>NZ_JBNJMY010000001.1:5552446-11104893 GCF_050936355.1 Actinoallomurus sp. CA-142502
CCCCCGGCCGGTCGGATGCCGGAGCTCACCCCGTGCCACGCGTCCGGGGGCCGTCTGGACCTGCGGGGACGACCGGCGTGTTCACCGTCACGAGCGGCAGCCGATCACGGGCGGGTTCAGTCGTGCGGGGGCAGCTGGGCGAGCTGGTGGTCGGCCACGCTCAGCGCCTCGTGCACCAGCCGCTGGATGTGCCCGTGACGCAGCGCGTACACGACCCGGCGGCCGTCCTTGCGGGTGGTGACCAGCCCGGCCAGGCGCAGGCGGGCCAGATGCTGGCTGACCGACGTGCGGCTCGCCCCGCAGGCCTCGGTCAGCGTGCTCACGTCCGCCTCCCCGTCGCACAGCCGCCGCAGCAGGACCAGCCGGGTGCGGTCGGCCAGCAGGCCGAGCACCGCGACGGCCGCCTCGACCCGCTCCCCGGCCGGTACCTGCGAACCATGCGCACCTGATAGATGCATGCGTGCGCTCATATGCACATAATGGGGTCTGAGCGGTACGGTGTCCAACCGGCCGCCGCAGGTTTTCCACAGCCGTCCCCCGCACCTTCCGCCCCCCACCCCCGCCCTGGACACTGGAAGTGGGCTGGAGCCCCCGGGAGGGAGGGGCGTGGGGCCGGGTGCTTTCGTAGAAGGGCAGGTGCCAGACGTGTGTGACACCCTCGCCGGCGGCTCGCCGCAGCATCACGCCGGTACGACCGCCCGCCGGGACATCGATGCCCACGGTCACGGGGCCGGTGAGCACCGCATCGATTCTCATCATCACGGTTCGCGGGGCTCGAGCGCGCACGAGCACCCCGACGGCCACCACGCGCACGCGGCGGGGCACGGTCACCGCCACGACGACGCCGGGCGTGCGGCGCGGCTGTGGCACGGGCTGTGGCACCTTCTCGTCCCGCACGGTCACGAGGCCGCCGACAAGGTCGACGGGGCGATGGAATCCTCCGCCGAGGGCATGCGGACCCTCTGGGTCTCCCTCACCGTGCTCGGTCTCACCGCCGCGCTGCAGACCGCCGTCGCGGCCTGGTCCGGCTCGGTCGCGCTGCTCGGCGACGCGCTGCACAACGCCGCCGACGCGCTGACCTCACTGCCGCTGGCGCTGGCGTTCGTGCTCGGCCGCCGGGCGGCCACACGCCGGTTCACCTACGGGTTCGGGCGCGCCGAAGACCTCGCCGGCGTCGTCATCGTCGCGGTCATCGCCGCCTCCTCGGTGCTGGCCGCCGTCACCGCGATCGACCGGCTGACCGGCCCCCGCGCCCTGACACACCTGCCGGCCGTCGCGGTCGCCGCGCTCATCGGGTTCGCCGGCAACGAGTGGGTGGCGCGCTACCGGATCCGCACCGGCCGCAGGATCGGCTCGGCCGCCCTGGTCGCCGACGGCCTGCACGCGCGCACCGACGGGTTCGCCTCGCTCGCCGTCCTGCTCGGCGCCGGCGGCGCGGCCCTGGGCCTGCCGCTGGCCGACCCGATCGTGGGCCTGCTCATCACCGTCGCCATCGCGTTCGTGCTCAAGGACGCCGCCCGCGAGGTGCTGCGACGCCTGATGGACGCCGTCGACCCCGCCGTCGTCGACCGGGCCGAGGCCGCGCTGCGCGCCGTACGGGGCGTGCAGGACGTCGCCGAACTGCGCACCCGCTGGATCGGCCACCGCCTCCGCGCGGAGGCCACCGTCGTCCTGGACGGATCACTCACCCTCCACGCCGCCCACCACATCGCCGTCGAAGCCGAACACGCCCTCCTGCACGCCGTGCCCCGCCTGACCGCCGCCCTCATCCACGCCGACCCGGCCCGTACGGGCACCGAGGACCCCCACGCCGCCCTCGCCCACCACCGCCCCTGACCCACGGACATCCTCCGCAAAAGGACTCCGCGGGCTCCGACGCCCTTGGGTGTTGTCCCCCGCCTGGTAGGGGGGTCGACCAGCAACGGCAGATTGGGCAGGTCACGCGGCGGGTGATCCGCCTACTTCACGCCCGTTCAGAAGCGGTGGCTCTTGAAGTCGGCCAGCAGGACCTTGAGTTGCTTCTCCTGCTTGGCGGCTGGGGCCGGCCTGATGTGGCCGTGGTCGATGGCGTACGTCTTGAGGACCGCGTCCATCTGGTTGTCGAGCAGGGTCCAGGTCTTCTTGTTGACCGCCTGCAGCGAGGTGGCGTCGGCGTCCCAGTCATCGCGCATCTTCTGCACGGTGGCATGGGAGGCTGCGGCCTTCCCGGCCCGGTCCTGGGCGATCGCCGTCTGGGCGAGGTTCTCGTACTTCGCCACTGCGGCGGTCGTCTGGTCGCCGGTCAGGGCCGGCTTCGGGCAGGCCGGCATCGTCTCGCTCTGGCCGGTCGGGTCGCAGGTGACGTGGGGCTGGTTGTGGGCCCAGACCATCAGCGCGGCGGTGCCGGCGGCGATCACGCCGAAGGCTCCCAGTGCGATGCGCTCCCGGCGCGGGTTGGTGGTGACTGACGGCGCGTGCGTCGCCTCGTAGCTCTCGGCGACGTCGCTACGGCTGATCGACAGGTAGATGACCGTCGCCAGGATGGCGCCGAGGAAGATCAGGCTCGTGATGAAGGTGCCCAGGCCGAGTCCGACCGGGTCGCCGGGGTTGGCCGCGACCTTCGGGGAGGCGAGCCAGTCACCGATGTTGGCGCCGAGCGGTCGGGTGAGGATGTAGGCCAGCCAGAACGAGAGCACCGGGTTGGCGCCGAACTTCCACAGCCCGGTGATCAACGCGATGAGGCCCAGGGGCAGGAACACCGACTGCGCGGGTGTCCAGTTGGTCAGCTCCAGCGTCCAGTCACCGGTGGCGGTGCCCAGCGCGAACGTCACCAGGACGGTCAGCCAGTAGAACGCCTCACGCGGGAAGGTCGTGATGCTGTGGATCGACAGGGTCCGCTCGCGCAGCCACCACACCCCGAAGACGAGGGCCAGCAGGACCGAGAAGACCGTCGAACTCAACCACAGCGGGACATGCTGCTTATCGGTGAGCATGTCGGTGTACAGCGTGCCGGTGACACTGACCACCACCACGGTCAGCCAGTACGGGAACGGGCTGTAGCGCTTCGTACGGAACTGGACCGTTAGCGCGACCGCGAATACCGCGGTGAACAACAGCATGGTGTTGGTCAGGCCGAAGCCGAGGGTTTCGTTGATGTAGTCGGCGAAACTCTCGCCGACGGTCGTGCAGAGGATCTTGATGATCCAGAACCAGACCGTGACCTCAGGCACCTTGTTGAGCAACTGCCGGCCGGTCGGTTCGCCCATCCGGATCTGCTGGGTTGTCGTCATCGGGGAAGGCTGGCATGGCGTGTCTGAACAAAACCTGAGCGCTTCGGCAGGCAGGTGGGCTCAGGTTACAGAGGGTCCGTAACCTGACGATGTGACCACTCACCGCGTCCTGGTCGTCGAGGACGACCACGGACTTCGTGACGTTCTCGCCCGGGGCCTGCGCGAGGAGCATTTCGAGGTGTTGACCGCCGCGGACGGAGCAGGCGCGCTGCGGACGATAGATGACCAGATCGACGCGGTCGTGCTGGACATCGGACTGCCCGACTCCGATGGCAGGGACGTCTGCCAGGCCATGCGCGCTGCCGGGTTGGACATGCCGGTCATCTTCCTGACCGCTCGTGACGGCCTCACATCCCGGCTTTCGGGTTTTTCCGCAGGCGGCGATGACTATCTCGCCAAGCCCTTCCACCTGGCCGAACTCGCCGCCAGAGTCCGTGCGGTGTTGCGCAGAGCCGGTCGCGAGGCGGCCACCGAGGTCGACGGGCTGCGACTGGACCCGGTCGCACACGTCCTGGCGACCGCGGACGGCACGCAGATGCCCCTTACACCCACCGAGTTCCGGCTGCTGGCCGCCTTGATGGCAGACCCCGGCGCGGTCGTCCGGCGACATGCCCTGGCGCGCTCGGCCTGGCCCGAAGGCGCCCAGGTCAATGACAACACCCTCGACCAGTACCTGACCCGCCTGCGCCGCAAGCTTCGTGAAGCCGGATGTGAGCGGGGCATCAGTACCATTCGCGGCGTCGGCTACCGATTCGCATGAGGGGCCTGGCGCCGGCGACTCTGCGTGGCCGCCTCGCTCTGGTCGCGCTGGCCACGACGGCGAGCTGGGTCGCGCTGCTCACCGTGGGCTTCAACCTGGCGCTTCACGCACAGCTACGTAGACAGGCCGATGACCTGCTGCGGACTCGGGCGGCGGCCGTGGCAGCGACCCTGCAGACCTGGCCGGACGGCCATATCCGAGTGCTGGAACCATCCGATGACCGCGCTTTGGATGTCGGAGTCTGGATCTACCAGGGTCACACAGCCATCGAGCGCCCTCGGGCGCCCAGAGGGCTGCAGGCGAGCGCGGACCGCATGGCCGGGCGGCGCAAGACCTTCATGGACATCAAGACGCCGCACGCCTGGAGGGTTTACTCGCTGCCGGTGATGTCCGAAGGCCGGCGCGTGGGCACGGTGGTCAGCGCGGTTGATCTTGACCCCTACAGCGACCTGGCCCGTCTGGTGCTGGCCGGTTCCGCCGTCCTCGCCCTGCTGTTGCTCTTCGGCGTCTACCTGCTGACTCGCGCGGTCGTTCGCGGTGCACTCCGGCCGGTAACACAGATGAGCGAGCAGGCCGCGCGATGGGGAGAGCACGGAACCCATCAGCGGTTCGGCGCGGAACACCGTCCCGCCGAACTCGCCGGGCTGGCGGGAAACCTCGATCAGCTCCTCGATCGGCTCTCCGCCGTCCTGCGCCACGAACAACAACTCACCGCTGAACTCTCACACGAACTACGGACTCCACTGGCCCAGATCACCGCGGAGATCGACTGGCTGATCACCAGAAACCGCACCGCCACCGAACGAGACGCCTCACACCAAGCGATCGCGGCGAGCGCCGCCACCATGCAGCGGATCTGTGAGTCCATGCTCACCATCCCCACCGATCAGGTCCGGGGCCGATGCTCGCCGCTCCACCTCGCCCGTGACCTCGCCGAACGCAACACCGAGGGGCCGCCGATCGTGGTCACCGGCAACGACGTGACCGCCGGGGTGCCCGCGAACCTGGTCGAGCGCATCCTCCTACCCCTGCTGAACAACGCCCGCCGCTACGCGCGGAACCAGATCACCGTGGAGTGCACCGCCGACGTCGAAATCATCATCACCGACGACGGTCCCGGCGTACCCGTGGAGCTCCGAAACGCAGTGTTCGAACCAGGCCGGCGCGCCAACCCCGACGACGGCCACGACGGCGTCGGACTCGGGCTCGCCCTCGCCCGACGACTGGCCCGTACCGCCGACGGAGACATCGCCATCGACGCGGCCGGACGATTCGTCATCTCCCTGCCCCGCGGCTGATCGCCCCCATCCCGGTCAGGGCTCTCCACTGATCCTCGGGTGCGGCCGCACCCGAACGCGTCCCCAGCCACCAAGTGGCGAAGGGCGATCGCCGTGGGGGCGGTGGCGGGTGTTCCGTTAGGGGATCGTCTACCGGAACACCGGCCGGCCGGAGCGGACCCGCAGGCCGGGGTGTACGAGACCTGTGTCGCGGGCGGTGAAGGAGAGCGAGTTCGGACACGGCGACGTTGGCCCGCGTGCTCAAAGATCTCCTCGTTATTCGCATACGGCCTGCGGGCCGCGTCCGGTACCGGGCCGCAGCGCGGTCTGCCGAGGGTCCGCCATGCTTCACCCATAGCGTTCACTTCCAATCCAACGCAACGAATGGGTGTGCGCTGTTGCGTTAAGCATCAAGGCCGCCGCAACGATTTTCTCGCGTTCACGTGCGCAAACACATCTCATGTGCAACGAGTATGTTGCTGGATTCAGAAAGGCAACGTAGCGTTTGCGATGTCAGAAACAACGCCGGCACCGAGGAACACACGATGCGAAAGTTCGACACCCCCCACCCGATCACCGTCGTCCTGAACGTCCCCGCCGGACGGGTCCAGCTGATCGCCGCCGACCGCACCGACACCACCATCGAGATCCAACCCGCCAACCCCGCCAAGAGCCGCGACGTCAAAGCCGCCGAGCAGACCACGGCCGAGTACACCGACGGCGTCCTGAAGATCCAGGTCCCGGCCAAGAACCAGTACCTCGGCCCGTCCGGCTCCATCGAGGTGACGGTCAAGCTGCCCGCCGGCTCCCACGTCCAGGCCACCGCCGCCAGCACCGAACTGCGCACCGTCGGCCGCCTCGGCGACGTCACCTTCGACGGCGCCTACCGCCACATCAAACTCGACGAGACCGCAAACCTCCACCTCACCGCCACCGACGGCGACATCCAGGTCGGCCGCCTCACCGGCCCCGCGCAGATCACCACCGCACGCGGCGACATCACCATCACCGAAGCCACCGGCGGCAAGGTCACCCTCCACACCCAGTCCGGCGACATCACCATCGGCGCCGCGGCCGGCGTCTCCGCCACCCTCGACGCCGGCACCACCCACGGCCGCGTCACCACCACCCAGGGCGACATCACCGCCCACAGCCTCTGAAGGAGCAGAACCATGACGGACACCACCACCAACAACACGACCCGCTCGAAGTGGACCGGCATGGTGCCGGTCGATGACACGGCCCTGGCCGTCACCGACACCGGCGGTCCCGGCGTCCCGGTGGTCTACCTCAACGGCCAGTTCGCCACCCAGGGGTACTGGCGGAGGGTCATCGCCGAGCTGGGACCGGAATGGCGGCACATCACCTACGACGAGCGGGCGCGGGGCAGATCGAAGCGTTCGGCGGACTACTCCTTCGAGGCCGCCGTCCGGGACGTCGACGCGGTCCTGGCGGCCCGGGGGGTGGACCGGGCGCTGCTGGTGGGCTGGTCCTACGGGGCGGTCGTCGCGGCGCACTGGGCCGGCCGGAATCCCGGCCGTACCCTGGGCGCGGTCCTGGTCGACGGCGCGTTCCCCCACGACTGGCTCGACGAGGCCATGGAACAGCGGATCCGGAAACTGTTCCGGCGGATGGGCTGGTTCACACCGCTGCTCCGCCCGACCGGCCTGACCCCGCGGATGACCGCCGAACAGCAGGCCGACAGCAACATCGAACTCGGCAGGCTCTCCCGCGAACGGGAGCTGGGCCCCGTACTGGACGACATCGGCGTCCCGGTGCGGTACGTGGTCGCGTCCGGGACCTCCTTCGGGAGCCACGGTGACGAGCAGGAACAGATACGCGCCAGCCTGGAGGCGGTGACCGTCCGCAACCCGAACATCCAGATCGGTGCGAAGGTCGCCAGCAACCACGGCGCGATCCTGAAGAAGGACTTCCGGGCCGTCGCCGAGGCCGTACACGAGGTCGCCGCCCTCGGTCGTGGGGAGCGCTGAGGACCTGGCCGGCGGACGAACCACCGCCGACCGGCTCCCGACCGTGAACCGGCCGTGAAGGGCCGTCGGACCAACGGGTCCGACGGCCCTTCACGTGCTCGACAGGCGCCACAGCGACGTCACTTCGGCGCTGCGGGCGGCGTGGAGGAGATCGGTGGTGTCCGCTGCCCGCGGGTGCCGTGGCCTGGTGTCGAGCCTGCCCGCCACGCGCAGGCCGGCCTTCTCGATCATGGTCAGTAGTTCGTGGCGGGTCCGCAGGCCGATGTGTTCGGCCAGGTCGGACAGGACGAGCCAGCCCTCGCCGCCGGGTTCCAGGTGGGCGGCGAGCCCGCCGAGGAAGCCGCGGAGCATGCCGCCGCCCGGATCGTAGACGCCCCGTTCCAGGTCCGAGGTCGGCCGGGCCGGAATCCAGGGCGGGTTGCCGACGATGAGGGCGGCGCGTCCCTCCGGGAACAGGGTGGGGCCCGTCACCTCGACGCGACCGGTGAGGTTCAGCCGGTCGACGTTGTCGCGGGCGCAGGCCAGCGCACGGGCGCTGATGTCGGTGGCCGTGACGTGCCCGACCCCCCGGCGGGCCAGGACGGCGGCGAGCACGCCCGTTCCCGTGCCCAGATCGAAGGCGCGGCCGGTCGCCGCGGCGGGGAGCGGCGCCCGGGCGACCAGGTCGACGTACTCGCCCCTGACGGGTGAGAAGACGCCGTAATGCGGATGGACGCGCGCGCCCAGGGCCGGGACCCGCACTCCCTTGAGGCGCCACTGGTGCGCACCGATCACGCCCAGGAGTTCGCTGAGCGCCACGGCCGTCGGCTCGTACGGCGGGCCGTACGCTTCGGTGCACGCCCGGCGGACGTCCGGAGCCCGGCGCAGGTCCAGTGCGTGATCGTCGTCCAGGACGACGACCAGCCGGCTCAGCACCCGGGCGCGGTGGCCGCGGAACCTGCGGTGACGGCGGAAGGACTCCAGCGGGGTGTCGCCCGGAGCGGGTGCCGTGATCCGGCGGTTCATCGCCTGCAGCAGCCGGCGTGCGACGTGGTAGTCGCCCTGCCACAGCAGTGCCGTGCCCTCACAGGCGAGACGGTAGGCGGTGGCGGCTCTCATCCGGTCGTCGGCGACGACGACCCGCGCGGGCGGCGGGAAGGCGTCCTCGGAATGCCAGCGGGCGGTTTGGGCGGTGCGGGCTTGGGTCCAGTGGATCGCGGGCACCAGGTACTCCTCGTGATCGAACGTGTGGATGACACGACGAGCACTTCGACGAGGAGCAGCGAGAACTCCGCCCGGTGCGGCGCACGGGCGTGAGGCGAGAGGGCGGGAAGGGCTACCGCTCCCGCGTCGAAGCGCGGGAGGAGACGTCGCCGAGAACCATGCCGAGCGTCACGATCGATCCCTTCCGGGGAGGCCGAGGCCCAAAGGCTCGCACAGCGCCGCGCCCACCGGCAAACTTGTACTTCCGTACTAGTACATTCGTACACGAACGGGGAGGCTCCCATGCCGTACGTGTTCCTGGGCCTGGCCATCACCTCCGAGGTGCTGGGCACCAGCCTGCTCAAGGCTACCCAGGGCTTCACGCGCCTGTGGCCCACCGTGACGTGCCTGGCCGCCTACGCCGGATCCTTCCTCGCCCTGTCGGTGGCGCTCGCCCGCGGCATGCAGGTCGGCGTCGGGTACGCCGTGTGGTCCGGGCTGGGCACCACGCTGATCGTCGTGATCGGCGCGCTGTTCCTGCACGAACCGGTCACCGCCGCCAAGGCCCTCGGCGTGGCGCTGGTGATCGCCGGAGTCGTCGTGCTGAACCTGGGCGGCGCGCGTTGACCGGCCGCCGCGACCCCGAGGGACGGCGCCGCGCCATCATCGAGGCCGCGTGCGCGCTGATCCCCGAGGTCGGCGTCGGCGGCCTGACCCACCGCGCGGTCGCCGCCCGCGCCGGCGTGCCGCTCGGGGCGACGACCTACTACTTCGCGACCCTGGACGACCTGAGCCGGGCCGCCCTGGCGCACGCCGCCCACTCCGCCGCCGACGGCCTGCGCGCCTGGCGTCAGGCCCTGCGGGCCGGTGACGACGTCGCGGCGACCGTGGCCGCGCTGACCGAGGAGTACCTCGCCGACCGCGACCGCGCGCTGACCGAGACCGAGCTGTACCTGGCCGCGGTCCGCCGGCCCGAACTGCGACCGCTCGCCCGCGCGTGGTTCGACGGCCTGGTCGATCTGCTCGGCGCGTACGCCGATCCGGGCGCGGCCGAGGCGGCGGCCTTCCTCATCGACGGGGCCCTGTTGCGCGCGCTCAGCGACCAGCGGCCGCTGGACACCGCCGGGCTCGCCACCGCGCTGCGCGCCGTCCTGCGGGCCGCCGCCTGACCGGCGGCCCGCCGGTAGCCTTCCCGGCATGTTCGACGGTCTTGATCATGTGCCGTGGCGTGACCTGACGTACGCGTTCCGGGGCGAGGCCGACATGCCGTCGCTGCTTCGCGCGCTGCTGGACGAGGCGACGGCGGCCGAGGCCGCCGACGGCCTGCTGAACGAGCTGTACCACCAGGGCGGCGCCGTCTGCTCGGCGGCGGTCGCGGCCCTGCCGTACCTGGTGGAGGCGGCCGGGTCGCCGCGGGTCGTCTGCCGCGGCGAGGTGCTGGAGTGCGTGGGGCGGCTCGCCTACGAGGCCCGTGAGGCGAGCCCGCGCGCGGTCGCCGACGGCTGGACCGCGGCCTGGGACCGGGCCGTGCCCCGGCTGATCGCGCTTTTGGACGATCCCGATCCGCGGGTACGCCGGGCGGTGACGTCGGTGCTGGAGGAGGCGGTCACCCACGCCGACACGGTCGTCGGCGCCCTGCGTGACCGGTGGGCCGCCCAGGACAGGGTCACCCGCCTCGACCAGGTCCTCACCGTCGGGGCGCTCACCCGCTTTCTGACCGTCGCGACGCTGCCCGAGACGCTCGGGTGGCTCCGCGGGCTGCTCGGCGACCCCGACGAGCAGTTGCGGTTCGCCGCCACGCTCGCGCTCCGCGAGGCGCTGCCGGGCCGTCCCACCGCGACCGAACCCGTGCTCACGGCGTTGTCGGGGGATCTTTCGGCGTGGTCCGGCAGCGAGCGGTTCTCCGGCGCGCCGGAGTTGACGGTGTGGTGGGCGCTGTCCCGGCTGGACCGGGACGCGGACGCCCAAGAGGAGATCTGCCTGGCGTTGCTGGGCCACGCCGATCCGGGCCGCCGCACCGGCGCGCTGCGCACCGCGGCGAACCTGCTGTCGTTCTCGCGTCGGCACGGCCGTCTCCTGCCCGCCCTGCGCGAACGCGCCGGCGACCCCGACGCGGAGAACCGCGTCCGCGCCCTGCACCTGCTGGCCGCGCACGCCGAGCCCGGTGGCCCGGACGCGGACCTGTTCGCCGCGCACCTGGACGACCCGGCGCGGACCGGGAGGTCTCCGGCGGCCGCCGACGTGGCCCTGTGGGGCCTGGCCTGGTCCGGCGACGAACGCTGCCTGCCGGCACTGGCCGAACAGGTGGGCCGCGACCGGCCGGGCTACCCCCTGCACTCCTCCCACACCGGCAAGACCTCCGGATACCCGCTGTGGTCGCCGGGGCTCCACCAGGTCCTCCGGCCGTGCGCGCGGTGGGCGCCGGCGCTGCTCCCGGCGATCCTCCGGCGGCTGCGCCCGGACATGGAGGAGGACCTGGGCCGTACGCTCCTGCAGACGCTCCAGGCGTGGGGTGCGGCCGCGGCCCCCGCGGCGCCCGGGGTCGCCCGGCTCCTGGACGGGCGGCTACGGCACTGGGCCGCCGACACGCTCGGCGCGATCGGCGTCGGCGCGGCCTCCGCCGCCCCCGCGCTGCGGCGCCTGCTCGACGCCCCCGGCGACGGACTGAGCCGGCCGTACGCGCGCGACGCGGCCGCCGTCGCCGTGCCCTGGGCGTACTGGCGTGTCACCGGCGACCCAGGGCCCGCGCTGCGCGCCCTGGTCCCCCGCCTCGGCGACGCCCACGCCCACACCGTCACCCGCCGCCTCGCCGACCTCGGCCCGCACGCGTCCGCGTCGGTCCCGACCCTTCGCCTCCTCGCCCGCGCCCTGGAACCGTGGACGGCCGTCGAGGCCGCGCACGCCCTCGCCGCGATCACCGGGGACACCGCCGAGAGCGGGCACGTCCTGTTCCGGCCCGTCGCCGACCTGCTCGAGGGCACCGCGCATCCCGTCGCCGGTGCGGCCGCGCGGTATCTGGCGGAGGTGACGGAGCTGCCCTCGGGGTACGTCGCGACGATCGAGGCGGTGCTGGCCGACGACCGGCGGCACAGCTGGGACGCCGGCTGGGCGGCGATCCACGACGACATCGAACTGCGCGCCGTCCTGCGCTGAGGCGGCGACCGGCCGCCGCCTCAGCGGATCGGCGGGCTCTCAGGTGGCGGCGGTGGCCGGGTCGGTGTGCAGGTCGCCGTGCTCGGCGCGGGCCATCGCGTTGATCGCCTCGTCCCTGGTCCACACCCCGCGCCGCCAGGACAGGACCCAGCCCTCGCCGGGGATGGCCATGGCGACCTGCGGGCAGCGGTCGCTGCTGATCCACTCGTCCCCGATCCTCAGCGCCATCCCTTCAGCCTACGGCCGGGACCGCCGAAGGCCGCCTGCGCGCGGTCATCGGACGGCGTTACGGGCCCGCCGGAACTCGGCCCTTGACCAACAGCCGAACGGCCGAGAGCGGGCGTCTCGGCGAGCGGGCTGGTCCTCAGCGTCGGCTGAGTCCTTCGATCACCGCGCGCGGCAGGTAGCCGGACTCGATCCGCACCGGGATGCCTCGGTCGTGGGCGAGGCAGGCGAGTCCGAGCGCGTCGAAGGAGAGCTGCCCGTCCGGGTCGTCGATGCGGTCGCCCGCGCTGTAGTAGTCGCGGTAGAGGCCGAGCGCGTCGGCGAGGACGGCGTTGAAGCCGTCCGCGTCGTCCTCGGCGATGCGCTCCAGCAGCCGGGCACGGGGGGCGCGCAGGCACTCCCAGTGTTCGTCGCCGGAGGTCTTGGCCAGCGCGTTCCGCAGATGCGGACGCGGGTCCTGTCCGCGCAGGACGGCGTGGCACGCGCGCGCGTAGGAGTTGGTGTCCGGGATCGTGGAGTGAAGGTCGTCGGCGTCGAACGCGGCCAGGATCGCGATGTCGGCCTGCCTGCGGGACGTCCATGCCAGCGCGGCGGCCCGCGCGTAGATCCAGTCGGAGGCGTCGCTGTTCGGCCCGGACGCGGGCAGTTCCTCGGTGCGTCCACCCAGCGTGACGGCGATCGCCGTGCCGCGCGGGACCGAGGCCAGCCGGAACGCCGACGCGAACGACTCGCTCGCCAGGACCAGCCCGTCGATGTACGCGGCGCTCTCGGCGCGCGGGTCCAGTACGGAGCGGAACGACAGCGCCATCACCATGTGCGTCCCGGGACCGGCCATCGCCGAGAACCGGAACTGGATGAGCACTTCCGGACTGAACGCGTGCTCCACTTTCCGCTGGGTGCGCTTGCTGACGTTCTCCAACCAGCGGGCGGCGCCTTCGGCGTCGAAGCCGGGGCGGGCGATCGGGCCGTCCGCGCTCGGCTTCGTGGGCCCGGCGCGCGTGAACAGCCGCTCGGGAAGGTAGCCGGACTCCACCTCGATCGGCAGTTCGGCCTCGAACGCGAGCGCGGCCAGGGCCAGCGGCCCCCAGGCGATCAGGTCGCGCGGGTACCTCCCGGCCCGCTCGCGGTGCCGCTCCAGCGCCGTGGCCAGGGCGGCGTTGAACGCGACGGCGTCGCCTTCGGCGATCGCGTGCAGCATCCGGCCCTCGGAGGAGTCCGGGTACGTCTCGGCGGGCTGTTTCGCCCAGAAGGCGCGAAGGCCTTGAAGGTCGTCGTCCTCGGGCAGGGACTGGACCAGCGGGTAGAGGCCGAGCAGGACGTCGTCCGTCCCGATGGCGAGCGCGACCTGGTAGGCCCGGACCCAGTCGTGCGCGCTCAGGCTCTCGTCCCGCTCCTGCAGGAAGCCGAACCCGACGCCCAGGTAGTCGACGAAGGCGCGGACCTCCCCGCCGGCCGGGACGGTCTGGGCGCGCGCATGGTCCCGGTACAGCGACGCGGCCGAGGTCAGCGCGAGCCACGTCTCGCGGGTCTCGACGCGCGGGTCGATCTCGACGGTGCGCGCCGCCGCGTAGTCCAGCAGCATGTCGGCGAGCATCTCGATGCCGAACGGGCCGCCGTTCCCGGCGAGCTTGGTGTCGCGGCCCAGCCGCTCGGGGACGGCCGCCAGAGCGGACGTGAGGGACTCTTGGGGAACGCTGTGACGATCAACGCGCATGGGGCGTGATCGTAGCGACCGTCAGCAGCCCCGGCGGACGAGCACCGACCGATGATCAGGAGTGCGGCCGTTTCTCCCGTATTCGGTTCCGCTGGTCGGCCAAGGGCCGGCTCCTAGCCCGCCGCGGCGTGCCGCTCGCCGAGGGCGGGTTCGTCCTCGTGGTCGCGTTTCTGGTTGACGTAGACGCGGGCCACGACGGTCAGGAGGGTGGCGATGATCAGCCAGGCGCCCGTGACCCACCACGGGTTCTCGGCCCGGTGGCCCAGCGGGAGGAGGCTGAACAACGGGCCGAGGAACAGCCCGGCGGCCAGGCCCCTGGTGGCGACCAGACCCGGCGTCGGGGCGGCGCGCAGGCGGCACAGCCGCCACACGCACGCGGCCGCCAGGAGCAGACCGGGAGGGATGACGATCACCGCGAGGACGAGGACCCGGGCGCGCATGTCGGCCGGGGCGTCCATCGTCTCCTGGGACACGCCCCCGGTCGCGATCTCGGTCAGCCGGCCGCGCCAGAGGGTGCCGGTGACCCGGTCGCCCTCGCCGATGCCGTACAGCAGGGGACCGCCGGAGGCGTACGCCGTCGTCCACCGCCTGCCGTCGGGACCGGTCAGGTAGGCGCGGTGCGAGTCGTTGCGGCCGCGGGCGTAATGGACGCCGGTCACCGTGAACGGCTCGGTCCAGCGGCAGTCGGCGGACCCGGACGGGGCCGCCGGGCAGCGTGCCGCCCGCTGGTAGGCGTGCAGGTCACGGACGCCGTCCGGTGCCTGCGTCACGACGAGGACGGCGACGAGCGAGACCACGGCGAGGGCACCCAGCAGGATGAGGACGGCCGTGACGGCGGCGCGTCGCGTCCTCGCCACGGACTGGTGAGACATGTCCCGCATTGTCCCATTTGAAGGATCATGGTGGTGACCCGCGTCCCGGTGATCGGCCTGGCACTACGATTCCCTGACGGGAACACGGGCACGAGGGGCGGGGCGTGGAGCGGGCCTTCCAGGTTGATCTGCGAGGCGTGGTCGATCTGCTCAGCCACCACCTATACACCAGCCCCCAGGTGTACCTGCGCGAACTCCTGCAGAACGCGGTCGACGCGATCACCGCCCGCCGGCAGGCCGACCCGGACGCACCGGCCGTGGTGGCCATCGACCCGCCCGAGACCACCGGCGACGGCACGCTGCGGGTACGCGACGACGGCATCGGCCTGTCCGAGCCCGAGGTGCACGAACTGCTCGCCACCATCGGCCGCAGCTCCAAACGGGACGAACTCGGCATGGCGCGGCACGAGTTCCTCGGCCGGTTCGGCATCGGACTGCTGTCCTGCTTCCTGGTCGCCGACGAGGTACGCGTGCTGACCCGCTCCGCCCGCGGCGGCCCGACGGTGGAATGGACCGGCCGGTCCGACGGCCGGTACCGCGTGACGCCCGCCGCGCGGGAACGGCCCGAACCCGGAACCACGGTGACGCTCCGGCCCCGGCCCGGCATGGAGCCGTGGCTGACCGGCGCGATGGTCGCCGACCTGGCGGTCCGCTACGCCGACGCGCTGCCGGTGGAGATCTCCATCGGCGGCCGGCGGGTGAACTCCGGCGCCCTGCCCTGGCAGCACCGCCACCCCTCCCCCGCCGTACGGGCCGCGGCGCTGCGCGAGTACGCCGAGCGCGTGTTCGGCTTCGCCCCGTTCGACGTGATCGACCTGGCCGTCCCCGAGGCCGGGCTGACCGGGCTGGCGTTCGTGCTGCCGATGGCCGCCAACCCGGCCGCCCGATCGGGACACCGGGTGTACCTGCGCCGGATGCTGCTGTCCGACAGCGTGGACAAGCTGCTGCCCGAATGGGCGTTCTTCGTCCGCTGCGTCGTCGACACCGGCGAGCTGCGGCCGACCGCCGGCCGCGAGGCGCTGTATGAGGACGACCTGCTCGCCGACACCCGCGAGGCGCTGGGCGCACAGGTACGCGACTGGCTGGTACGCCTCGCCGCCACCGCGCCGGACCGGCTCCAGCGCTTCCTGTCCGTGCACCACCTGGGCGTCAAGGCGCTCGCGCTGCACGACGTGGAGATGCTGCGCGTGGTGGACCGCTGGTGGCCGATGGAGACCGCGGCCGGGCCGATGACCCTCGACGAGTTCCGCCGGCGCCACCCGGTCGTGCGCTACACCGCGACGGCCGATGAGTTCCGTGAGCTGGCCGCGGTCGCCGGCGCGCAGAACTTCGGCCTGGTCAACGGCGGATACGCCTACGACATCGAGATCATGCGGCGGCTGCCGCTGCTGGACCCGGCGATCACCGTACGGCGCCTGGAACCCGCCGAGCTGACGACCTACTTCGAACCGCCGGACCCGGCCCTGGAGGCCCGCCTGCGACCGTTCCTGCGGCTCGCCGCCGACACCCTCCACGCGCTCGGCTGCGACATGGCGCCGCGCTCCTTCGACCCGCCGTCGCTGCCCGCCCTGTACGTGCTGAGCCGCGCCGCGGCCCAGGCCGAGGAGATGCGGTCGGCCCGGTCGGCCGCGAACGAACTGTGGGCCGGCGTCCTCGGCGCCGTGGACGCCACCGGTGCCGGCGAACGGCCGCAGCTGATCCTCAACCTGCGCAACCCCGTCGTACGGCGGGTCGCCGAAGCCGCCGACCCGTCACTGGCCGCCCTGGGCGTCCAGGCCCTGTACGGCCAGGCGCTGCTGTCGGGCCACCACCCGCTGCGGCCGCAGGACAGCGCGCTGCTCAACCACTCGTTCCTCGGCCTGCTCGAGTGGGCGATGGCCGCCGGAGGCACCCGATGAGCCGGACCGAGGCCGAACTGGCCGCCATGCTCGACCACGCCCGGCAGATGCGGTACGGCGAGGCGAAGACCGCGCTGATGGAGGACGTCGTACGGCACGCCGACGCCGGCGGCCTGCACCGGCTGGCCTTCGCCGCGCGCCGCGACCTGGCCAACGCCTACAGCGTCGGCCGGCAGTGGGACAAGGCGTTCCCGCTGTTCTCCCGCTGCCTGAGCGAGTACGACGCGCGCCCGGGCGAGTTCGGGCCGGAGGCGGACTACGCGCTGCGCAACTGGTACGCCCACATCGCCCAGTCGATGGCCGAGTTCCCCGAGATCAGCCTGGCCCAGATCTACGGCGCCTTCGAGGACATGGAACGCCGCTTCCGCGCCGGCGGCCACAGCCTGCGCCGAGTCCACGACGCCCGCCGCTGGGTCGCCCAGCTCGCCCGTGACTGGCCTGAGGAGGAACGCTGCCACCGGGCGTGGAAGACCGCCGGCGGACCGGACCCCGACTCGGTGTGGGACTTCGAGGCCGAGGTCGAACGGCTCGTCCTACGCGGCGACGACGCCTCGGTCGAACGGGCGCTGGCCCTGGCCGGGCCGGTGCTGTCCGGGCAGGTCACCTTCACCGAGCCGCCCGCGCCCATCCAGTGCCTGATGCTGCTGCCGCTGGCCCGCGCCGGCCGCTTCGAGGAGGCCGCCACGGCCTTCCACCGGGCCCGCCGGGCGATGTACCAGGACGTCTACCGGTTCGAGTACGGCGGCATGAAAGTGGAGTTCTGCGCGCTGACCGGCAACGAGGAGACCGGCCTGTCCGCGCTGCGGGAACACCTCGGCGGCTACCCCACGCTGAACCGGCCGAACGGCAAGATGGAGTTCGCCACCGCCGGGGCGGTCCTGCTGCGGCGGCTCGTCGAGGCGGGCCGGGGCGCCGAAACCGTCCGCGGGTCCGGATCGGACCTCACCTGGACCCTGGCGGAGCTGCACCAGGAGATGGAGACCACCGCGCGGGAGCTGGCCGCCCGCTTCGACCGGCGCAACGGCACCACCCACCAGGGCGACCGGATCCGCGCGCGGCTGGCCGCCGCACCCGTCACCGACTTCCTGCCGCTCACCCCGACCGCCCGCAAGGCGCCCCGGCCCGCGCCGATCCCGCCCGGAACACCGCCCGAGACGCTGCTGAACCAGGCCGAATGGCACGAGCAGCGAGAAGAGCGCACCGAGGCGCGCCGCTGCCTGGACGCCGTCGGCACGCCCCCGCCGCACCTGGCCGCGCGGCACACCGAACTCACCGCACTGCTCGCCGCCGACGACGACGCCGAGGCCGAGAACCGGTTCCAGTGGGCCGCCGACGCCCACCGCCAGGCCGGGGACCACCTGCGCCACCTGGTGTGCCTGTGCCGGCTCGGTCACTGGCTGAGCCGCCACGACCAGCCCAGGAAAGGGGTGAAGACGGTCGCGCGGGCCGTCGGGGAACTTCACCGCACCGGCGACCACCAGATGATCGCCTACGGTGAGCTGCTGCACGCCCGCTCGCTCGTCCAGGCCCGGCAGGACAACGACGCCTACCGCGCGCTGGCCCGCGGCGCCCACCACGCCCGGCTCGCCGGCGACGCGGTCCTCATCGGCTCGCTGGCCCTCACCGAGGCGCGCTGGCGCGAGTTCGACAACGCCGCGCCCGCGCAGGTGATGGCCCTGGCCGACGTCGCGCGGGGCGCCTTCACCGCCGCCGGCTCCCCCGGCCGGCTGATCGCCGCCCATGAGGCCACGCGCAAGGCGCACGACCGGGCGGGCACCCCGGGACTCTTCCTCGCCATGGTCGAACGGGAACTCGCCGCGCTCCCCCCGGCCGCGCCCGCGCGGCTCCGCGGCTACCTGCGGTACCGCCGCGGCCTCGCGCTCATCGGCGCCGGACGGCCGGCCGACGCGCTGGAGGACCTCATCGACGCGGTCGGCGAGGCCCGGTCCCGCGACGACGACACCGCCGAGCAGGGATACGAACTCGCCGTCGCCTACCGCGCGGCCGGTCGCATCGAGGACGCCGTGCAGGCGGCCGACGACGTCGCCGCGTGGCTGGACCGGCTGCGCGAACTCGGCCGGCTGGACCGGCCGCGGATCGCCGACGACAACCGTCTCCTGCTCGCCGAGGGCTACCGCATGCTCGGTGACCACACCCTCGCCCTGGAGGAGTACGACAAGCTGGCGGGCGACGCCCGCACGCGAGACGACCCGCTGCTGCTCGTCAACGCCCTCATCCCCACCGCGCAGATCCACGACCTGCTCGACCAGGACGCCAAGGCGGCACAGACCTACCGTACGGCCGGTGACGTCGCCGCCCGGCTCGGCAACCCGCACCTGACCGCCCTGTGCCGCGCGGCCGAGGCGCTGTCCCTGCACTGGGCCGGCGAGGGACAGCAGGCCCTCACCGCCTTGGCCCAGGCCGAACAGGCCACCCGCGCGCTGCCGCCCGAACCCGCCGCGCAGCTGACCAACGGCTGGGCGCTGACCTTCCGCAGCGCCGCGCACATCCTGGCCGGCGCCGGCCGTACCCAGGAGGCCACGGACCGGGCCGCGCGCGCGGCGGCGGCGTTCCGGCGACTCGGCCGGCCGGCCGAGGCGGCGGAGATGGATCTGCTGCACGGCGGCGTCCTCCTCGACGCCGACCGGCCCGACCTCGCCGAGCCGGTGCTGCGAGCCGCGTTCGACTCCGCCCCGCCCGAATCGCCGCTGCGTGTCTCCGCGGCGCACGCGCTCGCCCGCGCCCTCGAACGGCTCGGCCGGGCCGGCGAAGCCGGCCGGCTCAATGCCGCCCACCCGGCCTGAGGCATCATCCGGTCAGTACACGTCGCGGACGTAGCGCCGGGCGGCGGTGAGCTGCTTGAGGTACGCGGCGGCGCCGTCGGCGCTCAGCCCGCCGTGGGTGACGGCGATGTCGCGCAGCGCCCGGTCCACGTCCTTGGCCATGCGTGAGGCGTCGCCGCACACGTACAGGTGGGCGCCGTCCTGGAGCCAGGACCACAGCCGGTGCCCCTGCTCGCGCATGCGGTCCTGGACGTAGATCCGGGCGCGCTGGTCACGGGAGAAGGCGGTGTCGATCCGGTCCAGGTAGCCCTCGTCCCGCAGGGCGGTCAGCTCCTCCTGGTAGTAGAAGTCGCTGGCGCGGTGCTGCTCACCGAAGAACAGCCAGTTGGGGGCGCGGTGACCACGGGCGCGCCGTTCATGCAGGAAGCCGATGAACGGCGCGATCCCCGTGCCCGGGCCGACCATCACCATGGGGGTGGCCGGATCGGACGGGGGCCGGAAGTGGGCGGAACGCTGGATGTGGACCGGTATCGGGGAGCCGGGGGCGGCGTCGGCGAGGAAGGTCGAGCAGACGCCCTTGCGGGCGCGGCCGCGGGGGTTGCCGTACCGGACGACCGAGACCGTCAGCGCGACCTCGTGCGGCTGGGTGAGCGGGCTGGAGGAGATCGAGTACAGGCGGGGACGCAGGCGGCCCAGGACCTGCGCCCATTCCCCGGCGGTGGCGCGGACCGGATGCTCGGCGAGCACGTCGACGGCCTGACGTCCCCAGGACCACTGGGCGAGCTGGCCCTTGTTGTCCGGGCGCAGCAGCCTCTTCAGCCCGCGGTCGCCGGTGCGTTCGGTGATGAAACGCAGCAGGTCCGGGGTGATACTGGTGATGTCCAGGTGCCGGTGGAGGGCCTCCCCGAGCGGGACCTCGCCGACGCGGTCGAGCTCGACGGCGGTGCCGGAGTCCAGTCCGGTGACGGCCAGCCACTCGGCCACCAGGTCCGGGCAGTTGACCGGGCGCACCCCCAGCGCGTCACCGGCCTGGTAGACCGGCGGGACGTCGCCGTCGCGCAGGTCGAAGGTGAACCGCCGGACCTCCTTGCCCGACCCTGGGCCGCTGAGCAGCCGGTTGCCGGTGAGCCGGGCCGTCGTGACACCCGCTCCGGCGGGCCGGGCGGCGGGCGCGGGCCCCGGGACGGTCACGGCCGGTGAAGGAGCCCCCAGGGCGGACAGGACCTGTTCCAGCCAGGCCTGGGCGGAGGCCTCATAGTCCGGTTCGCAGTCGGTACGCGGGGCCAGCCGTACGGCGCCCAGCTCCTCCAGACGCCGGTCCAGGCGGCGCCCGTGCCCGCAGAAGTCGTCATAGGAGGAGTCGCCGAAGGCCAGGACGGCATAGCGGGCCCCGTCCAGGCGCGGCAGGTCCTCGGAGGCCAGGGCGTCCCAGAAACCCGAGCCGTTGTCCGGTGCGTCCCCGTCGCCGAACGTGCTGCTGATCAGCAGCAGGTCGGCGGACGGCAGCGACCGCGGCTCGGCGTCGTCCATGCAACGGACGGTGACCCGGTGCCCGGCGCCGGTGAGCCGTTCGGCGGCGATCGCGGCGAACTCCTCGGCGGTGCCCGTCTGGGACGCCCACAGCACCGCGACCTCACGGCCGGCGCCCTTCGCGTCCGCCGCGGGTTCGTCCGCGGACCACGGGACCCGCGAGCGCAGGCCGGCCAGGACACCGTTCACCCACAGGGCGGTGTCCCGGCTGAACGGCGCCGTGGGCGGCAGCACGGGAACGCCCGGCGCCCCCGACTCCAGCCCCTCCAGGAACCCGGCGAGGTAGCGGCGTTCGGGCTCGGTCAGTACCGGCGGGGCCACGTCCCGCACCCCGAAGACGGCCGCCGCCGAAGCCGCCCCGGCCGGCACGAGCGTCCGGGTGCCACCAGGGGACGGCGCGGCGACCGTGGCCAGCGACACCGCGCACACCTTCAACTCCGGCTGAAAAGACAGCGGATCGACCGCGTCGCTGGTCACCGCGTTGATGCTCAGGTACTCCCCGAACAGGTCGTTCCAGTGGAACGGCGCGAAGCAGCAGCCGGGCCGCACGCGTTCGGTCACCACCGCCGGCAGCACGGCCCGGCCGCGCCGGGAGGCGACCTCCACCTGGTCGCCCTCGCCGATGCCCAGTTCCCGCGCGTCCCGCGGATGCACCTCGATGAACGGGGCCGGGTTGAGCCGGTTGAGCTTGGCGACCTTGCCGGTCTTGGTGAGGGTGTGCCACTGGTGCTGCAGGCGTCCGGTGTTGAGGACGAACGGGAAGGCGTCGTCGGGCATCTCGGCGGCGGGCACGTGCGGGCGGGCGAAGAACACCGCCCGGCCGCTCGCGGTCGGGAAGACCGGCCCGTCCCCGTCCAGGTACCGGATCGGGTTGCGGTCGGGGCCGCCCGGGTCCGGGGCGGGCCACTGCACGGGGGTGGCCCGCAGCCGCTGGTAGGTCACGCCGCGCAGGTCATAGCCGGTCGCCGGGTTCCAGGCGCCCTTGAGCTCCTCGAAGACCTCCTCCGCACTCGCGTAGGAGAAGGCGTCCGCGTAGCCCATCGCGCAGGCCACCCGGGCGATGATCAGCCAGTCCGGCAGTGCCTCACCGGGCGGGTCGGCGGCCGGCCGGGCGAGTGTGACGTCGCGTTCGCTGTTGACCAGCACGCCCTCGGTCTCGGTCCACAGGGCGGCGGGCAGGACCACGTCGGCGTAGGCGTTGGTCTCGGTGTCGGCGAAGACGTCCTGGGTCACCACGAACTCGGCCGCCTCCAGCCCGTCGATGACGGTCCTGCGGTTGGCGACCGAGGCGACGGGGTTGGTGCAGATGATCCAGCAGGCCTTGATGTCGCCGCCGGCCATCCGCTGGAACATCTCGACGGTTCCCTTGCCGGCACCGTCCTCGCGGATGGTGCCCGGCGCCAGGCCCCACAGCCGTTCGGTGAACGCGCGGTCGGCTTCCACCAGCACCGAACGCTGGCCGGGCAGGCCGGGACCCATGTAGCCCATCTCCCGGCCGCCCATGGCGTTGGGCTGGCCCGTCAGGGAGAACGGGCCGCTGCCCGGCCGGCAGATCGCGCCGGTGGCCAGGTGCAGGTTGATCAGGGCGTTGGTGTTCCAGGTGCCGTGGGTGCTCTGGTTGAGCCCCATCGTCCAGCAGCTCATCCACTCCCCGGCGGACCCGATCCACTCGGCCGCGGTACGAAGGTCCTGCTCGGGGATGCCGGTGATCTCGGCGACGGCGGCGGGCGGGTAGTCGGCCAGCAGCTCCGCCGTCGCCTCCCAGCCCTCGGTACGGTCGGCGATGAAGGACTCGTCCAGGTGCCCGCCCTCGGCGAGCAGGTGCAGCAGGCCGTTCAGCAGTGCCAGGTCCGTACCCGGCCTGATCCGCAGGAACAGGTCGGCCTTGTCGGCGGTCGCGGTGCGCCGCGGATCGACGACGATCAGCTTGGCGCCCGCCTTCACCCGCTCCATCATCCGCAGGAACAAGATCGGGTGGCAGTCGGCCATGTTGGAGCCGATGACGAGGAACACGTCGGCCGCGTCGAAGTCCTGGTAGGAGCCGGGCGGCCCGTCGGCGCCCAGCGACAGCTTGTAGCCGGTGCCCGCGCTGGCCATGCACAGCCGCGAGTTCGACTCGATCTGGTTCGTGCCGATGAAACCCTTGGCGAGCTTGTTCGCCAGGTACTGCGCCTCCAGGCTCAGCTGCCCCGACACGTACAGCGCGACCGCGTCCGGGCCGTGCCGGTCGATGATCTCCCGCAGCCGCCCGGCCGTGGCGGCGATCGCCGCGTCCACCCCCGTCGGTGCCGGCTCGGCGCCGCGCTCGGGACGCACCAGCGCCGCGGTGAGCCTTCCGGGCGCGGCCAGCACGTCCGCGGTCGTGGCCCCCTTGGTGCACAGGCGGCCGAAGTTCGCCGGATGCGCCTTGTCCCCGGCGGCCCTGACCACCGTACGGCGCCCGTCCGGGCCCGTCGCGACGTCCAGGACCATCCCGCAGCCGACCCCGCAGTACGAGCAGACCGTCCGCACCTTGGCGATGGCCCGCGGGTCCCTCACGGTCAACGAACGGCCCCCTCGTCACATCCGACAGCGCCGCCGAACGTACGAAACGCCCGTTTCTCGCGTGTGACGCCGGACGCCGCGCCCGGTTACATCCGCCCCACACCGGACACACCGGCGATGTGAGAACCCGGACGATCAGGGGGTGCGGCGCCGGTAACGGCCCGGCGTGGTGCCGATGACGTCGGTGAACGCGGCGATGAAGCCGCTGGGGTTCGCCCAGCCGCAGGCGTGGGCGACGCGGGTCGTGTCGTGGCCGTCGGCGAGAAGGACGAGCGCGTGGTAGACGCGTAGCTGGGTGCGCCACTGATAGAAGGTCATGCCGAGTTCGCCCTGGAACAACCGGCTGAGCGTGCGGGCGCTGGCACCGGCCCTGCGCCCGAGTTCGGCCAGAGAGGTGTTGTCCGCCGGCTCTTCGTACAGGATCCGGGCGAGGGCCCGGAGCCGGTCATCGCGGGGTTCGGGCAGCTGGAGCGGCTGCTCCTGCGCCTCGGGGAGTTCGTCGACGAGGACGCGGCGGAGGCGAGCGCGCGCCGCCCGGTCGTACCCGCCCGCCGCGCGGTCGTAATTGCGCGGCCCCGTGAGGGTGAGCAGGATCTCGCGGGCCAGGTCCGAGACCAGGAACACGGCCGGATGCCCGGGCATGAGCCGGGCCAGGGACGCGGGCAGGAACAGGATCCGCATGTCGGTGTCGCCGTGCGCGCGGTGGTAGTGCGCGAACCCGGACGGGATCCAGCCCACGCGATTGGCCGGGACGATCGACGTGCCGCGCTCGGTGTGCACCGACAGGACGCCACGCGCCGCGTACACCAGGTGGCCGCGTGGATGGGAGTGCGCCGAGCTGGTGCCCCCCGACGGCCACAGGTGCGCCCCTCCGGAGGGCCACAGCCGCGACGTCGGACCAGGTCGGGCAGGTTGGCGGCCAACGGGCATAAGTTGGCACTTTACCGGTGGCCGGTCACCGTGCCGTCCGGCGACAGTGGACGCATGCACGATGATCTTTACTCAGGCGGTACGACCATGCGAGCGGCGGTCTGCGTCCAGGCGGGCGGCCCGGAGGTGTTGCGGATCCGTGAGGTGCCGGTCCCGGCGGTCCGGGCGGGCTGGAGCCTGGTGCGGGTGAAGGGCGCGGGCCTGAACCGGTCGGAGCTGAGGACCCGGCAGGGGCACTCCCCGAACGTGAGGTTCCCGCGGATCCTCGGGATCGAATGCGTGGGAGTCGTCGCGGTCTCCACCGACCCCGCGTTGCCGGCCGGGACGACCGTCGCGGCGGTGATGGGCGAGATGGGCCGGGAGTTCGACGGCGGCTACGCGGAGTACGCCTTGTTGCCGAACGCGCTGCTCATGCCGGTCACCACCACGCTGCCCTGGGACGTCCTGGCGGCGCTGCCCGAGACGTACCTGACCGCGCAGGGCGCGCTGGACGCGCTGGGAATCACGCCGGGCGACCGGGGACGGTTGCTGATCCGCGGCGGCACCTCCTCGGTGGGGATGGCGGCCGCGTCGATCGCGGCCGGCTACGGCGTCGAGACCGCGGCCACGACCCGGCGGCAGGACAAGACCGACGCGCTCACCGCGGCCGGCGTCGACCACGCGCTCCTCGACACCGGCGGATCACTGACGGACGACGTGCACGCGATCTGGCCCGACGGCCCGGAACACGTGCTGGACCTGGTCGGGGCGAGCACGGCGGCGGACTCGCTGCGCCTGGTCCGCCGCGGCGGGACGGTGTGCGTGGCGGGCTCGCTCAGCGGCTGGCTGATCCCGGACTTCGAACCGATCGCGATGATCCCGTCCGGGACCAGGCTCACGGCCTTCCACAGCGACGATCTCAAGGGCGGCGCGGGCGCGACCCTGTTGCGGCGGATCGTCCAGCAGGTCGAGGCCGGCGTCTACCGGCCCAACCTCGACCGGGTCTTCGGCCTGGACGACATCGTCGCGGCCCACCGCCACATGGAGAACGACCAGGCCGCCGGGAAGGTCGTCGTACTGCCCTGACCGCCGTACACGCGCGCCGGGCTACGCGGAGGTGTTGCCTTCTCCTCCGGGTCGTTCTGTTTTCGGCGCAGAACGTTGGTATGTGATGTATCCAGCGAGTATGGCAAGAATGCCGATTATGGCGATTTCGCCGGGCCCGATGCTGAAAGGAAGGAGAGCGACGGGCAGGACGAGGACGGCGAGGAAGGCGATTGCTGTCTTGAGGATGCGCACGATTGCTCCGCACGGATTGCGGAGGCTCCCGCCTATTCGCGCGGGAACCTCCTGCTGCGTTGTTCGGGTTGCGTCCGCTCTGCGATCACATTCTAGACCTGGGTGCTCCAGTACCAGGTTCCGTCCGCATGAGCGTACAGGTCCACATGCGGATAGTGGACACCGACGCAACCATAGTGGACCCAGCACCGCTCGATGGAGCCGGTGCCCTTGCTGGCATAGCCGCTTCTGCTTCCCATGTTGGCGAAGTTGTAGAAGTAGCGGAAGTACTTGGTGCCACGAAGGTAGGACTGGCCGTCGTTCTTGGTGATCTTGGAGTCTTCGGAGTGCGACGTGATCCGCTTCTTTTTGAAGCAGTAGTACATGTCGTGCTCGTACCGGTACAAGACCGTCCTGAACATCGAGCTCTTCTCCTGGATCCAGGCGTAGGCCGAGCGGCAGCCCGAAGAGGCCTTCCAACCCTTCCACCCGGCGCCATCGGCGCACATCGCATCGCTTTTCCGGCACACGGGATCGGGTTCGACGGCCTGGTCATCGTCGCCGATCGGGTGGTCGCTGATGATCGTCTGACTGCCCAGGACCACGCCGTGCTCATCTTCGGCCCGCATCGTGACGCCGTACTCGGTGACGGTCTTCTCGGAGAGCGTGCCACAGGGCGTACCTGGGTGCGCATTATGGAGGTGCGCACATTCTTCCGGTGACATGCGGTGTGCGGCGAAAGTCTCCGGTATGCCGTCTTCGGCCGGACTTGGCGTTCGAGTCACGGGCGAGTTGTCGCTCGCCGCCATGGCTCCCGGCCCGATGGCGGTGCATACCGCCGCGAATATCGTCGCGATGGCAAGAGCGTGGATCTTGAACAACGAATTCTCCCCTCGTGGCGAGATGTGGACGTGTTCAGCGGTGGTCAGTGCGGATCAAGTCGAGCGTGACCCCCCATTTCGGTTTTCTCCGCGGTGCGTTCGGTGAGATGAGTCCGATTGTGCACCTGGAGTCACCCGGGCGTCATTTACGCTGAGTGCACAGACCATTGACGTCGGGAGCAATGGCGGCGAATGGTTCGCCGATGATGGGTGCCGCGCGGGGGTCAGCGGCCGTAGGCGCGCAGGAAGACGCGGACACCCGCGGCGGCCAGGCGGTCGATCTCCTCCTGGTCCAGATGCACCGTGCCGTACCAGGACCGGTTGTTGACCGGGCCGGTGACCAGCACGCCCAGGAACTCGGCCGCCTCCAGCGGGTCGTCGATCTCCAGCAGGCCCTGCTCGCCCAGTTCGGCCAGCCGGGCGGCCAGCGCGCTCTGGACCGGGCGGTCCCGCGGCTCGGCGTGGATCAGGTCCGGGAAGTGGGACGCCTCGGCGATCACCAGGCGCATCACCGCGGCGCGTTCGGCCGAGCGGGCCATCTCCGTGGCGAACGCGCGGCCGAACGCCGTCAGCGCCGCCGCCACGTCCGTGACCTCGCCCAGCGTACGGTCCAGCAGGTCGCCGAAGGCCGCCGCCTGCGCCGCCGCCGTCTCGCGCACCGCCGACAGGAACAAGGTCTCCTTGCCGCCGTAATAGTCATAGATCGTGCGCTTGGAGACCCCGGCGGCCTCGGCGATCGCGTCGACGCTGGCGCGCGCGTACCCCTCGCGGACGAACACCTCAAGCGCCGCGCGGATGATCGCGGCGCGCTTGGCGGGCGACCCCGGACGCAGGGCGGTCGTGTCGGGCACGGGTCCCCTCTCCTCGGCTACACCGTGGAGTGTAGCTCTTCTACACTGCACGGTGTAGTGTCGCCTCCATGGTCGACACCACGTCCCGCACACCGCCCGCCCGCCTCGATCCCGCCCTCCTCCGGCTCGGGATCACCGTCATCGTCGGCACCGTCACCGCGATGCTCGACATGACGATGGTCGCGGTCGCCCTGGCCGGCCTCACCCGCGCGTTCCACACCTCGGTCACCACGATCCAGTGGGTCAGCACCGCCTACCTGCTGGCCATCGCGACGGTCATCCCCGTCACCGGCCGGCTGGCCGAACGCTTCGGCGCCCGCGCCATGTGGCGGTTCGCGCTGGCGGTCTTCCTCATCGGCTCGGCGCTGTGCGGCCTGGCCTGGTCCGCCGGCGCCCTCATCGCCTTCCGCGCCCTGCAGGGCGTCGGCGGCGGCATGATCGTGCCGCTGAGCATGATGATCCTCGCCCAGGCGGCAGGCCCCGACCGGCGCGGGCGCGTCATGGCCCTGGTGGCCGTGCCCGGGCAGCTGGCGCCCATCCTGGGCCCGCTGGTCGGCGGCCTGATCATCGACGCCGGTAACTGGCGCTGGATCTTCTACGTCAACATCCCCATCGGCCTGCTCGCCCTGCTGCTCGCCCGGCGCGGCATCCCGGCCGCCCCGCCGCGCGAACCCGGCGCGCGGTGGCTGGACCTGACCGGCCTGGCGCTGCTGGCGCCCGCGCTCGCCCTGACCCTGTACGGGGTGTCCGCCCGTACCGCCCGGATCCCGCTGCTGGCCGCCGGCGTCGTACTGCTGGCCGCGTTCACCGTCCACGGGCTGCGCCGGCGGCGGGTCGCCCCGCTGCTGGACCTGCGCCTGTTCGCCCACCGGCCCTTCGCGGCCGCCTCGACGCTGAACTTCCTGTCCCGGCTGTCGGTCTTCGGGGTGATGATCCTGATGCCGCTGTACTACCAGCAGGTACGCGGCCACGGCGCGCTGACCGCCGGGCTGCTGCTGGCCCCGCAGAGCCTGGGCACCATGCTCGCCCTGCCCGTCACCGGCCGGCTCACCGACCGGATCGGCGCCCGGCCCGTCGTCCTGGCCGGCATCGCGATCACCACCCTCGGCACCCTGGCCTTCACCCGGGTCGGCCCGCACACCGGCGGCGTCGCGCTCGGCGCGGTGCTGCTGGTCTGGGGCATGGGCGTCGCGGCCGTCGCCGTCCCGGTCTCGGCCGCCGCCTACGAAGGGCTCGCGCCCGCCCAGATCCCCGGCGCGACCAGCGCCATCACCACGGTGCAGACGGTCGGCGCGTCCGTCGGCGCGGCCGTGCTCACCGCGATCCTGCAACACCGGCTGGCCCACCACCGCGGCGCGCCGTCCGCGGCGTTCGACGCCGCCTTCTGGTGGGTGCTGGCCTTCACCGCCCTGACCCTGCTGCCCGCCCTGCTGTTCCCGCTGCGCCGTGCCCGGCCCGAACCGGACACGGCGCGCGCGTGACCATCGTGCCTACGAGGCGCGCGGGCACAGGCAGAACGGGTGCCCGGCGACGTCCAGCAGCACGCGCCAGCGGTCACCGCCCGGCTGGGTGTCCGGCAGCGTCGCGCCGAGCTCCTGGCAGGCCGCAACCGCCTTGTCCAGATCGTCGACGTACAGGTCGAGGTGGTAACGCTTGGGCGTGGACTCGGCCGGCCAGTCCGCCGGGGCGAACCCCTCGACGCGGCCGAACCCGATCGAGGTCTGCCCGTCGGAGACCATGGCGTACTCATCCTCGCTGTGCGTGATCTCCCAGCCGAAGACGCCGTGGTAGAACTCCGCGAGCGCGCGCGGGTCGGCGCAATCGAGGTTGATCATGGCGAGCGAGGCTATGGCGGTCATCGATGTCTTCCCTTCGTCGGTGGAACGCCTCGATCCTGCCGCCCGTACCTGACAACTTCTGGCAACAATCCGACGATCATCAGATGATCGGCACGTCCACGTGTCCGACCGGGCCGCGGCGGGTCCGCACCCGTCCGCCGGCGGCCGCGGCCACCCACGCGTCGAACGCCGCCAGCTCCTCCTCCGGCACCAGCACGTCCAGCTCGGCCCGCGCCCCGTACCGGGACCCGGCCGGGGTGTAGGCCGAGGCGTGCAGGTCACGGCTCAGCCGCCCGGCGAGAGCATGGTCGGCCACCACCGTCACCGTCACCACCGCCTGCCGCTCGACCATCCCCACCCGGTCGATCGTGGCGCGCACCACCTGCCCGTACGCGCGGACCAGGCCGCCCGCGCCCAGCTTCACGCCGCCGAAGTACCGGCTGACGACGGCGACCGTCCCGGTCAGCTCACGGCGCGTCAGGACCTCCAGCATCGGCCGCCCCGCCGTGCCGGCCGGTTCCCCGTCGTCGTTGCTGCGGGTAAGGTCGCCATGCTCACCGAGGACATAGGCGGTGCAGTTGTGGGTCGCGTCGTGGTGGGTCCTGCGGCGCCCGGCGATGAACTCCTGCGCCTCCGCCTCAGTGGTGACGCGGGCGAGCGCGCAGACGAACCGCGAACGCCGGACGTCCAGCTCGTACTCGCCGGAGTGCGTGATCGTGCGCATGTCGCACCCACCGTACGCGGATCGAGGGGATGAGACGTGGCCGGGCATCGCCGCTTGGTACTGGACATCCGCCCGCTGCGCGGGTCGGCGGACTTCCGCCGCCTGTGGGTCGGATCGTCCCTGTCGGTCGTCGGCGGGCAGATGACGACCTTCGCGGTGACCCTGCAGATCTACCGCACGACGCACTCCTCGGCCGCCGTCGGCGCGGTCGGGCTGGCCTCGGGCCTGCCGATGATCCTGCTCGGGCTGTTCGGCGGATCCTTCGCCGACGCGGTCGACCGCCGCCGTCTCGTCCTGGTCACCAACATCGGCTCCATCGTGGTCTCCACGCTCCTGGCCGCCCAGGCGTTCGCCGGCCTCCGGGCGCTGTGGCCGCTGTACACACTCGTGGCCGTCCAGGCGCTGCTCGGGACGGTCGGCGCGCCCGCGCGCCGCACCTTCGTGCCGCGGCTGCTGCCCGCCGGGCAGGTCGCGGCCGGGGTCGCGCTGACCCAGCTGTCCTTCCAGGTCGGCCTCATGGCCGGCCCGGCGCTGGCCGGGGTCGTCGCCTCCGCCGGTGGCCTGCGGCTGTGCTACCTGGCCGACGTCGTCAGCTTCACCGGCACCCTGTACGCGCTGGCCCGCCTGCCCGCCATGCCGCCGCAGGGCGGCCCGGCCCGGCCGGGCATCGCCGCCGTCGCCGACGGACTGCGGTTCATCCGCCGGCGGCCGATCCTGGCCGGCGTCTTCCTCGCCGACATCGACGCGATGGTCCTGGGCATGCCGTTCGCGCTGTTCCCCGCCCTGAACGCCGCCCACTTCGGCGGCGCCGCCTCCACCCTGGGCCTCATCACCGCCGCGCCCGGCGTCGGCGGGCTGGCCGGATCGGCGCTGTCCGGCGCGGTCGGGCACATCGCCCGGCCCGGCCGGGCCCTGCTGGCGAGCGTGACGGTCTGGGGCGCCGCCATCGCCGGGTTCGGTCTGGCCCGCACGCTGTGGCTCGGCCTGCCGCTGCTGGTCATCGCGGGCGCGGCCGACACGATCAGCGTCATCGTCCGCTCCACGATCGTGCAACTCGCCACGCCCGACGGGTTCCGCGGGCGGGTCACCGGCGTCGATTTCGTCATCGGCGCCGCCGGGCCCCAGGTCGGCAACTTCCGCGCCGGTGCCCTCGCCTCGCTGACCTCCCCGGCCGTCAGCGCGGTCGGCGGTGGCCTCACCGTCCTGCTGGGCGCCGGCCTGCTCCGCCTCGCCGTGCCCGCCCTCACCCGCTACACCACCGCCGGTGACGCGGCCCTTGAGCAGCATCGGACGGCCGGGACCTCGTGACGGTTCGATCGCTGGGTTGCTCAAGGGAACGAGAACCCGCGTCGGCCGTGAGCCTTCATCCGGTGTTGGCGGCCTGCGCCGACTGCAAGCCGTCCAGCATCGCGGCCAGGCCGAGTTCGAAGTGGTCGTCGGGTTCGGTGACGTCGGCGGCCTCGGCCGGCACGTTGTCGTCGGGCTCGCCGGGGCTGGGCTTTCGGCTGCGGGCGGCGGCCCCGAGCCGCAGCACGGCGACGCTCTGGGCGTGCCCGAGGGTGTACTCCCGCAGGCAGCGGAGGAACACCGGTCCAGAATCGCGGTGAGCCGAGTCGCGAACTCCTCCGGGCCCTGCTGGTAAGCCGTGTGACCTCCGGGGAACCGCGCACAGGACACACCGAGCCGATCGGCGAGGACGAGCGCCGCCTGTCCCCCCGCGGAGCGGAAGATCCACGGCGGGCGAGGCATCGTCATCGCGCCGAACGCGGCGAACGCGCGCATCGCGCCTTTCTCCCGGCCCAGCCGGGCGATGTCCTCCAGTTCCCGCCGCTCGGGACCGCCGGCGGGCAGGACCTGAACGAGCGGGGGCTCGTGAGCCACCGCTCCCAGCAGCCGGTGGGCGTGCCGGACGAGGCGGGCTGACCTCAGGTCAGTACGGTCACCGTCTCCGCCGGCGAGGCGTGCCGGCGCCACAGGTGTTCCGCGACGTCGTCGGGTTCGTGGGTGAGCCCCGGCCCCACGGCGCCGACGATGGTGACGCGGCCGACGTTGATCCCCCGTGGCGGCAGCGCCTGCGCGAGCAGGTCGACGTAACTGCTCAGCCCGGCGTAGACGACCGCGCTGACGGCGCGCTCCGGGCTGGGCCGTACGGCCGCGCCGCCGGTGGTGAACAGCAGCGTGCCCGAGCCGCGCTCCAGCATCCCCGGCAGGACGGCCTGGACGACGGCGGTGGCGCCCACGACCGTCAGCGCCAGGGCGCCTGCGACGTCTTCGGCGGTCGTGTCCAGGACGGGCCGGATGAGGCGGACGTCCGGGAGCGGGCTGAAACAGACGACCTCGGGAACCCCGAGGGCCGAGGTCAGCTCGCCGAGCGCCCGGGCGATGTCGCCGGGGTCGGTGATGTCGCCCGTGGCCGCGGCGGCGCGGTGTCCGCCGCCGCGCAGGACATCGGCGATGCCCTCGACGCGGGCCCGGTCGCGGGCGATGAGCCCGACCGGGTGGCCCTCACGGGCGAAGCGGCGGGCCGCCGAGGCGCCGATGCCCGGTCCCGCGCCGACGACGAACACGGCCCCGCCGCCGGTGCGGCCGCTCACTGGGCGGTCCATCCGCCGTCGACGGCCACGAGCGCGCCGGTGACGAAGCTCGCGGCGTCGGACACGAGGAAGGCGACGGTCTCGGCGACCTCCTCGGGACGCCCGATCCGGCCGATCGGGTGAGCGTCGCCGAACGAGGCGAGCATCGCCCGGCCGTCGTCCACGACGCCGGCCATGATGTCGGTGTCGATGACTCCGGGCAGCACGGCGTTGGAGCGGATGCCCTTGGGGCCGCCCTCGATGGCCAGCACCCGCGTGATCTGGGCCAGGGCGCCCTTGGAGGCGGCGTAGGCCGTCTGCGTGGCGAACGCGACGACCGACGAGACCGAGGCGATCGAGACGATCGCGCCGCCGCCGGCGGCCTCCATCACCCGGAAGGCCTCGCGCGCCTAGACGAAGTTGCCGCCGGCGTTGACCCGCAGGATGTCCTCGAAGTCCTCGACGCTGGTCTCGGTGATCGGCTTGTTCAGCGTACGGCCCGCGTTGTTGACCAGGATGTCGAGCCGGCCGAACCGGTCGGTGGCCGCGCGCATGGTCGACCGCGCGAACTCCTCGTCGGCCACGTCACCGACGAGCGCGGTCACGTCGCCCGGGTCGCTCGCGGCGAGTTCCCGGACAGCCGGGGAACGGTCGGTGACGACCAGGCGGGCGCCGCGCTCCCGCAGCAGCGTGGCCGTGGCGTGCCCGATGCCGCGCGCGGCGCCCGTGACGACGGCGACCCTTCCGCCGAGGTCCCAGGAAGCCGGGAGGTTCTGGTTGGTGGTCATGTTTCCTCTGCTCGATCGTCGGTAGGGGTGTCAGCGTTGCCGGGCGGGCCGCAGGACGATCTCGTTGACGTCCACGTCGGCCGGCTGGGCGAGGGCGTAGGAGACGGCCCCGGCGACGGCGTCCGGTCCGATCGCGTGCGCCCGGTAGGTGCGCATGGCCTCCGCGGCTCCCTCCTCGGTGATGGAGTCGGCGAGTTCGGAGGTGACCACTCCCGGGGAGATGGTCGTGACCCTGATCGCCGGATCGCTCTCCTGCCGCAGTCCCTCGGTGATCGCCCAGGCGGCGTACTTGGTGCCGGAGTAGACGGCGCCGGTCGGCACGACCTGGTGCGCGCCGATGCTCGCGACCGTCACGAAGTGCCCCGAACCCTGCGCGGTGAAGTGAGGCAGGACCGCGGCGATCCCGTGCAGCAGCCCGCGGACGTTCACCTCGACCATCCGGTCCCACTCATCGACCAGCAGGGAGTCGAGCCGTGACAGCGGCATGACCCCGGCGTTGTTGACGAAGACGTCGACCCGCCCGAAGCGTTCCCGGGCGGCCTCGGTGAAGGCGGCGACGTCGCGGCGGTCCGTCACGTCGAGCCGCACCGGATGCAGGGACCCGCCGGAGCGGGCCGCCGTCTCCGCGGTGTCCTCGGCGAGCGCCCGCAACCGGTCGGTCCGCCGCGCCCCGGCGACCACCTGGTGTCCTTCGCGTACGAGCCGGGCGGCGACGGCCGCGCCGATGCCACTGCTGGCCCCGGTGACGAGAACGACCTTGCCGTCGGCCGCCCGGCGTTCCTGTGTCTGGTTCGTCGGCATGACCTCAACACTGCGCCCCGCCGAACCGATGCGGGAGGACGCCCTCTTCCTGGGAGCAACGCACCCAGGAACCGGCCGGCCCGCGCTCATACGATGTCGGTATGACACCCTCCGACCTCGGCGCCTACCTGCGCGCCCGGCGGGCCCAGGTCACGCCGGGCGAGGCCGATCTGTCCAGCGTCGGCCACCGGCGAGTCCCCGGCCTGCGACGTGAGGAGGTCGCGTTGCTGGCCGGTGTCAGCGTCGACTACTACATCCGGCTCGAGCAAGGCCGCGAACGCACGCCCTCAGCGCAGGTGATCGACGCCCTGACCGCCGTCCTGCGCCTCGACGAGGACGGCCGCGAGCACCTGTACCGCCTGGCCGGGCTCAGCCCGCGCGCCCGGGTCGCCGCCGTACCCGACCGCGTCGACCCGAGCCTCCTCCAGCTGATGGCCGCCTGGCCGGACAACCCCGCCATCGTCTACAACCGCGCCTACGACGTGCTCGCCTCGAACGCCATCGCCGACGCGCTCTTCCACGACTGGTCGCACTCGCGCAACCTCATGCACATCGTGTTCACCGACCCGGCCGCGCGCGCCTTCTACCGTGACTGGCACGACGTCGCACGCAACTCCGTGGCCGGCTTCCGGCTCGGCTACGGCAAGGCACCGCACGACCCGCGCATCCGGCGGGTGCTGTCCGAACTGCTCGACCAAAGCCCCGAGTTCGCCGAACTATGGGCCCACCACGACGCCCGCGGCAAGGCACTCGAACGCAAACGCTTCCACCACCACGACGTCGGAACGCTGACGTTGACGATGCAGACCTTCGACGTCCGCTCCAGCCCCGGGCAGGAACTCGTCGTCTACCACGCCGAACCGGCCTCCCCGAGCAGCCAGGCGCTCCGGCTTCTGGGCTCCCTGGCCGCCACGGCACGCCGGCGGAGCTGAACGCCGGGCCGGACGTCAGGCCGCGGTGAGCGAGCCGATGACCCGGCCCAGGGCCTCCTGCTCCCGCTCGGGCAGCCACCGCGTCGCGTGCAGCGTGTGCAGGGCGCCGGCCAGCCGGGCCCGGTCCTCCTCGCTCCCCAGGTCACCCAGGTAGGCGGGCAGGACCAGCCCGAGCGCCCGCAGGTCCCGCCGCGCGCACAGCCGCAGCAGCAGGTCCCGCAGCGCGTCGTCGTCCGCCCGTTCGGCGGCGCCGTCCTCGCGCAGCCCTTCGGCGATCGCGAAGCGGAGCCCGTCGGCGTAGGGGCCCGGCGGCGCGTCGTTCACGTGCGCGGCCGCGGCCGTGAAGTGCCGCCGTGCCTCCTGGGGTTCGTCCAGGTCCCGGTGGGCCTTGGCCAGGTTCAGGTGCAGGGAGGCGTAGAAGCCGGTGACCCGCTCGTCGCCGACCCGGTTCGCCCGCTCCAGGCACTCCTGGTTCCAGCGGAGCGTCTCCCGCGGCGTCGGCTGGTGCCGGGCCAGGTAGTGCGCGGCGACACAGGCCTCGTAGTCGTCGGCGGCGGTACGCCACGCCTGCTCGAACAGCGCGCGCGCGTCGGCGGCGCGGCCCTCGGTCTCGGCGCGCATGCCCTCCGCGCACAGCCCTACGACGGGGTTCTGCGGATCCATCGGTATCTCTCCTCACGCCTGTCGTTCGGGCCGGGGCAGGACCGGCATGACCAAGGTGGTGAAGCTGCCCTGGTCGGCGGAGCGCACGACAACGGGCGACCTCGGGTCGCAGACCTCCAGCAGGACGTCGGGTCCCACGCCGGCGTCCAGGGCCGCGACCAGCACGACCGGGTCGAAGGCGACCGACAGCGGCGGGCCGATGCGGATCGCCGGCACCGCGGCCTCGGGCGGTTCGCCGCCGACGACGCGGACGCGGTGGTCCTCGGCGTGCAGGGTGACGGTCTCACCGGCCTCCGCGAGCCGGTCCCGCAGCGCCGCCCGGTCGGCGATCAGCCGGTGCCGTACGGCGGGCCGGTCCTCCAGGAGCATCCGGTAGTCGGGGAACGTCCCCTCGACCGCCGGCAGCGTCCGTACCCGGCCGCCGCCCCGGACCCGCGCCCCGAAGCCGTCGAGCTCCACCTCGACCTGCTCATGGCGTACGGCCCAGGCGGCGACCTCCTTCATCGCCGCGGCGTCGGCGACGACCCGGCCCGGGCCGCCCTCGACGAGCTCCGCCCGCAGCGTGCGCACCGCCAGGCGGTAACGGTCGGTGGCGACCAGGCGGAGCTCCTGCCCGTCGAGCTCGACCAGCACCCCGCCGAGCACGGGAAACTCCCCGGCGACCGCCGGGTCGGCCACGGCGGGCGCGACCTGGCGAACGGCGCTCGCCAGCTCCGCGCCGCCCACCCGCGCCCCGCACACCGGCTCGCCCGGCGCCAGGTCGCGCAGGATCGACTCGATCGCCGACCGCGCCGCCGCGGCCGTCTCCCGCGCCCGTTCCAGGTGTTCCTCCAGCACGGCGCGGGCCTGCGCCCGGGGGCCGTCCAGCACCAGCGTCGCCTCGGTCAGCGGCAGCCCGGCCTTCCGCAGCCGCCGTACGAGGACGGCGCGGGGCTCCTGGTCGGGGTGGTAGTAGCGGTAGCCGGTCGCCTCGTCCACGAACGCCGGCCGCAGCACGCCGCAGTCGTCGTAGAACCGCAGCGCGCTCGGCGCCAGCCCCACCCGGTGCGCGAAGGCACCGATGCTCACGAACCCCTCGGAGTCGTCCATGAGCGAGATTGTCGGCCTTCAACCGGCTTGAAGGTCAAAGCGGGCCGCACCGGTGGGGGTGAACGGCGGCAGGATCAGCCGGCGGGCTCGCCGAACCAGCGGGAGAGGTGGTCGTCCAGGTCCTGCTGATCGTCGCCGATCCAGGCGACGTGGCCGTCGGGGCGTAGCAGGACGCACGGAACATCCAGTCCCGCAGTGGCATCCGCGAGGTGATCGACCCGGTCCGACCAGCCGCCGACGGTCAGGCGTTCGGTGCGGTCCAGCAGCAGGCCGCGGCCGCGATGCAGCAGATCGTAAAGGCGGCCCTGTTTCACGTCGATGTCGCGCAGGCGGCGGCCGAGCAGGTCGGGGCCTTCGCCGAGGTCGTAGCGGACGCCGATCGCGGTGATCTTCTCGATCAGATGGCGGTTCACCTCGTCGAAGTCCATCAGCTCGGTGAGCAGCCTGCGCACGGCCTGTGGGCCCGGTTCGGTGGAGTGCAGCTCCATCTGGGCGCGGGTGTTGTCCAGCACGTCCTCGGCGACCGGCTGGCGTTCGGCCTGGTAGGTGTCCAGCAGTGTCTCCGGCGCCCAGCCGCGGATCTGTGCGGCCAGTTTCCAGCCGAGGTTGAACGCGTCCTGAACGCCGACGTTGAGGCCCTGTCCGCCGGTGGGTGGATGGATGTGTGCCGCATCGCCGGCCAGCAGCACCCGCCCGACCCGATACCGTTCGGCCAGCCGGGTGGCGTCCCCGAAGCGAGACAACCAGCGCGGGGAGTGCACGCCGAAATCGGTTCCGGCGATGGCGCGCAACTGGCGTTTGAAATCCTCGAGGGTGGGCGGTTCCGCACGGTCGCTGACTCCCGCGGCCGGGACCACGACGCTGTAGACCCCTTCGCCGAAGGGCCGGAGCTGGAATCGCCGATGGGTTTCGGCCACCTTGGCGGCGATCTCCTCCTGCGGCGCCCCCACTTTCATCTCGCCCATCAGCGTCTCGGTTCGCGAGGGCTCGCCGGGGAAGCCGACACCGAGCAGTTTGCGCACCGTACTGCGCCCGCCGTCACAGCCGACGAGATAGCGCGAACGCAGCCGTTCCCCGTCGGCCAGCTCGACGGTCACACCCTCGTCGTCCTGCTCGAGACCGGCCACCGCACAACCGTGCCGGACCTGCACACCCAGTTCGATCGCATGCTCTTCGAGCAGGCGTTCGAGGACCGGCTGCGGGATGCCCAGCAGATAGGCGTGCGCGGAATCCAGATCCTTGGGCGCGGGTTTGGCGATGGCGGCGAAGAATCCGCCGACCGGACGCCGCCTTCCGTGTTCGAGAATGCGATCCAGCAGTCCGCGCATCGCCATCAGCTCGATGCTGCGAATGTGCAGACTGACGATGCGGACGAACGACTTGGGCTCGGTTTCCTTCTCCAGAACGAGTACCCGCAGGTCGTGCAGCCGCAGTTCGGCGGCCAGCATCGCACCGGTCGGCCCGCATCCAGCAATGATCACGTCGAAGGTGTCGGTGGTGACCTGTTGAGAGTGCATGGTGTCGCCTTTCGGGAGTGCCTTGTTGGTGAGGCGCTCCCGGCGACACCTACGTCAGTCGCCCGGCCGTGACGGGAAGGGGGAGCACCCACATCGCTACAGCGTTCATGGGTCTCACCTCCTCGGGCGGTGTCACGGTCAACGGCACGCTACAAGCCCGAGCATCACCCGTCCAACCCTTTTTGCGGCCGCCAGATCACGGCTCCAGGGGAAAGCGGTCGATGTTCTGCTCCACCCAGGAGCGCAGGTGGGCGAGGGGAACGCAGGCGTCGGCGCCGAGCGGAGTCAGGCTGTACTCCACGCGGACCGGTACCTCGGCGTAGATCTCCCGGTGGACCAGGCCATGGTCCTCCAGGCGGCGCAGAGTCTGGGTGAGCACCTTCGGGCTCACGCCCTGAAGGCGGGTGCGCAGTGCGCCGAAGCGCTGCGCACCGCCCTCCAGCGCTCCCAGGGCGAGGGCGCTCCACTTGTTGGCGAGCAGGTCCAGCATGTCGCGGCAGGGACAGGCGGCGGCATAGACGTCCTTGGGGTCGGTGCAGGAAGCCGAGGGGCGCGTCGTCATCGGCCTACGGTACCCAATGGGTACCTGTGGCCCTTGCGGGTAACCACTACCGCACGAATAGGTTTACCGACCTGCGCGAGTCCGTGCAGCGCCGAGTCCCGTACCGCCCGAACCAGAACGAGGAGCCCGCCCACCGTGAGCACGATCGAGACGACGATGCCCGCCGTCGCCTACCGCGAGAGCCTGCCGGTCGACGACGAGGAGAGCCTGGTGGACGTCGAGCTGCCCGTCCCCCGCCCCGGGCCGCGCGACCTGCTCGTCCGGGTCGAGGCCGTCGCCGTCAACCCGGTCGACTACAAGGTGCGTCAGAACAACGACCCCGGCGGCGAGCCGAAGGTGCTCGGCTGGGACGCGGCGGGCACCGTCGTCGCGGTCGGCGACCGGGTAGAGCTGTTCACGGTCGGCGAGGAGGTCTACTACGCCGGCGCGATCGACCGGCCCGGCGCCGACTCCCGCTACCACCTCGTCGACGAGCGCATCGTCGCCCGCAAACCCGCCACCCTCTCCTTCACCGAGGCGGCCGCGCTCCCGCTGACCTCCCTCACCGCCTGGGAGGGACTCTTCGAACGCCTCGGCCTGCGCCTCGGCGCCCTGGACCAGACCGGAACGCTGCTGGTGACCGCCGCGGCCGGCGGCGTCGGCGCCATGGTGACGCAGCTGGTCCGCACCCTCACCGGCCTCACCGTGATCGGCACCGCGTCCCGGCCGGAGACCGTCGACTTCGCCCGGCGCATGGGCGCCCACCACGTCGTCGACCACCACAAGCCGTTGAAGGAGCAGCTGGCCGGACCGGCGCCGTACGGCCTGGACCACGTCTTCAGCACCACCGGCACCGAACGCAACCTCACCGCCTACGCCGACCTGCTCAAACCGTTCGGGCACATCGTCGCCATCGACGACTACGAGTCCCTGCCGATCGGCGTGCTCAAGGCCAAGAGCATCTCCTTCCACTGGGAGTTCATGTACACCCGCTCGCTCTTCCAGACCCCGGACATGGCGGCGCAGCACCGCATCCTCACCCAGATCGCGCGGCTGGTGGACCGGGGGCTCCTGGTCACCACGGCCACGCGGGACCTGGGCGTGATCAACGCCGCCCATCTGCGGGAGGCCCACCGGATCATGGAGTCGGGAACCGCCGTCGGCAAGATCACCCTCACCGGTTTCTGAGCACATCGGGTCTCACGGGGCGGCGAACCGATCGAGGGCCGCCAGGACGTGACCGCGTGTCGTGGCGCCGCCCAGATGGCCCGCGTCCTCCACGACGACCCGCTCGGCGTCGGGCCAGGCGCGGGCCAGCTCCCAGGCCGTGTCGAGTGGTCCGCCCAGGTCGAGCCGGCCGTGGACCAGGACACCCGGGATCCCGGCCAGCCGGTGCGCGTCGCGCAGCAGGGCGCCCTCCTCCAGCCACGCCCCATGGGAGAAGTAGTGCGAGCAGATGCGCACCAGCGCCACCCGGGCCGAGGCGGGCCGGTCGCCGTAGGGGCGGGAGGCGCCCTTCGTCTCGCCGGACAGCACCGTGTCCTCCCAGGCGCACCAGTCGGCCGTCGCCCGCTCGCGTACGGCGGCGTCGGGGTGTTCCATCAGCCGCGCGTACGCCGCGACGACGTCCCCGTCGCGGGGCGTGCCCGGGGCGCCGGCGAGGAAGCGTTCCCACTGCTCGGGAAAGAACCGGCCGACCCCGCGGTACAGCCAGTCGATCTCCGAGCGCCGGGTGGTGGTGACACTGGAGATGACGATCTCCGACACACGTTCGGGATGCCGTTCGGCGTAGGCGAGGATGAGCGTGGAACCCCACGAGCCGCCGTACAGCAGCCACCGGTCGACGCCCAGGTGCCGCCGGAGCCGCTCCATGTCGGTGAGGAGATGCCCGGTGGTGTTGTGCCGCATGTCGGTCGCGGGATCTGCGGCGTGCGGGGTGCTGCGGCCGCAGCCACGCTGGTCGAACAGGATGACGCGGTAGCGCTCCGGGTCGAAGTAGGTGCGCGTCCAGGTGCCGCGGCCCGATCCGGGTCCGCCGTGCACGACGAGCGCGGGTTTGCCCGCAGGGTTCCCGCAGGCCTCCCAGTACACGAGGTTGCCGTCCCCCACCTCGAGCATCCCCTGGTCGTACGGCTCGATCGGCGGATACGGCTCGCTCATCGTCACACGTCCTCTCCCGCGGCTGTTGGCCTCTCCAGGTCCGGCACCGGCGCCGCACCGGCCGACCGCAGCCGCTCCGCCAGCACGCGACAGCGTGCCCGTAGCTCCGGCGGGTCGAGCACCGTGAAGGCGTGCCCCAGCAGGAGCACGTGCATGAGCACGGAGTCCAGGCTGCCGGCGCCGCTGACGACCTCGCACCGCTCGCCCTCCCGCTCTCGTACGACGGCCGCCGACGCCGGGATCTGCGCGCGCACCGTGCCGGCCGGCGCGTACACGAGAAAGCGCGCCCGGTGCGGGTAGACCCGGCTTGCCACGCCCTCCTGCACGTACGCCGCCGCGTCGGGCGCCGCGCGCGGGCGGAAGCGCCAGGTCCGCGCGGACACCTCGGTCATCCGGTCGACGCGGAAGGTGCGCCAGCCGTCACGGTCGAGGTCGTAGGCGAACAGGTACCAGCGCCGGTCGGAGGCGACCAGGCGGTACGGCTCGACCCGCCGCCGTCGCACCTCGTTCCCGGACGGGTAGCCGAAGCCGGCCTCGACCTCGTCGCGGCAGGCCCTCGCCAGGGTCATGAGCACCTCGGGGTCCACCGGCGCGCGGCCCGCGCCGAAGGACTCCACCGAGCCGGAGAGCGCGCGCACCTCGTGCCGCAACCGGACGGGCAGCACCTGGTCGAGCTTGGTCAGCGCCCGGAGCGCGGCGTCGCCCGCGGCCGCGCCACCCGCGCCGGCGAGCAGCGAGACCACGGTGGCGATCGCCTCCTCGTCGTCGAGGAGCAGCGGCGGCAGGTCCTGGCCCGGGCCGAGCCGGTAGCCGCCGCCGACGCCCTGCCCGGCGTGGACGCGATAGCCGAGCGCGCGCAGCCGCTCGACGTCACGCCGTACCGTGCGCGTGGTGACCCCGAGCCGGCCGGCGAGCTCGGGGCCGGTCCAGGACCGGCGCTGCTGCAACAGCCCGAGCAGGGCGAACACCCGTTCCGTCGTGCCCCGCTCCGCACCGTCCATCGCGTACACCCTGCCAGATAGCGGACCGATACCGTCCGCCAGAGGTGCCAGGGTGGCTCCAACTGACATCCGTCATGAGACGAGGAGCCCGAGTGAGCCGCCACATTCAGATCACCTTCGACGCCCACGACCCACGGGCGCTGTCGTCCTTCTGGCGCGAGGTACTGGGTTACGTCCACCCGGGCCCACCCGGAGTCGACCTGCCCGCGGGCGCCGACCCGCTGGCCGCGTGGGAGGACTTCCTCGCGCGGGCCGGCGTGCCACCGGAGCAGCGCGACACGAGATCGGCCATCGAGGACCCCGCCGGGCACGGCCCGCGGCTGTTCTTCCAGCAGGTGCCCGAGGACAAGACCGCCAAGAACCGCGTCCACCTCGACGTCCGCGCGGCCCCCGGCCTGCGGGGACAGGAGCGGATGGCGGCACTGGAGGCCGAGTGCGACCGGCTCGTCGCGCTGGGGGCGACGCGGGTACGGCGCCACGAGCCCGCTCCCCCGATGAGCGCCGGCTTCATCGTGATGACCGACCCCGAGGGCAACGAGTTCTGCCTGGACTAGGGCCTGTGCGGACCGTGCTCTAACAGGGCTTCGGAACCCACGGCATCGCCTCACGCCATCCCGGGCGATCGATCGAGGCCGTGCCGTGCCTGTGCCGCGACGTCGTGTCCGACGCCATGAGAGCGCTGACATTCTCCGAGTACGGTCCCGCGAGCGTGCTGGAAGTCGCCGACGTACCGGAACCACACGCGGGACCAGGCCACATCCGGGTGGGCGTGCGGGCATCGGGCCTCACGCCCGCCGACTGCCACCTCCGTGCGCGCCGGTTCCGCGAAATGGCACCGCTCCGCCTGCCCCACGTGCTCGGCATGGATGCCGCGGGTGTGGTCGGCGAGGTCGGCACAGGGGTAACCGGTATCCGGCCGGGCGACGAGGTCTTCGGCATCGTCGACGTCGCGGTACTCGGCGGCGCGAACGCCGAGTACGCCGTCTTGGCGGCCTGGGCGCTGAAGCCGGACGCGCTTGGCACCAGACGGAGTCGACGTCGTCCTGGACTGCGCCGGATCCGGCTCGCTGCCCGATCTGGTGGACCTCACCGGAAGCCCGGACCGAGTGGTGACCATCGCCGACATGAACGCCGCGGAGTACGGAGTCCACCGAACACGCTCGGCGGGCCCGGGAGCGGACCCGCAGGCGGTCGAAGGACTTGCCGTGGCCGCCGCTCTCGCCGAGCAGGGCCGCTTCACCGTGCCGGTCGCGGCCGCCTTCACCATCGAGAACGCGGCCGCGGCACACCGGTTGAGCGAGACCGGCCACGCCCGGGGAAAGATCGTACTCACCCTCTAGCGCCGCATCAGGGCGAACGTTGCCCGATGCGGCACTGGTCCTGACCGGACTGACGCGGCCTCGCGGCTACATCTCCGGAGCGACGGACGTGGCGAGGCCGTACGCGGGTGAGCGGTCGAGGGATTCGCGGGCCCGGTCGTAGCGGCGCGTCGTACGGGGGTCGGCGTGGCCGGCGAAGTCCTGGACGACGTGCAGGGGCCGGCCGTCGCTGAGCGCGATGGTGATGGCCGAATGCCGGAACGAGTGCGGCGAGATGCCGTACGAGACCCCGGCGGCGCGGGCCACCCGGTTGACCAGCTTCCACACGTAGGACTGCACCAGCCGGCGGTCGTTCCGCGACACGAAGATCAGCCCGTTGTCCGGGTGGCCGCGTTCGGCGAGGTAGTCGTGGATCGCCGCCAGCGCCGCCGGGGGGATGGCGAACCTCTTGGTCCGCCCGCCCTTGACCTGGAGGTCCAGAACCTGATGGTGACGGTCCTGGCTGAGGTCCTCGATCCGCGCGTCCAGCACCGAACTGATCCGGCCCGCCGTGGCGAACATCAGCCACAGCAGCGCGTAGGTGCGGGCGGACTCGTGCGCGGCCGAATGGCTCAGGATCGAGGTGATCTGCTCGCGGGACAGCCCTCGGGTGCCGGAGTCGGCGGTGTTCAGCCGTGGCCGCTCGGCGCCCTCGAAGGGGTTGAGGGCCGCGCACCGCTCGCGGATCAGATAGGTGTACCAGGAGGACACGGCCGCCACCCGCCGGCCGATGGTGGCCCGCGCCAGCCCCGACGCCTTCAGCGCCGCCATGTACAGGTCCGCCATCGAGGTCGACGCCTCGGCGGGCGTCCCGCCCTGCTCCGCGCACCACCGCACCCACCAGCTCACGTCCCGGATGTAGGCGGTACGGGTGTGCGGCGACTCGCGCCGGCCCGAGACCAGCCACATGGCGGTCGCGCGCAGCCCGGCCTCGGCCATCCCGGACGCCCGTAGCAGGCTCGCCAGCTCGTGGGGCGTCCGCGCCGGCGCGGTGCCGCGCAGCTCCGGCGGCGAAGAGGACGACAGGAGTTCGACGCTCTCCGACATCACCGACCACCTCTCTCCCGCTCGCGCGACAGGAAACTACCGCATGGCCGAGCTCGTCTCCGGGGCGGCGAAGGGGCCGCCGGCGCCGAACGCGAGCCGGGCGAAGTTCTCGCCGATGCGGCGGTGTCCGGCGGGGTCGGGGTGGACCGCGTCGGGCAGCGGCAGCTCGGCGTGGTCCGCCTCGCCGTAAAGGTCCCGGCCGTCGAGGTAGTGCAGGTCCGGGTCGTCGGCCGCGCGCTGTTCGACGATCTGTGCGAGCGCGTCGCGGATGACGTTGAGCGTCAGCCGTCCGGCGGCGCGTTCGGCCGGGTCGCCCGTGGCCTTGAACCGCACCGTCCCGCCGTCGAAGTCGGGCGCGAGAGGGCCGGGCGTGTCCTCCTGGACCGGGCACAGGATGGCGGAGACGACCAGCAGCGGCGTGGCCGGATGTCCCTCACGGATGGTGTCGAGGAAACCGTGGACCGCGGGGACGAAGGCGCGCAGGCGCATCGCGTCGGCGTTGACGACGTTGATGCCGATCTTGACGCTGATCAGGTCCGCGGGGGTGTCCCGCATCGCGCGGGCGGTGAACGGGTCGAGCAGCGCGCTGCCGGAGAACCCCAGGTTGACCAGTTCCACTCCGCCCTGCGCGGCGGCCAGGGCCGGCCAGGTGGCGGTGGGGTTGGCCGCGTTCGAGCCGTGGCTGATGGAACTGCCGTGGTGCAGCCACACCCGGCGCCCGCGGTCCGGTGCGGGATCGACCGGGGCGTCGGTGCGCAGGGCGATCAGCTCGGTGATCTCCGTGTGCGGAAGCCAGATCTCGACGTCCTTGTCGCGCGCGGGCAGATCGGTGAAGCGGGCGGTGCCGGGAGACCCCTCGTGCAGCTCGGCCGACTGGGTGGCCATGTCGATCATGCGGACCCGGCCGCCGCCGACCGTGGCCTGGGCGGCGAGCCGCCCGTCGACCAGCAGGTCGTACACGCCGTCCGCCGGGGCCGGGAGCCCGCGGTAGGCCCGCTTGGTGGGCAGCGTGTCCAGTTCGACGGTGGTGGCCCGGGTACGGAACGCCAGCCGTACGCCGGAGGGTTGCGCCTCGGCCATGGCCAGCTGTTCGTCGGGGATCTGGCGGCGGGCCCGGGCGGGCAGCCGGTGCGGCAGCAGCCCGTACGCCGTGTGCTCCACGTCGAGGGCGCCGCGCAGGAGGTCTTCGCGGATGGGTGTGGTGACCCAGGGGTGTTCGGTGTTCATCGTCTTGGCCTTGCTGATCGAGTGTTCGGTGCCGTACGGCAGGTCAGGGGGTGGTCCGGTTCCGCAGCAGGGCGTCGAGGGAGTCCACGATCCAGGACCAGGACTCCTGCGGGTCGACGGCGGTGTGGCTGAAGCCTCCGCTCGCCTCCAGGCTGACGTAGCCGTGGAAGACGCTGCCCAGCATCCGGACCGCGTGCGTCTGGTCCGGTTCGCCCAGGTCGTAGCCGCGCAGGATCGCCCGCGTCATCTGCGCGTGCCTGACACCCGCGCTGGAGGCCGCCGTCTCGGGGTCGAGCCTGAACCGGGCGGCGGTGTAGCGGCCGGGGTGCTCCCGTGCGTAGTCGCGGTAGGCGTCCGCGAAGGCGGCGAGGGCGTCCTTGCCGGCCCGCCCGGCCAGCGCGGCGGAGACCCGGTCGGCGAGCTCCTCCAGGGCGAACAGGGCGATGCGGGTCTTGAGGTCGTGGGAGTTCTTCAGGTGCGAGTACAGGCTCGCGACCTTGACGTCGAACCGCCGGGCGAGCGCCGAGACGGTCACCTGGTCGAAGCCGACCTCGTCGGCCAGCTCCGCCCCCGCACGCGTCAGGCGTTCCGCGCTCAGCCCCGCTCGAACCATAACGAACCTCCCGTCTGCCGACAGGCATTATGCGCATGCCTAAGGCTTTTAGGCAAATGCCTGAATGTTTCAGGCGACGGGAATCCAGGTGAACCGGCCGTCGGGGCGGCGCTCGGCGCGCCCGAAGACCACGTCGGCGAAGTGGCCGCCGTAGCCGATGGTGTCGGGGCGGCTCAGCTCCTCGACCAGGCGGCGGCGGTGCTCGGCCGACTCCGCGGGGTCGTGGTCTATCCCGCACGACCATTCGGGGTGGGCGACCTGGACCGGCGAGTGCAGTGCGTCGCCGAAGGCGAGGAGCCGCCGGCCGCCACCGGTGATGGTGTAGGTGGTGTGGCCGACGGTGTGCCCGGCCGCGAACGAGGCCCGTACACCGGGGAAGATCTCCTCGCCGTCCTCGACCGCGTGGACGCGCGGCGCGAAGGCGGCCAGGCGTTCCCCGGTCGCCCCGCCCTCGGCGGCCAGCTCGCGCCGGTGCCACTCGGGCGCCGCGACGAAGTGGGTGGCGTGCGCGAAGGGAGGGGCGCCGGCGCCGGGCTCGGCGCTCCAGGTCCAGCCCAGATGGTCGGTGTGCAGGTGGGTGATGGCGACGGCCTCGATCCGGCGCGGCTCGCGGCCCAGCCGTCGCAGGCCGTCGGGCAGTTCGCCGCCGTACACCCTGCCCAGCAGCGGGTCGGCCGGGTCGTCGTCGTGGGACTCCGGCCCGAACCCGGTGTCGATCAGCAGCGCCCGGTCGCCTCGCTCGACCAGCAGCCCGCCGATGCCGGCGACGAGGAAGCCGTCGGCGTCGAGGTGGTCCGGGTAGGCGGCCCAGTCGGCGGCGGGCAGCCAGCCGCGCGGCTTGAGCCGGACGAGCCCGTCGGGAACGTAGCTGATCGTCAGGTCGCCCAGGCGGAGCGAACGACGGTGCGGTGCGCGGCTCAACCGCGCGGGATCGAAAATGGCCGTGGCCATGGTCCTGCCTCACGCTCGGGGCTGCCGCCGGGCGGCGGCACGACCGGAACGTTACAACTCTAATCGTTCTAATTGCAATCATTCGAGTTGCAGTAGACTTACGCCGTGACCGCGGAGCCCGAGACCCGAACCGAGGCCGATCGCCAGCTGTGCGGGCTGGTCAACGGCCTGGCCAAACAGATCGAAGCCCACCTTCGCGTCCGCGCGGCCACCCTCGGGCTGACCGCCTCGCAGGGCGTCGCGCTGCGGGAGCTGACCCGCCCCATGACCCTGCGCGAACTCGCCGACCGGATGAGCTGCGAGCCCTCCAACGCGACCTTCGTCGCCGACCGCCTCGAAGAGCAGGGCTACCTCGAACGCCACCCGCACCCCGGCAACCGCCGCGCGAAACAGCTCATCCTGACGCCCGAGGGCGCCGAACTCCGCGAACGCCTCCTCGGCCTGCTGTCCCAGGACTCTCCCCTGGCGCCCCTGTCCTCGGAGGAGCAGGACGTACTGCAGCGCCTCCTCGCCCGCGCCCTCATCCCATCCCGGTGATCGAGGCGAGGAACTTGCCCAGCGCCTCGTTGAACTCGGCCGGCCTTTCCAGGTTGGGCATGTGCGCGGCGCCTTCGATGACGGCGAGCGTGGAGCCGCGGATGATCCGGTGCATGAGCCGTGCGTCGCCGATCGGCGTGAACTCGTCATCGCCGCCGACGACGATGAGCGTGGGCACGCGGACGCGCGACAGCGACGCCACATAGTCGGGGCGCTCGGCCCGGCCGCGTAGCGCGGCGGCCGCGCCGTCCGGGGACGTCGCCCGCATCATGGCCAGGACGTGCTCGGCCACGGCGGGAAACCGCCGGATGTTGGCGGGCGCCACCATCTTGGCCAGCACCTCGTCCGCATAGCCGCCCATGCCCTCCCGGAGCAGCCGGTCGGCCATGGCGTCGCGGACCCGTCTGCCCTCGTCGGTCTCCGCCTGCGGCGTGGTGTCGGCGAGCACGAGTCCGCGCAGCCGGTCCGGGAACAGGCGGTGGAACTCCATGACGATCTGGCCGCCCATGGACAGGCCGCCGAGGACGATCTCCGCGACGCCGAGGTGGTCGAGCAGGCCGGCGATGTCCTGGGCGAAGGTCCGCAGCGGCGTCTTGCCCGGGACGACACCGCTCCGGCCGTAGCCCCGCAGATCAGGGACGATCACCCGGCGCCCGTCCCGCGCGACGTGCCGGACCTGGGGCGCCCACATCGAGCGGTCGAAGGGGTGGCCGTGAACGAGCACGAGCGGCGGCTCGGCGCCCTCGGGGTTGTGGTCGTCATAGGCGATGGCGATCTGCCCGTTGGTGAAAGTGCCCACCGTGTGCCCCTCCTGCTCGGCTTGACGACTCGATGCTATTGAGAGCAATATCTCGGTGCAATGGCAAAATTGCTCTCGGAGCAATGTCGGAGCGAGGGCGGGATTGGACGACTATCGGCGGATCGCGGATGCGCTCGCGGCGGAGATCGCCGCCGGCCGGCTCAGGCCCGGAGACCGGCTGCCGCCGCAGCGGCAGTTCGCCCGCAGGCACGGCATCGCCGGGTCCACCGCGGCGCGGGTGTACGGCGAGCTGGTCCGCCGCGGCCTCGCGGTCGGCGAGGTCGGGCGCGGCACGTTCATCCGCGCCGCCGCGCCGTCGAGCGAACCCGCGCTCGCCGAGCCGGCCCGCGCACGGGTGGACCTGGAGCTGAACTTCTCCCTACCCCCGGAGCAGCCCGCGCTCCTCGCGCGGAGCCTGGGCGGAATGCTGCGTCCGGACGTGCTGGCGGACGCGCTCACCCCCATGGGCGCGGCGGGCACCCGGGCGGTACGGGAGGCCGCGGCCGCGATGCTGTCCCGTCCGGGCTGGAGTCCCGATCCGGGGCGGCTGCTGCTGGCGGGCAACGGCCGGCAGGCGATCGCCGCCGCGCTCACGGCCCTCGTCCCGGCCGGTGAACGGGTCGGCGTCGAAGAGTTGACCTATCCCCTGGTCAAGGGCATCGCCGCCCGCCTCGGCCTCACGCTGGTCCCGCTCGCCATGGACGAGTTCGGGGTGCTCCCGGAGGCCATCCGATCGGCCGGGCCGCTGCGCGCCGTCTACCTCCAGCCGACACTGCACAATCCGCTCGGCGTGACCATGCCCGAACGGCGGCGCTCCGAAGTCGCCGCCGCCCTGCGGGATCTGGGGATCCACGCGGTCGAGGACGGCATCTACGCGTTCCTGCGCGACGGCCCGCCGCCGCTGGCCGCGTTCGCGCCGGACCAGGTCATCGTCGCCGACAGCCTGTCCAAACGCGTGGCCCCGGGGCTGACCGTCGGCTTCGCGGTGGCACCGGAGGCGGTCGGCGACCGGGTCGCCTCGGCGCTGCGCTCGGGCGGCTGGACCGCTCCGCGATTCGCGGTCGAGGCCGCGACGCGATGGCTCACCGACGGCACGGTCGCCGCCCTTCAGGAGATCAAGCGCCGCGACGCGGCGGCACGCCAGCGGCTCGTACGTGAGCACCTCGCGGAGTTCGCCGTCGAGGCCGATCCGCAGTCGTTCCACTGCTGGTGGCGGCTGCCCGCCCCGTGGCGGGCCGACACGTTCGTCGCGGCCGCCGCCCGGCGCGGCATCGCGGTCACCCCCGGCGCGGCCTTCACCGTGGTCGCGGCCCACGCGCCCAACGCCGTTCGTCTCGCCCTGTCGGCACCACCGCCCGACACGCTCGCCCGGGCGCTGGCCACGCTCGCCGCACTCGCCAGAAGTGCTCCCGAGGACACCGAGATCGAGTAGACGCCGCGGGGGGTCAGTGCGAGTGAACCTGCTCGTGCGCCTCTTCGAGAGAGGATCCCGCCAGGAACGCCGCGACCCCGCCGGTGAAGTTGGAGCACTCGAGGATGTCGTCGTGCGGGCAGGCCAGGCCATGGGCGATGGCGGTACGTGCCACCTGCGCCTGGGCGATCCGTTGGTCCAGCTCGGTGAGCTTGCGCTGGTACAGCTCCCGCCAGCCGTCGCCGGCCGGCGTACGAGCCGCGAGGAAGGCCTTGACCTCCCGCAACGTGAAACCGACGTCCCGCAGCAACAACACGATCCCGACCAGCCCGACCGCCGAGGGCGGGTAACGCCGCTGGCCCGAGACCCGGGCCGGCGCCGGGAGCAGGCCGAGCTCCTCCCAGTAGCGCAGAGCAGAGGTGGCGACACCCGTACGGCTCGCCAATTCACCGATCGTCAGCTGCTCGCCCATTTGACTTCAAGCGTACTTGAAGTCGTTGGCTGGTGATCATGCAGACGGCAGATACCTCTCTCAAGCGACGCGCGATCAGATATCTGGTGCGACAGGCCCATCAGCCCCAGGGCGTCGTCGGGTGGGCGATCGGCAGGATGTTCGCACACCGCCCCTCCAACCGGCAGCGCAACATCTGGGCGGTGTCGGTGCTGGACGTACAGCCGACCGACCGGGTGCTCGAGATCGGCTTCGGTCCCGGCGTCGCCATCGCCGAACTCGCCGGCTGCGCCACCCGGGGCCACGTCTACGGCATCGACCACTCCCAGGCCATGGTCCGGCAGGCCTCCCGCCGCAATGCCGCCGCCGTCCGTGCCCGTCGGGTGCACCTCACGCACGCCTCAGTCGAGCGGCTGCCGAGCTTCGACGAACCGCTCGACGCCGTCCTCGCCGTCAACACCGTGGGGTTCTGGCCCGATGCGGTGGAGCGGCTGCACGAACTGCGCCGCCTGCTCCGCCCGGCAGGACGCATCGCGCTCGTCAGCCAGCCCCGCTGCCCCGGCGCCACCCGAGACACCACGGCCCGAGCCGCCCAGGAGCTCCAGGACCTGCTCACCCGGGCCGGCTTCGCCGACCCGCAGGTCAAGACCCTCGACCTGGACCCGCCCGTCGCCTGCGTGCTCGCCACCAACCCGACCTGACCTCCTGACCGCCGACAGCACACCGACCAGCGGTCACCAGGCGTACGCCTCAGGCGCGGGCTTGGCTCCGTTGGGCGCGGGCGGCGGGAAGAGCTCGTCCAGCTTGGCGAGCGTGCCGTCGTCGAGCGTGATCCGCAGCGCGCGCAGCGAGCCGTCGAGCTGCTCGACCGTCCGCGGCCCGACGATCGGCCCGGTCACTCCGTCCTGCGCGAGCAGCCATGCCAGTCCGACGTGGGCCGGATCCTCGCCGATCTCGGCGCACAGCTTCTCGTACGCCTCGACGGACTCCCGTCGCTCGGCGAACGCGGCGGCCCACAGGCCCGAGCCGCTGCGGGCGGCGACCCCCTCACGCTGCTTGCGCAGGACACCGCTGAGCACACCGCCGTGCAGCGGCGAGTACGGGATCACGCCCAGCCCGTACGCCCGCGCCGCGGGCAGGACCTCCAGTTCGACCCAGCGCGACATCAGGTTGTAGATCGACTGTTCGCTGACCAGCCCAAGGAAGTGCCGGGACCGCGCGGCCTCCTGGGCCTGCGCGATGTGCCAGCCGGCGAAGTTGGAGGAGCCGAAGTAGAGCACCTTTCCCTGCTGGCGCAGAACGCTGAACGCCTCCCAGATCTCATCCCACGGCGTACTCCGGTCGATGTGGTGCATCTGGTACAGGTCGATGTGGTCGGTCTGCAAGCGTTCGAGCGACGCCTCGCACGCGCGCCGGATGTGCAGCGCGGACAGCCCGCTGTCGCCCGGCCGGTCGCCCATCGGAAGGTAGACCTTGGTGGCGAGGACGGTCCTGTCACGCCGGCCGCCGCCGTGGGCGAACCACCGGCCGAGGATCTGCTCGGTGGCGCCTTCACCCTGCGGCTCGCCGTACACGTTGGCCGTGTCGAAGAAGTTGATGCCGTGCTCGTGCGCTCGGTCCATGATCGCGTGGCTGTCCTCTTCGGACGTTCGCGACCCGAAGTTCATGGTGCCGAGGACGAGCCGGGACACCGAAAGGCCGCTGCGGCCGAGGCGGGTGTACTCCATGGGTTCCACCTTCCGAAAGCGCCCTAGGCGCATCATCAAGGACGCGATGACGCTACAAGTTGCAACATTAATGACGCAAGTTGCCTAAGAACTGTGACGCTGCCGTATGCTCTCTCCATGAAGACACAGCGGCGGTCGACACCCGCCGGGGCCCGGCCGCTGCGCGCGGACGCCGAGCGGACGATGACGGCGATCCTGGAGGCGGCCGAACGCACCCTCAGCGACGATCCCGCGGCAACGATGGAGCAGATCGCCGAAGCCGCCGGCGTCGCGCGTACCACCGTGCACCGGCGCTTCGCCACCCGCGAGGCGCTCGTCGACGCCCTGGCGGTGTGGGCCACCCAGCGGTTCGCCGCCGCGGTCGAGGCCGCCCACCCGGACACGGCTCCGCCGCTGGTCGCCCTCTACCAGACGACCGCGAACGTTCTCGGCGTCAAGGTCGGCTGGGGATTCGCGATGAGCCAGGCCACCTCGGCCGACCCGGAGGTGGCGCGCGTCCACGGCGAGGTACGGGACACGTGCGAACGGTTGTTCCGCCGGGCCAGGGACGCCGGCGTTCTGCGCGCGGACGTCGACATCGCGTGGACGCGCCGGGTCTACTACGCCCTCATCCACGAGGCCGCACAGAACCGGGACGAGAACGACGCCGACGCCCTCGCGACGCTCGTGGTGGACACCCTGCTCCGCGGCGCGGGCACCCCGCACCCCGACCGCCTGTGACACCGCGTGGCTGACAGTGCGGGACCCGCCTTCCCCGCCGAGGCCGGCACGTTCACCGGCCTGGACACGACGCCCCTCGGCGTGCCCGGGCTGGTCGTCTCCAGCGACGACGACCCGTACTGCACCGTCGATGCCGCGCGGCGCCTGGCCGACGCCTGGGGACTCGACCGCATCGGCGTGAGCCGTGCGGGCCACATCAACTCGGCCAGTGGCCTGGGCCGATCGGACTTCGGTCGCGCCCTGCTCACCGCCTTCACGGCGGGCGCTCGCTGATCCGCCCGGGACCTCAGTGCGAGCCGTTCAGGGCCGTCTGGACGAACTTGGCGATCCACGGTGAGCGGCCGCCCGTCCGCCACAGGGCCAGGGTCCGGTACGGCGCCGCGTCCGGCACCGGCCGGTAGGTCACGTCGGGCCGGACGTTCCTCGCGGCCAGCGAGGCGGGCACCAGGGCCACGGCCTGGCCCAGGGCGACGACCTCCAGCAACTGCGCGCTGTCCCGTACGACCGGGCCGTCGGCCGGCCGATCCGGATGGCCCAGCCAGTGGTCGCGGTCGACGACCGCCGGAACACTCCACCGGGGCGCCGGCTCGGCGATCAGGTCGGCGGTACTGAGAACATCGCGCCGGGCCAGTGCGTGTCCCGAGGGGAGCGCGGCGACGCGTCGCTCGGTGCTCAGCAGCTCGGTGTCGAGGCCGTGACCGTCGAAGCAGGCGGCGATCGCCACGTCCGCGCGCCCGTCGCGGACCATGGCGGCCTGCTCGCCGAACCCGCTCAGCACGACCTGGACCTGCGGCGCGTCCGGTTCCGCACGGAACCGCTCGCAGACCCGGTGCAGCAACTCCGTGGCCACCCCCGGCTTGGCGGTGACGACGAGCCTGCGGTCGGGAAGGCCGGCCCGCCGCGTCCGGCGTACGGCCGAATCCAGAGCGCCGAGGACGACGGCCGCCTCCTGGACCAGCACCTCGCCGGCCCGGGTCAGCGCCAGCCGGCGCTCGCTGCGATCGAACAGGGCGACCCCGAGCCGACGCTCCAGCTGACGTATGGCCCGGGACAGCGGCGGCTGAGCGATGCCGAGCCGTTCGGCCGCGCGGGTGATGTTCAGGTCCTCTGCGACGGCGCAGAAATAGCGCAGTTCACGGATTTCCGGCTCCGGCATACCGCCAGGGTATGGGGCCACACCCGACCGGTCCTTTCCTTCCGGCGCCTCGGTGGCTGAGGTGGGACGCATGAACGCGAGCGAAGTAGCACTTGTCACGGGCGGCAACAAAGGCATCGGCCGGGAGATCGTCCGCCGGCTCGCCCGGCAGGGCATCACCGTGTACCTCGGCGCCCGTAGCCCGGAGCGCGGCCACTCGGCCGTCGAGGAACTGACGCGGGAGGCGGCGGCCGAGGAACCCGTGGGCGGGCCGGACGTCCGGTTCGTACGGCTCGACGTGACCGACCCCGGATCCGTCGAGGCGGCCGTCGAGAAGATCGAGACCGAGGCGGGACGGCTGGACGTACTGGTCAACAACGCCGGGATCATGACCGAGTGGGGCGTACGGGCCGCCGACGTCACGGCCGCGCGGCTCCGCGAGGTTTACGAGGTCAACGTGTTCGGGGTCGTCACTGTCACGTCGGCCTGCGTGCCATTGCTCCGCCGCTCCCCCAACCCGCGGATCGTCAACATGTCCAGCGGGCTCGGGTCGCTGACGTTCCTGAGTGACCCGGCGAACCCGCTGTCGACGCGGGGATCTCTCGCGTACGGCTCGTCGAAGGCCGCGCTCAACGCCCTGACCGTGATCTACGCCAACGCCCTCCGTGCGGAGGGCATCAAGGTCAACGCCGCGGGCCCGGGCCTGGTGCCGACCGACCAGAACGCCGCCGCGCCCTTCCCCCGCGGCGACCGCACCCCGGCGGACGGCGCGGTCGTCCCGGCCCTGCTCGCGACGATCCCCTCCGACGGCCCCACCGGCGCCTTCCGCGGGCCCGATTCCCTGGACGACGTCATCCCGTGGTGAGGGGGTGACCACCCTCGGTACGACGCCCAGGGAGTTCGGGTCGGGCAGCCCGGTCGCGCCGTACGCGCAGGTGGCTCAGGCGTCGGGGTAGCGGGTGTCGAGGGAGATCGCCTCCCAGGAGTCCAGGTCGGCCAGTTGGCGCTGGAGCTTGTGGCGGATGCGGGTGACGGCCTCTGGGCCCAGCGGCAGGCGCAGCGGCGAGGTGTCGTCGTCGACCGCCCGCAGGATCGCCTGCGAGGCCTTGGCGGGGTCGTTCGGTTGTGCTCCGTCCTGGTCGGAGAAGCGCTCGCGCATCGCGCCGGCCGGGGTGTCGCGGTAGTCGGCGATCTGGGTGGCGAATCGCATCGACCGACCGGCGAAGTCGGTACGGAACGGGCCGGGCTCGACGATCGTGACGCGGATGCCGAGGGGACCGACCTCGCCGGCCAGGGCCTCGGACATGCCCTCCAGGGCGAACTTGGACGTCGCGTAGATCGCGTGACCGGGGTTGCCGACGACGCCGCCGACCGAGGACATCTGCACGATGTGCCCGCTGCGACGGGCCCGCATGTGCGGCAGGACGGCGCGGGTCACCGTCGCGGCCCCGAGCACGTTGGTGCCCAGCACCGCGTGGATCTCCTCCTCCGACAGCTCCTCCAGCGCACCCACGAGACCGTGCCCGGCGTTGTTGACCAGGACGTCGATCCGGCCGAACTCCTCGATGCCGGCGGCGACCGCGGCCGTCACCGTGGCCGGGTCGGTGACGTCGAGGGCGTACGCGCAGACGTGCTCGGGAGCGCGGTCGGCAAGGTCCTTGACCGCCCGCGGGTCGCGCGCCGTGGCGACCACACGTTCGCCGCGTGCGAGGGCGGCATCCGCGATCGCGCGGCCGAGTCCGGTGCTGGTGCCGGTGATGAACCAGACGCGCGGGCCTTCGTCGACTCCGTTGACAGGCATGCTCGGTGCACATCCTCTGCGCCTTGTAGATTTACCTTGATACTCAAACAAAGTACTTTGAGACTCAAGGAAGTGCCAAACCCGTGGAACCCATCGACTCGGTCGGCGCCGGCATCGCCACGTGGATGGATCAGATGCCTCCCGGGGTCGACCCCGATGTGGAGGCCGCGCGGCAGCGGATCGGCCGGATCGCGCGGTTGTTCGAACGGCTGCTGGAACGCGTCGCCGACGAGCAGCAGATCACGCTGGGCGACTGGGAGGCCTTGTCCGTGCTGCAGCGTTCGGGCCCGCCGTATGAGCGCACGCCGAAGCAGCTCGCCGACGCGCTCGCCCTCACCTCGGGAACGATCAGTGTGCGGATCGAACGCCTCACGCGGGCCGGCCTCGTCGAGCCGGTGCCCGCCGCCGACGGCCGCAGCCGCCCCGTACGGTTGACGGCACGCGGCCGCCGGCACTGGGCCGAGGCCACGGCGCGGCGCACCGCCGAGGAACTGCGGCTGTTCGACGCCGCCCTCGACCGTGACGGGCTGGCGCGGCTGAACGCGCTGCTCGGCGGCCTCCTTTCCCGCCTCGAAGCCGAACTCGGGCCGGTGTCCCAGCATGACCAGCCCCGCATCCGATGACCGACTCGCCGCCGCCGTCGCGTGCGCCCGCCGAGCGTGATGCCGTGGCGGCGGAGAATGCGTGGGTGAACCGGCCCAGAATCCGCGTCGCCGCCTATGTGACCAGGCATCTGCCGGGCCCTGAGCTCCTGGTCTTCGACCACGTCGGTATGCCCCAGGCCGGCACCCAGGTCCCCGCCGGCGGCGTCCGTTCCGGCGAGGACCTACAGCACGCCGTCCTGCGCGAGGTCGCCGAGGAGACCGGTCTGCTCACCGCCTCCGTGGTGCGGCGGGTCACCGTGGAGGACAGACCCCATCCCGACACCCGCCGTCCGCGCAGGACCACCTACTTCCAGCTGCAGGCGCCTCCGGCCACGGCCGACGCCTGGAACCACACCGTGTACGGCGACGGAGACGACGTGGGACTGACGTTCGCCTGCCGCTTCCTGCCGCTACCGCTGAAACGACCGCTGGCAGACGACCAGGACCTGTGGCTGGGCCACGTCGACCCACGCTGGACGACCCTGACCCGCGCCCCTCGGTGACCCGGCCGTCAGAATCCGGCGGCCTGTCCGGCACGGCGTGGGCCGGCGGAGGCGTGCAGCGCGCCCGCCTCATCACGCCAGGTCATGTGGAAGCTGCCCATCTGGTACTGGTACGGCGCCATCGGGCGGACCAGGACACCCATGCGGGCGGCCTCGGCGACGACCTCGGGCGACAGCCGGCTCTCGACCGTCACCGAGTAGTCGTCGGCGAGCGGCATCATGCGCGGCGCGTCGTCCGCGGCGTACGGGTCCAGGCCGTGTTCGAGGATGCTCGTCATGACCTGCGGGACCGTGATGTGCGGGATGCCGGGCGTGCCGAGGGCGAGCCACGGCCGGCCCTCACGCAGGACCAGCGTGTTGCCGATGACCGAACGGATGCGCCCGCCGCCGGTCAGCCAGCCGCCGAGCATCGCGGTGAGGCTGCTCGTCATGGTGCTGCCGATCATCGGTACTCCGCCGATGACCTGGCCCGGCACTCCTCCACCCTGCACGGTGTTGACGAGCTGGACCCAGTTGCCCTGCGCGTCGACGACGCTGAGCTCGCAGCTTCCGACGGACTGTTTCGACCTGCCGGTCGCCTCGGTCAGCGCACCCGCCGTCGACGTGAGCCGCACATGCTCGGTGAGGTCCACCTTGGTACGGCTCATCCGGAGTACGGCGGCGAGCGCGCGGTGGTACTCCCGCGACATCAGCACGCTGCTCGGGTCCTCGAACACCTCCGGGTCGTTGATGAACCCGGTCTCGTACGCGGCCCGGCGCAGGGCGTGCGCCATGTAGTACAGCGACCGCCCCGACTCGGCGTAGTGCCCGAGCTCGGCGACGCCCAGTTCCTGGAGGATGCCGAGGACCATCGCCGACATGACGGCCTGGCGCTCCGGCGGCGCCTGCTGGATGATCTCGACGTCGCGGTGCCGGTAGCGAAGGCCGTCTCCCCATCGAGGCTCGTCCTGGCGCATGTGCCGCATCTCGATCGGCCAGCCGACCTCGTTCGCGCGCTCGACGAACAGCCGCGCCCACTCCCCCTCGGTGAACAGGTCCGGCCCCTCGGCGGCCAGCCGCGTCAGCGTCCGGGCCAGCTCCGGCTTCGGCCAGCGGTGGCCGACCTGCGGCAGGTAGCCGTCCGGGGTGAAGTGGCGTCGCCCGGAATCGGTGTTCATGTACAGCTCGGCGCTCTGGCCCAGGACGAGGTGCTCGAAGGAGTCGACCTCGTGCCCCTCTTCGGCCCAGTGGATCGACGGCGCGCAGAGCCGGTCCCACGGCCGTGACGCGAACCGCTCGTGCATCGCCTTCAGACCCGGCATGAAACCGGGGATGACCGCGCAGGGGCCCTCCGGTATCGCGGTGTACGGACCGGAGGAGATGGCGACCGGCCGGAACGGCGCGAGCCCCGGCACGATGGTGCCCATGCTGTTGAGCTCGTAGCACCGGCCCTGCTCGGCGTGCCAGAACAGCATCGTCACCGTGCCGGCGTGACTGGTCATGTCCTGCTGGATCGTCGCGTTGAGCAGGCAGCCGACGATGGCGGCGTCGATGGCGTTGCCGCCGTCGCGCAGGATGTCGAGCATCGCGTCGGTCACGAGCGGATGGGCGCTGGAGCACACCGCGGTCCGGCCCTCCGCCGTCGACTTGGGGCCTACTCGTCCGACCTTGGGCTCGCTCATCGTCCCCTCCTTGTCGAGAGAGACCGGCGCCGCGTCTCGACACCGGTGAGGAATGCCGACAGCTCGGCGAGGAAGGCGTCCGGCTCTTCGAGGAACGCCATGTGCGAGCTGTGCTCGAAGACGGTGAACCGGGCGCCGTCGACGCCGTCCGCCAGCGTGGCCATGTGCTCCGGCACCGCCTCGTCGTGCCGTCCGCAGGTCACCAGGGTGGGCACGGTCACCTCCGGCAGCCGTGGCGTGACGTCCCAGTCCTTCAACGCCCCGGTCACCGGCCCGAACTCGCCGCTCCCCCACAGCGCCGCGTACACCTCGTCGCCGAAGCCGCCGAGCGCGGTCTTGAGCGGCGCCGGCCATGGCCGTACGCGGCACATGTGACGGCGGTTGAAGACGGCGAAGGCGTCCCGGTACTCGCGTGAGCCCACCGTGCCCGCCCGTTCGTGCTCATCCAGCGTCCGGACCACGTCCTCGGGAAGCCGGGCGCGCAGTGCGTGTACCCCGTCGAGCCAGTTCGCGATGCTCGGCGGAGAGCTGTTGAGGAGCAGCGAGACCGGCATCGCCGGCGGGTCGCCCAGCACGTACTCCAGGGCGAGCCATCCGCCCCAGGAGTTGCCGAAGAGGTGGAATTCCCCCAGGCCGAGGGCGGCCACGACCGTCCGCAGTTCCTCGATGAAGTACGGGATCGACCATGATGACCGCGGTGGCCTCCGCTCGGACCGGCCGCAGCCCGCCTGGTCGTAGAAGATCACTTCACGGTCGGTGCCCAGCCGGGCGAGCGGCTCGAGGTAGGAGTGCGGCATGCCGGGCCCGCCGTGCAGGCACACGACGGGTGGGCGGCCGGGCGTGCCGACGCGCCAGTAGGCCACGTCGCCCTGGGGCATCGTGACGAAGCCGGTCGGCTTCTCGGAAAGGTTCACCGGCGTCTCCCGACGACCACAGGGACAGGGTGAGGCGGACCCCCGGCTAGTACGAGGCCGGGGTCTGCACCCAGAGCAGTTCGGAGGAACCGCGGGACAGGTTCTGGCTGCCGTGCAGGTCCTTGCCGGGGAAGGTGAGGCTGTCCCCGGCCGAGAGGCGGTGGACCTCCGAACCGACGGTCACGGCGACCCGCCCCTTGAGGATGAACACGAACTCGGTGTCCGCGCCGTGCGCGAACAGCTCCGGGCCGGTTCCACCGCCGGGCTCGAGCTTCACCCACAGCACTTCCAGGCTTCCGCTGGGATCCGAGCTGACCTGGGCCTCGGTGATGCCGCGGTCCGGATACTCGTACGCCGCGCGTTCGTCCTGCCGGACGATCTGGCTGCGTGACAGGGACGCCTGGAAAAGATCACCGATGTGGGCCCGGAGCGCCTGGGCGATGCGGACCAGCGTCGGCACTGAGGGCGTCGCCGTACCGTGCTCGACCTGGGAGATGAACGCGGCCGAGACGCCGGCCTGCTCCGCCAGGTCGCGTACCGCCATGCCGCGCTGGGTCCGCAGGTTGTTGATGTTGCGGCCGAGCAGGGCCTTGACGGCGTCGGCATCGGTGTCGTTGTCCGGGACCAACGGTGGCGGCCCTTCGCCCGGGCCCTCCTCGGCACGCGCGCCCTCCTCGGCACGGGTGCCGTCGGCGGCCGGGCCGCCGAAGTGGCCCTGGCGTCTGTCGCCGCCCTGCTGATGCGCTGACGGCCGGCGAGCAGCCAATTCGCTTCCACTCCTCTATGTCGCCTTGTACCACGGACCCAGCTCGGCGCGCAGCGCGTCGGGCGTCGCGATCGGCCTGGCCAGCCGGTCGGCGAGTTCGGTCGCGACGTTCACCAGTTCCGCGTTGGTCTTCGCCTGCCGGTCACGACGGACCCGCAGATTGTCCTCCAGGCCCACCCGGCAGTCGGCGCCCCACGACAGCGCGGTCGCGACATGGCGGAACTCGCCCGGGAAACCGGTCGCGGCCACGCTGATGCTCGCGGCGTCGGCTCCGAGGATACGGTCGGCCGCCTGGGTCAGGATGAAGAAGTCGTCCAGGGCGTTGCCGGCCCCGCCGAGCACGCCCAGCACGAGCTGGATCCGGATGGGGGCCTCGAGGGTCCCCTCGTCGAGCAGGAAGCGGGCCATGGACAGGTGCCCCAGGTCGTAGGCCTCGAGCTCGGGCGTGACGCCCAGGTCGCGGAACTCCGCCGCGAAGCGGCGGACGGTGCCGAGCGTGTTGGTGAACACGCCCTCCCCGGACTTGTCCAGGACCTCCTGCTCCCAGGCGTGCTGGACCTTCGGCCAGCGCGCCCGGTTCGGGAAGCCCTCATAGTTCATCGTCCCCAGGTTCAGCGTGCCGATCTCCGGCCGGCCGGCGCGGATGCCGGCGAGGCGCTGGTCCTCGGGCATTCCGGGGGTGCCGCCGGTGCTGATGTTGATGACGACGTCGGACCGCTCACGGATGCCGGTGACGATCTCGCGGAACATGGCCGGGTCGCCGGTCGGGCGTCCGTCGAGCTCGCGGGCGTGAAGGTGGACGCAGGTGGCTCCGGCCTCGGCGGCGGCGATCGCCTCGTCGACGATGGCCTCGGCCCCGCACGGGATGTGGGGGCTCTGGCTCGGGAGGACGTCGCCGCCCGTCACCGCCGCGGTGAGGACGCACGGCTCGTACTTGTCGCGCAACATGACCGATCCCTTCGGTAAAGGTGGTGCTTCAGGACGCGAGCGTGCCGAGGTCGGCCGGTAGGCAGACCCCGGTCACGGAGGAGGACAGGTCGCTGGCGAGAAACGCGAACAGGGCGGCGACCTCGTCCGTGCCGATCAGGCGTTTGACGGGTTGGCGGTCGAGCAGGAGCTCCAGCACCTGTTCCCTCGTGAGGCCGCGCAGGGCCATCTGCTCCGGCAGCTGGCGTTCGACCATCGGCGTCGACATCCAGCCGGGCGCGACCGCGTTGGCGGTCAGGCCGTGCGGCGCGCCCTCCAGCGCGGCGACCTTGGTCAGGCCGTTGACCGCGTGCTTGGCCGAGACGTACGCGGCCTTGAACGGCTCGGCGACCAGACCGGAGACCGAGGAGGTGATCAGGACGCGCGACGCGGGCCGGCCGGTCAGTTCCGCCCAGGCCGCCTTCAGGGCCAGGAACGGCCCCTTGACCATCACGTTCATGAGCCGGTCCCACTCGTCCTCGGGGAACTCGGGGATCGGCGCGACGAACTGCACGCCGGCGTTGAGGACCAGCACGTCGAGGTGCCCGTGGCGGCGAACGGCCTCGGCCACCATGAGCCGGTTGCCCTCCGCCGTGGCGACGTCCGCGACGAAGTCGCAGGCGCCGCCGTCGACCAGGTCGACGCCGACGACCTCGGCGCCGGCGCGCGCGAAGGTGCGGCAGATCGACTCGCCGAGTGCCCCGGCGGCACCGGTGACGAGAGCGACCCGTCCGGTGAGGAGACCGCTGAGGGAAGTGTCGAAAACGCTGGTAGAGGCCACGGAGTCCGGCCTTCCGCTCGTGGGATTGATCGACCGCATCGTTACTGTGGCTTAGGTGGCGTAAGCTATACTTACGAAAAGACGGGCGTCAAGGAGCGCGGAGCGGACGACGCGCGTCGTGGCAGGTTGTTCAATATATTGACGACGCCTGCCCACTCGGGCAGGCTGTTCGCATGCCTCGCGACACCAGGGCGGCCCAGGCCGGCGACTCGAGCGCCTCGGCGCCGACGATGGCGGTCGTGGGGAACCTCGTACGCGAGCTGCGCCGCACCGCCGGCATGAGCATCGCCACCCTCGCCCAGGCCGCCGGCATGAGTCCCGGACTGTTGAGCCAGCTCGAGCGGGGTCAGGGAAATCCGTCGTTCACCACGCTCGTCAAGCTGGCGCAGGCGCTCGACGTGCCGGTCGGCCGGTTCTTCCTCGCCGACGCCGAGGCGGGGTCACTGGTCCGCGCCGGCGCGCACCGGCGGCTGCTGACGGCCGACGAGAATCTCGAGTACACCCTGATCACGCCGCACATGAACGGCAGGCTCGGCATGATCAAGGTGCAGATCGCCGCCGGATGGAGCAACGAGAGCGCGCCGTTCAAGCACGTCGGCGAGGAATGCATCATGATCACCGAGGGTGAGCTCATCGTGTGCGTCGCCGGCACGGTGTACACGCTCCACGAGGGCGACTCGCTCACCTACGACTCCGGCCTGCCGCACTGGTACCGCAACGCCACCGGCCACAACGCGGCGCTCATCGGCGCGATGACGCCGCCCTCCTTCTGACGCGCGCTCGCGCCGGGCGTTGCGCGCGCTTCCAACGGTCTGGCGTTCAACATATTGACATCGGATATCCAGATCGTCACCATGGCCGAACACGAGTTCAGTTGATGAACGCGATCCGAGCCCGCTCTGGGGCGCCGCACTTCTCATCCGGCCAGATCACCCGAGGACCACCATGAGAATCAAAACCGGGCACCAGGCAGTCGTCATGAGTGTCACCGTAAGTGCTCTGCTCGTCGCGGGCTGTGGCGGTTCGTCGAAGTCCAGCGGCAAGGCGCCTCCGAACGTCACGAACGGCGTCGTCTCCATGACGCTCGACGGTCCGGTCAGCAGCTACGACCCGACCCAGGCGAGCACGTTCCAGGACGCGGTCGCCCTCGCGGCCCTGTACGACACGCTGGTCAACTTCGACCCCGCGGGCAAGCTGATCCCAGGCCTGGCGGACAAGTGGAGTTCCACGAAGAAGACCGCCACCTTCCACCTCAAGAACGGTGTCACCTGCTCGGACGGCACCTCCCTCACCGGCGCGATGGTGGCGGCGTCACTGAACCGGCTCTTCGACCCCGCGACCAAGGCACCTCTCATCGGCCAGGCCATCGGCCCGGGCAACACGGCCAAGGCGACCTCGTCCGGCGACTCGGTGACGATCACCACGGGAAAGCCCTGGTCGGACCTCGTGCCCGGGATGACCGGTCCGTACGCCGGCATCGTCTGCCCGGCGGGCACGAAGGACCCGTCGAGCCTGCGGACGAAGTCCGCCGGCACGGGCGCCTTCGTCTCCGAGTCGCAGGTCACCGGGTCCAGCTACACGATGGCCCGCCGGGCGAAGCACACATGGGGACCGGCGTACGCCGACCAGGCGGCGGGCGAGCCGCCGAAGAAGCTGGTGCTCAAGGTCGTCGACGACGAGAACACGCGGGCCAACCTGACCTCCACCGGTGAACTCCAGGTCGCCTCGTTCACCTCGAACGTGTGGGAACGGTTCAAGTCCACCGCCGGGATCAGCGCTCAGGCATCACCGCAGTCCGACACGATGCTCGTCTTCAACGAGACCGCCGGCCACGCGACCTCCCAGCAGAACGTCCGGCTCGCCATCTCCCAGGCGTTGGACCGTTCCGTGCTGAACAAGGTCCAGAGCTTCGGCGCCGGCCAGCTCATCTCCAGCCTCGGCCGATCCACCTACGAGTGCTTCGACGGCGGCTCGGCCGCGCAGATCCCCAAGTACGACGCGGCCGCGGCGGCCAAGGTGCTCAAGGGGGTCAAGCTCCAGGTCATCGGCACGAACATCCTGGCCGGCGGTGCCGCGAACGACCAGATCATGTCCGCCCTGCAGGCCGCGGGCGCCGCCGCGACGGTGCACACGATGGACAACCAGGCGTGGGTGTCGGACCTGTTCAGCGGCAAGAACGACTGGGACGTCACGATCTTCGTGTACGGCAACCGGCTGTCGAGCTTCCTGCCGGTCGGGCAGTTCTTCGTCCACGGCGCGCCGCCCAAGGGGCTCAACCTGGGCGCGACGAACAACCCGGCCGCCGAGCAGGCGTTCGACGCGGCCACGGCCAGCTCCGCCAAGGAGAAGTGCGCGGCGCTGACGACGTTCCAGCAGTCGCTGCTGCGGAGCAACGATGTCCTGCCGCTGGCCACCGCGCCGGTGCACGTGCTGTTCGCGGGCGGCATCAGCGGCAGCGTCCTCAACGGGTTCGCGGTACCGGCGTCGATCCGCGTCGGCAAGGCGAGCGGTTGACGATGGCGACGACCGCTGCCGGCGCACCGGCCGTACGCCGCGGACTCGCCCGGCGGGTGGCCGGCTCCCCGTGGGCCGGTTACCTCGCCCGGCGGCTCGGCGGTGTGGTCGCCGTGCTCGCCTTCCTCATCGTCGTGACGTTCATGATCGTGCGCTGGGTGCCGGGCGATCCGGCCCGGCAGATCGTCGGGCTGACCGCCGGCGAGGAGCAGGTGCGGCAGGTCCGTGAGCGGCTGGGGCTGACCGAACCCCTGTGGCGGCAGTTCGGGACGTACCTCCGCGGCCTGGCGCACGGTGATCTCGGTACCTCCTTCACGACCGGCCAGCCGGTGTCGTCGATGCTGTCGCAGCGTCTGCCGCTCACGGTCGAGCTGGCGATGAGCGCGCTGGTCATCGTGCTGGTCGTCGCGATACCGCTGGGCACCGCCGTCGGGGTGGCCCAGCAGCGCGGGCGGGCCCGCGTCGCGACGTCGTCGTTCGGGGTCGGCGCCTCGGTCATCGGGGCCATGCCGGAGTACATCGCCGGCACCGTGCTCGTCTACGTGTTCGCCCTGACCCTGCGCTGGCTGCCGGTGCAGGGCGGCTCGGGCCCCACCGCGATGATCCTGCCCGCCCTGTCCATCGCGATCGCGCCGGCCGCGGTCCTCACCCGTCTGGTGCGCAACGAGACGGCGGCGGTGCTGTCGCAGGACTACATCACGATGGCGATGAGCAAGCGGCTGTCGAACACACGCCTGCTGCTGCGGCACGTGGTGCCCAACGTCGTGACCAGCACGCTGACCCTCGGCGGGCTCATCCTCGTGGCGCTGCTCGGGGGAACGGTCGTCGCCGAGAACGTCTTCAACATGCCGGGCGCCGGCGCGGAGATCGTGCACGCGATCGTGCGCCGCGACTATCCGGAGGTCCAGGGGATCATCCTCGTGCTCGGCCTGGTCGCCGTGCTGATCAATCTGATCGTCGACGTCACGCTCGGATTGCTCGATCCACGAGTGCTGACGGGGGCGCGCTCATGAGAGGCGTACGTACCCGGCTTCCGGCGATGCTGCTCGTCGGCCTCGTCCTGGCAGCGGTCATCGTTCTGGTCGCCGTCGCGGGGCCGATCCTGTGGCAGGCGCGCGCCGACGCGCTGACCGGCGACATCCGCCAGGGCCCCTCGGGCGCGCACTGGCTGGGCACCGACGCGCTGGGGCGGGACGTGTTCTGGCGTACCGTCGTCGCCACGCGGTCGACGATCGAGATGGCGGTCGCCGCGACCGCGATCGCGGCGGCACTCGGCACCTTCCTGGGCGCGGTGATCGTTTCCGCCGGGCCGGCCGTCCGTACGCTGGGCGACCGGGTCATCGACCTGCTGCTGTCGTTCCCGCCGATCATCATCGCGCTGACGTTCACCGCGATCCTCTCCCCGGGCCGCGCGTCGGTGGTCGGCGCGATCGGCCTGGCGTTCTGCCCGCAGTTCGCCCGGCTGACCAACCGGCTCGCGCTGTCGGTGCAGGAGAGGGACTATGTCACGGTCGCGCGGCTGCTGGGCGTGGGCCGGTTCCGCGTCGTCACCCGGCACGTGGTGCCGAACATCGCCCCGCCGCTGCTCGTGCTCACCTCGGTGGGGTTCGCGACCAGCGTGGTGACCGTCTCCGGGCTCAGCTTCCTCGGACTGAGCGTCCAGCCGCCGTCCTATGACTGGGGCAGCCTGCTGGCGAGCGGGCTGCGCAACCTGTACGACAACCCCGGCGAGGCGTTCGGTCCCGCCGCGGCGATCCTGGTCACGGGCCTCGCCGCGGGGCTCGTCGGCGACGGCCTGGTGCGGCACATGGACCCGCGCGGGACGTCGCGGCCGCACCGCGCCGTGCGCCGGTCCACCGACCCGCCGACGGCCGGTGACGCGAGCCGGGCCGGGGGTGCCGCACCGGTGGCGTCCGTCCGCGACCTGTCGATCCGGCGGCCCGACGGCAGGGAGCTGGTCCACGGGATCTCGCTGACCGTGGACGCCGGCGAGATCGTCGGGATCGTCGGCGAGTCCGGTTCCGGCAAGAGCCTGACCGCGCTCGCCCTCGCGCGGCTGCTGCCTCGCGAGCTGGAATGGTCCGCGGCGCACCTCAACGTGAACGGCGTCGACCTGGCCGATCCGGCGAAGGCACCGCCCGCCCGGCTGGCGACCGAGCTGGGGATCGTCTTCCAGGACCCGTCGAGCAGCTTCAACCCCGCGCTGCGGATCGGCACCCAGCTCACAGAGGTCCTCCGGGTGCACGCGAAGATGTCCCGGCGGCAGGCCCACGCCCTGGCGGTCTCCCGGCTGGCCGAGACCCGGGTGTCCTCGCCCGAGCTGCGGATGCGCCAGTATCCGCACGAGCTCTCCGGCGGCATGCGGCAGCGCGCGATGATCGCCGCGGCGATGCTGCCCGAACCGAAACTGATCATCGCCGACGAGCCCACCACCGCGCTGGACGTCACCGTGCAGGCGGACGTGCTGCGCCTGCTGAAACAGATCAACACGACGCACGGCACCGCGATCCTCCTCATCTCGCACGACATCGGCGTGGTCTCCTCGCTCTGCGACCGGATCTGCGTGATGTACGCCGGACGCGTCGTGGAGGAACTGTCGGTCGAGGACCTGCGCCGGCGCGACGTACGGCATCCCTACACGCGAGCACTGCTGGCCGCCTCACCCGACACCGCGCCGGAGCGGGACGGAGCGCGGCTCGTGCCGCTGCCCGGACGCGCCCCGGCGGCCGAGGACCAGGGCCCGGGCTGCTCCTTCGCGCCCCGGTGCCCGCTCGCCGTGCCGGTCTGCACCGAGATCGTTCCGCCGCTGGTCGCCGAGCCTTCGGGCAACGCCGTCGCCTGCCATGTCGAGACAGCCGCCGCGGAGGTCCGGTCATGACCCACACCGACGAGAGCGTGCTGAGCGCCGTGGGGGTGTCGGCCGGCTACGGCTCCGGCTCGCGCTCGCGGAGTGTGCTGCACGACGTGAACGTCGCGGTCCGCCGCGGCGGCACGATGGGCATCGTGGGCGAGTCCGGGTCCGGCAAGTCCACGCTGGCCCAGGTGCTGGTCGGGCGGCTGACCCCGATACGAGGCGTGGTCCGGCTCGACGGCACCGACGTACGGCGGCTGTCGCGAAGGGAGCGCTTCGCGGCCAGGCGCCGGATCCAGCTGGTCCCGCAGGACCCGTACTCCTCGCTGGACCCGCGGATGTCGGTGGAGCGGACGCTGGCCGAGGCGATCGACCCGCGCGGCCGGCTTCGCGCCGGCGCCCACCGTGAACGCATCACCGAGCTGCTCGAATCGGTGGCGCTGGACGGCTCCGCCGCGAAGCGGCTGCCGCACGAGTTCTCCGGCGGTCAGCGTCAGCGCATCGTCATCGCCCGTGCCCTGGCGGTCCGGCCAGAAGTGATCATCGCGGACGAGGTGACGTCCTCGCTTGACACCTCGGTGCAGGCCGAGATTCTGGAGCTGCTGCTCGACCTGCGCGAACGGCTCGGCCTGACCTACGTCTTCATCACCCACGACCTGGCGATCGCGCAGTACATGTGCACCGACCTGAGCGTCCTGTATCTCGGCACGGTGGTCGAGCAGGGCACGACCGACGTCCTCACCCGTCCCGCGCACCCCTACACCGAGCTGCTGCGCGACAGCCGGCCCGACCCGAGCGGCCGGTCGACGCCGGCGGCGGCCGGCGGGCTCGCGACCGAGGACGCCGCCGATCCGGCGAATCCGCCGTCCGGATGCGTGTTCCACCCGCGATGTCGCTACGGGCCGAGGACCCATGAGGACCGGACCCGCTGCGCGGTGGAGCCGCCGATCCTGGCCGATCTTCTACCCTCGCGCGAACGCAGGGCCGCCTGTCACTATCCGATCAAAGCGGTGATACAGGACGAGGAGGGCCCATGAGTAACGTTGCGGCGGACTTGCTGATCCGGGACGTGAACCTGATCGACGGCAACGACGGACCGGGTCGGCCCGGGTTCGCGGTCGTCGTCGAAGGCCGGCGGATCAAGTGGATCGGCCCGTCCGATTCCGCCCCGTCGTTTCCGCCGCACGCGGTCGTCGACGGGGCCGGATGCAGCCTGCTACCCGGCCTGATCAACGCGCACGTCCACCTGTCCGCCGACGGCGGGCCGGACTTCACGCGGCAGATCGAGTCGGACTCGGTGCCGCTCGCCACGCTGAAGAGCGCCAAGATGGCCGAGCTGGCGCTGCGCGCCGGGGTGACCGGCGTCCGTGACTGCGGCGCCGCCGACGGGATCGTGATCGAGCTGGCCAAGGCGATCGACGACGGCCTCATCCCCGGACCGCGCGTCAAGGCGGCCGGACGCGTGATCACGATGACCGGCGGCCACGGCCACTTCATCGGACGTGAGGCCGACGGAGCGGACGGTGTCCGGGCGGCGACCCGGGCCGAGATCAAGGCCGGTGCCGACTTCATCAAGGCGATGGCGACCGGCGGTGTCCTGACCGCCGGCGTCGATCCCGGGCAGACCGGGCTGGTGCGGGAAGAGCTGGCGGTCGCGACGCAGGAGGCGCACAACGCCGGACGGCGGATCACCGTGCACGCGATCGGCAACCAGGGGATCAAGAACGCCCTGCGCGCGGGCGTCGACTCGATCGAGCACGGGATCCGCCTCGACGACGAGGCGCTCGAACTCGCCGTCGCGCAGGGCACGTACCTCGTGCCGACCCTGCTCGCCGTGGCCTCGATCGTGAACGCGGAGAACAGCGCGGGCATGGTGCCCTGGGTGTTCGAGAAGGCCGTGCACGAGGCGGAGCGGCACCGCGAGAGCTTCGTGGCGGCGGTCCGGTCCGGTCTGCGGATCGCGGCCGGTACGGACGCGGGCACCCCGTACAACCCGCACACGGATCTGGTCCGCGAGCTGGAGCTCATGGTCCAGTACGGGCTGACCGCGCAGGAGGCGATCCGCGCGGCCACCCGCAACGCCGCCGAGAACATGGACGTCCTTCACGACACCGGCACGGTGGAGGTCGGCAAGCTCGCCGACCTGCTGCTGGTCGAGGGCGACCCCGGCACCGACATCGGCGCGCTCGCGCGGATCCGGCTGGTCATCAAGGACGGGCGGATCGTCCACAGCCGCGAACGGGCGGGCGAGGCCGCATGAGGCAGGCCGTCGGCGATCCGGAGTTGACGGCCGCGCAGCGGGAGATGCTCGCGGGCCGTCGCGGCGACGGGGCGGCGCTGGCCATGCGGGTGATCGTCCGGCTCGCCCGCGCGCTCGGCGCCGACCGGCTGATCCCCGTCGACTCCGCGCACGTCGACGGCTGTCTCTTCCACGGGCAGGTGGGGATCGACCTGGTCGAGCGGCTGATCGCCGGCGGCGCCCGGGTCGCCGTTCCCACGACGCTCAACGTCGGCTCGCTGGACCTGCTGCACCCGAGCGTGGTGCGCGGCGACGCCGCCGATCGGGCGGACGCCCGGCGGCTGATGGACGGTTACGTCGCGCTCGGCGCGGAACCCACGTGGACCTGCGCTCCGTACCAACTCCGGGAACGACCGGCGTACGGGCGGCACGTGGCGTGGGCGGAGTCGAACGCCATCGTGTTCGCCAACTCGGTCCTCGGCGCCCGCACCGACCGGTACGGCGACTTCGCCGACATCTGCGCCGCGGTGACCGGTTCCGCGCCGTACGTCGGTCTGCACCGGGACGAGAACCGCGCGGGCCAGGTCCTGTTCGACTGCTCGCGGGTGCCGGCCGGGGCGTTCGCGTCGGACGTCGCCTGGGCGGCGCTCGGCCATCTCGTCGGCCGCCGTTCGGGTACGCGCGTCCCCGTGCTGACCGGCCTGCCCGGCGACGCGGACGAGGACCGCCTGAAGGCGTTCGGCGCCGCGGCGGCCTCGGCCGGCGGCGTCGCCCTGTTCCACGCCGTCGGCCTGACTCCGGAGGCGCCCGATGCCGCGACCGCTTTCGGCGGACGCGCAGCCGAACGACGTCACGAGGTGACCGCCGCGGATCTGCTCGCGGCTCGCGACGAGCTCACCACGGCGCCGGACGGGCGGCTCGACGCGATCAGCGTCGGCACGCCGCACTTCTCCGTCGCCGAGTTCCGCGCGCTCGCCGCGCTGGTGGCCGACGGCCCGCCGTTCGATGAGGACATCGAGTTCTGGATCTCCACGAGCCGGGCCGTCCTCGCCGAAGCCGAGCGCAACGGCGACGCCGCGGCCTGCCGGCGGGCCGGCGCGCGGATCCTGGTCGACACCTGTACCTACATCGCCCCGGTCCTGCGGACCTCGGCACGGGTGGTGATGACCAACTCCGCGAAGTGGGCCTGGTACGCCCCGACCAACCTCGGCATCGATGTCGTGTTCGCCTCGCTGCCCGAGTGCGTGCTGTCCGCGCGCGCGGGGCGCGTCGTCCGCGACCCCGGCCTCTGGCGGGTGCCATGATCGGGGTCCCGCTCAGCCCGGGGTGTGCGACCGCTCCCCTGCTGCTCCTGGACGAGCCGCTGTCGTTCTGGGGCGGCACCGACGTGGCGACCGGCGAGATCACCGACGTGCACCACCCGCAACGGGGAGCCTCGCCCGCCGGACGGGTGCTGGTCATGTCCGGGAGCCGCGGGTCGAGTTCGAGTTCGAGCGTGCTCGCCGAGCAGATGCGGCGCGGTGTGTCGCCGGCGGCCGTCCTGCTCCGGCGGCCCGACGCGATCGTGACGCTCGCGGCGATCGTCGTACGGGAGCTGTACTCGATCGAGGTGCCGATCGTCGTCCTGTCCGCCGAGGACTTCGACGCGCTTCCACGAAAGGGGATGGTGACGGTGTCGGCGACGGACGAGAGCGCCGAGATCTCGATCGACGATGGGAGACGCCGATGAGCACCGAGGTGATCGAGGCCCGGAGGCTGCGACGGCTCACCGACGCGCGGCTCCTGGTGGACGCGCTGGAGCGGGCCCTGCTGGCCGACATCCGGCCCTCCGCGGAACCCGGACGCGTCTCCCGGCCGACGAGCCACGGCGAGCTGCTGCTGATGCCGTCGGAGAGCGCCGACTACGTCGGCGTCAAGGTCCTCGGCCTGGCGCCGGGCAATCCGCGTGAGGGGCTCCCGACGATCTCCGGGCTGTACCTGCTGATGGACGCCCGTACGCTCCGGCTGCGCGCCATGATGGACGGTGCCGAGCTCACCCTGCTGCGGACCCCGGCCGTGTCGGCCCTCGCGGTACGCCACATGGCGACCCGCCCGGTCCGCTCGGCCGTCGTGTTCGGCAGCGGACCGCAGGCCCGCGCGCACATCGAGACCTTCCACGCGCTGTACGGCCTGCGCGACGTGGTCGTCGTCGGGCGCGACCCGGAGCGGACCGAGCGGCTGATCCGCCGCTGCGCCGACGACGGACTCCGCGTCCGGCCCGGCACGGCGCGCGACGTACACGAGGCCGACGCCGTGATCTGCTGCACGAGCGCGCGCGAACCACTGTTCGAGGCGGAGCTCCTGGCGCCGGGCACCCTCGTCGTGGCGATGGGCTCGCACCACCCCGACGCCCGTGAGCTGGGCGACGACGTCATGGCCGGCGCACACGTGGTGGTCGAGTCGCGGGCCGCGGCCGTGACCGAGGCCGGAGAGGTGGTCCACGCCCTCGCCCACGGGGCGGTCGACGAGGCCGACCTGATCGAGCTGGCCGACCTCGTACGAGGCCGGGCCGTCGCCGACGACGGGAGACCGCGGGTGTTCAAGAGCGTCGGGATGGCCTGGGAGGACCTGGCCGTGGCGGCGGTGCTGCACGAGCGCAGGGCCGCCTCATGACGCCCGCCGACTTCCGCCGAATCGGCGCCGCGGTCAGCAACTGGGGCCGCTGGGGCGCCGATGACGAACGCGGCACCACCAACCTGATCACGCCCCAGCACATCGTGGAGGCGGCCCGGCTGGTGCGCAAGGGCGCGGTGTTCGAGCTGGGGGTCCCGCTCGACGGCGACGGCCCGCCGGCCTTCCCCGGGCGGATCGCCCCGCTGCACCTCATGACCGAGACCGGGGCGGGGCAGGAGTACCCGGGCGGCGCGAGGTGGTCCGACGACTACGTCGTCATGCCGCTCCAGGCCGGCACGCAGTGGGACGCGTTCGCGCACGTCTGGTACGACGGCATGCTCTACAACGGCTTCGCGGAGGACACGATCGGCCCGCACGGCGCGCGCCGGTGTTCGATCGACGCCCTCGCCGGCGGGGTCACCGGGCGAGGCGTCCTGCTCGACGTCGCCCGCCACTCCGGCGTGGACTGGCTGGAGGGCGGCCACGTGATCGGCCCGGAGACCCTGGACGCGGTCGCCGAGCGGCAGGGCACCGAGATCCGTCCGGGCGACATCCTGCTCGTCCGGACCGGCTGGTGGGGGAAGTTCGCCGCCGAGCGGGACGGCGCCGGGTGGATCAGCACCGAACCGGGACTCGGCCTCGCCTGCGTACGGTGGATCCGCGACCACGACCTCGCGGCGCTGGCCATGGACAACTGGGGCATCGAAGTCGCGCCCGGCGAGGACCTCGCCGCCACGAACCCGGTGCACTGCGTGCTGCTCCGCGACGTGGGCATCCCCCTCGGCGAGATCTTCGACCTGGAGGCCCTGGCGGATGACTGCGCGGACGACGGGAGGTATGAGTTCCTGTTCACCGCGCCACCGCTCAAGGTCGCCGGCGCGGTCGGCTCCCCCATCAGCCCGCTCGCGCTGAAGTAGCCCCCGGGACGATCAGCGGCGCTCGCGGCGCACTGGAACGCCGAACCCGTCAGCACCAGTACGACGCGGGCCCCACCTCTCTGCTGGGCGGTGGGGCCCGCGTGATCAGGTGCCTCCCTCGCGGTGTCAGCGGATGCGGGTGGGCAGGCGGCGGGCGACGAGCGGGACGACGATCGCCGCGGCCACGAGGTGGGCGGCAATGAGGACGGCCCTGGTCGACGGTGCCGCCGAGACGACGAGGTCGGGCACGACCGACAGCACCGTGAGAACGGCGGTGACCGCCACGAATGTGCGCCTGGGCGCCGCGGCCCAGCGCCGCAGCGCCGCGGCCAGCACTATGCCGATCACGGCGCCCGCCAGTGTCAGCTGGGTGAAGGCGAACAGCGGAATCGGCTGGCCGCCGACCTTCAGAGACACTCCCGCGCTCGTGGCGACGGCGGCGATGACGGTGGTGGCCAGGGCGGCGGCGATGGCGGCGAGCCCGCCGGTACGCCACAGCGGGACGGTGCGAGGTGAGGTCATGACGGTCGCGGACGGAGCGGCGGCGTGGCCGATGTTGCTCATGTGCTTTCCTTCGTATTCGTGCGAGCGAGAGTGTCCCTATGGCGGGGTGGACCGAGCGACGTCATCGGTCGGCGGCCTGGCCGCGAGGTGGCGGCTCGACCGGCGTGGCGTTACCGGTTGACGCGGTATCGCAGGTGGGTGACTCCGCTGCCGGCGTCGATGACCCGGTCGCGGGTGAGTTCGACCGGGCCCGCGCCGAGCAGGTCGAAAAGACGCACCCCGCCGCCGAGCAGCACCGGGACCAGGTGCACCTGGATCTCATCCAGCAGGCCGGCCTCCAGCGCCTGCTGAGCCGCGGTCGCACCGTGCAGGCCGACCGTACGATCGCCCGCGGCGGCCTGCGCCTGGGCGATGGCGCTCTTGATCCCGTCGGTGACGAAGGTGAACACCGGCGGCACACCGGCCGGGTCCGGTGCGTGATGCGTGAGCACGAAACACGGCACGTCACCGGCCGGGCCGCCCTCGCCCCAGCCTCCCTCACCGACGCAGAAGTCATAGGAGCGGCGGCCCATCACGATCGCCCCGGCACCATCGACCATCTCCTGCAACACGGCCTGGTCGGCAGGTGTCCCGGCCGGCCCGAGCCAGTCGTGCAGAACCTCACCGCCCTCACCCAGCGGCCGTTCACGGCTGTCGTGCGGTCCGGTGACGAACCCGTCCAGCGACATCGACATGCTCGACGCAACGTTCCCCATGGTCTCTCCTCCTAAGGATCCGCCCCGCCTTCAGCGGGATGACCATGAGTCTGGTCAGCGGCCGCCGAGGGAACATCCGTGGCCACCACGGAATCCACTACGGAGCCGGCACCGTGGCCTTGAGCGCTCGAAGTTCCGCTCGGCTCGTCCCGGCACCAGCATCAGCGTGACCGCGCGCTCGAACCGGGCGCCGATGCGTTCCCACCGGGTCACCGACTCGATCGCCGGCCGGACGTCACCGGTGTGGCGGGCGGTGGCGCGCGCGAGGCAGGCCGCCGCCCAGTCGTTCTCGGCGGCGGCGGATTCGGCCGCCGCGAGCCGCTCGCCGGCGTCGGGCGATCCCGCGACGACCGCGAGTTCGGCCCCGGCCGCGTGGGCGTAGGCCAGCCACCACTTCTCCGGGAACGACGCGAGCGCGGCATCGACCAACCGCGCCGGATCGGCGTACCGGCCGGTGTGCACGGCGACCCGCGCATCGGCGAACGCGGCGGCCGCCGCCAGCGCCGATGACCCGGCCGAGCTGATAATCCGCATCGTCCGCGGCGACGTCGAACGCCTCACCGTGCGGCCGCGGCTTCTGTCCGGCCGCACGCGCCGACCGGCGGCAGCCGTGGAGCCGCCGCCGGTTCACGTCCCGCCGCTACTGCTGGGGGAACGTCACGTTCAGCGCCTCACGCTGCCGGGCGCCCAACCCGCCGACCCTGCGGTTCGCCTCGATGCCGGCATCGGCCATGGCCTTTTCCGCACTGACCTTGCCCACGCCGGGCAGCGCCCGAAGGAGCTGGGAGACGCGGGTCTTCTTCGCCGTATCGTCATCGCGACCGAGCACGGCGGCCAGGCTCAGCTTGCCCGCTTTGACCTCGTTGAGCATCGCGGTTCGTGCGGCACGCGCTTCGGCTGCCTTCTCGAGCGCCGCCTGACGCTGCTCCGGCGTCATCGTCGGCAGAGCCATCAGAGTCCGTCCCTTCGGTGTGTCCTTTGCCCGCCGGGCGGCGGACGAGCAGCCATCATGCCGGGTGGTGCCGACAGCATCGGGCGACAACCCGCCGCGCCCGCACGCCCCGGCCGTGCAGGCGCGGCGCGCGTCACGGCCCGGAAGGGTGGCACAGGCTCGGGGCCGCGCTCGCGAGCGTGCCGGGTTTCCCGCGAAGGTGCCGTACGGGTACGGGGCCGGGTGCTCCCACAGCCGTACCCTGCCCGCTCGGTCGAGCATCGACCGCGTCACCGCCTTCTGCGCGCGTGGGGAAGCCGGTTGGTCAGCGATGGGTCGCGATGAGGCGTCGCAGTGCGGCGTGGGCGGGCGGGCCCCAGGTGGGCTTGCCGCCGGGCCGGCCGTGGACGCCGGCGTCCGCGATGAGGATGCCGGCGACGGCGCGTCCGGCCGCCCATCCGCGGGCGCGGCGCAGAGTCGCGGCGTCCGGGGCCGGCCGGTAGGCGGCGTGGAAGCGATCGGCGGTGTCGTCCGGCAGCAGACTCCAAGCGGCGGAGAGGTCGTAGGCCGGGTCGCCAGCGAAGAGGTCACCGAAGTCGATCACGCCGCAGAGGGTGCCGTCGGCGGTGAGGACGTTGGCCGGATGCAGGTCGCCGTGGAGCCACAGCGCCGGGCCGGCCCAGTCGGGCGCGGCGAGGGCGTCCTCCCAGACCGCGCGGACGGCGTCAGGGTCGGGGATGAGTCCCAGCTCGGTGGCCGAGGCGAGCTGCTTGGCAAAACCCTCGGAGTAGCCGGTCAGCGGCCCTCCGCGGCCCCGGCCGGCGGGCGCCTCATCGGGAGCGGGTTGGTGAAGTGCCGTCAGGAAGGCGGCCAGGGCGGTGGCCGCCTCCGCGGCGCGCGTGACGGGGGCACGGTCGGCAGGTGTGCCCGGCACCCAGGTGGTGACGATCCAGGGCCGCGGAAACCGCGCGGAGGGCTCGCCGAGACGTTGCGGAACGGGAACGGGCAGCGGAAGGCGAGGAGTGAGGGCGGGCAGCCAGGTGTGCTCCTTGCGCAGCAGCGCGTCCGCGGACGGCGTCGCCCAGGGCAACCGGACGGCGAGGTCGTCGCCGAGCCGCCACAGCTGGTTGTCCCAGCCACGCGCGCCGAGCCTCACCGGGTAGTCGGCCAGGTCGGGGTGCTGGTCGCGCAGCAGATCCCGCACCAACTCCGCGGTGACCTCGATCTCGGCATGCGTCATGTGGAGCAACGGTAGCCTGATGAAGCCGACCCGGTCCGGGCCGACGCGGCATCAACGAGAGTGGTTCTCGGGTCAGAACGGTCGCGAGGTGGTCGAGCCCTCTGGGCGGTCGGTTCCTTCTGCCACGTCGAGCACGATGAGGGCGGTGCGGGCGTCGACCACGGCCTGTGAGGACCGGAGGTCAAGGCTGGTGAGCGCTTCGATCCGGCGCAGACGCTGGCTCACGGTGTTCGGATGCAACGTGAGAGTGCGGGCCGTGACGCGGCGGTCGAGGCATGAGTCGAGGTAGGCACGGAGTGTGCGCAACAGCGCGGTTCCGTGGTCGCGGTCATAGTCGATCAGGGTGCCGAGGGTGCGGTCGGCGTATGCGCGCAGGCGTGCGGGGTCGCCGAGTTGCAGGAGTAGTCCCGCGACTCCGAGGTCATCAAGCGTGATCGTCGTTCCGCTCCGCCCGGCATGGCCGGCGACGGCTAGTGCGCCCCGTGCGGTGCGGTACGCACTCACGACGTCCCGCTGGGCGGGGCTGGAGACCGCTATGGTCACGTCGTCGACGCCGTGAGCGGAGGCCACGACCCGTCGGAGGGCGTCGGCGGCGGGTCTGTGCGCCGCCGGGCCCGTCGCCTCGACCGGCCACAGGGCGACGATGACGTCGCGGTGCACCGCGACGAGCGGTCGTGGACGCACGGCGGCCGCGAGTCGGGCGGCGTCGGCCAGCGCTCGCTGGATCGTGCTTGCCGGAGCCGGGCGCCCGCCTGCGGTCAGCTGGGCGACGAGGATGAGATGGTCCCGCGTCAGATCGTGGCCGAGCAGCCTGGCGCGGTCACGTACGGAAGACGAACCGGGGTCGGAGCCGGCGAGGAGGTCGGTGAGGAGGTCGCCGCGCAGGTTCTGCTCGACTTCAAGGGCGGTGCGCCGGCGGAGCAGTTCGAGGGACAGCACGATCGAGGCGTGTTCCAAGGCCCGGCGGTCCAAGGGCGCGAGTGAACCGGCCTGGCCCGGGATCCAGACTCGGGCGGTGACCTCTCCTTCGAGAATGACATCGACGACGACGTGACGGCCCTGCTCGTGGACGATCTCGGCCCCCGGCGCGCGCCGACCGTTCCCGACGGTGAGGAGATCCCTCGCGTCGGGCGCGGGCGGTTCTCCGGCGTAGGCGAGGATCTCGCCGCGTACGTCTTGCACCAGGACCGGAACGCCGAGGAGATCGCGCAGAGCACCGGCGATGCCCTCGACTCCACCTCCGCGGACGGCGACGCGCAGCAGGCGTTCGTGGATCTTCTCCGAGCGGATCATGAGGTCGCGTTGATGGCGCAAATCGTCCAGGACCCGCGCGGAAGTGATGGCGAGGGCCGCGTGTTCGGCGAGCAGCTGAAGTCGTTCGATCTCCTCGGGGCCGAATTCGTGCACGGCTGAGCGATAGCTGTTCAGCGTGCCGATCACCCCGGATGCGGTGATCAGGGGTACGGACAGCATCGACCGGTAGCCCTGCTCGCGAGCGACGCCGCCCCAGATGAAGTTCGGCTCGCGGGAGATGTCGGCGATCGCGCAGGGCCGGGCGGAGCGGAACGCCCGGCTGGATGGGGCGCCGCCGGTCGCGTCGGCTTCCAGAGGGACCGGGCGGTCGGAGTTGACGCGGGCGACGTACTCCTCGGTGAGTCCACTCCAGCCGGCGATGACGAGGGTCCGCTCTGCGGCGTCCGGCACGAGCACGCCGCAGAAGTCGAGGCCGAGCAGTTCCTTGGCGGTCGCGGCGACGAGGTCCAAAACGTCCCGAAGTCCGGTGCCGGCGTTGACCGCCGCGGTCAGGGCGCTGATCGCGGCCAGCCACCTTCGTAGCCCCGGGGCCTCTCTGCTGTCCATCCCGTGAATGTACGAGATGACATCCCTACAGGAAAACGATGTTCTTCCAGACATCGTCCCGGCCGTACTCCGTGGTCACACTGTGTTGATCCGAGCCTCCCTACCCGGAAGGGCATCGCATGTCGACGCCGACGAACTCCCCGCATCCCGTCACAGACGGTGTCGTGGCCGGGCGCGACCGGCCGATCATCGATCCGGCCACCGGCACCGTGATCCGGACGGTGCCCGACAGCACCCTCGACGAGGTCGACGCCGCGGTCCGCCGTGCACGGGCGGCATTCCTGGAGGGGCCGTGGCCGACGCTGACCCGGACCCAGCGGGGCCGGTCGTTGCTCCGCGCGGCCGATGTGATCGAAGAGGGTGCGGAGTCGCTCTACCAGCTGGAGACCCGGAACAACGGCCGGCCGGTGACGGAGACGCGTGCCCAGCTCTCCCGGGTTCCGGAGTGGTTCCGCTACAACGCCGGCCTGCTCGCCGCGCAGCGAGACGCGGTGCTGCCGTCCGACGGCCCCTACCTCACCTACCAGCGCCGGGCGCCTCTGGGTGTCTGCGGGATCATCACGCCCTTCAACCACCCCCTGCTCATCCTGGCGCGCAGCCTTTCCGCCGCCCTGGCCACGGGAAACACCGTGGTGGTCAAGCCGTCGGAGCTCACCCCCCTGTCCACGCTCGCGCTGGTCGAACTCCTGGGCAAGGCGGGCCTGCCGGAGGACGTGGTGACCGTCGTGACGGGCGGTCGTGAGGTCGGCGAGCGGCTCACCGGGCACCCGGACATCGCCAAGATCACGCTGACCGGCGGCACCGAGGCCGGACGCTCCGCCGCCGTCGCGACCGCGGCGCGCTTCGCGCGCGTCACCGCGGAGCTCGGCGGCAAGACCCCGATCGTGGTGTTCGACGACATCGCACCGGAGGTCGCCGCGGAGGGCGCGGCGTTCTCCGCCTTCGTCGCGGCCGGGCAGTCCTGCGTGGCCGGTTCCCGGTTCCTCGTGCAGCGAGGCGGCTACGACCGATTCGTGGCGGCGTTGGCCCGGCGCGCCGACGCGATTCGGATAGGTGACCCGTCGGACCCGCGGACACAGCTCGGCCCGCTGGTGAGCGCCGTGCAACGGGACAAGGTCCTGCGCGTGATCGCGATGGGGATGGAAGAAGGCGCGCGGCTCGTCACCGGCGGTGGCGTCCCCGACCTGCCCGAGCCGCTGAGCGGCGGTTTCTTCGTCCGTCCCACCGTCTTCGGCGACGCCGCGAACTCCATGCGGGTCGCGCAGGAGGAGATCTTCGGCCCGGTCGCCGTCGTCGTCCCGTTCGAGGACGAGGACGACGCCGTCGCGAAGGCGAACGACAACCGGTTCGGCCTCGGCGCCGGCGTCTGGACCCGTGATCTGGCCCGTGGGCACCGCGTCGCGGATCGGCTCGCGGCGGGGATGGTCTGGGTCAACGATCACCACCGGCTCGAGCCTTCTCTGCCCTGGGGCGGGATCAAGGAGTCCGGCACCGGCCGTGACGCGGGTTCCGAGTCCTTCGAGGACTTCACCTGGATCAAGACCGTCGTGACCCGCACCGCGTCCGACGACGTCGACTGGTACGGCGCGGACACGCCCGGCCGCCTCAACTGACCTCTGCTCGACTTCGGCGAAGGAGACGATCCATGTCGAACCGTGTGTCCGCCCTGTCACCGCCCGGCCGCTGGTACACCGAGATCACACGCACGCAGTGGCTCGTTCTGCTGGGCACGACGATGGGCTGGGCCCTCGACGGGTTCGCGGGCAGCCTGTACACGCTGGTCCTGGGCCCGGCGATGACGGAGCTGCTACCGCACAGCGACATCGCCGCCGACACCGGCAGCATCGGCCTCTACGGCGGCCTCACCGTCGCCCTGTTCCTGTTCGGATGGGGCACCGGCGGCATCCTGTTCGGAATCCTGGCCGACCACTTCGGACGCGTCCGCGTGCTGTCGGCCGGCATCGTGACCTACGCGGTGTTCACCGCGCTGGCCGCGCTCGCCGACACCTGGTGGCAGCTTGGCGTGTTCCGCTTCATCGCCGGCCTCGGGTCCGGTGTCGAGGCCCCGGTCGGGGCGGCACTGGTCGCCGAGGCCTGGCGCAACCGCTACCGGGCCCGGGCGTCCGGCGTGATGATGTCCGGCTACGCCATGGGCTTCTTCATCGCCGCGCTGGCCTACAACCTTCTCGGCGGGCACGGCTGGCGGCCGATGATGGGCATCGCCGTCATTCCGGCGCTGCTCGTGTACTTCATCCGCCGGCATGTCCCCGAGCCACCGGAGATTCGCGACACCATCGCCGCGCGTCGGGAGCGGAAGGCCCGCGGCGACCGCACCGCGGAGGACCGGTTCGTGCTGCGCAGGCTGCTGACCCGCCCGCTGTTGAAGCACACGCTGGTCGGGACTGCGTTGGCCACCGGCTCACTGATCGCCTTCTGGAGCGTCTCGACCTGGTACCCGCAGGTGATCCGGCAGGCCGCCGCGTCGGCGGACCTGTCACCCGGCGTCGCCAACAGTCGTGTCGCGGTCGCGTCGATGCTGTTCAACGCGGGCGGCGTCCTCGGCTACGCCACCTGGGGCCTCCTCGCCGACGCGATCGGGCGCCGTAAGGCCTTCGCCGCCAGCTTCGCGGTCTCCGGTGCGAGCGTCGTGTTCCTGTTCCCCCTCCCCCACGGCTACACCACGTTCCTGCTGGTCATTCCAGTCGCCGGGTTCGGCCTCTACGGCGCCCTCTCCGGGATCTTGGTCTACGGGCCCGAGCTTTTCCCGCCGAGCGTGCGGGCGACGGGCATGGCGCTCTACAACGGCATCGGGCGCTACATCACCGCGGCCGGTCCGCTGGTCGCCGGGGTCGTCGCCGCCTCCTGGTTCGGCGGAGACCTCGGCCTCGCCACCACTTGCGTCGTCGCCGTCGGGATGCTGGGCGCGGCCGCACTGTTCTTCGCGCCGGAGACGCGCGGCGCTCCGCTGCCGACCGACCCCGTACCCGCCACTCCCGTGTCGGCGGACGACACGCCGACCGCCCATCGCGACCGCGACGCGGTCCCCACCGCAGAGGAGACCGGGTGATGACCCACTACGAAGGTGCCCGCGCCGCCGTCATCGGTGGCTCCATCGGCGGGCTGACCACCGCCCTGCTGCTGCGCGACCTCGGTTTCTCGGTCGAGGTCTTCGAGCGCACTCCCACCGCGCTGGACGGACGGGGCGGCGGGATCGTCCTCCAGCCCGACACCGTCCGCTGGTTCACCGAGCGCAGCACACAGCGTCTCGAGACTCTCAGCACCGCGACGGAGTACGTCCAGTACCTCGACCACGACAACGGGATCATTCATCGGGATCGGCGCCGCTGGACGTACACCTCCTGGGGCACCTTCTACCGGGCCCTGCTCGCCGACTTCGGCACCGACCACTACCACCTCGGAGAGTTCGCCTGCGGTGTCGCGCAGGACGGCGACCACGCCACGGTCCGGTTCGTCAGCGGTCACCGGGCCGAGGTCGAGCTCGTGATCTTCGCCGACGGCATCACCTCGATCGGCCGGTCTCTGCTCGACCCCGACGCCCGGTTCGACTACTCCGGCTATGTCGGCTGGCGGGGCACCGTCCCCGAACACGAGCTGACGGAGACGACCCGCGCTCTGCTGGGCGACGCCATCTCCTACAGCGTGGTCCCGCACTCGCACATCACGCTCTACCCGATCCCCGGCGAGCGCGGCACCGGTCGCCAGGACCGGCTGATGAACTACGTCTGGTACCGAAACGTCCCGCCCGGCGGTGAGCTCGCGGAGATGCTCATCGACAAGCGCGGCTTCACCGGCACCGTGTCCCTGCATCCGGGCCTGGTCCAGGACCGCTACGTCGACGAGATGCGCGAGACGGCCGCCCGGCTGCTCGCGCCCGCCGCGGCCGAGGTCGTCACGGCCACCGAACACCCCTACATCCAGGTGGTGTCCGACGTCCGCTCGAACCGGATGGCCGACGGCCGCGTGGCCCTGGTCGGGGACGCCGCCGCGGCGGCACGACCGCATGCCGCCGCGGGCACCGCCAAGGCGGCCGCGGACGCCTGGGCGCTCGCCGACGCCCTCACCGCCGCCGACGGCGACATCCCCGCGGCCCTGCGCAAGTGGGAGCCGGCGCAACTCGAGCTCAGTGCCCGGTTGCTGGAGCGGGTGATCGCGATGGGCGAACGCTCGCAGTCGCACAACACCTGGACACCCGGCGACCCCAGCCTGCGGTTCGGCCTCTACGGGCCCGACCGCTGAAAGGAGACGAAATGTCCGACGCCACCTTCCTGTCCGACCTGCCGCTGGCCGGTGACCTGGTCGCCACCGGTTTCGACGGCTGGTCCGATGAGCTGCGCGCCGAGTTCGAGGAGCACTCCCACGACGGCAGGGTCGGCTCACGGCTGCTCAGCGAGACCGATCGGGTACGGGTGTGGGAGATCAGGCTCGCCCCCGGCGAGCGCTGGCACGCTCACCGGCACGTCCTGGACTACTTCTGGACCGCGGTGAACGCGGGACGCAGCCGCCAGCACACCCACGACGGCACGGTCCGGGAGGTCTCCTACTCCGCCGGAGAGACCCGGCACTTCACCTTCGGCCCGGGCGAATACCTCCTGCACGACATCGAGAACATCGGCGACACCCCCTTGGTGTTCACCACCGTCGAACATCTGGACAGCGCCAACCCGCCCCTGGACGTCCAGGGCCGCTCGGACGACCGGCCGGAGGGGCAGGCGTGATCAGTGCACCCATCGCCGACGGCGTGATCGACGTCCACGCCCACTGGCTGCCCGCCGAGCTGTTCCATCTCCCTCCGGGGACGCCGTACGGGCGGATGCAGGACCGTGAGGGCACGCTTTATCTCGGCGACATTCCGCTGTCCATCCCGACCCGCGCGATGAGCGACGTCGCCGCGATCCTCACCGACATGCGCACCACGGGAGTGGGCGTACGGGTCCTGTCAGCGCCACCGTTCGCGTTTCCGGTAGGAGGCGCGGCCGGGGCGGGATCGTACGTGGCGGCGTTCAACGAGGCGCTCTCGGGCGTGGTCGCCGACGCCGGCGGCAGGCTCGTGGGGCTCGGAATGGTGAGCCTCGACGATCCCGCCGAGGCCCGCGTCCAGATGGAACAGCTGGCACGCACCGAGGGCATGGCCGGGATCGCGGTACCGCCCCTGGTCGACGGCCGGTCCCTGGATCAGGGCTCCCTGCGGCGTATCCTGACCGACGCCGAAGACCTCGGCCTCTCCGTGCTCGTCCACCCGATGCAACTGCCCCGGCCGGAGTGGTCGGAGCACTATCTCTCCAACCTCGTCGGCAACCCCGTCGAGACCGCCACCGCGGTCGCCGCCCTGCTCCTTGGGGGCGTCAAGGAGCAACTGCCCCGGCTGAGGATCTGCTTCGTGCACGGCGGAGGATGCGCACCGGGGCTGCTCGGCCGGTGGACCCACGGCTGGCACACCCGAGCCGACGTGCGCCGCGACTCGACCCGGCCACCGGACGAGGTCTTCGGCGAGCTCTTCTTCGACACCGTCACGCACGATCCCCATCTGCTCCGGTTGCTGAGCGCGCACGCGTCCGAGGGCGGAGTCGTCTGCGGCAGCGACCACCCCTTCGACATGGCCCAGAACGACCCGGTCCGGTTCGCCACCGACCACGGACCGGCCGCCGAAGCGCTCACCACCAACGCACGTGCGTTCCTCGACCTGTGACGACACCTCGACCGCTTGAGAAGGACCCCGCCGTGACAGACGCTTCACTGGTCGAGCGCCAGGCCTTGAGAAAGGCCGCCAGACGCCTCGCACCGCTGGTTCTCCTGCTGTACACCGCAGGCTATGTCGACCGGGTCAACCTCGGAACGGCCGCGCTGACCATGAACTCGGACCTCGGAATCAGCGCCGCGGCCTTCGGCTTCGCCACCGGAATCTTCTCGGCGGGTTACATCGCCCTGCAGATCCCCAGCAATCTGGCACTCAACAGGCTCGGCCCCCGGCGATGGCTCGGTCTGCTGACCATCTCCTGGGGCGTGGTCGCCATGCTGACGAGCCTGGTCCAGGGTGAGAAGAGCCTCGTCGTGGTCCGGATCACCCTGGGGGCCGTCGAGGCGGGACTCCTGCCCGGCATCTTCATGTACCTGACGATCTGGTTCCCGCAGAGGATGCGGGGACGGATCACCGCCCTGGTCTGCCTCCCGTTCTACGCGATTCTCGGCACCCCGCTGTCGGCGTACATCATGCAGTACGCCGACGGTGCGGCCGGTGTGGCCGGATGGCGGTGGATGTTCCTTCTCGAAGGTGCGCCGACGATCGTCATCGGCCTGGTGCTGTTGCGGTTCCTGACCGATTCCCCCGCGAGTGCCACCTGGTTGTCGGACACGGAGAAGGCGGCTCTGCTGCGGCTGACCACGGCGGAGAAGACCGGGAACAAGCCGAGGATCGGCGCACGCGACATCCTCGACCGTCTTCGCGACCTCCGCTTGATCATCCTCTCGGTGGCCGTCAGTCTCCTGTGGGTCGGTTTCGCCGCCATCACCTCGTTCCTCCCTCTGATCGTCTCCGGCTTCTCCGAGCACACCCACACGAAACTCAGCCTGGTTCAGACCGGCCTTCTGTCCGGCCTCGTCTACGTCCCCGCGACCTTCGTCGCCCTTGCCTGGGTCGCCAGCTCCGACCGGCGCAACGAGCGTGTGAACCATGTGGCCTGGGGAGCGCTGCTGGCCGCGGCCGGCACCGTGCTGACCGTCAACGCCCCGAATCTGTGGGTCACCCTGCTCGGCACGGTCCTGCTGACGTCCGGCATCTACGCGGCCCTGTTCCTCGTCTGGCAGATCCCGGTGGGACATCTGACCGGACCGGTCGCCATGTCGGTCGGCATCGCCATGACGACGATGCTCGGCAACATCGGCAGTTTCATGGCGCCCTACATCGTCGGATGGCTTCGGGACAGCACCGGGAACTTCGACAGCGGCCTGTACTTCATCGCGGTGTCGCTCGTCGCCTGCGCGGCGGTCACCGTGGCCGGCAACCGGCTACGGGCAAGGCCGGCGCCCTCTCACCCGTCCGCCACCCACCGCGGCGACATCGAAGAACCTCTCACCCACTGAACCGGGACGGACGAACGTGCTCAGCATCGACCACATCTCCCTCGGCTGCCGCAACATCTACGAGGGCACCGAACGACTCTGCGAGGAGACCGGGTTCGGGCAGTACGAAGGCGGCTGGTTCCCCCACCTCGGCATCGCCAATCGCATCGTGCCGCTGGGACCCGACCAGTACATCGAGGTGGAAAGCGTCATCGACGCCTACTCCCCGCAGACCAACCCGAGTGCCCGCTGGTTCTACGACCAGATCGAAGGAGGCGACGTCTTCATCGGCTGGTGCCTGCGCGTCGACTCGCACGACGAACTCACGCGGATGGCGAAGCACTTCGGCACGGACATCATCGACAAGCCGTTGCGCAGGCGTACGGATGGTGTGCAGCGCAACGCGATACGCGTTCCCGAGACGATTCCCTGCTGGCGACGCGGACTGCCCAACGTCTTCCTGATCGAGGACCTCTCCCGGCACCCGGCTGCTCAGAAGCGCTCCGGGGAGGAGAACCGCCCCCAGGGAATCGTCTGGATGGAGGTCGGAGGCACCGAGAAGGACATGCGCTCGTGGCTGGGCGACGGGGCCGCTGACCTGCCCCTCAGGTACAACGGCGAACGCCCCGGCCTGTACGCCGTGGCAGTCGCCACGGACCAGGGCGAGGTGGTGATCCGGCGCACGGCCGTCACCCGGCCGGACTAGCCGGTGGAGGGTGCGGCCGAGCGACGCAGGGCCGCACCCTCCCGGTCACGGATGTCGCGGTGGCCGCGGCGGGCTGTTGGTCCCTTTGGGACAAAAGGCCTGGGTTGAGCCGTTACCCCAGCAGGCCGTCGTCGCGGATGCCGCGCAGCACGTCGCGGGCGGCCTCGAGCGTGCGGTCGATGTCGTCCTCGGTGTGGGCGGCGGAGATGTGGTTGCGCTTGAGCGCCAGCGGGAGCATCAAGAACCCGCGGTCGGTCATGCGCCGGTGGAAGGCGACGTACGCCTCGTCGTTGTCGCGGAGCAGGTCGCGGTAGCCGCGGATCGGCCCCTCGGTGAAGTAGAGGGCGAAAACGCCGCCGAAGCCGGCCGGGACCGCCGGGATGCCGAGTTCCTCGGTGATCGCGCCCAGGCCCGTACGGATCCGGTCGCCGAGGGCGTGCGTGCGCTCGTAGAAGTCCGGGTGTTCACGCAGGTACGTGATGGTGGCGATGGCGGCGGACGAGGAGACCGGGTTGCCGTTGAAGGTACCGGCGAGTAGCACGTCGCCGCCCGCGGAGCTGAACCGCTCCATGAGCGTGCGCGGCCCGGCGAGCCCCGCGATCGGATAGCCGTTGCCCATCGCCTTGCCGAAGGTCGTCAGGTCGGGGCGTACCCCGCTGACCTGCTGGTAGCCGCCCAGCGCGTGCCGGAACCCGGTGATGACCTCGTCGAAGATGAGCAGCGACCCCTGCTCGGAGGTGATCGCCCGCAGGCCCTCCAGGAACGCGGCCTCCGGTACGAGCGCGCCCACATTGTGCGGGATCGGCTCCAGGATCACCGCGGCGATGCGTTCGGGGTGCCGCTCGTACAGCTCGCGTACGGAGTCCAGGTCGTTGAACTCGGCGATGACGGTCGACTCGATCGCGTCCTCGAGGATGCCGCGCGAGAGCGGGTCCCGCCCGTACGCCCGGTCGGGCGCGGAGATCACGTTGCGCGCGACCGCGTCCTGCCAGCCGTGGAAGCCGCCCTGGAACTTGAGGATCAGCGGCCGGTCGGTGATCGCGCGGGCCAGCCGTACGGCCTGGGCGACCGCCTCGCTGCCGCTCATCGCGGAGATCATCTGTTCCGCGGAGGGGATCGTCTCCACGACCAGGCGGGCCAGCTCGATCTCCGGCTCGGTCACGCCCCAGCCGGCCAGGTCGATGCCGTCGCCGACGGCGCGTCGCACCGCGTCGTCGACCTCGGGCGCGTGGTGGCCGAGCAGGATCGCGCCGAACGCGGCGTGGTAGTCGAGGTAGCGGCGGCCGTCGGCGTCGGTCACGTACGCGCCGGAGGCGTCGGTGAGGACGTACGGCGCGCCGACCAGACGCGTCGCCGAGTTGACGCCGCCGGGGATCACGTCCCGGGCGGTGTTGAGCAGCTTGGCGCCGGTCGAGGAGTCGCCGGTGAGGTCCGCGGAAGTCATGGACAGGCCCCCAAGTCGAGGTGCCCGGCACCTGCGAGGTCACCGTCGCGGCGGGCACCGGATGCGGCTGTGTTCCGCCCGAAGCCTTCATGGAAAGTCATTTCATGTCAAGGGTTCGCGCAGCGTGTGACCTCGTCCATATCGCCCGACGGCCCCTTGACAGTCCCCCGCGCCGCACTTCAGGATCCGTTCACATGGAACATCATTCCGCGTCAGTCGGGGTGCTGGTCGTGGGCGTCGGCTTCATCGCGGAGCAGCACACCGCAGCGATCCACGCCGACCCGCGGGCACGCCTCGTCGGCATCGTCGATCTCGACGCGGGCCGCGCCGCCGCCGCGGCGCGCGCGAACGGCGGCGTCCCGTGGTCGACCGACCTGGCCGAGGCGCTCGCCCGTCCCGAGGTCGACGCGGTCGTCGTCTGCACGCCCAACCACACCCACGCCCCGATCGCGGTGGCCGTGGCCGAGGCCGGCCGGCACCTGCTGATCGAAAAACCCCTCGCCACGGACGTCGCCGGCGCACGCCGCATCGCCGCCGCGTTCGCCGACGCCGGCCGCGTTCTCATGCCGGCCCACACCCATCGCTGCTACGACTACGCACGCGCGGTCAAGGAGGGCCTCGGCGACCTCGGCCGCCCCGAGTTCCTGCGCCTGGCCATCCTCGGCGGCTGGATCTGGCCGGACTGGCGCGCCTGGGTGCTCGACCCGGCGCGCTCCGGCGGGCACGCGCTCCACAACGGCGTCCACCTGCTCGACCTGGTGACCTGGTGGACCGGCGACCGGCCGGAGACGGTGTACGCGCGAGGCCGTAAGCAGACCGCCGCCGAGCTGGACATCTACGATTACCTGGAGATGACGGTCGGGTTCGCGGGCGGCGCGACCGCGCTGTGCGAGATGAGCCGCGGCCACCGCCCGGCCACGTACGCGGCTCGCGACGTCCTCGTCGTCGGCGAGCACGGCGTGCTGACCCTGCCCTGGGACGCCGAGGCGAGCATCGTCACCGACGAGTCCGGCACCGGGCTGCTCCCGCCCGCGGGCGCGAACGGGTTCGCCGTCCAGCTCGGCGCGTGGCTCGACGCCATCGGCGGCGCGGAACCGCTCATGACACCCGGCGACGGCGTACTCGCCGTCGCCATGGGCGTGGCGGCCGAACGGTCCATCGCGACCGGCGAGCCGGTACGCGTCGACGACGTCCTGACGGAGGCCGGGGTATGACGCGCGTCCTGCTGGCGGGTTTCGGCGGCCTTGGCGGTGGCCAGGACCACCAGCGTGCCATGTACCTGCCCGCCTTCCAGGCCCACCCCGGCTTCACCGTGGCCGGCGCCGTCGGCGCGGACGACCTCGGCGTTCCCTCGTATCCGGACCTCGCCACGGCGCTCGCGGACGACCCCGCCGAGGTGGTGAGCGTGTGCCTGCCGCCGGACCGGCGCGCCACGGCGATCGTCACCGCGCTGCGCGCCGGCCGGCACGTGCTCGCCGACAAGCCGCTCACCCTGACCGCCGAGGAGGCCGACGCGGTCGCCGCCGCGGCCGCCGAGTCCGGCACCGTCTGCATGCCGGCGCACCACCAGCGTTTCGCTCCCGCGGTCCGTTCGGCGCGGGCCGCCGTCGCCGCCGGGCGCGTCGGCCTGCCCTGGAACGTCCAGGCGGACTTCCTCGTCGCCGGCGGCGCCCCGTGCCCGCTCGGCGAGCTGACCAACCTCGGCCTGTACCCGATCGACGTCGTCGCCGCCCTCGTCGGGCAGCCCGTACGCCGTGTGCACGCCCGTGCTAGCGGGGATGTCACTCTGCTCCTGCTCGACCACGACCGCGGACTGACCAGCACGATCTCCGTCGGCCGGATCAGCGGGACGGCCGACCTGCGGCCCGGCGGCCTGGCCGTGCACCGCTACCGGATCAGCGGCTCGAACGGGGTGATGAACGTGGACGCCACCAAGCCCGGCGCCACGCTGCGCACCTCCACCGGCCTGCGGAGCGCCTGGACCGGGCCGGGCACCGTGGCCCTCATGCTGACCGAACTGCACGCCGCGATCACCGGCGGCCGGCCCGCCGAGGTCGGACCCGCGGACGCCCTCGCCGCGATCCGCGTGATCGAGGCGGCGCGGCGGTCCCTGGAGACCGGCCGGCCCGTCCCCCTCTCCCCCGACTCCCAGGAAGGCCGACAGTGAAGCTCGCCACCTACCGCAAAGACGGCCAGGTCCGCCATGGCCGGATCATCGACGACACGCACGTCACTGACCTCGGCGCCGGCGACGTCACGCCGTTGCTGGGCCGCTCCGACACGGACACGGACGCGCCGCGGTACCCGCTGGAGGACGTGACGCTGCTCGCCCCGCTGCTGCGGCCGGGCAAGATCCTCGCGGTCGCCGCCAACTATCAGGACCACGTCACCGAGACCGGGGGCGAGCGGATCGACAAGTCGCGGATCTCCCCGCGCCTGTTCCTGAAGCCGCCCACCGCGATCAGCGGCCCCGGCGAGGACATCGCGTTGCCGTCGGTCAGCGACCGGATCGACTGGGAGGTCGAGCTCGTCGTCGTCCTCGGGCGCGGCGGCAAGGACATCCCGGTCGAGGAGGCCCTCGCGCACGTGGCGGGCTACACGGTCGGCAACGACGTGTCGGCGCGCGCCATGGACTACGGCTACGAACGCGACACCGACGACTCGGCGGTGGGGTTCTTCGACTGGTTGAACGGCAAGTGGCTCGACGGGTTCGCGGCGCTCGGACCGTGGCTGCTGACCGCCGACGAGGTGTCCGACCCCCAGGACCTGGAGATCTCGCTGGAGGTCAACGGCGAGGTCATGCAGCACGGGAGCACCGGCGACATGATCTTCACCGTGGCCGAGCAGATCGCCTTCGCCTCCCGCATCATGACCCTCGAACCCGGCGACCTGATCTACACCGGGACTCCCTCGGGCGTCGGTCTCGCCACCAACCGGTTCCTCAAGGCCGGCGACCGGATGACCGCCCGCCTCGCGGGTCTGGGCGACCTCGTCAACACCGTCCGCTGATGACGGACCTGCTGATCGCGGGCGGACTCGTCGCCGACGGCACGGGAGCGCCGGAGCGTACCGCCGACGTCGCGATATCCGGCGGGCGCATCGAGGCCGTGGGCGATCTGGCCGGGCGGACCGCCGCCCGGGTCCTCGACGCGTCCGGGTCCGTGGTGTGCCCGGGGTTCGTCGACGTGCACACCCACTCGGACCTGACTCTGTTGTCCAGCCCTTCCGCGCACAGCAAGGTCCGGCAGGGCGTCACGACCGAGCTGATCGGCAACTGCGGCCTCGGCGTCACGCCCGTGCTCGGGGACATCGCCGCGCTGCGTGGCGCGGCGGGGTACCTCGACCTGGATCCGTCGGTCGGCTGGGACTGGACCGACCTGCCCGGCTACCTGGGCGTGCTGGCGGCGGCGCGGCCCGCGGTGAACGTCGCCTCCCTGGTCGCGCACATCCCGCTGCGCGCCGGGGTGATCGGCTTCGGCGACCGGGAGGCGGCGCCCGCCGACCTGGACCGGATGTGCGGGCTGCTCGGCGACGCGCTCGACGCGGGCGCCGCCGGCGTCTCCACCGGCCTGATGTACGCCCCGCTGACCTTCGCCCGCGAAGAGGAGCTGACCGCGCTGGCGCGCACCGCCGCCTCCCGTGGCCGGCTGTTCTCCTGGCACATCCGCGACTACGGCGACCACCTGCTGGACTCGGTACGCGAGGTGCTGCGCGTCGCCGAGGCCACCGGCTGCCGCACCCAGATCTCCCACCTGATCGCGGTCGGGCGGCGCAACTGGGGCAAGGTCGCACGGGCGCTGGAGCTGATCGACGCCGCCCGCGACCGCGGGATCGACGTGGCGGCGGACGTGTACCCGTACCTGGCGGGCAACGCACCGCTGTCCCAGCTCGTCCCCGCCTGGGCCCAGGCCGGCGGCGAGGAGGCCATGCGCCACCGGCTCGCCGACCCTGGCGTACGCGACCGGATTCGCGAGGAGTGGCGGGACCTGCCGAACGGCTGGTCCGACATCACGGTCAGCCGCATCCCGGCCGACCGCCCCGGCGTCGAGGGCCGGACCGTCGCGGACCTGGCCGACGACGGCGCAGGCGTCGCCTTGGACCTGGTCGCCGAGTTCGGCAACGCGGTGATGATGGTGGCCGGGGGGCGGAGCGAGGAGGACCTGCTCGCCGTCCTGCGGCATCCGGCGACGGTGATCGGCTCGGACGGTCAGGCGCTCGACCCCGACGGCCCGACCGGCGCCGGCGTGCCGCACCCGCGCTCGTACGGCTGCTACCCGCGCCTGTTCGCCGACCACGTCCGCACCGGGCGGCTCCCCCTCGCCGAAACGGTGCGCAAGTGCACCGGCGCCGCCGCCGCCCGCGCCGGGCTGACCGACCGCGGCGAACTGGTCCCCGGCAAGGCCGCCGACGTGGTCGTGTTCGAGCTCGACCGGATCGGCGACCGCGCCACGTACGCCGATCCTCAGCGGTACCCCGACGGCATCCGCGCCGTACTGGTCAACGGGAAGATCGTCGTCCAGGACGGCACCCACCTCGGCGAACGGCCCGGAGCGGTGCTCCGCGCCGGGCAGGGAGACTGAGTTGATCGACTTTCACACGCACTGCCACCGGCCCGAGCACTGGGGCTGTGAGTGGGAGAAGCACTGGCAACCCGTGTACGGCCACGAGGCACACGACTACGGACCGGAGGAGTACGACCGGGCGATGGCCCCGGTCACCGCGGCGTGCGTGTTCGGCATCCGGGCGACCGCCGCCGGCGTGCTCACCCCGAACGACTTCACCGAGCGGTTCTGCGCCGAGACGACCACCGAGACGATCGGGTTCATGGCGCTCGACCCCACCGACCCGGACGTGCTCGACCAGCTCGCCGACGGGGTGGCCCGGGGGCTGCGCGGCATCAAGCTGTACCCGGTGCTGGCCCTGTTCGACCCGCGCGACGAGAAGCACGACGCCTTCTACCGCGCCGCCGCCGACAACGGCCTGGTCGTGCTCTGGCACATGGGGGCGACGCCCAGCCCGGCCGGCGACCTGTCGGTGAGCAAGCCCCTCGTCGTGGACGAGGTGGCGCGGCGGCACCCGGACCTCGTGCAGATCATCGCCCACCTCGGCCACCCGTGGCAGCGCGAGACGATCGTGACGCTGCGCAAGAACCGGCGCGTCTACTCGGACGTGTCCGCCTCGTGGGCTCGGCCCCTGGACGGGTACCTCGCGCTGGCCCGCGCCCAGGAGTGGGACGTGGTGAGCAAGCTGGTGTTCGGCTCGGACTTCCCGCTGTGGACCCCGGCCGAGGCGGTCGAGGGCCTGCGATCGTTGGCCTCCTCCCACCCGTCCGGGTTCCCGCCGATCAAGTCCTCGACGATCGAGTGGCTGCTGGACGGGGACCCGCGGGCCGAGATGGGGCTGGCGTGACGTCGCTCGACGCGCTGGCGACGCCCGCGCTGCTGGTGGACCGGGCGCGGCTGGACCGCAACGTGGCGTCCATGGCCTCCGCCATGCGCGGCGCGGGGGTCGCGCTGCGCCCGCACTTCAAGACCTCCAAGTGCCTGGAGGTGGCCCGGCGCCAGCTCGACCAGGGCGCGATCGGCTTCACCTGCTCCACGCCCGCCGAGGTGCGCCTGCTCCAGGACGAGGGGGTCGGCGACCTGCTGTGGGCGCACCAGCCGGTCGGTCCGGCCAAGGTGGCGTTCGCGATCGGGGCGCTGCGGCGCGGCGGGCTGACGCTCGGGCTGGACTCGGTGGAGGTGGCCGCGCCGCTGGCCTCGGGCGGGGTGGCCGTGCCGTTCCTGCTGGAGGTCGACACCGGTCTGGGCCGTACGGGGGTCGACCCGGACCGCGCGGTGGAGACGGCGACGCGGATCGCCTCGCTGCCGGGGTTCGCGCTGCGCGGTGTCATGACCCACGAGGGGCATCTCGGCACGTACGGGGACCGTGCCGCCCTGGAGGAGGCGGGCACGCGGGCCGGTGAGCTGCTGGCCTCGGTCGCGGCGAAGCTGCGCGCCGCCGGGCTGGACTGCCCGATCGTGTCGGTCGGCTCGACGCCGGGCGCGACGTCGGCGCCGTTCGCCGAGGGCGTCACCGAGGCACGGCCCGGCACGTACGTCTACTACGACTCGGGCCAGGTACGGCTGGGCAGCGCGACGCCGGACCGCTGCGCCCAGACCGTGCTGACGCGGGTGGTCAGCACGCAACGCCGGGGAACCGCCATCGTGGACGCGGGCATCAAGGCGATGAGCTCCGACGGTCTCGCGGGCGGAAGCCTGGGCACGGTCTGCGACGTGGCGGGCTGGCCGCTGGAGGACGTGCTCTTCGCGAACGGCAACGAGGAGCATGGCTACCTGACCGGCGAGGGCACGGCGCGGCTGCGCCCCGGCGACCTTCTTCGCGTCGTCCCCAACCACGCCTGCGGGACGACGAACATGTGGAGCCGCCTGCACGTGGTCGAGGACGGCCAGGTGGTGGACCGCTGGCCGATCCGCGCCCGCCACTGAGCGGATCGCTGCGACGGCCGTTGATGTCCCCGGCGAATATCACGCCGGTCATACGGTGTTCTTCGGATGACCGGCGTGATATTCGCTTTCGCCGTTAGGCCGGGGTGTAGCGGAGGGTGACGATGCCGGAGTCGTAGGTCTTGCTGTGGACGAGGGTCAAGTTCAGGCGCTGCTGGAGATCGGTGAACAGTGGCCGTCCCTCGCCAAGCGCGCTGGGGTACAGCTTGATCCAGTACTCGTCTACGAGTCCGTGCTGGACGAACTGCTGTACGGTGTCGACGCCGCCGAACAGGACCATGCCCTTTCCCGGCTGCGCCTTCAACGCTGCGATCTCCTCGGGGATGTCGGCGGTGGCCAGACGGGCGTTCTCGCCGACGTCGGACTGCGACCGCGAGAAGACCACCTTTGGTGTCTTGATCATCCAGTGGGCGAAGTCCACCAACGCGGGCGGGCTGGCGGTGTCGGCCGCCTGGGCCCGGAAGTTGGCGTCCAAAGCCTGGTGAGCGATGCGACCGGACACGATGGTGTCCACCTCGGCGCGCAGCTCGTCGGTGAACGTCTGGTTCATCTCCGGGTCGGGCACCATCATCCAGTCCAGCTCTCCGTTCGGCCCGGACAGGTAACCGTCGATGGTGACGTTGACGAACAGGATGACCTTGCGCATGACGTTCTCCTACTCTCGCGGCAGGCGCTCTTTGCGCCTTTCATGGGTAGGGAGTCAGCGTCAACGCCGAACTCATCGGTCCGGTGGCAACGAGTTTCGGCGCCTCGCCGGGCGCCTGTTCTGCTGGCGACCAGCGTTTTTTGACAAAGACGAATGCCACTCATCGCATAGTTACAGATAGTCACATCCACAGGTGACTGTCAGCGACAATCAGTCAGAGGCACGTGGTGGAAGGTTCAAGAGGACGGTGCTGTGCTTCCGCCAGCGGTGACCAGTCCGGTCTCGTATGCCACGATGACCGCTTGGGCGCGGTCGCGGAGTCTGAGCTTGGCGAGGATGCGGGCGACGTGTGTCTTGACGGTCGCCTCGGATAGGTGAAGCCGGTCGGCGAGTTCGGCATTGCTCAGTCCGCGGGCGAGCAGGCCGATGACCTCCAGTTCGCGCGGGGTCAGGGCGGCGAGGTCCCGGTGAAGCGCGGAGGCCGTGGCGTCGCGGCGGGCGAATCGTTCGACCAGGCGGCGGGTGATGGCCGGGGCGAGCAGCGCGTCGCCTGTGCGCACCATGCGGACGGCGGCGGCGAGGTGTTCGGGGCTGACATCCTTGAGGAGGAAGCCGCTGGCCCCGGCGGACAGCGCGGCGTAGACGTACCGGTCGAGGTCGAAGGTGGTCAGGATGATCACGCGTGGACCGTCCGTGTCGCCGGCGAGGATACGCCGCGTGGCCTCCAGGCCGTCCATCTCCGGCATGCGGATGTCCATCAGGACCACGTCGGGTCGGGTGCGGCGGACGGCGTCGACGGCCTCGGCGCCGTTGGTGGCCTCGGCGACCACCTCGATGCCCTCGGACCTCAAGATCATCTTGAAGCCGGTGCGCACCAGCGTCTGATCGTCGGCGACCACTACGCGCAGTGGCTGGGTCACGGCGTCTCCAGAGGTATCAGCGCTTTGACACGGTATCCGCCGCTGGGGCGTGGTCCGGCGTCGAGTGTCCCGTCGTAGAGCGAGAGGCGCTCACGGAGGCCGATCAGTCCGCGTCCCCTGCCGGAGGACAGGGTGGTGCTCGGGCGGCCGCCCGTGTCGGTGACCTCGACGCGCAGGTGGTCGGCCGCGTAGTCGACGACCACGTTCGCGGTCGCGCCGCTGGCGTGTTTCACCGTGTTCGTCAAGGCCTCCTGGACCACTCGGTACGCGGCGAGTTCGACGCCGGGCGGTACGGGGCGTTCGTTGCCGGTCACCGTCAACGCGATGGGCATCCCGGCATGGCGTACGCCTCCGATCAGGGCGTCCAGCCGGTTCAGGCCGGGCTGCGGTGTGAGGTCTGCCGGTGCCTCCGTATCGGGGCTGTCGGTGTCCATCGTCAGGAGTCCCATGACGTGGCGGAGCTCGGTCATCGCGGCCCGGCCGCCGGTCTCGACCGCGAGGAGCGCTTCGCGGGCCTCGTGGGGGGCGGTGTCCATGATCTTTCGGGCGGCGCCGGCCTGGATGACCATCACGCCGACGTTGTGTGTCACCACGTCGTGCAGTTCGCGGGCGATCCGGGCGCGTTCGTGCTCAACTGCACGGTTCAAAGCCTCGACCTGTCGGCGTTCCATGATGGACAGCCGTGCGTGTCCCTCGTCGACCCGGCGTCTCCACATGCGGATCTCGTACGCCGCCGCGAAGACCGGCACCAGAACCAGGACCGCGATCACGCCGTTGGGGAAGTGGGGCAGTTTCGCGTTCGTGAACAGGATCACCTGGACCGCGGCGGTCACCGGCAGGCTCAGCAGTGTCGGCATCGGGTGACGGCAGTGGGCGACGGCGCTGTAGGCGGCGACGATGCAGACCGCACCGGCGTAGAAGGCGATGTCCTGGGAGCTGTTCCTGATCAACGGCGTCACTGTCATCACCGTCCACAGCACCGCCAGCGGGAACCGGCGGCGGAGTGCCAGGGGCACCGAGGCGAGCGGTACGAGGAGCACCGAGCCGGTCCAGTCGACCCCACTGATGATGGTGACATAGCGGGCGCCGATGAGAGCCAGGGCAAGCACCAGCGCCGCGTCGAATGCCCGGCTGCGCCGCGCGAGGCGCGGAAGGCGACCGGTCTGACGCGTCATCTGGCCGGCCAGACCGCGCATTCGGCCCGCTATCAGCACGTTCAGCACCGGATCATTCTTGCCGACGGCCCGCCCCGGTACATCCCTCGGCGTGACCAACGCCCCTACATCTCATGGCTACATCGCAAGGATGACGCCGAGCGGCCTCAACCCCACGGGGTACCGCAAATGCCTCCGCCGAGCGACGTGGCGGTCCGGCATGCGCCCCTAGCGTCGCACCAGCCAGTCGGGCGACAGAGGGAAACGATGATGACAACGCCTGTGATCGAGCTGAGCGGCGTCAGCCGCCGATACGACGAAGGGCCGGCAGCGCTGAACGACGTGTCGCTGACCGTGGGGGGTGGGGAGTCGGTGGCGATCCTCGGACCGTCCGGTAGCGGCAAGTCCACCATGCTCAACCTGATCGCCGGCCTGGACCGGCCGAGCGCGGGGACCGTCACGGTGGACGGCGTGCGCGTGGACAAGCTGGGAGAGGCGGGCTCGGCACGCTACCGGCGCGCCAAGATCGGTATGGTCTTCCAGTTCTTCAACCTGCTCGATGACCTGACGGTCACCGACAACGTGGTGCTCCCGGCGGAGCTGGCCGGGATGTCGCGTGGCAAGGCGCGCAGGCGGGCGGCGGAGCTGCTCGACGCGCTCGGCATTGGCCGGCACGCTCGCGCCTACCCGGGGCGGCTGTCCGGCGGCGAGCGCCAGAGAGTGGCGGTGGCCAGGGCATTGATGAACCGGCCGGCGCTGCTGCTGGCCGACGAGCCGACCGGGGCGCTGGATTCTGCTTCGGGCGAGGACGTCAAAGCCCTGCTCAAGGAACTGCACGCCGACGGGCAGACGATCGTGACGGTCACGCATGACCTGACGCTGGCGCAGGAGTGCGCGACACGCACGGTGAGGATCACCGACGGCAGGATCGCCGCCGACGTCCGGACCGGGACGACCCGATGAGCGGCCTGGGCAGGGTCGTGCGGTCGGGCGTACGGCGCCGCAAGGCACAGACGTTCGGGACGGGACTGGCCGCGATGATGGCGGTGACCGCGTCCGTGCTCGGCGGGTCGCTGCTGGCGGCTTCCAACGGGCCGTTCGACCAGGCGTTCGCCCGCCAGCACGGTGCGCATCTCATCGCCCAGTTCCACGCAGGCAAGGTCACCGCCGCACAGCTCTCGGCCTCCGCGCACACCGCCGGCGTCACGGCGGCCTCGGGCCCGTTCCGTACCGCGACGGTCAACCCGCAGGGTGGTTCCGGCATCGAGCTTCCTGCCGGTATAAGCCTTCCACCGATGATGGTCGTTGGCCGCGACCACCCTGGCGGACCCGTCGACGACGTCACGCTGCTCCAGGGCAGGTGGGCGTCCGGCCCTGGCCAGATCGTGCTGTCCGCCACGAACGACAGCCTGGCCAAGCGGGTCGGCGCGACCCTGCGATTCCCCGCCCTTCCCGGCCATCCAACGCTGACCGTGGTCGGCGTCGCCCGATCGGTCAGCCAGACCGCCGATGCCTGGGTGACGTCGTCCGAAATCGCCTCGCTCACCGTGCCCGGCACGTCCGGTGGCCAACAGATGCTCTACCGCTTTGCGGCGGCCGGCACCACCGCGCAGGTCGCGGCCGACCGTGCCGCGGTGACGGCCGCGACTCCCGCGGGCGCCTTGACCGGGGTTCAGTCCTGGCTCAACACCAAGCAGGGAACCGACCGGAACACCGCGCTGTTCGTGCCCTTCCTCATCGCCTTCGGCCTGCTCGGCGTGCTCATGTCGGTACTCATCGTCGGCAACGTCGTGGCGGGGGCGGTCGGCGCGGGAACGCAACGCATCGGCATCCTCAAGGCCCTCGGTTTCACCCCGTCCCAGATCGTACGTTCTTACATGGGTCAGGCCCTGATCCCGGCGGCCGTCGGCACCGCGATCGGCGCTGTCTCGGGCGACGCCCTGGCGATCCCTGTGCTGTCCACCACCGCGCAGGTCTATGGCGCCACGACCGCAGGCGTCGCACCCTGGGTCGACGCCGCAGTGATCGCGGGCGTTCTGGGCCTGGTGACCATCATCGCGTGGGCGGCCGCGCTGCGGGCCGGACGGCTGCGCACCGTGGACGCGCTCGCCGTCGGGCGGACCCCACGGACCGGGCACGGCCGACACGTCGCCCGGCTGACCGCGCGATTCCCGCTGCCCCGGCCCGCCACCCTTGGCCTGGCCCATCCCTTCGCCCGCCCCGTCCGCACTGCGGGGATGCTTGTGGCGATCGTGTTCGGCGCAGCCGCCACCACCTTCGCCATCGGCATGACCTCATCGCTGAACTGGGTGCAGACCGCCAAAAATCACGACACCGCCGATACCGTCATCAACACCGCCGGCCCTCCTCCCGGCCCCGGCCACGCCGGACCGCTGGCCGCGACACCGGCCACGACCGATCCCTCCAAGGTCACTGCGGCGATCATCGCCCAATCCGGAACCCTGAAGTACTACGGCACCACCACCACGGACGTGACGGTCGCGGGAGTCTCCGGAAGCACCACCGTCTTCGCCTTCACCGGCGACTCCTCCTGGGCCGGCTACAAGATCGTTACCGGACGCTGGTTCCGCCGCCCAGGCGAGGCCGTTGTGCCGTCCACTTTCATGACGGCGACCGCCACGCGCATCGGAGACACGGTCACCCTCCAAGATCACAGCCAGGCGATCAGGATCCGGATCGTCGGCGAGGTCTTCGACCCTCACAGCCAGGCCAACGAGGTCCTCACCGACGCCGCGACCCTCGCCCCGGCCAAGGCCCATCCCTCTCCCGCGAGCTACTACATCAAAGTAAGACCCGGCACGAACCTCGGCGCCTACATCGACGCCCTGAACACCAGACTGCAGCCGCTGGGCGTCTCCGCCCAAACCGGCCAGGATCACGGTGCCAGCGACGTCATCCTCGCCCTCGACACACTGACCGCGATCCTCACGCTCATGCTGGTCGCCGTCTCCGCCCTGGGCGTGCTCAACGCCGTCGTCCTGCAGACCCGCGAACGCGTCCGTGAAATCGGCGTTGCCAAGGCGCTGGGCATGACGCCCGCTCAGACCGTCTGGATGGTCCTGGCCTCCGTCGCCGTCGTCGGCCTGATCGGCGGCGCCGTCGGACTACCCGCCGGCCTGGCCATCCACGCGGTGACCGTACCCGCCATGGGCCACAGCGCCGGGTTGAATTTCCCCGCCGCGGCCATCGACGTCTATCGCGCGCCACAACTCGTCGTGCTCGGTCTCGGTGGCCTGCTCATCGCCGTCTTCGGCGCGCTCATGCCCGCCGGCTGGGCCGCGCGTGCCCGCACGGTCACGGCGCTGCGCACCGAGTAGGCCAGGCGACCTGACAACCGGGGGAGCCGGCCACTCACATTCGGCCGGCTCCCCCGGGCGCCGCGATTCCGCACGCGGACGCCTTCGCCCCGCTGCCCCCAAGACCGAAGGAACGAATGCCCCCATGGGTTCCACCCTCATCGTCACGAACGACTTTCCCCCCCGGCAGGGCGGGATCGAAACGTTCGTGCACGCGATGGCAACGCGCATGCCAGACGACGAGGTCGTCGTCTATACCTCGCGCGAGGACGGTGACACCGCCTTCGATGCGACTCTCCCGTTTCCCGTCATCCGCGACACCGGCCATCTGCTGCTACCGACTCGGCGAGTCGCCGGAAAGGCCGTCGAGATCGCCCAGGCACACGGTTGCGACCGGGCCTGGTTCGGGGCAGCGGCGCCGCTTGCCCTAATGGCACCGGCCCTTCGTCGCGGCGGTCTGGAGCGCATTGTGGCCACCACGCACGGGCACGAGATCTGGTGGGCCAAGGTACCCGGCACACGTCGGCTCATGCGGCGGATCGGCGATGGCGTCGACGTCGTCACCTACCTCGGCCCTTACACGCGCAAGCGAATCGAGCCGGCCCTGGGGCACAACCCGCTGCTGAGCCGACTCGTCCCCGGCGTCGACACCGACGTGTTCCGGCCCGATGAGGCCGTTTCCAAGCAGATACGCACCGACCTGCGCCTGTACGACAGGCAGGTGATCCTTTGTGTCGCCCGGCTGGTGCCGCGCAAGGGTGTGGACATGCTGATACGGGCACTTCCGCTGGTCCGGCGCAATGTCCCGGACGCGGTCCTCCTCATCGTCGGCAAAGGGCCGGACGAGGCTCGGCTGCGCAAGCTTGCGCGACACCACGCCGAGGGTTCGGTGTACTTCGCCGGGGGCAGGCCGCACGCCGAGACACCGCCCTACTACGCCGCCGCGGACGTCTTCGCAATGCCGTGTCGTACCCGTCTGGGCGGCCTGGAGGCCGAGGGCCTCGGGATCGTCTTCCTCGAGGCGGCCGCGAGCGGTCTACCGGTGATCGCCGGCGACGCCGGCGGCGCACCGGACACTGTGCTCGACGGCCGGACCGGCAGGCTGGTGGACCCGATCGATAAAGCCGCGATCGCCGAAGCTCTGACGACGACACTGCTGGACCCCGAACGCGCCGCGATGGGCGCCGCAGGCCGCCGGTGGGTCCGGCAGACCTGGTCCTGGGACGCCTCAGCCCGCCACCTAGCCGAACTCTGGGCACCCGAACGCTCGGCCGCGGCGACTGGGGATAACTAAGCTGGCCAGAGCCGCTCCGCATCTTTCCCGGTAACTGGAGTCAAGCCGAGAGCGGCCAGTCCGCAGTTGTCACTCCGGTCCGGGCGGCCTGACACCGGCGTGGAGTTTACGGGCGACGTAGGCGGCGCGGTCGCCGCCGGCGGCGGCGTGCCAGCCGATCGCGGCGGTGTCGGACAGGCCGAGCAGGTCGGCGAGCATCTTCCAGTGGACGGCCCCGTGGAGCGCCCCGGGTTGGATGGAGGCGCTGATACCTGGAAGGGTGAGGGGCTATGGCACCCCGGAGGAAGTACTCCGCTGAGCTGCGTGAACGTGCGGTCCGGATGGTCTTTGAACTGCGTGAGCAGACCGGTGAGAAGACCGGCACGATCGCTCGGGTCGCCGACCAGCTCGGGGTGCATCGCGAGGCATTGCGCACCTGGATCCGGCAGGTCGAGGTCGATGCCGGCAAGCGTCCGGGGACCACGAGCAGCGACGCGCAAAGGCTTGCGGAGTTGGAGCGGGAGAATCGTGAGCTGCGGCGGGCGAACGAGATCCTGAAGGCCGCGAGTGCGTTTTTCGCCCGGGAACTAGATCCCAGACTGCCGCGCTAGTCGAGTTCATCGATTCTTACCGGGACCGGTTCGGTGTCGAGCCGATCTGCGTTGTCCTGGAATGTGCTCCGTCGACGTATTGGGCGGCGAAGAAACGCGAGGCCGAACCATCGGCTCGTGCGGTGCGTGATGAACAGCTGAAGAAGGAGATCGGGCGGGTGTGGTCCGGGACGGGCCGCGAAGTTTATGGCGCCCGGAAGGTGTGGTCGCAGCTGAATCGCGAGGGAATCGAGGTCGCTCGGTGCACGGTGGAGCGGCTGATGCGTGAGCTGGGCCTGTCCGGGGTGCGCGCGGTCCGTAAACGGCCTCGTACCACGGTGCCGGGTGTGGAGCGGCCGGGTGACCTGCTGGAACGGGACTTCACCGTGGACGCGCCGGACCGGAGCTGGGTCGCGGACATCACCTATGTCGAAACCGCTGCTGGATGGGCGTATACCGCGTTCGTGCAGGACCTGTTCTCCCGGGCGATCGTGGGATGGCAGGTCGCCGATCATCTTGGCGCCGACTTGGCTTTGGACGCGCCGGAAATGGCGATCTGCTCGCGGGACGGCGTCGGTGACGGGCTGGTCCATCATTCCGATCGCGGCGTCCAGTATACGTCTATCCGGTATGCCGAGCGGCTGGACCAGATCGGCGCTGCCCGATCGGTCGGAAGTAAGGGAGACTCCTACGACAATGCCGCTGCGGAGTCGCTCAACAGTCTGTACAAGAAAGAACTCATCGATTTCCGTGGCGACTGGAAGAATGTCATGGATGTGACACTTGCCACAATCGATTGGGTGGCGGTCACGAGCGACGTCTGCCGCGCAATCGCCGCCGACCAGCGATCAACCAGCGCCGCATTCCACGACGCCTCCCACGGATACCCGCCGGCGAACGCCTGCACCTGCCGCACAATGCGCATCCGGGTCGCGATCGTGCGCGGCTTCAACCCCCGGGCACGATGATGATCCGCGAACCCCTCCAGCGTCTTCTCAAACACCGCCTCGGCGGGCCGCAGCATCAGCACGCCCGGCACCACGTGCAGCGTCGCCACCCCCGGAACCCGAGACCTCACCTGCCCGGCAGACGCTCCTCGACTCCCCGCCATCCTCACGCTCCGTGTATCTTCGCCAGTTCCGACGCCTTTTGATCGGATGCACAGCATGCATCAAACATGACTGTTGCACAGCACGATCACTGAAAACGCAGCTAACTCGGGACAGGAGGTCTGAAAGCGCGCGACAACTCGACACGGAGCACCACGCAATCACCCGCAGTTCAAGCGCCCGAACAGGTACCAGCTGATGCGCCCAGCGCAACACTGCCTAATTGGTCGGGCTTCAGCCGGTCAGCTCTGCGGGCAGACCGAACGCCTCGATCATCCGGGGATCAAGGAAAGAGGTGATCTCGAGGATTCGGTCGCCGCGCAGCGTGACGACGTTGAGCCCGGCCAGCAGAAACCGAGCACCATCGTCGCTCGCGCGATAGCCCACGAACGCGAGCTGACCGTTGGCCGACGCCGGAACCATCCGCCAGGATCGATCGAAGATTCGCTCGGCCAGGAACGTACCGATGTCTTCCGGACCGTCGAACCAGGCGGGCAGCGGCGGCATGGTGAGACGAGCATTCTCGGCGAGCATTCCGACCAAGGCGGGCACATCCGCGCGCTCCCACGCGCTGACGAAGTCTGTCACCAGCGCACGGCATGCTTCGTCGCCCAGCTCGCGCAAGGTCGCCTGCTGACTCTGGCCTGACACGCGCTGGTCCAGGCTGCCCCGCGCACGCTGCAGGGCGCTGTTCACCGATGCGACCGAGGTGTCGAGCGCGGCGGCGACCTCGGCCGCCGAGAAGGCCAGCACCTCCCGCATGATCAACACCGCGCGCTGGGTCGCCGGCAGGTGCTGTAGCGCAGCCACGAACGCCAGCTCCACGCTCTCGCGCAGTTCATAGACGACCTGTGGATCGGCCGGTTCCGCTCCCCAGGCGCTTTCGGGGTAGGGCTCCATCCAGAACTCCTCGGCCGCAGGGCGCCCAAGGTCGTCGGTGGCGGATCTGGCCGGGTGGTAGTCCGCCGACAGCAGCCGTTTCGGACGTTTCTTGATCAACTTGAGGCAGGAATTGGTGGCGATGCGGTAGAGCCATGACCGCACTGAGCTGCGCCCCTCGAATCCCTCCAGGCCTCGCCACGCTCCGACGAGAGCGTCCTGCAACGCGTCCTCGGCGTCGTGCACTCCGCCCAGCATTCGATAACAGTGCGCGTGGAGTTCGCCATAGTAGGGCGACACCAGGCGATCGAACGCGCCGCGATCCCCCTCTCGTGCCGCGTCCATCAGCTTCTCATCCGACGTGGGCGAGGAGTGCAGCTCAGCCATCCCCGTACCTTATTTCGATCAGCCACAGGACTCTGCGGCCAATCAGGTTCTGCGCGAGATGACCATGATGTATTCGCAGGGAGCGTCTGTTCGGTTGGCGAAGCCGTGGTCCGTGTCGGCTTGGAAGAACAGGGAGTCGCTTGTGTTCAGGGTCTCGCCGATCCCGCCGATCGCGACGGTGAGGGTGCCTTTGAGCACCAGGAGTTGTTTCTCCGTACCGGGCGGATACGCGGGCAGCAGTCCGGTAGAGACCCGCGGGGGGAGGTAGTGGACGATCATCTCGGCTCCTCCCGCGCCCGGGGCCGCTGACACCATGTGCCGCTCGAAGCCGGTTTCCGGGTCACGGAAAACGGGGCGATCGCTCTTGCGCATGACAACGGCCACACCAGACGCGGCAGCGGCCGGCGCACCGATCAGGTCCGAGAGCGACGCGTTGAGCGCATGGGCGATCCTGGACGCCACGCCGATCGTCGGGCTCTTCTCACCGCGTTCGACCTTGGACAGCATCGCCCGGCTGACCGACGACTGTGTGGACAGCTGCTCCAGCGTGAGACCCGCCTCCTCGCGGCGTCGCCGCACGTTACGGCCGAACGCGCCGGTCAGCTCGTCACCGTGCTGTGGTTCGGCCGCGTTTCCGTCTTGCTTGGCCACCATGCTCCTCGATCGATGGGTACCTCGCCGGCCCATAGTGTAAGGATCTCCTAAAGAAGATAGATTCTTCTATCGGAGACGGGATGTCCACCCACCACGACGGAGGTTCCATGCGTTTGATCTCGAGTGGCCAGCACCATGCCACGTTCGAATTCGGCGATCTGCAGGTGATCTCGTTGCGAGACGGATACATCGACATGCCGCCGACACGGCTCCGCGACGAGGATGGGCGCACGCTCGATGAGCTGCCAGCCGCCGTCCCGTTGGCCGGCGACAACTTGCGGCTGTCGGTCAACGCCTTCTTCGTCACCGACGGCACGCGGTCGGTCCTCATCGACACCGGCGCGTCCAACGTCTGGCACGAGCCCACCATGGGATTGATCTACGACGCGTTCGACGAAGCGGGAATCGATCGCGCGCAGGTCACCGATGTGGCCATCACCCACAAGCACGAAGACCACGTCAGCGGTCTGATCGCGCCGGACGGTTCAGAGGCGTTCACCGAACTCGAGCGCGTGTGGATCGGCGCGGGCGACACCTCGGTGTTCACGGGACGGCTCGAGCCGATCCGCGACCGGGTCGTATCCGTGTCGGAGAAGGTCGCGATCAACGACTGGACCACCGCGATCCCGACACCGGGCCACACGCCCGGTCACACCGTCTACGAGGTCAGGAGCGGCACCGACCACCTTCTCGCCTGGGGCGACACCGTTCACGTTCCCACGCTCCAATTCGATCAGCCGAACGTGTCCTGGGAGCTCGACGGCGACCAGTCCCAGGCCCGCACCGCGCGAGCGGCGCTCCTCGAACGACTGACCCGGCCACACCACTTCGTAGCCGGCGCCCACCTCGACTCACCCGGCGTCGCCCGCGTAACCCCCTCCGGCGACGGTTATGCCCTGGAATACCTCGCACCACCGATCGGCTGATCGAGCGGGACACCCGCACCTCGCCGAGTTCCTCCGCCCAGTCGCGGAGGAGCTCGGCGAAGTGTCTCAGCCTGCGGGGAAGCGGGCCCGTACGTCGATCCGCGAGTAGTCCACGTGCCGGGTCAGGGGGTCGGCGCGCAGGGCGGCCTCGGTGAGCGGGAGCAGGTCGTGGGTCTCGTTGTAGAGGCGGGAGTACGCCTCGGCGAAGTTCACGCCCGCCGCGCGGCCGAACTCGCCGTTGCTCGACTCGACCAGCTTGCGGGCGAACAGGCCGGCGTAGCCCTGGCTCTCGAAGCAGTCCATCGCGGCCAGCTTCGTGCCCACGACCGGCGTGATGTCGACGAACAGGTCGTTGCGGACGCCGTACAGGCTGAGCCCGTCCGTCACCGCGACCGGCACCGAGGTGAAGAAGACCTGACGGACGTTCGTCTCCTCCCGGCCGTCGAGGTTCTTCAGGTGGGTCGCGGCGCGGCCGAGGGCGGCCAGGGCGGTCATCGTGGCGACGGTGTGCGTGTTGGCCGTCATCGCCGGGTTCTGCGGGTAGTCGCAGATGACGACGTCCGGCCGCTCCCGCGCGAGCGCCGCGGCGACCTCGTCCACGACCTCCTCGCGCACCACGGCCATCGAGTCGTCGAGGTCGAGCGTCAGCAGCGTGCCGATGCCGACGATCTCGGCGGCGCGTTCGAGCTCGCCCTTCTTGTGCGCGACGATCTGGTCCAGGCCGGCGCCGGCGATGGACTCGTCGGGCTCGTCCTTGCGCCACTCCTCGGCGTACCGGTTGGCGTGGATCCGGCCGCCGTGGGTGAGGATCAGCGCCACGATCTCGTCGCCGGCCGCGGCGTGCCGTGCGAGCGTCCCGCCGCAGTTGGTGATCGTGTCGGCCGGATGGGCGTAGATCGTCATGATCTTCATCGGTTCACCGTCACGACGCGCGACCAGACCGAGTACGGGTCCGGTGTCGGGTGGGACCAGTTGGCGCCGCGGTCGCCGAAGACCATCATGGTGTTCGCGCCCGTCGGCAGGAGCACGCCGTTCGCGGAGTTCTGGTAGTCCGCCTCGACCGGACGGGTCCAGGTACGACCGCTGCCGTCGGGTGAGGTGAGCAGCGCCAGGCCGGGGCGGCCGACCATCAGCACGAGCGGGCCGCCCGGCAGCAGGCTCAGCGACGGGTACACGCTCACCACGGACTGCTTGTCCGGGCCGGCCACGAGCTGCGTCGCCGCCGACCAGGTCCTGCCGTCGTCGGTGGAGCGCGAGACGTACATCGGCAGGTAGCTGCCGATCCGCATGACGATGAGCAGCGAGCCGTCCGCGACGCGTTCGAGCGCGCCCTCGCAGAAACCCTCGTACCCGGCGGCGGTCGTCAGGTTCGGGTTCACCGCGACGGTCGCGGCGACGGTCCAGTTCAGGCCGCCGTCGGTGGACCTCAGCACGATCTGCCGGTACTTGGTGTCGTCCGCGTAGTACCCGTACCCCGACTGGTACAGCGTGCCGTCCGGGTCCTCGACCACGGGGTGCACCAGCACGAACCCGCCGAGCGGCGAGCCGGGCCGGTCGGTGACCGAGGAGATGGTGCGCATCGCCGTCGGGGTGGTCATCGCGCCCGTACGGGTGGTCCAGGTCGCCCCACCGTCGTGGGAGACGCTCGAGTCGACCTCGGCCTTGAGGTCACCCGAGCCGGCGACCATGTACGTGTGGTACGAGACGGCGAGAACGTCGCCGTTCCGCAGCCGGGTCAGGTTGTAGGAGGCCGCGTCCGGCATCGGGTTGGCGGCCTGGTCGGCGACCCAGCTCGTGCCCATGTCGTCGGAGTAGGCGAACCGCGTGCCGTTCGTGGCGGAGCTGTCGGTGTGCGCCGGGTAGGCGAGCAGCACTCTGCGGCCGGTGCCGTGCGGCACGATGACGGCGGCGTTCGGCATCTGCACCGGTGTCGTCGACTGGTCGACGGTGACCGGCGGCGCGACGGTGAACGGCGCGGAGCCGGGCGGCGGGGTGTTCACCGCCGGGCCGTAGCCGACGTCGTCGAGGTAGACGTCGTCGCCCGAGGTCGGCGTGCCGTCGCTGGAGAACTGGTAGCCGGTGATGTCCGCCAGGGCCCGTACGCCGACCGGCCCGGCGTCGCCGACGTACCGGCCGCCGACGTAGACGTGCGCGGCGCTCATGTCCGCGGGCACCTGGATGTCGATGGCGGTCCACTTGGTGAGGGGCACGGTGCCGGCCGGCGCGACCTGCGTCCAGTTGGCGGCGTCGTACCAGCGGATCCGGCCGTTGCCGTCCACGACGAGGTGGAACACCGGCTGCTCGCCGGTGACGTTCTTCTGGTGGCCGAGCAGGTCGACCATGAAGCCGTTCGGCAGCGCGGCCGGGTAGGCGTAGAAGCTCAGTTCCGCGCCCTGCTGCGCCGGCCGCGGACAGGCGATCTTCGTGATCGTGGTGGTGCTGGGGTCATCGACCCGCAGCGACCGCGCGCTGGCCCGCCCGCGGGTGGAGCTGACGACGGCGGACGCCGCGCCCGACGGGGTGGAGCAGCCGGACGGCACCTGGCCGACCGGATCGGTCTCATAGGTCCGCACCGTGACGGCGGCGGTCGCCGGGCCGGCGATGAGACCAGCCGCCGCGACGGCGAGGACGAAGGCGAGCAGGAGGTTCAGGGGTCTGGTGGTCCGGGACATCGGCTGTGCCCTCTCTCTCGGCATCCCCCCGGAATACGACACGGAATACCGTTCCATGTCAACGGTATGGTCGGAGTACCCGACTGAGAGAGGTAGCGCGATGCGCACGATCCACCCCGAGCACTTCCCTGCCCCGGCCGTCCCCCTGAGCCACGGCGTACGCGCCGGTGACCTGCTGTTCGTCTCCGGTCAGGTCGCGACGACGGCGGACGGTTCGGTGTTCATCGGCGACTTCGCCACCGAGGTGAACGCCACCATCGACAACGTCGAGGCCGTCCTGCGTGCGGGCGGAGCGAGCCTGGCCGACGTGGTGAAGGTCAACGCCTACCTGGCGAACGCGACGCTGTTCGCCCCGTTCAACGAGTTGTACGCACGCCGCATCGGCGCCGTGCCCCCGGCCCGTACGACCGTCGTGGTCGACTTCGGTCACCCCGACGTCCGCGTCGAGATCGAGGCCGTCGCCTACCTCGGCGACCGGGACTGAGCCCGGCGGGGCCCTCGGACGGGGGCCCCGCCAAATGAATCTCGCACCGTGAAGGCGGAACGCGCCCGTGAGACCTGAAAGATGACGCCGCTTCCGGCCACGGCGCTTCGCGAGGAGGTCGTCCGTCCCGAAAACAAAGAAGGGAAGGGAGACCCGCTCCCTTCCATTTCCAACGTATAGCGCACCGGGGGGCTTGCGGCAAGACCCGGGTCGTGCCGCAGAATCGTCGGCCTAGGCCAGAGCCTACGGAAATCGGGGATGCGGAATGCGTGTGATGGGGCTCGCGGTGACCGGCATGATGCCGCCGCACCACCCGCCGCCGGCGTAATCGGGCCGGCACGGCGCACTACGGTCCGACTCCGACCTTCGAGTCCCTGTCGGCCGCGTTCAGCGAAACCCTGACCCCCGCGTACGTTCGCGAGCGACCTCGAATCGGAGCTGAGGCGTGAACCGCATGACCACCAGCGTGTTCGACCTTCCCGACCGCCTCTCCGCCAAGGCCGACCCGACGCTGATCACGGGCGATGAGCAACACTTCGCGGCCATCGCGGAGAGCATCGAGCAGTCGATCGCCGACCTGTCCGACCGCCTCGATGCCGAACGCAAGGCGCCCGGTGGCATGGGTCCGCAGGCGTTGGAGCGGGACACGGAGATCCACCGGCTGACCGCTCGCCTGCGCGTACTGCGCCGCTTCGGTCTGGACCTGTGCCTGGGGCACATGGTCGGCACGGACGACCCCGAGCCCGTGTACGTCGGGCGAATCGGCCTCACGGACCGTACGGGCCGCCGGCTGCTGCTCGACTGGCGCTCCCCCGCGGCCGAGCCGTTCTTCGGAGCCACCCACGGCAACCCGATGGGCCTGGCGAGCCGCCGCAGATATCGCTGGACCCGCGGCCGCATCAGCGACTACTGGGATGAGGTGTTCACCCCGGACGGGTTCGAAGGGCACGCCGCGCTCGACGACCAGTCCGCGTTCATCGCCAGCCTCGGCAGCGACCGGTCGGCGCGGATGCGGGACGTACTCGGCACCATCCAGGCCGACCAGGACGCTATCATCCGTGCGGGATCCCGCGGTGCTCTCGTCGTCGACGGCGGTCCCGGTACGGGCAAGACCGTCGTCGCTCTGCACCGCGCCGCGTACCTCCTCTACTCCGACCCTCGCCTCGGCCACCATCGTGGCGGCGTCCTGTTCGTCGGTCCGCACCAGCCCTACCTGGCCTACGTGGCCGACGTCCTCCCCAGCCTCGGGGAGGAAGGCGTCCAGACCTGCACCCTGCGGGGCCTTGTCGCGGAGGGAGCCGAGGCGACGGTCGAGACCGACCCGGACGTGGCCCGCCTGAAGTCGTCCGCGGACCTGGTGAAGGCGATCGAGCCGGCCGTCAGGTTCTACGAGAAGCCGCCCACCAAGGGGATGACGGTCACGACCCACTGGTCCGACATCCGGGTGAGCGCCGAGGACTGGGCCGAGGCGTTCGAAGCACCAGAACCCGGCACTCCGCACAACGAGGCGCGTGACCAGATCTGGGAGGAACTGCTCACGATCCTGGTGGACAAGCACGACGGCCCGGTGGGCGACGACGGTGACGTCTCGGCCGAACTGCTCCGCGAGTCGCTGGCACGGAACAGGGAGCTGCGCACGACCTTCAATCGCGCGTGGCCGCTGATCGAAGCGACCGACCTCGTCGGAGACCTGTGGTCGGTACCCGCCTACCTGCGGCTGTGCGCTCCCTGGCTCAGTCCCGATGATGTTCGGCGGCTGCAGCGCGAGGACCCCCAGGCCTGGACGGTGTCCGACCTGCCGCTCCTGGACGCGGCACGGCAGCGACTCGGCGACCCGGAGGAGTCGCTGCGTAAGCGCCGCCATGCCGCGGCTCTCGCCGCCCAACGCGAGCGCATGGCGCAGGTCGTCGACAGCCTGATCGAGGCCGACGACGACGCCGACCCGTATGGAGAGGGACTGGTCACGATGCTGCGCGGTCAGGACGCCCAGGTGTCCCTGGTCGACGAGTCCGAACTGCCCGGCGCCGAGCCGGACCTGCTCGCCGGCCCGTTCGCGCACATCATCGTGGACGAGGCTCAGGAACTGACCGACGCGGAGTGGCAGATGCTGCTGCTCCGGTGCCCGTCACGGAGCTTCACCATCGTCGGGGATCGCGCCCAGGCAAGGCGCGGGTTCACGGAGTCGTGGCAGGAGCGGCTCGAGCGGATCGGGCTCGACCGGATCAGCCTGGCCTCTCTGAGCATCAACTACCGGACGCCGGAACAGATCATGGCGGAAGCCGAGCCGGTCATCCGGGCCGTGCTCCCGGACGCCAACGTGCCGACCTCCATCCGCAGCGGCGACGTCCCCGTCGTCCATGGATTCTCCGCGGATCTGAACTCGATCCTCGACACCTGGCTCGCCGCACATGCCGACGGGATCGCCTGCGTCATAGGCGATCCCACGTTCCGGACGACGTCCCGCATCCGGTCGCTGACCCCGGAGCTGTCGAAGGGGCTCGAGTTCGACCTGGTCGTGCTCATCGACCCGGACGCGTTCGGCAAGGGCATCGAAGGCGCAGTCGACCGCTACGTCGCGATGACCCGAGCGACCCGGCAACTCGTCATCCTCACGAGCTCCTGACGTCAGCCGGACGAACGGCCGTTGCCGGGCGAGTCGGTGGCGTTCCCGGTGAACAGCCGGTCGAGGTGCTGGTCGACGGCGGTCAGGGCCTCTTGGGGCTCGATCACACCCAGTTCGATGAGCGGGGTCAAGCCGGTGAGCGTCAGGAGCAGGTGGGTCTCCGTCGCCGGGTCGCGGTCGGGGTCGATGTGGCCATCGGCGATCGCCTGGCGGACCATCCGCTCGACGAGGTCGCGGCCGTGAGTCAACCCGTCGCGTGCGCGTGCGTGGATGTTCGAGTTGTGCAGGGCCTCCAGGACGTAGGCGGCGCTCATCCGGCTCGTCGCGCGTGCGTCGGGATGGAGCGGGAGCATCTCCGTGAGCATCACTCGGAGCACGTCACGCGGATGTGGTGGGTCGCCGAGCCCTCTGACGCCTTCGGCGACGCGTAGCGATGTCTGTTCGGACGCGAAGTCCATGGCGAAGACCAGCATCTCTTCTCGGGTGGCGAAGTAGTGCTGCACCGCACCGTGGGAGATCCCCGCTTCCTGGGCCACTTCACGGACGCTCGCGTGCGCGATGCCGCGTTGTTCCACTACGCGCCACAGCGCTCGGGCGATCGTCTCGCGGCGTTCGCGGTGATCCACCTGCTTGGGCATCGTCACCCTCCTCTTTTCCAATACAGTTGACATATTACATGTGACCGATAAAAGCTGGGGGCCCGTCCGAGGAGAAAGGTGTGGCATGTACGAACGACCAACGGCACGGACCGCGGAAGGACTCGTCGAAGGGCGCCGGCGGGGAGAGCACGCGGTGTTCCGTGGCATCCCCTACGCTCAGCCGCCCGTCGGGCCGCTGCGCTTCCAGGCCCCCGCACCGGTCAAGGGGTGGGACGGGACGAGGCGGGCGACCGAGTTCGGCCCCGTGGTCCCCCAGGCGGGACCGACGGCCGAGAGCTCAGCCGGGAACGACTGGCTCACGCTCAACGTCAGCACCCCGGCCCTGGGGTCTGCCGGGCTGCCCGTGCTGGTGTGGATCCACGGTGGCGCCTACATCGCGGGGGCCTCCAGCGATCCGATGTACGACCCTGCGGCCCTGACCAGCGCGGGCCTGGTCGTGGTGAGCATCAACTACCGGGTGGCGGCCGAGGGTTTCGTTCTCGTCGAGGGCGCTCCGGCCAACCGCGGGTTTCTCGACCAGATCGCGGCCTTGGAATGGGTACAGCGCAACATCGCCGCCTTCGGAGGAGACCCCGACCAGGTCACGGTGGCGGGACAGTCCGCCGGGGCGGGGTCGATCGCGGCCCTGCTGACGATGAAGCGGGCGCACGCGTTGTTCCGCAGGGCCATCGTGCACTCGGTGCCGGGAACGCTGTGCACCCGCGCGCTGGCGGAAGACGTCGCCGCCGCGCTCGCGGGCCGCGTCGGTGCGGCACCGGACGTTGAAGCCCTGTCCGGCATCGACCCCTCACGCCTGGCCGGCGAGCTCACCGCCCTCGGTTTCGACCTTCCCGGATACCGCGAGCGTTGGGGCCGGCTCTCGCAGCTCGGTGTCGCCGTATGCCCGGTCCTCGACGGCGTGGTGCTCACCGAAACGCCCTGGAGGGCGCTGGCCGGTGGCCTTACGGGCGGGATCGAGCTCCTCGTCGGCCACACCCGCGATGAGTTCCGGCTGTTCAGCGTCATGATGGGGCGGCTGGGCACCTTCACTGAGGTCGAGGCTCGAACAGCCCTGGAGCTGTTCGCCCCACCGGACGGCGCCGACGCCTACCGTGCCGCCTACCCCCAGGCCAGCCCCGAAGAACTGCTCGAACTGGTGTACTCCGATGCCCTCTTCCGGATGCCCTCACTGCGGCTGGCCCACGCGAACCAAGCGGCTGGAGGCACGTCGTTCCTGTTCGAGCTGCGAATGGCGGCTCCCGCGTCCGGCGGAGTCCTGGGCGCCTGCCACAGCCTCGACGTTCCCCTGGCGTTCGGCACGTTGGACAGCCCCGCCGGCCGGCACCTCTTCGGCGACCGGCCGACGCCGGAGGTCTCGGCGGTATCCCGGGAACTGCGGCGGGCATGGGTCCGCTTCGCCACGACCGGCGACCCCGGATGGCCCGCCCACCGGCCCGAGCGACGGCTGACTCGCGTCCTGGACATCGAGCCGAAGACCTCGCCTTACCCGGAAGAGGCATCTCGCCGGATCTGGGAGCGACACGACCCGACCCCCTACGACCTCACGTAGGCGCGGATCACGGGTCTCCGGCCGGGGTGAAGCCGGCGGGACGCAGGGAGCGGTGCACGATGCGCAGGGCCGCGTCGAAGTCCGGGTCGGCGGTCAGGCCCTCGGCGGCGGCTCTCAGCGCGGCGACGTACTCCTCCTGCTGCGGTTCGGTGAACTCCCCCGACGGTCCGGAGACGCTGATCGCCGCCAGGCACTCGCCGCCGATCAGGAGCGGTACGGCGACGCAGCGCAGCCCGGCGCTGCGCTCGTTGTCGTCGAGCGCGTATCCGCGCTCACGCGTCATCGCCAGTTCTTCGGCCAGCTCGGCCAGCGTCGTGGTCGTCGCCTCGGTGAACGCCGGGAACGGCTCGTCGGGCGTGGACGCGGGCAGTTGCCCCGGGTCGATGTAGGACAGCAGCACCTTGCCCAGCCCGGTGCAGTACGCGTGGTCGCGCGTGCCCGGCGGCGCCATGAACCGCAGCGGACGGTCCGGCTCGGTCACGCAGATGTGCAGCACCTGCGCGCCGTCCAGCACGCCGAGGTTGGCGGTCTGACCGGTCTTGTCCGCCACCGGCCGCAGGTACCGCCCGGCGACCTCGGACAGGTCCAGCGACGAGACGTACGCCGTCGCGAGCCGCTGCACCTTGTGTCCCAGCCGGTACGAGGGCCGGTCGTCGACGCGCACGGCGTACTCCAGCTCGCACAGCACGCTCAGCAGGCGTACCAGGGTGCTCTTGGGCAGCGCGGTCGACTCGCTGAAGTCGCCGAGCGTGGGCGGCTCGGGGCGCATGGCCATCTGTTCGAGCAGTGCGAGGCCGCGGGCCAGCGCGTTGGCGTGGTAGTTCGCCGACGCGGGACGCGCTTCGTCGATCGGCGCCTGCTTGCGGCGCGATGTTGCGGCCACCTGAATTGCCTCCTGCACGGGCGGTTCGGGTCTCAGAGTCGTAGGGGACGAGCGGTCAGGAGACCGCCGCGACGTCATTCTCCGGGAAATGACAGGCGCTGGCGTGCCCATCGCCCGTACGGCCGGTCAGCGCGGGCGTCTCGGTGGCGCAGATGTCCTGTGCCTTCCAGCATCGGGTACGGAACCGGCACCCCGAGGGCGGGTCGCTCGGGTCGGGGACGTCGCCGGTCAGCGTGATCCGCTCGCGTTCGCCGCGCAGCTCCGGGTCGGGCACGGGGATGGCGGACAGCAGCGCACGCGTGTACGGGTGGCGCGGCGCGGTGAACACCTGGTCGCGGGTGCCGATCTCCACGACCGTGCCGAGGTACATCACCGCGATCCGGTGCGAGATGTGCCGCACGATCGACAGGTCGTGGGAGATGAAGACGTACGCGAGGCCGAGCGTCTGCTGGAGGCGGCGCATCTGGTTGACCACCTGGGCGCGGATCGACACGTCCAGGGCGCTGACCGGTTCGTCCAGCACGAGCAGCTTGGGGTCCAGCGCGAGCGCGCGGGCCAGGCCGACGCGTTGCCGCTGGCCGCCAGAGAACTCATGGGCGTAGCGGTTCTCGTACTGCGCCGACAGGCCGACCAGGTCGAGCAGTTCCCGCACCCGGGCCGCGCCGCCGTCGCGGTAGCGGCCGTGCACCCGCAGCGGTTCGGCGACGATGTCGTGCACGGTCATCCGCGGCGACAGGGAGGAGTGCGGGTCCTGGAACATGATCTGGATCTCGCGGCGCAGCTCGCGCAGCCGGCCGCCGCGGGCCGCGGTCAGATCCTCGCCCCGGTAGAGGATCCGGCCGCCGGTCGGCTCCAGCAGGCGTACGATCATCCGGCCCGTCGTGGACTTGCCACAGCCGGACTCCCCGACCACGCTCAGCGTCTCGCCCGCGTTCAGGGAGAAGCTGACGCCGTCGACGGCGCGGATGTCGCCCTGGTGCCGGCGCAGCACCCCGCCCCGGATCGGGAAGTACTTGCGCAGGTCCTCGACCCGCAGCAGCTCCGACGTCGTCACCCGGCCTCCTCTCCGGCCGCGTACAGGGCGAGGCCCTCGTCCAGTTCCTCCGCGTAGTGGCACGCGCTGCGCCGGCCGTCGCCGAGGTCGTACGGCTCGGGCCGGTCGGTGCGGCACCGCTCGCGCGCCATCGGGCAGCGCGGATGGAACGCGCACCCGCCCGGCGGATCGATCATGTTGGGCGGGCTGCCCGGGATGGACACCAGATCACCGTCCAGGTCCGCGCGCGGCACGCTCGACAGCAGCCCCGCGGTGTACGGGTGCCGCGGCCGGGCGAACAGCGAGCGGACGTCGGCCTCCTCCACGATCCGCCCGGCGTACATCACGATCACCCGGTCGGCCAGCTCCGCCACGACGCCGAGGTCGTGGGTGATGAGGATGGTGGCCGCCCCGGTGTCGCGCTGCGCGGTGCGCAGCAGTTCGAGCACCTGGGCCTGGATCGTGACGTCGAGCGCGGTGGTCGGCTCATCGGCGATGAGCAGGTCCGGGTCGTTGGCGATGGCCATGGCGATCATCGCGCGCTGGCGCATGCCGCCGGAGAACTCGTGCGGGTACTGCCCGTACCGCCGTTCGGCCTCGGGCACGCCGACCTTGCGCAGCAGCGTGACGACCCGGGAGCGCGCGTCGTCCGCGCCGAGGTCGTGGTCGTGCAGCCGCAGCGCCTCGGCGATCTGACGGCCGACCGTCATGACCGGGTTCAGCGCGGTCATCGGGTCCTGGAAGATCATCGCGATCTCGCCGCCACGGATCTCGCGGAGCCGCTCGCCGCTCGCCGCGCGCAGGTCCTCGCCGCGCAGCAGGATCCGGCCCTCGCGGATGACGCCGGGCGGGGTGCGGACCAGGCCGAGGACCGACATGGCGGTCACGCTCTTGCCCGAGCCCGACTCACCGACCACGGCGACGATCTCGCCGGCGCGTACGGTGAGGCTCACACCGTCGACGGCGTGCACGACACCGTCGTCGGTGGCGAAGTCCACGACGAGGTTCTCGATCGACAGGAGCGGGGGCTCGCTCGTTCCCTCGCTTCGCTCGGTCATGAGCCCTCCTTCGTCGGGAGGAGTGACCACGGGGGCTGCGTCTTCGATTCCCTCACTGCGTTCGGTCATGAGCCCTCCTTCGTCGGGAGGAGTGACCACGGGGGCCGCGTCTTCGGTTCCCTCGCTTCGCTCGGTCATGGCCCTCCTTCTCACGTGTGCCGGGGGTCGACGGCGTCGCGCAGGCCGTCGCCGATGAAGTTCACCGCGAGAACCGTCGCGGCGACCGCCAGTCCCGGCGGCAGCCACAGCCACGGCATGGTCGAGATGACCGTCAGGCTCTGCGCGTCGGTGAGCATGTTCCCCCAGCTCGCGGCGGGCGGCTGAACGCCGAGGCCGAGGAAGGACATGGTGGCCTCCAGACCGATCGCCTGGGCCACCGCGAGGGTGGCGACCACGCTCACCGGAGGGAGCGCGGCGGGCACGATGTGGCGGCGGATCAGCCACAGCGGCCCGGCGCCCGCGGCGCGCGCGGCCTGGACGTACTCCTGCTCGCGCACCGCCAAGGTCACGCCGCGGACCAGCCGCCCGCACTGGGGCCACTGGAACAGGCCGATGGCGATGACCATCGCTGTGACGCTCGGCCCGATGACGCCCGCGATCACCACCATGACCACCAGAGAGGGGAAGGACATGAACACGTCGGCGAGCCGCATCGCGGTCTGGTCCACCCAGCCGCCGAGCAGGCCGGACAGGCTGCCCACCACGGTGCCGACGACGACCGCGAGCAGCGCGGCGGCCACGCCCACGCCGAGCGAGACCCGGCCGGCGAACAGCAGGCGCGCCAGCACGTCACGCCCGGTGGCGTCGGTGCCGAGCCAGTGGTCGCCCGACGGCCCGGCGCGGGTCGCGAACAGGTCGGTGGTGTTCGGGTCGTGGCCGGCGATCTGACGGGCGAACACCGCCGCGAGCACGATCAGCAGCAGCACGACGGCGCTGACCACGGCCATCCGGTGCCGCAGGAACCGGCGCAGGGCCCGGCGGCCGGGTGAGCGGCGTGCGGCCTCGGGCGCGAGCACCGCGGGCTCGATCACGCTCAATTCAGCCTCACCCTCGGGTCGACCAGCGTGTACAGGACGTCGGCGAGCAGGCTCGAGATCAGCACGAGCACCGCGATGATCAACGCGAACCCGATGATCACCGAGTAGTCGTGCCGCCCGACCGAGCTGACCGCGAGCTGGCCCATGCCGGGCCAGGCGAAGACCTGCTCGATGACGACCGCGCCGGCGAGCTGCTGCGGCAGGTTCGCGGCGACGTAGGTGAGCACCGGGATCAGCGAGTTGCGCAGTGTGTGCCGCACCACGACCCGGCGCCGGGTCGCGCCCTTGGCCTCGGCGGTCCGCACGTAGTCCGCGCCCAGTTCGGTGATCATGCTGCTGCGGACGTAGCGCATGTACGGCCCGGAGTTGGCGAAGCCGAGGATCACCGCCGGCAGGATCAGGTGCCGGAGCGAGTCGACGAGGCTCGGCGCGCTCGGGTCCGAGATGCCGGACGAGGGAAGGATCGGGAACTTCACCGTGAAGACGTAGATGGCGATCAGCGCGATGAAGAAGGCGGGGATCGACACCGAGCCGAGGCTGACCACGGTGGCCGCGTAGTCCACCCGGGTGTTGCGCCGCAGCGCGGCGACGATGCCCAGCGGGAACGCGATCACCAGCGACAGCAGCAGGCCTGTGCCCATCAGCTCGATCGTCGGGCCGAACCGCTCACCGAGCAGCGAGGTCACCGAACGCCCGTTGACCAGGGAGTACCCGAAGTCGCCGTGCAACGCGCCGGTCAGCCAGTGCCAGTACTGCACGACCAGCGGCTGGTCCAGGCCCAGCTCGTGCCGCTTGGCGGCGATGAAGGCCGCGCTGCCGGCGTTGAGCTGGTCCGGCGGCACCATCATCGCGATCGGGTCGCCCGGCGCCTTGTGCACCAGCCAGAAGATCACGACGGTGATGAGGAAGAAGACCAGAACGTTGATCAGCAGTCGCCGGATGATGTAGGCGCCCATCGTCCTCCCCTCGTGCGTACGGTCCGGCCGACCGGGCCGCGCGTCGTTGCGCGGCCCGCCTCGGCGGACAGGAATGCCGGGGTCACAGAGACCAGCCGGCCGGGTTCCAGAAGGGGCTGTCCTGCGAACCGGCCGCCTGGAATCCCTTGATCCGCTTGTTCACCGCCCACAGACCCGTCGGGTCGTAGAGCCACATCAGGTCGGCCTGGGCGTTCTCCTCCAGCACGGCCTGGTCGTACAGCGCCTTGCGCTGTCCGTCGTCGGCGGTGCCGTTGGCCTTGGCCATCTGCTCGTCCAGCTTCTTGTCGCAGAACCAGACGATGTTGCCGCCCTTGGGGAACTGCTGGTCGCAGGCGGTGATCACGTTGACGTTCCAGGAGTCGACCGCGTAGTTGCCGCCGCCGTAGAGCGTCATGTCGTAGGACTTCTTGGCGTAGGTCGTCGGGATCTCCGCCGCCTGGGCCTGCTTGAGCTTGACCTTCACGCCGACCGCGCCGAGCTGGCTCTGCACGATGGTGGTGGTCGCGTCCCGGTCGCGCTGGCCGGGTACCCACTGGAGTTCGACCGTGCGGTTCGGGTCCCAGCCGGCCGCCTGGAGCAGCGACTTGGCCTTCTGCGGGTCGTAGGCGTACTCGTTGATCCCGGCCGGGGTGTTGCCGGCGAAGAAGTCGGAGTTCTGCACGGTCGCCTTGCCGCCGAGGACCTTGGCGACGAGCGCCTTGCGGTCGATGGCGTACAGGAAGGCCTGCCGCACCCGTACGTCCTTGAAGTAGGACTTGCTCTGGTTGAGCGCGATGCGGACGAATCCGGCGCCGGCCTTCTCCTGGACGGCGATGTTCTTGAAGCCCTGCACGGTCTTGAGGTCGGCCGGGGAGAAGGACGCGATGTCCATGCCGCCGTTGCCGAGCTGGGCGGTGGCGACGTCGGACGTCATCGGCTTGAGGTAGACGTCCTTGATCTTCGCCGGCGAGGGGTAGCTCGGGTTGGCGGTGACGTGGACGTACTGGTTGGTCTTGTAGTCCACGAACTTGTACGGCCCGAGCGTGACGTTCGGGGCGCGGAAGTAGGGGTTCTTGGCGACCTGGGCGACCGGCACGTCCCCGAGGACGTGCTTGGGCAGGACGTACGCGACGCTGATCTGCGCGAGCAGTCCGATGTCGGGCTTGGCCGCCTTGATGACGAAGGTGTGGTCGTCCGGGGCGCTGAAGCCGGAGATGGTCTTGGCCTTACCGGAGACGAAGTCGCTGACGCCCTCGACGGCGGCGAAGCTGCCGGCCGTCGCGCTGGTGCTCTTCGGGTCGGCCAGCAGGCGGTAGCTGAACAGCACGTCCTGCGCGGTGAACGGCTGCCCGTCGCTCCACTTCAGCCCCTGGCGCAGGTGGAAGGTGAAGGTCTTGGCGTCGGAGGAGACGTCGTAGCTCTGCGCGAGCTGCGGCTGGAGCTTGTAGTTCGGGTCGACGGCCAGCAGTCCCTGGTCGAGGAACGACATGACCTGGTTGTCCGGGCCGTTGGAGGGGGCCAGCGGGCTGAAGATCCCGGCCGGTTCCTGATAGAGGTAAACGTTGATAGCGCTCTTACCGGAGGCGCTGCCGGAGGCGGAGTCCGGTGCCGGGCCGGTGCAGGCGGCGGCCGACACGGCCGCGAGAACGGCGGCGCCGAGAGCGCCGTGTTTGAACCGTCTTGCCATCGCAACCTCGCAAAGTCGGTCTGGTTTTCAGGGGAACCGGGGGGATCCGCACCGACATGGAACGAAATTTCACGTACACAATGGAGGTGTGGAGTCCCCCACGTCAAGGGGGCATCGTGGCCGATCAGCGGGTCGTGTCGCCGATCCGCCGGCGAAAGGGCGCCGTCAGCCGGCCGGCGGCACCCAGTAGGAGTACAGATCCGTGCCGGTGAGGTGGAAGCGGAACCGCACCTGACGGCCGGACAGCGACGCGAGCGACCGGCCGCCCTTCCACCGCACCGTCGCGGCGTACTGGTCGCCCGTGACCGGGATCGCGTCCTTCGCGGCGTAACCGGGGACGGGAGTGTCGTCCGCGGCGTCGAGCACCTCCACGGTCAGCGACCCGCGGGAGTGGACGACCGCGTTCACCTTGAGCGCGTCGCCGTGGAAGACGACCGGCTTGGTGGTCAGCTCCCCCGGCTCGCCGGCGCCCGGCGTCGAGGCGTTGGTGAGGGAGACGAAGCCGTCGCGCCGCCAGGTGGCCATGCCGGTCTGCCCGACATAGGTGTCGGGGTTCGGCGCGGTCTGGTCCTGCCCGCCGTGTCCGGCGTTGAAGGCGCCGTAGTACATGGTGACCGTCCTGTCGCTCACCAGCGCGTTGGAGGAGGTGTACAGCGCGCCGTCGTCCCAGGCCCCGGGGTCACCGGGCCGGATGACCGGGTCGCGTACCGGACGGCTCCAGTCGGTCAGGTCACGCGATGAGGCGACCTGTGGCAGCACCGGCCCGGCGCCGGCCGACGCCTGCGAACCGGTGACGTAGTCGGTGGTCAGGAACACCCACGGGATGCCGACGTACGTGCTCTCGTACGGCAGCACCGGCATGCCGTAGATCTGCCCTTCCAGCCCGTTCAGCGCCTCGGCCGCGCCGTCGTCGGCGTGGTCGCCGGCCACCGCGAGCTGCGGTGTGCTCCAGGTGAGGAAGTCCTTGCTCGTCGAGACGAACGCCGCCCGGTCGTAGATACCGGGCGTGCGCGAGGTGAACATCCGCTTCTTGATGGTGGCGATGTACCGCTTCGTACGCGGGTCCCAGGTCACCTGCGACACGTCGCCGTCGAGCAGCGCGGGCGTGTCCTCCCCCGGCGTCCAGTCGTAGCCGTCCTTGGAGAAGTACACGTAGTAGCCGAGCGTCTGGTTGACCACGCCGGAGTGGAACTGCATCAGCGCGAAGCGGCGGTCCGGGGCCGCGTCGGGGTTGTAGGCGATGGTGCCACCGCCCGCGATGACGATGTTGGTCTTGGACGCGGGGATGTCCTTGTAGCCGACGCTCCCCCGGCCCAGCGGCTTGGTCCACGTCCTGCCGTCGCGGCTCTCGGCGTAACACAGGTAGTAGCCGGGCGCGACGTCGTTGTTGCAGTCGTACCAGAGCCGGTAGACGCCTCCGATCTTGAACACCGAGCCGTAGGTGTAGGCCGACGACTCCCACGGATGGTCGGGGCGAATGACCGGCTCGGGCAGCTTCCTCGCCGGATACACCACCCGGCCGACGTCCTTGGAGGAGGCGATCCGGTAGTCGTCGAGGAACAGCTCGCGCGCCGAGCCGAGGTTCGGGTCGTACGCCGGTGCCGCCTCGGCGAGGTTCACCTCGTCCCAGTAGGACACGCCCTCGTCGCCGGCGGCGATGCGGACGGTCACGTTCGCGGTGCCGGCCGGCGCGACGCCGGAGACGGTGACGGTCCGCCAGTCCGTGCTCGAATCCGGGGTGGCCGCGCGGTCGCCCAGGTCGGTGCCGTCGAACCCGGTGAAGTCGAGCGAGAGCGCGGCCGGTTCGCCGCTCTTGCCCTTGACCTTGGCGGACACCCGGTACTCCCGGCCGGCCGCGGCGACGATCCGGTCGCTGGAGACGGTGACCGCCGTGCCCCTGGCGCTGACCTCCAGAGAGCCGAGGCCGGCGGTGCGATAGGCCGACAGGTTGACGATGTTCGCACCGGACTCGTCACCCTCGACGGCCCAGCCGATCGGATGGCCGGCACGGTCGCCGGCGTCAAAGCCGGAGTTCGGTACGGGGCTCGTCGCCTTGCCGGGGTCGGCGCCGGGAGGCGTCTGGCCGCCCGCCGTGGCGGGCCGGTACGCCACGAACACTCCGAGCGCCACCGTGACCAGCATGACCGGCGTCACCCGCCGCCGTACCGCCGCCCAGCCATCGCGCTGAACCATGAACGACCTCCCGTAGGGCCGGGTCCGAGGCGCTCAGAGTGGTGTGGAATGTCATTCCATGTCAAGACTTCAAACGTTGACATGGAATGTCTTTTCATCCGATGGCGGTGTTCTTCGGGCCGCGGGCGAGGATGTAGACGAACAGGACGCCCATCACGACAACGCCTGCCCACATGGCCTGCTGCCAGCCGTCGACGAAGGACTGCCGTGCGGCCCGCACGAGTTCGTGGGCGTGGGGACCCGCACCGCCGGCCGCCTCGACGGCGTTGGCGACACCTTCCCGTGCGGTCTGCGCGGTGCCCTGCGGAACGCCGTCGAGCCTGCCGTCAATGGAGCCGCGGTACCCGGCGGACACCAGCGCGCCGAGCAGGGCGACACCGAGGGCGGTCCCGAACTCGCGGGCGACGTCGTTGAGCGCGGAGGCGACGCCCTGGCGCTCGCGCGGCAGGGAACCGGTGATGGCCTCGGTGGACGGGGTCATGGACAGGCCCATGCCGACGCCCATGGCGAGCATGCCGGGCAGGATCGACAGGTATCCGCCGTCGACGGACACGATGCCGGCCATCAGCGCCAAGCCGGCACCGGCCAGCGCGACACCCACGGCCATGGTGGCGCGGGAGCCGATGCGCGCGGCCGACTTGGGGGCCAGGCCGGAGGTCATCATCATCGCCACGGCCATGGGCATCAGCGCGAGCGTGGACAGCAGGCCCGACCAGCCCAGCACGGCCTGGAAGAACGGGAAGAGGACAACGAAGATCCCGGCCTGGACGCCGAAGACGGTCAGCAGCGTGATCGACCCGCCGGCCAGACCGCGCTCGCGGAACAGGCGCACGTCCAGCAGGGAGGCGTCCCGGCGACGCAGCTCCCAGGCCACGAAGCAGACGGCGGCGCTGAGACCGGCGGCGAGGCTGATCAGGGTGGCGGGGGCGGTCCAACCGCGTTCGGGGCCTTCCTGGAGGACGAAGATGAGGCCGACGACGGCGACGACGGAAGTCACCGCGCCGACGGTGTCGAAGGAGTGGCCGGAGCGCTCGCGGGAGTTGGGCACCGCGCGCATGGCCATGGCGAGCGCGACGGCGACCAGCGCGACGGGCAGGATGAACAGGCAGCGCCAGCTGGCGACGTCCACGAGTGCGGCGGACAGGAACATACCCAGGATGCCGCCGCCTCCGGCGACGCCGGTCCACACGCCGATCGCCTTGCCGCGTTCCTCCTCGGGGAAGGTCGAGGTGATCACAGCGAGGGTGATGGGCATGATCATCGCCGCGCCGATGCCGCTGAGCAGGCGCGCGGCGAGCATGACTCCGGCCGACGGGGCGAGTCCGGCCATCGCGCCGGCGACGCCGAAGACGACCAGGCCGGTGAGCAGCATGGGCTTGCGGCCCAGGCGGTCACCGATGGCGCCGAGCGGCAGCAGCAGCGCGGCCAGGGTGAGCGTGTAGATGTTGATGATCCACAGGATCGTGGTCTGTGAGGCGCCGAACTCGACGGCCAGGTCGGGCTGCGCGACGTTCAGCCCGGACACCGAGGCGATGACCGCCATCAACGCGACACAGACCGCGATCAGGATGGTGCGCAGCTGACGCGCATCCGGCACACCGCCGGCGTCGGCTGCCGCTGGAGCGAACTGGTTCGTACTCATGGTTCCTCTCAAGAAGGGCATGCGGAGAGCGGCGCCGGACCCATGTCCGGTCGCCGGGGATCGGGTTGAAGGTCAGTGCTCGCGTGCCGGGCGGGCATCAGGCGGGGCCGGCCATGCCGGAGGCGAAGCGGCGGCCCATGCCCTCCGGCAGGTCCTCCATCGGCAGCCCGAGCTCCAGTGCGGGTTTGCATCCGCCGGACCACTGCGAGGACGCGGCGTTCGACCCGACTCGACCGGGGCGTCGATGACGCGAGTGAAGTGGACGAGGTCTTCGGTCAGCCGGCGGAACAGCGGCGCGTGGTGGATCGAGGCGTGGCCGATGAGCTCGTCGCGCACCTCCCGGCCGTGACGGTACGGACCGTGGACCACGCCGTGGACCTGGTGTTCGGCAGCACGTCGCAGAGTCCGGCGGCCACCGGCACCCGGCACGCGGTCACCGTCTGGCCGTCGGCCAGGGTGACGGTGAAGCGCGGGTCTCCGCCGGCGGACGGGGCGGCGGGCTCGGCCGAGGTGACCGCGCCGACGATGACCAGGCTCCCGGCTCAGACCTGCGGCACCGCCGCCGATCAGCACGGCGTCCACGGTCTCGCTCGCGTACACGGCAGTGGTGGCAGCCATGGCCGTGCCCCCTTCGCTCGTGCTCGGACCCCGGTGGTGTCGGGCTTGTGCACGACGCTAACCGCGTCTTGCGACAGGGGCATACAGTGTTGCGCATGACGCAAGATGATGGCGAGCTGGACAGCCTCGTACGCAAACGCATCCGTGCTCTGCGGGTGGCACAGGGCTGGTCGCTCGAGGAACTGGCCACCCGCGCCAGGGTCAGCCAGTCCACGCTCTCCCGCATCGAGAACGGCCGGCGCCGCCTCGCACTGGACCAGCTGGTCACCCTCGCACGCGCCCTGGACACCTCCCTGGACCAGCTGGTGGAGACCGCCTCCGACGACGTCATCATCAGCCCGATGATCGACGGCGCGCACGGGCTGATGCGCTGGCCCATCAGGAGCGACCCCGGCCTGAGCGTCGTGCGTCAGCGGATGACCGAGCCACCCCCGGACAACCCCGCACGCATGCGCGCCCACCCGGGCCACGAATGGCTCGTCGTCCTGTCCGGCACCGCGGTCCTCCTCCTGGGCCACCGGCGCTTTCGTGTCGAGACCAACCAGGCCGCGGAGTTCCCCACGATGCTGCCGCACGCCATCGGCGCGGACGGCGGCCCCTGCGAGATCCTGGGCATCTTCGACCGCGACGCCCGCCGCGGCCACCAGCGCGCCGCCGGCGAACGCGAATCAGAGGGCTCCTCCACGTGACCGCCCGCCCCGCCGAGGAGGACGTTTTGCGCGTCCGGCATCCCGTACGGCCATCTCCTTGCGGATCCGGGAAGCGATCGCGTCATCCGCGCGTCATCGCCTTAGCGTGAGGTCATGACCCACGTGCATCCGCGCATCTCCCCTGACGGCCACCAGCACGACACCGACGGCCAGGCGGAGATCCTCGACCTGGACGCGGAGGTCCTGGCCGAGCACACCCTCGCCATCACCCAGTGGCTGCCCGTCCGGAAATCTCCCCGCCAGATCGTGGATCTGGGGTGCGGCACGGGGGCGGGCACCTTCGCGCTCCTCGAGCGTTTCCCCGAAGCCCACGTCACGGCGGTCGACGCCTCATCCGGGCACCTGCAGCGCCTGCGGGAGAAGGCGCGCGCCCGAGGCGTTGAGGAGCGGGTACGTACCGTGCAGGCCGATCTCGACGAGCCCGACTGGCCCGATCTCGGCACGCCGGACCTGGTGTGGGCGTCGGCCTCGATGCACCACATGGCCCATCCCGACCGCGCCCTGCGCATCGTTCACGACCTGCTCGCCCCGGGCGGCCTTTTCGCGGTGGTGGAGCTGTCCGGCTTCCCCCGCTTCCTCCCCGAAGACGCCCCAGCGGACCGGCCCGGCCTGGAGGAGCGCTGCCATGAGGCGAGCGACCGCTTCCACGCCGAACACGTCCCCCACCGCGGCGCCGACTGGGGGCCGAAGCTGGCCGAGGCCGGCTTCACCGTCGAGGGTGAGCGCACCATCACCGTGAACATCGAAAGCCCCCACGGCGAGGCCGTCGGCGCCTACGCCCTCGGCAGCCTGCAGCGCATGCGCCGCAGCGTCGCCGACGCCCTCTCGACCGAGGACCTGGCCGCACTCGACCGGCTGCTCGACACCCACGGCCCGCACAGCATCCTGCGCCGCGAAGACCTGGTGGTGCGCACCGAACGCACCGTCTGGGCCGCGCGCCGTACCGACTGAACCCCGCACCACCGCAGACGCACGCCCGGCGCGCTCGCGCCGCTCGGCCGCATCCGCCCCGGGCGGCGGTGGGTTCGTCTCGCGGGCCGGGTTCGGCGACCGCCTTGGGTAGCGGCCAGGCCGGTGCGGGCCTGGCCGCGTTCGGCGATCAAGCGCTCGGTGTCCTGCTGCGCGGCTTGGACGTCGCGTTCGCCCGTACGGCTGTGAAGGCTTCCGTCGGCGCTCGTCACGCGAGTGAATGATAAGAGTCATTCTCATCTACTCTCCTCAGCACGGCATTGTTAAGTTTCGCTTTTCTCCTTACGAGTTTCGAGTATCGATCAACAGAACCTGATAGCTTCTCGATCATGGCTGATGCCGAAGCGAACACCGAGGAACCCGCAGCCGCGCTCAGTGCCGGTGAGCCGCAGCCGGCGGACGGTGAGGGCGAGGGACCCGCTCCGTACGGGCGGTGTCAGGTCTGCCGGGTTCCGCTTCCGGAGCCGGTCCGACGCGCCGACGGCCGGTACAAGGGCGGACGGCGGCGTCTCTACTGCCCGCCGCCCAAGGACTGCAAGGAACGGGCGCAGTCCATGCGTGAGGCGCGGGTCGCCGAGGCGCTCGGTGATCCGCTGCGGATGGTGACGGCCGTGGCGGAGGAGGCCGTTCCCGTGATGGCCGAGGTCCAGGCGATGCTGGCCAGGGCGATCGAGGGGTTCGCGGCGATCACCGACGTCACCAGCGTCCAGGTCGCCGAGGTGAAGGCCGACGCCGAGGCGGCCCGGCAGGAGGCCGAAGCGGCACGTCGTCAGGCGGACCAGGCCGAGGACCGGGCGTCTCAGGCGGCCGCCCGTGGCGAGCAGGACCGCAGGGCCCGCGCCGAGGCCGAGGCGCAGACCGCTCAGGCCCGGGCCGAGGCGGCCGAGACCAGGCAGCGGGCCGCCGAGACCGTCGCCGCGCATCAGCAGGCCAGCGAACACGCCGAGCGCGCCGCCACGCTCGCGCGCCAGGCCGAGCAGTCCCTGGCCGCACGCCTGGAAGCGGCCACCGAACGGCTGGAGGAGGAACGGCGCGACCGGGAGCGCCTCGCCGCCGAACTCGCGCACTGCCGGGCCGACCTCGCCGCGGCACAGGCCGAACTCACCGCGGCGCACGCCGCGACCGAGACCGCCCGAGCCGACGCACGCGCCGCCAGGCAGCGGGCCGAGACCGCCGAACAGCAGGCGGCGGAGGCACAGCGGACCGCCGCGGCGAATGCCGCGGTCGGCGACCGCGCCGAGCGGTCCGTACGGGAACTCACCCAGAAGCTGGAGGACCAGCGGCGCGAGACCGAACAGGCGCGCGCCGACCTGTACCGGGTGACGGCCGAGGTCGACGGGCTCCGCCACGATCGCGGCGCGGCCCGGGCCGAGGCCGACCGGCAGCGCGAACGCGCCGCTCAGGCAGAGGCGCACCTGCAGGCCGCGCGTGAGGAACTGGCGGCCCGCGACCGGCCGCCGGAAGGCGCCCCGCCGGAGGGACCGGACGTCACGTGACCGGCACCGGCGTACTCGGCGGGGATCGATGAGCGAGCCGAACACCGGCTGGACGGAGCACACCGTCGTACGGGACGGCGTCCGGCTGGTCGCGCGTGACCACGGAGGCGCCGGGCGTCCCGTCCTGTTCCTGCACGGGCTCGCCGGGTACGGCGGCGAATGGGACGCCACGGTCGCCGGGATGCGCGACCGGCACCGAGTGGTGACCCTCGACCAGCGCGGGCACGGTGCCAGCGAACGCCGTCCGCTCGACGGCGACATGTCCCGGTCGGCGTACGTGGCGGACGTCATCGAGATCATCACCGCGCTGCGTCTGGAGAAGGTCGCCCTGGCCGGGCAGTCCCTCGGCGGGAACACCGCGATGCTGGTCGCCGCCGCCCGCCCCGACCTCGTACGGGCGCTGGTGATGGTCGAGGCGGGTGCCCGGGGCGTCGACCCGCGCGAAGTGGACCGGATCGGCGCCTGGCTCGCCGGCTGGCCCGTGCCGTTCGCCTCGCTCGACGCCGCGGCGCAGTTCTTCGGCGGCGGCCCGGCCGGAGCGGGCTGGGCCGCCGGGCTGGAGCTACGGGGCGACGGCTGGTGGCCCCGGTTCGAGGCCGGGCTGATGGTGCGGTCCCTGGCCGGCCTGGTCCGCCCGTCCTTCTGGCCCGAGTGGCGGCGGGTGGCCTGTCCGGCGCTCGTCGTCCTCGGTCAGTCCGGCATCATCTCCCCCGACGAGCAGCGCGAGATGGCTCTGGCGCGGCCGGACACCGTGATGGTGGCCGTCCCGCGCGCCGGGCACGACGTCCACCTCGACGCCCCCGAAGCGCTGCGGGTCGTGCTCGCCGGGTTCCTCGACCGAGAGCGGTGAGTCAGCGGCGGGTGCGGGCGAGGACGAGCAGCACCACCACGCACAGCGCGGCGGTGACGCCCGCGAAGTACCGTACGGCGGCGAGAAGCCCGACGGCGGTGGCGAGGAACCCGACGCCGACGACCGGTACGCCGACGCCGAGGTAGAGCACCACGTAGAAGCTGGACAGCACGTCGGCCTGGCGGCCGGGAGGAGCCGCCTGGTTCACCGCGGTGAGGCCGCCGAGGAACACCAGGCCCTGACCGAGACCGGCGAACACGGTCGCGACGAGCAGCAGCGCCAGTGAGGACACGGTGCCGGCGACGGCGAGCAGCACCAGCCCCGCGGCGAGCAGCGGAAGTCCGGCCGACTCCAGCCGTCGCGCCGCCCGGCCGTAGCCGGTGAGCTGGGCGAGCGCGGAGCAGGCCAGCATCAGTGCCACGGCCGCACCGCCCAGCAGGAGGTTTCCGCTGCCGGAGAGCGCGGCGACATACGGCGGCACGAGGGTGAGGAACAGCCCGATCACGGCGAAGGCCAGGAGGCTCGCCGTCCCGCTGGTCGCGAACACCGTCCGCATCGAGGCGGGGATCTGCGGCCGGCGCGGAACCCAGCGGGCGTGGGTGCGCCTCGCCGGCAGCGTGGCGATCGCCGCCCAGGCCGGCGCGAGCAACACGAGCTCCACCGCGAACGGCAGCACGTGCGGCGCCGGCGCGTACTGGGCGAGCAGCCCGGCCAGCACCGGCCCGAGTCCGAGCCCGCCGGCGGTGGCCACGGTGGCCACCAGGGCCGCCCGGCGGCGGTCTCCCCCGGGTTCGAGTTCGGTCAGCGTCGCGGTCAGCGGACCCGAGGCCGCGCCGAGCGCGGCACCCTGCAGGATCCGGGCCGCGAACAGCCATGCCGTGCCTTCCGCCAGCGCGAACACCAGCGAGCCGAGGGCGGCCAGGGCCACCGCCGGCACCAGTACGGCCCGGCGCCCCACCGCGTCCGACAGCGGGCCCGCCACGAGCAGTGAGGGGATCAGGACGGCCGCGTACGCGGCGAAGATCAGCGTGACGACCAGCGACGAGAAGCCGAACTCCACCGCGTAGCCGCGGTAGAGCGGCGTCGGCAGGTTCGTGCCGGTCAGCAGGATCAGCAGCGCGTAGGCGACGGCCCAGAACCGCCATCGCCCGGGCCGGGGGTCCGGGTCCGGCGAGCGGTGGTCGCGCCCGGGCGTACGGCGCGCGGCGGTGAGGTGGAACGGCATTCGCGACTCCCATCATGTTCGGGAATCGCGAACATAGCAGATGTTCGGGTTCGCCGAACATGGCGGCTATGCTGGATGCCATGGCCAGCCGGACCGCGACCGAACTCCTGCATCCCGACCGTGCCCAGCTGCGGTTCACCACCGTGCTGGCGGCTCTCGGCGACCCCGTCCGGCTGGCGATCGTGGCCCGGCTCGCCGACGTCGAACCGGACGGCGAGCTCGCGTGCACGACGTTCGCGCTGCCGGTCAGCAAGTCCACGCAGAGCGGCCACTTCAAGACCCTGCGCGAGGCCGGCGTGATCCGCCAGCGGGACGAGGGCACACGCCGGCTCAACCGGCTCCGCCGCCACGACCTCGACGCCCGGTTCCCCGGCCTGCTCGACCTCGCCATCCCCCAGGGGCGGCAGGTCATCGCCGGCTGGTGACCGACCGGCACCGCGCCGGGATTAGGCTGCGAACGACCGGCTGAGTCACCACGGGGGATCCGCCTTGCCCGAGCAACGAGAGCTGCGCGCCGACTGCGCGAACTGTTTCGCGCTGTGCTGCGTCGCACCGGCGTTCGCGGCGTCGGTGGACTTCGCGATCGACAAGGACGCCGGACGGCCCTGCCCGAACCTGCGCGCCGACTTCCGCTGCGGCATCCACGCGGACCTGCGGGACAAGGGCTTTCGTGGCTGCACCGTCTACGACTGCTTCGGCGCGGGCCAGCAGGTCTCCCAGCACACCTTCGGCGGCCGCGACTGGCGCGCCGACCCGGACACCGCGCGGCGGATGTTCGCGGTCTTCCCGATCATGCGGGACCTGCACGAGCTGCTGTGGTACCTGACCGAGGCGCTGGCACTGCCCCCGGCGCGTCCGCTGGCCGACCGGCTCGGCCGTACGCGCCGGGAGATCGAGCGTCTCGCCGAGGGCGACCCCGACGACCTGCTGAAGATCGACGTCGACGCGTGGCGGCGCGAGGCCAACGCGCTGCTGTCGCGCGCCAGTGAGCTGGCCCGCGCCGGGACGCCCGGACGCGACCACCGCGGCGCCGACCTGATGGGCCGGAACCTCAGCGGACGCGACCTGCGCGGCGCGAACCTGCGCGGCGCCCTGCTCATCGGCGCGAACCTGAAGGACGCCGACCTGGCGGGCGCCGACCTCACCGGAGCCGACCTGCGCGACGCCGACGTACGCGGCGCCGATCTCGGCACGAGCCTGTTCCTCACCCAGGCCCAGCTGGACGCCGCGAAGGGCGACGCCGGCACGCGCCTGCCGGCCACCCGGGTACGCCCCGCGCACTGGCCCGGCGCCCGCGTCCCCTAGACGAGTGATTCCCGGGGGTGCGTCACGCGCCGGAGGCGGGGGTAGCCGATGGCGGGCTTCTTCTGAGAGGAGAAATTTCTCCTGTCAGAAGAACCCCTTGAGAGGAACACCCGCCTCCCGCCCGGTCCGGCACCCCCGGCCCGCCCCCACCACTGGCACCCTCGGAATCACTCATCTAGTCGGCGACGGCCTTGGCCAGATACTCCGCCTGTGCGGCCAGTTCGCGCTCGGCGACCGTCAGCGGGAACGACAGGAACCCGTGGGGGGCCTCGGCGATCACTTCCAGCGCCGTCTCGTTGCCCGCCGCGCGCCAGCGCGACTCCATGAACAGCGTGTCGTCCAGCAGCGGGTCGCGCGTGCCGACCACGAAACGGGCCGGCGGCAGGCCGCTCAGGTCCGCGTACAGCGGGGAGACGTCCGGGGCCCGGCGCGCCTCGGCGTCGGTGCCCGGCAGGAACTGGTCGTAGAACCAGGCCATGACCGGCGTGGACAGGGCGAGGTTCAGCTCGCCCCACAGCCGCTGGCTGGGCGTCATCGACAGGTCGAAGGCCCCGAACGTGAGCTGGGCCGCGCGGAATCCCCGCCCGCCGAGACGCAGGAGGGTGACCGCGGCCAGGTGCGCGCCGGCCGATTCGCCGCCGACCGTCAGCCGGTCGGTGCCGAACTCGTTCTGGGCGTTGGCGACCAGCCAGCGCGCCGCGTCCTCGCAGTCGTCCGGGGCGGCCGGGTAGGGGTGCTCCGGCGCGAGCCGGTAGTCGACGCTGACCACGGCCACCTCGGCCGCCTGGGCGAGCCGCCACAGCAGGGCGTCCTGGTCGGAGGCCGAGCCGAACGTCCAGCCTCCGCCGTGGATGTGCAGGTGAACGCCGCGGACGACCGGCGGGACGAACACGCGCAGCGGGATCCGCCCGGCGCGGCCGGGGATCGCGCGGTCCCGGCCCACGTCCAGGCGCACGGGGACCGGGAAGGGGCCCTCGCCGCGGGCGCGCGCCGCACGCGACGCCACGGGGTCGTTCACCTCGTAGTGCGCCGGGAGAGCCGCGAGGGTCTCGGCCAGGGTCTGGTTGAACGCGCGGGTCTCCTCGGCGACGTCCGCGCCGGTCGTGATCAGCATCGTCCCAGCGTGCCGCAGCCCGGCGCGGCCGCGAAAGCCCCAGATCGGCGAAAAACACCTCGCGCTCGGGACGGGCCGGTCACTACGATCGACCGGTGCTGTCTCCGGAGCTCCCGATCAAGACCGAGCGGCTGCTGCTGCGGCGCTACACCGACGACGACCTCGCCGATCTCGCGGCCATCCAGTCCCGCCCCGACGTGACCCGCTACCTGTACTGGGGCCCGCGGGACCTGACCCAGGCGCGCGGATCGCTCGCCATGAAGATCGCCGCGTCCGCGCTGCGCGAGGAGGGCGACAACCTGACGCTCGCCGTGGAGCTGCCCGAGACCGGGAAGATGATCGGCGATGTCCAGCTCTTCTGGATCAGCGAGGCCCACCGGCAGGGCGAGATCGGCTACATCTTCCACCCCGACTACGGCGGGCACGGTTACGCCACCGAGGCCGCCGAGGTGATCCTGCGCCTGGCCTTCGAAGAGCTCGGCCTGCACCGCGTCACCGGCCGCCTCGACGCCCGCAACACCGCCTCCGCCCGCGTGCTCGAACGCCTCGGCATGCGCCGCGAGGCCCACCTGGTGCAGAACGAGCGGGTCAAGGGCGAATGGGTGGACGAGGTGGTGTACGCGATACTCGAGGACGAGTGGCGCGCCCGCCACACCGTCACGACCGGCCCTCGCTGACGCTCCGCTCGAAGTCCAGCAGCCGCCGCTTGCGCTCCAGCCCGCCGCCGTAGCCGGTCAGGTCGCCGTTCGAACCCACGACCCGGTGGCAGGGCACGATGATGCTGATCGGGTTGTGGCCGTTGGCGAAGCCGACGGCGCGTGCGGCGGCAGGCCGGCCGAGCCGGTCGGCGAGCTGCCCGTACGACACCGTCTGCCCGTACGGGATCGCCTGCAGCGCCTCCCAGACCTGCCGCTGGAACGGCGTGCCGGCCGGGGCGAGGGGCAGGTCGAAGCGGGTGCGCGTCCCGGCGAAGTACTCCTCCAGCTGCCGTGCCGCCTCGGTGAAGGGCACGTCGTCCCGGTCGCCGAAGGTCTCGGGCTCGGGCCGGTACCGCTGCCGGTCCATGTACACGCCGGTGAGGGCGCCGTCGGCGCCGACGAGTGTGAGCGGACCGATGGGACTGTCCACGACGGTGTGGGGCATGGTGTGATCCTGATCGGGTCGAAGGGGTTCAGGCGGGGATCCGGTTGATGACGTGGTCGCCGGTGGCCCACAGGTGCTGCACCGCGTACGCGCGCCAGGGCCGCCACGCCGCGGAGTGGCGGATCAGCGCCGCCGGGGTGCCGGGCAGGCCGAGGTGCCGGGCGGCGGCGCGTACGCCCAGGTCGGTGGCGGTGAAGGCGTCCGGGTCGCCGAGCGCCCGCATCGCGATCGTCTCGATCGTCCAGGGGCCCAGGCCGGGCAGGTCGCCCAGCCGCACGCGCGCCTCGGCCCAGTCGCTGCCGGGCCCCAGGTCGATCTCGCCCGCGGCGAGCGCCGCCGCCAGGGTCGTCAGCGTCACGCGGCGCGCCCGGGGGAAGGCCAGCGTGGCCGGGTCGATCTCCGCCAGGGCCTCGGAGGCGGGGAACAGATGGGTCAGTCCGCCCTCGGTGTCGGTCACCGGGTCGCCGAGCGCGCCGACCAGCCGGCCCGCGTGCGTACGGGCCGCGGCGGTGGACACCTGCTGGCCGATCACGGCGCGGACGGCGAACTCCGCGCCGTCCGCGGTGCGCGGCACCCGCCTCCCGGGGCTCTTGTCCACGTACGGCGCCAGCACCGGGTCGCGGCGCAGCAGATCGTCCACGGCGACGGGATCGGCGTCCAGATCGAGCATCCAGCGGCACCTGCTGATCGCGTTGGCCAGGTCGCGCAGGTCGGTGAGGGCCAGCCTGCAGGTGACGTGTTCCGGGCCCGGCCGCAGCGAGACGATGCCGTGGCCGTGCGGGAGCCGCAGGGTGCGCCGGTACGCCCCGTCGCGCCACTCCTCGACGCCGGGAACGGCGGTCGCGGCCAGGTGACCGAACAGGTTGTCGGGGCACAGCGGCGCACGGTACGGCAGCCGGAGCGTGATCGTGCCGGAGGCCTGGGCGGGCCGGCCGCGGCCGACGCGGTGGCGCAGCTCGGTGGGCGAGAGCGCGAAGACCTCTCGCACCGTGTCGTTGAACGTACGGATGCTGGCGAACCCGGCCGCGAACGCGATGTCGCTCATCGGCAGCGTGCTCGTCTCGATCAGGAGCCGCGCGGTCTGGGCGCGCTGGGCACGGGCGAGCGCCAGCGGACCGGCGCCCAGCTCGGCGTTCAGCTGACGCTCGATCTGCCGGGTGCTGTAGCCCAGGTGAGCGGCCAGGCCCGGCACGCCCTCACGGTCGATGACACCGTCGGCGATCAGCCGCATCGCGCGGCCCACGAGGTCGGCGCGCTCGTTCCACTGCGGTGAGCCGGGGCTGGCGTCGGGCCGGCACCGCTTGCACGCGCGGAACCCGGCCTGCTGGGCCGCCGCGGCACTGGGGTAGAACCGCATGTTCTCCGCCTTGGGCGGCACCACCGGGCAGCTCGGCCGGCAGTAGATCCCCGTGGTCAGCACCGCGGTGAAGAACCATCCGTCGAACCGCGCGTCCTTGGACCGCACCGCGCGTACGCAGCGTTCCACGTCCTCATGCATGTGCCCCAGCATCGTCTCTGCCCACCGGCCTACGCTAGCGAGAATCCGACATCAAGGTGCGATGCCGCGAAGGCCCGGCGAGTACCACCGCTGACCCGAAGGTCAGGCGTAGGCGGTCGTGATGATCTCCAGCCCTCGATCGTCGTCCGCGGGTTCGCGCATCTGGTTCGTCACGTACGCCACCGCCATACGCGCGTCGGGATCGACCATGACGATCGAGCCGCCCCAGCCGGCCCACCCATGGGTGCCGCCGAACAGTCCGTAGCCCAGGCCGTAGCGGACCGGCATGCCCAGGATGCGGTCCACGCCGTTGAACTGCTCCTCCCTCGCACGGTCGCAGCCCGCCCGCGACAGCAGTCGCAGGTCGCGCACCGCTCCTCCGCAGGCCATCACCGACTGTACGAGGGCGACCGAGCGGGCGTTGCCGAATCCGCTGGCCGCGGGGATCTGCGCCCGGCGCCAGGCGATGCTGCTGCCGTCACGGACCCGTATGGTCGTGCCGGCGGCGGGGAGTGCGCTGCCGCCGGGCGCGCCGGCGGCGTAGTCCTCGTCCCACGATGGCGGCGGAACCGTGAGCGCCACCCGGTGGTCGTGCTCGGCGGGCAGCCCGATGTGGAAGTCGGCGCCCAGCGGCCGGGCCACCTCCTCGGCGAAGAAGCCGCCGACGGTCCGGCCGGTGATCCGACGCACGACCTCGCCCACGAGAAACCCCTGGGTGAGCGAGTGGTACCCGGCCGCGCTGCCCGGTTCCCACTGCGGGGCCTGGGCGGCCAGACGGGCGGTGGCGGACGGCCAGGCATAGAGATCCTCGACCGGCCCGTCCCAGTCGGGCAGGCCCGCGGTGTGCGCGAGCAGGTGCCGGACCAGCACCTTCTCCTTGCCCGCCACGGCGAACTCCCGCCAGTATCGGCCGACCGGTGCGGCCAGGTCGAGTTCGCCGCGGTCGGCCAGGACCAGCGCGCACAGCGCCGTCATCGTCTTGGTGACCGACCAGACATTCGTGATCGTGTCCCGCTGCCACGGGACGGTGCGGTCCGCGTCGGCGTACCCGCCCCAAACGTCCACCACGGGCTCGCCGTCCACGAAGACCGCGACCGAGGCGCCCGCGTCTCCCTCGTCCAGCAGCCGGGCCAGCGCCCGGGGCACCGCGGTGAACCGTTCATCGTATGAGCCCTGAATGGAGGCCATGCGTTGTATTCAGCGCGCATCGCCCCCTCAGAGGCAACCGGATTTTCCGGCCAGAGCCCATGAAACGGCGTTCGCGGTCTCACCCGGGAAGGGAACGCCGTTCACGCCGGCGACCACCGGTAGGAGATCCCCTACGCGTCGAACGCAGGGGATCTCCTACCGGTGCGTGCGTTGCGCGGCGGTTGTGGCATGCTCCCGATCATGTTCAACCGGCTGATCGCGGGCATTCTGGCACCCGCCATCGTCCTCGCCGGCTTCTACCTGTGGGGCCGCTCCCACCCGTACACCGTGACGCGTTCCACCGAGATCGCCGCCTCCCCCGCCCGGGTCTGGCAGGTCCTCACCGACCTGCGCTCCTACGACCGCTGGAATCCCGAGATCACCGACGTGGACGGCCGCCTCGCCGTCGGGCGGACCCTCACCCTTCGCCTGCACTCCGGCGGCGGCGTCTCGACCGTCCGCACGACCGTACGGGCGGCCGAGGCGGGCCGTGAGCTGCGCTGGTTCAGCCGCTATCACGAGGTCGGCGGGCTGGCCGACGGCGAGCAGCGGTTCACCATCGAGGCAGCCGGTCCGGGTCGGGTGCGGTTCACCCAGGCCGAGACGTTCCGCGGCATCGCCGTGCCGTTCCTGCGCGGCAGCCTGGCCGCGAGTTGCGACCGCTTCGACGCGATGAACGCCGCGCTGAAGAAACGCGCCGAGTCACACGAGTGACGCCAGCGCCCGCGCGGTGTCGGCCGGCCGCGACAGCATCGGGTAGTGCCCCGTCGGCAGCGGCACGACCTGCGGCACGCCGTCGAAGCCGGCCATCATCGGATGCCTCGCCTCGAACATCCGCCGCACCTGCTCCTCGGTGAAGACACAGGCGATCAGCGTCTCCGGCACGGGCGTGCCGTGGGTCCGCCGCAGCGGGTCGGTGGCGGTCGCGAACGGCTGGGGCACGCTCCGTTCCCGCAGCAGCGCCAGGTCGGCCGCGCTCAGATCGGCCAGGTTGACCGGGTCCTCCGCGACGTCGGCGAACGGCGGCGGGGGCAGCCGCCAACCCTCTCCCTCCGCGGCGACCCGCTTCTCGATCGCCTCGCGCTCCTCGGGCGGGTTGGCGTCGAACTGCCGCATCCCGTCCGGCAGCGGCACCGAGTCCAGGTAGACCACCCGCGTCAGCCGCTCGGGGACCCGGTCGGCGGCCTGCGCCACCGGCAGCCCACCGCCGCTGTGCCCGACGAGGATCACCTCCCGCAGATCCCCGTACCGCAGGGTGTTGACCACGTCGAGGGTGTGGGTCTCCATGCCGACCTCGGGTGTCGCCAGGTGCGCCCGGTCACCGAGGCCGGTGAGCGTCACCTGATGCACCTCGTGCCCGGCCGCCCGCAGCCGCGCGCCGACCGTCTCCCACACCCAGCCGCCGAGCCAGAACCCCGGGACCAGTACGTATGTCGCCATCTTGCGTCCTTTCGTTCGCCTGGCCCCGAACCTAGAGTCGAATCCGGACAAGTCCGGTCCGGTATAAAGAGCAGAATCGGCCAGGGAAGGACTTCGATGTCACATCCGACGACCCGTGTGCTGACGATGCTCGAGTTGTTGCAGGCCCGCCGGGAGCTCACCGGCCGGGAGCTGGCCGACGCACTCGGCGTCGACGAGCGCACCGTGCGCCGCTACGCGCTGCGCCTGGCCGACCTGGGCATTCCGGTGGAGGCACGGCGCGGCCGGTACGGCGGCTACCGGCTGCTGCCCGGCTACAAGCTGCCGCCGCTGATGTTCACCGAGGACGAGGCGGTCGCGGTCGTGCTCGCCCTCCTCGTCGGCCGACGCCTCGGGGTCGGCACCGACGGTGCGCTGGAGAAGATCCATCGCGTCCTGCCGGCCTCGTTGCGGGACCGCGTCGCCGCGCTGCGCGAGACCCTCGGGTTCACGCTGACCCCGCGCGAGGCGACGGTGCCGGACGCGTCGGCGCTGCTGGTCCTGGCCGCCGCGGCGCGCGACCGGCGGAGAGTACGGCTGCGGTACCGCTCCTGGCGCGGCGAGGACAGCGAACGCGAGCTGGACACCTACGGCCTGGTGTTCCACTCCGGCCGCTGGTACGCCTCCGGGCTGGACCACCGGCGCGGCGAGGTCCGCACCTTCCGCGTCGACCGGGTCGCCGCGGCCGAGCCGCTGCCGGTGACGTTCGCGGACCCCGGCGAGTTCGACGTCGTCGCGCACGTGACCGGCTCGCTCGCGTCCGTCCCGTACGCGCACGAGGTCGAGGTCGTGCTGGACACGACGCTCACCGAGGCACGACGGCGGCTGCCGCCGACGATGGCGCAGCTGTCCGAGGTGCCCGAGGGTGTGCTGCTGCGGGCCCGCGCCGAACGCCTGGACGGCATGGCCCAGATGTTGGCCGGGCTGGGGTGGCCGTTCACCGTCCGCACGCCACCGGAACTGCGCGGAGCAGTACGGGAGCTGGGCGAACGCCTGCTCCGGTCGAGCTGACCACCGCACGCGCCGGTACCGGCCTTGGGGAAACGGACGGCCGGGCCGGGTGGCCCTGGCTCTGCTCCTTCAGAGGCTGTGGGCGGTGATGTCGCCGTGGGTGGTGGTGGCGTGGATGTCGAGTCCGGGGGTGCCGTCGTTTGTGAGGGCGTTGCTGACGCGGCCGTGGGTGGTGCCGGCGTCGAGGGTGGCGGAGACGCCGGCCGCGGCGGCGATGGTGATGTCGCCGAGGCGGCCGGTGGTGTGTAGTTCGGTGCTGGCGGCGGTGGCCTGGATGTGGGAGCCGGCGGGCAGGTTGATGGTCACTTCGATGGAGCCGGACGGGCTGAGGTACTGGTTCTTCGCGGGGGCCTGAATTTTCAGGACGCCGTCGGTGTACTCGGCCGTGGTCTGCTCGGCGGCTTTGACGTCGCGGTTCTTGGCGGGGTTGGCGGGTTGGATCTCGATGGTGGTGTCGGTGCGGTCGGCGGCGATCAGCTGGACCCGTCCGGCGGGGACGTTCAGGACGACGGTGATCGGGTGGGGGGTGTCGAACTTTCGCATCTCAGTCGTTGCATCACGTTGGGAGTGAACGCTATGAGTGAGGCCGTCGAGGACCCTCGAGGCGCGGCGAGGAGACCCGTGGGCGATCACGCGGTATGAGCCGGTCGCTCAGTGCGCGGAGAACCCGCCGTCCACGAAGATCGACTGGCCGGTGACGTACGCCGACGCCGCGCTCGCCAGGAACACGGCCGCGCCGGCGAAGTCGTCGGGGCGGCCGTTGCGGCCGATCAGCGTGCGGTCCGCCATCGCGGCGTGGCGCTCCGGCGGGATGTGGGTGGTCAGTGGCGTCACGACGAATCCGGGCACGAGGGCGTTGCAGCACACCCCGCGCGGCGACCACGCCTCGGCCTGGGAGCGGGTCAGCGCGACCAGGCCGCCCTTGCCGGCGCCGTAGGCGCCGCTGTTGCCGAACGCGCGGAAGGACTGCTGGGAGGCGACGTTGATGATCCGGCCGTGGCCGCGCTCGGCCATGCCCGGCCCGAACCGCTGGCCGAGCAGGAACGGGGCGTCGAGGTTGACCGCCATCGACCGGTCCCACACCGACGCGTCCAGCTCGTCCATCGGCGGCCGCAGGTTGATCCCGGCGCAGTTGACCAGGATGTCGGGTTCGCCGAAGATCCGCACGGCGTCCTCGGCCGCCCGCCGTACCTCGGTGCGCTCCCCCAGGTCGGCGATGACATGGGCGGCCCGGCCGCCGGCCGACTCCAGCGCGGTGACGGTCTCGCGCAGCGCGGGCGCGCCGCGGGCGATGAGCACGACGCTCGCGCCGGCCCGCGCCAGCGCGGTCGCGATGCCCCGGCCGATGCCCGAGCTGCCGCCCGTCACGATCGCGACCCGGCCGGTGAGCCCGAACGTCTCCTCCAAGAACCCCGTCACGGCCGGAAACGCTATCGGATCGGCGCGGCGCGGGCCGACCTCGCGCTTGGCGGCGGCGATCGCGGACATAATCCGACCTCGAGACGTCGGGACCATCTCCGGGAGGCCGTGCTGAACACCGTCGTCGCCGGGGTCGTCTCGGCCGTGGCGCTCCTGTCGGTGCTGGCGTTCGCCGTGGCACGCCCGCGGCGGCTGCCGGAGGCGGTGGCCGCGGTGCCGGCGGCCGCGCTGGTCGTGGCGATCGGCGCGGTGCCGCCCGGACGGGCGTGGACGCAGGTCCGCGAGCTGCTGCCGGTCGTGCTGTTCCTGGCCGCCGTGCTGGTGCTGGCGCAGCTGTGCGACGACGAGGGCCTGTTCACCGCCGCCGGCGACCTGATGGCGGGGACCTGCCGGGGCCGCCCCGAACGCCTGCTCGGCGGGGTCTTCGCCGTCGCCGCGCTGGTCACCGCGGTGCTCAGCCTGGACGCGACGGTCGTGCTGCTGACACCGGTGGTGTTCGCGACGGCGGCGCGGGCCGGCACCCGGCCACGGCCGCACGTGTACGCCTGCACGCATCTGGCCAACTCGGCGTCGCTGCTGCTGCCGGTGTCGAACCTGACGAACCTGCTGGCCTTCTCCGCCACCGGGCTGACCTTCGCGCGGTTCGCGGGGCTGATGGCGTTGCCGTGGCTGGCCGCGATCGCGGTGGAGTACGCGGTCTTCCGGTGGTTCTTCCGCGCGGATCTGGCGGCCTGGGCCACGCCCGCCGAGCCGGCGGGGCGACCGCGCCTGCCGGTGTTCACCCTGGTGGTGCTGGTGCTGACGCTGTGCGGGTTCGCGCTGGTCTCCCTCGCCGGGCACAACCCGGCCTGGGCGGCGCTGGCCGGGGTGCTGGTGCTGTCGGGACGGGCGCTGGCGCGGCGGCGTACGACCGTGCGGGAGCTGACCGGGGCGGCGAACCCGCTGTTCTGCCTGTTCGTGCTGGCGCTCGGAGTCGTGGTCAAGGGTGTGACCGACAACGGGCTGGGCGCCGTGGCGCGGCACGTACTGCCGGGCGGTTCGAGCCTGCCCGCGCTGCTGGCGGTCACGGCCGTCGCGGCGGTGCTCGCCAATCTGATCAACAATCTGCCCGCCGTGCTGGTGCTGGTGCCATTGCTCGCGTCGGGCGGGCCGGGCCCGGTGCTCGCGGCCCTGATCGGGGTGAACCTCGGCCCCAACCTCACCTATGTCGGTTCGCTGGCCACGCTGCTGTGGCGGCGGGTCCTGCACGAACGCGACGCCGAACCGGCCCTGGGCGACTTCACCCGGCTGGGACTGGTCGCGGTGCCCGCCACACTGGCGGCGGCGACGGTGGCACTGTGGGTGATGCTGAAGGTCTTCGGAGGATGACATGCCGGTGGTAACGATCATCTGGATCACGGAGGGCACGTGGCAGGCGGCGGTCGACGCGGCCCGCACGCTCGCCCCGCCCGGCGCGGAGTTCACGTTGCTGCACGTCAGCGGCGGTGAGGCGGTCGGCGCCGCGCACGCCGCGTTCGCCGGGCTGCTCGGCCGCGGCGGGCGCGGTCGACGCGATCCCGGCGACCGGCTGGAAGAGCTGTCGGAGGCCGCCGCGGAGGAGCTGCTGCGGGCGGCCGGAGAACGCCTGGGCCGCCCGGCGACGGTCCTGCGGCGCCGAGGCCGGGTCGAACGCGAGGTCGTACGGGCCGCCGAGGACGCCGACCTGCTGATCTGCGCGCGCGACGGCGACCGTGAGCGGCTCGGACCGCACAGCCTCGGCCCGGCGGCGCGTTTCGTCGTCGACCACGCGCCCTGCCCGGTGCTGGTGGTGTGGCCGCGGGAGGCGCCGGGCCTGGAGTCCCTGCCGCCCCCGCCGCCCCCGGAGCGGCACTGATCAGTCCGCGTCGGCGGCGGCCGGGGCACGGCGGCCCCGTACGCTCTGGGTGACGATCACTCCGGCGACCAGGGCGATGGAGATCCACAGTCCGTAGTGGGAGATGGCACGGGCGACGTCGACGGCGTCCTGGCCGAGGTAGTAGCCCAGCCCGGTGAGCAGCCCGATCCACAGCAGCGCGGCGACCACGTCGAGCAGCACGAAGGTGACCAGCCGCATGCCGGTCCAGCCGGCGACCACGAACAGCAGCGCCGCCGGTATGGGCAGGTAGTAGGCGAACACGACGCCCAGCCAGCCCAGGCGGCGGCCGTACTTCTCGGCGCGGGCGACCAGCCGGCCGCCGCGGCGGCTGCGGCCCGCGAAGATCAGCAGTAGGCCGCGTCCCCAGCGCCGTCCCGCCCACCAGAAGAACGGATCGAACATGATCATGCCGGGGACGGCGGAGACGACGGCCAGGAACAGCGGTACCTGACCGACCCGGGCGAACGCGCCGGCGGTCACGATCGAGGTCATGCTGCCGGTCAGCAGCTCCAGCAGCACCGGATGGCGGCCGATGAGCAGCGGCCGTACCGGGATGATCGCCAGGGCGTACAGGCCGCTCGCCGCGATGCCGAACCAGCAGATGAGGTCGGCCCGCCGGGGCCGGCCCGCCCAGGGGACGCCGGGTTGTGGAGCCTGCGGTGCCCTGTCCTGGGCGGAGGTCATACCCCGATCGTAGAGGCCCCAGGCCAGGGGTCCGGCGCGCGAGGTGGGACTCTGGGCGAACCTTTCCGCTCCCTGGGTGCGCGGTGGTCTTTCCGGCGTGGTGACGCAGGTCACCCTTCCGCCCCATCACAGACGATCTTGGTCTCGCATCCCATGCACGACCCGAATCCCCAGCAGGGAGGCAGAACATGAAGGTCGTGGTGGTGGGCGGCGGCTACGCGGGGATGATCGCGGCGAACCGGCTGGCCAGGAAGAGCCGGGAGACGGAGATCACAGTGATCAACCCGCGGCCGGAGTTCGTCGAGCGGGTCCGGCTCCACGAGCAGATCGCCGGAACCGGTGCCGCGGCGACCCCGCTCGCCGCCATGCTGCGCGACGGCATCACCGTGCGGCTCGGATCCGTTGAGAAGATCGGCGACGGCTCGGTCACGCTCGTCGATGGAGAGACCGGAGATTTCGATCACCTGATCCTCGCGGTGGGGAGCACGGCGACACCGCTGCCGGGCACGGTCGCGGTGGGGACGTGGGAGAGCGCCGAACAGGCGCGCACGAAGCTGGCCGAGGTGCCCGCCGGGGGCGTGGTCACGGTCGTCGGCGGTGGGCCGACCGGCATCGAGACGGCCTCCGAGGTCGCCTTCGCACGACCCGACCTGCGTGTCCGGCTGGTGGGCCCGACGGTCGGCGCGAGCCTCTCGGACGGGGCGCGCCGGCGGGTGCGCCGTGCCCTGGACCGGCTGGACGTGGAGGTCGTGCAGGACTTCGTCACGGTGCTCGACCCGGGCCGCGGAGAACGAGGCGGTGACACGGTGGGTCTGCGGTCCGGCCGGCGGCTCGACTCCGACCTCACCCTGTGGGCGATCATCGGGACCGTCCCGGATCTGGCCGCGCGCAGCGGGCTTGAGGTGGACGCCGACGGGCGCGCGGTGGTCGACGGCCTGCTGCGCAGTGTGACCGACCCGCGGATCTTCGTCGTCGGTGACTGCGCCGCGGTCCCCGGCTCCCGGGCGGCCTGCGCGACGGCCATCCCCCAGGGCGCGCACGCCGCCGATACGCTGGCACGAATGCTCAACGGCCGCGAGCCCACGCCGTACTCCATGGGCTATGTCGGGCAGGCGCTCAGCCTGGGCCGCCGAGACGGGCTGATCCAGGCCAGCCGACGCGACGACACCGTGCGCGGGCTGTACATCGCCGGACGCGGCGCGGCCATGGTCAAGGAGCGCGTCTGCCGCTCTGCGAGGTACGGCGCGCGCACGGCCAACTACGTCTGGCTCCGAGGCCCGAAGTGACCGAACAGACCGATCCGGAGAAGGAGTACGCGGCCCACCGGCCGCTGCTGTTCTCGATCGCTTATGAGGTCCTCGGGTCGGTGGCCGACGCCGAAGACGTCCTGCAGGACAGCTACCTGCGATGGCGGTCGGTCGACCACGCGTCCGTGCTCAACCCGCGGGCCTATCTCGCGCGGATCGTCACCCGCCAGGCCCTTGGCGTGCTGCGGTCCGCCGCCCGGCGCCGGGAGGAGTACGTGGGGCCGTGGTTGCCCGACCCGCTGGCCGACGACACCACCGCCGGCACCGGGCCCACCGGCATCGACCATGTGCTCACCGGCGAGGCGGTCACCACCGCGATGCTGCTGGTGCTGGAGACCCTGACTCCGCTCCAGCGGGCGGTGTTCGTCCTGCGCGAGGTGTTCGACTTCGACTATCCGGAGATCGCCGCGGCGGTCGGTAGGTCCGAGGCGGCGGTGCGGCAGCTGAACCAGCGTGCCCGCAACCAGGTGCACGCGCGGCGCCGTACCGCGATCGCCGACCCCGCCGAGGCCCGGCCGATCGCCGAACGCTTCCTGGCCGCGGCCGCCACCGGCGACGTCCAGGGCCTGATGGACCTGCTCGCGCCCGACGTGGTGTTCCTGGCCGACGGCGGCGGTGTCGTGAGCGCGGCGCGCCGTCCGGTGACGGGTCCCGACAAGGTGGCCCGGATGGTTCTCGGCCTGCTGGTCAAGGGGGCCCGGATGGGTGAACTCGGCATCCGCCTCGGCGTCCACAACGGGATGCACTCCATCGCGGTGTTCATCGACGGAAGGCTCGACCAGGTCACCTCGATCGAGATTCGCGACGACACCGTGACGGCCGTCTACTGCGTCCGCAACCCTGCCAAGCTCACGGCCGTCACGATCCGCTGAGCCGTCGACCGTGCCGCCGGAGGTTCAGGGATCGACGCCGTCGTAGTCCACCAGGAGCCGCCGGGGGCCGCGCAGCGCCGAGCTCGGCCGGTACGGCGGCGGGTCGGTGACCAGCCGGGGGTCGCGCAGCCGCCGGGTCAGCTCCGCCAGTGCCGTCTGGGCCTCCAGCCGGGCCAGCGGCGCGCCGAAGCAGTAGTGGACGCCGCCGCCGAAGCCCAGGTGCTCGTTGGCCTCGCGGCACGGGTCGAAACGCTCCGGTGCGCGTACGTGGTCCGGGTCGCGGTTGCCCGCGGCGAGCGCGAGCACGATCGGCGCGCCGCGCGGGATCGTGGTGTCGCCGATGGTGATGTCGTCGAGCGCCACGCGTGTCGCGGGGAAGTGCACCGGCGGCTCGTAGCGGAGCAGCTCCTCCACGACGCCGACGACCAGGCCCGGCTCGTGCCGCATCCGCTCGAGCACCTCCGGGTGGCGCAGCAGGGTGAGCATGCCGTTGGCGATGAGGTTGACGGTCGTCTCGTGCCCGGCGACCAGCAGCAGCGTCACCGTGCTGACCACCTCCTCCATCGACATGCCGCCGTCCGGGCCGTCGTCGGTGAGCAGCCCCGACAGCAGGTCACGGCCGGGGTCGCGGCGGCGCGCGTCCGCCAGCCCGCGCACGTAGTCCCCCAGGGCCTCGGCGGCGCGCTCCCGGCGGCGCACCCGTTGGGCGACGTGGTCATCGCCGGGACCGAAGCTCTCCACGATCTCGGTCGACCACGCGTGGAACCGTGGCTCGTCCTCGCGCGGCACGCCGAGGATCCGGCAGATCACCGTCACCGGGAACGGGTAGGCGACCGCCTCGACGATGTCGGCACGCCGGTCGTCGGCGATCGCGTCGATCAGCTCGGTGACGATCGCGGTCAGCTCCGGCCGCAGCCCCGTCACCAGGTCCGGTGAGCCGGGCGGGCCGAAGTGGCGCATCGCCAGCCCGCGCAGCCGGTCGTGCTCCGGCGGGTCCACGACGATGAAGGCGGGCGCGCGGCCCGGTGGGGCGGGTTCACGGTCGGCGAAGTGCTCGGCGAGGTTGCGGCGGTCGGAACTGACCCGCGGATCGTGCAGGAGCGCGACGATCTCGCGGTAGGTGCTGACGACGTAACCTCCGTCGTCGAGCGCCGCCACCGGGGTCTTACGCAACTCGGCGTACAGCGGGTACGGGTCGGCGCGCCCGGCACGGTCGAGGATCCGGCCGAACACCTGGCTCTCTGTCATGGCTCCCCCTCTGCCGTGTCCGGTGACGCGCGGCGGTGGTCACCGGGAGCGGTGGACCAGCCAGGCCCGGCGTTCGGCCGGGTCGTGGCCGGTCACCACGACGGTCGCGCCGTGGGTGGCCCCCACCCGGTCGGGCACCTGCGCCGGGACCGGGCACGCCGCACCGGCCGGGTCGACGGTGCGGAACCGGGGCGGGAACGGCGCTGCCTGTTCGATCAGGCCCTGGTAGAACTCCAGCCACATCCCCTGGTCGAAGGTGACCGCGGCGGTGATCCGCCCGCGGTAGCCGTACACGGCGACGAAACGGAACTCCCGGGCGGACCCCTGCACGATGATCACCTCGTCGGCGAAGGTCGGCACGCCCACCGACTTGATCTCGACGCCGAACTGGGTGGACCAGAACACCGGCAGCGCCAGGTGCGGCCAGCGGTGCGTCTGGCCGCTGAGCATGTTGTGCGCGGCCACCTCGGCCTGGGCGACCGCGCTCCCCCAGTGCTCCAGCGCGAGGAACTGGTACTCGTACACCGGGTGCGGCAGGCGCGCGACGTCGCCGGCGGCGAAGACGTCATCGGTGACCAGGCCGTTGATGTCGAACGCCCGGCAGCCCGCGTCGCAGGCCACGCCCCAGGGCCCGGCCGCCAGCCCGGAGCCCTCCAGCCACTCGACATTGCGGACCGCGCCGAGCGCGGCGACCGCCAGGTCCACCTCCAGGACGTCGCCGTCGGACAGGCGGGCACGGCGCAGCCGGCCGTCCTCACCCTCCAGGGCGGTGACGCCGATCCCGCAGCGCAGGTCCACTCCGTGCGCGCGCTGCAGGTCGGCGGCGATCGCGCCGACGACGCCGCCGAAGGCGCCGACGAGGGGTGCCGGTCCGCGTTCGGCGACGGTCACCGGGCGGCCCAGCTCGCGGCAGACCGAGGCGATCTCCGAGCCGGTGAATCCGCCGCCGATGACCAGCACCCGGCCGTCGCCGGAGGCCAGCCGGCGCCGCAGCACGGTGGCGTCCTGGGCCGTGCGCAGCGTGCACACCCCGTCCAGGGCCGCCTCCGCCGGGTCCGGCCAGGGCCGCGCCCGGGTGCCGGTGGCGATCAGCAGCCGGTCGAACGGCAGGTCGCGGCCGTCGGCGAGGATCACGCGGCGGCGGTCGAGGTCCAGCCCGGTGGCGGGTGTGCCGCGCAGCCACACGGCGTCCAGGTCGGGGGGCCGGGGCAGCGCCGTGCCGCGGGCGGGCACCCGGCCGCTGAGCACCTGCTTGGACAGCGGCGGCCGGTCGTACGGCTCGCCGGGCTCGTCCCCGACCAGGGTCAGCGAGCCGGCGAAGCCCTCGCCGCGCAGCACGGCCGCGGCGCGCGTGCCGGCCAGTGAGGACCCGACGATGACGACGCGCCCGTCGCGGCGGAAGCCGTCGCCGTCCGCGGGGTACGGCCCGGGCTCGGGGTCCGCGGCGTTCCGCTCGACGTGCAGCGCCTGCACGGGGCAGGCCGCCGCGGCCCGCAGCACGTTCTGGCGCTGGTCCGCGGAGGGGGCGGGGTCGTAGGCGAGCGCCTCACGGCCGTTCATCGAGAACACCTCGGGCGCCATGAAGACGCACTGGCCGTACCCCTGGCAGCGCGTGAGATCCACGACGACGCGCACCCGACTCCCCCTTTCCGGGCGCCCCTCCCCCTTCGGGACCTACCCGCGTTCGGGCGTCGGTAGTTGCGCCGGCGCGTCAGGCCGGCTTGACCGCGTACGCGCCGACCCCGGACTCCAGCAGGTGGAAGGCGCGCTCGGCGGCGGCGCGCACCGACGGCAGGATCGTCTCGACGCTCTCCCCGGCCAGCCGCCGCCGCAGGAACTCGGTGCCCACCGCGCGGGTCAGCGCGGCCAGCTGGGCGGCGACCAGCCTGGGGGTGGGGTCGTCGGGGTCGGCGTCGGTCTCCTCCGCCAGCACCCGGGCCAGGTACTCCTCGCGCTGTTCGTGCAGCTGGCGGATCCGGTTGGCCAGCGCGGGGCTCTCGGCCACCATCTTGAAGAAGTCGGACGCGCCGCCGTTGATGCCGTACCGCCAGTCGCGCGCGTCGATGGAGGCGAGGAGGTCGCGGCGCAGCGCGTCGATGGCCGACTGGCCCGGCGGCCGGGCCGCCACGATCCGGCCCATGTTCTCCACGACGACGTCCTGCCGGTCGAAGAACAGGTCCTCTTTGGTGCGGAAGTAGTTGAAGACCGTGTTGACCGACACGTCGGCGGCCTCGGCCACCTCGGCGACCGTGACCTTCTCGAACCCGCGCAGCATGAACAGGCCCATGGCGACGTCCGCGATGCGCTGGCGGGTCTCGCGCTTCTTACGCTCGCGCAGGCTCAGTTCTTCTGCCACGTCGCCGATCGTACCTACTTGGTGTCACACTAAATTTGTAGTGACACCAAGATTGTGCGAGGGTGGGCCGCATGGATCACGTCATCGAGGCGCATGGCCTCGCGAAGTCCTTCACAGGCGCGGAAGCGGTCCGCGGCGTCGACCTCACCGTGGCGGCCGGAGAGATCGTCGGGTTCCTGGGCCCGAACGGCGCCGGCAAGACGACCACCCTGCGGATGCTCACGACCCTGCTGCGCCCCACGGCCGGCGCCGCGACGGTGGCCGGATGCGACCTGGTCGCCGACCCGGCCGGCGTGCGGCGCCGCATCGGCTACGTCGCCCAGGGCGGCACGACGAACCCCTCCTGCACGGTGATGCGGGAACTGGTGCTGCAGGCCCGGCTGTACCGGGTGCCGGACCCGCACGAGCGGGCGCGGGACCTGATGGCGCGCTTCGGCCTCACCGACCGGCCCATCGGGTCGCTGTCGGGCGGGCAGAAACGCCGCCTCGACATCGCCCTGGGCATCGTGCACGTCCCCGCCCTGGTGTTCCTGGACGAGCCGACGACCGGCCTGGATCCGCAGAGCCGCGCCGAGGTGTGGCGCCACGTCCGGCGGCTGCGCGACGAACACGGCACCGCGGTCTTCCTGACCACGCACTACCTGGAGGAGGCCGACGCGCTGTGCGACCGGATCCTCATCATCGACCGGGGACGCGTCATCGGCGAGGGAACGCCCGATGACCTCAAGCGCCGCCTGTCCGGCGACATCGTCACCGTCGAGATCGACGGCGACCCGCGTCGGGCCCGGGCCACGCTCGCCGACCTGGACGCCGTACGAGAGGTGCAGGTGACCGGCGGGACGCTGCGCCTCACCGTCGAGCACGGCGACCGGATCCTCCTCCAGCTCGCCCGCGCGCTGGACGCCGGCGGCGTGGAGCCGCGGTCGGTGCGCCTGGCCCGGCCCACCCTCGACGACGTCTTCCTCGCCCTGACCTCATCAGAGGTGACCCGTGCCGCGTGACACCTGGCTGATCTTCCGGCACCAGCTGCGGCTGTCCCTGGGCGGCTGGTTCGGGCTGGTGTTCGGCGTGCTCCAGCCCGTCCTCAACCTGGCGCTGTTCGGCCCGCTGCTGAGCGCCTACCTGGGGCCCGGCAGCTGGCAGGTGTTCGTGCCCGGCGTGCTGATGCAGCTGGCGCTGCTGAGCGCGGGCCTGGCCGGGTTCGGCATCGTCTTCGACGCGCGTTTCGGCGTGCTCGACCGCCAGCGGGTCACCCCCGCTCCCCGTACCGCGCTGCTGCTGGGCCGCGTGCTCACCAACGTGGTCGTGCTGCTGGGCCAGTCACTGCTCGTCGTCGCCGTGGGGTTCGCGTTCGGGTTCCGGGTGCCGATCGCCGGGCTGCTCATCGGTCTGGCGCTGATCGTGCCGCTGGCCGTCAGCCTGGCCGCGCTGTCGTACGCCTTCGCGCTCACGCTCCGCCGTCAGGAGATGTTCGCGCCGATGTCCAGCACGGTCATCGTGCCGATGCTGCTGCTGTCGGGCGCGCTGCTGCCGATGTCGACGGCGCCGGCCTGGCTCGACGTGCTCTCCCGCGCGACGCCCTTCCGGTACGCGGTGGAGGGGCTGCGGGCGGCCTTCGCCGGCCACTACGCCTCGGCCGCGCTGACCGGCGGCGTCGTCGTGTCAGTGGCGTTCGCGGCGGTCGCCGTCGCCGTCGGCACCCGGACGTTCATCCGCTGGAACGCGTGAGAGCGACGGTCTCCACGACGGGCAGTTCCCCGATCACCTGCGCGCGGGCGGCCACGGACCGCTGGGCGACGAACGCGCCGCCCAGCACGATCACACCGCCCGCGAGCTGGACCGGGGACAGGTGCTCGCCCAGAGTCGCCCAGGCGAACACCGCCGCCGCGACCGCCTCGACGTAGCCCACCGCGCCCGCGACCGGCGCCGACAGCCGATGCACGGCCGCGACACTGGTCACGTACGCGACGACCGTGCTGATCAGCACCAGCAGCGTGAGCAGGAGCCAGCCGGGCGCGGTGTGGCCGCCGAGCGCGACCTCCATGCCCAGTTCGTGCCAGGGCACCGTCCACGGCGGGGCGCAGGCGGCGAGGACGATCGTGGCGACGGCGAAGCCGATGGCGGTCATGACGAGCGGGTCGATGCGCCCGACGGCCCGGTCGGCGGCCAGGAAGAAGGCCGCCTGGCACGCGGCCGCCCCCAGCCCGGCGAGCACGCCGATCATGTCCAGCCGCAGCCCCGACCACACCTCGACCACGCAGGCGAGCCCGACCAGCGCGATGCCGACCCCGACCGCGGCCGAACGCGGCAGCGGCGCCCGCAGCACGAACCGGGTCCAGCCGACGACCAGCACCGGACCGGTGAACTCCAGCAGGATCGCCACCCCGACCGGCAGCCGCGACGCCGCGACGAAGTAGAAGGACTGGCAGCCCGCCACCCCCATGACGCCGTACAGCAGCAGGAGGCGCCAGTGGCGCAGCGCCGCGGCGGCCGCTCGGCGGCGCGCCGCCAGCATCACCGGCACCAGCACCAGCGTCGCTCCGGCCACCCGGGTCCACGACGCCTGCAACGGCGACATGCCGGCTTCGATCAGCGCCTTGCCGAACGCACCGGACGTGCCGAAGCAGACCGAGGAGAACACCCCGAATCCCAGTCCCCATGCCTTCACTCGAGCGGCGTCCACGGAGTCCCCTTCACCTGTCGAATCAGGAGCATCAATACATCATGCTCCTTACGTACGACAACGGGATTCTCCCGACGCCACTACCATGCCCAGGGTGACTTGGCCCGGCGCAGCCCCCACCGATCCGTTCGCGGCGATCGAAACGGACATCCGTGCCATGACCGCCTCGCCCTGGTGGATGAGCGCCGCGCCGCCGCAACGTGCCCAGGCCGTCACCGCGCGCATGCTCGCCGGCGCCGGCGAGTGGTGGCTGTTCGGGCTCTGGGGCCGCTGGTACCGCTGCGGCCTGGAGGGCAACTGGCACCTGTGCCCCCCGCCGTTCGACCCGATGACGCGCCAGGCGATGAGGCCCGCGCCGCCCGGCGCCGGCAGCCCGCCCGTGCCCCCGTCGATGGTGCCCAGCGGCCCCGACCTGACGCCCGGCCCGCTGGCCGCCGACGGGCTGTTCGGCGCGCCGCCGCCTCCTCCGCTGCTCGCCCGGCTCCAGCAGACGCTGGTCACGGCCGCCGCCGTCAACCCGGCGCAGTTCCCGATGCGCGACCCGCAGTTCATCCCCGGCACGCCGAGCCCGGCGGCGGTCTGCCTGTTCTCGGTGCTGTGGTGCGCGGGCGCGCCGGTCGCCGACGCCGACCACCCGATCCTCGGCGTCTTCAGCCGCTTCCTCAGCAGCACCGACGGCGGGCCGCGCTGGTTCCTGCAGCCCGACCTGTCGCTGATCGTCGGGGCCTACACCGAACGCCTGCGCGCGAACGACCCCATGGGCGCCACGCACATCGTCCGCACGATCTGGGAGACCGCCGAGACGCTGCGCGGCGGCGCGGCGTTCCGGCCGCGCGCCGACGCGCTGGCCGCGATGAGCGGCGCGACCCTGCAGATGATCCAGAACGACCACGCCGGCGTCCGCTACGGCGACGCGGCCGTCTACCAGGAGTGGCTGCGGCGCTGCCCGCCGCAGCTGCGGATCGCGGTGCTGCGCGAGACGACGCCGGGCGACCACTTCCGCCTCGCCTGCTACGACCTGGCCGCCGCCGCGGCGATGCTGCCGGCCGCGGCGGGCGGGCCGGCCGAGGCCCGGCGCGTCGCCCTCGCGCTGCTCGCCGCCGACCTGCAGGACTCACCCGCCGCCGCGGGGCCCGTCATGGCCTGGCTCGACGCCGACGGCGTCCGCACACTGCAGTCCCTCGCCCAGCCCGGCCATCCGCTGCGGCGGCTGTGGCCGACCGGCGGCACCCTGCCCGACGCGGTGGCCGGCGCCGACCCGCAGATCCTGCGGACCCTGCTGGCCGCCTCCTACGCCACCGACCTGGCCTGGTGCCGGCTCGCCGGCACCGCACCGCCCCGGCCGGGCTTCACGGTGCCGGCCGCGCTGATGAACTCGCTGATCGCCGCGCCCGACCCCGTCGCGGGCGAGTCGATGACGCCGTGGGAGATCATCGAGGCGGCGCGCGCACACCTGGCGGAACAGCGCAAGGCCGACGCGGCGGCGGCCGAACCGCCCGCACCCGCCCCCGAGGCGACCACGGCCTGGCCCGGCACCGACCCCGCGGCCGAAGAACCCGGCACGACCGCCTGGCCGGGCGCCGACGCGGCGGCGGAACAACAGGGCACCACCGCCTGGCCCGGTACGGAACCGGCCGCACAGCAGCCGGGCACGACGGCCTGGCCCGGCACCGACGCGGCGGCGGAGGGCACGACGGCCTGGCCGGGCACGTCCGGCGCCCCGCCCACCACCGCGGAGCCGCCCGCGTACTCCCCCTCCCCGCCCACGGTCGCGGCCGGCGCCCCGGCCACATCGGTCGCGGGCCAGCCGCCGGCCGTGGTCGAGGCGTACGGCATCTCGTTCCTGCCCGGCGCCGACGACGTCGAACGGCTGCTGACCGAGCTGCGGCGCCGCGGCAAGTGGGCGCAGAGCCTGCGCGGCCAGGAGGTCTCCAGCGCCTCCGCGCCGGCGGTCCTGCTGGTCGGCGACATCTCCTGCGGGCAGCGCCGCCTCACCCGCATGATCGCCCGCGCGCTCGCCGAAGGCGGGATGAACAGCGGCGACGTCCGTACCGTCGACGCCGACGACCTCACCGAGATCGACCCGCGGCAGCTGCGCGAACGCCTCGCCGAACACTCCGGCCACACGCTGCTGGTCGAGGGCCTGGACACTCTCATCCTCGACGACGCCCGCGGCGCCGCGTACGCCACGTCCCTATACCGGCTGCGGGCCGAGGGCGTCAGCGACATCGCGCTGGTCGCCACCTGCGCGCCGGACCGGCTGAGCGCCCTGACCGACGCCAGCCCCGAACTGGTCACCGACTTCCGTTCCGTACGCCTGCCGGACTTCGCCGATCCGCAGGCGCGGGTCGCGCTGGCCGGGCTGCTGGCCTCCGAACGGCACCTGCGCCTGACCGCCGGCGCCTGGGAGGAGGCCCGGCGCGACCTGGGGGTGCTGCGCGGGCGCGGGCGGCTCACCAACGCCCGCCTCGTCGAGGCCTACCTCGACCGCGCGTGCAGCCGGCATCTCAGCCAGGCCGGCGAGACCCAGGTGTTCCGCGGCGAGATCTCCCTCACCCTGGACGTCGGCGACCTCAGCGGCGTGGCGGCGGAACTCGAATTCTGACCGCCCGGCCAGGTCGCCGTCGTCCCGTCCGCTTGATCATCCGTCCGAGCGGGCTGGGTGCTCTGGTCGGGCAGCAGGCCGTTCGGCGCGGTCCGTACGGCCACTCGGCTCACCCCGGTGCCAGACGGTGCCCCCGACGCCACACCGCGCGGGTGTTCAGCGTCGAGGAGAGCTGCGAGGTCGGGTCACCGTCCACGAGCACCAGGTCCGCCGAGGCGCCGGGCTCGATCCGCCCGCGGTCGGTGAGGCCGAACCGGTCAGCGGTACGCCGTGTCGCCGCGGTGAGCGCCTCGACCGGACTCAGCCCGCCGGCCTCGAGCAGGCGTAGCTCGTCGTGCAGGCTGGCGCCGTGAGCGAGACCCGGGGCGCCAAGGTGGGCCGCATCGGTACCGGCCAGGACCTCGACGCCGGCGGCGTGGAGCAACCCGACCGAGCGCAGGGCGTTGGACAAGCGGGCATTCCAGGCGAACTCGCGGCCCAGGTTGTCGCGCCATGCCGTGTTCAGGCGGGATGCCACACGCAGGTCGGCGCCCAGGCGTGGGCCGGCGCCGTCAGAGGCGCCGGAAGCGGTGACGGCCAGGGTGGTGATGACGAACATGCCTTGTTCGCGCATCCGGGTGATCAGATCATCGCTGATGACCTCGTCATAGTGCAGGTGGGTCACGCCGTCCGCGCCCGCCTCCACGGCCACCGTGTGGCCGTGGCGCTGAAGGCGTGGACCAGGGCCATCACCTCGCGCTCGTGAGCCGCTTCGACCACCGCGGCGACGACCTCGGGCGGCACCACGGGCAGCGACGTGCCGAACGTGGCGCCGTCCTCGACCATGATCTTGATGTAGTCCGCGCCCTCGGACAGGCGCCCCGCGACGAAGGCGGCAGCCTCGCTCGGAACGGAGGCGGTGGGCCACACCGGGTCGTTCAGGCCGCGCCGCAGCTGGTGGGGATGTCCGTCGGGGTGGGCGAGGCCCCACGAGGCGGTGCGGACGTCGGCCAGATCGAACGCGGTCTGCACCTTCTTCCGTAGCGGGTCCATCACCTCCGGCACCGACATCATGTCCAGCTCGGTTGTCACGCCGAAGCGCAGGGCCGTGCGCAGACCATCCTCGTCCGTGTGGGTGTGGGCGTCGATCAGACCCGGCAGCAGTGTCCCGCCCCCGCCGTCGAGCTCCTCCACGCCCTCGGGGGCCTCGTGGCCGACCGCGGCGATCGCCCCGTCCTCGACGACGACCACCGAGGCATCGGCCACGTGTGTCCCGGTGAAGACCCGTGTGTTCGTAACCGCGAACCGACTCACAACTCCTCCTCGCGGACTGTATCGTCCAGTACAGAACGGTCCGCGCGAGACTGTATCACCGAGTACAGAATCTCTGTATTGGAAAGTACAGAGCAGGGAGGGAGGATCATGGGACACCTACCGACCACCGCGCGGGGTCGCGCGACCCGAGCGCGCATCCTCGAATCGGCGGCAGACCTCATCCAGCGGCGCGGCGTCGCGGCGGTGACGCTGGACGATGTCGAACGCGCCGCAGGGGTCGGCCGCAGCCAGCTCTACCACTACTTCGACGACCGGGACGATCTCATCCGCTCTGTGGTTCACTCCACTGTGGACACGGTGTTGGCCGCGCAGGAACCGCTGCTCCTGGAGGTCGACTCGCCGGCCGGCATCGACCGCTGGTTCGACGCGATCGTGGCCAACGGGACACGGCAGGACGCGGTGGGCGGCTGCGCGATCGGATCGTTGGCCAGCCAGCTCAGCGGTCGGGACGACCTCACCCGACAGGCGTTCGTGGACGCCTTCGCGCGCTGGGAGGCTCCCCTCATCGCGGGCCTGCGCCGGATGCAGGAGTCGGGCGAGCTACGCCCGGACGTGGACGTGACGGAACTGGCCGACCTCACGATGGCCGCGATCCAGGGCGGCCTCCTGCTCGCCCAGGTCCGCCGTACACCGGACCAGCTCCGTCTCGCCCTGCGCGGCGCGCGGGCGGCGTTGGAGGACGCACTCACTCCCCTGTCGTGATGCCTACGGTCCGTAGGGCCGGATCTACGACCCTACGGCGGTGAGCTCGTTCCGCAGGTCGCGGTGGAACCGCCCGACTGCGGTGATCACGTTGATGAGCGGTGTGCGCACGCCATCCGGGCCGTCCGCCACCGTGCGTCGTACTTTCTGTCCGGCCTTGGCCGCCCCCTGCTCAGGGCGCGGGTGGTTCTTCCGGCCGGTCCGTGGTGCGGCGCGCATGGTAGGCGTCGTGGACGATCGCCCAGGCGTCCGCGACGGGACCCACGTGGCCGAGCTTGTCGGGGTTGACCACGGTGCGGATCGTCTGGACCTGGCCGTCGAGGATGTCGAGGGTCCAGGTGTTGATGACCCGGCCGTCGCGGTCGCGGAAGATCGCGCCCGGCTGGCCGTTCACCTCGTGCGGCTCGACGACGCCGCCGATGCGGACGAACGGCGGCAGGAGGGTGGCGAGCGCCCGGGCGACGTTGTCCGCGCCGAGGATGCCTCTGCCCCACTGCGGCGCCTTGCCGCCACTGTCGCTGACCAGGTGGACGTCGGCGGCCAGCAGCTCCCGCAGCGCGTCGACGTCACCGTCCCGGAAGGCGTCGAGGAATCGCCCGGCGAGCCTCTCCCGTTCGATCCGGTCGGCCTGGAACCGGGGCCGGCCCTCGTCCATGTGGCGGCGGGCCCGTACCGCCAGCTGGCGGCAGGCGGCCTCCGAACGCCCCACGGCGGAGGCGATCTCGGGGAACCCGAACCCGAACACCTCCCGCAGCACGAAGACGGCGCGTTCGAGCGGGCTGAGCCGCTCCAGCAGCAACAGGGCCGCCATCGACAGCGAGTCGGCCAGCTCCGCCGACCGCGCCGGGTCCTCGTAGGGGTCGCTCAGCAGCGGCTCGGGGAACCACGGCCCGGGGTACTCCTCCCGCCGGAGGCGCGCCGAACGCAGCACATCGATCGAGATCCGGGTCACCACGGCGGACAGGTACGCCTTGGTCGAGGCCGGCCGGGCGGCGGCGGCCTCGTGGCGCAGCCAGGCCTCCTGGACCGCGTCCTCGGCCTCGCTCACGCTGCCCAGGATCCGGTAGGCGATCGAGAACAGCAGCGGCCGCAGGTCTTCGAACTCCTCCTCGCGGGTCACGCCAGCTCCTCCTTGAAACCCTGCCGCCACGACGGGTACCGCGGCTCCCAGCCGAGCTCGGCCCTGGCCTTGGCGTTGGAGAAGGCCCGCCCCTGCGTCATCATCACCACCGCCTGCTCTCCGGCCAGCAGCCGGGCCAGCCACGTGGGGACCCGTCTCGGCGGCTTGGCGCCCGCGCACGCGGCCAGGTGGGGCAGCCACTCACTCGCCGGGGCCGGTTCGTCGTCGACGATGTTGAACACGCCTTGCACCTTCTGCTCCACGGCCAGGACGGTGGCGCTCGCCGCGTCGTCGAGATGCACCCACGAGCTGTAGCCGCCGGCGCGGCCGACGAGCGGGTACTGCCGCTTGCGCACCAGCTCGACCTGGTCGTCGATGGCGCCCGGTCCGTAGAAGGCGCCGTACCGCAGGACCGCGCCGCCGGCCTTGAGGACGGAGTCCTCCACGTGGCGTATCGCCTCCATGCCCACCTGCGCCGCCGTCCCCTCCAGCAGGTCCAGCGGGTCCTCCTCGGTCTTCACCCATCCGCCCTCACGGATCCCGTTCCAGCTCGCGTAGCCCTGCGCGACGAAGTGCGACACGCCGGTCGCCTGGGCCGCGGCCAGCAGGTGGTCGGTCCCCTCGGTCCGTAGCCGGTTGGTGGCGGCGAACCACCGATCCGGGTGCTTGATGTCGGGCTTGCCCGCGTGCGTCATGGAGATCGCGGTCATCTGGTGCACGATCGCCTCCGGCCGGGCCCCGGCCACCGCCTCGCCGACCGAGGCCGCGTCCAGCCCGTCCATCACGACCCCGTCCGCGCCCAGCCGTACCAGCAGGTCCAGCTTGGCCGCGCTCGTCGTCGTGGCCGTCACCTGGTGGCCACGAGCCACCAGCTGGGGCACCAACCTCCGCCCCAGAACCCCGGTCCCACCCGCCACGAAAACCCGCATGATCGTCACCTTCCCGACGCAGAAGTCTGTCTCTGTGACCCGAGACGAGACAGCCCCGCCGACCTGTGACATGGGCAGCGAAGATCGTCGGCCGTTCGGAGCCAGACGGTGCCGAGCCAGACGGCCGCCGCGGCCGCGACCAGAAGGACGATGTTGAGCGGAACGCCGCGGAACTCGAAGGCGACGGCCTGGTCTCCCGGACGGTGTACGCCGAGGTGCCGCCACGGGTCGAGTACGCGCCGGCTGGGCCATCGAGCACGTCCCGCACATCGAGGCCGGCCGCGCGGCCCACCAGTCCCGGAACCGATGACCCTGACTTTCCGGGGCGTCGATGGTGACAGCGGTCACGGTGACTGAGCGGTAACTCAGGTCTAGTCTCGGCGCGTGGACATCGTCTTCGAGCGGCGGGGTGACGGCCCGCCGCTGCTCCTCATGCACGGGATCGGCCACCGCTGGCAGGCGTGGGAGCCGGTCATGGACCGCCTCGCCAAAGAACGCGAGGTCATCGCCGTGGACCTGCCCGGTTTCGGCGCCTCCCCTCCCCTGCCGCCCGAGATGCCGTACGGCCTGGACACGATGGTCACGGTGCTCGGCGAGTTCATCGACAAGCTCGGCCTGGACCGCCCGCACCTGGCCGGCAACTCCCTCGGCGGCCTGTTCGCGCTCGAGGCCGCCGACCGCGGCCTGGCCCGGTCGGTCACCGCGCTGTCCCCGGCGGGCTTCTTCACACCGATGGAACTGCGGTACGTCGCGGCCGTGCTGCGGGCCTGCCGCCTCGGCGCCGGCGTGCCAGAGCCGCTCATGCGCCGGCTGGCCCGCTCGCCGCGGCTCCGCAACCTGATGTTCGGCATGATCTACGGCCGGCCGGACCTGATCGACGTCGAAACGCTGATCGCCGACGCGGCCGCGCTGCACGGCGCCGTCGGGTTCGTGCCGACTCTGCGGGCCGGCCGGGGCGCCCGGTTCCAGGGCGCGTTGCGCGACGTCCCGGCGACGATCGCCTGGGGCACCCGCGACCGGCTCCTGCGCAGCGGCCAGGCCGTACGGGCACAGCAGAACCTGCCGCACGTGCGGTTCGTGTGGCTGCGCGGCTGCGGGCACGTGCCGATGGGCGACGACCCGGACCAGGTGACCAAGGTCCTGCTGGAGGGAAGCGCGGCCGCATAGCTTTGCGTTTCCCGCGGCCGGCGGGTAACGATGAAGGTGTGGTGTACGCGCGGCCGCCCGCCGGGCGGCCGCACACCGAGCTTCCGCTGCGGGCGCGCCTGTTCGCCCGATTGGCTGGCGGCTTTGGAGCACCCGCGGGGTGCGGGCCGTTCAGCGCGACAACATAGGCCTGGGCCCGCAGCGGGTGCTCATCTTCCCCGATCCTCGGTGCGTGAGGCCAGCGCTCCGGGCAGCCCGGTCTTCACGCCTCCGGACCCGACCGCGACGTAGGTGATGCGTCCCTCCGCGACCGGCCCGCCGGGGTCGCGTACGGTGAACGCCATGGTCAGCGACGTACGGCCGGTCCGTTCGGGCCCGGCCTCGACGGTCAGCGGGTCGCCCAGGCGGGCGGGACGGCGATGGTCGCAGGCGCTGGAGACGATCACCATGTCGACGCCCTCGGCCCGCAGGCGCGCGTAACCGCCGGCGTGCTCGTCCAGCCAGTCGAGGAAGGCGTCCTCGAAGAACTCGTGGTACCGACCGGCGTACACCATGCCCTGCGCGTCACAGTGCCGCGGCCGCACGCGGAACGCCGAGACGCTCGACGCGCGTGACCCGGTCTCCGGAGATGACGGGGTACGGCCGGATCCGGCCGCCGTGGCGTCGCCCGGCGTGCCGGTCGGGGAGGCCACGTCGTACCCGGCGGCCAGCGTCGCGCGACTCATCGCGCTGGTTGCCGGGGCCGCCTCGGCGCCGACGGGTGTGGCCGGTACGTCCGCCCGGCGTTCGGCCGGGTCCGCCCATACCGCGTCGAACGTCTCCGGGTCGAGCGGCAGCAGCCGGCACTCGGCGACCCTGCCGCCGCTCAGCCGGTACAGCCCGACCGTCGACCAGGCGACCTGCCGCCCGCCGAGCACCGCCTCGCCGTCGGTGAGCGAAGCCACCCACGCCCCGTGGCCCGTGAGCAGGTCGCGGGGGCGCATCCGGAAGGTGCGCCCGGCGAGGTCACGACGTCCGGCGAAGTAGGCGAGCACGGCCTCGATGCCCTCGTAGTGCCCGGCGATCGCGTTGTCGCCGGGCACGTGCCAGGAGATCTCCGGGCTGAGCACCTCGCGTAGCGCGGCGTCCCCGCCACCGCCGTAGAAGTCGTTCTGCGCCGCGTGCAACCGCGCCAGCAGCGCCGCCGCCTCACTTTCGCCCACGGGTCCGCCTCCGTCCTCCGCCCGGGTGCTGCGCGGCGACCTTCGGCAACAAGCGCGGCGCCCGGCCACCGGTAGCCTGCCAAACTCATGCCCTCGGCCGCCAACCTCCCTGGTCCGGTGGGACGTCACGTTCGCGGAGCGCCCCTGACGGGTCCTCGGCTCCGACCGGTTCAGGCCCTCGACCACACGGACGTCCCCGCCGCAGGAGACCCGCGCTCGCAGCCGCCGGCGCTTGCGCTGCAACTTTTATCAACACTGGCATTACACATTCTGTAATATTGCTCTGCTGCGTCAAATGGCTTACCCGCTCGTGCACCTCACCGCGAGGCAAGTAACAATAGGCATGCATCGCGGAAAGGGGCGGCAAAAATGTTCGGCAGGTCGATCTATGTTCCGGACAACCCCGCGTGGGTCGGCGGGTCACCACAGTCCATCAACGAGCAGTTGTGGGCACAGGGCCGGCGCCGGCGCCTGCAGATCCGCGGTGGCATGGCCGCCGCGGGCCTCATTGTCGGCACCTGGCTGTTCTCCCTGCCCTGGGGCCTGCTGGCCGCGCTCGTGGTCGCGGCCGCGGACACCTTGTGGCACTGGCGGGAACGCGCGTCCTCCAGCGTGTGGCGCAAGGGGATGCGCGGCGAGCGCCGCACGGCACGGATCCTGCGGACGCTCGTCGAATGGCGTGGCTTCCACGTGCTGCACGGCCGGAACATCCCCGGTCGCGGGCAGATCGACCATCTGGTCGTCGGCGGCACCGGCGTCATGCTCATCCAGAACGAGGCGGTGCCTCCGGACACGCAATTGGCCGAATACCGCGGGAAGCTGTATATCGATGAGCGGTCCGGAGCCAAGGTCGCCACGGAATTGCGCGAAACCGCCGAGGAGGCGGCCGAAATGCTGCGCGAACGGCTCGGCCGCGAGGTTCCCGTCGAGCCGGTGAAGGTCGTCTACGGCGGCGATCTGCAGCGCGGCCTGGTCAGCGCCGAGGGCGTCACGTTGCTGCGCGCGCACCGCCTGCCTCGATGGCTGCGGAACCGGCGCGTCCGCTACACCCCCGAGCAGATCACCGAGATCTACGAGGCCGCGAGCACGCTGCCGATCAGCCGGCAGGCCCTGTTCGTACGCTGACGCCCGTACGTCCCGCGGTGGCCGATCCGGGGCCGGTCACCGAGGTGATGCGCCGCCCTGTCGTTCCGGCGGCAGGGCCTGCGCCCGGTCCCGCGACCTGGCGGGGCCGGCGTGGTCCGTGCCGGCCGGCCGCCGTACGGCTCCGGCCGGTGCGGGCACGCGGGGATGGAAGAGCCAGTCCAGCCGGGGCTCGACCGCCCACCGGAACACCCCGCGTACGGTGCCGCTGGCCAGCGCCACGGCCAGGGCCCCGCAGCCGACGGTCACCAGCACGAGCTCCGCTCCGGAGACCCGGTAGTACCAGCCCTGGTAGGACAGGAACAGGGTGACGAAGCCGTGAAGCAGGTAGACGTACATGCTGGCGGACCCGAAGCGGGTGAACCACGTGCGGCGGCCCGGCACGACGGCGAGGAAACCCACCGTCAGCGCGACCGCCGAGGCCAGCGCGAGCAGCCGGAACCCCACGCCCGCGGGCGCGCCGACGCCGAGCTGGCCGAAGCTGCGCCGCCAGTGCACCCATTCGGGGTCCACGGTCAGCGCCGCGGCGTAGGCGGCCACCCCGCCGAGCACCAGCAGCACCGCACCGGCGACGCGCATCGTACGGCGCCGCAGGAACGCGAAGTGGTGCGGCCGCAGAGTGAGCCCGACCACGAAGAACGGCAGGAACGACAGCACCTGCGCGGCGTTGAGCATGCTCGGCAGCGTGATGAAGCCCGCGAGCATCGAGATCACCAGGGCGGCCGTGATGGGGTAGCGGAGTTGCTGCCACAGCGGGGTCGACAGCCGCCACAGCAACAGCGCGGGCATGAACCAGGTCAGGTAGTACGGTTCGAGCGGGTCCCAGCCGACGTGGTTGCCCGCGAGCAGGCCGGCCCACAGCGGATACGCCACGCTGAAGATCACATACGGGACGACGATCGCGGCGACGAGCTTGCGCGTGCGGTCGCGTCCGGCGGTGAACCCGCGGGAGAAGTATCCGCACATGACGATGAAGACCGGCAGGTGGAAGGCGTAGACGAATGTCTGGGCCGCCTCGAGCACCCGACCGCCGACGTTCGCGGCCCGCAGCGGCTCCCAGGCGTGGCCGATCACCACGAGCACGACCGCGAGGAACTTGGCGTTGTCGAAGTAGGGGTCACGGACGGCCGCACGCGAGCGTGCGGGCGGGGTGGTGCTGACCGAGGCGACGGTGGTCAAAACGGAGAACCCTGCGCTCGACAACGGGTGACCGGGTCAGTCAACACGAAGATCCTGAACACCACCTCAACGCGGCGGGGCGGGCCGGCGAACCACGGCGCGCTCACACCGCACCGCCGTCCGGGCCCAGGCCCGACTCGCGCAGGGTCAGGTTGAGGCGGCCGCGCAGCCCCAGGAAGGGCGGGGCCGTGCCGGGCAGGGTCTTGGGCACGCCGTGGTAGGCCAGCCGGGACTCGCCGCCGAACACGAACAGGTCACCGGACTCCAGCTGGACGTCGCTCCAGGGCCGCCCCCGGTCGCGGGTGTTGCCGAAACGGAACACGCAGGTGTCGCCGATGCTGAGCGAGACGACCGGCGCGAGGCTGCGTTCGTCCTTGTCCTGGTGCTGGCCCATGCGGGCCTCGGCGTCGTAGAAGTTGACCAGCGCGATGTCGGGCCGGTAACCGCCGTCGTGACCGTACGCGGTGGCGACGGCGCGCCGGCCGAGGTCGGCGAGCCAGGCCGGGAACGGCTTGACCGGAGCGCCGTCGTCGGCCGTGCGCTGGTAGCGGTAGGGCACCCAGTGCCAGCCGAGGCAGACGGTGCGCACCGACATCACGCCGCCGCCCGGCAGGCGGGTCTGTCGCATCCCCGCCGGGGAACGGGCCCACTCGCGGCAGGCGTCGAGCAGTCGCCGCTGCTCGTCGGCGGTCAGCCAGCCCGGGACGTGCACCGCCCCGGGCGCCACCTCCGCCCGCGGCCGCGGGATCAGCGCCGTCACGCCCCTGACCTCCTCCTATGCCGGCTCCTCTGTCGGCCCGTGCCGGCTTCCGCACGCCACGGTATGTGATGGCCGGACGGCACGCGCCCCGGGAATTCGGCCTCTCAGGAACAAGCGGACCCGGGTCGCCTACGGAAGGGCGCCCGGGTCACCTGTGACGGCGAAGCGGTCAGTCTCCGGTGTTGGTGGCCCAGACCGGCTGCCTGTTGCTGTTGTAGATGACGACGTTGCCGTCGTCCTGCACCGCGAGGTAGGCGCCCCTGTGCCAGGTGTTCGACGCCCAGACCGGCCTGCCGCCGCTGGCGTAGACCACGAAGTTGCCGTCCTCCTGGAAGACCGCGGAGACGCCGTTGCCCCAGGCGTTCGGCGCCTGCCAGACCGGCCTGCCGTCCTTGTAGAGCACGAAGTTGCCGTCCTCCTGCAACCGCAGGATGGCCCGGCCGTTGCCCGAGGTCAGCGCCTCGTTGCGGTACAGCGTGACCGTGGGCCGGAAGATCGCGTCAGCCCGCTGGTGCGCGCCGTGCCGGTTGGTGGGCGTGGCCGTGATCGCCTGAGCGGTACCGGCGGCCGCCGCGCCCGCGAAGGCCAATCCGGCGGCCACGGCCGTGACGCAGAGTGAGCTGCGAAGTTTGGACATTGATATCTCCTTTAGTCCGTTGTGCCCGAGACTTGACCTCGATGGTGACGATTTGAATACAAGCAAATACGGAGAGTGATGTCCACGACCGTGCAGGGCGGCCCGCGAGGAAGATCGGAACGGCCGGTGGCGACTTTCTGGACGGTATCGCCGCAGGTCGCCGACGTGTCCTCGTTTCCGGACGGCGGGAGGCCGGGTCACGGTGGGACGCAGCGGGTGTCGACGTCGAGCGGCACTCGGTGGCCGAGCGAGTCGCTCTCGCCGAGACCGCGGCGGGCTGGATCGCCCGGTCGCGGCAGGAGGCCGCCGACCGGGGCGCCGTCTGGGTCTCTGACCGCTACGCGGACTGCCACCTGGCCGTCGACGCGGTCTCGCGAACCCCGGATCCGGCGAGGTTGCTCCAGGTCCTCGCCGACCTGTACCTGGCGCGCCCGACGGTGACGGTCTGGCTGGACCTCGACCCGCGGATCGCCCGGGAACGGATCCTGCGCCGCGGTCATGACGAGGAGTCCCTCGAGTACCTCGTCTCGCTGCGGGACGCCTACCTGGCCCTGGACGCGGCCACCGGATACGTCCACATCCCCGCGGACCGGCCCCTTGAGGAGGTCCACGAGCGGGTGTGGTCGGTGTTCGCATCGGTCTCAGCGTCTGGGCCGCCGGCATGACCGCCGGGACGCGCCGCCGAAGGACGTGGCGACGCGAGCGACACTGAGCTGGAGCTTTATGATCTTCAAGATCAACATCGATAAAATTATGTTCGCCGCGTTGAGAGCTTAAGAAAATCAAGGTAGAAATGAACTGCGGGCATGTCGCCGAGGGTGAGGGGCCGAGAGTGGACTGGCAGGAACTGACGGACCTGACGCACGGGCGGCCGTTCGTGGTCGAGCGGGTCCGGCTGGCCGACAGCGGCGTCGTGGTCGAGGGCCGGTTCGAGCCGCCGCAGCTGGCTCAGCTCAGTGTCGACGACCAGGTGTTCGTCGCCGCGTTCCTGCGGTCGCACGGTTCGATCAAGGAGATGGGGCGGATCTTCGGGGTGAGCTACCCGACCATCAAGTCCCGGCTGAACCGGATCGCCGAGCACCTCGACTTCGTCGACGTCGACCCGGAGCCCACCGGCGCCGACGTCGTCGACCGCCTGCGGCGGGGGGAGATCAGCGTCCAGGAGGCGCTGGCCGAGCTGGAGAAATCCTGATGATCCCGCAGCTGGTGACGGTCCGTCATCGCCGTCGCAACGGCCGGTCGCTGCGGCTGTACGTCCCTGTCGTGCCGGTACTCCTGGTGCTTTCACCGCTGTTGCTGCTCGGCGTGCTGGCCGGACTGGTCGCATGCCTCGTCTTCCGGGTGAGCCCGACGGGCGCGCTGCGCGGCACCGGGCGGCTGCTGTGGGCGCTGCCCGGCACTCGGATCGAGATCGAGCAGGGCCGGACGGCCGTGCTGGTAAGCGTCAGATGAGTCAGAGGAAAGAAACAGCGATGAACGAGCAGCGCCGCCAGATCCTGCAGATGCTGGCCGAGGGCAAGATCACCGCGGACGAGGCCGAACGGCTGATCGACGCCCTCGAACGGGCACGGCCCGAGTCGCCGCCGGCGGCCGAGTCCCACCCACGCCGCCGGCCCAAGTACCTGCGCGTGGTGGTGAACGCGGCGGACCACCCCGGCGCCGAGCCGACCCGGATCAACATCCGGGTCCCGCTCCAGCTGCTGCGCGCCGGGGTCCGGCTCGCGAGCCTCATCCCTCCGCCGGCGCTCGCTAGGGTCAACGCGGAGCTGGACAGGTCCGGGGTGCCGATCGACCTCACCGAACTCAAGCCGCAACACCTCGAAGAGCTCATCGATCAGCTCGGCGACGTCATCGTCGACGTCGACGAGCCCGACACCAAGGTGCAGGTGTTCTGCGAGTGACACCGCCGCGGCACGGACCACCGAGGAATCACGATGGCCCTGCGTTTCTCCGGCGACACCGCCCTGTTGACGGGCCGAGCCATGCGCCACGTCACCGTCGTTTTCACCCTGGCCCTGACCTGGCTCGCCGTCGTCGCCGGCCTCACCGCCAAGACCCCGGACGGCGCGGGCGCCTTCTCCTACCCGCTCGTCTTCCTGCCGTTCATCAGCTCGACGTTCGTCCCCACCGACACCATGCCCGCGCCGGTGCGCGCCTTCGCCGACAACTGACCCGTGACATCCATCGTCGACACGATCCGCGACCTGTTCGCACAGCAGCCGGTCCGATGGCCGCCTACCGCCGCAGAATCGTCGCCGGCTAGCCGAACAGTCAACGATCACCTCACCGCCGAGGAGGCCGGATGCCGGCAGATCCGCCCAGTTCCCCCGCGCTGCGCGCGTCCGACACGGACCGCGACCGGATCATCGAACTGCTGCACGCCGCCGTCGCCGACGGCCGGCTCGACCCGGTCGAGTTCGACGAGCGGCTGGACGCGGCGCTGGCCGCCCGTACCGTCGACGCGCTGACCCCGCTCATCACCGATCTGATCGCGGTGCCGGGCGGCGGCGCACTCCCTCCGCCGCTCGCCGGGACGCCGGCCGCCGAACTGCTCACCATCCGTGAGAAGCACGGCTCGGTGCGCCGCGACGGCCGGTGGACGCTGCCGCGCCGGCTGGTCCTGCGCACCGCGTGGTGCGACGTGATGCTGGACCTGACCAGCGCGGTGCGCAGCGCGCCCGAGCTGGTCATCGAGCTGCAGGTGCGCGGCGGCAACGTGGAGCTGGTCCTCGCGCCGGGCATGGTGGTGGACGCCAACGAGCTGTCGGTACGGCACAGCGCGCTCGCGATCAGCAGGACCGCGGGCGACGACACGCCGGAGACGCTGTACGTCCGCGTGGTGGGCCGGATGCGGCACGGCCGGCTCGACACCCGCTGGCAGGCGCCGCGCCGGTGACACGGCGGGTGCCGGCCGGGGCCGCAGGCGCGGCGATGGAATATCCACCGGTGGGAAGGGGTTACATTGGTGGTGCCGGTGTGGCATGTGTCCCCGGGCCGCACCTATCGCCTTCGCGGAATACCGTCCGGTCTCGGCCGGAGCAGGAGCCGCGTTGTGCCTTCGCCGCGAGGCGACCACCACACCGGCCCAGACGTGCCGCCCCCGCCGGATCCAGATCCGGCGGGGGCGGTTCACGTTTGTCAGGTGGGAAGCGTCACGAACGCCGCTCCGACCAATGCGGCGATCACGAGCACCGCGATCACGATCGCCGCGATGGCGCGAATACGCCGGCGCCTGCGCAGGCGCCCGAAGTTCGCCAGGCGGCCCGCCAGCGCCGGGTCTTCCTGGCCGAGTTGAGATGCGATCTCTGTGAGGATCCGCTCCTCCTCCATCGAGAGCGCCATGCCGCACCTCCAGGGGGTCTTACATTTCCTCGAATCATCCCCCCTTTACCTCCGGGGGGAAACCTTGAGGAAGGAGTCCGATTACCGTTCGTTCTTCTTCGGCGCGAACCGGTCGCCTCACCCCTTGACACCTCCGGACAGGGCGAAGGCGTTCCCCAGCACCCGCTGGACCAACGTGTACAGCACGACGACGGGCAGGGAGTACAGGATGGAGAACGCGGCGAGCAGGCCGTAGGAGGCCGTGCCGTGCAGGCCGAAGTACTGGTAGATGGCGACCGAGGCGGGCTGTTTGGCGGGGTCGACGAGCAGGATGAACGGCACGAAGAAGTTCCCCCACGTCAACGCGAACGTGAAGGTGAACACCACGGTGGTGCCGGGCAGCATGAGCGGCAGCACGATCCGCAGCAGGGCACGGAACCCCGAGGCGCCGTCGACCCAGGCCGCCTCCTCCAGCGCGATCGGCACCTCGTCCATGAAGTTCTTCATCATCCAGATCGCCATCGGCAGCCCGGTCGCGGTGAGGAACAAGGTGGTGGCCGGGATGGAGTCGAGCAGTTCGAGCTGGACGAACAGCCCGTACACCGGCACGAGGATCGCGGTGATGGGCAGGCCGGTGGCGAACAGCAGGCCGAGCAGGATCGGCCGACCGAACCGCCGGGTGTAGCGCGAGAGCGGGTAGGCGGCCGGCGCGGCGAGCACGAGGGTGAGCACGGCCGCGCCGAGCGACAGCACCAGGCTGTTGGCGAGCGCGTGCAGGTTGTCGCCGGTGAGGACGTCGGCGAAGTTGCGCAGTGTCAGCTGGTGCGGAACGTCGGCCTTCAGCGACGCCTGGTCGGAGACCGAGGCCAGGAACAGCCACCCGAACGGCAGCAGGAACGCGATCGCGACCAGCGCCAGCACCAGGTACGCCACGGCGGCGGCGGCCCGGCGGCGCGGTCCGGTCGTGGACAGGCGCGGGGGCCGGGAGGTGCGCGGGGTCGCGCTCACGGCCGTGGTCATATTTCCTCCCGCATCATCCGCAGGTAGATGACCGAGAACACGCCGCCGACGGCGAGCAGCACGATCGCCAGCGCGGCGCCGTAGCCGAGCTGGTAGAACTTGAACGCGCTCTGGTACATGTAGATCGGCAGGGTCTGGGTCTTGGTGCCGGGCCCGCCGCCGGTCATCACGAAGATCAGCGTGAACACCGCCAGCGTCTGCAGTGTGATCGTCATCAGGTTGGTCATGACGGCGCGGCGCATCAGCGGCAGGGTGATGTGCCGCAGCCGCCGGTACGCCGAGGCGCCGTCCACGGCGGCGGCCTCCAGCAGGTCCTCGGGCACGTTCGACAGCGCGGCGGAGTAGACGAGCATGGAGAAGGCCGTGCCGCGCCAGACGTTGGCGATGATCACCGACAGCAGCGGCATGACGTACAGCCAGCTCTTTCCGTGCAGGCCCACCGCGCGCAGGATCGCGTTGAGGGTGCCGTCGTCGGCCAGGAACGCGTACCAGACGAACCCGGCGACCAGCTCGGGCATCACCCACGCGCCGACCACGATCGCGCCGACGACGGCGCGGGCGATCCGGTGGCGCGACTTCATCAGCAGCGCCAGCGCCATGCCGCCGACGTTCTGCCCGATGACGGCCGAGCCGACCACGAACACGACGGTCAGCCACAGCGACTGGCCGAACGCCGGGTCGGCGAACATCCGCCGGTAGTTGCGCAGGCCGATCAGGTGCGGGGTGCTGGCGGTGGCGCCGGTGAGGGCGACGTCGGTGAAGGAGGCGTAGACGCACCACAGGATCGGGCCGAGGAAGAACAGGGCGATCAGCGCGAACGCGGGAACCAGCGGCAGGATCCGGCCGGCGGCCCGCCGCCCGCGCGCGGCGGGCGAGCGGCGGGCGGCGGGCCGGGTGGACTCGGGCAGGTCCACCGCGACCATCAGGAGGTCCCTTCGACCTTGTCCGGTCCGGCGAGCTGTTTGATCTGGCCGGCCAGGTCATTGACCGCCTTGTCGGGTGCGGACTGGCCGGTGACGACGGCCTCGGTGGCGGCCTGGAGCTGGTTGGAGATCTGGGGGTAGACGCTGTAGGCGGGGCGGTACTGGGTGTACTGGACCAGGCTGGTCCAGAACTGCTGGGTCGGGTTGCCCTTGACGTACTCCGGGTCGCTGGTCACGTCGTTGCGGACCGAGACCTGGGTCCCCTTGATGTAGAAGAACAGGGAGTTCTCCTTGTTCATGGCGAGCTGGACCAGCTTCCACGCCGCGTCGGGGTTCTTGGTGTTCGCGCCGACCGACAGCAGCCAGCCGCCGGAGAGGCTGACCTTGCCGGGCGCCTGGCCGTTCTGGGTGGGCATGGGCGCGGTGCCGAGGGTCTTGGACCAGTCGGGCCAGGCGGAGACGCCGCCGGGGATCCAGCCCTGCGGCAGCCAGGAGCCGTCCAGGGCGATGGCGAGCTTGCCCTGCGGGAGTTCCTGCGCGGCGACGTTGTCGCTCCAGTGCGGGTCCAGCGCCTGCTGCTGGGTCGGGCCGAGCTTCTCGGAGTAGACGGTCTTGAGGAAGTTCATCGCGTCGTTCATGCCGCGGCTGGGCGCGACCCACTTCTTGGTCTGGTCGTCGTACAGCTTGTCGGCGGTGCCGTACAGCAGCATCTCGAAGCCCTGCATGGAGGAGGCCTCACCGACGCCCTTGCCGGCGTAGACGTTGAGCGGGATGACGCCGGGGACCTTGGCCTTGATCTGGCGTGCCGCGGTGAGCAGGTCGTTCCAGTTCTTGGGCTGCCAGTCGGCGGGCAGGCCCGCCTTGGCGAAGATCTTCTTGTTGAACCACAGGCCGCGGGTGTCGGTGCCCATCGGGACGCCGTAGGTGTGACCGTCACCGGCCTTGCCGGCGGCCTTGGACGCGGCGACGAACTGGCTCCAGTCCGGCCAGGAGGCGAGCTTGTCGTCGAGCGGCATGAGGAACCGGGCCTGGGCGTCGGAGTTGACGAAGAAGGTGTCCTCGTAGGCGACGTCGGGCGCGGTGGACTTGGAGCGTCGCATCAGGCCGAGCTTGGTGTAGTAGGAGTTCTCGTCGGCCTCGATCGGGATGAGCTTGAGCTTGACACCGGGGTTCTGCTGCTCGAAGACCGGTTTGATCTTCTTGAACAGCTCGTCGGCGCCGATGAAGTTGCCGAACTTCTGGTAGGCGACCTTGATCGTCTTACCGTCCGAGGATCCGCTGTCGCCGCAGGCGCTCAACCCCGCCGCGACCGTCACCGCCGTCATCACGAGAGCCCATTGCCGCCGCATGCGCAGCACCTCCGCGAATTGCCATTGTGTTGTGGCAAATGTGGAAGGACGGGCGTGTGGCGTCAAGGCCTGACAGAAGAGGTGACAGACACCTTACTGGTTGGTTACATCGCCGCCGCGCGTGGCCACCGACGCACGTCATAATCACGCACGACGGCGAGTTGAGGCGGGGCGTATGGCGCGGAGCGGACCTGACGGATCAGCGGTGCGGATCGGCGCTCTCGTTCCGGTTCTCCCGCACGCCGGGCGTCAGCGTCTGGCAATGGGCCTGGACGCCGGTCCAGGTCGTTGATCGGGATCCGGCGGAACCCGATCGCCTCCGGATCCTTCACGCCGGCTGAGAGAGCACCGATGCCGGAAAGGGCCGCCACGTGACGCCGAACCCGAAGGAGCGCGGCGCCGGCGGGCGTGATGGCGTGCGGTGGGAGGACCACCCGCTCTACGGGCCGATCCCCCACGCCCCGGCCGGCTACGACCTGACGTTCCAGCCCGACCTGCCCTCCGGGGCCGTACGCGGCGACCCCTCACGGCAGCGGGGATTCTGCCCGCGCTGCCGGCCGCCGCGGTACTTCTACGTCGACCGGGAACTCCGCTGCCGCGCATGCGGCACGGCGTTCGTCTGGCCCGCGGAGCGGCAGCGGCACTGGTACGAGGTCCTGGGACTGTCCGTGGCGGGCGGGCCGCCCGCGTCGTGCCCCGAGTGCCGCCGGGAACGCCGGGCGGCCCGCGCGCTCGGGCAGCGGCTCGCCCACGCGGCGGACGACCTCCGCGCGCACCCCGACGACGTCCGGGCGCTGCTGGAGTTCGCGGCCGCGACGGCCGAGCACACCCTCAGAACGGGCACGGGCGACCCGGCGCGCGGAATCGCCGCGGCGCGCAAGGCCGCGCGGCTCGACCCGGGTGCGGTCACCGCGCACTTCTGGGAGGCGATGTGCCACGACGCCGCCGGCCGCACCGAGCGGGCGGCGGACTGCTACCGACGATTCGTCCGCCTGGCGCGCACACGCCGGACCCGGAGCCTGCGCGAACCACTCGAACACGCCCGTCGCCGGCTCGCCGAGCCACGCCCGGCGGAGGACCAGTGACGCCGGAGCGGTCAGCCGCGGACGATCGGGCGGCCGGTGATGGCGCTGATCCGGTCGGCGGTCAGGCTGACCGCGGCGGCCGGGCTCCAGCGGCGGGTGAGCACTCCTTCGAGCATCGTCTGCAACTGCGCCGACACCAGCGCGTACGTCGGCGCGGAGGGCCGTACGACGGCGTGCTCGAGCAGTGCGGCGGTCTCGGCGTGGAACGGGGAGACCGGGGCCAGGGCGTCCAGGACGCTGCGGCGGGGCGGGAGCTGACCGGTCTCGGCGCACACCTGCGCCAGCCACTTGGGCGCGGTCGCGGCGCGCAGCAGCCGCATCGCCAGCTCCGGGTGGCGGGCCTGGCGGGGGACGCAGTACACCATGCCGCCGCACAGGATCCCCGGCGGGCCGTGCGGGCCGGCCGGCAGCGGCGCGAACCCGAACCGCCCGGCGACCTCGGCCAGCGGCGTGCCGGTCTCGGCGGCCAGTCTCTCGGCCTGGTAGCTCGCCCCGATGATCATGCGGGCGCGACCGGCGGCGAGCATCTGCGCGGCCCGGTCCATGTCGTAGGTGACGACCTCGGCGGGCAGCGCGCCGTCGTCGGCGAGCCGGCGCAGGAACCGCAGCGTCGCGACCGTCGCCGGGCTGTCCAGCGTCACCGCCTCGGGCGTGAACACGGTCGCGCCGTTGGCCACCAGCAGCGCCACCAGCGCGTACGTGGTGGTCTCCCCCGCCGCGGCGCCGCCCGGCATGACCAGGGCGTGCTCGCCGCGGGGCGCGTCGGCGGCCAGGGCGCGGGCCAGCGCGCGCAGCTCACGCCAGGTCTGCGGCGGCGCCGCCCCGCCGAGGGCCGCGCGGTCGTACCACAGCCCGGCCACGTCGGCCGGCGCGTGCACCGCGACCAGGCCCTGCCCCTCGAACCGGTACGCGTCGACGAAGGGCGGCAGGAAGTCGGCGTCGTGCTCGGCCGCCCAGTCGGCGTCCAGCTCGGCGATGGGGGTGAGCATGTGCGACTCGGCGAACTCGGCGACCCACACCGAGTCGACGATGGCGAAGTCGGGGCCGCGGCCCTCGGCGATCGCGCGCCGGAACATCGCCCGTGTCTCCCACAGCGGCGCCGTGGTGAACTCCAGCCGCAGGTCGTTGCCTGCCGCCTCTCTTAACTGCCCCTCCCAGCTGCCGTGGGTGGCCATCACCGAGATCTTCGGCGCGGCGTGCAGGCGGGCCATCCAGCCGGGGTCGACGAAGGTGCCGCGGCGGCGGTGCCGTACGACGACGCCCTCGGCGGCCAGTTCCGACAGCGCCCGCGTCACCGGCGTACGGGACAGGCCGTAGGCGGCGCACAGCTCGTGTTCGGTGGGCAGCCGCCCGTCCGTGCCGTAGTGACCGGCCTCGATGTCGGCCAGCAGCCGGCGCTTGAGCCGGTAGTACGCCGGAAGGGGTGGCGCGAGCTCCATGGCTGTCCTTCATCGGCGCGGATGGCGGTTTGCCATCAGTGTGCAGCAAATCCGCCGCCGAGATCCACAGGGTTGTCGCCGCGCCGGAGACCGGCGAGGTCCGGGCCGTACGCGTGGAAGCGCCGGGGTTCAGTCGTGTGCCGCGGCCGCCTGGACACCGCGGGTCGTCGCCGACTCGTGGCGGCGGCTGTCCAGCGCGGTGACGTAGTAGGTGTAGGTGTGGCCGGGTTTGGCCGTCTTGTCGGAGGTCGTGTGCGCGTCGCCGTCGACGACCTTCAGCAGGAACCGGCCGTCCGGCGCGATGCACGCCGGGCTCTTGGCCGGGGCGCGGTACACCGCGTACGCGGCGGCGCCGGTGCCCTTCCAGGTCAGCCGGCCGTTCTTGGCCGTCAGCTCGGCCGGGGCCGCGGGCGGCGCGCCGGGACCGGCGACCGGGGCCAGCGCCGGGCGGGAGTAGTGGTCGCGCAGCAGCCGGGTCGCGAAGCCGTGGCGGTCCTGGGCCAGGTCGTGCGCGCTGAAGAACGCCTCACCGCCGACCTGCGGGTAGCCCGCGTCGATCGCGACGTGGCGGGACAGCTCGGCGGGATCCTTCCACGCGCCGGGCTGCCCGACCTGGTAGGCGGCCTGGCCGATGACGAGCTGGACGTGGGTGCCGGCGACCTGCTTGGCCCACCACGCGACGAGCGTGCGGTAGTCGGCGGCCTTGAACCCGACCGGCCAGTACAGCTGCGGGGCGATGTAGTCGACCCAGCCCTTGCGCACCCACGTGCGGCTGTCGGCGTAGATGTCGTCGTAGCTCTGCAGCGCGGCGGTGGCCGAACCGGCCTTGTCGCGGGACTTGTTGCGCCACACCCCGAACGGGCTGACACCGAACTGCACCCAGCCCTTCGTCTGGTGGATGCGCGTGTGCAGGTCCTGGATGAGGGCGTCGACGTTGTGCCGCCGCCAGTCGCCGAGGTTCTTGTAGCCGGCGCCGTACTTCTTGAACGTCGCGGCGTCGGGGAAGGCCTTGCCCGCGATCGGATAGGGGTAGAAGTAGTCGTCCAGGTGCACGCCGTCGACGTCGTAGTGCTGCACCACGTCCAGGACGACCCGTACGGCCAGGTCACGGACCTGCGGCAGCCCCGGGTCGAACCACAGTGCGCCGCCGTAGCGGTGCACCCAGTCCGGGTGCAGCCGCGTCTGGCTGTTCGCCGCGAGCTTGCCGGGGTCGGCCTGCGTGGCGGCGCGGTAGGGGTTGAACCAGGCGTGCAGCTGCAGGCCGCGCTTGTGCGCCTCGGTGATGAGGAACCGCAGCGGGTCGTATCCGGGGTCGGCGCCCGGCTTCCCGGAGAGGAACCGCGACCACGGCTCGTAGTGGGAGGCGTAGAACGCGTCGGCGGCCGGGCGTACCTGGACGTAGACGGTGTTGAAGTTCAGCTTCTCGGCCACGTCCAGCAGGTGGCGGTATTCGGCCTGCTGTTTGGCGACCGGCAGCCCGGGCCGGCTCGGCCAGTCGCCGTTGTTGACGGTCGCGATCCACATCGCGCGGGTCTGGCGCGCTCCGGCGCGCGCGGCGGTGGTCTGGCCGCATTCGGCCGCCGGCGCGCCCGCCGCCGAGGCCCGCGGCTCGTCGTGGCCCCCGCCACAAGCCGCCGATCCGGCCGCGATGAGCAGCGCCGCGCCCGCCGCCGCGCTCACCCGCCGCGATCTCCACCTGCCGTGCCGCCCCCGAGATCCGCCCATGGGATGGCATTCTGCCGGAGAGTCCGGGCCCGCATCCGGGTATCGGTTCAGCAAGGGCACTCTCATGAGGCGGCGGCGGATGAACGACACCTTCCGGCTGGGCCGGATCGTCGGCGTGCGCGTCGGCGTCAACTGGACCGTCCTCGTCGTCTTCACTCTTCTGGCGTATGGCCTGGCCGCCGACCGCCTGCCCCAGTCCTACAAGGGCCTGCACCCGGTCGTGTACGTCCTCGGCGGGCTGGTCACCGCCGCGGCGTTCATGGCGTCGCTGCTCGCGCACGAACTCGCGCACGCCGTCGTGGCGCGCCGCAACGGGCTGACCGTCGACGGCATCACCTTGTGGCTGCTGGGCGGGGTGGCGCGGTTCGAGGGCGAACCGGACAGCCCGGGCGCCGAACTGCGGATCGCGGGGGCCGGACCTCTGGTGAGTCTACTGCTGGGCGTGGTGCTGGCCGCCGGGTCCGCGGTCCTGCTGCTGGCGGGCGTGGACGGCCTGGTCGCCGGATGCCTGGCCTGGCTGGCGGCGATCAACGTGGTGCTGGCCCTGTTCAACGTGATCCCGGCGGCGCCGCTGGACGGCGGGCGGCTCGTGCACGCCCTGCTGTGGCGGCTGTCCGGCGACCGTACGAAGGCGACCCTGCACGCCGCCCAGACCGGCCGCGGGTTCGGCTGGGCCGCGATGGTGGCCGGGTTCTACGTGTCGCTGTGGACCTTCAGCGGGCTGTGGCTCATCGTCATCGGCTGGTTCCTGATCGCCGCGGCCGGGATGGAGGCGGGCCAGGCCCGCGTGATCGCCCGCCTGGAGGGCATCACGATCGGCCGGATCATGACGCCGGACCCCTTCACGGTTTCGGGCTCGATGACGGCGGCGGAGTTCTCGCGGGAGATGCTGCCCCGCCACCGTCACACCGCCTACCCGCTGGTGGACGAGGGTGTCGTCCGCGGCATCGTGACCGCCGAGCGGATCGGCGAACAGGACCCGTCCGCGCCGGTCGGCGCGGTCGTGGAGGAGGCCGGGCGCACCGCGGCGCAGACCTCGCTGGCCGAACTGCTGCCCCGCCTCGCCCGCGAACGCCTGCTGGTCTTCGACGGCGAGCGCCTCGTCGGCATCGTCACGCCCCGCGACCTGACGCGCGCGCTCGAACGCCTGCCGGCCTCCTAGAAGCCGCGGAAGATCCCGTCCTCGCCGGCGGCGCCGGCGAACTCGGCGAAGTCCATGTTGGAGATCGACAGGTTGTTCTCGATGCTCCACAGTCTCTCGGCGATCACCCGGACCGCCCGCCCGCGCTCGGCGCGCAGGTCGATGACCAGCAGCGGCATCTCGGGCGAGCCGAGGGCGGTGTCGTCGGCGACGATCACGATCGGATGCCCGTCCGGGGTCAGCTCGAGGATCCGCTCCGGCGGCAGGTCGCGGTAGGCCGGGTCGTCGATGTAGTCGACGTGGGCGAGGAACTCGTACTCGTTCGGCGTCTCGACCACCGTGCGCAGGGCCTCCCACGCGGCCGGGTCGGCGAAGCCGGTGCGCACCAGCGGCGTGTATTGCGTCCTGGGCAACGGAACGGTCATCGGCGGTCCTCTCGGTCTCCGGCTGTGGGGACGCACCGGGGCGCCCCCGTACCGATGATTTTTCCGCACCGTGCTGGTCTTGTAGGCCGAGTACCGACTCACGGGAGGCTGACGCCATGCGGAGACTGACCTTTGGCATGAACCTGAGCCTGGACGGCTACATCGCCGCGCCCGGCGACGACCTCGGCTGGAGCGTGCCGAGCGACGAGCTGTTCCAGTGGTGGTCCGACCGGGTGGGGGCGACGGGCCTGGCGCTGTACGGGCGCAGGCTGTGGGAGACGATGAGCTCCCACTGGCCGACCGCCGACCAGCGGCCGGGCGCCACACCGGCGGAGATCGAGTACGCCCGCCGCTGGCGGGACATGCCGAAGGTGGTGTTCTCCTCGACGACCAGCACGGTCGACTGGAACACCCGCCTGGTCACCGGCGACGCGGTCACCGAGATCACCCGGCTCAGGGCCGAGGACGGCGGCCCCATGGACATCGGCGGCGCCACCCTCGCCGCGGCGGCCATGCGGGCCGGGCTGATCGACGAGTACGTGCTGGTCACCGCACCGGTCCTGGTGGGCGGCGGCACGCCGTTCTTCACGGCGCTGGACAACTGGGTGAACCTGACCCTGGTGGAGACCCGGACGTTTCCCGACGGCGTGCTCCTGACCAGGTACGAGACCAGGCGCTGAGTGCCGACCTCGGACCTCTCCACAAAGTTCGACGCGCCCAGCGGGTTCACCTCGAACGTATGTTCTACCATGGGCGGATGCGCTGGGACGCTTTGTCACTCGACGGCCAGGAGCCGGGCCTGTTCGGCCGGCCGGTGACGGTCGACACGCCGGAGTTCCGCGGGATCACCTTCCACGAGATCCGCGCCAAGTCGATCATCAACAAGGTGCCGGGCGCCTCGCGGGTGCCGTTCACCTGGACGATCAACCCCTACCGGGGCTGCAGTCATGCGTGTGTTTACTGCCTCTTCGGTGACACGCCAATCCTCATGGCCGACGGACGCGCCAAGCCGATACGGGACCTGCGCGTCGGCGATGCCATTTACGGCACGGAGGTCAAGGGCTCCTCTCGTCGCTACGTCGTGACAGAGGTGCTGGCGCACTGGAAAACGGTCAAGCCGGCATATCGCATCCGTCTGAAGGACGGAACCGAGCTGATCGCCAGTGGCGATCACCGTTTCCTGAGCGACCTCGGATGGAGGTACGTCACCGGCACCGACCAGCGCCCGCACCTGAAGCTCGACAGCAGGTTGGTGGGGACGGGCGGGTTCGCCGCTCCTCCGAAGAATGAGGCGGACTACCGGTTCGGCTATCTGTGCGGATTGCTGCGCGGCGGCGTGAATCTCGGGTCATGCGCATCTTCCCCCGGCCATGAGGCCCTGCGTCGCGCGCGGTTCTTCCTGGAGGATCTCGGTGTCCCCGCCGAGCGTCTGATCGCCTGGCCCGACATTACGACGGACGAATGGCGGAAGGGCTTCCTCGCCGGCATCTTCGACGCCGAGGGAAGCTGCTCAGGCGGTGTCCTGCGCATCCCCCACCGCGACCCGGACACCAGCCATGCGATCACGAGCAGCCTGGAACGTCTCGGATTCGACCACACCGTCGAGCGACCGCACCGGCGGTCGCTGGGCGTTGTCCGGCTGCCCGGTGGCCTCGCCGAACATCTGAGGTTCTTCCATCTGACCGACCCCGCGATCACCCGCAAGCGGGACATCGAAGGCGTCGCGCTCAACAGCAGTGCCGAGTTGGGTGTCGCGTCCGTCGAAGCGATCGGCATCGACGTGCCGATGTACGACATCACCACGGGGACGGGCGACTTCATCGCGAACGGCGTCGTCTCGCACAACTGCTTCGCCCGGGGCACCCACCGGTATCTGGACTTCGACACCGGTCAGGACTTCGACTCCCAGATCGTGGTGAAGGTCAACGCGCCCGAGCTCGTCCGCCGGGAACTGGCCGCGCCCCGGTGGGCCGGTGAGCACATCGCGATGGGCACCAATGTCGACTGCTACCAGCGGGCCGAGGGCCGCTACCGGCTGATGCCGGGCATCATCGAGGCGCTGCGCGACCACGCCAACCCCTTCTCGATCCTGACCAAGGGGTCGTTGATCCTGCGCGACCTGCCGCTGCTGGAGGAGGCCGCCGAGCGCACCGAGGTGGGCGCGGCCGTGTCGGTGGGTTTCGTCGACAAGGAGCTGTGGCGGCTGATCGAGCCGGGCACGCCGAGCCCGCTCAAACGCCTGGAGGTGTGCGCCACGCTCGTCGAGCACGGCATCGGCTGCGGCGTGCTGATGGGCCCGATCCTGCCGTACCTGACCGACACGCCCCGGCAGCTGGACGCGGCGGTCCGCCGCATCGCCGAGGCGGGCGCGTCGTCGGTGTCGGCGATCGTGCTGCACCTGCGCCCGGGCGCGCGCGAGTGGTTCATGCGGTGGCTGCGCGAGTGCCGTCCCGAGCTGGTCGCCCCGTACGAGCGGCTGTACGGGCGCGGCGCGTACGTCCCCAAGGACTACCAGCGGCGCATCTCCGCCAAGGTCGCCGAACTGGCCGAAAAGCACGGCATCGGAGGCCGCCGCAACCCCCGCCGCCTGTCCGCCCCGCCTCCTCCGCCGGCCGCCCCGGGGCCGGTCGCCGAGCAGCTGCCGCTCCTGTGACGCCGGGCCCGTACCCGATGCTGATGGTTCCGCGCGATACGGGAGGTGCCGCACGTCGATGGTGAATCGTGAAGCCGCGCTCGAGGATCCGGTGGGCGAATCGCTTCGCGGTCACCACGCGCACCTCGCCCGCCGGTTCGGCCGGGCCGCGACCTACCTGCCGGGAGTCGCGACCTTCTGCGCGGTGCCCGCCGACCCCGGTCCGGCGGAGTGGGCCGACCTGTCCCGGCTGCTGGGCCCGGGCGGGTTCGCCGACATGTTCAGCTGCCCGGCGACACCGCCGCCGGACTGGGAGCCGGTCTTCGTCCTCGAAGGCCGGCAGATGATCTGGCCCGGCGGCGGCCGGCCCGATCACCCGTGGGCCGAGCCCGTCACCGGTGTCGTCGAACTGGGCGCGGACAGCGTGCCCGAGATGCTCGACCTGGCCGGGCGGACCCGCCCGGGGCCGTTCTGGTCGCGCACCCACGAACTCGGCACCTACCTCGGCGTCCGCGACAACGGCACGTTGGTCGCGATGGCGGGCGAACGTCTCCGGCCGCCGGGCTGGACCGAGATCAGCGCCGTCTGCACGGCTCCGGAGGCACGGGGGCGAGGCCACGCCGCCCGCCTCGTCGGCGCGCTCGTCGCGCGTGTCCTGGCGCGTGGCGAACGCCCCTTCCTGCACGTGGCCGAGACGAACACCGGCGCGATCAGCCTCTACGAGCGGCTCGGCTTCACGACCCGCGAACCCGTGACCTTCCGGGGCTTCCGCACACCGTGACCGGGCGCGCCCGCGCCGAAACCAGGTTCCGGCCGCCGCCGTCGCCGGTGGCGTACGCTCTTTGATCATCGTCCCGGCCGGTGTCACCACCGTCCGCAGCCGATGAACCACCCGAGGGGACGTCATGACCGACACCGATGCCGGCTCCACCCCGGTAGTGATCGACGGTGGCGACCGCGCCTGCGTGCGGCTCCTGCTGGAGCTGCGCGGACGGCTGGCCGTACTGCCCGCCGGGACGATCGTCCACCTCATCGCCGCCGATCCGGCCGCACCGCTGGACCTGGCCGCCTGGTGTCACATGACCGGCCATGTCTATCTGGGTCCCGTGCCGCCGCCGTACGGCGACACCCCCGCGTACGGGCTGCGCGTGGCCGTCGCCCCGCGCCCGACCCAGCCGGACTCGCCGTGGCGGCCCCGGACCTGACCCGGCGCCCGCTTTCAGGAGCGCTCCGACTCGGTAGGGTGAGGCCGCGTGGAGGTCTACGAGCGCCGGGACGGGGAGAACGGCGAGCTGGTGCTGCGCGGCGACGGCCGGCATTTGGAGATCATCAGCAACGGCGTGTTCCTCATGGACACTCGCGCCGGTGAGTCCGAGCGCCTGCTGGTCCGCGCGCCGCTCGAACGCCTGGCGCGGCCCGCGGACGTCCTGATCGGCGGGCTGGGCGTGGGCTTCACCCTCGCCGAGGCGCTGCGTTCCCCGTACGCGCGGTCGGTGACGGTCATCGAACGCGAGCCGGCGGTCATCGGCTGGCACGAGACGCACCTGCGGCCCTTCTCCGGCGGTGCCCTGTCCGACCCGCGCGTGCGCGTCGAACGCGCCGACCTGGCGGCGTGGCTGCGCACGAGCACGGCCGCCTTCGACGCGGTGTGCCTGGACATCGACAACGGGCCGGACTGGACGGTCACCGAGGGCAACGCCGCCCTGTACGGGCCGGAGGGTCTCGCGCTGCTGGCCGGGCGGCTGCGGCCGGGCGGGGTGCTGGCGGTCTGGAGCGCCGGCGCCGCGCCGGTGTTCGAGGCGCTGCTGCGCGAGCGGTTCGCCGACGTCGCCGCCCACGCGGTGCCGGTGCCCCGCGGCGAACCCGACGTGGTCTACCTGGCCTCGGCCCGCCCGGCGTAGCGCGCGGCCAGTTCCTCGGTGCGCTCCTTGGGCCAGGGGCAGTGGGTGACGCCGCGCAGGTGGTCGGCGAGCACCTCCAGGTGGGTGTGCCAGGCGGCCAGCGCGGTGGCGGGCTCGTCGGCGGGGCCGGTCTGGGTGAGCACGACCCGGGTGCCGGCCGGGTGCCCGCCGGTCAGTTCCCAGCGCACCCGCCCGGCCGGTGCGCCGTCGCGGAGCCAGGTGTACTCCAGCAGCTGTTCGTCGCGGACGGCGGTGAGGTCGCCGGCGGGGACGTAGGCGTTGGTGGCGGGCAGCGGCGGCGGCCCGCCGACGGCCGGTTCCCCGTTCTCGGTACGCGTCAGCGCCGGCCAGACCTGCTCGACCGGATGGGGCAGCAGCCGTTCGAACCGGATCGTGTCGTCGCCGGCGCGCAGGGTGCCCTCCCCCAGGCCGAACCGCGCGACGTAGGCGTCGTGGCGTTCGGCGTAGCGTTCGGGCGCGATGAGGGAGCCTTCGACGGGTCCGGCGAGGGTCTTGTCCAGCGCGCCGAGGCAGGTCTCCCAGCCGGTGGCGAAGCTGCCGGCCATGGGCCGGTCGGTGAAGGTGTGGGTGAAGACGAGCCGGGTGCCGGTGCCGTCGGGTGTCAGCTCCATGCGCAGCGCGTCGCCGTTCCAGGTGAGGGCGAACACCCGGGGCGGGTCCAGTTCGATGATCCGCCCTTCGTCGGGCGCCGCCTCGCCGGCCGGGTAGGTGTAGCGGATCCGGCCGCCGGGGCGCGGGTCCATCTCGACGATGGCGGGGAACCAGTGCGCCATCTCGGCCGGGTCGGTGACCGCGCGCCAGACCTTCTCCACCGGGTGCGCGAGGCGGCGTTCGAACCGCAGGACGCTGCGTCCGTCGGTGGTGTGCAGGGTCGCGTTCATGAGTCGTCTCCCGTCTGCGCGGACGCGCCGCCCGGCTCGTCGTCGGGCATGGCGTCCAGGTGTCGTTCGAGGGCGTCCAGCGAGCGTTCCCACAGCCGCCGGTACGGCCGCAGCCACGCGTCGATCTCGGCGAGCGGTTCGGGCCGCAGCTCGTACCAGCGGCGCTGCGCCTCGGCGCGGACGCGCACCAGCCCGGCCTCGCGCAGCACCCGCAGGTGCTTGGAGGTGCCGGGCTGGGTGAGGCCGAGCGCCTGGGTCAGCTCCGCGACGGGGCGGGGACGTTCCAGCAGCAGGTCGAGGATCCGCCGCCGCGTCGGCTCGGCTAGCACATCGAATGGTGTGGGCACGCAGGGAACATACCCAACTGGCTATATGCCAGTCAAGGTATATAGCCGGGCAGGCTCAGTAGTAGCCCTCGACGGGGACGCGCGCCTCCTCGTACAGCGCCGGGCCCTCCTGCGGCACGTCGGGCCATTCGCCTCCCGGCTTGAGGCCGGCGAGCTGCTCGTCCGACAGCGCGTACACCACGCGGCCCAGGCCGGAGCGGGCGATCGCCCCGGTGCACATCTGGCACGGCTGGCAGCTGGTGTACATCGTGGTGGCCGCCGCGGTCGCGGGGTCCAGCTCACGCGCCGCCCACCGGGCCAGTTTCAGCTCCGGGTGGGCGCTGATGTCGGCGCCGGTGACGGTCGTGTTGCGCTCCTCGGCGAGGACCGCGCCGTCCGGGTCGGCCAGCAGCGACCCGAACGGCGGGTCGCCGGCCGCGCGCGCCTCGGCGGCCAGGGCGATGGCCCGGCGCAACAGGTCGTGAGGGTGGGATGGCATGGTCACTCCGATCGGTCGGTGGTGAGGGAGGCGGCGACGGTCGCGAGCGCCCGCCAGGCCTCCTGCGGGCGGCGGGTCTCGGCCGGGTCGCCGTGGAACGGGTCGAGCACGACGGTCTCGGCGCCGAGGCGGCGCAGTTCGTCCAGGTCCGCGGTGACCTGGACGAGGGTGCCGTGGCCGGCGAGCCGGTCCGGGCCGGTAAGGGGTTCGGCGGTGAGCCGCAGGGCGATGCGGGGCGTCAGCGCGGGCACGGGCCGTCCCTGGTCGCGCGCGGTGGCGGTGAGGCGTTCGCGGGCCTGCCGCAGCCACGGCAGGGTGATTCGCAGCGGGTGCCAGGCGTCGCCGAGGCGTACGGCCCGGCGGATGCCCGCGTCGCTGTTGCCGCCGACCCACAGCGGGATCGACCCCGCGCGGTAGTCGGCCGTGTCGGCCCAGGCGGCCCGTACCGCGCGCAGGTGCTCGTCGGTGATCCGGCCGCGTTCGCCGTACGGCACGCCGAGCGCCGCGAACTCCTGCCGGGCCCAGCCGACGCCCACGCCCAGGACGAGACGGCCGCCGCTGAGGTCGTTCAGGTTCGCGGTCATGCGGGCCAGCAGCAGGGGATGCCGGTACGGGACGATGACCACGGTGGTGCCGAGCCGGATCCGTTCGGTCACGCCGGCCAGCCACGACAGCGTGGTGAACGGCTCATAGAACGGTGCCGGGTACTGCTCGGCAACGTCGGGCGTCACCACCACGTGGTCGGAGACCATCAGCAGGTCGAAGCCGAGCCCCTCGACCGTGCGCGCCCAGTCGCGCAGCACGCCGGGGTCGGTACCGGGCCCGAAGTTCGGGACGTTCACGCCGATTTTCACCATTTCACGCTATCCAGGCGATCACCGCCGACGGAAGGGATCATCACCGGCGTTGACCGCGGTCAGCCGTTGATCTGACGGTATATTCACGACATGGCCGAGGATCTTGACGCGACGGACTGGGCGATCCTGGGGGAGCTGCAGCGAGAGGGCCGCGTCCCCCTCACCGAGTTGGCCCGGCGGGTCAGCCTCAGCGCCTCCGCGACGACCGAGCGGGTCCGGAGACTGGAGGCCGCCGGTGTCATCACCGGCTACCGAGCCGAGGTGGACCTGGAGAAGGTCGGCTACCCGGTGCTCGCCGTCGTCCGCCTGAAGTATCCGGGCAACCGGCACGAGCCGCTGCACCGGCTGCTGGAGGAGCGCGCCGAGATCCTGGAGTGCCTGCGCACCACCGGCGATGACTGTTACACGCTGAAGGTCGCCGCGGCCTCCATGACCCACCTGGAGAAGATCGTCGGCGAGCTGACCGACTTCGGCAGCACCACCACCAACATCGTCTACCGCCAGACCCTGCCCTTCCGCGGCCCGCGCGCGACCTCGCGGACCTGAGGCCCGCCGCGCGCCCGGCCGGCGGTACGGTGACCGGGTGCGAGCGGTGGTGTTCGAGGAGTTCGGGCGGATGCCGGACCTGCGCGAGGTGGCCGATCCCGCGCCGTCGCCGGACGGGGTGGTGATCAGGGTCGCGGCGACCGGGCTGTGCCGCAGCGACTGGCACGGGTGGATGGGTCACGACCCGGCCATCGCGCTCCCCCACGTTCCCGGGCACGAGTTGGCCGGGGTGGTCGAGGCGGCCGGGCCGCGGGTCACCGGGTGGCGGGCCGGGGACCGGGTGACGGTGCCGTTCGTGTGCGCGTGCGGGCGCTGCCCGGCGTGCGCCGCCGGCGAACAGCAGGTGTGCGAGCGGCAGACCCAGCCCGGGTTCACCCACTGGGGTTCCTTCGCCGAGTACGTCGCCGTCGAGAACGCCGACGTTAACCTGGTCGGCCTGCCCGAGGGGCTCGGTTTCGCGGCGGCGGCCGGCCTCGGTTGCCGGTTCGCGACCGCCTACCGTGCGCTCACCGCGCACGGGCGGGTCGCGCCGGGGCAGTGGGTGGCGGTGCACGGCTGCGGCGGTGTCGGCCTGTCCGCGGTGATGATCGCGGCCGCGGCCGGTGCGCGGGTCGTCGCCGTCGATGTCTCCACCGCCGCGCTGGACCTGGCCCGCGTGTTCGGCGCCGGGACGTGCCTCCAGGGCCCGGACGGCGTACCCGAGGCGATCGCGGAGGTCACCGGCGGCGGCGCGCACGTGTCCCTGGACGCGCTCGGCGACCCGCGGACCTGCGCGAACTCGATCGCGTGCCTGCGCCGCCGCGGACGGCACGTCCAGGTGGGCCTGTTGCCGCCGCAGGCGGGCCCGGCGGCGCTTCCGATGGAGCGGGTCATCGCCTACGAGCTCAGCGTGCTGGGCAGCCACGGCATGCCCGCCCACGCGTACGGGCCGATGCTGGACCTGGTCGCCGCGGGCACGCTGCGCCCGGACCGCCTGATCACCACCACGATCGGCCTGGCCGGGACGCCGCAGGCGCTGGCGGCCATGGGAACCACCTCGCCCACCGGCGTCACGATGATCGAGCCTTAGGCCCTAGTACGTCTTGAGCGTGATCGCGGTGGCGGCCCGGTGGATGGGCGCGACGGCCTTGGCCATGATCCGGTCTTTGCCCGGCAGTTTGTCCAGGAGGCCGAGCGTCGCCATCGAGAGCCGGACCTGCCCGCGCGTGCGCATCACCATCCGCTTGATGTTGGCCGGGCCGAGCCGCTGGTTCGCCTCGGCGAACGGCCGCATCTCCCGCTCGTAGGCCGCGAACCCGCCGCGGTGGTCTCCGCCGGCCGCGGCCAGTTCGCCCGCCAGGACGTACGCGCCGACCATGGCCAGGCTGGTGCCCTGGCCGGACGCCGGCGAGGCGCAGTGCGCGGCGTCGCCGAGCAGGACGACCCGGCCCGCCGACCAGTGGTCCAGGTGAACCTGGCTGATCGAGTCGTAGTACAGGTCGGGTGCGGCGACGGCGGATTCGACGAAGCGCGGCACCTCCCAGCCCTCACCGGCGTAGACGGACGCCAGGGCGCGCCGCCGTTCCGCGGGGCCGTCCGGCTCGCCGTCCAGTTCCGCCGAGCCGAACAGGAACATCGCCTTGGCGCCCTCCTCCCCCGCGGTGCTGTAGGCGAGCATCGTCTTGCCGGGACCGACGTAGGTGACCTCCTCGCGATCCAGTCGAAGGTGGTTGGGCACGTCGCAGATCGAGATGCGGTAGCCCAGGTCACGGACGAACCGCTCTTCTGGCCCGAACGCCAGCGCGCGGGTCACCGAGTGCAGCCCGTCCGCGCCGATCACCAGGTCGAACGTGGCGCTTCGCCCGCTCGCCAGGTCGACCTCGACCCCGTCGGGCGTCTCGCGCAGGGCGGTGATCGAATCGCCGAAGAGGCAGGTGACCGACTCGGCGGTCCGCCGGTACAGCAGGTGGTGCAGGTCGCCGCGCAGGATCTCGGCGTCGCCGTGGGTCCGGCCGCCGAAGGTGTCGCCGTCCATGCTCGCCACGCTCTTGCCGGTCGCGTCGACGACGGTGCCGCGCCGTACGCCGGTGCGCAGCGCGCGGATCTCCTCCAGCAGTCCCATGCGTTCGGCGACGGTGAGCGCCGCGCCCCGGATGTCGACCTTGTAGCCGCCCGCGCGCAGGGCGGGGGCGCGCTCCACGACGGTCGGGGTGAAGCCGTGCCGGCTCAGCCAGTAGGCCAGGGTGACGCCCGCGACGCCCGCACCGGAGATCAACACGTTGGCGTTCTTCATGATCACGGCTCCTCGCACCGTCCTGCCCCAGGCCGTTCGCCTCGGGTGACGCCAACGGTACAAGCGTGTTAGACAATTGTGCAAGACGTCCGTGTTAGACGTTCGTCTCGTCAGTGGATAGAGTCGGCGGCATGGGCAATCGTGAGGATCTGCTGGACGGCGCCCGGCGCTGCCTGCTGGAGAAGGGCTACGCGCGGACGACCGCGCGCGACATCGCGCAGGCGTCCGGGGTCAGCCTCGCCGCCATCGGCTACCACTTCGGTTCCAAGGACGTGCTGCTGCACGAGGCACTGCGCGGCGCGATCGAGGAGTGGGGCGACCGGATCGCCGCCGCGATGACCGCCGCGGCCAGCGCCGACGCGGACCCGGCCGGACGATTCGAGGCCACGTGGGCGAGCATCCTCGACGCGTTCGCCGAGACCCGGCCGCTGTGGGCGGTCCAGTTCGAGGTCCTCGCCCACATCGAGCGCACCCCCGAGCTGCGCCGCGTCTTCGCCGCCGCGAACCGGCAGGCCCGCCTGGGCCTGGCCGAGCTGTTCGGCGTCGACGCGGAGACGCTCGGCCCGGACCGGACCGAGAGGATCGGCGCGTACCTGCAGGCCCTGCTGTCGGGCACGGCCGCCCAGTGGCTCCTGGACCCCGGCGGCGTGCCGTCGGCGGGCGACCTGCTCGACGCCGTACGGACCTTCTCCGCCGCGCTGGGGCCGTACGCGGAGTGAAGGCCGGCGGGGCTGGTCGGTCCGGCGGAACTGGGCGATCGCGGCGGCGAGCAGGCCCGCGCCGAGCACGATGACCAACCTCCGGCAGCGGAGGCACGTGCCAGCCGAACCAGGTGACTCCCGGGTTGAACCGGGCCTTCAGCGCGGGGCGCGCGGTGATGTGGGCGAACACCCATCTCCCGCAAGAACCCGAACTCCCGGTCCCACACGATCGAGGCGGCCGAGAACATCCCGGTGAACATCACCGACATCGCGATGACGCCGGGGAAAGTGAAGGTCTTCAGGTTCACCGTGCCGCCGCCGGTGCCCAGCACGAGCAGGTACAGCGGTGATGTAGCTCCAGATCGCGGCGCGGGCCTGGGGGTCCAGGCCGACGGTCGGCTCGTCCAGGAACAGGACCCGCGGTGAGTGCAGGTAGGTTCTGCTCGGCGGTCAGGTACGCGTCCAGGGTGGGGTCCTGGAAGACCAGCCCGATGTCGCGGCGGACCTCACCGCGCTCGCCGACGATGTCGTGGCCGGCCACGTACGCGGCGCCGCCGCTGGGACGCACCAGCGTGCACAGCATCCCGATCGTCGTGGTCTTGCCCGCGCCGTTGGGTCCCAGGAATCCGAACACCTCCCCCGGGCCGCACCTCGAACCCGATGCCCTTGACCGCCTCCAGGCCGCCGTACCGCTTGGCCAGGCCCTCCACCGCGATGGCCGGCCCCGCGGGCGCGTTCAGTCCTCTTCCCCGAGGTCCTCGGCGAGCAGCCGGTACAGCGACCGGCGCGCGTCGGCCAGGATCCGTCCGGCCTCCTGGTGCTGGGCGGGCGTGCCGGCCTCCGCGACCTGCCGCAGCGCCATGGCCATCCGCACGAACAGCGTCCGCAGGTCGACCATCTCCTCGCTGACCGACCCGGCGACCGCCGCCCAGGGCTCGGTGAGCGCCTCCTCGTGCGCGGCCACGTGCGCACGGCCCTCGTCGGTGAGCTGGTACGTGCGCCGCCCGGACTCCTCCTTCGCCCGGACCAGCCCCTCGTCCTCCAGCTGCTGCAACGCCGGGTAGACCGAGCCGGGGCTGGGCCGCCACAGGCCGTGGCTGCGCTCGGCGATCTCCTGGATGATCTGGTAGCCGTTGCGCGGGCCCTCGGTGAGCAGCGCCAGGGCGGCGGCGCGCACGTCACCCTTCCGCACCTTCGGCGCGACGCCGGGCGGCGGCGCGCCCGGTCCGAACAGATCCGGCATCGGCGGCGCGCCCAAAAGAGGAGCCGGCGGCGGGAACGGCGCGCCGTGCGGTGGGTGCGGTGGGTGCGGTGGCGGTGGGGGATGCGGGCCGTCGCCCGGGCCGCCCGCGGCGAGGAATACGGCCGGGTCCATCGGCCCCGGCAGCCAGTCGTCCATGTCGCACCTCCAGCGATGATCTAGACATGTTAACGATATATCTAGAGAGTTCGTCGAACAAGGTGGAATGTCACTGGCAGTCGGCGATGGCCGCGCCCGGCCATGGCAGGATCCGGCATCAGGCGCGTCGGCGCAGGTCGGGCCGGTCCCCGCGACCTCACCGGATGCAGGGATCACCACTGTTTGAACAGGTTCAAAAATCCCGTACAGTGGTTCACTGTGAACGTCGCTGTGGGAATCCCCGACCGGCTCGCCGTCCGGACCACCGTCGTGTCCGGCGACGTCTCAGCGCACGAAGACCTGGTGGCACGCCTGCCGCACTCCGAGGCGCTCGCCTGGATCCGGCACGGCGAAGGCATCGTCGGCTGGGGTGAGGCCGCGCGGCTCGTCCTGCCGGGCGGCGAGGACCGCTTCACGCGCGCCCGCGAATGGCTCGCCTCCGTGTTCGCCGCCGCGTCGGTCGAGGACCCGCTCGGCGTCCCGGGGTCGGGCCCGGTCGCGTTCGGCAGCTTCTCCTTCGATCCCAAGTCCGGCGACTCGGTGCTCATCGTCCCGCGCGTCGTCCTCGGCCGCCGCGATGGCCACGCCTGGTACACCACGATCGGCGGCAACCCCGAGCCGCTGGCGCTGCTGCGCCCGCCCGTACCCCCCACCGGCGTCCGCTGGGCCGACGGCGCGGTCGACGCCTCCCGCCACATGCGCGCCGTGGCCGCCGCCGTCGAGCGGATCCGCGCCGGGCACCTGTCGAAGGTGGTGCTCGCCCGCGACCTGCTCGCGACCGCCGACTCCCCCATCGACACGCGCGTCCTGCTGCGGCGCCTCGCCGACCGCTTCCCCTCCTGCTACACCTTCGCCTGCGCCGGCCTCGTCGGCGCCACCCCCGAACTCCTCGTACGCCGCATGGGCGGGCAGGTCGAGTCGCTCGTGCTGGCCGGCACGATCGCCCGCGACGCCGCCGACGACGTCTCCGCCGCGGCCCTGTTCGCCTCCGCCAAGGACCGCGAGGAGCACTCCTACGCCGCCGACATGGTCCGCGCCGCCCTCGCCCCGCTGTGCCGCGAGCTCACCGTGCCCGACGAGCCGGAACTGCTGCGCCTGTCCAACCTCATCCACCTGGCCACGCCCGTACGCGGCCGGCTGAGCGAAGAACGCTCCGTCCTCGACGTCGTCGCCGCGCTGCACCCCACCCCCGCCGTCGGCGGCACGCCCACCACGGACGCGCTCGAGACGATCCGCGAGCTGGAGCTGATGGAACGCGGCCGCTACGCCGGGCCGGTCGGCTGGATCGACGCCCGCGGCGACGGCGAATGGGGCATCGCGCTGCGCTGCGCCCACATCGAGGGCACCCGGGCCCGCCTTTACGCCGGCGGCGGCATCGTCGCCGGCTCCGACCCGGCCGCCGAACTCGCCGAGACCCAGACCAAGTTCCGCGCCATGCGCCACGCCATCGACGGCTGAACCGCAAGGTCCTGCGGAGGCGTTCCTTCCGCGTCGTCCGAGGCGATTTGATAGAGGCGGCTTGTCGGGTCGAGCGCCTGTGGCGCGGGTCGTTAGGGGCGAATTCGTGGAGTGGAGCTTTCTTCCGGCCGAGGCGCTCACGGCCGCCTTGCGTGCCGGTGAGGTCACCTCGGTGGAGCTGACCGACGAGGCCATCGCTCGTGTCGAGCGGGACGACAAGGTGATCAACGCGGTCTGCGTGCCGGACTTCGACCGTGCGCGAGCCGCCGCGCGCCGGGCCGACGAGGCGCGCGCCGGTGGTGAGGACCGGCCGTTGCTCGGTGTTCCGGTGACGGTCAAGGAGTCCTACAACGTCGCCGGGCTGCCCACGACCTGGGGGATGCCGCAGTACGCGAACCATCTGCCCGTCGAGGACGCGGTAGCGGTGTCGCGGTTGAAGGCCGCGGGCGCGGTGATTCTCGGCAAGACCAACGTGCCGTTCATGCTGCAGGACTGGCAGAGCTTCAACGAGATCTACGGCACCACCAACAACCCGTGGGATCACGACCGTACGTCGGGTGGATCCTCCGGCGGGTCGGCGGCGGCGCTGGCATCGGGATTCGGTGCGCTGTCCATCGGCTCCGACCTCGCCGGTTCACTGCGCAACCCGGCGCATTTCTGCGGTGTCTACGCGCACAAGCCGACGTTCGGGCTGGTGGCGACCCGAGGAATGGTGCCGCCGCCCGCACCGGCGTTGCCGGTCGACGGCGACCTCGCCGTCTGCGGTCCGATGGCCCGCACCGCCCGCGACCTCGCATTGCTGCTGGACGTGATGGCGGGACCGGACCCGCTGACACGCGGCGTCGCCTACGACGTGACGCTGCCGCCCGCGCGCCATCGGCGGCTGAGCGACTTTCGGGTCCTGGTCCTCGACGAGCATCCGTTCATTCCGACCGGGTCGGCGGTGCGGGCCGGGGTGAACCGGGTGGCCGACGCACTCGTCGACGGCGGGGCCCGCGTCGAACGGCACAGTCCGCTGCTGCCCGATCTGGCCGAAGCCGCGACGCTCTACGCGCAGTTGCTGTGTTCGCACCAAGGCGCGCGTATTCCCGCCGAGGCGTACGAGCGGCTGCGGAGCCGCGCCGCCGGACTGAGCGCGGACGATCAGGGTCTCGACGCGGCGCGGCTGCGCGGCATGGTGTTCAGCCACCGCGACTGGATCGAGGCGGACTTCCGCCGTGAACTGCACCGCCGTGGCTGGCGGGAGCTGTTCGTCGAGTTCGATGCCGTGGTGTGTCCGATCACGTCGGTCCCCGCGTTTCCGCACGACCACAATTCCGATCGCGGGGAACGCCGGATCGACATCGACGGCGTCGAGTACCCCTACCTCGACCAGTCCGTCTGGGCCGGTGTGGCGACCATGCCCGGCCTGCCCGCCACCGCCATACCCGCCGGCCGGTCCTGCGAGGGTCTGCCGGTGGGAGTGCAGCTCATCGGTCCGATGTTCGAGGACCGCACCCCGCTGCGGCTGGCCGAACTGCTCGAGCAGAGGATCGGCGGCTTCCAGGCACCGAAGTAGGGGTCAAAGCCGCGGGCGCTGTCGGGGACTTTGCGGCGTGCTCGGCGAGATGCCTGTGCCGCGCCGAGAGTCGCCGCAGTACAGGCGTCCGTGAGGATGCTCTTCTCCTGCGTCTACCTGCTGGAGGACTGCGGAGTGCCGGGGGCCCGGTCGTAGGTGAGGAAGGCAGCTCCGGTCTTGAGGACGGTGTGGTCGATGAGCTCCCAGGCGTTGGGCGCGAAGACCGTGGTCCGTCCGAAAAGGGGGATGCCGGAGCCGATGGTGAGCGGGCTGAGTTTGATGATCACGCGGTCGATCTCGCCGTACAGTGCGCCGGCCAGTTCCCCGCCGCCGACGAGCCAGATGTCTTTGCCGCCATCGCGCTTCAGCTCCCGTACCGTCGCCACCGGGTCATCGGCGACGAGTTGGATGCCTGGATCCGGGCTTTCGGTCAGTGTCCGGGAGAAGACCAGGTGCTTGAGGTGGGCGTAGGCGTTGGTCACGTTGGCCGCGAGGCCGACCTCATAGCATTTGCGGCCTTCGACGACGGTGTCGAAGTGGGTGCCTTCGGCGGTGACACCGAGCGCGGCCCGGGCCGGCCCCGGCAGGGTCTCGGGGTACTCCCCGATGAGGTGCTGGATGTAGTCCTCGGACGGGGACCAGAAGCCGCCGGGGCCGCTGGGGTCGGAGCCGTCGGGGCCGGCGATGAAACCGTCGAGGGTGGAGGCGATGAAGTACACGAGCTTGCGCAAAGTCAGTCCTTTGTTGATCGGTCGGCGTGGACGGTGCCGGTCGGGGCCGGACGCCACCGGGGTGTCACTTTGTGGCTGTGGGGAACGGAGTGACGAGGCGCGCTACTGCCTGAGTGACCAGTTCGTCGCGCTCGGCGTCTGTGAAGACGTCCGGAAGTGTGAGCTGCTCGACGATCAGCCAGTTCATGGCCAGGTACATCAGCAGGACGGCGGTTGCGCCGCCGGGCAGGCCCGCGGCCTCGTGCCGGGTGACGTTCTCATCGATGTCGGCGCGGACCCGCTCGGTGAGCAGCGTGCGCAGCTCTGGCCTTCTGGTGGCCTCCAGCCGAAGCTCCAGCATCGCCAGGTGCCCGGATCGGAAGGCGGCGACCCTGCCGATGCTCTCCCGCAGCATCGTGCCGTACGACGCGGCGTCCCGTGCCTGGTCGAACATCTCGGTGAGTGCGTCCTCCGCGGGCCTGAGCCGCTCGTAGACGCGGACGCCGGCCTGGACGAGCAGCTCGTCGCGGTTGCGGAAGTAGTTGGACGTGGTGCCGATGGGCACCCCTACCTCCTTGTCGAGGGCGCGCTGCGTCAGGCCCCGCGCCCCCTCGCGGGCGAGAACCTCGATGGCGCCGTCGAGCAGCGCGGCCCGACGGGCCGGGTTCTGACGCATCCCACACCTCTTTCCTCGCTTTGAAGTACTCCCAGTAAACCACTTCAGGTGAAGTACGTCAACTGAAGTACTAAGTACCGCGTTCGAAGGTCCGGTGCGCACCCCGGCGGTACGTAGGCCCGGGTCGGCCTGGGTCAGGAGATGCGGACCTTTTGGGTCGCGGTCACTCTCGTGGTCCGGGGTCCCGGTAGCACTGACGAAAATTCGGTCGGATATGGACGCCACCTGCGGTGATGTTGAGGCGTAGGGCCTGGTTGGTAGGTCGTGATCACTGCGGTTTCACGAATCCGACCGCCGGATCTGAAGCGCCGCCGCCCGATTACCCCAACCGCGCCGGCGCACCGCGCGCCTGGTGCCGGCCCGTCCGACCGACGGACGTCCGGAACCGCTTTCTGCGGCACGCGCTTCGCATCGAACGCGAACGTCGTACGGCGGCTGACCTGGCAGAACCGGCTTAGCGTACGTTTTCGTTCCGATGTTCCAGTATCACGAGCCGGGAAGGACACGGCCCAAGCGTCGCACGGCCGGTGGGAGGACCGGCACGCGAGACATTGCACGAGTCTTACCCACGCTCCGGGTGGCGCTCAAGGGGAGGCCGGCGGCTCCGATTGTGGTGTGTCGTTGACAATGCGGACGAGGGTTTCAGCTCGTGCCGGTGCCGCAGGGGACGCGGATCCGGGTGCTGGTGGCCGGTGAGTCGCCGACCGGCAAACCCTCGATGTCCAGCGCCACCGCCACGCGGTAGTCGTAGGTGCCGACCCGTCCGACAGGGCAGGGAGCCGACACCGGGCCTTCGGTCTGGTCCTTGGACGGCGTCCACTCGGTCGGCTGTTGACCGGTGTAGCTACGCCAGCCCGACCAGCTGTCACGCTCGATCTGATACAGCTCGCGCATCTTGCCGGGGCGGGGGCCGGAGCAGCGGGTCGCGAATCCCGCCGAGCTGAGCCTGGCGCGGGACGGCCCGCCACTCACGACGATCTCGCCGTCCTCGCGGAGGGCCTTCACATTGGTCGTGCACCACCAGCCCCGCACCGAGACGATTTGCACCTGGTCACAGTCGTTCACGTCCGCGGGAGCCCGGTAGTCGGCGACATTGAGGGCACGAGGGTCGCGAGGAGCGGCATCGACGTCGCCGACCGTCATCTCCACGGAGCCGTCAGGCAACTCCTCGGCCCGCCAGGCCAACTTCTTGGCCGTCGGCGTCGGTCGCGGGCTGGGCACGGCAGTCCTGGACGCACACGCCTGGGGCCTGCTCGGCAGGGCAGGCGAGGCGGGTGACGCCGGTGTGCAGCCTGCAACCGCTACGCACACCCCGCCCAGCACGGGCGACGCGAGCCACCGGAAACGCGGGGTCATCTCGTTCTCCTTCGGACATCCGCAGCCTGGATCAATCAAGATCCTTATCCGATGTTCGCCGAATGCTTCAGGTTCCGTACAGCTCCGACGCCATCTCCCCGGAACAGGGCCTCAAGCTTGTCGATGTGCGACCGACGAAGATCATTTACGTCTGGGCCTGGGCTTTTTGCTTGAGGCGTTCATAGGGGAGCCGTCACGGTGGCCTGATATCGCTGACGCCAGTCCAGCGACTCGATACGCGCAAGAAGCGAGTCGTCTCTTTCCCAGTCAATCTCGCCTCAGAGATCACACACAGTTCCCAGTAATGCCGGTAGGCGGTGTCCTCCTCGGACCTGCGAGCCTTGTCCAGGTAGTCGGCGTACTTGGCCGGGACGAACCCGGTCGGCGCATCCGCTGGGACCTTCCGGCCGCCCGTGGCGTTCAGCTCCTTGAGGATGGCTGCGGCCTGCATCAGCGCACGGGTGCCCGGCCCGCCCTTAAAGTCGATCGCCGTCAGCACGTTCGGGATGAACTGCCGCAGGTAGGTGTAGGAGGAGTCCAGCTCCGACAGCCGGCCGTGGTCCTTGGGCAGCGGCGTCCAGGTGTCGGCGTTCAGTTCCCGCAGCATCTGCATCCCGACCCGGTTCCGCAAGATGCCGCCGACCTCCTCGTCCGGGATCGAAGGATCGGCCAGCACCGGAAGGATCACATCCATCAGCAGCTGCCGGACCTCGCCCTTCTTGGCCGCTCGGCCAGCGCCTCATCGGTTCTGGACTTGGCCCGCGACTCCCGCGCCGACACCGCCTGGTCGAACAACGCCACGACCTCGTCCAGCTGGTCAACGGCGGCCTGAGCGACGAACGCCAAAAGGATCGGGAACTTGCGATCCCCGCGCCGTTCCAGACCCTGGTTGGTGGAGCGGCGCGCGACCGTGGCCAGGAACCGGCGCCGCTCGTTCGGCAGCATCGACAGATCCAGCAGGTGGGCGTCGATATTGCGGAACCAGGTCAGCTTCTCGATCGAGGTCTTCACCGCCGACGCCGACGCGTCCTTGGCCAGGCTGTTCAGCCACTCCAACCGGGAAACTCGTCGGCATCCCGCCCGAGGCCCTGTGACACCGGCGCCGTACGAGCCTGACCGGCCCCCGGGCACGCGCACCGAGGACCTGCCCGGCGGAGGACTCCGCCTGCACGTACGCGCCCCGGCCCCGCCCAGCGCCTGCGCGTCGAGATCGCCGGCCCCCGCCCGTTCTGGATCAGCCAGGACACCCGGCCGCTGCTGCTCGCCGAGGTCGCGCACCGGAACTACGGCGTCCACCACCACCGCCTCGCCCCGCCCGCCCCGCTCCTGCCGCCGATCACCGCCGCCCTGGCTCGTACCGCACCGTCCCGGCCGCACCGGTACACCTCCTGGCTCCGGACCACCCCCGGACCGCCGCACACCGGCTGGTGGAGCCTGCTCCCCTGGCGGCCCTCCCCCGACCCACGGCACGCCCCGGCGGTGTGGCGGCACGAGATCGCGGCCGACCACTCCGACGGCTACCTGGACTGGACCGCCGGCCGGCAGGGCGTCCTGCCGCTATGGCCACTGCCCCCACCCGCGGACGGCCGCGTCAAGGCCTACCGCAAGCTTGATCGGTGGCCTGCTCCAGACGCCTGCGCAGCGCCGCCTCACCGGCTTTGCGCACCGCGATGGCGTCCGGGCGTACGGCGTGTTCTGTGAGTGTCAGTACGCCAGCCGGGCCCCGAGCCGGGCGACGAGTTCATCGGCCATCTCGGACAGATCGTCGATCTTCGTGCACTGCGGACACCTGAGCAGATAGCCTCGAGATCCTATTCTCTCTAAAAGAGAGAGCTAACACTTGGCGGAGGATTTAAGAGTCGTGGAGAAACGGGTGTCGGTGCTGGTCGTGGGGGCGGGACTGGCCGGCCTGGCCAGCGCGATGTTCCTGGCGCAGCGCGGAGTCGACGTGCTCCTGGTCGAGCGGCGCTCAGGAACCTCGTTGTTTCCCAGGGCGGTGGGGCAGAACCAGCGCACGATGGAGCTGCTGGGGTTCGGCGGGCTCGCTGGGGACGTGCCGACCCTCACCCCGAGCCTGGCCAAGTTCAGGGTCAGGATTGCGGCCAGCCTGCCTGGGCCGACCTTTCACGAGGAAGTCTCCGAGACCGACACCACGGACCTCAGCGCCCTGTCCCCGGCCAGGCTGGGCACGGCCGGCCAGGACAAGCTGGAGCCGCTGCTGCGTCGGCGCGCCGAGGATCTCGGCGCCGAGCTGCGCTTCGACACCGAGCTGGTGTCTTTCAGCCAGGATGACGACGGTGTGACCGCCATGCTCAGCGGGCGCCGCGACGGGCAGATGAGCCAGGTGCGATCGGACTACCTCGTCGCCGCCGATGGCAACCGCAGCGACGTGCGCGAGGCACTCGGCGTCGACCGACACGGTCCCGGCAGCCTCGGGTACAACGTCAGCATCATCTTCGACGCCGACCTCGGTGACCTGGTCGACCCGGAGCCGCCGACACTGCACGTGCTCCACAACGAGCAGGCCAACGGCGTGTTCATCACCGTCGACCATGCGATCGACCGCCACCTGTACAGCGTCGGTTACGACCCGGCCGCCGGACAGTCCCTGGAGGACTTCACCACCGAACGGTGCACCGAGCTGATCCGGCTGATCACCGAGTTGCCAGACCTCCGACCGGAGATCAGGGCCGTGCGACCGTGGGAAATGGCAGCCTCGGTGGCGGACCGGTTCCGGGTGGGACGGGTACTGCTGGCCGGCGACGCCGCCAAGGTCACCCCGCCCAGCGGCGGGTTCGGCGGCAACACCGCGATCGGTGATGCCTACGACCTGGCGTGGAAGCTCGCCGCTGTGCTCGGCTCCACAGCCGGAACCGCGCTGTTGGATACCTATGACGCCGAGCGGCGCCCGGTCGCCGAGCGGGTCGTCGCCGAGGCGTTGCGGCTGGCGGGCAGCCGCGGGCCCGCGTCGGCCACCGAAGACTCCGAGGACCCGGCCGACGAACAGATCTCCGACCAGAAGCGCGCGGTCGAGCTTACGCTCGGGTTCCGCTACCGCTCTGCGTCGGTCCTCGCAACGGATGACGATCCCGCGGACACCGAGGATCCGTACCGGCCGACCGGCCGGCCCGGATTCCGGGCACCGCATGTGTGGCTGCGCTGTAACGGCGAGAGACTGTCCACCGTGGACCTCTTCGGCCACGGTTTCGTGCTGTTGTCTGGAGCTGAGGGTGGATTCTGGACCGGCGTTGCCGACGGTGTCGCCGCCCGCCTCGGTATCACCGTGCGAACCCACACGATCGGCGACGACCTGGCCGACACTGAGGGCGAGTTCCTTGCCCGGTACGGGATCGGCGCGTCGGGTGTGAGCCTGGTCCGGCCGGATGGCGTCGTCGCCTGGCGCACCGCCGAGGCGCCGAGCGATCCGGCGCAGGTCCTGCTTGGAGCGCTCACAACGGCGTTGGCGAGATAGGCACGCGACGAAATCGCTGACCTGCGGTTAGTTCGCCACTTTGCGGCGATGGCATCGCCCGGGAATCTCGTCACCCGCTCGACGCGCCTCGGCCCCGCCACCCCGACGGGACGAACTCGCCCAGAAGGTGACATCTCCCCCGGCTAAGGTCGTCAGCATGACTCGATGGATCGAACTCGACGGCGCGGTCAACGTCCGTGACATGGGCGGACTCACCACCACCGACGGCGGCGCACTCCGTACGGGCCGGCTGCTCCGCTCGGACAACCTCCAGGGCCTCACCCCCGCCGACGTCGACCGCCTCGTGACCCACATCGGCGTCCGCCACGTCATCGACCTGCGCAGCGACACCGAAGTCGTGGCCGAAGGCCCCGGCCCGCTCACCCGCGAACCCCGCGTGACGATCCACCACCTGTCCCTGTTCGCCGAAGGCGGCGGCCTCACCGACGTCGAAGCCGACACCGCTCCCACCGTCGACACCGACAAGATCCTCCCCTGGCAGAACCGCCCCGACGAGGACGGCCCCGAGAGCGAACGCAGCGTCAACCACTACCTCGCCTACCTCGCCGACCGTCCCGACTCCGTCGTGGACGCGCTCCGCGTCATGGCCCAGGGACCCTCGATCGTCCACTGCGCCGCCGGCAAGGACCGCACCGGCGTCGTCATCGCCCTCGCCCTGGACGTCCTCGGCGTCCCCCGCGACCACATCGTCGCCGACTACGCCGCGACCGGCGACCGCCTCGAGGCCATCCTCGGCCGCCTGCGCGGCAGCACGACCTACGCCCAGGACCTCGACTCCCGGCCCGCCGACTCCCACCGGCCGCACGCCGCCACGATGGAGAAGTTCCTCACCATCCTCGACGAACGCCACGGCGGCCCGCTCGGCTGGCTCCACCACCACGGCTGGACCGACGACGACACCGCCGCCCTCCGCGCCGCCCTACGGGCCTGACCACCGGACGCTCGGACACCAGCGGCCCACGACCCGGCCTCGATCGCAGGAGCGCGGGGCGCGGGCGGTCAGGCGCCGATGAACGCCCGGACCGCCTCCTGCGCGGCGTCGCGCATCCGCGCGTGCAACGCGGCGTTCGCCGCCCGGTCCGTACGCGCCTCCACGATCCGCAGCCCCTCACCGGTCATGACCTTCGTCAGGCCGTCCATCGCCTCCAGCCGCGTGTACGGCAGCCCATGCGCCGCCGCGACCGAGGCCAGATCGACCTGATGCGGTGTGCCGAAGACCCGCTCGAACGGCTCGGGGAACGCCGCCTGCGGCAACAGCGAGAAGATCCCCCCGCCGGCGTTGTTCACCACCACCAGCGCCAGATCCGGACGATGATCCTGCGGCCCGATCACCAGACCGTTCTGGTCGTGCAGGAACGCCAGATCCCCCAGCAGCGCGAACGCCCGGTTACCGTGCGCCAACGCCGCACCGACCGCCGTCGACACCAGACCGTCGATGCCACTCGCACCCCGGTTCGCCAGGATGCGGATCCCCCGCCGCGGATGCATCGTCTGATCCAGATCCCGGATCGGCATGCTCGCCGCCGCCAGCAACAGCGACCCGCCCGGCATCGCCGACACCAGATCACGCGCCAGCCGCGGCTCCGACAGCTCACCGGACTCATCCAGCACCGCGTCCACCGCGTTCCGCGCCACCAGGTCGGCCGTCCGCCACCCCTTCAGCCACGCGTCGTCGCCCGACACGACCGGGATCTCCGCCTCCTGCGCCACCTGCGTCGCCGACCGCACCGGATCCGGCCACCGCGCCAGCGACGGCGTCACCACCACGTGCTCCTCCGCACGCCGCAGGTACGACAGCAGCGGACGCGACAACCCCGGCTTGCCGAGCGTCACCACCACCTCCGGACGATGCCGCTCGACGAACTCCGGCACCCCCAGCAGGAAGTGATGCGAGGACAGCGCGTGATCGCCATACCGCGCGTTGCCGTTGGGCTCCGCCAGCACCGGCCAGCCCGCCATCGACGCCGCCGCGACGTACCGCTTGACGTTCACCGCGCCGTCGCCGACCACCAGCACACCCCGCCGCGTCGGCGGCACATGCAGCACCGACCCCGGCGTCGCCGCCCGCACCTTCGTCCACGGCCCCGTCGCGTCACCGTCCAGCGGCTCACACCACGACTCGTCGCCGTCGGGGATCAGCGGCTCACGGAACGCCAGGTTGAGATGCACCGGACCCGGATCCGGCTCCAGCGCCACGTGCCAGGCGCGGCTCGCCAGCGACCGCCAATAGGCGATCATGCCCGGCCGCTCCTCCGGCACGCCGACCTCGCAGTTCCACCGCGTCGCCGAACCGTACAGCTTCACCTGGTCGATCGTCTGGTTCGCGCCCGTCCCCCGCAGCTCCGGCGGCCGGTCCGCGGTCAGCACCAGCAGCGGCACCCCCGACTCGTGCGCCTCCACCACCGCCGGGTGGAAGTTCGCCGCCGCAGTACCCGACGTGCACACCACCGCCACCGGCCGGCCGCTCCGCTTGGCCAGCCCCAGCGCCAGGAACGACGCCGAACGCTCGTCGATCCGCACATGCAGCCGCACCTTCGACTGCTCGAACAGCGCCAGCGCCAGCGCGGCCGACCGCGACCCCGGCGCCAGCACCACATCGGTCAGCCCGCAGCGCGTCAGCTCGTCCACCAGGACGGTCGCCAGGGCGGTCGCCGGGTTCACAGTGCCGCTCCCCGCCGCTCGTCCAGCACCGCACGCGCCTCGTCCGCGCGCCGCCGCCAGCCGTCACCGTCGATCTCGTACCGCGCCAGCATCTCTTCATCGACCCGCGGCCGCCGCACCTCGATCACGCCGTCCACCGCCGCCAGCGGATCGGCGACGACGTCGCTCTCCAGCAGCGACAGGGTGCCCAGCCCGCAGGCGTACGGCAGCTCCGGCAGCGCCGCCGCCAGCGCCAGACCCGCCGCGAGCCCCACCGACGTCTCCACCGCGCTGGAGACCACCACCGGCAGGCCGCACGCCTCGGCCACGGCCAGCGCGGCCCGTACCCCGCCCAGCGGCTGCACCTTCAACACCACGATGTCCGCGGCGTCCGCCGCGCGTACCCGCAACGGGTCCTCGGCCCGGCGGATCGACTCATCCGCCGCCACCGGCGTGTCCACCCGCGCCCGTACGGCCGCCAGCTCCTCCAGGGTCGCGCACGGCTGCTCGGCGTACTCCAGCTCACCCAGCGCCCGCAGCATGCGAACAGCGGTGTCGGGATCCCACGCGCCGTTGGCGTCCACCCGCACCCGGCCACCGGGCCCGAGCGCGTCACGCACCGCCTCGACCCGCGCGATGTCCTCACGCTCGTCCTGCCCGGGCTCGGCCACCTTCACCTTGGCCGTACGGCACCCGGAGGAGCGGACGATCGCGTGCGCGGCCTCCGGGCCGACCGCCGGCACCGTCACGTTGACCGGGATCCGCGTGCGCCGAGGCTCGGGCCAGCCCTCATCGGCCGCCTCGTACGCCGCCGCCAGCCAGCGGGCGCACTCCGCCGGACCGTACTCCGGAAACGGGGAGAACTCTCCCCATCCCGCCCGGCCGCGCACGAGCGCCCCTTCTCTTCGCGTCACGCCGCGGAACCGCGTGCGCATCGGGATGGCGAACACCCGCAATGGCCCGACCCCTCATCCTGTCACTCTCGCGTTCGCCCAACCCTACGACCGCTCGTCCCCGGCACGTACATCGGAGGTCAGTAGTACCAGGGGAAACGAGACCAGTCGGGCTCACGCTTGCCGAGGAAGGCGTCGCGGCCCTCGGCGGCCTCGTCCGTCATGTACGCCAGGCGGGTCGCCTCACCGGCGAAGACCTGCTGTCCCACCAGCCCATCGTCGATCATGTTGAAGGCGAACTTCAGCATCCGCTGCGCCGTCGGGCTCTTGCCGTTGATCTTGCGGGCCCACTCCAGCGCCGTCCGCTCCAGCTCCGCGTGCGGCACCACGGCGTTGACCATGCCCATGCGGTGCGCCGCCTCGGCGTCATAGGTCTCGCCCAGGAAGAAGATCTCCCGGGCGAACTTCTGGCCCACCTGCCGCGCCAGGTACGCCGACCCGAAGCCGCCGTCGAAGCTCGCCACGTCCGCGTCGGTCTGCTTGAACCGCGCGTGCTCCCGGCTCGCCAGTGTCAGGTCGGCCACCACGTGCAGGCTGTGCCCGCCGCCGGCGGCCCAGCCCGGCACCACGCAGACGACGACCTTGGGCATGAACCGGATCAGCCGCTGTACCTCAAGGATGTGCAGCCGCCCCGACCGCGCCGGATCGATCGTCTCGGCCGTCTCCCCCTCGGCGTACCGGTAGCCGTCCCGGCCACGGATCCGCTGGTCACCGCCCGAACAGAACGCCCACCCGCCGTCCTTCGGCGACGGGCCGTTGCCTGTGAGCAGCACGCACCCGACGTCGCTGGACATCCGCGCGTGATCCAGCGTGCGGTACAGCTCGTCCACGGTGTGAGGACGGAACGCGTTGCGCACCTCGGGCCGGTTGAACGCGATCCGTACGGTGCCGTGATCGACGGCCCGGTGGTAGGTGATGTCGGTGAGGTCGAAGCCCTCCACCGCCTTCCAGGCGTCCGGGTCGAACAGCTCGGAGACCATGCGTGTCCTTTCGTGGCGATCGGCGCCCTGCCATTCAAGCGGTCCGCCGCCTGTGTCGTGGATCGGGGTCTGGTGTTCGTTCAAAAAGGAGGATCTTCAAACCCGGCGCCTTTACATAGTAAGTTTCATGCGTCCCCGGCGTGCCCGGAGCGGCGACGCTCGATAGCCTGAACGGCGCCATGAGCCGACCCCTCCACGCCGTGATCCTCCCGCCGGGACCCGCCATCGCCCAGCGGCTCGAAGCCGCCCTCGACGGCAGCGGCCCCGCGATCTGTCCCCTCTCCCCCGCGCTGCCCGACCCCGCGCTGCGCTCGATCCTGGACGCGCTCTCCCCCGCCGCGGTCGAGACCCCCGACGGCATCGCGGGCCGCGACGGCGGGCAGCCCACCGACGCGGCCGTCCTCATCGCGACCTCCGGCTCCACCGGCCGACCCAAGATCGTCGAGCTGTCCGCCGAGGCGATGACCCGCTCGGCCACCGCGACGCTCGACCGGATCGGCGCCGCCCCCGGCGACCGCTGGCTGTGCTGCCTGCCCACCGACCACATCGCCGGCGTCCAGGTGCTGACCCGCTCCATCGTCACGGGCACCACCCCGATCGTGCACGAGCGGTTCTCCCCCGCCGACGCGGTGGCCAGCGGTGCCCAGCACATCTCGGTGGTGCCGACCCAGCTGCGCCGCATGCTCGACCACGACCTGTCGGTGTTCTCCTCGATCCTGCTCGGCGGGGCCGCCACTCCCCCCGATCTCCTGGCGGCCGCCCGCGCGGCCGGCGGCCGGGTCCTGACCACCTACGGCATGAGCGAGACCTGCGGCGGCTGCGTCTACGACGGCGTGCCGCTCGACGGCGTCTCGGCGGCCGTCGGCGACGACGGGCGGATCCGCCTCGCTGGCCCGGTCCTGTTCGACGGCTACCGGCTGCGGCCCGACCTGACCGCCGCGGTCCTGGACGGGGACTGGTTCGTCACCAGCGACCTCGGTGTGATCGAGAACGGGGAGCTGCGCGTACGCGGCCGCGCCGACGACGTCATCATCACCGGCGGCGAGAAGGTCGTCGCCGGCGAGGTCGAGCACCTCCTGCGCACCCACCCCGGCGTCGAGGACGTCGTCGTGGTCGGCCGGCCCGACCCCGAATGGGGCGAGCGGGTCACCGCCGTCGTCGTCGGATCCGCCACCCTGGAGCAGCTGCGCGACCACGTCCGTGCGACCCTGCCCGCGCACGCCGCGCCACGCGCCGTCGAGCTGGTCCCCGAGATTCCCCTGCTGGCGTCGGGGAAGCCGGATCGGGTACGCCTGCGCCGCCCGCTCTGAGAGAATCGCTGCCCGTGGTCGTACCCCGCGTACTCGCTCTGGTGGCGCTTGTCGCGCTCGCCGGATGCTCGACCGGAGGACACTCCGGAAAGCGACAGCAGCCCTCCGGCCCTCCGCTGGTGATCCCCAAACCGGCCCGCACGCCGACCGGCCCGCCGCGCCCGGCCCTCGCCGGCGCCGTCTGCGGCAGGGTCGACGCGCTCGGCGGGTATCCGGCCCGGGTCGTCGTCGTGAAGGGACGCACGACCTGCGTCACGGCGCTGCGGGTGTTCCGTAAGTACTACGACCCCACCACTCCGGCCGAGGGCAGCGCCGGTCTGGCCGTGATCGACCGCTGGACCTGCTCGACCCGCCTGAGGGTCGCCACCTGCACGCTGAGGGCCACGACGATCCAGGCGCGCGGCTGACCATGGGACTCCCGGGGCCGCCGCGTCCCATAGTGTTACTTGTCACACGGAGCGGCCGCCGAATCGGCGTGACCAGTGCGGCTGGAGTCCGCCTCGGAAGGGGCGTACCGTGGTCCGACCGGCCCGAACGGCCGCGGAGACGACGCCCGCGAGCGTCAGGCTTTACGGTGGAGCCCACCTCGGGCAGGTGAAAGTTTCCGCCCTGCGGGAACAACCCAGACACAACTGCGCGTTTCGGATAGTGCGCGCATATGCCAGAGACGCACGTCCCATGCCGCCAAGATACGTACGAAGGGAGGGAGGTGTCCTCATGCCGCGAACCGCTGCTACCGCCGCGCACGCAGCGCCGACCACGACGCCTCTCGAGGAGCTTCTCGACCGTGGCCGTTCTCAGGGGCACCTCTCGCTTGACGAGGTGCGGAACGCCTTTCAGGAAGCCGGTATCACCCCCGCGCAGGGCCGTTCCATCATCCGTGAGCTGACCGACGCCGGAGTGCGACTGGCCAGTCAGGACAAGGCCGCTGGTGAGCCGAAGACTTCGTCCACCAAGAAAAAGGGTACGGGCACTGTCAAGAAGGCCCCACCGGCCAAGCCCGCCCGCGCCACGGCGAAGCCGAAGGCGAAGGCGACCCGGACCAAGACGACCCGGACCGCCCGCTCGGCCAAGGCCAAGAACACCGAGGTCACCGAGCCCGTCGAGCAGGAGCACGGCCCGGCCGAGGAGGTCCTGGCCGCCGACGCTCCCGTCGAGACGCCGGTCACCACCGCCGAGACGGACGACTTCGAGGTGGACGCCCCGACCGACCTGGACGACCAGTCCTCGGTCATGGGCGACTCGGTGCACACCTACCTCAAGGCGATCGGCCGCCGGCAGCTGCTGACCGCCGCCCAGGAGGTCGACCTCGCCAAGCGCATCGAGGCCGGGCTCTACGCCGAGCACAAGCTGGAGAGCGGCGCCAAGCTGTCCGCACGGGCCCGCGAAGAGCTGCGGCTCGTCGCCGAGGACGGCCAGCGGGCCAAGGCCCACATGCTGGAGGCCAACCTGCGGCTCGTGGTGTCGGTCGCCAAGAAGTACGCCGACCGCGGCCTGTCGCTGCTCGACGTCGTGCAGGAGGGCAACCTCGGCCTGATCCGCGCCGTCGAGAAGTTCGACTACACCAAGGGCTACAAGTTCTCCACGTACGCCATGTGGTGGATCCGGCAGGCCATCCAGCGCGGCTTCGCCGACTCGGCCCGGACGATCCGGCTGCCCGTGCACGTCCTGGAGATGCTGAGCAAGCTGAGCCGGGTCGAGCGCGAGATGCACCAGCGTCTCGGCCGCGAGCCCACTCCGGAGGAGCTGGCCGTGGAGCTCGACAAGAGCCCCGCCCAGGTCCAGGAGCTGCTCCGCACCAGCCGCCAGCCGATCAGCCTGGACTCCACGATCGGCGAGGACGGCGAGACCCGCATCGGCGACCTCATCGAGGACACCGACACTCCCGAGGCCTCCGAACTGGTCGACCGCCAGCTCATGGCCGACCAGCTGCGGCGCGCCCTCGGCGTGCTGTCGGCCCGCGAGGAGAAGATCATGGCGATGCGCTTCGGCCTGTACGACGGAACGCCGCGCACGCTGGACGAGATCGGCAAGCACCTCGGCCTGACCCGCGAGCGAATCCGTCAGCTGGAGAAGGAGTCGCTGTCGAAGCTGCGGCACCCGAGCAACGCCCGGCCGCTGCTCGACTTCGCCAGCTGAGCACCGCACCGTCAAGGACCCCGCCCGACCGGCGGGGTCCTTTCTTTTCGCCGGATGTCACAGAGCGGCGCGCTGCCTCGTCTCCGTTTGCGAAGACGGGTGCCGAGCAGAACGCACCCTCCCATGACGAGGAGCGGGATATGAGCGCACAGCAGAAGGTCGCGCTGGTCACCGGGGCGAACAAGGGAATCGGCCGGGCGGCCGCCGAACAACTCGCCGCGCTGGGCATGACGGTGCTGATCGGCGCCAGAGATCCACAGCGCGGTGAGGAGGCCGCCGCGGCGCTGCGCGAGGCCGGCGGCGACGTGCACGCGGTCACCCTGGACGTCACCGACCCGGCCACCGTGCAGGCGGCCGCCGAACTGGTCGAGGAGCGCTTCGGCCACCTCGACGTACTGATCAACAACGCCGGCATCAGCGGCTCCGGGCGGGTCGACCCCGCCGACGCCCGCGACCAGATCCCCAGCTCCGTCGACCTGGACATGGTGCGGACGGTGTTCGAGACCAACGTGTTCGGGGTGATCACGGTGACCAACGCCATGCTGCCGCTGCTGCGGCGCTCAGCGGCACCGCGCATCGTCAACGTCAGCAGCCACGCCTCGTCGCTGACCATCAACAGCGACCCGGACGGCCCCTTCACGGCACTGCTCCCCTCGGCCGCGTACACGCCCTCCAAGACGGCGCTGACCGCCCTGACCGTGCAGTACGCCAATGAGCTACGGAAGGACGGATTCCTCGTCAACGCCGTCGCGCCCGGCTACGTCGCCACGGACGCCAACAACCACACCGGCCACCTCACCCCCGCCGAGGGCGCCGCGGTCCTGGTACGCCTGGCCACCCTCGGCCCGGACGGCCCGACCGCCGGCTTCTTCAGCGAGGACGGCCCGGTGCCGTGGTAGAAGTCCAGGGGCCTTCCGGCCTGAACCTGACTTCCGCCGACTGAGACTGGATCACCGATGACCGACGACAGCGAACCGCGGCCCCGCCCGTCCTCCACCACGCCGCGCGTGGAGACCGTCATGTCGTGGACGGTCGACGAACCGGCGGTCAGGCAGGGGCCGTGGTGGCGACTGGGCGTGGTCGTGGCGGCTCTGATCGCGGTCGTCCTGGCGTTCTGGGGTGCGCCTCGTCTCTGGGCGGTGTTCGCCGACGGGATGCGGGGGCCGTACGGGCGGTTCCCTCAGCCGGTGGCGGCGCAACCACCCGTGCGCTCGGCGCGACCGGTGGCCTCCGTCCCCCGGTCCACGGTGATCTACGGCGGGCTCGCGATCATGCCCGCCCGTGATGGTGTGCGGGCCGTCGACATCGTCACGGGCCGGGTCTACTGGCGCTACCCGAAGGGCAAGGGGCTGCCGGTGGGCGGCGTCGATCGCTCGGCGGGCGACGTCTTCCTCGAATCGACGAGCGGTGAGCTCGTGAGGGTCGACATCCGCTCGGGCCGCATCCGATGGTCCCGGAAGGTGCCCGGCATCGGAACCGACCGCTCCGTCGTGCCGGACGCCGACGCGGCGACGCTGGCGTTCATCGGCAGCGACGGAATGTCCGGGATCTCCCGTACGACCGGCAAGGTCCGCTGGACGACGAAGTGGCCCGGCACCTGTCCGTACGACAGCGACTTCTCCCATGTGACCGTGGTGCCGGGCACCCTCGCCATCGCCTGTAACGACTATGGCTCGCGGAACAACGCCGTGGTCGGCTTCGACCCGGCGACCGGCACCACACGGTGGGTGCTGCGCGTCTCACAGCTGTCCGCCGGGGCGTCACGCCCCAGTGACATGGTCGACACCCTCGGGCTGGTCGGCGGCCGGCTGGCCGTGGCGAACGATGACACCACCAGCCTTCTCGACCCGGCGACCGGCCGGGTCATGGCCGAGCGGCGGTGGAAGGACCAGCCGGTCGCCTTCGCCGGAGGGCTCCAGATCAACGTCTGCATGGACAAGAAGGACGAGGCCATCTGCGGATACGATCCCGTCACCGGCGCCGAGCTGTGGCGCAGCCCATCCGGCCACATCCCCCAGCTCGGCGAGAGCCTTGCCGTGGCCGACGGCCGGGTCTACGTCGTGTCCGAGGTCAGCAGGAACGGCACGGCCGTCCGCGAACTCGCCGTCTTCGACGGCCGGACCGGCAGGGTCCTCGGCCGCAGCCCGATCACCGGCGAGGCGGACTACGTCTACGGACCGGTCACGGACGGCGTCATCGCCGTCGGCGGCGGCTTCTACACCGACCTGTACGCCGAGCGCCCCGACATCCGGAGCCCACGCAGACTCCCGTCATGACCGAAGCGGTCTGGCCGGCCGACGGGTTGGGAGGCACCCCGCCGGCCGACCATCGCCGGTCGCTCACTGCTGGGGTTCTGATGGTGCCGTGCGGGGCATCAGGGCGACGACCGGGAGGCTGAGAGCGGTGACGGCCAGGACGACGATGAGGCTGACCTTCATCGCGTGGGCGGGTCCGGAGCTCGCGGCTTGGAAGAAGATCGAGGTGACGGCGGCCGAGCCGATCGCTGAGGCGAGTTGCTGGATGGAGCTGAACGCGCCGCTGGCGCTGCCGGCTTCGTCGGGTTTGGCGTCGCCGAGAGCGACGGTGGGGATCGTGGCGAAGCTGAGGCCGAGGCCGACGCCGATGACGAAGAACGCCGGGGCCGGCGCCCAGAGGCCGGCGTTCGTCCCGGAGTGATGGACGAGGGCCAGGACCCAACCGCAACCGGCGAGGTCGACGGTGAGGCCGATGAAGATGAGCCGTCGGCCGAGCTTGGCGACCAGGCCGCCCATGGCGGCGAACCCGGAGGCGACGAGCCCCAGGGTGAGCGGCACCAGAGCGAGCGAGGCGTCCCGCGGGCTGACGTGCAGCCCTTCCTGCAGGAACAGCGACAGCACGAAGAGCAGGCCGGTGCCGGCGGCGACGGCGACCAGGCACACGAGCAGTCCGGAGGTGAAACCCCGGTTCTTCATGAGCGAGGGCGTGATGAGCGGGTGGGTCGCGGTGCGCTGACGGTAGGCGAAGGCGGCGAAGAACAGGACGCCGACGACGATCGAGACGATCGGGAGGGCGCTCCAGCCGTTGGTCGAGCCCTCGATCAGGCCGTACAGCAGGCCGAGCATGGTGACCGCGAGCAGGCCGGAGGCCCAGCCGTCGACGACGGCGGACCGGTCGCCGTCGTCACGCGGCAGGATCTTGGCGGCCATGACCAGCCCGATGACGCCGAGGACGATGTTGATGAGGAAGATCGGGCGCCAGGACAGACCGAACACGTCGGCGCTGATGACGAATCCGGCCAGGACCGGGCCGCCGACACTGGACAGGCCCAGGACCGGGCCGAACAGCCCGAACGCCTTGGCGAGCATGGCGGGGGTGAACGCCTTCGTCATGATCGCCATGCCTTGCGGGATGAGCAGGGCCCCGAACGCTCCCTGAGCGACCCGGGCGACGATGAGCAGGGCCGGGTCGGGTGAGAACCCGGCGACCGCCGAGGCCAGGGTGAACCCGCCCATGCCGATCAGGAAAAGCCTGCGCTGGCCGAACTTGTCACCCAGCCGCCCGCCGACCACGAGCAGGACCCCCATGGCGAGCATGTACGCCGGTCCCAGCCACTTGATCAAACTCTCACCGCCGTTGAGATCACGGGCGATCGTGGGCGCGGCGATGTTCGTGACCGTTCCGTCGATCACGTCGAGGGCGTCGGCGAGCAGCACCAACCCGAGGATCGCCCACATCAGGCGGCTGGAGCGGCGTGCGGTGACCGTGCCCGGCTCCGTCAAGGTGGTCATGAGGAACGTCCTTCTCGATTCCGTCAGGGCGCCCCTCGTGGGCGGCCTCTCACCACCACCACGAAGACCCCCGACCCGATCCGACACCGCCCGCAGGAAGATTCCGTCGAGATCTTCCGGCGCGTGCGACGGCTGGAGATGTCGCGGCGCTCTCCAGGTCGCCCACGTCAGGCAGGCTCGGGTGGGGCGTTGTCGTAACCCTGTGAGCCGCTTTGTGTTCGTCGTCGCGTTTGTTCTGTTCTCGGGTCGACCCGGTGGACGACACCTACCGCGGCAAGTGCGACACCATCCACCAGGCCTACCGGGACGGGATGGAGGACCATTTCGGCGCGCTCGTGATCCGGACGCCGCCTGACGCGCTCCGGTGATCACCCGACAAAGGCGGTGCGGAGAATGTCGGGTGAGCGGGGCCGGTGTCGCCGCACGATGAGGGCATGGATGACACGACCTTGGTATCCCGTTTCCTCCGCGACGGCTTCGTGAAGTCGGAGGGCACTGTCGCGCCGCGTGTGGCCGCGGACTGCGCGCGGCTGCTGTGGCGGGAGACGGGCTGCGACCCGGACGACCCGTCGACGTGGACGCGGCCCGTGCACTGGGTGGGCGGCATGGCGCAGGGGCCGTTCGCCGCCGCACCCAACTCCCCGCCGCTGCACCACGCGTACGACCTGCTCGTCGGCGCGGGACGCTGGGAGCCGCGCTACTCGCTGGGCACGTTCTGTTCCTGTTCAGCGAGGTCGGTGAGGAGGACGCCCCGACCCGGATCCGGGTCGGCTCGCACCTCGACGTGCCAAAGGTGCTGGAGAAGTACGGAATGACGGGGCGAGCCCGCCGCTGATGCCGGCCGCACCGTACGAACTGGAACGGGCCGACGGCACGTACTCACCCGTGGAGATTGCGATCCGCCGAGGTCTGGGACAGGACACCCCCGGTCCGGACGGAGACGGCACCGACCGCAGCGCCGGGTAGACGTGCTTCACGATGCGGGGCGCGAGACGCTGCTGGAGATCGCGGTGCGCTACGGCTACAGCTCCGGTGAGGCGTTCGCGCGGGCGTTCCGCACCATGCACGGCATCGGACCGGGCGAGGCCCGGCGCACCGGCGCCGCACTCACCTCCCAGTCCCGGATGGCCTTCCGTGCGAGCGAATCGGTCGCCTTTCGCGCCAGCCGAACCAGTCGCGGCGGCCCGTCAGAGCGGTCTGCTCTCGTTGACGCACCGGGCTCCAAGTACGTTCAGAAGCGCCAGAGCCTCGGCGTCACGGGATCCCGGCGGCGCGCTGTAGAGCACGAGGTGCTGGTCGCGGTCCGTCAGCGCGAACGTGTCGCAGTCGACGGTGATCTCCCCGACGACCGGGTGACGGAAGGTCTTCGTGAGCATCGACGCGGCCTGCACGTCGTGCCGCTCCCAGAGCCGGGCGAACTCCGGGCTGGCGTCGCGGAGCTCCTCGACGAGTCCGGTCACCGCGGGGTCGGACGGGTACCGGGCCTGGGTGGCTCGGAGCTCCATGACGACGTGGTGCCGGAACTCCGCGGCGTCGGAGACCCCGTACAGCATCGCCTCGGCGTGCCCGAGGAACGCCCGGCGCGCGAGATTGCGGTGCTCCGGGGCGAGTTCGGCGAAGTCCTCCATGAGCGCGGCCGCGAGGTCGTTCCACGCGAGCACCTCGAACGCGGCGGAGATCACGAAAGCGGCCGTCTGCGGCAGCCGTTCGAGGAGCGCGAGGATGCTCGTGCGGACGTCTCGCCGATGCAGCCCGGTACGGCTCGGCGCGGTGCCCGCGAGGACGTGGAGGTGATCGGACTCGGCGTCCGTGAGCCGCAGCGCACCGGCGATCCCGGCGAGGACCTCGCCGGACGGTCGCGGCGCCCGGCCCTGCTCGAGCCGGACGTAGTACTCCGTGGAGATGTGCGCGAGGACCGCCACCTCCTCGCGGCGAAGACCCGGCGTCCGGCGTCGCGGGCCCGAGGGGAGGCCGACGTCCTCCGGCCGGAGCCGTTCGCGCCGGCTGCGGAGGAACGCCCCGAGTTCCTGCTTGTCCATACCCCAAAGTCTGCACGCGGCGCGGCGACGGATCCTGGTACCACCTGTGCCTGCATCCGGTCTGGAGGCCGGCCGGACACTGTCGCCATGACGAACGACATCGACATCGCACCCGTCGGCCTGCTCACCGGCAAGGTCGTGTTCATCACCGGCGCCAGCCGCGGCATCGGCGCGGCCGCGGCCCGCCTCTTCGCCGCCGAAGGTGCCGCCGTCGTGCTCGCGGCCCGCGGCACCGACGCCCTCCAGCGGATCGTCACCGAGATCCGCGCCGACGGCGGCGTCGCGGACGCCGTGACAGTGGATCTCGCCGACCGTACGAGCATCCGCGCGGCACTCGACCGCGTCGAGGAGGTGCACGGCCGGCTCGACGGCGCCTTCAACAACGGCGCGACGATCCAGCGGCCCGGTCCGCTCGACACCACGAGCGACGAGGACGTCGAGGAGCAGTTCGCGGTGAACTTCCGGGCGCACTGGACCGCCATGACCGCCGAGGCCGCGCTCATGCGGCGGAACGGCGGCGGGGCGATCGTCAACACGTCGAGCATCGGCAGCCGTCGCGCGAACCCCGCCCTCCCCGCGTACGGCGCCATGAAGCGCGCGCTCAACAGCATCACCGAGACCGCCGCGGTGAGCTGGGCCGGCGATGGCATCCGGGTGAACGGCATCACTCCCGGCGGCACCGCCACGGAGATGATCGACGCGTGGGAGGCGGCGACTCCCGGCATCGTCGAGCAGGTGAAGGCATCGGTGCCGCTCGGACGGATGGCCGAGCCGCGCGAGGTCGCCGAGGTGGCCGCGTGGCTGCTCAGCGACCGCGCCTCGATGGTGACGGGCGCGATCGTACCGGTGGACGGCGGCGCCGGCGCCTGAACGGGAGAGCCCGGCCTGGAAGCACCGCGAATGAGCATCGACCGGCGACCTCGAATCGAGGTAGTGCCCTCCGCGTGACGGCCTGCCGCGTGCGGTCACCGCGGTCGGCGGGCGGCTGAGGGACCGGCCCGCCGAGGTGCTCTTCGTGGGCTTGTGCTCCGCGGCCCTGCTGACCAGCGGCGGCGGAGTGTTCACGCCATGGCCGGCTGCGCTCACCATAGTGGCCGAGACGCTCGCCTTGCCGTTGTTGGCGTACCTCGCCGTCTTCGCGGGCGCCGCAACCCGACGGAGGCAGCGACAGCGGCTCACCGCCCTACCGCAGCATGGTCGCGGCGTGGGTGAGGGCGTCGAGGAGTGCGGCGGTGGCGGGGGGATCGGGTGGTTCGCCGTAGGTGGCCGCGTAGATCCGGCGGGATGGTGTCGGTAGCGGGGTGGCGGTGATCGCGGGGTGTTGATGGGCGCGCAGGGCCAGCCCGGGAATGGTGGTGACGCCCATCCCCGCGGCGACAAGGCTTTGCATGACGACCATGTCGTCGGTGGTGTAGGCCAGGCGCGGGGAGAAGCCGGCGCGTTCGCACATCTCGACGAGGTGGCGACGGCAGCGTTCGCAGCCCGCGATCCAGGGCTTGTTCGCGTGGTCGGCGAGGAGGGTTCCGCCGCCGGTGGTGAGCAGGTAGAGCGGGTCGTCGAGCAGGTGGGTCAGGCGGACGGAGCCGTCCTCGGGGACGGTGTCGTCGTACCGGAAGATGACGGCGACGTCGACCTGGCCGGCCCGGAGCAGCTCCAGCGCATCCTCGGGGTGGCTGTCGGTCAGGCCCAGCTCCAGGCCGGGATGCTGCCCGGCGAGGACGGTCGCCGCCTGCGGGACCAGTGAACTCATGACGGAGTTGAAGCCGGCCAGCCTGACCCTGCCGGCGTTCAACCCGACCAGCGCGGCCAGTTCCGCGGTCGCCGATTCCACCCGGCCGATGATTTCGGCCGCCCGGTCGGCCAGCAGGTGGCCGGCCGCGGTGAGCCGGATCCCGCGGCCCACCCGCTGGACCAGGCGGGCACCGACCTGCGCCTCCAGCCTGGACAGCTGGTGGCTGATCGACGGCTGGGTGTACCGCAGCTCCTTCGCGGCCGCGGTCACCGAGCCGTGCCGCCGCACGGCGTCGATGACGCGAAGCTGCACCAGAGTCACCATCCATAAATTCTAGGCATGCGTCCAGGCGAGAACTGGCATTAGACCTATCGATCGTCACCCGGCATCGTCGTCACCGAGCGAAGGAGACAACGATGATGACTCGCGATCGTGGCCCTGGTGCATACGGTGCACCAGGGGTGAAGAACTACCAGTTGAGTGAGCGCCGCACGTACGTCGTCGTCGGTGCGACGGGCAAGACCGGGCGTGAGGTCGAGCGACACCTCACCGGCCATGGCCACGACGTACGGGCCGTTGCCCGCAGCCGTGGGGTCGGCGTTGATGACGCCGTGGCGCTTGAGCGTGCCTTCGAGCACGCCGACGGGGCGTTCGTGCTCGTTCCTTTCGACCTTGCCAGTGCGGACCTGCATGCTCGCGACGATGCGATCGCGGAACGGCTCGAACACGCCATCCGCCGCAGCGGCGTGCCTCGCGTGGTGCTGCTCAGCGGGCTGAACGCGCACCTGCGCCGTGGTACATCCCTCGGCGCGGCCCTGATGGAGGAGCGGCTGCGCGCCTGCTCGGTCCCCGAGCCGATCGTGCTGCGTGCGGGCTGGTTCATGGAGAACTTCACCGACGGGCTCGGTTTCAGGGCACAGGCAGAGAACACCGGCGTGTTCCGCACCCCCTTCACCGCCCATCGGCCGATGCCGACAGTGGCCGCGCGCGACGTCGGGCAGCGGGCCGCCGAACTGCTGACGCAGCGCCATCCGCGACTCGGCGTCCACGAGCTGCACGGCCACGCCGACCTCACGATGACGGAGGCGACAGCGATCCTGGCGGAGGCCGCCGGACTCCTCGACGTGGCGTACGAACAAGTCGGCTACGAGGCGGCGAGAGCGAGCATGCTCGCATCAGGCATGCCGCCGTCCTTCGCTGACGCTGTCCTCGAGACCGCCCGCAGCTTCAACGACGCCCAGCCGTGGGCACTGGCACCTCGCGACGACGAGACCACGACATCCACGTCGCTTCGGGACTGGGCGCACTCCGCGCTGGCCGGGGTCACCACATGAGCAGACTCGTCGTGCAGATGCAGACGTCCGCCGACGGCTATGTCGAAGCGGCCGACCCGGCGGTGCAGTGGCAGGTCTGGGACTGGGGGCAGAACTGGCCATGGGACGACGAGCTCAAGCGAGACTTCAACGAGACGTTCCGCGCGGTCGACCGGATACTCCTCAGTCGCAAAATGGTCGAGGAAGGCTACATCGATCACTGGACACGAATCGCTGAAAGTCATCCCGACGAGCCCGACTTCGCCTTCGCCCGTAAGGTCGGCGACGCGGAGAAGATCGTTTTCTCCACTACCCCCGAAGGCGGTCATCTCCGATGGCCGCGCACCCGATGGGCGGCAGGCGGGCTCGCTGCGACCATCGCGCGCCTCAAGGCAGGGCCGGGCGCCGACATGATCGCCTTCGGCGGCACGGGATTCGTCGCCGCTCTCGCCAGCGCGGGCCTGGTCGACGAGTATCAGTTGTACGTCAATCCAACGGCGGTCGGTCGCGGCGAGTCCCTGTTCCGGTCCGTCGCCGGTGGTCTCCGGCTTACGCTCGTACGCTCCAAGTCGTACGCGTGCGGCATCGTCGTGAACACGTACACGTCGGCGGGACAGGTCAACCCGTGAACCGCGTCCGGACGCGCGGCCGGCGCTGCGGAGCGAACCGCTTGTGGCCGCCTCGCGCTGACCGCGACTCCGTCCAGACCCGACCCGCTGAGGAGTCCCGATGAGCAATGCGCCCGACCCTCGCCCCTCCGCTCTGCCGCCCGTCGTCGACCGGGACGCCTTCCAGGCCGAACTGGACCGGCTGCGCGTACGGGAGAAGGCGCACACCCGGGAAGGCGACGCGATCGCCGCGGCCCGGCGGCGGCTTCCCATGGTGGAGGTGGACGCCGACCAGGAGCTGATCGGCCCGGATGGGCCGCTCACCCTGCTGGAGACGTTCGAAGGACGCCGACAGCTCATCGCCTACTACTTCATGTGGAACCCCGCCCGGTCCGCGGCCGAGCAGTGCGAAGGCTGCACCTTCTCCGCCGGCCAGGTCGCCGAGCTGTCCCACCTGCACTCGCGCGACATCACCTACGCGGTCTTCAGCCAGGGCCGCAACGTCGCCGTCGGCGGCGCCGACCCCCGGACCTCCTACGAGGAGAGCCTGCGCTACCGCGACTTCATGGGCTGGCGGATGCCCTGGTACTCGGCGCAACCGTCCCTCGGCGGCCTGCTCACCGGGCGCGAGGCCGGCCTGTTCCACCTGGTCTGCTACCTGCGGGACGGCGACCGCGTCTTCGAGACCTACTGGACGACCCGGCGCGGCGTCGAGGCGATGGACTACGCCTACGCGCTCATGGACCTCACCGTGTACGGACGCCAGGAGTCCTGGGAGGACTCACCGCCCGCCTGGCCGCAGGAGTGCACCGACACCAGGTCCGACGCCGGCTCGCCCCGCTGGCAGCCCGCGTCGGCGTGGCCGGGCGGACGCCCCATCGCCCAGTGGCCGCGCCTGGAGGCCGGGCACTCCGACGAGCTCGGCGCCGTACGGCCGCGACCGGACGGACCCCACCGTTGCCACTGACGCGGACCGGCCGGCCTCGCTCCCGATGACGATCGAATCGCCGGGAGCGAGGCCGTCGCCGCCGGTCTGATCTTCGGTGTGCCGAGCCTGGCCTCCGTGGCCGCGGGAGTGACCGCCGGCCGGTTCATCGGACGCCTCGGGAGCCGCACGGTGCTGGCCGCCGGGCCGGCCGTCGTCGCGCTGTCGACGCTGCCGCTGGTCTTCCTCGGTCCGGGCCGCGGCGCGCTGGCGATCCTGGTGGTCAGTTCCCGTTTGCGGGCGTACTGGGCGGCGAGGATCAGCACGGACACCCCGGCCGCGCCCACCAGCGCCCCTACGGGTTGCAAGCCGAGGAACGACTGAGGCCGCCCGCCGTTGGAGCGAAAAGCTGGTGGAAGGCGGAGCCGATCGGCTGGGAGCAACTGCTCGAAGAGTCGCAGGCCTGGATCCAGGTCAGGCATTGCCTAAGCCATGGCCTGACGAGTGGCTGGAGCACTGAGCGGTGGCCGGGGCCGTTCACCTCGCGGGCCGGGTCGCCGAGGAGATCGGGCAGAAGCTGTCGTGGAACAAGGTCCCGGAGTTTCCGCTAGGCCCGGAGCCGAAGAAGTAGGGATGATGGGCATGACGCCCCTGACCGTCAGCGCGGGCTCGGCAACTCGAAGTAGCCCACCCTTCCCACAAAGGTTCGTACAGCTAGGCGCTCACCGTACATCGACCGGAGTGATGCGGCGCAATCGAGTCGCGATCGGCCGTCCGGTCTCCGTAGTCGTTTAACCATGCCGCGTTCTTCCAATTTGCCGATGATGCGCTGGATGCGGCGCCGTGACGATCCGAGGGACGCGGCAAGAGCGCGTGTGCTGGTCACGCACTCGGCAGGATCCCCTTGTGCTGCGTTGATTTGTTCCAGCAGTCGGACTGTCAAGGTGGGTGCGTGGTCGCCCGCGGCCTAGTGACCAGCAGACCGCCGGATGGACGCCGTCGGCGCCGACGGTGACTGGCCCGCTGGGCTGATATGGCACCAGGCGGTGCCTGCGGGCGAGGCGTGCGACGTGGCCCTCCCAGGCCCAGGTCGGATGGCGAGGTCTGGAGTTGTGTGACTCACAGGAGCCTGGGCTTCGGCAACCCAGCACGCTACGACGAAGACACCTACGCCGAAACAACCACCGCCACCTGGGCCGAACTTACCCAAGCCCCAGGGGCCGTCACACGGCGGCTAGCCGGACCGCTCCTGCGCGCACTCGCAACTGAAGACCGGTACACCGCAGCTCTCAACGACCAAACCGCGCCATCGACGTGATGCCCCCGAAGGATCAGCGAGTCAGCAGGGCCCGATGACCGGCCCGTCGCGTCGTTCTTCTCTGCGGGTGGTCAGGTCTACGATCTTGCCGGTGCGGCTGTCCAGGTGCTCGCATAGCGCCTGGTTGTCGTGGTGGAGGGCCGCGTCTTCGAGCTGACCGACGCCGGCCGCGCCGAGCTGCGGCGACGCCTCGAGCGACCGGACGAGCTGGAGATCAGCGACCGTAACAAGTACTTCGTGCTGCCGGCCTTCCTGCACCTGCTGCCGGTCGGCGGACGCTCAGGCCCGGGTGCTCCGGCAGCGCCTGGAGTTCCTCCAGGACCCGCGACGGGGGTTCTTCGTCGACGACGACCGGGTGCTGCGCCAGGACGAACTCCGCTCCCCCTTCCAGGCGGGCATCCAGCACATCGCCCGGGTGACCTCATCGGCCGAACGCGCGTGGCTCACCGACATGCTGGCGACCGTCGAGTCGACGGCGACCTCGTAGCAGCCGGATGTGGGCTCTCCCGCAAGAAAATGGTGACGACCCGCCGCCCGCCTTTACATTGTAGATTCTTGCGAGCCGGAGGTCCCGGTCGGCAGCGGACGGTCACCGGTGAAGATCGGATCGCAGGCCAGCCGGTATCCGCGTTTGACCACCGTCTCCACCAGCCCGCCTCCGCCGAGACCCCGCCGCAGCCGCGCCACCGCCATCTCCACCGCGTGCTCGTCCGCCTGCGGCCGGCCGTACGCCCCGCCGGGCAGCGCGCGGCTGGGCAGCACCCCGCACAGTTCCGCGCGCGAGACGACGTGCCCGGGACGGCGGGCCAGCGCGCGCAGGATCGCCATCGGCGCCGGGGCGATCGGCTTGAGCTGGCCGTCGAGGACGACCGCGTGCCCGCGAAGCTCCAGCGCGTGCCCGTGGACGGCCAGCCGGCTAGCCCGCCGGGCCGGCAGCTCCACGGACAGGACCTGGACCAGCGCGCTCAGCCGGGCGCGCTCCGGGCTGATCGGGACCACTCCCCTCTCCTCCAGCGGCGCGGCCGTGACCGGCCCGACGCAGGCGGCCAGGACATTGGTCCGCAGCGCGCCCAGGAGCAGGCCTTCGAGGTTGTCGTCGGCCGCGACGGCCAGGGTGGCGGCGACCGCGGGCGCGCTCGTGAAGGTGATCGCGTCGACCGTGCCGGCCACCGCCTGCCCGACCAGGCGGCGAAGGGGCGTCGGATCGTCGCTGCGCGCCCACCGGTACACCGGGATCTCCACGACCCGCGCACCCGCGCGACGGAGCATGCCGGTCAGCTGCGGGGTGGGCTCGCCGTACAGCTGCACCGCGATGCGGCGCCCGCCGAGGTCCTCCTCCAGCAGGTGCCGCAGGACCTCCTCCCAGCGCTCCGTCTGCGGCGACCACGTCTCGGTCACCCCGGCCGCGCGGACCGCGCCCCTCGCCCGCGGCCCGCGGGTGAGAATCCGGGCGTCGGCCAGCAGCTTGACCAGGTCACTCCGCAGGCCCCAGCCCTCCGCCGCCTCCAGCCACGCGCGGAAGCCCACCCCCGTGGTGACGATGACGTCGTCGACCGGCTCGGCCAGCAGGTCGCGGGTGGCGTCGAGCAGTTCGGTGTCGTCCGCGAGCGGCACCAGGCGGATCGCCGGGGCGTACACGACCCGCGCGCCCTTGCGTTCCAGCAGGCCGGACAGCTCCTCGTGGCGACGGGCGGCCGTGACGCCGACGGTGAACCCGGCCAGCGGCTCGGCGTTCACGATCCGGCCGCCTCGACCCGGCGCCGGGTCATCGTGGACGACCCGGGTGGCGTGTCACGACCCGCCGCCTTTACATAGTAAGGTTCGTACGGCCCCGCGCGACCGGGCCACGCTTCCGCCGGACGACGAGCCGCCCTCCCGTACCCCACCATGACGCAGCGGCCGGCCATCCGCTCACCCTCTCCCCGGAGACGACTTGACCACGATCTTTACGACGGGGCGTTTCGGGTCTGGGTCTCACTTGTTACCGCTGTGCTACAAGCCGCTCACCTACCCCCTGACCTGGCCGGGTACGGCACGTCGACGGGGCGGAAGCGTCGGAAGGGGGTCAGGCGGGTGGTGTCCGCGGGGCGAGGTTGTCGATGAGCAGCGCCAGGGCGAAGTCGAAGCGCTCATGTCCGGTGCCGGAGGTGAGTTCGGTCGCGTACTGCCTGGTGTTGGGGAAGGCGGCCTCGGGCAGGGCTTGGAAGCGATCGACCAGTTGGTCCCGGGTCAGGACCCAGGTCGCCTCCGGGTCCTTCCGCCGCTGCTGGATCATGGAGGTCTCCAGCGCGTAGCCGGCGACGTAGAGCGAGAGGGCGTCGATGGCCCAGGCCGCGGTCTGCGGCTGGACACCCCCGGCGAGCAGGATCGCGAGCATCCCCTCGTTCACCCGCAAGGTTTCCAGGTTGGTGGGGACCATCGCGAGCGCGGCCCGGGAGATACCCGGGTACCTCAGGTACTGGTCGCGGATCTGGGCGCACACGTCTCGGATCTGCTCACGCCACCGCGCTGGATCGGGCTTGGGCAGCACCAGCTCCGAGCACAGCCGCCCGATCAGCAGGTCGTCGATGTCAGCCTTGTTGACGATGTGCGCGTACAGCGACGACGGACCGGTGCCGAGCATGGCGGCGACCCGGCGGATGGTCAGCGCGTCATACCCCTCGGTGGCGACGACCTCGAGGGCGGCGTCGGTGATCCGTTCGACGGTGATCGGCTTCTTGCGTGGTGCCGACGCGGCGGCCTCCGCCGCGGGTTGGGCGTGGCGAGCCGCGCGGCGTTGGCGGGGATCGGCGGACATGCCGGCCACTATAGCTTGACACGATCTAAGTTCGTTGAGGTAGAACTTAGATCGTCCTGAACGAACTAAGTTCGTATCAATGTCCCGGGGGTGTGTGATGCGAGTTTCGGTTGTCGGAGCCGGTCTGGGAGGTCTGGCTCTCGCGCAGGGTCTCCGTGGTGCCGGGATCGAGGCCGACGTGTTCGAGCGCGACCCGGGGATCGTCGCACGGTTCCAGGGCTACCGGCTCGTGCTGAACCTGATCGGTTTCCAGGCGGTGCGCGACTGCCTGCCGACGCGCTGGCACCCGCTGCTGGACGAGATCGTCATGGACGCCTCCGCCGAGCAGCTGATCCTGGACCCGCAGCTGAACGAGATCGGCAAGCTCGGCGCGGGCCGGACCGGCATCGTGGTCGACCGGCAGGTGCTGCGGCACCTGTTGCTGACCGGCCTGACCGTGCACACCGATGCCACGCTGACCGGCTACGACGTGCTGGCCGACGGCAACGTCCAAGCCCGGTTCGCCCGCCGTGACCCGGCCACCGCCGACCTGCTCGTCGGCGCGGACGGCGTCACCTCCGCGGTCCGCGGAGTGTTGTCGCCGCAGACCGCCCCGACCGACACCGGCGTCCGGTTCGTCATCGGCCGCACCCCGCTGACCGACGAGTTCGCCGGCCTGTCCAAGGCCTACGGCTCAAAGATCACGGGCGACGGCGTCAGCCTGCTGCTCGGCGCGATGCGCTTCCGCACCCCGCCGAGGCAGGCCGCCGAGCAACTGGCCCCCGAAGTCATGCTGCCCGACATCGGCGACTACGTGCGCTGGGCCATGATCCTGCCGCCGAACGGCTCGCTGGAGGACCTGACCGCGAAGGACGCCGTGCTGTCCAGGATGGAAGGTTGGCACCCGGAGCTGCGCGCGCTGATCGAGCAGGCCGATCCGGACAACAGCACGCTGCTGTCCATCCGGGTGGTCAAGCCCGGTGAGCGCTGGGCGTCCGGCCCGGTCACGCTGCTCGGCGACGCGATCCACGCCACCTCCCCGACCGGCGGCAACGGCGCGAACACCGCGCTGCGCGATGCCGACCTGCTGCGCCGCCGCCTGATCGAGGTCGACGAAGGCCGCCAGGATCTGCTCAGCGCGGTCGACGACTACGAGCGGCAGATGTTCGAGTACGGCGCCGAGGCCGTGCGCGGCAGTCTCGAGAAGCTGCCCGCCTTCTTCCCCGAAGCGAAACCGTCCTAGGGCGTGTTTTGTGGATCTTGGGCGAGGAGTGTGGGTTGATGGCGTGTCATGGTGCGTCGTCATGAGCTGAGTGATGCCGCGTGGGCGCGGATTGAGCCGTTGTTGCCTGCTCATCCGCGTCAGGGCGGACGGTGGCGGGATCACCGGCAGGTGGTCAACGGGATCGTGTGGAAGATCCGCACGGGCGCTGATTGGCGGGACATCCCGGAGCGGTACGGGCCCTGGCAGACGGTCTATCAACGGTTCCGCCGCTGGTCAGCCGATGGGACATGGGATCGCCTGTTGGAACATGTCCAGGTCCACGACGACGCGATCGGTGAAGTGGACATGACGGGCGTTTGCGTGGACTCGACCATCGTGCGCGCTCACCAGCACGCCGCCGGCGCCCGCAAAAAGGGGACACCGCCGGGACGAACGGGCAGCAAGATCACCAAACGGACCGGGCGCTCGGACGATCCCGCGGTGGGCTGACCACCAAGATCCACCTGGCCTGCGATGGCCGCGGCCTGCCACTGTCATTCGTGATCACGGGGGGCAACATCAACGATTGCACCCGTCTGATCGAGGTCATCGAAGCGATCCGGATTCCCCGTAAGCACGTGGGGCGGCCTCGCATCCGGCCGTTGCACCTCATCGCCGACAAGGGCTATTCCACCAACAAGATCCGCCTCTACCTGCGCCGCCGCCGGATCGCCCACACCATCCCCGAACGCCGTGACCAGCTCGCCGCCCGTGCCCGCCGCGGATGGCGCCGCTGCGGCTTCGACAAGGAGATCTACCGGCGCCGTAACGTCGTCGAACGCTGCTTCAACCAGCTCAAACGCTTCCGCGGACTCGCCACCCGCTATGAAAAACTCGCTGCTCATTATCGGAGTGTGGTGACCATCGCCAGCCTCATCTTGTGGCTCAACCAAGATCCACAAAACAGGCCCTAGGCCGAAATTCACCCCACGACCTGGCCGCCGCCGACGCCGCCACCACCACCCTGGTCATCAACGTGATCGCCGCCGTCGGGCAGTTCCGGCGCGACCTGCGAAACGAACCGACCGCCGCGGCGGCCCGGCCCGCGGCGCGGCTGCCACGAGCGGCGGATCAGGGCCGCACGGTTCCACGGAGAAGTCGCGTACCGGCCGTGATCTCGAGGGCTGCCGGTCAGGCGATCCAGGGGGGTGTGATCTTGTTGTCGGCGTCGCCGAGGGTCCAGGCGTGAGCGCCGGCGGGAGCCGTGACGATGGCGGTGTACCCCTGGGGGCCGGCGGTGAGCCGGCGGGTGGTGTGGGCGGGCAGGACGGCCGTGTCGCCGGGGCCCGCCGTGGAGGTTTCGCCGTCGAGTTCGATGGTCGCCTCCCCATCGAGGAAGGTCCAGATCTGTTCGGCGTCGAAGACGTGGACGGGGCCCTTCACGCCGGGCTCGACCTCGGTACGCCAGACAGAGGATCGCGCACCGCCCAGGGTCGGCGAGGCGAAGGTGGTCATGACGGCGTTCGGGGTCTCGGATCGACGGCTTTCGGCATGACGGACGAGCGTCACGGTTCACATCCCTAATATAGACAAGGTCGTTGTCTATATGGTTAATGAGGTTGTCCATCGTGTCAAGTAAACTGCGGGGCTTCGAACTGCCGCTGCGGCTGCTACTGGGGTTCCGGGTGCTCATCGACGAGCTGCACGAGGAGCTCGCCCGGCAGGGCCATCCGCGGATGCGACCCATGCACGGGTTCGTCTTCCAGGCCATCATGCGGGCCGGCGGCCGGTACGGGACCACGGCCGCCGACCTGGGCCGGGCGCTGGGCGTCTCCAAGCAGGCGGCGGGCAAGACCATCGACACGCTGGAGGGGCTCGGCTATGTGCGACCCGGGCACGATCCCGGCGATGCGCGCCGTAAGACCTACACGCTGACCCCGCACGCCTACGACGCGCTCGAGCGGTCGGAGCAGATCTTCGAGGACCTGCGTGGCCAGTGGGCCGAGACCATCGGCGAGGACCGGCTGCGGGCCATGGTGGAGGACCTGCGCAGGGTCACGCCACCCGACGCGTTCCAGCTCGACACCCCACAGTGGTTCAACGCACCGTAACGAGCCCTTCGGGCAGGGCATCCGGCTAGGGCGCCTCGCGGAGCGACGCGCCGATGGCACCACACGCGCCGAACCGGCGTGTGCGACCGGTCCCGCTCAGGCGCCCGCTCGCGCGGGCTCCGGCTCGGGCGCGAGGTGCTCGGCGAGGACGGCGCGCTGCGTGCGGCGGGCCTGCGCGTGGCGTTCGCGGCCGGCCTCGGTGAGCGTTACGAAGATCGCGCGGCGGTCGTCGGCGCACATGGTGCGCCCGACGAGACCGGCCCGCTCCAGGCGGGCCACCGTACGGGACAGCGCGCTCTGGCTGAGGTACATGTCGCCCGCCAGGTCGTGCATGCGGCGCTGCTCGCACGTCGCGTCGACGAGCCGGTCGAGCGCCTCGAACTCGCTCATGCCGATGCCGTGCGCGTCCTGCAGTGCGCGGTCCAGCGCGCACGAAACCGTGCTGTAGCAGGCGAGCAGGTCGCGCCAGCGCCGGACGACCGCCTCTTCACCGGCATCGCTCATGGGCGGAACATACCACCCATCCCCGCTTCAATGCAAACACATTAAATGCGTGGACATCCAATGCATGTGCATGTAACTTCGGTCCGGTGACCACGACCGTGACACCTGATTCCCTTCTGTCCGATAACGACCTGCCCCGACGGCAGCGCTGGCCCGCACGCCTGTGGGGCGTCCTCGCCGTGCTCTCCCTCGTGCTGTTCCTCGACGGTCTCGACGTGTCGATGGTCGGCGTCGCACTGCCGTCGATCGGCACCGAACTGCACCTGGCGACCTCGAGCCTGCAGTGGATCGTCAGCGGATACGTCCTCGGCTACGGCGGCCTGCTCCTCCTGGGCGGCCGCACCGCGGACCTCCTCGGCCGGCGCCGGGTCTTCCTGATAGCCCTGGCGGTGTTCGCCGTCGCGTCGCTGCTCGGCGGCCTCGTCGACTCCGGTCCCCTGCTGATCGCCACACGCTTCATCAAGGGCGTCAGCGCGGCGTTCACCGCCCCGACCGGACTGTCGATCATCACCACGACCTTCGCCGAGGGCCGCATGCGCAACAAGGCGCTGTCGATCTACACGGTCTTCGGCGCCAGCGGCTACTCCTCCGGCCTGATCTTCGGCGGCCTGATGACCGGCTTCGGCTGGCGGTGGACGTTCCTCATGCCGGTGCCGATCGCGATCGTCGCGCTCACCGCCGGACTGACCCTGATCCCCCGCGACACGCCCGCCTCCTCCGGCGGTCACGACGTCCTCGGCGCGCTCACCTCCACCGGCGCGATGCTCCTGCTCGTCTACGACCTGGTGTCGGCTCCGGCCCGGGGCTGGACCTCACCCGTGACGCTCGCCCTGTTCGCCGGGGTGATCGTGCTGCTCGCCGCGTTCGTGTACGTCGAGCGCCGGGTGCGGCACCCGCTGGTCCGGCTCGGCATCCTGCGCAAGGGCACGCTCGTGCGGGCCAACCTCGCCATCGTCGCGCTGTTCGGCTCCTACACGTCGTTCCAGTTCATCATCACTCTCTACCTGCAGGACGTGCTCGGCTGGGCCCCGTTGAAGATGGCGCTCGCGCTGCTGCCCGCCGGACTGCTCGTCGCGCTCAGCGCGCCGTTCGCCGGCACGATGATCGACCGGTTCGGCACGGCGCGGTTCATCGTCGGCGGCCTGGCGGCGATGTCCGCCGGTTACGTGCTGTTCCTGCCGATCGGCACGCACCCGGTGTACGTCACGGCGATCCTGCCGACCGCCATCCTGCTCGGCGTCGGCTTCGCGCTCGGGTTCCCCTCGATCAACGTCCAGGCGACGGCGGGGATCCACGACGACGAGCAGGGCCTGGCGGCCGGGCTCGTGCAGACGGCCGCGCAGGTCGGCGCGGCCCTGGTGCTGGCCATCACCACCGCCGTCATCTCCGCCGGTCCCCCGGCCCGTACGGCCGCCAGCGTCCTCGACGCGTACCGGCCCGGCCTGGTCTTCGTGACCTTCGTGGCCGTCGCCGGCCTGGCGATGGCCCTCCTGCCCCTCGTCGTACGCCGCCGCGCCCGGCAGGGCGGAGCGCACCGCGCCGGGATCGTGCCGGCCGAGGTGGAAGAGGCCGAGGCCGCCTGATCCGCACGGCCGCCGGTCCGCGCCGTCCGTCAGACGGAACGAGGAGGCGGTCCCGTCATCGGGCCGTCTCCTCGCCGAGCGGCACGTTTCCGCTCGGCGAGGAGGGCCGACGGTGTCAGGCCGGCCAGGGCCCGCACCTCACGGCTGAGGTGGGCCTGGTCGGCGTACCCGGTCCGCCCGGCCAGCTCCGCCAGGCCGGCCTCGCGCCCGCCGCCGTCCGACAGTGCCAGGAACCGCTGGAAGCGCGCGACCCGCTGGAGTGTCGACGGCTCCAGCCCGGCGTGGTCGGCGACCAGCCGCCGCAGGTGGCGTTCGGAGATCCCCAGGTCGTCCGCGACGGCGGCGACCCGCGACGCGGGCCGCAGCAGGCGGCCCACCGCGTGTTCCACCCGGCGGTCCCGGGCGCCGGTGTCCAGGACGGACGGCAGGCGCCCGCCCCGTACGTCGTCGGCGATCCGCGCCGCCTCCCGGTGCGGGAACAGCTCGGCGAGCGGCACCTGCAGGTCGCGCAGGTCCCGTGCGGGCAGCCCGAGCGCCGCGCCGATCGCCGCCGTACGGAGGCGCAGCCCCCGCAGACGCTCACCGCCCGCCAGGCGCGGCAACTGCACGCTCGTGGCCGGGCCGACGACGTACGCCGTACCGGCCGAGGAGACGATGACGTCCGCGCACGCGTCCGGCACCACCCGCTGGACGTAGCCGTCCCGGTCGTCGCCGACCCGCTGTTCCCACCAGCACGCGACGAACGGATGCGGCACGGCCGCACGCCGCTCGCGGTAGCACGACGGCAGGCCCGCGTCCGATCCGTTCAAGACAGCCATCCCCTGGTCCGGCCATGCTGAGGGCATGGAACAACGAGCCCATTTCATCACCTTGTCCACGCCCGACCTCGACGCCGCCCGCGCCTTCTACCGCGACGGGCTCGGCTGGCGGCCCCTGCTGGACGTGCCCGGTGAGATCATCTTCTTCCAGGTGGCGCCCGGAACGGTGCTCGGCCTGTTCGCCGCGGACAAGTTCGTCGCCGACATGGAGGGCACTCCGGCGGACGGCCGGCTCGGCGGTCTCACCCTGTCGCACAACGTGGACTCCCCCGACGCCGTCGACGTCACCGTACGGCGGATGGTCGAGGCCGGCGCGCGGACGGTGAAGTCGCCTCAGCGGGCCGCGTTCGGCGGCTACCACGGTCACGTCGCCGACCCGAACGGCCTCGTCTGGGAGATCTGCCACAACCCCGCCTGGCGGGTCGACGCGGACGGCCGGGTGCACCTCGGCCTCGTCGACGACGCCTGAAACCGCGCGGGCTCCGGTGTTCAGCGGGTGGAGGCGGCGTTCCGGTCGGTCTCCACCTTGGCGAGCATCTGCCTGAGCAACGCGTCCAGCGTCTCCTGGGCGGCCGGGTCCAGCGCGGCGACCATGTCGCCTTCGACCACGGCGCGCACTTCCATCGCGGCCAGCCACTTCGCGTGGCCGGCGTCGGTGAGCTCCACCTCGACCCGGCGCCGGTCGCCGGTGCCGCGCAGCCGCCGTACCAGCCCGGCCTGCTCCAGCGTGTCCAGCCGCCCGGTCATTCCGGCGGGTGACAGCAGCAGCTCCTGCGCCAGCTCGGAGGGCGTCATCGACCCGCCGTGAGAGACCAGCCGGTGCAGGGTCTCGAACTCGAACTCTTGCAGCCCGATCTCGGCCAGGGCGCGGTCCTTGGCCTGGTGGACGTGCTTCACCAGGAACTGCATCCGGGTGATGATCGCCTCAGTGCGCTCGTCGTAGGGTGCCTTGCCGCGCCACCGGGCCAGGTGGTGATCGACGGAGTCCTCCACACGGGCCATTATGCTACGTCGGCAAATAGTTCGTTGACGAATCATATGTCGGCGAACTACTTTCCGGTGCATGCGTCGACTGATCTTCGGCCGGACCAACGCCGCCCTCGCCACCGCGCTCATCCCGACGACCCTGACGCTCGCCGTGGTGCGGGCCACCGGCTCGGCCGCCGTGCTCGGCGTCGTCCTGGCCTGTGAGCTGCTCCCGATGCTGTTGCTGCTGCCGGTCGCCGGGGTGGTCGCCGACCGGCTCCCGGCCCAGCGGGTGGTGTTCGCCGCCGACCTGCTGCGCGGCGCAGCGCAGTCCGCGATCGGCGTGGAGCTGCTGCGCGGCCCGGCCCGGATCCCGGAGCTGGCCGCCCTCTCGGCCGTCACCGGCGCCGGAGTGGCGTTCGGGACCCCGGCCGTACGGCGGCTGGTGGCGGGCGTCATCGAGGGCGCCGACCGGCTCCGGGCGAACGCCCGGCTCGGCGTCGCCGAGGGGCTGGCCCAGATGGCCGCCCCGGCCGCCGCCGGCGGGCTGGTGCTGGCCGCGGGACCCGGCTGGTCATCGCTGCTCACCGCCGGGCTCTTCGCGGTCTCAGCGGCGACGCTCGGCGGGCTCGCCCCACGCCGCGCCACGCCGCACATCGAGCGGGAGCGGTTCACCGCGGAGCTGCGCGAGGGCTGGCGGGAGACGCGGCGGCACTCGTGGTTCCTCGCCATCGTGACCGGGCACGGCGTCTGGCATCTGGCGGCGGGGTTCCTGCTGACGCTCGCCCCGGTCATCGCGGTCCGGCGTCTGGGCGGGGACGCCGCCTGGGTGGTCATCGCCCAGGCCGGCACCGCGGGCATGCTGATCGGGGTGTATTGCGCGAGCCGGCTGCGGATCCGCCGCCCACTGGTGGCGGTCGCGTTCGGCGGCGCGGTGTACGGGCTGCCGCTGGCCGCGCTCGGGGTTGCCGCGCTCGTCCCCTCCGGCGCGCTGCTGGCGGTCGTCGCGCCGACCTATTTCGCGGCGATGTTCGGCCTCGGGGTGCTCAGCCCGCTGTGGGAGACGAGCCTGCAGCACCGGATCCCACAGGAGTCGCTGGGCCGGGTCGGCTCGTTCGACGCACTGATCTCCTTCGCCAGCCGGCCGCTCGGGATGGCGGTGGCGGCCCCGGTCGCCGCGGTGACCGGGGCCGCCGCGCCGTTGCTGACCCTGGCGGTCCTGGTCGCCGGGGCGAACCTGGCCGTGCTGGCGCTCGCCGACGTCCGGGGCTACCGGGGCGTGTCGCCCGGCAGGCCACGCCGGCGCGAGCGGGAGGCGATGGCCGCGTGTCACCGACCGGGCTCCTTTAATTGACCGATCGGTCTCGATAGGGCTACGGTTCCATTCGTGGCACGCACCAAGGAGTTCGACCCGGACTCGGCGCTCCAGAAGGCCATGGAGCTGTTCTGGGAACGCGGTTACGAGGCCACCTCGATGGCCGACCTCGTGGAGCACCTCGGCATCGCGCGCGCGAGCATCTACGCCACCTTCGGCGGCAAGCACGAGCTCTACCTCAAGGCGTACGAGCGGTACGTCCAGGTCCGCGACCCGAACGTCGTGGAGTTGCTGTCCCAGCCGGGCCCGGCGCTACCGGCCGTACGCGCCCTGGTGAACGCCTACGCCGAGGAGTCCCTCACCGACGAGCGCCGGCGCGGCTGCCTCGTGGTGAACACCGCGGTCGAGCTGGCCCCCCGCGACCCGCACGCGGCCCGGCACGTGGCCGCCAGCTGGGACACCGTGGAGACCGCGCTGACCTCGGCGCTCATCCGCGCCCGCGCCCAGGGCGAGCTCGCCGCGGAGAAGGACCCGCAGGCCCTGGCGCGGTTCCTGCTCGTGCTGCTCCAGGGCATCCGGGTCCTCGGCCGGACGGCGCCGGAGCCCGCCCGCATTCGCGACGCGGCCGCCCAGGCCCTGTCGCTCCTGGACTGACCGGGAGACTCACCGTGACCTCGACCAACACCTCCGCACGCCTCGATAACAGAACGATCGGTCTCGATAGAGCGGCCTTCGCCCTGCTCGCGACGATCCAGGTCACGGTCATCGCGAGCATCCCCGTCATCACCGTCGCGCTCCCCGCGATCCAGCGTGACCTGCGGACCGGCCCCCGCGACCTGGTGCCCGCCGCATCCGCGTACGGATCGTCCTTCGGCGGGCTGCTGCTGCTCGGCGGCCGTCTCACGGACCTGCTCCGGCCGCGCGCCGTGTTCGTGGCCGCCCCGGCCCTGGCCGCCGCGGGTGTGCTCGCCGGCCGGCTGCTCCCCCGGCTCGGGGTTCGCCGCCTGCCGGCCGCCGGGCCGCTGCTGCTCGCCCGTCTCGGCGCGCCCTACGCCGGGCTGCTCGTCTTCCCGCTGGGCGCGGGCGTGACGTTCGCCGCCGCGACGGTCGCGGCCACCGAGAACGTCCCGGCCGGACATCTGGGGCTGGCCGGTGGCGCGCCATGGAGGTCGGGCCGCCGGTCGGGCTCACCGTCCTGGTCGCGATCGCGAACGCCCACTCGGGCGAGGCCGGAAGCGGGTACGCGGTCGCGCCGCGGGGCGCCGCGTCCGCCCTCGCCCTCACCGCACCCCTGGCGCCGCTTCGGCGCCGGACTCGATGAACAGGAGAGAAGGACATGACCGCACGCTTTCCCGGACAGGTCGCGCTCGTGACGGGCGGCGGCTCCGGCATCGGCCGGGCCACCGCGCTGGCGTTCGCCCGCGAGGGCGCGACCGTCGTCGTGGCCGGCCGCGGCGCCGGGCCGCTGGAGGCGACCGTGCGGCTCATCAAGGAGGAGGGCGGCACCGCGAGCGCCGTTACCGCCGACGTCTCGAGATCGGAGGATGTCGCCCGGCTCGTGGCCACCACGGTCGAGCGTCACGGCGGCCTGCACGTCGCGTTCAACAACGCCGCCGTCCTGGCGGGCGGGCCGGTGACCGGGATCGCCGAGGACGACTGGACGGCCATGGTCGGCACCAACCTGACCGGCGTGTGGCTGGCGCTCCGGCACGAGATCGCGCACATGCGCGCGCACGGCGGCGGCGCGATCGTGAACACCGCGTCGATCGGAGTCACCGCCGTGCCGGGCCTCGGCGCGTACGGCGCGACCAAGGCCGGAGTCGTCGCGCTGTCCAAGGCCGCCGCCCGCGAGGCCGTCGCCGACGGCGTACGGATCAACGTGGTCAGCCCCGGACCGGTCGCCACCGCGATGTCGATGCGCCCCGGCGAGAGCGAAGCGGACCGCGCGGCACGGGTCGGGGCGCGCGTCCCGGCGGGACGGATCGGCGCGGCCGAGGAGGTGGCCGCCGCGGTCCTGTGGCTGGCCTCGCCCGAGGCGGCGTTCGTCGTCGGACACGAGCTCACCGTCGACGGCGGCGCGACCGCCTGACTCTTTACGGAAGGACCATTACAGGGACCTAAGGCCCGTTTCCTGCCCGATATCGGGCAGGATTCTTGGCTTTCTCTCGCCACATGGGGTTAGATCCTGCCACATGCCCAGCCACGCGTACGACGACCTTCTCGTCCACCTCGCCCGTACGACGTCGCTGAGCGCGGGTGAGGCCGCGCGCGTGGTGGCCGACGTGCTGGCCTACTTCGCCGAGCCGGCCGAGGACTTCGTCCGCCGGCGGCACGCCGAGCTGAAGGCGGCCGGGCTCACCAACGACCAGATCTTCGAACGCGTCGCGGCCGAGCTGCCGCAGCGCCGCGTGGCTCCGCCGGAGCTGTCGCTGCGCCAGCTCCGGCGGATCGTCTACGGCTGAGAGGCAGGACTCATGTGCGGAATCGTCGCCTACACCGGGCCCGGGGACGCCGTCCCCATCCTGACCGAGGGGCTGGCACGCCTGGAGTACCGCGGGTACGACTCGGCCGGGCTCGCGGTCGTCGGCCGCTCGGGCGACCTGCGGGTGCGCAAGGCCGCAGGCCGCGTCGCCGCCCTCGCGGCGAGCCTGCCCGCCCGGTTCAAGGGCGGTACGGGCATCGGCCACACCCGGTGGGCGACGCACGGTGAGCCGAGCGACGACAACGCCCACCCGCACGTCGCCGGCACCGTGGCCGTCGTGCACAACGGCATCATCGAGAACGCCGACGAGCTGCGCGCCAAGCTGCGGGCCGACGGCGTCGTCCTCGCCTCCGAGACCGACAGCGAGGTCCTGCCGCACCTGATCGCGCGCTCGGCCGCCGCCGAGCTGGAGGACGCCGTACGCGAGGCGCTGTCGCAGATCGTCGGCACGTACGGCATCGCCGTCGTGGACACGCGCCACCCCGGCGTGCTCGTCGTCGCCCGCAACGGCAGCCCGGTCGTGCTCGGCATCGGCGAGAAGGAGATGTACGCGGCCTCCGACGTCGCCGCGCTGGTCCGCTACACGCGCCAGGTGGTGCACCTGGACGACGGCGAGCTCGCCACGATCCGCCCGGACGGGTTCCGCACGTCCACGCTCGACGCCCGCGCGACCCGCAAGGAGCCGTCGGTCATCGAGACCGAGGACGCCGCCTACGACGCCGAGGGCTACACGCACTTCATGCGCAAGGAGATCCACGAGCAGCCCGCCGCGGTCGAGCGCGCCTTGCGCGGGCGGCTCGACGGCCGGTTCCACACCGCGCACCTGGGCGGGCTGGAGCTGGACCCGCGCGAGGCGCGGGCGATCCGCCGGGTCAAGATCCTCGGCTGCGGCTCGGCGTACTACGCCGGGCAGGTCGGCGCGCAGCTCATCGAGGAGCTGGCCCGCATCCCGGCCGACGCCGAACCCGCCTCGGAGTTCCGCTATCGCAACCCGGTCGTCGAGGCGGACACGCTGTACATCGCGGTGAGCCAGTCCGGCGAGACGTACGACACGCTCGCGGCCGTCCAGGAGCTCCGGCGCAAGGGCGGCCGGGTCCTCGGAGTGGTCAACGCGGTCGGCAGCGCGATCGCCCGCGAGTGCGACGGCGGGATCTACCTGCACGCCGGACCGGAGATCGCGGTGGCCTCCACCAAGGCCTACACCTCGACGGCCGTGGTGTTCGCGCTGCTCGCCCTGCATCTGGGCCGCATCCACGACCTGTCCCCCGCCGACGGGCGGCGGATCGCCGAGGGCCTGCGGGCGCTGCCGGGCCAGATCGAGGAGATCCTGCGGCAGGAGGACCGGATCGCCGCCCTCGCCGCGGACCTGGCGAAGTACCGCAGCATGCTGTTCGTCGGCCGGGTGCGCGGCTGGCCGGTCGCGCGGGAGGGGGCGCAGAAGCTCAAGGAGGTCTCCTACATCCACGCGGAGGCGTACCCGGCGAGCGAGCTCAAGCACGGGCCTCTCGCTCTCATCAGCCCCGACCTGCCGGCCGTCGCGATCGTGCCGGACGACGAACTGCTGGACAAGAACCGCTCGACGCTCGGGGAGATCCGCGCCCGGCACGGCCGGGTCATCACGATCGGCCACACCGACGCGGGTGAGGACTCCGTCGTCGTGCCCAAGAACGAGCCGGAACTCGACGCGATCCTGCTGCCGATCCCGCTGCAGCTGCTCGCGTACCACGCCGCGGTCGCGCTCGACCACGACGTCGACAAACCGCGCAACCTGGCCAAGAGCGTCACCGTCGACTAGAACCCGGCCGGGCGGAGGCGGCACGCTTCGCCCGTCGAAGAGACACTGATGTCTGTATGATGCCGACCATGCGTCGGCCGTCGTCAACGCCCTCCCCCGGTCGGCTCCGCCGCCAAGCCGGCACCTGGCCGGGGGCTGCGATGTCGTGCGATCAGCACGATGGCGCGTACGGGATTTCGGCCGACCTCCCGTATGCCCCCACAGGAGATTCGCATGGTCGGTGGCGCAGAAGGAAAGAACCTCGCGAAAACGATTTTCCGTGCAACCGGAGATTTTTTCCACACGGGCGCGAAGGGGGCCTCTAACGCGGCAAGAGGAATCTCTCACGCCTACAAGGACGTCACCGATAACGTGAACCACCTCCTACCTCGGGACACCGAGGGCGTCAGGGGTCGTTTCGTCGACGGCACCCTCCGCGGAGAGAATCCTTTTGAGAACGTCACCCGCGAAGAAGAGGAGTGGTTGCGTCTCGGCCACCAGAGGATCAGCGATGTCGCGGCGTACATGCGAAGGTCGAAGTGGAACAACTGCACGGGCGAGGTGATGAACTTCGTCGCCAGGAACGTGAATCCCCTCAGAGGCCAGAACACAAAGCTCGTCGGGGGCGTTCTGCAGCAAGAGCCTTCCTGGTCGAGTGCGCTCGCGATAGACGACTTCCTCACCACGAAGAAGGTGTCGGTCGCCGGCAAACCAGCATACGAGATGGACTTCGACACCTTCGTTGAAGGACTGGCGAGCAGACGATGGGACCCCGGCCGCCCTTACCAGTTCGAAAATGTCACCGGGACGGCGAAGATCCTGGAGCAGATGAGCTACGTGCCGGGCTCCCGAGGGTTCCTCTACCTGGCGGACCACTCATCGAGGTTTCCTCGCTACATGAACGCCGTGCACCTGGACGACGTCTATGCCGTGAACGGCCGGGACGGGTGGGCCGCACCTCTCAACGACATGATCGGCGAATTTCCCTACGCCTATTTCATACGGAGCGGGCCGGCCGTCGAGTGGTGGTGATGCGGGTCAGCGCGCGGCTTCGCGCAGGATCTGGGTGAGGAACTCCGCGTTGGACGAGGTGTCGCGGAGCTTGCCGATGAGGAGTTCGAGGGCCTCCTGGGGGCCCAGGGCGGTCAGGACCTGGCGCAGGCGGTTGACCGCCTCCAGCTCCGCCGGTGACATCAGCAGGTCGTCGCGGCGCGTGCCGGAGGGGGCGATGTCCACGGCCGGGAAGATCCTCCGGTCGGCGAGGTCACGGCGGAGCCGCAGCTCCATGTTCCCGGTGCCCTTGAACTCCTCGAAGAACACCTCGTCCATGCGCGAGCCGGTCTCCACGAGCACCGACGCGAGGATGGTCAGCGAGCCGCCGTCCTCGATGTTGCGGGCGGCGCCGAGGAACCGGCGCGGCGGGTGGATCGCGCTCGTCGCGACGCCACCGGCGAGGATCCGGCTGTTCGAGGGCGCCCCGAGGTTGTACGCCCGGCCGAGGCGGGTGATCGAGTCGAGGATGACGACCACGTCACGGCCGAGTTCGACGAGCCGTTTGGCTCGCTCGATCGCCAGCTCGGCGACCGCGACGTGGTCGCTCGCCGGCCGGTCGAAGGTGGAGTGCACGACCTCGGCGTCCACCGACCGCCGCATGTCGGTGACCTCCTCAGGCCGTTCGTCCACCAGGACGACCATCAGGTGGCATTCGGGGTCGGCGGCGCGCACGGCCTTGGCGAGGGCTTTGAGCACCATCGTCTTGCCCGCCTTCGGCGGTGCGACGATGAGCCCGCGCTGGCCTTTCCCGATCGGGGCGATCAGGTCGGTGATGCGTCCGGTCAGGTCGTCGCGGCCCGTTTCCAGGCGCAGGCGTTCCTGTGGGTACAACGGCGTCAGGTCGGCGAATTCCGGCCTCTTGTCGGTGTTGTTCGGATCGTTCGCAGGGCGGCCGTTGACGGTGTCCAGGCGGACGAGGTTGCGGAACTTCTCGCGCCGGTCGCCCGGCCGGGGAGAGCGCGCGGCGCCTTCGACGTGGTCGCCGGGGCGCAGCCCGTACCGCGCGACCTGGGCGGCGGACAGGTAGGTGTCGCCGGGGCCCGGCAGGTAGCCGGTGACCCGGACGAAGGCATTCTTGTCCCCCACGTCGAGGATGCCCGACACCGGGGCGGGCGGGTTCTCCTCGGGGGGCCTGGAGTCCGCCGGCCGGGTCGCGGCGGCGGATTCGATCATCGTGCTCATCAGGGGATCCTTTCGGCGGGAAGATCAGAGAAAGGGCACGCGGAAAAGGACACGCGGCCTGGAGGCGCGCCACAGGCACGCCGGAAACCGACGAGAGAAACATCGATCTCGCGGAGGAGGTTCGGTCGCCCGGAGCAAGAAGGGGGCGAGAAAGACGCAGCCATATCGGCTGGGAAGAGCGCCTATCCGGATGAACCGGAATCCTCGGCAACATCGTTAGCGTATACCAACCCGTCGTTATTCCGCCACACCGGCGCGCGAAGGGGACTCGGCCTCGCTCGCACGGGGGAGGCGGCGGACGGCACGCTCTGTCAGGATCGACGACATGAGATCCGTGGTCCGCCCGCTCGTGAGCGTCACCACCTACCGGCGCTGGACCTTCCTCCTCGGCGGCACCGCGCTGCTCGTGCCGTACGTGCTGATCTACGCCGCGCTCGTGCAGATCATGCGGCACGTCAGCGACCAGCCGACGCGCGGCTTCATCGGCGCGCTGGGCATGCTGGTCTCCTTCATCGTCATCTCCGGCGCCGTCGCCTTCATCCCGGCCGTACGGGTCCTGTGCCGGACCGCCGCCGAGACGCTGCTGGGCGTGCGGCTGCCCGAGGAGACGCCCGAGGGCCTGCGGTCATGGCGCTCGCGCCGCCGCACCGCCGTCTGGTGGCTGCTGCACATCGGTGTCGGCGGCACCATCGGTTTCGCCGTGGTGTTCGGCGTGCCGATGATGCTGTTCCTGCTGGAGACGCCGTTCCTCGACCATGCGGCCACCCGCCGGTTCCTCGGCCACACGTTGGTGTTCGCGCCGTCCTGGTCGGTGCCCGCGGCGCTGCTGACGCTGCCCGCGATCGCCTACCTCGGCGCCGGGGCCGGCGCCCTGTTCGCACGGCTCGCGCCCCTGCTGCTCGGCCCCTCCGCCGCCGACCGGCTGGCCCATCTGGAACGGCGCGCCGAGTCGCTGCTGGAACGCAACCGGCTGGCACGGGAGCTGCACGACTCCGTCGGCCACGCGCTCACCGTCACCACGCTGCAGGCGGCCGCGGCGGCACGCCTGCTCGACAGCGACCCCGAGTTCGCCCGGCGTGCGCTCACCGCGATCGAGGAGACCGGACGCACCGCCCTGGAGGACCTCGACCACGTCCTCGGACTGCTGCGCGAGGACATGAGCGCGAAGACGCCCCAGCGGACCCTCACGGACCTTCCCGCGCTGTTCGAGCAGACCCGGTCAGCGGGCGTCGAGGTGCACGCGGACCTCGGCCGCGTCGAGGAGGTTCCGCCGGTGGTGTCCCGCGAGGCGTACCGGATCGTGCAGGAGGGGCTCACCAACGCCCTGCGGCACGCCGGCAAGGTGCCCGTGACGGTACGCCTGGCGGTGCGCGCCTCGCGGCTCGTACTGGAGCTGACCAATCCGCTCCACGCGTCCGCCCCGCCCCGTACGGGCGGCGGGCACGGGCTGCGGGGCATCCGCGAGCGCGTCGCGGTCCTGGGCGGCCGGATGACCGCCGGCGCGGACGACGGGCACTGGCGGGTCGCCGTCACGCTCCCGGTCGTGCCCTGGTCCGGCGAGACGGTGGAGGACCGAGAGGCGGCCGGCGACGGCGTGGAGCGGGAGAGTGTGAGGGGCCAGTGACCGACGTTCTGATCGTGGACGACGAGGTGCTGATCCGCACCGGCCTGCGGGCCATCATCGACGCGGAGCCCGGGTTCGCCGTCGTGGGCGAGGCCGGCGACGGCGCGGAGGTACTCCCCCTGGTGCGCTCCCTGCGCCCCGACGTGGTGCTGATGGACGTCCGGATGCCCAGGGTGGACGGCATCCAGGCGACGCGGACCATCCTGTCCACGGTGCCGGAGCCGCCTCGCATCCTCGTCATCACCACGTTCGAGAACGACGACTACGTGTACGAGGCGCTGCGGGCGGGCGCGAGCGGCTTCCTGCTCAAGCGCGCCCGGACCGAGGAGATCATCCAGGCCTTGCGCACCGTGGCGCTGAGCGACTCGCTGCTGTTCCCCGCCGCGATCCGCGGGCTGGCCGCCCGGCACGCGAGCGGCCGCGACGCCGACCGGGTACGCACGGCGCGCCTCACCGACCGCGAGGGTGAGGTGCTCACGCTCATGGCCCGCGGGCTGTCCAACGCCGAGATCGCGGGCGAGCTGGTGGTCAGCGTGGAGACGGTCAAGACACACGTCGGCAACGTGCTGGCCAAGCTGCGGGCCCGCGACCGTACACAGGCGGTGATCGCGGCCTACGAGTCCGGCTTCGTCAGCCCTTCTTGATCGTGGAGGCGTACACGTCGACGTACTCCTGGCCGGATAGCGCCTGGATCGCCGCGATGATCTCGTCGGTGGCCTTGCGCAGATCGGCGTCCTTGCCGTACCGGAGCGGCTCGCCGAGCTTGATCACCGGCTGCATGATCTTGCGAGGCATGCGGTAACCGGTGGGCTGGATGTCGTCGGTGCCGATGAGCGCGCAGGGGTACACCGGCGCACCGGACTCCACCGCGAGCCGCGCGACGCCGGTCTTGCCGCGGTACAGCCGGCCGTCCGGCGAACGCGTGCCCTCGGGATAGATGCCGAACAGCCGGCCCTCCTGCAGGACGCGCAGCGCCGTGCTGAGGGCGTCGGCCGCCTCACTGCCCCCGCGACGGTCCACCGGGATCGTGCCGACGCCGCGGAAGAAGGCGGCCATGAGCCGGCCCTTGATGCCCTTGCGGACGAAGTAGTCGTCCTTGCCGATGAAGACCAGCTGCCCCGGCGCCATGAGCGGCAGGAACAGCGAGTCGCAGAACGACAGGTGGTTCGAGGCGATGATGGCCGGCCCACGCTTGGGCATCGTGCCGACGACCTTGGGCCGGAACAACAGACGCAGCCAGGGGCCGAGCAGGATGTGCTTGAGCAACCAGAAGAACACGGTCAGCCTTCCACCGAGGGGTGCCCGACAGTCTGACGCCTCACCTCCCGGCGCGTCGGTGCGGGGGCGTTACAAGAAATAACCGACGGTTCTTGTACCACACCCTCACTTGACGCACGAACTTCTACCGATGAGCGTAGCGGCGATCGCGCCGACTGGTGCGGGACTCACAAAGACGACGAGTGCGGCGTGCGCGACCTGGACCGGTCCAGCCGAGGATGCCTCCAGCCCCGCCCCCGAAGCGCGCGGTGTCGTCGCCAGGGCGGCCGAGAGAGGGGATCGCTCGCGACGAGGTGGTGAGCCGTCGTACCGGCAGGGAGACCAGGAAGGAGACTCCTCGCCGGTGAGGTACTCGTGGCCGGCAGGACGAGGTGGCCACGAGCAGGCCGACCACCTCCGGCCACCCGTGATCGCGCCGAGCAGCGCGGCCGGCCGGGCTCGCAGCCCATCAGGCAGTCATTCTCGGTCGCGATCGACGAGTTGCCAGAAGACGTCGGTTCTCGGCCCTCGGCTCCCCCAGCGTCGCCGACAGGGCCGCCACGCGACCGCGCACAGAAAGGTTCCGGGCGCGCCGGACCGCGACCTCCCGCCCACCTCGACGTACCCCGCGCGGTGCTCGCCGCGCGCCTGGAGGCCCTGCAGCGGCGTCCGTACCAGGGGACGCCGCTCCGCCATGAGCACGTCGTCACCCAGCGTGGCCCGGGAGGCGAAGTGCCTGTCGGCCGGCGGCTCGAGCCGCCTATGCCGTCCGCGGTCACGGCCGGGCCGCGACGCCGGGGGCGAGGTCGTCTCCGCCGCCGGTCAGTAGTCCTTCAGCGGGTACGCGTCGACGACCTCTCGCGGGTTCTCCGGAAGCGCGTGATCGCCGGTCTTCGCCTGTTCCCGCCGCCGGGCCTGGTTCTCCAGTGCGAGGGCCTGGTTGCCGGCGACGTAGTCGCGCAACTCACGCTCGTACGCCGCGAAGGCCGCCGCGTGGTCGCCGCCGGCCCGCGCGAGTTCGCCCGCGAGGACGTACGCGCCGACCAGCGCCATGCTCGTGCCCTGGCCCGAGGCGGGCGATCCGCAGTACCCTGCGTCGCCGACGAGCGCGACCCGGCCGCGCGACCACGTGTCCAGGTGGATCTGCGCCATGGCGTCGAAGTGGAAGTCCGGTGCGTCCTCCATGTGCTTCAGCAGCCGCGGCAGTTCCCAGCCCGCGTGGGCGAACCACTCGGCCACCAGGCGTTTCTGCTCGCCCACGTCCGAGGGCAGGAACGTCGCGGGCGGCACATCCGTGTCGAAGCCCACGTAGACCCTCGCCTCCCGGTTGCCGCGGACGCTCATCACCATCGCGCCCCAGAGGTCGCCGCTCATCGGGTACACCACCTCCCAGCGGTCCAGGCCGAGGTAGTTCGGCACCGTCCAGACGGCGAGGTAGCTGCCGAGGTGCCGCAGATGGTCCTCCTCCGGCCCGAACACCAGCCGCCTCGTCGAGGAGTGCACCCCGTCCGCGCCGACGACCAGGTCGAAGGTCCGCCGCGTACCGCTCTGGAAGCCGACCCGTACCTCGTCGGCGTCCTGGTCGAGCGCGACGACCGCGTCGCCGAAGAGGTACTCGGCCTCACCGGCGCCGGCGAGGATCGCCGCCAGGTCGTCGCGCAGGATCTCCACGTCCGGACCGTCCACGTCGCCGCCGCTCGCGGTCCGATCGGTCGTGCGGAACAGCTCCTCGCCGTTCTCGCCGACCATCGACATGCCGCGCAGGTCCGTGCTCCGGCGGCGGACCTCCTCCAGCACCCCCATGCGCCGGACCACCTCGACCGCCGGGCCCCGGACGTCGATCGCCTGGCCACCGGGCCGCAGACCGGCCGCCCGCTCCACGACCGTGACCTCGAACCCGTACCGCCCCAGCCAGTGGGCCACCGCCGGCCCGCCGATGCTCGCACCGACGATGAGAACCTTCCGCATGACACTCTCCCTGTCGTCTCGATCACCCGGAGCGTCGCCGGGTGTGCTGACAGGGCGCTGATCGATGGCTGCGGTGTGCCTACGCCGCGCTGACAGAAGGCGTCAGGTGGGCTGCCAGTCGGGAGCCCGGCCGGAGGCGCGCAGGACGGCCTCCCAGCGGTCTCCCCCGGCCGGTGCGGGCAGATGCGGCACGCCCGTGCGCCAGGCGGCCTCGATGACGTCGGGCCGGCTCGGGCGGTGGTCCTTGTCGAGGGCGCGGGCGAGGTCCCAGGCGTGCAGGTGCCACTCGACGCACACCGCGCCGGCGTAGTCGCCCGCCGTCAGCTTGGTGCCGCGGTAGGACAGGTACGCCTCGTCCCACACGTCCGGCAGCCGGTCGGCGTACGCCTCCGCCGAGACGGCGAACGCGACGATGTGCTCGCGGCCCGTCGCGGGCGGCAGCACGGCCAGCTCCGCGGCGTTCTGCCGGGAGAGCTGGCGTACGAGAAGGGCGGCGGGGGCGTCCTGGGCGAACAGCCGGGACAGCCGGCTGGACGGGGCGTCGTTGAGGTACTCGTGGAAGTTCTCCGCCACGCAGCGAAGGTGACCGGCCAGGTCGATGGCCTCCCACTCCCGGCACGGCGTGGGCACGGACCAGTCGGAGAAGTGCGCGGCCAGCTCACAGATCGCGACGACGCCCTCTCTGCACGCGCGCAGAAGGTCGCGCCGATCTGGCGGCGTGCGCTCCACGTGATCCCCCCGGACAGAGCACTTCCCACTGACTCGCTTCGCCGCGAGCGGACCGGGCGCTGTGGCCCACGACGATTCTCTGAGTCGGTAGATTCTCAGAGTCGGACGGCCCGTGTCACTTCGGTACGCCGTGTTCACGCTGGTCGCGTCACCCCCACGCGCAAGCGTTCGATGGCTACGTTCGATGGCTACGGCCGGCCGCGGCTCCACGGGCACGAGCGCACGAGACGATCAACGTCTGCGCCCAGTGTGCCCAGCGGGACCGCGACCCCGCCGTCAGGTCACCGTGCTGATGACCGGATGCAAGCGAACGATCTACGAGACGGCCGGCTCAGCTCGCGATGGACGGGCTGGTGCGGAAGCTCAGCTTGTGCGCCTCGCGCAGCGACCGCAGCCGGTCGGCCTCGTCGGTGTACGGCCGCACCGACGGCTTGGCCCGCGCGCGACGAGCGGCGATCTGCGCGCCCCGGCGCTGCTTGGCGTCGCCGGACTCGTAGGTCTTGGTCCCCATCGCCACGCGCTCGGCGGCGTTCGCGGCGGCCAGCGCGTCGAACAGCGCGCGGTCGTAGGCGATGGCGAGCTCGCGCACGTCCTCGTACGGCCGGTGCTCGGCCTGGGCGGAGCGGAGGCGGCTCTCGGCCTCCTGCGCGTCGGCGAGCCTGTCACGCAGGCCGGCGGCGAGCTCCTTGTCGGCGGCGTAGCGCTCGGCGACCTCCGGGCTCGGTTTACGACCCAGGCTCATGAGCCCTCCTTCGTCGGAGCAGTGACCATGAGCGCTGTGTCTTCGATTCGCTCACTGCGTTCGCTCATGACGGCGCTCCTTCCTTCGTTGCTGTCCCGAGCCAAGGGTAGAGGGTGACGCGGGGTGACACGCGGCGGGGACACTTCCCGGCCGCCGCCTTTACATAGTAAGGTGCGATCATGTCGCAGCGACCGCCGCTCACCCGTGAGCGCATCATCGAGACCGCGCTCCACCTCATCGACGGCCAGGGGCTCGGCCGCCTCACCATGCGCCGGCTGGGCGATGCCCTGGAGGTCGAGGCGATGGCGATCTACCACCATCTCCCCCACGGCAAGGAACAACTGCTGGAGCAGCTGATCGCGCACGTGGCCGCGCACCCGGTGCCGCCCGGCGCCGGTGACGTGCGCGACCGGCTGCGCGCGTGGGCCGGCGGCTACCGCGACCGGCTGCTCGATCACGTCGGCGTCATGCCGCTCATCGTGACCCGGCGCAACCCCGGAGCGCTCATGGCCACCACCCAGTCGGTCCAGGACCTGCTGCGCACCGCCGGGCGCACGGAGGCCGAGGCGGCGGTCGGCGCGCACACCCTCCTCGGCTACCTCCTGGGCGTGGTCGCACTCGACGCGCGGGAGCAGGCCGCCGAGACGGCGCCGGATCTGGACCGCGACGGCCGGTTCCGCGCGGGCCTGGACGGGGTGCTGGCCGCGATCGCCTGATCGGCGTCCGCCACGATGTGCGGCCGCCCGGTGACTGTGAGCCCTGCCACAGCACCGGGGCGGATCGTCCCGTACGATGCTCGCGCCGATCCCCTGTAAGCGAACTCTTACCCCCGGAGGGCTCGCATGGCCCGCTACTCCCGGCTCCGGCAGATCCAGCGGCTCGACCCCGAGAGCGACTACCAGGAGATCTACCGGATCAGCACCGAGTACGAGTTCCCCTGGGACGTGACCCGCGCGCTCGAACTCGCGCTCTTCCGCACCTACGCCGTCCCCTCCATCGGCGGACTGCTCGACCGGACGCGCGAGTTCGCCGACCACGGTCAGAAGCGCTACGACGACACCGTCGTCCTGCTGTACGAGACGACGCGCGACGGCGGCATGGACTCCCCGCGGGGACGGGCGGCGATCCGGCACATGAACCGGATCCACGGCAGGTACCCGATCAGCAACGACGACTTCCTCTACGTCCTGGCGACCTTCGTGGTCGTGCCGGTGCGGTGGATCTCGCGGTACGGCTGGCGGCCGTACAGCCGGCACGAGGTGCGGGCGACGGTCAACACCTTCCGGCACATGGGCCGCCTCATGGGCCTGAAGAACATCCCGGAGACCTACGAGGAGTTCGCCGCCCTGCTCGATGGCTACGAGCGCGAGCACTTCGCCTTCAACGAGCCGAGCCGCCGCGTGGCCGATGCGACGATCGCCATCTTCCAGGGCTGGTTCCCCCGCTTCGCGCGGCCGCTCGCGCGCAGCGGCGTGATCGCGATGACCGACGCGCCGCTGCGGGAGGCGCTGGGCCTGCGCGGCGCGCCGCGCGCGCTGGAGGTCGCCGCCGACCGCGCGCTGCGGGCCCGCGCGCTGCTGGTCCGGCTGATGCCGGCGCGCCCGGCGTCGATGCCGAAGACACCGCGCCCGCGCACGTACCGGAACGGCTACACGCTGGAGGAGATCGGCCCCGGCTGGATCCGCGAGCGCGCCGCGCGCACGGGCTGAGCGGAGCTCACGCGCGAACGCCCTGGTCGTCCTGCCGTCGGCGCACCATCTCGCTGATCCAGACGGGCGCGAACGGAGACGTGCAGTTCGGAGGGGTCGGGTAGTCCTTGAGCACCTCCAGGCGCTCGCCGATGTCGATCGCACGGGCGCGGTGCTCGGCGTGCTCGATCCCGATCTGAGCCAGGCAGTGGTTCATCGCCCACTGCAGGCGATCCGGGGCGTCCTTCATCTCCGCCTCGATGACGTCGAGCAGGCCTGCGAGGGCGAGGCCCTCGGGCCTCTTCGCCACGCGTTCGGTGGTCAGCGCCCAGCCGGCGCTCGCGACGACGGGATCCGGATCGGCGGACCAGGCCACGCGCAGCTCTTCGGCGTGCGGGTTCTTCTTCACCACGTAGTTCACGAGCCAGTCGTGCACCTTCGGGGTACGCGCGTCGCGCACCATGGCGTCCAACTCGTCACGCTCGAACGCCTTGGGACGGCAGATGAGGAGCGCCAGCAGCCTCGCCGCGGTGTCCTCGGTCTCCCAGAGCCGGCGCGCGAGTTCCGGCTGGGTCTTCAGCCGCTTCGCGAACGCCCGCAGCCTGCCGAGGTTCACCCCGTGATCGTCACCGTGCCTCTCGTTCACTTCGCGTGTCTTCGGGTCCTCCAGGGCGGCCAGTTCGGCCATCACCTCGGCCACCGTCGTCTCGGCCACCCCGGCCTCCTGTCCATCACGTGAAGGATGCAGCGTCTCTGATCAGCTTAGGGATCCGTAGTCACATTAAGTGTTGTGATCGGGGGATCTGCCCATCGTGGTGGGGTGGCGTGGGCGTGCAGGTGGAAGCCTGCGCCCAGTGCCGCTCCCTTGGGTCGGTGCCGTGGACGGTTCCGACTGGTGGGGGTGCTTGAGCTGATCGTGTGCACGGGTGTGCGCACGCCCTGGTACCGGCAGGCCGCTCGGGGCGGTCTGGGGTCCGTGTGAGCGTGTCCCTCCGGACGCTGACCTGCCGGCCTGCGGGGGCTGGGGGTGGAGGGTGCCCCGCGTCGCCTGGGCACGGGGCGTGGGGATCGGTGCGGGGTGGGTCCGGTCTTGGACCGGTCACCCCCGCCGGCTGGAGAAGGCACGGTCGACGCGATGACCGCGCTGGTTTCGAGTGTGTCGATGACGCGGGGGATGGTCATGTGGCCGGTGGCGCGGTCGATGGTGGTGGTGTGCTGGTGGGTGAGGCCTCGGGCGGCGATACGCCGCCAGGCGCTCTGGTCGCGGTCGCCTTGCCAGCCGCATTGCGGGTCGGGGCAGATCGCCCATTTCCATCCGGGTGTGGTGGGCCGGTCGGGTGCCTTGCAGTGCCGCAAAGGGACCAGGCACTGCGGGCAGTGCTTGGAAGTGTTGGGAGCGGGGACGGTGACCACAGCGATGCCGGTCTCGGCGGCCAGGTGCCGCATGTCTTCGGCGATCTGCCCACGCACCGTTTGGGACAGGCGGGTGTTGAGGGTGCGGCCCATGCCCTTGACCTCCATCGACCGCAGATCCTCCACATAGATCACGCTCGCGCCCGCAGCGATCGCCTGATCCACCGTCCACCGCGCGGCCGACCAGGCCAGTGCGTCGTTCAAACCGGACCGGCGATCGGCCACGTGTCGGCGTTCGGCCGTCAGGACGGCGTGTTTGGCGGCCAGGTAGTGGCCCTCCCGATCACCGATGAGGCGGGCGTAGGTGTCGGTTTTGGCGTGCAGGCGTTCGCCGTGGCGGCGTAGCCTGTGCTGACGGGCCATCACCCCGGCGGCCCGGAACATCGCTCCGGCCCCGAGTGTGGTGATGGTGCCGTCATTGCGGCGGTGCACCGCGCCTGCCGCCAGCAGAGTGTTCAGGCCCCAGTCCACCCCCAGCGCCGTCGTGTGGCCCTTCCCCTCAGCCTTGGGGACGGGGTGGGAGAACGCCAGGTCCACGCTTACTTTCTGGTCTTGGGGGCGGAGTGTGGGCAGGTGCGGCACCGCATCAGGCGGGACGGTGGGCGGCAACGTGAGCGGGCAGGCCACCCAGGTCCAGTCGGCGTAGGAACGCGGATCCGGGCGAAGGGGCAGTTGCAGCCGCACCAGCACCCTGGCCGGGTCCTCGTCGGCACGTTCCAAGGTGGCCTGCTGGCGGTCCACCGCCGCCAGCACCAGCATCCGCGCCGCACCCGGCACCTCTTCCAGCTCGAACACATCGACCGGAAACCGCCCATACTTCTCGGCGAAGGCCATGATCTGCCGTGTGCGTGCTTTGATCACGCTGCCGGGCAGGGATCGGCCGCCGGGGATCGCCTCACGGACGGCGTCCCACTCAGCCGGCGTGCGTTTTCCCGCCTCGGCGGGCCAGGTCGCCAAGATTCCGGCGGTCAGCTGGACGCGGTGCTGCGCACCACGCAGGATCCGCCCGGCCTGTTCCTGCGCCATCCGCACGATCCGGTCATTGACCTTGATCCCCTCAGAGGGGGTCGCGCCCCATCCCAAACGTCGCAACGCCATCCACGCATTCGCAGGCAACACCCGACCCGCGCCATCCACCCCACCGGCCAGCACCGCCACATCACCGGCATTCCAATGCTCGGCCAGCAGGCCGGCGGTCATCCCCGCGACCAGATCCGCGGCCCAGCCCACCCGCTCAGCCACCATCCGCGCCGTCAGAGCCTCACCGGTCTTCTCATCGACCCCGCCACGCAGCAGCATCCGGGCGGTCGCGGTCCGGGCCACCTGACCCTCAGCCAACGGAAGTTTCCGGCTCATACGACACGACCGGATGACACGCAACCAAGCATGCACGCACGGTAACGACCCGTATCCGCAATCCGCTCGGTCATTCGAAAATTCGAGCGAGGCCAGCACCGTCAGGGCCTCACCCGCCCACCGGCGAAACACCATCGAGCACACCCGCTTTCGCCATCGTGACCAACCACCGCAACTCGACGCCCTCGAGCGACCAGCCACGAAACATCACGGACCCTTAAGAGAACCCGTGAGCCTACGACGGGAGACGACCACACAGCCCTGTCAGTTACCAGTCCTCCACTACGAGGATCTCCAGCGTGCGTCCGGCGGAGGGACCGCTGATCCAGCTCAGCGGGAGGTACGGGTCGAGACGGCCGACGGCCTCGGGGACGGTGTGCACGATCTGGTCGGCGTGCACCACGCACAGGTGGTGACGCGGGACGAGCGTCAGCTCCGGGCGTCCCTGGGCGCGTCCGCCGTCGAGGACCACGGTGCCGGTCTCGGCGATGGCGAGCGCGCAGCCGGTGACCACGCCGTCCGCCTCGGCGAGCGCCGCCGGGTCGAGCGGCGGGTCGTCGGTGAGCGGGCGCACGCCGTCGAGGCCCGGCAGCCAGGCCCGTGGCAGGTCGGCGGGGACCGCGACGCGCTTGGCCTCACGCGCCCAGAGCATCGCCGCCATCGCCACCGCCAGCTCGTCGAGCGCCACGTGGCGCACGGCGGCCCGCCGGTCCGCGAGACGCTCACCGAACAGCGCGATCACGTCTCCGCGCGGCACCGGGGCGCGCCGCCGGTAGCCGCGCGGCACGGTCCCGCCCCCGCCGTCCCCACCGGGGAACGCCGCCCGTACCCGCCCCAGGATCTCCTCACGAGCGGTCACTGGATCCTCCTTCGTCGGAGGGGGTGACCGCAGGCGGACCATGCTCACTGATTCGCTCGCCGCGCTCACTCACTGGATCCTCCTTCGCCGGAGGGGGTGACCGCAGGCGGACCATGCTCACTGATTCGCTCGCCGCGCTCACTCACTGGATCCTCCTTCGCCGGAGGGGGTGACCGCAGGCGGACCATGCTCACTGATTCGCTCGCCGCGCTCACTCACTGGATCCTCCTTCGTCGGAGGGAGTGACCGCAGGCGGACCATGCTCACCGATTCGCTCGCCGCGTTCGCTCATCGTCGGCGCCGCCACCAGGCGCGGAAGCTCTGCCGGGGCGGGGCGGGCAGGTCGCGGGCGTCGGTCCACTTGCCGAACAGGCCGGGCAGCCGGCGGATCCGCCCGTCGCGGGCGAGCAGGCGCGCCCACCGCGCCCGGCGTACGAGCGTGTGCTCGTAGCGGCGCTCGTCGCCCATGCTCCAGGCGAGGCCGCGCATCAGGAGCATCTCCGGTGGCGGCACCGGACGGCCGCGGCGCGCGTCGACGACCCGGCCCCGCAGGTGCACGAGCATCGCCGGGATGTCGATCTTCACCGGGCAGACGTCGGCGCACGCGCCGCACAGCGTCGAGGCGAACGGCAGTGACGCGCCCAGCGGCGCCTCGACGCCGCGTACCTGCGGCGTGAGCACGGCCCCGATCGGCCCCGCACGGCCCGGACCGTACGGCCGCGGGCCGGTGCGCTGGAAGACGGGGCAGACGTCGCTGCAGGCCGAGCAGTGGACGCACCGCAGGGCCGCCCGCCCGTCCGGATCGGCGAGCACGGTGGTACGGCCGTTGTCGAGCAGCACGAGCGCGAAGTCGCCGGTGCGGGTGCTGATCGCGGGCCGCATCGGCACGCCCGCGCCCGCGCGGGACACGAGCTGGAGCAGCACCTCCAGGTCGGTCCAGCCGGGAACGACGTCCTCGATGCCCGCCACGGCCACGAGCGTGCCGGGGAAGCTCAGGCCGTCGCCTCTCTCGGCGACGACGAGCGTGCCGGTCTCGGCCACCAGGAAGCCGGCGCCGACGACCGCGGCCTTGCTGTGCGGGCCGGGCTCCGCGCCGTCGAGCCCGATCTCGTCGGTGACGTCGGAGCGGACCAGGGCGGCCGGGACGTCGTCCGGAAGCAGGGAGTCGATGATCCGGCGGGCCTCGGCGGCGTCGCGCGCCCAGTGGACGTGCCCGCCCTCCTCCTCGACGGCGGCCTCCAGCGTCTCGAGGTGGGTGCCGAGCTCGTGGAGCGTGCGCTCGCGGATCGCGGCGCCGGCCTCGCGGAGCGCCTCCCAGCCGGGGAAGCCGCCGACCGCGTCCGCGCGGCGCCCCCGTGCCTCGGCGGCGGCCCGTCGTCGCCCGCGGCGCGCGGCGGGGTCGCCGAGCTCGGGGCGCGCCGCGTCGGAGAACCTCACGGCGCGTCCGCTCGCCGCGCCACGCCACCGGGAACCGGCGCGGGCCCGGCCGCCCCGAGCCCGGAGGCGAGGATCTCGGCGAGGTGCACTGCGCGCACCCCGCGGCGCAGCCGCGACAGGGCGCCGCCGAGGTGGGTGAGGCAGGAGTCGTCGGTGGCGCAGACCACGTCGGCGCCGGTCTCGTGGATCCGCGCGATCTTGTCGGCGACCATCGCGACCGAGGTGTCGGCGTTCTTCACGGCGAAGGCCCCGCCGAAGCCGCAGCACTCCCCCGCCTCGGGCAGGTCGGCCAGCTCCAGGTCGCGGACCGCGCGCAGCAGCCGGAGCGGCCGGTCTCCGAGACCGAGGGCCCGCAACGAGTGACACGTCGGCTGGTAGGTCACCCGGTGCGAGTAGCGCGCGCCGACGTCGGTGACGCCCAGCACGTCGACGAGCAGCTCGGACAGCTCGTAGACGGGTAAGCCGGCGAGCGCCGGGTCCATCCGCGGGTAGGCGGTGCGGACGGTCGCGGCGCACGAGGCGGACGGGGTCACGATCACGTCATGACCGGCGAAGACCTCGGTGAGGCGGCGGGCCAGCGCGATGGCTTCCGGATGGTATCCGGCCGTCCAGTGCATGTGCCCGCAGCAGGTCTGGGCCGGCTCGAAGACGACCTCGTGCCCGAGATGCTCGAGCAGCCGTACGACGGCCCGTCCAGTGGCGGGAAAAAGCGCATCCCCCCAGCACGTGACGAACACGGCGATGCGCACGTGGGCTCCCCTTCCCTCCGACGCACTACAGCATCCTAGGACGGAGATTCAAGGCTGATCATGGAAACTCGAACAGAGTCGCGCTCTGCCCCAAGAGTTGTTCTTTGGCCGTTATTGATGCGAGTGTGGGCCGATAAGCCGTAAAGTGATCTGTGTCACCGGTGAGTACTGGGAGGCGATCAGGCCAACTGGAAAACCGCCCGGCCGTGCTATGTCGCCGTGAGGGTGAACCACAGCACACTTGACAACGTCTCACTGGATAGAGACACACAGACAGACCACCCCAGTAGTTGAGACCGGAGGCACGAACCATGTGCCAACACCAGCCGCCCTGTCCCGAAGCGACGGCGCGCGACCGCGAGGCCGCCCGCACCGTCACGTGCCACCCCGAGCAGGGGTGGAGTCTCCTGTGCAACGGCATCGTGCTGTTCGAGGACACCGGTGAGCTGCTTCCCGACGGGGAGATCATCGCTCCGCACCGTCCGACGGACCTTCCTGCTCCGTCGGCGGCCTGACACGTTCCTCACACGGGGGACTAGTTCTTTCGAGTGATCATCCTCAGGGGGATTCAGCTTCGACCGCTCCATCGGCCGAGCCATTCGGCCGCCACCTCGCCGACCGCCGACGGGGTCCGGGAAAGATCATGCCGTTCGCCCGGCACGATGCGCACCTCCGTCGCGTCGGCCGGATCCGGCACCCCGAACGGATCACGGTCGCCGTTGACGACCACCACCTCCACCCCCGCGTCGCGCAGCTCCCCGGCGCGCGACTTGGCCGGGTTCGACGGCGGGTGCAGCGGGAACGCCAGCGCGAGCACTCCGCGCGCCCCGGCCTTCAGCGCCGTACGGCACGCCACGCGGGCGCCGTTGCTCCGCCCGCACTGAATCAGCGGCACGTCGCCGTACCGCTCCCGCAGCGCCTCGATGACCGTCAGCCAGGCCTCGTCCTGGCGGTCCGGCGCCCCGGGCGCCCGCCTTCCCGCCACGCGGAACGGCTGCCGGATCCCGGCCACGGCCCCGCCCAGCCGGATCGCCTCGGCGCGCACCGCCCGCAGGTCCGGCGCGTCCAGCCCGCCGTTCGACCCGTGCGTCAGCGCCAGCAGGAACGCCGGGTCGGCCACCTCGTCCAGCGTGACCTCGGCCGGCCCCGCCGGCGTCGCCACCTCCCACGTCGGCTCCATGGCACGCACCGTACTCCGCCTGCGTCGACTCCCCCTGGCCGGTGTGGCGCGGGCGGCATGGGAGATGATCTGATCATGGCGAAGACGATGAGCACGGCCGAGTGGCGGGAGTTCGTCTCGAGCGGCACCCGTACCGGGAAGGCCGCGGTGACCAGTGCCGACGGAACACCGCACGTTACGCCCATCTGGTTCCTGCTCGACGGCGACGACCTGGTCTTCACCACCCACGAGTCGAGCGTCAAGGGCCGCGCGCTGCGCCGCGACCCGCGCATCTGCGTGTGCGTGGACGAGGACGCGCCGCCGTTCTCGTTCGTGTCGCTGTGGGGACGGGCGACGCTGTCCACCGACCTGGACGAGGTACGCCGGTGGGCGACCCGGCTCGGCGGCCGTTACATGGGCGGCGACCGCGCCGAGGAGTACGGCGAACGCAACGGCGTGCCCGGCGAGTACCTCGTCCGCGTCCGCATCGAGAAGGCGGTCGCCGTACGAGACATCGCCGACTGACCCGAGCGGCGAGCCGACGAGCGAGCGGAGTGGACGGTGAGGAACGAGCCGTCCGCGGAGTGAGTGAGAAGGCGAGCGCGACCGGCAAACCCGAGCGCGACCGGCGGACGCGCTCGCCGGCTCACTCGTCGGCGGGCCACCTCGGTGGTGGGACCGGTGCGTCCGAGCCGCCCATGACCTGTCGCAGGCGTTCGGCGAAGCTCTCCTTCAGCGCCTCGCCCCAGGCGTAGTCCTCCGGCACCCGCACGAGCTGCCCGAGCAGGTCGTACAGCTCGGCGGGCAGCCCCTCGGGGCCCTCGGCGTAGCGCATGGCGGCGACCGCGTACATGTGGTCGAGCGCGCCGAACGCCTCACCGGTCAGCAGCGGCAGCGCGCCGGCCCGCAGCGCGGCCTCGATGTCGTCCTCCCACCACAGGTGCTCGCCGCCGTCGGTGCCGAACGTGCGCCGCAGCCGGGCGCGTACGTGCTCGCCCAGCGCCGGATCGTCCAGCCCGCGGCGCCACACCTCCTGGGCCGTCTCGTCGCGGCCGCGCAGCGGGAGGGTGCGGGCCAGGAGTTCGATCGCGAGTGGTACGACCTCGGGGTCGGAGTCCTCGGTCGGGGTGACGCTGCCGAACGCCGCGATCGCCTGTTCGAGGTGGGCGATGCCGAGGCTCACCGCGAGGCGCGCGTGCGTCTGCCGGTCGCGCCTGCGGTCGACGACGTCCAGCGCCGCGTCGAGCGCGCGCTGGGCGCGGGCGGGCTCGCCCCAGTCGAGCAGCCGCAGCGCGAGGTCGTGGGCGGCGGCCGGGCCGTAGCGCGGGTCGCCGGTGGCGATGACGCGTTCCCACCACTCGCAGGCCTGCGCGGCGTCGCCCTCCTCGTCGGCGAGCTGCGCCAGCGCCAGGCAGGCGGGCGGCAGGTACGCCGGGTTGGCGAAGTCCACCACGGTCCGCCAGGCCTCGCGCGCCCGGTCGCGGTCGCCGGAGCGCTCCCAGGACAACGCCAGGTGGTACGCGGCGCGCGCGCCGTACTCCGGGTCCTTGGTGGCGATCGCGGCCCGGTCGGCCTCGCGGGCGCCGTCGAGGTCGCCGCCGCTCTCGAGCACCACCGCGAGCCCGAGGGCCGCCTGTGCGCGCTCGGCCGTCGCGCCGGCCTCCATCACCTGGCGGAACAGTGTGGCGGCCTCGTCGAGCCGGCCGCCCTCGGCGTGTCTGCGTGCCTCGTCGAGCCGGGTCGACGGATCCGTGGCCGCCTCCTCCGGCGGGGTCGTCATGACGCGCTCCGGCGGCCACGGGCGGTCCCGTCGCCGGACGTCCTCATCGGCGCCTCACAGGCGTCGCTCGCACTCATCTCCGTGCCCTTGGGGGTAGGCGGCGTGTGGCATGAGCCTAACGGGATTCGGGCCGCCTCGTCCCGCAGCGTGACCGCGATGTCCGGCTCGGGCCAATGGAAAGCGTCCTCGACACCGGAGCGCGTGTCGCGCCAGACGATCAACGCGATCGAGCAGGGCCGCGCTTCCGCTCGCGATCCGCCCGGCCCTTGTTTCGGCGGAACCGTGGAGGAGGTCCTCCACGCCGACGACGAGGACTCATTCCGCGAGTCGCGGCGCCGCTGAGCGTGCGGGCCGGGGCCCGGCCCGCACGCGCGTACGGGTCAGGACTCGAAGGCCTCCGGCGGCGGGCAGGCGCAGACCAGGTTGCGGTCGCCGTAGGCCTGGTCGATGCGGCGCACCGGCGACCAGTACTTGTTCTCCCGCAGCGACGGGACCGGGTAGGCCGCCTCCTCGCGGGTGTAGGAGTGCTTCCACTCGGTGGTCAGCAGCGACGCCGCCGTGTGCGGGGCGTTCTTGAGCGGGTTGTCGTCGGCGTCGTACTCGCCGGCCGCCACCCGCTCGATCTCCCGCCGGATCTCGATCATCGCGTCGCAGAAGCGGTCGAGCTCGGCGCGGTCCTCGCTCTCGGTCGGCTCGATCATCAGCGTGCCGGCCACCGGGAAGGCGAGGGTCGGGGCGTGGAGGCCGTAGTCGATGAGCCGCTTGGCGACGTCCTCGGCGCTGACCTTCGTCTCCTTGGTGATCTTCCGGATGTCGATGATGCACTCGTGGGCGACGAGGCCGCCCCGGCCGGTGAACAGCACCGGGTAGTGGCCGTCGAGCCGCTTGGCGACGTAGTTGGCGGCCAGCACCGCCGCCTCGGTCGCCTCGCGCAGCCCGTCGGCGCCCATCATCGCGATGTAGGCCCACGAGATCGGCAGGATGCCCGCCGAGCCCCACGGAGCCGCCGAGATCGGGCCGCTGCCGGTCTCCGGACCGGCCTCGGGCCGCAGCGGGTGGTTGGGCAGGAACGGCACGAGGTGCTCGCGCACGCCCACCGGGCCGACGCCCGGCCCGCCGCCGCCGTGCGGGATGCAGAAGGTCTTGTGGAGGTTCAGGTGCGACACGTCGGCGCCGAACTCCCCGAGGCGCGCCAGCCCGACGAGGGCGTTGAGGTTGGCGCCGTCGACGTAGACCTGGCCGCCGGCCGCGTGCACGCTCTCACAGACCTCGGTGATCGTCTCCTCGTAGATGCCGTGCGTCGAGGGGTAGGTCACCATGATCGCGGCGAGGTCGTCGCGGTGCTTGTCGATCTTGGCGTGCAGGTCGTCGAGGTCGATGTCGCCGCTCTCGGTGCTCTTGACCACGACCACCCGCATCCCGGCCATCACCGCGCTGGCGGCGTTCGTGCCGTGCGCCGAGGACGGGATCAGGCAGACGTTCCGGTGGCTCTCTCCGCGTGCGGCGTGGTAGCCGTGCACGGCGAGCAGGCCGGCCAGCTCCCCCTGCGAACCGGCGTTGGGCTGCACCGACACCTTGGCGTACCCGGTGATCTCGGCGAGCCAGGACTCGAGCTCACCGATCAGCTCGACGTACCCCCGCGCCTGCTCCAGCGGCGCGAAGGGGTGGATCTGCGCGAACTCCGGCCAGGTGATCGGCTCCATCTCGGCGGTGGCGTTCAGCTTCATCGTGCAGGAGCCGAGCGGGATCATCGAGCGGTCCAGCGCGATGTCCTTGTCCTGGAGCCGGCGCAGGTAGCGCAGCATCGCCGTCTCCGACCGGTGCGCGTGGAACACCGGGTGCGTGAGGAACTCGCTCTCCCGCCGCAGCCCCCGCGGGATCGCCTCCTGCCGGGTGAGGCCGGTGTGCTCCTCCGTCCGCCCGAACGCCCCCAGCACCGTCGCGACGTGGGCCTCGGTGGTCGTCTCGTCGCAGGAGACGCCGACGTGGTCGTCGTCGACCAGACGCAGGTTGACGCCGTCCTCCGCCGCGGCCCGTACGATCTCGCGGGCGCGGCCGGGAACCCGGGCGAGCACGGTGTCGAAGAAGGCGTCGTGGACGACCTCGACGCCCACCGCGCCCAGGCCGCCGCGCAGCAGCGTCGCGCGCTCGTGCACCCGCTCGGCGATGGCGGTGAGCCCCTCGGGACCGTGGTAGACGGCGTACATGCTCGCCATCACGGCGAGCAGCACCTGGGCGGTGCAGATGTTGCTGGTGGCCTTCTCCCGGCGGATGTGCTGCTCCCGGGTCTGCAGCGCGAGCCGGTACGCCGGCCCGCCGTCGGCGTCCAGCGAGACGCCGACGAGCCGGCCGGGGAGCTGGCGCTGGATGCCGTCACGCACCGACATGTAGCCGGCGTGCGGGCCGCCGAAGCCGTACGGCACGCCGAAGCGCTGCGTCGTGCCGACCGCGATGTCGGCGCCGAACTCCCCCGGCGGCCGGAGCAGTGTCAGGGCGAGGAGGTCGGCGGCGACCACGACCTGGGCGCCGCGCCCGTGCGCCGCCTCGGTCAGCCCCGACAGGTCGCGTACGGCGCCGCTCGCGCCCGGGTACTGCAGCAGCACGCCGAAGAAGTCGCCCTCCGGCAGTCCCCCGGACGTGTCGGCGACGACGACCTCGATGCCCAGCGGCACCGCGCGGGTGCGGATCACCTCGACGGTCTGCGGCAGCACGTCGGCGTCGACGAGGAAGGTGTCGCCGCTCCCCCGCGGCGCGACGCGGTGCGCCAGCGTCATCGCCTCCGCGGCGGCGGTGCCCTCGTCCAGCAGCGAGGCGTTCGCCACCGGCAGCCCGGTCAGGTCGCTCACCATGGTCTGGAAGTTCAGCAGCGCCTCGAGCCGCCCCTGGGAGATCTCCGGCTGGTACGGCGTGTAGGCGGTGTACCAGCCGGGATTCTCCAGGACGTTGCGCAGGATCACGCCCGGGGTGATCGTCCCGTGGTAGCCGAGGCCGATCATCGAGGTGAGCACCTGGTTGCGGGCGGCCAGCTCACGCAGCCGCGCCAGCGCCTCCACCTCGCTGAGCGCGGGCGGCAGGTCGAGCGGGCGGTCGGTGCGGATCCGGGCGGGCACGGCCGCGTCGACGAGCGCGCCGACGCCGTCGTACCCGGCGGTCTCGGCCATCGCGGCGCGTTCGGCCGGGGAGGGTCCGATGTGGCGAGCGGCGAACGGAACCTCGGTCATGGGGAGCCTCCAGGCGAGTCGGGGCGCGAACGCCACCGGGCACGCCGGTGGCCGGTCTCCCCCTCTGTCACCTGGACCTGAGAGCTTCGCCGCGACGGACGCGGCTTGCACCTTCGGTGAGGATCGGCGGCCGATGGAACGGCCGCGGTCTCCCGCTTTCCAGAGGTGCCTCGCCCACGCGGTCCTTTTGCCTGAGAGGTTCCGGGGAGGTTTGCTCCTTCGGCGCCCCGGCACTGGCTGCACCGGGATCTCTCCCGCGCGGGTTCGACGGCGATCTCCACCCTACCGGAGGGTTGTTTCCCCGACGTTAAGCATGGGGCGTGCGGGCCGTAAAGGTCAGCGGTTCAGGGTGCGGAAGCGGCGGACGCTCAGCGGAACGAAGATCACGAGTAGCACGCCGGACCAGAGCAGCGTCGCCGCCACCGGATGCCGCAGCGGCAGCGCGACGTCGCCGGCCGGAGCGCCGGGGTTGCCGAACAGCCCACGGCAGGCCGCGACCGCCGCGCTGACCGGGTTCCAGTCGGCGATCACCCGCAGCCAGGCCGGCATGCCGGCGGTCGGCACGAAGGAGTTCGACAGCATCGACACCGGGAAGACCAGCGGCACCATCTGGTCGGCGGTCTCCTCGTTCTTCACCAGCAGGCCGCAGAGCACTCCCGCCCAGGAGATCGCGTAGCGCAGGAGGATCAGCAGGCCGAACGCCGCGAGCGCCTTCGGCAGCCCGTCGTGGATGCGCCAGCCGACGGCCAGGCCGCAGCCGACCATGATGACCATGCCGAGGGCACCGACCAGGATGTCGCCGCCGACCTGCCCGAACGGCACTGCCGACCGGGCCATCGGCATCGAGCGGAACCGGTCCATGACGCCCTTGGAGGCGTCGGTGGCCACCGCGAGCATCGTGGTCATGAAGCTGGTGATCGATGTCATCGCGAACAGGCCGGGCATGAGGTACTCCCGGTAGTTCCCGCCGCCGGGAACCTTGATCGCGCTGCCGAAGACGTAGCCGAACAGCACGACCATGACGGCCGGGAAGACCAGCGCGCCGACGAGTTCCCCGGGCTGGTTCTTGAGCTGGACGAGGTTGCGCCACACCAGGGTGACGCCGTCGGTGAGGGTCCAGCGGAGCCGGTCCAGGCGTCCGGTGGGCGCGACGGGGGCATGGAGGACCATCAGGCGCTCACCTTCTCCGCGGTCTCTTCGGCCCGGCCGGTCAGGCGGAGGAACACCTCGTCGAGGGTGGGACGCCTCAGCGCGACGTCCTCGACCTCGACGCCAGCGCGGTCCAGCTCGCGCACGACGGCGGGCAGAGTGACGGAGCCGGCGGAGACGGGGACGCTCACCCGGCGGGACTCCGGATCGGTGTCCGGCTCGCCGATCCGGGAGAGCACGGCGGTGGCGTCGGCGAACGCGTCCGCGGCGGAGACGACGACGTCGATGCGGCTGCCGATCTCGGCCTTCAGCTCGTCCGGCGTGCCCGAGGCGATCACCTGTCCCCGGTCGACCACGGCGACCCGGTCGGCGAGCTGATCGGCCTCGTCGAGGTACTGCGTGGTCAGCAGCACGGTCACGCCGTCGGCGACCAGCTCGCGGATCGTGTCCCAGATCTCGCCGCGACTGCGCGGGTCCAGGCCGGTCGTCGGCTCGTCCAGGAAGAGCACCGGCGGCGCGGTGATCAGGCTGGAGATCAGGTCGATCCGGCGGCGCATTCCGCCGGAGTAGGTCTTGACCAGGCGGTCGCCGGCCCCGGCGAGGCCGAACCGCTCCAGCAGCTCGTCCGCGCGCCGCCGGGCGACCCTGGGCGGCAGGTGGTACAGGCGCCCGAAGAGCCGCAGGTTGTCGCGGCCGCTCAGCTTCTCGTCCATCGAGGCGTGCTGGCCCGCCAGGCCGATGCGGTACCGCACCTGGTCGGCGTCGCGGACCACGTCGTACCCCGCGACCCGCGCCCGCCCGGCGTCGGGCAGCGTGAGCGTCGACAGGATCCGCACGGTCGTGGTCTTGCCGGCGCCGTTCGGGCCGAGCAGGCCGAAGACGCCGCCCTCGGGCACCTCCAGGTCGACCCCGCGTACGGCCTCGGTCGGACCGAACCGCTTGCGCAGCCCCTCGGCCCAGATGGCCGGCTCCGAACTCGTCATCTCATCGTTTCCCTTCTACTGCGTACCTCGTACGCTCACTGGGTACACCGTACGCGTAACCGCGTACGCCGTACAAGCCCTGATAGGTTGGCCGATGTGAGAGGGCGGCATGACTGACGCGGCGAACCCCGCGGACGACGAGCGGATGCGGCGCTTCCGCGAAAAGATCGCGGAGTTCGAGGAGGAGCGGGCGCAGGGCCGCCGGAAGCCGACGCTCTGGGAGCGCATCGAGGGCCCCGGCCGCGGTCCGCGCCCGGCGCTGACGCATGAGCAGATCGCGCGCGCCGCCGTCGAGATCGCCGACGCCGAGGGGCTGAGCGCCGTGTCCATGCGGCGCCTCGCCGAACGCCTGGGCGTCGCCACCATGGGCCTGTACCGCTACGTCACCGGCAAGGACGAGGTCTACGAGCTGATGCTCGACGCGGTGCTGGCCGAGATCGACCTGCCGGACGGGGGCTGGCGCGAGGTCGCCGACGGGTACGCCCGCCAGTTCCGCGCGCTCAGCCTGCGCCACCCATGGACGATCCAGGCCTTCGCCCGCGTCCCGGCCTCCCTGTCCCCCAACAGCGTCGCGCTCACCGAGCGGGCCCTGACCTCCATCGAGGGTCTCGGCCTCGACGTGGACACGATGATGGCGGCGTTCGGCGCGGTGACCTCCTTCGCGCGCGGCGCGGTCTTCGCCGAGGTGGCGCAGCGGGAGGTCCTGGAGCGCAAGGGGTGGGAGTCCGAGGACGACGTACGGCTGGCGTACGCGCCGTGGGTGCGGTGGATGCTGGATTCGGGCCGCTATCCGGCGCTGGGCCGCTACATCCTCGAAGGGTCGAACCAGGACGACGCCGACTGGCAGTTCGAGTTCGGCCTCACCTGCGTACTCGACGGTATCTCCGCCCGGCTCGGCATCTGAGCCGTTGCCGCCGTGTCTCGCGAGGGCACCCTTCCGTACCCCGGGGGCGGCACAGGGGGACGTCCCGCCGATAACCGAGCTGCCGGGCTGGGAAGATTCACCTCGTGCCCGCTAACGAATCCCCCGACCGGCCACATGGCGGTGACATGCTGACGCGCCCCCGAGGCCCGGGCGGCGCGGTGACCGATCCCCCCGTCGAGGAGCCCTCGCTGCCGGCGCGCCTCCGGCGGCCCGCCGACGCCTTCCGGTTCCTGGTGTCCGTCGGCGCCATCGCGTTGATCCTCGGGCTCGCCCACGTGGCCCGCGAGACGACCAGCGGCCTGTCCTCCGACATCACGCACGGCACCGAGCAGGCGCCGCATCTGCTGCTCACGCTCGCCGGGCTCGCCTCCGGCATCGTCGTGCTCGCCGTCCCGGTCGCCTTCGGCGTCGAGCGCGTCATCCACCGCGACGGCCTGCGCGTCGCGATCGGCGTGCTCGCCGCGGTCCTGGCGCTCGGCGTGTCGCTGACGATCGACTCCTGGGTCACCGCCGCCGGCATGCGCGACCTCGCCTGGTACCTCACGTGGAAGCGGCACGGCGGTTGGTTCCCCGGCCCCGCCCACATCGACATCACGCCGGTCATCGCCTACGTCACCGCCGTACGGCTGTCCGGCCGTACGCGCTGGCAGGCCGTGACCTGGACGGTCGTCGGCCTGGACGCCATCGCCTCGCTCACCGCCGGCGCCATCACGCCGCTCGCCCTCGTCACGACGTACCTCATCGGGCGCGCCGTCGGGTACGGCACCCTGTACGCGGCCGGTTCGCCCAACACGCGGCCGCCGGGCCGCGCGGTGATGACGGCGCTGCGACGGGTGGGCCTGGAGCCGGTCCGCGCCGCGCGGGCCTCCGACGACCACGACGAGTTCCGCCGCTACGGCGTCACGCTCGCCGACGGCCGCAGCGTCGATGTGACCGTGCTCGACCGCGACCAGCAGACCGCCGGGCTGCTCTACCGGCTGTGGCGCCGCGCACGGCTGCGCGGCGGCACTCCGCGCCGGACGATCCGCTCGCTGCGCCGGTCGCTGGAACAGGAGTCGCTGATGGCGTACGCCACGGCGGCGGCCGGCGCGGCCACGCCGCGGCTCCTGGCCACCTCGGAGGTGGGCAGCGAGGCGGCCCTGCTGGCGTACGAGCACGTGCCCGGGCGCACCCTGGCGGAGGTGCCCGACGACGAGTTGACCGACGCGCTGCTCGGTGACGTCTGGCGGCTGCTGGGCGTGCTCCAGCGGCACCGGCTCGCCCACCGCCGGCTGGTCGCCGCGAGCGTTCTCGTCGCCGCGGACGGCCGCCCCCACCTCATCGACCTGCGCGCCGGGGAGACGGCCGCCGGTGACCTGGCGCTGCGGCTCGACCTGGCCCAGCTCCTCACCGACGTGGCCCTGCGCGTCGGCCCGGAGCGCGCGGTCCGTACGGCGGCGGCGGTGCTCGGCCCCGAATCCCTGGCCGCCGTGGTGCCGCTGCTGCAGAAGGTGGTGCTCGCTCGGAGCACGCGGACCGCCCTGCGCCGCGACAAGCTGTCGCTCAGCGCCCTGCGGGAACAGATCCGCGTGCTCCGCCCGGAGATCGCCGCCGAGCCGGCGCAGCTCGACCGGTTCAGCCCTCGCACGCTGATCAGCGTGATCGCCGGGATGGTCGGCGCGTACATCCTGCTGTCCCAGCTCGGCAACGTCGACGTCCCGGGGCTGCTCTCGAACGCGGACTGGCGCTGGTTCGGCGTCGGGCTGGCGGCCTCGGCGCTCAGCTACCTCGCGGCGGCGTTCATGCTGCTCGGGTTCGTGCCGGAGCGGCTGCGGCTGTGGCGCACGGTGCTGGTCCAGCTCGCGGCCTCATTCGTCAAGCTGGTGGCGCCCGCCGCGGTCGGCGGCATCGCGGTGAACACGCGTTACCTGCAGAAGTCCGGCGTCCCGGCGGGACAGGCGGCGGCCAGCGTCGGCGCCTCCCAGCTCACCGGGATGGCCTGTCACGTGCTGCTGATCCTGCTGTTCGGGTACGTCACGGGCAGCGGCGGCACCGGGCCCTCGCTTCCGCCCTCCCGGGCGATCATCATCGCGCTGCTCGCGGCGGCCGTCCTGGCGGTCGTCGTCTTCTCGATCGGTCCGCTGCGCCGCCTCGTGACGTCCCGGACGCGGTCGCTGTTCTCCGGGGTCGTGCCACGGCTCCTGGACGTGCTGCAGTCGCCGAAGAAGATCGCCACCGGCATGGGCGGCACGCTGCTGCTGACCGTGGCGTTCGTCGTGTGTCTGGACGCCTCGATCCGGGCGTTCGGCGGGTCGATGGGTTTCACGACGGTCGCCGTGGTGTTCCTGACGGGCAACGCGCTGGGCTCGGCGGCGCCGACGCCGGGCGGGCTGGGGGCGGTGGAGGGTGCGCTGTCACTGGGCCTGACGCTGGCCGGTCTGCCGGCGGGTACGGCGACGTCCGCGGTGCTGATGTTCCGGCTGCTGACCTTCTGGCTGCCGGTGCTGCCCGGGTGGGCCGCCTTCACCCATCTGCAGCGCGCCGAGGCGATCTGAGGGGGTCGGCGCGTACGGCTTTCGCGCGGGTCAGCCTGTGCGGCGGACGCGGCGGCGGTGCGCCAGCTCGTCGCCCGGCGCGTCGTGGTCGCTGTGGGCCCGTTCGGCGGGGAGCTCCGCCAGGCCGGCCTCCACCTCCTGCCAGACGCGGCCCAGGGCGATGCCGAAGACCCCTTGGCCGCCCTGGAGGAGATCGACGACCTCGTCGGGCGAGGTGCACTCGTAGACGCTGACGCCGTCGCTCATCAACGTGATCTGCGCGAGGTCCTCGACGCCGCGGTTTCGCAGGTGCTCGACGGCCGTGCGTATCTGCTGGAGTGACACTCCGGTGTCGAGCAGCCGCTTGACGACTTTGAGCACCAGGATGTCGCGGAAGCTGTAGAGACGCTGCGAACCCGACCCGTGCGCGGACCGTACGCTCGGCTCCACGAGCTCCGTGCGCGCCCAGTAGTCGAGCTGACGATAGGTGATGCCCGCGGCGGCGCACGCGGTCGGACCGCGGTATCCGACGTCATCGGGAAGAGGCGACACCGCACCACCGAACAGGAGTCCCTGCTCTCCGGCGCGTTGAGAGGCATCACGCCTGTCGCGGGCCGCCTTGCCCTCGCCGCTGCTTGCCGCCACGCGGACCTCCGGCTCTATCATCCCGCAGTGATCCACCAAGGGGGTTTGACGGAATTACACCGCAGGTGTTCAAGCAGCACGGTAGGTCGCGGCCAGACGAGGGTCAACGTTCGCCCTCGGCGCGTCGCACGCGACTGCAAACCGTTACGACGTCTCCAAATCACCGCAGTCGCTGTCTTTGGGGCATCTGACCACGTACCACCGGCCTTGGTGACGAGGCTATGCCCCTGGACCGCGGAAAGGAAACCCTCCGGCATCGGCGCTTTCCACAGCCGTGACCGGAACTCACCCCAGGTCAGCCGGGTAATCGCCGAGCCGAGGCGTCCAGCGTGACCGGAGCAGGCCGGTGCGGTCGGTTGTCCACAGCCGCCGGAGCGCCTTGCCCCGGCGGAATCGGGCGCTGGACAATCGGAGTGGGATGGAACCCCCAGGGAGGGCGGGTGTATCACCTGGCGGAGGCTGAGGCATCGAGCGCTCGGAGCGTGAGCCTCGGCGGGGTTCCGGGCGTCGGCGGGCGGCACGGAGGCTTTTGACCGGGGCCCGGCCGTCTGCCGGTCCCGCGCGGAAGGCCGGTGAGGACGGAGACCTCCGCCCGCAGCGCGGCGGCCGCTGCCGCCCGTCCAGGGGTTACGGACCGATGGACGGATCGAGGTCGCGCCGAGTACGGGCCCCTGCCGGCTTCACGCGTCAGTGGCCGGTGCGGGAGGCTTCCGCCTGCGGCGCGAACGTTCGCTGGCCCCCCCTCAATGGCGAGGCGGGACGGACACCGACGCGGCGCCACGGTGTCCGCGGCGACCCGCGCCGTCCAAGCCCCTCGCCGCCGCCGTTGCCGACCAGGCGGCGGTCGACGCCGCATGGCTTGACGCGTGAACGGGGGGGGCAGGAGGCCTCCGCCCGCGGTGCGGGTGTCTGCTGATCTCGGGCGGCAGCGGGCCAAGACGGACGCCTCGGCCCTTATCGCTGCCGCTCGCCTCGGGACTCGTGGCGACCCGTACACGCCCGCTCACCGGCTACGACCAGAACATGACCGATGACGGATCAAGGTCGCACGTCCGGTTCAACCCGCACGAAGCCCAGGCACCGCCTGGTTCCAGGTGTCGGCGGGCAGCACGGGAGCTTCCGCCCGGAGGACGACCGTCCGCCTCTTCCCCACGACGGCGGGCCTGCACGGGCGCCTCCGCTCCCCTGGCGCCCCGCGCCGCCCGTCCACCGGACACGACCAGCGCGTGAGCGATGACGGATCAAGGTCGCACAGGCGGCTCGGCTCGCGCCGGCTCGGCGCCCTGGTGGTTCCCGGTTCGCAGGCTCCTGCCCGGAACGACGTGAACGTCCGCTCGTCCCGTGCGGCAGCGGGCCGCCCCGCCCGCAGCGCCACCGCCACCCCCGGCGCCCGGCCAGGGACGGGCGGACGGTCATTGGCGGAAAAGGGGCGCGGCTGGTTCAGCTCGCGGGGAGCGTTGATCCCTGCTGGTTCCACGCTCAGCGGGCGGAACGCAGGAACTCCACCCGTGGCAACGCACCGAACCCCTCAAGACGGCGGCCGGGACAGCGCGGGTGGCTCAGGTGGCGCGGCCGAAGTCCTCGGGAGAGATCGTGTCGAGGAACTCGCGGAACTTCTCGACCTCGTCCTCCTGCTCGTCCGGGATCGCGACGCCGGCCTCCTCCAGCACGTCCTCGCTGGCGAAGATCGACGCGCCGGTGCGCAGTGCCAGGGCGATCGAGTCCGAGGGGCGGGCGCTGACCTCGACGCCGTTGGAGAAGACCAGGTCGGCGAAGAAGATGCCCTCCCGCAGGGCGGTGATGTTCACGGTGCGGAGCTGGACCTCGAAGGCGTCCAAGACGTCACGGAACAGATCATGAGTGAGCGGACGCGCGGGCAGCACACCCTGCTGGGCGAAGGCGATCGCGGTGGCCTCCACCGCGCCGATCCAGATGGGCAGGTAACGGTCCCCATCCGTCTCCTTCAGCAGCACGATGGGCTGGTTGGAGGGCATCTCGACCCGTACGCCGACGACCTCCATCTGCTTCACTGCGGCTCCCTGCTGAGACGGCTTACCCGAAACCCTTTAGCCCAACGTACACCCCGGCCGGGCCGGGCCGGAGCGCCGTGGACGGCCGGATCCGCCCGCTTCACCGGGCGTACGAGCCTGATCGGGGCCACGCGCACCCGGCGAGACGGGCGGCCGGCAGCGTCGTGATCTTCCTCGCACCCGTGTGGACTCCGGGCGTGCCGCCACAGAGGGTGTCCAGAGGAACGCGCCGAGTAGCCGACGCGGGCCGGTCGAACGACGCCGGATGCCTCAGGGCTCGAGCGTGGCCCGCAGGCCGGTGGAGACGAGGGCCGCGTGCAGCTTCAGCGACAGCGACGCGATCTCCTTCGCGGTCTCCGCGGCGCGTGCGTGGGCGCCCGGGCTGCGCTGGCGCAGCGTCGGGGCGACGGCCGCCTCGATCAGGCCGACCTCGCGGTCGGCGGCCGCCTTGACGGCCCGCAGGTGGCGCGGTTCGAAGCCGAAGGAACGCAGCGCCGCGGCCGCGCGCGCGACGGTCAGCGCGTCGCCGTCGTACTGGCCGCTCACCCGGCTGACCAGCCCGAACTCCTCCAGCTCCCCGAGCACCTCGGGGTCGACCCCGGTGGCGTCGAGGAGCTGCCGGCGCGTGAGCCGTACGTCGCCGGTGTCCTCGTGGACGCTGTCCGTGGCGACGAGGCCGCGCGGCGCGCGACGGTGTTCGCCCAGCGGCGGAGGGTTCTGCCCGCGGTCGACGGCGTCGAGGTGTTCCTTGATGACCCGCAGCGGCAGGTAGTGGTCACGCTGCGCGGCCAGGATGAACCGCAGGCGTTCCACGTCGGCCGGGGCGAACTTGCGGTAGCCGGACGGGCTGCGCTCGGGCTCGATCAGCCCCTCCGACTCGAGGAAGCGGATCTTCGAGACGGTGACGTCGGGGAACTCCGCGGACAGGAGCCCCAGCACCTCACCGATCGTCATCGTCGCGCGTGCGGCCGAACCGCTCATGCGCGCCCCCGAAGCTCAACGGGCCCGGTGGCGCGGCCCTCGCGCGCCCCGGGCGGCCAGGCCTCCAGCGCCCTCACAGCCCTCCTGGATGCCGCCCGTCGGCGGCATGCTGCGGGTTGGTGAGGAACACCAGCCGGAACTTGCCGATCTGGACCTCGTCACCGCCGGACAGGCCCGCCTCGTCGATCCGCTCGCGGTTGACGTAGGTGCCGTTGAGGCTGCCCACGTCGCGCACGGAGAACTGAGGACCGCGACGGTAGAACTCGGCGTGCCGGCGGGACACCGTCACGTCGTCGAGGAAGATGTCGCTGTCGGGGTGACGGCCCGCGGTGGTGCTGTCGCTGTCGAGGAGGAAGCGGCTCCCGGCGTTCGGCCCTCGCTTGACGACGAGGAGCGCGGTGTTCGGCGGGAGGGCCTCGACCCCGGTCTGATCGGCGGGCAGTTCGTCGCCCGCGTCCGGCTCCGCGACGTCGACGGCGCCCAGCGATATCGTCGACGTGGAGTCGTTCGGCTCGCCCATCACCGGCGGAGGAACGCTACGCGTCAGCGGCGTGCCGCAGTTCGAGCAGAAGCGCGCATCATCCGGGTTGGCGTGACCACACTGCGTGCAGTAGACGCTCGGCATTTATCGGCTCGGCCTCCTACCTATGGCCTCGGTGTGCCAGTGGCACCGTACGGCGCGGAGGACGAGCGCTCGGCACCGTGGTCCGCTCGGTCCCCAGCACACCATCCCCCTCCGAGCGCCGTCGGCGATGACGCCCGTTTCGTTCCTCACCCGCCACGACGACGGTTGCCGCAACTTACGCGGCAACGCCCGAGGGGTCAACCACGACAGGCGTGGTCTGTCCTCAAGCTACCGCCGGTAGTGATCGCCGGTCCATGCCGCCGCGCCGGGGGAAGAACCAGGCGTACCTCTCGCTACCGAAAGTAGTGGATCAGGCGACCGCCTACGGTGATCTTACCGCCTGAACGGTGATTTTCTCACGCTGTGCGACCACCCCGTCGGCGCCGCTGTTGTGCAGCGTCCGCAGGACGCCCCCGGGGATGTTCATCGCGGTCGCGAGCGTGTGCGGGTCGCCGATGACCAGGAACCGGTACGGCGGCGTGAGCAGGTGCCCGTCGGCCATCACCCCGCCCCCGGACGGGTCGGTGAAGTAGGTGCTCACGCCCACGCGTACGTCGCCGACCTGGACGACCTCGGCGCCCGCGTCGCGCAGCTCCTCCAGCGTGTCGAGGAGGGAGGCGGCGCGCACCCGGCCCTGCGGGTCGTTGATGGTCAGCTCGATCCCCGGGCCGGTGGCGGGCAGCGTGCCCGCGAGGATGCCGTACGTCGTGGCGCGGCGGCGGGCGTCCTCGAGCGCGGCCTGCCCCTGGGCGTCGTGCTGGAGTCCGGACTTGGTGGCGTCCAGGTCGCGGATGTCGGAGCGCAGCCGGTCCGAGCGCTGCGACAGGTCGCCGAGGATGCCGACGAGCTCGTCCTGGCGCGCGGTGGCGAACTTGGTGTCCTTGTCGTTGGAGCGCACCTGGGCGGCGACGGCGAAGCCGAGCACCGCGCACAGCACCGCGACGATCAGCTGTCCGCGGTTGAGGCGCGGGCGCAGCAACCCCTTCCGCCCGCCGGCGTCGTTCTCGCCGCTCTGCTCGCTCATGCCTGGAAGAGCTTCCGCCGGATCGCGGCGACGTTGGAGAAGATGCGGATGCCGAGGACGACCACGACGCCCGTGGACAGCTGCGAGCCCACGCCGAGCTGGTCGCCGAAGAACACGATGAGCGCCGCGATGATCGTGTTGCTGAGGAACGACACGACGAACACCTTGTCGTCGAAAACGCCGTCGAGCCGGGCCCGCAGGCCGCCGAACATGGCGTCGAGCGCGGCCACGATCGCGATCGGCAGGTACGGCTGCAGCCACAGCGGCACCCCGGGGTGGAAGACGAAGCCGAGCACGACTCCGGCCGCGAGGCCGATGAGGGCGATCACTTGGGGGTCTCCTCCGGCTGGGCGTAGCGGAGGCGCGGGGCGGGTGCCGCGGGGAGCCGCACGTCGTCCTCCTGGCGAATGTCGAAGCGTATGCCGAACGTGGCCTTGAGGGTACGGAAGGCGCGGCCCGCCGCGGAACCGGCGAAGGTCTTGTCCAGGCCGTCGCCGAGGGCGGTCACGACGTACGGGGGTGAGAGCGGCTGGTAGTCGACCAGGATGGCGTCGCCGGCGGAGCGGATCGCGGTCGTGGCGGTCATCCGCTGGCCGTTGATGGCGATCGCCGTCGCGCCGGCCGCCCAGAGCCCGTTGACGAGCCGCTGCAGGTCCTGGTCGTAGATGTGGCCGTCCTGCTGGGCGGTCGCGCCGCGCGCGGTGTGGGAGTCGTCCACCGTGACGACCGCCGCGGTGCCGGTGGCGGGCGCCGCCGCGGCCTGGCCGGCGGCCCGGTCGAGCGACTGGCGGGCGTTCTGGCCGGCGTCGCTGCTCGCCAGCGCCGACCGGCGGAGGCTCTCGGTCTGCCGTTGCAGGGCTTCGGCCTGCCGCTGGAGGGAGGCGGTCTCGTCGGTGCGCTGGCGGATCTGCGCGATCAGGGCGTCGCGCTGGCGTTCGGCGACCGGCGCTCCCCGGCGTACCTGGATGACCGCCATGGCGCCGAGCAGCCCGAGGAGCAGGGTCGCGGCCAGCAGCCGCGACGTCCGCCCGGCGCGCCCGGACCGGCCGCCGCCACCCGCGGCGGCCCGCCGTGCGGCGGCCTCCTCGTACCCGGGGTCGAGGCCGGAACCGGACAGCAGGTCGGCGAGCAGCGACATGGAGGCGTCCGGCCGGTCCCACCGCCTCTTCACTCCCGGTTCGCTCATCCGCCTTATTGTGGCAAGGTCGCGCCACCGGTCGGACCGGGGTCCGCCGACGCGAGACGCGAAGAGTATCGGGTGGACGGGTGCGCGAGGCCGCCGGACACTTCCGTCATGCCCCCGACGCAGAGCGCGCTGATCGTGCCGGTGCCCGAGGCCGATGAGGCGGTCGGCCCGCACCGGGCATCGCTCGACACCGCCGCCTCCTGGGGCGTGCTCGCGCACGTCACGGTGCTCTACCCGTTCCTGCCGCCCGGCCGGATCGACGACGAGGTGCTCGCCCGTGTCGCCGGCGCGGTCGCCCGCGTGCCGCGGTTCGCGATGACACTGCGGAGCGTCCGCTGGTTCGGCGACGCGGTCGTATGGCTGGCGCCCGAGCCCGCCGAACCGTTCCGGGCGCTCACCGCGGCGGTCTGGGAGCGGTTCCCCGAGACTCCCCCGTACGGTGGCGCGCATCCCGACTCGGCACCGCACCTGACGATCGGGCACGACGCGCCCCGCCACCTGCTGGAGCGGGCCGCCGAGGCCGTCGCGGCGCACCTGCCGATCCGGACCTCCGTCGACGCGGTCTCTCTCGTCGTGAGGGTCGCCGGAGGCGGACTCCTGGCACGCCGTCGCCGGGTTCCCGCTGGGAGACGGCGCGCGTCCGGGGCGAACTCACAGGGAACTCTGAGCATGTTCGCACGTGTTCCCCAGGACCCGCCGGTGGACTGGACCCCGACACACTCCGACGGTGGGGGTCATCGATGGGACACACGGGGGAGGTTCCGCTCCTGCGGCTGCCGATCAGCGGCTGGACGGTCCGGGTGGGCCGGAGCACCGCCGACCGGGCGGCCCTGGAGGTGTACGAGGGCTCCCGCATGGCGGACGTCTGCGTCGCCACGCCCGTGTCGGTCTCGGTCCTGCGCGGGGCGTGGCGCAGCCCGCGCGGCGGCGCGCCCTGGGCCCTCGCCTGGGGTCAGCTCCCCGCCGGGACGACGTCGGTCACCGCGGGGTTCACCACCGGCGGGCTCAGGCCGGCGGTGCGGCGGATCCCAGGGGTCGTCATCGAGGGCATCTACTGGGTGGCCGAGGCCGCGGGCGGCTTCGCCGGCGTGACCGTGCACGCGGGCCCGGTCCTGGTCAGCGGCCGCCTCCGCCGCGTACGCGCTCGCTGAGAGGCCCTCAGGGGCGGCGCTGCGCCGCGAGGGCCTCGACGGCGCGGGCCACCTGGTCCGGCGAGGAGATCATGGTCAGGTGGCGAGCGCCCGGGATGAGGGTGGGCGGCGGGGCTCCGATCCGCCGGGCCGTGTCGGCCGCCGACGTCTTGCTGAAGACGTGGTCCTCCGCGCCGTACACGACCGCCTTGGGCAGGTTCACCCCGCGCAGCAGCCCCAGCCGGCTCGCCGGCAGGCCCGCGACGCCGTACCGCAGCATGCCCCAGACTCCCGCCTCCGCTCCGGCGACCTCGTACGGACGGCGCCACACGTCGAGCCCGGCGGCGTCCAGGGACGGGCACGCCGGCCCGCACTGGCTGGAGTAGATCGTTCGAATCAGCCGGTCCGAGCGCACGACCATCCGCAGGAGCGTGGTGCGGTACGGCGGGATGACCAGGTGGTGGACGAACGACGGAGGGCCGGCGCCACCGGCCAGCGCGTCGCCGTCGAGGAGCAGCAGCCCGCCGGCACGCGTGGGAGCGCGCAGCACCGCCTCGGCCACGATCGCGGCGCCGGCCGAGTGGCCGGCCAGCACCGGGCGGTCCAGCCGCATCGCGTCCAGGAACGCCAGCAGCTGCCGCGTCTGGTGGTCCACCGTGTACGGTCCGCGGCGGGTCGTGTAGCCGGCGCCGTCCAGGTCGATGGCGTACACGCGGTGGTCGCGGGCGAGGAGCGGCGCGAGACGCGCCCAGGTGTCGGCGGACTCCGCGGCGCCGTGCACGAGCACGATCGGCGAGCCGCCGCTCCCCCACACGCGGTACCGGGTCATCAGGTCGCCGGTCCGCACGTACGTCAGCCCGGCCGGGGGACGCGCACGGCCGGCCGTCGCCGCGTTGTAGGCGAACGAGAAGACCGTGACGGCGACGACGAGCACCGCGGCGGCCGCCGCCAGGCGCCGCAGCCACCGCCGGGCACGGGACCGCCCCGGCGGGGCGTGCGTGCCGGCCGCCGGTGCGCCGGCGGTCTCTTCCGCGCTGATCAACTACCGGCGCTCTCGACCACGCGCGCCCAGTCCTGCAGGAGGTCCTGGGCGGTGTCCCGGTCGGCGCCCTCGGCCCACAGGTGCGTGACGGCCTCCGCCGGGTCCGGCAGCACCAGGATCCAGCTCGTGTCGTCCTCGATGACGCGTACGCCGTCGGTGGTGTCGACCCGCCGGGTGCCGGCGGCCTCCACGACGTGACGCATCACGCTGCCCTTGGCCGCCCACGGCGTGGGCACGGACCGCTTGAGCAGGTGCGCCTCGGGGATCCGGTGGTCGATCTGGGACAGGGTCAGGCGGGTGCGGGCGACCAGCCCGAGCATCCGGATGAACGCGGCGATGCCGTCCACGGTCGGGCTGAACTCCGGGATGATGAACCCTCCGCGCCCGTCACCGGCGAAGATGTTGTCCTCCGCGGCGGCGGCCTTGGTCAGCACGTCCTGCGAGGTGGAGGTCCACTCGACCTGCACGCCGTGGAAGCGGCACACCTGCTCGGCGACCCGCGTCGTGGTGACCGGGAGGGCGACGCGGCCGGCCCGGCGCTCGGAGGCGACCAGGTCGAGCACGACCAGGAGGCCGCGGTCGTCGCTGATCAGCTCGCCGTTCTCGTTGACGAGGGTGATGCGCTCCCCGACCGGGTCGAACCGCACGCCGAACGCCGCGCGGGAGGACGACACGAGCTCGCCGAGGCGCTGCAGGTCGCGCATGCGCTCGGCGAGGGTCTCGGTGGGCGACACCTCGTCGAGCCGGTTGTTGACGGTGAGGACCTCGACGCCGAGGCGGCCGAGGAGCTGCGGCAGGACGAGCGACGCGGTGCCGCCCGCGCAGTCGATGACGATCTTGAGCTCGGCCTCGCGGACGCCGCGCATGTCGATGCAGCGCTGCAGGTCGCGGACGTAGGTCTCCACGACGCGGGAGGGGTAGGTCAGCTCGGCGATCTCGCCGGGGAACGCGCGGCGGTACTCCTGCCGCCCGAACACCCGCTCCAGCTTCCGCTGGGCCGCCTGGGACAGGTCGGCACCGTGCTCGTCGAGGAAGACGATGTCGACGCCCTGGGAGTCGCCGGGCGTCGTGCGGATCACGATGCCGCCGGCGCAGTCCTCACGCGCCGTCTCGTACCGCGCGACCGGGATCGGGCACGCCTCCAGGTCCCGTACGTTGATCGCGCTGGCCGTGAGCGCGCTCTGCACGGCCCGGTTGAGCGTGCGGGCCGCGCGGGAGGCGTCGCGGGAGGCGGTGACGCCGGCGCCCTTCTTCAGGGTCGTGGCGTACGCGCTGGCGAGCCGTACCGCGAGCTCCGGGGTGATCTCCACGTTGATCAGGCCGGAGACGCCGCGCGGGCCGAACAGCGTGCGCTGGCCACGCGACTCCCAGATGACGCTCGTGTTGACGACCGCCCCGGCCTCGATCGTCTTGAACGGGTACACCTTGACGTCACTGGAGACGTACGCCTCGGACTCGATCACGCACTCGTCGCCGATGACCGCGCCCTCTTCGATGCGGGCGCCGGCCATGACGTCGGTGTTCTTGCCGACGACGCAGCCGCGGAGGTTCGTGGACGGCCCGATGAAGACGTTGTCGTGCACGACGGCGCGGTGCAGGAACGCGCCCTCCTTGACCACGACGTTGCTGCCGAGCACGGTGTACTCCCGCAGCTCGGCGCCCGCCTCGACCTTGGCGTAGTCGCCGATGTAGAGCGGGCCCTTCAGCACCGCCTCGGAGTCGACCTCCGCCCCCTCGGCGACCCAGACGCCCGGGGAGACCTCGAAGCCGTCGGGCTCGATGTCGATCTTGCCCGACAGCATGTCGGCCTGGGCCTTGAGGTAGCTCTCGTGGGTGCCGACGTCCTCCCAGTAGCCGTCGGCGACGTAGCCGTACAGCGGGGCGCCCTCGGCGAGGAGCTTGGGGAACACGTCGCCCGACCAGTCGACCGACTCGCCCGCCGCGACGTGGTCGAGGACCTCGGGCTCCATGACGTAGATGCCGGTGTTGGCGGTGTCGGAGAAGACCTGCCCCCACGTCGGCTTCTCCAGGAACCGCTGCACCCGGCCGTCGTCATCGATGATGATGATCCCGAACTCCAGCGGGTTGGGCACCCGCTTGAGCGCGATGGTGACGAGCGCCCCGTTCTCCTTGTGGAAGCGCACCAGGTCGGTCAGGTCGATGTCGGTGAGCGCGTCGCCGGAGATCACCAGGAAGCGCTCGTCGCGCAGGGCGTCCTGGGCGTTCTTGACGCTGCCGGCGGTGCCGAGCGGCATCTCCTCGGTCGCGTAGCTGAGGCTCATGCCGATCTCTTCGCCGTCGCCGAAGTAGTTGCGCACGAGCGCGGCGAGGAACTGCACCGTCACGACGGTCTCGGTGAAGCCGTGCCGCTTCAGCAGGCGCAGCACGTGTTCCATGATCGGCTTGTTGACCACCGGAAGCAGTGGCTTCGGCTGGTTGGCCGTCATGGGCCGCAGCCGCGTCCCTTCCCCACCCGCCATCACAACCGCTTTCACGGGAGCCACTCCTTTGCGATGGGTACGCCGATCATGGTCTGGGTTCCGCTCCCTTCAGTTCGCCGTGGCTGACGCCGACCCGGACGAGCTGCCGGGTCTGGGCGGTGTAGAGGGCCGCCGCCCACCAGTACAGGCCGGTCCCCCACAACGTGAACGCCCAGCCGACGACCTTCGCGACCGTGGCCCAGGCGCCCGAGTGGGCGCCCAGCAGCAGGAGCGGGAAGGCGTAGAGCAGGCAGAGGGTGGCGGCCTTGCCCACGAAGTGGACCGGGAGCGCCGCGTAGCCGTGCCGCCTGAGCACGTAGAGGGGGATGCCCATGTAGAGCTCGCGGGCGACGAGCACGACCGCGAGCCACAGCGGGACGATGTCGCGCACGACCAGGCCGATGAGTGTGGCGAAGATGTAAAGACGATCCGCCGCGGGATCCAGGATCGTGCCGATCCGGCTGGTCTGGTCGAGCATCCGGGCGAGCTTGCCGTCCAGCCAGTCCGAGAGCCCGGCGAACACCAGGATGCCCAGGGCCCACCAGTCCTGTTCGGCCAGCACGAGCCACAGGAAAATGGGGACACCGAGCAGACGGGCCAAGCTCAATGCGTTCGGCCACGTCCACAGACGGTCGTTCAACGGCCACCTCCCGCTCCCCAGCGCTGGTCATGACCTTACCTGTCGGTACTGGCGCGCCGAATAAGTGGTGCTGGGCACAACCGGAACAGGCCATTGACGGCGCACGCTGCCCGGACATAGGGCATGCCCACCGCAGGTCGCGGGAACGGATCGGACCTTCGCGGGCCGGGCCCGTCCGGCATCGGCCAGCCACGAAGGCGGCGCTGGCCCGGACCAGGCGCCGCATGTTATTGATCCGGCCGCGTCGGCGGGCCGCACCGCGCCGTCTCGCCTCCGCCCCGCTCCCCCGCGGGGACCCGTGCCACCTCGACGCAGTTTCCACTCGGATTGCTCCGGCCGCTTTTTCGCCACGCCGCATCGGAGAGACCTGACCGCGGGTCGCTGTCGACAGGACGCATCCCCGCCCCCTCTTGACCGACGCCGTCACGGACCGTAAGCGGTCCCAGATCACGGCCCGGCGCATCCACATCTTATTTGCGGACATCATAGAACCTGCACATGCCCTATGCACGTGCATTTCGGCTATCCAGATTCCGGGCACATTCGGATTCATCGATCCTGTCGGCCAAATCGCACAATAACGTCGACCAGAGCCGGTCCGCCGCCGATTCGCCGGCCACGCCGAGGGCGCCGGGCGCACGCGGCCTGAGGCGTCGCGGCGTCCAGCGCCCGTATCGCCGGCCCCCGGATGCGCGTCAGGGCCGGCCGGTGACGGAGCCGGACCTTCTGGGGCGGATCGGGACACCGTCATCTTCTTGCCGTTCCGCCGGCCACACGGGCTGGGCGGTGCGATTCGTTGGAGATCCACAGAGGATCGGCACACCCGCTGACCTGGTGGAACACTTCGAACGTAACTCCATGTGCGACGACGGCGGAAGGGGTTCGGGCGGACGGATGTTCGCGATTCGCGTGGCGGGGCTCACGACGCGGACACCGGCCAGGGCACCTGCGGCGAGCGGTAGTAGTTCACCGCCAGCGCCGACCAGCGCGGACCCTGCGCGGCGAGACGCACGCGGAAGTCGCTCCACGTCCGCGCCGCCTGCGGCGACCAGCCGATCTCGGCGATGGCCGGCAGCCGCGGGAACGCCATGTAGTCGATGTCGTCGTCGGTGACGAGGGTCTCCGACCACAGCGGGGCCTCGACGCCGAGGACGTCCTTTTCGGTCACGCCGTCGACCAGCGTGGCCGGGTCCCAGTCATAAGCGTCCCGGACCTCGACGAGACCGGCCCAGTCCTGGCCCAGCCGGGTGTTCTCGTCGTACTTCATGTCGAGGTAGGCGCGGTTCGCCGGCGACATCACGACCTTGGCGCCCTGGGCGACGGCCTCGCGCGCGGTCCGCGTGCCGCTCTCCGAGCCCGTGGCGGTGTTCCAGTACTGCGCGACCGACCCTGCCGGGAGCCTGCCAGCGCCGATCTCGTTCCAGCCGACCATCTTCTTGCCGTGCCCGGTGACGATGGGGCCGATCCGGCCGATGTAGGTCGCGTAGTCGGCGGCCGTCGTGCTGTGCGCCTCGTCGCCGCCGACGTGGAGGTACGGCCCGGGGGTCAGCCGGGCGAGCTGGCCGAGCACGTCGTCGAGCAGCTGGTACGTCACGGGCTTGCCGATGCACCAGGAGCTGAACCCGACGTCGGTGCCGGTGTAGAGCGGCGGCGCCTTGTCGTCGCAGTTGAGCCGGGCATACGAGGCCAGGGCCGCGTTGGTGTGGCCGGGGCCGTCGATCTCCGGCATGACCGTGACGTAGCGCGCGGCGGCGTACCGGACGATCTGGGTGTAGTCGGCCTGCGTGTAGTAGCCGCCCTTCCCGCCGCCGACCTCGGTGCTCCCGCCGTAGGTGGCCAGGCGCGGCCAGCCGTTGATCGCGATACGCCAGCCCTGGTCGTCGCTCAGGTGCAGGTGGAGGGTGTTGATCTTGTACAGCGCGGCCAGGTCGATGTAGCGCTCGACCTGGCGCACCGTGAAGAAGTGCCGGGCGACGTCGAGCATCGTGCCGCGCCAGGCGAACCGCGGGGAGTCCTCGACCCGCACGCCGGGCACCGTCCACGGACCGCGCTGGACGGTCGCGGCCTCCACGGACGGCGGCAGGAGCTGGCGCAATGTCTGCACGCCGCGGAACAGGCCCTCCGCGGTGCCGGCCTCCAGGCGTACGGCCGTCCTGGTCACGTCGAGACGGTAGGCCTCACCCTTCTCCCGGCCGGACAGGCTCAGCGAGATGACGTCGCGCGAGGCGCCGCCGGCGACCAGCGGCAGGCGGTAGCCCGTGGAGCGGCGCAGGATGCCGGCGAGATAGGGGCCGGCCGTGCCCGATCCGGGCCGTGCGACGATCCGGGTGGCGCGGGTGAGGGTGAACGTCACTCCCGGGACGGTCCGCACCGACGAGGGCTCCGGGACCAGCCGCGGCGCGGCGACCTGCGGCGAGGCCGCGGACGGCCGGGCGGTCGCGGGAGCGCCGGGAACGCAGGCGAGGGCCGTGGCGGTCGCCCCGGCGGCCAGGACACGGCGTCCGCGGCGCCCGGCGAGGGTACGGCCGGGACGATCGGACCGGGCCAGTGGTGGACCTGCCACGCGAACCTCCGCTGGGAACGGGCGGCCCGCGCGGGCCGCGTGCGCCCGGACCCCGCCTCGTCCGGCGGTGCTCCGGCCGACGTTTGTTAGGAAGGTTTCCTATAATCCAGGCACGATAGGGAAACTCTTCGATCACGTCAAGACGGCCCTCATCGGCCATCCTAACCATCGGTCATGTTCGATGTCAGGGGCGCGCCCGCCCGGCCCGCTCTCGCCTGCGCGCTTCCTCCCTGCGAGCGGGCGCGGTGCGTACGCTGGCGGACATGGCCGATGAACCCGGACTCATCCTGGTCACCGGCGCCGGGGGCGGGATCGGCGGCGTGGGGCGCACGGTGGTGGAGGCGCTCGCCGCGCACGGCCGGCCGGTGCGCGCGATGGCGCACCACGACGACCCGCGCGCCACCCGGCTGCGCGGCGTCGGCGCCGACGTGGTCGTCGGCGACCTGACGAACCCCGCCGACGTGGCGCGTGCCCTCGACGGCGTCTCCCGGATGTTCTTCAGTCTGAGCGTGTCGCCGGCCTACCTGGAGGCGGCGGCCACCGTCGCCACGGTCGGGCGCGCGCTCGGTTCCCTCGACGCCCTCGTGGCCATGTCGCAGATGACGGTGTCGCAGATGGACGCGTTCAGCACCGATGAGTCGCGGCAGCAGCGGCTGCACTGGCTGTCCGAGCAGGTGCTGAACTGGTCCGGCCTGCCGGTCGTGCACGTCCGTCCCACCGCCTTCCTGGACAACCCGCTGTTCACGACGCTCGTGGCGCGCTCGGTGGCCGAGGACGGCGTGCTCCGGCTGCCGTTCGGCGACGGCCGTACCTCCCCGGTCTCCGCCGAGGACGTCGCGCGGGTCGTCACCGCCGTGCTGGAGGACCCGGAACCCCACCTGGGCCAGGTCCTGGAGCTGACCGGCCTGCGGTCCCAGGACATGAACGGCGTCGCCGGGGAGTTCTCCCGCGCGCTGGGCCGCCCGGTGACGTACGAGGACGTCCCGTTGGAGGAGTGGATCGAGCGGGTCCTCCGCCCCGCGGGCCTGCCGCCGCACGTCGAGCAGCACATCGTGACCATGGCCCGCCTGCACCGCGAGAACCGCTACGACCGGGCCACCCACACCGTCGAGCTGGTCACCGGCCGGCCCGCCGCGACCGTCGAGGAGTTCGTCGCCCGGCACGCCGCGCTCTACGCCTGAGGCCGCCAGGTACGGCTCCGGCCTGGCCGGGTGGTGGTCGGCCCGCCGCGAGGCGGATGACGGGTCGGCGGCGACGAGGCGTAGCGTCGTAGACACGGCGAGTTCGGAGGTCGAATATGAACCCGGACATGAACCCGGACATGAAGATCGTCGAGGAGAGCCGCCAGATCCCGGTCGCGGACGTCGTCCTGGAGGCCGAGGTCGCCGTCCCGGCGCAGGCCCGTGGGGTGGTGCTGTTCGCGCACGGCAGCGGCAGCAGCCGGCACAGCCCCCGCAACCGCCACGTGGCGGGCGTGCTGCGGGAGGCGGGCCTGGCCACCGTCCTGGTCGACCTGCTCACCCCGGCGGAGGAGCAGCGCGACGCCTGGACGGCCGAGCTCCGGTTCGCGATCGGCATGCTCGCCGCGCGTGTCGCGGCGCTGGCCGACTGGGTCTCGGCGTTCTCCCTCACCGAGGGTTTGGGCATTGGGCTGTTCGGCGCCAGCACGGGCGCGGCGGCCGCGCTCGTCGCGGCGGCGGAGCGGCCCGAGATCGTCCAGGCGGTCGTCTCCCGCGGCGGACGGCCGGACCTCGCCGGGGAGTACCTGCACCTGGTCCGCCAGCCCACGCTGCTGATCGTCGGGGGGAACGACCCGGGCGTCATCGACCTCAACCGGCGGGCGCTGCGCGAACTGCCCGGCGAGGGACGCCTGGAGATCGTCCCGGACGCGTCGCACCTGTTCGAGGAGCCCGGGACGCTGGAGCAGGTGTCGTCGCTGGCCCGGGACTGGTTCCTGCTGCACCTGCGGCCCGTGGCGCACGTCGTAGGGAGCTGACGCCCGGGCCGTCAGAGCTCCGACAGCGCGATGGCGACCCAGTGCTCGAAGCGCCCGTAGCGGTCGGCGACCTCCTGCGTGCGCGGCAACGGCATGTCCATGATCGCGTCGGCCGCGTCGGTGAGGTCCCAGTACGGGTGCCGCAGGTCCCGGCCGGACGCCTCCCGGTAGATCTGCTGATACTGCGCGGCCACCTCCACGCCGTACTCGGCCGCCAGGTTGAGCCGCATCCGCGCCAGGTCGATGCCGTACGGCCCGTGGCTGCCGGTGGTCCAGTCGACGATGCCGGTCAGCCGGTCGCCGGACCACACCGTCTGGCCCGGATGGAAGTCGCGGTGGATGAACCCCGTCGGCGTCTCCGGCGCGGCCTGCGCCAGGGCGGCGAACACGCGCTCCCACAGATCGGGGCTGGCCGACCACTCCGGCGGGCGCCGCTCCCCCTGTACGGCGGGGTCGTGGTACGGGGCGTACGGGGGCAGCGCGGTGTCGAGCGGCACCTCGTGGACACGTGCCATCGCCTGTGCCATCGCGGTGAGGAAGCCCGCCATGTCCCACGGCCGTACGGCGGGGCGGCCGGGCACCCGCGTGGTCAGCAACGCCGGAACGTCGCAGATCCGCCCGTACGGGTCGGCGGCGAGCAGGCGCGGCGCGGGCACCTCGGTGTCGTCGAGCAGTTCGAGCACGGCCGCCTCGTTGGCCGGGACGTACCAGGGGTCGGAGCGCAGCCGCCCGGTGTCGTGGAAGCGGCGGACGACGAGCCGCCGCGGGGGCTCGCCGGCGTCGATGGCGTGCAGGGTGGTCGAGCCGACGCCCATCGAGCGGATCGAGGAGATACGCCCGCCGACCACGTCGCGTACCCAGCCGAGCACCGTCTCCGGCGGATGCGGAGATGCCATCTAGCCGCCGGCGGCGAGAAGGCCGGGTGCGATCACCGGTACGCCCGCCCTGATGACGTCCATGTGCCCACCTTCTTCCCCGTCGATACTCCGGCGTCTCCTGCTGGACACCGTCCGTTCGCCGAACACGGCTAGCGTCGCTGGGCCACATCCGACGACAAGAGGCTCAATGGCTAATTCCGATCGCATCTCCGAGGTCTACAAGGGCGAGATCTGGGCCGAAAGCACCCAGCAGGTCGCTCGTGATCGTATCGACTGGCTCGTCGGGCAGGCCACCGGAGACGTCCTGGACATCGGTTGTTCGCAGGGCATCGCCTCGATTCTGTGCGCCCGGCGGGGGCTGACCGTCATCGGGGTGGACATCCAGGCCGACCGCGTCGAATACGCGAAGGCGGAACGCGACGGCGAACCCGAGGACGTCCAGGCGAGGCTCGACTTCCGGCTCGCCGACGGAAACGCACTCGAATTTCCCGACGCGTCATTCGACACCGTCATCATGGGCGAGATCGTCGAACACTCCCCCGACGCCTCCCCCCTGCTCGCCGAGGCGGCCCGCGTGCTGCGGCCGCGGGGCCGACTCGTGCTCACCACGCCGTTCGGGCTGAGCCGCCACCACGACCACTACGCCACGTTCTACGTGGCCTCTCTGGTGCGCCTGCTCGCGCCGCACTTCACCGTCGAGGACCTCGACATCGTCGACCGGTACCTGCGGACGGTCTCGCGGCCGGGGGCGATGGCCGACCCGGACCGGCTGATCGTCGAGTCCCAGCCCCTCATGGAGCGGGCGCTGGTCGCGATCCAGGAGGCGGTGCAGGACGAGAAGGAGCGGATGCGCCGCTACGACATCGCCATCGCGCGGTACGAGCAGGTCAACGCGCGGATGAAGAACCTCGAGGCGCGTCTGGCGCACCAGTCCTACCGCACCGAGTACGTCACCTGGCAGCTGAAGTCGGCCAAGTCGCGCAAGTGGTGGCGGCTCGGCGAGGCGCTGTGGAGCGCCAAGCGTCCCTCGCAGGCGCTGAAACTGCCCAGGAGCGTCGCCACCGCCCTGAAGGCCGCGCCGCGCCTGGACGAGCCCAAGCCGGAGACGACGGCGGGCTCACCGGACCTGTCGGGCCACTACTCGGCGATCAACATCCCCGAGGTGGCCGTCCCGGACGGGCCGGTGGCGCGCGACATCAAGGTCGCGGTCATCCTCGACGTGTTCTCCACCGGCGCCTTCCGGTACGAGTGGGAGCAGATCACCTTCGGCCCGGACGACTGGCGGGAGGTGCTCGAACGCGAACGTCCGTCGATGCTGTTCGCCGAGTCGGCCTGGCACGGCAACAGCGGCCGGTGGGCCACGATGATGAGCGCGGCCGGCGCGCCCAAACAGCCGGTGCGCGACCTGGTCGCCTGGTGCGGGGAGCAGGGCATCCCGACGGTCTTCTGGAACAAGGAGGACCCGCCGAACTTCGACCGTTTCATCGAGACGGCCAAGCTGTTCGACCACGTGTTCACCGTGGACGCCGACTGCATCCCGCGCTACGTGGAGGCGGTCGGTCACGACCGCGTCGCGCTGCTGTCGTTCGGCGCCCAGCCGCGCATCCACAACCCGGTCGCGGTGCCGGGCGGGCGCAAGCACGAGGTCGCGTTCGCCGGGACGTACCACGCGAAGAAGTACCCCGAGCGTGCCGCGCAGATGGACACGATCCTCGGTCCGGCGCGCGAGTTCGACCTGCACATCTACAGCCGGATCTCCGACGACCCGGACTTCGCGTTCCCGCCGCAGTACGCCGACCACATCGTCGGCTCGCTCCCGTACGAGCGGATGCTCGCGGCCTACAAGGCGTACAAGATCTTCCTGAACGTCAACTCGGTGACCGAGTCGCCGACGATGTGCGCCCGCCGGGTGTTCGAGCTGTCCGCGTGCGCCACGCCGGTCGTGTCGGGGCACTCCCGCGCGCTGGAGAACGTCTTCGGCGACCTCGTACGGCTCTCCTCCGCGCCCCGGCAGACCACCGAGGCGCTGGTCGAGCTGATGAAGGACGCCGACCTGCGCGACCGCGTCGGTCACCTGGCCATGCGGGAGGTCTTCGCCAAGCACCTGTACGGCCACCGGGCCGAGACCGTGCTGACCGCCGCCGGGGTGTCCGCGCCCCGCCGCGAACGCTCCATCTCGGTGATCCTGCCGACCAACCGGCCCGACCAGATCGACCACGCCATCGCCCAGGTCGCCGCGCAGGACCACCGGCCGCTCCAGCTCGTCCTCGTGCTGCACGGCATCCCGGCGGACGGCGTGGAGGCGCGGGCGCGGGCCGCCGGGCTGGAGAACGTCGTCGTGCTGTCCGCCGACTCCTCGCTGACGCTCGGCGCGATCCTCAATCTCGGCATCGACGCCGCCGACGGCGCGTACCTGGCCAAGATGGACGACGACAACCTCTACGGACGTCACTACCTGAGCGACCTGGCGTACGCCTTCGACTACACGACGGCGGGCCTGGTCGGGAAGGGCGCGCACTACTGCGAGATGCGCACGCACGGCGTCACGCTGCTGCGCTTCCCGCACCTGGAGCACACCGAGGCCGAACTCATCCAGGGCGGCACGATCCTGGCCGACGGCGACGCGATGCGGAAGCTGCGCTTCTCCGACCTGCCGCGCGCGGTCGACAGCGACCTGTTGCGGCGTGCGCAGGCCGAGGGTGTCGGGATCTACTCCGGTGACCGCTTCAACTTCGTGTCCGTGCGCGGCGACCGTGAGGCGCACACCTGGAAGGTGAGCGACGCGGAGCTGATGCGGCACGGCCGCGTGGCGTTCCACGGTCCGGCCGGGGAGAACGTGCTGTTCTGATGCTCGACACCGCCTCCGAGCCGGTCACCGAGCGGCGCGGGACGTCCTCGTGGCGTCCCGCGGTCGTCCTCGGCGCCGTCCTGACGCTGCTCTACGCCGTGCTGCTGCTGTGCGACCTGTCCGTGCCGCAGCCGGTCGACCACAGCCGCTACATGGACGCGGCCCGGTCGTTCCCGTCCCGGCCGAAGGACCCGATCTTCGACCACCAGTACCTGCGCATCGGCCTGACCGGGCCGACGGCGCTGGTCATGAAGGTGTTCGGGTACTCCGAAGTGACCTACCACGCGTTCCCCGTGGCGGCGGCGCTGCTGCTGTTCGCCTCGGTGTACGCGATCGGCTGCATGCTGTTCGGGCGTCTCGTCGGCGTCCTCTCGGCGGGCGTGCTCGGCTGCGTGGGGATCGTCGTCGTGGCGGGCACCGAGCTGCTGCCGGACCTGCCCGCGACGGCGCTGTTCACGGCGGCCGTGGCGCTGACGATCGCGGTGCGCGAGGGACTGCTGCCGTGGCGGCGGCTCTGGCTCGTCGTCATCGGCGTGCTGATGGGGTGGAGCTACCTCACGCGCGAGTTCATCGTGTTCGTCTGGCCGCTGGTGCCCGCGCTGCTGTGGCGGCGGATCGGGCGGTGGGAGTGGCTGTGGGGGCTCGTGCCGGTGGCCCTCACCGGGATCGGCGAGACCGCGCTCAACGCCCACCTGTACGGCGACCCGCTCGCCCGGTTGCACGCGGGGTCGGGCCTCGGCGACCTGCCCTCGCGCCCGGAGGTCGCCAGGACGTTCCACAACCTGCCGCTGTGGGTGTACCTGTGGCGGCTCCCCCAGCAGCTCGGCCACCTGGCCGAGGCGCCCGGAATGCTGCTGCTGCTCGCGCTGACGCTCGCCGCCGGGATGTACGTCGTCGTCCGCCTGGTGCGCCGCACCTCGACGCTGCCCGAACGCCGGGTGGGGGTGTTCGCGCTGTGGCTGATGCTGCTGTGGGTGCCGCTCACGCTGGAGGGCGGGGTGCTGAACCCCGCGCACCCGAAGCTGCGGCTGCAACTGCTGCGCTACTGGTATCCGATCTTCCCGGCATTCGTGCTGGGCGGCGTCGCCGCGCTGTGGGTCGCCGTCCGCGCGCTGCGGCCGGCCGGCCGGCGGGGTGCGCTCGCGGCCGGCGCGGTCGTCTCGTGCGTCGCGGTGGCCACGGCCGCGTTCGCCGTCGTCGGCCGGCCCGGCATGCCGGGCTGGGCCGGGTCGGACCGGGTCCGCTCGGACGCGCTGCCGGAGTTCCGCTCCTGGCTGGCCCGATCGCAGGCGCGGACGGTGTGGGTGGACGCCAAGCTCTTCCGGATCCTGCCGATCTACTTCGTGACCTCGACGGGGCACCGGGTCTGGCGCGGGAACATGCGTCCGATGACCGCCTCGGCCCGGCCGCCGTCGGGCGACTACGTGGTCGTCTACAGCGTCGGCAGCGACGCCTGCCCGCGCTGCGGCGACGCCGCGCGCGCCGTCCTGCCGACGGTGCCGCCGGCCTGGCGGCCGGTCATGACCAGCCACGACCGCCTCCTGCACGTGTGGCAGGTGGCCTGAGGCGCGGTCACACCGGCGGGCGGCAGCGGATCGCGGTGACCTCGCCGCGCAGCACGCACTCGCCGGAGGCGTACGGGACCAGCAGCGTGTGACCGGCGCGCACGTCGACCGGTTCGGCGTGCGCGGACTCCAGCGTGCCCGCGCCCTCGACGACCACGACGACCGAGAAGGCCGGGTCCAGCACGCCGACCGGGTCGGGCCGCAGGCGCTCGGCGGCGAAGAAGGCGTCCGCGGCCTCGGGGAACAGCCGGTCGACGCCGGGGCGCACGCCGCGGCCGGCGCGGCGGGTCCGGCGCAGGTCCTCGATCCGGCCGGTGTCCCAGGAGGCGCGGTCGACGCAGCCCAGCGCCTGGTCGAACCCGAGCCCGAGGTGACCCGCCTCGGGCTCGATGTCGTAGCCCTCCCACTCCAGCAGGAGCGAGAAGTCGGTCGGCTCCTGGACCTCGACGAGCAGGATGCCCTCGCCGATCGCGTGCGGCACGCCCGCCGGGCAGACGACGGCGTCGCCGGGCCGTACGGGGACGCGGTTCGTCGCGGCCAGCATCTCGGCCACCCGCTGCCCGCCGACCCAGCCCGCGAGTTCCTCCGGGGCCACGTCCCGCGCGAACCCGAGGTGGACGGCGGCGTCCGGCGCCGCGTCGACGATGATCCACGCCTCCGTCTTGCCGTACGGCGAGGCCAGGTGCGTGCGCGCGAACGCGCGGTCCGGGTGGACGTGCAGCGGCAGCCGCTCGCCCGCGTCGAGGAGCTTGACCAGGATCGCCGGATCGGCCCCGTGCGCGGCGACGTGCTCCGGGCCGAGCCACCGCTCGGGGTCCGCGGCGATCGCCTCGGCGAGGGATCGCCCGTCCGGCAGCGTGCTCAGGCCGGCGGGCGCCGCGCCGGCGCGCGCGGTGACCGACCCGATCCAGTCCTCCGGGTGGTACGGGTCGGCCTTCGGCGGGTCGCCGCGGAAGCGGTCGATGCGCCCGGCGCCCCGGTAGAACGAACGCGGCATGTTGCCAGAAAGCGTGATAGGTCGCACGGGTCCCATCCTCCTATGCCCTCACGATCAAGGTTGGTCCAGCCTTTCCCGCCCGTTTCCCCGGCTGCCGCGCGTCGTTGCCGGGCGCCTGAGAGCACTGACACGCCCCACCGAGTCGATTTCTGAGGCAGGCTGCCATGACCGGCATCAACCGGCGAAGATTCATGCGACTGGCGGGCGGCACCGCCGCGGCGTCCGCGCTCTCCACCAGCATCGCCCGCGCCGCCGAGATTCCCGCGAACCGCCGTACCGGCACGCTGCGCGACGTCGAGCACATCGTCGTCCTCATGCAGGAGAACCGCTCCTTCGACCACTACTTCGGCACGCTCCGCGGCGTACGCGGCTTCGGCGACCCGCACCCGGTGACCCTGCCGAGCGGCAGGCCGGTCTGGTACCAGTCCGACGGGACGCGCGACGTGCTGCCCTTCCGCCCTGAGGTCGACGACCTCGGCATGGTGTTCCTGCAGGACCTGGACCACAGCTGGAACGGCGGGCACGCCGCGCTGAACCAGGGCCGCTACGACCGGTGGATCCCGGCCAAGACCGCCACGACGATGGCGTACTTCACGCGCGAGGACATCCCGTTCCACTACGCGCTGGCGGACGCGTTCACGATCTGCGACGCCTACCACTGCTCGCTGCTCGGGCCGACCGACCCGAACCGCTACTACATGTGGAGCGGCTACACCGGCAACGACGGCAGGGGCGGCGGACCGGTCCTGGGCAACGACGAGCTGGGCTACTCCTGGACGACCTATCCCGAGCGGCTCGAACAGGCCGGGATCTCCTGGAAGATCTACCAGGACGCCGGCGACGGCCTCGACGCCGCGGGCTCGTGGGGCTGGACCCAGGACGCCTACATCGGCAACTACGGCGACAACTCGCTGCTCTACTTCGACCAGTACCGCGGCGCGAAGCCGGGCGACCCGCTGTACGACAAGGCCCGCACCGGCACGAACGCCAAGGGCGGCCAGGACCTCTTCGAGATCCTCAAGGCCGACGTGACGAACGGGAGGCTCCCGCAGATCTCCTGGATCGTCGCGCCCGAGGCGTTCACCGAGCACCCGAACTGGCCGGCCAACTACGGCGCCTGGTACCTGTCGCGGATCCTCGACACACTGACCGCCGACCCCGAGGTGTGGAGCCGGACCGCGCTGTTCATCTGCTACGACGAGAACGACGGCTTCTTCGACCACGTCGTGCCCCCGTACGCCCCCGCGGACCCGGCCCGCTCGACCGTGGACCTCACCGGGGAGCGGTACGAACCGCCGGCCGGAGGCGGCGACGCCGCCGGGCCGTACGGCCTGGGCCAGCGGGTGCCGATGTTCGTCGTGTCGCCGTGGAGCAAGGGCGGCTGGGTCGACTCGGAGGTGTTCGACCACACGTCGATCATCCGGTTCATGGAGCGGCGCTTCGGTGTGCGCGAGCCGAACATCTCGCCCTGGCGGCGTGCGGTGTGCGGCGACCTGACCTCGGCGTTCGACTTCGGGCGTACCGCCACGCGGGTGCCCCGGCTACCCGACACCAGCCGCTACACGCCGCCGGACCGCGACCGGCACGACGACTACGTGCCCAAGCTCCCGCCGAAGCCGGCGCTGCCGAGACAGGAGCCCGGCCTGCGTCCCGCCCGGCCGCTGCCGTACGACCTGGCCGCCGACGGCCGCGTCGTCTCCGGCGGCCTGCGGATCGACTTCGCCAGCCGCGGCGCGACCGGAGCGAGCTTCCACGTGACGTCGGCGACGCACGCGGACGGGCCGTGGACCTTCACCGCCGGGGCCGGCCGGCGGCTGTCCGGCGAGTGGGTGCCGGGCGCGTACGACGTCGCCGTGCACGGCCCGAACGGGTTCCTGCGACGGCTGCGCGGACCCGGCACGGCGGGCCCGGAGGTGTCCGCGCGCCACGACGGCGCGGGCGAGCGGGTGCGGCTCGTGCTGACGAACGGCGGGAACACGATCGTCCGGCTGACGGTCGAGGACGCCGGCGGGCACGCGTCGGAGTACCGGATCCGCCCCGGCGGCAGCGCGACGCACGACGCGCGGACACGCGTCAGCCACGGCTGGTACGACCTGACGGTCACCTCCGACCAGGACCGGACGTTCCTGCGCCGCCTGGCCGGTCACGTGGAGACGGGCCGCCCCAGCACGAGCGACCCGGCCCTCGGCGCGCGCTGAGGCATCGGTGAGCGGCACCGTCCCGGTCGCGGGGCGGTGCCGTCGTCTCAGGGCTTGGTCTCAGGGCTTGCGGCCGACGGCGGCGACGGCGAGCCGCAGCACGGGGTGTTCCTCCGCGGAGTCCTCGGTGCCGTTGGGGCGCCAGTCGGGGACGCGCACCAGCCCCGGCTCGACCAGCTCAAGGCCGTGGAGGAACCCGCGGACCTGGTCGGGGGTGCGGAAGAAGCCACGGCCGATGCCCTGGCGCATCGCGGTCTCGGCGGCCTTCTCACCGGGCGTGCCGGCCTCGACCAGGTGGTGGAGGAACACGTGGCTGCCGGACGGGAGCGCGGCGATCAGGCGGGCGATGAGGCCGGCCGGGTCCTCCTCGTCGCTGACGTAGTGGACGATGCCGCAGAGCAGCAGCCCGACGGGCCGGTCGAAGTCGATCTCGACGCGCACCTCCGGCGCCTCCAGCAGCCGCTCGGGCTCGCGCAGGTCCCGGTCGACCACGGCCACGCCGGAGCTGCCGGCCAGCAGCGCGCGGGCGTGCGCCAGCACGATCGGGTCGTTGTCGACGTAGATCACGCGGGTCTCCGGGGCGATGCTCCGGGCGACCTCGTGCACGTTCCCGGCGGTGGGCAGCCCGGAGCCGATGTCGACCAACTGGCGGATGCCGGCCTCACCGACCATGTAGCGGATCGCCCGGCCCAGCACCATCCGCTGGGCGCGCACGCCCAGGTGGACCTCGGGCAGGGCCTTCTTGATCCTGTCGCCGACCTCGCGGTCCGGGGTGAAGTTGTCCTTTCCGCCGAGGAGGTAGTCATAGACCCGGGCGATGCTCGGCCGGGTGATGTCGACCCCCTGTGGCACTCGCCCTTCGGCATGAGTCGTCCCCCCGCCGTCCCCGACACCCGTCACCACACGCCCTCCTCCGAAATGTCGTAAAGATCATGAATTGCGCCAGCCTAGTCGCCGGAGCCGGCTCGTGCCGCTCCACGGCCGGGTCCGGTAATGTTGCGGTCTCCGGCGACCGAGGAGGTGAGCCCCATTACCGCCATCACAGGCCGGGCGCTCTCTTCTTCGTCGACTCGCCTCGGATAGGTGACACGAGGGCGCCCTCAGCATCGAAAGGCGTTCTCATGACTTCACCCCTGTCCCCCGCCTCCGTCGTCACCAGGCTGCGCGCCGCCGGCTGCGTCTTCGCCGAGGACGAGGCGCGGCTGCTCGTCTCCGCCGCCCGCACGCCGGATCACCTCACCGCCATGGTGGAACGCCGGGCCTCCGGGCTGCCGCTCGAGCACGTACTCGGCTGGGCGGAGTTCTGCGGCCTGCGCGTCGCCGTCGACGCCGGGGTCTTCGTGCCCCGCCGCCGCACCGAGTTCCTCGTCCGCCGGGCCGTCGCGCTGGCGAGCGAGGTGTCCCGGCCGCTCGTCGTGGTGGACCTGTGCTGCGGCTCGGGCGCGGTGGGCCTCGCGCTGGCGACAGAGCTGGCACCGGTCGAACTGCACGCCGCCGACGTCGATCCGGCCGCGGTGCGCTGCGCCCGGCGCAACCTCGCGGGCACGGGCCACGTCCACGAGGGCGACCTGTACGAGCCGCTGCCCGCCGAGCTGCGAGGGCGCGTCGGCGTCCTGGCCGCGAACGTCCCGTACGTGCCCACCGGGGAGGTGGCGCTGCTGCCCGCGGAGGCACGCGAGCACGAGGCGCGGGTCGCCCTCGACGGCGGCGCCGACGGCCTCGACCTCGTACGGCGCGCGGCGGCCGAGGCGCCCGCCTGGCTCATCCCCGGCGGCCACCTGCTGGTGGAGACGAGCGAACGCCAGGCGCCGCTCGCGGCCGCGGCCTTCGACGACGCCGGGCTGCTCCCCCGCGTGGTCACCTCGGAGGAGGAGCACGCCACCGTCGTCACCGGCACCCGCCCGTCCTGAACACCTCACGCGGCCCGGACGGGCGTCAGCGGGCCGCCTCCTCGGCCGGTTCGCCGGCGACGTGGCGGCGGCACCCGAGGCTGCAGAACCCGTGGGTCGTGCCGTCGTGTTCCAGGGTGGCCACCATGTCGCCGGCGACCATGCCGTACACCGGGTCGATGAGCGCCTCGGGATCGTCCGGCACCGGAGTGTCGGTCTGGCCTCGGTGATCATCTCGATGAGCGCCGTCTCGCCGACGACCCGGCCGAACACCCCGTATCCGCCCTCCGGCACGCCGACGACCTGGACCTCGACGACCGGCTCGCGGTGGCACCGCTCAGGTTCGGGATCCGCCGGCGCGAGCGCCCGGGTGATGCTCGCGATGAAGAACGGACTCAAAGGCTTGCGCCAGGGACCCGGTACGTACGCGTGCCACGTGGCGCGGCGGCTCGGCCGGTCCCAGCGCACGCCCGCCGACGATCCGGGTACCGCACGGTCACGGATTCACCGTCTCGGCCTCGCGGTGCGGGGCGGGCTCGTGCCGGGGGCGCAGGACGCCGGCCGTGACGGCGGCGGTGACGCAGAACGCCACGGGCAGGAAGAACGTGACGTTGAGCGGCACGAGGCGCGTCAGCGGCCCGATGACCGCCGGGCCGGCGAGCATGCCGAGGTAGCCGAGCCCGGCGACGCGGGAGACGTTGGTGGCGGCGGCGTCCTGATCGGCGTGGCCGGCGGCGCTGAAGAGCTGGGGGACGCAGCCGGACAGCCCGGCCCCGAACACCGCCCAGCCCGCCAGGGCCAGCGGGACCCAGGGCGAGAGCGCCGCGACGGTCAGGCCGAGCGCGGCCACGGCCGCGCCACGGCGGAGCACGGCCGCCGGGCCGATGCGCGCGGTCACCCGGTCGGCGACCAGGCGGCCCGCGGTCATGGCCGCGGAGAAGGCGCCGTACGCGAACGCGGCCGTGGAGGCGGGCGCGTCCAGCACGTTCCGCAGGTGCAGCACGCTCCAGTCGTTCGCGACGCCCTCACACAACATGATCATCAGGGCGAGCGCGGCCAGCGCCCAGATGTGCCGCGGCGTCCGGCGCCGCGGCCGTACGGGCGCGGCCTCCTCCGGGGCGCGGGGTTCGGCCCGCAGCAGCGCCGGGGCCGCGAGCGCGGTGACGGCCAGGCCGAGGACGGCGACCGCGCCGAGCGACGCCGCCGGGCTCCAGCCCCAGCTCAGCGTGCGGGCGCCGACGAGCGAGGCGAAGACGCCGCCGACCGAGTAGGCGGCGTGGAAGGCGGACATGACGGGCCGCGGGTACTCGCGCTCGACCTGGACGGCGTGCGCGTTCATGGAGACGTCCATGGCGCCGGTGCCGAAGCCGTACACGACCAGCGCCGCGGCGAGCGTCCCGGCGTTCGTCGCCAGGCCGGGCAGGACCACGGACGCGGCGGCGAGGCAGGCGCTCAGCGGTACGACCGCACGGGCCCCGAAACGGTCGGTGAGCGGGCCGGAGACCTGCATCCCGGCGAAGGCCCCCGCGCCGAGCACCAGCAGGAGCCAGCCGAGCACGGCGTGGTCGACGCCCACCCGGTGCTCGACGCTGGGGATGTGGACCACCCACATGCCCATCAGGAAGCCGTTCAGGACGAAGTAGGCGAACGTGGCCAGCCGGCCGGCTCGCAGCGATCTCTCCATGCTGCGAACATAACGAACAACTTTTTTGTTCGTAAGCCTGTTTTTCGCGCGCTGACTGTGTTCAATGGGTGTCATGACCGGTACGGACCGACTGAGACAGATCACCGAGGCCGTCTGCGAGGCGGGCAGCGTCGGCGTCGCGGAGCTGGCCCGGCTCACCGGCGCCTCGGAGATGACCATCCGGCGCGACCTGGAGGTCCTGGCCGCCCAGGGCGTGCTCCAGCGGTACCGCGGCGGGGCGCGAAGCCTGGTGCTGCGCGGCGAGGGGCCGCCCTTCGCGCTGCGGTCCCAGGAGGGCCTGGAGGCCAAGCGGCGCATCGCCGCCGAGGCCGCCGCGCTCATCGCCGACGGCGAGTCCGTCGTCCTGGACAGCGGAACCACCTGCCTGGAGGTGGCGCGGGCCCTCGAAGGACGGCGCGTGACCGTGATGCCACTGTCCCTGCACGCGGTCAACGTCCTGAGCGGCGCCCCCGAGGTGACGCTGCTGGTGCCCGGCGGCCGGCCCCGGCCGGCCGAGCTGGCGCTGGCCGGACCGCTGACCGAGGCGTCACTGGCCGCCCTGCGCTTCGACACGGCGGTCATCGGCTGCTGCGGCCTGAACGCCGCCAACGGCCTGACCGCCTACGACCTCGACGACGCCGCGGTCAAGCGCGCCGCGATCGCCTCGTCCCGCCGTGTCATCGCGGTGACCGAGGCCGCCAAGCTGACCCGTACCGCCCTGGCCCACGTCGCCCCGGTCTCCGCCCTGCACGCGGTCGTCACCGACACCGCGGCCCCGGACGAGGAGACCGCCCGCCTGACCGCGGCCGGCACCGTCGTACACCGAGCCTGACCCCGGCCGAGGACAGCACCGCGACGGCCACCGCCGCACGCGGGCCCGTGCGGGCCCCAGGGCACCGCAAGATGGAGGTAGCCCCGAGTACGGCGCCAACGCTCACGTCTCGCCGTACCGCCGGGGACGGCCTCCCCGGGCGGGCACCACCCGTCACCGCACGTGGGCTCGTACCGGCCGGCAGGGCACCGAGACGGGCGTCGCCGGGGCCCCGGATCCGGCCGTGCCGGCCTCTTCAGCGGGTCGCGAGCCACTCGTCGAAGGTGGTCGGGGCGATGTGGGCGTCCTCGCCGGGCAGGAGCGCGTTGCCGGCCATGTCCGGGCCGAACAGGCCCGTCCACGTCGGCACGAGCTTCACCGTGCGGCCGCGCGCCTGGTGGGTGCGCCGGGCCATGTCCACCAGGTCCTGCGGCTCGGGTCCCGCGACGTCGGGATGGCGCCCCTGCGGCGTGCCGGTGGCGACCTCGGCGAGGATGGCGGCGACGTCCTCGGGCGCGACCGGCTGGATGAGCAGCGGCGCGATCGTGGCCACGCCGTCCCGCTCGGTCCAGCTCGCCACCGTCGCGGCGAAGTCGTGGAACTGTGTGGCCGGGACGATCGTCCACGGCACCGGACCCGCGGCGACCAGGCGCTCCTGCTCTCGCTTGCCGGCGTAGTGCGCGTTGCCCTCGACCCGGTGGATCCCGGCGATCGACAGCAGCACGTGGTGGCGGGCCCCGGCGCGTTCCTCGGCGGCGAGCAGGTTCCGCGTGGCGGTACGGAAGAAGTCCACCGTCGCCTCAGGGTCGGCCGACGTGGCGTTCGTCGCGTCGACGACGGCCTCGACACCGGCCAGGGCCGCGTCGAGGCCCGTACCGGTCACCAGGTCGACGCCGAGGGAGCGGCTGACGCGGACGACGTCGTGGCCGGCCCGCTGGAGCGCGGCGACGGTGAGCGCTCCGATGTTGCCGGTCGCACCGGCGACGGCGATTCGCATGATGATCTCTCCTCGTCTCTCAGTCCGAGACCTGACGCTATCTCGGACTAAAAAGATCCGCAATATCTCCGATAAGCTCAGGATCATGAAGTTGCCCGTGAGCACCGAATGGCTTCTGCACTGCGCCACGACGCTGGCCCAGCTCGACCCGGGCACCACCGCGTCGGCGGCCCAGCTCGCGCAGTACTACGACCTGCCGGCGGCCTATCTGGCCAAGCAACTCCAGGCGCTGGTCAGGAGCGGCGCGCTGGCGGCGACGACGGGCCCCCGAGGCGGGTTCCGGCTGGCCCGCCCCGCCTCCGAGATCACGCTTCTGGACATCGTCGAGGCGGTCGACGGCGCCGCCTCGCCGTACGAGTGCCGGGAGATCCGCCAACAGGGACGCGGGGCGCTGTCTCCCGAGGAGTGCCGGAACACCTGCGTCCTCGCCGAGAAGATGGCGGACGCGCATGAGGCCTGGCGGCGCAGCCTCGCCGCGACCTCGCTCGCCGACGTCCTCGCCACCCTGCCCCCGTCCGCCCCCGAACGCACCCGCCGGCGCATGGCAGGCGCCACATAGCCTCAGCAGCGAGGCCATCGACTACGTGGCTGCATGATCACCACCGTCACGCTCGGAGGAACCCGCATCCTTCCGCGAAAACGTCGGTGGAGCGCCCGCGAACTGGGTAGTGGTCCAGTTCAGAGGTCTGATCATGAGCGAACTACCAAGGCGCATACCGGCGATGATGGCCGCGCTCCGGCCCGCGCTCCCCCACGACGACGACAACTGGGCGTTCGAGCTGAAGTGGGACGGGGTGCGCGCCGTCGCCTACGTACGGGCGGACGGGCTGGAGCTGATCTCCCGCAACGACAAGGACATGGCCCGGTCCTACCCCGAGCTCCGGGCGCTCACGGGGATGGTCCACGAGCCGGTGGTGCTGGACGGCGAGATCGTCGCGCTGCGCGACGGGCGTCCCGACTTCGGCCTGCTGCAGTCCCGGATGCACGTCCAACGGCCGACCGACCGTCTGGTCCGCTCCACACCGGTCGCCTACTACGTCTTCGACCTGCTCCATCGCGGCGACCGGTCGCTCCTGGCCGAGCCCTACACGGCCCGCCGCCGGGCACTGGAGGAGCTCGACCTCAACACCGACCCGGTCTTCACACCGCCGTGGTGGCGGGGAGGCGGCGATGCCGTCCTGGCCGCCAGCATCGAGCAGGGCCTGGAAGGGGTCGTCGCCAAGCCCCTGACCTCCCGCTACCTGCCCGGCCGCCGGGGCCCCTGGATCAAGGTCAAGAACGTCCGCCACCAGGAGGTCGTCGTGGCCGGCTGGACACCCGGCGAAGGCCGCCGGGCCGACATGATCGGATCCTTGATCCTCGGCGTCTACGACGACCACGGCCTCAGGTACGTCGGCAACGTCGGCACCGGCTTCACCGAGACGAACCTCCACGAACTCGCCGATCGCCTGCATCCGCTGGAGCACCCCGACAGCCCCTTCGACACCACCGTGCCGGGCCCGGTGGCCCGTACCGCGCACTGGACCGAACCCGAACTCGTCGGCGAGGTCGCCTTCACCGAGTGGACCGGCGACGGCCACCTAAGGCATCCCAGCTGGCGCGGCCTCCGCCCGGACAAGCAACCAGAGCAGGTCACCCGGGAAACGTGAGGGGAGTACGCGGTCGCTAAGCGAGATCTGACACGCGGTGGCGCGCCTTCTCGAGCAGTCCGTCCACGTGTCGCCAAGTGCGGTCGGCGGCGACGGGGTCGTGGTCGGGCAGACTCGGGTCGGTGTAGAAGTGACCGGCGCCGGGATAGGTGTGCAGCAAGAGCTCAGCGCCCGCGTGTTCCGCGCTGGCCCGGAGGGCGGCCATCTGCTCGGGCGGGGCGAACCGGTCGCCGTCGGCGACGTGAGCCTCGACAGGCGTGCCGGCGGGAACGCCCGGGGGCACGGAAGCGGTCGCGTGGAGGAGGAACACGCCGGCCGCCGTGGGCCTGTCCGGCCAGAGGGTGCCCACCACGCCCACTCCCATCGAGAACCCGCCGAGAACCGTACTGGGAGGCAGGTCCCGGACGGCGGCGCGCGCACGCGCCACGATCGTCTCCCAGCCGATCCGCTCCATGAGCGCGAACCCGTCCTCCAGGGCCGGCACGCCGCCCGCGACCTCGCCGGCGAAGAGGTCGGGTGTGACGACATGGTGACCGGCGGCGCGCAGGCGCTCAGCCGCGCTCAGCTCCACCGGCCGCAGCCCGAACATCGAATGGAAGAGGACCACCGTGAGGCGTCCCCCCGCACCAATATTCATCGGAACGTTCTACACCCCGCCGCACCGCCGATGCGAGATGATCTCCACCGTCACTCATCGGTGCCTACTGTGAATGGAGCAGGCCATGGCCGGGCCGCTCGACACCGCACATGCCATCACCAAGCTCCCCGTCCAGGATCTCGACCGAGCGCGGCGGTTCTACCGCGACCGCCTCGGCCTTGAGGCGGTCGAGGAGCGCGAGGGCGGTCTCCGCTACGTGTGCGGGACGACCGAGTTCCACCTCTTCCTCTCGTCCGGCTCCGCCTCGGGCACCTCAACGCAGATCGGCTTCGAGGTGGACGATCTCGACCGGGTCGTCGCCGAGCTACGGGCGCGCGGACTGCGGTTCGAGGCGGTCGATGTCCCCCACTTCAACGTCGAGGGCGACATCGTGACCGTCCCCGGCAACTACCCCAGCAAGGGACGCGGCGAGCGCGGCGCGTTCTTCCGCGACAGCGAGGGGAACCTGCTGGCGCTCGGGCAGGCGACCCCCTGACCGTCCCGCCGTCCGCGAGCGGCCTCTGGAATGATCCCGGTCATGAGCGAGAGCCCGCGTCCGCGACCCGCGGAACCTGACGACTACGACCGCATCGTCGGGGTGGTGGACGACTGGTGGGGCCGGCCGATCAGTGCGAGCCTGCCCCGGCTGTTCCTGGACCACTTCCACCGCACCAGCCTGGTGGCCGAAGACGGCGACGGGCTGGCCGGGTTCCTCATCGGACTGCTCTCTCCCTCGCTGCCCGACTCGGCCTACATCCACTTCGTCGGCGTCGCGCCGCGTGCTCGTCGTGGCGGGCTGGCCCGGGACCTCTACCAGCGGTTCTTCGACCTCGCCGTGGCCGAGGGCCGTACGAAGGTCAAGGCGATCACGTCCCCCGTGAACCAGCGGTCCATCGCCTTCCACACGGCGATGGGCTTCACGGCCACCGGCCCGGTCGCCGACTACGACGGCCCCGCCGTCGACCGCGTCGTCTTCCAGCGGGAGCTGCCGCTCCCCTGAGGCGGGCGGCCCTGATCGCCGACCGGGGTCACGCCTCGTCCCTCTCCTCGTAACGCCGCCGGCCCTTCCGGCGGATCTTGATGTCGCGCATGTCGGTCACCGCCACCCGGAGGATCCGGTAGGGGTATCCGTACGCGTCCAGCGCCGCGACGGCCCGCTCGGTGGCCTCCGTCTCGCCGTCCTCGGGACCGGCCGGCACCTGGCAACGGAAGGTGAACGCCGAGAGGCCGCGGTCACCGGTGAAGGTGCCCGCCTCGGTGAAGGCGGCCGCGAAGGCGTCGCCGCCGGTGAGCACGTCGGCGTCGTTCAGTTCGCCGAACGTGCCACGAATCGTCACTCTGAACACGGCCGGTCCTCTCGTACGGCGTAGGCGAGCAGGCGTTGGCCGAGCAGTTCCTCGACGGTGTCTAGAAGTTCGAGCACCGCCGTGGCGATCTCGTCGGGGCCCTGCCCGGCGGTGACGCGCTCGCCGATCTCGGCGAAGACCAGCGCGTGGAACCAGCCGATCTGGGCCGCCACGACACGCGGTCGCGGGTCGTCCGGCGCCGCTGCGGTCTCCGCGGCGAGCACGGCGGCGAGGGCCTCGGTCATCTGCCGGCCCAGCTCGTCCAGCCGGGCGAGCAGGGTGGGCGCGGCCCGCATCATCTGGAAGACGCGGCCGAACCCCTCGGTCAGCCCCAGCTTGCGGTCGCGACGACGCACCTCATCCCGGAGCCGCGCCAGCACCGCCCGCGCGGCGGACTCGCCGGGTGCCCGCTGCCGCACGATGTCGGCGAGCCGCTGCGGCGACGCCTCGTCCGGAGGCAGAACGAGTTCCTCCTTGGCGTCGAAGTAGTTGTAGACGGTGTTGACGGACACGTCCGCCATGGCGGCGACCTCGGTGATCGTGACGTTCTCGAAGCCTCGCTCGACGAACAGGCCGGTGGCCACGTCGGAGATCCGCTGCCGCGTCTGACGCTTCTTCCGCTCTCGCAGCCCCTCTTCCATGAGCGAAACTATAACCGACTCCAAACTTTCAGCTCACTTCATTTTTTCCGGCAGGCCAAGTGTGCCGATGGCCGCTCGAACTGATTGGCTGGGCGGTCATGGACTACACGCAACTCGGACGGACCGGCCTCAAGGTGAGCCGGCTGGTGCTCGGCACGATGAACTTCGGGCCGCTGACCGACGAACCCGACGCCCACGCGATCATGGACGCGGCGCTCGACGCGGGCGTCAACTTCTTCGACACCGCGAACGTCTACGGCTGGGGCGAGAACAAGGGACGCACCGAGGAGATCATCGGCACCTGGTTCGCCCAGGGCGGCGGCCGGCGTGACAAGACGGTCCTGGCCACGAAGGTCTACGGGAACATGGCCGCGGACGGCGACGCCTGGCCGAACCACGACCGGCTCTCCGCGGTCAACATCCGCCGGGCCGTCGACGCCTCCCTCCGGCGGCTCGGCACCGATCGCATCGACCTCTACCAGTTCCACCACATCGACCGGAACACGCCCTGGGACGAGATCTGGCAGGCGATGGACGTCCTGGTCCAGCAGGGCAAGATCCTCTACGTCGGCTCCTCCAACTTCCCCGGCTGGAACATCGCCCGGGCGAACGAGACGGCGGCGCGGCGCGGCTCGCTTGGGCTCGTCAGCGAGCAGTGCCTGTACAACCCGGCCGAGCGGCGGGCGGAGATGGAGGTCATCCCGGCCGCCGAGGCGTACGGCCTGGGAGTGATCCCCTGGTCCCCGCTGCACGGCGGCCTGCTCGGCGGCGTCCTGCGCAAGGAACAGGAGGGCCGGCGCTCGACGTCCGGGCGCGCGGCCGACGCCCTGGCCGACCCCGACGAGCGGGCGCGGATTCAGGCGTACGAGGATCTGTGCGACAAGCACGACGTAGCGCCCGGAGAGGCCACTCTCGCGTGGCTGCTCACCCGGCCCGCGGTGACCGGGCCGATCGTCGGCCCTCGTACGCGGGAGCAGCTCGACTCGGCGCTGCGGGCGGTGGAGCTGGAACTGCCGCAGGAGTTCCTCGACGGCGTGGACGAGATCTTCCCCGGCCCCGGCCCCTCTCCGGAGGCGTTCGCCTGGTGAGAGAGGGCGAGGGCCGAAGCCCTCGTCCGTAGCGAGCGGTGGAGGGCCGGCCGGATCCCGGCCGACGTGGCGAGGCGTCGTCCGGGCGTGGGGCGCTGAGACGGGCCCGTCAGAAGGGCGACGTGCCCTGCTCGGGCAGTACCTTCTCCAGAGCACGGATGACCTGGGCGACGTGCCGTCGGGCGGCCTGCTCGGCGGCGGCGGTGTCGCCGGACCGGAGCGCGTCCACGATCTCCACGTGCTCGTCCAGGCTCGCCCGCGGACGCCCCGGCACGGCGGTGGTGAGGTTGTGCCCGAGCCGCAGCTGGGCGGTCAGCAGGTCGGCGATGGCGGTCAGGCGCCGGTTGGCCGAGCCGCGCCAGATGAGCGCGTGGAACTCCCGGTCCAGTTCGGCGTACGTCTCCACCTCGCCGGCCTCCAGCGCGGTCCGCTGGCCCTCGATCAGCTCGTGGAGCCGGTCGAGCAGGCCGGCGGGCCGGGTGCGCGCGATGTGCCGGGCCGCGAGGGCGTCGATCGCCGACCGCAGCTCGTAGATGTCGCGCATGTCGGCGGCGGTCATCTCGGCGACGAAGTACCCCGAGTGCTTGCGCGCGACGAGGAACCCCTCGCGTTCGAGGATGGCGAGCGCCGCCTTGACGGGGGTCGGCGAGATGCCGAGCCGCTCGGCGAACGGGCGTACGGTGACGCGCTCGCCGGGCAGCAGCCGGCGTTCGAGCACGGCCTGGCGCACGGCCTCGTACGCGGAGCGGACCAGGCTGTTCAGCTCCGGGGGCGCTTCAGTCACCGGTCCCCCAGGCGGGGCGCATCGGCACGAGGCGGTGCCGCGTCCAGGGCTCCAGCTGGTCGGCGTAGTGCCGGTCGCCGGGCCGGCCGGAGGCTCCGCCCGGGATCACCCAGGCGGACCCGTCCAGGTCGGCGAGGTCGAGCACCTGCCGGTACACCGACAGGTTCGTGATGTGGAACGGCGTGCCCTCTCTCCAGCCGTACGCGCCGTTCTGGATGGTCTCGTTGTCACCGCCGATGCCGGCCGGCGGAGGGTCGAGACCGGGCCCGGCGACCGTGTGCAGCGTGTGCCGGGCGGCCGTACGGTGCACCTCGCCCCAGGGCTTCGGGGACTCCGCGTCCCCGCACGCCTGCCGCCAGGCCGCGTCGAGCGCCTCGGTGAGCAGGTCGTCGCCGAGCGAGGCGGCCGGCCACGCGCCGTCCTCCGGGCGCGGCCAGGTGAGCGCGGCGAACCAGCGGCGCAGCAGCACCGGCACTCCGGGCAGACCGGAGTCCATCAGCCACGAGCGCGTGCCCGCGCCGAGCTCGCGATCCAGCAGGCGCCGCGCCAGCGCGCGGCGGAAACAGGCGTGCACCAGGCCGACGGTACTCGTGGCGCTGAGGTCCCCACCACCGGCGGCGAGAAGCGCACGGGCCCGCTCGGCCGCCCCCGCGTACGGCCCGCGCCCGGCGAGCAGCTCCGCCCACTGCCGCGCCGCGACCGAGACCGTGTCCCCCTGCCAGCCCACCATGTCATCGGCGCCGAGCCGCCCAGGGCCGGAGTTCGCCGACGCGGCGAGTTCGTGGATTCGTTCGGAGCGGTAGCAGTCGTTCATCGAGTGGGACACGAACGGGCGTTCCGTGGCGGTCACGGTGTTGTTCGCGGTCACGATGATGCCCTCGGGCGGGTCCTCGACCCGCGGCATCTCGGTGAACGGCACGCGTCCGCGCCAGGCATGTCGCCGCTCCCAGCCGGGCACCGGGACCTGGGTCGGCGCCAGGCCGTCCCGCGCGGGCAGTTCGCCGCGCAGCAGGTAGCCGATGTGCCCGCCGGTGTCGGCGGCGACCAGGTTGTTCAGCGGGTCGACCCAGCCCTCCTGCCCGTCCAGCAGCGTGCGCACGTCGGCGGCCACCAGCATCCGCCGGAGCACGCCGAACTGGGCGCACGGCCGGTCCGTCGCGGTCCAGCGCAGCGAGAGCGCGGCGCCGCTCGCCGGGTCGCCGTGCACGACGGGGCCGTTCGGCGTCACGCGGCACGGCTCGACGTGGTCCTCGCCGCCCCGTACGGCGATCCGCTCCTCGCGGGCCGGCGCGGGTTCCCAGCCGGTCGCCGTGCGCACCTCCGTACCCTCACGGCGGAAGTGCTCGACGTAGAGGTCCTGCGCGTCGCCGGCGGCGTTGGTGATCGCCCAGCCGACCCGGCCGTTGTGCCCGAAGTGCGGGAAGCCGGGCAGGCCGGGGAAGGTGGCGCCCGACACGGTGAACTCCGGGCAGCGCACGTGCGCCTGCCAGTAGGCGTTCGGCGTGTCGAGGGCGCGATGGGAGTCGTTGACCAGCAGCGGCCGGCCCGTCCTCGTACGCCCGGCGCCGATCGCCCACGCGTTGGACCCCCCTTCGGCCTCCGCCAGGAAGCCGAGGTGCGCGGCGGCGCTCTCGACGTCCTCGCGGGCACGCTCGGCCAGTGCCACCCGCGGGTCCTCGCGCGGGATGCGGCCCAGCGGCGGCACCGTCACCCGCATGCCGGGCAGCGGCCGGGGGTCGAGGACGTCGGCCGCCCGGCGTCCCGCCCGCGCGCGCAGTACGGCGCGGGCGACCTTGTACTGCCAGACGCCCATCAGCACGTGGCGGATCTTGAACGCCAGCACCGAGTCGCGGGGCGTCCACTCCTTCCACGCGATCCCGGCGATCGCGTACTCCGGCGGCGGCCCGGACGCGCGGACGCACGCGTTGACCCCGTCCGCGTACCGCTCGAACGTCGCGGCGGTGCCCGGGTCCATGGCGGTCAGGTCCCGTTCCGCCGCGTCGGTCAGCCGGAGGCGCCGGGCCAGCCGGTCGGCCGGCAGCGCCGCCGCCCCCACCACCTCGGCCCACCGCCCGCGCGCCCGCCTCCGGTCGTACTCCAGCTGCCACAGGCGGTCCTCCGCCGCCGCCCAGCCCAGACCGAACCAGGCGAGCGGCTCGGACTCCGCGTCGATCGAGGGGATCCCGTACGCGTCCCGGGTGATCGTGAGGCCGTCCGGAAGGCTCACGCCGCACCGGCCCGCGACGACTCGGCGTAGTGGCAGGCCGCCTTGCGCTCCGTGCCGGGCAGTGCGCGCAGCGGCGGGTCGTCGGTGCGGCACAGCCCGGTGGCGAGCGGGCAGCGCGGCGCGAACGCGCAGCCGCGGCCCCGGCTCAGCGCGCCCGGCGTCTCCCCCGCGACCGCGACCGGCGCCGGGTCCCGGTCCCGTACGCGCGGGCGCGGGGCGGCGGCGAGCAGCAGCCGTGTGTACGGGTGGCGCGGGTCGGCGAACAGCTCGCCGGCCGGTCCCTCCTCGACGATCCGGCCGAGGTACATCACCGCGACCCGCTGGGCCAGGTGGCGTACGAGCGCCAGGTCGTGGCTGATGAACAGGTACGTGATGCCGCGCTCGTCCTGCAACCGCCGCAGCAGGTTCACCACCTGGGCCTGAACCGACACGTCGAGCGCGGACACCGGCTCGTCGCAGACGACGAAGGCCGGGTCGAGCGCGATGGCGCGGGCGATCGCCACCCGCTGACGCTGGCCGCCGGACAGCTCGTGCGGGTACCGGCTCGCGAGCGCCGGGTCGAGGCTCACCGTCGCCAGCAGCTCACGCACCCGGGCCGGGACGTCGCCGCCGGCGTGGTGCACCCGCAGCGGCTCGGCGACGATCCGCTCGACGGTCATCCGGGCGTTGAGCGCGTCGTAGGGGTCCTGGAAGACCGGCTGCATCGTGCGGCGCAGCGCACGCAGGTCACGCCGGCCCAGCGCGTGCACCTCCTGGCCGGCCACGGTGACCCGGCCGGCGTCGGGACGTTCGAGCGCGAGCAGCAGCCGGCCGGTCGTGGACTTGCCGCAGCCGGACTCGCCGACGAGCGCCAGCGTGGTGCCGCGCTCGACGCGCAGGTCGACGCCGTCCACCGCGGCGAGCGTGCCGCGTCCGCGTACGGGATAGTGCTTGACCAGGCCCTCGGCCACCACGAGATGATCGGTCACTGGTGCGCCCTCCTCGGTGCGGGCCTTCTGACGCGTTCCCTCATGACGCCGCCTCCGTGAGCTCGTGCGGATGCCAGCAGGCGACGCTGCCGCCCGTCTCGTCCGGGGTCAGGTCCGGCGGGGTCAGGCACCGGTCGGTGGCCCGCGCGCAGCGGGGACGGAACGGGCAGCCCTCGATGCGCTCGCCTGCCGCCGGCACCTGGCCGGGGATGGTCGGCAGCTCGCCCGCGACCGGGCGGTCGGGGTCGGGCACGGACCGCAGCAGCGCCGCGGTGTACGGGTGGCGCGGAGCGTCGAGCACGGCGCGGACCGGGCCGGTCTCGACGATCCGGCCCGCGTACATCACCGCGACCCGGTCGGCGATCTCGGCGACCACGCCCATGTCATGGGTGATGAACAGCAGGACCGTGTCGCGGGCGCGCTCGCGCAGCAGCGCGAGCACCTGGGCCTGCACGGTCACGTCCAGCGCGGTGGTGGGCTCGTCGGCGATGAGCAGGTCCGGGCGGCCGGCCAGCGCGATGGAGATCATCACCCGCTGGCGCATCCCGCCGGACAGCTGGTGCGGCATCTGCCGCGCCCGCGCGGCGGCGTCGGGGATGCCCACCGACTCCATCAGCTCGACCGCCCGCCGGCGCCGCGCCGACCGGCTCATCCGCGTGTGGATGGCCAGCACCTCGGCGATCTGGGCGCCGACCGGCGTGGTGGGGTTGAGCGAGCTCATCGGGTCCTGGAACACCATGCCCGCGCGGGCGCCGCGGATCCGCCGCAGCGCGCGCTCGTCCCGGCCGACCAGCTCGGTGCCGTCCAGCACCGCCGAGCCGGTCGCGCTCGCTCCCGGGGGCAGCAGGCCCAGCAGCGCGAGCGCGGTGAGGCTCTTGCCGCAGCCGGACTCCCCCACGAGCGCGACCGTCTCGCCGCGCTCGGCGCTCAGGTCGACGCCGCGTACGGCCTCGTGCCCGGAGCCGAAGCCGATCCGCAGGTCGCGGATCCTCAAGAACGTCGCGGGCTCAGTCATGGGCGGGCCGATCGAGCCGGTCGAGGGTGACCGTGCGCCCGCCGTGCTGGGCCCGGTGGTGCGCGGCCAGGTCCCGTACGGTCGGGGTGCACAGCTCGGCGTCGGCGACGACCGGCGCGAGCAGCTCCTCCAGGGCCGCGACGCGTGCGGGACGGCCGGACAGCCACGGATGCACGGTGATCATGCAAAGCGTGCCGTGTCTCTTGGCGGCGGCGATCTCGGCGGCCCAGGCGTCGCGCACCGGGCCGGTCGGCGTCGGCGGGCGCGGGTCGCCGCCCACGTAGCGGTAGTACGGCGCGTCGTCGGTGGCCCAGTCGACGGGCACCTCCACGACGCCGTCCACCTCGTACGGGCGGTCGTCGCCCATCAGCGAGCTGTCGTAGCCGATGCCCAGCGCCCGCAGGACCGGGAAGACGCCGCCGGTCATGTCCCAGCTCGGCGACCGGTAGCCGACCGGGCGTTCGCCGGAGACCTCCTCCAGCGTGCGGATCGCCCGGTCGAGGGTGGCGTGCAGTTCGTCGCCGGTCAGGCTCGTCGGCGGCTCGTGGCACCAGCCGTGCAGCGCGAGTTCGTGTCCCCGCCGGTGGACCTCGGCGACCTGCTCGGGATAGGTCGCGGCGATCCAGCCGGGCACGAACACCGTCGCCCGCAGGCCCAGGTCGTCCATCATCGACAGCAGGTTCGCCACGCCCCGGCGCGGACCGTACCGGCGCTGTTCGAGCTCGCCGACGGCGTCGTCGCGCCGGTCCCGGGTCCGCCACAGGTACGGCGACTCACCGTCGAAGTCCAGCGTGAAGCACACGGCGGCCCGCGCGCCGCCCGGCCATGGGTAGGTCATGTCGCACTCCCGTCTTGCCTCGCCGCCGGGGCGAAGTCGCCGGCGGTACGGCCGCCGTCCACGTCGAGGGTGGTGCCGGTGACGAACGAGGCCGCGCCGGAGCACAGCCACAGGATCGCCGCGGGCGCGTCGTGTGGTCCGGAGGTACGGCCCAGCGGGATGCCCGCCCGCATCTTCGCGACGTGGTCGGCGGGCAGCTCGCTCACCGCGCTGCCCGGCGCGAAGCCGGGGCCGACGGCGACGACCCGGACGCCCGCCTCGCCTGCCTCCAGGGCGAGCGAGCGGGTGAGCATCTCCAGCGCGGCCTTGCTCGCGGCGTAGACCCCGCCGGTACGGGTCGGGCGCTTCGCCGCGCCGGAGGTGAGGTTGACGACGCAGCCGCGCACGCCCGCACGGGTCATGGTGCCGATCACGTGCTGGGCGAGCTGGTACGGCGCGATCACGTTGACGTCGAGGATCCGCTCGACCGCGGCCCGGTCGGTCGTCGCCAGCGGCGTACGGGGGTAGACGCCGGCGTTGTTGATCAGGATGTCGGCCGTTCGCCAGCGCTCGTCCAGGGCCGCGATCAGCGCGGCGACGCCGTCCGCTCTGCTCAGGTCCGCGACCGCGGTGTGCGCGCCGAGGGCCTCGCCGAGCTCGGCGAGGGGTTCGACCCGCGCGTCGGACAGCAGCAGCTCGGCGCCCTGGGCGTGGAAGGCCTCGGCGGTCCACCGGCCGATCACTCCCGCCGCCCCGGTGATGAGCACACGCTTGCCGGCGAACTCACGGCCGTAGTCGGGAATCATGAGGCCTCCTGCGTCGGGGAGATGATCCATGGCACCGTGTCCTCGGTTCCCTCGCTCACGATGCCTCCTGACGCTGTGATCCGAAATCGCTCACGCCGCCGCCTCCGCCGTACGGGGGCGCCGGAAGACGCGGCGGCGTGTCACCGTGGCGCGTTTGGCCGGGTCGAGCCGGTCCCGCGCGGCATCGCCGAGGAGGTTCACCGCGAGCACGAGGACGAACAGGGCCAGGCCGGGGAAGGTGGCGAGCCACCAGGCCGTCGCGATGTACTGCTGCCCGTCGGACAGGATCGATCCCCAGGAGGCCGTCGGCGGCTGCACGCCCAGCCCCAGGAAGGACAGCGACGCCTCGTACACCACCATCAGCCCGAACTCCAGCGTGCCCACGACGATCGCCACCGGCAGCACCTCGGGCAGCACGTGCCGGACCAGGATCCAGCCGCCGGACGCCCCGGTCGCCGTCGCCGCGCGTACGAAGCCGCGGCCCCGGGTCTGCAAGGTGGTGGAGTAGGCCACCCGGGCGTACCTCGGCCAGCGCACGATCGCCAGGCACACGACGACGTTGACCAGGCTGGGGCCGAGCACGGCGACGACGAGGACGGCCAGCAGGAAGAACGGCACCGACAGCACGACGTCGACGATCCGCATGACGAGCGCGCCGAGCCAGCCGCCCCGCCAGCCCGCGACCATGCCGAGCGCGACGCCGGCGACGCCCGCGACGACCACCGCCGCAGCGGCGACGAGCAGCGAGACCCGCGTGCCGTACATGACGCGCGACAGCACGTCGCGGCCGAGCGCGTCGGTGCCCATGAGGTGGTGGGCCTGGGGCGGCAGCAGCCGCCGGGCCAGCGCGACGGTGTTCGGGTCGTCCGGGGCGAGCAGCGGCGCGAAGGCCGCCAGCAGCACATAGAGTCCGACGATCACGAGCGGGACGGTGAGACGGGACCGGCCGTTCATGCGGTACCTCCTCCGGCGGCCACGCGCCGGTCGATGACGCCGTACAGCAGGTCGGTGGCGAGGTTGACCACGACGTACACGGCCGAGGCGAGCAGCACGATCGCCTGCACGACCGGGAAGTCGCGCGCCGCGACGGACTGGACGGTGAGCTGGCCCAGCCCCGGCCAGGCGAAGATGACCTCGGTGACGACCGCGCCGCCGAGCAGGTTGGCCAGCTCCAGCGCGGCCACCGTGAGGACCGGGATCGCGGTGTTGCGGGCGAGGTGGCGGGTGACCAGGCGCCAGGTGCCGGCGCCCTTGGCGCGCGCCGTGCGCACGTAGTCCTGGGCGAGCTGTTCCAGCATCGCGCCCCGTGTCACGCGGGCGATGGCCGCGGCCGACAGCGCCGCGAGCGTGACGCTGGGCAGCAGCAGCGACAGCGGCCCGTCGTATCCGGTCGAGGGCAGCCAGCGCAGGCCGACCGAGAACACCAGCACGAGGAGCAGACCGGTCCAGAACGCCGGCATCGCCTGGCCGGCGAGCACGATCGGCATCAGCACCCGCTCCTGCCACCGTCCGCGTTTCAGCGCGGTGACGGTGCCGACCGTGACGCCGAAGAGCAGCGAGAGCACCAGCGCGGCGACCGCGAGGTTGGCGGTGTAGGGCAGCCGCTCGGCGAGCAGGTCGGTGGCCGGACGGTTCTGCACGTACGAGTAGCCGAGGTTCCCGTGGACGGCGTCGCCGAGGAAGGTCGTGTACTGGTGCCAGAGCGAGTCGTTCAGGCCCAGCCGGTCGCGTACCCGGGCGATGTCGGCGGCCGTGGCGCCCTCGGGCACCAGCAGCCGCGCCGGGTCGCCCGAGAGCCGCAGCGCGAAGAACACGATCGTCACCACGCCGAACAGGGCCAGCAGCGCCTGCCCGATCCGTCCGGCGATGTAGCGGGGTGTGGCGGGGAGGGCGGCGAGCCGCCGCCGGGGGAGCACGGCCGTCATGGTCAGCGCACCTTCATCGTGTCGAGGAAGAAGCTCTCCTGGGCGTCCGGCGTCCAGGAGACGCGGGCGTTCGCGCCGTAGATCGCGTAGTCCTGGAAGAGGCCGAGGCCGGGCAGGTCGCGGGCCAGCACCTGGAACGCCTGGTCATAGAGGGCGCCGCGCCGTTTCGGGTCGATCACCCGCCGGGCCTGCTCGACGAGCCGGTCGAAGGACGGGCTGGTGTAGGAGCTCCAGATGCCGCCCGTGTGGAAGAGCGGGTAGATCACTCCGTCGGCGTCCAGGCAGGAGCACGACCAGCGGCCGAACCGGATCGATCCCCAGTCGTGCCCGGGGTCCTGCACCTTCTTGAGGTACGTCGGCTGGTCGGTGCTGCGGATCTGGACCTTCAGTCCCACCGCGGCGAGGTCGGCCTGGATCGCCTGGACGATCTGCGGGTTGAACGAGGGCGAGGTCGCCATCACGACGGTCGCGCCCTTCGCGCCGGCCTCGGCGACCAGCCGCCGGGCGGCGGCCGGGTCGTACCCGGCGGCCGGCAGTTTCGTGTCGTAGCCGAACGCGAGCGGGGTGAGCAGGGAGTTGATCGGTCTGGCGTATCCGCGCTGGAGGTTCTCGATGAGGGCCCGGTAGTCGATCGCGGCGGCGACGGCCCGCCGCACGCGCGGATCGTTGGCCGGGCCGCCCTTGATCGTGTTGAAGGCCAGGTAGGCGATCCGCTCGGTCGGCGTGGACAGGACGGCGAGCCGGGGGTCGCGCTTGATCTGGTCGGCGGCGTCGGGGGTGAGCCCGGTGGCCAGGTCCGCCTTGCGCGACTGCAGGTCGACGACGCGGCTCGCCACGTTCGGCACCGCGCGGAAGACCGCGGCGCGCGCACTCGGCCGTCCGTGCCACCACAGCGGGTTGGCCCTCAGCTCGACCTGGGATCCGGCTGTCGCCGAGACGAACACGTACGCGCCGGAGCCGATCGGCCTGGCGGCGAACTTCTCGTCGCCGACCTTCCGGACGTACCGCTCGGGCACGACGGACAGGGTGGTCAGGTAGGTCAGCAGCGTCGGCGCGGGCTGCGCGGTGTGGATCACCAGGTCACCGCCGTCGGCGGTGGCCCTGCTGATCATCGAGAAGTTGGCGAACTGCTGGCTGGCGAACTTCTTGTCCAGGATCCGGTTGACGCTGAACGCCGCGTCCGCCGCGGTGAGCGGGCTGCCGTCACTGAACCGCACACCGCGCCGGATCGCGAAGCGCCAGGTGGTCGCGTCGGTCTGCCGCCAGGAGGTGGCGATCCACGGCACGAGCGCGTGCGTCCGCGGATCCCGGCGCAGGAGCTGGTCGAAGATGTTGCGGTAGACCGCGTAGGTGTCGGAGTCGTACTGCTTGCCGGGGTCCAGGGTGGACGGGTAGTTGGCGGTGTCGATGACCAGGGTGCCGGGGTCGCGTTCGGCGGTCGCGGGATGGATGCCGCAGGCCGCCAGGGTCGGCACGGCCACGGCGAGGGCGGCGGCGACGGCGGCGCGGAGGCGCTTCGCTCGCATGGCGATCGGATCCAATCCGCTCAACCGCGGGCGGGGATGCGGCCGTCCTTGGCCAGCAGCGGCACGTCGACGCGCACGGTCTCGGGGTACTTCACGCCCGCGCCGGTGTTGAGGACGACCACCTCGTCGTCGGCGTCGAGGTGCCCGGCGTCGCGCAGCCTCCCCAGCGCGGCGAAGCAGGCCGCGCCCTCGGGGCAGATGAAGGCGCCCTCCAGCTCGGCGAGTTCGACCTGGGCGGCGAGGAGCTCCTCGTCGGTGACCGCGACCGCGGTGCCGCCGGTCTCGCGGACCGCCCGAAGGACGAGGAAGTCGCCGAGGGCCTTGGGCACCGTGATGCCGAAGGCGACGGTGCGGGCATCGGGGAACGGCGCGCTCTCCTCCGCTCCGTTCTCGTACGCCTCGACGATCGGCGCGCAGCCGGTGGCCTGCACCGCCACCAGGTGCGGCAGGTCGCCGGTGACCCAGCCGAGCTCCTTCAGCTCCAGCAGGGCCTTGTGGATGCCGATGATGCCGACGCCGCCGCCGGTCGGGTACAGGATGACGTCGGGCATCCGCCAGCCGAGCTGCTCGGCGATCTCATAGCCCATGGTCTTCTTGCCCTCCAGCCGGTACGGCTCCTTGAGGGTGGAGACCTCCTGGTAGCCGTCCCGCTCCCCCACCGCGGCGCCGACGAGCCGCCCGGCGTCGCCGATGAGGCCGTCGACCCGGTACAGCTCGGCCCCGGCGACCTGGCACTCGGCCATGGTGATCGACGGCGCGTCGTCGGGCATCGCGATCAGGCTCCCCAGGCCGGCCCGCGCGGCGTACAGCGCCCAGGCCGCGCCGGCGTTGCCGTTCGTCGGCATCGCGACGCCCTTGACGCCCAGCTCGGCGGCGCGGGAGACCCCCACGGCCGCGCCGCGCGCCTTGAACGTGCCGGTGGGGATCAGTCCCTCGTCCTTCATCAAGAGGCGGTTCAGCCCGGCGCGGCGGGCGTACGCGGGCAGGGGCAGCAGGGGCGTCATCCCCTCGCCGAGACTGATCACGTGCTCGGGGTCCCGCACGGGCAGGACCTCGTGGTATCGCCAGAGGTTCGGCTCCCGGCGCGCGATGTCGTCCGGGGTCACCGCGTCCCGTACGCGGCCGAGGTCGTAGCGGGCGAGCAGCGGCGCCCCGGCGGCGGAGGTGCCCTGGAGGACGCCGGCGTCGTAGCGCTCGCCCGTCCGTGAGCACTCCAGGTGGCTGAGGAACGAAAAGGTCACGGCCTCTCCTCACGAGTGGGGGTGCGCGAAGCCGTAATTTTGGATCCAAAATTGGGCGGGCGTCAATAGGCCATCCACATTCCGGACAAGATCGGCAGGGATTGTGGTGAATCATCGCCGGGCCGGCCCGCGTCCCCGGCATCAGCCGTCCGTAACCATGCGTTTTGTACGACCGATAACATGTGTTATGCGTTGGAGCCCACTCGCGCTTCCGCGACGCCGGACGCACCCATCAGTGCTGGTCGGCGTTCTGCTGCTGGTCGTGTGCGTCCTGGCGGAGACCGCGGTCGTGGCCCTGCTCAGTGACGTCACACCGGTCCTGTCGCTGGACGCGATCTACCTGTTCGGCGTGGTGCTCATCTCCTCGATCTGGGGACTGCGGCTGGGGCTGGTGACGGCGGCGGTCAGCGCCATGACCTTCGGCCTGTACGTCGCCGCGTCCACGCCGCCCCTACCCGGCATGTGGATGGCGTTCCTCGCGAACTTCGTGGCCTACTGCGTGGTGGCGTTGCTGGCCTACTCCGTCTGCGGCCTGACCCGGCTGCTGGCGGGCGAGGTGGACGCGCGGGTCGACGCCGATCTGTCCGCCACGCTGGCCCGGCTGCTGTTGCGGACCCCCGACCCGCGGGCCGCGATGCCCACGGCGGCCCGAGGACTGGCCCGCACGCTGGGGCTGCCGTCCGCCTCGATCGAGCCCGGCCCCGTACGCCCCCGGGAGGGGCACACGACGTTCCCGCTCCGCGGCGACGGGACGCTCGCCACCCTCGTCGTCCCCGCGGACCTCACCAGGCCCACGCTCCGGCGGCTGCGCGACCGCGCGGTGCCCTCGCTGGAGTTGCTCCTGGAGGCCGCGCACGAGCGTGAACGCGCGGCGGACGCGCTCCGCGTCAGCCGGGACCAGCTCCAGCGGATCGTCGACGAGCAGACCTCACTGCGACATCTGGCCACCCTCGTGGCGCGCGGCGCCCCGCCGACGGAGGTCTTCGACGCCGTCGCCCGCGAGATGGGCCTGAACCTGGGGGTCGAGCACACCGTGATCGTCCGCTACCAGCCGGACGATACCGCGGTGGTCACCGCCGGAAGCTGGAACTACCGGGGGATCGTCGAGCACGGCTCGCACTGGGTGCTGGAGCCGGGAACCGTCACCGAACTGGTCTACCGCACCCGTTCACCCGCGCGAGTGAACGCCTACACCGGCGACGGTGCGCTGGCCAAGCGGCTGCGCTCTCGCGGGGTGATCTCCTCCGTCGGCTGCCCGATCATGGTCGGGAGCTTCCTGTGGGGCATCGCGATCGCCTCCGCGAGCACGGAGGAGCCGCTGCCGCCCGACACCGAACGGCGGATGCGCGAGTTCACCGAGCTGGCCTCCGCCGCCATCGTGAACGCCCAGAGCCACACCGACCTGATCACCTCGCGCGCCCGGGTCGTCGCCGCCGCGGACGAGACCCGCCGCCGCATCGAACGCGATCTGCACGACGGCACGCAGCAGCACCTGGTCGCGATCGCCCTGGACATCAGGGGCATCGAGGTCGCCCTGCCGCCGGAGCTGGAGGAGACACGACGCCGGCTCTCGGAGACGGCGCACGGGATGGAGGACGCGCTCGCGGAACTCCAGGAGATCTCCCGCGGCCTGCACCCGGCGATCCTGGCGAAAGGCGGCCTGAAGCCCGCGCTGACCGCGCTCGCGGGCCGCTCGCCCATCCCGGTGGAGCTCGACGTCGGCGTCCCGGCCCGGCTGCCCGAGCGCGTGGAGGTGAGCATCTACTACGTCGTCTCCGAGGCGCTGACCAACGCGGCCAAGCACGCGAACGCGTCGGCCGTACGGGTTGATCTGACGGTCGAGAAGACCCTGGTCCGGCTGTCCGTCCGCGACGACGGCACCGGCGGCGCCGACCCGGACCACGGGTCCGGGCTGACCGGCCTCACCGACCGCGTCCACGCCCTCGGCGGGCGGATGGAGATCATCAGCCGGCCCGGCGAGGGGACGACGCTGTTCGCCGAGATCCCCTACCAGGCATGACGACGGCGAACCCGCCAGCCTCGTGCCGATTGTGGCCAATCCGCTACTGAGCGTGTTCATCGCTCTCTCCGCGGTTAGGTACAGGGCGGAACCCCCTACGGCCGCGGAGGGCCTCAGCCGGGCTCCGAGTGACGAGCCCGCGCGTCGGCGGTACGGCATCACGACCGGGTCCTGACGAGCCGGCTGACCGGCGGGTCCGCGAGACGGCGCGGGGTGAGAACCGCGGGGGTGCGGCTCTCGCCCCGCGCCGAAGACCGCCATGAGGCGTACGGGACCCCGGCGGAGCTTTCGGGACCGGCGCGACCATGGACCGGCGGAGCTCTCGGGACCGGCGCACATCCGTCGGGCCCGGCGGAGCTTCCGAGACCGGCGCGCGCCACCGGGACCGAGGGGTCTCGGGACGGCCGTTCGGGACCGCGCGGGACCCCGGATCCGACACCGTCGGGACCGGCAGGGCTCTCGGGACCGTGCGGGACTCCGGACACCGTCGGGACCGGCGGGGCTCTCGGGAAACGGGACGTTCGGAACGCTCCGGGTCGGTGAGGCCGTCAGGGCACGAGGACGAGTTTCCGGCCGCCGGCCCGGCCGGTGACCACGCGCCTCAAGGCCGACGGGCCCTCGTCGAGCGGCATCGCCTCCGGGGTGAGCCGCAGGCGCCCGGCGACGACGTCGTCCGCGAGATCGGCGAGCAGCGCCGGGTCCGGCCGGACATAGAGGTTGGTGCTCGCCACGTCCCGGCGCGGCGGCGGCGCGTCCGAGGTCAGGGAGCAGAGCAGCCCGCCGTCGCGTACGAGGCCCATCGCCTCGTCGGCGGTGCCCGGGGCGGCGACCAGCGCGGCGTCGAAGCCGCCCTCCAGCCGTGCGGTCCAGCGGCGGTCGTGGTAGTCGGCCACCTCGGCCGCGCCGAGTTCGCGCAGCCGCGCGGCGCTGGACTCCGACGCGGTCGCGGACACCGTGATGTCGGCGGCCACGGCGAGCTGGAGCGCGAGCGCGCCGGTGACGCCGGCCCCACCGGTGATCAGGAGCCGCTGGCCCGGTTCGAGCGAGAGCAGGTCGATCGCCTGCCTCGCGGTGAGCCCGGCGACGGGCAGCGCGGCGGCGGTCTCCGGATCGAGGGCGTCCGGGCGCGGGGTCAGCGCCGATGCGGTGAGCAGGACACGCTCGGCCCAGAAGCCGCTGCCGCCGGGCAACGGCACCTCGTGCGCCAGCACGGCGTCGCCTTCGGCCGTCTCCTCGACGCCCTCACCGACGGCGACCACCCGTCCGGTTCCCTCGACGCCCAGCGCCGCGGGCGGGACCAGCCCCACATCCCATCCTCCGGTGTACAGGAGCCGGTCCCAGGATCCGACGCCGGCGGCCTCGACGGCGACCACGACCTGGCCGACGCCGGGCGGGTCCGGATCCGGCAGGTCCAGGGCCTCGACCCTCCCGCCGACCTCGGTCACTCCACAGGCCCGCATCTCCGGTTCCTCCTCTCCGCCGCGTGACCGCGGCCGAGCACACCCCCTGGCTACAGGATCGATCCACCGGACCGAAGATCGCCACCCGGGGTCGGCGAAGCGGCCCGGCCCGCCGGGCGCGGTGCCGCGGCCGGTCACGGTGGTCCGGGTGCGCGACGGCGATGAGGGCCTCGGCACGACATGCCGGACTCCGTCCTCGCAGCTCGGCCACGCCGTGCTCGGTCCCCCCATCGCCGGCCGTGTTCTTCAGCGTCGTGACGAGTTGCCCGGTGAGAGGTCGACGGTGATCCTGCTGGCGCCATGGGGGCGGTCACGTGGGTCCGTCACCCGGTCGACACCTCCCTTGAGCGCCGCCTCCAGGGCCGGCTCCTCGTACGCGGTCACGTGGGCGAACAGCCCGGCGAACAGCTCTCGACGGGGTGACCGGGAACGCCCGCCCGGCGGGTACGGCGCCCTGCGGGCGAAGTCGGCCCGGCCGCCCGGCGATGATCCCGTCGGCGGCCTGACCGCGCAGGTCGCCCTCGCTCGTGGTGTTGATCGAGACCGTCCGCCGCTCACGCGGGGGTCTCGAACAACCGGCGGCTGCCGACGCAGAGCGTCGGGACGTGCTCGCCGCGCTGCCGGTACTCGCGCGCGTAGCAGGGCGTCCGGGATCCGGCCGGTGCCGGTGCCGGCCCCACACTCCGGCGAGAGGGTCCCTACCTGGCGGGAGCCGCCCCGGACGTCGCCGGACCCCGTCCCCTCCCCCCGGGGCGGGCACGCGCCCGGTCAAGGCGCACGTTTCGGCGAAGCCGCCGGCGATCGCCTTGATCCGCCCACTCGTGGTCCCGCCGGCCCCGGCCTTGGGGCATACGCCGTCCGGCACGCGCTTCGCGGCGTATTCGACGATCCTGTCGCCGGCTCGACCGGGACCGTCTCGGTGAGCGGCTGGCCGGCGTCTCGCCGATGAAGGAGGCCGCGTGGCCGGTACTGGCGCCGGCCGGGTGCCGGGGCGCGTGGTCTGGCGAAGGAGCAGCGGCACCTCGCTCAAGCGCGCGGGCCCGTGCTCGCACATGCCGTTCCGGTACGCCCGCCGTCGCCGGAGGAAGCGCTCCAGCCGCCCGGGGAACTCACCCTCCACGTACGCACGAGGTCCATCTCGTGCGCCCGGACGCCGGTGAGCCCCGCGGCACCCGCCTCCGGCGCGTCCATGACCGTGTGACGATCAGGTGGCCTCGTCGTCGGCCGGGAGGCCCGCGGCGGCGCGCGAGCGGCGGTCCCACTCGGGCTGGACGTCGGCGAAGCGCGGTCCGTGGCCGCGCTTGTAGACCAGCAGCGTGCGTTCGAAGGTGATGACGATCCTTCCCTCCGCGGTGAACCCGACGGTGCGGACGGTGACGACGCCGACGTCCGGCCGGGACCGGGAGGGCCGGGCGGCGAGCACCTCGGACTGGGAGTAGACGGTCTCGCCCTCGAACAGCGGGTTCGGCATCCGCACCCGGTCCCAGCCGAGGTTGGCCATCACGTGCTGGGAGATGTCGGTCACGCTCTGCCCCGTGACCAGGGCGAGGGTGAACGTCGAGTCGACCAGCGGCTTGCCGAACTCGGTCTGGGAGGCGTAGTGCGTGTCGAAGTGCAGCGGCGCGGTGTTCTGCGTCAGCAGCGTCAGCCACGCGTTGTCCGTCGCGGTCACGGTGCGCCCGAGCGGATGCCGGTACACGTCGCCGACCGTGAAGTCCTCGAAGTAGCGGCCGGTCCAGGAGACCGTGCCGCCGGACCGCCGGTGGTCCTGTTCCGTCTCGCCCGTGTTCGGTTCGTTCATGTTCGGCAACTCCTTCACGTCTTCGCCGCCTCATCCTCATCGTTCCCGACCGGCGCGGGCCGGACCCGGCCGCCCCGGACGCGGGCGGCACGGGCGAACTGGTCGTCGAAGCGGCGCGGGAACGGCATCATGCGGTGCCGGCCGGCCCACGGCGCGGCCTGCCGCACGGCGTTGAACCCGGCGGCGGTGACGATCCGCTCCGCTCCGGCGAACAGCGGCCACGCCGGATAGACGTCGAGGTGGGCGACGTCGTACGGCAGCGTCGCGGGACGGCTCGGCGACACGAGCGTGAGCCGCGGCCGTACGCCCTCCAGCGCGGCGGTCTCCCGCGCGTACGCGACCAGCTCGGCGGTCTCGCCGGGCGGTCCGGAGTGCACGACCAGCCAGCCGCCGGGCCGGGCCGGCGAGGGCGCGGCGACGGGCGGTTCGGCGAGTTCCAGCGGGGCGAGGGCGGCGGACACCGACCGCAGGTACGCCTCGTGCTCCGCGGCCACCGGCTCCACGAGCCAGGTCTCGTCGAAGCCGAGCGGCTCGGCCGGCAGCAGCGGCCGGTAGACGTCCCAGCGCAGCAGCCGGGCCAGGTGCACGACGCGGATCCCCGGCGGAACGGCCCGCGCGGACAGCTCTCCGGTGAGGCCGGCGGGGAAGGCGTCCACCACGAATTCGGCGGGCGCGAGCTCCACCAGCGCGGAGGCGATCCACCGGGTGAGCCCGTCGCGGCCGAGGCCGGCCGGCGCGGACCGTACGGGATGGCCGCCGGTCACACGCGGGTCGGCGGCGAACGGCGAGCCGGTCAGGATCGTGACCGGCCCTCGCACGGCCCGCGTGTGCAGGTACGCCCGGATGCGCGTGAGGTGCCCGAGCCCGCCGCCGTGGGCGTAACAGACGATCACCCGGCGCGGGTCTCCCGCAGGACGGCCAGGTAACCCGCCGTCTCCGCGGCCGGGGTGAAGTCGCGCCGGACCCGCTCGCCGGCGGCGGCGCCCAGCTTGGCCAGTTCCCCGCCGGTCGCCCGTGCCGCGCGGGCGACGGCGGCCCGGCAGCCGTGCGGGTCGCCGGCCGTGAACGTGAACCCGATCTCGTCGTCGGCCAGGTCGGCGAGGCCGCCCGCGTCCGAGGCGAGCAGCGGCACGCCCAGGGCGGCCGCCTCCAGCGCGACGTTCGGCAGGCCGTCGTAGAACGAGGGCAGGGCGACGAGGTCGCAGGCGGCGTAGACGGCGGGCAGCTCGAACCGGTCGAGGAAGGGCATCCGCGTCCAGGCGACGGCGTCGAGCCGCTCGGTGACGCCGTCCTCCAGCTCCCCGACGAACAGCAGGTGGAACGTTTCCGCGTGGCCGGAGGCCAGCAGCGCGTCCAGCAGGAACCCGACGCCCTTCTTGTTCTTGAGCTGCCCGACGAGCCCGAGGACCCGGCGGCCGGGCGCGACGGCGGAGGCCCGCCACGCCCTCGCGCGCGAGCGCTCGGAGGGCAGGATCTCCCAGTTCGCCGTGTCGATCCCGTTGGCCACCCAGGTCACGGCGGCCTCGGGCACGAGCGCGGAGACCAGCGGCGCGTGCGAGCGGGCGACCACGCAGACGCGCGCCGAGGCGCGCAGCGCGGCCAGCAGCGCCTCGCGGCGCCGCAGCGAGAAGACCCCGGTGTCGAAGTCGTTGCCGCGCAGGCAGGTGACCAGCGGCACGCCGAGCCAGGCGGCGATGACCGGTGCGCCCAGCAGCGCGTACGTGCCACCGAACGCGACGACGTGCGTGTAGGTGTGACCGGCGAGCCGGGTCCAGAGGCGCCGCAGCGCGTGCTCGGGGCCGTCCCCGAGCGGCGCGGTCAGCAGCCGGCCGCCGTACTCCCGTTCGCTCCCCCACGGCCGGTCACGCCGGGTCAGGTGCGCGACGTCGACCTCCACGTCCGCGCCGCGCAGGCCGCGCACGATCCGGTCGCACGACTCGGCCATGCCGCCGCGGCTCGGCGGGTAGTGCTCGGTGAGCCACAGCACGCGCATCAGCTGTCGATCCAGCCGCCGTCACCGGAGTCATCGCCGACGTCCCCGCCGATGTCGAAGTCGTCGCCGGAGTCGGAGTCGGAGTCGGAGTTGTCGCCCTGGTCGAAACCGTCCCGGTCGTAGCTGTCGTAGGTGTCGTACAGGACCGGGTCGCGGTAGTCGTAGGAGGCCTGCTGGTAGTACGCGCGCCGGTAGCCGCGCGCCCAGCCCGGCCCGTACGGGTCGGCGTAGCCCTGGGCGCCGGAGCACTCCGGGCACAGGCCCTGGGCGTCCACGTGCTCCGCGCAGACCGGGCGGCCGCAGCGGCACACGGTGACCGAAGGGCGGTCGCAGCGGCCGAGGATGAAGAACCCGGTGGTCGCTCCGCAGGGGTTCACGCGGTCCTCCCCGAGGTCTGCGGCGGGGTCCAGCGGAACAGCTCGGCGACGACCGTGAGGATGGCCTGGAGCTGGTCGTTCTCCTCCGGCACGCGGGGCAGCTTGGCGGTCGCGTTCAGCGCGGTCCGCTTGCCGTCCTTGAGCCGCACCCGGACCCAGGCGGGCGGCGGCGTACCCGGTCGCCGCACCGCCGCGTCGCGCGCCAGCGTGCGTTTGGCGTCGATCCGCTGCACGGCCTTCTTCTTGGTCTTGTACTTGTGCTTGCCGCGGGGGTTGACCCGGTGGATCTCCCGGTGGCGGACCCGGTCGGTGACCTGGATCTCCAGGACGCTGCCGTCCCGCAGCTCGGCGCGTACCTGGAGCCAGGGGTCCACGACGAACCACTCGGTGAGCCGGCGGACGCGCCCGCTGACGGGCAGGTCCTGCTCGGGGCCCTTCTTGCCGGGCTCCTTGAGGCCGCGGAAGTCGGCGGTGACGCCGATCGCGCCGTCCGGCGCCGTGTCCTCCGACAGCACGTGGATGAGCGGGACGAGAACCGCCGTCGTCCGCGACGGCAGCTGCCATTTCCGCCGTTTCACCGTCGTCTCGTGCTGGGAAAGGCTCGCCAGAACGGCTGCCCACTCGCCGGGGCCGGCCGACCCCGTGACCGTGCGCTCCAGCGTCAGGTGCTGGTGCGCGGGGTGGAAGCGGCCGATCGCTTCGCGGGTCTTCCGCCAGAACATGACGCGGACACTATCAATTGTTTATCTCGATATCGGCATTGATAGAGCGATAAATCGCGGCCATCTTGGCGCGCGTCGCCGCCCAGCCGAACTCCTCCCGTACGCGCCGGCGTGCCCGCTCCCCCATGGCCCGCGCGGCGTCCGGGTACTCCAGCAGGACGCGGATCGCCCGCGCCAGCTCCGCGGGCCGGTCCGGGGCGACCAGGCGGCCGTGCGCGCCGTCGGCCATGATCTCGCGTACGGCGGGCAGCCCGGACGCCACCACCGGCGTGCCGGCGGCCATCGACTCGAGGATCTTCAGCGGCGCGCAGCCCTGGTCGACGTTGCGCGCGCAGCCGGTCAGCGGCGCGACGGAGACCTCCGCCCCGGCGAGCCAGGCGGCCACCTCGGCGTGCGGCAGGGTGAACCGCCAGACGATCCGGTCGGCGACGCCGAGCCGCCCGGCGAGACGGCGCAGCGCCCGCGCGCGGCGTTCCGGCACGGACGAGCAGATGATGAGCCGGAGCCCGGTCAGGTCGGCGAGCCGGGCGAACGCGCGGAGCAGCACGTCGAGCCCCTGCCACGGTTGCAGCGCGCCCACGTAGACGATGTACCGCTCCGGCGCGTCACGGGGGCGCGGCGTCTCCTGCGGCACGTCGGCGCCGTTCGGGACCAGGTGGATCCGGTCCTCGGGCACGCCCCGCCGTACGAGCGCGGACGCGATCACTCCGGAGGGCACCACGACCGTGTTCGCCCGCTCCAGGCAGCGGTCCTCCAACGCGGCGATCCGGGCGAGCGTGGCCGGCGGCGCCAGCGGCCAGGTGTGGGCCAGTTCGATGGAGGGCAGCCCGTTCACCTCGTACACCACGCGGTACCGCCGGCCGGGCGCGGTCACGACGGGCAGGGCGCTCCACGGGTCGCGGACGTGGCAGACCCGCAGCGTGGAGACGTGCGGGGCCAGGTGCGCGGCGACCCAGGCGGAGTAGGCCTCCGCGCGGTCGATCAGGTTGGGGATCCGCTCGTCGAACCGGGCGATCTCGACGCCGCGGTCCGGTTCCCACTGGTAGCGCGGCAGGCCGCCCCCGCCGAGCACGCCGAGCAGGCCGCCGCCGAACTCCTCGAACAGCGCCGCCGCCATCTGCCCGATGTGCACCGCGGAGCCCTTGGTGGAGGGATACCGGTCGAAGGCGAAGTACGCCGCGCGGGCCTCCCGCCACCGCTTCTTCGCCGGCGCGGTCACGACGGCCGCCCCGCGGTGCCGGCGCCGGAGGCGTGCGCGGGCTCGGGGCCCGCGGCGCGCCGGCGGTGCCAGGCCACCTGGTCGGCCAGACCCTCGGCGAGGCCGATCCGGGGCGACCAGCCGAGGAGCCGTGCCGCCTCGCCGCTGTCCGCCCACGTACGGGCCGCGTCACCGCGCACGGCGGCCCGGTGGTCGATCCGCGGCCGTACGCCGAGCAGGCCGGCCAGCAGGTCGATCGCGGCCCGCACCGGGACGTGCTCCGGGTGCCCGACGTTGAGCACGGTGCCGGGCGGCAGCCCGGTCGTGGCGGCGGCGACGGTGGCCGCGACGACGTCGTCGACGTGCGTGAAGGCGCGCGACTGGCCGCCGTCGCCGAAGACCGGCAGCGGGCGCCCGGCGAGGCCCGCCTCGATGAACCGGTGGAAGGCCATGTCCGGACGCTGCCGGGGGCCGTAGACGGAGAAGTACCGCAGCACGACGGTGGACAGGCCGCGGGCGGCGGCCTCCGCGGTGAGGCGCTCCATCTCGGCCTTGCTGGCCGCGTACGGGCTGGCGGGCCGCAGCGGGTCCCGTTCGGTGTGCGGGCGGCCGCCGGCCGAGCCGTACACCGAGGAACTGGAGGCGACCACGAAACGCGGCGGCGCGGCGGCGGCCGCACAGGCGGCGAGCAGCCGCCGGGTGGCGGTGACGTTGTCGCGGACGGCGGCGGCGCGGCCCGCGCCCCACGAACTGCGGACACCCGGGCGGCCGGCCAGATGCACGACGACGTCCGCGCGGACGAGTGCGGTGAGGTCGCCGACCGCGAGGTCGGTCTCGACCCGGTGGACGCCGGGCCGGTCCGCGAGGCCGGCCCAGTTCACCCGCGCGGCGGCGGGCGAGGCGGAACGCGCGGGCGCGTCGACGGCGACCACCTCGTGCCCGGCATGGGCCATCGCCTCCACCACATGGCTTCCGACGAACCCGGCCGCCCCCGTCACCACCGCCCGCACGCTGCGCACCTTAGCGGATCACCCGGTACCGGGACGTTCCGGCGCTCAGAGCCGGATGATGACCAGGGCGGTGTCGTCCTCGGCGCCGTCGGCCACGCCGAGATCGGGGAGGAGCGCCTCGGCCAGCCGCTCCGGGTCGAGCCGGGCGATGCCGACGAAGGCAGCCGGTGAGGCGGCGCGGGCCGTCGTCGATGTCCTCCCCGCGGCGTTCCACGAGACCGTCGGTGTACAGGACGAGGGTGGCGCCGGGCGCGTACGGCAGGTCCGCCCGGGGCCGTGGGACGTCGGCCATGGGGACGCCCAGGCGCGGGTCGGTGGCCTGGTCCAGGAAGTGGACGGTGCCGTCGGGCTGGAGCGGCACGGGCGGGAGGTGGCCGGCACAGCTATAGGTGATCATCTGCCGCGCCCGGTCGATGACGACCTGGACGGCGGTGCCGGCCAGCGCCCCGTCGACGGAGCGGGCGTAGCGGCCGAGCGCCTGCAGCACCTGCGCGGGGCCCCGACGACCTGGATCCTGCGGCTGAGGGCGCTGCGCAGCTGTCCCATCACGCCCGCGGCCGCCAGGCCGTGCCCGACGACGTCCCCCACGGCCACCGCCGGCCGGGTGCCGCTCAGTTCGACCAGGTCGTACCAGTCACCGCACACGTTGAGCGTGCCGACGGCGGGCAGGTAGCGCACGGCCACGTCCGTGCGGGGGCCGCCGTCGGCCGCGGGCAGCATGGCCTGCTGGAGGGCCGGCGCGATCTCGCGCTCCCGCGCGTAGGCCGTCCTGAGCTCCTCGTTGAGCTCGTACAGATCACTGGCGCGGGAGAACAGCTCGGCGGCCTGGAACCCGTCCGCGCCGCCGGGAGCGGTCGCGGCGCCGGTGCATGACGAACTCGGTCACGTCCTCCGAGCGCGCGACGAACCGGACGGCGTCGCCGTCCGGGCCGGTGACCGTGCTCCGGTACCATTCCTCGAACTCACCGGAACGCCCCTTCAGGGGATGTCGTGCTGCATCGGCCCCTGGACGTCGCGTCTCCCCGTGGCCGACGCCCGCCGCACCGACGCCTGCAGGCCGCGCATGCTGCGTTCCCAGCCGTCGTGGTCGGGACCGCCGCACGGGAACGCGTCCGGGTACGTCGACGGGAAACAGTGCCATATCCGGACACGCGCCCAGGGGACAACCGACATCGCGCGACGCTACGGTCGGGTTGGCCGATCACCGGGTCGGCAGCGAGAATCGGCACCCGCGGAGCGTCCATGACCGAACGCAGCGAGGAAATCGAAGACACGGTCCCCTGTGGCATCTCTCCGACGGAGGAGGGCCGATGACCGCTCTCTCTCCGGCACTTCCGGGCGCCCGGCCCGGCGGTGCGACCGCGGGGCGCGGCCTGGGTCTGCTCCTCATCATTCCGGCCGCGCTGACCGGGCTGATCACGCTCGTCGTGCCGAGCGCGCAGACCGTCGTGCGGAGTTTCCAGCGGGGCGGTGTCGTGGGCACCACGCACTCCGCTGGGCTGCGCAACTACACCCACCTCCTGAAGGAGAGCGCCTTCTGGGAGGCCCTGGTCTTCTCGCTGTCGTTCGCCGTGGTCCCGCTGCTGATCCTGCTGGTGGTCGGGACCGCGCTCGCCGCGGCGCTCGATCGGGCCGGTACGTGGCCGCGTCGCGTCGGCCGGGTGCTGCTGTCCCTGCCGCTCGTGACGTTCTCTCCGGTCGCGATCGCCGCCGGGTGGGTCCTCGGGCAGCGTGACGGCGGCATCGCGACCGTGTTCGGCCGGGTGCCGACCGCGCACGGGTGGTCGCCCACTCTTCAGCTCATCACCGGGGCGGCGATGTTCGGTCTGCTGTGCGGGCTGGCGCTGCTCGTCTTCCTGCCGCTCCTGCGCGGCCGCGCGCGGGGCCGCCCGGTCACCCCGGCGCTGGTCGCGGTCGGCTCGATCGTCGTTCTGGCGGGCGTGGCCGTGGCGCTCCAGGTGTTGACCGTGAGCCAGACGATGAGTCCGCGGACGACGCTCGCGGCGCTGCAGTACCGCGTTTCGTACTTCTACTTCGACTTCGGCAGGGGCGCGGCCGTCGCGACCCTGACCGGGCTGATGCTCGGCATGCTCGGCGTCGCCGCCACCTTCGTCGCCGTACGGACCGGGCTGCGGATCGATCTCGGTCCGGGCGACGACGCCGCCGCGCCGAAGCGGCCGGACTCCGGAGGCCGCCTGGTGATCGGCGCCCTGGCCCTGGTCGTCGTCGTGATCGTCGGGGTCGTCTGCTCCTGGCCGTGGCTGTCGGCCCTCTTCTCGTCCGGGCGCTCCGTTCCGCTGGGGCCGTCCACCGCGCGCCTCCTGCTCAACACGTGGGTGCCGCCGGTGCTGGGCGCGATCATCTCGGTCGGCACGGCGTTCCTGGCCGCCCTCGGCATCGGCGGCCTGCGCCCGCTCGGCCGCCACAGCGAGTGGCTCCTGCTGGTGTTCGCGCCGTGGCTGTTCGTCGGCGTCACGCCGCTGAGCGTCGCCGACTTCGACAACGCCCGGCATCTCCACCTGCTCAACCGCTTCATCGGCCTGGTGCCGCCGATCCTGCTGAGCGTGCCGTCGCTGCTCGTGCTCACGCTGTTCTGCCGCAGCCGCGCGGCGCGGTGGCGCGCGGGCGGGGCGGGCTTCTTCCCGCAGGTGGTGGTGCCCGCGCTGCCGCTCGCCGCGCTCATGGGCGGCGTGACCGTGCTGTTCGGCACGCAAGGTGTGCTGTGGCCGAGCGCCGTGGCCAGCCGGCTCGACGACCAGACCGCGCCCCTCCTGGTGCTGAGGCAACTGGGCGGTTTCGCGGGCCGTCCGGCGCTCGGCGTGGCGACGCCGCTCGTCCTGGTGATCGTGCTGTTCCTCGCCCTCGGAGCACTGCAGATCTTCTACCTCGACCGGCTGGTCATCACCACCGGTCCGGCCGGCGAGGCCGAGGCGGACACGCCCGGCGGGCCGCTCCCCCAGGCACGCGCCCCGTGGCCCGCTCCCGGGTACGGTCCCCCGCCGCCCGGTCCGTACGGTCCCCCACCTGGGGCGTACGGTCCGCCGCCGGGCCCGTACGGTCCGCCGGCCGGCCCGTACGGTCCACCGCCACCCGCGCCCGCCGGTCCTTACGGTCCGCCGGCCGGCCCCGGCGGCTACCGGCCTCCGCCCGGCCACCGTCCCCCGCCGCCCGCGCCACCGGCGGATGGCACGGGACGCCCGGCGAGCGAGACGCACGAACCGGAGGACATCCGGGCCGAAGGACCCGACCGCGAGGAGCCGGACCGTCCCCGCTAGGCGGCGCTTGCCCCGATATGCACGTTTGCGAATGGAGGGGAGGGTATTCACCTCGTCGGTTCCGATCGACGGCGAGGGAGCAGGGAGGCCGCATGGGCGCCGATGGTCTGAGAACGATCGAGACGAATGTGCCCGCGCGGCTCGACCGGCTGCCCTGGGCGCGCTGGCACTGGCTCATCCTGGTCGGCCTGGGCACCGTGTGGATCCTCGACGGCCTCGAGGTGAACGTGGTCGGGGTCATCGGCCCACGGCTGACCTCCAAGGGCGGCGGGCTGGGGCTGAGCGACTCGCAGGTCGGACTGGGCGCGGCGCTGTACGTGGCGGGCGCCTGCGCCGGAGCGCTCGTCTTCGGGTACCTCACCGACCGGTTCGGGCGCAAGAAGCTCTTCCTCGTCACGCTCGCGGTCTACCTGCTCGCGACCGTGGCGACCGCGTTCTCCTTCTCCCCGCTCTGGTTCTACCTGTGCCGGATCGTCACCGGCATGGGAATCGGCGGCGAGTACGCGGCGGTCAACTCCGCCATCGACGAGCTGATCCCCGCGCGGCTGCGCGGCACCGTCGACGTCGTGGTGAACGGGTCGTTCTGGCTGGGCACGACCTTCGCGGCGCTGCTGTCGGTGCCGGTGCTCAACGCGTCGGTGCTGCCGGAGAACCTCGGCTGGCGGCTGCTGTTCGCCCTCGGCGCCATTCTCGGCATCGGCATTCTCTTCGTCCGGCGGATCGTCCCGGAGAGCCCACGTTGGCTGTTCATCCACGGCCGGGACCGCGAGGCCGAGGAGGTCGTCCGCGGCATCGAACGGGAGGTCGCCGACGAGACCGGCCGGCCGCTCGACGAGGTGGACGAGAAGATCACCATCCGTCAGCGGCACACGGTCGGCTTCGGCGAGATCGCCCGCACCGCGGTGAGCCGCTACCCCCGGCGTACCGTCCTCGGGCTGTCGCTCTTCGTCGGCCAGGCCTTCCTGTACAACGCGGTGTTCTTCACGTACGCGCTGGTCCTGTCGAAGTTCTTCAAGACGCCCGACGACCACGCCGGCTGGTACCTGATCCCGATCGGCCTCGGCAACTTCGGCGGCGCGTTCGTGCTCGGCCGCCTCTTCGACCGGCTGGGCCGCAAGGTGATGATCTCCGGCACGTACATCCTGTCGGGCGTGCTGCTGATCGGCACCGCGATGCTGTTCCGCGGCGGCCACCTGTCGGCCGTGACGCTCACCGTCTGCTGGGTCGTGGTGTTCTTCTTCGCCTCGGCCGGCGCCAGCTCCGCGTACCTGACCGTCTCGGAGATCTTCCCGATGGAGACCCGCGCGATGGCCATCGCCGCGTTCTACGCCGTGGGCACCGCGCTCGGCGGCATCATCGGCCCGCTGCTGTTCGGCAAGCTCGTCGACACCGGCCACACCGGTACGGTCGCCGGCGGTTACCTGCTGGGCGCGGGCCTGATGATCCTCGCCGGCATCGTGGAGCTGGTCCTCGGCGTGGAGGCCGCCGGGCGTTCGCTGGAGGACATCGCCGCTCCGCTCTCCGCCGAGCAGCCCGCGGTGAGCGCCGGCCGGTAGCGGCCGTCCGTCTCCCCGACCGTGCCAGGTGACACAGCGGCCCGCTCCGGGTGCGCCCATCATGAAGGGCGGAGCCTGGGGGTGGGATGGACGGAACGCCATCGGCCGACACCGCACGAGACGACGACGGGGAGCGGGAGCAGGGCGAGGCTCCCGGCGAGCGCGACACCACGGGAGAGGACGACGTCCTGCCGACGGTGGCGACCCTCCGCTGGTACGACCACGCCGAGGCGGCCGCGACCGCGCGGTTCACGGCCGTCGCCCGTCGGCTGCCCGCGCTGGTCGGCCGGGCGCTGCACCTGGCCTGGCGCGCCGGGCCCGCCGACACGATCACCACGATCACGCTGAACCTGCTGTCGGGCGTCTTCACGGCGCTCGGGCTGCTCGCCACGACCGGTGTGCTCGACGCGCTGCTCGCCGCGGGCCCGACGCCGGACCGGGTACGGGCGGCGCTGCCGTCCCTGCTCCTCGTGGGCGGCGCGGCGGTCCTGCGGTCGCTGCTGTCGGCCGCCGCCGGGTGGGCGCAGTCCCGGCTGACGCCGCGGGTCCAGCAGCGGGCCGAGGTCGAGCTGTACGAGGTGACGAGCCGCATCGACCTGGCCAGCTACGACGACTCGGAGTTCTACGAGGCGCTCATGCGCGCCGAGGGACCGGGCGCCTCGGCGGCGCAGCAGGTGGTGTCCGCCACGATCGACATCGTCACCGGCCTGACCTCCTTCGTGGCCGCCGCGATCGCCATCACCGCGCTGCATCCGGTGTTGCTGCCTCTATTGCTCGTCACCGCGCTGCCCGAAGCGTGGGCGGCGATCCGCGTCGCGCGCTCGCGGTACCTGATGATGGTGGAGACCGTCGGGCCCCGCTACCACTCGGTGATCCTCGGCGACCTGCTCAGCAACCGCCGCTACGCCGCCGACCTGCGCTCGTACACCCTCCAGGATCTGCTGCTCGCCCAGTACCGGCGCGTGGCCGGGATCTACCGTGACGCCCAGCTCCGCCTGGCGCGCAAGAACGTCACCACCCGCCTCGCCGGGGACGCCGGATCCGGGCTGGCCAGCGGGCTGGTCTACCTCGCGCTCGGGCTGCTGCTGGCCGCCGCGTGGCTGCCCCTCGCCGTCGCCGGCACCGCCGTCCTGGCCATCCGTACGAGCCGGGCGGCCCTGTCCCAGCTGATCCACGCGGTGAACGACTGCTACGAGCAGGGCCTGTACCTCACCGACTACACGACGTTCCTCGCGACCGCGCGCACCCACCTGCCACCGCCGCCCACCGCCGAGGTCCCCGACGGATTCACCGCGATCACCGTGGAGAACGTGTCGTTCACCTATCCCGGGGCCGATGAGCCCGCCCTGCGGGACGTGTCCCTCACCCTGCCCGCCGGACAGATCATGGCCCTGGTCGGGGAGAACGGGTCGGGCAAGAGCACGCTGGCCAAGCTGCTCGCCCACCTGTACACGCCCGGGTCGGGCCGCATCCGCTGGGACGGCGCGGATCTCGCGGACGCCGACCCCGAGGCCGTACGCTCACGGGTCGCGGTCATCGCGCAGGACCACGCCCACTGGCCGATGACCGCGCGCGCCAATGTCGTGCTGGGCGACGAGGACGAGGCCGGGCGCCTCGACCGCGCCGCCGTCTCCGCCGGCACCGACGAGGTCGTCGCCGGGCTGCCCCACGGCTGGGACACGATGCTGGATCGCCGGTTCAAGGACTCCCACGAGCTGTCCGGCGGCCAGTGGCAGCGTGTCGCCGTCTCCCGCGGCTTCTACCGCGACGCGCCGTTGATCATCTGCGACGAGCCGTCCTCGAACCTGGACGCGCGGGCCGAGCACACGCTCTTCGAGGCGATCCGCCGCCACATGCGCGGCCGTACGGTCGTCCTGATCACCCACCGGCTGGCCAACATCCGCGACGCCGACGTCATCCACGTCCTCGAACACGGCACGATCACCGCCAGCGGCACCCACGACGAACTCATGGCGCGCGAGGGCGCGTACCGCGACCTGTACCTGTTGCAGGCGTCCGCGTACGAGTCCGCGTCGGGTGAGGCCGTTCCGCAGGCGTGAGCGGTCCCTGCCGGCCGCGTCGCGGTCAGGGGACGAGCGGCCGCACCTCCTGGGCGACGAACCGTACGAAGGCCTCCGGATCGGGCTCGTCGCCGGTCGGCTGCAGAACCACGGTGGTGGCGCCGGCTTCCGCCCACCGCCGGACGGCGTCGGCGACCGTACGCGCGTCACCGGCGACGCCGCCGGCCACGGGGTCGCGGCCCTCGCGACGCAGCTGGGCGGCCACCCGCCCGGCCGCGTCCGGGCCGGTGGCGGCGAGGAGATAGACGACCACCGGATGCGGGTCGACGCGGCCGGCCGCCGCCCGTCCCTCGTCCACGAGCCGGCGGGCCGCGCGTACCTCGTCCGTCGTCGTGCCCCCGGTGAGGATGGTGCCGTCGGCCGCCTCGCCGCACAGGCGTAGCGAGCGCGGACCGGTCGCGCCCGCGAGGATCGGCGACGGCGTCGAGGGCGGCCAGTCCAGCTTGACCGCGTCGAGGCGGACGTAACGCCCGTCGACGGTGACCTCCTCGCCATCGAGCAGCGCGCGCAGCACGGTGAGGTGCTCACGCAGGAGCGTCACGGGCGACTCGACCTGCGCGCCGACCTGCGTCATCCAGTCCTGAACGCCGTGGCCGACGCCGACCGTCGCGCGCCCGGGGAACAGCCGGTGCAGCGCCGCGATCTCCATCGCCGCCAGGGCGACGTTGCGCAGCGGCACGGGCAGCAGCCCGACGCCGACGCGGAGCCGGCCGGTCCAGCCGAGCACGGCGGAGGCGGTGGCGACGCCGCTCCCCCAGAAACAGTCCTCCCAGAGCCAGAGCTCCTCCAGTCCCGCGTCGTCGGCCGCGCGGGCGAGGTCGCGTAGTCGTTCGGGTGGCAGCTGGGGCAGGCTCACCGCGCCGAGAACGGTCATGACTCTCCTTCGCCGGGAAGTGACAAGAGAGACCGCGCCTCTTTCTCGCCGAGCCCGGTCACGGGGCCATCCTCGCCGACCCGCCGCGCGTACGGAAAGCGATGATCCTTCGGTGAGCCGGGGACGGTCCGTACGCGGGCGCCGGTCCGCGTGCCGCACGGTGGAGACTGATGGCAGCGGACGACGCCGATCCGTCCGCCGACCGCGATGAGACGAGGAGAGAAATGGGTTCGCCACTGTCCGATCTCGGCCTGACCGCCTCCGTGCTCGCGGCGCCGATGGCCGGAGGCGCCGGCACGCCCGCGCTGGTCACGGCGGCCGCGCGAGCGGGCGGCCTGGGCTTCCTCGCCGCCGGTTACAAGACGCCCGAGGCACTGGCCGGGCAGATCGCCGCCGTACGTGCCGAGGGCGTGCCGTTCGGCGTCAACGTGTTCGCGCCCAACCCGGTGCCCGTGGACGCCGAGGCGTACCGCCGGTACGCGCGGGCGATCCAGGCCGAGGCCGAGCCGTACGGGCTGGATCTGACCGCCGGCGAACCGGTCGAGGACGACGACCACTGGAAGGACAAGATCGACCTGCTGCTCGCCGATCCCGTTCCGGTGGTGAGCTTCACGTTCGGGGTGCCGGAACCGGCCGTGATCGCGGCCCTGCGCGCCGCCGGCAGCCTCATCGCCCAGACGGTCACGTCCGCCGAGGAGGCCCGGCTGGCCGAGGAGGCGGGAGCCGGGCTGCTCATCGTCCAGTGCTCGGCGGCGGGCGCGCACTCGGGCACGCTCACGCCGGAGCGCCTGCCGCCGGAGATCCCGCTCACCGAACTGGTCGCCCGCGTACGGCAGGTGACGGACGTCCCACTGGTCGCGGCCGGCGGGCTCGCCACACCGGACGACGTCGCCGGGACGCTGCGGGCGGGCGCGGTCGCGGCCATGGTCGGCACGGTCCTGCTGCGAACGGACGAGAGCGGCGCCACCGCCGCCCACCGAGCGGCGCTGACCGACCCGGCACGCGACCGTACCGTCGTCACCCGGGCGTTCACCGGCCGTCCCGCCCGCGGGCTGCGCAACCGCTTCACCGACCGGTACAGCGACGGCGCGCCGTCGGGCTACCCCGCCGTGCACCACCTGACCAGCCCCCTGCGCAAGGCGGCGGCGGCAGCGAACGACCAGGAGGTGCTCCACCTGTGGGCGGGCACGGGCCACCGGCACGCGACCGCCGAACCGGCCGCCCAGGTCCTCACCCGGCTGGCGTCGAAGCTGTGATCGACTTGTGGACGGAGCGGGGGGAGTGTCGGTGGTGGGGATTAGGCTGACGGGCGTGAGCGGAGAGGAGGGGCGGGCGGCAGAAGTCCGCTATGCCGACCTGGTCGACCAGATGACCGCGATCCACGGCGTCGACCCGCCGAACGGGGGCCGCGGCTTCGGCCGCACGGCGCTGCGCTTCCACGGCAAGATCTTCGCGATGCTCGTCCGCGGCCACCTGGTCCTGAAGCTACCGGCCGCCCGGGTCGGGGAGCTGGTCGCCGCCGGCGAGGGGACGCACTTCGACGCGAACAAGGGCACACCGATGCGCGAGTGGCTGAGCCTGGCCCCCGACTCCGGCCACGACTGGCCCGCGCTGGCCCAGGAGGCTTTGACCTTCGCCCACGCGAACCGCCGCTCCGGTTAGGCACATCGTCCGCTTCCCCAGGTCGCGCTCCCGGCCGTGACGCTCTTGGGCGGGGTGCTCGATGGCGAAGAGGTCACCGTTGGCGGGCGTTAGGTCCGCCTCGACGCGGTGAGACCGGACTGGCCGCCGTTCGGCGCCTTGTCCCGCGCGCGGTATCGGCGCGCACGGCACCAGCACGCACTGCATCGGCGCGAATGGCACCCGCACGGCCTTCCGGCCAGAGACGCCCGGCCAGGGATGATGACGCCCGCCTCCCCGGGCCGCCGCGTCTCTCGGCACGGCACGGCGCGGCGTCTCACGGCGCGGCACGGCACGGCACGGCGCGGCACGGCGCGGCACGGCACGGCACGGCACGGCGTGGGTGACCGGCGGCGAGGAAGCCAAGGCCGCCCGCTCGCGCGGCCGCCGTGACCAGCGCGGGCGTGCCGGCGCCTCCGGCCATCGGCGCCGCGAGCACGGAGGCGGTCAGGCCGAGATCGGACAGTGGCGAACCCATTTCTCTCCTCGTCTCATCGTGGTCGTCGGTAACGGGCACGACCGGTATCGCCCTGCCCCTCGTCGCCCGAACGGCGCGGAAGGTCTGCGAGCGACGACGACCGCCGCCTCTCCCCTGCCCCGCGGCCCGGCTGACCGACGGGAGGCGAGGCCGCCCGAGGCTGTCCCCGTCGTCGCCGCCCACAGCAGCAGCCGGTCCGTCGGGGCCTCCCGCCGCCGTCGTCACGCGGTTGCCCGGCCGGAGACGACGACCGCTCCCGCGCCCCTCGCCGCCCCGCGCCGCGCCGCGAGACACCGCACCGTCCCGCTCGCCTCGACGTCGCCGCGCCGGCACCACACGTAGGGCCGCCCGTCAGGGAGGATGGCCACTCTCCCGCTGTGCCGGCCGTCGCTACACGGCCGTCTGGTCAAAGACGACTACCGACCCCGTAGCGCCTCCCGCCCCTCGCCGCCACGGCACGGCGTGGCACGGCCCGCCGGGAGCCGCGGCCGGCCTGTCACGGGCGATGCTCGCTCCGTCACGGCGGCCGCCACCACCTCGGCGGTCGCCACGACACCGTCACCTCGGCCGTCGTGAGATGCCGCCGCCCGGAAGACCGCCGACTCCACATCGCCTGTCACCCGGCCTCGCGTCGCCTCGCCGGCACTGCAGGGCGCGTATCACCCATCAAGGTCGAGGGCCGCTGCCCCAGTGCGCCGGCCGTCGCCATACGGCCGTCTGGGTGGAGGTGACTACCGGCTCCGCACCGCTTCCCGCTCGTTCCCGCGCCGTCTCGATGTCGCCGTGCCGGCGGGGCGTTCGGTATGAGTGCGCCGCACAGGGGGAACGTTTTTGCAGGTCAGACATGTGATCGGAGGAGTCATGATGCGGCTGAGCGCGCGTAACCAGGTTCGGGCCACAGTCACTCGCGTCACGGAGGGCGAGGCGACGGCCAATGTGGAGCTGGACGCGAGCGGCGTGCGCATGGTCGCGTCCATCACGGTTGAGGCGGCGCGGGAGCTGGGACTGTCCGAGGGCCGGGAGGTCGTCGCCATGATCAAGGCATCGGACGTCATCCTGGCCGTTCCCGACTGAGAACCGCGGACGGAACGCGAACGAGAGGCACACCTGACGCCGGCCATCCTCGACGGAGACCCGCGCCGGCGGAGGACGTCACGCCGACTCCCTCGGCTGAGAGCCGCCGGGACCCTCGGCTGAGAGCCGTTGAGCCAGGCGGGCGGAAGACGCCGTCTCCCCGGCAGAGGACCGCACAGGCGGAGGACGTTGCTGTGGCCCCTCATCAAAGGGGACCCCGGCTCCTCGGACACGGCGCTGGTCGTTCCCCGCCTGGGGTCCGACAGGCGGAAGGTCATGCTGACACCCATTGACCGGGAACGGCCGGTGAGAACCGGCCGCCGCACCGCCCACCCCTCCCCGCCCCGGCTGGAAACCGTACGGACCTCGGACACGGCGCTGGCCGGTCCCCCGCCGGGGCCCGACAGGCGAGAGGTCATGCGGCCCCCATTGACTGGGAATGCGCCGGTGAGAACCGGCCGCCTCTCGCATCCAAACCGCCCCCGGCCGAAAACCATGCGGACCTCAGACGCCGCGCCGACCGATCGCCGCCCGCGGCCCGGCGGACGAAGGGCCACGCCGATCCCCATTGACCGGGAATGCGCCGGTGAGAACCGGGCTGACCTAGGACGCCGCGCCGTACCCCACTCACCTCCAACCCGCCCCGGCCCAAAACGGCGCGGATCTCCGACGCTGGCCGATCCCCCGCCTGAAGAGACCGGCGGGCGAAAGGTCACTCTGCTTATCCCCGGCCAAGGCAGCGTAGGCAGAAGCAGGTGCGAGAAGCCCCCCTGTGTGGCATATGCGCCGCCCTGGGCGCGTCAGGGGTGGAATATGCGATAGTACGGTGGGGCGACGGGACGGTCACGGTGACACGTGGTCCGAGCGCCCTCACAGGGTCCCAGCCCCCGACTGCACGAGGAGACCAAGGTGATCGAACGTCTGCCCCGCGGCGTCCGGGTGCTGCTCGCCGCCGCGCTCGGGACGAGTCTGACGCTGGCGGCCGGATGCGGGAGCACCGGCGACGACTCGTCCAAAGGCAAGACGCTCTTCGTGTTCGCCGCCGCGTCGCTGACCGAGACGTTCACCTCCCTGGGCAAGACCTTCGAGGCGGCCCACCCGGGCGTGAAGGTGAAGTTCAACTTCGGCGGCAGCTCCACCCTGGCGCAGCAGATCACGCAGGGCGCCCCGGCCGACGTGTTCGCCGCCGCGAGCCCGGCCACCATGAAGACCGTGACCGACGCCAAGGACGCCGCCGGCGCGCCGACGACCTTCGTCCGTAACCGGCTGGAGATCGCGGTGCCGCCCAGCAACCCCGGCAAGGTCAAGACGCTCAAGGACCTGACCAACCCCAAGCTCAAGGTCGTCGAGTGCGCGCCTGAGGTGCCGTGCGGCGCCGCCGCGCTCAAGGCCCTCGCGGCGGCCGAGTTGAAGGTCAAGCCGGTGTCGCAGGAGCAGGACGTCAAGGCCGCGCTGACCAAGGTCCAGCTCAACGAGGCCGACGCGGCTCTCGTCTACCGCACCGACGTGAAGTCCGCGGGCGGCAAGGTCACGGGCATCGACTTTCCCGAGGCGGCCCAGGCGATCAACGACTACCCGATCGCCACGCTGGCCAAGGCGCCGCAGCCGGCGCTCGCCAAGGAGTTCGTCCAGCTCATCCTGTCCGGCCAGGGCAAGTCCGTCCTTCAGCAGGCAGGGTTCGAGAGTCCCTGACCCGTGAGCACGGCGGGGGCCCTCCGGAGCGGGCCCCCGCCCTCCCCTAACGGACGGCGGGCAGGACGCTGCGCTTGTCCTTCGGAAGCGCCTGAACGAGGGACGGCGGGACGTTGAGCGTGTCGGCCGTGACCCGCGCGGGCAGGTTGGCCATCCACTGGTTCGCGGAGATGTCCTCGAACCTCGGGTTGCGGAACATCTCCAGGAACACCAGCGGCTCGTCGCCGAGGTTCTCGACGTAGTGCCCGTACGCGAACGGGACGTATCCGACGTCGCCGGCCTGGAAGTCGAACGTACGGGCCAGGCCCGAGCCGGCGAACACTCCCATCCGCCCGAACCCGGAGATGTAGTACTGCCACTCGTCGTCGGTCGGGTGCCAGTGGAGTTCGCGGAGCGCGCCGGGTTCGAGCTCCACGAGGGCCGCCGCGATCGTGGTCGCCGCGAAGTTCGTCGCGTCGGTGATCCGTACGGTGCCTCCGTCGAAGCGCATCGGCGGCTGCGCGTGCATCCGGTGCTTGAACGTCCGGGGCACGTCGCCGCTCGGGCTGATGATCCGCGCGGCGTCGTCCAGCGGCGGCGGCACCTGCCCGTCGAAGATGTACTTCTCCCGCTCCGGCATCTTCGCCAGCTGCTCGGGCGTCCAGCCGAGGTTCTTGGCGAGCACGCTCTTGGGCGTGTGCGCGAAGAAGTCGCTCAGCATGAACGTGGAGTTCTCCGAGAACGCCCCGTCGTCGAAGACGAGCAGGAACTCCACGCCCTCGTCCAGCGCCTGGATGTAGTGCGGGATGCCCTTGGGGAAGAACCACAGGTCGCCCTGCTCGACGTCGTCGAGGAACCCGCGTCCGGCCTGGTCGACCGCGCCGATCCGGCAGCTCCCCTCCAGCACGTACGCCCACTCGGACTCCTTGTGCCAGTGCAGTTCGCGGTACGCGCCGGGGTTGAGCTTCATGTCGACGCCGGCGAGCGTGGTGGCGACCGGCAGCTCGCGCTGGGTGACCTCACGGGTCCATCCCCCGTTCTCGATGCGGGTGTGCGCCATGGAGAAGGAGAACTTCAGGTTCGGCAGGGTGCCGTGGTCGGTCGGCGGCGGCGTGAGCAGGTCCGGGTTCTGCCGGTCCAGCTCGATGTTGCGCGGACCGGTGTCGAGGCCGCCCTGCCCGTCGCGCTGCGGTTGCGGTACGGCCTGCGGAGCGCGGTCGGCCGGGCGTCGCTTCAGTCTCATCCGAGTCCTTTCCCTGGTCCGCGAGACGGTCGCTTGGGGGCGGATAGCCGCATAAGCCCGAAATACCCCGATGCCAGGAAAGCCGGTCACGCGCCGAACCAGCATTGGGCAAAGACGCGGGCGGCGCGTCGCGGCGGCCCACCGCGGAGCCCGAATCTTTCCGATCACCCCCATCGCCCTGGTGGTTAGTGCGCCGGGGCGCGGGTAGGCCGCCGCCCATGGCGGAGATGACACTGCGAGTCAACGGATCGGTACGGGAACTCGACGTCGATCCCCGCACCTCGTTGCTCGACCTGCTCCGTGAGCGTCTGGGGCTGACCGGTACGAAGAAGGGGTGCGACCACGGGCAGTGCGGCGCCTGCACCGTGCTGCTCGACGGGAGGCGGGCCAACGCGTGTCTCGCGCTCGCGGTCGCCTGCGACGGGTCGGAGGTCACCACCGTCGAGGGACTCGGCGGTGCCGCGGACGGCGACGAGCCCCATCCCCTCCAGACCGCCTTCGTCGAGCGGGACGCCTTCCAGTGCGGTTACTGCACGCCCGGCCAGCTCTGCTCGGCCGCCGGCATGCTCGCCGAGCGCGGGCCGAGCGCGGTCACCGACGACCTCACCGACGATCCGCCGCTGACGCCGGAGGAGATCCGGGAGCGCATGAGCGGCAACCTGTGCCGCTGCGGCGCGTACGTCAACATCGTCGCCGCGATCCAGGAGGCGGCCCGGTGAAGCTCTTCGAGTACGCACGCGCCGCCGACGCGCGGGAGGCCCTGGAACGGTTCCGGCCCGGCACGATGTACCTCGGCGGTGGCACCAACCTCGTCGACCTGATGCGGCTCGGCGTCGCCCGGCCGGACTTTCTCGTCGACGTCACGCGCCTGCCGTACGACACGATCGACGCCGACGGCGACGGGCTGCGCATCGGCGCCGCCGTGCGCAACAGCGACCTGGCCGCGCATCCGGCGGTCCGTGAGCGCTATCCGATGCTGGCCCGGGCCGTACTCAGCGGCGCCTCAGGCCAGGTGCGCAACATGGCGACGACCGCCGGCAACCTGCTGCAGCGCACCCGCTGCCCGTACTTCCAGGACGTCTCGCGGCCGTGCAACAAGCGCCGGCCCGCCTCGGGGTGCCCGGCGATCCCCGGCGACCACGAGAACCTGGCGATCCTCGGGCACTCCGAGCACTGCGTGGCGACCCATCCGTCCGACATGGCGGTGGCGCTCGCCGCGCTCGGCGCGCAGGTGCACGTCACCGGCCCCGCCGGCGACCGGGTCGTGCCGATCCCGGGCCTGCACCGGCTCCCCGGCGCCGAGCCGGAACGCGACACCGTCCTGACGCCCGGCGAGCTGATCACGGCGATCACGCTGCCTCCGCCGCCTCCGGGCCGCTCCCACTACCGGAAGGTGCGTGAGCGCGCGTCGTTCGCCTTCGCTCTCGTCTCGGTCGCCGCGGTGCTGGACGTCGACGAGGCGAGTGACACCGTACGCGACTGCCGGATCGCGCTCGGCGGCGTCGCCCACGTGCCGTGGCGGGCCGAACGCGCCGAGGCGGCGCTGCGGGGCGCTCCGGCGACCGAAGAGGAGTTCGTCCGGGCCGCCGAGGCCGAGCTGGCCGAGGCCCGGCCGCTGCCACGGAACGCCTACAAGGTGCCGCTCGCCCGCAACCTGATCGTCCGGACCCTCCAGGAGCTGATCCCGTGAACCGCGTCGAGGGACGCGACAAGGTCACCGGCCGGGCGCGGTACGCGTTCGAGTACCCGGCCGAGGACGTCGCGTACGTCCACCCCGTCCAGGCGTCGGTGACCCGCGGGCGGATCCTCTCGGTCGACGCCACCGACGCCCTCGCGACACCGGGGGTGCTGGCCGTGCTGTCCTGCGCGGAGCCGCCCGCGCTCGGCTCGCGGGAGGACGCCGAGCTCGCGCTGTTCCAGAGCGACCAGGTGGCCTACCGCGGGCAGCTCGTCGCGGCGGTCGTCGCGCGCACGCCGGAGACGGCACGGGAGGCGGCCGAACACGGGGTGCGGATCGGCTACGACGCCGAGCCGCACGACGTGCTGCTGCGGGCGGACCATCCCGGCCTCTACACCCCGGAGAAGGTCAACCCGGGGATGCCGGCCGAGACCCGGCGGGGCGACGTCGAGGCCGGGTTCGCCGAGGCGGCGGTCACCGTCGACGCGACCTACACGACGCCCACATTGCACAACAACCCGATGGAACCGCACGCCACGATGGCCGTCTGGGAGGAGAACGGCGACCTGACGCTGTACGACTCGACCCAGGGCGCCGCCGACGACCGCGACACGATCGCGGAGGTGCTCGGCCTGCCGCCGGAGCGGGTGCGGGTGGTCGCGCCGCACGTCGGGGGCGGCTTCGGGTCCAAGGGCACCACGCGCCCGAACGCCATCCTCGCGGCGCTCGCGGCGCGGGCCGCCGGGCGCCCGGTGAAGCTGGCGCTGACCCGGCAGCAGATGTACGACCTCACGGGTTACCGTACGCCCACCATCCAGCGCGTCCGGCTCGGCGCGGACGCCGAGGGGCGGCTGACCGCGATCAGCCACGAGGCCGTCGAACAGTCCTCGACGCTCATGGAGTTCGCCGAGCAGACCGCGGCCCCGACGCGGGTCATGTACGCGGCGCCGAACCGCCGGACGACCCACCGGCTCGTGCGCCTCGACGTGCCCACGCCGTCGTGGATGCGCGCGCCGGGCGAGTGTCCCGGGATGTTCGCGCTGGAGTCGGCCATGGACGAACTGGCGGTCGCCGCCGGCATCGACCCGATCCAGCTGCGGATACGCAACGAGCCCGACGTCGACCCGGAGAACGACCTGCCGTTCAGCTCCCGCAACCTGGTCGCCTGCCTGCGGGAGGGCGCCCGCCGGTTCGGTTGGGAGGGGCGCGACCCCCGGCCCGGCATCCGGCTCGACGGGCGGTGGCTCATCGGTACGGGCGTGGCCGCCTCCACCTATCCCTCCCGGCGGATGGCGTCCACGGCCGACGCGACCGTCGAGGACGGCGACTTCGTCATCCGGATCGCCGCCGCCGACATCGGCACGGGCGCCCGTACGGTGCTGACGCGGATCGCGGCCGAGACCCTGGGCACCGCTCCCGAGCGCGTGCGCGTCGAGGTCGGCGACAGCGCCCTGCCGCGCGCCTCGCTCGCGGGCGGTTCGATGGGGACGGCCTCGTGGGGGTCGGCGGTCGTACGGGCGTGCGAGGCGCTGCTGAAGAACGGTGAGCGCGGCACCGCCGACACCACCGAGGACGTCGAGGGCGACACCGGCTTCTCCCGGCACGCGTTCGGCGCGCAGTTCGCCGAGGTACGGGTCGACCTGGACACCGGCGAGGTCCGCGTGCCCCGGCTGCTCGGCGTGTTCGCCGCCGGGCGGATCCTCGAGCCGAAGCTCGCGCGGTCGCAGTTCGTCGGCGGCATGACGATGGGCATGGGCATGGCCCTGATGGAGCAGACGATCGTGGACGAGCGGGACGGCGGCTTCCTGAACCACGACCTCGCGCAGTACCACGTGGCCGCCTGCGCCGACGTCCAGGACATCGACGCGGTGTGGATCGAGGAGGAGGATCCGCACCTCAACCCGATGGGTGCCAAGGGCATCGGGGAGATCGGCATCGTCGGCACCGCCGCCGCCGTCGCCAACGCCGTCCACCACGCCACCGGACGGCGCGTGCGCGACCTTCCGATCACCCCGCCGAAACTGGTCGGCTGACGCGGGAACGAGTCCGATCTCGATACGCTGAGTCCTTGCCTTTGGACGGTGCCGCGCGGCCGGTCGCGCGGGCCGGAGACGAGTTGACGCAGGGAGCAGGAGTACCCCAATGAGCGCGCCGACGCAGCAGGAGAGGTTCAGTTTTCAGGCCGAGGTCGTCCAGCTTCTCGACCTGATGATCCACTCGCTGTACAGCAACAAGGAGATCTTCCTGCGGGAGCTGATCTCCAACGCATCCGACGCGATCGACCGGTTGCGGTTCGCGCAGCTGACCGAGCCCGGCCTCGACGAGGACGAGGAAGAGCTGCGGATCCATGTCGCCTTCGACAAGGACGCGCGCACGATCACCATCACCGACAACGGCATCGGCATGAGCCGGCAGGAGGTGATGGACAACATCGGCACCATCGCCAAGTCCGGCACCCGGGAGTTCTTCCAGGCGCTGACCGGTGACCAGCGCAAGGACGCGACGCTCATCGGCCAGTTCGGCGTCGGCTTCTACTCCTCCTTCATCGTGGCCGACCGGGTGACGCTGACCACCCGCCGCGCCGGGCTGTCCGCCGAGGAGGGTGTGCGCTGGGAGTCCGACGGCCGCGGGGAGTACGCCCTGGAGACCGTCGAGCGGCCACGGCGCGGCACCGAACTCGTCCTGCACCTGCGTGAGGGCGAGGACGACCTGCTGAACCACCACCGGTTGCTCACGATCATCCAGAAGTACTCCGACCACATCAGCCTGCCGATCGTGATGCCGCAGGACGGCGGCGACGACGCCGGCGAGGACACCGTGGTCAACCGCGGCTCCGCGCTGTGGGCGCGCCCGAAGAGCGAGATCGACGACGCCGACTACAACGAGTTCTACAAGCACGTCGCGCACGACTTCGCCGACCCGCTCGCCCATCTGCACAGCAAGATGGAGGGCACCTACGAGTACACCCTGCTGCTGTTCATCCCGGCGACCGCGCCGTTCGACCTGTGGATGCCCGAGGCCCGGCACGGCGTGAAGCTGCACGTCCAGCGGGTGTTCATCATGGACGACACGGGCCAGCTGATGCCGAACTACCTGCGGTTCGTCCGCGGGGTCATCGACTCGGCCGACCTGCCGCTCAACGTCTCCCGCGAGATCCTCCAGAGCAGCCGGGTGGTCGACAACATCCGCTCCAGCGCGGTCAAGAAGGTCCTGCGGCTGCTGAAGGACCTGGCCGAGAAGGAGCCGGAGAAGTACGCCAGGTTCTGGCGCGAGTTCGGCGACGTCCTGAAGGAGGGCGTGGCCGAGGACTTCTCCAACCGCGACGAGATCGCCAAACTGCTGCGGTTCACGACGACGAAGTCCGCGACCGACGAGCCCGACACCTCCCTCAGCGACTACGTCGGGCGGATGAAGGAGGGCCAGGACAAGATCTACTACCTGATCGCCCCGACGCCCGCCGCGGCCAAGAGCAGCCCGCACCTGGAGATCTTCCGCAAGAAGGGCATCGAGGTGCTGCTGCTGGGTCAGGCCATCGACAACTGGCTGGTGACGAGCCTGCCCGACTTCGAGGGCAAGCGGCTCCAGTCGGTCGCCCAGGGCGTCTCCGACCTCGGCGAGATGGAGGACGAGGCCGAGAAGGAGGCGGGTGAGAAGGCCGGCACCGAGCTCAGCGGCCTGATCGAGCGGGTGAAGAAGGCCCTCGGCGACAAGGTGGCCGACGTGCGCACCACCAACCGCCTCACCACCTCGCCGGCCTGCATCGTCGCCGACGAGCCGGACCTCGAGCTGAACCTCATGCGCCGCATGCAGGGTTCGGGGATGCCGAGCCGGCCGATCCTGGAGATCAACCCCGAGCACCCCCTCGTACGCCGGCTCGACCGGGAGGGCGACGAACAGCGCCTCAGCGACTGGGCGCACGTCCTCTACAGCCAGTCGGTGCTGACGCTCGGCGCCCGCATCGAGGACCCGGCGGAGTTCGTCGAGCGGCTCAACGGCCTGCTCATGACGCTCGCGGACGGCACCGAGGCGGACGCCGAGAACGCGGACGCCGACGGGGGCTCGGGCGAGGAGTGACCGGCGTGGGCCGGGGCGCCCGACGGTGTCCCGGCCCACCCGCTCCCCCTGTCAGGTCCCGAAGACCTGGAACTCCCACAGCGAGTAGCCGTACGGCGTGCCGCGCTGCGTGCCGTACATCCGCACGTACCGGCCCGAGCCGGAGACGCTCAGGTCCTGCACTCCCCCGGTGCCGCTGGTCGTCGAGTAGACCGTCGTCCAGCTCGTGCCGTCACTGGACGTCTGAAGCTGGAACGCCTTGCCGTAGGCGGCCTCCCAGTTCAGCACGACGTGGCTGAGCTGATGCACCGCGCCGAGGTCCACCTGAAGCCACTGCGGGTCGCTGAACGCGCTGGACCAGCGGGAACCCGTGTCGCCGTCCGTGGCGTTGGCCGCGGCGGTGCCGGGCGCCTCGGTGGACGAGGCGGTCGTCGAGTGCCCCTGCGACAGGTTCGTCCCCGTGCCACCGCCGCCGCCCGGCGCCTTGTTGTAGACCGCGACGTAGTCGATGTTGAGCGAGGCGCCGGACACGGTCGAGGAGTTGGGCCCGCCGCCGAACGCGTCGGGGAACCCGCCGCCCATCGCCAGGTCGAAGATGATGAAGAACGGGTGATCGACGGCGTTCGCCCAGGTGGTGGCGTCCACGCGGTTGGCGGCCAACGTGAAGTAGTTGGTGCCGTCGAGGTACCAGCGGATCTGCTCCGGCGAGACCGACCGGTCGATCTGCACGGCGTAGGTGTGGTAGCCGGTCTGGCAGCCCGGGCAGGCGTGCTCGCCGCTGCCGATGCCGGTGGACTCGTTGCAGGGCCCGCCGGGGTTCGTGCCGCAGTGCAGGGTGCCGAACACCGAGCTGCGGCCGTTGATGTCCTCCAGGATGTCGACCTCGCCGGAGGTCGGCCACGGCGTGCCGCTGCGCAGCGTCGAGCCGAGCATCCAGAACGCCGGCCAGTAGCCGGCCCCGTTGGCGGTGGTCACGTTGGGCTGCTGGATCGACGCCTGCATCATGACGACGCCGCCGGCGGGCGCGCCGAACGTCGCGGCCTGCGTCTCGACCCGCCCGGAGGTCCAGCCGGCGCGCGGGTCCGAGCCCGAGTGGAGCGCCTTGAGGACGAGATGTCCCGCGCCGTCCTGGTAGACGTTCGCGGTGCTGTTGGTCATCGTCTCGATCTCACCGGTGCCGAAACCGCTGCCGGGACCGGTGTCGTACTTCCACGTGCCGGTGTTCAGGCCGGTGCCGGCCGCGCCGGTGAAGTCGTCGCTCCACGTGGTGGTGAACCCGGCGGGCGGGGCCGGCACCGCGGCGGGCCGCACGGGAGCCGCCCCGGCGGGCGCGCTCGCGGCGACGGTGGCGGGCGTGAACACGCCGACGGCGAGGATGAGGGCGCCGGCTCCCACCTTGAGCCGGTGCGCCCACGAGGCGCGGAGGTGCCTGTCTTGCCGGTCGAACAACACGATGTGCTCCTTTGCGGGGGCCGTACAGACCCACCCGTACGGCCCCCTGTGGAGAGGGTGACGGTCGATGGGGCGATGGAGCTCTCAGGCGTGGTTCGAGTGGTTCACCATCCGACGGCGACGAGGAGGTACTGCGGGTCGCCGTGGGAGATGAACGAGGACTGGCCGGCGACGTCGTCGTAGGGGAAGCCGTAGGCCAGGTGGTTGATCGCGTGGTCGTGCCAGAACTTGGCGTAGTAGTTGGCCGGCGCGGCCTTGTAGTACTGGCTCGGGTCCGACTGCTGCGACTGCCCGGCGACGTGCCGGTTGAGCGCGGCGCACATGTTCGGGTTGCCGGCGAGCGAGCCCGCGCATCCGAAGACGTTGGACGTGGGTTCGTTCACGCCGTTCGCCTGGGCGTAACTCGTGAAGTAGTTCGCGTACTGCCCGCCCGTCCGGAACGCGCTGTCGCTGCCGGGCGCCGGGATGTAGTACGGCGCCTGTACCGTCGCGAGGTGCTTGAACTCGGTCGGGACCTCGTTCTGGAACCGCTGGAACGTCGCCGACCGGTCCTCGGCGAACGTCGCCTGGTCCTCGCCGACCTGCGTGTCGTACCCGTCGTGGGCGTGCAGCCGCAGCGCCAGCTTCAGGCCGAACCCGTCGACGCGTGTCGTGTTGCCGTTGAAGACGTCCGGCCCGACGGTGAACTCGATGAAGTCCCGGTACTGGCTGTCCGGTGAGCCGAGGTAGAAGTACATCCGGCCCGCGGAGTTGGCGGGCATGTCGAAGTAGGGCTGCTCGGCGATCGAGTGCGTCTGCCCGTTGAAGCTCCAGTAGACCTGGCTGTCGGGGTAGTGGCCGTTCGTCCGGTTGAGGATCTTCAGCTCGAGGACGTTGTGCGCGGCCGGGATGCCACTGGTGTCGCCCCAGAACGAGTCCGGCGGCGGCGTCGTGGTGCTCCCGGAGTAGACCGCGAACTCCCACAGCGAGTAGCCGTACTGGGTGCTGCGCGTGGTGCCGTACATCCGGATGTATCGGCCGGTGCCGCTGACGCTCAGCGTCTGGGTGCCGCCGGTGCCGGTCGTGGTGCTGTAGACGGTGGTCCAGGTGGACGCGTTGTCGGAGACCTGGATCTGGAAGGCCTTGGCGTAGGCCGTCTCCCAGTTGAGCGTGACCTGGCAGATCTGCTGGGAGGAGCCGAGGTCCACCTGGAGCCACTGCGGGTCGCTGAAGGCGCTGGACCAGCGGGTTCCGGTGTTGCCGTCCACGGCGGCCGACGCGGGGGTACCGGAGTTCTCCGTGGAGGAGGCGGTCGCCGGCCGGTTCAGCGCGACGTTGCTCCCGCCGCACGCGGCGGCCTTCGGAGTGCCGCCGGACAGCGCCTGGGCGCCGGCCGTGAGCGGGGCGCCGGCCACGAGGGAGCCGACGAGAAGCATGATCGCGGCGGACGCGATCGCCATGAGGTGGGCGGGCGCGCGACGGCGCGCCGGGGGGCGGAGGGTAAGTCGCACGTGGCGTCTCCCTTTCTGGGGTAGGGAGGTGAGACGCGCGGCTCCGGCGGTGGCGGCCGCCGGAGCCGCGATTCGGCGGATGAGCTCGCCGGATCGTCCGGGCGGGTTCGGGGGTGCTGCTGAGAGCGCTCTCACGGCAGACGGTGGCCGTCTTTCCGGCTCCCGTCAAGAGAGTCAAGTCATAACGTTTGGGTAACGGCCAGCGGGAACTCACTCGCCCTGTCGCCGGACATATGCCCTGGCCAGGGTATTTGTTGTTCCACACCCCATTACTCCGCCGAAACGCCACGGAAATATTTCTGGCGGCGGAGACTCCGGCCCATGATCACCGGCGCGGGCCGACAGGCCCGTGCCCTCACGCTCCAGTCGACCGCGCTCGCGATCGCGCGATGCGGGCCCCAGCCCGGATTACCAGGAGCCTCGTCTCGTCCCGGGATCAGGAGTCGGGCCGCGTCTTCACCATGGGCAGGAGGCCGGCGGGTGACGTATGACGCTCCGCCCCGAAGGCGGCCGGAAGCCGCCCGTGAAGGAAACCGGCGAAACCCGTGATCACGACCTCCCAGGTCGCCGTGTCCTGGTCGGCCGCCTCAGGGACCATGTCGTAGCTGTCGGGAAACGCCGGCGTGCCGGCCATGCCGGCCAGCGTGGAACACGCGGTTTCCGCCGGGGTCCCACGTACGCGAGCGAACCAGGATGTGCTGGACGATCCAGCCCTCCTTTTCGGCCGGCTTCTTCAGACGCGGGACACCAGTTCCCGCTGGGCGTGCCGCCGGCGGACCGAGGCCGTACGGTGGGCGCACGCGCCGCCCGGCGCGGCCTCGCACCGGCGGGGCTCGGCGGCCACCGCCGCACTCCAGAGCCGGGCCCGCCCGCCCTGGTCGTGAGCCACGCGACCCCGTCGGACCACGCCCCTCGCCCGCCTTCGCGCCACTCTCGCCGACGACCAGGCGCCAGGGTCTGTCTCGAAGTCCCCCGTCCGCCGCCGCAGGACAGCGGCGCATCGAGACAGGCTCTAGGCTGCGATCATGATCGTCAATCGGCGTGCGGTCCTCGACAGCGTGATGGGGTTGTCGCTCGGGGACGCGTTCGGTCAGCGGTGGTTCTTCCGGTCCGGTGCGGAGGCCCGGCGGGAGATCACCGCGCGGCGTCTTCCCGATCTCCGGGGGCCCGATCAGCGCCTGGGGCCAGGCCAGGTGTGGCACTGGACCGACGACACCGCGATGGCTCTCAGCGTCGTACGTGTGCTCCTGCGGGACGGGGAGATCGTCGAGGAGCGGCTGGCCCGTGCGTTCGCGGACACCTACGCCGCCGATTCGGGCCGCGGGTACGGCGCCGGGATGCACGAACTGCTGCCCGTGCTGGGAGCGGAGCCGGGCACGTGGCGGACGGCGGCGCGGGCGCTGTTCGACGGTCAGGGCAGTCTCGGCAACGGCGCGGCGATGAGGGTCGCTCCGCTGGGCGCCTGGTTCGGCCCGGACATCGAGGCCACCGTCGAGCAGGCGACGCGGTCCGCGCACGTGACCCACGCTCATCCCGAGGGCATCGCGGGTGCCGTCGCGGTGGCCGTGGCGGCGGCCCTCGCCGTGGCGGGCTGGACCGATCACGAGGCCTGGTGGCGGCAGAACATCCTGGGCGCGCCGCTGGAAGCCCCGGCCGAGGCCGCGCCGCCGGAAACCTCGGCCGAGGACACGCGGGTGCTCGGGGAGGCGGACCTGCTCCGGGAGGTCGCGGCGTACACGCCCGCCGGGTCGACCCGGGACGGTGTCCTGCGGGCCGCGGACCTGCCGGGCCACACGCCGGCCTGGAAGGCGGCGGACATCCTCGGCAACGGCCGGCGGATCCGCGCCGACGACACGGTGCCGTTCGCCCTGTGGTGCGCGGCCCATCATCTCGGCAGCCTCACCGACGCGCTCTGGACGGCCGCGGAGGGCCTCGGCGACGTGGACACCACCTGTGCGATCACGGGCGGTGTCGTGGCCGCGCGCAACGGGCGCGGCGCCATGGGGCGCGTCGGTCCCGAGGTCGCCCCCGGCGAATGGATCTACGCCGTCGAGATACTGCCGGACTGGGTCCACCGGGAACTCCGCTGACTCGCGTTCACCGGCGGGATGGCCGGGGTCTCGGGCCGGGCCACGAGACCCCGCTGGTCACCGTCGAACGGCGATCACCTGTTCAGACGGTCAGCAGCAGCAACAGCAGCCGCAGCCCCACCAGTAGTAGGTGTACGTATAGGTGTAGCCGCGGTGCCTCCAGCGCCGGTGCCGGTCGACGACCGAGTAGCCGGTGACGGCATGCCGCGGTGTGATGGTGGCGGACTGGGCGCTCGCCGACGCCGCCGTACCGAGGGTCATCACCGTCGCTCCCGCGAGGGCCAGGCCAGAGATCGTTACTCCCATCCGGGGTGCGATTCTCATGGAAGTTACCTCCTTTGGTCGGGCTTACGCGTGACAACCGTTCGGTCACGCCAAGGTCGCATTAACGTACGTATTGCTGCGACTTATCCGACTATGACAGCGTTAATCCGCTGGTAACAACGGTTCCGGCGTCGACGAACATCAATCTTGACGATCGCCTCGCGTGTCTTTTACGGACGTATACCGATACTTCAAAGTGACATTTATTGATCTATAGCCACTTGACCCACGATCACTCCTCCGCGCGCAGGAGGACGATGTCGAACTCCACCTCGCGAAACCGGTCCGGCAGGCCCAGCTCGGCGGCGCGTACGGGATCTTCCACCACGGCGAAGTCGCGTACGAGGTCCGGCTTGACCCCGAAGACCGCGTCGGAGTCCAGGTACGGGCTGTCGGCGGCGAACACGTGCGTGGTCAGCGGCGCGTACCCCGCGGCCCGTACGAGGAAGTGGATGTGGGCGGGGCGGTACGGGTGACGGCCGGTGGCCTCGAGCAGCGCGCCGACGGGGCCGTCGTCGGGGATCGGGTAGTGGCGGGGCATCACCGTACGGAACCAGAACCGGCCGTCGGCCTGTGTCGTGAACAGGCCGCGCAGGTTCGCCGGCGGCACCTCTCCGGGCCGTTGCACGTCGTAGTAGCCCTCCGCGTCGGCCTGCCAGACGTCGACCGTGGCTCCGCCGACCGGCTCGCCGTCGGGCCCGGTGACCCGTCCGGTGACCAGGCAGGGCTCGCCCCGGTGGTCGAGGCAGATGTCCGCGCCGAGGGATCGCGGCGGGGACTCCACGACGTGGAAGGGGCCGAGGACGGTCGACTCGGTCGCGACGCCCTTCGCCCGGTGGTTGATGGTCTCGACCAGCATCGAGACGCCCAGGACGTCGGAGAGCAGCACGAACTCCTGGCGCGCGGCGTCGCACTTGTGCCCGGTCGCGGTGAGGAAGGCGATCGCGGCGCCCCACTCCTCCTCGGTCGGCTCGACGTCCTTGACGAAGTCGTGCAGGTGCCGGACGAGCGAGTCCAGCACCTGCCGCAACCGGGGATCGCGGGTGCCCTCCATGCTGTTCACCACGACCTCGGCCGAACGCTCCTCGCTGAACAGCTCCCCGCGGTCCGCGTCCGAAGTCATGTCAGGCCTCCCGTCGTCGCGATGAGCCGATCCTGGCACGGCCGCGCACGCCGGGCACCCGGGACGCGCGCCGGATGTCGGGGCATCGGCGTACGCTCCCCGCATGACGGACTTCGACACCTACGAACGCGACCTGTGGGCCGGGCGCGCCGATGTGTACGCACGCGGTTTCGCCCGGCTGACCGCGCACAGCGTCGGCCCGCTCCTCGACGCCGCGCGGGTCGGTGCGGGGTCCCGGGTGCTCGACCTGGGCACCGGGCCGGGGATCGTGGCGGCCCAGGCCGTTCACCGCGGCGCGCGGGTGTCGGCGGTGGACGCCGATCCGCTGATGGCCGAGACCGCCGCGCGCGGCGTGCCCGAGGCCGACGTACGCGTGGCGGTCCTGCCCGCGCTGCCGCATGAGGACGAGACGTTCGACGCCGTGGTGGGCAACTTCGTCATCAACCACGTCGGCGATCCCGTGGCGGCGCTCGCCGAGCTGCGCCGGGTGCTGCGGCCGGGCGGCCGCGTCGCGCTGACGTGCTGGACGATGCCGGGCAGCGGAGTCCTGGCCCTCGTGCGCGACGCCATGGAGGAGGTCGGCGTCGCCTGGCCGGACGACGTGCCGCTGAGCCCGTTCATGACATACGGCCGGCCGGACGCGTTCGCCGCCCTGGTCGGCGGCGCGTTCCGCGAGGCACGGGCGGAGGTCCTCGACTGGGACTTCACGTTCGAGCCGGACGAGTGGTGGCGGGACGGGGCGATGGCCCGGGTCGGCTCGAACGCCGTCGTCCTGCTCCGGCAGGACCCGCCGACCATCGCCCGGGTCAAGGAGGCCTATGACCGGCGGCTGACCGGTTACGCCATCGGCGACGGCCGGGTGTCCGTCCCCGCGCACGCACTCCTCGCGCACGGGACCCGCTGACCAGCACCGAAAAGGCCTCAGAGTTCCCACGGTCCCTGACAACGTGGTTTACCGACTGTTCGCGACGGGTTAACCGGCGGGGACTTCATCCACCCTCCGGGGGCGTTCACACTCTGGCGGGGCACCGGAGGCCCGCCATACCGGCCGTCCTCTTCCGGCCATGCGTCTGACCTGCGACGTTCGGTGACCATGGGAGGATTACCGCGATTCGGTGGATATCAGGTTCCCGTTTCGTGACGGGCGCGCGAATAACCCGGACCGCCATTGTGGAGACGGCTTCGCCGGTGCTCGAATTCGCCGTGATCTCCGGCAGCGCGGTGACGGCCACGAACTCCGGCGGCGGGTACGCCCTGAGCGCGAGCAGCACCCAGGGCACCTCGATCCTGTCCACCTCGGACGGCACCGGCAGTGGCTCGGCCATGCTGCTGCGCCAGAACGCCTCCGGCGACGGTTCCAACGCGCTGTACGCCAAGACCTACACGCACACCGGCACCCACTACGGCGTCCAGGGCGTCACCACCTCCCAGGGCGCCGGGGTGGTCGGGCAGGGCTCGTCGGACACCGGGGTGCTGGGGCAGGGCACGGTCGGCGTGGTCGGCCAGGGCACCGCGTACGGCGTCGTGTCCCAGGGCGACGGCCTGGTGTCCGGCGGCAACCTCTACGACGACGGCGGCGTGAGCGGCGTCTGCTCCGTCGCCGCGGGCGCGACGTCCGCGTCGTGTCCGTTCCGTGTCGCGTTCATGGACACCACGGCCAGGCCCGTCGTGGTCGTGACGCCGCAGGGCGACCCGGGGGGCGTCTACTGGGCCGGCGACGCGAGCGCCACCGGCTTCACGCTGAACCTCGCCTCCCCGGCGCCGGACGCGGTCGACTTCGGCTACCACGTCGTCGGCCTGTACACGTCCGCCGCGGCCCGCGCGAAGCTGCCCTCCGCGGCCGCCGCCGCGCGACCCTCACGGGCCCGCCGCTGACCGGGGGCCTTACAACCGGGTCACTCCGATACCCGCGAGTCGATTGACGGCGGACCGCCCGGAACGAGAGACTCCCCGGAAGCTCGGGAGATGGACGGTCGCCTTTGGTCGGGAGGATCACGGTCCGTGGGCCGGTGGCCGCGGCGTGCTGCGTCGCCCTGCTCGTCGTCGGGCCCGCGTCCGTACGGGCGCCCATCCTGACCCGTGAGCGCGGCGGCCCGGTCTGGGTGGGCACGTGGGAGAGTCCGGTCGCCACCGCGACCGCCAACGGCTGCGTCGACTGCACGATCCGCGACGTGGTGCACACGAGCGTCGGCGGCCGCGCGCTGCGCGTTCGGCTCTCCAACGCCTTCGGCACCGCTCCCCTGCGCGTCGGGCACACCACGGTGGCGCTTCCGGCGGGCGGCGGCACGCGGGTGGCGCCGGGCACCCTGCGCCAGGTCAGGTTCCACGGCCACGCCTCCGTCAGCGTCGCCCCCGGCCGTGAGGCCGTCAGCGACCCGGTCCACCTGCGGGTGCCCGCCGCACACGACCTGTTCGTCACGACCTACACGCCCGGGTACGCCACCCCGCTGAGCCTGCACCCGATCGGGCTGCGCCGCTCCCTGGTGGTCAGCGGCACCGACGCGGCGGACGCCGTGGACTCGGGCCTCTTCCCGACCGTCACGCACTCGGGGCACATCGTCTCGGGCGTGGATGTCACCGGCGGTGGCGCGCGGGGGGCGGTCATCGCCCTCGGCGACTCCATCACCGACGGCTACCGCTCGACCGATGGCGCCGACCACCGCTGGACCGACGTCCTCGCCACCCGGCTGGCCCGGGGTCCGCGCCCGCTCGCCGTGCTGAACGCCGGGATCGGCGGCAACCGGATCCTGATCGGCGGAGGCTCACGTGGGGAGCCCGCGCTCCAGCGGCTCGACCGGGACGTCCTCAGCCGCCCCGGCGTGCGCACGGTGATCGTGCTGGAGGGCATCAACGACATCCACCTGGCGCCGCGCCAGCGCGACCCCGCCAGGATCACCGCGGGTCTCGCCGCCATCGCCGCGCGCGCCCACGCCCGCGGCCTGCGCGTCGTCGGCGGCACGCTCACACCGTTCGCGGGCTGCGTGTACTACTCCCCGAGCGAGGAACTCGTGCGGCGGGCGGTCAACACCTGGATCCGCAGGAGCGGAACGTTCGACGCGGTGATCGACTTCGACGCGCTCGTACGCGACCCGGCCGACCCCCGGCGGCTGTTCCCGCCGTACGACTCCGGCGACCACCTGCACCCGAACGACGCCGGCTACGCGGCGATGGGCAACGGCGTGGACCTGGGCGCGCTGTGAGCGGACGTACCAGTACTCACTTAAACGATTTTCGAAGTTCTTACCCGGCCATCTCGGTGCGGCACGGTGGTCCGGATACATGGCAAAGCGGTACCGTTGGTGTGCCTTCATTGGTGCGATGTCAACCGTACGATGTAAGCCGTCCATACAAGGCGGAGCGATGACCGAGAACACAGAGCCCAATCGGTACGTCAATTACGGCAAGTTGTTGACAGCCGCCGAGGGTGCCGCGAATACAGCCCACAGCCTGCGGAGACACACTGACGATCTGGCCGACGGCTGCATATCGGCGGCCGCCGGTCACGAGGCGTTCGACTGGCACAAGACGCTCTTGGCGCTGCACGCGGCCTGCCACCAGGATGTTCACGACCACGCCACCGATATCCACGGCTACTACGACCGGCTGACCGAGACGCACCACAACAGCAAGCACGGCGAACATGGCGCCGAGGGCTACGTCAACCGGCTACGCGGGTCGATGCCCCTCCAGGAGCTCTGAACATGTCCGTCACTTATGGCGATGTCATGAAGGCCGATCCGTCGATGCTCAACAAGAGCGCCGGGGTGTGGAAGGACTGGGCGGACGCTGTTCTGGTCCACGCCGGATATCTGAAGGAACAGGTCGGTCAACACATCGAGAAGCAACACTGGGACGGCCCGCCGGCCGTGCTCGCACGCGGGAAGGTCGACGGCACGCACGCCGGCCTGCTCAACTCAGCCGAAAGGCTGCGCAGCGTCGAGGGGGCACTGATCTCGGCGGGTAAGGCATTCGACGAGGCCAAGAACACACTCGTCGGCCTGACCTCCGAGGCACAAAGCTATGGTCTCGATGTCAACGCCGAGACCGGACGCCTGTCCTACACCGCACCGCCGGTCGGCACGGTCGTGATGGACACACACGGAAAAAAGGCGCTGACCCAGGCCGACGTCACGAACCTCGTCAACGCCGCCCAGGGACACATCAACGACCTTCAGCCGAAGATCAACGCCGCGGTGGAGAAGGCGGGCCGTGCGGATACCGACCTGTCGCAGACGCTGGCCGGACTGGCACCCCCGAGGCGCAGCGACTCCGATCAGCCCTCCGGTGATCCCGGCCCGTACGGAGTGGGCGGCTCTGGTGGACTCGGTCCGTCGGCGAGTGGCGACACCAGCACGCACAGCGCCTCCGCGGGGGAGGCGCAGGCGTACGCCAAGTCCCTCATGGCCCAGTACGGCTGGAGTGAAAGCGACTGGGAATCGCTGGTCAAGCTCTGGAACCAGGAAAGCGGCTGGAACGCCAATGCCGTCAACCCGTCGAGCGGAGCGGCCGGCATCCCGCAGGCACTCGGCCACGGCCACGTGTTCGATCTCGGTGACTACAAGGCACAGATTCAGTGGGGGCTCAACTACATCCGCGACCGATACGGAAGCCCCAACGCCGCATGGGCACATGAGGTTTCGCACAACTGGTACTGATCGCTCCATGACCGGTCAGAGGTACCGCACGGCCCCGGCGTACTCGTCCGCGTACCGGTGCTCGTCCACCTTCACGATCTCCAGCGGGCTCTCCTCGGTCGCGCTGTTGGCGGGCGCGTCGATCTCGTAGCCGTCACCGATGTACATGCCGACGTGGTGGATCGATCCCGCGCCATGGTCGTGGGCGTAGAAGATCAGATCGCCGGGCCGCAGGTCGGACCGGTACACCGGCCGCCCGCCGGCCTTCTGGGCGTCGGAGTCGCGCGGGATCGTGATGCCGTTCAGGTCATAGACGGTGTGGGTGAACCCGGAGCAGTCGAAGCCGAACGACGAGGTGCCCGCCCACAGGTAGTGCAGCCCGGCGAACATCTTCGCGGTGCGGACCAGGTCGGCGCCGGTGGGCCGGGACGCGCCCGCCGAGGTGTCCCCCACCCGCACGTCGCGGGCGGGCAACCAGCGGCCGCCGCGGTCGGGCGTGGCGACGAGCACCGCGGAGCCGGAGCGCGCCAGCACCGGCAGGCGGGTGTCGGACGACAGCTCCGTCTCGCGGTGCCGGCCGGCCGGGTCGGTGGACAGCCACGCGCTCGCGGAGGTCACCGTGGCGACCGGCCGCGACCGCCGGAGGGCGGCGAAGCCCGCGCTCCCGGTCAGCTGGCGCGCGGGCACCCAGCCCGGGTAGCCGAGCGGGTCGCGCGGCGTCGGCTGGCCGGTGACGGCGACGTGCACCCAGTCGCCCCGCCGTTCGAGGATCCGCACGGGCGTGCCGTAGAGCGCCTGGGTCTCCAGCCGGCCGACGAGGGCGGAGCGCTGCGCCAGCGTCATGTCCGCGGTCCACTTCCGGATGTCGGCCGGGTTCGCCACCGCGGGCGCGTCGACGGGCCGGTCGAGGCCGGGGCTCACCCACGCGGTGGCCACCGCGACGTCGACGTACGCCGTGGCCAGCTCGGCCGCGGAAGACGGCGTCGCGGTCAGGACCCCGGACAGTGCGAGCAGCGCGACGAGCGACCGGGAGGGAGTTCTCACATCGACATTCGACCGGGCGTACGGGGCCGATGTCCAGACCCGGAAGATAAGCATTAGAAACTTATTTAAGTTACTGATATAACTGGGCCATGCCCACATCCGAGCCAGAGCTGGACGTCGCCGAGCTGACCGCCGTGATGGAGGACTACACGCGGATGGCGATCCGCCTGCCGTCGGTGCGGCGGCTGAGCTTCACGACCCTGTCGGTGCTGCACACGCTCGCCGGCTGGGGACCGAAGCGGCTCGGCGAGCTGACCGCGAGCGAACAGGTGACGCAGTCGGCGATCACGCAGATCGTGACCCGGCTGGAGCGCGACGGCCTGGTCGAGCGCCGGCCGGACCCGTCGGACGGCCGGGCGGTCCTCGTGCACGCCACCCCGGCGGGCACGGCCGTCGTGACCGGGCGGCGGGCCGAGCGCACGACCCACCTGGCCGAACTCGCCGGCCGGCTCTCGCCGGCCGACCGGGCGGCCATCGCGGCGGCGCTGCCCGCCCTGGCGCGGCTGGTCGCTCTCCACGAGCGACCGGAGGGCACGGCATCCGACCAGGGGGAGAAACCATGACAGAGACGGCCGATCATCGCGAGACGTTCCCGCTGGAGCCGACGCCGATCCACGTGTCCGAGGACGTGCTCGGCGACCTCCGGCGGCGCCTGGAGTCGACGCGTCTGCCGGCCGACGCGGGCAACGACGACTGGTACTACGGCGTCAACGGCGCCTACCTGCGCGAGCTGGTCGACCACTGGCGCACCGGCTACGACTGGCACGCGGCCGAGGCCGCGATCAACGCCTACGAGCACTACCGCGTCGAGGTGGAGGGCGTGCCGGTGCACTTCATGCGGCGGCCCGGGACCGGTCCCCACCCGACGCCCCTGATCCTCACGCACGGCTGGCCCTGGACGTTCTGGCACTGGTCGAAGGTCGTGGATCCGCTCGCCGACCCCGGCGCGTACGGCGGAGACCCCGCCGAGGCGTTCGACGTGATCGTCCCCTCCTTTCCCGGGTTCGGCTTCTCCACCCCGCTGCCGGACCACCCCGACATGAACTTCTGGAAGGTCGCCGACCTGTGGCACGTCCTCATGACGCGGGTGCTCGGCCACGACCGGTACGCCGCCGCCGGCTGTGACGTCGGCGCCCTGGTCACCGGCCAGCTCGGGCACAAGTACGCCGACGAGCTGTACGGCATCCACATCGGCTCCGGGCTCAAGCTCACCCTGTTCAACGGCGACCGCGGCTGGGACCTCAGCGGCGGACGGCCCATTCCCGACGGGCTGCCCGCCGACGTCCACGCCCAGCTCGTCGCGTGGGAGAGGCGGTTCGCCGCCCACCTCGCCGTGCACATGCTCGGCCCGAGCACGCTCGCGCACGGGCTGTCGGACTCGCCCGCCGGGATGCTCGCGTGGATCCTCGAACGCTGGGTGAAGTGGAGCGACAACGGCGGCGACGTCGAACGCGTCTTCACCAAGGACGACCTGCTCACCCACGCCATGATCTTCTGGGTGAACAACGCGATCGGCACCTCTGTCCGCACCTACGCCAACAACAACCGCTACCCGTGGACGCCGTCCCACGACCGGTGGCCGGTCGTCGAGGCGCCCACCGGCATCACGTTCGTCGGGTACGAGAACCCGCCGGGCGTCACCACGGACGAACGGGTCCGGCACTTCCTCGACAGCGATCGCGCGGCTTGGTACAACCACGTCAACCTGACCGCCCACGACCACGGCGGGCACTTCATCCCGTGGGAGCTCCCCGATCAGTGGGTGGACGACCTGCGGCGCACCTTCCGCGGCCGCCGCTAGTGCCGTGACCGCATTGGTTCACCGAGTCGGTCAAGCTGCGATCTTGAGAGGGCGTCCGCCCCAGCGGGTGCCTTTCTCGCTGCGGATGCGGGCACGTTCGCGGCGTTGGGCGGCCAGGACGTCGGGGTGGCGGGCGCGCTGGTTGCGCCAGCGCAGGTAGGCGTGCAGGGCCCGGATCTGGACCGTATGGTTGCGGTGGTTGGAGTTGGCGACGGTGAACTGCCGCAGCGGCCGAAATGGGCCTCGATCGGGTTCGCCCAGGACGCGTAGGTCGGGGTGAAACACAGCTCGACCCGGTTCCTCTTCGCCCAGCGCCGGATGTTGTCGCCCTTGTGAGCGGAGAGGTTGTCCAGAATGACGTAGACCGGGGCGCCGTCCGACCGGGCCGCTCGGATCGACCTCAGCGCGGCCAGGGTGTTCGCGGCGCCCTTCTTGCGACGGTTGACGCTCCAGAGCTTGTCGTTGCCGATGGAGTAGCAGCCGTGGAAGTAGCGGACGCCGTGGGTGCGGTGGTAGCTCGCTGGGTGTCGCTCGGGGTGACCGGCCCGGGCCCAGCACGACCCGCTGGTGGGCCGGATGCCGAGCGGCCCGAACTCGTCGAAGGAGAAGACGCGGTCCGGGAAGCGCTCCAGTACGTGCTCGATGCGGTCGAGCTTGGCGTCGCGGTCGGGGTCGGGCGACTCCTTCCAGGTCTTGGTGCGCTGGAAGGTGATGCCGCGCCGGGCGAGTAGACACCGTAACGCCTCGCGGCCGATCCGGATCACGCGGTCGTGCACGCGGCGTAGGTAGGCGGCGAGTTTGCGGATCGACCAGCGGGTGAAAGGCTGTCCGAGTTTCGTCGGGCGGGTGGTGGCCGTCTGGACGACGAAGTCCTCGTCGTCAGGACTGAGCAGGCGGGGACGGCCTCCCGCCCACTGAGGGTCCAGGCAGGCCAGGCCGATCTCGTTGAACCGGTGGATGACACCCCGAACGGTGTCCTCGTCGGCCTGCACCAGTTGGGCGATCACCGGAACCTGGTTCCCGCCGGCGGAGGCCAGCAGCATCATCGCGCGCCGGAACCGCACCGGACTGGTGCTGCCCCGGCGCACGATCTGCTGCAGCCTCTGCCCCTCCCGGTCGGTCAACCTGCGCACGCGGACAGGCTCGGCCACCGCACCTCCAACGGTCGGAATGAACGTCAGCGCACATCCAACCGTCTTGCCACGGCCCGAGGAATCCTCTGGCGGTCGAAGCCTCCGATCTGGTGTGGCTCGCACTCGCCGGACGGGATACCGATGCACGATGCCGGCGGAATTTCTCGCGTCAGGCTAGTGATCGGCGGTGAAGACCTGCTTGCTCATCAGCACGTCGACCTTCTGCACGTGAGCGGGCACGGCGAGGATGTCGTTCATGCGCTCGACATCGCGGAAGATGTCCCCGCCACCGCCTTCGACATGGGCCTGCAGCCCCGCCAGGTTGGGAAACACTTCGAAAATGGCGAAGGTCGTCGGTGAATGCTGCACCGCGTACCACGGTCCGGTGGCCGGTTCGCCGTCGACGCATCCCAGGATGTCCGCGAGCATGGCGCGCACCTCGTCGGATTTGCCCGGTCGCGCCTCGATGAGGATGTAAAACGCCTTGGTGCCGTCTTCCCCGTCATCACCTGTCATCACCACGCCACGGTGTGGTTCGTTCGTCATCGTGGCCTTGTCAGCGGCGTGTCCGGGGCCGCTGGAACCGAGTCGTGTCATGGGGACCCTCCTCGCTTGTCAATCCTGGAAGTGGTTCGGTGCGAACGCATCCACGCCCGTGAGTCCGGCGGAGACGCGCCACAGCCGGGCAGCGGCATCGGGATCGATGGAATCGACGCCGGTGGGTGCGATCTCCCGGATGCGGTCCGCCAGGCCGTCGTTGCAGGGCGTGGGCGTGGCTCCGAGCGAGCGGACGTAGTCCTGGTTGGCGGGCCCGGCGGTGCCGATGACCTTCGCGCCGCGCGCGCGTGCGAGCTGCACCGCGACGGTGCCGACTGAGCCGGATGCACCGTTGATGAGAACGGTGTGACCCCAGGCCGACGCCGAGCCGGTCAAGGACGCGGGCCGAGGTCTCCGACGAGCCGGTGGCCGCGGTCACCTCCGCCCAGTTTCACGCCGGCGGCTGGCGCGCCCAGGTCGTCAGAAGGACGAAGTCGGAGTTGGCGCCGGATCCGGCCGACTCCGCCAACCCGAACTCCTCGTCGCCGACCTGGACTCCGTCAACTCCCGTACCTACCTCCTCGACCACGTCCGCCGTATCATGCCCGGTGCGATGCGGGAACGTCGTCGGCACCTGCTGGCGACGTTGTCCGGATCGGATCATCATCTCGCCCCGAGGCAGCGACGAGGCCCGCACAGCCACACGGATCTCTCCGCCCCCGGCGTGCAGTTCGGGCGTCTCGACGATTTCCAGGACCTCGGGGCCGCCGTAGCTGGAGAATTGTACGGACCTCATGACGAGCCTCAGGCTTCAGGAATCGGGCGGTCGTAAAAGTCGCCGCGCGGCTCATCCGGGTCGACACCGGTTCGCTTGCCCGTGTCGAGCGCGTCGATCCGGGTCATCTCGTCGTCGTCCAAGGTGAAGTCGAAGACGTTGAGGTTCTCGGCAATCCGGTCGGGGTTGGTCGACTTGGGAATCACCGAACGTCCCTGCTGGATGCCCCAGCGGAGCATGACCTGTGCGGGCGACTTGGCGTGGGTCTCGGCGATGGCTGCAATGGTCGGATCCTGCATCACGTTCTTGCGGTCCTCCCGCCACGGACCTGGGTAGAAAGTGATGCCGCCGATCGGCGACCATGCCTGGGTGAGGATGCCGTGCTCGGCGTCGGCGCTTTGAACGTCGGGCTGCTGGAAGTAGGGGTGCAGCTCGATCTGGTTGACGGCCGGGACCACATCGACCTCCGCGAGGAGTCGCCTGAGGTGGTGGGGGCTGAAGTTGCTCACGCCGATCGCGCGCACTGATCCGTCGGCCAACAGCTTCTCCAGGGCTCGATAGGCCGCAAGAGTGCGGTCGAACTGGCTGGGTCGGGGCTGGTGCAGAATGAACAGATCCAGGTGGTCGATACCGAGCTTGCGGGTCGACTTCTCGAACGCGTGCAGGGTCTCGTCGAACCCGTAGTCGCTCGGGAACACCTTGGTTTCGACAAATACCTCATCCCGGGGGAGTCCAGCTCGGCGCAAGCCGTCTCCGACCTCCTTCTCATTGAAGTACGCGGCGGCCGTATCGACGTGGCGGTAGCCCAGCTCGAGCGCGGTCGCCACCGCATCGGCGGTCTCCTCCGGTGAGCTCTGATAGACGCCCAGGCCCAGAGCCGGGAGGGTGACGCCGTTATTGAGAGTGATCGTTTCCATGTGTCCATTGGACTCTTGTGTGGATTGGTGCGGGAGTGGCTGTTGATCGGGGTACTGGCGCTACCCCCCAGAAAGCGGTGGCGCCTCGTAGGGTGCTGGTATGGACCTACGGACCGAGATCTCCGAGTTCCTGCGCACGCGCAGGGCCCGGATCACGCCCGAGCGAGCCGGGCTCGGTACAGGCGGCGGACGACGCGTGCCCGGGCTCCGGCGCGAAGAGGTCGCGGTTCTCGCGTCCATCTCGGTGGACTGGTACGTCCGCATCGAGCGCGGCAACCTCACCGGCGTCTCCGACGAGGTTCTCCATGCCCTCGCGGCCGCGCTGCAACTTGACGACGCCGAGGCCGCTCACCTGCACGACCTGGCGCGGGCGGCCCGCAGCTCGACGCGCAGATCTGACGCCCGCGCAACGCGACCCGCTCTGCGCCCCGGACTGCGAACCATCATCGACTCGATGCAGGGACTTCCGGCGTGGGCGCGCAACCACCGTTTCGAGATCATTGCGACTAACTCGCTCGCGCAAGCCCTCTACTCCGACCTCCTGCAGAGCCGGATCGCAGACGGGAACAATGCCCGGTTCACGTTCCTGGACCCGCTCGCACGCGACTTCTACGTCGACTGGGAGCAGACCGCCAACGACGTCGTCGCCGTCCTGCGCGGCTACGTCGGCGCGAACCCGGCGGATCGACGCCTTTCCAATCTCGTGGGCGAGCTCGCCACACGCAGCGACGACTTCTCTCGCCGGTGGGCAGTCTACGACGTGAAGTACCACCGCACTGGCTGCAAGGTCCTCCGTCACCGGGTCGTCGGGGATCTCGACCTCGGGTTCGAGGCGCTTGCGCTGCCCGACTCCACGACGCTGAGCTTGTTCGTCTACTACCCGGCCGACGAGCCGACTCGGGAGCGCTTGCAACTGCTGGAGAGCTGGGCCGCCACCGAAGCCCGCGACGGCAACTGGCCTCATCCCGTCCAGCCGCCAGGACGTGCATCTTGGAACCCGGCTTGGCCCGATCCACGGGGCTCGGACCTGTGAGTTCGCCCCTTTAGCTTACGTGGGCGGAGTCGAGCACGGCCTGGGATAGGTCGAGCAGGCCGCCGTCGAGCCGGCAGGCCGGCGCCCACGCCGACCCGTGGCAGGGGCGTATCGAGAGCGGGCCGAACTGGTCGAAGGCAAAACACCGGTCAGGGAACTTGCTGGTCAATTCCTCGATCCGGTCCAGCTTGACGTCCTTGTCCGGGTCCCTGGACTCCTTCCAGGTCCTGGTGCTCTGGAACGAGATCCCGCGTGCCACCACCAGGCGAGCGATTGCAGGCACCGACGTCCCGGACGCCGACGCCATGATGGTCAACGCTCGGCGGACCCGTGCCGACTCGTGCTTGCCACGCCGCACGATCTGCTGGAGCTTCTGCCCTTCCTGATCGGTCAACCGCGGCGCTTTCACCGGCTCTGCCATCCACAACCTCACGCTCGATAGCGATCACGTCTCGATCGAGAGTGAGGCCAGGCAGCACCGCCGTCCGGGACGCCAGACGGCGTGTCACCCGACCCGGTGAACGTTTGTGGTCAGCGCACTAGCCGGCGTGTGGTGTCCCGGCGAGGGGCCACCACACGTGCGGCGGCGCGTCAGGACACGGCGAAGTCGTCGGCGTAGATCGAGCCCTGGGCGTACCAGCCGTGGGCGTACACCGTGACCTTGCCCGTCGAGCCGGTCGTGAACGGCACGGTCAGCTTGGTCCAGCCGCTGGACGAGGCCCAGGTGCTCGCCGTCGCGTCACCGGAGACCCCGACGTACGCGTAGTTCCCCTGGACCCAGCCGGTCAGCGTGTAGGCGTGGTTCGGCTGGAGCGTGAGCGACTGGTCGCACTCGCCGGTCTGGCTCGAGGTGGCCGCCATCTGCAACGCGTGACCGCCCGAGTGCGCCGGCGAGGTCACGACGGTCCCGCCCGGCTGGCAGGTCCACGGGCTCAGGCCCGCTTCGAAACCACCGTTGACCAGCGCTCCGCCGCCACCGCCCGAGCCGTTCACGGTGAGCGTGAAGGTGGTGCTGTGGCTGCCGGAGGCCGCCTTCCCGGTGACCGTGATCGGATAGCTGCCGGGAGCGGCGGCCGACGTCGTGGTCACCTTCAGCGTGGCGGATCCGCCCGCGGTCACCGAGGTGGGGCTGAGGGAGGCGGTCACCCCGGAGGGCGCGCCGCTCGCCGTCAGCGCCACCGACTGGGCGGACCCGGACGTGACCGCCGTGCTGATCGTCGCGGACGTGGAGCCGCCGGGACTGACGGCCGCCGCGGAGGGCGCGGCCGCGATCGAGAAGTCGTTCGCGGGCGTGCCGCCGCCGCCGGTGAACGGCTCGAAGGTGTGACTGAAGAACCAGGTGTCCTGCGCGATGCCCGAGCAGTCACCCGCGCCGCCGGTGCCCGGGCAGCCGCCGTTGTCGCGCTGGAGGGCCCAGAACGACAGTGTGTTGATCCCGGTGCTCGCGGCCCACTGCTCGACCGGGGCGGCGTCGGCGGTGGTGAACGTCTCGGCCGGGCCGAAGTCGTCGATGCCGGGCATCTCCGTGACGCCGATCATGTTCCACAGCTCCGCCGAGCTCTTGCCCGGGTAGAGGGTGGCGAGCTGACCGTGCAGGCCGGTGGCGGCGGTCTTGGTGTCGTTCGCCATCTCGTGCGAGGCGTTGTCGTAGTAGTCGAACGTCATGATGTTGACGACGTCGATCCGCGCGTTGTTGGACACCGCGTTCCGCAGCACGTTCAGCCCGCTCGCCGCCAGACCGCCGGTCGTCGTGGGCAGCGTGTAGGAGAACTGCACCGTACGGCCGTTCGCGGCGGCCCAGTCCTCCACCTGCTTGACCGCCTTGTTGCGGCGGTCGATGCCGGCGCTGTTCGTCAGCGAGTTGTCCTCGGTGTCGAGGTCGATCCGCGTGATCCCGTACGTCGTGATGACCTTCTCGTACGCCGCGGCGATCTGTCCGACGTCGGTACAGCTGTCGGCGATCTCGGTGCCGGTGTTGTCGGCGGTGTAGCCGCCGAAGGACGGGATGACGTCGCCGCCGGCGGACTGGATCGAGGAGATCGAGGCGCCGAAGGACGAGGAGGCGATCGGCGAGCCGGTGTCGCCGTTCCAGTAGGGCGTGCACGACCCCTGGGCGCTGGTCTGGATGAACGCCATCGTCAGGTATCTGGCGCCGGACTGCTGGGACAGGGTCGCGGGGTCGTCCCCGGTCCAGGCCTCGAAGTAGGGGGCGAACACGTGGGTGGGCAGGGTCGCGGCGCCGGCGGTGGTCGTGGTGACCGCGCCGACGCCGAACGCGGACAGGATCAGCGCGGTGGTGGCGAGGAGGGCACGCAGGGGCGTACGTGGTCGCATGGGGGCTCCTGGAGGGCGACGGCCGTGCCCGCCCTGGGGCAGGCGGGCACGGCGGACTCCCGGCCTCGGCCGGGTGAGGACGTCACGGGCGAGCAGGGATGCGGATCCGCGTGCGCACCATCGTCAGACCGCGCGACCTATCTGTCAAGGTTCTTAACAGTTACCTCGGCCAACCCGCGCGGGCGGGCTCAGATGGAGCCGGAGAAGGTGTCGCAGCGGGACGGCGAGCCCGTGTCGTAGCCGGTGGAGAACCAGTGCCGCCGCTGCGCCGCGGTGCCGTGCGTGAAGGTCTCCGGGTCGACGCGGCCCCGGGCTCGCTCCTGGATGCGGTCGTCGCCGACCGCGCCCGCCGCGTCCAGGGCGTCCGTGATGTCGGCACCGGTGAACGGCTTGCTGAAGAAACCGGTCTGCACCCCGTGTTTCGCCCAGACACCCGCGTAGCAGTCGGCCTGCAGCTCCAGGCGGACCGAGCCGCTCGTGGCCCCCTGACGGCTGTCGCCGACCTGGCGCATGGTGCCGAGGACGTCCTGCACGTGATGGCCGTACTCGTGCGCGACCACGTACGCCTGGGCGAACGGGCCGCCCTTGGCGCCGAACTTGTCGTGCAGCTCCTGGAAGAAGCCCAGGTCGAGGTAGACGCGCTTGTCGCCCGGACAGTAGAACGGGCCGACCTCCGCGGTCGCCGCCCCGCAGGCCGTGCTGGTCGAGCCGCTGAACAGCCGGGTGCGGGCGATCGTGTAGTCATGGCCACTGTCGGCGAACTCCTGCTTCCAGTACGCCTGGACGCTGTTGACCACGCCGACGATGCGGCAGTCCTCGGACTGGTCGGCGTCGGCGCCCGTACGGCACTTCGACGACAGGTTCCCGCTCCCGGCGGGCGGCGCGCCTCCTCCCCCGCCGATGATGTGCCCGGGGTTCAGCCCGAAGACCAGCGCGGCGACGAGCGCGATCAGGCCGACCGCCCCACCGCCGAAGGCCATCCCCCCGATCGGCATTCCGCGCGAGTCCTCGACCTGTGACGCGTCGAGCTGTGCATCGTCATCGAAGTCCACGACGGCCCTCCTGATCCCGTCCGGCAGCGTCCGCCACGACGCCTCGATCCCCGATGAGAGCCGGATCTAACGCCCCGCCGGACCTCGCTGTGATTCGCGGCCGGCGGTCGGCGCTGACCTGCGTCGATAACATAGCGTGGCGGTATGCAGCTCCGGCATGTCGAGTCCTTTCTCGCGGTGGTGGAGGAGGGACAGTTCGCACGGGCGGCGAGCAGGCTGTTCCTGTCCCCGCCCGCGGTGACCGGGCATGTCCGCCGGCTCGAACGCGAGCTGGGAGTGCCGCTCCTGCACCGCTCGCCGGTGTCGCTGACCGAGGCCGGCGCACGGTTCCTGCCCCATGCCCAGGCCATGGTGACCGCCGCGAACGCCGCGTCCGCCGCCGTCAAGGACCTGCACGGCGCCCGCGACGCCGTGATCCGCGTGGGCGTGATGACCCCCGGCGCCGCGGAGCTGACCCCCGCCATCCTGCGCGCCTTCTGCCGCGCGCAGCCGCGCACCCGCCTCACGGTCGAGAGCCTCGGCTTCACCGACTTCCTGTCGGCGGTCCTCGAACACCGGGTGGACGTCGCCTTCGTGCGGCCGGCCCCCGACGACGAACGCGTGGTCACCGACACCCTCACCGTCGAGCCGCGCATCCTCCTCACCCTGGCGGCGGGCGACCTCGCCCACGCGGACGGCGTACGGCTCGACGACGTCCTCGACCTGCGCTTCGTCCGCTTCCCCGAGACCACGCCCCGGCTGCTGTCGGACTACGGAAGCTTCGCGGCGGCGCGCAACGGCATGGACGCTCACTGGGGCGTCGGCCAGGCGACCTCCGCGCAGGACCTGATGACCAGCATCGCCGCGGGATGGGGCGTCGCGGGCACGCTGCAGTCCCTCGGGCGCTACTACCGTTCGCCCGGCACCTGCGCCGTCCCGGTCGTCGACGCGCCCTGGGAGGCGAGCGCGCTGGTCAGCCGGAGGGACGATCTCCGGCCGGAGATCCGGGCGTTCCGCGACCTCGCGGTGGCCCTGGCCCGCGATCCCGGACTGAGCCGTCTTCGCCCCCCGGTCGCGCCGGAGCGCTGAGCGCCCCACGTTGGGTCTGGCCCCGAGCCCGGTTCCGCGCGATGCTGCGCGAAACGGGAGGACACATTGGCGGACACCGAGACGACCGATGACGCACGGGACACCCGGGCGGCGAAGTACGACGGGCTGGCGATCGCGTCGATCACCCTGAGCGTGGTCGGGCTCGTGCTGGCGGCGGCCACGTGGGCGGCCTGGCTCTTCCTCATCCGGTCCGCGCCGTTACGGCTGTACCGCACGGCGTGGCTCGGCCTGGACATCGTCGGGCGCACCGTCACCTACGTGATCGGCTCGCTGTGGTTCGCGGTGCTGCCGGTCGGGGTGCTGGCGATCGTGCTCGCCCGGCTCGAACTGCGGCTCGCTCCCCCGCCCGAGTCGCGAGCCGTCGCCCGCGCCGCCACCGTGGCCGGGATCATCGCACTGCTGCTCGCGCTCACGGGCGCGTTCGTGTTCAGCGTCCGGATGGGCCAGGCGCCGGTGGTCCCCGACCAGACCGGGGACGGAGCCTGATCCTCCGGTGCGAAAAAACGGATGGCGCGCAAGTAGTACGTATGACTACCGTGGCACGCGTGATCGCCGAGGACTCCGGAGACCTGACCGCGCTGCCCAAGGTCGAGCTGCACAGCCACCTCGACTGCTGCCTGAGCCATGACGCCGTACGCCGCATCGACCCCGGCGTCACCCGCGAACGCTACGAGGCGCTGTTCGCCGGGCCGCCCCGGTGCGCCTCGCTCGCCGACTTCCTGAAGTACACGCTGAACTACCGGGCCATGCTGCAGACCGAGCGGGCGCTGCGGATCGCGGTTCAGGACGTGTTCGCGCAGATGGCGGCCGACGGCGTGGTCTACGCCGAGCTCCGGTTCGCGCCCCTCGTGCACCTGGGGGACGGACTGTCGGCGGACCGGGTCGTCGAGTGCGTCGCCGAGGAGACGGCGCGCCAGAGCGAGGCCACCGGGATCGACGCCGGCCTGATCCTGTGCACCCTGCGCGACCACGACGCCGGCCAGAGCCTGGCCACCGCCCGCCTGGTCGAACGGCACTCCCGTACGGGCCCGGTGGTGGCGCTGGACATCGCCGGCGACGAGATCGCCCACCCTCTCGACCCGCACCTGCCCGCGTTCGACCTCGTACGGGAGGCCGGGCTCGGCGTGACCGTCCACGCCGGCGAGGCCGGCGGCCCGGAGAGCGTACGGGAGGCCCTCGACCGGACGGGCACCCGCCGCATCGGGCACGGCGTGCGCGCGGCCGAGGACCCGGCGCTCCTCGACCGGTTGCGGAACGAGGGCGTCCACCTGGAGGTCTGTCCGGCGAGCAACGTGCAGACGGCGGTCGTACCCGCCCCCGAGGCGCACCCCGTCGACCGCCTGCGCCGCGCCGGGGTGCGCCTCGGCATCAGCACCGACACCCGCGGGGTGACGAACGTGCGGCTGACCCAGGAGTACGAACGGCTGCGCGACCTGTTCGGCTGGACGCTCGCCGACTTCCACGCGGTGAACCGCGACGCGCTGGCGGCCGCGTTCGCCGCCGACCCGGTACGGCGGCGCGTGGGACGCGCCCTCGACGCCGCGTACGGGCGCGCACCGGCGTGACGCCCGGACGTGCCCGCGGACCTTCCCGGCGCGTCCGGACACGCCGTGGTCACGAACGTCGCGGATGAGCCGGCCCGGCGTCCGCTCCCAGGTTCGCGTCCATGTCGACCGGCACGGAGGCCGGAGTCTCCAGGCCGTCGATCACGGCGCGGCAGCGTTCGAGGTTCTGCAGCGCGCGCTCGCGCAGCACCGTGAACCTCTGCCGCAGGCGCCGGGTGCAGGCGTCGCGGTCGTCCCACAGCCGGTCGAGTTCCGCCAGGAGAGGCCCGGTCTCCCTCCTCGCGACGCCGGTCAGCGCGGGCGCGCCGACCACCTGCGCGAAGTCGAAGACCTTGCCGGCGTAGGGCAGCGGCAGGACCGGCACCCCGGCGCGGGCGGCGAACATCACGAAGTGCAGGCGCATGCCCACCGCGAAGTCCAGGTGACGCATCAGCCCGGCGATCTGCGCGGGCCGGTACGCGCGGTTGAGGATCCGCGCGGTCTCGGGGGCGTTCATCGCCGACAGCACCGCGTGGGCGTGGGCGATGTCGCCCCGTTCCATCGGCACGAACACCGTCTGGGCCTGGAGCCGGCAGGTCATGAAGTCCGCGGCGGTCGCGAGCAGCTCGTGGTAGCTGGCCTCGTCGAGGTGGTCGGCCGCCCGGCCGGGCTCGCGCACCGACATGCCGACCAGGCGGTCGTGGCTGTCGATGCCCTCACGCAGCAGCATCTCATCGGTGAACTCCTCCGGCTCCAGCAGGACCGCGGCGTCGGCGGTCACCGAGAGCGGCCGCCCGACCCCGGCGTTCTCCAGCACCAGGACCGATTCGTGGTCCCGTACCGTCAGGTCGGTGAGGTTCTCCACGGCCTCGCGGACGAGGCGGATCTCCGCCCGGTCGGTCAACGGCCCCGCGCCGATCGCGTAGCCGAAGGTCGGGACGCCGAGTTCCTGCGCCAGCCGTACCGGTCGCGTGACCGCACTCGCCTGGCCGTCGTGCAGTACGCCGCCTCCTCCGAGGACCAGCAGGTCAAGGCCGGTCTCCGCCTCGATCAGCCGGCTCTGCGACACCCCGGTGTAGGGCACCGCGGTCAGACCGAAACGCTGCCGGCTGTCCTCCGGGTGACGGCTGAAAATGATCAGTTCCGCCGTCGGGCGGATCTGCCGGAGGCCGGTCAGCACACAGGTGAGGATGGCCTCGTCGCCGAGGTTCAGGCCCCCGTAGGAGCCGAGCACCCCGATCCGGAGGGGGCGACCCACGGAATCCGGCATCCCCCGATCACCACCTCGACACCGGCCTGTGGCGATGTGCGTTCACTCCACCATCGCACCAGGCGGCGGACCCGCGTCAACAGGGCACCGAGGACCTGTCATGAGGGGAGATCCCTCACTCCGGGGCGGGCGGTTCGCTCTCCGGGGCGTGCTCGGCGACGAGGCGGGCCAGCTCGACGCGGGAGCCGATGCCGAGCTTGCGGAAGGCCTGGCCGAGGTGGAACTTCACGGTGTGCGGTGAGATGAACATGCGCGTGGCGACCTGGGGGTTGGTCAGCCCCTCGGCGACGAGCGCGGCGATGGCGCGTTCGGTGTCGGTGAGCGCGGCCCAGCCGGAGGCCGGGCGCTCTCCCTGGTGGTTGCGGCGCCGCACCCCGAACTCCCGCAGCCGGGCGCGGACGCGGGCCGCGTCCCGTGCCGCGCCGACCCGCCGGTAGCCGGTCAGCGCCTCGTCCAGGTGGTGGATCGCCGCCTCGTGCGCGCCGGGCGTACGGGCGCGCAGGACGCCCAGGTCCTCCGCCGCCGAGGCGCGGCTCCAGGGTTCGAGGTACGTGGCGGCGGCCCGCGCCAGGGCCTCGGGGTCCTCGTCGAGGATCCCCCGCGCGTGGGCGGCGGACGCGGCGTAGGTCCGGAAGCCGGGGTTGCCACGGGCGAGGGTCTCGGCCATCGCGGTGAGGGCCTCGCCGACCGGCCGTTCGCCGGCCGCGAGGGCGGTACGGGTCAGCCAGGCGGCGGCGTTCGGCTCGGTCATGAGCAGCCGGCGGTGTTCGAGGGTGCCCAGGAACCGCGAGTGGAACTCCTCCATCGCCCGTGTCGCGCCGGCCTGGGCGTCGACGACCCGGGTCACGGCCCAGTCGCCCCAGCGCATCCCGTACGTCGCGCCTCGGCCCCGCCGGTGCGAGGACTCGTACCGTTCGACGCTCCGCACGGCGGCGTCGATGTCGCCGCGGAGCACGGCGACGAGGGCGAGCACCGCGAACCCCAGCAGGTCGAACGCGTGCGCGCCCACCTCCTCGGCCCGGCCGAGTCCCGCTTGGGCCTCGGTGGCGGCGTCATCGAGGCGGCTCTGCGCGAGACGCAGCCGGCCTCGGAAGATCGCGGGGCACGGGTCGTAGGTCGTGTGGCCGAGTGCCGTGATCTCCTCGTCGGCGGTCCGCAGGGCGTTCTCGGCCTCCTCGATCTGGCGGGTGTCGGTGAGGAGGCTGATCAGGTGCAGGCGCGGGTGGGCGTGCCGAGCCTTGATCGGCCCGTCGGCCGCGATGCGAGTGGCCTCGCGGACGTGCCCGATCGCCTCGGCGCACCGCCCTTCGGCCCATGTGTCGCTGCTGAGGAGCATGTGCGCGCCGACCAGGGCGGTCGGGCCGTGGCGTTCGCCGGCGGCCACCACCGCCTCCGCCCGCTCGTGTCCCCGCCGGTCGTGGTTGGCGAACATGCCGCGGAACAGCACCTGTTCGGCGACGCCGCGCAGCTCGTCCGGCAACCCCCGCTGCTCCAGCACCCGCTCCGCCTCCGTCACCGCCTCGGCGGCCCGCCCGGCGAGCAGGAGCGTGTACGCCAGTTCGTACCGCAACTGGGCGGCCTGCCGCGGCCGCGTGGCCCGGTCCAGCGCGGCACGTGCGAGGCCGATCGCGTCGGCCAGCCGCCCCGCGTTGCTCAGCGCGTAGACGGCCGTCACCGTACGGTCGAACCGGCCGGCGTCGGAGGGCCCGGTGAGTTCGAGGGCGCGTACGGCGAGGTCGGCCGCGGTCTGCGGGGACGACGGCAGGACCTCGCGTACCGCCCGGTCGAGTCCGGCCACGGCCTCGGGATCGCCCGGCCGGGCGGACCACAGCAGGTGCGCGGCGGCGCGGATGGATGATCCGCCCCGCTCGAGCAGCATGCCGGCGGCCTGCCTGTGCAGGGCCCGCCGCGCGGACTCCGGCATGCTCTCGATCATCGCCCGCCACAGCAGATCGTGCCGGAAGGCCAGCAGGTCCCCGTCCGGCACCACGACTCCCGTCGCCTCCGCCTCCTCCACCGCGGGCAGCAGCCGGCTGGGCAGTTCGCCGAGCATGTCGGCGAGGTCGTTCACGTCGAACGAGCGGCCGAGCACCGCCGCCACCTGCAGGACACGGCGGCAGTGCGCGGACAGCCGGCCCAGCCGGCGTCGCGCCGTCTCCTGCACCCGGAGCGGCAGCCGCCGGGAGACCAGGCGTGCGCGACCGTCGCCGATCTCCACCGCGCTCTCGTCGAGGAGGCCGCCGAGCAGCTCGACGAGGATGAACGGGTTGCCGCCCGCGCCGGCGGCCAGCTCCAGCACTTCGGCGTCGGGCGTCGCGCCGAGCACGTCGGCGACGACCGCGGCCACCGCCCGGTCGTCGAGGGCCGCCAGCCTCATCCGCGTGGCGCCCTCGCGCTCGAGGACCTCATAGAGCCGGTCCACGCCCGCGTCGCCGCTGCCGGTCGTCCGGGACAGGATCCACACCAGCGGGTAGGAGGCCAGTTCCGGGATCAGCGTGCGCAGCGCCAGCAGGGTCGTCGGGTCGGCCCAGTGCAGGTCGTCGAGCGTCACCAGGAGCGGGCCGTGGGCGGCGCGCCGCTCCAGCCGCGCCTGCAGCTCCTGCACCAGCCACAGCCGCAGGTCCGCCGCGTCCCCGCGGACGTTCGCCACCGAGGCCAGCAGCGTCTGGGTGGACTCCCCCAGAGCCGCGGTCAGCGGCGCGAGCGGCTCCAGCCGCCCCGGCTCCTCCACCCCGCCCCGGGCGATGGTGAAGCCCCGGTCCGCCGCGGCCTCGGCCGCCTCGGCGAGCAGGCGGGTCTTGCCCATGCCCGACTGGCCGTCGACCAGCACCACGCCGCCGCGGCCGCCCTCGGCCGCGCACAGCGCACGGGTCAGCACCCGCCACTCCCGGTCCCGGCCACGCCGACCGGCCCCCGGCGGCCGGAGATCGGCGGCCGGAGCGCTCAGAGCGGACACCCACCCACCCGCCGGGAGACGAGAGACCACGCGACCAACGTACCTGGTCAACGCCCTGCCGCCGCTGGGCCTGTCTCGAAGTCCCCGCCCGTGGCGAGCGGTGTCCAGGCGGCGCGTCGCGAGTTCGTGGGGTGGGGGCGACGACGCGGCGAGGCGTCGCCCGGGCGCCGCACAGCAGGACAGCGGGGCTTGGGGACAGGCCCTAAGCGAGAGCGGCCCCGGACCGCTCCCCGCCGAGGCGGGCGGTCAGGACGGCCGGGAGCGTCCGCGGGCGAGACCGGGGAGGTGGCGCCAGCCGAGAGTCTGGATCAGGCCCGCCACGTCGGGCGGAAGGTCGTCCAGGATCAACCGCCGGCCGGGTGAGATGCGCAGGGCATAGGTGACCAGGAGGCTGAGGATGCCCAGGTCGAGGAAGCGCACCTCCGCGAAGTCCAGGTGCGTGTCGGTGGTGGCGCGGCCGACCGAGGTGAGCGCGGTCAGCAACGGCGCCTGGCGCGCGGTGTCGAGTTCGCCGGCGAGCCGCAGGCCGTCGGGGGCGTGGCTGCGGGTGATGCGGAGGACGCCGTCGTCGAACTCGGGGTTCGCGGTCACCCGCAGCCGGTGCGTGCCGGTCAGCGCCCTGAGCTGGTCGGCGGAACAACGGCTGCGGTCGAGCTGGCAGATCGCCATCACGGCGGGCTCGGCCGCGACCGCCTCGGCGAACCGGGCCTCGCAGGCGAGCATCAGCGGGTACGCGCCGGACTGGCGGAGCGCCCAGCTCATGTCGGCGGTGAGCCGGACGGCGGGATAGCCCTGCTCGGCGGCCTCGGTGATCTCCCGGCCGATCACCGCGAGCATCCGGTCCGGGTCGAGATGTCCCTGGGGCAGACAGACCGCGCCGCTAGGGATGACCCGTAACTGTCCCGTACGGACGAAGCGGTCGGCGTCGGGACGGCCGCCGAGCCCGGGAAGCCGGCGGTGACCCGCCTCCCCGACGTAGATGACCTTCTGGCGGGCGGCCAGGCCGTCCTTGAGGAAGGGCCCGATGACCTGCGCCTGCTCCGCCGGCGTCGCGAAAGGGAACGCAGCATGATCACCCGGCCGAATCTCGCCCACCGGTTGTGCCGTAATGCGAATTCCCATTTGCAGTCCACAAAGTAGTCGTTCGGCTACCGCAGGTGAGTGTACGCCGAACACCGCCCGGCTCTGGGTGACTCGGCCTGACCTGGCCTGCCAGCCGATCATCAGACGGCCGAGCGAAAGCGTCGCCGATCTCCCTCACGAGTTCGTCGTGAGGCAGGCCACGGGAACGATGGCGCCCCGCGGCACCAGGGTCTCCGGGCGAGCACGCGTCGGCCGGTCCCCGGTTCGACGCGGTTGAAGTCCTCGTGCGGTCCGGCCGTCGGCTCCGGATCGCGCCTCCGCCATGAGGCCGCGACATCTCGGTATCGGAGGGGGAGGCCATCCGGCCGGCGACGGACGCGGGGAGGAGGCGAAGTGCGGTACCCCGATACCCACACTGAAGAGGCCCGAGGGGTGAGGCGCGGCCGACGGTACGCGACGAGCCTGGCGATCAACGGCGCGGTGCCGCTGCCGGTCTACCTGCTCCGCCGCCCCGGCTCCCCAGTGACGTCCACGCCCTGGCGATCACGATGCCTACGCGGTGCCGCTGCATGTCCACCTGCTCCGCCGCCCCGACTCCCCCGTGACGTCCACGCCCTGGCGATCACGATGCCCGTTTCCGTCGCCGGTGCGCTCGTCGGGTTCGCGTGACGTCGCCGGCCGGACCCGGTCGGCGTCCTCACGTGGGCGCGTGCGGCGTCGCGCTGATCGCCGCGCCGCCGTCCGGACGCGACCCGTTCGCCCTCGAGCGCGGGGGTGGCCGTCGTCGCCGGACCGCTCGGCCGCGCGCCGGCCCACTTCTCCTCGCGGTCCGCCTGGCGGACCGCTGCGCTCACGAGCCGGAGACCCCGGACGCGCAACGGCGGCCACCGCGCTGACCGCGATCATGGGCGGCGCGCTCGTCGCCCGTTCCCTCACGCTGACGATGGGCCATCCGGGCGAGACGGACGCACGGCGTCGCGGTGGCCCCGCCGGCGGCTCAGCGCGCCGCCCGGGAGTCCGCTCCGCCGGAGCGCGACGCCCCCGCGAGTGACTCCGCCTGGAGATGCTTCTCGAACCGGATCATCGCGCCCTGGAGGGGACGGCTCTCGATCTGCAGGTTCTCCGCCAGGGCGGCGATGATCTGCAGCCCCCGCCCGTGTTCGGCGGTGGCCACCTGGTCGGCATGGACCTGGTTCAACAGCGCCGAGTCGAACCCGCGGCCGGTGTCGACGACCTCCACCACGCAACGCGAGCTCATCACCTGGACCCGGACCTCGTACTCGTCGCCCTCGTCCGCGTGCTGGATGACGTTGGCACACGCCTCCCCCAGGGCCAGCGTGATGTCGTCACGAATGTCGCTCGACACCTTCAACGCGGCCAGGGAGGCGTCGAGGACCTCCCGGGTGACACGGACGGTTTCGGCGTCTCTGGGCAGGCACAACACGAGCGATACCTTCACGAGCACTCCCCACGGTCGAGGCGGTCATCGGCCCGGAAGACGTACCCTCCCCGCCGGGCCGAAACGGCGAATGCCGAAGTGACACATGGGACGACGATCCTGAGGCTCATCGCGTCGTATGTCCTGAATATGCCGGTGACAGCGCGATTGTCTGGGTACGCCCTGCGGAGAGAACCCAGGACGGGCGGGGGTGGGGACGTGCCCAAGACGACCGAGAAGGGCACCGTCGGGCGGAGCGAGCCGCCCGGCACGAAGACTCAGCGCACGTTCGCCGAGGCCCCCGACTCCGCGGCCCCACCGTACGGCGAGGGACGGCAGGCGCACCGCGTCGCGCACGAGTCGGTCAATCACATCCAGGAGAAGGCCGGCGACCCGCCAGGAGCCGAAGCCGCCGCGGCGATGCGACCGGCGCCCGGTCCGCGCGGTCGGCGCCGACGACGGACCGGCGCCGTACCGGGTGGCCTCCCCTCCGCGGCGCACCGGCGTCAAGGGCCCCTCGGACGAACGGTCCCCAGGCGGGCGCAACACGTCGCCGCCACCCACGAGCGAGGTCGACACCAACGCCTCCATGCAGCACCTCTACGACCCCGCCCGGCGGATCGACGTCCCCGGCCACTCATGGATGAGCAAGGGTGAACCGGCCCGGCCCGACCGAAGGCCACACGAGGCCCGGCACGCCGGTCCGCGCCGCCGATCGCGGCCCGGCGCACAGTCCCCGGCGTCGCGATCCGCAACATCCGCCCCATCCCCCCCGAAATCCTCGATGCGTTTTCTGGTCGATCTCCGCTCAACGAGCCACGCCTTCACCAGCGACCTCACTCGACGTGACTCTGCTTGTGAGGATCATGTAACATGAAATTTATATAGTTCGTTAATACAAGTGGCGGAAGGTGATCAGCGAGCTACGCGCCGTATGAGAACAACTGCCGGTTGGAGGGTTGTATGTGTGGAATCACCGGGTGGGTGTCGTTCGAGCGCGACCTACGCGCCGAACCGGCCACCGTCGACGCGATGACCGAGACCATGGCCTGCCGTGGCCCGGACGACCGCGGAACCTGGATCACGGATCACGCCGCTCTCGGGCACCGTCGACTGGCCATCATCGACCTGCCGGGCGGCCGGCAGCCGATGAGCGTCGACACCCCGAACGGCCCGGTCGTGATGGTGTACTCCGGCGAGGCCTACAACTTCACCGAGCTCCGTGACGAGCTCATCGGCCGCGGGCACCGGTTCCGCACCGACTCCGACACCGAGGTCGTGCTCCGCTCGTACCTCGAATGGGGTGACGCGTTCGCCGAGCGGCTCAACGGCATGTACGCCTTCGCGATCTGGGACTCCCGCGAGAACCGCCTCGTCATGGTCCGCGACCGCATGGGCATCAAGCCGTTCTACTACTACGAGACCGCCGACGGCGTGCTGTTCGGCTCCGAGCCCAAGGCGATCCTGGCCAACCCGCTCGCCGAGCGCACCCTGACGCTCGACGGCCTCCACGAGCTGTTCGCGTTCGTCAAGACGCCCGGCCACGCGATCTGGGAGGGCATGCGCGAGGTCGAGCCGGGCACCATCGTCACCGTCGACTCGAACGGCCTGCGCACCACCCGCTACTGGACGCTGCGCACCCGCGAGCACACCGACGACCAGGCCGCCTCGGTCGCGCACGTACGGGAGCTGCTCGAGGACATCGTGCGCCGTCAGCTCGTCTCCGACGTGCCGCGGTGCACCCTCCTGTCCGGCGGACTCGACTCGTCCGCGATGACGGCGATCGCCGCCCGGCAGCTCGCCGAGGTCGGTGAGACCGTCCGCAGCTTCGCCGTGGACTTCGTCGGCCAGACCGAGAACTTCGTCCCCGACGACCTGCGCGCCACGCCGGACACGCCGTACGTGCACGACGTCGCGGCGCTGTCCCGCACCGATCACCAGGACATCGTCCTGAACTCCGACCAGCTCGCCGACCCGGAGGTGCGCTCCAAGGTCATCCGGGCCCGCGACATCCCGGCCGGCCTGGGCGACATGGACGCCTCGCTGTACCTGCTGTTCAAGGCCATCCGCGAGCACTCGACGGTGGCGCTGTCCGGTGAGTCGGCCGACGAGGTGTTCGGCGGCTACCAGCAGTTCTTCGACCCGGAGGCCCAGCGCGCCACCACGTTCCCCTGGCTGGTGCGGTTCGCCAGTCACTTCGGCGACGACGGCGGCATTCTCTCGCCTGACCTGTCCAAGGCCATGGACCTGCCGCGTTACATCCAGAACGCCTACGACACGTCCATCGCCAAGATCGAGCGCCTCGACGGCGAGAGCGACTTCGAATGGCGGATGCGCAAGGTCTGCTATCTGCACCTGACGCACTTCGTGCGAATCCTGCTCGACCGCAAGGACCGCGCCTCGATGGCGGTCGGCCTCGAGGTCCGCGTGCCGTTCTGCGACCACCGCCTGGTGGAGTACGTGTACAACACGCCGTGGTCCCTCAAGACCTACGACGGCCGGGAGAAGTCGCTGCTGCGCGGCGCCTCCCGCGACGTGCTGCCGCAGTCGGTGGCGGAGCGGGTCAAGTCGCCCTACCCGTCCACCCAGGACCCCAAGTACGCGGTGAAGCTGCAGGACAACGCGCGGGAGTACCTCTCGACACCGGGCCACCCGGTGTTCGAACTCGTCAGCCGCGACTGGCTCGCCCACACGGTCGAGATCGACACGCCACAGATCACGCAGGCGTCTCGGCACGGTCTCGAACGCACGCTTGACCTGGCCCTGTGGCTGGACATGTACAAACCGACGCTGAAACTATCCTGAGCATGACTGCGAGGACGGTGAGCGCCGACGAGGCGCTGGACGTCGTGATCGCGATGCATCGCCTCATGCGGCGCCTTCGCCGTACTGGTCACAACGGCACGGTGCACCCGACGCAGCTCATCGTCCTCGCCCTGCTCAACCAGTACGGCCCGCTGCGCATCGGCGAACTCGCCCGGCGCGTGCCCTGCTCCCAGCCGACCGCCACCACCGCGGTGGCGGGCCTGCTGTCGGCCGGGTTCGTCGACCGCGAGGCCGACCCCACCGACGGCCGCGCGACCCGTGTGGCCGCCACCGCGGCTGGCCTGGACATCCTGCGGTCGTTCGCGCACAGCGAGGCCGAGGTCCTCGCCGAGCTGATGTCGACGCTCCCCAAGGACGACGCCCGGCTCGTGATCACCGCGGCGCCCGTCCTCAGCACCCTCGCCGACCTGCCCGCCGCCGGTCCGGCGCCGGACGACGACGTGTCGCCGCCCCTCGCCTGACGTCGGGACGTCAGCGGTCCTCGGCCAGAAGGTCGACCGCGAAGCCGAGAAAGGCGATCCCGCTGACCTGCTCCATCCGTCGCCGGAACGACGGCCGCCGGATCCGCTCGCCCAACGCGGCGGCCGCCCCGGATACCACCCAGTACCAGATCGCGAGTTCGGCGACGTCGATCGCCGAGAAGAGCATCGTGGTGCCGAACACCGGCGCGTAGCGGGGCATGAACTGCGGCACCAGGCTCATGTAGAAGACGCCGGCCTTGGGGTTGAGGAGGTTGGTCCCCATTCCGGCGCGGAAGGCCGCGAACCATCCGCGCGGAGTGGACCCGCCCGGCCATTCGGCGGCCGAAGCGTCGCCGCTGTCCCCTTCCGGTTCACGTCGCCGGGCGTGCCACAGGATCGACGCGCCCATCCACGCGAGATAGACGGCACCGCAGATCCGTACGGTGTCGTAGGCCAGGTGGGAGGCGGTGAGCAGCGCGGTCAGGCCGACAGCGGCGGCCAGGGCCCAGACCCCGCAGCCGGTGAGAACGCCGAGAGCGGCGACGAACCCGCCACCCCGCCCCTGGACGATCGAAGTCCGCAGGACGAGCAGCGTGTCCAGCCCCGGGGTCACGTTGATGATCAGGGCGACACCCGCGAACGCGAGCGCGGCGGTCAGCATGCCCGAATGCTAATGATCTCCCGCTGAAACGAACACCGTGCTTCGACGTGCCGGTGGTTCACCGGACGCGAAGACGGCCGCGGGGTCACGGGTACGGCAGGCCCAGCCCGGGCGCGTACGGCCGGGGCCAATGCCGAGGGCGACGACGATGGTGTTGACCTTCAGGTGGACGACGAGCCACCCGTTGACGGCGCCGGAGGTCGACCAGCCCGCGCTCGCCGAGTTCGTCCAGCGTGCGGGCGAAGGTGGCGGCGGACACGAAGTGGTCCCGCAGGATCTCGACGGAGAACCGGTAGGCGGCGTCCTCGTCGCTTCGGGCGAGGTCCGGCTCGCGGTTCTCCACGAGCGCGGTCAGGCTCTCCCGCGACACCCCCAGCGCGACCGCCTTGTCGACGTGCGCGTTCCAGGAGTACTGCGCGTCCCAGTGACGTGCGGCGATGAGGAGGCTCAGCCCGCGCGGCCGCGGGTCCAGCGAGGACTCGAAACGGCAGTACGCGCCGAGCGGCTCGGCCGCGGCGGCGGGGTCGTCACGATTCCCCTGATCACCCGGCGCAGCGCAGCGGAGGACAACACGATAACGACGGGAATCAGCGTCTATCCGAAAGGGACCGGGGCTCCCCTTCATCTGCATGATTGCGCGGAGCACGTAACGCTTCTGGAAGGCGTCGGCGAAGTCGAAATCGCGGGTAAGGTCACGCCGCTGGTGGCGCACGACACCACCTACATTGTGGCGGGCGTGGAGCACGCGTTTCGCAACACGGGCGAGACGCCGATGACGATTCTCTGGGTGTACGACTCGGCTCACGAGACGCGGACGTTCGTGGCGACGGATGAGACCGTCGAGCACCTGTACGAGGCGGACCGGATGGCCGCGGACGACTGAACGGGCGCGGCGACCTATCCGCGCGCGCCCGGTGTCCCCACCGGGTCGCCGGCCCCCAGGCCGGACGTCGCCCAGGTACGCCCGTCCACGCCGACGGCGAACGCCTCGTACCCGGGCAGGGCCTCCACCCATGCGCGGGCCGACTCGCCCATGACGAACGCCGCGGTCGCGTAGGCGTCGGCGAGCGTGATGCTCGGCCCGACCACGGTCATCGAGGCGATGCCGGCGTCCGCCGGCCGACCGGTGCGCGGGTCGAGGATGTGCGCCCCGCGCTCGGCCGTCCCCGAGGTCGCGACGGCCATGTCCTGGCCGGTCAGGACGGCGGCGAGTTCTCCGGGCCGCCGGGGATCGGCGATGCCGACGCGCCAGGGGCGGTCCGGCTCCGGCGCGCGGCCCAGCCGGATGTCACCACCGCCGCCCACGCTGTACCGGGGGCAGCCGGACTCGCGCAGCATCGCCCCGGCCCGCTCGATCGCCCATCCCTTCACCACGCCCGACGGGTCGAGGGTTCCGGCCGCGTACGCGCTGAAGCAGCCGCCGGTGGCCTCGGCCAGTTCCTCGCACAGGGCGAGGATCTCCGCGACCTCCGGCGCGCAGTCGCCGATCCGTGCCTCGCCGCGGCCGAGCCGGCCGATGTCGCTGTCCGGCCGATAGGTCGAGAAGGTCGCGTCGACCTGGTGCAGCCACCCGACGACCCGCTCCAGCGTCCCCTCCGGAGGGTGCGGCGCCCGCAGGTCGAAGGAGAAGACCGTGCCCATGCACGGCTCGGCGTGCCGCTGCGGGGTCATGTGTCCTCCTTCGTCGGATGGAGTGCCCACGGGCGCGTGTCTCCCGGTTCCCTCGCTTCGCTCGGTCCCGGGACCTCCTCCGTCGGCCCCGCGACCAAAGGTGCTGCGCTTTCTGGTTCCCTCGCTTCGCTCGGTCCCGGGACCTCCTCCGTCGGCCCCGCGACCAAAGGTGCTGTGCTTTCTGGTTCCCTCGCTTCGCTCGGTCCCGGGACCTCCTCCGTCGGCCCCGCGACCAAAGGTGCTGTGCTTTCTGGTTCCCTCGCTTCGCTCGGTCACTTGCCGGCCTTGTCGAGGGCGCTCTGCAGGGACTGGATGTAGCCCTGGCTGGTGTAGGTGGCGCCGGAGACCATGTCGATCTGGCTGTTCTGGGCGGACAGGGCCTCCTGTTCGAGCTGCGGCACGGCGAAGTTGTTGATCTCCAGGTCGCGCGGGTTGTCGCTCGGCAGCTGGACCGCCTGCACCTTGGTGATCTTGCCGTCGTTCAGGGTGACCTGGACCTGTACCGGGCCCCAGCGGGTGTCGACGGTGTCTCCGGTGACCGTACGGGTCTTGCCGCCGCTCCCGCCGGAGCCGGTGCCCGGCGTGGAGGCGGCGCCATCGCTCGGCGCGGGCGAGGCGGCGGCGCCCGCGCCGGTGGTCGCGACGGCGCCTGTCCCGGCCGCCGGGTGGGTCTTGAAGCTGAGCAGCAGGACCAGCCCGCAGACGGTGCCGATGATGGCGAGGACGGCTCGTTTCATGGTCGGCCTCTCAGAACTCGAATGACTCGTGGTGGATGTGGCGGCGCGGCACGCCCGCCCGGCGCAGCGACGCGATGGCCGCCGTCGTCATGCCGTCGGGCCCGCACACGTACACGTCGTGGGCCGCGAGGTCGGGCAGGATCCGGGTCAGCACCGCCGGCGACAGCGGATCGCGGCCCAGGTCGCGCCGTGACCCGACCAGGTAGTGCAGGGCCGCGTGGCGGGACTCGGCGATGCGCGGCAGTTCCTCCTGGAACACCACGTCGGCCCAGTCGGTCGCCCGGTAGATCAGGGTGAGGTCGCCGGGGGTGGCCGGGAGCGTCTCGAACAGCGTGCGTATCGGGGTGATGCCGACGCCGCCGGCCAGCAGCAGGACCTTGCGCCGCCGGCGTCGTCCGGCCGTGAACGCCCCGTACGGTCCCTCGGCGAAGACGCGGGTGCCGGGCCGCAGCCGGCCGAGGGCGCCGCTGTGCTCACCGAACGTCTTGACGGTGATGCGGAGCATGTCCGGGGCCGGGGGCGCGGACAGGGAGTACGGGTTGGCGGCCCACCACAGGTCGCGGGTGAGGAACCGCCACCGGAAGAACTGGCCCGGCTCGGCGCGCAGCTCGTCCAGGTGCCGCCCCCGGATCCACACCGAGACCGCCCCGGGCCCCTCGGCGTACACCCCGTGGACGCGCATCCGGTGCCGGAGGGCCCGGCGCAGCGGCGTCACGAACCGGTACCACAGCAGGAGGCCGCCGACGGCGACGTACAGCGCGGACCACAGGACGCGGGCCGGCCGGCTCGTCATGAAGTCGGCACCGGTCGCGAACTGGTGGCTGAACGCCAGCGCGATCGCCAGGTAGGTGTACAGGTGCAGGTAGTACCAGGTCTCGTAACGCATCCGGCGGCGCGCGGCACGGGCGGACACGATGCCGACACCGACGAGGAGCAGGCCCGCGACGGTCGCCATCAGCACGTCCGGGTAGCTCACCAGGAGCGTCTTCGTCTGGTGGACGACGTCGGTGTGCGCGGTGACCGCGTAACCCCAGATGATGAGCAGGGCGTGCGCGACGACCAGGCCGACCATGTAGCGCCCGCCCATCGCGTGCCAGCGCGCGAGACGGTCGGTGCCGACGCCGCGTTCGAGCGCCGGGATCCGCGCCATCAGCGCGACCAGGACGACGGCCGCGAACCCGGCGAGCAGGCCGGTGACGCGTCCCGCGTTGGTGAGCCAGTCGCCGAACCCGGTGATCGCGGGCGTGTCGTGCCACCACAGGGCGATCACGGCGGCCGCTCCGAGCGCGATGGGCACGAGGACGTGCTCGGGCCGGGCGCGGGCCGGCGGCCGGTGGGCGCGCGGGCCTCGTACGGCGCTGCGTTCGTCCAGAGTGGTCACGGTCTCCCCCGTCGGTCGGTCGTCCGGGCTTCAACTCTCGGGTCCGTACCTGAAGAATTTTTCTGAAAGGTGTATGCATCTCCGCTGAGAGTGCTCTGACCTGCGGATACATGTCCGCCTTATAGGATCTTCTGAGACAATTCACATCTTCGGTGGATTCGCAGCGTGCAACGTAGGTGGCGATGACGACCCCCCATTCCCCCGGTGCCCCGGCGGCCCGGCAGCCGCTCATGACCCGTCCCGACGGGTCGCCCGTACGGGTGCTGGTCGTCGACGACGAGCTCAGCCTCGCCGAGGTCCTGTCCGGCGTGCTGCGCTACGAGGGCTGGGAGGTGATGTCCGCCGGCGACGGGGCCGAGGCGGTACGGGCGGGACGGGAGTTCCGTCCGGACGCCGTCCTGCTCGACGTGATGCTCCCCGACTCCGACGGCCTGGAGGTGCTGCGCCGGCTGCGCGAGACCGACCCGGAGGTCGCCGTGCTCTTCCTGACCGCACGCGACTCCGTCGAGGACCGCGTCGCCGGCATCACGGCGGGCGGAGACGACTACGTCACCAAGCCGTTCAGCCTGGAAGAGGTGCTGGTCCGCCTGCGCGGCCTGCTCCGGCGGTCCGGGCGCGCCCGGACGCGGGGCGGTGAGATCCTCACCGTCGCCGACCTGACGCTGGACGAGGAGGCGCGGGAGGTCAGCCGGGGCGGCGAGCCGGTCGAGCTGACCGCCACCGAGTTCGCCCTGCTGCGCTACTTCATGCGCAACCCGCGCCGGGTGCTGCCCAAGGCCCAGATCCTCGACGCGGTGTGGAACTACGACTTCGGCGGGCAGGCCCACGTCGTCGAGCTGTACGTCAGCTACCTGCGCAAGAAGATCGACGCCGGCCGGGAACCCCTCATCCACACGGTCCGCGGCGTGGGCTACGTCCTCCGGCCGCCCACCCCATGACCTCCCGTCTCCGCGTCCGTACGCTGCGGGGCCGGCTCATCGTGGGCTCGCTGCTGCTGTTCACCCTCGCCTGCGGCGTCGTCGGGGTCGTCACGGCGTTGTCCCTGCGCGGATTCCTGATCAGCCGCCTGGACCAGCAGCTCACCGCCGCCGGCAACCGGTACGCCGTCAGCCTGGAGCACCACCGGCAGCGGGGTCTCGGGGAGGTCGAGGGCCAGTCCGTCGGCACGCTCGGCGCGCGGATCGCCGGCGGCCGGGTCACCGAGTGCGGTGTGGTGAGCGACCAGAGCGGTCAGGTCGCGCTGCCCGCGGCGGACACCACCCGCCTCGCCGGGCTGCCCGCCGACGCCCGGCCCCGTACGCTGCGGCTCGAGTCTCTCGGCGCGTACCGCGTGATCGCCACGCCGGGCCGGGACGGCGACATCCTGGTCACCGGTCTGCCGCTGCGCCGCGTCGACGACGTGCTCGGCCGGCTGGAGCTCATCGAGGTCCTGGTGTTCGGCGCGGTGCTCGTGGCGTCGGCCTTCGCCGTGTCCACGCTCGTACGGTTCGCGCTGCGGCCGCTGCGTCGTGTCGCCGCCACCGCCGGGCAGGTCGCCGAGCTGCCGCTGGCCAGCGGCGAGGTGACGCTGCCCGCACGGGTGCCCGGCACCGACCCCGCGACCGAGGTGGGGCAGGTCAGCACGGCCTTCAACCACATGCTGGAGCACGTCGAGTCGGCGCTGGCGCAGCGGCACGCCAGCGAGGACCGGCTGCGCCGGTTCATCGCCGACGCCAGCCACGAGCTGCGCACCCCGCTCGCCACGATCCGCGGCCACGCCGAGCTCGCCCGCCGCGACCCCTCACGGGTCGAGCGCGCGCTGTGCCGCATCGAGTCGGAGTCCGCGCGGATGGGGAATCTCGTCGACGAGCTGCTGCTGCTCGCCCGGCTCGACGCCGGGCGCCCGCTCGCGCACGAGCCGGTCGACCTGACCCGGATGGCCATCGACACGACCAGCGACGCCCACGCCGCGGCCCCCGGCCACCGCTGGTCGCTGGACCTGCCGGAGGAGCCGGTCACGGTGTACGGGGACGAGTTCCGGCTCCAGCAGGTCGTCGCGAACCTCCTCGGGAACGCCCACGCCCACACGCCGGCCGGGACGGAGGTCACGGTGCGCCTCCGCCCCGCCGACCCGGCCGGCACGGTCACCCTCGACGTGATCGACGACGGTCCCGGAGTCCCGGCCGGGCTGCGCGAGGACGTCTTCGAACGGTTCGCGCGCGGGGACGGCTCGCGGTCGCGGAAGGCGGGCGGCACCGGCCTCGGGCTGGCGATCGTGTCCGCCGTCGTCCAGGCCCACGGCGGGATGGTCGACCTGAGCAGCGAACCCGGGAACACCCGCTTCCGCATCCGCCTGCCTCAGGGCGAGCCGTCCTCGGGGTGAACCCGCGACAGGTCGGGCACCGCCACGCCGGCGGCGGAGGCCTCGTCGGTGAGGTTCGCCGCTCGTCAGTAGCCGGACACCGGGGGCCAGTGGAGTTCCACGCCGGAGCGGACGAGCAGGCTCTGATAGTCCGAGAGCAGCTCGTCCTTCTCATGGACGGCGTGCGGGGGCAGGTCGCGGTCGAGGCAGAACGCCGCGAGCGCGCCCGCCGCCTCGCCGATGTTCCACTCGACGGGGTGCAGCCGGTAGGCGCCGTTCGTGATGTGGGTGGTGCCGATGTTCTTGGCCGCCGCCAGGAGGTTGTCCACGCGCTGCGGGATCAGGGCGCCCAGCGGGATCTCGAACGGCGAGCAGCCCACGTCGATGTAGTTGTCGCCGCCGGTGGAGGGATGCAGGTCGATCCGGTACATCCCGATGCCCACCGAGTCGTCGTAGCGGACCGCGCCCCTGTCACCGCGTACGGCGAGGGCGATGTCCTGCTCGCGGACGGTGCGGAGGGCGCGGATCCGGCGTGACTCGCGGACGTACGGCGCCTGGGCGAGGCCGTCGGCGCCGCCGACGACGTCGCCGCGCAGCCGCAGCCCGGGGTAGCCGGTGCCGCCGTCCGGACGCGGCGCCTCGGTCTGCATCCAGTACAGCATCGACCGGGAGAGCTCACGCGCCGCCTCGACGTGCCGGCCGGCGTCCGGAACGTCGATGATCGAGCCGTCGAAGTAGTCGATCATCGGCCAGTTCACCAGCGTGATGTCGCTGGCGTAGGCGCCGTCCTCGAAGTTGCGCCGGGCGGCGATCCGCCGGAACCTCCACAGTTCCATGTCGCCGCCGGGACGTTGCAGGTCGCCCAGCACCTCGGTCGGGTCCTCGTCGGGGTTCGGGGTGAACGAACGCTCGACCGGCTCCAGCGTGCGGGGGGTCGGCGCGCGCCACGACAGCAGGCGGTCGCCCCAGAAGGGCGGCCGGTACTCCCGCCAGTGGTCGTAGGTCGCCGGGCGCTCGATCGTGTGGTCGCCGTCCACGTGGTCGACGGCGAAGCAGACCGAGATGGCCTGCATGTTCTGCGGCTGCGCCTCGGCGGGGGCGCTCGGCTCACCGGTCTCGGCCCGCGACTCGAAGCCGGTGACGTACTCCGTGCCGGTCAGCGGCAGCAGCTCGCCGGTCTCGGTGGCGTCCAGGACGACCCGGGCCCGTACGGTCGCCCGCGCGCCCGTGTCGCGGTGCGCCAGGGTGACCGCGCTCACCCGGTCGGCGTCGACGTCCGCGCGCACCGGCCGGTACGGCTGCAGCACGCGCAGGCGGCCGGAGCCGCGGTACGGCGCCAGCATGGACTCGATCACCGCGACGGCGACGCGTGGCTCGTGACAGAGCCGGCTCACGCGGCCGGCGCCGGGGTTGAGCTCCGGCCGGGCGCGGGCGCGCTCGGTCAGCGGGTAGTGGCGCCGGTAGTAGTCGCGGATGCCGTCGCGCAGGGCGCGGTAGGAGGCCGTGACGCCGAGCCGCTCGACCCAGGGGTGCTCGTCCGGGGGAACGGCCTGGCTGGTCAGCTGCCCGCCGAGCCAGTCGTACTCCTCGGTGAGGACCACGTCGGAGCCTGCCCGGAGCAGTGCCAGAGCGGCGGCGACGCCGCCCAGACCCCCGCCCACGACGAGGGCATCGGTATGAATCTCCATTGGGGGGACTTCCTTGGACCGCGGCCACGACGGCGCTCGCGGCTCCTGAGGAAGAGGGAGACGTCGCGCGGGCGAAGGAAGGGCGTGCCGCGATCATGGGGATGGGGTTGGTTGCCTTCCCCAGCGTACCCGATCCGCGTTTGCGCAGGTGAAATGCTGTTTTCGGATCGATCTCCGGCGTTCTGACGACCGGGCCGGCGCCCGTGGGACGGGGTCCGCCGTTCGGCCGGTGCGGCGGCGCCGGAGACCGGTCGCGCCACCGGCTCCGGCCCGCCCTCGGCGGTGGTACCGGCCCGGCCGTTACCCGCGCAGGGCACAATGTTCCGTCTGACAGGCAATGGTCGGCGAGAAAGGCACCCTGCATGAAGTGTCCGGCATGTGAGAACGACGTCCCCTCGGGCCGGTCCGCCTGCACCCGGTGCGGCGCGCCGCTTCCGGCGGCGGGCGAGCGTCCCGGGCCGGAGCCGGGCTCGCTGTTCCGGCCGCTGAGCGAGCCGGAGCCGCAGGCGGGACAGTCGAACCCGGGGACCGAGCCGCTACCGGTCACCGACTGGGAGGCGGCCGCACCGGCGGAGCCGCCGCGGGCGCCGGAGTCGTTCAGGGAACCGGAGCCGTTCAGGGAACCGGAGCCGCCCAGGACCTCCTATCCTGTGGCGCCGCCGGATCCGCCCAGGACCTTCGGCCCCGCGGCGTCCCCGGAGCCGTACGGAGACCTCGGCCCGTACGGAGCACCGGACCCGTTCGGACCTCCCGGGCCGGGGATGGGCGCCGGTCCCGGGCCGGGGATGGGCGCCGGTCCCGGGCCGGGGATGGGCGCCGGTCCGGGGGCGGGCCCGACGCCGCCTGCGCCTGAGGCGGCCACGCAGAACCTGGGCGGCCCCATGACGGGCGGCCCCGTCCCCGGTGGCCCGATGGCGGACCCGCCGCCGTACGGATATCCGCCGATCGCCGGGGAGCCTGGAGACGAACGCGCCGGGAAGAGCCGGAAGACGCTGCTGCTGGCCTGCGGCGTCGCGGCGGTGGTCGTGCTCGGCGGCGGCCTGGTGTACGTCCTGACGCAGGGCCTCTCCGGGTCGAAGGACAACGGCACGCGGGCGTCCGGCGCGACGACGGGCGCGGGAACCGCCGCGCAGCAGGCCGCCGCCGTCGACCAGATCCTCAAGACCGGCAAGACCGCGCGCGGGCATCTCCCTGCTCCCCTGCGGACCTGCGACGATGTCGCGGCGGGCGTCTCCGGCTTCCAGCAGGTCGTACAGGACCGCCAGCAGGAGCTGACCCGGTCCAAGGGCCTGAAGGTCGACCGGCTGGCGAACGGCCCACGGCTCCGGCGTTCGATGATCAACGCGTACCAGAGCTCCCTCGCCGCCGACCAGGCCTACCTCGCCTGGGCGCGGGAGGTCCAGTCCCGCGGCTGCGGCGAGCGGATCGCTCCGCTGACCGCGCACTACCGAGCCGCCATCGCCGCCAACGACAAGGCCGGCCCGGCCAAGCGCCAGGTGGTCAACCTGTGGAAGCCCATCGCGAACAGCCAGAACCTGCCCACGTACGCCTGGAACCGCCTCTGACCCCGACCGCGCGAGGCACGTCGGCCATCCCCACCGAGGCGACGCCCCCACCCCCGCAGGTACCGGTCTTCGGCCCTCCCTGGGGGTGGGCAAGATGAGTCCAGAAAGGGCAGTGCATGGTGCAGCGCTTCGATCACGACAGATCGCAACGCTTATTGGAACAGATGTACCAGGCCCGCACCGAACGTGTCGCCCGAGGTGTCCGGGACCGTCGGCGGCAACTCGGCCTTTCGATGAGCGCGGCCGCACGAGCCGCCGGCATCGAACGGGAGGCATGGGCGAGCCTTGAGTCCCGCTCCCGCCCGACCGTGGAGTTCTCGCAGGAAACGGAAGAGCGCATCGAATGGGTGCTCCAGTGGGCGCCTGGGAGCCTTTGGTCCATCGCACTCTGCGGGACCCCGGTAGTACCAGACGCGTCGAGCGCAGCCCCCTCCGATCTCGATCCGTCCGTACGGACGACCGAGCCGGTGCCGCCATCGCGGCCGCCGTGCCCTCCTGAGGTCGCCTCCACCTGATGCCGCGCCTCCCCGCACGGGTGGATCCGTGCCCGGTACGTGATCGACTGGGCCGGCTACGCGCTGCCGGGCCGGGTTCCGGCGGGTCAGGTGGCGGGGGCGCCGGTCACGGTCAGGGTCGGCAGGGGGGCCGGCCGGTCCGGGTTCGGCTTCAACGGCGGGAGGGGCGGCACGCTGCAGTGGTGGTTGTGCGCGCACGGGTCGGCCTGGCCCGCTCCGGAGTCGTGCGTCGTCGCGTGCGTCGCTCGCCGGTGTGACGCCGCCGAGGCTCTCGTCGTGACCGTGTGGTGCCGTTTCGCGGTGCGGCGCGGTGTGGGGGTCGGCGTGGGCGGGAGGCTCGGCGTCGCCACCGGAGCCGGGGACACGGTCGTCCGTCCGGCCACGGGGTGCGTACCGCCCCCGAAGGCGGTCAGTCCGGCCACCACGGCCACCACCGCCGCCAGGAGCACGCCTGACAGGATCATCCAGCGCTTCGTCATGAGGGAACCCCGGATCTCGATCGCCTGAGAGGGAACGCTTACGGCACGTTCCGCGGACGAGGCGCGATGACGGCGCCTCTTCGGCCAAGATCGGACGGAAGCGGATAGAAGGTACCAACACCCCAACGACTCCGCTACCACCCGGCAACCTCGCCGTGTCGCGCGCATACGAAACCGGGTTTCGGGGTGGCTCCGGACGCCGACCGACGCCGCGCCGACGGCCGTACGCACCGAACGGCTCTCGCGCGCGACATCACGGCGTCGATGCCGTCGCCGGAAGGCGCGAACGCCCGTTGATTCGCGGCCGTACGACCGATTAGGCGGCCTCACCCAAGATCATTAAGATCCACCGGCGTGATCATCAGACGTGGCCCCGCCGCGGGGCTGTTCCTCGTCATGCTCGCCGGCGTGACGGCGCTGGGCGCGGTGCCCGCGACGGCCGGTGAGCCGACGGACGGCGAGGCCCCGAAGGTCGAGCTGGTCCTGGACTCCAGCGGTTCGATGCGTGCCGCCGACATCGACGGCCGCAGCCGTATGTCGGTCGCCCAGCAGTCCTTCGACGAGGTGGTGGACGCCCTTCCCCCCGAAACGCAGCTCGGCATCCGCGCGCTCGGCTCGCGCGTGCCGAACTCGGCCAGCCAGGCCCTCGGCTGCCGGGACACCCAGCAGATCAGTCCCGTCGGCCCGGTCAACAAGCCGCAGGCCAAGGCCTCGATCGCGACGATGCGCCCCACCGGGTGGACGCCGATCGGGCTGGCATTGCGGGCCGCCTCCCACGACCTGGGCACCGGCGAGACGACCCGGCGGATCGTCCTCATCACCGACGGCGAGGACACCTGCGGCCTGCCCGATCCCTGCGACGTGGCCCGGCAGCTCGCCGCGGCAGGCACCCACCTGGTCATCGACACGCTCGGCCTCACGCTGGACGCGCGAGTACGGCAGCAGCTGACCTGCATCGCGGACGCGACCGGCGGGACGTACACCGCCGTCCAGCACCAGACCCAGCTCACCAGCCGCCTGAACCAGCTCGTCCGCCGGGCGCACGACACGTACCGCCAGACCCCGCGCCAGGTCGGCGGGGCCGCCCGGTGCTCCGCGGCGCCGGTCCTGAAGCCCGGCGTGTACGCCGACCGCGAGCGCTTCGCCGAGCACCGCTGGTACCGGGTGGCGGTGTCGCCGGGCCAGGAGCTGCGCGCCTCCGTGAGCATCGCGCTCGATCGGAGGCTGAACCCCGACTACGGCGTCCTGCTGCGCGCCGTCTCCACGACCGGGCAGGAGATCGTGCGCGGCACCGGCGCGGACGGCGGGCGCACGGACGTGCTGTCCACCGGGCTGCGCTGGTCGGACCAGCAGGCGGAGGACCGGCAGGAGGCCTCGCCCGAGCCCTCGGTGTCCTCGGCGTCTTCGGACGCGGCCGGTGACGGCATGGTCTGCCTGGTGGTGAGCAACTCCTTCTCCGCCCCCGCCGGCGTCCAGACGAACCCCGGCATGCCGCTGGAGCTCACCGTCGACGTGGTCTCCTCCTCCCCGGCGCCGGGCGGCCCCTCCCTGGGCCGTGGCTGGCTGCTGCTGCTCGTGCTGACCGGAACGGGACTGGTCGGCGGCCTGGTCATCGGATGGCTGGCCCGCTGGCGCGTCGCCGTGTGGAAGGAGAACTGACATGCGCGGCATCACGCGCCACCCGCTCGCCGGTCTGACCGGCCTGGCCGGCCTGGCCTTCCTCGCCTGCCTGCCCATGGCCGGTCCGGCCGTCGCGGACGACACGCCCTCGCCCAGCCCGAGCGCCACGGTCGGCACGGCCGGAACGTCCTTCCTCACCGCCACCGCCGTGGACCCCGGTCAGCAGGTACGGGTCTCCGCGTCCACCGGCGACTACCTGTACTGGTCGTTCGACGCGGCGGCCGGAGAGACCGACCGGCTCGCCATCACGATCACTCTGCCGACCGGCGCGAGCCGGCACGGGCCGGCGACCTGGACCGTCGACGTCTTCGACGGTCTCCGCCGGCGTCAGCCGTGCACGGCGGGTTCGCAGACGGCCACCGCCGCGGCCGGCGCCGCGACGCTCGCGCTCCACTGCCTCCTGCGCCAGGTCCGCACCTGGGCCGACCCCTGGTCCGACGAACCCCTCCCGGGCACCTACTACGTACGGCTCTCGGCGACCGGGCTGCCGGACCAGGATCTCGGCCTGCCGGTCCAGACGGATCTGTCGATCACCGCGAAGAAGGGCGACGCCCAGCCGGACAACGCGCGCCTGAAGGCCCCGCTCTCGCCGGAGACCGACGCCGGGAGCACGACGGCGCCGCAGGCGGACTCCTCGGCGGCCCCCTCCGCCGAGGCCGAGCGGACCGGCCACTTCTGGAACCGGATCTCCTGGCCGTCCACCCGATGGTGGTGGACCATCGGCGGCGGCCTGCTCGCCGCCCTCGCGGGCGTCGGCGGTTACCGTCTCACCCGGCACCCGCGCCGCTGGTTCTCCTGACTCCGCGTGCCGTCCGCCGCCCTCGCGCGGCGGGCGGCACGCCGGACGCACCGGCATATGCAGGTGCTTAATATAAGCCTTGAAAAATATCGCGCCGGGCTGTTGACACCATGCCTGACCGCGATCAGTCTCTCGGGAAGAGCGCTCCTACGCCGGCTCTCGGCAGCCCCGACCCGCCAGTCATCCGCCGGGGTCCGGCGTCCCATCCCGTCGCACGACGGTGGCATCCCTCCGCCGCTCCGCCGTGCCCGTGAAGAGGAGACGCCCCATGAGACCCCGTGCCCGTACGGCGGTGCATCCCGCCGTGACGACGGTGGTGATCGCCGCCCTGACCCTGCTCATGGCCTGCGTGAGCACCGCCCTGCCCCGACCGGCGAGCGCGGCGCCGGCCCTGTTGTCGCAGGGCAGGCCGGCCGTCGCCTCCTCGGTGGAGAACGCGGTCACGACCGCCGCCGCGGCCGTGGACGGGGACACCTCGACCCGGTGGTCCAGCGTCGCGAGCGACCCACAGTGGCTCCAGGTCGACCTCGGCGCCTCGGCCACCGTCAGCCAGGTCGTCCTCAACTGGGAGACGGCGTACGCGACCGCCTTCCAGATCCAGGTCTCCGGCGACGCGAACACCTGGACGACCGTCTACAGCACCACCACCGGCACCGGCGGCACGCAGACGCTGAACGTCACCGGCAGCGGGCGCTACGTCCGGATGTACGGGACGGCGCGCGCGACGCAGTACGGCTACTCGCTGTGGGAGTTCCAGGTGTACGGCACGAGCGGTTCGGCGCCGCCTCCGAGTACGACGCCGATCTCCGCCTTCAAGCAGGTCACCGCCTCCTCGACCGAGGGCGGCAACGCGCCCGCGGCGGCGCTGGACGGCCGTACGACGACGCGCTGGTCCAGCCTCTACACCGACAACGAGTGGCTCCAGGTCGACCTGGGCGGGGCGGCGACGATCTCCGGCGCCACGCTCATCTGGGAGAACGCCTACGCCACCGGCTACCACATCGACGTGTCCGACAACGGCACATCCTGGTCGACCATCTACACCACCACGACGGGCAAGGGCGGCACCGAGAACCTCGACCTCTCCGGCAAGGGCCGCTACATCCGCTTCTACGGCACGAAACGGGCCACGGGTTACGGCTACTCGCTCTGGGAGTTCCAGGTCTTCGGCACGGTCGACACCGCGAGCAACGAGCCGCCGCTGCTCTCGGCGCCCACGAAGGCGCCCGCGACCACCGGCCAGTTCGGGCTGACGACGCCCGCCGACAAGGCGATGGTCACCGACACTCGCCGCCCGATGCTCGCCTGGAACTCCGTGCCCGGCGCCGCGCACTACGAGGTGTGGATCAACGTCAGCCGCACCGACTACGACTTCACCGCGTCCGGCCGGCTCCTCGACCTCTACACCAAGGTCGCCGAGCCGACCGGCACCAGCTACACGCCGACCTGGGACATCTCCGACCGCTGGACGTACCGGTGGTACGTCGTCGCAGTGACCGGTTCGGGTACGAAGACCACGTCGAACATCAGGACGTTCAGCCTCTACCACCCCGACATCACGGCGGCGAGCGACGGCGTCAAGATCGTGAACGGCGCGCGTGACCTCAACAAGGACGGCACGATCGAGCCGTACGAGGACTGGCGGCAGCCGGTCGAGACGCGGGTGGCCGACCTTCTCTCCCGGATGACCCCCGAGGAGAAGGCGTACCAGATGTTCTACAACGCCCAGACCTATCCGCAGTCGGGCTGGCACTTCGGCCCCGCGCAGCCGAACGACCTGAACAACGTGCTCGTCGCCGCCGCGGGGACCCGCCTCGGCATCCCTCCGGTCTCCGCGGGCGACACGATCTCCGGGTACCAGACCACGTACCCGCTGCAGAGCGCGCTGGCCGCGGGCAAGGACTATCCGCTCGACTACAAGCTCGGCGACATGCAGCGCCGCGAGGAGCTGGAGGTGGGCGCGCGCGGCGTGCTGGGGCCGCTCGCCGAGGTCGGCACCAAGGTGCTCTACCCGCGCATCCAGGAGGGCAACGGGGAGAACGCCGACGTCGCGGCGGCGCAGGTACGGGCTCTGGTGGCCGGCCTGCAGGGCGGGCCGGAGCTCAACCCCGGCTCGGTTCTGGCGACCGTCAAGCACTGGCCCGGCGAAGGGGCCGGCGGCGAGGCGGGCATCGTCTACGACGGAGTGACGATCAAGTACCACATGATCCCGTGGCGGGCCGCGCTGGACGCGGGAGCCGTCAACATCATGCCCGGCTACGCGGGCAGCTCCTACCTCGACCCGGGCGGGCCCGGGGCGGGCAACAGCAAGCCCATCCTCGACTACCTGCGGAACAACCTGGGCTACACCGGGCTCATCACGACCGACTGGCTGCCCTCCGGCGCGTGGATCAGCGCGGCGAACGCCGGCTCGGACGTCATGGGCGGCGCCGACCCCGGCGCGTCCGGGTTCTCGATCGCCGACTTCCTGTCCAGCGTGCCGATCTCGCGGATCAACGACGCCGTCACCCGGATCCTGCGGCTGAAGTTCGAGCTCGGCGTCTTCGACCGGCCGTACGGCGACCCGGTGAACGGCCCGTACCGCTTCCACCAGCCGTCCTACGTCAAGCTGGCGAACCAGGCCGCACGCGAGTCCATCACGCTGCTCAAGAACAACGGGGTGCTTCCGCTGAAGCTCAAGGCGGGCGACAACATCGTGGTCGCCGGGCCGCGTGCCACGGACGGCGCCTCGTGCTGCGTGTGGACCAGCTACTTCCATCCCGACTACGGCTCACTGGACGTCCTGGACGCGATCAAGGCCCGTGCGGCGACGGCGGGCGTGAACGTCTACTCCGACAGCGGCCCCTCACCCAAGCTGGCCGTCGTCGCGGTCGGTGAGCCGAGCTACACCCACGCCACCGCATGGGTGAAGGAACAGCCCTACCTGCCCGCCGACCAGCTCGCCATCATCCAGAACTTCCACAACCAGGGCATCCCGGTGGTCGTGGTCATGGACCTGCCCCGGCCGACCGTCATCTCCGACTGGAACGGCATCGCCGACGCCATCGTGATGACCTATCGCGGTGGCGAGGAGGTCGGCCCCGCCACCGCGTCCCTCCTCTTCGGCGACTACACGCCCCACGGGACCCTGCCCTGGCAGCTCCCGCGGAGCGTCGACCAGATCCTCAAGCCCGGCGGCACCGACACTCCCGCCGACGCCGTCGAGGACTGGAGCCTTCCGTACGATCTGGGCGCGACCGCCGCCGAACGCTCCGACATCCGAGCGAAGATCGACGCCGGCCAGTCACCGCCCACCACGTACGGAAACCCCCTCTACCCCTACGGCGCCGGTATCAGGAGCTGGTAGCGGTACGTGCGTGCCGCGCCTGGGGTCCCGCACCGGTCCGGTGCGGGACCCCGCCCGCTCACCTGACCCGGCTAGTGCAGCGGTGTGTGCGCGGCGAGGGCGGAGACGGTGATTCGCCCCGCCCGCACATATCCGGGCGCGAAAGGCACGGTCAGATATTGGTCCGTGTCGCTGGGCAGCCAGAGCCACAGGGTCTTCGGCAGCACACCGTCGGAGGAATCCCCGTTCCCCCACGCCATGACACAACTCGCGCGCTCGCCGGGGGAAAGCCGCACCGGATGTACGCCGGGGTCGTCATTGAAATAGGTGGACCCGTTCTGCGGGTAGGTCGGCAGATCGGGATAGTCCGGGTTCTGCATCTCCGGCACGACGTACCCCGAGATCTCACAGGTCGTCGTGGAGGTGTTGGTGATCGTGACCATGGTGCCCGCGTTGCCCGCTCCGACCAGTCCGGCGTCGTACAGCCGGGCTTCGAGCTGGTTCTTCAGGCACGCCGGCGCGCTCGCCGCCGCAGACCGCGGACGCGTCGCGCCGTCGGCCGTACCGGCCACCCCCGTGGTGGCGATCGCGATGCCCGCCAAAAGGGCGGCCGGCGTCCACATCGATTTCCTCGTCATCTCCCCGGTTCCTTTCGGGTGCGTGCGCAGCACCTCTTATCCGTTGGAGCGTCGAAATGACGGAAATGTTCGCGACAATTTTTTCGTCTCGCGCGGTAAACCATTTTTCGCGGCGAACGTCGCCGCCGCCCGGACAATAAAAAAAGGCCGCGCGACCGGGATCGGGGGGAATGACCCGGCCGCGCGGCGTCCAGAGAAAGATCAGCGCTCTCTCGTGACCTTCATGATCTGCCAGAGCTCTTCGCGGAGCCGGTCGCGGCAGACGCGGTACTGCGCCCAGTTGCCGTCGAATGCCGTCTCGACCACGTACTCCTCATCCGCGGTGGACTCCCGCCAGCCCCCGGGGCGATGCATCGCGTCGTGCATCTCGGCCCACAGCCGGTCACGCCAGGCGCCGTACCGCTCGCGGTCTCCCCCGAACCTCGTTTCCACCAGCAGCTTCTCGTCGTGCAGCACCCAGTCCGCCAGGGGCGAAGGGGTGTGCGGACGGCGTGCCGGGCCGCCGGCACCCGTGCCACGGTGCCGGCCCGGTGGCCATACCTTCATGGCGCCCCCTTTCTCGCTTCCCAATGAGAGGACGCGCGGGCCGCCGTTCGGGATGACAGGAATGTTCGACGAGGCGGATGTCTGAAACTCTGGACCCATGCAGCAGCGCCGAACTCTCCGCGACGACCTGCTCGACGCCGCCGCCGTGCTGATCATCGAGCGCGGTTTCCGGCGGGTGCGGATGCAGGACGTCGCCGACGCGGTCGGGGTCAGCCGGCAGACCGTCTACAACGAGTTCGGGGACAAGTGGCGGCTGGCCGAGGCGCTGAACCTGCGGGAGAACGAGCGCTACCTCGACGCGGTCGACGAGGCCATGACCCGTCACGACGATCTGTACTCCGCGGTCGCCGACGCCGTGTCGTACACGCTCACCACGGCGGCCGACGACCCGCTGAAGAAGGCGATCCTCACCGGCGCCGGCAGCGAGGACCTGCTGCCGCTGATGACCACCCGCGCCGAGCCCGTGTTGTTCGCGGCCAAGAAGCGCATCATCGCCCACACGCTGCGGCAGTGGCCCCAGGCCGACGAGGACGCGGTCGTCGAGCTCGTGGACATGGTCGTCCGGCTGACGATGAGCCACGTCGTCCTGCCGATGGAACCGCCCGAGACCGTCGCGACACGCCTGGCGCGGCTCGTCGCCCGCTACCTCGGTGACACGGCGCGCTGACTCCCGCGAGAGGTCCGGCCCCTGCCGCGGGCCTCGGGTGGGTCGATCCGGACGCGGGCCTTTACGCTGTAGATCGCGAGAAGTGTTCCCGGTAGAGCGTCCGGGCGTACGCGAGGAACATGACGAGGGCGACGACGCCCGCGCTCCAGCACTGGCCGCTGCCCGCGTGCGCCCCGCCGGCCGTCGCCAGGTTCATCCCGTCGATCAGCAGGACGGCCGTCGCCACCCCGTACAGCGCCGTCCCGGCCACCGGGAGCACCCCCGGCATCGGCGTCACCCGCGCGGCGCCCAGGCGCCGGCGCACCAGCGCGTATCCGCCGAGGACCAGCAGGCCGAGCACGCCCGCCGCGACGCGCCCGCCGACGACCTCACCGAAGTGGTCGCGGACCACGGCGTCGAGACAGCCGGGCGCCGGATGCCCCAGTTCGGCGCATCGCTGCGGCGTGTAGCGCACCCACGGCAGGTCACCGGCGACGAAGGCCGGCCCGAAGAGCCAGCCGAGCACCTGTGCGAGCACCCCGCTGACCCCGATGGCGACGAGCCCGGCCGCAGCGGAGGGCACCAGCCGGGCGAGTTCGGGAGCGATCCGCACCCACGCGGGCCGTCCGCCGAACCGGCGCGCGACCGCCCACGGCGAGCCGAAGCGCGTGACGGCCCGGCGTGCGGCGTCCTCCTCCGTCAGCCCGTCCGCGACGCCGTCGCGCACGGCGTCGCGCAGGTGTTCCTCCGTCTCGGCGAGCACCCGGGAGACGTCCGCGCCGGAGCCGCGCAGGCGGGCCGAGAGCCGGTCGAGGTAACGCTCGATCTCGTTCATGCCAGCACCGCCCCCACCCCGCGGGAGAACGTCCGCCACTCTTCGCGCATCCCGGTGAGGGCGGTGGCGCCCGCCGCGGTCAGCTCGTACAGCCGGCGCCGGCGTCCGGACTCGTCGGCCCAGTAGCTGCGCAGCAGGCCGCCCTTCTCCAGCCGGTGCAGCGCCGGGTAGATGGTGCCCTCCGGCAGGTCGAAGGCGCCCTCGCTCCGGTCCCGGAGCTCACTGATGATCGCGTAGCCGTGCGCCGCCCCGCGGGCGAGCACGGACAGCAGGAGCAGGTCGAGATGCCCCTTGAGTTGCTCTCGTCGCATACCTCGTAATCCTAGGCATAGCATTACGAGGTGTCCAGCCGCCGACTTCCGGGAGATGCCCTGCCTCAGGAGCGGAACGGGATCGTGACCGCCAGCGACGTGCCGCATCCGGCCGGACTCGTGACCTGAATAGTGCCCCCCAGCACTCGGACGCGGTCCTTGAGACCGGTCAGCCCGGAGCCCCGGGCGGGGTCGGCTCCCCCGATCCCGTCGTCGCGGACCGTCAGGTGGATCTCCGACTCCTCACCGCCGAGCTCGATGCGCACCACGGACGCGTGCGCGTATTTGAGGACGTTCGTCAGCGCTTCGGAGACGAGGTAGTAGATGGTCACCTCGAGCTTCTCGGGGAGGCGGCGGTAGGCGCCGATGCGGAGTTCGACGGGCACCGGAGAGCGGGACACGAGCGCCTTGAGGGCGGCCGGCAGGCCACGCCGCGCCAGCATCGGCGGCTGCAGCCCCCGGGAGATCTCCTGGAGCTCAGTGAGCACGTCCGACAGGCCCTGGGCGGTGTCGGACAGCTGCCGCCTGAGTTCGCCGTGTTCGGGCGGCACGTTCGCCTCGGCCGCGCGAAGCTGGAGTGCCAGCGAGATCAGATGCTGCTGCACGCCATCGTGCAGGTCACGCTCGATGCGCCGTCGTGTGGCGTCGGCGTTGGCGACGAGGCGGGCACGGGAGGCGATGAGCTCCGCCCGGGTCTCGGCCTGCGCGATCGTGGAGTTCAGGAGCTCCACGAACTTGGCCATGCGTTCTTCGGTGTCGTCCGGCGGCGGCTCCGACCCGATGTACAGGCAGGCCATCGTGCCCCAGAGACGGTCCTCGACGATGACGGGGCAGGCCACGACATGCCCGACGTGGGTCGCCCGATGCCAGTCGCCGACCTCGCTGCGGATGGCCTCGGCCGCTCGCCGGGCCGGCCGGTGCGTGCGCAGGGCCGCGGCCGAAGCCGTGTCCTCCTTGAGCGGCCAGCGCCCTCCGAAGGGAAGGTCGATCTCGGGAACGTCGGGAGCGCGGTACAGCGTCACGATCGACATCGTCTGGTCGGCCTCACGCCGATTGATCGTGGTGTAGTCCGCCTCGATGAGGGAGCCGAGGGCCTTCGCGGCCGCGTCGAAGATCACCGGTGGCGAGGCGCCGCGCGCCACCAGAGTCGCGACATGCTGCAGGGCGGCCCGTTCTTCCGGGTCACCATCGGTTCGCCGAGAGCGCGCCGCCTTCGGGCGACCAGGCGATCGCCCTCGCGTCTCGGCCGGCCCCGACGAACGCGAGGCCCGTGCGTTCACGACTTGTCCTCGTGACCAGTTGATCGGAGGTTCGCATTCGACCAGCTCACTGTATCGACGATGACGATCTGTGGACAAGTCGCGGCGAAGAGTGATCATCTGCGCTCGCTACTGTGGTCCGCAGCGAAAACCGAAGGAGGTTCGGGTGGATTTCGACCTGCCGGAAAGCGCCGTCGCCGTACGGGACGGGGTCGCCGCGATCGGCGCGCGCCACGGGCTGGACTACTGGGACCGCTGCGACGCGGACAAGCGCTGGCCCGAGGAGGTCTGGCACGCGCTGGCGGACGGCGGGTGGCTCGGCCTCGCCGTGCCCGAGGAGTACGGCGGCGGCGGGCAGGGCCTGCTCGAGCTCGCGGTCGCCGCCGAGACCCTCGCCGCCTGCGGCGCGGGCGCGGCGGCCTCCTTCCTCTATCTGCTCACCCCCGCCTTCGGCGCCCTGACCATCGCCCGGCACGGCACCGAGGAGCAGAAGCGCGCGCTGCTGCCCGACCTGGCCGCGGGCGAGTCGGAGACCTGCTTCGCCATCACCGAGCCCGACGCCGGGAGCAACGCGATCAACATCGCCACCCAGGCCCGCCGCGACGGCGACGACTTCCTGGTCACCGGCCAGAAGATCTGGATCTCCGGGGTCGAACGCGCCCGGCACATGGTCCTGGTCGCCCGTACGATCCCGGCGGCGGAGGCGAAGCCGCGGGTCAGCGGGTTCACGATCCTGCTGGTGGACATCGAGGAGGCGGTCGCCGCCGGCACCCTGACCTACCGGCCGATCCCCAAGCTCGGCACCAACACGGTCGCCTCGAACATGGTCTTCCTCGACGACGTACGCGTCCCCGCCACGAACGTCGTCGGCCGGGTAGACGAAGGCTTCGCCGTGTTGTGGGACATCCTCAACCCCGAACGGATCATCGCCGCGGCCGGCGCCGCCGGCAGCGGTGAGCTGTGCCTGAAGGTGGCCTGCGACTACGCGAAGGACCGCGCCCCGTTCGGGCGGCCCATCGGCGCCAACCAGGCGGTCGCGTTCCCGCTCGCGCGGGTCAAGGCGCAGGTGGAGCTGGCGCGCCTGATGACCTACAAGGCGGCGTGGCTGTGGGACCGGCAGCGGCCCTGCGGTTCGGAGGCCAACATCGCCAAGCTCACCGCTGCGGAGGCGGCCTGGCAGGCGGCCGACCGGATGTTCCAGGCGCACGGCGGCATGGCCTACTCCCTGGAGTATCCGGTGGCCCGGCTGTTCCGCGACGCCCGGATCGGCAAGAACATCCCGGTCGCCGAGGAGCTCGTCCTGGCGCACATCGCCCAGCACGAACTCGGCCTGCCTAAGTCGTACTGACCGGCCGTTCCGGGGCGCGCTCCCGGAGCGGACCGTCCGCGGGCGTTCAGGCGGACTCAGGCGGATCCGGTGTGGAAGTAGTGGCCCTTGTCGAGGTCGTCGAGGAGCCCTGGCTGGGTGGGCTGCCATTCCAGCTGCTCGCGGGTCAGCGCGCTCGACGCCGGGCTGTCGGCCGAGAGAGGCCCGGCGAGCCAGCCGAAGTGCGCGCCCGCGTCCTCGGGCGAGATCGCGGCCACCGGAACGCCGAGATGGCGCCCGATCACCTCGGCGACGGCGCGGAGGGGCACGCCCTCGTCGGCGACCGGGTGCAGCGCCGATCCCGCCGGAGCCTTCTCCAGTGCCAGGCGGAACAGGTGCGCGGCGTCCAGCCGGTGTACGGCGGGCCAGCGGTTGGAGCCGTCGCCGATGTGACCGGAGACGCCCTTGTCCCGTGCGATGGCGACCGCGGCCGCCAGGAAGCCGCGGTCTCCGTCGCCGTACACCGTCGGGGGCAGCCGCAGCACGGACGAGCGGACGCCGCGGGAGGCGAACGAGAGTGTCAACCGGGCGGTCGCCTGCCGGACGCTCGGACCCTCGCCCGGCTCCCCCGGAGCCGGCTCGCGTCCGTCCCGCTCGGTCGCCACCCGCCCCGGCGCGAGCCCGAGCAGCCCGGAGGCGAGGACGAACGGCCGGTCGGAACCGGCGAGCACCTCGCCGAACATCTCGACGGCGCGGCGATCCGCGTCGGCGGCGCCCTGGAAGTCGCCTGAGAAGGCGATGTCGTGCTTGAACGCGAGGTGGATCACCCCGTCCGACGCGGCCGCAGCGTCTCGCAGGACGTCGAGATCGTCGAGGGTGCCGCGCCGTACCTGCGCCCCGGCCGCGGTGAGGGCGGCGGCCGAGGCGTCCGAGCGAGCCAGCCCGGTGACCTGGTGGCCCGCGCCGATGAGTTCGGGAACGACGGCGGAGCCGATCCAGCCGGACGCGCCCGTGACGAAAACGCGCATGACGAAACCTCCAGATGAGTGGGTGCCCTCGACGCGGAGCGTGCGCGAGGACCAGAGACCGATGTCAGTCGCTGTCATCGTCATCATAGGCATGTCAGTCGCTGACATCAACTAGGATCTGCGCATGGGTCGATGGCAGCCGAACGCGCGCGGGCGCCTCGCGCAGGCGGCGATGGAGCTCTACAGCGAGCACGGGTTCGAACAGACCACGGTCGCGGAGATCGCCAAGCGGGCGGGGCTGACGGAGCGCACGTTCTTCCGGCACTACGCCGACAAGCGTGAGGTCCTGTTCGCCGGCGGGTCCGTGCTGGAGGACCTGTTCGTACGGGCCGTCGCCGACGCGCCGGACTCCGCCGGGCCGATCGACGCGGTGGCCGCCGCCCTGGCGGCCGCCGACACCGTGCTCCTGGACCGCGAGTCCGCCCGGCAGCGTCAGGCCGTCATCGACGCGAACGCCGAGCTGCGCGAGCGCGAGCTGATCAAGCTGGCGTCCCTCGCCTCGGCGCTCACCGCCGCGTTGCGCGGGCGCGGCGTCACGGACCTGACCGCGAGCCTGGCCGCCGAGGCGGGCATCGCCGTCTTCAAGGTCGCGTTCGCCCGCTGGATCGCCGAGGGCGAGCGGAAGGACCTGCCGCGGCTCATCCGCGAGTCACTCGACGAACTCAGAGCCGTCGCCTCGAGTCTCTCCTAGCATCGCGTCGCGGATGAGCGTGTCGAGCCGCCGCCACGCCGGGGACGCCGCGTTGACCATGCCCTGGATGAGGACGGGGATCTCGGAGGCCGCGTCCAGCCGGGGCGGACCGCCGGCTCCGTAGCGCCCGCCGGCTCGCCTCAGCGACCCGCGAACTGCTGGACGAGGGTTCCATACGGGCCGGGTTCCTGCTGACCCGGCGCGCGGCCGGGGCCGGCGACCTGCGCGAGCTGCGGCGCGTCCGCGATGCCGGGTACGAGGACGCGGGAGACGAACTGAACCGGCTGCTGACGGGGAGCGGCCCCGGATCCTAGGAACGCTCCGGGAGGCGTACGGCCACGGCCGGGTCGTGTGCCGCGCGGAGGTCGCGTTTGAGGATCTTGCCGGAGTGGTTGCGCGGGATCGCCTCGGCGAACTCGTACCAGCGTGGGCGTTTGAAGGCGCCGAGGCGTTCGCGGCAGTGCGCGTCCAGCTCTTCGGCGCCGACCGGCTCGCGGACCACCACCAGGGCCTTGACCGCCTCGCCCCAGCGGCGGTCCGGCACGCCGATGACCGCGGCGTCGCCGACGGCCGGGTGGGCGAGCAGCACGCGTTCGACCTCGGCGGAGTAGACGTTCTCCCCGCCCGACTTGATCATGTCCTTGGCGCGGTCGACGAAGAAGAGGTATCCGTCGTCGTCGCGGCGCATCACGTCGCCCGTGTGCAGGAATCCATCGCGCAGCGTGTCGGCGGTCGCCTCGGGCAGGTTGGCGTACCCGGCCATCATCGACGGGCCACGGACCAGCAGTTCCCCTGCCTCGCCGGGCGGCGCGTCGACCGCCACGTCGAAGGCGGGCAGCGGGCGGCCGACGGTGCCCGGCCGGGCCAGCTCCTCGGCGAGCGTGGAGACGGACACGAAGTTGCCCGCCTCGGTCGAACCGTACACGCCCCGGTAGTCCACGCCGGCCTCGGCGAGCATCCGCAGCGTCGCGGCCCGCTCGGTGCCCGCCATGCCGTACACCAGGCGGACGGGCCGGGCGGCGGGGTGCCGGAACGCCCGGCGCGTGCCGGCCGGGAAGATCGCCACGGTGACGCCGTGCTCGCCGACCAGCGACCACGTCTCGTCCAGGCCGGCGCCGGACGGGAACACCACGGTGCCGCCCATCGCCAGGTGCGCGAGCGCCGCGCCGTACCCGGCGACGTGGAACAGCGGCAGCGTCGCGAGCAGCCGGTCGCCGGCGGTGACGCCCAGCCCCTGGACGGCGTTGGCCGTCGCCGCCACCCAGCCGCGGTTCGTGAGCAGGCAGCCCTTCGGCCGTCCGGTCGTCCCGGAGGTGTAGAGGCTGATCACCGGGCTGTCGTCGTCCGGCCGCGCCGTGTGAGGGCCGGTGGCGGTGTCGAGCCGGGTCTCCAGCTCCTCGCCGATCACCCAGTGGGCCAGGCCGAGCAGCCCGGACGCGCGGGCGAGCGGTTCGAGCGCGGGATGCACCACCGCATGCACGGCGCCGGCGTCCTCGACCTGGAAGCGGATCTCGGCCGGCGCCAGGCGGGTATTGAGCGGCACCACGCACGCGCCGAGCAGCGACGCGGCGAATGCGGTCTCCAGGGCCTCCGGCGCGTTGACGGTCAGCAGCGCGACGCGGCCTCCCGCCCGCACGCCCGCGGCGGCGAACACCCCGGCCAGCCGTTCGACGCGCCGGGCCAGCTCACCGTACGTGCGGCGGCCTCCCGTCCAGGCGAAGGCGGTGCGCGACGGCCACAGCGCGCCGCCGCGGTGAGCGAGGTCTCCGAGCAGCATCCGCCCTCCTGGTCCGCGCGTGCTCCCCCGCATCGAGGGGAACCTCATCCAGGAGAACACAACACCAGGAGCGATTGCGATGCCCAAGCCGTACGCCAGCACGGTCCTGCCGGTCTCCGCCGATCGGGTGTGGGAGTACCTGCGCGACTTCGGCAACATCGCCGAGTGGCATCCGGGCATCGTGACCGCCGAGCTGGAGCACGGCGCCGGCGACCAGGTCGGCTCGGTGCGCCGGCTGACGGGACCGGGCGGCGAGGTGTTCCGCGAGCGCCTGGTCGCGCTGGACGACGGCGAGCGCTCCTCGACGTACGACCTGTTCGAGGGCCCGTTCCCGGTACGGTCCTACCGCGCGACGCTGCGGGTGGCGCCGGTCACGGACACCGGGCTCGCGTTCGCCGAGTGGTTCGCCCGCTACGACGCCGACGCCCAGGACGAGGCGTGGCTGACCAAGACCTTCGCCCGCGGCATCTTCGCGACCGGCCTGGCCGCCCTCCAGGAGCGGTTCACCTGACCGCCGCTCAGAACCGCGGCGGCCGCTTCTCGCGGAGGGCGCGGACGCCCTCGCGCAGGTCCGGGCCGCCGAAGCCGAAGAACTCCATCGCGAGCGACGCGTCGAAGGCGGGGCCGGCCGTGCGGAGCCAGTTGTTGAGCGCCAGCTTGGTGAACCCGATGGCCTGTGCCGCTCCCCCGGCGAGGCGGCCGGCGATCTCCAGCGCCCTCTCGTGCACCTCGTCGTCGTCGACGCACACGCTGACCAGGCCGATCCGTTCGGCCTCCTCGCCCGTCAGCGGCTCGCACAGCAGCAGGTGGTACTTGGCCTTGGCCAGCCCGCACAGCAGCGGCCAGACGATCGCGGCGTGGTCACCGGCGGCGACGCCGAGGCGGGTGTGGCCGTCGATGATCTTCGCGGTGCGGCCGGCGACCGAGATGTCGGCGAGCAGGGCGACGGCGAGTCCCGCGCCGACCGCCGGACCCTGGATCGCGCTCACGACCGGCTTGGCGCAGTTGATGACGTTGTAGACGATGTCGCGCGCCTCGCGCAGGACGCGGGAGCGCACGTCGTAGTCGGCCATCATCTCCTCGATCATGTCGAGGTCGCCGCCGGCCGAGAACGCCGTGCCCTCACCCCGGACGACGATGGCGCGCACGTCGTCGTCGGCGTCCGCGTCGCGCCAGATCTCGGCGAGTTCGCGGTGGCCGGTCGCGTCGACGGCGTTGAGCCGTCCGGGCGCGCTCAGCGTCACTCGCAGGACACCGTCGGCGGCCCAGTCGATCTTCAGCCGCTCGTACGACGCGTAACTCATCGCTCCTCCTGACCGAAAGACCGCCGGAGACGGCCGGCCGCCCACACACGGGCGGTGTGGGCGTCGTCGAACACCTCCGGCATCGTGCTGAAGTTGTGGATCATGCCGTCGAAACGGCGCAGCTCGACCGGCACGCCGGCGGCGGCGAGGGCGTGCGCGTACGCCTCTCCCTCGTCGCGGAGGATGTCGTACTCGGCCGTGAGGATCGTCGCCGGCGGCAGCCCGGACAGGTCGGGGGCGCGCAGCGGCGCGATCCGCGGGTCGCAGCGGTCGGCGCTGCCGAGGTAGTGCCCGAAGAACCAGGCCATCGAGGCCGCGCTCAGGCCGTAGCCCTCACCGAACTCGGTGAAGCTGGGCGAGTCGAGCCCGGAGTCGGTGTTGGGGCACATCAGCAGCTGGTGGGCGAGCGCGATGCCCTCGTCGCGGGCGAGGCGCGCGGCGACGGCCGCGAGGTTGCCGCCGGCGCTGTCGCCGCCCACGGCCACCAGGTCCGGCGCGACCCCGTAGTGCCCGGCGCGCCGTACGACGTCGGTCGTCACCGCGAAGGCGTCCTCGACCGCGGCCGGGAACGGGTGCTCGGGCGCCAGGCGGTAGTCGACGCTGACGACGACGCAGCCCGCCTCGGCGGCGAGCCGGCGGCACATCGGGTCGGCGGAGTTCAGGTCGCCGATCGACCAGCCGCCGCCGTGGAAGTAGACGAGCGCGGGCAGCACGCCGTCCGCGGGGCGGTAGGTGCGGATCGGGATCGCGCCGACGGCCGCGTCCTCGACCGCCTTCAGCTCCGGCCCGGCGCCCCGGTGCGGGCTCATCCGGGTGGCGGCGCGCATCGCGGCGAGGTCGGGCTCCGCCGGTGCCGCGCCGGTCCGCATGACCTCCAGGAACGCGACTGACTGCGGATGCAGCGGCATGCGCTCGACCTCCAGACTCGGCTCGCGCCGACCATATCCCAGGCGTTGCGTACGCCCGGGGCCGTGCGTCTCAGCCTCGGGTCTCGGCGACGAGCGCCTCGATGAGGCGTGGGTCGTCGGCCTCCTCCGGGTGCCACTGCACGCCGATGCCGAAGCGGTGCCCCTGGAGCTCGATCGCCTCGATGATCTGGTCGTCGGCCCACGCGACCGTCGACAGGCCCTTGCCCAGCCGCCGCACCGCCTGGTGGTGGCCGCTCATCACCTCGGCGTGGTCACCGAGGGTCTTGCCGAGCATGCTGGTCGCGCTGATCTGGACCGGGTGCCGGCCGAACCGGCCCGGCGAGGGCTCGTGCGCGTGCCCGCCGACGACGTCGGGCAAGTGCTGGATCAGGCTGCCCTCGCGTACGACGTTGAGCGCCTGCATGCCCCGGCCGATGGCGAGGAAGGGCAGGTCGGCGTCGATCGCCGCGCGCAGGAGCGCGAGCTCGAAGCGGTCGCGGTGCGGCTGCGGCGGGCCGGTCTGCTCGTGCGGCTCCTCGCCGTACCGGGAGGGCTCGAGGTCGCCGCCGCCGGAGAAGATGAGGCCGTCGAGCCGCTCGATGAGGACCGGGATCGTGGCGCGCACCGAGGGCGGCACGAGGACGGGGACCGCACGCGCTCGCTCCACCGCCCGCTGGTACGCCACCGGGACCAGCACCGCCTCCCGTACCCAGTCGGCCCAGCGGGCGGCCTCGATGCCGGCCGTGATTCCGATGAGCGGGGGACCCGCACCGTACGTCGCCCCTGCCATGCCAGAGCCCCCTCCTTGACGCCGCGCCTACGGGCGCCTCGATCGCTTGTGATCATCATTGCGCATAGTCGCGCTTTTCGGGCCCATCCCCACCAAGCCCCCGATAAGCCGCCTTCCGGGCGCGGTCGCCGGGGCACCTGCGGACCGCCCCCGGACCGGACGCCACCGCCCGGCGACGCCTCGGCACGGGATGACGGAACCCCGCCCCCGAGTCAATGATCCTTCGAACTCGTTGGAATTTCTTATAACACTCTTGAAGTGGAGGATATCAGCGCCGCCCGTAAAACGATCTTATACCGGTTGGTATTTGTCACCGCCCGGCAATCACTCTCCGAGCATAAATAGTCGATTACCGATTACAGTACGTATATGCCCGGACTCTGCCGCCGTAGGTGGTTGATGTTCTCCCTGGTGAGATGCGAAACTTCCTGCGGGGGAAAAGTGATCGAGGTCATCGAACCGACAGTGGGGGGATTGATGAAATCGGTGAATCCCCGGATCATCAAGGAGAGTTTTGCCCTATTCGAGGGGAGAGAGGAGGATATTTCGGGCTATTTCTACGGCCGCCTATTCGCCGACAATCCGCACCTGCGCGCCCTCTTCCCACCGGCCATGAACCGGCAGCGCGATCGTTTCTTCCACGCCATCCGGGAGATCGTCTGGAGCATCGACAGCCCGGGCACTCTCTCGACGCTCCTGTCCCGGCTGGGCCGCGACCACCACAAGTTCGGGGTGACGCGCGAGCACTACGACGCGATGGGGCGGGCGCTGCTGGCCACGCTGCGTAAGTTCGGCGGTGACGCGTGGACCGCCGAGATGGAGTGCTCATGGCGGCACGCCTACGCCACCGCGGCCCACATGATGGCCGAGGCCGCCGAGGAGTCGCCGCTGCCGCCGTGGTGGACCGCCGAGGTCGTCGAGCACGAGCTGCGCCGGCCCGACATCGCGGCGCTGACCGTACGCCCCGGCTCGCCGCTCCCCTACCGCGCGGGCCAGTACGTCACCGTGCAGACCGCGCGCTGGCCGTGGACGTGGCGGCCGTACTCCGTCGCCAACGCCCCGCGCCCGGACGGCCTGCTGCGCTTCCACGTACGCGCGCTGCCCGCGGGATGGGTCGGCGGGGCGCTCGTCCGGCACACCAGGATCGGCGACACGCTGCTGCTCGGCCACGCGGCCGGCACGATGACCCTCGACCCCGACTCCGACCGCCCCATCCTCTGCGTCGCCGGCGGCACCGGCCTCGCACCGCTCAAGGCCCTGGTCGAGGAGGCGGTCGAGAAGGACCTGCGCCGCGACATCCACCTGCTCCTCGGCGCGCGCACCGAGACCGACCTGTACGACCTGCCGGACCTGCGGGCCCTGGAGGAACGGACGCCGTGGTTGCGGGTCGTCCCGGTCGTGTCCGAGGACCCGTCGTACGACGGCATGCACGGCATGGTGCCGGGCGTCCTCGACCGGTTCCCCGACTGGTCGCGTCACGACGCCTACGTCGCGGGACCGCCGGAGATGATCCAGCGCACGGTCACGGCCCTGGACGAGCTCGGCGTCCCCGCCGACCACATCCACTACGACCGCATCGACCGATAGGACCGCTCATGCCACGGAGAGAAGCGCCTCGCGCTCGCCCAGGATGAACCGAACGCCTTCCCGGTATCCATCGCCGTGCCGTTCCCTGCGGTGCACCTCGAACGCCGGATCACCCGCGCGGATCCGCTGGTCGATTCTCAGCCGTGCCGTGCCTCGGCACGTCGTCGCAGGAAGGCGGCGGTCTCGTCGTCGGCGGGGAAGAACGCCTCGATGGCCAGCTCGGCGAGGGTGACGTCCTCGGCGGTGCCGAAGGTCGTGACGGTGCTGAAGAAGGCGAGCACCTGGTCGTCGTACCGCAGCCGGGTGGGCAGCGCGATGTCGTGCGAGGGCTCGTGCGGGCCGTCATCGTCGCCGCCGTACGCCCGGGTCTCCTCGTGCAGGGCCGTGAGCTGCGGGTCACCGGTCAGCGCGACCTGCCGGGCCATCCGCGCGACGAGATGCGCCCGCACCTCCGGCAGGTTGACCGCACGCGCGGCGAGCCCCCGCGGATGCAGCGCGAGACGGTGGATGTTGATCGGCGGGCGCACCAGGTCCTCGGGCAAGCCCTCCAGGAAGAGCATGGCCGCCTCGTTCGCCATGACGAGGTTCCAGAGCCGGTCGACGACGAGGGCGGGGTACGGCTCGTGCCCGTCGAGCACCCGGTTGAGCGCCTGCCGCGCCGGCCGCATCTCGGGCGAGTCGATCGACCGCTCCCGGTAGACGGGCGCGAACCCGGCCGCCATGAGCAGCCCGTTCCGATCGCGCAGGGGCACGTCGAGTCGCTCGGTGAGCCGCAGCACCATGTCCCGGCTCGGCCGGGCGCGCCCGGTCTCGAGGAAACTGAGGTGACGGGTGGAGATCCCCGCCTCGTTGGACAGTTCGAGCTGACTGAGCCTGCGCCGGCGACGCCAGTCACGCAGCAGATCCCCGACGGGCCGGGTGGCGGTTGCGGTAACCATAGTGCCCGCACGCTATCCATCCCCCCGCCCACCGGCGATTACCGGGGAGGTAATGCGGGCCGTTCCGTGCAGCCCATGACCTCAGCATCTACCAGCGCAGCGGCCGTCAGCCACCGCCCCACCGAACAGGACCAGACACGCAATCGTTCACCCTTGGGCGCGCGCGGCATCGCCCGGCCCGGTCATCCCGTCGTCGTCCCACCCCGCGTGGGGAGCGGCCAGGCCACGGTGGTGAAGGTGGAGCACTCCACGACTGAACGATCTGGGGGAAGATCCGTTCCGGGGTCGGCCTTCGCCGCCCCGGATCTCTCCCCTGAACGGGCCTCGCCTCGTTGGGCTTGGTCAGCGGTTCCCGATGTAAACCTGCTCAGCCAGGTAATCGGAGACGCTGCCCTGGTAACCGATCTTGTAAGGGCCGTCCCACTTATTTGGGTCTGCCTTTTTTGAGTTGTAGAACCAGACCTGTGAACCTCCTCGGTTCCACAGGTAGTAGACGTGGAAATAGAGCGTGTGCCACCCGGGCGATGGGGCGAGCCACGGAACGCCTCCGGTGCCTGTGTTACCCCAGTAGCACGAATAACCTGCCTTGCACCCATTCCACGACGCGGCGCCGGCTGGACTGGACGTTGCCACCACGGTGGAAGCGGTGAGTGCCGCCGCGGCCGCCAAGCCGACTACGGCTTTCCTGGTACTCGATCTCATGTGCCTGATCTCTTCTCTGACCACAGCGCGTCACGCCGTCCTGATCACGCTCTCCTGTTCGGCCGGCCCTCTGCGGCCGACGCTGCGTGTTCGACAAACATGCGCCAAAGTACGGCCGCTCCACAGACCCTTTCAGGCATGGCTTAAACGCCCAGTACCACGCGATGCCGCACTGTTTCGCCTCAGCCGACCAGCTCGCCCGGCTGCAGAGCCAGCAGGGCCGCTCGGTCTGGGCCCGCGGCCTGGCCGACGGCGATGACGAAATCCGCACGACGGTCGGCCGGGCGCTGCACGCGCACTACCGGGCTGCGGTCGCGCCGCCCTGGCCACTGATCGAAGCGAACGTGGCCACCGACCGTGCCGTTCGCATCCGAACCCGCCGGCCGGACCCTCCCACCGCGCCATGACCAGAGCTGCCGGCGATTCGTTCATTCGGCGTGGTCGGTCGCATGCGCGCGCCGCGCGGCTCCTCTTTCGACGCCCAGCCTGAGCAGAACAATGATGAGAAGCAGCACAGGCGGCCCGAGGACAATCACGCCGAACGCTCCGCTGTCATCCGTGGAAACGTCATCACTGGCACTGACACCGGCAATGGGTATGGCATAGGCGATCGCGAACCAGAGCACCCACGAAAGGCAGCCGGCCGGGGCGGCACAACCGATCTTGACCCGTGAACTGATCATAGGAACCCACCGGCCGAGGACGAATCCGAACGCCACTGTCGCGGCCAAGCTGCTAAGTGGCAGCGAAATACCCGCCAGCCACAGAAGCAGACTCGCGCCCGGCAGACCCTTGCGGTGCGCAACGACAAGCACGGAGATCGGCATCCAACCGCCCACCAACACCAGCCAGCTCGCGAACACGCCCCATATCCATCTGGGCGGGCGACGATAATCCAAGTCGTCCACAGAGCTGGGCTTAGGCCGAGGCGGTAGATCTGCCATGCTCACCCTCCCCCGCCGCACTGAAGGTTGGACGCTTCAGCCCGTAATCCGGATTGCACCATGAACGGAACTCTCGAGATTCGCCGCCGAACGACGGTTGCCGGATTGCGATTTTGAAATGAGAGTGCTCGTCACAGGCGGAACCGGTGCGATCGGCGTCCTGCGATCCGGCACCTGTCCATCCCGTCCGCCGCGCCCCTGTGTAGGGATGCGGGAGATCGTCCGTCGGCGCGGCTGAGCTGTGGCTGCAAGAGGCCGACCGGGCCAGGTCCGGTTGGACGCTCCGAAGGGCGCCGCCTGGGCTTCAGCAGTCCCAGGTGACCGGTGCGTGTGCGCCTGAGTTGAAGGACACCGAGCCGCTGCCGCCGCCGAGGCAGATGATGACGCGGCGGGTGACCGTGACGTACGCGGTCTGTCCGGCCGTGAGTGTGCCGCTGCCGCCGGCGCTGACGTTCGCGCTGGTGCCCGTCACCCTCCACTCGGCCGGGCCGCCGTGCGCGGTCACCGTGGCCGAGCAGCGGTCGCCGTCGTTCATCCGGCAGCCCGACACCGACAGCGTGCCCGGCCGCTGCGGGGGTGGCGGAGGCGGCGTCGGCGAACGCCGGGGCGGCGTGGGTGCCGGGGTCCTGCTCGGCCTGGCGACGGCCGTGCTGTTGTCCTTGCTCCCACCGCCGCCGTCACCGCTCGTACGGCTGGGGCTGGGAATCGCGGAGTCGGAGGGCGACGCCCCGCCGGGGGCGGCGCTTCCAGGGCTCTCCGACGCGCCGATGGCCTGCTCGCCGTCGACATCACTCTGTCCGGAGCCCGGTCGCACCAGGAGGATCCCGCCGACGATGAGGAGGCAGCAGGCGACGATGGCGGGCACGAGCCCTGGCGTCGAGCGCCTGCGTCGCTGCGGCTCGGGACCGGGTTCACCGTCGGCCGGTGGCTCGGCGCGCAGCGCGATCGTGTGGCGGAGGTTCGCGGACTCCGGGGCGACGGCGGTGTTCAGCACGTGGGCGCGCAAGGCGGCCGGGAGGGCGGCCGTCGGCATCTCATCCAACAGCCGCGCGGTTGCGACCTTGCGGTTGCCGTGCGCGCTGCAGGTCCGGCAGTTCGCGATGTGCCGGGCGATACTGCCGTACGCCTCGGCGTCGAGCGGTTCGTCGATCGAGCCGGCCATCTCGGCGACGCTCGGGCACTCCTTCCGGCCGGTCGCCGCCACGACCACCGCGGTGAACGCGTGGTCCAGGTCCTGACGCGCCTGCGCGACGCGTACGGACGCCTCGTGCGGCAGTACGGACAGGATCTCGGCGAGCTCGTGGGAGTCGAGTTCGTGGCGGAGCGAGAGGTCGAGCGCCTCGCGCTGGGATCCGTCCAGTACGAGCAGCGCCGTGTGCACCAGTCGGCGGATCGCGTCGTCGCCGCCGAAGCCGTCCGCCTCGGCCGCCGGCCGCCGGTGGGCCGGCAGGTCGTCCTGCGCCCGCCGGCGCAGGCATTCGCGGCGGGTCACGGCGTACAGCCAGCCGCGGAAGAGCCGCACGTCCGGCAGGTCCCCGATGCGCTCCTGTACGGTGATCAGCGCGTCGTGCAAGGCGAGCCCGGCGGCCTCCTCGTCACGCAGGAGAACGTGACAGTAGTCGAAGAGCCGTGGCGCGTAGGCGTCGTAGATCTCTGGCAGGGCGGTCATCTCTCCCGCCCACAGCGACTGCGCGAGCCGCTCGTCCTCGGCCCTGTCGATACTCGGCCAGCCCGGCACGTGGTCCTCCTGACGGATCTCAGGGCTCGCAGGAGTGTTCCGACGCCCCAAGGGGAACTCTGGTTTACAGGCTACTGTCCCAATTTGGCCGACTTTGAGGCGACTGTCCAACCAAGCCGCATGACGGGCCAGGGCTCCATGCGTTCTGAGCACGGCATTTCGCCGCCGGGATCCGGCTATCGCGACGAGTGTCCGGCCGGAGTCGTCGCCCGGGGTTCCGGGCGTGACGGCGGGCGGAGCGCGGCTCCGTCGGCCGGGAAGAACAGCCGGTCGAGGTGGTCGATGGCGTAGTCGATGGCGCCCAGCACCACGCACTCGTCCCCCAGCGTGGATCCGCGCAGGCGGGGCATGCGCAGGCAGACCTTCTCCAGGCGGTCGCGCAGCGGCGGCAGCAGCACGTCGGCCGAGCGGGAGAAACCACCGCCCAGGACCACGATCTCCGGATCGAGCATGAGGACGGCCGCGGCCGTGCCGACGGCCAGCTTCTCGACGTACCGATCGACCGCCTCCAGCGCGGCCGGGTCGCCGTTCCTGGCCGCCGCGAGCGTGTAGCCGGCGGCGTCTTCCACCGGGGTGCCCTCCGGCACGATCGCGGCGTTGTTCAGGTCCTCCGGCGCGGTGGTCCAGCGGGTCTCCGGCAACATGACGATCTCACCGGCCGCCGCGCCGAAACCCCGATGCAGCTTGCCATCGATGATCAATCCGGTGCCCATACGTCGTCCGACGTGCAGGAACACCACGTCCCTGGCCCCGCGCGCCACGCCACGCCTCGTCTCGGCCAACGCCGCCAGGCGGCTGTCGTTCTCGATCAGCACCCCGCAGGGGAACATCTCGCCCAGCAGGCCGGCCAGGTCGAGATCCTTCCACGCGGTGATCCCCGCGGAGAGCATGACGCGGCCCTCGGGGGTGACGAGCCCGGTGGTGCCGACGGCCACCGTCCACAGGTCGGCCATGGTCATGCCGCCCAGGTCCAGGCAGCTCACCACCGCGCGTTCGATCGCGGTCAACCGCTCATCGAGCGGCGCGTCGGGCCGTGCGGGACGACGCGTCTCGGCCAGGACGTTGCCGTCGAGGTCCGCGAGCGCCGCGCGGACGTTGTGCGCTCCTATGTCGACGCCCACCAGGTGACCGACGTACGCCCGGAACCGGTAACGCCGCGCCGGCCGGCCCATCGTGCCGGGCGCCGGGGGGACCTCCTCCACCCATCCCAGTTGCGTGAGCTCGTCGACGACCTCCTTGGTGGAGGGACGTGACAGGCCGGTGCGTTGCGCCAGCGCCGACAAGGTCAGCGGCTCGGCACCGCGCAGGGACTGGACCACGGACAGCGCGTTGAGCTGTCGCAGTCTGGACAGATCACCACCCCTCGGCGGCATGGTCGACATCAGAAGGTCCCCTTCTTAACCCGCAGATCCACTAGGCGGCGATCCATCCGGTAAGCCTAGCGTACGCCGACAGAGTCCCACATGTCAGGCATTGCCTCCTCTCGCTGGCGGTGCTACTAATGATGCTCTCCTTAATAAGTCGCGCCCCTGGGGGTGAAAGCATGCCGTTCACCGAGGTCGGTGAGATCACACGTCTCACCCCCCGAACACGGGTGTTCGAGTTCGGCTGGCAGTCGTGGAGCCCGACCGGCGCCTACCGGCTCGGCGAGACCCCGCCGAGGCCCGCCGACGCCAACGTGCAGGTCATCTGCTACCGCCCGGAGACCCCGGTCCCGGCCGGAACGTTCCAGGGCGAGGGCCTGCTGGCGGTGGACCCCGGAGACGGCGGCCCGGTCTCGGTCTTCTCCGGTCCCGGCCCTACCCAGGTGCCCTCCATCCGGGTCCGTGAGCGCGGCGACCGGCTGGTGGTCTCCGCGGACGGCCCGGTGACGCGGCGGGACGCCGACGGCGACCTCGGCACGGCGCTCCGCGAATGGGCGCGGACGATCGCGTCGGGCCACGCGCCGACGGAGTTCCCGGCCGTGCCGCCCATGTGGTGTTCCTGGTACGGCTACTGGGACAAGGTCACCGACGCGGACATCCTCGAGAACCTCGCCCTCGCCGAGCGGCACGGCGTCGACGCCGACATGTTCCTCATCGACGACGGTTATGAGGCCGGGATCGGCGACTGGCTGGAGCTCCGCCCGGAGTTCGGGTCGCTGGAGCGGGCCGTGGGCGGCATCCGCGAGGCGGGCCGGCGGGCGGGCATCTGGGTCGCGCCGTTCCTCGTCGGGCGGAACAGCCGTACCTTCCGCGACCATCCCGGCTGGCTCGTCGGCGACGCGCACGCGGGGACCATGTGGGACCAGGACCTGGCGGTGCTCGACGTCACCCATCCGCACGCCGCCGCTCACCTGGCCGAGGTCTTCCGCAACCTCGCCGCGCTGGGGTTCGGCCACTTCAAGCTCGACTACCTGTACGCGGGCGCGCTCCCCGGCCGGCGGCACGAGGACGTCGATCCGATCACCGCCTATCGCCGGGGCCTGGAGATCATCCGTACGGCCGCGGGCCCGGACGCCACGATCCACGCGTGCGGCGCGCCGATGCTGCCGAGCATCGGCCTGGCCGACATCATGCGCGTCAGCCCGGACACCGCCCCGCGGGTGCGTCCGAAGACGGGTGACCTGAGCCAGCCGTCGCAGCTCGGGGCACGGTTGACCGGAGCGGCGCGGGAGTTCCTGCACGCCCGATGGTGGGTCAACGACCCCGACTGCATCATGGCCCGGCCCGAGGTCGAGGCACGCGAGGAGTGGGCGGCGCACATCGAGTCCGGCGGCGGGCTGCGCGGGTCCAGCGACCCGATCGCCGCGCTGGACGCCTGGGGCCTGGAGACGACCCGGCGGCTCATGGTCCCGACGAGGACGGACCCGTCGTGACGCACAGCGCGAGGCCGCTGCCCGGCCGGGCCGGATCCACGCCCCACCTGACGGCCGAGTCTCCGGTCGTGACCGGCCGGCGCCGGCGGCGTGGGGACCGGTACGCCTACCTGTTCGTCGCGCCGAGCCTCTTCGGCGTGTTCGCCTTCCTCCTGCTCCCCCTCCTGATCGTGTTCGGCCTGAGCCTGTTCCACTGGGAACTGCTCTCCGAACCGACCTTCGTCGGCCTCGCGAACTACCGGCGGCTCGCGGGCGACGGCGGCACGTGGCACTCGGTGTGGCTGACGGTCCTGTTCGTCCTGCTGTGCATCCCGCTGCAGACCGTGCTGGGCCTGCTCCTCGGACTGCTGCTGAACGAGCGGGTCCGCGGCGTCCGGTTCTACCGCGCGCTGTTCGTGGTGCCGTGGATGGCGACGCCGATCGTGATGGGCCTGGTGTGGACCTGGATCTTCGACCCGCGTGACGGCGCGCTGAACCGGCTGCTCGGCGTCGTCGGCGTGAACGGTCCGAACTGGCTGACCGATCCGTCGTGGGCGCTGCCGTCCGTCGCGCTCGTGAACGTCTGGCAGTACACGGGCTACACCATGCTGTTCTTCCTGGCCGGCCTGCAGGGCATCCCCCAGGAGCTGTACGACGCGGCGGCCACCGACGGCGCGAACCCGATCCAGCGGTTCTTCCGGATCACCCTGCCCCTGCTGAACCCCACGACGTTCTTCGTCACCGTGACGAATCTGGTCGGGGCGTTCCAGGTGTTCGACACGGTCTTCGCGATGACCGACGGCGGGCCGAGCCACAGCACGGAGGTGCTCAACTTCCGGATCTACGACACGGCCTTCCGGCAGTTCGACTTCGGCTACGCCTCAACGCTCGCCGTGCTGCTGTTCCTGCTCATCCTCGCGGTGACGCTCGCTCAGGTCCGGTTCTTCGCCAAGCGCACCACCTACGACCTGAGCTGAGGAGAGACCATGGTCAAGCGCACCGCGCTCCACGCCACGCTGGTCATCGGCGCCTTCGTCTCCGTCTTCCCGTATCTGCTGGTCGTGCTGACCGCGCTGAAGACCCAGCGGCAGCTCAGCTCCACCCAGCCGTGGTTGCCCGCACTGCCGCCCACGCTCGCCAACCTCGGCCACGTGCTGCGCTCCGGCTTCGCCGGCTACCTCGCCCACTCGGTGCTGATGACCGCGGCGCTGACCGTGGGACAGCTCGTCTTCACGACCTTCGCGGCGTACGCGTTCGCCCGGCTCCGGTTCCGCGGGCGGGACGTGCTGTTCTGGCTGTACGTCGCCACGATGATGGTGCCCAGCGCGGTCACCATGATTCCGCTCTTTCTCATCATGCGTGAGCTGCACCTGATCAACACATGGTGGGGACTGCTCGCGCCGTACCTCCTGGGCACGCCGTACGGGATCTTTCTCATGCGGCAGTTCTTCCGTGCCCTGCCCGCCGGGCTGGAGGACGCGGCGCGCATCGACGGCGCGGGACCGCTCACCATCCTGGTGCGCATCGTCCTGCCGCTGTCCCGGCCCGCCATGGGCACTCTCGCGATCATCACGGTCATCTCGACGTGGAACAACTTCATGTGGCCGCTGATCATCACCAGCGGCGACGACACGAAGGTCGTCACGGTGGGGATCGCCGGGCTGAAGGGCGCCATCGGCGTCGACCCGAACCTGATGACGGCCGCCGGCCTGATCGCGCTGCTGCCCATGGTGGCGATCTTCGTCGCCTTCCAGAGATACATCGTCCGCTCGGTGGTCCTCACCGGTCTGAAGTAAGACTGAAGTAGAGAGGTCAGCGCCCCATGTCCTCCCCCCGATTCCGTTCGATCGCGGCTCTGCTCGGCGCCGCGCTGCTCTGGACCCTGGCCGCCTGCGGAGGCGGTTCGGGAGACTCCGGAGGCGACGTCACGCTCACGTACCGGCTCTGGGACGACCAGCAGAAGGTCGGCTACCAGAAGGTGATGGCGGCCTTCGAGAAGACCGACCCGAACATCCACGTCAAGATCGAGCTGCTCCCCTACGACCAGTACTGGACCAAGATGACCGCGGACGCGGTCGCGGGCACGGCACCGGACGTCTTCTGGATGCAGACCACGGAGTTCCCCGAGTTCGTGACCAAGGGCGTGCTGGCGGACCTGAGCTCCCTCAAGCTCGACACCGCCCAGTACCAGCCGAACGTCGTGCGGTCCTACACCTACAAGGGAAAGCTGTACGGCGTGCCGAAGGACTTCGGCATCGTCGGGCTGCTCTACAACAAGGACCTGTTCAAGAAGGCCGGCGTCACCATGCCGGACAAGCTCACCTGGGCGCCCGACGGCTCGGGCACTCTCGTGCAGCTCGCGCGGAAGCTGACCGTCGACGACAAGGGCCGGCACCCGGATGAGGCCGGGTTCGACGCCGGCACGGTCAAGCAGTACGGCTTCGCGTCCTGGAACCACTACCAGACGCAGTGGATGAACTGGGTGGCCTCCAACGGGGGCAGGATCGTGGACCGGCCGTTCGGGAAGTACGCCTTCAACGACGCCGCCTCCGTATCGGCCCTGCAGTTCGGCGTCGACCTGGTGAACAAGTACCACGTGGCCCCGCCGGCCGCGCAGACCAACCCGCCCAGCGACAAGATCAACGAGATGTTCAAGCGCGGTCAGGTGGCGATGTTCCCGGCCAACAACGCGCTTCTGCCGTTCGTGGCTCCCGGCGCCGGCTTCCCCATCGGCATCGCGCCGATGCCGGCGGGCCCGGCCGGACGCGCGGTGAACATCAACGGGCTGTCCGAGGCCGTCTACGCCAAGACACCGCACAAGGCGGCGGCCATGAAGCTCGTCCGCTTCCTGTCCGGCCCCGAGGCGCAGAAGATCATGTCCGACGACGGCTACGTCTTCCCGGCGCTGAACGGTCTCTCCCAGGGCTACGTCGACTACTGGAAGAAGAAGGGCCTGGACGTCTCGCCCTTCCTCGATGAGTCCAGGGGCACCACCTTCAACCTGCCCATCACCACCGGATTCACCGCGTTCGAGAGCCGCCTCAACCAGACGTTCAACGACATGTACCTCGGCAAGCTGACCCCTCAGCAGGCCGCCGACCGGGCCGTCGCCGACGGCAACGCGCTGGTCAAGTAGCCAAGGAGACACATGATCACCCGGCGTTCCCTCATCGCCGGGGGCACGAGCCTGGGCGTCTCCGCCGCACTGGGTGTCTCACCCGTGCGCGCGGCGGCGCGCCGTGCCCCGCTGACCGACGTGTTCCGGCTCGGCGTCGCCTCCGGCGAGCCGGCGCCCCAGGGCGTCGTCCTGTGGACGCGCCTCGCCGTCGATCCCCTCTCACCGGACGGGCGCGGCGGCATGCCGGACCGGCCGATCCCGGTCGAATGGCAGGTGGCCCACGACGAGGGTTTCACCAAGGTCGTCCGGCGGGGCGTCCAGGTGGCCCGCCCCGAGGCCGCGCACAGCGTGCACGTCGAACTCGACGGTCTGCGACCCGGCGCCGAGTACTTCTACCGTTTCCGGGCGGCCGGCCAGATCTCCCCGGCCGGGCGGACCCTGACCGCTCCGGCGCCCGGCACCGGCAGCCGCGACCTCAACCTGTCCTTCACCTCGTGCGCCGACTACCAGCTCGGCTGGTTCACGGCGTACCGGCGGATGGCCGAGGACCACCCGGACCTGATCGCCTTCCTGGGCGACTACATCTACGAGTACGGGCGCTACGGCTCGCCGGTGCGCGAACAGGCCGGCGGCGAGTGCTTCGACCTGGCCGGGTACCGGCTGCGGCACACCCAGCACAAGGCCGACCCGGACCTGCAGGCCGCGCACGCCGCCGCGCCATGGGTCGTCATCTTCGACGACCACGACGTCGAGAACGCCTGGGCGGGCGACGTGCCCGAGCAGCCCGACCCGCCGTTCCCGCCGCGCCGGGCGGCGGCGTTCCAGGCCTTCTACGAGAACATGCCGCTCCGCCGCGCGCAGCGGCCGGTCGGATCCGCGCTCCATCTCTACCGCAGCGTCCGCTGGGGCTCGGTGGCCGGCATCCACCTGCTCGACACCCGTCAGTACCGCGACCTCTACGCCTGCAACGGGGGCCGCTCGGGCATCGTCGGTGACGACTGCACGGACCGGCTGGCGCCGAACCGGACGATCCTGGGCGACGAGCAGGAGGCCTGGCTGACGAATCGCCTCCGTCACTCGCGGGCGACCTGGGACGTGCTCGCCCAGGGGGTCTTCTTCATGGAGATGGACTGGACGAACGGCCCGGCCCGCGGGTACTCCAACGAGGGCTGGGACGGGTACGTCGCCAGCCGTGACCGAGTGACCGCGGCGATCGACGACCACGGGCGCAACGCGGTCGTGCTCACCGGCGACGTGCACTCCCACTGGGCGGGCGAGATCAAGCGCGACTTCCAGGCACCCGATTCCAAGTCGGTCGCCGTGGAGCTGGTCACGACGTCGGTGACCTCCGCGGGCGACGGCATGGACGAGTACCCCAACACCCAGGTGCTGCTCGACGAGAACCCGCACGTGACGTTCTTCAACGGCCGCCGCGGCTACGTCCGCACCGTGCTGTCGAAGAAGGAGATGAGGGTCGACTTCCGCTCGCTGCCCTACGTCAGCCGGCCGGACGCCGCCGCGTACACCTCCGGCTCGTTCGTCATCGAGCCCGGCCGGCCGCACCTCAACCCGGCCTGACCACGACCGACGAGGAGATCAATGATCGTCCCGAAGCCCGTCCGGTTCGACATCCGTCCGGGCCGGTTCGTCCTGGACCGGCACACCACCCTCACCGCCGATCCGGAGTTCGGCGCGGTGGCCGCCTGGCTGAGGGGTGAGCTGAGCCCGGTCACCGGCGGCGAACTGCTGCCGGGACCGGGCCCGGGGATCACCTTCGCCGCGGGGAGCATGCCACCGGAGGCCTACCGGCTGTCCGCCGGGCCCGGCGGAGTACGCGTCGAGGCGGCCGACGCGGCCGGCGCCTTCCACGGCGCGCAGACCCTCCGCCAACTGCTCCCTCCGGAGGCGTTCCGCAAGGCCGCCGCCGGACCGGCTCTGCCGCTGCCCGCCGTACTCGTCGAGGACCGGCCGCGCTTCGCCTGGCGCGGCTGCCTCCTCGACGTCGCCCGGCACTTCCTCACCAAGGCGGACCTGCTGCGGTTCATCGATCTGATGGCCGTGCACAAGCTCAACGTCCTGCACCTGCACCTGACCGACGACCAGGGCTGGCGGCTGGAGATCAGACGCTACCCGCGGCTGACCGAGGTCGGCGCGTGGCGCCGGGAGAGCCAGCTCGGCTGGAACGGCGCCATGGACGGCCGCCCTCACGGTGGCTACTACACCCAGGACGACATCCGCGAGATCGTCGCCTACGCCGCGCGGCGGCACATCACGGTGGTGCCGGAGATCGACCTGCCGGGACACATGCAGGCGGCGATCGCCGCCCATCCCGAGCTCGGCAACCTCGACACCCCTCTGGAGGTCGGCACGACGTGGGGCATCGGCCAGAACGTGCTGAACGCCGAGGAGCACACGATCACGTTCTTCCAGAACGTGCTGGACGAGGTCGTCGAGCTGTTCCCCGGCCCGTACGTCTGCGTCGGCGGCGACGAGTGCCGCAAGGACCAGTGGCGGGCGAGCCCGGCCGCCCAGCGCCGGATCGCCGAGCTCGGACTGCGCGACGAGGAGGAGCTGCAGAGCTGGATCGTCCGCCGGTTCGCCGACCACCTCGCGACGCGCGGCCGGCGGCTGGTCGGCTGGGACGAGATCCTGGAGGGCGGAGCGCCCGACGGCGCCGTGATCGCGTCCTGGCGCGTGGACCAGGGTGCCGTGGTCGCCGCCAAGGCCGGACACACCGTGGTCACCTGCCCGAACACCGCGGTCTACCTGGACTACCGGCAGGCGCCAGGCGAGGACGAGCCGGTGCCGTTCGGCACGGTGCTCACCCTCGACGACGTCTACTCCTTCGATCCCGTCCCGGCCGCGCTCGTCGGCGACGAGGCGGCCGAGCACGTCGTCGGCTCACAGTGCTGCCTGTGGACCGAGCTGATCGACTCGCCGCGGCACCTGGACTACATGGCGTTCCCGCGGCTCGCCGCGTTCGCCGAGACGGTGTGGAGCACGCCGGAACGGGACCCGGCCGACTTCCGGCGGAGGCTGGACGCGCACCTGCCCCGCCTGGCGGCGCTGGGGGTGGAGTACCGCCCGGACGACGGCCCGCTGCCCTGGCAACGACGGCCGGGCGTGCCCGGACGCCCGGAGGAGCCGGAGGTCTGGCGGGCCACGCTCGCCGGCTGGACCCGCAACATTCGCGAACGCCCCTGACGTGGATGACATGGACTCGCGGCGTCGCGGCACGCGCGAGCGGCTGTCTATGCTACGGGCACTATGGCGGAGGCAACGGTAGGCGCCCATCTGGTGCGTCTAGTCCTGGACGCGGCGCTGAGCTGTGGCCTGTCCCGGCCCGAACTCGCGCTGGTCCACGGGCTCCCCGGTGACCTGCCGGGCGACGATCTGCTGCGGCTGCCGACCGACACATTGGCCCGGCTCTGGGAACGCCTGCTCGAAGCCGACACCAGGCCCGGGACCGGCGCGCGGCTCGCGCAGGCGGCCCCGCTGGGCGCCCTCGGCGTCTGGGACTACGTGATCGTGAACAGCCGGACCGTCGCGGAGGCGTTCCGCAACGGCGTCGAACACCGCAAGGTGATCTCCGACCCGGGCACGCGGGCCGAGGTGATCGAGGACGGCCGGACGCTGACGCTCCGCTGGCAGGGTGCGATCAACCAGACCGCGGCCGCGGCGGCCAACCACGAGTTCGTCCTGTCCCGCCACCTCTGGTACGTCCGCACCGCCACCGGCCGCGCCGTCACACCGGTACGTGTGGAGTTCGCCAACCCCGCGCCGCGCCGCCACCGCGATCTCGTCGAGCTGTTCGGCACGGACCGGGTGGACTTCGGTGCGCGGGACAACGAGATCAGCTTCCGCGTCGAAGACGCCGAGCGGCCGCTGCCCGGTGCGGACCTGCGCCTGGGAGGGATCCTGCGCCGCAACGCCGAGCTCATGGCGGCCGCCGCCCGCCCGGCTCCGGGATGGCTGGACCAGGTCCGGTCCGCGATCGCCGACGCCATGGCCGAGGGGGAGCTCTCCCAGCACGTGGTCGGCCGCAGGCTCATGGTGAGCCCGCGCACGCTCCAGCGCCGGCTGGAGGAGGAGGGGACGGGCTGGCGGGAAGAGGTGGACGCGGTCCGGCGTGAGCTGGCCGAACTTCTCCTGCGGGACAAGCGGCACACCATGCAGTCGGTCGCCGCGCGGCTGGCTTACGCCGATGCGCGCGCGCTGCGCAAGGCGATGCGCCGCTGGAGCGCTGTCGTCTGAGGACCGCTTCGTGGCGGATGAGGACCTGGGGCCCGACCGGCCCGCCCGCCTAGCGTTACGGCCATGAGAAAGACCATCGCATCGATCATCATCTCCCTCGACGGCGTGGTGGAGGCCCCGTACAAGTGGTCCCTGCCCACCCCCGACGACAGCGTCGAGGAGTACGCGCTCGCGCAGCTGAAGGCCTGCGACGCCCTGCTGCTGGGCCGCGAGACGTACGAGGGCTTCGCGCAGGCATGGCCGAACATCACCGATGAGCGCGGATTCGCCGAACGGATGAACGCCTATCCCAAGTACGTCGTCTCCACCACGCTGACCGAGCCGGCCTGGAACGCCGAGGTGATCAGCGACGTCGCCGAGGTCGCCAAGCTGAAAGAGCAGCCGGGCAAGGACATCCTGATCTACGGCAGCGGTGAGCTCGTCAACAGTCTGATCGAGCATGAACTGCTGGACGAGCTGAGGCTGTTGATCAATCCGGTCGTGGCGGGGAGCGGCAAACGGCTGTTCCCCGACGACGGTGAGCTCAAGCACTGGCGCCTGCGCGAGACGAAGGCCTTCGACCTAGGTGTCGTGCTCCTCGCCTACGAGCGGACGACCTGACCGCTCTCGGAGGGCCCTGCGGTCGATCTTGCCGGTCGGCCCGTACGGCATCTCCGGGAGCACCTCGAGCCGCTCGGGCCGCCGGTAGTCGGCGAGCCGCGCGTCCAGTGCCGAACGGACCTCCCGGATCACCGAGTCGGCGTCCGCGCCCGGCCTGAGGGTGACGTACGCGTGCATCCGATCGCCGCGCTCGGCGTCCCGCAGGCCGAGCGCCGCGGCCGCGCCGATGGCGGGATGTGCGAGGAGCACGTTCTCGATCTCCGCCGGGGCGACGAGGATGCCCTTCACCTTCACCATGTCGTCGGTGCGGCCGTACAGCCAGACGTACCCGTCGGCGTCCAGGTGCGCCCAGTCGCCGGTGAGCGTGTACCCACGGTGCACGGCCGCCCGCTGCTGCTCGGGGTCGATCAGGCGGACGCCGGTCGGCCCGCGCACGCCCAGCCGGCCGGGGGTGCCGGGCCCGCACGGGTCGCCGGCGATGTCGAACACCGCCGCGTCGTATCGCGGCAGCGGCACCCCGACCGAGCCCGGCCGGTCGCCCAGCGGCGCGGCCCCGGTGACGAGCCACAGATGCTCGGTCACGCCGAGCGCGTTGCGCAGCACACTGCCCGTACGCTCGCGCCAGCGCCGGGCGACGGTCGGCGAGAGCGCCTCGGCGCAGCTGTAATAGGCACGCTCCCCGCCGGGAGGCGCTTCGGCGGCGCGGTAGGAACCGGGGTCGGACAGCACGATCCGGGCGTCGCGGTCCTCCACCGCGGCGAAGAACTCGGCGACGTCGTCGAAGTGACGGGCGAGGGCGGTCGCGCCGTACCTCAGCGGCATCATGCACAGGCCCACGAGAGCGTAGGGGAACGTCATCGGCCGGTTCGAGGCGATGAGCGTTCCGGGACGCACGCCCATCAGGTCCCGCCGCGCCGGGTGGGTCAGGTACGCGAGGTCGCGGTGGAAGTGCATGGTCGCCTTGGGGACGCCGGTGGTCCCCGAGGAGAAGGCGAGGAGGGCCACGTCGTCGGCGGCCGTCGCGACGGTGTTGAAGGCGTCCGGTCGCCGGGAGGCCCGGCGGTGCAGATCATCCGGGTAGGTGAGGATCGGAACGGCGGCGGTGATGTCCGCGTCCGCCGCGTCGCACAGGATGAACGACGCCTCGCAGATGTCCACGATCTGTGCGATCTCGGCGGAGCGCAGCCGCGCGGACACCGGCACGACCACCCCGCCGGCCTTCAGGACGCCGTGGAGCCAGACCGCGAACCACGGACCGTTGCGGCCACGGAGCAGCACGCGCTGTCCGGGCCGTAGCGCGAGGTCCTCGGCGAGGATCCGGGCGGAACGGTTCACCCGGGCGGCGAACTCCGCGTACGTCCATTCGCCCGCGTCCGTGATCAGCGCGGTCCGGTCCGGATGCGCCGCCGCAGGCCCGTCGACGAACAGTGTGGCCGCGTTGAAGTCGCCGCCCCACGGGCCCGGCAGGCGGAGATCCGGCCAGGGCTCGACCGCGAGGATCCGGTCCCGGGTGAAGGTGTCCGCGTGCCGCGTGGGGCTCAGCTCAGGCACGGATGCCTCACGGGCGTACGGCCAGGTGGCGCGCGAGGTGGTCGACGACCTCGCGCGCGTCGTCCTCGATGCCGTAGATGAAGGTGGACTTGCGGCGCCGCAGCACCGGCAGCCCGAGCGCGTACAGGCCCGGGCTGTCGACCACGCCGCCCTCGTGGCGCAGCCGGCCCTTCTCGTCGACCACGGGCACGTCGAGCCAGCCGTAGTCGGGCCGGAACCCGGTTGCCCACACGATCGCGGCGATCTCTCCACCGCGCAGGTCGAGCCGCAGCCGCGTCGACTCGGGCACGCGCGTCGGCGCGAAGCGTTCGGGCGGGGCGACCTCGGCGTCACGGCCGTGCGTCCGCGCCCACTCGTCGAAGGTGTCCAGCAGGCGGTTCATCTTCAGGTCCGCGAGCGAGAACACGTTGCGCAGGCCGCCGGAGAACAGCGCGCGCCCGTCGCGTACGGCCGCCCAGCGGCCCACCGGCTCGACGCCCATCGACATGAGCGCGTTGAGGTCGAGCGTCGTCCGCTCGGGGGTGCCGACGAGCTGCGGCGAGGGCAGCCGCCGGGCCCGCGTGAGGTCGTCCACCTCGTCGTACCGCTGGTCCCACAGCCCCGAGGCGTCCATCCACCACAGCACGTCGCGTCCGCGGTACGTGCGCGGCAACCGCACCTGCTCCCCCGCGGAGAGGATCACCGGCCGGCCCGACCGCCTCAGCTCGGCCGCCAGCTGCACGCCGGTCGCCGACGCTCCCACGACCAGCACGCCGCCGTCGGGCAGCCCGTCAGGGCCGCGGTAGTCGAACGGCGTCAGCTGCTCGACGGACGCCGGCACCGCGTCGCTGAACGGCGGCACCGTCGGCCGGTTGCACGCGCCGCTCGCGATGACCACCGTCCGGCAGCGGATCTCGCCGCCGCTCGTCGTCACGTGGTATCCGTCGCCGGCACGCCGCACCGACGTGACGTCGACGCCGGTACGGACGGGAGCGTCGGAGACCTTGGCGAAGCGCTCGATGAACTCGATGACCTCCCCCATGGTCATGTAGCCGTCGGGGTCCGGGCCATCGTAACGGTGGCCCGGCAGGCGGCTCTGCCAGTTGGGGGTGAGCAGGCGCAGCGAGTCCCAGCGTTCGCGCCGCCAGGAGTTCGCGACCTCGCCGCGTTCCAGGACGACGTGGTCGATCGACCGGTCGCCGAGGAAGTGGCTCGCGGCGAGGCCCGCGTGCCCCGCGCCGATGACGACCGTCGTGACGCGTTCGATGGCTCGGCCCCTCAGGCGACTTCGACGGTGACGTCGGTCGGGTTCGTCAGGGCGTCGAACACGGCGGAGCGCTTCTGGGACTGGGCCACCAGCGCCTCGATGTCCTGCTGCGACGCGTCCGCGTCGATGGTGAACGTCACCTTGATGTCATTGAACCCGTTGCGGACGTCGCCGTCGACACCGAGGATGCCGCGGATGTCGTGCGCGCCCTCGACGGTCGCCTCGACCGAGCGCAGCTGGATGCCGCGGTTCTGCGCGACGGACGCCACGCCCGCCGTCAGGCAGCTCGCCAGGCCGACGAGGAGGTATTCGATCGGCGTGATGCCGTTGTCCTCCGCCGCGAAGACCTCGGGGTGGTCCGCGTCGAAGACCGCCTCGGTCTTGTGGTTCTGCTCCTGGCCGAGGCCGAAGAAGTTCTGGATCGTCGTCCTGCTGTGGACCCCGTTCTGCCATGTCGAGGACGCCCGCCAGGTGAACTGAGCGGCCTCGGGCGCGCCCTTCAGCGCTTCACGCGCGTCGAGCAGTGCCTGCACGTTGACTCCGTTGACGACCGTGGTCATGGTGTGTGACGCCTCTCTCGCTCCCCGTATTCCTACCGGAATGCTTGACAATACACCGGCGAAGCCGGGCACCATAGCCCCCATGGCGAAGGCTGTCTCGACACTCGCGGCCGGCTCGGCCGGCACGGTCGAAACGCGATACCTCGACCTGCCGGAGCCGGTGCGGCTCGACTGCGGGCGGGAGCTGCACCCGGTCCGCGTGGCGTACGAGACGTACGGCATTCTGTCCCCCGAGCGCGACAACGTCATCCTGGTGTGCCACGCGCTGAGCGGCGACGCCCACGCGGCGGGCTTCGCCAAGGCACCGCCGGAAGAGAGCACGCGCGACGGGTTCGGCGCCGAGGACCGCGACGGCACGGCCGGCCGGGGCCTCGGCTGGTGGGACGGGATGATCGGCCCCGGCAAGGCGTTCGACACCGACCGCTTCTTCGTCGTCTCCACGAACCTGCTCGGCGGCTGCCGCGGCACGACGGGACCGTCGTCGATCGACCCGGCGACCGGCCGTCCGTACGGCTCCGACTTCCCCGTGCTCACGGTCGCGGACATGGTGCGGACCGAGCGCGCGTTCCTGGACGCGCTCGGCATCGACCGGCTCGCGGCGGTGGCCGGCGGTTCGCTCGGCGGGATGCAGGCGCTGGAGTGGGCGATCCTGTTCCCCGATCAGGTCGACGCCGTCGTCGCGATCGCCAGTACGCATGCCCTCCATCCGCAGGGCGTGGCCTGGAACGCGATCGCCCGCGACGCGATCATGCGCGACCCGGCGTGGCAGGGCGGCCACTACCACGGCACGGGCCGCGCGCCCGACGCCGGCATGGGGGTGGCGCGGATGGTCGGCCACATCACGTACCTGTCCGCGCCGGCGCTGGAGGAGAAGTTCGGGCGGCGGCTGCAGTTCGCCGACGACCTGCGCTACACGATCACCGAGCCGGAGTTCGAGGTCGAGAGCTACCTGCGCCACCAGGCCGAGTCGTTCGTCAAGCGCTTCGACGCCAACACCTATCTCTACACCTCGCGCGCGCTCACGTACTTCGACCTCGCGCGGCAGCACGGCGGCGGATCGCTCACGCGGGCGCTCGACGGCGTCTCGGCGCGGACGCTGCTGATCGCCTTCAGCTCCGACTGGCTGTACCCGCCGTCCGCGTCGAGGGAGATCGAGGAGGCGCTGCGCGCGCTCGGCAGGCCGGTCGAGTTCCATGAGATCGAGGCGCCGTACGGCCACGACTGCTTCCTCCTCGAGGAGGCACGGCAGACGCCCATCATCCGCCGGTTCCTGAATGTAGGCGGGACCGTATGACGTCGAGGAAGATGACCTGGTGACCCACGACCCATCCCGCGCCGAAGAGGCGCGCGCGTTCGGATTCGAGACACGGCAGCTGCACGCCGGGCAACGGCCCGACCCGAACACCGGCGCGCGTGCGGTGCCGATCTTCCAGACGACCAGCTACGTGTTCGAGGACCCCGAGTCCGCGGCGGCGTACTTCAACCTGCAGGAGTACGGCAACACCTACTCGCGCATCATGAACCCGACCGTCGCGGTCTTCGAGGAGCGGGTGGCCAACCTCGAGGGCGGCTCCGGCGCGGTGGCGTTCGCCAGCGGGATCGCGGCGCAGGCGGCCGCGCTCTTCACGCTGCTGCAGCCGGGCGACCACGTAGTCTCGTCCTCGGCGCTCTACGGCGGCACGGTGAACCAGCTCAAGCACCTGCTGCGCAAGATGAACGTGGAGCTGACGTGGGTCGATCCCGACGACCCGGAGGCGTGGCGGAAGGCGGTCCGCGCGAACACCAAGGCGTTCTTCGGCGAGACGATCGGCAACCCCGCCGGGAACGTCCTGGACATCGAGACCCTGGCGGCCATCGCGCACGAGCACGAGCTGCCGCTGGTCGTCGACAACACGTTCGCGACGCCGTACCTGTGCCGCCCGATCGAGTGGGGCGCCGACATCGTGATCCACTCGGCGACCAAGTTCATCGGCGGTCACGGCACGAGCATCGGCGGCGTCGTCGTCGAGGCCGGCACGTTCAACTGGTCCAACGGGCGGTTTCCCGTGGTCGCGGACCCGTCGCCGGCCTACCACGGCCTGCGCTTCCACGAGACGTTCGGGACGTACGGCTACCTGATGAAACTCCGGGCCGAGACGCTGCGCGACCTCGGCGGCGCGCTGTCGCCGTTCAACGCCTTCCTGTTCCTGCAGGGGCTCGAGACGCTGTCGCTGCGGATGGAACGCCACGTCGAGAACGCGCGGGCGGTCGCGGAGTTCCTCGAGTCGCACGAGCTGGCGTCGAACGTCACCTACCCGGGCCTGCCGGGGAGCAGGTACCGGCCGCTCGTGGAGAAGTACCTTCCGCGCGGCGCGGGCGCGGTGTTCTCCTTCGACTGCGCCGGCGGCCGGGCCGGCGGGCAGGGCCTCATCGGCGGCGTGACGCTCTGGTCGCACCTGGCGAACGTCGGGGACGCGAAGAGCCTGGTCATTCACCCCGCCAGCACGACGCACCGCCAGCTGAGCGACGAGGAGCTGCGGGCGGCCGGCGTCGGTCCGGGTACGGTGCGGCTGTCGGTCGGCACCGAGTCCGTCGACGACCTGATCTGGGACCTGGAGCAGGGTTTCGCGCACGTCGCCCTTGCGGCGGAATCGGCAGCGGGAGGGAAGGTGGCGAAGTCATGACCGATCCGACGCGATACCAGGACCCGCTGACGATCCAGCGCGTGCTCCACACCGCCGGGACGATCGCGATCGTGGGCCTGTCGAGCAACGAACTGCGGGCCAGCCACTTCGTCGGCTACTACCTCAAGCGGCACGGCTACCGCGTGATCCCGGTGAATCCCCGCGAGACGGAGATCCTCGGGGAGAGGTCCTACGCGAGCCTGCTGGACGTGCCCGTGCCGGTGGACGTCGTGAACGTCTTCCGCGCGCCGGACGCCCTGCCGGCGATCGCGCGGGAGGCCGTGGAGATCCATGCCGGTGCGCTCTGGTGCCAGTTCGGCGTGATCAACGAGGAGGGCGCGCGCATCGCCGAGGACGGCGGCGTGACGGTGGTCATGGACCGCTGCCTGAAGATCGAGCACGCGCGCTACGTGGGCCGGATGCACTGGCTGGGCTTCAACACGCAGCGCATCACGTCCGTCCGCGCCGGGCTCCAGTAGCTCCGGCACCCTTCCACCGGATAACCACTTGCCGAGGTATTACCTACTTAAATAGCATGAAAACCATGCTTTTCGGTCCGCTGCCACCGGCGACGTCAAAGCCTCGCCGGCCCGGGGTGCCGCCCCTGCGTGAGGTGCGGCTGACCATCCGGCGCGTGATCGACTACGCCCAGGTCGCAAGCTGCCTCTGTTGTCGATGAGAACGGCACGGCGTCACTCCTGACGACGCCGTGCCGCCCCTCGCGTGTCCGACCCACGCGATCCCCCCTCATCGATGAACCCCCGGAGGTTGTCATGTCCGAGTCCCCCACAGCCGGCGACCCGGTGGAAGAGCCCCGCCTGCCCGAACGCCGGTCCGGTGGCGGGCGACGCGTCACCTGGATCGTCTCGGCCGTGGTCGTCGCCGTCATCGTCGTCGTCGCGATCGTCGTCGGCGTCACCGGCGGATCCAGCGACGCGAAGACGGTGCGCGTCGGCGTCGCCGACGCGTCCGAGCCGTACTGGAAGACGTTCGCGGCGCTGGCGAAGAAGCGGCTGAACGTCACGGTGACGTACGTCAACTTCAACGACTACAGCCAGCCGAACCCCGCGCTGAAGGAGAAGCAGCTCGACCTCAACGAGTTCCAGCACATCCAGTACCTGGCGAACTACAACGTCACCGCGCACGACGACCTGCAGCCCATCGGCGCGACCGCGGTCTACCCGCTGCCGCTGTACTCGCTGAAGTACCGCACGCCGGACGCGCTGCCGGACGGGGCCAAGGTCGCCGTCCCGAACGACGCGATCAACGAGGCGCGCGGGCTGCTGGTGTTGCAGGCCGCCAAGCTCGTGACGCTGAAGAACGGCGGCACGGCGTTCTCCAGCGTCTCCGACATCACGTCGCACCGGGTCGACGTGGTCACCCTCGACGCGTCGCAGACCGCACGGGCCGTGCTGACCGGTTCGGCCGCCGCGGCGATCGTCAACAACAACTACGCGACGAACGCGAAGCTGCCGAAGACGAACGCGATCTTCCAGGACGACCCGGCGAGCCCGATCGCCGCCCCGTACGTGAACATCTTCGTCGCCCGCGCCGCGGACAAGGACGACCCGACGTACCTGAAACTGGCCGCGCTGTACCACGACCCCTCGGTGGAGAAGGGCGTGCAGGCCTCCAACGGTGGCACCGCGGTGTTCCGCGACGTTCCGGCGGCGACGTTGCAACAGGAGCTGAAGACCGTCGAGGCCCAGGCCCGGGCGGCCGGGAAATAGAGAGGGGACGGGTGGCCCGGGACCGCACGGTGCCGGGCCACCGCCGCGATGATGTCCGTCACCACCAGCGACGCCGAGCCCTCCGGCTCGGCCGCCGAAGCATACGTGCGCTTCGAGCACGTGACCAAGCGCTTCCCGGCGAACGGCCGGCGCGGCGCGCCCCTGACCGCCCTGCGCGACGTGAGCCTCGAGATCGCCCGCGGCGAGGTCTTCGGCGTCATCGGGCACTCCGGCGCCGGCAAGAGCACGCTGGTACGGCTGATCAACGGGCTGGAGACGCCGTCGGAGGGGCGGGTCCACGTCGGGCCGCACGAGCTCACGGCCCTGTCCGAACGCGAACGCCGCGGCGTACGGCGCGACATCGGCATGATCTTCCAGCAGTTCAACCTGTTCCAGTCGCGCACCGTCGCGGGCAACGTGGCGTACCCGCTCAAGGTCGCGGGTGTCGAGCGAGCCGAACGCGACCGCAGGGTGGCGCGGCTGCTGGACTTCGTGGGGCTGCTCGACCGCGCCCACCACCATCCGGAGCAGTTGTCCGGCGGGCAGAAGCAGCGGGTGGGGATCGCCCGCGCCCTGGCGACGGAGCCCTCGCTGCTGCTCGCCGACGAGGCCACGAGCGCGCTCGACCCGGAGACGACGGGCGACGTGCTCGCTCTGCTCCGGCGGGTCAACCGTGAGCTGGGCGTCACGATCGTCATCATCACCCATGAGCTGGACGTCATCCGCGCCATCGCGGACCGGGTGGCGGTGCTGGACGATGGCGAGCTCGTCGAGTCCGGGAGCGTGTACGAGGTCTTCGCGCATCCGCGCACCGAGGCGGCCGCCCGTTTCGTCGGCACGACGCTGCGCGACCGGCCGTCGGCCGCGACGCTCGCGCGGCTGCGGCGCACGCACTCCGGCCGTCTCGTCACCGTCCGGGTGCGTGACCGCAGCGGCTTCCAGAGCGCGCTGGCCGGCACGTTCCTGCGCCATGAGGTCGCGGCGGAGATCGTCTTCGGCGGCATCAGCGAGCTGCAGGACCGGCCGGTCGGGAGCCTCACCTTCGAGCTGACCGGCCCACCGGGCGCCGTGGACGCGTCGCTGGCGGCGCTGCGGGCCGACGGCGTCGAGCTGGTGGAAGAGGACTGAGATGCACGAGTTCATCGCCAACCTGCCGGTCTTCCGCGAGGCGATCGGGCAGACCTTCTACATCGTGCTCATCTCCGTGGTGGCCGGCGGTGTGCTCGGCCTGGCCATCGGCCTCGTCCTGTACGCGACCCGGCCGGGCAACCTGATGGCCAACCGGCCCGTGTACGTCGTCGCCAACATCCTCGTCAACGTCGTACGGCCGATCCCGTTCGTCATCTTCCTCACCGCGATCCAGCCGCTGATGCTGCACACCATCGGCACCACGATCGGCACGAACGCGGTCACCTTCGCGCTGTCGCTGTCCGCGGCGTTCGCGGTCAGCCGCATCGTCGAGCAGAACCTGCTGACGGTGAGCCCCGGCGTGATCGAGGCGGCGCGCGCGGCCGGGGCCCGGCCGGTGAGCATCATCGTCACGGTGCTCATCCCGGAGGCACTCGGCCCGATCGTCCTCGGCTACACGTTCATCTTCGTCGCGGTCGTCGACATGTCCGCCCAGGCCGGGCTGTTCGGCGGCGGCGGCCTCGGCGACTTCGCCATCACGTACGGGTCGCAGCGGTACAACTGGCCGATCGTCTACATCACCGTCGCCACGATCATCGTCATCGTCCAGGCGGGCCAGTTCCTGGGCAACTGGCTCGCCCGCCGCGCGCTACGCCGCTGACCCGAGCGGTCCGTGAGTCATGTGACGCGGGCGCGGAGGCGCCGGAGCATACGGGCGTCGTCGAAACCCACCTCGCGGGCCGCGGCCTCCATCGTCGTTCCGTGGTCGATCAGGTGCTGGGCGCGTTCCAGCCGGAGCGTCTGCTGGTACCGCAGGGGCGTCAGCCCGCCCGTGGCTCGGCTGAACAGCCGCGTCAGGGTGCGTTCGCTGACGCCCGCACGGGCGGCCAGGTACGCCAGCGGCAACGGCTCGGCGAGGCGGTCGTCGATGAGGTCCTGGGTGCGGTGGACGGTGTCGTCCACGTGCGAGCGATGCCGCAGCATGGCGCTCTCCTGCGGCTCGTGACCGTTGCGGCGAGCGTAGATGACCATGTCCCTCGCCACCCGGGCGGCGAACGCCGGGCCGTGCCGGACGGCCAGCAGGTGCAGCGCCAGGTCGATGCCGCTGGCGATCCCCGCCGAGGTCATCACGCCGTCGTCGGTGGTGAACAGGACGTCCCGCACCACCGTCGCGCGGGGATACCGGGCCGCCAGCTCGTCCTGGTGCTGATGGTGTGTCGTGCACCGGCGCCCGTCCAGCAGACCGGCCCGGCCCAGGGCGTCCGCCCCCGCGCAGACACTGGCGACGGTCCCCCCGGCGGCGTGGTGAGCGCGCAGGCGCTCCACGCAGGCCGGGCTCGGCCTCGGTCCCTCGCGCAGCGTGGCCGCCCGCCAGCCCGGCACCACGATCAGGTCGTCGGCGCCCAGGACAGGCCACCGGACGTCCGCGGTCAGCGGCAGGCCCTGGGCGCTGGGGACCTGCTCCCGCTCGGCCACATAGCCGAGCCGGTAAGGCTGCCCGAAGTGCGCCGCCGTATCGAACACCTGGGCCGGGCCCGCCAGGTCGAGCAGGTGGACCCCTGGCAGCAGGACGAACACGACACGCCTCACGCCATCATGCTCCCAGCTCGGCCACCGTGGCGATCCGGGCGAACCGATCGCGCAGCACCGTCTCCGTACGCTCGATGATCTCCTGGGCGGTGAGCCCGCCGAGCGGGTTGGTCGTGGTGGCATCGGTGACGAAGACGACCCGGTACCCGAGGTCGCTGCCGACCCGGGCGGTCGTCTCCACGCACTGCTCGGTGCGGATGCCGCACAGCATCAGCTCCCGGACGCCGGCCTCGGTCAGCAACTGCTGCAGGTTCGTGTTGGTGAAGGCGTTGTGCGAGGTCTTGTGGAGCACCGGCTCGCCGGGCTCAGGCCGCTCCAGCTCCTCCAGCAGCCGCACGTGGCCTTGCGCCGGGTCGAACACGCCCTGGCTGCCGGGCTCCGTGTGGAGCACCCAGACCACCAGGTCACCGCTCGCGCGGGCGAGACGGACCAGTCGGTTGACCGGCTCCGCGATCTTCGGATCGGCGATCCGGGCCCACTCCGAGCGGGCCCGGAAGGACTCTTGGACATCCACCACGACAAGCGCTCGATTCATGCTTCCACTCTGACGAGGGGAGGCACTGGAGCGGCAGGCCCGATCCGGACGTAGGGCGGAACGATCCGGTCAGCGCCGGACGCCGGCACGCCGGAAGAGAGGAGGAACGTTCCGCTAAGGTGCGCAGCGGCCTGTCCGAGATGATCACGGAGGTGACCGTGCGGCGCCCGATGTTCTCTGACGAGCGGATCGAGTGGCCCGGCGGCACCGCGGTCACCGGTACCGGCGCTCCCCTTCGTGTCGCCTGATGTCGGGGTTCAGCGTCACACCTGAGATCTGGTTGGGCGCGGGACGAGGCGTCGCCGACGTCTCGGAGGACCTGGCGCACGGAGTGGACACGTTCTCCCGGGCGATGGCCGCACGGCCCTTCGGGCGGGACGATCTCGGGCGGAGTCTGTACGAGGGCGACCGGCGCTCACCCGGGTTCGTCGGGTTGCGCGACGACCTGCTGACCGATCTGACCGCCGCCGTGAACCTGCTGCGGGGAATGGGAGCCGGGCTGGTCGACGCCGGCGGCCGCTACGTCGAGGCGGACGGCGTGATCGTCGATGGGCTGGGCGTCCAGCGGCGCCCGGCGCCGCCGTCGCCCGGCACACCGGCCTCCCTGCGGGAGTACCGGCCGCCGGAGGGGCCCGAGGACCTGCCGTCGACGGTGCCCGCCCCAGGAGTCGTCCGCGCGGCGAGATGGTTCTTCGAGGCGGTGGGACTCGGCTACGCGTGGCCGGACGGCGACCTCGGCGGGATCGCGACGATGCGGGACGCCGCGACGGCGATGGCGGCCGTGGTCGATCGGGCGGCCGTGGACGTCGCCGCGCATGCCGGGCGGGTGACGGGCAGCGGAGACGGGGCCGCCACGGACGCGTTCGGGTCGGCCGCGCGGGTCGTGCACGGCGAGGACGGCCTCCTGGAGGAGCTGAAGGGCCGCTGCGACCGGCTCGCCGGGTACTGCCGGACGTCGGCCGGCGCGACCGTCAAGGCGCGGTGGCACTTCGTGGCCTCGGCGACGTTCGTGGTGTCCCTGGTCGCGGCCGCGAGCGTCCTCGGTCCGCTGTCGGAGACGGTGCTGGCGCCGTTGATCCGGCTGGAGGGCCTGGCCCTGCGGATCATCCTGCTGACGATCCGCGAGGCGGCGCTCGGCGCCGCGTTCACCGGCGGCCTGGACGTCATCGACCAGCTGTTCCGCATCGGTACGGTCGAACCGGCCGAGCTGGCCCGGGCACTGTGGCAGGGATCGATCGCCGGCGGCCTGATGGGCGGCGCGCACGCGAGCCTGCCCGCGCTGCTGCGCCGGGCACCCGCGCTGACCGCCCTGGCCGACGCCGTGGAGTCTCCGGCGTGGAAGGGCATCGCGCCCCGTTTCGTCGTCGGAGGCGCCGTGGCGACCGTCGCGACGGCGGCCGCCGGACGGGCGAGCGGCGACGGCTGGGGGTGGAGGCACGCGGCCGAGAACGGGTTCGGCATGGCCTTCGTCGGCGCCGGCGTCGAAGCGGTGCACAGGACGCTCGGCCGGAACCGCGAGGGCGCCGACCTGGCGGCGGACGCGCCCGCACCCGCGGACAGGATCGGGCCGTACTGGCTGAACAGCCCCGGGAAGAGACGGCAGGACATCAGGCTCGCCATGGCGCTCGGTCCGGTCGCCGGCGTGCCGGTCGCCGCCGGAGCGGCGGTGAAGTTCCTCGAAGACCGCAAGACGCCGTTCTTCTCGCAGTGGAGAGTCGGCAAGGACGGCGTGCCGTTCCGCATCCACAAGCTCCGCACGATGAGCAGCTCCAAGAGCACGGACGCCAGCCTGGGTTCCGGCGACCCGCGGGCCACCCGGGTCGGCAAGGTGCTCCGCAAGTTCACCATCGACGAGCTGCCCCAGCTGGTGAACATCGCCAAGGGGGAGATGTCGCTCGTCGGGCCGCGCCCGCTGCTGGCGGGCGACATCGAGACCATGGCCCGCGTCCTGGGCCCCGACCGGTTCCGGGAGTGGTACGCGGCCTATACGGGCAGCCGGCCCGGCCTGATCAGCATGTTCGGCAACGAGAGCGTCCATCTCGCCCCCCAGACCGACGCCTACCTGCTCCGCCGGGCCGAACTGGACATCGAGTACTTCCACAACGCCAGCCCCGAACTCGATCGGAAGATCGTGAAGGCAACGTTGAACGTCGGCCTGACGTTCGTCGGGCACCGCCCGCCCGCGTCCGAGGCCCACCCCGTACGGGCCGACGCCGATCACGCCCCTCCCCCGGCGGAGGCGGACCGGGCGGACGGCGCACGGCGGAGCTCCATCCCCGGCGGTCGCGTCTTCGCCGGGCATCCCGAGACGCACGATGACACGTCCGCGCGTGCGACGCCGGAGAGCGACGCCGTGAGCACACCGCACCACGGCGTCTCCCCGGACGGAGACGTCGTCACCGGCCTGCCCGCCGACGTCAAGAGATGGTGGGACGCGCTCACGCCGGATCGGCGGCAGTCGTTCCTCCACGGGCACGCAGCCCGCATCGGCGCCCTGGACGGCATACCCGTCGTCGTCAGGGACCGGGCGAACCGCGCGGTCCTCTCCGAGCAGGAGATCCGCCTGGTCGAGGAACGCGACCGCGTCCTGGCCTCGGGGCGGCCGGGCGAGGCCGCGCGACTACGGGACCTGGAGGACCGGCTGGGCGGCCTCCGCGCCGTACGGGACCGGCTGGCGATGCCGCCGAACGTCGACCATCCGCGGCCGTACCTGCTGGCGCTCGACACCGAGGGCACCGGACGGGTCGTCATCGCGTTCGGGAATCCCGACACCGCCGCGAACGTCGCGACCTATGTTCCGGGCGCGAAGGCGCGGCTCGGCAACGCCGAGGCGCACATCCGCGTGGCCGACGCGATCGCGCGTTCCGCGTGGCGGGCGGGTTCGTCGTCGACCGCCGTGATCGCCTGGGCCGGTTACCCGGCTCCGCGCACGCTCGTCAACGCGATGAGCCGCCGGTTCGCGGACGCCGCGGCGCCCCACCTCCACCGGTTCCAGGACGGCCTGCGCGTCACCCACCAGGGGTCGCGTTCGCACCACACGGTGATCGGATACAGCTACGGAAGCGTGGTCATCGGGCATGCCGCGCGGGACGGTGTCCTGAACGCCGACGACGTCGTGTTCACCGCCGCCCCGGGCGTGGGAACCGCTCACGCCGGCCGGCTCCACCTGGCGGCCGTGCCCCCGGGCGACACGGGCTACTACGTCCACGCCACGATCGCCCGGTGGGACTTCATCCGGGCCCTCGGCCTCCACGGTCCGCAACCGGCGGGCCGCCGCTTCGGGGCCACGACGTTCCGGTCGGCCCCGGGCACGCGGGGCCCCTGGTACCTCGGCGGACTGAGCCGGGAGGCACACCGTGAGTACTGGACGAGCGACACTCCCACGCTGGCCCGGATCGGGGAGATCGTCGCCGGTCGGCACCGCGCGGACACGAATACTACCGGTGTAGTACGTCTGCGGTAGTGTCGAGCGATGCGTACCCGAGCCGCCGACACCGCGCCGCCGGTCCGCGCGCCGGTGCTCGCCAAGGCGGGGAGGATCACGGTCGCGGTCGCGGCCGTGCTGCTGGTGGCGCTGTTCACCGCCGTCGTGCTCCGGCACGGCCGGCCCTTCTCCCCCGACCTGTCACTGCATCGCTGGAGCGTCGCCCATCGTCCCGGCGCGGCGAGGGCGGCGGCGGCCGCTCTCACCGCCACCGGCGTCGGCGTGGTGCCGTACCTGCTCGCGCTGGTCGCCGGGGCGCTGACCAGGCGCGGCGCGCGCGAGCGGGCGCTGGCCGCCGCCGCGGCGATGCTGACCCTGCTGGTCGTCCAGCTCGCGCGGTTCGGGCTGGCCACCGCCATCGGCCGCGGACGGCCTCCGGCGGCCGACTGGGCCGTCCACGCCTCCGGGTTCGCCTTTCCCTCCGGTCACACGGTGACCTCGGCGACGGCGGCCGGGCTGCTCATCTGGGCGCTGTGCCGCCACCACGGCGGCCGGCCCCGAACGGTCGCGGTGTGCCTTCTCGCGTTGTGGGCGGCGGCCGTCGGGCTCACCCGGATCTATCTCGGGGTGCACTGGCCGACCGACGTGGCCGGTGGATGGCTGCTGACGGTCGTGCTGTTCGGCCTGGCGGCGCTGGTCGTCCCGCGCCTGCCGGCCGTACGGCCCCGCGACCGGGAGCCCAGGGCCCGTACCTGAGCACGCCCCTGCCGCTCACCAGGCGACGGTCCGGCCGAGGTAGTCCAGGTAACGCAGGCCGGGACGGCCGCGTTGGGCGTCGATGGTCGTGACGAGGCCGGGGATGCTCTCGCCGATGGTGAGGCGGGCGTCCGGGCCGCCGAGTTCGGTCCTGACCCAGCCGGGCGCCATGAGCAGCAGCGTCCGGCCGTCGTCGCGGTGACGAGCGGCGTAGCTGCGCATGAGCTGGTTGAGGGCGGATTTGCTGGCCCGGTAGATCTCGAAGCCGCCGCGCTCGTTGTTGGCGATGCTGCCCTGGCCGGAGGACATGATCGCGATGGTGCCGTCCGGGCCGACGAGCCCGCCGAGCGTTTCGATGACCCGCATCGGGCTCAGCGCGTTGGTGACCATCAGGCGGGTGAACTCCTCGGTCGTGACGTCCGCGGTGGTCTCCTCCGGGCGGTTGGTGACGCCCGCGTTCACGAAGAGCAGGTCGAACGTCCGGGCACCGAGCCGGTCACGGAGGGCCTGAACCTGTTCGGGCGCGTTGATGTCGACGTGTTCGATCTCCAGCCGCCCGCCGACGGTGTCCCGCAGCTCGTGCAGCGCGGTGCGCCCGGTACCGCGGACCGTGGCGACGACGCGCGACCCGCGGTCGACGTACTCCGCGGCGATCGCGTGGCCCAGGCCGCGAGAGGCGCCGATCAGGAGCACGGTGGCGTTCTTCGAGCTCATGAGCGTCCCTGGAGTCGTGCCGTCTGGTCGTCCGCCGCGGATGAGGGCAGGCGGTAGAGCGACTCGGCGTTGGCGTGAGCGATCTTCCGCCGGTCCTCGGGGTCGGGAAGCGTCCGCAGGAAGCCGGTGACGGCCGCGGCGTCGAGCCGGTGGAAGGGATAGTCGCCGGAGAGCAGGATGCGATCGACGCTCGTGAAGTCCAGCGCGTGGCGGAGCAGACGCGGGAACAGCATGCCGCTGGTCGTGATGTGGATGTTGGTCGCGAAGTACTCGGCGACGCGCCGTTCGAGGTGGGTCGCGATGGTGGAGAGGCTGTCGACCCGGTCGAGCGCGAACAGCAGCATCTCGCCCCAGTGCCCCAGAACGAGCTGCAGGTCCGGGTGGCGGTCGAAGACGCCACGCAGGATGAGGCGGAGCGCCGCGGTGCCCGCCTCGAGGTGCCATCCCCAGCCGAAGGTGGCCAGGGCGAGGTCGAGGGTCGCGTCGAATCCCCGGTAGGACGCCTCGCGGACCGCGTCCGGGGGAATCTGGGGATGGAGGAAGACCGGCTGGCGCAGGGCGGCGGCGGCCGCGAGCAGATCGTCGTAGGCGGGGTCGTCCAGCGGGCGCTCGCCGCTGCGGCCGTAGGACATGATCCCCACGTGACCGGGGTCGTTCGCGGTCCGCTCGAGCTCGGCCACCGCCGCGTCCGGGTCCGACATCGGCAACGTCGTCATCGCCCGCAGACGGGTCGGGTGGCGACCGGTCGCCTCGCTCATGCGGTCGTTGGCGTCCCGGCTCAGCTCGATCGCCTCACCGGCCGGGAGTCCGTGGGTCCCCGGCGGGGCGAGCGAGAGGATCTGAACGTCGACGCCCGCCGCGTCCATCGCCGCCACCCGCTGCTCACCGATGTCGAACAGCCGCGCGGGAATGTCCCCCCGGTCGTTCAGGGCCACGCTCTCGTCTCTCGTGCCCGCCGGCCGGGCTCGCAGCGCCCGGTCGATCCCCTCGGTGGTCCAGTGCTCCTCGATGGTGACGACTCTCATCGCGCTCCTTTGGCTCATGTTCTGTTGAGCGAGCCTAGCACTTTCACTCAACGACTGTAGAGTGAGAGGCGTGGATGAACCGAAGACGCGCGCGGCCAGACGCGCCGCCACCGCACAGCGGATCCTCGAGGCCGCTCAGACCGAGTTCGGCGAACACGGACTCGAGGGGGCGACCGTCCGCTCGATCGCGCAACGCGCCGGGGTCGATCCCTCTCTCGTCATTCAGCACTACGGCTCGAAGAACGACCTCTTCGCCATCGCGATCCGGCTGCCCCGGGAGAGCACCGGCGACGACGTCGCCGGACACCTCTTCGACGTCCTCGATGTCCGCCTGGGCGAGCTCCCGCCCGAGACCCGCGCCCTCGTACGGTCGATGCTCACCGCGCCGGAGGCGACGGAGGCGATGCGCGACTTCCTCAACGAGCGGGTCACGAACCTCGCGCGCGCCGACGGTGGCGACGACGCCGACCTGCGGGCGGCGCTGACCGTGAGCAGCATCCTCGGGCTCACGATCGCGCGGCATTTCCTCCGGCTCGACGCGCTCGCCGAGATCTCCGGGCCGCAGATCGAGACGACCGTCCGTCCGTGGCTCACCGCGGCCCTCGACGAGGGCGTCAGGCCCGCCCGCTGATCAGGCGGACCGCAGGATCGCGATCATGGCGGCGTCGTCGCCCAGGCGTCCCCGGACGTGGGCGGTGAGGTCGTCGCGCAGGCGCGCGATCAGGCCTCCGGGGTCGGTGCGCGGCCAGCCGGCGACGCGTTCGGCCAACGGGTAGAAACGGCCGCCGGCGTCGCGGGCCTCGATCACCCCGTCGGTGTAGAGCAGGAGCAGGTCGCCCGGTGCGAACGGGAAGGAATCGGCCTTCCCCCCGGTACGGGCCAGGCCGCCCAGGCCGAGCGGGAGGGCGGGCTCGCGGGCCGCCAGTTCGACGACGCGGTCGCCGCTGAGCAGCAGCGGCGCCGGGTGTCCCCGGTTGATGATGTGCACGATCGGCTCGTCGTCGGGGATGTCCACGGCCACGGCCGTGACGAAGCACTCCTCGGCGTCGGTTCCGTCCGTGTCCTGCTTGGCGGGCTCGAAGCAGGCGGCGTTGTCCAGGAAGTCGAGGAGTTCCGGCAGCGCGGCCTGCTGGTGGGCGGCCGCGCGGAAGGCCCCGGCCACCAGGGCGGACGTGTCGATGGCGGCCAGGCCGTTGCCCCGGACGTCGCCGACGATCACGCGCGTTCCGGATCGGATCCGGGCGGCCGCGTACAGGTCACCGCCGATCTGCGCCTCCTGCTCGGCGGTGAGGTAGACCGACGCGATGCGCAGCGGGCCGATGCGCTCCGGCAGCGGGCGCATCAGCGCGTGCTGGGCGATCTCGGCCACCTCCCGGACCTTCGTCAGCTGGCGCCGGTGCCGTTCCCGGACGGTGGCGAAGAACACGATCAGGGCCGAGACCACCGCGAGGGCGACGATGTGCGTCTCGTTCTCCATGGTCCCGGCCCCGCGCTCGATCAGTACGGTGACCAGCTCACCGGCGACGGCGACGACCGCGATCAGGGCGACCAGGCCGGGTCCGGCGAAGGCCGCCGTGATCGCGGGGGCCACGATGAGCAGCGGCCCCAAGTGGATGCCGGGACCGATCGCGACGTCGGTCACGACGATCACGACGATCACGACGAGCGGGATCACCAGCAGGGCGGGACCCGGGCGCCACGACCGCCGGAGAGCCGCGTACCAGGTAAGACGCATCTTCTCTGCCTACCTCATGGGCCGAGGCGCCAAGCCGCCGGGAGGCACCCGGCAGCGGAACGCGCACCACACCGGCCACAGGGACGCTGTGCCGTCACCTCACTGTCGGCGCGCCGGACGGCACTTTACGTTCGCCGGACTCCGCGATTACATTTCGCATTGGCCCCACGACTGTTGGTAGTGACCGAGCGCGATGCCGGCCCGGCATCCCGCGGCGACCCGGAGGTCCCCCATGGAGCACATGGTTCTCATCGCCGTCGACGAGCGACCGGACGGGGACTCCGCCGTCGCCGAGCAGTTGCGCCGCCTCCGTACGGCGATGGACGGGCACGGGGTGCAGGTCCGCTGGACCCACCGGAGCACGGACGCGCTAGCGGTGATCCGGTCGGACGCCACGCTGACGGCGGTGCTGGCCACGTGGGACGCGGCCGGCGCGGAGGAGATCATGACGGCGGTGACCAAGCGGTTTCACCGGCTGCCGGTCTTCCTGTTGACGACCGGCCACGAGCCGCGCGACGTTCCGCTGTGGGTGCACGAGGTGATCCAGGGCTACGTCTTCCCGCTCGAGGACACTCCCGGCTTCATCGCCGGGCGCATCGCGCACGCGGCCGAGCAGTACGCCGAACAGATGCTCCCGCCGTTCTTCGAGGCGCTGCGCCGCCTGGAGGACAGCCACCGCTACTCCTGGCACACGCCCGCCCACGCCGGGGGTGTCGCGTTCCTCAAGTCGCCGGTGGGCCGGGCGTTCTTCGACTACTACGGCGAGCGCCTGCTGCGCACGGACCTGTCCATCTCCGTACCCGAGCTGGGTTCGCCCCTGGAGCACACCGGCCCGATCGGCGACGCCGAACGCAACGCCGCCCGCGTCTTCGGCGCCGAGCGGACGTTCTTCGTGGTGAACGGCAACTCCACCGCCAACCGCGTCGTCGGCCACCACGCCATCGCCCGCGACGACTTAGTGCTGGTCGACCGCAACTGCCACAAGTCCATCCAGCACTCCCTCACCATCACCGGCGCCCGGCCCGTCTACCTGGTGCCCGAGCGCAACGGCCTCGGCCTGGCCGGGCCGATCCCCGCCCATGCCCTCTCCGCGGCCGCCGTACGCCGCAGGCTGGCGGACCATCCGTTCGCCGACGGGGCGGCCGGGCCCGACCCCACCTACGCGGTGATCACCAATTCGACCTACGACGGGCTGTGCTACGACGCGGTCGGCGTCGCCGGTCTGCTGGGCGCGTCGGCGCCGCGCGTCCACTTCGACGAGGCGTGGTTCGCCTACGCCCGGTTCAACCCGTTGTACGAGGGCCGGTACGGCATGGCGGTGGACGGGCGTACCCTGCCCGGCCCGGACCGCCCGACGGTCTTCGCCACGCAGTCGACGCACAAGCTGCTGGCCGCGCTGTCCCAGTCGTCGATGCTGCACGTACGCTCGTCGCCGCGCGCGCCGGTGGACCACGACCGGCTCAACGAGACGTTCCTGATGCACGCCAGCACCTCGCCGCTCTACCCCATGATCGCCTCGCTGGACGTCGCGGCGGCGATGATGGACGGGCCGGCGGGCGCGTTCCTCACCGGCGAGGCGATCGTCGAGGCGGTCCGCTTCCGGCAGGCGATGGCCCGGCTGGCCATCCGCATCCGCCGGGACGGCACCCGCCCGGACTGGTTCTTCGGCGTCTGGCAACCACCGCACGTGACCGATCCCGGTACGGGCGAGACGGTCGCGTTCGAGGACGCGGATCCGGAGCTGCTGGCCACCCGGCCCGGCTGCTGGACGCTCGAACCCGGTGCCGCCTGGCACGGGTTCGACGGGCTCGACGACGGCCACTGCATGCTCGACCCGATCAAGGTGACGATCACCTGTCCCGGCGCCGACGCGGCGGGCGGCACCACGGAATGGGGCGTGCCCGCCCGCGTCGTGGCCGCCTACCTGGAACGCCGCGGCATCGTGGTGGAGAAGACCGGCGACTACACCCTGCTCGTGCTGTTCTCGCTCGGCATCACCAAGGGCAAGTGGGGCACGCTCATCGACGCGCTGATCGACTTCAAGAAGGCCTACGACGACCATCTTCCGCTGGCGGAGGTGCTGCCCGGGTTCGGCCCGTCCGGTGTGACGCTGCGCGGGCTCTGCGCGCGGGTCCACGGCAGCATCCACGACTCCCGGCGCGGTGTGCTGCTCGACCAGGTCTTCACCGACCTGCCCGAGCCGCGCCTGACGCCGGCCGACTGCTACCAGGCGCTGATCCGGTCCAGGACGGAGCGGGTGCCGCTGCGCGACCTGGCCGGCCGTGTCTCCGCCGCGACCGTCGTCGTCACCCCGCCGGGCATCCCCATGCTGACGCCCGGCGAGTCGACCGGCCCGGACGACGGTCCCCTGATGCGCTACCTGCACGCCCTGGAGGACTTCGACCGCGCGTTCCCCTACCTCGCCACCGACATCCACGGCGCCCACCGCGACGACGACGGCCGCTACTGGATCGAGTGCGTCACCACGTGACGCACTCGACGGTCACAGGACCTTGCTGAGGAAGGCCTTCGTCCGCGGGTTGGCCGGGTTCTCCAGCACCTGCGACGGCGGCCCGGACTCCACGACCAGGCCGTCGTCCATGAACACCACCCGGTCCGCGACCTCGCGGGCGAAGCCGATCTCGTGGGTCACCACGATCATGGTGAGGCCGTCGTCGGCCAGGCTCTTCATCGTGGCCAGCACCTCGCCGACCAGCTCCGGGTCGAGCGCGCTGGTCGGCTCGTCGAACAGCATCAGCTTCGGGCGCATGGCCAGGGCGCGGGCGATCGCGACCCGCTGCTGCTGGCCGCCGGACAGCTGCCGGGGATAGGCGCCCGCCTTGTCCTCCAGCCCGACCCGGCGCAGCAGCTCCAGCGCGTGCTCACGGGCCCGCGCCGACGGCTCGCGGCGCACGCCGGTGGGCGCCTCCACGATGTTCTGCAGCACGGTGAGGTGCGGAAACAGGTTGAACTGCTGAAACACCATCCCGATCTCCCGGCGCTGCCGGGTGATCTCGCGCTTGCGCAGGTGCCGTACGCGCCCGCCCTCGGCGCGAAAGCCGATCAGCTCGCCGTCGACGTGGATGGAGCCACCGTCGATGGTCTCCAGATGGTTGATGCAGCGCAGGAAGGTGGACTTGCCCGACCCGGACGGACCGAGGACGACGACGACCTCGCCGGCCGCGACGTCCAGGTCGATGCCGTTCAGCACCTCCAGGTGCCCGAACCTCTTCCGCACTCCCGCGGCGTGCACCATCGCGGTCGTCATGACGGCACCTCCGGAGTCTTGGCGCGACGGCGGAGCAGGGCGAAGTCCCAGAAACCCTGGGGCGCCTGGCGGGTCGCGCCGCGTGCGTAGCGGCGTTCGATGAAGGACTGCCCGACATACAGGATCGAGGTGATCAGCAGGTACCAGAGGCAGGCGACGATGAGCAGCGGGATCGTCTGGAACGTCCGGTTGTAGATGGACTGGACCGTGTAGAGCAGGTCGGCCAGGGCGATGACGCTCACCAGCGACGTCGCCTTCAGCATGTTGATCACCTGGCTGCCGGTGGGCGGGACGATGAACCGCATCGCCTGCGGCATCACGACCCGCCGGAACGTGCGCGCGTCGCTCATGCCCAGCGCGTGGGCGGCCTCGGTCTGGCCGGGATCGACGGCGAGCAGACCACCGCGGATGATCTCGGCCATGTACGCGGCCTCGTTCAGGCCCAGGCCGAGGATCGCGGCCAGCAGCGGGGTGATCATGTGGTTGGTCTCGCCGCTGACGAACTCCGGCCCGAACGGCACGCCGAAGGAGATCCTCGGCAGCAGCGCGGACAGGTTGTACCAGAACACGAGCTGGACCAGCACCGGGATGCCCCGGAAGAACCAGACGTACAGGCCGCAGGCGCCGCGCAGCAGGCGGTTCTCCGACAGACGGCCGACGGCGAGCAGGACGCCGCCGACGATGCCGACCGCCATGGCGACCACGGTGAGCTCGAGCGTGATCGCGATGCCGTGCCCGATGATCGACGCGTTGACGTACTCGCCGACCACGTGCCACTCGAAGTTGTCGTTGGTGACGAGCAGGTGCACGAGCTGCGCCGCGAGGACGAGCAGCACGAGCGAGGCGACCCAGCGCAGCGGGTGCCGCGGACGCGTGGCCCCGGCCACGTCGACCTCCGCTCGGCCCTCGCGTTCTTCCTCGGTCCGCCGGTCGGTGACGGTCATGTCCATCACCCCTCTCTCGGCGCCAGGTTGACGCCGGGCTTGGTCAGGATGTTGGCGCTCAGCCCCCACTTGGTCATGACCTTGGTGTAGGTGCCGTTCTTCACCAGGGTGCGCAGGGCGTCGAGGAGCACGTCGCGCAGTGGCGAGCCCTGGGCGACGACCGCGCCCTGGTACAGGTCGGCGAAGCCGTTGGCCTTGCCGGTGCCGGCGAGCTGCAGGTCCTTGCCGGACTGCTGGACGAAGTACGTCAGCGGGGCCTGGGAGGAGAAGAACCCGTCGGCCCGGCCGGAGCGCACGGCGAGGATGGAGGTCGGCTGGTCCTTGTAGGACTGCACCTGCACCCCGGGGCGGCCCTGCGCGGTGCAGGTCTTCGACTGCTTCTTGATCACGTCCTCGGCCGAGCCGCCGGCCATCACCGAGATCCGCAGCCCGCACGTGTCGGCGATGGAGCCGATGTGCTTGGGGTTGCCCTTGGGCACCGCGAAGACCACGAACTCCCGCACCCAGTCGACGAAGTCCGCGGCGCTCTCACGGTCGGGGAAGTCGCCGATCGGGCCGATCGCGAAGTCGTACCGGCCGGCCTTGATGCCGGTCAGCTCGCTGGGCAGGCCGTCGACGGTGACGTGCTCGATCTTGACACCGAGGAGCTGGGACAGGGCGGTGGAGAAGTCGGCGGAGGCGCCGCTCAGCGAGCGCCCGTCGGAGCCGGCGATCTCGTACGGCGGGAAGGACCCGTTGTTCACCGAGATGAGTCGTCCGGCGGCCCGCACCTTGGCGGGCAGCCGGTCGTGCAGCTTGTGGTCGGTCGTCTGGCGCAGCTCCGCCGGGTCGACGCCCTGGGACTTGTGGCCGCCCAGGATGCCCTCGGCCTCGGGCGGGTTCTTCCCGCACGCGCCCAGGAGCAGGACCGCGGCGAGTACGGCGATGATGCCTTTCAACACCACTCCTCCAGGGGACGGATCGCCGGGTCGACGGCGAACCTGCGGTTGGCGAGCACGGGGAGCCGCCGGCGGGCCTCGCCCAGTTCCTCGCGGTCGGCGGTCGCCCAGGCCAGGCCGGGCGCGTCGGCGAGCCGGGCGCGTACGGTGCCGAGCGGATCGACGATCATGCTGGCGCCGATGTTGCGCCGGCCGCACTCGCCGGAGGCCGCGACGTAGCAGGTGTTCTCCAGCGCGCGGGCGACGGTCATGACCTCCCAGTGCCACTCCTTGGCCGGCCCGCGTACCCAGGCGGCGGGGAGGGCGATCACCTCGGCGCCACGGTCGGCCAGCAACCGGGCGATTTCCGGGAATCTTACGTCGTAGCAGGTCATGAGGCCCACGGCCCATCCGGCGCAATCGAAGACCACCGGCTCGCCGTCGCCGGGGCGGACGCGGTCGGACTCGCGGGACCCGAACGCGTCGTACAAGTGGATCTTGCGGTACGAGGTGACGAGCGCGCCGTCGCGGACCGCGACGAGCGTGTTGAACACCTTCCCGTCGCCGGCCGGCTCGTGCAGCCCGGCCACGACGGTGACCGACGTCCCGGCGGTGCGCTCGGCCAGCGCCGTCACGAACGGGCCGTCGAGCGGCTGGGCGACCTCGGCGATGCGGGCGGGCTCGTCGATGAACAGGGCGAGAGAGTCCTCGGGCAGCACCAGCAGGTCCGCATCGCCGGCGACGGCCTGGTCCACCAGCGCCAGGCAGGACTTGAGGTTGGCGGGCCAGTCCTCGGTGGCGGCGAACTGCCCCACGGCGATTCTCATGCGAACAACTCCTCGGGGTCGATCGGGTGCGGGGCGATGCCCTGCTCGTGCAGCTCGGTGCAGAACGCGGCGGTCATCGCGGCGTTGGCCGCGGCGCCGTAGGGCATCCAGTCCGAGCCGAAGATCCGCGTGCCCGCCTCCAGCTCGGACAGCAGCCACGGCGTCGTGTCGGCCAGGTGCCGCCGCCGCGCCAGCCAGTGCCGCTTGGACTCCTCGAACGCCTCCTCCAGCGCCGCCGGCAGCCACGGATGCTCGTCGACCACCTCGCGGCGCAGCGCCAGCAGGTGGATGCCCGGCACGAAGCCGGTCCGGCCGAAGTAGCCGAGCTCGGCGCCGCGGTGGTCGTCGTACAGGTGGCGGAAGCGGCTGGAGGAGGTGAACATCTCCTCGGGCATGAACGGCGTGAAGATCGCGTCGTAGCGGCCGTCCGCGAGCCCGTCCACCAGCGACTCGTCGGTCACCGTGACGTTGGCGGGCAGCGGACGGGGGCCGACGCGGTCCTTGCCGGTCTCCCCCGCCGTCAGCGGGCCGACCGTCCAGGCGATGCCGCCGAGGTCGACGCCGGCCGAGCGCAGGATCGCCCGCGTCCAGGTGTTGCCCGAGTCGGGCCAGCCGGTCAGCCCGATCCGCGCCCCGGCCAGGTCCTTGGCGGTGGTCAGGCCGCTGTCCCGCCGTACGAGGACACAACGGTGCCGGAACCCGCGCATCACGAAGATCGGCAGACCGGCCAGCCGGTCGTCGCCGTCGCCGCGTCCCAGGGCGTACCGGCTGAAGGAGGTCTCGCCGCCGTCGAGCCCGGGTTCCCCCAGAACGTCGGGGGTGACGGCACGGGACTCGATCTCCAGCTCGAAGCCGCGGGGGCGGACCCGGCCGGTGACGAGCGGGACCAGATGATCCCAGTCCCGCAGGGCGAGGCGAATGCGTGGAACCGACACAACGCTCCGTTTCGGATAGGCCGTAATGACGACCGACCTTATGTTCAGCCAAAGGTGAGTACAATGGGTGTTTTGTTACTGAACAAAGAAAATCATCGGCGGGGGAACATGGGTGAGATCACGGTCGAGGCGAGCTGGCTCGCCGGGCACATCGGCGAGCGCAGCGCCCGTGGCATCGCCGCGGCCCTGACCGACCTGATCCGGCGCGGCGACATCGCCGAGGGTTCCCGCCTGCCCACGGTGCGCGGGCTGGCCGCCGAGCTGCAGGTGAGCCCGGCGACGGTGGCCGAGGCGTGGTCGACACTGCGCCGCCACCGGGTGGTCAGCGCGCAGCGGCGGCGCGGCACCGTCGTCATCGGGCCGCCCAGCGTCCCGCGGCCCGCCCGCTACGAGCGGATTGGCGAGTTCGGCAGCCGGCTCGCCGTCGACCTGGCCATCGCCGCACCCGACCCCGCGCTCCTGCCACGCCTGGACGACGCGCTCGCCGCCGCCGCCCGCACCGAGCGGCTGAACGACTACGCGCGCGAGACGATCACCGAGCGGCTGCGGGAGGCGGTCGAACCGACCTGGCCGTTCCCGGCGGAACGCCGGCTCGTCGTCGGCGGCGGGTACGAGGGCATGCAGCTCGTCTGCCAGACCCTGGCCCTGCCCGGCGACCGCATCGCCGTCGAGGACCCGACCGGCGCCCGGCTGCTGGACATCGTCGAGGCGCTCGGCGCGGAGGTCGTGCCGGTCGCCTGTGACCGCGACGGGCCCATCCCCTCGTCGCTGGCCCGAGCGCTGCGGACCAACCCGGCGGCGTTCGTCTACCAGCCGCGCGGCCACACCCCGTGCGGGCACGCGCTCACCCCGGCCCGTGCGGCGGAACTGGCCGCGCTGCTGGCCCCCGCGGGCACGCTCGCGGTCGAGGACGACGGCATCGGCGAGGTGTCGGCCGCGCCGGCGGTCAGCATCGGGGAGCACCTGCCCGGCCGTACGGTGCTGGTACGGTCCTACTCCAAGTCACACGGCCCCGACCTGCGCGTCGCCGTGATCGGCGGCGCCGGCGAGACCGTCGAGAAGGTACGGGTGCTGCGCAGCTACGGCACCGGCTGGACGAGCCGCATCCTGCAGGACGCCCTGGCCTGGCTGCTCACCGACGCCCAGACCCGCCGCACCGTCGCCCACGCGCGCGAGACGTACGCCCGGCGTCGCGAGACCCTGGCCGCCGCACTGGCCGAGCGCGGAGTGCCCACCGCCAACCGCGACGGCCTGATGCTGTGGGTCCCGGTCGCCGAGGAGTCCGCGGCCCTGGTCACGCTCGCCGCGCACGGGGTCGCGGCGGGGCCGGGCAGCCGCTATCAGGTGACCGCCACCGGCCCGCACCTGCGCATCGCCACCAGCCGCCTGCCGGAGGGCCCGGACCGCGTCGCCGAACTCGCCGAACTGATCGCGCTGGCCGCCGCACCCCCGAGCCTGCACTGACGGACCGCCCAGAGCGAGCCGGGACACCATCGGGCCGTCACCGTCGGCGACCTCCGCACCCGCCGGCCCCGCCCGACGACCGGCCGGCGCGACAGAGGTCGCTGGTACTCCAGCGTGGACGGCAGGCCGGACGGCGTCAGGGAGTCAGCAGGGGGCCGGCGACGGTCGTGATCCCCAGGCGGCTCGAGAACCGATCGGGCGGTCCGGCCAGTTCGATCAGCTCGGCTGATGGTCGCTCTCCGGCCGCGATCGCGGCAACGTAGTCGTTGGCCTGGGCCATGTTCACGCCGGGAGCACATCGCCTGAGGCGCCGGATGGCCGCGACCCGGCCCTCCTGTTCCAACGCTTTACGAATCTCGGTCGCGAACGGGGTGCCGCGAAGAGGATCGGCCTCGGCGGCACCGGTTGGTTTGATGCGCTGCTCGTAGTCCTCTTCCCAAAGCCCGCCGACGTAGTCGGTGGCCGGAATCCGATGGACGCTCCCATCGTGGCGGTCGACCAGATAGGGACCACCGCCGACGAGCATGGCGCCGACGTCGCCGCTGTGAACGTATGCCGCGGACTGCGAGTCGATGATCCAGCCGAGGCGGTGCTCGGTGACCTTACAGATCGCGAGAGTGACCGGCCGGCCGCGCTCCGCGAACTCCCGTTCCTCGGCGCGGAGCAGCTCTTCGACCAAGCGCACCGCGCGGTCTCTGTCGATCACCCGCCCATCATCGATGATGTCAAGGCCGGCGGCCAGCCGGTTTCTGGATCGCCTCGTTCGCCGCCCCGCCCCGGGCGGCGCGTTTCAGTGAGCGGCGAGGTAGTCGCTGATCCGCCTGAGCCATCGGGTGTGGAAGCGGCTCACCAGACCGTCCGGGGTGAGCCGGGACAGCATCGGGCCGTAGCGGTCGGTGACCTCCGCACCCGCCAGTCTGGCCACCCGACCGGCCCGGCGGGACCGGGACCGCTCGTACTCCCGCAGCGCGGACGGCAGGTCGGACGGCGCGCGCAGGGCGGCGGCCAGCGCCCAGGCGTCCTCCAGCGCCTGGTTCGCCCCCTGTGCCTGGGTCGGGGGCATCGTGTGTGCCGCGTCGCCGGCCAGGGTGGCCCGGCCGGACCCCCACTTACGCGGCACGCGGTGGCGGTAGTGGGGGAAGAACTCCACGTCGGCGTCGTCGGCGGCCTCGAGTACGTCACGGACCGGCGCGGCCCAGTCGCCGAAGCGCCGCCGCAGCTCGGCGAGCGGCGACGACGGCGTCGGCGCACCGGACGGGCGGCGTACGTCGAACCACCACTGCAGCAGCCCGTCGCCCGCCGGCATGAGGCCGCACATGCCCGCGCGGCCCACCACCATGACGCCGCGCCGCGAGGAGGTGACGTCGGTCGCCATCGGGCTGAGACCCTGCCAGGTGACCCAGCCGGTCGGCTCGGTCGGGTCACCGCCCCACAGCTGAGAGCGGACCACGGAGCGGTGCCCGTCGGCGCCGACCAGCAGGTCGCCCTCGGCGACGCCGCCGTCGCGGAACCGCGCGCGCACGATGTCCCCGTCCTGTTCGATCGCCGCGCAGGCACGGTCGAAGGCGACCGTCCCCGGCGGCAGGCCGTCCGCGAGCCGTTCGAGCAGCCGGCGGCGGGGCAGCGACACGTGCGGATGCCCGTACGCCGCGGCCGCCCGGGCGACGTCGACGCTCACGAGGAGCCGGCCGTCCTGGTCGCGCTGTTCGAGGACGTCGATCCGCGCGCCGGCGTCCGCGACCGAGACGCCCAGCTCGTCCAGGATGCCCGTGCCGTTGCTCCACAGGGTCAGCGCCGCTCCGCCCGTCCGCAGGGCGGGCGCACGCTCGTACACGCCGACCTCATGTCCGCCGGCCAGCAGCGCCCGCGCCACGCCCAGACCGCCGACTCCCGCCCCGATCACCAGTACCCGCACAGCGCCTCCTCGGGAAGTCACTACGATGATAGTACTATCAACGTTGTAGTACGTTGGGAGGGTGCCGCCGCAGCCGAACGTCGAACGCCGTCAGGCCCTGGCCGACGCCGCGATCGAGGTGCTGGGGCGGTCCGGCGTCCACGGCCTGAGTCACCGCACGGTGGACGAGCGGGCGGGCCTGCCGCCGGGCACCACGTCCAACTACTTCCGCAGCCGGGACGCGCTCCTCAAGGCGGCCGCGCGACGCGTCGTGGAGCTGCACGAGGCGGAGATGCGCGCCACGAACGCCCGGTCGCCGGTCCCGCCCGGTCCGGGCGACCTGGTCGAGTTGATCGCCCTCTCCCTGTACGTGTCCGCCACCGAGCACCGCGACCGTTATCTGGCGATCTACGAGCTGAGCCTCGAGGCCACGCGCCGCCCCGCCCTCCAGGAGACGCTCGACCGGATGGGCCGGGCCACACTCGACTTCACCGTCGGCCAGCACCGCGCGCTCGGCCTGCCGACCTCGCCCGAGCAGGTCCAGACGCTCATGACGCTGTTCGGCGGCGCACTGTTCACCCTGGTCACCCGCCCACCGGCGGACGTGAGCCCGCAGACCGCCCGTACGCTCGCCCGCGCGGCCCTCACCGGGGCCCTGAACGACGCGGGCGGCGGCCCTCCGGCCTAGTGCCTGTCTCAAAGCCCCGCTGTCCTACTGCGCGGCGCCCAGACGACGACTTCGAGACAGGCCCTAGTGTCCTGCGCCTTAATTAGGTGAAATAACTCTATGCTTGGCAAGTGGCGAGGACTGGCAGGCCGAAGGCTCCGTTGACGGTGAGTGATGCCGAACGGGCGGAGTTGGTGCGTGGAGCACGGGCGGCGACGTCGACGCAGGCGTTCGCGTTGCGATGCAAGGTGGTACTGGCGTGTGCGGATGGGGCAACGAACGCGCAGGTCGCGGCGGATGCCGGCGTGTCCGCTGCGACGGTCGGCAAGTGGCGTAAACGCTTCATCGAGCACCGGCTGGCCGGGTTGGCCGATGAGCCGCGGCCGGGCCGGCCGCCCTCGATTCTGCTCGATCAGGTCGAGGAGGTGATCACCTTGACGCTGGAGCAGACACCGGTCGGCGCGACGCACTGGTCGCGGGCGTCGATGGCGGAACGGACGGGGTTGTCCAGATCGACGATCGGGCGGATCTGGCGGCGGTTCGACCTCAAGCCGCACCTGGTCGATGGGTTCAAGCTGTCGACGGATCCGTTGTTCGTGGAGAAGGTCGTGGACGTGGTCGGGCTGTATCACAACCCGCCAGAGCGAGCGGTCGTGCTGTGCGTGGACGAAAAAAGCCAGATGCAGGCACTGGATCGGTCGCAACCGGTGCTTCCGATGATGCCGGGGATGCCCGAGCGTCGCACCCACGACTACGCCCGGCACGGCACCACCAGCCTGTTCGCCGCCTTCAACATCGCCGATGGAACGGTGATCACCGAACTACACCGCAAGCACCGCGCCACTGAGTTCAAGAAGTTCCTGGTCGCCATCGACAAGGCCGTCCCCGCCGAACTGGACGTACACCTGGTCTGCGACAACCTCGCCACCCACAAAACACCGCTCATCCACGAATGGCTCGCTCGCCATCCCCGCTTCCACGTCCACTTCACACCTACCGGCTCATCCTGGATCAACCAGGTCGAACGCTGGTTCGGCCACCTCACCGACCAGCTGACCAGGCGCGGCGTCCACAAGAGCGTCCAAGCTCTCGAAGCCGACGTTCGCGCCTGGATCACTCAGTGGAACACCAACCCCAAACCGTTCGTGTGGAAGAAGACCGCCGAAGAGATCCTCGACTCCCTCGCCCGATATCTGCAACGAATTTCAGGCGCAGGACACTAGTAGTGCTTTGTTAGGTGGGTAAGGCGAGGGGTTGTTGGCAGGTGGGGCAGTGGCCTGTCCAGGTGGCGAGCAGAGCTTGGAGCTCGCGGACGATCTTGTAGAGGGTCAGGCTGCCCCGGCTGCTTTTGGGCTGGTCAGGCGCAGGGTTGTGAGGAACAGGTGGGCGGCGGTCACGAGGGTGACGTGGCGGTTCCAGCCTCTCCAGGAGCGTCCTTCGTAGTGGTCCAGGCCCAGACCGGTTTTGAGTTCGCGGTAGTCGTGTTCGATCCGCCAGCGGATCTTTCCCAACCGGACCAGATCAGCCAGTGAGGTCTCGGCGGGCAGGTTCGACAGCCAATACTTGACCGGCTCGTCCTCATCCGCCGGCCACTGGGCGATCAGCCAGGCTTGGGCCAAGGTGCCGTCATCGCCATAGCGAGGCTTGCGTCCGGCCGGGCGGACGCGCAGCGCGATGAAGTCACCGGCCAACTCGCCTTTGGAACCTTGGCGCCAGCAGATCCGCTGAGCGCTGGTGCGGCCGGCGGCCAGCACATGCTCCCGCAACGAGACCGGCCTGGTGCGATAACGCGGCAGGCCACGCCAGCCCTTGCCCTTGGAGGGCAGCAGTTCAGGGACGGCGTCGGCGGCATGGGCGGTGCAGGTGCCCTTGACCTGAACGATGTAACCCAAGCCACGCTCGGCCAGCGCGGCCCGGAACACAGCGTTGTCGCCGTAACCGGCGTCCGCGCAGATCACCGGTGTCTCCAAGCCCCAGCCGCGTAGTTCGTCCAGCATCTCGATCGCCAACCGCCACTTCGGCCGGTTCCGCTCGGCAGCCGGGATACTCGACCGCGTGCGCCTGCCTTTGATCTCCTCGGCCACGGCCGGATCGTCGGTGCAGGCATCGTCCCAGCACTCGGGGATGAACAACCGCCAGTCCAACGGCGCTGAAGCGCCGTCGGTGACCGCGTGCACGCTCACCCCGATCTGACAACTGGCGACCTTGCCCAACGTGCCCGAATACTGCCGGGCCACCCCCGGCGAGGATGAACCGTACTTGGGGAACCCGGTGTCATCGATCACCCACGCCACCAACGCCACCACCTGCTCGACCCGGGCCGCCAACCGACGCCGCACCCCCACAAAATCCCACGTCGAAGACGTCATGAACTGCTGCAACCGCTGATGATCCACCCCCAGCCGCTCCGCCATCGGCTGCATCGACTTACGCTGCCCATCCAGCAACAAACCCCGCACATACAACCCACCGGTCGCACGCTGATCCGACCGCGGCAACCCCGCGAACACCTCCGCCGCGAACTCCTCCAACCGCGACCGGACCGCGGCAACCTCCCCAGACCTCACACACGATCATCGCCACCAAGATCACAAACGTAACAAAGCACTACTAGTGCCGGCGGTCAGTGAGACGGCTGCCGGGCGGGGTGATCGGCATAGGGCAGGGCCAGGTCCAGTAGATCACAGCGATCCCGGACCCGGCCCACGCGAGGGCTGAGAGAGGCGGCGCGGGTCAGGTGAGCTCGGCGGTGATCCGCGAGAGGCTGCGGATCAGGCGCACCGAGTGCTCACGCTGGTCGTCCGCCAGCGTCTCCCAGAGCTCGCCGAAGCGTGCGATGACGTTGCGCATCGTCTCCTCCAGCACCGCCTTGCCGGCGGGGGTCAGCGCGAGGGACGTGGTCCGGCCGTCACTGACGTGCGGCGCGCGCAGGACGAGACTCCGGCGCTCCAGCGCCGCCAGCGCACGGGTCACCGTGGGCTGCGCCAGCCCCGCGCGCTCCGCCACCGCGGTCACCCCCTGCCCGCCCGCGACGTCGACCGCGCCGAGGACGACGAGCTGCGGCACCGAGACGCCGTCGCCCCGGACGGTGTGCGCGGCGCCACCCGTACGCCGCGCCGTACGCATCAGATCCAGGACCGCGTCGACGAATTCATCGAAAAGCTCCACGCTTCATCCCCCGCTCACCGATTTACATAGCGTACTATGGAACGGCGGTAAGGAGTCAGGACGGCGATGGATCACTCATTCGGCCCCGACGGCTCGGACAGCGCTGTCCGGGGCTCGCGGAACAGACCGCTGTTCATCGTGGGCGTGGACGGCACCGAGTCCGGGCTCGCCGCGCTCCGGGAGGCCGCCGACCGGGCGGCGGAGGTCGACGCGCACATCCTGTGCGTCCACGTCCGCTCCCTGCCCGGCATGTGCGAGATGACGGCGTTCCTCGCGCCAGGCGCCGTGGCGATCAGCCGCGAGTGCCGGGACAGCCGGGAGGTCGACGCCTGGCTCCAGTGCGTCCAGACCCTCGACCCGACGGGCCGGCCCTGGAGGTTCAAGGTCGTCTCGGGCCGCCCGGACCGATGCCTCGCGAAGATCGCCCGCGCCGAGCAAGGCGACGCCCTGTTCGTCGGGCAGCTGCCGCGCGCGTCGTGGTCGCGCTGGTTCCATCGCTGCCCGGCTCGCAGGCTGGCACGGTGGGGCATATGCCCCGTTCACCGCACCAGGGTGAGCTGACCCGCTACAGGCCGGAACTCGGCGCCAGGTTCTCGCCGTCTCCCGCCGGCCGGGAGCGCGTACCGTTCTCCTCGGCCAGCCGGTTGAAGCGGGCCAGCATCGTGGCCAGGGTGCGCACGTCCCCCTCCGGCCAGGTGTCGAGCAGCGCGTAGAAGCGTTCGCGGCGCGCGACCCGTACGGCGTCCATCCGGCGCCGCCCCTCGCTCGTGAGCGCGAGCAGGTGGGCACGCCCGTCGCAGGGGTCGGCACGGCGTTCGACGAGACCCAGGTCTTCCAGCGCCTTCAGCTGGCGGCTGATCGTCGCCTTGCCGACGCCGAAGTAGGCCGCGATGTCGCTCGGGCGCGCCGGCGCGCGATCGTACAGGCCGAGGAGCAGCCCGTACGCCGCCGGATCGAGGCCGTGGTGCACCTCCTGCATCATCCCGACGGTCAGCGCACGCGCGCGGCGCAGGAGGACGCCGAGCTCATGCTCGACGGCGTCGTAGGTCTCGTGGTCGGCCGCGATCGTCATCACCGTCTTGTCGCCTCGTCCGGATACTTGCCGTCGGCGAGGATTATCCACGCGCCACCTTAACGCCACCTCAAACCACCGGTTCGCCACGCCGTCGCGCGTCACCGCGAGGACACGGCCATGACGCTCATTCTGTCGGTACTTAATTTTAGCCTTGACACAAGGCGTGAATAAGTCGAATCTACGGCCGATAGAGCGCTCTCTGAGATGCCTCCGCCTCGCCCCTCAGGAGACCCAATGTCATCGGCTTCGAAACCATCGCCTTCGGCCCCGCGTCCCGGACGGCGCCGGGCGGCCTTGGCGGTCCTGGCGCTGCTCGCCGCCTGCCTCAGCGCCGTCCTGACCGCGACCGTCTCCGGCGCGCCCGCCGCGTACGCCGACACCGTGCCGCCGCCCCCGGCCGGATGGACGACCGTGTTCGGCGACGACTTCACCGGGACCGCCGGGTCGCCGCCCTCGTCGGCGAACTGGTTCTACGACATCGGCACCGGCTACGGCACCGGCGAGATCGAGCAGACCACCAGCTCGACCGCCAACTCCTACCTCGACGGGAACGGCCACCTGGTGCTCAAGGCCATCAAGAACGGCAGCACCTGGACCTCGGCGCGGCTGGAGAGCACCCGTGAGGACTTCCAGGCCCCGCCCGGCGGCAAGCTGGAGATGACGGCGTCGATCCAGCAGCCGAACCCGGCGAGCGGCCTGGGGTACTGGCCCGCGTTCTGGGCCCTAGGCTCGCCGATGCGCGCCGGGGGCGGCTGGCCCACCTCCGGCGAGATCGACATGATGGAGGACGTCAACGCTCTCAACGAGGCCTCGCAGACCCTCCACGACTCGGCCAACAGCCCCGGCCACGCCCTGATCGCCTGCCCGAACACGAGCTCGACCTGCCAGACGGGCTACCACACCTACACGGTGATCATCGACCGCACCAACACGAGCGCCGAGTCGCTGCAGTTCCTGATGGACGGCACCGTGGAGAGCACGATCACCGAGGCCTCGGTCGGCACGACGGCCTGGCAGCAGGCCATCGACCACGGGTTCTTCATCATCTGGGACCTCGCGATGGGCGGCAACTACCCCGACGGGATCTGCGGCTGCACCACGCCGACCTCCGCCACGACGTCCGGCGCCTCGATGAGCGTCGGGTACGTGGCCGTCTACGAGCAGGGCGGCAACTCCACGCCCACCGCGACCGCCACCGGGACCGGCACGGTGAAGGGCATCAACGGCCTGTGCCTGACGAACCAGAACTCGCTGAACACCGAGGGCAACCCGATCGGGGTCGGCTCCTGCAACGGCGGCGCGGGCCAGACCTGGTCGCCCTACAGCGACGACACGCTGCGCGTGCAGGGAGGCTGTCTCGACGTCGTCAGCGCCGGGACGTCCAGCGGCACCAACGTCGACTGGTATCCGTGCAACGGCACCAACGCCCAGCTCTGGAGGCATCAGTCCAACGGTGAGCTGGTCAACCCCAACTCCGGCCTGTGCCTGACCGATCCCGGCGGCAACACCGGCGCGCGGCTGGACATCGAGACCTGCACCGGCTCCGCGCAGCAGCAGTGGACTCTGCCCACCGGCGGCGGCAACACGGTTACGGTGACGCCCCCCGGTGACCAGACGTCCACGGTCGGCACCGCGGTCAGCCTGCAGATCCACGCGAGCGACTCGGCGTCCGGCCAGACCCTCACCTACAGCGCCAGTGGCCTGCCCGCCGGGCTGTCGATCAACTCCTCCACCGGACTGATCTCCGGCACCCCCACCGCGACCGGGACCTCGAACGTCACGGTGACCGCCAAGGACACGACCGGGGCCGGCGGATCGGCCTCCTTCGCCTGGACCGTGAACCCCGCCGGAGGCTGCTCGACGACGAACATCGCGCAGGGCAGGACCGCCACGGCGTCCTCCACCGAGTCGGTGGCCTTCCCCGCGCAGGACGCCGTCGACGGAAACGCGGGCACCCGGTGGTCGTCGGCCTTCAGCGACCCGCAGTGGCTCCAGGTCGACCTCGGCAGCACCCGCTCCCTCTGCAAGGTGACGCTGAACTGGGAGACCGCGTACGCCACGGCGTACCAGATCCAGGTCTCCGGCGACGCGAAGACCTGGACCACCGTCTACTCCACCACCACCGGAACCGGAGGCACGCAGACGCTGAACGTCACCGCGTCCGCCCGCTACATCCGCATGTACGGGACCGCGCGGTCGACCCAGTACGGCTACTCGCTGTGGGAGTTCGCTGTATTCGGCTCCTGACCCCCTGACCGGTCGCGCCGGGAGTCCCACCACCACCGGGGACTCCCGGCCTACCGGCGAGCGACCGTGACCGGCCGGCCGAACCGCCCGCGTGCGGCCAGTTCGATGGTGAGCACGATCGCGACGGCCTCGACCGCCAGCAGGGCGATGAGGACGAACAGCTGGACCGCGCCGGCGGCGATCGGCGACGCGCCGCCCAGCAGCATGCCGACGAAGGCGCCGGGCAACGTGACCAGGCCGACGGTCCGGGTCTGATCCAGGGCTGGGATGAGCGCGGTGGCCGCGTGGTGCCGGCAGATCTCCATCGCGGCATCACGGTCGCTCAAGCCGATGGACAGGGCGGCTTCGACCTCTCCGCGCCGGTGGATCAGCTCCTCGACGGCGCGGCGGCCCGCGAGGGTCGTGGCGGTGAGGGCGCCGCCGATGAGGATGCCGGCGATCGGGATCACCGTGATGCCGTGCGGCGGCACCAGACCGGTCGCCAGCAGCAGGACGATGACCGGCGCGGTGGCGACGCCGATCGGCACCGCCGCCCACCACGCGGCGCGGCCCGTGGTGATCCGCCGCCCGGCGACCCGGGCGGCCACCAGGTACATCAACACGACGAAGGCCGCCGTCAGCGGAATCGACCGGGTGATCGTGGCGATCACGACGGACACGAGCGCGAGTTGCACCGCCGCGCGCACCGCGGAACGCAGCACGGCCGGACCGTGCCCCAGCCGGCCGACGGCCGCCACGGCGGTCGCGGCGAGCGCCAGCACCACCATCACGACACCGAGAGTCGGACCGACCGACAGCAACGTGGCGGGCCGCGCCGCCTCCACCGCAGGCCAGAGTCCATTCTGCGCAGTCATACCACGATCCTGATGGGCACCGAATCGGCCGGGCAACCGCCCCCACCGCACGACGGCCGCCCCGTCGCCGGCCACGCGGTCCTCGCCCGGTCGTCGCGGCGCTCGCATCGATCGTCCCGCGGTGATGCGTCACCGCCTGCACATCACGCGCTGGAGGCGGGGTGGCTCATCTGGTGCTGTGACCGCATTGGTTCGCCGGGTGGGATCCGGCAGGGTCTCGTGCATGTTCGAAGAGAAGCTCGACGCGCTCTCGCAGATGTTGGCCGAGCACGTGGCCATGCCGTTCCCGCCAGGCTGCCGCGGCCTGGACATTGCGGGCCAGGACATGGTGATGCTTGATGCGGACGCCTACGGCTACGCCCTGGGCGTTTCCAAGTTCTGAGCTCCTGAGACGCACGCAGCGGGTCAGCCGGGGAGGTTCGCGCTGGAGACGGGTGCGGTTCGGTGGACGAGGGCGGCGAAGTTGGACGCGAGGCGACGCGCGTGCCGGGAGGACTCCGGCTCGGCTCGCTCGGCCTCGGCGCGTAGGACGCCCAGGTCCAGGCCGGCGTCGGCGAGGGCGGCCTCGTCCCAGCGGTCGAGCCGGTCCGCTCCGGCCTCCGGATGGAACTGCACGCCCCAGGCCCGCTCTCCCACGCGAAAGGCCTGGATCGGGCAGGCGTCGCTCTCGGCCAGCCGGACGGCGTCCGGTGGGAGTTCGGTGATCTGGTCCCGGTGGTTCTGGATGAAGCGGAGCCGCTCCGGCAGCCCGGCGAACAGCGGGTCCGCCTTCGCCTCCTCGCGCAGCGAGACGCGGCACGAACCGCGCTCCGGACGGCCGTACTCGCCGCGGACCACACCGCCCGCCACCACGGCCAGCACCTGCGCGCCCAGGCAGATGCCCAGCAGCGGCACGCCGCGCGCCACCGCGCTCCGCGTCAGTTCGCGTTCGGCCGCCAGCCACGGGGCGCGTTCGTCCTCATCGGGCAGGAGGCCGCCGCCGAGCAGGACCACCGCGTCGAAGCCGTTCGGCTCGACGGGGACCGCGTCGCCCGTCACCTCCGCGATGTGCAGCCCGTCGGCCTCGAACCAGGGGAGGAACCGTCCGAGCGGGCTTCGCTCGGCGTTGCGGACGACGAGAACCCGGCGGGAAGGAAGGGAGTTCACTGCTGCGCTCCATCGAACGTCTGCTGCGGTCGGCGCCGGCGCACGTCGTCCGATGTCTCGCTCGCGCGTGGTCGGCAGGTGACCACTATCCCAGCCCCGGCAGGCGCCCGCTTCACAGCGACACCATGACCACCGCCGGCCACTCGTATGGCACCGGCTCCCGGCGTTTCGCGGCGTCACGGACCTGTCGCGGCCCCGTACGCGCGGGCTCGGTCAGCGGGCGGCTTTGGGTGTACCTCCCATATGGCGCATTATGTCGCGCGTGAGTCATGCAGAGGAGCTCGATCACCCGCCTTGGCCGGCGACGGGGCCGGACGATCTCGGCACGGCTCTCCGGGCCGCGCGCGACGGGAACGAAGACGGCTTCCGCACGCTCTACCGGCAGTTCCACCCTCGGCTGCTGCGCTACGTGCGCACGCTGGTCGGCGACGAGGCCGAGGACGTCGCCTCCGAGGCGTGGCTGCACATCGCCCGGGACATCACCGTCTTCGACGGCGACGCCGAGGGCTTCCGCGCCTGGACGGCGACCATCGCCCGCCACCGCGCGCTCGACCACCTGCGCCGCCGCAGGCGCCGTCCGGTCGAGCACGCGCCCGTCGCCGAGTTCCTCGACCTGCCCGCGTCCGAGGACACCGAGACGGCGGCACTGGACTCGCTGTCCACCCGGTCGGCCCTGGCGCTGATCGCGCGGCTGCCCCGCGACCAGGCGGAGATCATCGTGCTGCGTGTCGTCATCGGGCTGGACGCCAAGGCCGTCGCGCGGCTGATCGGCAAGCGCCCCGGAGCCGTACGGACCGCGGCGCACCGCGGGCTGCGCCGTCTCGAGCGCCTCATCAACGACCTGGAGCCCCCGCGATGAACGATCACGGCCTCGACCGCGACACCGCCGAGCGGATGCTCCGGGGAGAATCCGCCGGACATCCGGAGCTCGCCGCGCTGCTCGCCGCGGCGGCCGCGCCCCCGGCTCGGCACCCGGCCGGTGAGGAGGCGGCCGTGGCCGCGTTCCGCCAGGCACGTTCGCTCCCGTCCCCGCGGCCGTACCGGCGCCGGATCTCCGCGCTGGTCGGCCTGAAGACGATCGTGGCGGGCCTCGTTCTGCTGCTCGCCGGTGGCGTCGCCCTCGCGGCCACCGGGCAGCACTTGCGCGGGCCGGCCCGGACCGGGCAGCCCGGCCGTACCGGCGCCCCGGCCGAGCCCGGCCGGACGAGCGCCCGTTACGGCCCGAGCCCGAGCACAAGCCCGAGCCCGAGCCCGAGCACGACTACAAGCACAAGCGTGAGCCCGAGCCCGAGCATGAGCCCGCGTCCGGACGCCTCGCACTCGCATCCCACGCCGGGGGCAGATTCCAGCGAACGCCCGTCGGCCAAACCGGAGAAACCACACCCGGCCAAGACGCCGAAGGCGAACGTTCCGAGCGTCAAGAACAGCGCGACCGGGAAGGCGAACACTCCGTCCGCTGGAAAGGGAAAAGGAAAGGGCCCCAAGGTCAAGACCGGGCCGGAACCGAATCCGTGACGCACGCCCGCGGGCACCTGTGACACGAATCGCCGTCGCGACGCTTGAAAGGTGTAGTCCTCGCCTCTCTCCCGCGAGTTCCGTAACGGGCGAACTGCATTCAAACGCGGGAGAGAGGCGGGGGCCCACGCGGCTCAGCGCGTGGCGCCGACCGGCGTCCCCCGCAGCGCGCCACGAGGCCACATGACGTGGACCCGGATCGCCCGGCGGCGTGCCTCCTCCACCGCCTCGGCGGTGCCGCCACGGCCTCGCGCGGGACGGCCGTCCCACACGGCGATCAGGTGATCCGCCGTCCCCAGCATCACCTCGTTGGCCGTCGCGTACGAGGCCGGGACCGGCGGGCCGAGCGTCAGTGTGTCGACCCACTCGGCCCGGTGCAGGAGCTCGTCGTAGGTGCGGCGCGCGTCCGGCGAGAGGGTCGCGCGGTATCCGCTCGCCGCGACGATCGCATGCAGCCGGCCGCCGAGCTCCAGCACGGTGCGGGCGAAGATCTGGTCGGCGCCGGGGGCCAGGCACGAGACGCCCACCAGGTTCGGGCCGTACGGCGCGAGGGCGGCGTGGATGGCGGACGACACCAGGTGCGTGGTCCGCTCGGTGAGGTCGCGATGGCCGGTGACCGCCACGCGCGGGCACGCGGCCGGTAGGCCGGTCGTCAACTCAGGTCTCCAGGGGAAGTTCGGTCATCACGCCGGCGTCGGCGTAGGTCGCGGCCAGCCGCTCGACGGCCGCGTAGCGCGTCGCGTCGGCCTCCAGCCCTTCGAGGTACTCCACCGCGCCCGGCACCCCGAGGCGGACGTACAGCGGAAGAATCCCGGTGAAGAACTCCCGGTACTCCAGGCCCGACAGCCCGAGGACCGGCCGCTCCCCCACGCCCGTGCGGTTGGTCCGCCGGGTTCGCTCGGCGAGGGCGGTCAGCTCGGCCTGGAGCGCGGCCGGCTCCGCCGCCCCGTCGCCGCGCACGGTGTCCAGGAGCGCGGCGGCGAGCTCGTCGTGGCCGTGGACGACCAGGTTGTCCGCGGACAGCCGCGCCATGCGTTCGAGGTCCCGCCGGGACGCGTGGTGGTCGCGGCACAGCCGCAGGGCGTACTCCACGGCCTGATTCTCCCGGATCGCCAGGAGCTCCTCCAGGGTGTACGGGCGCATCTCGGCGTCGGCCGGGAACTGGAACCGCGCCGGCAGCCTGCAGTCGAACACCCAGTAGAACAGGTGCTCCTTGGCGTGGTGGTAGTAGCGCATGTTCCGCGCGAACGTCACCTCCTGCGACAGGTCCGCGCCGAGCTCGAGCGCGATCCGGCGGCGGGCGGCGACCATCGGCGCGTGCGGCGGGAGGGGGAACGTCGCGACCGCCGCGTGCTCCTCCAGCCGCCGGTAGTCCTCCTGCGTGATGTACCCGGCGGGGTGGGAGAGGTGGTCGAGCTCGCGCTCGGCATTGCGCGAGGTGCGGAACTGCAGCAGCGGCACGGCCGCGCCCCGCGACTGCCACCAGGTGACGACGAGGACGAGCGGCAGCCAGCCCGTCGTGCCGGAGCCGTCCTGCAGCACCCGGTTGCTGAACCGCGCCTCGGTGACCTGGAAGACGTCGTCGTCATCGGGCTCGCCGATGGGCAGCACCTCGTCGTACCTGGCGCTGAGGTCGACGATGTCGTTGAACGCCGCGCCGAAGTACTGGTCGGTACGGTCGGCGAACTCCAGCATGAGGTGGTCGGAGGCGCTGCGCCGCGGAGGGCGGATGACCATCTGCACGATGCGACGCCCGTCGGGCATGTCGAACAGCGTCCCGGTGAAGGGCGGGATGTGCCCGTACTCGTACAGGGTCAGCCGGTGCGGCTGGCCTTCCTTCTGCAGGAACGCCGACAGGGACCGCCGCCCGTACCCGGCGTTCTGCCGGCGCCGTCGCAGCGCCGTCTCCTTGTCGGGGAACTGCGCGTCGTGCTCGTCGCGGACCAGCTCCAGCAGGTCGTCCTTCAGGAAGACGATGCGCAGCGAACGCCAGAAGGCGTGGCTTCCGTGCCGGGACCGCTTCCGCTTGAGCGCCGCCTCCAGCGACTCGGCGAGGCTGGTGTTGGTCCAGCCCACGACGGTGACGTTCACGGCCTCGGCGAGCAGCGAGACGAACCGGTCGCCCTGGCCCACGTAATCGGAGGTGACCTGCGGGTGCTCGGTCTCCTCGTCGCCCGCCGGCGCCGGCGCGGCCGGTGAGGCGCCGCGCAGGCGGACGAGCGCGTCGTGGATGTCGCGCGCGAGCCGGGTCACCTCCCGGGTGAACTCCGCGCCCGCCAGGCCCGCGAGGTCGATCCCCTGGCGCTCGTTCACGTCCAGTCGCCGTCGCCGCTGCTCCGCGGTCAGGCCGTCCTCGGCCGGCGCGCCGGCGGGCATGACCGGGAAGATCCGGGGGATCGAGCGCGCGGAGCCCTCCTCGAGCGAGTGGTCCCGTTCGGTCCGTACGAAGAACTCGTACTCCCGCGCGCACCAGTCCGAGACCAGGTACCGCTCGGTGAGCACGGCGATCATCACCGAGCTCGTGCGCAGGGCGCTGGTGATGGTCCGCTCCCAGCGCTGCGCGGTCGGGATCCCGTCCTGGTCGAGGAAGACGGTGAGCCGGCGGCCGGCGATCGCGGCGAACGCCTCCTGGAGCTCCTCGGCCAGCCGCTGGATGACCTGCCGGTCGTCATCATGGGCATAACTGATGAACACGTCGAAGCCGACCGGTCCGTGGCTCAACGATTCCTCCGTTCAGCGCTGCCGTCGTTCACTTCGACGCGGGAGCCGCCCCGCCGGTGCCCATGGGTCGTCTCAGGTATGCGAGGCCCACCAGAGTGTGTGCTCGCGGGAGATGGCCTCCTCCGCCTCGTCCACGAAGTGCGCCCATTCGGTCTCGGTCCGTGGCCACTCCGCGCGTTCGGCGATGTCGGCGAGTTCGAGCGCGGCGACGGAGTAGGCGCTGGCCAGCTGCTGATGCTGCCGGGTCTGCAGCCACGCGACGCCGCCCGCGGCGACCGCGCCGACGATCCCCGGCAGGTCGAAATTGATCAGCTGGACGGCCCCCAGCACGGCCGCGACGAGTCCGGCGGTCTCCAGGGCGGCCAGCCCGACCGACCACTGGGCGCTGCGGCGTTCGTTGCGCCGCGCCCGGTCGGCGTACCAGGCCCGCTGGTCGTTGATCCGCCCGATGAGGTACTGCCGCTGCCGCTCCTCCAGCGGCAGCGTGCGCACCTGGCGCATCGCCGAGGTCACCTGGCGGTCCCCACCGCGCACGGGCACCAGGGCGAAGTCGCGCAGGCTGGAGGTGATACCGGTGAAGCGCCGCAGGAGGAGCCGCTCGGCGCCGTGGTCGTCCGCGCCCCCGTCCAGATCGAACGGCTGGCCGCCGACGGCGTAGCGCCACGCGAGGGTCTTGGCGGACTCGGCGGCGGCGCGCGCCTCGTACCAGTGGCGGTCGGGCCGGACGGTCAGCAGGAAGACCTCGGTGACCAGGGCCGTGGCCAGCGCCGCGGCCGCGCAGATCGCGGCGGCGTCGACGTGCCCCGCGTTGATGCTGAACGAGCCGAAGACGGCGGCGAGCAGGAGCGAGGAGAGCTGGAACCGGACGGCGAGGAGAAAACGTCGCTGCCCCACCACCGCGCTGTTGTCGGCGGCACGGTAGAGCGCTGGAAACTCCGACTCCGCTATCACCTCCACACACCAAGAAATGCATCACCGCACGCACAAATGTCAATGAGACGTCCTATACGGCCAGCCCCAACGCCATTTACGGCGAGCCGGGAATCGGCGCAACGACCTCGGAGGTAACGGATCCGGCGATCGGGAACTGGCAGACTGTCGCGCATGCCCTCCCCCGACGAGCTGCGCTCGGCGATGCCGTTCGCGCAGGCCACCGGCATAACGATCGAAACGGCGTCCCCCGAGGAGGTCACCGGAACGCTCGGCTGGGCGCCGGAGCGCTGCACCGCCGGCGGCGCGCTGCACGGCGGCGCGCTGATGACTCTCGCCGACAGCATCGGCGCCGCCTGCGCCTTCCTCAACCTGCCCCCGGACACCGCCACCACGACCGTCGAGTCGAGCAGCCGCTTCTTCCGCGCCGTACGCGAGGGGCGGGTGCGGGCGGTCGCGCGCCCGCTGCACGCCGGGCGCACCACCATCGTCGTCCAGACCGACCTGTACGACGACGGCGGACGCCACGTCGCCCAGACCACCCAGACACAGGCCGTGTTGCGATCCTGACGGCGGACGCCTTTACGCTGTAGATCACCAACACCCCCAGCCTTCCGTCCGGGAGGAACAATGCGGTCGGTCGAGTTGTTCTCGGCGTACGTGGCCTGGCTGGCCCGAGAGGTTCCCGACGCGTACGCCAACCTGGCGCCGGGCGCCACGGACGCCGATCTCGAGGTCGTGGCGGCCCGAACCGGGCGCGCGCTCCCCGTGGAGGTCAGCGAGGTACTCCGGATGCACAACGGGCAACGCACCACGATGACCACGCTGGACGAGACCTACGCGATGCCCTGCCTGCCGACCCTGTCGTTCCTGTCGACCTGGCACATCGTGGCCCTCTGGGAAGAGTGGGAAGACCTCCGCAGGTCACAGGAGCAGGAGGGCGGCCTGGCCGGCCTCCAGGAGATCGGCTCGGTGTTCTCGGCGGCCGAGGGCGTGGTGAGGCCGTTGTACACCTCCCCCGGCTGGATTCCCCTCTGGTCCGACCCGGTGCGCGCCGACTACGTGGGCCTGGACTTCGATCCCGCTGAACGAGGCGCCCCGGGGCAGATCATCAACTTCGGCCGCGACGAGGAGAAGCACTTCCTGTGCGCCGACGGCTTCACCGGTCTCCTGGAGATCCTGCTGGACGAGGTGGTACACCGCCGGGCCTGGCGGGCATCCGTGATCCGGACCCGGACCGGGCCACGTCCGTGGTTCGGTGATCCCGACGAGCACTTCTTCAACGCCCTGTACGCACGGTTCTCCGGCCGTGACCGATCCTGAGGCGGTGGCGACCAGGATGTTCGGCCGGCACGGAGTCAGGGCGCGACCCGGCGGTTGGCCTCGAACGCCGCGTGGGTCAGCGGCATGACCGCGGCCCACTCGCGCTCCATCCGCTCGGCCACCATCTCGATCTCGCGCTGCGGGAACGACGGGAAGGCCGCGTCCTCCCGCCGGGTGCGCAGGGACAGGAAGTTCATCAGGGCGCGGGCGTTGCAGGTGGCGTACATCGAGGAGTAGAGGCCGACCGGCAGCACCGTGCGGGCCACCTCACGGGCGATCCCGGCGTCGAGCATCCGCCGGTAGGCGCCGTAGGCCTGCCGGTACGCCTCCTTGGTGGCCTCGGTGACCAGCGCGTGCTGCTCGGGCGTGCCCTCGACGAAGTCGTACCGGCCCGGCTTGCCGACCTGCACGAGCTTGCGCTCCGGCGCGGGCACGTAGAACTCCGGCTCGAGCTCGCGGTAGCGGCCGCTCTCCTCGTTGTAGCTGAACGTCCGGTGCCGCATGAACTCACGGAAGACGAAGATCGGCGCGCGGACGTAGAACGTGAGCGTGGAGTGCTCGAACGGCGTGCCGTGCCGGTCGCGCATCAGGAAGTTGATCAGCCCGCGGGAGCGCTCCGGGTCGGCCTCGACGTCGGCCAGCGAGTTCTCGCCCTTGGTCGAGACGCGGGCCGCCCAGATCACGTCGGCGTCGGAGGCGGCGTGCTTGACCAGCTCCACCGTCACGCCGCTGCGGAAACAGATCTCCATCGGCGTTCACACCTTGCGCCACTGGGGCGTCCAGGCCCCGTCCTCGACGACGTAGTCGCCGAACAGCGCCGGCGCCTCACGCCGCATCACCTCGGCGACCTTGCCGAACAGCAGGCGGATCTCCTCTTCGGCGCCGGGGGCCGTGCGGGCCTCGATCACGTGCCGCAGCGTGCGGACGTTCGCCGTCCAGACCAGGCCGGTCGCCACGCCCTCGGGCGCGAAGCGGCGCATGAAGCTCGTCTTGTGTTTCTTCTCCTTGAACGGGACGCCCTCGTCGTCGAGCCCGAAGTGCTCGGCCATCCAGCCCTGGAACTCCTCCATCTGGGACAGGAGCGCCGTGGCGCGCTTCATCAGCTCGTCGTCCTCGCGCGCCCACTCGGGGAACCAGAACGGGATGTCCTGCAGCCGCACGAACCGCAGCGACTCCTGGGAGATGGCCACACCCGGCCGGTGACGGGCCAGCTCGTGGGTCAGGACCCGGCTCACGTTGTGCAGCACGAAGGAGAAGCTGACGTGCTCCAGCACCGAGCCGTGCAGGCTGCGCAGGATGTTCTCCAGGTAGGCCGTCTGGTCGGTGCGGACCTTCGTGACGTTCGGGTTGAGCCCCGGCTCCCACGACCGGTAGCAGAGCCGGCCGGCGAACTCGGCGAGGTTCTGCGGGTCGTTCAGCTCCGTGTCGAGGTCGCCGCGGTCCAGCCGCTCGAGCCACGCCGTGCCGCCCACGTCGGCGAGGTAGCGGGCGACCTCGTCGTAGTCGAGCTCGGGACGGGCGACCAGGTGGACCTCGGGTTCGACACTCTTCATGAAACCCAAGCCTAGAACGGTCCACCGGCGGCGCGCCGGGCGACACCGGCAGGGGTGTAATGCGCATTCAGTACGGACATTCCTGGCAGGTATAAAGGGAGGAGTACCTGTCCTCAGGAGGGCCTGTGACGGAGAGCACGATCACCAGGACCGGCGCGTACCGACCACGGGCCATCAGCTTCCTCAAGGTTCATGAGGCGGCCGGCTGGCGGCTGAAGTTCTACGGCATCACGGTGAACGGGGGCCCGCTCCGGCCCGAGCTCGTCACGGTCGGCGAGGCCCTCGTGCCCTCGGTGCTGCCGCACCCGGCCGTGCACAACGGCGGCGGCGACCCGCACGACAGCGACCGGTACGGCGTCGGCTTCGTGATCCTCCACGACGCGAAGGACTACGCCTTCGCCCTGTTCGACTGGTGGGCCGGCGAGAACGAGATCCACCAGCGGGTGTACTCCGCCCTGCCGACGCGGCTCGGCGCGATGCGGCCGCATCCGACGCTCGCGATCGGCTGCGTGTGGGAGCTGGCCGTCACCGACTTCGAGCGGCGCGCCTGGCTCGAACACGTGCTCTCCCGGCCCGGCGGGCCCGACATCGAGGGCTACCTCGCCGCCCGGTTCCAGGGCGAAGTGTGAAGACGACCGTCGGAGCCTGCCCGCTCGACTGCCCGGACGCCTGCTCCTGGCTGGTGACCGTGGACGACGACGGCACGGCCGTGAAGCTGCGCGGCAACCCCGCCCATCCGGTGACGCGCGGCGCGCTGTGCGTGAAGGTCAACCGCTACCTCGAGCAGACCGCGGCCCCCGACCGGATCCTGCACCCGATGCGGCGCGTCGGCCGCAAGGGCGAGGGCCGGTTCGAGCGGATCGGCTGGGACGAGGCCCTCGACGAGATCGCCGGCCGGCTCGGCGACATCATGCACGAGTACGACGGCCAGGCGATCTGGCCGTTCCACGGCACCGGCTCGCTGGGGTACGTCCAGGGGATGGAAGGCTTCGCCGGCCGCCGGTTCTTCAACGTGCTCGGCGCCTCGGTGCACGAGCCCACCATCTGCTCGCCCGCGGGCAGCGCCGGCCTGAAGTACACCCTGGGCACCTCCGGCGGCATGGACCCGGAGGACTTCGCCCGGTCGAAACTGATCCTGCTCTGGGGCACCAACCCGCTGACCAGCGGTCACCACTTCTGGAAGTCCGTGCAGGACGCCCGCCTCGACGGGGCGTACGTCGTGGCCATCGACCCGGTGCGCACCCGCACCGCCCAGCAGGCCGACGAGCACCTGGCCCCAATGCCGGGCACCGACGCCGCGCTCGCCCTCGGCCTGCTGCACGTGATCGTGCGCATGGGCGCGCACGACCAGGCCTACATCGACGCGCACACGCTCGGCTGGGAGGAGTTCCGCGCCCGCATCGAGGAGTTCCCGCCCGACCTGGTCGCCAAGATCACCGGGCTGCCCGAGGAGCGGATCGTCGCGCTCGGCGAACGCATCGCGCGGACCCGGCCGACCGCGATCCGCGCGACGCAGGGCCTCCAGCGGCACGCCGGCGGCGGCATGGCGCTGCGCACGCTCGCCTGCCTGCCCGGCGTGACCGGCGACTGGGCGCTGCCGGGCGGCGGGCTGTGCTACTCCACGAGCGGCCACTTCAAGCTGAACCTGCCCAAGCTGGTGCGGATCGACCTGCTGCCGCACCCGGTGCGCAGCCTCACCATGACCCGGCTCGGCGAAGGGCTGCTCGAGGTGGACGATCCGCCGGTGAAGGCGCTCTTCGTCATCGCGGCCAACCCGGTCGGCAGCAACCCCGCCCAGAACAAGGTACGGCGCGGGCTGTCCCGCGAGGACCTGTTCACCGTGGTCCTGGAGCACTTCCCCACCGACACCACCGACTACGCCGACATCGTGCTGCCGGCCACGATGCAGACCGAGCACCTCGACGTCATCGCCGGGTACGGGCATCTCTACCTGGTCTGGAACGAGCCCGCCGCCGCCCCGCCCGGCGAGTGCCTGTCCACCTCCGAGACGTTCCGGCGGCTCGCCCGGCGCATGGGCCTGACCGAGCCGAGCCTGTACGCCTCCGACGAGGAGCTCGTACGGGACCTGCTCGACTCGCCGCACCCCTGGCTGGAGGGCGTCACCGTGGAGCGGCTGCGGGAGGAGGGGTTCGTCCGGCTGAACGTCGACCGGCCCTTCCTGCCGTTCGCCGAGGGCTTCCCGACGTCCTCGGGGCGGCTGGAGTTCTACTCCCGGCGCGCCACCCGCCTGGGGCTGGACCCGCTGCCCGCCTTCACGCCGCACGCCGACTCCGGCGAGGGCCTCGTGCTCATCTCCGCGGCGCCCCACCACTTCCTCAACACGACCTTCGGCAACAACCCCGAGCTGCGGCGGCGGGCCGGCGGGCCGGTGATCGTCCTGCATCCGGACGACGCCGCCGCGCGGGGCATCGCCGACGGCGTCGCGGTCCGCGTGCACAACGCGCGGGGCGCGTTCGAGGCCACGGCGGAGGTCTCGGACCGCGTACGCCCCGGCGTGGCGGCCACCACCAAGGGTCGATGGGCGAAATTCACCGGCGGTACCACGGTGAACGCGACGATCGACGAACGCGACTCGGACATGGGCCACGGCGCGGTCTTCCATGACAACCGTGTCGAGGTTGATCTTGCCTGATATTTCCTGATATCTCCGGTGGATCCTGCCCGCCGCGGCCTGCCACCGGCACACGTCATCGCTGAACCGATCAAGACAGGCGACGTACGGGTATTGGCCTGTACTGATCATCGGTCGATCGGAGCGTGATGACGACCCGCGAAGCGGTATGCACGGACCTGGGCGACGCCCTGCCTCTGTCTCCCGGCTACATCGAGACCTTCTACCGGCCCTTCGTCGAGGGCGGCGGGGTACGGTCGCTCGTCCGGTCGATCCTGGCGGACGAGAGCCGTCTCGCCTGGTGCGCCGCGAACGGCTACCGGCACCACAACGACTTCACCAAGGTGGTGCTCGCGGTCTCGCCCGCCGGACGAAAGCTCGTGTGGCACGAGTGGCGGCAGCGGCAGCCCTGGGTGGACGGCGACTACCACAACCATCGCTGGGACTTCGTGTCCTACCTCGCCGCCGGCGAGCTGGAGCTGTCGGAGTACGAGGAGGATCCGGACGGCCCGCTCGCCGTGAGCCACTACCGCTACGAGTCCCCCGGATCCCGCGCGGAGTACGTCCTGCGGCTGGCCGGCCCCGCCCGGCTGCGCGAGGTGCGGCGCAAGAAGGTCGCGGCCGGCGAGTACTACCACCAGCCGTACCCGATCGTGCACAACGCCGCGTCGATGGCACGGGGCACCAGCACGCTGATCGTGCAGGGCGAGGTGGCCGCCGCCGCGACCGACGTCTACCTGCCCGGAGCGGGCGAGGAGCGGCTGGACCGCGCCGCGCCGCGACTCTCACCCACGGACCTGCGGACGCTGCTGGAGGAGTTCCACGACCGCCTCGGCGGCGGGGAGGACCGGCCCGGGTGCGGTCTCTGAGAGACCGCACCCGGGCGGTCCGCACGGCTCACCGCCGTCCGGCGCGGCACATCTCCAGCACGTTGGTGATGATCCGGTGCCCGGTCTCGCCGGTGGCGGTGAGGATCGACTCGGGGTGGAACTGCACCGCCCAGCGCCGGCGGGCCGGGTCCTCGATCGCCATGACGACGTCGTCCAGCGTCGCCGTGACCTCGAATGCCGCTCCGACCTGCTCCCGCGTCGTGTGCAGCGAGTGGTAGCGCGCCGCGGTGAACTCCGCGGGCAGGCCGGCGAACAGGCGGCCGCCGTCCACCGCGACGCGGCCGGGCTTGCCGTGCGCGGGCTCGGGCAGCAGGGAGAGCTCGCCCCCGGCGTGCTCGACCATGCCCTGCAGGCCGAGGCACACGCCGAAGACCGGCAGGTCGCGGGCGTAGACGGCGTCGAGCAGGCCGGCCGTGTCGAAGTCCGCGGGCCGGCCGGGGCCCGGCGAGAGCACGACGAGGTCCGGCCGGATCTCGTCCAGCATCTTGTCGGGGAAGCCGAACCGCAGCGTCGTCACGTCGGCGCCCTGCTGGCGGAAGTAGTCGGCCAGGGTGTTGACGAAGGAGTCCTGGTGGTCCACGAGCAGCACCCGCAGGCCCTCGCCCGCCTGGGCGCGCCCGGCCTTCGCCTCCCCCTCGGCGTCCTCCACCGGGGACAGAGCGGCGATCAGGGCACGCGCCTTGAGGTAGGTCTCGCGCTCCTCCGCGTCGGGGTCGGAGTCGTACAGCAGGGTGGCCCCGGCGCGCACGGCCGCGACGCCGTCACGGATCTGCGCGGTACGCAGCGTCAGGCCGGTGTTCATCGAGCCGTCGAACCCGATGCAGCCGACCGCGCCGCCGTACCAGCGCCGCGGCGTCTCCTCGTGGTCCTCGATGAACTGCATCGCCCAGGTCTTGGGCGCGCCGGTCACCGTGACCGCCCACATGTGCGTCAGGAACGCGTCGAGCGCGTCGTACCCGGGCCGCAGCCGCCCCTCGATGTGGTCGACGGTGTGGATCAGCCGGGAGTACATCTCGATCTGCCGGCGGCCGATCACCTTGACGCTGCCGGGCACGCAGACCCGCGACTTGTCGTTGCGGTCGACGTCGGTGCACATCGTCAGCTCCGACTCGTCCTTGGCGGAGTTGAGCAGTTCACGGATGTTGTCGGCGTCTTCCAGCGGGTCGCCGCCGCGCCGGATGGTGCCGGAGATCGGGCACGTCTCGACCCGGTCGCCGGTGACGCGCACGAACATCTCCGGCGAGGCACCGACGAGGAACTCGCCCTCGCCCAGGTTGAAGAAGAACTCGTACGGCGCCGGGTTGGTGACCCGCAGCCGCTCGAAGAACGCCGCCGGCGACGGGCACGGGCCGTACATGACGTGGCCGGGCACGACCTCGAACAGGTCGCCGCGGACGAACTTCTCCTTGGCCGCGCGCACCACCTCGGCGTACGCGCCGGGCTCGGGCTGCGGCGGGAGCTCACGCGGCCGCGGCGCCGGCGTGGACTCGGTCCGCCGCGGCAGGCCCCGGGTGCTGACGCCGCCGACCTCGAAGTCGTAGGACATCCGCGCCGAGGTCTCGCGCTTGCGGTCCACCACGATCATCTCGTCGGCGAGGTGGAGGACGAGGTCGCGCTGGTCGGCCGGGCGCTCGATGGCGAGGCGGATCGGCTCGAACTGGAACGCCAGGTCGTAGCCGAACGCGCCGTACAGGCCGAGGTGCGGGTCGGGCCCGGCGAACAGGTCGCAGACGGCGCGCAGCGCGGTGAAGACCGTGGGCCGGCGGCTGCGCTCCTCCTCGGCGACGACCTCGTCGGAGGAGGGGACGAAGACCTCGACGCCGCCGGGGACCTCGGCGGGCTCGCCGGTCCTGGCCACGGCCGACGAGACGGCGGGGAGCAGGACCTCCCCGCGCTCGTTGAGGGCCCGTACGGTCAGGCGGCGTCCGCGCGCGACGATCTCCAGGCAGGGGTCGACGTAGGCCATGTGCCAGCGGCTGTACCGGCCGGGGTACTCCATGCCGGAGCTGAGCACGCCGCCCCGGCGGGTGCCCACCGCCTCGACCAGCGCGTCCAGCGCGTCGCTCTTACGCGCCGGGTCAACGGGCGTGTCGGTACGGACGACCCGTAGGCCGCCCGCCGTCGTATAGTCCGTCGTCGTCTCCACGATCGGCCCTTCGATCATTCAGGCCCTCGTCGGCGGAAACGAGAAACGACCGCCGGACGAGGGCGGTCGCTGCGGTGTCCGAGAACGCGAAACCCGCGCCGCCTAGCGGCGCCACCACCACTGCTGCCTGGCCGGGGTTCGCATGGCACGAGATTACCCCGTGAGCGGGGCGGCGCGCCAGCCGGTCCGCTCCGTGAGCACGGACAACGGCCCAGATGAGGGGACGAAACGTCCAAAGAGACGCGTAGCCGAGACCGAACCGAGACCCGTCCTTCCTTAAATCTTCTGCGGACGATTCGGCCGCCCGGAAGGTACCCCGGCGCGGCTCCCCATTGACGTACGCGAGGAGGACCGTTGGCCGACGCAGAGCCCGGACCACGCCGGAGTGACCGCAGTCCCTGGAACTGGCTGCTCATCCTCCCGGTCGTCGTTCCCCTGTTGACGTTCCTCTTCAACAAGGACAAGCCGCGACTGGCCGGTTTTCCGTTCTTCTACTGGATGCAGTTCGCGTTCATCGTCCTCGGCGTCGGCTGCACGACGATCGTCTACCTCATGACGCGACGCCCGTCGGGCGGCGCGGACGTCTCCGCGTCCTCCGCGTCCTCCGCGGCCGAGACGAAGGAGGACTGACCGATGTCCGGCAGGCACACCACCGAACTCGTCATCTTCATCGTCCTCTTCCTGATCGTCAGCGCGATGGGCTTCGTCGCCGCCCGCTGGCGGCGGCCCACCACCATGCAGAGCCTGGACGAGTGGGGCCTGGGCGGCCGCAGCTTCGGCTCGTGGATCACCTGGTTCCTCGTCGGCGGCGACCTGTACACCGCCTACACCTTCGTCGCGGTGCCCGCGCTGGTGTTCGGCGCCGGCGCGGCCGGCTTCTACGCCGTGCCGTACACGATCGTCGTGTACCCGCTGGTGTTCCTCGTGCTGATCCGGCTCTGGTCGGTCTCGCACGTCCACGGCTTCGTCACGCCGGCCGACTTCGTACGGGCCCGGTTCGGGTCCTCGACGCTCGCGCTGCTCGTCGCGATCACCGGCATCGTCGCGACCATGCCCTACATCGCCCTGCAGCTTGTCGGCATCCAGGCGACGCTGGAGGCGATGGGCGTGAAGGGCCACTGGCCGCTGATCATCGCGTTCGCCATCCTCGCGGCGTACACCTACCAGTCGGGCCTGCGAGCGCCGGCGCTGATCGCGTTCGTCAAGGACCTGCTGATCTACGTCGTGATCCTCGTGGCGATCTTCTACATCCCGCACAAGCTGGGCGGCTGGAGCCACATCTTCGGCGCGGCGCAGGCCAAGTTCGACAAGACGCCCGCCCCGACGGACGGGACCCTGCTGAACCACAACAACCAGCTGAACTACGCCATGCTGGCGCTCGGCTCCGCCCTCGCGCTGTTCCTGTACCCGCACAGCGTCACCGGCGTGCTGGCCAGCAAGAACCGCAACGTCATCAAGCGGAACATGGCGGCCCTGCCGGCGTACAGCTTCCTGCTCGGCCTGATCGCGCTGCTCGGCTTCATGGCGATCGCCGGCGGCATCAAGCCGGTCGCCGGGGGCAACGGCAAGCCGGACGGCAACACGGTGGTGCCGCTGCTGTTCGACCACGTCTTCCCGAGCTGGTTCACCGGCGTGGCGTACGCCGCGATCGGCATCGGCGCGCTGGTGCCCGCCGCGATCATGTCGATCGCCGCGGCGAACCTGTTCACGCGCAACATCTACAAGGAGTACTTCCGGCGGGACGCGACCCCGTCGGAGGAGGCCACGGTCAGCAAGCTCGCCTCCCTCGTCGTCAAGATCGGCGCGGTGCTGGCCATCCTGCTGCTGGACCCGCAGTTCTCCATCGACCTGCAGCTGATCGGCGGCGTCATCATCCTGCAGACCCTGCCCTCGGTCGCGCTCGGCCTGGTCACCCGCTGGTTCCACCGCGGCGGCCTGATCGCGGGCTGGGTGGCCGGCATGGCGGCGGGCATGTGGATGCTCTACCGCATCCCCAACCCGGCCACCAAGAAGCTGCACTTCGGCGGCTCGGCCTACCCGCTGAGCGACATCGGCATCGACACCAAGATGACGGTGTACGTCGGCGCGATCGCCCTGGCGATCAACCTGATCGTCGCGGTGCTGGCGACGGTGCTGCTGCGGGCCCTGCGCACCGCCGACGGCGTCGACATCACCCGCGCCGACGACTACGTCGCCGACAAGGGCGACCCGAAGGTCGTCCAGGGAACCCGCGAGGTCGAGGAGGGCCTCGCCACCTGAGCGGACAGCGGCGGCCCGGCGATCTCCCGCCGGGCCGCCGCTTCGACGACGGCCGGGGTCAGGGGCGGCCGGGGGCCGGGAAGCCGTCGAGGAGCAGGTCCACGATGCCGTCCACGACGGTGGCGCGGGGGACGGTCGCGTGCTCCAGCCACCACTCTCCGGCGGCCTGGACCATTCCCACCACGGCGTGGCCCCAGATGTGGCCGCGGACCGGGTCGCGCAGGCGGCCCTCGGCGAGCAGCATCTCGGCGAGTTCGCCGCCCAGGCCGCGGATGAGCGTGCCCATCACGCTGTGCGTCGCGGTGTCCTCCGCGCCGGCGCGGTGGACGAGGAAGCCGTACAGGTGACGGTTGGCGGCGATGGTCGCGAGGTAGGTGTCGATCGCCGCCCGCGCCCGCTCGCGGAGTTCGCCCGGGGCGCGGAACGCGGTGCGCACGGCGTCGATCAGGACGCGGACATGGCGCTCGGCGAGGGCCTGGTAGAGCCCGCTCTTGTCGCCGAAGTGGCGGTACAGGATCGGCTTGCTGATGCCCGCCTCGGCCGCGATCGAGGCCATGGACACGTCGGGTCCCTCGCGGAGGATGATGCGGTCGGCGGCGTCGAGCAGGGCCCGGCGGCGGCGTGGGTCACGCCCGGTCAGCGGCCTCGCCCCGGTCTTCGTCTCCATCTCGCCTCCCCGGCCGCCGTCCATCCGACGAGCGTAACCACCGCGGCGCGGCCGCTCGCCGCGGGACCGGTGTGACGCCGGCCGCATCCACGCGGCCCGGGCGGGGAACGTCACCGTACGCGCCGGAGGAGCACCCCGGCATCAAGGTTCGCTGGATCACGAGTCCCGTAGGGGCGTAATGCATGTCACTCCTTGCGAGACGCCTCTCGGATCGCGTCAGCGACGTCCAGGAGAGCGCAAGGTGACCACAGCGAGGCCTCGCGCGATCGCTTTCGCCGTCCAGCGACGTATGACACGGCGTACCCACAGGTCGATCAGGAGCGGCCGGGGACGGCCACAATGAGCCTCGGACGACAGTGATCTCCGACCATGCGCCGCCAGGCCCCATAGAGACCCTCCTCGCAAGCCGGAAGCATGGATCTACGGGCAGATCCCGATGGCGACACTTCTCGTGAAAGGCTCCTGGTCATACCAACCGCTGACGACATAGCCCGCGCTCCCTTCGACTCATCACTACGAGTTCCTTAGCGAAACGGCTTGAGACCGGAACTACCGATGATGGGTACCAAGTCACGCTCGCCATGCCGCTGTTCGTTGCTCTCGCGCGTCGCTTGGCGGGCGATCCGGTCTTTCACGAACTGCGGCACCTGCTTCCGCGCCTTCGCCATGCCGGCATCGTGCGCCTCCGCCGCGGCCCGGCACAGGTCCACGTCAGGCCAGGAACGGCCAGATGCCCCCGCCGCCGGCATCAGCCCGCCGAGGATGCGCTCATGGCAATGACCGAAGCCCTCGCCAGCACCGGCGCCCAAACCATCCCTGTCTTCGCACTAGTGTCCTGCGCCTGAAATTCGTTGCAGATATCGGGCGAGGGAGTCGAGGATCTCTTCGGCGGTCTTGGGACTGTCCGGATCTTTGTGGGCGGGCCGGTGATCACTTCTTCTAGTGGAGGGTGATGCGGTCGCCGTAGTAGAGCGACAGTGCGTTCAGCGCTGCCTTCCACCCCGGTGTCTTGCCGGTCACGTTAGCCCGATTTTTCTGCGGGCTGCGGATGACCAGGTAGAGCACCTTGAGTGCGGATTGGTCGGTCGGGAAGTGCCCGCGCCGGCGGGTGGCCTGGCGGAACCGGGCGTTCAGGCTCTCGATGGCGTTGGTGGTGTAGATGACCTTGCGGATTTCGGGCGGGAAGGCCAGGAACGGGGTGAACTGTTCCCAGGCCGAGCGCCACAGGCGGATGATCGCGGGATACCTGGCGCCCCACGTCTGTTCGAAGTCGGCGAAGCGTGCCTCGGCGGCATCGACGGTGGGAGCGGTGTAGATCTCGCGCAGGTGCTTGGTGATCTGGCTCCAGTGGCCTTTGGCGGCATAACGCAGCGACGAGCGCACCAGGTGAACCACGCATTGTTGGACGGTGGCCTGGGGCCAGATCTGGTTGATCGCCTCCGGCAGGCCTTTGAGGCCGTCGCAGCAGGCGATGCACACATCGCCCACGCCGCGGTTCTTCAGCTCGGCCAGCACATTCATCCAGTGCTTGGCGCCTTCCCCTCCGGTGCCCACCCACAGGCCGAGCACGTCGCGTTCACCGTGGCAGTTGATGCCCACGGCGACGTAGATCGGGCGGTTGGTCACCTGGCCATCGCGGATCTTCACGTGGATCGCGTCGATGAGCACGACCGGGTAGACGGCGTCGAGGGGGCGGGATTGCCAGGTCGCCAGTTCCTCGGTGACCCGGTCGGTCACCCGGGAGATCAGGTCACGCGAGACATCCACGTCATAGATCTCCGCCAGATGGGCGCGGATCTCTCCGGTGGTCAGGCCCTTGGCATAAAGACTGACGATGGCTTCGTCGAAGCCTTCGATGCGGCGGGCGTGCTTGGGCACGATCTTGGGTTCGAACTCACCGGCCCGGTCACGCGGGACCTGCAACGGAACGGCACCGACCTCGGTCAGGACCCTCTTGGGCGAGCGGCCATTGCGATGATTCCCGCCCGGCTGAGCCGGGCGTTCGCCCTTTTCATAGCCGAGATGTTCGGTCATCTCCGCGTCCAGGGCGGCCTGCAGCACCGTCTTGGTGATCCCGGCCAGCAACCCGTCCGGGCCGACCAGCGACACTCCCTGGGCCTTGGCCCGCTCGATCAGCTCGGCGGCCAACTGGACATCCAACCCAGCAGCCGCCGGTGCCTGCCCGATCGTTTCTTCAGCGTCGGTCACAGTGATCCTTCCCGGCCAGAGCGTCAGCTCCAGCCTGCCGGATCACCAGCCCGCCCACGATCTTTCAGACAGTCCGGCTGCCAGAGACACTGAGCAAGCCCGGAGAGGAAAGTCGAGATTAGAGAATCTCAGCTCGAGCCCGCCGTACATCTTGGCCAGCCTGAGCGGCGAAGCCGGTCACGCAGGCTGACCGCGTCGTCTGGGTGTCTCTCCCCCCGCACTACGTTCGGCATCGTGGTCCGTGACGGGCGTGTGGTGGGCGGGATGCCCTAGGCGCGGGGACGCGGTCTGCGGCTGGTGGGGATGGACGAGCGGGCGGCCGCGGAGAGACTGAGGCGGTTGGGCGCGAAGTTCGTGGCGCTCCCATAACCGTGCGCCGACCCGGTCGTTTCGACTGTTAGAGGGGGATGGCGGTCATGGTCGAACTCGTGTTATGCGAGAAGGGCAAGGACCCTGATCTCATGTTCGGGCAGCGGTCGGTGTGACGAGGTCGGGGTGCACAAGCCGGTGGTGTTTCCCGTGTTGGCTGCGGGTCCAGTACCGCTAGTGGACACTGACGCGGGCGGTAGTAGAAGGTCGAGCCATGGACGTAGATGGGATCACGGTCGGCGCCGTCACTGAGGTTCTTCTCGCCAGCGGTTGGCATGAGGTCGAGGAAGGCACGTTCCGGGTCGTGTCGACGACGGCCCCTTGGCTAGACAACATCGAACCTGCTATCCCGCAAGGCGGCGAGGTGGCGATGTTCTCGTTCCAGGACGGCTCCCGCGAGGTGGGTGCCGCTCCGGTGATCGTGAAGGGTCCGCTCTCGTCGGTGCTGGCGGTGAAGGAAGTCTTCGACTGAGGGCCGTGAGGTCTTCCGGTTCCTAGAGGTTTACAGGACAGCGTGAAGAGGCCCGACCCGCGGCCGTCGCGAAGGGTGTTTCTCCGGTCCGGCGTGGTGAGAACAACCTTTAGGATCGGGCGGCGGCCGGCCGGAACAAAACGCTCCGGACGCCCGTCTCACTTCGTACGGCGGCCAGAGCCCACCTGCCGGCGACATGTTCGGCGGCTCGGGGGCGGTCGCGCCGGCCGTGGCCGGTCCGCTCCGGTGACGCGGCCCGGCTCCCGTTCCCCAGCACCCGACACCCGGAGGATGTTCCGTATGGCCACGCCGCGCCTTCCCCGCTCCCGCGTCCTGGGAAGGTGCCTGGCGGCCGTGGCCGTCATCATCGCCGTCTGGGTGACGACGCTGGGCGCGTCCCGCGTCGACCTGTACGCCCGGCCCGGCGCGCTGCCCGCCATCTCGGTGTCCACGCTCGCCGCGCGGTACAAGGCGAACCGGCGCGCCGTCGGACAGGCGCTGAGGACGGCGCGACGCATCCAGGACGGTGAGCGGGCCCGGTCGCTGAGCCGTCTCCTGACGCCCGGCCGGCAGTTCCTGTCCTTCGACCCCCGCGGCACCGGGCAGGCCGTGGAGGTCGTCGGCGATCTGGCACACGCCCGGCGAGTGGCGATCTTCGTGCCCGGCGCCGACACCACGCTGTCCACGTTCGACACGCGCGGAGACCGGCCGTACTCCACGCCCGGGGGCGGCGCGCGCGCCCTGCTCACCGAGGCGACGGCGCTCGACCCGCATCCGGGCCTGGCGGTCGTCGCCTGGCTCGGTTACAGCCCGCCGAAGGTGACGAGCGCCGGCGTCATGACCGACGTGCGCGCCGACGCCGGCGCCCCGCGGCTGCGGCGGCTGGTCCGCGCCCTGCACCGGCTCAATCCCCGGGCCGGCACGACGCTGCTGTGCCACAGCTACGGCTCGGTGGTGTGCGGCGAGGCCCTGCGGGGCCTGCCCGTGACCGACGTCGCGGCGTTCGGCAGCCCGGGGATGCGGGCGGCGACCGTGGCCGCGCTCGGCACGCGCGCGCACGTCTGGGCCGCGCGCGGGTCGGGCGACTGGATGCAGTTCGTGCCGCACGTCCATGTGCTCGGGCTCGGCTTCGGCACCGACCCGGTCTCCCCGGGTTTCGGCGCCCGCGTGTTCGCGGCCGGCTCCGGAGGGCACAGCGACTATCTGCGGCCCGGTTCGCCGTCATTGCGGAACCTGGCGCTCATCGCCCTCGGACGCGGTCCGCAGGTCACACTCGCGTAAGTAACCGTCAGTTATCTGACACGTACCGTTCATATTTGTCAATGGCGAAACCATCCATAAATCGGCCGATTTCGGCTTCTCCCCAAAGGGCGGAAACGGTGCTTGAGTAAGGCGAGCGTCAGTCCCGCCTTGGAGAGCCGATGAAATTCCCCCGCCTCGTCGCCTCGACCGCCTGCGCCGTGTCCCTCGCGGCCGCCGCCGTCACCGCCGCCACCTCGCCGGCGTTCGCGTCGTCCACCAACTACGTCGCCCTCGGCGACTCCTACTCCTCCGGCACCGGCACCGGGTCCTACGACCTGGACAGCGGCTGCCAGCGCAGCAGCAAGGCCTACGCCGCCCTGTGGGCGTCCTCACACTCCCCCGCGTCGTTCAAGTTCGTCGCCTGTTCCGGCGCCAAGACCGGCGACGTGCTGAACAACCAGATCAGCGCCCTGAGCTCCAGCACGACGCTCGCGAGCATCTCGATCGGCGGCAATGACGCGGGCTTCGCCAGCACCATGCAGACGTGCGTTCTGGGCAGCGACCAGGACTGCCTGAACGCCGTCGCCTCCGCCGAGAGCTACGCGAGGAACACGCTGCCGGGCAACCTCAACAACCTGTTCAGCACGATGCGGAACCGCGCTCCCTCCGCGCGCTTCGTCGTGCTCGACTACCCGCACCTGTACACCAGCAACGACACGTTCTGTGTCGGGCTGAGCCACACCAAGCACGTGGCGCTCAACCAGGCCGCCGACGTGCTCGACGGCGTGATCGGCACCGCGACCTCGAATGCCGGGTTCACCTTCGCCGACGTACGCGGTCAGTTCTCCGGGCACGAGCTGTGCTCCGGCGACGGCTGGCTGCACGCCGTCGACTTCACCGACATCAGCGACTCCTACCACCCGACGGCCACCGGTCACGCGTCCGGCTACCTGCCGGTATTCACCTCCGGGGCCGGCTCCGCGCTGGCCAAGTCGCACGCGAAGGACAGCTGACGCCTCGGGCGCATCCGCAACCGAAATCACACTTTGACCGGGCCGCCCGCACATGGGCGGCCCGGTCGCATTACGATCTCCCGCAGCGCCGGGAGGCCCGGTGCCGGAGCGATGCGATGGACGATCTCGAACCGCTGACGGCAGGCGTAGACGATCTGTTCTCCGATCACGCCCTGGACCCGTCACTCTCCGTGACACTCCCGCCCGGATATCCGGTGTGGCCCGACCCGAGCTTCCCCCAGCATCAAGGGGTGGCGGGGCCGGCGCTCTGGATGACGGACGGACCCGCGCCGCCCGGCCTGTGGGCCCGGTTCCACGCGGCGCACGCCGAGACCGGCCTGTGGCCGCTGCTCCTGGACGACTCCGCCCAGCCCTGGTCGGCCGGGCAGATCGCGCCCGAGCCGGTGGCCGAGATCGACACCTACGACCCCGCCGCGTTCGTGGCCGAGGTGTGGGCGGAGTGGCACGAGCCGCCGATCGACCTGACGCCGTTCGGCCGCTACTCCCCCGGCCTCGCCCCGGCGGGGCATCCGCGTGAGGATCCCGGCGCGGCCGCCGAGCGCCTCGCCGCGTGGCTCGCCGGGCGCCCCCTCGGCCTCGTCCCGGCCGGGCGCGGCGCCGACGTGCTGGCCGCCGTCGGCTGGCAGGGCGCGCGCCACCACAACGCGTTCACCGCGCCGCTGTCGGCGGTCGTACGGGGCTGGGAGGACCGGTTCGGCGTACGGGTCGTCGGCCTCGGCTTCGACACCCTCGAACTCAGCGTCGCCGCACCGCCCGTCACCTTCCGGCACGCCCTGCGGGTGGCCGCCGAGCACGCGACGTTCTGCCCCGAGGCCATCGTCCAGGGGCCGGGGACGCTGGCCGGGCACGCCGAGCAGATCCGCGACGCGCGGGTCTGGTCGTTCCGCTGGGAGTGATCGGCCGTCAGACTCGGTTCCGTCACGTGAAGAGACGGCGATGTCACACGCCGTCGCCGAAGACGGGAGACGACTCCATGGCCGCGATGGCCGGAATGACCGATGACGCCAAGGCGCTGCTGGCCGAGGCCTTTCCCGGGTGGGCGACGGTCGTGCGCCCCGACGGATCCCTGCACAACACGGTCGTGTGGGTCGACGTCGACGGCGACGACGTCATCTTCAACACCGCCGTCGGGCGGGCCAAGGAGCGTTACCTGCGCGCCGACCCCCGGGTGTCGGTGAGCATGGTCGACCCGAACGACGCCTTCCGCACCGTCAGCGTCTCCGGGCGGGCCCGGCTCGAAGAGGAGGGCGCCGACGACGTGATCGACCGGCTGGCGCACAAGTACCTCGGCGTCGACCGCTACCCGTACCGGTCCGCCGACGAGCGGCGGATCACCGTACGGGTGCGTCCGGAGCACGTGCTTTTCACGCCCGGCGGCTGACGAAACGCGCGGACCGGCGGGCTGCCGGTTCCGGACAGATCTGTTGACGTCCGGTGACGGACGTGAAAATCGGTGGTGCGTTGCGTTGTCCGTGAGGAGACGACATGCGCGCGCGCCCCCGCTGGCTCCTGCTCGTCCTCGGCCTGCTGCCCCTGCTGGCCCTGGCCTCCCCCGCACGTGCCGCCGCACCGCCCCAGGTGACGATCGACGGCGCCTCGGGCGGGCGGGTCTTCGACGGCGTGGGCGCGCTCAGCGCCGGCGCCTCGTCCCGGCTGCTCGTCGACTATCCGGAGCCGCAGCGCAGCCGGATACTCGACTACCTGTTCAAGCCCGGCTACGGGGCGGCGCTGCAGATCCTGAAGGTGGAGATCGGCGGCGACACCAACTCCACCGACGGCGCCGAGCCGAGCCACATGCGCACCCCGTCGGACCTGAACTGCGACCGCGGCTACGAGTGGTGGCTCATGGAGCAGGCCAAGGCCCGCAACCCCGGCATCAGGCTGTCCGCGCTGCAGTGGGGCGCGCCCGGCTGGACCGGCAGCGACGCGGCGCGCCCGACCGTGTGGACGGACCGGAACATCGACTACCTGCTCTCCTGGCTCGGCTGCGCCGCACGGCACCACCTGCGCATCGACTACCTCGGCGGCTGGAACGAGGGCTACTCCGACGGCGACTGGTTCGTACGGCTCCACCAGGCGCTGCGCGAGCACGGGTACGGCGACGTCAAGGTGGTCGCCGACGACAGTTTCAACTGGGACGTGCTCCAGCCGATGGCCGCGAACCCCGCCTTCGCCGCCGCCGTCGACGTCGTCGGGCAGCACTACGTCTGCGGGTACCTCACCGACTACCTGCAGTGCCCGAGCCCGGCGGCGGCGCAGGCCCTCGGCAAGCCGCTGCACGCCAGCGAACAGGGGTCGCTGCCGTACGACTCGGGCGCCGCGCCGCTGGCCCGCGCGCTCTCGCGGCCCTACATCGACGGTGCGATGACCTCGACGATCAACTGGGCGCTGATCGCCTCCTGGTACGACACGATGCCCTTCCAGGCGTCCGGTCTGATGGGCGCGAACGAGCCGTGGTCCGGCGCGTACGTCGCGGGCCCGAGCCTGTGGGCCGTCGCGCACACGACCCAGTTCACCGAACCGGGCTGGCGCTACGTCGACTCCGCCAAGGGCTACCTCGACGGCGGCGGCAGCTACGTGGCGCTGCGCTCCCCGGACTCCCGCGACTACAGCATGATCGCCGAGACCATCGACGCGACCGCGCCGCAGCGGCTGCGGTTCACGGTCGGCGGCGGCCTGCCGGACGGCCCGGCGGCCGTGTGGTCCTCGGACCTGTCCTCCGGCGACTCACGGCGGTGGTTCGTACGCGAGGGGACCGTACGGCCCGGAGACACGCTCACGCTCGCTCCGGGGCACGTCTACACGCTGACGACGACGCGAGGGCAGGGCAGGGGCCGGGCCGTCTCACCGCCGCCGGCACCGCTGCGGCTGCCCTACCGCGACGGCTTCGGCTCCACCGCCCTCGGGTCGGCGCCCCGCTACGTCTCCGACCTCGACGGCGCGTTCGAGGTCGCGCCCTGTGACGGGCGGCCCGGGCGCTGCCTGCGCCAGGTCATCGATGAGCAGCCGGTGTGGTGGAACGGCTGGCTCCGGCGGCCGGTGACCGTCGTCGGGGACCTGAGGTCCTGGCGCGACTACGAGGCGGGGGTGGACGCCCGCCTCGACGGCGACGGCGAGGGCTGGGTCGAGCTGCTGGGCCGGGTCGACGGGCAGTGGGCGGACGCCGTCTCCGGCATCCACCTGCGCGTGTCGGGCAGCGGCGACTGGCAGCTCTACGACGAGAACCTCCAGGGACAGGACTCCAGGCTCTGCGTGCCCAGCGACCCTGCCTGCGCGGGCGTCGAGGCCCAGAGCCGGCGCCCGGTCCAGCGCCGGACGCTGGCGGCGGGCCGTACGCCGGTCGGCGCGGCCACGTGGCACCGGCTGCGGCTCCGCTTCTCCGGCGACCAGGTGACCGCGTACCTCGACGGCCGGCGGCTGGCCCAGGTCGTCTCGTCGACGCACGCGTCGGGGCAGACCGGGCTGGCGGTCGCGCCATGGCGGCACGCGGAGTTCGACGACCTGGCGGTGACGCCCGTGGCACCGACCGGAGACGTCCGTTATCTGCCCGGGCAGTGGCTCAGCGCGACGGGGACCGGGTTCCATCACGGCTACGAGCCGCGCAAGGCGGTCGACGGCAGCGTCGAGTCGATGTGGCACAGCGAGTGGAGCCCGCGCGCCGCCCTCCCCCAGGCGGTGACCGTGGACACCGGCCGTACGCGGCGGATCTCCCAGGTCACCTACCAGCCGCGTGAGGACGGCAACCACAACGGCGTGATCACCCGGTACGAGCTGGCCACCAGCGTCGACGGAGTGACCTACACGCGGGTGGCGACCGGCACCTGGCCGCTCGACGCGACCCGCAAGTCGATCACCCTGCCGGACGTCGAGGCCCGCTACGTCCGGCTCACGGCCGTTGAGGCGGGCGGCGGGTACGCCTCCGCCGCCGAGATCCAGATCGGGGTCCCGGCGATGTAGGAGCCGGCCCGCCTTCGGCCGGACACGCATGGCTCCAGGTGGAGGCACGCCCGATTACGATGCTTTCTGTGGGAATCTCGACCGGTCTCCAGCGGAGACGGCACCAGATGAGCTCTCCGAGATGAGCGAGGCCGGGGAGGCCGCCGAGCGGTTCTCCGGACGGACCGCCTGGGCGTTGCAGCTGAAGACGCCGCTGAGCGAGTTCCTCCGTACGGAGACGGGCGGCGCCGCCCTGTTGCTGACCGCGACGGTGGCCGCACTGCTGTGGGCGAACGTCGACACGTCCTCCTACGAGTCGGTGTGGGGCACGCGGCTGTCGATCCGGCTCGGCGGCTCGGGGCTGTCCCAGGATCTGCGTGAGTGGGTCAACACCGGCCTGATGACGTTCTTCTTCTTCGTCGTCGGGCTGGAGGCGCGCCGCGAGTTCGACATGGGCGAACTGCGCGACCGGCGGCGGCTCGTGCTGCCGCTGATGGCCGGCGTCGGCGGGATGATCGTGCCCATCGCGATCTTCCTGGCGATCAACGCCGGCGGGCCGTCCGCGCGCGGCTGGGGCGCGGCGATGTCGACGGACACGGCGTTCGCGCTCGGCATGCTCACCCTGGCCGCCAAGAACGTCCCGTCGCGGATGCGCGCGTACCTGCTCACCGTCACGGTCGTCGACGACCTGGTCGCCCTCGCCGTGATCGCGGTGTTCTACAGCAGCCACGTCCGGATGATGCCACTGCTCGTCACCCTGGCCGTCCTCGTCGTCGTGCTGATCCTGCGGGTCCGCGGGGAGCGGCACGGGATCGTGTACGCGGCGCTCGGCATCGTGGCATGGGTGGCGATGTTCGAGTCCGGCATCGAGCCGGTCGTCGTCGGCCTCGTGCTGGGACTGCTCACGTACGCCTCTCCCGCCGCACGCGACGACCTCCAGCGGGCGAGCGAGATGTTCCGGCTGTTCCGCGAGCAGCCGACCGCCGAACTGGCGCGCACCGCGAGCGACGGGCTGGCCTCGGCGATCTCGCCGAACGAACGGCTGCAGCTGCTCTACCACCCGTGGACCAGCTACGTCATCGTGCCGATCTTCGCCCTCGCCAACGCCGGGGTCGCGATCAGCGGCGGATTGCTCTCCCACGCGCTGACCTCGCCGATCACGCTGGGCATCCTGATCGCCTACATCGCGGGCAAGCCGGTCGGTATCACCGGCTTCTCCTGGTTGATCACGCGCCTGACACGCGGGCGGATCCAGGTGCCGGTCGGATGGGCGGCGGTCGTCGGCGGCGGCGCGATCGCCGGCATCGGCTTCACCGTCTCGCTGCTGATCGCCACCCTCGCCTTCCACGGCACGCAGCTGGAGGAGGCCAAGCTCGGCATCCTCGGCTCCGCGCTCGTCGCCTCGGTCCTCACCTGGGCGATCTTCCGTGTCACCCGCATGCTGCCCAAGCGCCTGAAGCTGCGGGCGCTGCTCGGCACCGCCGACCCCATCGTCGACCTGGCCGCCCCGGTCGACCCCGACCGCGACCACATCCGCGGGCCGTCGGACGCCCCCGTCACCGTCGTCGAGTACGGCGACTACGAGTGCCCGTACTGCGGGCAGGCCGAGCCGGTCGTACGCGAGCTGCTCGCCGACTTCGGCGACGTCCGCTACGTCTGGCGCCACCTGCCGCTGCACGACGTGCACCCGGAGGCCCAGCTCGCCGCGGAGGCCTCCGAGGCGGCCGCCGTCCAGGGGATGTTCTGGGACATGCACGACCGGCTGTTCGCCAACCAGGACCGGTTGCGCGCCCGTGACCTGCTCGGGCACGCGGAGGCACTCGGCCTCGACGTCGACCGGTTCGGCGTCGACCTGCGCCGCCACCTCGGCGCGGCGCGGGTCGCCGAGGACCTCGACTCCGCCGATCTGAGCGGCGTGTCCGGCACCCCGACGTTCTTCATCAACGGCAAGCGCCACTACGGCGCGTACGACATCGAGACCCTGTCCGCGGCCATCCGCGCCGCCCGCGCCCGCGCCTACCTGGGGAGCGTTTCCTAGCGCCCTGACCGAGGCGTCACCCATCGGCGAGGCGTTGGATGGTGGCGCTCAGCCAGGCCTGGAGATCAGCGGGGTCGCCGAGTTCGGAACGCAGGACCCGGCGGCGGGTCGAGACGCCGAGCACGAAGGCGTCGATCGCCGCGGCTCGGCCGCGGGCGTCCGCGTCGTCCAGGCCACTGTTCCGCAGATAGCGGTGCAGCGGCTCCAGCGAGTTGGTGTCGAGGAAGGCGGCCAGCGCCTCCGCCGCCTCCGGGCGTTCGCCGGACGCGCGTTGCAGCACGAGCAGCGGGTCCTCCCCGGGTGCGCCGAACCAGCGCTGGACGATGCTCGCCGCCAGACGCGAACCCAGCGCGGAACGGTCGCCGTCGAAGGAGTCCGAGACCGGGATCTCCACCCGGGCCGCCGCCAGGAAAAGGCCGTCCTTGCCGCCGAAGTAGCGCGTGATGAGGTTGGGCGACACGCCGGCCGCGTCGGCCACGCCCTTGACCGTGACCGCCGCGTATCCGTGCCGGGCGAACTGGCGTCGGGCGTGCTCCAGGATCCGCTGTCTGGTGGCGGCCGCATCGCGCGAGGTCATGTGTACGAGCATACACATTATGTGTACGCTGATACACATGAACGAGGAGATGCGGGAACGACTCCGGCGGACGCGGCGTGTCACGACCCCGTGGAGTGACGACGAGACGCGCGGCATCCGCGGCCCCCGCCTCGGCGAACTGCTCGAACGCTGGGCGAACGGGTACGACTGGGGCGTGCACGAGCGCCGCATCGGCGCGTTCCCCTGGGTGACGGTGCGGGCGGGCGGCACCGAGCTGCGTGTGATCCACCAGCGGTCCGCGGATCCCGGCGCCCCGGTCGTCGTGCTGCTGCACGGCTGGCCGGACTCGGTGCTGCGATTCGAGCGCGTCCTTCCTCTGCTCGCGGACATGCACGTGGTGGTTCCCGCGCTGCCCGGCTTCCCGTTCGCGGCCCCGCTCACCACGCCCGGTATGTCGGTCAACCGGATCGCCCGCGTCGTCGCGGACGCCCTCGACGAGCTCGGTTACTCGCGGTACACGGTGTCCGGCGGCGACGTGGGCGGCACCGTCGCGGAACTCCTCGCTGCCGAGCACCCGGACCGGGTCGCCGCCCTGCACCTCACGAACATCGCCCCGCAGCGTGCGCTCACGGCGGACCCGGCGAGACTCGCGCCCGACGCGGCGGCCTACCTCGGCCGGGCGGCGCAGTGGTTCCGGACCGAGGGCGGGTACATCGCGGAGCAGTCGACGCGACCGAACACGCTGGCCGTCGCCCTCGGCGACTCACCCGCCGGCCTCGCTGCGTGGATCGTCGAGAAACTGGAGTCCTGGTCCGACGAGTCGGCCTTCACCACGGACGAGCTTCTCACCTGGGTCACGGCCTACTGGGTCACCGGCACGATCGGCACCTCTTTCGCCACCTATGCCGAACCGGTCGACCTTCCCGACCGGATCGACACATCGACCGTGCTTTCGGTGTTTCCGCGCGACATCAAGCCGGAGCCGCGAAGCTACGCCGAGGCGTTCCTGAACGTCCGCGACTATGTGGAACACCCCGCCGGGGGCCACTTCGCGGCCTGGGAACAGCCCGAGGCCTACGCCGGCGACGTACGCCGTGCGGTCAGGCTGGGCGGACGCGCACTCTAGGGGGCGCCGTGCTCGCCGCCGCGCAGCAGGGCGGCGCCGAGCGGGGTGATGCGGTGGATCACGGCGTTGCCGGCGCGGCGGCTCACCACGAGGCCCGAGCGGCGCAGTACCGAGGCGTGCTGGCTGGCGGAGGCCGTGGAGATGCCCAGGACGCGGGCCAGTTCGCTGGTCGTCGCCGCCGCCTCGTCGAGACGCCGCAGCACCTCGCCCCGGGTGCCGCCGATCAGGGCGGCGAGGCCGTCGCCGGCCGGTGTCGCGGGCGGGCCGCCGTCGCCGATCGGGTAGACGAGAGTGGGCGGCAGGCTCGGGTCGAGGAGGCTGACGGGCGTGCGCTCGCAGAACACGGACGGTACGAGCAGCAGCCCGCGTCCGTTCAGCCGCAGCTCCTGGTCGACCGGGTAGTCGGCCTCCAGCACCGGCCGCCGCCAGCGTACGGCGGGCCGCAGGGTCCGCAGAAGTCCCTCGACGCCGTCGTCGAGCAGCGCCCGCGCGCGTACCGCACGGTCGGCGTCGATCAGCGCGCGCATCCGCGGCATGTACGGGGCGACGGCGGTCTGGTGGTAGTACGCGAGAGCGTCGCCGACGTGCCCGAGCCGCCGGCTCACCGGGTGGGCGTCGTCGTCCTCGGCGCGGCTCCCGCCGGCGAGGAGCTCGAGCTCGGCGGCCGCACGCCGAGGCGGGGTGTTCCGGACCGCGGCGATGCCGCCGTCGAGGTCGCCGTCGGCGGGAGTGAGGAAGTCCGGAAAGTACCCGCGGGCCGGGATGAGCGGGCGCAGCGTCCTCAGCGCGGCCGACGCCCGGGGCGCGCCGAGCCGGCCCAGCACGACGTCCCGCCAGCCGGGGAGCGGCGTGTGCCGCCGGCCCTGCAGGATCTGCAGGCTGAGCACGGTCTCCCACAGGGCGTGCGGGCGCCGCGCCACGCGTACCCGCCCCAGATCATCGCTGCCGACCAGATCCGCAGCATCGGTCCGCCACCTCCGCCGTGCGGTGTTTTGGCTGTGCCTGAAAGGTGCGGAAAACAACGTCTGTCAGGGGCATTGTGAGTGAAAGTTCCCACCGTGCACAGCGGATCGAGGAGACGACCATGATTCGACCGGTTCCTCGCGCGATCGTCGCGCTGGCCGGGGTGTCCGCCGGAGTTCTGCTCGGCGTGCCGTCCGCGGCGGACGCCACGCCGACCGGGCCGGCCACGCCGGGCACCGTACGGCCGGCCACCGCCAAGACCCTGCCGTTCACCTGGTACGGGCAGGAGCGGTACTACTACTGCGGGCCCGCCTCCACGAAGATCGCGCTGAGCGCCCGGATGACGCCGCCGTCGCAGGACACGCTCGCCGCGAGCCTGGGCACCACCACGAACGGCACCGACGACATCTCCAACGTCGTCGCCACCCTCAACCACTTCCTGAACACCACCTGGTACGAGCGCAAGCCGGTGAACGACCCGCCGACCCAGGCCCAGCGGGACCTGCTCAAGCAGGACCTGGTGTTCGACGTCGACCGCGGCTGGGCGATCGTCGCCAACGTCGTCAGCGGCTGGCGGCCCCCGGGCTACCCCAGCGGCACGATCTACCACTACGTCGCCGTCGTCGGCTACGCCGACAGCGGGGACAGCGCGGTCATCGCCGATCCGGCGGGCGCGGGCGCCGGCGGCTCCGGCTGGACCTCCGTGCCGAAGACCTACACCATCAGCACGTACGACCTCGGCACGTGGATCGGCCTGAAGGCGTACGCCGCCTGAGCCGCCGCCCGGCCATGGTCATCACGGCACGCGCGGGGAAGAACACCGAGCGTGCGCATCCGTACCGCGGTGAGAGTCGAGGGCGTCGTCCAGGGCGTCGGGTTCCGGCCGTTCGTGCACGGGCTGGCGACCGGGCTCGGCCTCGCCGGTCTCGTGGGCAACGACGCGCGCGGCGTCTTCATCGAGGTCGAGGGCGACCGGGACGCCGTCGAGCGGTTCCTCGGCGGGCTGCGCGAGCCGCCTCCGCTGGCCGTGGTCGAGCGGATCACCACCCGGCCGCTCCCGCCCGGCGGGCCGCGCGGCTTCGCCATCGTCGGCAGCGACGCGACCGGGCGGCGCGCCGCCCTGGTCGCCGCCGACTCCGCGACCTGCGACGCGTGCCTGCGCGAGCTGCGCGACCCGGCGGACCGCCGCCACCGCTACCCGTTCGTCAACTGCACCGGCTGCGGACCGCGCTTCACGATCGTCACCGGCGTGCCGTACGACCGGCCCAACACCACGATGGCCCGGTTCGCGATGTGCGACGCGTGCGCGGCCGAGTACCACGACCCGGCCGACCGGAGGTTCCACGCGCAGCCCGTGTGCTGTCCCGCCTGCGGGCCGCGGCTCGTGCTGCGCGGCGCGGACGGCCGGGCCCTGCCCGGCGACCCGGTGGAGGCCGCGCGCGCGTTCCTGGCGGACGGCGGCGTGCTGGCGCTCAAGGGGCTGGGCGGGTACCACCTGGCCGCGACGGCGCGGGACGAGTCCGCGGTCGCCGCGCTGCGGTCCCGCAAACACCGGGCGGACAAGCCGTTCGCCGTGATGGTCGCGGATCTCCTCGCGGCGCGGCTGCTGGCCGAGGTGGATCCCGCCGAGGAGGCTCTCCTGACGAGCCCGCGGCGCCCGATCGTGCTCCTGCACCGGCGGGCGGGCGCCCCGCTGGCCGGGGCGGTCGCGCCGGGCAACCGGTCCATCGGCGTCATGCTGCCCTACACGCCCCTGCACCACCTGCTCGCCGCCGAACCTCTGGTCATGACGAGCGGCAACGTCTCCGACGAGCCGATCGCCCACCGCGACGAGGACGCCTTCGCGCGGCTCGGCGCGATCGCCGGCGCCTTCCTGACCCACGACCGGCCGATCCACGTGCGCACCGACGACTCGGTGACCCGCGTCTTCCGCGGACGGGAGCTCCCCGTACGGCGCTCCCGTGGGTACGTGCCCGCGCCGGTGCCGCTGCCGCCCGGCGGTCCCGCGGTGCTCGCCTGCGGCGCGCAGCTGAAGAACACCTTCTGCCTGGCCCACGACGGCCGCGCGTTCGTCTCCCCCCACATCGGCGACCTGGAGAATTACGAGACGCTGCGCGCGTACGAGGAGGGCGTCGCGCACTTCCGCCGGCTCTTCGCGATCACGCCGTCCGTCGTCGCGCACGACCTGCACCCGGAGTACCTGTCCACGAAGTACGCGCTCGATCGCGGCCTGCCGCTGGCCGGCGTGCAGCACCACCACGCGCACGTCGCCGCGTGCCTGGCGGACAACGAGTCGGCCGGCCCGGTGATCGGCGTGGCGTTCGACGGCACCGGGTACGGCACGGACGGCACGCTGTGGGGCGGGGAGTTCCTCATCGCCGACCTGACTGGGTTCGAGCGGGCCGGGCACCTGCTGCCGGTGCCGCTGCCGGGCGGCGCCGCCGCGATCCGCGAGCCGTGGCGGATGGCCGCCGCGTACGGCGTACCCGCCGGGCTGGACGTGGCCCGGCGCAACGCGGCGAGCTGGGACCGGGTCGTCGCGCTGGCCCGCCGCGGGGTCGGCTCGCCGCCGACGTCGAGCGTGGGCCGCCTGTTCGACGCCGTCGCCGCCGTGCTCGGCGTCCGCGACCGCGTCGGCTACGAGGGGCAGGCCGCCGTCGAGCTGGAGCAGCGCGCCGACCTGGACGAGTGCGGCGCCTATCCGGTCCGGCTCGACGGCGATGCGCCGTTCACCGTGCGGGGCGCCGACATCGTCGCGGCCGTCGTGGCCGACCTGGACGCGGGGGTGCCGGTCGTCGCCGCGCGGTTCCACAACACGGTCGCCCGTCTCGTCGTGACCGGCGCCGCACGCCTGCGGGAGAGCACCGGCCTGACGACGGTGGCGCTGTCCGGCGGCGTCTTCCAGAACGTCCTCCTGCTGGACCGCACGGTCACGGGCCTGGAGACCGAGGGCTTCGAGGTGCTGGTCCACCGCCGCGTGCCCCCGAACGACGGCGGCATCAGCCTGGGCCAGGCCGCGGTCGCCACCGCCCGCGCGCTCACCCACTGACCAGCCGGGGCCGGGCCGAATCACGCCGGCCGTGGGAGAGCATGGCGCCGGTGTGCGTGAATGCCCCACCGGAACCCATTGTCGGACAGAACACGCCGCCCGGCATGATGGGGGATCGCGGCCGGGGACCGGCCCAGCCCCTTGGCGAGGTCCTGCCCGGGGCGGAGAGGGGGGAGACGATGACGGCGGAGATCGCCCTTAAGGGCGGCGAGGGGACCCGGGCCGCGCGGCCGCGGGCTTTCGTGGTGCTCTTGGCGGTGACCTTTCTCGCCTTCGTCAACTATGCGGCGCTTCTGGCGGTGGTTCCGCTGTGGTCCGCCACCGGCGGCGCTGCCGGTGTGGCGGTGGGGTCGACGACCGGTGTCATGATGGCGGCCACCGTGGCCACGCAGTTGGCCGTGCCATGGCTTTTCAAGGTCTTCTCGCTGCGCGCGATGGTGGTGCTCGGCGCGGCGCTGCTCGGGGCGCCGGCACCGCTGTACGTCCTGTCCGCCGGCATCGCCCCGATCACGGCCATCACGGTCGTGAGGGGGGTCGGTTTCGCGTTCGTGGTCACGGCCGGGGCCACGCTCGTCGCCGAGCTGGCCGCCGACGGGAGGCTGTCCTCTTCGGCGTCGCTGTACGGCGTGGCGGCCGCGCTGCCCAACCTCGCGGCACTCGCCGGAGGCATCTGGGTCGCGCGGGAATGGGGCTTCCCGGTGGTGTTCTGGGGTTCCGCCGCGGTGTGTCTCGCCGGTGCGGTGCTGGCCCTGCTCTTGCCGCGCGGGCATCGGGGCACGTTTCACCTCGGATCGATGGCCGACATCCGACACATCGCGGTACCGATCGCGCTGTTCCTGATGACGGCCGGATCGTTCGGGGCGGCGACGACCTTCCTGCCGGTGGCACTCCGGGGAGCCAGCACGGCGTCGTGGGCGTTGTTCGCGGCGTCGGTCGGCCTTGTCGCTGCGCGGCTCGGCGCCGGAGCCTTCGGCGATCGCTATGGCGCGGGCCGGCTGGTGCCGGTCTCGGTGCTGTGCTGCGCGGCCGCGCTGGGAATCATCGCCCTGGCCCTGACCGGCGCCCACGACCTGCTGATCGTCGGGACCGCGCTCCTGGGCGTGGGGTTCGGGGCCTGTCAGAATGATTCGTTCGTGCTGAGCATCCAACGCCTCGGCGAGGGACGCGGCGGCACGGCGAGCACGATCTGGAACGTCGCCTACGACGGCGGCGTCGGAGTGGGAGCCGTCACTCTCGGATGGTTCATCGGTGACTCCGACTACGCCGGCGCCTTCCTCACCCTGGGCATCGCCGTCGGGGTCCTCACGCTCCTGCTCTCCGTGGTGCCCGCGAGCCGGAACCGGCGGTGACGCGGGGCGTCAGCAGATGCGCGGCAGCGGGTCCCCGACCAGCAGGTCGACGATGCGCGTGCCGCCGAACGCCGTCCGGAGCAGGACGAGCCCCGGCGGGTCGGCCTTGATCCGGCCGACGATCGCGGCTCCCTCGCCCAGCGGGTGGGAGCGCAGGGCGGCCAGCGCGTCGCCGGCCGAGTCGCCGGACACGATCGCGACCATGCGGCCCTCGCACGCGACGTACAGCGGGTCGATGCCGAGCAGTTCGCAGGCGCCGCGCACGTCCGGGCGCACCGGGATCGCGTCCTCGTCCACGACCACGGCCACGCCGGCGTCGCCCGCCACCTCGTTCAGGACCGTCGCCACTCCCCCGCGTGTCGCGTCGCGCATCCGGCGCACGCCGTCGCCACAGGCGTCCAGCAAGGCCGTGACCAGGCCGTTCAGGGGCGCGGTGTCGGAGGCCAGGTCGGACTCGATGTCCAGCTCGCCGCGGGCCAGCATGATCGTCACGCCGTGCTCGCCGACCGGGCCGGAGACCAGGACGGCGTCGCCCGGCCGCACCTCTCCGCCGAGCGGGCGCCGGACCACGCCGATGCCGGCGGTGCTGATGTAGCAGCCGTCCGCCTTGCCGCGCTGGACCACCTTGGTGTCGCCCGTGACGATCCGCACCCCCGCGGTCTCGGCGGCGGCGCGCATGGACGCCACGACCCGGCGCAGGTCGGCGACCGCGAAGCCCTCCTCCAGGATGAAGCCGGCCGACAGGTGCAGCGGCTCGGCCCCGCAGACGGCCAGGTCGTTGACGGTGCCGTTGACGGCCAGGTCGCCGATGTCGCCACCGGGGAAGAACAGCGGCGACACGACGTACGAGTCGGTGGTGAACACCAGCGAGGCGCCGTCGACGCCGAACCGGGCGCCGTCGTCCAGGGGTTCGAGCAGCGGGTTGCGGAACGCGTCGAGGAACACCGCCTCGATGAGCGTGTGGGTGGCCTTGCCGCCGGAGCCGTGCGCGAGGGTGATGGCGTCCTCACGCAGCCGCGGCCTGCCGCGGCGGGCCCGCTCGATGCGTTCCAGCACCTGCTCCTCGCGGTCGGCGGCCCCGAGGTGCGCGTGCTCGCGCACGGCCGCCTCCGCCCACTCCGCGGGACGCTCAGTCACGGGTCGCCTCCCGTACCCGGTCGCGGGTGAACCGGCCGAAGTTGTAGTACGCGGCGCAGGCGCCCTCGGAGGAGACCATGCAGGTGCCGATCGGCGTCTCCGGCGTGCACGCGGTGCCGAACACCTTGCACTCCCAGGGCTTGAGCACCCCCTTGAGCACCTCGCCGCACTGACAGGCCTTCGGGTCGGCCACCCGGCCGCCGGGGATGTCGAAGATCCGCTCGGCGTCGAACCCGGCGTACGCGTCGCGGACGCGCAGCGCGGAGTGGGAGATGAAGCCCAGGCCGCGCCACTCGAAGTACGGCCGCGGCTCCATCGTCTCGGCGATGACCCTGAGCGCCCTGGGGTTGCCCTCCCACGGCACGACGCGGCCGTACTGGTTCTCCACCTCCGAGCGGCCCTCGGCGAGCTGGGTGAGCAGCAGGTGGATCGACCGCAGGATGTCGAGCGGCTCGAACCCGGCGACGACCAGCGGCTTGCCGTACTCCCGGGCGATGAACTCGTACGGCCGGCAGCCGATCACGGTCGAGACGTGGCCGGGGCCGATGAACCCGTCGAGGCGCAGGTCCGGAGAGTCGAGGATCGCCTTGATCGCCGGGATGATCGTCACGTGGTTGCAGAAGACCGAGAAGTTACCCAGTCCTTCCGCCTTCGCCCGGAGCATGGTCATCGCGGTGGACGGCGCGGTCGTCTCGAAGCCGATCGCCAGGAAGACGACCTTCTTGTCCGGGTTCTGCCGGGCGATCTTCAGCGCGTCCAGCGGGGAGTACACCATCCGGATGTCGGCGCCGTGCGCCTTGGAGTCGAAGAAGGACCCGCGCCCGCCGGGCACCCGCATCATGTCCCCGAAGGAGGTCATGATGACGTCGTCCCGCTCGGCGATGTGGATCGCGTCGTCCACCCGGCCCATCGGGATCACACAGACGGGGCAGCCGGGGCCGTGCACGAGCGTGACGTTCTCCGGCAGGTGGTCCGCCAGGCCGTGCTTGTAGATCGTGTGCGTGTGCCCCCCGCAGACCTCCATGAACTTGTACTCCCGGCCCGGGTCGCACAGGCGCGCGATCGCGGCGGCCAGGGCGCGGGCCCGGTCCGCGTCGCGGTACTCGTCGACGAAACGCATCACTCGATCCCCGATTCCCGCAGCGCCTCCATCTCGTCGGCGTAGGCCTGACCGACGCCTTCGAGGAAGTCCAGCGTCGCCTTGGCCTCGGCCTCGTCGATCTTGGAGAGGGCGAACCCGACGTGGATGAGGATCCAGTCGCCCGGCCGCGGCTCGTCGTCGGTGATCAACCCGATGTTGATCGCCCGCCGGACGCCGCTGACGTCGACCTTGGCGAGGTCAGGCTGATCGGGAAGGATCTCCACGATCTCCCCCGGGATTCCCAGGCACATCGGGTGACTCCCCTATCTCGATGGATTCCAGCACCAGTTCGTCGCCGCCGGTCACGTCCACGTCGCCGTCGCCGCACGTGGGGCAGACCGCCAGCGGGTCGAGCGTGCTGCCGTCGTGACCGCACGCCCGGCAGGTGAGCCGGGCCGGGATCACGATCATGTCGATGGCCGCGCCCTCGGCGACGGTGCCCTCGGTGACCAGCTGGAACGCCTGGTCCATCGAGGGTTCGACGATCCGCAGCAGGGCGCCGGCCCGGATCCTCGCCCGGGCGACCGGGCGGCCCGCGGCGCGTTTCTGCACCGCTTCCAGGATCGCCTCGGCGAGGCCGATCTCATGCATTCACGTCACCGGCCTGATGGTCACGGAGCTCCTCCTCGATGAGTTCGCGAACCAGCCGGACGGCGGGTTCGATGGCCGCGGCGACCGGGGGGCTGAGCTCCATGCCCGGAGCGACGTCCGCGGGCTCGCAGCCGACGAGCAGGACCCGCCGCGCCTCGCCGCCGACGGCGCCGACCAGGCCGAGCACGACGTCGGGGGTCATCCCGTGCGCGTCGACGGCGGCCCCTGGCTCGCCCTCCCCCAGCTCCAGGGCGTACAGCGTGCCGGGCTCCTCGCCGCGCGGTGCGGCGTCGACCAGGATCGTCGTGTCGTAGGCGGACAGCTCGTAGGCGAGGTGGATGCCGCGGATGCCGAAGTCGCCGACGACGACGCCGTCGGGCAGCGGAGTCCGGCCGAGGCGCTCGCTCAGGGTCCGGGCGACCTCGACGCCGAACCCGTCGTCGCCCAGGAAGACGTTGCCCACGCCCGCGACCAGGATCCTCACAGCGGTTCCACGTCCTCGGGGCCGAAGTACCAGTAGCGGCCCTGGGCCCGCCGCAGGTCCGTACCGGGGTCGTCGTCGACGGTGACGGCCAGGTGCCGCGAGCCGTCGACGTCGAACAGCACGGCCTCGACGGTCGCGGTCCGCCCGGCCACGAACATGTCCTGCGCGTCGGCGCGCCCGCCGGGGGTGAGGCGTACCTTGCTGCCCCTGCCGACCTCGTGCCCGGCGATGGTGATCCGGTCGGTCTCCGGCGAGACCGGCGCGTCCTCGCCGGGCCGGTCGGTGAGCGTCATCGGGGGCGCGCCGGAGCGCTCCGCGGCGACGCGCGGCCGGTCCGGCAGGATGATCGGCGACGACAGCACGAGGTCGTCCGCGACCAGCACCGGCCAGGCGCGGAGGTTCGCACAGCCGTCGGCGTACGGCCGCGCCCACTCCGGCGGATCCGCGAGCGACAGGAACACCCCGCCGGTGCGGCCGAGCAGCGCGTGCGCCGAGACGAGCGAACGCCGCAGCGCCTCGGACCGCTCCTCGCCGGTCCAGCCGCTGACGTTCTCCAGCCGGAGCCGGAGCCGCACCACGCCGTACGGGCCGGGCAGGCGCTCGGCGGAGGCACGGATCCGTACGTCGAGCGGCTCCCAGGCACGGATCACGCCGTCGGCGTTCTCGCGGCCGCCGGGGATCCGCTCGTCGTGCCGTTGCTCGCCGGCGAGCAGGTCGGCGAGGGGCCAGACGAGGTCGAGCTCACGTTCGGCCGCCTCGTCGTACGGCGCGGCGCCCTCGGCGGTGCGCGTCCGTACGTGCAGGAACCGGGGGCGTACGTGCAGCGCCCCTTTCTCCCCGTCCAGCAGGCACTCGGTCTGTGCGGCCGACGGTTCTTCGGCGGTGGTGAGGCCCGGTGGTACGAGCAGGCCGAGCGGCCGGCCGGCCGCGTCCGAGGAGCGCCGGCCGCCGTCGTAGAGCACGGCGTCGGCGACGACGCGGGCGGCCTCCAGGTCGCTCACGGGACCTCCCCCACCGGAGGCGCGGCCGACCGTGCGTGGCGGCCTCCAGGACGGCTCCCTCTCGGGCCATCCTGGCTTTGACCTGCGGCGATGGGCACCCTTGACAGTTACCCACCAGGTGGAGGCGTACAACCACCGAACCTCGCGGCGGCGATCAGAGCGCGTGCTGGGTGAGCTCCCACAGAGCGTGGTAGACGGTGGTCTGCGCCTCCTGGACGCGGTGCACCGACGAGGAGGGCACCGTGAAGAGGTGGTCGAGGCCGTCGAGCTCGGCCATCCGCCCGCCCGTGTGCCCGGCCAGCCCGACGGTCAGCATCCCCCGGCGCATCGCCTCCTCGAAGGCGCGGAGCAGGTTGGCGGAGTCGCCGCTCGTCGACAGGCCCAGCGCGATGTCCCCTGCCCGGCCGAACGCCGCGAGCTGGCGGGCGAACACGACGTCGAAGCCGACGTCGTTGGACAGCGCGGTCAGCACCGCGACGTCAGTGGTGAGCGCCAGCGCCGGCAGCGGACGCGCGTCTCCGCCGGGGTTGAGGAAGAGCGCCGCGACGTCCTGCGCGTCGGTGGAGCTGCCGCCGTTGCCGAAGGTGAACAGCCGGCCTCCGGCGCGGAAGGCCTCGGCCATCCGCGCGGCGCAGACCTCCAGCCGCGGGCCGTCCACGGCGAGCACGCGGCGCCGGAGCGCCACGATCTCCTCCGCCTTCTCGGCGGTGGACCGGCGCACGTCGGCCATGACGGACTCCAGATCGGCCGCGCCGGAGTAAAGGAACGGGTACAGCTCCCGCATCCCCTCAAAAGGCGCGCTGTACTCACTCATGAGACCACGCCGATCGCCTCTTTGGCGTGGACGAGGACGACGTCGCCGACGTCGGCGTCCACGAGGGCGACGCTGACCTCCTCGGTGCGTCCGTCGCCGACGTCGACGTCGGCCAGGTCGCCGTCGCGCAGCCGGACCACGCGCACCGCGACGGCCTCGTCGGAGCAGGTCACGCAGTGGTCGCCCTCGCAGTGGTTCACGCGATCACCCCCGGATCGAGCACGCCGGGCTGTTCGAGGAGGACATGAACCAGTTCCCACAGCACGTGGTACGCGGTGACGTGCACCTCCTTGACCACCCGCGGGTCATCGGAGGGCACGACGATCCGGTGGCCGGCCACCCCGGACGCGGCGATGTCACCGCCGTCGCCGCCGAGCAGCGCCACCGTCAGCAGCCCCATGTCCCGCGCGGCGCGCAGCCCGGCGAGCACGTCGGCGCACCGGCCGTCGGGCGAGACACCGAGCGCGATGTCCTCGGGCGCGGCGAAGTGCCGCAGCTGGTGCGCGAAGACCTCCGCGAACCCGGCCGCCGCGCCGACCCCGGTCAGCGTGGCGACGTCCCCGGTCAGCGACAGCGCGGGCAGCGCGCGTTTGCCGACGATCACCGGGTGGACGAACTCCACCGCGATGTGCTGGGCGTCGGTGGCCGCGCCGCCGTTGCCGAAGGTGAACAGCCGGCCGCCCCGGTGAAAGCGCCCGGCCATCGCGTGACAGGTCTCCGCGATGACCTCCGCGTGAGCCGCCAGCGCACGCCCGGGAGCCTCGCGCCGGGCGAAGACCCGTTCCGTCGGCGGCATCGTGGCCCCTCTCCCGCGCGAGTGACGGTCTGTGACCGAAGACTCACGGGACGATACGTCGGAGCGTCGATGGCGGACAACGCCACGACGGCCATGAGACGCCCATCGGTCACCCACCGCGACGAGCCTCGGGTCACGATCGTGGAAAGCGACCTCGCTACGAGAGCGCGACGGCGAAGATCGGTGCCGTGGTCGGCCGAGGCGATCCCGAGGCCGGTTCGACGGTGAGGCCGATCTGGGTCACATCGCCGAGGCCGGTCGCCAGCACCGGGCCGGCGGCGCCCGTGGTGGGCGGGCGCATGGTTCCCGCCGGACGCGGCGGCCGGGACCCCATGAGCCACAGCTCGTACGTCCTGGCCGGGGGCAGCGAGCGCAACCCGGACATGACGATGACCGCCTTGCCGAGCGAACGGGACGCGACGACGGTGCCGGTGCCGCCGGACCTGACCGGGCCGGTGACCGTACGCGCGTCGGGCGCGGACACCACCGCCGCGATCTCGCGGTTCAGCGTGTCGACGCGTTCACGCGTGCGCTGTTCGCGCACCGCGGCGACGCCCAGGACGACGGCCAGCGCGAGACAGGCCGCCGACAGCAGCCAGCCGAGCCGGCGCGCGCGGACGGAGGACGGACGGTGGACGCGCGGCGGCGCCTGGCGGGTGCGCGCGGCCTGGGCCAGCACCCGGTCGCGCAACCCCTCCGGAGGCTCCTGCGCGGCCGCGGCGCCGAGCCGGGCCGCGGTCTCCCGCATTCCACGCACCTCCTCGGCGCAGCCGTCGCAGTCGATGAGGTGCGTCTCGAAGCGGCGGCGTTCGACGTCGGTGAGGCCGTCGAGAGCGTACGCGGCGGCGAGGGTGTGCAGGTTCTCACTCATGGATTCACCCCCAGGCAGTCGCGCAGGCGGATGAGCCCGTCCCGCATGCGCGTCTTGATCGTGCCGAGCGGCACCTTCAGGAGCGCGGCGACCTCACGGTAGGTGTACCCGGCGTAGTAGGCGAGGGTGACCGACTCGCGCTGGGTCTCGGTGAGCGTGGACAGGCAACGCCGTACCTGCTCACGCTCCAGCCGGGCCTGGACGTTCTCGGCCACGACGTCGTACGCGGGCCCGGCCGAGGCGCGCCCGGCCCGTTCCTCGCGCTCGGCCGACGCTTGGGCGGAGCGGACCCGGTCGACCGCGCGGCGGTGGGCGAGCGTCATGATCCACGCCATCGCGCCGCCCCTCCCGGGGTCGTACCGGGAGGCGGTCCGCCAGACGTCGACGAGGACCTCCTGGGCGACCTCCTCCGACTGCGCCGGATCGCGCACGATCCGCAGCGCGAGGCCGTACACGGGGCCGGACACCTCGTCGTACACGCGCTCGAACGCCTCCCGGTCGCCGCGGGCGACGGCCGTCAGCAGATCGGCGAGGCCGGCCGCACCTCCCGTACCGGGGGCGGATCCGCCCTTCCACGGCCGCGCCGCCCGCCGATCGTTCATCTCCGCACACCCGATTCGTCGCCGTGACCGCGATGGGCCGCCTGGCCCGTACCGGGCCGATCATGCCGTGCCGGCCTCCCGCGTCGCATGCTCACGCCGCCTCGGCGGTGGCCCGGCGCACGAGGTCGAGGCCGGCCAGTCCCGGCAGCCGATCGACGCGGGCGTCGATGCCGGCCGCCGCGCGTTCGCCCTCCGGTCCGGCGAGCAGGTACGTGAGCAGGTGCCGGGTCTCGGCCCGCGGCATGACGGTGGATCCCACCGGCTGCCAGAACCTGCGCAGGGCGAACCGCGTCAGGCGCTGCGCGCGCCGCGACCTCTCCAGCCGGGCCCGTGCCTGGCTCACGTAGAACGCGACGTGCCGGGTCTCCTGGCGCATGATGCGCCGGAGAAGTTCGGTCAGCACGGGATGACGCTCCCGCTCGACGAGCCGGGCGTACCCGGCGTGAGTGGACCACTCGTTGATCGCGCCCCAGGTCATGTGGACCGCGATGAAGTCCTCGCCGATCGTCTGCGCCAGCAGCGCCTGTCGGATCGGCGCGACGCGGTCCCGCCATCCCAGGGCGCGGCGGACCGCGCGGATGTGGTCGTCGCCGCCGGTGACGCCATGGGCGGCGAGTACGGCCGCGAGCGCCTCGCCGTGCCAGTACTCCTCGTAGTTCCACATGGTGAGGAACGCGGTGATCTCGGGATCGGCGTGCGATGGCGTGACGAGCAGGTCGCGCAGGTAACAGACGGTGTGGTTCTCCACGTCGGTCATGTAGCGCAGGCATCGCAGCCCGGCGGGGCTGAGCGGCCGGGCGCCGAACGCGGCGAAGTCCAGGTCGTCGAGCGGCACCGGCGCGGCCGATCTCGTGTAGTCCTCGGTACGGAACGTCATATGAGCCATTCGGAGCACCGCGCCGCCCGGATTGCCCGGCGTCACGGTCGCGCTCGCCGCGTGGGCGCGCGGTCGTCGGACGCCCGTCACGCACGGTGACGCACCTCTTGGCGATACGCCACTGATCAGCGATAACATGATTTACGAGCCATCGCACCCCAACCCCGATCTCACCCTCCGTGATCACCGTGTCCACGCCGGACACGCGGTCATCCTCCCCCGGGAAGTCGAAATGCATCAGGACCCCCGCCAGAACCATGTCGTCTTCGAGGTCGATCTCGAACGCGAGGAGGCCCGCCGCCGCGCCGAGGTCGTCGCGGCGCTCGGCCCGCACTGGGACCCGGCCGCCGCGCTTCGCGACGAGGAGGCGGCGCACGACCTGCTCTACTCCGGCCTGGACGCGGAACAGCAGGAGATCTACGACCGGCTGGTGTCGGCCGGAGTGCTGCCGCGACGGGAGCCGGGCCGTGCTGCCGATTGACCCCGGCGCCGACATCGGCCGCCGCGCCTGGATCCCCTGCCCGCGATGCCGTGACCACGAGGGCTGCGACGACTGCGGCGCCGGCCGCACCTGTACGGTGCACTGGCGCTACCTGCTCGCCGCCCGAGGCCGCGTCCTTCACCTGCAGTGCCCGTCCTGCACCCATCTGTGGGAGCACGAGACGCCCGTCGGCGGCGCCGCGTAGCGCGGAAACCGGTTGCGCGGCGCGATGGCCCGCCGGAGGGTGAGCCGCATGCCCGATCGCGTCGACGGCCGCTCCGTCTCGCTCGACGGCGACCGCGTCGATGGCGTTCACCGCGTTGCGGGTGTCGCCCGCCGTGGGCGCGGGGGCGTGGAGGGGAGAGACATCTGACGGCGCCCGTTCCGGCGAACACGAGAATTACTCATGTCCTGATGCGGTCAAAGGGGTATTCGCCACTCCCCGATTGCCTCACTGTGATCAGCGCGATCAGACGCGATTGAGGTGGGTCGGATGAGGCGTGTCCTGGCCGTCGTGTTCGCCGTCGTCCTCGTGGTGACGCTCTCCGCGGGACCGGGCGGCGCCGCCGCCTTCCCGGCCGGGCCGCCGAACGATCCCGACTACGCGCCCGCCGAGCAGGGCAGCGTCCTCACCTGCCTCACGAAAGGGGCACCGGGCGCCGAGCAGCACAACCTGTACTCCTTCATCCCCCGCTGCACGCCGGGCGCGAAGGACCCCGAGGGCGCGTCCGGCATGTCGGTCGACACGGCCTGGCGGGACTACACCACCGGGTCGCCCGACACGGTGATCGCCTACGTCGAGGCCGGCGTCAACTGGCACGGCTCGGACGTCGCCGACCTGGCGAACAAGGTCTACCTCAACACCGGTGAGCTGCCCAAGCCACAGGGCTCGTCGTCCTACGACCGCGACGGCGACGGCGCGGTCACCGCCGCCGACTACAAGGACGACACCCGGGTCCACGACGCCAACGGAAACGGTGTCATCGACCCCGAGGACCTGATCGTCGCGTTCTCCGACGGCAAGGACGACGACGGCAACGGCTTCACCGACGACATCTCCGGCTGGGACTTCTACGACGACCAGAACGACCCGGCCACCTCCGACGGTACGTACGGCCACGCCAACGACCAGCTCAGGAAGGCCGGCGCGCAGACCGACAACGGAACGCTCGGCGCGGGGATCTGCCCGAAGTGCCGGCTCATGCCGATCCGGGCCGGCCAGGAGGCGCTCGACCGCACCGACGACCTCACCGCCGCGTGGCTGTACGCCGGGCGCGCGGGCGCCAAGGTCATCGTGAGCACCACCGCGGACCTCGGGTACTCCTCCGCCATGCGCCGCGCCGTGGACAAGCTCTGGAACGACGGCGTGGTCATGGTCGAGTCCAGCAACGACTTCGACTCGGCCGACCACCAGGGCGGCATGTTCTGGCCCCACGTCATCCCCGGCAACGGGCTGGTGCCCAACACCGACGGCGTCTCCGGTGCGCTCGCCAACACGCTGACCACGACGTACCGCGAACGCTCGAACCTGACCTCCTTCGGCGCGCACGCGATGTTCTCGGTGGCCACCATGGGCGGCTCGACGTCGGAGTCGACGCCGACGACCGGCGGGCTGTTCGGTCTACTGCTGTCGTACGGGGCGCAGGCGGCGCAGGAGAAGAAGATCGCCTGGCCGCTGAGCAACGGCGAGGCCGTGCAGGTGATGCGGGCGACCGCGAGCGACGTCGCCGACACGAGCCTCGGCTGGCCGGGCCGCCCCGGCTGGGACAGCCAGTACGGGTACGGCCGGCCGAACGTCCACGCCGCCATGGCCGCGGTGGCGAAGGGCGACATCCCGCCGGTCGCCTCGATCGAGAGCCCGGACTGGTACTCCCTCTACGACCCGGAGACGACGGCGTCCGTGCCGGTCACCGGGCACGTGGAAGCACGGCGGGCGTCGAGCTTCCGGTACGAACTGCGGTTCGCCCCCGGCCTCGACCCGGCCGAAGGCGACTTCGCCAAGGCCGGTTCGGGCGACGGCAGCGGCGTCTACGACGGCAGGGTCGGCACGCTGGACCTCTCCGGGCTGCCCCGGTCGTTCTGGACGAAGGCCTACACGATGTCCGACGACAAGGCGCTGTCCGCCACCGAGCAGTACACGGTCACCCTCCGCCTGCGCGTCTGGGACGACCAGGGCCGGATGGGCGAGGAGCGGCGCACGATCGCGGTCCACCACGACGCGACCCTGCGGGCGGGCTTCCCGCAGAAGTTCGGCATCGGCGGGGAGAGCCAGCCGGCGCTGGCCGACCTTCAGGGCACCGGCCACCAGGCGATCGTGTTCGGCGACGCCGACGGCCGGGTGCACGCGATCGACGGCGTGAGCGGCAGGGAGCTGCCCGGCTGGCCCACCACCACGAACGCGATCCCCGTCCGGGTCCCCGGCTTCGACCCCGGCCACGAGCCGATCGTCGCGCCGGTCGCGGTCGGCGACCTGTTCCACGACGGACGGCAGGAGGTCGTGGCGACCAGCACCACGGGCCGTACCTATGCCTTCGACTCGTCCGGAAAGGCGCTGCCCGGCTGGCCGAAGACGCTCGACACGGGCGTGAGCAAGCCGGCGATCCCGCGGCCCTCGCTGCCGTACAGCCGGCTGCCGCACCAGGGCGCGACGGCCTCGCCCGTGCTCGTCGACCTGGACGGCACGCCCGGCCTGGAGGTCGTGCAGGCGGGCTGGGACGGGCACGTCCACGCCTGGCACGCGGACGGCGGCGCGGTGCCCGGCTGGCCGGTGAAGGTCGCCGACCCGCCGAAGCCCTCCTCCGGCATCGCCATCGACGACGCGAAGCTCGACGCCACTCCGGCCGTGGCCGACCTCGACGGCGATCACAAGCCGGAGATCGTGGTGCGCTCGCAGCACTCCGAGAGCCCCGGCGCGGGCATCCAGCCGCTCGGCGCGAACTACGTGTACGCCTACCACGCCGACGGCTCGACGGTCGGCGGCTGGCCGGTGCGGCTCCCGTCGATCATCACCTACTACGGCAGCGCACAGGAGTTCATCACCGAGGCGGCGGGCAGCCCCGCCGTGGCCGACGTCGACGGCGACGGCAAGGACGAGGTGGCGACCGGCCCGTCGTTCGCCGCCACCTTCCTCGTCGGCGGGGACGGCAAGGTGCGGAACGCGTACGGCCCGCTGAACAACCCGGCGCTCGGCCTGCTCAACGGCGACGAGAGCGTGATCCGCGCGCTGCTGGGCGGCAAGCTGCCCGCCGACGTGCCCGCGTCGTTCACCACGACCGGTACGTTCGGGCGCTTCGGCACCGCCGGGCGGCTGGGGTACGCCGAGTCGGGATCGGGCGCGGTATCGCTGATCGCGGCACTGCTGTACCCGGGCAGCGGCAGTCCGATCGGCAACTTCGAGCGCGGCTACGACGCGGTCACCGGGCTGCCGGTCGCCGGCTTCCCGCACGAGCGTGCGGGCCTGGACTTCCTGGGCGCGCCGCTGATCACCGACGTCACCGGCGACGGGAAGGCCGAGGTCGTCGACGGCGGCGACACCTCGACCGTGCACGCCTTCACCTCCTCCGGACAGGCCGCGGGCTTCCCCAAGTTCACCGGCGGCTGGACCCTGTTCTCGCCGGCGGCGGGCGACCTGGACGGGGACGGGAGGACGGACCTGGTCACCACGACCCGTGAGGGCTACCTGTTCGCCTGGCAGACCGACGGGAAGCCGGACGCCGAGTCGTGGGCCTACCACCACGACGAGTGGCGCACCGGCCGGTACGGCACCGACAGCCGCCCGCCGGGCCTGCCGAAGGACCTGCGGCGCAGCGGCGCGACGGTCACCTTCACCGCGCCGGGCGACGACGGATACGCGGGCCGCGCGACGTCCTACCGCGTCACCGCCGACGGGACCACGACGACGGTCGCGGCGACGGTGGACGCGGGCGGCACGCAGACCGTGACCGTCCCGGCCGGCGCACAGAAGATCACCATCCAGGCCGTGGACGACGCGGGCAACCTGAGCCCCGCAACGAGCCCCTGACGGACGCTCGCCCGGTGGGTCCGCGCGTCAGCCGGAGGCACGCACCCGGGCGGGGTCGACGCCGAGGACGGCCGCCAGGGCCGGGTGCACGCGGCTCAGGTCGATCGTCGTGATCGTGTAGTCGGCGACGCCGGCCACGACGAACGGGTCCTCACGCGGTGACCTTGTCTCCCGGACGACGGCTGTCCGCGGGGCGCGTGCCTCCCCTCGTCTCGCCATTCCTGCCAGCGGTTATGCTGAAATAGTTAGGTACGGTAACTAACAGGAGGGTCGGTGCCGGAACTCGCCCACCGCCGGCGAACGCTCGTCCTGGCGATCTGCTGTCTGAGCCTGTTCATCGTCGGCCTCGACAACACGATCGTCAACGTCGCCCTGCCCTCGCTCCAGCACGATCTCCACGCGCCCGTCAACGGCCTGCAGTGGACGATCGACGCCTACACGCTGGTGCTGGCGAGTCTCCTCATGCTGGCCGGTTCCACCGGCGACCGGATCGGCCGCAGGCGCACCTTCCAGACCGGCCTCGTCGTGTTCGTCCTGGGCTCGGCGCTCTGCGGTACGGCCCCGAGCCTGGGCTGGCTCGTGGCCTTCCGGGTGCTGCAGGCCATCGGCGGGTCCATGCTCAACCCGATCGCCATGTCGATCATCACCAACACGTTCACCGAGCCGCGCGAACGCGCCCGTGCCATCGGCGTCTGGGGTGGCGTGAGCGGCGTCAGCATGGCGCTGGGTCCGATCGTCGGCGGTGCTCTCATCGACTCGATCGGCTGGCGTTCGATCTTCTGGATCAACGTGCCGGTCGGGCTGGCCGCTCTCGTGCTGACCGCTCTCTTCGTGCCCGAGTCCAAGGCGCCCCGGGCGCGCCGGCCCGACCCGATCGGACAGCTGCTCGTCATCGTCATGCTCGCGTCGCTGACCTACGGGATCATCGAGGGGCCGGGCGCCGGCTGGACCTCGGGGAAGATCCTCGGCTGCTTCGGGCTGTCCGCGGCCGCGCTGGCCGCGCTGCTCGCGTACGAGCCCCGCCGCGCCGATCCGCTGATCGAGCTGCGGTTCTTCCGCAGCGCGCCGTTCTCCGGCGCGACGGTGATCGCGGTCAGCGCGTTCGCGGGGCTGGGTGGTTTCCTCTTCCTCAACACCCTGTACCTGCAGGACGTGCGCGGCCTGTCCCCGTTCTTCGCCGGCCTGTACGTCCTGCCCATCGCGGCGATGACGATGGTGCTGGCCCCGATGTCCGGCCGGCTCGTCGGCGCCCGGGGTCCGCGTCCCTCACTGGTCATCGCGGGCGTCGGCCTGGTCGCCGGCGGCCTGCTGCTCACCGGCCTGACCACCCGTACGCCCACCGGCCTGCTGATCACCGCGTACTTCGTGTTCGGTGTCGGCATGGCGATGGTCAACGCCCCGATCACGAACACGGCGATGTCCGGCATGCCCCGTGACCAGGCGGGCGTCGCCGCCGCGACCGCCTCCACGAGCCGCCAGGTCGGGCAGTCTCTCGGCGTCGCCCTCGCCGGTTCGCTGGTGAGTTCCGGGATCCACGGATCGTTCCGGTCGGGCTTCGCCTCGGCGAGTCACGCCGGCTGGTGGCTGGTCACGGCGTACGGCCTCGTCGTGCTCGTGCTGGGCATCGCCACGACCGGACGGTGGGCGCGCGCCACCGCGGCGCGGGCCGCCGAGCGGTTCTCCGCCGACGACGACGCGGCCCAGGTCGCCGCAGGACTCGCGCGACGGTGACCCGGCGTCACGCCGTCCCCGCCGGGCCGGTGAGGGCGTCCTCCTCGACCGGCGCCACCGGTCTCCCGCCGGGGGCCGGGCGGCGGCCGATGGCGAGCGCGAGCAGGGCGGCGGCCAGGCACAGGGCGGCGGTGGCCCAGAAGATGTCGGCGTACTCCGTGTGCAGGGCCGCCTTGACCGCGGCCAGGTAGGCCGCGAGGCGGTGCGCGAACTCCGTACGGCTCATCCCGATCGGCAGCGGCGTCGTCAGGTGCGCGGTCAGCGTCTGGAACCGGTGGAACCCCCACGCGCCCAGCGCCGCCACGCCGATCAGCATGCCCATCATGCGGGCCACCACGACGGCGGCCGACGCGATGCCGTGCTGCGCGGCGGGGACCGACCGCAGTGCCACCGACGACAGCGGCGCGATCACCAGCCCGAGCCCCAATCCGGCGATCACCAGGTCGGCGTCCACGCGCGGGACGGTGAACAGGGCGAGGTCGTACCGCAGGCCCTGGGCGCGCAGCGGCCAGGCGGCGATCCGCGCGTACCCGGCCGCGGCGACCAACATGCCCGCGAAGATCAGCCAGCGCTCGCCGAGGCGGCGTGCCAGCAGGCCGCCGGCGACCGCGGCGACGGCCAGCGGCACGAGGAAGCGGGCCAGCAGGTACGCGCCGCCGGTGGCGTTCCGCCCGAAGAGCGTCTGGGCGACGAGCTGCACGTCGACCAGCGTGGTCATCAGCGCGGCGCCGGACAGCAGGCTGACGCCGAACGCGGCGAACAGCCCGCCGCGCCGGGCGCCGCGCAGGTCGAGCAGGCGCGTACGGGCCCGTGCCTCCCAGGCGACGAACGCCGCCAGCACCACCAGGCCGGCCACGAGGCACGGGACGCCCCAGGACGGCAGCGCGGTGTGGTTCGGGTCGGGGTTGTACAGGCCGGCGACGAGGAGGCCGAGCCCGGCCGCGAGCAGCCCGCCGCCGACGACGTCGATGCGGGTGCGGGCGGCGGGACGGCCGCCGGGCACCGTCCACTGCACGGCCGCCATGGCGAGCAGCGCCACCGGGATGTTGATCCAGAAGATGCCGCGCCAGCCGGCCACCGCGGCCACGGCCGCGCCGTACAGCGGGCCGAGCACGCTGCCCATCTCCTGCGCCGCGCCGACCCCGCCGAGCACGGCCGGACGGCGTTCCTCGTCCCACAGGTCGCCCGCGAGGGCCATCGTGATCGGCAGCAGCGCGCCCCCGGCGAGCCCCTGCAGCGCCCGCCCCGCGATCAGCGTCGGCATCGAACCGGCCAGCGCGGTGACCGCCGACCCGGCCGCGAACCCGGCCAGGCATGCCTGGAGCATCACCCGGCGGCCGAACCGGTCCGAGAGCAGGCCGAGCAGCGGCATCCCGGCGACGTAGCCGAGCAGGAACGCCGTGACGACCAGGCTCGCGCGCTCGATGTGGTTCACCGGCACACCGAGGTCGCCGACCATGGTGACCAGAACGGTGACCACCACGTACGCGTCGATGGCGGCGAGGAGCACGACGACGCCGCCCACGCCGATCGCGACGCGGCGCGCGCCGGGCCCCTCGGCGTTCACTTGGCCGGAGCCGCGATCGGGAACGGCTTGCCGAAGTCGGCGAACGTGATCGTCACCTTGCCCGGCTTGCCGCCGTTCTTCGACGGGACCTCCACCTCGGACTTGAGCACGTGCTTGTCGGCGGCGGAGACCCAGATGTCGGCGGGCGCGTCGGCGCTCATGCCGGGCACGAGCCGGCTCAGCGCGGCGCGGGCCAGCGTCGCGTGGACGCGGTAACACTCCTGGCCCGCCTCCTTCTCCTTGCCCTTCGTCTCGGCGTTCTTGGCGGTGAGCAGCAGCTGGACCAGCCCGCGGTCGGGGTCGAGGATGGCGGACGGATCATAGATCCCGGCCACCTTGGACAGCGGCTCCTGCTGCCATCCGCCGGTCAGCCCCTTGAAGTGCGCGGTCTTGCCGATCACGACGAAGTCGAGCTGGATCGGCATGCCCAGCTCGGTCACCTGCACCGACCCCTGGGAGTTGCCGTTCTTCAGCAGCTTCGCGTCGACGCTCTTGACGGTGATGTCCGGATCGCCGCTCGTCCGCAGGGTGAAGCTGAGACTGGTGACTCCGCGCAGGACGTTCGCCGCCTGCTGCAGCAGCTGCCCGCCCGGTGGTCCGTCGCCCTTGCCGCCCCCGCCCGAGCAGCCGGCGGTGAGGACGATCGCGAGCACGACGGTGAGCAGGCCGGTGAGTCTCGCCCGGGAAGACGGCATACGCAGAACATAGCGTGGCGTCCGGCGTGGATCGCGAAGATCGCCTCAGCGTGCGCCCGCGGCCGGTCGTTCCGGGACGACCGCCGGGACGGCGATGGCGGTCACGACCAGCCCGCGGTCCACGATCCAGCGGCCCGTGAAGCCGGTGAGCGCACGGCCGTCGACGACCGGTCCGGGGACGCACAGGCGCGCGGTGAACGTGCCGGCGTCCGGGTCGGGCGTGACGACCGCCTCCTCGAAGCCCAGCCAGCGACGGGTCAGCGGGAACCACGCCTTGTAGACCGACTCCTTGGCGCTGAACAGCAGCCGGTCCCAGCAGACTCCCGAGCCGTCTCCGTCTCGCCGCTCGATCCAGGCGCGCTCGGCGGGACCGGTGGCGGCCTCCAGCACGCCGTCCGGCAGCGGGCCGTTGGGCTCGGCGTCCAGCCCGACCGTACGGACCTCCTTCTCCCACGCGACGGCGGACGCCCGGTAGCCGTCGCAGTGGGTCATGCTGCCGACGACGCCGGCGGGCCAGCCGGGGGCGCCGCGCTCGCCCGGCACGATCGGCGCGGGCGGCAGGCCGAGAGCGGCCAGCGCGCGGCGCGCGCACCCGCGGGCCGTGGTGAACTCCCGGCGGCGCTTGTCCACCGCGCGCGCCACCGCCGCCTCCTCGTCGGGGAAGAGGACGACGGCCTCCCGGTCGTCGAACGCGTCCGCCGAGGCGACCTGCGGCGGCAGGATCCGTTCGATCATCAGGCCGACCCGGCCGGCAGGATCCGGCGGAACCGGCCGGGGGTGCCGCCGCGCGGCTCCCACTCGCGCGGATAGCCCAGGGAGACCTCCTCGAAGCGGACCCCGTCGTACCAGGTGGTCCGGGGAATGTGCAGGTGACCGTAGACGGCCGCGACGGCGTTGTAGCGCCGGTGCCAGTCTGCGGTGCGCTCCGTGCCGCACCAGAGAGCGAACTCCGGGTGGCGCAGCACCAGCGTGGGGTCGCGGACCAGCGGGAAGTGGTTCACGAGAACGGTCGGGAGCGACGTGTCGCGCGCGGCGAGCAGGCGCTCGGTCTCCTCGATCCGCACGTGGCACCAGGCGTCACGGCTCGGGTGCGGGTCCGGGTGCAGCTGGAACTCGTCGGTGCACACGACGCCGGCCTCGTACGCCCGCTCCAGCGCCGCCTTCTTGGTGTTCAGCCCGGGAGGGCGGAAGCTGTAGTCGTACAGCACGAACAGCGGGGCGACCGTGACCGGCCCGCCCGGGCCCCGCCAGACGGGGTAGGGGTCCTCCGGCGTGACGACGCCCAGGCTCTGGCAGAACTCCACGAGCCGCCGGTAGCGGTGCTCGCCGCGCAGGCGTACCGGATCCGCCTTCGGCGTCCACAGCTCGTGGTTGCCCGGCGTCCAGATCACCTTGGCGAAGCGCTCGCTGAGCAGGCGCAGGGTCCACTCGATGTCGGCGAAGATCTCCCCGACGTCGCCGGCGACGATGAGCCAGTCCTCGTCGGTCTCGGGCCGCAGGTCAGAGATGATCTTCCGGTTCGCCTCGTAGGCGGTGTGCAGGTCGCTGATGGCCAGCAGGCTCCCACCCGGGCTCACCGGGCGTACCTGCCGGGCCCCGATCCGGCCGCTGACAACCGTGCTCCTCCCGTCGCCCTACGCCCGCTCGGGGGCGCTCAGGCCGAATATAGAAAGAAGGTCGGCGGCGCGGAACCCCTGTTCACGGTCGACCGGTGTCCGCCGGCCGGCGGCTCGCGGCCGCGCGCAGGCGGCCGGCCGCGCCCTCCGTGAGGGGCTCGCCGTGACCGAAACAGGCGATCTCCGCGTCGACCGCGGCCAGCCGGGCGAAGGACTCCGCCGCCCCGGCCCGGTCGGCGTTGAACACGCCGAGGATCACCTCGCCGTCCGGCGTGCGCGCCACGGCGTCGCCGGTGAACAGCACGCCGGGGCCGGGTAGGAAGAGCCCCAAGCTGCCGGGCGTGTGCCCCGCCGCGCCGACCACGCGCGCCCCTCCCCCGAAGTCGAGGACGTCGCCGTCGCCGACCGGGCGGCCGACCCGTACGGGCACCGGCGGGTCCGCGGGCAGGCCGGCCGGGACCCGCTCGTATATCGGCCGTTCCCAGTCGAGCAGGTCCGGCGAGGGCCCGGCCTGCTCGCCCTGGATGAACGGGACGTCGTCGCGGTGGGCGATGACCTCCACCTCGCCCCAGGCGGTGATCGCGGCGGCGGAACCGACGTGGTCCTCGTGGAAGTGGGTCAGGACCAGCCGGCGCACGTCCTCGGTCCGGTGCCCGAGCCCGCGGATCGCGTCGGCGATGGCGGGCGCCGAGCCGGGAGTGCCGGAGTCGACGAGCGTGAGCCCGTCGGGCTCCGCCCAGAGGTAGACGTGCCCGACGGGGAAGCGGAGGAAGGTCAGCCTGGGGGCGAGCGCGACGACGTCCATGCGACGACGCTAGGCGGCCCCGACCCGGATGGGGAGCGCTCTACGCCCACGGCGGATCCGCTGTGAGCTGAGGCGTCCGCGTGGTCGCGTTGGCCTCATCGGGCCGGTCGTCGGACGCGGCCCCATCTCACGGCCCGCACCTGGTTGAATCTTTGAGATGACCGAGGAACCGGCGCGGACCCGCGGGGAGCCCGCGACGCTCGACGACGTCGCGCGGCTCGCCGGCGTGTCACCGGCGACCGCCTCCCGCGTGCTCGGCAAGAGCACCCGCGCGGTACGCCCGCAGCTGCGGGAGAAGGTCCTCGACGCGGCGGCCCGCCTGTCGTACACGGCGAACCCGCACGCCCGCGCGCTGGCGCGCAGCGCCTCCGACATCGTCGGACTCCTGGTGCACGACATCGCCGACCCGTACTTCTCCTCGATCGCCGCCGGCGTGACGCGTGTCGCCGAGGAGCAGGGCGCGATCGTCGTCCTCGGCACGACGCTCCGCGACCCCGAACGCGAGATCGAGTACGCCGCGACACTGCGCGCGCAGCGGGCCCGCGCCATCGTCCTCGTCGGCAGCCGCACCACCGATCCGGGAACCACGTCGCGGCTCGCGGCGGAGCTGACCGCGTTCCGGTCCGCGGGCGGCCGGGTGGCGTGCGTCGGCCAGGACGGGCTGAACGTGCCGACCGTACGCCCGGACAACCAGGCGGGCGCCGACCGCCTCGCCCGTGCGCTGACCGGGCTCGGGCACCGCCGCTTCGCGGTGCTGTGCGGACCACACGACCTGGTGACCGCGCGGGAGCGGCTCGACGGCTTCCGCACCGGTCTCGCCGCGTCGGGCGGCACGGTCCGCGACGTGGTGGAGGGCGCGTTCACCCGGGACGGCGGGTACGCGTCCGCGCTGGAACTCCTCCGCCACGGCACCGACGCGACGTGCGTGTTCGCGGTGAACGACGTGATGGCGGTCGGCGCGATGGCGGCCCTGCGGGAGCGGTCCGTCGGCGTACCGGAGGAGCTGTCGGTGGCGGGATTCGACGACATCGCGACGCTGCGCGACACGATCCCGGCACTGACCACCGTACGGCTGCCGCTGGAGGAGATGGGCGAACAGGCGGCGCGTCTGGCCCTCACACCGAACCCGGCGGATGACGATGAGCCGGCGCTGCTACCGGTCTCGGGCGAGGTCATCCTGCGAGAGAGCACACGCCGCCTGGTCTGAGGCCCGGTCCGATCCGGCCCCGGCGCCGCGGCCACAGCACAGCGGCGAAGCCCCGCCCGCGACAGCCGGTCCACGCTGGACGCCGCAGCGGCCGCCCCCACCCTCGCCGCGCGTGCGAGGAGTCCGCCGCTCTCTCAGTCCGGTTGGACTGAGCGCAGGTGTTCGCACGCCTGGCGGAGCTCCGGGACGTCGGACCAGCGCGCTGACATGCCGAGGATGCCGGTGATGTGGGCGTTCACCCGGGCCGAGGAGACCAGCGGGGCGATGCGCGCCAGGGCGGCCATGTGCTCGGCGGCCATCTGCGGTTCGGACGCCGCCAGTGCCGACTCGACCTGCCACGCCTTGTAGGCCACCAGCAGGAGGGCGGAGCACTGTCCGCTGAGCGCGACGGCCTCGGCGATGGCCGTGTGCGCGTCCGGGTACGCCCGCATGCCGGCCAGCGCGACGCCGACGTTTCCCTTCATGTCGGCCTTCTCGTACGGGGACAGCCCCTCGGTGTCGCCGAGTTCGGCCAGGCGGTGGCGGGCCGCGCGCTCCTGGCCGCCGACCAGCGCCAGTGACCGCGCCATCCGGAGCTTCAGCCACGCGCGTTGCGACGGGGACAGGTCGGGCAGGGCCAGACCCTGTCGTGCGTACATGATCCCCCGGTCGCCCTGACCGCGGTCGATGCTGATGCGGCTCAGCGCGCTGCAGGCGGCGGCCTGGCCGTTGAAGTCGCCGGAGCGCCGCGCGAGCTCGAAGGCGAACGACCCGGCGCGCTCCGCCACCTCGTATCGGCGGGCGTCATAGAAGATCCGCGCGGCCTCGCACGCCAGATCCGACGCGGCGGACTGGAGTTTGCGATCTTTGCCGGAGATGACAAATCCGACTTTTTTCAGGTGTCGCAGCGCGGTGGAGGCGACCGGGATTCCACCCTGTTCATATCGATCTTGAGCGAGCCGGCCCGCGAGCGTCCGCACATATTCAGGGTCCTGATATGGCGCGATTTTGGGGGATGGCACGAAGGCGATCGAACCGACCGCCGAGACGAATTGTCTACGTTTCACGGCATCATTCTCCGTTTTGGGGGTTATGTGAACTTCCCAGCCGACGCGTTCGAGAAGGCGCTGCACCTTGGCGATGCCGCTGTCTTTCACACCGCGCGATGTCTGCGAGACCCATGACTGCGACACGCCCAGTTCGGCGGCTAGCTCCACTTGCGACCATCCGTGCCGAGTCATGATCGCTTTTAGGGCTTCGGGAAGAACGTCGGCGTCCATGCGGTCACCGTATGACCGCCGGAACTTGCGGCGCTACCGAAATCGCATTACCTCGTGCATGCTCTCCATTACAGGACATCGGCATCCCGGCAACAAAGGTCGCCGGGAGATGGAGTTATGCCCATATGACCAATTACGACGTTCATCTACTTGCCGAGAAACTCGCCGACGACTGCACGAAAGCGGGGCTGGAGGCCGAGGTGCTCGCGCCGACCCGCGTCCGCGTCGGCGCCCCCGGCGGCCATTCCCGGCTGACCGACACCGTCCGCTGCATGCCCGTCCCGCACGGCGACGAGAGCCTGATGTGGTGGTGGTCCTGGGGCGAGCCGATCAGCCCCGCCGCCCACATTCCGGACGCGGTCCGCGTCATCTCCCGGGTCCTGTCCCTACCGGCCGGCACGGCCATGCCCGGCGACGGTCCGCGCCCCCACGCCATCGGCACGTCGGCACCCGCCGACGACCCGCACCCACACGACACCGGCACCGCGGCGCCCACGGACGATCCGCACCCGCACACCACCAACACCGCGGCGCCCACCGACGATCCGCACCCGCACAACACCGGCATGTCGACGCCTGGCGACGTGCCGTCCCCGTACGGCTCCGGCACGTCACGCCCAGCCGTTCCGCGCCGGAGCCGCGCCGACACCTGCTGATCCCCATGCCCTTCGGCGTCGGGGATCTCGCCGCTAAATGAGTGATTCCGGGGGATTGGGCAGATTCTGGCACTGGGAGAACCGGACGTGTCGGACCGGGCGAGAGGCGGGTGTTCCTCTCCAGGGGTTCTCCTGACAGGAGAATCTTCTCCTCTCAGAAGAAGCCCGCCATCGACTACCCCGCCTCCGGCGCGTGATGCACCGGCGGTGACGCATCACCAGGAATCACTCGTCTAGAGGGCGTTCAGCGCCGGGACGAGGCGCCGTTCCTCGCGGTCGAAGTGCGCCTCGATCTCGCCCGCCAGCTCGCGCAGTTCGTCCAGCACCTCGTCCGGTGACGCGGCGCGCGCCAGCGTCTCCTCGAACCGCGACCGGATGCCCGCCAGCACCGCGTGTTCCTCGCCGAACGCCGCAAGCACCGGCTCCAGGCCCGGGTACCGCCGCGCGAGAAGGGGAAAGCCGCGACCGGCCTCGTTGTCGTGGTGGGCGTGGACGTCGGCGCAGAAGGACAGGCAGCGGGAGCGCAGCCGCGCCGCGAGGTCGGCGGGCGGCGCCTCCGCGGGCCGGCCGGCGGCGAGGTCGGACACGGCGGAGAGGATCCCGGCCAGTTCCTCGCGCATGCCGCGGTGGATGGCGACGAGCTCGTCCCCCAGCGCGCGGGCGCGCTGGTCGCGGTAGAGCGCGACGACCGGGATCACCCGGCTCGTACCGGCCTGGTAGTCGGCGAAGGCCGGGGCGATCTCGGCCTGCCGCGCGTAGAGCGCGTCGCGCTCGGCCTCCTCGAGCGGCTGGGCGGTCGCGGCGTACGTCTCCTCGCCGGTCTCGACGGTGACGCCGGGGTTCGCGAGCAGGTTGTGGTACCAGGCCGGATGGGCCGGGGCGCCCGCGTTGGAGGCGAACACCAGGATGCGCCCGCCGTCGCGCAGGCAGGTGACCGGGGTGGTCCGGCGCCGGCCGGTACGCGCGCCGACCGTGGTCAGCAGGACGAGTGGCGTGCCCTCGAACGGGCCGCCGACCGCACCGCCGTTCGCCCGGAACTCTTCGATGATCTTCTGATTCCAGTCCGACATGGGCCGATAGCCTCCGAGACGATGACGGCGACACAGATTTGCTTTGCAAGCAAAGCTATTTTGGAGATCAAGGTATGTCAACGGGACTGAGCGTCGACGAGGGCATCCGTACGCTGCTGCTGCTGATGCCGCGCCTGGTCGGCCGCGTCAAGCGCACACCGGTGCCCGAACGGCTGAGGTCGCTGGACCTGGCGCCACGGCACCTGTCGCTGCTGTCCTACCTGCTCTTCGACGGGCCACAGAGCGTCAACGAGCTCGCCTCCCGCCTGGAGGTGGCACCGACCACGGTGAGCCTGATGGTCGGTGAACTGAGCCGCAAGGGCGTGGTCGAGCGGCGCGAGGACGAGGCCGACCGCCGCCGTACGATCGTGAGCATCGCCGATGACAGCCGCACCGCCGTCGACGCGTGGCTCGCCAACGGCGCGCGCGCCTGGCGCACGGCGCTCGAACCGCTCACCGACGAGCAGCGGGCGATGTTCGTCGCGACCCTGCGCGCGTACGAGGACGCGGTCGGCCGCTGACCGCGCCCACCGAGCCGCTTCAGACCAGGTCGGGCCGCTTCCACTCCTCCCCCAGGACGTGCTGGGCGAGGAAGGCGAACACGGTCTCGTACCAGATCGTGGCGTTGCCGGGCGCGAGGATCCAGTGGTTCTCGTCCGGGTAGTAGAGGAACTTCGCCTCCACGTCGTGCCGGATCAGGTCCCACCACAGCCGCAGGGCGTTGGCGATCGGCACCCGGTAGTCGCGGTCGCCGTGGATGACCAGCATCGGCGTACGGATGTTCGCGACGTGCCGCGCCGGATCGTTGGCGGCCCAGCGGTCGGGCCGCTCGGCCGGGTCGCCGAACTCGCGGATGAAGTAGTACGCCTCGTCGGAGGTGAGGAAGTTCTCGACCGGCCAGGCGCTGGCGTGCGTGACGAGCGCCTTGAAGCGATCGGTGTGCCCGGCGATCCAGTTGGCCATGTACCCGCCGTACGAGCCGCCCATGACGGCGGTGCGGTCGGCGTCGACGTCGTCGCGGGCGACCGCGGCGTCGGTGATCCTCATCAGGTCGTCGTACGCGGGCTCCGCCCAGCAGCCGTGCCCGCGGCGGACGAAGTCCTGCCCGTAGCCGAGCGACAGCGCCGGATCGGGCAGCAGGACGGCGTACCCGCGCGCGGCCATCAGCCACCAGTTCCACCGCCACGCCCAGGGGCTCCAGCTGGCGTAAGGTCCGCCGTGCGGCCACAGCAGCAGCGGCGCCGGCGACGTCGCGGACGCGTCGTCCGGCAGCACCAGCCAGCCGCGGAGCGGCGCGCCGTCGGCGGCCGTCGCCGTGACCTCGGTGACGGTCCCGGGCAGCTCCGGCACGTCCCAGAGCCGCAGCCGCTCCGGCTCCCGCGCCGGTCCGTCCGCGTCCAGCCGGACCGGCGCCTGAGGCGCGTCGATGGCCGACCGCACGGCGTACACATGCCGCCCGTCCGGGGAGACGTCCACGAGGTCGTACGCGCCGTCGTCGCCGCTCAGCCGGGTGACCTCGCCCGTCGCGACCTCGACGCGGAAGACCGGCGCGCGGCCCTGGTCGTACGCGGCGAAGTAGACGGAGCGCCCATCCGGCGACCAGATCGGGTCGTACGGCCAGCGGTCGAGGTCCGGCGTCAGGTCACGGCCCTCACCGCCCTCGATCGGTACGATCCACAACGTCTCGTCGGGTGGCTCCTCCAGGTCGCCGTGACGCTCGCGCACGCAGACCACGTGGCGGCCGTCCGGTGAGACGACCGGGCGGAGGAAGTCGAACCCCTCGGCGCCCGCGAGCCGGCGCCGCTTCCCCGTCGCCCTGTCGAGCGCGACGAGTTCGGAGCGGCGGTCACCGCGCGGGCCCGCCAGCCACCATCCGGTGACGACCGTCGCGCCGTCCGGGGTGACGGCGAAAGACTGCCCGGCCAGCGCCTGGCCCGGCTCCGGCGTGAGGTCGCGCGGCGTCCCGAGCCCGGACCCGTCCGGCGCGGGCGGCGCCGCCGCGAACAGCCGTCGCTCGGCGGGCCCGAGGTGACGGTCCCAGTCACGGATCGGGAGAGTCTCGTGCAGGATGGCGGTGACGCCGGCCGCCTTACGCCGCTCGGCACGCGCGTCGTCGCCGCCGGGCAGCACCGGCGCCGCGAACACCACGGTGCCGCTGTCGCGCGCGACGGCGAAGTCCTCGATACCGCCGGGATGGTCCGCGACCCGCCACGGCTCGCCGCCCTCGGCGGGCAGCAGCCACAGCCGCTGGACCTCTTCCTCTCCGGCGCCGCCGGCGTCCGTACGGGCGGAGGTGAACAGCAGGGACCCGTCGGGCAGGAACGCGGGCCGCCCTTCCCCCGCCTCCGAACGCGTCAGCCGGCGCGGCTCGGCCACGCCCGCCGGGTCGACCTCCCACAACGCCGTCCGGTACTTCTTGCCGTCGGCGGTCAGGATCCGCACGACCGCGACGAGACGCCGCCCGTCCCCCGACAGCCGCAGGGTGAGAACCCTGGGTAGCGCCATGTAGTCCGCGAGATCGTGGAACGGCGTCACATCGTCTCCCTCGTCGCCCGGTCCGGCCCGTGAGCCGAGCGTATCCAGCGCGCCTATCGGCCGGCTGCCACGCCGCCACGCGTGAAGCCGTCCCCGGGATGAGCCGGTCAGTGCGGCGGCAGGTGCCGGACCGCCTCGGTGGCGAGGGCGCGGGAGGCGGGGGCGGGGTCGCCGGTGGTGCTCTGGACCTGTACGCAGAAGACCGCGTTGCTGACCCGCACGTACGTCCGGCAGTCCGCGTGGTTGCCGGGCTGCCGCATCACACAGGCGACGAACGCCTCGTCCCCGATGGAGGCCGGCGTGATCCTCTTCCCGGGTTCGTCGGCCTGCTGGCGGCGGATGTCGAACTTCTCATGACCGTCCGCGGCCGTCGGCACGCCGCCGGTGTCATGGGCGACCCCTTCCACGAAGACGATGACGTGGTTCGCCACCTGCTTCGGGTCGAGCTCCGCGTCCCATTCGCAGAAGTCGTCGGTCTCGCTCTTACCCGCGGCGGCACCCGGCACGTACGCGTGGATCTGCTGCACGGTGAGCAGCGAGCAGGCCGTCAGCTCATGGGTGAACCGGCCACGCGGCTTCGAACCGCCCGACAGGGTGATGCCGACGGCGACTCCCACCGCTGCCAGCACGACCGCGGCGACGATGATGAGCGGAACGCGGCGTCCGCGCGCCCGCGGTCTCGGAGCAGGCCGGAGATGCTGACCGGGCGGGGGGAACGGCGGGTGGTCGTACGGGCCCGGAGGAGGCGGAGGCGGCTGCATCGGCTCCCTTACTGTCGATCGAGTGGCCGGAGCGTAGCGAAGATCTCTGGCCGCTCACCGGGCCGTGGTCTCCCAGGAGGCGGGGACGATCACCCAGAGGGCCTCGGCGGCCTCGTCCGGGTCCGGGTTGCGCCACGTGTGGGGCTCGCGGCCGGAGAAGGTCATCGTGTCGCCCGTCTCCAGGAGTTCCGCCGACCGGGAGAACACCAGCTCCAGCCGGCCGCGCACCACGTGCACGACCTCCACCTCGCAGTCGAGGGTGTAGAGCTCCTCGCCGCCCGTGCCGCCGGGGTCGATCACCGAGCGCACGAGCTGGAGCCGTCCCTGGCCGCGCGGGGTCAGCAGGCGTTCGTCCGCGCCCGGGCCGGCGAGCTGGATGTACGGCGCCTCCGCGCCGCGTACGACGTCGGTCTTGGGGGTGACGAACAGCTCCCCGACCGGCAGCGACAGCGCCGCGCACACGGTCACCAGGGTCGACACGCTCGGCGAGGTCATGTCGCGCTCGATGCGGCTAATGAACCCCTTGGTCAGGCCCGTGCTCCGCGCCACCTGGTCGATCGTCAGGCCCTGCCGCCGCCGGGCGTCGCGCAGGCGGGCCCCGATGCGCAGGTCCTGCTGGCCGGCGGCGATCGGCACTGATCTCATGGAGCCCTCTTCGTCAGGCGCCCGGTGCGGGCGGCGGGTGGTCGCGGACGGCGAGCCACCGCCCAGGGCCCGCCGGAGGACGATCGTCTCACGCTCACCGGCCGCCGCAAGTGTTTCTTGGTAGGAAACCAAAGTTGCCCTACAGTTATCTTGCCCGCCCGAGCCGTCCACGGAGGGAGCTGCCGTGCACGTTCGCCGCATCGTCGACTTGTCGGTGCCACTGTCGGAGTCCACGCAGGTCTACCCCGGGGATCCGGTGCCGCGGATCGAGCCCGCGGCCACCATCGAGGCGGACGGCTTCAACCTGCTGAGCCTGCGACTCGGATCCCAGACCGGCACGCACGTCGACGCGCCGTACCACTTCCGCGCGGACGGCGCCCGCATCGACGAGATGGACCTGTCGCTCTTCGCCGGGGAGGGCGCCGTCATCGACGTCACCGGCCTGGCGCCGCGCGCCCGCATCACCTGGGCGGCGATCGCCCCGGCGGCCGGCCTGCTGCGGCCCGGGGTGATCGCGCTGCTGCACACCGGCTGGGCGACCCGGTACGGAACGCCGGCCTACTTCGACCATCCGTTCCTCGACGCGGACGCCTGCCGCCGGATGCTCGACCTGGGCGTACGGACCTTCCTCCTCGACTTCCCCAACATCGACGAGACCCCGGACGCCGCGCATCCCGGCGAGGGCTTCCCGGCCCACCGGCTGATCGCGGCAGCGGGCGGCGTGATCGGGGAGAACCTGCGCGGCTTCGAGCGGATCGACTTCACGCCGTTCGTCTCGTGTCTCCCGCTGCGCCTCGCGGGCGCCGACGGCGCGCCGGTACGCGCCGTCGCCATGGACCTGGCCCCTCCCATCCGATGACTGCGCCCCTGCCCGGCGTAGCCTCGGCACTATCGACCGATCGGAGAGTCATGACCGAGCGAAGCGAGGGAATCAAAAGGCGCGGCCCAGTGGTCACTCCCCCCGACGAAGGAGGACTTATGACCGGTATTGAGCAGCGTCGAATTCTCAACACGGCGATTCCCGGCCCGCGTTCGGCCGCGCTGCAGGCGCGGAAGAACGCCGCGGTCTCGGCCGGCGTCTCGACCGGGCTGCCGGTCTACGTCGAGCGGGCGGGCGGCGGCATCCTGGTCGACGCCGACGGCAACCAGCTGATCGACTTCGGCTCCGGCATCGCCGTGACCACGGTGGGCAACGCCGCGCCCCGCGTGGTCGAGCGGGTTCAGGCGCAGGTCGCCGACTTCACCCACACCTGCTTCATGATCACGCCGTACGCGGAGTACGTCGAGGTGGCGGAGGCCCTGGCCGAGCTGACGCCCGGCGACCACGAGAAGCGCTCGGCGCTGTTCAACTCCGGCGCCGAGGCGGTGGAGAACGCCGTGAAGATCGCGCGGTCGGCCACCGGGCGGCAGGCCGTCGTCGCCTTCGAGCACGCCTACCACGGCCGCACCAACCTGACGATGAGCCTCACCGCGAAGAACATGCCCTACAAGCACCGCTTCGGGCCGTTCGCGGGTGAGATCTACCGCGTGCCGATGGCCTATCCGTACCGCTGGCCGACCGGTCCGGACAACTGCGCCGAGGAGGCGTTCGCGCAGTTCACCAGCCAGGTGCACACGCAGATCGGCGAGGAGAACACCGCCGCGGTCATCATCGAGCCGATCCAGGGCGAGGGCGGGTTCGTCGTGCCGCCGGACGGGTTCCTCACGCGCGTCGCGGACTGGTGCCGCGACAACGGCGTCCTGCTGATCGCCGACGAGATCCAGACCGGCTTCTGCCGTACCGGCGACTGGTTCGCGTGCGACCACGAGGGCGTGGTGCCCGACCTGATCACCACCGCGAAGGGCATCGCCGGCGGCCTGCCGCTCGCGGCCGTGACCGGGCGGGCCGAGGTGATGGACGCCGTGCACCCCGGCGGCCTGGGCGGCACCTACGGCGGCAACCCGGTGGCCTGCGCGGCGGCGCTCGGCGCGATCGAGACGATGAAGACCGAGGACCTTCCGCGGCGCGCCCGCGCCGTCGAGGCGCTCTTCCTGCCGCGGCTGCGCGACCTGGCCGCCAAGTACTCCCAGATCGGCGACGTACGCGGCCGCGGCGCGATGCTCGCGGTCGAACTCGTGTCGGACCCGGCCGCCAAGACCCCGGACCCGGCGCTCACGGCAGCGGTGAACAAGGCCTGCCACGCGGAGGGCCTCGTCACCCTGACCGCCGGCACGTACGGCAACGTCCTGCGCTTCCTCCCGCCGCTGTCCTCCCCCGACCACCTGCTCACCGAGGGCCTGGACATCCTCGAGGGCGCCTTCGCGGCGACCGTCTGAGCCACCCGTCCCCGACTCAAGCGAGGTTCTCCGTCATGTCCGACGTCACGCCCTTCCTCCTGTCCGGCACGCCCACCACCGGAGACGACACCCTCGAGGTGACCTCGCCATGGGACGGCTCGGTCGTGGGCGAGGTCTCCGTCCCCACCGACGCCCAGGTGGAACAGGCCGTCGCCGACCTGCACGCCGTACGGCACGAGGCCCAGGCCACGCCCGCGCACGTACGCGCCGGGGCCCTCGACCACATCTCCTCCCGCCTGTCCGAACGCGCCGAGGAGATCGCGGCGCTGATCACGGCGGAGAACGGCAAGCCGCTGGTCTGGTCGCGCGGCGAGGTCACCCGTGCCGTGTCGACGTTCCGGTGGGCCGCCGAGGAGACCCGCCGTTTCGCCGGCGACCTGCAGCGGCTCGACACCGACGCCGCCGCGACCGGGCGGATGGCGGTCGTCCGCCGCTTCCCGCGCGGTCCCGTCCTGGGCATCGCGCCGTTCAACTTCCCGCTGAACCTGGTCGCGCACAAGGTGGCGCCGGCCATCGCCGTCGGCGCGCCCATCCTCGTCAAGCCGGCGCCGGCCACGCCCCTGAGCGCGCTGCTGCTCGGTGAGATCATCGCCGAGACGGACCTGCCGCCGCGGATGGTCTCGGTGCTGCCGGTCCCGAACGACAAGATGTCCTCGCTCGTCACCGACCCCCGGCTGCCGGTCGTCTCCTTCACCGGTTCCGGCCCGGTCGGCTGGTCGCTGCGGGAACAGGCGCCGGGCAAGCACATCACGCTGGAGCTCGGCGGCGACGCCGCGGTGATCGTCACCGCCGACTGGCCGGACCTGCCCGCGGCGGCCTCGCGGATCGCGCTGTTCGCCAACTACCAGGCCGGTCAGTCGTGCATCGCCGTCCAGCGGGTCCTGGTCCAGGCCGACATCTACGACACGTTCGTCCCCGAGCTCGTGGCGGCGGTCGAGGCGCTGCCCACCGGCGACCCGTCGGCCGACGGCGTCCAGGTCGGCCCGGTGATCAACGACGCGGCGGCCGAGCGGATCACGAGCTGGGTCGCGGAGGCCGCCGAGGCGGGCGCCTCCGTGCTCACCGGCGGCACCCGCGAGGGCCGTACCGTCGCGCCGACGGTCCTGGCGGACGTGCCCGGCGGCACGAAGATCGCCGAGGAGGAGGTGTTCGGCCCGGTGCTGTCCGTGGCGCGCTTCGGCGACCTCGACGAGGCGTTCGCGACGGTCAACTCCTCCCAGTACGGGCTGCAGGCCGGCATCTTCACCACCGATGTGCGGGTCGCGTTCCGCGCTCACCGCGACCTCGAGGTCGGCGGAGTGATCGTCGGGGACGTGCCGAGCTACCGCGCCGACCAGATGCCCTACGGCGGCTGGAAGCAGTCCGGCGTCGGCCGCGAGGGCCTGCGGTCGGCGATGAACGACCTCACCGAGGAGCGGGTGATGGTCCTGACCGGACTCGATCTCTGACGGCCTCGCCGGGGCGGGGGGCGGCCGATCGGATGCGCCCCCGCGTCTCAGCTCGTTGAGATAGGGCAACATAGCCGACATGCCCGCACCACTGACTCGCACGGAGGCGCAGGACCGCGCTCGGCTGCTGAACGTCCACTCCTACACCGTGCACCTCGACCTCACGCGAGGCGAAGAGGTGTTCGGCTCGACCACGGTGATCCGCTTCGGCTGTGCCGAGCCCGGCGCCACGACGTTCGCCGAGCTGCGGCCCGCGCGTCTGCGCCGGCTCACGCTCAACGGCGCCGACCTGGACCCCGCGTCGTTCGACGACGGCCGCCTGCCGCTGGCGGACCTGGCCGCCGACAACGAACTGCGCGTCGAGGCGGACATGTACTACACCCGTACGGGCGAGGGCATGCACCGGTTCACCGACCCGGCCGACGGGGAGGTCTACGTCTACACGCAGTGCGCACCGGACGAGGCGGACCGGGTCTTCGCGTGCTTCGACCAGCCCGACCTCAAGGCGGTCCTGGAGATCTCGGTGACCGCGCCCCCGCACTGGACGGTGGTGAGCAACGGCGCCGGCGAGCGCACCGAGGACGGGCGCTGGGAGTTCGCCCCGACGCCGCCGATCAGCACGTACCTCGCCGCCGTCGTCGGCGGGCCGATGCACTCGGTGCGCGCCGAGCACGACGGCGTGCCGCTCGGCCTCCACTGCCGGCGCTCGCTCGCCCCCTACCTCGACGCCGAGGAGATCTTCGACATCACCCGGCGCAGCCTCGACCGGTACCACGACCTGTTCGACGAGCGGTACCCGTTCGGCAAGTACGACCAGGCCTTCGTGCCCGAGTTCAACTTCGGCGCGATGGAGAACCCGGGCTGTGTGACCTTCCGCGACGATCTCCTGTTCCGTTCGGCCGTCACCGACACCGAACGCGAGACGCGGGCCATCGTGATCGCGCACGAGATGGCGCACATGTGGTTCGGCGACCTGGTCACCATGCGGTGGTGGGACGACCTGTGGCTCAACGAGTCCTTCGCCGAGTACATGGGTCACCAGGTGATCTCCGAGGTCAGCCGCTTCACCACGACCTGGACCGGGTTCGCTATCAGACGCAAGGCCTGGGGCTACGACGCCGACCAGCGCCCCTCCACCCACCCGGTCGCCGCCCAGGGCCTGGAGGACACGGCGACGGCGCGGGTGGCCTTCGACGGGATCTCCTACGCCAAGGGCGCCTCCGTCCTGCGGCAGCTCGTCGCCTGGCTCGGCGAGGAGGCCTTCCTCGCGGGCGTCAACGCCCACTTCGCCCGGCACCGGTTCGGCAACGCCGACCTGAACGACCTGCTCGACGCCCTCGCGGGTGCCGCACCCGACCGCGACGTCCGCTCCTGGGCCGAGCGATGGCTGCGGAGCAGCGGCGTGGACACCCTCCGCGCCGAGATCGAGGAGCAGGACGGCGCCGTCGTCTCCGCCGGGATCGCGCACACCGGTACGCCCGGCGCGCCTTCCTCCGCGCGCCCCCACCGGATCTTCGTCGGCCTCTACGACCGGGCGGCCGGCGACGGCGGGTACCGCCTGACGCGGCGCGACCGGATCGGCGTCGACCTGCCCGCCGGCGGCGCGGACCGTACGGCGCTGCCCGGGCTCGCGGGCGCCGCGCGGCCCGACCTGCTGGTGATCAATGACGACGACCTCAGCTACGCGAAGGTACGGCCGGACCTGCGGTCCTGGGAGACCGTGGCCGCGGGGCTGTCCGCGATCGAGGATCAGCTGACCCGCGCGGTGCTGTGGAACACCGCCCGTGACATGGTCCGCGACGGCGAACTGCCGACCGCCGACTTCCTCGCGCTCGTCGAGACCCACCTGCCGGCCGAACCCGTCGTGTCCGTGGTCGAGGCGATGCTCGCGTTCGCCCGCGAGCAGATCGCCGACCGCTACCTGGTCCCCGAGCGGCGCTCGGCGGCGATCGCCACCCTCGCCGAGGTCTGCCGCCGGATCATCCGGACCACGGACGACGATCCCGGCATCCGGCTGGCCGCCGTACGGGGCCTGATCCGGTGCTCGTCGACGCCGGACGACGTGGCGGCGTTGCGGGAATGGCTGCGCGCCGAACGGGTGCCCGGCGGGCCGGACCTCGATCCGGAGCTTCGGTGGAAGGCGCTGCTTCAGCTCTCCGCGCTCGGCGAGGTGAGCGAGCAGGAGATCGCCGAAGAGCTGGCGCGCGACCCGAGCGCGACCGGCTGCCTGGGCGCGGCGCGCTGCGGCGCGGCGCTGCCGGGGCGGGACACCAAGGAACGCGCCTGGCAGCAGATGTTCACCGACGGCGCGCTGTCGAACCATCTGCTGATCGCGACCGCCGAGGGCTTCTGGCAGCCGGCGATGCCCGAGACGACCGACGGCTACGTGCGGCGCTACTTCGAGGAGGTCCCGGCGGCGGGGAAGCGCGGCCCGACGGTCGCGACCGTCCTGGGGCGGGTGCTCTTCCCCGCCCACGCGGCCACGGAGGAGACCGTACAGGCGGCGGAGCGGTGCCTGGAGGAGGACCTCATCCCCGCGCTGCACCGGGCTCTGGCCGACCAGCTCGACGATCTACGGCGAGCGGTGCGCATTCGGGAGTCGTGACGGCGACGCCGGCCGGGTGGCCGCGGAGCCCGCGGGCGGCGGCCTTCTCCCCCTGAAGGCCGCGACCCGCGGGCACCCGCCTTCCCGGCGGTCCGGGTCGGCTACGAACCCGGTCCGCGGGACACGGCCCTCGCATCGGCTGCCTGCGATGAATCCCCTGTTTCCATCCGGCGCGCGGGGCCGCTCCTGGTGGTCCTCACGGTGTGGGGCGGCGGTGCCGCGCATGGTGCGGCCCGCTCCCCAGCACGTGTCCATAGTGGCCCTGACCTGGGCTGTCAGGCAAAGACCGGCTTCTTCTGGGGCTCATATAATTTCTTCATGACGCTGCGGCAGTTCGAATATCTGATCGCGGTGGCCGAAGAACACTCCTTCACCCGGGCGGCCGAGCGGCTGCTCGTCTCCCAGCCGGCGCTGTCCCACCAGATCAAGGTGCTCGAGGACGAGATCGGCGGCCCGCTGCTGGACCGGCTCGCCCGTACGGTGGAGGTGACCGAACTCGGCGACGCCTTCCTGCCGCATGCCGTCGCCGCGGTGCGCAGCACCGACGAGGCGACGTGTGCGGCGCGCGCGGTCGGCCGGCTCTCCGGGGGCGAGCTTCGGGTCGCGACGCTGCGGTCGATCGCCCTCGGCATCATCCCGCAGGCCATCCGCGTGTGGCGGCACGAGCACCCGCGGGTACGGGTGAGGATCCGGGAGTTCGGCCACATCGACCTGCTGGCGGCGGAGATGCTGCACGGCGGCGCCGACGTCGGGATCGGACCGGCGCCGGCGGGCTGGACCGGCCGGTGCCGGATCCTGGGACTCGAGGAGTTCTTCGTGATACTGCCGTACGACGACCCGGAGCTGCGGAACTGCGGCGGGTCGATCGACCTGCGGCGGATGGCCGACCGCCCGTGGGTGCTGTACGCGCCCGAGTTCGGCCTGGCCTCGTTCGCCGGCGCCGCCTTCGCTCGCGCCGGCTTCACGCCGCGGGCGTCCGTCCGCACCCACCACACCGCGACCGCGGTCGAACTCGCGGCGGCCGGGCTCGGCCCCGCGCTCGTACCCGGCAACGTCATCGGCCCCGACTTCGAGCGCTGCACGATCCGTCCCGAGCCGCCGATCCACCGCGAACTGGTCGCCTTCACCCGCCAGTACGTCTCCCCGCCCGCGTCGGCGTTCATCGAGACGCTCGCCGAGCAGGCCACCCTGTGACGGGCGGGCGGGATGGCCGGATGAGGATGACGCGGCCCAAGCCGCGGCCGGGTGCCGCGGGGTAGTCTCGCATTCCGCGATCTTCAGGAAGGCGGTGCGGCCATGGTCGGCGAAGGCGTCGACGGCGTCGATCCGGAGACGCCCAACGTCGCCCGGATGTACGACTACTACCTCGGCGGCAAGGACAATTTCGCCGCCGACCGCGAGGCCGCCACGCGGATCATGAAGATCATGCCGCACGCCGCGGAGTGGGTCCGGTCCAATCGGGGCTTCCTGGCCCGGGCGGTACGGTTACTCGCCGAGTCGGGAATCCGGCAGTTCATCGACATCGGCACCGGCCTGCCCACCCAGGACAGCGTCCACCAGGTGGCCGGACGGATCGACCCCGAGTCGCGCGTGGTGTACGTGGACGTCGACCCCGTGGTGGTCTCCCACGGCCGCGCCCTGCTGGCGACCGACGAGCGGAGCACGGTGATCCGGGCCGACCTGCGCCGTCCGGACGACATCCTGAGCCATCCGGAGACGCGCGCACTGATCGACTTCGACCGCCCCGTCGGCGTACTGCTCGTGGCGGTGTTGCAGTTCGTCCCCGACGACCGCGAGGCCGCCGACATCGTCGCCCGGTTACGCGCCGCCCTGGCACCCGGCAGCCACCTGGTGATCTCCCATATCACCGCCGATGAGGTCGCCCCGGACGTCGTCGGCGAGGGTCGCGAGATCTACGCGACGACGTCTCTCGGCTCGATCACCCCGCGCTCACCGGCCCGGGTGGCGGCGTTCTTCGAGGGGCTGGAGCTGCTGGAACCCGGCCTGGTCGGAGTCGAACACTGGCGCGCCGAAGAGCCACCGTCCGGCGACCGCATACCACTCGGGTTCCTCGGCGCGGTCGCCCGCCGCTGAACGCCCGCCTTGCCGATCAGAAGGCCTCTCACCTGCGGACATACAATTTGCGCATGAGCTTCCGGCAGATGGAGTATCTGCTGGCCGTGGTCGAGGAAGGCTCCTTCACCCGCGCGGCGCAGCGGCTCTCCGTCTCCCAGCCCGCGCTGTCGCACCAGATTCGGGCGCTGGAGCGTTACGTCGGGTACCCGCTGCTCGAACGGCTGCCCGACGCCGTGCGCCTGACGCCGATGGGGCGCGCGTACCTGCCGCACGCGATCGCCGCGCTGCACAGCGCCGACGAGGCCGCGCACGTCGCCCGGCCTCGCGGCGAGATGACCCGGATCGGGCTGCGGATCGCCGCGCTGTACTCGATCGCGCTCGGCATCATCCCGCCGGCGATCCTGAAGTGGCGGCGGCGCTATCCGGACTCCCACGTCGAACTGCTGGAGTTCGGCAACAGCGCCGACCTGGCGAACCTCATGTCGGCGGGCGGCATCGACGTCGCCGTCAGCGCGGCGCCGCTGCACTGGGACGGCCCGGTGCGCACGCTCGGCAGGGAGGAACTCGTCGTGGTCCTCGCCAAGGACGACCCCGCCGCCGGCCACCGTCAGGTACGGCTGGCCGAGCTCGCGAGCCGCCCCTGGGTGCTGTACACGCCCGACAACGGGCTGGCGGGCGTGGTCGCCCAGGCCTGCTCGACGGCCGGGTTCATCGCCCGCCCCGCGGTGCACACCCACCACACCTCCACCGCGGTGCAGCTCGCCGCCGCCGGGCTGGGCCCGGCGCTGGTGCCGCGGAACATGATCGAGGCGGACTTCGGCGGCGTGCAGCTCGAACCGGACCCGCCGGTCCACCGCGAGCTGGTCGCCTTCACGACGACCGCCGAGGTGCCGCACATCTCGGCGTTCATCGACATCCTGGCCGAACACGGCGCCATCCGCTCACGGCGCCCCCTGGCGTCACCGGAGGCGGTAGAGGATCTCCCCGGCGTCGGGGACGACGAGGGTTTCGGGGTCGCGTGACCACTCCTCCACGTCGATCTCGGCCGGGTCGAGGTACGAGAGCGCCAGGTCACGTGTGGTGCGGGCGTCGATGCCGGTGGCGAGAGTGACCTCGATGCGGCAGCGCTCCTCACCCGTGGCCGGATCGTACGTGCCGCCGCCGCGCAGGTGCGTGGAGTGGGCCAATACGCCCCACGGCCGGTCCTCGTACCGGTCCCACTGCTTCACGAAGTAGTCGCGGCAGTGGTAGCCGACGGCGCGGATCGCCTCGCCGTGGGTGCGGCTCACCTCGGTGACGTGCGGCGCGTACAGCACCACCTGGCCTCCGTCGGCGACGACCGGCTCGACCTTGTACATGCCCTTCGCGGCGGTCCAGATCTCGTCGTAGCGACGCGACACCAGGGACAGCACCCGTTTGACCGGCGCGTCGAGGTACTTCACGTCGACCTGCGCGGTGATGTCCGCGGCGGCGGCCCAGGCGTCCCGGGTGTCCCCGTACGTGATCGCGTGCAGGTTCGACGTGCCGGACTCCACCACGAGCGAGAAACAGCGCAGCTCGCTGGGCACCTTCGCCGCCGCGCGGTCGATCAGCGCGCGCACCGGCGTCGTACCGCGCGTGCCGATGATCTCCGCGCTGGTGATCAGCGCGCCCAGCCAGTGCGACACGTCGATCACCTCCTGGCCCGCCACCCCGGGGAACAGGTACTTGTTGCCGCCCGAGAACCCCACGACCTCGTGCGGGAAGACGGGGCCGACGACGAGCGTGATGTCGCTTTCCACCACGGCTCGGTTGAGGCGTACCTCCACCGGGTCGGACAGCCGGCCGCCGGACAGCTCGGCCAGCTCCGCCCCGCTGATCACTCCGACCGAGGTGAGCATGCCGGGATCCCACCACTCGTGGTTACGGATGGTGACTCCGGGATAGCGCTCGGCCGCGAGGCCAGGCGGGTGGCCGAACAGGGCGGCGAGCTCCTCCTCGCTCATCGCCGGGTGGGTGCCCAGCGCGACCATGAAGGTCAACTCGGCGACGCGCCCGTGCAGGGCCGCGTGCACGCCGTCCAGGAGCATCGGCAACGGGCAGCTGCGGGTGGCGTCCGGCACCAGCACGCAGACCCTCTTGCCGGTGTACTCATCGTCCTCCAGCGACGAGCGGACGAACCGCTCGACGTCGGCGGCGTCCAGGACCTCCCGCGGCGAACCGAGGACACGGGCCATGGGCAAGCTCACCTCTCTTCGGCATCGGCATGTCCAGTATGTCGGTCACTGCCCAGACCTGTGACGCCGGTGACCCGGGAGAACGCGTGGGGCACGTGCGGCGCCGACGAGGACCGGCGCGACCCTCGTACGGCCGTCGCGCATCCCCGCCAGCCGGAAGATGTGGGTTACCGCTGGCAAGACCTGAAGATGGGTGCTGGCCGCGCTGACTTTCGGCCCTGGACCGGCGAAAGTGGATGCCGTAGTCGGAAGAGAAAGCGAGAGCTCCTCCGGGGCTCTCCACCGGTGGCCCCCCGGTCCAGATCCGACTGACCGCCCCCACGGTCACTGCGGTTGCGGGCCGCGGCGGACTCCCCCACCGCCGCGGCCCGCACAGCGCGCGAAGGAGCGGCGCCCCCCGTACGGCCGCGAAGGCGCCACGAGTCCAGAGCCGCGCCCTGTCCGGCCGCCGAATCCGTCCACCCGGACCCTGTCCAGGCGTTCATCGGCGCCTGACCGTCTCCTGCGCGGCGTCGCGTGCCAGAGCCACCGCCCCGTACGGCCGGCCGTCAGAGCACCGCGAGTCCAGAGCGGCCGCCTCCTTGCGAGCCTCCCGCGGCCGCATCCCCCACGGCACCTGCCGTAGGGCCTCCGACGCGAGTGAGCACCCTCAGCGCTCTGTCCAGGGGGAACACGTCGGCGAAGGCCGCCGAACCCGTCGAGCGGACCAAAACACCCCTTTTCGGCGCTGCGGATATGCGGCTAAAGACAGCCCATTAAGCAAATCTAATGCCTGCTCTAACGAATTAGGGGGATGACGCCGGGCAATTGCCGAAATAGATTGCCAGGGTCAAGCCCGAACGGGCGCGGGGGACGGCGGCTGAAGGAGGGGTGCCGACGTGGCAGAGATCATCGTCTCTTCGCGAGACGGCCCGGAGAGCGAACGCTGAACGTCACACACCGATGCCGCCGAGTGATCGGCGCGATCGGGCGGGAAACGCCGGCATCTCCGGCACCCGCCCGTGACCAGATCGGCTTGCCCCGGTAGCCCAATCAGGACGGAGGCAGCGGACTTAAAATCCGCGAAGTGTGGGTTCGAATCCCACCCGGGGTACTCACGGAATCGACGTCGGCACCGCCCGTGCCGGATCGCCGAGGCTTTCCCCAGGAACAAGGCGACGATCAGGCATTACAGCAGGTTCCGCACCATGCGCGAGTCTCGCGGCAACCGGTACAAGTGCCTGGCCCAGCCGGATACATCGGCTATTACCTCGCGACGAATGCCGACGGCTCTAACGGGAGAAAGGTCGCCTCTCATCCCCCGCCACCTCGGGCCCCTTCGCCCGGGGTCGACAGGGCGGCGCTCGCCAAGAGATCCGTACGACCACCGGGCGGGACGTCAAGCTCGGCAACCAGCACAGGGTCAGTCGGGCGGAAGGGAGGATGGGGGACGGTAGGCCACCTCGCCGGGCTCGGTGCGGCGGTGTACGAAGTCGAGCAGTTCGCGCTTGCGCGCGGCCAGCCGGCGGTGAGCCGCGACCCGCCGATAGTGCGCCTGGTCGGCTCGCTCCGGCCGGGCTCCGCCCTCGACCTCGTAGCCGTGGTCGCGCAGCAGGTCGCCGGCGACGGTCTCGCACAGGACGATCTCCGCCGTCGTCAGACGCGTGCGCCACGTGCCGGCGCGAGCAGTGGTGACCTCTTCGTGGGTACGGGAGTGCCAGACCTTGCGGCCGGGTACGGCGACGGCGGCGACGCGGCCCGGCTCGGACATCGCCGGGTCGTAGTCCTCGCCGAGGAACTCGCACAGCCCCTTGAGCTCGGTGGCCGGGTCGCCGATCAGGCGTTCGTAGTAGAGGCGGTAGTACGACTCCGGGCCGAGCGACCGCGCCGCGCGCTCCCCCGCCTCGATCGACTCCACCCAGGTCGCGAGCGCGTGGTGAGAGTCGTGTTTGTACCAGTCCATCTCCTTCAGCGACGCGACGCAGTCGCGGCCGTCGCGGATGAGCTGGACGATCTGCGCGTCGGGGAACAGGCGCCTCAGCGTGGGGATGTGCTGGAAGTACCCCGGCCGCTTGTCGCCCCAGCGGGGTTTGCCGAACCTCGCCGCGTACGCGCGCAGCACGATGCCCAGCGCGGAGCCGAGCGTGGGCGGCCCGGCGACGATCTGCTCGATGACCCGTTGCCCGTCCAGCCCCAGGTCCGCGAAGCGGGTCTGCTCGCGGTCGACGATCCAGCGGGCGAGCGCCAGGCGGTTGCCCGGGATGCGGAGATCGCCGAAGTCGGCGCGCGCGTCGTACGCGGGCAGCAGGAACCGCGTCTCCGGCGGGATGGCGATGCGCGGGTGGGCGTGCAGCATCAGTTGCAGCATGGTCGTTCCGGACCGTGGACAACCGACGACGAAGATGGGCCGCTCCGGCTGGGTCATCGCTTCACGGTAAAGAAAATTACTGAAAGTTGGTTGAGAATTTACCGAGAAGCTATTTTCTTTTATTGCCTATAGGTTTAGTGCGGCATCATCGGAACAACCACTCGAGGCGCGGCTCGACCGCCCACCGGAACACCCTTCGGACGGGATCGGTCATGAGCACCACCGCCAGCAGCACGCAGCCGAGCGTCAGCGCCGGCACCTGCCACCCGGAGATGCGGTAGTACCAGTCCTGGTAGGACAGGAAGAGCGTGACGAACCCGTGGAGCAGGTAGGCGTACATGGAGGCGGCGCCGAGCCTGCTGAACCACGTACGGCGGGCCGGGACGACGGCCAGGAAGGCCGCGGTGAGGATGCCCGCCGCCGCGAGCGCGAGCACGCGGAAGCCGACACCCGAGGGCGCGCCGACGCCGAGTTCGGCGAAACTGCGCCGCCAGTGCACCCACTCGGGGTCGAGGCTGGTCTCCAGGGCGTACGCCGCCACCGCCCCGGCGACGAGCGTCAGCGCCCCCGCGACCCGGACCGCCAGCCTTCTGAGCAGGGCGAAGTGGCGCGGCCCGAGGATCAGTCCGAGCACGAAGAACGGCAGGAACGACAGCACCTGCACCGCGTCGAGCATGCTGGGCAGGGTGACGAGCCCGGCGAACAGCCAGATCGCGACCGCCAGCCCGATCGCGATCGGGAACCGCAACTGCTGCCAGAGCGGCACGGAGAGCCGCCAGGCGAGCAGCGCGGGCAGGAACCATGTCAGGTAGTACGGTTCGAGCGGATCCCAGCGCATGTGCCGGCCCGCCAGCACCTCGGTGTAGACGACGTAGCCGGCGCTGAACAGGACGTACGGGACGACGATGGCGGCGACGAGCTTGCGGGTACGGCCACGGGAACGGCTGAATCCGCGGGAGAAATAGCCGCACATGACGATGAATACGGGGAGATGGAAGGCATAGATGAACGACTGCCCCGCCCCGAGCATTCGCCCGCCGACGGCCGCGCTGCGCAACGGCTCCCAGGCGTGCCCGACGACGACCAGAGCGACGGCGAGGAACTTGGCGTTGTCGAAGTAGGGATCCCGGCTCGCCGCGGTTTTCTGGGCGACTTTGTCGGCATTACCTGATTTATCCAGCCGGGCGGGATTCGCTTCACCGGACGGGGGTGGCTCCGGCGCCGCGAGTCCGTCCCTACGGTCAAGGCCGAGGACGGCGCCTTCACTCGCGCCGCCGGGACCACGTCGCCCGCCGTCCCCCGCCGCGCCGTGGCCGTCTCGTCCGGGCGGCGATCCGAAGAGGCCACGGTCACCGAAGCCAGGGTCCAGATCCGCAGCGGGCGTGACCCCGGCGCGACGTCCGGGCTCCAGCAGGGCACTCCGCCCGAGCGCGGCCTCCCGCCCGGCACTGCCCGCACCGGCGTCCTCCCCGCCACCGAGCCCGCCGACTTCGCCGACACCACGACCACCGCCGGCATCGGTCCCGCCGTCACCAGGACGGTCACCCGGGCCTGTCTCACCGGAGCGATCGGCAACTCCACCACGCCCGCGGTAAGCCTCCGCGTCGCCACCGACCGCCGACCCACCGACCGCCGAACGCCTTTTCGCCACCGAACCGCCTCCGGCCGCGGCGCGACCACCACCAGCCGAACCACCGCCGCCCGCAGCCTCGCCGCCGACGGCCGGCACCTCCCTCACCCCACGCGACCGCGCCGAGTGCTCCGGCCCGCCACCAGCCGAACCGCTCCCGCTCGCAGGCTCGCCGCCGGTCGCCAGGGGCGCCTGCCCCATCGGGTGTGACCGTGCCGAGCTCTCTGGCCGGGCATCGGTCGCCGGTCCACCGGCCATCGTCGAAACGCCGCCGTCCGCAGGTTCACCACCCGCGGGCGGGGGCGCCTCCCCCGGCTCCCGTGAGTACGCCGGGTGCTCCGGGCCACCGCCGGTCGCCGGTCCGCGTCCTGCCGTCGAGCCGCCGCCGGCCGCCGAATCGCGGTCTCCGCCTTCCGCCGTGGGCGGCTCGGTCTCCCGGCCCACCTCGCGGTCGCCGTCGTCGGTCGCCTTCTCCTGAGCCGTCACCGGACCACTCCCACCCTCACGCGCTTCACCCTTCCGCCGCTGCCGGTCGCACCGCGAGCACCGCCGCCCGCCATCCCATCACCGGGTAATGAGATCGGCCTGGGTCCAGGCTGAGAATCGCCACCACATCCGATCGTTCCCGGAGCGACACGGTCGCCGGTGCCCCTCGCCGGCGGGCCGGGGAGGGGCACGGCACGTCCGAGGTGCTCCGGGCAGCGGGCGGCCGTGGCCCGAAGTCGGGCCACGGCCGTCGTCGTCCGCGTCGCGGTCGGGGCCGGGCTCGGAGGCCGGGCCCTGACCGGCCGGCTCATCTTCGGGCATAGAACCCGGCGGTCGCCGCGACGCCCACCGCCGCCAGTACGACCTGGATGGCCAGTTCGATCCAGTCGATTCCGCTGGTGTCGGCCACACCGACCGCGCCCGCGATGGCGGTGCCGATCAACGCGGCGACGATGCCGATGACGATGGTCAGCCAGATCGGGATCGGCTGACGTCCTGGTACGACCAGCCGGCCCAGGGCACCGATGACCAGGCCGATGATGATCGCCATGACGATTCCGGTGACGTGCATATCGGGGGCTTCCTTTCGCTCGTAAGGACGCGCAGCCGTTCTGCCCTCGTTAGCCCGTCTTAAGCGGAAACCATCCCGCAAATCCGGCGGACCGGGCCACGGAGCACCGGACCGCACGAACATGACCGTCGTGACCAGCGAGAATCCGGCAGGAGCCCCGCAGCACGGGCAACGCGGCCGAGCCGGCCTCCCGTGAACACGCCGCCGGGGGCCGCGCGCACCCTGCGCGACCCCCGGCGGTGGCATCGACCGGTCAGCTCCCCCCGACCGCGTCGGCGACGGCACGGAACGCGGTCGCCAACTCGGCGAAGTGGCTCGAGTAGGTGAGGACGTCCTGGGACGTCTTCACGATCACCACGTGGTCGCGCGGGCTGACGTAGACGTTCTGGCCGAACACGCCGTTCGCGGTGTAGTCGCCCGGGGTGGGAGCGACCCACCACTGGCTGCCGTAGCCCCAGCCCGCCGAGTTGATCTGCCCCGGCTCGTTGATCGGGACGGTGACACGGGTGGAGTCGCGCACCCACCCGGCCGGTACGACCTGCTTCCCCTGAGCCTTGCCCTGGTTGAGGTAGAGCAGCCCGAAGCGGCCCAGGTCGCGCGTCGTCACGTGATAGCAGCAGTAGCCCAGGCCGTTGCCCGCCCAGTCCTTACCGAGATAGAGGGTGGACTTCATGCCCGCCGGCTTCCAGATCTTGTCCTGGACATAGGAGGCCAACGACTGCCCGGTGGCCTTGCTGAGCACCCAGGCGAGCACGAAGGAGTCCATGCTGTCGTAGTTCCACTTGGTGCCGGGAGGCCGTTCACTGACCGACTCTTTGGCGACGTCGGTCAACGGAGTGCCGAGGACCAGGCGCAGCTGGGCCGCCGTGGCGCCGGTGGTGAAATTGAAGTAATTCGACTCGTCCCATTTCACGCCGGACGCCATGTGGAGCACATCGATCAGCGGGACGCCGTCGTACCCGGTGCCCTTGAGTTCGGGCACGTAACGGGTGACGGGGTCGTCGACCGAACGGATTTTGCCCTCGTTGAGCGCCACGCCGATCGCGGCGGCCGTGATCGATTTTCCGACCGACCAGGAGTTGAACCGGCTGTCGGCGTTCTGCCCTTGGAAGTATCGCTCGTCGACGACCTTGTCGTCGTGCAGGACGAGGAAGCCGAGCGTCGAACTGCGCCGCAGGAAGTCGGTGATCGTGTGGCGTTGCCCCTGGTAGGTGTAGCTCACGTCCAGGGGCTTGCCCGTGCCGCTCAACCGCACCGGCGTGGACGACGGCTGCACGGGGGTGAGCGGGTAGTGGGGGATGTGGATGAGCGCGGGGAGCGAGAACTGCTCGGTCTCGGCCGCGACCCTCACATCGGTGGCCTTCGCGTGGCCCTCGGCCACGTCGGTGAGGGCCAGCGTGCCGACGGTCGCCATCACCGGAACCAGGAAAGCGGCGATCGTGACCTTACGGGGAAATGACATGGCGTAGATCGAAGCATCGCGAATTAATGGCGTCAATAGCGTTAATCGTTTTGACAATGGAGTTTAAGTGATCTGAAAAAATGAGGGCCGGGGCGGCACGAAGCCGCCCCGGCCCCCGGGGTTCGCGGAGTCAGCCGAGCTCGATGAGCAGGTCTCCGCCCTCGACCTGCTGTACCGCGCCGACCGCGAGGCGGCGGACCGTGCCGTCGCGCTGGGCGGTGATGGAGGCCTCCATCTTCATCGCCTCGATGGTCGCGACCGTCTGCCCGGCCGACACCGTGGCGCCCTCCTCCACCTGCAGCGTCACCACTCCGGCGAACGGCGCCGCGACGTGCCGGTCGTTGCCGCGCTCGGCCTTCTCGGCCGCCTTGACGTCGGTGGCGATGGACTCGTCGCGTACGCGGACCGGGCGCAGCTGGCCGTTCAGCGTCGTCAGCACCGTACGGTAGCCGCGCTCGTCGGCCTCGGAGATCGCCTCCAGCTCGATCAGCAGTGAGACGCCGTGCTCCAGCGTCACGGTGTGCTCGGTGTCGGGTTCGAGGCCGTAGAAGAAGTCCTTCGACGACAGCACCGACGTGTCGCCGTACACCTCGCGCCGGTGGGCGAACTCCTTCGCCGGTCCCGGGAACAGCAGCCGGTTCAGCGTGGCGCGGCGCGACTCGGCCAGCCCCCGCAGGTCGTCCTCGCTCAGGGGGGTCACCTGTGCGGCGGGCGGCCGGCCTTCGAGCGCCCGCGTGCGGAATGGTTCCGGCCAGCCTCCCGGCGGGACGCCGAGTTCGCCGCGCAGGAAGCCGATCACCGAGTCCGGCACGTCGAACTTGGCCGGGTCGGACTCGAAGTCGGCCGCGGTGACGCCCGCCCCGACCAGGTGCAGGGCCAGGTCGCCGACGACCTTGGAGGACGGCGTCACCTTGACCAGACGGCCCAGCATCCGGTCGGCGGCGGCGTAGCAGTCCTCGATCAGCTCGAACCGGTCGCCGAGGCCGAGCGCGATGGCCTGCTGCCGCAGGTTCGACAGCTGGCCGCCGGGGATCTCGTGGTGGTAGACGCGCCCGGTCGGCGAGGCCAGCCCCGACTCGAACGGCGCGTACACCTTGCGCACGGCCTCCCAGTACGGCTCCAGGTCGCCGACCGCCTGCAACGACAGGCCGGACGCCCGCGGCGTGTGGTCGGTGGCCGCGACCAGCGCGGACAGCGAGGGCTGCGAGGTCGTTCCGGCCATCGAGGCGACCGCCGCGTCCACGGCGTCCACCCCGGCGTCGATCGCGGTGATCAGCGTGGCGAGCTGACCGCCGGCGGTGTCGTGGGTGTGCAGGTGAACCGGCAGGTCGAAGCGCGACCGCAGCGCGGTCACAAGCGTGCGGGCGGCGGGCGGGCGCAGCAGCCCCGCCATGTCCTTGATCGCCAGGATGTGCGCGCCCGCCTCGACGATCTCCTCGGCGAGCCGCAGGTAGTAGTCGAGCGTGTAGAGAGTCTCCGATGGGTCGGACAGGTCGCCGGTGTAGCAGAGCGCCACCTCGGCGACGGCGGTGCCCGCGGCGCGTACGGCGTCGATCGCGGGGCGCATCTGCGAGACGTCGTTGAGCGCGTCGAAGATCCGGAAGATGTCCATCCCGGTCTCCGCGGCCTCGGCCACGAACGCGTCGGTGACCTCCGTCGGGTACGGCGTGTAGCCGACGGTGTTGCGGCCGCGCAGCAGCATCTGCGTGCAGATGTTCGGCACCGCCTCGCGCAGCGCGGCGAGCCGCTCCCACGGGTCCTCGGCCAGGAACCGCAACGCCACGTCGTACGTCGCGCCGCCCCAGCACTCCAGGCTGAGCAGCTCCGGCGCCGTACGGGCGATGTGCGGGGCGACCGCGAGCAGGTCACGGGTGCGGACCCGCGTGGCGAGCAGCGACTGGTGTGCGTCGCGGAACGTCGTGTCGGTGATCGCGACCGCGGACCGGGCCCGCAGCTCGGCGGCGAACCCCTCCGGCCCGAGGGCGGCCAGCCGCTGCCGCGACCCCTCCGGCGGCGCGTCCGTCAGGGACACGGCGGGCAGCTTGTCCGCCGGCTCGACCACCACCGGACGCGGTCCGTGCGGCCGGTTGACGGTCGTCTCGGCCAGGTGGCGCAGGACGCGGCTGCCGCGGTCGGCCGAGGGCCGGGCGTGCACGAGGTCCGGCCGGTCGTCGATGAAGGCGGTGGTGATCCGCCCGGCGCGGAAGTCGGGGTCGTCGAGCACCGCGCCGAGGAAGGGCAGGTTCGTGGCCACGCCGCGGATGCGGAACTCGGCGATCGCGCGGCGCGCCCGCCGGGCGGCGTTGGTGAAGTCGTGGCCGTGGCAGGTGAGCTTGACCAGCATCGAGTCGAAGTGCGGGGAGACCTCCGCACCGGTGTGCACGGTGCCGCCGTCGAGACGCACGCCGGGGCCGCCGGGCGAGCGGTACGCCGAGATAGTGCCCTTGTCGGGTCGGAAGCCGTTGGCCGGGTCCTCGGTGGTGATGCGGCACTGCAGCGCCGCGCCCGACAGCGTGATCACGTCCTGGGTCAGGCGCAGCTCGGGCAGGGTCCGGCCCGCGGCGATGCGCATCTGGGCGATGACCAGGTCACGGTCGGTGACCTGCTCGGTCACCGTGTGCTCGACCTGGATGCGCGGGTTCATCTCGATGAACACGTGCCGGCCGCGCTCGTCGAGGAGGAACTCCACGGTGCCGGCGTTGACGTAGCCGATGTGGCGGGCGAAGGCCACCGCGTCGGCGCAGATGCGGTCCCGCAGCGCGGGGTCGAGGTTCGGCGCGGGCGCGATCTCGATGACCTTCTGGTGCCGCCGCTGCATCGAGCAGTCGCGCTCGTACAGGTGCACGACGTTGCCCGCGGCGTCGGCGAGGATCTGCACCTCGATGTGGCGCGGGTTGACCACGGCCTGCTCCAGGAAGACCGTCGCGTCGCCGAACGCGGACGCGGCCTCGCGCATCGCCGCGTCGATCGACTCCCGCAGCTCGGCCGGCTCGGCCACCCGCCGCATGCCGCGTCCGCCGCCGCCGGCGACGGCCTTGACGAACACCGGGAAGCCGATGTCCTCGGCGGCGGCCAGGAGCGCGTCGACGTCCGTGGAGGGCGCTGAGGACCGCAGCACCGGGATGCCGGCCTCGCGCGCCGCCGCGACCGCCCGCGCCTTGTTGCCGGTCAGGTTCAGCACCGGCGCCGGCGGGCCGATGAACGTGATCCCCGCCTCGTCACAGGCGGCGGCGAGCTCGGGGTTCTCGGACAGGAAGCCGTACCCGGGATAGATCGCGTCGGCGCCGGCCGTACGCGCGGCCTTGATCACCTCGTCGACGGACAGGTAGGCGCGGACCGGGTGACCGGGCACGCCGATCTGGTACGACTCGTCCGCCTTGGCGCGGTGCAGCGAGTTGCGATCCTCGTACGGATAGACGGCGACGGTGGAGATTCCCAGTTCGAACGCGGCGCGAAACGCCCGTATCGCGATCTCGCCACGGTTGGCGACCAGGACCTTGCCGAACATCGAGCTCCCTCAGGTGGTCGTAGTCCCGCATCACATCGTCGTGGCGCCGGCCACGACGATTATCCATGGATGCGGACCGTGACCACAGGTCCGGGGAGCCGCGACGGTCATGACCGAGCGAAGCGAGGGAGTCAAAGACGCGGCCCCGTGGTCACTCCCTCCGACGCAGGAGGATTCATGACCGGGAGCGGCGGGTGGCCGGGCGTGCCGGCCGGCGGCGGTTCAACCGCAGCTGGGTGAGCAGCAGGGAGATGCCGACGAGCAGCGCCGTGAGCCACGCCACCTGGGTCCACAGGAGACGGTAGGAGGTCGCGTCGAGGCCGAGCGGCGAGGTCTTGGTGCGCAGCGAGACCGGCTGGACCGCGGGCAGCTGGTCCGGAGCGACCGCGGGCGCCTGCCCGGCGATCAGCGGCAGCTGAGCGCCGGCCGGGCCGGCACCCGCCGTGGCGGTCTGGTCGGGCAGGCCCAGGCCGGTGGCCAGTGCCGACGACGGCAGGTCCGCTCCCGCGGCGGACGCGCCCACCGACGAGCCGCTCCCGGTGACCGTGATCTTGCCGGCGTCGCTGTGCGTGCTCGCGCGGTCGGCGCTGAGCGAGGCGGTCACGGTGACGGTGCCGGCGGCGTGGCCCGCGGGGATCTTCACGACGGCGGACGCGGAGCGCGCCGCACTCACGTCCCCCAGCGAGAGAAGGCCGCTGACCACCGAGGCGCCGGTGGCGGAGAATCGCAGCATCGCGTGGTGGGCGACCGCGTGCGCCGCGCTGACCCGCGCCGTCGCGGTGACCGAGCCGCCCGGGGCGGCCTTGGCCGCGGAGAACGACAGGTGGACGCTCAGGGACGGGGTCCGCTGGTACGGCGGCGAGGAGGGCGGCGGCGCGGGCTTGACCGGCGGCGAACTGGCGGGCGGCGGGTCGCTGGGCGAGTCGCTCGGAGGATTGCTCGGCGAGTCGCTGGGCGTGCTGCCGCCGGACGGATCGGGCGCCGGGTCGTCGGCGGCCGTGGGCGACGGGTCGGCGGCCAGCGCCGTCGCGGGCGTCGCCACCGCGCCGAGCGTGATGACCGTCGCCGCACCGAGTGCGACGAATACTGGTCGTGCGTTCGATCCGGACAGCACTCCGGCACCTCCGCGTCCATCGCCATCCGCCCTCGGGACTCGTCGTTACCCGAAGCGGTCGAACCCATGCGAACACGGGACCAGGAGATGGATCAACCATGGCGCGCAGCGCTATCAACGGATGCGTAATTCGTCTCGCGCCTTGTGCCCCCGGTTAGCGGAAGAGGTGAATCTCACGCTCCGTCCCCGGCCGCGTCGTACTCCCGTGCCTGTTCACGCAGCCACAGCGCGCGCAGGGCGACCTCGGTGGCGAACCGTGTGTCCGGATCGGCGAGGTCGTCCCCGAGGGCGTGTTCGATCTGCCGCATCCGGTAGCGCACGGTCTGCGGATGCACGCCCAGTTCGTCGCCGACCTGCGCGGCGGTGCCGCGGGTGCGCAGCCACACGCCCAGCGTCTCGACGAGGCGTTCGCGCTGGCGCGCCGTCAGGTGGTCCAGGGCGGCGAGCTGCCGGCGGGCGATCTGGTCGATCAGCGGCGCGTCCGTGAACAGCCAGAGGGTCTCCAGGTGGTTCGCGCAGAGGGTGAGCGGGCCGTCATCGATGATCTGGGAGTGGACCAGGCCGAATGCCTGCCGGGCCCAGCGCAGCGAGTCGGGGGCGCGGTCCAGCGGCACGGTCAGCCCGGCCGCCGCCTTGGACTCGGCCACCGCGAGTTCGAGCATCGCGCGGCGGTCGGCCGTCAGCGGGCCGGGGACCAGCAGGTACGGCTCGGTGCCGTCGAGGTCGGTCAGCAGGTCGTCGTCGAGCAGCGTCCGTACGATCGGCGCGTTCGGCCGCAGCACGACCACGGTCACCTCGTCCGGGAGCACCCAGCGGACCGATTCGGCGTGCTCGGCGAGCAGGTCGTGCGGTGCCGCGTCCACGATGAGCCGCAGGAGCCGCCGGCGTCCGGCCCGCATCTCGTCGTTCAGCTGCGCCCTGGCCTCCCGGTAACCGCGCACCGACGACGACGCCAGTTCCTCCATGTAGGTGAACAGGGCGTCCGCCAGCACCGACACGGTCGCCGGGGCCAGGTCGTACCGCTGGTGCAGGGCCATCACCCGCCTCCAGCCCGTCTGGGCGCCGATCCGGTACGCGGACTGCAGGACGTTGAGCTGGCGGCCCTCGTACGCCTCGAACCGGCCGAGCTTGTAGCAGATGTCGTCCGGAAGGGCGTCGGGCGAGCCGAGCCATACGACGAATCCGGCGAGTGCGCGCTCGACCCCGGAACGGAGCGTCCGTCCGTACGGACCGTCGATCGGGCGGGCGTATTCGGGAATGCCGTCCCGGATCTCGCCCACGATCTCCTGCGTGAGGCTGGGCAGTTCGCGCCGTATGATCGCCGTCAGCCGCTCGGTCAGATCGGAACTCGACCAGTTCAAGCCGTCCGGTTCGAGCGTTCGAGGCATGCGTGTACCTCCCACCGCCACCGTCGGAGTCGGTGCGTCGCTGGGCGGGGTCGCCCTTATTCAGAATCGGCCGTCAGGTGGCGTTCGCCGGTGATCGCGGACCGCGAGGGAAATACCGAGCGGGGAACCCCTGTATCTCCCGGGCGAACCGCGATCTAGGACACCGTGACGGTAGAGCAGAGAACAGCCTCCGGCAAGATTTTGCGGCGTTCACTTGCCGGAGCCATACGGTCTGTCATTGACCGTAGGCGTTTCTCTGTTTTCGGACAGCGCACTATGTTTTTTTGTGACGTCGTGAGCGGAAAGAGGAGTCGCCCGCTCGGGCCTGCCGCCGCGGCCGCCCGGGAGCGCGGGGCGGTCCCGCAGCCGCTGCGCCCGTAGCACGAGTTCCAGGCCGAACCGCGCCTCCGGGTCGCCGAACCGGTCACCGAGGCTCTCCTTGAGCTGGTTCAGCCGGTACCGCACCGTCTGCGGGTGTACGTGGAGGCGGTTTCCCACGTCGGCCGCGGTGCTCCAGCTCTCGAGCCACACCCGGAGCGTCTCGGTCAGGGCCTTCTGCTTGCCGGCCGGCATGTCCGCGAGCCGGTCGAGCCGCTGCCGCGCCAGTTCGTCGATGAGCTGCGGATCCGACATCAGCCACAGGGTCAGGAGATGGTCTTCGCAGAACGTCAGCCGCGCGTCGTCCACGACCCCCTCCGTGATCAGGCCGAGGGTCCGCACGGCCCAGCGAAACGAGTCCGCCGCCTCGTCCAGCGGCACCGTGACGCCCACGACGATCCGGTCGCGGGGCACCGCGGCCTCGATCATCGCCCGCCGGGCCGCGGTGAACCGGCCCGGAACCAGGAGCCGCGGCTCGGCGCCGTCCGGATCGGCGAGGACGTCGTCGGTCAGCGCGCCGCGGACCAGGCGAACGCCCGGACGCACGACGATCGGGGTGACCTCGGCGGGCACCGTCCAGTCGGCGCGCTCGGCCAGTTCGGCGATGGCCTGCCGCGGGGCGGCCGGCCGCTCGAGGATGAGGCCTAAAAGGCGGAGGCGCAGCTCGGCCAGTTCTTCCGGCGAGTGCGCGCTCGCCTCCAGATAGCCCTCCACGGAGATGGAGGTGAGCTCGTGCATGTACTCCAGTTGCGCGTCGGCCAGGCCGGCGACGGTCTCGGACGGAAGCTCATGGCGCGCGCAGAAGCCCATGGTCCAGTGCCAGGCCACCCGGAAGGCGACGCGGAAGGCCGCCTGCAGGGCGTTCAGGTTCCGGTCGTGGTGCGCCTCGTTCTGGCCGAGCAGCCGGAAGATCTCCGTCAGCCGGGACGACGACGCGGACGGTTCGGCGACGCGGTCGACGAAGGAGAAGATCGCCTGTTCGACCGCCGGCCGCATGGGCGACTCTTGTAATCCGTCACAGGGCGTCGCGTACTCCGCGACGGCCTCGCGGATCCCGGTACAGATCTCGCCGGGAAGGCCGCCCATCTCGGACCGCAACAGCCCGGCGAGCTCCCGTCTTTCCGTCTCCTGTTCGAGCCACACCGTCGCCGTCTCTCTCTGGCCGGGTGACTCGTCTCCACCGGCCACCGGGCGGCGAGGTCACCGGCGGCCTCGCTCCGCACGGCCCCGGCCGGCCGGCGAAGCGTGATCCAGATCATCTTGATCGCTGATCGGAACGGACGCAATTCACACCGCGCGGCGACGACATTCACCCTCCGCATCCATTCGGCCACCTGCCGTGGAACGGTCCGTCTACGGACGCCACATAATCATCGTAATGGAACGCCTTAATCACCGATGGATAAAGACCAATGCGATCTTTCGCTTGCGATGACAATTCGGCGCAAATGTCAATTTCGCCCTTGATTGGGCCGTAACACGCGCTTAACCTACCGACAGGTAGCAAGCGTACGGGAAAGCCTAGCAAATAGAGATCATCTTTGCGATCGAACGACCCCCGCAGACTCTGATGCCCTTACCGAAACCCCGCCGGACCCGCGGGGATGAAGGAGGCTGCCCCTGAGCCGAGATCACCACTGTCAATTCGACTTCCGATTTCGTCGACCGGCCTCGCCGCACATGCCGGCCACAGTCACCACGAAGGAAGAACCCTCATGCGTAAACTTCTCAGCAGTTCGCTCTTTGTCGGCGGCGCCGCCGCCGCCGCGCTCGCGCTCAGTTCTCCGGCGGCCTTCGCCGCCGGCTGGACCGTCACCAACGGCAACGCCAGCGGAGCCTTCACCGTCGGGCTCAAGTCGGGCACGACCGTGACGTTCAAGGACGTGAACACCAACCAGACGTTCACCTGCAGCGCCTCGACCATCAACGGCAGCGCGCCCGCCGGCACCAGTCGTCCCAACCCGGTCGCGAGCATCACCAGCGGCAGCTTCACCGGCTGCACCGGCCCCCTGAGCAGCACCGGAAGCGCGACCATCAGCTCCGGTGGCCTCAACGCCGTGACGTACAACTCGAGCACCGACACGGTCAGCGGGAACATCAGCGGGATCAGCGCCGCCCTGACGATCAAGAGCATTCTGGGCACCTGCAACGCCACGGTGACCGGCAGCGTCGGCAACAACAACCAGGACACCTACGCGAACGGCACCGGGACGCTCACCCTCACCCCGGACCCCGCCACGCAGACCCTCAAGATCGCCACCACCAGCGGCGTCTGCGCGGGCCTGCTGAACGCCAACGACCTCGTCACCTTCCAGGCGACCTACGTGGTCTCCAGCCCCACTCCCCCGCTCACCGTCAGGCCCACCTGACGGTCGAGGCCCGGGTATGACCGGAGGCCGGCCGGGGTCCACCCCCCGGCCGGTCTTCGCATGCGAGACGGCGATGACCCGAAGCCGGGTGCTCGATATCGGATAAAAGGCGGAACAGCATTTGTCGTGCGGTGATAAAAATGCGGCGATCGATCGCCCACGTGCGCGGCCGCTTGCCCCTGACGGGAATCCGCACCTAATCTACCTCTACTTGCCAGTAGCGCTGGGTGGCCTGTCGTTCCGGCGATCGGGGCCGACGATTTTTGGATGTGGTCTTCCGATGCTTCGGCTTTCACTTTCCGGGGACGACCGCGAATCCGCGCGGTGCCGATTCCGCCAAGGTGAACGCCGGCCGGAGAACGGCACGGGTGATCGTGGATGAGCATGACGCGCTGGACGCCTCGTGCGGTGGCGCGGGCCACCGTCGCCGGGCTGGTCATCATCGCGATGGGCCTGGTCCCGGGCGCCGCGTCCTCGGCCGGCAAGTCCTCGTCCGGGGAGCCTCCGCCCGACCAGATCATGGGTGCGTCCCTGGCCTACGCCTGCCCGTTCCCCTCAGGCGCTCAGCGCATCACCGTCAAGGTCGCCGGCGCCCTTCCCGCCGCCGCGACGGTCGGCGACCACATCCAGCCCGGCCAGGTGACGATCACCCCGACCCTGCCGCGCGCCGCGCTCGCCGACCTCACCGGCCTGGACGCGACGTCGGTCACGGCGTCGGCGCGGATCTCCGTCACCGTCGCGCAGAAGGGCGGCACCGCCGCCACCACCTGGCCGAGCGCGGCCGCGTCGGCGCCGATCCCGGCGTCGGGGAGCCTGCCGTTGCCCGGATCCGCCACGGTGTCGCCGGTCACGGCCAAGGCCGTCGGCTCGGCGGCCTTCGTCGCGGGCTCGCTCTCGCTCGTCCTCACACCGCACAAGGCCGACGGCAGCGCGACGAACCCGGCCGGTATTCCGCTCGACTGCAAGGTCGAGCCCGGCCCGGACGTGGTCCTGGCACGTGTTCCGGTGACCGATCCCGGGGTTTCGGTGACTCCGTCGCCCGGCACGGGTGGGGCCAAGCTCAACCCTCGATCGGCCCGGCCACTCGACGACGATCCGTGTCTGCTCCCCGTGCCCCAGGACCCGATACCCGGGGAGGCGTACCTGGCGGGATTCGCGAATGCCGCGAAACTCGGGGGCGCGATACTGCTCGGCGTCGAGAACGGCGAGACGACGGGGCACACCCTCCTGGAACTGAACTACGAGGTCATCCTCAACCTCTGCGCCACGGACAGCAGCGTCGACGTACTGAGCAGGGCGACGCTCGACTACCACGGAGCACATTCGCTGCCACCCGCGAAGGCCACCCTCCTGACTTATGGCTTCATGCCGACCACCGCGACGGTCGAGTTCTCGGAACCCCCGGGCACCCACATGGAGATCGACAGCCACTCGTGGTTCGACGGCACCGGGTTCCCGCAGGTCTCGACGGTCACCTCCCAGATGACGATGCGCATCTACGACGTGCTGGTCAACGGAAAGCCGCTCGATGTGGGCCCGCACTGCCAGACCGCCTCGTCGCTCGCCGTGACGCTGACCGGCAAGTCTCCGGACTACACGGTGGACCAGGGTGGGCCGCTGACCGGCATGGTCACGATCCCGCCGTTCTCCGGGTGCGGAGTGGGCGAGGACCTCGATCCCATCTTCACCGCGTCGCTCTCCGGTCCGGACAACTACATGAAGCTGACCCAGGGCATTCCGTGCACGCGCCCGCCGGACCAGGATCCGGTCAACTGCGACCCGATCGACCGGCCGACTCCCCGGCCCTGAGACTCACGCACGGATGAATCGCAGCGGAGAGATTGTCATTCGACGGCAACGTTATTCCGCGAGCAAAAATATCCAGAAGACGTTCTATTGCCGTTCGTGCAGCCGATAGTTACCGTACTCGCCAGTAGGGATCTCGAGGCGGAATTCCGGCGGCTAGACGGATAAATGCCGGTGATCGGCGGGCGGTCGGGGCGACGGCTCCGTCGAGGGTCCCCTGTGGAGAAAGGGACCGAGAAATGAGTCCTTCCCGTAAGAGGGCACGGCTCGCGGCCGCGGGTGTGGCCACCACACTCGCCACGCTGACGACGCTCGTCACGGCCGGTTCGGCTTCGGCGACGACGCTGAACGGCTCCTGGGCGCCGTTCTCGCGTTGCCCGGTCGACGATCCGGCGATGCTCGCGGCGGACGGCGCGAATGTGACGGACACGTGCCTCACCACCCATGCGTCCAGCGGCACCATCAAGCTGGGCAACACCACCGCCACGACCGGTGTGACCGACATGCAGTTCGGGGTGCTCTCCGGATCGACGGTGTCGCTGGTCTCGCCCTCCGGCGGCGGCCTCGTGGCCGACCCCGTGAAGATCCCCGGCGGACTGCTCGGCCTGATGTGCCCGAGCAAGGTGCCGGTGATCACGCAGATCTGCCAGCAGCTCACCGACAACACGCTGAACAACGTCATCGCCACCGTGCAGCCCGCCGGCAAGCCGTCGGACTTCGACCTGTCCGCCGGCCTCGGCTCCGGAAAGCCGATCCTCACGTTGCCGGTCAAGATCCACCTGCAGAACCCGTTCCTGGCCTCCACCTGCACGATCGGCTCCGACTCCAACCCGATCCTGTTGAAGCCGAAGAACGTCACCGCCCCGGACACGAGCTTCGCGCGGTTCGACGGGAACGGCACCCCCGACCCCGACAACGGCGACCTGCTCAGGATCGATCTCACCGGGGCGTCCGTGAGCGACGACTCCTTCGCCGTTCCCGGCGCCACCGGCTGCGGCGGCCTCGGCCTGCTCGACGCCGCGGTCAATCTCAAGACCGGCCTCCCCTCCGCGGCGGGGAAGAACAAGCTGGTGTTGAACAGCGCGTCGACCTACCTCGGCGGGCTGTACGACCCGTCCTCCTTCGCACCCACCTCCGGGCGCAAGATGTCGGCCTTCTGGCATTCCGCGGCGCGCTGACGGCCGAACTCCGGACGCGTCGCCGGCGGCCCGGGACACCCGATGCTCACCGGTGGATAAAACCGGAGGCATTGATTGTCATTCGATGACAGGACATTCCGCGCGATCTTGGTGGTCGCGTGGAATGTCTTGCTTATCGCCGTTCGAGAAAAGTATGATACCCGCCAGTAGCAAAGGGTGTCGCCCGAGCCGATCCGGCGGAATCATATTACGGTTCGGTATAAATTTGGGCTCATTTATATTCGGGGGCCTAAGTTGGGAAAATTCCGATGGTTGGCTCTACCTAATGGGACTTGAAGTCGTGGTCGAAGGACTGACGAAATCCTTCGGCCGGCAGAACATCTGGCGGGACATCAACCTGACCCTTCCCGCCGGTGAGGTCAGCGTGATGCTCGGCCCCTCGGGGACCGGAAAAACCGTTTTCCTCAAGTCGCTGATCGGCTTGCTCAAACCCGAGCAGGGCCGTGTCCTCGTGGGCGGCGTCGACATGGTGAACAGCCCCGAGCGCAAGCTCCACGAGGTGCGCAAGCTGTTCGGGATCATGTTCCAGGACGGCGCGCTGTTCGGCTCCCTCAACCTGTTCGAGAACATCGCCTTCCCGCTGCGCGAGCACACCTCCAAGAAGGAGCCGGAGATCCGGCGCATCGTGCTGGAGAAGATGGAGATGGTCGGCCTGGCGGGCGCCGAGGGAAAGCTGCCGGGCGAGATCTCCGGCGGTATGCGCAAGCGCGCCGGGCTGGCGCGCGCCCTCGTGCTCGACCCGCAGATCATCCTCTGCGACGAGCCGGACTCCGGCCTGGACCCGGTCCGCACGGCGTACCTCTCGCAGCTCCTGATCGACCTCAACGCGCAGATCGACGCGACCATCCTGATCGTCACGCACAACATCCAGGTCGCCTCGACGGTGCCGGACAACATCGGCATGCTGTTCCGCCGCGACCTGGTCACCTTCGGCCCGCGCGAGGTGCTGCTGACGAGTGAGGAGCCGGTGGTCGCGCAGTTCCTCCGCGGCCGGCGGCACGGCCCGATCGGCATGTCGGAGGAGAAGGACCAGTCTCTGCTGGAGGCCGAACGCACCGCCGGATACCACGACGAGGACGAGGGGCTGCCGCCGATCGTGCCGCAGCTCGAACCCAGTCCCGGCCTGCCGCCCCGCCAGGCCGTCGAGCGCCGCCGCGCGCGGGTGATGGGCATGCTGCACGAACTGCCGTACCCGGCGCAGCAGGCGATCCTCGCGAGCATCCGGGAGCGGCGATGACGACCCCGGCGGGCTCCGTCCCCGGCACCGCCGCGCTCCGTGAGACCGGCAAGCTGTTCGCGCTGGCCGCCGCCTCGCTCGGCGCGATGTTCCGGCGGCCGTTCCAGGGGCGGGAGCTCGTGGAGCAGTTCTGGTTCATCGCCAGCGTCACGATCCTGCCGACCGCGCTCGTCTCCATCCCGTTCGGCGCGGTGATCGCCCTGCAGGTCGGTTCGCTCACCCAGCAGCTCGGCGCCCAGTCCTTCACCGGCGCGGCCAGCGTGCTCGCGGTCATCCAGCAGGCCAGCCCGCTGATCGTGGCGCTGCTGATCGCCGGGGCCGGAGGCTCGGCGATCTGCGCGGACATCGGCTCGCGAACGATCCGCGAGGAGATCGACGCGATGGTCGTCATGGGCGTCTCGCCGGTCCAGCGGCTGATCGCGCCGCGTGTGCTGGCGGCCATGCTCGTCTCCGTCTTCCTCAACGGTCTGGTCTCGGTGGTCGGCGTGCTCGGCGGCTACTTCTTCAACGTGATCATGCAGGGCGGCACGCCCGGCGCGTACCTGGCCAGCTTCTCCGCCCTCGCCCATCTGCCGGACCTGTACATCAGCGAGATCAAGGCGCTCATCTTCGGCTTCATCGCGGGCGCGGTCGCCGCGCACCGCGGGCTGAACCCGCGCGGCGGGCCCAAGGGAGTCGGCGACGCGGTGAACCAGTCGGTCGTCATCGCCTTCCTGCTCCTGTTCTTCGTGAACCTCGTGCTCACGGCCATCTACCTGCAGATCGTCCCGCCGAAGGGAAGCTGAGCCGTGGCGCTACCTCGCATCGATCTGGACCGCCGGCTGTCCTGGCTGGACACGCTCGGCGACCAGCTGACCTTCTACCTGCGGGCGCTGCTGTGGACGCCACGGGCACTGCACCGCTACCTGCGGGAGATCCGCCGCCTGCTCGCCGAGGTCACCTTCGGCAGCGGCGCGCTCGGCGTCATCGGCGGCACCATCGGCGTGATGATCGCGATGACGCTGTTCACCGGCACCGTCGTGGGCCTGCAGGGGTACGCCGCGCTCAACCAGATCGGCACCGCCGCCTTCACCGGGTTCGTCTCCGCGTACTTCAACACCCGCGAGATCGCGCCGCTGGTCGCCGGGCTGGCACTGTCGGCGACGGTCGGCGCCGGCTTCACCGCCCAGCTCGGCGCGATGCGCATCAACGAGGAGGTCGACGCGCTGGAGGGCATGGGCGTGCCGAGCCTGCCGTACCTGGTCACCACGCGGATCGCGGCGGGCGCCGTGGCGATCGTCCCGCTGTACGGCATCGGCCTGCTCAGCTCGTACCTGTCCTCACGCGAGATCACCGTGCTGTTCAAAGGCCAGTCGGCCGGCACGTACGACCACTACTTCGGGCAGTTCCTGACCTCGGTGGACGTGCTCTGGTCGTTCGGGAAGGTACTGATCTTCGCCGTCATGGTGATCCTCGCGCACTGCTACTACGGCTACCGGGCGTCCGGCGGACCGGCCGGGGTGGGCATCGCGGTCGGCCGGGCGGTGCGCACCTCCATCGTGCTGATCAGCCTCACCGACTTCTTCCTCAGCCTGGCGATCTGGGGGGCCACCACGACGGTGAAGGTGGCCGGATGATCAGTGTCGACGACTCGGCCGCGGTCAAGGCCCGGCGGCGGCTGACCGGCGTGGCGTTCCTGCTGGTGCTGTGCCTGCTGGTGTGGCTGTCGATCGCGGCCTACCAGAAGCGTTTCACGGACGTGGCCATGGTGACGCTGCGCACCGACAGCGTGGGCAACGAGATGCACTCGCACGCCGACGTGAAGATGCGGGGCCAGGTCATCGGCGAGGTACGCGACATCTCCGCGGACGGGTCGGGGGCCCGTCTGCGGCTCGCCCTCCAGCCGGGCGCGCTGAAGGACGTCCCGGCGAACGTCACCGCGCAGATGCTGCCCACCACGCTGTTCGGCGAGCGGTACGTCGCGCTGGTCCCGCCGCCCGACCCGGCGCCGGTGGCCCTCACCGCCGGCAGCGTCATCGGGCAGGACCGCAGCTCCAACGCCATCGAGCTGGAGCGGGTGCTGGACAACGTCCTGCCCCTCCTGACCGCCGTACGGCCCGACAAGCTGTCCGCGACGCTCACCGCGATCGCCCAGGCGCTGCAAGGTCGCGGCGAGGAGCTCGGCCGGACGCTGGTGGACTTCGACTCCTATCTCGGCAAGACCAACCCGCAGCTCCCCGCGCTCGACCGCGACATCACCGAGCTGGTGCGCGTCGCGCAGGCGTACTCCCAGGCGAGTCCGGACATCCTCCAGGCGCTCACCGACTTCACCACCACGAGCCGCACCATCGTCGACCAGCGCGCCAACCTCGGCGAGCTGTACGACTCGGTGACCGACTCGTCGCGGGACATCACCGCATTCCTGCGCGCCAACTCCGCGAACATCATCCGGCTGTCCGCCGACAGCCGCCCGGTGCTGGAGACGCTGGCCCGCTACTCGCCCTCCTTCCCCTGCACGCTGAAGACGCTCAGCGACTTCGTCCCGGCGATGGACCGGGCGCTGGGCAAGGGCACCGACCGGCATGGCATGCACGTCACCGTGCGCGTGGTCCCCTCGAAGGGCAAGTACGTCCCCGGCCGCGACACGCCGGTCTACAACGCCGACGGCGGCCCGCACTGCTACTCCGTGCCGTACCAGGGAGCCGCCGGCGCGCTCGGCGTGCCCAACTCCCCCGGAGAGAACGACCTCGTCAACGAGCTGCTGAACCCGGGCGGGACCACGCCGCAGAAGGCGCCGCCCGACTGGAGCAGCGTGCTGGTCGGCCCGATCTACCGGGGAACGGAGGTGACGGTGAAGTGAACCGCAGGAGCCTCGCCGGGCCGCTGACCAAGTCGGCGATCTTCATCGTCGTCACCACTCTGGCCACCGCGGTCCTGGCGCTCAGCATCGCGGGCACCGGAGTGGGCCGGACCGCCGGCTACCACGCGACGTTCACCGACGTCACCGGCCTGAACACCGGGGACAGCATCCGCATCGCCGGGGTGCGCGTCGGCCAGGTCGAGAGCATTCACGTGACCGGCCGGCGGCTGGCGCGCGTGACGTTCTCGGTCGAGTCCGGCCGTACGCTGCCCGCCTCGGTGACCGCGTCCATCAAGTACCTCAACCTCGTCGGGCAGCGGTACATCGAGCTCGACCAGGGCGTCGGGCCGGTCGGCGGCACCCTGCGGCCGGGCGGGACGATCCCGGTGGACCGGACCACGCCCGCGCTGAACCTCACCCAGCTCTTCAACGGCTTCCAGCCGCTGTTCCAGGCCCTGTCGCCCAAGGACGTCAACCAGCTCTCCGGTGAGATCATCCAGGTGTTCCAGGGCGAGGGCACCACCATGGAGCAGCTCATCGCCACGGTCGGCACGCTGACCACCACGCTGGCCACCCGCGACCAGGTCATCGGGCGCGTCATCGACAACCTGACCACCGTCGTGGAGACCGTCAACTCCCGCGAGGGCGAGTTCGAGGGGCTCATCACGACGCTGAAACAGCTCGTGCACGGCTTCGCCGCCGACCGCAAGCCGATCGGGCAGGCGATCGGCGCGATCTCCGGCCTCACCACGAGCACGGCCGGGCTGCTCGGCGCCGGCCGCGACCCGCTGCGCCGCGACATCCGCGACCTGGGCCGGCTGTCGTCCAACCTGAACCGCGACCAGCCGCTGGTGGAGGGCTTCGTACGGATGCTGCCGACGAAGATGACCACGATCGCCCGGCTCGCCTCGTACGGCTCGTGGCTCAACCTCTACATGTGCCAGGCCACCGTCTCCGGCGTGTCGTGGTCCACGGTCGGCCCGCCGATCCCCGGACCCCCGCCGACCGGCATCCCGGTCACCGAATCGAGGTGCGAGTCGTGAAGCCGATCCGGGAGCGGAATCCGGTCAAGGTCGCCGTGGTCGGCCTGGTGATCCTGGCCGGGCTGGGTACCGCCGCGTACGCCGCCGACGACCTGCCCCTCATCGGCGGCGGCACGACCTACGACGCGGACTTCACCGAGTCCGCCGGGCTGCAGTCCGGCAACGAGGTCCGCGTCGCCGGGGTGAAGGTCGGCAAGGTCACCGGGATCGCCCTCGACCACGGACGGGTGAAGGTGAGCTTCCGCGTCAAGGACACCTGGATCGGCAACGCCTCCACCGCCTCGATCATGATCAAGACGCTGCTGGGCGAGAAGTACCTCGCGGTCGACCCGCTCGGTACGGCGCGGCAGAACCCCTCGCGGCGCATCCCGGTCAGCCGCACGACCTCCCCGTACGACGTGACGCAGGCGTTCCAGCAGCTCGGCGGCACGCTGGGGCAGATCGACACCGACCAGCTCGGGCAGAGCCTGCAGGCGATCTCCGACACGTTCAGCGGCACGGCCCCCAGCGTCCGCAAGGCCGTCCAGGGCCTGTCGGCGCTGTCCAAGACGATCTCCTCGCGGGACGCGCAGCTCGCCCGGCTGCTGGCCGGGACCAAACAGATCACCGCCACGCTGGCGGCGCAGAACGGCAACTTCACCGCGCTTCTGCACGACGGCAACCAGTTGCTGGCGGAGATCTCGCGCCGCCGGCTCGCGATCCACGCGTTGCTGACCGGCACCCAGCAGCTCTCCGCGCAGCTCAGCGGCCTGGTCAAGGACAACCAGGCCCAGCTCGACCCGACGCTGCGCGCGCTCGACCAGGTGACCGCGATGCTGCGGCGCAACCAGGGCAGCCTCGACCACGCGCTCGCCGTCGCCGGGCCGTACTACCGGCTGGTCGGCAACACGCTCGGCAACGGGCGCTGGTTCGACAGCTATCTGTGCGGCATCGTCCCCAAGAACTACCTGCCGCCGGGCACGCCTCCGGCGACCGGGTGCATGCCGCCGAAGCAGGACGGTCAGTGATGCGCACACCTTCGGTTCCGCCGGCCCGCCGCCCCGCCGTGATGAGCGCCGGGCTCGCGCTCATCGTGCTCCTCTTCGGCGCGCTGTACCTGCTGTCCCGTCCCGCGGGCATGAGGATCACCGCGTACTTCGGCCAGGCCGTCGGCGTCTACACCGGCTCGGACCTGCGCGTCCTCGGCGTGAAGGTCGGCAAGGTCGACTCGGTGCGGCCGGAGGGCCGCCAGGTGCGGGTGACGATGACGGTGGACCACGGAGTGGCCGTGCCGGCCGGCGCGGTCGCCGTCGTCGTGGCGCCGAGCGTCGTCGCCGACCGCTACATCCAGCTCTCCCCCGCCTACACCGACGGCGCGCGGCTGACCGACCACGCGGTCATCCCGGCGAGCCGTACGGCGACGCCGGTGGAGATCGACCAGCTCTACGACAGCCTCAGCCGGCTCGCCACCGCCCTCGGTCCGAACGGCGCCAACCGCAAGGGCGCGCTGTCCAACCTGCTGAACACCGGCGCGGCGAACCTGGCCGGCAACGGGCAGGACATCGGCGACATGGTCGGCGACCTCGGCCAGGCGGCCAAGACCCTGTCCGGCTCGTCCAGCGACCTGTTCTCGACCCTGACGAACCTGCAGAAGTTCACCACCATGCTCAAGGCCAACGACGGGCAGGTCCGGCTCGCCGAGCAGCAGCTCGCGCAGGTGACCGGTTTCCTCTCCGACGACCGGCAGAACCTCGGCGCGGCGCTGCAGCAGCTCGCCACCGCGCTCGGCCAGGTACAGCGGTTCATCCACGACAACCGGGCGCGGCTCAAGTCCAACGTGACCAAGCTGGCGTCGATCACCCAGACCCTGGTGGACCAGCGCGCGTCGCTCGCCGAGGTGCTGGACACCGCGCCGCTCGCCGCCGACAACGTGCTGAACACCTACGACCCGGTCAACCGGACGCTCGACGGCCGAGGTGACCTCAACGAGCTGAGCATGGGCGGGCCGCTCACACCCGCCTCGGCCGGGCAGACCGCCGGCGACCAGCTCTGCTCGGTGACCGGCGCGACCAAGTCCCTGAAGTCACTGTGCGCCAAGTACAAGCTGGGCTCCGACGGTCTCAAGCCGCTGCCGCCCTCACGGCGGGCGCCGCTGCCCCTGCCGCCGGTCGGCGACGTGTACGGAGGCCGGTGATGCGCGCGGCACGGCCGGCCGCCGTCGTGGTGGTGTGCCTGTCTCTGGCGGGCTGCGGCTCCGGCGGGTTCGGCGGCGTGTACGGCCTGACGCTGCCGGGCGGCGCGGACCTCGGTTCCCACCCGTACCAGGTCACCGCGCAGTTCGCCAACGTCCACGACCTCGTGCCGCAGGCGGCGGTGAAGGTCAACGACGTCGCGGTCGGCCGGGTCTCGAAGATCACCCTGCCGCGGAACGGCTGGACCGCGAACGTCGTCATGCTCGTCAACGGCAAGGTCCACCTGCCCGCCGACGCGTACGCGCGGCTCGCCCAGTCGAGCCTGCTCGGCGAGAAGTACATCGAGCTCAGCACCCCCTCCGGCGGTGGTTCGGGCACGCTGGCCGACGGCGCGGTCATCCCGATGGCGCGCACCGACCGCGACCCGGAGATCGAGGAGGTCTTCGGCGCGCTGTCGCTGCTGCTGAACGGCGGCGGCCTGAGCCAGCTCCGCACCATCACGCAGGAGATGAACAAGGCTCTCGGCGGCAACGAACCGCAGGTCAGGTCCATGCTCGGCCGGTTGAACACGCTGGTCTCCAACCTCAACGACCATCGCAAGGACATCACCGACGCCATCGACGCGCTGGACCGGCTCTCCGCCACGCTCGCCTCCCGCAAGGAGCAGATCGGCACCGTGCTGGACGACCTCGGACCCGGCCTGGACGTGCTCGAACAGCAGCGTGGCGCGCTGGTCACCATGCTGCGGTCGCTGGAGGAGCTGTCCGGCGTCGCGGTCACGACCATCAACAAGAGCAAGGCGGACATGGTCGCGGACCTGCAGGCGCTCGCCCCGGTGCTGGCCAACCTGTCCGACGCCGGGCGGAACCTGCCGAAGTCGCTGCAGGTGCTGCTCACCTATCCGTTCACCGACGAGGTGCTGAACGGGGTCAAGGGCGACTACCTCAACGTCTACCTGTCGGTGACCGCGCCGCCCGGGACCGAGGTCATCCCGCCGATCGTGCCCGCGGAGGAGGAACAGGCGAAGTCGTCCGGGCGCAAGGGACAGATCGCGCCGCTGCCGCTGCCGCTGCCTCCCGTCGGCGGGGCGCGGACCACGCCGACGGGCTCGCCGCCGGCCACCTCTCCGTCCACGCCCGCGTCGCCGTCGGGCTCCGTACCTCCCGGGACGCCGACGGCGACGCCGTCCTCCTCTCCGAACGGGGGTGGCTGATGCTCACGCTCGGGACCCGCCTGAAGAACCTGGCGTTCATCGTCATCGGCGTGCTCGTCATCGGCTACATCGGCTACCGGTACGCCGACCTCGGGCGCTACGTCGGCCTGCGCGGCTACTACGTCGTCAGGATGGACCTGCCCGAGACGGGTGGGCTGTTCCCCGGCTCCGACGTGACGTACCGCGGCGTGTCGGTCGGCCGGGTCGGCGACCTGCACCTGACCGGCGACGGCGTACGAGCGGACCTGCACATCAACGCCTCCGCGCCCCGGATCCCCGCCCGGTCGCAGGCCGTGGTCGCCAACCTGTCGGCGGTCGGCGAGGAGTACGTCGACCTGCGGCCGGCGAGCGGCGACGGCCCGTACCTGACGGACGGCGCGCTCATCCCGCGGACCGCCACGCAGACGCCGCCGCCCGTGACGAACGTGCTGACGAACGTGAACGACCTGGCCGCCTCGGTGCCGCTGGAGTCGCTGCGCACCGTGGTGGACGAACTCGGCAAGGCGTTCCAGGGACAGGGCGAGAACCTCCAGACGCTGCTCGACGGTTCGGACGAGTTCTTCCAGGACGCCAACGACGCCGCGCCCGAGACCAACCAGCTGATCCTCGACGGGCAGACCGTGCTGCGGACGCAGCGCGAGGAGAGCGCCGCCCTGCTGTCATTCGCGCACAGCGCGCGGCTGCTCGCCGGGCAGCTCGACGCGTCCGACACCGACCTGCGGCGGCTGATCACCACCGCGCCGGTCGCCGCCGGCGAGATCAGCGGGCTCCTGCGCGACCTCGATCCGAGCCTCAGCGTGCTGCTGGCCAACCTGACGACCACGTCCGAACTCACCGTCACGCGGCAGCGCGGCATCCAGGAACTCCTGGTTCGCCTGCCCCAGGTCGCGGCGGCGGGCGCGTCGGTGGTCGACTCGAAGGGACTCAACTTCGGCATGGCCCTGACGTTCTTCTCCCCGCTCCCCTGCACCAGGGGGTACGGCGGCACGACGTACCGCAACGGCCTGGACACCGCCGCCGCACCGCCGCTGAACACGGCCGCGTCCTGCAAGATGCCGGCCTCCAGCGGGGTGGACGTGCGCGGCTCGGCCAACGCCCCGTACGGCGGCGGGGTGCCGTCGCCCGTACGTCCGGGCACGTCGGCCCGGGCGGCCGCGGCGTCGCTGCCCGGGGCGCTCGGGCTGCCGTCGGTGCCGGCCGGACCGGCCTCCATGGGCGACCTCCTCGGGCTGGAGCGGTGATGCGCGTCCTCGGAGTGGCCCTGCTGACGGCCGCCGCGGTCTTCTGCGGGTGGTCGGGCTGGACCTATCACCAGAGCGCGCACTCGTCGTCCGTGCCGTTCGCGCGGGCACGCGACCAGGTGCGGCGGGACGCCCGGCAGGAGATCGCCGTCCTCAACACCCTGGACCCGCGGCAGAGCGACGCGGGCCTGAGCCGCTGGCTGGACGCCTCGACCGGGACGCTGCGCGACTCGCTGCGGCGTACGTCGGCGCAGGACCGGCAGAAGGCCCTCAGTTCCGGCACCGCCGCGGTGGGCACCGTCACCGACCTCGCGGTGACCGAGCTGGACACGCACGCCGGCACCGCCCAGGTCATCGCGACCGTCCAGGTCAAGCTCGGCAGCTCCCTGGAACGCAAGCGGTTCACCGCCGTACTGGCGCGTACGGGCGCCCGGTGGAAGCTCAGCTCGCTCACCGCCGTGCCGGTCGGCGCCTAGGAGGAGGGTCGTTGAGCGTCACCGAAGAGCCCAAGACCGTCGAAGCGGCCGAGACCGAAGAAGCGGCGGTCGCCGAAGAGGCCGAGGTCGCCGAAAAGACGGAGGCCGTTGAGAAGACCGAGGACGCCGACGCTCCGCGTCGCCGGCGGATCCGCCGGCCGTGGGCGTTCGTCCTGGCGTTCACGCTGGTGTTCGCGCTGGCCGGGGCGGGGTTGCAGGTGCTGAGCGCGCGGGCGCGGCACGATCCGGCGCTCCGTGACCGGGCGCTGGTCGACACCGAGGCGACGTCGGTCGTCATCGGCGATGTCAGCAACGGGCTCACCAAGATCTTCTCGTACACGCCGGACAGCACGGCGACCACCGAGCAGGACGCGGCCGAGGTGCTGAGCGGTACCGCCGCGAGTGAGTACCGGACGCTGTTCGCCCAGGTGAAGCAGCACGCGGCGGCGGAACGGCTGACGGTCACGACCCATGTCGTACGGGCGGGTGTCGTGCGGCTCACCCGCGACACGGCGCAGCTCCTGGTCTTCCTCGACCAGGTCATCGTCCGCAAGGACCGGCCCAAGGGCATGTCGGCGGCGGCCCAGCTCTCGGTCACCGCCCGGCGCCAGGGCGGCCACTGGCGCATCGTCGACATGCACGCCCGGTAACCCGTACGGCTCCAGGAAAGGTGACAGTAGGTGGCACGGACCACAGCCGAGAAACGACCCACGGAGCCCGACGAGGCCGCGGAGCCTCAGCCCGAGGAGACTGCACCCGAGGAGCCGACGCCCGCGGACGCGGCGTCCGAGGAGGCCGAACCGGAGCAGGCGGCACCCGAGGAGACCGACGGTGAAGAGGCCGAGGCCACCGAGGAGACCGAAGCCGGGGACGCCGCGGACGAGGACGCCGCGAAGAAGGCGTCGCGGAGGCGCCTGCCCCGCATCTCCGATCCGGTCCTGCTGGTGGCGGCCGTGCTCGTGGTCGTGGCGGGCGTGTGCGCCGGATACTTCGGGTGGTCCTGGTACGGCGCGGCGCACGACGACTCCCTCGCCTACTCCCGCGACCGCGACGCCGTCCTGCGCGCCGCCGAGCAGGGCGTGCAGAACATGAACACCCTGGACTACCGCAAGGTGGAGCAGGGCCTGGCGTCCTGGGAGGCGTCCACGACCGGCGACCTGCACCAGCAGCTCGTCCAGGGCAGCGCCCAGTTCTCCCAGCAGGTACGGGCCGCCAAGACGGTCACCACCGCGAAGATCCTCGACGCCGCCGTGACCGAGCTGGACGACCGGGCGGGCAAGGCCGGCGCGATCGTCGCCGTGCAGATCACCGTCACGCCGCCGACCGGAACGCCGGCCACCAAGCAGAGCCGCATGCGGGCGCAGCTGACCCGTACGTCGTCCGGCTGGAAGCTGAGCGCGCTCGGCCAGGCCCCCGTCGGCACGACCGCCGGCTGAGCCCGCCGCCCCTTCGCGAGAGGAACCTCCGCATGCCCTCCCTCCCGTTCGTCATCCGCCGCCGTACCGCCGAGGACGACAAGGCGCCGAAGCGGACGCGCGAGCGCCGGGTCCGGCGCCTGCCGGCCGTCCTGGGCGTCGTGACGGTGCTGCTGGGCGGCCTGGCGGTGTGGTTCGCCGACGAGGCGGGCGCCGTACGCGACCGCGCCGGAGCCGGCAACGTCGCGCTGACCGACCCGGCGCGTACGAGCGAGGTCACGGGTCAGGTGAGCGACGCCGTGAACGCCCTGTTCTCCTACGACTACACCGACGCGGGCCGGACGCAACAGGCCGAGGACAGCCTGCTCACCGGCAAGGCGGTCGGCCAGTACGACACCATGATCGCCCAGGTGCGTACGCAGGCTCCCACCCAGAAGCTCGTCCTGACCACGACGGTCACCGACAGCGCGGTGGAGATGCTCGAAGGCGACCGCGCCCGCCTGCTCGTCTTCGCCGACCAGCGCAACACCCGCACGAGCGGCAAGCAGACCACGTACGCCGCGGCCATGCTCGCCGTCGACGCGGTCCGCCGGGACGGCCGCTGGAAGATCAGCAACCTGGACACGCTGAACGTGCCGCGCTGAACGATCACTCCTGAGGGGGACCGGACCGGCGCCCGCGAGGGAGGAGCCGGAGATGCCGTACCCCGGATCCTGAGGACCTCACGACTCCTCAGGAGGAAACGATGACCAGCGCGACCGTACGGCCGCCGGAGACGGTGCCCCGCTGGGCGGTGCGGGCCGCCCATCTCATCCCGCTGTGCACCCTGCCGTCGGGCCTGTGGCGGGTCGCGTTCGTCCTGGGGCTCGCCGGGCACCGGGGGCCGCCGCGGCCCTGGGATTCGGCGGTGATCCTGTCGCTCTCGGTGGTCTCCGAGGCTCTCGCGCTGCTCGCGCTCGGGCTCGTACGCCCGTGGGGCGAGGTGGTGCCGGACGGGATCCCGCTGCTGGGCGGCCGGCGGATCCCGACGATGGCGGCGGTCGTGCCGGCGGCCCTCGGGGCGTGCGCGGTCACCGTGATCTGGACGTTCGCGGCGGTGAACTCCCCCGATCTGGCGAACGGCGCGGCCGGCTTTCACGGTCCGGCGCTGTGGGCGATCTATGGCTGTTACGCGCCGCTTCTCGCCTGGGGTCCGCTGCTGGCCGCGGTGACCGTGGCCTACCACCGCCGCCGTTCGCGTCCGGCATCCCGCTCGGCCGCGCTCAGACGCGATTGGCCTCGGTGATGACCGCGGCGGCGAGGCGCGCGGACCGCGCCGCGATCTCGCGTGGGGGCATGTCCCGGCCGTGCTCCAGCCACCAGGTGATCGTCTGCAGGAACATGGCCGACAGCAGGCTGGGCGCCAGCTGGTCGGGATCGTCCTCCCGGAAATGCTCCGTGGTCATCGCGGCGAGCGCGGCGCGCATCCGGTCGGCGAACCAGGGGCTGCCCCGGCGGCCCAGCAGCGCGCCGTACAGCCGTCGGTAGGCGGCCACGTGCTCGAAGAAGCCCACCCACCGTTCGCCGCTCGGCCGTGCGTCGCCGTCCACCGTGCCGCGCAGCTCGGCCATCGCCTCATCGAAGATCTGCTCGACCAGGTGGTACTTGTCGCGGTAGTTGCGGTAGAAGGCCGCCCGGCTCACCATCGCCCGGGAGGTGATCTCCCCGACCGTGATCCGGTCGAAGCCGCGCTCCTCGATGAGCTCCACCAGCGCCTCACGCAGCAGCTTGCGCGTACGCCTGACCCGCACGTTGGGCTGAGACACTTCCGGCTCCTTGTCTCGACTGGGACAGACCCCGCGAATCGGCGCTTGTCGTGGCAGGGACCACCCGCCAAGACTGGTCGACCGAGACACCATGTCTCGTTGCGATCAGACTGTCAACGGAGAGGAGCCGATCGTGCGGGTGGTCAGGGTGCGTGAGTTCGGGACGCCGGAGGTGCTCCGCGTCGAGGAGATGCCGGAGCCGGAACCGGGGGCGGGCCAGGTGGTGGTGGCCGTCGAGACGGCCGGCGTCGGGTACGGCGATGTGATCGTGCGGTCGGGAGGGTATCCGTTCCCGCTGCCGTACGTGCCCGGCTTGGAAGTGGGCGGGCAGGTCGTCGCGGTCGGTCCCGGGACGGACCGGTCGTTGCTCGGCCGTCGCGTCGTGGCCACCACCGTGGGCAACACCGGCGGCTACGGGGAGCGCGCCCTGGCGCCGGCCGCGTGGACGTTCCCCGTGCCGAACGAGCTGGCCCTGCCGGTGGCGCTGGCCGTCTTCCAGGCCGGCGCGGTGGCGAGCGGGATGCTGGCCGCCATGCGCGTACGCGACGGTGAGACCGTGCTGATCACCGCCGCGGCGGGCCGGATCGGATCGCTGCTGGTGCAGCTCGCCAAGGCGGCCGGGGCGACGGTGATCGGCGCGGCTGGGGCGGACAAGGCCGCCGCGGTCGAGGACTTCGGCGCGGACCACGCCGTCGACTACGGCGCCGGGGACTGGCCGGACCGGGTGCGCGCGCTCAGCGGCGGCGGCGTGGACGTCGTGCTCGACGCGATCGGCGGCGAGATCGGCGCCCAGGCCCTGGAGGCCGCCGCGGACGGCCGCGGCAGGTTCGGGATCTACGGCTTCGCCTCCGGTGCCTGGCTGCCGCTCGACGCCCAGGTGCTCGCCCGGCGCGGGCTGACCGTGGCCGGCCCGCTCGGCGCCGTGTTCGCCAAGCCCGACGCCGAGCAGCGCGACGACGCCGAGCGCGCGTTGGCCGCGGCGGCGGACGGCCGCCTCCGACCGCGGATCCACGCCACCTACCCGCTGGACCGCGCCGCGGACGCGCACGCCGAGATCGAGCGGCGCCGCTCGGTCGGCGCCGTGCTGCTCGCCGTGCCGGCCTGAGCGCGGTCAGACGGGGGCGGTCACGGCCTCGCCGGAGGCGACCGGACCGGGCGGTGTCCCGTCGCCGAAGGGCCGTCCGCCGAGCCGATCCCGGCCGTGCGGGGTGAGCCAGCCGGAGGTGTCCGGGCCGAGCGGCACGACACCGGTGGGGTTCACGTCGCGGTGGACGACGTAGTAGTGCTCCTTGATCTGCGGAAAGTCGATGGTGTCCCCGAAGCCCGGGGTCTGGAACAGATCCCGGGCGTACGCCCACAGCACCGGCATCTCGGCGAGTTTGCCGCGGTTGCACTTGAAGTGCCCGTGGTAGACGGCGTCGAAGCGGACGAGCGTGGTGAACAGCCTGATGTCGGCCTCGGTGATGGTGTCCCCGACGAGGTACCGGCGGGCGGCGAGGTGCTCTTCGAGGATGTCGAGGCGCCGGAACAGCTTGCGGTAGGCGCGCTCGTAGGCGTCCTGGCCCGTGGCGAACCCGGCCTCGTAGACGGCGTTGTTGACGTCGCGGAAGACGTCGGCGTTGATCGCGTCGATCTCGTCCCGGTGCCGCTCGGGGTACAGATCGGGCGCACCGGGCCGGTGGTGCGCCCTCCACTCGGTGGACAGGTCGAGCGTGATCTGCGCGAAGTCGTTGGTGACGACCTTGCCGGTGGGGATGTCGACGATGGCCGGCACGGTGATCCCGAGCGGGTAGTCCGGGTCCCGCGCGAAGAAGGCCTCCTGGAGCCGTTCGATCTTCAGCACGGGGTCCCGGCCGCCGGGGTCGAGGTCGAAGGTCCAGCTCCGCTCGTCGTGCGTCGGCCCGCAGATGCCCATGGACAGCACGGGTTCCAGTCCGAGGAGCCGCCGCACGATGACACTGCGGTTGGCCCACGGACAGGCCCGGCTGACGACGAGCCGGTAGCGGCCGGGCTCGACGGGGTACGCGTCCCGCCCGTCGGCGGTGATACGCGTGGTGAGATAACGCTGGTCCCGGACGTACGCGGACCCATCAGTGCCCATGCGGCCCTCCCGGCTCTATTCGGACAACACGGTAGCCCCTACCCACGGCCGGAGCTCGATCACCACGGCCCGCTCGGCGGGGGCCTCATTCGCCGCGCGGGCGGGCGAGCGCCTGGAACTCGCTCCAGCGGACCCGGGGCCGGGGCAGGTCACGGCGGTTCACGTAGCGCGTGGTCGCCTTCTGGACCCGGCGGAGGGTACGGACGGCGTCCTGCGGTGTGCTGGTGGAGCCCGGCTCGACGACCTTGGAGGGGACCAGCAGCCAGCCGTCGCCGTCCTTTCGCAGTTCGCCGCGGATCAGGGCGTTCCGCACGGCCGCGAGCTCGTCATTGTGCTCGTGCACCAGCAGGCTCGCCGGGCCGGGGGTGACCTCGCACTCGGGGGCCACGCGGAAGCCGCCTTCGGTCGTCACCGGCCGGACGCGCATGAGCAGGGGCGCGCCGGACTCGTCACGGGCACCCAGAACGGCGCTGGGAAACCGCGCCAGCGGCTCCGCGCCGGGCGGCGCGTCACTCACCGTGACCGCACCGGGTGGCTCGGCCCGGAGGAGCTCTTCGAGGGGCGGCCGGACACCCACGTCGGCGGGCGTGACGGTGATGAGGAGCCGCAGGTAGTACCACTCCATGAACCAGCGGGCCGGCGGCCGGACGTACGCGCGGCTGTGCGGCTGTGCGGCTGGCGCTCGAACATCCGCCAGTACTCCTCCGCGCCGTTCGGACCGGTCATGATCTCATCCGGGCAGACGGCGGTGCCGGCGATGAACACCTGGGGCGCGTCGGTGAGCCCGCTGCCGGTCGGGTCGGAGAACGCAGCGCCACCCGCCCGTCACGACATACGTTGATCGCCTTCTGCGCGAACGCCAGGGAGGTCGTGACCAGCAGCGTCCCGTCCTCGCGCAGTTGTGCCGCGGTGGGCCAGGTCAGCGGGGTGCCCTCACGGCCGGCGTCCGGGCGGTGATCGCGCCAGGAAGTAAGCGATTCCTGACACAGGGCGATGGAGAAGAGAAGGCCCTCGGCCGGTGCCCGCACTCGTTCGCAGTGCCTTGGCCTGCGTGGTGCGGACCGGCGTGCGCGCACCCGCGCGGTGAACTCACGGGACCGCGCCGGGGACCGGTCGTTCACGGTGACGACGCCCGACCGGTCGACGCCGGGCGACGCGGCACCCGCGCCGGCGACCCGTCAGGCCACGCCGCGCCGTCCGCCGCCGCGCCCGGCGGCAAGCGGCAGGCGGCAGTGGCACCCGGTGGCTTGAACGCCGAAGGTGAACCCGACACAGCCGTCGCCGGACGATGCCCACCGCACCATCCCGGCGGCACGAAGCCGGCCGGCGAACGAGAACGGCGCCGCCCCGGCCGGCCGATCGCCGGGGTGGGCGACGAACCCCACGGGCGAGCCGAGACGGCCCGTGAAAGGCGGGCGCCACCGGCCGTCCACGTACAGCCGCGGATCACCGATGCCGGCACCGCTGCGGGTCGTCGCCGTCGCGTCCGAGGCGACGGTCATGCCCCGTCGCGGGCGGCCGGCACCCCAGGCCGACCTCGGCCAGACGATGCCGGCCGCACCACCCCGGCGGCACGAGGCAGGCGGGCGAACGAGAACGGCGCCGCCTCGATCGGCACGACCGGCCGATCGCCGGGACGGGGAACGAACCCCACCGGCAGGCCGAGACGGCCCGTGAGACGCGGACGCCGGCGGCGGCCGACGCGTGGCCGCTTCCGACCCGCGACGCCGACGGCGAGCGCCGCGGGAGGGCCCGCATCGGTGGGCCGCGGTGCAACGGCCACGCGCGATATCCGGTGCTCGGCCCAGCCGGCGACGGCCCACCCGCGTACCGGCCCGGCGGCGATCATCATGCCGTGCGGGCCGGGACGGCGGGGCCGCGGCGCTCTCGGTGGCGCCACGACTACGCGCGATGTCCGGTGCTCGGCCCACCCGGCGAGGGCCGGACCGGTGGTGGCCCGGCGGCCGTCATCGTGCCGGTGCGGGCCGGGCGGCGAGGTCGCTCAGCGACTCGCGGCCTGGAACTTCGTCTGGGGGACCTTCGCGCCCGGGTTCTTGGCCCGGCCGGGATCCTTCGCCTCGTACGCCTGGACGATCTCAGCGGGGATCCGGCCCCGGTCGTTGATGGAGATCCCGTGTTCCTTCGCCCAGCCCCGGATGTCGGCAGCACGCTCACGGTTGTGCGCCGTGCGGCCGCGTCCTCCGCGTCCGGTGCGGCGAGCGCCGGCCTTGCGCCCCTTCTCAACGTACGGCGCGAACACCTTGCGAAGCTTGTCCGCGTTTTTCGACCTGAGATCGATTTCGTAGGGGACGCCGTCGAGTGAAAAGCTCACCGTCTCGTCCGCCGGCTTGCCGTCGATGTCATCGAGGAGCCGAACGATCGTTTCTTGTGCCATCTCAATATCTCCTGCAGTCTCTCACGGCCAGTCAGTCATCCGGGTTGGCGTCGGGGTGAGCCGCTATGAACTTCTCATAGACCTCATCACCGATCTTCCCCCGCGCGCTGACCTCGACGCCTTCCTGCCTGGCCCATTCACGCACGTCACTGTTAGAGTATCCGCGCAGGCGAGGGGCCGTGTCGGCGGTAGGCCGACGGGAGCGGCCCGCCTGCTTCACCCGGGTCGCCTTCTCCAGATACGGCCTGAGGACCTCGATCGCCTCTTGCAGTTTCTTGAAGTTCTCATCACCGAGATCGATGGTGTAAGTGCTCTCGCCGATCTCGAAATCCCGCTTCGCGACGTCCTCGCCGTCATGACCGTCGAAATCATCCACCATGATGACCCTGGTTGCCACTAATCGTTCCTTTCTCGGGGACGTTGCCTGAGCAAGGATAGTATTTCGGCACCCGCAGAAGGGGCATCCGGGCGCCTCGACGCGTCGTTATGGCGCCCGCGGCGGAACACCGGCCACCGTCACCGCCGCCCGGCATCCGGATCTTGTGCGACACGCGCGGTTCTCTATGCTGTCGCCGTGGGCGAACCAGTGGACGGATCAGTGAGCGAACGCGTGGAAGCGGTCCTGTTCGACTTCTCCGGGACGCTGTTCGACGACACCGAGGTCCTTGACGCGCCGGCGCTGGTCACTGCGGCCGCGCGGCAGGGTGTGACCCTCGGCGCGGCCGAGGCCGAGGACGTCATCCGGCGGACCCTGCGCCACGTCGACTCCCCTGCGGGGTTCGCCGCGCGCGAGGGCTGCGACCTGTCCCAGCAGGCGCACCGGACGGTCTGGACCAAACTGATCGCCGAGGCCGGGCCGTTCGGTCCGGAACTCACCGAGGCGGTGTACTCCTGCCTCACCGACCCCGGCGCCTGGAGCCCGTACCCGGACACCGTGCCGGTGCTGGGCGCGTTGCGCGACGCCGGAGTGCCCGTCGGTGTGCTCAGCAACATCGGCTGGGACATCCGGCCGGCCTTCGAACGGGTCGGCGCGCTGGCCTCGCTGCGCACGGTCGTCCTCTCGTGCGAGCACGGTGTCGCCAAGCCCGACCCGGCGTTGTTCGCGCTCGCCTGCGAGCGCCTGGGCGCCCAACCGGCCCGCGTGCTGTACGTCGGCGACGACCCGGTGAAGGACGGCGCGGCGGTACGCGCGGGCCTGCCGGTCTACCTGCTCCCGAGCGAACGCGACGCGAACACGCCACGCGGCCTCGCGGCCGTGCTCCGCCTCGCGCTCTAGGCCGACAGCCCGGCCAGAAGCAGATCCACCAGCCTCCACGTCGAGGGCGCCGCCCGCTCCGGCCGGAGCGCCTGGAGGGACGCGATGGCCATCAGACCGGCGCGTACGTCCTCCACGGACACCTCGGCTCGGGACCGCACCGGCGCCGCGAGCGCGGTCGACGAGCCGTTCCTGTTCCCTCGCGTGCGCGCGGCGGTCTTCGGCGAACGCGGCCGCCGCGGGGTGGGAGCCGAACAGCGCCTCGTTCAGTCCCCGGTCCCGGATCCGGCGCTCCGCGAAACGGCGGACGGTCCCGCTCAGCGCACGCCAGGCGTCGGGCTCGTCGAGGGCGGCCCGCAGGTCCGCGCGGCACGCGGCCACATGCTCGGCGAGAGCGGCGGCGACCAGATCCGTCCGTGTGGGGACGTGCCGGTAGACCGTCGCGATGCCCGGGCCCGCCCGCCGAGCGATCTCGCGCATCGACAGGTCCAGCCCTTGGTCGGCGAACGCGGCGCGCGCCACGGTGACGATGTGCCGGCGGTTGTGTTCCGCGTCCACCCGAGGTCTCCGAGTGACCGTCATCCGCGCACCTCTCACTTTCCGGCGATCCGGAACAGGCGAAGTGCGGATCAGGGTGCGAACGGCCGGCGTCTCACCCGTCGACCTCGCCCTGCGGGCCGGCGACTCCCCCTCGCGTGACGGTCTCGCCCTGCCGCACGTCCCCGGGGCCGACGCGGCCGGGGTGATCGATGAGGTCGGCGCGGGAGTCGCCGGTTTCACGAACGGGGACGAGATGTTCGGCGCGGTCGACGTCGCCCGCCTGGGCGGTGCGAGCGCCGAGTTCGCCGTGCCGGCGTTCTGGGCCGCGAAACCGAGCTCCCTGCCCTGGGAGGAGGCGGGCGCCGCCGGCACGAGCGCCGAGACGGCGACCCGGGCCCTCGACCTGCTCGGCGCCGGCGAGGGGACGACGCTGCTGATCGACGGGGCGGCGGGCGGCGTCGGGAGCGTCGCGGTCCAGCTCGCGACGGCGCGCGGAGCTCGCGTGATCGGCACGACCCGGCCCGAGAGTCATTCCCTCCTCGCCGGGCTCGGCGCGACGCCCGTCGCGTACGGTCCGGGACTGGCCGGGCGGGTCCGCGCTCTCGGCGTCCCGCGGGTCGACCTGGCGCTCGACGTCGCCGGGGCGGGCTCGCTCGAGGAGCTCATCACCGTCACCGGCACGGCGACGGTGGTCACCCTCGCGGACTTCACCGGCCCGGAGCGCGGAGCGCGGCTCTCGCGCGGCCGGTACGGCGGAGAGCCGGCCGGACGGCACGGACTCGCGCTCGCCGCCGCTCTCTCGGCCGAGGGGAGGGTCCGGATCCCGGTTCAGCGGGTCTTCCCCGCGGCACGGGCGGCCGAGGCCCCACGCGGCCGCCGCGCGGCGACCGCGGCAGGGCAAGATCGTCATCGACCTCGCGGGGATGCACGATGCCGGCTGACGGCCGGACCGGGCGGTCACGCCGGCTCGGGGCCGTGGAGGACCTCTCGCTCCCACCGGTCTCGCGGCTGCGTGTGCAGCCGCCAGTAGTGCTCGGCGATGTCGTCCGGGTCGAACGCGGTGCCGGCGGCGACGGGACCGGCCACCGTGACGCCGGCGACGTGGACGCCCGCGGGCCCGTACTCCTGGTCGAGCAGTTCCACCAGCGTCCGTACTCCCGCCTTGCCGAGTGAGAGACTGACGTACTCCGCCTTCGGCTCGGGCATGCCGCCGGTGATGAGGAACGAGCCGCTCCCCCGCCGCGCCATCTCCGGCGCGACGTGGGCGGCGGCGGTGAGCGCTCCGACCACGTTGACCGCCCAGGCGTCCAGCTGGGCCCGCGCGGACGCCTCCCCGGGCCGGTCCGGACGGATGAGGGCCGCGTTGTAGACGACGGCGTCCGGAAGGCCGAGCGCGCCGGACGCCGCGTCGAGGGCGGCGCGCAGCCCCGTCTCGTCGGTGCTGTCGGCGGTCAGCGGGACCACCGGCACGCCGAACGCCGACACGGCTTCGGCCGCGCCGGCGAGCGTTCCGGCGTTCCGGGTGATGAGGGCGACCGGCAGGCCCTCGCGGGCGAACCGCCGGGCGACCGACCGGCCGATCCCCGGCCCGGCTCCGATGACCACTGCTCCCGGCATGACCTGCTCCTTCTCTGGATGAGGACCGACAACCGGGACGTTAAGGTGTCACATCGGTGTGAAGGTCAACCCGGAGCGGGGAGTCACATGCGGATCGGTGCCCTGGCCCAGCGGACGGGCGTCAGCCGGCGGCTGCTGCGCTACTACGAGGAGCAGGGTCTGCTCCGGCCGCTGCGGCTGGCCAACGGCTACCGGGAGTTCGCCGAATCCGACGTCACCGCGGTGCGTCACATCCGCGACCTGCTGGCCGCCGGCCTGCCCACCACGGTGATCGCGCGGCTGCTGGACTGCGTGCACGACGACGGTGAGCGGCTGGTCCCGTCGTCCTGCCCCGGAATGGTCACCGACCTGCGGCGGGAGCGCCACCGCATCGCCGAGGCGATCACCCGGCTTCAGTCGTCCCAGCAGGCGCTCGACACCATGCTCGCCGCCGCCCTGGGGCAGCCGGGGTTCACGGACGCATCAGCACCTTCCCGAACAATCGCTCCGCCGCGAGGCGGCGAAGGGTGGCGGGCAGTTCCGGCAGCGAGACCTCCGCGGTGACGAGCCGCTCGACGCCGAGGCCGTCCGGTGTGTCGGACAGCGCGCGCAGCGCGTGCGCGAAGTCGTCGCGCGTGGTCCCGTAGCTGCCGCCCACGAGGGCCGGGCGGCCCCGCCACGCGACGGCCTCGACGAGCTCGGAGCGCCGCACGCGGTCCAGGTCGCAGGCGAGGCCCGGCAGCCGGTCGCCGGCCGCGGTCCCGCCGTACAGCATGACCAGGCCGTCGCGGCGTACGGACGTCAGGGCCCGCTCCAGCAGTTCGGGCAGGACGAAGCTCGTCGCGACCACCGCGACGTCGTACGCGCCGCCGGGCGTCTCGGCCAGCCTCGCACCGCCGCCGGACGGCAGGGCGGCGCGCTCGGCGAGGAAGTCCAGCCGGTCCCGGTCACGGTTGGCCAGCAGCACGTGGGCGCCGTCCGCCTCGGCCAGCCGGGCGATGAGCACACCCGCCATGCCCGCGCCCAGCACACAGATCCGCGCGCCGCGCAGGTCGGCGGCGCCGAGGTGGTGGCGGGTCATGGTGAGGCAGTGGGCGGCGCAGGCCAGCGGCTCGGCGAAGACCAGCCGCCGCTCGCCGACCCCCGCCGGGGCCGGCGGCAGCGCCCGCGCGAGCGCGGAGGCCTCCCCGCCCGCCCACATCCGGCGAGCGAAGCCGGTCCCCCGCCGCAGCGGGACGTTCGGGTCGAGGCAGACCCGCGAGCCGACCGGGAGCCGCGGCGTCGAGCTGCGCGTCACGACTCCGACCAGCTCGTGGCCGAACTGGCTCGGGCCCGGCCGCCGTCCGCCGATCTCCTTCAGGTCGGAGCGGCAGACGCCGACGAGAGCCGGTTCGACCAGCACGGCGTGGGGCGTGTCCGGCCGCCGTGGTCGCTCGCAGGACAGGCGCGGCCCGGCGGGCGTCAGCTCGACGCTCATCGGCGTCCGTGTGGCCGGTTCGGCGCCGGGTGTCAAAGCGTCTCCAGCGCCTCACCGAACCGGTCCGCGACAAGGTTCGCGTCCTCGACCGACAGCACCAGCGGCGGCCGCAGCTCGATGACGTTGCCCTGGCCGTGCTCGGACACGCGGGTGATGACCCGCAGGTCCGTGAGCGCCTTGTTCAGCGCGGTGGCCAGCCGGTTCGAGCGGGAGCCGTCGGGCTCGACCAGTTCGACGCCCAGCATGAGGCCGACGCCGCGGACGTCGCCCACGCACGGGAAGTCGGTCTGGAGCCCGCGCAGCCGGTCCACGAGGGCGGCGCCGGTGGTCCGCACGCCGGCGAGGAACTCCGGGCGCCGCACCTCGTTCAGCGTCGCGACGGCGGCCGCGGCGGACAGGGTGTGGCTGCCGTACGTGAAGCCGTGCATCGAGCGCGGCATGCCGACCAGGCGTTCCTCGGTGAGGATGGCGGCCAGCGGGAAACCGCTGCCGGTCAGGCCCTTCGACAGCGTCATGATGTGCGGGGTGACGCCGAAGTGGTCGGCGGCGAACAGGCTGCCGGTGCGGCCGAGCCCGGTCTGGTTCTCGTCGAAGATCAGGATGATGCCGCGCTCGTCGCAGAACTCCTTGAGCCGCTGGAGGTAGCCCGGCGGCGGCACGACGTTGCCGCCCACTCCGCTGATCGGCTCGATGATCATCGCCGCCACGCTGCCGGAGCTGGCGTAGGTGATGAAGTCCTCGATCCGGTCGACGCACCACATGCCGCAGGTGTCCGGTGTCTGCCGGTAGAAGCAGCGGAAGCAGTACGGTTCGGGCACGTGCACGGCGCCCGGCAGGTGGTACGGGAACGGCTCGCGCATCCGTGAGGTCCCGTTGTAGCTCGTGGCGGCGATGCTCTGGCCGACGTGCCCGCGGAAGGGCACGATGACGTCGCGCTTCCCGGTGAGCCACTGGGCGATCTTGATGGCGCCCTCGTTGGCCGTCGAGCCGCCGGTGCTGCGCAGGTTGACCCGGGTGAGCGAGGGCGGGCTCAGCTCCACGAGCAGTTCCATCACCCGGTCGGTCGGCGTGGTCCGGAAGGAGGAGCTGGCGAACACCAGGTCGTCGAGCTGGCCGCGCACCGCCGCGACCACCGCCGGGTGGTTGTGCCCGAGCACGAGGTTGAAGGTGCCAGACACGCAGTCGAGGTACTCCCGGCCCTCGGAGTCCCACACGCGGACGCCCTCGCCGTGCACCAGTTCCGCGTCGCCGAGCTCGTAGTAGGCGAAGGCCCGTGCGTCGGTCGCCTCCATCACCGCACGTCCAGGCTGGCGAGCTGGGCGGTGACCCACGACTCGAGCGTCCACGGCCGCGCGGTCTCGCGGCGCAGCCGTGCCGCCTCCGCGCGCTCGGCCGGAGAGGCGAGCAGCCCGGCGGCGATCGCGTCGGCCTGCTCGACCAGGTCGTACGGGTTGACCGTACGGCACACCGGGCCGAGGATCTCGGCCGCGCCGGCCATCTCCGACAGCACCACGTCGGCGTCGCGCTCGTTGACCAGCGGCGCCTCGAAGACGCTGAGGTTCTGGCCGTCGACGGTGGAGTTGAACATCAGCAGGTCGGCGCGCTCGAAGCAGCCGAAGCTGTGGCCGACCTCGTTGTCGCAGTGCGTGCGCACGGTGTCGGGCCCCAGTTCGGCGTTGGCCTCGGCGACGGCCTTCTCCACGCGCCGTCGGTACTCCGCGTTGGCCTCGACGTACAGCCGGTTCGGGTTCATCCGCACCAGCATGCGCGCGTCGCGCAGCCGTTCCTCCCGCCGCACGGCGAGGACGAAGGCGCGTACCGCGCGTTCACCGTTCTTGATCGGGTCGGTGCGCCCGGAGTGCACCACGAGCGGGCGGTCGCCGGCCCACTCCGCGATGCCGTCGGGCAGCCGCGCGTCGCGGCGGTGGAGCGTCTCGGGGCTGTAGCCGAGCGGCTGGGTGCGGACCCGGGTCAGGTGCCCGCCGCGCCGTACGGTGCCGGCCTGAAGGTCGACCTCGGCGTCCGGCAGCAGGTCGGCGACGCAGGCGAGGAAGTTCGCGCTCCAGCGGCGGGCGAAGAAGCCGATCGTGTCGGCGGCGAGCATGCCCTCCAGCACACCGACGCGCATCACGCGCGGCAGGATGCGCCAGTAGTCGGCCGAGGGCCACGGGATGTGCACGAACAGCAGAATCGGCGCGTCGGGGCGCTTCTCCCGCAGCCGCGCGGGGACGCACACGAGCTGGTAGTCATGGACGAGGAAGACCGGGTCGGACTCACCCTCGGAGCGCCGCAGCATCTCGCCGGCGAAGTCCTCGGTGAACTCCCCGAAGCGCTCCCAGGCCGCCCGCGTCTCGTCGCCGAAGGACGGCTGCGTCCACCGGTCCCAGCCGTAGTTGTTGCCGGCCCACATCAGCTCGGCGGTGAAGAAGTTCTGCACGACGCGGAAGGTCTCGCGGTCGTGGCGCAGCTGGTGGAGGCGTACCCCGCGGCCCGACGGCAGCTCGATGCGCATGCCGTCGGGGTTCTCCAGGGCGGCCCGGTGGTCGTCGTCGCTGTCCGCGCTGACGATCCACGCGACGTCCAGGTAGCCGGCCTGCTCGGCGACGACGTTCCCGGTGCCCCCGGGGGCCAGCCACGCGCGCAGCTGCCCGGTCTCCGGCTCGGGCGCGTAGGTCACCACCGCGCGCTTGCTGGCGAGGAAGACGCGTCTGGTCACGGCCCCTCCTTCGTCGGTTCGCTCGCTCACAGGCGATCCTCCGCAGGTCGTGGTTCGGGTGTTGCCTCGGCGAGGGCCACGGACGCCAGGCGGCGGGTGCCCTCGTCGACGTCGGCCGGACGCAGCCCGGCCAGCTCCGGCAGGTCCGCCGCCCGCTCGCTGTGCAGGCAGGCGTTGTCGGGCCGGCAGGCGTACGGCGTACCGGCCTTGGCGGTCGGGCGGATCGGCCGGTCGTCCAGGCCGAGTCCCTTGGCGATCCGGCCGGCCCACTCGTACCGGGACAGGCGTTCGGGCCCGCCCAGGTGGAGCACGCCCGTACGCCCGGCGTGCAGCAGCGCGGCGGACCAGGCGGCGACGTCGTCGACCAGGACCGGGGTGTTCCAGTGGTCGGCGGGCGCCGGGACGGCGCGGCCGTCGCGCAGCCCGCGCACGCAGGTGGTGAAGTAGTTGGGCCGGTGCCCGTCGGGGTCCCAGCCGTAGACGAGGCTGACCCGCAGCACCAGGGCGTTCCCGGTGTCGAGGAGGGTCCGCTCGCCGGCCAGTTTCGCCCGGCCGTACGCGTTGGCGGGCGCCACCGGATCGGACTCGCCGTAGCTGTGGCGGGTGCCGGGAAAGACGTTGTCGGTCGAGATCAACAGGACGGGCCGCCCGTCGGCGGCGGCCGCGAGGTTGGCGGCGCCGGCGCCGTGCGCGGCCATGGCCTCGTCGGCGTGCCGCTCGCACCAGGTGATGTCGGAGGGCCCGTGCACGACGACCAGGGCGTCCGGCGCGAGGCGCCGCACCGTCTCGGCGCAGGCGCGGCCGTCCCGTACGTCGAGCTCGCTCCACGGCGTGCCGTCCGCGGACCGGGCGGTCGGCGGGCGCCGGGAGCACAGGACCGCCCGGCCGCCCAGCCCACGCATGCGGGCGCCGATGCGGCCGCCGAGGTAGCCGCTGCCGACGACCATCGTCAGCACGGTCCGGCCTCGTGACACGCGCTTTCGGGCACGATCGGCGGGTTCCGGAATCGGCTCGTCGGTCGGGGTGATCGGTTTGTGAGGGTCGACGCCCCTCGTACCGGCGGCGTCACTGGTTCGGCGCCGGGAACGGCGCCCTCGCTCAGGTGCATCATCACGATCTTTGGCCCAAAGTCGTGTTTGATAAACATTTGGCCGAGAAGATTACTCTCGCACCGGAGTGGCCTGCCTGACCCGATTGGTGGATCTTGGTAAAAAAGGAGTCCGATGGCCGAGAACAGCTATATCGTTCGTGATCGGATCCCACTGTCCGCGAACTCGTCGGCCATCGAGGTCAGCCTCGAACGACGGGACACCTACCGCATCCATGTGGTGCCCGAAGCGTCGGCCGCGGCCGACGTACTGATCGGCGAACTCGACGGACGCCGCGCCGCGGTGATCACCGAGCGCACCGTCGCGTCGCTTCCCGCCTACCGGCTCACCGAGACCCTCGACCAGCGTGGCCTGCTGCTGGGCAGCATGGTCGTCGACGCCGGCGAACGCAGCAAGAGCCTGGACACCGCCTACCGGCTCCTCGACTGGCTGGCCCAGCTCGGCCTCGCACGCCGGGACGTGGTGGTGGCCCTCGGCGGCGGAATGATCATGGATACCGTCGGCTGGGTCGCCAGCGCCTTCATGCGCGGCGTGCCGTACATCAACGTCCCCACGACCCTTCTCGCCCAGGTCGACGCCGGTATCGGCGGAAAGGTGGCGGTCGACCACAATGCCGCAAAGAACCTGGTCGGCGCGTTCTACCAGCCGCGCGCCGTCATTTCCTGCCTGGAGTTCCTCGAGACGCTCGACCCGCGGCAGGCGCGCTCAGGACTTGCCGAAGCCCTGAAAAAAGCGATAATCGCCTCACCGGAACTCTTCGAATACATCGAGCGGCACACCGACGCGCTGGTGGGATGCCATTCTTCGGCGGTCGGGCCGCTCGTCCGGGCGGCCAGCGCGATCAAGACCGAACTCGTCGGCCGCGACCCGTACGAGGTGGATCTGCGCCGCCCGCTGAACTTCGGGCACACCGTCGGGCACGCGGTCGAGACGACCACCGGGTACGGGCCCGTCCTGCACGGGGAGGCGGTCGCGTACGGGATGGTCGTGGCGCTGGACATCTCCCGCGCTCGCGGCCTGCTCGACGCCGCCCTCGCCGAGCGGATCGTCGACCTGATCCGGCGGCTCGGCCTTCCGGTGCGGCTCGAACAGCTCCGCTCCGTGCCGCGCATCGACGACGTGCTCGGCGCGCTGGACAAGATCCGCGAGATCCGGGACGGCAGCCTGCGCTTCGTCCTCCCGGTCGAGCTGGGCACCACGCTCATCGCCGAAGACGTCACCGAGGACGAGGTGCGGCAGGCCCTGCTCCGCACCGTCTCCGACGACGTCCCGGTGGGCGGCCCGTGACCGAGCGAAGCGAGGGAACCAGAAAACGCGGCCCGGTGGTCACCCCCTCCGACGAAGGAGGCCCCGTGACCGAGCGAAGCGAGGGAACCAGAAAGCACGGCCCGGTGGTCACTCCCCCCGACGAAGGAGGCCTCACGACCGCGTTGTGGGCGGTCGACGCGGGTGGGAGTACGACGACGGCGGTCCTTCCCGGGGCCGGGGAGGTCAGGACCTACGGGTCGGTCAACCCGGCCTCGGTCGGAGCCGGACCGGCGGCGCGGACCCTGCGCGACCTGTTCGGTGACGTCGCGGCGGCGCTGGACGGGCGGGACGGTACGGGGTGGATCGCCACCGCCGCGGTCGACCTGGACGTCGGTGCGGACGAGCCGCTCCGCCTGCGCGACCTCGCGCGGGCGGCCGGTGTGCGCGGGCGGTTGCTGGTCTCCAACGACTGCGTGCCCTGGCTGGTCGCGCCGCCGCTCTCCGGCCGCGGTGTCGTGCTGGTGTGCGGCACCGGCTCGGGATTCGCCGCCGCCGACGGCGCGGACGCGCTGTGCCGGGTCGGCGGTTGCGAGTACCTCGGCAGCGACGAGGGCAGCGCCTTCACCCTCGGCCTGGACGGGCTGCGCGCCGCCGTCCGCGCCGCGGACGGGCGCGGATCCGCGACCGCGATCGCGGCCCGGCTGACCGGTCTCGCCGGGGGCCGGTCGCCGGTGGAGCTGGCCCGCGCGCTGGCCGCCGAGGCGTTCCCCAAGGCCGCGGTCGCCGCCCTGGCGCCGGCGGTCTGCGACGCCTGGCTCGACGGTGACGCCGTGGCGGCCTCGCTGGTGTCGGCGGCGGTCGGCGAGCTCGTCCTGGGCGTCCGTGCCGCCCGCGATCGCGCCGGGCTCACCGGCGCGTGGTCGGTGGCCGCCGGCGGCGGCGTCCTGCGCGGCTGCCCGCCGTTTCTGGCCGAGCTCGACCGGCGGCTGTGCACCGAGGCGGGCGCCGCCGAGGTCGTGCCGGTGGACCGGCCGGCGGAGGCCGTGTACGCGGCGCTGCGGAGCCTCGCACGCGACGACGGGGAGGTACGGCCGCCCGCGAGCGCGGTGGGCCACGCCGTCCGGTCGCTCGACCTCGACCCACGGGAGCACCGCACACCGCCCGCGAACGCGGGAGACCCCGCCGACAAGCCACCCGACCTCCACCCACCAAACAACCCCACACCACCCGCGAACGCGACAAACCCCACCGACAAGCCACCCGACCTCCACCCACCAAACAACCCCACACCACCCGCGAACGCGACAAACCCCACCGACAAGCCACCCGACCTCCACCCACCAAACAACCCCACACCACCCGCGAACGCGACAAACCCCACCGACAAGCCACCCGACCCCCACCCACCGAACCACCGCGCGCGGTCCGCGCGCCGCCCCCTGCGGAGCCCCGGGGACCGGCCGGTGGGTGTCGGGCTGTGCCTCGCCGCCTGGGGCGGGTCGCGGCTGGACGCCGCGTTGGAGCACGCCGCGCGCTGCGGTGTGGACGCGGTGGACCTGCCCACCGACAGCACGTCCGGCCTGGTCGACCTGGTGCGCTGGGCGCGGGACAGGGAACACCGGGCCGAGCTGCGCGCGGCGGTCGCCGGCACCGCGGTGGAGTGCGTGAGCAACAGCCGCGACAGCCAGTTGCTGCTCGGTCCGCACGGCCCGCACACCGACCCGGTCCTCGCGGGCTCGGCCGCGGACAAGCGGGAGCACGCGCTGCGATCCGCGATGGACACCGTGCGGCTCGCCGCCGACCTCGGCGCGCCCCACGTCCGGCTGATGTACGGGGTCCCGGACGTGGCGCGCTGGCTGTCGTGGTGGCACAGCGCGGTGAGCTGGGCGGACAACATCGCCCTCTGGTGCGAGGAGGCGCGGCCGATCCTGCGGCTGGCCGCCGAGCACGGCGTGACGCTCCTCGTCGAGCCGCACCCCAAGCAGGTCGTCTACGACCGGGCCAGCGCCCGGCAGCTCCTCGACGCGGCGGCCGAGACCGAGCCGTCGGCCTCGGTACGGCTGTGCGTCGACCCGGCCAACCTGGCCGCCACCGGCCACGACCCGGTCGACTCGGTCCGCGGCTGGGGCGCCGGCCTCGGTGCCGCGCACGCGAAGGACCTGCAGCGCTGGGGCCGTCCGGAGGCGCCGCCCGGGGCCGGCTGGTCGCGGTACGGGCCCGGACCGCCGATCCGGTTCCGTGCCCTGGGCGCCGGCGAGATGCCGTGGCCCGCGATCGTGTCGGCGCTGCTCGACGAGGACTTCCGCGGCGTCCTCTACGTCGAGCACGAGGACGCCCTGCTGCCGCGGGAGCAGAGCACGACGGCCTCCGTACGGCTCCTGTGCGACCTGCTGCCCCAGAGCGGCCCGCAGGGCCGCACCTGGTGACCCACGGCGGAAGGGATCGGATGATGCGTGACGTCCGTGCCGCGCTGCTCGCCGGCGGCCTCGGCGAGCGGATGGGCCGGCTGACCGACGACATGTGCAAACCACTCGTGCCCTACGCGGCGTCCTGCCGCCTGGTCGACTTCAGCGTGGCGAACGCCGCGCGGTCCGGGATCCCGGAGGTGGTGCTGCTGTCGATGCACCGCGAACGGGACCTGGTCCACCACCTCGCCACGCACTGGGACGGTGCGGGCGTCCGGGTCCACTTCGGCCCGCACGACACGCTGGTGCGTTCGGGCGACCTGCCGCCCGGGGCACCGCTGCCGCCACGGCCGCCCGAGTCGGGCACCGCCGACGCGCTGCTCACCAACGCCGAGTACGTGTTCGGGCCGGGCGTCCGCGACGTGCTGGTGCAGCACGCCGACCACGTCTACACCTTCGACTACGGGCCGATGGTGGCCGCGCACCGCGACGCGGGCGCGGACGTCACGATCGGCGTGCAGCGGATCGAGCGCCGCTTCGTGCGGCTGTTCGGCATGGTCGAGGTGGACGGGGACCTGCGGGTGCGACGGTTGGTGGAGAAGCCCGCCGAGCCGACGTCGGACCTGGTGTTCACCGCCTTCTGCCTGTTCCGCGCGGAAGTGCTGGAGAAGGTGCTCGGCTCGCTGGCGGCGCTCGGTGAGGACGGCTGGCAGCACGACATCAGCCGCGACGTGCTGCCCACGATGATCGCCGACGGCCGGCACGTGCTCGCGTACCCGGTCTCCGGCTACTGGGCCGACATCGGCACCGTGGAGCGCTACCACCTGGAGCAGATGAGGCTGCTGGAGCGGCCGAGCCCGCTGCCGCCGGCCGACCTGCCCCGGACGCTGGCCGGCGGTCCCCCGCGCTTCGACGCGGAGACGCATTGCCTGCTCGGCGACGGCGTCGTCGTGCCGGGCGACGCCGTCGTACGGTCCAGCGTGCTGTTCCCCGGTTGCGTGGTCGAGCCCGGCGCGCGGATCGAGCGCTCCGTCGTGCTGCCGGACGCCCGCGTGCGGGCCGGCGCGCGGCTCGCCGACACGGTCACGGCGGTCGGCGAGGACCTGACCGGACCACGCACCGGCCTCGCCGGACTGGAACCCGCCTGACGCCGACCTCCGAAGGGACCTTCTGTGCGGCAGACGCACTTCAACGTACTGATCGTCGGTGGCGGCGCCGCCGGCTGCGTACTCGCGAACCGGCTCAGCGAGGACGAACGGACCAGCGTCGGACTGGTCGAGGCCGGGCCCGACTATGGCACGTTCGACGTCGAACGCTGGCCGGCCGAACTCCTGGACGCGCGCTCGGCGGCCCGCGGGCACGACTGGAGCCCGGGGCCGTCCTGCTGCGCCCGCGCCCGGGTGATCGGCGGTTCCTCGGCGCACAACGGATGCTGGGCCACGTTGGGCGCGCCCGCCGACTACGACGCCTGGGCGGCGTACTCCGGCGGCTCGTGGGACAACGCCACGCTGCGGCCGTACCTGCGGCGGGCGGTGAGCCGGCTGCGCGTGCGGCCCGTGGCGCCGGACGACCGCACCGCCTGGCACGAGGCGGTGATCGAGGCGGCGCGCGCGCTCGGCCTGCCGTACCTGGAGGACGTCAACGCCGAGCACGAGCGCGAGGGCGTGGGCTGGGTGCCGCTGAACGCCGTGGGCGGCACCCGCTGGCACACCGCGTTCGCCTACCTGGACCCGGCGCGCGACCGCCCGAACCTGCGGATCGTGGCCCGGTCCCTCGCCGTACGGCTGGAGTTCGCGGGCGAGCGGGCGACCGGGCTGGTCGTGGCGGGCGAGGACGGCGAGCGGCTGCTGACCGCCGACGCGGTGATCCTATGCTGCGGGACGTACGGCAACCCTCCGCTGCTGATGCGCAGCGGGGTCGGCCCCGAGGCGGTGCTGCGCCGGCTCGGCGCGCCGGTCCTGCACCCCCGCGACGGCGTCGGGGAGAACCTCGTCGACCACAGCTCGCTCGGCCTGATGCTGGACCCGCTGGAGAGCCTGCACGCCGCGATGCCCGACGCGGCCGAGTCCTACTTCGCCCAGACGGTGATCAAGGCGCGCTCCAGTGTGGCCCGCGACGAGTTCTGGGACCTTCACATCGTGCCGTCGGCCGCGCCGGCCGAGGACGCGCAGGGCTTGTACAACGGGCCGCTGACGGCCGGGTTCTACGTGTTCGCGATGGCCCCGGACGCGCGCGGCTCCGTACGGGCCGGGTCGCTGGATCCGGAGGAGCCGCCGGTGATCGAGCACGGCTTCTTCACCGACCCCGAGGGCCACGACCAGCAGGTGGTGCTCGACGGAATCGACCTGGCGCACGAGCTGGCGCGCAGCGTGCCGCTGGCCGGTCTCGCCGGGCTGACGCCGTGGCCGGCCGAGCGCCGGGAGAGGGAGTCGGTGCTCGCGGACGCGAACGGCTACTGGCATCCGGTCGGGACGTGCGCGATGGGCCCCGAGGACGATCCTCTGGCGGTCGCGGACGAGCGCGGCCGGGTGCACGGCCTGGAGAACGTCTACGTCGCCGACGCATCGCTGATGCCCCTCATCCCCCGGGCGAACACCCACCTGACGACCGTGGCGGTCGCCGACCGGCTCGGCGAGCTGCTGGCCGCCTCCCTGAGCGGCGCGCACGGAAGGAGTGAGGCCGGATGAAGGTCGGTCTGCTGTCCCCCAGCATGCCGCCGTTCGACTCACCGGAGGCGGCACGCCTGATCGCGACGCTGGCCGAGCGGTACGGCGCGCACTCGCTGTGGGTGCCCGAGCACGTCGTGCTGCCCGCCTCCTACGACACGCCCTACCCCTACTCCGCCGACGGGCGCATGCCGGTACCGGCCGAGTGGCCCTACCCCGACCCGCTCGCCTGGCTCGGCTACGTCGCCGGGCTGACCTCCACGGTCCGGCTGGTCACCGGGATGCTGATCCTGCCGCAGCGCAACCCGGTGGTGCTGGCCAAGGAGACCGCGACCCTCGACTTCCTGTCGGGCGGGCGGCTGTCGCTCGGCGTGGGCCTCGGCTGGTTCCGCGAGGAGTTCGAAGCCGTGGGCGTCGATTTCGACGACCGGGGCGCCCGGTTCGAGGAGTACGTCGGGGTGCTGCGCGCGCTGTGGAACGACGAGGACTTCGACGGACGCCACCACCGGCTGAAGGGCGTGCGCTGCCGACCGAGACCGGTGCGGCCGGGCGGCATCCCGCTGATCATGGGCGGGCACAGCGTCGCGGCGGCACGCCGCGCGGGACGGCTGGCCGACGGGTTCTTCCCGGCGGTCGCCGACCCGGCACCGCTGTTCGCCGAGTGCCGGCGGGCCGCGGAGGCGGCGGGCCGCGACCCGGACGCCATCGAGCTGGTCGCCGAGGCCGCCCCGCCGACCGCCGAGCGCGCGGCGGAGCTGCGCGCGATGGGCGTCTCGATCGTGCTGGTCTACCCGCCGCAGGTGCCGGTGGACGAGCTGACCGACGCCTTCGCCGACTTCGCCGACCGCGTCCTGGCGTCCCTCGCCGCGCTCTGACCCGACGCCGGGAGCCCGGCGCCCCACAGGCGTCACGTCCCGGTCACCCCCCGGCCATCGATGCGTCCTCCGCCGGTCGATCACGGCGCGGAGAATCACCGCTAAATGCGGCGGATACTCTCGATCGCACTGGCGGTGGTTCTGCTCGCCGGCGTGGTGATCGCACTCTTGCGGGGACACGGCTCGTCCCACCGGACCACCACGGTCCACGGCGTCATCGGCTCGGAGAAAGAGGCGTTCTTCGCCGACCCCGCGGTGCGGAAGGCGTTCGCCCGCGACGGGCTCACGGTCGAGGTCGACTCGGCCGGGTCCCGCCAGATCGCCACCTCCGTCGATCTGAGCCGGTACGACTTCGCGTTCCCCTCCAGCGCGCCGGCGGCCGACCGGATCCAGCAGCAGCGGCACGTCACCGCCCGGTACGCGCCGTTCGCGTCGCCGATGGCGATCGCGACGTTCCGGCCGATCGCCGATCTCCTCGCCGGCGCCGGCGTCGCGAAGCGGCAGGGTCCGGTCTGGACGTTCGACGTCTCGCGCTACCTCGGGCTGGTCGCGCGGCACACGCGCTGGGACCGGCTCCCGCACAACACGGCGTACCCGGTGCGCCGGGACGTCCTGGTCTCCACGACCGACCCGCGCAGCTCCAACTCGGCCGCCATGTACCTGGCCATCGCCTCGTACGTGGCCAACGGCGACGCGGTCGTACGGGGCGCGGCGGAGGAGCGCCGCGTGCTGCCCACACTGACGGGGCTGTTCGTCGACCAGGGCTACACCGACAACACCACCGAGGGCCCGTTCGCGGACTACCTGTCCCTCGGCATGGGCAAGGCGCCGCTGGTCTGCGTCTATGAGGCGCAGTTCGTCGACGCCGCCGTACGGAATCTGCTGAAGGCGGGGATGGTGCTCATGTACCCCACGCCGACCGTGCAGTCCCGGCACACGCTGATCCCGTTCGACGACGGGGGCGACCGCGTCGGGCGCCTGCTGACCTCCGACCCGGAGCTGCAGCGGCTCGCCGCCCTGCACGGCTTCCGCACCGCGGACCCGGCACGGTTCGCGGCGGTGACCGCCGACCATCACGTGCCCGTCCGCACCGACCTGATCGACGTGGTCGACACCCCCTCCTACGACACCCTCGAACACCTGCTCGCCGGGGTCGCCAAGGCGTACGGGTGAACGCCGCCATCGAAGGAGAGAACCTCATGGCAGAGACCGGTGACCTCTTCCTGTCACCGCCCGAGCCCGTCGCCGCCGTGCCGGCGGAACGGGCCGAGACCCTCATCCCCCTCGACGACGCGACACGCGACGCCCTGACCGAACGCGCGCGTGCGTACGTGGACGAGCTGGCCGGCCTCGACCCGCGCAGCCCGGAGTTCCTGGCCAAGATCGGGCAGGTGTCCGGTCTCGGGGCCGGCGAGATGCGCTCGTCGGCGCAGGCCGCGAACCGGATGCTGAACCGCTCCGTCGCCGCCCTCTCCGGGGCCAGGGGCGAGGCGGCCGACGCCCAGAAGCGCGTGGCCGGCGGCCTGGTGGAGCTGCGGCGCACGGTCGAGGACCTCGACCCGAAGGACGCCGGCCGGCTCACCGGCCGCAGGCTGCTCGCCAAGCTGCCCTTCGGCCGGTCCCTGCGCGACTTCGTGTCCCGCTACCAGTCCGCGAACGTCAACATCAACAAGATCGTCGCCTCGCTGCGGTCGGGCCAGGACGAGCTGCGCCGCGACAACGCCGCGATCCAGAACGAGCGCGCCGCCCTGTGGGCCACGATGGGCAAGCTCCAGGAGTACGCGGTGCTCGCCTCGGCGCTGGACGCCGCGGTCGAGGATCGGATCCGCCGGACGCCCGACGAGGAGAAGGCGAACGCCCTGCGCGCCGACGTGCTGTTCCCCGTACGCCAGCGCCACCAGGACATCCTCACCCAGCTCGCCGTCTGCGCCCAGGGGTACCTGGCGCTGGACACCGTGCGCCGCAACAACGACGAACTGGTCAAGGGCGTCGACCGGGCGGCCACCACCACGGTGTCGGCCCTGCGGATCGCGGTCACCATCGCCGCCGCCCTGTCCAGCCAGAAGCTCGTGATCGAGCAGGTCAACGCGTTGCGCGGCACGACCGAGGACATCATCGCCGCGAACGCCGAGATACTCGAGAGCCAGAGCGGGGAGATCCAGCGCATCGCGGCCGACCCGGCCGTCGGGCTGGAGACGCTGCGCAAGTCGTTCGAGCAGATCTACCGGACGATCGACACGATCGACGCCTACAAGGTGCAGGCGGTGGAGAACATGCAGTCCACCGTGGAGGCGCTGGGCGCCGAGATGACCCGGGCGAGCGCCCACCTCGCCCGCGCCCACGAACGGGGCGAACTCGCGTGAGGACGTGGCGGCTCGCGGCGATCGCGGGCGCGCTGAGCCTGGTCGCCGCGTGCACCGGTGGCGGCGACGGCGACTCCGGCGGCCGTGGCGGGACGGTGCGGATCCTGGCGGGCAGCGAGCTGGCCGACATGCGTCCGATCCTCGACCAGGCCGAGAAGGACATCGGCGTCACGGTCAAGGTCGACTACACCGGCACGCTCGCCGGGGTCCAGGAGGTGCTCGACGGATCGGCGGGCCGCGGCCACGACGCGATCTGGTTCTCCTCCAACCGCTACCTCGCCCTGCACCCGGCCGCGCAGAGCCGGCTCGGCCCCTCGGTCAAGATCATGTCCTCCCCCGTGCTGCTCGGGCTGCGGGCGTCGGCCGCGCACCGGCTCGGCTGGGACCGCACGCGGCCGACCTGGGCCGCGATCTCCGCCGCCGCGACGGCCGGGAAGTTCACGTACGGCATGACGAATCCGGTGTCGTCCAACTCGGGGTTCTCCGCGCTCGTCGGCGTGGCCGCGGCGCTCTCCGGCACCGGATCGGCCCTCGACGCGCCGGCCGTCGAACGGGTCGCGCCGAGCCTGCGGGGGTTCTTCTCGGCCCAGCGGATCACCTCCGGCTCCTCCGGCTGGCTCTCCGACACCTACGCGGCCGACCCGGGCCGTGCGGACGGCCTGGTCAACTACGAGTCCGTGCTGCTCACACTGAACGCCGCGCACCGCCTGCCCGAGCCGCTCACGCTCGTCTACCCGGCCGACGGCGTGGTCACCGCGGACTATCCCCTGACCCGGCTGTCCTCGGCCTCGCAGCGGGCGTCGGAGGCCCTGCGCTCGCTCACCGGCTACCTGCGGCGGCCCGCCGTCCAGCGACGCGTCATGACCCTGACGCACCGCCGGCCGGCCGTGCCCCAGGTCCGTCCCGGCGCGGAGTTCGGGGCCCAGCCGCCGGAACTGCCGTTCCCGGCCCGTCCCGAGGCCGCCGACGCGCTGATCGACGCGTACTTCAACCGCCTGCGCCGCCCCGCCCGCACCGTGTACGTCCTGGACGTGTCCGGGTCGATGCGCGGCGCACGGCTGGCGGCGCTGAAGGCGGCGCTGGCCGCGCTGACCGGCGCGGACACGTCACTGTCGGGGCGCTTCCAGCGGTTCCACGACCGTGAGCAGGTGACGCTGCTGCCCTTCAGCAGCACGCCCCGGCGGCCCGCGACGTACGTCCTGCCCGCGACCGGGTCCGCGGCGACGCTGGCGCGGATCCGCGCCAACACGGAGAAGCTGACCGCCGGGGGCAGCACCGCGATCTACGAGAGCCTGGAGCAGGCGTACTCGGCGATCGGCACGTCCTCGGCGACGGACCGGATCACCTCGATCGTGCTCATGTCGGACGGGGAGAGCAACCAGGGCGACTCGCTCGCCGACTTCCGCGCCTGGTACGGCCGGCAGCCGCTCGCGCTGCGGCGGATCCCGGTGTTCGCGATCCTGTTCGGAGAGTCGGCGACGAGTGAGATGAACGCCCTCGCCGCGCTCACCCGCGGCCGTACCTTCGACGCCCGGCTCCAGTCGCTGTCCGCCGTCTTCGGGGAGATCCGTGGCTACCAGTAGGTGGTGGCGGTACCTCGGGTCGGCCAAGAACCTCGCCGGCTGCCTGGGCGGGCTGGCCGGCCTGGGACTGTACTTCGCCGGGGCGGCCGGGCCGTACTGGCCGGTCGTCGTGGCCGGCCTGTACGGCGCGGGGGCGCTCATCGCACCGCCGGAGAAGGTCCGGCTGGTGATCGACGACACCGTCGCCGAAACGTCGCGGCTGCGCACGGACCTGGACGGGCTGGTCGCGCGGGTCCCGGCGCACCGGCTGCCGGCGCCGGCCGTGGAACGGTTCGAGGAGACCACGGCGATGCTGCGCGACGTGCTGGAACGCGACGACCTGCTCAGCCTCTCGCCGGACGCGCTGTACGAGGTCTCGCGGGCCATCCGCACCGACCTGCCGACGAGCCTGGAGTCCTACCTCAACCTGCCGCGCTGGTACGGCGCGCGGCACGGCGGCGACGCCGCGAAGGAGCTGACCACCCAGCTGGACCTGATCGCCGACTCGGTGTCCCGGACGGCCGGCGAGGTCTACGCTTCGGAGGAACGGCGGATGCGCGACCACACGCGTTACCTGCGCGACCGGGACGCCGAACCCCCACCCGTCTGACACCGTCCGTGCAACTGTCAGCGCGGCTGTCAGCGAGTCTTCCTCCCGCGTCTCCCCCGCACCACGCCGGGCGGTCGCGACGGCTTGACTGTGCGTGTCAGGCATTAGAGCCTTGAGGCAGCACCGCCCGCGCGACCGGGCGACAGGTCCAGCAGTGCGGCTCCTCGTCCCCGACTCCGAGGCGGCTCGTCGATGCCATCCACTACCCGTTCTCCGCTCTCGGTCACCACGGTGTCCGGGGCGACGGTGGGGACGTTCCCGGCCGAAGCCGACGCCTCCAACGCGACCGCGATCCGCGACCAGTTGCTGCACCTGATCGGCGCCGGCGCCGGCCCCCTGGTGCTGGATCTGACGGCCACCGAGTTCTGCGACTGCGCCTGCGTCGGCGTCATCCTGCGCGCCGGACGGGAGGCGGCGGCCCGGCGTACCCGCATCTGCCTGGTCCTGCCGCCGGCCGGCCCGGTCCGCCGGATCGCCGCCATGACGGGCCTCGACCGGCGGTTTCCGGTGGAGGCGAGCGTCGCCGGCGCCGTCCCCCGGTGAACCCTCGCCGGGCCGGCGGCCGTGTTCTTCGCGGAGACCGGTGGCGGTCACGGGAGGACACGTGGAAGAGACCGGCTACGACGGCTGGGCCGACCTCGCCGCACAGCGGCGCGCCGAGGACGAGGCTCTCGTCCGCGAGTACGCCGCGGGCGAGGGCCGCGGCCTGGACATGCGCCCGGTACGCGGGTTCGTACGGCACGTTCGCCGCGACATCGGCCCGAAGGGCGTCATCTCGCGCGTCCAGATGACGGCCAAGGAACGCGGCCACGAGATCGTCGTCTGGTACTACTTCCCGCGGAAGGGCCCGGGTGCCCCCGTCCCGAAGACGGCCACGACCACGCGGCCGCGTCTCGGCGAGGCGCCGAGGCCGGACGGCGACGGCCTGGCCGCGCTCGCCCGGCCCTCGGTCACGCCCCCGGCGTCGCCGTCCCGGTCGCCGTCAACGCCGGCGACGGGCGGAACGGCCCGCGCCTCCGGCTGACGCGAGTCGGCGAGGTGGCGGACGCGGGCCGGGGCTCCGTGGCGCGACTCGCCCGGACGGTGCGGGCGATGATCATCCGTCGGACCCGCCGTGAGGCGGCTCGACTTGGTCGATCATCTGCTCGCTCCATGCCCGGATGGCCGCGGCCTGCTCGGGCGTGAGCGAGTCGAGGAAGTAACGGCGGATGTTGCCGGCGTGCCCGAGGATGGCGCTCTGCGCGGCGCGGTGGCCCGTGGCGGTCAGCCCGATCCGGGTGCGGCGGCCGCCGGCCCCGCACTGGGTGCGCTCCACGAAGCCGCGGTTCTCCATGCGCGTCAGCTGGTGGGAGACGCGGCTCTTCTCCCAGGCGAGCGACTCGCAGAGCTCACTGACGCGCATCTCGCGGCCGGGCGCCCGCGACAGCGTCACGAGCACGCTGAACTCGGCCTTCGAGATGCCGAAGTCGCGCCGCAGAACACGATCGAGCTCCTGGGTGAGCACGCGCTGCGCGCGCATCCAGAGGTCCCAGAGCTCCCACTCCTCGGGTTCCAGCGTCCGGGTCTCCGCCATGGCGGGAATCCTACCGACGAACGGGAGTTGACGCGTCAACTTCACGATCTCTAGAGTTGATACGTCAACTCTTCCCCGGCATGCATGGAGGCCCGATGAGGACACTGTTGCGCGGCGGCATGGTGGTCAGCATGGACCCGGCCGTGGGCGATCTCCCGCAGGGCGACGTGCTCGTCGAGGACGGCCGGATCGCCGCAGTCGCCGCCGCCGTCGACGCGACGGACGCCGAGGTCGTGGACGCGACGGGCAAGATCGTGATGCCCGGCTTCGTGGACACCCACCGGCACACCTGGCAGACCGCGTTCCGCGGCATCGGCGCGGACTGGACCTTCGACCAGTACCGCGTCGCCATGCACGGCACGCTCAAGCCGCACTACCAGCCGGAGGACGTGTACCTGGGCAACCTGCTCGGCCGGATCGAGGCGCTCGACTCGGGCGTCACGACCATGATCGACTGGTTCCACTGCTCCGACCGCCCGGCGAACGCCGACGCCGCGATCCAGGCGCTGCGCGTGGCGCCCGGCCGCTCGGTGTTCTGCTACTGCGCGGGCACCGCCGACGAGCCGGACATCGCGGCAGAGGTGACGCGTGTGCGGTCCCAGCTGCCCGGCGACGGCATGATGCTGGGCCTGCGCGGGCCGCAGCTGACCACGATGGACACCACCGCCGCCGATGTCGCGCTGGCACGGGAACTCGGGCTGCGCGTGAGCGTGCACGTGCACTCCGCCACCGGCTGGCCCAGTGGCCGCCGCCCGATCGCCGACATGCGGGACCGCGGACTGCTCGACGATCGCACGACCTTCGTGCACTGCAACGGCGTATCCGACGACCAGGTGGCGATGATGGCCGATGCGGGGTGCTCGGTGTCGATCAGCCCGGACGTCGAGTTGAAGATGGGCATGGGCTGGCCCGAGACCGGCCGCATGCTCGCCGCCGGGATCCGCCCGTCGCTGTCGGTCGACGACTGCCCGTCCGCCGGCGGCGACATGTTCGCCACGATGCGCACGGCGTTCGCCGTGCAGCGCGGCCTGGACGGCGGCCTCACGGCACGGGATCTCGTCGAGTTCGCCACGGTGGACGGCGCCCGAGCGTGCGGGCTCGACGCCCGGACGGGCAGCATCACCGTCGGCAAGGACGCCGACCTGATCCTGCTCGACGCCGAGGACCCCTCGATCTTCCCGGTCACCGACCCCGTCGGCGCGGTCGTCGCCGCCGGGCATCCCGGCCTGGTGGACAGCGTCTTCGTCGCCGGCCGGGCGGTCAAGCGGGACGGCCGGCTGCTCGGCGTGGACCTGCCGTCGCTGCGCGCCCGGCTGCTGGAGTCCCGCGACCGGATCGCCGCGGCCGCCGGCATCGCGGTCGACGGCTCGTGGACGCCCCCGGCAGGGTGAGCCCGCGCCCCCTACCGCCGGGTGGTGAACTCGGAGCTACAGGGATCGCCCCGATGGCGCGGGCGTACGCAGATCCACTCCTCGCCGACGCGGCGTACGAGGTGGTCCTCGCGCTCGACCAGCAGGAGGAGGACGTCGGCCAGAACGGCCTGATCGGTGGCGACCATGGGTCGATTCTCCCCGCCGGTACTGACAGTTTTCGGGGCAAAATCCCCGGTCAGCGGCCCATTGGACCCCGCGCGATCGGGGCCGCTGGAGGCCCCGTCGTACGATGCGGCTCATGAGATTCGCCATCGCGATCCCGCAGTTCTTCTCCGACGGCGCGTTCGATCCGGGGGCGTTCCGCGCCTATCTCTCGCGCGCCGAGGAGCTCGGCTTCGAGAGCGCGTGGGCACAGGAGCATCTGCTCGGGCCCTATCCGGTGCTCCGGCCGATCGAGACGATGACCTACGCCGCCGCCTGCACCGACCGGCTGCGGCTCGGCTGCGCCGTGTTCGTGTCCACGCTGCACAACCCGGTGCACCTGGCGCAGAGCCTGAGCACGCTCGACCAGCTGAGCCGGGGGCGGGTCGAGGTCGGCGTCGGCACCGGTGGCAAGAGACGGCCCTTCGCCGCCTTCGAGGTCGATCCCGGCCGATACGCCGCGCGCTTCCACGAAGGGCTCGAGGTGATGAGGGCGCTGTGGAGCGAGCCGCGCGTCACCTTCACCGGGGAGTTCTGGCGGCTGGAGGACGCGACCCTGGAGCCCAAGCCGTTCCAGAAGCCCTTCCCTCCCGTCTGGTACGGCGGGTCGGGCCGGAACCTGCTGCGGCGTGCCGTACGCCACGGCCACGGCTTCTTCGGCGCCGGCTCCTCCCCCACCGCCGCGTTCGCCGACCAGGTCCGGACCGTACGCGAGGCGCTCGCCGAGGAGGGGCGGCCGGAAGAGGACTTCGCCATCGCCAAACGGGTCTACGTCGCCGTCGACGACGACGCCGGCCGGGCGCGCGACCGGATCGACACCGAGCTGGAGCGGCTGTACGGCCGCCGTTCGGCGGACATCGAGAGCGCGGCCGTCGCGGGCACCCCGGACGACTGCGTCCGTGAGCTGCGCCGAGTCGCCGAGGCCGGCGCGGAACTCATCCTGTTCACCCCGGTGTTCGACCCGGCCGAGCAGATGGAACGCCTGGCCGAGACGGTCATTCCCCGGCTCACCTAGTGTCCTGAGCCGTTGGTTCGCCGCGTAAGCCGTGGCCGCTTCGACAGGGTGGCCGGATGGCGGGGACGGGACGGCCGGAGGTCGAGCCGGTGCTCCCGCCGATGTGCCGCTCGCCCGTGGAGCGGGTTCAGCTGACGTGCCGCGGCCAAGTGCCGGGAGACTCCCCGACGTCCACGATGGTCGACCGGTCCCGAGGCCATCCCCTTTGGCTCGGGACCGGTCGATTCGTGTCGCCGCGGCCGGTCGGTTCACCGGGCGGCGCTGGGCGGAGCGGGCCCTACCCCATTGTCGGGCCCGCCTTCGTTGGTCTCAGTGGCGTCGGACGCGATATCCGTCCCAAGGACGGTGAGCGGCGATTTCTTCGGATCGCTTGACCGCGCAACGATCGGAGACGGCCGCCGGCCGTCAGGACCCTCTCGGCGTCCCCCCTCGCCCGGTGGGCACCGCGGCCACCCACCGCAGCCGCTCGATCGGCATTCCCTCGTCGCCGCAACCGTCCCGGATGTGCGCGACGGCCCGTGGCAGGACGACGTCGCGTACGGCGCGGCCCCGCTCGGTGAGCACCAGGTGCGTGACGCGCCGATCCCATCTGTCCTCGACTCGTGACACCAGGCCGCGCGACACCAGGCGGTCGACCAGACGGGTCAGGCCGCTGGGCGAGAGCTCGATGTCCCTGGCCAGCCGCGCCGCCGCGTCGCCGCGCGTCCGCCGCGACGGAGGGACCGTCGGGATCACCGAGAGGACGTGCATCTCGGTGAGGTTGAGCCGGTGCTCCGCACGGAGCCGGCCGTCGAGCCGGCGCAGCCGTGAGTGGATGAGATGCAGGGCGCCGATGAGATCGCCGGCGTCACCGTCCGGCTCGGCGGGCGTCTCCGCGGCGACCGGCCGGCGCGAGTGCCGGCTCTCGCTCGCCTGCCGCGCCTGGAACATCTGCCGTGCACGCTCCACCGCGTACTCGCTCATGGCCCGCCTCCCCGAGTGCCTTGAGTCAGGCAACCGCCTCCCGATTGCCACATATTCCCAGGTCAGCGCATATGTCTCACTCTGCGGACATTGGGTGATGACCAAGCGTCACCGTCGCCTCAGAGGTGACCGGGCGTTCACAGCCTGCTCATTGGGCAGGCGTGGCGCCGCCCCTCATGGCACTTTCAGGGTCGGCGGCGGACTATGGTGAACGCGTGTCGGAGTCGTTGCCGCGCAGGCTGCCCCGCGGGCGGCACGCGCTCTCTCGGGACGAACTGGAGCGCATCCAGCGCGCGCGGCTGTGCGCGGCGATGGCGGAGGTGATGGCCGAGAAGGGATACGTGGCCACCTCCGTCGCGGACGTACTCGCCCGGTCAGGGGTGTCGCGGCAGACCTTCTACCAGGTGTTCGACTCCAAGCTCGACTGCTTCATGACCGCGTTCGAGTTCGCGGCCGACCTGCTGATGCAGCGGCTGCTGGAGATGGTCGGCACCGACGAGAGCGGCGCGCTCGCGCCCGAGGTCGCCAATGATCCGCTGCGACGGTTCGAGCTGGCGTTCACCGCCTACCTCGAAGTGCTCGCCGCCGAGCTGCCCTACACCCGGCTGTTCCTGATCGAGGTGTACGCGGCCGGGTCCGCCGCCGTGCAGCGCCGGAGCCGGCTGCAGGGCACCATCACGACGGTGCTCGCCGACCTGCTGGGCGTCACCGACGAGGCGGGCCGCTTCACGTGCCAGACGATCGTCGCGGCGACCAGCGCCATGGTGACCAACGCCGCCGCGGAGAACGACGTCGCGGCGCTGCGCGCCGTCGGGCCGCCGCTGATCGACCACATCCGTGTCCTCTGGAAGGCCGGCGCGTTCGGACGGCAGGCCGCACCGTCCTCCCGGTGACGCCGGTGCCGCTCGACGAAGCCGCTCCCTGAGTCATTCCCCGTAGTCGCGGAGCAGGCCCCGGCTGATGATGGTCTTCTGGATCTCGCTGGTGCCCTCACCGATCAGCAGGAACGGCGCCTCGCGCATCAGCCGCTCGATCTCGTACTCCTTCGAGTAGCCGTAGCCGCCGTGAATCCGGAAGGCGTCCTGCGTGACCTCCATGCAGTACTCGGAGGCGAGCAGCTTGGCCATCCCGGCCTGGACGTCGTTGCGCTCCCCCGAATCCTTCAGCCGCGCCGCGTTCACCATCATCAGGTGAGCGGCCTCGACCTTGGTCGCCATCTCCGCGAGCTTGAAGGCGATCGCCTGGTGACCGGCGATGGCCCGCCCGAACGCGTGGCGCTCCTGGGCGTACGCCACGGCCAGCTCGAACGCCCGGACGGCGATGCCGCAGGCGCGCGCCGCCACGTTCACCCGGCCGACCTCGATGCCGTCCATCATCTGGCGGAAGCCGGTGCCCGGCGCGGCGCCGAGGACCGCGTCCGCCCCGACCCGGAGGCCGGAGAAGACGGCCTCCGTCGTGTCGACGCCCTTGTAGCCCATCTTCTCGATCTTGCCCGGGATGGTCAGCCCGGGCCGGACCTCGCCGAAGCCCTCCGGCTTCTCGATCAGGAAGGCGGTCAGGTTGTCGTGCGGCCGTCGCGCGCCCTCGTCCGTACGGGCCAGCAGGGCGATGAGGTTGGCGCTGCCGCCGTTGGTCAGCCACATCTTCGTGCCGTCGATGACGTACTCGTCACCGTCCCGCCGGGCGTGCGTCCTGATCGCCGCGACGTCGGAGCCGAGGTCCGGTTCGGACATCGAGAACGCCCCGCGCACGGCTCCTTCGGCCATCCTGGGCAGGAAGTGCCGCTTCTGCGCCTCCGTGCCGTACCGCTGGAGCATGTAGGCGACGATGAAGTGCGTGTTGATCACGCCGGAGACGCTCATCCAGCCTCGTGCGATCTCCTCGACGACGAGCGCGTACGTCAGCAGCGACTCGCCGAGCCCGCCGTACTCCTCCGGGATCATCAGGCCGAACAATCCGAGCCGCCGCATGCCGTCGACGATGTCCTGGGGATAGGTGTCGGAGCGCTCCAGCTCACGGGCGTGCGGAATGATCTCCTTGCTGACGAAGTCCCGTACGGTGCTCAGGATCTCCTGCTGCAGATCGGTGAGCCCGGCGGTGTGGGCGAGTCGTGCCATCGCGTTCCCTGCCTCAGTGGTGCGGTCGGATCGGAGACGCCGGTACGGCGACGAGCGAGGATCAGGGGGACACTCCGCCGATGACGCCCGCCTCGGACAGCCGCGAGAGGTCCGCCCGCGTGAGGCCGAGCACGTCGGAGAGCACCTCGTGGGTGTGGGCGCCCAGGCGGGGCGCGGCGGCCGGAGGAGCCGATCCGCCGCCGGACCAGCGCAGCGGGCTGCCGGCCGAGGCGACCACCCCGGTCCCCGGCTGCTCCACCTGCGCGATCAGGGGGTCGCCCGCCGCGGCGGCCTCAGTGAACGTCCGGTACGGGCCCCACAGCACGCGTGCGGCGTCGAGCGCGCGCCCGGCCTCCTCGGCCGTCCGGTCCTCGAACCACGGCCGGAGGATGGGCTCGATCACCTTCCGCCAGCGGTAGCGGTCGTCGTCCTGGGAGAAGTCGGCCCGCAGCGCCTCCCCCATCGCCGCGAACACCTTCTCGGTGCCGGTGGCCCGGCACAGGGCGCGCCACTGCGAGGCGGTCAGCGCCACCACCATGACCCGTCTCCCGTCGCGGGTGGCGAAGTCGACGCCGAAGGCGCCGTAGAGATGGTTGCCCTGCTTGGCACGGTCATGGCCGCTCAGCTGGGCCTCGGCCAGCCAGCCCAGGTTGGCGACGCTCGCCAGTGCCACGTCGGCGAGGGCGAGCTCGATGAGGCCTCCGCGGCCGGTCCGCTGCCGCCGGTGCAGGGCCGCCAGGAGTCCGGTGGTCGCCGTCATGCCGGTGAGCAGGTCCCATGCCGGCAGGACGTGGTTGACGGGCGTCGTGGTCGTCTCCGGGCCGGTCACGTCGGGGACCCCGGTCGCGGCGTTCACGGTGTAGTCGACCGCCGGCCGCCCGTCCGCGTGACCCTGGATGCGCAGGTGGATCAGGTCGGGCCGCCTCTTCGCGAGCGTGTCGTAGGACAGCCACGCGCGGCCGGTGTTCTCCAGGAGGATCCCGGCCTGCGGGCCGGGCGCGGTGACCAACGCGGTGACCAGCTCCCGGCCCTCGGGCGCGGACAGGTCGACGGTCACCGAACGCTTCCCCTTGTTGAGGCCGTTCCAGTACAGGCTCCCGCCCGCCGGGGCGAGCGGCCAGCGCCGGTGGTCGGGCCCGCCGCCGATCGCGTCGACGCGGATGACGTCCGCGCCCAGCTGTGCCAGCGCCATACCGCCGGACGGGCCCGCGACGAAGGTCGCGCACTCGACCACGCGCAACCCCGCGAGCGGCCGGTCCAGGTCCGTACTCACCGCGACGCCTCCCTTGGAGAACCCGTCATGCTGGAACCGTCAGGCCGCTCGGGGGGCGGCCGGCGTCAGCGTTTCAACGTGTCGAAGATCTGTGGGAGCAGCATGACGTTCTGGTTCTGCTGCGGGATCCGCAGGATCGGCTTCGCGGCGCCCCGCTCGTGGACGAAGTAGTCGCCCTTCTCGAAGGTGACGCCCGCGATGCCGTGCCAGGCGTGCGACACGCCGCCGCCGACGAACCCGTCCCGGTTGATCCGTACCTTGCCGACCTCCACGGTCTGCCCCGCCTCGATCGCGGCGAGGTACTGCTGGAGCAGCCGCGGCTCCACGTACGTCCGGGACAGGTCGACGAGGAACTGCCAGTCGGACGGCGACGTCTTCGCGCGCAGGCCCGTCTCCTCGAACGCGATGGCGGGCGCCTGGTTGACGGGGAAGAACCCGATCTCGAAGTGGTAGTCGGTCGAGGTGTGCACGCTGCCGATGTTCAGCGGCCCTCGCATCCGGTTCTGCACGACCGTGTATCCGACGAACTCCGCCTTCGCCAGCTCGATCGTCGTCCCGTCCCAGGTGATCGAATTCGCGTCGGCGTACAACTCGACCCCGTAACGCGTCTTGTGTAAGACCGGCCCGTCGCCCGGCCCCGCCGGCCGGTCCGTGCCGTACCGCTGCGGAGGCGGGTTGACGTGCTCGGTCCACCGGGTCCCGTCCCACCAGCGATGCCCGTCGCCACCGGACGGATCGGCGTACCAGCCAGGCTGAGTCAACGGCCCGTCTCCCTTCGTGTCAGGATCGACGGCCGGTTCGACGATATCCATTTCGCCTCCGTTGCCAAGGCCCGCGCACAGCGACGCGCCGAAGCGACCTTTCGGTGCTTTAACGGCAATCCAGGCAACTCATACGATTCGGCGCATCAAGCCCACGATGCCTCACGGAAGCGAGATGGCGATGACCGCAGAGTCGACGGACGAGGGTCTGCTCCGGATGGACCGGCTGCCGATGGCCGACGATCGAGGTGAGGGCTACGCGATCCTGCGCGCGGCAGGGCCCGTGGTGCACGCCGACACCGGCTATCTCGTCACGACGCGCGAGCTGGCCGAGCACGTCTTCAAGAACCCCGGGACCTTCTCGTCGCAGCAGGCGTTCGACACGCTCGGCAGCCCCGTGCCGCTGGTGCCCATCGCCTTCGACCCGCCCGCCCACACCCGCTACCGGCGCCTGCTCCAGCCGTTCTTCACCCCGCGCGCGGCCGCGACCTTAGAACAGGCGGTGCGGGACGACGCGGTCGCGCTCATCGACACTGTGGCCGAACGCGGTTCCTGCGACGTGGTCACCGAGCTCGCGCGGCCGATACCGGCCGCGGCGTTCCTCGCCCTCTTCGGCATACCCGCGCACGACCTCGATCGCCTCCTCTCCTGGCGCGAGGTCATCGTCCAGCTGGCCGACCTGTCCGGATCCGGCGAGGCGACACCCGAGGCGGTGCGGTCGGCGGCCGAGCTGTACGCCTACGTCGCCGCGCACGTCGCCGAGTGCCGGGCCGGCCGGGCCGGCGGCCTTCTGCGCGACCTGTTCGAGAACGACTCGGCGGACGAGCCGTTCACCGACGAGGAGGCCATCGGCCTCTGCTTCATCTTCGTCCTGGCCGGCGTCGACACCGTGACGAGCGCGCTGAGCCTGATGTTCGCCCGGCTGGCCACGCACCCCGAACTGCGCCGCCGGCTCGCCGAGGACCCCTCCGCCATCCCGGCGGCGATCGAGGAGATGCTGCGGATCGACCCGCCCAACGCCGTCATCCCGCGGGTGGCGGCCAAGGACGTCGTCCTGGAGGGCGTGCGCATTCCGGCGGGGGCCGCCGTGGGGGTGGCCATGGGCGCCGTCAACCGGGATCCCCGGGAGCTGGACGACCCGGACGCCTTCGACCCGGGCCGCGAGTACAACAACCTGACCTGGGGCAGCGGGCCGCACCGGTGCATCGGCGTCCACCTGGCCCGGGTCCAGCTGCGGATCGTCCTGGAGGAGTGGCACCGCCGCATCCCCGAGTACGAGCTGGCCCCCGGCGCCCGGCCCCAGGTGATCTGGCCGACCGGGGTCGTCGGCATCAACAGCGTCCCGGTGGTGTTCCCGGCGGCCCCCTGAGTGCTACACGGAGGTGCCACACCCCGGCTATCGCGTCAGGGGACCGTCCAGGGCCGTTCCGTACAGGTGTGACACCCGGAGCCTGATGACCAGGCGCCGGTCTCGCACCATCCGCTCGAAGAACTCCGTTTCGTCGGCCGGATCGGTGATCCCGAACAGCGGCAGCAGTTCCCGGCCGATGGCGTCGCCGGGCCGCGTGGTGACGTCCGAGACCTCCGCCTCGCCCTCGGCCACCGCGTAGGAGAGCACGGTTTCGCCCTGCACCTGGAACGTCGCGCGCGGATCCTTGAGGAGGTGACGGACCTTGATGCGGTCGGCGACCGACGGGATCCGGATGATCCGCTCGTGCGGGTCCCAGGCGTAGACCATCGAGGCCAGATGCGGCTGGCCGCTGCGCTTCAGGGTCGCCAGCACGCCGAACTGCTGCCCGCCGAGAAGACGGACCGCCTCCTGCTCGGTGAGGGCCCGCGGGCCCGGCCCCTGGCCGGGGCGGTGTACGGCGGTGGTGTCGCTCATCTGAATCAAGTCCTTCCGCGTTCCGGTGAGATCACGCAGAAGAGACCATAGCGGATAGTTCCGTTCTAGACGATCCGCTTCAGTCCAATCTGTACACCGGCCACGCCGGTCGCGAAGGCAACGGGAGGGCGCCTTCGCCTGCGCCGGCGACGCTCCAGGCCGCCGACGACGAGCCCGGCCACCTCTGGCGCCGTCAGGGCCCGCGGTTCGACTCCACGGCACCGTGTACTCGCCGCTGCCTCCATGCGAGGATCTGAGGCAGAATTGTTGACAATTTTGGAGCCAGATTGTCATCATGGGGCGGGGCGCTCGCCCTGTCCCGGAGCTACGGCGAGGAAGGGTTGCGGCCGGTATGAGCGGCGCGAACACGACGGACGGCATCCGCTGCATGGTGATGCGCGGCGGCACGTCCAAGGGCGCCTACTTCCTCGCCGAGGACCTGCCCGCGGACCCCGCCGAACGTGACGCGTTGCTGTTGCGCGTGATGGGCACGCCCGATCCCCGGCAGATCGACGGCATCGGCGGCGCACACCCGCTGACCAGCAAGGTCGCGGTCGTCTCCCCGGCCGGTGAGCCGGACGTCGACGTCGACTACCTGTTCCTGCAGCTCGGCGTGGACGAGCCGACCGTGTCCGACCGGCAGAACTGCGGCAACATCCTGGCCGGCATCGGGCCGTTCGCGGTCGAACGCGGTCTGGTCGAGGCCGGGCCGGAGCAGACGAGTGTGCGGATCCGGATGGTCAACTCCGGCGGCGTCGTCACCGCGTCGTTCCCCACCCCCGGCGGTGTCCCCCGCTACGACGGGGACACCGCGATCTCCGGCGTGCCCGGCACCGCGGCGCCGATCGTCCTCGACTTCGAGAACACCGAGGGCTCGGCGTGCGGCGCGCTGCTGCCGACCGGGAACGTCCGCGACATCGTCGACGGCATCGAGGTCACCTGCGTCGACAACGGCATGCCCGTCGTCGTCGCCGCGGCGTCCGACCTGGGGATCACCGGTTACGAGACCGTCGCCGACCTGGTCCGTGACGAGGAGTTGCGCGAGCGGATCCAGTCGCTGCGGCTGCGCGCCGGGAAGCTGATGGGGCTGGGCGACGTGTCCGCCGGCTCCGTCCCCAAGACGACGCTGGTGGCGCCGCCCCGCGAGGACGGGATGATCTGCACGCGCACGTTCATCCCGCTGCGCGTCCACACCTCGATCGGCGTGCTCGGCGCCGTCACGGTGGCGACCGCGCTGCTGATGGACGGCGCGGCCGGCCACGACCTCGCTCGGCTTCCGGCACCGGGTGAGCCGATGAGCATCGAGCATCCCACCGGCCGGCTGGACGTCGCGGTCGAACTGGACGGGACGTCGGTACGGCGGTCCAGCGTCGTCCGCACGGCCCGCAAGCTCCTGGACGGAACCGTCTTTCCCCGGAGGTCCCAGTGACCATCGCACATGAGATCGCACACGTCGGGAACGTCGAACTGCTGACGCCCGAGCCGGACAGGAGCCGGTGGTTCTTCACCCGCGTCATGGGCCTGACGGAGGTCGGCGCCGAGGGTGACTCGGTGTACCTGCGCACCTGGGACGACTACGAGCATCACACGCTCAAGCTCACCGCCCACCACACCTCCGGGATCCGCCGCACCGCGCTGCGCACGTGGTCCCAGGAGGCGCTCGACCGGCGGGTCAAGGCCATCGAGGAGGCGGGGCTGGGCGTCGGCTGGCGCGACGGCGACCCCGGCATCGGCCCGACCTACGTCTTCCGCGATCCCGACGGTCACGAGCTGGAGCTGTACTGGGAGAGCGAGTGGTACCAGGCGCCGCCCGAGCTGAAGCCGTCGCTGAAGAACCAGGCGCAGGCCTACCCCGCGATGGGCGTGTGCGTCCGCCGCCTCGACCACGTCAACTTCCTGTCCGCCGAGGTCGAGCCCAGCACCGAGTTCCTGCAGGACGCGCTGGGCGGCCGCACCACCGAGCAGATCCGGCTCGACAGCGGCGCCATCGCCGGGCGCTGGCTGCACTTCACCAACAAGTCCTACGACATCGTCTACACGCGCGACTGGACCGGCGCCAACGGCCGCCTGCACCACATCGCGTTCGCCACCGACACCCGTGAGGACATCCTCCGCGCCGCCGACATCTTCCTCGACAACGACGTCTTCATCGAGACCGGCCCGCACAAGCACGCCATCCAGCAGACCTTCTTCCTCTACGTCTACGAGCCCGGCGGCAACCGCATCGAGCTCTGCAACCCGTGCGCGCGCCTGGTGCTGGCCCCCGACTGGAAACCGATCACCTGGACCGAGACCGAGCGCGCCAAGGGCCAGGCCTGGGGGTTGAAGACGATCGAGTCCTTCCACACCCACGGCACCCCGCCGGTGCCCGTCGATCCCGGCCCCGAGGCCGGCGGCGCTCCGGTCGACGTCCAGTAGCCGCGTCAGGACGGGACGGAGCGCAGCGCCTTGATGACGCTGGTCAGATGGGCGCGTGCCGCCCGCTCGGCGGCCTCCGGCTCACGGGCGAAGATCGCCTCGATGATGGCGTGGTGCTCGGCCAGCGAGACGTTCGGGCGGCCGGGCACCAGGGCCAGCTGGAACTGGTGCCGGACGTTCTGCGCGCGCAGCCGCCGAAGCACCTCGGCGGCGGTCCGCTGACCGCTGATCTCGATGATCCGCCCGTGGAGGGCCTTGTTGAGTTCGGAGTACCGCAGCACGTGACCGTCCGCGACGGCGGCGCGCATGGCCTCGTCGATGCCGCGGAGTTCGGCCGCCTGCTCGGCGGTCGCGCGCTCGGCGGCCTTGGCGGCGCACAGGCCCTCCACGGCCATGCGGACCTCGGAGATCTCGATCGCCTCGTCCAGGGGGACGGCGCGGACGCGGGCGCCCCGGTGCTGGATCCGCTCGACCAGACCCTCGTTGGTCAGCGCGAACAGCGCCGCGCGTACGCCGCCGCGGCTGACGCCGAACTGCTCGGACAGGTCCGCCTCGACGAGGCGCTGGTTGGGCGCGAAGTCCCCCCGGACGATCGCCGTCCGGATCGCGGCGGTGATGTCGACGGGTTCGGCGTTCCGGTCGGCGTCCGTGGTCTGCTCGTGCGTTGGCATGCTTCCTCGCTCGCGGGCGCGTCGTCGACCCGCCCCGTGTCCACCACATGGGCCGTCGGGGAACCTCGGAAAATCGATGACGATTATAGGAACCGGCCGCTCCGGCGGAGCGCACCGTCGCTCAGCCCGCCGGCCGGTGGCCTTCCTTCGCCTGCTGGATGAGTTCGTAGACGTGGGCCCGCAGTTCGGCGAAGCGCGGGCCGGAACGCGTGGTGAGCTGGTCGCGCTCGTCCGGCAGATCGATCCTGACCTCCTCCAGCACGACCGTCGGCGCGTTCGACAGGACGATGACGCGCTGTCCCAGGTAGACCGACTCGTCGATGTCGTGGGTGACGAAGAGGACGGTGACTCTGAGGCGCTTCCAGAGAGCACGTACGAGGTCCTCCAGCTCGGCGCGGGTCTGGGCGTCCACGGCGGCGAAGGGCTCGTCCATCAGCAGGATGTGCGGTTCGTAGGCGACCGCCCGCGCGATGGCGACACGCTGCTGCATGCCGCCCGACAGCTGCCAGGGGTGGGCGTCGTGCACCTCGGCCAGGCCGACGGCCTCCAGCGCCTCCCGTACGAGCCGCCGCCGCTCGGCCTTGGGGACCTTCTTCTCCTTCAGCGGGCGCTCGACGTTCTGGCGCACGGTCATCCAGGGGAAGAGGCTGCGGCCGTACTCCTGGAAGACCATGGCCATTCCGGTCGGCGGGCCGGTCACCTGCTGCCCTTCGAGCACCACCTCCCCGGACGTGCAGTCCAGGAGGCCGGCGACGCAGCGCAACAGCGTGGTCTTGCCCGCGCCGGACGGCCCGACGATGCAGACCAGCTCGCCCGCGCCCACGGTGAACGTCAGGTCGCTGACCGCCTCGACACCGCGGCCCTTGCCCGGGTAGACCTTTCGGAGGGCACGGACGTCCAGCAGTGTGGAGGCGTCCTCCGCGGTCCCGGTCGGCGTGGTGGTCATCTCAACCCTTTCGCTGTGCGCGGCGCAGGCCGGTGTACCAGCTCAGCACCCGGGCCTCGAGCACCTGGAAGACGGCTGACAGGGCGATGCCGATCAGCCCGAGCAGGATGATCCCGCTCCACATCTGCGGGATCGAGAAGCTGCGCTGGAACTGGATGATGGTGAAGCCCACCCCGTTGCTCGCGGCGAACATCTCGCTGATCACCATCAGGATGATGCCGATGGACAGCGCCTGCCGCGCGCCGGCCGCGATCTGCGGGCTCGCTCCCCGCAGGACCAGGTGGACGAGCCGCGAGTGCGGGCGCATCCGGTAGCAGCGGGCGGTGTCGCTCAGCACCTCGTCCAGCGCGCGTACGCCCTCGACGGTGTTCAGCAGGATCGGCCACACGCATCCGGAGAAGATCACCAGGATCTTCATCTCGTTCCCGATGCCGGCGAACAGCATCAGGATCGGCACCAGGACGGGCGAGGGAATCGCCCGGAAGAACTCCAGGACCGGCTCCAGCAGGGCACGGAGCACGCGCACCGAGCCGATCGCGACGCCGAGGCCCACTCCCAGCACCAGGGCCAGGGCGTACCCGGCGAGCAGTCGGAGCAGGCTGGGCAGCACATCGCCGGTGAGCCGGCCGTGGAACCACGTGTCGTCGAACGTGCCCAGGATCTGGCGCAGCGGCGGCCAGAAGAAGTCGGTGCTGTGCGCCGTCGCCAGCCACCACGCCCAGAAGAGGATCACCGGCACGGCGAGCAGGAGGACGACGCTCCGCACCAGGCTCAGAACGGTCACGAGTCCTCCTTCGTCGGCGAAGGTGACCACTGGGCGTGCCCTGTGATGCCCTCGCTTCGCTCGGTCATGACACGACCTCGCGGCGGACCGACGGATGCCACCGGAGGACCCGGCGCTCGACGGCGCGTACGGCCACGTTGACGATGACCCCGATCAGCCCGACCACGATCACCAGTGCGTACATCGCGGGAACCGCGTCCGAGCTCTGCGCCACCGCGATCTGCTTGCCGAGACCCGGCGACCCGATGACCAGCTCGCCGGTGATCTCCAGGATCAGCGCGACCGCCGCCCCGAGCCGGAACCCGGTCATCACGTACGGCAGGGCGGTCGGCCAGGTGACGGTGCGCACCTGCGTCAGCGGGCGGAAGCGGTAGGAGCGCGCGGTCTCGCGGGCCACCGGGTCCACGTCCCGGACGCCGTACAGGACCTGCACGAGCACCTGCCAGAAGGAGGCGTAGACGACCAGCAGGAGCGTGGAGCGCATGGCGGTGCCGTAGAGCAGCACGGCCAGCGGGATCAGCGCCACCGACGGGATCGGCCGCAGGAACTCGATCGTCGAGGTCATCGCCGCCCGTACCAGCGGAAGGCCGCCGATGAGGATGCCCAGCACCACGCCCGCGACCGTCGCGATCGCCAGTCCGATGGCCCAGCCGCGCAGCGTCTCCAGCAGGGCGTGCCAGAACGTTCCGGTCCCGGCCTCGTCGGCCAGCGCGGAGACCATGGCGCTGAACGGCGGCAGGAACCGCCGGCGTACCAGCCCGACGCGGGGCACCAGCTCCACGACCGCCATCAGCCCGGCGAGACCGGCCAGTCCGAGGGCCCAGGCGGGCGCGGACCGGTGACGGCGTCCGCCCCGGCCGTCGCCCGTCGCGTCCGCCGTCACCGCCGCCGTCACGGCAGCAGGTCCTTGACGTCCGGGGTCTTGGTGATCAGCCCGTCCTGCGCGGCGAGGTTCTCCAGGGTCCGCAGCCCGGCGCCGTTGACCTGCGCGGGGTACGTCGGCAGCGTCAGCGCACCGGCGACCGACGGATCGATCTTGGTGTAGGTGCCCAGGACCTTGCGCACCGCGTCCGGATTCGCGTCCGCGTACCGCAGTGACTTCTGCATCGCCGCGGTGAACCGCTTGACCAGATCGGGCTTTGACGCGGCCGTCTTCTGCGAGGTGAAGTACGCGGCGATGGTGAGGTTCGGGGCGGTGTCGACGTAGTTGGACGCGACCAGCCGCCCGCCGCCCTTCAGCGCGGTGGTGAGGAAGGGCTCGACGACCTGGATCGCGTCGACGTTCCCCTTGTCCAGGGCGGCCTGCATGTCGGGGAACGCCAGCTCGGTGAACTTCACGTTCTTCGCGTCACCGCCGGCGGCCCGGATCGAAGCCCGGACGGTGGTGTCGTTGATGTTGTTGAGGGTGTTGACCGCGACGCGCTTGCCGACGAGGTCCTTGGCCGACTTGATCGGGCTGCCGGACTTCACGACCACCCCGCCGAAGTCCTTGCCCTTGACGCCGGTCGAGGCGTTGCCCGGTGCGACGACCTTGAGCGGCAGCCCCTTGGAGCGGGCGATGATCAGCGACGTGTAGTTGCTGAACCCGAAGTCGACCTGCCCGCTGACCACCGCCGGCACGATCGCCGCCCCGCCCTGGGCGGTCTCCACCTGCGGCTTCAGTCCCTGCTCGGCGAAGAACCCCTGCTGGTTCCCCAGGTAGACCGGCGCCACGTCGACGATGGGGATGACGCTGACCTTAACCGTGGTCGGGCCCTTGTCGGAGGATTCGGGCCCCTGCCCCGATCCACACGCGGCGAGGAGGAGTACGGAGGCGGCGGCCAGAGCCGCGCGGATTCTTGTCACGGTGCTCTCCAGGACGTCGGTCGAGAAGGTGAGCTGACGTCGGCTGTCGACACGACCGATCCGAGGCATCCGGGCCGCCGCGTCGTCGGCCGCCCCATCGGCGCGGGACGGCCTGTGCCGGACGGCCGGCCCGCGAGGACCGACGACCGGACGGCCGCACCTCCCCGATGGCACCGTTGGCGTGACGATGATGCTAGAAATCTCTTACAGAATTGTCAACGATCTATTCGCCAACTTGGTATGCCGGGTCATTTGGTGGGCCAGGCCGGCGACCAGTAGGGCCTCGGCCATCGCGACCGTGGTGAGCGGCGCGGGCATGGGAATCCGGATCCAGCAGATCGTCAGGGCCGCGGCCCCGGGGACGCAGTACAGGATCAGCTTGGCCGGCAGCTGAAGGCGTACGCGGGTACGCCGCCAGCGATCCCCGCGGTGCCGGGTCTCCCAGCTGAGCAGCGGCGTCCGCGCGCCGAGCAGGGCGACCAGGCTCGGCGTGAGGACCGTCTGGATGTGCGGGCCGATCGCGGTGATGCGGTCGTCGTTCACCAGGTGGGTCCAGCCCAGCGCCGCACACGCGATCGGCAGGAGGAGCAGCATGGCCGCCCGGCCGGTCTCGACCGCGCCGATGGCGGTCACCGAGATCACGCCGAGCGTGGCGTACACCAGATTGTCGCGGGTGCTGATGCGGCCGCGCTGTTCCTCCTTGAGCTGCTCGTACTCCATGAGGAGAACGGTGACGGCCGGCGGTATGGACTTCATTCCTCGCCCCTCGTTCGTTCCGCGATCAACCGTCGAGGTCGCCGCCCAGCGCGAACGCGAACGCGGCGGCGTGGCGTGCCGCGGTCTCCTGGGTGCCCCGCCGGTCCGTCGTGCCCTTGGCGCCGTCGGCGCGGTCGCTGATGCCCCGGATGATGAGCACCGGCAGGGACTGGTTGAGATGCCCCGCGATCGACACCCCGGCGCCTTCCATCTCGATGGCGGCGGCGTCGTTGTAGTGGTCGTTCAGCCGCCTGGCCAGCGGTGACCGCCGGGAGTCGAGCACCACCTCACCGGCCGCGATGGGCTTGAAATGGCACTGGGGGCGGTCGGCGGAGCCGGCGTCGGCCGGCGTCCGGGCCCAGTCTCCCCGCCAGCCGATGAGCTGGGCGCGCCGCAGCAGGGCGTGCGGTGCCTCGTAGCTTCGAGGCCGCGCGGAGGGCGACGGGGTCCTCGCGTCCACCGTAATAGCCGTACACCCGCGTGGGCACCACCACGTCACCCAGCCGGATGTCGTCCTTCAGTGCGCCGGCGATGCCGACGAACAGGAGCAGGCGGGGCGCGAACAGCGCGATCGAGCGTTCGGCGATGGCCGCCGCACTCGTGTTCCCTCCCCCATCACCGCCAGCGCGACACGGTCCGCGGCCCCGGGTAAGTTCCCGACCTCGAAGATCGTGCCCGCCGGGTGCGTGTGCGTACGAACGTCGCGCAGGTGTCTCCGCACCGCTTCGTACTCCAGATCGATCGCGGTCAGGACGACCACCGTCGGAGCTTCCACTGATGTGTTCCGCCTGCAGGTGCTGCTGGTGAAGCGGGGTAACCCGCCGTACCGCGGCCGCCTGGCGCTCCCCGGCGGATTCATGCGCGACCACGAGGACCTCGACGGCGCCGCCCGAAGGGAGCTACTGGAGGAGACCGGGCTCGGCGGCCCCGGACTCCCGCACCTTGAGCAGCTCGGGACCTATTCGGCCCCCGACCGCGACCCCCGTGGGCGTGTCGTCACCGTCTCCTACCTGGCGCTGGCCCCCGACCTGCCGGTTCCCACGGCCGGCAGCGACGCCGCCGCCGCGACCTGGGAGCCGGTCGAGCCCCTGCTGTCCGGCGGTGACCGCCTGGCCTTCGACCATGACGTCATCCTCCGCGACGCCCTCGAACACGCCCGCAGGATGCTGGAGCACACCACCCTGGCCACCGCCTTCTGCGATCGCGACTTCACCATGGGCGATCTCAAACGGGTGTACGAGGCGGTGTGGGGCGTTCCCCTGGACCTCCGGAACTTCTACCGGAAGGTCAACCGGACGGAGGGATTCATCGTGCCGACCGGAGAGAAACGCGCGCTCGAGACCGGCCGCCCCGCACTCCTCTACCGCAAGGGTCCCGCCACGCAGCTCTATCCGCCGATGATGCGCACCTCCCACGCCGGTCACGAGAGTCCCGCGCGGACCGGCGGCCGCTGCATGGAATAGCGATAAACCGGCGGCGCCTCCGCATTATCGCCCGCATGGGCAGAGGGTCGTATCCGTGCTGCGACTTTGGTACGCACGAAACAGCCGGACGGTATAGATATACATTCGCGCTCTTGGGGATGACCGTCGCGCGATGACGCAATATTCTGCGTAGCGTATTGGCCGTACATGCTCAATTGAGCCGCGTTTGAAACTAAGTGTTCGACCAGCATACGGCGTCTTCACGCCCCTTACATGGAGGTCCGTTCGTGCCGAACCGCTTGATCGCTTTCCTTTCCGATACGGGAAGCGCAGACGAGGCGCATGCCTTGTGCAAAGGGCTGATGTACACGATCGCGCCAACCGCATTAGTCGTCGACATCACTCATGACGTCACCCCGTTCGCCGTCCGCGAAGGCGCCCTCTACCTCGCCGACGTGCCGGCATCCTTTCCCGAGAACTCGGTGATATGCGCGTACGTCTACCCCGAGACCGGGACCGCCACCAGGACGATCGTCGTCCGTAACGAGAAGGATCAGCTCCTCGTCGCACCGAACAACGGCCTGCTCACCCATGCCCTGCGGTCGGTTCCCGCCGTCGAGTGCCACGAGGTGACCTCGCCCGACGTCATGCACCAGCCGGTGACGCCGACCTGGTACGGCAAGGACGTCGTCGCGGCCTGCGCCGGGCACCTCGCCGCCGGCACCCCGCTCTCCGAGGTGGGTCCGAAGCTGGACCTCGACAAGATCGTACGGTTCCCGTACTCGGAGCCCGAGCGCCTGGACAACGGCGCGCGCGGCGAGGTCGTCCGCATCGACAAGGCGTTCGGCAACGTCTGGACGAACGTCCCCCAGGCGCTGCTTCCCGACCGCGAGGCGGCCCCGGGCGAGCGGCTCCAGATCGCGCTGGACGGCAACGCCCTCGACATCCCCTTCTGCCACACGTTCGGTGAGGTGGGCGTGGGCGAGCCGCTGGCGTACGTCAACAGCCGCGGCTCATTCGCCCTGGGCGTCAACCAGGGAAGCTTCGTCGAGAAGTGGGCCGTGGTCCCCGGAGCGAGTGTCGTGATCACCTTCGGCTGATTCACCGGACGCGCCCCCGACCGGCCACGCGGGCCGATCGGGGGCGCGCCGCCCTTCCGGGGTCAGTCGCCCCAGACCGCCGGACTCGCGTCGGCCGTGGGCTGGAGCACCGCCTCCACGAGAGAGTCGGTACGGAGGTGAGTGCCGCGCTGGTAGTCCTCGTCGCGCACCATCTCGGAGAAGGCGTACCGGCTCGGGTAGGAGACGAGTAACACGGCGTCCCAGTCCTGCCCCTGCTCGGCGACGATGGGGTCGGAGCCGAGGCCGTAATAGATGATGGCGGCGCCCACCTGCTCCGCGAAGCGCCTGAAGTGGCGCAGATAATCGGCGTACCCTTCGGCGCCGCCGTCCTTGAAGCGGAGCAGGTTCAGCATCACCACCGGCCGCTCCGGCTCGTGCGCCAGAAAGCGCTTGAGGTCCTTGCCCGTCGGATCGATCGCCATACGACACCAGCCCATCCGTTGGTCGACTGCGTCCATCTTGCCCGCGATGGGCCGGCCGGCCCAGACCACCGGCGGCGGTCACACCAGTGGACGGCCCGTGCGGATGCGCCGGCGTACGTCCCATATCAGCAGGTCGAAGGGGAATCGCCGGACCGGCGGAGGCTGTACGCGGACCATCGCCCGGACGACGGCGATAAGCCGGTCGAACCGGCGCTGGTCCCGGTCGCTCCAGGGCAGCCGCATCTCCTCACGGAAGTCCGGGGGCAGGAACCCGGTCGTGACGAACCGGTTGAACCCTCCGAAGGCCGCGCTGACCGGCCAGGGCAGGAACCGCAGGTCGGCGATGTCGAGCAGGTGACGGCGGACCGGCTCGTCGATCGAGACCTGTTTCATCTCCTCGCGCCAGTAGTCCTCGAAGGTCTCACGGTCGGCGGGCCAGGCCTCCGGCGGCACCTGCAGCGTCGTGCCCAGCGTGGCCGCCGCCTGGTACAGCCGCTCCCGGTCGGCGGGCTCGAGCGGGCCGACGAACGCCTGGTAGGTGTCCTCGAACCCCCGGTAGAGGCACGCGGCGACCCAGAGTTGCAGGCCGGGGTCGAACGCGTCGTACCGAACCGGACTGTCCGGCCCCGAGCGCACCTGCGCGTGCGACCTGTTCACCGCCTTGCGGTAGGCCGCCTTCTCCTCCGGGGTGCCGAGGAGGGCGACGGCCAGGTAGCCGAAGGTCGTCCGGGACCGTTTGATCGGGTGACGGTGCAACTGCCCGCTCTCCACCTTGCTCTCGATCACGCCGTAGCCGACCCCCGGACGGGCCAGCTGCATGATCACGTTGGCGGCGCCCGCCATGAGCGCGGCGCCGACGATCACCTTCTTGTCCAGCGGAACGGGTTCGGTGGCCGACATGGCAGCTCCGGGGGAAATATTCTGACAACGCCTGTTATCAGATTCCTCGCCGGGGAACGACCTGTCAAGATGGCCGCATGGCTGCTGCGGAGATGCGGACCTACGGAGGCGTCAGCGGCGCCGACCGCAGGGCGGAGCGGCGGGCGCAGCTGATCGAGGCGGGCCTGGACCTGCTCGGCGGTGCCGGGGGCGACCAGCTCACCGTGCGCCGGGTGTGCCAGCGGGCCGGGCTGACCGCGCGCTACTTCTACGAGAGCTTCCCCGGCCGCGACGAGCTCGTGGCGGCCGTCTACGAGCACGTCGTCCAGACCGTCGCCGCGGCCGCCCTGTCCGCGCTGGAGGCCGCCGGGCCCGAGACCGACGTGAAGATCCGCGCCGGCATCGAGCACCTGGTCCGCGCCGTGGCCGGCGACCCGCGCCACGGGCGGGTGCTGTTCTCGGTCACGCTGACCGATCCCCTGCTCGCCCGGCGGCGGCTGGAGTCCTCCACGTTCTTCGCCCGGCTGCTCAGCGGGCAGGCCAGGGAGGTCTACGGCATCGCGGACAGCCCGGAACTCGACCTCGTCGCCCAGTTCGTCGTGGGCGGTCTCGCGCAGACGCTGACCGCCTGGCTGTCCGGCGCTCTCGCGGTGAGCGAGGAGGAGCTCGTGGCCGAGTGCGTGAAGATCTTCACCGCCATCGCCGGCCGCGAAGGCGCCGGCTGACCCTTCACCGGCCGGGGTTCGGCGCCTTCGCGTCCTGGTTCGCGATGACCTGAGGCAGCACCGTGGAGATGATGTGCAGGAGGGCCTCCTCCAGCAGCAGCTGGGCCTGGCGGCGGGTCAGGCGGCCGCGTCGGAGCCATTCCCGGGAGATCGGCTCCGCCATCCCGCTGTAGCCGCGCAGGACGGCGTTGACCTCCGGGTGCTCGGCGGCCAGCGTGGTCACGCCGACGACCTCGTTGATGCGGTCGCTCGCACGTTCGCGGGCGTCGTCCAGGACACGGGCGAGCTGCGGATCACCGCCGGAACCGGTCATCTCCAGCGCGGCGAGCCAGGCCTCGGAGTGGCGGTCGAGCAGTTCCAGCCAGCCGTCGATGCTCGCCGACACCCGTTCTCGCACGCTGGCGCCCTCGACCCGATCGCCTGCCGCCGCGATCCGCTGTTCGCCTTGAGGGACATCACGACGTTGGACAGGTCCGCGGTGAGGCTCGGCAGCGCCTCCCGGTACGCGGTGATGAGGACGCCGCTCTTGTGGATCACCGTGACCATGCCGGACAGGAACCCCTTGAGCCGGGTGCGCTCCTCGGTGAGCGGCCGGCCGGCGCCGGCGATGTCGTCGATGGTGCCGCCCAGGTCGCGGGCCCAGCGGTTCAGCCCGGCGGCGAACGCGCACAGGTTCCTGGCGAGGCGGACGATCCGCTGGTCCTGCGCGGCCAGGTCCTGGGTGAGGCCGGCGGTGGACTGGAGTGCCCGGTTGATGTCGTCGCCCCTTGCCGTTCAGGGCGAGCGACGATCGTCGCCGCACGCGAGCCGTGCCATCGCCGTACGGCGCCTCAACGCAGGGCGGCCGGCCTGCCGCTAGGCGGACGGCCCGGGCACGAGCTCGATGGCCAGGCCGCCGGCTGGACACGGCCGCGACGGTCGCGTTCGGCGCCGCGCTCGTAGGGCCGGCGTTCATCCGGTCCGGCCCGAGGAGGAGCCGGCCACCGTACGGGAGCGGGCGCAGGGCCTGTGATGACGGCCGTCGGTCCCTAACCGCCGGCGCTTCGCCCGGTTCTGCCCTTTCGTGTCCTCCCCATGGATATGACACCGTGACGCCACCGTACGCCTCGCCGGTCGGAAGGTTCGCCGCGCGGCGCCTCGAACGGCCCGGAGCCGTCCACGCGACGCCGCTCGGCGATCTGGTGCGAGAAATCACCGGCGGGTGCCTGCTCAGGCTGATCTACGTGACCGCGATCCGCTGTCGCCCCGGGATCCGGCCTGAGGCGGCCGGCCCGTCATACGGCCAGGTTCGCCCGGCCCCTGCGGACGCGGACCCGGCGATCACGCCACGACGGTGCCGGCACGGGCCCGCGGACGTACGCCGGGCAGTCGGTGACGGCGGGGCGGATCGGGTGGGACGCGGGGTCGTTGGCCTGGATGGCCAGGCTCACCAGGGACTGCAGCAGGAACAGGTCGCCTTCGGTGTCGAGGTGGACCTGGACCCAGCCGGTGTCCGCGAAGACGTCGACGCGGCCGGAGGCGGAAAGCGCGGTGTCGAGACGGTCGATGACCGGCCCGGTGAGGAAGACCTCGGCCAGGTCGTCCCGATGGAGGTGGAGGACCTGCAGGCCGTGCAGGGCCAGGGCGCGGCCGGGCGGATGCTGCACCCGGCACTCCGTCAGCGGCCAGTTCTGGAATCGATCGATCACCAGGTCGGCGTACGAGATCGGGCGGTTTCCCAGGCGCATGAAAGCCAGCGTGGCCGATCACCGCCGCGAACCGGCGATCAGCGGGCGTCCTGGTGCGATTCCGCCCGTTCCAGGTGCCTCCCGGAATTCCTGGTGCGTTCCTGGAATCCCCCCGGACGGGGTCTCGGCGGTACAGACAGGAACAAGAACGCGAACTTCTGGATAACTCGCGGCGCCCGGCACCGCCCGGGCCGCAGTGTGGATAGCCGCCCCGCAACGGGCGCTCAGGGGCGAGAACGCGCGAGACGGACGGAGCGGGTGTTGGACTCCTACGCCGATCAGAAGGCGGAGTTCATCCGTGATCTGGTCGTCCGCATGGGCGGAACCGAGGCGGACGACCTGGCGCGGCGGACCGGGCTGCTGGACGCGACGGTCCGCGCGTTGCTGGCCGGGGACGGCGAGCTGATGTCCTGGGAGGTCGTCAGCGCCTGCCTGGCCGCGGCGGGCGTGGACGGCGTCGAGGTGAGCGAGGTACGCGGCCGGTGGGCGGCGGCCGAGGCCGCCCGGTGGGAGGAGTGGGGAGGGCAACTGGTCGGCGCGTTCGAACGGAACGGGAACGGCAAACCGACGAAGGCGATCGAGACCTACCGGACGAAGGTCCCGTGGCGGCAGCTGACCGAACGGTACCCGGTGACGTTCAAGCCCTGGACCGAGCCGACGTTCACCGTCGACCGGCGGCTGCCCGACCCGTCCACGGCCAACGACATCCGGCACTTCTACGTGCTCCTGGCGGAGCTGCGGAAATGGGCGGGCTCGCCCCGGCAGTCCGAGATCGAGAAACGCTCGTGGGGCACGCTCCCGGACGCCACGATCAGCGCGATGCTCCAGAAGGATCGCTGGCGCACCACCAGCGACCGGGAACGCACCCGCGTCGGTCACTTCGCGCGGGCCTGCGGGCTGCCCGCCGCGGAGATCGCACGCTGGGTCGAGGCGTACGAACGGGTCCGGCACATCCTGCCGACGGACGACCTGGCCGGTGCCCGCGCCGAGGGCGCCGAGCTGCGGCGGCGACTCGCCGCCGCCCAGACGGAGGCGGCGGAGCTGCGGGAACGCCTGGCGGCGGCCGAGAGCGAACGACACGCCGACCCGGACACGACCACGGCCACGCGGCGGTGGAGAGCCGGCCGGCGGTGGTCACTGTCGGTCGCCACCGCCGCGGTGGTGGTGTTCGCCGCCGGTGCCGGCGTGGGCCGGCTGGCCGGCGGAGCCGCCTCGCCCGGCTCCCTGTGCTTCACCGGGACACTGCACCTCGTCGGCTCCACCGCGTTCGAACGGACGGCCGACATCATCCGGCGGGGCTATGAGGACCGGTGCCCGCACGCGAAGATCGAGGTGAGCGCGATCGGGTCGAACGAGGGAGTACGCGCCCTCACCGCCGGCAACGCCGCGTCGACCGTCGCGATGCACGACGGCTATCTCGCGCCCGACTCCGATGAGGTCAGGCTGCGCGGTTTCCGTGGCTACCCGGTCGCACTGGTCGCGTTCGCCGTCATCGCCAACAGGGACACGAACGTGACCGGTCTGTCCCTGCGCGACCTGCGTTCCATCTACGCGCAGAACACCGGCCCGACCGACTGGAACCGGTTCAAGGGCGGCGCCGACCTGCCGATACGGCTGGTCAGCAGGACCGAGGGCTCGGGCACCCGGGGGATCTTCGAGGAGCACGTGCTGAAAGGACCCGAGCCGGACCTGTCGTCCAGCGACTGCCGGCGCAAGGACGACCTCCGCGTCGCGCTCCACGTCATCCGCTGCGAGCGCAGCAGCCAGGCGCAGGTCCTCGACACCGTCGACACCGTCCCCGGCACGATCGGTTACGCCGAAGTGCACGTCGCCTCGGACGCCCGCCGCTACCCCAACGTGCGCATCCTCGCCCTGGACGGCAGGACGCCGACGGCGTCCCGGGCGATGGACCGCTACTCGTTCGTCGCCCCGGAGATCTTCTACACCGACGGGCCACCGCCCAACGGCAGCTCCGCTTCGGCGTTCCTCACGTTCCTCGCCACCGACGACGCCAGGAGGCTGCTCCAGCAGGCGGGCGCTCCCGCCTGCGTCACCCCGGCCGCACTGCTCTCGGCTCCCTGCCAGGCGAACTGAGACCCAACGCGTCCCCTCAGACGTGGCAGCGCACGTTGACCAGGAGCGTGTCACCGGACAGGCCGGCCAGATAGCCGTCGATGTGGTCTTGGCCCGCCGTCAGCTCCGGTTCGTGGGGGCACCGGGCAGGACTGTGGCAGGCTCCGTGGATCCCCGGGCCACCGTCCTCGTACCACCAGCCCTCCAGGGTGAGGACATCGCGTTGGCGCAGAGCTCTCCGTTCGATGAACTCCTCCCTGCTTACGCGTCCGACCTCGACGACCGGGTCGGCGAATCGCAGGAACTGGTACCGGTAGCGTTCGGTGGGCAGCGTCTCCAGATAGCCGTCGAACGCCTTGACGAGCGGCTGGGCGCGGTAGTCGGCTGCGGCCTGATCGAGTGAGTAGGTCCGGAACTCGGCCACCTTGCGGTCGTGATAGACCTGCCAGGGCCGGGATGGTGGCAGTTCCGCCGCCAGTTTCCGCCACATCTGCCACGCCGCGTCGGCCAGATCACGGGCTTCCTCGCGCGACGCGGAGAAGTCGAGGAGTTCGCGAGGCCCGCCCGCGCACCAGCCGAAGTCGTTGGGGACCGGCTCGTGCCCGGTCAGCCACCGGTTCGGGAGCTCGTGGATCAGTCTGGGGTCCCGCCCATGGCCGGGAAGAACGTTGAACCCGCCGCCGTGCGCCGTGCCACCGGTGATGCACCAGGAGTCCCAGATATCCAGCTCGTCGCCGCGCAGGTAGTCGATCGCGAAGGGCGCCATCGCCGCTGCGACCGCTGCTTCTACTCGACCGGCCTCTCGCGCAGGTAGACACACCGTAATACCCATTCCGGCCATGGGGACATTGGAGCATTCTTCCGGCACCGTCGACCAGGGAAAATCGCCGCCTCATCATCTCTCAGGCTCCGGACGGCCGGGGCCCGGCACCGGCGGACCGGTGCCGGGCCGGGGTTCAGTTGGTCGCCGGCTCGAGCGGCTTGCCGTTGACGGTGACGTCGTTGAGCACGAGCCCCTCGACGTCCTCCACGATGTCGGTGTTGGTCGCCTTGTCGAACACGCAGTGGGTGAGGGTGATGTCGCGGATCGGGTCGTCGGGGTAGCCGCGCATCTCGAACACCCTGTTGGTGGTGCCGACGTGCAGGTTCTCGACGTTGATGCCGCTCACCGAGGGGTTGTACGGGTGGCCGGGGCCTTCGTCGTAGTAGAAGTCGATCTGGATCGCGGCGTCCGCGATCTGGGTCACCTCGACGTCGCGCATGTGGACGTCGTGGATGTAGCCGCCGCGTACGGAGTTGGTCTTGAGGCGCAGGCCGTATCCGAGGTTCGGGCTGGTCATCCGCAGGTTCTGGGCGAAGACCCCGCTGATGCCCCCGCTCTCCTCACTGCCCATCGTCACGCCGCCGTGGCCGTCGCGCATCTCACAGTTCTCGACCAGGATGTTCCGGCTGGGCACGTTGACCCGGCGGCCGTCGGCGTTGCGCCCGGACTTGATGGCGATGCAGTCGTCGCCGGTGTCGAAGGTACTGCCGGTGATGACCACGTCGGTGCACGACTCGGGGTCGCAGCCGTCGTTGTTGGGCCCGTGGCTGGAGACCGTGACGTTCCGCACGAGCACCCGCTGCGAGAGCACCGGGTGGATCTCCCACATCGGCGAGTTGACGATGGTGACGTCCTCGATGAGCACGTCACGGCAGCGGTACGGCTGGACCATGTTCGGCCGGAGGTAGTGCCCGGGGCCGAAAACGCGTTCGCGCACCGGGACGCCGCGGTCGGCCATGTCCTGCAGTGCGTTCCAGTCGTCGCCCTGCGTCGGGATGCCCTGCGTCCAGCCGTAGCGCGTGCTGCCCGTCCACGGCCACCAGGCGGTGTTGCCGGCCTGCCCGTCGAGCGTGCCCTTGCCGGTGACCGCGACGTTGCGGGCGCCGTACGCGTAGATGAAGGGCGAGTAGTTGTAGCACTCGATGCCCTGCCAGCGGGTGTAGACGGGCGGGTACTTCTGGGGATCCGTGCTGAACAGGATCGTGGCGCCCTCGCTCACGCGGAGGTCCACGAAGCTGCGCAGGTTGATCGGCCCGGTCAGGTACCGGCCGGGCGGCACGATCACGTGGCCGCCGCCGCGTCGCGCGCAGGTGCCGATCGCCGCCTCGAACGCCCGGGTGCAGTCGGTGACCCCGTCGCCCTTCGCGCCGAAGTCGGTGATCCGGTACTCATGGTGCGGGAACTTCGGCGCCCGCACCCGTCTGCGGATCGCGTCGGCGGTCTTCCAGGGATCCGTCTGGGCGAAGGCCGGTCCGCCGACCGCCGCGGCCAGCAGGCCGCCGCCCAGTATCGCCCCGCCCATTCCCAGCACCCGGCGTCGTGGCCAGTTTTCGGTCATTTGTCCTCCTGAGACGGAAGTTGACGGTCAAGGTCATCGAATGGTCACGTTCGCGGCGCCCGCGTGTGGGAGCACCTTGAGGACGACGCCGCCGAACGGGCCCTGGGTGAAGGTCCAACCGTCGTCCGCGGCCCCCAGCGCGGCGGCGTCCGCCGCCTTCGGGAGCGGGCGGCCGTTCACGGTCACGGAGCGGGGCGCGCTCGGCAGCAGCACCCGGACCTGGGCCCTGGCCGGGGCGCCGGTCAGCCGCAGCCGTACCGTCCCGCCTCGGGTGGACGCGTCGAGTCGTCCCTGGTCGGAGCCGACGGGCCGGGCGTCGCCCGCGCCCGGGGCGTACATCCACCCGGACCGGCCCTGCCTGGACAGGTCGTCGGTGCCCCAGTCACCGGTGGCCCGGTCGTGGAAGCCGATGGCGGTGCCCGCCCGCAGGTAGAGCGGGAACTCGTCCGGGCCCGTCCTCCGGGTGACCGTACGCCCGCCGGTGACGGTCTGGCCGCTGTACAGGTCGACCCAGGTTCCGGCGGGCAGGTAGACGCTCACCGGTGTCGGCTCGCCCGCCGCGCCGTCGGTGCCGGCGCGGTCGGCGGTGACCGGCGCGGCGAGCAGGTCCGGGCCGACCATGAACTCCTGGTCCTGGGCCCAGGCGGTCTGGTCTCCGGGGTACTGGAAACCGACCGCGCGCATGATGGGCACGCCGGTGCGGGCGGCCTGGCGGGCCAGGCCGTACAGGTAGGGGAAGAGCTCGTAGTGCAGCACGACGGCGTCGCGGAAGCGCCGGACGGTGTCCGCGTCGTACTTCCACGGGGTGGCGTTCAGCCCCGCTCCCCCGACCTCGAACACCGGGCTGACCGCGCTGAACTGCGCCCAGCGGCTGAACAGCGACGGCGCCGGGCTGTTCGTCGCGTCGGCGGGTTTCTGGGGGTCGATGCCGCCGGTGTCCGATCCCCAGGCGAAGTGCCCGGTCAGTGACTCGCTCACGCCGTAGCGGAGCTCGGTGCGCAGCGCGGCGAAGGTCTCGTAGCCGTCGCTGCCCCACATGCCGTGCGTGTTCTCGGCGGTGCCGGGCGCTCCGGCGCGGACCAGCGTCTCGAAGTCGTTCCCGTGCACGGCGCGCAGCGCTTCGGTGACCGCGGCGTGGTACAGCTCGGGGTAACGCAGGTAGAGCCCGGCCCCGGATCCGCCGGCGAGCGGCGTGGTCTCCAGCCGGTACTCCTCGCCGCGATCCTCCTTGACCATGTCGACGCCCATGCCGAACAGGCGCGTCAGCTGGTCGACGTAGTACTTCCGCGCCGCCGGGATGGTGAAGTCGATGTAGTTCGTGCCCGGGACGAGCCAGTCGTTCCTGGCCCAGACGTCATTGATCCCGGCGCAGGACCCGCCGCCCTGTGAGGACGACGGTGAGGACGCCGTCGACGTCACCCAGAGCCCGAATCTCACCCCCTGGGCGTGGATGGTGTCGATCATCTGCCGCGGATCGGGGAAGAAGGTCGGGTCGAACCGGCCGCTGTTCGTGCAGGCGCTGCCGTTGATCCGGTGGGTGTTGCCGGCGGGCTGCCGCTCCCACGGGTTGTCGATGAAGATGGTGCCGAGCGGGATGTTCAGCTTCTTCATCTCGGCGACGTCGTCGAGCACCTGGGCCTGGTCGGCGTTGACGTCCCGCCACTTGATCAGCGCGAACTGGCCGGGAGGCGGCAGGCTCGGCATGCCGACGGTGCGGTAGTAGCCGGTGGTGACCTCCGACGGCGAGCCGGCGTACACGTCGTAGGTCAGTTCGCTGTCCTTCACGCAGATCTGCACGCGGTCGGGCTGGGCGGTCGCGGCCACCGGGCAGGCGTACGGCTGCGGCTCGCCGGACGGGACGCTCGGCGAGCGCCCGCAGTTCGGCCCGTCGCTCACCTGGGTCGCGCCGGGGAAGGCGAACCGGCCGATGTGCCTCGTGTCCGCGTGGAACCCGTAGCCGCCGGAGCTCAGGTAGAAGGTGCTGGCGCTCTGCTCCTGGTTCTGGCAGTAGTCGCCCGCCTCGTTGCCCTCCTTGCCGGGGCTCCACCCCCGGATGTGCCCGCGCAGGTCGACGTAGGCCGCCGAACTGCCGCCGAGGTAGTGCTCGTCGCCACGCGCGGTCAGCGCCTCGAAGACGGCGGTGACGTCGCTCGCGGGCGAGAACGACCAGCGGACGTGGAGGCCCTGGGCCGCACGGGTGACGTTCACGGTGGCGGTACGCCCGGGTTCGTCGGTCGCCACGGTGTACGCGATGCCGCCGGGGATCGTGTGCCGCGAGACGAGATCCGTCAGCCGGTGGTACGTGGCGCCGTCCCGGCTGGAGGCGGTCCCGCCGACCTGGTACGACAGCCGGCCCCCCGGTCCTGCCGCCGATCCGTCCGCCTCGGCCGTGACCGGCCGCCCGTTCCGCAGGAAGCTCAGCCCGAACGGGCCGGCGGTGGCCCGCCAGCCGATCACGGCCGGAGCCGCGGCGGACCGGGCCGCGGGCGCGGACGGCGCGAGGGACGCCGGTACCAGCAGGGCGACCGGCAGTATCGCCGACCGCCGTCGCAGGGATGTGGTCGTTGTTCGGGGGATCACGAGCCGATGCCTCCGCCGGAAAACCTTTTCCCCAAAAAATCACACGGAGGACCGGTTCCGTCAACCTCCATCTCGATCTGACCGGCCGCATGCGCCAGGAGAGGCCGCCATGTGGTGCAATGCCGCCATGGACAGGGTGCGAACCGACGCGGGGGCGCGGCCGCCCCGAGCGACCATCATCGATGTCGCGCGGGAGGCCGCCGTATCGCCGGCAACCGTCTCGCGAGTCCTGACCGGCACCAAGCCGGTCTCGGCCGACCTGGAACAACGGGTACGCGACGCGGTGAACCGGCTGGGGTACCGGCCGAATCCGGCGGCGCAGGGACTGCTGCGCGGCGCCACCCACGCGGTGGGCGTCGTCGTGCCGGACGTCGGCAACCCGTACTTCGCCGAGGTGCTCAAGGGAGTGACGAACGCCGCCGAGGAGTCGGACTTCCGCACCCTCGTCGCGGACACCGGGGAGAAGGGCGGCGCCGAGCACGACGCGGCCTTGGAACTGTCCCGGTGGGCGGACGGCGTGGTGCTGTGCTCACCGCGGATGCCCCAGCGGGAGCTGGCGAAACTCGCCCAGGCGGTGCCCCACCTCGTGTGCGTGAACCGGGTGGGCCGAGGCGGCCAGGTTCCCGCCGTCGTCGTGGACTTCGAGGCGGGAATGGCCGGGATCTGCCGGCATCTGCGGGAGCTCGGCCACCGCCGGGTCGCCTACCTGCGCGGCCCGGCACGTGCGTGGTCGGAACGGGCCAGACAGCGGGCCCTGCGCGCGGCGTCCGGCCCGGATTTCGAGGTGTTCCAGGTGCCGTGCGGATCGAGCAGCGTCGACGGGCACCGCGCCGCCGACGCCGCCCTCGCCACCGGTGCGACCGCCGTGATGGCGTTCAGCGACTACGTCGCTCTGGGCGTGCTCGCCCGGTTCGACGAACTCGGCGTCTCGGTGCCTCGCGACGTCTCGCTCACCGGCTTCGACGACATCGCGCTGAGCGAGCTGCTGCGCCCCCGCCTGACGACGGTGAGGGTGAGCAAACAGGACCTGGGCCGCCGGGCGTGGGAACTGTTCGCCTCGAGCGGCGCCATCGACGGCGCCGGCGAGACCGGCCGGGTCGTCACGGCGAGCGCGGAACTGATCACCCGCGACTCGACCGCACCACCGGCGGGCGCCATCACCCCCCTACCGAAAACCGCCAAGGCCTGACCAACGGTCGGAAGGCCTCCCCCGCCCGGGCCCCGACCGACGCCACACGACCCGACCGGACGGGCACGGCCCGGCACCCCCGGACCGGGACGGAAGTGGCCCGGCCACGCCCGACCGGACGAGTGCAGCCCGACCGGGCCAGTGGGCCGGCCAGGCGGACGTGATCCGGCCCCGACCGAACCGGACGGAAGCGGTCCGGACGCCGTCCCACCAGGCGAGGGCAAATGGCTTCCGACCGGACGGATGCGACCCGGCTCCAGCTGATCGGGCAGGTCCCGTCCGGTGCCGCCCACCGGACGGATGCCGTCCGACCTCACCTGGCCGGGCGAGTGCCTCGACCCCACCTGACCTGACGGGTCCCGTCCCGCCGCTTGGCCGACCGGACTCAACGCTCGCCCGGTCGGGTCGGCGCGGGCCAGCGCCACCCCCGACCCGGCGGTGGCGCTGGGGAAAGACGGGGCCGGAGGGCTGTTGACCTCGCCTTCCTCTCGGGCCTACTTTGAGGAAAACCTTTTCCCACCAAGGTGCGGATTCCACCCGGCCGCCCGGAGAGGACGGCAGATGTTCAGCCGGAGGACGGTACTCAAGCTCGGCGCGCTCGGCATCGCGGCGCAGCCGCCGGCCGGTCAGGGTACGGCGTCGGCCGCGGGGGGCCCTGGCGCGTCGGCGCCGATGAAGTCCGAGGTCGCGTACCTGTCGGGCACCGACAAGGACCACGTGGTCGACTGGCGCTTCATGCTGACCAGCGGACGGAACTCCGGCCGATGGACCACCGTTCCCGTGCCGTCGAACTGGGAGTTCCACGGCTTCGGCGCGTACGACTACGGCGACTTCGTCGACGACCACCCCGACCAGCCGAACGAGCAGGGCGTGTACGAGCACGCGTTCACGGTTCCCGCGGCCTGGCGCGGCCGGAAGGTGTTCATCGTCTTCGAAGGAAGCATGACGGACACCCGTGTGTGGATCAACGGGTCGGCCGTCGGGCCGGTGCATCAGGGCGGGTTCGTCCGCTTCACGTACGACGTCACCAAGGTGCTCGCGTTCGGTGGCTCGAACCAGTTGAAGGTGATCGTCGACAAGGAGTCCGCCAACGCCTCGATCAACGGCGCGGAGCGGAGGGGCGACTACTGGATCTTCGGCGGCATCTACCGGCCGGTCTATCTGCTGGCGCACCCCGCCGAGTACATCGACCGCGTGGCGATCGACGCGCAGGCCGACGGGTCGCTGTCCGTGGACGTCTTCCTGGGCGCCGTCGCCGGGGCCGACGGCCTGCGGGCGCAGATCAAGTCCACGGACGGGACCGGCGTCGGCCCCGCCTTCTCGGCGGCCGTCCGCGCCGGCGCGGACAAGGCGTCCCTCTCCACCCGGGTGCGGAACCCCGATCTGTGGACGGCGGAGACCCCGAACCTCTACCAGCTGGAAGTCACGCTGACCAAGGGCGGCCAGGTGCTGCACGTGGTCACCGAGCGGTTCGGCTTCCGCACCGTCGAAGTACGGCCGGGCAAGGGGATCTTCGTCAACGGCAAGCGGATCATGCTCAAGGGCATCACGCGGCACGCCGAATGGCCGGACTCCGGCCGTACGACCAGCCCGGCGCTCAACCGCGACGACATCCTGCTGATGAAGCAGATGAACATCAACGCCGTCCGGCTGTCGCACTACCCGCAGGACCAGAACTTCTACGACTACGCCGACGAACTCGGCCTGTACGTGCTGAACGAGCTGCCCGGCTGGCACAACGCGTACGACACGCCGAGCGCGAAACGGCTCGTGGAGGAGATGGTCGTCCGGGACGTCAACCATCCGTGCGTCATCTTCTGGGACAACGGCAACGAGGGCGGCTGGAACACCGCCGTGGACGGCGACTTCGCGTCCTACGACCCGCAGCGCCGGGCCGTCCTGCACCCGTCGAGCGCACCGTTCAACGGCATCCGGACCACCCACTACCCGTCGTACGCGGAGACGCAGGGCTACCTGGAGAACGAGCCGGACGCCGTCTACCTGCCGACGGAGTTCCTCCACTCCATGTACGACGGTGGCGGCGGCGCCGGGCTGGCGGACTACTGGAACCTCATGACGAGCCGGCCGAACTCCGGCGGAGGCTTCATCTGGGCGCTGTTCGACAGCGGGATCGTCCGCACCGACCAGGGCGACCGGATCAACGTGGCGGCCGACCGCGCCCCGGACGGCGTCGTGGGGCCGTACCGTCAGAAGGAGGGGAGCTTCGACGCGATCAGGGAGATCTGGTCGCCGATCCTCGCCACCCTGAAGGATTCCGGCGATCCGGCGGTCTTCGCCATCGAGCTCACCAACAGGTACGACTTCACCGACCTCGGCGCGTGCCGGTTCAACTGGCGACTGATCGGATTCCGTGGGCCGTACGAGGAGGCCACCGGGCACACGGTGGTGGCGAGCGGCGCGGTGAAGGGCGTACGCGGCACCGGGCCGGGCGAGAGCACGACGCTGACGCTCCGTCTCCCGGCTCCCACGGTGAAGCGGTCCGACGCGCTGGCGCTGACCGCCGTCGACCCCGCCGGCCGCGAGGTGTGCTCGTGGGTGTGGCCGATCAAGGAGGCCGCGAGCCACAAGGACCGCATCGTGGCGGCCGGCTCCGGCACCGTGACGGCGACGGAGACGCCGGACGCGATCACGATGACCGCCTCGGGGACCGAGGTCACGGTCAGCAAGCACACCGGCCTGCTGACCGGCGTCCGCAAGAACGGCTCCTCCATCTCGCTCACCAACGGGCCCGTGGCGACCGCCGGGAACCCGACGCTCTCCGGCATCACTCATCGGCAGGAGGGCGCCGCGCACGTCGTCGAGGCCGAGTACACCGGCGACCTGTCGTACGTCACCTGGCGCATGCTCGGCAGCGGGTGGCTGCAGATGGCGTACCGGTACCGGGTGTCCGGCGACCGGGACTTCTCGGGTGTCTCCTTCGACTATCCCGAGAACCAGGTGGGCGCGGTCAGATGGCTGGGCAAGGGGCCGTACCGCGTCTGGAAGAACCGGATGCAGGGCCCGGTCACCGACACCTGGTACAAGAGGTACAACGACACTTCGACCGGCGCCGATCTCTGGGGAGCCGATCACTGGAAGTACCCGGAGTTCAAGGGCTACCACGCCGGCACCTACTGGGCGGTGCTGAACGCCCGTGAGGGCGACATCACGATCGTCGCGGAGGAGGACATGTTCCTCCGCCTGTACACGCCGAAGTTCGGGCCCAATCCCGGCCACGCGACGGCGGCCTTCCCCGGCGGGAGCATCTCCTTCCTCGACGGCATCGCCGCCATCGGCGACAAGAACCATGTCCCGGACCAGACCGGACCTTCGGGGCAGCGGAACTCGGGGGCGGGAGACTACCGGCGGACGATCTGGTTCTCCTTCGACCGCAAGACGGCGCGGCTGGCGGTCGACGGCGTCGGCGAGGTCGGCCCCGGCGAGACCGCCGAGATCACGGCCAGGTTCTCCAACGACGCCCAGGCGGGGTCGCCCGCCCGCGACGTACGCCTCACGATCGAGGCGCCACCGGGGTGGACCGTCAAGGCGCGCACGCCGGATCACTTCGGCCGCGTCGCCCCAGGGAAGACCGTGAAGACGACCTGGGCCGTCACACCGCCGGCCGGTGTCTTCGGCAGGTTCTCCGTGAAGGCCGAGGCGGGCTATGCCGACCAGGCGGCTCGCCGGCGGCTCCAGGTCTGGAGCGAGGCGACGAACGTCGTCGTGGCCGGCGGCCCCGAGCCGCCGGAGACGATCGCCTGGTACAAGTTCGACGAGAGCACGGGGCGGACCGCGAGCGACTCGAGCGGCCGGCACGACCGGGACATGACGGCGGCCCTCGTCGGCGACGCCGCCTGGGGCTCCGGGCGGACCGGCAACGCCGTACGGCTCAACGCCGCCGGCTCCGGCGACGGCCACGTCCGGCTACCGCAGGGGGTCCTGGCCGGGGCCCGCGAGGCCACCGTCGCCTGCTGGGTCAACCTGACCTCCCTGCCGCGGTGGCTGCGGATCTTCGACTTCGGCTTCGACCGGGTCACCTACATGTTCCTGACCCAGGGCACCAAGCTGCGTCCTCCGGAGCTCACCGACGACATGCTGATGTTCGCCATCACGATGAACGGCTCGGGCGCGGAGCAGCACCTGCACGCGCCGCCCCTGCCGGCCGGCGAATGGAAGCACCTCGCGGTCACCCTGGCCGGCGCCAACGGCGGCGGTCGCCTGTACGTGGACGGCGTCCAGGTCGACGCCAACCCCGCCATGGACCTCGTGCCGATGTACCTGGGCGAGACGACGCGCAACCACATCGGCCGGTCGCAGATCGAGGGCGATCCCTACCTGCCCGGCGCCGTGGACGACTTCCGCGTCTTCGGACGCGCGCTGTCCGAGAGCCGGATCCGCGCGCTGTACGAGGGGAAGTAACGGCTCCTCGCATCACCCGGTGCCCTGCTCCGCGGATGTTCGTCGGTCCGCGGAGCAGGGCATCGCGCGTCTGATGCCTTCACGACACCCGCCGTGCCCCGCGCACCGACGGACGCATGGAGCCCGCGCGGACAGGACGGTGCCGTCCGCGCGGGCTCTCCGCGGGCTCGGCCCGCGGTCCGGTCACTTCGTGGTGGTGAGCCTCACCGGTCCCATCAGGCCGTTGTCCGTACGCCGGCGGCCGGCCGCGCCGGCTCCCGGGGCGACGCGTACCGCGTTGATCAGCGGGCTGGCGACCCGCACCGTGATCGTGTTGTCCCCCGGCCGCAGGTAGCGGCCGACGTCGACCCGGCTGAGGTCGAGCAGGTCCTGCGGCGGCAGCGTGTGGCCGTTGACCGACACCCTGGACGTGTCCACGACGGCGCCGAGATCGAGGGAGGCGTCGCGTGCGGGGCCGTCGAGCCGTACGTGGGTGGTGTAGGTGCCCACGCCCGCCACGTCGGCCAGATCCGCCGGGAAGCCCGCCGACCTGGTGATGTGCGACCAGGCGGGGAGCTCGCCGGTGGAGCCCGCGATGACCGTGAGCGGTCCGATCGCGGTGTGGGCCGTGTCGTCGGGGCGGCCCGAGGGACCCGGCGTCCAGCTGTCCACGGTCAGCTGCCAGGACGTCAGCGGCTGCGCGGTGGGCGTTCCGCCCGGCTCACCGGATGGGGCCGCCGCGCCGCCGAACCGGCCGTCGCGGGCCACCGCGATCACGGTCGCGTCATGGGCGGCGAGCCGCACCGGCAGCGTCACCGCGTGCGAGCCGGTGGCGCGCTCGGCGAGCCGGGTGACCTGCCCGCTCCACGTGTCGAGGCGGTACGCGGCGCCGTCGCCGGTCAGCCGCAGGGTCTGCTCGGCCGTCGTGCCGGAGTCGTTGTAGAGGAAGTAGTAGTCGGTGTCGGCGGTGTGACGGCGCACGTCCACGATCCGCCCGGACGCCGTGCCGACGTGCGCGGCCGCCGCCGTCACGCCGAGGGAGGTCAGCGCCGCGGGCACGTCGTCCTGCGTCGCAGCCCGTACGACCTGGTGTCGCCCGTCGCCGATGTAGGAGTACAGCGTCGCGATGTCCTTCCGCACCGCGGCCTCGTCGGCGGGGCCGTAGCCGGGGGTGGTGACGGCCGGCGGCTGGTCCGAGCCGACGACGACGATCGGCAGGCCCTGCCGCGCCAGGTCGAGGATCTTGTCGGCGGCGTCCCGACGGTAGGTCTGCTGGTTGTTGAGCAGCAGTGCCCGGTAACCGGATTTGCCCGGGAACAGCTGCCCGCCGGTGTACTCGGCCGCGGGCTCCTTGAGGAACTCCGGGCTGATGTACCCGTAGGTGTATCCGGCGGTCGCCATCGCGGACGTGTTGGGGATGATGGCGTCAGACCGGTCGTTCGCCTGCCCGGACAGGCCGGTGTTCTGGTAGTAGACGCCCACGTCGAACCGCGGCGTGCCCTGTCGCAGCACGAGCGACAGCCGGGCGATGTGGTCGTTGACCGCCTTCACGTCGGACCACTGCGGCATCCGCGGACCCCATGCCTCCGCGAAGCTGGTGTTCCCGCCGTAGCTGAACCCCGGCCACTGCGTCTGCGCGCCGGAGCCGGCCGGCGACTCCAGGTACGGAAACCCGTGCCAGACGACCTGGTTGTCGCCACCGGCCAGACCGGCGTAGAGCTCGGTCGAGAGGTTCTCCGCGACGGTCGTCCCCCACACCTTGCCGGAGATCGCGCAGCACTCGCTGGACACCACGGGCGCCCCGCTCATGTACGCCCCGGACGCGATCACCTTGAACTGCTGGTCCGAATTGTGACCGGAGAACTCCAGGCCCTCCCCCTCGGGAATGCCGATGTGCTCCGCGGCATGCGCCGCGTCGATCGGATCGCCGTACGGCTGGGCGCGGAGCGTCATGCCGTTGCTCTCCGTCCACCGTCGCAGGGCGGGCAGGTACCGGTCGGAGTACAGGTCGCTCCAGGTCTGCGCGTAGTCCCAGCGCGCCTTGTCACTGCTGCCGTCGGAGAAGTCGAAGGCGGCCGGGTACACCCCCTTGCGGTGGATGGCGTAGCCGGCCAGCGCCGGCAGGAACGTCGTCACCGAGTAGCCCCGTAGCTTCTGGAACCGCTGGGCGAAGTCGGAGGTCCAGGTCTCGTTGTAGCCCAGTTCCAGTGAGTCCTCGAAGAAGGCGCCCCCGGAGGTCCGCGGACCGTCGGGACCGCCGAGAACCGAGTGGTCCCAGAAATCGCCGGTGGCCTTGGCGCCGGACGCGCTCAGGTGATCGAGGGCGTAGTCGGGTGACTTGGCGGCCGTCGTCGACTGCAGTCGCCCGTCGGCGGTCTGGTAGAAGTCCATCAGGACCCACGGGTGACCGTTCCCGGTGGGGAACGTGTAGTGGAGCCCGCCGCTCGCGTCGACCAGTTTCGTCACGTCGCGCACGGACGCGCGGTCGAGCTTCTGCGGTCCGGTGCCTCCGGGAGCGCAGTCGGCGCTGCACTGGACGGCGACCACCGCCACGAGGGAGGTCTTCGCCGTGTCCATGGCCTCCGCGCCCGCGGAATGCGCATGGGCGGACGGGGTCACGACGGTCGGAGTCGCGCCGATCCCGTCCCGCCGGACCAGTTCCCCGGCCGGATGCGGATGGGCCGGCGTGGGCTTGACCGTGATGCCGCCGCCGGGAGTCGCGGTCGCCGCACCGCGGGCGTGGGCGCGTTCGAGCGGGGTGTCGAACGTCAGCGTGCCCGGCTTTCCGCTGCCGCTGGACGCGACCTTGGTGAGCTTTCGCGTCTCCTGGCCGGATCCGAAGCCGATCACGACCGTGCCGCCCGGATCGAGGTTCATGTCGTTGGCGACCATCACACTGGTGGCGCCCGCGGCGGCCGCCGCGTACAGGGTCGACTTCATGCTCTGCGTGCCGAGGCCGGTGACGGTGGCGACGTCCTGGTCCGCTCCGGAGCCGAGGACGATCCGGTCGCCGGCCCGCAGGCCGTCCGGCACGTCCGCGACCGATACAGCGGTCGCGCCGGCGGCCGCGTCCGTCGCCACGGTCGTGCAGCCCGCCGAGGTTCCCACCCGTTTGATCGTGACGGTGTCGGCGTCCGCGTCCGAACCGAGCGTGATCCGGTCTCCGGCGGCCAGGCCGGCGATGTTCGAGAGCCGAACGTCCGTCGCACCGGACGGCGTCGCCGGGCAGGCGAGGGTGTCCACGGTCGGCGGGCTCGTGGCCGTCGGCGGGAGCGCCCCGTCGCGGCTGCCGCCGGCCGCGGTGAACTCGGCGCCGTAGATCAGTTGCTGCTGCGCGGACGGCTGGTTGAAGTTGTGCACCGAAGGCACGACCACCGGCCACGACGGGCCGAGGGCCATGTCCAGGATCACGCCGTCCTTCCGGGCGGCGTCGGCGATCACCTTGAGCTTGTGCCGCCACTTCGGCGAGCCGAAGCCGTTCTCGTCAAGGTAGCTGTCGCTGCCGAAGACGGGATCGGTGGTGGCGCCCGGCGCCGCGAACGCGGTGACCTCGACGCCACCGCCGCCGGCCTGAGCGATCTGGCCGATCTCCCGGCGTAGCTCGTCGTCGCTGGTGTTGGCTCCCGGAAGCCACCACCGGTACTTCGGACGTACCGCCGTCGGTGGATCGGCGAAGTTCCGGGCGGTCAGCGCGGGCGCGGGATCGCCTGCCCCCGCCGACCCGCCCCGGTCCGGCGATCCCGGGGAGGCCCCGGCGAGCGCCGACGGCGCCGCGAGGCCTCCCAGCAGGGCCGCCGCGGCGAACGCGCGGAGGCACAGGTTCGCTCTCCGTTTCGCTGTCCGTCCACGCATGGTCGTCTCCTGTCGCCGCTGCTGTCGGTCTAGGGGAGGTGGGCGCAGTTGACGTCGAGGTCCCAGAGGATGACGGACAGCGCGAACGGGCTGATCTGGTGCTGACCGTGGGTGGCGTCCTCGAGCAGCTCCCAGTGGCCGCCGGCCCCGTCACCACCGCCGATGACCGCGATCCGCTGCCGTACGGCCGCCTCGTAGCCGCGGTGCCCGACGCCGTTGAAGCAGCACTCGTCGAACCGGTTGAGGATCTGCATCTGCCGGCGGTTCGGCCCGACCGAGGCGAGCGCGTAGATGTCGGGGAAGTCGGCGACGCCGTAGAAGCCGGGCTGCATGTCCTGACGCTGCTCCCAGTCGCCGCGGGTCGGGCTCGGCTTCGGCGATCCGGGCCGCACGAAGAACGGCAGTGAGCCGGCCGTCGGGTACGAGCGGGTGATCCGGGGGTCCAGCGCCGGGTAGACCGTGGTCGTCCATCCCCCACCGGACAGCCCGACCATCTGCACCGACGACGGCCGGTACGTCGCCCGCACGTGGTTCATCGCCACGGCCGGCGGCTCCAGGAAGAAGGCCAGCGGCGAGAACGTCGCCGACTCCCACAGGCCCAGGTCGTTGTGCGACGGCTTCCGGGTCACCGACGGGTCGTTCGGGTCCCGCAGCGTCGTCGGGTTCCAGTGGTAGAACGGCATCGCGAACAGCAGCACGACGTAGCCGTGGTCGAGCAGCCCCTGGGCGGTGCGCTGCATGGTGTCCAGCGGCTCGCCATGGCCGTTGTGGTAGAACGCGACCCGGCTGTGCGGCCGGCGCCGCGGTTCGAGCACGAACACCGTCGAGTACAGCCCGAACGGCAGACGGACGGTGAGCCGGTCGTACCGCCGTACGCCTTCGAACGCCGGCAGTTCGGCCGGAGCGCCGACGTCGCGCTGGACCTCGGGCAGGCCGTCCGGCAGCACACCGGTGGACTTCCAGACCTGGGCGACGAGCCGGGGCCGCATCGCCTGGACGTCGGCCGCGGTGTGGATCGTCATCAGCTCCTCGACGTCCACGCCGACCACCACCTGCGGCAGCGTCTTGTACGCCGCGCTGTGCGCGGCCGCCACCTCGGCGTTGACCGGCGCCACCGGGCGCGGCGCCGAACGCGGCCGGTCGCCTCCCCCGGTGCTCGCCTCCGCGGCGGCCGGGAGCGTCCAGCTGACGGAGGCCGACGCGGCGGCGGCGCCGAGCGTGCCCAGCATCGATCTACGGTTCACGGAGGTCATCGGTTCACCTTTCTCGCAGGGTCTGGAGCGCGGGCCGCGGATCCCAGCCGAGGACGTACGACGGGTCGCGCAGCTTGGCCGCCTCGTCGTCCGTCAGCTGCCGCGAGCACGCGAGCCGAGCGCTCGTGTCGAGCGGTTTCCCGGCCAGGTCGGTGCTGTGGTACTCCCAGAACCGCAGCTGTCCGGCGGCCGCGCAGTCGTTCGGGCTGGTGATCTGCCAGCCGGCCCGCTTCACGTGCTTGTCCATCGCGGAGTCGATGAACACCACCTGGCTCGTCGGGAACCGGCTCAGCTCGACACGGCCCAGGAAGACGCTGTCGTCCGGCACGTCCGGCGCCCGGGTCAGCCGGACGTTCACGAACACGTTCCCGGGACCGGTGTCGGTGTTGCGGACCTGGTTGTAGTAGCCCTCGTGGAGCGCCTTCAGCTCCGAGTCCCGCATGAACACCCCGCCGGTGCCCCACACGAAGTCGACGTCGCCCTCGACGTAGGCGCCGGTCACGACCGCCTTCCCCTGGAGCCGCAGGCTGTCCTGGTAGCCGAGGATCCGGACCCGGTCCAGCACGATCCGGTCACCGTTGCCCCGGAACGCCTCCGCCTGCGAGCCGTGGTACGGGGTCAGGTTCCGCACCGTGACGCCGGACATCGCGAAGTCGTCGGCGTCGACCCCCATCGCGGCCCGCCAGCAGTTGAACCGGTCCGGGTCGGCCAGCACCCGGCGCGGGCAGTACGCCTGCTCGATCGGCACGTTGGCCATCGCGTAGTCGCCGTTCAGCAGGTTGTTGTTCGGGTAGCCGATCGTGGTGCGTCCGGCGCCGGCGCCGCGGATGGCGATGTGCGGCTTCGTCTGCGGGACGTACACCAGCTCGCGGTAGAACCCCGGGGCGACGTCGATCCGCACCGGCCTGTCATTGCCCTCCGCCACGAAGTCGACGGCGCCCTGCACGGTGCAGAAGTCCGCGCCGCCGCCACCGTCGACGGTCAGCCGGGCGGTGCCGGGTTTCGGGTCGGGGCGGGTACGGAACGTCCAGGCCGTACGGGAGCCGATGCCGCCGTTGCCGACGAAGAAGCCGGGGTCGACGGTCACGTGGTAGACCTGGCCGGGCGGGAGCTTCGCGTGCAGGTAGACCGTTGCCGTACGCCCCTCGACGACCACCGGCTGGTACGCCCACCGATGCGGTTCGCCGAAGTCGGAGCGGGCGCCGCCGACGGTGCGCTGGTAGCTCGCCGGGTCCGCGAGATCGATGGTGTCGACCACCGTGCCGTCGGCGCGACGCACCTGGAGCCGGCCGCGCACACCGAGCTCGACCGGTCCGGCGAAGGTCAGCCGCAACGGGCTGTCGGTGCAGGTGGACCGCCGCACGCCGTCCGGAGCCAGCCGGGGGGCGGCGTCGTCGCCGGGCGCGGCCGCGTGCCAGCCGGTCAGCCGCTCCATCACCGCGCTCAGCCGGGTGGCGGCCTTGCGGTGCCCCTCGATGTTCGGGTGCGAGCCGCCGTTGTAGTCGCTCGCACCGAGCCAGCCGGTGGTGTCGACGTACACGGTGCGCCGGTCGTGCCGCGCCTTGACGGCGGCGGCGATGTCGGAGGCGTGGGTGCCGTCGAAGGGCCGCATCGCGAGGATCAGCGCGCCGGGGTCCGCGGCCCTGATCTGGCGCAGGTACGCCTCGTAGCGCGGCGTGAACCGGTCTCCGGAGTAGGCCGCGTCGTTGGCGCCGAAGTTGACCACCACCGCGTCGGGATCGAACGGCGCCGCCGGATGGCCGGACAGATTCCAGCCGAAGGACTCCGCGGCGGTACCGACGTTGCCGTGGCCGGGTTGGATGATGCCCTGCTTGCCGAAGCCGACCTGGTTGGTCTGGGCGTCGAACGCCTTGCCGACCAGGTAGGCGTAGTCCTTCGTGCCGTCGGCGCAGTCGACTCCGAGCGTCGGGCAGAGCGCCATCACGCCCTCGGTGATCGAGTCGCCGTAGAACTCCAGCCGGTGCTGTGGGGTGCGCGGCAGCGACTCCAGCGTCGCGCCGGGCGCGAGTTCGATCTTCGACAGCACGATGCCGGACTGCAGCGGCATGCTCCAGCGGTTCTCGTACTCGTCGACGTCCTTGACGACGATCTCCGCGGTGTGGGTCACCGCCGGATCGAGGCCCTCCGCCAGCACGATCCGGTCGCTGTCGACCTTCACCGGCTTCGGCTCACCGCGGTCGACCGAGACGTAGACCTGCGACGGCACGGTGATGCTCGCCGTCTTGAACTGCGCGGCCAGCGTGCCGCCGGTGAACCGGAACCGCAGCGACGAGCCGGAGTTCACGGTGATCGCCAGGTCGTCGTCCTTCGCCCAGTGACCCTCGAACTCGATCCGCGGGTCGTTCGGCCCGAAGGTCGCCGGGCTCGGCGCCGCGAAGGCCTCCGGGCCTGCGGGCACGACCATCAGCGCCGCCGCGCACAGACTCACGACCATCAGGAACCGGCAGAGAAGTCGCACGGCGGTCTCCCTCACGCAGCCCGAGCCCGCCTCACCAGGGCGGGTTTCGGGAAATCCTTTTCCCGAGCAACGGTCGCTGTTGCAACGCGGAGGCGTCAAGACCTTGACGCCGGACATTCGTGGCGCTACCGGGCGTTTGCGGCGTCATATCGCAGACAGCACCCGGCGCGGCGTCGCGACCGTCCCCCGCGGAGGCGGTCCGCCGCTCCACCCGGGGCGTCGCGCGCCGCCGGTCCGAGGCGGCCGCGCGGAACGGCTTCACCTGAGGCGCCGCACGTCGGAGGTCCGTGGCGCCGCCGCCGGAGGCGCTCCTTCCGAGGCGTCACGCGGCACCGGTCCTCGCGTCGGCGGCAGGTGTCGAGGGAGGTCACGGCGGCATGGCAGGCCGCCCGGCGCGGCGGTGTCCGACCGGCCGTGGCCGGGACCGGCCACCCGGTCAAACGATTGACGAGCCCCGGGAAGTCGGTTACACACTTGGGAAAACCTTTTCCTCGCCGAAACGCCGAGATCGCGGAAGGAGTGGCCGGCGATGAGCATCCGGCGGCGGCTCTCAGCCTCGTGCGGGTGGGCCAGGGAGATGCCCGACCAGCACGGCGTTGATCGAGGCGACCGCGGAACCCGATACGTGGAGGTACAAGGAACGTGAAAGGCAAGTTCGCACGACGGCTGATCGCCTCGGCGGTCGCTGCGCTGTTGCTCGGCTGGGCGCCGCAAGCGGCGGTCGCCGGTCAGAAGGCGGGCACCGCCACGGATGACTGCACCGACGGCGTCAACGTGCCCAACCGCTACAACGTGCCCTTCTGCGTCAAGAAGGATGAAGTCTTCATCTTCGCGGCCAACTACAAGCCGTTCGAGGCGAACGCCGACGGTCAGCGCGAGGCCGAGAGCGTCTTCAACAACGTCATCGGCAACAAGCTGCGGCAGGCCTTTCCGAACCTCAAGATCAAGTACGCCACCTGGGACTACCCGGTGCGCTATGAGGACCTTCAGGCGGCCGGCGTCGTGCCTGACATCATCCTCGACAATCCGTACCAGCGGATCGCCCGGGACCTCAAGCCGCGCGGCTGGGTGCAGGACATGACGTCCATGGTCCAGCAGGGCGGACTGGACCTCAGCAAGCTCAACCAGGGCGCGGTGGAGCAGGTGAAGTCGCGCTCCGAGGGCAAGCTGTACGGCGTTCCCGTCTTCGAGGACGACTACGTCCTTTACTACAATAAAAAGATCTTCGACAAGTTCGGGGTGAAGTACCCGAAGTCGGGGATGACCTACGACCAGATCTACAAGCTGGCCAAGAAGCTGACCCGGCAGGTGGGAACCGACGCCTACAAGGGGTACATGCAGCACCCCGACCAATACCTGCAGTACAACCAGTCGGGTCTGTACCCGTTCACGCCGACCGACAGCTGGACCCCGAAGCCCGAGGACGCGAAGGTGGACCTCACCACACCGGGGTGGCAAGAGCTCGGCGACAACCTCAACCGGTTCCTCTCGATCCCGCACAACGGATTCACCACGGTCGACGACTTCCTCAAGGGCGACATGAGCCGTCCGGGCCACGTCGCGATGGCCGTTGACACGCTGAGCAGGCTCCCCACCTACGCCGGCAGCAACGAGTTCATCAAGCAGAGCGACACGGCGAAATACGACGAGCTGCGCAAGAGCATCGACGTCGGTGTCACTTCGATCCCGGTGCTCAAGCAGGGTTCGACGTCGACGTACCAGCCCAACCAGACCGCGGCCTTCATCCCGCCGCAGTCGACCCACCAGCAGGACGCGCTCAACATCGTGAAGTGGCTGGTGTCCGAGCAGGGGCAGACCGAGTTGTCGAGCCACGGCATCAAGGGAGTTCTGCGGACCCCGGCGGTCGAGGACAGCTTCGGTAAGGCCGTTCCGGAGCTTTCCAAGGTCGACACGTCCGGCGTGTACTGGGGTTCGAACGCGGTACTGAAGAACTACCAGAACACCAAGTACTGGGATATCCCGATGTACTCGGTGTTCCGCCAGCACGTGCTGCGGGACGGTATGACGGTCGAGTCGGCCCTCGCTGTCGCGGAGCAGACGGACATTCCCGCCTACATCAAGAACCAGACCGCCGCCGGTCTGGACTGGTAGCCCACCCGCATCGCACCGGTGGCCGCGGTGCCCGGTTTCCACTGGGCACCGCGGCCACCGGCATGTTCGCGGGCCTGCCATACCCGTTCCCGTTGACCCGGGACACGGCGACGCACGAACTCTTCCGGTCTCGGCCGCATCTACACAGATGTGCCCGATCGCGGGAATTCCCCGGAGAAAGGACCCTGGTAACCGCATGAGGCGGAGAGAGTTCATACGCGCCGCAGGACTCACGGTGACCGGGGCGCTCACAACGACCGTCGGCGGTGCGTGCAGGCCCACCGGCACGAGTGCGACGTCGCACGGTCCACGCCGCGCGTCTTCCACGCCGAAGAACGCGGACTGGTCGGCGCTGAAGCAATCTCTGCAGGGGCGGCTCATCAGGCCGGGTGACACCGATTACGCGATGGCGCGCAAGAACTTCAATCCACGCTTCGACACGATCAGGCCTTCGGGCATCGCCTACTGCGAGAATCCGCACGATGTCGCGGAGTGCGTGAATTTCGTCCGGCGTTATGGCCTGCCGGTGGCGCCGCGGTGCGGAGGGCACAGCTACACCGGTGCGTCGCTCGTCGAGGGCCTGGTCATCGACGTGAGCCCGATGTCGTCGATTCGGGCCGACACGTCGTCGGGCACCGCGCGGATCGGCGCCGGGGCACGGCTGGTCGACGTCTATGACCGGCTGACCGCCCAGGGCGTCGCGATACCGGCGGGATCCTGTCCGACCGTCGGCATCTCCGGCCTGACTCTCGGCGGTGGCGTCGGCGTGGTCGCCCGCAAATACGGGATCCTCTCCGACCGGCTCCGCGCGGTCGAACTGGTGACCGCGGACGGGCGGCGGCTCACCTGTGACGACGGGAACAACCCCGATCTGTTCTGGGCCTGCCGTGGAGGGGGCGGAGCCACCTTCGGCATAGCGACCGATTTCACCTTCTCCACCCATTCCACCTCCGATATCGTCGTGTTCTTCATCGGCTGGCCATGGCCCGTGGCCACATCGGTGATCGACGCGTGGCAGCGTTGGGCGCCGTTCGCGCCGGATGAACTGTGGTCGAATCTCCACGTTCTGAACGGCCAAGGCCAGGCCGGCCCCACGGTCCAGGTAGGGGGCACCTACCTCGGCGCCCAGGAGGACGCCGAACGGCTGATCGAAACCTTGAAGTCCCGGATCGGCGCGGAACCCTCCTCACAGGTGATCGAGCCGACCACCTACGGGCACGCGATGATGATCGAAGCCGGTTGCACGACGCTCAGCGCCGATCAATGCCATCTCCCGGGCGGCCTTCCCGGGCAGACGTCCGCCGGACGGGAAACCCGCGAATGCGAGTATGCGGCCTCGCACATCTTCACCCGCCCGATGACGACGGCGGGCATCGACGCGATCCTGTCCGCGGTCCGTACCCGCGGCGGCCTCGCAGGCGGCGGCCAGGGCGGGATCGCCTTCGACGCACTGGGCGGCGCCGTGAACCGAGTGCGCGCGGACGCCACCGCGTTCGTGCACCGCGACGGCCTCTTCAACGGGCAGTTCACCACGACGTGGGAAACGACCGCGCCGAGCGCCGCGGTCCGAGCTCAGCAAGCCTGGCTGCGCGCGCTCCACACCGCGATGAAGCCGTACGCGAGCGGGCAGGCGTATCAGAACTACGCCGACGCCGGACTCACGGATTGGAAGCAGGCCTACTTCGGTAGTAACTACTCAAACCTGCTCAAGGTCAAAGACCGCTACGATCCGGACCGCCTCTTCCGCTCTCCCCAAACGGTCGGCGCATCCAGCCGAGAATGACAAAAAGCGGTCGTATCCCTGAGCGGCCGTCCGGCAGGATCTTGGTCATGCATGCCGACGAGCTGCTGGCCGAGATCGAGCCACTGACCTATCGGGCGCGATGCGCACGTCTCGCCGGGCTCCGCACACGACTGGACCCCGCCGAGCGGGCTCGCCTGCTCGGCGAGCTGGGCGAGCGCGGTGCCTATGAGCGTTCGCTGGGCCTGTTCATCGCGGCGGCCGCGCGTGATGAGGCTGCGCTGGACCACATCGCCGCCGCGGTCGGAGATGCCGATGCCGACGTCGCCGCCACGGCGATCGGCGCGGCCGTACGGCTCGGCGCCACCGACGCGACGGCGCTGGCCGCCTTCCTCAGGGACGCGCCGGCGGAGTCGCGCGCCCTGCTGTACCGGACCGTCCGCCGGCACCGCCGTGCCGATCTCGCCGAGAGCCTGCTCGGACCGGTCCGCGACCGGTGGGGCGACCGAGAGGCCGCGGCGTTGCTTCCCGCCTGCGGTGCCGAGGCGGTGGACCGCCTGCTGCCGGAGCTCTCCTACGCCGTTCCCAACTGGAGCACGCTGGGCCATCTTCATCCTCGGTCAATGCTCGACCAGGCCGAACGGGAACTGGCCGAGCTCCCCCGGCAGCTGCGCCGGGTGTGGTGGACGTCGCGGGGCCCCGGCCTGGCCGAGGCCGTACGCCACTTCCCGCTGCGGGTGATCGGCCTGCTGGAGGGGTACTGGGAGCCGACCGGGCCGAGCAGCGCGCTCGTACCCAAGCTGGGTGTGCTGATCGCCGCTGCTCCCGAGCGGATGTGCGACCTGTTGCTGCGTCCGGACGCCCGCCCGTCGCTGGGCCGGCTGCTCCGGGCCAGGAGCGTGCGCGAACGGCTGGTCCGGCTGCTGCCCGAACCCCGGCTGGCCGAGCTGCTGCGGGCCGTGCGGGAGGACGACGCCGCGCTGGTCCTCCTGCTCAGGGCGTTCCCGCCCGCCCGCAGGGAGCCGGTCTTCGACGCGGCCATGGCGGGCATCGACCTTTCCGCCAGGGAACTCGCGCCCGCGGTGCTCGACGTCCTGCCCTTGGCCCGGCGCGGCCGCGAGGCCCACCGGATGCTGGGGCTGCGCAAGGTCGCCGATGACCCGTGGCGGATCCTCGAGGTCACCGCCTTCCTCCCCTACGAGCAGGCCGCCGACACGCTGCGGGAGGTGACGCGGCGCGCCGATGCCGAGGAGCGAGGGCGCGGCTACGAGCTGCTGATCGCCTGCGCGGGACGCGGCCGGGACCCGGAGATCTTCAGCGACGCGCTCGGGTCACTGGCGAGGCTCCGCAATGAGCAGGACCCGGTGCGGCAGCGGGCGTTGCGGGCGCTCACCGCGGTGCCGCCGGGCCTGTTGCGGGCCGGGCACACCGCCGTGCTCGGCCGGTTCGTCGAGGACGCCCTCAACGCACGTGACCTGTCCCATCAGACCGTGCACGCGCTCTCCCGGCTCGTCGCGTCGGCCTTCCGGCAGGGTGCCTCCCGTGGCGACCGCGACCTGACGGCCTTCGCGCTCGACGCGCTCGGCACGCTCGCCGACTGCGGCAGCGGGGTCCTCATCGGCCGTCTCGACGACTGCCTGCGTCGCGGCGACGAGCACGCGCTGGTGCGTGGCCTCGTGCCCTGGCTGGAGCGGGACAGCGCCAGGGACGAGTTCCGGCTCACCTTCGCCCTGGCGACGGCGCTCGGCCGCCGGGGCGACGACGTGCCGGAGCTGCAGGCGGCCCTGGAGAGCGCCCTGCACGCCAAGCGCGACAGCGTCATCACCCGGGCGATCGAGCACTGGCTCCGCCCATCGCGCACCCGGGCCGAACGCGTGGAGCACGTCATCGGGGTGGACCGTTCGTCCGTGGTGCTGCCCACGGTGTTCCGCGTCCTCGCGACGGAACGGACCGATCTCCTGGGGAGCGTGCTGTCGGGCGACATCCCGGGCGGCCGGTTCTGGCGTCGCTCGATCACCTTCGTCCCCTACGTCGCGCGGCCGTGGCCGCGCCGGTGGACCGCCGCGCAGCGAGCGGCCTACCTCAGGCTGCTGCACCGGGCCGCCACCGACCGCTCCGTGCCCGAGCGCGAACGCGCCCGTGCGGTCCGCCTGATCGGTGACGTGCCCTCCACCTCGGCCGATGAGCTGCGCCGTTACCTGCGTGCGCGGGAACCGCTGGTCCGGCGGGCGGCGCTGACCGCCGCCGCCTGGACCGCGAGCCCGCGATCCGTGCTCGGCGACCTGCTGGCCCACGTCACCGGCGATGACGCGCACGTCGCCGCGTACGCCGCCACGCGGGCGGCCCGGTTCACCCCGCCGAGCGCGTTGCCGGCCGCGCTCGCACCGGTCCTCGCGGAGGGAAAGATCACCGCCCGCAAGGAGGCGGTACGGCTGATCGCCCACCATCGCGTCCCGGACGCCGGGGGCATCCTCGCGCAGGCCTGGGACCGGGAGGGACAGCACCGCGACGTCCGTACCGCCATCGTCTCGGCCGCCCGGCAGCTCCTCGACCTGCCGGTCGGCGAGCGGATCCTGACCGAGGCGGTCGCGGGCTCCCGCGACCTGGCCCGCCAGGTTCTCGGCGCCGCGCCGCTCACCGTCGAGCCGCGCCACCGCGCCCGGTACGCGGGTCTGGTCGTGAACGCCGCACGCTCCGCCGACCCGGCGGTACGGGGCGAGGCGCTCGGCTGGCTGCCCTCGTGGGCGTCCTGGTCGCCGGAGGCCACCGGCACGCTCGCCGCCCGGTTCCAGGACCTCACCGAGACCGCCACCTGGCGGATCGCCCTCGACGGGCTCGTCACCTGCGCGATGAGCGGTGACGCGGGAACGGAACTGCGGAATGCCGTCGCGGCACTCGCCACCGCCGACGAGCCCGCCGACGCGGAACCGGAACGCGACCTTCCCGTCGCGCAGCGCCTCGACGCCGCCGTCACCGCGCTCGCCCGGGCGGCGCGAGCCGACCGCGACCACGCCGATCCGGTCCTCGCGGCGGTGGACGATGTGCTGCCCGAACCGCTCGGCGCACTGCTCGCGGCCTCCACCCTCCGCTGGGACCGGCCGGGAACCCTCGCCGCGCTGCTGGACCGGCCGATCGGCTCAGCCTTCGCGATCGCCGAGGTCGCCGGGGTGCTGACGCGGAGAGCGGGCGGCACCGAGGCGTTCGCGGACGGGCCCGCCCGGTACGCCCGCGCGGCCGGGACGGTTCCTTCCTCCGCGGACACGCCGGATCCGGCCGACGTGCTCCCCCACGCGACCGCCGCGGCCGGACGCGACGACCTCGTCGCCGGGGCCGCCGCCGTGGCGCTCGTCCAGGCCTGCGGGCCCCGCGCCGGATGGTCGGCTCCCTGGCGCGGGCTGCTGCGCCGGCTTCGCACCCACCCCCACCCGGACGTCTCCTACCTGGCCCGCCGCGTCCGTACGGCCACCGAATAACGGCCCGAGGTCACCGCTTCGACGTGGACCGGGTTCGTCCTCAGGGCCGGCCGGGGCGCGGGCCGGCCCGCATCGGGGCGGGCCGGGACGAGAGAAGCGATCTCGTTCCGGCCCGCCGGTCGGTCAGGTCAGGAGCGGATGCCAGCCGTCGCGGTAGCGGACGCCGCCGCGACGGAGGCGGACCTCGTCGTGCCAGGTTCCGGGGACCGGTTCGGTCTGCACCAGTTCGGGGCGTTCCACGACGACGCACACGTCCTCGCCCGGCCACCACCAGCCGCAGGAGCGCGCCAGCGCCGCCCAGTCGCCGAGGTGGTCGAGTGCGTCCGGCCCGTACCTGGCCAGTCCGAGCCGGTGCAGGGTGTCGTAGTACGCGACCCACGCCGCGTCCTGTTGCCCGTACCAGCACACCGGGACGGGGCGTCCGCCGGCCAGCGTGCGAAGAACGGGTTCGCGGAACCCCGTGGCGAGGCTCCGGTGGAGTGCGGTGCGGATGCCCTGGTGCAGCACCACGCCCAGAGGCACACCGGTGTCGAGCGCCGTCAGCGGCGGCAGTTCGGGCCAGGGCTTGTCCTTGCCCTTCCGCGCCGCGGACAGCTCAGGGTCCAGATAGGCGACACCGGCACTGAGCGTGCCGCGCAGCTGGGACGCGACCATGGCCAGATCGCTGGCCAGTGGTGGTGTCCCCCGCGGACGAGGATCCCGGATCCACGCGTACAGCTGGTCGAGCGTCGGCGAACCCGCGATGAGCGGGATCGCCTGATGCGGAGACTCGACCCACGTGAAACGGGGTTTCGGCCGCGCCATCCTCGCGTAGACGGCGGTCAATGCCGCTTCGGCGGTCCGCCGGTCGGCCGGCCGGGTGGACAGGCCGTGGTCGAGCCACTCCTGCCGGATCTTGAGAGCTTCCCGCCATCGGTCGTGAGCGTTCTTGCCACGGACGCGGATGACGGTCTCGGCGGCGTCTTCGCGCCGCGCGGGCGCGATCAACGCGCGAGGGCGTCGCCGCCCTTTCGGTTGGAGATCATGCTCTGATGATGGCCTGTCTCCCCGGCCCGCGCAAGCGGCGCCCCTGCCCGGCGTCAGAGCTCGACGTGGCGGTGTCCGGCCGGCACCCGCACGGAGCGGGCCCGGCCGTTCCCGGGGATCACCTTCACGTCCGTAGGCGCGGCGGCGGTGATGTCGAAGGAGGCGCCCTTCTCGGTCAGTACGAAGTCGCGCACGGCGACCCGTCCGCCCTCGCTGCGGAAGATCGGCCGCCCGTTCCTGGTCACGGTCGTCGATCGGGGGCCCGCGGTGACCGCGTACCGGTGACCGCGCAGCACCAGGTTCGACACCGAGTTCGTGCCCGGGAGCGTCAGGCTGCCGAACATCAGCGCCTCCGGGTCGTCCCACGGGTCGTCCGACAGCAGTTCGTGAATGGTCTGGATGGCCATCGCGTTGCTCCACGAGTAGGTGCGCCACGCCGTGTCGACGGCCGAGTCCATGATCGACTGATCGGGCTCCGGGTCGAACGACTCCGGGAACCATCCGTCGCGGTCGTAGGCGTCCAGGTACATGCGGGTGCTCCGCGCCGCGAACTCACCGGCCTCCCGGTCGAAGCCGTACCGCTTGAGTCCCTCGTACACGGTGAAGTTCATCGGCGGCCACGCCGCGCCCTTCCACTGCTCCGGCGCCGTGCCGTCGTTGTACTTGGTGAAGAACTTGAAGTGCTTCGACCGCGGATGCACCGGGCCACCCGAGCAGTACGTCGGGTCGTCGCGTGCGACGCTGGGGATGACGTAGTCACCCCAGAACTCCTCCGGGTCGAGCAGGTGATCCGCGACGAGCACGCGGGCACGCTCCGGCGTGGCGATTCCGGCGAACAGCGGATAGAAGACCGTCGGTGTCACGACCTCGTTCCAGCCGCCGTCCAGGTAACGGCTGAGGTACAGCCCGCGCTCCTCGTTCCAGAGCCGGTCGTTGACACCTGCCTTGATCCGCTCGTACACCGCCTCGAACCGGGCCGCGTCGGCCGCCTTGCCCTGCAGGCGTGCCATCTTCGCCAGGAGCTCGGCCATCAGCGCGTAGTAGGCGTTGAGCGCCACGTCGGTCAGGTTGGTGTTCGGACGCGGGTCGCCGCTTCCGCCCTTCTTCGGGACCTTCTGGTAGTCGGCGTAGACGGGGCTGTCGTCCAGCCCCAGATGGTTGCCGCGCCCGCCGATCCGATCACCGAAGTACGGCGTTTCGAGCAGGCCGTCGCCGTCGGCGTCCCACTCCGGCAGCAGATCGAAGAACGCGACCAGCTGGGGATAGACGGCGACGACGAGGTCCCGGTCCCCGAGCCTGGTGTACAGGCGCCACACCGCGTACGCGTGCATGGGTCCGGAGTTCTGCTGGTCGTAGCGCGGTCCGTTGATCTTCACTTGGTTGGGCGGTGGCGGCGCGGCGAAGACGTCGCGCTCGTGCTGCATGGCCAGCTCGGCGCTCACCGACGTGGCCTCGATCGCGTCGAAGGCGGAGTCCCAGCCGGTGAACAGGCCGCCGGCGCCACCCCAGCCCCACATCACGAAGTTCCGCAGGGTCGTCCTGTCGTAGTTGGTGTTGAGCGACAGCGCGTCCCGTACGGCGTCGGCGACGCGGCCCACCGGCCCGGTTCCGGTGAGATATCCACGGGCGACACGCGCCTGGGCGGCGTCGAGCCGGGCCCTCGTCTCGTCCCGCGGGGCGGGTTTCAGGGTGACGGGCGCGTCGTCGCAGGTCGCGGTGAAGGTGATCGTCTGTCCCTTGGCCAGGTCGTAGCGCAGCGCCGCGACGGCGGTACCGGCCGCGCCGGACCCGCCGGTCTCACCGGCGACCATGTCGGCGACCGAGGCGTAGAGCGTCGTACGCTCGGCCGGCTCGCCCGGCGCGAGCGCGAAGTAGCCGGTCCTCGACGCGTTCGCGACGCCGGGTTCGCTGCCGAGCACGCATCCGTTCGCCACCGCGAACTTCGGGGTCTCGGTCCACGGCGCCGCGACCTCGAGCACGATCGACAGGTCCGCGTCGAGCGCGGTCACCGCCGCGACGACGCCGCGGCCGCCGTCGGTCCGCGCGTAGCGGACGCGGATGGTGCGCTTCTGCGCCTGGACCGTCGCGTACTTCTGCTCCAGCTGCGGGAGCGACGCCTGCGCGTCGGTGAGCTCCTGCGCGGTGAACCAGTCGGGATGGGCGATCACCTCACGCAGCGCGTCGAGGTGCGCCGGCATGATCTTGCGGTCGTCCGAGCTGACCGTGACCTGCTTGTAGACGCCGTCGGGGGCGGAGGGGCCGAAGCGCCACAGGTTGTTGGTCATCTTCTCCCTGATCAGGCCTCCCGCGGCCGTCAGCAGGCCCACCCGGACCGCAAACCGGGCCTCGTCGCGGGTGACGAACAGCGCGCCGGTCCAGTCCTGGTCCTTCACCCCCGGCATGGCGAACGGACGGGCGAGCGTCGGGTACGGGATCTCGCCGGGCCCGGCCGTACGGCCCGCGGCGGCCGGTGACTCATCGGCCGCCGAGGCCCGGGCCGCCGATCCGAGCGGCCCCGCGGTCAGTCCGCCCAGCCCTGCCAGTCCAGTGCCGGCCAGGAACTGCCGACGTGCCATGCCTGTCATCGCGGACCCTTTCGCATCGCTCTGTCAACGCTGGTGATCGGCCGTCGGCCGGTCAGGTGGTGCGGGGAAGGCCGGCCGGGGGCTCCGGGCGGCAGGGAACGCCGTGGCCGGTGGCCTGGGCGGGGTCGCGGTGCAGGTGACCGGGGCGTCCGCCGGGGCGCAGCGGGCCCTCGAAGAAGAACCCGGTCAGCTCCCCGTAGATCTCGACGATGTCGTGCTCCTCACCGGCCGGGGTGCACAGCAGGTCGCCCGGTCCGACGAGGTGGGTGTGCGGGCCGCTGGTCACGGTGGCCCGGCCGGTGATGATGAGCCAGTACTCGTCGCAGTCGTGGTGGTGGCGGTCGAACCGCCCACCGGCGGCCGGCACCCGGAAGGGGCCGGCCGCCGTGAGGGTGGACCACGCGGGGCGGTCCCGGCTCCAGGTGCCGCCGTGCGCCGTCCTGATCAGGGTCACCGGCCGGCCTGCGACCATTCCGGGACGGCACCGGCCTCGTGCAGGCAGAAGTCCGGGGCGCTCTCCAGCGCCTTCTCCTCGCCGCCGGGCGTGTAGGTGACGATCAGGCGCAGCGGCCGCCAGGTGTCGTTCTGGGTGGAGTGGTAGGCGCCCTTGGGGATGTGGACGGTGTCGCCCTCCCGGATGGTGAACGGCTCACCGTCGTCCACCATCTGGGTGGCCTCGCCGGAGATGACGTAGATGATCTCCTCGGCGCCGGGGTGGTTGTGCCGGGCGTGGCCGCGGCCCGGATTGATGATCACCTCACCGAGGGTGCTGCCCGCCCCGGGCACGCGGGACGGAGTGACGAACCACTTGATCGATCCCCAGTCGAAGGACATGGTGGCGACGTCGCCGGGAGTGACGTGCATGGCGGTCCTCTCAGATCTGCAGTGACTTGAAGGCGGACACCTGGGCGGTGATGGCCTGTTCGGTCGGCAGCCGTTCGACCGATGAGGCTCCGAAGAAGCCGGCCACGCCCGTGGTGTGCTCCAGGACGTACGCGGCGTCGGCGGGCTCGGCGATGGGACCGCCGTGGCACAGCACGATGACGTCCGGGCGGACGGCCACCGCCGCGTCGCGCATCGCCTGGACGCGTTCGACCGCCTCGTCCAGCCCGATCGCGGTGTTCGCGCCGATGCTGCCCTTGGTGGTCAGGCCCATGTGCGGCACCAGCACGTCGGCGCCGGCCGCGGCCATCGCCTCGGCCTGGGCGGTGTCGAAGACGTACGGCGCGGTCAGCAGGTCCCGCTCGGCGGCGAGCCGGATCATGTCGACCTCCAGCTCGAAGCCCATTCCCGTCTCTTCCAGGTTCTGCCGGAACACCCCGTCGATCAGGCCGACCGTGGGGAAGTTCTGCACGCCGCTGAAGCCCGTCTCGGCGAGCCGGTCCAGGAACCGGGGCATCAGCCGGAAGGGGTCGGTGCCGCACACTCCGGCCAGGACGGGGGTGTCGCGCACCACCGGCAGCACCTCGCCCGCCATGTCCAGGACGATCTGGTTCGCGTCGCCGTACGGCATCAGCCCGGCGAGCGAGCCCCGGCCGGCCATCCGGTAGCGGCCGGAGTTGTAGATGATGATCAGGTCGGCGCCGCCGGCCTCGGCGCACTTGGCCGACAGCCCGGTGCCGGCCCCGGCGCCGATGATCGGGGTGCCTGCCGCGACCGTGCCGCGGAGGCGGTCCAGTGCGGTGCTGCGGTTCACGTGGTCCCTCCCGCATCTTTGATCATTAGGTCCAGCCGTTCGGCCATGGCCCGGCCGAACTCCGGGTCGTTGATGTGCAGATCGAGGTCGACCAGTTCCACGGGCGACCCGGCCACGCCCTTGGCCAGCTCGGCGAAGCACTCCCCGTCGGCCTCGGGCCGGTGGAAGGCTGCGCCCTCGGCGTCCAGCGCGGACACTCCACGGCGCGGCAGGTAGAGCGCGACCGGGCCGCGCGCCGCCCGGAGCCGGCCGGCGATCCGCCGGCCCAGCTCGGCCATCTCCTCGGCGGTGGTGCGCATGAGCGTCACCGTCGGGTTGTGGACGTACAGGTCGCGGTCCGCGAAGCGGTCCGGGACGGTGTCGCGGGGGCCGAAGTTGACCATGTCGAGGGCACCCGGCGCGACCACCTGCGGCACGCCGTGCGCGCCGGCGGCGGTCAGCCGGTCCGGCCCCGCCGACAGCACGCCGCCGACCAGGTCGTCGGCGAGTTCGGTGGTGGTCAGGTCGAGCACCCCGGCCAGCATCCCGCTCTCGGCCAGCCCCTCCAGCGCCCGGCCGCCCGCACCGGTGGCGTGGAAGACCAGCACCTCGTAGCCGAGTTCCTCCAGCCGGGCCCGCGCCGCCTCGACGGCGGGCGTGGTGACGCCGAACATCGACGCGGCGACCAGCGGGCGCTCGTCGGCGCCGGCCGGGATGGACGCGGTGGCCATCCCGGCGACCGCCGCGGCCGCGTTGCCGAGGATCCGCCGCGACACCCGGTTGACACCGGCGATGTCCACGACGCTGTAGGTCAGCGTGACGTCCTTGGCCCCGACATAGGGGGAGACCTCGCCCGAGGCCATGGTCGACACCAGCAGCTTCGGCACGCCGATGGGCAGCTCCCGCATCGCGCGGGCGGCGATGGCCGAGCCGCCGCTGCCGCCGACGGCCAGCACGCCGTCGACCCGGCCCCCGGCGTACAGGCCGGCGAGCACGGCGGCGGCGCCCTCGGACATGGTCGCGACGGCGGCTCCCCGGTCACCGGCGGCGCGCAGCTCCGCCAGGTCGCTGTCGGCGGCCCGGGCCACCGCGACGTTGCTCACGTCCGGGACGATGCCGTCCGGGTCGCCGGTGCCGGCGTCCACGACGAACGGCGTGCAGCCGTGCTCCCGCAACCGGTCGCGCAACCAGGCGTACTCCCGGCCCTTGGTGTCCAGGGTGCCGATGAGAACGATCGTCGTCACCTCAGCCGTCCTTCCCGTTACCGGCCGCGACGGCCCGGTCCGCGAAGACGCCCTTGGCCACGTTCACCGCGTTGATGGCGCGCGGGAAACCGGTGTACTGGACGCAGTGGATGATCACCTCGACGATCTCCTCCGGGGTGAGGCCGACGTTGAGCCCCGCGTTGATGTGCCCTTTGAGCTGCGGCGCGCAGTCGCCCATGCCGACCAGCGCGGCGATCGAGGCGATCTGCCGCTGCCGCAGGTCCAGGCCGGGCCGGGAGTAGATCTCGCCGAAGTTGAAGTCGATGCCGTAGCGTCCGAGATCGGCGCCGGGGCCGCTGAGCGCGGCCAGCAGCCGGTCCGCCGCGCCCTCTCCGTACACCTCGTCGTAGCGGTGCCGACCCCGCTGCGAACCAGAACCGTCCATGTGGTGGTCGTTCCTTCCCGGGTGGGCTTTCAGATGGAGTGGCCGCCGTCCTGCGGCAGGATCACGCCGGTCAGGTACGCGGCCGACGGCAGGCACAGGAAGACGATCGTCTCGGCGAGGTCCTCGGGACGGCCGAGGGTACGCGTGGGGATCTGGGCGAGCAGCGCCTCCCGGACCTCGGGGGTGTCCCGGTCGCGGCCCGGAGTGTGCTGCGCGCCCGGCGCGACGCAGTTCACGGTGATCCCCTCCTCGGCCAGCTCGATCGCCAGCGCCTTGGTCAGCCCGACCACGCCTGCCTTGGCCGCCGCGTAGCCGGTGGCGTTCCGTACGAGTCTCCCTCCGCGCAGCGCGGCGATCGAGGCGATGCTGACGATCCGGCCGCCGTCCCGGCCCCGCATGGCCGGCAGCGCCGCACGGGTCATGTTGAACACGCTGGTCAGGTTGGTGTCGACCATCCGCTGCCAGTCCTGCGGCGTCATCTCGGCGAACGGCCGCACCATGCCGCCGCCGGCGTTGTTGACCAGGATGTCGATGCCGCCCCAGTCGTCCCGTACCTGGTCGGCCGCCCGCTGGACGTCGTCGAAGTCGGTGAGGTCGGCCTCCAGTTCGAGGGCCTCGCGTCCCACCTCCCGTACCGTCTTGCCGAACCGGGTCAGCCCCTCCTGCGCCAGGTCGACCCCGGCCACGTCGCAGCCCTCCCGGGCCAGCGCCCGGCTGATGACCTGGCCGAGCGCACCGCCCGCGCCGGTGACGACCGCCTTCTTGCCGGCCAGCCGCATGGTGGATCCCCTTTCGTCGATGTGCGTCAGTGCGAGTGCGTCATTTGAGGGCACCCGAGGTCATGCCCTGGATGAAGTGCCGTTGCAGCACCAGGTAGACGACGATGATCGGGACGCTGGCCAGAGTGACCCCGGCGGCGATCATGGAGCGGTCGACGCTGTACTCGCCGATGAAGAACATGATCCCGGTGGACACCGGCCGCAGGTTCTCGTCCTGCCCGTACAGCAGCGGGATCAGGAACATGTTCCAGGTGAACATGAACTGCAGCACCACCATGGTGATCAGCCCCGGCCGGGCCAGCGGCAGCATGATCCGGCTGAACACCCGCCACTCCCCCGCGCCGTCCAGCCGGGCCGCGTTGCCGATCTCCTCGGGCAGCTCGCGGAAGAACGAGCGCATCAGGAAGGTGCCGAAGGCCAGGCCCAGCGCGATGCTCGGCACGATGACGCCCCAGTAGCTGCCGAGCAGGTCGAGGTCGCGCACCAGGTAATACTGCGGCACCATGATCGACTGGAACGGGATCATGATGCCCAGCAGGAACAGCCCCAGCAGGTACCGCTCGCCGGGCAGCCGCCGGGTGCCCAGCGCGTAGCCCGCCAGGCAGGACAGCACGGTCACCCCGGGTACCACGAACGCGCAGTACAGCACGGTGTTGCCGAGGTACTTGCCGAACCGCCCGGTGGTCCAGGCGTCGGCCAGGTTCCCCCACTGCGGGCTGGTGGGCAGCCCGAACGGATCGGCGTTGATCTCGCTGTTGGACTTCAGCGCCGACGACCAGATCCACACGAACGGCAGCAGGAAGAGCACCAGGAACATCGCCAGGATCACGTACCGGGAGGTGCGCGTGATCATCGGTCGCCCCTCTCGCGCAGGCGTACGACGGCCAGCGACACCACCAGCGACAGGACGGTGAGCACCAGCGAGATCGCCGCGCCGTAGCCGACGTCGTTCTCCATGAAGGCCTTCTGGTACGTGTAGGTGGCCAGCAGCTGGGTGCTGTTGTCCGGGCCGCCCTTGGTCATGATCCAGACGTGGTCGAACGCCTGGAACCCGTGCACCAGCAGCAGCACGGTGACCAGCGTGACCGCGCTGGACAGCTGCGGCACGACGACGTGCCGGAACCGCTGCCAGGCGCCGGCGCCGTCCACCCGGGCGGCGTCCAGCAGGTCCTGGTCGACGTTGTGCAGCGCGGCAGTGAAGATGACGAAGGCCAGCCCGATGGTGGCCCAGACCGAGGCGACCAGCACCGCGTAGAGCGCGAAGTCCGGGTCGCCCAGCCAGCCGCGGCTCCACGACCCCAGGCCGACCGCGGACAGGCCGCGGTCGAGGATGCCGAAGGCGGGGCTGTAGATCCAGCTCCACACGATGCCGACGATGATGGCCGGGAGGATCTGCGGCATGAAGTAGACGGTGCGGAACACCGTGAACCCCCGTGGCCGGCTCCACACCAGCATGGCCAGCAGCAGGCTGACCGCCATCGCCAGCGCGGTGCCGAGCACCACCCAGATCAGGTTGTGCCACAGCGCCCGCCAGAACAGGGTGTCGTGCACGAGCCGGTCGAAGTTGCCCAGGCCGATGAAGGTCTTGTGGGGCTTCGCGCCGTCCCAGTCGGTGAGGCTCAGATAGACCGACTGGACCAGCGGATACAGGATGAACAGGGCGTACACGGCGAGCGCCGGCAGCACGAACAGGTAGCCGGACACGCGCCGGTCGCCGGGCCGGCGTCGGGCGGCGGGCGCGGTGGAGCGCCCGGCGAGCGGCGGCCTGGACCGGGTCATCGTGGTCGCCATGCCGCCTCCCTCCGCGGAGGGGGGAACGTCTCCATCACCTACCGTCCCTTCTCCCACGCCTTCTGCAGGTCGTCGGCCTGCCGCGCCGGAGTCTTGCGACCCTGGACGACCGCCTGGAAGCCGCTGGTCATCGCGTTGAGGAAGCCGGGCGACGCCTTGCCGTGGTTGACCGAGTAGCCGAGGTTGCGGGTGGCGTCGCCGCCGCCGTTCTGCGCGGCGCCGAGCGCCTGCTTCTGCAGGGGCGACAGCGACCAGCCTGAGGAGTCGAACGGCACGGGCGGGAAGATCTTGCCCTGCTCCACCCAGACGCGCAGTGCCTCCGGCTGGTAGAGGGAGTCCAGGAACGCGCCGGCCTCCTCGCCGCGCTTGGACTTTGCCGAGATGTAGTAGGCCGAGCCGGTGCCCGCCGGGTAGACGCGGTCACCGCCGTCGATGGACGGCATCGGCATGATGCCGACCTCCTGGCCCGGCAGCCCCTTCTCGACGGCGCCGACGGCCCAGGTGCCGTTGAGGTTCATCAGGGCCTTGCCGGACAGGAACATCGACTGCGCGTCGGGGCCGTGCAGGGAGTTGAGGCCGTCGATGAACGCGCCGGCCTTGACCAGGTCGACGAAGAACAGCTGGATGGCCTGCTTCATCTGCGGGGTGTTCCAGCTGCCCTTGCCGTCGAAGACCAGATCTCCCATGGCCCTGCCGCCCACGATGTTGTTGGTCATCAGGGAGAAGGCCCACCAGCACGGGTAGACGTCGGCCTGGCCGTAGGCGATCGGGATGAGCTTCTTGGCCTTGGCCTTGGCGCAGAAGCTCAGCAGTTCGTCGAAGGTCCGCGGGACGGTCAGCCCGGACTTGTCGATCAGCGTCTTGTTGTAGAACAGGGCGGTGGTCTCGGTCTCGTTGGGCAGGCCGTAGAGCTTGCCGTCCAGCCGGGCTTCGCGCAGGGCGAACGGCGTGATCTTGTTCAGCCAGCCGTGCTCGGCGGCCAGGTCGTCCAGCGGGAGGAGCAGCCCGGCCTCGGCCAGCACTCCGGCGTTGCCCTTGCCCACCTCGTAGTAGATGACGTCGGGGCCGGTGCCGGAGGCCAGCGCGGTCTTGCCCACGGTGGTCATCTGGTCGCCCGGCTGGGTGGTGCGGTCGATGGTGACGCCGGACGACCTCCGGTAGAGGTCGTAGACCTTCCGGACGGCCTCGTTCTGCGGTGACGTGGTGAACTGGTCCCAGACCTTGAGCGCGCTGCCGCCGCCGTCCGAGCGGCCGAAGCCGCAGGCACTCAGCCCCAGCGCCGCGCCGGCCGCGCCGCTCAGCCGCATGAAGTCGCGGCGGCTCGGACCCGGGGCGGTTCGTCTGCCGATGTTCATGGGATCCTCCGGTGGGTGAGGTGCCAGGCGGCCGTGAGACGGTGGCGGCCGGACGGGACGGCGCAGACCAGTTCGCCGTCGTGCCGGGCGAGGACCTCCACCCGTTCGGCGGCGGGGCGGCCGTCCACGAGGACGGTGCCGGGGTCGGTGGTCGGCACGTGGACGGTGGCGGGCTCGCCCGGCGGGACCAGCACGTCGAGGGCGATGCGGTCATCGGTCAGCGACCAGGCCGACTCGATCCGTCCGCGTACGGTCTCCTGGGCGGCCGAGGCCCAGGTCAGCCTGCCGCCGGGACGCGGGCGCACCACGATGTGGCGGTAGCCGGCGGAGTCGGGCGCCTGCCCGATGCCGGCCACTCCCCCGTAGAGCCAGTCGCCGACGGCCCCGAGGCTGTAGTGGTTGAAGGAGTTCATGTTGGCGGACTGGAAGCCGCCGTCCGGGGTCCAGCCGTCCCAGCGCTCCCAGACGGTGGTGGCGCCGTGCCGTACCGAGAACAGCCAGCTCGGGAACGTGTCCTGGTGGAGCAGGGCGTACGCGAGGTCGGCGCGGCCGGCGCGGGTCAGCACCGGGCACAGCAGGGAGACGCCGATGAACCCGGTGGTCAGGTGATGGTCGTGCTTCTCCACGTCGGCCGCCAGGTGTCCGGCGGCGGCCTGCTCGAGTTCCGGCGGGACGAGCCCGAACTCCAGGGCCAGCAGGTAGCCGGTCTGGGTGTCGCCGTGGACGCGGCCGTCCGGGCCCACGAACCGGTCGGCGAAGACCCGCCGCACGTCCGCCGCCAGCGCCTCGTACCGCGCCGCGTCTCCGGGACGGCCGAGCACCCGCGCGGCCCTTCCCACCAGCTCGGCGGACCGGGCGAAGTAGGCGGTGGCCAGCACCTCCCGGGGAGTCTCGGCGCCGATCTGCAGCCAGTCGCCGTAGTGCCGTCCGGTGCGATGGCGCCAGACCAGGTCGGGGTTGTGCCGCCGGATGTGTTCGACCCAGCGCGTCATCGCCGGGAAGGAGCGGTCCAGTATCCGTTCGTCGCCGTACAGCCGGTACAGCGTCCACGGCACGATCACCCCGGCGTCACCCCAGCCCGGTGCGCCCTCACGCAGGATCGACACCTTGGGCGCGACGTCGCCGAACGCGCCGTCCTCGTCCTGGCCGGCCAGGACGTCCTCCATCCAGCCGGCGAAGAACGCGGCGACGTCCGCGCCGCGGGCCGCGGTGGGCAGGAAGACCTGGGCGTCGGCGAGCCAGCCGAGCCGCTCGTCCCGCTGCGGGCAGTCGGTCGGCACCGAGACGAAGTTGCCGCGCTGCCCCCAGCGGATGTTGGCGTGCAGCCGCTCCACGTCGGGGTCGCCGCAGGAGAACTCGCCCGTCCACGGAGTGTCGCTGTGCAGCACCGCGCCCACCACGTCGCCCGGTTCCGGCACCCCCGGATAACCGGACAGCTCGACGTACCGGAAGCCGTGGCAGGTGAAGACGGGTTCGTAGACCTCCACCGGCTCGCCTGAGCAGACGTAGACGTCGCGTGCCTCCGCGCGGCGCAGGTTGGCGGTGTAGAGGCCGCCGTCCGGGTCGAGCGTCTCGGCGTGGCGGAGCACGATGTGGCGGCCGGGCTCGGCGCCGCGTACGGTCAGCCGGACCCGGCCGACGATGTTCTGGCCGAGGTCGGCGATGACCGTGCCGTCGGGCCGGGCCGACACCTCGACCGCCGGGAGGCGGCTCGTCACCCGGACGGGCTGGGCGCGGGCGGCGCGCAGCTTCGTGGTGTCGCGGCCGGCGACGATCGCCCGCGGCCAGCCGGAGTCGTCGAAGCCCGGCCTGTCCCAGCCTCCGTGCGGCTCCCGCGCGTCGTGGAACTCGCCCATCAGCAGGTCGGAGTGGCGGACCGGGCCGGGCGACTCCCGCCAGGTCTCGTCCGTACCGAGCCACATCCGTTCCCCGTCGGGGAACTCCACCAGCAGCCGGGCGACGAACGCGGGCCGGTCTCCGTAGATCTTGCCGGCGCGGCGCGGGTCGAAGCCGACGAAGCCGCTCCACCAGCCGTCTCCGACGAGCGCCGCGAGGACGTTCGTGCCTTCGCCGACCAGGGCGGTGACGTCGTAGGCCCGGTACTGGACGCGGTCGCGGTAGTCGCTCCAGCCGGGTTCGAGCTCGGCGTCCGACACGGGCCGGCCGTTGACGCTCGCCCGGTAGACGCCCTGCGCGGAGGCGTACAGCCGGGCTCGGGCGGGCCGCCGGGGCAGCGCGAAGGCCCTGCGCAGCCGCAGGCAGGGCGCCAGGTGACGGGTGTTGAGGGTGCGGTGGTCGTCGCGGGGCGGCTCGAACAGCGGCAGCGTGTTCTCGTCCCGGGTGATCCAGGCGGCGCCGGCCCAGCCGTCCGGGCTCCGCAGCCCGGTCTCGAACCAGGACGACGCGTGCCCGTCGGGCCGGCCGTCGCGGCTCCAGACCTCGACGTCCCACCGGTAGCGGGTGCACGGCCGCAGCGCCGCCCCGTGGTAGGCCGCCGAGGTGGCGTCGGACTCGATGCGGCCGGTGTCCCAAACCCCGGTGCCGCCGGAGCCCGTGGCGGGTTCGGCGGTCACCCGAATCCGGTAGGCGCTCTGCCGGTCGGCGACGCGAGAGGAGCGCAGCCGCCACGACAGGCGTGGCGCCGGCTCATCGACGGTGGTCGGCTCATCGAGGAACTCGCAGGCCAGGCCGTAGGGAACGAGGCTCCGCACGGATCGGCCACCTCCTTTCGGACGCACCCGGCCGCCGTATATGGGGCACGACAGGTGATCCAGGTCACGTACCGGCCGTGATCGTAAGTCGCGTTTTTCGGATTGGTCAACCGGTTGACCAATTTGCGAGGGCGGTTTACGGTCCGGGAACAAACCAGGCATTCAGAAGGGCGGCCGGGCGATGGAGTACTCCCTCCTCGGGCCTTCGGGCATTCGGGTGTCGCGGATCTGCCTCGGCACGGCGACGTTCGGAGTGGCCCCCGCCGCCGACGACGCGACCCGCCTTGTGCACGCCGCCCTCGACCGCGGGGTCAACTTCGTCGACACCGCGAACTCCTACGGCCATCTCCCGCACTTCGACCGTCCCGGTACGCCGCCGGCCGCGGCACGTGAGCCCGCCGAGGAACTGGTCGGCCGGGCGCTGCGCGGGCGGCGCGACGAGGTGGTGCTGGCCACCAAGGCGGGCGAGCCGGTCGGACCGGGCGTGGGCGACCGGGGGCTGTCCCGGCGGCACCTGTTCCGCCAGCTCGAGGCCAGCCTGCGCCGGCTGCGCACCGACCACGTCGACGTCTACTACGCCCACCACCCCGACCCGGACACGCCGCTGGCGCAGACGCTGCGGGCGTTCGACGACATGGTGCGGCAGGGCAAGGTGCGGTACGCGGCGCTGTCCACCTACCCGGCCTGGCAGCTGACCCACGCCCTGTGGATCGGCAGCGACCTGGGGCTCGACCCGCCGGTGTGCGCCCAGGTCCGCTACAACCTCGTGGACCGCGCGGTGGAGCGGGAGATGGTGCCCGCCGCCCGGCGGTTCGGGCTGTCCCTCGTGGCCTTCAGCCCGTTGAGCGGCGGGCTGCTGGCCGGAGAGGACGCGGCCTCCCGCGAGTACGCCGGCGAGCGGCGGTGGGGCGGACAGGGCTACTCGGCCCGGCAGCGGGAGGCGGCCGGACGGCTGTCCTCGCTGGCCCGGGAGTGGGGGCAGCCGCCCGAACGGCTGGCGCTGGCCTGGCTGCTGGCCCGCCCCGGTGTGGCCAGCGCCATCGCCGGCCCCGAGACCCTCGCCGAGCTGGACGCGAGCGTGGCGGCCGCCGGGCTCACCCTCGCCCCGGAGCAGGTCGCGGCGCTCGATGAGATCGGCGAGAGCGGCCGGGACCTCGTCGAGCTCGTCCGCCGGTCGACCGGGTGATCAGAAGGTGACCGCCGTGACCGCTGCCGCCTCTCCAGAGCCCACGCCCCGGCCGACGCGCGCCGACCCGCGCGACGCGACGCTCGACCGCACCCGACCCGCCACCGGACCGCACGACCGGACCCGGACCGGAAGATGACCGCCATGACCGCAGCCACCTCCCCAGAGCCCACGCCCCGGCCGACGCGCGCCGACCCGCGCGACGCGACGCTCGACCGCACCCGACCCGCCGCCGGACCGCACGACCGGACCCGGACCGGAAGATGACCGCCATGACCGCAGCCACCTCCCCAGAGCCCACGCCCCGGCCGCTCGGGCACGGGCCGCTGCGGGCCGATCTGCTCGGCGCGGCGCTGGACCGCGTCCGGTTCGCCGGTACGCCGGTGCTGCGGCGGGTCTACGTCGGCGTCCGCGACCGTGACTGGCGGACCGTGCCCGCGCAGGTGCTCGGCGTCGAATCCGAGGGCGGCGACCGCGTCACGGTCCACGTCCGGCACGACGACGGCGACGTCGGCTTCCGCTGGACCGGCACGATCAGCCTCACCGACCGCGAGCTCACCTTCGAGATGGACGGTCAGGCCGAACGCGACTTCCTGCGCAGCCGCGTCGGGCTGTGCCTGCTGCACCCGCTGCGCCTGGCCGGGACTCCCGTGCTCGTGCGGGGGCCCGGCGGCGAGCACACCGGCCGGTTCCCCGAGCGGATCAGCCCCCACCAGCCGCTGCGCGACATCGTCGCGATGCGATACCGCGACGGCGGGCTGGAGGTGTCGATCGAGCTGGACGGTGACGTCTTCGAGACCGAGGACCAGCGCAACTGGACCGACGCCTCCTACAAGACCTACGGCACTCCCCTGTCGCTGCCCTTCCCCGTCCGGCTGCGGCGCGGCCGGCGCGTTCGCCAGCGGATGCGCCTGAGCGTCACCGGCCGGCCCGCCCCCGCCCGGACGCCCGCGCGAGGTCCCGCCGGAGTGCGGCTCGGCGCGGACGGGCCGCCGCTTCCGGCGATCGGGTTGCAGCACCGCGGCCTGGTCCCCGCCGAGTCGCGGGCTCTGGCCGAGGCCGGGCCCGCCTTCGTCCACGCGGACGTCCGGGTGGATCTGGACGGCTGGCGGGAACGCGTCGCCGAGGCGAGCGAGGTCGCGCGGGAGCTCGGCGTCCCGCTGCGGGTCGGCGCGGTGCGCGTGACCCCCGGCCAGCTCGCCGAGCTGGCCGGAATGCCCATGGACACGCTCCTGCTGTTCGGCCCCCGCCTGACCACGACGCGCGAGCTCGCCGAGGCGGCGCGGCGGGTGTTCGCGGGCACCGGCGTACGGATCGGCGGCGGCAGCCGGGCGCACTTCGCCGAGCTGAACCGGGCGGACGGGCTGCCCGTCGACCTGCTGGACCTCCTGTGCTTCCCGATCACGGCGACCGCGCACGCCGACGACACCGCCAGCGTCCTGGAGACCCTGCGGGTCCATCCCCGGGTGGTGGCGCAGGCCCGCGAGCTGGCGGGCGGGCGGCCGGTGCTGGTCGGCCCGGTGAGCCTGCGGCCCGCCTGGGATCCGTGGGCGCCGGACGCACCGCCCCCGCCGCCCGATCCCCGGCACCGCGGCCCGTTCGGCGCGGCCTGGACGGTCGGGGCGCTGGCGGCGCTGGGTCTCGCGGGCGCGGCGGAGATCTCCCTGTACGAGACGACCGGCCCGCGCGGCGTGGTGGGGGCGCCGGTGTGGCACGTGCTCGCCGCGCTTCGCCCGTACGCGGGCGGGCGGCTCGTCCGGCTGGACCTGCCGGACGGGCTGACCGGCCTGGCCGTCCGCAAGGACGCCCGCCATCTGATCATCGTCGCCAACCCGTCGGACGAGCCACGCGCCCTCGACCCCGGCGGGCGCGACTGGGAACTGCTCGCGGAGTCCCCGCTCGCGGACGGCGTACGGCCTGCGCGCGACGGCCCGCTCGTCCTGCCCGGCCCGTCCGTCGCCTTCAGTCCCCCGACCACCCGTACCCGCCAGGAGAGGACTCCGGATGCCTGAGCCGTTCCGCGTCGGCCTGACACGCGACTTCCTGACCGACGACGGCCGCATCGGCTGGGGCGACATCGGCCTGCGCCGGCTCGATGAGGCCGACGGCGTCGTCTGGGACTTCCTGCCCGCCGCCGAGAACGGAGAGCTCGCCGCCGCCGACGTCGCCGGGGACGACGCGCTCATCGTGCTGGGCCCCCGGGTGACCGCGGCCACCGTCGCCGACGCCGACCGGCTCTCACTGGTGGCGCGCTTCGGCGTCGGCTACGACAACGTGGACGTCGCGGCCTGCACCGAGGCGGGAGTGCTGGTGACCATCACGCCCGACGGTGTCCGCAGGCCCGTCGCGGTGTCCGCGCTCACCCTGCTGCTCGCGCTGTCCCACCGGGTGCTCGACAAGGACCGGCTGGTCCGCACCGGCCGGTGGAACGACAAGCTCGACCACATGGGCGTCTCCCCGTCCGGGCGCACCCTCGGACTGATCGGGTGGGGCAACATCGGACGCGAGGTGTCGCGGCTGTGCGAGCCGCTCGGCATGACGCAGCTGGCCGCCGACCCGTACGCCGATCCGCAGGCCGCCGCCGCGCGGGGCGTCGAACTCGTCGAGCTGGAGCAGCTGCTGGCCCGCGCCGACTTCGCGGTCGTCACCTGCGCACTCACCCCGCAGACGCATCACCTCCTCGACGCCGGCCGGCTCGCCCTGATGAAGCCCACCGCGTTCTTGGTCAATGTGGCGCGCGGGCCCATCGTCGAGCAGAGCGCGCTGACCGAGATCCTGGCCGAAAGGCGCATCGCGGGCGCCGCCCTCGACGTCCTCGAAGCCGAACCGCCGCGCCCCGACGATCCCCTGCTGTCGCTGCCGAACGTGCTGCTCGCCCCGCACGCCATCGCGTGGACCGACGAGCTGGCCCTGGGCAACGGCGAGGGCGCCATCGCCGCAGTACTCGACCTGGCCGCCGGCCGGGAGCCGGCACACCCGGTCAACCCGCAGGCACTGGACCATCCCCGGCTGCGGGCACGCATCCGCCACTCACGGAAGGCCGTTCGTTGACCACGACCCTGAAGCAGGGGCTCCGCGACGGAGACCTCGTCCTGGGCACCTTCGTCTTCGAGTTCGCCACCCTGGGCATCGGCCGGCTGGCCGCCGGGGCCGGGGCGCAGTTCGTCATCTACGACGCCGAGCACACCGGCTGGGGCTGGGAGACGCTCGGCAGGCTGGTCGCCACCACGCGGGACGCAGCCCCTCTCATCCGGGTACCGCACGCCGCCCGTACGACCATCTCCCGCGCGCTGGACACCGGGGCGCGCGGCGTCATGGTGCCGATGGTGGAGTCGGCCGAGGAGGCCCGCGACATCGTGCGCTGGGCCAAGTACCCCCCGGACGGGGTGCGCGGCGCCGCGTTCGGCGTCGCCCACGACGACTACGCGGCCACGGACAACGTCGCCTACATGCGGCGAGTCAACGAGGAGCACCTGGTCATCACGCAGATCGAGACGGTGGCGGGGCTGGCCGCGGTCGAGGAGATCGCCGCCGTCGACGGGGTGGACGTGCTGTGGGTCGGCCACTTCGACCTGACCAACAGCATGGGCATCCCCGGGCGGTTCGACCACCCCGACTACCTGGCCGCGCTGGACCGGGTCGCGGCGGCGGCGCGGGCGGCGGGCAAGCACGCCGGGTTCATGGCCGGCGGACCGCAGGAGGCGGAGATGCTGATCAAGCGCGGCTTCCGGATCCTGGCGTACGGCGGCGACCTGTGGATCTACCAGGCGGCGCTGCGGTCCGGCCTGAGCGAGGTACGGGGACTTGGCTGACATTCCCGGCCGCCCGCCGCGGGTGGACTTCGTCGACCACGTGGCGGTCGCGGTGCACGACGCGGACGCGGCGCTGCCGTTCTACGTGTCCCGGCTCGGGCTGAAGGTCGTCGGTGATGAGGAGGCCGACGAGCCCGGCGTCCGGCTCACCTACCTGGACGGCGGCAACGTGCTGATCCAGCTCGTCCAGCCGTTGCGGCCCGGCCCGGTCGCCGACTTCCTGCGCACCCGCGGCGAGGGACTGCACCACCTGTGCTTCAACGTGAAGCGGATCGAGCCGGTGCTGGACGCGCTGCCCGGCGAGGAGGGCGCGAGGATCTTCGCCGGCGGCCGGGGGCGGCGGGCCTGCTTCCTGCTGCACGAGCCGAACGGAGTCCGCGTCGAACTCACCGAAAGGAAGCCCGTCCGATGACCCGTCCGATCACCATCGTGCTGGACGACGACCCGACCGGCACCCAGTCGGCCCGGGGCGTCCCGGTGCTCCTTGATCCGGAGGCCGATCCCACCCGGGTGCCCGGCGCCGACGACGCGGTGTACGTGCTCACCAACACCCGGGCGATGGAGGAGGACGAGGCCGTGGCCCTGCTGCGGCGCGTTCGCGCCCGGGTCGACGCCGCCGGGGTGCGGGCGGAGTACGTCCTGCGCGGCGACTCCACGCTGCGCGGGCACGTCTTCGCCGAGTCGGACGTGTTCGGCGGGGACGTGCTGCTGTTCGTCCCGGCGTTCCCCGCGGGCGGGCGGACCACGGTCGACGGCGTGCACTACGTCACCGTGGACGGGCGCCGGCAGGTGGCCGCCGACACGGAGTTCGCGGCCGATCCGGTCTTCGGCTACCGGGCCCGTACCCTGCCCGGCTGGGTCCGCGAGATCGGCGGCCGCGACGCGCGTCCGGTCGACCTGGCGGCGCTGCGCGCCGACGGGCCGGACGCGGTGGCGCGGGCGCTGTGCGCGGCCCCGGCCGGCACGGTCGTGGTGCCGGACGCCGAGACCGACGACGATCTCGCCGTCATCTCCGCGGGGCTGGACCGGGCGCGGGCGGCCGGCCGCGCGGTGACGCTGCGGTGCGCCGCCCCGCTGGCCGCCATGCGGGCGGGCCGGCACTCCGCCCGGCCGGTTTCACCCCCCGCGCGGGGTCGCACCGGCGGTACCCTTGTCGTCTGCGGCTCGCACACCGACGCGAGCAGTCGGCAACTCGCCGCGCTCTCCCGCGACCTGAAGACACCAGTGCACACCGTATCGACGACCGCCGCCCTGTCCGACCCGGACCGGGAGGGGGCGCGCCTGGCCGCGGCGCTGGGCGCCGAACTCGCTCGTGGCGGCGTGGCCATCGTGGCCAGTGAGCGGACGCGGCGGGCGGAGCACGGCGCCCTCCGGCACGGGGCCCAGGTCATGCGGGCGTTGTGCGGGGCCGTCACCCCGAACGCGCGGCTGCTGGCGGCCGTCATCGCCAAGGGCGGCATCACCTCCGCCGAGGTGGCGCGCCGCGGGCTGGGCGCACGGACGGCCCGGGTGGTGGGTCCCCTGCTGCCCGGAATCGCAGTGTGGGAGGTCCCCGCTTCGGCGGGCGGCCCCATCCCGTACGCCGTCGTGCCCGGCAACGTCGGCGGCGAACGGACCCTGGTCGACATCGCGCACGTCTTCGGGCTGATCTGAGAAGGGACCTGGTGTGGTGGAACCCTCCAACGCCTCGACGGGCGAGGCACGGCCCAAATCTCCGCGAGAGCCGACTCCCCGCGCGGAGACACCGCAGATCCTGCTGTCCGCCCCGCAGCGGGAGAGCGCGGTCGTCGACATCGCACGGCAACTGCTGTCGCAGCTGCTGTCGGGGCAGCTCTCCCCCGGCACCCGGCTGCCCTCCGAACGGCAGCTCGCCGAGAGCCTCGCCGTCGGGCGATCCACGATCCGCGAGGCGCTCAAGGCGCTGGACGTGCTGGGCATCATCGAGGTACGCCAGGGCGACGGCACGTACCTCAAGCAGAACACCTCGAGCCTGCTGCCCAGCGCGATCGAGTGGGGTCTGATGCTCGGCCAGCCGCAGGTGCTCGACCTCATCGAGGCCCGCCGGCACATCGAGACGATCATCGCCGGGCTGGCCGCCGAGCGCGCCGACGACCAGGCCGTCGCCGAACTCGCCGAGCACCTGGAGGAGATGCGCGCCGCCCCGGACAGCGCCGCGTTCGTCGAGGCCGACGTCGCCTTCCACCTGACGCTGGCCAACGCGGCGGGCAACTCCGTGCTCAACGACATCCTGGGCAGCATCCGGTCGCTGCTGCGGGTGTGGATCCGGCGGGCGATCCACGAGGTGGGCAGCACCGACACCACGATCGCCGAGCACGCCGCCATCCTGACCGCCGTCCGCGAACGCGTGCCCGAGGCCGCGGCCGAGGCCATGCGGGCCCACATGCGGGCCGCGGGCGCACGCCTCGAACGCTCCCTGCGGGACCACTAGGGCCCCGCAGGGTCGCGTCCGGCTTCTCAGGCCGGGCCGGCACGGAACCAGTCGACCTCGGCGGTGTCGCCCTGGTCCGGGCCGGAGGGGGCGGTGCCGAACAGGCCGAGCGTGGCTCCCACCCAGGTGCTCGGGGCCGCGGTGAACGTCCCGCCGACCGGCCGCAGGCCGCGTCCGTCCGGGTCGGCCGAGAACCGGCACACGGCGCCCGGTCCGACCTCGACCCGGAGCACCACGGAGTCGCGGCCGCGCGGCAGCGGGATCGAGGCGGCGGCGTCCACCTCACCCTGGCTCTTGGCCGCGGTCCGGTACTGCAGGACGAGCTGCGAGCCGACGCGTCGCAACCCGATCCACGCGTAGGCGTCTCCGAGTACCACCAGCCCGGCCCGCACGTCCTCTCTCGTCGCGCGGAGGGAGAGCGACGTGGTCGCCACGAACGACTCGGCCGGGAAACGCTGACCCAGCACGTTCGGCAGCAGCCGCAGGTCCGCGGTGTCGGCGCTGGGCGGGCAGGCCAGGCGGAGCCGGCCGCCGTGCGGTGAACCCCAGGACGGGTCGGAGTTCGCCTGCCAGAACCACTGCTCGCCGAGCCGGTGGCCGGTGAACTCGTCGCTGCCGGCGGGGGCGCAGATCTTCGACGGCCGTCCCACCGCCGGCTTGCGGTGGACCAGCACCGGCGTGCCACGCCCGCTGCCGTCGTCGTCGCCCATCACCGGCCAGCCGTCGTCGCGCCACCGCATCGGCTGCAGGTGGACCACCCGGCCGTACGCCCCGCGGTCCTGGAAGTGCAGGAACCAGTCCTCGCCCTGGGGCGTGGTGACCCAGGCCCCCTGGTGCGGCCCGTTGATCGGCGTGTCGCCCTGGGCGAGCACGATACGGTTCTCGTACGGGCCGAAGATGTCGCGCGACCGGAACGCGGACTGCCATCCGGGCTTCACCCCGCCCGCCGGCGCGAAGATCCAGTACCAGCCGTCGCGCTTGTACAGCTTGGGGCCCTCCAACGTGGTGTAGCCCGGGATCTCGTCCCCGTTCACCACGACCTGGCCGTCGTCCAGCAGCTCTTTCCCGTCCGGGCTCATCCGGTGCAACGTCAGCCGGTTGTTGATCCCCGACCGGCTCTTGGCCCAGGCGTGGATCAGGTAGGCGCTGCCGTCCGAGTCCCACAGCGGGCACGGGTCGATCAGGCCGAGTCCCGGCTTCAGCGCGTACGGCTTGGTCCACGGGCCCGCCGGGTCGACGGCGGTGGTGACGAAGATGCCGTAGTCCGGATCCGGATAGACGATCCAGAACCTGCCGTCGTGATGCCGGATCGCCGGCGCCCACACGCCGTTCCCGTGCTGCGGCACGCTGAAGTGGTCGCGCGGCTCCAGCTCGGTCAGCGCGTGCCCGATGATCGTCCAGTTCACCAGGTCCCGCGACCGCAGGATCGGCAGCCCCGGGGTCCGGTTGAACGTCGACGCGGTGAGATAGAAGTACGAGCCGACGCGTACCGCGTCCGGGTCGGACCAGTCGGCGTTCAGCACCGGATTCTGGTAGCGGCCGTCGCCGAGGTCGGCGACCCATGGAAGATCGGGCCGCGACCGGTCCGCCGGAACGGCCGCGGTGCCGGCCCGGAACGGTTCCGCCGCGCCGGCCGTGCCGGCGAGCCGGCTCAGGACCACCGAGCCGGCCACCGCCCCCAGGCCCGTCTGCAGGGCCCGCCTGCGACTCTGCTCAACCATCATGTCCCTTCCTCTGGTCGTCCAGGCTTGCCACGTCATGCGCCGGACCGGACCCTCGGCGGCCGGGCCGGTGCGGCGCAGCGGAGCATCCGGTCGGCGAAGTCGCGCAGGTACTCCAGACGCCACTGGCTCACGCTCTTCGCACCGGGATAGATCCCTACGGCGGCCGCGGGATCCTGGTCGTCACACCACCAGTTCGGATGGGTGGCGGACGGCCTGCTCGCGCGTTCGATCGGCGGCGCCACGGCGGTGAACCGGCCGGAGAGGCCGTCGAGCCCGGCGAAGTCGCTCTGGATCACGTACGACCAGACCTGCGGCGTCTTCGGAGAGAAACGGAACCGCAGCGCCTTGCCGTCGTTCACGGCGAGCGAGGGGACCCGGCCATCCGTCAGCAGCTGCGCGGTGTTGCCGGAGGCGAAGCCCTCGGGGATCGGCAGGGCGATCTCGGTGACGCCGTAGGTCTCGACCGTGTCCGCCGAGGTGGTCAGGCGGTCGAAGACGGTCCTGCGGCCGTCCCAGAGGCGCGCGTACCGGCCGCCCCAGCCGGGCTTCGACGGGTTCTGGACGCCGTTCAGGAACCAGCCGATGGCCGGGCTGTCGCCCATCTTCAGCTCACCGCCGCGCTCCCCCGCGAAGAAGTCGCCGAGCGCTCCCTTGCCGGCGACGTGCGTCGTCACGAACGCGGTGTTCCCCCACTCGCCGGTCTGATCGCCGCCGGTGAACCAGCCGCGATACGTGGAGTTCGACTCGATCATCCAGAGCTTCGGATGGTGGGTCTCGATGTAGTCGTAGGCCTCCACGCTCCACATCTTGTTCGGCCCGCCGATCCAGTAGACGCGGAGCTTCGGCAGGATGTCGGGAGCGTCGTGCAGCGCCTGCGCCAGGTCGTCGATTCCCCCTGCCATCAGGAGATACAGCGGGCGCCGGTCATGGCGACGAGCGCGTTCGACGATCCATTGGGACCCTTCGGTCGGGCGGTCGAACCCCGCGGGCCGCTGCCAGCCGTACCCGGCCGCTCCCTGTTTGGTGATCGCCCGCAGCCGGTCGGGCTTCGGGTAACGAGGTGAGTACGTCCGCAGGTTCGGGTAGTCACGCTCGTACACGTCGATGACGTCGAGGATCGGCTGAGCGCTGTTCGTTCCGGGCGGCGAGTGGACGAGCCCCTCGATGTCGAAGCGGTCCGCGTACACCAGGAGATGGACGAGGGACTGCCAGTCGTCCGGATCGCTGCCACCGATGTCGGTGTTCCAGATGATGCGCGGGCGGGCGTTCGGCGGAGTGTGGTCGGCGACGGAGCCCAGGGCCGCCGCGGGGGAGCTCGCCATGACGGCCGTGCCCAGCGCCGTTCCGGCCGCCAGCGCCGTGTAGCGCAGGAAGTCTCGTCTCTCGATCATGCCGGGGGGCTCCTCAGGTGTTTCCGATGACCGGCGGCGTGGTCACCGGCTGACCGCCGACGGTCACCCGGTCGAAGGTCAGGCCGTCGATGTTCGCGATGGTGCTGTCGCGCTGAACGTTCGTGAACGTGCAGTTCACGAGGCTGATGTCGTGCAACGGGTCGTCCGGGTAGCCCCGGATGAACAAGGGGGCGCGGCTCGTGTCGCAGTACAGGTTGCGGATGTCGATGTTCCGCACGAGCGGCGGGTAGGAGCCGGTGTCCCCCTCGCCGTGGTACAGGTCGATCGAGATGGTCTCCTTCAGCAGCGAGCTGATGTGGATGTCGCGCAGGTAGACGTTCTCGACGAAGCCGCCGCGCACCGAGTTGGTCTTGATGTACAGGCCGAAGTACAGGTTCGGGCTGCCCATGGTGCAGCGGCGCACGAACACGTTGCGGATGCCGCCGGTCGTGTCGCTGCCGATCGCCACCGCGCCGTAGCGGATCCGCATGTCGCAGTCCTCGATGAGGACGTCCTCGCAGGGCACGTTCACCCGCCGTCCGTCGGCGCCACGGCCGGCCTTGATGGCGATGGAGTCGTCGCCCGCGTCGAACACGCACCGCTGGATCACCACCCCGGAGCACGACTCCGGGTCGCAGCCGTCGTTGTTGGGCCCCCTGCTGTCGACGTGGACGTCGCGCACGGTGACGTTCTCCGAGAGCACCGGGTGGATCTGCCACATCGGCGACCGGTGCAGCGTGACGCCCTCGACCAGCACGGAGCGGCAGCGGTAGAACTGCAGGAAGTTCGGCCGCAGGTAGTGCCCGGCGCCGAACACCCGTTGCTTCACCGGCACGCCCCGGTCGGCCATGTCCTGCAGCGCCGCCCAGTCGGCGCTCTCCTCGGGGTCGCCCGGCTTCCAGCCGTACGCCGCGTTGCCCACCCACGGCCACCAGTGCTCCGTGCCGCCCTGCCCGTCGAGCGTCCCCGAACCCGTGACCGCGATGTTCTCCTGGTCGTACGCGTAGATGAAGGGCGAGTAGTTGTAGCACTCGATGGAGGAGAAGCGGGTGTAGACGGCCGGCAGGTAGGCGGCCGGGTCGGTGCTGAACAGGATCGTCGCTCCGTCGCCGACGTGCAGGTCGACGCCGCTGAGCAGGTGGATCGCGCCGGTGAGGAACGTCCCCGCCGGGACGTCGACGTGACCGCCGCCGGCGGCGTGGCAGGCGCCGATCGCCCGGCGGAACGCCTCGGTGCAGTCGGTCGTGCCGTCGCCGGCCGCGCCGAAGTCGGTGACGGCGAACCGGCGGGCGGGAAACCGCGGCGGCCGGACGCGCCGGGTGATCTCCGCGGCGCGCCGCCACCCCGGCGCCCCGCCGGTTCCCGGTGGCGTGCCGGCGGCCGTCGCCGCCCAGGCCGGCGACGCGGGGCCGATCCCGCCCAGCGCCGCGCCGCCGGCGGTCGCCGCGACGCTCGTGGCGAGGAAGTTACGTCGTGACCATGTCATGTCGGCCTCCGTGAATGGCGCCTACAGTGCGGGGCTGAGGTTCTCCCAGCGGACGGTCCAGGTGCCGTCGTCGGGGAACCCGGGAGCGTGCCGGTCGGGGGCGCCGTCCCAGCCGGCGCACATGAACGCGATCGCGTAGAGCAGGCCGCCGTTGTCCGGGAGGTACGGGTAGCCGTGCGTGTCGCCGTACCCGGCGTCGTCGATGTTGTCGGCCCCGCCCGGATAGAGCAGCCAGTGCAGCGCCTGCTCGGGCTCGCCGATGCGGGCGGCGGTCATCGCGATCATCGGGAAGTCCCAGCTCCACCGGTCGACCTGCCATTCGGCGAAGACCTTGTGCGCGGTGCGGAGGAAGGTGTCCATGTCGACGCCGTCGCCGGGCAGCCAGCCGTACACGACCGCCGGCCCGGGATGGTCGAAGTTGTACTTCGTCCACATGTCGGGCACGCCCTCGTAGAGGACGTACACACCGTCCTCCACGGGCAGTTCCGCGAGGCCGTGCAGGACCTTGTCCCAGTCGGAGTCGCGGTCCAGGCCGAGGCGCTCGCGCCACGTCTGGGCGATGCGCAGTCCCATCCGCCAGTACGACAGCTCGAACGTCGGGTTCATGGCGGTCTTGGAGTCGGCGTTCTCGGACATCACCTGCAGCGGGGGGCCGAGGATGTAGCGCTTCGTGGGTTCGTCCCAGAAGGCGTAGGACGCGAGGAAGTCGGCGGTGGCGAAGAGCACCTCCCGCCATTTCTCCAGCGTCTGCCGGGTGGGATGGGCGCGGTAGTCGAGTTCGGCCAGGAACATCGGGTGCGGCTGCTGCCAGATGAGCAGCACGTTGGTCTCACCCGGCGACTGGCGCAGGTCGGGGCCGATCATCTTGGGCCATTTGGCACCCTTGTAGCCCTGCGCCGCGGCCCGTTTCCGCGACGAGGCGAGCAGCCGCTGGTAGATGGTGACGGATCGGTCGAGGATGTCCCAGCGGTTCCACAGCGCCCAGTGCGCCGCGTGCCACCAGTACATCTCCATCTGCGCCTTGCCCCACCAGGTGCGCAGGACCAGGCCGCTCTCCTGGGTCGGGAACGATCCGGCGTCGTTCACCGCTTCGAGGTACTGCGAGAGCACGATGCGGCGTTCGAGTTCGAACCAGCGCGAATCGGTGCTGCCGGACAGGTCGACCGCGCCGCCGGACTTCCAGTGCCGCGGCCAGTGGCGGGCGCCGGCCGCGAACACCGAATCCGGTCGCGGAAGCGACCGTGCGGTGTCCGGGGAGAACAGGACGACGAACTCGAGGCGGCCGTGCTCGCCGCCGGTGAGCGTGTAGCGGTGCTCCTCCGCGAGCCGGCCGATGCGCAGCTCGGCGCCGGTGGCGACCCGCTCGCGGCGCACGTCGTCGCCGAGACGGTAGACGACCTCGAGGACGTCGCCGGCGCCCGTCTCGGTGCCGACCAGATCGGCGTCGACGGTGGCGAACACGGAATCGCCCGCGACCTTGTCGCGCAGCCGGGCGGTCACGTCCACCCAGGTGCTCCCGGCGCCGTAGCGAGCCGAGGTGATGGTGAGCGGGCCACCCGCCGGCGCGTTCAGCTCGGCGCCGGCCGACCAGCGCACCCCCGTGTGGTAGGTCAGGTCGTGGAGGCCGCTGAGGGTGTGGGTGATGTCGGCCCGCCGCCCCGACCGGCGGGCCAGGCTGGTCCTGTGCGCGTCGGGGTGGTCCCAGTCGCCCACATAGACCGCTCTCTTGGCCAGCGTGTCGACGAAGGGAAAGTCCACGAGGACCGACAACCGGCCCGCGTCGACGAGCGGCGACTCGACCGTGACGGCGACGGCGTCGAAGTCGGGGTGGCAGCAGGTGCGCACCCGCACCGGTTCGCCGTCGACCTGGAAGCGGCTGTCGAGCGTGCCGGTCCACAGGTCGAGCTCCTGATGGCAGTCGGTGAGGTCCTTGCTCGTGGCGTCCCAGCCGTCGCGGGTGACCAGCCGCAGCCCGGTGCGCGCGAGGCTGATGAGCTGCGGATACATCCGCATCCAGTCCGACAGCGCGGTCTGGGTGTCATTGGGGATCCAGTACCGTACCGGCCGGCCGTGGGTGTCCCAGACCTCCCCCTGGAAGTCGGACGGTTTCTGTCCCGGGGGCGGCGGAGCGGTGTACCAGGCCCAGTTCGCCAGCGTGTTGAACGGCGTGAACGTCTGCAGCCCGGTGATGTCGGCGTTGAACGCGAACGACCCGTTGCCCACCTGGAGCGGCCATTCCTGGTCCGCCGACGTGCGCACCACGTTGTGCCGCGACACCAGCGCATGGCGATCGATGGGGGCGCCGTTGCCGCCGGATCCTCGGGGAGCGGCCTGGGCCTGGCGCGGCAGCAGCGGGGCGCCCGCGGCCACCGTCGCGCCACCCGCGGCTGACAGGAACTGTCGGCGATCGAACACGAGAGACTCCTCAAGAATCGCTGGGCTCACGTGGCTGGCAGAAGGGGGAGGTTGACGCGGTGTCCTGGATCAGAGGGCGCGGCACGGCCCCACGCCCTGACGGTCGGCTTGCGGGAAAAGGTTTTCCTACGCTGCCGAGGCTCGCACCGCGGCCGACTCCGGTCAAGCACGCGGCCGAGATCGGACATACCGCCGACGAAACGCATCAAGGATCTTGTTGACAACCCTCCCGGTCCGTCGCACCATGACCGCAGCCGAGAGGCGGCCGGACGCCGCTCTCCGGCGCCGCGTGACGCCCGGTGTCTCCGGGACACGCGGCGCGGCGGACCGCCGGCCCGGTCGCCGCACCGTTCCGCCGCCCCCTCACAGGTCATGAGCTCGCGCGATCCCGGCTGGCTGTCCGCGAGAGCACAACGTGAACCGGGGCGAAGTGGGAAAAGGTTTTCCGTTGGACCGGGTCGTACCCGTGGTGGGCGGGAGCGCCCGCCGTCGCGTCAGCGGAAGGGAACTCGCATGCAACTGGTACGCAGGACCGCGTGGATCACGGCGGCCATCATCGCCGTGCCGCTACCGGTGTTGGCGGCGACCGTCGCGCCCGACAAGGCGCCACCGCGCGTCGTGGCGGAGGTGCCGACGGCGGCCCGCCCGCTCGTCGACTGGACCGCCCCCTACCCCCAGAACGACCAGCCCACCCGGGGATACCCGGTGCTCGGCGACCTGTCGACGACCGAGCTGTACCACGCCACCCCCTCCACGGGGACCTACAGCCACCACCCGATGGTGACCTTCCAGAACGGCACCCTCTTCGCCTCGTGGTCCAACGGCGCGGTGAACGAGGACAACCCCGGCCAGCGGGTGCTCGGCACCGTCTCGACCGGCGGCGGCTGGGCCGCCTGGACGGTCTACTTCCCGCCCCAGGACAAGAACCCACCCGACGAACCCGGCTCCGACGGGCGCGTCCCCGGCCGCGTCGTGACCGCCGACGGGTACGCGACGATCGGCGGGAACGTCTACGCCGTCGCCGACGTCTGGGACTGGGTCCAGTCCGGCGACGACCGGACCAAGAAGGGGTGGGGCCGCGTCGCGCGGCGGGTCGCGCCGGACGGCACGCTCGGGCCGATCTTCTGGCTGGAGACGACCTCTCCGCAGCCCAAACCCGGCTTCCCGAGCTACCCGAACGCCTCGGACCCGAGGTACGGCGCGATCGCGCGGCAGATCACCGCGTACCTCGCCGACCCTCGCAACACCCCGCCGTGGGACTACAAGAGCGGGTGGACCGAGGACGCTCCCGCCGCCGACGGCCAGACGCTCGGCCACGTGACGCACGCCTATGTGCAGACCGACGGCACGTATGTTCGGCTCTGGCGCGGCAACAACACCGGCCGGCTCTACGCCCAGGCGAGCCACGACCGCGGCAGGACCTGGGACCCGCCCATCCGCACCAGCCTGCCCGACGCGCGGAGCAAGTCGTTCGTCGGCCAGTTGCCGGACGGTCAGGTGTACGTCGTCGGCAACGAACAGCCGCCCACGCAGCGCGACCCCATCTCGATCTCCCTCGCGAGCGACGGCGTGCACTTCGACCGGGTCGGCGTGCTCCGCCACACCGCGCCGCCGCTCCGCTACGCGGGCGGACACAAGAACCTCGGGTTCGAGTACCCGTCCGCGATCGCCACCGACACGGACCTGTGGGTCATCTACTCGGTCAACAAGGAGGACGTCGCCATCACCAAGGTGCCGCTGTCGTCCCTTCCCGTCACCACGGACGACCTCCCCGGCATCATCCTCGAGGGCGCGCAGACCCACGCCATCTCGGACGACGGACTCGCGGTCCAGCTGGTCGGCCAGGCCAACAAGATCATGAAGGAGGTCGGGGGCGGCGCGTCCGTGTCGGACGTCAAGGGCGAGCTCGCCGCCCTGCGCGAACGGGTCGGCGAGCGGTCCGGCAAGGGCATCACGCCGGCGTACGCGACGCTGCTCCGACAGGACATCACCATCGCGAGCGGCGGCTGATCCCCCGGCGGCCTTTCGCGGAGACCGGGCGGGCTCGGCCCCAGGCCGCCCGCCCGGTCGCCGCCGGACCGTCCGGCGACCCCGCCGGCCCGGTCCGTCACGTCCCGCCGCTGGTCACCCTGCGCTTGACCTCAAGCGCTTGAGGTGTGTTCTGCTGCCCGCATGGCGACCTTCACCATTCAGGACGTGTCCCGGCGCAGCGGGCTGAGCGAGCCGACGCTGCGCTACTACGAAGATGTCGGGCTGGTCGGCCCGGTCGACCGCGACGAGAAGAGCGGGCATCGCCGTTACCGCACCGAGGACCTGGACGTGCTCGAGGCGCTGGCCTGTCTGCGCGCCGTCGGCGTGGGCATCGAGGACATGCGTACCTACCTGGCCAACCGTGGGCGCGGACGGGCGGCGGCGGCCGAGCAGCGGAACCTGCTGCTGCGTCACGCGAAGCGCATCGAGGCCGAGATCGTCGCGCAGCAGGCGCGGCTCGGCTATCTGCGGGAGAAGGCGGCGCTGTGGGACGCCCGCGACCGTGGCGACGGGACCGCGGAGGCCGAGGTGACGCGGCGCCTGGTGGACGCCGTCGACCGCTTGGGAGTGCTGCGATGAGCCCGGTTCTGGTCACCGGCGGGTCCGGTTATGTGGGGACCCAGCTGATCGCCGCACTGCTGCGGGGCGGAAGCCGGGTGCGCGCCACGGCGCGCTCGACGGCGAGTGAGGCCGACCTGCGCGCGGCGGTGCGCCGCGGCGGTGCCGATGACGCCGGACTGGAGGTCGTCACGGCGGACCTGACGGCCGACGACGGCTGGCCCGCCGCGGTGACCGGCTGTGCAGAGGTCCATCACGTCGCCTCGCCCATCCCGGTTGCCCAGCCCGAGGACCCCGACGAACTGATCGTCCCTGCCCGCGAGGGCACGCTGCGGGTACTACGTGCCGCGCGTGACGCGGGTGCCCGGCGCGTCGTGCTCACCTCGTCCTTCGCCGCGATCGGATACACGCCCAAGCCGGGCGCCGAGTTCACCGAAGACGACTGGACCGATCCCGACACGCCGGGACTGGCGCCCTACCCGCGCTCCAAGGCGATCGCCGAGCGTGCCGCATGGGATCTGATGGACCGCGACGGCGGTGACACCGAGCTCGTCGTCATCAACCCGACGGCCATCTTCGGGCCCACCCTCACGACCGGCCTGCGCTCCTCGACGCATCTGATCAAGGCGATGCTGGAGGGGGCCATGAGTGTCGCGCCCCGCCAGCGCTTCGGAGTCGTCGACGTGCGTGACGTGGCGGACCTGCACATCCGCGCCATGGCCGCGCCCGAGGCCGCGGGCCGGCGCTTCCTGGCCGTCGCCGACGGCCCGGCGCTCAGCTTCCTGGAGGTGGCCGAGGTCCTGCGCCGGCGGCTCGGCTCCCTCGCCGCGCGCGTGCCCACGCGGGAGGCGCCGGGAGACGACCCGCCGCGGCCGATCATCCACAACGACCGGGCCCGTGAACGGCTCGGATGGCGCCCGCGCGCGGCCGAGACGACGATCGTGCAGACGGCCGAGAACCTGCGCGACCTCGGCCTGCTGGAGCACGCACGATGACGGGGCCGCGCCGGCGGCCCCGTCGATCTCCCGCTTCGACCGTCGTGCGTGATCGCCTCAGCCCTCCAGGACCGCCTTCAGCGCGTTGGCCAGCAGGAACGGGTCGTCCGCGCCGCACAGCTCCCGGGCCGAGTGCATGGACAGGATCGGCACGCCCACGTCCACCGTGGTGATGCCGTACCGGGCCGCCGTGATCGGGCCGATCGTCGTGCCGCACGGGATCGCGTTGTTGGAGACGAACTCCTGGAGCGGCACGCCCGCGCGGTCGCACGCCTCGGCGAAGATCCCGCGCCCGGCGCCGTCCGTGGCGTACCGCTGGTTGACGTTGACCTTGAGGATCGGGCCGCCGCCCGGCATCGGCCGGTGCGTCGGGTCGTGCCGTTCCGCGTAGTTCGGGTGCACGCCGTGGCCGGTGTCGGCGGACACGCAGACGGTCCCGGCGAAGGCCCGGGCCCGGTCCTCGTACGAGCCGCCGCGCACGAAGACCGACCGCTCCAGGACCCGGCCGAGCAGCGGCCCGCCGGCGCCGGTGTCGGACTCGCTGCCGTTCTCCTCGTGGTCGAACGCGGCCAGCACCGGCACGTACGAGAGATCGGACGAACCGGCGACCGCGGTGAGCGCGGCGGTCGCGGCGTGTACGGACAGCTGGTTGTCCAGTCGTGCCGCGGCGAGGAACTCCTGGTCGCGCCCCAGGTACGCGGGAGGCTGGACGTCGTGGACCATGAGGTCCCAGCCGACGACGTCGGACGCCTCCACGCCCGCCTGCTCGGCGGCGAACCGGATCAGGCCACCCTCATCGACGGCGCCGAGACCCCACACGGGCTGCATGTGCCGCTGCCGGTCGAGGACGAGCCCCTGCTCGTTGACGTTCCGGTCGAGGTGGATCGCCAGCTGCGGGACCCGGAGCAGCGGCCGGTCGACGGCGAGCAGGCGCGTGCCGCCGTCCCGCAGCACGAGCCGGCCGGACAGGCCGAGGTCACGGTCGAGCCAGCTGTTGAGCAGCGGCCCGCCGTAGATCTCGACGGCGACCTGCCGCCAGCCGTACGCACCCGAGTCCGGTCGCGGCTTGACCCGCAGGTTCGGCGAGTCGGTGTGCGCCCCGACGATCCGGAACGGTGTCTCCGGCGGCGCGCCCTCCGGGACGAACCAGGCGATGATCGCCCCGCCGCGTACGACGTAGCGTCCGCCGGACCCACCGTCCCAGGCATCGGTCTCCGCGAGCCGCGTGAACCCGGCCTTCTCCAGACGTTCGGCGACGTTCGCCACCACGTGGTACGGCGACGGCCCGGCCGCGACGAAGGCCGCCAGATCATCGGTGTGCTCCCGGTCGAAGTACAGCTGTGCGCTCATAGGGCAAGGCTAGGGACGCCACGACCGGACGTTTATCGCGGGCTGCGCGGGAAGGCCCGGGAGCATGACTCACTCGGCGCGCCAGAGCCCCGGGGACCCACGGACGACCGTCGTCCCGTACGAGAACGGTCCGCTGATCGTCCGTGGGCCGGTGGAGCTGCTCACGCAGGACGGCCGGCCGATCGATCCGGGGCGAAAGACGATCGCCCTGTGTCGATGCGGTCGATCCGCCACCAAGCCGTTCTGCGACGGCTCCCACAAGGCGGTGAAGTTCCGGGCGGCGAGTGCTCCGGACGAGATTCCGTGACCGTGGCGAGCCGCCGGCGAGAGTGCGCGGCGACCTTCAGCCGCCGGCCGGCGTAGGGCACGCCGCCCATGAACCGGCTCGCCAGGGCGATCCAGCCGACACATCGCGCGCTCGGCCATCCGGACCGGCGCTCCAACGCAGCGGCCGGATGTAGTCGCACCCGCTCATCCGGCCGCCGGCGCCCGCACTGCGGTCCGGCCGGACCGCAGTGAACTCGACCCCGCACTCCAGCAGGCCAGCAGGTGCTCGGCGAACAGCCGCTCGACCGCCAGGCAGGACGCCGCGCCGAAGATCACATCGGCGGCGAGCTCCGGTCGCTGGGCGGCCAGCCGGCCCGCCAGGTCGTGCGCGGCGAGCTGCTCGTGCACCGCGTCGGCCTGGACGTGCTCGTCGTAGAACCGGCGGGTCGTACGGTCGGCGCCCAGCCGGGCGAGGCCGGCGCTGTAGCGACGGTTCGGCTGCGACGAGGTCATCTCGAACGCCGCCAGGTGGCCGACCAGCGCTCCGATGCGCCGCCGGTGCAGGCCGAAGAACGACATCAGGTTGTTCACGGCGAGCGTGATGGCCGGCACGACGTCCAGGTAGGCCCCATAGGTGTCGTCCAGGCCGAGCCCGCGCATCGTCGTGCGGAACAGTTCGGCGTGCATGAGCTCGGGCCGGCCTCCGCCGTACTCATCCGCCTGGATCTCCACGAGCGCCGCCTTGGCCGGACCGCTGAGGCGCGGGATCGCCCACGAGTGCGGGTCGGCCTCCTTGAGCTGGTAGATCGAGCGATGCCGGACGAACTCGCGAAACTGCTCGAGCGTCGCCTCTCGCTGCACGAACGTCGCGAGCGAGGGCCCGTCCGCGGTCTCCACCAGTCGCGCCAGCGCGCCGGGAACGTCGGTCATCCCGACCCGCGGCGGCACGAGCACGCCCAACCGCCGCTCGAAGCGGTCCTCGAGCCGCGTCCGGAAAGCGATCAACGAGGGATGCCACTCCCATGTTTCGGGCACGTTGTCGAAACCCCGGTAGTGGATCTCGTAGCAGGCGAACAGCGCGAGCTGCAGGTCTTCGTCCTGAAAAGGGTCATCGGGGCCTGCGGGCGGTGCCGGGGGCAGGGCGTGCGGACCGGTGGGCAGGTGGTCGAAGAGCAACGCGGTGATCGGACCGCGGGGAGCCGGCAGCCGCACGTCAACCGCCTGCGGAACGGGCCGCCGCGGGCCCGGCCTCGTTGACGCGCCAGAGACCGTCGTGGTTCATCCGTCCTCCCTGGGGACAAGCAGTGGACTGCACGCGCTGCCCTGGCGGACGGTGGCTAAACCGGGCATGGCCGTGCCGGCGACCGGGACGTTCGCGCAGGCGGGCCCGTGGTTTCGCGCGTGCGTCAGCTTGGCGGCCGACTGGTGGCCGAGCCGGCGAGCGGAGCCGCCCGGTGGACGGCACCCGCCGGCGAGGCGGCCGCCCTTGCCGCCCGCTCGGAGCTCGCCGGTGTGGTGGCGACGGGCGGACCTGGCCGGCGCCGTGGGCGATGACGCGGAGCCGCGTGCCTGAAGACGTCGGACGGCGACCACGACAGGCCCCGCACGCCATCGTGCGGGACCTGTGGCTCGTGGGGCGACCGGCCCATGTGCGGGCGGCCGGGATGGAGCGGTGTCGGGGCCGCTCAGTCCTTACCGCGTCCGGTCACCGCGTCGCGGACTCGGTCCGCTGCCGCGATCGCCGGACCCGCCGTCTTCGGCAGACCCGGTTTCGGCGGCGTGTGAGGGTGTGGGCGCCGCCTTCTTGCCCTGCTGCAGCCTGGTGCCGAGGTCGTCGGCCTCCTCGGCGCCGAGCGCCTTGCGCGGCTCCGGCCGGACACTGGTCTCCTCGTACGCGATGTGCTCCCGGCCGTCGGCGATGAAGCCGCGGACGAGCTCGTCGAACTTCGGGTCGTCGGCCTTGAGACCGATGAGGTCGTTCAGCACGTGCTCGGCCGCCTGCTCCTGCTCGACCGCGTGGTCGGCCAGGCGGTCCCCGTCGGGGACCCGGTCACGTACGGCCGGCCAGAAGAACTCCTCCTCGACGGCCTCGTGCTTGGACTCCTCGAGCCGAACACCGGAGACGACATGCACGTGAATCACCGGTCCACACCGGCGAACGCGAGTCGCCGGACGTCTCGCACGGCCAAGGGCGTGAGCCCGGCGACGGCGATGATCGCGGCACAGGCTCCGATGACGATCCGGGCTCCGAGCCGGTCCGCGGTGACTCCCGCGAGGGCATAGGCGATCGGGATCGGCACGGATGCGGCGAACTCCTGGTAAGCGCTGACCCGGCCGAGTCGGTGGCCGGGGACGTGCTGCTGGACCACGGTCGCCCGCGCGACCGCCGCAGGCCCGAACGCGATGCCCGCGACCAGGGTGCCGGCCATGATGAGCGGCAGAGGCATCCCGGTGGCCATCGCCGCCGGTCCCACGCACATGGCCGCCGACCCGACGCTGATGACGATGCCGGGTCTTCGCATGGTCCAGGCGGTGGCCATGATGCCGCCAAGAGCGCTGCCGGCGGCCAGCCCGCCCGCGATCGCGCCCCAGCTGATCGCACCGTGCAGATACTGGCGCGCGTACAGCGGGCCGATGAGCATCGCCGCCGCGAACGCGCCGCCGGAGAGGCAGTCCGCGAGCGTGGTCGTCCACAACCAGGTCCGGCCGGTCAGGGCACGAACCCCGTCGGCCAGTTCACCCGCCCATCTCCTGTCCCACCGCCGCCGGTGGTGGTCCGGCAGGGCAGGCGGGCGCGGAAGCCGGGAGAACAGCACGGCGGCGACCACGAACGTGACCGAGTCCCAGGCGATCCCCCAGCCCGGTCCGACGGTGGTCACCAGGATTCCTCCGGCGACCGGCCCGATCGTGGCGAGGCCGTGCTTACCGGCCTGGGACAGCGCGTTGGCGCGGTCGAGCTGCCCGGCCGGCACCAATATTGGGAGCACCCGCCGCCCGGCCGGAGTGAACAACGCCGCGGCCCCCGCTCCACCGCCCGCGACGACCGCCAACGACCACACCCTCGCCGTACCCGAAATGATCAGGAGGGCCTCGGCCATCTGAAAGGCCGCCGCGATCACCTGGGAGACGACCAGCACACCGACGCCGGCGGTGCGGTCGGCGATCACCCCGGTGACCGGCAGCAGCACCAGGTAAACGACGAACTCACCACCCAGCACGACGGCGATACCGGATCCGCGACCTCCGATCTGCAAGATCGAAAAAGCCAGCGCGATCGGAGCGACCGCCCCGCCGGCCGATGAGATCAGCTCGGCCGCCAGGAACACACGGTAGGGACGGGATGCGAGCGGCACGGCAATATTCGCCAGGCGCCTACGGCGACGGCGCACCCGATCACCGCGCCAGGGCGGGATTCCGACCATGCCAGGGGCACGCCGCGGCCCCACGGTCACGGCCCGCTGAGAGCCGCCCGGGGATGGTTCCCGGTCCGGAGGTCATGACGTGATCGACGCGGCGTACTCGGCCACGGCCGCGATGAGGTCGGGGAGCTCGGCCGGGACCGGGAGCGACGCGACCTCATCGACCGGCACCCAGCGATACCCCTGAGCCTCGGCGGCGTCGAGGACGACGTTCGTGGTCAGCGGACGGGCCGCGTAAACGGCGTCGAGATGCCGGTGCCGGCCGATCCTGTTGTCCGAGACGGCCACGTCCATGATGGTGAACGGCAACAGCACCTCCTCGATCCGCGGATGAGAGAACCGCCGTTCGGCGATGAGCTCGACCCGCAGCCCGACCTCCTCACGGACCTCACGGAGCGCCGCCTGCGCGAGATCTTCGCCCGGCTCCACATGACCGCCGGGATAGATCCAGCCATCCCCTTTCGCGCTGTTGAGTAAGAGCACGTGGTCGTCGGCGAGAATGACGGCCGAAGCGGTGAAATGGCGGGTCACGGCACCTCCTGAACGCTCGTCGAGCAGAGGTTCCTCAAGTCTGCCCACCGACGAGGCGGCCTGTCCGAAGGACGACCCGACACGCCGGCGAATGAGGTGAAGGGCCGATCGGCACGGCGAGCTGTCGCGGCTGCTGGACGCCACCGCCGAGGCGGGCGTCGGCGCCGAGCAGGCCGACGCCCGCCCGACCTTCGGCGGCTGGGCCGTTCGGACCTGTTGCTGGCAGGTTGGTGGCCATGGACATCAACTGTGTGATCGTCGACTCCGCCGATCCGGAGCGGCTGGCGGCCTTCTGGAGCGAGGTGCTCGGCCGGCCGGTGGCCGGGCGCGTCGGACCGTACGTCTGGCTCGAACGCAGGAACGGGCTGGGCGTGGGGTTCCAGCGCACCGACCGCGCCAAGGCCGGCAAGAACCGGCTGCACCTGGACCTGGAGTCGGAGGACCCGGCGGCCGAGCAGAGCAGGCTGGAGGCCCTGGGCGGACGGCGCCTGACCGAGTACGACCCCGGCGGCTTCCTCGTCATGGCCGATCCCGAGGGGAACGAGTTCTGCGTCATCCCGAAGGGCTCGTTCGAGCTCGACGACGAGGGCCGAGCCGACTACCTGACCGCCTGAGCGGAGAACTCGGCACCGGCTGTCGCCACCCAGGGCCACGCGCTGTCCGCACCCCGGTACTCGGGCGTCGCACGATCATCCGGTCTCGAGGTCGGCGGCGACCCGGGCGGCGGTCTCGCGCAGCCAGATGTGGGCGGCGTCCTGGGTGTGCACCGGGTGCCACCACAGGGCCTCGTTGACGGGCACCGCCTCGAACGGGCACGGCAGGATCCGCACCGCCGCGGTCGGCGCCAGCAGCCGGGCGAGGCGTCGCTGGATGAGGGCGATGCGGCGGGTTCCCATCCCGAAGCCGACATGAGCGGACGGGTCGCGCGCCAGGTCGAAGGCGTCGGGTGAGTCCCAACGGCGCGGGTCGCGGTTCGCGGCGCCGAGGAACATCAGGATCTTCCTGCCCTCGTGCCGGGAGTGTGCGGGGTGTAGCGCTCCAGCGGGCCGGCGAGGATCTGTTCCCGCAGTTCCGCCAGCAGTACGAGCCCGGCGGAGGAGGCGTGCAGGGGAAGCCGGCCCGCGATGCGCGTGATGTTGACGACCGAACCGGGCACCGACAGACGCTCCACGAACAGCGCTTCACGGCCCTCCAGCACGCCCAGCTGGGTGTGATGTCCGACGACGTCGTGCAGACCCTCCAGGAACGGCATCGCCGCCTCCCGCAGACCGGGGGTCGGCGACGTACGAGAGGCCAGCTCCCACAGTCGTATGAGCATTATGGCTCGTTTGTCGGGACTGTACTGCATGCCCCGAGTCGGCGAAATTCTGGGTGTACGGCGACAATTCATGGACGCGCCATTGCCATTTTTACAGCGCGGTTTACACTGATGCTCGCGATGCCGATACCAACGCCGGCCGATCCGGTTCCCAGCACGACCGCCGCCTTGACCGACGCCCTGTTCGCAGGGAGGTTCGACGCGGTCCACGCGCCGTGGCGGGCCTTAAGTGACGACGCGTCGTTCCGTTACCCGGCCGACGCCGGTCCGGAGGAACGCGTGGCCGGTTCCTACCGACGACTACGGCTGATCAACCAGACCCTCGACTCCGTCGAAGAACTCGTCGACGATGTGGAAGCGCTGGCCGCGTTGCACGAATGGCTGTGCCCGACAGAAGGCGGACTGGCCACATTCGCGGGCATTCATTACAACCTCTTCCTCGGAAGCCTGCTCGACCACGACGCGGACGACCGCCGGGACCTCACGCCGTTCCTCACGATGCGGCACACGGGGATCTTCCTGTGCACCGAGGTCGGGCACGGCAACGACGCGGCGCGGCTGGAGACCACCGCGACCTACGACCCTTCGACCGGCGGCTTCGTGCTGCACACCCCGACACCCGCCGCGCGGAAGTTCATGCCCAACGCGGGCACGGCCGGCGGGCCCAAGACCGGACTCGTCGCCGCCCGGCTGATCCACCGGGGGAAGGACCAGGGAGTCTTCCTCTTCCTGACACCACTGACCGATGACCGGGGAGCACTCCCGGGCGTCCGGATCCGCCGGCTGCCGGACAAGATCGGTTATGCGGTGGACCACTGCCTGACCTCCTTCGACCATGTCCGGCTGCCCCCTCACGCGTTCCTGGCGGGCGAGCACGGGCGACTCGCGGCGGACGGCGCCTTCACGAGTTCGGTGGACAAACACCGGCTGCGGTTCCTGCGTTCGATCGACCGGGTCACCCCGGGCAAGCTCCACATGAGCGCCGGCGCCGTCGGTCTCACCCGGACCGCCCTGACCATCGCCGTGCGCTACGCCCACACTCGCCGTACCACCGGCCTGCTCGGCGGGCAGAGCGTGCCCCTGTTCGATCACGGCAGTCACCGCACCCGGTTGCTGGACGCGCTGGCCGACACCTATGCCGTGACCCTGCTGCACCGCGCCGTGCTGAGTCAGTGGGTACGGGGCGGAGCGGCCGGCCGCGCGGACGACGACAGGCTCGTCGCCATCGCCAAGGCATGGATCACCTGGCGGGGACGGGCGGTCGCGGTCGAGTGCCGGGAGCGGTGCGGCGCGCAGGGCGTCCTTCCCCTCAACGGCATCGCCGAGCTCCCGGACTTCTACACGGCCGGCATCACCGCGGAGGGCGACAACCTCGTCATCTGGGGGAAGGCGGCCGGTGAGCTGCTCGCCCGGGAGCTGCCGGTGCCGGCCGCGACGGCACCCGACGGGCGCCGGCTCGACGACCCGGAGTTCCTCCAGGCTCTGCTGGGCGACCTCGAGTACATCTGGCACCAGCGAGCAAGTGCCCGCTGGATCCAGGCGTCCTCCACCACTCCGCTGGACCGCTGGAACGCCGCCGTCGGCCCCGCCCTGGAGATGACCAGCGCCCACGCGGAGTGTCAGGCCGCCCGCTCTCTGCTGTCGGCCGCCACCCGGTCCGGCCACCACGAGGCCCGTACGCTGCTGCTGGCCGTCCACCGCCTCTTCGTGCTGGGGTGTCTCGCCCGGCACGCGGGAGACCTGCTCGCCGAAGGACGGATCACCGCTGATCACGTCCGTGAGCTGCCCGACGCCGCCGAAGCCGCCAGGGCCGAACTCGCGCCGCACGCGCTGACACTGGTCGACGCCCTCGCGGTGTCACCGAAGCTCCTGGACCGCTTTCCCATCGCCCGGACCGACTTCCTCGCCGCATTCGATCGCGTCACTCGGCACGCCCGCACCGAAAGTCCCGACGAAAGAGGAGATATCGATGTCCCAGCTCCTTGACCGGAAGCTGAAGCACTTCTTCACGCTCATGGACCGTGACCAGAGCGGAACGCTCGAGCTGAACGACTACCTGACCACGGCCGACAACGTCCGCAGCGCGTTCGGCATCGCCGAGGGATCGGCCGAACACCACGAGCTGCGCCAGGCGTTCACCCGGTTCTGGGAGGACGTCATCAAGCCGATGGACACCAACGGCAACGGACATGTGAACTTCGACGAGTATCTGACGGCCTACAACGCGGGCGTCCGTGACGACCCTCAGGGCTACCAGCGGATGAAGCCCATCTCGGACGCGATCCTCACCATCGCCGACACCGGGTCGACCGGAAAGGTCACAGCGGACGACTTCGCCCGGGCCCTCTCCGGCTACGGCGTACCCGAGCCGGAGTGCCGGGTCGCGTTCACCGCCCTCGACAAGGACGGGAGCGGATTCCTGACCCCGGACGAGCTACAGACGGCGATCGAGGAGTACTTCCTGGGCACGGATCCGGAGCTCCCCGGCAACGCCCTGTTCGGAAGGTTCTGAGCCGGGCAGGCATCGCTCGGTTCCCGGTGCGCCGCGTCGACATCCGCGCGGCGCACCGGAATCAAACGTGGCCGTCGCGCGCTGAAGGTTCGTGTGAAGAAGATCGGTTTTCTCTCCTTCGGGCACTGGACGCCGAGCCCGCAGTCGCGGACCCGTACCGCCCGCGACTTCCTGCACCAGTCCATCGACCTCGCGGTCGCGGCCGAGGAACTCGGCGTGGACGGGGCGTACTTCCGGGTGCATCACTTCGCCCGCCAGGCCGGCAGCCCGTTCCCGCTGCTCGCCGCGATCGGCGCGCGTACCTCGAAGATCGAGATCGGCACCGGCGTGATCGACATGCGGTACGAGAACCCGATGTACATGGCGGAGGACGCCGGCGCGGCCGACCTCATCGCGGACGGCAGGCTCCAGCTCGGCATCAGCCGCGGCTCCCCCGAGCAGGTGATCGACGGGTGGCGTCACTTCGGTTACTCCCCCGCCGAGGGCGAGACGGACGCCGACATGGCACGCCGGCACGCCGAGACGTTCCTCACGGTGATCGAGGGCGAGGGCTTCGCGCGGCCGAACCCCCGGCCGATGTTCCCCAACCCGCCGGGGCTGTTGCGGCTCGAACCGCACTCCGAGGGCCTGCGCGACCGCATCTGGTGGGGTTCCAGCTCGAACGCGACCAGCGTGTGGGCCGCGAAGCTCGGCATGAACCTCCAGAGCTCCACGCTCAAGGACGACGAGACCGGTGAGCCGCTGCACGTCCAGCAGCGCAGGCAGATCGAGGCGTTCCGTGAGGCGTGGAAGGAGGCCGGCCATCCGCGGCAACCGCGGGTGTCGGTGAGCCGCAGCATCTTCGCCCTCACGACCGACCTGGACCGCGCCTACTTCGGACACGACCGGAACTCGAAGGACCAGGTCGGCATGATCGACGAGACGACCCGAGCGATCTTCGGCCGGTCGTACGCCGCCGAGCCGGACGTCCTGGTCAAGGAGCTCGCCCAGGACGAGGCCGTCCAGTCCGCCGACACCCTGCTGCTCACCATCCCGAGCCAGCTCGGCGTCGACTACAACGCCCACCTGCTGGAGAACATCCTCAAGTACGTGGCGCCCGACCTCGGCTGGCGCTGAACCGCGGCCCGGGTCACTTGGCGAGGAGGCCGGTGAGGACCGATGAGGACCTGATGTAGTCCTCGTCGCCGTACTTGCCCTTGTCGGTCCACTGCCAGACCGTGTAGGACCGCCACGCCGACGGGATCGGGACGTCGCTCGGCGTCGCCTTGTGGTCGTTGACCCACAGCGGGTACGTGGCGCCGAAGGCGCTGCCGGGCTTGGCTCCCGCGTTGCCCGTGCAGGTGATCCACCACGCGCGGAACGTGTTGATCAGCGCGTGCCTGCCCGTACGTGCCCGGTACTCGTGCAGGAAGTCGCTGATCCACGTGTTCATCTTCGCGTGGGTCAGGCCGTAGCACTTGTCCTTGCCGTACGGGTTGTCCTCGATGTCGAGCACGCCCGGGAGGGTGTGGCCGTCGGCCTTTCCGTCGCCGCCGTTCGCGACGAAGTAGTCGGCCTGTTTGGTGCCGCTCGAGGTGTTCGGCGTCGCGTAGTGGTAGGCGCCGTGGGCCAGGCCCGCGTTCAGGGCGCCCGCGTACTGGGCGGCGAACGTCGAACTCCTGTACTTCACGCCCTCGGTCGCCTTGATGTACGCGAACCTCGCGCCGCTCGACCGCACCGTCGTCCAGTCGACGTGCGGCTGGTAGGCGCTGACGTCCACGCCGAGGATGAGGCCCTTGGGCACGGCGGCCGGCCGGACGCTGCTGTCCTGCGGCACGCTGACCGGGTCGGCGTCTCGCCGCGCGGAGGGGCCGGCGGAGCAGGCGGTCAGACCCGCGCACAGCAGCACGACGGCGAACCCACGGAGATGACGCAACGAACGGGCCTTTCCTCTGACGATCTCTGCATCGCAGAACATAGCGGAGCGGTCAGCCGGCGGTGTGGCCCAGGTGGTCGAGGACGAAGCGCAGGCGCGCCTGTGGGTCGGAGCGGGGGAGTTCGACGAGGTCGTAGCCGTAGCGCGTGTACGCCGTGACCATGGCCTCGTACGTCCGCCGGGCCTCGGCCGGGCTCTGCTCCCGCTCCTCGTCGGTGCGGTAGATCTCGGGCCAGGGCGGCGCCACGAACACCGCCGGCCGGTACGGGAAGGCCGCCACCGCGGCCTCCACATGCTCGGGTACGTCCTTGCCCACCAGGTCGAGATACCCGGCCACGCACGGCACCGCGTGGTCGAAGAACACCGGTCCCGGCCGGCCCAGCGCCCAGTCGTAGGAGCGGATGTCCCAGCTCAGCATCAGCTCGGCGAACAGCAGGGGGTCGAGCCAGGGCCCGCCGATCCTCCGCTGGGTCTGGATGATCGCTCGCCCGGCCTCGGGCGCGGTCGCGAATCCGCTCTCCCGCAACAGGTCGACCAGCGTGGTCTTGCCCGATCCGGGGCCGCCGGTGATGACGACCAGGCCGTGATGCGCGGGTTCGGCCCCGATCGGTCTCATCCGGCGGTCGCCTCGAAGACCTTGGAGGGATTGAGCAGCCCCGCCGGGTCCAGCGCGGCCTTGATGCTCGCGTGCACCCGCAGCGCCACCGGGTCCAGCTCGCGGGCCAGCCACGAACGCTTCAGCAGGCCGACGCCGTGTTCGCCGGTGACGGTGCCGCCGAGGTCGAGCGCGAGCGACACGATGTCGTCGAACGCGGCGAACGCCCGCCGCTCGCCGGCCGGGTCCGCCCGGTCGTAGACGATCGTGGGGTGCAGGTTGCCGTCGCCCGCGTGGCCGAAGACGCCGATGGTCAGGCCGTGCGCCGCGGCGATCCGCTCCACGCCCTCGATCAGTGTGGTGAGCGCGCCCCGGGGCACGGCGACGTCGTCGAGGAGGGTGCCGCCGAGGCGTTCGAGCGCCGGGTACGCGAGCCGCCGGGCCTGCATGAGCAGCTCGGACTCGGCGGCGTCGTCGGCCTTGTAGACGCCGGTCGCCTCCGTCCCCTCCAGCACGCCGGACCAGGCCTCCGTCTGCGCGTCCGCGTCGGCGGCGTCGGACTGCAGCAGCACGAGCGCGGCGACGTCCGAGCCGATGCCGAGCGGCTGCCACGACTCGATCGCGGCCAGCGTCGTACGGTCCAGGATCTCCACGAGCGACGGCGTCGCGCCGCCGGCGAGCACCGCCGAGATCGCCGCACCCGCGGCGGCGAGCGAGCCGAACTCGGCGACGACGGTACGAGGCGGGGCGGGCGCGGCGCGCAGCGCCACGGTGACCTCGGTGATCACTCCGAGGGTGCCCTCCGAGCCGGTGAACAGCTTCACGAGGTCGTACCCGGCGACCCCCTTGACCGTACGGCGGCCGGTCCGCAGCACCGACCCGTCGGCCAGCACCACTTCCAGGGCCCGTACGTAGTCGGCGGTCACGCCGTACTTCACGCAGCACATGCCGCCCGCGCCGGTGGCGACGTTCCCGCCGATCGTGCACGCCTCGAAGCTGCCGGGGTCGGGCGGGTAGAAGCGGCCGTCGCGCTGCGCCGCCTCGCGCAGCCGCGCGTTGACCACGCCCGGCTGGACGACCGCGATGCCCTCGGCCGCGTCGATCTCGAGGATGCGGTCCATCCGCCGGGTGGACAGGATCAGGCAGCCGTCCACGGCGTTCGCCGCGCCGGCCAGGCCGGTCGCGGCGCCCTGGGTCACGACGGGCGTTCCCGTGCGGGAGGCGATCCGCATGATCTCCTGGACCTCCGCGGTCTCGGCCGGGAAGACCGCGGCGGCCGGCTTGCCGGCCGGGAGACCGGGCACCTGGTCGCGGGCGTAGGCGGACAGCGCGTCGGGGTCGTCGACCACGGGCACGCCGGGAAGGGCGTCACGCAGGTCCCCGGCAAGGCCGGTGGTCATCGGGCGGCTCCTTCTCTGCACGGCGTTCGCAAGGAGGAACGATACGGGGCGTTTCCCCTCGGTACGGGAACCGGGGTCGATGACCGAGTCCGCCTACCGTGAAGACGGGCCCGGTGCCGCCCGTCACCGTGAGACGCAGGAGGCCCACCGGCCGTCCTGCGGGAACGCGCCGGCTTCGCGCCCGGTGGCCGTCGTGTGGCGGCGGATCTCCTCGCCCGGCGCGTACTTCCACCGCGGGACGTACCCGACCTCCAGCAGCGGCAGGTAGACGTAGTACCCGAACGCCCCCTCCGGCCGCCGGTACCGCCGAGCGCCGTCCGGCCGCACGCGCCGCTCCCGCTCCAAGACCGTCAGGCTCAGGTGAGTCACCTGGGTATGGGGTAGGGAACGGCCGGCTCACGGAGACGGCGGTACGGCGACGACCTCACCTTCGAGGACATCAGATGACGACGCAGATGGAGCTACGGAGCGCGGCGTTCGACGATCACACGCGCATACCGAGGGAGTACTCGCACCAGGCCGGGGACGTCTCTCCCCCGCTGGAGTGGTCCGGAGTTCCCGATGAGGCGGTCGAGCTGGTGCTGGTCTGCGAGGACCCGGACGCTCCGACCGGTACGTTCACCCACTGGCTCCTGGCCGGGATCCCCGCGGAGACCGAGGGCGTCGGGCCGGGCGAACAGCCGACCGAGGCCGTGGCCGGACGCAACGACTACGGCAGCGCCGGGTACGGCGGCCCGCACCCACCGGCGGGCGACGAACCGCACCGGTACTTCTTCCGCCTCCTGGCCCTGTCCGAACCGTCGGACCTGGCACCCGGCTTCTCCGCCGCGGACCTGGACGAGGCCGTCGAGGAGAAGGTCATGGCGACCGGCACCCTCGTCGGCACCTACGGCCGCTGACCCACGAACCGTGGCCGGACGGGGCGCCCGATCAGTGCGTCGTCGTCGCGGTCCGGCACTCGTGGGCGCGCTCACTCGTCGCCGGCCGATCCGGGTTCGGTCAGGCGGGCCTGGGCCTTGGCCTTGGCGGTCTCGGGCAACACCTTCGCCGCCGCGGCCTGCGCCCGATTCTTCAGCGAACCCGCGACGACGTGGTCCTTGCCGGCCATGAGCGCCGCGAAGCCTTGGCGCGCGACCTCGGCGGCGTCGTCCTTGTTCTCCATCGCGCCGAGTTTCGTGTCCTCCATGCCGGCCCGCTCGAAGAAGCCGGTGTCGGTCGGGCCGGGCATCAGCGCGGTCACCGTCACTCCGCTCTCCCGCAGCTCGTGGCGGATCGCCTCGGCGAAGGAGTAGAGGAACGCCTTCGAGGCGGCGTAGGTCGCGTAGTAGGGCCCCGGCATCGTCGCGGCGATCGAGGAGGTGATCAGGACCCGGCCACTCCCCTGCTCGACCATGTGCGGGAGCACGAGCCGGATCAGGTGCACCGCCGAGGTGACGTTGAGGTTCACGAGCCGGAGTTCCGCCGCGAGATCGTTGCCCGCGAGCCGGACGCGCCGGTCACGAGCGCCAGCGGCCTGTCGTGCCTGGTCATATCCTTCTCCTCTGCGGATATCGAGTCGCGTCCTACGCGCTCCGCCGTCGCGGCCGGCGCTCGACCCGGTCTCCGATCACGGACGGCGCATGACGCATTCGACCGCGTTTCCCCTGGTCAAAGCCTATGTTTCAGGGCTCTCAGTGAGGCCGGCAGGCGCACGTCACAGCACACGGTCGCTGTGCGGGTTCTCCACCAGGGTCCGGGCGAGCTCGGCGAGTTTCACGTTCCGGTGCTGGGAGGCCCGGGCCAGCGCTTCGAAGGCCCCGTCCGCCGTCAGGCCGCGCTGGGCCATGATGACGCCGGTGACCTGGCCGATGACGGTGCGGGTCCACAGAGCCTTGCGGAGGCTGACGATGGTGCGGTTCGCCTCCGTGAGGACGTGGCTCATCCGCACGGCGGTCTCGATGGCGGCTCGGACGAGCGAACCGCAGGCGTTCGGCGCGGAGCGTTCGCCGGCCCGGATCGGGTGCCGGCCGCCCTCCCGTACCACGGCGATGACGCACGTACCGCTCTCGTCTCGCGTGGTCGAACGCCGCGGCACGAGCAGCACGGCTCGGTCTCCAGAGGGAACCGCGAACCAGAGGGAGACTCGCCGTAGACGGCGCGGTGGCGGGCGGCGAACGCGCTCGGGCGGGCGAAGCCCCAGCGCGCGGCCACACGGCGCACCGTCGTCTCTCCCCGTACGGCGGCCCGCGGTTCGGCGCGTGCGCAGTCGAGACGGACCCGCCGCAGGTAGGCCATCGGCGTCGTGTCCAGGTGTCTGCGGAAGGCCGGCTGCACCGCCCGCGCGGGCACGTGGGAGGCCTCGGCGATGTCCGTGGCGGAGATGTCCCGCCCGGCGTTGGCCTCGACGAACGCGATCGCCCGGCGCAGCGTACGCGGGTGGGCGTCGCGCCGATCGGCGTCGGATCGCCCGGCGAGCGCGGTGTTGGGAAAGGCGTTCAGGACCGACGCGGCGAGGTGGCGCGACGCCGTGGAGACGACCAGCGGGTTGCCGCTGACCGCCGGACGGCGAGGACGTCCGACGACGACGGCCGCGTGTCCCACGGTCCGCAACCTCTCGCTGGGCCTTCCGACGTACTCGACCGTCCTTTCGCCGGGCGCCGGCATCCGCCAGCGGCGATGGAGCGGAGCCGTCAGGACGCGGGGCGGGAGAGGCCGGCGGCCATGTGGTCGAACGCCTCGTCGATGAGCGTCTGAAGGCCCTTGATCCCCGTTTCCGGCGCCCAGGTCATGAAGGCCACGCGGAAGACCGACCCGGTCGTCGCCGCGAGCAGCCGCGGATAGAGGCTGCCCGGCGGGCAGCCGATGCGATCGGTGAGGGTGTCGGTGAGCCGCTCCTCGAGGCGGAAGACGGCGTGCAGGATCTTCGTCCTCAGCTCGGGATACACGCCGAACAACTCCTTGCGTGCACGCCAGCCGGTCTGTACGGCGAAGCCGGGCATGGTGTCGTCCATCGCCCGGCGCAGGGCGGTGAGCGGTGGTTCGTGTGACGGCCGCGCGGCGAGTCTGGCGGCGAGTTCGTCGGTGAGGCCCTGGTCCCAGGCGAAGAGTGCCGCCTCCTTGCTCTCGAAGTAGTTGAAGAAGGTCCGGCGCGAGACGCGGGCGGCGTCACAGATGTCGTTCACCGTGACCGCCGAGGGGCCGTGTTCCAGGAAGAGCCTGATCGCGGCGGCGCGCAGGGCCTCGCGAGTCTCGGCCTTCTTGCGTTCACGGAGTCCTGTGGATGCGCCCGGCACGTTGATCAAGTCCTCTCCCCACCGCGGACGCCCAGCGTACTCATCTCCGATTTTGCACACCTGCAATCTTGCACTCGTGCATCTTTCGCTAGGCTGCGCCGTATGGCATCTGCGCACGCGAAGAAGAAACGTCCCGGTGAGATCGCGCGGACCCTCGCGATGGGGCTCTGGCTCCCCGCGCTGTTCCTGGCCGGGCTGCTCTTCTCCTTCCTGCTGGCCTTCCACCACCCGACGCCGCACCGCGTCGAAGTGGCGGTCGCCGCTCCCCCGGCCACGACGGCGCAGCTGCAGACCCGGCTCGACGCCGTCCTCCCGGACGGTTTCACCCTCCAGCCGGTCGACTCCGTCGCCGAGGCCCGCACCGCCGTCCTGGACCACGACGCGATGGCGGCGTTCGCGCCGGGACCGCGCCACTCGCAGCTGTACGGCGCCAAGGCGGACGGCGTCGCCATGGAGTCGATCATTCGTGAGGTCTTCACCGCCGCGGCCCAGCGGCCCGGCGCCACCGTCGCCTTCCACGAGCTGGTCTCGACGAGGGCGGGAGACAGCCTGGGCAGCAGCCCCCTGTACCTCCTGATGGCCTGCACGCTTCCCGCCTACTTCCTGGTGGTCGCCATGCAGCGGGCGGTCGGCTTCAGCCGTCGCGCGCACGTGGCCACCATGGTCGGCGGCGGGGCCGTCGCCGCCCTCGCCTGTTACCTCACCGGCGCGTACGGGATGGACGCGATCCCGGCGCATCCGCTCGCCCTGCTGTACCTGTTCCTGCTGACGCAGGCCGTGTCACTGACGTCCTACGGACTCGTGTCCTTCCTCGGTCCGTTCTTCCCCGGGGCCTCCGTCACGCTGTTCATCCTGCTCAGCGTGCCGTCCAGCGGCTGCACCGTCCCCGTCGGACTGCTCTCGGCCTTCTTCCGCGTCCTCCACCCCGTCCTGCCGATGGGCAATGCCGCCGACGCCCTGCGCGCCGTCGGCTACTTCGACGACCGGCAGCTGGGCCGGCCCACCGCGGTGCTCTGCGCCTGGATCGCGGCGGGCGCCGCGCTCATCGTGCTCGGGTACGTCAAACAGCTGCGACGGCTCGTACGCGACGCGCAGGCGGGCCTGGCGGGATACGTTCCCGCGCCTCCCGCGGAGGATCCCACCGTGGAGCTCCCCGAGCCGGTCGCCCTCCCCCCCGCATCGGCACCGCTTCGGCGAGCAGCCACCGATCCTGACCGGGCGGGTCAGCGGCCCGGTCGGAGAACCACTGCCGGGCGTCACCATCACGGTCACCGACGCGCACGGCCGCCAGCTCCTCCATTCCCGTACGGACCAGAACGGCGAGTACGCGGCCACGGGCTTCCACGAGGGTTTCGCCGTCGTCGTCGCGGGAGCGCCCGGCCGGCAACCGGTCGCCACACGCCTGCTGCTCAGCCCGGCCACCCCCGTGAACCAGGACTTCGTTCTGACGGCGTCTCAGCCCGAGGTGTGGTCGAAGTGACGCTTGGAGGTGATGCGGTAGCGGTCGCAGTCCGGGCATCGGGGCCGCGGGCAACTCCAGTCCGGTCAGCGAGGGCGTTCGATCATGCGCATCTGGGCCTCGTTGTGGTGCTCGCCGGCCGCGGGTGTCAGGTCGTCCAGCGCGGCGATCTGCTCGGCGGTGAGCTCCACGAGGTCGGCGGCGAGGTTCTCCTCCAGTCGGGAGACGCGCTTGGTCCCCGGGATGGGCACGATGTCCTCGCCCCGGGTGAGGAGCCAGGCCAGCGCGACCTGCCCGGGGGTCGCGCCGACCTGGGCCGCGACGGCTTTGACCTCTTCGACGCTGCGCAGGTTGTGTCGGAGGTTCTCGCCGGCGAAGCGCGGGTTGCTCTTGCGGTTGTCGTCGGCGTCGAACTGGTCGGTGGAGCCGATGGTCCCGGTGAGCAGGCCACGGCCGAGCGGCGAGTAGGCGACGAAGCCGATGCCGAGCTCGCGCAGCAGCGGCAGCACCTGCGGTTCGGCATCGCGGGTCCACAGGGAGTATTCGGACTGCAGCGCGGTGATCGGATGGACCGCGTGCGCGCGGCGGATGGTCGCCGGCCCCGCCTCGGAGAGCCCGATGTGGCGGATCTTGCCTTCGGCGATGAGCTCGGCGAGCGTGCCGATGGTGTCCTCGATGGGGGTGTCGGGGTCGACGCGGTGCTGGTAGTACAGGTCGATGTGGTCGGTGCCGAGGCGGCGCAGCGATCCCTCGACGGCGGTGCGGATGCCGGCGGGGCTGCTGTCGAGCCGCCCAGGGCCGCGGCCGGTGTGGGAGATCATGCCGAACTTCGTGGCGAGCACGACCTGGTCGCGGTGGCCCTTCAGCGCGCGGCCGACGAGTTCCTCGTTGGTGTACGGACCGTAGACCTCGGCGGTGTCGATGAGCGTGACGCCCAGGTCGAGGGCCCGGTGAATGGTCCGGATCGACTCGGCGTCGTCGCTGCCGGCGCCGGTGTAGGCGAAGCTCATGCCCATCGTGCCGAGGCCGATGCGGGCGACGTCCAGGTCGCCGAGCTTGACGTGCTTCATTGTCCTTCTCCGTTCAAGGTGATTCGTCGCGGACCTCACGTGTCGTGGCACCGCCGATTCGCAGGGGGCGACCCGCTGACATCAACCCTGCACGTCGCGTCGGCCGGGTGACAGACCGGGACGTTCCAGGGTGTGACAGGGCCCCTCACGACGCCGCTGAGCACGTCGGACCTGGTGTAACACTGAGGACATGGCAGGTGAGAAGAACACCGACGGCGGAACCGAGCTCGGGCGGTTCCTCCGGGCCCGCCGCGAAGAGATCACCCCCGACCGGGTCGGCCTCACCGTCGGCCCCGGCCTGCGCCGCACCCCCGGCCTGCGCCGCGAGGAACTCGCCACACTCGCCTGAGTCAGCGTCGACTACTACACCCGCCTCGAACGCGGCCGCGAGACCCACCCGAGCCCGGCCGTCGTCGACGCCCTCGCCCGCGCGCTGCGCCTCAGCGAAACCGAGCACGAGCACCTGCTCGAACTCGCCGTCCGCGCGGCGCGCCACCTCCCCGATCCACCGGCCGCACCCAGCCGTGCCGTCAGACCCGGCCTCAAGCTCCTGCTGGAGAGCCTGCGGCCCCACCCCGCGATGATCCTCAGCCGCACCATGGACATCCTGGCCGCCAACCCCGCGGGGCTGCGGCTGTACGCCGGCCTGGAGGACTGGCCCGCCAGGCATCGCAACCTGGCCCGGTACGTCTTTCTCCATCCCGCTGCCCGCGCCCTGTTCGGCGACGTTTGGACCAGTCAGGTCCGCGGCTGCGTCGCCCGCCTGCGAGCCCTCGCCGGCACCGACCCCGACGCTCCCGACCTCGCGGCCCTCGTCGGCGAACTGCTCCTGAAGAGCCCCGACTTCGCCCGGCTCTGGGAACGTTACGACGTACGACCCCACGCCTCGGCGACCAAGGCCTTCCATCACCCCGACGTCGGCGACCTGACCCTCGGATACCAGAGCATGCTGCTGGAGGGCACCCCCGGCCAGCGCCTCAGCGCCTACCACGCCCAGCCGGGCGGCCCCGACCACGACGCCATGGTCCTGCTCGACCTCACCGGCACGCCGGGGTGGGACTCGGGCCGGACCGGATCGACCGTCGGCTCCGGCAAGGAGAACGGCTCCGAGTGATCAGCCTCCGTCACCGCTCCGGTCGGCGGTCAGCGTCTCCAGCCGCCGCTCGAGCTCGGCGCGCTCCACGGCGTTCGCGGAGAGCGCGATCGCTCGTGCGTAGGCCCGCGTGGCGCCCGTCAGGTCACCGGCGCGCCTGAGCAACTCGGCGTGCGTGGCGTGCAACGGCTGATAGTGATCGAGCGCCGGATCATCGAGCAGCGGCCCGAGGAATTCCAGACCGGTTTCGGCCCCGTAGGCGAACCCGACCGCGGTGGCATGGTTCAGCCCGACCACCGGAGAGGGGTTGAGCCGGCCGAGCGCGCCGTACAGCTCCGCGATCTGCGCCCAGTCCGTCGCGTCGGCGTCGGATGCCTGGATGTGCAGTGCGGTGATCGCCGCCTCGAGCTGGTACCGGCCGGGGGGCGCGGACCGCACGGCGCGTTCCAGCGCGCCGAGTCCCTCCCTGATCCGGTCTCGATCCCACCGGGCCCGGTCCTGATCCCGCAGCGCGACGTAGCGCCCGCGTCCGTCCACCCGGGCGGCGCGACGCGCGTCGTGCAGCAGCATCAACGCGAGGAGCCCCCACGCGTCGGTGTCGCCGGGCATCAGCTCGCACAGGAGACGCCCGAGGCGGATCGCCTCGTCGCAGAGCTCCGCCCGTACGAGACGATCGCCCTCGCTGGCGGAATAGCCCTCATTGAAGATCAGGTAGACCACGCGGAGCACACCCCGGACACGGCCGGGGAGCTCCTCGCCGGCGGGCACCCGGTACGGAATGTGGGCATCGGCGATCTTGCGCTTGGCTCGGACGATGCGCTTCCCCATCGTGGGCTCGGCGACCAGGAAGGCCCGCGCGATCTCACCCGTCGTCAGACCACCGAGCGTGCGCAGCGTCAGCGCGACCCGGGCCGGCATGTCCAGCGCGGGATGGCAGCAGGTGAAGATCAACCTCAGCCGGTCATCGGCGATCGCACTCGCTTCGCCCATCGGAGCATGCTCCTGTTGGTCCAGGCGCAGCAGCGCGGCCAGCCGCTCGGCCCGATCGGAGATCGACCGGGCGCGGCGCAGCAGATCGATCGCCCGCCGCCGGGCGGTGACCGTGATCCACGCTCCAGGGTTGTCCGGGATCCCATCTCGCCGCCAGGTCGCGAGCGCGGCCTCGAACGCCTCCTGCACGGCGTCTTCGGCGACCTGGAAGTCACCGACGTACCTGATCAAGGTCGCCAGGACGGCCGCCCGCTCATCGCGGAACACGCGGACGACCGTCGTGGCGGCCAGGTCAGCCATTGCCGGTTCCGGCCCGCTTCCGGCCCCCGGCGTCCGGTCCGGGCGCCGGGACCTCACGCGCGCTCATGACCGGCCGGACCTCGACCGAGCCCCGGCGTGCCGTCGGCATTCGCGCCGCGTGGTGCAACGCCTCGTCGAGGTCGGCGCAGTTCAGCACGTAGTAGCCGGCGAGGAACTCCTTGGTCACCGCGAAGGGCCCGTCGGTGAGCTCGGTCTCCCCGCCCCGCACGCGAACGGTGGTCGCGCTCGCCACCGGATGGAGGGGACCGTTGGCGACGAGCAGCCCGGCCTTCCGCAGGCTCTCCGTCACCGCCAGCCACTCCGACATGTCCGCCCACCTGTCCTGCTCGTCCTCGGTCTCCGGGGCGTACAGCAACACCATGTACTCCGGCATCTCGCCTCCTCGGTTTCGCCGTCGTATGGCCCTCTTCACCGATACGACGCAGGGCGGCACGGAATTTGGACGGCTCCCCCGTGAACCGTGTGGTCAGGGCCGTTCGGTCACGCCGACGGCGTCTCGGCCGTTTCCGGGCGCGGGAAGGAGTCGAACAGCCACTCGACCGCGTGCACGTCGCCGGACACGGTGAGGTCTCCGGCGCGTACGGCCTCCTCCAGGTCACGTCTTCGGGTCAGTACGACCGCGAACGTCCTGGTGTCGGTGGCGATCGTCGCGTCCGGAGCGGAGGGCTCGCCGCGGCTGATGCCGATGTCACCGTCGGCGATCCGCACGGTGACCTGGTCGTCGCCGAAGACGAGCCCGTAGGTCGCGGACCGGCCGTCGCCGGTCTCCGGGGCGAAGTCCCCCTGAAGGGCCAGCATGAGAGCGTCCACGCTGGTGTCCGCGTCGAGGTCGCGGAACGGTGAGAGCCTGCCCCAGCGGCCGAGGTGGACGAGGACCGGTTGAAGCTGCCGCCCCCACTCCGTGAGCTCGTACACCCAGGACCGGGCGGGCGGACCGAGCTTGCGGCGACGCACGATGCCGGCCTCTTCGAGTTCACGTAGTCGCTGCGACACGCGGTTCGGGCCGGCGTTCGGCAGGCCGCTGCGCAGATCACTGAAGCGCTTGGGCCCCAGGAGCAGCTCCCGTACGACCAGGAGGGCCCAGCGCTCGCCGACCAGGTCGAGGGCATGCGCGGCGGCGCAGGCGTCGCCGTAGGTTCGCGGGCTTCCCACGTCCTCCAGTCTAACCGACGGTACGTTCCGATACGGAGCTGTCTGGTATCGAAGTTGTACTAACTAGTTCCAGAGAAGTACTCTCCGCCTGGTTCTCCGAACAGGAAGAAGGAGCGATGATCCTCATCACAGGAGCGAACGGACGTCCCGGATCTGCCGTCGTTCGGGAGTTCGCACGGCAGGGCACACCGGTCCGCGCGCTCGTGCGGGACCCGAAGAAGGCGGACGGTCTACGGGCACTGCCGGGCGTCGACGTCCGGACCGGCGACATGCTCTGGCCCGAGACGCTGGAATCCGCGCTGGCCGGGGTGGACCGCGTACTGATGATCAGCAGCGCGGGTCCGCAGATGCTGGAAACCCAGTGCACGTTCATCGACGCGGCGATCCGGGCCGGAGTGGGCCACATCGTGAAGTTCTCCGGCAAGGACTCGATCGACGGGTTCGACCCCGAGCGGTTCCGCTCGTCCCGGAGCCACGAGCAGATCCAGCGTTACCTGGTCGCCTCCGGTACGCCGTGGACCGTGCTGCGGCCAAGCCAGTTCATGCAGGTGTACTTCGAGGAGGTGCCGGACATCGTCCGCTCCGGCGAGCTTCGCCTGCCGCTCGGTGACACGACGCTCGCCCCGATCGACGTCGAGGACATCGCCAAAGTCGCCTACGCCGTGCTCACCACCCCCGGTCACGAAGGCAGGACGTACACGATGACCGGTCCTGAGGCCCTCACCATGACCGACGTCGCCGGCCACATCTCCGATGCCATCGGCAAGCCGGTCCGCTACCGCGACGTGACCGCCGAGGAGAAGCGGCGGGACTGGATCGAGGCCGGATACCCGCCGGCGCGAGCGAGCGCGTTCACACAACTCTTCCAGGAGCGGACCCGGCTGGGTCGCTCGACCGTCGACCTCACCGCCCACGAGCGCTTCGGCATCGAACCGACCACCTTCGCGGAGTTCGCCCGTCGCAACGCCGACACCTTCCGCGGCGCCTCCGACTACGTCGTCACCCCCACCTGAGCGGGCGCTCGAGGTCCAAATCAACACGTCCGCCGCGTCGGTCCAGCAAAGGCCGCCGAGACAAAGGGGATGAGATGAGTTCGTATCTGCGGGAACGGGCGGATGCGGGTGACAGCGACTCGGCCGTACCGGTCGAGGAGCGTGCGGTGCTCGCCGTGTTCGACGAGACGTCCAGCGCATGGGCGAAGGGCGACGCGAACGCGTTCGCCAGGCGGTACGGAGAGAACGCCAGCGTGATCCTGCCCGGGGTCCACCTGCGGGGCAGGGCGGCCGTACGAACCGGCATGGCCGAGGCCTTCGCCCTCCCGCTGAAGGGATCCACGCGCCTTCACCGGGCCGAGAACGTCCGGTTCCTCAACGCCGACACGGCGATCGTGATCACCCGGAGCGCGACCGTGTTCCCCGGCGAGTCCGAGCCTCCGGCCGACCGATGGGAGCTGGCGACATGGGCGCTCTCCCGAGGAGACGACGGATGGCTCGTCGAGGCCTACCACAGTTGCCCGGCCGGAGCCGCTCCGCCGGAAGCGTGACCGGCAGGAAACCGGACTTACCCAGGGAGAACGAAATTCGATGAAGATGGCTGGAAGTACGGCATTCGTCACTGGCGCCAATCGCGGATTGGGCCGGCGTTTCGCGGAACAGCTCGTGGCACGCGGCGCCACCGTGTACGGCGGCGTCCGGAACGTCGCGTCACTCGATGTGCCGGGGGTGATTCCCGTCGCGATCGATGTCACGGACGCCGCGTCCGTGGCCGCCGCGGCGGAGAGGGCGTCGGGCGTGTCGCTGCTGATCAACAACGCGGGTTCCTACACGGGCGCGTCGGTGTCCGACGGTTCCCTGCAGGACATTCGTCTGGAGATGGAGACCCACTATTTCGGCACGCTGACGGTGAGCCGCGCCTTCGCCCCGCAACTGGCCGACAGCGGCGGCGGCACGATCCTCAACGTGTTGTCCGTGCTGTCATGGGTGACCTATCCGGGTTACAGCGGCTACGCCGCGGCCAAGTCGGCGCAGTGGTCGCTCACCAATGCGCTGCGGCTCGAACTCGCGGCTCAGGGCACGAGCGTCGCCGCCCTGCACGTCGGATACATGGACACCGACATGGTCGCGTCCGTCGACGCTCCCAAGAGCGATCCCGCGGCGATCGCCGCCCTGTCCCTCGACGCTCTCGAGGAGGGCTCCATCGAGATCATCGCCGACGAAGACGCCCGCCGGGTCCGGACGAACCTGGCCGGCGGAGCCGCCCGGCTCTATCCGGCGGCCGGATAGAACTCATCGGCGAGTCTCCGTCCGAATGGTCCCGTCCGGTGTTCCGGACGGGACCAGGGGAACGCGCGCGTCGGGCGATGGGCGGTCCGGCTCATCCGGGACGGAGACGGTCCACTGACCGCCGCTCGTCCGGACGCGGTCGCCACGACGGCCCCAACGACGTCGCGCAGTGTCGAGGTGCCGCGCCCTCGTGGACGGCGACGTGGACGCCGTGCGTGCCACCGCTGGACCGGGAGACCGTCTTCGAGCCGACCCGCCCTCGTCAGGCATTGGTCTGGTGCGGACGCGCCTCACGGCGGGCTCACCAGGGTGTCCAGCCGATCAATGCGGCTGATGACGTGGCCGAGGTAGTAGCCCGGTTCGCGTGGCACTCCCGGATCGGCGTTGCCTTCTGTGCGGCGCACCCACCGCTCGACCCACCAGAGGGCGGAACCCAGCAGGGTCACCGGTTCCCACCAGTTGACGCGTTCAATGATCGAGGCCAGTCTCGAGCGGCTGTCCATGCCGTGCCGGTACCCGTCCCAGAACGCCCGGCGCTGGGACGGCGTCAGCGCGTTCTGGTCGAACGTGTACGCCAGCTCGTCGGCGGGGTCTCCGAGCCGCGTGTACTCCCAGTCGATCAGGCAGGGGCCGGGGTTCCAGAGCACGTTTCCCGGAGCGATGTCACCGTGCAGCAACGAGAGGGTCTCGCCGGAATCCCAGGAGGCCGCGAAGCTCTCCGCCAGCGAACCGGCGGCGCTCCGCAACCGGTCCTGGAGCGTTTCAGGCAGTGGGTCACGAGCCCAGACGAGGGTCGACAGGATCGCCCGAAGCCGGTCACCGGCATACGACGCGATCGTGGTTCGCGCCCCCTCACCCAGGCCGTCGACGGGGCGCTCATGGACCCAGGCCACGAGCGAGGCGAGTCGCCGGATCTCCGTCAGGCCCACCGTCCGCAAATCCTCCCGGCGTCCGGGAAGGAACTGCATGCACATCGCCGGCGTAGCGAACCAATCGCTCGTGCGGCGGAAGTCGTACAACACAGGGGCTGCGACGCCACCCACGTGCTCAAGGACAGCGGCCTCGCGCTCAGCCTGAGCGGTCTCGGAGGCGTCGCCGCCGAAGGAGACTCTGACCACGACGTCCCGGATGCCATCTGATGCGTCGCGAAAGGAGACCCGGTGTACCGCGTGGCGGTTGCCGTCCTCGAACGGGGTCACGGCGGTGACGGCCTCGGCAGGCCGGCCCATCGCGTCTGACGCGTAAGCCCGCACCGCGGCGAGTTGAGCTTCGCTGGAGGATTCGGTCATCGGAACGGAGCCTTGGAACAGTCGTGATGGTCGCCGCGCTCGAGCCGGAGACCAGGGCCGACAGCAGGCTAATACTCCAGCCGGTGCGCCCGGAGACCATAGAGGTGGTCGTCCAGCGATCATGACCTGAACATGTGATCACCAATGCCCGATCGCGTGCACACCCCCGGCGGTCAGGCGGGGAATCGCACGCCGACCAGCCGCTCGGAAGCGTCCCAGAGCCTGCCGGCGTCGTCCATGCTGCGCAGCGGAGCCCACGGCTCCTGCCGCGCTGGAGCGCCACCGAGGTCGCCGCGTCCCTTGGGGCCGTAGAACTGGCCGCCCTGCGCGTCCGGGCCGGTCGCGGCCAGCAGCGCGGGCAGGGCGGCGGTGTCGACCGTACCGACGAGGATGCCCATGCGGGAGAGCGCGCGGATCAGGCGGACGGAGCCGGTGTCCTTCTGCCGCCCCATGCCGGGCTGTGCGGACAGCAGGTTCGTGGGAGAGATGCCGGGGTGGGCGAGGTTGCTGGTGATGCCCCACCCGGCCGCCTTGCTGCGCGCGTCGAGCTCACGGGCGAACAGGCCGACAGCGATCTTGGACTGGCTGTAGGCCTTTCTCGCGTCGTAACCGTTCTCCCAGTTCAGGTCGTCCCAGTTGATCGCACCGCTGCGTGCGGCGACGCTCGTCTGGTGCGTGACCCGGGCCATGCCCTCGCGAAGCAGCGGCAGCAGGCCCTGGGTGAGGGCGAAGTGACCGAGATGGTTGGTGCCGAACTGCAGCTCGAATCCGTCCTTGGTGACCTGGTGGCTGGGCGGCGTCATCACACCGGCGTTGTTGATGAGGATGTCGATCGGACGGCCTTCACTCACGAGCCGGTCCGCGAGGGCCGCCACCGAGTCGAGCGAGGACAGGTCGAGGGCTCGGGTGGTGATCTTCGCACCCGGGACGAGACCACGGATGCGGTCGGCGGCCTTCTCACCCTTGACCGTGTTGCGAACCGGCATGATCACCTCGGCGCCCGCTTCGACGAGGCGGGTGGCGATGACGAACCCGATGCCGTCGCTCGCACCGGTGATGACGGCGAGCTTCCCGGACAGATCGGGGATGGCGATATCAATGCTGCGAGACATGAGCGGTCTCCTTCGTTCTGCGGCGAATCCGCTACGGACCGGCGGATGAGTCCATGCTCGAACCTCACCGTCCGCGGATTCAGGGCCGCCCTGTCCACGGATCGCCGATCCACCTCTCGGCAGCGTCGGGCGCGCTCGGACGCATGACGGACGAGGAGACGTCGAGCGGGCTACGGACCGACACCGACCCGATCCCTTGCCACGATGCCGACCAACCGGCGCGCAGTGGTCTTCGACGCCGCCACACCGAGTCGGCACCGCGCGCCAGATGCTGAGCCTGTTCACCCATCGGCGTCGAACCCTGCCCGACGGCCGCGAACTCAGCCGCCTGGACCTGCTCTGACGTTTCCTACCTCTCTTGCCTCGCTCTCCGCGCCGCGGGAGGGGACGACCACGACGAGGCAACGGGCGTGGCGGATGAGGCCGTGGCCGACCGAGCCGAGCCGTAGACCGGTGTGGCCGCGGCGGCGACGACGGCGAGGTCCGCATCCACCGATGCCTCCACGAGCGCCGTGACCGGACGATCGCGAGGCGTGTTCTCCGCCACCGCGACGTCGGGATAACGCACGCGCCGCGGCGGCGGCATGCCGAGGAGCCGTGGCGACGCTCGTTGGGTGCGTACGGCGAAGGCGGTCCCGACCTGCCCGGCGATCACCCCGAGCTCACTGCCGTGATCGGGATTCGCCCACCGGCCTCGCCAGGTCCCGGGCCGCCCCCGTCTCCCTCGACACGCGAAGACCTGCGAGGCGAACTCCCTCCGCCGGTATCACCCGGTTCAGGTAGTGGAGGTCGCCGTACCGGCATGGTGCCCGTTCGGCCTCAGCCCTTCCCTCGGCCTCTTTGTCGGAGCTCTCCTTCGCCGGAGGTTCACGGTCAAGCTCCCTCGCTCGTCTCGCAGGCCTCGTCCCACGCTTTCCCGCCTATTTCGGCTGCTCCAGGGGCGAACGTCCTCAACCAGCGGGAACCATGGCGACTCGGCGATCACCGCCCCTCCTTCCTCACACAGGCCGGCGAGCCATGTGCCGTCTCCGTCGCGATCGGATGTGGCCGCCACCAGACGGAGGGACACCCGCACGGAGGACCATCGGCCCTGGCCACACCGGCTTCTCCGACGAAACGTGAGGGTGGGAGGGGCGAAGTCATGATGTTCGTTGATCGCGTTGATGCCGGACGGCGTCTGGGTGCTCGGCTGGGGCATCCGCGGCCCATTCCCAGCGCCGCAAGGTCGGACTGTGCGGGCAGCGGAACGTCGCCGCCGCCGAACGCGAGCGCGCTGAGAACGGAGATGTGATGCCATGAAGACCAAACAGTGGAGTGTGCAGATCGACATCGATGAGGACGGCAAGAACACCCATGTGCGTGCCGCGCTCACCACGATGGACGGCATGACGATCGAGGGAAGCGGCCACGCCCGGCGGAATCCGCGAGACCGTGCCGTACCGGAGATCGGCGACGAGCTGGCCGCGGGCCGGGCGCTCATCGATCTGGGCCACCGGCTCGTACAGCTCGCCAACGCCGAGGTCGCCCAATCCGTGGCAGGCCGGTGAACGACCGCGGGAATGGATGGTCAGCGCATGACGGTGACCGCGGTGTCACGGCCGTCGGATGCCGGACCGGTGCGCGATCGCCGTCTGAGCAGCCTGCCGGGCCTGAACCGCCGCGGCCCAGCCCGTACCTTCCGGCCGGATGGGCGACTCGACAGTGACGCGGACGGCACCATGCCGGGGGAAGCACCGGCCAGGGCACAGGATCGACCGGGTGCCCTGGATGGTGACCGGCACCACCGGCACCCCGGCGCGTACCGCGCTGACGAAGGCGCCCATAGGGAACGCCTGGAGCCGGGCAGCCGCGGCCAGGCGTCCTTCCGGGAACATGACCAGGCGCTGTCCGCGTCTGAGGGCCGCGGTGAGCCGGGCGGTGTCACGGACACCGCTTTCCCGGTCGACGCGTTCGACGAACTCAGCGCCCGGACACCGTAGGACGAAGCCGCTGAGCCGCCGCCGGACGTCGAGCGTGGCTGAGCAGCATGTACTTCGGGATGCCGCCGATCGGCTTCCGGCGGGAGCGTGGGTCGCGGTGGCCAACCATGAGAGCTGGCTCGACGGCGCCGCCTTCCGACCGCGTCAACCGCTGGCGCAGACCTCCTCGACGAAATGACCGACGGCCTGCTCGGAAAGATGACGGAACAGATCGGCCTCGCTGATCATGCCGACGAGCCGGTGGTTGTCGATCATCGGCAGCCGCCTGATCCGATGATCTTCCATCAGGTGCAGCACCTGACCGGCGTCCTCGTCCGCACCGATGAAGACCGGGGTGCCCTGCGCGAGCGCGCCCGCGGTCATCGTCGTCGGGTCCCCGCCCGCCGCGACACACTTGATCACGATGTCACGGTCGGTGATCATTCCGTGGAGGCGGTCATCATCCCCGCAGACCGGCATCGCGCCGATATCGAGGTCGCGCATCCGCTGTGCGGCGTGTGCAAGCTGCCATCTCCGGTACTTCCGCCCTTGGTCACCGGCCACCGGGACCTTCGCCGAAGACGAGGTTGAACTCGGGCGGCGCATTCGGCAGGGGACGCAGGCGGCCGAGCGGATACGCCAGGCCGCCGCAACCGGACATCGCCTGTCCGTAGGCCGGCGGACCGCGAGCTCACCCACCGGCGGGCGAGTTCGACGCGCGCCGCTGGTACCGCGTGCTGGCCGAGCACAGGGTGACGGGCTGGTACACCGCGCCCACCGCGATCCGGATGCCGGTGAGGCACGGCGCGGAGGTCGCCGACGACTACGACCTGTCGGCGCTGCGTTTCGTCGCGAGTGTCGGTGAGCCGCTCAACCCCGAGGCGGTCGTCCGAGGGCAGGAGGCGCTGGGCCTGCCCGTCCACGACAACTGGTGGCAGAGAACTTTCTTGGAACCACGGGCAAGGCTCAAGCCGACGACGTCGGGGTCCTGGACGAGACGGGACCTTCGGCACTGTCCGCCCGGTTTCCCGGGCGAAACAGTGGGCGCGTGGTTCCCGGATATGGCGAGAAGGAGCTCCTCATGACCGAGAATGGCACCCGGAGAACGGTCGTCGCGGGTGTGGACGGTTCGGCTCCGGGCCTGCAGGCGGCACGCTGGGCGGCCGACGAGGCCGTACGCCGGCAGGTACCGCTGCGGCTGGTCCAGGTCGTCGACGTCTCATCGGTCGCCGCCCAGTTCCCGGCGCCCCGTGACTTCTTCACGGCGATGGAGGGAGAAGGTCGGCGGCAGCTGGCCGAGACCGCGGCCACGATCCGCCAAGATCACCCCGAACTGGACGTCGACACCATTCTGCGGGTCGATGACCTCGTACGGGCGCTGATCGGCATCTCCCACGACGCCGACCTGATGGTCCTGGGCGCCAGGGGGGCGGGTGGTTTCCGTGGTCTCCTCACCGGCTCCGCTGCCGTCGCCCTGGTCGCCCACGGTCACTGCCCCGTAGCAGTGATCCGCGGCACCGGCGCTGAAGGAACACCACCGTCGCACGGACCGGTCGTGGTCGGCGTGGACGGCTCCCCGACCAGCGAGGCGGCGCTCGCGACGGCCTTTGAGGAGGCGGCGGCGCGCCGCACCGATCTGGTGGTGCTGCACGCGTGGGCCGAGTACCCCTCCGACATCGCGTACGCCTCCGCTCGCCAGTACTTCATCGACTGGGAGGACATCGAGGCGAGGGAGCAGGAGGTGCTCGCGGAGCGGCTGGCCGGATGGCAGGAGAAGTACCCCGACGTCACCGTACGGCGCGTTGTCACCGGAGGACGGGCGGCGAAGCGACTGCTCGAACTGGCCGCCGACGCGCAACTGCTGGTGGCGGGAAGCCGGGGCCGCGGTGGGTTCACCGGGATGCTGCTGGGCTCGACCAGCCAGGCGCTGATCCACCACGCGCCGTGCCCCCTGCTCATCGTCCGGCCGGCCAGCACCGGCTGAACACCCGAGGCCAGGTGCCGTGAGCAACCCGTTGTGGTCGATGTGGACGGATCCGCGACGGCGCTGTACGCCGCGGACTGGGCCGCCGCCGAGGCCGCGGGAAGACGGCAGCCGTCGCGGATCGTGCACGTCGCGGTCCGCTGGGAGTACGACGTCGAAGCTCCGGCAGAGCCCGGAACGGAGGCGGCACGGCCGGAGGCCGCAGGGCTGCAGGTCCTACGTGTCGCGGAAGAACGGGCCCGCACCCTCGCATCCCCGCAGGTCGATCGCCGGCTCGCGATCGGCCCCATCCCGCTCACACTGCTCCAGGAAGCCGAAGACGCCGCCCTGTTGGTGCTGGGTCCACGCGGGACCGGAGGCTTCACCCGGCTGTTGCTCGGCTCGGTAAGCCTCCAGGTGGCCGAACACGCCCCGTGCCCGGTCGTCATCGTCCCGCACGACACCGACACCGACACCCGGCCACGACGAGCCGAGATCGTTGTCGGTGTCGACGGCTCCGCAGGCCCCGTCGATGCCGTGGGCCTCGCGTCGGAGGAGACGTCCTTGCGTGCACGGTTTTCGGCTCTGTCGCCCTTTCGGTGGGGACACGGGACGGGACGGGGACCTCCTGCCTACGGGCCCGCACCCGGATCAGCTCGCCTTCGTCCGTCACATCATCGATGACCAGGCCGGACAGGCCCGAAAACACCACACCGACCAGCTGGTTGACCTCAAGCACGCCTCAGCTGACAGGGCGATCCCCGCTACCACCGAAAGAGCGACAGAACCGTTAACTGGACGGACCCGCCCCCGGCGGGCCCCGTCTGCTCCACCGGCAGGCGCCGGGAGCCCGGCACGGCGGTGTTCTACGCGCTGATGGTGGCGAGTAGTCGCAGGTGACGGGCGAGCGGGTCCGGAGCCATACCGCTCCGGTTCTTCCCAGCGACCACATTGCGGAACCGGGGCCTATCCGGTGCGGTGCAGGGGTCCGGTGAGGTAGTGCTGCAGGACCGGCCCCAGTGTGTTGATCAGGGTCTCGGCGTCGCAGTCGGCCAGCGCCTGAACTCCGATGACGTGCCGGGACATGATCAGGCCGACCACCTGGGATCCCGCCATCGCGGCGCGCAGCCGGGCTTCGGGGACGTCCAGACCTCGCGCCAACGGTTCCAGTACCGCTTCGGTGATGCGCTCGCGGATCAGCCGGGCGGCCGCCTCCTCCGAGGTCGCCGCACGGATCAGGCCGGTGATCTTCAATCGGCCGTCCGTAGACTCCATGACCCCCACGACATGGCGGGCCAGCCGGTGGCCGATGGTCTCCCGCGGGCCGTTCAGCAGGTCGGCCAGGACGGTCTCGGGATCGAGCGGCATCGGCGCCGCCGCGACGAACAACTGCTGCTTGGTGCCGAAGAAGTGGGAGACGAGAGCGGCGTCCACACCGGCGTCGGCGGCGACGTTCCGCAGCGTGGTGCGGTCGTAGCCGAGCTCGGCGAACTTGCGGCGCGCCGCGTCCAGGATCGTCTCGCGGGTGACGCTCTCCCCAGGACGGCGCCCCAGCGGCGTACGAGCGCTCATGACAAAAACCTCCCAGCACGGTTGACACTAAAATTCATCAAGTACAGAATTTAAAGTCGTCGCTTGATGAATTAATCCTACGGCAGCGCCGAACGACGTCAACCAGCACGTCAGCGTGCTCTGCCGACCTCGCCAGGAGCCTCTCTCATGACCGATATACCATCGCAATCCCCGCCCGCCCAGGCCCCGGACCCCCGCCGCTGGTGGGTGCTGGCCGTCGTCGGCACCGCCCAGCTGATGGTCGTGCTCGACGCCACGATCGTGAACATCGCCCTGCCGTCGGCCCAAAGAGACCTCGGCTTCTCCGACGCCGACCGCCAATGGGTCGTCACCGCCTACTCCCTGGCCTTCGGCAGCCTGCTCCTGCTCGGCGGACGCCTGGCCGACCTGTTCGGCCCCAAGCGCTTCTTCCTCGCCGGCGCCGTCGGCTTCGCGGCCTCCTCGGCCCTGGCCGGCGCCGCGGGGAGTTTCGAGCTGCTTGTCGCGGGCCGCGCCCTTCAGGGCCTGTTCGGAGCGGTCCTCGCCCCCACCGCCCTGACGCTGCTGAACATCACCTTCATCACCGCCAAGGACCGAGCGAGGGCCTTCGGCGTGTTCGGCGCCATCGTCGGTGCCGGCGGAGCGATCGGCCTCCTCCTCGGCGGACTGCTGACCGAGCACCTGAGCTGGCGCTGGACCCTGTACGTCAACCTGATCTTCGCCGCACTCGCGCTGATCGGCGGACTGCTCGCGCTGCGCCAGACCCGCCGCGACACCCGGCCCCGGCTCGACCTGCCGGGCACGCTCGTGGTGTCTGCCGGACTGTTCTGCCTTGTCTATGGGCTGTCCAATGCCGACACCCATGACTGGGGCTCGCCGCTCACCTGGGGCTTCTTGATCGCGGGAGTCGTCCTGATCGCCGTGTTCGGTTTCTGGCAGACCCGCGCCGCCCACCCGCTGCTGCCGCTGCGCATCCTGCGCGACCGGAACAGGGCCGCCTCCTACCTCTCGATCCTCATCGCCGCGGTCGGGACGTTCGGCATCTTCCTGTTCCTCACCTACTACATGCAAACGACCCTGGGCTACAGCCCGGTCAGGACCGGATGCGCGTTCCTGCCGATGATCGCCGTGCTTGTCGTCTCGGCGCAGATGTCCACCAACCTCACCGTCCCCAAGCTCGGGGCGCGCGTCGCCGTCCCGGCCGGGATGCTGCTCGGGGCGGGCGGTCTGGTCTGGCTCACCGCCCTCGACCTGCACTCCGGGTACGCCGCCCACGTCCTGCCGCCGCTGCTGGTCATCGGCTTCGGCATGGGCCACGTCATGCCGCCCGCGATCGGCGGCGCCACCGCCGGAGTCGCCGCCTCCGACGCCGGCGCCGCCTCCGCCACCGTCAACACCATGCAGCAGGTCGGCGGCGCCATCGGCACCGCCCTGCTCAACACCCTGGCCACCAGCGCCGCCACCGACTACCTCAAGAGCCACCCCCCGAACCCCGCGGTCGTCGCCGAAGCCCGCCTGCACAGCTTCATCACCGCGTTCTGGTGGTCGGCCGGGATCTTCACCCTCGGCGCCCTCGCCACCGGCCTCCTGTTCCGCAACCGCACCGGCACTACGTCCCAGCCCGACCGGACCAAGACCCCCGCTCACCTCTGACCAGCCCGAAAAAGCCGAAGCCGAGAGGGCGAAGGGACGGAGCGATGATCGTTCAACTCAACGTCTACCGCCGAGTGTGCGAGCCCAGCCCACCAGGGCGGCGCGGGTTGACTCAGCCCACTTTCGGGGGATCCCAGTTCGGCAGGTCGTCCATGACCTGGCCCAGCAACTCACGCAACTGGCGGTATCCCTGGACACCCAAGGATTCGCGGATGTGTCGCTCAAGGTCGCTGATGATGCACTCGGCCTTCGTGAGTTCGTCCCGGCCCGCGTCGGTCAGGTGCAGTTCCTGGACATTGCGGTGACGTGGATGCGTCCGGCGCTCGATCAGCCCTCGGTCGGTCAGCTTGCCGACCAGCAGTGCCACCGCTTGCGGTGTGATGCCCACAAGGCGGGCCAGTTCCGCACCCGTCAGACCTGGGCTGGTCTGCAGACTGATCAGCACCGCGTAGTGGGAGCCCGGCACGCCGATCTCGCGCAGCGGGCGCTCCTTGGCCGTTTGCAGGTTCAGGTCGGCACGGCGCAGCGCCCAGGCGACACGGGCAAAGACGTCTTCACCGGAGGGTGGCGCGCCGGGCGCGGGGCTACCGCTCATGGTGGCCAGCTTACCGTTGCCGGTTATCAAGTACTTTATGTGCATCATGACCTTGATACGTTGGGTGTATGTCTACTCGTCCCGTTGCCCTGATCACCGGCGCCAGCAGTGGTATCGGCGCCGCGCTCGCCCACACTCTCGCTGACCGCGGTTATGACCTGGTCCTGCTCGCCCGGCGGCGCGACCGCTTGGAGCGGGTCGCGGCGGGCGCCGAGGGCCACGGCGCGACGGCGGAGACGTTCACCGCCGACCTCGCCACTCCGGAGGGCCTGGCCGCGGCCGCCGAGCGTGCGGCGAACGGGGACGTGCGATTGCTCGTCTCCAACGCGGGCAACGCCGGATACGCGCCGCTGAAGGACGTGGCCGCCGCCGATCTCGACGGGTTGTGGCGGCTCAACGCGACCGCACCGGTCACCCTGACCCACGCCGTCCTCCCCTCACTCCTGGCCAAGGGCGAGGGCGGTATCGTCACGGTCGCCTCGCTGCTGGCCTTCAGCGCGGGGATGCGGTCCTTCCGTTCGGCCAACGCCACGACCTCCCTCACGATGCCTCCGCGCACCCTGTACGCCGCGGCGAAGTCCGCCACCGTGGCCTTCACCCGCACACTGGCGAACGAACTGGCCGGTACCGGCGTCAGCGCCACCGTCGTCTGCCCCGGCCGTGTCGCCACGGAGTGGTCCGGCGGCGCGAACGAGAGCGGCCCAGATGTCATGTCCGCCGAGGACGTCGCCATCGCGACCGCGGTCGCCGTCGAACGCGGGGGCACCGTCTGCGTGCCCGGCCTTCCCGACTCCGAGGCGCTCGACCGACTCCTCGAGGTCGAAACCGCCCTGGTAAGCGGAGGGAACCGTGCCCTGCTCGCCGACCGGTACGAACCCACCTCCTGATCCCCCGAACACCGGCCCAACGGCCGACGATCATGCGCACTTCCACGAAGACGGCAGAAAGGCAGGCCATTGATCGCGATCACCGCCGCCGCGGGCACCACCGAACGGCACGTGCTGCGCGCACTGCGCTCAGCGGACTTCCCCGTACGTGCCCTGGTCCATTCCGCCGCGCGCGCCGAGACCGTCCGCGCCGAGGGCGCCCGGGAGGCCGTCGTCGCCGACATGACGCACCCGGGCGAGCTGCCCGCCGCGTTCGACGGCTGCAGTGCGGTCGTCCACGTCGGCCCGCCGATGCATCCTCGTGAGATCACCATGGGCCAGAACGTCATCGACGCCGCCGAACGCGCCGGCGTCGAGCACGTGGTACTGATGTCGGTGACCCATCCGCAGCTGGAGCCGCTGCTCAACCACCAGTCCAAGCTCGCCGTCGAGCGTCATCTGCTCGCCTCGCGTCTGCCGTTCACGATCCTGCAGCCCATGCACTACATGCAGAACGTGAACGTTCCCGAATGCCTTGCCTGCGGCCGCTTCACCCAGCCCTACTCGCTGGAGAGGCCGCTGTCATTCGTCGACCTCGCCGACGTCGGCGCCGTCGCCGCCACCGTCCTGTCCGCCCCGCGGGAGCACACGTGGGCGACCTACGAACTGTGCGGCACCGACACCCTCACCGGTCACGACATCGCCGAGGTCCTCACCAGGGTCAGCGGCACGCCCGTCCGCGCCGAACAGGTGCCCGTCGAGGCCATGCTCCCCGAGGGCGCGCCCGACTACACGATCGACGGCTTCACCCGGCTCGCCGACCAGTACGACCGCTACGGCATCCTCGGCAACCCCAACGTGCTGCGCTGGCTGCTCAGCCGCGAACCCACCACCTTCGCCGAGTACGTCCGCCGCGAACTCGGCCGAAAACCCCCTGCAATCCAATTCGTCTCTTGATCGGAGGAACGCGGTCATGGGCAAATTCTCGCTGGACGACTACCGCAAGCAATGGCCGCGCGTGGGCGGAGTCCTGGCCATGACCGTCGGCGGCGCTGCCGCGCTGACCGACGGCAAGATGAAGAAGTCGCGGCTGATCTCGCTGCTACCGTGCTGTTCCCGAAAGCCAAGTGGCTCGGCATCGCCCCGCTGATGTTCGGCATGACCCAGGCGGTCACCCACGGGATCGTCTTCCCCCTCAAGGCAGGTGACCGCTACAGCCGGGCTTCCCGGCCTCCGTCCTCCTGCACACCCCGCTCGGCGTCGCCTACTTCCGCATCCCTCAAGCAGGACGGCGGTCTAGGAGTTCCATTCGTCGGTAGCCGGACGCGGGGAGATACTGCGGGAAGCGCGCGTTTCCGGAATGCCCTCAGCCCTACTACGCGACCTTCTGGCGCGATCCGTCGGCATTACGTCGGTGGCCGTCTGCCATTACGACCGAGACTGAAAGTCGCAGTCCCTGGAACGGATGATGAGACACGATGAGCGATCCGGTCCTACCCCCTGACCCGGCCGACGAAGCGGCCAAGGAAGCGGCCGGGCCGGCGCGGCCGTGGCGGGCGAGGATGAAGCGGTGGGGACGGCGGCTGGCGCAGACGCTGGCGATCGCGTTCATCCTGGTCACGCTGGTCTCATTCGGGTTCAACGCGGTCACGCAGGGCCGGGCCGCGCCACCGCCGGGACAGTTGTACGTCCAGGCCGGGGACGTGCGGACCCGCTACCGCGTGTGGGGGACGAGCGGTCCCCCGATCGTCCTGGTGCACGGCGCGTTCGAGAACGCCGACATGTGGCAGCCACTCGCCGAGGTGCTGGCCAGGACGCACACGGTGTACGCGCTGGACGTGACCGGCAACGGCTACAGCCAGCGGCGTTCGCCGTACAACGCGGTTCATATGGGCGCCCAGCTCGTCGCCTTCATCAACGCGCTGCGTCTGACCAGGCCGGTCGTCGCCGGGCATTCGAGCGGCGCGGCGATCGTCGCCGAGGCGGCGCTACGCGATCCGCAGGGCATCGGCGGGGTGGCCTTCCTGGACGGGGACGCGCTGCTGACCGGGGCGGGCCAGCACAACCCGCTCCCCTACCTGTTCATCGATCCTTACCGGACGACCGCGCTGCGGCTGGCCCTGCGTTCGGACTGGCTGGTCCGTACCGCCTATGCCGCCATCTGCGGGCCGCGCTGCAAGCGGCTCGACCATGACGGCGTGGACCAGTGGCGACGGCCGTTCATGGTCGAAGGCGCGGAGAAAGCGCTGTGGCAGATGCTGCGCAACGGCGTCGTCGGCCTGCCCACGGCCCGGGTGGCGGCTCTACACAGCTTGGCCATGCCCAAGATGGTGATCTTCGGCGCGGACGACCCGATCTTCAGCAAACAGTCACCGTACGAGACCGCGGCACGGATCGGCGCCCCGGCCCCGACGCTCATCCCGAACGCCCGGCACCTCGCGGTGATCTCCGATCCGGTCCCGGTGGCCGCCGCGCTGAATTCGCTGGCGCCCTGAGCCGAGCTCGCTGACCGGCCACCCCACCACCACGCGCGCCACCGATCCCAGCGACCCCCGTGGCCGGAATTGCGTCGCGTCGCCCCCTGTCAGCGGAGGCGGAGCAGTTCGTCGACGGTGCCGTGCGCGATCTTCTCCCGCACCTCGGGCGCCAGGTCGAGGCGGTCGAACCAGTCAGCGGCACGCCGGTTGTCGGCGAATGGGTAGTCCACCGAGAAGATCAGCCGTTCGTCGCCGAACGCCTCTCGGGTCAGCCGGAACGGGCCGTCATAGAAGTAACCGCTGGTGGTGACCCAGAAATGCTCACGGAAGTAATCGCTGACCGGCTTGGTCAGCTGCCCGGCCAACGGGGTGAGCGTGTCGTCGATGCGGGGAAGGTGGAAGGGGACGCCCTCACCGAGATGACCGAGGATCACCTTCAGCTCAGGCAGCCGGTCGAACACCCCGCCGATGATCAAGCGCAACGCGTGCAGCGACGTCTCGTAGTGCCAGCCGTAGCCGCCGGTGGCCAGGACCTGATTGATCGGGTCCGCGAAGCCGGTGTAATACACGTCCGCGACCGGTTTCGGCGGCGGAGCGGGGTGCAGGTAGATCGGGACGTTCAACCGTGCCGCGGTTTCCAGGATCGGACTGAAGAACGGATCGTCGAGGAACCGGCCGCCGATGGTGCCGCTGATCATCGTGCCCACGAACCCCAGATCACCGACGGCCCGCTCCAGTTCGGCCGCGGCCGCGTCCGGGACGGTGACCGGCAGCGTGGCGAAGGCGGCGAATCGGTCCGGATACGCGGTGACCATGCCCTGCAGTTCCCGTTGGCCTTCGCGGCCAGTGGCACCGCGGTCTCGGCGGGCAGCATCTGGGGCGTGGGCAGGACGACGGACAGCACTTGCATGTCGATGCCGGCGGCATCCATGTCGGCCAGTCGCTCGCCGACGGTGGCGTTCAGACGGGCCCGCAGCATCGGCGGCAGCCCGGACAGATCCATATAGCGGCTCATCTCCGGGATGATGTGGTGCTCCTCGATGGCCACGACGCGCATTACGGTGAACCTCCTCGATCCGCTGTGGATGTTCTGGACATGATCGCTGCGCTCTGTTTCACTCGGTCCGGTCTCTCTTTCGGGTCGGACCGGGAGCGCCCAGTGTCGCGACCGCGCCTGCGGCCGTGACGGCGGCCAGCGCCAGCGTCGCCTGCTGGATGCCGTGGATGAAGGCGGTACGGGCGAGGTCGGCGAGTGGGCGGGCGCTCGGTCCGGCGTGGTCGGTGACGGCGAGTGCCGCGGCGAGCGAGTCCGACACGGGTCTGCGGACCGGTTCCGGCAGTCCTGGCAGGGCGGGTTCGATCCTCGTGCGGTACCCGGCGGCCAGCACGCTGCCCGCGATGGCGATGCCGACCGCCGCACCGATCTCGCGGGTCGCGTCGTTGACCGCGGAGGCGACGCCGTGCTTGGCCGCCGGGGTGCTGGTGATGATGGCCGAGGTGGCCGGGGCCGTGCACAATCCGAGCCCGGCGCCGACGATCAGCACCGGCCACAGCACTCCGATGTAGCTGGTGTGCACGTCCAGCCGGGACATCAGGAACAGGCCGACGGCCAAGGTCGCCAGGCCGCTCGCGGTCATGACGCGCAGTCCGAGCCGTGCGGTCAATCTCGACGCCAGCACGCACAGCACGAGCAACGGGACGCTCATGGGTGCGACGGCGACCGCGGCCCGCACCGGTGCGTACCCCAGGATCAGCTGCAGGTACTGCGGCACCAGGAGGAACAGTCCGAAGCTGGCCAGGTATTGCAGCGTGAGTGAGGCGACGCCGGTGGCGAAGGCGCGATCGCCGAACAGCCGCACCGGCAGGAGCGGATGGTCGCTGCGCAACTCTGCTACGACGAACACCGCGGCCGCGAGCAGGCCGCCGCCGAGCAGCCCGAGCGTGATCGGCGACAGCCACCCGCGCTCGGGCGCCTCGATCAGGCCGCCGACGAGCAGCCCGACGGCCAGTGCGGAGACGAGTGCGCCCCTGATGTCCATCCGTGGCCGCTCGTGCTCGTGCGATTCGGGGACGGTGAGCGCCGCCGCGGCCAGTGCCACTCCCGCGACGGTCAGCCCGATGAAGATCGATTTCCACGACGATCCTTGCAGGGCCAGGCCCGAACCCAGCAGGCCGACCAAGGCGCCCGCGCTGACCACGCCGGCCCAGATCCCGACCGCGCGACCCCACTGCGCCGCCGGGAACCCCGCGGTCAGGATGGACAGTGTCGAGGGCATCACCAACGCCGCTCCGACCCCGGAGATCGCCCGTGCGGAGATGAGCCAGACCGGATCGTGGATCAGCAGCGGAATCGCCGATCCGACGGTGAACACCAGCAGGCCGACGAACAGAGTGGCCCGCCGCCCGTACCGGTCGCCGAGCGCACCGCCGGACAGCACCAGACAGGCCAGCGCCAGCGTGTATCCGTCGATCACCCAGGTCAGCTGTCCCTGGGTCGCACCCGTGGCCACGGCCATGTCCGGGAGCGCGGTGTACAGCGCTGCCATCGAGGCGACCACCAGCGCGACCGCCAGGCACGAGACGATCAGCGTCCAGCGCTGCCGGGCGGTGAGCGCCGAGTCTGGCGGACTTTCGACGGTATAGGTCATCGCGTCCACTTTCGATACCGACGGTAGCGGTGCGATACCGATGGTAGCGTAGTTCGCGTCGCGCCGGCCGTCCCAGCCCCGGGATCGGGCAAGATGGCAGCATGAGCGACCCCCAACGCGCCGACGAGGCATCGGACGAACTCGATCCCCGGCGGGTGCGTTCACGGGATCGGCTGCTGGACGCCGCCACCGAACTCCTGGCGGCCGGCGGTATCGACGCCGTGACCGTCGAGGCGGTGACCCGGCGGTCGAAAGTGGCACGCACGACCCTCTACCGCAATTTCGGCAACAGCACCGAACTGCTCGCGGCCGCGTTCGAGCGGCTGATTCCGCAGATCGAGCCGGTGCCGGATACAGGATCGCTGCGCGAGCAGCTGATCGAACTACTGGTCCGAAAGTCGGTCGCCATCGAGCAGGCACCGTTGCAATGGATGCTGTTCGCCTGGTTGGGCATGAGCCCCGCCACGCCGACACACGCCGCCCCCGAGACCGACTCCCCCGCCGTGCATTCGCTACGGACGCGGGTCATCAAGCACTACCGCGAACCGTTCGACAAGGTCCTCGAAAGCGCCGAGGCCCGTGCCGAACTCGGCGAACTCGGCGAACTCGACCCGACCTTCGTCGTCGCACAGCTACTCGGCCCGATCGTCTTCCTGCGACTGACCGGCCTGCGTCCGGCCACACCCGCCGATTGCGAACGGATCGTGGACGACTTCCTGACCGCCCACAGCCCACGATGAACCGGCTCGGCCGCAGTTGGCGGTCTTGGCGAGGCCGTGGTCGTGCGGCTGCCGCAGTTCCGCGCGAATGATCGGTCCTGAGGTTCCATGCGCGGCGAGTGTCGTCGGCATCATGCACGACTTCACCGGCCTCGCCGAGACCTACTGCGCCGACACCCCGGCGCCGGACGTGGTGTGCCGTCTGGTCCGCGGCAGAAGAGGATGTTCGACGTCTCTGCACGCCCGCCGTTGCGAGGGCGATTGATACCGGTGGCGAGTAGCCCAACCTGATCAGGAATCCCGCCCCGGCGATCTCAGCGGAGCGTCGCCCAGAACGCACGCAGGACCGCGGCGCCGCGGGAGGGGTCTTCGGTCATCCACCAGTGGCCGAGTCCATGGAGGGTCTCTACTCGCGCCCCTGCCCGGCGGGCGGCGCGACGTCGTTGTTCCTCGGTCCCGACGGTGTGGTCGGCGGTGGCGAGGAGCGCGAGTCCCGGCCGCGCTGCCGCACGCTCCAGCTCCCAGCCGAGGCCGGGAATGCCCGATTTGACGGCAGACCGGTAGATCGCGAGCACGGCCCGGCCCATCGCCTCGTCCTGCCCGGCGGCGACGCGGGCGGCGACCTGCCGGCACATGCCCCGTTCGACGAGCGTCGCGGTCCGTTCCTCGACGGTCCCGCCGAACCGTGCGGCGACGTCGGCCTCGCCGATGCCCGATGTCTGCCATCGGCGGGCGAGCTCGTGCCACTCGTAGTCGGGGTCGTAGATCCCGAGGACGTCGCTGACCCAGCTGCGGACGAGGTCCGGACGGCTCAGCACGACGTTCACCACATGGCCGCCGCCCAAGTCGTGGCCCACCAGGTCGACCGGTTCCCCGAATGCCGTCAGCTCACCAGCGAGCCAGTCCCGGTACTCGCGATGGGTGGCGCCGAAACCGGCGGGCAGCGGCGCCCCGAAGCCGGGCGGCGACAGACAGACCAGATCGGATCGGGACTGCTCCAGTTCGGCCAGCAGCGGGTCCCAGACCGCCGCCGTCTCCGGGTTCCCGTGGACGAAGATCGCGGGCATCGGGCTCAGACCGCGATCGGCGTGGTTGCCTGCAGGACCGACTCCACGAGCGCCTCGCTGCGCAGGTGGGAGACCGCGCGGTACTCGGGGTCCCGGATCATGTCGGCGAACGCCTGCCGGTTGGGGTAGCGCACCAGCACCACCATGTCCCAGGCCTGCCCGTCCTCGGCGACCAGCGCGCGCCCGCCGTCACCCAGGTACTCAACGGCCACGCCGTAGCGGGCGTTGACCGAGCCGCCGAGCGCCTCCGCGTAGCGCTGGTAGCTCTCGCGGCCGCCGTCTGGCCGGAACCGCAGCCGCCGCCGAACTGGTCGTCGAACACGGCGTGCGCGCGCTGACGCTGGCCCGGGTCGGCGAACGGGCCGGCTACAGCCGCGGCATCGTCACGCACCACTTCGGCTCCAAGCAGGCGCTACTCGAACGCCTCTCCCGCGCCACGCAGGCCGGATTCGTGCCGGGCCTGGAAGGCCTGCCGGCCGGGCTGGACCGTCTCCTGCGGCTGATCGACGGCTACGTCGGCGCGCTCGGGCAGGTCGGCGTGTTCAACCGGGCCTTCCTGCTGCTGTGGGCCGAGGCCGCCACGGCGTCGGAGCTGGCACCGACCTTCCGCGAGCGGGACGACGCCTTCCGCGCCGACCTGCGCGACGACGTCCATGCCGGCATTGCGGACGGCACGATCCGCCCCGACCTCATCCCGGCCGAGGTCGCGGTCGCGGTCGTCGGGCAGCTCCGCGGGATCGGGCTACAGCGCCTGCTCGACCCGCAGGCCGTCGACACCGAAGGGCTCCGTCATGCCGTCACCGAACACTGGCGCCGGGCGCTGAGCACTCCGACCAGAATGGTTTGATCTTGGGGTCGTTCGGTCCGGCCATGAGGAACGGGGCGGACCGAACCTTTGCCTGCCGGTCCCGGCCCGCCGCGCTGATTACCCTGACCTAAGGCCGCGGGGGCAGGCTCCGCCCGAACACGCTTTCATCGGCATGAGCGGGTGTTCGTTCCGCCTGTCAGCCGACCGCGAAGCGACACGGTAAAGGTCTCGGAGGTGCCCGGACGGCGCCCGGATGTCAAGGGTCGGGCGGCGTGTCGACGCGGAGCACCTGCAGTTGCACCATCATGGCGAACCGCTGGTCGGGATCGCTGAGATCGCACTGCCCGACCTCGGCGACCCGTCGGAGCCGGTACCGGAACGTGTTCTGGTGGACGGCGACCGATTCGGAAGCCACGGCGACGTCACCGAACGCGTCCAGCCAGGCGCGGAGTGTCGGAATGAGACTGCCACGGTGCCGGCGGTCGTAGTCGATCAGCCGTGCCAACGCTCCCGTCGGCTCCTCGCCTCGGGCCGTGGTGAGGTCGCGCAGCTCCGAGATCAGCGCCTCGCCCTGCAGTTCGTCGAAACGGCCGATTCGCCGGTGGATGCGTCCGTCGCGGAGTACCCGCAGAACCCGGTCGACACAGGATCGGCTGTGGGCCACGTCGGACAGGTCGAGCGCCACCGGGCCCACCGCGGTGATCGGCGGCAGCCGGTCCCCCACCCGGTCCAGGAAGTCCTGGAGGATCCGCACCGCGCGTGTCTCGGCCTTCTCCGCGGCTCCGGTCATGGGCACCAGCCCATAGGCGACCGCGCCGATCGCCGCCGCCGTGGAACGGGGGTGGATCGCGGACAGGTGCAGGGCGAACGCGTCGCTGAGCAACTGCCGATCATGGACCACGGTCGCGCTGTCGGAGTGGTCGTAGCGCAGGCCTCGTTCGTCGAGAGCCACGCCCAGCACCAGCAGCGGCTGACTCGACAGACCGAGCCGTTCGAGCGCCTCACCCGCACCGACGCCGCCCTCCAGCGCGGTGCTCAGCAGGTCGGCCCGCATCCGCCGCTGCACGTCGGCGCCGGCACGGACCCTGAGCATGTGCAGGGCGACCAGCTTGGCCGACTCTCGCAGCGCCTCGTCGCGCTCGTCACTGAGACGGGCGGGTACCGCCGCCCAGATGGAGCCGAGCACCTCGTCACCCGCGCGTACGGAGATGGCGACGCGTGGCAGCGTGAAGCCGCCCATCCTGTCGGAGATGGGTTCGATGAAGACGGTCTGGTCGCTGCGGAGCAGATCCCGGAAGACTCCGCGCTCGTGCAGGACGCGCGCGTACCGCTCCGGCACCTGCCGGCCGAGGATGGTTTCGACGCGGGAAGGGTCGGCCTCGTCCTGGCGGCCGGAGAAGGCCAGCACGCGGGAGTTGCGGTCTTCGATCGTGACCGGTGCGTCGAGAAGCGCCGCGATCGCGTTGGCGACCGCGAACAGGTCACCCGCGGGCAGGCCGCCGAGCGACTCCTCCTCGGCGGCCCCCGCGCCCGTGCCCTGGGTGAGCAGGGAACGGAGCATCTCGCTGAGGTGGCCCCACGGGGCCCCGCGGCGCAGTCCGAGCACGGCGACCGACGCTTCGTCGGCGGCGGCCCGTACCTCGTCGGTGAGCGGGACCGGCGCACGGAGGACGAGCGCGGCCGCGTTCTGGTGCCCCAGTGTGCGCAGGAGCGCGGCGACGTGGCCGGGAGCCTCCACACCGACACCGAGCACCAGCGCGTGGGACGGCAGCACCGGCTGATCGAGCGGATCGTGGAAGACCACAGCGCTGATCTCTCCGGGACGGTCGGGGTCGCCGTGCGTGAGTTCGAGCAGAGTCGCGCCCAGATCGTCGACGACCCGTCCGAGATTCGCGCGGGGACGCGCGGTGCCGCCGTGCTGCACGGTCTCACGGTAGGCGCGCCACACGACCGTCACCTAGTTGAATCCTCCGTATCCGACCATTTTTTTCGTCGTATTCGACCATTCATGTGGTGAGCCGCTCGGTCGCGGTCGTGACCTCGGCGAGCCGGTCCGGCACCGGCACCAGGCCGAGCCCGGGACCGGTGGGCACTTCGAGGTGACCACCGTCGAGCACGAACGGCTCGGTGATGTCCGATGCGTAGTACCGCCCGGACGCCGAGGTGTCGCCGGGCAACGTGAACCCGGGCATGGCGGCGAGCGCGACGTTGGCGGCCCGGCCGAGGCCGGTCTCCAGCATTCCGCCACACCACACCGGTACGCCGTGTGCCGCGCAGACGTCGTGGATCCGACGGGCCTCGAGGTATCCGCCGACCCGTCCGGGCTTGATGTTCACCACCTGGCAGGCGCCCAGCCGGATCGCGGCCGCGGCGTCGCGGGCCGAGGTGATGGACTCGTCCAGGCAGATCGGCGTCCGGATCTGCCGGGCCAGGTCCGCGTGGCCGAGCACGTCCTCCTCGTCGAGGGGTTGCTCGATCAACAGGAGGTCGAACGGGTCCAGCCGGGCCAGCTGTCGCGCGTCGCCCAGGGTGTAGGCCGTGTTGGCGTCCACCTGGAGCAGGAGGTCATCGCCGTGCCGCTCGCGTACCGCGCGAACCGGCTCGACGTCCCAGCCGGGCTCGATCTTGAGCTTGATGCGGACGTAGCCCTCGGCGAGGTAGCCCTCGACGGCTTCGAGGAGCTCGGGGACGCTGTCCATGATCCCGACCGAGACACCGCACGGGACCCGTTCGCGCACGGCACCGAGCTCACGGCCGAACGAGCGGCCCTCGGCGCGTAGTTCGGCGTCCAGTACCGCCATTTCGAGCGCCGCCTTGGCCATGTGGTGGCCCTTGAACGGCGCGAGGATCCCGGCGACCGAGTGAGCCGCCGGCGGCCCGGCCGCCATCACCGCCGGCACGAGGAACCGGCGCAGCACGTCCGCCGCCGCGTCGACGTACTCGGAGGAGTAGCGGGGGCTGGTCATCGCCACGCACTCGCCCCAGCCCTCGGCATCCTCCGTGATCACGCGCACGAGCAGAATGTCGCGGGTGGTCTCGGTGCCGAACGAGGTGCGGAACGGCGCGACCAGTGGCATGGAGATCCGTCGCAGTTCGACGTCGGTGAGTTTCACGATTCCCTCCGTATGACGTACCAGCCGGTTCGGTCGAAGCCGTCGATGCGGCCGCCGCGGCCGGTCAGGCCGATGAGCGCCTCGCGTACGGCGAGCCGCCAGCGCCGGGCCAGCTCGGGCTCGGCCGTACGGAGCGCCGCGATGTCCCGGGGCACGGCGACGAGTGAGATCGCGCCGTCGAGCCTGCCGGGCACCGGGCTGCCGTCCTCGGCGATGTCCAGTGCGAGTACGGCGCCCGCCCGCAGCTCGTCTGCGGCCACCGCACCGACGCGGCCCCCGAGGCTCGCGAGGGCCACCGCGTCATCGCGGAGTCGCCAGCGCAGCAGGAGCCGGTCGGACTCCCCGTCGCTGTTGATGGCGTCGACCATCGGGCCATAGAAGTTCGGCAGGTACTCCACCGGTCGCGCGGCCAGCTTCACGAGGTTGAAGTAGGCGTTCCTGGCCACCAACGGGTCGAACGTCCAGGCGATCTCGGAGACGCCACGCAGCAACGCCCATGCCCGCTGGTGCAGTTTCAGCGCGAAGCCGACACTGCGGCCGGTGACGGCCGCCGAGACACCGGCGATGTGGCTGTGGAGGGTGCCGCCCGCCGGGGCGAAGAAACCCACGCAGGCGCCGACCAGGCGGTCGCCGTCGAATGCGCCGGCCACGTAGTTGCCGGCCTTGGTGAAGGCACGCAGCAGTTCGATGGTCACCGGCGGATTGGCGGAGCGGCCCCAGATGGTGGCGAACAGGCCGACCACACCGGTGAGCTCGGTGATGTCGGTGAGCTCGCGCACCGAGACGCCGGCCGCCCGGGCAGCGGCCTCCGCGGCCCGGGCCGCGTGGTCCAGCACCGGCTCCGCGTCCGCGACGCTGATATCGGTCACGGGGCCTCCTTCGTCGGCCCCGCCACCAAGGTGCTGTGCTTGTCGGTTCCCTCACTTCGCTCGGTCACGGGGCCTCCTTCGTCGGCCCCGCGACCAAGGTGCTCTGCTTGTCGGTTCCCTCACTTCGCTCGGTCACGGGGCTGCGCTTGCCGGTTCCCTCGCTTCGCTCGGTCATGGCGTGCCTGCTCCTCAGCTCGTCGGGGGTCACGATCGCGTCGCGGTGGGCGTGGCGAGCGGGTCCGGCGTGCCCGCCAGCAACCGTTCGACCAGCGCGCGCACCAGCGCGGTCCGCGCGGGCATCTCCTCGACCAGTACGTGTTCGTCGGCGGCGTGCGCGCCGCCGCCGACCGCGCCGAGGCCGTCCAGGGTGGGCGTGCCTACGCCGGCGGTGAGGTTCCCGTCGGACGCGCCGCCGACCGCGGCCCGACCGGGCTCGGGCAGGCCCCGGTACGTAGCGAGCCGGCACAGCAACGCATACAGCGGCGCCGAGGCCGCCGCCTCGAGTGGAGGGCGGCTCGGGCCTGCCGCCGTCTCGACGCGGGCGCCGGGCACCGTGGCCCCCAGAGCGCGGATCGCCCGGTCGACCCGTTCCTGTTCCGCCACGGTTCTGGCCCGTACGTCGACGGCGAACGCCCCCTCGGCCGGGACGGTGTTGGTGGTGGTGCCGGCGCGGGCGAGGGTCGGCGTGACCGTGGTGCTGGCCGTCCGGTCGGCGAGCTCGCTGACGGCCAGCACCTGGTGGGCCAGTTCCAGGGTGGCGTTCACGCCCCGATCCGGCTCGAGCCCGGCGTGGGCGGCGCGCCCGGCCACGCGCACCTCGTACTGCGAGGCGCCCTTGCGCTCGGTCTTGAGGGCGCCGCCGTCGGCGGACGCCTCGAACACCAGCGCGGCCGTCACCGCCCTGGCCTCTCGCTCGATCAGTGCCCGGGAGCTGGGCGAGCCGATCTCCTCGTCGCCGGTCACGAGCAGGGTGACACCGTCGAGTCCGGCGGCCGCGTGGAACGCCATGGCCAGGCCGGCCTTCATGTCGAAGCAGCCGGGTCCGCGCAGGATCCCGTCCTCGACGGTGCAGGGGTGGTCGGCGAGCGTGCCGAGTGGCCAGACCGTGTCGTGGTGGCCGAGCAGCAGCACCCGTGACGGCTCCGCGCCGAGTCGCCAGCGCAGGTGGGTCCGGCCGTCCAGCACGATTCGCTCGGGCGCGACGCCGAGGCGGGCGGTACCGACCCGGGCGACGACCTCGGCCGAGCGTGCGACGGCGGCCAGGTCGGTGGAGGGCGACTCGCACTCGATGAGGGCGCGCGCGTCGGCGAGCAGGTCGCGAAGAGTCATCGGTCCACCCTCGGGGTGGCGCGTACGCCGAAGTGCAGGTATCGCTCACCGGTCGGCAGCTCGTAGAACGTGACCGGCGCCCAGGTCTCCGCCTCGGGCGGCTTGACGGCGAACAGAGCCGGACCGACCGGTATCAACGGATGCTCTTCGACCGGGTCGGGTACGAGCTCGGCGAGCGGACCGGTGATGGTGGTACGGAGCAGCGGCCCCTCCGGGCCGTTCTCGACCTCCATGCGCACGCCGCTCCGCTCGTAGACGCCGACGTAGGGCGCCACGTCGACGGTCACCGGTTCGGGCGGCGGCGCGAACGGCTCCGGCATCGTGATGCCGGCGACCTCGGCGAAGATCTCCCGGTACAGGTCCTGGTAGAGGTCGCGGGCCTGACCGCCGTTGGTGAGCAGGGCGACCGCGAGCCCCTGCTCGGGCAGCACCCGTAGGAAGGCCGCCTGGCCGAGAGTGTTGCCGTCGTGGCCGATCAGGCGGTGTCCGTCCCAGCCGAACCGGATCCAGCCGAGCCCCCATGAGTCGCCGAGGACGTATTTGTCGGGCAGGTCGGCCTGGTGCGCGGTCATGGCGGCGGCGCTCTCCGCGCTCAGGATCCGCGTGCCGTCGGCGGCGAGACCGCCGGTCAGGTGCAGGCGCGCGAAGGCCAGGACCTCGGCGGCGGTCGAGGTGACCAGCCCGGCCGGACCGATCGAGCGGGGCAGCATCCAGGCGGGCGCCGGGACGAGGCCGCCGTCGCGCTCTTCGTGGCCGACCGCGGCGGAGAAGAGCAGCGCCTCCTCGGGCAGAGTCACCGTGTGCGTCAGCCCGAGCGGAGTGGACAGCCGGTCGCGTAGCGCCTGGTCCCAGGTCTGCCCGGTGACCTTCTCGATCATCCGGCCCAGGAGGGCGTAACCCGAGTTGCAGTAGGAGAACGTGGCGCCCAGCGGGTGGTTCTGCCCGGCTTCGCCGAGGACGGCGACGTACTTCTCCAGGCAGTCGTCGCCGCGGCCGGTGTCGGTGAACACGTCGCCGTCGATGCCACTGGTGTGGTTGAGCAGGTGCCGCAGCGTGACCGACTTCGTGACGTCCGGGCTCGCGAGCCGCAGCTCGGGCAGCACCTCGGCGACCGGAGTGTCGAGCGCGAGCAGCCCCTCGTCGACCAGGGCCATCGCCACGGTCGCGGTCCAGACCTTGGTGATCGAGCCGATCTGGAACAGTGAGTCGGTGGCGACCGGCGCGCCGGTGCGGACATGGAGGACGCCGTGGGCGGCCTCGACCAGCTCGTCGTCGGCCCCGTTCGTCCCGATGCGGAGGATGCCGAGCTGCGCGCCGGGCACGTTGTGCCGCTCGGCGAGCCGGGCCAGCCGCCGCTGCCAGTGGGCACCGTCGACGCGTGCCCGACCGGCCCGGCCGGTGTGCTGTTCGAGCCAGTCCAGCACCCGGTGGTTGAAGTCGAGCCGCTGCGAGGGCGGGCCGGCGAGGATGAAGAGGTGCGAGGCGTCCGGGTAGACGACCAGCCGGGTCGGGACGCCTCGCTGACGCAGCGCGGTGTGCCACTGCTGGGCCTGCCCGACCGGGCAGGTCAGGTCGGCGGCGCCGTGCAGCAGGAGCGTCGGCGTACGGACGTCGGCCACGCGGGTGAGCGGTGACATGGCGGCGTACTCCGCCGGCTTCTGCCACGGAGTGCCGCCGAGCTCGTGGACGCTGAGCGAGTGACCCTCGTCGCTGGAGCCGCCCAGGCTCACCGGGTCACTGACCGTACCGCCGGCGACGGCCGCCGCGAACCGGTCGTCGTGACCGGTCAGCCAGCAGGTCATGAAGCCGCCGTAGCTGTAGCCCGCCACCGCGAGCCGGTCCGGGTCCGCGAATCCCTCGGCGACGAGCCGGTCGAGCGGCTCGAGGAAATCGGCCGCGTCCGCGACGCCCCAGCCACCGCGGACCCCGTCGTAGAACTCCTCGCCGTATCCGTCGCTGCCGCGCGGATTGACCATCAGCACCGCCCAGCCGCGGTCGACCAGCTCCTGGTGGTAAAGGTGGATCTCGTCCGCGGCCGCGTTCCACGCGTTGTGCGGGCCGCCGTGCACGTCGAGGAGCACCGGCCGCGGGCCGCTGCGTTCAGGATCGTGCATCAGCCAGGCCTGCACCTCGGTGCCGTCGGAGACGGTGAACCACCGCTCCTCGCGGGGGTACAGGTCCACGTCGGCGAGCGCGGCGCCATGGCCGGTCAGCACGGTCTCGGCCCCGGTCGCCAGGTCCACGACCGCGATCTCGCCGAATGACGTGGGGGTGGTGAGCGCGACCGTGGCGCGGCCCTCGGCGACCGACAGCCCCGAAACGACCCGGCCGGGCCCGGCCACGACCGGGCGCGCGTCATCGCCGTCGGTCGTGGCCGACCACAGGTGGGTGCAGCCCTGGTCACGCAGGCAGAAATAGATCCGGCCCTCGTACTCGTGCGGCAGGCCGCCGGGGTAGCCGGGAGCGCCGGACATCACGTTGCGGTCGAGGGCGCCTGAGAGGTCGGTGACCTCGCCGCCGACGGCCCCGACCCGGTACAGGCGAGCGTGCCCGACCGGGTCGCCGGGCCGGCCGACCACGAGCAGTGCCGAGCCGTCGGCGACCCAACCCACCGTGCCGGCCACCCCGTCGACGAAGGCGAGCACACGTGGCGGGTCGTCCGGTGCGTCCACCTCCAGCAGGTGCACCGGGGTGCGGTGGCGCAGGTCGCTGTCGGCACCGGCCCTGCGGGTGAAGGCAAGGAGGGTGCCGTCGGGCGACCAGGCCGGGGTACCGGCGCTCTCCGGTCCGTCGGTGAGCTGCCGGACCTCGCGGCCGTCCAGGTCGAGGACGTGCAGCTGCCGGCGCACCGGGCCGTACACCCCCTCCCCGTCGGCCTGGTAGTCGAGGCCGTCGGAGACCATCGGCCCCCGCGCGCCGCCGGTCGGGTCGACCGGCGCGGTGAAGGCGAGCCGGCCGCCGTCCGGGCTCCAGTGTGGAGCCCCGGCACCGAGCGGCAGGTCGGTCACCTGTTCGGGCTCCCCTCCCCCGGTGTCGAGCACGGTGACCTGCCCGTCGCGGAGGAAGGCGAGCCGGCTGCCGTCCGGCGACCAGGCCGGCGCGGTGTCGGCCGGACCGGAGGTGAGGCGGCGGGGTGTGCCGCCGTCGGTGCCGACCAGCCACAGCTGATCGACGACGCGGTCGCCGTCCGCGTCCAGGGTCCGGAGCCCGTACGCGATCCGGCTTCCGTCCGGCGACAGCACCGGTTGTGACGGCACCGCCAGGTCGGTGAGGTCCTCGATGCGCAGTCGGCGGCTCATGAATCCTCCTTCGTCGGGGGAGTAGCCAGGGGCACTGTGTTTATCGATTCACTCGCTCCGCTCACTCATGAGCCCTCCTTCGTCGGGGGAGTAGCCAGGGGCACTGTGTTCATCGATTCACTCGCTCCGCTCACTCATGAGCCCTCCTTCGTCGGAGGAGTAGCCAGGGGCACTGTGTTCATCGACGCACTCGCTCCGCTCACTCATGGCGTGCTCCTTCGTGTCGTTCGCCCGGGTACGGCGGCGAGCAGTTCGCGGGTGAAGTCGTGACCGGGCTCGGTGAGCACGCGTGTCGTCGGTCCCTGCTCGACGAGCCGGCCGTGCCGCATGACCGCGACGTGCGAGGCGACGTAGCGGACGACCGCGAGGTTGTGGGAGATGAACAGCATCGCCAGGCCAAGCTCGCGCTGGAGCTCACGGACGAGGTTGAGCACGGCCCCCTGGACCGAGACGTCCAGGGCGGAGGTGATCTCGTCAGCGATGATCACGCGGGGGCGTGCCGCGAGCGCCCGCGCCAGCGCGACCCGCTGCCGCTGGCCGCCGGACAGCCGGGACGGGACGACGGCGGCGCAGGCCGGGTTCAGGTGCACCAGCTCGAGCAGCCGCTCGACCTCGGCTCGCCGGTCGGCGCGTGAGCCGCCCGGCGGGATCGCCTCGGCCACGCATCGGCCGACCGTCATCCGTGGGTCGAGCGACGAGTAGGGGTCCTGGAAGACCATCTGCAGCGGACGTGACCGGCCTCGGGCCGGGACCGGCGCGCCGCCGAGGGTGATCCGGCCGCCGGTGAGCGGGGCCAGGCCGACGGCGGCCCGGGCCAGCGTGGACTTACCGGAGCCTGACTCGCCGACGAGCCCGACCACCGCGCCCTCCGGCACCGTCAGGCTGACCCCGTCGACCGCGGTCGTCCGGCCGTAACGGACCGTGACGTCCTCGAAGCGCAGCTCACTCACGAGGCCTCCTTCGTGGGGAGGAACGACCAGACGCACGTGCTCGCCGATTCGCTCGCTTCGCTCACTCATGACGACTCCACCAGTTCGTCGATGCTCTGGTCGTCCGGTTGGGCCGGCAGCGGCTCGCCCGCGTGCCAGCAGGCCACCCGGTGGCGTGGCGAGTCGGCCTGGTCGGCCGCCAGCGGCGGGTCCTCGGCCTGGCAGCGGGCGTCGGCGAGCGGACATCGATCGGCGTAGGCGCAGCCGGATGGCACGTCGGCCGGGTCGACCGGGCGGCCCGGGATCGTCGCGAGCGGCTCGTCGAGCTCCGTGTTCATGTCAGGCACCGCGTCGACGAGCGCCCGGGTGTAGGGGTGCCGGGCGGCGGCCAGATCGGCGGCCGGCATGTCCTCGACGATCCGGCCGGCGTACATCACCAGGATCCGGTCGCAGACCTCGCCGACCACCGTGACGTCGTGGCTGATCAGGATCAGCGCGACGTCGTCCGCCTCGCGGATCGCGGTGAGCAGGTCCAGCACCTGCTGCTGCACGGTGACGTCGAGGGCGGTGGTCGGCTCGTCCGCGACGATCAGCGCCGGGGTGCCCATCAGTCCCATGCCGATCATCGCTCGCTGGCGCATCCCGCCGGAGAACTCGTGGGGATACTGACGGACACGCGTGTCCGCGTCCGGGATCCGGACCGCGGTCAGCCGGTCGACGACGCGGGCCATCGCGTCCCGGCGGCTCATGCCCTGGTGATGCGTTGCCACCTCCGCCAGCTGGGCACCGATCCGGCGAGTGGGGTTGAACGCGGTCATCGGGTCCTGGAAGACCATGGCCAGCGTGGTGCCCAGCATCCGGCGCCGCGCCGGGGTGTCCGGCGCCAGCAGGTCGTTCCCGAGGAGATCGAGCCGGGAGGCGTCTACGCGGCCCTGGTCGGCGAGCAGCCGGGTGATCGCCAGGGCGGTCATGGACTTGCCCGAGCCCGACTCCCCGACGATGCCGACCGCCTCGCCGCGGCGTACGTCGAAGGACACCCCGCGGACCGGCCGTACCGGACCCGACGGCCCGGAAACGGTGACCTCGAGGTCGCGGACGTCGAGCACCACATCGGACGGCCGGTCCCCCGGGTCCTCGCCCTGGCCCGTACGCTCAGGGCCGCTCGCCGACCCGGCGCGTGCGGGCGACGCCGCGCGCAGGCCGATGCCGACGGGTATGCCGAGCCCCTTGGCCACCGACTCGCCGAAGAGGTTGAACGCCAGCCCGGCCAGCAGCACCGCCGCCCCGGGTACGAGCGCCGCGGCCGCGTTCACGTAGATCGTGCCGATGCCGTCGTAGAGCAGGCGGCCCCAGTCGTAGGAGGGTGACTGGACACCGAGACCGAGGAACGACAGGCCGGCGAAGGACAGCAGTGCGGTGCCGGCGCCGACGGTGGCGTTGACGACCAGCGGTTCGGCGATATTGGGCAGCACGTGGCGGACCAGGATCCGGAACCGGCCGATCCCCATCGTCCGGGCGGCCGCGACGTAGTCCCGCTCAGCGACCCCGGCGACGAGCGTCTGGGTGAGGCGCCCGAACGCCGGAGCGCCCGCGAGCCCGATGGCCAGGACCGCACCGGTGGCGCCGACGCCGAACACGACCGCGAAGAACAGCGCCAGCAGCAACCCGGGGAACGCGACGGCGATGTTCACCGCCGCCGCCACCAGCCGGCCGGGCCTGCGGCCGAGCACGAACGGCGCCGACCCCAGCAGCAACCCGGCCACCACCGTGATCACGATGGCGAGCAGGGCGAGCATGATCGACAGCCGGGACGCGACGAGGACCCGCAGGAGGATGTCCCGGCCGAGGTTGTCCGTTCCGGCCCAGTGTTCGGCGGACGGCTGGGACAGGATCGCGTCGGTGTCGACGGCGTCGGCGCCGGATCCCCACAGAACCGGTCCGAGGACGGCCAGGGCGGCGATCGCCACCACGAGCACGGTCGCCGTGAGGCCCAGTGGCGTACGGACGATCCGCGTCCAGCGTCCTTTCATCCGTCAGTCCTCCCGGATCTTCGAGCGGGGATCGAGCAGGGCGAGGGCGACGTCGACGACGAGGTTGGTGATCAGCACGCCCACGCCGTACACGAGGACGATCGCCTGCACCACCGGGTAGTCCTTGGTGAGGATGGACCGCACGATCGTGCTGCCGAGGCCCGGCCAGGCGAAGACGTTCTCGACCAGGACGGTGCCGGCGACCAGCGCGCTCAGCAGGAGTCCGCCCAACGTCAGCGCGGCGGTGACGGCGTTCGGCAGAGCGTGGCCGGCGTAGACCGTCCGGGCGGGCAGGCGCTTGGCCCGGGCGGTGCGGACGAAGTCCGCCTCGAGCACCCCGACCATCTCGACGCGGACGATGCGGGCGAGGATCGCCGCCGGCCCGATCGCCAAAGAGAACACCGGCAGGACGTACGCCGCCGCGGTGTCGTCACCGGCGACGGGCAGCCACCCGAGCTGGATCCCGAAGACGTAGACCAGCACGACGCCGATCAGGAAGTCCGGAATGGTCGCCATGATGATGCCGGTCGTGGTGAAGGCGAGCTCGGTCCGCCGCCCGTGGCCACGCCGGGTCAGCACACCCATGACGACGCCCAGCGGGATCGCCAGGACCACGGCCGCCAGGAACGCGAGCACCGCCAGCGCGAGTGTGGCCGGCAGCCGCTGGGCGACCACGCCGGAGACCGGCAGCCGGGAGGCCAGCGAAGTGCCGAGGTCCCCGGTGAACAGGCCCTTCAGGTAGTGGAGGTACTGGGTGAGGAGCGGGTCGTCCAGGCCCAGGGCGTGCCGGCGGGCCTCGACCAGGTCCGCCGGCGCGGTGGGGCCGAGCGCCCCCCGGACCGGGTCCCCCGGGATGAGGTGGATCATCGCGAAGGACGCCGTCACCAGGACCCAGAGCGAGACCAGCAGCCGCCTGAGGCGCCGGACGCCGAACCGTACCCACGGACGAGCCCAGAACCTCGGGCTCGGGACGGTCAACGTCGCCGGCATGTCCGCTGTCATCGTTCGCTACTTCGCCAGCATGCGGATGCTGGTCGGGACGAGATGTCCAGGCGTCTGGAACGTCGCCGCCTTGCCGAACGTGTGCACGACATCGCCGGCGAACGGCACGATGTCCGCCTTGGCGATCAAGCCGGACTCCGCGGCGAGCCAGTCGCGGCACCCGGCGTCGCCCTGGATCGCCATCGCCGACTTCACCGCCGCGTCGTAGGCCGGATCGGAGATCGCGGCGAAGTTGTTCCCCTGTGGCGCCGCCGGCCCGGAGAGGAAGGGCACGAGTTGGTCCGGGGTGTTGACGTTGACCGGGACCCAGGCGACGTCCCAGTTCCCGGCACCGAAGATCGTGCCGGTCAGCGTCGTCTCGTTCTGGCTGTGCGCGGTGGCCTCAACGCCGATCGCCTTCCACTGCTTCACCTCGAGTTCGGCCGCGGCGTCGCCGCTGCTGCCGCTGTTGTTCTGGTAAAGGAGGGTCAGCTGCAGCAGCTTGCCGCCCTTGGTACGCCTGCCGTCGCTTCCCCTGGTCCAGCCCGCCTGGTCGAGCAGGGCGCCCGCCGCCTGCGGGTCGCCGGCCGGCAGGGCGTGGGAGACCGAGTCGCCGTGACAGGCGACCGGTTCGCTCGCGGCCAGCGTGGTCGCCGCGGTGCCGCGACCCGACGTGAGAACCTTCTGCAGCTGGCCGAGGTCCAGCGCCTGCGTCAGTGCCTTCCGGACTCTGGGATCGCTGGTGGGCCGGCCCGCGTGCTGGTTGTACCACTGCTCCCCCACCAGAGCCGGGGTCTTGGCCGCGTACAGGCCCGCCTTCTCCAGCCGTACGGCATCCGACCCGACGATCTGGGCGCCGTTCAGGCCACCCGAAAGCAGCAGGTTCGCCGCTGTCGTCTCGTTCTCGACCACCTTGATCACGACGGTCTTCGGCAGTCCCTTGGTCGCGGTTGTCGCGCCGTTCGGACCCCACGTGTAGCCGTCGCGGATCGCGTACGTGTAGTGGTCACCGGGCGCGGCCTGGATCAGCTTGTAGGGTCCGGTGCCGGCCGTCGCCGTCTTCAGCGAGGACCGGCTCGCCATGCCGCTCGGGCAGACGATCGGCAGTCCGGAAAGTCCGTTGAGGACGAACGGGGCCGGTCCGGCCAGCGTGAGCGTCACGACACGGGTGGCGTCGTCGCCCTTCGCCTTGGCTCCGGCCGGGAGGAAGGCACCGAGGAAGGGGCTCTTGCTCTTCGGATCGGCGACGAAGTTGAGGTTCTTCGCCACGTCGGAGGCGGTGAGGCGGGTGCCGTCGGAACAGGTGATGCCGTCGGCCAGCGTCAGCGTGACCGTTTTGCCCTTGACCTGCCAGCTCTTGGCCAGCGCCGACTGGATCTTGCCGGTACCGCCGTCGACGCTGACCAACGCGTCGTAGGCGAACTTGGTGACGGTGAACAGAGAGCTGCCCGCGCCCATCTGCGGGTCCAGGCCGCCCGGGTCCGAGGAGAGCCCGAAGGTGAAGGTGCCCCCGTCGACGACCTTCGCCTTCCCGCCGCTGTTCGAGGTGCCCCCGCAGCCGGTGAGCGCGGCTGCGGCCAGGGTGAGACAAAGGCCCAGAGTGGTCGGCTTCATGGCTGTTCCGTTCCGTGACGGGGTTCGGTGGTCAGGCGCCGGCGCGGCGGACCGCGCGGCCGAGGTGCAGGTACAGCGCATGGCCGGTGCCGTCGTCGCCTATGAACGCGTGCGGCATGTGCATGCCGCGATCGGCTTGGACCGGAATCAGCATGTCGTCGCGGTAGTGGACGAGTTCGGTCCGCTCGGCCCGCCCGCCCATCTCCTCGAAGACGCCCTTGGGCGTCTGTTCGATCCAGATCCGCTGGTCGTCGTCCTGGCTGACGGTGAGGTCGAAGACCTGAGCCGAGTAGGTGCCGACGTACCGCTCCGCGTCGATCCGCCGGGGCTCCGCGGGCGGGACGGGGAGGGCGGGCAGACCGACGCCGGCGAGCTCGCCGAGGACGTGACCCACGACGTCGCGGTGGAGCGAGACGGCGTCGCCGCCGTTGGTCAGCAGCGCGACGGCCAGCCCGGCCTCGGGGACCATCCGGAGGAAGGCGGCCTGGCCGATGGTGTTGCCGTCATGACCGATGATGGTGCCGGCCGGCGTGTCGAACCGTTCGAATCCCAGGCCCCACGAGGTCCCCATGAGGCCGAGCTCGGGCAGGTCGACCTCCCGGTCGTGCATCCGTGCGGCGGTCCCCGGAGCCAGCACCTGGGCGCCGTCGGCCGTCAGGCCGTCCTCGAGATGCATCCGCGCGAAGGCGACCAGGTCCCGCGGCCGCATCGCGAGCATCGAGCCGGCCGGGGCGTTCGACCGCGCCATGGCCCACATCGGCGCCGGCACGTAGCCGGCACCCGGTTCCATCTCGATGTGGCCCACCGCGGCGCGGAACATGATCGCCTCATAGGGCCCGGTGGCGGTGTGGGTGAGCCCGAGCGGCGCGATGAGGTGTTCGCGCAGGCACGCGTCGTACGGCTGCCCTCGCAGCACCTCGATGAGCCGGCCGAGCACGCAGTAGCCGGCGTTGTTGTACGAGAACTGCTCGCCGGGCGGGAACAGCTGCGGCACCTCGTGCAGGGTCGCGACGTACTTCTCGAGACAGTCGTCGCCCACCCCGGTGTCGGTGAAGACATCCCCCTCGAACCCGGCGGTGTGGTTGAGGAGTTGCCGGACGGTGATCCGTGCGGCCGCCTCGTCGTCGGCGATGCGGAACTCCGGCAGATGACCGCGCACCGGCCGGTCGATGTCGATCTTGCCCTCGTCGGCCAGCTGCATGACCAGCGTGCTGGTCCAGAGTTTGGTGATCGATCCGATCTGAAAGACCGAATCCGCGGTCGCCTCCACCCCGGTCGCCTTGCTGAGCGACCCCGCTGCTCCGTCGGCCACCTGGTCGCCCTGCGCAACGGCCCAGCCCGCGCCCGGAACATCGTGCTCTTCGAGCAACTGCGGAAGCCGCTCGTCGAGCCAGGCCTGGATGTCATCAAGGTTGCCCATGCGTGGTGATGCTAGGCACGATGCCATCCGAAAAGTTCGTCGTGACCGACAGCTTGGAGCATGCGGACTGGTTGGATCCGACCAGCGGAGACAGGCCCGTACAGGTCGAGCATGAAGCAGCGGCTCAGAGCTCGCGGAGGCGCGCGGCGGCGGCATCGGGGAGCACGTCGTTGATGTACGCGCCGCCGCCGGTCTCGCTCGTGGCGAGGAACTTCAGTTTGTCGGCGGTGCGCTGGGGCGTGTAAACGCGGGCGCACAGGTGCGCCGCGTCGCGCTTCGTACGAGCCGGGGCCTGGTACCAGCAGGCCATGTACGGCGTCGGGTGCTCGTAGAGAGCGTCGAAGCGGCGCAGCACGTCGGCGTACAGGCGCATGAGCTCGTCGCGCCGTGCGGCGTCGAGGGCGGGCAGGTCGGGAACGCAGGCGCGCGGGGCGACGTAGACCTCGTACGGCCAGCGGGCCGCCTCGGGCACGTAGGCGAGGAAGCCATCGGTCTCGGCCACGACGCGCGACCCGGCGGCTTCGCGCGCGACCACCTCGCACATCAGGCATCGGCCGTGCTCCTCGAAGAACCGCTCGGCGGCGGCGAGCATCCGGCGCGGGGTGGGCGGGACATACGGGAAGGCGTAGACCTGGCCGTGCGGGTGCGGCAGGGTGGCACCGATCGCCGCGCCGCGGTTCTCGAACAAGAAGACGTACTCCACGTCGGGGCGCTTCGCGAGGGCCGCCGTGCGGTCGGCCCAGGCGCGGCCGACGGTGGCCAGCCGTTCCGGCGGCAGGGCCGCGAAGGACCCGTCGTGGTAGCTGGTGAAGCACAGCACCTCGCAGCGTCCGCCGGCCGGGCCGCCGAGCGAGGGGAAGCGGTTCTCGAACGACACCACGTCGTAGTCGGCGGCCGGGACTTCGCTGAGGTGGTCACCGTAAGAGGGGCACAGCGGGCACTCACCGGGCGCCGGCTGGTAGGTGCGGTTCTGCCGGTGGGCGGCGACGAGGACCTCCTCGCCGTGCAGCACGTCATAGCGCAGCTCGGCGGCGGGCGCGTACGGCGGCAGCTCCCGCCGGTCGGGTGTGGACCGATCCTGCCCGGGCGCGTCGTCGAAGTAGATGATCTCTCTTCCATCCGCGAGCCGCACGGACGTACGAGCGGTGGACGCGGTGACGGCATGGGCCGACATGGTCTTCCTAATGAGTTCTGGGAGTGAGCCATCCGGCAGACTCCTGGGTTTGGTAGCCGCCGGCAGGTGAGCACTTGGTTTTCCTGGACCTGGAGTCCTGATGAAAGATCGTGCCCTTGCCGGTCGGCCGGGAGAGTTGATCGCTGATGGGATGTCGTGCCCGGTTCTGTACTTGGGGCCGTGAGCACTGCTTCATTAGGTCGCTGATGGTTCTCCCGCAGGCTGCTGAACAGCGGTTCCGGAGATGGGAGAGACGTTGCGGCTGTTCGTTGGGGATGACTGGGCCGAAGCGCATCACGATGTTGAGGTGATGGATGCGTCGGGCCGTCGGCTGGCCAAGGCCCGGCTGCCCGAAGGCGTTGTCGGGATGACGCGGCTGCACGCGATGCTGGCCGAGCGGGCCGGACAGGTCGCCGATGAGGATGTGGAGGTGGTGGTCGGTATCGAGACCGACCGCGGTCCGTGGGTAGGGGCGTTGGTGGCGGCCGGGTACACGGTGCTGGCGGTCAACCCGCTGCAGGCCGCCCGCTACCGGGAACGCCTGGCCGTGTCCGGGGCCAAGAGCGACTCCGCGGATGCGCACATGCTGGCCGACATGGTCCGCACCGACTCCCACCAGCTGCGCCCGGTGGCCGGGGACAGTCCGCAGGCCGAGGCGGTCAAGGTCGTCGCGCGCACGCACAAGACACTGATCTGGGAACGGACCCGCCACACCCAGCGGCTGCGGCACGCGCTGCGCGACTACTTCCCGGCCGCCTTGGTGGCGTTCGAGGACCTGGACGCCCCCGACACCCTGGAACTGCTGGCCAAGGCCCCCGACCCCGCGTCGGCGGCCAAGCTGACCATCGCCCAGATCAGCGCGGCGCTCAAGCGAGCCCGCCGCCGCGACATCGCGGCTAAAGCCGCGCGGATCCAGGCCGCGCTGCGGGCCGAGCACCTGGGCCAGCCGGACGTGGTCACCGCCGCATACGCGGCCACGATCCGGGCTCTGGTGGCGGTGCTGGTCACCGTGGAAGAGCAGGTCACGGCCATGCGCAAGGAGGTCGAGGCGCATTTTGGGCGGCACCCGGCCGCTGAGATCATCCTGTCCCAGCCAGGGCTGGGACTGATCCTCGGCGCCCGGGTGCTCGCAGAATTCGGCGACGACCCGCTCCGTTACACCTCGGCCAAGGCGCGCAAGAACTATGCCGGCACCTCCCCGATCACCCGAGCCTCGGGGAAGAAGAAGGTCGTCGCGGCACGGTTCGTGCACAACGACCGGCTCATCGACGCCCTGATGACCCAGGCATCCACCGCGATCAGCGTCTCGACCGGCGCACGCACCTACTACGACAAGCTGCGGGCCCGCGACGCCGGCTACAACGCCGCGCTTCGCCAGGTCGCCAACCGGCTCGTCGGCATCCTGCACGGCTGCCTCAAGACCGGCACCCTTTACGACGAGGCGACCGCTTGGTCGCATCGCGCCGAGTCGCTTGCGGCTTGACATCTAAGCTCCTGGGATGTCTTTCACGGGGCAGCGAGCGCGGGGATGGGACGGGCTACGCGGGCGCCCGCCCGGCGCTGTTCCGGCTGACCAGCTCGGTAGAAATGATGATCTTGTTGTCGCTGCGGCGACCGCTCTCGATCTGCTCGAGCAGCAGGTTCACGCTGGACCGGCCGACGGCGGCGAAGTCCTGGCGGATCGTGGTGAGCGGCGGGATGAAGTACGCCGCCTCGGGGATGTCGTCGAAGCCGATCACGCTGACGTCCTCGGGCACCCTGCGGCCCGCCTCGTGCAGGGCGCGCAGCAGGCCCAGAGCGTTCTGGTCGTTGGCCGCGAACACCGCCGTGACCTCCGGGTCGGCCGCCAGCGCCAGGCCGCGCTCGTATCCCGACCCGGCGCTCCAGTCGCCGGGGATGGTCGGCGGCACCGGTGCTCCGGCATCGGTCAGCGCGTCGCGCCAGCCGCGGTGGCGCTCGCGCGCCTCCAGCCACGACATCGGGCCCGGCAGGTGGTGCACGGTCCGGTGGCCGAGGTCGAGAAGGTAGCGGGTGGCCGCCTTCGGCCCGGTGTACTGGTCCACCCCGACGGCCGGGACGATCGTCTCGCTCTCCATGACCACGACGGGCAGGTCCCGCGGCAGGTGCTTGATGGTCTGGGTCAGCGGGGCATGGCCGGGGATCACGATGAGCCCGTCCACGCCCTGGCCGCGCAGCCGCTCGGCCGCCTCGGCGATCGAACGCTCGCTGGTCGACTGCAGCGCGATGACGCTGGTGAAGTAGTCGGCCTCCCGCGCGCAGCGCTCGATCTCACTGATCATCGAGGCGGGCCCGAACTGGGTCGCGTCGAAGCTGACCACGCCGAGTGTGCGCGACCGGCCGGTGGCCAGGGCACGGGCGAACGCGTTGGGCCGGAAGTCCAGCTGGGCGGCCGCGGCGAGGACCTTCGCCCGGGTCTCCGTGCTCACCCTCGGGTGATCCTTGAAGACCCGGGACACGGTCTGGTGCGACACCCCGGCGAGCTTGGCCACGTCCCGAAGGCCGGGGCGCGCCGTGACCCGCGCGTCGCCCCGGTCGTCGGGCTCTGTGGTCATGGGATTGATCCTATTTATCGGGAGGTGCCGGCCCGGCGCTTTGCCCAAACGTCGAACGCGACCGCGGCGAGCAGCACCAGGCCCTTGATCAACATGACCCGCTCGCTGGGCGCGCCCAGCAGGGACATGCCGTTGTTGATCACGGCCATGATGAGACCGCCGGTGATGGCGCCGACGACCTTGCCGACGCCGCCCTGCACCGCCGCGCCGCCGATGAACGCCGCCGCGATCGAGTCGAGCTCGAAGTTGGTGCCGGCGGTCGGGCCGGCCTGGTTGAGCCGCCCGGCGAAGATGACGCCGGCGATGGCGGCCAGCACACCCATGTTGACGAACAGCAGGAACACCACGGACTTGGTCTTGATGCCGGACAGCCGGGCGGCCTGGAGGTTGCCGCCGAGGGCGTACATGTGCCGGCCGAAGACCGCGCGGGTGGTGAGCAGGGTGTACGCCAGGACCAGGACGGTCAGCAGGATGAGCACCACGGGCAGGTTCTTGAACCGCGCGAGCTGCACCACGATGAACATCACGACGAAGGCGGCCAGCGCCATCCGCACGATGAACACCGGCAGCGGGCCGACGTTCTGGCCGTACCCCGCGCGGCCCTGGCGGGCCCGCCACTGGGTGAGCACGATGCCCGCGACGCCGATCACGCCGACGATCAGGGTGAACAGGTCCGCGCCGCCCAGCGGGCCCAGTCCGACGTTGCCGAAGTAGCCCGGCAGGAAGCCGTTGGCGAGGGTACGGACCTGGTCGGGGAACGGGCCGATGCCCTGGTTGCCCAGCACGGTGAGCGTGAGGGCACGGAAGATGAGCATGCCGGCCAGCGTCACGATGAACGCCGGGATCTCGAAGTAGGCGATCCAGTAGCCCTGCCACGCTCCGATCAGCGCGCCCGCGACCAGGGTCAGCACCACCGCGAGCGGCCAGGGCACGTGGTGGTTGACCATCAGCACGGCGGAGATCGCACCGCAGACGGCGACCACCGAGCCGGCCGACAGGTCGATGTGGCCCGCGATGATGACGAGGATCATCCCGATCGACAGGATCAGGATGTAGGAGTTCTGCACGAGAACGTTGGACATGTTCTCCGGGGAGAGCAGGCTCCCGTGCGTGAGGATCGCGAACAGCGCGACGATCAGCGCGAACGCGACGTAGATCCCGCTCTGCCGCAGGTTGACGGAGAAAATCCGGTCGGCCACGCCGCCGCGGGACGGGGGCGGAGCCTCGCCCTTGTCCGGGCGGGCCGGTGCGACGCTGCTCATTGGGCGATCTGCTCCTCGTCGTATCTGGTCATGAACTGCATCAGCCGCTCGGGCGTGGCCTCTGCTCGGGAGACCTCACCGGTGATGCGCCCGGCCGACATCGCGTAGACGCGGTCACAGATGCCGAGCAGCTCGGGCAGCTCCGAGGAGATGACCAGCACGGCCTTGCCCTGATCGGCCATCTCGTTGATGATCGAATAGATCTCGTACTTCGCGCCGACGTCGATGCCGCGGGTCGGCTCGTCGAGGATCAGCACGTCCGGGTCGGTGAACAGCCACTTGGACAGCACGACCTTCTGCTGGTTCCCGCCGGAGAGCTTGCCGGTGACCGCGAGGACGCTCGGCGCCTTGATGTTCATGCTCTTGCGGTAGCCCTCGGCGACGCGGAACTCCTCGTTGTCGGGGACCCATCCCCGCCTGGCGAGCTTGCGCAGCCCCGCCGTCGAGACGTTGCGCTTGATGTCCTCGATGAGGTTGAGGCCGTACCGCTTGCGGTCCTCGGTGGCGTACGCGATGCCGTGCTTGATGGCGTCGCCGACCGACTTGATGCGGATCTCCTTGCCGTCCTTGAAGACCCGGCCGGTGATGCCGACGCCGTAGCTGCGGCCGAACACGCTCATCGCCAGCTCCGTACGGCCGGCGCCCATCAGGCCGGCCAGGCCGACGATCTCGCCGCGCCGCAACGTGAGGTTGGCGCCGGACACGACGAGGCGTTCGTGCTGTGTCGGGCTGCGCACGGTCCAGTCCTCGATCCGCAGCACCTCCTCGCCGATGGTCGGCTCGTGCTCGGGGAAACGATGCTCCAGGTCGCGGCCGACCATGCCGGAGATGATGCGGTCCTCGGTCACGAGGTCCTTCTCCATGTCGAGGGTCTCGATCGTGCGGCCGTCGCGCAGGATGGTCGTCGAGTCCGCGATCGCCTTGATCTCGTTGAGCTTGTGGGAAATGATCACGCAGGTGATGCCCTGCTCGCGCAGACCGCGCAGCAGGTCGAGCAGGTGCGCGGAGTCGGCGTCGTTCAGCGCCGCCGTGGGCTCGTCCAGGATCAGCAGCTTCACGTCCTTGGACAACGCCTTGGCGATCTCCACGAGCTGCTGCTTGCCGACCCCGAGGTCCATCGCCGGGGTGACCGGGTTCTCGTCCAGGCCGACGCGAGCGAGGAGTTCGGCGGCGTCGGCGTTGGTCCGGTTCCAGTCGATCAGGCCGCGATGGGCGCGTTCGTTGCCGAGGAAGATGTTCTCGGCGATCGACAGGTACGGGCTGAGCGCCAGTTCCTGGTGAATGATGACGATTCCGTGCTTCTCACTGTCGCGGATGCCGGAGAAGCGGCACGGCTCGCCGTCGAAGTCGATCTCGCCTTCGTACGAGCCGTGCGGGTAGACCCCGGACAGCACCTTCATCAAGGTGGACTTGCCCGCGCCGTTCTCGCCGCAGATCGCGTGGATCTCGCCGCGCCGTACCACCAGGTTCACGTCCTGCAGCGCCTTGACGCCGGGGAACACCTTGGTGATCCCGCTCATCCGCAGAATCGCGTCGTCGGTCATGTCATGCCCTTCAGATCACGGCGGAGGGGCGGGCGGCGCACACGGCGCCGCCCGCCCCAGGCCCGCTACTGCAGCTGCTGAGCCGTGTAGTAGCCGGTGTCGATGAGGGTCTTCTGGACGTTGGTCTTGTAGACCGTGACCGGCTGGAGGAGCATCGACGGGACGACCTTGTCGCCGTTGTTGTAGTCCTTGGTGTTGTTCACCTCGGGCTTGCCGCCCTTGAGGACGGTGTCGGCCATCTTCACGGTGACCGCCGCGAGCTGGCGGGTGTCCTTGTAGATGGTCGAGTACTGCTCGCCCTTCATGATCGACTTCACCGAGGCAAGCTCCGCGTCCTGGCCGGTCACCACCGGGTACGGCTGACCGGAGGTGCCATAGCCGGCGCTCTTGAGAGCGGACAGGATGCCGATCGACAGGCCGTCGTAGGGCGAGAGCACACCCTGGACCTTCGTGCCGCCGCCGTAGGCCTTGGTGATCAGGTCCTCCATGCGCTTCTGCGCGGTGGCCGGGTCCCAGCGCAGGATCGCGACGGTCTTGAAGTCCGTCTCCTTGCTCTTGACCACCAGGGTGCCCTTGTCGATGTAGGGCTTCAGGGTGGCCATGGCGCCGTTGTAGAAGAACGTCGCGTTGTTGTCGTCCGGCGACCCGGCGAAGACCTCGATGTTGAACGGACCCTTGGCGGTGCCGTCGGAGCCGTCCTCCTTCTTCAGACCGAGGCCGACGAGGAGGGACGTGGCCTGCAGGACGCCGACCTTGTAATTGTCGAAGGTGGCGTAGTAGTCGACGTTCGGCGACTTGGTGAGCAGCCGGTCGTAGGCGATGACCGGGATGTGCTTGTCGGCCGCCTCCTGCAGCTGGGTCGTCAGCGAGGTGCCGTCGATCGAGGCGACGATCAGGAGCTTGGCGCCCCGGGTGATCTGGTTCTCGATCTGGTTGACCTGGGTGGGGATGTCGTTCTCGGCGTACTGGAGGTCGACCTTGTAGCCCAGCTTCTCGAGCGAGGCCTTCACGTTCTGGCCGTCGTGGATCCACCGCTCGGAGGACTTGGTCGGCATGGTGACGCCGACCAGCGCGCCCTTTGCCGAGTCGGCGCCCGCCGCACCCTTCTTGTCTACGGTCTTGGTGCTCGAGCCGCACGCTGCGGTCACGCTGAGGGCCATGAACAGCCCCATGGCCATCGTGGCCATCTTAGTGAATCTCATGTCCCACCTTGGGTCGGGCCAGGCGGCTACGCCGGGGTTACAACTGGATTTCGCTGCCGTGTCCGGGAGTGTTACCGGTCACAAATCTGATGTCAAGACACAGTTCGGAAACGCGACCTACCACCCTCTAGCCGTTGACTTTGCCGATGTGACCGGTAACATCCGCGTGTCGTGAGGTCGTGGTGGCCCCCGCCTCTGGTCCCGCAACACGAGGAGCACTTGGTACACATGCGCATCACCGGTATCTCGACACACGTCGCCGGCACGCCCTGGCGCAACCTCACGTTCGTCCAGGTCCATACCGACGAGGGGCTCGTCGGTGTAGGCGAGGCGCGGATGCTGAACCACACCGACGCGCTCATCGGCTACCTGGCCGAGGCCGAGGTCAACCACATCAAGGGCTCGGACCCCTTCGACATGGAGGACCTGGTCCACCGGATGAAGTACGGCGACTACGGCCGGGCCGGCGAGATCGTCATGTCCGGGATCGCCTGCGTCGAGATGGCCTGCTGGGACATCGTCGGCAAGGCCCTCGGCCAGCCCGTCTGGCGGCTGCTCGGCGGGAAGGTCCGGGAGCGGATCAAGGCCTACGCCAACGGCTGGTACACCGTCGAGCGCACCCCCGAGGCCTTCCACGAGGCGGCCCGGAAGGTCGTCGAGCACGGCTACCAGGCGCTGAAGTTCGACCCGTTCGGCACCGGCACGATGGAGCTGGACCACGCCGAGACGATGCGCTCGGTCAGCCTCGTCGAGGCGGTCCGCGACGCCATCGGCGAGGAGGCCGAGCTTCTCGTCGAGATGCACGGCCGGTTCTCCCCGGCGACCGCGATCCGGCTGGCCGGGCTGCTCGCGCCGTTCAAGCCGAGCTGGCTGGAGGAGCCCTGCCCGCCGGAGAACCTCAAGGCCCTCGCCAAGGTCTCCGCCCACACCGACCTGCCGATCGCCACCGGCGAGCGCATCCACGACCGCTTCGAGTTCCGCGAACTGTTCGAACTCCAGGCCGTCGACGTCATCCAGCCCGACATCTCCCACATCGGCGGCATCGCCGAGACCCGCAAGCTCGCCGCCACCGCCGAGACGCACTACGTCATGGTCGCCCCGCACAACGTCGGCGGCCCCGTGCTGACCGCCGCCAACCTGCACCTGGCGGCCTGCACCACCAACTTCAAGATCCAGGAGCACTTCAACGACTTCGCCGACTCGGCGATCAAGGGCGTGGCGCCCGGCCTCCCCGAGGTCGTCGACGGCTACTTCACCCTGCCGGAAGCCCCCGGCCTCGGTGTCGAGCTGGACCTGGACGCGCTCGCCGCGTTCCCCCGGCAGCGCGCCAACTTCAACCTGTTCGCCGACAACTGGCACCTACGTGACCCGGCCAGGACCAAGTGAGCCGGTCGGTACTTCTGGAGTGGCCGGGTCGCCAGCGGCTGGTCAAGGGAGAGGTACCCGTACCCGGGCCCGGTGAGGTCCTCGTCCGCGTCGCCGCGGCGGGCATCTGCGGCAGCGACCGCGAGCTGTACGAGGGCGGTCGCCCCGAGCCGTACCGGACGTTCCCCATCGTCCCCGGCCACGAGTGGTCGGGGACGATCGAAGAGGCCGGGCCCGGGGTCGACCCGTCCCTGGTCGGCCGGCCGACGGTCGGCGAGGGCTTCGTGAACTGCCAGGTCTGCGACCGATGCCGCGCCGGGGACACCAACCTGTGCGGTGCCGGCTACGACGAGATCGGGTTCACCCGGCCCGGCGCGTTCGCCGACCACCTGATCGTGCCCGCACGTCTGCTGCATCCGCTGCCCGCGGGCACCGACCTGCGGGCCGCCGTGCTGCTCGAACCGGCGGCGGTCGCCGCCGCCGCCGTTCTCCAGGCTGCTCCGCTGCCCGGAGAACGGGTCGGCGTGGTCGGCGCGGGTACCCTCGGCCTGTTGACGATCCAGCTGCTGGCCGCCTCCTCCCCCGCCGAGCTCGTCGTCAGTGACCCCCGCGCCGGCCGCGAGCCGGTCGCGCGGGTGGGCGGCGCGACGGCCTACTTCCACCCGGACCGGCTCGACGCGCTGGACCTCGACGTCGTCGTGGAGACCGCGGGCGCCCGTGACTCGGCGGCGGCGGCCGCCCGGCAGGTGCGCCGGGGCGGACGGCTCGTGCTGACCGGCATCCCGGGCGGAGCCCCGGAGGGGCTCTCCCCCGCGAGCATCGTCGGCCGCCAGCTGACGGTGACCAGCGTGTTCGGCGCTCCGGCGGCGGCCTGGGCGTACGCCGTACGCGCGTTCACCTCCGGTCTGCTCGACCTCGCCCCCCTGGTCACCCACGAGCTGCCGCTCGAGGCCTACCCCGACGCGGTCGCGCTGCTCGGCCAGGGCGACGAGAACGTCGGCAAGATCATTCTTAGACCCTAGGAGTCCGTGATGAGTCCTTCCCGTCATCCCGGCGAGCACCTGCTCGACCGGCTCGGCATGCCCGCCCGCAGCGCCGTCCCCGCCGGATCGGAGGCCCGGTTCCCCGACGGCGGAAGCTGGCGGACCGAGCTGCCCTCGTGCGAGGGGCCGGAGGTCCTGGCCGCCGCCCTGGAGGAGATCGACCGCCTGGAGGTGCCGATCCACCGCATCAGCCAGGGCAGTGGCGTCTGGATGCTCACCGACGCCGAGATCACAGAGATGGTGAAGGCGTGCGAGGAGCGCGACATCGAGCTGTGCCTGTTCGTCGGTCCGCGCGGCACCTGGGACATCGGCGCCGGGGTCAAGGCCTCGTCCGGCGGTTCCGGCCCGCGCGCCCGGGGCCGTGACCAGCTCGCCCAGTGCGTCGAGGAGGCCGAGCGGGCGGTGGCGCTCGGCGTGCGCTGTCTGCTCGTCGCCGACGAGGGCGTGCTGTGGACCCTGCACCGGCTGCGTGCCGCGGGCGTGCTCCCGGCCGACGTCACGTTCAAGGTGTCGGCACTGGTCGGACCGGTCAACCCGGCCGCGTACACCATCTGGGAAAAGCTCGGCGGCGACTCCATCAACGTGCCGAGCGACCTGACCATCGGGCAGATCGCCGAGCTGCGAGCGCAGAGCGGCGCGCCGATGGACTTCTACGTCGAGGCCCCCGACGACCTCGGCGGCTTCGTCCGCCTCTACGACGCGGCCGAGCTGATCCGCTGCGGCGCGCCGATCTACCTGAAGTTCGGCCTGCGCAACACCCCCGGCGTCTACCCGGTCGGCCGCCACCTGCGCGACCTGGCCGTCAACACCATGCGGGAGCGGGTGCGTCGCGGCCGCCTGACCCTGGACATCCTTGAGCGTCTCGGCGCGGACGAGGACATGTCCCCGCTCGGCTCCCGGCTGCCCGGCACCCTGAACCGCTTCCCCACCGACGGAGACCTGCGATGACGTTGCTGTACGGAGTCGACCCGAGGACCGGCGCGCGGCTGGAGCCGGGCGTGCCGGAGACCGACCCCGAGACCGTCGCCGCGTTCGGCGTGGCCGCGGCGAACGCCGCCCGCCCGCTCGCGGAACTGCCACTGCCTGACCGGGCCGCGCTGCTGGACGCCGTCGCCGACGCCCTGGAGGCGGCCGCCGACGAGCTCGTGACGCTGGCCGACGCCGAGACCGCGCTCGGCCGCGCCCGCCTGACCGGGGAGATGGAACGTACCACCGGGCAGCTGCGCCTGCTGGCCGGCGAGGCGCGCCGGGAAGGCTTCCAACGGGACACCGCCGAGCCCGGGTTCGTACGGGCGCTGCTGCCGATCGGACCCGTCGCGGTGTACGCAGCGAGCAACTTCCCGTTCGCATTCTCCGTCGCCGGCGGCGACACGGCGTCCGCGTGGGCGGCCGGCTGCCCGGTCATCGTGAAGGCCCACCCCGGGCACCCGCGCACGTCGGTCCGTACGGCGGAGATCATCTCCGACGCGCTCGCCAAGGCGGGCGCGCCCGAGGGGACGTTCGCGATCGCGCACGGGCTGGAGGCGGGCCTGGCGCTCATCAAGGACCCGAACGTCAAGGCCGCCGGGTTCACCGGCTCGGTGCGCGGCGGGCGGGCGCTGTTCGACGCCGCCGTCAGCCGCCCCGACCCGATCCCGTTCTACGGCGAGCTGGGCAGCGTCAACCCCGTGTTCGTCACGCCGTCGGCGGTGGCCGCCCGCGGGGAGGAGATCGCGCGTGGGTACGTCGGCTCGTTCACCCTCGGGTCGGGGCAGTTCTGCACCAAGCCGGGGCTGCTCTTCCTGCCCGCGGGACACGGGCTCGAAGCCGTACTGGCCCAGGCGATCGCGTCGGTCGAGGCGCCGTCACTCCTGACGCCGCGGATCGCGGAGGCGTTCCGTACCGGGGTCGAACGGCTGGCCGCCGGGACGCGCACGGTGGCGGAGAGCGCCGGGGCACACCTGGTCGCGGTGACCGCCACGGAGTTCGCGGCCCGGCCCGAGCTGACGGAGGAGTGCTTCGGCCCGGCCTCCGTCATCGTCGAGTACACCTCGGAGGAGGAGCTGCGCGCCGCTGCCGCCGCCGCGCCCGGCTCGCTCACCGCGACCGTGCACGCCGAGTCGTCCGACGCCGACCTGGCGCGCGGGCTCGTCGCCGAGCTGGCCCGGCACGCCGGCCGTGTCGTCTACAACGGCTGGCCCACCGGCGTCGCGGTCAACCGGGCGATGCACCACGGCGGGCCGTGGCCCGCGACGACGGCACCGCTGCACACGTCCGTCGGCACGGCCGCGATCCGGCGCTTCCAGGTCCCGGTCACCTTCCAGGGCCTGCCGGAGGAGCTGCTCCCGCCGACCGTGGGGTGAATCATCCGTTGCCGACGTGATCATCCGGTGACGACGAGGGGAGGTACCGGCCGGAGCCGGTGCCTCCCTCATGATCATTTCCTAGTGACCGCCGACCCTCACGACCTCATGGCGGTAGCCGGTGTGCCGTCCGTCCGGCCTGTAGTTGTTCTCCACGTTGCCGGCGATGTCGACCGAGAACCATCTCACGTCGGTCGTCTTGTCGACGGTGAGCGACTCCGCGCCCTCACGCAGGCCGGCGGCCTCGAGCTTCGGCGACTTCAGCGTCGGCCGGCTGCCGTCGAGCGTGTAATAGACGGTCGCCGGCTCGTTCACCTTGAACGTGAACTTCGTGCTGCTCGCGTCCTGGCCGGTCACCGAGAGGCTGGACCTCGGGTCCTTCTTGTCCTTGCTGTACGCCAGGGCGACCTCGAGGATGCCGATCTGGCCGTTGGCGAACTCCATCGCCTCCTCGTGGCCCTCGGCGAAGTCGGGCTGGAAGCCGACCTCGTCGTACTCCCCGGTCTGCGCGTCGTACTTGTCCGCGCCGACCTCGAAGTCCCAGCCGATGATGCCCTGGTCGTACCAAGCCTCGTCGGCGCTGTTCCCCGCCGCCGAGTACAGGACGTCGGTCACCGGCCCGGTGCGGCCGGGCCAGATGGCCGTGCCGCGCCACTGCTGCACCGCGTTGAGGATGTGCGCGGACGCGGACCAGAAGTAGGTCTCGGTGCCGAGGTCGACCGGCGGCAGCGTCTGCCGGCCGTCCAGCTTATACGCGCCTGGCGGCCACATGAAGTAGCCGCCGTAGGAGTGGGTGTTCATCGCGAACTTGATGTTGGAGTACTTCTGGGTGAGCCACACCTCGTTCTTGGCCTCGGGCTCGGACAGCTCACTCGGCCCGGAGTACGTCTCGCCGCGGCAGTTCGCGGACCCGCCGCTGTAGCCGTCGAAGGACGAGCCGACCGAGAAGTTGCGGTTCACGTCGACACCCCACGCGTTACGGCGTGCCGGGTCGGAGTCCGCCGGGCCGCAGTAGTTCGTCATGTTCCGGCGCTGGAAGTTGTAGTCGTACATGCTGTAGTTGGCGCCATCGGGGTTGACCGACGGCACCACGAAGATGTCGAGGTTGTCGACCAGCTTCCGGGTGGCCGGGTCGTGCTGGTAGTTGCGCAGCAGCCGCTCGGCGGTCTCCACGCAGGTCAGCGGGGTAACCCACTCACGCGCGTGCTCCTGGCAGTAGAGGAAGACGCCGGGCCGGGACCCGTTGCGCTTCGCGCCGATCCGCAACGCCTGCACCTGGAACGGCTGACGCTTGACGCTTGCGGGAGCCTTCAGGCCGTCGGAGAGCCTGGTCGCCGGCGCGGCAGCCACCACGCCGGCCCCCGCGTCGCCCCGGTACGTGCTCGCGGTGAGCTGTTTCGCGGCGGCCGGGTCGGCGCCGAGCGCCGCCACGACCTGCGCGGCCGTGCTCGTGACCTGCCCCGAGGCGTCCGTGGCGAGGTGCACCACGACGTTCTTACCCGTGACGGACACCGACAGGGCGGCGCCGGCGCTGCCCGGGTTCTCCAGCGCCACCGAGATGTCGTTGCCGCCGTCCGAACCGTACGCCTTCGACGACACGTAGAACGTGCTGGCGGCGGCGGTGCCGAACTGCGCCTGCGCCGCGCGGCGGTAGCCGTTCGTCTTGTAGGGCAGATTGATCAACTGGGTGAGCTCGGGGAACTCCTTGGCCAGCGAGTCGATCCGCTGATAGACCTCTTCCGGGTCCATGTAGTGGTCGACGAAGTCGCTCACGTAGTGCGGGTTGGGCTTCTTGCGGGGCTCGCCCAGCCACTTCGTCACCGAGACGGTGACCGAGCCACCGCTCGTGCTGGTGATCCGCACCTTGCTGGGCGTCACGTTCACCGGCAGCGGTGAGTTGAACCGGTCGTACATGTACTGGCCGTCGTCGGTGAACCGTGACATCGTCGCGGTCCCGCCCGAGCCGATCTCGGTGCCCCGCCCGCTGTCCCAGGCGACGGTGAGGATGTTGGTCGCCGAACTGTCGCTCGTCTTCACCTCGACGTTCAAGAACCGCTGCCCGTCGGGCAGGCTGGTGAACCACTCGGCCCGCAGCGCGGTCAGCGTGTCGGTACCCTGCGCCTGGGCGGCGAGCGAGTTCAACGCCTGCGACCGTTGCCGGCGCACCTTCGCCGCGTCGGCCTGGTCGGCGATGGCGCCACGGACGTCGAAGCCCTTGGCCTTGAGGTCCGCGGACTCCTGCGGGCTGAGGACGGCGTTCACCTCGATGCCGCCGGCGACCGGCTTGGTGTACTCGGCCAGGTCAACGCCCATCCGCTGGAGCCGGTCGATGCCGGCCTGGTCGGGTACGACGATGCGCACCAAGGCCACGCCGTCCTGCTCGAAGCTGGACTTGCGGTCCGGTGGTACGAGGCCGGGCTGCGTGACCGCGCCACTGGCAACCGGTATCAGGGCGAGACACAGCATCAGAGCCAGTGGGAGGGCGAGCCATCTCCTGCGCACCTTCGCCCAGGCAGGCTTGCGAATCATCCTCATGCCGGGTACGGCAACTGGTCGACGATCTATGACCGGTTCCGGGCGACGGCCGGCGACGCGGGCGTCATGGCCGAAGGCCGAAGGGCAGCTCAGGGTGGTGGGCCGCGATATGCAGCAGCCGGTTGTACTTGGCGACGCGTTCGCCGCGGGCCGGTGCGCCGGTCTTGATCTGCCCGCAGCCGGAGCCGACGGCCAGGTCGGCGATGAAGGAGTCCTCGGTCTCCCCGGAACGGTGGGAGACCATCGCGCCGTAGCCGGCCTGGCGGCAGACGGCCATGGCGTGCAGGGTCTCGGTGACGGTGCCGATCTGGTTGAGCTTGATCAGGGACGCGTTGGCGATGCCGTCGTCGATCCCTCGGGCGATGACCGCGGGGTTGGTGACGAAGTTGTCGTCGCCGACGAGTTGCACCCGCTCGCCCAGTTGTTCGGTGAGCCGGACCCAGCCGTCGTGGTCGTCCTCTCCCAGGCCGTCCTCGATGCTCCATACGGGGAAGTCCTCGACGATCTGCCGGTAGCGGGCGATCAGATCCTCGCTGGTCAGCTTCTCGCCGCCCACGTGGTAGGTGCCGTCCGGCTGCCGGAACTCGCTGGCGGCCGGGTCCAGGGCGATGGCGACGCCGTCCCGGCCGGGCGTGTATCCGGCGTCGCCGATCGCGGCGACGAGCAGGGTCAGGGCGTCCTCGGGCCGGCTCAGGTCCGGCGCGAAGCCGCCCTCATCCCCCAGCCCGGTGCTGTGCCCGCCCTCGCTCAGCCGGCGGCGCAGCGCGGCGTAGACCTCGGCGCCGGCGCGTACCGCCTCGGCCAGGTCAGGTGCCCCGAGCGGGGCGATCATGAACTCCTGGAAGTCGAGCGGGTTGGTCGCGTGCGCGCCGCCGTTGAGGACGTTGAAGTGCGGCACCGGCAGCAGAGGAGACACACCGGCGGGACCGAGGTACCGCCACAGCGGAACATCTCGCTGGGCGGCGGTGGCCCGGGCGACGGCCATCGACACACCGATGACGGCGTTGGCGCCGAGCCGGGACTTGTTCGGCGTGCCGTCCAGGTCGATCAGCGCCTGGTCCAGGGCGGTCTGGTCGGCGAAACCCCGGCCGCACACCGCGTCGGCGATTTCGCCGTTGACGTGACCGACGGCCGTACGCACCCCCTGGCCGCCGTACCGGGCCGGATCGCCGTCCCTCAGTTCGACGGCCTCGCCGGAACCGGTGGAGGCCCCCGACGGCACCCCGGCGCGAGCGACCGCTCCCCCGGCGAGCTCCACGGTGACGGACAGCGTCGGACGTGCGCGTGAGTCGAGGATCTCGATGGCGCGCAGCATGGTGATGTCAATCGACACGATCGGCCTTTCGGTGGGTGACCTCGAAGGGGCGTGACCGGGACCGGAGGGAGCGACACGTCCGCGGCGGCGCGGACGGATCGACGGCCTGGCGCGGGTTCATCAGCCGGGCGGGCATGGTCCTCCTACCGTTGAAGGTAGGGACCGTTGGCGGCGATCGCCGCGGATGACGGCGAGCCCCTCCGCCGTACGACGCCTCCCAGACTAGACGCAGCCCCGCCTACGGAAGAAGACACCCGGCCGCGACCGCGATCACGACTTGGAATAAGAGGCGGCGGCCTTCAGGGCCACCACGGAGGCCAGGCGCGATGTCATATCGCTCAAGGTGGCCGCCCTTTCGTCCAGCTCTCGCCTACGCGTCCGCGCCTGCGTGTTCTCGGTTGCCGCAGTGGCGGCGCCCAACGCCGACACCAGCCGATCGATCGTGGTGGCATAGCGGTGATCGACCGCACGCACGAGTGCGCGGGTGGCCTCGGCCAGCCGATACTGCAGATCCGCTCTCGCGCGGCCGACCTGTTTGGGCACCAGTTCGGCCGTCTCACGCAGGAGGTGCTCACGTGCCCGTCGGCGGCCGAACGCGCCGGGCAGGTGGCGACGGATCGCCCCGACCAGCAGTTCGGTCTGCCCCGCGCCGTCGGTGAAGACGTAGAAGAAGCGGGAATCTTCGATCAGCCGTCCTTCCTCCGCAGGCACCGCGAGGTCGAGGTCGAGAAGTTCGGCCGCGCCGTCGCGAACCACGGCGAGTTCACGATCCAGCATGGCGACGAGCCGGGCGTCCAGCTCGGACAGGCCCTCCTCCAGGCTCCGCCTCCGCTGGTCCCGCCACGTCTCCACGACGGTGCGGGTCAGTTCGACCAGGCGATCGCGTCCTTCCCGTTCGACCTCATCAGGTTCGGACAGCTCGTCGACGGCGGTGGCGATCCGCTCCCGTATCCGCGACGTCAGCCCGCGCGCCGCCTCTTCGGCCTGATCGTTCAACGCGGCCAGCAGCCGTCGGCCCTCCGCTTCGACCAGGTCGACCGCGTCCTGCCGCCGCGCGGCGACCGCATCCAGCCGTTCCCGGAACGTCTCCAGCCGACGTGCCGCCTCGCCGCCGCGCATGTCGAGCACACGCCGCTGCAGACGGACCTCGTCGGTCAGCCGAGCGATGAGGCGCTGTGCCTGCCGGGCCACCGACTCCTCCAGGTCGCCGGCGCGACCACCGGCGAGGTAGTCCGTGAAGTCCCGCGAGAATGCCGCGAACCCGGCATCGCCGGTGCCGGCTCGTGCGCAGACCGGCCGGACCAGGATGTCCCGTCCGACGGCGAGGCTCGTGTGCTCGGCGGCGAAGGCGAGTGCCTCCTCCCGCTCCGCGCCGCTCAGCCGATCCGCCTTGTTCAGCAGGACGAAGGTCGTCACCGAGTTCTCGGCGACGCGCTCCAGCAGCGCCCGTTCGGCGGCCGACATCGGCGGGTCGGCGGTCAGCACGAACACCGCGGCGTCCATCGTCTCCAGGACGCGTTCGGCCTCCACGGTGTTGTGTTCGTGCACCGACCCGGTCCCGGGCGCGTCGACGATCTCCACGCCGTGAACCAGCAGGTCGGCGTCGAGGTCGACCGTCACGCTCGCGAGCCCGAGGCGGTTACCGGGATTGCCGCGCTCGGTGACCAGGGCGGCGAGCTCGTCCAGACCTCGCTCTTCCGAACGCCCGTCGGCGTACCGGGCGATGACCCGCTCCCGCTCTCCGTGGCGCACCACCGTGGCCACCGCGGTAACCGGCGTCACCCCCGTCGGCAACATGGCGCGACCCACCAGCGCGTTGACGACCGTGCTCTTGCCCCGTTTGGCCTCCCCCGCGACCAGCACGCGGATCCGGTCCGCGGCCAGCCGCTCACGCAGACCGTCGATGCGCTCGCGATCGGCCGGATCCGCCAGTGTCCCGAGCTCGTCGAGAACGCCGTACATGACAGTCCGGCGATCCATCGTGCGCATCACGGTCTCCCGGCTGGGCTCGGCCGGGCCGGTGGCCGATCGGGAGACAGACGTGGTCTCTGCATGAAAAACGGCCTCCTACCTGATCAGGTAGGGACCGTTGGCGGTATGACCGCGGTTCGTCGGCGAGCCCCTCCGCCGCAATCGATCACATTTTACCCCGAGCAGTACGCCTGAGAGTGGGTCAGAACGCATCGGTTGGGACGTAGACGCCCCAGACGTCACGTAGGGCGTGGGAGACCTCGCCGACCGTGGCGCGAAGCCCGAGGGCCTCGCGCATCGGAAGCAGGACGTTGCCGGTGCCCTGGGCGGCAGAGCGCAGGGCGTCCAAGGCTCGCTCGACGGCGGCGTTGTCGCGTTCCTCGCGCAGGGCCGCGAGCCGTTCGCACTGATCGACCTCGATCTGAGGGTCGACGCGCATCGGCTCATAGGGTTCTTCCTCGTCGAGGACGAACTTGTTCACCCCCACCACGGTCCGCTCCTGGTTGTCGATCTCCTGCGCGATCCGGTAGGCGGAGCGTTCTATCTCGGACTTCTGGAAACCCTGCTCGATCGCCGCCACGGCCCCGCCGCGGTCGTCGACGGCCTGGATCAACTCGAGGATCGCCGCCTCGAGCTCGTCGGTCATCGCCTCCATGAAGTAGGACCCGGCGAAGGGATCGACGGTCTTGGTCACGTCGGTCTCGTAGGCGATGACCTGCTGGGTGCGCAGGGCCAGCCGCGCCGCCTTCTGGGTGGGCAGTGCGGTCTGGGTGTGGAAGCGCAGCATCTGCGACTTGGGATTCCTCGCACCGAACTCCTCACGCATGATGCGGGACCAGATGCGCCGGGCGGCGCGGAACTTCGCGACCTCCTCCAGCAGCGTGGTACGGACGACGAAGAAGAACGACAGGCGCGGCGCGAAGTCGTCGACGTCCAGACCTGCGGCGATGGCGGTCCGCACGTACTCCTTGGCATTGGCGAGGGTGAACGCGATCTCCTGCACGGGCGTGGCCCCGGCCTCGGCCATGTGGTAGCCGGAGACGGAGATCGTGTTCCAACGCGGAATCTCCCGGTGGCAGTAGGCGAAGATGTCGCTGATCAGCCGGAGCGACTGCTGCGGCGGGTAGATGTAGGTGCCGCGGGCGATGTACTCCTTGAGCACGTCGTTCTGGATCGTGCCGGTCAGCAGACGGCTCTCGACTCCCTGGCCGGCCGCGACCAACTGGTACAGCAGCAGGAGCGCCGACGCGGTGGCATTGATCGTCATCGACGTCGAGACCTTCTCCAGCGGCAGCCCCTGGAACAGCGTCCGCATGTCGTCGATCGAGTCGATCGCCACGCCGACCTTGCCCACCTCGCCTCGGGCGATCGGCTCGTCGGAGTCGTAGCCCATCTGCGTCGGCAGGTCGAAGGCCACACTCAGCCCGCCGGTGCCGGCGTTGACCAGTTCGTGATAGCGCTCGTTGGACTCCTTCGCCGTACCGAAGCCGGCGTACTGCCGCATCGTCCACGGCCGGCCGGTGTACATCGACGGGTACACCCCACGGGTGAAGGGGAACCGGCCCGGAGCGCCCAGCCTGGCGTCCGCGTCGAAGCCTTCCAGCGTGGAGGCGTCATAGATCGGCTGCATCGGCAACCCGGACTCATTGCGCGAGGGGACATGCATTCGCCGGATCCCTTCCTGGTACTGGGTACCTTTGGAATGGTACTGAGTACCACAAGAGTCGCCAAGTGGTCCCCTGCACGGAGACGGGGAAGGATGGCCGGTCATGAGCAAACCGACCGCGCGGGCCCGACTCGCACAAGCCGCGTTCGTGCTCTTCGACGAGCGCGGGTACGAGCAGACGACGGTCGACGACATCGCCGAGCGGGCCGGTGTGGGGCGTACTACTTTCTTCCGGCACTACCGGTCCAAAGAAGACGTCATCTTCCCCGACCACGACCGGCTGCTCCGGCTGATCAGAGACCGGCTGTCGGCCACCAGCAACAGCACCGCCCTGGTCGCCGTCTCTGACGCCGTCCGCCTGGTGCTGCTGCACTACATCGACGAAGGTGACCTCGCACGCCGGCGGTACGCGCTCACCAGCAAGGTGTCCGCCCTCCGTGACCGCGAGATCGTCAGCGTCGCCCGCTACCAGCGGCTGTTCCGCGAGTTCATCTCCGACTGGATGGGAGACCCCACGGAGTCGGCGTCCCTCAGAGCCGAACTGATGGCGGCATCGGTGGTCGCCGCCCACAACCACGTGCTGCGCCGATGGCTCCGAGGAGAGTCCCCCGACCCGATCGCGGAGATGGACGAGGCGATGCGCGAGGTGCTCGCTCTTTTTCCCGGACCCCGGTCCCGTCCACGAGTCGCCGACGGCGGCACCACCGTCGCCGTGTTCCGTACGGGAGAAGACCTCGACGCACTGCTTCCCGCACTGCGGCGCCTCATTGGAGGCGAGCCCGAGCGATGAACGCCCACGGCACACGCCCGGACCCGCATCGCTTCACCGGCCTGCTCGGCCTGGAGGAGACCGAGCAGGCGGCGCTGCGCGCGGGCGGCGCCCTGGAGTGATGCCGCCCGCGCTGCGGCTCGCGCCCCCGGAGTTCGCGAGTCCCCCAGGTCAGCGGGGGGTGAAGTCCTGGTTGCTACCCGCCGCGTTCTTGCACGGCCACTGGTCCAGCTGCTGACCCGTGTTGCTTCCCGCGCCATAGACGTCCAGGCACAGGCCGCTGTTCTGGTTCTGGAACGCCCACGACCCATCGGACTGCGCCACCGGCTTCCACATCGAACCCGCCGCACCGTTACGGGCCTGCTGCACGATGTCCGGAACCCCCTGCGACGTCGAACCACCCGAAACCGCCACCACCAGACCAGAATTCTGCGCCTGCAACTCCCCAAAACCATTCGCCCCCGGCACGAACTGGAACTGCTGATTCGACTGACCGTTACACGACCACTGATCGATCGCCGCACCCGACGTCGACGTGTTCCCATACACATCCAGGCACAAGCCGTTGTTGCCCACCACCAGCTGGTGGTAGCCGCTCGGGAACGAACCGCCCGTGCCACCGCCCGACCCGTACCCCGCGGCCGTGATACTCGCCTGCACCGCGTTCTCCGTCGCGTCGGACGGATAGCCGGAGGTCATGACGCCTTCGTAGAAAGTGCCGGCCGAGCCCTTGCTGTTGTCGCCGCCGATGCCCAGGATGATGGCGCCCTCCTTGTGCATCGGGTTGTAGCCGGAGACGTTGGGACGGGCGCCGTCGTAGAACGTGGACAGGCCGCCGGACTGGGCGTTGCCGCCGCGGATGGCCCAGTGGTTCGGCTCGCCCTTGATGATGGCGGTGGTGTACCGGTAGTTGATGGTGGGGTCGCCGGCGTTGTATCCGGCGTTCCGGCCGGAGTACAGGCCGTTCTCCATATCGGCCATGATCCACGGGCCGTTGCCGGCGCCGTAGCCCCAGACCCTGATGTTGCCGAAGTAGATGGCCTCCATGTGGCCGTTGCCGGTGTCGTTGTTGCTGGTCTCGGCGTTGCCGTAGTCGAAGCAGCAGCCGCCGTTGTAGTGCGTGCCGTCGAAGATCGCGTACTCGCCTTCGGCGGCGTCTCCGGTCGCGATGCCGTTGGTGTGGTCGTTGCGGTACCCCGTGCCGGCGGCGACATAGACGCCGTACGCCTTCTGCCCGTTGAGCGTGGTGGGGGCGGCGGTGGCGTTGGCGAGGTTGTCCGGGCCGCCGGCGGCACCGCCGCCGGGTGCCTGGGTCAGGTTGTTCCCGCGGCCCGACTGGTCGTAGATGATCGTGATGACGCAGCTCGTGCCCGCGCAGAACGAGTCCTGTGCCGCCGCGTCGGCGACCCCGCCGGCGCTCAGCACGCCGATGTCGCGGGTGGCGTTGTCCGACGAACGCCGGACCTGGTACAGCGACCCGTTGTAGGAGGCGTACAGCGCGCGGGTGGTGCTGTGCGCCGCCACGCACGGCGTACCGCCGGACGCGTAGATGTCACACGGGAGGGACGCCGCCGAGGCGGTGCTGGTGACCGCCGACGTGCCGAGGGCGAGCACGGCCGCCGCCGTGGTCGCCAGGGACACGGCGGCCGGCCGCAGGCGGATGGGGAGTAAGGACATGACAGGACCTCCAGGTAGGCGGGAAGCGGGAGTCGCGCGCCAGGGCACTCAGACCCCCGTGATGGTCCATTCGTTGTTGGTGCTGGAGTTCGGGGTCCACAGCACGGTGGTCGCGCCGGCCGTGGTGCTGCCCGCGCCGTCAAGGGCGGTACCGGTGCCACGGTTGATGATCTGGTAGCGGCCGTTGCCGACGTCGTTCAGCCGCCACTGCTGGTTGTCGCCGCCGTTCCAGGCCGCCTGCAGGCAGCTCGCACCGTTGGCGGTGTTGCCCCAGCTGTCGGCCACCATCCCGTTGGTGCGGTTGACGATGCGGTAGTAGCCGCTGCCCAGGTCCACCAGTTGCCACTGCAGGTTGGTCGACCCGTCGTAGCTCCACTGCTTGAGCACCGACCCCGACCCGACGTTCCCGCCGCTGTCCAGGACCAGCCCGCTGGTCACGTTGGCGATCCGCACCCAGCCGGTGGGGGTACCGCTCCCGCCCCCGAGCGCCGGGATCTGGCCGGAGAACGTCAGCTTGACCACGTACGCCAGGGCGCTGAACGGGGAGCCGGACGACGGCGTCGAGATGTGCAGGCCCGAGCCGTCCTGGCTACGGTTCGGCAGGTTCACGTACGAGCCGGCCGTCTGGTCGAGGAGCTGCACCGAGGCCAGGCTGCTCAGGTTGATGCGGCTCGAGCTCAGGGTCGTGATGGTCAGTGTGCTGCCGGGCCAGCCGAGCACGGTGGCGTACAGCACGGTGTTGGCCTTGTTACGGGTGAACCGGATGTCCTGGGCGGTCCCCTCCCGGGGAGTGGTGAAGGACCCCCCGCCCATCTGCGTCGGCCCCTCGCCGAACGCGCTCCAGGCCCGGGTCGCGTAGATGGACTCACCGAAGCGCTTGAGGTAGTCGCCCATGCCCCGCAGGATCGTCTGCTGCCCGGACGGGATGGTGCCGTCGGCCATCGGGGCGATGTTGAGCACCATGGTGCCGTTCTTGCTGACCCGGTCGATCAGCGCGTGCGTCATCGCCTTGGTCGAGTAGTAACCGATGCCGACGGTGTAGCACCAGCTCGAGCTGGAGACGCTGTCGTCGGTCTGCCAGTACGGGGTCTGGATGCCGGCCGGGCCGCCGCGTTCGAAGTCGTAGACCTCGCCCTTGTTGTCGAAGCCGTCCTTGTAGGTCGCGACGACGTCCTTGTTCCAGGCGACGGCCTTGTTGTAGTAGTACGACAGGAAGTTCAGCCGCTGGGACTCCTGCACCAGGCTCAGATCGAAGTCCTGGTAGATGATGTCGGGCTGGTAGCCGTCGATGACCTCCTTGAGCTTGTCGTACCAGAGCTGGTTCTCGGCGCTCGTGCCGAGCTGGCCGTACAGCTTCTTCAGCGTCGTGGTCGACTGCGCCGGGACGTGGTCGTAGTAGCCGTTGAAGTGGTACGCGTGGTGCAGCGACACGTACAGCCTCATGCCCTTGGACCGGATGGCGTCGGCATGCAGCCGCAGCAGGTCGAGCCTGGGCCCGGTCGCCACGGAGTTCCACTCGTTGGCGCTGCTGTTCCACATCGAGTAGCCGTCGTGGTGCTCGGCGACGGGACCGGCGAACCGGGCGCCGGCGTCGGCGAACAGCTGCGCCCACGCGTTCGGGTCCCAGTTACCGCCGGCGGACGTCAGCTTCGGCGCGAACTGCACGACGTTGCCGGCCTTGTCGCGGGCTCCGTTGATGAAGTTGTGGTACGGCCACACCGACGGGTCCCCGTAGGTGGCGATGTGATGGTTGTTCTCGGCCGAGCCGCCGATGTACATGTTCCGCGGATACCACTCGTTGCCGAACGCCGGGACGCTGAAGACGCCCCAGTGGTAGTAGATGCCGAACTTGGCGTCCTGGTACCACTCGGGCGCCGGCGGGTGCTGGTCGACCGACGACCAGCTCGCGGTGTAGCTGCTCGGCCCGGCGGTGGCCAAGGCGGTACGGAAGCCCAGCAGGCCGGCGGCGACGGTGACTCCGGCCGTGGCCAGCAGGCTCCGGCGGCTCAGCTCGAACCGGTAGGAAGACATGACGGGACCTTTCGGCGGGGCGGGGCACCGGCCGGACGCGTCGTTCGCACGTCCGGCCGGCGCCTGAGGGGTGATCAGCCGGTGGTGCAGGCGGTGCCGTTGAGCGCGAAGTTCGTGGGTACGGGGTTGCCGCTGTTCCAGGAGCCGTTGAACCCGAAGCTCGTGCTGCCGTTCGTGGGCAGGGAGCCGTTGTAGGAGACGTTCTTGGCGGTCACGTTCGAACCGCTTTGGGTCACGGTGGCGTTCCACGCCTGGGTGACCTGCTGGCCGGCGCCGAACGACCAGGTCAACGTCCAGCTCGAGACCGGATCGCCGAGATTGCTCACCTCCACGTTCGCGCCGAACCCGCCGGTCCACTGCGAGCTGATCGTGTACTTCACCGAGCACCCGCCGTCCCCCGATGGCGGCGGGGTGGGTGAATCTCCGCCGCCGTACGGGACACCGCCGCCGAGCGCGGACAGCACCGCGTCATAGGCGGCCTTCTTGTTGCCGTTGCCGTCGAACAGCAGCGGGTTGTCGCCGGAGCGCCAGGAGTCGCTGTCGCGGATGCCCCACACGGTGATGCCCGCGCAGCGGGAGACGTTCACGCAGTCCTTGACCGTATTGGAGTAGGCGCTCGCCGGTGCCTGGGCGATGTCGAGCTCGGTGAGCTGGACGTCGACGCCGAGGGCGGCGAAGTTCTGCAGCGTGGTCTGGAAGCTCGCCGGCGGACCGCCCGAACCGAAGTGGCTCTGGAAACCGACGCAGTCGATCGGCACACCACGGGCCTTGAAGTCCTTGACCATGGCGAACACGCCCTGGGTCTTGGCGTCGGACCAGTTCTCGATGTTGTAGTCGTTGTAACAGAGCTTCGCCGAGGGGTCGGCGGCCCGGGCGGTGCGGAACGCCTCTTCGATGAAGCCGTTGCCCAGCACGTTCTGGAAGACCGAGCTCCGGTGCTGGGTGCTGCCGTCGGCGAACGCCTCGTTCACCACGTCCCAGGCATAGATCTTTCCCTTGAAGTGGGTCATCTCGGTGGTGATGTGGTTGTCCATCACGCTGCGCAGCGTGTTCGCGTCACCGATGGAGCTGACCCAGCCGGGCAGTTGCTGGTACCACACGAGCGTGTGGCCGCGCATGCGCTGCCCGTGTGCCTGGGCATGGTTGACGATCTGGTCGGCGGGGCTGAAGTTGAACGAGCCGCGGGACGGCTCGGTGGTGTCCCACTTCATCTCGTTCTCCGGGGTGATCATGTTGAATTCCCGGTCGAGGATCGTGGAGTACGTCGAGTCGCCGAGCCGGCCGGCGGCCACCGCGGTGCCGAAGTAGCGTCCGGACGTCGCGGCCTGGGCGCCGAGCGTGGAGGCGGCCTGCGCGGGCCGGGGAACCAGCAGGGCGGCCCCGGCGACCGTGGCGGCGGCGGACACCACGGAGACGAGCGCCCATACCCGGTGGAGCCGGGCGACAGTTCTCATGGTCGGATTCCTTTCACGACGCCGTGCAGGTGACGGTGAGGGACGAGGCCGCGCCACTGGCGGTGAAGCCGGGCTGGGCGGTGCCGCCCGCGGCGAGCGCGCCGTTCCAGGAGACGTTGGTGACGGTCGCGGTGGAACCGCTGGTGGTCAGCGTGCCGTTCCACAGCTGGTTGATCGTCACTCCGCTCGGCAGGGTGAAGGTGAGCTTCCAGCCGCTGATCGCCGAGGATCCGGCGGTGACGGTGATCTGGCCCTGGAACCCGCCCTGCCACGAACTCGTCGTCTGGTAGGCCGCCGCGCACGTACGCCCATCCGGTGGCGGGTCGGTCGAGCCCGGCGGGTTCGGAGCCGAGCTGGCGAGGTTGTAGGCGAGGTCCGGGACGAAGCTGCCGGCCGCGTAGACGCATCCGTCGGCTTCGCCCGGCGGTTTGATCCACAGGTAGCCGTCGATGTTCTGGTCGCCGGTGCCGAGGGTGGGGTAGGCGCCGATGCGGTGGTCGGTGTTGTCGTCGCCGCACCAGTCGCCCGCCGCGCCGACCGCGCCGCCGTTACGGCTGGTGTCGATGATCTGGCGCTTCCCGGAGATGCCCTGGGACTGCAGGTAGGAGATGATCGACCGGCCGTACGCGGCCTCGTTCGCCAGCGGCTGGAAGTTCGAGACGTCGGTGAAGAAGCCGTCGGCGTACTGGACGCCGGCGGCCTTCAGCCGGCTGCCCTGCTCGGTGGCGGAGTTCCAGGCCGAGTGGCCTCCGTCGAGGTAGACCTTGGCGTTCGCGTCGGCGCGTTTGACCGTCTGCACCGCCTGGGAGATCGCCTGGTCGCGGGCCGTGACCTCCGAGCCGCTCAGGCAGGTCTGCAGGGCCAGCGCGTCGGTCTCCAGCGCGACGATGACCGTCCGGCCGCCCAGGCCCTGGGCGAAGGCGCTGATCCACTGCTGGTACTGCCCGAGGTCGGGGGCACCACCGGCGCTGGCGCCGCCGCAGTCCCGGTTGGGGATCTCGTACACCGAGAAGACCGGGATCTGGTTCGCGGCGTTCGCCGCCGAGACGACACCGGACACCTCGGAGGTGACCGTGCCGGGGTTGAACGAGGAGAGCCAGTGGGCCTGCGGCTGGCTGGCGACCTTGTCGCGGATGACGGGAGTACGCGAGTCGTTCGGGTTGGCCTGCACCCAGCGCACCACCTGCGTGGTCGGGTCGCGGTACAGGGTGCCGGACAGCGCGCCGGCGCGGGCGTCCCCGGTGGCGAGGAGGCCGGCCGCCACGGCCGTGCAGGCCATGGCCACCGAGGCGACCGCCGCCTTCCAGCGGCCGTCGCGCCGAGGGTGATCGCTCATGATCCGTCCTTTCCGTCGGAGGGTTCGCAGGGCCGGGCGACCGCGGCCGGTGGGGGCGTCATCTCCGGGTCCACTTCTGGTCGCCCCCGCCGTTGCAGGTCCACAGCACGGTCAGGGTGCCGTTGGCGGTCCCGGCGCCGTTGGCGTCGAGACACAGGCCGGACTGCGCGCCGACGACGGTCCCGTCGGCGTTCACGGTCCACTGCTGGTTGGCCTGGCCGTTGCAGTCCCAGATGATCACCTTCGTGCCGGGCGAGGTGCCGGCGCCCGAGGCGTCGAGGCACTTGCCGCCGTACACCTGGAGTTGCCGGGCCGAGGTCGGCGTCCACTGCTGGTTCGTGCCGCCGTTGCAGTCCCACAGCTCGACCTGCGTGCCGTTGGCCTGCGAGGCGTTCGGCACGTCCAGGCACCGGCCGGAGGCGGTGTTGACGAGGGCCGACGTCGAGGGAGGAGGCGGCGGCGAGGACCCGCCGCCGGCGAACTGCGTGAAGAAGCTCCAGACCACGCCGCTGGTCCAGGTCCGCCAGCCGTCACAGGTACAGCCGTCGATCGGGCCGGGGTCGTGCCCCGCCCCGTCGAACGCGGCCCACACGACCGGATACCCGGTCCGGCAGCCCGAGTAGGCGGTCACGATGTGCGTCAGGCTGCCGTTCGCCGGCTCGGGCGGGTTCTGTGCCGTGCAGCCGTTGTTCCGCACGAACGTGTCGCGCAGGGCGCGGCCCGACGCGATGGGCAGGACGTTGTCCCGGATGCCGTGCAGTCCGATGTAGGCGACGGGCTGCGTCCCGCCGCTGCATCCGCTGAGGTTCGCGCCGGAGTAGACCGCGACCGCGCGGAAGACGGTGGGCCGGGCGCAGGCGAGCGCGTACGTCATCGCGCCGCCGTAGCTGAACCCGGAGGAGAACACCTGGGAGGTGTCGACGCACAGGCCGCCTTCGAGCTGGCGGAGCAGGTCGTCGACGAAGGTCAGGTCCTGGCCGCCGGAGTTGGCCCAGCCGTTGTTGATGCCCTGGGGGGCCACGAAGATCGTGGTGTTGCCGTCGCCGTCCGCCAGCCGGCGCAGGCCGTAGTAGGACCAGTTGTAGCCGTCGGTGCCGCCAGAGTCGACGTCGTTCGCCGTGCCGCCGTTCCAGTGGAACCCGAAGACCAGCCGGTACGGGTGGTTGCTGTCGTAGCCGGCGGGCACCCGCAGGATGTAGCTGCGGTTCTGGCCGCCGCTCTGGATCGTGTGCGTACCGCTCGCGAGGGTCGGGGCCTTGCCGCATCCGGCGGTCGCCGCCGCGGGGCGGACGGCGGACGGCGGTGTTCCCCGGACGCCGCCGGCGAGCGCCGTTCCGCCCAGCGCGAGCACGACGAGCGCCGCGACCATGGCGGGGATGAGAAGGATCTTCGCTTTCATCGGGTCTTCCTTCGTCGTCGTTCGGTAGGCGGTCGGCTAGCTCAGGCTCCACTTCTGGTTGCTGCCGCCGTTGCAGGTCCACAGCTGGACCGGGGCGCCGTTGGCGGTCGAGGCTCCGGTCACGTCCAGGCACAGGCCGGACTGGACGCCGGTGATGGTGCCGTTCGCGTTGAGCTGCCACTGCTGGTTCGCGCCACCGTTGCAGTCCCAGATCTCGACCTTGGTGCCCGCGGTGGTCCGGTTGTCGTACGCGTCCAGGCACTTGGCGCCGCCGTAGACGGTGAGCCGGCCGCCCGAGGAGGACCAGGTCTGGCCGACGCCGCCGTTGCAGTCGTAGATCTGCAGCTGGGTGCCGTTGGTCCGCGTGGCGTTCGGGACGTCCAGGCACCGGCCCGCCCCGACGGCGTGGATCGCCCCGGACGTGGTGCCGGTGGCGTCGCCGATGCTGCCGGGCACCGACTTCAGGGCGGCGTACCAGGTGGCGGCCATCTTGTCGTAACCGGTGGCGTTCGGGTGCACGCCGTCGGCCAGGTCCGCGGTGGTCAGCGCGGAGTGCATGTCGACCAGATGCACGTGCTGCCCGGCGGCGGCCTTGCTCTGCACGATGCCGGGAATCGCGGCGTCGAACGTGCGGACGTTCGCCTCCTGGCCCGCGTTGGCGAGCGGGATGATCGTCGCGACGAAGACCTCGGCGGTCGGCGCGTTCGCGGTGATGTGGTCGATCAGCGCCGAAAGCCGGGCGGGGGCGCCGCCCACGTCGTGGTTCTGGATGACGTCGTTGGTGCCGATGTGCAGCAGCACGGTGTGCGGCGTGTAGGTGCGCAGCCAGCCGGCGATGTTCGCGTCGATCTGGTCGATGCGCCAGCCCGAGTGCCCCTCGTGGTCGTGGTCGCCGAGGGTGGCCGGACCTCCGGACAGCGACCCGACGAAGTCGACCTTGTACCCGTCGTTGACGAACCGCTGCCACAGGCCGGTCCGGTACGCCCCGGGCACGGTGATGCCATCGGTGATCGAGTCACCGAGCGGCATGACCCTCACGCCACCGTTGGACTCGGCGTAGGCGGCCGTACGAGCCGCGGTGAGCGAACCCACCGCAAGGAGAAGCGCGGCCAGCGCACCGGCCCATCGCAGGATGTGTCCGCGCATCACTCACCTCAGCACGTGCATGTGGGCGACACCGCTCGACCGGCGACGTCGATGAAGTCGTCGAATCGATTCGCGCAACCGATTCGACGGGAGGTTACGACTCGCGGCGAAAACCGGTCAACGTCCCCTTCTTCGCGCTTCTCGGCAAGGCGGCGCCAAATGGTGCGCGCCGACGATTCGCGCTGGTGAGCGGGTCGGAGCACACCCGCCGCCCGGCTCAGAACGGCGCTCTGCTTTCACCGCGGTTTTCATCGGGGCGGACGAGCGTACGGCGGCAAGGCGGTCACCGCGGCGCCGAGGCACGGCGTCGCTCGTACGCCTCCGCCAGAATCAGGTAGCCGCTCGCGGTCCAGGTGTAGGCGCGGTCGCGAAGCCCTTCGCCGGTCAGGGCGTCGAAGTTCTCCGCGAAACCGGATCGCTCGCACAGGGCGCGGAAGCGGCTGCTGACGTCGGCGGCGAGGTCGGTGAACCCGCCTCGGCGCAGGCCGTCCTCGATGAGGACGGTGGACGGCGCCCAGATGGGGCCGCGCCAGTAGCCGTCGGACCGATAGTGGCCGGATGACGTCAGCTCGGAGGCGAGGCCGTACGGGGTGAGATGCGCCCGGATCCGTTCGGCGAGCGCGGTGCGCGGCCCGGTGGCCAATGCGTCACCGAGGACGATCGCCATGAGGTCGAGCAGGCTGGAACTCATCCAGGTGTGCCGCGACCCGACCGCCCGGGCCACGAACCGGTCCCCCGCCCACAACTGCCGCAGCATCGCGTCGCACATCCGGTCCGCGGCCCGGCGCCAGGCGACGGCGTCCGCTTCGAGCCCCAGCTCGCGGGCGAGATCGGCGAGCTCGCGCATCTGCAGGACGAGGAACGCCGCCAGGTCCGAGGTCTGGATGACGTGGTCCGGGTCGAAGGTCGTCGCGTTGTCCCAGCCGCTGTCGTTGCCATGGTGGTAGTGCGGAAGGGCGTCGCCGGGCGCGACCCGGGCGGTGAGCCAGAAGTTCGTCCACGCCTCGAGCTGCCGGTACACGAGCGACACGACGGCCCGGTCGACGTCGTGGGGAAGGCGTTCCCTGAGGCGGCGGAAGGCCCAGCCGTGGATGGGGGGCTTCACGAAGTTGTAGAGGACCTCGGAGTGGGTCACCGAGTCGGGCAGGCAGCCCGCGCCGTTCTGATGGTCGAAGACGAGACGGAACTGGTCCAGCGCCAGCTCCGGCACGCCGTTCGCCAGCGCGAGCGCGTTGAAGCAGTGATCCCAGCTCCAGACCTTGTCCATCCAGTGTTTCGACATGAGCACCGCCGGGCGTTTCAGGAAGCCCGCCGGCCGCACCGTGGCGGACCACAGCACGTACGCGGCGAGCTCAGCGGCCGGCGTGTCGGCGCTGCGCCACGGCGCGACCGCGTCGACGAAGACCGCGAACTCCGCCTCCACCGACGCGACGACCTCGTCGAACGTGGCGGAGGGCGCGTACGGCTCGCGCTCGCCGTCGGCCTCCTCGACGAGGATCTCCCAGGGGCCGCCGTCGTCGGCCAGATGGAGCCCTCGCTCAGCCCGTCCCAGCGCCTGGACGCCCGCGGCCTCGGGCGGACGGCCGGTCAGCACGGTCACCCGGTAGCGCCGGCCGGTCTCGTACGAGGTGAACACGTGCGCGCCGTCGACCGGGTCGCGGTAGAGGTAGGTGCCGCTGAAGGGCGTCAGCTCGGGTTCGGCCGAGCTGACACGCAGGCCGAGCCCTCGTCCCCGCAGCCGGATGGCGTCGGCCCGCCCATAGGCCAGGTCCACGCGGCCGCGGCCGTGGACCCAGGACAGTCGGCTCGGTGTCGCCTCGACCGTCGCCTCGACGCGAGCTCCGCCCACCGTGGGGACGAAGCGGAGCACGGGGTGCATCCCCGTCTGGTGTGAGACGAGATGCAGGTCGTCGGCATACGTGTGCGGCGCGACGACCGGGGAGACGCCGAACCACGAGCCGTGATAGCTGAAGGGGATCTCCTGGACGGAGAAGGCCGGGATCGACATGTTCGGGCTTTCTCGTTTCTCTCGGGGCGAGCCGTCAGTCCTTCACCGCTCCGGCCGTGACGCCCGCCGCGACGTAGCGCTGGGCGATGATCAGGAGTGCGGTGGCGGGAATCGAGGCCACGACGGCGGTCGCCATGATGGCGTTCCACTGCTGGTCGTTGTTGCCGATGTAGTGGTAGATCCCGAGGGTGATCGGCCGACGGTCACCGCCGCCGTCGAGGGTGCTGGCGAAGACGAAGTCGGACCACGCCCACAGAAACGAGAAGAGCGAGACCGTGACGATCGCGTTGCGGCTCACCGGCAGGACGATCGACCAGAAGATCCGCAACCGGCCGGCCCCGTCGATCGTGGCCGCCTGCAGCAGTTCGTCGGGGATCCCGGTCATGAACGCGGCGAAGACCAGTACTCCGAACGGGACGGCGATGGTGGAGTCGGCGACGACCAGACCCACCGGGTTGTCGAGCACGCCGAGCGAGAGGTAGATGGAGTAGAAGCCCATCGCCATGATGATCCCGGGCACCATCTGCGCGATGAGAAGCACGAAGCCCAGCACGCCGGCACCGCGCGGGCGGAGCTTGGCCATCGAGTATCCGGCCGGCGCCGACACCAGCAGGGTCAGCACGACGGTGCCGGCACCGATGAACAGGCTCGTGCCGAGGTGGGGCAGTTGCTGGTCGACGACGGCCCGATACCCCGCGACCGTGCCGTGGACCGGGAACCAGTCGGGCGGGCTCTTGCGCATGTCCCGGTCACGGGTGAACGACACGTTGATCATCCAGTAGACGGGGAAGAGCATCAGAGCGGTCAGCACCAGGCCGATGGCCGTCTTCCACCAGGTGGCCCTGCCGGTCATATCGATTGCCGCCTTCGCTGGAGCCGGACGTACAGCAGGCCGAACACCAGCGCGATCACGATCAGCAGGTTGCCGACGGCCGCGCCGGGCCCGAACGAGGGCAGCAGAGTCCCGAACCCCAGCCGGTACGACCAGGTGGCGAACGTGGTCGACGAGCCGGCCGGTCCGCCCCTCGTCATGATCCAGATGATGTCGAACACCTTCAGGGTGTAGATGAGGCCGAGGAGGAGGGTGATGGCGGAGACCGGCCGGAGCAGCGGGAAGGTCACCCGCCAGAACCGCTGCCAGCCGTTCGCCCCGTCCAGGGCGGCGGCCTCGTACAGCGAGACGGGGATCGTCTGCAGCCCGCTGTAGAGCACGACCAGGTTGAACGGGACGCCGATCCAGATGTTCGCGATGATCACCGACGTCAGCGACCACTGCGGAGACGTGAGCCAGTTGACCGGACCGATCCCGAGCCGGTGCAGCATGGCGTTCACGACGCCGGAGTCGCTGTTCAGCATCCACGACCACGTGGACGCCGACACGATCAACGGCAGCAGCCACGGTACGAGGAACAGCGCGCGCAACGTCGCCGACAGCCGGAAGTGCCGGCTGAAGAACACGGCCAGCCCCATGCCGATCGTGAACTGGAACGCCAGCGACACCAGCGTGAAGACCATGGTGTGCACCAGCGCGGGCACGAAGATCGGGTCGTGGACGACGGTGGTGTAGTTCTTCGCCCCGGTGAACGGCGCGCCGCCACGTACGAACGACCGCACCGTGTAGTTCCGCAGGCTCAGGTCGAGGTTGCGGTACAGCGGATACGCGTAGAAGAGCACGAGGTACGCGAGGACCGGGGCGAGGAACGCCCAGGCCGTCCACCGGCTCGAGCGGGCCCGCGCCGGCCGAGCCCGCGCGTGCGCCCGGGCCGCCGCCGTGCCGGCCGCGTCGCCGTGTCCGTCCGCCGGCCGCCGTCGCCGCGCCTCCCCCGGTGCCCGGATCAGATCGCTCATTCCGCCGTCCCCTCGTCGCGAGCCGGGGCTCACCGAGTCGCGGCGGCCGCCGCGGACTGCGCGGCCGACAGTGCCGCCTGCGGCGGCTTCGATCCGCTGAGCGCCGCCTGCACCGCCGTCCACATCGGCTGGGAGATCTTGGGGTACTTGGTGCCCAGGCCGTCGCCGGTGCGCGGCTTCGCCGCACGTACGGCGTCCAACCACACCTTCAGGCCGGGCTCCGACGCGACCTGCTTGGCCTGCACCACGCCGGTCGGTGCGACGTACGACAGTGTCCTGTCGGTCGTGTACAGATTGCCGGTGTTGGTCAGGCAGGCCACCAGCTTCTCCGAGGTCGCGTATCGGCTGGTCTTCCTCTGTACGGGGACCGTGACGAACTCGCCGCCCGTCGGCGCCGGTGCGGTGCCGCCGTGCTCGGCCGGTATGGGGATGATGCCGTAGTCGAAGCCCACCCTCTCGGCGTTCGCGAGTTGCCAGGTGCCGTTCTCGCCGAACGCGTACCTGCCGGTCGCGAACTCCTGCCAACTCGTCGTCTGGGTGTTGTTCAACACCGAGTTCGGCGCGTACCCCTTCCTCAGCCAGCCGGTCCACAGCGACAGCGCCGCCACGCCGGCCGGGGAGTCCAGCCGGGTCAGCTGGGCGCCCGCGCCCCAGAACCACGGCAGGAACTGGAAGCTGCCCTCCTCAGTGCCGATGGCCGAGAACGTGATGCCCTTCTTTCCCGCCGCGGTGATTTTGGCCAGCGCGGTGGTCAGGGAGGCCCAGTCCCGCACCGACGCGGCGTCGACGCCGGCGCTCTTGAGGACCGCCTTGTTGTAGAAGAGGGCGAGGGTGTTGGCGCCGATCGGGACGCCGTACGTCTGCCCGCCGACCCGTCCGGCGCCGAGCAGGTTCGGCTCAATCGCGGACGTGACGATCCGCGCCTGGTCGTTGGGGACGAGCACGCCCGCCTCGGCGAGAGTGGAGACCACGGGGTTGTCGACGACCAGCACATCGGGGGCGTTGCCCTGTTGCGCGGCGAGCAGGGCCTTGGTCGTCAGGTCGGTCGTGTCGAAACCGGTCCGCCTGACGGTCACTCCCGCGTCGCCGCCGCACCTGTCGAGCAGCCGCGCCCATGCCGAGCCCTTGTCGAACTGGGGATAGGGGTCCCAGATCGTGTACGTGCCGCTCCCCGACCGGGATCCGGCTCCGTCGTCCGATGACGCGCAGCCGGCCATGCCGCCGGACAGTACGGCGGCGACCAGTCCGAGACCGGCGACGTGTCGCCACAACGGTCGTGTCCTCACGGGATTCTCCCCTCTCGCGCGTTCGGCGCCCGCCGGACCGGACGGCTTCCGCACCGCTCTTCGCACGGGGAGTCGAACCGGTTCGCGTCGGTTCGCCCGAACATAAGCCCGCATCCCCGTGGGGTCAATGGGCCGCGGCCGGTTCGCCCTGGATCCCTGGGCCCAGGCGGCGACCCGGCGTAGACTGGCCACCTCCGAACCGGTTCGCGCCCATGCGACGGTCGGCCGTCCGCGAACTCTGCTCCGGAGGCATGTTTGAGTCGGTTCGAAACATCGTCGGTGAACATCGGTGAGGTGGCGCGCCGCGCCAAGGTCTCGCGCAGCACCGTCTCGTACGCTCTGTCCGGTAAGCGGCCGGTCTCGGAGAGCACGCGCCGGCGCATCCAGCGGGTGATCGAAGAGATGGGGTACCGGCCGAACGCCTCCGCCCGCGCGCTGGCCCGTGGCGAGACCAGGACCCTTGGCCTGGTCTTCCCGCCCGCCGGCAACCACTACACCGACATGCAGCTCGACTTCATCGGCGGGGTCACGGAGGCCGCCGCGGGCCGCGACTACGACGTGCTGTTGTCCGTGGCCGACGCGGGCGAGGAACGATCCTTCCAGCGTCTGATCGGAGAGCGGCGCGTCGACGGCGCGATCCTCATGGAGATCCGGCTGCACGACGCCCGCGTCGAGCGGATGCGCGAGAGCGCCTTCCCCTTCGTCACGATCGGCCGCATCAGCGACCCTGACGGCACGGCCTGGGTCGATCTGGACTACCGAACCCTGGTACGCCGGTGTGTGCAGCATCTGTCCGACCTGGGCCACCGGCGGCTGGCGTTCGTCAACCGGTCCGAGGCGCTCCTGCGGTCGGGGTACGAGTCGGCCCACCGCGGGCAGGACGGATTCGATCTGGCCGTCCGCGAGCTCGGCCTGAACGGCGCCGCCTACCCCTGTGAGGACGACGCCATGGGCGGCGAGCGGTGCGCGGCACGGATCCTGGCCGACCATCCCGAGACCACCGGCATCGTCACCGTCAACGAGGCGTCCCTGGGCGGGCTGTACCGAGGGATCACCGCCGCGGGCCGTACGATCCCGCGTGACATGTCCGTCACGGGCATCGCCGGCGCCCGGTGGGCCGACGCGGTGACCCCGGCGCTGACCGCGGCCGACGTGCCCGCCCGGGAGATGGGCCGGATCGCCATCGACCTGTTGCTGGAGCGCATCGCCGGCGCTCCCGCGCGCGATCGCCTCCTCGTGCCTCCCATCGTGTTGCGGGCCAGTACGGGCACCGCTCCCCGCCTCGCCCCCTGATCGGGACGGTGAGCCGTCGGCGGCGCCCGGTCCGGGTCGTGCCGGGCCGGCGTACGATGCCGGCCCGGCACAGGCGTCATACCGGCGAATCGCCCCTCGTCATCCGAGGGTCCACTGCTGGTTGCCGCCGCCGTTGCAGGTCCACAGCTGGACCAGGGCGCCGTTGGCGGTCGACGCTCCGCTCACGTCCAGGCACAGGCCGGACTGCACGCCGGTCACGGTGCCGTTCGCGTTGAGCTGCCACTGCTGGTTCGCGCCGCCGTTGCACGGCCAGGTCTCGACCTTCGTTCCGGGCGAGGTCTGCTTGTTGTAGGCGTCCAGGCAGAGGGTCGAGCCGCCGATCTGGACGGTGAGCTCGTTCGCGGCGGTGTGCGTCCACATCTGGTTGCTCGCGCCGGAGCAGGCCCAGATCTGCAGCTGGGTACCGGCCGTGGTGCTGGAGTTCGGCACGTCGAGGCACTTGCCCGCGCTCACCGCGTGCAGTTCGCCGCCGCCACCGCCCGAAGAGGAGCCGCCGAGAGCGGTGACGGTGGCGTTGTAGGCCGGTTTGGGCTGGTAGTTGGAGTCGTACATCGTGGCGGCACCGTAACCGGGGAACGTGCCGGGAATCCACGAGTGCCCGTCGTCGACGCCCCACTGGGAGACGCCGACGCAGCGGGACACCGCCAGACAGTCGTTGACCACGGTGCCGTAGTCGGTGGCCTGCTGCGCAAGGGCGGAACCGGAGGCCGGCAGCTGGATGCGGTCGTCGAGCTCGGTGACGGCCACGTCCAGGCCGAGAGCGGCGAACCGCTGCATGTTGGCCGGCATCGAGGAGGGGACCTGCCCGACGATGAAGTGACTCTCCAGTCCGATGCCGTTCAACGGGACGCCCTGGGACAGCAGCGACTGCGCCAGGTTGTACATCCCGTTGCTCTTGGCGTTCTCCCCTTCGATGTTGTAGTCGTTCAGATACAGCTTCGCGTTCGGGTCGGCCGCGTGCGCCGTCCGCAACGCCTCGGCGATGTACCCGCTGCCCATCGCGTTGGAGAACGCGTCCGCCCGCAGGCTGCCGTCCTCGTTGAACGGCTCATTCACCACGTCCCAGGCGTACACCTTCCCCTTGTAGTGGGTCGCCTCGGTCGTGATGTGCGCGTCCATCGCCGACTTGACCTGGCTTGAGGGAAGGCTGGACACCCAGCCCGGTAACTGGGCGTGCCACACCAGGTTGTGCCCCCGCACCCGCATGCCGTGCGCCTGGGCGAAATTGAGGATCTGGTCGCCCGGCCCGAAGTTGTAGGACCCGTTCGAGGGCTCGGTCGTGTCCCACTTCATCTCGTTGCCCGGGGTGACCATGTCGAACTGCGCCGTCGCGACGTTCATCTCGCCGCTGACGCCCAGATCGCCGGCCGTCAGCGCGGTGCCGAAGTACCGCCCCTTCGCCTCGGCGAGGCTTTTCAGCGTCGTCGCCGCCCGAGCCGGCGCGGCGCCGAGCGCCATGAACATCACCACGATCATCGCCACCCCCGCCGCGAAGGCGGGCCGGCCGTTTCTCGGTCTGCGCGCGGTTTCATTCCGGGTCACGTCGGTACCTCCATTTCGGATGGGGTCACGGCCGTTCACCGCACGGGTCGGCTGGCCGGCAGGCGGGCGCGGCGTGACCTCGGCGTCGCCCGCCTGCCGGAGAACGGGGTGTCGGGTTCGGGGCCCGTCGTCAGCGCGGAGTGAAGTCCTGGTTTCCGCCGGCCACGTTCTTGCACGGCCACTGGTCCAGCTGCTGGCCGGTATTGCTCCCCGCGCCATAGACGTCGAGGCACAGGCCGCTGTTCTGGTTCTGGAACGCCCACGACCCATCGGACTGCGCCACCGGCCGCCACATCGAACCCGCCGCACCGTTGCGCGCCTGCTGCACGATGTCCGGCACCCCCTGGGAGGTCGAGCCGTTCGCGACGGCCACCACCAGACCCGAGTTCTGCGCCTGCAACTCCCCATAACCGTTGGACCCAGGCAGGAACTGGAACTGCTGGTTGCTCTGCCCGTTACACGACCACTGGTCGATCGCGGCACCCGACGCACCCGAATTGCCGTACACGTCCAGGCACAGGCCGTTGTTGCCCACCACCAGCTGGTGGTAGCCGCTCGGGAAGGAGCCGCCCGAGCCGCCCCCTGCCCCGTATCCTGCGGCCACCAGGTTGGCCTGCACCGCGTTCTCGGTCGCGTCGGAGGGGTAGCCGGAGACCATGGCGCCCTCGTAGAAGGTGCCGGCGCTGAGGTTGGCGCCGCCACCGGGCTTGCAGCAGTCACCGCCGCTGCCGAGCACGATGGCGCCCTGCTTCTTCATGGGGCTGTACCCGTTCGGGAGGCCGCCGTCCCACAGGGTGGTGAGACCACCGGACTGGGCGTCCGCGCCCTTGATGGCGAATCGCGAGGTGCCGTTGTTCTTCAGCATCGCCGTGACGTACCGGTTGGTGAAGGCCCGCTGGTTCGGGTTCCAGGACTGGCTTCCACCGGGGTACAACCCCCACTCCAGGTCCGCCTGCACCCAGGGGCCCGAACCGGAGCAGCCGCCGAACCAGCACGAGGTGCTGAAGTTGATCGCATCCATGGCGCCGGCGTTGTCCGCCTTGCGGTCGGTCTCGCTGTTGCCGTAGTCGAAGCAGCAACCACCGTTGACGTGCGTGCCGCTGGTCACCATGTACATGCCCTCGGGCGCGGTGCCGGTCGGTACGCCCGTCGAGTGGCCGTCCCTCCAGTAGCTGTTACCGGGGTTGATGTAGAGCGAGTAGGCCTTGTTGCCGGCGACCGTCAGGGACTCGGACGTCGCCTTCGCCGGGCTGCTCTGGCTGGACCCGGGCACCGTGCTGGATCCCTGGTACCACAGATCGTTGCCATGCCCGGACTGGTCGTAGACGACGGTGATGACGCACGTGGTGCCGGCGCAGAAGGAGTCCTGGGCCGCGGCGTCGGCGAAGCCGCCCGCGCTCAGGACGCCGATGTTCCTCGTCGCGCTGTCCGAGGAACGCCGGACCTGGTAAAGGTTGCCGCTGTAGGAGCCGTAGAGCGCGCGCACCGTGCTGTGCGCGGCGACGCACGGCGTGCCGCCCGCGGCGTAGATGTCACAGGGGCCCGTGCCGGCCGCCGAGGCCGGTGTCGACCACGCCGCCACGGCCGTGATCAGGAGGGCCAGAACGGCCACCACGTACGCGGCGACCGGTGACCGCCGTCTTTCGCCGGCGACACGGCCGATTGGACGGAGAGATGAGGTCTGCACAGTTCTGCTCCTTGGGGCCCGGCTCCGCTCAGCCGGTCGGGGGACGGCCGTCAGCGGGGGCTGAAGTCCTGGTTGCTACCCGCCGCGTTCTTGCACGGCCACTGATCCAGCTGCTGACCCGTGTTGCTTCCCGCGCCATAGACGTCCAGGCACAGGCCGCTGTTCTGGTTCTGGAACGCCCACGACCCATCGGACTGCGCCACCGGCTTCCACATCGAACCCGCCGCACCGTTACGGGCCTGCTGCACGATGTCCGGAACCCCCTGCGACGTCGAACCACCCGAAACCGCCACCACCAGACCAGAATTCTGCGCCTGCAACTCCCCAAAACCATTCGCCCCCGGCACGAACTGGAACTGCTGATTCGACTGACCGTTACACGACCACTGATCGATCGCCGCACCCGACGTCGACGTGTTCCCATACACATCCAGGCACAAGCCGTTGTTGCCCACCACCAGCTGGTGGTAGCCACTCGGGAACGAACCGCCCGTGCCACCGCCCGACCCGTACCCCGCGGCCGTGATACTCGCCTGCACCGCGTTCTCCGTCGCGTCGGACGGATAGCCCTTCGTCACGGCGCCCTCGAAGAACTCGCCCTGGCCGCTGACGCTGTTGTCTCCGCCGGTGCCCAGCAGGATCGAACTGTCGGTGCGCATCGGCGAATAGCCGTTGGGCAACGCGCCGGAATACGGCGTCGTCAGTCCCCCGCTGGCCGCGTTGCCGTATTTGAGAGTGAAATTACTGGTGCCGTTGTTCTTCTCCCACGCGCTGACGAACGGGAAGTGCACCCCGGAATTGTTCGGATCCTTGTTCGACCCGGTTCCGGTGTGGTACATCCCGTTCTCCAGATCGGCCTCCACCCATGGGCCCGATCCGACGCACCCGCCGAACCAGCAGGCGGTACCCCACTCGATCGCGTTCATGGTGGCGTTGCCGGTGTCGGTGTGGGAGTTCTCGCCGCTGCCGTAGTCGAAGCAGCACCACTGGTTCACGTAGTTCGACGAGGTCACCATGTAGATGCCTTCGGGCTGGGAGCCGGTCGGCACGCCTCTGGCGTTGTCGACCCGGTACCCGGTGCCGGGCGTCGACTTGATCCCGTACGCCGCGTGCCCGCCGATGGTGACCGGCAGTGCCATGGCGTCCGCGCCGATGTCCGCGCCGTTCGGGCCGGGCCCCTTCCAGTAACCGCCCCAGGAGATCGGCATGTCGTTGTGGTTGGTGGTCTGGTCGTAGATCTTCGTGATCGTGCACGACGTGCCGGCGCAGAACGACACCTGCGGCGCCGCGTCGACGTATCCGCCCGCCGACAGCGGGTTGATGTCGAGGTACTTCTGATCGGACTTGCGCTGGATCTGGTAGAGCGGCCCGCTGTAGGAGGCGAACAGCGCGCGGGTCGTGCTGTGCGCCGCCGCGCACGGTGTCCCGCCGGCCGCGTAGATGTCACACGGTAACGACGCCGCCGAGGCGTTGTTCACCGCCGTCTGCGCGCACAGGGCGAGCACGACCGCCGCCACGGCCAGCAGGCACGTGGCCAGCAGCCGGGCCGGCCGGCGCAGGCCGGCATGGACTGAGGACATGGGAACCTCCGTCTTTCCGAGATGGGATTGGCCGGTCGTCAGCGGGGGCTGAAGTCCTGGTTGCCACCCGCCGCGTTCTTGCACGGCCACTGATCCAGCTGCTGACCCGTGTTGCTCCCCGCGCCGTACACGTCCAGGCACAGGCCGCTGTTCTGGTTCTGGAACGCCCACGACCCATCGGACTGCGCCACCGGCTTCCACATCGAACCCGCCCCACCATCACGGGCCTGCTGCACGATGTCCGGAACCCCCTGCGACGTCGAACCACCCGAAACCGCCACCACCAGACCGGAGTTCTGCGCCTGCAACTCCCCAAAACCATTCGACCCGGCCACGAACTGGAACTGCTGATTCGACTGACCGTTACACGACCACTGATCGATCGCCGCACCCGACGCACCCGAATTGCCGTACACGTCCAGGCACAGGCCGTCGTTACCGACCACCAGCTGGTGGTAGCCGCTCGGGAACGAATCGCCCGTGCCACCGCCCGATCCCGGCGTCAGGTAGACACCGAACGCGTCGTGCGAGGCCTGGAAGGTGAAGGGCACGGTGACGGAGCCGCCGGCGGCGCTCATGTCCTGGTCGAGGACGACCGGGCGGGAGCCCAGCGGGGACTGGTCCGGGATGCGGTAGACGGTGACATGGACGCTGCCGTTGTTCGCCAGCCAGGGCACCGACGACAGCCCGCTGAACGTCACGGACGCGCCGCCGGTGTAGCCGCCCGAGTCCCCGATGACGGCGACGGCGCGTTTGTTCGCGCTGTCCTCCGCGGCGGAGATCGCCGTGCTGCCGACCTGCCCGGAGGTGGCGACCAGGCTGCCGGTGAGGTCGGCGTACGTGCGGAACGCCCACCAGTTGCCGGTGGCCGCGAAGCTACCGCCGTTCACCGCGACGATGCCGGTCAGGTTGGGAATCAGGCAGCAGACCCAGTTGCCGCGCATCGCGTTGGTGTAGCCGGACTGGGCGAAGCGGGCCAGGTACCAGGCCGTCACTCCGGCGGTCTGCCGGTCCGCCGGCTGGTACTCGTTCGCCGACAGCGGGCGGCGCGTGATTCCGGCGGAGTCCAGCGCGCCGTTGAGGGCCTGTGACACGGCAACCGGGTCGTCGACGTCGCCCTCGTCGTGGTTGGTGATCTCGTCGGGCACCGTCCCGGCGGACTTGACGTGCGCCAGCCACGTCTGCCACTCGCTCCGGTTGCCGAGCGGGGTGAAGGCGAACGACGGCCCCACGATCTTCGCGTTCGGGGCGATGCGGCGGATCTCCCGGTACGCCGTGTCCCACATCTGGAAGTACTGGGTGCTGTTCACGCCTCGCGTCCAGAAGACGGAGATGTCCGGCTCGTTGTCGATGTCGTAGGCGAACTTCAGCCCCGACGCCTGGAGCGCGCCCACCGTGGCGTCGATGAAGCTCACCCAGTTGGAGCAGTCCCCGTTGTCGCACGGATACACGGTGTTGGACGGCTGCCCTCCGTCCAGGCCGTACAGGTCGGTGACGATGACCTGGAACTCGGCGTTGTACGGAGCGAACCGCCTGGCCTGCGCGATCACCGTGTTGACGTCCGTCTGCGTCTGGGAGCCGTACCGGTAGCCGTCCCCGATCCAGGCCCGGTTCACATGCCCGCCGGCGCGGTAGGCGTTGGGACGGAGCGGTTGCAGGTACTGGTCCGGCGGCTGCGTCCCGTCCTGGTTGACGCCGTACAGGAATCCCTCGCCGACACCGGTCGACGGTCCGGTCGTGGCGGCCAGGTTCACGTTCATCGACTCGGTCGCGGCCTGAGCCGGCGCCGACAGGGGGATCAGCAACGCGAGGGCCGTGGCGGCCGCGGCCGCGAGGCGGCCGAGTCTTGCTCTCGAACTCATCGGGCTTCCTTCGGTCCGGGCCGAACCGCGAGTGGCAGGATGTGTCGAACCGATTCGCGAATCGATTCGCTGGGATGTTACGGCGGGGTTGAGTGGGGGTCAATGCCAGGTTTCGCCCTCGGGCCCGGCGCGATCGAACGGTGGCGGTCTTCCCTGGTAGAGGCCTTGCGGAGCAGGCATCGGCACCTCGGTTCGGGGCCGGCCGGCGTGAAAGTTTTCACGCCGGCCACGCCCGTCAGGCCGGGAAGGCGCTCGCACCGGGACGGCCACGCCAGGGGGCGGAGCGTTGCCCGGCAAAAAGTCGGGTGACTATACTCTTTCCTCGTCTACGAATCGATTCGACTCGCGGCACCGACCGCGCGCGCCGGTCGACAGGTCCACGGCCGCCGACGCCGCGAAGGAGCTTGATGAACATCGGGGAGATCGCCCGCCGGTCCGGCGTATCGCGCAGCACGGTGTCGTACGCCCTCAGCGGCAAGCGGTCCGTGTCCGAGGCGACCAGGCAGCGCATCCAGTCGGTCATCGACGAGCTGGGCTACCGGCCCAACGCCGCCGCCCGCGCGCTGAAGGAGGGTCGTACCCGCACCCTCGGACTGGTCGTCCCACCGGTCCGGGACCGGCTGACGTTCATGCAACTGGACTTCGTCGCCAGCGTCATGGCTGCCGCCGACCGTGCCGATCTCGACGTGCTGCTCTCCCCCGCGGCCGACGACCACGACCGCTCGTTCGAGCGGATCGTCGGCGGGCGCCGGGTGGACGGCGTGATCCTCATGGAGGTCCGCCTGAAGGATCCGCGCGTCGAGCGGCTGCGCGACATGGGGCTGCCGTTCGTCACCATCGGGCGCACCACGCGGCCGCAGGACACGTGCTGGGTCGACGTGGACTACGCGTCGCTGGCCGAACGATGCACGAACCATCTGGTCGACCTCGGGCACCGGCATCTCGCACTGGTCAACCGTTCGGCCGAGCTGGTCGCCTCGGGCTACGGCCCCGCCCACCGAGCGCGCGAGGGCTTCAACGAGGCGGTCGCCCGCCGCGGCGTGGAAGGGTTCGAGTTCTGCTGCGCCGACAACGCGGCGGCCGGAGAGTCCTGCGTCCAGGAGATCCTGCGAACCCATCCCGAGGTGACCGCGGCGGTCACGGTCAACGAGGCGGCCCTGCCCGGGGTGCAGCGCGCGCTCGACCGCGCCGGTCTGGAGATCCCGGCGCGGTTCTCCGTGGCCGGCGTCGCCGCGCGGTACTGGGCCGAGCAGTTCCATCCCGAGCTCACCGCCGCCGACGTGCCGGCGGCCGACATGGGCGCGGCGGCCGTGGAGTTCCTCATCGGCCGTATCGCCGAGCCGGACTCCCCGCCCCCGCACCATCTGTTCACTCCGCCGATCTCGCTCCGGAACAGCACCGGTCCGGCACCCACGCCGCGCTGAACCACCGGGCCGGCGTGGCACGGGGCGGCGAGCCGGGGCCGGTCCCCGGCCCGCCGGCGGCGGACCGGGGACCGGCCGATCAGCTCGCGGGGTCAGCCCCGCGACCACTTCTGGTTGCCGCCGCCGGTGCAGGTGCCCAGGTCGATCAGCGTTCCGTTGCCGGTGCCGCCGTTGACCGCGTCGAGGCACAGGCCGGACTGGACGCCGGTGACGGTGCCGTCGGTGTTGAGGTTCCACTGCTGGTTGGCGCCGCCGTTGCAGTCCCAGATGATCACGTGGGTGCCGGCGGACGTTCCGGCGCCCTCCGCGTCCAGGCACTTGGCGCCGTACACCTGGAGCTGCTTGGACGAGGTCGGCGTCCACTGCTGGTTCGTTCCGCCGTTGCAGTCCCAGAGTTCGGCCTGCGTGCCGTTGGTCTGGGAGACGTTCGGGACGTCGAGGCAACGGCCGGAGCCGGTGTTGATCAGCGCGGACGGCGACCCGCCCGTACCGCCGCCCGAGCCGGGGGTGATCTTGAGGTTGTCGAACTGCGCGGTCTCGCCCTGACTCGTTCCCAGGCCGATCTGGCCCGCGCCGTAGGCGGAGTCGCTCACCGAGCCAAGAGAGGCGCCGTCGACGGTGGCGGTGATGGTGCCGCCGGAGAAGCCCAGTGCGAGGGTGTGCCAGCGGTTCGTGCCGAGTGCCGAGGTCGTGCCAGTGCGCAACGTCGTCCACTGCGCGCTGGTGTTCGAGCGCAGGATCGACCAGGCTCCCGTGTCGCTGACCCGCAGGTAGTAGGCGTTCAGTCCGTTCGGGTCGCCGGTGCTCTGCGCGCCGGCGCGCCCGATGACCTCGGCGTACCCGGACTTCTCCAGCAGCACGTCGGAGGAGACGGTGTAGTTGGTCCAGCCGGTGTTGCCCAGCAGTGCGTACGGGTCGGAGATCGGCTTCCACCCGATCGCGGCCTGCGTGCTGCCCTGGCGGACGCACATGCCGGACCGGCCGCCGCCGCAGGCGCTCGCCTCGAAGGCGCCCTGCATGTCCATGAGGTACTTCGCCTCGTGGCCCGCGGAGTAGGAGTCGAAGTCGTCGCCGTACGGAAGGTTCAGCGCGCCCTGGGCCGGGCTGGTGGCCGTGCCCTTGCCCTGCCCGGTGGTGGTCGTGACGGTGTAGAGGTAGCCGGGCTGGACGGTGAGGGAGAAGTTCCCGCCGGACGGGGTGATGTCGGCGGTGTGCACGAAGTAGTCGGCCGGGTTACCGGAGTTGAGGTTGGTCGCCCACACGTGCACCGCCCCCGTGGACAGTCCTCCGGTGACGCCGAAGTTCAGCGTCTGGGCGCTCGTGGCGTCCGCGGTCTCGATGATCGTGCTGTAGTCGGTGTTGTTCGTCGACTTCAGTGACACGTAGCTGCCGTTGTTCCGGTTGCCGCCGAGATAGCCGCTGGAGGAGTCGAGGTACTTCCACCCGGGGGCGGTGAACTGAGTGGTGTGCGCGAGCGCCCAGCTGTCCTTGCCGACGGCGTACCAGCCCGACCACGGCTGGTTCGCCAGGATGAGCCCGACGGTCGGCCACGGGATGTTCGGCGTGACCGAGGCGATCAGATCCCAGTTCAGGTAGGCGGTCATCTTGCCGTCGATATAGGACCGGTTGACGCCCCGTGCCAGCGGCGCGGCACCCCCGTTGTAGTCCTGCGAGCCGTTCTCGCTCGACCACAGCGTCTTTCCGGAGCTCGTGAAGTTCGACGGCACCGAGCATGAGGTCTGCGCGCTCAGGTATCCGCACGGATAGTGTCCGCTCAGGACGTCGACGTCGGCCCGGAAGGTGGCGTTGCTCGCGACCTGGTCGGCCCCGACCCAGGCACCCGGGTACTGGTCGCCGACGATGATCTTGACGTTCGAATAGCCGGCCGCGTTCAGCGCGTTGCGGAGGTTGATCGTCCAGTTGACGTCCCACAGCTTCTCGTTCTGCGCGGCCGTCAGGTAGTCGATCGACAGGTTGTGCTGCTTGGCGCAGCCCAGCCACGACACCAGATAGTTGATCATGTCGGTGGACAGGAAGGTGCCGTTGCCGATCCATCCCGGCGCGCCCCAGGCCAGCCCGACCAGCTTGATGCCGGGGTTGCGCGCCTTGGCCTGTTCCATGATCCACCACTCGTAGCCACGATCGCAGTTCAGATCGCCGCGGAAGTGGGAGTGGCTGGGCTCGGCGCCGCTGGTAGAGTTGGTGTCACCGCCGATCTCGACCTTCAGCATCTGCAGGGCGGCCCCGTAGCCCGGCTTGAACAGGTAGTCCAGGATCTGGCCGCGCTGCGGCTCGGGATAGTCGATCAGCAGCCGGCTGTTGCCGCCGCCGCCGCTGACCGCGCCGACGCCGTCGAACGTACGACCGCCCGACGCACCGTTGACGGTGATCGAGGTGGCCGCCCGGGCCGGCGTCGTCACGGTGCCCACGACACCGCTCGCGGCCAGTAAGACACCGGTCAGCACGACCACCGTGACGCGTAGCCGCCGGAGGATGCGGCTGATTCGTGGCATGGGGCTTGTCCCTTCAGCGGACGAGACTCATTCGCATCACCTGTTCGACATCTCGTACAGATGTCGAACCGATTCGGCCTGGACGTTAAATGCGTAGGTCGGGCGTGTCAATGAGCTTTCACGACTTACCAGAGCCGACGGGGCATGACACCCGTGAACGCCGGTGGAAGCCGTTGACCCGGATCGGCGCCGGCCGTAGCATCCGCTCGAAACCGCGCCTAGCGAATCGATTCGACAAAGCGCCGCGATCGACGACCGACCTGGGAGGCCCGCCAATGTCTTCGTCTCCGTTCCTCCTGAGACGCCGGAGGGCACCCGCCGCCCTCAGAGCCGCCGCGGTCGGGCCGCTCGCGGCGGCCGCCCTGATCGTTCCCGCGGCTTCCGCCTCGGCGGCGACCACGACGATCTACGCGTCGCCGTCGGGGAGCGGCAGCGCGTGTTCGGCCGGGCAGCCCTGTTCACTGGCGGGAGCGCAGGCGGCGGTCCGATCGATGAACGGCTCTATGTCCGGCGATATCGCGGTAGAGCTCGCCGACGGGGTCTACCGGCAGACCTCGCCGCTGCGGTTCACCGCCGCCGACTCCGGTACCGGCGGCCACACGGTCAGCTGGCAGGCGGCGTCCGGCGCGCATCCGGTGATCAGCGGCGCGAAGGCGGTCACCGGGTGGAGCCTCGCCGACTCGTCCAAGAACATCTGGAAGGCGAACGTCGGAACCGGCGTCGACACCCGGCAGCTGTACGTCGACGGTGCACCGGCCACGCGCGCGCGCACCAGCGTGAACCGGTCGGACTTCACCTTCACCGCCACCGGCATGCGGTTCTCCAACAGCGCCCTGAGCTATCTGAACAACCTGGCCGGCCAGAACCGCGTCGAGGTCGAGAGTGTCGGTTCGTTCACCGACCGGTACTCGCCCGTGCAGAGCATCGGCGGCAACGTTCTGACGATGCAGCAGCCGGCGTGGAACAACAACAACTTCGGCTACGACACGCTGAGCAGCCCGTTCCGGGCCGGCCCCCTGTACCTGGAGAACGCCTACGAGTTCCTCGACTCGCCCGGCGAGTGGTATCTCAACACCACGACGGGCACCCTCTACTACATCCCGCGTTCCGGGCAGAGCATGAGCAGCGCCGATGTCGAGTTGCCGCTGCTGCAGTCGCTGCTCGACGTCGGTGGCACCTACGACTCACCCGCTCACGACCTCGCCTTCACCGGCATCACCTTCACCGGCACGAGCTGGCTGGGCCCGAGCGGCGGCCAGGGGTACGCCGACCAGCAGACCGGCGCCTACCTGTCCGGCGACCGGTCCTGGCCCGCGTTCGGCTCCTGTAACTCCGGCTGCACCCAGTTCGAGGCCGCCCGGCCGCACTGGAGCCAGATGCCCGCGGCGGTCCAGGTGTCCGCGGCAAGCGGCATCACGTTCGGCCGCGACCAGTTCGTCGACCTCGGCCAGAACGCGGTGGGCATCGGGAACGACGCGAACGCCCACGCCAGCGGTGTCGGCCTGGGCACCACCTCCGTCACCGTCAGCGGTTCGGTCTTCACCGGCGACGCGGCCGGCGCCATCGTCGCGGGCGGTGTGCAGGCCGACGCGCACCACCCCGGCGACCAGCGGATGGTCAACAAGAACCTCACGATCAGCGACAACGTCGTCCACGACATCGGCCTGGACTATCGCGGCATCACCTCGTTCCTGCCGACGTACGTCACGAACGCCACGATCACTCACAACGAGGTGTACAACATGCCGTACTCCGGCATCTCGGTCGGCTTCGGCTGGGGTGCCAACGACGCCGGCGGCAGCAACGACTACGCCAACCGCGGCCTGTACAACTACCAGCCGCGCTACAGCACGGCGACGACCGCGTCGAACGACCAGATCACCGGCAACTACGTGCACGACGTCATGCAACAGATGAACGACGGCGGATGCGTCTACACGCTCTCGGCGAACCCGGGCGGGGTCATCAGCGGCAACTACTGCCTGCGGACGAACGGTTACTTCGGCCTGTACTTCGATGAGGGATCGCGGTATTTCACCGCTTCGGGGAACGTCTTCTCCTCCGTCGGCGGAACCTGGGCGGTCGAGAACGCCAACGGCAACAACAACACCGGAACCCTGACCCTCGCCGGCAACTGGTACAGCAACGGCGGGACCAATATCAACAATGGCGACCGCGGCAACTCGGTGTCCGGCAACACGCTGGTGAGCAACAACACCTGGCCGTCGGGCGCGCAGTCGGTGATGGCGGCCGCGGGAGTCCGGCCCGGCGACGGCGGCGGCCCGACCACCGGTGTACTGCGCGGCACCGCCTCCGGCCGGTGCCTGGACGTGCCGAACGGGTCCCAGAGCGACGGCACCTACCTGCAGATCTACGACTGCAACGGCGGTGCGGGCCAGCAGTGGACCCTCAATGCGAGCAACGAGCTGACGGTGTACGGCGGGAAGTGCCTGGACGTGCCGAACAACGCCACCAGCCCGGGCACGCGGGTGGAGATCTGGACCTGCAACGGCGGAGCGAACCAGCAGTGGCACCTGAACGCCGACGGCACCGTGGTCGGCGTGGGCTCGGGGCTGTGCCTGGACGTCACGGGCCAGGCCACCGCCAACGGCACCGCCGTGGAGATCTGGACCTGCAATGGCCAGGGCAACCAGAAGTGGAGTCGCAGCTGACCTGACCGGCGTGCCTCATCCAGACGCGCCGGTGACCACCGCGAGCCTTCCGTTCGGTGCGAAGGCTCGCGGATCGGTCATCGCGAGTCCGCCTTCTCGTTCGTCCTGCAGTCGACCAGGACCTTCATGACGTCCGCCCGGGATTCGAGCGCCGCGAACGCCTGCGCCGCCCGATCGAGGGGTTCGATCCGCGAGATCAGCGCTCGGGCGGGGATCTCCCCCTCGGCGATGAGGCCGACGGCCGTCTCGAAGTCGGCCCGGTCGTACAGGCGCGCGCCGAGCAGGGTCAGTTCGCGCCAGAAGAAACGGTGGAGGCTGATCTCCCGCGCGACGGGGTGAATGGCGACCTGAACCATGCGGCCGCGGGCGGCCAGCGCGTCGACGGCGGCGGTGACGCCGGCCGCCGTGCCGGAGACCTCGAACGCCGCAGCGGCACCCGCTCCGCCGGTCCATCGCTCGACGAACTCGGCGAGGTCGCCTCCGCCCGGATCGGCGCAGGTCAGACCGAGTCCCTCGGCGACGGAGCGCCGGTACGGGTCCGGTTCCACCAGCAGCACGCCCGCCCCGGACCGCCGGGCGACGATCGCGATGAGCAGCCCGATCGGGCCGCCGCCGACCACGACCGCCTGCTCCCCCGGCCGTAGCTCCGCGCGCCGTACGTCGTGTGCGGCCACGGCGGTGGGCTCGACGAGGGCGGCGTGCTCCAGGGCCAGGTCCGTGGGGAGCCGGACCAGCGTGGACGCGGGCACGGTCCAGCTGTTCTGCAGGGATCCCGCCGCGTCGATGCCGAGGAAGACCAGACGGTGACAGAGGTGCGCGTGGCCCGCACGGCAGGCCGGGCAGGTCCGGCAGGGAACCAGCGGCATGACGGTGACGGGGTCCCCCGGCCGCCAGTCACGAACGCCGGCGCCGACCTGCGCGATCCGGCCCGACATCTCGTGGCCGATGACACAGGGCGGGTCGACTCGGCCGTCCATGTCGCCGTGGAGAATGTGCAGGTCGGTGCCGCAGATCCCGGTGTAGGCGACGTCGACGCGGACCTGTCCCGGCGACGGTGGCGTCGGCTCGGCGGGGTCGATCCGCAGCCGTCGCTCCCCGGCGTAGGCGACGCGTCGAGCGGTCACGAGTCCTCCCCTTCGCGGAGTGACGTCGCGTGCGGAGAGGAGTGGCCCTCGCGCTCCTGCGTGTCGAACGGCGTGCGATACGACGGGGGGCGCGTACGCAGGTCGAGATCCAGCGTCAGGCGGATCCGAGTCGACCTGGGCAGCTCCACGAGAAGCCAGGGGCCGTCGACGTCGATCTCCTCCGATGCCACGACCGGCCGGCGGTGCCCGTAGTCGTACATGTCGCCGATCCAGGACGGGTCGTCGCAGACCGTGTGGCGCACCGTGCCGATGGTGTGCTCCGCGAACGCCCCGGCCTGCACGATGACGCGGCGTGCCGACCGCGGGTCGAGGTTCACCAGGTCGACGACGGTCGCCTCCGGATCGATGCGGGACACCAGGGCCGCGACCTCGGGGGGAAGGCCCGGGCGCCGCGCGTCGGCGTCGTAGTAGCGCACCCGCGCCTGCTGCAGGCCGCCGTTGTAGACGACCTGCGGCCCGCCCCAGGTCAGCTGAACGAGGGCCTCGGTGACCACCGGGTTCGACTGCTGCCACACGTGGATGTCGGCCTCGGGCACGTCCATGCCGCGATATCGCTCCATGCGGGTCAGGCGATGCCGCACCTGAGCCTGCGCGGCGGCGAGGATCCGTTCCGGGTAGCCGGGATCGTCGCCGGCGAGGAAGGCGAACCAGGGCTCCTCGTGCCCGGCCTCCTCCTTGCTGCGAAACGGCCGGACGGTCCGCCAGTCGTAGCCGGAGGCCGCCCGCAGCCGCTCGATGCGCTCCCGGTCGGCGTCGGACGCGGAGTGGTGCCACAGCGCGATGGGCACCGCCATCAACATGGGGTTGTAGTCGAACCAGCCGCGGTCACCGTACCGGAACGGCACGTGCAGCGTGGGTGTGCGGACGTCCTCCTCGAGCTGGACGGTCCACTTCGACTCCAGGCTGGAATCGGCCTCGGTGAAGGCCAGCACCTCGCCGCGGGCGATGATCTCGTCCAGCGCCGGGCGTACGAGGTCGAGGTGAGCATCGTCGCCGGTCGCGCCGGCGGCGGCGAGGGCGCCGACGATGGCGGCGTGCCCGACGCTGTACCAGCCGTGCGGCCAGGACCAGCCGTAGTGGCCGCCGTACCAGCGGCCTTCGAGCAGGCCGCCGACCGTGCCGTCCGGGGCGACGTTGTCGGGCAGTACGCCGCCGTTGGCGGCGGCGCGCTCGCGCCACGCGCCGACGTACTCGGCGATCCAGTCCCGGTATCGCGACTCACCGGACAGCGTCCAGGCGTTGAGGACGAGCCCTGCGGCGGCCAGGTTGACCGCGGTGTCGCCGGTGCCCATGCGGCGACGCATCTCCTCGCCGAGCCGCGGGTCGCGATCCGGCGCTTCCGGCTCGGCGCCGGGCGGCAGCACCCACTCAAGCGGGAAGCCGTACGTCCGCGCCTCTTTGGGCAGCCAGGGATAGGCGTCGCCGTCGAAGAGCCCTTCCCTCCGCGGGTCGCTGCCGTTGTGGGGCCGGCGGATGACGCGGTGCGCGGGATCGTAGTTGCCGTGCGCCGGGTCGACGTACAGATCCGCGAACCGCAGCGCTCGCTCCGTCCAGCGCTCGGGCGCGGCCATGCACAGGAAGTAGAACAGCAGCAGGCTCTCGCCTTGGTGGAACCAGTCGTAGCCGCGTTCGTACTCCTCATGCAGCATGCCCAGTTCGGTGAGCTGCCGGGTGACTCCCTCCCAGTGCCGTTCGGACGCGGCGAGCAGGTCGTCGGCCCCGCCGAGGAGGTAGAGCTGGGGCCAGTTGAAGAAGGTCTCGTAGAAGTCGTCCACGCCATCGCGTGAGGTGAGCCGGTCGTGGTAGAGCAGCCGCCCGTCCGGGCCGGTGAAGTCGCGCGCGAACCGGCGCCAGGCGTGATCGAGCAGGTCGAACAGCCGGCGCTGCGCTATCGCCCAGCCCGGCGGTTCGAGCAGCGGTACCGAGGCCGTGATGACGGGATGCATCCGGGACTCTCCATTCCGGGGCGCGGGGATCAGTCCTTGGTCGCGCCGGCGAGCATTCCGGCGACCAGGAAGCGCTGTGAGAACAGGAAGACGACGAGTACGGGCGTGATCGCCAGCAGCGTGGCCAGCGCCAGCTCGGGTCGCTGGACCTCGAGCGAGCCGACGGTCGGGTTGAACTGGGGGACGTTGTTCAGCAGCGTGCCCAGACCGACCTGGACCGGGAACTGGCCGCTCTCGGGCAGCAGGACGTACGGGAGGAAATAGTTCGTCCAGTTGGCCACGAAGCTGAAGAACCCGACCAGGGCGACGACCGGCGCGGCCAGCGGCAGGGCGATCCGGCGGAAGGCGCCGAACTCCGAGCAGCCGTCGAGTTTCGCGGCGGCCAGCAGTTCTCTGGGCATCGCGGTGCTGAAGTAGATGTAGGTGAGGTACACGCCGAACGGATAGAACGAGTACGGCAGGATGATCGACCACATCGAGCCGACCAGGTGGACCGCGTCGACCTCCAAGAACAACGGCACCACGAGCGTCGCGTTCGGCATGAGCATGACGACCAGGGTCGCCACCAGGAGAGTGCGGCGACCGCGGAACTCGGTCATCGCGAGCGCGTAACCGGCGGGAATCGTCACGCACAGTGTGATCGCGAGTGCGACGAACGAGTAGAGCGCGGAGTTGCCCAGCCATTGGAAGATCGCGTCGTCCTGGTACGAGGTCAGCGCGTCCCAGTTGTGCCGCAGTGCGGACCAGGACCCGGCCGAGAGCGGGTCGCCGTGGACGAGTTGCTCGTCGGTCTTGGTGGCCGCCAGCAGGAGCCACAGGACCGGGACGACGAAGAACAGCAGGAACACCGCGAGCACCAGGGCGCGGAGCGGGTTCGGCGGCCGCCGGCGAACGGCGCGGCCCGGCCGCCGGGGGTCAGTCGGCATCGAAGAACCCCGATCTGGCGACGAACAGACCCGCGACGACGAGCCCGACGACCAGCAGCTCGACCGAGATGGCCGCCGCGGAGCCGACGTTGTCGTTCTGGAAGGCGAAGTCGTAGGAGAGCTGGTTGAGCGAGTAGTCGCGGCCGGCCACCCCGTTGCTCGCCTGCGACAGCAGCTGCGGCTCGACGAACAGCTGGGTGCCCGCGGCGAAGGACAGAATCACCATGTAGACGATCCACTTGCGCAGGAGCGGCAACTGGATGCGCCACGCGACCTGCCAGGGCCCGGCCCCGTCGATCCGGGCCGCCTCCAGCAGGTCCGGGGAGATGTTGTTCAGCGCGCCGTACATGACCACGATCCAGCCGCCCGCACCCGTCCAGAACGCGATGAAGGCCAGCAGGATCGGCAGGTGTCCGGGCGCGATGACCTGGCCGAAGGTGTCGTAGCCGAGAGCACGCAGCAGGAAACCCACCGGGCTCACCGCCGGGTCGAGCATGAACAGCCAGACCATCGCGCTCGCCGCCCCGGCCAGCGCGCCGGGGAGGTAGTACAGGAAGCGCAGGGCCCGGTCGGCCGCGCGAGCGGTCAGGCCGTGCAGCGAAAGCGCGAGCCCGACGACCAGGACCACCAGGAAGACGAGCCAGACCAGCAGGTAGAGCGCCACGTGCCCGATGGCCGGCAGGAACCGGAAGTCGGCCGCCGCGGTGGTGAAGTTCGACAGTCCGGCGAAGCGCTCGCTCGCGTCGGTGAAGGCGAAGTAGATCGCGTAGACCGTCGGCACGACGCCGAACGCGATCAGCAGCACGACGTACGGGGCGACGAAACCGTGTCCGGCCCGGCCAGGCCACGCGATACGCGATGCCCCGTGCGACGGAGCGCCCACCGGTCTTCCCTGTCTGGTGTTCCCCTCCCTCACTGGCCGACCTTGTATCCGTCGGACCGCGCGTAGTTCGCGATCGCGTTCCGCCATGCGGGCAGGAGAGAGACGATCGTCTTGCCCGCGGTCACGCCCGGTGTGACGGTGGCCGCCCAGATCGCCTCCTGGCTGAACTGGCCGTATCCCCAGCCGGGCCACACCCGCCCGGCCTCCGTCTGGAGCGGCCCGGCGATGTCCCCCGCGTAGTAGCGGGAGGAGGTCTGGTTCGCCAGCCACGCCTTGGCCGCGGCCGTGTACGCCGGATAGCCGGGAGCGACCTTTCCCTGGTAGTCGTTCGCGGTGGTCACCCAGGTGAGGAAGTCCGTGCCGGCCTTCAGGTGGGCGCTGTGCGCCGACAGCAGCCAGGTGCCGCCGCCGACGTTGCCGGCGGAGGGGGCCGGGTCGCCGGACCACTGGGGCGTCGGGGCGACCGCGATCTGGCCGGCGGGGGTCTTGAACGTGCCCTGGAACAGCGAGCCGCCGAACCACGAAGGGCCGGGCAGCATGAGGATCCTGCCGGCCTGGTTCTTGTCGAAGTCGGAGCTGAACACGCTGCTCGTGGACATGGTGTGGTTCTTGATCAGGGTGTCCAGCAGTGAGGCCATCCGGGTGCAGTTCGCGCTCGTCGTGTCGATCGTGACGGCCTTGGGGCCGGTGATCTGGTTGGCGCCGCACTTGCTCGCCCACATGTAGATCTCGGGGGTGAAGTTGTCACCCGCGGAACCGACCAGGTACCCGGGATGCCCGGCGGCGACCTTCTCGCCCAGCGCCCGGTACTCCTCCCACGTCGCCGGGACCCGGTAGCCCCACTTCCTCATGAGGCCGGCGTTGTACCAGAGCACGGTCTGGGACAGGTCGTTGCGCAGGCAGTACAGCGTGCCGTTCGCCATGCACGGGTCGTTGGCGCCGCGAGCGAAGCCGTCGAGGACGGACCGTGGGATCAGGCCCTTGTTCAGCGGAGCGGCGAAGCCCGCCTGCACCGCCCAGGAGACCTCGTTGTTCTGCGAACTGAAGACGACGTCCGGCCATCCCCTGCGGATTCGGTTGAACAGGCTCACCTTGGTCTGGAGGTAGTTCGAACCGTTGGCGTCCCCGTCATAGGTGACGATGTTCATCTTCACCGCGGGATGTTGCCGCTGGTAGAGCCGGGCGGCCGCCAGACGCGTCGAGTCCACCCACACCGTCAGCGGCCCGTCGGTCTGCGGCGCCTTCTTGAGACCTCCCTGCCCGCCGGCGGCTCCCCCTCCCCCGCAGGCCACGACGGTCAACGTGAACGCGCTGCCGAGGGCCAGCAGCACGGCGCGGCGACGGCTCCTGCCTGATCTCTTCGCGCCGTCGGCGCGGGCCTTCCTTGTCATTGGCTGCTCCACTGACGTCGTGGGACCCGCCGACCAGCACATGGCGGGCAGGAAATGTGTCCTACTCATCTCGCCGAACTTCGAACGGGCGAGGTGGTCCGCGGCGTCGCGGAGGCTCTGGCGAGCACCTCGGCCCGGCTGACTCCTGTCGTCCCTCATCAGAGCTCCGGAGCCCGAGGTCGTCAAGAGGAGAGGCGGGCCCATTTTTACGGCCGTGTTACGGCGACGAGGCCAGGAGAGAGACGTTGGACCAGCTCACCTGACGTGCGAGCGACACGATAAGTCTTACTCATCTTCGTTTCGTACACCGACAGATGTATGCTCCTTGGGCGGCAACGGTGGGTCATACTCTCAGGGTGACCCGCAACGAAGGAGGCACGCCGGTGGACGGCACGCCCAAGCCGGCTGCGGCCGATGCGCCGCCGCCGGAGCAGGACGGCGACGCACGGCGGACCGGCGCGTACCGGCCACGCTATGAGCTGGTGGCCGAACAGATCCTCCAGCTCATCGCCGAGCTGCGCCTGCGGCCCGGCGACCGGATGCCCACCGAGAACGAACTCGCCGCACGCCTGGGCACCAGCCGGACCGTCGTACGAGAAGCCGTGAAGATCCTCTCCGCGATCGGCCGGCTACGTGCCCAGAAGGGCCGCGGACTCTATGTCGCCGACGACGAGGGGATGCTCGGCTCATCGCGTTGGGGTGGCTTCTTCCTGCCGACCGACCTCGATCACGTCTACATGCTGTTCGAGTTCCGCCGGGTCCAGGAGACCGCGGCCGGCCGGCTGGCCGCGGCCCGGGCCACTCCCGCCGAGCTCCGCGCCATCGAGGCCGCCGCCGAGATGTGCCGGGAGGGGTATTCGACCGGCCAGACGGCGCTGTTCGACCAGGGTGACGACGACTTTCACCTGGGCATCGCCACCGCTTCGCACAACCCGTTCCTCGTCGCGGCGGTCCGCGAGGCCCGGCGCCTCCAGCGCCAGTCCAGCACGATCGGCCTGCACGGCACGGTCGGCGGCCACGCCGAGGAGGCCGTCGAGGAGCACGCCGCGATCTACCAGGCCATCCGGGACGGCGACCCCGATGCCGCAGCCCAGGCCGCGGCCGTTCACCTCGACAAGACCCTCGATGACTACCGGCGCGAGATCCAGCGCCGCGTGTTCGGCTGATTCACCCGGTCGGCGCGGCCTCGGCCTTGTACGGAGATGGACGACGACAAAGGTGCCAGGCCGGATCTGTGTCGGCGGCGCCCTCCAGCATGCCGTTCGCTGCGACGACCGCGCCGAGTACGCCCATGACCTCTTGCTTCGTCCGTGTCCTGCTCCCAGTGCGGAACCCTCGGACGGACGGCCCACGGCGATCATCGGCCTGCTTGACCCTCGCGGTAGGCGGTGTCGAGGACTCCCCTCGCGCGCTCCCGCGATCCCCGATGTTCCAGGGCTGCGGGAGGCGCGTCCATGGACGAACCGGGAGGCGACCAGCACACGGCAGACGCCCAAGCGGCTCATCGTGATCGGCGGCGGGCCCGTCGCGTGCGAGATGACGCAGGCGCTGCACGCCCTCGGCGCCGTCGAGAGCATCATCCTCGTGCGCGAGGACCGCCTACTCACCCGGACCGAGCCGTTCGCCGGTGAGCTGGTGTCCCCGTCCCTCGCGGAATCGGCATCGACCTGCACTTCGGCCGCTCACTCGCTCGGGTCGAACGCCAGACGACCGGCGGGTGCGCCGACGACCTGCCGTCGCTCCGTGATCGCGCCGACGCCCTGGGCGACCCGCAGGTGTGCGCGGTGGGACGTACGGAGGCTCAGGCGCGCGCGGACGGTTTCCGCACGCGCATCGTCGACTTCGACATCGGCGCGATCGTCGGCGCCCAGTTGCAGGCAGGTACCCGGGTACGTCGGGCGGGCCCGGTTGGTCGTCGACGAGGACCGCCGGGTGCCACTCGGCGCGACCTTCGTCGGCCCGGCGGCGGCCGACCTGCTCCACGGGGCCACGATCGCGGTGAGCGCCGAGATCCCGCTCGAGAAGCTCTGGCACGCCGTCCCGACCTTCCCGACCACCAGCGAGATCTGGCTCAACCTCCTACATGAGTACGGCCTCTGAGGTCCGCATGGCGCCCACAGCCGCATCGGCCGCCTCGCGGTGATGACCAGGCTGGAACTCGGCCGGCGGCTACGGCTGGTCGAGCTCCTGGCGTACGGCTGGTCGGGCCGGCGTTCACGGCCGGCCATGGACGACCAGGTCATGGCGGCGCCGGCCGGTGCACGTTCGACCGGGTGGGGACCGCCTGGTGAGTGAGCAGCGTGGACGCTGCTATTCGGTGTCCATTGTCATGATCTGGTCGACGACGTCGGCGACGTCGGTGCCGACGATGTCAGGTCGGCCGCCGAGTGGGCTCGGCACCATGCCGGGGCGTGTGACGAAGGCGGCCTTGCATCCGGCGGCGAGCGCTCCGGACACGTCCCAGGAGTGCGCTGCGACCAGGCGGACTTCCGCCGGATCGACGTCGAATGCCCGCGCGACCGTGAGGTAGGGCTCCGGAGCGGGCTTGAGCCGTTTCACAGCGTCGGCCGAGATGACGCCGTCGAAATGCTCGCGGATCCCGGCATTGGTCAGTTGTGCTTCGGCGACCGTCTGGATCGAGTTCGTCAGGGCGACGAGCGTGAGGTCGGTGGTGCGCAGCCGCCGTAGGGCGCCGGGAACCTCCGGATGGGCCGGCAATGAGCTCATCCGGCTCACCACCGCGGTGGCCTCATCGGTCGTGAGGGTATGCCCGTGTCGTTCGGCGAGCATGTGCAGTGCCGCGTGTTGTGCGGTGGTGAAGTCCACGTACTCGCCGGTCAGTCCGCCGACGAATGACAGCTGGAGCATCTGTGCGAACCACTGCCCGCGCAGGGCGGCCGAGCCCAGCAGGTCCTCGAACGCGTCATCGAGCGAGCTGAGATCCAGCAGGGTTTCGTTGACGTCGAATGCGATCACCTTGGTCATGGCCTGTCTCCTCGTGTGAGTGATACCGGTCGGGCCTACTTCACGGGGCTTCATCACGGGCGTGAATGGGAGACGGAGTCGGTGACATCCCAGATCTGCCCCGTTTCCTCGCCCGGAAGCCGGTCGAGGAGCGACCTCGCAGACCGCTCCGCGGTGATCAGGGAGCCCTCCGCGTACGAGCGGCTGAACCGTTGGTGCAGGTTCACGCCGATCCGGTCGGGGTCTTGGCCGCGGATCCATGCCTGCATCGCGGTGTCGACCGATCCAGGCCGGAAGGCATTGACGGCGACACCACTGTCGGCCAGTTCAGCGGCGAGATTCACGGTGTGCGCCTCGAGCGCCGCCTTGCCGGTGACGTAGGCGTTACCTCCGACCATGGATGCCGGGCGGGTGACGACACCGCTGGAGACGTTGACGATACGGCCCCACTTCTGCTCGAGCATGGCGGGTAGCAGCGCGAAGGTCAGTGAGGCGACGGCCACGACGTTGACGCCGATCGCGGCCGCCCAGTCGGTGGAATCGATCTCGGCGCTCGGGCCGAGCGGCCACACGACGGCGGCGTTGTTGATGAGAATGTCCACGCCCCCGAGTTCGTCACGGGCGCGTGTCGCGCACCGGGCGAGCTGGTCTGGATCCGCGACGTCCGCCGTGATCACCACTGCCGTGCCGCCGAGTTCGTGGACGGACGCGGCGCTGTCGGTGAGTTCGTCGTGCGAGCGCGCGACCAGTGCCACACGGACGCCCGTCTTGGCCAGTTCCAGCGCGATCGCCCGCCCGATGCCGCGTCCCGCGCCGGTCACCAGCGCCGTGCGGCCGTTGAGCGAAGTAGTCATGAATGGTTTGCGGCGGCGCTGCGCACCTGTCTTACCTTCTGGTTGTCCCGAGTCGTGAGCATGGCAGGTGTGATGACGGAGCCAGCAGGCGGAAATCGGTCGTTATGCCGCGTTTCCACCTGCTGGAGCGCCGTGCGCGAAGCTCGTTCGCCGGTGGCTAGCCGGCCGCGTGCTCGCGCAGGTAGCGGATCAGGCCGGTCACATCTTCGGGGACGAGCCTGCCGATGGCTCCGCTGGAGTACACGCTGACGATGACCTTGCCATCGCCGTCGAGTACGAAGCCTGTCGACTGAAGGTACTTCGGGTCCTGATTGACGAACGCGCCGGTCGCTTCGGCGATTTCGTCCGCGTCGGCGCTGTGCCCGAGCGGGAAGGTCAGGCCGTGCTCGTCGGCCAGGGCCCGTGTCGTGGCTTCGTCCTCGACGGTGAGCGCGACGACCTTGGCGTCGAGTCCGGTGAGGGTGTCCAGGGCACGCTGGAAGGCGCGCAGCTGCGCGTTGCAGTACGGGCACCAGTGCCCGCGGTAGAACAGGATGACGCCGAAGTGGCCGCGCAGAACGTCAGGCAGCGCTAGTGAACCGCCGCCGAGAGACGGGACCGTCAGCGACGGGAACCGGTCGCCCGGATTGAGGAGCGGCATGTGAGGTGTCCTTTCCGTTGTGGTGTAACTGTCGCCCGGGCGCGTCGCCGTGCCCCGTGCGCCGCCGGCCCGCCATCATCAGGCGATGACGGTTCCCTCTTCTCCGGTGGCACCAGGGACGGTCACCAAGCCGAGCCGAACGGACTGTTAGCGCAGCCGGAGCGGGCCGGGCTTACCTGAGATCCCGCCGAATCTGTTCGGCGTTCGCGTTTCGTAAGATCAATCGGCATCCGTCCACCGGGGCGGGGGCCGATGAGAGCTGGTCCAGATCAGGCACCGTAGGCTCGAATCATGTCGCCATCGGAGCCGCCCGATACCGCGGACCGCGAGCTCACGCGCCGGCAGGCCGCGTACCGAGACTCGCGCGACTGGGTGAGCGCGTTGACCGGTACGGGATCGGCGCGTGAACAGGCGATCACGAATCTCCATGAGTTGCTGTTGCGAGTCGCCCGACGGGAGGCATCCAGGCGCCGGGCGGCCCTCGGCATCGACGGACCCGAACTCGACGACCTGGCCCACCAGGCCGCGGCGGACGCGTTGGTCGCGATCACCGCGAAGGTTCGCCAGTTCCGAGGAGAGAGCCGGTTCACGACGTGGGCCTACAAGTTCGTTGTACTCGAGGTGGCCAACAAGATCGGACGTCATTTCTGGCAGTGGCGGACATGGCCGATCGAGCCAGAGGACTGGGATCGACTGCCTGACCGGTTCGGCCTCCGGCCGGAAGATCAGGCCGAGTGGCGGGATCTGGTCTCGGCACTGCGCCGCGCGGTGGACGAGGAATTGACCGAACACCAGCGCCGGATCTTTTCGGCCCTCGTACTGGGTGGCGTGCCGGCGGACGCGTTGGCCATCAAGCTGGGGACGACCCGCAACGCTCTCTACAAGGCCCTGTTCGACGCACGGCGTAAGATACGCGCGAACCTGGTCGCCAACGGATATCTGACGCTCGATGAGGTGGAGCGATCATGAGCGGCTGGTCATCTCTCGAGCGGTTCCTGCGAACGGATCCGCTCGACGCGGGCTGTGCGGGTACCTTCGATCTGCTCGACCTCTACGTGGAAGAACGGCTCGCGGGTGGCGATCCCGAAGAACGCTTCCCCGGTGTCGCCGCTCACCTGCGGATCTGCGACCCCTGCCTGGACGACTACGAAGGTCTGCTCGCCGCCGCCGGGGTCTGACACCTGCCGCTCCCCTGTGTCCGCGGCGAGGTCGAAGACGATTCGACCAACGCCGCACTCGGAGCCCGGCGAGCCGCCCGCGCGGTGCAGGAGACCATCCGTGCCCTGCTCGCGGCGAACGGCTGAACTTCATGGGCTGTCACCGATACGACACCCACTCCCCGTGGGCACCGGTCCCGGGTCACACATTGTCCGGGGACACCTCCACGTACACCTTGATCGCGCCGGGCTCGCCGAGCGCGGTGAGGGCGTCGGCGTACCGGTCCAGGCCGGGGATCGGGTGGGTGAGCAGGCGGGACAGCCAGCCGGGGGTGCGGGCCTCGGCGACGGCGAGGTCACGGACGCCCTCTTCGAAGTGCTCCCGGCTCGCGTTCACCGTGCCGAACATCACCTTGTTCCCCAGCACGAAGTCGAGGTTGATCGCGTCGGACGGCACCTCGCTGCGCCGCATCCCGCCGGTCACGCTGGAGAGGATCAGCACGCCGTTCTTGGCGAGCAGGCCGCACATCGCGTCGAAGACGATCGGGGAGTAGCCGGTCGCCTCGAACACCAGGTCGAACGCGCCGCCCTCCGCGGCGACCTGCGCCGGCGAGGTCTGCCGGGTGCTGACGTATGAGGCACCGATCGCCTCGACCAGTTCGGAGTTGAGGTAAGGGGCCTGCTCCAGGCCGAAGGTGGTGACCTCGAGCCCCCGGTTGCGCAGGATCATGGTCGCGAGCAACCCGATCGTGCCGGCCCCCAGGACCGCGGCGCGGCGCGGGTGCCACACTTTCAACCGGCGTTGGATGTCGTACGCCTGCAGGATGCCCTTCTCTGCCACACTCGTGGGTTCCAGCAGTACGGCGACGTGCCGCAAGGCCGCGGGTACCGGGATGAGATAGCGGGGCTCCTCGGCGTAGTACTCCCTCAGGAACCCGTGCACCCCGCTGATCCCGTGTTCGAAGTAGGCCTCGTCGGCCGTCATGTCCGGGGTGTCGATGAGGTCGTACAGGCTGCCCCCGGCGCGTCGGACGCGGGCGACGACCAGATCGCCGGGCCGCACCTCGCTCACGGCCGGGCCGACCTCCTCGACGACGCCGAGGCTCTCGTGGCCGGTGATCAGGATGTCCTCGCCGGCCGGCGCAGTGCCGTACTCGCCGGCGTTGATCTCCTTGTCGGTGCCGTCCAGACCGACGCGTAGGACCCGGACAAGGACGCCGTGGCCGCCCGGGACGTCGGTTACGGCGGGCCTGGGCACGTCCGTGAGGTGGGCGCTGTCCGCCTTCCCGGGATATACGGCGATCGCCTTCATCTTCGGTTGCTCCCTCCGTGAGTAGTGGTGACGACGGAGCCGCTGGACGCGGTCGCGGGGTGGGGTGTAAGCGCAGTTCAGGAACCGGCAACGGTAAGCGTTGTCGTGCAGGAGTTTCCCGCAGGCCACGGTGCCCCGGCGGTGCCGGTGCAACAGCGCCGCGGCGAGCGCGCCGAGTGTCGGCGCGACGACGTACACCCATAGGCCCGTCCACGTGGCGCCGACCAGCGCCGGGCCGAAGCTGCGGGCGGGGTTCAGGCTGGTGCCGGAAACCGGCGCCTCGGCCAGCATCAGCACGGCCACGAGCAGTGCCGTGGAGGCCGCGGTGAACGGCATCAGGCGCGGGTGGTCGACGAAGGTGAAGATCAGTGTGAGGAGCAGGAACGTCATCAGGGTCTCGGCTCCCAGCGCGGCGGCCGCGCCACCGAGCCTGGGCACCGTCGCGCCGACCCGCACGCTGACCGCCGCGTGGCCCCAGACCAGAAGCGCCACCAGCGCACCGGTTGTCGCGCCCGCGACCTGCGCCGCGGCGTACCTCAGCGCCGAACCGGACGTCAGCTTGCCCAGCACCCAGAACCCGGTCGTGACCGCGGGATTGAGGTGACCGCCGCTGATCCGGCCCAGCGGCGAGTAGACGATCCCCGCCGCCGCGGCCGCGATCAGGACACCCGTCATGAGCCGCCGCAGGTACTCGTCCGGCACCGCGCCGACGATCGGCGAGCCGGCCGCGAAGCCCGCGACGATCGCACTGACGGCGAGCAGCAGGAGGAGCGCCGTGCCGGCGAACTCGGCGGCGACCTCACGCCACCCGACCATCGCCGTTCCCCCGGCCCGCGCCCACCGGCCCGCAGGCCCGTTCGGCCTCGTCGATGGCCCAGGCGGCGTTGATGAGCCCGATGTGGCTGAACGCCTGCGGGAAGTTGCCGAGCAGTTCGCCGCTGTGCGGATCGACCTCTTCCGACAGCAGGCCCACGTCATTGGCGTAGGCGGCGGCTCGCTCGAACACGTCCCTGGCCCGGCCGACCTGCCCGGACATGGCGAGCGCCTGCGCCATCCAGAACGAGCACAGCAGGAAGGCACCCTCCTCGCCGGCGAGGCCGTCGATGCCGTCCGCGGTGCGGTAGCGGTAGACCAGGCCCTGGTCGTCGGTGAGCCGGTCCGCGACGGCGTCGATCGTGGAAAGCATCCGCGAGTCGCCGGCGGGGAGGAAGCCGACGATCGGCATCATGAGGGCGCTGGCGTCCAGCGCGTCGGAGCCGAAGGCCTGCGTGAACGCCCCCACTCGGTCGTTCCAGCCCTCGCGCAGCAGGGTTTCGCGGATCTCGGCGCGGGTCCGCTGCCAGTACTCCACACGCTCCCGCGCCCGTAGGAGGCAGGCGAGGGCGATGCCGCGGTCCAGCGCCACCCAGCACATGAGCTTGGAGTACAGGAAGTGCCGCGGCTCCCCCCGCATCTCCCAGATGCCCTGGTCCTTCTCCGTCCAGCGCTCGGCCGCAGTGTCGGCACAGGCGATGAGGAAGCGCCGGACGTCGTCGTCGATGTCGCCGATCTGCCGTTCGAGGCGCAGGGCCGCATCGAGCAGCTCGCCGTACACGTCGATCTGTCGCTGGTTCCACGCGTCGTTTCCGACGCGTACCGGTCGGCTGCCGCGCCAGCCGCGCAGATGCGGCAGGGTGCGCTCGCTCAGGTCATGCTCGCCGCGGACGCCGAACATGATCTGCAGCGCGCGATCCTTGCCCAGCGACGGGGCCGCGGTGGTGAGGAACGCGAAGAAGTCGCTCGCCTCGTCGGGGCAGGCCGCGACCCACAGGGCGCCCATGGTCAGTGACGCATCCCGTACCCACGTGTACCGGTAGTCCCAGTTGCGCTCACCGCCGGCCCATTCGGGCAGCGATGTCGTGGCGGCCGCGACGATCGCACCGCTGGGCTGGAAGGACAGCGCCTGCAGCACCCGCCCACTGTGGTGCACCAGGTCGCGCCACGGGCCGTCGTAGGCCTGGTGGAGGCTGGACCACGACTGCCAGGCGATGATCGTGTCGTCCAGCCGGGCCGCCAGTTCCGCCTGGTCCCACACCCGCGCCGGAGTCTCCTGCAGCGTCGAGCGGTGCATCCCGAAGTGCCGTGTCTCGCCCTCTCGCGCCGTGAACACGCCGTATCCGCTGCAGTCGCCGATGCTCAGGGGGGCCGGCGTGGTCAGCACGAGCCACTCGGCACCGCCGCGGGCGGTCACGCCGCCTTCGACGCCGGACAGGATCGGGTAGATCAGGCCGTACTCCGGCCGGGGCCGGTACTCGATCTCCATCGGCACCTCACCGCCGACGCCGGACACTCGTCGGGCGAGCAGGTGCGGCACACCGGCGCCGAGCCGGTGGCCGCCGTCATCCGGGCCGGTGAGCAGGGCGTCGGTGAGAACGACCGTGCCGCTCCCGGTGCGGAAGGTCGTCTCCAGCACCATCGTCCGCGGTAGGTAGCGGCGCGTCGTCTCGTACGGCACGGACGGGCGGATCGTCCAGTGCCCGGCCTCGTCGTCCAGCAGGCGAGCGAAGACGGACGGCCCGTTGAACAGGGGAAAACACAGCCACTCGACAGCCCCGTCCCGGCCGATCAGACCGGCGGAATGACGATCGGACACCAACGCGAGGTCGGCAATGGGTGTGCTGCTCATCAGCGCTCCCGAGTAAGAAGACTCGGACACGGCACAAGACCCGAGAAGGCGACGGTGCTACACCCCAGGCCACGCAACATGAGCTGCATATCACTCTATGCCACCTAACGATCGTAACAGAAAGTAACGTATTCGCAGTCGTCGCAGGTCGGGCCTGCGCGCGACCAGCGTCTATGGGCGGCCGGCGATGGTTGGCGGTGATGGTGTTTCGCAAGGCGGGTGCCGATGGAACCGCCGACCTTTTGGAACCGTCAAGGCTTCGCCGGGCGTTGTTCCCAGCCGATGACGGCCTGGCCACCGGACTCGGGCGCCCGTGACGGTGCGGACCGATGCACGGGCAGGTGGGCTCGCGCCCGTACGTCCACGCTGTCCCCCGCCACTCGCAGGGCATCGTTCGGCTTCCGGGCAGGGCGGGCAGCGGTCGGGACCATGCGCGCGAGTCGGCGCTCGCGGACGGTCCCGCGGCTTCCGCCTCCCCTGCTGGACAGCAGGAACTCGATGTCCGCCGCCTCCACCGACGGGACCGTGTCACGGCGAGCCGGAAAGTGGACGACGGCCTCCGCACCGACCTCCAGCGGCCGGACGACGGCGCCGCGACCGTACGCCTCCTGCCCGGTCGCCCGCAGCGCCTCCGGCGTCCAGATCTCGGCCACTACGATGCCCTGCCGGGCCAGGGCGTTCCGGCCCCGGTCGGTGACATCCAGCACGGTGTCGTAGTCGAAGGCGCGGTAGCCGGTGTTCCGGATCGTGACGGCCAGGTAGCGATCGTCGCCACGGCCCAGACCGTCGACGAGGTGCGGCGTGGCGGTGACTTCGAACCGGGCTCCTACGTGTTCCAGCCGCAGCACGAGGTCGTTCGGGTCGCTGTCGCCCTGCCAGTAGTGATCCTTCGACGCGACGGTCCGGGCCGCCCGGCCGTCGTATTCGCGCACCGGGCCGGCCTGGACGAACTCGCTCTGCCGCCATGCTCCGCCGAGGTCATGCTCGATGGTGAGGTGCCAGTCTATGCCGCTCACCGTCTCCGACGCTCCGACCGTTCCCGGAATCGCGCGTTGTACCGACCCGGTGATGACGACACGCTGCGGCCAGTCCGAGGCCTTGCGCACCACCGTGACGCGCCACGTACCGTGCATGCTGATCCACGACGTCATCGCCCTACCGTCCCGCCCATACTCAGGTCATCGTCTGGTTGGTACGCGTCACGGACGGCGCGCCGTCCGGATCTCCCGGCAGGAGGACTGATCGTGCGTCGCCTGCCACGGCCGTCTCGCGCGGGAGGTCCGCCCGGTTCGCCGCGGCTTCCTCGAGCCGGGCCAGGATCCGGTCCAGCCAGGTCTGTTTCGGGGACCGTCCGGCCGGGATATCGGCGAGCAGGACCCGGCGAACGGGCGCTGTCTCCTCCGGATCCACGGCGAGCACCCGGAAGACGGTGCCCGGCAGGAAAGCCACCTCCGCATACGGCGAGTTCCCCGCGAACCCGCTCAGGCGACGCGCCGTGGCGGACCAGATGAGGAACTCCACCGCTCCTGGAACCAGCGCGTCGACCGCGTCGAACGCGGTCAGGGGGGCAGCTTCGATCAGCTCCTGCCCTGGGCGGTACGCGTTCGCCGTCTCCGGATCCGGCGGTCCACCACAGACGACCACTCCCTGGAACGACGGCAACCTCCGCAGCCCCGCGGCGACGCAGGCGGCGAACGATCGATCGCTCTCACTCCCGCCCGACCTGACCGACGCGACGAACTCCGCCCGGTCGCCACCGGCGAACACCCGTACCGCCGCCAGATCCGTCATCAGCGCCTCGTCCTGTTCTGCCGCGCCACGCAGTCCCGGCTGTTCGGCGAGCAGCCGGGCCACCGACCGCGCCGCGGCGTCGTAACGCCAGCCGAGCGATGCCCGGAACGCCCGCCGGTCCTCGGGAGTCCGGACCCGGTTCGCGAGCCATTGCCGATCGATCTTGGTCGCCTGGCGGGCGACGACGGGCTGCACGGGTCGTGGTTGATCAGGCACGGGGCCCGGCGACGGTCGCGGCGTGACGGCCGGCTCGTGCGGCCGGACAGCATGCGATGACATGTTCGGCTTTTCCCTCGGTGCCGCGATCGGCGGCTGCAGCGGCGCAACGCGCTTCGCCGGAAGCGGTGCGGACACGGTGTCCGTATCGGGTGGAACGTGCTCGGTGGACGTCACCGTGGCCGGTCCGCCGGCCTGCTCGTACGAGGCGGCCGATCGGACCTCCGGTACCTCGGTAGACGCCACGGTCGGCAGGTCCGCCGCTCCCCCGTCACGCGCCATGGTGGCCCGCCGCGTAGGGCCGCAAGGCCGCAGGAACCCCCGAACGTCGACAGTGACCATCGCAGGGGCGCCTCGATGGGGGGCTGACGGTCGCACGACGGAGTCATCCGGCCCGCGTACGGGCGTCTCCCGCGCCGGCAGGACGATCGCGTCGTCCTGCCGGTCGGTGGTAGCACCGTACGGACGCGGCTCCGACGCGATCGGGTCGACAAGCGTGACGTTCGGGTCATCCTGCCGCACGGTCGAGTCGTCCGGTCCGGAGTCGGGGGGCGCGGACGGCTCCTCGACCGTGACCTGAACCCGCGGGGCTCCGGGCCGGTGCAACCACTCGGGTGCGTCGGTCAGCCGGTCCGGTCTCCCGGTACTGCCGAAGAGCGCGAACCTGCGCGTGCCGTCGCCCGCGTAGTGAGGCAGAGCGTGATAGGCGTGGATGGGCATGCCGAGCCGGTCCACGAGGTTCTGCACGAGATCGGCGGAGGCGTCGAGACCCTGTCCGTACGGGGCGATGACGGCGGATTTCCCGAGGTCGGACGGCAGCGACGCCAGGAAGGCGGCGAGCTCCGCCACGTCCGGCGCAGGCTCCCCCGGTGCGCCGACGAGCACGACCGGCCGGGCTTTCTCGACGGGGACCCCGTACCCCAGGTCCGCCGGGGTCAGTGGCGCGCCCCCCGCGGCGCGGACCCACAAACCCGCGGGGATCGCGGTGACCGACATCGGCGGTGCCGACGACCGGAGCCTGCCGAACGCTCTGGACCGACGCGGCGGAAACTCGCGTGGCAGCGCGGCCTGCCAGGCCGGTGCCGGATACCTGGGCCCGTTCCACTGGGGACTGCTCCCCCGGCGGAAAGCGAGCCAGCCCGCACCGGCCCCGGCCGAGAACAGCTCGCCACCGCGAAGCGCGATCAAATCCCCGTCCGGAGCCACCACGCCTACGCCGAGCCAATCGGCCAGACGGGCGGCCAGAGGTGACGCGCCAGACGGGTCTGGCGCACCGGAGCGCGCCGCGACCAGTCGCATGTCGCGCATCTCCGAGCCCGGACCACCGGCGTTCAGTCTATCGACGAGCCGCCAGAGGAGGTCCGGGTCGAGAGCGTCGAGCGCGGCCGATGCCGAGGCATCGACCACGACGGTCGTTCTGGACGACTCCGGCCGCAGCGCCGCCGCGAACCCGACGGCCGAGGCGTCGGCGTCCGTCGAACGGAGCACGAGCGTCGAGCCGGCCTCCTCTACCACGATCGCGGATTCGCTCACACCGGCAGTCACCCGCGCCTCCTTCCCTCGAGGGCCTCATAGATTCCACGTGTGCCGAGGCTCGGGGAGTTCATCGCGGCGATGCCGAACCGGCGGCCGGCTGAGCCGACGCGACGGAGCGGGGTAGAACGTGTCGTCGTAGACGACGTAGCTGGCCGGATCGAGTTCGTCCAGCGTCACCACGCGGTTCCGCTCAGGCGGGTAGACGTGTTCACCGGCGGCGTCGGGACGCTCCGGCCGGCCGGCGGTGGAGAAACCGATGAACCGCCGTGTGCCGTCGGAGGTGTAATAAGGCAGCGCGTGGTAGGCCCGGATCGGGGCACCGAGTTGCTCGGCGAGGTTTCGCGCGAAGGTGGCGCACGATGTGGGATCTTGACCGTACGGGATGACGACGGCGAGCGAACGGATCACATGCGATAGCGACGCCAGGAACGCGGCCAGCTCTGTCGCCGCGGGCGCGGACTCCCCTGGAGCACCCACGACGACAATCGGCCGCTCCAGCTCAACGGGTACGCCGAACCCGTGATCGCCCAGTGGCAGCGATACGGCCTCGGGGGTGCGGACCCACAGCCCTGCGGGAGTCGGATCGACGGTCACCCGCGGTGATCGCTGATCGTCGCGGCGGGCCCCGGCCGGCCGAGGCGACGTACGCGGGCGGAACACGCGGAGCAGTTCTTTCTGCCAGGCGGGCGCGGGATAACGAGGGCCGCTCCAGCCCGGTCGCCGGCCGGGCTGGAAATCGCGCCATCCCGCCCCGCGGCCGGCGGAGAACACCTCACCCCCGCGCAGGACGATCAGTTCGCCGTCGGGGGCGACAACGCCCATGCCGAGCCGATCGGCGAGGCGGCAGGCAAGGGCCGGCGTGCCGGAGGATCCCGGCCGACCCGCGCGCGACGCGATCAACCGCACGCCCCACGTGCCGGCCGCCGAACGACGCGCCGCCGCGTCCGCACCGACCACGTCGGCCAGCTCGTCGAGCAGATCGTCGTCCAGACGGTGGAACGCGTTCGCGGCCGAGGCGTCCACGACGACGGTCGTCCGGTCCGGGTCGACCGGGAGCTTCGCGTATTTGGACTCGGCCGCGCCGGCGTGGGCCGAACGAAGAATGGCGGCCACCCCCGCCTTTTCGATCACGATCGTGTCGTCGCTCGTCACGGAAGACATCGCACTTCCATCCTTCCCACCGTCTTCACTCGTTCGGACGGAGCCGCGCCGCCGCGTTCCGGCGGCGGCGCGGTTCTTCGCTACCGGTGTCCCGATACGGAATGGCGGGGACTATTTCGCGGTGCCCGTGTGCCAGAGGGTCGTGTCGCCCTGGACGATCGCGAGATCACCGTTGCCCCGCATGACGAGGACCGCCCCGTCGTGACCGTCGGTGCGCGTGCTCCAGAGCGTCTCCTGGCTGCTGGAGTACAGGACGAAGTTCCCGTCCGCCTGGAAGACGGCGTGGGTGCCGGACGCGTTCGTCCCGGTCGACCAGACCACCGTGCCGTGCTGGTCCAGCAGCACGAGGTCGCCGTCGGTCCGCAGGGCCAGGCGAATGCGGTCGGTGTGCACTTCCTGCCCCGGCTGGAGCACATAGGTGTCATGGATCACGCGGGTCTGTCCCTGCGCGGGGCTGCCGGGTTCCGTGTTGGGGCTCTGCTTCGGCTTCGCACGGTGCTCTGACGCTGTGACGCTGTGCGGCGTCCGAATCGTCTTCGTCGCCTCTGTCGACGCCATGGGGGTGGGACGGGCCGGTGAATCCGGCTTCTTGCCGGAACCGGAGTTCTGGTCGTCCTTGCTCCGCACGGGGTTCGGGGGCGGGCTGCCCGGCGAGGTCGACGGCGACGGCGACGGCGAGAGAGTAGGGGCCGGGGAGTCGGGCACCGCCGGCGGGAGGCCGGGCGGACTCGGCTGCGTCCCGTCCGGCGTCTCCCACGGTGACGGCCGCTGGCCGCCGGATCCGGGAGTGTCTTCGGCCGGCCAGCTCGGAACGGGAGCGGCCACTGTCCTGCCGCCGGGGCCGGGCTTCTTCGCCGCGGCCTTGTGATCCTCCTTGATCGTCGACGACGTGGGCTCGCCGGCGAAGTGCGGGGAGACCACCATGAACGGCGCCGCCGCCAGCGCCACCACGCCGGTCGCCGTCAAAAGCGCGACGCTCCTACGGCGCCCGCCGCCGCCCGCCTTCTTCGTATCGCCCAGTCGCAGCCGTGACCCATCGAGACCTGGCGGCAGCTTCGTAGCGCCGCCTCCGGGGGTGACCGTGCTCGAATCGAACACGTCGACGGACGCGATGTCCAGCGGGAGGCCGCCGGTTCCGGGACCGGCGTCCGAGCCTGGTGCCACGTTCCCGTCCACGTCCGGCGCGCGACCCGGTACGGCCGTTCCGCCAGGGATCGCTTCTTCGCCTCCCACGTCAGGGACAGGAGGCTGCCACACTCCGCGACCTCGCCCGCCCGTTGCCTCTTCCATGGTGTTTCCTACCGTCCTCTCTGCGTCGCCGACGGCACGGGCCCGGGAACCGGTCCGTCTCAGCACGGACCGGGACCTCGGGTCGTCCTCCGGGCGAAAGATGGTGTCGGGGTAATCACGGCCCTGATCCCTGATCGGGATCACTGCGCGGCGGCACAGGGACGCCTTACCGCATGAACGAGCCACCGTTCACATCGAACGTGGCACCCGTGATGTAGCCAGAGTCCTCTCCCGCGAGGTGGGCGACGATGGCCGCCACCTCCTTAGGCCGGCCGAGCCGTCCGACGGGGATGCTTGCCGCGGTTCGATCCAGCGCCTCTTGAGGAAGGTCGCCCATCACCGGAGTCAGAATGGCGGCGGGCGCGACGGCGTTCACGGTGACTCCGTACGCGGCGAGTTCCCGCGCAAAGATCTTGGTCAGAACCAGCACTCCCGCCTTCGCGGCGGAATAGTGCACCCCGGCGACCTGGCCGCCCTGTTGGCCCGCCAGCGAGGCCAGATTGATGACCCGGCCCCAGCGTCGCTCCCGCATCTTCTCCGCGCACAGCCGGGTCATCACCAGGACGCTGCGCAGGTTGGTCGCCATGATGGCGTCCCATTCGTCGATCTTGACGTCCCAGACAGAGCCCGGGACCGTGCGGGCGGCGTTGTTGACGAGGATGTCTGGAGCGTGCCAGCGTGACGCGATCGTCTGGATCGCCGACTCGAGTTCCTGAACATCGGCCACGTCAGCGCATATCGGCATCGCGGTACCAGTGCCCGAGTCGAGCGCCCACGCGGTCTCCCGTACGGCGGCACCGTCTCGGTCCAGCAGCACCACCCGCATCGCGCGACCGTGCAGTTCCGCCGCGACGGCCGCGCCGATACCTCGCGCCGCGCCGGTGACCAGCGCGACCCGTGCCCAGGATGGCGCGGTGACATCAGGGAATTCACTCATCGAAGCCTCCTCGGTCAGATGACCGGGCTGAGCGGCAGCCTCCTCGCCAGAAGCACCCGTCCATAGATCTCCCGGCTGGTCTCCGCACTCAGCGCGGCGTGCCGGGACGCGGTTTCCAGGTCGCGCCAGGCCCGCTGCAGACGAGAGCCGTCGGCGAAGCTCCCGCTCCGGCGGTGTCGAGTAGCAGGCCGACCGCGTCCCTGGCGCAGCGCATCGCGTGGCTGCCGGCCATCCGCAGGCGTGCCCTGGCCTCAAGGTCAGGGCGGTGCCCTTCGCGTGCGGCCTGGTCGAGTTCTTCCGCAGCGCTGAACACATGCAGCCGCGCCGTGTCGATCAGCGTGGCGGCGTCCGCGACATTCAGCTGATGCGCCGGAGCATTCGCCACTTCGGGGAAGAGCGGAGAGGGCCCGCGCTTACCGCCCACGAGAGACCGCACGACGTGCTCCAGCGTCGCTTGCGCGATACCGATACCCGTGCCCACCAGTGGCAGATTGATCGACAGCGGGAAGGTGACGCGCGCCTCGCCGGGGTGCCGGCGTACGCCGACACCCGACGCGATCTCCGCGAAGGACAGAAGTCGCGTGTCAGGGACGAACAGCTCTTCGGCGACCGCCGTCTCGCTACCCGTGCCGCACATCCCGGCCATGTGCCAGGTCTCGGCGACCTTCACCTCATCGGCACTGACCAGCGCCAGACCACGCTCCGGCACGGCGTCCGCGTCGCCCCACTCGATACCGAGCAGCACCCATGACGCGTGCCGGATGCCGGAGATCCATGGCCATCGGCCGGTGAGCGCGACGCCACCCGGGACCCGCCGTACCGTGCCGGACGGGTTGGCGGCTCCGCAGACGAGACGGTCGGGCCCGGCCGCCCAGACCTTCTCGCGGACATCGCCGCGCAACTGCGAGGCGAAGAGGGCTCCCCCGTAAGCGATTCCCACGATCCAGGACGATGAGGCACACGCTCGCGCGAGTTCGGCGCAGACCGCGATCGCGTTACCGACGGTGGCACCGTGCCCGCCCAGTGCCCGGGGCGTGCCCAGACGAAGCAGGCCAGCACCGTGGAGAGCGACAAGGCTTTCGCCGGCGAGCCGGCGCCGCTGCTCCGTGCAGTCCGAATGCGCGAGGAGCACCGGCGCCAATGCACGTGCGGCGTCGACAAGGCGCGACCGCTCCTCCCCCTTTTCAACTCTCTCTTCGATCATCACGCCGAACCCCTTCGTCATTCGCCGACACGAGTCGGCGGCAGGCGGGAATGAAGCGGATCCCGCCGCTGACACGGCTGTGAACACGAGAAGAGTTCATCGAAACCCAGCGACGACCGGCTCAGACGGCGAGCATGTCGTCGCACTGGTACGCATACCGCCGAATCACCTCGGCGGCTTGGTGGAGAGCGTGGCTGTCGTGCTGCGCGAGCCGCCATTCATGAACCGAGGGCACGTGGTTCAGGCCGAGCGTGACCGGCACACCGATGGCGACGCCGTCGATGTCGTATTCGCCGTTGAGCGGCACGGCGGCACACCATTCCGCCGGGGTGCGCGAGACGAGGTCGTGGATCATGCGGGCGACACCGGTCGCCGTCGTCCACGCGGTCGTACGGCTGACGCCGAGAGCCGCCCAACGGGCGTACCAGCCACTGATCTCGGCGTGCACGGACCTCTGTTGCTCAGGGGACAGCCGCACGGGCACCCCGCTGAAGCTGATGCGGTCGAAGAGCGGCACGCATCCATCACCGTGTTCGCCGATCACCCAGCCGACGACCTCCGAGGGGCCCGCACGAAGCACCCGCCCGACGGCGATACGCAGGCGGAGGGTGTCGTTCCAGGAGTAGCCGAGAATGTGGTGCCGATCGATCCGTGCGGAATGGCTGAGCCAGGTGGTCAGTGGGTCGACCGGGTTGGTGACGACGATGACGTGACCGGACCAGTCCGCGGGCAGCTCGGCGAGCGCACGGAAATACGGACGCAAGACCTCGACGTTGCCGGACAGGAAGTCCAGGCGTGACCTCAAGGGTTCGAAGGAAACAGAGGCGGCGATCACCACCACATCGCTATTCGTGAAGTCATCGATGTCGCCACTCCGCACAGCCGTGCGCGTGAATGGGGTTATTCCGCCCAGATCCATCAGTTGGGAAGTGACGCATTCGCTGCGAAGCCCGATCAGCGCCAGCTCGTACGGAGCGTCCGTGCTCGACAAGGTGTAGGCGAGGGCCGATCCGACGCCGCCATAGCCGCCGACGATGGTGACCTTCGCGGGGTTCACAGAGTGCCTCCTTCATGTACTCCGGGCGGGCGTCGTCCGGTCACGGCGATCCAGCCGAACGAACACATCAACGCGTTCGGGTCGGCCGACGCCTGGTGGAACGCGGTGACAAGGTCGGGGTCGATCGCCCGGGCGAACCGCGGCCTGGCGGCGTCGACGGTCTGCGAGTAGAACTGCGCCCACGCGGACCCTCCGCGGTAAAAGGGCACTTCCATCGTGGCGTCGGCGACATCGAGACCTGCGTCGTGCATCCCGCCCGCCACCTTGTGGCCGATTTGGAAGTCGATACCTTCACCGTCGCCCCATCGGCACCATGCCGACCAGAAACGATGGTGCAGTGGTGTGTCGTTGAGCACGCTGCTGGTCGCATCCGGCTCGACCATCACCAGCGAGCCGCCGGGCTTCAGGGCGTGGCCGCACTTCTTCACCACCTGACGCCATTCGGGCAGGTGGTGAAGCAGGGCACGAACGGTGATCAGGTCGAACGCCGCTTCCGGCAGCGGGTCGTGGACCGCGTCGAGTTGCTCGATGACCACGCCGTCCGGGTGACGCGCCTCCGACAGGAACGTGGTGTCCAGATCCGTGGCCAGCACGTGACCCCCGGGCCCTGTCCGGCTGGCGATCCAAGCGGAGATGGTGCCCAGCCCCGCGCCGAGTTCGAGGGTGTGCCACTCACGACCGATCTCCGCAGCCTCCAGGGCTCTGCGGTGCATGGGGTCGAGCAGACGAGCCAGTCGCTGCAGACGGCGGCATTCATGGTCGTCCCTATTGGCGAAGACATAAGAATGCATGGGTTTCACCACTCAATGGACCTAGCCAAAATGATAAAAATACGCCCGTCAAACGGCGCAGGAGACAGCCTGCTCCATGAGTTGACGGAAGGTCGGCAGGCGCGCGATATCGGCAGTGCCGGACCGGGAACTGCAGCTTGACGAGCCGCGGCAGAGATATGCAGTGCGCCGACGAAAGGTAATCAAACGGCTCGGATGATTGACGTTCTACAAGCGCCGCTCCTTTCTGGGCGTCCGTTCCCTTATTTGAGGACAGGGAACATCAGATGCAGAAGGAAGTCAAGACCGACCGCCGCCACCGGCTTCTCTCGCCGACGCGGCCGCTCAGCCCGTACCGACCGAGGGTTCACACGCCTCGCGCATGACCCCCCTGACCAGCAGCATCGCGTGCTCGACGATCCGGTCACGGGAGAGGTCCAGGGACTTGGCCACCCATTCCATGAACAGACCGTTCATGCCGACGACGAGCGCCATGGCGAGAACATCCCGGTCGAGGTCACTGTCCTTCCGAAGGGGAGGGAGCGCGTCGGCCACCACGGCCGCATAGGCTCGCAGGCCACGTTGCCGGTGCGCCTCCGCGAGCGGCCCGGCCCCGAACATTTCGAGTATCTTCACCCGGCCGACCCGGGGGTCGTCCTCCAGCCCTCGGGCGATCGCACCGATCAGCTGACGAAGCCGCTCTGCCTGCGGCGCCGCCGGATCCATCGCGCCGACGGCCGCGACGAACTCCGCCTCATGGAGTTGGTCGTGCACGGCGACGAGCAACTCTTCCATGCTCGCGAAGCTTTCGGCGAAGTAGCGATCCTGAAGACCGGCGGTCCGCAGCACCGCTCGCATCGAAGTCGCCTGGTAGCCCTGGCTGCCGAAAAGCTCGAGAGCCGCATCGATCAACCGCGCCCGCCTCTCGACGCGACGCTGCTCACCGCTCTTACCGCCGTAATCTCTCATCGCAGGATGACGGTACTAAACGAACCGTGATCAACCCCCGTTACCTGCTCCGCCGCGCGTAAGCCCAGTCAAATGACTGAACCTGACGATGGGGGCCGGCCTTAACGTCGGTTGTGGTTGCCGACATCGATGGAGATTCGCGTGAACTTCGACCTCCCGGAAGACGCCGTCTCCGTCCACGAGGGCGTTTCCAAGATCGGCATGCGGTACGCGCCGGAGTACTGGGACCGCTGCGACGCCGACGAGCGCTGGCCCGAGGAGATCTGGCAAGAGCTCATCGACGGCGGCTGGCTGACCCTGGCCGTTCCGGAGCAGTACGGCGGAGCCGGCCAGGGCCTGCTCGAGCTCACCGTTGCCGCCGAGACGCTGGCCGCCTCCGGTGCCGGCGCCACCGGCTCCCTCCTCTACCTCCTGTCGCCCGCCTTCGGAGCTCTCGTCATCGAGCGCCACGGCACCCCCGGGCAAAGGCGCGCGCTGCTTTCCGGACCGGCCGCCGGAGAGTTCGAGACCTGCTTCGCGCTGACCGAGGAGGAATCCGGCATCACCGTGCCGGAGATCAGTACCCGCGCCCGCCGCCGCGGCGACGACTTCGTGGTCACCGGTCAGAAGACCTGGGTCACCGGCGTCGACCGTACGCGCTTCATGATCCTCACCGCCCGCACGGCGCCGGCCACCGAGGTCACGGGGCGCGGCCACGGTCTCACAATCTTCCTCGTCGACGTCGAGGAGGCGGTGGCCGACGGAACACTCCTCTACGAGCCCACCGCGAAGACGGGCAACAATGTCGCCGCCTCGAGCACGGTCTTCTTCGAAGACGTACGCGTACCCGCCGCCAACGTCATCGGCACGATCGACGAAGGCCGCACCGTTCTCCGGGACATCCTCGACGCTGAACGGGTCATCGCCGCGGCAGGCGCCGTCGGAAGTGCGGACCTGGCCCTGCAGGTCGCCCGCGACCACGCCGGCCGCCGCTCGCCACTAGACCGCACGATCGGCGCCGAACAGCGGATCACCCTCCCGCTGGCCCGGGTCAAGGCCCAGACCGAACTCGCCCGCCTCATGACCTACCAGGCGGCATGGCTGTGGGACCGTCATCGCCTCTGCGGTTCAGCGGCCGACATCGCCGGCCTTGCGGCCGCCGACGCCGCATGGCAGGCCGCGGACCGCATGTTCCAGATCCACGGCGCCGGCGCCCACGCCCGGTATTCCACCGCGGCCCGCCTCTTCCGCGACGCCCTGATCGGCAGAACCCTCCCGATCGCCGAGGAAGAAAGCCTCGCCCACCTCGCGCAGGACAGCCTCGGTCTCCCCAAGTCCCCTTGAGCCGTCCCGGCGAAAAGATGGAGCTCATCGATGAACGTACGAATGCGAGAAGTGCCTGGGACGCGACTTGATTTTCAGGAGCAACGCTTTATCGACGATCCTTACCCGGCCCTTCATGAACTACAGGAATTAGGACCGGTCGTCTATCACGAAGATCTGCATCAATACATCGTCTCGCACTACAAAGAATGCATGGCGGTATTTTCGGATTCTCGTGCGTTCTTTTCTCCGCCGGAATTCTTCCGTTCGATGTTCGGCGGCGAAACGATCATGAGCATGGACGTGGATCGCCACGATGAGACGCGCGGCATCTGGGCCGAAAGCTTCACACGTCGTGGTATCGCACCGCAGCGGGACATGATCACTGAGGTGATCGACGCATGCCTGGCTCCGCTGGTCGAGCGGCTGCGTTCGGGTGAACGGGTCGACGTGGTGAGGGCGATGACCCGGCCGATCCCCACCCTGGTGATCGCCCGCCTGCTCGGCATTCCGACGACGGACCATCCTCGGTTCAGCGACTGGAGCGATGGCATGGTCAAGGCCGCCGAGGGGGCGACGGACTCCAGTCCACAGGGCGCGGAGAACCTCCGCCTGGGCATGGAGGCCACCGCGGCGCTCAACGAATACCTGGCCGCCATGATGTCCACCGGCCACCGGTCCGGCTGCCCCGCCGATCTCATCGGCCAGATGGTCGCCTCGCCCCTGTCCGGCAAGATGACCGCCCAGGAGATGACGGCCTCGGTCGCGCAGTTGGTGTTCGCCGGCAATGAGACGACCGCCAAACTCATGGCGACGACGTTGTACGCGCTCGCGCGATTCCCGGATCAGCGACGCCTCTTGCTGGACGACCGCGAGCTCATTCCCCGCGCGCTGGAGGAGATCCACCGGTGGATGTCCGTGATCCACGTGGGCTGGCGGGTGCCGCGAGACGGAAAAGGCCTGGTCTCGGGGGTGCATATCCCGGATGGGGCGACGATCCTGGTGCTGCAGGGTGCGGCGAACAGGGATCCGGCGCGATGGGAGAACCCCGACGTGCTGGATGTCCGCCGCACGCCGCGTTCTCATCTCGGCTTCGGTTTCGGCATGCACCACTGCTTGGGCATCAACCTCGCACGGCTCGAGATGGTGATATGGCTCAACCGGATACTCGACGAATTCCCCGACTGGGACGTCTTCGACGTTGACTGGGGCCGAGGTTGGGTTGCGAGAGGCCCGGTCCGGCTGACGATCGGAAGCTGACCGGCGTCAGCCGGTCAGCTCTGCGAGCGTGTGCGCCGTCGCGGCCCGGGTCGGCGGATCCACACCGTGACCGGTCATCGCCTGCTCCCATGAATCGGGCACGGCCGGAATTCCGCTACGACGCTGAGAGCGCGTTTGAGATCTTCCGTGCCCCCGTGGGCTCGCCGTTGGGCCTGACGTGACTGGTGGGGGCTATCCGTCGGACCTGTCGGATGAACAGCGGGCGCTGGTCGAGCCGTTGCTGCCTTCCGCGAGGGTGGGGCCGAAGGGCGGGTGGCGAGAGACGGATCCACGAGGCCCTTCGGGAACAGGTCCGTGAGGCCGACGGCCACGACGCCGGGCCGAGTGCGGGGCTGATCGACTCGCAGTCGGTGCGCACCGCCGGCTCCGTCCCGGCCGCCACCAAGGGCTTCGACGCGGGCAAGCAGGTGAAGGGCCGCAAGCGGTTCATCGTCACCGACACCCTCGGCCTGCCGCTGGCCGTCCACGTCGTCGCAGCGAACGTCCAAGACCCCGATGGTGCCAGGCGTCCTCCGCTGTGGACCCGCCTCGACCGCCCAAAGTGCGGAAGGTCTGGGCCGACCATGGCTTCGCCGGCCGTCTGGTCGACTGGGCCGCCCAGACCCTCGGCCGCGAACTGGAGGTTGTCCGCAAAGATCCCGATCAACGGGACTTTATCCGTTGGGCGACGATCGGCATCATGGTCCGCCGTCTCACCCGCAGCCGCCCCGGCCCGCGACCGCTCTCGAAGGCAACCAGCTGAGCCCTCACCTGCCCGTGCTGGTCGGATGCCGCCATGAGCGCAGGCACTCACCCGGAATCCGGTTCGACGAAGAGCACCTGGAGCGGCTTGTTCTCTCACACAGCGAGCGCGGAGGGATCTCGTTCGCGGAGAGCGCCGTCGCCTGAAACGGCCCACACGCCCACGCATCAGGCGCTCAGATCTCAAAGGCGGTCTGAGATCGGGCACCCTAACCGTCGAGGGCGGCGATGAGTTTGCGGACGTCCTCGGCGCGCTCGTCGCCGATGGTCAGGTAGTCCTCGAGTGCGTTCTCGAAGGCCTTACGTGCTCCGGCGATGTCGCCGAGTTCCTGAAGCGCCATACCGAGCTGCTGGCTTCGGTGGCTTCTGTCGCCGACCAGGAACGGAACGCACTTACGGAGGAGAGGGATCGACTCCCTGAAGTGGTCGGCGGCCTCGCGCCAGTCGCCGAGCGCCGCATGGTCTTCGCCGATCCGGCTCAGTGTCACGGCGATGGTGATGTCCCGTACGTAGGACGAACCCGGGTAATCGGGGGCCTTGATCTCTTCCAGCAGGCTGACGTGCTGCCGGAGCGCGTCTTCGAGCCGGCCGAGACCGCGCAGGCAGTCACCGTAGCCGGCCGCGGCCTGCGGATAGCCGTCCCAGTCGCCCGCGGCCCGGAACAGGTCGATGGCCTGCCGGAGATACGTGGCGGCGCGTTCGTACTCGGGCAGTCTCCACGACGCTATCCCGGCGTACTCCAGCGCCCAGGCCTGCTGGCCGAGATCCTCCTCCGCACGGGCCAGCTCATACGCCCGCAGCGCGCACTCCACACTGTCCTCGTGCCGTCCCTCGCAACGGCTCAGCGCCCACGCCAGATAGTTCACGTGGACGGCTTCGACGCCGCGATCCCCCATGGCCCGCGCGGCGCGGCTGGACATCTCATAGACCTCACGCCACTCGGTCCAGTGGGCCAGCCGGTCGGAGAACCAGTGCATCGCCTCGGCCACCTCGATGACCCTCGTATGACCAGCATGGTCCGCGGCCGACCGCAGCGCGGCCAGCCAGTTGGCGCCCTCGACTTCCAGCCAAGCGTGGGCGTCCTCCGGGTTGCCGAGCGGTACCCCGTCGAAGTCCCGTGGCGGCTCGCCATGATCCGGCCCGAACCAGCGCCCCGCCGCGGTTGCGACGTCGAGCAGCCATTCGTTCATGCGCGCCTCCGCCGCCCGGCGGTCGGCCTCGGTCTCCTCTTCGGCCAGCCGTGCCCGCGCGAACAGCTTGACCAGGTCGTGCAGGCGATAGCGGCCGACGTGCGGCGACTGCAGCAGGCCGAGTTCGACGAGTTCCTCGAGCGCGTCCTCCGCTTCGTCCAGGCGCATCGCGGCCAGCACGGCGGTCATCGCCGCCCCGAAATCGGGTCCCGGCACGAGAGCGAGTTGGCGGAACAGGCGACGCGCCCGCGCCGGCAGATGATGGTAAGAGACCGCGAATGCGGCCGCTATGTGCAGGTCACCGGCGGACAGCGTCTCCAGACGGCGTTCCTCGTCCGCGAGCCGTCCCGCCATCTGCGCCGCCGTCCAGCCGGGCCGGCTCAACAGTCGGTTCCCGGCGATTCGGATGGCCAGTGGCAGATGTCCACACAAACCCGCCACGGCGTCAAGATCATCGATGTCGAAGGCGCGGTCAGCGCGGACGATCGTACGCAGCATCTCGACGGCGTCTTCCGGCGGCATCTCCGTCAAGGGCAGCTGCCGAACGTCCTCCAAACCCGCCAGTGAGCGCCGACTGGTGATCAGCACCAGGCTGTTCCCGTCGCCCGGCAACAGCGGTCGCACCTGACTCTCTCCGGCGGCGTTGTCCAGCACGACCAGACTCCGCCGCCTGCCCAGCACCGAACGGTAGTACGCCGCGCGCTCCCCTTCGTCCTGCGGGATCCGCTCGTCGGCCACCCCGAACGCCTTCAACAGCGCCGACAGCGCGGATCCAGGACTGAGCGGAGAATCGTCCATGCCACGCAGGTCCAGGAAGAACCGCCCGTCGGGAAAGCGGCCGGCCATCGACTCGGCGGCGCGGACCACGAGGGTCGTCTTGCCCAGACCAGGGCCGCCCGAGATCGTCGCCGCCACCGCGCGCCCGTCGCCCGCGGCCTCCTCGGCAAGCTTTTCCAGCCGGTCCAGCTCAGCACCCCGACCGGCGAAATCTCCCACCGCGCGCGGCAGCTCACAGCCGCCGCCGGGCGACGTCACCGAACGCGGCCGGCCGGCCTTCGCCGCCCCGTTCAACGCCTCGCTCTCGGAGGGGGTGAGACCGAGCGCGGCGGCGAGCGCCGCCACCGTACGGCGCTGTGGTCCTCTACTGCGCCCGCGCTCCATGTCTCCGATGGCCCGGACGCTCACGCCTGAGGCGTCGGACAGCTCCTCGATCGTCATCCGTGCCGTGTGGCGGTGATCGCGGAGGAGTTCCCCGAACGACCTCGTCTCATCCATCAAATTCCCAGCACTCCCAGAACCGGCGGCACAGTAGTTCTGCCGTTAATTCTGCCGGTATTTCTGCCTGCTGGAAGGGGGACGGCCAGTAAAGTTCAGCGCGTTACCACAGGGTCGTCGAGCATGTCGATGAGGTGGGCGGGCGAGGCGAACCCCCTGCGGGGCGAGTGAACGGGCATCACCTACACCTCGGACATCAGTTCTTCTTTGAGGAGGAGCCGCAGGTTCTTCAGCGCGTTGTAGACACGGGACTTCACGGTTCCGACGGGCACCCCGAGCACCTTGGCGGCCTGTTCGGCCGTCCGGTCGGCGAAGTAGACCTGCTGTAGAGCGGCACGGTGGGCGGGGCTCAGGCGGTCGAGCGCACGCTTGACGTGGATGGACTCCACCACGTTGGCGGAGTGGTCGTTCAGGATCTGCATGGGCGCCTCGGCCACATTGATCTCGGCCGGCCGTGCCCGGCGAGCCCGGACCTTGTCCACCGCGACGTTGTGCGCGACCCGTTTCAGCCAGGCCGATACGGAGCCGCGCTCGGGCGTGAGCAGGTGAGCGTTCCGCCAGGCCCTCACCATCGTCTCCTGGACGACGTCTTCGGCCTGGTACGGGTCGGAGAGCATCTGCGTGACGTAGGCGAGGAGTGCAGGACGGTACTGGGCGTAGAGCGAGCGGACGAGCCGAGTTGGGTCCGGTTCGGCCGAGCAGGCGGTGTCCGCCGGGGATCCGTTACGTTCGAGGACGTGAGTGTTCATCGCGGCGCTCGTCTCCAATCCGGTCTTTCATGGGCGTTGTAAAGAATTGAAACAACGCGGTGCCCGCGAGCCCAGGAAGAACAACCGGCAGAAGTGTTTCCTCCTGCGGTTCGGGACCCGGACAGAGTCTCTGGTCCTTGGATATGTTTGAGGCATGCGTGCACACGTACGGATGGTTACTGTGGGCGCCATGCGCGAGATACAAAAAGCTCTACGGCGATCTTAAAGAAGGCATCGATGCCCTGGTCAGCGTGATTGGAACTGCCGGGCGTCGCTTCTACGCCGGAGACTGATGCCGAAGCCGCACCTGCATGGCCAGGCACGCACTAGAAGGGCCGGCCCGGCCATTTATAAGGCTTCAGGTCGCCATTGTCAGTACAATGACGTTACGCTCAACGTTTCGAGCGTTACGGATCTGCTCGGGAAAGATCCATCTCTTAGCTCACTCCTGGATGGTTTCGAGATCGGGCTCGTTCACACCAACTTCCTGCGATCGGATGGCGGCGTTCAGAGGCCAGTGCTCGCGGCCGCGCCGGCGGCCAGCTTGATCAGATCGATGACGGCCTGCGGCTGGGACACATAGACGGCGTGGCTGGCAGGTGTCTCGGCCACCGTGGAACCGGCCCGCTCGGCCATGGCGCGCTGCGCGGGCGGCGGGATCATCCGGTCCTCGGTGGCGACCAGGTACCAGCTACGCCTGTGGCGCCAGGCGGGCTCGCCGACCGCACCCGCGAGGGCGTCCACGCCCCACGGGACCTGCGAGTCGGCCATGAACCGCGCCTCCTCCGGCGGCAGGTCACCGGCGAAGGCGGCGGGGAACTTCGCCCGGTCGAGGAAGAGAAAACCGTCCTCAGGCGGCAGGATCGGCGGTACCGGTGCACCAGGCGGTGGGTCGGCGATGAGCGTGTTCACCGACTCGCCCTTGTCCGGGGCGAAGGCGGCGATGTAGACCAGCGCCGTCACGGCGGGGTGCGTACCCGCCTCGCTGATGACCGCTCCGCCGTAGGAGTGGCCGACCAGCACCGTGGGTCCTTCCTGACGCTGCAGGACGCGGCGGGTGACCTCGACGTCGTCTCCCAGGGACAGCGTCGGGTTCTGCACGACGCTGACGTTGAAACCGTCCTGGCTCAGCGACTGGTACACCTTCTGCCAGCCAGAACCGTCAACGAAGCCGCCGTGCACAAGGACGACGTTCTCGGCCATATTCATCGCTTTCTCCGGTTCCGATGGATGTGTGGAACTGAAGACGACACTAGAAGCGATGACCGATGACTAGCGTCTGTCGAATGACTGGTCAGTCCGGCGAGTCGGTGCCGGCCTCGTTGTCGGGCAGGTCGGCGAGCGCGTCGCGTAGCGCGGCGCGGGAGGTGATGCCGAGCTTGGGGAAGATCCGGTACAGGTGGTAACCGACGGTTCGCGAGGACAGGAACAGCCGTTCGCCGATCTGCTTGTTCGACAGGCCCGCCGCCGCCAGCTGGGCGATCTGGATCTGTTGTGCGGTGAGACTTTCGCTGTCCGTGGTGGCGGACCGCTCGCGGTGCATGCCGGTGGCACGCAGTTCGTTCGCTGCCCGCGTCGCCCAGGGACGGGCACCGAGGTGTTCGAAGCCTTCGGCGGCGGCGCTGAGATGAACGCGAGCGTCGGACGGAGAGTTGGCGCGTCGGAGACGTTCGCCGTACGCCAGGCGGATACGCGCCAGGTCGAAAGGCCACCGGTCGGCGTCCGGGGTGGCCAGTGCCTGTTCGAACAAGTCCCGGTGATCATGGTCGGCCGCCGCCATGGCGGCAGCGCCGGCGACCGTCAGCGCGAGGCGGGACGACAACTCGCCGACGCGTGCCTGCTGCACTACCGCGACATGAGCGGCCGCCTCGGCGGGCCGGCCTGATCGAGCCGCCGCCTCCACCAGCTCCATGATCAACCACAGCGCGTTGGGAACATGCGAGGGCAGTTGCCCGGCCGGGCTGACGGCACTGGCGCACCGGTACGCCTCATCGAAGTCGCCGCAGGACAGCGCGGCGAGGGACTTGACGTGCCACGCGTAGGCGGACACCAGACCGGCCCGGCGAGGGGCCGCCCAACGGCTCATCTGATCGATCAACGGCCCGCTCGTGGCGTGATCGCCGCGGCCGGTGGCGACCAGGGCTCGCAGGAACTGGCCGACCCACTGCAACAGCGAGTAGTTGTGGGCCTGGCACAGAGCGATGCCCTCCTCGGTCAGCACCTGAACGTCGTCCCATCGTCCGGCGAAATAGGCGTCGTTCCCGAGCAGGAACAGCGCCTCGATGGCGGACGTCACCGCGCCGCCCTCGCGGCCGTGGCGTACCGCTCGCCACAGCGGCTCACGGCAGTCGCCGACGCGGTCGAGGTAACTGCCGGCGATGGCGGTGCGGACGATGCGCGCCGGGCTCGTCTCCGTATGCAGCCGGTCAATCGCCGTATCCAACTGGCCGAGCACGGGCCGTGCGAGGCGGACCGGGTCGCTGAACGTGTGCGCCAGGATCGACAGCAGATGCGGCGGCCGAGGCCGCAGCCGCGTGACGGCGGTGTGGAACGCCGGCCACAGCTCCGCGCGACCACCGAAGAACGACACCATGAGCAGGGTGTAGAGCGCTTCGACCAACGTCTTGTTGTGGGCGTCACCCGGCTCTGGCAGCGCTTCTATGGCGCCGACGAGCAGGCGATTCGCGTTGTCGATGTCGCCGGTCTCGTTCAGCAGGTGGTACGCACCGGCGACTGCGCCGGCGAGCGAGCCCCCGTGTTGCGGATCGGCGCGACGGGCGGCGTCCATCAAGGCGGGCACGTCGGACAGGTCGCCGGTGACGATGGCCCCGAGGTAGGCGGCCTCCGCCAGGCGACTCGATCGGTCGGTGCCGGCGGGGCTGATATCGGCTGCCCTGAGCAACTCGGTGATGGCACTCACCGAGTCGCCGCGGAACAGGTTCGCGTGGGCGACCTCCTGGAGCAGAGCGGCCACCTCCTCGTCCGGTCCGGTACACGCCTCCGCCAGGTGCCAGGCACGCCGTGCCGGCTCGTCGGCGTGGCGCTCGGCGAGAATCTGGTGGGCACGCCGGCGCTCGTCGTCGGTGGCGAGCTCCACGACGGCCGAACGGATCAGCGGGTGACGAAAGGACACCTTGGCGGCGGCGCCGTCGATGGAGACCACGTGTGCCCGGTCGGCCGCTGCCAGGTCGCGTGCCTCCGATCCCTGCTCTCCGTACCGCAGGACGTTCAGATCGCCGGTCCCGTCCAGGACGGCCAACAGGAGTGCGTGACGGGTCCGCGCCGGCAGGCCGCGGATCCGTGCGGCGAACACCGCCTGGAGACGGTGTGTCAGCGGCAACGTGCCGGTGACGGTCCGGTCGGCGTGCGGTGAGGTCAGCGCGATCGGCAGCTCCAGAAGGGCCAGCGGGTTGCCCTGCGCCTCATCCAGGAGCCGGCGTCGCGCACGCAGGTTGAGCACCGGGTACCGGCTGTCGAGGAGGGCCTCTGACGAGGCGTCCGACAACGGCCGGAGCTCATGCGCGCGGATACCGGAGCGGTCGAAGAAGCCCTCCTCACTGGTACGCGCCGTGGCGAGGAAGCCGATGTTCGTGCCGGCCACTCTCCGGGCGAGGAAGCCCAGCACCAGGCCACTCGCCTGGTCCAGCCAGGGAAGGTCGTCGACGACGATCAGGATGGGGGTGGTGGATGCGGCTCGCGTGAGCATCTCCAGCGCCGCGTGGGAAATGGCCATCCGATCCGGCGCCGCGCCCTCCTGAAGTCCGAGAGCGCTGCGCAGCGCCTTGCGCTGCGCGGCGCCCAGCTGGTCGAGGTGGTCGCCCAACAGCGGAAACAACAGTTGGTGCAGGCCGGCGAAGCTCACGTTCGCCTCGAACTGTGTGCCGATCGCGCGCAGCAGCCGCAACCCGGCCGAGACGGCGTACGAGCCGGCCGCCTCCATGAGTGCGGACTTGCCGACGCCCGCATCGCCGATGATCATAAGCGCATCACCGTGGGCCGCGGCCTGGTCGACGAAGGCGCATACCGCCGCGAAGTCCTCGTCCCGCCCGACCAGCCCTTCGGGCCGGCTCACCGAGCGCCCCGTTCCGCGCGCAGTTGACGCTTGTTGACTTTGCCCGCGCCGACGGTCGGCATCGACGCGACGAACTCGACGCTGCGCGGGATCTTGTACCCGGCCAGCCGTTGCCCGCAGAACTCGCGGAGCTCCTCGCCGGTCACGTCGGCTCCCCCGGCGCGCACCACCACCGCGTGGACCCGCTCCCCCCACCGCTCATCCGGCAGCCCGATCACCGCACATGCCGCCACCGCAGGGTGCAGCGTCAGCGCGTTCTCCACCTCGACCGAGTAGACGTTCTCACCACCAGAGATGATCACGTCCTTGATGCGATCGACGACGAACAGGTATCCACGGTCGTCCAGGTAACCGGCGTCGCCGGTGTGCAGCCACCCGTCTCGCAGCGCTGCGGCCGTCTCGCCCGGCCGCTGCCAGTAACCGGCCATCGCGTGGTCACCGCGTACCGCGATCTCCCCGGCCGTGCCGCGCGGTGCCTCACGGCCGTCGGGCCCGACGATGCGGACCTGCGCGTGCGGAGCGGCGCGCCCGGCGGAACGCACCAGCTCCGGCCGGTCGTGGTCGTCGGGCAGGAGCAGGCTCGTCACGCCGGAGAGCTCCGTCATTCCATAGCCTTGGACGAACCCCGCTCGGGGGAACATCTTCCGGGCCCGTTCCAGGAGCGCCTCCGGCATGGGGGAACCGCCATAGAGCAGATGGGCGAGGCTCGACACGTCGAAACGGGCCGCGCCGGGGAACTCGACCAGCATCTGGATCATCGTGGGCACCAGCAGCACGTCCGTCACCTGCCGGTGTTCGATCGCCGTCAGCACACCCTCCGGAGTGAAGCCCGGAACGATGACGTGAGTACCTCCGGTCAGCAACCCGGCGATCCATGCCCCGAGGTCGGCGAGGTGGGACATCGGCGCGGCGTGCAGCAGCCGGCCGCCCGGGGTGAGGAACCGGCCGGTCGCCAGAGTCCCGAACGCCGTGGCGATCACGTTGGTGTGCGTCAGCATGACGCCTTTCGGCCGGCCGGTGGTGCCGCCGGTGTAGAAGACGCCGAACAGGTCCTCACCGCCCCGGCAGCTGTCCTCCATCGGCGGGTTGTCCCCGATCAGCCGCTCGTAGGAGACCGTGCCCGCCGGAACGTTTCCGTCCGCCATGACCACCACGGTCGACGGCTCCGGATGTTCTAGAGAGGAGACGACGGGGAGGAGATCCTCGTCGACGATCAGGACGTTCGCGCCGCAGTCGCCGATGGCGAAACCGATCTCCGCGGGACTCCACCGATGGTTGATCGGCACGACGACGGCATCCGCCCACGGGACGCCGAGCAGGCTTTCGTGGAAGCGATCGGAGTTCGCGCCGAGCAACGCCACCCGATCCCCGCGACCGACACCGAGCGCCCGCAGCCCGGCGGCCAGGCGTCCCACCCGATCCGCGCACTCGCCCGCCGACCGTACCCGGTCCGCGAAGATCGTCAGCGGCCATCGCCTGTCCTGCTGGACCGCCCTGTGCAACGTCTGGGTCAGATACATTCGGCGACGTCCCTCCTCGGTCAGCGGGCATTCAGTTATGGTCGTCCTTGGCTGGTAAATCGTCTATGTCCTTGAGCAGTCATCCTGTTACAACCCGCTGTCGCGATGGCAGAAGACGCGATCCGCGCACGGCCCCGACAGTTCCCGGCCGTCGGAAAGCCGGATCCAGCCCGCGTCGCTGACTTCGTACCGGCGCGTGCCGGATCCCTCCGTCACCGGCCGTACAAGCGTGTGCCAGGGGTCCTTGCCCTTACCCTTTCCGGAGGGTCACCTGACCGGTGAGGATGAACTCGGCGACCCGGCGGGCCACCACGGACATCAGGTCGTGCTTCAACCACTCGGGCAAAGAGTCGTACGCCGCCGCAACCCGTTGCTGGTCGATGCCATTGCGCTCCTGCCCGGTCATCTCCATGTACGCCGAGTTGACTTCAGCGGTGAGCTCCTCCGGGGAGAAGCTCGGTGCGTTCGTCACCCCGTAGGTGGTGCTCGCCTCGGACTCGGCCTGCTCGGTCACCGGCCGGCGCGGGCCGCTCGATTCGACCCAGACATGTACCCGGCGCCGACGCTCCTCCACGCTCCCTTCGGCCTGCGGGAACGGGTAGTCCGAACCGTCCTGGCCGCCGCGCGACGACCGGATGAAGCCGACCGCCTTATTCGGCAGACCCAGGCGGCGGAGTTCCCGTCCGACGTGCCGGTTCAGTTCCTGGATGACCGCGTCGGCGCGGGCCAGCCCGGTCGTGTAGGCGTTGCTCAACAGGCCACCGTTTCCGCCGCCTTCCACGACGACGAAAAGGGTTCCGCGCTCGGCCGCCCGCCCGCTCCCGGCCGCCCGGGCGACCACCTTCCCGAACTGCTCGATCGCGCCCGGCCGGCCCCAGTCCGGATTGGCGTGATCCGCCCTCGCGAACCTCACCTCCAACCCGGCTCCCCGCTCCAGCCGCTGGAGGATGCCGGACTCCTCGTCCGCGCGACGCGCCACTTCTTCGAGGCGGTCGTAATCCGCGCTGAGCTCCCTCCTGGACCCGTGCCTGGACCCGTGCCTGAAAGCGCCGAAGGAACCGACCTCGAAAACGACCAGTGGATCGGACCGCCACCGCCCGAAATTGTGGTCCATTTCCGGCAACTGGGTAAAGACGCCCAGTGAGTTCCACTGATCCACGACCCGGGCGGGATCGGAGACGAGCGCGTTGTCGAGGTACTCCCCGATCGTGTACACCGGGTCGTCGGGTCCGGGGACGTCGTCCCACAGGCGCCACTCGACGGCCAGCAAGTTTCCCGCCTGCGGTATGTACCGGTCCCGCAGCACGGCGCCATTGTGCGCGCGGTAGACGTTCTGGAATTGACCCCGGATCACCGCGGCATCGTTCTCCAGGAACCGCCGGACCCGGCGCGGCAGTGACCCGCGCAGTTCCGCCAAAGGTGTGCGTGAGGCGATCAGCGTATGCTGCTTCGCCAGACCCGATCTCGAAAGACACCAGTGGAGCATCGACGCGACCTGCGTGTACACCAGCGTGGCGTAGCTACGCACCCTCGCAACGTCGACATCGAGGGTCGCGAGGCGGTCCAGCCGCTCACGCGACTCCCTGACCGGATCCATCCCGGCATAGCGCGCGGCGACCTGGTCGCCGAAGACAAGTGCGTTCTCCGCGTGCCGGAGCGCCACCCAACCCGTATAGAGGCGGTTGCCCTGAGCGACCGCCCGGAGCAACTCCCGTACCCCGGTCATCGGCACGCCCACGTTGAACTGCGTGTAGATCCGCGCCGGATCAGTGGCGCCCAGCAGCGTGGCCTGATGGGCGTGCGGGTGCGCGACGGCGCCTGGAACGTCACGGAAGACCTCCGCGACGGTGCTTCCCCGACCGGCGTTGTGCAGCCGTTGCAGCACGAATGACAGCGAGCCGAACGCCTCCTCACGGCTCAGCCAGCCGGTCTCGCCATCGAGCGCGTTGACCGGCTCCAGCACGATCTCGATGATCGGCGCTCCCTGCCTGTAGTCGACGACCAGGGAATACGCTGGAGTCGTGATCAGCTTCGGGTATTGGTGGGCTGCGTCTTCCAGGCCACCGAGCTCGAAGCCGGTCTCCAGCTCCAACCCGATCGCGCCGCCCCTCATCCGTTCCGCCGGCGAGATCTGGCCGCCGGGTTCGGCGGCAGGCGGGCCGGCGTCCGGCTGCCGCGGGTCGCCGGCCGCTCTAAAGAGCGACGCGAATACCCCGGCCACGCGAACGGCCCTGGTCCGCCACGTGCGAATACCAGTCCCATTCGCCCCCACGCCGGCGCCGGTCGCCGGCCGGCTCGGCATCTCGGTCGCCCCAGGCCGTCCTGCCCTCGCGGGCCCTCCGCCGAGGCCCGGAAGCCTCACTCGCCCGAAGGAATAGACGACCCGGCCGAGCTGACGGCGGAGTCCCCTCAACCCGCCAGGCCGGCCCTGCTCCTCCCGCTGAGTCTGCTCATCCGGCCGGCCCGATGCCACGCGGGAGGATGACGATGCCGGCTGGGCCGAGAAGGTCGCCTCGTTCAACGGCATGGGCCCGGTACGTTCGGGCGCGGCAGAAAGATCAGGAGGTGGGTCGCCTTCACGGGAGACACGTGGCTTGGAGTGGGAAAAGAGAGTTGCCTGGGGCTGTGTCATGCGCACCAGTGGATAAGGTTTCCCATCGATCGATGGCGACGGCGGGACCCCGCTTCCAGTCCCGTGCTCGGGCGGCGGTTCGGCATCCGGCTTCGCGCCGCCTTCGGGGGTCGAGGGGATCGACGGCCTGCTCGGGAGGTTCCGCGTCAGAGCCTCGATCTCCCCGACGGCGTGCCGCATGTCGGTGATCCGATGCTGGGAGCGCAGGTGCGGAAGCACGTCCTCGTATCCGGTGCCGACCGCGGCCGAGTTGAAGACGTAGGCCGCGTTCGCCGTCTCCGGCGTGGTCGAGGCCCGATTGAGGAGGGCCTCGGCGTCCTCCGCCTCGTCCACAAGACCCTCCTGGGCTCTGAAGAAGGCACCAACGGCGGCGGCGAACTCCCCCCGCAACCCATCGATCCGCTCCTGCAGCAAACGCCGGGCGGCGTCGGGCGTCGATACCGGCAGCGGCGAGAGATCCTCCCACCGGATCTGCGCGGCCCACTCCCGGACCGTACGGGTGCCGAGGAAGTGGCCCGGCCGGCGGTCGAAATGGAGCCGTGGCGCATCGCTCGGGTAATCCGGAGCGATCAGACCCAGCTCCCTCGCGGTGATCTCCGCGACCATGTCGCCCATTTCATGGTCCCAGCTGTCCATGGTCCGGATCCCCTGGATGGCCTCTTGGACCTCGTGATCATCCAGGGTTTGGAAGAACTCGCCGTACCGTGACGGCAGACCCTGTTGCGCGACCCGAAAATCGGCGAGCAGCCGATCCGCCAGCCAGTTCCGCAGGACCGCTACGTTCTCCAGCCTCCGCGAGGTGAGCCGCGGGTCGGGCACGTGCCTGGCCGGATACTCCGCACCGGCGATCTCGGCGCGCCGCGAACCGGTGAGCTGCCGCGTGTCCGATGGGGAGAGATGCGGATCCGGGGTCGTGGAGATTCCGATGTCCTCTTGCGTCCGGGCCGGCTGCTCGGCGGCCTCCGCCGGACCGATACCGGCGGGCCCGCCGTCGCCGCCGCGCAGGATCACCTGGCCGGTGAAGAGGAACTCGGCGATCCGGTGGGCCAAGACGGGCATCGGGTCGTTCGTCAGCCGCTCGGGCAGGGAGTCGTACGCCGTGAGAACACGTTGCCCGGCGACCCTGGCATGCCGCCGGGTCAACTGACTGAGCGCCGAGTTGACGTGAGCGATGAGAGCATTCGTCCAGGCCGGGGAGAACTTCCGCGCGTCCGTCACTCCGTGGGAGGTGCTCGCCTCGGGCCGGGCCTGCTCGGCCGGCGGCGGGCGGCGGCCGCCCCTCATGGACACGTGCTCGGGCGCGCCGAAGGACTGGACCTCCAAGACGACGAGCGGGTCGGACCGCCGCTGCCCGAGGGCACCGTCCATCTCCGGCGGCAGAGTGGGAATGCCCAGCGAGTTCCACTGGTCCACGACCCCGGCGGGCTCGGTGGCGACGAGCGCGTTGTCGAGGTACTGCCCGATCGTGTACGCCGGGCCGTCGGTCCGGGTGACGGCGTCCCACTGCCGCCACTCGACGGCCAGCAGCTCACCGGATTCCGGCACATGCCGGTTGTCCAGCAGCATGGGGGCGTTGTGCGCACGGTAGAGGTGCCGGAACAGGTCCCGGATCCACGGGGCCTCGCTCGCCAGGAACCGGCGGACCGGCTTCGGCATCGACCGGCGGAGGTCCGTCAGAGGTGCCCGTGAGGCGATCAGCGTGTTGTGCCTCGCCGGATCCGAGTCCGAGAGGAGCCCGTGGAGCATCGACGCGACCTGGGTGTACACCAGCGTGGCATAGTCACGCACCCTCGCGGCGTGCCGCTCGGGCAACCCGCCTTCCGGCTGCCCGGCGCGCGCGGCGACCTCGTCACCGAAGTCCAACGCGCTCTCCGCGTGCCGGTGCGCCACCCAGTCCGGCCTGAAGTCGTTGCCCTGAGCGACCGCGCGGAGCAGCTCCCGTACCCCGCTCATCGGCACGCCCACGTTGAACCGCGTGGAGATCCGGCCCGGATCAGCGCCGCTCGGCAGCGTGGCCTGATGCGCGTACGGGTGGAGATCGGCGCCCGGAACGTCGCCGAAGACGTCCGCGATGGTGCTTCCCCGGGGGCCACTGCGCAGCCGGTCCAGCACAAATGACAGTGAGTCGAACGCCTCACGGCTCGGCCGGCCGGTCTCCCTCTCCGGTGCATTGGCCATCGTCAGCACGATCTCGAGGGTCGGCATCACACGACCGGCGTCCGGCCCCCTCATCGGAGTCACGCGCTCGGCGACCAGGGCGTACGCCGGAGTCGTGACCAGCATTGAGTACTCATCGGCTACGTCTTCCAGGCCGCCGAGCTCGAAGCCGGTCTCCAGCCTCAGCCCGTCCCTCAAACTCGGCGGGCTGCCCCCGACGATGTGGAAGGCGAGATCGGTGGCCAGCTCGAACACGTCCGGCGGACCGTTTTCCGGCAGCTCGTCCAACGCGTCCCGGATCCGCGCGGCATCGACCCGGCCCCCGGTCCAGATCGGACCGAACGCGTCCAGCCTGCTGTTGACCTCCGCGACCAGCCCCTCGTCCACGACAGGGCTCCGCCGGTCAGGCTCCGGCACGACCGGATCCGGGTCGCGGAGCGGGTCCGGGCGGGTGGAGGAAGCCATCCGGCGCAGGTCGGCGATGGCGGTTCTGGCCGCCCCCACCGCCGCGGCCGCGTCCTGCACGGTGCTCGCATCCCCGCGAAGCCTCTCAAGGTGATCGCTGATCTCGGACAGGTCGGCGGTGAGCGCCTCCACGCCCGAGTGATCACCACGGAGTACGGCCGACGTCGCGTGCACGATCCGCTCCACCCGGTCCTGCGTGATGACCGCGTGCGCGCGCGCCACGCCCCGCAGGACGGGGTCCAAGCGCCACGCCGTGGCCAGCAGGGAGTCGATCCCCCGCACCCACTCGGTCCCCTGCACCCGATCGGTGCTCGGCGCCCGGAACATGGTCAGACCCGCGACCGCAGCGGGAACCACCCGGCGACCGGGGCGGGTATCCGGAGCCGTCTCGACCACGCGGGCCTCCATGTACGCGCGCTGCGCCAGCTCCGCGAACGATATGAACAGCGACCTCAGGCCATTCATCGTCGTCTTACGGTTGTCGAGTCTGCGCAGTTCGACCAGGACGAGCGGCGGTTCCAGGCGGGCCCTGCCGGTATCCGGGTTGGTATCCGGCTCATCGAAATGGGCGTCCACGCCGAGCGCCTCGTGCTGGTTGATCGACGGCGGCCGACCGCTGTCCAGCAGCGCCGTGTCCAGATACTCGCCGATGGTGCGATCGGAGAACCTGAGGCCCCGCCGGCTGAGCGGATCAGTGCCTCGGATCTCGGGCCTGCGGCCTTGCATCGTCCGTATGAGCGTTCGCCGGATGTCGGCCGCCCGGTTCTCCAGGAACCCCCTGACCGGCTCCGGCAACGTCGCGCGGATGCCGGCCAGCGAAGTACGTGACGTCGCCGCCACGCGCGCCTTCACCGACGTGACCTGTGTCGGCATGCCGTGCACGATCGGGGCGACCTGGGCGTAAACCAGCGACAGGAAGCCGCGCAGGGCACTGACGTCCGCACGCTCGGCGAGCAGGTGGACCGCGTAGGGCGGGATCTGGTGACCCGCGTGGTCGGGCAGCGTCGAGGCGTACTCGGCGGCGATCTCGTCGCCGAAGTTCAGGCCGTCCGCGAGGTGGTCTCGCGCCGCATGATGTTCGGTCGTCTGATCGCGTGCCGTGCTCAGGAACTCGTGCATGCGAGTGATCGGAACACCCACGGTGAGCTGGAGGTGGAGCTTGAACGGCTGGCGAAGGGGATCGGGGTGGAGGAGGGCGTCCCGCGCCACGTCCGAGTACTCGAACCGCGCTTCGGGGAAGACACTCTGCATGCGCTCTCCACCCCGGACCCGTTGCAGACCACCGACCACCTCTTCGATCCTCGCGAGGACCTCGGCGCCGTCCGCCCGCCCGCGGTCGCCGGGAACGACCCAGACGGGCGCGGTGACGATCTCCAGGATGTGCTCATAAAAGCTCTCCACCACCTCCTCTCCGGCGTTTTCCACCAGTTCCCGGGACCGGTACAGGTTCTCGTCGGTGGCACGGAAGTACCACACGTTGTCGAGCACGACCTGCAAGCTCCCGTCCCGCGCGTCGATACGGAAGTCCTGCCACCTGTCGTCGACGCCCTCCGGGAGCCGGACGACGATACGGGTCTCGCCCTCGAACCCGAGCCCGCCGCCCCCCATTCGCGGCACCGTCCCGGTGTCGATCCTGGTGGCCAGGTCGTACGCCACACCGCGCTTGTTCGACGGGCCGCCCTGCGGCAGCTCACGCAGCGTAGCCTCGACCTCCTCCCGGTCGACACCGGCGGCCCGGTCCCATCCGTACTCGCCGCGCAGTCGTTTGTTGACCTCGTCCACCAGCCAGTCGTCAACCTCGGTCCGCATGCGTCTGTCGTGGTCGGGATCGGGGAGCGCGGTGGCCGGCGGTGGCGTCAGGTCGAAGACGACATCGGCGCCCGGCTCCGCGGATCCGCCGGAGCCGGGCGGCCGGCTCGCCTCGGAGGTCGTCCCAAGGTCCGCTGTTGCCGCCCGTGCACCCCCGGTGCCCGCCGATGGGCGCTGGTGGATGTCCCGGGCGAGGCTGCCCGACTCTCCGACCTCGAGCGGCAGCCCCATCACCTGCCCACCGGACTCGGGCCTCAGGTAGACGTACGACTCGTCGGCCCACAGGATGTGCGGCACCAGCGTGTCGTCGCCCAGTGAGTCGCGGAGCGTCTCCCACCCGGCGATCGGCTCGATCCGGCCGTCCTCGCCGCGCAGGGACATCCCGGTGGGCCAGTGCACGAGGACCTCGCCCCACCGCACCCACGAGTCCGGCGACAGTTCCCGCCCGTCGGCGAGCCGGATCCAGCCCGCCTCGCTGACCTCGTACAGGTGCGTGCCGGACCCCTCCGTCACCGGCCGTACGAGCGTGTGCCAGACGTCCTTGCCCTTGCCCCTGCCGGACGGCGGCTTCATCGGACGGATACCACCGGGCCCCTGCGTCACCGGACCTGCCGGCGCGGAGGGCCGGCTGCCGCCGCGCCGGACGGTCACCTGGCCGGTGAGGATGAACTCGGCGATCCGGTGGGCCACCACGGACATCGGTTCGTTCGTCAACCGCTCGGGCAAAGAGTTGTACGCCGTCAGAACCCCCTGACGGCTGGGGACGCTGGCCTGCTGCCCGGTCATCTTCATGTACGCCGAGTCGACGCCGGCGGTGAGCGCGTTCGTCCAGTCCGGGGAGAACCTCGGTGCGTTCATCACCCCGTGGGAGGTGCTCGTCCCCGGCTGGGCCTGCCCGGTCACCCGCCGAGGCCGGCTACTCGGCTCGATCCAGACGCGTACTCGGCGCCGGCGCTCCTCCGGGCTCCCCTCGACCTGCGGGAACGGATAGTCCGAACCATCCCGGCTGCCGCTCGACGACCGGATGAAGCCGATCGCGCCCTCCGCCGGCCTCAGGCGGAGAAGTTCGCGGTTCAGTTCCTGGATGACCGCGTCGGCGCGGTCCAGGCCGGTGGTGTGGGCGTTGCTCAGCAGGCCGCCGTTGCCGCCGCCTTCGACGTTGATGAAGAGGGTTCCGCGCTCGGCCGCCCGCCAGCGCTTCGCCGCCCGGGCGGCCACTTTCCCGAACTGCTCGAGCGCGCCCGGCCGGCCCCAGTCCGGATTGGCGTGATCTCCCTTCGCGAACCTCACCTCCAACCCGACTCCCCGCTCCAGCTGCCGGAGAGTGCCGGACTCCTCGTCCGCGCGACGCGCCACCCTTTCGAGGCGGTCGTAGTCCGCGCCGATCTCCTCCAGGGATCCGTGCTTGTCGGCGCCGAAGGACCGGACCTCCAAAACGACGAGCGGATCGGACCGCCGCCGCCCGAAATCGGCGTCCGTCTCCGGCAGCTCGGCGGCGATGCCCAGTGATTCCCACTGGTCCACGACATGGGCGGGGGCGGTGACGAGCGCGTTGTCGAGGTACTCCCCGATCGTGTACCTCCGGCCGTCGTCCCCGGGACTCCAGTCGAGCACCAGCAGGTCACCCGACTCCGGCACATGCTGGTTGCGCCGTAGCACGCTGCTGTTGTACGCGCGGTAGACGCCCTGAAACAGGTTCCGGATCCCCGCGGCCTCGTTCTCCAGGAACCGGCGGACCGGGTTCGGCAGTGACCGGCGCAGCTCCGCCAGAGGTGTCCGTGAGGCGATCAACGTGTGGTGTTTGGCCAGACCCGAGTACGAAAGGCGCCAATGGAGCATCGACGCGATCTGCGAGTACACCAGCGTGGCGTAGTTACGCATCTTCGCAAGGTCCGCATCGATGGCGGCGAGGCGGTCCAGCGACTCACGTACCTCTTCCTCCGGATCGATCCCGGCAAAGCGAGCGGTGACCTCGTCGCCGAAGACCAGCGCGTTCTCCGCGTGCTGGAGCGCCACCCAGTGCGAGTTGAACCTGTTGCCCTGAGCGACCGCCTGGAGCAGCTCCCGTACCCCGCTCATCGGCACGCCTACGTTGAACTGCGTGTAGATCCGGCCCCGATCACGGTCGCCCAGCAGCGTGGCTCGATGGGCGTACCGGTGGGCCTTGGCCTCTGGAACGTCACGGAAGATCTCCGCGACGGTGCTTCCCAGACGGGCGTTACGCAATCGGTCCAGCACGAATGACAGCGAGCCGAACGCCTCTTCACGGCTCAGCCGGCCGGTCTCCCCCTCCAGCGCGTTGACCGGGTTCAGCACGATCTCGATGATCGGCACTCCACGGCCGATGTTCGGCCCACTCATCGCCGGCGTGTAGTCGACGACCAGGGAGTACGCCGGAGTCGTGATCAACTTTGGGTACTTCTTGTCTGCGTGCTCCAGGCCGCCGAGCTCGAAGCCGGTCTCCAGCTCCAGGCCCATCGCGCCGCCCCTCATCCGCGGCACCATCCCCGTCGCGATCATTCCGGCCAGATCGCTCGCCAGTCCACGCGGATCCGTCGGACCATCCTGCGGCAGCCTGAGCAGCGCCTCCTCGATCTCCTCACGACCGACGGTCCGATCGGCCCGGTTCGGTCCGTACTCGCGCGGCCGGCCATTCACTTCGGTCACCGGGGAATCCGTGACCCGGGTCCGCGCCCGGGCACCGCGCGGCGGTCTTACCGCCGGTCCACCAGGCTTGGACAGCCGATCGGCCTCTCGGCGATCGACGAGGCGAACCTGTACGCAGGAGAAATACCCCGCCGTTCCGCTCCGGCTCGGCTTCCGCCACACCGTCAGGTCCATTTCAACCCGGCCAGATACGGACCTGAGCAATGGCGACCTCTACACAGAACTGGTCGCTGTGGGAGGACTTCTTCCAGGCGCGATCCTCGTCCGAGGAGATGGCCTCGTGCTCGCCAGGCGAGCCGCTCAACACCTGGTAGATGTTCTCGGCGATGCCGCCGGACGTCTCAGGGTCTGGCGGTGCCGGCGTCTCCTGAGCATGGCGCTGCGCGTTGCCGGTCCGTTCGGACAGCGCCCTTTGGAGTCGCTGGACGGTGGGGTCGTCGGCGATGACCTGCCGCAGCGCCTCAGGAGAAAGATTCTGGGCGGCGGCCTCGGTCTCGATCTCCGCCTTGCGGTCGGCCAGGAGCCTCCGAAGTCCGGGGATCATCGAGCCGGACACGTCCGCCCTCATCACCTGCACGTCGCCCGGGGCAAGCTCGGAATGCGGGGTGGCCGGCGATGAGGGGTCGGATCCTCGCCCGAGGAAGTCGGTGAGGGAGGCGTGGAGCCCCTGGAAGAACCCGAAAACGGCATGGTCGGGATCCAGCTGCCGCAGCCCATCGGACGGGTCGAGGACCATCCCGTCCGGACCCAGCTCAAGCGAGCGCACCATCGTGTCCACCGGCTGGGCCGCGGGCCGGCCGGACGGATACTCGACCCACGTGACCTGACCGTCCAGATTCGCCGCCACCAGACGGTCACCGGCGGCATGCGGGGCGATGACAAGTGAGATCGAACCCGGGCCCGCCTCGATGAGAGCGTCTTCCAGGAATTCGACGGACGGGGCACCCGAATCATCACGCCGCACGCCATACGCCGATTCGACCAGGGGCGCCAGCGCAATCTGCTCGTCAACGGACCGGTGGCCGACCATCTCCTCGGGAGTACTGGGACCGGAGTCGGCCGGCTGGCTCGCCGGCGCCGTCACCAGGCGCTGGCCGGACCCGGTGAGCAGGCGCGGACGGGTGGAGGACTCCAGCCCGCGCAGGTAAGTGATCACGCCATCGGCCACCTTTAGCGCCGAGCCCGCTCCCTCCTCGGTGTCCTCATCCTCCGCGAGGTCAGGCACGAGGTCATACAGACCATCGCGGATGGCAGACAGGTCGACCGCGAGTCTCTCAGCCGGTGAGTGGTCACCGCGGAGCAAGGCGAACGTCGCGCCCACGATCCGATCCACCCGCTCCTCCGTGATGACCGCGGGCCTGCCCGCCTCGCCCTGCAGGACGGGGTCCAGCTTCCACGCGTTGTCCAGCACGTAGTCGATCCCCTGCACCCATGCGATCCCCTGGTCGATCGCGTCCTGGAACCTGGTCAGGTCCTCGAACGTAGCGGCGGCCGCCAGGCGATCCGCGTCGGTAATCGCTGCCGTCTTGAGCGCGAGAGCCTCCGTGTACCTGCGCTTCGCCATCGACTCGACCATCGCGTAATGCCGCTTCAGGTCCTCCAACGTCTGACGACGGGGCTCGACACCGCCGAGGTTGCGCAACTCGACCAGAACGAGCGGCAATTGCAGACGGCCGTCGTTGGTGTCCGGCTTATCGAAGTGGGTGCGCACGCCGAGCGCCTGGTTCTGGTTGATTTCCTCCATGTCCGGCGCCAACGCCGTGTCCAGATAGTCGCCGAGGTCGTAGTCGCCCTCGCTGTCCCAAAGCCTGTATCCGCTGAGCGGCTCATCCTCACGCTCGAGATTGCGGTATTGCAGCATTCGGAGGAGCGCATCCTCGATACGCTCATCATTGCCATCCAGGAATTCCCTGACCGGCTCCGGCAGCGTCTCCAGAATACCGGCCAGCGAAATACGCGACACCGCCGCCGCACGCGACCTTATCCCCAAATACCGGCTCGGCTCGCCGTGCACGATCGGGGCGATCTGGGCATACACCAGCGCCATGTAGCCGCGCACTGCGCTGACATCCTCACGCCGGGCGAACAGGTGCACCGCGTAGGAAGGGATCTCGTAACCCTCGTATTCGGGCAGCGTCTCGGCATACATGGCGGCGATCTCGTTACCGAACTGCAGGCCGTCCGCGAGATGGGCCCGCGCCGCCTCCTGTGGAGCCGTGTGATCACGGGCCTCACTCAGGAACTCATGCATCCGGGTGATCGGAACACCCGCGGTGAAATGGAAGGGAAGGCCGAGCCTGAGGCCGCTGGGACCAGAGGAGACATGGGCGCCCCTGGCATCGGGCGAGTACTCGAACAGGTCTTCGGGGAAGATCTCCTCAATGGCAATTCTCTCCCCCTCGGCCCTACCCTCGGCCTGTTCCAGGCCGTGGTACACCCGTTCGACCGTCGCGAGGACGTCTTCGCCGATCACCCGGCCTTCTCCGTCGCCGGGAACAGCCGTTGTGATGGGTGCGGTGACGATCTCCAGGACGTTCGCGCGGTACTGCTCGACCAGCCCCAGCCCGCTCTCTGTCAGCTCCTGATTGATCTGCCCCATCCCGTACGCTGCCAGCGCCTGATTGATCTGCTCCAACTCCGCAGTCAGGTTACGCGGCACCTGGTTGAGCTGGACGGACAAGGTCCCGTTCCGCGCCTCGATCCGGAACCCCGACCTGTCCGCGCCCTCTCGAAGCTCGACCTCAGAGGAGAACTTGGCCTCGAACCCGAGCGCACCGCCCCTCGGCCGGTCCGCGATCCCCCTGGTCCCCTGGGCCGGCGCCGCCTGCGGGTCGCCGTCCCCGGTGTCCGAGGACGCGGCCCGCGTGTTCGACGGGGCGTCCTCCGAAGCGACGTCCTCCGGTGAGGGCCGGTCGTACGCGCCGCCGGTCTCATCCCCCTCCCTGGTGCTTCCGGACTCGGCCGGTCCGCTCTCGTGCCTGTCGGCGAGCCTCTGGACGTCGGCGATCCTTCGCTGCATCTCCTCGATCCACTGCTGCCGTCGCAGGTTGGATCGGCCGGTCCGGACCGCGTTGACGAGAGCCGAGGCACGGGCGAAGACGGCGTTGTACTCTCGCCGACTCTCCGCGTTCACGGCCGTCCTCCAGAAGGCGGTCACGGCTGCCATCAAACGGTCGTTCGCCGACGCGATGTCCTGAGGCGACGGGTAGTCGTGCGCCCGCCACGACTCGTCGGCTCCGTCTTCGGACGGGTCCCGGTCAGGCTCCTCGGCACCGGTGTCGCCCGACGCGGCCCGCCGGTCCCGGCGCCTCTGGGTGAGCCTCTCGAGCTCAGCTGCCCGCTGCCCCACCTCACGGAGCCACTGCGTGCGTCCCAGGGTCGACGTACCGGCCCGTGCCTGGTCCACGAGAGCCACGGCGCTCTCGATGGCATCCTGGTACGCCTGCCCGTCCGTCTCGTCGAGGTCCGTGTCCCCGGCCGCCTCCCAGAAGGCGTTCCCGGCCTCGGTCAACCGGTCGTGCGCCGCGTCGACGTCCTCCGGCAGCAGGTGATCGCCGCGTCCGGCCGTATCCTCGGCTCCCGGATCCGGGTCCCCCGTCTCCTCGTCGCCCAGGTCCTCGTCCCCTGGCAGGTCCTGCTGGGCCTCGTCGAACGCCTCCATGTCGCTGACGGCGGCACGGCTGGTGGACGCGGCCTGCCCGCCCGGCTCGGCGATCACATAGGTCAGTCGCCGGCGGAGCAACTCCCCGAGCGAGCGGTGAGGGTCGGCGACCCGGTAAAGGTAGCTGATGGACCCGTCCGGCTGGACGACGCCGGCTCCGGTGATGCCGAGGCCGGAGAACCAGACGTACGTGCCGGTCCGCATGGTCTCCGGCAGCTGGCGGGTGACCCGGGCGTTCCGCCCGGTCTGCGTCCGAAGCGTCGTGGCGACCCAGTCGGGCATCGGGTCGGGGTCGTTCGGGCCCCGGGACACCAGCGACGTCCTGAGGGCTGCCAGCGCCGTGGTGAGACCAGGGTCGACCGCGATGTCACGGATCGCGTCCTCGGCCGGCCGGCCGTGGGTGAGCCAGAGGTACGCCGACAGCTCCTGCAGGCGCTGGGTGGCCTCTCGGACCGTGCCCGCCACATCCTGAATCGTGTCGATCCGCCGTTGTGTGCGCAGGTGCGGGGGGTGGTCCTGGTACGGGTCACGCGTGGCGAGTTCGACCTGCGTACGGCCCACCTCCGCGACGGCGTCGAGGTCGATCGCGGTCATGTCCCTCGCGTGCCCCGGCAGATCCCGCCAGGCGTCCTCCAAGGCGCTCAGGTCGCGTTCGAAGTCCGCTTCCGCCTCGGCGAGCGCGACCTGCGCCCGGCTGCGGGCCTCCTCGACCGTCGATGCCTCCCGCGGACTGAAGTCGTGCCACGGGAAGGACGGGAGCCCGCCGTGGATCGACTCGATGCCGCGGAAGTGCTCACCGTCGCGGATGAAGTAGATCCGCGGCCCGCCGGGCGGTCCCAGGTCGATGTTCGGCTGCCCGTACTGGACCAGGGTCAGGGGCAGGCCCAGCTCACTCGCGGCCAGCGTCGCGGATTGCTCGGCCACGAAGTGACGGTAATCGCCCATTTCCAGGAGCTGGTTCATCAGCTCCGTCCTCCAGGCGCCCACCGCGACGCCCTCGGGCACGAAATGCTCGGCGTACCGGGTCCGGAGCTCCTCCCCGCGCTCCGCCAGTGCCAGGTCGATGCCCAGGCGATCGGCCAGGAACCGGCGCAATGCCCGTACGAACACCAACGATGGAGTATCGAGGTCAAGGCCGAGATACATGGCCAGGTACGAGGGGGCGATGACTCTCAGGCTGTTGTAGAGGCAGTTACCGTCCCCGGCGACGTCGACCTCCTTCATCTCGTGGATCCGGAGCAGCCGGTTGAACGTCTCACGGTCCGGCGCGTTCTCACCGGACAGCTCCGGCAGGGCCGGCCCGCCGACCATGCCTTCGTCCGCGGTGCTTCGGTGGACGGTGCCGGCGTCCGTAGCGCCTTCGTGTGCGGTGCCGGGTGCCCGCGTCGGCTCGGCCGGCGGCGCCGGCGTCTCCCGCGAGGTCCCCGTCTCGTCCAGGCCGGGCGAGGGCGACCGTGGCGCCGAGACGACGATGTCATCCGCGCCCTCGGTGACCTCCCGCACTTCAGGCGACGGCGACGGGGCACCGTGTGACCTCGTCTCGTCCGGGCCGGCGGGAGAGAACGGCGCGTCGGTGATCGCGCGACGCCCCTCACCGCCGGGAATCCGCGGCGGCTCGGGCGGCTGGAACGAGGAATCGTGCACCGGGCCGACGTCGAACCTCTCCTCCGCGCCCTCCGGTACGGCGATCACGAAGGTGTACGACGTCCGCGCGGTGATCGCGCGAAGCTGGGCCTCCGTCAGCACCTGGGTGTTCTGCTCGCCCAGGGTGTAGACGTGGACATAACCGCCCGACAGCACCTGCGCGGCCAGGGTCAGACCGCCTCCGGATCCCCAGATCAGCGTGCCCACGGCCAATCCGCCCGGCAGCGTCATGGCCGTCCAGATCGTGCCGAGGATGTGGTCTTCGATGAACTGGGCGACCCGGCTGGCCTCGGTCAGGCGCGGGTCCATCTCCAGGAAACTCGCCGCTCTGGGCAGGTCGAAGCCGAGTCCGACCACTTCCGCTGAGCCGACGATCTGGGTGAGCGTGATCTCCGGCTCCGGGTCGTACCCGTGGTTGAGGTTCGGGCTGAGGAGCCAGTACATCAGGGCGTACGGCCCCAGTGCTCCCAAACCACGCCAGTTACCCGCTCGCAGCCCGCCGATGCCGACACCGAAGCTGCGGCCGTTCTCCCGGCTTCTGTACAGGTGGGCCCGGGTGATCCGTAGCCCGAGCGGCACCTCCTCCGGCACGCGGTAGACGCGGGCCGGTAGGAGCGCCAGGGATTCCCTGCGGTCTGTCGCGGTCGGCGACGTGGGGGACGAAGGCTCCGGTCCCGTCAGGTCCTCGGCCTCCGCCGGCCGGGCGATCACGTACGTATGGGGGCCGGGGCCCGCCAGATGCAGCCCGCGCTCCCGGGTCTCGAAACTCCCCTGGTCGTGACCGGGCCCGAGATGCCGGTACAGCCCGTTCGCACGGACGTACATGGCACCGGTCCGCTCGCTCCCGCGATACCAGACCCAGGTGCCCGGCGGAAGCAGCACCGGCAGAGTGTGCGTCTCCTGGACGATACGTTCCGGGTCCATTTCGAGGAAGTACGCGCGGACCGCGTCCTCCGTTCGCCCGGTCGGCCTGACCAGGTCATAGAACCTTGCGGCCTCCACCGTGTGCGTTCGCAGCACCTCGGTCACCGTGGTCCCGGCCGCCGCGCCACCCTCCGTGACCCACATGAGGGGGGCGAACTCCCGGAACGAGCCCTCCAACCGCCAGCCGTCCTCGTCCAAGCCCGGTCCACTGACGCGGCGCTCGTTGGCGCCGCGTCGGTAGATGTGCGGGTCCGGTTCCGACAGGTCCACCTCGAACTGCATGACCTCCGGCTCGGACAGCGAGGAGGGCACCGATCCGGACACCGATCTGTCAGGAGACTCGGTCTCGTCGAACCGGCGGTCAAGCTCCGGGGCCGAGGCCCTCGGCCGGGCGACGACATAGGTGAACGGCCTCTGGGTCATGTGGTCCAGGTAACGGAGGCTCTGAAAACCCGTGACGTTAACGGCCGGGGCGTAGACGCTGAACCGGTCGCCGCCGAGTGCGATGGCGACGCCGGAGTTGCCGCCGCTGTGCACCCAGAGCCGGGTCCCGTACGGCAGGTGCTCCGGGAACTCCCGTACGTCCACGAAACGCAGGACGTTGTAGTCCAGGTCCTCGCGGAGGAAGTCATAGACCCGAAGGGACATCGACTGGTCGGGGTCCGTCCGCAGGAACCTCACCGCGTTGCCGATGTCCGAGATGACCTCGGCGACCGTGATGTAGTCGACCGTTTCTTCAGGGGTGAACCCGGTGAGCCGGAAGATCAGGGCGTAGTCCGCGAGCGGCCCCACCTCTTCCCAGTCGCCATCGCTCAGCCCGCCGAAACCGACACCGAAGGCGCCGCTCCGCCGGTTCTCGTACACGTACGCCTGGTCGAGCCGCAGTTCTTCCGGCACGGCGTGGAGAGGGAACACGATCGGTTGCACGACGGATTCCGCGATCACCAGGCGAGGCTCCCTGCCGAGCATGGTCCGCAGGTCCACTATCGTCATCTCCTGGACGGAGTCCCGCCCGACGATGTAGACGAGGGCTCGCCCGCCGGGCAGGACCTTGGCGCTTCCGGTCGTGTTGCGAACGCTGAACCAGAGCTGTGTGTCCACCGCCAGGTCGTCCGGCAGCTCGGACGCCATGCGGGGAATGTGCGTCGACGATCGGTCCATGGCCTGGAACGCCCGGAACTGAAGCCCCTGGGACCGGTCAAGGTTCGAGAAATAGTCGAGCGCGTGGGGCCAGCCGCGGCCGACGATGTCGAAGATCGTCACCGCCCGGTTCAGCCCGCCCATCTCGTGCCAGAGGATCGCCGCGTAGTCCGCCACCCGCTCCAGGCGCATCTCGCCGGCCGTGTGCCTCTCGTACGGAAGCAGGACGGCCTGGCCCTCTTCGTCGATGCGCAGGTACATGTCGGTGAGCGCGAGATCGTGACGAACGACCGGTGGGCGGACCACCGCGGAGAGCCGCCTCATCGGTGCGACGGTGCCCGGCCGCCGCTGGGAGATCTCCCGCCTCGGTCCCCAAGGGTCCGACGGAGCGGCGAAGTCGTCCTCGGAGGGGGACGTCCGGATGTCCGGGCTGGACGGCCGCCAGCCGGCCCGGCGGGCCAGTGGGCCGGGCCGGGTACGCGGGTCGCTCGCCTGGACCATGCCGACCAGATCCGTGCGGAACCGCCGGAAGAACTCCGTGCCGAGGTCCAGCTCCGGCAGCTCGGCGGCACGGCGCACGCCCCCGTCCGGAGCACGGGTGAGCACGCTCCCGTCACCGGACAGATCAAGTGAGCTCGCGATCCGCGCCGGCCGGACCACGGCCCGGCCCGACGGGTATTCGTGCCACGTGACCTCGTCCTCGTCGGCCACCGCGACCCGAACGCCGTTTCCGCGGGGGAGCGTGACGAGTGAGACGGAGCCCATGCCGGCGTCGAGGAGCTCCGTCTCCAGCTGCTCGGCCGACCGAGGTGTGAATTCACCCCAGGTCCGGCGCGCCTCGCCCAGCCGCGTCGTCTGGACCAGGTGCAGCGGATCCATCATCCGGTTGAGCCGGGCGTCGATCGACACGAGGGTGGCGGCGCGCCAGCGCCGCGGGCCCTGGGCGTCCGCGCGGCCGAGCCCCCGCAGACTCTCGTAGAGCTCGTGCGCCTCGTCCATCGGCGTCGTGTCGCCCGCGGGCGTCCTTTCGCCCAGGAGGAACTCGGACAATTCGGCGGGCGCGGCGGGCAGGCCCGGTCCGTGGTCCGCACTGGACCACTCCGTCAGCCGATCCGTCCACGACTGGCGCCGGGCCACCTCACCGCGCCAGAACTCGCGGACGTCGAACGCCCGGCGCACCAGGCCGGAGAGCGTGGGGTGGGGGGTGTCCCGGTCTTCCCGGCGCACCGGAGGTGGGCCGTCCAGTGCGTCCAGGTCGGCCCGGCGGACGGCGACCTCCGCGGCGACGGCCTGTTCGAACGTCTGCTGGTTCGCCATCGCCGTCAGATAGAGCCGGCCCAGCTCGGCGCTGGTGAGCCCGAACGCGCGGGCCTCGTCGCGGTAGTGCTGCGACAGCAGCCCGTTGTCGTGGGCGAGAGCCGCGTTGAACGTACGGTCGCGCTGGCCGTCATGGACGTGCAGCCTCGGCGGCTCGCCGTCGTAGAAATAACGGGACGGGTCGAATGCGTGCACCGCGCCGCTGGGCGTGATCCACCGTTGCCGCAGCGTGCCGTCGGGTCGGTGGATGTCGACGCGCACGTGCGTCTCCAGCGCGTGCGCCACGTCACGGGCGAGGTACACGGGGTCCTGGCCGAGCACCGAGGCCGCATCCGACATCGGCGGCAGGGTGCCCAGCGGGTTGTCGGCGCGCATGGCGTACATCGTCTGGACGACGCGGATCAGCTCGTCGACCTCGGCCGCCGAGTGCCGGGTCGGGCTCATGTACCGTCCGCCCGGCTTGGCCCGCTCCCACTGCTCACGCGGCCGGTTCCCATGAAGCCGCTGCTCGTACTGCTCGTACTCGTCCCGGCGGCGGGCACTGTCCCAGACCACCGACCGCAGGTCGTGGCGGCCGAGCCGCGCCGTCATGTCGAGCCCCGGGGCCATCGTCTCCACGGCCCACGGCAGAAGCGCCCGGTACGTCGCGTCGGTGAGGGCGGCCTCCTCGGCCCGGATCACGATCGGCCGGTCGGCGCCGACCCGCTCGCGGATGTCCCGCGCCACGCTCTGGTACGCCCGCTGTGCGTCATAACGGTCCCTCGCCGCGTCGGTCAGCAGCGTGGCCAGATCGAACGACGGTGCGTCGTCCATGGCCGGCCAGGGTTCCGTCTCCAGCGGGTCGTCGGCCATCCTCTCTTCGAGCTGCGCGCGCAGCTCGTCGACCTCGGCCTGGAACAGCTCGGCGTACACGTCGCCGGTGATCGGATCGCTGCGGTAGACGCCCTTCGCCTTCGGCTCGCGGAAGAGGCTGTACTCGAACTTGCGTGCGCTCAGCCGGCCACGGAACCGAAGGCGGACGAGGAAGACCGGGCCCTGTTCCTTCGCGTGCTGTTCCCGGCGGTAGTTCTCGGTACCGGAGCTGTTCTGGTTCATCGAGGTGACACGGCTGCCGGAGTTCCCCACGTCCCAGGTACGCGGCACCTCCGGACTCCCCCCGAGCTGGCCGTGGACGTCCACGTTGTAGTCGCCCTCGAGTCGCACCTGGTTGGTGCTCGCGAACGTCGAGGTGCCGCTCTGGTGTTTGCTGTAACGCCCGGTACCCGTGCCCGCCTTGATGGGAGCGATCACCTCGAGGTCGTACAGTGCGCCCTTGAGCTCGATGTCGGCCCGCGTGTTCGAGGAGCCGGGCATCACCAAACCCTTCGCCACCGTGTAGGTGTCGCCGCCCGTCGCCTCCTGGAGATGGTTGGTCAGGTGCAGACGAGAGGTCAGCACCGGGAGCGACAGACTCGAGCGGGTGCGGGGATCGCCGGCCTTCTCCCCGAACATCCTCTCGACCACGCTGGGCTCGAACACCCTCGTGAGCATCTTCCGTGCGATCGGCAACGTGTCGTCCAGCAAGGTGCCTGCGATGAAGGCGTTGCCCGGCAGCTTCGGCAACGGCACGAGGTTGCGGTGGTTCGACGGGCCGTGCGACACGCCGGCCTCGGCGATCCCGCGCGGCACCTGCAACACGAGCTTCCCGGTCACCGTGCGGGTCTCGGTCCTGCCGTGTTGGGTGAAGCCGCCGAACACGTCCAGCATCCAGTTGTTCAGCGGACGGCCCGACATCTTCAGCCGCCGCACCCTCGCCGTCATCTCGTCTCTGAAGATGGTGAGGTAGTGCCCCGACCAGTCGTAGACGGTCTGTTCCGTGACGCCCTGCTCCGCGCGGGTGGTCCCCCGGTTGTGCGCCTCGGCGACCTTCAGCCCCCCGCCGGCCGACCCGGTGGTCGACTGCGCGCCGCCGACGTTGAGCTTCGCGAAGGTCATCGCCTGCGCGGAGTTGCGGGACTTCGCCACCGACGCGCTGTAGTAACCGTGGGAATAGACCTCGATGCCGGTGTTCGCGACGAACTCCTCGACCTTCGGCTGCGAGGTGAGGACGCTGGACAGATTGATCTCCACCACGTCCGCCAGCAGCCAGCCGACCGGATTGACCAGATAGAACGAGAAGCCGTTTGGGGAGAGCAGCTCTTCGAACAGGCCGATGTCCCGCCCTTTCGCCAGCATCGCCTGGAGCGCGTCGACGCCGCCGCGGGCCTCGCCGAGAAGCCTGCCGTCCCGGCTCCAGATCTGTGCTCCGGCGGCCAGCATGCCGGGTGCCACGCGTTCGATCAGGTCCCGGACGATCTCGTAGGTGGTCTGCCCGTTGTCATGCGTGTAAGTCTGGACGCCGGCGTGTCCCAGGATCCGGCCACCGGCATCATCGCGTCTGTAGAACTCCGGCAGCTTCATGTGCTGAAGCGGAACCTTCGGCTCCGGCAGCAGACCCCAGGGCCCCATCCCGAAATACTCGTTGAACAACTCGCGGTTACTGGCGTCCCGGACCGGCAGCCCGCCTTTGGAATGCAGCTCGTGCAGGAGGCGCGCCAGTTGCATGTGCTCGGCGGTCGGCGCGTGCATACCGACCCAGCCCACCAGGATCTGGACCACCATGTCGCCGCTCAACCTGAGCCGGCCGGCGCTCCAGTCCGCCATGGCCTCGCGCAGCCGCCCGATGTGAAGCTCCGCCTTGCCCATGACCCAGTCCCGCAGATCGCTGGGCGTCTCGATGTGGACGAACGGGTCCTGCGGCTCGTTCAGGCTCACGCCGGAATGCCGCGCGAAGGCGTCGTTGAACGCCTTGCGGGTGTCGCTGTCCATGACCGGTGACACGCTCTTCTGGTGCGTGTCCACCAGGACACGCGCGAAGCTGAGGATCTGCCCTGCGACCCTCTTGCGGGCTCCACGTTCGTTCATCCAGCGCGTCAGGATGCCGGCGACGACGTCGCTGCTCAGCACCAGGCCGTCTTCGACCGCGGCGGCCAGGCCGTTTCGCCAGCGGTCCAGGGCGTAGCCGAGCTGGTCGTCGGAGATCGGAACGTGGCGCTGCGCGTACCGTTTCAAGGCTTCGGGCTCCGAGAGCAGGAACCGCATCTCGCGCCCGTGCACCTGCCGATCGACACCGTGGGCCGACGCGGTCGGCCAGAGCTTCGTCTGTTTCTCCTGCCGGCCTCTCACCGTGAAGTCCACCCGGCCGCTGAACAGGTACGGGTGGTTGAAGTCGAGCTGGAGCCGTTCGATGCCGCCGGTGCGTCCGCTGGATCTCGACGTGTTCCACTGCCAGTGCCGGTTGATGTCGACCTCACCGCTCAGGCCGGCGTGCCCCGCGACACCGCCCACGGCGGGGTCCAGCTGGTCCCAGGTGAGCCCGACCGAGTTGTTGTCGGTGAGGCTGTTCTCCGCGAGCAGCAGCTTGATGTCACCTTTAACGAACTTCTCCCTTTTCGCACCGCTGAACTGCAAATCGCGGAGCTCACCGGAGATGTCCAGCCCGCCGAAGTCGTCGCGGAAGAGGCCGGTCTCGAACAGCCGGGTGGACGTGTACTCCCCCTGGAGGATCTCTCGCATGTGGGCCCGCAGCATGATCTGGCTGGTGAACGTGCTGATGGCCTGATCCGCCGAAGATGCCGGGCCCACGAGGTCCGGCAGCACGCGCCGCCCTGCCTCCCCCATGCCAGAGGTGTCGACGAAGTAGACCAGCGCCTGATCGAGGAGACCCTTCTCCGCCGGTCCGCTCATGAACGGCCCGCGTTCGTCGAGGGTCCCCAGCGCCAGCAGATTCACCACCGCCTGCTGGTTCGGCACCTGGACCGTCGCCGGGTCGCGGCGGCCCTTGCGGAACCGCCCCCGCGGCCCCCAGTGCTCGTACTCGAATCCGATCGTGTAGTCGCTGGTCAGCTTGAACTCATCGACGTCGCCGGGGAACTCCAGGAGTTCCGGGCGGTTGTTGAGGAAGCTCACCGTATCGGCGGCACCGACGGTCCGCTGGAACGTCAGGCCCATCGCGGCGCCCCTGAGGTACTTGTAGAAACCCCTGAGCGCCACGCCGACGGACAGGCTGCGAGCGTGGCTCGACCCCGCGCCGAAGGTGTCCATGCCCATCGCCAGGTTGACCGTGTGCAGCTCGTTGGTGGTACGGACGTACGCCGGATCGGCGCTCTGCGTGGCTTTGATCGTGATCTTGACCGCGTCGACGTCGAGGTCCGCGCCGGCGAAGCCGGTCCTCTTGCGGAGCGTGAAGGTCATCCCGTCCTGGTGGATCTGGTCGAAATGCGAGTCCAGCCCCTGGATGGAGACCAGCTTTCGCAGCAGTTCCCAGTTGTCCAGGCGGCTGAGCAGTCTGTTGCCGTGGCTGAGCTGATGATGACCCGCGAAGGGGTCGTCCGGGTCGGGCAGGAAGCCACGTGCGCCCACCTCGCGGGTAATCGCGGTCATGATGGCGTCCACGGTCTCGTCCGCCACCCTTACCAGGCCCATGCCGACGCCCTTGCCCGCCAGCACATGCTGGGGGGCCTGCTTCTGTGCCGGGTCCTGCGGACGGGGTCCGGTGTCCTTCACCGCATCCGGCACGTACGGCATCGTGTCGCCGGCCGGCGGGTTCTTCAACGCGCTCCGGTCGATGGGGAACCCGTATGCGAACGCCTCCTTCACCGGGATCCGTACGAGCGCGCTGCTGGTGACCCGGTTCGTCTGCCCCGGCACGCCCCGCCGGCCGTCGCGTACGTTCACCGTGGCCTGGAGCGAGAAGATGCTGTGGTAGGCGGCCGTGCGGCCCGTGTAACGCGGCACCATGACGTTCAGGCCGACGCGGTTGGCGGAGAGCGAGTCGGAGTTCGATGAGCTGTAGGACGCCGACAGGGAGACGTTGAGCCCCACCTCGGTCCCGACCGGCTGCGGCAGGGTGTCGAACTCCAGCGAGGGAAAGGAGAGGACGCTGGACTGGTTCAGGGTGTGGCTGCCGCTGGTCCCATCGATCGCCGTCCGGACGTCCTCCAGGTGCGACTTGTCGCTCATCGCGCCGACCGGTCGATCCATGGCGGCGCTACCCCAAACCGCTCGCCAGCCGCGAAGGTTCACGACCGCGATCGTTCGGCCCCTCGCGTCGGGCAGGCTGAACTCATAGCCGCGGTCCTCGTTGACCACGTCGTCCAGGTGGGTGTTCAGATTCCACAGCTTCTGCGCCAGCGCCTCACGGGTCACGTTGCCGGTCTCGAGCTTGAGTCCCTTCGCCGCCATCACCCGCAGGATCTCGTCGACCAGCTCCGGAATGTTGGTCATGCCGGAGGCGATGTAGTTCCGCGGCAGCCGGTTCAGCTTCTGGCGGACCTCGTCTCCGGTCGCGGTGACCGTGAGCGGCGCCGGTTCCTTCGTGTACGGGTCGGCCAGCCACAGCAACAAGGCCTCATTCCCCGACTCCGCGATGCGGGTGGCCGGGACCAGGCGCCACGGCCGCGGTGCCTCGCCCTGCTTCTGGTCGCGGACCTGGAAGGAGATGTTCACCTTCGGATAGGCGATGAGATGCGCCTGGATCCGGCTGTCCTCCACCTTTCCGCGCTCGGCGTCCGCGATATGGGTGTTGCTCAGGTTCGACTGGTTGGTGGTGCCGGAAAGCGCCGCGCCGATGCTCACGACGTTCAGGTGACTCCCCGGCACGCCGATGCCGAAGCTCGCCGCGATCCGTCCGCGCGTCGCACCGGCCTGCCCGCTCATCGTCTGCGTGTGCGCACCCGTCTGGAAGGACGAGCTGACGGTGTCGACGGTGGCGTGCTCGCCGTCTGGAGCCGGCAGCTTCGACGGCGCGAGGTAGGAGCCGGCCGGGTTGCGTTCGACCTTCTGCGGGTCCTGGGGGTCGAATGAGATCAGAAACTCCACCGGCCCGATCGGCACCACCAACCCGCTGGTGTTGCCGTCCTCGCTGGCGCCCAGAAGATAGGGGAAATTGGACAGCAACCGCTGGACCACATCGGACTTCTGCTTCGTCGAGAACGTCTGCCCGCGGGCGAACAGCGCGAACTCCATGCCGGCGAGCAGTTCGCGCATGTACGGCAGGCCGGCCCGGGGCACACCGATCGAACGCGCCATCTGATGGATCTCGGGGGCCGGCGTCATCACCGGCGCCCCGGGAGGCGGAGCGACGGGTGGTGCCCCGTCTTCCGGCAAGAACGTCCCGGAGTAGACGCCGCGTAGCGATGACCCTCCCGCATGCGACGTCGTCGACATGCCACCCAGCGCCGAACGTCCGAACTGCGAGGGTTCGGTCGACGGCGCCCGCACCTGTCCCTTCGGGTCCGTGATCACGATCTCCGGGATCGGCGTCGAGTCGGCCGGCCCGTCCTGGCGTTCGGGGCCGGCGGTCAGCGACGGGGCGATCGGCAGGCCCTCGGGACGGCCGGGCTCGTACAGCCGGTACGGCTTCTCCTCCAACTGTCCGTCCCGCCCGGGGCCGCTGAACGACAGCCGGGCCTGCTCCGGTTCGAACCGCATGGCGTCCGGAGCGGCGAGCACCGGCCCGCCGAACTCTCGTGCCAGCTCCCCCGCCACCTCTGCGGCGCCGGGAATCAGCAGGAACGGCTGCAGACCGGGAGCCTTCGCCGCGATGGTCGCGTGCAGCGTCTCCGCCGAGACCACCCGGTCGCCGACCATCACCTTGCCGTCGCGCTCCGCGCCCAGCACGAACACCGTCTGCGGTGGTGCCAGGACGCCCAGCTGCTCGATCGCGTCGAGGCCGATCCCGTGCTCGGGCGCCCCCGGCAGCCAGATCGCCACCGGACGCCCGCCGGCCGTGACCCCGAGCCGGGTATCGGCCAGCAGATCCTCGAAGGGAACGGGCTCCGCCTGATCGGACGGCGGCGCCGGAGCCGCCTGATCGGTGGTCGAGTCCGGCACCGTGGTCTCGGGCCGCTGGCCGGGAATGCCCTCCTCGGCATCCTCGGACCGCCGGTCCGGGGTGCTCTCCTCGGCCGGTGAGCCCGGCGTGGCCTCCGAGGGACCGGCCTTCTCTGCGCCGCCCTCATCCGTGTCGGCCGGGTCGTTCTCCTTGTCCAGGTGGGGCGGCTCGGTGGCGAGGCGCTCGGCCAGTTCCTCACCGGCCACGGGCCCGAGGCGCGCCATCTCGGCGGCGACCAGTTCCCGGGCCGTCTCCGCGTCCAGCTCGAGGCCCTCGCCCGAGTAGAAGACATCACCCCGGGCATCCACGACGTTCCTCGCCGCGTCCCTGAGCCCGTCGGCCGTGCCGCTGTACCGAAGCGCGAGCGTCGCACGGGCCCGGTTCAGGTCGAAGCGTGACGCGTCGGCGAACGCCGCCGTCCAGCTGGGCAGCGGGGAGTCCGTCTCCAGGCGGGGAAGACGAACGACGTCCCGCACGGCGTTCTCCGCGGCCCGATGCCCGGACCACGCGATCTCGTTCCCCGCCACCATCCAGAGGAGCCCGAGCCGCAGCGCGTGCCGGTCGTCGGGCCTCCTGGCGGGCGAAAAGCCCGTCAGGTGCGCGACGATCACCCGCGCCTCGTGCATGATGCGCGCGTACTGCTCCGGGGAGGAGCGCCGGACGAGCTCCAGTGCGACGACGGCCTCGGTCACCCGAGGGTCGTTGACGGCGAGGTGCGACAGGTCGGGGCGGAGAGTGAGGAACGGGTCGCGAAGGAGCGGGGCGAGCTCGCGCGCGAGCGCCTCGCCGGCCGCGAGGCCGTCCTGCGCGCCCGGCACGTCCCGCAGGGCCCGCCCGTCCTTGCCGTCCTGTGCCGTCCGCCCGTCCTGCGCCGTCTGCTCGTCGGGCGTCGTCCGCCCGTCCTTCGCGGCCCGCGCGTCCCGCGTGGCCCGCGCGTCCCGCGCGACCGCGGCGGCGACCAGGATCCCCACCCGGTCGAGCCGCGAAGGGGGATTCTCGCCGAGGTCGGGCTGGGCGGGCACCTTGCCGGTCAGGTCGCCGACGACCTGCTGCATCGCCTTCGTCGCGGACGCGAACTCCTCGTCGTTCAGCAGCCCGAGGGTGGTACGAGCGCGGTGGAGGTCGATGTCCGCCTCGATCTCCGCCGACACGACGCGGTCGCTGACCTGGACCTGTCCGGGCTCGTGCTCCCGGCCCAGAAGCGTCTCGACCAGCTCCACCCCGGCGGCGTGGCCGGAGTGGACAATCGTGTGCGCGACCTGTCCCCGTGTCCCGTCCGGCAGTGCCACGGGTGCGCCCTCGATCGCGGCGACGTGGGCGCTCACGTCCTCGATGATCGCCTGGGCCTCGCCGTCGACCTGCTCGTACTCGGACTCGGACAGCGTGGCGAGTTCGCCCCGCGCCCGTTCGACGGAGGTCCGGTCGAGTCCGGCGCGGGGAGCGGCTCGTTCGGTCGCGGCCGTCTCAGGTGTCGTCCGGTCGCTCTCGGGTGCCGGCGTCTCGGCGACCGTCTCGTCCGGGGAAGACTCCGTACGACCAGGGTCGCTGCCGGTGGCCTCGGCGGGGCTGTTCGCGCGCACGGCATCCGTGCGCGCCGGTCCGGCGCTCGCCTGAGACCGCTGGATCTCCGGCTTCGGCTGCTCGAGCAGCGTCACCGTCCCGTCGGCGCTCTTCGTCTCGGTGAGTCCGTCAGTGCTCGAATCCGAGCGTCCCCGATCGGCGGCCGGCTCGTCGTCGGTGCGTACGTCGTCGATGGTGACCGGATCGCGCCCGCTGCCCTTGCCCGTACGGCGCCGTGGGCCTGCCGGGCCGGCCTTGGTCCCCTCCGGGTCCTCCTGCCACGCGTTCCGGCGCTGGGCGGCGCTCTCGTGGTCGGTCTCGGACAGCCCCTCGATGCCCCTGCCCCGGAGCGGCCCCTGGGTACCTCGGTGCCACCCTCTGCCCAGCTTGCGGGCCTGTGGAGCCACCTCAGCCGGGCGCATCCGCCGCGTCAGCTTGGCGCCGCCCCGGCTCCGCCGGAGCTTGGCCTTGATGCGCGCGCGGTCGCTCTCGCTGAGTCCCTCGATCCCCTTGCCCTCGCCGGCGCCGAGCCTTCGGCCGGGGGTCCGCCACGGATCCGGCGACCCCGGCGTCTCCGCCGCCTTCGCCGCGAGCTCCGCCCGCCGCGCGTCCGCGATGGTCATGGGCACGCCGTTGAACCCGGGACCCAGATCCGTCGCGCGAGAACGGTCGGCCGGAACAGAGGCTCGGCCGGCCACCTCCGTCGCCGCTCTCCAGCGTTCCTTGGCGCGCTCGAGTTCGCTCTCGGCCCGCCCCGGTATCCCCGCACCGTCGCCGGTGCCGAGCCTCCGACCGGTGGACGGTGACGACGTACCGTCCTCGGCCGCCCCGCTCGCCGCCTCCGTACGCTCGCGGGCCGCCGCTGCCTCGTCCCGGCGTCTCTGGGCCGCCTCCCCGAGATCCTTACGTTCTTTCCGGGTCAGTCCCGTCCGGCCGGCCGTGGCCGGGCCCGTACTCGATGATCTGCTGATGCTGGAAAGCGCGTCCGAGCCCTCCGCCGGCGTGACCATCGGATCGGCCGTCTCCGCCGAGTCGCTCCGGGCCACCGTGCTCGCCGCTTCCTCCGAACGCCTGCGGGCCATCTCCTCCCGGCGGTTCTGAGCCGCCTTCCCGAGTTCCTTACGCTCGTCCCTGGACAGCTCCGACCGGCCGGTGGTCGACGTCGGTTCCGAGCCTTCGGCGGACGTGACGCTCGCGGAGCCAAAGGTCGTCGAATCGTCGTACGAGGGCATCGTCACGTCGCGGATCGGCTGGAACTTCAGGCCGAGACTCTGCAGGACCGTGGAGAGATCGATCACCTCGTCCGTGGTCGCGTCCCGCGAGATGACCTTGACGCCGCCGGGCCGACGGGCGTAATCGATCTTGGTTTCCGGCTTCAGCCGGAACGGCAGGAACCCGTCGCCGGCCTCCGGGCCGAACGGCTGCCGGCGGTCTCCGCGCCGTCGGCTCGACACACCGGTGGTGGTCAAGGAAGGGTCGAGGAGGGCGCGGGCGGCCATGCTCGGGGCCGGGGCGGGGGTGATGTCCCGGCCATCGCGGGTGATGACCACCGCGCGCGCGTCGGCCAGCGGATCGCGTCCGTCGGCGAAGCGCTCAAGCGTCTCCGCGACGGTGCGCCGGCCGGTGCCGTCCGGCGAGCTCGTGGCGGTGACCCGCCGGATCGTGAACTCGCCGGGGCTGGTCGGGTCCACCAGGACGACGCCGTCGTCGCTGGTGCGGTACAGCACCACGGCGTGGCCGACCTCGCCGGGCCGGCCGATCCGCACGAACGCCGCCGTGCCCAGGTCGCCGCGGGCGACCGTGCCGATCAGCGTGTCCCAGTCGCTGACCGCCGCCCACATCTCGTGCGGCAGTCCGAGGTCGAGGCGGAGGCCCCGCGCGCCGACCGTGATCTCGCCTTCCTCACGCGAGCGGCTCGTGCGGATCGGACCGGGGATCAGCCGGTGGCGCAGGTCCTCGACCATGGCCAGGCAGTACTGGCTCCACTCTTCCCCGGCCAGGGACTCCGAAGCCGACCGGCTCTCGGTCCTGTGGGCCTCGACCGCTGCCTGGCCGGCGGCCTCCGCCAGTCTCCGCCTCGCGGTGGCGGCGTACCTGGTCGAGGTCCCGTTGCGGAACGGGTTCGTCTCCTGCCCGTCGTTCCCGGCGGAGCTACGGCCGGGCGGCTTGGTTGCTGGGTTGCTCCTGGCGTCTTGGTGTGCGGTGTTCTGGTTCGTGATGTTCTGGTTCGTGGTGTTCTGGTTGGTAGTGCTCTGGTTCGTAGCCGAGCCGGCCCGCCCGGTGACCGCCGACTCCTTCGCCGGCGTCGTACGGTCCGGTGTTCTCGTGGGTGAGGTCTTGGGCGGGGTCGTGGCCGGCCGGGCGTCGTCGCGGCGCGGAGCATCGGAGGTGGCCGAGGTGTCGCGCGGCCGGTTCGCGGATCCGCGTGCCGCCGGGGTCTCGGTCGTGGAGCCGGTGGCCGGCGTGGTTCGGCCGTTCCGGGCGGGGTTCGGCCCGGAGGCGGACCGGGAGATGTCGGCACCCGCGGTCGCCTGCGTCTTCGCCGGCTCGGCCGGCCCGTTCGGCTTGCCGGGGTCCCGGCCGCCCGATCGGGTCGGCGTCGTCTCCGGCTGTACGGAGTCGCTGCCCGTACGGCTCGGTGAAGAGGACAGCGAGGTGGACGACGTGGTCCGGGGCGAACCCCCGCTCTTGGCCGGCGGACGCGAGTCCGGGGTGGTGGTCGACGGCGATGAACCCTGGCGTTGCCGGGAAGCAGCCGACGGGTCGGTCTCGGGGGTGGACCGCACCGCATCCTTGGGCGGCACCGCCGGACCGGTCTGCGAACCCGGACGCACCACATCCTTGGGCGGCACCGCCGGACCGGTCTGCGAACCCGGACGCACCACATCCTTGGGCGGCACCGCCGGACCGGTCTGCGAACCCGGACGCACCACATCCTTGGGCGGCACCGCCGGACCGGTCTGCGAACCCGGACGCACCCCATCGTCCCTGGTCGTGCCGGGTGCGCCGGCCCTTCCGGATGGTTCGGTCGCGGGTGTGGAGGCCGTACCCCGGCCATCGCTTCGACTGTCCGTCCCGTAGGCGGTCTCGCTGTCGGTCTGCTCGATGGACCCGAGAGTTGAGGTCCGGCTCGGGGGCACCGAGGCCGACGGCCCGTCGTTGTGTTTGTTGCCGCCACCGGGGGTGGTCGTGGCGGGGTCGACGAGCGTGGTCTGGGAGACCGAGTCCGGCACGGACGAGCCGGAGGGCAGCAGCGGCTGCGTGTCGTCGTCGGTCGGGTCGGGTTCGGCGTCGGTCTTGGGCTCATCGGGCAGTTGGGTGTAGCCGTGCGCTTCGGGGCGCGGGCCGGCCAGCTTGTGGCCAAGCCCATGACCGAGCGCGCTGGCCATCCCACCGGCCACGCCGGAGGTGAAGGAGAACGGGTTGAAGGAGAAACCCTGGCCGTTGGCCTGGTTCACCAGACCCTCGGTGATCGCCTCGTGCAGCCCCTCCTCGGTCACCTCGATCAGCACCGGTATCCCGATCTTGACCAGCCGCACCCGCAGCGGCTCGGGCACCGACTTGACCACCCCGTCGACGATCTTCTCCGAGACCTTGCCGGTGGCGTCCTTGCCCACCGCCGAAATCGGCGTGTGCTCCAGCTGCTCGTGCGCATTATTCACCGCCCGCACCACGAACGGATTCAGCTCAGCGAGCGAGATCTCTTTGCCCAGCAGCTTGGAGAACGCCTTCGTCACATACTTCGACACCTGATGCGCGATCAGCGAGAACGGGACCGTCAACGCCCCGCCCATCGCCCCGACCTCCACCGACATCAACGTCGAACGCGTATCCCATTTGCTGCGGGAGCCCTTGGCGAACTGAACCGTCTGGGTCAGCACATCCAGCGCCAGCTGGAACGCGATCCCGAACAGCTCCGCCATCGCGAACTGCAAAAGCAGCCGCCCCCACAACCGCTGCAGCAAGAACCGCACCACCACGAACCGGCCCGCCAGCCACACCAGGCTGGACCCCGCCGTGTAGTACGCCGCCGCGATCGCCCAGGCGATCTGGGCGATCAGCAGCACCAGCTCCTCGATCGAAATGATCTTGACGTACTCGACCTGCGTTCCTGCCTCGTCCAAGAACTGCTGCAAACCCTTGAACTGATCCGCCGCCTGCGGCAGGTAATACGGCGGTTCCGTGATATACGGACCCATCATCTCAGCGAACTTGATCGCCGACTTCCCCGAGAAATTCTCCCGGATGTCCTGCACCACCCGCAGCAGGTACGGACCGGCCTCATTCCGCATACGATCACTGGCGATGCCCCACGCCTCAGCGGCATGCCACAACGCGTCCTCGTCGACCGACGGCCACTTCTCTCCGGTCAGGACGAGAAACAACCCCCGGACGTTCTCGGGCACCTCCAGTCCCATGCGATCAGTGCCTGTGGCCGTGAACGCCGCCCGCTACATCCGTGGAATTCAGATCCATCTCACTGAGAATGTTTCCCATATTACCGAATCCGTTGGTATTGTCATTGATCCGCTGCTGAAGATCCCTCAGGAATTGCAGACACCCCTCTTTGGAAGGGTCGTATTTCTGCTTGAGGGACTTGCTGAAGTCGTCGTCGCCGCTCGTGTCCAGGGGATTCGACGCGAGCGTGTTGTTCAGATTTCCGTAGATGTCGCCGATGAGCTCGCTGAAGTGCTCGATCTTGGGCACGCCGTCCCTGAGCTGGGGAATGTCGGCGGAAAAGATATTCGCGTCGTCAGGCATTGTCGTCCGTCCCTTCCTGTGACGTCACGGTGGCCGCGGTCACCGCGGCGTCGAACATCGCCGCCAGGTCCAGGTCGCCGCTCAGCGGCAGGCCCAACCCGTCCGGCATCAGTCCGGACAGCATGCTCGTCGCCTCGCGGAAGGCGTCGTCCTGAGCCTGCCGTACCGTCGCGACGATGCTCGCGGCCAGCTCCGCCGGAGCGATCCGGCGGTACCGCTCGGCCGCCAGCTTCAGCTCGACCAGCCGTCCCTGGCTGTCGACGGTCGCGGTCACCGCCCGATCCTTCGACACCGCCGAGCCGGTGACGCTCGACATGCGGTCGGTGGCCGCCTCGATGCGGGCCTGTTCGGCCCGCAGGTCCGCGATGGCCGCGTTCAGGTCGTACTCCGCTCGCTTCTCCATTCGCCCATCTCCTTGTCAGGTTGATGCTGTCCGGTCCGTTCGGCGGTGATCGCCGATTCGTCATGCCGAGCCGGTCACCTCTTCGCCGGACGTGGTGGTGCGCTCGGTGTCCGGCTTCTCGTCCGGCCGCGGGCGCCGTGGGGTCTCCAGCCGCCGCTGCCGGCGAGTGGGGCCTGCCAGCGGAATCTCCTCGATCTCTTCTTCCTCGTCGAGACGGCCGATGGCACCGGAACGGACGTCGACACGCGTACCCCAGATCTCCTCGTCCTCCAGCAGCCAGGTCTGCCGTTCACGCTCCTGCGGCTTCTCCCCGGGCGCACCGCCGCCACCACCGCCCATCATCGGCGGGAAGAACGGCACGCCCCCGCCGCCATCGCCCGGCGTCCCCGAGGTGCCGTTCGCGCCCGGTGTTCCAGAGCCGTTGTTGAGCAGACCGGACGTACCGTTCAACCCGTTGGTGCCGTTGCCGTCCAGCCCGCCCGGGCCACCCAGCGGATTGCCCGCACCGCCATTCGTCCCGAAGAGGTTCCCGCCGGAGCCGAAGCCCTTCGCGGGGTCGCTGCCGAACCCACCCGGGCCGATGTCCAGGCCACCATCCGGCCCATTGACACCGTTCGGCGACGTGCCGAAGCCGTTGCTCCCATCGGGACCACCACCGTTCACACCGGGCGGAAGATGCGTGCTCGACGCGCCGGAGTCGGACGGCACGATGGAAAAGCCGTCTCCCCCGCCGCCGTCCGGCGGCGTCGCGAGGTGATTGCCGAGACCGTTCTCATCGAACGCACCGTCGCTACCGGGACCGACCCCGTTCTTACCGTTGGGGCCACCACCGCCGTCGACGCCGCCGCCGCCCGGAGGCACCAGCCCCGGGACGAACCCACCGCCACCGTCCCCGAGCGGACCACCACCGCCACCGCCACCGCCACCGCCACCGGCCGGATCGAATCCGTTGGGACCACCACCGCCGTTGGCCAGATCGAACGCGGGATCCCCACCGGGGGCGTTCAACTCGTTCGGGCCACCCGGGCCCCCACCGCCGTTGGCCAGATCCAGCCCGCCGGAGCCGCCATCGCCGTTGGGCAGGTCCAGCCCGCCGTCACCCCCGCCGCCATTGGGCAGGTCCAGCCCGCCGTCACCCCCGCCGCCGTCCGCCGGCGGCAGGTTGAGACCGTCACCACCGCCACCGCCACCACCGCCATCCGGCGGCGGAATGTTGAGCTTGTCGTTCCCGCCACCCCCGTCCGGAGGAGGCGGCAGGTCCTTGTTGTCATTGCCACCGCCCCCGTCCGGAGGAGGCGGCAGGTCCTTGTTGTCACCATCACCACCGTCGCCGGGATCGGGTTTCGGCGCTGTCTCCGGTGGCGGCGCGGTGATCTCGATCAGCGAGCTGGTCGCCATCACATATTTGGGCGCCAACGCCGCCATCGCCGTCTGCGCCGGCCCATCGAGAAAACCTTTGAGATTGTTGAGCACCTTCTGGGTGACCTGATCACTCATGCTCGTCCAGGTGGACTCCTGAGTCAAATCCCCCCAGTCGGAATTAGCCAGGGTCTCCCGGATGAAATTCTCGGCGTATTCGCGACCATGGTCGTGCACCATGCCATCGAGGATGTACTGGGGAGTGCCCTTATAAAGACCCATACTCTGGAGGTACGCGTTAAGCCGGTCGCTCATCGTCCGGATCTGGTCGGTGACCCAGTTACGAATGTTGTAGCCCATCGCGATCTGCCAGCTTCGGGACACCGTCGAGTTGTAGACCTGAAGCGCCTGCGCGGCGTCCGCGATGGAAACCCACATCGGCTTCCCGTGCCGGCTGTAAAGCTGCTCATAGGTGTCCTTCAGCCCATCGCCCTGCACCTTGAGACGCCAGTAGATGAGGAACGCCGCCTTACCCCTGAACCCGTCGTCATCGGAGTTCAAACGACTCGCCCACTGGTCAAAGCCGCCACCGGTGTTCTGGAAATATGTGGCCATGTCGTTCAGCTCGTACGACAGGTGCGTGAGCGTCCACGAATCCATGCTGCCGCGTTTGCCCCGAGCGACATCCGGCATCATCTCGTCGATCGCGTTGACCGCCGTGGCCCAGGCGTTGATCGCGTCAGTATTGAGGTTGACACCGAAATAGGCCTTGTCCCACGCGTGGTACTGCCACCAGTCACCGCCGCCCGGACTGGGATTGGGATTCCAGGTGAACCAGGCCGCCTTCGCCGGAGTATGGAGGTCGGAGCCCTCGCTGGTGAGCGCCTTCAGTGTCTGCTCGAACGTCCACTCACTCCAGTTGTCGCTGTTCGGAATGGACAGACCGCCGGAACCATCATCCGCCACCGCTCCTCCTCCACTCTCCTCGATCTACCGACGGGACCGTCCCGCCCCGCTCAGGTCGTGGTCGGGTTCCCACCACCGCCGGTGACATCGGGATAGTCCTGCGAGAACTTCGAGGCGTCGTAGGTCGCCAGGTCGTCCGTCTTCTCGAAGATCGCCTCGGCGTTCTTGAGCGCCGAGTAGAAGTTCCGGAGATCGGTGTCGAAGTTGGCCAGCCGGCTGTGCATCGAGGTGCCGAAGGAGGTCGCCTGCTGGAGGAAGTCCTTGCACACCGACCACTCCTGCGAACCTGGATGGAAGCGGGAGTTCAGCGTGGCGTCGAGCTTGAGGTCCGCCGAAGGGCCGAGGTACTGGGGATTGCCCTCGACATCCGTATCGATGTTCTTCAGAAAAGTCAGCAGCTGTTCATAGTGCGATTTGTCGAACGAAGTTATGTTGCCGTCGGCCATGAGATTCCTCTTTCGCTGGTTCGTTAAGGCCCGCTGGCCGGATGGATGATCGGGACATGGTCCCCGAGCCGGCGAACTCCACCGGCTCGGGCACCTACGGGAATGGCCCGTCAGACCGCCCGGGCGATCACATCATCGCGTTGGCGCCGCGATTGTCTCCGTCGACGAAGTTGTCCGCGACGCGGATCGACGACTGCGTGTGCTCGTTGAGCTGCTGCTTCATTTCCTGGTACGACCGGTTCCACTGGCTCTGCTGGTTCTCCCAGAGCGGGGTCGCCTTACCGCCGCTGGCCTGGGCGATCCGGGAGAGGGTCGCGTTGAGGTCCTCCATGATCGAGTCCATCCGCGCCACTTCGTTGACCAGGCCGGCATTCACGTCCGAGTAGTTGTTGTGGTTGACCCAGAACTGATCGGGCATCGTCTTTCTCCTTTTCCGGCGGTTCTACTTGGCCATGCCGCTGGTGTTGCTGTCGGTCGAGAGGTTGATGTTGAGCAGCGCCTGGGCCTTCTGGTTGAGGTCGTTCAGGTTGCTCACGCAGGTGTGGAAGTCGGTGTTCCACGTGGCCAGGTGGGAGGACAGGATCTGTCCCGAGTCGGACCTGTTCGCGTCGACGAGGGCGTCGGTGTGGGACTGCACCATACTGTTCACGGTGTTCAGCTCGCTGACCGCGTTGTTGGTCTTGTCGATGATGTTTCGCAGGTCCTGCGACTCGTAATAGTAGGAACCGCCTGGCTGGTTTGCCATCTTTTTCTCCTTAAGGTGTTGTCGCGTGTTTCTGTGGACGTGTGCTGCCGAGAAAAAGTGCGTCAACCACCTCCCGCGCCGAGCGTCTGCAGGACCGGACCGGCCGGCAGCAGGGCCAGCAGGTCCGTCGGCACCGGGGCCATGGAGGAGGTGGAGTAGCCGAGCGCGGTGGCCGCGGCGACGCTCGCGACGGGGAACTTCTCACCGTCCTCGGTGATGAGGTAGAGCCCCTCGCCCGGGACGCCGGGAACAGGGAGCGTCCGCGCGAGCATCCCCGCCCGTGGGGCCACCACCACCTGGTCGGCGACCCGGTTCCCCGCCGCGGCGGGCGAGGTGCCGCCGGCCGGGGCGACCACCGCGGTCGCCGACGTGACGGGCGCGGCGGGCACCGTGACCATCGTGACGTCGGTCCGGTTCCCCGAAGGTGCCCAGCGCACGCAGGGCATCCGACCGGCGGCGACAGCGTCCAGGGTCGGCGGCGCGGCGGGCAGCGCGCTCGTCCACGAGGGTGCCGACAGCACCTTCGACGCGGCGAGCGCGGCCGGGCCGAGGCTGATGGCGGTGGCCGTGCCGGGGTATGCCTTGGCGGTCCGTGGGTCGCTGAGGATGAGCGCCGCGGCGGTCTGGGTGATGGTCTGGAGGCCGCCCGTGGTCAGAAGGTAGTAGCGCTGGTCCCCGCCGGCCCCGCGGGAGAGGAAGACCTGCCCGACCTTCGCCGGGTGCCCTTCCAGGGCCGGGGCGTCCTGGCCGATGCCCGGCGTGGCGGGCGGGGGCAGGTCCGGGCCGGCGGGCATGGTGTCGAGCCAGGCGTCGCGTACGCCGACCGCCGCGTTGTCGGAGAACCCCAGCGCGCGGGTCACCCAGGGGGCGGTGACCCTTAGCCGGTGCCCGCCGGTGATCAGGTACGTCGTGCCGTCGGAGGAGCGGACCAGCACCGCCTGCCGCGCCGATACAGGGAACGCGTCCGCCACGCTGCCGATGTAGAGGGACAGCGCGGGCCGCGAGCCGGTCGTGGTCGCGCACGCCAGCCAAGGGGCCCTCACCGCCTCGGGAGCGGGCAGCGCGTCCGGAGCACCGACGATGCCGACCGGGCTGCTGCGGGGCACGTTCTTCAGGGACTTCGAGGTGACGGAGACGATGGTGAGTTTGGCACCGAGCAGCAGCCGCGCGGACGCGTAGTTCAGCACCGGCCGCAGCCGTCCCCCCGCGTACACGTAGCGGGCGCCGGTCTGCTTGTCGAGGATGAGCGTGCCGGGCTTGCGCCACGCGCTCGTCCCACCCGGGGAGACGACGGCCAGCACCGCGAACCCGGCGACCGCGAGAATCGCGACCAGGGAGCCGATGACCAGCCCGCTCCACGAACGCCGCAGCGGCGGGACGGCCATGTCCGGTTCGGCGCGTAGTAGTGCGGAGACGAGCCGGCCGACCATGAAGCCGTGCGCGTGTACCTGGTCCCGCCGGCTATGCATCAGACACCCCCTCGCCTCGTGTCCGCTCGCTCATTGCCATCCGGCCCGGGCTCGGGCGTACACGCCGACGACCCACAGCACGAGCGGGACGACCGCGATCGCGGTGCCGCTGTGGGCCAGGTCGGCGACCCGTCCCCAGTGCGGCAGCATCCGCCGCCCCGGCACCTTGCGGGCGACCGAGAGCAGCAGTCCGGCCACGATGAGCAGCGCGGCCACGATCAACGGCCGGACCAGCGCTCCCTGGTCCAACGTCAGATCCACCGTCACGGTCGCCAGTCCGGCCACACCCGGCAGGAGCACCGCCAGCCGGGCGCGTATCCCGAACAGGTCACGGCCGTGCAGAAGCAGCAGCAGGGAGGCCACCGCCGCCAGGACCCGCGCGCCGATGCCCGGCGTCGTGCCGAGGATCAGCAGGCACACGCCCGCGACGACCCCCAGGCCCGCGTACAGCCAGCCGATGTGCTCGTGCGCGCGGGTGGTGCGGTCCAGCACGACCCGGCTGGGTTCGGGGTCGATGCCCTGCTGGAACTCCTCGGCGTTCGTCGGTAGCGGAGGGATCCGCAACTTGGCGAACCGGGAGGCGATCAGCGGGACCACCGTGCCGACCGAGAGCGTCACCGCCAGCACGATCGCCGCCGCACCCGCCACGTTCACCAGGCGCAAGGAGACGAGCAGGCCGCCCAGGCCCATCAGCACCGCCGCGAAGACCGCCGAGGTGAGACCCGCGAGCACACCGCCCACCGCCGGGCGGGCCACCGCCGCCACCGTCGCCGCCCACGCGCCCGCGGCCAGCAGGCCGGGCGCGCTCATCAGGTTCCCGGGGCCCAGCGTGTGCGCGCCCGCGGGCAGGGCCAGCCCGGCCACCGCCGTGTACCCGATCGCGCCGGCGGCCAGGACGATCCCCGCGGTACGGTCGCCCAGCGCGCGGGAGGCGGCCGCCGCGCCCAGCAGCAGGACCACTCCGGCGGCGCCCGCCACGATCGCGGCCAGTACGCCCGGTCCGCTCATCGGAGCGATCACCGCTCCCACCGCCAGCACCACGCCGACGAGTGAGAGCACGAACCGTCGCGTCGTCTCCGGCCGCCACCGGTCCGGCCGCTCGGCCGTCCCGGTCGCGACCCCGTCGACCAGGTCGTCGAAGTCCACCGGCGGCAGCTGGTCCGCCCGCGGCCGCAGGTGGAGCACGTCGCCGTCGTAGAGGCCCAGCGCCGCGGTGCCCAGGTCCTCATCCAGCGGCGGCTCGCCGAGCCGCTGCAACACCCATCCGTCGTGGGAGAACCCGGCGGTCGCCAGTTCCTGGCCCAGATGTTCCAGGAACGTCGGCAGCAGATCCGCCACCGGCACGTGCGCCGGCACGGCCAACTCTATTTGCGAGGCCGGCCCGCAAATCGTCAGCCGGCACATCTCGCCGGAACCCAAAGCCTGCGGAGTAGACATGCCCAACACACGGTTTCCGGCCGCTCGAGAGTTCACCTGTCGAGAAACCGACAGGGAACGAACCCCACGGGCCCCGGGAACCGTGGCTAGAGAAAAGGGGAACCACGCGACGCCCCGGGAAAGGACCTGTGGTCGTGAGTACAACGCTGTTCCGGCGGCCGCCACGACAGTCACCGCCGGAGATGCCGAGTGGTGAGCTGTCCCTGCAGGAGCCGCCTGTGCTGCCGGAGGCACCGACGGGAAACCTCGGCATGCTGCTGATGTACGTGCCGATGGCGGTCGGCTCGAGCGTCACCATCCTGCTCTTCGTCTCACCGTCCAAGCCCGGCCTGGGTCTGATGGCCGCCGGGCTGATGGCGATGACGTCGTTGACGATGGTGTTCGGGCAGGTCGGGCGGGCGACGAGCGAGCGGAAGCGGCGGTTGCGCGGCGAGCGCCGCGACTACCTGCGCTACCTGGCGCAGAATCGCAAGAAGGTCCGGGCCGTCGCGGCGGCGCAGCGCGAGTCGCTGGCCTGGCAGCATCCCGACCCGGCCGGGCTGTGGTCGGTGGCGATGAGCAGCCGGCTTTGGGAGCGCCGGCCGACCCATCCGGACTTCGCCGAGGTACGGATCGGCACCGGCCCGCAGAAGCTCGCGATGACGATGACCCCGATGCAGACCAAACCGGTCGAGGACCTGGAGCCGCTGTGCGCACGGGCGCTGCGCCGGTTCATCCGGGCGTACACGACCGTGAGCGACCTGCCGGCCGCGGTGTTCCTGCGCGGGTTCGCCCAGGTACGGCTGCGCGGCGACGAGGCGGCCGGGCGGGATCTCATCCGTGCGCTGCTCGCCCAGCTCGTCACCTTCCACTCCCCGGACGAGTTGCGAATCGCGGTCTGCGCCGCGGGAGAGCACGCCGCCGAGTGGGACTGGGTGAAGTGGCTGCCGCACAACCAGCACGGCACACGGCAGGACGGCGCCGGCCAGGCCCGGCTGCACACCGACGGCATCGACTCGCTCGATTCGCTGCTCGCCGTCGAGTTGGAGGGCCGGGGCCGGTTCGAACCGGGCGCGACACCGACGCTCGACGAGCCGTACGTCGTGGTGATCGTGGACGGTGTGGAGGTACCGGCCGAATCGCGCCTGGCGGGCACCGGTTACCGCAACTCGATCGTGCTGAACGTCTCCTCGGGGCTGCCCATGACGCCGGGCCGCGGGACGCTGCGGCTGGAGGTCACCTCCGAGTCGATGGAGATGATCCGCCTGGACCGGAGCGGTGAGGAGATCCGGACCTCCCTGGGCCGGCCTGATGCGCTCAGTGTGGCGAAGGCGACCGCGCTGGCCCGTACGATCTCTCCGTTCCGGCTCGGCGCCACCGCCGAGGTGGCCGAGCCGATGCTCACCGACTTCGACCTCGGCACGCTGCTCGGCGTCGGGGACCTGCACACGCTCGAACCGTCGAAGGTGTGGTCGCGGGCCGAAGGACCGGACCGGCTGCGGGTGCCGATCGGCATCGCCGAGGACGGCAGCCGGGTCGAGCTGGACATCAAGGAGTCCGCGCAGGACGGCATGGGCCCGCACGGCCTGCTCATCGGCGCGACCGGCTCCGGGAAGAGCGAGCTGCTCCGCACGCTGGTGCTGGCGATGGCCATCACGCACTCCTCCGAGGTGCTGAACTTCGTCCTGGTCGACTTCAAGGGCGGCGCGACCTTCCTCGGCCTCGACGGGCTGCCGCACACGTCCGCGGTGATCACGAACCTGGCGGACGAGGCGCCGCTGGTGCAGCGCATGCAGGACGCCCTGCAGGGCGAGATGATGCGCCGCCAGGAGTTGCTGCGCCGGGCCGGCAACCACAGCTCGCTGCGCGACTACGAGGCGGCGCGCGCGAACGGCGCGGTTCTGGACCCGTTGCCGACGCTGTTCGTCGTGGTGGATGAGTTCAGCGAGCTGCTCGCCTCACATCCGGACTTCTCCGAGCTGTTCGTGATGATCGGTCGGCTCGGCCGCTCGCTCGGCGTCCACCTGCTGCTGGCCAGCCAGCGCATCGACGACGGACGCATCCACAAGCTCGAGAGCCACCTGTCCTACCGGATCGGTCTGCGCACCTTCTCCGCCATGGAGAGCCGATCCGTCATCGGTGTCCCCGACGCGTACCAGCTGCCCAACGCGCCGGGCAACGGCTACATCCGCACCGACGTCGCCACCCTCGTCCGGTTCAAGGCCGCCTACGTCTCCGGCCGCTATCGCCGCCGGACCGCCCAGCAACGCCAGGAAGAGGTCCGCCGGCAGGTGGTCCCGTTCAGCGCCGCGAGCGTGGAGGCACCACCGGCGGTCACGTCCCCGCCCGAACCCGTACCGCAGGCCGCCGGCATGCCGGAGGAGGAACACGCCGAGACCCTGCTGCAGGTCGCCGTCGACCGGCTTCGCGATGCCGGCCCGCCGGCCCACCAGGTCTGGCTTCCCCCACTGTCCGACCCGCCCACGCTGGACCAGATCCTGCCCCCGCTCGTGCCCGACCCCGAGTACGGCCTGTCCCCCGCCGGCTGGCCAGGACGCGGCGGCCTGGTGGTGCCGGTCGCGGTCGTCGACAAACCCTTCGATCAGGTACGCGACCTGATGATGGTCGACCTGTCCGGCGTCGGCGGGCACGTCGGCATCGCCGGCGCCTCCCAGTCCGGCAAGAGCACGCTTCTGCGGACGCTGATCGCCGCGATCGCGATCACCCACACTCCGGCGGAGGCGCAGTTCTACTGCATCGACCTCGGCGGCGGCACGCTGTCCACCCTGAGCGGGTTCCCGCACGTCGGGGGCGTCGCCGGACGCATGGACCGTGAGCGGGTCAGCCGCACGATCGCCGAAGTCCAGGCCGTCCTCACCGCGCGGGAGCGCCTGTTCGCCGAGCACGGGATCGAGAACATGGCCGCCTACCGCGCACTGCGCCGCGACGGCCACTTTGGCGACGACCCGCACGGCGACGTCTTCCTCGTCATCGACGGCTGGGCCTCACTCCGCGCCGACTACGAGGAACACGACCAACCGATCCGGCAACTCGCCGCCCGCGGCCTGACGTACGGCATCCACCTCATGCTCGTCTCCGCCCGCTGGTCGGACATCCCCAGTGCCCTGCGCGACCAGCTCGGCACCCGGCTGGAACTCCGTCTGGGCGACTCCATCGACTCCATGATCGACATGCGTGCCGCCGCACGTGTCCCCCGCGCCCCCGGCAGCGGGCTCACCATGGACAAGATGCAATTCCTGGCCGCGATCCCCCGCATCGACGGCCGATCCCGCACCGAAGATCTCGCGACCGCCACCCGGACGTTGGCCGACACCGTCGCCGACAGCTGGGACGGCCCGGCCGCGCCGCCGGTTCGCATGCTGCCCGCCATGCTGCCCGCCGACCGGCTGCCCGCGCCGGAGGGCCGGATGCGGGTAGCGCTCGGCTGGGGCGAGACGGACCTCGAACCCGTCTGGCACGACTTCGACCTCCAGCCCCACCTGACCGTGCTCGGTGACACCGGCAGCGGCAAGACCGGCGTGCTCCGGCTGATCGCCGACGCCATCCCCCGCGCGTACCGGCCGGGCGAGGCGGAGGTCCTCATCATCGACAGCCGCCGCGCGCTGCTGGAGGCACTGCCGGAGGAGTACCGTCTGGGGTTCGCGTTCTCCTCCTCGGCCGCGACGGAACTGATCGAGACGCTGGCGACACGGCTACGGGAACGGATGCCCGGCGCCGACATCACCCCGGCCCGGCTCGCGCGCCGTGACTGGTGGACCGGCCCCGACGTGTACGTTCTCATCGACGACTACGACCTGCTCACGGGGCCGATGGGCGGACCGCTCAACCCGCTCATCGACCTGCTCCCGCAAGCCGGCGACATCGGGCTGCACGTCGTCCTCGCACGCAGCGCCGCCGGATCCGGCCGCCTGTCGATGGAGGCGGCCGTCCGCCGGCTGCAGGAGTCCAACACCCCCGATCTCGCCCTGTCCTGCCCGCCGACCGAGATGCCCCTGCTCAACGGCATGCGGCCGCGCCCGTTCCCCCCTGGACGCGGACTCGTCGTCACCCGCCGCAGCGCCACCCAGCTGCAGGTCGGCTGGCTGACGCCGGCCGACCCGTCCCCCTACGGTGGCACCCGATGACCGCCGGTGCGCTACGCCGTCTCGCGGTGGTGCTCACCGGAACGGCGCTGGGCGGAACACCGCCCCTCATCGCGGCGGGCCCGGCCCAGGCGCAGGGGTGCGCCGTCCCCGCCACCAGAGCCGTCAGCGACGTGCCCTGGGCGCAGCAACTGCTCGCGCCGCAGCGGGCCTGGGTCCTCACCCGCGGCGCAGGCGTCGTCGTCGCGGTGGTCGACACCGGCGTGAGCGCGGCGTCTCCCGCGCTGGCCGGGGCCGTGGGCGCGGGGCGTGACGTGACGACGCGCTCCCGGGCCGACGGCGACTGCTCCGGTCACGGCACGTTCGTCGCCGGTCTCATCGCGGCGCGGCCCACCCCGGGACACGGGTTCGCCGGGTTCGCGCCCGCCGCACGCGTTCTGCCGATCCGCGTCACGACGGACCAGAACCAGATCGACCCGGCCAAGCTGGCGTCGGGCATCCGGGCGGCGGTCGACGCCGGCGCCCGCGTCGTGACCGTCGCCATCGGCACGACCGTGGACACCCGGGCGCTGCGTAGCGCGGTCGCCTACGCGGGCTCCCACGATGTGCTCATCGTCGCCTCCACCGACGCGCCCGGCGGGTCGGCCGGTGGCCTGGTCTATCCCGCCGCGCTGCCCGGCGTAGTGGCCGTCGCGTCGATCGGCTCGGACGGGAAGGTGGCCGGCGCGACCGCGACCGGTGCCAGGACGGGTTTCGCGCCGGTCCTCGCCGCGCCCGGTTCGAACCTGCTGAGCGTCGCCCCGCAGGGTTCGGGGAACGTCACCGCGTCCGGCAGCGGGGTGGCCGCGGCGTTCGTGGCCGGCACCGCGGCGCTGGTACGCGACTATCGGCCCCGGCTGACGGCCGCACAGGTACTGCACCGCCTGGAGACGACCGCGGACCACCCGACCGGGCGGCTTCCGGACCCATCGCTCGGCTACGGCATCGTCGATCCGGGCGCGGCCGTGGCGACCGTGCTGCCGGAGGAGTCCGGCGAGACGCCGCCGAGTGCAGATCCGCAGCCGGTGAGAATCGTCCTCGCCCCGCCGAAAGATCGGCGGCCGGCGTACACCTCGCTCGCCGCCTCGGCCGCGGTGGCGGGCTGCGCCGGCCTGTGCGGTCTCGCCATCGCGACGATCCGACGGGGCCGGCGCCGCGGTTGGCGTCCCGGCGCGCTGGATGACACGTAAGCGTGAACCGAGACCGGCCGAATCACAACACCTGCTGCCGTCGACGGCGACCCGGGCTTCGCCCCTTACGAGCTCGCCAAGGGCGCCATCCATGCCGTGACCCGGAACGCCTCCCAGGAATGGGCCAAGTACGGCATCGTCTCCAACGTCTTCCTGCCCGTCATCCGGACCCCGCCTACGACCTTTCCGAGCAGGGACGCACGGCCGCCGAGCGGATAGCCGAAAGAATTCCTGTCGGCCGATTCGGGACTGCCTACGAGGACTTGCACCCCCTGGTCTTCCTCGTCAGCGAAAGCGCCCCGCCGCGATCCGGCGGGGCGCCCTTTCACGCGGTGGGTGCTCACCCCCGGGTGAGGCCAGGCGGTGGCGCATCACTGCTCGACGCGAGCCTCCGGCTACCGCATGGCCGGGGCGGCGCCGTCGGCCTCCGCGGCGATCACGTCTTCGCGGAGCAGCAGGCACAGGTCCTGCACAGTCGGGGATTCCTTTTGCCGCATCCGCCTCGCGTGCCTTGTCACGGCTCCGTCCAGGACCTGACGGGCGTACCGGCCGTTGCCGAACGAGGGCCCGCGTGGGACGGCGGCGAAGTGTGTCCTCAACGCGGCGACGGTCGCGCTGCTCAGCTCGTACCCGGCGGTGGCCGCGTGCTGGCTCACGATCGTCACGAGCTCGTCCGTGGTGTAGTCGGCGAACCTGACCCGGTGGGAGAACCGCGAGGACAGACCCGGGTTCGCGTCCAGGAACTTCGCCATCTCGCCCTCATAGCCGGCGGCGATCACGACGACCTCGTCGCGGTGGTCCTCCATCAGCTTGACCAGCGTGTCGATCGCCTCACGTCCGAAGTCGGCGCCGGAGCCGGCCTGGCTGCTCAGTGTGTAGGCCTCGTCGATGAACAGCACACCGCCCCGCGCCCGGTCGAACGCCTCCGTCGTCCGCTGCGCGGTGTGCCCGACGTACTCCCCCACCAGATCCGCGCGGCCCACCTCGATGACCTGGCCCCGGGCCAGCACGCCGAGGGCGGTCAGGATCGAGCCGTACAGCCGCGCCACCGTCGTCTTACCCGTTCCGGGCGGCCCGGCGAAGATCAGATGCCGTGACAGCGACGGTGCGGGCAGCCCCGCCGCGATGCGCTGCCGGGAGGAGGCCAGCAGGTCGACCATGTTCCCGACCTCACGCTTGACCTCGTCGAGCCCGACCATCCGCTGTAGCTCGGTCAGCAGCGCGTCCACGCGTTCGGTGTCGTCCGTTCCGGCTCCGGCGCCGACCCCGCCGCCCGGCAACCGGCCGAGGTCCTCGGGCAGGAGGCGGGTCATGTCCACCGGTGTCACGTCCGGTTCCTCCGCGAGCCGGTACGCCTGCCGGCCAACCATCTCCTCGAACACCTTCCGCGCGCTGCGGCCGTTGCCGAACGCCGAGTCGCGCGGCATCTGTTCGAAGTACGCGACGAGCGCCGCGCGGGTCTCGAACTCCAGCCGGTAGTCGTGCGCCCGGCACTGCCCCTCGACGATCGTGACCAGGTCGGCGGGTGAGTAGTTGGCGAACTCGATGACCCGCGAGAAGCGGGACCCGAGCCCGGGGTTGGACGCGAGGAACTTCCGCATCTCGTCCGTGTACCCGGCCACGATGACGACGATCTGGTCTCGGTGGTCCTCCATCAGCTTGACCAGCGTGTCGATCGCCTCACGGCCGAAGTCCGGCCCGCCGGTGGCACCCGCCGACAGCGTGTACGCCTCGTCGATGAACAGCACGCCGCCGAGGGCCTCCTGGAATCGCTCGGCGGTCTTCAGCGCGGTGCCGCCGACGACGCTGGCCACCAGGTCGTGCCGGCCGACCTCGACGAGCTGTCCGGTCGAGAGCACACCGAGCTCGGCCAGGATCCGCCCGTAGAGCCGCGCGACCGTCGTCTTGCCGGTCCCGGGCGCGCCGGTGAAGACCAGATGCCGAGACAACGGTGGTGCGGGCAGTCCCACCGCCGAGCGACGCGCGGCCATTTGGTGGAGCCGGACGAGCGTCGCCACCTCACGTTTGACCTCGCTCAGCCCGACCAGGCTCTCCAGCTCGGCGAGCAGCTCACCCAGGGCACCCTCTCCCAGACCGCGGCTGAAGGTGGGGGCCGTACCGCCGCGGGGACGGAGCCCGCCGTCACGCGGGCCGTCCGAGGGGCCGTCATCCGAGGCCGCCGGGCGTTTCGTTGGGACCCGCGACGGGCCGGGCGGCTCGTCCGCGGCGCTCCGGTCGGCGTCGCCGCGCGATCCGTTGTTCGTATCATCGGCGTCTGATCCGGCGTACGCGTCGGGGGCGCCGTTTCCGCGGCTGGTGATCTGGGCGGTCTCCAGCCGGTTCGAGGGCGTCGTGACCCGGATTCCGGCCCCGGTGTTGTCGTGTACGAGGCAGTCCCGCACGATCACCTCTCGGGTGGAGTGCACGAGGATCCCGTCGCCGCGGCCGGCCGAGATCTCCGACTCCACGACGCTGCCCGTCGCGTGTTCGCCCCATTCGACTCCCGCGCGGCGACAGGCGCGCACTCGGGTCCGGGTCAGCTGCGCCGCTCCCCGGTCCCCGACCAGCACCCCCTCGGCCTGGCCGTCGGAGATCTCGCTGTCCCACACTTCGACTTCGCCGTCCGCGACGTGGACCGCCGCACCACCGCTGCCGTTGAACGCGCACCCGCGCACTTCCGGCCGTCCCCCACCGGCGACGCGTACGCCGGCTCCCTGGGGCGCGGTGACGATCGTCTCCTCGAACAGCCCACGGCCGAGCTCGGTCACCAGGATGCCGTCCCCCGCGGGGGCTGAGACGGTCACGCGGCGGAACTGCGGGTGGGCACCGGACCGTACCTCCAGGCCGTTCTTGCCGGTGCCGTCGACCCGCAGTTCGTCGAACGTCGGGAGCGCCGACTCGGTGACGGCGACCCCGGAGCCGGAGCCGCCCTCGACTCGCAGCCCTTCGAACGAACTCGTCGAGGCTCCCGTCACCAGGACCCCGGTGTCACCCGAACCGGATACGACGCACTCGGTGAACGTCCCCGTCGACGCGTCGAGCACGTGCACGCCGTGCCCGGCCGACCCGCGCACCTCGACGCGGTACAGGTCAGGTGCCGCACCCTCCACCAGGGCGATGCCCTGGGCCCCGGCACCGGTCACGACACAGCCCGCCAGCAGCGGCGTCGACCCGGACGCGACGAGCACACCGACCCCGTCAGGGTCCCCGACGACGACCCCCTCCAGCCGCGGCGCACTGCCGTTCTCGATCGCCACCGCCGGGTTTCCGGCACCGATGATCTGGCAGTTGCGCAGCGTGCCCCGGGCCTGCTCGGCCACCAGTAGCCCGCTGCCCTGCAGTTCCGTGATCGTGCAGTCCGCGAGCTGTGGGTTGGCGCCGGTGCGGATCACGACCGCCGAGGCCTTCGTCCGCCGGACGACGCACTCGGTCAGGCTGCCCGCGGCGCCCTCAACGAAGATCACGCCGGCGCCCGCCGGGTTCGTGAACTCACAGGCCTGCGCCGTGACCTCGACAGCGCCCCGTGCGTACAGGGCGGCCGCCGACTCGGCCTCCACCGTGCACTCGTCCATCCGGAGCCGGCCTACCGGCACGTCAATGGCCGGGGTCTCCGCACCGAAATGCCGGATCACGACGCCGGACAGGGTGGCGGCCTCACCGGAGACCCGTATCGCGGGGGCACCGCGGGACTCGATCCGTACCCCGCCCGGCGAACCCGCCGCCGAGAGCGTGACCTCTCGGTCCAGGACCACCGACTCGACGTACGTCCCCGGCTGGATCGAGATCACATCACCCTGGCCGGCGGCGACCACCGCGTCGCTGATCGTCCGATACGAGTCGGGCGCGGTCGCCGAGACGTTCAAGATGGACCGCGACGGGGTCAGCCTGCCTGCCATACCGGCTCCATTCCCGCCGGTGCGAACAGGGTCTCCAGTGCCCGGTGGCGGATGAGCCTGGTAAGGGGGACAGACGGTTTCGGCGCGGACAACGCGTGCGCGACCAGTTCCCCCTCCGGCGCGAGCCGATAACGTTTCAGGTAATAGGCCAGCGAGTCCGGCCAGACCCACGACCCGTCCGAGCGGAACCCGAGCGGGACCGCCCCCGGCCGTTCCGTGTCCAGCACGTCGTCCATCGCGCCGGGGGTGTTCAGCACCAGCTCCCCCGCGCGCAGGTAGGACAGGACCCGCTCCCCGTCCGGTCCGTTCAGCCGTTCGTGGTCCGGGTGGAAGAAGGGCCCGTCCTCCGGGTGCGCTCCGTCGAACGCCCGCGCGAGACGGATCGGTGTCTCCTCCGCCGCCCAGACGAGGGCCGCGGACGCGAGCGCGGCGTCGTGGTACGGCAGTGGCGCCGTCCTCTCCGCGAACACCTCGACCCGCGCTGTGTCCCCGTCCGCCTCGGTGAGCGCGTGCTGCATCTCCGCGACCAGCTCGACCACGTCGGCCTCCGGTCTCGCCTCGGCCAGGTACACGCGCCGCGTGCCGCCGTCATCGGCCTGACGGCACGCCCGCCAGATCGCGCTCAACCCGCCGACCCGCCTGCCGGCCTCGGCAATGACGCCGTCCACCGCGTCCTCGGCGCGTTCCGGGGTGTCGAACCGGTCCCGCGGGGGTGGCGGGTTCTCGATACGCGACGCCAGGTCGATGGGGTCGGGATCGGCGCCGTATCCGGCGAAGAGCGCCCGTACCAGGCCGGCCTCGGCTTCGGTGAGGGCGAGCCGACCGGTACCGATCACCACCGCCAGCCGGGAGACGATCTCGACTTCTTCCCCGTCCGCGAGGCACATGCGCATCTCCGCGAGATCCTCGTCGGACACCCGCCCGGCCAACCCGAGCAGCAGCGAGTGCAGACTCCGGCGATCCGGTGCTGCGGTGATCATGGCGTACTCCTCAGGTCGGTCAAGCGCGTTTCCACCGGCCGATATCCGAAGTCCCTCGATGAGATCCACGTGTGCCGGGGCTCCGGGAGTTCACCTTTGAGACGTCGCATTCATTGCCGGAAACGGCCGGTGCTTCTGCCTCTCTTCCGCGCTACTCTCCGGATATCGGCGCCGGGAGAGGCCGTCCGGCGCCCCTCCCGATAAGCGAGGAGAACCCGGTGAGTGAAGGCCCACTGCGCAGCCGTACGGACAGGGGTCCGATCGGGTTCGAGACCGTCGCGGACACGGCCCGGCCGGCCGTCTCCGGCGTTCCGGACGATCACGGCCCGTCCGGTGGCCGCTGGTCGCGCGTGTTGTTCCATGGAGACGACGACCGGCGCCGTGCCCTCGCGCGCACCATGCTCGCCCGGCTCGCCGCGGTCGCTTCCGCCGAGGACATGATGGTCGCGCTGTGCGTCGCCCCGTCGCGGCGGGCCGACTGGGCGTGGACGCGGTGGCTGCCGCACACGAGACGGCCACCGGGCCGCTCGGGAGACGAAGTGGCCGTCTCCTCCGTCGAGCGGCTCCTAGAACTGCTCGGCGCCGATCTCGCGGGCCGGCCGGCGTTCGTTCCCGGCGCCCGTCTCGATCCTCACGAGCCGCTGGTCGTCGTGGTCGTGGACGGGGCCGAGCTCCCGGTCGGCGACCGCCTCACCGGCCCGGGCCACCGCAACACCGTGATGCTCGACCTCACCGGCACACGCCGCCGCCCCGGCCGTACGGTTCTGCGCCTGGACGTGCGACCCGTCGATGTTCAGGCCACGTGGCTGGGCCACGACCGTACCGAACGCTCCGCTCCGGTGGACGACGCCGGTGCCGCGGCTCTCCTGCTCGCCCAGCGCGGCCCGGAGGAGAGCCCGAACATCACCCGCCCGGACGCCACCAGGGCGAGAACACGGCTCCCGGCCATGCCCGGCGACGAGCTCGCCGCACTCCTCGACGCCGCGGCCGGCCCCGGGGAATGGCCACCGCCGCTCGCCGACCCTCCCAGCATGGACCAGCTGCCGCCACCGCGCGGGACCGTCCGTGACCGCGGTCTGAGCACCGCCGGATCGCCCGAGGAGGGATGGCCGGCGGTACCGGTGGGCGTCATCGACCGGCCCTTCGAGCGGACCCGCGGCGTCCTCCGCGTGGACCTGGAGAACGCACACGTGCTGATCGCCGGGGCGGCCGGCAGTGGCAAGAGCACTCTGGTGACGACGTTGCTCCTCGCTCTCGCCGTCACCCGCACGCCTCGCGAGGTGCAGTTCTACTGTCTCGACCTCTCCGGTGCGCTCAGCGCGCTGTCCGGCCTGCCGCATGTCGGCGCTCTGATCGACACGGCCGACCGTGCCGGAGCCGTGATCGCGGGAGTCGGCGCGCTGGTCGAGCGGCGCGAACGGCTTTTCCGCGACCACGGCATCGCCGGGATGGCCGACTACCGGCGCCGTCGCGCAGAGTTCCCCGGCGATCCGTACGGCGATGTCCTCCTCGTGGCGGACGGCGCCGCGGGACTCGCTGAGCACGCCCCTGCGCTGGACCGGATCGCCGCCGACGGCCTCGCGTACGGCGTTCATCTGATCCTCACGGACACTCACTGGCCGGCGGCACCCGCCCGAGTCGGCACGCGGCTCGAACTGCGCCTCGACGACCCGGCCGAGTCCGTCGCCGGCTCCCGCGCGGCGGCGACCGTGCCGCGATGCCCCGGCCGCGGCCTGACGGCTTCCGGGCAGCACTTCCTCACCGCGGTGCCGCGCACCGACGGCGTGCGGAGCGCCGACGGTCTCGATGTGGCCGTGTCCGCGTTGGTGGCGGAGATCGCCGAGCAGTGGGCGGGGCACCCCGGCGCCCCCCGGATGGACGACCTCCCCGCACGAGTCCTGGCGGACTCACTTCCCGAACCCGAGGGTCTCCGGGTCGCCCTGGGCCTCGCGGACGGCGGGCTCGCGCCGGTCGTGCACGACTTCGCCGCCGTGCCACACCTGGTCGTCGTGGGTGACGCCGGCAGCGGCCGGACGAATCTGCTCCGGCTCGTCGCCCGATCGATCACCGCGTGTCACAGTCCGGGAGAGATCCGGCTGCTGCTCGTCGACCGCGACGGCGGACTGCCGCACGCGATGCCTGGCGCGTTCGTCCTCGGGCATGCCACCTCCCCCGCCATCCTGCGGCAACTGATCGACGGCACCACACGAGCCATCGCCGAGCGGGTGCCGGGGCCGGACGGCACACCGCGGTGGCGCGGTCCCCGGCTGTTCGTCCTCGTCGACGACCACGAACCGGCGCTCTCCGGGCCGAGCCCGTTCGAGCCGCTGATCGAATACCTCGGGATGGGCCATGAGCTCGGCGTGCACCTCGTGGTCGTACGTTCGCCCTCGGACGCCGCCACGACGGCCGATCCCTTGATCCGCGGACTTCGCGACGCCGGTGCCGCCACTCTTTCGCTGTCCGCGCCAGAGAGCTTCACGCTCGACGGCATCGAAGCCCGCGCCCTGCCGCAGGGCCGGGCGAGCTACCGTTCCGGCCACCGGACGCTGCTGGTCCAGACCGCGCTGGCGGAGGGTCTCGGCATATGACCGCGAACTCGCGTGAATGGGAATTCGATCACATCGATCCATGGCTGGCGCCGCGCATACACGAGGTGTTCGCGGAAGTGCGGGACGGCTGTCCGATCGTGCACAGTGCCAAGCACGGGGGCTTTTGGGCGGCGCTCACACACGAAGCCGTCAAGGAGGTGACCGGCGATCCGCGGACCTACAGCAGTACCGGTGGCGTCGCGATCCCCAGTGTCCATGGAATCCTGTCGCCGCCGATCGCCTTCGACCCACCCGAGCACACCGCCTACCGGAAGATCATTCAACGGCAGTTCACCCGCCAGGGCGCGGCGCGATACGAGCCGCTCCTACGCCGGCTCGTACGCGACCGCCTCACCGAACTGATCGATGAGGGCAGCGCCGACGTCATTCCCGCACTGGCCCGTTACCTGCCGCCGATGGCGATCGCCGCCATTCTCGGGCTACCGCCCGAAGACGGTGAGCGGTTCGTGGAGTGGACGACCCGGCTCCTCGTCACGGCGGCCGCGGGTGATCGCGCGGAGAACGAGCGGGTGGCGCGGGAGTTCACGAGCTATCTCTCGGCTCACCTCGACGGCGAACGCGACGAGGAGACCGTCATCGGTGCGATCGGCAAAGGCCGGTTCGACGGGCGGCCGCTCACCTCGCAGGAACGGCTCTACATGGTCCTGCTGCTGGTCATCGCAGGGCACGAGACCACCGTCCACAGTATCGGCACGATGATCTACCACATCGCCACCGTGGAGGGCCTGAAAGACCGGTTGATCGCCGACCCGGCACTCATTCCCAACATGATCGACGAAAGCCTGCGCATGGAGGCGCCGGTGGTCTCCGTGGCCCGCACCGTACGCGGGGGCGCCGACCTGTCCGGGCAGAAGCTCGACGATGCGGAACGGGTGCTGCTCGTACTCGCCTCCGCCAACCGCGATCCGGCCACGTTCGAACGCGCCGGGGAGTTCGTCTGCCCCCGAAGCCGCAACCCGCACGTGGCGTTCGGCTCCGGCATCCACCGCTGCCTCGGCGAACACCTCGCCCGCCTGGAAATGCGCATCGTCGCCGAAGAACTCCTCGCGATGGCGCCCCGATACCACCTCGCCGACGGCTATCGACCCGAATGGACGATCGGCCCGGTGGTTCGCGGCCTCACCACGCTACCTGTCATCTTTCATCAGCGCTGAGTCCAGGAGGTGAAATGACCAAAGTCAGCGGACAGCTCGAAGACGCCCATGATCGGTAGGTCCACGTCGTGCTCCGCATCGATGGCTTCCCGACCAAGGATGATTCCGGGGATCGGAACGTTCTGGTAGACGGCGTTCTCGGCGAAGTATCCCGCCAGCTCATACGGGTTCAGATTGCTCCATGCCGCACAGAATCGCCTGACCAGCGCCCCGCCCACACCCGGCCATGCGAACCTCCACTACGGACATCCGTTCTAGATTTTGGGGACAGGCAACATCAGATGCGGAGAGAAGTCAAGACCGTACACACGGGGCGAGGGCTGCGTGCCGCTTACGTTCATGGCTCGAGTTGCATGCGCTGGACGATCCAAAAAGCTCTTTCGCGCAGCACCAGTCGACGGGTATAGGGACTCAGCCGAGCATGGTAATCGGCAACAATCTGCTCTGTCATTATCCGCCGATCGCCGGCTGCGGACAGAATGGCGTTCACCCTCGCCGTCAGGATGCGTAGCTTCTCGCCATCGATGTCGGGACCGATATCGCGCCGGCCAAGACGTGGAAGCGGACCGCCCAGATCCCGATAGAGCTGTTCCAGAAAGCCTACGTCGACTTCGCGGGAGTAGGGCTTCTCGAACACATAACTCAAAAAATACTCCGCTACGAACTCCTCGATCGAGTCTCCCACTGATGCGTATTCGCTGACGGACCCGATCTCGGCGCCTACACTTGGATCTAGTAGTGCCGTATTCCACAAGTGCGCTACGATATATGGACTCTGGTGACTATGGAGGTGGTGGCCGAGTTCGTGAATGATCTGGGCCACCGCCTTCTCATCGAACGAGTCCTCGAGTCCGTAGGGGTTTCGATTCGCCTCTCTGTCGGGATCTTCGATGGCCGCCAGCTCAGCACTTATGATTATTTCGTTCGGAGCAAAGAACCGAGCGAATGCATCAAGACCATCTTCCTCGTGGGATGCGATGAGGAGTTCTTCTACTCCCGAAGAGGCGTCGGCGCTGATTTCCAGTCGTCTAGCGTATTTCGGCAGGTATACCACTAGGTCTGGAATCACGAAGCCTGCGGCCTCGACCAGGTAGACCGCACGCTTTATGAGCCCGACCAGACGGCCACTGGGGCCGGTCGGATCATAGTGAACAGTGATTTTTCCCGAATCGAGGCGGAAACCTTCGGAACGCCACCGGTCGATGCCGGTGTTCCTATCATCGGTCGACTGCTGGTTGTGGCGAACAAGGTATGTTTCTATCTCAGGATATTCTCTCAATAGCGAATCGTTGAGCAGTTCGCGCAGGCGATGGTCGGTCAATCCGACCGTAGAGACCGTCGAACGATCGAGAATAAGGTCAAGGGTTCTTGCTCTGTCCTCGCGTTGATCTTCTCGAATCAGGTCTGATACGCGTGCGAGATCACCGGCCGCGAGCGCCGAATGATAGCGGCCGCCGGGCGCGGCCGGCAGCCGGTGAAGATGGCGGGAGAGTTGGGCCGGCAAGGTGTAATAGTCGCCGTCGTAGGGCCCCGGCTGCGCGGGTTGTCTGCCGATGCCCCACCAGGTGGGAACCCGGGAAGGGGGATGAGCGGGTATCGCGTCGGGGCTTGCCGCGATTTTCAACGCACTCTCCGGCAGGAGACCCCGGTAGCCGTCGACCGCGTCGTCACGTTCGGCGAATGCGGACCGGCCGGAAGCAGAGCCGGGGATGTGGGGACCGGAGTCGCTGACGTCCTCGATCAGCTCGAGGTCCCTGTCAAGCAGTCCCGCTTCGACTGTGTCCGGGTCCGTTCTGGCCATCAGGCCGTTGGCATGCACCGCCGGTGAGCCGGGTGAGTGACGGAACAGCGACCACAAGTCGTGGGACCGGTCACCGAGCCCCAGGTAGTGAAGGAGCTCGTGGAGGAGGACGCCGTCGGAGTCATGCACAACGTCAAGGTGGAGTTGGTCGGCATCGTGAGTGGCCCGGGTGGCGGTGAGTTGGATTCCCTCGCCGTGGGATCGAAAGGGGGTCAACGCGACCCACACATGCAACTGGTCTTGTGATCGGGGGAGTCGATACCGGCGATTGATGTGGGCATCGAGCAAGCCCTGCAGCCGGGCCTCGAAGCGAGTGACATCGGCCAACGGCAGGTCCCCCGGCAAGACCGGCAGGGCGAGGGTGAACTCCCGCACCCGCGTGCCTCCGCTGGTCTGGACCTTGCGCACATTCGCACGGATCAGCGTTGCGCGCCCGGCCAGCAACCCCGGGCGGCGTTCCTCACCGTTCGGCTGTTCTCGGGCCGGATCGAACCGTTCCATCGACAGTGAAGCAGCCGGGACGTGCCGACTTGAGGCCAGCCATTCCCCCGGGTGGGCGGCGACCCACTCGACCGGATCGGCGGAGTATGCGGGCCGGCGCGAATTGTCGGACCAGGTCGGGATGAACCGTCTGCCGCCGCCGGTTTCACTGACCAGGTGGCCGAGCGCGACTTCCAGGCATGCGGCGTCAGCGCCAGTAGCGCTCCGGCTGGATTTGAACCATTCCCCGAACGCGATCAACGTATTACTCCTCGAAGCGGAACACCTATAAAGCTCGGGACTAATTGACCATGGGGCATGGCCGGTGACCCACCCCCCTAAAGCTGAGCGACGCCACAACAGACACGGCTTCGGCCGGCCCAATGGTTCACTGGAGGCCGGAAATCACCAGCCGCAGCAAAATGCGAAGACGTTGTACTCTCGCCCGGTGAAAAGCGACGGAAGTCCCAGCATGACCGCACTCCTGGCCGCCGCCGCACGCGCCGCCCACCTCATCGTCGACCAGGCACCTTCACTCTTCGCCGACACGACCGCGTACACCCTGCTCGGTGAGCACGCCGAGGTATTAGTCGGCCATCATCAGGCGAACAGCGGGGACTCTCTCCTCGCCGGCGGCCGCGTGTCCGTGACCACCCGGAACCGCTACACCGAGGAACACCTCGCCGCCGCCGTGCGCGACGGCGTCGGCCAGTACGTCATTCTCGGCGCCGGTCTCGACTCGTACGCCTACCGCACCGACGGCAGCGTCAAGGTCTTCGAGGTCGACCACCCGGCCACGCAGCAGTGGAAACGCGACCAGGTGGCCGGTACCGGCCTCACGGCACCGGACGTGACGTACGTGCCGGTGGATCTGGAGACCGAGCCGCTCGCGGGCGCGCTGCTCGACCACGGCTTCGACCCGGCATGTCCGGCCCTGTTCAGCTGGCTCGGCGTCACCATGTACCTCACCCGCGAGGCGATCGCCCAGACCCTCACGACGATCGCCATGTTCGCACCCGGTACCGAGATCGTTTTTGACACCATGCTGCCCGCCGGGCAGCGCGACGAGACCGGCCAGTTCCACATCGACCGGCTCACATCCTCCTCCGCGGAACAGGGGGAGGCGCTGCTGTCGTTCCTGTCCGCCGGTGACGTCGCCGGTCTGCTGGCGGAGCGCGGCTACGACACGATCGAGCAGGTCGGCCAGCGTGAGTCGGTCGACGCGACACTCTGGGACCGCTCCGACGCCCTCCGGCCCGCAGTCCTCTTCCTGCTCACCCACGCACGCGTACGCCGATGAGCGTGGTCCGCCCTTTGGCCGGCTCAGGCCAGGGATGCGAGCCAGCGCAGAATGTGTTCGTAGCTGCTGCGGGCGTTGCGGTGCAGGTTGACGTTATGGCCGGTGGCCGGGACGACCTGGAAGCTGAAATTCTCCGGGGCTTTGCCCTTGACCCGATTCACGGCCTGGTAGGTGTCGACCTCGATGTCGGAATCGAACATCATCACGTCGTTTTCCCCGACCAGAGCGAGCACGGGCACATCGATGCGCTCCCACGCCTCGGCGGCGGTACCCATATCGGATATCTCACCCAACGTCATGACACCCTTGATCTTCTCATCCACATCCAGGACCCGCTCGTCGGCGTTTTCGGCCACGTAGAACGTGGGAACTCGCGCCTCTGACCTGAGGGTGAGGTATCCGTCATCGACAAGGCCGCACAGGTGGGCCACCACCGGATCTTCGGCCACGTCGTGGAACAAGATCCCGGATCGGGGGTCATCGTCCATGGCGCCGGAGTCGATCCCCAGATGCCCGGTGAAGACCACAGCATCGACGTCCCCGTTCTCGCTGGCCGCCAGTCCGGCCAGGATCGAGCCGAACGAGTGACCCACCAGGACGACGCGTTCGAAGGCGATCCCGGCCAGGCTGCCGTCGCGGGCCGCAGTGACGATCTCGCGCAGAGCGTCGGCCTGCGCGGCGGCGGTGTTGAGCCGGCCCGGCGGCCTGGAACTGGCACCTGATCCGACGCGGTCGATGGCCAGCGTGGCGTGCCCGCTACGGCGGCAGTATTCGACGTAGGAGTAGGTCTCGCGGTCCAGAGGCCAGTCCCAGTACCGGTGGTCGTAACTCCCGCCGTGCAGGAGTATCTGGAGTTCGCCCCGGACAGCCGGTTCGGGGACGGTGAGCCAGCCAGCCACCGACCACTCGGTGCCGAGCGGTGATGTGCAGCCGATGCGCACCTCGGTCCGATCAATCATGGGCTGTGTTCCTTTCGATAAGGGGATCCGGTGTTCGGTGCGGGCCCGACCTATTCGAAAGGTTGACGGACGGAAATACTAGGCACGCGACATCGGCAATGTCAGGCAGCGAACCGCAGCACGGCGAGCCGCGGAAGAGACCGCGCCGTGCGATGACGAAAGGCACCCAAACGGAGCAGAGAATCAGTCCTTCACGCCACCCGCCCTCCCCTTACTGACGTCCGTTATCGCTTTTGATGACAGGGAACATCAGATGCCGGTGGAAGTCAAGGACACGTTCTTGCGCAGGTAGACCAGCGCGAGCATGGTTGTTGGGAGGGGTGGAGCAGGTGGCCATTGGACCGGATCTGGTTGCGTGCCGGCGGACCAGGCCGGCGGTCTAGCTCAGAGTCCGACGAGACAACGGCAGCGTGAACGACGTCCGTGTGCCTGCCGAGCACGATTTACGCAGTCCTATGCGGCCGTGGGCTCGGACAAAGCGGGGTGGATGGGGATACTCCGTCCGTCGGGTAGCAGTTCTCCAGTGTCGTCAAAAACGATTACGCCGTTGCACAGCAACCCCCATCCCTGCTCCGGGTAGAACACGAGCAGCCGAGCCGCGTCATGATCGGAAGCATCCGCGGATGGGCATGGCGGCCGATGCTGGCACATGAGGATCCTCTTCCTATCTGTCTTCTGTGCTGGTTTCCTGGGCTCTGACGCGACGCTGTCGGCGGTGCAGGTTCGCGCGCTCGACGGGCGTGAGGCCACCCCAGATGCCGACCCGCTCGCCGCTGTCCAACGCGGTCTGGAGGCACTCTTCGCGTACGGGGCACCGGAAGCAGATCGCCTTCGCGGTGCCGACGTCCTTTTTCAGATAGGTCACGCGGTCGGGGAAGAAAAGCGCTGAATCGAACTGCAGGCACGCGGCTCGCGCACGCCAACCGGCCTTGCCGTCCGGATCTGTCCCGGTGCTCTTGGTCAAGTGGGCCATCTGGTGCCTCCTCTGCGCGCTGCGTTCATAAATGAATACGCGTGCGGCGTCCGGCGCCGTTCACTCGATCAGGACCGGTGAGGCACATCCGGGGCAGCTCGAGGTGCGGTGACCCTCCATCGGCGGTGATCAAGAGGCGTGGCGAGGTCCTCGTAGAGACCCTGCCGACAGACCGCGCAGAACAGTACGAAGAAGTACAGCAGTAATTCTGCGCGCGGTGCCTCCGACGGGGTCAGCGGGTGGCGGTCGTCAGGTCGCGGCAGCGGCTGCTCGCCTCGGCGTCACCGATCTCCTCGAACACCTCCGCCGCACGCTCGTACGCTCGGCGGCTCTCCTCGGTCCGGCCCTCCTCGGCCAGGAGGGCCCCGAGTCCTTCCAAGGCGCGACCACCCCGGAAGTTGGACACCTGGGATTGATCCATGAGAGCGGTCGCTTCGGTCAGCGCGGTTATCGCTTCGGCTTGGCGACCGAGCAACCTCAGGCATTCACCGACTCGGGCGAGCGAGTACGGCCGAAGGAGTACCGCGATGCTCGGAGTCATCCCGGATCCCTCGGTGCTCGTCAGTTCATGGGACTTGAGGTATTGCTCCAATGCCTCGTCGTAGCGTCCGGCCTCGACGAGGCAGTCGCCGACGTTGTCGAGACAGGGCCCGTACGCGTCCATGTCGCCGATGGCCTTGAACATCTGCGCCGCCAAGGATGCCGAGCCAATGGCTTCGTCGAGCCGTCCGAGCAGTCGATACGCGGCCGCGGAGTATTGGTGAGCCCATGCGATCTGGGCCGTGGTTCCGCTTCGCGTTGCCAGATCCAATGCCTGGGCCACAGACCGCAACGCGGCCTCTGGATCGTACGGCGGCACCAGATGAACCCACGCGAGATAGTTCAGCTGTGTGGCCTGCTGTGCCAGATCGCCCAAGGCGGCGGCGGCCTCCGCACCGAGCGTGAAGACCTCGTGCCAGTGCGGTGCGTGCACCCACCGGTCCGAGAACCAGTGCATCGACTCGGCACCGTCGAGAACTCGGGCGTGCTGAGCGCTGCGTGCCGCATACCGCAGTGCGCCGAGCCAGTTGTCGACGTTCACACGCAGCCAGCGGTCGGCTTCCTCCGGGGAGGACAGTTCGGCGAGGTCGGCGTCGGCCCGATTCGCAGGGCCGTAAGCGGGTTCGAACCATCGTCCGGCGGTGGTGGCCATCCGCAGCAGCCACGACATCAGCGTCTCGCTGATCGTGTCACGCTCGGCATCGGTGTCGTCCGCGTCCAGCCGTTCGCGGGCGAACAGGCGGACCAGATCGTGGAAGCGGTAGCGACCCGAGGTGCTGTCCTGGAGCAGGCCGAGGTCGACGAGTTCGTCGAGAGCGTCCCAGGCGTCCTCGATCGGGAGCTCGCCGACCACCGCGGCGAGAGTGGCGTCGAAGCCCCGGCCCGGCACCAGTGCGAGTCGGCGGAAGACCTTCTGCGCGGTGGCCGGGAGTTGTCCATAGGACATCCCGAACGCATTGGCGATCTTGAGGTCGCCGGCCCTGAAGTGGTGGAGACGGCGCTCCTCACCGGCCAATCGCGATGCGAGTTCGGCAGCGCTCCATTCGGGCCGACTGACCAATCGGTTTCCTATGATCCGCAGCGCGAGTGGCAACCCACCGCACAGACCAGCGAGCGCGGTGAATGCGGTCTTCTGGTCCGAGGTGGAGGACTCACCCACGATTCCCGTCAGCAGGTCGGCGGACTCCACCAGGGACAAAGGCGTCAGGCTCAGCCTGCGTACACCCTCCAGGCCGGCCAGCAGCCGCCGACTGGTCACCAGAGCCCTTACCCCACCAGGGCCCGGCAGCAGCGGACGGACCTGCTCCTCGGAGGCGGCGTTGTCGAGCACGACCAGAACGCGTTTGTCCCCCATCAACGCTCGGTACAACGAAGCACGTCCCGGCACATCATGAGGTATCTGCCGCTCTGCGGTATCGAGCGCACGAAGCAGCAGCGCCAAGGCCTCGTCCACGGCGAGGGGCTGAGGGGACATGCCGAACAGGTCCAGGAACAGCACCCCATCCGGAAACTCCGGCCTCAGGACGTGCGCGGCGCGAACGACGAACGTGGTCTTTCCCAGACCGGCCGGGCCGGTGACGAGTCCCACGCCGGCCGTACCCGGCGAGTCACCGGTGCGAACCAGATCATCGATCCAGTCGAGTTCCGCGGTTCGGCCGGTGAAGTCGTCAACGGACCGGGGAAGGTTACAAAGACCGGTCGGACGTGTCCAGTGAGTCCGCAGCCGGCCATCTCGCGCCAGTTGAACGAGCTGGTCACTGGCTTCCTCGGCGAGAGCAAGCGCCTTGGCGAGAGCGATGACGGTCCGATGTTGAGGTCCCCGGCTACGCCCCCGCTCCATGTCCGAGAGAGTCCGGACGCTCACCCCCGACGCTTCGGCGAGTTGCTCCAGCGTCAGGTTCGCCGCGCGCCGATGACGTCGCAGCAACTCCGCGAAGCCAAGTCGATCGGTGATGGGACTACTCCCTTCTCCGCAGCCGCTCAGGTCAGACATGACGCAGGGGATCACCTGCCGACATCACGGCGAAAGAAGTCCAGCAGGCGTCGTCTCGGGTGACGTCCCAGCTTGGTGAAAGTGGTCGGGCTCCTCGGCGTGGTGACTCACACGCCAAGGGTGGCGGTCAACAAGATCCACGCCAATGGTCCTCTCGAAAGGGGCACATCACACGATGGCTCTGGACCAGTCTGCCCTGACCGGGGCCCTCGATGTGCTCAATGGCGCTGATGTCGAGGATCGGATCCGCCAGGCGGGCCCACGATCTACCAGGCTCTGGTCGAAGCGGAACCGACCTCGGTGATCGGCGCGGCGCCGCATGAGTGGACCAGTCACTATTCGCGGCGAGCATGGAGGCCCACCTGCACGGCACCTCCACCCGCAAGGCCGCCGACCTGGTCGAAGCCCTCGGCGCCGACACCGGCATCTCCAAATCCGAAGCCGGCAGGATCTGCGCCGAACTCGACGTCGCAATCGCCGCGTTCCGCGACCGGTCGCCGGCCGATCAGCCGTTTCGGCACGTGTTCTTGGACGCGACGTACTGCAAGGCCCGGGTCGATCACCGGATGGTCTCCCAAGCCGTGGTGGTCGCGACCGAGTCGCCGCGGACGGACGCCGCGAGGTGCTGGGGGTTTCATGTCGGGGACAGCGAGGACGGCGTGTTCTGGACCGCGTTCCTGCGTTCGCTCAAGACCGCGGGCTCCACGGGGTCGGGTTGGTCATCAGCGACGCCCACGCCGGCCTCGAGGCGGCGTGATCGAGGCGGTGCCGTTGAGCGCGGCCGGGCAGGGCTGCCGGGAGAACGGCATTGAGACCAGGGGAGTTCAACTCCGGTCGTTGGCACCAACCCTCTCCCCTGAATCTCTGGCACGACAGGGCACGTCGCCGGCACCCGTTCCGGATGCGGTGCTGCCGCTACCGGCCACCTCAGCGGTCGGAACGCCGACGCCGGCGGACGCCGGGCGGTGGCTGGTGATCGTGCCGGTCCGGCAGGCGGCATCGCCGGTGCCCGGTGCCCGGTGGGCGCTGCCGGCGTCGGCGCCGGCCTATCGCTGACAGCCTCTTAAAGATTTTGGCTCATAGACCTTGACGAAAGCCCCGTAGCGGACAAACACTCTCTCTAGCCACGCCAATGCGCCGGATTCGGATAACCGAAACAACGGCCAGGAGGGTTTTCCATGGGCGCCGCTCCCACCATTGACTACTTACGAGTTACGAGCCCGCCCGGGACGATACAGCTCTCCCTCAGCGAGCAGCGGATCATTTCCGCTCTTGGTTCCCACGAGGACTGACTGGAGCCGCGTGCGCTTTTAGCTGAAAGCGCAGGCCGCGTTGTGATGGCCGTCTCTGGTTGTCGCCACGCTTCCCATAGGAGCGACCTCCAATACTTTACCTCCCTCATCACAGGAGACGCGCAAAGATGACTGCTCAGAGCAAGCCGAACTCAGACGAGTTCCTACGCGATAACGGAGCAGGCCGCCGCCGTCTCCTGACCGGCGTCGGCGCTGCGGGAGTAGCCGCTATCACCGGCCAACTCGCCACTCCCGAGGCGTCGGCAGCCGTAGCGCCCAAGCGCACCGACCTCTTCTACTACTGGGAGGCACAGCAACATTCCCTCGGCTTCTCTCAGGGCGTCCGCGTGGACAACACTCTATGGCTGTCGGGTACGGCGGCACTCGACCGGGACTTCAACCCCGTCGCCTCCGGCGACCTCGCCGCTCAGATGAAATTCATCTACCAGCGCATCAGAGAGAGCCTGGCCGAATACGGTCTCGACTTTCGCCATGTCGTGCGCGAGAACATGTATGTAACCGATATGGCCGCCTTGACCGACGCCTTGCCGTATCGCAAGAGCATCTACGCTGACGGGCCATTCCCGACCTCCACGACAATTCAGGTGAACCAGCTCCTTGTTCCCGGACTCATGATTGAGATCGAGGTGACTGCCTGCCGGGCACTGCCATAAAGCTCGACATGAATCCAGGGCGATTCAAAGTCGCCTGCCTAGCTTTGAACGCGACAAATCGACGGCGGTACGGCAGGACAGCGCCCGAAAACTTCTGGCCGGACGGTATGGGTTGTGGTGATCAACCCATCTACCAGCAGCTTTCGCCTGCTCCTGGCCAAACCTGCAACTCCCGGACCACTCACGCGCGCCTGGACCTTCCCGGTGCCGCCGCCGCGGCGACCACGTCCCCGCCCGCCGCCCCGGCGAAAAAACCCGCGATCGACCATGAACTACAGGGGTGCGAAACGACGTACTTAACTGTGTGTTCAACGGGGGTTTTTTAACCGTTCGGTAGGAGGCGTGGACTCGTGACAGTGTTGGGGCCTGAGATGGCCGTAGAAGGTGGAGCGAAGCACTGGGCAGGCCGGCGTCGCACGGCGCGGTCGCGTACCGGAGAGAAAGAGCCCTGTTCATGTTCCACGGCGGTGGAGCACGAACACTGGAACCTGCAGGTTCGAGGCGAGACCTCGCGAGCACGCCTCGACCGCGTATACGCAGAGATCCTCCAGGAGGTGCGCATCGCACAGTGCGGTGTGCAGATCCTCCTCGCCTTCCTGCTCGGACTGGCCTTCACGTCACGGTTCCAGCAGTCCGGGCCGTGGCAGCATCACTTCTACGTCATCTCACTGGTCTCGGCCGCGGCGGCGCTGGCGATGCTGATCGCACCGACGTCCTTCAACCGGCTGGTGCTGCACCGTCCGGACCTGCGACGGCACCTCGTACGTACGGCTCACCGGTGCGCGTTGATCGGGCTCGCGCTGGTGCTGGTCTCGGTGGGCGCCGCGGTGATCCTCGTACTCAGCTGCGTCCTCGACTGGGCCCTGGCCGGTTCGCTGGGCGCCGGACTGGTGGTCTGGTGTGCGTTCCTGTGGTTCGTCATGCCGATGGCGAACCGGCGCCGGCACGACCACGGCGAAGTGCCGGGTGCGGCGGTGAAGTCATGACCGCGGTCCAGGACGAGACCCGTGCGGCGGCGTCCGCGGGCGAGACGGATGACATGGCGAGCTGGCCGGAGTGCCCCGGCTGCAGGCATGCGCGGTCCGACGTGATGACGCCGACGCTGCGGCGGGCGGACCGGTCGTTCGCCGAGATCCTCCAGGAGGTACGCGTCGCGCAGACCGGTGTGCAGCTCCTCGTGGGCTTCCTGCTGACCGCTCCGTTCGCGCCCGAGTTCGCCGTGCACACGGCGGCCGACCGCGTCCTGTACGTGACGAGCCTGATCGCCGGCGTGGCGACGAGCGGCCTGCTGATCGCGCCAGCGGCGTTCCACCGCCTGGTGTACGGCCACCGGATGAAGCGCGAACTCGTACAGGCGGCCAATCGCCTGACCCAGGTCGCAATGGGCTTCATGCTGATCTCCATGGTCAGCGCCCTGACCCTCGTCTTCGTCGCGGTGACCGGCAACTGGGCGGCAGGGGCCATCACCGCCGGCATCGTGGCCTGGTTCGTCGGCTGCTGGTACGTCATGCCGTTCATCAACCTCAACCGCTGCCGCTGATCGCCTTCAGGGCAGGGGGCTGCCCCTGCCCTGGACCCGCCGCCGACTGGTTGGCCGCGGACGACTCCCGTCGCCAGGACGTTGCCCTCGCAGATGGACGCGTCATCGAATTCTTCCGGCAGAATTGGAGCATCGTTGGCACAGGCTGCTTCCGTGGCAGCCCGCATACGAAATACCGTTTCGACGGGTGGGGCCGACCCCCGATCTAGCCAGGCACCTGTGGATGGGGGACGGCGTCGAGCCGAACTACTCCCGCGAACCCGGACTCGCGTAGACATCTCTCGTCGCGCGAGCGTGGCCAAACCCGCCGGACGAACTCGCCGTTGGGTGGCGAAGTCACACGCGGGGTGAACGCGCTGCTCATCCATGGGCCAAGGACGACCTATGCGGGCAACACGGCGCCCGAGCCAGTACGGAACCGCTCTCGGCCCGCGCCGGCTTGGGTCACTTCCCACGGACACGAACGGATCCGACCGCGGTTCCCCGTGCAAGTGCAGACCCACCCGCCTGGTCACCGTCCACCTTGAGCATTTCGCCGGTTACGCACCGGCCCGATCCCCGAGAAACAGACCGACGAGGCAGTGCCGTCCGAGCTCAGCGGCGCGACCCCCTGGCGTCTCGACGCACAGACAGACATCGACGCCGCTGTCCAGTCCACGGCGCATGGCTAACGGTTAGGCTGTCAGCACCAACTCAGCACCGGGCGGGGAAACAACGGGAAAGGGCCGAGACCGACGCGCATTCGCGGAAGGCTGAACGGCACGCCTCCAACCCGTGAGGCGATCACCAAGCAATGCCGGTGACCTGCGGAGACGCTACCGTACCGGCAGTCCCGTCACCGTGCGGCCGATGACCAGGCGCTGGATCTCCGAGGTGCCCTCGAAGATCGTGAAGATCTTGCTGTCGCGGTGCCAGCGCTCGACCGGGTAGTCGCGGGTGTAGCCATTGCCGCCGAGGATCTGGATGGCCTCCTCGGTCACCTTCACCGCGGTCTCGCCCGCGTACAGTTTGGCCATCGAGCCCTCCGCGCTGCCGAAGTCCTTGCCGTTGCGGGCCATCCAGGCGGCGCGCCAGACCAGCAGGCGGGCGGCGTCGATCGACGTCTTCATGTCGGCCAGTTTGAAGGCGATCGCCTGGAAGTCGCCGATCTTGCGGCCGAACTGCTCGCGGTCGCGTGCGTAGTCCAGGGCGTACTCGTACGCGGCGCGGGCGATGCCGACGGCCATGGCGCCGACGGTCGGGCGGGACGCCTCGAACGTGCGCATCGCCGCCTGGCCGGCGGCGCGTTTGCCCTCGCGCACGCGGGCGAGGCGTTCGTCGAGTTTCTCCTTGCCGCCGACGAGGCACGAGCCGGGCACGCGCACGCCGTCCAGGATGACCTCGGCGGTGTGGGAGGCGCGGATGCCGTGCTTGCGGAACTTCTGGCCCTGCGACAGGCCGGGCGTGCCGGGCGGGACGATGAAGCTCGCCTGGCCGCGCGTTCCGAGCGACGGGTCGACCGACGCGACGACGACGTGCACGTTCGCGATGCCGCCGTTCGTGGCCCAGGTCTTCGTGCCGTTGAGCACCCACTCGTCCTTGGCCTCGTCGTACTCCGCGCGGGTACGGATCGAGCCGACGTCGGAGCCGGCGTCGGGCTCGGAGGCGCAGAACGCGCCGAGCTTGACGTCGTCCGGCGTCCCGAACATCTGGGGCACCCACTCCCCCGTCTGCTCGGGCGTGCCGGTGGCCGCGACCGACACGGCGGCCAGGCCGGAGCCGACGAGGGACAGGCCGATGCCCGCGTCACCCCAGAACAGCTCCTCGAAGGCGACCGGGATGCCGAGACCGGACTCCTCGAACCACTGCTGGGCGAAGAAGTCGAGCGAGTACAGGCCGATCTTGGCGGCCTCCTGAAGGATCGGCCACGGCGTCTCCTCCCGCTCGTCCCACTCCTCGCCCGCCGGCCGGATCACGTCCTTGGCGAACTCGTGCACCCAGTCCTTGACCTGCTGGATGTCCTCGGGCAGTTCGAGCGAGAAGGCCGGGGCGCCGTCGTCCGACATGTTTCCTCCGTCTCGGGGCGGCCCAAGGGCCGGGCTATTGGACTCGGTGTCTCTTAGCGTAGACCCGATGGCGTTACCGCCGGTAACATCGTGGCCAGATTCACAAATGCGCCAAAAGAACTGTTGACTCATGCATGGCGAGTCACGAGGCTGTAACAACCGGTACCCCCGGCCTGCGGTAAGAGGTAACTTATTTCGCGCTCCGCCCAGGTCACTCCAGAAGAATGGGAGCTTGCGTGGGTCTGCTCCGCTCCGGCCGCCGCCGGAATGCCCGCACTCCCGTACTCACGTACGGCGCTCTCCTGCTCGTCGTCATCGTGGCCGCCTCGCTCGTGGCCGTGCTGTGGCCCGGCGAGCCCCAGACCCACGTCACCGCCTACTTCGAGCGCGCCACGGGCGTCTACCCCGGCACCGAGGTCCGCGTTCTCGGGGTGAAGGTCGGCAAGGTCACCAAGGTCACGCCCAAGGGCAACATGGTCGAGATCAAGATGGCCTACGACGCCAAGCGCAAGGTGCCGGCCACCGCCCAGGCCGTGATCATCGTGCCGTCGCTGGTCGCCGACCGCTACATCCAGTTCACGCCGGTCTACCGCAACGGCGCGGCGCTCAAGGACGGCGCGACGCTCCCGCTGTCGAGCACGGCCGTGCCGGTCGAGCTGGACGACGCCAACCAGGCGGTCAACGAGCTGACCAAGGCCCTCGGCCCGCAGGGCGCCAACGCCAACGGCTCGCTGTCCCGGTTGCTCAAGTCGAGCGCGGAGACCCTCAACGGGCAGGGCGAGAACTTCAAGCAGACCCTGCAGGACCTGTCCGAGGTCAGCCGGGTCCTGTCCGACAACCGCGGCAACGCCACCCAGACGGTGCAGAACCTCGCCAAGATCACTCAGGCGATGGCCGCGAGCGACCGGCAGATCCGCTCCTTCTCCCAGAACCTCGCCTCGGTGTCGAGCACTCTCAACGGCGAGAAGGCCGAGCTGCGGGCCGCGGTCAGCAGCCTGTCGGTGGCGCTGCGGGAGGTCGCGGGCTTCGTCAAGCAGAACAAGACCGAGATCGCCGCTAACGTCCAGGGGCTCGCCCAGATCACGGGTGTCCTGGTGAAGGAGAAGGCGGCGCTGCAGCAGTTCCTGGACAAGGCGCCGGTGGCCGCCGCCAACGCCGCCAGCGTGTACGACCCGCAGGACGGCACGCTGCACGCGCGTCTCAACCTGCAGCAGTCGCAGAACATCGCCATGTGGCTGTGCTCGCTGGCCTACTCCCTCGGCGCACCGCCCAAGCAGTGCGAGGCGCTGCTCAAGCCGCTCAACGCCCTCGGCGTGCCGCTGAACGCGCTCGGCCTCGACCTGTCGCCGCTGACCACGGCGACGACCCACTACGACGTCGTCCCGCCGCCCGCGGACGCGTACGGCGGCAACGCGCCCGCGCAGAGCCAGAGTCAGGGCCGGAGCCCGAGCGCCAAGAACTCCACCAACCCCGACCCGACCTTCGGCGGCATCCTCTCGCCGCCGGGCAGTCCCTGATCAGACGGCCGAGCGGAGGTGGTCCGCCACCTCGATCACCGGCGGCCGCTCCCCGACGGCCACGTCGCTGAGCCGGATCTCATGGCCGCCGGCGACGCGCCGGAACTGCGTGAGCGTGGTCGACGGCGGTTCGAGGCGTACGACCCGGCCCTGGCGCTCGAGCCGCGACCAGGCCGTCTGCATGATCTGCCCGGACATGCCGCCGAGCGCCTCGGCGGACTGGTGGCGGTGCACGCGGGTGCCGAGGTCCACCTGGGCGATCGCGTCGAGGCCGGCGTACTCCAGCACGTCGACCAGGAGGCCGAGTTCCACGCCGTACCCGGTGACGAAGGGCAGGCGTTCGAGCAGCGCTCGGCGGCCGGCGTACTCGCCGCCGAGCGGCTGGAGGACGCCGGCGAGCAGGGGCCAGTGCATGTTGATCAGGGGCCGCGCGACGAGCTCGGTCACCCGGCCGCCGCCGTGGGCCACGGTCGTGCCGCCGTTCACGAACGGGCGGTCGTAGCAGGCCTTGACGTAACCGACGGACGGGTCGGTCAGCAGCGGGCCGAGCAGGCCGGCGACGAACGCCGACGTGAAGTCGCGCAGGTCGGCGTCCACGAAGACCAGCAGGTCGCCGCGGGCGACGTGCATCGACTTCCAGAGCGCCTCCCCCTTGCCGGACATCGGCGGGAGCTGCGGCAGCACGTCGTCCTGGGCGACCACGAGGGCGCCCGCGGCCGCGGCGACCGCGGCGGTGTCGTCGGTGGAGCGCGAGTCGACGACGATCACCTCGTCCACCAGGGGCGCGCCGTCGACGAGGTCGCGGCGGATGGCCGCGACGATCTCCCCGACCGTCTCGCGTTCGTCACGGGCCGGCAGCACGACGCTCACCGTCGTACCGCCCTTCGCCTCGAGCAGCTCCTCCACCGGCCAGTCCGCGGCGGAGCTCGTGCGGCGGCGCAGCCAATCCTCGACCTGGGGCAGCAACGGGGGTCCCCCTTCTCCTGGGTGGCTTGTGCCCATTGAGCCCCGACGCGGTTTCGCCGCCGTTTCGCCGGCGTCACACCGGCGAAACGTCATCCCGACGCGTGCTGGTCGAGGAACTCGTAGACGTCCACCTCGTCCACGCCGGGGAAGGCCCCCGGTGGCAGGACGGACAGCACGTGGGAGTGCGCGCGGGCCGAGGGCCAGGCATAGCCCTGCCAGCGCTGGGCCAGCGCGGCCGGGGGCAGCTGGCAGCAGTCGCCGTCGGGGCAGGACGAGGTGACCCGGCGCGTGGTCTCACGGCCGCGGAACCAGCGGGAGTGCTCGAACGGCACGCCGAGCGTGATCGCGAACTCCTTCTCGTGGCTCGGGTCGATGTGGGAGAGGCACCAGTACGTTCCGGTGGGCGTGTCGGTGTACTGGTAGTAGATCGAGAAGCGGTCGTCGGCGTTGAAGACGTGCCGTCCGGCCCACTCGCGGCACATCCGCTGGCCCTCGATCGCGCCGTGCTCGTCGGAGGGGAAGACCAGCCCGTCGTTGGCGTAGGCCTTGTAGATCGTGCCGCTCTCGTCGTTCTTGGTGAAGTGGACCGGCAGCTCGAGGTGATGCGTTGCCAGGTTGGTGAACCGGTGGGCGGCCATCTCGTACGACACGGAGAAGACGTCGCACAGGTCCTCGATGGACAGCTCCCGGTCGGCCTTGGCCTCCTGGAGGTACGGCACGACGGATCGCTCGGGCAGAAGCGTGGCGGCGGCGTAGTAGTTGGCCTCGACCCGCTGGCGGAGGAAGTCGGCGAAGTCCTTGGGCACCGCGTGGCCGAGGGCGATGTGCCCGAGCGTCTGCAGGAGGATCGTGCGGGGCGTGTGCATGCCGAGCTGCTGGCGCTCGAGGTAGATCCTCCGGTTGCGCAGGTCGGTGACGGACCGTACGGATCGCGGCAGGTCCTGCACGTAGCGGAGGGTGAAGCCGAAGTTGGTGACGAGCGCGAGCAGCATCCCCTGGGAGAGCGCGCCCGCCCGGTAGCCGACCGCCTCCAGGGTCTTGGCGGCGATCTCCTCGATCTCGCCGAAGTAGTTGCCCCGGTCGTGCATCTGCCGGCGCAGCTCGGCGTTGGCCTTGCGCGCGTCCTCCGGGCTCGCGGTCGGCTTGGTACGGCTCCGCTTGACCTCCTCGTACATGGCGAGCAGGTGTTCGAGGACGTCGTTGGGCACCCGCTTACCGATCTTCAGATGGGGCAGCCCGAGGCTCTGGTAGAGCGGGTCCCGCTGGGCCTCCTCGATCGCGATCTCCAGCTGGGCGCGCCGGTTCGGCGGCTGTTTGCGAAGAAGTTCCTCGATCGGGACGTCGAGGGCGGTGGCGAGCGCCTGGAGCAGTGACAGCTTCGGCTCGCGTCTGCCGTTCTCCAGTAGCGAGAGCTGCGAGGGTGCCCGGCCCACGCGTTCGCCCAGGTCGGAGAGGGTGTAACCGCGAACCTTACGGAGATGGCGCATCCGCTGGCCGAACGTCACGAGGTCTAGACCATTCGTCAAGTTCAGCGTTTCTTCTTTCTGAAAGCCCGTCACAGCTTCACGTTAGCAGAATTTTCCGATTTCTTCTTGTTACTCCGCGGTTCACTAGGCCCGATCCCGGCCAGACACTTGAGGCATACGCACCCAGGGGACGACATAGGAGGGCATCGAGATGAGCGACCGTCGCCTCAAGGGCGCAGCCGAGGAGCTGCAGCATCAGTGGGAGACCGACCCGCGCTGGACGAACATCGATCGTGACTACACCGCCGAGGACGTCATCCGGCTGCGCGGTTCGGTGCAGGAGGAGCACACGCTGGCCCGGCTGGGCGCCGAGCGGCTCTGGCGGCTCCTGCACGACACCGACTACGTCAACGCGCTCGGCGCCCTGACCGGGAACCAGGCGGTTCAGCAGGTGCGCGCGGGCCTGAAGGCGATCTACCTGTCCGGCTGGCAGGTGGCCGCCGACGCCAACCTCGGCGGGCAGACCTACCCGGACCAGAGCCTCTACCCGGCCAACTCGGTCCCCGCCGTCGTGCGCCGCATCAACAACGCCCTCATGCGCGCCGACCAGATCTCCTGGTCGGAGGGCGACGAGAAGGCGCCGTACTGGCTCGCCCCGATCGTCGCCGACGCCGAGGCCGGCTTCGGCGGGGTGCTCAACGCCTTCGAACTGATGAAGGGCATGATCGCGGCGGGTGCCGCCGGGGTGCACTGGGAGGACCAGCTCGCCTCGGAGAAGAAGTGCGGCCACCTGGGTGGCAAGGTGCTCATCCCGACCGGCCAGCACATCAAGACGCTGAACGCCGCCCGCCTCGCGGCCGACGTGTCCGGCGTTCCCTCGCTGATCGTCGCGCGGACCGACGCCCAGGCCGCGACGCTGATCACGAGCGACGTGGACGAGCGCGACCAGGAGTTCATCACCGGCGAGCGCACCGCCGAGGGCTTCTACCGGGTGCGGAACGGCATCTCGTCCTGCATCGCCCGCGGCCTGGCCTACGCGCCGTACTCGGACCTGCTCTGGATGGAGACCGGCACGCCGGACCTCGACGTCGCCCAGCAGTTCGCCGAGGCGATCAAGCGGGAGCACCCCGACCAGATGCTCGCCTACAACTGCTCCCCGTCGTTCAACTGGAAGAAGCACCTCGACGACTCGACGATCGCCAAGTTCCAGCGGGAACTGGGGCACATGGGGTACAAGTTCCAGTTCATCACGCTGGCCGGCTTCCACTCGCTCAACCATTCGATGTTCCACCTCGCCAAGGGCTACGCCGAGGACGGCATGACGTCCTACGTGGAGCTGCAGGAGGCGGAGTTCGCCGACGAGGCGGCCGGCTACACCGCCACCAAGCACCAGCGCGAGGTCGGCACCGGTTACTTCGACCTGGTCAGCACGGCGATCTCGCCGGACTCCTCGACGGTGGCGCTGAAGGGCTCCACTGAGGAGGAGCAGTTCGTTAGGGCTCACTGACGGTCAGGCGTCCAGGTCGTGAGAGGATCCCCCGGCTCAGGCCGGGGGATCCTCTTGATTCTGCAACTTTCCGACCAACGCCCACTTGTGTCAAAGTTTCCGACAGAGGGCACAAGGCGGTAAGAGTTGCCCTTTCCGGTTGATCCTCTGCATCTAGGGACCGACATGCGCAAAAAACGCGTGCTGCTGGCCATCGCCACGTCGACCGTAAGCCTGGTCGCGCTCACCCCGGCAGCGCTCGCGAACACGCGACCCCAGTTCACCCCGGGTGCCACCGGCATCGGTGACCCCTATTTCCCGCTGGAGGGCAACGGAGGCTACGACGCCCAGCACTACGACGTCGCCTTCTCCTACGACCCGGCGACGCACCGGCTCGACGGCACCACCTCGGTGACCGCACGGGCCACGCAGAACCTCGCCCGCTTCGACCTGGACCTGCAGCAGCTCGACGTCAGCAAGGTCACCGTCGACGGACGGTCCGCCACCTTCACCCGCGACGGCCAGGAACTGCAGATCACGCCGCGCCACGGTATCCGCAAGAACGCGCGATTCGTCGTGGCGGTCACGTACGGGGGCGTGCCCCAGACGATCGTCGGCTCGCCGGTCGTGTTCGGCTCCCCGTACGGGTTCGTGCACACCGACGACGGCGCCTTCATGGGTGACGAGCCCAACGCCGCCTCGACCTGGTTCCCCAGCAACGACCATCCGAGCGACAAGGCCTCGTTCACGTTCCGTGTCACCGTGCCCAAGGACCGGTCGGTGATCGCGAACGGGCGGCTGGTCTCCCAGCGGACCACGGGCGACCGGTCGACGTGGGTCTGGGACGAGAAGTACCCGATGGCCACCTACCTGGCCACCGCGGACATCGGCCAGTGGCAGTTCAAGACCGGCAAGACCCCCGGCGGCATCCCCGAGACGGTCGCGGTGGACCCGAAGCTGATCGGGCGTGACCCGAACCATCCGGACCCGATGGCCTTCTTCTGGGACACCACGGCCCAGGCGACGGACCTGTGGTCGAAGACCTTCGGCAAGTTCGCCTTCGACTCCACCGGCGCGATCGCCGACCTGGCGACGTACAACGGGCAGGCGATCGGCTTCTCCCTGGAGACCCAGACCCGCCCGCTGTACTCCGACGTGCGCAACACGAACACGATCGCGCACGAGCTGGCGCACCAGTGGTTCGGCGACGCGGTCTCGGTACAGGACTGGAACGACGTCTGGCTCAACGAGAGCTTCGCGACCTTCGCGCAGTGGCTGTGGGCCGAGAAGCAGGGCGGGGCGACCGTCCACGACCAGGCCCGCGCCACGTACAACCGGCACGGCGCCACCGACACGTGGTGGAACGTCGTGATCGCCGACCCGCAGCGCGACACCATGTTCCACGACCGCGTCTACAGCGGCGGCGGCATGGTGCTGGAGTTCCTGCGGGAGAAGATCGGCGACGACGCCTTCTTCTCGCTGCTGCACACGTGGTTCGAGCAGCACAAGTACGGCAACGGGAGCACCGAGCAGTTCACCGCGCTCGCGAACAAGGTGGCGCACCAGAACCTCGACTCCTTCTTCCAGACCTGGCTGCACTCCCCCGGCCGGCCTCCGCTGCCCCAGGGCTGACCCCGGTTCTTCCCACTGCCGCCCGCCACGCCGAAAACGTGTGGCGGGCGGCGACGTCTCACCCGTACGGTGTCAGCCGGTGGTGCGCGCGCCGCGATCTTCGGTGCGCCCGGACGGTCACCGTCAGTGAGGGGTGCGACACACGATGCGGCTTTACGCCTGGATCGCCGCCTACGCGTTCCGGCGCCACGCCACCTACCGCATCGCGGCTCTCTCGGCGACCTTCACCAACACCGTCTTCGGCTTCATCCGCGCGGGCGTGCTGATCGCGCTGTGGCACGCCCGGCCCTCGCTCGGCGGGTACGACGCGGCCGACGCCATCACGTTCAGCTTCCTCACCCAGTCGCTGATCGAGCCGATGCGCATCTTCGGCGGCGGCCTGGACCTGACCGAGCGCATCCGCACCGGCGACGTCGCGGTCGACCTGCACCGGCCCGCCGACCTGCAAGGTTGGTGGCTGGCCGACGACATCGGCCGCACCGCGTTCGCGCTGGTGTCGCGCGGCGCGATGCCGCTGCTCGCCGGCTGGCTCGTCTTCCCCCTGCGCTGGCCCACGCCGGCGACCTGGGCCGCCTTCGCCGGCGCGGTGCTGCTCGCCATGCTCGTGAGCTTCGGCCTGCGCTACCTCACCTCGCTGGTGGTCTTCTGGGTGCACGACGACCGCGGCGTCAACGCCATCAGTCTGATCACGTCGATGTTCTTCTCCGGCCTGATCGTCCCGCTGGTGGTCTTCCCCGGCCGGCTCGGGGCGGTGGCCGACCTGCTCCCCTGGGGAGCGCTGATCCAGCTTCCGGCCGACGTCTTCCTCGGCAAGCGCACCGACCTGCTCACCGTGTACGCCTTCCAGGCCGCCTGGGCGGCGGCACTGCTCGCGGCCGGGCGGCTGCTCACGTCGGCCGCCCGCCGAAAGCTGGTGGTCAACGGTGGCTGACGCACGTCACCGCGGGCGCCACGGAGCGGGCTCGATCGACGAGAGGTCGCGGAGGAGCCGGTCGGTCATCCAGCGGGCCGACCGTCCCGGGGCGTCGACTCCCTTGCAGCCGGAGAGCTGGACGTCGGCCAGGTCCGCGAGCGTGGACCCGGACCGCTGGAAGTACAGCCGAGCGCCGGCGCCGTCGTCGCTCGGGCAGTTGAACGTTCCGGACGGCCACTTCGGCGCCGCCCTGATGTCCTTGGCGAGGCGCCGCGCCAGCACGGCGTTCCCGCGGGTCAGCGCGGCCCGGCACGGCCGCTGGTTCATGCCCGGAAACCACACGGCGACGACCCCGGTCGGCCGGGAGCCGACACTCACCAGTCCGTGGCTCGGCACCCTCCTGGAACCGTGGGACCCGACGCAGACGTGCCCGGTTCCCGACGCCCGCGCCGACGCGGATGGGGCCGCGGACGGCGGCGTGCCGCGCACCGGTGCGCCGCTCCCGCCGAAGGGCGAGCACGCGGCCAGGGCCACCGCCGACGCCACGGCGACGGCCCGCTGCCATCGGTGCATCCCCGCGCCCTCTCGTCTCCGGTCCCCCGCTCTCCCAAGGGATCTCACACCTCCTGCGGACCGTCCATCAAGAGCACGGCGGAGGCCGGAGGTGGACGATGGTTGAGGCCGTGCGCACGTACGTGCTGCTGGCCGGCACCTGGATGCGGTCGGCCGCGCAGTACCCCGCGTCCATGGTGATGCTGCTGCTCACGCAGGCCGTGTCCAGCTCGCTCGACCTGGTCGCGATCCTGATCATGTTCGCGCACACGCCCCGGCTCGGTGGGTTCTCCCTGGCCGAGGTGATGTTCCTGTACAGCACGTCGGGGTTGTCCTTCTCGCTGGCCGACATCACGCTCGGCACGGTCGAACGGCTCGGCGAGCACATCCGCAAGGGCACGCTCGACACCGTGCTGCTGCGCCCGGTGAGCCCGCTCCTGCAGATCGCCACCGAGGACTTCAACCCGCGCCGGCTGGGCAAGCTGATCCCGACCGGGACCATGTTCGTCGTGGCGCTCACCCGCCTGGACGTGCACTGGACCCCCGTACGGGTGGCGGTGCTCCCGCTCATGGTCGCGGGCGGCCTGTGGATCTTCTGGGCGCTCTGGGTGCTCTCCGCCGCGTGGCAGTTCGCGGTCGTCGACGGCAAGCAGGCGGGCAACTCGATCACCTACGGCGGCGGCTTCCTGACGCAGTACCCGCTGAGCATCTATGGCCGCGACGTCCTGCGCGGCCTGACCTGGGTGCTGCCGCTGGCCTTCGTCAACTGGGAGCCGGCGCTGTACGTCCTGGACCGGCCCGATCCGCTCGGTCTGCCGGTGTTCTTCCGCTTCGCGTCGCCGCTCGTCGCGGCGGCGCTGTCCGTTCTCGCCGCCCTCGCCTGGCGCGGCGGGCTGCGCCGTTACCAGTCGACGGGGAGCTGACGTTGATCGAGGTGGACGAGGTCGTCAAGTCCTTCACCCTGCGCCGCCGCGCCGGGCTGCTGCGGCGGAGCCGCACGCTCGTGGACGCGGTCGACCGGATCTCCTTCACCGTCGCGGCGGGTGAGTTCGTCGGTTACCTCGGCCCGAACGGCGCCGGCAAGTCGACCACGATCAAGATGCTGACCGGCATCCTCACGCCGTCGTCGGGGCGGATACGTGTGGCGGGTCTGGACCCGGCCCGGCAGCGTACGGCCCTCGCCCGGCGCATCGGCGTGGTGTTCGGGCAGCGCACCACCCTGTGGTGGGACCTGCCGCTGCGCGACAGCCTGACACTCGTACGCCATCTGTACCGGGTCGAGCGCTCGGTGCACCGGGCGCGGCTCGCCGAGCTCACCGAACTGCTGGACCTCGGGTCGTTCCTGGACACCCCGGTGCGGCAGCTCAGCCTCGGCCAGCGCATGCGCGGCGATCTCGCCGCGGCACTCGTACACGACCCGGAACTCCTCGTCCTCGACGAACCGACGATCGGCCTCGACGTCATCAGCAAGGCGACCGTGCGCGCCTTCCTGACCCGGCTCAACGAGGAACAGGGCACCACGATCCTGCTGACCACACACGACCTCGGCGACGTCGAACGCCTGTGCCGCCGCGTCATGGTCATCGACCACGGACAGCTCACCTACGACGGGTCGGTGCAGCGGCTGCGGGAGACCGTCGACGTCGACCGCCTGCTCATCGTGGACCTCGCCGCGAGCGCGCCACCGATCGAGGTGGACGGCGCGCGAGTGGTACGCACGGACGGCCCGCGCCAGTGGCTCGCCATCCCGTCCGACGTCAACGCCGCGGCGGTGGTCGCCGCGGTCGCGAGCCGGTACGAGGTGGAGGACATCTCCCTACGTGAGCCGGGCATCGAGGATGTCATCACCCGCCTGTACCGGACCGGGGTTCCCACCCGCTCGTGATGCCGAGCCGCGGGTGGTCATCGCGCCCGCTCGCTCGCGGGAGATGACCGCTGACAAGGCACGTCCTCATCAATGACGGCCGGGCATCCCCGCAATCGAGGATGCCCGGAAATCACCATTCGTTCGATCTACCGTCGTACGGTCCAGCCTCTACGGCTCACCAGAGCTGGCTCTGGCGAATCTCGGGACCGCTACCCTCGGCAGCCTCGCCCGGTCCGACCGGGCTCTCGGCCGGCTGGTGCCGCTGGGCGGCGAGGGCGCGCAGCTGGTCAGCCCTCATGAACGCGGGTGCCACACCGATCTGAGTGAAGTTCACACACCCGGTCGGGAAGCCCATGGTCGGGCAGTCGGCCTCGAGGATTCGCCCGTCGGTCGTACGCGCGGTGACGAACGTGCCCTGCACCGCACTGTTGCTCACGGTGACGAGCGAGATGCAGGAGACCGGTTGGCCCACCAGGCCGGGGATCTGCGTGAACGCGACCGGACCCACACCCGGGTTCGTCTCGCTCCCACCGAAGGCCTGCCCGGTACTGACGAGCCCGACGTTCTTGGGCCCGGCCTGTGCGATGGCGCTCGTATCGATGCACTGACCGCCGGTGGCCCCCGTCGGTCCAGTGGCACCCGTCGGGCCGGTGGGGCCTGTCGGCCCAGTGGCGCCCGTCTGACCCGTCGGTCCGGTGGCACCCGTGGGACCGGTCGGGCCTGTCGGACCGGTCGCGCCCGTCTGACCCGTCGGCCCGGTCTGACCCGTGGGACCGGTCGGACCTGTCGGACCGGTCGCGCCCGTCTGACCCGTCGGCCCGGTCTGACCCGTGGGACCGGTCGGACCTGTCGGACCGGTCGCGCCCGTCTGACCCGTCGGCCCGGTCTGACCCGTGGGACCGGTCGGACCTGTCGGACCGGTCGCGCCCGTCTGACCCGTCGGCCCAGTCTGACCCGTCGGTCCGGTGGCACCCGTGGGACCGGTCGCGCCCGTCTGACCCGTCGGCCCAGTCTGACCCGTCGGTCCGGTGGCACCCGTGGGACCGGTCGCGCCCGTCTGACCCGTCGGCCCAGTCTGACCCGTGGGACCGGTCGGACCTGTCGGACCGGTCGCGCCCGTCTGACCCGTCGGCCCAGTCTGACCCGTGGGACCGGTCGGACCCGTCGGCCCAGTCGCGCCCGTCGCGCCCGTCGGCCCGGTGGGACCCGTAGCCCCGTTGAGCCCGTTGAGCCCGTCGCGCCCGTCGCGTCCTCGGATAATGTTGATCACGTTATTGCGGCTGTTGGCGTTGAAACGAATGCGATTTATGTGCTCGTTCTCGTTCGCATTCCAGTTACGGTTCCGATGGTGGTTCCAGTAAGCACTGCGGGAGTGCGCACTGCTACCCCGGCCCCAGCGCCAGCCGTCCCAGGTAACCTGGGCGGACGCGGGAAGGCTTGTCAGAACGCCGCCGCCGACTGCGGCAAGCATTCCGGAAGCCACGATCGTCTTCTTACGCATGGTCTCCTCTTTTTCGGAATGGCGCGATGGCTTTCACGCACGGGCGCTCAGATATGTGTTCGGAGTGCCACATCGTGAGTCTTCCCATGCCTCGCAGTGAACAACGTGCCCGCCAGGTAATGCGCCAACAAAAAGGGCTTAGCTGGAAATTTGAATGCCCCGAAGTGCAGACCATACGGCACGCTCGAAACGGCCGTTCGCGCGGTCGGCGACAGAAACTCGATCGTCATTGTTGAGCAGCCTAAGCTCCACTCTGAAGTCGGGTTCAAATCTCAGATCAACGAGATCTTCGCGACAGGGGTCAACCGGGTAGGATTCCGACCTTCACGCATTGAACATCATGCATCGTGCCCACCGCAGGTGGCTAGCGTCACAGATGCAAACCGCGACCACGAGCCGCCCTTTATCCGACGTCCACCCGAGTCGGCGGAGGCCGCCTGACCAGGACGCCGACCGGCCACTCTTTCCTGTAACGAGTCAATTTGGACACCTGTATCAAGTTGGAGAATAGGAATTTATCGCATAGGCCCAGACGGGGCCGTGAGATGCATACCCCTTCAGTCCTCCATGACGTACATGACCGAGTTAATAGTCGAGCAATACATATCGTTCGTGGTTGTTCCACGATGGTCAGACGCTCGATCCGCAGGGCCGGCCGACCTCCGACCGGTCCGCTGTTCGATTGAAGTTCAGTCCGGATATCTCTAAATATGGCACTTTCGATCCACTGCGCACCCTTGGCCCTCGCACGACGGAGCGAACTCGAGGTCTGTCAGGTGCGCGAGGTGCGCCGCCGGCACCGTCGAGCAGTTTCGCCACGGCCTGCTCTCAGCTTCGGCGTCATCGTTGGGCCGGAAAGATTTCCGGCCCAACGCGCCGAAGATCACGAGATCGCGTGGATCGACCCGAAACGGTTTCTGATCCGCTCGACGTCCTCCTGCCCCATGGGAACGAGGCGGACTCGGGCCGTGTCGACGTCAGCGTCCGAGACCTCGGATCGTGCGCCGCCGAAAGTGCCGGGGCCGGTGGAGGAACCGGCGGTCGGCCGCCCGTCCGCGTCGACCAGACCGTTGTTCGCCTGGTCATGTATGTCCTTGCGGCGAAGGTCGACCTAGCCCCTGGGCGCGGTCGATGCCCGGCGCGGCCGGTCCTGCGCGCGACCGTCCGCGCTCGCCAGGATGGCCACCAACGCGGCGGACGCGGCGGCGAACCAGGCATCGGAGACCGTTTCCGGTCCTGGCGGGAGACGGTTCACCTGCCTGGATAGAGCTGCCCGCGAACTTCGGCTCAGTCAGCACACCCGACATCCGACCTTGGGGATCCGGCCGGCCCGCAGATCGATGCCGAAATGAAGACTTACCGGATAGAACATCTTCATGGTGATCCGGCGCCGATGCCGCCAGAGATCTGCAGGCACCAGGACGGGGGCGATGTCACCGATGGGCGCGGCGAGCAGGTAGCTCGGTTCCGCATCGTCGGCATGGGGCACGAGTGTCACGGTGAGGCAGGCGTTCTCGCCCTCTTTGACCGCGACGCCCCTGACGCGCAGGAGGTCACCAGCCGCAGGCACGGGTCACGAGGGGAAAGTGGTGTCGCGGCTCGTGAGGCGTTGCCAGAAGTCTCGTACTTCGTCGTCGCTTACGTGCGAGCAGGCCGGCGAGGGCTGCGTCGCTGTCGCGCGCCCGCGCCGCCGTGCGGGCCGGCACGAGGCCGAGGCCCACGGCGGACCGCCGTCGGCCGGACGCCTGGATACACGTCGCGGAGGATGGCCCCCCCGAGGTAAGCCGGCACGCCATCCTCCGAGGCGGTGACGGTGACGTGCAGGCCGGAGCCCGTCGCCGAGCAACTCGACCTCGACCGACGCTGGCCGGACATCTGGTTCGGCGCGACACCGGCCGCGACCTGGCCGTCGGGCAGCAGCCACGGCACGAAGGTGCGGCGCGCGGGCGCGCCGACCGCCCTGAGCGGTAACAGACGGCCACCGGTCGCCGCGTCCCCGGCCGCCCGGCGTTCGCCGGCCTGCGGGCGCTGCGGCCGCTGTACACAGGCGGCGGTCGATCCGCGCCACCTCCAGGGCGTTCTCCACCAGGTTGCCGAGGACCCCGGTTACATCCAGCGGCTCAGGCACCCGGGTGATCTCGGCGATCCGCAGTACGACCCTCTTTTCAGCCGCGAGCAACGCCCTGAGGTTGCGGGTACGCCGGTCAGCGTCGGACAGCGCATGCGCGACGACCTCGCGGCGGCCCTGGTGCGGACCCCGAGTTGCTTGTGCTGGACGAGCCGACGATCGGCCTCGACCTCGTGAGCAAGGCGACCTGACCGTGCGCGACTTCCTGACGCGGCACGACGATCCCGCTGACCATGCAGGCACACGGAAACGATCACTGACAAGGCACGTCCTCATCAATGACGTCCGGGCATCCCCGCAATCGAGGATGCCCGGAAATCACCATTCGTTCGATCTACCGTCGTACGGTTCAGCCCCTACGGCTCACCAGAGCTGGCTGTGGCGAACCGCGAGACCGTTGCCCTCGGCAGCCTCGTTCGACGGTGCGTCGGCCAAGCGGTGGCGTCGACCCGTAGCGAATGAGCCGACTTCCCCCCTACCGAGCGCCCGCTGGCCGGCCAGGAGGCTTCTGGCAAAGGCCCTCTGCAGGGCCGGCGTCGAACCGACCACGATCGGAACCGAGCAGTCGGCCGGGAACTGGATCGGCAGCGGGTTGATCGTGCAGGCGGTCTGAATGACCGAGTTGTCGGCCCCGAGCGCCGTAATGTGCAGGTTGTTGCCCTGAACGGTCACCGTTGCGCAGACCGGCACGAAGTTCTGGAATGGCGGCTGGGTGAGCGCCGAGGTCGCGTTCTGGAAACCCTGGCTTACGGGAGTCGGCGTCAGGTCGACCTGCGCGACGAAGACCTGGTTGTTCCGGGTCAACGACACGAACTTCGTATTGCCCTGAACCGTCGAGTCGAGGCACACGGTCGGACCCGCGGGTCCGGTGGGTCCGGTCGCACCGGTCGGACCGGTCGGACCCGTCGGGCCGGTGGCGCCCGTCGCACCGGTCGCACCCGTTGGACCCGTCGGACCAGTGGCGCCCGTCGCACCGGTCGGACCCGTCGGACCAGTGGCACCTGTCGCACCGGTCGGACCAGTAGGCCCGGTGGGGCCCGTCGGGCCGGTGGGCCCAGTGGGTCCGATGGCCTCGATGATCGCTAGTTGTTCGGCTCGGCTGGGTCGAGTACGGGCGACGGCGATGTTGTTGTTGCGGTTGCGGATGTGCAGCCTGATGTGATTGAAGTGCTCGTTCTCGGACCCATTCCAGTTACGGTTCCGATGGCCGTGGAAGAAAGTACTGCGGGAGTGCGCGCTGCTGCCCCGACCCCAGCCGTCCCCGGGAACCTGGGCAGACGCGGGGAGGGCTGCGAGAATGCTGCCGCCGACTGCGGCAAGCACTCCGGTAGCCATGATCGTCTTTTTAAGCATGGTCTCCTCTTTTTCGGAATGGCGCGATGGCTCTCACCTACAGGGCGCTCATATATGTACTCAGAGTGCCGTATAGCATGTATTCCCCGGCCTTGCCGCGAACAACGTTCCCATCGGGTAATGCGCTACCAAAAAGGGCTTAGCTGGAAATTGGAAGGCTCCAGAGCACGACCATGAGACATTTATGTCCGAGTCACCGAAGACTTCCACATTCGCCCTATATTCATTCCATGGCCGTCACCGATCCGCCGACCGGCCGTTATTTCCTTAACGAGTCAATTTGGACAGCTGTATCAAAGTCGGAAGATAGGGTTTTATCGCATCGGACCGATAGAACTGTGATATGGATACCCCTCCCGTCCTCCATGACGTACATGACCGAGTTAATAGTCGAGCAATGCATATTGCTCGCGGTTGTTCCACGATGGTCAGACGCTCGATCCGGCGAGCCGTGTCGGGGCTCAGGTCACACGGCGGGATGGCCCATCGCGGCAGGACCGGCGGGGATGGCGATCGTCGCGGCTGCTGGGGCGTTACACTTCCCGCACGCGGAGGACGCGGAGGACAACGTGATTTCCCTGGAGCGGATCCTCGCGTGATATGCCACTGGATTTCGGGGAGACTCTAGCCTTCTAGCGGCCGCAGTTGGGCGTCGGTGACCAACGCACTGGGAAACACGTCAGCCCGATCGCCCGCCTCATCACGAGGGGCTCACCCCATACGGCGCCAGGCGACCCAGTCTCCGGCGTAGCTTTGGCGGATCGACACAGGTCGCCAGTTCGGTGGGGCGGCGGGCCAGCTCTGTTGCGGTGTCTTCCCCAGGTCCCAAGGCACGATGACGAGCGTCACATCCGGCGCGAGCGTCTCTCGGCGAAAGCGATCAATCGCTTTCAGACCGTTGCGTACTTGGAAGGCCTGTGAAACCCAGATCCTCCACGACAGATCGACATAATTGACCGCGACATGGTCCTGGGGGCGTAGTCCGGCCGGGGCCAGGCTCGTGGCAGCCTCGATCCTGTCCTCCCACGCCCGGGTCTCCCGTTCGGTGGACACGGCCATGACGGTCAGATCGAGAGCGATGAAGCCAACGGCGACGATGCGCCATCCGTCTCTGCCGCCGCTCGTGATGATGAGGGCCGCCAGTATCAGCAGCACCAGCGCGACCCACGTGGCGAACCACAACTGCAGGGCGTTCCAGTTCCAGGTGAGGACGCAGATCTCAGGAAAGTCGGCCGTGCCGAAGAATTGGGTGGACAGCCGACCGCCGGCTTGCACCCGCACGATCCCGGCTGTCGCGAAGGCAAGCACCGCACAGGCGAGCACCGCCCACATGGCCGCCCTTCTCGTGCAGCGAGTCGCGAACACCGCCCCGGCCAGGAAGACCACCGGAGCCAGGCAACTGAGATACCGGCCATAGGCGAAGTTGGCGACGGTCTTCTCGTCCGCGGTCGCAGCGGACATGGCAAGCGCGATGCCCACCACGGTGGCGAGCGTGAGGCACGCCACCGCCCGGGTCGCGGGCGGTGTGCGACGGCGAACAGCCACTACGCCGAGGGCCACCAGGCCGACGCCTGCGACGCCCCACGTGGAAACGATGAGGTACCAGAGCTTTCCGGCGGTCAGGCCGATCGTCCACCCCATCCCGTCCAGGCTGGTCAGCCGATGCAGCAGCCATTCGCCGTGCGCCTGGACGCCACCCCGATAGATTCGTGACTTAACCCAGCCGTTCAGCGCCCATGCGGCGGCCGACCCGGCGACCAGCGCGTTGGCCGTCACGACGATGTCCCGCCTGCTCGCCCAGCGCCGCCACAGTACGGCGACCAGAAGACCCGCATGCGCCACCACGATGACCGCGCCCCGTCCATGCACGCAGTAGGTGTAGGCGGCGACGAGGCTCGCCACCACGCCGTATCCCAACCGTCCGCTGGTGATCCACGCGTGTACGAGGAGCAGCCAGCCGAGGACCGCCACCGGCAGTACGGCGTCGCTCATGGCGAACTGGCCGTAGTAGAGCTGCGAGGGCAGGAGAGCGGTCACGGTCGCGAGCAGGTAGGAGCGCCCGCGCGGTAGGTCGAGACGGCGCAGTGCGATGTATGCGAGTGCGAAGACCGATGCGCCGACCAGCGCATTGATGAGGATGACGAGACGGTAGACGGTCGCCGGATCACTGCTGAGCCAGAATGCGGGAGTGAGGACGAGCGGGTAGCCGGCCTGGTAGAAGGTCCGCCCGGAGAGATCACCGGCCGCTCCGCCCGTGATCAGCCGTGCCGCCAGGAGATATCCCGACTCGTCCGGGATGAGCATTGGAACTCTCTGATATATGCCAAGCGCCCACCGGATTCCCACTTGAAGAATCCAGCCGCCGAGGAGCAGCAGAGGCCAGGGCCGGATGCGACGCATGAGCCCTGCGGGTACGGAAACGGAGCTCTCCCGCGATATTGTGGCCCCAAGCAATCCCATGGCATCTCCGTCGTGTTGAACTCGCTAATCGGCAAATATTGACAAAGTGTTCGTCAACTCTGCGACACAAGTAGAGCCGGCCGCGGCCCCAGACGACGGCTACACGTAAGTAGCGACGAGCCGACCCGCAAATGGCGGCAAACGCACCGCTTTCTCACCTCTGGGCGGCCTCACACCCGGCCGTGATCCACGGCGGAGGATAACCGCCGAAGACGCCGGTGTTCAAGCCCGGCCCGATATTCGCACGACATGGGTCAATGCGCAGCATCTCGCGCGCATTTGGGTAGGTCCGGACTTGAATCAGGAACTATGCATGAACACCCGAGTGGTCCCTGTCTGTCCGCCCGAGTTTTGTAAAGCAAGAACCGGGAAGAGCGACAGCAGCGCCGCCGGGGCGAGCAAGTAATTCACATATGGACTCGTACGATTTATTCGGACTTTTGTAGGAGTATGGACATGGGTGTTGCCGCTGAAGTCGCGCCGCGCATCGACGTCGGCGGGGCGAGACCGACCAGAGGACCTGATGGCGTCGCGGTCACACTCTTCGCCCTGACAGCCTTGATCGGCTCTAGTCTGTTGTTCGTCATGGAACCGATGGTGACGAAAATGCTGTCGCCCGTCTACGGCGGATCACCAATGGTCTGGAGCACTTCGATCTTCTTCTTCCAGGTCGTGATCCTGATGGGCTACGCCTATACGCATTGGTCGCAGCGCATGCTCGGCGCCCGTGGCCGGCTCCTGATCCAGATTTCGCTGGCCATCGCCCCGCTCTTCCTGCTGCCGTTCACCGTGCCGGCCTGGTCACAAACCGTTGGGTCGACATCACCCGCGCTCTGGCTTCTGCTCACACTGACAATGGTCGTCGGCGCACCGATCGCGGCACTCTCCACGATCGGAGCACTCGTTCAGCGTTGGTATTCATCGTCAGGTCTTCCTCGGTCCGACAACCCATACTTCGTTTTCGCCGCAGGCAATATCGGCGGTATGCTCGCGCTTCTCGCCTATCCGCTCGTCATCGAGCCGATGGCGAATTTGGCGACTCAGGCTCGCTGGTGGATGGTCGCTTATGGCGTGTTCATCGCCTTGGCGGTCGCGTGCGGACTGGTCATGCGATTCCGTTTCGCCGGGCTTTCGGAGGCGCCCGCGGGAACCGAAACCGTCCCGCCCGAGCAGGTCTCCTGGGCGCGGAGGGCACGCTGGCTCGGCCTGGCCTTCATCCCGTCGTCCCTCATGCTCGGCGTTACCACGCGTATCTCCGCCCACATCGCCGCGATCCCGCTGATCTGGGTGGTGCCGTTCGCCCTCTACGTCGCAACGCTCATCATCGCCTTCGGTTTGAGGAACCAGCGCTGGATGACTCCCACGGTCATGGCCGCGGCGATCAGCGCAGCCGTTGTTCCGTGGACCCTGTATCTCCACCGCGGTTTGGCCGCCGACATCGCGCTCTGCCTCGCGCTGGTCCTCGTCGCCGGTCTGGCCTGCCATGGCCTCCTGGCGCGGGACCGGCCGGCTCCGCGTCGACTGACCGAGTTCCTGGTGATCGTCTCGCTCGGTTGCGCGCTCGGCGGCGCCTTCAACAGCCTCATCGCCCCGATGGTCTTCAACTGGGGCGCGGAGCTTCCGCTGGTCATGACCGCGCTCGCGGTCCTGCCCCTGGCGCTGCGCCGGCAACCGGCCGCGAACAAGGCATGGCGGCTGCCGGGAATCGAAGGGCTGGTCAAGTCGTTCGTGCTCGCCGGTCCCCTTCTCGTCGTCGCTGTGGACCTCAATCTCGGCCGCTACTGGCTCATCGCGATCGCTGTGGCGGGTTGCATGCCGTGGTGTGTTCTCGCCGTATCGCGGCCCCGGGTGATGGCGGTCGGCGCGCTGCTGACGACCGGTGCGCTCTTCTGGTATCAGACTCCGGACGACTCCTTCCGGGAGCGCACGTTCTTCGGCGCGTACGAGGTCTATTCCCAAGGTGGCTGGACGATTCTCTCCGACGGCGCGACCATGCGCGGCTACCAGTACGCAACGCTTCCCATACGGTCGATGCCCGTTTCGTACTACGGACGGCCCGGACCGCTCGGCGACCTTTTCGCGAACTACGGCGATCGGAGTAAGAACATCTCCGTCGTCGGTCTGGGAACAGGAGCCGAGGCGAGCTACGGACACGCCCGGCAGCAGATCGATTTCTTCGAACCCGACCGTGCGAGCCTCGATATCGCTCGGAAACGGTTCGGCTACCTGACCGGCAGCCAGGCCGACGTAGACGTGATTCTCGGCGATGGGCGGGTCGAGCTGGACAAGGCCCCCGACGGCCGGTATGGGATGATCATCTTGGATGCCTTCAATTCCGGCGCGGTGCCGACCCATCTGCTGACCCGTGAGGCGCTCCAGCTGTACGTTCGCAAGCTCAGGCCCGGAGGGGTGGTCGCGTTCCACGTCACCAAGAGGAACCTCGATCTCGCGCCGATGCTGCAGGCAACCGCACGGTCGGCCGGCCTCGCCTCGCTGACCGGTGATGGCGACGTAGATCCCCTGCACATGTATCAGGCTTCGACATGGGTGGCCATCACGCGGACGGATGCCGACCTTCAGCCGCTACGGGCCAATTCACAGCGGTGGAAGACGCTACCGACAGGCGGCCCAGTGTGGACCGACACCCAAGCCTCCCCGATAGGCGCCCTTACGTCCGAATGATCACGGACGTCTCCGCGTGGAAGCGACGGCGCGGAATTTAAGATCCCCACTAAGGGGACATTTCCGAAGATAGATATCGGCTCCACGCATGGGAATTTATGCGACACGTCCGTCGAAATACTGGACGGAGCATCTGCGCGCGTGATTGGCCGCATCGGCCGGAAGTCCTCATGTAGGGCTAAAGGTTGTTGCTTCGCGGCGCGTCGTCGCTTGACGGCAGGCTTCACGGGTAACACATGCCATTGTCGGAACAATGACGAGGTCAGTCGAAACCCCCGGAAATTGGCGGCACAGGACAATGGAGGACAGGACATGGAACTCTCCGTGGTGATGCCTTGCCTGAACGAGGCGGAGACCGTAGAGACATGCGTGCGGAAGGCCCTCGGATTCTTCGCTGAGCACGGCGTCGACGGTGAGGTCATCATCGCCGACAACGGCAGCACCGACGGGAGCCAGCAGCTCGCCCGCGACGCGGGTGCCCGCGTCGTGCCGGTGAGCGAGAAGGGGTACGGCAACGCCCTCATGGGCGGCATCCGGGCGGCTCGGGGCACGTACGTGGTCATGGGCGACGCCGACGACTCCTACGACTTCACCTCGCTGATGCCGTTCCTCACCGAGCTGCGGGACGGCGCCGACCTGGTCATGGGCAACCGCTTCAAGGGCGGCATCGCGCCCGGCGCCATGCCGCCGCTGCACCGGTACCTGGGCAACCCGGTGCTCAGCTTCGTCGGCCGGCTGTTCTTCCGCAGCAAGATCGGCGACTTCCACTGCGGGCTGCGCGGCTTCCGCCGCGACTCGATCCTGCGACTCGGCCTGCAGACCGGCGGCATGGAGTTCGCCAGCGAGATGGTGGTCCGCTGCACCCTCGCCAAGTACGACATCCGCGAGGTCCCCACCACACTCTCGCCCGACGGCCGCTCCCGCGCCCCGCACCTGAGCACCTGGCGCGACGGCTGGCGACACCTGCGCTTCCTCATGCTCTACAGCCCCCGCTGGCTGTTCCTCATCCCCGGCCTGCTGCTCATGACCCTCGGACTGATCGGCGGCATCACCCTGTCCGCGGGCCCGATCCACGTCGGCGACATCGCCTTCGACGTCGACACCCTTGCCGGGGCCTCGGCGATACTGGTGATCGGCTTCCAAGCAGTGCTGTCAGCCCTACTGACCAAGGTCTATGCCATGGAAGAGGGCTTCCTTCCTCACGACCCGCGGGTGCAACGCGTCATCCGGTCCTGGAGCCTGGAGCGTGGCCTGGTCGTCGGCGGCCTCCTGGCACTGGCCGGTCTCGTCGGCCTGGTCGCCTCGCTGATCCACTGGCAGGGCCACAGCTTCGGCCAGCTCGACCCGCACGCCTTGCTGCGCATCGTCGTGCCGGCCGCCACCGCGCTCATCATGAGCTTCCAGATGATCTTCGCGTCGCTGTTCGTCAGCATCCTGGGGATCCGCCGCCCCTCCCACCCGCTGGTCGCCGACCCGGCGGAGGAGGCCGCCATCGTCGTGGACGCGGCGGTCCAGCGCGTACGGACCGAGAACGGCGCCACGAGCGCGGACTCCGAGAGCATGAACCCTGCCAAGACGGCATGACGCGGAGCCGGGTCGGTGATTCGAACCGGCGAGCACCATCCGCGACCGACGTGACGAATGGATCAAGCGCGGCGTCCTCGCGCAGCTGAAGAGCACCTCGCCGGACGCCTGCGACCGCGTCGTCGGCACCCGACGACGGCGCGTGCGCCGGTCCCTCTCCGATGGATCGGCGCACGCGGGACATGAGACGCTCGCTGATGGTCGATGGTCGCGGCATCCCCGGCGGGAGCGGCCTCCGAACGCGACGTCAACGACTTCGAGCGGCCCATCAGAAGGCCGGGAGCATCCACGATGATCCGGGACTTCACGGAGATCCGGCGGGTGCCGGATCGTGTACGCGGGGACGCTCGGGACTCGGTCATGCACGCGGACGCGGATCGAGTCTGCGGCGATCGGGCGGCTCAAGAAGTTCTCCGCCCGCGACATCACGGTTGGGCGGTGTGGTGCGGACCTCGCCGGCCGGGCCACGGCCACGGACCTGGTCGACGGTTCGTCGGCCCGACCGTCGTCAGGGGTGGAAGGCGCGCGCCGCCGCATGAGGTCGCATCCGGCTCGAAGTCTTTGATGAGCACCGCTTCCGAAGCGGTGTCGTCCATGCCCGCCGCGGAGCCCGTGGCCGACGCCGGCGCCCTGCTCACCCGGACCGTGAGTCCGTTATCGGGTCGGAATATCGGCACCTGGCGTGCTCGGGTCGGGAAACGGGCCGTAGTACGCAGTGAAGATCAACGGCATGCCCGCACCCCGCCGCGCCACCGGACGACCTCTCAGGTCGGCGACGGCGATCGGCTCGTCTCCGAGGGAACGAGACCAGGTGCGGGTGTCGATGCCGGCGAGCTCCCGGGGCGGGAGGCAGTGTCCTGCCGGGCCTTCACGACCGTCTCCTCGCCACGAGCCAGGCCACGGAGCGGCCGGTTCTCGTGGCGTCGAGGTCGGATCGACCCGCCGTCCATCAGGCTTGCTCGACTCGCTCTCTCAGGGCGGCGGCGCGGTGGACCAGGCCGACGATCACCTGGGCCGCCTCCGGTTTCTGTCCAGCGAGCCATCGAAGGACTTCCCGGTCGTACGAGCCCACTTCAAGCCCGTGATCAGTGCAAGTACGAAGAAGCCGGTTGAGGGTCTTTTCCCGCATGACCCCGCGTTTGTGGTATCCCGCGTAGACGTCGCGCACTTCAGCGGTGGCCTCGCACTCGGCCTCGTATGGTCCACTCATGGCTGGGCATCCCTAGTTCTCGCCCCACTCGGTGAGGCTGCTGCGTGCACATATGTTCTGGTCATACCCAAATACGATGTCGCCTATTCCGATTGCCAGGAAAGGAACCTGCCAAGCCGTCCGCTTCGCAAGCAGGAGGCATGGAACAGAAATCGCCGCGCGCCGAAACTCCAGAAGAGCACGATGGTGACGGTTATCAGCTTCGAAGTCAGGTAGAATATTCCGATAACCGACGTGAAAATCCACATAAATATGCCATTGAGCAACAGGGCGACGGCGCAGATGCCGACGAACAACGCGAGTTCGACGCCACGCTCACGCCTGGCCCGTTCAGCGAACACCCATACGGTGCTGAGCAGGTAGTTCACGGCGACAGAGATGACGAAGGACGATGTCGCCGACAGCAGATAGAACCAAGAAAGTAAGCTGGTGAACACATAGAGCAGTCCGAAATCGACCGTGAATGCGATGACCGCCACGATGCCGTACCTGAAGAACTGTACGAATCCGTGGCTGGTCGGCTGCAGGAGCAGCTTCCCCGCGAACGCGGTGATGCCGCTAGGCATCGAGTGTCCCCAATCGAGTCAGCGCCTCGTGCAGCGTATCGAGCTTGACACCCAGCTCCTTGACGTCTGCGGCGTTATCGACGGCACGCAGCTTCTTGAGCCCCCATAGATTATCCTCGTTCACCGCGAGCGGGAGGCGCAGGAACGCGATGGTGCGCATGGCGGTGAGCAGCACGAAGAAGGGCACCGGAAGGAAGATCGGGTTCACTCCGAGCTGCCTGCCCATGGCCTTGTAGAGCTCCTTGTACGCGTAGACTTCGGGGTTGGCGACCACGAATCGACCGTGCAGGTCGCGCTCCAAGACCTGCTCGATCACCTGAAGCAGGTCATGTATGCTTATGATCTGCAGCGGTTGAGTTCCGCCATCCACCAGCGGCACGATCCGTTTGGTCCGCATGAATTTGGCCATCTGCTGCACGATGCCACCGCTGCCGACTATCAACCCGCAGCGCAATATCACGTCGTTCGAGTCGTCCAGCATGCTTTCAATGGCCAGCTTCTGACGGCCATATATCGATACAGCGTCTTCATGGGCCGACATGCTCGACATGAATATCGACTTTTTTACGCCCTGCTCCCGGGCCGCCGCAAGCAGACGTTCGGTGCCACCTACGTTCACGTCGAAGGCATCCTTGTGGGCGCGATCGAGCTTCACGTACGCGGTATGGACCAGATAGTCGACGCCCTTGAACATCGTCACATCGAACGTCTTGCCGAGATCAAGAGCGACATAGCGAACGTTCTCGCGCGTCTCGAATCTCTCTGGGTCGCGTACCGAGGCCACGACATTCCATCCTCTTGCAGCGAGGAAACTCACCAACTGCGAGCCGACGAATCCGCCGGCGCCGGTGACGAAAACGGTCGGGAGCTCATCGCTCATGCTTGAGTGCCTTCTGTGCGGTGATGTGCGCGTTCGCCAGTAGAGAGAAGGTAAGACCGCAGGCCGGAAGATAGTTGAATCCCGAGCTGTCGGCCACATAGACGTCTTGGGTGCCATGCAGCCTGCCGCTCGGACTCAACGTCAGAGGCTTATCTCGATCGCTGAACGGCAGGGTGCCGGCATAGTGAATGCTCGCGCCGTATCCCGGGTTAATCCGCTTGGTCGCGTATATGCCCAGCCGCCGCCCCGCAGCGATGTACTTACGCTCGCGCCGCACGAACTCGTCTTTCTCCGCCTGGTCGAGTACATAGCTCGCGTCGAGGTGGTCGCCAACAGGGGAGCTCGCATCGCCGACAAGCTGGAGATACTTCTTCGAGGAGCGTTTGTCCGGATGATGCACACCCATGATCACCAGCCCCGACATCAGGTAACGCATGATGTGGCGGGCGTCCGAGAAACCCAAGAACGGAACCTGGCCCATCAGCCTGAAGAGCATGAGCGACTGGTAACTGTACAGAGAGGCTATGGAAAACCCGGATTTGCCCCTCTCTTCGTCCAGGATCAGCGAAAGCTGGGCGAGGCCGAGCTTCTTACGCTCTACTTCCTTGCCCACCATCGACAACTGCACGCAAGGAATGAAACTGTACGGGTTGCACAGCAAAGGTAGCTTCGTGTGCGACTCTCCCATGCTCCGCAGCACGACCCGCGCACTGCCCAGCGCCCCGGCGGCGAGTACGAGCGTTCTGCAACGCAGGACTCGTTTCTCATGCTGAGGGATCGTGAGGCACTCCACCTCCACGAACCCGTCTCTCTCGACGAAGCGGGTCACCAGATGACCGCCGACATAGGTGAAGTTCGGACTTCCCTTGAGCTGGTCGACGGTGACCCAAGGACGCCAGGCGCTCCGGCCGTTGTCGGTGTAGTAGTCCATGTCGCGGTAGGCGTACTTCTCTCGCCCGTCCATGTCCTCCGTGAGCAGGGCGAGCGGCGTCCGGCCCAGCACGAACCCTCTTTTATTGAAGTAGTTCTTGTGCGCCTGATACCTGTTGAGGATCCGCTGATGATTTCGGTCCATGTTCACCGGCGGCTGATAGGTCTTCAGGTCGACGATGGTGTACGGCGAGGCGTCGTCCTTGGTGGCACTGATGCCCACCCGCTGGGCTACGACCTCGTATGCGTCACGCATGCGGGTCTCATCGAGTCCGGCGGCCCTGATGTCGGCGTCCGAGAACTCCCAGCACTGCAACCCCCAGCCGATGCCGAGGCCTCCGTACCCCAGGCTTTCGACCGGCGAGAACGTGCTGGACCGTACCGGCAGATACGTGTCGACCTTCTCGATCATGTGCCGACGCGGCGGAGTGATCTGGGCGCCCTTACCGACGTGACCCCACACCACACCCTCGGCGTTCTGGCCGATCAGGTAGCGATGTTGGTCGATCTCGTTGCGCCGGATATCTATGTAGTCTTTTTCCGGGACCTGTGAGTGATACTCCGGGTTGTCGATCCCCACGTCGACCATGGTGACGTCCGCACCCGCATCCACCAGGGTCTGCGCGGCCATCGCCGCAGAGCAACCGGAGCCGACGACCATGAAACCAGCGATGTTCACTGCGTGATCACCTTGACCAGAATGGTGCCTACGATCGTTCTGGTGACACCGGTGATGACGGTTGAGCCGACGACGGTGGAGTACCACCAGCCGCGGCGCACGGGAAGAAATCGATGGTGATAACGGGGAGAGGACTCCAGGATCGAGAACATGATATAAATGCGATGGCGAATTTCAGACGCCGAATCGATCAGAGTAAGACCCGCGTCGACGAATCCGAGCGCCCAGGGATGGCGATGGATGAAGGCCAGGCGTTTGCGCTCACGCTCACTCATCGCGCACGCCCTGGTCTTTATCGCATTGACATAGAGCGTCACGGCCGGCTCATCCGGCGGTCCTCCCACCAGATAGCGGCCCAGGACTCTCGCTTCACAGCGCAAGACTTCGTCACTATCGATAATAATTCGTTTCACGATAATGCACTTTCTGTCCATCACTGCGTTCCCCCGGATGTACTGGTGGCTCTTCCCGGTTCACGCCCAACAAAAACCGAGGTAGACAGATCGGGCCAGGCTGCCGCATATATCAGCCAATGCACGGTCGAGTGCATGACAGAAATGACAGACTATGTTCGGCCGCTGCCCGATGTCGGGATTTGCGCGGCCGTGCGCCGGTATGGACTGGCGCGGTAGCGGATATACCCGGAACCGGACGTCAGGTCGTGAACGATGCTCCGGGGCGCCAGGCGTACTCGTGTTCGGGGCGGCCGGTGGTGCCGTACCGCAGCGTCACCAGCGCCCGGCCGGACTGCGCGAGCGAGGCCAGGTACCGCTGGGCCGTCGCGCGGGAGATCCCGACCTCATCGGAGATCTCCGCCGCCGAGCGGGGCCGGTCGGCCCGGCGGAGCGCCTCGGCGACGAGCTGTGAGGTGACCGGCGACTGGCCCTTCACCGCGCGCGGGACGCCGCGCGGCACGTCGTACAGCACGCGCACGGCGCGGTCGACGTCGTCCTGCGTCAGCTGACCGCCGTTCGCCAGCCGTTCCCGGTACCGCGCGTACGCGCGCAGCCGCTCCCCCAGCTCACCGGCGGTGAACGGCTTGATCAGGTAGTGCAGGGCGCCGCGGGAGAACGCGGTGCGCACCGACTCCTGGTCGGTGGCGGCGGTGGCCATGATCACGTCCGCGGCCAGGTCGGGCAGCAGGTTCAGGCCCGACTCGTCGGGCAGGTAGACGTCGAGCAGCACGAGGTCGGCGCCGGCCGCCTTGGCCCGCGCGTCGGCGGCGGTACGGGCCCGGCCGGCGACGCGGAACCCCGGCACGAGCTCGACGAACCCGGCGTGCACCTGGGCCACGCGGAAGTCGTCGTCGACCACCAGCACGTCGATCAATTGAGCACCTCCGGAAGCCGGGCGACGAAGACGGCACCCACCTCGTCCTCGCCGGGGTCGACGAGGACGATGTCGCCGCCGCGCGCCCGCGCCGCCGTACGGGCGAGCGCGAGGCCGAGGCCCCGCGGCCGACCGCCGTCGGCCTGGCGCGTGGACACGCCGTCACGGAAGATCGCCTCCTTCAGCTCCTCCGGCACGCCCTCGCCGGAGTCGGCCACGGTCACGTGCAGGTCGTGACCGTCGCCGAGCAGTTCGACCTCGACGCGCGCGGGCCGGCGGCGGCCGAGCCGCGCGGCCTCCAGGGCGTTCTCGACGAGATTGCCGAGCACCGTGGTCACGTCGAGCGGCTCGGACACGCGGCCGGGTACCCAGGTGGTCTCGGCGATCTCCAGCTCGACCCCCTTCTCGGCGGCGACGGCGGCCTTGGCCGCGAGGAAGGCGCCGAGGTAAGGATCGGGTACGGTGCCGGGCGGCTCCTCCTTCGCGGCGGGGACCTCGGCGAGGGCACGGATGTAGCCGGCCGCCTCCTCATAGTGGCCGAGCTGGAGCAGACCGGACAGCGTGTGCAGGCGGTTCGCGTACTCGTGCCGCTGCGCGCGCAGCGCGTCGAACAGCGTCCGCACCGCGTCCAGTTCACGGGCGAGCGACTCCACGTCCGTCCGGTCCCGCAGGCTGATCACCGCGCCGAGGCGCCGTCCGCCGTGGCTGACCTCGCGCCGGTTGACGACGAGGACCCGGTCGCCGGAGACGACGAACAGGTTGGGCGGCACCTCCTCGCCCTCCAGCACGGCCCGGAGCCGGCCGGTCACCGGCAGGTCGGCGACCGCGGTGTGGCGGGCGGGCGTGACGTCGAGCAGCCGGGCGGCTTCCTCGTTGCAGACCGTCACCCGGCCGCCGTCGTCGAGCGCGAGCACGCCCTCGCTGATGCCGTGCAGCACGGCCTCGCGCTCCTGGACCAGCTCGGCGAGCTCGTGGGGTTCGAGGCCCAGGGTCTGGCGCTTCAGGCGCCGGCCGATCCCGGCGGAGGCGGCCACGCCGAGCAGGACCGTGCCCGCGGCGAACCCGGCCGCGACCGCCAGCGTACGGTGCACGCGCCGGTCGATCTCGCCGGCGTCGAACCCGACGCTGACCTCGCCGACGAGGCTCCCCACGTGGTCGTGGAGCGGGACCTTGCCCCGCGCGGACAGCCCGAGGGTGCCACGCTCGAAGACGATGACCTCGTGCCCGGACAGGGCGGCCGACGGGTCGGTGCTGACCCTCCGCCCGATCTCGGCGCGGTTCGGGTGGGCCAGGCGGATGCCGTGCCGGTCGGTGACGACGACGAACAGCGCGCCGGTGGCCTCGCGGAACCGCTCCGCGCGGTCCTCGACCACGCCCTGCGGGTCGCCGCTCGCCACGGCGTCGCCGATCACGGGGTCGGAGGCGACGGCGCGGGCGAGCGTCAGCGCGCGCCAGCCGTACTGGTGACGCAGTTCGCCCCACTGCACCCAGGCGGCCATGCCGTACCCGGTCACGGCGACGAGCACCACGACGCCGATCTGCAGGATCAGCACCTGGTGGGCGAAGCGTATACGGGCAGGTCGGGGCATGACCTGCAAACCGTAACCGAACCGGGCTCCACCCGCTTCGCGCGCAGAACGCGCAAAACCTCGATTTATGCGGTCAACGCGGTTAACGCGGCTTGTGACCACATCGCGGGCAAGGCTTAACGCGCCCGAAACATGCTCGTAGCGTCTGGCGGCATGCCCACGCAAGAGACCCCTGACGGCCCCGCGATCGAGCTTCGCGGCGCCACAAAGCGTTTCCGCTCGTCGTCGGGCGGAGTGCACACGGCCGTCCGCGACCTCGATCTCACCGTGGACTCCGGGGAGTTCGTGGCCGTGGTCGGCCCCACCGGTTGTGGCAAGTCCACCACGCTGTCGCTCGTCTCCGGCCTCGAGCCCCCCTCCGGCGGCGAGGTGCTGGTGCACGGCACACCGGTCGGCGGCATCCCCGAGGGCGTCGGCTACATGTTCCAGACCGACGCCGTGCTCCCCTGGCGTTCGGTGCTCGACAACGTCGCGACCGGCCCGCGCTACCGCGGCGCGGGCAAACGGGAGGCCCGCGCGAAGGCCCGCGAATGGGTGGAGCGGGTCGGCCTCGGCGGCTTCGAGTCCTACTACCCGCACCAGCTGTCCGGCGGCATGCGCAAGCGCGTCGCGCTCGCCCAGACGCTCGTGAACGAACCGTCGATCCTGCTGATGGACGAGCCGTTCTCCGCTCTGGACGTGCAGACGCGCGGCCTGATGCAGGACGAGCTGCTGCGGCTGTGGTCGGGCTCCGGCACGGCGCGAGGCGCCGCGGTGGTGTTCGTCACCCACGACCTGGAGGAGGCGGTCGTGCTCGGCGACCGCGTGGTGGTGATGACCGCCGGACCCGCCACGGTCAAGGCGTCCTTCGACGTCCCGCTGGAACGGCCTCGCGACGCGGAGGAGATCCGGCTCACCCCGGAGTTCCTCGACATCTACCGCGAGGTCTGGGAGTCGCTGCGCGAAGAGGTCCAGATCACCCGTGAGAGGGGTGCGGATCGTGCTGCCTGACACCAGGGAACCCGCCCAGGCCGACAGCGTCGACGACGGCCAGGCCGCCGCGGTCGCCCAGGCCCGCGCCGCTCACCGGCGACGCCTCACCGGCATCAACGCCGTACGGGTGCTGCTGGTCGTGGCCGTGCTGGGCTCGTGGGAGCTGGCCGCGACCCACTGGATCGACCCGTTCTACTACTCCAAGCCGAGCGCGATCTGGAGCCGGCTGGTCGACTGGTTCACCAGCGGCACCTCGCAGGGCTCGATCTGGACGCAGATCGCCTACACGCTGGAAGAGGCGCTGATCGGCTTCGCGCTCGGCAGCGTGGGCGGCGTCGTGCTCGGCATCGTCCTGGGCCGCAGCCGCTTCCTGTCCGATGTGTGCGCGCCGTTCATCAAGGCGGCCAATGCCATCCCCCGCATCATCCTGGCCTCGCTGTTCGTCATCTGGTTCGGCCTCGGCATGTCGTCCAAGGTCGCGACCGCGTTCGTCCTGGTGTTCTTCGCGGTGTTCTTCAACGCCTTCCAGGGCGCCCGCGAGGTCGACCGGAACCTGGTGAACAACGCCCGGATCCTCGGGGCGAGCCGGACGCAGGTGCTGACCTCGATCGTCGTGCCCAGCGCCACGTCCTGGATCCTCGCCTCCCTCCACTCGGCGTTCGGCTTCGCGATCATCGGCGCGATCGTCGGCGAGTACAGCGGCGCCGACAAGGGCCTCGGCCTGCTCATCAACCATGCCCAGGGCACGTTCGACTCGGCCGGCATCTACGCCGGAATGATCATCATCACGGTGATCGCTCTGCTGGCCGAGTGGCTGCTCACCCTGCTCGAACGCCGCCTCCTGCGCTGGCGTCCCCCCGCGTCCAGCATCGAAGCACAGATCTGAAGGAGCCCCTCATGCGTACGGCCACTCGCGTCGCCGCGGCCGCGCTCGCCGCTGCCACCGCCCTGTCCCTCAGCGCCTGCCGCGACTCGCGCACCTCCGCGTCGAGCGGGAACGGCGGCAAGGACGACACCATCAAGATCATGGTCGGTGGTATCGACAAGGTCATCTACCTGCCCGCGAAGCTGACCGAGCAGCTCGGCTACTTCAAGGAGCAGGGCATCAACGTCCAGCTGCTCACCGAACCCGCCGGCGCCCAGGCGGAGAACGTGCTGCTCTCCGGCGACGTGCAGGGCGTCGTCGGGTTCTACGACCACACCATCGACCTGCAGACCAAGGGGAAGTGCATCGAGAGCGTCGTGCAGCTCGCCGACGTGCCGGGCGAGGCCGAGGTGGTCTCGGCGCCCAAGGCCGGCCGGATCACCTCGCCCGCGGCGTTCAAGGGCCTCAAGCTCGGCGTGACCAGCCCGGGTTCGTCCACCGACTTCCTCACCCAGTACCTGGCGACCAAGAACGGCGTGCCCACGTCGGCGTACACGACGGTGAAGGCGGGCGCGGGCCAGACGTTCATCGCCGCCCTGAACAACGGCGGCATCGACGCCGGCATGACGACCGACCCGACCGTCGCCCAGCTCACCAGCACCGGCAAGGGCAAGGTCCTGCTGGACATGCGCACCGAGGCGGGGGCGCGCGCCGCGCTCGGCGGCCTGTACCCGTCCAGCTCCTTGTACATGAGCTGCGACTACGTCAAGACGCACACGCAGGCCGTGCAGAAGCTGGCGAACGCCCTGGTCAAGACGCTCGGCTGGATCAAGGCGCACAAGCCGGCGGAGATCGCGGCCAAGATGCCGGCCGACTACGCGGGCGGTGACCCCAAGCTGTACGAGAAGGCGGTCGCCGACAGCATCGGCATGTTCAACGGGGACGGCATGATGCCGGCCGACGGCGCGAAGAACGTGCTGAACGTCCTCGCCCAGTTCTCCCCGAACGTCAAGGGCAAGAAGGACACCGTCGACCTGTCCAAGACCTACACGACCGAGTTCGCGGCCAAGGCGCCCAAGCAGTAGGAAACGCGCGAAGGGCCGGTGCGGGCGCCCGCGCCGGCCCTTCGCGCGTTCAGCCGATCGGGACGGTCTCCTCCTCGCGCGCCACCTCGACCGGTCCCGCGTACGTCCGGCGGGCCGCCTCCTCCGCGTGGACGGCGAACGTGCCGGGCCACAGATGGGTCAGCATCAGGCGCCCGGCGCCGGCCTTCGTGGCCCACTCGCCGGCCTGCCGCGCACTGGACAGGTAGCGGGCGTCCTCGGCCGGCACGACCTCCGGATGGGTCGCCTCGGCGAGGAACAGGTCGGCGTCGCGGGCCAGCTCGGCCAGTTCGCGGCACGGCCCCGTGTCGCCGGTGTAGGCCAGCACCTTGCCCTCCGCGGTCAGCCGCAGGCCCGCGTTCGGCACGAAGTGCGGCAGCGCCCACGTATCGACCGTGAAGGGGCCGATCTCGAACCGCCCGCCCGCGGTGAAGGTGCGGAGCGTGAGGGCGTCGTCGAGCATGCCGGGCCGGTCGAGGGCCAGGACCCGGTCGAGGGCGCCGGGCAGCGCGTGAACGGGCAGCTTCGGCGCCGGGTCCGGATCGAGTGCCCGTGCCCGCAGCAGCGGATTCAGGTCGGCGCAGTGGTCGGGATGCCCGTGGCTCACCAGGACCGCGTCCACCTCCCGCGCGTCGACGTGCCGCAGCAGGCGCGGCAGCGTGGCGTACCCGGGGTCGATGAGCAGCCGGAATCCGTCGCTCTCGACCAGATAGCCGCTGCACGCGCGTCCGGGCGTGGGCCACGCCCCGCAGCTGCCGAGCACCGTCATGCGCATTCGCGTCAGCTCCCATCGGTCGTGTCGGGACTCGTGCCGACTCGCCACGGAACGTCATCCGGTGGCGTCTCTGAGTCGTTATCTCACACATCAGACCGGCCGCGCCCCCGCGATCGCCTACGGACCGCCTGAGCTGCCGATACGCGGCCTGGCACCGTTTTCACCGCCCCGTCGAGCAATCCCGGCACAGCGCCCTTACCGGGTTGTTTTAGGGCGTTTTAGACGGGCAGAAGAGCCTGGCAACCGCACCTCAGGAGGCAACCATGTCGACCGTCGCAGTGGTCGTCATCGTCATAGTCGTGCTCGTGGTGTTGGCCGTCGCCGGGTACTTCGCCCGGGCGCAGGCGCGGCGACGCGGCCTGCGGCAGCGCTTCGGCCCCGAGTACGACCGGGCGGTGAAGGACCACGAGAGCACCCGCGAGGCCGAGCAGGAACTGCTCGCCCGGCAGAAGCGTCACGACCAGCTGGAGATCCGTCCGCTGGCCCCCGAGGTGCGCGAGCGCCACCTCGGCGAGTGGCGCCAGGTCCAGGAGCGTTTCGTGGACGCGCCGGAGACCGCCGTCAGCGAGGCCGACCGGCTCATCCACCAGGTGATGAGCGAGCGCGGCTACCCGGCCGACGAGGGCTACGAGCAGCAGGTCGCGGACCTGTCCGTCGAGCACGCCGCCACCATCGGCCGGTACCGGCAGGCCCACGACATCGGCTCCCGTGCCGGGAGCGGGCAGGCCTCGACCGAGGACCTGCGGCAGGCCATGGTGCACTACCGCGCGCTGTTCACCGAGCTGCTCGACATCGGCGACGACGCGAACGCCACGAACCACGCCACCGATCGCGCCGCCGAGCCGGACGCGGCCGGGTCGGAGACGACGGCCGCACCCGCGACCGAGACCGGCGCGCGGGGCGAGACGGCCGAAGAGGAAGCGGAGGCCGAGCGGGACGGCACCGCGCCGCGTACGAAGACCGGCGCGAAGGTGAAGGCCGCCGCCGAGCGCGCCGAGACCGACACGAAGACCCGCGCACGGACCACGCGGACCGCGCGGCGCGACGACGAGGGAGCGTAGGCGATGAACGGCTACCACGAACGCTCATTGGACGACCCCCGCCCACCGGCCGAGGACCGGCCCGTCGCGGGCTGGCCCGCCGAGGAGGCCGACCAGGGTGAGCACCGGGCCGCGGCCTCCGGTGAGGAGGAGCCGCTGGTCGGCGAGGTCTGGGACAAGGACGCCTCCACCGAACCCGCCGGAACCGCGACCGGCCGGGAGGGCGAGCCGGTCTCCTCGGAGGAGACCGCGGACGCGACGGCCGAGGACGAGGCCGGCCGCGGCCGCTACGGCGAGCCGTTCGGCACCGAGGAACCGATCATCGTCTCGGACTCGACCGCCGAAGAGGAGACGGTGTCCGAGGGCGCCGAGCCGCCGGCGACCGGCGCCGCCCCGACGGCCGCCGACGAGCTCACCGTCGACCGGCTCATCGACGCCGACGCCGCCGAGCGGTTCCGGACGCGCTGGCGCGAGGTCAAGGGCGACTTCGTGGACGACCCGGCGGACGCCGTACGGCAGGCGAGCGCCCTGTCGCGGGAGACCGTGGACGAGCTCACCGCGGCGCTGGGCCGGCTGCGGGAGCGGCTCGACGACCACTGGGGCGAGGGCGAGGAGTCCGACACCGAGCGGCTCCGGGTGGCGCTGCGCGGCTACGGCTCCCTGATCGAGCGCGTCCTGGGCCACTGACGACGGACGGACGGCGGCGGGCGCTCGGCGCGTCCGCCGCCTCGTCACGTCCGGGTCAGGCCGGGCGTGGGAACGACAGCCGGTCGCTGAGCCAGGCGTAGGCGTTCGGCAGCATGGAGTTCCACACGGCGGCGTTGTGCCCGCCGTTCTTCAGCACGTACTCGAACGCCTGTGTCGGCGGCCGTACGAGCGGCACGAGCCGGACGAGTTCGCGGTAGGACGCGCGGTCCTGCCGGGTGCCGGCGAGCAGGAGACCGACCGGCGGCCGCTGGGTCCGCAGGATCTCCGGGAGGGAGTTCTGGGCGTCCAGCGCCGGGTCGGCGCGGACCTGCGGCGTCTGCGGCGTCGTGTCGCCCTGCATGCTGACCGCGGCGCCGAACAGGTCCGGGCGGCGCAGGACGAGTTTGGCGGCGCAGTAACCGCCGGTGGAGAACCCCATGACCCCCCAGGAGTCCCGCCCGGACTCGGCGCGGAAGGCGCTCGTCACCGCCGTGCGCACGTCATCGGCCAGCCAGGTCTCGACGCGCGGACCGGCCGGGAAGTCGACGCACTCGGTGTCGCGGCCCGGTTCGACCGTCATGGTGGGCGCGACCAGGATGAACGGGTGGGCCCGGCGGGCCGCGATCGCGTCCTGGAGCGCCCCGACCCCGCGTACGGCGTGGAACCACGTCGACGGGCTGCCGGGATAGCCGGGCAGGAGTTCCACGACCGGATAGGTGCGGCGAGCGCCGGCCGGGGAGTCGTATCCCGGCGGCACCCACACGAGGATCCGTGATCGGACGCCGGAGTGCTCGCCGCTGTAGGTCGCGGAGTAGACGTCCTCGCCGAGGGACCGGTCGCGCCGGAAGTCCGCCCGGCCGATGCCGGCCCCGGCCGGGCCGGCCGCCTGGATCGCGGCGGTCTCCCCCGTCCCGCCGCCGACCAGGTCCTCCCATGAGGCGTAGAAGCCGTAGTGGTCGTTGATCGCGACCCCGCCGAGCAGCAGCGCCAGCGCCTGGCAGGTGACGATCATCGCGAACCGCACGGCGGCCGCCACGCGTCCGCGGACGCGGTTCCACAGGACCAGGCAGGCCACCGGCGCGCCCAGCGCGAGAAGAACGGCCAGCACCAGCAACGGCAGGCCCGTCAGGCCCATGGCTCCCCCAAGACATCGACGCGAGGACTCTCCCCGGCACCGGACGCGCCCGGCGCTTTCGCCGTCGCCGGACGCACCCTAGGACGTACCCGGTGACCGCCCCGCGGGGTTCGCGCAGTGTTCACCTTTCCCCGCGGTCACCCCTTCCCGCGCGGCGACCTGTCCCCCGGCCAGACGAGAAGAACCCCGCACGGCGCGTGGTCGACGACGAAACGGGTGGCGGGGCCGAGGCTGTCGGGCCCCGGCAGCCCGGGGGCGCCGTCGCGTACGCACACGAGCAGGTCGGCGCCGCTCGCCGCGGTGACCACCTCGTGCTCGGGGACGCCCCGCTCCCACAGGCGGCGGACGGGACGGCCCATGCGGGCCTCGGCCTCGTCGAACAGCGCGGCGGCCTGTTCCTCCTCGACGCCCGCGAAGGCCTCGCCGGGCTCGTGGCCGGCCGGACCGAGCAGGCCCGTGAGGGTGTCGGGCGCCGCCGCGCCGCCGCCCTCGGTGACGAGGAGCAGCACGATCTCCTCGAAGGCCATGCCGGCGACCGCGTCCACCGCGCTCTCCCATGCGGCAGCCGGGTTGATCCACACCATCACGGCCACACGACCACGCTCCGAATGCCGACGGGAGGCGTCCACCCTGTCACGGTCCGCGCACGGGCGGGCCCGGCCGCGGGGGCGGACCGGTCCGAGGGGGCGCTCACGAATCCGCAAGAATGCCAGAAGGACCGCGCGTGAGCACCGTCGCCCTGGCACTCCGCGCCTGCGGAGCGCCCCCGCGACGGCCCGCTCCGCAGGTCACACGCCGAGGAAGGCGGCGACCGCGTCGCGGCCCGCGTGGCCGAGCTCACGGTTCTGGATCGAGTGCGACGCGCCCTTCACCACGACGACCTTGCCGTCCAGGGCGTGCCGCGCCTCCTCGTACGCCCACTCCGTCGGCGTGGACAGGTCGTGGTCACCGGTCAGCAGCAGCACCGGCACGTCCGGCAGCCGGGCCGGCGGCTCCGCGGACGGCCGTGAGCGCCAGCGCAGGCACTCCTGGGTGAAACCGCTGCCGGCGGCGGTCGCACGGGTGTACGGCCAGAACCGCTCCGGCGGGATCCGGCGCAACGCACGGTCGAGGCGGGCCTGGCGGCCGGCCGTCGGCGTGTCCGAGCGGCCCCACGGCCAGACGCTGTCGGAGCAGAACGCGTCGATGTGCAGGCCGGAGCTGTAACCGGCGAGCTCGTCACCGCCGGGCTTGAAGAAGGCGAGCAGCGCGTCCAGGCGCGAGGAGTCACCGTGGCGGGCGGCGTGCAGCGCGCCGACGATGTCGCCCTGCCCGCCGGGGAGGGCGCCGGCGTTCCGGTACGTCGGGTCGGCGAACTCGTACGACACGATCGTGTCGAAGATCCGCACGCCGTCCGCGTCGCCGCGGTGCCGTACCACCCAGGCCAGGTCGTCGGCCGGGTCGAAGCCGCAGGCGGGCGCCGCCGCGCAGGCGTCGCGCAGCACGCGCGCCTCGGCGTGCAGGCCGACGATGTACAGGCCGTCGTCGGCCTCGGGATCGACGTGCGGCAGCACCGAGTCGAGCACGACCCGCCGGACGCGGGTCGGGTGGACGGCCGCGTAACGCGCCGCGGTGAAGGTGCCGTACGACACCCCGTCGACGACCATCGTGTCGACGCCGAGCGCCCGGCGCAGCGACTCGTAGTCGCCGACGGTCTGCTCGGTGCCGTACAGACCCTTGTCGTCGCCGATGACGCCGGAGCACTCCCGGACCGCGGCGGGTGTCGGCGCGGCGATGTCGGAGCTGCCCACCTGGGCCTGCAGCAGCGGGCAGTCGATCGCGCCGTACTGGCCGGTGCCCCGCTGGTCCAGCAGCACGAACCGGTACTGGCGAGCGATCTCCGGCAGCCGCTGGTGGGCGATCCGGTCGGCGATCGAGACGCCCGGCTGGCCCGGCCCGCCGCTGAGGAAGAGCAGGGTGCCCTTGGGCGCGTCGACGTTGTCGGCGGTGGCGACCTGCAAATCCAGGGTGCCCGGCACCCGGCCGCGATGGTCCAGCGGCACGGTCATGGTCGAACAGGTGAACCCGGGCTGGCCCTGGCATGGGTGCGGATCCCGCAGCCTCGGTGCGGCGGCGGCCGGGCGCGGCGCCGGACCCGCCGCGGCCGGGCCGGCCAGGCCCGCCGTCAGCGCGGTCACCACCGCGGCGATGAGCGCTCGTGAGCGAGCGGCCCGAGTGAACCGGGAGACACAGCAGCGCATGCCGGATTGTCTGCACGGAACCGCGTCCGGCGAAACCCGGCCCGCCGGAGCCGTGCGCTGACCTGTATCGGCCATGTTCGCCCGCTGTATCGCTGAACAGTGCGTCTTCTCATGGGTCTTCCCGCGCGTCACCGCACGGACACCCGAATTCATCCGCCCTCCCTTGACTGGACCCTGACCGGACCGGCAAGTCTCTGGACATGAGTACTCCCCGCAGGAGACTCGGTCTCCGCTCACTCGTCCTCGTACCCGTGCTGGCGACGGCGGGCCTGCTGGCCCACGCCTCCCACTCGTCGGTGGTGCCGCTGTCCACCGGCACCGTCTGCCACTCGGCGCTGCCGCCGGAGGCCGACGACACCCTGGAGCTCATCGCCGAGGGCGGCCCGTTCCCCTATCCGCAGGACGGCGAGGTCTTCCAGAACCGTGAGGGCGTCCTCCCCCAGGAACCGCAGGGCTACTACCACGAGTACACCGTCAAGACGCCGGGCTCGTCCGACCGCGGGGCCCGGCGGATCGTCACCGCCGGGAGCGGCACCGACTACTACACCTCGGACCACTACGTGACGTTCGACGCCATCGACTTCGGCTGCTGAGGGTCACCGGGCGGTCCGCCCAGGCCAACCGCTCGCCGCGATCGGGCAATGAGTCGGGAAATCGGCGCGTGATCGCGGCGAGCGCGCCGCCCCCGGTGACAGCGTCTGAGGCAGTCGCTCTTTCAGGCGCATTCTCAGGGGGTACGTCATGCGCACACTCACCGTCACCACGCTCGCCGCGGCAGGCCTGCTCTGCCTGGCACCGAACGCGGGCGCCACTCGCGCCGGCAGTCACCTCACCGTCACCGGTCAGGCCAGCCACCTGCGACCCGCGGTCGGCGAGGTCGAGACCGTCCGCTGGACGGTGACCAACACCGGCGACGGGCACCTCGACCACGTACGGCTCATCACGTCGGTGCCGACCGGCTGGACGGTCAAGGACGGTCCCGGCTGCACGCACGTGGCCGCGAACCTCCGCTGCGAACTCGGTGGGCTCGACGCCGGCCGCCGCGTCAGCGTCGACGTTCCGATGGTCGTCCGCAAGCCGCTCGGCCCCGTCCAGCTGCGCGCGTGGGCCGCCGGCTCCGTCGGCCGGCTGAACGTTCCCGGCCCGGAGACCGCCTTCCAGGTGATCGTCGTCGCGCGCCGGTAGCCGGCGCCCAGCCACCGCGACACGGGCGCGGCCGCCGGATCCCGGCGGCCGCGCCCGGCGCGCTCAACGCGGACGGTGACGCGGGTTCAGCCGGTGTTCAGGCAGCCGTCGAAGGCGTAGAGCGGGTTCGGTACCGTGCGGCCGTCCGGGTCGTGAAGGTTCTGCTGCCCGACGTTGTAGGCGGGGCCCTGGGCGGTGTAACAGCCGGTGGCCTTGACCTGCACCTCGTAGCTCAAGGTCTGCAGCGTGCCGTTGACCGGCCAGTAGACCTGGCAGGTCCAGTCGTCGCCCGGCCCCTCGTCCGGGGTCTCCGGGCCGCCCTTGGCGCAGGCCGCGGTGGCGAGCCGCGCGGGCGCGTCGGTGTCCTGGCCGAGCAGCCGGTGCTGGAGCACGTACATGTTGCGGTACGTCGGCCCGACGTCGTCCTGCAGCTTGACCCGCGTGATGTCGACCGTGCCACAGCCCGCCGAGGCGGCGAGGAGCGCGGCGCCCGTGAGGAGCGTCGCCAGTGGTCTCGTCCGGTTCGATGTCATGACGGCTCAGCCCTCGTCGAAGGAACGGCGGCGCAGCAGCAGGTACCCGGCAGCCAGGCAGCCGGCGAGATAGACCGCGGACACCAGCCCTCCCCACAGCAGCGGCGCGTAGTAGGGGTGCGCCGACATCAGCCCGTGCCAGGAGCCGTACGGCGTGGTGAGCAGCAGGTGCCGTAGGACGTCGACCCCGTTGACGAAACTCAGCAGCTGCATGACCAGGCCGACCGCGCTCGGCCCGAGGATCCCCGCCGGGCCGTTGCGGGTGGCGACCGAGAACAGCAGCCCCATCGCGGTGAAGCCGAGCGTCGGCGGGACGGCCGTCGCCCAGCTCTCCAGAACCAGCCCGGCCGCCTGCCCCGGTGGGATCAGCGTGCCGGACAGGCTCACCAGCGGCCGCGCTCCGATCACCAGGACCCCGGCGGCGAGGCTGCCGAGCGCGAGCAGAACGACGACCAGCACCGCGAAGGTCATGGCCGCGAACGCCTTGCCCCAGAAGACGCCCAGGCGGGTGCACGAGCGGGTCAGGATCGTCTTCCACGTGTCGTACCGGTCCTCGGAGGCGAAGATGTCGCCGGCGACCAGGCAGGTCAGCAGCGGCAGCGCCCACTGGCCGGTGAACACCAGCACCACCATCGGCGTGGCGAAGCCGCTGAAGTGAGTCCATCGGCCGAACAGCGTGTCGGCGGGCACCGCGTCCTGCAGGCGCAGCGCGGCCACCAGCCCGAAGGGGGCCAGGAAACAGGCCACCGCGGTGAGACGCACCCGCAGCAGGGCGGCGAGCTTCTCCATCTCCCAGCGGTACGCCGTCGCGACGCCGTGCGGTCGCGGGTCCGTCGTCATCGGGCGCCACCGGCCTCCGTCAGCGTGAAGAACATCCGCTCCAGCGGCGAGACCGACTGGTGCAGCTCGCGTACCCCGATCCCCGCCGCGACCAGCTTCGCCACGTAGCCGTCGAGCGCCTCGGCCCGAGCCCGGACGGTGAGGCCGTCGCCGGCAGCCACGGCCAGCTCGTCCTCCGCGAGCGCGAGCGCGGCCTCGTCGTCCACCGTCCGCAGCCGGTACTCCGGCGCGGGCGCGCTCTCGCGCAGTCGCTGGAGGGAACCGTCGTAGACGACCGTGCCGGATCCCAGGATCGTGACCTCGTCGCACAAGGCCTCGACCTCGGCCATCTGGTGACTGCTGAGCAGCACGGTGCCGCCGTCCGCGGCCAGCTCGCGCAGCAGTTCGCGCAGGTCGCGGATGCCGGCCGGGTCCAGGCCGTTGGCCGGCTCATCCAGGATCAGCAGGCGCGGGCGGCGTACGAGCGCGGCGGCGACGCCCAAGCGCTGACGCATGCCGAGGGAGTAGCCGGCGACGCGGGATCCGGCCCTCGCCGTCAGGCCCAGCCGGTCGAGCACTGCCTCGACGCGCCCGTTGCCGTCATCCTGGTCGTACGCGGCGAGCAGCTCGAGGTTCCGCCGGCCCGTCAGGAACGGGTAGAACCGCGGGGCCTCCGCGAATCCGGCCACGTCCGGTTGGAGCCGGCCGCGTGAGTCGCTCATCGGCCGGTCGAACACGTGGACGGTACCGGCGTCCGGGTGGGTGAGGCCGAGCAGGACGCGCAGGAGGGTGGTCTTTCCCGCGCCGTTGGGGCCGAGCAGGCCGTGCACCGAACCGGCCGCGACCCGCAGGTCCACGGCGTCCAGCGCGACGACGTCGTCGTACCGCTTGATGAGGCCCCTCGCGTCCAGGGCGGTGGTCGGCATTCGTCCCCTTCGTCGAGACAACGCGGGTGACGCTAGGCAGGCCGGACTTCCCGTAGGCGACGTCCGGCCGACGCCCTTCTGTCGTGATCGTTACCAGTTGACGCATTGGTCACTGTTTACGCCGATATTTCCCTTGCCGTCGTCTGCAAGATCCTTAACCTGCTTAGCCTCGCGGGGTTCTCTCATCGATTCCTTTGAAGGAGAGTCCGGATGAGACGCATCCTCCGGGGCTGGTGGGTCGGTTTCGGCGCCACCGTGCTCACCGTGAGCGGCCTGGCCGGGGCGGTGGCGGCGACGACGCCATCGGACCGGGTCGGCCCACGCCCCGACGGCACCGCCGTCGTCACGTACGGCTGGCGGGTCACTCCCGCGGGGCACCAGACTCCGCTCGGGGAGAAGCCGTTCGCCACCGCGCTCAGCCCCGACGGCAAGTACCTCGCCGTCAGCAACGACGGCACGCACACGCAGTCGCTGTCGCTCCTGGACGCGAACACCCGCGCGACGCTTCAGCACATCGACTACACATCACCCGAAGCGCTGTTCATCGGCCTGGCCTGGAGCCCGGACGGCTCGAAGCTGTACGCCTCGGCCGGCGGCAACGACAAGATCCGCGTGTACACGCGCAGCGGCGACGGCCTCACCGAAGGCACGCCCATCGCACTGCCGAAGGGCTCGTTCCCGGCCGGCATCGTCCTGTCGGCGGACGGCAAACGGCTGTACGCCGCGGACAACGGCAACGGCCGGGTCTCCGAGGTCGACACGGCCGGCGGCACGGTGCTGGGCGCCGTCGGCACCGTGGGACCCAACCCGTACGGCGTCGCGCTCTCACCCGACGAGAAGAGCCTCTACGTCTCCAACTGGGGCACGAACACCGTCTCGGTGCTCGACGCCTCGACGCTCGCGGGCCGGGCCACGATGACGGTGGGCAGCCACCCGACGACGATGACCCGCAACCCGGTGACCAAGGATCTCTACGTCGCCGCGACCGACGCCGACCGCATCGCCGTCATCCGGCCGGGCGCCACCGAGGTGAGCCGCTACATCGACCTCGCGCCGTACCGGGGAGCGCCGGTGGGCACGAGCCCTGAGGGGCTGGACGTGTCCGAGGACGGCGGGACCCTGTATGTGGCGAACGCCGGCAACAACGACGTCGCGGTCGTCGACCTGGCCAAGGGCCGGGTCCGGGGGCTGATCCCGGTCGGCTGGTATCCGACCTCGGTCACGCTCACCCACGACGGCTCCACGCTGCTGGTGACCAACGCCAAGGGCCTCGGCGCCGGGCCGAACCCGCGCGGCCCGAACGTCACCCTCACCGACTACTCCCAGTACGTCGCCTCGATGATCATGGGTACGCTCTCGGCGGTGCCCGTGCCGAGCCCGAGTGCCCTGGCGCACTACACCAAGCAGGTCCGCGTCAACGACCGCTTCGACGGCCCGCACGGCAAGCAGGGGCACCCTGTCGTACCGGCCCGGCCCGGGGACTCCTCGCCGATCAAGCACGTCATCTACGTCGTCAAGGAGAACCGCACCTACGACCAGGTGTTCGGCTCGCTCGGCAAGGGCAACGGCGACCCGTCGCTGAACCTCTTCGACGACGACGTGGCGCCGAACCAGCGCACGCTGGCCCGCCGGTTCGTCACGTTCGACAACTTCTACGCCGACGGCGCGGTCTCCTCCGACGGCTGGGAGTGGGCCACCGGCTCGGAGTCCAACAGCTACAACGAGCACCTGTGGCCCGTCGCGTACGGCGGCCGGGGCCGTTCGGACGACGTGTACACCAACCAGGCCACCGACCCGGGCAAGGTCACCGGTGACTCGCGGATCTGGGACCGCCTCGACGACGCCGGGATCTCCTACCGCAATTACGGCATGTGGGCGGGCGGTCCGCTGCCGGCGAAGGTGTTCGCGACCGAGCCCCGGCTGGCCGGCCACACGGACCCGGACTACGCGGCGCAGAGCCTCGGCCTCACCGACAACAGCCGGGTCGACGCGTGGAAGAAGGAGTTCGACCAGTACGTCGGGGATGGGAACCTGCCGCGGATGGAGTTCCTCCGGCTCGGCAACGACCACACCAGCGGCACGACGCCCGGCGCGTTCACGCCGAAAGCCTTTGTCGCCGAGAACGACCTGGCGGTCGGGCGGGTCGTGGACGCGGTCTCGCACAGCCCGTACTGGAAGAGCACGGCGATCTTCATCACCGAGGACGACGCCCAGAACGGGCCCGACCACGTCGACGCCCACCGGACCACCGCCCTGGTGGTCAGCCCGTACACCCAGACCGGGAAGGTGGACTCGACGCAGTACAGCACCGTGTCGATGATGCGGACCATGGAACTGCTCGACGGCATCGGCCCGCTGACCCAGTTCGACGCGATGGCCACGCCGATGACCGCCGGCTTCACCGGCCGGCCGAACACCGTGCCGTTCGACGCGATCACGCCGAAGCAGTCGCTGACCGAGAAGAACGGCGCCAACGCCCCGATGGCCGCCGAGTCGCGGCGGATGGACTTCAGCTCCGCCGACCGCGCTCCCGAGCAACAGCTCAACCAGGCGATCTGGGAGAGCGTCAAGGGGGCCGGCAGCGTGATGCCGCCGCCGATCCAGCACGGGCCGGACGACTGAGCCGACTCGGGCGCTGCGCCGACCACCGCGACACGGGCGCGGCCGCCGAACCCCGGCGGCCGCGTCCTGCGCGTCAGTGCAGGGTGCGCTCGAAGGTGATCGGTGCCGTCTCGGTCTGGTGCAGGTCGAAGACGAGGATCTCGTTCCGTCCGCGCCTGAGCCACGGTGCCGGGCAGTACAGCCGCCGTTGCGGGCCGATCTCCCAGTACCTGCCGAGATTGTGGCCGTTGACCCAGACCACGCCCTTGCTCCAGCGCGACATGTCGAGATAGGTGTCGCCGGTGGACCGCAGGTGCACGGTGGCCCGGAAGAAGACGCCGGGCCGTGACGGGGTCCGTGCGCCGGCCCTCAGGGTCGCGACGAACCGGTCGTCCATCGGCAGGAGGAACACCTCCCAGCCGGTGAGATCCCCGGTCAGGGCGCCGCCGTCGCGCAACGCGACCGATTCCAGGATCCCCTTGCGGTCGACCAGGGCATGGCCGTAGTTGGTGCGGCCCATTCCCTCGACGAGGATGTCCAGCCGCGGATGGTCACCGACCTGGCCGGCCGGCGGCAGCGGCAGCGGCGCGTCGCCGTTCGTCACGTGCCGGGCGCTCGCGACGGTGTCGGGGATCAACGGCCTGGAGAAGCCGCCCGCGTAGGTGTCGTCGAGGAAGACCGTGGCGTAGTCGTGCACCCACCGGATGTCGAGCGTGCCACCGGAGTAGCCGTCGAGCTTCTTGCGGTAGAGGACGAACCCGGAGTTCTGGCCGTACATCTCGAACGGCCGCGGGTCGACCGTCCGGTCCGCGGGCAGCGCGTCCGGCAGGTTGTCCCAGACGGAGGCGTACGGCGCCGGCTCGACCGTGGTCCCGCCGATCGTGGGGATCGGCGCCGGCACCGCCGGCAGAGGCGCCGTCAGGTAGCGCCCGATCAGGTCGCGGTAGTTCATGTACCTCGGCGTCGCCACGCCCTGCTCGCTGATCGGCGCCTCGTAGTCGTAGCTGGTGATGTCCGGCTGGTAGTGGCCGGAGGCGTCGTCGGCGTTGGCCCCGGCGAAGAAGCCGAAGCTGGTGCCGCCGTGGATCATGTAGAGGTTGAAGGACAGGCCGCCGTCCATGCAGTCCCTGATCGTGCCGGAGACGTCGGAGTCGGCACCCTGGAACGTGCTGTCGCCCCAGTGGGTCAGCCAGCCCGGGTACACCTCGCCCGCCATGGCCGGCACGGCCGGGTACGCCGCACGCGCCGCCGCGATCGACGACGCGTCACCGCCGCTCAGCGCGATCGCGCCACCCGGCACGTTGGTGTGATCGCGCTGCAGTTGCGAGAGCCCGTCCTCGGTGTAGAAGGGCCCGTCCACGCCGTGGTCGATCCACAGGCGCCGCAGCTCGGCGAGGTACTCCGCGTCGTCGCCGTAGGAGCCGTACTCGTTCTCGATCTGGACCATCAGGATGGGCCCGCCGCGCGCGACGAGCAGCGGCCTGATCCGCGGCGCGAGCCGCTCGATGTACCGCGCCACCGCCGCCATGTAGCGCGGGTCGTCGGCGGTCTTGACGCGCAGCCTGATGTCCGGGTGCCGCAGCAGGTAGGGCGGGATGCCACCGAGGTCCCACTCGCCGCACACGTAGGGGCCGGGGCGCAGCAGCACCCACATGCCCTCCGCCTGGCAGAGCCGGACGAACGCCTCCACGTCACGGCGGTCGGTGTGGAAGTCGAAGACGCCGGGCCGTTCCTCGATGTAGTTCCACATGACGTACAGCGCGACGGTGTTCATGCCCATGGCCTTGGCCATGCGGATCCGATGGCGCCAGTACTGGACGGGGATGCGCGCCGGATGCATCTCGCCGCTGCGGATCTGGAACGGCCGCCCGTCGAGCAGGAACTCACTGCCGTCGTCGGCGAAGCCGAACGTGTGTCCTTTCGTCTCGCCCGCCGCCGCAGCGGCCGCGTTGCCGGTCACCGCCATCGCGCTGAGGGCGCTCAGCGTGCTGACCTGCAGGAAGTGACGTCTTTCCACGTTCTGCCTCCCTGGTGACGCATCGGGCAGGTGCGGCCGCCATGGAAGCTAGTACGGGGTTCGGTGATTGTCCATGCTCGATTTGGGCCTGAACCGAGCACGTACACGCAATCCGCCGGCCTCGGTCATGCCCATCGGCGGCACGGCGCCATCCGCGCTTGGGCAGGTCCGGGGCCTGCCGGACCGCCCTCGGGCCCGGCCCGGCGAGCCACGCACCGCCGGCGATCCGGGGTCGGCGCACGACCGAAGGCCGAAAGTGGTCGGTCCCTTATCGGGCGTGGAGGGTTGACTCAATCGGAGATCGAGAACACGATCCGGGCCGTTCCGGCTATTGGAGTGCGAAGGAATGACGAACCTCAGAAGGGCTCTCGCCGTGGCGCCGATGGCCGCCATCGCGCTGGCGGCTCCGCCGTTCGTCGCGGCCCACGGTCAGGCCGCCGAGTCCCGATGCGCCGGCCCGATACGGTCGTCCTCCGTCATGAGAATCGACTCCTGCGACGACGCGACGCGAATCATCGACAAGGCCGCGCATCTCGTTCCGCGCCCAGGGCAGGTCGCCTGGCAGCGTAATGGGATCGCCGCTTTCATCTGTTTCGGCATGGAAAGTCCGCGGCGCCTCACCGCCGTGACCACCATCGGATACAGCCGCGTCCTCACCCTCACGGCCCCGGTCACCACGAGCCGCCTCCGCGTCCGCGTCGAACAGTCGCGGACGGTCCCGTACGTGACCTCCCCCGGTCTCCATCTCACCGCGCCGCCGTCCTGAGGCCGCGCGGCCCGTCGGACCTCGTCCTGTCACCCGCCGAAGAAAGGCATGACATGTTGACTGGTAGCAAGAGAGCGGTGCGGTGGAGATCCACCCGCCGCCGGCCCGCCCGTCCCGGTACGCGGATCGCGGCCGCGGGGGTCCTCGCCGGCTCGCTCGTCGCGGGGCTCGCCGTGACGCCGTCCGCGCAGGCCGACCCCGCGACGACCGTCCCGCGGATCGTCCCGGCGCCGGTGTCCATGAACACGGTCCCCGGGCAGTCGTTCACGCTGACCCGGCACACCAAGATCGTCGTCGGGTCGAGATCGGCCGACGTCGCCCGTGTGGCGGCGTCCCTGGCCGGGCTGGCGCGTCCCTCGACCGGGTACCCGCTGCCCGTGGTGGGCGCGGGCGCCGGCGCCCACGACGCCATCTCGCTGCGGCTGGCCGCCCTGCCGCAGCTCGGCACCGAGGGCTACCAGCTGAACGTGTCCCGCGGCGGCGTCCAGCTGGCGGCTCCGACGGCGGCCGGGCTGTTCCACGGCGTACAGACCCTGCGCCAGCTGCTGCCGGCCAAGGTGGAGAGTCACAGCGCGCAACGGGGACCGTGGACCGTTCCCGGCGTCACGATCAGCGACCACCCGCGGTTCGCCTGGCGCGGCGCGATGCTCGACGTCTCACGGCACTTCTTCACCGTCGCGGAGGCGAAGCGGTACATCGACGAGATCTCGATGTACAAGATCAACGTCCTGCACCTGCACCTCAGCGACGACCAGGGCTGGCGTATCGCGATCAAATCGTGGCCGCGGCTCGCGACGTACGGCGGCAGTACGGAGGTCGGCGGCGGGCCGGGCGGCTACTACACCCAGAAGCAGTACACCGACATCGTGCGGTACGCGGCGCAGCACTTCATCACCGTCGTGCCGGAGATCGACAGCCCCAGCCACACCAACGCGGCCCTCGCCTCGTACGCCGACCTGAACTGCGACGGCAAGGCGCCGCCGCTCTACACCGGCACGAGCGTCGGCTTCAGCTCGGTGTGCGTGGACAAGGACCTCACCTACAAGTTCTTCGACGACGTGATCGGCGAGCTCGCGAAGCTGACCCCCGGCTCGTACATACACGTCGGCGGCGACGAGGCGCACAGCACACCGCTCGCGGACTACGTCACGTTCCTCGACCGGCTCCAGCCGATCGTGCACGCCCACGGCAAGAACATGATCGGCTGGAACGAGATCGCCCAGGCGGACGTGCAGGGCAGCCCGGCCACGCTGGCCCAGAACTGGAGCATCCTCGACGGCAACACACCGGCCGCCGACCCGCTGGCCACGGCGGCCGTGCAGAAGGGCGTCCAGCTGGTCACCTCGCCGGCGAACCACGCGTACCTGGACATGCAGTACGACGCGAACTCCCCCTACGGCCTGCACTGGGCCGGGTACGTCAGCGTGCAGAAGTCCTACCAGTGGGACCCGGCGACGCTGTTCACCGGCGTCACCGAACAGAACATCCGAGGCGTCGAGGCGCCGATCTGGAGCGAGACCCTCACCAACATCCATGAGGTGGAGTACATGGCCTTCCCCCGCCTCCCCGGCATCGCCGAGATCGGCTGGTCGCCGCGGACGGGCCGTTCGTGGGACGAGTACCGGACCCGCCTCGCCGCCCAGGGACCGCGCTGGACGGTCATGGGCGTCAACTTCTACCGTTCCCCGGAGATCTCCTGGGACGCGCAGAGCGCGACGCGGTGACCGGGGCGGCAGCGCCGGCCGTCCCCGACCGGGGGCGCCGGCGCTGTCGCGCCTCGCGGTGGCCGGGGCGCCGCCTGGTCAGGGCTCCACGATGTGGCCCGCCGCCCTGAGCGCGCCGACGGCGGCGTCGCGCCGCTCCACCGGCACGAACACGAGATCGGCGTCAAAGGTGGAGGCCACGAAGACCGGCACGCCGGCGTCCGCGAGCGGTACGAGGAGCGCGGCCAGCATCCCCGGTTGGTCGAGATCGTGCGCCGAGACGCCCCGCAGGCCGTGCCACAGTTCTTCCGGCGGGTCGTCGGCGGTGGCGGCACGGACGACGGTGACGCCGTCCGGATCCCGCACGAACACGGTGACGGACCCCGGTTCCGCGCCGTGCCCACGCTCGACGCGAAAGGCCCCGCTCAGTGATCGGAGTCGTTGCCGAGGCGGTGGCCCAGAGACGTCGGACATGAGCGTCAGCGTACGACGGCCGGACCTTCGCATCACCGTGCTGCGCCTCCGGGCGGAGGATCTACGGGCTCTGGTGCCGGCGCGGTCTCAATCTCATGTCAGTAGCTCCAGCAGGTGGCGAAGGGTTTCCTCGGGCGCCTCCTCTGGCAGGAAATGGCCGGCCTGGACGGGTCCGCCGCGCACGTCAGGGGCCCATGCCTTCCATACCTCAAGCGGGTCGTACCACTGCCCGACCGGGCCGGTGGCACTCCACAACACCAACGTCGGGCAGGCGATGCGCCGATGGCCCCGGTCGGCCAGGTCATCGGCCACGTCCAAGGTGGCGGCCGCGCGGTATTGCTCGCAGATGGCATGAACCGTGTCCGGATCGGCGAAGGCCGCGGTGTAGGCGGCTCGTACCCGCTCGGGGAACACGCCGGGCACCCGGGACCAGGCGTCGAGCATGTGGTCGACCAGGACCTGCGGCGCCGCCGCGATCATCTTCTCCGGTATCGGCTCTGGAGCCGCCAGGAACGACCACACCCAGAAGCCGAGGCTGAAGTCGGCGTCGGCGCGGGTGTAGGCCTCACCGGTCGGCACGATGTCCAGCACCGCCAGGTGGCTGACCGCGGCCGGGTGATCGAGTGCCATCCGGTAGGCACACCGGGCGCCGCGGTCGTGGCCGACCACCGCGAACCGGTCGAAGCCTAGTGCCGCCATCACCTGGACCTGGTCGGCGGCGATCGTCCGCATCCGGTAGGGCTCGTGATCAGGGCTGCTGGGCGGCTTACCGCTCGCGCCGTAGCCGCGTAGGTCGGTCGCGACGACGGTGAACCGCTCGGCCAGGGCCGGCGCGATGCGGTGCCACATCAGGTGCGACTCGGGAATGCCGTGCAGCAGCAGGACCGGCGGCCCGGACCCGCCCCGGACACCATGGATCGTCGTCTGCGACGTCGCGATGTCGAACTCGTCGAAACCCTCGAACATTTCCCTCAAGCTAGTCCGCGGGTACGACACTCACGACGGCCCGGCCAACACTGATGCCCCCTGACGTCCGGGCGCCGGGCTCCTCGTACCGGCCGCGAAGCCGCCCGCTTCGTGGCTAACATGACGCAGTGCCCGATCTGCTCCTGCCGTTTCTCGGTGTCGTCGCGGTCCTCACCGTCACGCCCGGTCCCGACATGCTGCTGGTGGTCCGCAACGGGCTCAGCGCGGGAGTGCGCGGGGCCTGGCTCACCGGCCTCGGTTGCTGCCTGGGCATCGCGGTGCACGCGACCGCCGCGGTTCTCGGGCTCTCGGCGATCCTGGCCGCCTCGGCGACCGCGTACGCGGCGGTCAAGCTCGCCGGCGCCGCCTATCTGGCCTACCTCGGCGTCCGGCTGCTGATCTCGGCGATCATGTCGGGGGACGCGCCGACGGAGGAGACGCGCGTACACCCCGCGGGCCGTACCGGCGCGGCGTTCCGGCAGGGGCTGGTGACGAACCTCCTCAACCCCAAGATCGCGCTGCTCTTCCTCACCCTGCTCCCCCAGTTCGTCGCCGACGGCGAGCCGCGCCTGCGCACGACCGCCACACTCGCACTGGTCTTCCTCGGCACCGCCGTGCTGTGGTGGCGGACGTTCTCCTTGGCCATCGGCCCGATCTCCCGGCTGTTGAGCGGCCGCCGCTCGCGCCGGGTGCTCGACGGCGTGGCCGGCTGCGCCCTGCTCGCGATCAGTGCCCGCGTGGCCTTCGAGCACGGCTGACGGGCCGCCCCTGCGGTCCACGGCGCGGCGCTTCACCCGGAAACCGCGAGCCTGACCCGGAGGTCAGTGATCGGTAAGCGCGCCGTCCTAGTGTTCGGGGAAGTAGAGCACGCCGAACGCCGGAGGTCTTCATGGGCAGCACCCGGACCTGCCGCGGTTCCGTGCGGATCACCTGACGGAGCGCATCGCGACGGCAGGTGGCCCGGCAGGATCGCCGCGTCAATCCCATCGTCGCATGAGAGGGAAACACCTCCCTCTCATGCGACATCGTCTTTCCCGGGGGTCCGCCCGGGCGGGTCTCAGCCGACCAGCTCGTTCCAGCGGGGCACCCGTGGCACGATCAGGAGCCGCATCCCCGCCTCGGCCGGCGTGCGGTCACCCTTGCGGCCGTTGCACGGTCCGCACGCGAGGACGGTGTTCTCCCAGCTCGTCGCGCCGCCGCGCGAACGCGGCACGATGTGGTCGACCGTGTCGGCCCGTGCGTCGCAGTAGCCGCAGCGTCCGCCGTCGCGGCGGCGCAGGCCGTGCTTGGTCCACGCCGGGCCCCGGCCGTACCGCCAGCGCATCGTGACGTAGCGGACCAGGCGCAGCACCCGAGGCAACGGGAAGTGCCCGATGCGCCGGCCCTCCACCGCCTCTTCGACGACGGCGACACCGCGCACCAGCATGCGTACGGCGTGCCGCACGTCGACCTTGTGCAGCGGCTCGTACGAGGCGTTCAGAACCAGTACGTTCACCGGGCTCCCCATTTCACCGCGAAAAACAAACAACGCCGTCTCCTCATTCCGGAAACGGCGTGACAGCGGGGACGGCTAACGCCCCCGCCGGCGGCCTTCTTCCGGAATTCGCTCATGCCGGGTCAGTCGCTCCGGACCGCCCTCGCCGGGTTCGCCGGCACGACCCGGCGTCGAGGTGAGCAGGCGTGACCGCCACTGGGGCGTGATCGGCGCGTCGCCCGGGGTGTCCGGCGCGCCGTCGATGTGCTGCGACACGGTGCCCTCCTTTCCGCCGTCCGGATTCCCGAACAGCATGAATCACTCACACAAGTACGGGCAACGCCTTTTCCGTAAAAGCGGGCTGCCTAAAAGGCGAACGGCCGGTGCCGTCCGGCACCGGCCGTTCGTCCTGGGAACGACGTGTCAGGGGGCTCGTTCAGAGTTTCCGTAGCGCGCTCAACGTACGCTCTCCGCCCGGGTCGCCGCCGGTGACCGGGACCACCGCGACCTCATCGACGCCCGCGTCGGCGTAGGCCGCCAGCCGCGAGCGTACGGCGGCGGTGTCGCCCGCCAGCCCGATCGTGCCGGCCAGTTCCAGCGGCAGCGCGGTGAGCAGGTCGCGCGGCGCGGTGCCGGCGCGCGCGAGTTCGACCGCGTCGGAGAACCCGGCGGCGGCGAGGTTGGCGGAGTAGCCGGGGACGCTCAGGTACGGCACCAGGCCCCAGATCAGCTGGGCGTACGACTCGGGCACCGGGTCGACCGCCGCCGGCATCCAGGCGGCCAGCCGTGGCGTCGGGCGGCCCGCCTTCCTGGCCGCGGTGTCCAGCTTCTCCTTCAAATCGGCGGCCTGCTGCGGCGTGACGAGGTTGATCACCATCCGGTCGGCGTGCGCGGCGGCGGTCGCGATCGCGCGGTCGCCGAGCGCCGCCACCGTGAGCGGGCCCTCCGGCGGGGCCAGGCGGAGCCGGAAACCGCTCTCGCCGTTCGTCCGACCACCGCCCAGCAGCGTGGCCACCGCCCGTACGCTCTCCTCCAGAGTGCCGGCGGCGCCCGAGCGTGAGCGGCCGTGCCAGTCCTCGACGAGCGTGGGGTTGGAGGTGCCCAGTGCCACGCCGACCCGCCGCCGCGTGAGCGCGGTCACCGACGCGGCGCCCATCGCGATCATGGCCGGGTCCCGTACGGCCACCGGCACCGGGCCGACGGTCAGCGCGATGGCGTCGGTGGCCAGTCCGACCGCCGTCGCCAGCGCGAAGGCGTCCCAGGTGCCCGTCTCCCCGATCCAGAGTTCGCCGAACCCCAGGCGGTCGGCGAGCACGGCGGTGTGCAGCGCCTCCTCCGGGGGACGATCGAGCCACATTCCGACAACGGCGCTGATGTCCATGCGTCCATCGAAGCAGAAGCGGGCCGCAGGCCGTACCGGATGTAAGATGCGTGCGGTTCATGCCGTATTGCCGCAACTCTCCGGTTTTGCTGGCACCGGAGGTACCACCGCTCACCGGCGCGTTTAGAGTGGTCGGCGTGGCTGAAGAGGTGTGGAAGGTAGAACCGTCCGGTCCGCTGCGTGGCGACATTCACGTGCGGGGCTCGAAGAACGCCGTCACGAAGCACATGGTCGCGGCCATGCTGGGCGAGGGCGAGAGCACGATCCGCAACGCGCCGGAGGTCGGTGACGTCGAGATCACCGGGGCGATGCTCCAGGCGCTCGGGCACGCCGTCACGCGTGACGGGTCGCAGATCCGCATCGCGCCGGGCCCGGTGGCCGAGCCCCGGGTGCCGGAGGCGTTCACCGGTCTGAACCGGATTCCGATCCTGATGGTGGGCCCCCTGCTGCACCTGACCGGCGAGGCGTTCGTGCCGCTCGTGGGCGGCGACCCGATCGGCCGCCGGCCGGTCGACTTCCACGTCGAGGCGCTGCGGGCCATGGGCGCCGAGGTCGAGGTCGGCGAGACCGGCATCTCCGCGCGCGCCACCCGGCTGCACGGCGCTCGCATCGACCTGCCCTACCCCAGCGTCGGCGCCACCGAGACGGTGCTGATGTCGGCCGTGCTCGCCGAGGGCAAGACCGTGCTGCGCGGCGCCGCCATGGAGCCGGAGGTCGTGGAGCTGGCGCTGTTCCTGCAGCGCATGGGCGCCCAGATCGAGCTGAGCCCGGATCGCCGTATCGTCATCGAGGGCGTGCCCCGGCTCAAGGGCGCGTCGACACGCCTCGCCGGCGACCGCCTTGAGGCGTTCTCCTACCTGGTGGCGGGCCTGATCACGGGCGGCGAGGTCCGCGTGCACGGCTGCTCGCAGGACCGCCTGGTCACCGCTATCACCACGCTCGCCCGGATGGGCGCCCGCTTCGAGATTACCGACGACTGGATCACCGCGTCGGCCCCCGACGGCCTGCGCCCGGCGGCGGTCCACACCGACACGCACCCCGGGTACATGACCGACTGGCAACAGCCGCTGATGGTGCTGTTCACCCAGGCGGAGGGCATGTCGGTGCTGCACGAGACGGTGTTCGAGAATCGCCTGGTGTACGTCCCGGCGCTGAAGAAGATGGGCTGTGAGATCGAGGTCTTCAACGCCTGCCTCGGCGGCCCGGCCTGCCGGTTCCACGACAGCAACTCGGTCCACTCCGCCGTGGTCCGCGGCGTGTCCAAGCTGAGAGGCGCGGACGTGACGATGCCGGACGTCCGCGCGGGCTTCTCCGCGGTCCTGGCCGCGGCGGCGGCCGACGGCCCGTCGACCCTGCGCGGGGTCCACCACATCGAACGCGGCTACCACCGTCCGGCCGAGCAGTTCGCCTCTCTGGGCCTGACGCTCACCCGCGAGAACGCCTGAGCGCACTTAGCCGGTCGCCAGGAGGTCGCGCAGGGCCGCGTCGACGAAGGCGGCGGCCTCCGGGTCGGCGCCGCCGCCCGCGAGGTGGCCCCAGATGCCGGGGATGACGCGCACCTCGGCGTCCGGCAGGTGCCGGGCGCTCCACTCCTCGTCCTCGGGCGGGAAGTAGAGGTCCTTCCGCGACGGCAGCAGCAGCGCCCGTGCCTTGACGGAGGCGAGCGCCGCCACGGTGTCCCCGTCGAAGCCCGGGGTCCGGCCCACGTCGGCGTGCTGCCAGGTCCACATCATCGCGAGAAGGTCGTTGGCGTCCCAGCCGGCGAAGTTGGCCTCCCAGACGCCGGTGATGAAGTCCTCCAGCGTGGCGAAGCCGAGCCGCTCGTGCACGCGCTCCCAGTAGAAGGCCTGGGACAGGCCCCAGCCGGCGTAGACGCGGGAGAAGGCGCGCAGGCCCGCTCGCGGCTGCTCGGTGTAGTCGCCTCCCGCGTACGCGGAGTCGGCGGTGAGCGCGGCTCGCAGTCCTTCGAGGAACACCTGGTTGTGCGGGCTGGTGTGCGATGAGCCGGTGATCGACGCGAGACGCTCGACCATCTCCGGGTGGCCGACCGCCCACTGGTAGGCCTGCCCGGCGCCCATCGAGGCGCCGAGCACGAGGGCGAGCCGGTCGACGCCGAGGTGCTCGGTCACCAGGCGATACTGGGCCGCGACGTTGTCCGCCATCGTGACCTGGGGGAACCGCGCCCGGTCGAAGGGCGGCGGGGTGTTGCTCGGCGAGCTGGACAGGCCGTTGCCGAACAGGTTCGGCGCGATGACGAAGTAGCGGTCGGTGTCCAGGGCCCGGCCCGGACCGATCAGCCACTCGTTGGCCTCGTGCGTGCCGGCGAACCAGGTCGGGAACAGGATCGCGGCGCGGCCCGGCACACCGTAGGTCGCGTACGCGAGCCGTGCGCCGGGCAGCGTACCGCCGCGCTGGAGGGCCAGGTCGCCCAACTCGAAGATCTCGTGGTCGGTCACACCTGATCGGAACCGCCCGGAGCGGCGCTTATTCCGCCGGGGCGCGAGGCCCTCGCCCGCCGTCGGCGGGCGAGGGCGGTGCTCTCAGGCCCGTGTACGGCGGCCGCCCAGCCGGGCGCCCGGCAGCCAACGCACCGCACGCCGGAACGGGCTCTTGGACGGTGCCTTGGCGGCGTGCACGCGGACGCTGAGGTTGCCGTTGACCGTCCGGTACGGTTCGAGCCGTCCACGCGCGGGCACCTGCTCGGCGTACCCGCGCAGGCGCCGCTCGTACGTCCAGCCGCCCCCGTCGATCCGCGCGAAGAGGTCCCACACGTCGTCCGGCAGCCACGGCAGCGCCCGCGTGTCGACGAGGGCCTCGCCGGCCATGGCGCCGTCGCTCAGGTGCTCCGTGCTGATCGCCAGCGGCAGGTCGGCGCTGTCGCCGCGCCGGCGGATGTACAGGTCGAGCCGCCACGGGCGGTCGTCGAGCGCGAACGCCTCCGGGCGGGCGCCGACCGGCACCCGGGGGTCCCAACGGCCGTCGGGGAACGCCAGCGGTTCGCCGTCCGCGTAGACGAAACGCGCGGTGAAGCGCACCGCGAGCCGGTCGCCGCGCCAGCGTACGCCGTCCAGCACCGCGTCGAGCCGCATGTCGCGCTCGGCCCGCACGAGGTCGAACAGCTCGTCGTGGCGGTCGGCGCGCAGCAGCTCCGACCGCACGCGGAAGCGCGCGGGGAGCCACTCGTCGACGCCGGCGCCGAACCGTTCGCCGGTGAGACGCACCGCCTCGTCGTAGTACGCCCGGCGGTAGTCGGCCGGGGCGTCCAGGAAGCCGTTCTCGCCGAACCGCTTGAGGAGCTTGCCCCGGTACCAGTGCGCGTAGTACCGGTCGCGTACGGGCCCGGGTGGCACGTGCTCGTCGACGATGTCGAGCACCTCGCGCAGCATGGCGTGGTAGTGCGCCGGTTCGGGCAGGGCGCGGGAGTAGCTGCCGGGCCGCTTCACCCAGTGGCAGCAGGGGTAGTCGCCGACCACCGAGATCGTGCCGGCGTTGAAGTAGGCCCGCAGCACGAACCGGTGGTCCTCCAGCCGCACCGGGCCCTCGGGGAACCGGATCCCGTGCCGGGCCAGGAACGAGCGGCGGAACAGCTTGTGCGGGGTGAGGATGCCCAGGAGGTTGTCCTCGAGGACGTCGGCACGGTCGCGGTCGGTCCGGAACATGAGCCGGGGCACGCGGCGGCCGTGGCCGACCATCTTGCCGATGACGATGTCGGCGTCGTTGCGGAGCGCCATGGCGTGCATGCGCTCCAGCGCCTCCTCCCCGAGCCAGTCGTCGTCGTCGAGGAAGTAGACGTACTCGCCGCGGGCGGCGTCGATGCCGGCGTTGCGCGGGCCGCCGGGGCCGCCGCTGGGCGGCAGGTGGATGACCTGGATCCGGTCGTGTTCGGCGGCGAGCTCGTCGAGACGCTTCTCGGTGCCGTCGCTCGACCCGTCGTCGACGAAGATCACCTCGTAGTCGTCCATCGTCTGGGCCAGCACCGACTCCGCGCAGCGGGAGATGTCCTCGCCCGTGTTGTAGACCGGGATGATGACGCTGACCTTCACCGCGTCAGCTCCAGCGCCGCCTGGACGGCCGGGGCGAGCCGGTGACGCTCGTCGGGGCCGACGAACATCCACTCGTCGACCTCCCCCGTCGCGGTGAACTCGCCGTGGTACCCGGCGGTGTAACAGGCCATGCGGACGCGCGTGCCGGCCGGCTGGTCGTGCGCCGGCGCCTCCACCACGCCGATGCCGTGAAAGCTGCCCCGGTCGAGGTGCACACCGAGTTCTTCGCGGACCTCGCGGGACAGCGCGGTCCAGTCGTCCTCACCGGGTTCGCGTTTGCCTCCGGGGAGGTACAGCCGGTCACGCGCGCGTGCCCGTACGGCCAGGAGCCGCCCGTCCGAGACATGCACCCAGCCAACAACGTCAAGCACAAGATCCATCCTGCCAGTGGTTCCATGTCGGGCACCGCCCGGCATGGGCGGCGCGGTGAACTCGGGTCAGTGCAGTGCGCTGCCCTTCAGCCAGTCGGTCCAGGAGAGCTGCCAGTAGCCGTAGCCGTTGGTCGGCTCCAGTTCACGGTCCGTGCCGCTGACCTTGACGATGTCGCCGCGGCGGGACAGGTTGTAGAACCACTTGGCGAACGCGGGCGGGGCGTTCACGCATCCGTGGCTGACGTTCTCGCGCCCCTGGGAGCCGACCGACCAGGGCGCGGAGTGGACGTACTCGCCGCTCGAGGAGATCTGTACCGCCTGATAGACGGTGAGGCTGTAGTAATCGGGGTCGCTCTTGTCCGTGACGCCCTCCCAGCCGGACGTCATGGTGACCGGGCTGTGCTTGCCCATGACGGCGTGGACGCCGTTCGTCGTCGTGTACTTGCGCTGGCCGCCCTTGCCCGCGCTGATCGGCGTGGTCTTCACCGTCTTGCCGTCGACCTGGACGGTCATGCGGTGTGACCGGACGTCGACGTCGCTGATGTGGGAGTCGCCGATCGTGAAGGACCGGGCGTAGTCCTTGGTGCCGTAGGTGTCCTTGGCGCCGCGTATGCCGGCCATGTCGGCGGTCAGGCGCACGGTCTGGTGCGGCTGCCAGTACTCCTTGGTGCGGTAGACGACCTCCTGGCGGCCGAACCACCGCCACGCGCCCTCGGCGGGCTTGTCGGAGGTGACGTGGAGCGCGCGCTCGACGTCCGCCTGGTTGTACACGGGGCGGCTGAACTTGACGATGAGCGGCATGCCGACGCCGATCGTCTCGTTCGGCATCGGGGTGATGTCGGCGACGGAGAACGTCTGTTTCGGGGTGAGCGTCTGGAACGCGCTGGTGGCCGTGGTGGTCTTCCCGCCGGCCTTCGCCGTCGCCCGGACGGTGTACCTGGTGGCGGGGGTGAGGGTACGGCTCGACCTCCACTGCCGGTGTGCGGCGTCGAACGCGCCGGTGATGCGCGCTCCCCCGCCCTGGACGGCGACGTCGCCCAGCCGGCCCGTGGAGGCCGTGACGACGATCGGGAGGTCGGGACGGCTGCCGGACGTGCCGTTCGCAGGGGTGATGGAGACCTTCGCGGCCTGCTCGTGGCCGCCGACGAGACCGCATCCCGCGGTCACCAGGACCGCGGCCGCACTCGTCACTACGCCTTTGAGCACCACAGAAACCCTCATATCCTCTGGATTCGCCCGTAATCGTATGGGGCCCGAGTAAAACCGCCTCGTAACCACAGACGTTCGTGGCCGTCGTTTTGTTCGTTCTTTAGCTTCGGGCCCTACGGAGTGGCCGCCGTGACGCCACGTACGCAGCGCTTGAAGCCCCAGAGCGAGATGACCACCGCGGTCACGCCGAGAAGCGCCACGGCGGGCGTGCGGATCCACAGGTAGGCGGCGATCGAGTGCCGGAACAACAGCCAGACGCTCAGTGCGGTGTTGAGGGTGAAGACCAGCGACCACAGCAGCGACACGCGCAGGAAGAACCGGTGGACGCGCCGGTGGGCGAGGAAGGCGGCGGGCAGGGGCACCAGGTCGTTCGCGACCTTGGCGGCGAGCGGGCGCCGCAGCGGCACCGAGGTGAGGAACGCCATCGCGACGAGCAGCGTGCCCAGCGTCGGCTGGAGGAAGTAGACGACGGCGCTGCCGGTCAGGGCGGCCATCGCGGCGCGCGCGGTCACGCCGAGCGCCGCGAGCAACAGCGTGCCGGGGACCGGGCGGCGTCGCGCCAGCCGTACCAGGATGCCGCCATAGACCCACGCGACCGCGGTGATCAGAGCCCCACCGAGGCCGAGCAGCACGAGCCCGGCGTAGAACACGACCACCGGTGCGATCATGCCTTCGAGGACCCGGGGCAGCGCGTGCAGCGCGAGGTGGGGCAGGCGCGGGATCTCGAACCGGTGGGACGCTTCCATGGGAGGTGGACGGCTTCCTGGATGATCGGCGGAGCGGGGACCGGAACCACGCTACGCGAAGATCTCCGCGCTAATCCCCGAATCTCCACATGCGACCTCTAAGGGCGGTTACCACGTGTTTTCTCCTCATGACTGGCGGCTCGCCGGTACGGGAGTGTGCGATTACGCTCCGTCGGCATGACGATCGACCACGAGGGCAGGGTCCGCGCGCTGCTGGACCGCGCCGAGCATCCGGAGACCCCGGAGGCGGAGGCGCAGGCGTGCGCGGCCAAAGCCGCCGAGCTGATGATGCGGCACGCCATCGACGAGGCGGCACTGCGGGCCCGGCGGGGCGAGGGCCCGGAGCCGGTCGTCTACTGGGAACACGTCGTGGGGGGCGGCGACGGCCACGCCCGCGCCCGCGCGGCGGGCCTCACCGCGGTCGTCCGCGCGTACGGCGGCGCGTGCGCGCTACGCGGCAACGGCGCCTACCGGCAGGACATCGCGCTGCTGGCGGTCGCCACCGAGTCGGCCCGTGACGCCCTGACGCTGCTCCTGCCGTCGCTGACCCTGCAGATGGACGGTGCGGGGACGCGTGCCGCCGACGCGCACATGAGCGCCTATCCGGAGGAGCTGTTCCGCCGCAAGGCCGACCGCACACGCTGGCGCAACGGCTACCTCAAGGCGTTCCTGGTGGGCTACGGCGACCGGGTGGCCGAGCGCGTCGAGGCGGCCCGGGGCCGGCTGCGCGACGATGACACCGGCTCCGGGTCGGCGGCGCTCGTGCTGGCCCGCGACGACGAACGCGTCCGCGCGGAGTTCACGGACCGGTTCCCGGCCCTGGGCCCGGCCCGGCGGCAGCGCGTGCGAAGCGACGGCTTCACGGCCGGCCGCGACGCCGGCCGCTTCGCCGACCTGGGATCCGGCGTCGGCGGCACCCGCCCCGCGCTCGGGCCTCCGAGCTGAAGGGCCGGCGTCGCGCGCGGGGCCGCCGGGGCCGGTGTGATCTGGGACCTTTGGCCCTGCCCGGCCCGGCGGTCAGCGGCGAGTCTCTAGGTAGGAGACGAATTCGTTCCGGAGGAGTCATGAACACCATCGACCGCTGGTCGGTCGACATCTACCTGGATGAGACGGACGGCGAGACGCACGCCGAGGCGCGGCTGGCCACGCGGGAAGCCGACGGCATGCGGGGGCGGGGCAAGGCCCGGTGCAACCCGGCCGACTGGGACGTACCCGAGATCGGCGCCGAGCTCGCCGCCGCGCGTGCCCTGTCCGACCTGGCGCACCGGCTGCTCGACGCGGCGGCGGCCGACATCGAGGCCGTGACCCACGAGCACGTCAATCTCGCCGACCGGTAGGACGGGCACGCCAGGGGCGACCGCGCCGATGGCGCGATCGGACCGGCCGAGGGACGCCGGCCGGGTCGTCGCCGTGCTCCGGCGACGCCCGATCGGGCCCAGGAGACGTACGGGAGGCAGCCGGCGGGCGGCAGTCGAGCGGCGAGAGGGGCGAACCGTGGGCATAGCGGCGCGGGACATCCAACAGGTACTGGTCGAGCGGGGCGATCCGGACTATGAGAAGGCCCGGGCGAGCATGGCGGCGAACGAGTGCGCGCCCTCGCGCCGCCCCGACGTGATCGTCCAGGCCGCCTGCGCCGAGGAGGTACGCGAGGCCGTCGCGCTGGCCCGCGCCCACCGCATGAAGGTCACCGTACGGGCCGGCGAGCATGGCTGGGGCGGCGCGCCCCTGCGGGACGGCGGCATGCTGATCGACCTGTCCCGCCTGCGGGGATGCGGCGTCGAGAACGGCACGGCGACCGTACAGCCCGGGGTGAGCTGCCAGGATCTGACGCGCGCCCTCGCGGACCGCGACCGCGCCTTCCCCGTGGCGCACCGCGGCTCGGTCGCGCTGAGCGGGTTCGTGCTGGCCGGGGGGATCGGGTGGAACTCCCGCGCCTGGGGGCCCGCGTGCGCGAGCGTGGAGGCGATCGAGGCCGTCACCGCGACCGGCGAGATCGTCCACTGTGACGATCACGAGAATTCCGGCCTCCTCTGGGCGGCGCGCGGAGGCGGGCCCGGATTCTTCGCCGCGGTGACCTCGTTCCGTCTCCGGCTGCGGCACCTGCCGCCGGCGATCATGACGACCCGGTACGTCTTCCCGCTCGCCGACGTGGAGGACGTCGCGTACTGGGCCGATGAGATCACGGGGGCGATACCGGCCAACGTGGAGCTCAGCGTGGCCCTCACCACGGCCGACGGCGGCTCCCCGCTGCAGGTCGTGGTCGTCACCGCGACGGCCTTCTCCTGCGCGTGGAACGACGCGATCCGGTGCCTGGAACCGCTGCGCGAGTGCCCGTTCGCCGGGCGGGCGCTGATCCGGCAGGTGGACCAGCCGACGCCGTTCGCGGTGCTGTTCACCGGTTCGGCCGCCCTGTGGCCGGGCGGCCGCCGTACCGCCGCGGACTCCCTGTGGCTGAACGGCGGTTTCAGCGGCCTGCTGCCCGGCCTCGCCCGGTACGTGGAGAACGCGCCGTCCCCGGAGTCGATCGTGGTGGCGGAGCCGGCCCCCGGCGGTCCGGCCGTGCCGGAGATGGCGTTCGCCCCGCTGGGGCGGATCCGCCTGGGCTGCTACGCGATGTGGACGGACCGGTCGGCCGACGGAGCCAACCTCGCCTGGCTGCGCGAGCTCACCGCCGCCGCCGAGCCACAGGCCACCGGCCGCTGTGTCGCGGAGACGGACCTGGCCGCCGAACCGCAGCGCGCCCGGCGCTCCTTCACCGCCGCGGCCTGGGAACGCTTCCAGGACCTGCGGGCGCGCTACGACCCGGACGGCGTCTTCGAGACTTACCCACAGCCCTGAATCAGCATGGACACGGGTTCCGCCGGAGGCCAAAGTTGGAGCTCTGCGAATCTGCACCCCTCGGGCGGCGACGCCCCGGGGCGACCTCGGAGGAGACCCGTTGGCGGAGGAGATCCACTTCCTGAGCGCGCGTGAGCTGGCCCGCCGCGTCCGCGACCGCGAGCTGTCCGCGCGTGAGGTGACCGAGGCGCACCTCACGCGGATCGAGGCGGTCAACCCCCGGATCAACGCGATCGTTACCCTCACGGCCGACCGCGCCCTCCGGGAGGCCGACGAGGCCGACGCGCTCCTCGCGAGCGGCACGGAGCCGCCGCCCCTGCTCGGCCTTCCGGTCGCGCACAAGGACACGCACGAGACCGCCGGCGTCCTCACGACGTCCGGGTCTCCGCTGCTGGCCGACAACGTCCCGGAGCTCGACGAGCTCGTCATCGAGCGCATGCGCGCGGCCGGCACGGTCATGCTCGGCAAGACCAACGTCCCGGAGTTCGCCGCCGGGTCGCACACCTTCAACCCCCTGTTCGGGACGACCCGCAACCCCTATGACCTCTCACGGTCGGCGGGCGGCAGCAGCGGAGGGGCGGCGGCCGCGCTCGCCGCCGGGCTGCACCCGCTGGCCGACGGCAGCGACATGGGCGGTTCGCTGCGCAACCCGGCCTCGTTCTGCAACGTCGTCGGGCTGCGCCCGTCGCCCGGCCGGGTGCCGAGCTGGCCGGACGCCGCGGCCTGGGCGACGATGGGCGTCCAGGGGCCGATGGCGCGCGACGTCGCGGACGTGGCCCTGCTGCTGTCCGTGCTCGCCGGCCCCGACCCTCGCTCCCCGATCGCGCTGGAGACCCCGGGATCGGCGTTCGCGGTGCCACTCGAACGTGACCTGACCGGCCTCCGGGTGGCGTGGGCCCCCCGCCTCGACGGCTCGATGCCGTTCGCCCCCGAGGTGATCTCCGCGCTGGAGGGCACCGCCAAGGTCTTCACCGAGCTGGGCTGCGTCGTCGAGGAGGCGTGCCCCGACCTGAGCGGGGCCGACGAGGTCTTCCGTGTACTGCGGGCGTGGAAGTTCGAGCTCGCGCTCGGCACGGTGATGGACCGCCACCGCGACCAGCTGAAGCCGTCGGTCGTCGCCAACATCGAGGAGGGCCGCCGCCTGACCGGCCCCGAGGTCGGCCGCGCGGAGGTCCTGCACACACGGCTGTACCACAACGTGCGCCGCTTCTTCGAGAGCTACGACGTGCTGCTCGCCCCCGTCAGCCAGGTCCCTCCGTTCGACGCCGGCCTGGAGTACCCAACGGAGATCGCCGGCGAGCCGATGACGTCGTACGTCGACTGGATGCGCTCGGCCTACTTCATCTCCGCGACGGGCTGCCCGGCCCTGTCGGTCCCGGGCGGCTTCACCGACGACGGCCTCCCGATCGGCCTCCAGGTAATCGGCCCCCACCGCGCCGACCTGCTCGTCCTCCAAGCCGGCCACGCCTTCGAACAGGCCACCCACCACGGCGAACGCCGCCCAGCCCTCTGAGCCGCAGCGCCGCCTCAGCGGGCTGTCGCCCACCCCCCGGACCCCAAGCCCCCGAACCGACGCCCCACCACGCCACCTCACCGTCCGAGCTCGCCGTCCCCTACCGCCCAAGCTCACGCCTCAAGCTCACCGTCCCCTGCCGACCGCCCCTTCCGACAGACCTCGGCCGACCACGCGTTCCGACGGATCCCAGCCGTGGCCACCTCCGCCTGCCCCTCTGAGAGGGCTGCGCTTCCTTAGCCGCAGTCCTGTACCTCGCGAATCGCAACGGTGGCTTGCAGGCCAGCTCCTTTACGTTGTAGATCACCCAGTGGAAGCACCGGCTTCACCGCCGAACCATCCCCTACGCGAGACGACGAGCCTCCAACCGCGGCCCTATCGCATCGACCTCACGGTCCGCCAGGCGACCGCGTCTCCGAACGACCTACCGCCCATGGACACCATCCGTTGAGACCGCCCCGCGGCCCGACCGACCGGCCCGCAGTCAACGGGTCTCTCACTGACGCCCTCTCACGGACGCCCTCTCACGGACGGCGTCTCACTGACGGCCTCGCTGGCGGCCTCGCTGGCGGGGTCCTCAATGACGGGCCGCCGCTGCCGGCATGCCACGACGAACCCCCGCCGGCCACCACCACCGCGCCGACCTCGCCGTCCCCAAGCCGACCGCTTCTTTCAACAACCCACCGGCCGTGGCCACCGCCATGCACCACGCGAGAAGGCCCCTGCGGTCCTCGCCGCCAGACCTCAGCCTCGCCGGATCACATACGACGATCCTGAGCGCCGTCGTTGTACGTCACTTTCGCCCTTCCGCCATCGCCATTCCCGTCCCTCATCGGCGACCGTGCCTTCCGCTCCGAGCCAATCAGCCACGAACCGGATCAGCAGCAATTCCATGGCCGGCCGGCCAGGCACAGGGTTACGCATAAGCAAAGAATCGCGACTACCCAGACATATCACCGCCGAGTAACGGTCTCGCCTCGAGATGTAGTACAACTACTGCGGTAGTAGATCGCGGAGGGGTACGTAGCCGTCACCGTCGGTGCACGCCGGTGACCGTCTTCGCCTGCTCACGGCATCGCGGCCGGCCAGCAGCGAGATCGCCGTACGCCGAAGCGACACCGAAACCCGAAAAAGCCGTCTGGAGATTCAGTGACACGATCGGAACTTCTCACCGAGGCCGACATCGCCGGTGCCGGTAAGTACGTGATGAAGAAACTCCCCGAGGTCACCCTGGCCTTCTGGGTGATGAAAATCGCGGCGACCACGCTCGGCGAGACGGCAGGCGACCTGTTCTCCCAGACCCTCAAGCTCGGCTACTTCGTCACGACCATCGCGCTCTTCCTCATCTTCGTCGCCACGCTTGTGATCCAGCTCGCGTCCAAGCGGTACAACCCGTTCTTCTACTGGACGGTCATCCTGTCCACGAGCATGGCCGGGACGACGATGTCGGACTTCATGAACCGCGAAGCGAGCGCCGAATACCTCCCCAAAGGGGACAAGTCGCTGGGCTGGGGACCACAGGGCCTCGGCCTGGGCTACCCCGCCGGCGCCGCGATTCTGGTCTCGGTGCTGATCGTCATCTTCGTCATCTGGAAGTTCACCGGTCTGACGTTCCAGATCCGCGACATCGACACGTTCCGGGGCGAAGGACTGTTCTGGGCGGCGATCCTGGTGTCCAACACACTGGGCACGTCCATGGGCGACTTTCTGTCCGACAGTTCGGGGCTCGGCTACGGCGGCGGCGCCCTGCTGATCACCGGGCTGCTCGCGGGGCTCCTCGCGCTCAAGTACGTGCCCGCCGTACCGAACGTCCTGCTGTTCTGGCTCGCCTTCGTCCTGACCCGCCCGTTCGGCGCCACTGCGGGTGATCTGCTCACCAAGCCGGCCGCGAAAGGCGGGCTGGACCTCGGGACCGCCGGCTCATCCGCCGTTCTCCTCGCCGTTCTGTTCGGTCTGATGGCCTGGGCACACCTCCAGGAACGGCGCACCGGGCTCCAGCCGGCCTGACGGCACGCGGTCTCGGAGACCGGCACGACGCCGAGCCTGTGGCGGCGTCCCGGCGCGGCCCCGTCCATCCCGCGATGTACGTGTACATCGGCCGGTGTAGCTCCGCCACCTGCCGGAATCGTCCGGGCGGGCGACGAATGCGCCCACGGCGACGCCTAGCGTTCTCCCTGAGTACGCCCCTGAACCTTCCAAGGAACCGATGATGATCGAGGCCAAGGGCCTGACCAAGCGCTACGGCGACAAGACAGCGGTGAACGACCTGTCGTTCACCGTCAAACCCGGGGTCGTCACCGGGTTCCTGGGCCCGAACGGGGCCGGCAAGTCCACGACGATGCGTATGATCCTCGGCCTGGACCAGCCGACCTCCGGCTCGGTGACCGTCAACGGCCGGCCGTACGCCGACCACGCGGCGCCCCTGCACGAGGTCGGCGCCCTGCTGGAGGCCAAGGCCATCCACACGGGCCGGACCGCCTACAACCACCTGCTCGCGCTCGCCGCGACCACCGGCATCCCCCGTGGCCGGGTCGAGGAGGTCATCGATCTGGTCGGCCTCCGCGACGTCGCCCGCAGGCGCGCCGGCGGCTTCTCTCTCGGCATGGGCCAGCGTCTCGGGATCGCGTCGGCGCTGCTGGGCGATCCCAGGACGCTGATCCTCGACGAGCCGGTCAACGGCCTGGATCCGGAGGGCATCCTGTGGATCCGTAACCTGCTCAAGGATCTGGCCGCCGAGGGACGCGCCGTGTTCGTCTCCTCGCATCTGATGAGTGAGATGGCCCTGACCGCCGAGCACCTCATCGTCATCGGCCGGGGGAAGTTGATCGCCGACACCTCCGTCACCGAGTTCATCGAGCGCGCCTCCGCCGGCCGGGTCAAGGTCCGCTCTCCCCAGGCGGCGCGGCTGCGCGACCTGCTGGCGGGCCCCGACGTCACGGTGGCGGACATCGCGGAGGGCACCCTGCTCGTCAGCGGGCTGACCAGCGACCAGATCGGCACGATCGCCGGAGACAACGGCGTGACGCTGTTCGAGCTGGCGCCGCAGCAGGCCTCGCTGGAAGAGGCGTTCATGGAGCTGACCGGCGAGTCCGTCGAATACCGGGCCCCCGCCCGTACCGCAGAAAGGTCCGCGGCATGACCACCGCCACCACTCCCCTTCGGACCGGCAGGGTCACCCAGCTGCGCGTCCTGAACTCCGAGTGGATCAAGCTCAGGACCCTGCGCTCCACCTTCTGGTCGCTGTTCGCCGCGATCGTCGCGACCGTGGGCCTCGGCATGCTCTTCAGCTGGGGGTTCGCCAGCCGGCTCGGCGACCACCGCCACCCCATCGAGCACGCCGCGACCATCGCGGTGACCGTGCCGCTACGGCCGTACGTCATCGCCCAGCTCGCCGTCGGGGTGCTCGGCGTCATGGTCATCACCGGCGAGTACTCCACCGGGATGATCCGCGCCACCCTGTCCGCGGTCCCCGGCCGGCTCCCCGTGCTGTGGGCCAAGGCCGCGGTGTTCAGCGTGGTCGTCCTGGTCCTGATGGAGATCGTGTCGTTCGTGACCTTCCTCGGCGGTCAGGCGATCCTGTCCACCCACCACGTCCAGGCCACGCTCTCCTCGCCGCAGGCACTCCGGATCGTCGCCGGGGTCGGGCTCTACCTCACGGTCGTCGGGCTGCTGGGCACCGCGCTCGGCGCCATCATCCGCAGTACCGCCGGGGCCATCGCCGCGCTGTTCGGCATCCTGCTGGTGCTCCCGGTCCTCGGTGAGGTGCTCAACCTCACGTCCTGGGGCAAGCACGTCTCGCCGTACCTGCCGAGCAACGCCGGTGGCGACCTGCTCACCAACACCCCCGACCCGGGATCGCTCGGCCCGTGGACGGGGTTCGGGGTCTTCGTTCTCTACACCGCCATCGCGATGGCGGTGGCCGCGTACCTGCTCAAGCGCAGGGACGCCTGACGATCGATGATCGCTTCTTCGCCCGAGGCCGGCCCCGGCGCACTCGTCGTGCGCTGGGGCCTTCGCCTGCGTGCGCTCGCCGGACGGCATCCCGCCGCCGTCGACAGCGCGTTCGCGCTCGTCGTGCTTCTGTTCGGGGTACCTCACCTGTTCCGGGAGCCGCCGAAGCAGCCTCTTCTCGGCTGGGCGCTGCAGATCTCGCTGCTCGTGCCGCTGATCTGGCGGCGACGTACGCCGTTCACGGCCTTCAGCGTGGTCGCGGCGCTGGCGTTCGCCCAGTGGCTCGGCGGAGTACTCCTGTCGACCGGAGACGTCGCCGTGCTCATCGCGCTGTACTCGGTCGCGGCCCACTCGACGCTGCGGCGGCTGCTCGTCGCGGCGGGCATCGTGGAACTCGGCGTCGCGCTGGCCACCGTTCAGTGGGCCCCGCCGGGCCACCTGCAGAAGGTCTTCGTCCTGTTGTCCGGGATGACCACGGCCGCCGCCGTCATCGGGCTGAACATGCGCACCCGCCGCGCCTACCTGGCGTCAGTGGAAGACCGCGCCGCCCGCCTCGAGAAGGAGCGCGACCAGCAGGCGCAGATCGTCGCCGCCGAGGAACGCGCGCGCATCGCCCGTGACGTCCACGACATCGTCACCCACAGCCTGTCGGTCATGGTCGCCCTCACCGACGGCGCCGCGTACGCCCTCCCGGTCGCACCGGAGCGGGCCGCCGAGGCCGTGTCCAAGTCGTCGGAGATCGGGCGTCAGGCCATCGCGGAGATGCAGCGCGTCCTGGACGTACTCCGCCAGGACGCCCCGCCCTCCGCCGGGCTACGGCGCCCGCAGCCGGGGCTGGGCCAGCTCGGCGCGTTGCTCACCGAGGTCCGCGCCGCGGGGCTCCCGGTGGAGTTCGTGGTCACCGGGCAACCGCCCGCCATGGCCTCCGGGGCCGAACTCACCATCTACCGTCTCGTCCAGGAGGCGCTCACCAACGTCCGGAAGCACACCCCGCCGGGCACCGGCGCCCGGGTACGGCTCGAGTACACCACGGCGCACGTGGAGGTCGAGATCACCGATGACGGGCGGCCGGCCGCCCGCCTTCCGGCGGGGCGGCGCACCGGCCACGGCATCGCCGGGATGCGCGAACGCGTCGCGGTGTACGGCGGCCGGTTGCGTGCCGGTCCGCTGCCCGACGGCGGCTGGCGGGTCCACGCGCGCTTCGAACCGTCCCAGCTGAGGAGCACCCGATGATCAACGTTCTCCTCGTCGACGACCAGCCGTTGCTGCGCATGGGCTTCCGGTTGGTGCTGGAGACCCAGCCCGACATCGCCGTCGTCGGTGAGGCCGGCGACGGCGCCGAGGCCCTCGCCCAGGTCGCCTCGGCCGGCCCCGACGTGGTGCTCATGGACGTACGGATGCCGGGCATGGACGGCCTTGAGGCCACCGAGCGGATCACCCGCGACCACGCCGGCTCGCGCGTCCTCATCCTCACGACGTTCGACCTCGACGAGTACGCGTTCGCCGCCCTCCACGCCGGTGCCGCCGGATTCCTGCTCAAGAACGTCCAGCCCGCCGAACTGATCGCGGGCATCCGTACGGTCGCCGCCGGCGACGGCGTCGTCGCGCCCCGGCTCACCCGCGTGCTCATCGAGACGTTCACCCGCCGGAACCCCGCACGGCCCGGCCCGGCCGACGACCCGCGCCTCGGCCGGCTCACCGACCGGGAACGCGAGGTGCTGATCGAGATGGCCAAGGGACTCTCCAACGCCGAGATCGCCACCGAACTCGGGCTGTCGGAGGCGACCGTGAAGACACACGTCAGCCGCATCCTGCCCAAACTCGGCCTCCGCGACCGTGTCCAGGCCGTCGTACTGGCTTATCAGACCGGCCTACTGCGACCGCCGTAGACCAGGGACCTGCCCCGATCCGAGTGATCCGCTTACGTCCGCATTACTATCGAAAGCGTACTACTGCAGTAGTAGGCATTCGTGTCCGTCGCGGTAGTGAATGAGGGTCGCATGTCCATGGTTAACGGCGAGGAAGCGGCGACGCCTTCTCCGGCGGGCCGCGGTTCTGCGCGCGAGGACCTCGGTCGCGGTGTTGTCAGTCCGCCGGCCGGACCGAGTACGCACTCCCGGCGTCTGGTGCTCGCTCTGGGCGTTGTCGCCGTCGGCTACGGACTCGTCCAGCTCCTCGTGACCAGCCGCGTGCCGCTCGGCTGGGACGAGACGGTCTATGTCAGCCAGGTCGCGCGCGGGGTGCCGGCCGCGGTCTTCTCCGCCCCGCGGGCCCGCGGGATCGTGCTGCTCGTCGCACCGGTTTCGCTGATCACCGACTCGGTGATCGCGGTCCGGGTGTATCTGAGCCTGGTGTCGGCGGCCTGCCTCGCCGCCGCCTTCTGGCCTTGGCTGAGACTCCGCCGCAGCCTCATCGTGCCGCTGGCCGCGGCACTGTTCGCGGTCCAGTGGCTGACCATCTTCTACGGCAACGAGGCCATGCCCAACCCCTACGTCGCCTTCGGCGCCGTGGCCTCCGTGGGGTGGTTCCTCCGCGCCGTCGCCGAACCCCGGGCGTGGACGCCGCGGGTGGGGTTGATCGCCGCGTTGGCCGTCACCGCGTTGATGCGGCCCTTCGACGCCGTCTGGATCGCCCTGCCGCTGCTGGCCGCCGGCGCGGTCAAACGGCGCCGGGGACCGTCGCTGTCGGCGCTGTGCGGTCTGGCCGTCGGATGGGCCGAGTGGATCGTCGAGGCGTACGTCTCGTACGGCGGACCGCTCGCGCGGCTGCACGGCGCCGGGGCCGAGAACGAGACCGGCCTGCACTTCAGCCTCGTCGCCCACCTGCGCGCACTCGACGGGCCGCTGCTGTGCCGCCCACCCGTCGACTGCGGCGCCGTCCCGCGCCTGGACGTTCTGTGGTTCGCCGCGATCCCCGTCCTGGCGATGGCGGGTCTGGCCGTCCTGCGCCACCAGCGATCCCCGTACCTGCCCGCCGCCGCGCTCGCGACGACCACCGCCGCCACCATCGCGGCCTCCTACCTGTTGATCGTCGGCTACGCCGCGCCCCGCTTCCTCCTCCCCGCGTACGCGCTGGCCGCGCTGCCGGTCGCCGAGGGCATCACCGGACTGTGCCGGCTGCCTCCCCGCCGGCTGCGCGTCCCAGCCGTCGTCGTCGCCGTCGTGAGCATCGCGGCCTACGCCGGTCTGCAGGCCCGTACCCTGGCGCGCCTGGTGCCGTACGAGGTCCGCGTTCGATCCGCCGACCGTCAGGTCGCCGACCGGGTCGAACGGCTCGGCGTCACCGCACCGTGCCTGTTGTACGGGCACGATGCCGTCCAGATCGCCTACTACGCGCGTTGTTCGTCACGCGGCATCTGGTCCGACTGGGGCGGTGCCCAAACCCCCACCGCCATCACGGCCGCGCTCGCGGCCGGCCGGCACGTCGCCGTCATCAGCCGGACGAAGAAGGCGCCGGCGCCGTTCCTGACCACCTGGCAGCGCCGCAAACTCACCGGCGTCACCGGCACCGGCCACTGGTACGCCTTCCTTCCGCCGGCCGCCTCCGCTCACCCGCCCGCGCGATGACCGAACCGCTGAACCGCCGCCACGGCCGCGCGTGGTCGCGCACGGTCAGAAGTTCAGGTAACGCTCCAGCCGTATGGGCTCGGTGCTGCCCTTCACATAAACGTCGGCCGTCAGGTTGAACATCCCCCAGGCCGCCGTGGTGAGCTCGAAGCCGGTCGAGCGATTCGTGACGACGCGGTCGGGGTCTCGGAAAGTCGGGTGCAAATGGTAGACGACCTTGGTGACACGGTCGAGATCGGAGTCGCTGTCGCCCTCAAGGGCGATGCGGAGCCGGAAGTATCTGTAGCCGTTGCGGTCGAGTGCACTGTCGCGGTGCGCGCTGTGGACCAGATGGACTCTGGGAGCGGCATCGGTCGAGGGCTCGGTGAGTTCGGCCAGTGGCGGCGGCACTTCAAGAACGGGCTGCGCGCCCGGCTGGGGCTCGACCCCGGCCGCGGTCCGCGGGGACGAGGGTCCGAGCTTTATCCCTGATGCCCCCGCCTCGAAGGAGTCGCCGCGCTCGACTCGGCTGTTGATCGCTTCGATGAGTCGCCCCAAGCCGACGCGGAACTTGAATGCGAAGGTCAGCACCACGACCGGCCAGATCAGAGCCTGCAGAAAAGGTATCCAGTCCTTCATTCTTCTCCCAGGTACTCCGCCAGGTCGGTGCCGACCGCCGACGCATTCTTTCACCGGGCCTGTACGAGTCACAACACAATCCGCGCTGACCGATAGTCCAAGCCATGTGGGGCCTGGGCGTGCGGATTCCCGCTGGTCACCGAGCGCGTGAGTGCCGACACAGACGCTGATTCTCTCTGCGAGTCGCCGGGGCGGCTCACGTCACGGAGCCATTCGATCTCGGCTCGGACATCAGGCCGGCCATAGAGCCGGGAGCGTGAGATGCCGCCATGCCCAGCGAACGCACCTGATCGACATCCGCGAAAACCTCATTGCCCGCATCGAGCTTGCCTGTTCCATTCCCATCGAACTCGAGGCCGCGCACCGCGCAACGAAGCGTCGTTCAGGGCTCTGGAACGCAACAAGGCGATGCGCAGGCGGTGGCAAGGATTCCATCGACACCGGTCAGGCCGCTCTCACGCCAAGCGGCCGGGTCGCGGCGCACCGTACGACCGCATTCCCGGCCTGAAGGAACCACGCCCCGAGGGAGCATCTGCGGCCGGTGCGGGCGCGCGTCATCGGGCCGGGCGGCGGCACGTCGCCGGAGCCGAAGTGGCGCCCGCATGGCCAGGACCGACCGCCGCAAGCATCGTCGACGGCCTCAGTCGACGTCGGGCGGAGCGGTCTCGGTGACGTCCTCTTCTTCGAGGTCGGCCATGACTCCGCGCTGGTCGGTACGGCTCCAGGCATGGACGCTCTCGGCGACGAAAAGGACGCCGAGGTAGAACGTGAGCACCGCGTAAGCCGGCCACGCGATGTGCGCGATGGCGGCGATGCCCCCGATGAGCATCCGGCCGTCCCAGCCCAGTCCGGCGTCGAAGACCCAGGCGGCCGGCCACAGCCGTTGCCTGGTCCGGTAGACGGTGTCGTAGTGATGGAAGGCCAGGACGCCGAGGAGCACGTAGACCAGCGGCTTGGGAACCGCGTGAGAGAAGCCCACGGTGGCGAGGTAGCCGTACTCGATGAGCCGGATGATGATGGGCGCCGCCCAGTCCAGCCGCCCGCCGTGCGGGTGCGCCGAGCCCGGGCCGGCCAGCAGCAGCGCCAGCACGGGGGCGAGTAGCACGAGACTGGTCTGGCCGCCGACACCGGCGACCAGCAGGACGAGCGTGACGACGGCGGCCACGATCAGCGGCGGCAGGGGAGGCAACTGCCCGCGGGCCAGCCGGCCCAGGACGCCCGCGATCGGCCCGTCGTCGCGATAGGCCGCCAGCCGGCGCGCGTGGAAGGCGGCCTCGTCGTCGGCGAATGGCGCCGCCCGCGCTCCGAGTGGATTGTTCGGCATGGTCACGTGTGTCTCCGAGTCGTATGGGTCCGGCTGCGGGGCGCGTCCGCCGCGACGACCTATCTACTATTGGAGTAGTACTCGGCGGATAGTACTAGCTGATGCGTATGATGCCGACATGGATGGGGAGGCTCGATGAACGCATCGCCGGAAGAAAGCCCGCCCGGCCGGCGCCCGCCGGGCATGCTGGAGGACGAGTTGCTCGCGGTGCTGTGGGCCACCGGCCGGCCGATGACCCCGGGCGACGTGCAGGTCCACCTCGGCCACCGGCTCGCCTACACCACCGTGATGTCGACCCTCACCCGCCTGTATCGCAAAGGCCTGGTCACCCGGGAACCGACCGGACGCGGCTACACCTACACCCCCGCGGTGAACGAGGCCGACCACACCGCCCGGGCGATGACCGAGCTGCTGAGCCGCCGGACCGACCGCGCCGGCGTGCTCACCCGCTTCGTCTCCTCCCTGCCCCCGGAGGACGAGGCGTTGCTGCAACGGCTGCTCCGCGGCGAAGACGGCCCCTGACATGCACGTCATCGTCTACCTGCCGTTCGTGGTCTCCGCGCTCCTCGCGATCGCCGGACCACGACTGGCGCGCCGGATGCCGCCCAGGGCCGGCACGCGCCTCCTGCTCACCGCCGCGCTGGGCTGCGCGGTCACCGTGCCGCTGACGCTGGGCCTGCTGGCGTGGACGCTGATCGCGCGACTGCCGCTGGTGGCCGCCGTCGGCGCCTGGTCCGGCGACCACCTTCACCACCACGACCCGGTCCCGGCACCGGCCGCCAAGGCGGCCTGCGTCACGCTCGCCGCGCTGGCGTGCGCGCTCGCCTTCGCGACGGCACGCCGGCTGCGCGCGCTGCACCACGTACGGCGCGAAGCCCGGCGGCTCGGAGACGGGCATCTCGTCGTCATCGACGAGCCGGGGATCGAGGCGTTCGCCGTTCCGACCCGCGACGAGCGGGGCGGCCGGATCGTGGTCTCCACCGGAATGCTGCGCACCCTCACCGACGACGAACGCCGCGTGCTGCTGGCCCACGAGACCGCACACCTGAACCACCGTCACCACCGCCACCGCACCCTGGCCACCCTCATCGCCGCGGCCAACCCGATCCTGGCCACGCTCCCCGCGGCCGTCCACCACCTCACCGAACGCTGGGCCGACGAGGACGCGGCGGCCACCACCGACGACCGGCACCTCGCCGCCCGGGCACTCGCCCGCGCCGCGCTCGCCGCCCACGAAGAGAAACAGCGGGCCTCCCCCGGCGACGCGGTGCTGTGCTTCGGCAAGGCAGGCGTCGGCGACCGGGTACGCGCGCTACTCGCCGGCACTCCACGACGCCGCCCCGCCATCGCGGCGCTCCTACTCGCCCTCCTCACCGCGGCCCTGCTCAGCACCGCCGAAGCCGGACACGACAGCGCCCAACAGCTCGACCAGGCCCGCGACCGCTACCACGCCCGGCCGATCGGCGTCTCCGCCGCCGCCCTCCACGAGGTGCGCCACCTCACCGCCGTCGTCGAACACCGCCTCCACCACTGACGCTTTCATCGCAGAACCCGGATGAGCGGTCAGATCCCCGAGATGTGGGCGAGGTGGCCGACGGCCGCGGTGACGGCCATCGCCAGACCTCCCCCGATCACGACGCGGAGCGCGGGGCGCAGGGGATGGCTGCCGGCGACCACGGCGCCGAGGACGCCGGCGACGGCCAGGCCGCAGAGGGTCACCGCGACGATGAGCCACAGCCGCGTCGCGGAACTCGGCGCCAGGAGGCCGAGGAAGGGAATCAGCCCGCCCATCAGGAAGCTGGCCGCCGAGGCGGCGGACGCCTGCAGGGGACGGGCGGCGGTCGTCTCGCTCTGCCCGAGCTCGTCTCGCAGGTGCGCGTGGAGCGGGTCGGTCCGGTGGAGGGCCATGGCGACCTGCCGGGCCAGCTCGTACGGGATCCCGCGCGCCTGGTAGATGCCGGTGAGCTCGTCGAGTTCGCCTTCGGGATCCTGCCGGAGCTCGGTCCGTTCCCTCGCCGCGTCGGCGCGTTCCAGGTCGGCCTGCGAGCTGACCGAGACGTACTCGCCGGCGGCCATGGCCATCGAACCCGCGGCGACACCGGCCAGGCCGGCCGTGACGACGGTTCCGGTACTCGCCTGGCTGGCGGCGACGCCGACCATCAGGCCGGCGGTCGACACCAGCCCGTCATTGGCGCCCAGGACGGCGGCGCGCAGCCAGCCGGAACGCCCGGCGCCATGGCGTTCGACATGTGGGTTGACGACGTGGAAGAAGGACATCTGCCCGCCTTTCAGGATGGAATTCTTCGCCGGTGGAGGCGAGGCGATCCGGTGGTGAGGGCCGACCCGGACGCAGGATGCGGTCGAGGCGTACGGCGGCGCAGCCGAGGACGGACAGGGCGATCGCGATCGCCAGGTCGGGGCCGGTCAGCGGCCGGGTGCCGAGGAGATCGCGCAGCGGCGGCAGGTAGAGCCCGGCCAGTCGCAGCGCGAGGGCGGAGGCGACGGCGACCAGAAGCATCGGATTGGCCCAGGATCGCGGCCGGGAGCGGGAACCGACGGCGACCCCGAGCTGGGCGGCGCCGAGCGTGAAGAAGGCCATGCTCTGCCAGGGCCGGCCGGTGTGGTGCGCCCAGACGGCCACCCCGACCGTGACAGCGGTGAGGACGACGGCGATCGGGAGGACCCGCGCGGCCGGCGCGGTCAGGTCGGACAGGGCGCTGGTCGCGTGGTCGGCGCGGATCTCCTGCCATGTCGGTCCGGTCACCGGTGGCGACGGTCGGCGCGGCGGTCACCAGCAGCACCACGATCAGCGGATCGCGCAGTGGTGAGACGATCCGCCGCCACAGCGGGACCCGCGTCCGTCGCAGGAGGACGTTGAGCCCGGTCGAGGCCGTCTGATGGATCATCGGGTCTCCCCCCTGTCATCGTGCCGACGCGACGGTCACGGAGGGGGCGGCTTCCAGTCTGTGCGGACGTCGATCAGGCGGACAGGGACGAAGGTCCCCTTTGGGCAGGACCGGCCGTACGACCGGTTCATTCGGCGGAGCGCGCCGCTTGCGGTCGGGCCCGCTCAGCTCGGCGGCCTTCGGCCGGAGACGCGGTGAGGGCTCCGCCGGCGGATCGGTCCTGCCACCGCACCGCCAGGCGGATGAGGAGCGGGGCGAGCAACACCATGCAGAACAGGCGGAGGCTCTGCACGCTGGAGATCAACGGGATGTTGGCGTTGGAGGCGGCCGCGGTGGCGATGACGGCGTTGATCCCGCCGGGGGTGGTGGCCAGATAGGCGTCCGTCAACGGGATGTGCACCAGCCTGGACAGCGGCCAGGCGAGCATCGCGCAGGCGACGCTGACGACGACGGAGCAGGCCAGGGCGAGGGGCAGCAGCCGGCCCATCCGGGTGAGGGCCGAACGGGTGAACCGCAGGCCGACGTCCAGGCCGATGACGGTCAGCAGCGCGCTTCGCAGCGCACCGGACGGGGCGAAACCGGTGGTCGTTCCGCTCATGGTGAGCGTCGCCGCGAGCAGCATGGGCCCCAGCAGGGCGGCGCTGGGGAGCCGGAGCCGGCCTGCGGCGACGGCTCCGGCGAACGCGATGACCGCGACCAGCACCAGCCCGGCGCCCTGGTGCGGGCCGGTCACCAGGTGCCAGGCCGGGGGGTTGACAGGGTGTGAACCGCCGGACGGCGCGGGTGAGGCGAGAAGCCGGCCCACCAGTACGGGGGCGGTGGCGGCGATCAGAGCCACGCGAAGGTACTGCATGACGGCGACCAGCCGCGCGTCGGCGCGCATGTCCTCCGCGCAGGCGACCGCCGCCGCCGAGCCTCCCGCCATCATGCCGAGGAGGGCGGTGGGGCGGTCGAGCCGGGCGACCACGGCCAGCAGCGCGGCGGCGGCCAGGCTGAGCGCGACGGTCAGAGCCGTGACGATGGTCAGGGGAACGGCCGCAGTCACGGTCTGACGCAGCGCCGTCGGGCTCAGCGAGGCGCCGATCATCACGCCGAGGACGGCCTGGGAACCGCGGTTCACGGACGGCGGGACCTTGCCGGCGACGAGCCCGCTGATCGCCGCGGCGAAGCCCACGACGAGTGGCACTAGCAGGTGCGATGCCGGCACGACGGATTCGGCGGCTTCTCCCGCGATGCAGGCGGTCACGACGACGAGCAGCCAGCCCCACCGCCGGCGATCACGCGGCCGACGGAAAAGCCCTGGCCACGGCGGGTGAGCAAGCCGATACGCACTCATGGTCAGCACGCTATGCAGTAAAACAAGAACGAATCAAGAAAATGAACATCTCTCTTTGAGAGCTACGATGCGAGGGCGGGGATGAACCGCGCCATGCGCGGCGTCCACCGCATGCGGGACTCGCGATCCACGACGAGCCCCTCATAGCCGGTCCGCTCGGCGAGGTCGGTGAGCCAGTCGTACGCCTGCGGCCCGAGTGCCATCGCGGCGGTGGCGTACCCGTCGGCCCAGGTGAGGCTCGGTCCGATGACGGAGACCTGGAGCAGGCCGGAGGCGGGGCGGCCGGTGCGGGGGTCCCAGACGTGCGCGCCGCGTTCGGCGGTGCCCGAGGTCGCCACGGCCCCGTCGGCCAGTTCGGCGACGGTGAGCACCCGCCCCGGCCGGCGAGGATCGGCGATGCCCACACGCCAGGGCCGGTCGCCGGCCCCACCGCGGACCCGGACGTCACCGCCGGCCCCAAGGGTGTGGCCGGTCAGGCCGTGTGCGGTCAGTGCGGCGCTCGCTCGCTCGGCGGCCCAGCCCTTGACCGCGCCGCACGGGTCGAAGGCGGGCGGGTCGCCGACCGCCCACGCGTCGAACGCGCCTCCGCTCTCGGTCTTGAGCGCATGGCAGAGGTCGAGGATCTCCTGGATCCGCGCGCCCTCCGGGTGGTCGCCGAGTCCGGCGACCCGCAGCGCACCGTCCCTGATCAGGCTGACCGGACTGTCCGTCTTGAAGGGAGAGAAGACCTCGTCGGCGTGGCGCAGGCAGGCGAACGCGGCCTCCGCCGCCGTCGCGAAGAGGTCCGGATCCGTGTCGCCCGGCGCCGCGATGGACATGACCGTCCCCATGATCGGGGCGGTCGCCGTGCGCCGGCCGGTCATATGCCTGCCTTGTCCAATGCCGACTGCAACGACCTGGCGTATCCCCGTGAGGTGTAGGTGGCACCGGACACGACATCGATGTCGGCGCTGTGCGCGGACATCGCCTCGGACTTCAGGACCGGGAGCGCGGCGGCGTCGATCTGCGCGCTGCGGCCGCCGACGTCAGTGTGCCGCAGCACCGTGACGCCGGTGAGCCTGCCGTTGGAGACGACCGCCGCCACCTGCATCGTGCCGTACGGGGTGTCGATCGGATCACCGGTGAAGGTGCCGTGCGCTCCCCGGGGACGCTTCGTTCGCCGGGGCGACGGGGAGTGAGCGGCCGCACCGCCCGGTCCGGCGGTCGAGGCGGGCGTGGAGCCGGTGCCGGCGAGCGCGGACTTCGGCGCACCCGCCGTGTGCGACTTGAATGACAGCAACAGCACCAGGCCGACGGCCGTGGACACCAGCGAGACGGCTACCTTGATCATGTCTGTTCACCTTTCCGCCGGGCTCACAGGTCGAAGGCTTCGACGTGGATCCGGCGCCGGGGTACGCCGGCGCGCTTGAGCTGCTCGGTCGTGGCCTTGACCAGTCCTGGAGGCCCGCACAGGTAGACGTCCCGCCGGGCCGCGTCGGGCACGATTCTCAATAGCGCCCTGGCGTCGAGCGGGTTCCGGCCCCGTACCGTGTCCCCGCCGACGATCGGATAGAGGCCGAAGCGCCGGTTGCGGGCGATGGCCTGCAGTTCCGGCCAGAAGACCAGGTCCTCCTGCCGCGCCGCCCGGTACAGCAGGATCACGTCCGCCCCGAACCCCGGCAAGGTCTCATAGAGCGCGCGGATCGGTGTGATGCCCACACCGCCCGCGATCAGCAGGGTCGGGCGCCGCAGACCGGAACGGATCGCGCCGCGGCGGGCCGTGAGCGCTCCGTACGGCCCCTCGATCCACACCCGGGTGCCGCGCCGCAACCGCTCGAGCCGCCCGCTGCCGTCTCCGAGGTTCTTGACGGTGATGCGCATCGTACGGTCGGTCGGAGCCGCCGACAGGGAGTACGGGTGGGACTCCCACCACAGCCCGCGGGACAGGAACCGCCACCGCAGGAACTGCCCGGGCTCGGCGCCGAGCCGGTCCAGGCGGCGGCCGGTCAGGTAGATGGAGATGACGCCGGGCCCCTCGGTCACGACCTCCGCGACGCGCAGCGAGTGCCGGACCGACCGCCACACCGGCAGGACGAGACGGAAGACCAGCACGGCGGCGAGGACCGCGATGTGAGCAGCCGACCAGATGGCCCGGTTGCGTACGGAGTTGGAGAAGTCGGCGCCGTTGGCGAACTCGTGGGCGAACGCCAGCGCCATCGCCAGATAGACGTACAGGTGGGCGAAGTGCCAGGTCTCGTAGGAGAGCCTGCGGCGAACCGTCCGCGCCGACAGGACCCCGACCATGACCAGCAGGCCGAGCGCCGCCGTGGCCATCAGCACGTCCGGGTAGGAGACCTCCACCGTGACGGTCTCCGTGACCGGATCGGTGCCCGACTGCATCCCGTAGCCGACCACGAGCAGGAGAGCGTGGGAGACCAGCAGGATCACCGTGTACTCGCCGAGTGCCCGGTGGTGGCGGGCCGCGACGTCGGAGCCGACCCGGTTGTCCAGGAGGGGGACGCGGGCCATCAACGCCACCAGCACGAGCAACAGATAGGCGCCGAGCATCCCGGCGATCCGCCCCGCCGCGGTCACATAGTCACCGGTGCCGTGCAGCGAGCCCGCCGTCGTGTCCTGCCACCAGACGGCGAGCACCGCTCCCGCCCCGGCGGCGATGACCAGGACGAGCATTCGTTCCCACACGTGCCCGGGCCTCGGAAGCAGGCCCGCCGTCGCCCCCGGAGGGTGCGGGCTCGCCTGCGGTCGTGCGGTACGCGTGGCCGGCACGGCACCTCCAACGATCGACACCGATCTCCCGGAGGGAGCGGACCCGGCTCACTGTGTCAAACCATGTGCATGCCTGTGACCAGGAGAATCTTCATAAATCGTTCAGATTGTCCGGAGTCCGCCCCTGGGTCGATCCGAGCGTGCCGGAAGGTGCCTGTCCGTACTCCCTCGAGCACCGCCGGCTCATCGCGGGGGTTCAGCTGGAGGGAGAGAACCCGCCGAACGACTCGGGGTCGGCGCGGCGTGCCTGTTCCAGCCGCATCAGTGCGCGGTCGCGACGCTCGACGTGGTCGGCCCAGTCCTCGGGCGGCAGGGTCGCGTGCACCTCCGCGGCGACGCGGGCGACGAGGTCCGGGGTCCAGGGGTCGTGCTGTCCGCGTTCGGCGCCCATCCGGGCGTACGCCGGACCGAGCACCTCCGCGTGGCGCTCGATCCCGCCCCGGGTGTTCAGCTCCGCGGTCGCGAACGGCCCGAGGACGGACCACCGCCGGCCCAGCCCCGAGTTGACAACGAGGTCGACGTCGGCCGGTGTGGCGACGCCGTCGCGCACCAGGCAGTACGCCTCTCGCAGCAGGGCGCCCTGCAGCCGGTTGAAGATGAAGCCCTCGTTCTCCCTGCCGACCAGGACCGGCACCATGCCGGCCGCGGACAGCAGCTCTCGGGCGCGCTCGACCGTCTCCGGGGCCGTGAACGGCGCCGGGGCGAGCTCGGCGATCGGCAACAGGTACGGCGGGTTGCCGGGGTGCACGACGAGGCACCGCGCCCGGCCGGGCAGCGCGTCCGCGAACCGTGAGCAGGGGATCATCGACGTGGAGCTCGCCAGCACCACCTCGGGCCCGGTGCGCCGGTCGAGCTCGGCGAACAGCTCCCGCTTGACCTCCAGCGACTCGACCACGCACTCCTGGACGTACGCGGTGCCCGCCAGCGCCTCGCCGAGGTCGGCCGTCGCCGTGACGAGGTCGAGCGCCGCCTCGTCGGCGAGACCGAACCCGGCGAGCTCGGCCAGCCGGCGCTCCACCTCCGGCCGCGCCGCCGCGACCCGGCCGGGGTCGAGGTCGTACAGGGCGACGCGATGGCCGGCGCGGGCGAAGACGATCGCCCACGCCACCCCGATGCTGCCCGCGCCGACGACCGTGACGGCCGGCGATGACACGTCGCTCACGCCGTGACCTCTCGCTCGTTCTGTCGCTCGTTCTTGCGCCGGTACGCGCGCCACGTCGTCGCCCAACGGGCCGGGTCGTCGAGGGAGGCGGTGTCGATCTGGGCCACGACCTGGTTGTGCGGCGCGGACCTGACCAGCTCCGGGTCGGTGCGTCCCTCCTCCATCACGTGGGCCAGCACGTCGATCCAGTAGTCGATGTCCTCCTTCGACCACCCCTCACCGGCCTCGGGGGTGAACGGCTCCGGCACGATCCAGGGCTCGTGGCTGAGCCAGAACGCGTCCACGCCGTAGTCGGTCATCCGGTTCTGGACGTCCACGGCGGTCACGCCGGTCTCCTCCGTGTACTCGCCGAGGCTGTAGCGCGTCATCTCCAGCCGCCGGGCGGTGAGGTGGTCGAACGACTTGGTGACGCCGGGGATGGCGAGCAGTCGCGTCTCCATGTAGTTGTTGGCCAGCACCGAGATGTCGGCCGCCTCGCGGATGCCGTCGGCGCCCATCGCCAGCGTCCACGAGTAGGCCTTCACGACCTGCGGCAGGTTCCCCAGGAACTCGCGGACCCGGCCCACGCCCGCCTCGTTCTCCCGCCGCTCGTACCCGGAGTCCGTGCGGACCACGAGCGGGCCCGGCAGGAAGGGTTCGAGCTCGGGCGTGCAGCCGTACGCACCGACGGCCGGGCCGCCGCCGCCCTTCGGCGCGCCGAAGGTCTTGTGCAGCATGAACATGCACGCGTCGAAGCCCAGCTCCGCCGCCCGGATGCGGCCCATCACCCCGTTGAAGTTGGCGTGGTCGTAGAAGCACAGGCCGCCGGCCTCGTGCACGAGGTCCACCCACTCCTTGATGTGCGGGTTGTAGATGCCCATGTCGTCCGGATTGTTGATCATCAGCGAGGCGGTGCCGTCGCCGACGACGGCGCGCAGCGCGTCCAGGGACGGGTAGCCGTCCCGCTCCACCGGCAGCGTGATCACGTTGAATCCGGCGGCCGCCGCGGTGGCCGGGTTGCACGGGTGGGCCTGGGCGGTGGTGATCACGTCGCGCCGCTGCGCGAGCTCACCGCGCGACTCGTGGTACGCGCGGGTGACGCAGGCGTGGACGTAGGCGGCCGCCGCGCCCCCGCCGGCCTGGAAGATGAACCGTCCCATCCCCGACAGCTCGCGCAGCATCAGGTCGAACTCGTGCACGATCTCGAGCAGCCCCTGAATGGCGGCGTCGTCCTGGTGCGGGTGGATCTCGGCGAGCTGGTCGCGTGCCGCGAGCAGTTCGCCCACGCGGGGGTTGTACTTCATCGTGCACGTGCCGAACAGGCTGATGCCGATCATGCCCATGGTCTGCTGTGACAGCCGCAGGTAGTGACGCAGCACGTCGGGCTCGGCGACCTCCGGCAGCGCCGGCGGCGTCGTACGCCGCATGCCCTCCGGCAGCAGGTCCCCGGCGGCCTCGATCGGGCCGGGCGGCACGGTGCCGCGGCGGCCGGGCGCGCCCTGCTCCATGATCAGAGGTTCGTCCCAGACGGCGGCGTGGTAGCGGCGGGGGAAGCTGTTCATGCGGCGACCACCTCGTGAAGGGCGCTGACCAGCGCGGTGATGTCATCGTCCGTGTGGATCTCGGTGACGCAGTACAGAGCCGCCTGGCCCAGCTCGGGGAAGTCGGCGGACAGGTCCTTGCCGCCGAAGATCCCCCGGGCGCGCAGTGCCGCGTTGACCTGCGCCACGGTCCGGCCCGTGGCGGTGAAGTCCACGACGAACTCCTTGAAGAACCCGGACGGCCACCGCACGCTCACCCCGGGGACCGTGCCGATGCGCCGGGCGGCGTACGCGCTGTTCGCCGCGATGGTCGCGCCGATGTCGGCGAATCCCCGCGGTCCCATCAGGGCCATGTAGACCGCGTTGACGACCGTCCAGAGGTAGACCGAGTTCCCGGTCCAGTCGTTGCCCTCCTCGCGCGATCCGTAGGAGGTCTGGTGGAACAGCGTCATGCCGAACGCGCGCTCGCCCGGGACCCTCGTGTCCGCGAGGCTGACCTGCAACGTCGGGTACTCCCGCGCGTACCGCTCCTCGTCCCGGGTGGCGATGAAGCCCCCGACACCGCCTCCGGCGTTCATGTGGACGCCGAGCGGCTGGGTGGTGCCGACCGTGATGTCGGCGCCGTACTCCGACGGCGGCTTGAGCACGCCGAGGGAGATCGGGTCGACGCCGACGATCGTCTCCGCGCCGTGCCCGCGCGCGAGCCGGGCCACGGCGGCGGCGTCGGCCTCGACCACGCCGAGGTGGTTGGGCGTCTCGAGGTACACCGCCGCGGTCGCGTCGCCGACCTTGGCCTCCAGGTCGGCCAGGTCCAGCCGTCCGGTGTCCGGGTCGTGCCGGGCGACGACCACGGCGATCGCCTCGCCGCCCTCGCCCCCGCAGTAGGTGCGGATCACGGCGAGACGCTCCGGGTCGAGTGTGGCCGGCACGACCACCTCACGGCGGCCGGTCATCCGCGCCGCCATCCGGATCGCGTGCCCTGCCGCGGCGCCCCAGCTGTAGACCGGCAGGCCGACGAAGTCCATGCCGACCAGCTCACCGAGCTGCGAGGCGTACTCGAACCAGGCCTGATTGCGGCCGTGGTCGGAGGACGGCGTGCCCCAGACGGGGGTCAGGAACTCGCTGCGCGAGGCGATCTCGTCGCAGACGGCCGGCACGTAGTGCTGCCAGCAACCCGCGCCGAGGAAGTTCAGGTTCTCCGCGCAACTGTCGTTGCGGTCGAGCAGCCGCCGTACGTGCCGGCGCACGCTCGCCTCCGCGCGGACGCCGTCGCCGAGGGCGATCGGCTCGGCCGCGAGATGGTCGGCCGGGATCTGCTCGAACAGCTCGTCGACGTCGGTGACGCCGGCCGCCCGCATCATCGCGGCCCTGGCGTCCGGCGTCGAGTTCGGCATGTACGGATGTGCCACGCCCACTCCTTTCTGTGCACGTTGTTCGCCGCTAGGGCCTGTCTCAAAGCCCCGCGTCCTACTGCTACGGACCGGGACTTCGAGACAGGCCCTCGGCGACGATCCGCAGGACGGTGCTCCGGCCGCGCCCGGTGCGTACCTTGCGGTAGCCCGTGATCGGGGCGGTCGCGTGCTCGTCGCCGACGTCGATCCGCAGCACCGGCGGGTCGAGCGCGGCGACCTTGCCGCGGTCGGCGAGTATCTCGATGTGGCCGGCGCCGACCGCGTCGAGCACGGTGGCGCTGAGCTGCTGGTTTCCCCGGCCGAGCAGGAAGCCCTGGCCGCCCACGACGCCGAGCACCAGCGTCGCCGCCGGGTGCTCGGCGAGCAGCGCCAGCAGTTCGGTCTCGCTCGCGTCCTCGGCGACCAGCCGCCCGCCGAGGACGGCGTCGACGCCGAGCAGCGACGCGGGCAGGCCGAGCGCGGCGTTCACGTACGCGACGGTGGTGCCCGGTCCGAGCAGGTAGACCCGGTCGTCGCGCATCTCCCCGGCCACCTCGCGGCCGAGCGCGGCGAGGTCGGCGTCGCCGGAGCGCGCGGTGAACGCCTTGGCCCGCTGCAACGCGCTCCCCGCGTCCGGCACGCGCGCGACGCCGAACACGCGCGGCCCGTCGCCGGCCAGGTCGACCACCTCGGCGTCGCGGCAGGCGCCGGGCCGGGCGAGGAACCGGGCCGCGGTCTCCCCGGCCGCCTCCGGTCCGGTCGCGAACACCCCGGAGTGCATCTTGACCCCGGACGGCACGCCGAGCACCGGCACCGAGGTCCCGGCCGCCTCGACGACGTCGCGCGCCGTGCCGTCCCCGCCGGCGAACAGCACCAGCGCGACGCCGGCGTCCGCCATCCGCCGTACGGCCTCGCGGGTGTCCTCCGCCGTGGTCGGGCCGGTTCGCGTCCGCGGCAGGATCTCGGCGACTCCCCCGGTCACGTGGTCACCGCCCAGCGGGCCCTCGGCGGCGAGGACCGGGACGTCCGGCGCCAGAGCGCGCAGGCGCTCCAGCGCGCGGCGCGCGCGGTGCGGTGCGACGGCGACCGCGCCCCGGCGTACCGCCGCCTCCAGCGCCGGCCCGTCGGTCCCGTGCAGGCCCACCCGGCCGCCCATGCCGGCGATCGGGTTGACGACGAGACCGAGCCGTGGCGTCACGCGCCCTCCCGCGCCACGGCGGCGACCGCGAACGCCGTTTGCTCGCTCCGCTCGGTCATGAGCCCTCCTACGTCGGAGGAAGTGACCACTGGGACGCGCCTTCCGATTCCCTCGCTCCGCTCGGTCATGAGCCCTCCTACGTCGGAGGGAGTGACCACTGGGACGCGCCTTCTGATTCCCTCGCTTCGCTCGGTCATAAGTCCTCCTACGTCGGAGGAAGTGACCACTGGGACGCGCCTTCCGATTCCCTCGCTTCGCTCGGTCATGGCAGCAGGCGGAGGTCGCGTGCGACGTCGTCCAGGGCCTGCCGGGCCAGCGCGGCCATCTCGTCGATCTCGTCCTCGGTGACCACGAACGGCGGCGAGAAGGCGATCGAGTCCGAGGCCGGCAGGGCGCGGCTGATGACGCCGAGCTCGCGGGCGCGCTGGACGACCGCGGCCGACATCTTCAGCGCCGGGTCGAACGCCGTGAACGGAGCCTTGGACTTGACGAACTCGACCGCGCCGAGCAGCCCGTAGCCGCGGACCTCGCCCACCAGCGGGTGGTCGGCGAACTCGGCGCGCAGGCGTTCGGCGAGGTGGTCGCCGCGCGCCTTGGCCTGCCGCATGAGCCCGTCCCGCTCGATGATGTCGAGGTTGGTCATGGCCGCCGCGGCGGCGAGCGGGTGCGCCGAGTAGGTGTAGCCGTGGCTGAAGACGCCGTACTTGTCCGCGCCACTGGCGATCACGTCCCACACGGGCGCGGAGACGATGCACGCCGACAGCGGCACGTACGCCGAGGTGATCCCCTTGGCGACCGTGATGAGGTCCGGCCGGATCCCGAAGACCTCCGAGCCGAAGGTGTCGCCGGTACGGCCGAACCCGCACACCACCTCGTCGGCGATCAGCAGCACGTCGTACCGGCTCAGCACCTCCTGGATCGCCGGGAAGTACGACGCGGGCGGGACGATGACGCCGCCGGCGGCCTGGACGGGCTCGGCGATGAACGCCGCGACCGTCTCGGGTCCCTCGGCGAGGATCAGGCGTTCCAGCTCGTCGGCGAGGTCACGGACGAACTCCTCCTCGCTCTGGCCCTCCTGCTGCTCCCACAGCCGGTGCGGGGCACGGACGAAGTGCACCATCGGCAGCGGCAGGTCGAACCCGGCGTGCATGCCGGGCAGGCCGCACAGGCTGCCGGACATCACCGTCACGCCGTGGTAGCCGCGGCGCCGCGAGATGATCTTCTTCTTCTCCGGCCGGCCGAGGACGTTGTTGTAGTACCAGACGAGCTTGACCTGGGTGTCGTTGGCGTCGGAGCCGCTGTTGCCGAAGAAGACCTTCGACATCTCCCCCGGCGCCATCGCGATGAGCCGCTGGGCGAGCCGCGCGACCGGTTCGTTCCCCATCGACGCGAACGTGTGGTAATAGGGCAGCCGCTCGGTCTGGACCCGCAGCGTCTCGGCCATCTCGGTGTTGCCGTAGCCGATGTTGACGCACCACAGGCCGGCCATCGCGTCGAGGTAGGTCCGGCCACGCGTGTCGGTCAGCGTCGACCCGTGCCCCTCGACCATGGTCAGCGGGCCGTGCTGCTGGTGTTCACGCAGCTGGGTGAACGGGTGGAAGAAGAACTCTTTGTCGATGTCCTCGATCGTCATGGGCACCCGCATTCGTGTGAGTCGGTGTCGGAGAGGAGACGGGTCGGGCGCCGGGCCGGCGACCGCGCGGTCAATGTAGCAAGGAATGGCCGCAAAGCGTACACTTGCCCGCAATCCGGCCAAACCGCGAACAAGCTGCTGTTTCGCGGGACATGCCGGGGCTTCGGATTTGGAGGACGAACGCCGTGAACTCGACCTTTGACCGCACTCGTCTGCGCGATCCCGGCCTGTTGCGCGAGGACCTCTTCATCGACGGCGAGTGGACGCCCGGCTCGGCCGGTGAGCGCGCCGACGTCCTCGACCCCGCGACCGGCGCGGTCGTCGCCCGCATGGCCTCCGCCACTGAGGCGGACGTGGTCCGCGCGGTCGAGGCGGCGAAGGCCGCCGCTCCCGGATGGGCGCGCGTCACCGCGCCCGAGCGCGCCCGGATCCTGCGCCGGTGGTACGAGCTGATCGTCGCGAACGCCGACGACCTGGCGACGATCCTCACCGCCGAGCAGGGCAAGCCGCTCGCCGAGGCCCGCGGCGAGATCCTGTACGGCGCCGGCTTCGTCGAGTGGTACGCCGAGGAGGCCAAGCGCACCTACGGCGACGTCATCCCGACCAACGCGGCCGGCCGCCGGCTCCTCGCGGTGCGCCAGCCGGTCGGCGTGAGCGCCTCCATCACGCCGTGGAACTTCCCGTCGGCGATGATCCTGCGCAAGGCCGGGCCCGCGCTCGCGGCCGGCTGCCCGATGATCATCAAGCCCGCCGAGGAGACGCCGCTGTCGGCCACCGCCCTCGCCGAGCTGGGCGTCCGGGCGGGCATCCCGGCCGGTGTGCTCGGCGTCGTGTCGGGCGAGCCGGCGATGATCGGGAAGATCCTGACCTCGCACCCGGCGGTGCGGGCGCTCAGCTTCACCGGCTCCACCGAGGTCGGCAAGCTGCTCATGGCGCAGAGCGCGCGCACCGTCAAGAAGGTCGCGCTCGAACTCGGCGGCAACGCGCCGCTGATCGTGTTCGACGACGCCGACCTGGACGCCGCGGTCGCCGGTGCGATGGCCTCGAAGTTCCGCAACGCCGGGCAGACCTGCGTGTGCGCGAACCGGATCCTCGTGCAGTCCGGCGTGCACGACGCGTTCGTCGAGCGGCTCCGCGTCGCGGTCGAGGCGCTGAAGGTCGGCAACGGCTTCAAGGAGGGATCCGAGCAGGGGCCGCTGATCTCGCCGGCCGCGGTCGCGAAGGTCGAGCGGCACATCGGCGACGCGGTGGGCGCCGGCGCCACCGTCCTGGCCGGCGGCGGACGGCACGAGCTCGGCCGCACGTTCTTCCAGCCCACGCTGCTCACCGGGGTGCGGCCGGACATGCTGATCTCCCGGGAGGAGACCTTCGGCCCGGTCGCCCCCGTCATCGCGTTCGACACCGAGGACGAGGCGATCGCGATCGCCAACGACACGCCGTTCGGCCTCGCCGCGTACTTCTTCACCACCGACCTGGGCCGGACGTGGCGGGTGGGCGAGGCGCTGGAGTTCGGCGTCGTCGGCGTCAACACCGGCCTGATCTCCTACGAGGGGGCGCCGTTCGGCGGCGTCAAGGAGTCCGGGCTCGGCCGCGAGGGCTCGCGGCACGGCATCGACGAGTTCACCGAGCTGAAGTACCTCTGCGTGGACGGCGTCGGCTGAGCCGTCCGGTCTCTCAGGCACGGTCCGGGCCGTCGCCGGTCTCACGGCGATCGCCCGGACCGTCCTGCCGGGCGATGTCCGTCCCCTCGCGCACCCAGGTCACGCAGGCGCGGGTCCCCGGCACGCCGTCGACGATCACCAGGCAGTCGAAGCACACGCCCATGCCGCAGAACAGGCCGCGGCGCTCGCCCGCGCGGGTCGTCCGGGTGTCCAGGCCGCCCGCGGCCATCAGCGCCGCGGCGACGCTCTCCCCCAGGTAGGCGGTCACGGGCCGGCCGTCGACCGTCACGGTCACCGCCGGCCCGCGCTCCAGCCCGTGCCCGGCGGGCAGCCGGGGCCGTTCGATCGTCACTGCTCGGCCGCCTCCGCCAGCAGCCCCTCCTCCACCAGCACGGCGCGCATGGTGCGCAGGCTGCCGGCGTCGGTGATGGGCAGGCGTGGCCGGCGCACGTGCCCGGCGGGCTGGCCGAGCATCGTCATCAGCGCCTTGAGCTGGCTCTGGTAGGCGCCGTACTTGCCCGCCCAGCCGCCCGGCAGCCACAGCTTCGGGAAGAGCCGGTCACTCGCCACCGCGTGCTCCCGCGGCCCCTCGTACTCACCGCGCCAGTACGACTCCCAGAACGCGGGGTCGGGCCGCCCGAACAGCGAGCCGCCGCCGACGGTGCCGTCGCCGCCCTCGGTGCGCAGCACCTCCAGGCCACGGACGCTCATGTACGGGCCGAAGACGCGCACCCGGTCCCGTACGCGCCGCGAGGTCGCGAAGAACTGGTCGGCGTCGGGCGTGCTGTCCTTGATGGCCACGATCTGGTCGATGTCGGCGAGCTTGTCCGCCAGCTCCGTGCCGATGTCGACGCCACTGCCGTGCGGCCAGTTGTAGACGACGATCGGGCCGTCCACCACCGCGTCGAGGTCGCGGTAGAACGCGATCACCTCGTCCGGGAAGAGCTTGGCGTACGGCGGCGGCGACGCCAGCACACCGTCGGCGCCGGCCGCGAGCGCGTGGCGCGCGTACTCGGCGGTCTCCCTGGCCGTGTAGGCGGTGCTGCCGACGAGCACGCGCAGCCGCCCGGCGGCCTGCTCGACGGCGGTCTCGGCGACCGCCCGGCGCTCCTCGGGCGTCTGGGAGAACCATTCGCCGCACGTGCCGTTGACCACGATGCCGTGCATGCCCTCGGCGACGTAGTGGTCCACGAGCGCGCGCAGCGTGTCCAGGTCGAGGTCCCCCGCCTCGGTGAACGGCGTGACGAAGGCCGGGTAGTACCCCTGCCAGTCGACGTCGTCGCGATTCATCGATTCTCCCTTCGAAGAGTGCCGGTGGTCGCCCGGTCGAGCGAGTACCGCTCGGGAAAGGGCGAGGCCACCGGCGAGGTCATCTGCTCGGCCAGGCGGCGGGCGAAGTACGGGCTGAAGGTGAACCCGGTCGACGACACGCAGGCGTGGAAGCCGGGCACGAGCGCGGACTCCCCGACGACGGGCGAGAAGTCGTTCGTGAACACGATCACTCCGGACCAGGTGCGCACCACCCGTACGTCCGCGAGCGCCGGCAGGACCGACACCGCCACCGCCGTGCTGCCGGCCGCGCTGTGCCAGCTCGTCGGATAACGCCGGGGACGCGGGGCGTCCGGCGTCGGCCATCCCCCGCCGATGATGAAGGTGTTCTGGTCGGTCTGCTTGAGCGTGAGCCGCCGCCCGATGTGCTGGACCATGGGCGTCAGCAGGCGCGGCCGCGGCTCGGTGACGTTCACGTGCAGGCCCTCGTTGCGTACGGGGAGCCGCAGGCCGACCATCGCGGCCACTTCGCCGCACCAGGCGCCCGCGCAGTCGACGACGCGGTGCGCGTCGATCCGCCCGGCGTCGGTGTGCACGGTGAAACGCCGCGCGCCGCTGTCGCCGTTCACGTCGATGCGCCGCACCTCGGTGCCGGTGCGGATGAGCGCGCCGTGCTCCACGGCGCGCAGCGCGTACAGCGGCGCGACGACCAGCGGGTTCGCGTGGCCCTCGATCGGGCAGTACGTCGCACCGATGACGGTCTCGGCCAGGTACGGCGCGCGCCGCCGCAGCTCCGCGCCCGTGACGACCTCGGTCTCGATGCCGGCCAGACGCTCCAGCTCGTACTTGTCCCGCAGTGTCCGCACCTGTTCGGGGGTCTCCGCGACCATCCAGCCGCCGGTCTCGTGCAGGTCGAGAGAGCCGTCGAGCTCGTCGCCGAGCTCCTTCCAGACCGAGTACGCCTCCAGGCTGAGCCGCGCCTCGTCCAGCAGCCGCTCGCGGTCCGCCTCGGCGCCCTGGCCGGAGAGCTGGTGGATGGCGAGCTGGAGGTGGAAGCTGCCGGCGTTGGTGCCGGACGCCTCCCGGTTGAGCTCGCCGCGTTCGACGAGCGTGACCTCGACCCCGCTCCGGGCGAGGTAGTACGCCATCGCGGTGCCCGCGATGCCGCCGCCGATGACGAGCACGTCGGTGCTCGACGGCAGCGGCGCGTGGCTGTGCCCGGCCGGCACCCAGTGCCGGGACTCCAGCGGTCCGGCGGTCACGGCTTCGTCCCGTCCTCGGCCGCCGCGTCCTCGGCGAGGAACAGCGTCGGGCCCTGGATCGTGTGGTCGGCCAGCGCGCCGATCGGCACCGGCCGTACCGGCATGCGGGGCGTGGCCAGCGCGACCTCCTCGATGGGACGGCCGTGGTGCCGGGCGATGAGGCCGGCGACCTGCCGCTGGCAGATCCGTCCCTGGCACGGCCCCATCCCGGCACGGGTGTAGCCCTTCACCAGGTTGATGTCGTCGGTGGACGCGATCGCCGGCGCCAGGTCCCGCCGGCGGACCGCCTCGCACCGGCAGATCACCGTGTCGTCGTCGCTCAGCTCGTAGACGCCGGGTCCGACGCGGTACAGCCGTGCGGTGGCGGCGCTCAGCGCGCGGCGCCGGTCGAGACGGCGGCGCGCGGGCGCGGCCGCCGCGGCGGCGTCGGCCGCGCTCAGCACGCCCGCGTCCATCGCCGCGGCGAGCCCGGCGACGCGACCCTCGTCGATGGCGACGAAGGACCCCTCGACTCCGGCGCCGTCACCCGCGGCGTAGACGCCGTCGACGGTCGTACGGAGCCACTCGTCGCGGCGCACGACGTGGCCGCCCAGGTCCTCCCGATGGTCGAACTCGCAGCCCACCAGGCGCATGAGCTCCAGCGAGGCCACGAACCCGTAGCCGACGCACAGCACGTCGGCCCGGACGGTCTCCTCGGTGCCGGGCAGCACGCGCCAGTCCGGGTCGACGGCCGCGTGCACGACCCGCTCGACCCGGCCGTCGCCCTCGGCCCGCACCACGATCCGCCGGTAGCGCAGGGGGATCCGGTGCCGGAGCAGCATGCCGCGGTAGCGGGCGGCGTCGCGCAGGAGCGCGCCGTTGCCGCGCGCCGCGCGGGCGAGCCTCACCAGATCCCCGGCCCGGGGCGCCGGTCCGGCCTCCAGCGCGGTCACGATGTGCGCGCCGTAGTGGGCGAGCTGCGCCGGGAAGGCCAGCGCGACCGGGCCGGAGCCGGCGAACAGGATCCGCTCCCCCGGCAGGACGCGCTGGGTCTTGGCCAGCGTCTGCAGCCCGCCCGCGGTGATCACACCGGGCAGCGTCCACCCGGGGAAGGCGACCGGCCGGTCGTGCGCCCCGGGTGCGAGCACCATCCGCCGCGCCGTCACGGTCCGCGCCGCGGATCCCTCCGTGACCAGTACGACCCGCCGATCCTCGACGGCGACGACGCTCGTGCGCAGGAGCACCTCGACGCCGGTGCCGTCGAGGGAGTCGATGAGCGCCCTGCCCTGGCGGAACTGGCGGTCCATCGCGGCCGGGTCGGTGACCGTGAAACCCGGGCCGGGCTGCTTGTAGATCTGGCCGCCGAGCGTCGGGCGTTCGTCGGCGAGCAGGACGTCCAGGCCCGCCTCGGCGGCGGACCGGGCGGCCGAGATGCCCGCCGGTCCGCCGCCGACGACGAGGAGGTCGATGCTCTGATCGCTCACCGGCATCGTTCAGCAGCCCGCCGGCATGGCCGGAGCGTCCGTCACCCCGAAGTCCTTCTTGTACAGCCCGGCGAGCGACCCGTCGTTCTGCGCCTTGCACAGGAAGGCGTTCAGCTTCCCCGCCAGCGTCGAGTTGCCCTTCTGCACGGCCCACGCCCCGTACGACAGGTCGAGCGGCTTGGGCAGGGCCGCCTTCTTCAGCTGGTTCGGGTTGCTCTTCTGGTACTGGGCGAGGATGTAGTCCTCCAGGACGCTGCCGTTCGCGCGTCCCGTCGCGACCTGGAGCAGGGCGGAGTTCTGGTCGTTGTAGGTCTGCAGTTTGGCGCTGGGGAAGGACTTCTTGGCGAGCTGCTCGCCCGTGGAGCCCTGCAGCGCCGTGATGATCTTGCCGGAGGCGTTGTAGGTGGCGATCTGCGCGGGCGAGTCGTCGTTCTGCCGGACCGCGAGCACGCTGGTGTAGGGCACGTACGGCCGGGTGAAGTCGATGACCTTCTTGCGCGCGTCGGTCGCGGTCAGGCCGACCGAGACGAGGTCGAACTTCTTGCTCTGCAGGCCGGGGATGAGGCCGTTGAAGTCCAGGTTCTTGATGACGAGCTTGACGTTCAGCTCCTTGGCGAGCTTGTTGAGCAGGTCGACGTCGTAGCCGGCCGGCTTGTTCGCCGAGTCGAGGTACATCTCCGGCTTGAACTGCAGGTTCATGCCGACCGTGAGCGTGCCGGACTGGTTGAGGCCGCTGCCTCCGTCACCGCCGGACTTGCCGCACGCCGCCAGGGAGAGGGCCGACACGACGGCGACGCACGCGATCGCGCCACGCCTCGCCACCGACCACGGCTTCATGCTTCTGACCATGGGTTTCCTCTTTCAGTGCTCAGTGCTGAGTTGCTCAGTGCTCGATGGCGAGAGGGATGGAAGGGTCCGGCGGATGCCGGGCTCACGAACCGAGTTCGGCCATGAGGCTCTGGATGCGCCGCTGCCGCCGGGACCGCAGCAGCCGGGAGACGGCGCCGCGCGGCGGGCTGGCGTACGCGCCTTCGATGAGGCGGAACACCAGGTCGATGAGGAACGCCGCGATGACGTAGATCGCCGCGGCCGCCGTGTAGAGCACGAACGGCTGGAACGTCTGGGAGACGAGGTTCTGGGTGACCCGGACGACCTCGAGCAGGCCGATGACGGTGAAGGTCGAGGTGTCCTTCAGCATGCCGATGAACATGCTGCCGATGTTCGGCAGCGCGATCTTGACGGCCTGGGGCAGGATGACCGAGAAGAACACGCGGATCGGGCGCATGCCCAGGGCGTGTCCCGCCTCACGGTGACCGTTCGGGATGGCGCTGAGCGCCGACCGGAAGATCTCGGCCATGAACGCGCTGTACAGCAGCGACAGGGCGATGACGCCCGCCTCGAAGACGCTGAAGTCGACGCCGAGCAGCAGCGAGACGCCGAAGTACACCCAGATCACGCTGACCAGCGCCGGCACGCCGCGGAAGATGTTGATGTAGGCGACCGCGATCCAGGAGACGGGCGGCCGCGACATCCGCATCATGGCGAGCGCGAGGCCGCCGACGACGGATATGACCAGCGCGAACAGTGACACCTTGAACGCGACCAGGAGGCCGTTCACCAAGATGCCGTGGTGCTGCCAAATGAGTCCCCAGTCGTACATCAGCGCACCGCCATGATGAACTCACGGGCCCGGGGGCTGGTGGTCTCCTCGAAGAAGCCGCGCGGGCCGCTGTCGACGACGACGCCGTCCTCCATGAACACGTTCAGGTCCCCGATCTCTCTGGCGAAGCTGAGCTCGTGGGTGACCACGACCATCGTCATCCCGGTCTCGGCCACCTCCCGCATCGTCTTGAGCACCTCGCCCACGAGCTCCGGGTCCAGCGCCGAGGTCGGCTCGTCGAAGAGCATCACCTTCGGGTCGAGGGCGAGGGCGCGGGCGATCGCGACGCGTTGCTGCTGGCCGCCGGACAACTGCTGCGGATAGTGGGCGGCGCGCTGGAGCAGCCCGACCCGGCGCAGGGCCTCCGCCGAGCGCACCTGCGCGTCGGCCCGGCGTACCCCGCGGACCGACCGCAGCGGCAGCGCCACGTTGTCCAGCGCGGTGAGGTGCGGGAAGAGGTTGAACTGCTGGAAGACCATGCCGACGGTGCGGCGTAGCTCCAACGGCTTGCCGCGGCGTCCGGCCTTCTCGCCGGGCACGCCCGGTCCGTACTCGACGCCCGCGACCTTCAGCGATCCGGAGGTGGGCGGTTCGAGCAGGTTGATGCTGCGCAGCACGGTGGACTTGCCGGACCCGGACGGGCCGAAGATCACGACGTGCTCGCCGGCGAAGATCTCCAGGTCGATGCCGCGCAGCACCTCGAGCTCGCCGAACGACTTGCGGATGCCGCGCAGCTCGACGATCGGCGCGGTCCGGTCGGTGGCGCTCATCGGCCGGCTCGCTCTCCGCGCGTGCGCCGCCCGCCGGTCACGCCCGGACCTCCGTGACGCAGACGTACAGGTCGTCGGGATCCCGGAAGTAGGCGTAGCGCCAGGTCGCCCCGTCGCCCAGGTCGATGGTGACCGGGTCTCCGACGAGCGCGATGTCGCCGTCCGCGAGGTGCCGGATGGCGGTGTCGATGCACCGCGCGCCCACCGCGAACTCGAAGGTGCCCAGGTGTCCCCACTCGCCGCGCATGTCCGGCGACGGGGGGAAGTGCTGGACGGGTTCGAGCGCTCCGCCGAACGGGCTGGTCAGCAGCATCATCCGCTGCCGCGGCGGCGTGCGCGGGTGGAACCACGGGCGCATCGGCTCGAAGTAGCCGTCGGACTCGAACAGCTGCCCGGTGAACCCGAGCCGGCGGTAGAAGTCCCGCGTGCGCTCGATGTCGGCCACACCGAACGCCACGTGGTTGACGCCCTGCGGGCCGGGCTCGACCGGCCACCCGGCCTCGAGCGTCGACCACTCGATCAGCTCGATCTTGGCGCCGTCCGGGTCGGCGACGTAGGACAGGCCGCAGTGGGTCTCGTAGGGCGGCAGGTCGGACTCGTTCGGCTCCATCAGGCCGGTGTGCCCTCGTGACACCAGGTCGCGGTAGAACGCCTCCTGCCCGTGGACGTGGACGCACACCTCGCAGATGCCGGGTTCGCCCCACGCCTGTCCCTCCGGGGCGGGCGGCTGCGTCCGGTTCGTGATCTGCACGAGCTTGATCGACGCCCGGCCGAGGACCGTGGGGTTGCCGGTGCGGAGGAAGACCACCCGCGCCTCGGTCTCGTCGTACCCGGTGACCGCGCTCAGGCCCGGCAGCGGGCCCGTGTAGTCGAACGCGACGTCGGTGAATCCCAGCTCTGCGTAGAACTCCAGCGACGCCGTCATGTCCGACACACCGATGCCGATGTGGTCCAGACCGACCAGCGTCCCATGTCTGCGAAGGGTGGTGACCATACTGTTTCCGCTACCTCCTGGCGGTCGGACCAGCGCAAACGTCGCTACAGCACCGTCTGGCCCTACATGTCCGGCGATGTTCGCAGATCGTTTGATTGCACGCAAGACGCACAGCGGTATTCATAGCGAACATTTGCGCGCTTGACGCACATCACGCCCCGTAACTAGCATCACGGGCCATCAGGCCGCCCGGCATCGCATCGGCGGCGACATCGGCGCAGCTCACGCACACCACGCGAGGACGCCGCCGTCCCCGCGCCGGACACGGGCGCGGAGAGAAAGGTCGTGGTCAGTGACCATGCGGATCGGCGTCAAGCTTCCCCACACGGGCACCGCGGTGCCGGCGGCCTCGGTGGCCGAGCGCGCGCGAGAGCTGGAACGGGCCGGGTTCGACTCCCTCTGGGTCAGCGACCACGTCGTGCAGCCCGAGGTCATCGAGTCGCGGTACCCGTTCGCCGCCGACGGCAGGGCGACCTGGCCGACGGACACCCCGTACGTGGAGGCACTCGTCGCGCTGGCCGCCGCGGCCGCGGTGACCGAACGGGTCCGGCTCGGCACCGCCGCGCTGGTCCTCCCGCAGCGCAACCCGGTGCTGCTCGCCAAGCAGGTCGCGAGCGTCGACGCGCTGTCCGGCGGCCGGGTCGCACTCGGCGTCGGCGCGGGCTGGATGCGCGAGGAGTTCGCCGCACTGGGCATGCCGTTCGACGGGCGCGCCGCGCGGATGGAGGAGTGGATCACGCTGCTGCGCGAGTGCTGGACGGGCCGCCCGGCCGGCCGCTCGACCCCTCACTACGACCTTCCGCCGGGAACGATCGTGCTGCCCACGCCCGCCCACGCCGTTCCGCTCTACGTCGGGGGCCACTCTCCGGCCGCGCTGCGGCGCGCGGCACGCCTGGGCGACGGCTGGCTCGCCCAGCAGGCGGTACCCGAACTGGACCCGGATCGGCTCGCGAGTGAGATCGCGACCATCCGCACCACCGCCGCCGGCGCGGGGCGCGACCCGTCGTCGCTGTACGTCGCGCTGCGGCTCGTCGCCTCCACCGGCCGCTCAGCGGAGGTCGCCCGCCGGATCGCCGACCTCGGCCGGGCCGGGGTCGACGAGATCATCGTCGACGTCGACCCGGTGGACGGCGACGCGCGAGCGGACCACGACCTCCTGCGCGACGCGGCGGGCGCCCGATGACCGCCGCGGCGCTGCTCACGGGCCGCCGGGTGGTCGTCACCGGAGGCGCCAACGGCATCGGCGCCGTCGTCGTCCGGCGCTTCGCCGCGATGGGCGCGCGCGGCACGGTGCTCGACCTGCCGTCCGCGCCGCCGTCCGACCTGCCTCCGGGCTGGCAGGCGGCAGCGGTCGACGTTCGCGACGAGGACTCGGTGCGCGCGGCGCTGGCCGAGTCGGCGGCGCTGCTGGAGGGGATCGACGGGGTCGTCGCGGCGGCCGGCGTCGTCCCGTCGTGGCAACGCCTCGCGGACCTGGACCTCGCGGACTTCGACCGGGTGCTCGCGATCAACGCGCGCGGCGTCGCCGCCACGATCAAGCATGCGGCTCCCCTGCTCGGCACGGGCTCGACCGTCACGGCGGTGGCGTCGCTGAACGCCTGGCGGGGAGACCCGAACATCGCCTCGTACGCGGCCGGAAAGCACGCGGTGCTCGGCATCGTGCGGTCGGCGGCGCTCGCGCTCGGGCCGGACGGGGTACGGGTCAACGCCGTGGCACCGGGTCCGATCGCCACCGACGCTCTCCGGTCCCGCATGGCGAGCCGCCGGGAGACCACCGGCCTGGACGTGACCGAGGCGCTCGACCAGGCCGCGCGGGCGACCGCCCTCCGGCGGATCGCCACGGCGGAGGAGGTCGCCGACACGATCGCGTTCCTCACCAGCGACCTGTCGTCGGGCGTCACCGGACAGATGATCAACGTCGACGGCGGAATCCAGTAGGAGACACGTGTACCTCGCCCAGAACGCGCTCGCCGGCCGCACCGTCCTGCTGACCGGCGCCTCCCGTGGCATCGGCGCGGTGACCGCACGCGCGCTCGCCGCCGCCGACGCCAACGTCATCGCGCAGTACCGCACGCAGCGGGACGGCGCCGAACAGGCGGTCGACGCGCTGCCGGACGACCGCAAGCTGCTGCTCCAGGCCGATCTCGGCACGCCGGCCGGCGCACGCGGCCTCTGGCGCTCGGCGCTCGCCTGGCACTACGACGTCGACGTCGTGGTGCTCAACGCGGCGGTGATCCCCGACACCCCGTTCGACGGGCCGGACGAGCTGTGGGACGCCGGCTGGCAGGACGCCCTCCAGGTGAACGTCATCGGCGCGGGCGCCCTGATGCGCGAGGCGGCCCGGCACTTCGCCGCGCGCGGGTCCGGCACCATCATCGTGCTGTCGAGCTGGGCCGCCGAACAGGGCTCCCGCATACTCGACGTCTCCTCCTACGCGGCGTCCAAGGCGGCGATCCGCAACCTCGCCCAGACGTTCGCGCGCAACTTCGCGCGGCAGGGCCTCCGGGTGCACATCGTGGCGCCGGGGGTCGTCGACACCGGGATGTCCGTCGCCGGAAAGGACGAGCCGGCCCGGCGCGCGACCGCCGACGGACTGGCGATGGGACGGCTCGTCGAGGCCGGCGAGGTCGCCTCTCTCGTCGCTTTTCTCGCGACCGGCGAATGCCCTAGTCTCACGGGGGCCACATTGGACATCAACGGTGCCTCCTACATCAGATGACCACTCTGTGGTCCGCCGCCTGGCCCTTTCCCACTCCGGAGGTCATCTCGTGGTTCGTGGCGCACCGTCCGACGACCTGGACAACGGTGGTGAGGACGAACGCTCGCGCGACTTCGTCCGCTCTCTCGAACGCGGCCTGGCGATCATCCGCGTGTTCAACGCCGACCGGCCGTCGATGACCGTCTCGGAGATCGCCCATGAGGCGGGCCTGACCCGCGCCGCCGTACGCCGCTTCCTGCTGACGCTGTCCGAGCTGGGCTACGTCCACACGAGGAACAACCGCTACGAGCTGACGCCCCAGGTCCTCGAGCTCGGCTACTCCTATCTGTCCGCGCTGTCCTTCCCCGACATCGCGCTGCCGACCCTGGAGAAGCTGGTCGCGCAGACGTCGGAGGCGAGCGAGGGGTCGATCCTCGACCGCGGCGACGTCGTCTACGTCGTGCGCGTGCCCGGGCCGGCGCTGATGACGATCTCGGTGAACGTCGGGGCGCGCCGGCCCGCGCACTCGACCGCGATGGGCCGCGTGCTGCTGGCCAACCTGCCGGCGCCCGAGCTGGAGCACTACCTCAGCACGTACGAGCTGACGCCCTCCACGCCCCGGACCATCACCGACCACAAGGAGTTCCGCGCCGAGCTCCGCAAGGTCCGTGAGGAGGGGTACGCCCTGGTCAACCAGGAGCTCGAAGAGGGCCTCGTCGCCGTGGCCGTGCCCGTACGGGACCGGATGGGGCGGGCCCGCGCGGCGATCAACCTGTCCACCCACATCGGACGCAAGTCGGTGGAGGAGATGCGGGCGCTGGTCCCGGTCGTGCAGGAGGCCGCCGCCGAGATCGAACTCGGCCTCAGCCACTCGCTCAACTGGGCCGACTGACCCTGACGACACCACGGCATCCATCCGGACAGCTCATAGGGCGTTACTTCGCGCTATTGACACCTCACGCATCCATTTTCAGGAATTCCAGCAGTTCGCCGATGATCTGTTCGTGAGCGTCCTCCTGAAGGTAATGGCCGGCGTTTTCAAGACGCAGAACGCCGGCGTCCGGGAAGGTGTCCAGCCACATCGACTGGAGAACCTCTGGGCCGAAGGACGGATCGCGCATCGCCCACACGATCCGTATGGGCCGGTCCCGGAAGTGTCGTTTCAGGTCCGCCTCCAGTTCCCCGGCGAACGCCGCCCACGGCTGCTCTGCCGGGGTGATCGGAATGGCGCGCGGAAAAGCCAGCACGCCGGTCCGGCTGGACCATGTCGGATGGGGTGCCAGATAGGCCCTTCTGACCGCGGGCGTCAGCCGCGAATGGTCGACCACCCCGGCCCTGAAGAGGAAGGCCCGGTGGAACATGTTCAACCCCTTGACCATCACCGCACCGATGCCGGGAAGTCGGAAGAGATGGAGCGCGGCGGGCACTTTGAATCTCTCCCTCGGGACGTGCGCCGCCGTGTTGAGGATGAACAGTCCGCGTACGCGGTCCGGGTGGGCGACCGCCCAGGCCAGCCCGATGGGACCGCCCCAGTCGTGAGGAACGATGGTGGTCCGGCGCAGGTCGAGCGACTCCAGCAGAGCGTCCATGCGGCGTACGTGCTCGGCGATCCGGTAACTCTCGCGCCGGGACGGCTTGTCCGAGCGCCCGAACCCGAGATGATCGGGCACGATGACGCGATGGCCGGCGGAGGCCAGCGGACCGATGAAGTCGCGGTAGAGGAAGCCCCAGGTCGGGTTGCCGTGCAACAGCACCACCGGCCGCCCGTCGCGCGGGCCCTCGTCCACGTAGTGCATACGCCCATCGGCCGTGTCGAACCAGCGCGGCTCGTACGGCCACAGACCACCGAAGGTCCAGTCCGTGCTCATCTCGCGTTCTCCCGGTATCTCGGCCGGCTTTTCTCCGTACGAGCGAGTTCGAGCAGCTCGTCGACCGACCACTGGTCATAGCCGTGCTCGCCGTACTTGCATGCCACAACGTGACCGTCGGCGGCGATGAGGAAATCAGCCGGAAGGCCGATACTGCCCCCTTCCGGATTCAGGGAGGGGGCCGCCTGCCGTCTGCGGATGATCTTCCACAGGTCGTGTGAGAATCCGCGAACAAGCGGCATCCAGGCCCGCGGGTCGAGCAGCGCCCGAGGCGCCGACTCCACGCCGAATTCGACGTACAACCGCTTGTCCGGGTCGGCGATGACGGCGAACGGCAGCTCGGCAGCGTGAACGAGGAGGTCCTCGGCGGTCGAGTGGAACACCACGATCTCCCTGATCTCCGCCGCGGCGATCTCGTCGTGCCGCTGCGCTATGGACCGCATGTGCAGGTTGCAAACGGGACAGCCGGCGAAACGCCGGAACTGCAGGTGAACGAGCCGTCCGGCGTCGGGAACGCCGATTCTCTCACCCGTTATGGTGACGAGCTCGTGTGCGGCGATGAGACTGCCGGTCGTGATTCTTCCTTCTCCAGCGCGTTCAGACATCCCGCGCTCCTTTCTGATGTGGGAGTCGGCGCCGCCCGCTCACTGGGAGGGTCTCGTAGCCGCGGAGGACGAGCCGGTCGCGGCGGGTACGTGCCGGGGCGGGTGCCGCGGACAGTGTCGGAAAGCGGGCCAGGAGCCGGCGGAAGGCGACGGATGCTTCAAGCCGGGCCAGGCTGTTGCCGATGCAGATGTGCGGGCCGGCGCCGAAACTGAGGGGTTTGATGTCGGAGCGGGCGGGATCGAAGCGGTCGGGATCGCGGTAGCGGTGGGGATCGCGGTTGGCGGCACCGATCAGGAGGATCACGTCGCTGCCTTCGGGAATGGGGATGCCTTCGACGACCAGGCCACTGGCGCGTGCCAGGCGGGTGGTCACCTGCACCGGGGAGTCGTAGCGCAGTACTTCCTCCACGAACGCGGATATCGCGATCTCCTCGGAGCGCAGTGCCGCGGAGACGCCGGGGTGGCCGAACAGGATCGCCAGACCGTTGCCGAGGAGATTGGTGGTGGTCTCGAAGCCTGCGACGAGGAGCAGGATGAGGTTGGCGAGCAGTTCCTCATCGGACAGACGGCCGTCATCCGCGTCTCGGACCGCGACCAGGACGCTGACGAGGTCGTCGCCTGGCGCCGCGCGGCGTTCATCGATCAGGTGGGTGAAGTACCCGCCCAGCTCACGTGCGGCGGCATCGGCCGGCCCCGGGGCCACGGTGGTGCCCGACAGTTCCAACGCCTCGGTCAGATCGGTGGCCAGCGGACGAAAACGGTGCCGGTCGGCTCGGGGGACGCCGAGCAGTTCACAGATCACCGTGACCGGCAGCGGGAAGGCGAACTCGTTCATGAAGTCGGCCGGCCGACCGTCTGCTCCGGCCTCGCCGAGCCGGTCGAGCAGATCGTCCACCGCGTCCTCGATCGCCGGTCGCATGGAGATGATGCGGCGGGGGTGAACACCTGGGAGATCAAGGAACGCATACGCTCATGGTCGGGCGGATTGGCCCGCAGGATCGACCGGCTCATCGAGCGCAACGCGTCATCACCCGCGGTATCGGTCTCTTCCCGCCGGCGCGGTGCCGTGTCGGGCAACCCGAACCCTGGATCGCGCAGCACCTGGTTGACCGCCGCGTAACCGCAGACCAGGAACAGGCCGTCGGCGATGGCCGAGACCGGTCCCATCCGGTGCGCCTCCGCGTAGAGCGGGAAAGGATCGGTACGTCCCGCGGGCGCCAGGAGGGCCTCCATGATCGTCCCCGCGTCCTTGTCCCCTATTCCGTGACACGGCGTGACAGGCATCAGGCGGGCAGATTCCGGACTCGTCCGAAGGCGCGGCCGAGCAGCACGTATCCGTACGCGTAGGGTGCGGCGCCGGCGATCTCGAAGACCGACGTGACCACCGAATGCGGTCCGAAGCCGAACAGCGCCGCGGTGCCGCCGATCGCGTACACCACGCCACCGAATCCCAGCAGTAGGCCGGCCCACCGCCGTCCGTACCGGTTGAGCAGCAGGGCGAGCATCACGTATCCCACCGGGAAGAGGACGTTCGCCGCCACCACGATGATGCCGCCCTCGATGTCCAGGTCCTTGGAGGTGTGCACGAGATCGGGCGCGTACCTGGCGGTCACCGGATTGTGGCCGCCGTCGAAGACGATGAGGCCGAACCAGAGGATGGTGCCGATCAGAGCCGTGTACAGCGCCGGAAGCCCGCGCGGACCGAACCCGCGAAGGCCCAGAGCCAGGACACCGGCCAGGCAGATCGCCTGCACCAGCAGGCTGATGGCCTCCATGGAATGGGTGAACGCGTACCACTCGGCATGTGCCGCGATGTCGTGGCCGTCGCGCGCCGGGTGCAGGATGACGGTGAGCAGGAACAGCGGCCCCCCGATCATCGCGGTGAGCTTCACCATCATCCGTACATACCGGGTGTCGTCCTCGGCGTCGCGTCGGTCAACGGCGCCGTGGGGAGTCGTCATTCCGGCTTCGCGTTGCGCCGGGTGGTGGGCATCCATCGGTGTTCTCCTCATCGGTTGTTCGAGTGGTGCGGTGCGGGCCCGACGCGCGGCATCAGTGGGCGTGTGGTGTCGCGCTGGCGGGCGCGACGCCTGGGGGCATGACGAATACGCTCAGCCCGGCGGCGGCCAGGGCCGCGACGGCGCCGACCGCGAAGGCCAGGGTGACGCCGGTCGCGCTGACCTCGCCGGCCACGCCGCCGGCGGCGACGGTGGACAGGACGGCGACCCCGAGCGTGCCGCCGAGTTCGTGGGAGGTGTTCACGATCCCCGAGCGCGTTCCCGCCTCGCCCGGGGCGACGGCGGTCAGCGCCGTGGTGACCGCCGTGACCAGTGCGGCGCCGACACCGATCGCCGCCACGCTGAGCCCCGCGACGAGCCAGGCGGGACCGCCGGCGCCGGCCGCCAGCCCGTAACCCGCCGCGGTGACGGTCAACGAGCCGGTGGCGAGTACGCGTCCGTCGAATCTCGTGACGGCCCGGCTACCGGCGTGGGCCCCGATGACGGTGCCGAGCGCGATCGGCAGGAAGGCCAGGCCGGTCCCCGCGGCGCTGTGGCCATGAAGACGCTGGAGGTAGAACGACCCGAGGAAGAACGCGCTCACCATCAGGCCGGTGGCGATCGACATCAGTAACGTCCCGGCCACGACCGGGCGACGGGTCAGCACCCGCAATGGCATCAGCGGTGCGGCGGCCACGCGCTCGACCACCACGAACACTCCGCAGAGCAGGACCGCCGCGGCCAACGGCGCGAGCGTCGACACCGCGAGCCAGCCGTGTCCGCCGGCGTTGATCAGCCCGTACATGGCGGCGCCGGTGGCGAGCGTGACCGAGAGCGCACCGGCGACATCCGCCGGAGCGGTTCCGGATCCGTGTCGCCGCCCGGCGGGAATCGCCATGGGCAGCAGCACCAGGACGATCAGCCCGGCCGGTACGTTGATGAAGAACACCCACCGCCAGCCCGGACCAGAGGTCAGCAGGCCACCGAGGATCACACCCAGGGCCGAACCGGCGCCGCCGATCCCCGCCCACACGCCCAGCGCTCGGGCCCGGTCCTTGCCGGCGAAGGTCGTCGTGACCACCGACAGCGCCGCCGGCGACATCGACGCCGCGCCGACGCCCTGCGCCGCACGACCGGCCAGCAGCATCGCCGCGTCCACTGCCAGTCCGCTGACCAGCGACGCGGCGACGAAGATCGCCAGACCGCCGAGCAGCAGCCGGCGAGCACCGAACAGGTCGGCGGCCCGGCCGCCGAGCAGCATGAGGCCACCGAACGCCAGCGTGTAGGCCGTCAGCACCCATGGCACGGCTCCCCGGTGCAGCGGCAGGTCGGCGCTGATGTCGGGCAACGCGACGTTCACGACGGTCACGTCGAGAACGAGCATGAACTGCGCGGCGCCCAACAGCCCCAGCAGACCCCACCGGTGCGGGCCGGTCGACCCGTGCTCCCGGTCAGCGGTGACCGGCGACGGTGACGTAGGCGCCATGACCTGCTCCTTCTGATGTCAACAGCCCGATGCACGATCGACTCGGACCGATCAACCTGAACATGCGTGTTCGAGTTGCAAGCTAACACACTAAGTTGAACACTGATGTTCAAGTTATTGGGCGGAGCTCACCGACGCCGTCGCCGGGGAGAACGCGCGACAACCTGAACTACACTGTTCGAGTTACTCGGAGACATCAGCTCATGCGGCACAGGAGTAGGGATGGCAGCCACACCGCGCGGCGCCGGCGGCAGGTCGTCCGCGCAACGCGCGGCGACGCCGCTCACGGAACGACGGGCCGACGCCCGGCGCAACATCATGGCCATCCTGGACGCGGCCCAGTCGTGCCTGGCCCGGGACACCGACGCCAGCGTCGCCGACATCGCCAAGGCGGCCGGTGTCGGCCGGGTCACGCTCTACGGGCACTTCAGCACCCGGGCGGACCTCGTCGACGCCGTACTCACGCGCACCGTCGAACAGGCCGACGTGGCGCTCGACGCCACCGACACCACCGGTGACCCACGCCAGGCGCTGACGCGACTCGTCGGCGCCTCGTGGCAGATCGTCCATCAGTTCCGGTCCGTGCTTCAGGCCGCCCAACGCGAACTGCCCGCGGAACGGATCCGTGCCGTCCACGACCGGATCCTGCGACGGGTCCAGACGATCGTCGACCGCGGCCGACGCGTCGGCGTCTTTCGCGACGACCTGCCCGAGAGATGGCTCGTCACCACGGTGTTCAGCCTGATGCACGCGGCAGCCGAAGACACCGCCGCGGGCAGGCTGGACGCCGAGGACGCCGCGCGGATCATCTCGGCGACGCTGCTCGCGGCCCTCGCCCCGCCCGTCGCCGACGTACCCACGGCGACTCCGTGATCGCCGGCCTCGTCGCGCACCGCCACGGCGTCGTCACCGTTGAGGAGGTTGGGCCCGATGCCCGATCCGCGCCGGCTGGCCGACCACTGGCTTCAGCGCTGCTACGGCTTTCCACTGCGGCTGGCCGGCTCCGGCCCGGTGGCCGAGACGGCCCAGGCGTGGTTGTTCAGCGTCGCCCAGCTGCCTGTGCCCGGAGCCCCGCCGGTGACCTCGCCGGCGCCGATGCTGACGGCCCTGGTCTGTGTGCCGAAGAACGGCGCACCGCCCTTCCACCCGGCCACCGACGACCCGTGGGCGGACCTGGCCGGCTTCGACCGCGATCCGCGTCCCCGCGACCCCGTCGTGCAGGCGCGCCGCACCAACGCCCGCGGCTGCGTCCTCGCGGCGCACGCGGCGATCTCCGGCGCCCCGGCTCCGGCACCGGCGCCGCCCTGGCGGCCGGAGCACGAATCGGCCGGCTGGTGGAATGAGTTCATCCGGGGTCACTTCCCGACCGCCGAAGTGGGACCGTGCGCGGACTGGGACACGGTCATCAGAGCGGTCGGCGAGCCCGGCCCGGACACCAGGGGCGTGGTGTGGCTCCGCCGGGAGCTGAACGGAGCCGAGGCGACCGGCCACCTGCTCTACGCGCACAACGACAACGGCCGGGTGGTGCTGCTCGACCCGCAGGCCCGGCGGCTCGCCCGGCTGGAGACCACGAACGTGCGGCAGCTGGTGCTGGCCCGGATCGGTCCCTGAGAGGGCTGGGTCACCGCGGCGCCGGAGACGCGCGCGGGTAGGTCCAGTGCAGTCCGTCCAGCGTGCTGACCAGGCCGTCCGGGAACAGGGGCGTCGCCTCCGCGCCCAGCAGGATCTCCGCCTGCAGGTTCGCGCTCTCGGCCATCGCGTTCGCCACCACGGGCTTGGCGTGCAGCTCGCCGGATGACGTGCCGCTTCTGTCGGCGGCCTCCGCCAGGGCCTCGGCCCGCCGACGAGCTCGTCGGCGACCGACTCGGGAGTGCCCCCGATCACGTCGCCGGAGGCCAGTCCCCCGACGAGCTCGACGAACGCCTCCACTTCCGGCAGCGGAGTGAGGTGATCTTACCAAGATCATGTTGGCGGCCCGTTCCGGGAGAACGGTCGAGTAGGCGACCCGAAGAGTTACGTCATTCTGGATGGCAAGCTGTTCGCCAGCGACCGGCTGGGCGAGCAGACCACCAGCGTCAAAGGCAGGCTGATCGACGCGTGGTACTCCACCGCCGTCCGTGGCCGGCGTCGCCCTGCATCTGGAACTGAGCGGATCCGGATTGCGCGCCGGGCTCATGGACGCGTTGCGGGAGGCACGTGCGCACCGGGCGGCTCGTGTCGGGCATCCGGCCGCCCTCGGCCCGATGCCTTGCCGCTGATCTAGGCATAGCCCGTAACACCGTGGCCGACGCCTACGCAGAACCGGTCGCCGAGGGCGACTCACCGCACAGCAGGGGTCCGGGAGCCGGGTGGCCAGGCGGGCCGAGCCGCGCAGAGCTGCGCCCGCTCCTCCTCGCACAATAGACGTGAACGAAGCCCCACGCCCGCCGCGGACCCGGCGAGCGGGTCAACGTCGAGCTGAAGACCTGGGAAATCCTGCGCAAGATCCGCTCCAGCCCCGACAACGCCGACAAGCTCATCGCCGCAGTCCAGACCCTCATGATCGCCAGCGCATGATCAGGTTGGCGAAGGCTCACTGAGATCACCTCGACTACTGGCGAGTATGACGCGCCGCGCCTTCCCGCGTTGCCGCCCCGCCGTCACGACGCCAGTCGTTCGAGCTCCCCGACCAACGCCGCCGGGGACAGTTGGCCGTGGGCCTCCTCCCGCAGCTTGGCCGCCGCGTCGCGGTAGGCCGGTTCGGCCAGGAGCCGCGTGACACTCTCCCGAAGCAGGTCCGCGCGCAGGTCGGTCAGGACCTCGCCCGCTCCGGTCCCCGCGTACGCCCGGCCGCACAGCACCTCGTCGGGCAGCTGGGGCACCACGAGCTGGGGCACGCCCCGGTCGATGGCCGTGAGCACGGACCCGGAGCCCCCCTGGTTCACGATCGCGTCGCAGCTCGGCAGGAGAAGGTGCAGCGGCAGCGAGGTGACCAGCCGGACGCCGGGCGGCGCCGGTTCGATGCGCCGGATGTCCTGCTCTGTCATCAGCATGACGATCTCCGCGTCCACGGCGGACAGGGCCTCGGCGACGTCGCCGGCGAGGAGGTTCGCCCCGCGGGTGACCGCGGCCGTACCCCAGGTGACGCAGACACGACGCCCGCCGGCCGGCTCCAGCAGCCACGGGCTCACGATCTCCGGCCCGCCGTTGTACGGGACGAACCGGGCGGCCAGGCGCCGGTCGGAGGAGGGCAGCCGCATCGAGACCGGCGTGTTGTCCACCGTCACGGTGCCGTGCGTGTCCACGGACGGCAGGCCGAGGCGGCCGGCGACGGAGGCCAGCAGCGCCGGGGTGTACTCATCCAGCAGGCCCGGGCTGTCGAGGCCGAGGGGCACCCGGACCGACGGCACGCCGAGCACCGCGGCCGCCAGCGGCCCGGCGTAGCTCGTGGCCTCGTGGACGACCAGGTCCGGACGCCAGGCCCGGCCGAAGGCGATGACGTCGTCGACCATGTCATCGGCCCTGATGGCGAAGCCGTTCAACGCGTCCAGCGTCTTCGCGCGCCAGCCGCCGCGCCAGTCGTCGTCGGCCAGGTCGCGCGACGGCGTCGCCGGCAACTCGTCGAGGAACGGCTTCTCCGTCCGCCGCCGTCGCAGCTCGTCACGGTCCAGGTCCGCGCCCGCGGCCACGAAGACACCGCCGGCCGCGGTGACCACGTCACGCAGGGACGGCTGTGTGGCGACCCGCACCTCGTGGCCGGCCGCACGGAGCGCCCAGCAGAGCGGGGCGAGGTGGTAGTAGTGCGTCCGGTAGGCCCACAGCACGAAGAGCACTCGCATGGTTCGCCTCTCTCTGAGGACGTCTCACCCTGGACTGGCGTTCTGGCGGTTCGTCAGCCGATCCATTCCCGCAGGTGGTCGGGGAGTTGATCGGCGTCGAGCGTTCGCAGCGCGCGGCGGAGGTACCGCTGGGCCGTCTCGAACGTGCGGGGATGCACCACCCGGAGGGGGAAGCCCGGCCGGGCCGCCGAGCGCAGCCGGGCGAGGAGCGACGGGTCCGCCGACCGGTCCGCGAAGACCAGGGCGTTCTGGGCGTACCAGGGCTCGACCCGCTCGTCCTCCCAGACGCGGGGCCGGACGACGTCGAACAGCTCGAAGCCGTGCGCGTCGAAGGCCGCGCGCCAGTGGTCCGGCCAGCGCTCGTTCACGTGACCGATCCCGCCCTGACCGGGAACCGCCGCCGAGAACACCACGACGGGGGCGGAGGAGGTGAGAGCGGCGACGACCTCCTGACCCGCCCGTTCGGGCAGGTGCTCGGCGACCTCCAGGCAGACGGCGAGGTCGTGACGGCCCTCCAGCGGGCCGAGGGCCGTCAGGTCCACCCTCTCGAAGTCCCCGGCCGGGATCTCGAGCTGGTCGGGGGCCACCCAGGGCCCGTCGATCCCGCGCACGTGAGCGGCTCCGGCACGCCGGAACTCCGCGAGCCAGGTGCCCGTGCCGCAGCCGATGTCGAGCACGGACGCCGGTGACAGCAGGTCCATGAGAAAGGGGACCACCGCCTGCGCGGAACTCCGGGTGCCCTCCCCCAGCCCCTCGAAGAACCCGTGGTCGTACGCCTCCGTGGCGGGGGAATCGGTCCTGGTCTTCTCGGTCGGCACGTTCGTCTCCTTCATGACCCGCCGCTGACGTGGATCACGCTGCCGGTGATGTTCCCGTTCGCGGCGGACGCGAGGAACACGATGGCGGCCGCGACCTCCCGCGGCGTCGAGATGCGCACGTGCGGGGAGAGTCCCGCCATCTGCTCGCGGATCTCCTCCGGCGGCATTCCCTCGATCCGGCGGCGCAGTTCCTCCGGCGCCCAGCGCAGGTAGCCCTCGGTCACCGTCGGCCCCGGAGCGACGACGTTGCTGAGGATCCCGTGGCCCAGGGTCTCCGTGGCCAGGGTCCGGCTGAGGCCGTGCAGAGCCATCTTGCTCGCGACGTAGGCCTCGTCCCCGGTGCGCCCGCGGCCGACGATGGCCGCCGACAGGAACACGAACCGGCCCCAGCCGCGCTCCTTCATCGACGGCAGCACCGCCTGCGCGGTGGCGAACGCGCCTTCCACCTCGGCGCGGACCTGCGGCCGCCACGTCTCGATGGAGAGTTCCTCGAACGGGACGGGGGCCAGGCTCGGACCGCCGGCCGGCGACGCGCTGTGGACGAGCACGTCGACTCCGCCCCACTCCTGAGTGATCGTCTCGACCGCGGCCCGGATCGCGGCCGGATCGGTGAGCTCGTACGGCACGACCAGCGCCTTGCCGCCGTTCTGCTCGACCTGATCGGCCACCTTCCGGGCAGCGTCCGGATTGCGGCGATAGGCGATCGCCACACGGGCGTTCTCCTCGGCGAAGACGTGGGCCACCGGCCCGCCGATGCCGCCGCTGCCGCCGGTGATCAGAACGACTCTGTCGGCCAGCCCCAGATCCATGCGGTTCCTCCCCTCGACGGCAGCAATCTGCCCGCAGGCGCTGGTGATCCGCTGGAGCCGCCGGTCGGCGCCCCTCCAGCCTGGTTCGAGAGCCGTACGAGGCGGTGCGGTCACGCTGCTCGCGGCGCGGGACACGCGGGCGAACTCATCGCCGTTTCGCCCGACATCGAGCTGAAGGAGATGGCGAGCACATGACGAATGACCGATCGCGGCGGTCTCCGGCGGACACGGTTCGCGAGCTCACGGAGGCCATGAAGGCCAGCAGCATCGTCCTCGCGCTGGTCCGGGTGGGAGTCGCCGACGCGGTGGACGACGAGCCGGTCACGGCGGCGGCGCTGGCCGAGAAGGTCGGCGCCGACGCGGACGCGCTGTTCCGGCTGCTTCGCGCGTCGTCGTCCCTCGGGCTCTTCGAGCACGTCGGGGGCGGAAAGTTCGTGCACACGCCGATGTCGCGGGCCATGCGCCAGGACGCCCCCGGCAACCTCAGCAGCCTCCTGAGCACATCGATGGACTGGGGCTGGACGCTGTGGGGGCTCCTCGGCGACAACGTCATGACCGGCCGATGCGCCTTCGAGTCCCACTTCGGCATGGACCTGTTCTCCTACTTCGACCAGCACCCCGAGGTCCAGAGCCTGTGTTACGGCGGCGTGACGACATGGGCGCAGATGTTCCACGCCCGGATCGCCGAGACCATGGACCTGGGTGACGCGCACGTGATCGCCGACGTGGGCGGCGGCAACGGCGCCCTGCTCCGGACGGTCCTCGAGCGCAACCCGCACCTGTCCGGCATCCTCTTCGAGACCCCCATCACGCTGCGTACGGTCGTGCCCGAACTCGCCGACGGACCGCTGGCCGACCGGTGCTCGCTGGTCGCCGGCGACTTCCAGCAGGCCGTCACCTGCGCCGCGGACGTCTACACGATCAAGATGGCGCTGCACATGTGGAGTGACGACGTCTGCGTCAGTGTGCTCCGCAACTGCGTCGAGGCGGCTCGCCCGGGTGCGCGCGTCATCGTCCTCGAACGCCTCATGACGGACCAGCCGACTCCGGAAGTGGCGTACATGGACCTGCACATGATGCTGGTCTCCGGCGGCCGCGAACGCACACGGGAGGAGTGGGCCGCGCTGTTCGAGCGCTCCGGCCTCCGGCTCTCCGCGGTCACCGACACCTCGACGCCGTTCTGGATGATCGAGGGCGTCGTCGTCGGCTGAGCGCGCGACCACCACCCTCACCTCCCGCATAGGGAAACCCGGCCCGTCGCCGCACCGATCGGCGACGGGTCTTTCTCGTTACCTCGCCGACTAGTCGTTCATTACTAGTCGGCGGCGACTAGATTGCTCTAGGCTAGGCGAAGGCGCTAGCCACCGCCGACATGCATACGAAGAGAGCAGGAGCCCACCAATGCCGCGAGTCAAAGGGAATCCCTGGGTCACGCTCGTGATCCTGTGCCTGGGGTTCTTCATGACACTCCTGGACACCACGATCGTGAACATCGCGCTGCCGAGCATGTCCCATGACCTGGGAGCCAACCTCGACGACCTGATCTGGGTCATCAGCGTCTACGTCTTCGGCCTCGGCGTTCTGATCATCACGGCCGGGGGTCTGGGCGCCATCGTGGGGCCGCGCAACGTCTTCATCGCCGGCCTGGTGCTGTTCACCGCGGCGTCGGCGGCCTGCGGCGCGTCCCAGAGTCCGGGGCAGCTCATCGCGGCGCGTGCCGTCCAGGGCGTCGGGGCCGCGTTAATGACGCCGCAGACACTCACGCTCCTCATGGCGATCTTCCCGCCCGACAAGCGAGCGGTTCCGAGCGTCATCTGGGGGTTCGCCGCCGGCGTGGCCGGCGTCGCGGGGCCGACCGTCGGCGGCCTGCTCGTGACCCACTGGAGCTGGCGCTGGATCTTCTACGTGAACGTGCCGGTCGGGGTGATCACCCTGATCGCGGCGATCCTGCTCATTCCCGACCTGCGCGTGGGCCAGCGGCGGCGGCTCGATCTCCTCGGTGTCGCGCTGGTCAGCCTGGCCCTGTTCGCGATCACCTTCGCCCTGGTGGAGGGCGAGCACTACGACTGGGGGACGGTCCGGTCCTTCGTGACGATCCCGGGGCTGATCGTCACGGGCGTCGTCCTCCTGGGCCTCTTCATCGTCAGCCAGGCGTACCGCAAGGACCCGCTGATGCCGCTGGAGCTGTTCCGCAACCGAGACTTCTCGATCATGAGTTTCGTCGGGCTGGTGCTGTCGTTCACGCTCGTCGCCGCCGCCTTCGGCCTCACGATCTACCTGCAGAGCATGCTCGGGCTGTCGGCGCTCTCGGCCGGCCTCACCATCGCGCCGTCGTCGCTCGCCATCATGGCCGGCTTCGGGATCGTCGGCGCCCTCGGCAAGTGGGTGAAGGAGAAGCAGCTCGTCATCGGCGGGTTCGTGCTCAACGCCATCGCCATCGCGGACATCGCCCACGTCACGCGGATCCACGCCTCCCGGTGGGACTTCCTCCCCGGCCTCATCATGCTCGGGCTCGCCCAGGCGGCGATCTTCAGCCCGCTGGTGACCGTCGCGGTGCGCGACGTGCCCACCCGCCTCAGCGCGGCCGCCTCCGGCGCCTTCAACGCGATCCGCCAGATCGGCTTCCTCCTCGCGGCGGCCGCCGTGGGCGCCCTGCTGGAACGGAAGATGGCCGGGGCGCTGCACCATGAGGCGGTGGCGCAGGCGACCCGGCTGCCGGCCGACGCCCGTGCCCCGTTCGTCTCCGCGTTCGACGAGCTGGCGCGCAGCGGCCTCCAGGTCGGTTCCGGCTCGGCCGGCACGCAGCTGCGGTTCCCGGCCGGCATCGCGCCGGCCACGTTGCAGCAGATGCAGAACCTCAGCGGCACGGTGGTCGCGCACGCGTTCATCGACGCCCTGCGCTTCACCCTGTACCTGGTGATCGGCGCGTGCCTGCTGGCCGGCGTCGTCTGCATCGCGATCAAGAAACACCACGCGGAGGCCCAGGGCGACGAGGACCGGAGCCAGCTCGACCCGATCACGTTCTGACCTCGGAGGCGGCCCGTCGCGCCCGGCGTGCGCACGCCCGCCGGGCCGGCGCGGCCGCCGCGCCGCCCACCGGCGACCCCGTGCCGGTGACGCCCGGCTCTTCTACGATGGTGTTGATCGTCGCTGGAGAAGGGCACCATGTCATCACCGCGTACACCGCTCGCCCTGGCCATCCTGGCGCTTCTCCACCAGGAGCCGGTCCATCCCTACGAGATGCGTCGGCGGATGCGTGAGCGCCGCCTCGACCACGCGCTGAAGCTGCGGCACAGCTCGCTCTACACCACGGTGCAGCGCCTGCAGGACGCCGGGCTCATCGAACCCACCGAGACCAGCCGGGAAGGCCGCTGGCCGGAACGCACGGTGTACGCGCTCACGGACGCCGGGCGCGAGGAGTTCCAGAACTGGCTGCGCGAGCTGATCTCCGAACCGGTCCGCGAGTACCCGCAGTTCGCCGGGGCCGTGGCGTTCATCAACCACGTGACGCCCGACACCGCGGTCGAACTGCTGAAGGCGCGCGCGTCGGCGCTGGAGACCGATATCGCCGCGACCGAGGGGTCCTTGGACAAGCTGCTCGAGATGGGTCTGCCCCGCTACCTGCTGCTGGACGCCGACTACCTGCTGACCATCCGCAAGGCCGAGCTGGCGTGGGTGCGCTCCCTGACGGAGAGCGCCGCGAGCGGGAAGCTCAGCTGGCCGCTGGAGGGCACGTCCGACGACACCTGACCGGTCGAGCCGTGCTCGAGGCGGGTACCAGCAGCGGTTGACAGCATCAGGGGCCACCGTCATGCCACCGAGCAGTAAGGCGGCCCATGAAAGCGCTGGTCCTCGCCGGAGGTTCCGGAGTACGCCTCCGCCCCTTCACGCACAGCATGCCCAAGCAGCTGTTCCCCATCGCGAACAGGCCGGTCCTGTTCTACGGCCTGGAGGCCATCGGCGCCGCCGGCGTCCATGATGTCGGCGTGGTCGTGGGAGATCACGCGGAGGCCATCAGGCAGGCCGTGGGCGACGGGGCCTCCTTCGGCCTGAAGATCACCTACATCCGTCAGGACCTGCCGCTGGGCCTCGCGCACTGCGTGTCGATCGCCCGCGACTTCCTCGCGGACGAGGACTTCGTGATGTACCTCGGCGACAACGTCATCGGCGACGGTGTCGAGCCGATCGTCTCGGCCTTCGGCCGTACCCGGCCGGCCGCGAGGGTGATGCTGGGCAAGGTGGGCGACCCCCGCCGGTTCGGCGTCGCGGAGGTGGGCCCGGACGGGCGCGTCCTGCGGCTCGCGGAGAAGCCGGCGGTCCCGCGCAGTGACCTCGCGATGATCGGCGCCTACGTCTTCTCCCCCGCCGTGCACGAGGCGATCGCCGCCATCGAGCCGAGCGAACGCGGCGAGCGGGAGATCACCGACGCGCTGTCCTGGCTGGTCGCCCACGACCACATCGTCGAGGCGCACGTCTCCTCCGGGTACTGGCAGGACACGGGCACCTTCGCCGGCGTGCTCGACTGCAACCGCGCGATGCTCGGTGCGATCACCCCCGCGGTCCTGGGGAGCGTGGACGACGCGAGTGAGCTGATCGGCCCGGTGGTCGTGGAGGAGAACGCGACGGTGTCGAGGTCACGCGTCATCGGGCCCGCCGTCATCGGCTCGGGCGCCACGGTGTCGGAGAGCCGGATCGGCCCCTACACGTCGATCGGCGCGAAGTGCACCGTGAACCGCAGTGTGGTGGAGAACTCGATCATCTTGGGCGGGTCCTCGCTGCACGGGATCCCCGGAATGCGCGACTCGCTGATCGGCCGGGACGCGGACGTACGCCGGGCGGAGACGTCCGGGCCGTGCTCCCTCATTCTGGGCGACCACAGCAGCGTGGCGCCGGCCGTGTGAGGGGCATGCCCCCTCACACGGCCATGCGTCACGGTCACGGTCGCCGGCCGACCACCAGGGTCTCGTTCCGGTCCAGGGGGTGCACGGAGACGTCGCGGAGCCCCGCCTCCTCCATCCAGGACCGGCACTCGGTCGCGGTGTACTCCGAGCCGCCCTCGGTCACGAGCAGCATGTCGAGGCTGATGAGAAGGTTGTCGATCCCGGCCGCCTTCTCGTCGAGCATCGGGTCGTAGACGAGCACGAGCCCGCCGGGGCCGACCGCGCCGGCGGCCTTGCGGATGAGTTCGCGGCGCCGCTCGACGGGCCAGTTGTGCAGTACGTGCCCGACGACGGCGACGTCCGCCCCCGGCAGCGGGTCCGCGAAGAAGTCCCCGCCTCGGAAGGTCGCGCGTCCGTCCACGCCGTGCCGGACCATGTGCTCACCGAAGGACGTCTCCATCTGGGGCAGGTCGAAGACGGTCCCGGTCAGGTGGGGGTGCGCGGAGAGCACGCGTGCCACGAGGTTTCCGCGGGCCCCGCCGACGTCGAGCAGCGACGCGTGGTCCTCCCACGAGATGATCTCGCTGAGCGCCTCGGCGGCGTGGCCGCTCGCGGCGTCCATCATCGCCAGGTACGCACGCCGCTGGTCGTCGTCGCGGGTCATCGCGTCGAACGACGGCTGGGCGCCGCTTCGCGGCAGGCCGGTCCGCAACACCTCGGTGAGCCCGCCCCACGCGGGGTACAGCACGTGGTTCACCCGCTCCAGGAAGCCGCCCACGTACTCCGGCCGCCCGCGTACGAGATGGCGCTGGGCGGCGGGCGCGTTGCGGTACCGGTCGTCGACGCGTTCCAGCAGGCCCAGTGCGACGAGGCTGTCGAGGAAGTCACGGACGCCGCGCGGGTGCAGGCTCAGCCGCCCGGTGAGATCCGCGGCCGTGCCGGGCTCGTCGGCGAGTGCGGTGAACACGCCCAGCTCCGTGGCGCTCAGCAACACCTTCGCGGCGCTGAAGGCCTTGCCGAGCGCGAGGATGTCGGCGGCCGTGGCGGGCGCCGCCGTGCGGTCTGCGCTGTCGGGCATTACTCCTCCATCAGTGTGTGACGTGACACGCCGTCTTCCAGCACGGTGATCGCCCGGCCGGGGCAACGGCGCGCGGCCTCGCGCACCCGCTGGTGCGTGTCCTGGGGCGGGCGCGGATCGGCGAGGCGTACCACGCAGTCCTCGTCCTGCTCGAAGACCGAGGGGACCGCGAGGACGCAGAGGCCGCTGCTGCAGCACCGGTCCGGGTCGACGAGAACGTTCATCGGTTCACCAGGCGACCGGCACTTCGAGGAGCCCCTCCATCAGGGCGCCCTCATTGCGTCGCAGCTCCGCCGGGGAGACGGTCAGTCGCAGCTCCGGCAGCCGGCGGAGCAGGGTCTCGATCGCCACCTGGAGCTGGAGACGCGCCAGAGCGGCGCCGACGCAGAAGTGCGGCCCGACGCTGAACGTGAGGTGGTGCGCCTCCCCGCGGCCGACGTCGAACTCGTCGGGCCGGTCGATGACCGAGGCGTCGACGTTCGCCGACTCGATGACCGGGATGACGCTCGTCCCCTTCGGGATCGTCCGGCCGCCGATCTCGATGTCCTCGGTCACGTAGCGCAGCATCGACAGCGAGGAGCCGAGCAGCTTGAGGCGGAGCAGCTCCTCCACCGCCTGCGGGACCAGGCCCGGATCCTCCCGCAGCTTCTTCGCCTGGTCGGGGTGGGTGAGCAGCACGGCCACGCTCGCGCTCAGCTGCGCGGCCGTGGTCTCGTAGCCGACGAGCAGCAGCAGGCGGGACCACCAGTGCAGCTCGTACTCGCTGAGCCGGCCGTCCTCGGTGTCCCGTACGCCGATCAGGGCGCTGATGAGGTCGTCCCTCGGGCGTTCCCGCTTCTCCTTGATCAGGTCGGCCATGTACCCGTTCAGCTCGCCCATCGCCCGGCCGATCTCCTCGCGGTCGAACTTGCTCACCGACAGGAACGCGTCGGTCCAGCCGCGGAAGCGATCCCGGTCCTCCACCGGCACGCCGAGCAGCTCGCAGATGATCCTGATCGTCATCGGGAACGACAGCGCCGTGTTCAGGTCCGCGGGCGGACCAGCGGCGATCATGCCGTCGACGAGCTCGTCGGCCACCTTCTGCACGTGCGGGCGCAGGTTCTCCACGCGGGTCGCGGTGAACGCCTTCATGACGAGACGGCGCAGACGGGTGTGGGCGGGCGGGTCCGGATCCATCTTCGAGTCCTGGAACATCATGTTGTTCTTGCTCATCCGCGCGGCGCCCGGACGCATGATGTTGCGGCTGACGTGAGGGTGGCACAGCAGCGTGCGGATGTCCTCGTACCGCGTCACGAGCCAGGCGACGTCGCCGCTCGGCAGCGTCGCGGGCACGACCGGCTCGTCCCGCAGGGTCCGGAGCTCCTCGGGCGGATCCAGCGCGGCGGCGCGCCGGAACGGGTAGGGGCAGGGAGTCTCAGTCATGTGCCCTCCTCTGGCGACGATGCCCGGGACCGACGACACGGCCGGGGAACGACATGGCAGGCCCACGGTCGCACCGCCGGCTCGCGGCGAACGCGACCTTCGCTCGACGACGGCGGCCTCACCAGGCGACGGGAACCTGGACGAAGCCCTGCATGAACGAGTCGTCGTGGCGGCGCAGCTCGCCGACGGGGACCGCGAGCCGCAGGTCTGGCAGGGTGACCAGCAGTTCCTCCAGCGCGATCTCCAGCTGCACGCGGGCCAGCGCGGCGCCGAGGCAGTAGTGCGGCCCCACGCTGAACGCGAGATGGTGGTTCCCGCCGCGGGTGATGTCGAGCCGGAACGGTTCGGGGAACACGGTCTCGTCGTAGTTCCCCGACTCCAGCACGCAGATCAGGCTCGCGCCCTTCGGCACGGTCACGCCGGCGACCTCGATGTCCTCCTTGACATACCGGAGCATGGACAGCGAGCACCCCACCACCTGGCAGCGCAGCAGCTCGTCCACGGCCCCGCGCATCAGGCTCAGGTCGTCTCTGAGCAGCGCGAGCTGGTCGGGATGGCCCAGCAGGGTGACCACGAGACCGCCGAGCTCGGTGGCGGTCGTCTCGTTCCCCGCCATGAGGATCGCCACGCACCAGTGCAGCAGCTCATGTTCGCTGAGGCGCCCGTCCTCGGAGTCACCGACCTCGATGAGCGCGCTGATCAGGTCGTTCGCCGGCTTCTCCCGCCTCGCGGCGACCAGGCCCTGCATCCGCAGCCACATCTCGCGGGCCGACGCCGAGCACAGGGCGTCCTGCTCGTCCCGTGGCACGCCGAGCAGGTCGCCGAGCACGCGTACGGAGAACGGCGCGGCGAACGAGGCCAGCAGGTCGGCGGGCGGTGAACCCGACGTCATCGCGGCGAGGAGGTCCCGCGCGGCCTCGCGGATCAGCGGGCGCATCCGCTCGACGCGGCCGGCGGTGAACGCCCTGGCGAGGATGCGGCGCATGCGCGTGTGCTCCGGAGGGTCCATGTCCACGAAGCCGATCGCCTTCTTGCGCTCCTTGACCATCCGCTCGCCGTCCGGCCGGTTGCGGTTCCGGCTCAACCGGGGGTCGGAGAGGACCGTCCTGATGTCCTCGTACCGCGTCACCAGCCAGGCCGTCGAGCCGTCCGGGAGTACCGCCGGGACGACGGGCCGGTCGCGCAGCGTGAGGAGCTCCTTCGGCGGCTCCAGCGGGCTGGGCCACGCGAAGGGAAAGGCGATGGGGTCCGCGTGCACAGGATGCCTCCCGGAGTCGAAGGCCGCCGCCCGCCGGCGCCGCGGCCCGTGGTCGCGATCGAGGCGGCATCCTGCCAACACCGGCTGGAGAACCGCTCCAGCGAGGTTGGGGCGCCTCGCCGCACCGCGGCCGGTCGCGCGGGCGGTTCGCCGCACGGGCGTTCCGGTAGCTGCCGCTTCAGAGATGCTCCAGCACGGTTCGACCGGGTTCTGCCGACACTGTCGGTCGGCAGAACCCGCCCGGACCTCCGGCGGGAACCGACGTCACAGGAGATGCCATGGCCGACGTGGGAGATGACATGTCTGACGAGCGCGCCGCGCTGAACCGCCGGCGCCTGCTGAGAACCGGTGCCGTCGCCGCACCGGCCGGACTCGCGGCCACGCTCCTGGGCGGCCTTGCGGCGTCCGCGGACGCCGAAACGGACACCTCGGGCTCATTGGTCGGAAGCTGGGCGGTCACCATCACGTTTCCCGGCAGCACCCAGGAGTCCGAGCGGGGCCTGTTCGCGTTCATGCCCGGCGGTGTGATCATCGAGACCAACACCCGCTCGAAGTACCCGGGCATCGGCTCCTGGCGCATGACCGGGGCCAGTACGTTCGCGTTCGTCTTCCGCGAGCAAGCCTTCGACGCGACCGGGGCCTACGTCGGTGAGATCCACGTGGCGCAGACCGGGAGGCTGACCTCCTCCACCGCGTTCACCTGCGACGGGACCGGCACCATCCACGACCCGTCCGGGAATCCGGTCACCACGGTGACGAGCCACGGCGACGCCGTCCGCTACACGACCGCCGACACCACGTGAGCGGCCGCCGGTCGTGACGATGCCGGGGACGCGTTCGCGTCCCCGGCATCGTCGCGTGCCGTGAACCGCCCCTACTCCACGGTCTCGACCACGCCGCTCTGCCCGTCGACCGTGACGACCTGCCCGTCGCGCAGCGTACGAGTGGCCCGGCCCGTCGCCAGGACGGCCGGCACCCGGTACTCACGCGCAATGATCGCCGGGTGCGACAGCAGCCCGCCGCTGTCAGTGACGAGCGCGCCGACGCACGGGAACAGCACCGACCATTCCGGGCTGGTCTCCGGACAGACGAGCACGTCACCCGGACGGAGCTTGCCGAACTCCGACACGTCCGCGATGACGCGCACCGGGCCCGTGTAGGTCCCCGGAGACGCGGCGACCCCGCGCAGAGCGCCGTTCTCCGGCTCCCCCTCGGAGCCCTGCGCGGACTGGAACTCGCTCGTCACCCAGCCGAAGACTCGCAGCGCGTACTGGGCCTCCTCCGGCAGCCGGGAGAACTTGTCCTCCATGTCCCCGCCGCCCCAGCCGGCGGGCGGCTCCCCGTACACCGGCGGACCGGGGTTGACCCGCGCCCACTCCCGCTCGCCCTCTCGGCGTGCGACCAGTGTTCGCCGGGGCTCCCCGTCGCCCAGTGCGGCCAGCGCCTCCTCGATCGTCAGCAGGAACACGTCGGCCTCCCGGCCGATCTGCTCCCGCCGGGCCAGCCTCCGGCCGAGTTCGAGCACGGCGTACCGGACCAGGCCGCCGGTCAGCGCGGTGTAGAAGGCCTTGTCGTCGCGGACCGGGTAGGCCGCCTGGGCCCGGACGAGCGCCCGGTCGAACCGCTCCCGGTCGGTGTCGGGTCGCTCGGCGAGCAGCGCGCGGGCCTCGGCCACGGCCTCGTCGCGTGCCTCCAGCAGCCCTGCGGTCCGCAGCTCCGGCCGGTTCATCTGGTCGCGGATCAGCCCGAGGACCAGGACCGGACGCTCCGCGAGCGTCTGCTCGGTCAGGTCGACGCCCACGCTGCGGTGGCAGAAGTCCCGCAGATAGGCGGCGAAGCGTTCGGCGAACTCGGCGTCCGCGTCCGCCAGCCCGCCGGACAGCGCCTCCTCCGGGTCGTCGAGCAGTTTCCGGACGGCCGGCCTGGACCGGGCGACGCGGGCGCACTCGGCCAGCGCGAGCGCCGGCTCCGTCGTCTTGCCCGGACCGCCGCTGAGCAGACGCATGGTCTGCCGTACGTCCCAGCCGAGCAGGTCGCGCACGAGCAGGCCGAACTCCCCGACGAGGAACATCGAGGCCGAGGCGAGCCTGAAGTGCGTCTCGTGGACCTCTTCGACGAGGTCGAGGACGACGGACACGTGCCGGAGCAGCGCCTCGTCGTCCAGCGCGCCGAGGTCGACGTCACGCAGTGCGGCCGTCTTCGTCGCGAGGGCGTCCTGGCCGCGCTCGTTCCATTCGTCGATCAGCCGCCACGCGTCGTCGCTCCGGACCGCCGCGACGATCTCCGAGACCCGTTGCATGATCTTGTCCAGACCGTCCAGCGGCACCATGCGGGTGTACATCCAGCCGCCCACCTCGCGGTACTCGACGCCCGCGAGGAAGCTGTACTGGAACATGTGGTGGCGCGTCGCGTTGTAGACGTCCATGAAGATCGACCTGCGCATGGGTGACCAGGGCACGCGAGAGCCGTAGTCGTCTCGTCGCCAGAAGCCCTCCGGCACCTCGACGGGGATCGGCACCCGCACGGGCGGCGGGTCCGGAAGAGCCGTGATGGGCCGCGCCTGCAGGAGCCACAGGCGGTCGTCGTCGAAGGCCCACTCGATGTCCTGCGGCGCACCGAGCCGCGCCTCGACCCGGCGCGCCAGGTCGGCGACGGCCCTGGCCTGCTCCTCGGTGATCGCGCCCTGGCCCGTCGACCTGCGGGCGGCCTCGCCGTCCCGGACCACCCACTCCTCCGGTGACGCCTGGCCCGACATCATCAGGTCTCCGACGCCGGAGACGGCGTTCACGACGACCTGGCCGCGTTCGCCGGTGACCGGGTCGGCGCTGAAGGCGTTGCCCGCGCAGACCGCCGGGACCATCCGCTGGACGAGCACGGCGACGCGGGAGGCCCGCGCGGTCCCATGGCTCTGCGCGTACGTGGTCACCTGTTCGGAGAAGGCGGAGCGCCAGCAGTCACGGACGGCGTCGAGCAGCTCCCGCTCCCCCTTGACGTGGAGCACGGTCAGGTACTGACCGGCGTACGACGCGTCCCGCAGGTCCTCCTCCGCCGCGGACGACCGCACGGCGAGGGACTGGTCCCGTAATGCCGGATCGATCTCCGCCAGCCGGGCGGCGATGTCCGCCGGCATCGACACGTCGGCGGACGGATCCCCGGCGAGGGCCCGGTCGAAGGCGTTCACGGTCACCACGACACCGTCGGGGACGGGGAATCCCGCGTTCAGCAGCGCGCCGAGGACGGCGGCCTTCCGGCCGACCAGGCCGGCGTCGCCGAGGTCGACGTCGCGTATTGGTCGTAGGTAGTCGTTCATGGGCAACCCCTCCTGGTTCAGTGGTCCAGCCCGGCGACGTCGCATGCCTCACGGGCCGCCCGCAGGATCGCGCACCGGCCGTCCGTCGTCGGCGCGAAGGCGGAGACGCCCAGGGTGGTGACACCCGCGGCGGCGTACTCCTTCATGCGACCGGCGATCCGGCCGACCGGACCGAGGATGGAAATCTCATCGATGAACGCGAACGGCACGGCGTCGGCCGCGCCGCGCCGATCGCCGCGCTGGACGCGCTGGTGCACCTCCATGGCCTGGTGCCCGAACCCCATCTGCTCGGCCACCGCGCAGTAGAAGTTCCGGTCGAACGACCCCATCCCCAGGAAGTGGGCGAGATAGGGACGGACGGCGTCGGCCGCGGTCCGCACGTCCTCCGCCGGGGCCACGGGCACGCAGGCGATCACTTCGAAGCCGTCGCCGGCGCCGTCCGCCGGGACCGGCCGGCCCCGGCGGGCGGCGGCGCGGCTCTCCGCGATGACGGCGACCGACTCTGAGACCCGCGTCGGTGAGCAGAAGGTCGCGATCCAGCCGTCGGCGATCTCGCCGGTCAGCCGCAGGTTCCGCGGTCCCACCGCGGCGAGGTAGATCGGCATGTCCGCCCGGACGGGCTCGGTGAACAGGCGCAGCGGCTCCCCCGTGCGTCCCGGCGGCGGGAGCCGGACGTGCGTGCCCTGGTACCGCACGGGCTCGCGCCGCAGGGCGGAACGCACCACGTCCACGTACTCCCGCGTGCGGGCGAGAGGATCGTCGAACGCGACGCCGTACCAGCCTTCGGAGACGTCCGGATTGGAGATGCCGAGCCCGAGCCGGAAGCGCCCGCCCGAGACCGCGTCGAGCGTCGACGCCGTCAGGGCCGTCAGCCCGGGCGTGCGCGCCGGGATCTGGAAGACGCTGGAGACCAGCCCGAGGCGCCGGGTGGCTCCCGCCACCATGCCCAGCACCGTGGCCGCGTCGGACCGGTAGCCCTCGGCCACCAGCGCGGACTCGTAGCCGAGCCGCTCGGCCTCACACGCCACGACCGTGGCCCCGTCGTGGACGAGGTTGACCCCGAGCCTCACGTCCGCCCCGCTCAGACCGGACGGGCTTCGACGATCGAGTGGGGCGGCACCCCATCGGTCACGCCGGCCAGCTCGAACCCGGCCGTCGCGAGCAGCCGTCCCCATTCGTCGCGGGTACGCTCGCCGCCGCCGAGGCACACCATCATGTCGACGTCCATGAGCTTGCTGTAGTGCCACTCGTTGAGCGGCGGGAGCACCGCCTCGATGATCAGCACCCGGGCGTCGGCGTTCGTGCCGATCGCCTCGCGGATGCGGCGAAGGATGAGCACGCTCTTCTCGTCGTCCCAGTCGTGCAGGATCGCCCTGAGGAGGTAGGCGTCGGCCTCGGGCACCGGCCCGAAGAAGTCTCCTCTGACGCACTCCACACGGTCGGCGACGCCCTCCTCCTTCAGGACCGGCTGGGCGCCGTCGATCGCGGTGGGCAGATCGAACAGGATGCCCTGGACGCCGGGGTTCTTCCGCAGGATCGAGGCCAGGAGACGACCCTGACCGCCGCCGATGTCGGCGATCCGGCCGAAGGCGCCGAAGTCGAAGCGGTCGGCGATCTCCGCCGCGCGCCAGTTGACCGAGGTCATCGCCCGGTGGAACGTCTCGGCGGTGCCGGGGTTCTGCTCCAGGTACTCGAACCAGGACCGTCCTCCGAGTTCCTTGTCCGCGATGGGCTCGCCGGTGCGCACGGTGTCCATCACATGTCGGTAGCAGCCCCAGGACGCGGCCTCTCCCCAGAACATGGCCATGTAGCGCATCGTCCCGGGAACGTCGCTGCGCAGGTACTCGGCGGTCGGCGTGAGCTCGAACCCGCCGTCCGGGCGTTCGGCGAACACCCCGAGCGAGGCCGCCGCGCGCAGGAACCGGTAGAGCGAACGCTCGTCGGTGTCGGTGGCGGCCGCCAGGTCCGCCGGAGTCCGCGGCCCGTCGGCGAGGAGATCGGCGACGCCGAGGCGGGCGAGCACGTGAAGGATCTGGGAGACCCACTTTCCGGTCAGCATCATCAGGACCTGGTCCTGGGGGGACCGGCCGTCGGAGAACACAGGCAGGGGCGTGGTGATCAACGGGACTCCCTTCCGCACGTCAATGACCGGCCGATCGTGTCCCTCACCGCTAGAGGAGTCATCGAAGACCTATCTCGCGGCCACGGACAGCCGCCGCGCGACGGACGGCAGGAGCCGCAGCGCGTTCGCCCGGCCGATCGCCGCCTTCTCCTCCGCACCGAGCCCGGGGAACGCCTCGAACGCGCGGGTGCCCCGCTCGACCGCCTCGGCGGAGGCGGCGCACCAGTCCGTGCCGAACAGGATCCGCGAGGGGTCGGCCACCGACAGGAGGCTGGGCACGGCGGACGGAGCGGACAGTGCGAGGTCGTAGTAGAAGTGCCGGAGCGCGTCCCGGACGTCGGCCGCCGGCGTCCCCGCCGTCTCGGCGACCGCCTCCAGCCTGGTGGCCGCGTACGGCGCGAAGCCCCCGGCGTGGGAGAGGATGATCGAGACCCGCGGGAATCGCTGCGGGACACCCGCCCTGATCATGGCGACCGCCGCACGTGTGGTGTCGAGCAGGAAGTCGGCGAACACTGGGGGCACGCCGGGCGCCGCGCCCGCGGGCAGGGCGAGCGGATGGACCAGGACGACCGCCGCGCGCCGGTCGAGCTCCTCGAACAGCGGATCGAACAGAGGGTCGCCGAGGTACCGGTCCCCCGCGTGCGGCAGGAGCGTCACACCGTCCGCTCCCAGGACGTCCAGGTTGTGCCGCAGCGCCTCCAGCGCCTCGTCGAGATGCGGCATCGGCAGGGCGGCGAACAGGCCGAACCGGCCCGGCCGCTCGCGGACCAGGTCGGCGACCGCCTCGTTGGTCCGGCGGGTGAAGTCGTCGGCCTCCGACGCGGTCGGGAAGATTTCGGCCGGGATGGCGTTGGACACCACGCCCAGCTCGATCCCGTTGGCGTCCATGACCTCGATGGTGCGGTTCACGCACCAGCCGGGGCAGGGGTTCGGCGCGCCGCGTTCGGCGAGCATCGCGCCGACGGACGTCGGCAGCGCGTGGTGATGCACGTCGATGCGGTGCACACCGGTTCTGGATGAGAGCAGGTCGGTCACGAGGCGACCCTCCTAGGAGGCGGTACGGATCCCGGCGTCGCACGCCGATACGGCGAGCATCTGGTCGACCAGCGAGGTGCGGTGCTTGGCGTCCCGGAACAGCGGATGGGCGAGCACGTCCCGCAGGAAGGCGATCGTGGTGTGCACGCCCGCGCCGGCGACGGTGAACTCGCTCAGCGCCCTCTCCATGCGGGCGATGGCGCCGGGGCGGTCGGGCGCCCAGACGACAACCTTGGCCAGCAGGGAGTCGTAGTACGGGGTGATCGCGAGTCCCGCCCGCCCGTACGTGTCGACGCGGGTGAACGGGCCGCCCGGAGGTTCGAAGACGTCGAGCACCCCCGGGGCGGGCAGGAAACCGCGGTCGGGATCCTCGGTGTTGACCCGGCACTCGATCGCGACGCCGCGCGGCGAGACCTCCTCCTGGCGCACCGACAGCGGATGTCCGGCCGCGACCAGCAGCTGTTCGCGGATCAGGTCAATGCCGGTCACCATCTCGGTGACCGGATGCTCCACCTGGATCCGGCAGTTGGCCTCGATGAAGTAGAAGTTGTTCTCGTCGTCGACGACGAACTCGACGGTCCCGGCGCCGACGTAGCCGACCTCCCGGGCGCATCGGACGGCGGCCTCGCCGAGCCGGGCGCGCAGGTCGGCGGGGAGGGCGGGGGCCGGAGTCTCCTCGATCAGCTTCTGCCGCGACCGCTGCACGGTGCAGTCGCGCTCGCCGAGGTGGATGACCCGTCCGTGCCGGTCCGCGAGCACCTGCACCTCGACGTGGCGAGCCGTCTCCAGGAACCGTTCGACGTAGACCCGGCCGTCGCCGAAGACCGCCTGGGCCACCGCGCGGGTCTCCCGGAACACCTGCAGGAACTCATGGCCGTCGCGGACCACGGCCATGCCGCGGCCGCCGCCTCCGGCCACCGCCTTGATGATCACCGGGTAGCCGATCCGGTCGGCGACACGCTTGGCCTCGACCGCGTTGCCGAGCGCTTCGAGGCTGCCCGGCAGCACCGGGACGCCGGCGTCCACCGCGACGCGCCGCGCCTCGGCCTTGTCGCCCAGGCGCTCGATGACCGTCGCCGGCGGTCCGATGAACGTGATGCCGTGGGTCTCACAGATCTCGGCGAAGTCGCGGTCCTCGGAGAGGAACCCGTACCCGGGATGAACGGCCTCGGCGCCCTCGCGGAGCGCGGCCTCCACGATGCCGGCCGGGTTGAGGTAGCTGTGCCTGGCCGGTGGCGGTCCGATCTGCACGGACCGGTCGGCGAAACGCACCGGCCAGGTCTCACGGTCGGCCGTCGAGTGCACCATCACGACCCGGATGCCCAGCTCACGGCAGGTACGGGCGACGCGTAACGCGATCTCCCCGCGGTTGGCGATGAGAACCGTTTCGAACACGAGAGCTCCAATGTGGTCAGGAGTCGGCGGGGGCGAGCACGAGCAGAGGCGCGTCGAAGTCGACCGGGGTCTGGTCCGGCACGAGGATGTCGACGACCCGGCCCGCGCGGTCGGCGTCGACCGGGTTCATGAGCTTCATGGCCTCGAGGATGCCGATCTGCTGTCCGGCCTCGACCTCGTCGCCGATGGAGACGAACGGGTCGGCGCCCGGCTCGGGCGCCCGGTAGAACGTTCCGACCAGCGGGGCACGGATGACGTGTCCTCCGGCCGTCGCAGGGGCGGTCTCGCCCGGCGCGCCGTCCTGTCCGGCCGCCGCCGGCGGTGCCGCGGGGGCCTCGGCGTACTCCACCTCGACGCTCATCTCACCGGCGCGTACGCGAACCGTCCGGGGCAGGGCGTCCGCCGCGCCGATCAGTTCCCTGGCCTGCCGGCAGAGCGTCTCCAGCAGTGCGCCCGAGTCCAACGACTCGCCCATGGAGCCTCCTCGATCATCCGATCCTGTGATTCCCGAAGGCGCGGAAGCGCGCCCGGCGGTCCCGTACCAGCCGGGCCGGGTCCCGTCCCGAAAGCTCGCGGAGGGTCGAGGCGACGGCGGCGCGGACCAGCTCGGCCGTCCCGACCGGGTCGCGATGGGCGCCCCCCGCGGGCTCGGGGACGACGGCGTCCACCACGCCGATGCTCAGGAGCTCGCGGGCGTCGATCTTCAGCGCCGTCGCCGCCCGTTCGGCGGCGCCGCCGTCCTTCCACAGGATCGCCGCGCATCCCTCCGGGCTGATGACCGAGTAGACGGCGTTCGACAGCATCAGCACCCGGTCGGCGACCGCCAGTGCCAGCGCGCCGCCGCTGCCGCCCTCGCCGGTCACGACCGCGACGATCGGGGTCGGCAGCCCGGACATGAGGGCGAGGTTCTCGGCGATGGCCCCGGCCTGGCCCCGCTCCTCCGCGCCCAGGCCGGGGTCGGCGCCGGGGGTGTCGATGAACGTCACGACCGGCAGGCCGAGCTTGGCGGCGAGTCTCATGAGGCGGGCCGTCTTGCGGTACCCCTCCGGCGAGGGCATGCCGAAGTTGCGATCGATCCGCTCGCGGGTGTCCCGGCCCTTCTGGTGGCCGATGAGGACGACCGGGTCGTCGTCGAGCCGGCCGACCCCCGCGACGATCGCCCGGCAGTCGCCGGACGCCCGGTCGCCGTGGAGCTCCTGGAAACCGTCGAAGGCGTGCGTGACGTAGTCGAGCGTGGTGGGCCGGTCGGGGTGCCGGGCGAGCTGGACGATCTCCCAGGCCGACCGTTCCGCGAGGCGGTCGGGCCGCCGGATCAACGCCTCCGGCGTCCGCGCGGCGGAACCGCCGTCGTCCTCGGGCGGCGCCGCCTCACGGCGCCGGCCGGACGCGGCCGCCAGCAGCCGGGCGAGCGTCCCGCGGAGCGCGCCGCGCCGCTGCACCTCGTCGACGAGACCGTGGGCCAGCAGGAACTCGGCCGTCTGGAAACCGTCGGGAAGCTCGACGCCGATCGTCTGTTTGATCACCCTCGGCCCGGCGAACCCGAGCCGGGCGCCGGGCTCGGCGATGATGACGTCGGCGAGCGTCGCGAACGACGCCGCGACTCCGCCGTAGGTCGGGTCGGTCACCAGCGAGATCGTGAGGATCCCGGCCTCGTTCAACCGCGCGAGCGCCTGGCTCGTCTTCACCATCTGCATCAGCGACAGGGCGCCCTCCTGCATGCGGGCGCCGCCGGACGCCGTGACGAGAACCAGCGGAACCCCGTCGGCGAGGGAGGTCTCGGCGGCGTTCGTGATCTGCTCGCCCACGGCGGAGCCGAGGCTGCCGCCGAGGAACCGGAAGTCCATGACGGCCAGGACCACGGGGGTGCCGTCCAGCCGGCCCCGTACGGCGAGGACCGCCTCGCGCAGCCCGGTGGCGGCCCGTGCCGCGTCCAGCCGCTCGCGGTACGGCCGTAGGTCCACGAAACCCAGCGGGTCGTCGGCGACCGGGGACACCTCGATCGCGACCGCGGACCCGGGGTCGAGAAGCTGGGCGATCCGCTCCGGCGCCGTCAGCCGGGCGTGGTGCCCGCACATCGAGCAGACCTTGAGGTCTCGCTCGAAACGCTTGCCGTACAGCAACGCCCGGCACGCCGGGCAGCTCACCCACGCCGCCGGCGGCGTGGCGTCGGCGGCGGCGCCGCGCGCCCGCCGGGTCGTCGTGACCGCCGGTCTCTCGAACATTCTCACCATCCGCTCGCGATCTCCGCCACACCGGCCACGACCTTCGCCGCACCTCCTAGTGGCCCGCTGGAACGCCGGTGGAACGCCGTCCCTCGACCGGATCGCGAGCCCTTCGCGAGCCCGCGCGAACAGCATCGGAGCGGTGGATCCTTCGACGGGAGAGGTGGCCCATGGCGGCGCGGAAAGTCACGGTGATCGGCCTGGGCGCGATGGGCGCGGGCATCGCTCACCGGCTCATCGAGTCCTCGTTCGCGGTGACCGTCCACAACCGGACGGGCGCCAAGGCGCTGCCCCTCGCCGAGGCGGGCGCGACGGTCGCGCCGTACGCCGCCGAGGCCGTACGGGACGCGGACGTCGTGCTCCTCAGCCTCGGCGACGAGGAGGCGGTCGAGCAGGTGCTCTTCGGGGACGCCGTCAAGGGGCTCCGCGCCGGCACCGTGGTGGTCGACACGTCGACCGTCTCCCCCGCGTACGCCCGCGACGCGGAGGAGCGGCTGGCCGCGCTCGGCTGCCCGCGGATCGAGGCGTGCCTCATCGGGAACCCGGCGATGGCACGGGCGGGCGAACTGCGGGTGCTCGGCTCCGGTGAGCGCCGGACCTTCGAGCAGGCGGGCGACGTGCTGACCGCGATCGGCGCACGGGAGCCCCTCTACCTCGGCGCCACCGGGCGCGCCGGCGCCATGAAGCTCGCGTTCAACCTCATCCTGGGCGCGCAGACCGCGGCGCTGGGTGAGGCCCTGGCCCTGACCGCGTCCGCCGGCCTGGACCGGGAGCTCGTCCTGACGGCCATCACGCGGAGCGGCTGGGGCTCGCCGGTGCTCAACTTCCGCGCGGAGCTGATGCGGACCCGGGGTTACGAGCCGGCCGGGTTCCGGGCCCGCCTGATGGCCAAGGATCTGCGGCTCGCGGTCGAGACCGCGGCGGAGGCCGGCCTGACCCTGCCCGTCACCGCCGAGGCCGGCCGGCGGTTCGGCGAGGTCGTCGCCGTGGGCAGGGGCGACGCGGACGCCGCGGTGGTCTGCGAGCTGGACCGCCGGCCGGCCGGCGCGGACGCGGACTGAACGCTGCGCCGGCCGGGGCGTCAGCCGAGCGTCACGGCCAGGCTGTTGACGGTCAGCGCGAGTATCGCGAGCGCCGTCCGCAGCAGATGCCAGTTGCGCCAGCGGGGACGCGGGTCCTGCCAGTCGTCGGGCAGGGCCCCCGACCGCCACGCCTTGATCTGCCGGTTGATCGGCACGTTGCACAGGTGCGACACCACGGACACGCCGAACAGGAGGACCGCGGCGGCGCCGTACAGCGTGCTCTGCCCGGTCCCGTCGGCGAGCACGGCCAGTACGACGTCCGCCGCCGTCGAGCCGAGGACGATCGCCGGCATGACCGGATCCCAGTTACGGCCCAGGAGCTGATGCGTGTAGACGAAGTTGTCGGGCGCCATCACCAGCAACGCCGGTACGACGCTGACCGCGACCCCGAACAGCACCCCGGTCGTCGTACCGCTCCCGATCAGGGCGACGATGGTCAGCACACGGAACACGAATGACTCCCTTCTCGTGCCGTTCGCCGTCACCCGGCCTGCCGGTCCGGCACCGGTGACTCTCGCCACCAGGGTGACCGGCGGGCCCATTCGATCGTCTTGACGAGTCCGTCGTGCAGCGACGTCTCACAGCGCCACCCCAGGAGCCGCCCCGCCTTGGCCGTGTCGGGGATCCGGCGGGGCACGTCCTCGTAACCGTCGCCCAGCCGGGCCGCGGTGTCGAAGGCGAGCGGCTCGGCGTTCGCCCCGGCGAGCCGGCAGACCAGGTCGATGGCCTCGCCGATCGGCGTCTCCCGGTCACTGCCGATGTTGAGGCACTCGCCGTCGGCCCGGCCGGACTCGGCCGCCATGACGGTGCCCGCCACCGCGTCCGCGACGTAGGTGAAGCATCGGGTCTGCCGGCCGTCGTCGTAGCGGATCGGCGGCAGTCCGTTCAGCACCCGGTGGACGCTCCTGCTGATGACGTACGAGGGCCGCTGGCGCGGGCCGTAGAGGTTGAAGTAGCGCACGATCGTGGCGCGAAGGCCGGCCTGCCGCATGAAGGCGTACGTCAGGTGCTCGGCCAGCGCCTTGCTCGACGAGTAGGACCACCGTTCCGCCGACGTGGCGCCCAGCACCCGGTCGGAGCCCTCGTTCCAGGGAACGGCCGGGTTCCTGCCGTAGACCTCGCTGGTGCTGGCGAGGAGCACCTTCGCCCCGACGTCCAGGGCGCGGCGCAGCACGTTCCGCGTGCCCATGACGTTCGTGTCGATGACGTCGAGCGGCCGGCTGAGATAGCGGTCGACGCCGACGACCGCGGACAGGTGATAGACGATCTCGGTGTCGGCGGTGATCGCCGACGCGAGCGTCTCGGCGTCGCGGACGTCGCCGACGACATGGCGCACCCGCCCCGGCCCGATCTCCCGGTCGGGCGGAGGCGGCGCCATGTCGTACACGGTGACGTCGGTGCCCTGGCCGACGAGCCGGTCCACCAGATGACCGCCGAGGAATCCACAGCCTCCTGTGATCACGATGCGGGACATGTCAGCGCCCGATCCCGCGGTAGACGAAGCCGAGCCGGCCGAGTTCATCGATCTTCTCCCGCGAGTAGTACGCACGCCCGTCGAGAATCAGGCACGGCATCTCCACCACACTCCGCAGGTCACCGAAGTCCAGCTCCTGGAACTCCCGGTGACCCGCAAGGACCGCCACGCATGCGGCCCCCTCCGCCGCCTCCCGCGGCGTCCGCGCGGCCGGGACGCCGAGGACCGCCTCGGCGTCCGAGCGGGGGACGAGCGGGTCGTAGACGGTGACGTCGTGGCCCGCCGCCCGCAGGGCGCCGATGACGGGCTTGACCGGGGTCCGGCGCATGTCGCCGGTGTCGCTCTTGAACGAGACGCCGAGCACCGCCACGCGGGCGGGGCCCGGCCGGCCGAGCGCGGCGAGCCCGCGGGTCACCACGTCGAAGGTGTAGCCGGGCATGCCGTCGTTGACGGCGCGTGCCGCCTCGACCGTGCGCAGGGCGACGCCGTGATCCCGCGCGGCGTGCCACACCATCCACGGGTCCTTCGTCAGGCAGGACCCGCCCACGCCGATGCTCGGCCGCAGGATGTTGACGAACGAGTCGCCCTTGGGAAGGGAGTTGGCGGCCGTGATGACGTCGAGCACGTCGGTGTCGTAGGCGGCGCAGACCTTGGCCAGCTCATTGGCCATCGCGATGTTGAGATCGATCCACCAGTTGTCCGCCAGCTTCACGAACTCGGCGACCTCCGGGGCGTCGAAGCCGATGGTGCGCACGCCGAGCGCACGCTGCCAGAACGCCGCCGCCGCCGAGGTGCTGTCCGGGTCCACTCCGCCGACCACGATGGGCAGCCGCCGCAGCTGGTCGAGCGCGGCGCCTTCCGCCAGCCGCTCGGGGCAGAACGCGAGGCCGAAGTCCGTTCCCTGGCGCAGGCCGCCCGCCTCGAGAAGAGGTAGCACGAGCCGGCGCATCGTCCCGGGCGGGACGGTGCTCTTCAGGATGACCAGCTGGCCGGGGCGCAGCCGCGGGGCCAGCTCACGGCACGCCGCCTCGAGCTGCCCCGTCAGCGCGGAGCCGGCGTCGTCGATGGGAGTACCGACGGTGACCACGATGACGTCGGTCTTGGCGATCAGTTCGTAGTCGGCGGTGACCTGCAGGGCGCCGGACTCCAGGGCACCGGCCAGAAGGCCGGCCAGCCCCGGTTCGCCGAACCTGCACCGGCCCGCGTTCATCTCCTCGACCATGCCTCGATCGCTGTCCACTCCGAGCACGGTGATGTCACCGCCGGCCAGGGTGGCGCCGAGGCAGGAACCGACGTAACCGAAGCCGACGACGGCCACGGAAAGGCTGGTCCCCTCTGGCAGAAATCGCATCCGCACCTCTCCCACTCGTGTCTCGGTCGGCCTGATGGTCGCTGCGGACCACGGTCTCCCGGGCATCTGGAGGTCCGGGCGAGGAATGCTCGAAACCCGTCGCCGGGTGTCGTCAGACGCTCGGCGCGTTCGGCAGGAAGCTCAGGTCCCAGCCGCCCTCGGCGATCTCCTGGTCGAGCCGCGTACGCGCGTAGATCCAGTGGAGGTCGTGGAAGCTGTAGTGGACCTCACCGTTCACGGAGGCGACGCGGAGGAAGTGGTGCTGGACGAGACGCGCGAGGATCGTCTCGGCCTGGCCCTCGTCCCGGCACAGCAGCCCGGCCGCCTGCCGGGCGCCGAACTCCCGGCGAGGGAGCATGCACAGAAGCCGTAGGGCGGAACGTTCCTCGGGAAGCAGCTGAGCGTAGCTGAGGTCGAAACGCTGTCGTATGTCCAGCCCGGAGTAGCCCAGCTCCTCCAGGAGCCTGCCGTAGTTCGCCAGCTGGTCGGCGAACTTGTCCAGCGGCAGACCCGGCAGCTCGGCCAGCCGGCCACCGGCGCACCGGAGGGCCAGCGGAATCCCGCAGCAGCGCCGGGCGATGCGTTCCGCGGCCCCGCGCTCCTCCTCGACACGCTCGCGTCCGGCGATGGTCTCCAGCACCCGCACGCTCGGGTCGAGTTCGAGCGGTTCGAGCTTCACCGTCAAGGCGTCCGCCAGGACGCCCAGACCGGACGTGCTGGTCACGATGGTCGCGCAACGGCGCGCGCCGGGCAGCAGCGGCGGCACCTGCTCGGTGCGGACGACGTCGTTGAGCAGGACGAGCACTCGCCGCTTCGCGCACCAGCTGCGGAACACCTTGCCGCGCTCCTCCAGCCCGCGGGGCAGGTCTCGCTGAGCGATCCCGATTGCCTGGAGGAACTCCGCGAGGATGTCGGCCGGTGCGACCGCCGACCCGTCCCGGTTCTGTAACTGCGCGTAGAACTGGCCGTCGGGAAAGTGGGCCTCGATCGCGTGGGCGAGCGCGAGCGCGGTCGCCGACTTCCCGACTCCGGGCATCCCGGTGATCACCGTGATGGCCGCGGTGCCCCCGCTCTCCATGTCCGCGAGCACCCGTGTCTCCAGGGACCGCAGGAGGTCCTCCCGGCCGACGAGCGAGGCGATGTTCGGCGGCAGCTGCGCCGGCGTGGCCGGAAGGTGCGCCTTCTGCCGGACCGGCTCCACGTGCGCCGGCGCCATGTCCAGTGAGGCGTCGGCGGACAGGATCGCCTGCTGCATCTCTCGAAGCGGCTTGGAGGGCTCTAACCCGAGCTCGTTGATGATGGTGCGACGCAGCCTCTGGTAGGTCTCCAGTGCTTCTGAGCGGCGACCGGACCGGTAGAGCGCCAGCATGAGCTTCGCGTAGAAACCCTCGCGCAGCGGATGCGTCGCCGTGAGGTCCTTCAGCTCGCTGATGCACGTGTCGTGGTCGCCCATCTGGAGCTTGGCCTCGATCTTCAGCTCGAGGGCGCCGAGGCGGCGCTCCTCCAGCTGGGTCAGCTGGGCGGACAGCAGCTCGCCGGTCGCCACGTCGGCGAATGCCGGGCCGCGCCACAGATCGAGCGCCTGCGTCAACAGCTCGACGGCCTTGACCGGGTCGCTCGACAGGGCCGACCGCCCGTCGTCGACCAGCCGCTCGAAGTGGTAGACGTCCACGTCTTCGGGCGGCGACGTCAGCATGTAGCCGTACGGCCGGGTGAGGAGCGCGACGTCCGGGCCCTGACCGTTTTCGTCCAGCATCTTGCGGATCTTGTAAATGTAGGTCTGAAGAGTGGGCTGTGCGCTGACCGGTGGCCGGTCGCCCCACAGCTCCCGAATCAACTGGCCACTCTGGACGACCCGGTTGTGCCGGAGCACCAGCAGAGCCAAGACACACCGTACTTTTGGAGCCGTAGGCGTCAGCTCCTTCTCTTCGTGTAACAATTGAAACGGACCGAGCAGTCGGAACTTCATTTCGCCACTCCATGTAACCGGCAACCGACGGAATGAGCAGCAGATAGTCGGGAGGCGACTAGTCCGGATCGTACCTTTGGCCCCTTCAATCAAGCACAGCCATCGAAGACCACATCCGGCCAGCGAGGCACCGAAAATAGGGCCTTTCCTTTTTATGGAATCTCGTTAGCGCGAGTAAAAGAAGTCAGCGTTTGGGGAAATTTCGTCCTTGTGTTACTGACGATGACCGGCCGGGATCACGCGATGTCAGCGAACCCTTACCCAGCGCCTACGGCGCGATCTGACGCCACATCGTCCGCATCCCCTCCTCCAAGGTGATGCGGGGGCGCCAGCCGAGCGCGTCCGCCGCGTTCCGCACGTCGAGCCACGAATGCCGACGATCGACCTCGCGCCCGGGAAGGCGGGTCACGGTCACCGACCGGCCGGTGACGACCTTCCGCACCACCTCCACGACCTCGGCCAGGGACACGGGCCGACCGCTCCCGATGTTCAGCACCGGCGGGCGCACGCGGCCTCCGTCCGCCGTCATCGCATGGACGCGGACCATCGCCCTGACGACGTCCTCGACATGGACGAAGTCACGCGTCGCACCCGGATCCCCGTAGATCCGGAGGGGCTCGCCCCGCGCCACCGCGGTCAGCCAGTGGTTGATGACGCCCTGGCCGCCGGCGCGCCGCTGTCCCGGGCCGTAGACGGTCGCGATGCGCAGCGCGACGGGCTCGACGGCGTCGGTCGCCGAGAGCATCTCCCGCTCCATCTCCAGCTTCACCCGCCCGTAGACCGTCGCGGGGTGAACCGGCGACGTCTCGGCGTGCGGCGGCTCGGCCGCGGTGCCGTAGACGGCGCCACCCGAACCGGCGAGCACCATCGTGGGCCGGTCGCCGTCCCGCCGGACCACGTCGAGCAGCAGCCGGAACGTCTCCAGGTCGGCCCGCGCACGCCATGGCTCGCGCTCGGCCTGCGCGATCGTCGCGGTCTGCGCGACGAAGAACACCGTGCGCGCGCCGGCCAGGCCGGCGGCGGCGCGGCCGTCCCGGGCGAACGGCTCCGCCCGCGAGTAACCGGACGTCGGTACGCCCGCCCGGGCGAGAGCCGCCATGAGCCACGTGCCGATGAACCCCGTGGCTCCGATGACCGCGGCGGGCGTCGCCCCGCCGCTGCCGGTATTCGAAGTAAACCCCGTATCCACCACCGGGTCAGCGTACGGTGGAACGCTGGAATCGCCCTCGAATCACGGTCAAATACAAGGTGACCGCGGGGCCGCGCACCGGCTCTCAGAAATACCGGATGCTTCTCCGGCGAACATGATCATTAATTGGCAGGCGATTCACCTCATCGTTTCGTCGTCGCCCATTCATCGGAGCGCCCGAGAACCCATGCCCGACAGGTACGATTTCCGGCTCTCGGGCGGCGTGTAATTCACTTACCAGTCCACCGGCCGGCGAGCCCGGAAGATCCGTCCGGTCGGCCCACCATCCGGAAGGACCGCCGCCCACACCACGTGACGGGCCGCGTCGTCCGGGGAGGTCGCCGCGTCCGGGCGCATCCTCGTGCGCACCAGGCCCGGATTCACGGCGTTGACCAGAACACCGCGCTCCCGCGTCTCCTCGGCGAGCGCCACCGTCAGCGCGTTGAGCGCGGCCTTGGAGACCGAGTACCCGGGAGTGCCGGGGAAGATGCCGTTGCTGAACATGCCGGTGCCGCTGGAGACCATGACGATCCGGCCCCACTTCCGGTCCAGCATCGCCGGCACAAACGCCTGGCACACTCTCCAGGCACCGAGCGTGTTCGTGGCCAGCTGACGTTCCACGAGTTCCAGCGGCACCGTGGAGGGCAGCATGCCGGCGTCGAGCAGGAGCCCGGCGTTGTTGACGAGGATGTCGACCGGACCGAGGCGGTCGCGGACCGAGTCCGCCGCCCCGGAGGCCGTGACGTCGAGCCCGACGCCGACGGCGCCGTCGCCCAGCGCGCCCGCGACCCGGTGGGCGTCGTCCTCGGTCCGTGCCGCGACGATGACGCGATGGCCGAGCGCGTGCAGGCCCGCCGCGACGGCGGCGCCGAGGCCGCGTCCCGCGCCGGTCACCAGTGCCGTACGCCGAGCGCCGGCCATCGGCGCTACCCCGTGACCTCGGCCAGGAGCTCCAACTGGCCGAGGTCGGGGACGCACGGGAAGAAGATCAGCTCGTCGCAGCCGGCGGCCGCGTGGTCGCGCACCATGGCGTCCACGGCCTTCTCATCGGTGAGCAGGCCGCGGACGACGCGGTCGCGGTACGGCCCCGTTCCCGCGTAGTAGTCCCGCAGGTACTGTTCCGCGCGGTCGCGCGCTCCCGGCCCGAGCGCCGTGTAGGCGATCGCCATCATTCGCGGCGCGCCCGGCCGGCCCGCCGACGTCCATGCGTCCCTCATGCGTGCCACCAGCTCCGGATAGGCGTGCGCCGAGCCGCCTCCCATGATCCAGCCATCGCCGTGGCGCGCCGCGCGGCGCATGGCGGCGGGCGAGTGGCCGCCGACGACGATCGGCGGCGGGCCGACGAGCAGCGGCGGCACCAGGCGCTCGTCGGCCCAGACCCGCCGGATCCGGGCGAGGTTCTCATCCAGCCGGCGCCCCCGGTCCCGGAAGGAGGCGCCCGCCATCGCGAAGTCGTCCTCCCGGCCGCCCGCCGCGACGCCGACCACCAGCCGTCCCGCCGACAGCTCGTGCACGGCGGCGAGCTGCTTGGCCAGCAACGCGACGTCGGTCCGGCAGGCGGCGACGAGAATGGTGGTGGCGAGCCCGATCCGCTCGGTCACGGCCGCCGCGCCGGCCAGCGCGACGAGCGGCTCGTGGCTGGAGTACACGAGCCGGTCGAGCACGCCGAGCCGGGCGAAGCCGAGGCGTTCGGCCGTCGTGGCCCAGGTCAGCAGCTCACGTGCCGGCACGCCGGGGAGCGTGGCCGGCAGGCCCACTCCGATGTCCATGTCTCGCCCCTCACGTGGCGGGGTGGGTCTCCACCGAGAGCTGGGAGATACAGCGCATCGTCGCGTTGCGGAAGTACGCGCCGAAGGCCTCCTCGGTGCCGGTGTCGCGCCGGCGCTTCAGGTACGGGGCCAGCTTCTCCTCCAGCGCGTGGACACCGGACTGCCGGCTCATGTGGCGCGCGACGTCGGCGAGGTCGCCTTCGTAGTGGATGATCCGCACCATGAGGTCGTCCTTGATGAAGACGGCGGTGCCGAGCAGCCGACCGGACGGCCGGCCGGACTCGTCGCGCAGCTCGGGAGTGTCGACACGACGGAAACCGGCGAAGATCTCGGCGATCTCGTCCTCGTGTCCCGGCTGCACATCGTAAGTGATCGCCGCGTACGGCATCAGATTCCTCCATCGACGTTGAGAGTGACTCCGGAGACGTAGCCGGACAGGTCACTGGAGAAGAACAGGACGGCTCCCGCCACGTCGTCCGGTTCACCGAGCCTGCCCAGCGCGGTCATCGCGGTGAGGCGGGTACGGAGCGGCGCCGGAAGGTCGTCCCCGGGCTGGGCGACGACGCCGGGCGCCACACAGTTCACCCGGATGCCCCGAGGTCCGAGTTCCTTGGCGAGGGACCGGGTGAGCCCGATCACCGCCGCCTTCGACGCGGTGTAGTGCGCGCTTCCGGGGCGTCCGCGCATCGCCGCCGAGGCGCCCAGGTTGATCACCGATCCGCCGTCGGCGAGCAGCGGCAGAACGGCCTGGGTGACGTGGTAGCAGCCGGTGAGGTTGACCGACATGACGCGGTTCCACTCCTCCGCGGTGAGCCGGTCGATCTCGGCACGGCCGTCGATCCCGGCGTTGTTGATCAGCACGTCGAGTCCGCCGAACGTCTCCCGGCAGGTCGCGGCCAGCTCGGCCACGTCCGCGGCGTCGGTGACGTCGGCCACCTCGACCCGGTGCGGGCCGCCGATCTCCTTCAGCTCGGTGACGAGGTCGTCCGCCGGCGACTCGCCGCGGTGACAGGTGATGACGTGCGCGCCGGCCTTCGCCAGCACGCGCACGGTGGCTCTGCCGATGCCGCACGTGCCGCCGGTGACCAGCACGCGGCGTCCGGTCAGTCCGAGGTCCACACGTACTCCCTTCGCGATGTCGTCCGGCGCCGCCGCGTCAGTAGGCCGCGGCGACCTCGTAGATCCCGACGGCGGTTCCGCCGTCTGCCTTCTGGTACGGCCGCAGCGGGGCCGTGACCTGGCGGTGCGCGGCCCCCGCCTCCCACGACCGGAAGGCGTCGAGGCTCTCCCACTCGCTCATCACGACGAAGTCGCCGTGCTCGGCCACCGAGCGGAGCAGCTCGTTGCCGATGAGCCCGGGTGTGCCCTGGAGATCACGGCTGATCCGGTGGTACGCGGCCTCGACCGCGCCGGCGTCGTGCTCCGGCGCCACGGCGTGGATCACCACGCGGACGTGGGAGGCGGTCATGTCCGCGCTCCCCGCATCGCGTAGACCACCCGCATGGTCGTCATCGACCCGCCCGAGCGGTACGGGTGGAGCCGGGTCCGGTGTTCCAGGTGCCGCTCGCTGCGCTCGAACTCCCGGAACCGCGGTTCGTCGACCCAGTCGCTGGTCACGTAGTAGACGCCGTCCTCTTCCGCGCTCTTGGCGAGCCACTGGCCGAGGTTCGCCGGGTGACCGGTGATCCCGTCGCCGATGGCGTACCAGGTCTCCTCGAACTCGCGCTCCATCCCGGGATGGATCTGCATGCGCAGCATGACCCGGAAGACGTTCTGGCCGGCCACGGTCAGATGCCCCCGTCCACGTGGAGCGTCTCCCCGGTGATGAACGCCGCGTCGTCGCCGGCGAGGAAGGTCACCGCGCGCGCGACGTCCTCCGGGCGGCCGAGCCGGCCGAGCGCGATGATCCGCTGGTAGCGCTCGCGCACCTCCGGCGGGACCTCGGCCTCCGTCTCGATCGGCCCGGGTGCCACCACGTTGACCCGGACGCCCCGGGGCCCGAGCTCCTTGGCCAGCGAACGGGCCAGGCCGATCAGCCCGGCCTTGGCCGCCGTGTAGTGCGAGCGCAGCGGAATGCCGACCGTGGCGACCCGGGAGCCGACGTAGACCACCGACGCCTTCGGCGTCAGCAGCGGCAGCGCCGCCTGGGTGATGAAGCACGCGGCGCCGAGGTTGACGTCGAGCACCTCGCTCCACTGGCTCGGCGTGAGTTCACCGAACGGCACATGGCTGATGACGCCCGCGTTGTGAACGACGACGTCGAGCGATCCGAACCGGTCGCGGCACTCGTTCACCAGCCGCGTCACGTCGTCGGGGACCGCCACGTCGGCCGCCATGACGTGGTGGTCGCCACCGATCTCCTTCAGTTCGCGGGCGAGGTCGCGCGCGGCCTCGCCCTCCCGCCGCCCGCAGGTCACCACGTGCGCGCCGGACCGGGCCAGGTCGAGGACGATCGCCCGTCCGAGCCCGCGGGTTCCTCCGGTGACCAGAGCCTTCTTTCCATCGAGCCGCATGACACCTCCTAGAGCAGTGCCCCGGTGCCCGCGACGTTCATCGCGAGCGCGAGCAGGGCGAGGGACGTCCGGGCCAGGTTCCAGTTGCGCCAGCGCACCCGTGGGTCACGGGCCGTCCAGTCGTCCGGCGGCCGGTCGGGGTCCAGGGACGTCACGTACTTGTTGATGGGCACGTTCTTGATCACGGAAATGAACATCACGGCCGCGAGGAGCACCGCCGCGGACGTGAACAGGATCCGGCCGGTCGCGTCCGGCGCGAGCACCGCGACGACGATGTCCAGAACGAAGGTCAACGCGTTCACCGCCGGCATGAACGGGTCGTAGCGCGGCCAGAGGAACTGGATCGTCCGGATGTAGCGTTCGTAGGGCAGCACCAGGGTCAGCGGGACGACGCCGAGGACCGTGGAGAGCATGACACCGGCCCCGATGCCGTTCCCGAGCAGCGTCAACGGCACCAGCACGCGGATCACGCGTCCGCCCCTCCCCGGGCCGGGGTACGCGCGGCGGCCTCCTCGACGAGCCGCTTGATGCGCGCCATCTCGACGGTTGTGGTGCGGTTCAGGTGCGCGGTCATGCCGTCGTCGTCCGCGGGCGCCTGCGGTTTCATGTGGAAGTCCTGGATCCACCGCATCTCGACGCCGCTCGCGGGAAGCTCGCGGTACTCCCAGCGGAGGTTCATGTACTCGAAGGGCCCCGTCTCCACGCGACGCGCGCGAACGGTGCGGGTGGCGGGGTCGGGCGTGCGCTCGGAGACCCAGCTCCACACCCGCCCCTCCTCGTCGGGATGCATGGTGAGCCGGAAGGTGACGGTGTCGCCCTCCCGCTTGAGGATCTCGGCGGAGGCGTACTCGCCGAACAGCCCCGGCCATGCCTCGACGTCGTTGGTCATCTCCCACACCAGGTCCATAGGGGCGTGGATGACGATCCTGTTGTCCGTGTGTCCTGCCATCACTTCACCGCTTCGCGTCAGGCGGCCGCGAGCCGCTGGTTGACGTAATCGACCATCGACGTCGGACTGGTCAGCTCCTCGATCGCCTCGTCGGGAATCTTGACCTGGTACCGGTTCTGGATCTGGCTGGCGATCTGGAGCACCGCCAACGAGTCGCATCCGAGTTCCTCGAACGTCGTGCCGGCGATGAGGTCGGCGGACTCGTCGGCGCCCGCGCACTCGCGCATGATGCCGGCCAGGTCCTCGAAGGTGAGCCGTGCCATTTCCCCTCCTTCAGTTTTGCGTTCGTCGAACGGCGGTCAGGGCGACCGCGGAGTTGAAGCCGCCGTGGCCGCGGGCGAGCACGAGCGCGGCGCGGACCGGCATCTCGCGCGGTTCGCGTACGAGGTCCAGGCCGCACCCGTCGGCCAGTTCGGTCACGCCCACCGTGGGCGGCACCACGCCGTCCCGCATCGCGAGCAGCGCGGCGGCCATGTCGAGCGCGGCGCCTCCGGCGTACAGCCGGCCGGTCATCGTCTTCGGCGCGGTGACCGGGACGGCGCGCGGCCCGAACAGCGCCTCGATCGCGCGGGCCTCCTCGCGGTCCCGTGCCGGTACGCCGAGGGCGTCCGCGAAGACCACGTCGACGTCCCGGGGAGCCAGCCCCGCCCGGTCGAGGGCGATCTCGGCCGCGCGCCGCAGGCCGGGCTCCCGTCCCGAGCCCGGCGGCGGGTCGAACGTCGCGCCGTGCCCCGCGAGGCACCCGTAGCCGTGGACGCCGCGGGCCCGTGCGACGTCGTCCGGCTCGATGACCAGGATCGCGCCGCCCTCCCCTGGCACGTAGCCGGACGCCTCCCGGTCGAACGGCAGGTAGGCGCGGCCGGGGTCGTCACTCGTGCTCAGCGCACCGGTCGCGAGCTGGGCGACCAGCCCGTACGGGCACAGCGACGCGTCGGTGCCGCCGGTGACCGCGAGGCGCGCCCCGCTGCGGAGCATCCGCACGGCATGCGCGGCCGCGTCCAGCCCGCCGGCCTGTTCGGCGCAGATGACGCCGCACGGGCCGCGCATCCCGTGCCGGATCGAGACCTGGCCGGTGGTGGCGGCGTAGAACCAGGCGATCGACTGGTACGCGCCGACCCAGCCGGGGCCCTTGTCCCACAGCCGCTCGATCTCGCGCTGCCCGAACTCGGTGCCGCCGGAGGAACTCGCCGTCACGACGGTCATCTCGTACTCGGGCAGCTCGGCCGGGTCGACCCCGGCGTCATCGAGCGCCATGTCGGTGGCGGCCAGCGCGAGGTGGGTCCAGTGATCGGTCTGCGGGATCAGCCGGCCCGGTATCGCCTCAACCGCGGCGAACCCCGGCACCTCGCCGGCGAGCCGGACCGGATAGCGCTCCGGGTCGAAACGGGTGATCCGCCCGATACCCGTCCGCCCCGCCAGGGTCGCCGACCAGTACTCCTCGGTGCCCAGGCCGTTCGGCGCGGCCACGCCGAGGCCGGTGACCAGCGCAGCGGTCATGGCCGGGCCGCCCGGCCGAGCAGCATGGCCGACTGGAAGCCGCCGAAGCCGCTGCCGACGCTCAGCACCACGTCGAGGTCGGCCTCCCTGGCGGTCAGCGGCACGTAGTCCAGGTCGCACTCGGGGTCCGGGTTGTGCAGGTTGGCGGTGGGCGGTACGACGCCGTGGTGCAGCGCCAGCGCGCACGCGGCGACCTCGATCGACCCGATCGCGCCCAGCGAGTGCCCGATCATCGACTTGATCGAGCTGACCGGGACCTCGTACGCGCGTCCGCCGAGGCTGCGCTTGAACGCGGCGGTCTCGTGGCGGTCGTTCTGCTTGGTGCCCGACCCGTGCGCGTTGATGTAGTCGATGTCCTCCGGGCCGAGGCGGGCCTGTCCGAGGGTCTCCGTGATCGCCTCGGCCATCTCCCGGCCGTCGGGCTTCAGCCCCGTCATGTGGTAGGCGTTGCTGCGGCTCGCGAAGCCCAGGATCTCCGCGTATATCTGCGCTCCGCGCCGGCGCGCCGCGTCACGGCGCTCCAGCACCATGATCGCCGCACCCTCGCCGAGCACGAACCCGTCCCGTTCCGCGTCGAACGGCCGGGACGCGTGCCCGGGGTCCTCGTTGTTCGGCGACGTCGCTTTGATCGCGTCGAAGCACGCGGACGTGATCGGGGAGATCGGGGCGTCGGTCGCGCCGGCGACGACGACGTCCGCGGAGCCCTCCCACAGCAGCCGGCACGCGTACCCGACCGCGTCGAGGCCGGCCGTGCAGCCCGTCGAGATCAGCCCGACCGGGCCCTCCGCGCAGGACGCCCACGCGACCTCGGTGGCCAGGGTGCTGGGCACCATGTACCCGTACAGGTGCGGGACCGCGTACGAGGGATCGACCAGCCAGTTCCGGCCGCCGTCGCTGAGGACGACGTACTCCTCCTCCAGGCCCATCGTGCAGCCGACCGCGCTGCCGACGCTGACGGCGACGCGTTCGGGCGGGACGACGCCGGTGTCCAGACCGCTGTCGGCCAGGGCCTGACGCGCGCAGACCACACCGAACTGGCCGGCGCGGTCCATTCGGCGGATCTCCTGCGGGGACAGCCCCTCGGCGGCGGGGTCGAAGTCGCACTCGGCGGCGACGCGCGACCGGAAGGGCTCGGCGTCGAACAGCGTGATGGCCCGCGTCGCGGTGCGGCCGGAGGTGATCAGGTCCCAGAACGCCTTCGTTCCCGGGTCGCCCGGCGCCACCACCCCGATGCCGGTGATCACCACCCGCGCGTCGTCGTCGATCACTGGTGGCTCCCGCCGGGGGCGCCGACCTCCGGCTGGCCCACCGCGCCGTTCGGCGGTGGCTCCGTGTCGACGTGGCCGAGCTCGGGCCGAGGCGCCAGCGGGCAGAGCTGGAACACCGCGAACGCCTCGGCGTCTTCGGTGTTCGTCACCCGGTGGCGGACGTTCTTGGGGACCATCAGTCCCTCGCCGGCCCCCACCGACAGCTCGTCCGTGCCGTCGAGCCGTACGGTGAGGCGGCCGCGGACGACGTAGAGGAACTCCTCCGAGTACGGGTGGTAGTGCTCGGAGACGAACTCGCCCGGGGCGAGGACGAGGGTGCCCATGAACCCGGTCGTGGCGCCGCACGTCTTCGGGCCGAGCACCACGCGCAGGTCGCCGCCTCGACGCCGGTTCACCGGCACGTCCGCCGCGGCGACCGGACCGGTCCGTGTCTCAGGCACGGTCGGCCTCCCAGACGTAGAAGGGGATGGCCATCGCGTCCTTCGGCTCCTTCCAGTTCGGGTCGTACGGCCGGATGTGCTGGGCGAGCTTCTTGTTGACGTCGGCGAACAGGGGGTGCCCACGCACCTTGTAGAGGTCCGGCGTGATGTCGTGGTCCGCCTCGATCAGCTGGAAGTACAGCTCGTGGAAGCGGAGAACGGTCCGACGCGACACTCCGACCATGTAGGGCAGCTCGGTGGCGTCGGACTCCGCCCAAATTTCGGCTACCTCATCCGCTTTGGCCGGATCCATGCGGGCGACGATCAGACTCCGATGCTGCACGCGGCGCTCCTTTCGACGGATGCTCCCGGCCATGCTGCGGGCGGCGCTTCGCGCGCCGATCGAAGGCGACTGGAGACCGGGACGACCGGTCGTCCCCCCGAGGGCCCGGGAACGGCGATTCGCGTTCGAGCACGGATCCAGCGGCATGCGAAGCCGCATTGCGAGATTGACCCCGGCCTTGTCACGGAGAAGGGAGCCGTCCCGGTGACACCTGATGGAAAGGTCTCGGTCTACCTCTTACAGCAGGGGATCTGGGACATGCCGCTCGAATCCATGCCGCTCGCCTCGGGGTACCTGAAGGCCGCGGCACTCACGGACGACCGCATCCGGCAGTCCGCCGACATCAAGATCTTCAACTACCGGGGCGGAGTCACGCTCACGGAGATGGCCAACGAGATCTTCACCGACGGGGCGCCCGACATCCTCGCCTGTTCCGTCCTCGGCTGGAACTTCCGGACGTTCGGCTCGCTGGCCGAGACGTTCAAGCAGCTGAACCCGGACGGCTGGGTCATCTTCGGCGGCACCCACGTCACCGACCAGGCGCGCCGGACGTTCTCCATGTTCTCCGACGTGGACATCATCGTGAACGGAGAAGGGGAACTCGTCTTCCCCGACCTGCTGAACCGCTACCTCGACGGCACGTCACGGCACCGGCTGGGCACGGTGAACGGGATCTCGTTCCGCGGCCTCGACGGCGACATCGTCACGACCCTGCCGCGGGACCGCATCCAGGACCTCGACGTCATCCCCTCGCCGGTGCTCACCGGCGCGCTCGAACTGACCGACGACAACGGCGCGTTCCGCTACGACGTCGCGCTCATGGAGACCAACCGGGGCTGCCCGTACAAGTGCGCCTTCTGCTACTGGGGCGGCGCGATCGGGCAGCGGGTCCGCGCGTTCTCCCGGGAGCGGCTGCGCCAGGAGCTCGAGCTGTACGCGAGCCTGAAGGTCCACACGATCTGCCTGTGCGACGCGAACTTCGGCCTGCTCCCGATCGACGAGGAGTTCGTCGACGACGTCATCGAGATCCGCGAACGCACCGGTTACCCGAGGGCGCTCGAGAGCTCCTGGGCCAAGAACAAGTCCAAGGTCTTCTACCGCATCGTCCGCAAGATGAAGGAAGCCGGCCTGCGCAGCTCCTTCACGCTCGCACTACAGACGCTGAACCCCGAGGCGCTGCGGCTGATGAACCGCAAGAACATGAAGGTGAACGAGTGGGAGGACCTCGTCGCCTGGCTCAACAGCGAGAACCTCGAATGCTACGCAGAGCTCATCTGGGGCGCGCCGGGCGAAACCGTCGAGTCGTTCCTGGAGGGCTATGACCGGTTGTCCAGCTACGTGTCGCGCATCGCGGTCTATCCCATCCTGCTGCTGCCCAACACCGACTACTCCGAGAAGAAGGAGGAGTACGGGATCGTCTGCGTCCGCGGTGACACCGACGACTTCGAGTACGTGCTGGCGCACAACACGATGACGATGGCGGACAACCAGAAGATGCAGCGCTTCCTCTTCTGGAGCCGGGTGCTCGCCGACGCGGCCGTGTTCCGGCACTCCTGGGTCGCGCTGCGCGAACTCGGCGAGGTCACCCAGTCGCAGGTGCTGCGGCGCATGGACGAGTGGATCGCCGCCACCGACGACCCGGCCGCCGTCCCGCTCCGGGAGGCCTGCACGATCGGCACGGCGACGCCCGGGGCGGCGATCGACTACCTGTACCGCGACCCGGAGGCCAAGCGGCTGCTGGAGCGCTGGTGGGAGGAGTCGATCCGGCCGTCGCTGCCGGCCGAACAGGCGCCGGTGCTGGATGAGATCTTCCGCTACGACCTGCTCACCCAGCCGGTGTACCGGAACGAGAACGGAGGGTTCGCCGACGGGGTGTCGACGATGCTCATCGGCGACGACGAGTACGCGGTGCGCACCGGCATCACGCTCGCCTACGACGTCCCCCGGATCGTCGCCCAGTTGCGCGCCGGAGAACGGCCCGACACGGATCCCGCCACGATCACCCTCGACCTTTACTACCGGATCGGGGTCGAGTCGTTCACGACCACGACGAACAGCGAGGAGATCGTCCACTTCATGGGGCGCACGAAGGACGCGCTGTTCGGGCCCGGCGATCTGGACGACTCCTCCAGCGACGGCCCCTACACGTCGCTGCTGCGCGACACCGGCAGCTGCGGATGACGGCCGGGCGCGCCCTCGTACGGGGGCTCCCACGCCGCGCGCTGCGCGGGTTGCTCGGTGGACTGACGTACATCGGGGCGGCCATGTGGATAAGCCCGGAGGTCTTCACCGCCCTCTCGGCCCAGCACACGGGGACGGGGGCGGAGGCGCACCGCGACCCGGACCACATCACCCCCTATGACGACCTGCCCACCGAGGAACGCCGTCTTTTGCTCGGACTGGACGACCAGTTCAGACGGGAGTCCGAGCGTTAGGACCAGGACGCCGCCGAACGGCATCGGTCCGCGCCATCCACGACCGCCCACCGGCCGCGGATGGCGCGGACGCGGTGTCCGACCGATCCGCCGCCAACGCCTCCAGGTCCTGTCCCGGCGCCCACCGCCCCACCGCACGGCACTCACCAGACACTCGCCGCAGGTCACCACCCGATCCGGAGAGCGACGGTCACGTGCCTCGCGCCGCAGCCGCTCAACGGTGACGCCGGGCGACATCGGTCCGCGCCGTCCGCGACCGCCCACCGCACGCGGATGGCGCCAGCCGGTGTCCGATCGGTCCGCCACCGGTGCCTCCGAGGCCAGTCCCGGTGCCCGCCGGCCTACCGCGCGGCGCTCACCAGGCGCTCGATGTCGGTCACGACCCGGTCCGGGGAGGGACGGTCGTGTGTCTCGCGGCGCAGCCGCTCGGCGGCGGCACGGTACGACGGGTCGCTCAGCAGTTCCGCCAGACGTTCCCGGATCACTCGCGGCTCCGCCTTGGACGCCTCGACGGTGATGCCCGCCCCCGCGCCGGCGAGTCCGGCCGCGTGACGGACGTGGTCGGGAAGACGCGTGACGAGGAGCTGGGGCAGACCGTACGCGACGCCGGTCAACGACGTGCCCGCGCCGCCGTGGGCGACCACGGCGTCGCAGGTGGGCAGGAGCAGGTGCAGTGGCGCCGACTCGACGACGCGCGTGCCCGGTGGAAGCGGGCCGAGCAACGTCCGCTGGCCGGGGGTGACCGCGAGCACCGGCTCCACATCGAGGTCGCCGATCGCCCGTGCCACCTGGCCGGTGAGGAAGAACGCGGGGTCCAGCCGGCTCAGCGTCGTACCCCAGGTGACGCACACGCGAGGTCGGCCGTCCGGCGGGGGCAGCACGGGCGGAGCTCCGGGGCCGTTGTAGGGCACGTACCGCACCGGCAGCCGGGGCGAGGGGGCCTCGGCCTGCATCCCGTCCGGGCACGGATCGACGGTCGCGGCCCCGTACACGTCGAGCTCGTCCAACCCCAGCCGGGCACGCAGCGGGGCGAGCGCGTCCCGCAGGAAGTCCCCGGCGGCGCTCATCAGGTCGACGCCGTACAGGTGACGCACCGCGGGGATGCCCAGTACGGCCGCCGCCGCCGGCCCGGCGAAGGCGGTGGGCTCGAACACGATGAGATCCGCCCCCCAGCGACGAGCGAGCACGATCAGGTCGTCGACCATGGCCTCCGCGAGCGTGGCCAGCAGGCCGAGGACACGCGGGCCTCCGCGCTTCGGCCGCGGCCCGCCCGCCGACGGCGACGGCGACGGCGACGGCGACGGCGACGAGGCGATCTGCCGGAACACCGCGACCGCGTCGACGTCGTGACCGACCGAGGCGACCGGAAGACCGGTCCGGGCGGCCGTATCGGCGAGCGCCGGCGGGCTCGCCACCAGCACCTCGTGGCCACCCGTCCGGCAGGCCCACGCGACCGGGACCATCGCGTACAGGTGAGAAGGCCACGCCCATGTCGTGAAGATGATCCGCATCGGTCCATCGCAGCAGCGGCGTCTGGTGGCCTCCTCCACTGTCGCTCGACCCGGACCCGACCCTGAGTCTTGATCGACGACCGGCACGAGCCGGCGCATCTCCAGCGACGCGCCGCCCGGGATCCCCACGCCGGAGGAGCACGTCCCCGACCTGGGGTCGCTCCGCGACCCAGCCTCGCCGGCGATGGTCGTGGCGTCGGCCGATCGAGCGAGGCGAGATCGCCGGCCGACCTTTGGCGACCCCGGCCGAATGCCCGCAGCACCCCTCGACCCTGGCTCGCTCCATCGGCTACGAGGCCGACCGGCGAGTCCAGCGTTGTTTCACCGGTCCTGGCTCCCGTCTTCGATCCGCACGCGGTCGCGTTCGGCTACCGGTTGAGCGAGTCGAGGTGGTGCAGCGCGAAGTCGATGTCGCCGCTCTCCGGTCGCTGTCGGCGAAGTGCACCTGGCGGAGACGCGATCCGGCGACGAGGTAGACGAGACCGGGCCGTCGTCCTCGATCCCCGCGCGATAGAGGACGACGTTGGATGGCAACCGCGCCGCCGGGCTCATCACGGCGAGACTGGGCGCGGGCGGGGTACTGTACGCCACCGCACCGGGCCTCGGCCGGGCCGGCGTCGCCGCCTGCCGGTCGACTCGCACGGAATCCACCACCGACAGTCCGCTCCCCTGACCCGGAGGGAACAACATGACGATCATCACCGCGGATCTCTACGACGAGCACGGAGACGACCTGCAGTCGTGCGAACTCCAGCTGCGTCAGTTCGGTCGCCGCACCGCGTTCCACGGAGACGTCACCACGGTCCGCTGCCACGAGGACAACGTGCTGCTCAAATCCGTCCTGACCGAACCAGGGGAAGGACGTGTCCTGGTCGTCGACGGCGGCGGATCACTCCGTGCCGCGCTGATGGGCGACCTCATCGCCACTCTCGCCGCCGACAACCGCTGGGCCGGAGTCGTCATCAACGGCGCCGTCCGCGACACCGTCGCGCTGCGCACCATCGACCTCGGCATCAAGGCGCTGGGGTCCAACCCGCGTAAGAGCCGCAAAGAGGGACTCGGCGACCGTGACGTCCCGGTCTCCTTCGGCGGCGTCACGTTCCACCCCGGCACCCGCCTGTTCAGCGACGACGACGGAATCCTGGTAACCCGCGCCTGACCACACCCGGGCGACTGAACGGGCTGGTGGAGCGGGTCCTGAAGGTCGCGTGCGGCGAGAGGTGGCGAACACCGTGGAGGCGGCGTTCCCGCATGTGGAGATGGAACCGGTCTCCCGACGCTGCTCGAGACCGACGCCTGTTTCCCCGTACGGGAGGACGCGAGGACGGTCGCCCTGCCTCGGAGCCGTCCCCCCGCCTCGCTCGGCCGGATCCGCCGGTGATCGTGCCGCAGGCGGGCGTCGCAGATGACGCCGTACGGCGCTGGTCACGGGTGGCGACGTACGGGCCAATGGGCGTTTGAAAGCAGCATGAAAACTGAGCTTCCACTGCGATGGCGCACGGGCTGTCCCCACCGGTTCTACGCCTTGACCATTCGTGGACGGGTATTCGACGTCACCAGAATTCCAATGATTCGGAGGCAGCATGTCCGCTCCCACGCATCGTCGTCTCTCAAGGCGGAGCCGGGTGATCCTGTCCAGTGCCGGCCTCATGGTCGACCACCTCGTCATGGTAGGTGACCGCCCAGCTACCGCTCGCGAGCCACCTGGACTGCCGTTCGTGGGCGGGGAGCCGTTGTAGAGGACATTTTCGACGCGCCACTGGCAGCGGCGCCGGAGCGTGAAAACAAATGAAAAATGACGCGGCGATGAAAGCCCGTTGCACGCCTCATCGTCCCGACGTATGTTGTCGGAACTCCGGGCCAGAGAATGCCCTGCGAAGAGCATTCAGTGAGATTTCCGTGGGAGTACCCGTGCGACGACTCAGATTTGCATGCCCGCCTCGGTCTCTACTCCGTACGCTCGCCGCGGCCGTGGCTCTGGCCGCGGCCGCCCTGGCCCCGATCGGCGCGACACCCGCCTCGGCCGCGACGTCCGCCGGCGTGTCGGTCGACGCCGGCCGGGCGCTGGCCTCGATACCGTCCTCCGCGTTCGGCATGAACGTGGCCGTCTACGACGGTTACATGAACGACTCCCCCGTCGCGGGCCTGCTCAAGGGCGCCGGGATCGGCGCCGTGCGCTACCCGGGCGGCTCCTATGCCGACATCTACCACTGGAAGACCAACACCGCCGACGGCGGATACGTCGCGCCGAACACCGACTTCGACTCGTACATGAGCACGGTCCGCTCGGCCGGCGCGCAGCCGATCATCATCGCGAACTACGGGTCCGGCACGCCGCAGGAGGCCGCGGACTGGGTGCGCTACGCCAACGTGACCAAGGGGTACGGCGCCAAGTACTGGGAGATCGGCAACGAGGTCTACGGCAACGGCGAGTACGGCTCCGGTTGGGAGAACGACACCCACTCCAGCAAGAGCGCGACCACGTACGCCCAGAACCTGCTGCAGTACGTCACGGCGATGAAGGCGGCCGACCCCACCATCAAGATCGGCGCGGTGCTGACCACCCCGGGAAGCTGGCCGGACGGGATCACCGGGCCGGGCGACGGCGCCGACTGGAACCACACCGTCATGTCGATCGCCGGCTCGAAGATCGACTTTGTGGTCGTGCACTGGTATCCGGGCGGCGACAGCCCCGCCGACCTGCTCACCAAGCCGCAGGCCCAGATCGGCACCATCACCGCCACGCTACGTTCACTGATCGACCAGTACGCCGGCGCGAACGCCCCCAACGTCGGCATCGCCGTCACCGAGACCAACTCCACGATCGACAAGGACACCCACCCGGCCGCGCTGTTCGCACCGGACGACTACCTGACCTGGCTGGAGAACGGCGCGTTCAACATCGACTGGTGGAACCTGCACAACGGGTCCAACGGCACCACCACCGTGAACGGCGCCACCGACTACAACGACGAAGGCGTACTGTCCAACGCCTCGGGCAGCGAACCCGCCGCGGAGACGCCGTTCGCGCCCTACTACGGCATCCAGCTGATGACCAGGCTCGGCGCGCCCGGCGACACACTCGTACGCGCGAGCAGCACCCAGCCGCTCCTGACCGTGCACGCGGTCAAACGGAGCAACGGAGACGTGGACCTGCTGTTCATCAACAAGGACCCGTCCAACGCGTACACGGCGAACCTCTCCTACAGCGGATTCACCCCGTCGTCGGCCACGCCCACCGTGTACACGTACGCGCAGAACGCCACGTCCATCACCTCCACGACCACCGGCAGCGCCACGAGCCAGACCATCCCGGCGTACTCGCTCGTCGTCGTCCAACTCCACCCGGGCGGCGGCGGGGGCGGCGGCGCCTGCCGGGTGAGCTACACGAAGAACGAGTGGCCGGGCGGTCTCACCGCCGGCATCACCGTCACCAACAACGGGACCAGCGCCGTCAACGGCTGGACACTGGCGTTCGCCTTCCCGGGCGACACGAAGGTGACCAGCGCCTGGAACGCCACGGTGACGCAGACCGGAGCGGCGGTGACCGCGAAGAACGTGTCGTACAACGGCACGATCGCCCCCGGGGCCGACGTGTCGTTCGGATTCCAGGGAACCTGGACGAGCGGCGACGCCGCCCCGACGTCCTTCACCCTCAACGGCACGACCTGCACGACCGGCTGAGCGCCGGAGGTCAGTGGCGCTCCGCCATGGTCCGGGACGCACGTCTCGCGTGGTGGCGGCCGGACGCGGGCGTTCCGACGTCCTCCAGGCCGCGGCGAATCGACGGGATGTCGAAGATACCGACGACCACGAGCGAGACTCCGGCCGCGACAAGGTAGCCGCCGACGACATCCACCGGATAGTGCACCCCGAGGTAGACCCGGGCGAACCCCACCCCGAGCGCGAACAACACGCCGAGGATCGCCACGAGCGCCCGCAGCCGCCCCCGTACGAGGAGGAACAACAGCAGCGCGACGGCCGCCGCCACGGTGGCGTGCCCGCTGGGAAAGCTCTCCTCGTTGTCCGGCGGGATCACCCACAGCCGCTGCGGCGGCCGATGTTCGGCCAGCAGGATCTTGGCGGCGAACGCGACCGCGAGCGACCCCGCCATCAGGCAAGCGGTGATCAACGCGTCCCGGCGCCGGCGCAGCAGCCACAGGCCGACCGGAACGACGACCGCGATGACCGCGCCGACCTCCGCCTGGGCGACGGCCGTGGCCCCCTTCGCGCCCAGGGTGAGTACGGCGTCCCGTATCGGCACGAGATGTTCGTCCAGCCGGATGTCGGCACGGGTGAGCGTCGGTGTCTTGGCGACGATGCCCAGCACCGCCATGAGCATGAGAAGCAGCAGCCCACCAACGATCTTCATCCGCTCCGTCACGTGCAGCCTTTCAACGATCACGCGATGTACATCGCGACTTCATGATCGCGACACGCTATCGCCTCCGTGATGGAGATGACACGCTGCGTCGGCTCCACGTCCAGAACGGCGCGTGCGACCTCGTCGCCGGGATAGTCTCGGTCGGTGTGAACGGCCGGCAGCTGTCGCGACGCGCCCCGGGAGTGGCGGGCATGCTGCTCCTGTTGTTCGTCACCGCCGGTCTGTTGCTCATGCACGGGGTTCAGTCCTCGGCGAGCCCGACCGACATCCGCGGCGTCCCGCTCATGCCGGCCACGACGACGTCCATGCCGGCCGGGCATGGCGAGCACGCCGTCGGGCACTCTTGCCCCTGCGACGGTCACCATCATCCGGGCGGGCAGATGTGCCTGGCTCTGCTGGTCCTCGGATCCCTGCTGCTGTTCGGCGCCCTGCTCGTTCGATCCGTGCCCGGCCGGACGACGCCGCCGCCGGGCGCGGCCGTCCCCGGACACGGGCACTCCGGGCGTTCGCCTCCTCCTCCGTCGATCTTCCAGCTTTCCGTGCTCCGGCTGTGACAGGCGTCTGGGCTCGTTCGAGCCACGACGCCTCGATCAACACGTCAGCAGACGGAATGAAATGGAAGAAGACGCATGAAACGCGCATGCTCCCTGCTCATCGTGCCGGTCGCCGCACTCACGCTCGCCGCCTGCGGCGGTGGCGGTGAGGGGCCCGGCCACGACATGAGCGGTCACCGCATGGCGACCGCCTCCGCGCCCGCGGCCGGGCACAACGCTCAGGACGTGATGTTCGCGCAGATGATGATTCCGCACCATCGGCAGGCGATCACCATGGCCGGGCAGGCCGCCACGAAGGCGTCCTCACCAGAGGTCAAGCGGCTCGCCGGCCGGATCGAACACGCCCAGGCCCCGGAGATCCAGAAGATGACCGGCTGGCTCCGGACCTGGGGCGCGTCGACGTCGCCGGGCGACGGCATGCACATGGGCGACGGGATGATGTCCGACCAGGACATGAAGAAGCTGGACACGTTGTCCGGTAAGGCGTTCGACAAGGCGTTCCTGCAAATGATGATCAAGCATCACCAGGGCGCCGTCGCGATGGCCCGATCCGAACAGGCCCGGGGCTCCTTCCCCGAAGCGAAGGCCATGGCCAACGACATCGTGACCTCGCAGTCCGCCGAGATCACGACGATGCGGAAGCTGCTCGGCTGACCACGGACGGATCGCTTTGGGAGGCGGCCCGCCACGGGTCGCCTCCCGCCAATCGTCCTAATCTCCGTAGGAAGCGGTGGAGAATGGAGCTCAGTGTGGCGAGCCGATGACGGAGGTGGCAGATGCCGATCGCAGGGCCTCTCGAACGCGCGATCATGGAGGCGTTGTGGGACGCCGACCGGCCGCTCCTCATCCGTGAACTGCTGGTGCCCGTCAACGCCGGCTCGCCGAAGCCGTCGGCCTACACGACGGTGCAGACCGTGGCCGACCGGCTCGTGCAGAAGGGTTTGCTGACGCGCACGCTGGACCGCAACGCCTGGCGGTACGCCCCGACGCGCAGCCGCGAAGAACATGTCGCGGGGGTCATGGCCGAGGCGCTGGCCGGTGCGCCGGACCGGGGCCCGGTCCTCGCGCGGTTCGTGGAGACGATCGACCCGCAGGACGCACACCGGCTCCTGATCGAGTTGGCGCAGCGGTCGGCTCCCTCCGGCGAGGGCCGGCGCCCGTGATCCTGCTCGGGGGGCTCGGCCTGATCGTTCTGGCGCTGGGCGCCGGCGCCGGACCGCTGCTGAGCAAAGGCGCGTGGAGCCATCGGCTGCCCAGGGCCGCCGTCTTCGCGTGGGCGGGAGCGCTGGCCGGCGCCATCGCCGCCGCCGTGGGCGTGGTCGCGGTCGTCTCGACGGGACACCGGGGCCTCGGACATCGCATCGCGGAGTGGCTGGTCAACTGCTGGCACCATCATGAGGGCGGCGACACCAGGTGGTACGCGCTCAACGCGATGGTGCTCGGCGCGACACTCACCGCGGTGTACGTGGCGGCGCGCCGCTACCGGCGTACGTTGCTGCAGCGACGCCGGCATCATGAGGCCCTCCAGTTCGTCGTCCGCGCCTCGACCGAACTGGACGATGTCTGCGTACTCGACCATCCCGTCCCGGTCGCGTACTGCGTCCCCGCGCGGACCCGGCCGATCGTGGTGAGCAGCGGCGCGCTCGACCAGTTGGCCGACGGCGAGCTCCGTGCGGTGCTCGCGCACGAACGAGCACACCTGCGCCACCGTCATCACGTCCTTCTCACGGTGGTCGACGCGCTGGCCGCCGCGCTCGCCTGGCTGCCCACCTTCCGCGACGCGCGCCGCCACCTGCCGCTGCTGCTGGAGATGACCGCGGACGAGATCGCCGCCCGACGCTGCGGTCGCCAGACCGTGGCCACGGCCCTGCGCAAGCTCGCCATCTCACCGAGCCCGGCCGGAGGCCTGGCCGCCGGCGGTTCCGATCACACACAGCTGGACCAGCGCCTCGCCAGGCTCGAGGCCTCGCCCCCGGCCGACGACGCACAGGTACGGCGCCTGACGCGGGTCACCGCGGCGACGTCCGTGGCGGTGCCGGTCCTCATCTGCGCCGCGTGGATCTCCGCGACTCCGTTGTTGTGCTGAGGCAGCACGCTCGCGGCGGATGACGTCGAACGAGTGAGACGAGTGGCATGCGAGATCACGATCTCCTACACTCCGTCAGAGTGTCGGTTCCCCCTGCTTCACAGGAAGCACAGCCGGCCCGCCGAATCCCCCCGACCAGGAGTTCACCCGTGGCGACCTCGTACTCGCGCCGCTCCGCGGGCCTGGCGGCCCTCGCGGTCACCGCCACTCTGCTCGCGCCCGTTCCCGGTGCCGACGCCGCTCCCAAGCCGTCGGTCGCCGCGACGAAGAAGAAGCTGGCGAAGCTCAACAGTCAGGTCGACAAGCTCGTCGACCGGTACGACAAGGCCAAGACCCAGCTGGACGCGGCCAAGAAACAGCTCAAGGCGCTCAACGGCCAGGTCACGGCCGAGGAACGCACGTACAAGAGCATGCACACCCGGGTGGCGCGGATCGCCGCGGCCGCCTACAAGAACGGGACCCTCGACTACACGACCTCCCTGCTGGCGGCACGGGATCCGAACACGGCGCTGAGCCAGATGTCGGCGTTCACCCAGCTGTCGAGCAGCCGCAGCCAGGAGCTCAAGGCGTTCGTCGACTCGGCCCAGCGCCTCCGTCGTGAGCAGGCCATGGCGCAGTACGCCCTCCAGGTCGTCCAGAAGCACACCGCGAGCGTCAAGAAGCAGAAGACGACCGTCGAGAAGGCGATCAGTCAGCAGAAGGAGCTCCTACGCAAAGCCGGAGTTCTCGGCGGCCCCGGGGGGCCGATCGGCGGGACGTACACCGGCCCCGCCTCCGGCCCGCCGCGCAAGGCCCTCGAATACGCCTACGCCCAGCTCGGCAAGCCCTACATCTACGGCGGCACCGGCCCGAAGGGCTATGACTGCTCCGGGCTGACCATGATGTCCTGGCGCGCCGCCGGCGTGAGCCTGCCCCGCGTCGTGCCCGACCAGTACGCCGCGACCCGCCACGTCGCCAAGTCGGACCTGCAGCCCGGCGACCTGGTCTACTTCGACGGTCTCGGCCACGAGGGCATGTACGTCGGCGGCGGCAGATTCATCCACGCCCCCCACACCGGCAGCGTCGTGAAGTTCGACAGCATGTCCAACCCCTGGTACGTCTCGCACTACGTGGGCGCCAGCCGGCCCTGACGGGTCCCGGGACCTACGGACGGCCCGGCGAGCCGGCTCGCCGGGCTTCGGCCCCGTGCCTCGGACCGCGTGGCTCCTGCCTCACCCGCCCACGGCGTCGGCGGGCACGAACACCGACACGATGATCCGGCCGTCCCCTTCACCGAGCGCGTCGAAGGTGAACTGCTCCATCGGCAGCAGGTGGGTGCCGCCGATCGTGACGGGCGTGCGCACCTCGTACACCGCCGGCCAGGGACACCGGTGATGGCATCCGAGCCGCTCCCCGTGCCGGTCGGTGGCGAAGACGATCGCGCCGCTCCGGAGCGCCGCGTCGATCTGAGCCTGGACATGAGCGGTCACCCTCGGCCGCGGATCCGCGGCCCACATCTTCTCGACCGCCGCGCGCGCCGACGGACGTGAGCGCCACTGCGCGCGCTGCCCCGGATCGGTGAGGGACCAGATGTCGATCCTCGACGGGCCGTGCGCGACGAGGGAGACCGTGGTCGCGGGATCCCGGGCGTCGAGCAGAGTCGGCATCGCGGCGACCTGCCCGAAGAGGAAGAGCATCCGCAGCGCGTACCGGAGGTAGGCAGGGGTGGATCTGGACCATGAGGGGTCATCGAGGTCCGGCTCCGCCGCGTACGCGATCGCGGCCGAGGCGCAGTCGAGTATCCACCGGAGCCGCAGCAGATCCTCTTCCTGCCTGACCGGCGACCGGGTGTAGTCGGCCAGAGTGGAGCCGCACCGTACGTGGATCGCCCGGAGCGCGGTCTCCATCGCGGTCGCCAGCGGGTAAGTACCGTCCGTCCGGTTCGGCCAGGCCGGCGGCTCGGCCGGAAGACGTACCTGCTCGTCGACTCGGTAGGAGGCGTCTCTCGCCAGCCGGCGGGCCTGGCACATCCAACGGTCGGCCGGGCCGAGGAACGCCAGGATCCGGGCCGCCGCACCGGCGCGCACGGTGCCGAGGGAGCGAACCCGCACCGCGTCGAGCAGGTGCTCCCCCACGATTTGCAGCACGTAGGCGTTCCAGACCGCCAGCAGCCGCCCCGCCACGGGGGGCGGGAACCGGTGAGGTGCCGTACGTCCACGGAGAAGTTCACGGCGCAGGCGCTCCGCCTCATCCAGCTCCCGGCGGACGAGCTGCCCCGCAGACCGGTACTCCTCGAAGGTCTGCACGGGCAGCCCGCCCTCCAGGGGCCGGACCGCACGGATCGCCGCAGCGGACGGTTTCGTGCTCACCCGGCTACTACATACCGGCCATGGCCGACGCGCGCTCCGACGGGTGAGCGTTCGCCATCACCGAGTGCATCGAGTCCCAGAACGCCAGTTCCTCGTCCTCCTCCAGGACGGAGATCTTGCCCCAGAACTCACGGTCCTCCGCTTGGACCGCCGCCTCGGCCGTGAGCGCGGGCATCACCGCCGTGCCCGTGTCCGCCTCGTCGAGTTGCGCCGGGGTGACATCGGCGGGCAGCTCGACCGGCTTGCGGTGGTGCTTTCCGTGCTTGCGGAGCTGCACGCCGGATGCGGGGACGGGGACCTTGACCCTTGCTCTGGCGATCGCCAGCGTGGCCGTGCCGAACACCACGACGGCCAGCAACCCGGTCAGCATGCCGCTCTGGTCGACCAACGGCTGCTCCGGCGCCGAGTGCGAGGTCTGCGCCACCTGCTGCTCCGATCCGGGGATCCCGACGATCTCCCGCGGCGACAGCGCCGGAGCCGAGTGCTTCGGCTGGTACTTGACCTCAGTGCCCGGTACGGGCTTGCCCTTCACCTTGACCTTGGCGGGATAGCCGAAGCCGACGACCTGACTGACATCGCGATCGGCGCGCCCGAGCTGGTCGTTGTGGTTCGCCTCGATGGTGGTGAGCTTGTCGCCGTGGACCTTCTCCACGATCCCGACGTGTTCGATGTCGCCGATGCTCTTGCCGCCCGAGAACGAGAAGAACACGATGGCGCCCGGCTCTGGCTTGTGACCCCACGCGTGGTGCTTCTGGAACCAGCTCGCGTGAGCGGGCGTGGAGGCGAACTGCCCCGCCCAATCCTCGACTCCCGCCTTGTCGGCGGCCCAGGCGAGGAACATGTCGCACCAGGGTGCGTAGTCGTAGCCGCCGCCATGGGCGACGTGCTTGCCGTACCAGTCTCCGAACTTGGTGTAGCCGCTGCCCTTCTCGCGATAACCGAGTTCGGTCCTCGCGACGTGCAGCAGCTTCTGGCCTACCGGATCCATATCTCTCCTTCACCCGCCGACCGGGTTAGCTGACGGGTTCGGGCCAGGAGAAGCCCTACCGCACACGGCGGATTCACCCCAAAGACATGGGTCCCCGGCTCCGGTGACGCTGGTGGCGCCACCGGATTAGGCGTCCGGGCTCCGCCTTCGGATGAAGGCATGCCACAGCCCGGCTACGACGCAACGTAGTAAAGACCGTAATCAAACACAACATCGGCCCCAAATGCGACAACCGTTTCAACTCCAGCTGGGCACGGATGCCCGTACACGCCGAGCCGCCAGGGCGGGCGGAGCGCGTCACCAGAGACGTGCGAGATGACATTACCTCCTACGACATGTAGGAGTAAGTTCAGCCCGTATCGGCCATGGAACGCCACACCCAGCCGGCTGCTCATCATGGCCCGGCACCGCAAGGGCCCCTGCCCGGTCGGCGAACTCGCCGACGCCGTCGGCATGGAACGCTCGGCGGTCTCACACCAGCTCCGCCACCTCCGCCACCTCGGCCTCGTCACCGGCGACCGGCAAGGACGCGGCATCGTCTACCGCCTCTACGACGAGGCGGGCCTGGTCACGTACGTCGCCGGCGGACTCGCGTGCGTGGCCGGCCACGTCCTGGCCGTGCTCGCGGGCCTGCTCGCCGGTGGTTCGGGCGGCGTCGGCCGCGGCCTCACCGACGTGTCGTGCGGCCTGCCGGGCGGTGTCGCCGGTTTCGCTCGCCAGTCGCCGCGCGGGTTCGGCCGCCACCCGCGAGATCGGCTCGGTCACCTCATGGGCACGCTCGTGTACGCGGCGGCCCGCCGTTCGCGCGGGCGGTGCGGACGGCGGCAGCGACGCCGCCACGAGCCCCACGCCGAACGCGACCACACCCGCGGCGAGAGGGTCGCCGCGCGGCCCGGGCCGCCTGGGCCGCGCTCGCGTACGGTCTCGGCGGCGTCACGCGCCGGTCCGGTGATCCCGTCTCCTGCGCCGGATTCCTGCGGGCGGGTGTCCGGCAGGCCCATGAGCCGTTCCCGGACGCCGCGTACGGCCGCGCGTGCCCGCTCCGCCTGGCGGGGGCCGGCGCGGTCGACGATGCGGTCGACGTCCGCGCCGGGACCGGCCCGGGTGTGCTCGATCTCGTTCCTCATCTCGTCGGGTGTCGTGCCCATCGCGCGTCCTCCTTCAGCGTCTCGATCGTCTGCTCGGGCTTCGGGGAGACGGTCCGCATCTGCTTTCGGCCGGTGGTGTACAGGACCGCGCCGACGATCGCCCAGACCATCGCGATGATCAGGGCGGACCATCCGTAGCCGATCAGGTGACCGAGCCCGATGACGGCCGCGGCCGACAGCAGGGCGAGCACCATGAAGCCGGCGTACCCGGCTCCTCCGTACATGCCGGCGGCCTTGCCGGCGCGGGTCGCCTCTTCCCGCAGTTCGGCCTTTGCCAGCGCCAGTTCCTGCCGCAGCAGCTTCTGCACGTCCCCGGCGGCGTCCGTGATGAGTTCGCCGAGCGACGCGTCGTCCCTGGTCGTCACCTGTTCCTCCGCCGGACCGGAGGTCGAGGCCGCCATCTCAGCGCACCTGACCGCTCGGACCGGGCGGGGGCGTCGCCTGCGCGCCGTTCTCGTACGGCGTCGCGCCGTACGAGCCGCCGACGGCCGGCACCGGGGGCGCCGGCGTATCAGGTGAGAGGCTCGCGGCGGGCGACGACGGGCTCCGGCCCGGCGTCTCGGCTGAATCCTCCGCGGAACCGGCCGAGGCCGTGGCCTTCGCCAGGCGGCCGGCCAGGAAGCCGGTCACCGCCGCACCGATCAGGAACGTCCCGGGCCTGCGCCGGGCGAACTCCCCCACACGTTCGGCGACCCCGGCGACACCGTGTTCGTCCAGGTAGCCGGCGGCCTGCCGGCCGCCCTGGGACAACCGCGTCACCGCCGTACGCACCGGCGAGCCGTCGGCGCCCGACTCGGCCATGCGGTCGAGCTCGTCCGCCCACTGCCGCAGGCCGCCCGCCGCGCGTCCGGTCCGCGAATCGAGCTCTCCGCTCAGCCGCTGCCGGGCGTCGTCCACCACGTGGCGGGCCCGCTCACCGGCTTCGCGCGGGACCTGCCGCGCCTGCTCCCCGGCGGTCTCGGCCACCTCGGCCGTGGCGGATCTCGCGTGCTCGGCCGTCTGTGCCGCCTCGTGCTGGACGGCCTCTCGCGTCTGACCTTCCGGCCCCATGGATGCCTCCCGTGCTCGTGAAGGGCCCGCCCTACCCATGCGCCCGGGTTCAACCGCGATCACCGCGATCCGTACGGCGCCCGGCCCGCGGCCTCGCACGCGTCACCGAAGCCGGTGGACTCGACGCGGCGTTCAGCGCGTGGTGGTCTCGGCGTGGGGCGCGCGGGTGAAGGCGAGGATGCTTCCCGCCACACCGATGAGGATGATCGCGATGGCGATGCTGATCCCGCCCTGGCGGTTCCAGTACACGTCCTTCAACTCGATGAGCAACGCGGCTTCGTCGACCACGAGCGCCAGCCCGATCCCGAAGGCGAGGCCCATCCACGTCCGCCAGACCGGGGTTCTCTCGACCAGTCCGCACGCGCCGACGACGATCAGCAGGAGGATTCCCCAGATGTAGTGGTGGATGTGCACACGACCGACATGGACGTTGCCCAATCCCCTCACGTGAACGTGAATCGCCCACGTCAACGCGCGCAACCCGGCGAATGTGGCGGTGAACCCCCACCAGGCGAGGATGAGACCGCGCCGCGTCGGATGGACGTGCCGCAACCGGCGTGGCCGCCGAGGCCGGTCCCGGGCCGGCCGGTCCTCCGGGGAATCCGACGCTTCACCGCTCACCCGCCGAGCGTACTTCGGCGCACACAGATCAGCTGGATCGGCTTGGGCAGGAAGCGACATACGGGAGGGCGGGTTCCCCGTGCGACGTTCGGCTGCTGCCCGTACGCGCGTCTCAGAGCCGGTTGTCGTGGAGGAAGGCGCGGAGGAGTTCGTCGTAGCGGGAGGGATCCTCCAGGAACGCCGCGTGCCGCCGGCCTTCCAGGACCGTGGGGGTCCCGCGCCACAGGGCGGCGTACGTGAGGGAGGCGATGTAGTCGTGGCCGATGAACGGATCGTCGCGCCCGTCGATGATCGCGAGCGGTAGGGGCGACTGCGCGACGAGCGCCTTCTGATCCGAGTCGTGACCCGCGCTGAAGGACGCGAACATGATGCGCCGGGCCCGCCCGTCCGTACGCCGGACGTCCTCGACCGCCCATTCCGGCGGCGGGGAGACCGTGATCTGGCCGGCGAACTCCGCCGCCTGGTCGCCCGTGATGTGCTCGACGCCCGCGTAGCTCACGGCCGGCTGGAAACCCGCGGTCAGCGTGTCCTTGTTGACCGGTGGCGTGCCCGTCACGACGAGGCCCGCCAGGCCGGAGAACCGCGGGATGAGTTCCAGGCCGATATGCCCTCCGAGCGACCAGCCCACGACGACGACTCGCTCGACGCCCAGCGCATCGAGGAATTCCGTGATCGTCGCCGCGTATCCCCGTTGGGTGTAGGCGCGTTCGGGATCCGTGGCGTCGTCGGAGTCGCCGTGGCCCAGCAGGTCGAGGGCCAGCAGCCGCCTCGGCCCGAAGTCATCGGCGAGCTGCGCGTGGAACACCTTGCGCGACGAGGAGTTCCCGTGCACGAACAGCAGCGGCGGCCCGGCGAATGAACGGCCGGGATCGGTATCCGTGTAGGCGACCCGGCCGAACCTGGTTTCGACGTATCGAGTGGCGCCCGGCGAGGACCACGATTCCTGCTCATTTCCCATGGGCGAATCATAGGAACGCCGAAGCGAACCGGAAATGCTCGCCGTCCCATGCCATGACGACGCGCTCGTGGTGGCCGGTCTCCTCTCCCGCCGGGCGGGAGAGGAGACCGGCCGTGGCACTACCGCCGGGTCAGGGTCACGGCCACGGTGGCGCCGTGACCGGGGCTGACGGTCACCGAGAACAGGTGCGTGGCGGTGTCGTAGCCGACCTGACCGGCGCTGCCGCCGGCCGCGGAGGCCGAGACCGGTGTCGGGGAGTACCCGTGCAGCGTGACCGGCCCGTCGCCGTGGGCGAACGCGACCGTGGCGTGGACCGTGCCGTTGTCCGACAGCGACCGGATCCGCTGGCTGCCCAGGGACACGAACTTGCCCGCGTCACCGAGGAAGGCGATGCCCGACCTGCCGACCGGGACCACCTGGAAGTACGACCCGTCGCGCGTCACCTGCGCGGTGTAGTCGTCGGCCGCGCCGACCACCTTGCCGGTGCCGGCGAAGTAGTCGTACAGGTACGCCTTGCCGGTGACGCCGAGATCGGCGGGCCGGAAGGTGGCGTCCTCGGTCGTCGGGACGGTGATCGCACCGGCGCTGATGCCGAGGTTGTCGATGTTCGGGCCGTTCGCACCCGTGGCGGTCGCCCGTACGGTGTGCCGGCCGGCGGAAAGGGTGACCACGACCGGCTGCGCCGACCATGTGCCCCAGTCCCCGGTCGTGTCGAACGGCTGCGTGGAGGCCGTGCCGCCGTCCACCGAGACCGCGAGGGGCCGCGGCCCGAAACCGCCGTTGGCGTACCGGAACAGCAGCGTGTACTTGCCGTCGGCCGGCACGTCGACGTTCCACTGCACGTAGTCGCCGGAGTCGTGCTGGTAGTCGGCGAAACCGCGACCGGTGTAGCCGGCGTGATCGGTGTTCACGACGGGCCCGGACAGCGTGGCGTCCTCCGCCTCATAGGTCGTGTCCGGCTTCGGCGTCGGGACGGAACGCGCGTAGGCGAAGACGTAGCCGGCGGACAGGGAGCCGTGCCGGCTGCCGGTCGTGGCCACCATGGCGCCACCCGGCTGGGCTGCGTCACGGACGTACGTGGCGTCGTCGGGGACGATCGGGGTGTCCGGCTTGACGATCGTGCCGTCCGCCTCGGCCACCTTGTTCAGGTTGGCGACGCTCTCCTTGCCGACCGCGTCGCCGACGCCGACCGGACCGGCGGACAGGTTCTGCAGCAGCAGGTTCTGCGTCTCCGTGCTCATCGCCACGTCCGCCCACGGCCACACGCCGAGCGCGCCGGCCAGGCGTGAGGCGTACAGGAACGAGTCCCACTTGGAGCGCTCGAACCGGTCGTTCGAGACCCGGGAGTTGGTGACGCTGTCGTACAGCGTGCTCTGCAGGAAGTCCTGGGGCAGCGGCATGCAGTACTGGATGTCGAGGCCGTTCGCCGCGGCGGCCTTGGCCATGTTGGTGAGGAACGCGGCGCGGTCGGTGAGGTTGAAGTCGGGCTGCGCGTTCGAGCACAGCCAGTCCTGCTCGAAGGTGTCGACCCCGGACGACTTGAGGTATCGCATCCGGTCGTTCCAGAACGCCGGGTCGGTGACCACCTTCCCGGACATCTTGTACTCCTGGTGGTACGGGCTGGACGGGTCGATCCACCGGGCGTGCGTGATCATGGGCACGCCCACGCTCTGCTGGAACGCCTTGAGCCCGTCGGGGAACAGGGTCTTGTCCGCCTCGTACCGGTACTCGCCCTCGGGGTTGTCGTCCCAGACGGCGTTCGGGCCCTTGGGGTAGAACCAGCTGTCCAGCTGGAGGTTGCCCATCGGGAGGCCCTTGGCCTTCCAGTCGTCGCGGACCGCTTTCAGCGTGCCGGCGTAGCCGAGGCTCTTGTCGTAGTTGTAGTAGTACGTGGCGCCGTTGTCGGTCCAGTAGCCGAGCTTGGCGAGTGTGTTCGTGGCGTCCTGCGACGGGCGGTGCTTGCCGGACAGGGCGGTCAGCGTTTTGCCCCAGGTGCCGTACACGTCGTTGATCCCGTGCCCGTACGCGAGCACGGTGCGCTGGGTGAACCCGGCGGGCAGGCTGCTGACCCCCGAGGAGACGCCGCTGGTCAGCGCGCCCGCGGAGTCGTACTTGGTGACCGCGGTGGTGAAGTTCGACGCGGCGGAGAGCAGGTAGCCGCTGCCGGAGGCGTCGAACGCCAGGTAGGGGCTGAAGCCCGCGTCGCCCTTGACGTCGAACTGGCGGTTGGCGAAGCAGCCGGCGAAGGTCTCGGTGTGCGGCAGCGAGGGCCGGGCCGACAGCGCCGGGAACGGGTAGGCGTTGGCCGCCGCCTGCTGGTACGTGGTGCTGAAGAGCACCACCGGACTGCCGTCGTAGGTCCGGATGCCGCTGCTCCGGGCGACGCCGCCGGCCGTGTAGTCGAAGTCGACCTCGTGGTAGGCGCCGGCGCCGTCCCGGCCCGTCACGTGCCTGACGTGGCTCACCGGGGCGCCGACCGAACCGGCGAAGTGGTAGTGCGGGGTGCCGGTGTCGATGGTGTAACCGCCGTCGGCGCCCACCGCGACCGTGGTGCCGGACGTGGGCGTCCGGGCGCCGGCCGGTGCCGAGGTGAGCGTGAGGCTCACCGGAAGGGTGAGGGCGAGCGCACCGGCGACCGCCGTGCGCCGGAGGGATCTTCGTGCGGGTCTGCTCATGGACCCTCCTCGTCGAGTCAGGGTTCTACCGCCCTCGGTGCGCGCACGCCGGGGGATTTCCGCGAAGTTAAAACGGTATTTCTGTCGTGTCAATGGACTTGGCAGTGCCGAATCTGGCCGTATTATGCAGAGAACATGACAGAATTAATCGAACCCCCGTGCGCGGTGAGGACACCATGAGCCCAGCGAGAGCACGGTCCGGGCCGAGGTCGCACCGCGCGTACAACCTCGACCGCGTGGTCGCGGCGGTGCGTGAGCGCGGGGCGGTCACCCGGGCGGACCTCGAACGGATGACCGAGCTGTCCCGCGCGACCGTGGCCGCGCTCGTCGCGCGGCTCATCGACGACGGCACCCTGCGAGAGCTGCCCCCGGACGGACAGGGGGACACGGCCACCGGTCCGGGCCGACCGCCGGCCCGGCTGGCGCTGACCGAGTCGGCGGGGCTCGTCTCCGGCATGGCCTTCGGCCACGGCGACCTCCGCGTCGCCGTGGCGACGTTGTCGGGCGAGGTCCTCGCCGAGCGGCATGTGGGGCTCGCGGTGGACAACTCCGTGGCCGCGGCCCTCGACACCGCCGCCGACGAATTCAGCGCGGTATTGCGCGAAATCGGCCACGTGGCGGAAGACGTCAGCAACGTCGTCGTCGGCCTGCCGGCCCCGCTCGACCGGCGCACCGGCCGGGTGGTGGTCAACAACATCCTGCCCGGATGGGTCGACCTGGATCCGGCCGGCGGTCTGGAAGAACGCATCGGCCGGCCGGTGTTCCCGGAGAACGCCGTCAACCTCGGTGCCATCGGCGAGATGACCTACGGAGCGGGCACCGGCCTGCACGACCTGGTGTTCGTCAAGGTCTCCACCGGCGTCGGCGCGGGACTGATCTTCGACGGGCGCCTGTACCGGGGCGCCAGCGGCTACGCGGGCGAACTGGGGCACGTTCAGGTCGAGGCGAACGGGCTGCTGTGCCGGTGCGGCAGCCGTGGCTGCCTGGAGACGCTGGTCTCGACACCGCACATCATCGCCGCCCTGCAGCCGATGCACGCGGAGCCGCTCACGACCGCCGACGTGGTCCGGCTGCTCGCGGCGGAGGACTCCGGGGCCGTACGTGTCGTCGGCGACGCCGGCCGCACGATCGGCCGGTCGCTGGCCGACATGTGCAACGTGCTCGACCCGGAGGTGGTCATCGTCGGCGGCGAGCTCAGCCGGCCGGACGGCGCGCTCGCCGACGGCATCCGTGAGGCGATCGCGCGCTACGCCCAGCCGGGGGTGGCACGGACGGTGACCGTGACGACCGGGACGCTGGAGAACCGGGCCGAGCTCCTGGGCGGGATCGCCCTCGCCGTCCAGCGAGCGGGCGACCCGGCCCGGGCCGCGCTGGGATGATCTGCCGCCCGGACCGTGGAGCGGCCGTGAGGCCCGGCCCCGTCCGGGCCCGGGCGTCGACGGACCGACGATCTTCCGGTGCTTGCTCGGGCGGTCGCCCGTCCGCGTGCGTGTCGGGCCTCGGCGTGGGGGGCTCAGAGTCAGCGGAGACGGCGCAGGTGGGGGTCCCAGCGGCGCTGCGGCAGGACGTGGATCCGGGCGTCGACGGCGATGACGCCGTCCGGGCGGGCGATGATCGGGTTGAGGTCGATCTCGGCGATCTCCGGGTGGTCGTCGGCGAGACGGGACAGCCGGAGCAGGGTGTCCTCCAGTGCCGCGGTGTCGACGGCCGGCGCTCCGCGGTGGCCGAAGAGGAGCGGCGCACCGCGGATGGAGCGGATCAGCTCGGCGGCGTCCAGGTCGGTCAGCGGGGTGAGCCGCGCGGAGCGGTCCCCGAGCACGTCGGTGGTCACGCCGCCGAGGCCGAAGACGACGAGCGGGCCGAAAACGGGTTCCTGGACGACGCCGCACAGGACCTCCACGCCCGTACGGGCCATCCGCTGGACGAGCACGCCGCGGAGCCGGTCGCCGAACAGGTGCACGAACCGCGTGTAGGCGTGCCGTACGTCCTGTTCGCCGTGTAGGTCCAGTGCGACGGCGCCCGCGTCGCTCTTGTGCACGAGCCCGGGTACGTGGGCCTTGAGCGCGACATGGCCGTACAGCCCGGCCGCGGCACGTACGGCCTCATCGGCCGACGAGGCCCGGCGCCACTCGATCACGGGTATGCCGTAGGCGGTCAGCACGTCCATGCAATCGGCCGGTGAGAGCCAGTCCCCCTCCGGCGATCGGGCGAGCGCGTCCTGGATGATCCGTGCCACTGGAGGAGCCGTGATCGCGCCCAGGTCCGGCTCGCGTCCCTGGGGACGGTCGAGCCATCGGCGGTAGGACCAGGCGCGGGCGACGGCGCGCGCGGCGTGTTCGGGGAACGCGTACGAGGGGACGCGGCGTCCGCCCGGCCCGGGCCGGGCGCGGACGGTCTCGTCCTGGCCCAGGACGACCGCCGCCAGGGGACGCGCGGTGCCGCCGGTGGTGACCGCGGAGACGAGGTCGGAGGCCGCCGTGGGCACCACGATGGCGATCACCGCGTCGACCTCGGGGTCGGCGGCGACGATGTCCAGGCAGCGGGTGAACCGGCCCGGGTCGATGGCCGCGGTGGTGTCGACCGGACCGGCGCATGCGGCTCCCGGTGGGAGCAGCCCCGTCAGCTCCCGTACGGTCGCGTCGCCGAGGCCGGCGGCGGTCAGTCCGGCGTCGGCGCAGGCGTCGGCGGCCAGGACGCCCGCCCCGCCCGCGTTCGAGACGACCGCGACGCGAGGCCCGGCCGGCAGCGGCTGGTGGGCGAGCAGCGTGGCGGTGTCAAGGAGCTCGCCGAGGCCCGCGGCGGCGATGACGCCGGCCTGCTGGAACAGCGCCTCCTGCGTGACGGCGGGTGTGGCCGCCGCGGCGGTGTGGGAGGCCGCCGCCCGGTGGCCGGCCGCGGAGCGTCCCGCGACGACGGTGAGCAGCGGCATCCGGCGGCCGAGGCGCCGGGCGGTCCGGGAGAACTTGCGCGGGTTGCCGAAGGACTCCAGGTACAGGACGCCCAGCCGGGTGGCGGGGTCGGACTCCCACCACAGCAGCAGGTCGTTGCTGCTGACGTCGTACTTGTCGCCGGTCGAGACGAAGGTCGAGACCCCGATGTGCAGGCGCGACAGGTGGTCGCGCAGGGCGATGCCGATGCCGCCCGACTGGACGACGACCCCGGCGCGGCCGGCGTTCGCCGCGCGCGCGGCGAACGTCGCGTCGAGCCGTACGGCGGTGTTGGCGATGCCGAAGCAGTTGGGCCCGACGAGCCGCATGCCGTACCGGCGGCAGGTGCCGGGCAACGCGCTCCCGTGCAGGCCCGAAGTGATCACCACGAGTGATCGCACGCCGCGGCGCCCGCATTCCTCGGCGACCTCGGTGATCGCGCCCGGCGGTGTCGCGATCACCGCGAGGTCGGGGCCCTCGGGCAGCGCGGACACCGAGGGGAAGCACGGGACACCCGCGAGCTCCCGGCCCGCGTTCGGGTTGACCGCGTAGACCCGGCCGCCGAAACCGCCGGCGAGGAGGTTGCGGAGGATCGCCCGGCCGACGGACCCGGCCCGGCGGCCGGCGCCCACGACCGCGACGGACGCCGGGCACAGCAGGTGACGCAGGCTCTCGACGTCGGCGAGCCGTTCGCGCTCGGCGACGGCGTCGAGGTACGTCCCGTCCCCGGTCAGCGGGATCGTCACCTCGACGACCCCGTTCACGGTGCGGCGCTCGACCGGCAGGCCCGCGCAGGCGAACACCCGCGACATCGCGACGTTCTGGGCCAGGGTCTCGGCGCGGAACGCGACGAGGCCGCGGGATCGGGCCAGCGAGACGAGATGCTCCAGCAGCAGGGTGCCCACGCCGCGGTTGTGCATCCTGTCGGCGACGGCGAGCGCGATCTCCGCCTCGCCGGCCGTCGCGGTGCGGTCGTACTCGCCGACCCCGATGAGCTCGCCGGCGAGCCAGGCGCCGAGCACCGCGTGATCGGGACCGGGTTCCCGGCACAGGCGCGCCGCCACCTCGTCGGCGATCCGCGGGCTGATCCCGAAGAACCGGAGATAGAGGTTCTCCGGTGACATGTCGCGATGAAGTTTGTGAACGGCGTCGAGATCGCCCGGCAGCACCTCACGGATCGCCACCGCCGTGCCGTCCGTGAGCAGCGCGTAGACCGGGGCCGCCGGCTCCACCATGTCTCCCAGCATCGATCCGCGGCAGGTTCCGGGCAGCGGGCCGAGGTCACCCCCGCACAGGACCTTCGGTCCCTCCGCGCACACCGGACTCAGGGGACGCCGCGTCGGGACGGAAGTCCCGCGTCCGCGGGAAGACCGCCTCTACACCGCGCGCCGGTCATCGGACGGAATGGGAGAGCAGGCGAGCTGAGGAGGAGACGATGAGTGTGCCGGCCCGCAGAGAGACCAGGGGAATGTTCCCCGACCTGTTCGACCTGTTCGAGATGCCGCTCACGGCCCTGCGCCCGTTCACCGGCCAGACCGGTCAGGCCATCCGGGTGGAGGACGCCATCGAGGACGACCGGTACGTCGTCCGAGCCGAGATGCCCGGCATCGATCCGGAGAAGGACCTGGAGATCAGCGTGTCGCGCGGCGTGCTGACCATTCGCGCCGAACGCCAGGAGTCGCGGGAGGGACGGCGCCACTCCGAGTTCCGCTACGGCTCCTACGAGCGGCACATCCGGCTCCCGGAGAACATCAGGGAAGACGAGATCAAGGCCACCTACGACCAGGGCATCGTGACCATCACGATGCCGCTCCAGGAGCAGAAGGAGGCCACCCGGCGGGTGCCCGTCGAACGTTGATCCCCCGCCGCAAGGACGCGAACGCCGTTCCGGTCCACACGGCGTTCGCGTCCGCCTCGGAACCGCCCGGCTCACGGCTCGGGGCGGATGAGCTCCTCGGGCGGCCGCCGGACGCTCCTCCCCTCCCTCTCGGCGACGCCCAGTCTCATGATCGTCTGCGGATGCGCGCCGTCGCAGAAGCGGGCGCGGATCAACTCGCGCAGCTCCGGGATCTCCAGCGCCTGGGTGTGGAACGCCGCGGAGACGCCGTCCTGCGCGGCGCGCAGCAGCACGTGTTGCAGCGCCTGCCCGGCCTCGAGCCACGCGCCACGCTCGTCCGTCCTCGTCGTCAGCAGGGCCACCACCCCCGCCGCGCCGTGCCGTTCGCCGGCAGGGAGACCCCAGCCGTGGCCCCGTGCGAAGTCGCGCTGCGCGAACGGCGGATCCGTGCGCCCGGGGTCGTGCGGGTAGGCGTCCTCGTGCACGCCGTCCCGCCGGCGGCTGCCGGGACGCGGCGCCCAGCGGGCCATCTCGGCGCAGTAGTCCGGGTTCTGGCGCAGCAGTTGCTCGGCGACCTCGGTGAGGGCGCCGAGCGCGATCCTCGCCCGCGGGTCCGCGACGACACGGAGCGCGGCGTTCTCGTCGAGGGCGCAGGTACGGAGCGCCTGCAGCAGCCCGGCCGGCAGTCCCTCGGGCCGGAAGCCGCCACGGTGGGTGCGGCGGCGCCGGATCTGGTCGTACATCCGGTTCTCCTCCTCGCCGGCCGGCCGGGCCGGTCCCAGCGTCACGTCGGCGATCAGCCCGGGCCGGTCCGGGTCGGACGCCATCCGTACCTGCGGGCTGTGGCCGAGACGGCGGGCCGCGAGGCGGAGCGTGCACAGCGCCGCGCCGCAGCTCATCAGCATCTCCCGGCCGTCCGGGTCCGCCACGTTCAGCCGGCGTTCGGGGTCGGCGTGCAGGGTCACGGTCGAGCCTCGCGTGCCGAACCACCAGGGCTGGGTGTTGTGCACCGACGGCGCCCACGCGGCGGCGTCGACGAGGAAGTGCGCGGTGTCCTGTTCGGACACGGCATGGGTGACGTTCATGATTCCTCCTGCCGGGACACGGGCCGCACCACGGCCACGGGGCAGTGCGCGGAGTGCAGCACCGCGTGGCCCACGGAGCCGAGCAGCAGACCGGGGAACCCTCCGCGCCCGCGCGAGCCGACCACGAGAAGGTCCGAACGCGCCGAGGCACCCGCCAGGATCCGGGCCGGGCGGCCGTGCACCGCCTCGCCGCACACCTCCACGTCCGGGAACTCGGCCCGCCAGGCCGCCAGGGACTCGTCGAGCGCCCGGCCCTGCTCGTCGCCGACCACGGCCGGGTCGTAGACCAGCGGCTCCATGTCGCCCGGTCCCGCCGAGCCGGGATGCGACCAGACATGGATCGCGTGGAGGCGCGCCTTCCGCATGGCCGCCTCCTCGAACGCGAAGCGGATGGCCGGGCCTTCCGTCTCACCCCGGTCCATCCCCACGGTCACCTCGTGCCATGGGACGTGCTCCGCCTCGCGTACGACCACGGCGGGCACGGGCGCGTGCGTGGCGACCTGCAGAGCCGTGGAGCCGATCGCCAGCCGGGCGGCCAGGCCGGTCCCGTGGGCGCCGACCACGACGAGCGACGCGGTACGCGCCCGTTCCAGCAGGACCCGGGCGGGCGAGCCGGCCTTGAGCTCGCCCTCGACGGGCAGGCCGGGGCAACGCTCGCGGGCGGCGGAGACGGCCGCCTCGAGCACGTCCCGGCCGCGCGCGATCACGTCCTCCGGTACGACCCCGGTCTCCGGATCGATCGGCGTGCCGTACAGCCAGGGCACGGTGTGGATGACGTGCAGGGTGTGGTCGCGGAGCGCCGCCTCGTCGGCCGCCCACGCGACCGCGGACATGCCGCGGTCCGATCCGTCGGTGCCCACGACGACGACCGCCGGGATGTGCCGCATCACCGCCTCCTCCATTCACAAGACTCGCTTGCGTCGCGGCACGTCGTGAGTGTCGAACGGCCTGGGGTCAGGGGACCTTCGCCCCGTACGGGACGCCGGCCGCAGCGGTCACTCTGAGCAAGGGGGATGACCATGCCGTGGATCCTGGACGGCCTCGCCGATCTGCACGGCGCGCTGCGCGCCGACGGCTACACCGTGATCGGCCCGACGTATCGCGACGGGGCGATCGTCCTCGCCGAGCTCGCGTCGGCCGACGATCTCCCCTACGGCTGGGGCGTCACTCTCGAACCGGGCGGATACCGCACCCGCCGCCGCGAGGACGACGCGGCGTTCGCCCACTCCGCGGGGCCCCAGTCCTGGAAGCCGTTCCTGCACCCGCCGCGCGTGAAGCTGTGGGAGGGCCGGCGCACCGAGGACGGCGGCTTCTCGATCGAGACCGAGGAAGAGACCCCACCGCGCTACGCCTTTCTCGGGGTCCGCCCCTGCGACCTGCGGGCGATCGGCGTGCTGGACCACGTGATGATCGGCGGCGCGCACCCCGACGAGGCGTACGGCGCGCGCCGTACCGGCGCGTTCATCATCGCGGTCAACTGCACCGAGCCCGGCGAGACCTGCTTCTGCGCGTCCATGGGCACCGGCCCGCGCGCGGACACGGGTTACGACCTGGTGCTCACCGAGCTGATCGGCGAAGGACGGTTCCTCGCCGAGGTCGGCACCGGCGCGGGCGCCGCGCTGCTCGACCGGATCCCCCGCGAGGAGGCGGACGAGGCCGTGACGGAGGGGGCGCTGGCCGAGGTCGCGGCCGCCGCCGACCGGATGGGCCGGGAGATGCCCGAACCCGAGGGACTGCGGGACCTGCTGGCCGGCAGCCTGGACGCGGCCCGCTGGGACGACGTCGCCTCCCGCTGCCTGACCTGCGGCAACTGCACGATGGTCTGCCCGACGTGCTTCTGCACGACCGTCGAGGACGTCACCGACCTGACCGGCGAGCACGCCGAACGCCGGCAGCGCTGGGACTCCTGCTTCGATCTGGACTTCTCCCACCTGCCCGGCGGAAGCGTGCGCACCTCCGGCAAGAGCCGCTACCGCCAGTGGCTGACGCACAAGCTGGGCACCTGGCACGACCAGTTCGGCTCCTCCGGCTGTGTCGGATGTGGCCGCTGCATCGTGTGGTGTCCCGTCGGCATCGACCTGACCGAGGAGGTCGCCGCCCTGCGCGAAGAGCAGGAGGAACGGCGTGACTGAGCGTCTGTCCGGATCTCTTCTCGCCGCTCACGGGCTCTTCCGGGGCATGCCGGCGCACCACCTGGACCGGCTGGCGTCGGTGGCCAGGGCCGAGGACCTGCCCGCGGGTCATCGTCTCTTCGACGAGGGCGGCCCGGCCGACCGGTTCTGGTTGATCCGGTCCGGTCGCGTCGTGCTCGACCTCCACGTGCCCGGGCGCGGCGACCTGATCATCGAGTCGCTCGGACCCGGGACGGTGCTGGGCTGGTCCTGGCTCTTCCCGCCCTACGAGTGGAGGTTCGGGGCCGTCGCGGCCGAGCCGGTCCGCGCCATCGTGTTCGACGCCACGGCCGTACGGGTCGGGTGCGCCGCCGATCCGGCGCTCGGGTACGAGCTGACCCGCCGGTTCGCCGCGGTCATGCTCGACCGGCTGCAGAACACCCGCATGCGCCTTCTCGACCTGTACGGCGCGCCGGCGGGAGGCCCCTGGTGACCGCGATGACGCCGACGCCGTACCGGGTGGTCTCCCGGCGCGCGGAGACGCACGACACGGTCACCCTCACCCTGGAGCCGTGCGACGCGGCGATCGCGCCGGTCCGGCCCGGGCAGTTCACCATGCTGTACGCCTTCGGCGTCGGGGAGGCGCCCATCTCGGTCAGCGACACCGGGCCGCTCCTCGACCAGACCGTCCGCGACGTCGGCGCGGTCAGCCACGCCCTGACCGTCGCCGGGCCGGGACAGATGATCGGCGTCCGCGGCCCCCTCGGCGTCGGCTGGGGCATCGAGGAGACCACCGGCCGCGACGTCGTCCTCGCCGCGGGCGGCATCGGGCTGGCACCGCTGCGCTCCGCGCTGCTGTACGCCCTGGAGCACCGCGCCTCCTACGGCGACATCACGCTCCTGGTCGGCGCCCGTACGCCCGGGGACCTGCTGTACGCCGCCGAAATGGCGGACTGGCGCGGGCTAGGGGTACGGGTCGAGGTGACCGTCGACCGGGCGCACTCGGGCTGGGACGGGCAGGTCGGCCTGATCACCACGCTCGTCTCCCACCTCGACGCCGCGCCGGACGCCGTGGCGTTCGTCTGCGGACCGGAGATCATGATGCGCCTCACCGCGCGGGAACTCCTCGCCCAGGGGATCGATGACGTCCGGATCTCCCTGGAACGGAACATGCGCTGCGGAATCGGCTGGTGCGGTCACTGCCAGCTCGGCCCGTGGCTGCTCTGCCGCGACGGTCCGGTCGTGCCCTACCGCGACGCCGCGCCGCTGCTCAGTGTGAGGGAACTCTAGGAAGGGAGCCGACGGTGCCTCCCAAGCTGGCCGTGTGGAAGTTCGCCTCGTGCGACGGCTGCCAGCTCAGCCTCCTCGACTGCGAGGACGAGTTGCTGACGCTCGCCGGCGAAGTCGAGATCTCCCATTTCCTGGAGGCCTCCTCCATGATCGCGCCCGGACCGTACGACGTCTCGCTGGTCGAGGGATCCATCTCCACACCCGCCGACGCCGAACGCATCAGGCACATCCGGCGCGTCTCCCGGCGGCTGGTCACGATCGGGGCCTGCGCCACCGCGGGCGGCATCCAGGCCCTGCGGAACTACGCCGACACCGAGGAGTACCGCTCGGTCGTCTACGCCAAGCCCGAGTACGTCGCGACGCTCGCCGGCTCCACCCCGATCTCCGCGCACGTTCCGGTCGACTTCGAGCTGCGCGGCTGCCCGATCGACCGGAGCCAGCTGCTGGAGGTGATCTCGGCCTACCTCGCCGGCCGCAGGCCCGGCATCCCCGACCACCCGGTCTGCTTCGAGTGCAAGATGCGCGGCACCGTCTGTGTGATGGTCGCCCACGGCACCCCGTGCCTGGGACCGGTGACCCACACCGGCTGCGGTGCGATCTGCCCGGCGTACGGGCGCGGCTGCTATGGCTGCTTCGGCCCCGCGACCAGGCCGAACCTGGGTTCGCTGAAGACGTGGCTGGGCAGTATCGGCATGTCACGCCCGGACGTGGACCGGGCGTTCGCCACCTTCAACGTCGCCGCGTTCGAGGAGCAGCCGGATGACCCACCGTGAGCGCACCTTACGGGTGGGCGCCCTGGCACGCGTCGAGGGCCAGGGCGCGATGTACGTGCGGGCCCGCGACGGCCGGGTCGAGGAGGTCCGGCTCGACATCTATGAGCCGCCGCGGTTCTTCGAGGCGTTCCTGCGCGGCCGCGCCCACACCGAACCGCCCGACATCACCGCCCGGATCTGCGGGATCTGCCCGGTCGCGTACCAGATGAGCGCGTGCCGGGCCATCGAGGCCGCCTGCGGCGTCACCCTCAGCGAACCCCTGGAGGCGCTGCGGCGCCTGCTGTACTGCGGCGAGTGGATCGAGAGCCACACCCTGCACATCTACCTGCTGCACGCCCCGGACTTCCTCGGTTACCCCGGCGCCGTGGAGATGGCGCGGGACCACCGGCACGTCGTCGAACGCGGCCTCGCGCTGAAGAAGGCCGGAAACACGATCATGGAACTGATCGGCGGCCGGCCCATCCACCCGATCAACGTCCGGGTCGGCGGCTTCTACCGCGCACCCACCCGAGCGGAGCTCGCCGCGCTGACCGGCCCGCTGCGCCGCGCCCTCGACGACGCCCTCGCCACGGTCGAGTGGGTGGCCGGCTTCGACATGCCCGACGACCGGCTCGACCACGAGTTCCTGGCCCTGACCGCCGACGTGTACCCGATCGAGGGCGGCGTGCCGCGCACCACCGGCGGACGGACGTTCGAGGTCGCCGACTTCGAAGACCACATCATCGAGGAGCAGGTGCCCCACTCCACGGCCCTGCACGCCCGTCTCGCCGGAGGCGGCCGTTACCTGACCGGCCCCCTGGCGCGGTACGCGCTCAACCGGGATCGGCTGTCGCCGCTCGCCCGCGACGCCGCCCGCGCGGCGGGCCTCGGACCGGTGTGCCGCAATCCCTTCCAGAGCATCGTCGTACGCGCCGTCGAGGTCGTCTACGCGGTCGAGGAGGCACTGCGGCTCATCGATGCGTACCGGCCGCCGCCGGACCCGTACGTCGCCGTACCGCCGCGCGCCGGCATCGGACGCGGGGCGACGGAGGCGCCGCGAGGAGTGCTGTTCCACCGCTATGAGCTCGACCCCGCCGGCCTGATCGGTTCGGCGCGCATCGTGCCGCCGACCTCGCAGAACCAGGCGGCGATCGAGGACGACATGCGCGCCGTGGTGCAGGCGCGCCTCGACCTGGACGACGCGGCGCTGACGGCCGTCTGTGAACGGGCGATCCGCAACTACGACCCGTGCATCTCCTGCGCGACGCACTTCCTCGACCTGACCGTGGAGCGCTCGTGATCGTCATCGGCGTCGGCAACGAGCTCCGCCGCGACGACGGCGCCGGGCCGGCCGTCGTCGAGGAGCTGCGGAGCCGGCCGCTGGAGGGGGCGACCCTGGCGGTCTCCGACGGAGAGCCGAGCCGCCTCCTCGACCTGTGGGCGGGCGCGGACCTCGCCGTGGTGGTCGACGCCGTGCCGTCCACCGGCGAACCCGGCCGCGTCCGCGAACTCGGCACCGTGGGCGACGTCGCGTCGGGCACGAGCAGCCACGCTCTGGGCCTCGGCGTCGCGACACGGCTGGGCGAGGCCCTCGGCCGGATGCCCGCCGCGCTGCGGATCTACCTCATCGAGGGCGCCGACTTCGGCTTCGGCGACGGCCTGAGCCCACGGGTCGTACGGGCCGTGACCGAGGTCGCCGACCGCATCACGGCGCTCAGCCGCGAAGCCCGTTGTTAGGTCCCTAGTAGTGCTTTGTTACGTTTGTGATCTTGGTTGCGATGATCGTGTGTGAGGTCTGGGGAGGTTGCCGCGGTCCGGTCGCGGTTGGAGGAGTTCGCGGCGGAGGTGTTCGCGGGGTTGCCGCGGTCGGATCAGCGTGCGACCGGTGGGTTGTATGTGCGGGGTTTGTTGCTGGATGGGCAGCGTAAGTCGATGCAGCCGATGGCGGAGCGGCTGGGGGTGGATCATCAGCGGTTGCAGCAGTTCATGACGTCTTCGACGTGGGATTTTGTGGGGGTGCGGCGTCGGTTGGCGGCCCGGGTCGAGCAGGTGGTGGCGTTGGTGGCGTGGGTGATCGATGACACCGGGTTCCCCAAGTACGGTTCATCCTCGCCGGGGGTGGCCCGGCAGTATTCGGGCACGTTGGGCAAGGTCGCCAGTTGTCAGATCGGGGTGAGCGTGCACGCGGTCACCGACGATGCTTCAGCGCCGTTGGACTGGCGGTTGTTCATCCCCGAGTGCTGGGACGATGCCTGCACCGACGATCCGGCCGTGGCCGAGGAGATCAAAGGCAGGCGCACGCGGTCGAGTATCCCGGCTGCCGAGCGGAACCGGCCGAAGTGGCGGTTGGCGATCGAGATGCTGGACGAACTACGCGGCTGGGGCTTGGAGACACCGGTGATCTGCGCGGACGCCGGTTACGGCGACAACGCTGTGTTCCGGGCCGCGCTGGCCGAGCGTGGCTTGGGTTACATCGTTCAGGTCAAGGGCACCTGCACCGCCCATGCCGCCGACGCCGTTCCTGAACTGCTGCCCTCTAAGGGCAAGGGCTGGCGTGGCCTGCCGCGTTATCGCACCAGGCCGGTCTCGTTGCGGGAGCATGTGCTGGCCGCCGGCCGCACCAGCGCTCAGCGGATCTGCTGGCGCCAAGGTTCCAAAGGCGAGTTGGCCGGTGACTTCATCGCGCTGCGCGTCCGCCCGGCCGGACGCAAACCTCGCTACGCCCCCGACGGCACCTTGGCCCAAGCCTGGCTGATCGCCCAGTGGCCGGCGGATGAGGACGAGCCGGTCAAGTATTGGCTGTCGAACCTGCCCGCCGAGACCTCACTGGCTGATCTGGTCCGGTTGGGAAAGATCCGCTGGCGGATCGAACACGACTACCGCGAACTCAAAACCGGTCTGGGCCTGGACCACTACGAAGGACGCTCCTGGAGAGGCTGGAACCGCCACGTCACCCTCGTGACCGCCGCCCACCTGTTCCTCACAACCCTGCGCCTGACCAGCCCAAAAGCAGCCGGGGCAGCCTGACCCTCTACAAGATCGTCCGCGAGCTCCAAGCTCTGCTCGCCACCTGGACAGGCCACTGCCCCACCTGCCAACAACCCCTCGCCTTACCCACCTAACAAAGCACTACTAGGCGGCGGGATCGGGTTCGGCGGTCAGCTCGGCGGGGCCGACCGCGAGCACCGATGGTCGTCTCCGCTGGCCGGTCATGCCATCTCCCACGTTAGATGACCGGGCGTCATCCTCCTGGCGGACGGAAGTCATGGGAAACCGGGACCTTTCGTCCTTCGTCGTCGTGAGCTGCGACTCCTACCCCCCGAGTACCACGGCGGTCAGGTTGGAGGTGACAGCGGAGGAAGACGCCCGGGATCACGGGCCGAACGCGATAGTGCGAGGAGGCACCATGACGAGCCTGCCGACGCGGTTCCTGCTGGGCAGTACGGTCACGGCCGCACTGAGCATTCCGCTTTACGGAGCCTTTGCCGCGGCCGCGGCGGGCAGCGCGAGCGCCGACGTGGTCGCCCGTACGCCGAGCCCGCAGACACGCGCCGACCTGGCGAAGGCCATGCGGGGCGAGGCCTTCGCGAACGTCTCGTACCGCCTCTACGCCGACCAGGCCCGCCGGGAGGGACTGCCGTCGGTGGCCCACCTGTTCGAGCGGACGGCCGCGACCGAGCGGGACGAGCACTTCGCCGAAAGCGCGCGGATGGCCGGCCTGGTCGGCGACGACGCGGCGAATCTGCGGGCCGCCATCGCCGGCGAACACTACGAGCACAACACGATGTACCCGGGGTTCGCCCGGCAGGCCGCAAAGGACGGCGACGCCAACGCCTCGGACCGCTTCGCGGAGATAGGCCGCGACGAGGGCCGGCACGAGACCGCGTTCCGCACCGCCCTGAAAGTCGTCCAGACCGGACGGGGAGCCGTTCCGGCGGCGCCGGACGTGACCCCTCACCAGGTGTCGGCGGGCCCGGCCAAGGTCCGCGCGGAGCGGACGAGGACCAACCTCGACACCGCCATGCACGGCGAGGCGGAGGCGTACACGAAGTACAACCTGTGGGGCGAGCGGGCCACCGACAAGGGCGACCCGGACGTCGGACGCCTGTTCCACGGCACCGGCGAGGTGGAACGCCAGGAGCACTTCGCCGAGACGGCGGAGCTGGCCGGACTGGTCGGCAGCACCCGCGACAACCTGAGCAAGGCCATCGCCGGCGAACGGTACGAATCAACGACGATGTACCCCTCCTTCGCCGACCGCGCCACGGGCGCCGGAGACACCGACGCCGCCCGCATGTTCTCCGACACCGCGAAGGACGAGGGACGGCACGCGCGCGCCTTCGAGCAGGCGCGGGACCGGCTCGGTCAGGAGGGCACCGGCGCCTCGTCCTCGTGAGCCGGATCGCGGATCAGAAGGCCTGAGCCCCGGATGACAAGGAGAAGTACGCCTCTTCCTCCTGGGCGAAATGCAAGGTCAGCACGGCGTGGAGACCGTAGAGGCACGCCTTGAGATCGTCGAGCTGGTCCGGCCGCAGACCGCCCTCGGCGGCGAGGCCGAGGTGGTGGCCCAGCCGGCGGACGAGACGCTCGATCTCGGCGTGCCCGCGGCTCATGGTGGTCGTCGTCTCCGTACCGCCGAGCGCCCGTGCCACGGCGGGATACAGCCGGGTCTCCTCGCCGCGTTCGTGCGGCAGGAGCGTGCCGACGAGGAACCGGTGCACGTCATGGAGACGCTCCAGCGCCTCGGGCGTCGCCGAGAGGGTGTCGGCGACCGTCCGGAGGTTCTCCAGCGGTGGCCGGAGAAAGGCGTGCTCCCGGCCGAACCGGCGCAGCAGCGCGTCCGTCGCGAGATCGAGCGGGACGCGGGTGCCCCGGCCCCCGCGCAGGGCCCGCAGGGCGTTGAGGATCACCGCGGCGTCGATGCCCTCCTGCAGCAGCGCGCCGGCCGCGGGCGGGATCAGGCCGAGGGCCGCCCCGGCCATCGCCACGAGCGACAGCAGCATGCCGGCGCCCGCGCTCTGCACGGCGATCCTCCGCGCCCGGCGCGCGACGTCCATGGCGTCGGCCAGGCGGCCGAGCCGGTCGGTGGTGATGACGATGTCGGCGGCCTGGGAGGACGCGGCGGCGCCCCGCGCCCCCATGGCGACGCCGACGTCGGCGGCGGCCAGCGCCGGGCCGTCGTTGATGCCGTCCCCCACCATCGCGCTGACGTCCGGCTCGTCGCGGACCGCCCGTACCTTCTCCGCCGGTGAGCACTCGGCCTGGACCTGGTCGACGCCCAGCACGGTCGCCACGCTCTCGGCGACGTCGGCGCGGTCGCCCGTCAGCATGACGATCCGCCGGATCCCCGCGGAACGCAGCCGCCGCAGCGTGCGCGGCGCGTCGGCGCGGACGGCGTCGCGGAGCAGGACGACCCCTCGCGTTCTTCCGTCCAGGGTCACCCACACGGTCATGGCGCCGTCGAGCGCCGCGCGGGCCCGCACGCCGGACATCCAGGCGGCCTCCGAGACCGCCTTGCCGACGGTCACGCGCCGGCCGTCGACCCGGCCTCGCGCACCGCGGCCGGGAACCTCCCGGACCTCGCAGGGCCGGGGCAGGCTCAGGCCGCGCTCATGAGCGGCCCGGACCACGGCCTCGGCGAGCGTGTGCGCGGACATCTGGTCGATGGCGGCCGCCAGCCGCAGCAGCTCGGCCGGGTCCGTCTCCGCGTCGGTGACCACGTCGGTGACCTCGGGACGGCCGGTGGTCAGCGTGCCGGTCTTGTCGAGGATCAGGGTACGGGCGTGGCCGAGGGTCTCCAGGGCCGCGCCGCCCTTGACGACGACCCCGTGACGGGCCGTACGCGAGATGCCGGCGACGATGGCCGCCGGCGCGGCCAGCAGCAACGGGCAGGGCGTCGCGACGACGAGCACGGCGACCGCGCGGACGAGCTGCCCGGACGCCAGCCACGCCCCGCCCGCCACGGCCAGGCTCAACGGGAGGAAGAGCACCGCGAAACGGTCGGCGAGGCGGACGACCGGCGCGCTCTCCGCCTGCGCCTCTCGCGCCAGGCGCACGACCCCGGCGTACGTGCTCTCCTCGGCGGTCGCGGTGGCGCGCAGGTCGAACGGGTCACCCGCGTTGAGCGTCCCGCTGCGCACGGCCGCGCCCACGTCGTGTTCCACCGGCAGCGCCTCGCCGGTGAGCGCGGACTCGTCCAGGAACGCGGCCTCGCGTTCGACCACGCCGTCCACCGGCACGACCGAACCCGCGGGCACGAGCAGGCGGTCACCGCGCACGACGTCCTCGACCGGCACGCGCCGTACGGCACCGTCCTCGTAGCGCCGCGCCTCGTGGGGAGTGCGCTCCAGCAGGGCCCGCAGGTCCCGTCGCGCCCGGCCGCTCGCGTAGTCCTCCAGCGACCGCCCCGTCGCCAGCATGACCGCGATCAGCGCGCCGGCGAGGTACTCGCGGACCAGAAGGGAGCCCAGGAGGGCGAGGACCGCGATCAGGTCGACGCCGAGCCGCCGCTGCCGGAGGGCGACCAGGACCCACCACACCGCCGGGACCAGTGCGAAGAGCGTCGCGCCGGCCCACAGGACGTCGGCCGGCCCGGCGAGCCCGAGGGCGCGGCAGAGCCCTCCGGCCGCCAGCGGCCCGGCGGTCCCGGCCGCCAGGGCGACGCGGCCCGCGCCGGCTCCGGTCATCCCGTTCCGTCCTCACCGCCGAGCCCGAACCGGACCGACCTTCCCGCCGCGAGGACGGTGACGGGTCCGTCGTCCACCGCGACCCGGACCGCCGGCCGGGTGGAGAGCGGCAGGGCGAGACGGACCGCCCTGTTGTCGGCGGACAGGCGCAGGCCCGAGTGGCCCCGGTACTCCAGCTCCATCGCCAGCCCGGGCAGGTCCGGCGGCAGCGCCGGGTCGACACGGAGGACGCCGTCGCGCAGCTCGAGTCCGGTGTAGCACCGCTGGGCGAGATCGAGCGTTCCCGCCATGGCGCCGAGGTGGATGCCCTCGCTCGTGGTGCCGCCCTGGACGTCGTGCAGGTCGCCGTCGAGGGCTTCGAGGAAGAACCGCCAGGAGGCGGGGCGGTCGGAGCGGGCGAGCACCCAGGCGTGCACGACGGCGCTCAGCGTCGAGCCGTGTGAGGTGCGGGCGAGGTAGTACCGCACCGTCTCGGGGATCGTCGCGGGGGCGAAGCGGTAGCCGAGCCGGGCGAACAGCGCACGCAGTTCGTCGGCGGTCAGCAGGTAGAAGAGCATCAGCACATCGGCCTGTTTGGACGCCTTGTAGCGGTTCGGAGTGTCGCCCTCGGCCTCGAGGATGCGATCGAGACGCCGGATGTCGCCGTACCTGTTCCGGTAGCCCTCCCAGTCGAGCTCGGCCAGCTCCTCGTAGCCCTCGAACTGGCTGATGACCCCGTCCCGATGAAAGACCACCCGCAGCCGCCGGCTGACGTCGTCGAACCGCGCCAGCTCTTCGTCCGTCAGGGCCAGCCGCTCCCGGAGTACGGCTCGCCGTCCCGGCGGCAGCAGGTCCAGCACGTCCAGCGCCCGCCACAGCGTCCAGGCCGCCATGACGTTGGTGTAGGCGTTGTTGTCCAGACCGGGGCGGTCGGCGTCCGGGTAGGCGTCGTGGTACTCATCGGGTCCCATGACACCGCGGATGTCGTACCGGCCGCGTGAGCGGTCGTAGGTCGCGACGTCCGCCCAGAACCGGGCGATCTCCAGCAGCGTCTCCGCGCCCTCCTCGCAGAGGAACTCCAGATCTCCGGACGCCTGGTGGTACTGCCAGATGTTGTAGGCGATCGCCAGCCCGACGTGTCGCTGCAGGCGCGAGTTGTCCGGCAGCCAGCGGCCGGAGCGAGGGTTGAGATGGAGGACCTGCGTCTCCTCACGGCCGTCGCTCCCGCTCTGCCAGGGGTACATCGCGCCGGTGTGGCCGGCCTCCCGGGCCGCGCGCCTGGCCGCCGGTAGTCGCCGCCGACGGTATCGCAGCAGGGCGCGGACCACCTCGGGGAACCGCAGGCTGAGGAAGGGCAGCACGAACAGCTCGTCCCAGAAGACGTGCCCACGGTAGGCCTCGCCGTGGAGACCGCGAGCGGGCACGCCGGCGTCCACCCCGGCGGTGTGCGGCGACACCGTCTGCAGCACGTGGAACATGTGCAGGTTGACGGTCCGCTGCGCCGGGCCGCCGCCGACGTCGAGGCGCGCACGACGCCACAGGCGCTCCCACGCCCGGCCGTGCCGGGCGCGCAGTTCGGCGAAGCAGGGTGCGCTCGCCGCGGATCGCCGAGCCGCGGCGGCCGGTGGCTCGGCCGAAGAGTCGAGCGAGGTGTGCAGGCCGGCCACCTTCTCGATCGTCACGGCCTCGCCCGGGCTCATCTCCACGGTCACATGGCGGGCGATCCAGCCGGGCTCGCCGTGCGTCTCGCGGCGCGTGGCCTCGCACGCGTGGACGGCGTCGCGGCACGCCAGGGCGATCCGGACCGCGGAGGTGGCCGTGTCGACGGTCAGCCAGAGGAGATCGCCGTCCGCGCCGGCCGAGTCGACGATCAGATGCCGGTCCGCCAGTCCGCGATAGCGCGCGACGCCGCGGTTGCGCACCCGGGTGTCGAGGCCGGATCGGAGCTCCAGCGAACCCGACCAGTTCTCGGCGCGGATCGTGGTCAGCATGGCCGCGAGGTGCGGGTCGTCCATCGACACGAGCCGCTGCTGATCCACGGCGGTCACCCGCCCCGCCTCGTCCTGGTAGCGCAGCCACCGGCGCAGCAGGCCGTGGCGCAGGTCCAGCTCCTGGCGGTGCTCCAGCAGCCGGAAGCCCTCGGGGGCGAACCAGCGGCCGTTCTCCGCGCGGAAGGTCAGCGGCAGCCAGTTGGGGGCGTTGACCAGGTCCTCGTTGACCACCCTGCGACCGGCGATCCACGAGGACAGGCGGTCATAACAACCCGCGATGTAGGTGCCGGGGTAATGCACGCTCCCGGCGCTGGCCTCAGGCGCCGCTCCCCTGGTGGCGAAGTAGCCGTTCCCCAGCGTGCACAGCGCCTCGCGCAGCCGCACCTCGGCGGGATCGAACCCCTGGTAGACGACGCACCAGGGCCCCGTGGTCCGCGCGCGTTCAGGCGGCACGCGTCCTGCGGAACCGCAGTTCGGCCAGATCCGTGAGCACCGGATCGGCTCCGTGCTCGCGAAGGCCCGTCGCCCCCGTACGGTCGACGCCGACGACGACGCCGAAACCGCCTTCGCGCGCCGCCGCCACCCCGGCCGCGGACGCCTCGATGACCGCCGTGTGCCCGGGCGAGGCGCCCAACCGCTGCGCCACCTGCAGGTACAGCTGTGCGCTGGGGTGTTCGGGCAACGCGGTGCCGGGTGCGTCGAGGCCGTCCACGACCACGTCGAACAGGTCCGTCGCCCCCGCCCTCCTGAGTATCTCGGCGCCCTCGGGATGGACCGAGACCGCCGCCGTACGGACGCCGTCCCGGTGCAGCCGGCGTACGGCCGCGAGCGTGGAGGCGAAGGGACGAAGGCCGTACCGGCGGACCTCGCCGAGGAAGAACTCCTCCTGGCTCATGGCCAGGCCACGGAGATCGTCGAAGGGCAGGACGATGTCCCGGGAGGCGAGAAAGGCGCGCAGACCCTCCAGCCGCGGCCGTCCGCACATGTACCGCAGGTAGTCCGCGCGGACGTCGAAGGGCGTGAAGGTCGTCTCGTGGACCGCCGCGTGGGCCCGCAGAAACGGATCGAGCGCCGTCTTCCACGCCGCCGCGGTGGTCTGGGCGCCGTCGACGATGGCGTCCACTCCGAAGATCACCGATGTGACGCTGTGCGCCGATTCGCCGAGTACGCAGCCGCCGTTGATCCTGGTTCTCATCGTGGCCCCCTCTTCGCCTCCCCAACCTCGCCGATCACGACGGCCCGTGACCAGGGGCTTCGGTCCCGGCACGGTCGCCCGAAGGGCCCAGACCGGCCCGGCCGGCCCGCCGGAGACGGGCGGCGTCGGCGCGCTCCGCCTCTTCGAGCGCCAGGTCGATCTCCTTGATGGCGGCGGTCAGGCGGGGAAGCCAGCGATCTTCGAGCGCTCGGATCCGCTGCCGGATGACGGCGATCCGCCGCGCCACCCGGCGTTCGGCCTCCCGCGCCACGGCGTGGTCGACGGCGGCCTGGAGCGCGGTCCGCGCGGCTCTCCGCGCCTCGGCGAGGGCCGCCGAGCAGGCCATCGGCGGTGGATCCCCGGCCGGTCGGCAGGTCGCGGCGGCGGGATGGCGCAGGCCCATGGTCTCCTCCCAGCGGACCGTAACGTCGGCCGGTGGCGACGGCCGCAGAGCCCGGCGTCCGTCCGCCATGCAGGCGCGCAGGGCCCACATGTCGGCGTCCGCGCACGCGGACTCCCACGCGCGGCGGGTCCGCTCGGCGACGGACGCCAGCCGGTCATGCTCTCGCACGAGGATCCGGAGTTGGCGCTGGAGGACGTCGACGCCGCGCCGGGTGACCTCCAGCCGGCGGCGAAGCCACAGCCGGCCGGCCCGGCCCGGTGGGACGCGCGCCAGGATGGTCATCGCGTCCCACCTCGCTCGTCCTCCTTGGGAAGGCGTGCGTCCAGCTCAGCGGAGTCGATCATGGTCAGTTCCGGCCGTGGCAGCGTGCTCAGCGCCTGCCACGCCCGGTCCATGGTCTCTTCCAGCGCACGGCTCTCGCCCGGACGCTGGGCCAGGACGCGGTGCCGGAAGCTCAGTTCGAAGTCGATGAAACGCCGGTCCGTCTCGCTGAGCGCGGACGCGCCGATCAGCTCGGCGAGCTCACGCGCCTGGCGAGCGCGGGCGAGAGCGGCGAGGATCTGTGCGGCCAGATCCATGTGGGCCGGCGTCACGGCGGCACGCATCAGCCGGGACAGTGACGCCAGGACGTCGATCGGCGGGCGGACGTCGACGTCGGGGGCCAGCACGATCTGGCCCTCGGTGATGTATCCGGTGAGGTCCGGCACCGGATGGGTCATGTCTCCGGCCGGCATGGTGAGGACCGGCAGCACGGTGATCGAGCCCGCCCTGTCGCGGATCCGCCCGCACCGCTCGTACAGGGAGGCCAGGTCGCTGTAGAGGTAGCCGGGGTAGGCGCGCCTGGCCGGGATCTCGCCCCGTGCCACCGACACCTCGCGCAGCGCCTCGCAGTAACTCGTCATGTCCGCCAGGACGACGAGAACGTGCCGTCCGCCGGTGAACGCCAGGTTCTCGGCGATGGTGAGGGCCAGCCGTGGGGTGAGGACACGCTCGATGACGGGGTCGTCCGCCAGGTTGAGCAGGAGCGTCAGTTCTCCCGCCGCGGAGCGCTCCTCCAGCGTGTCGCGCACGGTCGCGGCGTCGGCGTGGGTGAGGCCCATGGCGGCGAAGACGACGCAGAACGGCTCGCCTCCGGCGCCGGCCTGCGCGCCGATCTGGGCGGCGAGTTCCAGGTGCGGGAGTCCCGGCGCGGAGAAGATCGCGATCTTCTGCCCCCGTACGAGCGTGGTCAGGGCGTCGATCGCCGAGATGCCGGTGAGAACCGGCTCCGCGGGTGGGCTTCGCCGTGTCGGGTTGAGCGGTGCGCCGCCGACCGGCGCGTCGGCGGCGCCGAGGACGGGAGGTCCGCCGTCTCTGGGCCGTCCGCGGCCGTCGCAGACCCGGCCGAGCCAGCCGTCGCCGACCGGGATCTTGAGCGGACTTCCGGTGAACGCCACCCGGACGCTCCGCCGGGTCATCGCGTCGGTGCCCTCGAAGACCTGGACGACCGCCAGGTCCCGGTCCACCTCGAGGACGAGCCCGCCGCGTTCCTCACCGGAGTCGAGCCGGACGCGGGCGTACTCGTCCCAGCCCACGCCGGAGACGCCCCGCACGACGATCAGTGGACCGCGCAGGTCGGTGACGTCGGTGTACTCCGGCTCGGGCCACATCGATCAGCACCGCCTCAGCCCGGACCCGCGGCGCCGGGCCCGGCCCGCTGCTCCTTGGCCCGCAGCAGACGAGAGAAGTCGCGTCCCTCGATCTCCTCGGCCGGGACCCCGCGCGCCGCCATGGCCTCGCATTCGGCGACGGCGGCGAGGATCCCGTCGGTGAGCGCGGCGGTGCGCTCGGGCGCGCTGAAGGCGTCGACGGCGCTCAGCGCGCTCTGCCGCAGCACGCCCTCCCGCAGCATCCGGCCGGCCAGGAGCGCCACACGCTCGTGCGCGGGCAGGGACTCGGCTCCGACGAGCTCGGCCAGCAGGCCGAGCCGGTCGGCCTCGGCGAGTATGGACGCCACCCGCCGGCGGCGCTCACCCCAGCCGGGCATCCCGTGCCGGGCGTACCAGCCGGCGAGGGTGTCCGCGTCCCGGGCGAACGAGGACGCCCACGACACGGCGGGATAGTGCCGGGAGTAGGCCAGGTCGCGGTCCAGGCTCCACAGGCAGCGGACGAAGCGCTGCGTGAGGGTGGTCACCGGCTCGGTCATGTCGCCGCCCGGCGGGGAGACCGCGCCGATCACGGTGACCGACCCGATCCGGCCGCCGAGCGTGGTGACCCGGCCGGCGCGCTCATAGAACGCCGCCAGGGCCGACGCGAGGTCCGCGGGATAGCCCTCTTCGGCGGGCAGCTCTCCGTGCCGCGACGCGAACTCCCGGCGAGCCTCCGCCCAACGGGAGGTGGAGTCGGCGATGACCACGACGTCACAGCCCATGTCGCGGAAGTGTTCGGCCACGGTCATGGCGGTGTGCACGCAGGCCTCGCGCGCCATCATCGGCATGTTGGAGGTGTTGGCGATGACGACCGTACGGTCGGCGAGGCGGCCGCCCGTCCGCGGATCGGTCAGCTCGGCGAGTTCGGCGACCACGTCGGCCATCTCGTTGCCGCGCTCGCCGCACCCGACGTAGACGACGACGTCGGCGTCGCACCACTTGGCGATCTGCTGGAGCAGCACGGTCTTGCCGGTGCCGAACCCGCCGGGGACGGCCGCCGCGCCACCGCGCGGTACCGGCAACAGCAGGTCGACGACCCGTTGCCCGGTGACCAGCGGGACGAGTTCCTCCAGACGTTCCCGGTACGGTGCGGGGCTGCGGACCGGCCGCCTGCGGCACAGCGTGATGTCGCGGTCGCCGACGGACGCCACCGGCACGTCCGGCGCGCAGCGGCCTGGTGGGCGGATCGCGGTGACCCGTCCCGGCACGGGAGTGAGGACGGCGTAGGGCACGGCGCCCGCCCCTTCGACGGTGCCGACCGGCTCTCCCGCGCCGAGTTCGTGGCCCTGCGGGACGGCCGGGGTGAAGCGCCACTCCTTCGGGCGCGGTGCGCTCCGCACGGCCGTCAGCCAGGTGCCCGCGTCCGTCAGCGGACGCAGGAGCCCGTCGAACACCCCGCCCAGCAGGTGGGGCCCGAGGGGCGCGGACAGCGGCTCGCCGTACGCCTCGGCCGGATCGCCGGGTGCCAGTCCCCCGGTGTACTCGTACGCCTGAACGGTCGCGCTGTCGCCGCGGATCGCGACGACCTCTCCCGGGATGCCGGCCGTGCCCAGGCCGACGAGCGTGAACATCCCCGCCTCCGGAAGGCCGCACACCTCCACCAGCGGGCCGTCGACCCGGGTCAGGACTCCCACAGTCGTTCCACCTCCGCGCCGAGAACGTCCACGGCGTGATCGGCGAGCGCGGCGGCCGAGCAGTCCACGCGGCGGTCCGCGGCGACGGCGATGACGCCGCCGCCCGGAGCGGTGACGGTCCGCGCACCGCCCCCGGCGCGGTCGCACGCCAGCCGCCGCAGCCGGTCCACGGTCACCGGGCTGTCCGCGCACAGCGAGGCCACCGCGGACCGGACCCGGCGGCGAAGCTCCTCGTACGCCTCCCGGCGAGCGGCGAGGACGATCGTCCTCGCCCTCCGCCGTGCCCGTACCCGTTCCGCGCGTGCCGAGGCGGTGGCCTCCGAGCGGCCGGTCGCGTGGGCTTCGGCGAGGATCCGACCCGCCTCGGCGCGGGCCTGCGTGAGCAGGGCGTCCGCGGCGGCGTGTGCCTCCGTGCGGATCCGCGCGGCGTCGCGCCTCGCCTTCCGCAGCAGCGAGCCCGCGACGGGATCGAGGGCGGCCGTGACGAGCGGCCTCGCGCCTTCCTCTCCGTACCGGGGTTCGGCCATGTCACGCCTTTCCGAGGAGCAGGATGCCGATGACCAGCCCGTAGATGGCGATGCCCTCGGAGAGGCCGACGATCACGAGCACCCGCCCGAACAACTCCGGGCGCTCGCTCATGGCGGCCACCGCCGCCGCCCCTGTGTAGGCCACCGCGATCCCGGCGCCGATGGTCGAGCCGGCGACGGCGATTCCGGCGCCGAGCAGGGCGGCCGGGTTCCTCGTGGCGCCCGCGCCGGCGGCCACCGCGGCGGTCACGTGCGACGCCGACGACGGCTCCGCGGTCAGCGCGATCGCCAGGACGACGAGGGCGGCCACCGCCACCGCGGCGTCGGCGAGCAGGAGCAGCCGGACCACGCCCGGACCGCGACGGCGCAGGAGCCGGGCGACGACGAGTCCGGCGACGATCAGCGGGAGGCCGGCGAGCCATGCGGCCATGGGGAGACCTCCTCCGTGATGACGGGTAGCCGCCAGGGGCGGAACGGGCGTCCCTGGGCCTGGAAGACCCGGGAGAACAGCTCGTAGTACTCCAGACGCAGCGCCTGAACGGCCACCACCAGGCCCTCCAGCGCGAAGGCGAGCAGGTTTCCGGCGACGAAGACGGCGACCGCCCCGGCGGCGCCGGCCGTTCCCCGCGGCCACAGGGCACGGGTGCCCGCCCAGACGATCGAGCCCAGTGCCGCGTGCGTGAGCCCGAAGGCCGCGAGCCGTGTGAACGAGGCCACGTTCGAACCGAGGCCGAGGACGGTGTCGAACAGTTCGACACAGGCTTCGAAGACGCCTCCTTCGCCCGTGAAGCCGACGAAGATCAGGACCATTCCCAGCGACGCCAGCACCGCGCCCAGGACGACCAGCGGCACCAGGCTCGCGTACCAGCCGGCCGCGACGACCGCCAGCCCGGCGAACAGCGCGACTCCGGCGATCCCCGAAGAGGCGTACAGCGCGGCCCTCCAGCCCGCCTCGCGAACGCGGTTGACGGTGCCGAGAGCCAATGCGCCGGCCAGCAGCGCCGCGCCCACGAAGACCGCCGCCGCCATCAGCGCCACCGGACGCTCCAGCGGCCGTAGCCACAGTGCCGGCAGCACGCCGGTGGGGCCGAAGAACTCCCCGTACAGCGCGCCGAAGACGATCCCGGCCAGGCCCGTGCCGGCGGCGAACGGCCAGGCCCGCCGGAACCGCGCCAGGCGGTGCCAGAACGCTAGTGCGGCGGCGATCAGCAGCAGCAGCGCCCCGTGGCCGACGTCCCCGAACATCATCCCGAACATCAGCAGGAACGCCCCCACGGCGACGGGCGTCGGATCGACGTCCCGGTACGGAACCGTGCCGTACGTCTCGACGAGCGAGCCGAGCGACCCGCGCACGCCGCCGGGACGCAGCATCGACGGGATCTCCACGCCGCGGGGACGGGACAGGACGACGACCGCCCCGTCCACGGCCTCGAGGTCCGCGGACAGGCGCCCGACCGTGTCGGCCGGGGCCCAGCCGGCGATGGCGCTCACCCCGTCGCGGGTGGTCGAGGCCCGCGAGTGTGCCCGCAGTGCCGCCTCTCCCGCGAGGAGTTCGGGCCGGCCCGTGGCGGGCGGAGGCAGGACCGACAGGACCGCCTCCGGCGCGGGAGCCGGCGTCGCGTCGTCGAACTCGACGGTCCCGGTGCCGGCCAGCCGTACGAGGACGGCTCTCATCCGGTCCGCCGGGGCCACCACGGCGATCCGGTCCATCCGCACCGGTCGAAGGGACTCACGCCATGACCGCATCGAACGCCTCCCGAGGGTGACCGCCACGTGAGGCCAGCTCCAGCGCGGCGCGCACCCGCCGCGCGTCGGCCGCGAGCACCGCCACCGCGCCGAGCACCGGTCCCAGATCCAGGCGTGCGCCCGCCAGGAGCGCGAGCCCGTCGCGTTCCAGCCGGGACCACCAGCGCGCCTCGGCGGCCCACAGGTCGGCGGGGTGCCGGACTCCCCGGAGCGCCCAGGCGGCATGGTCGGGGAGACGGCGGCCGAACTCGGCGAGGTCACCCGCCCGTACGGTCCGACTCCCGACGAGGTCGGCGGGAGGTTCCGGCACCGGGTGCTCTTCGGCGAAGCGTTCGCGCGCGACGAGCAGTGCGAGGGCGCCGGCGGCCCAGGGCCGGGTGTCCGGCGAGATGGCGGCGACGCGGCGGGCCCACTGCGTCCTCATGCGGAGCTGGATGCTCCGCGCGTCGTCCCCGCCGGGGTCGCCCCAGGGCGACGCGGCGAGCGCGCGGCGGAGATCGGGCGCGTTCCGCAGGTCGGACCAGGCGGTGGCCATCGTGCCCAGCTCGAAGAACGGGCCGCCCGACATCAGCGCGTCGACGTTCGCGATCTCGAACCAGCCCGCCAGCGCCCGCAGCGCCGCGGCGCCGGTGCCGGGCAGCCAGCCGGCGAGCACCCGCACCTGCCAGAGCAGCGTGCCGAGGAGCGCGTGCTGGGCCTCGACGAGGCTCTGACCGGGACGGACCCCGCGCCGATACGGCGTCGCGTCGAGCCGGGCCAGCGCCCCTTCCAGGGCGGGCGAGGACGCGACCCGGCGCGCGACGTCGGGCCCGGCGCAGCGCCGGGCGAGAGCCCTCGCTCGCGTGGTTCCCGCCACCCAGGCGGCCGTCACGACGTCCCGCCGATCCTCACGGTCCGGCGCGGGCTCCGGCGGCGTTCGCGTACGGGCGCCGGCTCACCGCAACTCCCGTTCGAGAAGTCCCACGGCTTTGTCGATCATCTCGGGCATCCGCTCCGCGGCGAGGCGGCGGATGTCGTCGGCCTGCCGTTCGGCCTCGGTGATGACGGCCGCGTTCTCCGCCGCACTACGCGCACGGGCATCCGCCATGGCTTCGCGCCGCCGCGTGGGAGCCGCCGCTCGCGCCTCGGCGACGATCGCCTCGGCCCGTTCCCGTGCCCCCGCGGTCTCGGCGCTCGCGTCACGCCTCGCGGCGTCGCCGATCGCCCGGCATTCGGCGTGGACCGGCTCCAGCGCGCGGAAGACCGCCATCAGCTCCTCGGCCGGCCCGGCCGGCCGATCAGCCGGTACGCCCGTGCGTGCGGCGGCGCCGGGAGCGACCGCCGGACGCCAGCGCCGCAGGAAGTCGCGCAGGGTCGGCATGTCCACATGCTCGCCAGCCCGTGGCCCGGCGGGCAGGGGCGCATGGACGCGTGTCGAGGGACCTTCGGCCCGGTTCGGCGATCACGGCCGTTCTGCCCCACCGGCAGGGGACGGATGGCCCTGGATGCCGCGACCTCCGGGGGCCAGAGTGGGCCAGAGTGGGAGAGCACGGGAGGAGCCAGACCATGCCAGCGACCTTCACCGGAGAGCCGGGGCGATGAGCGCCGCCGGGGTCGCGGAGACCCATGCCGGGGTGGTGTTCTTCGTCGGCGACCGCGCGTTCAAGCTGAAGAAGCCGGTGAACCTCGGTTTCCTCGACTTCTCCACGCGCGAGCGCCGCGAACGCGCCTGCCACCGCGAGGTCGAGCTCAACCGGCGCTTCTCCCCCGACGTCTACCTCGGCGTCGCCGACGTGACCCTGTCGTCGGGGCTGCCCTGCGACCACCTCGTCATCATGCGCCGGATGCCCGCCGAACGGCGGCTCTCCCACCTCGTGGAGACGGGCGTGCCGGTGGATGACGCGCTGCGGGCGATCGCCCGCCTGCTCGCTCGCGTGCACGCGAGCGCCCCCCGTGGGGAGCAGATCTCCGCGGAGGCCACCCGCGATGCCGTACGGCGGCGCTGGACCGACGGCTTCGACCAGGTCAGGCCGTTTCACGGGCGGGCGATCGACGCCCGGGAGGCCACCGAGATCGAACGGCGGGCGCTGCGCTTCCTGGACGGGCGAGAGCGCCTGTTCGACGCCAGGATCCGCGAAGGCCGCGTCGTCGACGGGCACGGCGACCTGATGGCCGATGACATCTTCTGCCTCGACGACGGCCCTCGGGTGCTGGACTGCCTGGACTTCGACGACCGGCTGCGCCGGCTGGACGGCCTCGACGACGCGGCGTTCCTCTGCATGGACCTGGAGCGCCTGAACGCGCCGCGGCTCGGCGAGCACTTCCTCTCCTGGTACTCCGAGTACGCCGACGACCCCGCGCCGCCCTCGCTGCGTCACCACTACATCGCCTACCGGGCGTTCGTCCGCGCCAAGGTCTCCTGCCTGCGCTGGGGCCAGGGCGAGGCCGGGGCGGCGGCCACCGCCGGACGGTACGCCGAGATCGCCCTGCGCCATCTGAACGCCGGCGCCGTACGCGTCATCCTCGTCGGCGGGCTGCCCGGCACCGGCAAGTCCGCGCTCAGCGAGGCTCTCGGCGACCGGCTCGGCTGCACCGTCCTGGGCAGCGACCGGATCCGCAAGGAACTCGCCGACGTCTCCCCGGACGTCTCCGCCGCGGCGGCGTTCGGCGCCGGGATCTACACCGCCTTCTGGAACCGGCGCACCTACGCCGAGCTGCTCAGGCGCGCGACAAGGCTCCTCTCGTACGGCGAATCGGTCATCCTCGACGCCTCCTGGACCTCCGCCGAGTTCCGGGCGGAGGCCGCCGCGCTCGCCGAGCACGCCGACCTGACCGCCCTGAACTGCCATACGCACCTCGCCGAGGAGCGCCTGCTCACGCGCACCGGCGGCGTGTCCGACGCGGACCCGGCGATCGCGGCCCGGATGGCCGAGACGGCGGCCCCCTGGCCCGACGCCGTACCCGTCGACACCTCCGGGCCCGTCGAGAAGTCCGTCGAGCTCGCCCTGTGCGCCATCCGTCCGCCCGGGGCCGCTCACGTCTGGCATCGCCGCCCGCAGCTGGCGCCCGGCTGAGGCACCACGCGGACGTGAAGGGGGGACCCATATGAGGCATCGGACGGTAGCGGACGTCATGACGAAGTCCGTGGTGAGCGCGTACCCGGACGCCCCGTTCCACGAGATCGTCCACGTCATGATCGAACGCGGCATCACGGCCCTGCCGGTGATCGATGAGGACCATCGGGTGCTGGGGTTCGTCTCCGAGTCCGACCTGCTCGCCAAGGAGGCGGTCGAGGCCCGGCCGAGACGGCTCGGGCTGCGCAGGCGCCACGGCGGCCGGGCGACCACGGCCGCGGACCTGATGACGACGCCGGCCGTGAGCGTGCGGCCGGAGACCACGATCGTACGGGCCGCGCAGCTCCTCGACCGGCGCGGGATCAAGCGCCTGCCGGTGGTCGACGACCAGGGCCGTCTCGTCGGGATCGTCAGCCGGCGCGACCTGCTCCACGTCTTCGCCCGCACCGACGAGGAGATCCGCGATGAGGTCCTGCAGCAGGTGTTCGCCCGTCTGCTGCTGACCGACCCCGCAGCGGTCTCGGTCCGGGTCCGCAACGGCGTCGTGACCCTGTCCGGGACGCTGCCGCAGGAGAACCTCATCTCGATCGCGGTCCGGCTCACGGCCGCCGTCGACGGCGTCGTCGGTGTGATCGATGAGATGGGCCACGCCGAGGAGGACCGGGCGGGAGCGACGCGCCCCTCGCCGGGGCCCTGATCGTCACACGACGACGGGATCGGGCGACGCGGCCTCGGCGAGTTCGTCGAACCCGTGCCGGACCCCACGGCTGAACAGCTCGATGTCGGGCATCGCGTCGAAGTCACCGGTGATGCCGAGATAGAGCGTGTCGAGGTAGGAGACGACCCCGGTCGACACGCGTATTCCGGCGGCCAGCGGCACGTACGGATAGATCGCCGCCAGCCGTCGTCCCATCGCGTACAGGGGGACGGGCGGGCCGGGCACGTTGGTGGTGATCGTCTGGATGTACGGCTGCCGCATGCGCAGCGCCGTACGGGCCGCGACCGCCAGGACGTTGGGCGCCAGGCCGAGCATCCGGGTGAAGACCGTCGGGCCCACCGCCTGGTGACTGGCCTTGAGCGCCGTGGTCTGCCGGCAGATCAGCTCATGGCGGCACAGGGGATCCGGCCGTCCGCACGGCAGGCTCACGAGCACGCCCGACACGCGATTCGTCAGCGTTCCCTTCTCGTCGGGCAGGCGGACCGAGACCGGCACCAGGGTCCGTACGACGGTGTCGGGGCGCAGCTCGTCGCGTTCGGCGAGCAGGTCACGAAAGCCCCGGGCGACCGCCGCCAGCACGACGTCGTTGACGGTCCCGCCGAGGGCATCGCTGATACGGCGCGCCTCCCCGAGATCCGCCTCGGTCCAGGCCCACCGGCGGTGCGGGCTCGTCGGGCCGTTGAGGGACGACGCGCCGCGGCCCTCCCGCAGCCGCCGGGCGTACGCCGGCAGGCCGCGGACGAACCGTGCCGTCGCGGGGCAGTGGCGCGTCAGCTCCGGCAGGCGGGCCACCTGCCGGAGCTGCTCCATCGTCGTACCGACGACGCCCGCGAGCACGAGCGACGGGCGGGAGGGCTCCGGCTCGGCCTCGGGAAGCGGAATCGGGCCGCGCTCGTCCCGTACGGGCACCTCCCCGGGGCTCAGGTCGAACAGGCTGGTCATCAGGTCGCTGCCGCCGACGCCGTCGACCATGCAGTGGTGGACCTTGCTGATGATCGCCCACCGGTCCTCCTCCAGCCCCTCGACCAGCCACATCTCCCACAGCGGGCGGCTGAGATCCAGTCGCTGCCCGAGCACCCGGCCGGCGAGGTTGCGCAGTTCCTCCGCTCCCCCGGGCGCCGGCACGGCGGTGTGACGCACGTGGTAGAGAAGCTGGAAGTGCGGGTCGTCCACCCATACCGGGCGGCCGAGGTCCAGTGGCACCCGACGCACCCGCTGGCGGAATCTCGGCAGGCCCAGCAGCCGGGCGACCAGCGCGCGGACGAACTCCCCGTAGGTGGGCGCCGGACCGTCGAAGACGCTCACCGAGGCGATCTGCAACGGCCTCGTCTCGTTCTCGGCGAAGAACATCCCGGCGTCGATGCCGCTCATCCGCTGCATCTATCCGGCCTCGCCCTTCGCACCGGACGGCACCACCGCCACGGGGCAGCGGGCGTGGTGGATCAGGCCGTGGCTGACCGAACCGAGCCGCAGCCCGGTGTGCCCGCGCGCCGCGACGACGATGAGGTCCGCGTCGGCCGAGGCCGCCACGAGCGCCTTGACGGGATGGTCGCGAGGACAGTCCTCGGCCACCGCGACCTGGGGGTACCGGTCGCGCCAGGGCGCCACGATGTCATGCGCCTCCCGGTGGGCGACCTGGGCCAGCTCACCGACCTCCATCACCGCGTACGGGCCCTCCGGCGGGCACCAGGCGTAGATCACCCGAAGCGACGCCTCGCGCACGACCGCCGCTTCGAACGCGTACCGCAGTGCCGTGGCCGCATGCTCCGACAGGTCGATGCCGACGACGATCCGCCGTCGCTCGGGGCCGTCGCCGTCCCGTACCACCACGACCGGGGCGTCCGCGTAGCCCGCCGTGTGCAGGCTCACCGAACCGAGCAGCAGGCTCGCGAAGCCGCCGCGCCCCCGGTGGCCGACGACCACCTCGTACGCCTCCTCGGCCTGGCGCCGCAGCGCCACGGACGCCGGCTCGGCGACGAGCGCCGTCGTCACCGGCAGCCCGGGCTCCCACCCGCGTACCTCACCTATCGCCTGCTCGAGGATCGCCCCGCCGGCCTGCTGGAGAATCTCCGTCATCATGGGAACCGGGTAGAACGGCACCTCGCCCCAGGGCTCCAGCGCGTGCATGATCCGCAGCGGCCGGCCACGCCGTACGGCCTCCTCGGCCGCCCACCTCAACGCGACGCGCGACGGATCCGAACCATCCACGCCGACGACCACCGGCGACAGTTCCTCGGCCACCAGACCCTCCCGGGAGAGCGGCTCACGGCGGAGCCGGCCCACCCTGAAGGCGTGCCACCCGTGCCTTCATGGCACTCCCCGGATTCGGACATCGTTCGCCAAGTCCCAGGGCCCTGGGCGGCGCCGACTCGGGTCCGGCCACGATGCTGGTACCGGCTCCACGGCGAGCCCCACTCACAACGCGCGCCGCCTCCCGACCACCCTGTCAGGTCATCGGGAGGCGTCCGCGTGCGTCGACCGGCGCTCAGGAGTCCAGCGAGAAGTTGTGGAGCTTGTCGGCGTTGTCGGCGTTGATGAGCACGCAGTCGACGGACTGCTTCTCCGGCTGGCCGGTGGAGCCGCTCTTGAGGTACTTGTCGGCCTGGTCGACGGCCATCTGGGAGATCTTCGCCGCCGGCTGCAGAACGGTGGCCTTGATGCCGTGCTTGAGGATGGACGCGGCCACGTCCGGGCTGCCGTCGAGGCCGGTGACGACGACGTTGGTCTTCTTGGCGGCCTGCAGCGCCGACCACGCGCCCAGCGCCATGGTGTCGTTGCCGGCGATGATGCCCTTGACGTTGGAGTGGGCCTGCAGCATGGTCTGCACCTTCTGCAGCGCCTCGGTCTGGTCCCAGTTGGCGCTTCGCCGCCGCAGGCGCTCAGGCTGAGGGCGGCGGCGAGGGTGACGCTGGCGAAGCCGATGACGCGGCTACGGTTAGAGAGACGACGCACGGTCGGTCTTCCTTTCGGGCGGATGTGGTCCGGGGACGGGATGCGAGCCTGCGGGGCGCGGCTATGTGGTCAAGCGGGTCTTGACGCGCTCCTGCGTCTGTTCCATGACGACGGCCAGCACGATGACGGTGCCCTTGACGCCCGTCAGCGACGTCCCGCCCAGCACCGCGGCGGCGATGGCGTTGAGCTCGTAGGTCGTGGCGCTGTCGGGGTAGGCGGCGCCGAGCTCGGAGGTGAGGATCAGCCCGGCCAGCGCGGCGCACGCCCCCGAGATGACGTACGCCGCGATCTTCACGCGGGAGGTACGGATGCCGGCCAGCTCGGCGGCGCGTTCGTTGCCGCCGACGGCGTACACGCGGCGGCCGAACGGCGTGCGCGTGGTGATGCGGACCGCGACCGCCGCGACCAGGACCATGATCCAGATGGCGACGGGCACGCCGAGCCAGCTCTTGATGCCGAGAGTGGAGAAACCGGTGTCGTGCCGGGCGGGCGACCCGGCGAGGTTGGGAAAGGTCGCGCCGTTGCTCCGCAGGTCGGCCAGGCCGCGGGCCGCGTACAGGACACCGAGGGTGGCGATGAAGGGCGCCACCTTGAGCTTGGTGACCAGCAGACCGTTGATCAGTCCAACCACGGCACCGGCCAGGATCGCGAGGGCGATCACCATGACGGTGGAGAACCACAGGGTGTCACCGCCGGGCAGTTTCAGCCCCTCGTACAGCAGCCCACCGGCGATCATCCCGGCCAGGCCGGCGACGGAGCCCACCGACAGGTCGATGCCGCCGGTGAGGATGACGAAGGTGACGCCGATGGCCATCAGCCCGGTGATGGACACGTGCTCGCTCATCAGCAGCAGGTTGCTCGTGGTCAGATAGTCGCCGGAGATCAGGCCGAACATGATCACCAGGACGATCAGCACGATGAGGGTGCGGCCCCGCAGGGAGAGCATCGCCAGCTGCGTCCCGCGACCGGCGCGCGAGACCGGCGTGACCGGATCGGCCGACGCGCTGTTCTCGATTTCAGGTTCCGCGCTGGTGCTCATGGGCTCACCTTCATGACGGTCGTGGAGGCGGAGGCGCTGACGAGCCGTTCCTCAGTCGCTTCAGCGCGGGGCAGGTCGGCGGTGATGCGGCCACGGGCCATGACGAGGATCCGGTCGGACATGCCCATCACCTCGGCCAGTTCCGAGCTGACGAACAGCACGCCCAGGCCCTCGGTGGCCAGGCCGCTCATGATGCGGAAGATCTCGGTCTTGGCGCCGACGTCGATGCCGCGTGCTCATCGGCGCCTCGGCCACGAGCCCGCCGTCGCGCAGCACGGTCACGTAGTCGCCGATCCGGCGGAACTCGTCCAGCTTGTGAGAGATGTAGATGATGGTGACGTTCTGCGTCCGCAGGTCGTCCATCACCTCGAACAGCACGTCGACCTCGGCGTTGCTCAGCGCCGAGGTCGGCTCGTCCATGATCAGGATGCGGACGTCCTGGGACAGCACCCGGGCGATCTCCACCAGCTGCTGGGTGCCGATCGGCAGGTCGCCGACCAGCGTGTCGGGGTCGATGTCCTGACGCAGCCGGGCCAGCGCCGCCCTGGCCTGGCTGCGCTGCTCGGCGACGCTGGTCAGGTGCGTGCGTCGTCCTCACCGTCCGTTAGCCGTGAACGGCCGAGCCCCGCGCTCGTCGAAGAAGCGCATGCACACGTGGTGCGGGCGCTCACCGGGGACGCTTCGGTCCGTGCCGGGACGACGGTGACGGCCTGCGGTCGAAGAGCGGCGCGGTGGTGACGGTGTCGGTCATCGGGCCAGCTCCTCGAAGGCCGCGGTGGCCTGCTCAGCGGAGGGCACCTTGTGATGCCACTCGACGCGGTCCTCCATGAACGACACGCCCTTGCCCTTCGTGGTGTGGGCGATGACGCAGACCGGCTTGTCGCCGGTGGCCGGGGCTAACGCGACCAGCAGCCGGCGGTGGTCGTGGCCGTCGCACTCGCGAACGTCCCACCCGAAGCTGATCCACTTGTCGGCGAGCGGCTCCAGCCGCTTGGTGTCCTCGGTGCGAGCGCCCTGTTGCAGCCGGTTGCGGTCGACCACCGCGGTGAGCGCCGACAGCCCGTGGTGGCCGGCCTGCCGTACCTCCGGAAGGCCCGTGCACGCCCGGCACCTGGGCGGGCACGGCGCCTGTTACCAACGGGCCTGGCCGTGGAGTCGACGCGCAGCGCGGGACGGCACATCCACGACGGGCCCTGGCGCACCTCCTCGGCCCAGACATCGGCTTCGCGCCGTCGAGGGGCGGCGGATCACCGCCCTGTGGCGCTACGCGGGCCGGGTGCGGTCCGCGCCGATGGCGACGCCGACGATCGTGCAGGGTTCGGTGCCGCGGTTGTGCCAGGCGTGCCGGGTGCCGTTCTGGACGACCACGTCACCCGCCCGCAGCACCGTCTGCTCCCCGTCGTCGAGTTCCAGTGTGACCTCGCCCGAGACGACCAGGACGTAGTCGAGGCTGTCGGTGGTGTGCATCCCCGAGGCGCCGGGCTCATTCGCGGCCATCGCCCCCGGCATCTGCCGCTCCAGCTCCTCCAGAGCGGCGGCCACGTCCAGATCCGGAGCCGGGAGCAGCTCACCCGGCGGGACGGTGTTGATCATGAAGCGCGATCCGTCTCGGGGCGGGTACCACGCCTCGGCACGGCGCGGCGAGCCGTCGTCGGGGAACGTGGGTCGCTCGTCCCGGCCCCACAGCCGGAAGAACGCGCAGCCGGGCATCAGCTCCGAAGTGATGGGCTCGACATCACGGTCGTCGACCACGCGGGCCTTGCCCTGGGCGTCGTGGCCGGTGACAACTCGGCGAACCTTCATGTGCTCCATCCGACCTCTCTTTAATACTGTCGCATATGGATACGGTGGCGTATTGATACGCCACCGTATCTTTCGCTTGACGAACCCGTCAATACGCTGGCGTATCCTGTTGCCCGTGGTGAACGAGTCGTCCCGGCTGTCCGCCCAGGACTGGGCGCGGGCCGCGCTGAAGGCGATCGCGGACGGCGGGCTGGCCGCGGTCGCGGTCGAACCGCTGGCGCGGACGCTCGGCGTGACCAAGGGCAGCTTCTACGCGCACTACCGAAACCGGGACGAGCTGATCACCGCGGCACTCACGGAGTGGGCGCGAAGTCACGGCGCCGAGGGACTCGCCGAATTCGCCGCGATCGCCGATCCGGCACGGCGGTTGCGCGAGCTGCTCACCACCGTCGTGCAGGCCGTCCAGCCGCTGGCGCCGTCGGTGCACCTGAGCCTGCTCGGCGACCGCAACGACCCCCGGGTCAGGGACGCGGTTCACCAGGTGAACCAGGCCCGGCTGGAACTCCTGGCTCGCACCTACCGCGAGCTCGGCCTGCCTCCGGACCGGGCGACGTCTCGGGCACGGGTCGCCTACGCGGCCATCCTCGGACTGCTGCACCTCGCACAGACCGATCCGGACGCCCCGCACTCCGCCGTACTCGCCGACGAGGCGACCGCCATCTTCCTGCCGTCATGACGGCGGCGGAAGGAGACCACTCGGGAACCCTGGTGTGAGGTTTCCTGGCGGTCCTCGGTCAACGGTGTCCTGGCAGGTCACCAGATCTGGGCGTAACAGGCCAGCGCGACGGCGATCGCCGCGGGTGTAACAGCACCCACGTTGGCGTACGGACCCACGTGCGGAGCCATGTACACGGGAACGATCACCGTGCGGGTCGCGGTGTAGGCCTTGCGATCGTGAAGCCTGCCGAGTGATGGCGGTTGGCACGGAGAGAGGTGGCTTGAACTGCGAACGGGTTCGCGGTGCGTACCTGCCGATGCCGCTGACCGTATCCTCCGGTGATCCGGTCGAGATGTCGCAGCTGCCGGACTTCGCTCGCCTCGCCGAGCTGGGCCGGTTCGACGCCGGGCTTTCCGGCTGAACGAAGGTACAGGTGACCCGCTCACCGTCGGGACGGCCGGTAGCGGAAGAGCGAACGCCGGCCGATGCCCGACGAGCGGCATCACCGGCGTCCAACTCTCCGAAAGAACTTCGCCTATTGCCTGATCTCGTAGCGCAGAAGCGCCACACCGTTCTCGAACGGGGTCGCCTCGACCAGCTTCAGGTCTTGCCGATCCTCGAAAACGCGCGTTCCCCTGCCCCGTGATGCCGGGCAGACTCGCATCTGGACTTCGTCGACGACGCCGGCGTCCAGCAGGGAGCGCATGAGCGTCAAGCTCCCCCACAGCCAGATGTCCTTGCCGCTCTGCGCCTTGAGCTCCCGGATGGTGGCGACCGGGTCACGGGTCACGGTCGCGGCGGGAAAGTCGCCCCAGGAGGCCTCATCCAGTTTCGAGGAGACGACGAACTTGGTGAGGTTGTTGAGCTTCTCGCCGTACTCACCCTGCTCGTCGGCGTACGGCCAGTAGTCCTTGGACTGGGCGTAGGTGTTCGCGCCGAGGATCATCGTGTCGACCGAGTCGATGAACCCCATCACGCTCGCCTTGAACGCAGGGTCGCTCTTCTCGGAAAAGGGCTCCCCCGACACGAAGCTGAGCCCGCCGTCCTCCTCCGCCGCGATGTTGTCGACGGTAACCCACTGCTGGACCACGAGTTTCCGCGTGGCGCCGACTGCAGCAAATGTCATTTCTCGTACACCTCAGTATCTCGTCTGCGGAGGCCATCCTGGCGATCCGTCAGCCGCGTTGACGTTCTTCCTGCTGCCGGATCAGTTCCTCGACCGCGCTCGGGAGGGTCGTCTCGAAGTCGATCAGCTTCGCCCACGTCGGGGTCACGACGATCCGGACCATGCCGTCGTGATAGAGCGAGCGGACGCCGGCCTCCCACTCGACCCGTTGCTCGGGCGTCATCTCGTACGAACTGGTCTCCTGGAGATACTCGTCCGGGATTCCATCGACGAAGTCCAGCTCGGCCTGACCGCGGATGAGCAAGATCTTGGGTGGGTGCACCTCGGTGTCGATCGTCAGGGCGACCGCCGGGTTGTGACGCAGGGCCGTCAGCTTCGGGGCGTTCTTCGCGGTGCACATGACCACCTGGGAGCCGTTCCAGGCGAACGCGATCGGGATGTTGCGGGGCGTGCCGTCCTTGGCGACGTAGGCCAGGCGGGTCACGTCGCGGGCCAGCAGTTCCTGGCTGATCGGCCGGTTCAGAACCTCGCTGATCTCGTCCGGCTTCACCGGTCGTCCTTCAACGCGTAGGTACGGCGCACGCTGGTGCCGCTGCTGAGGTCCGCGCCGTACACGTGAAGCGTGATCGCGGTCGTGTCACCGGTGTTGCGGACCCGGTGGATGTCGTCGGGTGGGGCGACGCCGGTGACCGAGCCGGCGGGCCGCCGTCGCTCGCCGATCTCGACCAGCCGGTCGCCGTCGATGTCGTACAGGGTCTCGGTCTCGGCGCCCTGCAGCACCACGAATGAGCACCACACCAGGTGGTCGTGGATGTCCGTCACCTGGCCCGGTCTCCACACCACGGCGGACACCGAGAACGTCGCCTCGGTATGCAGGGTGTGCCGGGTGTAGCCGTCGGGCGAGCCGGCGCGCTCGGCCGCGGTGAGCAGGTCGACGCTCGGCATCGTCTCCTCGAGTACGTCGGCCACCTGCTGCGCGATGGTCCGCGGATCGGCGCGCCGTCGGGCGCGTGGCCCGATACGCGCGACGAGTTCGGCCAGGCCGGGCCTGGGTGGCGAGTCGACGCCGGAAGCCACCATCGGTGGCGAACTGAGCTGCTCCGTCATGACGACGATGCTCCCGGTCCTGTTTCATGACGTCCAATGCCAAAAACATCGACTTCGCATAGAGAATGTTGATTTATGAACCTGACGCACCTGCGAGTGCTGGAGGCCGTCGCCCGCCACGGGTCGGTGACCGAGGCGGCCAAGGAACTGCACTACTCCCAGCCCTCGGTCAGCCACCACCTCCGGCGGCTGGAGGCCGCGACCGGGGCCCGGCTCGTCCAGCGCGTGGTCCGCGGCATCCGGCTCACCCCCGAGGGCGAGCTCCTCGCCCGGCGGGCCAGAGAGATCATCGGACGCGTGGACGCGGCCTCCGTGGAGCTGGCCACCCAGGTCGGGCTCCGGGCCGGACGGGTCCGCGTCGCCGGCTTCCAGACGGTCCTCAGCACGATCGTCCCCAAGGCGGCGGCCGAGCTGTCCGCGTCGTACCCGGGCATCGAGCTGATCCTCACCGACGTGCACGCGGTCGAGGCACTGCGGATGCTGCGCGCCGGGCACGTCGACATCGCCCTGGTCTTCCGGCACTCCGACACCCCGGACGAGGCGGAGGGTCTCCGGTTGACCCACCTGCTGGACGATCCGCTCTACTTGATCAGCCAGAAGCCGGACCAGCGCCTGGAAGACCACCGCGACTCCGCCTGGGTCGGCGGGTGCGAACGCTGTCGCGCGGCGATGGTCGACGCCTGTGAGCGTGCCGGCTTCACCCCGCGGATCTCCTACTTCAGCGACGACATGGTCGTGGTCCAGTCGCTCGTGGCGGCCGGCATGGGCGTCGCCACCCTCCCCGGGCTCGCACTCGAAGCCCACCGTACGCCGGGGATCCACGCCACCGAGATCACCGGCAACACACGGCAGATCTTCGCCGCGACCTACGGCGAGCCGCCGGACCCACCCGCGACCACCGCGCTGATCAACATCCTCAAGACCATCGCATAGCACCGGCGGATCGGCCGGTCCGAGCGGCATGTCGAGTGAGGCGGCCACCTATGGCGACCCGCCTGAGGTGAGAATTATTTCGGTCCCCACACTGTGCGGCATGACTCGCCTCACGCTCGTCGGAAACGACCACGGTCTCGGCACGAGTACGCGTACTCGCCTCCGGATCGCTGCGGGTACGCCGGCGGGGACGGGCTAGCGTTCCTCCGCCGGATAGTCGGCGGAGCGACTCACGTCGGCCCACTTCTCGGTCTCGGCGGCGCGGGCCTCCGCGGCCTCCCGCGCGAGCGTGACGGCGCCGCCGCCGAGGATGAGGCGTCGTGGCGGGTCGTCGGCCGCGACCACGTCGATGATGATTTTGGCGGCGCGGGACGGGTCGCCTGGCTGGGTGCCGTCGCTGGCCCGCCGATAGCGGTTGATGGCGCCCACCGTCTCCTCGTAGTCGGGTCCGACGGGCGGGATTCGCATGGACGAGCCCTGCCAGTCGGTACGGAACGCGCCCGGCTCGACGATGACCACCTTCACGCCGAACGGTGCGACCTCGCTGGCGAGCACCTCGGAGAAGCCCTCGACCGCGAACTTCGCGGTCTGGTACGCGCCCATCCCAGGCGTGCCGCCGACGCGTCCCCCGATGGAGGAGAACTGCACGAAGGTCCCCGACCGCTGGGCGCGCAGGACGGGCAGCGCGGCCCGTGTCACGTTCACGACTCCGAAGAGGTTGGTCTCGATCTGGGCGCGGAAGTCGTCTTCCGCCATCTCCTCGATCGGCGCGCTGTTGGCGTAGCCCGCGTTGTTGACGACCACATCGAGGCGGCCGAAGGCCTCGGTGGCCTCCTTCACCGCACCGGAGGCCGCGGCGGCGTCGGTGACGTCCAGTGCGACCGCCCGAATCCGCTCACCGTACCGGGCCGACAGGTCGTCCAACTGCTCCGGCCGTCGCGCGGTGGCGACGACCTGGTCCCCCACCTCCAGGACCGCCTCGGTCAGACGGCGGCCGAAACCACGCGACGCCCCGGTGATCAACCATGTCCTAGCCATGTTCCGCTCCTCCACATCCGGTCAACTGTCTCTACAGAGTAGCACTTACGATCAGAGTTACCTCGTTGGCGAGCCAAGTGATCAGCGATGTGCTACACGATTGAGCTCTAGTTGCCTCATATGGGTAGCATTTGGATAGGTATAGTCTCCCAAAGTGTGGCGAAAAACCCTTCATCTGCTGCACGAACAGGTATCTTGAGCCGGGTGAGAGCAGACGCGACACGCAACCTGGAACTCGTCCTGCGCACGGGGGCCCGCCTGCTCGCCGACGACCCCTCGGCGAGCATCGCCTCCATCGCCGCGGCCGCCGGAGTGGACCGGCGCACCGTCTACCGCCGCTTCTCCTCCCGCGAGGAACTCCTGGCCGCCGTGTACAAGGTCCGGTACGACGCGGTCGAGGAGGCCATCGAGGCCGCCAGGCTGCGCGAGGCCCCGCCCGCGGTCGCGCTGCACCGTTACGTGGAGGGCATCGTCGCGGTCAACCGCAAATGGCCGGTGGAGACGAGCCTCCTGCTCACCGAGGAGACGATCCGCGAGCGCCGTCAGCGCCTGATCGATGAGGTCGACGCCTTCTTGCGGCGCGCTACCGAGGAAGGGCTGCTGCGGTCCGACCTGCCGCCCGGCTGGGTGAGTTCGCTCCTGCCACCGCTGATACGGCGCGCCGCGGAGAACCTGCCCGAGCTGAGTGCCGCACAGGCCGCCGACGTGGTGGTCGACACGCTGCTGAGCGGTGTCGGCGCGCACTGATCCGCGCCCCGCGGAACGACCATCACCTCCACACGGCGCCCGCGCGAAGTCACTGTGGCGTCGCCGCGCGCGGAGGTGATCGCCGACCTGGCGCGCGCCGGCCGCGCGGGCAGCCGCGTCGCGGCGCACGGTCGCGATGGAGCGGTCGGCGGAGTCCCGTCGCCGGGTGGCTCCACACGGCGGGCGCCGGGCCCGGCACGATCGTCGCGGTCGCGAAGTACGCCACCGAGACGGCATCACCCCGCCCGCACGGCCATGGCCCGGCCGTACAGGCGAACGCGCGCGAATACGCCCCGCTGCCGACCTCGGCGACCGCGAACCGGCCGCCCCACCCGTACGACCACAACCTCGCCGCACAGACGAACGCGCCCGTTACCGGCCTCAGCATCCACGGACCGGCCGCCCGCCTGACGAATCAGCGGGCCGTAGGCCTGACCGTTCCTCTCCCTCACACCTGACCGTACGAGCGGGACCTCGGCGATCATCTCCGCGTACGCGGCCGGTGGGCTCCGGCGCACCCCCGCGAGAGAGACCCCGGGCGGTCAGCTTCTGCCCGCATGAGCGCCATCCGGGATCGTCGCCCCGGCATGCCCGGCGGGTCTGGTCCGGGGTGCGAACGTCAAGGTCAGGATGAGGCCGGTGAGGGCGATGCCGGCCGTGGCCAGCAGCGAGACGTCCAGGCCGTACGCGAAGGCGTCCCGGATCCTGCGCTCGAGCGAGAGCGAGCCAAGCCGATCGGCGATGGCCAGTCCGCTGAAGACGCTGTGGCGGATCTCCGGAGCGGCGCCGACCGGAAGGCCGGCGTGGCCCAGGCGCGCCTGATACGACGCGGCGAGCACGCTTCCCATGACGGCGCTGCCGAGCGGAGCGCAGGTCTTCTGGAACGTCTGGACCACCGCGGAGCCGATCCCGCTGCGCTCAACGGACAGTTCGGACAGTGCGACCGACGTCGTGGCGGTCAGGGCCAGCCCGACACCCGCGCACAGCACCGCCATCCAGACCACGACGAACGCGGTGGCCGAGACGGCGCTGGTGACGGCGCCGATCCCAGCACCCACACCGGCCAGCACGAAGCCCAGCGCGATGGTAAGCCTCGCGCCGGCGGCCTTCGCGAGCGGGCCGGCGGGCAGGGCGCCGAGGACGAGGCCGATGACGAAGGGAAGCATCTTGAGGCCCGACTCCATGGCGTCGGCCCCCTGCACCGCCTGGAAGTACTGCGGCATGCTGAACAGCAGCCCCGCCACGCACAGCCCCGCCGTCCCGCTCAGGACGGCTCCCCAGGAGAACGCCCTGGACCGGAACAGCGCGGGATCGACCATCGGCATGCCGCCCCGGCCGCCGAGCCGCCGCTCCCAGGCGAAGAATCCGCCCAGTATCGCGATGCCGCCGGCGGTCGTCGTCAGCGTGACGGCCGCACTCCAGCCGCGCTCACCCGCTTCGATCAGGCCGTACGTCAGCACCACGAGCCCGATGACCGACGAGATCATCCCGGTCAGGTCGAGGTCGGGACGCTTGGTGGCACGTGATTCCGGCACCAGGACGGTGCCGACGATCAGCCCGACGGCGACGACCGGGACGTTGATCAGGAACACCCAGCCCCACCACAGGTGCGTCAGCATCCAACCGCCGAGGATCGGTCCGGCCGGGAGGGCCAGGAAGTTGGCGACCTCGTACACGCCCACCGCCGCACCCCGCTCACGGTCGTCGAACAGGACGGTCAGCGCCGACATCGCCATGACCGTGATGCCGGAGCCCGCGAACCCCATGAGCAACCGCGCGGTCAGGAAGATGCCCGGAGAGGGCGCGTAGGCGCACAGCACCGATCCGGCCCCGAAGGCCGCCAGTGACACGAGCATCACCTTCTTCCGGCCCCACCTGTCCCCGGCCAGGCCGGCCGGGAGCACACCGGCCGCGAGAGTCAGCAGGTAGCCGGACAGGAACCACTGCAGGCCCGACTCCGTGGCCGAGAGCGCCTTCGCCAGCTCCGGCAACGCCACCGACAGGACGGTGCCGTCCAGGGTCACCACCAGCACGCACAGGTTGACGGCGGCCAGGGCCCACCACTTGCGTCCACCGGCGCCAGTCATGGAGGTTCCTCACTGTCGACGATCAGAGGTAACTACCAAAAGGAGGTTACCCCCAAAAGTTGGAGACCGCCATGACGGCGGCCGGCTCCCCAACCTGGCGGACGATCGAGTCAGCGAAAGTTAACTGGCTGTTAATTCACGAGTGGATTGCCTCGGTAAGGGCTGTTGCCCCTACTGTCCGTCTAGGTAGAGTCGCGGCGGCTTTGAGGGGGAATGCATGACCGACTGGAAGAGACGCAGCGTCGCACTGCTCGCGAGTACCGGCCTCGTAGCCACCGGCCTCGGCTATTGGACCGCCGGCGAGGCCGACGCGGCGTTCGCGCCGCGGGCCGGGGCGATTTTCAATGACCCCGAGGGCACGCACAGTCAGCAGTACGCCATCATGCAGCAGATCGAGACCGATATCGCCGCCGCCCCGAAGGGGTCGGTCATCCGGGTCGCGGTCTACAGCATGGACCTGGACGAGGTCGCCAACGCCCTGATCGCCGCGCACAAACGCGGCGTTCACGTGAAGGTCCTCATGGACCAGCACGCGAAGAACAGCCTCTGGAACCGTCTCGTCGCCGAGCTCGGCAGCAAGGTCAGCACCAAGAGCGCGAGCAGTTACGCCGCCCTGTGCTACGGCGGGTGCATGGCGCACCATTATTCGGGCGGCAAGCCGGTTTCCTGGCTGCACACCAAGTTCTTTCTGTTCTCTGGCGGCGGCAAGCCGACCGTGACGCTGACCAGCGCGAACCCGACGGCGATCCAGGCCGAGGTGACCTGGAACAACAGCTACACCATTGTCGGCAACAGTGGCCTGTACGACGCCTACGTGAAGAACTTCACCGACATGTCGAAGGGCTCGGCGGGAACCCACAAGACGAACTACTACTGGACGTACGGCTCCAATCCCAAGGCGTACTACTGGCCGAAGGCGAGCGGCGCCAGTGACACGATCCTGGGCATGCTGAAGCTCGTCACCTGCTCGAAGACCTATGCCACCCAGGTCCGCATCGCGATGTACCAGTGGAGCGACAACCGGGTCGCGGTCGCGAAACAGCTGGCGAGCATGGCGTCGAAGGGATGCAAGGTCGCCGTCATCTATACCAAGGACCAGGTCTCCTCGGGCGTCCGGTCGACGCTGGCCAAATCAAAGGTCGACGTACGGGACACGACTCAGGGTACGAACGCCGACGGCTACGCCTCGTACTACACGCACAACAAGTACCTGCTGATCAACGGCCGCTACGACGGCGTCAGCGGACGGCAGATCGTGATGACCGGCTCGGCGAATTACACGACCAACGCGCTTTACCACAACGACGAGACGGACATGAAGCTGACGAGTTCGAGCGCGTACGCGGCCTATCTGGGCAACTTCAACGACGAGATCGCCGCCCTCTCGGCCGCCACGGCGAAACAGCGCGCCCTGGGCGAGCTGCCCACGATCCCGATCGACCCGCTCCAGGCCGAAGACAGCTGACGCACGGCCGCGCGGGCGGCCCGGAGGTGAGGACGCGGCGCACGCGCGACCGGCGCCGCCGAGACGCGACGCTAGGATTTAGAGCGTGCTCGAAGTCGATTCACAGCCGGAGACCGCCTCCATTCCCCCGGCGGGCGTGACCATCGCCGAGGTACTCACCAGACTCGCGGAGATCCAGCAGCACCTCCAGCTCATCGACCACAAGATCGACGTCTACCGAGGCCGGCTCGCCGCCGGCGACGCCGACCGACTCTGGGCGCCCACACACCAGCCGGACGCCCCCTGAAGACGGACAGCAGGCGGATCAGCCGGAAAAACTCATCCCGCCCCGGTGCGTACCGCCGGCGACCGGGTGCCCGGTGCGGTGCCGCACGGCGGGGACTCGGCGAGGGCGTCTTCGATGGTCGGGTGGACGGACAGCAGGCGGGTCAGCGTGGTGATGCGCAGGATGCGCAGGAGTGGGCCTTCGGGGCAGATCACGCGGAGCCGTCCTCCGCGCTGCCGGATCCACCGCTGGGCGCTCACCAGGACGCGCAGGCCGCTGGCGTCGCAGAACTCCACCTTCGTCATGTCCAGGATGAGGTCGGCCGACCCGTCCTGGGCGTTGATGACCTCGATCAGGTGGTCCTGCAGCCAGGGCGCGGTGGCCAGGTCGATCTCGCCGGCCACCTCCAGCACCGGACATGGACCGGTGTGACGCGATGACGCCGAGAACAGCGGCGGAATCTTGTCCGCGACCATGAGGTTCCCCCTTCCTCGCCGATGCCGGTGGCTGCCTGCCCGGGCCGGTGCTCCGCGGTGGGGGAAAGTACCGCCGATGCGATCGCGCAGGCGTTCCGGGGAAACACCGGCCGATCGTTGGCCCAGGATGCAATGTCAGGTGTGGATGATGTGCGAGCCGCGAGCCGGTCGGGCCTGCGGCGGTCTATCGCTCGATGACGTGGTGTCGAAACCACCGGCTCCCAACTGTCTATCGCTCCCATGGGCGAGTTGACAAGTCACGGAACACGACCCTTGTGAGCCACAGGAAGGGCTGTGACCTGCGGTAACGCATGGGACAAGATTCTGCGGCGGCCCGAGGCGCTCCCTCGCGCGGAGGCGTCGCGGGCCGCGTCAGTGGGCCCAGAGCGCTTCGGCGATGGCGGTGCCGGTGAAGGCCGCTCCCAGCCCCGCGACGACGCTGGCGATGACGTTGGCGGCGGCGAAGAACCTCGCGCCGGTCTCGGCCAGCCGCAGCGTCTCGTAGGAGAAGGTGGAGTAGGTGGTCAGGGCGCCGCACAGGCCGGTGCCGAGGAGCAGCTGCACGCCGGCCGGGGCCGCGTGGTACGTGACCGCGCCGGCCAGCAACCCCAGGATCAGGGAGCCGGCGACGTTGACGGTGAAGGTCCCCCAGGGGAAGACGGCGTCGTGGCGGGTCTGGACGGCCCGGTCGGCGAGGTAGCGCAGAGGCGCCCCGGCCATGGCGCCGACGATCACGAGCAGCCAGTTCACCGCGGCTCCTCGCGCCCGGTGTAGCGCAGCACCTCGACCTCGTCCAGTACCACCAGACCCTCGGTCACCAGTTCGTCCAGCTCGGGGAGGAAGTCCCGGATGCGCGGCTCGGCGTCGACGATGATGACGACGATCGGCAGGTCCTCACTCAGCGACAGCAGCCGGCTGGTGTGGATCAGGGACGAGGCCCCGAAGCCCTCGCACCCCCGGATGACGGTCGCGCCGGCCAGGCCGGCCTTGTGCGCGCGGTGCACGATCTCGGTGAACAGGGGCTTGTGATGCCACTGGTCGCTCTCCCCGATGAAGATCGTCAGGCGTAGTGCCGAACCGTGAAGGCGTGTCATGACCGTCTCCTTGCGATCAGACGACGTGTGGTGGCCGCCGCCGCCCACACCGCGCCGAGTGCCACGACGAGGGTCAGCGCGAGGTAGCCGAGCGCGGTACGCGCGCGGCCGGCGTCGATGAGGTGAGAGATGTCGACGGCGTAGGTGGAGAAGGTGGTGAAACCGCCCAGGACGCCGGTGCCGACGAACGGCCGTACCAGCCGGTGCACCGACCATCCGTCGGTGATGACCACCATGAACACGCCGATGATCGCGCAGCCGAGCGCGTTGATCGCCAGCGTGGCCCACGGAAAGGTCCCCGGCGCGGTCGGCCAGATCAGCCCGGCGCCGTAGCGGGCGGCCGCGCCGAGCGCGCCGCCGGCCGCGACGACCGCCACCACGGGCGCCTGGCCGCGTGTCAGCTCATGTCGCCGCGCGCGCATCCTCAGGTCGATGTCAGGATCGATGGGCTCGTGGACCCGGTTGTCGGGTGCCGTCATGCGTACCGATCTCCCTACTCGCGAGACGCCCACGTGAGTGCGCGGGCGTGTGCTGTCACAAGCAGGGACCGTTGGCGACACGAGTGCCGCGGTTCGGGTACGGCAGGCCCCACCGCCGCGCGGGGGCCACTCGGCCCCGCGGGTTCAGGATACCGGCACTCGCTCCCGACGCATGATCGCCACCGCCTCGTCGGCCTCTGGACACGGCCCACGGCGCGGCGGCATCCTGGAGCGCGCGCCGAGGGAGAACCGCGATGAGCCCATCCGAGCACGACATGCTCGCTTCACCGGCCTTCCCGATGGAGCGGACCTGCCCGTTCGCTCCACCGGCCGAATATCGGCGGATGCGCGCCGACGGGCCGCTCGTCCGTGCCGTGCTTCCCAACGGCGCGCCGGTCTGGGCGGTCACCCGGCACGCCGAGGCGCGGCAGATCCTCAGCGACCCGCGGATCAGCTCGGACACCGGACGGCCCGAACGCCCGCGGGGGCCCGACGACGATCGGCCCGACGAGGGCTTCTTCATCGACATGGACCCGCCCGAGCACAGCCGGTACCGGCGGTTGCTGATCTCGGAGCTGGGCGCCCGCCCGGTGGCCGCCATGCGGCCGCGCGTCCAGCGCATCGTCGACGCGGCGATCGACACCATGCTGGAGGCCGGGCCGCCCGCCGACCTCGTCGAGTCGTTCGCGCGCCCCGTCCCGGCGCGCGTGGTCTGCGAGCTGCTCGGCGTCCCGGTCGCCGATCATGAGTTCTTCGAGTCACGGCTCCGGATGCTGAGCGTGATGACCATCGACCCGAGAGCGCCCCAGGCGTCCCGTGACCTGCGCGGCTACCTGGGCGAGCTGATCCGCCGCGCCGAGCACGCGCCACACGACGGCCTCATCGGGCGGCTGGCCGGCCGGCACCTGCCCACCGGGGAGCTGACCGCCGACGCGCTGATCAACATCGGGTTCCTGCTGCTGCTCGCGGGCTACGAGTCGCCGGCGAACATGATCTCGCTGGGCGTGGTGACGCTCCTGGAGCACCCGGCGCAGCTCGCGGCCTTGCGCGCCGATCCGGGCCTGCTGCCGGGTGCGACCGAGGAACTGCTGCGCTTCCACTCGGTGCAGGACTGGGTCAGCTTCGACCGGGCGGCGGCGGACGACCTCGACATCGGCGGGTTGCGGATCCGCGCCGGCGACCGGCTGACGGTGCTGGCCGCCTCCGCCAACCGGGACGAGCGGGCGTTCGAGAACCCCGACGAGTTCGACGTCCACCGGTCCGCGCACCACCATCTCGCCTTCGGCCACGGGGTGCACCAGTGCGTCGGCCACAACCTGGCCCGAGCCGTGCTGGAGATCGCCTACGGCACCCTGCTGGCCCGGATGCCGACACTGCACCTGGCGGCCGGGCTCGACGCGCTGCCCTTCGCCTACGACTCCGGCCTGTTCGGGCTGCACGCCATGCCCGTCACCTGGTGAGCGTCAGCCGAGCGGCACCAGCGCGGTGATCTCGGCCAGTTCCTCGGCGGTCGGCGCCCAGTCGCCGGCGGCCACATTGGCCCGTACCTGGTCCGGGTGGGTCGCACCGGCGATCACCGAACCGCAGCCGGGCAGCGCGGCCAGCGCGCCGATGGCCAGGTCCAGGAGCGACCGGCCGTGCTTCTCCGCCCAGGACGTCAGCGCCTCCACCCGGTCCAGCCGCTCCGGCGTGATGAGCTGGGAGCGCTCGGCGAGCCGGCTTCCGGCCGGGGGCTCCTGCCCGCGTCGCACCTTGCCCGTCAGCAGCCCGTGGGCCAGCGGGAAGTACGGCAGCACGCCGACCCCGTAGTGCAGGGCCGCCGGGACCACCTCGCGCTCGGCGTTCCGGCCCAGCAGCGACCAGTGGTTCTGCGCCGACACGAACGACGCGCAGCCTCGCGCGCGGGCGACGTGCGCGGCCTCGGCGATCTGCCAGCCGCTGAGGTTGGAGCTGCCGATGTAGCGCACCTTGCCCTCGCGCACCAGCTCGGTCAGCGCGTCGAGGGTCTCCTCGATCGGAGTGACGCCGTCGGGAAAGTGGTACTGGTAGAGGTCGATGTGGTCGGTGCGCAGGCGGCTCAGCGACCCCTCCACCGCCCGCCGGATGTACGACCGGCCGCCGAGCGCTCCGTGCGCCTCGCCCTGCCCGTAGTCGGGGCGTTTCCCGCGGCTGCCGAACTTGGTGGCCAGCACGACCTTGTCGCGCCGACCGGCCAGCACCTCGCCGAGGAGTTCCTCGGAGGCGCCCGGCGACGCGCCGTACGACTCGGCGGTGTCGAAGAGCGTGACCCCCTCGTCGATCGCCGCGTCCACCACCTCCCGGGTACGGGTGACGTCGATGCGCGCACCGATGTTGTTGCAGCCCAGCCCGACCACCGACACCCGAAGGCCCGAGTCGCCCAAGGTCCTGTAGCGCATGATCCTCCCTATCCCTCGGCCGGTACGGCGCCCCAGGCGACCGGCAGCCGGTCCACTCCGTACACCGCCATGCGTTCGCGGGTCGGCACCTCGGCCGCCGGAACGGCCAGGCGCAGGTCCGCGAAGCGCTCGAAGAGCGCGGTCAGCGCGATGCGGAGCTCGGCGCGCGCGAGATGCTGCCCGAGACACTGGTGGATACCATGCCCGAACGCCAGGTGCCCGGTCGCGGAGCGTGCCACGTCCAGCGTGTCCGGGTCGGGGAAGCGTCCCGGATCCCGGTTCGCCACCGGCAGCGCCAGCACCACCGTCTCACCCGCCGCGATGACGTGGCCGTCGATCTCGACGTCGACCAGCGCGGTGCGCCGTACGTCGAACTGCAGGATCGACAGGTAGCGCAGCAGTTCCTCGACCGCCGGCTCGGCGAGTCCGGGGTCCGCGGTCAGCCGGGCCCGCTCGGCCGGTTCGGTCAGCAGCACGAACGTCCCGAGCGCGAGCATGCTCGACGTGGGCAGGTGGCCGGTGGCCAGCAGCACCATCCCGAGGTTGGTGAGCTCGTCGTCGCTGAGGTCGCCGGTCGCCACGGCGTGCGCCAGCAGCCCGTCCTCCGGCGTGGTGGACCGGCCGCGCAGGCGGGTGAGGAGGCCGCGCACCGTTCCGGTGATCGACAGGACGGCCTCGACCGCCCGCTCGGGGGTCGATTCCAGGTCGTTCATCACCGCGGTCGCCGCCTGGATCGCGTGCCGGTCCTCCGGCGGTACGCCCAGCAGCTCGCAGATCACCAGCGCCGGAACCGGCACGGCGAACGCGGCGACGAGGTCGGCGGGCGACCCGCCGTCCGCCATGCGGTCGAGCGCCTCCGCGGTGTACCGCCGGATCGCGGGCGTCAGCTCGGCGACGCGCCGGGGCCCGAAGTGGCGGCTCAGCAGGCGGCGGTACCGGGTGTGCTCGGGCGGGTCCATGTGCGGGAAGATGCCCGGCTCCGCCGGAGTCGGCCGCTCGTGCGCGCGCTCGTTCCCGACCGGCTGGTGCAGCAGCTCGCGCCGGGTGCTGAAGCGCGGGTCCGCCAGGATGGCCCGGGTGACGCCGTAGCCGGTGGCCACCCAGCCGACGTGACCGTCGGGGTAGGCCAGCCGGGTGAGCGAGGCTCGTCTCCGCAGCTCCACGGGGGGATCGAAGGGGGTCGGGCGGTCGGTCTCCAACGGCTGCGCCATCCGACCGTCGCTCATCCGGCAACCTCCCGCCTGGGCGCCGGGTCGCCCCGGCACGCCGATGATCACAGCGCGAAGATTATGCATGAGAAATCGCAAAAATGACACCACTAGTCATTTCTGGACTGCCCGATTAGCATCGGCGCTGACCGAACGGACACGTCCGTCAACGCGCAGGGTGCGCAATTGCTGCCGGTCTGTGATTGGCATGCCGACGACCCTTCACACCGTCTCCGACGAATCTTCCAGCAGTCTCATTGTTTATTTCCAGCAGAGGTGTTAATGGCTTTTCGGGATGCGCAGGTCGCTGTTGTCGGTGGCGGGCCGGTGGGCCTCATGCTCGCGTGCGAGGTGGCGCTCCACGGCGTTCCGGTGGTGGTGCTCGAACGACTTCCCGAGATCGAATGGCGACCGAAGGCCGAGGGCATCACCGGGCGGGCGGTCGACATCATGGACCGCCGCGGGCTCATGATCGGGGTCGCCGAGACTCCCATCACGCCGCCGACCGCCGAGCAGCAGGCCCGCATCGCCGCAGGTGAGCGGCGCCCCGACAGCCTGCACCCCAAGGCGTTCCCGGGCGCGCGGCACTTCGCCAGCATGTTCCTGCTCCGCCCGGAGTCCCCCGACCTGCTGGTGCCCCAGCAACTGCTGGAGCAGGATCTGGCGCGGCGCGCGGCGGAGCTCGGCGTCGAGGTACGGCGCGGCCACACCGTCACCGGGTTCACCCAGGACGACGACCGGGTGCGTCTCGACGTCGACGGCCCGGACGGGCCGTATCGGCTGGAGGCGGAATGGCTCGCCGGTTGCGACGGCGGCCGGAGCTTGGTCCGTAAGCTGTCCGGCGTCGCCTTTCCGGGAACGGACGGCATCACCACCGGCTACCGCGCCTTCGCCGAGATCGATGACCTCGACTTTCACCTGCCCGGATGGTTCCGTAAGGACGGCGGGCTCCTGGTGTACGAGGAGGGACCGCCTCGGTTCATCACCCTCGAATTCGACGGCCCGCCGGAGAATCGGGACGCGCCCATCACCGCCGAGGAGTTCCAGGGTGCGCTGCGCCGGCTCAGCGGCACCAAGGTGACGGTCACCGAGGTCAAGAAGATCACCCGGTTCACCGACAACGCGCGGCAGGCCGAGACGTACCGCAGCGGGCGGGTGCTGCTCGTCGGCGACGCGGCGCACGTCCACTCGCATTGGAGCGGTCCGGGGCTGCGGCTCGGCCTGGGCGACGCCGTCAACGTCGGCTGGAAGCTCGCCGCGGTCGCGCGCGGCTGGTGCGGCGAGGACCTGCTCGACACCTACACCTCCGAGCGGCATCCGGTCGGCGCGCAGACGCTGGAGATCCAGCGCGCGTCCATCGCGTTGATGCGGCCCGGACCCCACGTCGACGCGTTGCGCCGGCTCTTCACCGAACTGCTGCTCCGCGACGAGGCGAACCGGCAGCTCACCTCCCTGGTCGACGACCTGCACATCGGCTACGACATGGGCGACCCGTCACTGACCGGTCCGCTGGTCGGGCGCTACAGCCCGGACCTGCGGCTGCGGCGCGCCGACGGCACCGTGCGGGTCGCGGAACTGCAACGCGACGGGCGGGCCCTGCTGCTCGACCTGACCGCCGGATCCGGGCTGCGGGCGCTCGCCGAGCCCTGGTCCGACCGGGTCGACGTGATCACCGCCGAGTGCGACGAGGCCCCGGCGGACGCCCTGCTGATCCGGCCGGACGGCTTCGTCGCCTGGAGCACGCCCGCCGACCCGGCGTCGCTCCCGGACGCCCTCGCCCGCTGGTTCGGCCCGCCGGCCGGGACCGCCTGACGATTTGACCGACCTGGACCGACCACGCTCCCGGAGGCCGGAGTGAGTGATCCCATGCTGACCACGCTGCCCGCGACGAGCTCGGTCGACGAGGCCGTCGACGTGGTCGACCGCGACGGAGCAGTGATCATCGAGGACTTCGTCGACGCGGGCACGCTCCGCGGCCTGTGGGCGGACCTGGATACGGACCTGGAGCGCCAGGCGGACGGCGACGGACGCCTGGTCGGCGAGAAGACCCGGATCCTGCCGGGGCTGGTGCGCCGGAGCGCGCGGTCGGTGGCGATCATGCGCCAGCCGCACTTCCTCGGCGCGGCGCGGCACTTCCTGCAGCGCCCGGTGAAGGCCTGGCTCGGCGAGCAGCGCGTCGAGTTCGTCCCGACGATTCAGCTGGGCATCTCGCGGGCGATCCAGATCTGGCCCGGGGTGGCGCTCCAGGGGCTGCACCGCGACGACACGGCCCACCTCCGTACCCATCCGGGCCCGGAGAGCCGGGTGCAGGTCATGGTCGCCGCGAGCGAGTTCACCGCGCGCAACGGCGCCACCCGTGTGATCCCCGGGAGCCACCGGTGGGACGACGAGCGGGCGCCCCGCGACGAGGAGGCGGTCCCCGCCGAGATGCGGGCCGGTTCCGCACTGCTGTGGCTCGGCAGCACGTACCACGGCGCCGGCGTCAACGCCTCCGACGGCCCCCGCACCGGCCTGTCGTACGCCTACGACCTCGGCAACCTCCGGCAGGAGGAGAACCAGTACCTGTCCGTGCCGCTGGAGGTGGTCCGGGGGTACCCCGAGGACATCCAGCGGCTCCTCGGCTATGAGGCCTGCCCGCCGATGTGCGGACTGCACGAGCTGAACGATCCGATGCTGCTGCTCCGCGACGGGTCCCCGGGCCCGGCCGCGACGTCCGACACGCGGTGAGGCCCGCACCTTACGGCCCCACCGCCCCGTACCGCGGCATGCCCGCATTGAAGGAGGGACAGATGCGTACTCCCGACTTGTACCTGCGCAGTATCGGCGTCCATCTCCCACCGGTGGTGGGCATCGAGACGGCCGTCACCGAGGGCCGCTACCCGGCCGACGAGGTGGAGTACTTCCGTCTCGGCGGCGCGGCGGTGGCCGGTGACGTACCGGCGCCGGAACTGGCGCTGCGCGCCGCCCGGCAGGCGTTCGAGCGCTCCGGCGGCCTGTCACCGCGCGAGCTGGACCTCATGCTGTACTCCGACGTCTGGCACCAGGGGCCGGAGGGCTGGGAGCCGCAGTACTACCTGCAGCAGCACCTGGTCGGCGGCGACGTGCTGGCCGTCGAGCTGCGGCAGGGCTGCTGCGGGCTGTTCAGCGCGCTGCAGCTCACCGCCGGGTACCTGCGGCCGGGCGGCACCGCCCTGCTGGTCGGCGCCGACAACCACGGCACCCCGCTGGTCGACCGCTGGCGGATGATCGAGGGCGCCGTGATGGGCGACGCCGGGTGCGCGCTGCTGGTCACCACCGACACCGGGTTCGCCGAGCTGCGGTCGATCAACGTGACCGTGCTCCCGGAGGCCGAGGCGGTCAACGACGGCGGCGTGCCGATGTTCCCGCCGGACGCCACCGTGGGCCGGCCGCTGGACTTCGCCGCGCGTAACCGGGAGTTCCGCAAGCGGCTGATCGCCGGGGACGGCGCCGAAGTCATGCTGGCGATCCAGAAGACGCTGCTGGAGCTGGTCGACCGCACGCTCACGGAGGCGGAGATCACGCTCGACGAGGTGGCGCGCGTGGCCTTCCCCCACGGGCGCTGGGACGACCTGGAGAACCGCGGGGTCAACTGGCTCGGGCTGACCATGGCCGACACCACCTGGGACTACGGCGCCGGGATCGGGCACCTCGGGGTCAGCGACCAGTTCGTCGCCCTCGACCACCTGCTGACCGTCGGTGCGCTGGCCGCCGGCGACCACGTGCTGCTCGTCGGGCTCGGCGCCGGCACCACCATGGCCTGCGCCGTACTCCGCATCCTCGACGTCCCGCCGGAGTACGCCTCCGGCGGTCCCGCATGAGCGAGCGGCGCACATCGACTTGGAGCGGTCCAGGAGGCGGTATGGAGACGGCGGACATGTACATCAGCGGCGTCGGGTCGTACGTGCCCGCGACGGTGGGCGTGGACGACGCCGTGGCGGCGGGCCGGTACACGGCCGAGGAGGTCGAGCTGCACGGGCTCGTCTCGGTCGCGGTGGCCGGTGACGTTCCGGCGCCGGAGATGGCGCTCCGCGCGGCGCGGACCGCGGTGGCCCGCAGCGGACGGTCCCCCACCGAGCTGGACCTGCTGCTGTACACCTCGACCTGGCACCAGGGCCCGGAGGGCTGGCCGCCGCAGTCATACGTGCAGCGCCACCTGGTCGGCGACGGTGTGCTGTCCACCCAGCTCAAGCAGGGCTGCAACGGCATGTTCACCGCGCTGGAGCTGGCCGCGAGCTACCTGCGGGGCGGGCACCGGGCCGCGCTCCTGGTCACCGCCGACAACTACGGCACTCCGCTGGTGGACCGGTGGCGGATGCTGCCCGGGGCCGTCGCCGGTGACGCCGCCAGTGCCGTCGTGCTGGACACCGAAGCGGGGTTCGCCCGGCTGGCGTCGGTGTGCACCGCGTCCGTGTCGCAGGCCGAGGAGATGCACCGCTGCGCCGAGCCGCTGTTCCCGCCCGGCGTCACCGAGGGACGCACCGTGGACTTCGCGGCGCACAACGACGTGTTCCGGCGGCGTGCGGTCGTGGAGGGCGAGGGGACCGGGGTGCTGGTCACCCTGGACGAACGGATGGCCGAGGTGATCGACCAGTCCCTCTCGGAGGCCGGGATCAAGGCCGGCGACGTCACCCGGGTGGCCTGCATGAACACCTCTCAGGAGATCGCCGACCAGATCTGCGAGCACCGGCTGGGCATCCCGGCGTCCCGGTCGACCTGGGAGTTCGGCCGGACCCTCGGCCACTGCGGGGCCAGCGACCAGATCGTCGCGCTGGAGCACCTGGTCCGCGGCGGCGAACTGGGGCCGGGCGACCACCTGCTGATGTTCGCGTACGGACCCGGCGTGACCATCTCGGCCGCCGTCGTGGAGATTCTCGAGTCGCCCGTGTGGTCACGGACGCGGGGAGGCGATGCCTGATGGACCGGCCGGCGATCGCGGTGATCGGGATCGGCTGCCGCCTGCCCGGCGGCGCCGACTCGGCGGACGCGTACTGGAACCTGCTGCGCGAGGGGCGGGACGCCAGCGGACCGGTGCCCGCCGACCGCTGGCGCGACTACGCCGACCGCGGCACGTCGTACGCGGCGGCGGTCCGCCGTACCGTGCCGCGCGGCGGCTTCGTGGACGGGGTGGCCGACTTCGACGCGGAGTTCTTCGGGCTCTCCCCGCGCGAGGCCGAGCTGATGGACCCGCAGCAGCGCCTCGTGATGGAGACCGCGTGGGAGGCGCTGGAGCACGCCGGGGTGTCGCCGGACGCGCTGGCCGGCACCGACGCGGGGGTGTACGTGGGCGTCTGCACCGGCGACTACGGGCACCGGCTGCTGGAGGACCTGCCCGACATCGAGGCGTGGACCGGGATCGGCTCCGCCACCTGCGCCGTGGCCAACCGTGTCTCGTACGCGCTGGACCTGCGCGGCCCGAGCATGGCGGTGGACACCGCGTGCTCGGCGTCGCTGGTCGCCGTCCACCTGGCCGTGCAGGCCCTGCGCGCCGGGGAGACCGACGTGGCGCTGGCCGGCGGGGTCAACCTCATCCTCTCCCCCGGCGAGACGCTGACCCTCGACGCCGCGGGCACGCTCGCCCCGGACGGGCGGAGCAAGTCGTTCGACGCCGCCGCCGACGGGTACGGGCGGGGCGAGGGCGCCGCGGTCGTGGTGCTCAAACGGCTCACCGACGCCGTACGCGACGGGGACCGAATCCTCGCGACCGTCCTCGGCAGCGCGGTCAACCAGGACGGTCGCACCGTGGGCATCATGGCGCCGTGCGGCCAGGCCCAGGAACACGTGATGCGCCGCGCGCTGCGGCAGGCGGGCGTCGAACCGGGCACCGTCGGCTACGTCGAGGCGCACGGCACCGGCACCGCGGTCGGCGACCCCCTGGAGGCCGCCGCGCTGGGCGCCGTGTACGGGGCGGGCCGGCCGGCGGAGCGGCCGTGCCTGATCGGCTCGGCCAAGTCGAACATCGGCCATCTCGAGGGCGCCGCCGGCATCGCCGGCCTGGTCAAGGCCGTCCTGGCGCTCGACCGCGGCGAGCTGCCGCCGAGCCGGCTCGGCACGCCGACTCCGGCCGTCGACTGGGCGGGCGCGAGGCTGCGCGTGGTCGACGCGCCGACGCCGTGGCCCGGCTCCGGGCACCCGCGCCGCGCCGCGGTGTCCGCCTTCGGCTACGGCGGCACGGTCGCGCACGTCATCCTCGAGCAGGCGCCGGAGCAGGCGCCGCCCGCCGAGGGGACCGCCGGGCGGCTGTATCCGGTGTCCGCCGCGTCGCGGGCGGCGTTGCGGCAGGCCGCCGCCGGCCTCGCCGGTGTCGTCGGCGGCCTGCCGGCGGCGAGTGTCGGGCACACGCTCGCGCTGCGCCGGGCGCACCTGCCGTACCGGGCGGTGGTGGCGGCCGAGGATCCCGCCGCGCTGGCCGGTGGGCTGCGCGCCCTGGCCGCCGGCGCGCCGAACGACGCGGTGACCACCGGACGGGTGCTCGGCGACGCCGGTCCCGGCCCGGTGTTCGTGTTCTCCGGGCACGGCTCGCAGTGGGCCGGGATGGGCCGCGAGCTGCTGGCGTCCGAACCGGCGTTCGCCGCCGTGATCGACGAGCTGGAACCGGTGTTCGCCGCCGAGATCGGTTTCTCGCCGCGGGAGGCGCTGACCGAGGGCGCGCTGACCGAGGTGGACCGGATCCAGACGATGATCTTCGCGATGCAGCTCGGGCTGGTCGAGCTGTGGCGCGAGTACGGGGTGCGTCCGCACGCGGTGATCGGCCATTCGGTCGGCGAGATCGCCGCCGCGGTGACGGCCGGGGCGCTGAGCCGCCTCGACGGCGCCCGGCTGATCTGCCGCCGGTCGCGGCTGCTGCGGCGGGTCGCCGGCCGCGGCGCGATGGCCATGGTGCAGCTGCCGTTCGCCGAGGCGGCGCGGCTGCTGGCGGGCCGTACCGACGTGGTCGCCGCGATCGCCTCGTCGCCCGGCTCGACGGTCGTCTCCGGCGAACCGGACGCCGTGGCCGAGGTGCTGCTCGGCTGGCTCGACGAGGGGATCCCGGCCCGCCGGGTCGCCTCGGACGTGGCGTTCCACGGACCGCAGATGGATCCGCTGCTGGCCGAGCTCACCGCCGCCGCGGCCGACCTGACCCCCGCCGTCCCCGGCGTCCGCGTCTACTCGACGGCGCTGGAGGCTCCACGGGCGGCGCCGGGCTTCGACGGCGCGTACTGGGCGGCCAACCTGCGCCGGCCGGTACGCCTGGCCGGCGCGGTCGCGGCGGCCGCGGCCGACGGCTACCGCGCGTTCGTGGAGATCTCCCCGCACCCGGTCGTCACGCACTCGGTGCTGGAGACGCTGAGCGCGGAGGGGCACGAGGAGGTGTTCGTCGGCTCCTCGCTGCGCCGGAACCGGCCCACGCGGGCCGCCCTGCTCACCGGCGTGGCGGCGGCGCACTGCGCCGGCCTCGGCGTGGACTGGCACCGGTTGCAGCCGTCCGGCGGGCCGGTCGTGCTCCCCTCGTACCCGTGGCAGCGCCGCAGGCACTGGCGCGCGCCGTCGGCCCCGGACACCGGTGGGCGCGGCCACGACCCGGACGCGCACACGCTGCTCGGCGACGGCGTCGACCTGGCGGGCACCGACGTCCGGCTCTGGCGGACCGCCCTGGACGACCAGACCCGGCCCTATCCCGGCAGTCACGCGATCGAGGGCGTGGAGATCGTGCCCGCCGCGGTGCTGGCGGCGACGTTCTTCGCCGCCTCCGGCGGCCGGGCGCTCGGCGAGGTGACGATGTCCGCGCCGCTGCTGACCGCCGACCGCCGCGAGGTGCAGGTCGTACGGGACGGGACCGCGCTGCGGCTGGCCGCCCGGCTCGCCGGCGAGCCGGACGCCGCCTGGCAGATGATCGCCACCGCCACGGTCCCCGCCGCGCCGGGCGAGGCGCCGGAGCCCCCGGCGCAGCCGCTCACGCCGGCCGACCCCGGCACGGTCACGCACCGGCTGGCCGCCGTCGGCGTGCCCGGCACCGGGTTCGACTGGAGTGTCGAGGAACTGCTGCTCGGCCACGGCGCGCTGCGCGCCCGCGTGCGGTGCGGACCGCCCGGCGACACGCCCCCGGCGGACGCCACTCCCCCGGCCAACGGCGCGCTCCCCGCCGACGGCGCACTCTCAGCGGGTGGCACCGCGCCCGACGGCGCGCTCCCCGCTGACGGCGCGCTTCCGGCGGGTGGGGCCGCGCCCGGTGCCTGGGCGTCCGTGCTGGACGCGGCGATGTCGGTGGCGCCGAGCGCGTTCCCCGGCGACCCGCTGCTGCGCATGGTGACTCACGTCGACCGGCTCGTCATCGTGGGAGAGCCGCCGGACGCGGTGGACATCGAGGTGTGGCTCGACCCCGAACGGGCCGACACCGTGCAGGTCCGGGTCACCGACGACGCCGGCGCCGTCGTCGCCTGGCTGTCCGGACTGCGGTACCCGGTGATCGACGCGCCGGCCCCCGGGGAGAACGGCGCCGACGAGCGGCCCGCCGACTCGTTCGCCGACCTGCCGCCGGAGGAGCTGCGCGCGTTCCTGATCGAGGAGGTCGGCGCGCAGGTCGCCAGGGAGATGCGGCTGGCCCCCGCCGACCTGTCGCCGCACCGCCCGCTGGTCGAGCAGGGGCTGGACTCGGTGCTCACCGTGGTGGTCCGGCGCAGGCTGGAGAAACGGTTCCGGTGCTCGCTGCCGACGACGTTGCTGTGGCGGCAGCCGACCATCGCCGCCGTCTCCGACTACATCGCGGGGCTGGTGGCCGGCCCGGTGCCCGCCGCGAACGGGAACGGGGGCGCCGATGCGGGGTGAGGGAGTGGTCGCCGGTCCGGCCGAGCACGCCGACCTGGCCCGGATCGCGCGGCTCGCGACGCGATGCCGGCTCGTGCTCCTGGAGATGATCCATCGCGCGGGTTCCGGGCACGCCGGCTCGTCGCTGTCGTGCGCCGACATCATCAGCGTGCTGCGGTTCGACCGGATGGACTGGAGCGCGGACCGATCCGGCGACGTGTTCGTCCTGTCGAAGGGCCACGCGGCGCCCGCCTGGTACGCCGCCCTGATCGTCGGCGGCGACCTGCCCGCCGAGGAGGTCGGCACGCTGCGGGCGCTGGACAGCCGGCTGCAGGGGCACCCGGACCGTACGCGGCTCGGGCTGGTGGACGTCAGCACCGGCGCGCTCGGCCAGGGCCTGTCGGTGGCCGTCGGCCGGGCCGTGGCCCGCCGGCTGCACGGCCGGGACTCCACCGTGTACTGCCTGCTCGGCGACGGCGAATGCCAGGAGGGACAGGTGTGGGAGGCGTTCCTGTACGCGGGCGCGAACCGGGTCTCCGGCCTGGTGGCCGTCATCGACCACAACGACAGCCAGAGCGACGGGGCGGTCGGCGACACCCTGCCGCTACGCCCGCTGCCGGACAAACTACGCGCGTTCGGCTGGGACGTCGCCCAGGTGGACGGCCACGATCACGGGGAGCTGCGCGACGCCCTGCAACGGCGCGACCCCGGCCGGCCGTCGGCGATCATCGCCCACACGCGCAAGGGCCGGCTCGGCCCCGGACGGGTCCTGCTGGACGGCAGCCACAGCGACCTCCCCTCTCCGGCGGAGTACGCGGCCGCCGTCGACTACCTCGAAACCCTTCTCGAGTGCGGCGCATGAGCTCCACACGGGACTGGTTCGGGGCCGCGCTGGTGGAGATCGCCCGCGAGTACGACCACGTGGTGGTGGTGAACTGCGACCTCGCCAAGGCGACACGGACGCTGCCGTTCAAGGAGGAGTTCCCGGACCGGTTCTTCGAGTGCGGCATCGCGGAGGCCAACGCCATCGGCGTGGCCGCCGGGCTGGCGCAGGAGGGGTTCCGGCCGTTCGTCGCCAGCTTCGGCCACTTCCTGACCGGCAAGTTCCTGGAGATCTTCCAGTCGGTGGGGCTCAACGACGCGGGCGTGGTCCTGGTCGGCACCCACGCCGGGCTGGCGATCGGGCGGGACGGGCCGACCCAGATGGGGCTTCGGGACGTGGCGCTGATGCGCACCCTGCCGAACGTCCGGGTGTTCCAGCCCGCCGACGGCGCCGAGGTCTGGCAGATGATGGAGCACCTGGCGACCGACCGGCACCCGAGTTACCTGCGACTGTGCCGGCAGCCGCAGCCGGAGGTGCACGCGGAGGGGTACCGGTTCCGGTTCGGGGTCCCGCACGTGGTCCGCGAGGGCGGCGACGTGGTCGTCTTCGCGATGGGCGGTACGGTGCCGGTCGCGGTGGAGGCGGCCGGCCGGCTCGCCGCGGACGGGATCACTCCCACCGTGGTCAACGTGTCGTCGTTGCCGGTGGACCGCGCGGCGGTGGCGCGGCTGGCCGGGGCGCACCGCCGGGCGGTCGTCGTCGAGGACCACTATCGCGTCGGCGGCCTCGCCGACGAGATCGGCCGGATCGTGCTGGGCCTGCCGGACCGGCCCCGCTTCGACGTGCTGGCGGTGCCGGACTACGGGCAGGCGGGCCCGCCCGAGGAGCTCTACCGCCGGTACCGGCTGGACGCGGCGGGGATCGCCGCCTTCGTACGGGAGGCCGCGAGGTGAGCCCGCCGTGGCCGATGCCGACCCGAGGACGGCGACCGGTTTGAGACTGATCGTTTGCAGCAACAGCGCACCGCGGTGGCAGGACGGCGCCGGCCTGCTCCCCCGTTCGCCGGGCGGCCTGGTGCCGCTGCTGGCCACGCTGCTCGGCCGGCACGGGGGCGACTGGGTGTGCACGATGCCGCCGGATGACGCCGCCGCGGCCGGCGACGGCCCCGTCGACGTGACCGGGCTGCCCGGCGGCGTCACGCTGCACCGGCTGCGCCTGCCCCGGGCGATGACCGACCGGCACTACGAGACGGTCGGCGTACGGCTGCTGCTGTGGCTGTTCCACTATCTGCTCGACACCGCGCGGCAGCCGGAGGCGGGGCTCGCGGAGGCGTGGCCGGCCTACGAGGCGGTCAACCGGGCGTACGCCGACCGGCTCGCGAGCCTCATGACGGGGTCGCCGGACGAGTTCGTGCTGGTCAACGACCACCACCTGTTCCTGGTGCCGGAGATGCTCGGGCGGCGGGCGGAACGCCGCGGCCGGATCGCGTTCTTCCAGGGGCTGCCCTGGTGCGAGCCCGACTACTTCGGCGTCCTGCCCGCTCACATCCGCGACCGGATCCTCACCGGCCTGCTGTGCGCCGACGTGGTCGGTTTCCACTGCACCCGGTGGGCACGCGCGTTCCTGGGCTGTTGCGCGCGCTTCCTGCCCGGCTGCGCGGTCGACGACGGGAGCGTGACGTACGACGGGCACCGGACCCGGGTGACCGTCGCCCCGTTCCCGCTGGACGTCGCGATGGTGGAGCGGCTGCGCGACGAGCCGGCCACGGCGCGGTGGCGGGCGCGGCTGGCACGGGAGGCGGGCGGACGCCGGGTGATCGCCCGCGCCGACCGCATCGACCTGTGGAAGAACCTGCCGCGCGGCTTCGCCGCGTACCGGAGCGTGCTGGAGCGCGAGCCCGGGCTGGCCGGAGAATGGTGGTTCTGCGCGGTGGCCACCCCGCCGGGTCGCCCGACCGAGCGCACCCGGGAGCTCCAGAGCGAGTGCGAGGGCCTGGTGGCCGGCCTCAACGAACGGTTCGGCGCCCCGGGCCGGCCGGCCGTCTCGCTGGTCTACCCGGACCTGCCCACCACGCGTCACTGCGTGGTGGCCGCCCTGTCCGGCGCCGACCTGGCGCTGGTGAACCCGACGTTCGACGGGATGAACCTGGTCGCCAAGGAGGCCCTCTACCTCGGCGAGCGCGCCCGGCTGCTGCTCTCGGTCAACGCGGGCGCGTACGAGCAGCTGGCCGGCCATGTGACGCCGGTGCATCCGTTCGACGTCGAGGGCACCGCCTCGGTCCTGCGCGAGGCGATGGCCTCCGGGGCGGCCCCGGCGGAGCGCGCGGCGGCACGACGGCTGCTGCGCGAGCAGGACGCGAACCACTGGCTGGACCGGATGATGGGAGTGGAACGATGAGGACGACCGAGGTCACCACCGATTACAGGCGCAGCAGCCGGCTCGCCGATCCGGCCGCCGACGGCGCCTATCTGTTCGCGGAGCACACGATCGAGGCCGGGCGGGCCACCCCGTTCGGTTCCCACCCCCGCGACCACCGGAGCTTCGTGGTCATCGCAGGCCGGGTACGGCTGGAGACGCCGCACGGCGACGAGCCGCCGAGGACGTACGGGTACCTGGGCGGCTGGCACACCCTGCCGGGATGCGTCCACCGGATCGTCAACGCCGGCGCCGAACCGGCGGTCCTCGTCGAGGCCGGCTCCGTCCGGGGAGAGACGGTGACCGGCGCCGGCCCTCGGGCGGTGCCCTGCCGCTGCCCGGACGTCTCGGACTACACGGTGCACAAGCCCTGGGGCGACGAGGTCTGGTACACCCGCAACCTGCCCGACGTCCCGTACGCGCTGAAACGCATCCGGATGACCGAGGGGCACCAGTCGTCGTTGCAGTCCCACCGCCGGAAGCTGGAGACGAACTACGTCATCGAGGGCGAGGCCACGGTGCTGAGCGGCGCGACCGCGCCGGACGACCTCGACGCGGTGATCGACGTGGGCGACCTGACGACCACCGTCCACCGTCCCCGCTCGGGCTGGACCAACCCGCCGAACGATCTCCATCGGGTGATCGCGCGAACCGACTACACCTCCATCGAGGTCTCCACGCCCGAACTCGACGACGTCATCCGTTGGCAGGACGACGCCGGGCGCGGGCACGGCCGGATCGAGTCCGAGCACGCGGGAGGCCGGTCGTGACCCTCGCCGAGACCATCGGGCTCTACCTCGCCGAGAAGCGCCGCATCGTCGATGAGTTCCCGGTGGCCGTCCTGGAGCGGGCCGCCGAGATGCTGTTCGAGACCTACGACGAGGGCGGCACCGTCTACGCCATGGCCAACGGCGGGAACGCCGGTACCCTCGACCACTTCTACTGCGACTTCAAGCACCACCCGTTCGTGACGGAGGACAAGACCCGGCCGCTCCCGCCGGACGTGAGACGCCTGTCGTTCGTCAACCTGTGCTCGTCGGCCGCCGAGCTGACCGGGCTCGTCAACGACATCGGCGCCGACGACATGTTCGCCGCGTCCCTGGCGCCCTTCGTCACTTCCCGGGATCTGGTGATGGCCTACTCCGGAAGCGGCAACTCGCCGAACGTGGCGAAGGCCCTCCAGGTCGCGGTCGACGCGGGCGCGCGGACGTTCGCCATGACCAAGGGGGACGGCGGCACGTGCAGGGCACTGGCCGAGGTCTGCCTGGTGGTGCCCGGAACCTCCCGTTTCCCCGGGCAGGTCGGCAAGAACGACAACAATTTTCATTTCGAGGACCTCATGCTGTCGGTGAACCATATGCTCGTCGGCCTTCTCAAACAGCGCGTCGCCGAACGCGGAACGGACTGACCGAAAAAGACCTGTGGGTGATTCGCCGGCATGGACGGCGCGCCGTGCCGCGTACCCGATGGCCACCACCGGCCGACAAAAGGTACTTATCGGGACTACGTAACTTACGGAACTATGTGGACAATCAGGGTCTGGTAGCGATGTCAGCATCGTTGGCCTCGACAAGGACGGAGGCGCGGATGTGACGGCGGAGAACTCGCCCCATGGCCCCCGCGGTTAGCCTGGCCACCACCTCGGCGAGTGGTGAAGATGCCTTGATGACCGCCGCGTCGAAGATCGACTTATCTTTCCAGCCCCCGCACCTGCGGCACGTGATTCGATGACGGCCGGGGACGCGCACCACCGGCCCTCGCGAATGAGAACGGGGCCATGCCCGGCCTGTGGCTCGTACCAGCGGCCCGCGCCACCCCAGCCGCTGGCAGCGGCGCTGTCACTCACGCGGACGCTCACGCCACGGGAGCGCGCGGTCTTTCAGTTACTCGGTTTCGGCTACGACAACCGGTCGATAGCGCGCGAACTCAAAATCAGTGAACGCACCGTCAAACGGTATGTCACCGCCATACTCACGAAGCTGGAACTCCGGTCCCGGCTGCAGGCCGGACTGTCCGCATTGATCCTTTCGTGGTCCGCGGCCGCGGATGCCCAATGGCCCGAAGGTCTTATGGATTCGGCACTGACCGCAGGTGACGATGTTCCGGCACACGACCGTGGAGGGGACCATGACCTTTGACGCGCTTGCCGCCCTAAGGCAGGCCGGAAACCCGGTGGATCTACTCACCGCGGCACAACGCGATGTGCTCGCCGACCTCACCGAGCAAGAGGTGGCCGTTCTCAACTCCGTCAAACAGCGTCTGGACAGCGTTTCGGACGCCGAAGTCGAAGGGCATTCCCTAGTAATCAAGATAGCGTGAGATGAACGCCGGTTTCGGAATTCTCGGCCCCCTGCAGGTGGTGGAGAACGGCCGTTCCGTCGATCTCGGATCACGGAAGCAACAGGTCGTCCTGGCCGCCCTGCTGAGCCGGGCGAACTCCCTGGTGTCGTTCGACGCGCTGGTCGAGGCGTTATGGGACGAGGCACCCCCGCAGACGGCGCGCAAGAACATCCAGGTGTACGTGTCCGCGCTGCGCCGGCTGGTCAGCGAGGGTTCCGGCTCGCGTATCAGCTACCAGACCGGCGGATACGTGTTCCACGCGGCCCCGGCCGAGCTCGACTCGCTGCGCTTCGAGCAGCAGGCCCGATCCGGGGCGCCGGCCGAGGCCCTCGGCCTGTGGCGCGGACCCGCGCTGGACGGGTTCCAGGACGTACCGCTGATCAGTGCCGCGGCCCAGCGGCTGGAGCGGCGCTTCCTCGTCGTCTTCGAGGACTGGGCGGAGGCGGAGATCGCCGCGGGCGGCGGGTCGGCCACGATCGAGCGCCTCACCGAGGTCGCCCAGCGGCATCCGCTCAGGGAACGACTGCGGATGTTACAGATGACCGCGCTGTGCCGGGCCGGGCGGCGTTCGGAGGCCTTGGCGGTCTACGACGAGCTGCGTCAGGCGCTGGCGCACGAACTCGGCCTCTCCCCCAGCCAGGCGCTGGTCGGCTTCTACCAGTCGCTGTTACGGGAGCCGGAGCCGACCGCGCCGGAACCGGACGCTCCCGCGCGCGGCAGGGCGCCGAGCCTGTTGCCCTGGGACCCGCCGGCGTTCACCGGACGGACGGCGGCGGTCCGGCGGCTGCGGGACGCGCTCGTCCGGGACGGAAACCGGCTCACCGTGGTGACCGGCCCGCTCGGCGCGGGCAAGACCGCGCTCGCGGTGCACCTCGCGCACCGGCTCGGTGACCACTTCCCGGACGGCCGCCTGTTCGTCCGGCTGCGCGGCGAGGACGGGACACCGCGCCCGTTCGAGGACGTGGTGTCACAGCTCCTGCCGGTGGACTCGCCCCGTTCGCTGCCGGAGGCGCGGCGCGCCTGGCAGCTCTGGCTGGCCGAGCGCCGGGCGCTGGTCGTCATCGACGATGCCCGCCGGGAGTCCGAGGTCCGGCCGCTGCTCCCCGAGTCCGGCGACAGCGCGGTCATCGTCACGGCCCGATCCCGGCTCGCCGGGCTGGAGGCCGGATACCGGCTCCGGATCTCCTCCTTCGCGGTCGACGAGGCGGTCGCGCTCCTCGGGCGGACGATCGGCAGGGAGCGGGTCGCGGCGGACCGGCACTCCGCCGAGCTGATCGTCACGGCGACGGGCCTGCTGCCGCTCGGAGTCCGGCTCGTGGCCGACCGGCTGGCGCTGCTACGGCACGTGCCACTACGGGAGTACGCCGAGCGGATGGTGGGCGCCCGGGCCCTGCTGGACGAGCTGACCGCGGGGGACGTGGCGATCCGGGCCCGGCTGGCCGAGGCCATCGGCGAACTGCCGGAGCCGGCGCACCGGGCGGTGCCGCGGCTCGGCATGCTCCCCGAGCCGGTCTTCACCCTCGAACAGGCCGCCGCCGTCCTGGACGCCGACGAGAACACGGCGGTACGGGTGCTGGAGAGCCTGCTGGAGGCCAGCATCATCACCGTCCCGGGCGTGGAAATGCTCGCGCACACCGTGCGTTATGAGATTCCGGTGCTGCCCTACGCGTACGCGCGGGAGATGGCGGCCAGCGCGAATCCGCCATTTACCACTATCAAACCAGTGGCTAATCATCTCCATACCGCGCGTCATTACCCTTCTTTCTAGAAATGGCGCAAAAGGCGCCAGCAGCGCGCAGGAGGACGACATGACCGAGCCCGAGGACAAGGCCCCAGAGCCCGCCGACACCGAGACCGAAGACGTCGAGGTCGTCGCGCACGGCGAGGACGGCGAGCTCAGCACCGGCTGCGTCATCAACTGACGCCGGCTACGACGAGCTCGACGCCGGCCTCGCCGGCGGTGGGCTCGCCACGACTTGACGACGGGCGGGACATCCGGTCCTCTCCGCCAGGTCACGCCGGTCCGGGGGGCCGGGTGACCGCCCGCCATCAGGGAGCACTCAGTGAGATCCGCCGTGAGGGCATCGCATCACCGGGCGCACGCCCCATGAAGATTCTTCTCTGCCCGCTGAGCGACGGAGGGTACCTGTATCCGGCGATCGCGGTCGGGCGTGAGCTGCGCCGCCGGGGGCACACCGTGAGCGTCCTGGGCCGGTCGACGGCCGCTCCCGTGCTGGCCGAGGCCGGCCTGCCGTTCGCGGCGGCGGAGGACTTCGGCGAGCGGCGCGGATTCTCCGCGACCTGGTGGGGCACCACCGGACCGGCGCAGTACCGGGCGACGCTGCGCGCCGCCACGCAGGCACGGGCCGACCTGCTGATCACCTCGGTGCTGTGCAACGGTGCCCTGCTCGCCGCCGAGGTACTGGACATCCCGGTGGTGGTGCTGGGGCTGTCGGTCCACCTGTGGAACTACCGGGCCGGCGGCGAGGGCGAGCCGCACCTGGGCCGGGCCCGCGACGACCGAACCCGCGAGTCTCTCCGGCTCTACGCCGCCGTACGCGAGCAGGCCGGGCTGGGTCCCCGACGGCCGGAGAATCCGCTGCTGGGCGACGCGCTCCTGCTCCGCGGCGACCCCGCGCTGGAGTACCCGGGCGCGGTGCTGCCCGAGCGGGTGCGCCACGTCGGGCCGCTGGCCTGGGAGCCGGCGGCCGACCCTGCCGAGATCGAGGCGATCGAGGCCCGGCTGGCCCGGTCCGGCAAGCCCGTCGTCTACGTTCACCTGGGCCGCTTCTTCGGCGGGACCGACCAGTGGCCGGGCCTGAACGCCGCCTTCACCGGCGGCCCCTTCCAGGCCGTGGTCGAGCAGGGACGGTCGACCGACCCGCACCCGGCTCCCGGCGCCGACATCCTGGTCGTACGCAAGCCGTGGATGGGACCGCTCATCGACCGCGCCGGGCTGGTGCTGACCAGCGCCACGTCGGCGCCGGTACTGTCCGCTCTGCTGCGCGGCCGGCCGCTCGGTGTCTCACCCAACGGCTCCGAACAGCCGCTGCTGGCCGGGGCGTGCGTACGGGCCGGCGTGGCGGTGCGCGTACCGAGCACCGCGACGCCGAACCCGTCGCCGATCCTGGAATCGGCGTGGCGGGACCGCGGACTACGGGCACGCGCCGGCGAACTCGGCCGCAGACTGGCCGCGACGGACGGCGCCACCCGCGCCGCCGACCTCGCCGAGCACGTGACGCGCGGACCCGTGCAGGAACTCACCACGACCGCAGCCACGCAGCGTTCGTGACAGGGCCCCCGCCCGCCCGAGTCGGCGGAGGGCCGCACACCGCGACGCCGGACTCAGCCGCAGGCCGACCACGACGGACGGTTCGCGACCTGCGGAGGAACTCACGGCAAGCGCGGCCAGGCGACGTCCGTGACACGGTCGCCGTCCATGCCGATCGTGCCCGTCGGTCGGTTCTTCAGCAGGGCGACGAACGGCTCGGCGAGGCGACGGAGTGCCGGCAGGTCGGCGATTCCCCGGTCCCAGGCGTGGCCGGTCAGGTCGCCGGGGTCGCAGCCCCAGTGGCCGGCGATGACCTGGTCGGTGACCTCCGCCCTGAACCGGCGGCGTGGCCCCCCGTCGGCCGGGCCGAGCAGGCGGTCGTGGCATCGGCGCGCGGCGGTGACGACCTCGCGGCCCCACGACATCATCGCCGGGGTTCGCAGGTCCGGAGGCAGGTCCCACCGGGACCGCGAGCCGCCGTGCACCACGCCGAAGGCCCGTACCAGCAGCGTGGCGAGCGCCTCGTCCTCCGGCAGGGCCAGGTCCCGTGCGGTGAGCCAGTCCGTACTCGCGGGGTCCGGGCCGGGGACCCGCAGTCCCTTGGCCCGGGCGGCCGCGACGGCGCCCTCGACCAGCGCCGGATGGTCCGGGTCGAGTCCGGCGACCCTGGACAGGACGTACCGCCGATGCAGGTCCGGGAACGCGGGATGGACCAGGCGGAGCGCGGCGGCGGCGTCGGCGTCGGCCACCCACCCGTCGCCGGTCCCGGTGCCGTGGAACCGGTGCTCCCACCTGTCGAACATCCACGTGTGCACGTTCCGGACCGGCCGGTCGCCGGGGCCGGCCGGGCACAGCGCGGAGTCGCCGGTCGCGGCCGCGGCGAGCAGGAGCCGGGCGTCGGCCGCCTTGGCGTCGGTGTCGTGCGCCGATCGCCATGTTCGGAACGCCTCGACGGACCGGGCCGGGACGTGCGCGCGTACGGCCGACTCCAGCGCGCGGAAACCACGGGACCGGAACGGGATCGCGATGGCAACGTCGAGCATCAGCCCCGCGTCACGGTCGCTGATGGCCCCGGCCGCCGCCGCGTCGCGGAGCGCGATCCTGATGCCGACCATGGGGTCGCTGTAGGCGCGGTAGTCGTCCTCCGCCGTGCCGTGCACGATCGCGACCTCGTCGTCGCCGTCGATCTCACCGTCCCGGTAGAGCCGGAAGATCTCCCCGAATCCACGCATGCCGTACGGCCACAGCTCCGCCGCGCGCAGCGCGCCCATGCTGGAGCTGCCGGCCACGGTGACCCCGCGCTGCAGCAGGTACATGATCTCCCGGTGCCGGACCGACGCGGCCTGGAGGAAGAGCCCGTCGATGATGAGGACGGTGTCCCCGGCGCCGGCGTCCAGGCGCAGCAGGTCCCCGTGGCGTACCGGCGGCAGGATCCGCGCGGCCGGCAGCAGCGCGGCGACCTCGGCGCGCGGAAGGGTCGGGCCGACGAACACGACGGGGGCTCTCACGGCCTCGCCTCCCACGCGGCGTGGGCGGTGCTCAACCCCGGAGCGATCACCTTGACGGCGGGAATGCCGAGGTCCTCGTGGTCCAGCCGGACCACGAACGGTTCGGCGCCGGTGACCGAGGCGACCCGGGCCGCGCAGTGCCGGACCACCGACCGCAGGTCGCCGTCGTCGGCCCAGGAGACCCCGTCGCGGACGGCGACCGGTGCGACGGGCTCCTCCGGACGCGCCATCTCGCGGTACTCGCCGCCGTCGATGTCGTCGCGCGCCCCCGAGATCACGGCCAGCCGGGTCAGCACGGCCTCCGACAGCGCGCGGCCGAGCGCGATCGAGGGATCCACGTGGCAGGCGTACCCGGCACACCGCATCGGGACGTCCTCGGACCAGATGGTCGCCGCGTAGCACGGCAGCTCCTCCGGCCCGGTGATGTCCCGGACCGTGACGGTGCAGTCCGCCGCCCGCAACGCGTCGAAGACGTACCTGGTCACCGGTTCGCGGCAGCTCCCGGCGTCCACGTAACGCCGCCGGGAGAGGGGACGGTCCCGCGCGGCGGCCACACTGGCCCGCTCGACGAGCTCGTGCAGGGCGTGCAGCACGGCCTCGGCCTCGGTGTTCCCGGTCGCCAGGCCTCCGCTGGTCGGCCAGAAGAACACCGCCGCCCAGTCGCGCGGCCCGGTGCCGTCCAGCCGGATGGCGTCGATGGGGGCCAGGATCTCCCGACCCGTCAGCAGGCCGCGCCCGCTGACCCAGTCCAGCACCACGGCCGAGGTCAGCGGGGCCCGCGGGACGAGGTTCAGCGCCCGGACGTCATACCCGAGGTCGAGCGCCGAGGCGGGGGCACGGGCGGCCACCGGGAGCCGGAGGTTCTCGGCGTGCCAGGTCTCGATGCTCTCCATGACCGCGCCGACCCGCGACTGCGCCGCCGTGGTCCCGGTGCCGATGCTGACCGCGTAGGTGAGGCCGGCCGGCCGGTAGGCCACGTGGACCGGCAGCCCGATGTCGTCCAGCCTGGTGATGTCGGCCACCCGGGTGATGCCGAAGCGGGGCAGCATCGGCCGCACCCGCTGCCAGGTCTCCTCCGGGCCGGCGGTCCGGTAGGTGCCGGTCCGGTAGGCGATGGTGTCCGGCATCAGCGCTCCTCGGTAGGCAATGGCCATCCTCGCCCGCTGCCGGAAACGGCTCCATGAGACCTTCGGGCCAATGCGTTTCAGCGCGCTTCGAGGGCTGTGGATTTACCATTGCCGAACCGGTGATTAATCGCCTCCATACCGCGAATATCTAGCGTTCGGATTCGCCGGGTCTGAACGAAGAGCGCCGCCTTTCCCCGACCGCCACCGAACCGGGCGCCGGCAACGTGGAGGGCTAGTGAATCTGGAAGAGGCCGGCCGTACGACCGGTGCACGGCTCCTCAGGGGCGAGCGGAACTGGTGGTTTCTCGGACCGGGAGGGGTGGCCCGCCTACGCGCCGGGCACCTGACCGCCGACGGCGGGCTGCGGCCGGACACCGAACGCCGGCTGGGCGAGCGCGGACTGCTGTCCGCAGCGCCGAACCACGCCTATTCGCTGACCGTCCTGACGAGCACCGACTGCAACCTGGGCTGCGCCTACTGCTTCCAGAACACCGCCCAGGATCCGTCCGGAGGCGGCCGCCCGCCACGGATCACGCACGCGCGGCTGACGTCACAGACGATCACGTCGATCCTCGACTTCGCCGGCCGGCGGATGGCCGCGGCCGGCCTGGACCGCCTCGCGCTGCTGCTGTTCGGCGGGGAGCCCCTGCTCAACCCGCGCGGCTGCGTGGAGATGCTGGCCCGGGCGGCCGACTACAACCTGTCGTCCGCCTGGATGATCTCCAACACCACCCTGCTCACCCCGAAGCTGGCCCGGCGGCTGTCCGACCTCGGGCTCGACTCCATCCAGGTCACCTTCGACGGCGACCGCGAGGACCATGACCGGATCCGGGTACGGCGGTCGAACGGCGGGACCTTCGACGCCATCGTCGGCAACATCGCCCGCGCCTCCGACGCCGCGCCGCTCCGGTGGATCGTGCGGGTGAACGTCTCCCACCACAACTTCCGCGGGATCGACGCGCTGGTCGAGCGGCTCGCGGAGGCCGTCGATCCCGACCGGTGCACCATCTACTTCACGCGGGTCGGTGACGTCGGCGTCGGATACGCGAACGATCTGCTGCACACGGGCGAACTGGCGACCTGCTTCACCCGGTGGCAGCGCCGGGCGCTCGAAGTCGGCTTCCGCGTCAACCGCCCGCGCGCGCACCGCGTGTGCCCCACCTGCGGTCACACCGACGGCCGCTACGGCGCGGTGGTGAACGCGGACGGCACCCTGTCGAGCTGCTGGGAGACCGCGGGGAAACCCGACTGGAAGGTCGGCACGGTCACCGGCGGGTACCTGCCCGGCGCGGTGACCCGGGACCGCTGGATCGCCTGCGAGGACCTCTACCGGTACGGCGAGGAGGGGCGGGTGCTCGCGGACTTCCACGACACCGTGGACGCGGCCCTGCTCGACCACCTGGATGAGACGGGGCGCCTGTAGCCATGCCGCCGACTCTCGACCGGCTGTCCGCGGGCACGCTCGACTGGCTCGGGCGGAACCTGGACTACTTCGACCCGTACTCGGAGAATGCCCGGTCCTCGGCGCACGGGAAGGTGAAGGCCGCGCTGGAACTGGCGCTGCTCTGCCACTGCTGGACGCGGCTGGACCCCGGCGACGACCGGCTGAACGAACCGGCCGCGCTCATCCGCCGGCTCTGGCCGCGTCCGGACTTCCAGCGGCTCATCGCCGCCCAGCCCGACTTCGCGCCCCAGTACGGGCTGATCTACGCCGCGCTCGCGCCGCCGGGGATCGACGACCGGCTGTGCCGGGCCACGCTCGCACGGCTGGCCGCCGAGGGCTTCCTGTCACCGCTCGGGAAGTCGCCGTACCAGCGCCTGGAGACCCGGTACTACGCGGACAAGGCCGGCGTCGACCACGGGATCGAGCCGTACGAGGAACTCTTCGAACAGAGTCCGCTGGTCAAGCCGCCCGTCGCGGCGCCGGCACCGTCCGGTGCGCCGCTGGCCACCCAGGACGCGTACGCCGTCACGCATTCCAGCTTCTTCCTCAGCGACTTCGGCCGCCGGAGTCCGGGGCCGGCCCACGCCCTGGCGCGGGCGGAGGAAGTCACCGGCCGGATGCTGGACCACTGCGTGCGGCGCGATCGGTGGGACCTGACCGCGGAACTCGTCATGACGTGGTTCTGCCTGGGTCACGACCCGCTCGGCACGCCGTCGGGCGTGGCCGCGATCGAGTGCCTCACGCGGGCACAACGTCCCGACGGCGCGATCCCCGCACGGTCGGCCGAACTGCGGGCGGCGGGTCCCCTCTCGGCGGGCGAGTCCTTCCGTAAGGCGTACCACACGACGCTCGTGACGGCCCTCATGTCGTTGATGGTCACGTCGGTGCGTCCCTGATGGCGCTCCGGCTGACGCTCATCGATCGGAACTACACCCGCCTGTGGTTCGGGCAGGCCGTCTCGTCGGTCGGGGACGCCGTCTTCAGCACCACCCTGGTGCTGTGGGTGGCCGTCGTCCTGGCGAAGGGGAGGCCGTGGGCCCCGGCCGCGGTCAGCGGCGTGATGCTGGCGATGGGCGGCGCGGTGCTGCTCGTCGGGCCGGTCGCGGGCGTGTTCGTCGACCGGTGGAGCAAACGCGGCACCATGCTCCGCACCGAGGTGGTCCGCGGCGCGCTGGTGACGGTGCTGACCGCCGTGTCGTTCCTTCCCGTCCACGCCCTTCCGGCCGGAGTGTGGCTCGCCCTCATCTACGTGACCGTGTTCGCGCTGAACGCGGCCGCCCAGTTCTTCGCCCCGGCGCGCTTCGCGGTCATCGGGGACCTGGTGACCGGAGAGGCCGACCGGGCCCGCGCAGCCGGCATCGCCCAGGCGACCGGGCAGACGGCCTGGCTCGTCGGACCGCCGCTCGCCGCGCCGCTGCTGTTCACCGCCGGTCTGCAGTGGGCGCTGCTGTTCAACGCGCTGTCGTACGCGGTGTCCTATTTCGCCATCCGGTCGGCCGAGATGGGGCCGGAGGTCGTACGACGGGGCGAGCCGGCCGGCGAACGTGCCGGGCTGCGCCGTGAGTTCGTGGCCGGGCTGCGGTTCTTCGCCGGCAACCGGTTCCTGATGGCGCTGCTGACCCTCGCCGTGATCGGCCAGTGCGGAGTCGGCTCCCTGAACACGCTGAACGTCTTCTTCGTCACCGGGAACCTGCACGCGTCCGCCCACCTGTACGGCTACCTCGGCATGGCCCTCGGCCTCGGCGGCGTCGTCGGCGCGCTGTGCTCGGGCCAGGTCGTGCAGCGGATCGGGGCGCGCAGGACGACCTGGATCGGCCTGCTGGTCAGCGGTGTGCTGCTGATCGCCTACGCCCGCCAGGCCCACCTCGTCAGCGGCATCGTGCTGCTGTTCGTCTTCGCCGTCCCGCTCACCATGCTGAACACGGCGATGTCGCCGCTGCTGCTCGCGGCGGCGCCCCGGGGATACACCGGACGGGTGATGGCCGTGTTCTATCCGGCCACGCGGCTGGCGCAGATGCTGGCCGCGCTGGTGGCCGGCTGGCTCGCCAGTTCCGGCCTGCGCGGTTTCTCGGGTTCGGCGGCCGGCCTGCGGTTCGGCCCCATCGACACGATCTTCGCGGTGTCCGGCGTGCTCGTCGTGATGGCCGGTGTCTGCGCGGGGCTCGCCCTCCCGCCGCCGGAGGCCGAACCGGATCCCGCGCCCGAGGCGGCGCCCGCGGCGCGGCCCCTGGGCGGCACCCGGTGAGCTGCACCGCCTGTGGGCGGCACACCGGCGAGTCCGACCGGTTCTGCGCCGGTTGTGGCGCGCCGCTGACGGCCGCCGCCGCGCGTCAGGAGAGCCGCAAGAAGGTGTCGATGCTGTTCCTGGACATCGTCGGGTCGACCGCGCTCGCGGAACGCCTGGATCCCGAGCCGTTGCGGCAGGTCATGGACCGGTACTTCGCGGCCTGCGGGGCGTGCGTCGCCGAGCACGGCGGGGCGGTGGAGAAGTTCGTCGGGGACGCCATCCTCGCCGCGTTCGGCGCCACCGTCGCCCACGAGGACGACGCGGTTCGCGCGGTCCGCGCCGCCGCCGAGGCGCTCGCGGCCCTGGAGGGCCTGAGCGCCGAACTCACCGCCCAGTACCAGGTGAAGCTGGAGGCGCGGGCCGGAGTCTGCACCGGTGACGTCGTGGTGATCACGATGCCCGGCGACGACTTCCGGGTCGTCGGCGACTCGGTCAACACGGCCAGCAGGCTGCAGACCGCCGCCGCTCCCGGCGAGATCCTGCTCTGCGCCGACACCGCCGCCATGGTCCGCGGCCGGGTCGGCATCGAGTCCGTACCTCCGCTGCGGCTCAAGGGCAAGGCCCACCCCGTTCCGGCCTGGCGGCTCACCGACGCCGTGCTCCGGGACGAGCGCCCCGGCCCGGCCACCCCGTTCATCGGCCGCTCCGACGAGCTGGAGGAGCTGCGGCACAGCCTCCGGCGTGCCCGGTCCCGGCGGCAGGTCTGCCTGGTCACGGTGCTCGGCATGCCCGGGATCGGCAAGTCACGCCTCATCCAGGAGTTCCTCGCCACGCTGCCGGACGGCGAGGTGACCGTGCTGTCCGGGGGCTGCTCGGCGTACGGCCGGGGCATCACCTACAAACCGCTGACGGAGATGCTCGGCTCGTTCCCCGGAGGATGGGCGGAGCTCACGCGACGGCTCGTGGAGGAGCCCGATCCGGCCGACATGGCGGCGAACCGCCTGGCGGTGCGCAGCCTCGCGACCCTCATGGACGATGACGGCACCGCCGGCGGGGCCGGCATCGAGGACATCGCCTGGGCGATGCGGCACCTGCTCGGCGTCCTCGGCCGGGCCCGCCCCGTCGTCATGGTCTGGGAGGACCTGCACTGGGCGGAGCAGACGCTGCTGGACCTGGTCGACGAGATCGCGACCTGGCTGGACGACGTGCCCGTCCTGCTGCTGTGCGTCGCCCGTACCGAGCTGCTGGACGCCCGGCCCGCCTGGGGCGGCGGGAAGCCGTCCGCGATGACGCTGGAGCTCGGGGAGATGACCCGCGAGCAGAGCGCGGAACTGGTCAGCGCGCTGGCCTTGCGGAACGACGTGTACCCGCAGGAATATCAGGACGTGTACCGCCGGATCGCCGTGCAGTGCGACGGGAATCCCTTATTCGCCGAGCTGCTCCTGGACGTCTTCACCGAGACCGCCGCCGGCATCCACACGCCGCCCACGATCCAGGCGATGCTGGGCGCGCGGCTGGACCGGCTTCCCGGCACCGAACGTTCCCTGCTGGAGATCGCCGCCGTGATCGGGCGGGAGTTCACCCGCGACCTGCTCCAGGCGATGGCCGACGCGGACGGGATCGGCGGGGCCACGATCGACGAGCTGCTGGCCCGCCTGGTACGACGGCGCGTCTTCCAGCGCGGCCCGGCCGGCACGTTCCGGTTCGCCCAGTCCCTGTTGCGCGACACCGCCTACGAGTTCACCCCCAAGACCCGGCGTGAGCACTGGCACGAGTTCGTCGCCGAGTGGTTCTCCCGGGAGCGGCCGCAGGACGCGATGGCCGTGGCCTACCACGTCGAGGCCGCCCGCCGGCTGCGCCGGGAGCTGCGGCCGGGCGACCGGAGCCTGCCGCGGCTGGCCGAGACCGCGGCGAACGCCCTGATCGCGGAGGGCACGAACGCGCTGGACCGCAAGGACCTGCCGGCCGCGGTCCAGCTGCTGGAGCGCGGCCGCGAGCTGCTGCCGGCCGGCGACACCAGGCACACGGCGCTCGCGCTGCACATCTGCGACGCCGGGCTCTGGCTGTGGGACGAAGAACGGTGCCTGACCGCGCTGGCCGCCGCCGAGGCCGCGCTGCCGGACGATCCGCGCAACACGGCCACGTGCGCGATCCAGCGCGATATCGTCGCGCTCCGGCTCGGCCGGGCGCCGTCGGCGACGGTGGCGGCGGACGCGGCGCTGATCGAGGCGGACCTGCTCGGCGATCCCGAGGACGACCTCAGCTGGTGCCGGCTGCAACAGCTCCTGGCCTACCTGCGTCTCGTCGACGAGCGCGCGACGTCGGCGGAGGCGTCGCTGCGGCTCGGGCTGGCGCGGGCGCGGGCCATGAACGACCGGTACGAGGAGGACCGGCTGCTCTGCGCGATCTGCGAGCTGGCGCAGTGGACTCCGACTCCGGTCATTCCGGGGCTGGACCTGTGCGTCATGCTCGCCATGCGGTTCGCCGCCAATCGCGCCCTGCTCGTCCCGGTTCTGGTGACGCGGGCGCGCCTGGAGGCGCTCGACGGTGACCTCGACGGCGCGCGGCGCACCCTGGCCGACGCGTTGTCCTACTCCCGCGACCTGCACCTCGACCTCGCCGACGCGGCGGTCATGGACGCGGCCGGCTACGTCGAGTCGCTGGCCGGCGCGCACGAGACGGCCGAGGCGCGGTACCGCCGGAGCCTCGGCATGCTGCGCGTGAGCCGGCACGCCCCCGACACCCAGAACACCGAGGTCGCGATCGCCCGGGAGCTCTTCCACCAGGGCCGGACGGCCGCCGCGGCGTCGGCCCTGGACGGCGTCGAGAGAGAGGGTGCCCTCACGAGCCTGCGCGCGCGGATCGGCTCGGCCGCGCTGAGGGGCCGCATCGCGTCCGCGCGGGGACGCCACGACGAGGCGGTCGCCGCCACCGAGGCGGCACGCGGCCTCAGCGCGGACGCCGACGACCTGTGCCTCGCCGGCGAGACGCTCTTCGACCGGGCGATCGTGCTCAGGGCGGCCGGGATGGCCGAGCAGGCGATGGCCGAGGGGACGGAGGCACTGCGGAGGTTCCAGGCCAAGGGCGCCACGCTGCCGGCCGCACGGGTTCGCGAGTGGCTGCGCGGTCGAGGTCCGGACGGCAGCGGTGACTGACGTCCCACCCTGGCGGAGGCCACCGCGCGACCACTTCCCCGGCGTGCCCGCGTGGAGCATGCCGGCGTCCGTCGTGCCGCACGAGCGTTTCGAGGTGAGCCCGCTCGGCCCGGTGGTCACCCGGGAGTGGGCGTGGGGCGGGGCCGACGGTTCGGGGATCCGCGTGTGCGTGCTCGACAGCGGAGTGGACACCTCGCACCCCCTGGTCGGCGAGCTGGAGGCGTCCATGGACGTGGTCACCGGCGACGGCGGCGAAGCCGCCGTCGTACCGGTGGAGCCCGGTGACGAGGCGGGTCACGGCACCGCGTGCGCGAGCGTGATCCGGGCGATCGCTCCCGCGGCGTCGCTCACCTCGGTGCGCGTCCTGTCCAGTGGCAGCCACGGCACCGGCGCGGCCCTCCTGACGGGGCTGCGCTGGGCGATCGACGAGGGCTTCGACGTCATCAACATGAGCCTGTCGACGACGAAGCCGGAGTTCCGCGACGCGCTGCGCGAGCTGTCCGACGCCGCCTACTTCCGGCGCTGCGTCATCGTGGCGTCGGCCCACAACATGCCGGTACGGAGCTATCCGTGGCCGTTCGCGTCGGTCATCTCGGTGGCCAGCCACGACGGGACCGACCCCATGGCCTACTACTACAACCCGTCGCCTCCCGTGGAGTTCTACGCGCGCGGCGTCCGGGTACGGGTGGCCTGGACCGGCGGCCGGGAGATGCTCACCACCGGTAACAGCTTCGCGACCCCGCACATCGCGGGCATCTGCGCGCTCATCCTCAGCAAGCACCGCTCGCTCACACCGTTCCAGCTCAAGTCCGTCCTCTACCTGACCGCCGAGAACGTGGCCGGCTCCGCGGCCACGGAGAATGGAGGTGCGCGTGTTGACTGATCCGCCGGAGAGCACCGACATCACGCAGCGGAGACTGCTCCAGTCCATCGTGGAGGTGGCCCGGAGCGTCTTCGGCGCGGCCGCCGCCTCCGTGTTCCTGGTGGACCGGGCGAACGGGGACCTGGTCTTCGAGGCGGTCGCGGGCGAGGGCGAGAACCAGCTGCCGGGGACCCGGTTTCCCGGCGGTACCGGCATCGCCGGCTGGGCGGTCATGGGCGGTCAGCCACTGCTCGTCGACGACGTGGCGGAGAGCCCCCGATTCGCCCGGGCGGCCGCCGAGTCGACCGGCTACGTACCGCGCAGCATCATGGCCGCGCCACTCATCGCGGACGGCGAGTGCATCGGCGTCCTGGAGGTGCTGGACCGCGACAGCCGGCCACGCGGCGACCTCGGCGACATGGACTCGCTCGGCCTGCTGGCGACCGAGATGGCCACCGTCCTGGAGCTGCTCGTACGCCTCCGGCACGACACCGGCGCCACCCGTGCCGTCGAGGTCGCCCGGTTCGACCTGCCGCTGCTGCAACGTGTGGCCGAGCGACTGCCCACGGCGTCCGAACAGGTGGGCGCCACGGTGACCAAGCTGCTGACCATGGCCGACGAACTACTGGCCGGTGGCGGTGCCTGACGGTGCCGAGGCGTTCTTCGGCCAGCTCTCCTCCCCCGCCCGCGTGTTCGACGTCCGGCCGGGGCCGGTGCCGTGCGTGCTGTTCCTCAGCCGCTCGTGTGACTCCGAACTGGACGCGGTGCGGGATCTGCTCGGCGGCGCCGGCGTGCGGTCGGCCCGTCTCAACGCCGACGAGCTGGCGGCCACGACCGGGCTGACGGTCGACCCGGCGACCCGCACGGCGTGCGTGAACGGGCGCCGCCTCGCCCCGACGGTGACCTGGACCAGGCATTTCTCGGCGAACGCGATCGAGGGCGGGGACGACGCGGCGCACCGCGTGTTCGCCCGGGAGTCCTGGCAGGCCGCGGCCGACGAGCTGGCCGCGATCTCCGGGACGAGTCTCGGCGCGCGGCGTCCCGCTCTGCTGGCCCAGTTGCGGCTCGCCCGGCACCACGACGTGGCGGTGCCACGGACGATCGTGACCACCGACCCGGGTCGCGCCCGGGACGCCTTCGCGTGCCCACGGCTGGTGATCAAGGCCGTGCACCGGCACTTCGTCGAGGCCGCGCCGGGACGGCTGAGCGGGATCTTCCCCACGGTCGTCGAACGGCGGAGCCTGCCCGCCGATCCGTGTCCCGGTCCGCCCGTCATCGTGCAGGAGTACGTCGAGCACGAGACCGAGTGGCGCGTGTACTACGTGGGCGGGCAGGTGCACGGGTTCGAGCTCCCCGGCGGACACTCCCCCGCCGACCTGTGGACCGCCGGCGGCCGGGTCGAGATCCGGTCCGGGGAACCGCCCCCGGCGGTGGCCGCCGCGGCCACGCTGCTCGCCTCCGCGATGTCGCTCCGCTACGGCGCGTTCGACTTCCTCGTCCGCGAGGGCACGCCGGTGTTCCTGGAGGTCAACCCGGACGGCGACTGGCGCTGGGCCGAGCGGAGGACGCGTACCACCCTGGTCACGAACGCCGTGGCCGCGCTGCTCGCCGGGCTGCACCGGGAGGCGCTGCCGGGCGCGTCCGCCGAGGGCCCCAGTGGTCCTCCCCGTACACGGTGACCGTGGGTCCCGCCTGCCAGACCAGGCCATACGCCGTCGGGACGACCGTGACAGCCCTGTCCCACGTGGTGACGTCGGCTGCGGGCCGTCGACCTCGCCAGCGGTGAACAGCTGTGGTCCCTGGAGAATCCGGAGAATGCCGCACACCGATCGCTGTCCCGGTCGGTGAAGCCGATCATCCACACCGAGTCGAACGCCACGATGCCCCCGGAGGCTGCGGACACTCGTGCAGACGACGCACGACCCGTTTGATGCCGACCAGAGTTCGGTACCGCTCCCGGTCATTGAACTCCCGCCAGCTCCATATGGCGGGGTACCCGGCCTCGGCACACAAGTGCAGGATCTGATCGTCGCCGGCGCAGACTCCCACGTGAGCACCCCACGCATCCTGGGTGGCGTTGAACAGGACCAGGTCCAAAGGACAGGCCGCTGCCACCCGCTCGGTGAACTCCGCATCAGCCCAGAGCTCACTCGACCGCAGGTCAGGCAGGTCGAGTCCGAACAACCTGAGCACCTCATAGGCGAACAGCTGGCAGTTGGCCCCATCAGCGAGCCCAGGCCTGTCGGCCACCAGCGGCGACCCCGGAAAGCGATCACCAACATACCGAGTGGCCCACAGACCATCCGGCAACTTCTCCAGCACGGTCCCCTCCGGCTCATCGGCACTCGATCGGGCCGCCCAACCGACAACCGCAGCCCTGCCCTGCCCTGCCCTGCCATGGGAACGACCGTAACCACGAGCCGGTCGTGCACCAAGCCGTTAGCCTGCGGCGGGGCTTTCCGGGCGACCTTATGCTGCACCTGTGACGTCAACGGGGCCCGCCGCACCGACTCCGCGCCGTCGGCGTGGCCGTCCGGGCTATGACCAGCCGGCGATCCTGCGCGCCGCGGTGGAGCTGTTCAACCGCAAGGGGTACGACGCGACGAGCGTGGGCGACCTGGCCAGGGAGCTGGGGCTGACCAAGCCGGCGATCTACCATCACGTCACGAGCAAGGAACAGCTGCTCGGCCAGGCGCTGGACGACGCTCTCGACGAGCTCACCGCCGCCGTCACCGAGGCCTCCCGCGAGCGGGCCGGGACGACCGCCTACGAGCGGCTGCGCGCGATGGTGCGGCGCAGCGTCGAGGTCCTCGTCGCGCACCAGCCGTCCGTCACGCTCCTCCTGCGCGTGCGGGGCAACAGCGAGGTCGAGCTGGCCGCCCTCGAACGCCGGCGCTGGCTCGACGACCGCCTCGCCGCGCTCGTCGCGGACGCGGTCGCGGAGGGCGCCCTGCGCGACGACGTGCCGCCGAAGCTGGTGAGCCGGCTGCTGTTCGGCATGGTCAACTCGCTGGTCGAGTGGTACCGCGCGGACGGGGCGTACGATCCGGCGACGGTCGCGGACGCGATCATCACCATCGCCTTCGACGGTCTCGCCCGGTACGAACCCTGACCGGCCGTCCGGCGGGACACCGGCTCAGGCGTCGTAGTCGACGGTCACCCGGTCCCCGACCGGGAACGTCTGGCATGTGAGGACGAATCCGGCGTCCACCTCGGCCGGTTCGAGGGCGTAGTTGCGGCGCATGTCGACCTCTCCCCCGCGGACGACGGCACGGCAGGTCCCGCAGACGCCGCCCTTGCAGGCGAACGGCAGGTCGGCGCGCGTGGCCTGGGCGCCCTCGAGGATCGTCGTCTCCCGTGAGACGGTCGCGGTGGTGCGCAGACCGTCCAGCACCGTCGTGAGCTCGGTCGTGGCGCCGGGGGCGATGCCGTGCTCCTCCCGCCTCGGCCGGGGCGGGGGTTCGTCGACGTAGAAGAGTTCGACGTGCACGCGGTCGGCGGGCACGCCGAGGTCGGCGAGCACGGGACGCGCGTCCTGGATCATCTCCAGGGGACCGCAGAGCCAGACGTGGTCGAACACCTCGACCGGGACCAGACCGGTGAGGACGCGGCGGAGCCGGTCACCGTCGAGCCGGCCGGAGAACAGTTCGACGTCGCGCGGCTCGCGGGAGAGCACGTGGGCGATCTGGAGGCGGGGACCGTACCTGTTCTTCAGGTCGTCGAGCTCCTCGGTGAACATCACGGTGCGGCTCGTCCGGTTGCCGTACAGCAGTGAGACCTGGGCGGCGGGATGGGTGAGCACGGTCGAGGCGACCGACAGCAGGGGGGTGATGCCCGATCCGGCGGCGACGCACAGGTGCCGTTCGCCCAGGGCGGGGTCGGCGTGCCACGAACCGGTCGGGGGCTGCACCTCGATCCGGGTGCCGGGCGCCACCTCGCGTACGAGCCAGGAGGAGAAGAGCCCGCCGGGGACCTCGCGGACGCCGATCCGCGGCGCGGCGCCGGCCGGCGCGCAGATGGAGTACGACCGGCGGTGCTCCCGTCCGTCGACGACGCGGCGCAGCGTGAGCGACTGCCCCGCGCGGAAGGCGTACGTCTCGCGCAGCTCGTCGGGTACGGCGAAGGTGATCGCCGCCGCGTCCTCGCACAGCCGGTCCACCGCCGCGACGGTCAGCGGGTGGAAGACCGCGCGCCGGGCCGGCACCGGGCTGGGCGCGAGCGTGGTCATGAGTCCTCCTTCGTCGGAGGATGTGACCATGAGGACGCGCCTTCGATTCCCTCGCTTCGCTCGGTCATGAATCCTCCTTCGTCGGAGGACGTGACCACCGGGACGCGCCTTCGATTCCCTCGCTTCGCTCGGTCATGAATCCTCCTTCGTCGGAGGACGTGACCACGAGGACGCGCCTTCGATTCCCTCGCTTCGCTCGGTCATGAATCCTCCTTCGTCGGAGGACGTGACCACGAGGACGCGCCTTCGATTCCCTCGCTTCGCTCGGTCATGTCAGATCTCCTTGACGTGCTCGAACGGTTCGAGGCAGTCGGTGCAGCGGTAGAGGGCCTTGCAGGCGGTGGCGCCGAACTCCGACGTCAGCCGGGTGGCCGCCGAGCCGCAGCGCGGGCAGGGCGGGGCGGGCCGGGGCGGGCCGAGCGTGAGCATCACCGGCCCGGCCGGGCGGGCGGCGGGACCGGGCGGCGACAGCCCGGCCTCCCGCAGCGCGGCGCGGCCGCGCTCGGAGATCCAGTCGCTGGACCAGGGCGGGTCGAGGACGACCCGCACCTCGACGCGGGCGAACCCGGCGTCGTTCAGCCGGTGCACGAGGTCGTCGCGCATGGTCGCCATGGCCGGGCAGCCGGTGTAGGTGGGGGTGATCGAGACGATGACGGCCTCGCCGTCGTCGTCCGGCCGCACCTCGACGCCGCGCAGCACGCCGAGGTCGGCGAGCGTGAGCATCGGCATCTCCGGGTCGCGTACCTGCCCGGCGACCTCGATGGCGCGGTCGCGGCCGCTCACCAGCGCCCGCTCGGGTGTGCGCGCGCGACCACCTGCATCTCGGCGAGCAGCCGGCTGAGGGCCTCGGTGTGCGTGCCGTGACGGCCGGTCCGCCCGCCGACTCCGGCGAGCGGCGCGCGGTCCGGGCGGTCGACGCCGCTCACGGCGAACACCTGGTCGAGGACGGCGTCCACCTCGTCGCGGGTGGACGCGGGGTCGACGCCGACGCCCGCCCGCGCGAGGGAGCGTTCGAGGGGGTGCGTGGCGACGAGCTCGTCCTGGAGGGGCCACAAAGCGTCGAGGGCAGCGACGAGCCGGCGGTGCGACTCGTCGGTGCCCCGCGCGAGGGTGAGGAACCAGCGGCCCGCCCAGTCGCGGTGGTAGGCGACCTCCTTGACGCCCTTGGCCGCCACCGCGGCCAGCACCTTGTCGGCGCTCCCGCGGAGCCGTTCGAGCAGCGCGAGCCGGGCCGCCGAGAACAGCAGCAGGCGCACGACGACGTGCGCGAAGTCGCCGTTCGCCACTTCGGCGAGGCGTACGTTGCGGAACGCCTCCGCCTCGCGGAAGAAGGCGAGCGCGTCCTCCGCGGGCACCGGCGAGCCGTCGGGCAGGGCGGGTACGACGCCGGGGTCCGCGGCGGCCGCCCGCGCGAGCAGCAGGCGGGCCTGGCCGAGGAGGTCGAGGGCCATGTTCGCCAGCGCGATGTCCTCTTCGAGGTCGGGCGCGCGGCTGCACCATTCCGACAGGCGCTGCGACATGATCAGGGCGTCGTCGCCGAGCATCAGGCAGTAGCCGGCGAGCTCGCCGTGGTCGACGCCGTCGGGCACCGTCGTGTCGACGCCCGCCAGCGGGGCCTCGAAGTCGGTGCCGAAGGCCCACTGGGAGGAGTCCCCGCCGATCAGGCCGTCGAAGATGCTCCCACTTTCGTCGCTCATGGGTCTTCTCTCACATGTGCGGGACGTCGCCGGGAATCTCATAGAACGTCGGGTGACGGTAGACCTTGTCGCCGTTCGGCGCGAACAGCGGGTCCTTCTCGTCCGGGCTGGACGCCGTGATCGCGTCGGCCCGTACGACCCAGATGCTCACGCCCTCGTTGCGCCGGGTGTAGACGTCGCGCGCGTGCCGCAGGGCCATCGCGTCGTCCGGGGCGTGCAGCGATCCGACGTGCACGTGGTTGAGCCCGCGCTTGCCGCGGACGAACACCTCGTACAGCGGCCACTCTCGCCGGTCGCCGCTCATCGCGCACCCGCCCCGGCGGACCGCTCCGCGAACGCCGTCGCCGCCTCGCGCACCCAGGCGCCGTCCTCGTGGGCCGCCCGGCGGTGGGCCAGCCGCTGCGCGTTGCACGGCCCGTTTCCGGCGATGACCGCGGCGAGCTCCGCCCAGTCGGGCTCGCCGAAGTCGTGGTGACCGCGCTCCTCGTTCCAGCGCAGGTCGGGGTCGGGTAGCGTCACCCCGAGCGCCTCCGCCTGGGGAACCGTCATGTCGACGAACTTCTGACGCAGCTCGTCGTTGGAGTTGCGCTTGACGCCCCAGGCCATCGACCGCGCGCTGTTGGGCGACTGCGCGTCCGGCGGGCCGAACATCATCAGGCTCGGCCACCAGAACCGGTCGACCGACTCCTGGACCATGGCCCGCTGCGCGTCGGTGCCGCGCATCATCGTCATGAGCAGCTCATAGCCCTGCCGCTGGTGGAAGGACTCCTCCTTGCAGATGCGGATCATGGCCCGGCCGTACGGACCGTACGAGGTGCGGCACAGCGGCACCTGGTTGCAGATCGCGGCGCCGTCGACGAGCCAGCCGATCGTGCCGACGTCGGCGTAGGACAGCGTCGGGTAGTTGAAGATCGAGGAGTACTTCTGCCGACCGGCCAGGAGCAGGTCGGTCAGCTCGGTGCGGGAGACGCCGAGGGTCTCGCACGCCGAGTAGAGGTACAGGCCGTGCCCCGCTTCGTCCTGCACCTTCGCCAGGAGGATCGCCTTGCGGCGCAACGACGGGGCGCGTCCGATCCAGTTGCCCTCGGGCTGCATGCCGATGATCTCGGAGTGCGCGTGCTGGGCGATCTGGCGCACGAGCGTCCTGCGGTAGGCGTCCGGCATCCAGTCGCGGGGCTCGATGCGGTCGTGGCGCGCGATGGTCGCGTCGAACCCGGCCCGCAGCCGCTCCTCCGGGTCCCGCTCCGTGGGAGTCGTGGTCATCTTCCCTCCCGAGGCAATTACTTATCGCTCGGTCAGTAATAAGGTCGCACGGACCGGGCCGTCCGCGCAACCACTGATGGAGACCAGAAAAGCAGGACGGGACGGGTGGAGGAGCCGGGACGGCTCAGCCGAGCCGGTCGGCCATGAGCTCGCCGACCATGATCGAGGCCAGGTTGGTGTTGGCCCGCGGGACGGACGGGAAGACCGACGCGTCGACGACGCGCAGGCCGTCGACGCCGAGGACGCGGCACGACGGGTCGACCACCGCCGAGGCGTCATCGGGCGCGCCCATCCGGCACGTGCTGGTGCCATGCTGGGCGTCCACCACGGTGGCGAGCAGGTGGTCGTCGAGCCCGGCGTCGTCGTCCAGCACCGCGAACAGGCGGCTGTTCCGTGCCTCGATCGAGCCCTCGACGATCGGGGCGACCTCGGCGCCGCGGGCCAGCTCGACCAGGGCGCGGACCCCTTCGCGCAACCGCTCGCGGTCACGGGCGTCCGACAGCATCCGCTCCCGTACCTCGGGCTGGGCCTCGGGGTCGGCGGACGTCAGCGTCAGCACGCCGCGCGAGTGGTTGTGGTTCAGCCACACGCCCAGGCCGCCGGCGGGCCACCGCGTGTCGGCGGCCTGCATGGACAGCACGTTCTGGTTCATCGAGACGAACATCAGGTCGTACGGCACGGCCCCGCTGGTGTAGCGGACGCAGACGTTGGTATGCCGGTCGTCCGCCGTCCGGATGGCCGCCTCCTCGGTCAGCGGCAGGTCGACGACGACCATCGGGTGGTCCTGCATGCCGAGGCCGACCGGGAGGTCCTGCCGCACCGTGATGCCGAGCCGCCGCAGGGCGTCCGCCGGGCCCACGCCCGACCGCATCAGGATCGCCGGAGAGTGGATCACTCCCGCGCTGAGCACCACCTCGTCCGCGTACTCGGTCACCGCCGTCCCGGCCACGACGACCCGGACGCCGACGGCGCGGTCACCGGCGAACACGACCCGGTCGACCAGGGCGTCGCCGCGGATGGTGAGGCCGGGCCGGGATCGGGACGGTTCGAGGTAGGCGTCGTTGACCGAGACCCTGCGCCCGGAGCGCGAGTTGATCGGGTACGGCGAGACCCCGCTCGCCCGGGGCGCGTTCACGTCCGGCGCCCAGGGGTGGCCCGCCGCCAGCGCGGCGGCGCCCAGGGCGGCGTCCACCGTCCCCCATCGCTCCCGCGGCGTCCGGAAGATCGGAGTCGGCCCGCCCCGTCCGTGGTACGGCTCGTCGCCGAACTCCTCGTCGTCCTCCAGCTTCACGAAGTAGGGCAGCACGTCCTCGGCCGACCAGCCGGCGCAGCCGGCCGCGGCCCAGTCGTCGAAGTCCTCCATCGGCGGGCGGATCGCGATCTGCCCGTTGATCGACGAACTGCCGCCCGCACCCCGGCCGCGCCAGTACGGGGCCGGGGCCTGCCCGTCGGTCCGCGAAGAGTCGACGCCCGCCCACACCAGGTGTTCCCCGGCGCCGGGGTCGAGCAGCGCGCGGGCCGGGTTCGGCGACCGCCACACCTCCGGCATCTCCGCCGACCGGTAGTCGGGCCCGGCCTCCAGGAGCAGGACGCGCCTCCCTCGCTCGGCCGAACGGGCGGCGAGCGTCGCGCCGGCGGAGCCCGCGCCGACGACGATGACGTCCCAGCTCGTGTCCGTCATGGCGAGCCTCCTGCGTCCGGCCGGGGAATGCGGCTGCGGAGACCTCCGAACCGCCGTTGGCGGTAGACTCTGCCTCCAGGGGAAAGTTCAGTCAAGAGTGAAAGTTCATTTTTTGCTGAGCGATTGGAGCCCGATCGTGCCCAGCCCGGCCGGCGACCACGATCCCGGTGACGTGAACGCACTGATCGACGACTTCGGCCTGCACATCGGCCGTGCGATGGGCTGGCCCCCGATGGCCGGGCGCACCGCGGGCGTCCTGATGCTCAGCGAGACGCCGATGACGATGGCGGAGCTGCAGCGCGCGCTCGACGCGAGCAAGGGCTCGATGTCGGAGACGACACGCCTGCTGATGGTGAGCGGGACCGTACGGCGGTTCAAGGAACCGGGTTCGCGGCAGTACGTGTACGAGTGGCGCGACGACGCCTGGACCGGCTGCCTCCAACACCAGCTGGAGCAGACGACCGAGCTGCTGACCCTGGCCGAGAACGCGCGGGCGCGCGGGGCGGGCCTGCCCAGCCGCCAGCGCGGCCGCATCCGGGAGATGCACGAGTATTACACGTTCATGGTGCGGCGCCTCGAAGCGCTCCTCGGGGAGTACGAGGCGTCGCGGGACGGGTGACCCTCGCTCACCTCGCCTCCTTCCCCCAGTCCGCGCCCCGGCCGCGGGCCTCGTCGAACACCAGCCACGTACGGGTGGCGCGGACACCGGGGACGTCCTGGATGCGTTCGAGCACCACGTGCCGGAGCGCCGCGTTGTCCGGCGCCCGGACCAGGACCAGCACGTCGTAGTCACCGCCGACCATGGCGAAGTGCTCGACGTAGGGGATGTCCTGGAGCCCGGCCGACACCGCGCGCCAGGCGTTCTGCTCGATGGTGACCGAGACGTACGCGCTGGTGCCCAGGCCCGCCTTCTGCGGCGCGAGCTCGATCGTGAAACCGGTGATCACCCCCTCGTCCGTCAGCCGGGAGAGCCGCGCGTAGGCGTTGGCCCGGGAGATGTGGACCTGCTCGGCGAGGGCCCGCACCGAGATCCGGCCGTCGTTCAGCAACGCGGCGATGATCGCGCGGTCCACCTCGTCCAGCGGACCGGCAGAACGTCCGGCCAAGCCCCCGCCAATGCCCTCTTCGGACGACATTCGGTCCACCTCAAGCCCGCTTGAGACCTATTTGTCGCTAATTGTGCCCGATGTCTTGAACGGATGATGCCCGAAGCGGACGCTGCTCCTGTCAAACGTCCAGAGAAAGGGAGCGTCGCCATGTCCGTGACACATCGCCAAGTGGTCGACGACCTTCTTCCTTCACCCGTCCCGGTGCGGTTCGTCGCCGAGGACGGCACGGCCGTCGAACCGCCCGCCGGCTACCCGGCGCCGGAGGACGAGCAGCTGCGGGAGGCGTACCGCCGCATGGTGCTCGGCCGCCGCTTCGACCGTCAGGCGACCGCGCTGACCAAGCAGGGCCGGCTCGCCGTCTACCCGTCGAGCCGCGGCCAGGAGGCCTGCCAGATCGCCGGTGTGCTCGTGCTGCGCCAGAACGACTGGCTGTTCCCGACCTACCGCGACTCGATGGCCCTGATCGCCCGCGGCATCGACCCCGTCGAGGCCCTCACGCTCCTGCGGGGCGACTGGCACTGCGGGTACGACCCCGCGGCCACGCATGTCGCGCCCCAGTGCACGCCGCTGGCCACCCACACCCTCCACGCGGTGGGCCTGGCCGAGGCGCTGCGCCGCAAGGGCGAGGACGGCGTCGTGATGGCCTTCATCGGGGACGGCGGCACCAGCGAGGGCGACTTCCACGAGGCGCTCAACTACGCCGCGGTCCTCCGCTCCCCCGTCGTGTTCCTCGTGCAGAACAACCAGTACGCGATCTCGGTGCCGCTGGCCCGGCAGACCGCCGCCCCCGCGCTCGCGTACAAGGGGATCGGCTACGGCGTCCGGTCCGAGCAGGTGGACGGCAACGACCTCGTCGCGACGCTGTCCGTCCTGACCGCGGCGGTGCGCCACGCGCGGGCCGGAGACGGCCCGTTCCTGGTCGAGGCGCACACGTACCGCATGGACCCGCACACCAACGCCGACGACGCCGGCCGCTACCGCGATCCGGAGGAGGTCGCCCGGTGGGAGGCGGCCGATCCCCTCGCCCGGCTGGAGACGTACCTGCGCGACCGGGGCCTGCTCGACGCGGAGAGCGTCGCCTCGGCGCACGAGGCCGCCGAGGAGTTCGCCTCACGGGTCCGGGAGCGGATGAACGCCGACACGCGGACCGACCCGTACGAGCTGTTCGACCACGTCTTCGCCGAGCCCACCCCCCAGCTGCGCGAGCAGCGGGCCTCGCTCACGGCCGAACTCACCTCACCGGAGGACTGACATGGCCGCGATGACGATGGCGCAGGCGCTGAACACCGCGCTGCGGGACGCGCTGGACGCGGACGAGCGCGTGCTCGTCTTCGGCGAGGACGTCGGCCCGCTCGGCGGGGTCTTCCGCATCACCGACGGGCTGACCAAGGAGTTCGGCGAAGAACGGTGCTTCGACACCCCGCTCGCCGAGGCGGGCATCGTGGGCCTGGCCGTGGGCATGGCGATGGGCGGTTTCCGCCCCGTGGTGGAGATGCAGTTCGACGCCTTCGCCTACCCGGCCTTCGAGCAGATCGCCTCGCACGTGGCCAAGACGCGCAACCGCACCCGCGGCCGGCTGTCGCTGCCGATCGTGATCCGCATCCCGTACGCGGGCGGCATCGGCGGCGTCGAGCACCACTGCGACTCCAGCGAGGCCTACTACGCCCACACGCCGGGCCTGAAGGTGGTCACGCCCGCGACTCCGGACGACGCGTACTGGCTGCTGCGCGACGCCATCGCCGACCCCGATCCGGTGATCTTCATGGAGCCCAAGCGGCTGTACTGGTCCAAGGGTGAGACCGACCCAGCCGACCGCCGCGCCGCGGGGTTCGGGCGGGCGGCGGTACGGCGCGAGGGGCGCGACGCGACGCTGGTCGCCTACGGGCCCGGCGTCCCGGTGGCGCTCCAGGCGGCCGAGGCCGCGGCCCGGGACGGCGTCGACCTGGAGGTGGTGGACCTGCGCACGCTCGTCCCGTTCGACGACGAGACCGTCGTGTCCTCGGTGCGCGGGACGGGCCGCTGCGTGGTGGTCCAGGAGGCCCAGGGGTTCGCCGGAGTGGGCGCGGAGGTCGCGGCGCGCGTACAGGAACGCTGCTTCCACTCGCTCGCCGCCCCCGTGCTGCGGGTCACGGGCTTCGACATCCCCTATCCGCCGCCGAAACTGGAGCACGCGTACCTGCCGGACGCCGACCGGATCCTCGACGCGGTGGACCGGCTGCAGTTCGACGACGAACCCGACGTCCTCCACCTGGACCGGGAGGCGTCATGACGACCGTCCTCACGCGGCAGGTGTTCCGCCTGCCCGACCTCGGCGAGGGCCTGACCGAGGCCGAGATCCTCGAGTGGAAGGTCGCCGTCGGCGACCCGGTCGAGGTCGACCAGGTCGTGGTGGAGGTGGAGACCGCCAAGGCGGCCGTGGAGGTGCCGGTCCCCTACGCCGGGACCGTACGGCGACTGCACGCGGAGCCGGGCACCGTGCTGGCGGTGGGCGAACCACTCATCGAGATCGGCCCCGCCGCCGGCGAGCCGGCCGACGCCGCGGGCGGGGATCCGGGCACGCACCCCGACGCCGCCCGCTACCGGGAGGAGGAACAGGCCGGCTCCGGCAACGTCCTGATCGGCTACGGCACGGGCCATACGGCCGGGACGCGCGGGCGGCGCCGCGGCTCCCGGTTCGCCGGCCGGAAGACCGCCGAGGCCGCGCCGCCGGCGCCCGCCCCCGAACCGCCGCGCGCGCTTCGCGTGATCTCCCCGCTCGTCCGCAGGATGGCCCGCGAACACGGACTGGACCTCGCCGCCGTCCGGCCCACCGGACCGCACGGCGTGATCCTCCGCCGCGACGTCGAACAGGCCATCGCCCAGGGCGCGCCCGAGGAGCCCGCCGCCGCGCCGGTGAGGGCGCTGAGGGCCGAGCGCATCCCGCTGCGCGGCCTGCGCCGGACCGTGGCCGACAAGCTGAGCCGCAGCCGCCGGGAGATCCCGGACGCCACGACCTGGGTGGACGTCGACGCGACTGGGCTGCTCGACGCGAAGAACGCGCTCGCGCGGGTCCGCCCCGACCTCGGCATCGGGCTGCTCGCCCTGCTGGCCCGCATCTGCGTGGACGGCCTGACGCGGTTCCCCGAGCTGAACTCCTCGGTCGACACCGACCGCGCCGAGATCGTCCGGCACGGGCACGTCAACCTCGGTTTCGCCGCGCAGACCGACCGGGGCCTCGTCGTGCCCGTGGTCCACGACGCGCACCTGATGACGACCGCGCGGCTCGCCGCGGAGCTGACCCGCCTCACCGGCCTGGCACGCTCGGGGAGGCTGCCACCATCGGCGCTGACCGGAGGGACGTTCACGCTCAACAACTACGGCGTCTTCGGCGTGGACGGATCCACCCCGATCATCAACCATCCGGAAGCGGCGATCCTCGGCGTCGGCCGCATCATCGACCGGTCCTGGGTGGTCGACGGCACGGTCACGGCGCGCAAGGTCGCACAGCTGTCCCTCACCTTCGACCACCGGGTCTGCGACGGGGGCACCGCCGGGGGCTTCCTGCGCTACGTGGCCGACTGCGTGGAGAACCCGGCGATCCTGCTCGCCCACACGTAACCTCCCACCCGCCCACGAATCGCCGCGGCGGCGGGCGACACTTGGTCGGCCCGGCACCTCCCGCCGCTCGGCGGTGGGGTGCCGGGCCTCGGCCTTGCTCGTGGTCAGCTTCCGGTGGCGGGGTTCTCGCCGGCGAAGTGGCATGCCGCCGCGTGGTCGGCGTCGCCGCGGACCCGCAACTCGGGTACCTCGGCGGCGCAGACGTCGGCCGCGATCGGGCACCGGGTCCGGAACCGGCACCCCGACGGCGGCGCCGCCGGTGACGGGACCTCGCCGGTCAGCGCGGACTCGTTCGTACCGCCCGGACGGTCGTGGATCGACGGGGCCGCCGACAGCAACGCCCGGGTGTAGGGGTGCCGCGGGTTCTGGAAGACCTGTGCGGCGGTGCCGTGCTCGACGATGGTGCCGAGGTACATCACCGCCACCTCGTCCGCGATGTGGCGCACCACGTCGAGGTCGTGCGAGATGAACAGGTAGGCGACTCCCAGCTCCTGCTGCAGGTCCATGAGGAGGTTGAGGACCTGCGCGCGTACCGACACGTCGAGGGCGGAGACCGCCTCGTCGCACACGATCAGCTTCGGCCGCAGGGCCAGGGCTCGCGCGATGCTCACCCGCTGGCACTGTCCTCCCGACAGCTCGTGCAACCGGCGTCCGGCGTAGGAGGAGTCCAGTTCGACGAGGGAGAGCAGGCGGTCGACCTCGGCCGCGTGCTCGCCGGCGGGGAGCACGCCCCGGTGCACGTGCCAGCCCTCGGCGATGACGTCGGCGACGCGCATCCGCGGATTCAGGGAGGTGTACGGGTCCTGGAAGACCATCTGCAGGTCGCGGGCGACCCGGTGCCGCTCACGCCGTCCCGCCGCGGACAGGTCGACGTCCCCGAAGGAGATCGACCCGGCGAACGGGTCCAGCAGGCCCACGACCGACCGGGCCAGAGTCGACTTGCCGCAGCCGGACTCGCCCACCACGCAGAGGGTCTGGCCCGCATGGACCGTCAGGTCGACGCCGGCGACCGCGTCGACGCGGCGCCGGCCGAACCCGGACCGGCCGCGGGTGGCGTATCCGGCACGCAGGCCGCGGATCCGCAGCAGTGCGGTGCCGGCCTCGGGAACGCTTGCCTGTGCGGTGTTCACGAACGCGCCTCCGGCTCCGTGCCGAGAATCCGGGCACTGTGGTGACATGCTGCGACGTGGCCGGTGGAGGTGCCACGGCCGGGTACGGGAAGCGTCGCCGGGTCGTCGGTCCGGCACACCTCGGTGGCGAAGCGGCAGCGTGGCGCGAAGGCGCAACCCGCCGGCAGGTGGCCGGGAGCCGGCGGCTGACCCTCGATGGGGACGAGCCGGCCGGGGCGGCCGGGGTCGGGCATCGCGTCGAGCAGCCCGCGCGTATAGGGATGCGCCGGGGTGGTGTAGACCTCGTCGAGGGTGCCGGCCTCGACGATCCGCCCGGCGTACATCACCGCCACGTGCTGCGCGACGCGGGCCACCACTCCCAGATCGTGCGAGACGAGCAGCATCGCCATCCGCGCCTCGGCCTGCCGGGTCGTGAGCAGGCGCAGGATCTGCGCCTGCACCGTCACGTCGAGGGCCGTGGTGGGTTCGTCGGCGAGCAGCACCTCCGGTTCGAGGGCCAGCGCCATGGCGATCATCGCGCGCTGGCGCATCCCTCCGGAGAACTCGTGCGGGTAGGAGTGGTACTTGTGCTCGGCGTCGGGGATCCCGACGGTCCGCATGAGCTCGATCGTCCGGGCCCTCGCGGTCCGGTGCGAGACGCCCTGGTGACGCCGGAACGTCTCGGCCACCTGCCACCCGATCGTGAACGACGGGTTCAGGGCGGCCATCGGGTCCTGGAAGACCATCGCGATCTTCGGCCCGCGCAGGCGGCGCCACTGCGCGTCGGTGAAACCGGCCGTGTCCTGCCCGTCGATCTCGACCGACCCGGCGCTGACACGCGCGCCGCCGGGCAGCAGGCCCATGAGGGCGAGTGTCGTCAGGGACTTTCCGCTGCCGGACTCCCCGACCAGGGCGGTGACCCGGCCCGGTACGAGGTCGAGTTCGACGCCCCGGACGACCGGGCGTTCCCTCCCCGGGGCGCCGAAGCCGATGTGGACTCCGCGCAGCCGCGCGACCGGGGTCGCCTCGGTGGCCCCGGCGACCTCCTCAACGGTGGAAGACATCGGTCGCTCCTCTCATTCAGATCTGGGACCGGGGGTCGGACAGGTCACGGAATCCGTCGCCGACCACGCCGACCGCGGTGACGACGAGCGCGAGGGCGGCGGCCGGCACCGTGGAGATCCACCACGCCGACCCCAGGTAGTCCCGCCCGATCGAGACCGTCGCGCCCCAGGAGGCCGTGTCGACCGGTACGCCGAGACCGAGGAAGCTCAGCGACGCCTCGGCGACCATCACCAGGCCGACCTGGACCGTCGCCGCGACGAGCAGCGGCTGCCAGCAGGACGGCAGCACGTGCCGGACGAGGATGCGGAGGTGCCCGCAGCCGAGGACGCGGGCGGAGTCGACGTACTCCAGCCGTCGCGTCGACATGGCCGACGCGCGGACGACGCGGGCGAAGATGACCCAGCGGGTGATCGCCAGGGTGATGACGATGTTGGTGATGCTCGGGCCGAGGACTCCGGCGAGCAGGATCGCGAGCAGGATCGAGGGGAAGGCGAGCTGCACGTCGCCGACGCGCGAGAGGACGGTGTCCAGCGGGCCGCCGAAGTAGCCGGAGACCAGGCCGACGACGAGACCCACGGCGCCACCGACGACGACGGTCGCGCCGGCGACGAGAAGCGTGATCCGGGCCCCCGCGAGCAGGTTGGCGAACAGGTCGCGGCCCACCTGGTCGGTGCCGAGCCAGGCGATCGATCCCGTGGCGGTACGGCCGCCGGGCGCGAGGAGCCGGTCGGCCAGATGCGTCGCCACCGGATCGTACGGCCACAGCAGCGGGCCGACGAGCGCGGCGAGGACGAACAACGCCAGCACTCCGACGCCCACCCACACGCGTACAGGGACGCGCCGACCGCCGGTCTTGGCGCGTGCTGCGGCTCCTTCAGCCGGCACGGTAATGGCTGTCATGCGTTCTCCGGGGTGAGGCGCGGGTCGAGGGCGAAGTAGACGACGTCCACGAGCAGGTTCAGGGCGATGTAGGACACCGTCATCGTGAGGACCGCGGCCTCGACGACGGCGTAGTCGCGGTTCGTGATCGCGTCCACCATCAGCGACCCGATGCCGGGCCAGGAGAAGACGACCTCGATGATGACCGCGTTGGCGATGAAGTTGCCCATCAGGAGGCCGAGCACGGTGACGACCGGGACCGCGATGTTCCGGCCCACGTGCACGTACTGGACCAGGCCCTCCGGCACGCCCTTGGCGCGGGCCGTACGCACGTAGTCCTTCGCGCCCTCTTCCAGCGCGCCGTTGCGCACCAGGCGGGCGAGCCAGCCGATGAACGGCAGCGCGAGGGTGAAGGCCGGCAGCAGGACCCCGGCCAACGACCCGTCCGCGGTCGCGGGCAGCCATCCCAGCTCGCGGGCGAACAGCAGGATCAGGACGATGCCGAGCCAGAACGACGGAACGGCCTGCCCGACCAGCGACCCGGTGGACACCAGCAGGTCCAGCACCTTGCCGGGCCGGCGTGCGCACAGCATCCCGAGCGGGAAGCCGAGCAGGATGGTCAGCACGAGCGCGACCAGCGACAGCGTGAGAGTGGCGGGGAAGCGTTCGAGCGTGTCGCCGAGCGCTGAACCGCCGAGGCGCCACGAGTCGCCGAGGTCGCCGTGCAGGACTCCCCCGAGATGCTCCAGGTACTGCCGCCACAGCGGATGGTCGAGGCCGAAGTCCGACCGTACGTGCTTGAGCTGGTCGGCCGAGGCGTCCGGGCCGAGGATGAGCTTCGCGGGGTCTCCGGGCACGACACGGACGATGATGAAGACCAGCGTCAATGCTCCCCAGGCCACGATCACGGCCTGTCCGAGCCGCTTCGCGACGAACGCTCCCATCAGTGCTCACCTCCGGCGGTCCCGGGCACGGATGCGCGCACGACGAGCTCGGGAGGCAGCAGCGTGTGCGTCGGGCCGGTCACGGCGCCGTCGGGTCCACCGGATCCCGCGGCGGTCTCGACGTGTTCGAGCAGCCGGTCGATGCCGGCCCGCCCCACCTCGGGCGCGGGCAGCCGCACCGTGGTCAGCGCCGGGTCGAGGTAGGCCGAGAAGGGATGGTCGCCGTGCCCGATGACGCCGACGTCCACGCCCACCCGCAGGCCCTGTTCGGAGAAGGCGCGGCACAGACCCAGGGCGTGGTAGTCGTTGCCGGCGAGCACGACCGCGCCGGGTCCGGCCCTCCGGGCGAGGTCGGCGCCGAGCCCGTACGCGGGACCGGGGTCGAACGGTATCGACACGGAGACGTCCTCCGGTGAGTCCACGCGGACGACCGCGTCGTCGGGGGCGCCGAGCCCGTGGGCGGCGAGCGTGTCGCGGAACCCGCGGATACGCTCGGCGACCGGTGAGATGTCCAGGTCCTCTTCGACCAGGTACAGCTCGGTGGCGCCGGTGCTCAGCGCGTGCTCGGTCGCCGCGCGGGCGCCGGCGTAGTAGTCGACGCCGACCAGGTCGACGTCGAGGCCGGGCAGGTCACGGTTGAGCAGGACGAGGGGGACGCCGGACTTGCGCAGACGTTCCCAGTGCTCGGCGCCGTGCTGGACCGGGATCGCCAGCACTCCGTCGACGCCCCACCGCATCAGCTCCTCCGCGGCGCGGCGCTCGTTGTCGACCGAGTCCTCGGTGACCATCAGCATGAGCGAGTAGCCGCGGGTGCGCCCGCGCTCCTCGATCGCGGAGATGAGGCGGGCGTAGAACGGGTTGGACGGGTTCGTGATGACCAGCCCGAGGGTCATCGCGTTCTGCAGGACGAGCGAGCGGGCCATCGTGTTGGGCACGTAGCCGAGGCGTTCGGCCTCGGCCTTGACGCGTCTGCGCGTCTCCACGCCGACCGCGTCCTTGTCGGCGAGCGCCCGTGAGACGGTGTTGACCGACAGGTCGAGCGACTCGGCGATGTCACGCAGCGTCGTACGGCGTCGTGGGCTCATCGGATCCTCCGGCACGGTGTCATCGGCGCCTCACCGCCGCGAGGTCGGGCTGGTTGTTCGGAGCAGGCGTGAAGCCGGTGAGCCGGCTCGAACGCCCATACCCGGTGACGAGGGTGAGCGGGAACAGTCCGACGGCGTCGGACCAGATGATCTTGCACGCCTCACCGTAGAGGCCGTCGCGCTCCGAGCCGGACGGTGCCGCCGCGGCGCGCGCCAGGAGCTGGTCGAGGGCCGGGTTCTTGTAGCCCATCCGGTGGGCCTTGGAGGTGTACAGGCGGCCGACGGTGAACGCGGCGTCGCCCGTGGTCACCGTGTTCGTCTGGAGGTTCATGTCCCAGTCGAGGCTGTTCAGGCGTTCGAGCCACTGCGCCTTCTCGATGCTCTGCGGGCGGACCGTGACCCCGATGTCGGCCCACGAGGAGATCATCGCCTCGGCGAGCTCGCGGGAGAGCGGGCCGGTGGCGTCGAACCACATCATCGAGGTGGTGAAACCCCGGCCGAGCCCGGCCGCGGCGAGCAGGCGCTTCGCGGCGGCCGGGTCGTAGGTCCAGGGCTCCTGCGCGGCGTACCCGGCGACCGTCGCCGGGATCGGCGCGCGCATCTGCTGTCCGCCGCGGCCGAACAGCCGGTCCACGATCTGGGGCAGGTTGACGGCCTGGCACATGGCCCGCCGCACGTTGGCGTCGGTGAACGGCGCGCGCGAGCAGTTGAACCAGTTGAGGTAGTACGTCCACGAGGGGACGGGCTCGACGGTGACGCCCTTCACCCCGGTGACCTCCGGTAGCTGGTCCGGTGGGATCGGCCACAGCAGGTCGATGTCCCCGGTGCGCAGGGCGGTGATCGCCGATGAGGTCTCGGCGATGTACGGCATCGAGATCCCGGGCAGGTCGGACCGGCCGCCCCAGTAGTCGTCGAAGCGCGCCAGCTCCACCGAGGTCGACGGCGTGAACCCGGTGACGCGGAACGGCCCCGACCCGATCGGACGGCGCTTCTGCTCCGGATCGGCGACCCGGGCGGCCGGGACGACGAAGAGCAGGGTGAGGTTGACCGGAAGCGAACCGAGCGGACCGTCGGTGGTGAAGACCACCGTGTGGTCGTCCCGTGCCTCGGCCTTGGTGACCGACGCCCACAACGGCATCTGCGCGGAGGCGACCGCCCGCGTCCGCTTCAGGCAGGCCGCGACGTCGGCCGCGGTGACGGGCGTCCCGTCGTGGAACCGGGCGCCGCGCCGCAGCGTGAACACCCAGGTCGTGTCGTTCGTCCGCTCCCAGCCGCTCGCCAGCCCCGGGACCAGCCGGTCGCCCTGGCGCCGCACGAGCGTGTCGAACACCAGGCGCTTGACGATCAGCGACGCCTCGTCGACCGCCGTCGCGGCGTTGTACGGATCCAGGTCGGTGACCGGCTGGCCGAACGCGGCGCGCAGCGCACCCTTGGGAGCGCCGCCGCCACCGCCTCCGAATCCGCAGCCGGACACGAGCACGCTCGCGGATCCGAGCCCGGCCATGGCGAGGAAGTCCCGTCGCCCCATGTGCGCGCCGCCGGCGCCCGGCCTGCCTGTCGTCCTCATGCCGCCGCCCCGGTCATGCCTTCAGCGCCAGGTAGATGAGGACCTTGAGCCGCGCGGACTCGTCCGGCGCGGGGTCGGCCGCCTCGTCGACGACGGTGCCGCGCAGCCTGAGCCAGCCGCCGAACCCGGTCGCCGGCCAGCTGTGCACGGGGCCGTCGGCGGGCGAGATGCTCTGGTCGGTCTCGTCCAGGTCGCACCAGTGCAGGCCGTCCGGCGAGATCTGCGTGCGCGCGACGAGGCGGGGGCGACGTCCGGCGGCGTCGAGTACCCGGACGAACCAGCGGGCCTCGCCGGCCCAGGCGGCCTCGTAGGGCTCGGTGGTGAACTCGCCGGTCAGCGTCGTGTTGCGCTCAATGACGGCGGTGAGTGACTGTCGCATGTTCATCGGGGCCTTTCTCACCAGTCCACCGAGATCAGTACCGAGTCGAGGTACAGGAAGTTCCGGACATCGGTGTGCGTGCGGACGGAGACGTAGAAGTTGAGCAGGTTCTGCAGCGACCCGTAGTGCTCGTCGTACGGCGGGACCGGGACGTCGGACATGTCGTGGACGACGTCGTTGAGCTGGAGCTCGACGTTCTTACGGGTGCTGGTGTCGATCACCCAGCGCAGGTAGTGCCAGTTGACCTTGGTGGGGACCTCGTTGAAGCACATCTCCTGCGGCTCGCCGAACGGCTTCCAGTCCTCCGGGTTCGGAGCGGTGAAGTCCGCCGTCCGCGGCAGCTTGACCTTGCCTTCGAAGTGCTCGCGCGGCGTCGGCTCGGGGACGGTGGGATACACCCACTGGTGCCGCACCTGATGATCCAGGTCGGTGTTCAGGTACCGCGCCACGGTGTGGTACCGGACGCCGTCGCAGATGTCGGTCGCGACGGTGAACGCGCCGAACTGCTGTTCCGACGGGTGGTTGTTCGCGTCCCACCGTCCGCCGCCGGCCGCGGTCGCGGCGCCGTTCTCGGCCGAGGCCGCCTCGGCCTTGTACGCCAGGTACGTCTCGAACTGGACCCGGCCGCGGCCCGACATGGTGAGCCGGCGGATCGCGACGCCGGTGTGCCCGGCGACGGGGCGGGTGGCGACCTTCAGCGCGTACGTGCCCGACATGGCGCCGTGGGTGCCGACGTCGAAGAAGCTGCAGGAGCTGAGCTGCGGTGGGCGGAAGTCGGACATGTGCTCATCGACGGTGTCGAGGTCACCGTGCTCATCGTGGTTGCCGATCAGCTCGACCCACCCGTGGGTGCCGTCGTTGAAGTCGTCGTGCACGAGGATCCGGCGCAGTGGGTTGAACTTGGCCAGCTTCGGGTCGAGCAGACGCGGATCGACGTGCGGCGTGGTCGTCAACGGGACGTTCCTTTCAGGCGGAGGTTCGCGTAGGAGAGGTTGTGGTCGGAACGGAGCAGGTCCGCCGGCGCTCCGGACGTCTCGGTCGTCTGCGGAACCAGCACCCAGTCGCGGACCGGAGTGCCCTTCCGGACGAAGATGTGGTCGATCTTCTCCCCGGCGGGAAGCGGGATCTTCCCGCCGTTGAAGGAGGCGTACTCGTCGCCGACGCGGCGGGCGGCGACGGCGTGCGCGTCGACGAAGCCGACGTCGGAGAAGGCGTCGACCGCGCTCGCGCCGTCCGCGGTCGAACCGGAGTTCATGTCCCCGGCGAACACGATCGGCAGGTCTCTGGTCTGGGGGTTGTGGAGGGTGAGCTCCTCGGCGGTCCTCCGCGCGTCGCCGTACCGGACCTGGTCCCAGTTCTTGGTCCAGCCGTTGGGGTCGGTCGCGCCGTTCTTGCGGTACTCCAGGTGCATGTCGACCACGACGAAGCGGACGCCGCTCGCCCGCTCGCGCAGGATGTTCCAGGTCATGGTCTTGCCGTAGATCTCGGTCGAGTCGGGCAGCCAGAACAGGTCGTGGGGCAGCGCGCGTCCGTGCTCGTCGAGGTGGGAGTAGCGCGAGGCGTCGTAGTAGGTGAACCGGCCGGCGCCGGACTTGAGCGGGTAGCCGTACCAGGGGTGGCGGGCGTTCGCGTAGTCGGCGGGCGCCTCGGCGTACCCGTGCTTCGCGAGCGCCGCGGTCAGCGGGGCACGGTAGGACTCGACGTCGACGCCGGCCTGCGTCGGCGTCGGGTTGTTGCCGATCTCCTGGGTCGCGACGACCCCCAGCCCGGCCGCGTCGATGTCCTCGGCCACCGCCGCCGCCCGGCCGTCGGCCCAGGGCTTGAGCTTGGTCGCGCAGTCACGGCCGATGACCCGCTCGCACTCCTCCTTGGTCGGCAGACAGCCGTGACCGCAGACGTTGTAGCTGCCCACCCGGACGTCGATGGACCGCGCCCGGCCGTTGTCCTTACCCGCCCCGGCGGCCATGGCCGCGGATGCGTTCGCCAGCACGAGTAGGGCCGTGGCAGCGAGAACCGCGGCCTTCGTCCACCTGCGGGAGAACCGTTTCTCTGGCATCGCGCGTCCTTACATTAACGTTCACGTGATCGTTGAGGTGATACAGTAGCCCCGATTTCAGGGATGTCAATGGCGTGTTACGCGAAAATTGCACGCTTCAGGACCAGGGAACCGCCGTTCCAAGCGTGCGGGATCCGAGCGGTGCGGCCCTCAGGCGCGGCCGGCGAGGACCGAGGTGATGAAGCACTCCACCGCGAAGTCGAACTGGTCGTCGGCGGGGAGGGCGACGAGGTCGTCGGCGATGGCGACGATGCTGGGGAACTTCTCGGCGGGCAGCGACGCGTAGAAGTGGGTGCGCTGCCGGCGCAGTTCGGCGTTGTCCGGGCGGTCCGTGTGGCCCCAGGGGCGCGGGTGCTGGTAGCCCGCGAAGCCCAGCGCGTACGTGATGAGGAAGGAGTAGCAGCGGACGGCGAGCTCCGGTGTCAGGCCCGCCTCCAGGAACCGGGCGAGGACGCCCTCCAGGCCGCCCTCCATGGAGTGGATGCTCATGGTGACCCGGCTGGTCATCAGCTGGACGATGCTCGGGTGCCGGCGCATCATGCCGAGGAAGCCGGTGGCCGCGGCGCGCAGCACGGCGGCCGGGTCGGCGGGGTCGGCCTCGGGGATGCGGAGGCCGCCGAGCACGTGGTCGGCCATCGCGTCGAGGATCTCGTCCTTGCTGCGCACGTAGCCGTACAGGGTCATCGCGCCGACGCCGAGTTCGGCGGCGATCCGGCGGATCGTCAGCTCCTCCAGCCCCTCGGCGTCGGCGATCCGCAGAGAGATCTCGACGATGCTCTCCAGGCTGAGTGCGCGGCCAGCGCGCCGGGCACCCCCGCGGGCCATGTCGGGCTCCTCTGCTCTCCGGACGATCGTCCGGTACAGGATACGGCAACTAGTACGGCGACATGCTGCGCAGCATGCTCACCTCGGGCAGGTCGTCCAGCGCCAGGTAGCGTCGCACGCGGGCGTCCGCGTCGGGAGTGGGGCCCAGCCGGCGGCGGAACCTGGCGACGACCGCGTCCGCCGTGGGCGGGCGCGCCTGCTCGCACGTCCGGCGGACGACGGTGTCGTCGCCGCGCACGGTGACCCGGGCGCTCCAGCGGTCCGGGAGGGCGGCGTTCAGGTCGGGTGCGGGCCGCAGCGCGACGTCGGGCACGTCCGGGGGCAGCGGGCCGCGGTAGAAGGACACGTCGTCGACCGCGCCGTGGAGCAGGGCGCCGACCGCGAACGCGGCGCTGGCCGCCGCCTCGGTGGGGCCCGGCGGTTCACGATCGGCCGTGACGAAGCGCAGCAGCGGTTCGGGCAGTTCGATCTCGATGCGCCGCGCGGTGGACAGCGGCAGACTCTCCTCTCCGATGGCGGTCAGGGCGTCCAGGGCGGCGTGGAGGGGGCGGGCGCACGGGTACGCCTTGAAGGCGCAGTCCGTCAGGTGGAGGACGGCTCCGGAGTGACCGGCGGGTACGGTGCCCAACGCCGCCGCGGCCGGGTCGTCGAGGATGCCCGGAGCGGCGGTCGCGCCGGCCCGGGCCAGGTAGGCGGCCTCCACGCCGTCGGCGGCGGCGCGGCCGGCCAGCAGGTAGTGGCCGGTGCCCAGGGCGTCCGAGCCGAGCAGCCCGCCGAGCCCGGCCGCGGCGATGCCGAGCGCGTGGACCGTGCGCCGCTCGTCCAGATCGAGCAGGGACGCCGTGGCCGCCGCCGCGCCGAGCCCGCCGAACAGGGCCGTCGGCCACCAGGACCGTTCGTAGAGGCGGGGGCCGCCGAACCGCAGCCCCGCCTCGACGACCGTCTCGTACCCGGCGAGCACCGCGTCCACGACCGCCCGGCCGGACCGGCGCTCCTGGTCGGCCACCGCCAGCGCGGCGGGCACGGTCACCGCGGACGGCACCACGGCGGCGGCCGGGTGCAGCGCGTCGGACTCGTCCACGTGCGCCAGCGTGGACTCGATGAGCACCGCCGTACGCAGCGAATGCCGTCCCGGCAGCCCGGTCACCGTCAGCGTGCCGCCGCCGCCCGGGACGCCGACGGCGGCGAGCGCGGACGCCAGCGGATGCGTGGCACCGGCCGCGACGCAGCCGAGGGTGTCCAGGACGTGCAGCGACGTCAGCGACCGGGCCGCCGCGTCCGCGCGTCGCGGTGCCCGTACGGCGCGGGCGGCCAGTTCGGTGAGGAGCGTCACCCGTCCTCCCGCAACGCGGGCAGAACGTCACGCCCGACCGTTTCGATCAGTTCCTCGGGCAGGTCGTAGGAGCCGACGTGCTGCAGGTAGACGCCGCCCACTCCCCCGTCGCCCAGTTCACGCAGTCGCGTACGGATCTCCCCGGCCGTGCCGAACAGGCAGAACGCGCGGGCGAACGCGGTGGCGGCCTCGTCGCTGACCCAGCGGGAGCAGATCTCCACGGCCCGGTCCCAGTCCTCGGCGTGTACGAGGTCGGGGTAGACGCCGTCCACGCGGTCGGGCACGTCCAGCTCGATGCCGGACAGGGCCAGGGCCCTGGCCCCGCCGGTCTGCGCGATCGAGGCGCAGATCGGCTTGAGCCGCCGCGCCGCCCGTTCCACGTCGTCGGTCACCGCGCAGAACGCCGAGGCGACCAGCGGGACCCGGCCGCGCCTCGCCGCGTCGGCGCCCTCGCGCACCCGCGCGGACGCGCCGGCCAGGGGCTCCGGGGAGACGCCGCTGAGCAGGACGACCCCATCGGCGATCTCGCCGGCCAGGCGCAGGTTGCGCGGCCCGCTGGCGGCCATGTAGAGCGGCACCGGCAGCGGCTCGCGCAGCCGGGACACCGTGCCGCCGAAGTCCCAGTCCTCCCCGTTCAGCAGGGCGCGCAGCTGCGCGAACCCGGAGCGCATCTCGGCGCCGGTGGACGGGCGCAGCCCGATCGGCCCGACCGAGCTGTTGCCGACGCCGAGGCCGAGGGTGAGGCGGCCCGGCGCGAGCTCGGCGACGCTGCGGGCGGCGGAGGCCAGTACGGCGGGGTGCCGCGTGACCAGATTGGTGACGGCGGTGCCCAGCCCGATCCGCTCGGTGCCGAGGGCGGCGGCGGTCAGAGTGGTGAACACGTCCCGCCACAGCAGCTGCGAGTCAGGGAACCACGCCTGGTCGAAGCCCAGTTCCTCGGCCCGCCGGACGGTACGCACCAGGTGGCCGGCGGGCGCACAGGGAGGGAGGCGGATGCCGACCTTCGGGACCGTCATGCCTCTTCCAGGAACGCCAGGTGGAGCTCGTTGAACCGGTCGGCGTGCTCGTGCTGCGGCCAGTGGCCGCACTCGCCGAAGATCTCCAGGCGGGACCCGGGGATCGCCGCGTTCATCCGGTGCGCCTCCGGGACGTCGCCGAACGGGTTCTGCGCGCCCCACACGATCAGCGTGGGGGCGGCGATGCGGCCCATCTGCTCGGGGGTGAGCAGATCCCGAGTGCGGTTCTCCATCTCCTGCAGGCAGAGCAGGTTGCCGATGGCCTTGACGAACTCGGGCCGGTGGTAGATGGCGTGCCGGACCTGGACCAGCTCTTCGGAGACGTTCGCGGCCGGGTCGTGCATGAGCAGGTGCAGCCGCTTGCGGGTGAGGTCGATGTCGTCGGTCTCCACCGCGGCACGGGTGCTGGTCTTGATCCGCTCCATGACGGCGGGGTTGGCGACGGTGCCGCCGGGAGCGACCAGGGTGAGCCGGCCCACCCGGTCGGGGTGGTCGGCGGCGAGCCGCGCGGCGACCCAGCCGCCCAGCGATTCTCCGACGAAGTGGGCCCGTTCGATGCCGCAGGCGTCGAGGTAGCCGAGGACATGCCGGACATAGCCGGGGATCCGGTACGGCTCGTCCGGACCGTCGGTGTAGCCGTGGCCCATCATGTCGATGGCGTGGCAGGCGTACTCGCGCGAGTGCGCCGGGATGTTGCGGACGAACGCCTCCAGATGCCCGCTCGTGCCGTGCAGGAACACCACCGCCTCGCCGTCGCCCGCCTGCAGGGCGCGGGTGCGCAGCCCGTTCACGTCGACGTGCCGCAGGGCGTGGTCGACGCCGGTCAGGTCGGTCCAGATGGTCATGATCAGGTCTCCTGTCGGGAATCGGGGGTCAGGGCCGCGACGCCCATGCCGGTGAGCCAGGCGTCGATCGGGGCGTAGGCGAGCGTCCGGCCGGTGGCGGGGCCCACGGCGGCGGCCATCGCGATCCAGGAACGGATCTCCTGGGCGCCGTTGCCGGCCTCCGCGGTCAGCTCGTCAGTGCTCATGTCGAGGATCGGCTCCAGGTCACCGCCGCGGAGCAGGTCCAGGAACCGGGCGTCGAACTCGGGGTCGATGTCGGGTTCGGCCGCGCGGATGATCTGGCGGCGGCGGACCTCGTACTCGCTCCAGGAGTCGCGGCCGTTCAACCACGCCTGGACGAGGAACCGGTCGTCGTCGGTCAGGGCGTCGAACCACTTCGGCCAGGGCAGCCGGTGGGACAGCCCGCCCGAGGCGATCACCACCACGCGTTTGCCGTGGCCGTCGGAGCGCACGGCCGCGCCGATCGCCGCGCCGAGCCGGTGGCAGCGGCGCAGCGACGGCAGCGGCGGCGCGAACATGTTCACCACCACCGGGACGATCGGGACGTCCAGCCCGGGCACGAGGTACTGCAGGCTGTGCGTGATGCCGTGGTCGACGGTCAAGCGCAGCGAGAACGCCGGGTCGAACCCGTCGTCGACCAGCGTGTCCACCAGGTGGCGGGCCAGGCCGGTGTCGACCGGCAGCGGTCCTCCCGGCGTGCCCGCCTCCCCCGCGCCGTTCACCTCGCCGACGCCGACGGTGAACGACGGCATCATGTCCAGGAAGAACCCGCGGAAGTGGTTCGAGCCGACGATGACGACGGCGTCGGGACGCGCCTGCTCGACGAGGCGGCGGGCTTCGTTCAGGCCGTCGCGGAACCGGTGGGCCTCCGGCAGGTGGTCCACCTCGGCCCAGTGGGTGTTCATCAGGGTGCTGTGCGACGCGCCCACCCCCAGCACGACGGAACTCATGAGTCCTCCTTCGTCGGAGGAGCGACCACCGGAACGCCGTGTTCTTCGATTCGCTCGCTCCGCTCGCTCATGCGACCTCCTCGCGGGCGCGGGTGCAGGTGTTGACGATCGTGTGGATCAGGGCGCGGGTCAGCCTGCGGGCCTCGCGTACGTCGACGACGTTCATCCCGGCGGGGAAGTCCAGCCTCATCGGGGCGTCGTCGCCGATGCGGTCCATGCCGGTACGGACGGTGGGGATGCCCCGCTGGCGCAGGATGTTGGCGTCGGTGGCACCGCTGTTGTTCAGGATCGGCTCGTGCGGACGTCCCTCCAGCTCCTCCCACGCGGCCTTGGCGGCGGTGACGATCCAGGTGGACTCCGGGGTGCGCGTACCGGGGATGGCCAGGGTCATCTCCCAGTCCAGGCCGATGCCGGGATGCGCGGCGCGGATGCGGTCGATCGCCCCGGCGAACTCCCGCTTGGCCTGCGCCGGCGTGGTGTCCGGGCTGATCCGCAGGTCCACGTGGAACCGGCAGGTCGCCGGGGACAGCGACGCGGTTCGCCGCCAGCCGCCCTCGATGCCGCCGACGTTGCCCTGCGGAGCGACCAGCCCGCCGGTGTGCCGCGCGCTGTACTCGGGGAACCACTCCTCCAGTCCGGCGATGACGGTTCCGGCGTCCACGATCGGGTTGCGGTAGGGCATCCGGTGGCGGCTGCCGACGTAGCTGTAGGTGCCGCGCACGACCACCTCGAACCAGCAGAGCCCGACCTCTTCCCACGCGGCGGTCCAGCCGGGCTTGGCGATGACCGCGTAGTCGGCCCAGACGCCCTGTTCCAGCATGAACGAGCAGCCGTTGCCCTGTCCGGCGTTGTGACGGCGGGCCTGCGGGACGGTGCGCCGGTTGGTGGGCATGCCGCCCGCGCCGAGGCCGACCAGCACGTCGCCGCGCAGCGGGATCCCGGCCTCGGCCACCGCCGCGGCGGCGGCGATCAGCGCGGCGCCGTGCCCTTTGGGGTTGCTGGCGCCCAGGCCGATGACGAAGTCGCCGTCCACGATCGCCGACGGGCGCATGTCCTCGCGCAGCGCCGGGCCGACCTGCGGGACGTCCTCCTCCTCGGTGCCCACGGTGAGGGTGTCGATCGGCGCGTACAGCAGGAGGTCGGGGCCGGTGCCGTCGCCGCACAGCCGGCCGACCGCGTTGCCCTGGTCGTCGTCGATCGGCTGGTAGCGGCCGGCCAGCCCGGCCTCGCGCAGCCGCTCGGCCAGCCAGCGGGCCAGCGGGCCCTCTTCCCCGGTGGGGCTGGGGATGTCCACCATCCCGGCGGTCAGTTCGGTGAGCCGCCCGTCGTCGATTCTCGCCCAGGCCGCCTCGGTCCAGGCGCGGCGCTGCGCGTCCAGGCGTGCGGGCATGTCAGCGGCCTCCGGCGGCGGGCCGCTCGTCCCGTACGACGGTGCCGGTGGCGTGCAGGAACGCCTGGCTCGCGGCGCGGCGGAGCGGCTTGGCGACGGCCATGCCGAGCCCGACGGCGACGGCGGTGAACAGCAGTTTCCTCATGATGAACCTCGTGGTGGGTGGGTCGGTCATGGCAGGTTTCCGTCCAGGTGGGCGATGGCCAGCGCGGCGTACGCGGCGGGCCGCTCCTCGGCGGGATGGTGAGCGGTGCGACCCAGCACCGCGACGTCGGCACGGGACAGCCGGGCCGCCAGCGAGTGCGCGTAGGCGGCACCCGCGAACGGGTCGTGCTCGCCCCACAGCAGCAGCACCGGGGACCGTACGACGGACAGCTCCGTGGCCGCCGCCGGGAGGTCGGCCGGGGTGGGTTGGTCGGGGGAAACACCGTCGGCCGGGGTGGGTCGGTCGGGAGGAACGCGATCTGGCGGGGCGCCGCGGCGGGTGACCTCCGCGGCCAGTTCCAGGGCGGACGGCGTGACGCTGGCCTCGTACCGCAGCAGGACGGTGTGCTCGGGCACGGCGGACGGGTCGTGCCATTCCAGGTCGGCGATCAGCTTGCGCATCTTGTCCGGCGTGGGGCCCTCGCCGCCGTAGTAGGCGGCGCGGGCGCGCGGCCCCAGCGTGGTGTCGGACCGGATCCCGCACGGCGAGGGCGCCGGCTGGCTCCCGGTCACGACCAGCCGCCCGGCCCGCTCCGGGTGGCGGGCGGCCAGCGCGAACGCCACGGCGCCGCCCAGGGACTGGCAGACGAAGTCGGCCCGGTCGACGCCGAGCGCGTCCAGCACGCCGAGTACACGGGCGGCGTGGTACGGCGCGGCCGGTCCGGTGATGGCGGGAGCCTCCGACCGGCCGTACTGCGCCAGGTCGATGAGGATCAGCCGGCGCTCCGCGGCGAGCCGGGAGGCCACCGCGCCGAAGTCGGTCCAGGCCGTGCAGCCCGGTCCGCCGCCGTGCAGCAGCACCGTGGGCCGGCCGGTGCCGAGCTCGGCGACGTGCAGCCGCACTCCGCCGGCGTCGACGTCCCGGCCGGGCGGCGCGGCGCCTGCGGCCTCAGCGGGCAACGGGGCCCCCGGGGCGCTGCACCTTCAGGTCGCTGTTCTCGACGAGGCGGCGCAGCGCGGTGATGGACAGGTCCGGCCGGTACAGCTTCTCCGGCGGCGCGTCCATCACGTCCACCATCCAGGCGTCCTGGCCGGTGAACTGGCCGTGGAACAGCCAGCGGACCCAGCTGACGTACTTGGCCTTGAACATCGCGGCCTTCAGGCCGTCCTCGAACCGCACCATGATCTGCACGTACCGGACGTGGTCGGCGTCCACCGGCACGTACCACTCGTAGTGGATGAAGTGGGGATACGCGACGCGCAGCAGGCCGGGCAGCCGGAACGACACGAAGCCGGGAATGTTCATCTTCTTGATGACCGGGTTGATGTCGGCGGACTTGCCGGGGTGGTCCGGCAGCGGCATGCGCTTCCACCACCGCTTGTTGGTCCAGGTGCCGTAGCCGGGGAACTCCGCCTCCCAGTGCACCTCGTCCTGCACCCGGATGATCCAGCCGTCGGCGTCCGAGTCCACGACCCGGGTCTTGTTCCAGGCGGGCATCACCTTGAACAGCCGCCAGAGCGCGGTGTTGTGCAGGTACTTGGCGTGTCCCTCGTCGAAGCCGTTCTCGGCGGCGAAGCGCCAGTTGCCGTCCCGGATGTCGGTGCGCCCGCCCATGACGAAGGCGTTCTCGGTCAGCTCGGAGGGAATGTCGCGCTCGATGGGCGGCGGGTCGCCGTCACCGACGTAGACCCAGACCAGCCCGAGGCGTTGCGCCACGGGGTAGGTGCGCACCGCCAGCTTGCCGCAGATCGGCGACTCGGGGCCGTCGGTGAGGACGGCGCTCAGCCGGCCGTCCTCCAGGTCGAATGTCCACCCGTGGTAGGGGCAGCTGATGGTGCCGTCGAACTGGCGGCGGCCCAGGGACAGCGGCACGCCCCGGTGCGGGCAGCGGTCGTGCAGGGCCCGTACGTCGTCGCCGTCGCGGACCAGGACGATCTTCTCGCCGAGCAAGGTGATCGGGACCGGTTTCGAGCCGATGCTCCTGGCCCATTGCACCGGATACCAGAAGTCACGGAAACCGAAGGTGGCGTCGTTGTACGTGGGCCAGGCCGACCAGTCCTGCCCGGCTGGGGACGGCGCCTTCGCGGCGGCCGGGGCGGTGGCGCGGCGGGGCCGGCGACGGGCGGCGGCGGGCGCGCCGGGCGTCTTCTCAGCGGGCTCGGCCATGGGTGACCTCCAAGGTCGTCAGAGTGGGGACGAGAGCGGCGGTGGCGCTCACAGGTCGAGTACCAGCCGGTCGGAGCGGGAGCGGGACACGCAGACCATGAGCGTCTGACCCGCCTCCTGCTCGGCGTGGGACAGCAGCGAGTCGCGGTGCTCGGCGACACCGTCCAGGATCTTGACCTCGCAGCTTCCGCAGATGCCCTCGCGGCAGGCGGTCGGCACCGAAACGCCCGCCTCGTCCAGGCAGTCGACGATCGGACGGGCGGCGGGCACCGGGACGGTCAGCTGCGAGCGCGCGCAGATCACCTCGAAGGCCCGCTCCGCCGACGGGTCGACGTCGAACGTCTTGGCCTTGAACCGTTCGAGGTGCAGGGCGTCCTCGGGCCATCCGGCGGCGCAGCGCTCCTCCACCGCGTCCAGCAGCCCCTCGGGGCCGCAGCAGTAGACGGCGGTGCCGTGCCGCGGGGTGCCGAGCAGGGCGGCGAGGTCGAGTGGGCCGTCCTCGGCCTCGACGACGACGTCCACCCGGTCGCCGTACGCGGCCAGCCGGTCCAGGAACGCCATCGTCGCGCGGCGCCGGCCGCCGTAGGCCAGCCGCCAGGCGGCGCCGGCCGCCTCCGCCGCGGCGATCATCGGCAGGATCGGGGTGATGCCGATGCCACCCGCGACGAACAGGTAGCGCTCGGCGGGCACCAGCGCGAAGTGGTTGCGCGGCCCGCCCACCTCCACCAGGTCGCCGGGGCGCAGCTCGTCATGGATCAACGCGGAGCCGCCGCGCGAGGCCGCCTCGCGCAGGACGGCGACCGTGTAGGTGAACCGGTCGGCGGGATCGCCGCAGAGCGAGTACTGCCGGACGAGGCCGGGCAGCTCGAGGTCGATGTGCGCGCCCGGCTCCCACGCGGGCAGCAGCCCGCCGTCGGGGTCGGCGAGGGTCACCGACAGCACCCCGTCGGCCTCCCGGCGCAGTTGCTCGACCCGCAGTTCGAGCACGCCCTCCTCGGTGTCGTCCTCGGTCACGTCAACCTCCGTCGGTGCATTGATCGGTACTATGTACGGTTCAAAGTATGGCGTCAAGCGGACAATGCCCATCACCTGCTGCAACGCAGCAAATCAGGACTCGTCGAACAACGTCTGGACGGCGTCCGCGCGGTCGCCGCGGGCCAGCGCCAGGCACAGCAGGAGGCGCGCCTTCCACGGGCTCAGGTCGCCGCAGGCGACGAAGCCGCCCGCGCGGATCGAGCCGTGCGGCACCACCCGCCCCGAACCCACCCGCGACGACTGGCACACCAGGACGCCCGCCCCGGCGGCGGTCCTCAGCGCCGCCCACTCGGCCGGCGTGGGATGTCCCGCACCGAGACCCGCGTGCACGAGCCCGCGCGCCCCCGCGGACACCGCGGCGTCCACCAGCGCCCCGTCCGCGCCGAGGTAGGAGGCGATGACGTCCACCCGGGGCGGCGCGGCGGGCAGCACGTCCAGGTCGAACCGGGCCGATGGGAAGGCGGGCGCCGGACGCCGGCGGATGACCACCGCGCCGTCCGCGTCGACGCAGCCCAGCGGCCCGAACGGCGGCGATCGGAACGCTCCGCGGCGGTAGGTCGTCGTCTTGGTCGCGTCGCGCGCTGGAAGGATCACGTCGTCGAGCACCACGAGCACGCCGCAGCCGCGCGCCGCCGGGTGCGCGGCCACTCTGACCGCGCCCAGCAGGTTCGCCGGGCCGTCACCGCCCAGCGCCGACGCGGGGCGCATGGCCCCGGTCACGACCACCGGAACGGCGTCGTCCAGGACCCGGTCGAGGAGGTACGCGGCCTCCTCCAGGCCGTTGGTGCCGCAGGTGACCACCACGCCGTCGGAGGTGGCCGCGGCCTGCCGCACCAGCCGTCCCAGGTCGAGCAGATCCGCGACCGTCCAGGCATGGCTCGGGGGAAGCTGGGCGCGACCCGAGTCGCTCCACGGCATCGGCCGCACGTCCGCCACCCGGGACAGCTCCGGCAGTTCCGCCAGGATCTCCGCCGGGGTGATCCGCCGCCCGCTCTCGCCATAACCCACCAGGTCGAGCCGGTCCTGGCCGACGGCCTCGATGGTGCCCCCGGTGGCGACCCACGTCACCACCGGGCTCATCGCAGGACCCGGTCGAGGAAACGCGTGACCGCCGCGGCGAACAGGTCGGGCCGGTGGTCGGCCGACGGCACACCGGTGCCCGGCAGCAGCTCGGTCCGGGCGTCCGGCAGACGCTCGACCAGGGCGGCCATGTCGGGCCGGGAGAACGAGTCCTGTTCCCCGCACAGCACCAGGGCGGGTGCGCGCACCAGGCCGAGGCGGTCCTCCATCCGGTAGGCGTTGACCGCCCGGTGCCCCTCCTCGACCCGGTCCAGGACGTGCAGCGCGTCCCGTACCAGGCGGTTCAGCAGGTCGGGCCGATCGTCCGGGTAGTACGACCGGCGGTTGTTCCACAGGCCGGTCAGGTGCGAGCCGTCCGGACGCGGCGTCACCTCGTCGATGGGCGGCCGTCGCGCCACCTCGGCCCGCCGGGCGGCGTCGACGTACGGCACTCCGGACAGCACCAGGGCGCTCACCCGTCCGGGTTCGCGCGCGGCCATCTCGGTGGCGATCACCCCGCCGGTGTGGTGGCCGACCAGCGCGACCTGCTCCAGCTCAAGGGCGTCGCACAGCGCCAGCGCGCCGGAGGCGAACAGCTCGATGCTCCATGGGCCGGCGGGCCGGTCGGACGCGCCAAAGCCCAGTGTGTCCATGGCGATCGCCCGGTAGCGGGCGCCGAGCAGGGGCAGCACGTCCCGGTACTCGTCCCAGGAGCGCGGCGTCTGGTGCAGAAGGAGGACGGGCACGCCCGCACCCTGCTCCGCGTAGTGGATCAGCCCGTGCGGGGTGGCGGCGTACGCCCTGGCCGGGGCGACCGGGAACCGGGGCGCTCGCAGGCGATCGTCCGGGTAACGCTCGTGCACAGTGACCTCCGGGAGTAGGACGCTTCGTACTATGTACGGTGCATAGTACGAAGTCAAGAGCCCGCCCGTTGGCCCGTTGACCTCAGGAAATTCACCCGATCGTCGACCCTTGACATTCGTTCTTTGAACCGTACATAGTACGGCGCAGCTTTGGGCGACGCCGCGGGCAACGGGCCGCCGGATCCCCTCGTACCGAGGCGTTACCCTTTCTTGCTTCTCACGGAGGGCGCCATGACCGCCACGACCAGTTCCGTACGCCAACGCAGAAGAGCCGCCATCGCCAGCTGGATCGGCACCACTGTCGAGTACTACGACTACGCCTGCTACGGCATCGCCGCCTCGCTCGTCTTCGCCGACCTCTTCTTCCCCTCGAGCGACCCGTTCGTGGCGACCCTGCTCTCGCTGTCCAGCTTCGCCGTCGGATACGTCGCGCGGCCGCTCGGCGCCCTGATCTTCGGACACTTCGGCGACCGCGTCGGCCGCCGGACGATCCTCATCGTGACGCTCGTGCTGATGGGCGCCGCGACCTTCGCGATCGGCCTGCTGCCCACCCACCGACAGGTCGGGGCCGCCGCGCCCACGCTGCTCGTCATCACCCGCGTCCTGCAGGGCATCTCGGCGGGCGGCGAGTACGGCGGCGCCGTGCTGATGACCGTGGAGCACGCCGGCCGCGGCCGGCGCGGTTTCTTCGGCTCGCTCGTCAACACCGGCACGACCGCCGGGCTCGTGCTGGCCAACCTGGTCTTCCTCCCGGTGCTGGGGATGAACGAGGACTCCATGCACGCCTGGGGCTGGCGGATTCCCTTCCTGTTCAGCGCCGTCCTGGTGGTGATCGGGCTCGTCGTCCGGCTGGCGGTCGAGGAGACGCCGGAGTTCCACGAGGTCAAACGGCACCACGAGGTACGACGGCTGCCGGTCGTCGACCTGTTCCGCGCCTGCTGGCGGACCGTCCTGCTGGTCGCGCTCGGGATCATCGGGGCAGGCACCACCTTCACCATGGCCACGGTCTACTCGCTGACGTACGGCAAGTCCGGCCTCGGCCTGTCCGGCAACCGGATGCTCGCCGTCCTCCTGCCGGCCACCGTGGTCGTCCTGGTCACCGTGCCCCTGTTCGGGCGCCTGGCCGACCGGATCGGCGTGCGGCCGGTCTTCATGGGCGGCGCGGTCATGCTGGTGGTGGCGCCGTTCGCCTGGTTCGCCCTGCTCGACACCCGGCAGTACGGCTGGATGCTGCTCGGCTTCGCGCTGCTGTTCGTCGGCTACGCGGCCAACTACGCCGTGGTCCCGGCGTACTTCTCCGGCGTCTTCCCGTCCGCGGTGCGGTTCAGCGGCATGTCGATCGCCTTCACCGTCGGCCTCATCGTCAGCAACGCCATCGCGCCCGCCGTCTCGGAGTCACTGCTGGCGGCGACCGGCGGATGGACCGCCATCGCCGCCTACATGGCGGCCGCGTCCCTGGTGACCCTCGTGGCGGGAGTGTTCCTGCGTGCGCCCGACGCGCCCGCCGACGAGCGGCCCGGCGAGCCGAGCCCCGCCGCCCACCCGGTCCCCCTGGCGCAGCCCGAGTGACGTTCCTCCCGGAAGAACCCCCGGGCCGGGCGCTCTCACCTCGAGAGCGCCCGGCCCGGAACTTCGTGTTCCCCGGCCGGCCGGCGCGCAGGCTCAGAAGCGGTCTCCGGTCGCGCTGCGCGATGAGGCCCTCCAGGCACCGGCCTCCGTGGGTGCCGGCCGCATCCGGCTGCGGGTCCTCAACGTCACGCTGGAGGTCAGCGGGGACGTATCCCGTACACCGTTCGGGCGTCCGGGTCGCCGCCGCACACGACGGTGACCACGTCGCCGGTGACGGCGACCTGCTCGGCCCCGGCGGCGCGGTAGCTCCACAGCAGACGCCCGGTCCGCGCCTCCAGAGCGTAGATCATGTCGTCGTAGAAGCCGTTGAGGTAGACGACGCCGTTGACGGGTCCCCACACGCCGCGAAAGTCCCTCCCCTCGAACTTCCAGCGCTGGGCTCCGGTGGCAGTGTCCAGGGCCCGCAGTACGTTGTGGCTTCCGTCGATGACGTAGAGGGTCGCCTGGTCGACCGTGGGAGCGGCGGTGCCCTGCCCGACCGCGGACTTCCAGCGGATGGCGCCGGTCATGGCATCGAGGGCGTACAGAGGTGTGCCGTCACCGCCGCCGACGTACACGGTGTCGGCGGTGGCGATCGGCCGGCCGAGCAGGCGGCCGGCCGTGAACCGCCATCGTTCCTCGCCGGTGGTGACATCGAGGGCGTACACCCGCTCGGGTCTGACGCGGCGGGAGTCGATGCTGTCGCAGAAGGCCACCACGGTGGAGGACATGCTCAGCGCGCCGGTGTAAGCGGTCGCGGGGGCGCGACGGGTCCACCGTTTCATACCGCTGGCCGGATCCAGGCAGGACAGCGTCGGCGTGAGGCGCGCCTCTCCCCCGAGCCAGGCGACCAGCGCCCGGTCGGACACGGCGAACTCGTCAAGGACCACCTTGGCCGACCAGAGCTGCCGGCCGTCGCTCGGATCGATCGCGAACAACTGGACTCCGCAGGCGTACACCGTGGCCGGGAGTGCGCCGATGGAGGAGATGATCCCCACGGTGGGGCCCGTCCAGGACCAGCGCTGGACCCCGGTCACCGGGTCCAGCGCGGCCAGCACATTGTGTTCCGAACCCTGGATGGTCAGGACCGCGTTCGTCGTGACGGCACTCTCGTTGATGGTGGGCGCGTGCCACAGCGTCTTCGGCGGGTTGACCGGGCGTGCACCGGCCGACTTCGCGCTCTTCCCCTTCGAATCGGTCAGCAGCGAGGGGGCGTAGATCGCAGCGGCCACGGCGACGGCGGCCGCGCCGCCGACGGCGAGGACGCGGCGGCGATTGTGCGCCCCCGCGACGGGGAGGGTCGCGGTCCTCGTGCGGGCGACCGTGTGCGCGACGGCGGTCGGGGCGACCATGGCGGGGGGCGTGACCGTGGCCAGGAGCTGGGGAACGGTCGGCCGGGCCGCAGGCCGCTTGTCGAGGCACGCGGCGACCAGCGGCAGCAGGGAGGCCGGCACTCCGGTCAGGTCGGGGGCGTTGTGGACGATGCGGTACAGCAGCACCGGAGTCGCGCCGGCCCCGAACGGAGACCGGCCGGTCGCCGCGTACGCCAGCACCGCCCCGACGGAGAAGACGTCGCTCGGCGTCTCCACCGCCTCGCCGTTGATCTGCTCCGGTGACATGTAGCCCGGTGATCCGATCGTCACCCCGGTTCGGGTCAGCGCGCTGGCCTCTGCCGCCCGCGCGATGCCGAAGTCGATGACCCGCGGGCCGCCATCGGCCAGCAGGATGTTCGAGGGCTTCAGGTCCCGGTGGACCAGCCCGGCGGCGTGGATCGCGCCGAGCGCGTACGCCAGGCCCGCGGCCAGCCGCCGCAGGTCCTCCTCGCCCATCGGCCCGCGGTCGATGACGTGATCGACCAACGACGGACCGGGGATGTAGGCGGTGGCGAGCCAGGGTGACTCGGCGTCCGGATCCGCGTCGAGGACCGCCGCGGTGTACCGGCCGTCGACCGCACGGGCCGCCTCGATCTCCCGGGCGAACCGGCGGCGGAAGTCTCGCTCCTCGGCCAGCTCCGGCCGGACGACCTTGATCGCCGCCTGCCTCCCGTCGCCGGTGCGACCGAGATAGACCCGCCCCATTCCGCCGGCCCCCAGACGGCCCAGCAGCTCGTACGGCCCGATCCGCGCAGGATCCCCCGGCGTGAGCGACTCCACCACATCTCCCTAGACACCGGGCCATCTACTCCAAGCGGACCTTCCAGGCCACCTTAACGATCACGGTGGGCCACCGCGGGGAGGTCGAAGACACCGAGGCGGGCGTGTGGCACGGTGAGCCGGGAGACCCCCGCGTGCCGTGCACCCGCACCACCCGGCGGAGCGGTCCCGCGCGATCTCGCCTACGGCCGGACCGGCGGGACGTGCTCCGCTGGGATGACGCGGGTCAGAGCTTGAGCGTGGCCAGGTAGTCGTGCATGTGCGCTGCCCGGGAGTCGGTCAGTGGGTTGCTCTGGTCGTCGTTCTCGATGATGAACTCCCGCATGCCGAGCCGGGTCGCCCCGCTCAGGATCGTCTTGTAGTCGACGATGCCCGTGCCGAGGTCGGCGAGGCTGCCGTCCGGGTGCAGATCCTTGACGTGGGCCAGGAGCATCCGTCCCTTGTTCGCGGCCATGAGGTCGAGGTTGTCCTGGGCGCTGAGGCCGGCGGCGCTCGACCAGCCCATGTCGAGCTCCATGTGGAGCAGATGGGGGTCGGAGCTGTCGAGCAGGATCTGGTAGAACGTCCGGCCGTCCGGGCCGTGGCCCTGGAACTCGCCGGTGTGGTTGTGGTAGCCGAGCTTCATCCCGGCGGCGCGGATCTTCTCCCCCGCCCGGTTGAAGGCGGGGCCGGCCTGGGCGAAGCCATCGGCGGTGTCGGGCACGCCGCCCGGGCACACGATGTACTTCTGGCCGAGGATCCGCGCCATCTCGATGAGCTGCTTCAGCCGGTTCTCGTCGGTGAACTCGCTGTAGTTGTGGTGGCTGGAGATCGCCACCAGGTGGTACTTGTCGAGCATCGCGCGGATCGCCGGGGCGTGGGCCGGGTCGGTGCCGCCCGGCAGCCCGGCGAACTCGACCTTGCGGTAGCCGGCTCTGGACAGGGCGCGCAGGACGGCCTCCGGCTGGGCCATGAACGCGTCGCGTACGGAGTAGAGCTGAAGACCGATCTTGTCGTTCGGGATGTGCCTGCCATGACCTCGGGAACCGGCCGTGTCGGCGAAGGCGCTCGGCGCCAGGCCGCCCGCCGCTCCGATCGCGGTGACGCCCGCCGCGGTGGCGGCCACTCCCCTGAGGAACCTCCGCCGGTCGAACGTCACGCGCTCGTTACCACACATGGGCAATCGCTCCTTCTGTTCGGTACTACGAACCGCTCTTGACGACCCGGAACTTCGCCGTGCCGACGTCGGAGGTGTTTCCTGCCTTGTCCGTGGCGCGGAACCGCACCGTGTGCGCGCCGGGCTGGCCGACCGCGAACGGCTTGGTGTACGCCGTGAACGGCTGGCCGTCGAGCGCGTACTCCACCGTGGCCACCCCGGAGTCGTCGTCGCTCGCCGAGATCGTCACCGTGGCCGAGCCGACGTAGTTCCAGGCCCAGTCCTGGTCACCGGTGGCCTGCACCGAGACCTGCGGTGGGGTGGTGTCGCCGCTCGGCGGCGCGGCCACGGTGAACGACACCGAACCCTCCGGCGAGGTGTTGCCCGCCTTGTCCGTCGCCCGGTACTTCACCGTGTGCGCACCGGCCTCGTTCACCGAGACCGGAGCCGAGTACGCGGCGTACGGCGCACCGTCCAGCGCGTACTCCACCGTGGCCACCCCGGACTCGGTGTCACTCGCCGACACCGTCACCGTGGCCGATCCCACATAGTTCCCGTCCGCGTCCTTGTCCCCCGACACCGACGCCGACACCTGCGGGGGCGTCGTGTCCTTCCCCGGCGGCGCGGCCACCGTGAACGACACCGAGCCCGCGGACGAGGTGTTCCCCGCCTTGTCCGTCGCGCGGAACTGGACCGTGTGGGCGCCCGGCTGGTCGACCACCACCGGGTTCGCGTAGGCGGTGAACGGCTGGCCGTCGAGCGCGTACTCCACCGTCGCCACCCCGGACTCGGTGTCACTCGCCACGACCGTGACGGTGGCCGAGCCCGCGTAGGTGCCGTCCGCGTTCTTGTCTCCCGACACGGTCGCCGACACCTGGGGCGGGGTGGTGTCGCCGCTCGGCGGCGGAGCCACGGTGAACGACGTCGAACCCTCCGGCGAGGTGTTACCCGCCTTGTCCGTCGCCCGGTACTTCACCGTGTGCGCACCGGCGTCGCTCACCGAGACCGGAGCCGAGTACGCGGCGTACGGCGCACCGTCCAGCGCGTACTCCACCGTGGCCACCCCGGACTCGGTGTCACTCGCCGACACCGTCACCGTGGCCGACCCCACATAGTTCCCGTCCGCGTCCTTGTCCCCCGACACCGACGCCGACACCTGCGGCGGCGTCGTGTCGGTGCCACCGCCGGCGGTGACCACGAGCTCGCCGCTCATCTGGTGGCCCGGCATGGCGCAGTAGTAGCGGTACTTGCCGGGAGTGAGGTTCGCCTGGACCTCGTGATGGCCGCCGTTGGCGTCGTACGGGCTGGAGATGATGTTGAGGTTGACGTCGTGGTTGTAGCCGGCGGTGGCGGTGTCGAAGGTCAGGGTGTGCGTCATCCCGGTGGTGTTGCCGCTGGCCGCGCTGTTGTCGAAGACGATCGTCACGGGGCCGGCGGTCGCCGTGGACGGCGCGGACTTGTAGGCGGTCATGCTGTCGTCGGCGGTCCAGGTGAGCACCTGGTCCGCCGCGGCGTGGAGCTTGTGGTCGTACGCGCCCGCCGCCGCACTCGGCGCCAGCCACAGTGCCGAGATCACCGCGCTCAGTATCGCCACGGCCACCGCGGCCAGGGCGCGGGGCGTTCTCCGCCGGGCCGGCAGGGTGGGAAGGGGTCTGGGTCTCATCTGTCGCTCTGCCTCTCACAATCAGCGAGGTGGGCCGCCGGAGCGGCGCCGGGACGCGGGGCGATGCCCGCCTCCCGGCACCGGCCGGCCACTAGAGCTGCCGCACCCGGATGTTGCGGAACTCGGCCAGGTCGTTGTCACTGTGGTTCTGCAGCCCGACGAACCCGCTGATGAACTGGCGCAGGTCCGTGGGCGGATCACCGTCGCGCGTCGACTGCTTGCCCGGGGTGTTGTCGAACTCGTTGATCACCACACCGTTGCGAATGATCGTGTAGTGCTGGCCGACCACGCGGACCTCGTAGTCGTTCCACTTGCCCTTCGGAGTCACCCGCGCCTGGCTCAGGTCGTTGGCCTTGAAGTTGTAGACCGAGCCGGTCTTCTGCGGCTCTCCCGTGTCTCCGTCGTAGATCTGGATCTCCTGGCCGCAGTAGACCGCGACCCACGTGGTGGACGTACGGGCCGAGCCGACGGTCCCGCATCCGGGCGGCCGCTGTTCGAGCGGGGTCCGGAGGTCGGGGAACCGTACGAACACCCCGGTGTTGGCCCGGTACCCGTCGGGTGCGACGTCACGGAACTGCAGTCGCACGGAGAAGTCGGCGTAGGCCTTCTTGGAGTACCACAGCAGGCCCATGCCGCCGGAGCTGCGGATCGTGCCGTCGCTTTGCAGGTTGAACCGGCCGGACGGGGATTGGGACCAGCCGCCGAGGGACTGCGCCGTCCCGTCGAAGATGGGCTCGTACCCGTTCGTCTTGCCGATCGGCGACTGGGCGCCCGCCTTCTTCAGCGTCTGCGCCTCGGCGACGGTGAGGACTCCTTCCCGCTGGAACTGGTTCACCAGGTTGTCGAGGTAGCTGACGAACTGGGCGTGGTTCGGCCAGGTCCGCTCGTCGTCGATCATGTCGTTGATCGTGCAGCCGCCCCCGACGGCGCGGTTGGCCACGCCCGTGTCGGTGTCCAGCAGCCGGACCGTCTTCCGTGCGTCGGGCGCGGAGCAGCCGACCTTCACGTTGATCTTTCCGGTGGTCACCTCGCCGTTCGCATAGGTGACCTTCAGGGTGGCGTGGTAGGTGCCGAAGCTGAGGTACGTGTGCGTGGGGTCGGCCGCGTGGGAAACCTTGCTGCCGTCACCGAAGTCCCAGGTCCACGACACACCGCCGGCCTTCCGGCTGGAGAACGCGACCGTGTTCGGCGTGCTCTGCTGAACCGCACGCGTCGTGGCCTCGCTCGGGTTCGGCGTCGCCGCCCCACCGTGGTAGGTGATGCGGATCAGCTTCTGGTTCGGGTCGAGGCTGAAGAAGCCGCCCGCGTAGTCGAGCATGTAGAGCGCACCGTCCGGACCGAACTTGGCGTCCATCCAGGACTGGAGCTGGGTGTCGCCGCCACCGGGCTGGATGATGCTGCGCAGGTCCTCGGCGAAGGCCGGCGCGCCGTGCTTGGCGACGGTCTTCGGGTCGACGGTGACGGCGACGCGGTTCTGCGCGTTGGACTCGTCGCCGATGAACCACTTGTTCTCCCAGTACGCCGGCCAGGCCACGCCGCTGTTGGTGTTGACCTCGGCACGGTGGTAGGTCGGGCCGTCCATGATGGCCTGACCGCCGCCCTTGAGGTACGGCTCGGTGAAGGTCTCATCGCCCAGCTTGTACGTCGGGAGGCCGCTGCCGTCGGTGCGCTGCGGGTAGACCGGGCCACCGCCCTGCGGCGAGTACCAGATCATGTTGTCGCGCGCCGCCGGAATGTCGGTCCGGCCGGTGTTGCGCGGCGACTGGTTCTTCAGGTGGGCACAGTCGTACCAGCCGGCCGGCTGACTGGCGTCGACGTTGCTGCGGTCGCGGTAGGGCTGCCGGTCGCCCATGCAGTACGGCCAGCCCTGGTTGCCCGGGGAGTCGATGATGGTCGCGGTCTCGTACTTGGCCGGGCCCCAGGTCGGGTCCGGGACTCCCGCGTCCGGTCCGACCCATCCGGCGGTCAGCCAGTTGTTCTGCTTGTCCCAGGCGATCCGGGCGATGTTGCGGACGCCCATGACGTAGATCTCCGGGCGGGTCTGCGGGGTGCCCGGCTTGAACAGGTTGCCCTTGGGGACCGTGTACGTGCCGTCCGGCTCCGGGTGGATCCGGATGATCTTGCCGTTCAGGTCGTTGGTGTTGCCGGCGGTGCGGCGGGCGTCCTGGAACGAGACGCCCTTGTAGTCCTGGGTCCAGTTGTTGCCGGAGTACCCCGCCCCGGCGCCGCCGGAGGAGTTGTTGTCACCGGAGCCGACGTACAGGTTGCCCTGCTTGTCGAAGGCCATGCCGCCGCCCGCGTGACAGCAGCTGTGGATCTGCGCGGTCCAGTGCAGCAGGTCCTTGCGCGTCGCCTGGTCGATCGACTGGGTCGTGCCGTCGTAGGTGAAACGCGAGATCGTCCGCTGGCCGAGCTGCTTGTCGCGGTCGATCGACTCGTGCGGCATCCAGTAGACGTAGATCCATCCGTTCTGCTGGAACTTCGGGTCGAGGGTGATGCCGACGAGGCCCTCTTCGTTCTTGACCAGCTCGTCGCCGCTGCCGCGGTTGCCCATCACCGGCAGGGTGGTGAGCAGCTTGACCTGCTTCGTCTTCGGGTCCCACTGGTGGATCGTGCCGCAGCCGAGGCCGACCTTGGGGTCGTTCCAGTCGACGATCGGTCCGGTCGGGCAGGCGGCCTTGCCGATGTAGAAGACCTTGCCGTCCGGGGCGACGGTCAGGCCGTGCGGCTCACCGATCTGGTCGAGCTCGCCCGTCTTGTTCTTCCCGGTCAGCCGCTCGGTCGTGTAGTTCGACGCGATGGTCGCCTTGCAGTCGCCGCGGACCATGCCGGTCGTCCACTCGATCGCGCCGAGCAGGTGCTTCTGGAACTTCTTGTCCGTCGTGTAGCTGTCCGCGGTACGGCCCATGCCCGTGTAGAAGGACCGGCCGCCGTCGTAGTCCCGGCACCAGGAGATCGGGTGGAACGCGCCGTTGCCGTTCGGGCCGGCGTCGTAGGTCTTCTCCTCGACCTGTGCGATCGTCTGCACCTTGCCCTGTGGGCTCGGGCTCCAGTTCATCCACTGGTCCGACCGCTTCCAGGTGAGCGGCAGCCCCTTGTTCGCCGGGTGCTGACGGTCGGTGACGTCCACGGTCGCCTGCTGGACCTTGGCCTCGGGAGGAGGCCCGGTGGTGGGGCCGAACAGGCGCAGCTCCGCCAGCTGGGTCAGCGGCTCACCGCTGTTCGCGGTGACGTCCAGCCGGTAGTAGGCGTACTCCGTGGTGTTCTTGAAGGTGTACTCCTTGGTCTGGAACCGCTGGTCGAAGCTCTCTCCGCTCCGCTTGTCCAGGTCGGTCCAGCTCTTGCCGTCCTGCGAGCCCTGGAGCGTCCAGTCCTTCGGGTCACGTCCGGGGTAGTCGTTCGCCGAGGTCAACGCGTAGTGGGCGACCGCGACCGGCTTCTCGGCCTTCGCCTGCACCCAGCCCGACTTCGCGTGGGCCAGCCACTTGGTGTCGTTCTTGCCGTCGAAGAGCTTGTCCTTGGTCTCGTTCGGCGGGTTCTCGTCGCTCGCCGAGACGTCGGTGACCTTCTCGGCGTTCGGCAGGCTGTCCGCGGGCCGGGTGCCGATCAGCTCGGTGAACCAGGAGGAGTCGGCTTGCGCGCGAGCGGCGTCATGGACGCCGACGAAGCCGTTGCCCTGCTCGATGTAGGTCTGGAACGCCGCCTGCTGGTCGGCGCTCAGCGTCACGCCGTCGGCCGACAGGAACACCACGGCGCGGTAGTGCGCCAGCGTCGCGGCGTTGAACACCCGCGGGTCGTCGAACTCGTCGACGGAGAAGTGGTTCTTCTTCCCCAGCTTCTCCACCGCGCCCGCCGCACTCGCGACCGGGTCGTCCTGCTTGTCGGCCGGCCCGTGGAACACCAGCACGCGGACCGAGTCGCCGCCGGCCGCCGCCGCGTCGCCGGCTTTCGCCTGCGCCTGAACGGCGGGCAGCGTGGCCAGTCCCAGCATCAGCGCACCGCTCGACACGACGGTCAGCACGCGGCGCCAGGTGGATGGTCGGGGCGGGGGGAAAAGGTCTCTTCGACCCATCGTTGCTCCTTAGTCGGAGAGCTTCAACGGCACCTTGCGGAAGAGCCATGGGGTCATGCCTTGCGATGCGGGCACCTTCGTGCGGCGTCGCGGATGGTCGACCACGGCCGCCCGGGGCTCGGTCGGGCGGGCAGCGGACGCGGGCGCCGACCGGGTACTGGTGGTGACATGCGGCACTCCAGAACGGTCGGCGATGTGCCCCGCACACTCGGGGCGCGGAGGAGCTTTGTCCGGATGCATCCGAACTCTGGGCGGAGCTTCCGGCTCTTTTGCTCCTGCGTCAAGAAGTAGCGCCGCAAATGGCCGGACTTTGTCATCTCACTAGAAAAAGTCCCGCCTCGCGGTTACGGTAAGGCCGATTTTGAGTGGTATGAGCCTTTTCCGCAGGTCCGAGTCCCGCCGCCACCCGATTGGGGAACCATGACCGAGGTTGGCAGAGGCGTGCCGCGAGGCGCGCTCTCCCGGCGCGCCTTCGCCACGGCCGCCGCGCTCACTCCGCTGGCCGTATCGGGCCAGGCGTCCGCCGCGACGGCGGCCGGCGACAAGCCGACCCCCATCCGCCGTATGACCCTGTACGCGGAGAAGCTGCCGAACGGCCAGATGGGCTACGGCCTGAAACCCGGCAAGGCCACGATCCCCGGCCCGCTCATCGAGATGACCGAGGGCGAGACCCTCGAGATCACGATGGTCAACAACCTCGACGTGGCCGCCAGCCTGCATGTGCACGGCGTCGACTACGACACGGCCAGTGACGGCACGAAGATGAACGCCAGCGTCGTCGAGCCGGGCGGCAGCCGCACCTACGTCTGGCGCACCCACAAGCCCGGCCGCCGCACCAGCGGCGTCGTCGAGCACGGCAGCGCCGGCTACTGGCACTACCACGACCACGCCGTGGGCACGGACCACGGCACGGGCGGCATCCGGGCGGGGCTGTACGGGCCGCTGATCGTCCGGCGGAAGGGTGACGTACGGCCGCACAAGCAGTTCACCGTCGTCTTCAACGACATGACCATCAACAACCGGACGGGCGACGACACGCCGCAGTTCGTCGCGAAGATCGGCGAGCGGGTGGAGTTCATCGTGATCACTCACGGGGACTTCTTCCACACGTTCCACGTCCACGGGCACCGGTGGGCCGACAACCGCACCGGCCTGCTGGAGAGCCCGACGGACCCGACCCGGATCATCGACACCAGGACCACCGGGCCGGGCGACTCGTTCGGCTTCCAGGTCGTCGCCGGCGACCGCGTCGGGACGGGAATGTGGATGTACCACTGCCACGTGCAGAGCCATGCCGACATGGGCATGGCCGGGGTGTTCATGGTGACCGACAAGGACGGGACCATGCCCGGCGATCCGCCGGGAGGCATGCGGCACTGACGCGTGTGGCGCGATGACCGGGCGGCCGGAGAACGCGCACCAGGCGCGGCTGCTGCGCCTGCTTCGGGACAAGGGCGGGCGGCCGCGGGCCGAACTGGGCGATGTCGTCGGCCTCTCCCGGTCCCGGCTGGTCGTCGAACTCGACCGGCTCGCCGGGTGCGGGCTGGTCGAGCAGGCGAGGCCGGCCGCGTCGCGGGGCGGCCGGCGCTCGGGCGTCGTCCGGCTCTCGACGCGGTTACGGTTCGCCGGCATCGACATCGGCGCGACCTCGATCGACGTCGCGGTGACCAACGCGGAGCTGGAGATCCTCGGCCACGTCTCCGCGCCCTGCGACGTGCGCGAGGGCCCCGACGTCGTCCTCGGCCGGGCGCTCGCCATGGCGGAGAAGCTACGCGGCGAGGGCCTGTTCGACGAACTCCACGGCGTCGGAATCGGAGTGCCCGGCCCGGTCGGCTTCCGCGACGGAGTGCCCATCGTGCCGCCGCTGATGCCCGGCTGGGACCGGTTTCCGGTCCGCGAGGTGGTCGGCCGGCGGCTGGGCTGTCCCGGCCTGGTCGACAACGACGTCAACATCATGGCGCTCGGCGAACTGCACGCCGGGTCGGCCCGCTCGGTCCACGACGTCCTGCTGGTCAAGCTCGGGACCGGTGTCGGATGCGGGATCCTCATCGACGGCGAGATCTACCGCGGAGCGTCCGGCAGCGCGGGCGACATCGGGCACGTCCGGGTCGACGACGACGGGCCGCTCTGCGTCTGCGGCAACACCGGGTGTCTCGAGGCGTACTTCGGCGGCGCCGCCCTGGCCCGCGACGCGACGGCGGCGGCGCGCTCCGGCCGTTCGCCGTACCTGGCCGAGCGGCTCGACCAGGGCCCCGCGCTCACCGCGGCCGACGTGGCCGCCGCGGCGGCGGCCGGTGACGCCGCCGCCATCCGGCTGGTCCGGGAGGGCGGCCGGCGGGTCGGGCAGGTGCTCGCCGGCGTGATCAGCTTCTTCAACCCCGGCCTGGTCGTCATCGCCGGCGGCGTCGCCCGGCTCGGGCACCCGCTGCTCGCGGAGATCCGCGCTGTCGTGTACCAGCGGTCGGCGCCGCTCGCGACCGGGAACCTGCCGATCGTCCTCTCCGAACTCGGGGACACCTCCGGGGTGATCGGAGCGACCCGGCTCATCAGCGACCGCGTGTTCTCCGCGTCCTGAGACGTCACGGCGACGCGCGCGCCGACCACCGTCCACCAGGCGTGACTCCTCTCCCCTCCGGTCACCTATAGCGGCTTTGTCTTCTAAGAGGAGAAAGTTTGGCCGTATCAGGACATAGGCCTCCCCGGTCTCGACAAAGTCGGATACGTTCACGCCGTACCCCCCGGGAGGACGGCGAGATGCGGATGACGGCGCGGCCGGAGAACGTGCACCAGACACGCCTGTTGCGCCTGCTGCGCGACGAGGGCGCGCGGTCGCGGGCCGAGCTCGGCGACGTCGTGCACCTCTCCCGCTCCAAGCTCGCCGTGGAGCTCGACCGGCTCGTCGAACTCGGACTCGTCGAACCGGCGGGCCTCGCGGCGTCCCGGGGCGGACGCCGGTCGAACATCGTGCGGCTGTCGCGCCACCTGCGGCTGATCGGCATCGACATCGGCGCCACCTCCATCGACGTCGCGGTCACCGACGGCGGGCTGGAGATCCTCGGCCACGTGTCCATGCCGTGCAACGTGCGCGAGGGCCCCGACGTCGTCCTCGACCATGCCCTCGACCTCGTCGGCAAGCTGCGCGGCCAGGGGCTGATCGATGAGATCCACGGCGCCGGGATCGGCGTGCCCGGCCCGGTGAGCTTCCGTGAGGGCGTGCCGGTGGTACCACCGATCATGCCCGGGTGGGATCGCTTCCCGGTGCGTGAGGTGATCAGCCAGAAGCTCGGCTGCCCCGTACTCGTCGACAACGACGTGAACCTCATGGCGCTGGGCGAGGTGCACGCCGGCCTGGCCCGGTCGGCGGAGGACTTCCTGCTGGTCAAGATCGGCACGGGCGTCGGCTGCGGCATCGTGGTCGACGGCCGGATCTACCGCGGGATGTCCGGCAGTGCCGGCGACATCGGGCACATCCGGGTCGACGACAACGGGCCGACGTGCGTGTGCGGCAACACCGGCTGCCTGGAGGCGTACTTCAGCGGTGCGGCGCTCGCGCGGGACGCCCTCGCGGCGGCACGGTCGGGGCGCTCGGCGTTCTTCGCGCAGCGCCTGGAGCAGGCCGGCGCACTGACCGCACTCGACGTCGCGGACGCGGTGGCGGCCGGCGACCCGGTCGGCGTGCGCATGGTCCGCGAGGGCGGCCGGCGCGTCGGGCAGGTGCTCGCCGGGCTCATCAGCTTCTTCAACCCCGGCCTGGTCGTCATCGGCGGTGGCGTCGCGGGCCTCGGGCACGTGCTGCTCGCCGAGATCCGCAGCGTCGTCTACCGCCGCTCCCCGCCACTGGCGACGGGGAACCTTCCGATCGTGCTTTCCGAACTCGGGGACACCGCCGGGGTACTTGGGGCGACCCGGCTCATCAGCGACCACATCTTCTCGGCCACATAGGCGGTCCCCCCGCCGGTACAGGAGAGCCGATGCCCGAACCGCAGCTGCTCGTCATGCGCGGCATCGTGAAGGAGTTCCCCGGCGTCCGGGCGCTCGACGGAGTCGACCTGGAGGTCCGCGAGGGCGAGGTCCACTGCCTGCTGGGCCAGAACGGCGCCGGAAAGTCGACCCTCGTGAAGGTGCTGTCGGGCGCCCACCGGCCCGACTCCGGCGACATCCTCTGGCGTGGCGCCGAGACGGCGGAGCCGACCGGGCCCACCGCGGCCCTGCGGCTCGGCATCGCGACGATCTACCAGGAGCTCGACCTCGTCGACGGCCTCTCGGTCGCGATGAACATCTTCCTCGGCCATGAGCAGGCGACGCTCGGCTTCACCCGCCGAGGCGAGATGAACCGCGCGGCGCGCGCCCTGCTCGCCCGCCTCGGGCACGGCGAGATCTCCCCGTCCACCGAGGTCGGCCGGCTGTCCGCGGCGGCCCGTCAGATCGTCAGCATGGCGCGCGCCCTGTCGTACGACGCCCGGCTCCTCGTCATGGACGAGCCGTCGGCGGCACTCGCGCACGACGAGGTCAAGAACCTCTTCCGTGTCATCCGCCAGCTCACCGCGGCCGGCGTCGCGGTCATCTACATCTCACACCGCCTGGATGAGATCCGTGAGATCGGCGACCGCGTCACCGTCCTGAAGGACGGCCGGACGGTGGCGGTCGGTCTGCCCGCCCGTACGACGCCGACGGACACGCTGGTGGCGCACATGACCGGGCGCCGGTACGAGTACGTGTTCCCGCCACGGCCGGAGGCCGACGCGTACGAGAACGCGCCGGAGGTGCTCCGTGTGGAGGATCTGGCCCTGCCCGGGGTGTTCTCCGGCCTGTCGTTCTCGGTACGCGCCGGAGAGATCGTCGGTCTCGCCGGGCTGGTGGGCGCGGGCCGGTCGGAGATCCTGGAGACGGTGTACGGCGCGCGGCGTCCCTCGGCGGGCCGGGTGATCCTGGACGGCCGGCCGGTGCGCACGGGCAGTGTCGTCGCCGCGGTCCGCGCCGGCATGGGGCTCGCTCCCGAGGAGCGCAAGTCGCAGGGACTGCTCATGCTCGACACCGTCGCGGGCAATGTCAGCGTCGCCTCCCTGCGCCGCTACTCGCGCCTGGGCTGGCTGGACCGGCGGCGCGAGATCGCGGACGCCGAACGCGAGGTGGGCGGTCTCGACATCCGCCCCCGCGATCCGCGCCGCCCGGTACGGACGCTGTCCGGCGGGAACCAGCAGAAGGCCCTTCTCGCCCGGTGGCTGCTCAAGGACTGCCGGCTGCTGTTGCTCGACGAGCCGACACGCGGCGTCGACGTGGGCGCCCGCGCCGAGCTGTACGCCCTGATCCGGCGGCTCGCCGACTCGGGCGTGGGGATCCTCCTGGTGTCCAGCGAGATCCCCGAGGTGCTCGGCCTGGCCGACCGCGTACTGGTGATCCGTAAGGGCCGCGCTCTCCGCGACTGCGCCGCGACGGAACTCGACGAACACCAGGTCCTCGACCTCGTCATGGAAGGAAGCGACCTATGACCGGTCCGGAAGGTGTGCGCGCGGAGGAGACCGGCGCGACCGCGAACCCACCGGCGGTCTCCGCCGCGCCGCCACCCGCCGACGAGCAGGGACGGGTGGAGGCGGCCGCCGCCGCGACGGGGACACGCGGGCTCTCCCGCTTCCGCCTCGGCGAGCTGCGCAACCTCGGTCTGATCGGCGTGCTGGTGGTGCTGGTCGTGGTGGGCGCGCTGACCCGGCCGGCGGAGTTCCTGACCTACGACAACGTCGTCGTGATCCTCACTCTCGCGTCGGTCATCGGCGTGATCACGGTCGGGATGACGTTCGTCATCATCGGTGGCGGGATCGACCTGTCGGTGGGGGCCATCGTGGCGCTCGCGACCGTATGGGCGACGACCAAGGCCACCCAGGTCTACGGCACCGGTGGCGTGATCTTCTGCGCGCTCGCGGTGGGCGTCGGATGCGGCCTGGTCAACGGCCTGATCATCGCGTACGGCCGGATCGTCGCGTTCATCGTGACGATCGCGATGCTCGCCTCCGCCCGCGGCCTGGCGATCAACATCTCCGGCGGCCACACGCAGACGCTGAACTCCGACAACCAGGCGCTGGTGAACCTCGGCTACAAGGACCACTTCCTGTTCGGCCGGATCCCGCCCCTCGTGATCATCTTCGCGGTGGTCGTCGCGCTGGGCTGGGTCGTGCTGAACCGCACGACGTACGGACGCCGGACGTTCGCGATCGGCGGGAACCCGGAGGCCTCCCGGCTCGCCGGTCTCAACGTGCGGCTGCACACGCTGCTGCTGTACGCCGTGTCCGGTCTGTGCTGCGGGATCGCCAGCATCATGTTGATCATCATGACGAGCAGCGGGACCTCGGCCAACGGGAACCTGTACGAACTCGACGCCATCGCCGCCGTGATCATCGGGGGGACGCTCCTCAGCGGCGGACGCGGCACGCTGATCGGCTCGGTGCTCGGCGTGCTCGTCTTCACCACGATCAACGACATCTTCACCCTCAACAACCTCACGACCGCGACCCAGCAGATCGCCAAGGGCGTGATCATCGTGATCGCGGTGCTGTTCCAGCGGCTGCTCGCCGAACGTCGAGCCGGGTCCGGTGCCTCCTGACCGTCTCGCCGCCTCCCCTGCACACCCGGTGCTCCGAAAGGTGATGACATGACTTCGAGCCAAGCGCGAGACGTTCGCCGCCGCGGTTTCCTGTTGAGCGGCACCCTCGCCGGGGCGGGGGCGCTCGCCGCCGCCTGCACCAGCAACGCCGAGCCTGAGGCGAAGGCGCCCGCGGCGGCGACGGCGGGCGGCGCCAACGACAAGCCCGGGAAGAAGGTCACCGTCGGGTTCGCCGGCCCGCAGGCCGACCACGGCTGGCTGAACGCCATCAACGAACAGGCCAAGAAGGAGGCCGGGAGGTACTCCGACGTCGACCTGAAGATCACCGAAGGCTCGAACGACGCCGCCCAGCAGGCGAGTCAGATCCAGACGCTGATCAACCAGAAGGTCGACGTCCTGGTCATCCTGCCCGCGGACGGCAAGCAGATGACGCCGACCGCCCGCAAGGCGATGGACGCCGGCATTCCGGTCATCAACCTCGACCGCGTCTTCGACACCGCCCAGGCGTACCGGATCTGGATCGGCGGCGACAACTACCGCATGGGTCTGAACGCCGGGAACTACATCGGCCAGCGGCTCGGCGGCAAGGGCACCGTGGTCGAACTGGCGGGGATCGACACGCTCCCGCTCACGCAGGAGCGCTCCAAGGGCTTCGACGACGCGCTGAAGAACTATCCGCAGATCAAGAAGGTCGGCCGGGCGGCGGCGGAGTTCAACGTGCAGACCGGCCAGGCACGCATGGCGGAGCTGCTCCAGGCGCACCCGAAGTTCGACGCGCTGTGGAACCACGACGACGACCAGGGCGTCGGCGCACTCCAGGCGATCCGGCAGGCCGGCCGCACGGACTTCTTCATGGTCGGCGGCGCGGGGGCCAAGAGCGCGATGGACTCGATCAAGAAGGACGACAGCGTGCTCAAGGCCACCGTGCTCTACCCGCCGACGATGGCCGCGTCCGCGATCCGGGTGGCCCGGCTGCTCGGGCAGAGCAAGATCATGAGCGACCTCGCCGAACAGGAGCTGCCCTCCTCGATCACCCTGTTCTCCGCGGTCGTGACCAAACAGAACGTCGACACGTACCTCCCGTTCGCATTCGAGTGAGGCGAATGTCCCGCCCGCACGGCACGGGCGGCACCACAGGGGGGGATCGGCTCAGCGATGACCAACGGAAGAGGACGGCGAAACCCATGACGCACGCAAGCAGGCCGACGCTCGGGGTCGGCATGGTCGGCTACGCCTTCATGGGGCGTGCGCACTCCCAGGCCTGGCGGAACACCGCCGCGTTCTTCGACCTGCCGTGCACGCCGGCGATGGTGGCGCTCGCCGGCCGGTCACGCGACCAGGTGACCGCGGCCGCGGAGCGGCTCGGCTGGGCATCGGCCGAGACCGACTGGCGCGAGTTGATTCGCCGCGACGACGTGCACGTCGTGGACATCTGCACTCCCGGTGACGCCCACGCCGAGATCGCGATCGCGGCGCTCGACGCCGGCAAGCACGTCCTCTGTGAGAAGCCGCTCGCCAACACGGTCGCCGAGGCGACCGCCATGGTGGAGGCGGCCGAGCGCGCGGCCGCGAACGGCGTGCGGGCCATGGTGGGCTTCAACTACCGGAGGGTCCCGGCCCTGGCGCTGGCCCGCGGCCTCGTCCTCGACGGCCGCCTCGGCACGATCCGCCACGTCCGCGCCCAGTACCTGCAGGACTGGATCGTCGACCCGGACTTCCCCCTGGTCTGGCGGCTGGAGGCCGACAAGGCCGGATCCGGCGCGCTCGGCGACATCGGCGCCCACATCATCGACGCCGCCCAGTACGTCACCGGCGACCGGCTCATCGGCGTCAGCGCGCTGCTGGAGACCTTCATCAAGGAGCGTCCCATCGCGCAGGCGTCGGCGGGCCTCGACGCCACCGTGGACGGCGACGACCGGCGCGGGAGGGTGACCGTCGACGACGCCGCGCTGTTCGCCGGCCGGATGTCCGGCGGCGCCCTCGCGTCCTTCGAGGCCACCCGCTTCGCGACCGGCCGCAAGAACGTGCTGCGCCTGGAGATCAACGGGTCGGCCGGCAGCCTGGCCTTCGACCTGGAGTCGATGAACGAGCTGTCGTTCTACGACCACACCGAGGATCCCCGCACCGCGGGCTTCCGCCGGATCCTCGTGACCGAACCGAGCCACCCGTACGCCGGCGCCTGGTGGCCGCCGGGCCACGTGCTCGGGTACGAGCACACCTTCACCCACGAGGTGAAGGACTTCGTGGAGGCGATCGCCTCCGGCACCGACCCCGAACCGTCGTTCGCGGACGGTCTGCAGGTGCAACGGGTCATTTCCGCCGTCACGCACAGCGCCGCCCACCACGGTGCCTGGACCTCCGTGGAGGGGGCGGAGGACGCCGCGCGCGCTCCCTCGCCCACCGCGACGACCGGCTGACACGAGAGGAGGCGCGCTCACCGCGGCGGTGGCCCGGCCACCGCCCCCATCACCTGCCATTGACCCGGACGCTCCGCATGGAGGACTGTCATGTCAGGCAAACGGCTATCCCTTCTCAGCACACTGGTCGCGATGCTCGTCCTCGCCGGGACCGCCGCGCATGCGGAAACCCCGTCGTTCCGTGTGCTGGTCTTCTCCAGGACCACCGGATTCCGGCACGACTCGATCCCGGACGGCATCGCGGCGATCCAGAAACTCGGCCGGGAGCACGGCTTCGCCGTGGACACGACCGAGGACGCCACCCGGTTCACCGACGAGAACCTCGCCCGGTACCGGACCGTCGTCTTCCTCTCCACCACCGGTGACCCACTCGACCTGCCGGAGGAGAAGGCGGCGTTCCAGCGCTACGTCAACCACGGCGGCGGGTACGCCGGCGTGCACGCCGCGGCCGACTCGGGCTACACCTGGCCCTGGTACCGCGACCTCGTCGGCGCCTACTTCCGCAGCCACCCCGCGCAGCAGAACGCGACGGTCGACCTCGTCGGCCAGGGCGCGCCCTCCAACCGGGGCCTGCCGAGGCACTGGACCCGGTTCGACGAGTGGTACAACTACCAGACCAATCCGCGGGACGCCGGCGTACGCGTACTGATGACGCTGGACGAGCACTCCTACGATCCCGGCCCCGACGCCATGGGCGACCACCCGATCAGCTGGTGCCACCGCTACGACGGCGGACGCGCCTGGTACACGGGCATGGGCCACACCAAGGAGAGCTACACCGACCCGCTCTTCGTCCGGCACCTGCTCGGCGGCATCGAGATGTCCGCCGGTGTGACCAGGTTCCCGTGCGACGCCGAGGGCACAGGCGGTGCCTGACCCCTCATGCGAATGACGGTCGGGCGCGCGTCGCACCGCGCGCCCGACCGGAGCGGTCAGCCCCGCCCCGAGCTCGCAGAACGGAGACGAAATCGTGGACCGACCATGGTCAAGACTACTGCGCGCGACCTGCGCGCTGGCGGTCGGCGCCGGGCTCGCGCTCAGCGCCGGCACCGCCGGAGCCAAACCCCTGCCCCACGCGACCAATCCCCTGCCCAAGGCCGCCACGGCCGACTTCCAGCAGGTCACCCTCGCGAGGGGACCTGACGCGATGGGCGAGCCGATGGCGATGGCGATCCTGCCGGACGGCAGCGTCCTGCACGACTCGCGCGACGGCACCGTTTACTACAGCCAGGACGGCGTGACGAGCGTCGTCGCCCACCTCGACGTCTACACGCACGACGAGGACGGTCTGCAGGGCATCGCCGTCGACCCGCAGTTCGCCCAGAACCACTGGGTGTACATGTACTACGCCCCGAAGCTGGACACACCGACGACCGACGCGCCGGAGGAGGGCACGGCGGCCGACTTCCAGCCGTACTACGGCTACAACCAGCTCTCCCGGTTCAAGTTCACGGACGGCAAGCTCGACCTGAGCAGCGAGCAGAAGATCCTCAAGGTCGGCCCGACCAACCGCGGCATGTGCTGCCACGTCGCGGGCAACATCGACTTCGACGGGGCGGGCAACCTCTACCTGACCGCCGGAGACGACTCGAACCCGTTCGAGTCCGACGGGTACGCCCCGATCGACCGGCGGTCCACCCGGAACCCCGCCTTCGACGCGGAACGGTCCGCGGCCAACACCAACGACCTGCGCGGCAAGCTGCTGCGGATCCACGTGAACAAGAACGGGTCGTACTCGATCCCGCGCGGCAACCTGTTCCCGAAGGGCACCGCCAAGACCCGCCCCGAGATCTACGCGATGGGTTTCCGCAACCCGTTCCGGTTCACCGTGGACCGCAGGACCGGCGTGGTGTACCTGGCGGACTACGGCCCGGACGCGCAGAACGCGGACCCGAACCGCGGGCCGGAGAACACGGTCGAGTTCGATCGGATCGCGGGGCCCGGCAACTTCGGGTGGCCGCTGTGCATCGGCGAGAACACGCCGTACCGGCAGTACGACTTCGCCACCGGCACCGCCGGGCCGCCGTTCGACTGCGCGCACCCGAAGAACGACTCGCCCAACAACACCGGGCTGCAGAACCTGCCGCCGGCGCAGCCCGCCTGGATCGCGAACCACTACGCGGGCAACCCGGCGTACCCGCAGCTGGGCGGTGAGGGCGCGCCGATGGGCGGCCCCGTCTACCACTTCGACAAGAAGCTGGACTCCCCCGCGAAGTTCCCCGCCTCCTACGACGGGAAGTTCTTCCCGTACGAGTTCGGCGCGCACTGGATCAAGCCGATCACGATGGACGGCAAGGGCGCGATCCAGTCCATCGAGACGCTCACCGACGGCCAGGACTGGTCGCAGCTGAAGGAGCCGATCGACGCCGACTTCGGCCCGGACGGCTCGCTGTACGTCCTGGACTACGGCAGCAACTGGTTCGGCGGGTCGCTCGACGCGGCTCTGTACAAGCTGGAGTACGCACCGGGTGACAAGTCCCCCACGGCGAACATCACCGTGGACAAGACCTCCGGGCAGAGCCCGCTGACGGTCCAGTTCGACGGCACCGGCTCGACCGACCCGGAGAACGACGCGCTGACCTACGCGTGGGACTTCGACGGCAACGGAACCACCGACTCCACCGAGGCCAAGCCGTCCCACACGTACTCCGGCAACGGGCAGTACCACGCGAAGCTCACGGTCACCGACCCGAGCGGCCGTTCGGGCACCGCGGCGGTACTCGTGACCGCCGGGAACACCGCCCCGACGATCACCTTCACCGAACCACCGAACGGGCTGACGTTCGGCGACGGCCAGCAGCAGGCGTGGAAGGTCCAGGTCGACGACCCGGACGGCACCGTCGACTGCTCCAAGGTCCAGGTCGAGTACTCGCTCGGCCACGACCAGCACGCGCACAACCTGTCCCAGGCGACCGGCTGCAGCGGCACGTTCACGCTGACGACCGCCGGGCACACCGACGCCGACAACTTCTACGGCATCTTCAGCGCGAGCTACACCGACACGTCCCCGGCCTCCGGGGTGCCGGACCTCACGTCGAAGACGCAGATCGTCCTGCAGCCCAAGGACAAGCAGGGAGAGTTCTTCCAGTCCGACTCCGGCGTACAGGTCACCGCGGTGAGCGGCGCCCAGGGCAGCGCCGTCACCTCGATCAACGATGGTGACTGGACGGAGTACGACCCCTATGACCTGCAGGGCGTGAGCTCCATCGGCTTCCGGGTCGCCGCGAGCGGGTCCGGCGGCACCATCGAGGTCCACGCCGACTCGCCCACCGGAACCCTCCTCGGCTCGGCGAAGGTGACCGACACCTCCGGCGCCTTCACCACCGTGAGCGCGCCGGTGACCGATCCAGGTGGCACGCACAAGCTGTTCCTGGTGTTCAAGGGCGGCGACGGTGACCTGTTCACCCTCGACGCCTTCACCATGAACGGCTAGCCGTTCACCGGCGGCCGGCCGGGCGACCCCCGGCCGGCCGCCTCCGTTCCTGCGGAAGGGGAACACATGACCACGGGAGTATGGCTGGTCGGGGCGCGTGGGTCCGTCGCGACCACCGCGGTGGTGGGGGCGGCGGCGGTCGCCGCCGGGCTCACCCCGCCGACCGGTTGTGTCACCGAGTCGCCGGACTTCGCCGGCACACCGCTGCCCGACCTCGGTGACCTCGTCTTCGGCGGCCACGACGTCGCCGGCGCCGACCTGACCAAGCGCGCCGAGCAGCTCGTACGGTCCGGGGTGGTTCCCGCGGGGCTGCCCGAACTGGTCGCGGACGGCCTGGCCGCGGCCGACGCGGAGATCCGGCCGGGCGTCCGCGTCCCGGTGGACGTGCGCGACCAGGCCACGGCGGCGGCCGCCCTGGCCTCGGACATCGCCGCGTTCCGCGAACGCCGTGGTCTCGACCGCGTCGTGGTCATCAACGTGGCGTCCACCGAGCCACCGGCCGACGAGCACCCGGCGCACGGATCCCTGGACGCCCTGTCCGCCGCCCTCGCGTCCGGGAACGACGTGCTTCCGGCGAGTTCCCTGTACGCGTACGCGGCGCTGACCGCCGGCTGCCCGTACGTGGACTTCACCCCTTCGACGGGCGCTCGCCTGCCCGCCCTGGACGAGCTGGCCCGCCGGCGCGGCGTGCCGTACGCCGGCCGGGACGGCAAGACCGGCGAGACGCTGCTGAAGTCGGTGCTGGCCCCGATGTTCGCCCAGCGGGCCCTGCGCGTACGGGCGTGGTCGGGCACGAACCTGCTGGGCGGCGGCGACGGCGCCACCCTGGCCGACCCGGCCGCGGCGGCCGCCAAGAACGCCTCCAAGAGCCTCGTCGTCGGGGAGACCCTCGGCTATCCGGTCGACGGCCAGGTGCACATCGACTACGTCGCCGATCTCGGCGACTGGAAGACCGCGTGGGACCACGTCGTCTTCGACGGCTTCCTCGGCGCGCGCATGAGCCTGCAGTTCACCTGGCAGGGCTGCGACTCGGCGCTGGCCGCCCCGCTGATCCTGGACCTCGCCCGGCTGATGGATCTCGCCCACGCGTCGGGGCGCGCGGGACCGGTGAACGAGCTCGCCTTCTTCTTCAAGGACCCGGTCGGCGCGGACGGCACGACCGGAGGACCGGGCGTGGACCACGCGCTCGCCACGCAGTACGCGACGCTCCGCTCCTGGGCGGCGTCCCGATGACCGACGCCGGCGGGCCGCTGCCCTCGCCGCGCGCGGTCGCGGAGCTCGTTCGCGCGCCCGCGGCCCTGACCGTTCCCGGCGACACGCTGGCCGGCGCGGCGGCCGCCGGCTGGCCGTTCGGCGCGGCGACTCCCGTGCTGGCGCTCTCCTCGACCCTCCTGTACTGGGCCGGGATGGCCCTCAACGACTACGCCGACCGCGACCTCGACGCGGTCGAACGGCCGGAGCGGCCGATCCCGTCCGGGCGGGTCCGGCCGGGCTTCGCCCTGGGCCTGTCGGCGGGGCTCACCGCCGCCGCGATCGGCGCCGCCGGGCTCGCCGGCGGCCGGCGGGCGCTCGGCGTCGCCGTACCCCTCGCGGCGACCGTGTGGGCGTACGACCTGGCGCTCAAGGCGACACCGGCCGGTCCGGCCGCGATGGCCGCGGCCCGTGCCCTCGACGTGCTGCTCGGCGCGGGCACCGGGCGGCTGCGCGACGCGCTGCCGCCCGCCGCGCTGGTCGGGACGCACACCCTGGCGGTGACCGCGCTCAGCCGGCGCGAGGTCACCGGCGGCGGCCCCGTGCTGCCCGCCACGACGCTCGCCGCGACCGGAGCCGTCGCGCTGTCGGCCGCGGCCTGGCCGGTACCCCGGCGGGGGCAGGGCCGGGCGGCGCGTCTGCTGCGGCAGGCCGCGGGCGCCGGCCTGCTGGGTTCGTACCTGTCCACGGCGGGGCGTGCGCAGCTGGCCGCCGTCGCGGATCCCGGTGCCGACCGTATCCGCCGGGCGGTCGGCGCCGGGATCCTCGGGCTGATCCCCCTGCAGGCGTCGCTGGCGGCCCGGAGGGGCGCGTTGCCGGCGGCCGCGGCGGTGGCGGCGGGCTTCCCGCTCGCGCGCCGGCTCTCGAGAAAGGTGTCCCCGACGTGACGCTGAGGTACGGCTACGGCACCAACGGATTCGCCAACCACCGGCTCGACGACGCACTGGAGATCATCTCCGGCCTCGGTTACCGAGGCGTCGCCCTCACACTCGACCACAACCACCTCGACCCGTACGCGGACGACGTGTCCCGGCAGGTGGCGGCGCTGGCGGGCCGGCTGGAACGGCTCGGCCTCGGCGTCGTCATCGAGACCGGCGCACGGTACCTGATGGATCCTTGGCACAAGCACGCGCCGACGCTGGTGAGCGACGACGGCCGGGAAAAGCGGATCGACCTGCTCGTACGGGCGGTGCGGATCGCGGCCGACCTCGGCGCCGAGGCCGTGTCGTTCTGGAGCGGCATCAAGCCGGCCGGCGTGCCGGACGCGGTCGCCGCCGACCGCCTCCTGGCCGGCTGCGCGAAGGTCGCCGCCGCGGCCGACGAGACGGGCGTGCCGCTCGGCTTCGAACCGGAGCCCGGCATGTTCGTCGAGGACCTCGACGGCTACGACCGGCTGTTCGAACGGCTCGGCCGGCCGCCGTGCTTCGGCCTCACCCTGGACATCGGCCACTGCCGCTGCCTGGAGCGCCAGTCCGTGCCCGACTGCGTGCGCCGCGCCGGGTCCCGGCTGGTCAACGTGCAGATCGACGACATGCGCCGGGGCGTGCACGAGCATCTGGAGTTCGGCGAGGGAGAGATCGACTTCCCGCCGGTGCTGGCCGCGCTCGGTGAGATCGGCTACGCGGGCCTGGTCGCGGTGGAGCTCCCCCGGCACAGCCACGCCGCCCCGGACGTCTGCCGGAGATCCCTGGACTTCCTTCGCGCGGCCGAGCCGGTCGAGGGGGCGGCGTGAGCGACCTGCGACGAATCCTGGACGCGCACCTGACCGAGAGCGGCGCGCAGTGGCTGGACGCCGCCGCCGAGCGGATCGCCGCGGACGCCGGCGCGATCCGGCCGTTGTTCCCCGCCGTCGGGCGGCACTGCGGGCGTGCCCCGCTCGACCCGGCGGCGGACGGGCACGGCTGGACGGTCGATGACGCCGGGCGTGCGCTGCTGCTGACGTGCCTGCCGCTCACCGGCCCGGCACTGGCCCGGGAGGTCGGCGACCTGTACCGGTACGGGGACGCGGCGGAGAAACGCGGCGTCCTGCGCGGACTGCACCTTCTCGGGCTGGGCGACGAGGCGCTGCCGCTCGTCCACGACGCGCTCCGTACCAACGACACCCGGTTGATCGCCGCCGCCCTCGGCCCGTACGGCGCGGCGCGTCTCGACCCCCACGCGTACCGGCACGGGGTGCTGAAGTGCGTCTTCACCGGTGTGCCGCTGGCCGCGGTGGCCGGGTTGCGCGAGCGTCGCGACGCCGAGCTCGCCCGCATGTTCACCGCCTTCGCGCGCGAGCGGGTCGCGGCCGGGCGCACCGTACCGGCCGACGTCTGGCTCGTCACCGACCCAGAGGAGGACTGAGATGCGCATCTTCGACCCGCACATCCACATGACCTCACGGACCACCGACGACTACGAGGCGATGTACGCGGCAGGCGTCCGCGCCCTGGTCGAGCCGGCGTTCTGGCTGGGTCAGCCGCGAACGTCGGTCGGCAGCTTCACCGACTACTTCGACGGGCTCGTCGGCTGGGAGCCGTTCCGCGCCGGGCAGTTCGGCATCCGCCACCACTGCACGATCGCGCTCAATCCCAAGGAGGCCGGCGACCCGCGGTGCCGTGGCGTCCTCGACGTGCTGCCGCGTTACCTGGCGAAGGACGGCGTGGTCGCGGTCGGCGAGATCGGCTACGACGCGATGACGCCCGAGGAGGACTCGGCGTTCGCCGCGCAGCTACGGCTCGCCGTCGAACACGACCTGCCGGTCCTGGTTCACACGCCGCACCGCGACAAGGCCCTGGGCACACGACGCTCGCTCGAGATGGTGGCCGAGTCCGGTATCCCGCCCGGACGGGTGGTCATCGACCACCTGAACGAGGTGACGGTCGGGCTGGTGCACGACTCCGGCTGCTGGATGGGCTTCTCGATCTACCCGGACACGAAGATGGACGAGGAGCGCATGGTGCGCCTCCTCGGCGAGTACGGCACCGACCGGATGCTGGTGAACTCCGCCGCCGACTGGGGGCGCAGCGATCCGCTGAAGACGGCCAGGACCGGCGCGGCGATGCTCGCCGCGGGCTTCACCGAGGACGACGTCGACAAGGTGCTGTGGCGCAACCCCGTCGCCTTCTACGGGCAGAGCGGCCGGCTCGACCTCGGCGGGATCGACATCGCCGAACCCACCGCGACGTACGCCGGCAACTCGGTGCTGCGCGGGGAGCGCTGAGATGCGCTTCCGGCATCCCGACGGCACGCTCGTGCACCTCGCGTACTGCACGAACGTCCATCCCGCCGAGGACCTCGACGGCGTGCTCGCGCAGCTCACTCGCTACGCCGAGCCCGTACGCGAGCGGCTCGGCGCCGGCACGCTCGGCGTGGGACTGTGGCTGGCGGCCGACGTCGCGCGGGCGCTGGCCGACGACGCGGCCCTCGCCCGCCTGCGCGGCGAACTCGCCGCACGCGGGCTCGAGGTGGTCACGCTCAACGGGTTCCCGTACCGCGCCTTCCACGCCCCCGTGGTGAAAAGGGCCGTGTACGTGCCGGACTGGACGGAGCGGGCGCGGCTGGACTACACGCTCGGCCTCGCCCGCATCCTCCAGCGGCTCCTGCCGGACGACGCGGCGCGGGGCAGCATCTCGACGCTGCCGCTCGGCTGGCGGACCCCGTGGCCCGCCGAGCGCGACGCCGCCGCCCGGCGGCAGCTCGACCTGCTGGCGCGGGAGCTGGCGCGGCTGGACCGGCCGGTGCGCGTCGCGATCGAGCCCGAGCCCGGCTGTGTCATCGAGACGACGAGCCGGTTGCGGCGCACGCTCGCCCAGGTCGACCCCGAGTGGATCGGGAGCTGCCTGGACCTGTGCCATCTCGCGGTCGGGTTCGAGGACCCGGCCGCCGCCGTGGCCGCGGCGAAGCCCGTGGTCAAGGCGCAGGTGTCCGCCGCGCTCCAGGCCGACGAGCCGGCGGATCCGGAAACCCGCCGGGCACTCGGGGCCTTCGCCGAGCCGCGTTTCCTGCACCAGACCCGCGCCGCCGACGGCCGCGCCTGGGACGACCTCGGTGAGGCGCTGTCCGCCGGCGGGCCGGGCCCCTGGCGGGTGCACTTCCACATCCCGCTGCACGCCAAGCCCGAGCCGCCCCTCGCGACCGCGCACGACACGCTGACCGACACGCTCGGCGTCCTGCTCGGCGGCCCGGAAGCACTCGTCGACCACCTGGAGGTCGAGACGTACACGTGGGACGTCCTGCCCGCCGAGCACCGGCCCGGCGGTGCGCGCTCGCTCGTCGACGGCATCGCCGACGAGCTCGCCTGGACCCGTGACCGGCTGCTCGCCCTCGGACTCCGCGAGGTGATCACATGAACGACACGAACCGCCGGCCGGTCGTCGTCCTCGACGTCGTCGGCCTGACCCCGCGCCTGCTCCCCCACATGCCGAACGTCGCTGCGGTGGGCGCGTCCGGCTTCTCGGCCGGGCTCGACACCGTATTCCCCGCCGTCACCTGCTCGGCGCAGGCGACGCTGCTCACCGGGACGTCACCGCGGGACCACGGGATCGTGGGCAACGGCTGGTACTTCCGCGATCTCGGCGAGGTCTTCCTGTGGCGCCAGCACAACGCGCTGGTCCAGGGCGAGAAGGTCTGGGACGCGGCGCGCCGCCGGTACCCCGGCTTCCAGGTGGCCAACGTGTGCTGGTGGTACGCCATGGGCGCCGCCACCGAGCATCTCGTCACGCCCCGCCCGATCTACCACGCCGACGGCCGCAAGTCGCCGGACTGCTATACCCGCCCGCCGGAGCTGCACGACGAGCTGACCGCCGAGCTGGGCCCGTTCCCGCTGTTCTCGTACTGGGGGCCGACCGCGTCGATCGCCTCCTCGCGCTGGATCATCGCGGCCGCGCGGCGGATCCTCACCGCGAAGGACCCCGACCTCACGCTCGTCTACGTGCCGCATCTGGACTACGACCTGCAGCGCTACGGACCGGACGGGCCCGAGGCGATCGCCGCCGCGCGCGAGGTGGACGCCGCGCTCGGCCCGCTGCTCGACGCCGCCCGGGACCGCGGCGCCGCGGTCGTCGTGCTGAGCGAGTACGGCATCACCGCCGCGCACCGGCCCGTGGACGTCAACCGTGCGCTCCGGCGGGAGGGCCTGCTGGAGGTGCACACCCAGGCCGGGATGGAGTACCTCGACCCGTGGGCGTCGCGTGCCTTCGCCGTCGTCGACCACCAGGTCGCCCACATCTATGTCGCCGACTCCGCCGACGTCCCGCGCGTACGCGACATCGTGGCCGCGCTGCCGGGGGTCGCCGAGGTCCTCGACCAGGCGGGCAAGGCGGCGTACGCGATCGACCATCCGCGCGCCGGCGACCTGGTCGCGGTGGCCGAGCCGGACGCCTGGTTCACGTACTACTACTGGCTCGACGACGCGCGGGCGCCGGACTTCGCGCGGACCGTGGAGATCCATCGCAAGCCCGGCTACGACCCGGCCGAGCTGTTCTTCGACCCCGGTGACCGTGCGGTGAAGCTGCGGGCGGCCGCGGCACTGGGCCGGAAGAAACTCGGCCTGCGCTCGACTCTGTCGGTCGTCTCCCTGGACCCGTCCTGTGTACGCGGCAGCCACGCCCGGCTCCCCGACACCCCCGCCGACGGCCCGGTGCTGCTCTGCTCCGACCCCGGACACGGACGCGAGACGTACGCGGCGTCCGAGGTGAAAGACCTGCTCCTGCGGCTGAGCGGACTGCCCAGCCGGACACCGTGACGACGACTCCCGGAGGAAACCATGCCGCGACCGATCACCCTGTTCACCGGACAGTGGGCCGACCTTCCGTTCGAGGAGGTGTGCCGCCTCGCCTCCGGCTGGGGCTATGACGGCTTGGAGATCGCCTGCTGGGGCGACCACTTCGAGGTCCCCAAGGCGCTGGAGGACGACGGGTACGTCCGGGGCCGGCTCGACATCCTGGACAAGTACGGTCTGAAGGTCTGGGCGATCTCCAATCACCTGGTCGGGCAGGCCGTCTGCGACCACCCGATCGACCAACGCCACCAGGCGATCCTGCCGGCGCGCATCTGGGGTGACGGTGACGCCGAAGGCGTGCGACGCCGCGCCGCCGAGGAGATGAAGGACACGGCGCGGGCCGCCGCCGCGCTGGGCGTCCGTACGGTCGTGGGCTTCACCGGTTCGTCGATCTGGCACACGGTCGCCATGTTCCCGCCGGTGCCCGAGTCGATGATCGAGGCCGGGTACCGGGACTTCGCCGACCGCTGGAATCCGATCCTCGACGTGTTCGACGAGGTCGGCGTCGGGTTCGCGCACGAGGTGCACCCCAGCGAGATCGCCTACGACTACTGGACGACCGTGCGCACGCTCGACGCGATCGGGCACCGCGAGGCGTTCGGCCTGAACTGGGACCCCTCGCACTTCGTCTGGCAGGACCTGGACCCGGTGAACTTCCTGCTCGACTTCGCCGACCGGATCCGCCATGTCGACTGCAAGGACGCGAAGGTGCGCACCGGCGACGGCCGCCGCGGCCGCCTGTCGTCCCATCTGCCCTGGGCCGACCTGCGCCGGGGCTGGGACTTCATCTCCACCGGGCGCGGCGACGTGCCCTGGGAGGACTGCTTCCGCGCGCTGAACGCCATCGGCTACGACGGGCCGATCTCCATCGAGTGGGAGGACGCCGGCATGGACCGGCTGGCCGGCGCGCCCGACGCGCTCGCCTACGTCCGCCGGCTCGCCGAGATCGAACCCCCGGCCGCCGCGTTCGACGCCGCCTTCGGCTCCGGCGACTGAGCCCGGGATCCCCGACCGGCGGAGGTCACCTGGTGGCCTCCGCCGGTCGCGGCTTCACCGGCGCGGGCGCCGGTCAGGCGCTGCAGCGGGGGCCGGGTGCGGGGGCCTGGCCGGTGAGCAGATAGTCCACTTCGTTCTGGCGGGCGCAGGAGGAGTTGTACAGGGCGGTGTGCCCGTCTCCGTCGTAGGTGAGGAGCCGGCTGCCGCTGATCTGCCGGGACAGGCTCCGCGCCCACGCGTACGGAGTCGCCGGGTCGTAGGTGTTGCCGACCACCAGGACGGTCGGTACTCCGGTGATGCGCTGCGGAGCCGGGGGGTCGGCCGCCTTGACCGGCCAGCCGGCGCAGCCGGTCGTCCAGTCCCAGTACTCCGAGTACCGCCACATGTGCGGGGCCGCCCCGCGGACGGCGGCCAGCCGGACCCGCAGGTCGGCGTAGCCGTGCAGGCCAGGTGGGAAGTCCTGGCAGCTGATCGCGCGGTAGGCCGGGTAGGTCGGGTCCAGGCCGACCACGGCCTGCCCCAGCGCGGACGCGTCCGACGGCGTCTTCTCGGCGGCGGCCAGCGCGGTGCCCAGCTGCGGCCACAGGAAGCGCATCGTCAGGTAGGCGTAGGTTCCAGAGGTGACCTCGGCGGCGGTCAAGGGCCGCCCCAGCGCCGGGTCCTGGACCTCGCCGCGACCGGCTCGCGCGAGGAGGGTGTCGAAGTCCGCGACGACGTCACCGCCCTGCGGGGCGCAGCCGCTCGCCGTCGCGCACCAGGCCGCGAAGCGGCGGAACTCGCGTTCGATCGCCGCGGACTCGTCGACCACGTCCCGGGTCATCGGGCGGGTGTGGTCCACGGCGCCGTCCAGCACCATCGCCCGTACCCGGCCGGGGAACAGCCGCGCGTACGCGGCGCCCAGCTCCGTGCCGTAGGAGACGCCGAGCCAGGAGATCCGCGACTCACCGAGCGCGGCACGGACCGCGTCGATGTCACGCGCCGCGCTGACGGTGTCCACGTGGCCGATCAGCGGGCCGGTCGTCTTCGCGCAGTCGAGCCCGTGCCGGCGACTGCCGGCGACCATCCGCCGGTACTGCGCCCGGTTCTGCGGAAGGGTCGGCGCGGCCGGGTCGTACACCGGCGTGGAGCAGCGGACCGGCGTGCTGTCCCCGACCCCGCGCGGGTCGAGACCGATCAGATCGAAGCGTTCGCGCAGCGGTTTCAGGTCGGCATGCCCGAGCAGCATCCCGCCCTGGGCGACCGTCGCGGTCCCCGAACCGCCCGGACCGCCGGGGTTGACCAGCAGCGCCCCGACCCGGTGCGACGCGTCGGTCGCGCGCAGCCGGTCCACCGCGATGCTGATCTTCTTCCCGTCCGGGTGGGACCAGTCCAGGGGAACGGTGACGGTGGCGCACTCCAGCTGCGGGGCGGTGTTCTCCGTATGGCAGTCGCGCCACTTCGGCGACGACGTGACCTGGCCGTCGGAGGCGCGGGTCCCCGCGGTCACGGCCGGGGCCGAACACGCCCCCGTGGCCAGGACGGCGGCGAGAGCCGCGGCCATCGCCGATCCGGATCGATATCTCAACGACTCTCCACTGGCTGAGGGGGAACGGCGGCGCACCGCGCGGGCCGCGCTGTGGATGATCGCAGCCGGCGACACCGCGCCGCATCACACTCCGGGCGGACCTCGTCGCCGTCCGTGTGCGACTCCGGGCCGACCTTTCGCACGACCTCAAGCCGAGGCTTCGTGCGACCTCGGGCGGACCGCCAACGCCGCCCCGGTGGCCGACTCGCGGCATTCGGCGAGCCGTTCGGGGATCCCTTCGAAGAGGACCCGGCCGCCGTGGCGGCCGGGGCCGGGGCCGAGGTCGATCACCCAGTCCGCCCGGCGGATCACCTCCAGGTCGTGCTCGATGACGACCACGGTGTTGCCCTTGTCGACCAGCCGGCCGAGCACGTCCAGCAGGGTGTCGATGTCGGACAGGTGCAGCCCGGTCGTCGGTTCGTCGAGAACGTAGAGGGTGTGCTCGTCCGGGCGTGCGAGCTCTCTGGCGATCTTCAGACGCTGGCACTCGCCGCCCGACATCGTGGTCAGCGGCTGGCCGAGCCGCACGTACCCGAGGCCGACCTCGGCGATGTGACGCAGGGCGCGGACGATCCCGGGATCGCGGAGCCGCCGGGTCGCCTCGCCGACGGTGAGATCGTCCACGTCCGCGATCGTCAGGCCGTCGACGGTGTGGGTGAGGACCTCATCGGTGAACCGCCTGCCTCCGCACGCCTCGCACACGGACTCGTGTCCGTCCATGAAGGCGAGATCGGTGCGGACCACGCCCACGCCCTCGCACGCCGGGCAGGCGCCGGCGGAGTTGGCGCTGAACAGCGCGGCGCTCACGCCGTTGCGCCGCGCGAACAGTCTCCGGATCGCGGGTGCGACACCGGAGTAGGTGAGCAGGGTCGAGCGGCGGTTGGCGGTCACCGGGCGCTGATCGACCACCGTGGCCGGATGCCGGTCCACGAGCTCGGCGACCAGACTCGACTTGCCCGATCCGGCGACGCCGGTGATCACCGTCAGCACTCCCACCGGGACGTCGACGCTGACGTCCCGAAGGTTGTTGCGTCCCGCGTTCTCGATCCGCAGCCTCCCGTTCGCCCCGCGCGGTCGACGGGGAGCGGGAGACTCGCGTAGCCCGCGCCCGGTCGGGGTGCCGGCGACGAGCAGATCGTCGAACCCGCCGTCGAACACGACCCGTCCTCCGTCGTCGCCGGCACCGGGACCGATCTCCACGATCCGGTCGGCGACACGCATGACGCCGGGATCGTGCTCGACGACGAGGACCGTGTTCCCCCGGTCCCGCAACAGCGTGAGCAGGCCGGTCATGGACCGGACGTCGTGCGGGTGCAGGCCCACGGTCGGCTCGTCGAAGACGTACAGCATCTCCGTGAGGCTGCTGCCGAGGTGCCGCACCGTCTTGATGCGCTGGGACTCTCCGCCGGACAGCGTGGTCGTCGGCCGGGCGAGCGACAGGTATCCCAGCCCGATCGCGGTCAACGCCGTGAGCTTCTCGCGCAGCGCCGCGACGACCGGGGCGACGTTCGGCTCCCGCACCCCGGCGATGACACCGGCCAGCTCGCCGATCTCCAGCCGGCTCATCTCGACGATGGTGCGGTCGAGCACACGCGCCGTACGGGCTGCGGCACCCAGCCGTTCGCCGTGGCAGTCCGGGCAGGTCGCCGACCGGGTGAACCGGTCGAGCACGGCCTGTTTGCGCTCCGACAACTGGTCCGCCGTGTGCAGGTAGAGCCGCTCGAAGAGCTCGACCAGGCCCTCGTAGTCCTTCGGCGGCCGGGGCGTGAGCCGTGCCGCCGCGGCGCCGCCGTGCAGCAGGGCCTGCCGCTCGTCGGCGGTCCACTCCCGTAGCGGTCTCGACGGGTCGAAGGAGCCGATCTCGGCGTACCGCCGGTACCGGTACTGGCCGTTGTCGAACCCCGGCAGCAGGATCGCGCCGTGGTCGAGCGACCGGTCCGGATCGAGCATCCGCTCCGCGTCGGGGGTGAGCGTCTCCCCGAGGCCCGCGCAGGTGGGGCACATGCCGGCGGGGTCGTTGAACGAGAAGTGGTTCGACTCCCCCACGTACGGCTCGCCGATGCGCGAGAACAGCAGCCGAAGGTAGGTGTAGGCGTCGGTGATGGTTCCGACCGTCGAGCGCGCGTTGCCGCCCAGGCGTCTCTGGTCGATGACCACCACCGGCGAGAGCCCCTCGATCAGGTCCACCTCGGGGCGGCTCCACTGGGGCAGGCGATTCCGTACGAACGGCGGATAGGTCTCGTTCAGCTGGTACCCGGCCTCGGCCGCGATGGTGTCGAACACGAGCGAGGACTTGCCCGACCCCGAGACTCCCGCGAACACCACCAGTGCGCCGCGCGGCACGTCGAGGCTCACGGCCATCAGGTTGTTGGTGCGCGCACCACGGATACGGATCATGCGCTGCGTCTGCTGGAAAGGGGCCACGTCGCCACCGTAGGAGCAGACGCGGTCAGACCATGACCGCAATAGAGTGGGGCCGTGCTCGACATGACGCACCGCACCCTCGAACTCCTGGCCCACCTGCAGACGGGCCGGCGGTTCAGCGGTGAGGAACTCGCCGCGCGCCTGGACGTCAGCCCGCGCACGTTGCGCCGCGACGTGGAGCGGCTCCGCGAGTACGGCTACCCGGTCACGACCCGGCCCGGTCCCAGCGGCTTCTACCAGCTCTCGGCCGGCCGGACGCTACCGCCGCTCATCCTCGACGACGACGAAGTGGTCGCGACGCTCGCCGGACTCGCGCTGCTCGGCTCCACCACGGCACCCGATTCCGCCGCGGACTCCCGGGGCGGAATCGGGCCCGCCGCCGATCGCGCGTACGGCAAGATCGACCAGTTCCTCCCGAAACGGCTCCGGCCACGCGTCACCGCCTTCCGGGCGACCGTCGAAGCCGCGCCCCAGTTCGCGCCCAACGTCGACGCCGACGTCCTGGCGATCCTCGGGTCCGCCTCGGCCCGGCACGAACGCGTCACCTTCACGTACACGAGCCGGACCGGCGGCACGACCGCACGCCGGGTCGAGCCGTACCGCCAGGTCCACTTCCGGCTGCGCTGGTACCTGCTCGCGTGGGACCTCGACCGGGCCGACTGGCGTACGTTCCGGCTCGACCGCGTCAGCGCGATCTCGGCCACCGGAACGCCCTTCACGCCCCGGCCGCTGCCGGCCCGGTCCGCCGCCGCGTATCTCCGCGAGGAGGTGTCCGCGGGGCGTCACCAGGCCGTGGTCGTCGTCGACGCCCCGCCCGCGATGGTCGGCGACGCGCTGAGATTCCAGGACTTCGACCTGGTGCCGCTGCCGGGAGGCCGGAGCCGGGTCACCGCCTGGGTCGACTCCTTCGAATGGCTCACCCTCAACCTCGTCCCCATCGGAGCGGACTTCCTCATCGAGGAACCGGCCGAATTCCGTGACCGCTGCAGAGAACTCGCCTCCCGGCTGAAGCGGGCCGCCCGCTGAACGGATTACGCTCGTCAATCGTCATCGTTGATCGAACAGAGCGCGGTGAAGCCGACATGGGTGATCACAGCGAGCAGTTCCGCGCCTACCTCGCAGGTCATCGGCGCAATCCCCTGACGACCACGCTCACCGGAGCCCGCGTCCTCAACGCATTCCAGGTGCCCTGGTTCAGAATCGCTCCGCCGCGCGGTTTCGGCGTCCTCACCACCGTCGGCCGCAAGACCGGAAAGACAAGGCGCACGTGCGTACGGGTGATCCGGAGCGGCCAGAAGGTCTTCCTCGTCTCTCTGACCGGTTCAGGCGCGGCGTGGTTTCTCAATGTGAAGGCGAACCCACAGGTGAGGCTCCGCATGAGAGGGGGAGGTTTCGACGGTCTCGCCCGCGAGATCACCGATCCGGCCATGATCGAGGAAGGCCGGCGGATCTACTCGACCACCGTGAATCCCTTCGACCACCTCGAGTACCGCATGCATCGCACCGGCACTCCGACCGATGAGAAGATCCGCGCGATGCACGAGAAGTGGTACACGGACGGAACACCGGTCGTCATCGAGTTGTCCGCCGGGCGGTAGCCGGACCCACGGAGACGAGGCCACGGCGCCGTCACGCCCGTGCCGGTACGGTTTCGGCGAGGGCCTGCGCGCCGAGGAGAGCAGATGACGCACGTGACCACCGAGGTGGCACGACCGCGGGAGGCGGTCGGGCCGCTGATCCGGGGGTCGGCCGTGCTGCGCGCACTGGCCGCGGCCGGCGGACGCGGGAGCGCGAGCGGGCTCGTGCGTGAGACCGGGCTGGCGCGCTCCACGGTCGACCGGAGTCTCAGCACCCTCGCGCATCTCGGCTACGTGCGACCGGACGGCCGCGACACGGTGCTCGCGCCCCGGCTGATGGAACTCGGCAACGCCTACCTGACGGCCTGCGGACTTCCCGATCTCCTCGGCGCGGTCGCCGGGCGGCTCGCCGGCGAGCTGGACGAGTCGGTGTGGATCACCGTCCCGGACCGGGACGGCGTGCGTTTCGTCCATCAGGCCTCCCGGCGGCGCGCGGTGTCGGTGGCGTTCCGCGTCGGCGAGCTCCTTCCCGCGGAGTGCGGGATGGGAGGGTCGCTGTTCGCGGCCGAGTGGTCCGGCGACGAATGGCGGTCCCGGCGGCGCGGGGAGACCGGCGACGCGGCCGTGTCCCCTGGGGCGGAGTCGTTCGAGGCACGGATCGTCCGCGCGCGCCGAGACGGCTGGGCGCTCGACGACCGGCTGCTCGACCCGGGACTGGTCGCCGTCACGATGCCGGTACGCGACCGCACGGGGCGTCAGGTGTGCGCCGTGAACGTGGTCGGCCACACCAGCCGGCACAGCGCCGGATCGCTGCGGGAGGCGGTCTTGCCCCGGCTTCGCGAGGCCGTCGCGGCGATGGAGGACGTGCTGGCGGCCGCCGTCGCTCCGGCGTCGCGGCCCGTTCCGGCCGTGCCGCGGGAACAGGTGGCCAAGCGGGACCTGGGCGCGGAGTTCGTGGCGTCCTTCGCCCGCGGCCTCGGTGTCATCACCGCCCTGGGCGTGCCGCGGGCCGGGCTGCCGCTCACCGCCGTCGCCGACGCCACCGGCCTGGCCCGCGCCACCGCCCGGCGCTCGCTGATCACGTTGGCGCACCTCGGCTACGTGGTCGCGCAGGACGGGCTGTTCAGGCTGACACCACGGGTGCTGGACCTGGGCTTTCCCTGCCTGTCGGCGCTGACGCTGCCGGAGATCGCCCAGCCCCACCTGGCCACCCTCGTCGCGAGGGTGCGCGACTCGGCGTCCATGGCGGTCCTCGTGGGCGACGACATCCAGTACGTGGCCCGCGTTCCCACCGTCCGCATCATGAGCGTCGACATCACGCTGGGCACACGGTTCCCCGCGCACGCGACGTCGATGGGGCGTGTCCTGCTCGCCGGCCTGCCGCCCGGCGAGCGCGGCGAACGGCTGCGGCGGGCGGACCTGCGACCGCTGACCTCCCGTACCGTCACCTCGCCCGTACGGCTCGAGGCCATCCTCGGCCGAGCCGATCGCGACGGTTACGCCCTGGTGGAAGAGGAGCTGGAGGAGGGGCTGCGGTCCGTCGCGGTGCCGGTCCGCGACCTCGACCGCCGGGTCGTCGCCGCCATCAACGTCTCGATGCACGCCGGCCGGATCACGGCCGAGCAGGCCCGTGAGTCCGTTCTTCCGCCCCTCCGCGACACGGCGGCGCGGATCGAGCGGGACCTGCACGTGGCCGGGCGCTTCCTCAAGATCCGTACCTCCTGAGAGAGGCCTGACGCGGCCCCGGTGAGGCCATGCCGTGCTGTCCGGCCCCAGCCGCGGCGTTCATAGGATCTCAATTACCACTTAGGCGCAATCGTCCCGGTCAGCGGCGTGGGCCGCCCCTATGCTGCGAGCGCCGACGGCACCCGGGTGAACGGCGAAACAAAGATCGGAGCGGCCGTGCACGACTTCTTCCATACGTTCTTCGACTGGTCGGAGATCGCCGGCGCTCTCCCGTCGCTCCTTGGCGAGGGGCTGCGGAACACGCTCCTGATCGCGGTGCTGGCGATCATCTTCGGCCTGGTCTGCGGCATGCTGCTGGCGGTGCTGCTGCTGTCCCGCAGGCGGCTGGTCCGGCTCCCGGCTCGGATCTACGTGGACGTGTTCCGCGGGCTGCCCGCGATCGTGACGGTGAGCCTGATCGGCCTGGGGCTGCCGGCGGCGGGCATCCGGCCGTTCGGGCGCAGCCCGCTCGGGTACGCGGTGGTGGCCGTCGGCCTGATCTCCGCGGCGTACTGTGCGGAGATCTTCCGGGCGGGCATCCAGGCGGTGCCCGCCGGGCAGATGCAGGCGGGCCGCAGCCTCGGGATGTCCTACCTGAAGACGATGCGGCTCGTCATCGTGCCGCAGGGCGTCCGCAACGTGCTGCCCGCGCTGACCGGCCAGTTCATCGTGGACGTCAAGGAGAGTTCGCTGGTCTACCTGCTGGGCCTCAGCGTCGGGCAGCGCGAGCTGTACTTCATCGCGCAGGAGCGCCAGGCCGCCAGCTACAACGCGTCCGCGCTGGTCGCCGCGGGGCTCTGTTACCTCGTCATCACCATCCCGCTGACGTACTTCGTCAACTGGCTCGACCGGCGGATGCGGGAGGGCCGGCCCGCACGGGCGGGCGCGGAGGAGCCGCTGCCCGAACCGGCACTCGCGGAAGGATGAGCATGCCGACCACACCCCCACTGGCCCGGCCGGCCCCGCCCGGCTCGGCGATCAGCGTGCGGGACCTGCGCAAGTCCTACGGCCGTAACGAGGTGCTGCGCGGCGTCACCTTCGACGTGGCGCCCAGCGAGGTGCTGTGCGTGCTCGGGCCCTCGGGGTCGGGCAAGTCGACCATGCTGAAGTGCCTCAACCTGCTGGAGACGCCCACCGCCGGCAGCGTCGTGGTGGGCGGGGTGACGCTGACCGATCCCGGCGTGGACATCGACGCCGCGCGGACCCGGATCGGCATGGTGTTCCAGCACTTCAACCTCTTCGGTCACCTCAGCGCGCTGGACAACGTCACCCTCGCGCTCCGGCACGTCAAGAAGGTCTCCAAGGCGGAGGCGGAGGAGATCGGGCACTCCCAGCTCAAGCGGCTCGGCCTCGGTCACGTCGCCCGGCACCGGCCCGCGAACCTGTCCGGCGGGCAGCAGCAGCGGGTCGCGATCGCGCGGAGCCTGGCCATGCGGCCGGAGGTGATGCTGTTCGACGAGGCGACCTCCGCGCTCGACCCCGAGCTGGTCAAGGAGGTACTGGCGGTCATGCGCGAGCTGGCCGGCTCCGGCATGACCATGGTCGTCGTCACCCACGAGATCGGCTTCGCCCGCGAGGCGGCCGACCGGGTGATCTTCATGGACGAGGGGCTGATCGCCGAGGACGGCGACGCCCGCGAGCTTCTGGACCATCCGCCGGGTACCCGCTTCCGCGAGTTCCTCGCGCAGGTCCTGTGAATCCCCTACTTCCGAAGGAAACAGCGATGTTCAGAACCCGGCTCCTCGCGGTCGGCGTGGCCGCCGCCCTGTCCCTCACCGCCTGCGGCGGCGGATCGTCCAAGGACGACCGGTACGGCCTGGAGACCGCGGGCACCATCGAGGCGGCCGTCTCCACCGACCAGCCCCCGTTCGCGACCGCGTCCAAGGGCGGCGCGCCGCAGGGGTACATCGTCGACATCACGAACGAGGTCGCCCGGCGGCTGGGACTCAAGGTGAGCTACAAGGCCAGCACGGTCCCCGCCGCGCTGCAGGGCCTGACCTCGGGTCAGTACGACCTCGCCGCCAGCGGGCTCGGCGTGACCGCGGAACGCCAGAAGCAGGTCGCCTTCACCAAGGCGCTGTACTGGAGCACGACCGCCGTCGTCACGCGGAAGGACGAGAGCGCCACCAAGGTCACCGACTTCGGCGGCAAGAAGGTCGGTGTGGTGACCGGCACCGTGCAGGAGGCGTTCATCGAGCAGAAGATGACCGGCGCCCGGGAGGTGAAGTTCGCCAACCAGAACGCCGCCGTCTCGCAGCTGCTGTCGGGCAACCTCGACGCGTTCGTGGTCGGCGGCCCGGACGCCGAGGCCTACCTCAAGCAGTACCAGAAGCTGAAGATCGCGGTCTCCGCCCCGGTCGACCACCCGACCTCCATGGCGGTGCAGAAGAAGAACACCAAGCTCCTGGGGGCGGTCGACGCCCAGGTCGCCGCGATGGTCGGCGACGGCACGTTCCTGCGGATCTACAAGAAGTGGTTCACCGAGGCGCCGGCGGACGGCCTCGTCTCCGCGTGGCCCGCGCTGAAGAGCCAGCTGGGGAGCTGAGCCGGCGAGATGACATCGGTGAACACGGAGCCGGCGGCGGATCGGATCCCGCTGCCGGACGGGGGCTCGGTGTGGCGGCGGGTCGTACGGACCCCGATGCGCGACGGCGTCGAACTGGTGGCGGACCTCTACACCACCGATCCGACGCCGGAGCGGCGCCCGGTGCTCTTGGAACGCACGCCGTACGGGCGCCGGGCCCGCCGCGAGTCGGACGGTCTCGGCCGCGACGGCCGGCCGATCATGCCGGACGAGTCCGCGGCCTACTTCGCCCGGCGGGGATTCAACGTCGTACGGCAGGACTGCCGGGGACGCGGCGACTCCGAGGGAACGTTCGTGAAGTACCTCGGTGAGGCCGCGGACGGCTACGACACCGTGGACTGGATCGCCGCGCGGGACTGGTGTGACGGCCGGGTCGCCACGACCGGTGTCTCCTACTCCGCGCACACGCAGACCGCGCTCGCGGCGCTGTCCCCGGACCATCTCGCGGCGATGTTCGTCGACTCCGGCGGATTCGCCAGCGCGTACGAGGCGGGGATCCGCATGGGCGGCGCCTTCGAGCTCAAGCAGGCCACGTGGGCGTACCGGCACGCGCTGGGCAGCGTCACCGCCCAGCGCGATCCGGTCGTGGCCGCCGCCCTGCGGTCCCAGGACCTGCGCGCCTGGTTCCACGCCATGCCCTGGCGGCGCGGCGCGTCGCCGCTCCGGGCGACGCCGGAGTACGAGGACTACCTGCTGCACCAGTGGGAGCGCGGCGCGTTCGACGAGTTCTGGCAGCAGCTGGGGCTGTTCGGCCGGGGCTACTACGACCGGTTCCCCGACGTGCCGAGCCTGCACATGGTGAGCTGGTACGACCCGTACGTCCGGACCGCCGTGGAGAACTTCCAGCGGCTCGGCGCGGCCAAGTCCAGCCCCGCGTACCTCGTCGTCGGGCCGTGGACCCATGGCGCGCGCAGCGTCCGTCACTCCGGGAACGTGGACTTCGGCCCCGAGGCGACCCTGGACGGCAACCTCGCCGCCGACTACTGGGACTTCCGTGCCCGCTGGTTCGCCCGGCACCTCGGCGTGCGCCCGGACGGCGCGGAGGCTCCGGGCGGGGAGCCGGCCGACCCGCCCGTCCGCTACTTCGTGATGGGCGGCGGCAGCGGGCGGCGGACCGCCGAGGGCCGCCTCGACCACGGCGGACACTGGCGTACGGCCGGAGACTGGCCGCCGCCCGAGGCCACGCCACTCCGGCTGTACCTGCGGCAACGGGGCGCGCTGAGCGCCGAACCGCCCGCCGCGGGCGCCGACGACCGGCTGGAGTACGACTTCGACCCCGCGCGCCCGGTGCCCACGATCGGCGGGCAGATCACCTCGGGCGAGCCGGTCATGGTGGGCGGGGCGTTCGACCAGACGCCGACGGAGGAGACCTTCGGCTGCGAACCGCCGTACCTCCCGCTGGCCAGCAGGCCGGACGTGCTGGTCTTCCAGAGCGAGCCGCTCGACCGGGACGTCGTGCTGGCGGGGCCCGTGGAGGTGCGGCTGTCGGTGTCGTCGAGCGCGCCCGACACCGACTTCACGGTCCGGCTGATCGACGTGCACCCGCCGAACGACGACTATCCCAACGGCTACGCGATGAATCTCACCGACGGGATCCTGCGCTGCCGCTACCGCGACTCCTACACGGAGCCGTCGCCGATGCGGCCGGGCGAGGTGTACACGATCACCGTGCCGGCTCCCGACACGGCCAACCTCTTCGCGGCGGGACACCGGATCCGCCTGGACGTCTCCTCCAGCAACTTCCCGCGCTTCGACGTGAACCCGGGAACGGGCGGGCCGGAGGCCACCGAACGGCGGCGCGTGGTGGCGGTCAACACCGTTCACCTCTCCCCTGAGCATCCCTCGTGGCTGCGCGTGCACGCCCTGCCGGGGTGACGGGGCCCCTACCATGCAGGCGTGGTCGTAACGCTCGACGTCGATGAGGCTCTGCCCGTGCACTTCACGGCCGGAGCCTCACCGATGTCCGAGCTCCTGGCCTGCCTGCACGCGCTGGCCGAACCCGAGCACCACCCGGAGTCCAGGGCCTGGCTGACGTCGGCTCGGGAGCGCATCCCCGACGCCCTCGTCCAGCGGCTGAACCACTACGCCCCGCTGTGGGCGCGGTACCGCTGCCGGCTGCTGTTCCCGCTGCGCGGCCCGCTGGACCGCGACCTGCCCGCCGAGCTGCGCACCCTGGCAGGCTACGACCAGCGGATGTTCGTCTCGCTCGCGGCGAGCGGTATCCGAGGCACGTCCTTCGAAGGCGTGGACGATCTCCACGACACCGTACGGCAGCAGGCGTTCATCAAGGCCAGCGAGCGCCGGTCCTTCTCGCGCGGCGAGCTCGCCCGTGCACTGATCGACGACCCCGAGGCGTTCCGCGCCGGGCTGGTCGAGACGCTCGAACGCTGCGCGGACACCTTCTTCGAGGCCGAGTGGCGGCGCGTCGGCCCGCATCTGAAGGACACGGCGGCGCGGGTGCGCGGCCAGCTGCGCCGCGAGCCGCCGGCCGCCGTACTGGCCTCCGTCACGCCGACCGCCAGCGTCACCGAACGGCCGACGCGTGTCCGCTACGACAAGCTGCAATCGGCGTTCGGCAAGGTCAGTGACCACGGGTGCTTCCTCGTGCCCACCCTGCACGGCTGGCCGCACCTCATCCTCAAGCTGGACCCCGGCCTGCCGTTCGTCGTGCACTTCGTGGGCGGCGACTGGGAGCAGCGCCCGGCGGTCCCGCAGTCCCTGATCCGCGACCGGCTCGCCGCCATCGCCGAGCCCGGCCGCTTCGAGATGTGCCGGCACCTGCTCGGCGAGCCGATCACCACGTCCGAGCTGGCCGTCCGCATGGGGATCTCCGAGCCCCAGGTCTCCCGGCACCTCAAGCGGCTGCGCCAGGTGGGGCTGGTCACGTCGCGCCGCGAAGGCCGGATGATCTACCACCGCCTGCACGCCCAGCTGCTTCTGGGACTGGGTTCCGACGTTCTGACGACGATCATGCGCTGATCTTGATCACGACGCCGGAGCTCTTGTGCCGCCGACGTCGCTGGACGCGCGAATCGCCGTACGGCGCGAGTACATTGAAATATGCCGTCGGGCCTGCCCATGATCGTGGCGCGCCGGAACCGCCCTCCACTCGCACTGGGGATCGTGGTGGCGCTCTCGTGCGTCGCCGTGGAGACGGTGATCGCCGTGTTCCTCTCGCAGGTCACGCCCGCCCGGTCGCTGGGGGTCGTGTACCTGCTCGGCATCGTGGCGGTGGCGGCCGTCTGGGGCCTGTGGTTCGGGATGGCCACCGCGGTGATCAGCACCCTGGCCATGGACTACTTCCTCACCCCGCCGACGGGCAGCCTGACCCTCGGCAAGGCCGAGGACTGGACGGTGCTCGCGGTCTTCCTCGCCGTCACCCTGCTGGCCGGCTCGATCTCCCGGTTGACCAGGTCACTGGCCCTCGAGATCGACGCGCGCGGGGAGGCCGACCTGGCTGCCGGCCTTTCGCGTGTCCTCCTGGAGACGCCGGATGTCAAGGCCGCGGAGCCTGCGGCCGCCCGGCTGCTCGCGGAGACACTCGATCTTCCGTACGCGGCGATCGAGCGCGACCCCATCCCCGGCGACGGACGGCACGTGGCCTTCCCGCTGCGTGAACGCGGTGTCCCGGTGGCCTCGCTCCTCGTCCCCACCGGCCTGCCGCGGTCGACGCTGCGGCGTCTCCGGGAGCGGGTGGTGCCCTCGCTGGAGATCCTGCTGCGGGCGGCACGGGAACGCGAGCGGGCCGCGGACCAGCAGGTCGCGCTGCGGCGCCTGGCGACGCTCGTCGCGCGGGGGACCCCGCCGGAGGAGCTCTTCGGCGCGGTCGCCCGCGAGGCGGGGCAGGTCCTGGAGGCACGGCACGTGGCGGTGGTCCGGTACGAGCCAGGCGCCACCGCCACCAACGTCGGCGTCTGGAACCGAGGTTCGGTCGCCACGATGCCCCTGGGGTTCCGCTGGCGGCTGGAGCGGGGCGGCGCAGCGGAACTGGTGGCGCGGACGGGCGAGACGGGACGGGTCGGCCCTATCCGCCCCATCGAGGGCGCGGGCGAGTTCCTCACCTCGCTGCAGCGGATGGGCGTCACGGCCGCCGTCGGCTGCCCGGTCACGGTCGGCGGGCGGCTCTGGGGCGCGGTGGTCGTCACGTCGACGTCCGAGCCGCTGCCCGAGGACGTCGAGAACCGCATGCGCGACTTCACCGACCTGCTGGCCACCGCCATCGCGAACGCCGAGAGCCACGAGAAGCTGGAGGCGTCACGGGCCCGTGTGATCGCCGCGGCCGACGCGACCCGGCGCCTGATCGAACGCGATCTGCACGACGGGGTCCAGCAACATCTGGCCGCGCTCATGCTCGAACTGCGCGCCGCGACGGCCACCGCGCCGGCCGATCCGGAGGAGATCGCAGGAGTGCTGTACCACACCGTGCTCGGTCTGGACGAGGCGCTGGAGGATCTGCGGGGACTCGCCCGCGGACTTCATCCGGCGCTGCTGTCCCGGCAGGGGCTCGAACCCGCGATCAAGGCGCTCGCGCGCTGCTCCCCCGTCCCGGTCGAACTCAGCGTCTGCGGCGACCGGGTCGCGGAACGGACCGAGGTCACCGCCTACCACGTCGTCTCGGAGGCGTTGGCGAACGTGGCCGAGCACGCCGACGCGTCCGTCGCCCACGTGGACCTGACGATCGAGGACGCCGCCGTCCGCCTGTCGATCCGCGACGACGGCACGGGAGGAGCCGACACCGCCCACGGGACGGGACTCCTCAGCATCAGAGACCGCGTCGAGGCCATCGGCGGCAAACTCGAGATCAGCAGCCCGCCGGGCGGCGGGACGTCGCTGTTCGCCGAGATCCCGATCACGGGCGACTGACGGCGCGTGTGGATCGGCGGCCACGGCGGGGAGGATGACAACACGCGAATGTAGCGGCCGCGGGGGTGACATGATCGAGGTGGCGCTGAAGGCGCTGTTCGGAGGGCTGCTCGTCGTCGTGTTCGCCCTCATCTCCGAGGTGACGACACCGAAACGGTTCTCCGGCGTGTTCTCGGCGGCGCCGTCCGTGGCCCTCGGCAGCCTCGCGGTGACGCTGGTGACCAAGGGCGAATCCGACGTACGGGCCGCCGCGGCCGGCATGGTGGCGGGCGCGATCGCACTGCTCATCTACAGCGTGGTCGCGGTCCGGGCGCTGCGGAGGTTCGGCCCGCTGGCCGGTGCGGCCATCGCCGTCATCCCGTGGTTCGTGGTCGCCGGTGCGTGCGCCTGGGTGCTGCCGTGAGCGCCGGGCGCTCCGGCCCGCCGCACGTCAGGGTGAGGATCGGCCGCGTCCGCGAGGTACGGGCGAAGGCGCTGCTCGTCCGGTTCGCGTTCGGCGCCGCCGTCTCGACCGTCGCCGGGGTGGTCTCCACCGTCTTCGGCCCGCGGGCCGGCGGTGTCCTCCTCGCGTTCCCCGCCATCCTGCTCGCGTCCCTGACGCTGGTGGCCAAGGAGGAGGATCTCCGGGCGGCGCGGGACGACGCGCGCGGTGCCGCGATCGGCTCGGTGGGCATGGTGGCGTTCGCGATCGTCTGCGCGGTGTCGGCTCACACGGTGGGCGGCTGGGTCGCGCTGGCCGTGGCCACGCTCGCCTGGGTTGTCGTCTCGGTCGCCGGATACCTGCTCGTACGCCGCCTGGGGCACGGAGCGGACGAATAGCCCGTCGCGGCGACACCACGGCATTGATCATTGCCATGTCGCAGGGAATCGTTCCCACACCGGCCCGGTCGTGGCCCTGTCCTGTGGGGACCGTATGGCACGTGTTCGCGGATCGACGGGCCGGCGCGCCCCGGTACGGCGTCGCCGCCCGGCGGCGTGCGCGATCGCCGCGCCGTGCGTGGCGTCGGCCGTCGTCACGGGAACGGCGGCGGACGCCGTCACCCCCCGGAGGCAGGCGTACGCCGCCCCGGCGGTGTGGCCTGCCCCGCAGTCGACACGGGCCTGGTCGCGCGGCTTCCCGCTCCCCTCCTCCCTGCGGCTGGCGGCGGGCGCGGACGCCGACGCGGCGGCCGTCGGGCTCGTCCGCTGGGACTCGTAAGGAGATTACGCGCCTGGGCCAGCGGCTACGGCTACCGGGAGACATCGCGGGAGTTGTACCCCTGCAGGTGCGCCGGACGCGCCGATCCGGCCGGCACGAACTCGCCGATATTCCAGCTGATGATCCGGTGCGGGTGAAGGTGGAGCGTTTCGTGGCTGAAGCCGGGAATGAGCGGAGGGTCTTGGGAGACGATCTCGATCCGACCGCGTATCTCGATCCCTCGTCCGGTCTGGCCGATGGGGTTGGGAGTCTCGGCCTGATCGTCAACCACGAAAGAGACCCTGGGGTCAGCCTTGACGTTCCGGAACTTCTGGCTCTTGGACAGCTCGGGGCCGCCGATCTCAATTATGCCGCTGTCGGGGTTGACCCAGAAGGCGACGGGGTGCGCCTGCGGGGCGCCGTCTGGCCCGATAGTGGCCAAACGTCCGAGCGGATGCTTCGTCAGGTACTCCAGCTCGGCATCGGTGAAGGTCATGCATCCAACATAAAACCTGAACCAAAGTTGAGGTCAAGGGCCTTAAGCCGCCCGCATCGATTTGCCCACACGGCGGCTTTCGATGTCGTCAGCTGGGGTTGGGAGCTGGCGAGTCGAGTCAATCGAACGGACAACGGCGAGGCTCGTCGACCCTCCGGCTCATAAATCGACCTGCTCTGTCAGAGATCACGAGCCATGGTCGCGAACTCCCGACGAATTGCCAGAACCGTCACCTAGATGGGCTCAACGCACGGTGACTGACGACCATGGCCGAAGAACAAGACCCCGCCAGTTCCCCGAACCCAAGGGCCAGAACCGTCGAAAGAGCCTGAAGGCTCGTGGGTTCATCGTGAGGACCCTTCGGTTCGCACGAACTCTGGGCTTTCCTGGGGTGCCACCGGAATACGGCAGAAACGGGCCGCGTGTTGGTCACGGGTTAGCGAGGTGAGCGTCCCAGAGAGATGATCGAGGGCGTCAGGGGCGATGGGGCGAACAGGCCCGGGTCAGGCCGTGGCGGGCGCTGAGGCCCTCATGCGTCCGATCGTTCGCGAAACCCGGCCTGGGGCCACAAGGCCAACCAGGCAAAGCAGTCACTCTTCCATCATGACCGAAACCAATTTCAACGTCCCCTGGGCGGTAACGCCCAGCCCGGTCCGTGGCCGATCGGCTCAGCGGCGGACGCGGTAGCGGATGTGGGTGGCCTCGGGCGTGTCGAGCACCTGAATGATCTCCAACTCGATCTCCGACGGCAGGACGTCGAACAACCGGCGCCCTGCGCCCAGGAGTACTGGAATGTGGTGGATCTGCACTTCATCCAGCACTCCGGCCTCAAGGGCCTGCTGCACCGTGTACGCGCCGCCACGAATCTGGACGTCCCGTTCCCCGGCGGCGGCCTTCGCCTGCGCCATCGCGCTTTCGATCCCGTCGTTCACGTAGGTTACCAGCGGATAGCCCCACCTGGCGGCCGGGCTGGGCGGCCGGTGGCTGGGGACGAAGATCGGGGCACCGCCGTGAGAGCCGCCCCAGTGGTCCATGAGCTCAGCGGTCCGCCGTCCCGCGAGGATCGCACCAGCCCCGTTCCATTCGTCTTGGAACTGCTTGACCAGCCCGGGATGCTGGTCCGAGTCAGCCCACTTGTGCAGCCGCTCGCCATCGTTGCCGCCGAGGAAGTCGTTGGGATCGGCGATGTACCCGTCGAGGGACATCGACATGTCGAGCACTGATCTGGACATGGCCCACTCCTTGTTTCACGGCGTGGCCCCTCGGCCACCGCCTGCTCCCGGGTCCGGAAATTAACTGTGTCCCCAGAACACTGTGTACGGTAGAGACAGTTTTGGCGGATGGCAAGCGGGAGGCGACGTGGCGGTCAACGAGGATCCGAGGACACTGGCGGAACTGTTGTGGGGCCTGCGGAAGCCGCGTATCAGAGGCCCCAGGCCCGCCTACGACCTCGCCCGGCTGGCCGACACCGCCGTCAAGGTCGCCGATACCGAGGGCCTGGAGGCGGTCTCCATGCACCGCATCGCCGCCGAGCTCGGCCTCACCAAGATGGCCCTGTACCGCTACGTCAACGGCAAGACAGAGCTGATGGCCATCATGATCGAGGCGGCGGTCGGCACACCCCCCGACCTGAGCGGGGCGGCCGGCTGGCGGGCCAAGCTGGAGGAGTACGCCCGCGGACTGTCCACCGCCTGGCGGCGCCACCCCTGGCTGCCGTCGGTCACCGTGGGCGACCGCGTCATGGGCCCACGTGAGACCGCATGGGCCGAAACAGCCCTCAGCGCCCTCACCGACACCCCCCTGACCGAACACGAACGGCTCGACGCGGTCATGATGGTGTCCCACCACATCCGCGCCACCCACCCGGCCGCCACCCAAGGCACTCAGACCTGGACGGACGGCAGCGCCGCCCCAGTCATGCGCGAGCTGCTACTCCTCAACGCCAGCCGCTTCCCGCTGCTCGCCACCACCGTGGCCATCCCCTCAACCACCACCACCCGGGAATTCGGCCTCCTGGCCCTCCTCGACGGCCTCGAACGCACCATCACTCAACGCACCCACAACAACGGCGACGAACAAACGGCTTCGCGCCCGGATCCTCCGTAAGCGGCGACCACCAGCGGGCCCCCGAACACGATCTGCCCACCGACGGCCGGATTCCGGCTGGTGCCACTCCCGCGCCCCTGTGAGTCTCCTCAGGAACCGGAGTCGAGCAGATCGCCGCTGCTGCGTCTCCTGACCCTGGACGGCACGCTGAGCGTCCTCGGCCGGCCCGGCGAGATCCCGCTGCGGATCATGGACCTGATCTACGGCCGGAAGAACCTGACCTCCTCGGGCACCGGCGGTCGTGCCGGCACCAGCCAGATGCCGGCCTTCTGCGCCGAGCACGGCATCACCGCCGACATCGAGCTGCTCCCCTCCGCCCGCGTCCAGGAGGCTCTCACCCGCCTGGACCAGGGCGACGTCCGCTACCGCTTCGTGCTGAACCTGTCCGACCTCGACCGAGGCGCAGGTGGTTCAGGCGACTCGGTAGGGCTCGGCGTCCGGGCGCTTGAACTCCAGCCCCAGCCCGGGGGCGTCGTCGCGCGGGCGCACGGTGCCGCCGGCCGGGTCGAGGACGCCGTCGAAGAGCATCGACTCGATGCGCACGTGGTCGTGGAACCACTCGATGTGGCGCGCGTTCGGAATCGCGGCCATGGCGGCGGCGTGCAGGTGCGGGGCGCAGTGGGCGGACAGGTCCTTGCCGTGGGCGCGGGCGAGCCCGGCGACGCGCAGGAACTCGGTGATCCCGCCGATCCTCGTCACGTCGGCCTGGGGGCAGTCGACGACGGGCAGCAGCCGGGCGAAGTAGGGCAGGTCATAGCCGTACTCACCGGCCGCCACCTCGCACGTCACCGCGTCGCGTACGGTCGCGAGCCCGGCCAGGTCGTCGGAGGAGACCGGCTCCTCCAGCCACCGGATGTCGGTGACCCCGGCGACCCGGATCGCCTGTTTGGCGCTGTAGGCCCCGTTGGCGTCGGCGAACAGCTCCGTACCGGGCCCGACGGCCTCCCGGGCGAGGCGCAGGCGCTCGACGTCGCGCGCCTCCCGGCCTCCCCACGCCTCCCCTATCTTGATCTTGACGCGGGGGATGCGCTGCTCGCCGGCCCAGTGCTCGAGCTGCTCGCGCGTCCGCGCGTCGTCGTAGGTGGTGAAGCCGCCGGAGCCGTACACGGGCACCTCCTCGTGGACGGCGCCGAGCAGGCGGTGCAGCGGCAGGCCGAGGCGGCGCGCCTTCAGGTCCCACAGGGCGCAGTCGACGGCCGAGATCGCCATGGAGCACGTGCCGGGGCGGCCGGCGTTGCGGACCGCGCGGCACATGCTCTCGTGCGCGGCGGGCGGGTTCAGCACGCCGCTCTTGGCGACCTCGGGGGCGAGCAGCTCGGCGACCACCCCCGTGATGGTCGCGGGGCCGTACGTCCAGCCGATGCCGATCAGGTCCTCGGCTCTCGCCTCGACCAGGACGATGGTGGTCGAGTCCCACTCCAGCGTGCCGTCCGCCTCGGGGGCGTCCGTCGGGATCGTGTAGGCGGACGCGGATATCTCAATCACGAGACCTCCGTCGGCGCCTTGGCGGCGGGGGTGCGCTCACCGGCCTCCTCCGGGCACAGCAGCTCCGCGAGCAGCTCGGCCAGGTGCTTGGGCTTCGCCCGGGTGCCGGCCTCGATCTGGGTGCGGCAGGAGAAGCCGTCGGCGAGCACGGTGGTGCCGGGGTCGGCGTCGCGCACCGCCGGCCACAGGCCCAGCTCGGCGGCGCCGACGGAGACCTCGTAGTGGCCGCGTTCGAAGCCGAAGTTGCCGGCCAGGCCGCAGCAACCCTCGTCCAGCACCTCCGCCTGGACGCCGACGCGCCGGAGCACCTCGGTGTCGGCCTCGAACCCCCAGATGGCGTGCTGGTGACAGTGTGTCTGGGCGATGGCGGTACGGCCCGTGCCCGGCGGGGGCGCGGTGATCGCCTGCGGCGCCCGGTCCAGGAGGAACTCCGCCAGGGAGTGCGTCTGCTTCGAGAGCCGCTCGACGTCCGGGTCGCCGGCCAGCAGCTCCGGGGCGTCCGAGCGGAAGACCGCGCCGCAGCTGGGTTCGAGAGCGATCACCGGCACTCCGGCGCGCAGCCGGGGCGCCAGGGCGTCGACGGTCCGGCGCAGCACCCGCCCGGCGGTGGCGAGCTGCCCGGTGGAGATCCAGGTGAGTCCGCAGCACAGCGGGACCGGCGGCATCTCGACCCGGAACCCGGCCGTCTCCAGCACGCGAACGGCGGCCCGGCCGATGGCGGGATGGAAGTTGTTGGTGAAGGAGTCCGGCCACAGGACGACCGACGGCCCGTCCGCCCGCGGGCCTCCACGGCGTTTGAACCAGTCGGTCAGGCGTTCGCTCGCGAACCGGGGCAGCTCCCGGCGCTGGTCGACGCCACCGGCGCGTTTGACCACCCGGTCGAGCCCCGGCGCGTGCGTCAGGGCGTTGACCGCTCCCGGCGCGGCAGCGGCCAGGCGCGCCCACAGCGGCAGCCAGCCCATCGAGTAGTGCGAGAGCGGGCGGGGCCGCCAGCGGTAGTGGTGGGCCAGGAACTCGGCCTTGTAGGTCGCCATGTCGACGTTGACCGGGCAGTCACCCCGGCATCCCTTGCAGGCCAGGCACAGGTCGAGGGCCTCGTGTACGTCCTTGGACCGCCAGCCGTCGGTGATGACGGCGTCCTCGCCGCCGCCGGGCGTGCCGCGCATCATCTCCATCAGCAGCCGGGCGCGGCCCCGCGTGGCGTGCTTCTCCTCCCGGGTGACCCGGTAGCTCGGGCACATCACGCCGCCGGAGGAGGAGCGGCACTTGCCGATGCCGACGCACCGCGCCGCCGCGTGCGTGAACCGGCCGTGGTCTTCGGGATAGTGGAAGTAGGTGCGCGGCTCGGCCGGGTGGTAGCCCAGGTGGTCGAGGTTCTCGTCCAGCCGGAACACCTCGGGCGTGCCGACCGCGGTCTCGGCCTCCCGGGGCGAGGCGACCTTTCCGGGGTTCATCCGGTCGTCCGGATCGAAGATCTTCTTGTACCGGCCGAACAGCTGGACGACCTCGTCGCCGAACATGATCGGCAGCAGTTCGCCGCGGGACTGGCCGTCGCCGTGCTCGCCGGACAGCGACCCGCCGTAGGAGGCGACCAGGCGCGCGGCGCGCTCGACGAACCGGCGGTACTTCTCGGCCCCACCGGGATCGTCGAGGTCGAAGGCGATCCGCGTGTGCACGCACCCCTGGCCGAAGTGCCCGTACAGGGACGCCGACCCGTAATCGAACTCCTCCAGCAGGCCGCGGAAGTCGCGAAGGTAGTCTCCCAGCCGGTCGGGCGGCACCGCCGCGTCCTCCCAGCCCTCATGCGTGTCCGGGCCGCCGGGCGGGTACGCGGTCGCGCCCAGGCCGGCCTCGCGGACCTTCCACAGCCGCTCCTCTTCGCCCGGATCGTCGAGGAACGACACGCCCGGGCCGTGCTCGGACCGGTGGATGTCGGACAGCAGGCGGTCGGCGCGCTCGTCGGCCTCCTCCTGCGTGTCGCCGCCGAACCGGACCATCAGCCACCCCGACCCCTCGGGCAGCTCACTCAGCACGCCCTGCTTCGCCACGTGTTCGACGCGGGCCAGGTCGATGAGCGTGTCGTCGATCCCCTCCAGGGCCAGCGGCTCGTGCCGGGCCACGGTCGGCACGGCGTCGCCGGCGGCGGCGATGTCGTCGTAACCGAGGACGACGAGGGACTGGTACGCCGGCACCGGGACCAGTGAGATCTCCGCCTGCAGGACGGTCACCAGCGTCGACTCGCTGCCGACGAGGGCCCGGGCGAAGTTGAAGCCCTTCTCGGGCAGCAGCGCGTCGAGGTTGTAGCCCGAGACCCGGCGCGGGATGTCCGGATAGCGGGTACGGATCAGCGCGAGGTTCTCCTGCACCAGGTCGTACGCCGCCCGGTAGATCTCCGCTCGCCGCCCTCCCTCGGCGAGGATCCGGTCGTACTCCTCCTTGCTGGTCGGCCCGACCCACATCCGGGTGCCGTCGTAGGTCAGCACCTCCATACGGATCACCGAGTCGGCCATCTTCCCGTACGCCTGGGCCGACGCGCCGCAGGAGTTGTTGCCGATCATCCCCCCGATCGTGCACGTGTCGTGCGTCGACGGTTTCGGGCCCACCATCAGCTTGAACTTCGAGAGTTCGGCGTTGAGGTCGTCCAGGCAGGCACCGGGCTCGACGAGGGCCCGCCTCCGCTCGGGGTCCGCCGACACCAGGCGACGGCAGTACTTGGACCAGTCGATCACCACGCCGGTGTTGCAGCACTGTCCCGCCAGGCTCGTGCCCCCGCCCCGGGAGAACACCGGCACACCGTGCTCACGGCACACCGCGACGGCCTCCGCGGCCGCGTCGACGTTCCGGGGCACCACCACGCCGATCGGCACCTGCCGGTAGTTGGACGCGTCATGTGCGTAGTCGGCACGCGACCCGGCGTCGAACCGCACCTCACCGTCGACGCGCGCCGCGAGATCGCGGAGAAGTGTCTGGGACATATGAAATCGGTTACCCGTCCATCGGGTTTCAATCGCGCTGCCCGGGAAGCGAATTCCCCAGAGCACCCCATACCGCGGAAGGATCTGATCATGGCGCCCACTGTCGGCGACTACCTGCTCGAACGCCTGCGCGAGTGGGACGTGGAGCACATATTCGGTTATCCGGGCGACGGCATCAACGGGATCATCGCGGCGCTCGGCCGAGCCGATGACAGCCCGCAGTTCGTCCAGGCCAGGCACGAGGAGATGGCCGCCTTCCAGGCGGTCGGTTACGCGAAATTCACCGGGAAACCGGGCGTCTGCATGGCCACCAGCGGACCCGGCGCGATCCACCTGCTGAACGGCCTGTACGACGCCAAGCTCGACCATGTTCCGGTGGTGGCGATCGTCGGGCAGACCGCCCGCAGCGCGATGGGCGGCAACTACCAGCAGGAGGTCGACCTGCTGAGCCTGTTCAAGGACGTCGCGAGCGCGTACGTGCAGATGGCGACCGTCCCGGCGCAGCTGCCCAACCTGATCGACCGGGCCATGCGGATCGCCCTCGCCGACCGCACTCCCACCGCCGTGATCATCCCGGCCGACCTGCAGGAGGAGGCCTACGAGGGGCCCTCGCACGCGTTCAAGAACGTCCCGTCGTCGGTCCCCGGCTACACGCCTTCGGTGACCCGCGCCCCCGACACCGAGGTGACGCGCGCCGCCGAGATCCTCAACGCCGGGTCGAAGGTGGCGATCCTCGTCGGCCAGGGGGCCCGGTCCGCCGCGGCGGAGGTCATGGAGGTCGCCGAGCTCACCGGCGCCGGAGTGGCCAAGGCACTGCTCGGCAAGGACGTCCTGCCCGACGACCTGCCCTACGTCACCGGCGCGATCGGCCTGCTGGGGACGCGCCCGTCGTATGAGCTGATGCGCGACTGCGACACCCTGCTGATCGTCGGATCCAACTTCCCCTACAGCCAGTTCCTGCCCGAGTTCGGGGACGCCAGGGGAATCCAGATCGACATCGACGGCCGCATGATCGGCATGCGCTACCCGACCGAGGTCAACCTCGTCGGCGACGCGGCCCAGACGCTGCGTGCGCTCATCCCCCAGCTGAACCGGGCCGAGGACCGGTCCTGGCGCCAGACCGTGGAGGACAACGTCGCCCGCTGGTGGGGCACCGTCGAGCGGCAGGCCATGGTGGAGGCCGACCCGGTCAACCCGATGCGGCTGTTCTGGGAGCTGAACTCCCGGCTCCCCGACGACGCGATCATCACCGCCGACTCCGGCTCGGCCGCGAACTGGTACGCCCGCGACCTGAAGATCCGCGGCGGCGTCCGCGGTTCGCTCTCGGGCACCCTGGCGACCATGGGACCGGGCGTGCCGTACGCGATCGGCGCGAAGTTCGCCCACCCCGACCGGCCCGCCATCGCGTTCGTCGGCGACGGCGCCATGCAGATGAACGGCCTGGCCGAGCTCCTCACCATCAGGCGCTACTGCTCCGAGTGGTCCGACCCGCGGCTGGTCATCGCCGTGCTGCACAACAACGATCTCAACCAGGTCACCTGGGAGCTGCGCGCGATGGGCGGCGCGCCGAAGTTCGAGGAGTCCCAGACCCTGCCGGACATGTCCTACGCCACGTTCGCGCGCTCCATCGGCCTGGAGGGCATCGAGGTGAGCAAGCCCGAGGCCATCGGCCCGGCCTGGGAGAGCGCCCTGGCCGCCGACCGGCCGGTCCTCCTCGACGTCCACTGCGACCCCGACATCCCGCCGATCCCGCCGCACGCGGAGTTCGAACAGATGAAGGACGCCGCCGAGGCCATCATCAAGGGCGACCCCGACGCCCGCGGGGTGGTCAAGAAGGGGCTGAAGACCAAGGCCCAGGAGCTGTTCGGCCGAAACTGAGCGCCCGCGTCAAGCCGAAGCCCGCCGGGGAGTCTTCCCCGGCGGGCTTCGGCTCGCTCGGCGGTCAGGCGGGAACGGCGCTCGGGTCACGCTCGGGGTGACGGTGGGCCGCCACCGCCGTGACGAACGCCTCGGTGAAGTCGCCGTCCGCCGTACCGCCGGTCACCACGCCCTGGTCGGCGACGGTCTCCCGGTCGCTTCGCCGTACGGAGGTGAGCCGGGCGACCTCCAGCAGCGAGACGCCGTCGCCGAGGGCGCCGATCGCCTTGCCGTGCTTGAAGGCCTCGCTGACGAAGTGCACCGCGTCGCCGTCGCCCGCCAGCGCCTGGACGGAACGGTCGCCGCCCGGCACCAGCACCGCGTCGTACAGGACGGAGGCGACCGTGGTCAGTGGCCGGGTGACCTCGACGTCGTCCCCGGCGGCCGCGCTGAGCGACCCGTCGACGGCGGCGAGCACCTCGCACGTCGCCCCCGCCTCGGTCAGCGCCGTCATGGCCGCCCGTACGTGGTCGCCGTCCACGCCGTCGGCGGCCAGGATCGCGATCTTGCGCGTGGCGACCGTGTCGGTGGGGCTGTTCGCCTGGCTCAGCGCCGGAGAGCGCTGGTCGCTCACCGGCCCCGCGGGTTCGGCCGGCGGCTCGACGCCGATGCCCTCGGCGACCCTGGTGGCCAGGTCGTGGTGGACGTTGGCCAGGTTCCGTACGACGCCCTCGCGCACGTGCATGGGCTCGACCTTGCCGAGCTCGAACCGGAACGCCGCGACGATGTGGTCCTTCTCCCAGTCGGCCATGCTGTTCCAGAACAGCGTGGCCTGGGAGTAGTGGTCGGCGAAGCTCTCGCTGCGCTTGCGGATCTTGTTGCCGTCGACGCGTTCCTGGAAGTGCGCGTAGCCGTCGCCCGCGATCGCCGGGCATCCGCCGCCGAGGGAGTTGGGGTGGTACGCGGCCCGTCCGCGGTGCACCGTCGTCTGGTGGTAGCCGTCGCGGTGGTGGTTGCTCACCTCGTTCAGCGACCGGTTGACCGGCAGCTGGGTGAAGTTGGGGCCGCCGAGGCGGATCAGCTGGGTGTCGAGGTAGGAGAACAGCCGGGCCTGGAGCAGCGGGTCGTTGGTGAAGTCGATCCCGGGCACGACGTTCGCGGTGTGGAAGGCGACCTGCTCGGTCTCGGCGAAGAAGTTGTCCGGGTTGCGGTTCAGGACCATGCGGCCGACCGGCCGTACGGGCACCTGCTCCTCCGGGATGATCTTGGTCGGGTCGAGCAGGTCGAAGTCGAAGGCGTGCTCGTCGGACTCCGGGACGAGCTGGACGCCGAGCTCCCACTCGGGGAAGTCACCGTCGTTGATGGCCTCCCACAGGTCGCGGCGGTTGAAGTCCGGGTCCTTCCCGGCGATCTTCTGGGTCTCGTCCCAGACGAGTGAGTGGGTGCCGAGTTTCGGCTTCCAGTGGAACTTCACGAACGTGCCCTCTCCGGCCTCGTTGACGAGGCGGAACGTGTGCACGCCGAACCCCTGCATCATGCGGTAGCTGCGTGGCAGCGCCCGGTCCGACATCAGCCACATCATCATGTGCGTCGTCTCGGGCTGGAGCTGCACGAAGTCCCACAGCGTGTCGTGGGCCGAGGACGCCTGCGGGATCTCGTTGTGCGGCTCGGGCTTCACCGCGTGGACGAAGTCGGGAAACTTGATCCCGTCCTGGATGAAGAAGACGGGCATGTTGTTGCCGACCAGGTCGAAGTTGCCCCGCCGCGTGTAGAACTTCGTCGCGAAGCCCCGCACGTCCCGTACGGTGTCGGCCGACCCGCGCGAACCCGCGACGGTGGAGAACCGCACGAAGACCGGGGTCCGCACGCCCGGGTCGGTGAGGAACTCCGCCGCCGTCACCCCGGCCAGCGCGTCGCCGTAGGCCTCGAAGTAGCCGTACGCGCCCGCGCCGCGGGCGTGCACGACGCGTTCGGGGATCCGTTCGTGGTCGAAATGGGTGATCTTCTCGCGGAAGTGGAAGTCCTCCATCAGCGTCGGACCGCGCTCGCCGGGACGCAGCGAGTTGTCGGTGTCGCTGACGGCGACGCCCTGGTCGGTGGTCAGAACCGCCTCTTCCGGGGTGGCCCGGACGGCGTCCAGCTGCCGATCCTTGTCGGTACGGTCCTCGGCCGGCATCACATCTCCCTTGAGTCTCGGGGCCGTGGGGGTGCCGCTCTACCCGGCCGCCGCGAGGTAAACAGCGTGGTTTGACTAGGCGGCGGCGAGCGGACAGGCTGGTCAGGTCCGATGCGGTCGTGAAGCAGCCGCGCCGCTCTCACATCGGGTCCACCTCTGGTGGCCCGAAGGCGGTGGGAGAGCGCGATGAGCACTGTGGAGCCGACCTGGCGGGCTCCGGCCCCGGAGGAGACGTTCGGCGGCGAGGTCGCCGGGAGTCCGCCCGCCGTGGGACCCGTGGAGGCGGAGATCGTCGCCGAGCTGGCCGAGCTGCGAAAGACGGTGCGGAACCTGCGCCGGCAGACCCGGTCGAACCGCGTGGTCTCGCGCGCGGTGGGGATGTTGCAGGAGCGCTACCGGCTGGCCGACGACCGGGTGGCCTTCACGATGCTGGCCCGCACCTCCCAGAACCACAACCTGCCGGTGCGCACGCTGGCATCCGCGTTCGTCGCGGCACCGCGGCCTCGCCACCCGCGCGAACGGTGGTTCGCCGGACGCGGCCGGTGGGCGGCTCCCCCGGTGAGCAAGCTGCTGCCGGGACGGCCGCCGGGACGGCTGAACCGCACCGACCTGGTGCGCGCCCTCCTGCGACAGGTGATGGAGATCTCCGGTGCCCCGATGGGGAACGTGCAGCTGGTCGACGTGGCCTCGGGCGGCCTGGAACTGGCCGCGCACCACGGCCTGACCGACGAGTTCGTCGACTTCTTCCAGCACGTCGGCGAGGACACCACCTCCTGCGCCCTGGCCGCCCAGCAGACGGCCCGGGTGAGCGTCTCCGACGTCGCCACCACGTCGGCGCTGGATGACGACTCCCGCATCCACGTCCTCGCGGCCGGCAGCCGCTCCTGCCACAGCACACCCCTGCTCGACGCCGCGGGACGATGTGTCGGCGTGGTGTCCTCGCATCACGAGCGGCCCGCCAGCACGTTGACCGACGTCCAGACCGCCGAACTGGATCGCGTGACCGCCCAGGCCGGCCGGTGGCTGCAGTGGCACGACCGGACCACCGTCCTGGACGCGTTGGAGGACCTGCACGCCCTCGCCCTCGGTCGCTGACCCTGCCGTGGGTCCGCCGTCAGGGAGGTGTGGGCGCCGCCTGCGGGGTAGGTCCTGCCGTGACGGGGATCCGTTCCACGGGAGGAGAAATGCCGAAGACCACCAAGAAGGGCACGGCCAAGCAGAGCGAGCTGCCCGACACGATCAAGCGCTCCGACGCGAAGGCCCAGCGCACGTTCGCCAAGGCCCACGACGCCGCGGTCCGGGAGTACGGCGAGGGCGAGCGGGCGCACCGGGTCGCGTACGGCGCGCTCAAGCACACCCACGAGAAGGTCGGCGACCACTGGGAGCCGAAGAACAAGGGCGCCAAGGGCCCGTCGGACGAACAGTCCAAGGGCGGCCGCGGCACGTCACGCCCGTCGGCGGGCGGCGTCGACGCCAACGCCTCCAAGCAGCACCTGTACGAGCTCGCCAAGGAGATGGACGTCCCCGGCCGGTCACAGATGACCAAGAAGGAACTCGTCAAGGCGCTGCAGAAGGCCAACGACCGCGCCACCGCCAAGGCCCGCTCCTGACGTCCCGCACCGAGACCGGAAGCACGTCACCGGCTCCGGGCCGCCGTCGCCTCCGGCGGTGATCCGACTCGCCGCCTCCGGAGTGAGCCGATCACCGCCGTAGGTGGCACGAGCCGCCAGCCCTGCCCGCGCCGCCCGGAACGGCCCGACCCGGCACGGCCCGGCCGCACGGGTACACGCTCGCTGGGTCACCGATGGCGGCGGGCCATGTCGCACACGGCTCTCAGACTCGACCCTCCCGCGCCGGAGGTCGGGGTAGCCGATGGCGGGCTTCTTCTGTGAGCAGAGAATTCTCCTGTCAGAAGAGCCCCTGGAGACGAACACCCACCTCTCGCCCGGACACGTCGGGTCCTCCCAGTGCCGGGAATCCGCGCCGATGACGGGCCGGCCGTGGGGTGGCCGTGCGGAACGCCCGGCCGCACCTCGGCCTTCACGTAACAAGACCGCTTCGAATCGATCAGCCGGCCACCGCCGGCTCCGGCGTAGCCGATCGCCGCAGGAGGCGCGGGAGGCTCAGTCCTGTCCGCGGCCGGTGGCCGCGTCGCGGACCCGGTCGGCTGCCGCGACCGCCGGGCCGGCGGCCTTGAGGATGCCCGGTTTCGGTGGCGTGTGCGGGTGCGGGCGGGTGGGGGCGATCTTCTTGCCCTCCTCGACCTTGTGGCCGAGTTCCTCCGCCTCCTCGGCGCTGAGTGCCTTCTCCATCGCCGGCCAGACGTTGTCCTCCTCGTAGGCGATGTGTTCGCGCCCGTCGGTGATGAAGCGTCCCACCAGTTCCTCGAACTGCGGATCGTCGGTCTTCATGCCGATCAGGTCGTTGAGGACGAACTTGGCGGCCACCTCCTGCTCGATCGCGTGATCCGCCAGGGCGTCTCCGTCCTCGAGGTGGTCGCGTACCGCCGGCCAGAAGTACTCCTCCTCGACCGCCTCGTGTTTGGACTCCTCGATGGTCAGTTCCTCGACCAGCTTCTCCCGCAGCGTCAGCTGGTCGGGGTTCGCGCCGGACGCGGCGGTCGGGCCTCGCTCCAGCTCGGCCAGGGCCCGCTTGACCTCTTCATGATCCTTGCGCAGTACCTCGAACACGTTCCCCATGACGTCCCCCGCTCAAGTAGGCTCCACGATTTTCACGCTACGCGCGGCACCGTCGCCGGAAACGGCCCGGGGGCCTCCGCACGGGTCAGGCGCGGCGGCGCTCGTCGGGGTGGAGGAGCAGGACTTCGAGGGCACGGGCGCAGGTCTGCGCATGGCTCAGGAACCAGGGCATGCGCGCGTCGGTGAGCACCTCCGGCGTGGATCGTACGGCGAGCGCGAAGCGGGCGTGGCCGGCGCGGTCCAGCAGAGGGACGGCCAGGGTGCGGATCCCCTCGGCGGACTCGCCGTCGTTGATCGCGTACCCGGCGGCGCGGACGCGCTCGATCTCGGCGCGCAGGCTGGGCAGGTCGGCGATGGTACGGCCGGTCAGCGGGCGGAGCGGGCCCAGCTCCGACAGGTCGTCCTCGCCCGGCCGTGCCCAGGCCAGCAGCACCTTGCCGAGGGCGGTGGAGTGCAGCGGGCGGCGCAGCCCGATCCCGGTGTCGTTGCGCCGCACCGAACCGCCGGAGACCAGCACGACATGCGTGCCGCCGCGGATCGCCAGGTCGGCGGTGGCCCCGGTGACCTGGGCGAGATGGTCGAGCTCCGGGCCGGTCCTCTGCAGGCCGCGCTGGTGGTAGGACAGGAGGCCGAGTTCCACGACGGACGGGCCGAGCCGGTAGCGGGCGGTGCCGTCGTCCTGGTCGAGGAAGCCCGCCCGTACGAGGGTCCGCGCGAGCCGGTGGGCGGTGGAGGAGCTGAGGTTCAGTCGCCGGGCGATGTCTGAGGCGCTGAGCGCGGCGCCGTTGTCCCGGAAGCAGTGCAGGACGTTCAGGGCGCGCAGGACCGCCTGGTTTCCGGTCGGAGTGTTCGTCCGCGGCATGTCCCGCCTTTCGCCGAGCCGTTCTGTTTCCCATCATATGAAATCTAGATTGAGTTGGTAGGTTTTGTCGTAAATACTTCCCGCATGGTCACCTCACGTCCGGACACCCTGTGGTTCACCCGCTGTCCCGTCCCCACCGCCACCGGCATCGCCGCGGATCAAGGCTGGCTGGCGGCCGAGTTCGCCGCGGACGGCATCGCCGTCCGGTCACTGCAGGAGTCCGGGGCCGGCGATGTGCGCGGTGAGCACTTCCGGCACCGGCTGGCCACGCTGTTCCGTGAAGGCGGGAACGTTCCCGCGCTGTGGGCGAGGTCCGGCGGCGCGCCGACCCGGCTGGTCGGCCTGACCTGGATCGAGGAACGGCAGGTCATCGTGGCGCGGCCGGGCTCAGGCATCGAAGGGCCCGACGACCTGAAGGGCCGGCGGCTGGCGATCCCGCACCGCGCCATCGAGATCGACTTCTGGCGGGCGATGGCCCTGCGCGGATTCGACGGTGCGCTGCGCCAGGCCGGGCTGAGCCTGGACGACGCCGTGCCGGTGGACCTGGACGGCGACGGTCCCGGTCAGTGGGAGGCCGAGCTCACCGCCCTGCGCGAGGGCCGGGTGGACGCGGTCTACACCAAGGGCGCGGTGGCGGTGGAGGCCGCCGCGCGCCACGGCGCCGAGGTGGCCATCGACCTGGACTCCTTCGCCGACAGGCGGTCGCGGGTCAACAACGGCACACCTCGCCCGATCACCGTCGACCAGCGGCTGCTGGACGACCACCCCGACCTGGTCGTCCGCTTCCTGGCGGTACTGCTGGGCGCCGCCGACTGGGCCGCGGACCGGCCCGCCGAGGTCGCGCGCATCCTGCAGGACGAGACCGGGTCGGGTCCGGCCGGGGTGGCGGGCGCCTACCGCGGCGACTACCACCGCGGCCTGCACGCCGGCCTCGACGACGTCCGCCTCACGCTGCTGGCCGAGCAGGAGGAGTTCCTGCGGCGCCACGGCTTCCACGACACCCCGGTGGACGTCACCACCTGGGCCGACCCCGCACCGCTGGCCGAGGCTCGCGCCCTCGTCCCGCGCCTTCCCTTCATCGCACAGGAGCAGTCATGACACGCACGCTTTTCCGGCGCCACACCCTGGCCGCGGGCCTGCTGGCCGCGCTGCTGGCGGTGGCGGGCTGCGGCGGGTCGGGCGGCGACGCGGCCAGTGCGGCCGACGCCGCCGGCGGCCGTACGGTCACCATCCGCATCCCCGACCCGGGCAACGCGGGCGTGCTGGCCCGCGGCAAGAAGGACGGCAGCCTGGCCAGGGCACTGGCCGCCGTCCACGCCAAGGTGGCCTGGACCGGAAGCTCCGGGCCGTTCGCCCCCGCCGCGCAGGAGCTGAACGCCGACAAGCTGGACATCGCGCAGGGCTCGATCACCTCGGCCATCGCGGCGCTCGCCCAGCGGCCCGGTTTCAAGCTGTTCGCCCAGGTCGCCCCCGACAAGACCGGCGAGGGCATCCTGGTGCGCAAGGGCTCGCCGATCACCTCCGTCGGCGCCCTCGTGGGGAGGAAGGTCGCCGTCAACAAGGGCGGCACCGCCGAGTACCTGCTGCTCAAGGCGCTGGCCCAGGCGAACATCCCGGCCGACCGGGTGACCCGCGTGTACCTCAACCCGGCGCAGACCGCCCCGGTGTTCAACTCCGGGAAGGTGGACGCCTGGGCGGTCTGGGCGGCGTACTCCCTCCCGGAGATCGCCGCCACCGGCGCCCACTTCCTGGTGAACGGCGGCCAGATCGGCTCGCAGAACTACTCGGTGTTCGCCGTCCGCACCGGCTTCGCGGACGCGCACGCGGACGTCCTCCGGGTGCTCTACACCTACCTGCACGACCAGAGCCTGCGGGAGAAGCAGAACCCGGCGGACTTCGTCAACGTCTTCACCACCTCCGGCCCGCAGGCGGTCAGCGGGACCGCGCGGCGGCTCACCATCGACGACGTGAGCAAGGGCGCCCCCACCGGCGTGATCGGCGAGACGAACCTCGCCGACTTCGCCCAGGTCGCCGAGTTCTTCGCCGACCAGAAGATCACGCCTACCCGGGTGGACGTGCGGCCGTACGTGGTGCGGCTGTGACCACCGCGTACCCCGATCTCGTCGTCCCGCGGCCGGACCTGCCCCGGCCGAGGCGCCGGGGCGTGACACCGATCCTGCGTACGGCCGGGCCGCTGGCGCTGCTGGCCGGCTGGTGGGTCGCCTCGGCCACCGGGGTGCTCACCCCCGACGTGCTGGCCTCCCCCGCCACCGTGGCGAAGGCCGCCGGGGAGCTCTGGTCGGACGGCCAGCTCACCGACGCGCTGGGGGTCTCGTTGACGCGGGCCGTCCTCGGCCTGCTCTTCGGGCTGACCGCGGGGCTGGTGCTGGGCGTGGTGACCGGGTTCTCCCGGCTGGGCGAGGAACTGCTGGACTCCCCGCTGCAACTGCTGCGGGCCCTGCCGTTCCTCTCCCTGGTGCCGCTGTTCATGGTCTGGTTCGGGATCGGTGAGACGGCCCGGGTGATCCTCATCGCGGTCGCCACCACCTTCCCGATGTACGTCTCGACCGCCGGCGGGGTGCGCACCGTCGACCGGCGGCTGCTGGAGGCCATGCGGTCGTTCGGGCTGGGACGGTGGCGGCTGGTCGCCGAGGTGGTGCTGCCGGGCGCGCTGCCGTCGCTGCTCGCCGGCTTCCGGCTGTCGATGACCCTCAGCGTGATCGCGCTCATCGCCGCCGAGGAGATCAACTCCACCTCCGGCATCGGCTACCTGATGACCCAGGCGCAGAGCTTCTCCCGTACCGACATCCTGTCCGTCTGCGTGCTGATCTACGGGCTGCTCGGGCTGGCGGCCGACCTGGTCGCGCGAGGCGCGGAGCGGGTGCTGATGCCGTGGCGGCCGAGAGGGGCGGCCCGATGAGCGTCGCCGTGCACATCGAGGGGCTGCGCCGGACCTTCGGCGCCCGGTCCGTCCTGGACGGGCTGGACCTGGACATCCGGCGCGGTGAGTTCGTGGCGCTGCTCGGCGCCAGCGGCACCGGCAAGACGACGCTGCTGCGCATCCTCGGCGCGCTCGAACGGCCCGACGCCGGGACCGTCCTCGTGCCCGAGGCGCGCACGATCGTGTTCCAGGAACCGCGTCTGGTGCCGTCCAAGCGGGCGCTCGGCAACGTGGTCGTGGGGCTGCCGCGCACCGCGGAGTCCCGTGAGCGCGGCCTGCGAGCCCTCGCCGAGGTGGGCCTCGCCGACCACGCGCGGGCCTGGCCGCACACGCTGTCGGGCGGCGAGGCGCAGCGGGTGGCGCTGGCACGCGCCCTCGTACGCGAGCCGGACCTGCTCCTGCTCGACGAGCCGTTCGCCGCTCTGGACGCGCTGACCCGGCTGCGGATGCAGGATCTGGTCGCCGATCTGGTCCGCACCCACCGTCCGGCGGTGCTGCTGGTCACCCATGACGTCGAGGAGGCGATCAAGCTCGCCGACCGCGTGGCGGTGCTCAGGGACGGCCGGCTCGTCACCGACGAGACGGTGGCCGCGGAGCGGCCCCGCGACGCCACCGATCCCGCGTTCACCGCGCTGCGCCGCCGGCTGCTGGCCGACCTGGGCGTACGGGAGAACGAACCGGCCGTGGAGGCCATCGAAGGGGGACGACGTTGACCCGTTTCCACATCACCGTGCCCACCCGCGCGCCCGAACGGGTGGAGCTGCCGGAGTTCGTCACCGACCTGCGGCCGCCCGACCGCGGCACGGGCCACCGCCTGGTCGGCCGGGCAGCCGAGCTGGCGGGCCTGGACGGCGCGCTGGTGCCGTTCGACCCCGGCGGCCTGGAGTCGCTGGTGGTCGCGGCGGGACTGCTGCGCGACTCCCGGCGTATCGAGGTGATCGCGGAGTTCCATCCGGGCATCGCCACGCCCGTCTACGCGGCGAAGCTGTCGGCCTCGTCGCAGCGCTACACCGGCGGACGGCTCGGCTGGCGGCTCATCGTGGACCTGGACCCGGCCGTCGCCCGCGCCCAGGGCGACTTCCTGACCGGCGCCGCCCGGTACGCCCGCGCGGCGGAGTTCCTCACCGTCGCCCGGGGCGTCTGGGACGGTTCCGGATTCGGCTTCGACGGCGAGTACTTCCAGGTCCTGGACGGCGGGCTGCCCGCGTCCCGCGCGCCGCGCCCGTTCCCCCGCGTGTACCTCTCGGGTACCTCGGACGAGGCGCTGGAGCTGTCCGCGAACCACGCCGACGTGCACGTGCTCGACCCCGGCGACGATCCGGCGCTGGTGCCGGACGGGGTCGCCGCCGCCGTCCGGCTACCGGTACGGGCGGGGCCGGACGAACAGGTGGCGGCGGAGATCAGAACGCACCTGGACCGGGGCGTCACGGAGTTCTTCCTCGAACCCGCCGCGCCGCTGGACGACGCCTACCGGATCGGGCAGCGCGTCCTGCCACTGCTGGAACAGGAGGTACGGCATGGTTGACATCTACTGGCGGATCGCCATGGAGGGCGACGCGCCCGCGCTGCGGCTGGGCGACATCACCCGGGGCGGCTTCGGGCCGTTCCTCCCCGGCAGTCTCGGCCCGGGACTCCGCGCCGGAGCCTCCGACGGGTACGGCCCGCTGGACTACATGGCCGAGGTGGCGCGCTCCACCGAACAGGCGGGCTTCGTGGGCGGGCTGATGCCGTCCTTCCCGCAGACCGACGACCCGTGGGCCGCGGCCGCCGCGCTGGCCCACGACACCAGCACGTACCGGTTCATGATCGCCTTCCAGCCGGGGTTCCTGCACCCGGTGCAGGCGGCGCGGATGTCGGCCACGCTGCAGGCCGCGACCGGCGGCCGGGTCGTGTACAACATCATCTCCGGCGGCGGCGGTCCGCAGCAGCTCTGGTGGGGCGACCGGGTCGACCACGACGATCGGTACGCCCGTACCTCGGAGTTCCTCGACGTGCTCAAGGGTGTGTGGCACGGGCCGTACGACCACGAGGGCCGGTTCTACCGGGTCGAGGGCGGAGCGCTGCCGCCGGAGTTGCGCGGGCAGCCGTTCCCGGAGATCTACTTCTCCGGGTCCTCCCCTGCCGCGATCGCCGCCGCCGGCCGTCACGCGGACTACTACCTGTCCTGGCTGGAGCCGTTCGACGCACTCAGCGAGAAGTTCGACCTCGTACGCCGCCACAGTGACACTCCCCCGAAGTTCGCCGTACGGGTGGACGTGCTGGCCCGGGAGACCGAGGAACAGGCGTGGGAGGAGATCGAACGCGGCTGGGAACGTCTCCGCGAGACCGAGCGGACCCCCGAGGCCAGTGAGTCGGTCGGCTGGCGCCGCGGCCGGGAGTTCACCGCGGGCACCGGTGACTCGTACCGCGATCTGGAGGTCCAGCCGAACGTGTGGGGCGGCTTCAACCGGTTGCGCCCCGGCCCGCTCTTCGGCCTGGTCGGCGACTACCACCAGGTCGCCGCCCGGCTCGACGAACTCATCACGCTCGGCGTGGACGCCTTCATCCTCGCCGGCGTGCCCCATCTGGAGGAGGCCCAGCGCGTGGGCCGCAACGTTCTTCCCCTGTTGAAAGACATCCCAGGAGCTTAGATGTCAAGCCGCAAGCGACTCGGCGCGATGCGACCAAGCGGTCGCCTCGTCGTAAAGGGTGCCGGTCTTGAGGCAGCCGTGCAGGATGCCGACGAGCCGGTTGGCGACCTGGCGAAGCGCGGCGTTGTAGCCGGCGTCGCGGGCCCGCAGCTTGTCGTAGTAGGTGCGTGCGCCGGTCGAGACGCTGATCGCGGTGGATGCCTGGGTCATCAGGGCGTCGATGAGCCGGTCGTTGTGCACGAACCGTGCCGCGACGACCTTCTTCTTCCCCGAGGCTCGGGTGATCGGGGAGGTGCCGGCATAGTTCTTGCGCGCCTTGGCCGAGGTGTAACGGAGCGGGTCGTCGCCGAATTCTGCGAGCACCCGGGCGCCGAGGATCAGTCCCAGCCCTGGCTGGGACAGGATGATCTCAGCGGCCGGGTGCCGCCCAAAATGCGCCTCGACCTCCTTGCGCATGGCCGTGACCTGCTCTTCCACGGTGACCAGCACCGCCACCAGAGCCCGGATCGTGGCCGCGTATGCGGCGGTGACCACGTCCGGCTGGCCCAGGTGCTCGGCCCGCAGCGCGGCCTGGATCCGCGCGGCTTTAGCCGCGATGTCGCGGCGGCGGGCTCGCTTGAGCGCCGCGCTGATCTGGGCGATGGTCAGCTTGGCCGCCGACGCGGGGTCGGGGGCCTTGGCCAGCAGTTCCAGGGTGTCGGGGGCGTCCAGGTCCTCGAACGCCACCAAGGCGGCCGGGAAGTAGTCGCGCAGCGCGTGCCGCAGCCGCTGGGTGTGGCGGGTCCGTTCCCAGATCAGTGTCTTGTGCGTGCGCGCGACGACCTTGACCGCCTCGGCCTGCGGACTGTCCCCGGCCACCGGGCGCAGCTGGTGGGAGTCGGTGCGGACCATGTCGGCCAGCATGTGCGCATCCGCGGAGTCGCTCTTGGCCCCGGACACGGCCAGGCGTTCCCGGTAGCGGGCGGCCTGCAGCGGGTTGACCGCCAGCACCGTGTACCCGGCCGCCACCAACGCCCCTACCCACGGACCGCGGTCGGTCTCGATACCGACCACCACCTCCACATCCTCATCGGCGACCTGTCCGGCCCGCTCGGCCAGCATCGCGTGCAGCCGCGTCATCCCGACAACGCCTTCGGGCAGCCGGGCCTTGGCCAGCCGACGGCCCGACGCATCCATCACCTCAACATCGTGATGCGCTTCGGCCCAGTCATCCCCAACGAACAGCCGCAACGTCTCTCCCATCTCCGGAACCGCTGTTCAGCAGCCTGCGGGAGAACCATCAGCGACCTAATGAAGCAGTGCTCACGGCCCCAAGTACAGAACCGGGCACGACATCCCATCAGCGATCAACTCTCCCGGCCGACCGGCAAGGGCACGATCTTTCATCAGGACTCCAGGTCCAGGAAAACCAAGTGCTCACCTGCCGGCGGCTACCAAACCCAGGAGTCTGCCGGATGGCTCACTCCCAGAACTCATTAGGAAAACCGTCATGACCCTGCGCGTCGGATACTTCCCGCAGAACAACTCCCTGTGGGTGCTGCGGCACCGGGGCGTCCTGGAGCGGTCCGTCCCGGACGTGGAGTGGGTGGACCTGCGGTCGCTGCCCGCCGGGGAGCGGCCGAAGCCGACCGAGGGCCTGCCGTCGGCCCACGGCGACCACCTGTTCGACGGCGGCTACGACTTCATCGGCACCGGGTCCACTCCGCCGGTCACGGCCCAGGCCAAGGGCCACGACGTGGTCTACGTCGCGATCTCCGGGCCGCGGGTCGAGAACGGCCGCCTGGTCGTGCCCGCGGAGTCCCCGATCGCCACGCCCGCCGACCTGAAGGGCCGGCGCGTCGCCCTCGGACACGGTTCCTGGCAGACCACGTTGCTCCTGTTCGCCCTGGAGCAGGCCGGGCTGAGCTGGCGCGACATCGAGCCGGTCGACGCGTACGGCAACGCCACCGAGCTGTTCCTGAACGGCGAGGTGGACGCCTGGGTCGGTTCCTACCCGCACCTCACCGAGGTGGAGCGGCGCGGCCCGGTCCGGACGATCATCGAGACCGACGGGTTGTTCAGCCACCGCTCGCTGTGGTTCACCAGCCGGGCGTTCGCCACGGAACGGCGCGGCGAGTTGGCGGCGATCGTGGCGGCGCTGCAGGAGAGTGACGCCTGGATCCGGCAGAACCCGCGGGACGCCGCCGCGCTGTTCGCCGCCGACGACGGCGGGGACCTGGACGCCTGGGAGCACGCGCTGCGCACCCGGCCGTGGGGGCTGCGTCCGGTCACCGGCGACTTCGTCACCGAGCAGCAGCGCGCCGCCGACCTCTTCCACGCGAACGGCCTGATCGAGCGGAGAATCCAGGTCGCCGACGCCGTACTGCCGGAGATCAACGCGTTGATCGAGGAGACCGCGTCCGATAGATGAGACGCCGGTCCCGTGACGTGAGCAAGCAGATAAGGTAAGCCTTACCTATATCGCTGCTCCGGAGGGCGGATGAGGCGTCTTCGGCATCGGAGGGGGTCCGCGCTTCCCGCCGGGCGCTCCGTCCTGACCCGGGCCATCGCGGGACAACGCCGGCCCGTTCTGCTCGGCTCCGTGCTGATCAGCGGTCATCAGGCGGGCGAGGCGCTCGTGCCGTTCCTGATCGGCGTCGTGATCGACCAGGCGGTCGGCGGCGGACCCGGCGGGCTGGCGCTGTGGCTCGGCGTCCTCGGCGCGGTGTACCTGACGCTCAGCTTCAGCTACCGTTTCGGCGACCGGGCCGCCCAGCGCGCGTCGCAGCAGGCCGCGCACGAGCTCCGGCTCGCGCTGACCCGGCGCGTCCTCGACCACCGGGGCGGCGCCGAGGCCGGACGGCTGCCGGGCGCCCTGGTGGACATCGCCGCCGGGGACGCGGCACGCGTCGGCGCGGTCGCCGCGATGGTGCCCTCCGCGACCGCCGCCGTCGGCGGGCTCGCGCTGACCGCGGTCCTGCTGCTGATGATCTCGCTGCCGCTCGGCCTGCTGGTCCTGGTCGGCGCGCCGCCGTTGCTCTGGCTGTCGCACCGGCTCGGCAAACCGCTCGAACACCGCAGCGAGACCGAGCAGGAGCACGCCGCACGGGCGTCGGGCGTGGCGGCCGACCTCGTCTCGGGGCTCCGGGTGCTCAAGGGCCTCGGCGCCCAGCGGCACGCGCTCGACCGTTATCGGCGCACCAGCCGGGAGTCGTTGCGCGCCACCGTACGGTCGGCGCGGGCGGAGGCGACCTACCACGGTCTGACGATCGCGCTCAACGGCGTGTTCCTCGCCGTCATCGCCCTGGCCGGCGGGCGGCTGGCGGCCGGCGGGCACATCACCATCGGCGAGCTGGTCTCGACGGCCGGTCTCGCCCAGTACCTGCTGACCCCGCTGACCACCCTGGCGTGGGTGAACGGCGTGTTCGCGCAGGGCCGCGCGTCGGCCCGGCGCATCGCGACGGTGCTGTCGAGTCCGCCGGCCGTGACACCGGGCCCGCTCCCGGTGCCCGACCCCGCCGCCGGGAAGATCGCCCTGCGCGGCCTGTCCGGCACGGGCATGCGCCGGGTCGACCTGGACATCACCCCCGGCGAGTTCGTCGGCGTCGTGGCCACCGACCCGGCCGCCGCGTCGGCGCTGCTCGCCCACCTCGGGCGGGCCGCCGACCCGGAGGAGGGCTCGGTCGAGCTGGACGGCGTCGCCCTCACCGACCTGCACCCGGGCGAACTGCGGGCCGCGATCCTCGTCGCCGGGCACGACGCGCGGCTGTTCGACGGCACGGTCCGCGACAACCTGGCCGCCGACATGGGCCTGGACGCGGCGCTGGTCGCGGCCGGCGCCGACGAGGTGGTCGCGGCCCTGCCGGCCGGGCTGGACACGGTCCTCGACGAGCGCGGCCGTTCGCTGTCCGGCGGGCAGCGCCAGCGCCTGGCCCTCGCCCGTGCGCTCGCCGCCGATCCTCCGGTGCTCGTCCTGCACGACCCGACCACCGCCGTCGACACGGTCACCGAGTCCCGCGTCGCGGAGGGCCTCCGCGCGTTCCGCCGCGACCGGACCACCATCGTGGTCACCACGAGCCCGGCGCTCCTGGCCGTCACCGACCGGGTGGTCCTCCTCGACGAGGGCGCGGTCACCGCCCAGGGCACACACACCGCACTCGTGGCGGAACACTCCCGCTACCGGGCGGCGGTCCTGTCATGAGTGAGCGGGAACTGCTGCCGGTCGCGAGCGGACGGCGGACCCTGCGTTCGGTCGGCGCGCTCCTGCGGCCGCGCGTCTGGACGGTCGTCCTTGCCCTGGCGGTCCTCCTCGCCGGAACGCTGGCAGGGCTGCTCGTCCCTCCGCTGGTGGGGCGCATCGTCGACCTCGTCACCGGACGCCGGGGCGCGGGCTCGATCACCTGGCCCGCGATCCTGCTGGTCGCGGCGGCCCTCGTGCAGGGCGTGCTGTCCGCCGCCGGGCTCGCCGAACTGGCGCGGGCCGGAGAGAACGCGCTCGCCGAGCTGCGGGAACGCTTCCTGGCCCGCGCCCTGCGACTTCCCTTGGACCAGCTCGAGCGCGCCGGGTCGGGCGACCTCACCTCGCGGGTCACCGGCGATGTCACCGTCATCGCCGAGGCCGTGCGACGAGCGCTGCCCGCGCTGATCGGCTCGCTGCTCACCATCGTCTCGACGTTGGCCGGGATGGCCGTGCTCGACTGGCGGTTCCTGCCGGCCGCGCTGGTCGCCGTACCGGTGCAGCTGCACACGGCGCGCTGGTACTCGCGGCGGGCCGGGCCGCTGTACGCCGAGCAGCGGGCGGCGGCCGGGGCACAGCAGCACGCGCTGCTCGGCACGATCGACGGAGCCGCGACCCTACGGGCGCTGCGGCTGACCGGCCGTCACCTCGGCCGGGTGGAGCGGCGCTCGCAGGTGGCGGTCGACCTGTCCCTGCGCGGCGTGGCGCTGCGGACGCGGTTCTACAGCAGGCTCCACGTCGGCGAGTACGCCGGGCTGTGCGCGGTGCTGGCCGTGGGGTTCGTCCTGGTACGCGACGGATCGGCGACGGTCGGCGGCGCGACGGCCGCCGCGCTGTACTTCCACGGGTTGTTCGGCCCGATCAACATGGCGCTGGCGCTGGTGGACGACGCCCAGTCGGCGGCCGCCGGCCTACGGCGGCTGGTGGGCGTCGCCGACGTACGGACGCCCGCCGAGAAGGACGGCGCCGACGTACGGACGGACGGAGCCGGCGCGCCAGCGGACACGGCCGCCACCCCGGCAGACACAGCCGCCACCCCGGGGGACGGAGTCGGCGCGTCGGGAGACGCAGCCAGCACCCCAGGGGACGCAACCGCCGCCCCGGCAGACGCAACCAGCACCCCGGCAGACGCAACCGCCACCCCGGCAGACGCAACCAGCACCCCGCGGGGCGCGTCGGTCACCGCGCGGGCGCTGGGGCACGCGTACGTTCCGGGTCGTGCCGTGCTGAGCGACGTCACGTTCGACGTGGCGGCCGGTGAGCGGGTCGCGCTGGTCGGCGCGAGCGGCGCGGGCAAGACGACTCTGGCCAAGCTCATCGCCGGCGTGCACCGGCCCGGCACGGGCTCGGTCCTGGTCGGCGGCCGCCCCCCGGTGCCGGGCGCGCACGTGGTGCTGGTGACCCAGGAGGTCCACGTGTTCGCCGGAACCCTGGCCGACGACCTGCGGCTGGCCGCGCCGGACGCGACCGACGCGGAGCTGTGCGCGGCCCTCGACCGCGTCGGCGCGCTCGGCTGGGCCGAAGGGCTCCCGGAGAGGCTGGCGACCCGGGTCGGCGACGGCGGGCACACCCTGACCGTCGCGGAGGCACAGCAGCTGGCGTTCGCCCGGCTCGTGCTGGCCGATCCCCGGGTCGTCATCCTCGACGAGGCGACCGCGGAGGCGGGCAGCGCGGGCGCCCGGGTCCTCGAGGCCTCGGCCGAGGCGGCGCTGGAAGGACGGACCGCGCTCGTCGTCGCCCACCGCCTCACCCAGGCCGCCGCCGCCGACCGCGTCATCGTGCTGGACACCGGCCGGATCGCCGAGACCGGCACGCACACCGAGCTGATCGCCGCGGCAGGAACCTACGCCGCCCTCTGGTCCGTCTGGTCACAGCAGCGCCGATAGCGCGAGCGAATCCGAATAGCGGGTGTTCCGCCAGGCACCCCCTGGACGCCGTGAGCCCGCGCCGGCCGGGCGCCCCACGGGATCGCCCGGCCGGCGCGTCCCTAGCGGCGGGCGCCGTCGATGCGGCGCGGCAGGCCGTAGGCGTTGTCGTCGGACACCTCGGGCGGGAGCAGTTCGGCGGGCACGTTCTGGTAGCACACCGGACGCAGGAACCGGCGGATCGCGAGCGTGCCGACCGAGGTGGTGCACCCATCGGAGGTCGCCGGGTACGGTCCGCCGTGCACCATCGCGTGGGTGACCTCCACGCCGGTGGGCCAGCCGTCGAACAGGATGCGTCCCGCTCGTTCCTCCAGCAGTGGCAGCAGCGCCGCCGCGATCTCCCGGTCGCCGTCCCCGTGGTGGACCGTCGCGGTCAGCTGGCCGCGCAGCGCCGCGGCCACCTCGCGCAGCTGTTCCGGGTCACGGCAGATCACCACGGTGGACGCGGCGCCGAACGCCTCGTCCTGGAGCTCGGGACGCCCGAGGAAGACGTCGGCCGCCACGGAGAACAGCCGCGCGACGCCGACGTTCTCCCCCTCTCCCGGAAGGCCCGCGCAGAGCTCCCGTACGCCGTCGGTCGCCAGGAGGCCGGCCGTGGACCGTTCGTAGGCGGCGTGGATGCCCTCGGTGAGCATGGTCTGCCCGGTCGTCGCGGCGAGAACGCGCACCGCGGTGGCGAGGAACTCCGTCAGCTCCGGGCCGTCGACGGCGACGATCAGACCCGGGTTGGTGCAGAACTGGCCCGCTCCCAGGGTCAGGGAGCCGGCGAACCCCTCGGCCAGCCCGGCGGCGCGTTCCCGCAGCGCCCCCGGCAGCAGGAAGACCGGGTTCACGCTGCTCATCTCGGCGTACACCGGGATCGGCACGGCGCGGGCGGCGGCCGTCCGCTGCAGGGCCAGGCCGCCCGCCTGCGAGCCGGTGAACCCCACGGCGCGGATCCGCGGGTCGGCGACCAGTGCCTGCCCGACCTCGTTGCCCGCCGCGAAGAGCAGGGAGAACACGCCCTCGGGCAGCCCGCTGTCGCGGACCGCGTCCGCCACGGCGGAGCCGACGAGTTCGGAGGTGCCGAGGTGGGCGCTGTGCCCCTTCACCACCACGGGGCAGCCCGCGGCCAGCGCCGACGCGGTGTCGCCGCCCGCCACCGAGAAGGCCAGCGGGAAGTTGCTCGCCCCGAACACCGCCACCGGGCCGACCGCCAGATGACGTTGCCGCAGGTCGGGCCGTGGAGCGGGCCTGCGGTCGGGCAGGGCCGGGTCGATACGCGTGTCCGCCCACTCCCCCGCCCTTACCTCGTCGGCGAAGAGGCGGAGCTGGGCGGTGGTGCGGTCGCGCTCGCCGCTGATCCGGCCGCGTGGCAGGCCGCTCTCGGCGACCGCCCTGTCGACCAGTTCGTCGCCCAGGTCCTCGATGCGTTCGGCGATCCGCTCCAGGAAGGCGGCCCGTTCCCCGGGCGACGTCGACCGGTACGCGACGGCGGCCGAGGCCGCGCGCTCGCAGGCGTCCGCGACGTCCTCATCCGTGCCCGTGCCGTAGGCGGGCTCCAGGGACGCGCCGGTACGGGGGTCATGCGACGTGATCGCCGGACCGGATCCCGGACGCCGTTCGGCGCCGACGAACATGGTTCCCTTCAGGGGCATGAGTGTTCCTTAGAGAGGGTTGCGGGCGGCCGGGCGCGCGCGGACGATGACCTGGTCCTTCGCCAGCCGGTCGATCCGGTCCTCGCTAAGGCCCAGTTCGCGGAGCACCTCGTGGCTGTGTTCGCCGTTGACCGGGGCCGGCCGGTCCACGGCCTGGGCGCTGCGCGAGAGCTTGAAGGGAAAGCCCGGCGTCGTCACGGTGCCCTCGGTGGGATGGTCGTAGGTGACGAACGAGCCGTTGTGAAGCACCTGGGGGTCGGTCAGCAGGTCGTCGTAGCCGTAGACCGGCCCGCACCACACTCCCGCGGCGCCGAGTTCCTCGATCCACTCCGCGGTGGTCCGCTTGCGCAGGTTCTCCTCCACCAGCGTGGAGATCGCCTCCCGTTCGCGGAAGCCGTCGCGCTCCGCCTCGTACGCGGCCAGGCGTGGGTCCTCCATCAGCCGGGCCAGGACGGCGGGCTCGGCGAACGAGAGCGCCAGGTAGCCGTCGCCGGTCGGGAAGATGCCGTAGGGCGCGCGGATGTAGCTGTGCGCGTGGATCGCCTCGCCTCGGGTCTGCGGCACCCCGCCCACCGTACGGACGCTGATCTCCTGCATCTGCGCGGCGATGATCGCGTCGAGCATGTTGACCTGGACCAGCTGCCCCTCCCCCGTCCGCTGCCGGTGGAAGAGCGCGGCGAGGGCGCCCTCGAAGGCGGAGTAGGCCGCGAACGCGTCCACCAGGAAGTACGGGGCCGGGGTCGGGGGCTCGCCCGGCCGCCCGGCGCTGAAGAGGGCCCCGCTCATCGCCTGGAGCAGGACGTCCTGCCCGGGGCGCCGGGCGTACGGGCCGGTCTCCCCGTACCCGGAGATGGACACGTAGACCAGGTCCGGCTTGACCGCGCTGAGGGTCTCGTAGTCCACGCCGAGCCGCTGGGCGACGCCGGGCCGGTAGTTCTGCAGGAACACGTCCGCCGTGGCCACGAGGTCGCGCAGCAGCCGGCCGCCCGCCTCGGACTTCAGGTCGATCGACAGGCTGCGCTTGTTGCGGTTGAGCGACAGGAACGAGGCGTTGACCTCGTTTCCGCGGGCGCCGCCGGCGGCGGCGTGCCGCTGCCACTCGCCGCCCGGCGGCTCGACCTTGATCACGTCCGCGCCCAGATCCGCCAGCTTCATGGCGGCGAACGGCCCCGACATCGCGATGGACAGGTCGAGGACGCGAATTCCTTCGAGAACCTTCATGAACCGCCTCTTCACCCAGCGACTGAAAGCACGAGCGTTCCAAGGTTATGTTAGCGCTATCGTCAGCGCTAACAAAAGAGCGGCCCAGGAATGGACAACGGCCACGTGACGCCGGAGCCGGGTGCGTAGAGTTGGGCCGACAGCGCTGGGCCTCCCGGCCGGCGGCGACACCGAGGAGAGCGACAGATGAGCCGTCAGGACGGAGCGATGACCTCGCCCCGCCGCCGCTCCGCCACCCGCTCCGTGACGCTCCAGGACGTCGCGGAGCTCGCCGGGGTGTCCGCCCAGACGGTCTCCCGGGTGCTGCGCGTTCCGGACGAGGTCAGCCCGCACACCCGGGAGAAGGTCGAGACCGCCATCCGCGACGCCGGGTACGTGCCGAACCTGTCCGCTCGCAACCTCGCCTCGAACCGCAGCAAGATCGTGGCGACGGTGATCCCCTCGCTGTCCGCCTCGATCTTCTCCGAGACGCTGACCGGCCTGTCCTCCGTCCTGGCGCCCGAGGGGTACCAGCTGCTGCTCGGCTACACCGACTACGACGACAAGCGGGAGGAGGAGCTCATCCGCTCGCTGCTCGGCCGGCGGCCGGACGGGTTCTTCATGACCGGCACCCTCCACAGCCCGGCGGTGGTGCGGATGCTGACGGCGTCCGGCGTCCCCGTCGTCGAGACGTGGGACTGGACCGACACCCCGCTCGACACTCTCGTGGGCTTCTCCAACGAGGAGGCCATGTACGCGATGGTGTCCTCCCTGCACGAGGCCGGATACCGGCGGCCCTGCTTCGTCGGCCGCCTGCACAAGGGCGACCACCGCTCGCGGCGCCGGCTCGACGGCTATCTGAGGGCCGTGGCGGACCACTGGCCCGGCGCCGAGCCGCGCGTGTTCGACGCCTCGGAGTATCCGCTGACCCTGGAGGCGGGCGGGCGCCTCCTGGAGGTCATACGCCGGCTTCATCCGGAGTGCGACGTCCTGGTCTTCGCGACCGACGTCTTCGCCAACGGCGCCCTGCTGGCCGCGGCGGAGCGCGGCATCGCGGTACCCGACGAGATCGCGGTCTCCGGTTTCGGCGACTTCGAGCTGTCCCGGCTGATCCGGCCCGGCCTGACCACCGTCGCCCTGCCGAACACCACGATCGGCCAGGAGGCCGCCCGGATGCTGCTCCGCCGGATGCGCGGGGAGAAACCGGCCAGGCCCCACGTCGACCTGGGATTCGAGATCCGCCGCCGCGCCAGCGCCTGACCGGCGCGGCGGCCCCCAGGGGTCATCGGTCAGCGCAGCAGGCCGCGCCCGGCGAGGTTGGCCATCAGGGCGCGCACGCCGAACTCCCACGGGGCGCAGTCCTGCGCGTGCCGCACCTCGTGGACGAGGGTCCCGAGTTCCGGCGTGGAGATCCGTACGATGTCGCCCTGGTGATGCGTGAAGCCCAGGCCGGGCCGCTCCCGGTCCTCGACCGGCGCGAACATCGTGCCCAGCAGCAGGACGACGCCGTCGGGGTACTGGTGGTGGTCGCCCATGAGCTGGCTCACCAGGTCGGCCGGGTCCCGGCTGATCCGCCCGTGCGGCGACTCCCCGCTCATCCGGAAGCCGTCGGCGCCGACGACCTCCAGCCGGACGGTCGTCGACCGGATGTCGTCCAGCCCGAAGCCACCGTCGAAGAGGCGCACGAACGGGCCGAGCACGCACGAGGCGTTGTTGTCCTTCGCCTTGGGCAGCAGCAGCGCGGACCGGCCCTCGTAGTCGCGGAGGTTGATGTCGTCCGCGAGCGTGGCGCCGACGATGTCCCCCCGCGAGGAGACGACCAGGCCGACCTCCGGTTCCGGGTTGTTCCACTCCGACTCGCGCAGCACGCCCGCCCGGCTGCCGTGGCCCACGGCGGACAGCGGCAGCGCCTTCGTGAAGATCTCGGCGTCGGGCCCGATGCCGACCTCCAGGTACTGGCTCCACTCTCCGCGTGCCACCAGCCGCCGCTTGACCTCGGCGGCCTCGGGCGAGCCGGGGCGCAGCGAACGCAGGTCGCCGCCCAGCGCCTCCGCCAGTTCCGCGCGGATCGCCGCGGCGGCGCCGGGGTCGCCCTGGGCCCGTTCCTCGATCAGCCGCTCCACCATGGAGGCGGCGAAGGTGACGCCGGCCGCCTTGACGGGCTGGAGGTCGACCGGCGCCAGGAAGCGGGCGGCCCCGGGGTCGCCGGGCCGGTCGACGGTCGCCGCCAGCAGGTCGTCGACGCCGCCGACCCGGACGCCCGCCGCGGACCGCAGCGCGGCCGCGGGCTCGTCCTCCTCGCACAGGCCGGCCACGGTGGGGAACGCGGCCGAGACGTCGTACACGCCGTCCGCGCGGACGGCGGCCGGCGAGGGGCCGCCCGCCGCCGGGTTCCAGATCCGCGCGAGGAGGGCACCGGTCGTACCGTCCTGCGGCAGGGTGTTCGCGGCGCGCAGCCCCGACAGACCGGCGCTCTGGTCGATGTGGGTTTCCATGAATCTACTTTCGCTGGAAGACGGCGGGACGTCGCTCCCGGAAGGCCGCCCGGCCCTCGGCGGCGTCCTCGGTGGCGAAGCACACGGTCTGCAGGTCGCGTTCGTAGGTCAGCGCCTGGTCCAGGGGCATGGTCGCCGCCGCCCGCAGGTTGGCCTTGGCCGTCTCGGCGGCGATGGGGGCCCGGGAGGCGATGACCTCGGCCACGGCGTGCGCACGGTCCAGGAGGTCCTCGGGCCGGGTCACCTCGCTCACCAGGTGCCACCGCTCCGCCTGTGCGGCCGTGATGGGGTCCCCGGTCATCAGCATCAGGGCCGCGTTGCTCTCGCCGATGCTCGCCCGCAGCAGGGCGGACATCCCGCCTCCGCCGACCCAGCCCAGTTTGATCTCCGGCGCGCCGAACCGCGCGGACTCGGCGGCGATCCTGATGTCGCAGGTGAGGGCGGTCTCCAGGCCTCCGCCCAGGGCCCAGCCGTTCACGGCGGCGATCAGCGGCTTGCGCAGGCGGCGCAACGAGTCGCAGTAGTCGGCGCGGTTGCGGAAGTCCCAGGGGGTGGCGTACGCGTCGAGTTCGGCGATGTCCGAGCCGACGCAGAAGGCGCGGTCTCCGCTCCCGGTGAGGATGACGGCCCGGACGTCGTCGGACGCGTTGCACCAGTTCGCCAGGCGCATCAGCTCCGCCGACATCTCCGCCGTGACGGCGTTCAGCTTCGCGGGGCGATCGAGGGTGATCACGGCGACGTGGTCGCTCAGCGACCAGCCGATCTCCGGCACGGTGCTCTCCATGGGGTTCCTTTCAGCGGACGGCGGCCCGGTGGGCCCGTTCCAGCTCGTCGTACGTCGCGGCGGCGGCGCGCCCCGCCGACAGGTTCTCGCGGATCAGGGTGGACGCCGATGCCTGGAACGCGGTGTAGCCGGGGTGGCGCGGGCGTACCCACGCGGCCTCCGTGGTGGCGAGGGTGCCGGAGTAGAAGCCACCGCAGGCCTCGTCCACGTCCGGGTCCGTCCACGCCTCCCGCCGAGCGGGCTGCCCCTCGTGCCACGGCAGGAACCGCCGCTGCGCGTCGGCGGACATCAGCCACGCGATGTGCCCTTTCAGCGCCTCCGACACCTGGGCCCGGCGCGAGACGGCGAGGCCGGTGCCCCCGAGCGTGGAGCCGAGCGGCCCACCGGGCGTCAGGCGGGGAACGTCGCCGAACCGCACGGGGTGGCCCGGCGCCGCCGCGTAATTCACGTACCCGTAGACGAACGGGCAGTAGGCCAGCGAGCCACGGGCGAGCCGTTCCAGCAGCGCGATCGGGTTGAGCCGGGCCGTCGCGGGGTCGCAGTGCGCGAAGGCGTCGCGCATCATCTCCAGCGCCGCCACTCCTGTCGGCCGGGACACGAGCGGTCCCTCCCCCGCGGTCCGCGCCGCCTCCCCCAGCCCCTGGCACAGAGAGAAGAAGGTCAGCAGCGCGTGCGGACCCGCGACGGACAGGGCGGACGGCACGCGGCGAACGGTCTCCAGGACCTCTTCCCAGGTACGCGGCGGCTCGGGCAGCGTCTCCCGGTGACACGCCGACACCTGGGTGGCGGCGTCCAGCGGCGCCGCCCACAGCCGCCCGCGCGCGGTGTACGAGGCGGCGCTCGCTCCGACCGCGGCGGCCCGCCACTCATCGAGCGCGGAGACGGGGAACAGGTCGTCGAGCGGCCGCAACGCGTCGGCGGCCAGCGCGTCGCCGAGGTGCGGGTGGTCCAGCACCACCAGGTCGTAGCGCGCACAGAGGTCGCCGATGGGATGCGACTCGAAGCCCTCGAGCGGCTGGCTGTCCCAGCCGAGCGTGTCGCCGTGCGCCTCCCGCGAGAACCGCTCGGCCGCGGTGTTCAGGGCCACCGTGCCGCGCGGATGGTCCCAGGTGAGTCCTCGGTAGTCCGTCATAGCAAACCCTCGCAGTACGGCGGGGAAGTTAGCGCTGCCGTTAGCGCTAACTTAACAGACGTGCTTCCGGCCGCACCAGGCTCAGTGCATGGTCACCGCGCGCGGCCGGGCGGGCCCTACGACGTCTCGGCCATGGGCACGTCGGGCTTCTTGCCCTTCTGGTCGCCGCGCGACGCGACGACGAAGAAGACGATCGCGGCGATGAGCAGCGCCACACCGGGGAGGAACCCGTTGTAGATCCAGGCGCAGATCCCGCAGATGATCTCGACGAACCCGGCCAAGTAGCCGTAGCCGAACAGCGTCTCCGGCTCGGGGCCCTTGCGGGCCGTACGTCCCGCGACGGCGGCGCCGTGCTTGGCCGCCGCGCCGGCCTCCCATGTGAGGATCTCGTCCGCCGCCTGCCGGGCGGCCTCCAGGGGCAGGGCGCGGTAGGCCAGGGGGACGAGCCGCGCCTCGTCCTCCGGGCGGCCGGCGCCGCGGACCAGCAGCGCCAGCTCCCTGCCCCGGATCCGGCACTCCGCGACGCCCAGCGTGCGCAGCCCGCCGATGATCTGTTCCGCCAGCGGGATCTGCGTGGCGTCGACGTTGGGCGAGACGTAGCCGTACCCGACGTCGCCGGCGGCGACCATGCCCTTGCCGAGCTCGGCCTGCGACGGGTCACGTTTGATCTGGATGCGCGGCAGCGCCGCGGAGAGCGGGACGAGCCACACCCGGCCGCGCGGACGCAGGGCGCGCCGTACGGTGCCCATCGTGAATGCGACCCCGTCGATCTCCCCGTCGACGACCCCGTAGACGTCGCCGAACTCCGGGAAGAGACCGCGCACCCGGTCGAGGAGCTCGGCGTCCGCGCGACGGTGACGCCAGCCGAGGCGGCTCGCCAGCCGCTCCCGTTCGGTGTTCGCCCGCCACCTCGGGAAGACCCGCGCGACGACGCAGGTCAGGAAGTAGACCAGGGTCAGCGCGGCGACCGCGCCGCCGACGACCGGCCAGCCGTGACCGACGTTGCGGACGAGGGCCAGCACGCCGGTCACCAGGCTCACGACGGCGACGAGCGAGAGGAACCCGCAGGCGCCCATCGCGTAGTTGGACGCCCCCTGCGCGTCGCGTTCCCGGAACGCGCCGCTGACGGCGAGGAAGACGATGCCCAGCACCGCGCCGATGCCGACCGCGTACTTGCCGATCAGCCAGTAGAACGGCGCGGCGCCCAGGCACAGGACGAGGAGGGAGAGCATGCTTCGGCCGACGTTGTAGACGCGCAATGAGTTCTCCCGGACGCGGTGGCTGAGCCGTTCCGCCACCGGCCGACCCGGCGACTTCGCGGGGACTCTAGTGAGCGACGTCCGAGGCGTCGCACCATTTCGTGCACGACCGTTCGCCTTTTCGCGCACGTCCGTTCGCGCCGCGCCGGACCGTGCGGGGCGTCCCGGACGCCCCCGCGATCCGGGACACCGCGAAGGTAGCGGTCTCGTCCGGGAGGGGTCCCGGCCGCGCGTGCCATCCTGGCCGCATCCCTGCTCGCGGAGGTCGATGTGGGCGATGGGCGGCCGGTTCCGGGCGGCCGGAGGCTTTCGGCGGGGCACGCCAGCCTGGCCCTCGGCGTGCCGCCGTCGACGCCGGGCATGATCTACGCCCTGGCCATCACCGGAGGCATCGTGGTCCGGCCGCGGGAGGGCCGCACCATCACCTTCGGGCGCAACCGCCCGAAGGTGCACCTGTGCATCGGCGAGGACGACCGGCGGATCAGCCGCCACCACGGCCTGCTGACCCGCCGCGACGAAACGTGGTGGGTACGGACCACGGGACGGCTGCCCGTCCGGTTCCCCGACTCGCGGCTGCTCTTCGCCGGGGACGAGGCCGTGCCGCTCGCCGAGGGCTACACGCCGTTGTTCGTCCGCGGTTCGAACGGCCGGGAGCATCTGCTCGAGCTGTACGTGACCGGGCCGGACGAGCGGCGACCGGCGTCCCGGCACTCCGACCCGACCCAGCCGCCGCGCACCTGGCGGCTTTCGGCCGGCGAGCGGCTCGTCCTCGTCGCCCTCGCCCAGCGGTACCTGCTGTACGAGACGCACCCCCAGCCGCTGACCTGGCAGCAGGTCTGTGAACACCTCGATGACCTTCAGCCCGACGCCGGCTGGACCGCCAAGAAGGTCGAGCACCGGGTCGCGGCCGTCCGCGCCCGGCTGTCGAGAGGCGGCGTGCCCGGACTCACCCGGGAGGAGGTCGGCGAGCCCGTCGGCAACGCCCTGAACCAGAACCTGATCCGCGAACTGCTGGAGAGCACCACCCTCGTCCCCCCGGATCTTGCCCTGCTCGACGACCCGATGACGGCCGACACCGACGAGGCCGCACGATAACGCAGGTCAAAGCCATGATCAACATCTTCGGGCCGTACCGGGTCCGACCGCCGGCCGGCCGGGCGGACCCGTTTGACGGCGGTCCGACATCTTGGTAGAAGTCCGTTCAGTAACTGTTTGCCCTAAAACAGCTTTTCGGGCAGGCAACGACGGCGAGGTCACCCCCCTGCCTGACCAGACCGGAGGTTGTTACCGCACGATGCCCGAACTCGACCTTGTCATCGCCGGCGGAAGCGTGCTGGACGGCACCGGAGCGGAGGCCGCGCCGGCCGACATCGGCATCGAGGGCGACCGGATCACCGCCGTCGCGGCGCCCGGAACCCTGTCCGGCGCCGACACCCTGGACGCGACCGGCCAGGTGGTGACGCCCGGCTTCATCGATCTGCACTCCCACTCCGACTTCTCCCTCCCGGCGCACCCCGCCGCGGACACCTGCCTCTTCCAGGGCGTCACGACGCTCGTCGGCGGCAACTGCGGCTTCTCCCCGTTTCCGGTCGCCGACACGGAACGGCTGCGCCGGGCCGCGGCGTTCATGGGCCGCGAGGAACTGGCGTGGGACTGGACCGGCTTCCACGGCTACGCCGACTCCGTCGAGCAGACCGCCCCGGCCGTCAACCTCGCGGCCCAGGTCGGGTTGAACGCGCTGCGCATCGCCACCGTCGGCGACGACGAGCGGGCGGCGTCGCCGGACGAGCTCGCGGCGATGCGCCGGCTGATCGAACGCGCCGCCGAAGAGGGCGTGGTGGGCTTCTCCACCGGCCTCATCTACGCTCCCGGGACCTACGCGCCACCGGCCGAGGTGACCGAGCTGGCGCGCACCGCGGCGCGGCTCGGTCTGCTCTACTCCACCCACATGCGCGACGAGGCCGACCGGCTGATCGACGCCGTCACCGAGGCGCTGACCACGGCGCGCGAGTCCGGCGTGCGCCTGGAGATCTCCCACCTCAAGGCGATGGGACGGGAGAACCACGGGAAGGTGCACGAGGCGCTGCGGCTGATCGACGAGGCCCGCGCGGACGGCGTCGACGTCACGGCGGACGTCTACCCCTACACCGCCTCCTCCACGACGCTGACCTCGCGGCTGCCGGGCTGGGCGCTCGACGGCGGCGTGGACCGGTTGCTGGAGCGGCTCGCGGACACGGAGGTCAGGCGCCGCATCGCCGCCGAGGCCCGGATCGACCCCGACGCCATCGTCCTCGCGCAGCTGCCACCGGGCCCGTACTCGGACTGGATCGGCCGGAGCCTCACCGAGCTCGGCGCCGAACTCGGCCTGGGCGGGGCCGAGACCGCCCTGGAGGTCCTCGCCGCGCACAACGGCTCGGCCGGCATCGTCAACCACGCGATGGCCGAGGACGACATGCGCGCGGTGCTGTCGCATCCGCAGGTCAGCGTCGCCAGCGACGGATGGACCCTCCGTCCCTCCGGTACTGGCCGGCCGCACCCCCGCAGCTTCGGCACGTTCGCCCGCGTGCTCGGGCGCTACGCGGGTGACTCGCGGCTGCTCACGCTCGCCGACGCCGTACGGAAGATGACCTGGCTGCCCGCGTCGCGGGCCGGGCTGACCGACCGTGGCCGGATCCGCGAGGGGCTGGCCGCCGACCTCGTCGTCCTGGACCCCGGCACGGTCCGGGACACCTCCACCTTCGACGACCCGTGGAACCTGGCGACGGGCGTACGCCACGTCGTCGTGAACGGCACCCCGGCGCTGCGCGACGCGGCCCTGACCGGAAACCGTCCCGGACGCGTGCTCCGGCGACCCAGGCCCTGAGGAGTCCCCCGATGAGTACGACCACTCCCGCCGAGAACACGGCGGCGGCCCCGGAGAAACGTGACCGGCGCCTGCCGATGATCGCCACCGGAGCGTTCGCGGTCGCGCTGGTGATCGGCATCGTGATCGCCGTGGGCGGCGCCAAGGCCGGGCTGTGGGGCCTGATCCCGATCTTCCTCTACGCGGTGCTCGCGCTCTTCGGCGTGGACGTGGTGCTCGCGACCGCCGGCGCGCTCATCGTCGCCGCGGTGATGACCCGGACCGGCCCGATCCCCCTCGGCGCCCAGATGGCGACGTCGCTCGGGTCGCTGGTCGCGGTCATCGGCGTGATCATTCTGCTCGGTTCGGCGCTCGGGCAGGTGACGCAGGAGACGGGCGCGGCGCAGGCGCTGATCAAATTCGTGATGGGCCGGATCGGGCTCAACACGCGCACGCGCGTGCAGATCGGCGTCATGGTCTCCTCGCTGATCATCGTCGGCGCGCTGGGCACGCTGGCCGGCGGTAACGCGATCCTGGCGCCGATCATCATCCCGATCGCGGCGCGCACCGGCTGGCGCCCGCCGGCGGTGGCGGCGATGCTGCACGCGGCCGGCGCGGCGGGCCTGATGACCGGCCCGTTCACGCCGCCCGTCGTGACGATCATGGCGGCGACGAAGCTGAGCTACGGCACCTACCTGCTCCACGCGGGCCTGCCGGTCGCGGCCGTGACGATCGTGACGGGCTTCTTCATGGCGCGCTGGATCCAGCGCCACACCGACCAGGAGTACACCGCCGCCGACGCGGCCGACAACACGGCCGAGACCGAACGCCCCGGCGCCCGCCGGGCCGCGCTGGTCCTGGCGCTCGTGCTGCTCGCCCTGGCGATCTACGGCATCGCCGAGAAGGCCGCCTACTCGTACGCCCTGGTCGTCATGATCGTCACCGCCGTCGCGACCGGGCTGGCCGGCGGGCTGGCGCCCAAGAAGATCCTGGACGCGATGTACACCGGAGCGGCGCGGCTGATCTGGCTGTTCCTGCTGTTCTGGATGCTCGATCCGATGCTCACGCTGATCGGGAAGACCGGCGCCTTCGACGCGGTCTTCGCCGACCTGAAGCCGGTGCTCTCCCACGCCGGGCCGTGGGTGTTCCTGATGCTCGTCGTCTTCCTCGGCTACCTCCACGCGGTACCGGGCGCCGCCGTCGCCCAGGTGGTTCTGGTCAACAAGTTGTTCGGCCCGGTGGGCGCGGCGCTCGGCGTCGCCCCGGCGGTGTGGGCGGTGGCGCTGCTCGGCACCTCCCAGGTCGACCAGCTCGGCCCGCTGCCGGGCGCCGACATGATCGGGCAGATGGGCCTGGCGCGCTCGTCCAGCCTTCGCATGATGCTGTTCAACGGCTGGGCGATCATCGTCACTAACACGGCGCTGTTCGCCCTGCTCTTCCTGGTCCTGACGTGAGTCTTCGCGCGTCGCTGGCCGAGCTGGCCCGGCCGGCCGACGGCCGGGTGGGCGTCGTCGTCCGCCCGCTCGACGGCGCCGGAGAGACGATCGAGGTCGCGGCGGACCACCGGTTCACGGCGGCGTCATTGATCAAGCTGCCGATCCTGGCCGCCGCGCTCGATTCAGGCGTGCCGCTCGACGAGCGCCTCCCCGTACGGCCCGCCGTCCCGGGCTCCGGCGTGCTGGCCCACCTGGCCGACGTCGGTGACATGAGCGTCCGCGACCTGCTCACCCTGATGATCGCCGTCAGCGACAACACGGCGACGAACGTGCTCATCGACCGGATCGGCCGGGACGAGGTCAACGCCTGGTGCGCGCGCCACGGCCTGACCGCCACCGTGCTGGCCCGGCACATGATGGACTTCGAGGCGCGCGCCCGTGGCCTGAACAACCTGACCAGCGCCGCCGACGTCGCGACGGCGCTGTCCCGGCTCGCGGACTCTCCGTTCGCGGTGCGGGCGCTGGAGGCGCAGCAGTTCAACGACCGGCTGCCGCGTCACCTGCCGACCGGGTTCCGCCTCGCGCACAAGACCGGCGAGCTGACCGGCGTCCGCCACGACGCCGGTATCGTCTATCCGCCCGCCGGCCCTCCGGTGGTCGTCGCGGCGCTGACCGAGGGCGTCGCCGACGGCGCCGGCCTCATCGCCGAATGCGGCCGGCTGGTCTTCTCCGCCCTCACCCGCTCGTGACGCGCGAAGGTAAATGCGGCCTAACTCCACGCTGAGGATCCTCTGACCCGCGCTCTCCTACTGTGGCGGCACGTACTCGCCAAGGGGGGAGCCGAGCATGTCCACCCGTGACCTCTCGCCCGGCAGGGATGACCGCGCGGCTCGCCGATGGGGCTGACCGGAGCCGGTTTCGTCGGGACGCTGATGGTCGTCGCGCTGGCCGCGGTGACCGCCTGCGTATGGCTTCTGCCCAGGTACTCCGGCGCCGGCCGCGCGCAGGTCGCGGCGCGCACGGGACTGCTGGCGGGCGGCCAGGCCGTGCTGCTGCTGGCTTTGCTCGTACTGATCAACTCCGGCATGCAGTTCTACTCGTCCTGGCGTGACCTGTTCGGGATGAACACCGGTACGGTGCGCGTCTCCGACCAGCGGCCCGGACCCGTCCCCGTCGCCGCGCCGTCGGTGAAGCCGTCGCGGGACGCCCTCACCCGCCGGCTGCCGGCCGCCGACGGGCGGCTGGACACCCTCCGGGTGCGCGGCGCGCGGTCGGGGATCTCCGCCCGCGTGTACGTGTACGTGCCACCGCGGTACGCGAGCGACCGGCAGCGGCGGTTCCCCGCCGTGCTGCTCCTCGACTCTCCGCGCGACGCGATCGTGCGGCGGCGCGTCCCCGCGCTGGCGGCGGCCGAGATCGCCGCCGGGCGGCTGCGGCCGATGCTGATCGTCATCGCGCCGGTCGGAGCCGGATGCGTGGACGCGCCGGGCCGCGCGCAGGGCGAGACGTTCTTCGGCCAGGACCTGCTCGCCACGGTCGGCGCGGCGTACCGCGTGAGCGGTGCCGCGAGCGGCTGGTCGGTCGCCGGAGTGCAGGGGCCGGCGGCGTACTGTGCGGCGCTCCTCGCGATGCGGCACTCCGACCGGTTCGGCTCGGCCGTCTTCACCGCCGCCGCGCTCACGCCTCCGGCGGGCGACCTGTACGGCGGCAGCCGAACCATCCGCGACGAGTACGACCCCCGCTGGCGGCTCCGGCACCGGCCGCCCCCGCCGATCAGCGTCGGCGTCGTCGGGGACGACGGGTTCGCCGCCGGGGTCCGGCCGCCGATGCGCGCCGACCCGCTGCCCCCGGCCGCCTGGCAGAGCCCGCCCACCGTGCTGCGCTGGCTCGGCGCCCACCTCGCCTCCGGGAGCACGTCGTGAGGCTCACCGGCGTTCCCCTGCAGATCACGGTCGTCGTCGTCGCGCTGGCCGCGATCGTCGCGACGGTACGGCTCGCGCCCCGGGTGGCGGGCGGGCGCGCCATGGACGTGCTGGCCCGGCTCGGCCTCATCCTCGGCTGCCAGCTCTGCGTGGTCCTGGCCGTGCTGGACGTGGCGAACGCCTCCTTCGACTTCTACGGCTCGTGGGGCGATCTCGTCGGCGTCCGCGCCAAGACCCGGAATCTCGCCGTTCCCCCGGCGAACGCCTCGGCCGCGAACCGGAGCGCGCTGGTCACCCCGGACCCGACCGCTCCCCGGTACCGGCTTCCCGCCGGGCAGGGCCGCATCGACTCCGTCGTCATCCACGGGACGCGTACGCTGATCAACGAGCGTGCGTTCGTCTACCTGCCGCAGCAGTACTTCGCGGCGTCGGACCGGACGCGCTTCCCGGTGCTCGTGGCCTTCACCGGGTACCCGGGCGACGCCCAGAACCTGATCACCCACCTGGGGCTGCCGAGGACGGTCGCGCAGGAGGTCGCCGCGGGGCGGATGCCGCCGACGATCGTCGTCATGCTCCGCTCGACGGTCGCGCCGCCGCGCGACACCGAGTGCACCGACATCCCGCACGGCCCGCAGGCCGAGACGTTCTTCGCCCAGGACGTACCGGTCGCCCTCGCCTCGGCGTACCGCACCGCCGACCGGGCGGCCGGCTGGGGCGCGATGGGCGACTCCACCGGCGGGTACTGCGCGGCCAAGCTCGTGATGCGGAACTCCGACCGGTACTCCGCCGGTATCTCTCTCGCGGGCTACTACCACGCGCTCCAGGACTTCACCACCGGCGACCTCTACGGCCGCAGCAAGGCGTACCGCGACGAGAACGACCTGCTCTGGCGGCTGCGGCACCTGCCCTCTCCCCCGGTCAGCATCCTGCTGACCACCAGCCGCGTGGGAGAGAAGGACTACGCGCAGACCCGGCGGTTCCTCGCTCTGGCCCGCCCGCCGATGCGCGTCGCCTCCATCACGCTTCCGTTCGGCGGCCACCACTTCAGCACGTGGCGGCGTGAGCTGCCGCCGGCCCTGCAGTGGCTCGGCGCCCGGCTGGCGGGCGGAACACCGACCGGTTCCTTCACCGGCAGGCCGACGGGCCCGGGGACGAGTGGGGCCCCCGGGCCCGGCGGCCGATCTCTCAGCGTCGGGAGACGGTGATCGTGAATCCGGTCCGAACCCGCCCGCGGACACGGTGACGACCGCGGTCCCCGCACGGATGGCGTGGAGCGAGCCCTCTCCCTCGGACAGGCCCGTCAGGTGCTGCTTGACGTCCGTGTCACCGGCCACGCCGCCGAGCGCCACGGCCGGTTCGCCGGAGACCTTCACCCCGGCGCGTTGACGAGCGTCCTTCTCCGGCGGGAGTTCGCGGCCTGTTCACTCGCGGGTTCGTGCGCCGAAAGGAAAGTCCGACCCGCACAACACCGATGCCGACGACCGTGGCAACCGATCCGATTACGCGAGCGAAAGAACGATCATGAAACTGAGAGTCGTGGTCGGACGGTACGCCGGCGGCATCTCGACGGCACGGGCCCACGGTGTCGCCGTCACCGAGTTCCCCACCACGGTGGCAGCGGCACGCGCCGTCCGCGACCTCGGCCCGCACATCATCGCGCGGGCCCCGAACGTGCCGCGCGGCGGCTCACACTCGGGCAACGTGTCCGCCACCGAGCTGGTCGGCGGGCTGACCGGCGACTACCCACCGCCGGCCGCCGCCGTTCTGCTCGCCGGACGCGGCCTGGTCGACCCGCCCGACGAGCTCGCCGACGCCCTCCGTGTCGCGCACGCGGACGCGGGCGATCCGGTGGGTCGGTAGTTCCGCGCGCCGTGGCGGGGTCGAGCGTTCCACTGGCGTTGCTCAGCGCGATGCTTTTCGCCGTGTCCGCCGCGCTGCAACAGCACGCGGCGCGGCGTACGGCCGCCGGGCCGGCGCCGCCCGGGGTCCCGGCGCTGCTGGCCGGGGTCGCGCGCGAGCCGCTGTGGTGGTGGGGCTGGTCGGCGGGCGCCGCCGGGTTCTGCGCCCAGGCGCTGGCCCTGCGTCTGGGGTCCATCGTCGTCGTGCAGGCGCTCAACGTCACCCAGTTGCTGTTCGCCCTGCCGCTCGCAGCGGCGCTCACCGGCCGCCGGCCGCTGCGCCGTGACTGGTGGGGAGCGGCGGCGGTCTGCGCCGGGCTGATCCTGCTGGTGACCGTGCGCGGCGGGGTGGAACCGGCCGCCGGACATCGGTCGCGGACCTGGCTCGTGGTCGTCGTGTCGGCCGGGATCCTCGCGTCCCTGCTGGTCCTCGCCCGCCGGCTCCGGCCGTGTCCGCAGGCCCGTACCGTCGCGCTCGCCGTCGCCTCCGGGATCTGCTTCTGCATGACCGCGGTGTTCCTGGTGTTCGCCGGCGAGGAGGTGTCCCGGCACGGCCTGCTCGCCGGCGCCTTCGGCCCGCCGACCGCCGGGCTGGTGGTCTCGACGGCCGCCGGAACGGTCCTGGTGCAGAACGCCTTCGCCGGCGGTTCCCTGCCCACCGCGCTCACCGCGATGACCATCACCGATCCGGTGGCGAGCTGGATCGCCGGCGTGGTGGTGTTCGGCGGCCGGCCCGCCGTCGGCGCGGGCGCGCTGGGGGCGGGCGTGCTCGTCGCGGCGGGGGTGGCGCTGCTGGCCTCCTCCCCGACGTCGCACGACCAGCGGCTACCGCCGAGCCGAGCGTGAGCCGATCGTCTCGTACCGGTGGACCAGCGCGGCGACGGTGTCGGTCCACGGGTAGCGTTCGGCCGCAGCCCGCGCGGCGGCGCGCCGCAGGCGTTCGGGCACCTCGAGCAGATCGCGTACGGCGTCGGCCATGCCGGCGGGCGTCTCGTCGCTCACCACGCCCGAGCCGGGACCGCCGAGCAGCTCGCGTGCCGCGCCGGCCGCCGGCACCACGACCGGCGTGCCGCACGCCAGCGCCTCGAGAGTCGCCAGCCCGAAGGTCTCCGCCGGCGAGGGGAACAGCGCCACATCGGCGCTCGCGACCCGGCCGGCCACGTCACGCCGGTCGCCGAGGTGCCCGAGGAACGTGACGGGAAGCCCGCGGGCACGGCGCCGCAGTCGATCGCCGTCCGGGCCGTCGCCGATCACGGTCAGCTCGGCCGCCGTTCCCCGCTCGCCCAGGACGCGCAGGCAGTCGATCGCGCGCTCCGGGCGTTTCTCCCGCGACAGGCGGGTGACGGTGACCAGGCGCACCGCCCGGTCGCCCGCCGAGGCGCGGGACATCGGCCGGAACGTCTCGAGGTCGACGCCCAGCGGGATCCGCCGTACGTTGCGCGCGCCGACCCGGTCGAACTCGGCGCGGGAGAAGCCCGAGGTGACGATGACCTCGTCGGCGAGGCGAGCGAGGCGGCGGTTGACGGTGTCCGTGGCGGCCCGCAGGGGGAACCAGCGCGGCACCCGCGAGTACAGGATCGCGTCGAGACGTTCGTGGGAGAACAGCACCAGCGGCACCCCGCGGCGGCGGCTCCAGCGGGCCAGCCACAGCAGGCTGGTCTTGTCGCTCACCTCCAGCACGTCCGGCGGGCGCGCGTCCAGCAGCCGTCGTACGCGCCGCCGGCCGGTCAGGACCCGGTAGTTCCCGAGCCCGGGAAGGCTCAGGCCGCGTACGGTGACGCGCTGCCCGGAGGGCGTCTGCTCGACCGAGCCGGTGCGCCCCGGCACGATGAGGATCCGCTCGTGCCCGTACCGGCCGAAGCCCCGGCCGGTCTCGTCGAGCGCGACGCGCAGGCCGCCCGACGTCGGAGCGTAGAAGTTGGCGACCTGCACGATTCTCAATGCGACCCCGCGGTGTCCGGCACCACGTCCGAGTACGTGACCGCCCGCCCGCCGGCCGCCAGCACCGTCTCGATCGCGCGCAGCGCGGCGTCCCGGAGTCCGGGCCGGGCCAGGTCGTCGGGGTGCAGCGCGACCCGTATCAGGCCGCCGCGGCCGGCGTTCCACCGCGCCCAGCGTTCCATCGTCGCGGCGCCCAGCCGCTCTCCCGTGCCGCCGGGCCGGTGAGAGAGGGCGAATCCGCGCCGCATCCGCCCACTCCGCAGGTCGAGCACGCCGAGGTGCGAGGTGGTGTAGTGGAATCCGGCCCGGGCGAGCGCCCGATCGGTCGCGGCGGAGGCCAGCCAGCCGGGCGGGGTGAAGCCCCGTACGGACAGGCCGAGCTCTGCCAGCACCGCGCGGCCGCGCGCCAGCCGGTCGGCCGCCTGCGCCTCGTCGAGCGCGGCGAACTCGGCCGCTCCCCGGGCCACGAGCCGGCCCAGCAGCCGGCGCGGCGGCGATCCCTCCGGTCCGGCGCGGTGGGTCCAGCCGTGCAGCACGAGCTCGTCGCCGCGTGCCGCCCTCGCCCGCAGCACCTCGGCGTACCCCGGCTCGTCGGCGAGAGGGGCACCGCGCCACGGTCCGGGGATGACCAGAAGCGACACCGGGATCCCGAGCGAGTCGGCGTCCGCGCACCAGCGCCGCGTCTGGCCGGCCGTGGCCGGGGCGACGTCGTGGACGCTCACCACCAGCCGCGTCACCCGGTTGCTCGCCGGCCCGTGCGTCTTCGTGTCCCTCATGTCAGGCGGCCCGCACTCGTCACGTTGGCGACCTTCACGAGAGTGATCGTGACCCACCGGGTGCGCATCCCCGGCCACGCCGCGGTACCGCCGCGGCGAACATCAGGCGAACGCCGGTGACCGCCGGGGATCAGTGGCCGAGGCGGGCGGACAGCTCGCGGGCGGACGAGGTGACGGCCTCGATGATCTCCAGCAGGCGGCTGCCGCGGAACCCGTCGTTCACCCCGCCGAGGCTGAGCGTCGCGGCGATCTCGCTCTGCGCGTCGAACACCGGGGCGGCCACCGCGCCGACGCCGTACAGGTAGTCCTCCTCGCTGATCGCGTAGCCGTCGCGGACCACCTTGTCGAGCCGGTCCGTGAGGGTCTGCGCGTCGACCATGGTGTTGGAGGTGTACTGGTCCAGCGTCCGGGCCAGCCAGCGGTCGCGCAGCTCCTCGGAGAAGGCCAGCATCACGACCGGCCCGGCGGCCGTGTGATAGGGCAGCACGGTGCCGACCCCGACCGTGTTGACCCGCACCGGGTTGTTGCCCTGGACCATGTCGACGCAGACGGCGCCCTCCTGGCCGGGGATCATCAGGTACGCCGTGTCGCCGAAGCGGTCGGCGAGGCCGCGCAGGAACGGCACGGCCTCGTCGCGCAGGCTGAGCTCGGCGAGCGCGACCGCGCCGACGCGGAAGGGCCGCATCGTGAGCCGGTACGTGGCGCCGTCACCGCGGGTCAGCCAGCCGGCCCGGATGAGCGTCGAGGCCAGCCGGTGGACCGTGGTCTTGTTCATGCCGGTGGCCGCGGTGAGGTCGGTCAGCGTGAGAGTCGGCTTCTCCCGGGTGAAGCACTCCATGAGCTGACACGCCTTCAACACCGAGACCACCAGGTTCTTGGGGTCGACGGCCGCCGTCCCCTGGTCGCCGGTCATCGACCCTCCCCCGCGTGTTCCGTAATCCGGTCCATATTCCGAATTCTATCGGCGGGCCTGGACCGTCGCGGCCAGCGCGTGTGTCGCCGCCGCATAGGCATAGGTGTAGTTGCGCGCGTTGGCCAGACCGGTGACATAGCCCCTGAGTTCCTTGGTGGCGGCGGCGTTGCCGGTGGCGTACAGGCCGGTCACCGCGCTGCCGTCGCGGCGCCGTACCCGTCCCTGCCCGTCGATCCACAGCCCGAGGGTGCCCATCCCGAAACCGACGATCGACAGCGGCAGAGCATAGTACGGCGGGGTGGCCAGCGGGCCGAGGTTCGGATTGGGCGCCTGGAGCGGATCGCCGTAGGCGCGGCGGATGAACGGCAGGGTGCCGCGGCCGAACTCCGGGTCCTCGCCGCGCGCCGCGCCGTCGTTGTAGGCGGCCACGGTGGCGGCCAGGCCGTCCGGGTCGATCCCGGCGACCTCGGCGAGCTCGCGCACCGAGCCGGCCCGCGCGATCGGGTCGGGCCACGCCTCCCCGGGCCCGTACGGCCCCAGGCGATAGCGGCGGCGGAACTCCTCGTCGGCGACGAACCAGCAGGGGAAGTTGGCCCACCGCTTGTTCCGCCCGTCGTAGCGGCGCAGCGCGCCGATCAGCGCGCCGTAGTAGCTCTCGTCGCCGAACCGCCGTCCGTCGCGGTTGACGATCATCGAGTGCGGCAGCCCCAGGTGTTCCAGCAGCGGCCGGCACAGGGGCACGTCACCGCCGGGGTGGGTCTCGCCGGGGAAGTGGAAGCCGACGCTGAAGAACGGGTCCGCGCCGCGGACGGTGGCCGCGCCGGCCCGCTGCGCCAGCAGCAGGTTGTCGCCCTCCACCACGGGCGGCGCCGACTCGACGAGCGCGGGCACGTCCTCCAGCTCGCAGGCGTCCGGCGCGCAGCCGTACCCGCCGGTGGCGATCAGCACGCCGCGCCGCACGCGGACCGTCGTACGACCGCCGGGCCCGTCCAGGACCGCGCCCGCGACCGCGTCGCCGTCCATCACCAGCCCGGAGACGCGGTGGTGCAGCAGGCAGTCGACGCCGCGTTCGGTGAGCGCGGCCCGTACGAAGGCGGCCGACAGCCCGGAGCCGTGGGTCAAAAGGTCCGTCTCCTCGCCGTGCCGGCGCAGCCGGTCCAGCTCGGCGGGGTCCAGCGCCCGCTCGCGGTAGAGGTCGTCGCGGCTGACCCCGGTCTGGTAGTACGGACTCGGTCGCAGCCGGTCCCGCCAGGCGCCGAGGGTCGCGCCGGGCACGACGCACTCCAGGAGGCGTCCCTCGGCCGTGGAGCCGGGTGCCGGGTGGTAGAGGTCGGGGCAGTTCCGGATCACCTGGAAGGGCACGCCGGCCTCCCGATACCAGCGCGTGGCCTCGACCGCCAGCTCCAGGTAGGCACGGCGCGACGGGCGGTCGACCGGGCGGCCCTCGCCCTGGACGTGGTCGAGATAGGCCTCCGTCGCGGACAGCGAGTCGTCCAGCCCTTCGTCGGCGGCGAGGTCGGTCGCGCCGGCCCAGACGAAGCCTCCGCTGTAGGCGGCCACGCCGCCGACCATGCCGGATCGCTCCACGACCAGCACGTCGGCCCCGAGAGCGTGCGCGCGCACCGCGCCGGCCAGGCCGCCGAGGCCCGCTCCGACGCAGAGGAAGTCGACGACGCGGTCCATGGCTCTCAGCTCTCGATCCGCACGTCCACCGGGATGTTCCCGCGCACCGCCGCGGCGTACGGGCAGACCTGCTCGGCCTCGGCCACGGCGTCGCGCAGTGCGGCGGCGTCCGCCTGCGGCGCGGCGACCGTGAGCCGTACGCCCAGGCGGAACCCGCCCCCGTCGCCCCGGTGCAGGTCGACCTCGCCGCGCGCGGACAACTCGCCGAGCTCCAGCCGGCGCCGCCGGCCCACCGCCGCGACGCTGCTGAGGAAGCAGGCGGCGAACCCGGCCGCGAACAGCTGCTCGGGGTTGGTGCCGGCCCCGTCGCCGCCCAGTTCCTTCGGCGCGGCGAGGGTGATGTCCAGGACACCGTCCGCGCTGCGGGCGGAGCCGGCGCGGCCGTGGGCGACGTCCACGAGGGCGGTGTAGAGGGGTGCGTCGGACATGGTCCTCCTTGCTGGCCGTTCAGATGACGGCGACAGGGGTGATGGGTGAACCCGTCCCGCCGGGCACGGCCAGCGGAGCGAGGATGAGCATGAAGTCGTCGCGCCCCTCGGCGGCCAGCGTCTCGGCGAGAGCGTCGAGCGCCATGCTGTGCACGAGGTGCACGCCGAGGTAGACGAGGGCGAGAACATGCACCGGGAGCCGGCAGTCGTCGACCGGCACGGGAAAGGCGTCCCCCGGCCCGTCGGTCCCGACCAGCGCGGCGTCCCGCTCGTGCACGAACCGCAGCGCGTCCGGATGCAGTCCGGACAACCGCCCGTACCGCCCACCCGACCCGGAAGCGGAGCCGGACACGGGCGCGGTACCGGGCACCGAACCGGACGCGAAACCGGCCCCGGACGCGAGCGCCGACTCCGGCGCAGAGCCAGACGCGGCACCGGAAACCGACCCGGGCACGGCACCGGAAACCGACCCGGGCGCGGAGGCGGACACCGACCCGGACGCGAATGAGGAGCGGGCGGTGGGGGCCGAGCCGGGCTCGGGTGTCGTTGCCGACCATCGGCCGGTGCGTACGATCAGGGCGTCTCCCGGGGCGAGGCTCGGTGCCGCCGCGGCGAGTTCGTCGTGACCCACCGCGGTGCCGGGCGGCAGGTGGTCGACCCCGCGCAGCCGGGGGATGTCGGCCAGTACGGCCCGGGTCACCACCGGGACGGCGGTCGTGATGTCGCAGGCGCTGACGCCCTCGGGTCCGGCCATCTCCCTGAAGTCGCGGTCCCCGTAGCCGCGTCCGCGGTGCGCGATGTGGCTCAGCGCGTCCATGTGGGTGATCTCCAGGCCGTGGCACTCCGAGCGCACCCGGTCGCTCGCGGCCTGGACGTCGCCGCCCGCGTTGGAGCCCCACCAGGTGATCATCCGGTGGTCGAAGGCACTCTCGCCGGCCCGCGGATAGTACGGCGGGAGGCCGTTGCGCAGCGGGCGGGCGAGGGAGAGTGCCCGGCCGCTGCGCACGAGCGCCGCCGCGGCGCGGATCCGTTCGGCGTCGATGAGGTTGAGCGCGCCTCGCTCGTCGGCCTCGCCCCACCGGCCCCAGTTGCCGCCGACGCCGGGCCAGAACGTGTCCATCGAACTCCTCCAGCCGGGCCGCCACGAACAGGTCAGTGAAAGTAGTTCCGGATGACGGACTATCACACGAGACCGCGACACCGGTCAAGACCATCGCCGCAGACCCTTCTGACCAGCAATCCGGGTCGAATGTTTCGGCACCGTGAACCTATTGACAGCCCATAGGGCGAAACCTAGTGTCTCCTCCGAAATCTATTCCGTATTCCGGAAAGGGGAAGCATGACAGCGACGCGCCTCCGTGAACTGATGGCCGACGACGTGGTCTTCGCCCCGGGTGTGTGGGACGGTCTGACCGCACGCCTCGCCGAGCAGGCCGGCTTCCGCGCCCTGTGCGCCTCGGGCTTCGCGATCTCCGCCGCGCTCGGCCTGCCCGACGCCGAGCTGTACACGATGTCGGAGAACCTCGACGCGGTGCGCCGGATCATCGAGGCAAGCGACCTCCCAGTGATCGCCGACATCGACACCGGCTACGGGAACGCCGTCAACGCCGCCCGTACCGCACGCCGGTTCGCCGACGCGGGCGTCGCCGCGGTCTTCATGGAGGATCAGGAGTCGCCCAAACGCTGCCCGATCTGCGTCGGCGACCCGGTCCCGGTGATCAGTCTGGAGGAGGCCACCGGGAAGATCCGCGCGGTGCGCGACGCCGTCGGCGACCGCCTCATCGTGATCGCCAGGACCGACGCCGCCGGCGAGGAGGCCCTGGCCCGCGCGGAGGCGTACGTCGCCGCGGGCGCCGAGATGATCATGCCGGTCACCAAGACGTTCACCACCGTCGAAGAGTGGGCCGGGTGCCACAAGCGGGTCGGCGTCCCGCTGATGGCCACGCTCACGGCCTCCACCTGGGTGGAACGCGACTTCACCCCCGAGCTGCTGCGCGAGGTCGGCGTACGACTGGCGCTGCTGCCGACCCAGGTCCTGCTCTCCGCCACCGGCGCCATGCGTGAGACCCTGCGCCGCCTGCGCTCGGGTGAACCGCCCGCCCAGGTCAGCGCGGACGCGCTGCCGCACCACGACTTCGTCGACCTGATCGGCTTCGCCGACGTGGAGAAGGCGCAGGAGAAGTACCTGCCGGCGGCCGGGGCGTGAGCGACGTGACCCAGCCGACGGAACAGCCGACGCCCCGGAACGGCACGGCGCTGACCATCACCGAGAAGATCCTCGCCCGCGCGGGGGGCCTCGGCGAGGTGCGCCCCGGGCAGAACCACCCGTTCCGCCCGGACTACATGGTGGCCTACGACTTCCCCGGCTACACCGACCTGATGTTCAAGCAGATGCACGACGACTTCGGCATCACCGAGGTCGACGATCCGGAGCGGTACCTGGTCTTCATCGACCACATGCTGTCCAACGGGGACCAGCGCGAGGAGGAGGTGCACGACGTCACCCGGCGCTGGGGCGAGTTCTACGGCATCACCGTGCACGAGGGGCGCGGGATCGGGCACCAGGTGGCGGCGGAGCTGGGCTACGCGCTGCCCGGCAAGTTCCTCATCCACTTCGACGGCCACATCAGCGGTCTCGGCGCGTTCGGCGCGCTGGGCTGGGGCGTGCGCCGCGACCTGCTCGAGGCGTGGGTGAGCGGGCGGATCTTCCTCGACGTGCCCGCCTCGACGCGCTTCCACCTGACCGGGTCCTTCGCACCGGGCGTGGACAACCGCGACCTCATCCACGAGATCATCTCCCGGGTCGGCGCGGACGGCTGCGCGCACCAGGTCATGGAGTTCACCGGGCCGGGCGCGGAGAACATGAGTCTCGGACGCCGCCAGGGGCTGTGCGGGATGGCCATGTTCACCGGCGCCGTCTCCGCGATCTTCAACCCCGACGACGCGGCGCTGGAGTACGCCCGCCGCGTCGCTCGCGCCGAGTTCGAGCCGCTGACCAGCGACCCCGGCGCGGCCTACACGGCGACGCACGAGATCGACCTCGACGCGCTGCGCCCGCGGGTCGTACTGCCCGGCTCGGCCCGCGCCGCGAACACCCTCGGCGTGGATGAGGCGGCCGGCACGCCCATCACCCGCGCGTTCATCGGGTCGTGCGCGAGCGGCCGGATCGAGGACATCCGGGCCGCCGCCGAGGTGCTGCGCGGCCGCAGGGTCGCGCCCGGCGTGCAGCTCAACGTCGTGCCGACCTCGCAGCTCATCCACCGGCAGGCCGAAGAGGAGGGCCTGCTGGACGTGCTGCGCGAGGCCGGCGCGAACGTGGCCATCTCCAGCTGCGACTTCTGCTTCGGCTACGCCCGGCCGCTCCAGCCGGGCGAGAAGTGCATCTCCACCGGCGTGCTGAACATCTCCGGCCGGATGGGCAGCACCGGCGCCGACATCTACATGGGCTCGGCCTACACCGTGGCGGCCAGCGCCGTCTCAGGCCGGATCACCGACCCGCGGGAGGTGGTGGAGTGATGGAGCCGGCATCCGTCCTGCCCGACGTCCTGCGCGGGCGCGTCGCCTGGATCTTCGGCGACGACTTCGACGTCGACCTGATCGTCGGAGTGGAGAACATCAAGTACTACGACCCGGACAAGCTGCGCGCCGTCTGCATGAGGGCCTTCGACCCGGAGTTCGTGGACCGGGTCCAGCCGGGCGACGTCGTCGTCGGCGGGCGCAACTTCGGCTACGGCCACCCGCATTACCCGCCCCTCGTCGCCCTGCGCAACCTGGGGATCAGCGTGGTCCTCGCCGAGTCGTTCTCGCCCGGCTTCTGGCGCGGCGAGACCTACAACGGCATGCCCCTGGTCGCCGTCCCGGGCATCGCCACGGCGGTGCGGCGGTTCGACGCCGTGGAGGTCGACTGGCGGCGAGCCGTCGTACGGCTGCCGGACGGGACGGAGCTGACCGGCGACCCGCCCAGCGAGCGCGTGGTCAAGGTGCTGGAGTCCGGCGGCAGTCTCAACCTGCTGCTGCGGGAGCACGGTCGCCGCCGGACCCCGGCGGAGGGCTGACATGCGGGGCCGCTACCTCGACACCGGCCACGGGCAGATCCGGGTCTGGCTCACCGCGGACCGTCCGGGCGTACTGGTGCTGCCCGGGATCCGCTGGTCCGGCCGGCCGCTCGCGGAGGAGCTCACGCTCCGCGCGCCGGACCGGCCGGTCGCCGTCGCCGACCTGCCGGGCACCGGCGGATCGGCGCCCGGCGCGGCGGCCCGCGTGGGCACGGCGGCCGACGCGCTCGCCCGGGTCGCGACCGCGCTCGGCGCGCACACCGTCGTCGGGCTGGACATGAGCTGCGACCTGGCCGCCGCCGTGGCGGGCCGGGCGCCGGGCTGCCGCGAGCTGTTCCTGGTCGACCCCGGGTACCTCGCGGCCGCGCGGGAACTCCCCCCGCCCGACCTGACGCCGCGCGCCGACGGCACCCACCTGTCGCGGCTGTGGCACCTCGTACGGGACGCGCACCTCTTCCCGCCCGGAGCGCCGCGCGCCGCGGTGCCCGGCCGGGCCGAGCTGCCCGGACCCGCCGCGCTCGACCGTACGGTCGTCGCGTTCGCCGAGCACCCCGAGGACTTCGCGGCGCTCTGGCAGACCTGGTGCCGCGCGGCCGAGGACCCGCTCGCCGGCGCCGGTCCCGCCCCGCGCACGGTGGGAGCCGACGGCACCGGGCCGACGCCGGCCGACCGCTGGCTGACCCTGCTCTCCCGCGCGCACGGCGACCCGCGGCCCGCCCCCGAACCACGGCCCGCCCGGCGGGCGTTGCCTCTCGCCGGCGTGCCCGGCGACGTACGGGACACGGAGGTGCGGCGGGAGTTCGCCGACACCTCGGCCGGGCAGGTGCACCTGCGGCTCGCGGGCGACGCGACCGCGCCGCCGCTGCTGGCGCTGCATTCGGCGCCCGGGTCCGCGCGGCTCCTCGAACCGCTCATGCGGGGACTGGGCGCGGACTTCCACGTGCTCGCCCCGGACTACCCGGGCAACGGCGAGTCGGACAAGCCCTGGCGTGACGAGGTGGACATCGGGCGGCTGGCCGACGCGATGGCCGACGTCGTCGAACGGCGGGCCGGCGGGCCCGTGCACCTGTGGGGCACCCACACCGGCGCCGTGATCGCGCTGGAGCTGTGCGTGCGCCGCCCGGACCTGGTGCGCCGGGCCGTACTGGAGGCGCCGCCGCTGCTGCCGCCCGAGCTCACCGCCGACATCCTGGAGCACTACCTGCCGCCGCTGCGGCCGGACCGGTTCGGCTCCCACCTCGTACGGGCCTGGGGGATTCGCCGCGACATGTTCCTGTTCTGGCCGTGGTACCGCGACCGGACCGCCGCGAGCCGCCCCCTGCGCGTGCCGCGCGCGCGAGAACTGCACGACTGGACCGTCGGCCTGCTGCAGAGCGGTCCGACCTATCACCTCAGTTACGCGGCGGCATTCCGGTACCCGACGCGGGACCGGCTGCCCGAGCTCACGACGCCGGCGCTGATCTGCGCCGGCCCCGACGACATGCTGGCCGACAACCTCCCGGCCCTGCGCTCCGCGGCCCCGGACGGCGTCACCCTCGCCCCGACGCCCGCGACCTGCTGGTACCCCGACCAAGATCCCGCCGCGGTCGCCGAGACCGTGCGGCGGTACCGGGATTTCCTCACCGCCGCCGGCTGACGACGCCGGCCGAAGACGCGCAGTCCCGGGATCCCTTCTCTGAGGAGACGCAATGGCACCATCCCTTCGCCGCCGCGGACCGCTCGGCGTGCTGATCACCGTCGCCGCCCTGCTGGCCTCGGCGTGCAACGGCGACACGCAGAGCGGCGACGTCAAGGTCGGCTTCATCACCGCGCTGACCGGGCCCGTCGCCTTCGCCGGGCAGACGTTCGCGCACGGCACCGAACTCGCCGTCGACCAGCTCAACCAGGAGGGCTACCTGGGGAGCGGCCGGAAGATCGAACTGGTGAAGAAGGAGGGCGCCGAGACGCCCGCCCGCGCCGTGGAGCAGGCCAAGCAGCTCGCCGGCGACCAGAGCGTCGTCGGCACCATCTGCTGCATCCTGTCGCCGACGGCCGGCGCGGTGAAGCCCATCACCACGGCGGCCAAGATGCCGCTGGACATCTACGGCGCCACCGACCTCGGCCTGGAGAAGCCGCCGTACGTCGTGCGGACCACGACGATGCCGCAGGACGCCAACAAGAGCCTCGCGCAGAAGGTCGCCCAGCAGGTCCGCCCGGCATCGGTGGCGTACGCGGTGACGCAGGACAACTCCGGCTGGGTCTCCCAGCTCAAGAGCTTCCAGGAGGGCTTCGCCGGCACCGGCGTACGGGACCTCGGCACCGTCAACACGCTCGCCGCGCAGACCGACTTCAGCGGGGCGGCCGGTCAGCTCATGGCCAAGAACCCGGCGGCCGTCGTCGTCGCCTGCCTCCAGCAGTCGTCCATCTCGCTGATCAAGGCGCTGCGCAGCCGCGGCTACAACGGGCTCATCGTGGCGAGCGAGGCGATCGGCAGCCCCGGCGCCTACAAGGCCGCGGGCGGCGCGCTCGCCGGCATCCCCTTCCCGGTGTACTTCTTCGCCGGCAAGGCCGACGCGCAGGGACAGAAGTTCGCGCAGACGTACAAGGCCAAATACGGCACCGACCCGGACGACTACGCGGCCCAGGGCTACATCGCCGCGTACACGATGGCCACCGCGATCAAGAACGCCGGCAAGAACGTCACCCGGGCGAGCGTCACCAAGGCGCTGTCGTCGCTGAAACAGCTGGACGGCACCATCTACGGCACGGTCGGCTTCCAGAACGGGCAGCTGCACGCCCCCGAGAGCATCGTCCACATCACCTGGACCAAGGACGGGCGGCAGACCGAGTGGACGCCGTCGGGCGCGGGCAAGTCGTGAACGGGCCGGTGACCTGACCATGTTGTTCGTTCAGCAGCTCATCAACGGCCTCGCCCTCGGCGCCGTGTACGCCCTGTTCGCGGTCGGGTTCGGCGTCGTCTTCTCCACGATGCGGATCCTGAACCTGGCCCAGGGCGTGTACGCCACCTGGGGAGCGATCTTCGCCTACTGGGCGGTCGCGCACGCCGGACTGCCGTTCGCGATCGCCTGCCTGGTCGGCACCGCGATCGGCGCGGTGGCGGCGGTGGCGGTCGACCAGGTGGCGTTCCAGCCGCTGCGGTCCCGCGGCGGCGAGCAACTCCTCGGCACGATCATCACGAGCGTCGCCCTGTGGATCTCGCTGCGCGAGGCGGCCAGCCTCGCCACCGGCGCGGCGCCGCTCGGCTTCCCGCCGGGCACGGTGCCGGGCGGCCTGATCCGCTTCGCCGGCCTGCGGGTGCTGGCCACCCAGGTCATCGCGGTCGTCTGCGCGATCGCGGTGACCGCCGTGATCCACGTGATCCTGCGGCACACCCGGCTGGGCGCGGCGATCCGCGCCGTGGGACACGACCGCGGCGCGGCCATGCTCGGCGGGGTGAACCCGCGCGTCGCGATCCTGACCGCGGCGGCGCTGGCCGGGGCCGCGACGGGACTGGCCGGGGTGTTCTACGCCGACGGGCAGACCTTCACCTTCGGCCTCGGCGACGGCCTGCTGCTCCAGGGCTTCGCGGCGGTCGTCATCGGCGGCATGGGCGACGTGCGCGGCGCGGCGTTCGGTGGGTTCGCGATCGGCGTCGTCCAGGTGCTGTCGGCCCAGTACATCTCCAACTCCTTCCAGGACGCGATCACCTTCGGCCTGCTGCTGGTCGTCCTGGTCGTACGGCCGCGCGGCCTGCTCAAGACGGTCGAGCTGGGGAGAGCCTGATGGGACAGCAACTCACGCTCCTGATCAGCGCCGCCGAGTTCGCGCTGGCCGGCGCGGTCCTGGCGCTGAGCACGTACATGACGCTGTGGGCCGGCCTGCTCAGCTTCGCCACAGTGAGCTTCGCCGCGGTCGGCGCGTTCTTCGCGACCCACCTGATGAACTCCGCCGGGCTGGGGCTGTGGCCCGCGTTGCTCGTCGGCGGGCTCGGCGGCGGAGTGGTCGCCGCGGTCACCGGGCTGCTGCTGATCCGGCTGGCCGGCCACTGGCTGGCACTGGCCACGGTCGCCCTCATCCTGGTCACCCGGGTCGTCGTGGTGAACCTCGGCGGGCTGACCGGGGGCTCGCAGGGCGAGGTGGTCCCGGTCGAGGTGCACCTGTGGCAGCTCATCGTGGTCCTGGGCGTGGCCTGCCTGATCCTGGCCCGGCTCGCCCGGTCGAGGTTCGGCACGGCGGCGGTGGCGACGCGGGAGGACCCCACGGTCGCCGCGACGATGGGCATCCCGGTACGCCGGGTGCAGGCGGTCGCCTTCGTGATCAGCGGCGTGCTCGGTGGGGTCGGCGGCGTGCTGCAGGCGGGACTGCTGCGCTACATCGACCCGGACAGCTTCTACATCGACCTCGCCGTGACGGTGATCGCCTGTGTCGTGCTCGGTGGCGCGTACCACTGGTTCGGGTCGGTCATCGGCGCGGTGGTCTTCACCGGGCTGCCGGTGTACGTGAACCAGTTCATCGGCCAGGGCCAGGCCATCATCGACGGGGCGCTCCTGCTGATCATCATGATCTGGCTGCCCGGCGGCCTGGTGGACCCGCTGCGCTGGCGGCGGCTGCGGGACGGACGCCGCCCCGCGCCCACGCCGGACAAGACGCGCGAACCGGCGGAGGTGAACTCATGAGCGGTACGGAGGCGCTGGCCGTCGACGGCCTGGCCAAGCGGTTCGGCGGGCTGAGCGTGCTGCGCTCGGTCAGCCTCACCGTCCCCCGCGACACCGTCTTCGGGATCGCCGGGCCCAACGGGGCCGGCAAGACGACGCTGCTCAACATCATCAGCGGTCTGCTCCCCGCCGACGGCGGTTCGATCCGGCTGTACGGCGACGCGTGCCACCACCTGCCGGCGCAGGCCCTGGCCCGCCTGGGCGTCTCCCGTACGTTCCAGAACATCCGGTTGCTGCGCGGCCTCACCGTCGTCGAGCAGGTGCTCGCGGGGACCTACCGGCGCCGGCGGGTCGGCGGCCTCCGGGGTTCGGCCGGCACGCCACGGGCCCGCGCGGAACTGCGCGACCTGCGGGAACAGGCGCTGGAGACCCTGGAGTCGGTCGGCCTGCGCGACGCCGCCGACCGGCTGGCCGAGACCCTGTCGTACGGCGACCAGCGCCGGCTGGAGATCGCGCGGGCGCTGGTGTCGCGGCCCCGGCTGCTGCTCCTGGACGAACCGACCGCCGGCATGAACGCGGCCGACTGGACCGGGATCGGCGAGCTGGTGACCGGCCTGCGCGAGAGCGGCACGACGATCGTCGTGGTCGAGCACAACATGCGCCTGATCCAGGCGATCTGCGACCGGGTCGCCGTGCTCGCCTCCGGCGAGGTCATCGCCTGCGACGAGCCCGGCGTCTGCCTGCGCCGCCCCGAGGTGCGCAAGGCGTACTTCGGCAAGTGATAGAGAAGGAGACGAGGCCATGCTGACCGTCGAGTCGCTCGAGGTGACCTATGGTTCCATCCGCGCCGTGTCACGTCTCGACCTCTCCCTCGGCAAGGGGCGGGTCGCCGCCCTCCTGGGCGCGAACGGCGCGGGCAAGTCGAGCACGATGCGCGCGATCGGCGGGCTGCTGCGCCCGAGCGGCGGGCGGGTCGTCTTCGACGGGACCGACATCACCGGGATGCCCGCGCACCGGGTCGCCCGGCTCGGCCTCGCGCTGGTGCCGGAGGGCCGGATGGTCGTCGGCTGCCTGACCGTACAGGAGAACCTCGATCTCTCCGCGTACGCCCGTGGCCGGCGTCGCACCGCCCTGGTCGATGAGGTGTACGACCTGTTCCCCCGGCTGGCCGAACGCCGTCGGCAGACCGCGGCGCTGATGTCGGGCGGCGAGCAGCAGATGCTGGCGATCGGCCGGGCGCTGATGACCGCGCCGTCGCTGCTGCTGCTCGACGAGCCGTCGATGGGCCTGTCCCCCGCGTTGGTCGACACCGTCTTCGCGGCGATCTCCGCGATCCGCGCCACCGGCATGACCATGCTGCTGGTCGAGCAGAACGCCGCCCTCGCCTTCCCGCTGGCCGACCACGCGTGCCTCATCCAGCGAGGTGAGATCGTCGCCGAGGGCGCCCCGGAGGAGCTGGAGAAGGACCCCGCGACCATCGCCCGCCACCTCGGCATCGAGGACGAGCCGCGCATGAAGGAGAGTTCATGAGTCCGTACTGGCAGGCGCTTTACGGACCGGGCGTGCCCGGCGAGATCGACGTCGAGGCGGACAGCGTCGTGGAGCTGTTCCGCCGCCGCGTCGCCGAGCGGCCGGGCGCGCCGCAGCTCCACTACTTCGGCACCACCCTCGACCGTGCCGAGGTCGACCGGCTGAGCGACGCGTTCGCGGCGGGGCTCGAGCGGCGCGGCGTCGGCGCGGGCGACCGGGTGGCGGTCGCGCTGCAGAACACCCCGGTCTGCGTACTGGCCGTGCTCGCGGTCTGGAAGCTCGGCGGCACGGTCGTGCCGGTCAACCCGATGTACAAGGAACGGGAGCTCGCCCACCTGCTCGCCGACTCCGGCGCCCGGGTCCTGGTCGCGCATCCCGCCGCCCGGGACGTGGTCGCCGCGCTGCCCGCCGGGAACGCGCCCGCGCACGTCCTGTACTCCCGCGACGGCGCCCTCGCCGCGGACGCCACCGGGCCCTGGCCGGACGGCGCGGACGACGACGTTCTCGCCATCCTGGAGGAGGGCGGCGCACCGCAGGCCGCGGAGGCCCCGGGACCGGACGACGCGGCGCTACTCAGCTACACCTCCGGCACCACCGGCCCGGCCAAGGGCTCGATCAATCTGCACCGCAACCTCGCCTACCAGGTCGCCGCCTGCCGCACATGGATCGGCCTGGGCGACGCCGACTCGATCCTCACCGTCGCGCCGCTGTTCCACATCACCGGCCTGGCCATGCACCTGGCGCTCGGCCTCGGCGGCGGTCTGCCGCTGGTGCTGACCTACCGGTTCGACGCCCGTACGGCGGCGGCGCTGGTCGAGCGCTACCGGCCGACGTTCACCATCGGGTCGATCACCGCGTTCATCGCCCTGCTGGGCGAGCCCGCGGCCCGCGAACACGACCTGGGCTCGCTGTCGAAAGTGCTCAGCGGCGGCGCGCCGGTGCCGGCCGCCACCGTCCGCCGGTTCGCCGACGAGTTCGGCGTCTATATCCACAACGCCTACGGCCTGACCGAGACGACCTCGGCCGCGGTGGCCGTGCCGCTCGGCACCCGCGCGCCGGTCGACGAGACGTCCGGCGCCCTGGCGATCGGCGTCCCCCTGCCCAGCGTCCGGGTGGAGATCCGCGGCGACGACGGCCGGCCGCTGCCGGCCGGAGAGGTCGGCGAGCTGGCCATCAGCGGCCCGCAGGTCGCCGCGGGCTACTGGCGGAACCCGGCGCAGACCCGCGCCTCGTTCCCGGAGGGCACGCTGCTCAGCGGGGACGTCGGCTTCATGGACACCGCGGGCTGGGTCTACCTCGTCGACCGCAAGAAGGACATGATCGTGGCGGCCGGCTACAAGGTCTGGCCGCGTGAGGTGGAGGACGTCCTGTACGAGCATCCGGCCGTACGCGAGGCGGCCGTGGTGGGCGTCCCCGACCCGTACCGGGGCGAGACCGTGCGGGCGTTCGTCAGCCTCCGCCCCGGCGTGACCGCGACGGAGGCCGAACTCCGGGACTTCTGCCGCGCCCGGATGGCCGTGTACAAGGCTCCCGCCCAGGTGCTGATCGAGGACGACCTGCCGAAAAGCGTCACCGGCAAGATCCTCCGCCGAGAACTGCGCGACGCACCGGCGCGATCGTGAGTGCCTGATCGACTGGCCGAACGGCGTTCACCGCGGCCCAGTGTCCGGCTTGTTGGACGCGGCCGAGCGGGCCAAGCCTGAAACCGGTCGTACGGTGACAGGATGGCGCTCATGGCCAGGCGGACCATCCACGTCGTCGAGTACGACCCGGCATGGCCGGCTCGGGCTGCCGCAGCGATCGAGGAGCTGGAGCAGGCGTTGCCCGGAGTGATGGTCGAGATTGAGCACATCGGCTCGACGGCTGTGCCAGGGCTGGCGGCCAAGCCCATCATCGATCTGATGGCCGCGGTCACCGACCTGGAAATCGTCGAGCGAGACGAGGAGACTCTGGCCGCTCTGGGTTATCACCGTCATTTCAACGGCATGGTCGACCGTCTGCTGTACGTGCGCGCCCCCGGAGGCGTGCGCGATCACATCCTGCACGTGGTCACGCTGGCGAGTTGGCCGACCCGCAACCAGCGAATTTTCGCCATCACCGCAGGAAGGACAGCGCACATCCATCTTGGACAGGGATGCCGCTGCTGTCGCTGCCGGACCTGAAATGCCTTCGGGAGGGGTGGACCGCACGGCCCCGCCCTGAGGCGAGGCCGCGTCGATCCCACGCCTGCGGCCCTTCGGCCCGGCTCGTCTACCGCCCGGGATGTGTCACTGTGATGTTCCGCCACGCGGCAGTGCCGCTCTGGTCGCGCACGCCGATCGCGCCGTGCGTGAAGCAGCCGGCGTCCGTGTGGCTGAAGGCGATCGGAGCGGTCTCGCCGCCGTCGGAGCCGGTGATCGTGAACCTGCATCCCACGGCCCGGATCGTGAGGTGGTACCACCTGTCGTGCGCCAGTCCACCGGGGATGGCCGCTTGCGAGAGAAGCGTCCAGGATCCGTTCTCTCGTCCCAGAATCAGTCGCGTCGAGCTGACGCCGACGTAGTAGCCGTTGAACGCGTCCGCTCCCACTCTGGGATCGGTGGCACGGAACACGAATCCGGCCTGCGTTCCCGAGGTGATCATGACGTCGCCGCTGATCGTGTAGTTCGTCCACCCGGTCGAGCCGGCGAGTGCCTTGTTGCCGCCGTCGCCCCCGCACGTCTCGACGTACGTGTCCGAGGCGGTCGTCCAGCAGCCGCCGTAGCTCAACCATCCGGCGTCACCCGCGCCGAAGTCCGACGCGTACGGCAGTACCCCCGCGTTGGCCTCTCCGGTGCTCTCCTCGCATCCGTACGTTCCCGACGCTCGCGCCGCGGTGTAGCGCAGCATCCGCCCCGAGCTGGAAGGCAGCAGATCCGGGCTGTAGTTCTGGTAGCAGTTGGCCGTCGGCCCGGCACCGCCGACGTTGATCGGGGCAGGCATCCAGCTCCAGGTTCCGGTGCCGTTGTCGGAGTTCACGAAGACCGCCTGGTGGTCCTCTGGCGAGAATCCGTTGCCCGACGCGAAGCGGGTGCGCATTCCGGTCAGGAGCAGTTCACCGTTCGCACCGCCGGCCGGACTCCACGTGATGAAGGGACTGCTGCCGAGGTAGCGACCGTCATCGGTGACGACCTCGGTCCCGAGGTCGGCCGGCCCCGAACCCCAGGTCCGCCCCTCGTCTTTCGATGTCTTCACGTGGGCTTCGCAGAAGTGATTCGTACCGCACAGTTCGAAACTCATGATCCAGTCGACGTTCGGCAGGACGGCGATGGTCACCATGCCCGGCCGGTCGGACCGTGTCGGACTCGCCACGTCCTCGACCTCGCCGGGTGAGACCCGTGTGCTGCCATCGGCGTTCGCACTCCAGGTACGTCCTCCGTCAGCGGAGACGATGTGCACCAGTTTCTGGCTGTGCTCCTTGTTCTGACGTTCGTCGGAGAAATAGCACTCGATCTCCCCCCGTGAGTTCATGATCAGGAACGGTTCCCAGATGCCCGCCCCGACGCCGCCGGGCTCGAACTTGGCACTGGCGCCGCCGATCTGGAAGGTCTCGACATAATGCCAGGTGGCACCGTGATCAGTGCTGCGCCACTCCTCGAAGTGGGTCGTGGAGCGGCCGGGAGGCAACACGTTGCCCACGAGGAGCAGCGTTCCGGCAGGCAGGCCGCCGGTCGCGCGGGGGAACTCGAACAGGAACGGCTGGAACAAGGTGTTCCACGGATGCCCCTCTCCCGTCTCGCCGTCGCTCACCGTCGCCAGTGTCGACCACGTCTGGCCATCATTCGTGCTTTGCCGGATGACATATCGCGATGGCGCACCGCCCAGGCCCGAACGCTCGAAACTCGCCAGCAGGCGTCCGTTCGCCCGGCCGCTGTGCTGAAGCCGGATCATGCGGTTATAGGCAAGCGTCTCATTGCTGGAACTCGGGCTGTAGAGCGCGTTTCCCGATACGTTGCCCAGCGCCGGAGTTCCGGGGAGGGCGAGTACCGCGACGGCGGCCACGACGGCGCCGAGCAGACATACGGCGCGTCTGATCATCGACTTCATCCAGAAGTGTTGTCGCACGGCGAGGCTCCATTTCTCGATCCTGCGAATGTGCGGGAATCTCGGTTTGCTCAACCCGACAGTTCCTGGCCATCGGCATGACTCGACGGTCGGCTCGGCCGACCGTATGGGCGGCGTCCGTCGGTCGATGCGCAGACTCTTGCATCGATGGCAAAGCCGATGTGAGCGCAGACTATGGCATAGGCTTAGCAACGATGCAATAGTGCGCCGCGCCGACAGCAACAACGGGAGATCGAGCCATGGCTGGCCCTACACTTCGCGATGTCGCAGCGGAAGCCGGGGTGTCGATCCGCACGGTGTCGAACGTGGTGAGCGACTACCCCTACGTGGCCGACGACACCCGCGCGCGAGTGCAGGCGGCGATCGACCGGCTGGGGTACCGGCCGAATCTTCTCGCCCGCAGCCTCAAGCAGGGCCGCTCGCACGTGATCGCGCTGGTCGTACCCGAACTCGACGTGCCGTACTTCGCCGAGCTGGCCCGGCTGATCATCGCCGAGGGGCGGGAACGCGGATACCTGGTGATGATCGACCACACCGACGGAGACAAGAACCTGGAGCGGGAGCTGATCCTCCAGAACGCCCGCCCCATGAACTTCGACGGCGTGATCCTCAGCCCGCTGGCGTTGTCCGGCGCGGACCTGAGCGAAAGACCGCCCGGCGCCCCGATCCTGCTGCTCGGCGAGAAGAGCTTCGACTCGCTCGCCGACCACGTGGCGATCGACAACGTCGCGGCGGCGGACGAGGCGACCACCCATCTGATCGACATCGGCCGGAGCCGCATCGCGGCGATCGGCGTCCAGCCGTCGGGGTACGACACCGCGAAGCTTCGGCTGAAGGGATTTCGCCGGGCACACCGGCGTGCCGGCATCCCCGTGGACCGGTCACTGCTGATGACGGCGACCCGGTTTCACCGCACGGACGGAGCGGAGGCGATGCGGCGACTGCTCGCCCGCCCGGACCGGCCCGACGCGGTCTTCTGCTTCAACGACCTGCTCGCCCTCGGCGCGATGCGGACGGTACTCGCGGCGGGCCTTCGGGTCCCCGAGGATGTGGCCATCGTCGGCTTCGACGACATCGAGGACGGACGGTTCAGCACCCCGACCCTCACCACCATCTCGCCGGACAAGCAGCTGATCGCACGCCAGGCGATCGAGCAGATCCTGACCAGGATCTCCAAGTCGGACGACGCCGCCCCGATCGAGATCCGGGCGCCGTTTCGCCTGGCGATCCGGGAGAGCACGGCCGGCATACCGCGCGACGGCGGTTCGCGACACCAGGCCGACCGGCCGGCGAGTCGGCCCACCCGGTCGGACTCACAGCCCTAGTGCCCTGAGTCGTTAACGCGGCTCACGCCCTCGTCACGCACGACTTGTGAACGACGCGGTTTCGTCAGCGTTACCAATTCGTGACTTGCATCGATGCAGACCAATGGCAAGCTTGCATCGATGCAGGGCCGTGAGCAGGAACCCGCGGCCGGATGACCGTGCTGGGGCCAGGAGGCGACAGTGAAGCCGAACATCGTCGTGATCATGACCGACCAGCATCGTGCCGACTTCTCGAAGATCGCGGGCTTCCCCCTCGACACCACGCCGTTCCTCGACGGCATGGCGGCGGAGGGCACCTACTTCCCACGCGCGTACACCAGCTACCCGGCGTGCGTACCCGCCCGCACGAGCCTGCTGACCGGCCGCTTTCCCGTTGCGCACCGAGTCACGCAGAACAGCAACGCCGCTCATGCCTACTACTCACGCGATCTGCTCGACGTCCTTCGTGCCGCCGGTTACCAGCTGCTGTTCTCGGGCAAGCCGCACATGCATCCGGAGCCGGCGGACTTCGACGCGTACGCCGGCCCCTACTTCCACACGGGTGGTCCGCACGAACGAGCCGGTGATGCCGCTTTCGACGAATGGCTCGAGCGGCTCGACCACGGGGTGGCGCACGAACCCACGCCCTTCCCGCTCGAGCGTCAGCTGCCGCACCGGATCGTCACCGACGCACTGGAGCAGGTGGGTTCACGGGCCGACGACAAGCCGGTGTTCCTCTGGGTCTCCCTTCCCGAGCCGCACAATCCATACCAGGTCCCGGAACCGTACTTCAGCCTGTTCGACGAAGCGGAGGTTCCCGCCCCGGCGACCGGGGCGGAGGTGGCGCGCGCCCGGGGCGGCCACTGGCGGTGGCTCCAAGCTCTCATCGAAGAGAAGCGCCCTGGTTACGAGGCCGAGTGGCGGCGCTACCGAGCGAACTACTGCGGCATGCTTCGCCTGATCGACGATCAGGTGAAGCGGCTCGTGGAGAACGTCGACGCGGAGCTGCCGGGAGAGACGATCTACGTCTTTGTGAGCGACCACGGCGACTACGTCGGGGAGTACGGGCTGCAACGCAAGGGCGCGGGAATGCCGGAGTGCCTCATGCGCATACCGATGTTCTTCTCCGGTTCCACGATGGTCGCCGAGCAGGTCAGGCCGGAGCTCGTATCGATCGTCGACGTGTTCCCCACCTTGTGCGAACTCGTGGGTGAGGCGTTGCCGCCGGGCGTACAGGGACGAAGTCTGGCGCCGCTGCTCGCGGGGGACGGCGTCGCCACCGGCGAATTCGACAGTCTCTATGCCGAGCGTGGCTATGGCGGCCTGACCTACGGAGCCGATGAGCGGCCGCCCCTGCACTTCCCGTACGACGGGCCGACCTTCGACGAGTTGAACACGGTCACCCAGAGCGGACGCACGAAGATGCTCCGCTTCCGGGACTACAAGCTGCTGGTTCACAGCACGGGCCAGGGCGAACTCTTCGACCTGAGCGTCGACCCCCACGAGACCAAGAACCTCTTCGACGACCGGTCCCTGACGGCGGTCCGGGACCAGATGATCTGGCTGTTGCTGCAGTGGACGCTGCGCTTGCAAGACGACCTGCCTGAAGGCGCGTACACGCCCAAGGCCGCGGATCGGAACTGGGCGGGCATCGAGGCCTCGCCCACGACTACGCCTGGGCGCTGAGTCCCGGCATCGTTCGGCAATTTTCGAATGGCAACACAACTCTCGGAGGAGAGATGTCTGACGTATTCAGCCGACGGCGTTTTCTCGGCCTCAGCGCGATGGGGTTGAGCACCGTGGCACTCAGCGCCTGCGGCAGCTGGGGCGGAAAGTCCAGCGGCTCCGGATCGTTGCGCGCCGCGTGGTACGGCGGGGACGCCGTCCACACGGCCTTGGAGAAGGTGCTCGCGCACTATCAGTCGACGCATTCCGGGCAGAAGGTCGGCGGCGAGCACGCCGCGTTCACCGACTACTGGAGCAAGCTGTCGACGGAGACCGCCGCCCGCAACTCCCCCGACGTCATGCGGATGTCGATGACGTACTTCACGGACTACGCCGGCCGGGGCGCCCTCCTCGACATGACCAAGTACATCGGCAAGACGATCGACATCAGCACGATGGAAGAAGGAGTCGCGGGCAGCGGTGTCGTGGACGGCAAGCGGTACGGAGTGGGACAGAGCTCGATCGCCAATGCGGTCTTCGTCAACCGTGAGCTGATCGAGTCGGTCGGGGCCAAGGTTCCCACCGCGGACTGGACCTGGGACAGCCTCGCATCCTGGGCGAAGGCGGTGGGCCAGAGCAGCAACGGGAAGGTCGCCGGCACATCGGATCAGAGCGGCCACCTCGAGCTGTTCGAGCCGTATGCGCGCCAGCACGGAAAGAGCCTCTTCACGACCGACGGCAAGGCGCTCGCGGCCGGGCAGGATCTGGTCGAGCAGTGGTGGGCCTACTGGCAGGACCTGCGCGCGGGCAAGGGAACGCCTGCGGCGTCGGTGACCGCGGCCGCCACCGGCTTCGAGACCGATCCCATCGTCACCGGCAAGGCCGCCATCGACTTCGGGTGGGTTCAGCAGATCCAGTTCCTCCAGGGCCTGATGAAACAGGAGCTGGAGATCATGACGATCCCGAACCTGCCGAACGGCAAGCCGGGGCTCTACGTCGACAGCCAGGACATGTGGTCCATCGCCGCGACTTCGACGAATCCGGACGCCGCGGCCGAACTGATCAACTACCTGGTCAACGACGACTTCGCGATCAAGACGATCGGCGTCGTACTGGGCGTGCCGCCCTCGAAGCACGCCGTGGATCTCCTCTCGCTCGAACCGAAATCCCCGGCGGGCAAGGCGGTGGCGTACGTGCAAGGTCTCGGCGACAAGGCGGCCACGCCACCTCCGCCGTGGCCCAAGGGATACAGCCAGCTGTCGACCCTGTTCACCAAGATCTCCCAGGACATCGGCTTCGGCAGATCGACGCCGAGCAAGGGCGCGGCGAGCTTCTACAGCCAGTCCAAGCAGATCCTCGGCGCCTGACACTGGGAGTGCTGTCTTGACGGTGATCGACGAGTTGCGCACGCTCAGCGAGAAGACGGGGCGGCGCGACAAATCCTCAGCGGCCGCGAAGGAGGAGCGGGCCGCCTACCTTCTCCTCCTCCCATGGATCATCGGCCTGGTGGGCGTCACGGCCGGTCCGATGCTGGTCTCGCTCTACATAGCCTTCACCGACTACAACCTGATCCAGGCTCCGCACTGGACCGGCCTGCACAACATCAGCCGCATGCTCTCCGACCCGCGGCTGCACAACTCGCTACGCGTGACGTTCGAGTACGTGGTGGTCTCGGTTCCGATCCAGCTCATCGTCGCCCTGGCCCTGGCGATGCTGCTCGACAAAGGCCTGCGCGGGCTGCCGCTCTACCGTTCGGTCTACTATCTTCCGTCCCTCCTAGGCGGGTCGGTGGCCGTGGCCGTCCTGTGGCGGCAGATCTTCGGTGACCACGGCCTCGTGAACCAGTTGCTGGGCCATCTCGGCATCGAGAACGCGCCGGCATGGGTTTCCGACCCGTCGACCGCGCTGGGCACGCTCATCGTGCTCAATGTGTGGACGTTCGGCGCGCCGATGGTGATCTTCTTGGCGGGGCTGCGGCAGATTCCGGCGATCTACTACGAGGCGGCCAAGGTCGACGGCGCCTCGAAATGGCGTCAGCTCCGGAGCATCACGCTTCCCCTGCTCAGCCCGATCATCTTCTTCAATCTGGTCCTGCAGATCATCCACGCTTTCCAGGCGTTCACCCAGGCTTTCGTCGTATCGAGCGGCACCGGGGGCCCGTCCGACTCGACGATGTTCTACACGCTCTACCTCTATCAAGTGGGATTCAACAACTTCCAGATGGGCTACGCGGCCGCGATGGCCTGGCTGCTCCTCCTGATCGTCGCGGCCCTCACCGCGCTGAACTTCTACGCCGCAAGGTTCTGGGTGTTCTATGACAATTAGCAGCACGCGCACCGCACACACCGTGTCGCAGCGCCGCGAAACGCCGCGCTCCAGCACGAGGCGGCTGAAGACGGCACGCGGTTTCGGCAGGCACTGCGCACTCATCGCCCTGGCGATCGTCATGCTCTATCCACTGTTGTGGATGCTGGCGAGCTCCTTCCGATCGAGCGACGACATCTTCCGCCTCTCCGGAATCTGGGTCACGCACTTCAAGACCGGCAACTACGGGAAAGGGTGGAACGGGCTGAAGTTTCCGTTCGGCCTGTATCTCATCAACTCGGCGATCATCGCCGCGGGCGCCATCGCGGGGAACCTCATCTCCTGTTCCATGGCCGCGTACGCGTTCGCACGGCTGCGATTCCGTTTCAAGCGGACCCTGTTCGCGATCATGCTGATCACGATCATGCTGCCCATGCATGTCGTGATCGTTCCTCAGTACATCCTGTTCTCGAGGATGGGCTGGCTGAACACGTTCCTCCCCCTGATCGTGCCGAAGTTCCTGGCGACGGACGCGTTCTTCGTCTTCCTGATGGTCCAGTTCATCCGCGGCATACCCCGGGAGCTCGACGATGCCGCACGGCTTGACGGCTGCGGCTACTTCCGCACTTTCACGCGAGTCATCCTGCCGCTCATGAAGCCCGCCCTGGCGACCACCGCGATCTTCACGTTCGTCTGGACGTGGAACGACTTCTTCAGCCAGCTGATCTACCTCACGGCACCGAACGTCTACTCCGTACCGGTAGCACTTCGATCGTTCGTCGACGCCAACGGCGACACCTCCTGGGGGCCGCTCTTCGCGATGTCGGTCGTGGCGCTGCTACCGGTGTTCGCCGCGTTCCTCTTCGGCCAGCGGTTCCTGACCCGCGGGATCTCCACGACCGGCATCAAGTAACACGCCGCGAGCGCGAGATCGCGGACCGGCACATCGAACCATCCAGTCCACGAGAGTGAGTTGCGAATGACGCATGACCTGGCGGTCCCCCGAAACGAGCACCCTCGTCCGCAGTGGCGCAGAGATCAATGGCTCTGCCTCAACGGCGAGTGGCAGTTCGAGCTGGACAAGTCGGACTCCGGGTTCGAGCGCGGGCTTCGCGACGCGGAACTGAACAGCCGGATCATCGTGCCGTTCGCTCCCGAGTCGTCCCTCTCGGGCATCGGACACGTCGACTTCATGGCGGCGGTCTGGTATCGACGCGAGTTCACCGTCCCCGATGAATGGCTCAGCGGCCGGGTGCTCATGAACTTCCAGGCGGTGGACTACGACACCACCGTCTGGGTGAACGGGGTCGAGGTCGGCCGTCATCGCGGCGGCTTCACACCTTTCGGCCTGGACATCACCGCGGCTCTGGCCGGCAAGACACGAGCCACGGTCGTGGTACGGGCCAGGGACTCACGCGACTCGGTCCAACCACGAGGGAAACAGGCGACCTGGTACGCCAACACGCACTGTTTCTACACGCGAACCACGGGCATCTGGCAGTCAGTGTGGCTCGAGGCGGTCCCCGCCACCCACCTGCGGCGGCCTCGCATCACACCGGACGTCACAGGCTCCCGTTTCCACGTCGAGACGCCGGTTTCCGACCCGAAGCGCGGCATCACCGTCCAGGTCGAACTCAGCGATACCTCAGGCGTCGTGAGCCGGGAGAGCATTCCGCTGGGACACGACCTGTGCCCCCGCCTGGTCCTCGATGTTCCCGCCGAGCGCCGGCGGCTGTGGACTCCGGCCGACCCGCATCTGTACTCCCTGCGGTTCCGGCTCATCGACCCCACCGGCGCGGTCATCGACGAGGTCCACAGCTACGCGGGGCTGCGATCGGTGTCCATCGAGGGGCAGGCCGTGCTGATCAACGGTGAGCGCGTGTTCCAGCGCCTCGTTCTCGATCAGGGGTACTGGCCCGACGGCATCATGACCGCGCCCAGCGACGCGGCCTTGGTACGCGACATCGAACTCGCCCGCGACGCCGGTTTCAACGGCGCCCGCCTGCATCAGAAGGTCTTCGAGGAGCGGTTCCTCTACCACGCGGACCGGATGGGGTACCTCGTCTGGGCGGAGTTCCCCGACTGGGGCGCCGGCGGCCAAGGGCCGCGGGGGGACAATCAGCGGCCGACCCCGTCATACGTCGCCGAGTGGATCGAGGTGCTGGAACGAGACCACAACCATCCGTCGATCATCGGCTGGTGTCCTCTGAACGAGACCCATCAGGCGCTGCATGACCGCACGACCGTGCTGGACGACGTCACCAAGGGGATGTTCAAAGCCGCCAAGAACGCCGATCCGAGCCGGCCGGTGATCGATGCCTCCGGCTACAGTCACCGGGTCCCGGAGACCGACGTCTGGGACAGCCACTGCTACGAACAGGACCCCGCGGAGTTCGCGATCGCGCAGTCCGGCCTCGCCTACGGGAAGCCCTTCACGAACCTGACCCCGGATGACGAACCGATGTCGCTGGCCTACGCCGGGCAGCCGTACATGGTCAGTGAGTACGGAGGCATCTGGTGGAACCCGGAGCTGGCACGCGCGTCGGACGGCACGGACCGAGCAGAGTCGTGGGGTTACGGCCAGCGGGTGAGCTCGGAAGAAGAGTTCTTCGAACGCTTCGAGGGCCTGACCAGGGTGCTGCTCGAGAACCCGTCGATGTTCGGCTATTGCTACACACAACTCACCGACGTGTTCCAGGAGCAGAACGGCATCTATCGGTTCGACCGCTCGGAGAAGTTTCCCCTGGACCGGATCCGCGACGTTCAGCGGACGATCGCGGCGTTCGAGAAGGTCGACCCGGCATGACGAGTCGGTCCGAAGCTTATCGGGCTACCGCTTTCCGCCGTCCGCGTCGATGTAGCCCCACTTAATTCCCTGCTTTTGCTCGGCTTTCGGTCGCGCCTTTATGTCGATCGCATTGGGACGATGATCGATTTCTCGTCAGTCACTCGGGAATCTTTCCGCCCGCCGCATCTACGCACACAAGAATTGGTTGCACCAAACCGTGCGAGCCGTCAAGAATAAGGATCTCCAACAGGTCAGGGAGGCAGGTTTGGAACTGTTCCCCGCACCGCTGAGCCCTCCGGTCACGACCGACTACACGCGCCTCGGGCTCGGCCCCGAGGCCTCCGTCGACGAGATCCGCGCCGCCTCCAGCAGGCTCGATCAGCGGCTGCGCCGCCAGGGTGCGGACGAGGCCGAGCTGGCGGCCGCGCACGCGATCCGGCTGGAGAGCGCCGACGACCGCGCGGCCTACGACGCGGCGCACCCGCCGCTGGCGCTGCTCAAACTCCGTCCCGCCTGGCATCCGGTGCTGGACGACGCCGCCGTCCAGCACCACGTGCTCCGCCGCGAGCTGGAGCTGTTCCTGCAGGAGCGGGGCGAGCCGGTCTACCGGCCCTCCGACCTGACCCGGACCGACTTCACCGCCGATCACACGCCCGACCCCCTGCTCGACGGAGCCTGACGAGACCCCCAAGGGAGAAGACCGGATGGACGAATCCCCCCTCCACCACGTCGTCGGAATCGACCTGGGCACCACCTACTCGGCCGTCGCGGCCTACAACCCCGAGGAGGCCTACGCCGAGATCATTCCGGACGCCGCCGTCGACGAGGAGCTGGGCGCCGCCACCCCCTCGGTGGTCCGCTACCAGCCGCAGAACGGCCGCGCGACGGTCGGCCACCACGCCAAGGACGCCATCGCCGGCACCCGCGGCGACGCCCAGACGATCATCGAGATCAAGCGTGAGATGGGGGCCACCTTCACCGAGGACTCGCTGGCCCGCTTCGCCGCCGGGACCGACCACCGGGTGGACGACCCGGTACGGGTCCGGGTCGGCGGAGAGTGGCTGCGGCCGCAGGAGGTCAGCGCGCTCATCCTCATGAAGATGAAGCAGATCGCCGAGGCCGGCCTCGGCGCCACCGTGCACGACGCCGTGGTGACGGTCCCCGCGTACTTCACCGAGCGGCAGAAGAAGGCGACCGAGGAGGCCGCGCTGCTGGCCGGGCTCTACCCGCGCCAGCTCATCCCCGAGCCCACGGCGGCCGCCATCGCCTACGGCGTGGACCGCGCCGACGAGGAGCGGCAGGTCTACCTGGTGTACGACCTGGGCGGTGGCACCTTCGACGTGTCGATCATCGAGACCCGCGAGGACGCCATCGACGTCCTGGCCACGGCCGGTGACCAGCGGCTCGGCGGCGGCGACTTCGACGACGCGCTGGTGGAGGAGCTGCTGACGGGGCGGCCGGAGCCGTCGGCCGACGATCGGCTGAAGGTCAAGATGGCCGCCGAGAAGGCCAAGCGGGCCTTATCCTTCGCCGACACCACCACCGTGGTCTTTCCGGACGGCGCCACACGGGAGCTGGCCCGTACGGAGTTCGAGGCGACCATCAAGCCCGTCCTCGACCGCTCGCTCACCCAGGTCGAGGAGGCGCTCCGATTCGCCGCGGAGAGCAAGGGCATGGACCGCGGCAAGATCGACGCCATTCTGCTGGTCGGCGGTTCCACCCGGATCCCGCTGGTCAAGCAGATGCTGCTGGAGCACTTCGACAAGGGCGACGACTTCGTCCGCAGCGACGCCGACCCCGACACCCTCGTCGCCCGCGGCGCGGCCCTCGTGGCCAAGGACTTCACCCCGTCCGACGGCTTCGACCTGGCCGAGCGTCCGCCGACCGACCCCGACCCGGACGAGGACAGCCTGCAGGTCAGCCTGATCACCGAGCACACCCTCGGGCTGGCCATTCAGAACGACCGGTTCGACGGCCTCATCCCCCGGGGCACCCGGATCCCCGCCAGCCGGAAGAAGACCTACACCAATCCCGACATGGCCTCCCAGATCGCCGCCGTCGTCTACCAGGGGGAGGGTGAGTACACCTACGAGAACGCTCTCGTGGGCACCGTCAACCTGGAGGACATCGAGCCCCGGCCGGAGGGCTACCACCGGTTCGAGGTGGAGTACACCATGACCCGCAACGGTCTGCTGGAGGTGGCCGTCCAGCACCTGAACACCGGCCGTACCTTCGAGGCGAAGTTCGAGCGCAGCACCGAGATCGGGCGGCAGGACGAGCTGGCGGAGCGGCGCGAGGTGCTGCTGGGGCTGTACGACCCCGAGGGTCGGGTCACCGCGCCGGCGCCGGTCGAGCACACGCCGTCGAGCCACGGAGATCCGGCACCGGACTTCGTCCTGCCGCCCCCGGTCGCCGCGGCCGCTCCGGCCGTGCTGCCGGCCGACGCCGTGCCGGCCGAGCTGCGTCGTACCTACCGGAAGATCGTCGCGTACCTGACCGGCGGTGCCGCGGCGCCGGCGGTGCGCTCGGCCTACGACGCGTTCGGTTCCGCCGTCGCCGCCAAGGCGCCGGAGGCCGAGATCGAGGCGCTCTTCGACCGCCTCGAGGCGGCGTATGACGACGCCCGTTGAGGCGGAGCGGGTCCCCGTCGGCGGCGGCATGTGGGGCGAGATCCACAGCCGCCCTGGCGGCCGCCGCTGCTACCGCCTGGTCCCGGCCGACGAACTCCTCGCCAAGCAGCGGGACCAGCTCGACCGCCTGCGAGAACGAGCCAGGTATCCCGGTGTCGCGCCCCTCCTCCAGAACGAGGAGGACGACGTCGTGGAGTGGGAGGGCCATTACTACGACGTCGTCACCTACGAGCTGGAGCTGGACGCCACCCTGGCCCGGGTCGTGGGCGAACCGCGTCCCGAGCCGCGGCTCGCCGCGGTCTCCGCGGTGCTGCGGGCGCTGCCCGGCTGGTGGGGCCGCGTCGAGGGCATGATCCCGACCGGCGCCGACATCGTGTTCTCCCGCGGCCAGCCGTACCTCCTGGAGCTGCCGCCCTGGGGCGTCCCGGCCGTGGGCACACTGCTGCGCTCCCCCGAGCGCATCCCCTACCTGGCTCCCGACGTCGTGCGCGGCGTGTCGGGCCCCGACCGGGCCGCCGACGTGTACGCGCTGACCGTCACGGCGTTACGCTGCTTCCTCGAACCGCCCGCGGCCGAGCCGGAACGCCTGCTGCACTGGGCGGCGGCGGGGCGTCCCGAAGACGGGGCGAGCCGCCTCCCGCACTGGATGCGGCAGGTCGGCCCCGTCACCGAGACCCTCGCCTACCTCCGCGGTGTCCTCGCGGCCGGCCACGCCGAACGCCTGGCGATCGACCCGGCCGAGATCGCCGACCTGCTCGACCGCTGCCGCGAGAGCATGGACCCGCTGATGGCCGTCCGGCGGCTGCGGGAGGAGGGCAACCCCGAGCGCGCGCTGCACCTGGCGCACACGATCCTGCTCACCGATCCGTCGTATGAGCTGCTGGTGCTGGCCGCGGAGCTGTCCTACCGGGATCTGCACTCGCCGCAGCCGCTGGAGGCGTGGGACCTGCTGGAGCGGGCGGTACGGATGCAGCAGGGGCGGCGTGAGGCGTACATGACCCAGTTCGCCCTGGTCGGCCGGTTCCGCCACGATCTGGCCCGGCGGCTGTCGGACGCCGTCGATCCCTCCTTCGCCGAGCGGATGGACGCCACCGTCCGCACGGCATTCGACCATCTGCCGCCGGAGGGCGCGGAGGGCAAGGGCGCCAAAGCCCACGACCTGGCCGTCTACCTGCTCGAACGGGGCAACGCGGAGGACGCCAACCAGGCCGCGTACACCTGGCTGAACAAGAACGGGCGGCTGGAGTGGTGGCGGTTCGACCTCATGATCGACTACGCCCGCTCGTTCATGCTCCTGGACCGGCTCGACGACGCGGAGGCCGTCGCCGAGACCGTACGGCAGGGCCTGCAGAAGGTGCGCGCCAACCGGTCGATGAACGACGCGGAGATCGGCGCGCACGGGCACCGGCTCAACAACCTCCGGCATGACCTTCGCAAACTGCGTGAGGAGCGGTGATGGGCCTCCAGGTGCTGCTGATCGTCGTGCTGGTGGTGCTGCTGGCCGCCGGCGGCACGTACTTCTTCGGGGTGGTGCCGCGTCGCTGGCGGATCCCGCTGGACGAGTCACGGGAGCTGCTCGACAGCGCCGACCGTGCCGACCTGGAGCGGGCCGACCGGCTCATCGCCCAGGCCGTCAACGCCGGGCCGCGCGGCTGGGCGCTGGAGGACGCCCGCTTCGCCCAGGCGTACGTCCGGGCCCGGCTGGGCGACTTCGACCCCGACCAGTACGCGGCGGCCGCCGCCGCGCTGGCCGACCTGGTGGCCGCGTCCGGGCACGACGAGGCGACGGCATTCCTCGACCTGTGGCTGCGTTCCAAGATGGGGCAGCACTCCCGGGTCTGCGACCTGTTCGAGAGCGAGCGGGCGCTGCTGGACTGGTCGCCGCAGGCCCGGCTGATCGCCTCGATCTCGTTCCTCAAGCAGGCCGTGGCGAGCTGGCGCCGCCGCGAGCCGCAGGGCGCGCTGCACTACTTCCGCCAGGTCCGCGAGCTCGACTGCCTGACCGCCGAGATCCCCGAGCACGTGGACGACATGGAGCTGGTCGAGGGCGTCCAGGCGCTGTTCGACGACCGGATGAGCGACGCCCGCGGCTGCTTCACCAACGCCCACGAGCACGCCGTGCAGGAGGGCAAGTCCGCCGCCCGCGCGACGCTCGGCCTGCTGGTGTGCGACTGGCGGGAGGGAGAGCGGGCGAACGCCGACGGCGGTCTCGGCGCCGTGCTGGAGGAGCTGGCGCAGACTCCCGACCCGGATCCGGAGGAGCAGCGGCTGCGGGTCAACGCCGCACTGTTCCACGTCGTCACGCTGCTGCACGAGTGGCAGCGGCCGGAGCTGGCCGGGGTGGCCCCGGGCCGGGCCGACTTCGCCCGGCTGGACGAGCGGATCGACCGGGTCGTGCGTGCGGAGCCGGACCACGGCGACGCGCTGCTGATCGCCGGGCTGTGCCGCTACTACTTCGCCGTCCGCGACCCGGCGATGCGTGAGCAGGGCGTGGCGCTGCTGGAGCGCGGCCTGGAGACGGCCCGGCCGATCGTGCACCCGGAGGCCCGGCGGATCGTGCGGTTCGAGCGGGAGCTCGGTGACACGACGACCGGACGCGACCGGTACGTCGAGCTGATCGACGAGTCCCTCCGGAACGGCGACCTGAGCCCGGAGAAGCGTCGTGAGCTGCTGGCACTGCGCGCGGAGATGGAACGCCGGTACGCCCGGTACGGCGACCCGGCCGCCGTGGCCGCCGACGCCGGTCCGGCCGAGCACCCGAGCGTCCGCGACATCAGCGAGAGCAACGAGCTGATGCGGGCGCGGCTACGCGGCATCGCCGGACCGCTGCTCCGCGACGACCCCGAGCGGCCGGGGGTCGAAGAGCTGAAGCAGAGCGTCGACGAGGTGGACGCGGCGAGCAAGCGGTTCAAGGACGGGTTCGAGGCGGTGCAGAGCGCCCGCCAGGACCTGATCGTGCGGACCGGCGAGTTCCTGCTGAACGAGGCGCCCCCGGAGAAGGAGTCGTGATGAGTCTCATTCGGTCATCCCTGCGGCTGCCGCGCCGACGCCTCCGGCCCGAGCGCTACTCCCTGGTCGGCCGGCTGAGCCCGATCGAGTACGAGCCGGACGCCGACGAGCGGGAGCTGTTCGAGCAGGCCGGGCTCGGCCGGGTGCTGCCGCTGCTGCTGGGCCTCGACCAGGACCTGGAGTTCGGCCTCTGCCACGACGTCGCCCGGCACCGGCTGGGTGCCGAGCCCGATCCGGGTGCGCTGCCCTTCTGAGCCGCCCGGCCACGAACTCTGGGAGAACCGTGGACGAACCACAGACACTGCGCACGCTGGGCTCCGCCCAGACGCTGCGCATGCCGGCCTTCGACGTGCCGGCGCGGGCGACGGCCGTCGACCTGACCGAGGAGCTGCAACGGGCCAGACGCGAGCTGCAGGGCGGGCGGCACGAGGAGCGGGTCCCGGTGCTGCGCGAGTTCGAGGACGGCGAGGTGCCACTCTCGCTGGAGTACGCCTCGTACGAGGACGGGCTGATCGAGGACGCCAAGGCCAACATCGCCGCGGGCAACCTCGAACTGGCGCTCGCTCAGCTCGACGAGGTGCTGGAACTGCTGCCCGGCCACTACGAGGCACGCTACCTGCGGTCGTACTGCCTGCTGTTCGGCGGCGACGAGATGGCGGCGCTCACCGAGCTGGAGTCGCTGCGCGCCGACCGGCCAGGGCCCGACCTGGCCGCACGGGTGCTGGAGCTGCGCACCACCTTACGCGGCCGGCTCACCGACCGGCTGCTGGCCGACCCGGACGAGAAGGCGCTGGTCGAGTACCTGCGCCTGGTGCCCGAAGAGGGCGGCTGCTGGCTGGAGCTGACGGTCCAGCGGGCGTCGCGCGGCGACCTGCACGGTGCCGTGGCCACGGCGCGGGCGGGGGCCGGGGTCGCCGACGCGGAGGCGGACCGCCGCGCCCTCGACCGGCTCGTCCACCGGCTCCGGCTGCACCTGCTGCGGGCGCTGGCGCCGCGCTTCGTCGAGCCGCTGCACGCGGGCGCCTACGACACGGCGCTGGAGGAGCTGCGACGGCTCGGCCCGGAATGGAGCGACTTCGAGCCGGTCATCGACCTGGCCTCCTACATCCTGCGGATCGCGCGGGAGGGCCCCGGGCGGCCGGACCTGCCCCATGACCGCGCCGACGTGGTCTATGACCTGCTGGCCGGGTACGACCTCGGCCGGACCGGCGCCCTCCTGGACGAGGGACGCCCGGAGCAGGGCCTGGCCCTCATGCGGCGCACCGTCCGGCTGGTGCCCACCGACCCGTGCACCAACTTCGTGCTGGGCCTCTGCCTGCTGGTCACCGGTGGCGACCTGGACGAGATCGAGGCGGCCGCCCGCGTCGCCGGCACCGACGAACGGGTCACCGGTGCCGGCGATCTGCTGGACGCCGTCGCCCTGCGGCGCGTGGACCGGGAGGCGGTGGCCATCCACGACTTCGTCGGCGACATCAACGACTGCCCGTCCGCCCGGATCAAGCAGGCCCTGCAGCGCACGCGGACGTTGCGCACGCACGCCGAGGGGCTGTTGCGGACCATCGGCGAGCCGTTCCGCGACCAGCTGCGCTCGCTGGTGGGCGTCCTCGCCGTGAACGCCGTGCAGCTCGACGTGGTCCTGGTGTCGAACGAGCTGACCCGCGTGCTGCGAGCCGGCTGGCACGCCGGCATAGGGATCGAGCTGGACCGGGTCATCCAACGATGTGCGGCCCTGCGCCGAACGACCCGCGACGCCGACACGACACGGATCATCCACCAGATCGAGCAGACGGCGCGGACGGCGAGGGGGCGTGTATGACCAAGAAGTGGGACGTGTTCCTCAGCTACGCCAGAGAGGAGAGCCTGACCGCGAACCGCCTGTACGACAAGCTGCTCGGCTGCAGCACGGCCGACGGCCGCCGCCCGGTCGTCTTCCTGGACACCTCGCGGGACGGCATCGCGCCCGGGGACAAGTGGACCAGCTCCCTGGCCGAGGCGCTCCAGGAGAGCCGCTGCTTCATCCCGCTCTACTCGCCGCTCTACTTCGAGGACTCCAAGCCGATCTGCAAATGGGAGCTGGACGAGGCCTTCGACCTCAGCATGACCTCCGGCCTGAAGATCATTCCCGTGCTCCTCGACCCCGCCTGCAAGGACCTCGTGCCGCACAAGCTCAACCGGGTCCAGTGGCAGGACACCAACGACCCCGACTGGTTCGACCGGATACGCGAGGCCCTGGGCCTCACCAGCGGCCGCCCGCCGGGCCTGCTGCGGTTCACCGGCGCCGTGATCACGCGGACCACCGTCAACCTGACCCTCCCGGAGGTCGTGGTCGAGGCCGAGGGCGACACTCCCGTGGAGATCGAGCTGTCGGCCAGGTCTCCCGCCGGCGAGGTGCCGTTCACCGGGACCGCGCGCCGTTCCCTGTACGGCCGCACGGCCACCTTCCCCGACCTGTCGTTCCCGGCCCCGTACGACCAGGTGCGGCTCATCGCCCGGGCGCCCGGCTGCGCGGAGGCCACGACCGGCTGGTTCAGCGTCGACCCGCCCGACCGTCCGCGGCGTGCCCTGACCGGCGGCGCGCACCCGGTGCTGGACGGCACGGGTCAGCCGTACTTCCTGGGCGGCCGCGCGGTCGCCCTGCTCGGCGCGACCGAGGCCGTGGTGTACGACCTGACCGGGCAGGTCCTGGCCCGCTCTCCGGTGCCCGCGCGGATCAAGAACGTGGCGGTGGGCGAGGAGTCCTTCGCCGTGGCCGACTGGTCGGGCCTGGTCGTCCGCCTCGACACCGACGGCGGCGCCGTGACCGTGGACCTGCCGGGCGAGAGCACGCTGAACCCGCTGCGCGCGCCCGGCGCGCTGCTGTTCGACGGCGCCGAACTGCTGGCCGGAATGTGGAACGGCGCCGTCCACCGGCTGCCGGCCGGATCCACCGAGCCGTCCCGGGTGGCGTTCTTCCCGGAGGGGGTGCAGACACTGGCCCGGCTCGACGGACGGCTGCTGGTCGGCCGGCTCGACGGCACCGTCCAGTGCTTCGGCCCGGACGGCTGGGAACACCGGCTCGAACCGGTGCTGCTGGGTTGCCGGGCCGTCCGCGGCCGGCTGCTGGCGGTGGGCGAGCGGCAGGTCCACCGGGTCGACCCGGTCACCGGTGACGTCGTAGAGCTGTCCCCGCCGATCGGAACCCACGTCGGTGCGCTGTTCACCGAGGAGGGAGTCGTCGTCATCGACGCCGACGGCCGTGGCGTGCTGATCGACCACGAGCTGTCGGTGCGCCGGGGTTTCCAGGGTCATCGCGGCGCCCGCCTGGTGGCCGGCGACCGCACCGGCCGAATCCTCATCCTGTCCTATCCGGAGGGCGCGCACGTGCTCATGGAGGACGGCCGGGTGGTCTACACCTGCGACACCGGGCCGCTCGGGATATCGCCGGACGCGTCGCTGATCGCCGAGCCGGTCGGGGCGGGAGTCCGGATCGTCCCGCGCCGAGAGCTGGGTACGACGCCATGACGCAGAACGACCCCGTCGTGCTCCGCCACGTCGCGCTGAGACTGTGGGATCGGCGGGCGCGCGGCGAGTGGCTGGAGCCGCAGGAGTTCCACACCCTGGTGGAGGCCACGTTCCGGCTGGCCGTGCACCCGGACACGCCGCCGGAGGAGGCACTCGTCCTCCTGCGCCGCGCCCGCCGCCTCGACCCGGCCAACCCCAAGCACGGCTACCACCTGGGCCTGCTCCAGCTCCGGCACGGCCGGCTCACCGAGGCCGCCGAGGAGCTGCGCGAGGCGGGCGAACTCGCCCCGACCAGCCACCGGATCTGGGCGCACCTGGCGATCGTGCAGCGCCGCCTGGACGAGGCCCACGTCGGCACCGCCGGGTACGCCGGCGCCTTCCGTCGCCGCGCCGAGAGCATCAGCGGCGCGATCCGCGCCGGCGCCGACAACCCCGACCCCGGCCCCGACGGGCCGGACCCGAACCCCCACCTCGGCGTGACGGCCGTACGGCTGGACCGCGGCGGCGAGTGCCGCTGGAGCGGCGTGCGCGACCTGGACGTGGAGGAACGCCTGCTCGGCACGCCCAGCGAGCGCACCCGCGACTGGCTGCTGGCCGAACTCACGGAGCTGGCCCGGCTGGCGCCGCGCCGATCCGGCGGCACGGCGGCGTTCGCCGTCCTCGGCGTCCAGTGGCTGCTGCGCGGCTATCCGAAGGCGACGCTGCGCGGCCTCGCCGAGCCGCTGCGCGCGCCCGGCCCGGCCTTCCGGCTGCTGACCGACGTGCTCGACCTCTACGACCTGCCGCTCGCGGAGGTCCCCGCCCGGCTCGCCCGCCACGAACGGGAGGGGACCCTGCCGGGGTTCCTGCTCCTGCTGCTGCACCGGGCGCTGCTGCTCAGGCGGCCGCTGGAGTTCCCCGACCTTGACGCGCACCGGGCCGCCCGCGAGCTGCTGGCGGCGCCCGAGGAGCCCGATCCGGCGCAGGCCGCGCAGTGCGCGGCGGCGCTAATGGCGGCGGTACGGCGGCTCGACCCGGTACCCGCCGAACGGGTAGCCGACCCCGTGGTGGCTCAGCCGGACGACGACGCGGAGGGCCTGCTGCTGAAGCTGGAGGCCGACACGGCACTGTTCAAGAAGCACGACGCCGAGGCCCTGGACCTGGCCAAGGCGCTGCGGGCGTCCGCCAGGACCATCGACGCCGGCGGCCACGCCCGGCTGTCGGGCGACCTGGCCGTGATGGAGGAGACGACCCAGGCGCTGAAGTCGGTGGTCGCCGCTCGGCTGGCCGACTGGGACGCCGTGGGACGGGCCGAGCCCGGTGACCTGCCGCCCGAGGAGTTCCAGCGCCGTTACCAGGCCGTCAAGCGCGACCTGCAGAACACCATGCACGGCCGGACCAAGAAGCAGCTCAAGCCGGTGAAGGACGCCCTCGGCAAGGTGGCCGGTGGCGGCGCGCCGGAGCCGTCGGCCGCGACGCTGGGGCTGCGCGACGCCGTACGGTCGCTGCTCGACACCCCCGGTCCGCGGCGCGAGAGCGGGCCGGAGCCGCCCCGCCTGAAGGCCGAGCCCTCCGGCACCGGCCGGGAGCTGGTCGAGTCGGCGCTCGCCATCGCCGACACGGCCGTGGCCGAGGTGTTCGCGCAGGCCCAGGCGAGCCTCACGGACCTGCCGCCCGGCGGGGCGCTGGACCTGCTCCGCCGTGAGGTGTCCGGCCGGGCGGCCGAGACCGCCTACCGGCTGGGCCGCCCGGTGGCGGCCCGCCGGATCTGGAGCCGGATGCTGGCCGCCGACCCGTACGACCTCGCCGTGCTGCACAACCTGGCGATGGCGCAGACGGCCGCCGGAGACCTGCCGGCGGCGGCGGAGGGCTGGCAGGCGTACCTCCATGCGCTGTACGCGCTGGACGTGGCGGCCGGAGACCCGCGCGGCCACGCGGCGGAGCGGGCGGAGCTGCACGGCGTCCTGGCCGGGGCCTTCGGAACGGCGGCGCTGGCCGTGCCGCCGCCGGACCAGGACGAGCCGCGGGCCCGTGAGGTCATGGCCGTGCTGGCCGGCACCGCCCGGGTCGCCGCGTACGAGCGGCACCTGCGGCTGGAGCTGCTCAACCGGCGCGTCGCCGGGCACGGCGTGCGGCTACGGCTGGGCGTCTCCCCGGACGCGCCGCAGGAGGTACGGGAGGCGGCGCGGGACCGCGCGGTCGCCGACGCCCGCACCGCCTGCGCGCGTCTTCCCGGCCGGATCGCCGAGCCGTTCGCGCTGCTGTGCGAGCGGGTGCTGGCGGAGGACGCGCCGCCCGCCCGCTCGGCGGCCGCCGCCAAGGCCGAGGAGGAGACGCACACCGACCTGGTGAAACGGCTGTTCCAGCAGAAGCGGCGGTGGCGCACCCTCCTCGTCGAGGACCGCACCTGGTGCCTGTCGGTCTACTCCGGCGACGTGATCGCCGGACTCGCCCGGATGGACACGCTGCCGCTCGACGCCGACGACGACGCGACGGTCGCGGCCGTACAGCGGATGGACAGCGGCACCGACCCGGTCACGCTCATCGGGGAGCTCAACCGGCTCGCCGACTTCGCCTGCAGGGTCGCGCTCAACCGGGTGTTCGACGAGGCCGAGGGCGACGACCCGCTGTTCCCCGAGCGGTTCCGGGGCACCGGCCGGTCCTGGGCGCGCAGGGCCGTCTCCTCGGAGTTCATGGGGTACCTCGACGATCCGGGCATAGCGCACCCACAACTCGTCCGGGACGCCGTGTCCATCGCCAACCGCTCCCGCGAAGAGCTCGACGAGGCGTCCCGCGAGGTCCTGGAACGGGCGATCGGTACGCTGGCCACCTGGTCGGACCGCCTGCGCGGCGCGTCCGGCCCGCCGATCCTGCGGGCCGAGCTCCTGAGCGTGCTGGGTCGTCACACCGAGGCGTACCGGGGCCTGGACGCGGCGGCCGAGGAGGCGTTCGCGCCCGGCGCCGGCGAACGCATCGAGGAGGCCCGGATCCACATCGACTTCGCCACCGACGACTTCGCGCGGGCCGTCTCGCGCGTACGCGGACTGCTGGCGGCGGGCGAGACCGACGATCGGAGGCGGCTGCTGGCCACCGCCTACCGGGGCTGGATCAACGTGGCTCCCCCGGGGCCGGACCCGGCGGACATCGCCCGGGACTTCGCCTCCTGGAGCGACCCGCAGTCCGTCCGTGACCGCCGCTTCCTGCTGGCCCGCGCCACCCTGGCCCGGCTGAAGAGCGCGTCAGGGGCCGCCGTGACGGCCGCCATGGAGCGGTTGCTGGCGGACGACCCCGGCAACCGGGTCGCCGAGTTCCAGCTCATCGGCAACGGTCTCGTCGCGCAGATCGAGGAGCTGCGGCTGCGCGAGCGGGAGAGCCTGGGACCCGAGCGACGCCGCCACTTCGAGGCCCGCCGCACGATCTCGGACCAGTGCCGGACGCGCTGCGAGGCCTACCTCGCCGAACCCGACGACCCCGACGACCCGCTGGCCGCCGACCGCCGTAAGGCGCTGACCGACCTGCTGGGCCGGCTCCGGCGCTGAGCGGCCGGTCAGGGTCCGGCCGTGCCTCGGCGCAGGGCCCGGCCGGTGTACACCACGAAGGCCGGGACGAGCGGCAGCCCGGCGAGGCCGAGCACGCTCCCGAGGATGATGAAGAACCAGCCGTGCTGGTGGACACCGTGCGCGTGGTGCTCGGCCATCTCCTCGTAGCCGAAGGTGCCGTGGCCGGTGACGCACTTGTCGCCCGGCGACATCTCATTGACGCCCGTCGCGTAGCCGCAGGTCACGTGGTCGAGGTCCGGGGTCGCGCCGAGGTCGTGCACGCCATGCGCGATCGAGAGGTACGTGAGGAGGGCCGTCACGGTCACCGCGACGGCGCTCGCGAGCGCCCGTGCCGCCGACTCCATGTCAGCGCCGCCAGGAGGCGTCGTCGGTCTCCCGGGTCAGGGTCAGGAACGCCCCGACGTTGGGCACGTCCGGGACGCCCGCCTTCGCCCAGTTGAGCCGTTTGCCGTGCCGGCGGACGCCGACCTTGCCCTCGTGTACGTTCACCTCTTCCAGCTCCGCCCACGGGAGCAGTTTGCGGCCCCGTCCGATTCCCTCGGGCCGTACGGTGAACCAGCCGAACTCGACCGGTTCGCCGCCGGCGAGGGCCTCCCGGAACCGCGGAAGCTGGGCCTCGGTCACCAGCGGCCCGACGACCTCGGCGAACCGTTCGAGTCCGGAGGAGTTCCGCCGGGTCCCCACGCCGACCAGGTTGAACAGGCGGCCGTCCGTGTGCACCACGTCGAAGTCGTAGGTGGTACTGGTGTAGGAGCCGTTGGTGCGTTTCTCAGTCACCCGCTGGACGAACCGGGCGACGTCGGCCCACCGGACGGCGTCGGCCGTGTCCTTCTCGTGGTGGCCGTAGACACAGCCGTTCTCGTACACGTGGGCGACCGTGAACTTCCGCAGCACCCGGTTGCCCCAGCCGCCCTCCAGCGCGAAGGGCTCGATGAGCCCGCCCAGGCCCGCCTCGTCGGCGGCCCGTTGGATCGATCCGGACGTCATGAATTCCCTCCGCGAGTTCCGAGCGGAGCTCACCCAATCGCCGATTGGTCACGGGACGGCAATGTCCGGGCCCGAGTACGCGAAATGGCGACCACGCATGCGCGCCGTGGCGACTCGTTCCTTAAGTGGCGAGCCCGTGTGCGTGGAATGGCGACTCGCGATCGGCGAACGCGGTGAAGCTTTCGCCGGCGCGCGCCGGTCGAGGCCATCCACGTCCTGCACGGCCTTCAACGAATGCGCTGATGCCAATCCGCCAGAAGCGGTGTCACGGCCCGTAGGTCCCCGCCGTCCACCGTCGTCGAGGCCCTGTCGCGCGCCTGCTGGTCCGCGTTGAAGGCGACACTGAGGCCGACCTCGTCGAACAGCGGCAGGTCCGACCGGCTGTCGCCGATGGCGGCGCACTGGGACGGGCCGAAGCCGAGGTTCTTCGCGTAGCGGAGCGCGAAGTCGCGTTTATCGAACTCATCGAAGGTGGCCCGCACTCGACCGGTGAAGGACCCGTTGAGGATCTCCAGCTCAGGTCCGCAGTAGGCGGCGAACCCGAACCTCTTCCGGAGATGCTTCCCGATCGGCTGCCAGGCCAGGGTGGCCAGTACCGGCAGCAGACGATGAGCACGGCACCACTGGACCGTCTCCGCGATTCCGTCGACGAGCGGCAGTTGAGTCAGCCAGTCGTCGATCTCCCGTTCGGTGCGGTCCGCCCATGCGAGGGCGTCCACCGCCGCGATCTCGGGGTTGGTCAACTGACCGGCCGCGTAGGCTGCCTCGGCCTTGGCCATCTCCTCCTCCGTGCCCAGATATCGGGCTACGTGGACAGCGGAGCCGGGGGCCGGTACGAGGGTGCCGTCAATGTCGACGAAGACTACGCCGACCCATGCCGACGGGTCGGAAACAGCCTTCCATCCGTCACGGCTTTCCCTCACAACCCGCTCCTTTCTCGTCGGGCGGACGGCTCCGCCGGAGATACGGTGCCGAACGGTGCCCCAACGCTGCTCCCCGCCGCCTCACAATCCCATACCGTGTGAGCAGGGACCGGCCAAGGTGATCAAACTGGCGAGGACACCGGCCCGGTGGGGACAGCAGCTGGATGAACGCCACCGGTGGTCACGAGGCCGGCTGTTCCGGCACCGACCTTTCGGGCGTGAACGATCCCGTCGGCGGGGCCGGGACGGGGGAACGGGGCCGGCACGGACCTGGCGGGCAGCAAGCCGCCGGACGGTCTCGGCGGCACTCGTACCGGCTTCCCGGCGGGAGCATGCCGTACGTCGCGAGCGGCGACAACGCAGGACAGACGGCGGCCGGCCGCAACAGCCTGGCGGCGACCGCGCAGGAGGCGGCGGCCCTGGACAACGCCGCGGCTCGCATGGCCGGGATGCCGATGCCGGTGGGCCCGGCCGGCGCCCGCGACAAGGACGGGGAACGGGAACGCACGACGTCCCTCCGTGAGGAGGACGACGTCTTCTCCCCGGACGACGACGTGGCTCCCCCGCTGATCGGCTGAGCCCAGCGCCAGCACCCTACGGCGCGGGGCCGCCGACCACGCTGGGACGACGCACGCGTTCAGCAGGCCGGCACGGCGGCGCACCGTTCTCGAACACGCCCGCTCACCGCGCGAGACCAGCCTCCCGCCGGAAGGGCGGCACGGCACCCTAGCCGAACAGGTCCCCTCGCCGCACGAAACGACCCGCCTACCCGAAACGGCGGCACCGTACCCGAACGCGCCCGCTCGCCGCACGAAACGACCCGAGCGCCGGAACGGCGACGCGTCGTACCCGCTCATTGTCAGTTCAGCAGCAGGGCCGTGTCCCAGCCGGTGTTCGCGGGTCCGTCGTTCGCGTAACCGTGGAGCGCGAGCGCGATGCCGGCCGCGCCCTCCAGGAAGCCCGCGCGGTCGGGTGCGACCGCCGCGCCGGCTCCCGCGGCGTACCGGAAGCCGAACGGGGCTTCGGGGTCGAAGCAGCCGACGACTCGGCGGGCGAGCCCGTCGACCGCCTCGTGCAGGTCGTCGGCGCCGTCGTCGGCCGCCATCAGGCGCGTCATGTGCAGCATGCCCGCCCAGCCGTGGCACAGGCCGGCGTCGATCATGTCCCACTCGTCCCAGGGACGCGCGAGCGCGCGGCGCAGCACCGAGGCGGCCGTCTCCCGCCACGACGGGCGGTCCAGCGCGAGGCCGGCGAGCTGGAGCACGCGGGCGATCCCGGGCGCGCCGTAGCACCAGCTGGGCCGGTCGGGCCGCGTCGATCCGTCCGGGCCGCGGAGCTGCCGGTGGAAGCCGACCACCGACGGCCACGAACCCTCGTGGAGCCACTCCAGCAGCCACGTGACGATCCGCTCGATCGCCGCCTCCTGACCCGGCAGGCGCAGCCCGTCCCGGTGGGCGATGGCCAGCAGGGCCAGCGGCCCCGCGACTCCGTGCGCCAGGCCGAGGTTGAAGTGGCCCTCTCCGTCGGGCGTGTTCCTCAGTGGAGCGTGGGGCACCCACCAGCCGGGCACGCGGGCGCCGTCGACCTCCACCGGCTCGGTGAGGGCGATGAGGTAGCGCACCGCCGGCTCGGCGTGCCCGGTGCCGAGCAGCAGCCGGCCCAGGCCGGTGAGCCCCTGCACGACGTCGTACGCGGCGAAGGCGGTGCCGGGCCGGCCGGCGGTGATGCGGTCGATCTCCTCGCGGGCTCGTTCGTCGGCGGCGGCGCGGACCGCGGGTTCGGCGCGGCCGAGCAGGCTCGCGTAGTCGCCGGGTCGCGTCACCGCGGCGCGCGTGGCGAACACCACGGCGGGCAGGCCGGCGAACAGGCTTCCCTGCCCGGGCATCGCGGCCTTCGCCCCCCGGGCCAGGTACGCGTGCGCGCTCGATCGGTCGCCCAGTTCGGCGTGCAGCAGCGCGATTCCGAGACATCCTTCGTTCAGCGCGGCCGGATGCCAGGTCGGGGGCGTCCTGCCGTCCGGGAACCGGTCGACCGCGCCTTCGGTGATCCGCGCGACGGCGGCCGGGTCGGCCAGCCGCCGCGCCACCTCCGCGACGATCTCCGCCGCCTCCGTCCGCACGGTGCCGGTGGTCACTCCGCCCTGCCTCACTTCGCGTGCCTGTCTCTGTCCCGCAGCGCCTGGAGCGCGCCCCGCGCGATGGCGTACGAGGCGCCCTCCGCCTCCGGGGCCGCGCCGACGAGCCGGTTGTGGTGCATGTGCAACAGCGCGGGAAGCGGCGGCCGGCGGTCCAGCGAACGGATCACTTGTCCGTACGCCGCCACGGCGGGCCGGCGGCGCGCCCAGATCTCGGCCAGGCGAGGATCGACGTTCCGCCCGTCGATGACCTCGATCGCGGTCCGGCGCATCGCCTGGAAGGCGGCGTGGTGCTCGCCCTTCGGGTAGGCGTTCAGGTACCAGTCCCGCCAGTCCGGGTCGCCGAAGCCGCGTACCAGGTCCACGTAGTTCGCCGCCGCGAGCAGTTCGGGCCGCAGGGGAAGGCGCAGGCGGAGCTGCTCGATCACGGCCTCGCTGTCCGCCTGGAAGGCCCGCTCGGCCGCCTCCAGCGCCTCGGGCCCGCCGTAGCGTTCGACCTCGGGCTCATAGGTGTCCAGCATGGTCGTCCGGGCGAGCCCGGCCCGGCACAGCTCGTCCGCCCAGTCGTGCACCAGCGGCAGGACCTCGGCGTTCAGGCGGTCCGGGCTGCCGTGGAACCGGAGCCGCAGGTGCGGTTCGGGATCGAAGTACCGGATGAAGAACCACCGGTCCACCGACGGCGGCAACGCCGCCCGCAACGCCGGCAGCCGCTGGCCGATCAGGTCGGCATGCCGGTCGGCGGAGGCGTACAGCTTGACGAACAGCCACTCTCCGCCCGGCCGGTGCGCCGACGGGCGGCTCCGCACCGTCGCCGACGTACGGACGGGCGGCTCGGAGGGGCCGGTGCTCAACGTGACGACGACCTCGTTGGCGCGCCCGTTCGACCAGCCGGTGCCGAACCCCTCCCCGCCGGGCGACTCGACCAGCAGTGTGCTCGGGCGGCGGCTGAGCTCGTGGCGGAGGATCCGGCGGTGCAGCGGCGCGTCGAGGTCGAGCCCGATGCGGTGGTCGCCGTTCGTCATGAACACCTCGGTCGGCACGCGCCAGCGCTCGCGCCACGCGTCGAGGCGGCGCTGCCATTCCGCCTCGGTCAGCCCGGCGTCGATGAGGCCGACGGCCGGCCGCCAGGTGGCGGACGCCAAGATCGTACGGCCGTGCCGGACCCGGGGCAGGAACGGCAGCATCGCGTCGAGCTCTCCCCAGGTCCACGCGTTGCACGCCCGGTGACGGGCCTCGGTCACGTCGTAGAGGAACCGGGCGATCTCCGGGCCGACCCGGCTCACGACGAGCATGTGAACGGTCGTCGGAGCGATCTCGGTGTCACGGCTCAGCGAGTGCACGAACAGGCGCCCGTGCGCCGCGCCGACGACCAGATCGTCGAGGTCGATCACGGAGGGGTCGCCCGGGTCCGCGAACGTCCCGACCGGCAGGCTGTGGTCGGTCATCAGGGGCACCCGGGCCACGTTGGCGACCCGTGTCCAGTTCGCCTGGAAGGTGAGCTGCGGCCGGACGGTGCGGTCATCGTGCAGGATCCGGGCGGTCTGGTCGCGGAGGCCGTCGAGGAGGTAGGCGAAGCGGCCGCTCAGCGCGCCCGCGCGGCGCGACAGCGGCATCGTGGCCAGGGCGAGGCGGAAGTCGCCGTTCTCCAGCGCGGTCACCGACTCGGCCAGGAGGTGGGCCCCGATCTCCAGCGTCGACGGCAGGCGTCCGTCGTCGGCGCCGGAGAGGCGGTCGATCATCTCCGCGTCGAGTTCGACCTCGTGCGCGCCGTCCAGCAGCGCGCGCTGGGCGAGCTCGCCGAAGACCCGCTCGCGGTACCGGTTCGGCTCCGGCCGGGCGACATCGCGGGTCGACGTGCGGTAACCGGCCGGAGTGCCGATCCCCTTCTCCGGGTCCAGCAGTTCCTTCACCGGCACCAGCAGGCCGGTTCCGTACCTGTCCACGAAGTCGTCGTAGTAGGCGCGCATGTGCGGGGCCGCACGGTCGGGCGGGGTGACGCGAGTCAGGACCGCGGCGACGGACTCCAGCTCCTCGGCCACCGCCCGGGGAAGGGTGACATCGGCGTCGAGTCTCACGTCGACGTGAGGGGCGTGCTGCTTGTCACCGAGCCGCCGGGTGGTGCGGAGGACCGCGTTCCACGCCTCCAGCCCCTCGGCCATCGGGGTGACCGCGTAGGCGTCCAGCGCGGCGGCCGCCTCCTCCAGCCCGGTCCGCTCCCCCGCGGGAAGGCGGTCCAGAACGTGCCGCACGGGGTCCGCGTCGTCGGGCGGCATCAGCTCGGTGAGCAGCAGGTACCGCTCGACGAGCTGCAACAAGAGCCGCTCCACGGCCTCCGGCGACCCCTGGGGGAACGCCGCGCGCAGGTGCTCGGTCAGCTCGGTGAATCGCACCGGGCGGCGCGCCCGCTCGATCACCGCCTCGACCACGGGCGTGCGCCGCACGGACACCTCGAGCGCGGGTCCGTCGTCGCCCACGGGCAGGTGCGGCAGGACGAGCCGGTCACCGCGGATGAAGCAGAGGTTGTTGCGGACCACGCGCAGCCGCCGTACGACCTCGGGCTTGCGTTCCCAGTCGCGCACCAGCGCGTGCAGCCAGCCGACGTCGGGCCGGGCGCTCTTCCGGTGGTCGCCGCCGAACTCCACCTTGGCCGCGTGGTCGAAGCGCGCCTCGGACACGCCGGCCATGACGCCGAAGGGCGTGGCACGGGTCGCCATGCGGAGCGCGTAGCGGGAGACCGAGATCACGGCACGCCGCAGCTTCTTGGGGTCGACCGGCCGCCCGGCCTCCAGCGCGTCGAGCGTGTGCGTCAGCGACGGGCTGGACACGGCGATCGCCTCCCGGACCAGCGGGTCGGCGATCATCGAGCGGAGGTAACCGGCCGGGTCGTCGCCATCGCTGCGGGTCCGCGCCGCCGAGTCCGCCGGCAGCACGCTCATCCGTACCAGCACGCGTTCGGCGGCCCTGAGTCTCGGCATATCTGTCATGCAACATCTCTCCGTGCCCGCTGATTGAACTCGGATATCTGACCAGATCCGTTAAGCGAATAGTCGCGATACCCGCCCCAGAAGGTACCAGCGCGATTAGGCGAAAAGGCGCGATTTCGCGACGTCAGCGATCGGTAAGCGCACCATGGCAGACTCTCCGCGCGCCGCCGAACCTGCGGCGTTCTTCATTACAGAAGGGATTACATATGCCCCCGGTCGCATCTCCGGATGTGGATGAGAGCATCTTCGACCTGGACATCGAATTGCTGATGGAATCGGACTCCGTCACGCCGATTCAGTCGTGCAGCGGCAGTGAGAACACCTGCGGCACGCAGGTGTCCTGGAGCGGTACCTGCACCGGGACGCAGGACTGCGGCACCTGCAGCCCCACGTACGGCGCCATGGCCCCCGGCATGTGCATTTGATCGATCCCGCTCGGCGAGCCGCCGCCCGACGAATCGCAGGCGACGTGGCGGCTCGCCTTGCCCTGCGGGGAACGCATGACGGCACGGCACGGCCGGACCACGCCGGATGCGCGCAGCTCTACGCGGCACTGCACGGGCTCGAGCCCGAGGCGGGCTGGGACGAGATCGGCCATCGGTTCCTGCGGAGCGGGCTCACGACGGCCGGACCGGCCGGGCTGTTCAACCGCGGCCTCGCCGGCCTCGGTGTGGCCGCCGCGCTCCTGAAAGGCGGGACCGGCCGCTACGGGAACCTCTTGGCGAAGGTGGACGGGGCGATCGCTCTGGTGGAGAACCATGACCTCATCGAGGGGGTCACGGGCGTCGGGGTCTATCTGCTGATGCGGCCGCTGCCGTCGAAACGGCAGGCCGTGGTCCGGTCGCTGGCGAAGGCCGCCGACGGCGACCCGCCGTTCCACGTGCCGCCGCACCGGGTCCCGCAGGCCTGGTCCCTGCCCCGTGGCTACGCCGACTGCGGCCTGGCCCATGGCGCCGCGGGCCCGCTGGCGCTCCTCGCCCTGCTCAGCGAGGAACACGCCGATGTTCCCGCCGGTACGATCGCGCGGATCGCGGACTGGCTGCGGGACGCGGCGCACACCGACGAGTGGGGCATCGCGTGGCCCGCCGGCATCGCGGGCCGAGACCGGCTGCCGTCGCCGCGCCGGGCGTCGTGGTGCTACGGCGTCCCCGGGATCGCCCGCGCCCTCTGGCTCGCCGGGCGGGCCCTGGACGAGCCGGGCTACCAGGAACTCGCCCGTGAGGCGATGGCGGCGCTGCTCGACCATCCGGAGGCCTGGGGCATCGGCGACTCGCCGAACCTCTGTCACGGGCTCGGCGGGTTGCTACTGGTCACGGCGGCCTTCGCGGCCGACGACCCGCGGTTCGCGGCGCCCGCGAGAGAACTGCTCGACCGGATCCTCGGCGCCTTCGACCCGGACCTGCCGCTCGGCTTCGACACCGACGGCCCGGGCCTGCTGACCGGGGCGGCGGGTGTCGCGCTGACGCTGCTGACGGTGACCGGGGACCGCCCGGATCCGGCCGCTCGCCCGTTCCTGGTGGCGTGATGGGACGGCATCGCGCCGGCGCGGCGCTCGAGGAGACCCGCGACGAGCTCTTCGGCTCCGGCATCCGCCTTGCCCTCGGCCAGCTCCGTCACGAGGGGGCCGGACTGCGGGTCGGCTTCTTCACGATGGCCCGTGAGCTCCCGCGGCTGCTGGCCGTCACGGTCCGGCTGGGGCGGACGGCCGCCCCCGGTGCGCTCGCCGCGATCGTGACCGCCGAACTCATCGGGGGCGTCGCGACCGTCGTGACGCTGATGGCGACGTACCGTGTCCTCGTGCCGCTGATGGCCGGCGGCCCGTCCCGGGAGCGGCTGCTCGCCGCCGCGCCCGCGTTGATCGCGATCGCCCTGGCCGCCGGGACGGCCAGCGCCATGCGGGCGGGCAGCAAGGCCGCGGCGAGCCGCCTCGGCCCGCGCGCCGAACGCCTGGCGTACACGCGGCTGCTGGAGCGGGCCGCGAAGGTGGAACTCGCCGCCCTGGAGGACGCCGGCTTCCACAACCTGCTCGGGGCGGCCCGCCAGGGCACCCGGGCGACCAGGGTCGTGATCACGAACGCGATCGCGCTCCTCACGGGCCTGACCAACCTGGTGGCCTCCGCCGGGGTTCTCACGGTGCTGCACCCGGTCCTCCTGCCGTTGCTCCTGGCGACGATCGCGCCGAAGGGCTGGAGCGCCGTACGGGCCGCGCGGGCGCGGTTCGCCTCGGCCAAGCGCTACATGGACCTGACACGTCAGCTCGAAGTCCTGGGCGACCTGCTCAGCAGCCCGAACACCGGCCCGGAGATCCGGGCGCACGGTGCGGCGCCGTACCTGCTCGCGCACTACGACCGGTTGTCGTCGGTGGCCGAGGAGGAGCAGGAACGGCTGGGCCGGGCCGAGGCGCGCGGTGTCCTGGCCGGTGACGCGTTGTCGGGTCTGGCGAGCATGGCGACCTACGCCGCCCTCGGCGCGCTCCTCCTCATGGGGACCGTCCCGCTCGCGGTGGCCGGGGCGGCGGTGATGGCCATCCGCACCGGCCGGACCAGCCTGATCGGCCTGATCATGTCGACCAACCAGATGTACGAGCAGGGACTGTTCGTCCTCGAATGGGAACGGGCGTGCACGGAGGCGGAGGAGCGCGCCATGCACACCGGCGAGCTGGCGCTTCCGCCGGGGCCGGTGGAGATCCGCGCCCGGAACCTCAGCTTCGTCTATCCGCACAAGACGCGGCCCGCGCTGGACGGCGTCGACGTCGTGATCCGGCCGGGCGAGATCGTGGCGCTCGTCGGGGAGAACGGTTCGGGCAAGAGCACCCTGGCCAAGCTGCTCTCCGGCCTCTACCTGCCCAGCGGCGGGCAGGTGACCTGGGGCGGGACGCCCATCGAGCTGCTGGACCGGCAGAGCGTCTTCGAGCGGATCGCCCTGGCCGCCCAGGACTTCCCACGCTGGCCCTTCACCGCGCGCGTCAACCTGGCCATCGGGCGTACCGACCACGCCCGCGACCGCGACCGCCTGTGGTGGGCGGGGCTGGCCAGCGGCGCCGACATGGTGGCCGCGTCGCTGCCCGACGGCTGGGAAACCCTGCTGGCCCGGGAGTTCATGGGGGGCACCGAGCTGTCCGGCGGCCAGTGGCAGCGCCTCGGCCTGGGCCGCGCGTGGTTCCGCGACGCGCCCGTTCTCGTCTTCGACGAGCCGACCTCCGCCCTCGATCCCCGGGCGGAGACGGAGATCTTCGCCAAGGTCGGAACCCTGGCCGCGGACGGCCGGACGGTCATCCTCATCACGCACCGGCTGGCCTCCGTACGCCGCGTGGACCGGATCTACGTCCTGCGGCAGGGAAAGGTCATCGAGCACGGCACGCACGAGAGCCTGATGGCCGACGACGGCACCTACGCCGAGATGTACCGGCTGCAGGCCGACCAGTACGTCGACACGCCGGCCTCCACCGCCGACGACAAGAAGGAGTTCTCGCAGTGACGGCACTCTCCACCCTCGTCGGAGACGTCGACGAATTCTTCTCCCGGCACCTCGGAAGGACGGCGCTCCACCGGCCCGGCGCCGCGTCGGAGCTGCCGAACCTGATCTCGGTCGAGGACATCGACCGGGTCCTCACCGGCAGCGCGCTCCGGACGCCCGGCGTCCGGATCGCCAAGGACGGGGCGGTCATCCCGGCGGACCGGTACGTGTCGAAGTCGACGCTCGGGTACGCGGACCTCGGCGACGTCGTCGACCCGGTCAAGGCCGTCCGGCTCTTCCGCGGCGGCGCGACCATCGTGCTGGGCACGGTCAACCTGCTGCTGCCGCACCTGCACGAGCTCTGCAAGGACATCGAGACCGACCTCGGGCATCCGGTGGACGCGAACGTCTACGCGGCGCCGCCGCACGCGCGGGCCTTCGAGGTCCACTGCGACGCCCAGGACATCATCATCGTCCAGATCCACGGCGGTAAGCGGTGGGAGCTGTTCGACGCGATCGTGCCGAATCCCGGCGGCGGAAAGGTCCTCACCGACCTGGGCGCCTCGTCGTCACTGTACGAACTGCGGGAGGGCGACGTCCTCTACGTGCCCCGCGGCATGCCTCACCTGGTGCGCACGGCCGACTCGTCGTCGATCCACCTCACGATCAGCATCAACACCATGACCTGGGCCGACCTGCTCCGCGGCATGACGCAGGAGATCCTCCGGTCCGACGCCTTCGCCGGCGCGCTCCCCCTGGGGCGCGACGTCGCCGAACGGGTCGCGCCGATGGTCGGGAAGTACGCGGGCCTGCTCTCGGCGGCGCTGATCGACCGCGCCGCCCCGGACTCCGTTCACCGGATCATCTACGGCCGGACCGCCTTCGCCGACGGGCTCGGCACCGGCCTCTTCCGGCAGGCGCTGCTCGACGAACCGATCGCCCTGTCGGATCCGATCTCCCTGCGCCCCGGGACCTGGCCGGTGTTCACCGGCGACGGACGGCTGACGACCGGGACCGGCGAACTCCGCCTGCCCCGGGAGATCGCCGAGACGTGCCGCCGCCTGCACGACGGGCCACTGAAGGTGGCCGAGCTCTCCCCCACGCCGGAAGAGGCACTCAAGATCGCGGACACGCTCGTCAAGCTGGGCCTCTGCACGACGGGGATCTAGAACACCATCGCGAGCAGATCGGCGAACAGTTCCTGCTCATCGACCTCCAGGCCGCGGTTGGTGAACCAGCCGGCCATGTTGTGGCAGTCGCGCATCAGGAAGTCCATCCCCTTGGGGTTGCCGACGATGTCGACCACCTGTGGGAGGTCGATCATCACGATGCGCTCCCCCTGGGCGAGGACGTTGTACGGCGACAGGTCGCCGTGCGCCAGCCCGGCGCGGGCCAGCTCACGCATCCCGTCGCGGAGCTGCTCGAAGTACCGGCCGAGCAGTTCCTTCGTCGGCCGGACCTGGGCGAGTCGTGGCGCGGCACCGCCCTCGCCGTCGTCGATGAACTCCATCAGCAGCTCGGTGCCGTCCACCTGCACGGGATACGGCACCGGAACGCCGGCCTTCCAGAGCCGGTTGAGGGCATCCCATTCGGCGTACGCCCACTGACCGGCCGCGACACTGCGCCCGTGCGCGGTCTTCTTCGCCATCGCCCGGCTGTCCCGGCTGTTGCGGGTACGGCGGCCTTCGGCGTACGCCGTACTGCGGTGGAAGGACCGGTGTTCCTCCGTGCGGTACCGCTTCGCGGCCAGCAGCGAGGACTTCGCCGGGTTGTCGCCGATGGCTTCGACGGCCCGTTCGAGCAGGAAGACGTCCGCTTCCTTACCGGTTTTGAGGATGCCGAGCTCGGTGTCGATCGCGGCCTGTTCCGTCACGACCCACGAGGGGCGTGGTTCCGGGCCGCGACAGCCGCGCTCGACGTCCGGCCAGGTGGTCCACCGCTGATCCGGCCCCAGCTCCTCGTCGATCGAGTGGAACTCGAAGACGTACGCGTCGGCCGGATCTGGTTCGCCTTCACCGCTGGTGGAGTCGGCCCAGCGGGAGTCGAGGTCGGAGGAGGTATCGATGAGTTCGTACTCGGAAGACAACGGGAGTGCTCCTGAACGGTGAGGTGGGACTGACGCGGACATGCCGCAGCACAGTGATGGCCATTCGTCAGCCCTCCTTAGGTCCAGGCAGCGCTCGCCGCCGCTCGATCATCCGAGGATGCCCGCCGTACCAGGAACCTCGCAACGTATTTACCGCAGTCGCCCTGAGCCGCGAGTCCTGGGCCGGTTGCGCCGACTCGCGGAGTCAACCAGATCCGCCGCGCCGTTTCGCGCCTGGTCCAGCAGTTCCAGCAGGGCGATCCGGAATGAGCGGCCCCACACAGGAGCGCCCGGGTCCCGGCGTAAGGACACGAGGAGGACGGCGTCGTCCAGCGATGGACCGGGCGAAGGCTCGCACCGCTCGATGGCCGCCCGCGCGATCGTGGTGACGTACTCGATCGCCGGGTCGCCTGCGACGGGCCCCGGGATCGTCTCCAGGTCGCGGCCCGCCGATCCTGGTCGGGCGAGGTGCGCGGCGGAGATATAGGCCGCCGCGGCTGTGGTCAGCGCCGCCCTGTGCGTCGCGCCGATCCTCCGGTACAGATCGCCGGCGTTCCGCAATTCTCCGTAGGCCTTCGGCCAGTGCTCGGCGTACGCGAGGACCATCCCCGTGGCATAGGCGACGTCGGCTCGGGTGTTCCGCTGGGCCTTGCGGAGGGTCTCCAGGTGCTCGCGGGGATAACGCGGGACGACCTGCTCGTCCACCAGGTCCAGGGCGCGTGTGGCGAGGTCCGCCCAGACCAGGGCGGCTGCCCCGGACAGCGGTCGCCGGAGCCCGGGGGCCCTGACGAGATAGTCCTGTCCGGTGATCATCTCGCCGCGGGCCGATCGCACGGCGAAACTCGCGTAGGTGCGCACCAGCAGGTGATCGGGCTTGCCCGGACGTCTCAGAAAGGCGTCGTACTGCCAGGGACGAAGCTGGTAGGTCCACTTCTCGAGGGGCCAACCGGCCGTCCTCGCGGCCCATGCGGCGTTCGCGTGGTCGGGTCGAGGCCTTCGCCGTCCCACCGCGGCCGCCGCGGCCTCCGCCGTCACGAGCAGCGTCGCGGCGACGATCCGTCCGTGCCCCGGTTGGAAGGCCACTCCCAAGGCGAAGGGAAAGACGGCCGCGGCGAGTGGCAGCCTGACGAGCAGCGCCCCCGCCTGCCACCATCCGCGACCGTGGACATAGCCCAGGTGGGCGAGTGCGGCGATCACGGCGAGGATCAGGCCGCCGGCCACGCCCGGCAACGAGAGCGACCACAGATGTGCCAGCCACCCACCGAACGGACTCGCGGCGACCGCCGCGGCGACCAGGACGGACGCGGTCAGGGCTCCCGTCTGGATGTGCCGGAAGGTTCGTGGCAGCGGAGCCGCGGACCAGAGGGTGCCGGCGAGTTGCCCGGTGACCATCACCGCTGCCGTCCACCGCAGGATCTGGTCGGTGACGGTGGCGCCGGGCATGGGCAAGGCCGCGACGGCTACGACGGGGAGCGCCGCGACGGCCGCCAGGACGGCCTGCCAGAACCGGTCCAGCAGTGTGGGTGGGGCGAGGTCGGCCGTCTGCCGGGAGAGAGCCCGCATCTGCTGGACGCCGGTCCTCCAGAAGTCCGGATCGGTGTGGACCACTCGAATCAGGTACGCGGCGGCGGCGGGAAGGACGAAACCGGTGAAGAGCCGGTCGTCGGGCGTCACGAGTCCGAAGACGACAGCGGCGCCGAGCACGGCCTCAGCCCCTTTGGCCAGACCCAGCGCCAGTCCGACGACGATCAGCGCTCCGACTCCGACCAGCTCCGCGGCGACATCGAGCGGCCAGTGCGACAGCCACATCAGCGGCGCCCACACGACGACCGAGAGCGCCGCGGACAGTTCGAGCTGCAGTAGCGGAGGCATCGCCGAGAAAAGGTCGAGAAGGGTGTTCTCCTCCCGTGCGCTCCGGAACGCGATGCGGCGCCGGAGCACCACGCACTCGATACAGGTCGCCACCACGAGGAGCTTGAGGACGAGGGGAATCGTGGACATCAGGCCGCCCCTGTCGAAGACGCCTGCCGCGGACACGTACGCCCGTCGTACCGCAAAGACCGCCACCGGGCAAGGAGTGTTCTCACCGACCCCGGCCTGGCATGATGACTCAGTGGCCACCCCCGGAGGCCGCCTCGGGATGGCGGCCCGGTTCATCCGCCTGAGCGCCTGCGGAGTCGCGGTCACGCCCTTGGTCATCGCCGTCGTCGCGCAGCTCCGAGAACCGAGCCCGACCAGGTTGGCCTTACTGCTCCTGGCCGTGTGCGTGCTCGTATCGGCGACTGTCCGGTACCGGATCACGGCCGTCGTCACCCGAAGAACGCGCACCCGCATCCTCTTACTGGAGGTTCTGGGCGGTCTCCTCGCCCTCCTGTTCGCGGTGCCGGTGGCCGGGCCGCTGGCAGATCTCTGGGACGGCCATCCGGCGCTGGTCGGTGACGCGTGGTGGCTGGCGCCCGCGCTGATTCTTCTCCCTCCGGTGATCGCGAGCTCTGTCCTGCGTCGGATCCCCGTCCTGAACCTCGTCCCTCTTCTGTCCATGGTCTTCCTCGACAAGGGGATCTTCTTCCTCGCCGCCGCGGAGTACAGCGGCGGCCACGGCCTCGTGTGGTTCGCCTGCTGGCTGGTCCCCAGCGAGATGGCCCTGATGCTGTACCTGACATTCGTGAATCGCGGCCCCGAATGGGAGTACCGGCGTCAGGACGCGGTCGGCTTCATCGGCGCCTCCGACGACGAGCGTGACCACATCGTCGAGGCGTGGTTGGCGGACTCGGTGGTCCGCCGCGTCGCCCGTCACCGAGCCCCGAACCTGGCGTTCATCGGCACCCTGTGCTCCCAGGCGGAATCGGCGGTCATGGGCGGCCAGACCGGAACCCCCGACCTCGTCATCGGCCCGGACGACTGGCTCGACCACGCCGTCGGCTTGGTCGCCCGTGCGCGTCTCCTCATCTCGGACGCAGGCGACGAGCCCACGCGGCGCGCCGTGGACCTGGCCCTGGCCCTCTGCGCGAACACCCGATCCGGTGCGTTCCAGTACGCGAACCGCCTCGACGAGGGATTCGCCGCCCGCCAGGAGGCGCTGCGGATCTGGCGCGAGTACGGCTTGAACGACTTGTGGGCCATGAAGGCCTCCGATTACGCCGCCGCGGCCCGTCAGCAGAAGGAGTCCATCGTCGCGGCGTCTCCCGAGGAGATACTCGCAGGTCTCCTGCCACTGCTGGACAGGCGGCTCAGCCCGGCGATGCGCCAGTGGGTGCTGCTGGCGGCGGCGGTCTGCCATTCTTCGCTGAACGAGCACGACGTCGCGAACGAGCTTTACGCCCGATATCGCCAGATCCGCCCCTCCGTCTTGAATCTTCTGTGGCGTTTGAACCGCGATCGACGCGTGGCCGGGTTCGCCCCGATGAACCGGGTGACGTACCGCGTGGTCGACGCCTCCAAGACGGCCATCGCGATGTCCGCGATCGGGCTGTGGCCGATGGAGGAGATCGACGATGAGGCCGCCGGGCTCGGCCCCATGATCACGACTCTCGGCTGGAAGCACGAGGAGTCGCAGGCCCTGGTGGAAGAGGGGAAGCGCCTGTGGTTCCTCGGCCGGTTCCGCGCCGCGGCAGAGGCCCTTGAGCAGGCATCCGCGGTCCTCGAACGCGACCGGCAGCTGACGCACGCCTATACGGTCTCCCTTCAGCTGGGCATGGCGCAGCGGGCGGTCGACCCGGTCGGCGCGGTGCGGAACCTGGGCCGTGCGCTGTCGCTCAGGGAAGAGGCTCGCGTCCTGGCCCTCGACGCGGATCTCCGGATGCGGATCGGAGGTGCCACCGAACCGCTCTATGAGCGGCTGCTGTCCTTGCTGGCCTCGGCGGAGCGGCGGCCGGACCCGGCATGGCCGGACCTGCCCGCCGCCGTCGCGTTCGAGCTCGCCGAGCGGGCCCGCTCGCGCGCCATGCTGGAGTTGCTCGCCGGGAACCTGCCCGAGCTGGATGCCGCCCCCTACCATGACCTGGTCGGACGCGAGCGGCGACTCCTCGCCGAAGCACGGCGGTCCTCGGTCGGAGCGGTGTCCGAGGAGGCACTGGCGGAGGTACGGGAGGCGAGGTCCCGGCTGGAGGACCTCTGGCGCGAGATGGCCGAGGTCGGCGCGGACGGCGCCGAGTACGCGCAGCTCCGCCGCGCCGACGCGATCACCTATGAAGAGGTGCGGGGAATGCTGCCCGCGGACGTCCTGCTCGCCGAGTACTTCGTGGGCGAGGACAGCACGCTGCTCTTCCTCGCCCGCGCCGACCTGCTCCAGCCCCGTCTCGAGGAGATCCCGCTGGGACGGAGCCAGATCCGTACCCTGATCGAGGACGTCTTCGGCCACGCCCAGCCCGCCCGGACGCTGCGGTCCCGCGAACCCGCCGACTGGGTGGAACCGCTCAGCCAGCTCATCGAGCCGATCCGGCGGATGAGCGAACCGCGCGACCTCGTGTGGATCGTCCCGCACGACCTTCTGCACCTGGTGCCCATGCACGCCTTACACGTCGACGAAGGCCCGCTCGCCGACCGCAACGCCGTCTGCTACGCGCCGAGCGCAGCCGTCATGCGGCACTGCCGGGCGAAGGCACGGCCAGGTAGCCGTCGAGTCCTCCTGTACGCCGACACCCGCGCGGACCTGCCGCTGGTACATGCGAGGGAGCAGGCGACCTCGATCGCCGGGCTGTTCGCCGCCGACACGGTCCTGCGCAGCGGAGCGGACGCCACGATCGACGCACTGGAGGGTGACCTCGGTTCCGGTGGCCCGGCGCGCGTCCTCCACTTCGCCTGCCACGGCCGGTTCGACCCGGAGCACCCGCTCAGGTCGGCGATCCTCATGGCGCCCGGCGCCGATGGCGACGGCGTGCTGACCGCCGAACGCATCATGGCGATGCCCCTGCCCGCCGGCCTGATCACGCTGAGCGCCTGCGAGAGCGGCGTCAGCGGACGGCGCCTGGGCGACGAGCTCATCGGCCTGGCCCGATCGCTCATCTACGCCGGTGCGGCGAGCGTCCTCGTCTCCCTGTGGGCGGTCGACGACCTGTCGACGAGCCTGCTGATGCGAGGCTTCTACTCCGGTCTCGTCGAAGGGCGGAGCCGAGCCGAGGCGCTGAGCCTGGCACAGCGGCGGCTTCGCGCGACCTCCCTCGCCGATGTCATCGACTACTGTTCCGAGGCCGTGGCGACCGCCCACGACACGATGCCGTCCAGCGTCCGGCTCCTACTGGAGCGGAACATCGCCGACGCCCGCTACCGGGCCGGCGACTACGTCGCGGCGTGCGCCGACTACGAGCGCCTGGCCGACGCGGTTCCGCCCGGACTTTCCGAGCACCGGCGGTTGACGGCGGCCGTGGCCCGTAGCCGGGCGGCCTCCCGGTACCGGGAGGCCGCCTCCCCGGACTATCTGCTGACCCCGTACGCCCACCCCTACTACTGGGCGCCGTTCGTGCTGATCGGAGACTGGCGATGACGACGGGGAACCACGACGACACCCTGCTGTCGCGAGCGACGGGCTCCTTCATGCTGCTGGAGGCGTCGTCGACGCCCGCGAGCGCGCTGGAGGTCCTCGGCTCCCGTGACTTCGGCATCGTCGTCACCGGCGGAGATCCGGTCGCGGTCGTGACAGGGGCCGGCCTGCGGTCCGCGCTCGATGAAGGGATCTCCCCACTGTCCTCGGCGGCGCTCCCGCCGGCGGTCGTCGCCGACGAGGATCTGACCTTCACCGAGTTCGCCGACTCTCCCGGCGTCACCTTCCTCGAACTCGGTCCCCCGGCCATCGTGCTGACGGGCGGCGGAGCCGTCACCGCCGTGCTCCCGGTGAGCGAACTCTTCGCCTTTCTCGGCTCTGGTGCCTACGATCCCCCGCCCGACGAGATGGGCGTGCACGGAGCCAACGACGACGGCCGGCTGCACGGCCCCCCGCGCACGCCGTCGGCCCGGGTGCGATGCCGCGCTGACGGATGCCTGTTCGTCAACGACCTCGACTACTTCGATCCCCGGCATCCTCCACCATGCACGAATCCCGGCCTGCCACCCCACCGGCTGCGGATGAGGTAGGGACATGCTCGGCCAGCTCGGCAAGGACACATTCGGCCTGCTCGACCGCAGGTTCGTCATGAACGCGTTCCTGCCCGCCCTGATCCTCGTCGGATCGGTCGCGATCCTGGCGATGGTCTGGTGGAACGGGGCCGCGACCTCGAGCCGCACCTGGGACCGGCTCACCCCCACGGCCAAAGGCCTGGTCATCACGGGCGTCGTGCTGCTGGCCGGAGTGCTCGCCAACGTCGTCGCCGCCCACACCTCCACGCTGATCAGCTGGTACGAAGGCCACTGGAGGTCACCGATCGGCCTCCGGGTCGCGAAGGCGGGCCGCCGCTGGCACCGCCGGAGACTCGAACGCCTCGACCCCGCCGATCCGGCCGACTACGAGCGCATCCACCACACCTATCCGCTGCCGAGCCGGCCCGATGACGTCCAGGCGACGCGGCTGGGCAACATCCTGCGCAACGCCGAGCTCTACCCCTACGACCGGTACGGCATCGACGCGGCGATCGTCTGGCCGCGGCTCCACCCGCTCCTGCCGCCCGAGCTCACCGCGCCTCTTTCGGCGGCCAAGGCCGATCTCGAGTTCCAGCTGGTCGTCTCGACACTGTCGGCGGTCTTCTCCGTGATCGCAGGAGTCCTCGCCCTGGCAGCGGGCGAATCCCCAGGGGTCTTCCTGGCCTGCTACTGGGGCGGCGGCCTGCTGGCGTGGGCCGCCTACGTCGGCGCGCTCCGTTCCGCACGCCTGTACGGGATGCGGGTCAAGGTCGCCTTCGACCTGTACCGCGGCGCACTCCTCGACCGGCTGGACCCGTCGGAGCCCGACCGCGGCGAGGAACGCTGGCGAAGGCTGGCACTGTGGTGGTACCGCGGCCTGCCGCCCGACGCCGACCTCCTCGACGAGGACCTCCCCGCCTCTCCGGCCGCCGGAACGACCACCGCCCGTCGCCGGCTGCGCCTCCCGGCCATCCCGTTGACGGGGTGGATCGCTCTCGCGGCACTCTGCACGGGCCTTCTGGCACTCACGTTCCTGCCCTGATCTCGCGGTGTGCCGAACCGCTTTCAGGCGGGCGCTCAGCCGGCGGCGGCGAGTCGTGGGACGGCGCCGACCTCGGCGGAGAAGTGGTCGACCAGGCGGGCGAGTGCCTCTTCGGTGCCGGCCTCGACGCTCGTGCTCCCGTCTTCGTGGGCGGTGATGTGGCGGTCCAGGACGAACCAGCCCTGGACGATGTGCCGTGCGCCCATGGAGGACAGGACGGGGCGCAGGGCATAGTCGATGGCCAGGACGTGGGCCGTGCTGCCGCCCGTGGCCAGCGGCAGGATGGTCTTGCCGGTGAGCGCGTACTGCGGGAGCAGGTCCAGCAGCGACTTGAGCAGGCCCGAGTAGGCCGCCTTGTAGACGGGGGTGCCGATGACGACGCCGTCGGCCTGCTCGAACAGCTCGGTGGCCGCGACGATCGCCGGATGCCCGAAGTCCGCGCCGAGCAGCGCCTCGCTCGGCAGGCCGCGTACCTCCAACGGCGTCACCTGGTGGCCCTGGGCCGCCAGCCGGGCCGCCACGTGATCGAGGAGCCGGGCGGTACGGGAGGTGACGGACGGGCTTCCGGAGACGGACAGAATGCTGGCCATGGTGACCTCACCTCACGGTGGAGAGGGGAACGGGACGCGTACTCAGCTGAGGGGCTCGACGACCACGGCGGGGCCGCGGTCCGGGCCGGAGCGCAGGCGTTCGAGCCACTGCACGACGTGGGCGGCGACGCTGCGGTGGTCGAGGTCGTTGAGGACGTCGTGTCGTCCTCCCCGGACGATTCCCAGCTCGGCGGCGGGCAGCCGGGCGGCGATCGAGCGTGCGGTCGCCGGTGGGGTGACCGGGTCGGCGTCGCCGTGCAGGAGGAGTACGGGCAGGCTGATCCGGTCCAGCGGGAGCTCGGCGGACAGCAGCGCCGGCGGCGGCGGTGCGGACAGCGAGCCGCGGACGAACCGGATGTCGTCGGTGAGGCGTTGCCGGTGCGTGGGGCAGGCGGTGCGCGCCTCGAGTTCGTCCGTCCATGAGGACTGGGGCGTCGTCCCGAAGGCGGCGAGCCCGGCGATGATGACGCCGTCCGGTGGGCGACTCCGCGCGGCGGCCACGGCGAGGGCCTGGAGGGCGCCGGTGTCCGAGCCGGCCAGCACGATCGGCCCGGCCGAGGTCGCGGCGACCTCGTCCACCAGCCGGGCGAGGGTGTCCAGGTCGTCGCCGGGGGTGCTGTCGGCGGCATGGACGGCGTAGGCGTCGGCGGAGAGCCGGCGGCCCAGCCGCTCGTAGACGCCTCCGTGCTCGCCGCGGCCGGGGAACAGCAGGACGGTGCCGCGCTGGTGGAGCTCGCCGGCGGGGAGCCAGGAGCGGACGGTGGGCAGGGTGGCGGGTTCGGTCATGGCCGGTTCCTCAGCTCTTCCGAGTCGGCGCGGGCGAGCGCGGTACGGCCCGCCGCGGCGGTGATGACGTCGTCCTGTGGGGTGTGGACCCGGGCGCACAGCACGTCCCGGTAGTGCCGTTGCAGGGGGTTGTTCCTGGTCAGGCCGTTGTTGCCGACGAGAGCCACGGCCTGTTCGACGGCGGTGATCGCCGCGCGGGTGCCGAGCAGCTTGGCGGTCTCGGCGTGGCCCTCGGGCAGGTCGCCCTCGTCGTAGCGGCAGGCCAGGGCGTCGACGAGGTCGTTCGCGCCGGTGAGCGCGGTCTCGATCTCGCCGACCGCGGTCTGGAACCGCGGCAGGGTCGCCAGCGGCGCGCCGAGCGAGGTGGGGACCCGCTCGTGCAGGAACCGTACGAGCCAGTCCCGCGCGGCCCCGGCGACGCCGAGGTAGAGGGCGGTGAGGCCGAGGGAGTTCCAGGCGGCCTGGTCGCCGCCTCGTCCCGGTCCGGGTTCGGCGAGGTTCGCCACGGAGCCGAGGGGCACCGGCACGTCGGTGAGGATCACGTCGTCGCTGCGGCTGGCGCGCAGCCCCAGGTGGTCCCAGGTCGGCTCGATGACGATTCCCGGGCTGCCGGCGCGTACGAGGAACGAGCCGACGCGCGCGGGTTCGTCGTCGGTGCGGGCCCAGACCGCCATCCAGCTCAGGCCGACCGCGCCGGTGGAGAAGATCTTCCGTCCGGTGAGGGACCAGTGGTCGCCGTCGCGCCGGGCCGTCGTGGCGGGCAGGCCGCCGCGCGCCGGCGTGCCGAGGTCCGGCTCCACCCGCAGCCCGTTGACGAGCGCCGGACCGGGCGTGGCCAGGAGTTCCCGGTAGACCGGCTCGGGCCAGGCGCCGCCGCGCGCCTGCAGCGCATGGATGAACAGCGTCATCGCGGTGACCAGGGCGACCGACGGGTCACCCGCGCCGAGTCCGCGCAGGATCCGTACGGTCTCGGCGAGGCCGGCGCCGGCGCCGCCGAAGTCCGTGCCGACGGTCGCGGTGAGGAGGCCGGCGTCGTGCACGGCGGCGACCCCCTCGAACGGGAAGGACCCGTCGCGGTCGTGCTCGTCGGCGCGGGCCGCGAGCGCGGCGACGACGTCGGCCAGCCGCTCGGGCGCGTACGGCGGCGGTGCCGTGTCCGGCGGCGCGTCGGTGGGCATCAGCGTCTCCTCTTCCTGATCGGGGGCGGCCGGAGAACGGTCAGCGGCGGTGGGTCACCGGCGTACCGCTCGACCTGGACGAGCGCGTGCTGGCCGGTGCAGCCCTGGGACAGCTCCGAGCTGGGCACGTCGGCGGTGAGGACGTTGGGGTTGCCGTGGACGCACAGTGCCCCGTGCGGGTCGTACCAGGCGCCCGTGGCGAGCCGGACGACTCCGGGCCGGATGCGTTCGCTCAGCACCGCTCCGGCGAGGCAGGCGCCGCGGTCGTTGAAGACCCGGACGAGGTCGCCGGGGGCGATGCCGCGGGCCGCGGCGTCATCGGGATGCATGGTCAGGGGCTCCCGGCCGGCGACCTTGCTACCCCGGCTGACCTCGCCGACGTCGAGCTGGCTGTGCAGCCGGGTGGCCGGTTGGTCGGCGATCAGGTGCAGCGGGTGGCGGGCTGCCGCCGGTGCGCCGAGCCACTCGTCGGGCTCCAGCCAGACCGGGTGGCCGGGGCAGTAGGGCAGGCCGAAGCCCGCCACCACCTCCGAGGCGATCTCGATCCGGCCGCTCGGCGTGCTCAGCGGCGCGCCCGCGGGGTCGGCCCGGAACCGTTCGAACAGCGTGAAGCGGCGGGGGCCCGGCGGCAGCCGCAGCTCCCCGTCCGCCCAGAAGCGCTCGAACGACGGCTGCTCCTCGTTCCGCCAGGAGGTGTAGAGGTGCTCGATCCACTGGCGGGCGGTCCGCCCCTCGGTGAACCGGTCGCCGAAGCCCAGCCGGCCGGCCAGGGCGGCCAGGATCGCGTAGTCGTCGCGGGCCTGGCCGAGCCGGATCTCGTGATAGGTGTGGGTGGCGCCGTCGTAGCGGAAGGGCTCGCCGGGGTGCAGCAGCATGTCGGCGACGCGGGCCACCGGGATGAAGGCGCCTACGGGGTTGGGCACCGCCGGCGGTCCCGGCAGCCGCACCCGCGGCCCGTCGTCGCCGACGTCGCCCATCGAGCCGTAGCCGTGGCCGAACCCGCCGCCCGGCAACCCGATCCCGCCGAGCATCGCGGCGAGCGCCAGCCCTGCCCAGACCGGCTGCTCGCCGTGCTGGACGCGCTGCAACGACCAGGTGACGGTGACCGGGGTCCGCGACGCGGCCATCCGGCGCGCCAGCGCCACGATGTCGGCGGACGCGATCCCGCACCGTGCCGACGCCCACGCGGCGTCCTTGACCACTCCGTCGGCGCGGCCGAGCAGGTACCGCTCGAACGCCTCGAAACCGGTGCAGTACCGGTCGAGGAACGCACGGTCGTGCAGGTCCTCGGCGAGCAGGGTGTGCGCCAGGCCCAGCATGAGCGCCACGTCGGTGGCCGGGACGATCGGGTACCAGGTGGCGTCGAGCCCCTCGGGCAGGTCGTCGCGGAGCGGGCTGACCAGCGCGACCCGTACCCCGGCCGCGGCGAGGGCGGCCAGCCGGGCCGCGGTGCGGTGCCGCGTCACCCCGCCGGGCACGACGTGCACGTTCTTGGCCGGCATCCCGCCGAACGCCACGATGAGTTCGGTGGCGTCCTCGATGGTCTGCCAGCTGGAGGCGCACCGCAGGACCGCGTCGACGTCGCCCACCAGGTGCGGCAGCAGCACCAGTGAGGTGCCGAGGCTGTAGGAGTTGCGCGATCCGGTGTAGCCGCCGAACATCGCCAGGAACCGGTGCAGCCGGCTCTGCGCGTGGTGGAAGCGGCCCGCGCTCGCCCAGCCGTAGGAGCCGCCGTAGACGGCTTCGTTGCCGTAGACGGCTTCGTTGCCGTACCGGTCGCGGACCCGCGCCAGTTCGGCGGCCAGCAGGTCCAGGGCCTCGTCCCAGCCGACCTCGACGAACTCCTCGGCGCCCCGCCGGTCGCTGGGGCCGGGCCCGTGATCGAGCCAGCCCCGGCGTATCGCCGGCGCGCTCACCCGCGTCGGGTGCGCGAGGGCGCCGGCGACGTTGCCGAGGAGCGGCGACGGGTCGGGGTCGCGCGGGTGCGGCAGCACGGCGACGGAACCGTCCTCGTGCCGCCGCACCCGGTACGCGCCCCAGTGGGACGTGGTGGGCGAGATGGTGGGCAGGGTCACCGGATCAGACCAGCGCCGCGGCGTTCGCGCGCAGCAGCGGTACCAGGCGCCGGCCCCAGTCGACCACGTCCTCCAGTGGGTCGAAGCCGCGGATCAGGATGGTGTCGACGCCCACCCGCCGGTAGCCGTCGAGCGCGTCCGCGACCTGCTCCGCCGTGCCGACCAGCGCGGTGGAGTTGCCGCCCGGCCCGGTGAGCGCGGTGATGCCGTACCAGAGCCGCTCGTCGTGGCGTTCGCTCTCGGCCGCCTGCCGTTGCAGCCGGGCGGAGCCCACCGAGGTGGACATGCGGTACGGGTGGGACGCGCCGGCCCGCTCGGCGGTGAGCGCGCGGATGCGTTCGGCCCGCTCCCACGCCGCGTCCTCCGTGTCGGCGATGATCGGCCTGATCGACAGGCTGAACCGCAGGGTACGGCCGTGCGCGGCGGCGGCCTCACGCAGCGCGGCGATCCGCTCGGCGACCTGCCGCCTCGGCTCGCCCCACAGCATGTAGACGTCGGCGTGCTCGGCGCCGACCTCGATCGCGGCGGGCGAGGCGCCGCCGAAGTACAGCGGGATGCCGTCGGGCGTGGCCGGCCGGACCGTGCTGAAGGCGCCCTCCACCCGGTAGAACTCGCCGCCGTGGTCGAACGGCTCGTCCGCGCTCCAGACGCGCCGCAGCAGGCTCATGAACTCGGCCGTCCGCGCGTACCGCCGGTCGTGGTCGGCGAAGTCGCCGTCGCGTTTCTGGTCCGCCTCGTCACCGCCGCTGATGTGGTGGATCGCGACCCGTCCGCCGCCGGTCAGCTGGTCCAGGGTGGCCAGCTTGCGGGCGACCAGGGTCGGCGCGACGAAGCCGGGCCGGTGCGCGATCAGCACCTTGAGCCTGGTCGTGGCGTTCAGCACGTGCGCGGCGACGGCGAACCCGTCCGCGCCGGTCGCGCCGTACCCGATGAGGACGCGGTCGAACCCGGCAGTCTCGTGGGCCTGGGCGAACCTCGTCAGATAGTCGGCGTCGATGGTGCCGTAGTGGTCGCCGTGCGTCTCGGACGCGTCCCGCGTCCCGACCATGCCGAGGAGTTCGAAGGTCATGTCCGCTCTCTTTCTAGGCGGGGATGCCGGTCAGGGCCTGGGCGCGCACCAGGCGGATGAGGTTTCCGTAGTCGGTGGCGTCGGCGAGCGGGGTGAACCCGCGGATGAGCAGGGTGCCGACGCCGAGGTTGACGTAGTCGAGCAGCGACTCGGCGACCTGTTCGTAGCTGCCGACCAGGGCGGTGGAGTTCCCGGCCGCGCCGGTCTCCTTGGCGATCGCGGTCCACAGCCGTTCGTCGTGCACCTCCGCCTGGGCGGCGAAGTCCAGGAGCCGCCTGCTGCCCTGCTGGGCGGACCCGTCGATGTTGAAGGTCTTCTTCAGCTCGCCGGCCCGTTCCCGGGTGAGCCGGAGGATCTCGCGTGCGCGCTCCCATGCCTCGGCCTCGGTCGCGGCCGGGATGGGCCGCAGGCTGACGCTGAACCGCGGGTCGCGGCCGTGCGGCGCCGCGGCGGCGCGCACCTCGGCGATGCGTTCGGCGATCCCGGCCAGCGGCTCGCCCCAGAACGCGTACACGTCGGCGTGTTTCCCGCCGACCCGTACCGCGTCCGCGGAGGCGCCGCCGAAGTAGACCGGGATCCGGCCGTCCGGGCGTACGGGCGTGAAGCCGCCGCGCACCTGGTAGAACTCCCCGTCGTAGTCGAACGGCGCGGTGGACTCCCACTCCAGGCGCAGCACGTCGAGGAACTCGTCCGTACGCCGGTAGCGGGTCGGCTTGTCGGTGATGTCGCCGTCCCTGGCCTGGTCCGCGTCGTCGCCGCCGGTGATGACGTGCAGCGCGACCCGGCCGGGGTGGAAGGCGTCGAGGGTGGCGAACTTGCGCGCCGCCAGCGTCGGCGCCACGAAGCCGGGCCGGTGTGCCAGCAGCACGCCGAGCCGGTCGGTTCCGGTGAGCACCTGGTCGGCGATGATGAAGCCGTCCGGGCTGGCCGAGGAGTGGGCGACCAGCACCCGGTCGAACCCGGCGTCCTCGTGCGCCCCGGCGAGCGCCCGCAGGTAGTCCGCGTCCACCACCGGGCCGTCGGGCACGGTCTCGATCTCGGTCTCGGTGTGCTTCTGGGTGGCGGCTATTCCGATGAACTCGATGCTCATCCCGTTGTTCCTCTCGTCGGCCCGACCAGGTCGGACCAGGTGTCGGCGTGGTGGCAGGCCACGGCCCGGCCATCCGCCCGCGCTTCGCGCCGCGGTTCGACGGCGCACTCCTCGGTGGCGAACGGGCACAGCGACGCGTAGCGGCACCCGTCGCGGTGCCGCCACGGCTCCCGGTCGCGGGCGGGACGCAGGCTCGCGGCGGGCCGGCCGAGCGGGCGTTCGCCGATGCTCGGGGCGGAGGCGACCAGCAGGGCGGTGTACGGGTGGCGAGGGTCGCCGAACACCTCACCGACCGGGCCCTGCTCCACCAGCCGGCCGCCGAACAGCACCGCGACCCGGTCCACCACCCCGGCCAGCGAGGTCAGATCGTGGGAGATCATGACGATCGCGACGCCGAGCTCACGGCGCAGCCGGTCCAGCAACAGCAGGACGCGGTTGCGGCTGGAGGCGTCCAGAGCGCTGACCGGCTCGTCGCACAGCAGCAGCTTCGGACGCACCGCGATGGCCCGCGCCAGGGCGACCCGCTGCCGCTGCCCGCCGGAGATCTGGCCGGGCCGCCGGGAGCCGAGCGAGGGGTCCAGGCCGACGCGGATCAGCGCCTCGTCCACGCGTTCGGCCTGCTCGGCCCGCGTGAGGCCGCCGGCGACGGCCAGTCCCTCGCCGGTGATCGCCGCCACGGTCAGGTCCGGGTCGAGCGAGCGCAGCGGATCCTGGAAGACCAGCTGGATGCCGCCGGAACGGCGGAATCCGCGCAGCCGTCGTCCGCGCAGCGCCGTCACCTCCGTGCCGTCGAAGGTGACGCGTCCGGCGTCCGCCGGGACGAGGCCCACCACGGCGCGGACCAGCGTCGTCTTACCCGAGCCGGTCTCGCCGACCACGCCGACGACCTCTCCGGGCCGCACGCTCAGGCTCACCCCGGACAGCACCCGGCCGGACCGGCGGCCGTACGACACCCCGAGCCCGTCGACCTCCAGCAGGCTGATGGGTCCTCCTGCGCCGGAGGAGAGGCCACGGACGCTGTGTTCGTCGATTCGCTCACTGCGTTCGCTCATGATTCCTCCTCGACGCGTACGCACCGGGCCGCGCGGTTCTCGCCCGGCGACCGCAGCGTCACCGGGCCGGCCGTGCACCGGTCCTCGGCGTACGCGCAGCGATCGGCGAAGCGACAGCCGGGCGGCTTCGCGCCGGTCGGCGGCGGCTGCCCGGGAAGCACCTCGGCCGAGCCGGGCTCGGCGAGCCGCAGCAACGCCTCGGTGTACGGGTGGGCCGGTGACCGCAAGACCTGGGCGGTCGGCCCGGACTCCACCAGCTCGCCGGCGTAGAACACCAGCACCCGGTCGCAGCTCTCGGCGACCACGGCGAGGTCGTGGGTGACCAGCAGCAGCGACAGGCCGCTCTCGGCCCGCAGCCGGGCGAGCAGGTCCAGCACCTCGGCCTGGATCACCACGTCCAGCGCGGTGGTGGCCTCATCGGCGATCAGCAGGTCGGGCTCGCCGCCGATCGCGATCGCGATCAGGACCCGCTGGAGCATGCCGCCGGACAGCTCGTCGGGGTACCGGTGGTAGACCGTGGCCGGGTCGCGCAGGCCCACCGAGTCGAGCAGCTCGACCGCCCGGGTCCGTGCCCGCGCCCGGGGCAGGCCGGCGGCGACCTGCAGCGACTCGGCGAGCTGGCGGCCCACCGTGATCGACGGGTTGAGGTAGGACGCGGGGTCCTGGAAGACCGCGCCGAGGGCCCGGCCGCGTACGCCGTCCCACTGGCGGCGCGTCAGCCCGGTCAGCTCGACCCCGCCGAGGTCGATGGTCCCGGCGCCGACGGCGCATCCCTTGGGCAGGACGCCCAGGATCGACCGGCAGGTCAGCGTCTTGCCGCTCCCGGACTCGCCGACCAGGCCGACGGCCTCGCCGCGCTGGACGGTGAACGAGACGTCGTGGACGGCCTCCCGGCTGCCGTCGCCGACCGTGACGTGCAGGCCGTCGACGCGAAGCAGCGGTGCGGCCGGTACGGCGGTCCGGGGCTCGGCCTTGGTCTCAGCGGACGGGGACGGCGGCATCGGGCACCTCCTGAACAGGGTCGGCCGTTCCGGCCGCGGTGGGCGAGGCGTCCAGGGGCAGGTCGGCGCTGTCGCTCACCGCGTCGGCGACGGCGTTCAGCGCGCCCACCGTGATCATGATCGCGAGGGCGGGGATGAACGGCGCCCACGGCTGCTGGGCCAGGAAGCCCAGGTCGTCCGCGAGCATCCCGCCCCAGGTGGGCGCCGGCGGCTGCACCCCGATGCCGAGGAAGCTCAGCGACTGCACGGCGAGCAGGCACTCGGCACCGGCCTGGGCGGCGGTGACCGCGATGGTCGGCAGGATCTTGCTCCACAGGTGGGTGCGCAGGATCCACAGCCGGCCGGCGCCGAACAGCTCGGCCGCCTCCACGTACTGGGCGCGCAGCAGCGTGAGCGACGCGGCCCGGCTCACCCGGAAGAAGACCGGGGAGTACAGCAGCCCGATCGCGATCATCGCCTGGGCCAGGCCGTTGCCGAGCACGCCGACGACGGCGACCACGAACACGACGTACGGCAGGGTCTGCAGCGCGTCGATGAAGCGCAGCGACGTCCACTCGTAGCCGCGCCCCAGCCACAGCGAGCCGACCCCGAGGGCGACGCCGACCACGAGCGCCGCGCCGACGGCCTCCAGTGTCGCGACGAGGGACGAGCCGGTGCCGGCGACGAGGCGGCTGAGCACGTCCCGGCCGAGGCTGTCGGTGCCGAGGAGGTGACCGGCGGTGGGTCCGGACAGCAGGTGACGCGAGTCCTGGGCCAGCGGGTCGAGGGGGGCGAGCCGGTGACCGAAGACCGCGGCCACCGCGACCACGACCAGGACGACCGCCGACAGGCGGGCCGACCGCAGCCGCAGGGCACGACGCAGGGTGAGCACGGCTACCTCCTCGCCTGCGGGGTGAACCGGGCGAGCAGGGCGCCGAGGACCAGGTTGCACAGCAGCACGGTGGCCACGGTCACCAGCAGCGTCCCCTGGATCACCGGGATGTCGTGCCGCTCCGCCGACTGGAGCGTCAGCAGCGCGACGCCCGGCAGGTTGAAGATCCGCTCGGTGGGCACCGAGCCGCTGAGCAGCAGGGGCACGCCCACCGTCAGGATCCCGAGTGCCGGTCCCGCGGCGTTGCGCAGCGCGTGCCGCAGGAGGACCCGCCGCCGCGACAGGCCGCGCACGGTCGCCCCGACGACGTAGTTCTCCCGCAACGTGCCGACCAGGGAGGTCCGGAGCTGCCGGGCGATGCCGGCCGCCAGGTTCAGGCTGAGCGCGAACGACGGCATGAGCAGGCACCGGAACCACTGGACCGGATCGGTGGTGAGGCTCACGTATCCGCCGGCCGGCAGGATCCGCAGCGTCGCGGAGAAGATCACGATCAGCACGATGCCGATGACGAACCCGGGGATCGTGCCCAGCACCGAGCAGACCGCGGTGACGGAGCGGTCCAGCCGTCCGCCGCCGTTCAGCGCCGCGGCGATCCCGGCCGTACCGCCGATCAGCACCGCGAACAGGGCGGCCAGCCCGGTGATGCCCAGGTCCACCGGCAGCGCCTGGCGGATGCTGCCGGCGACCGGGATGGAGGTGAAGTAGGAGGTGCCGAGGTCGCCGGTGAAGGCGTGGCCCAGCCAGCTCGCGTACTGCACCAGCAGTGGCCGGTCCAGCCCGAACTGGTGGTTCATCCGGGCGATGTCCGCCGGGGTGGCGGTCTCCCCCAGCACGGCCGCGGCCGGGTTGCTCTTGGACAGCGCGCCGAGCGCGTAGGTCCCGAACGAGGTGATGAGGAAGACCGTGGCCGTGGTGACCGCCATCCGCAGCACCTTGCGCGCCCAGCCGGACAGCCGCCGGGACGCGGCGGCCGCGTCGGGAAGGGCCGGCCGCGCCGCCGCGGTCACGGCGCTCATCGGGTACTCCGATCCGGGGCGTTCACGCGGCCGTGACCCCCTCGAACCGCTGGACGACCGTGGCCTTCGGCAGCGCCGACACCGACTTGGCATGCGCCAGGATCCGCGGTGTCGTGTAGAGGAACACGTTGGGCATCGTGCGTACGGCGGCGCTGGTCGCGGCCCGCACCACCTCCGGGTACCTCGGGTCCTCCAGCGGCGTCTGGACGATCTTCTGGACCGCCGCGGTCAGTTCCGGGGACGTGGTGCGGCCGGGGTTCATCAGGCCTTCGGCGCCGAACAGCACCTGGAAGGCCTGGGCGGTCGAGTCACGGCCGGCGAACCCGTCCACGGCCAGGGCCTTGTCGTGCTGGATGTAGATGATCTGGGTGGCCTGGGACTCCGGGATCGTCTCGATGGCCGGCTTGAACCCGACCGCCTGAAGCTGGGCCTGAAGCTGCTGCGCGAGGGTGCCGGGACTCGACGCGGTGATCGTGACCCGCGTTCCCGCACCGTACTTGGACGCGGCCAGCAGCGCGCGGGCCTTGGCCGGGTTGTAGGCGTAGATGCCCTCCAGCCCGGGGTCGTAGCCGACGTAGCCCTTGGGGAACGGCTGGTAGGAGACCTCGCCGATGCCGAACTGCTGGGTCTTCAGCAGAGCCGCGCGGTCCACCGCGTACTTCAGGGCGAGCACCACGTTCGGGTCGTCGAACGGCGCCTTGGTGACGTTGACGTCCAGGACCGCGACCACCAGTGAGGGGATCACCTGGACCTCGAGCCCGGCGGCCTTCGCCGCGGCGACCTGGCTGCCCGGGATCTGGGCGACGTTGTAGCGGCCGGACCGCAGACCGGCGATCACCGTGGCGGCGTCCGGCAGCGGGAACAGCTGGAAGTTCTCCGTCTTGATGTTCGCGGCGTCCCAGTAGCCGGGGTTGCGCTTGAGGGTCGCCTGCGAGTTCTCCACATAGGAGGTCAGCGTGTACGGGCCGGCGCCGGCCGGCTTGGTGGCCAGTCCCGCGGCGTCGCCCTCGAACGCGGCCGGGTTGACCACCATTCCGGTCTTTCCGGCGAACAGGCTGGGAATCTGGTAGTTCGGGGCCTTCAGTTCGAGGACGACGGTCGTGGCGTCCGGCGCGCTGACGGTCTTGATGTCGACGAGTTGCGCGGCGATGAGCGACTTGGGCGCGTCGCGTCCGCGCTCGATGCTCTTCTTCACCGCGGTGGCGTCCAGCGCCGTACCGTCGCTGAACTTCAGGCCGGACCGGAGCTTGAATGTGACACGGCCGCCCTTGTCGCCGTACTTCCACGACTCGGCGAGGGCCGGCACCGCGTTGCCCTGCTCGTCGTGCTTGGTGAGTCCGGCGTACACGAGCGAGAGAGCGTGGACGTCCCAGCCCGCCGAAGACGTCACCGGATCCCATGACGTGGGCAGGTCCCAGCCCCACTTGAGCGTGTCGGCCGTCGTCCCGCCGGCGCCGGCCACGCCGCCGGAACCGCAGGCGGCGGCGAGCAGCAGCGACGAGCCGGTGGCGAGACCGAGTCCCAGGAAGGAACGTCTGCTGGGTTCGGAGAGAGCGGTGTTCATGGGGGGTCGAGTCCACCTTTCGTGAACGGTCGTGATCACCCGAGAGGTGGCAGGCTCGTGGGCGTCGGGCATGGCGATTCACCGGAACGGCGCGGGGCGCGTGTCCGTGAGTTCGGGGAGATCAGGAGAAGGTGACCGGCTCGGCGCTGGGACGGTCACGCGGGAAGGTCGCGGCGGCGGTCCTGATGGAGACGGTCTGCGGCGACGGTCGCGCGGGCAGGGGCTCAGGCGACGGTGGCGGCCCCGATGCCGGCGCCTACCGACACAGGGCGCTGGACGTGAGCCGGTAGTCGACGAAGCGGCAGACCACACCCGGATGCGTCGAAGTCATGCCCCTATCGTCACCGCGAGCGCTAATCCTGTCAATAGATACCTAAATATGTCTTTTGCCGTACGGAGCGTTCGACCTGACGGAGACGCTGGTCAGCCGCGGAGCACCGGGTGGGTGGCCGCCTCGGACGGGTGCAGCCAGACCGGCCCGCCCACGCCGTCGACCCGTACGGCGCCGGGTGGCGGATCGGTCGATCCGGCGAGCAGGACCAGATCCGGCCCGGTCAGACTGCGGTGGCGGTCGAGGAGCTCCGACGCGCTGCGGCGCGGAGCCGTGAGGCGCACACCGGGCGCCACGCGTTCGGCGGCCTCCACGTACTCGTCCAGCTCGCGCCAGCCGGGGACCACCGCGCGTCCGGCGGGACCGGTGAACACCAGCGTCGGCAGGGCGAACCGGTACCGCTGGCCGGCCTCCTTCGCCCGGCCCGGATGCGGGCCCGGCCCCGCGACGGTGAGGACCTCCGGGAACGGGTCCCGTGTCTCCGCCCAGTCGCGGCGGACCACGGAGCGCACCTCCTCGGAGGCGAGATCGCGGGAGAGCCGGGCGTGGTCCAGCCCCGGAACTCCCGTGACGGCGTCGAGCACGGTCTCGGCGCGGTCGGCGGGCGCGCCCAGCAGGAAGGTGGTCTCCCGCAGCCGGCGCAGGACCGGCTCGGCCACCTCGGCGCCCTGCGCCTCGGCGGCCCTGGCCGCGAGCGAGGACGGCCAGCTGCTCCGCGCCACCCACCGCAGGCGCGGCGCGTACGGGGCCGCCGTATGCGCGGCGATGTCCGCGATGTACCGCTGATACCAGGCGGCCTCCGCGTCGGGGTCCGGCGCCGGATCGTCGTCATCGTCGAACAGGATCCCGAAGACCCGGCGCCACCTCGCGCGGTGACCGTCCGGGCCGGTCAGCGCGGCGCGGAGCCAGCGGAACTTCGGCTCCGAGCCCCAGGCCCACGGGCACGCCGGGTCGGTGAACTCCACCACGGTCAACGGACCGCCGGCGGTCATGGGCGCTCGACCGGCGCCCACAGACTCGGCAGGTTCACCACGACGCCCTCCTGGCTGGTACGCGAGATCACCACGACCGCTTCCGTGTCGCCGGGGTTCTCCTCGCGATGGGGGGCGTACGGCGGAACGAAGATGAAGTCGCCGGGCTCGGTCTCCAGCCGTACCTCGTCCTCCCCGTCGGCGAAGACGAACACCGGATTGCCCGACACGACGTAGATCGAGGTCTCCGTCTCACCGTGATGGTGGTCGCCGGAGTTCGTGGCGGGCGCCACCAGGGTCTTGCCGGTCCAGAGCTTCGACGAGCCCACCGTCTTGCCGGAGATCGCCTCCAGCCGCGTCATGCCGGAGGTCTGACTCGTCTCACCGGTCAGGTCCACGCCGCGGATGTGCCGCAGTTCGCCATGCCAGTCGTCTGCCACCAGATGCCTCCCTCTCGGGTCTGTTCCGCCGTCACGCGCTGAGGGCCGCGTCGCGCAGCAACGACACGGCGGGCTCGGGCGGGTCGTCCGCCAGCAGGTCGGCCAAGGTCACGCCGTCCAGGATGTCCTCGAACCGCTTCTGCAGGCCCGCCCACAGCTCCGACAGCCGGGCGGCCGGGCCCGGATAACGCTGGTCGCCGAGGCTCTCCCCGTGAACGGTCATCAGCCGGCCGTCGACCGCGGCGACGACGGCCGCCAGCGAGATGGAGGCCGCGTCGCGGCTCAGCCAGTAGCCGCCCTCACAGCCCCGCTGGCTGCGCACGAGCTCGGCGCGCCGCAGGTCGCGGAAGACCGCCTTGAGGAACCGGTGCGGGATCTGCTGGGCCTCGGCGATGCCTTCACAGGTGAGCGGCCGGCCGGTGTCGGCGGCGAGCTCCAGGAGCGCCCGGATCGCGTAGTCCGCTCGTGCCGAGATTCGCATGGCGACCCTTTCCTTGTGAGCACTCCCCCGAGACGCCCTCCCGCCGGGCCTGCCACCTCACGCTATCAAAATAGCCCCTTTCAGGTATCTATTGCGACCTTCGGCGGTCCGGCCTCCGCATCCGCTGGTCGACGCGATAGTCGCGCGCGCCGTGTTCGGTGATGGCGACGATGCCGTCCTCGCCCGCGGTGGTCACAACGACCGTGCGACCGGCCGGTACGCGCTCCGTGCGACGTGCCGCGCGGCGCGGGGCTCGGCGCGCCGAGGCGCGCTCCGGTGGTCGCGCGCGGGAGCGGTCGCGGCGGGCGGTTCGACGCGGACGACCCGGCCGTCGCCGCCACCGGTCACGAGGACGTCCCTGCCGTCGAGCCGGGCGGTCGCGTACCGCGCCACCGCAGGGCTTCTGTTCCCCGTGTCACCGCTGAGATCGGTACGGGCGAGCTCGATGACGCGGTCGAACTCCGGCAGCCGCCACAGCCACAGGGGGGGTGGTTCTGCCCACCGGTCCCGGTGACGGCGTACCACTCTCCGGACAGGGCGACGACTCCGGCGAAGACGGCGGAAGCGGCGGCGAACCTCTCGCCGGCCGTCCCGTCCACGGCATGGCCGGACATCCCGGTCGGCCCGAGCCCGATCAGCAGCGGTTCCGGTCCGCCGGACATGCCCCAGCGCGTGCGCTCGGGTGCGTCCCAGGCACGCAGGGGCGTGCCGTCGTTCAGATCGGTCACGCGGACCGTCCGAGCGGCGTCTTCGGTCCTAGATCCGGCGGGCCTCCAGCACGCGCTGGAGGAACTCGCGGGTCCGCGGCTCCCGCGGCTCGGTGAAGATCTGTTCGGCCGGGCCCGTCTCGAGGAGCACGCCGTCGTCGAGGAAGCAGACGGTGTCGGCGATGTCGCGGGCGAATCCCATCTCATGGGTGGCCAGCACCATCGTCATGTCGGACTCCTTGAGCTCGCGGATGATGCTCAGCACCTCGGTCACCAGTTCGGGATCGAGTGCGGAGGTGACCTCGTCCAGCAGCATCAGGCTCGGCCGGGTGGCCAGGGCACGGACGATGGCGACGCGCTGCTGCTGGCCGCCGGAGAGCCGATCCGGGTACTCCTGTGCCTTGTCCGCCAGGTCGAACCGCTCCAGCAGCTCCTTCGCCTGGGCGACCGCCGTGGCCCGTGGTGTCCGGTGCACACGGATGGGCGCCAGCGTGATGTTGTCCAGCACCGACATGTGCGGGAACAGGTTGTACGACTGGAAGACCATGCCGATGCGCCGGCGTGCCCGGTCCGCGTCCGCGCCCACCTCGGTGAGCTCGGCGCCGTCCAGGTAGATCGCGCCGTCGTCGACGGTCTCCAGGAGGTTGACGCAGCGCAGCAGGGTGGACTTGCCCGAACCGGACGCGCCGATGAGGCAGACCACCTCATGGGGTGCGACGTCCAGATCGATGCCGCGCAGCACGGGCTGAGAGTGGTACGTCTTCCAGACGTTCTCCATGCGGAGCAGCGCGGGTGTCTCGATCATGTGCCGCCTCCCGGTGCGCGTCGCCGCTCGGCGCGGGCCGCGAGGTGGTCGGTGAACCGGGCGAGCGGCACGGTCAACGCGATGAACAGCACCGCCGCGGCCAGGTACGGCGTGTAGTTGAACATGTCGGCCGAGTGGATCTGGGCCTGCCGGAGCGCTTCGAGCGGACCCAGCACGGCGACGAGGGCGGTGTCCTTCTGCAGCGAGGCGAAGTCGTTGAGGAGCGGCGGCACGACCCGCCGCACCGCCTGGGGAAGGACTACGAACCGCAGGCTCTGCGCGTGGCTCAGCCCGAGTGAGCGCGCCGCCGCCCGCTGGCTGGGATGGACCGAGTCGATGCCGGCCCGGAACACCTCCGCCACGTACGCGCCGTAGGACAGGACGAGCGCCGCACCGCCCAGCACGGCCGGATCGCTCGGAGCGCCCCGCAGGTTGAGCGCGGGAACGCCGAAGCCGACGAGGTAGACCAGCAGGATCGTCGGGATGCCGCGGAAGACGTCGGTGTAGCCGACGGCGAGGGCCCGGATCGGGAAGAACACCGGGCCGGTCAGGCTGCGGGCGAGCGCGACCAGCAGGCCGAGGCCCAGAATCAGCGGTTCGGCGATCAGGAAGATCTCGGCGTTGAGCCAGAATCCGCGGAGCACGTCGGGGAACGCGTCGCTGAACCGGCCGGCGGAGAAGAACGTCTCCCGCACCCGCGGCCAGCCGGGCGAGGAGACGACCACCCCGATCACGACGGCCAGGAAGAGGACCGTCGAGGCGGTCGCCACGGAGGCGGACCGGCGGCCGGTCCGCCTCAGCCGCCGCTCGCGTTCGAGCTGGCGTGCGCTCTTCACCCAGGCGGGCGGGTTCGCACCGGACTTCGCACCGGACATGGTCACGTGAGGGCGGTCTTCTCGGGCCGGGTCACTTCAGCACCGCGGCGCCCGCGGACGAGGTCAGCCACCGGTCCTGGATCCGCGCCAGCTCACCGGAGGACTTCAGCTGCCCGAGGGCGACGTTGAGGCAGCCGACCAGCGGGTTGCCCCGTTGCAGCAGCAGGCCGAACTGCTCGTTCCCGTCGGCGCTCCGCGGGAGCTGACCGACGATCTTGGAGTTCTTCACCTGGGCGGCGGTGACGTAGAAGGCCGTCGGCAGGTCCAGTACGAGCACGTCGACCTGCTTGTTCTTCAGGGCGTTGATGGCGTCGATCTCGTTGTTGAAGACGCGCGGCTGGGTGGCCGGCTGGATCTGCCGCCGGACCGCCTGCAACGCGGTCGTCCCGACCTGGACCGCGATGCGCGCGTTCTTGAGCTCGTTGACGCTCGTGGCGCCCGCGTACGTGCCGCCGTCGGCGGCCACCACGGCCTGTGCGACGTCGTAGTAGCCGTCGCTGAAGGTGACGGCCTTCCGCCGCTCGGGGGTGACCGAGATCTGGTTGATGTCGAAGTCGAACTTCTTCGGGCCCGGCGCGTAGGAGGAGTCGAACGACTCGGTCGTCCAGGTCACCTCGTTCTTGGCGAAGCCCAGCTTGTTCGCCACGGCATAGGTGACCGCGCTCTCGAAGCCCTGTCCGTTGGCCGGGTCGTCGTTCTTGAACCACGGCGCGAACGCCGGCTTGTCGGTGGCGACCGTCAGCGTGCCGGGCTTGATCAGCTTGAGCTTGTCCTTGACGCAGGCCGCGGTGCCGGTCGCCGTGGCGCTCGTCTTGGTGTCGCCCGTGCTGTCCGCCGGGGCGCAGGCCGGAGCGACGACGGTGAGCGCGGTGAGCCCCGCGACGACCAACGGCAGCGAGGATCGGGGCAAGGACGCCTCCTGGAACACCCGGATTTTGTAGATCGGTTAAGCGTGGATCCATCCCACCGGGAGATTACTCGTCTTCGGCTCCGCCGTCGTCCCTCCGCGCCCGCGCGGGCGCCGGGCGTCAGCCGAACGACTCGATGACGGCGGCCGCCAGGGCGGCGCGCTCGATCATCCCGGACACCGTGGCGTGCTCGGTACGGGCGTGGGCGCCGGCCCCCACCGCGCCGAAGCCGTCGAGGACCGGGACGCCGAGGGCGGCCGCGAAGTTGCCGTCGCTGGCGCCGCCGACCGCCGTCTCCCGCAGGTCGAGCCCCAGGTCCTTGGCGAGGTCGCGGGCCCGCTCGTACAGGTCCGCGACGGCCGGGGTGCGGGCCATGACCGGGCGGTTCCAGCCCCCGTCGACCCGTACGCCCACCCGCGGGTCCGCCGGCCGCCATTCGGCCAGCGCCCGCTCCACCCGCCGCGCCTCGGCCTCGTCGGCGACGCGCACATCGATGCCGGCGTGCGCCGATCCGGCGGTGACGTTGCGGCGGGTGCCGCCGCCGGCCACGCCGACGTTCACGGTCGTACCCGCCGCCAGGTCGGTCAGGGCGGTCGCCGCGAGCACGAACTCCGCCAGCGCGGTGATCGCGCTGGCGCCCGCGGTGGGGTCGAGACCCGCGTGCGCCTCGACGCCGGTCAGCGTCACGTCGAACAGGCCGACGCCCTTGCGTGCCGTCTTCACCGCGCCGTCCGCGCTGGCCTCGAACACCAGCACGGCGGCGGCGTCGCGGCAGGCCTCCTCGATGACCGGGCGGGACGACGGGCTGCCGATCTCCTCGTCGCCGTTCAGCACCAGGCGTACGGGCGGGCGGCGCCGGCCGGTCGTACGGAGACCGCGCAGGGCCCAGACCGCCTGCACGAGGCCGGCCTTCATGTCGAACACCCCCGGACCGCGGATCACGTCGCCGTCGACGGAGAACGGCAGCTCGGCGAGCGTGCCGACCGGCCACACGGTGTCGTAGTGCGCCAGGATGACCACGGTGCCGGAGCCGCTTCCCGGATAGTCGACCACGACGGTGTCGCCATGCGGCGCGCCGGTGTACGCGCGCACGGACGCCGGCGCGCCCAGGCGGCGGCCGAGCCACGAGACGACCCACTCACGGCCGGCCGCGAGCCGGTCCCGGTCGTCGCTGGGGGTCTCCAGCCGGACGTACTCGCCCAGGTCGTCGAGCATCTCCCCGACGCCGGCGCGCATCCACTCCAGCAGGTCGCTCATCGCACCGGTCCGTTCGCCGCGGCGGCGTCGAGCCGCTCGACACGCGACTCGGCCATCGAGGACGCGTCGGCCTCGACCTCGGCGAGCTGGTCTAGCAGCAGGCGCAGGACGGGGACCTCGATGCCGTGCCGTTCGGCGGTGGCGACCACGGGCCCGTACTGCGTCGGCACCTCCGTCGGGCGGCGGCGCACCACGATGTCGCGCCAGATGCCGCTGCGGGTCTTGGTCTGGGTCCGCAGCCACGCGACCAGCCGGTCGGTCGCGGAGGCGGACTTGCCGGGGTCGGCGCCGTCGACGTACGCCGAGGGCTCGAACGCGTCGAACGGTTCCAGGGTGACGCCCTCCGCGGCGGCCACGGCGAACACCTCACGGGCGAGCGCGTGCGCGGCCGGGCGGTGCCGGTCGAGAAGGTCGCCCATCGCGTCGTCGGCCAGCGCGGTGGCGGTCAGCATCGCCCCGAAGCCCAGCTTGGCCCAGAGGTACCCGGGGACGTTGCCGGTGACCTCGACGGGTCCCCACGCGCCCAGGTCGGCGGCCAGCTCGCGCACCCGCGCGGAGACCGTGCCGTCCATCTCCCCGATCGCGATGGCGCCCGCGCCGCCGTCGCCGATCACGCCCGGGGCCAGGACGTCGGCGAACAGGTCGACGAACGCGCCCACCGTACGCTCGGCGCCCACGTGGGAGGCGATGAGCTCCTCGTTCAGCCCGTTCTGCAGGCTGACGACGTACCCGTCCGCGGCGAGGCGCCCGGCGATCCAGCCGGCGGCGGTCCCGGTGGCCTGCGCCTTCACCGCGAGCAGCACCCGGCCGAGCGGCGCGTGCACCTCGTCGGGCGTGCGCGCCGCGGCGACCGGCTGCGGCGTCCGCACGCCGCCGCGTTCGAGGATGAGGCCGTCGCGGGCGATCGCCGCGACGTGCGCGGCGTCGGCGTCCACGACGGTCACCGGGTGTCCGGCACGGGCGAGATGCCAGGCGAGGGTGCCGCCGATCGCGCCCGCGCCGACGACGGTGTACTCACGAGAGCTCACAGGTGTCCTCCTTCAGGGTCGAGGCCGGGGGTCTGCACGTCGGTGAGCCCCGGCCAGTGGGTGGGGAGGGTGGTCGTCCCGGCGGAGGCGCCGCCGTCGACCCGCAGGATCGTGCCGGTAACCCACTCGGCGGCCGGGGAGACGAGCCAGCGGACCGCCGCGGCGATGTCGCCCGGCCGCCCGCGCCGCCCCAGCGGGTTGACCGACACGGCGGCGGCGTACTCCTCGGTCACCGGGTTCGCCGCGCTGTCGACCGTGACGAAACCGGGGCTGACCGCGTTGACGCGGATGCCGGCTCCGCCGAGCTCCACGGCCGCGGCCTTCGTGAGCATCTCCAGCGCCGCCTTCGACGTGCTGTAGTGCGCGGCGCCGGGCCGGGCGCGCAGGGCCGCCCCCGAGCTGATGTTGACGACGCTGCCGGGCCGGCCAGCCGCGACGGCCAGTGCGGCGTACGCGCGGACGGCCAGCATCGGCGCCCGCACGTTGACCGCCTGGACGCGGTCCCACAGGGCCGCGTCGAGGTCCAGGAAGGCGCGGGCCGGGTAGATGCCGGCGGCGTTGACGAGCGCGTCGAGGGGCCCGCCGGACTCCCACGCCCGACGTACGACGCGCTCGGGCGCGTCGGGTTCGGCCAGGTCGGCGACGATCGGCGCCGCCGCGAGGCCCTCCAGCGAGGCGCGGAGCGGAGCCTCGCGCAGGTCCACCCCGGTCACCGTCCAGCCGTCCGCGGCGAACCCCGCCGCGACGGCGGCGCCGATGCCGCTCGCCGCCCCGGTCACCAGTACATGGCGGCTCTCGGTCGTCACTCGATCTCCTTTCCCTTGGTCTCGGGCATCGTGGTGTAGACGACGACGCCGATGGCGGCCGCGATCGCCGTGTAGACCCAGACCTTCTCGCGGTGCCCGTGGGTGGCCATCCAGGTCGTGACGTACGGCGCGGTGCCGCCGAACAGCGCGACGGCGAGGGCGTACGGCAGGCCGATGCCCGTCGTCCGCACCTCGGCGGGGAACTGCTCGGCCATCACGACCGCGCAGTTGGCGGAGTAGCCGACCAGGAAGAACATCCCGGCCAGCTCGACCAGCAGCAGCGACCAGAAACCGTTCCCGACGAGCTGGAACAGCGGCCACGACAGCACGAGGAACCCGGCCGCGAACGCGGTCATCGTCGGCTTGCGGCCGAACCGGTCCGACAGCATCCCGCCGAACGGCAGCATCACCAGGAAGGCGACGATCGCCAGGGTGTTGGCGAGAAAGGCGCGACTGAGCGGCACGCCCTCGGCGGCGTGCGCGTACCCGGGCATGTAACTGACCCAGACGTAGTAGAGCAGGGTTCCGGCGATCGTGATCCCGATGACGCGCAGCGCGGCGCGCGGGTGGCGCGCCACCATGTCCCGGAGCGGAGTCGGCCGGGCGTCGCCATCGCGCTTCCCGGCCAGTTCGGTGAAGGCGTCGGTCTCCTCGACGGCGGTGCGCAGCCACAGGCCGACGAGCCCGAGCAGCCCGCCGACGCCGAACGCCGCGCGCCAGCCCCACGCCGACAGCGCCCCGTCGCTCAGCGTGCTGGTGAGCAGGGTGCCCATCAGGGAGGCGATGAGCGTGCCGGCGCCGACCGAGACCTGCTGCCAGGACCCGATGAACGCCCGGCGGCCCGGTGACGCCGACTCGATGAGGAACGCCGAGGACGTGCCGAACTCCCCTCCGGCGGAGAAGCCCTGCACCAGGCGGGCGATGAGGAGCACCGCCGGGGCGACGACGCCGACCGCGCCGTACGGCGGGCACACCGCGACCACCAGCGCCGCGGCGGCCATCATCGAGATGGTCAGCGTCATGCCCGCCTTGCGGCCGCGCCGGTCGGCGTAGGCGCCCAGGACCGCGGCGCCGACCGGCCGCATCACGAATCCGACGGCGAACACCGCGAGGGTCGCGAGGAGGTCGGCGGTCTTGTCGCCCTTGGGAAAGAACTGGGTGGAGAAGATCGGTGCGAACGCCGAGTAGACCGCCCAGTCGACCCACTCGACGGTGTTGCCGACCGCCCCGGCGACGACCGCGCGGCGCTGCTTGTCGGTCATCCGGACGCTCCGCCCGCCCGTACGGACGGCTTCGCGCGAGTGCGTGACGCTCATGAGTCCTCCTTCGTCGGAGGAGTGACCCGGCGCGCGTGTTCTTTGGTTCGCTCGCTCATGAGGCCTCCCCGGGCGGCGCGGTCTGCCGCGGAAGGGCCGTGCGGACGTGCTCGGCGACCTGGGCGTGCGTGGCGAACCAGACGTCGTCGAAGCCGGCGATGTGGTCGAGCAGACCGGTCAGCACGACCATGCGCGAGCGGTGCCCGATGATGTGCGGATGCATGGTGAGCTGGAACAGGCCGCCCTCCGCGCGCGCGGCGTCGAACTCGTCGCACCACAGCCGGAGCACCTCGCGCGGCGGCGTGTACGGGCGCAGTGAGCCGTAGCGCTCCATCATGAAGTACGGCGCGTCGTCGCGGATCCACTCGACGGGGAGCTCGACGATGCCGGTGGGCTCGCCGTCGGCGAGGAGTTCGTAGCAGTCGTCGTCGGCCATCAGGGACGAGTCGTAGACGAGCCCCAGCTCCCGGATGATGTCCAGGGTGGCGTCGGAGAAGTCCCACGAGGGGGTGCGCAGGCCGACCGGGCGTACGCCGGTGATCTCCTCCAGGGTGTCCAGGGCGCGGACCGCGAGCAGCCGCTCGTCGGCCGGGTCGAGCAGCATGTTGCGCTCGTGGATCCAGCCGTGCGCGGCGATCTCGTGGCCGGCCGCGACATAGCCGCGCGCCTCCTCCGGATGCAGCAGCGCCGACACCGCCGGCATGAAGAACGTCGCGGGCACGCCGTGCCGTTCCAGCGCGGCGAGGATGCGCGGCGCTGCGACCCGTGAGCCGTACTCGCCCTGGGCGAGCTTGCCGGGCCGGGTCTCCCCCTCGCGCAGGGGGATGGTCTCGTGGTCGGAGTCGAACGAAAGCGCCACGGCGACCTTCGCCCCGCCGGGCCACGGTGGCGTCAGCCGGCGGCCGGCCCGGACCCGGTCCACGTGCCTTCGCCAGGTCGTCTCATCCCACTGCCAGGGTTCGCTCGTCGCGTTCACCGGCCACTCCTTTCCTTACGGGGCTCCGGCGCGGTGGGGACCCAGGCGCGCTTGAGCGTGTCGAGCTGAAGAGTCGTGTCGGCGCGGCGTACGCCCGGTAGCGCGCCGACCACGTCGGTCGTGAAGCGGTACAGGTCGGCGAAGTGCCGCAGGGACACCTGCCCGCACAGGTTGAACCGGCCGGCCGTGGCCGACAGGTACTTGACGCCGGGCCGGGAGGCGAGCCGCCGCCCGGCGGAGTCCAGGTGCGCCGGCTCGACGTCGAGCCACAGCATGAACTCGACCGCGAAGCCGAGGAGCGCCGGCTCGACGAGCGTGCGGAAGCGCAGGCAGCCGCGTTCGACCATCGAGTCGATGCGGCGCGCCACCGTGGACTCGCTGACGCCCACCCGGCCGGCGAGTTCCTTCACCGGCATCCGGCCGTCCTCGCCGAGTTCGGCGGCGATGGCCAGTTCCAGGTCGTCGAGCCGGTCCGGGGGCCGCTCCCACACCTGGTCCTCGAACGGGCGCACCGGCTCCGGGCGCAGCAGCGCGGCGGCGTCGGGTTTCAGCAGCCCGGGATCCCAGTCGTGCGCGGAGGTGAAGGTCCGCATCACGGTGAACGTCTCGGTCTCGGTGAGCTGGTCGTGCGCCGGCACGTCGCGGGTGAGCAGCTGCGGCAGGTGACGGTGGGTGGGCACGACGAACTCGGCGACGGCGTCGGCGGCGCCGGTGACGACCGCCACGAAGCGCGCCTCCGGCCGAGCGGCCAGGGATGCGGCGACGTCCTCGGCGGTCCCCGGGCGGCAGGAGACCCGCGTCAGGACAGGGACGCCGAGCCCGCAGCGCAGCACGTCGACGACGCCGATCACGCGGGCCGCGCCGCGTTCGCGCAGCGCGGCGAAGCGCCGCTGCGCCGTGGACTCGCTGACGCCGACGGCACGGGCGACGAGATGCCAGGGGGCGCGGCCGTCGAGCTGGAGCGCCGCCATCACCTGGCGGTCCACCTCGCCGAGCCGGGTGTCATCGACCATGGAGCCATAGTGGACGACCGAAACCGGCTATTCAAGGCCAGCCATGATGGAATCTCGCATACTGAGCCGGATTCTGCGTTTTTCCCGCATTGAGCTCGGCTCTGTGCGGGGATTAAGGGCGCGACGGGCCTAGTGGATCGGCGGCCCACAGGAAGACCGCGGCCCGGTCGTCGAAGGAGAGGTCCCGCCGGCCGTGCGCCGTGGCCTTCGCCGCCGCCACCGCCATCGTGGCGTCGGCCTGGGTGCCGTCGCGCGGCACGATGTGCCGGCCGGCCCCGCTGATGCTCGACGAACCCTCGATGGGCCTGTCCCCGTGGGTGGCCGGACACCTGACCGGGACGCACGTGGTGGTGAGCAAGGACCAGTGGCCGAACGCACGTCGGCGAGAGCGCCGGCAGCGGCGGCTGGTCGACGAACTGCTGGCCGCCGGGCGCGACGTCGTGGTCGACAACACCAATCCGTCACCCGGCGAGCGGGCGCCGCTCTCGCCGTCGCCAGGGCGCACGGCGCGGTCGTCCGGGCCGTGTACGTCGACGTGCCGCTCCCGGTCTGCCTGGACCGCAACGCCGCCCGAACCGGACGCGCCCGGGTGCCGCTCGTCGGCGTGCTCGCCACCGCCAAGCGGCTGGTCGCCCCCACGGTGGAAGAGGGCTTCGACCGCGTCGAGGTGGCCGGCGGCTGACCGGCTCAGCGTCCCGGCACGGTCACAGCCGGAAGTAGGCGCGTATGGTCGTCGCGCCGGGGACGCTGTGCGTCCGGACCAGGTCGGCGAGCTGGTTGACCAGCAGCAGCCCGCGGCCGCCCGGAGTGGCCGGGTCGACCGGGCGGCGTCCGGCCAGCGGATCGGTGATCTGCCCGCCGTCGCTGATCTCGCAGACCAGCCGCCCGCCGGCGATCCAGACCCGGAGTGTGCCCGAACCGCCGCCGTGCGCCAGGCTGTTGGCGGCGAGTTCGTTGACGGCCAGTTCGACGTCCAGGACCCGGTCCGGATCCAGCCCGCCCGCGGCGGCCTCGCGCACCGCCAGGGCCCGGACGGGAGCCAGAGTCGTGTGGTCGAACCGCACCGTCGCCACCCCCTCCGCGCCGCGTTCGCGGCCGGAGTCGCCGAAGGGATCGGGCAGGGGCACGTTGCCGGCCGCGATGGCCCACCGCGGGGCGAACCCGCGGCTGACACGCTCAGCCGCACGGTCGACCAGGACCGGATGGGTCGTGGCGGCGTCGGCCAGCACGCGGGGGTCCAGTGCCGCGGCGTCGTACGGGCACAGGATCGACACCGGCCGGCCGGCGAACGCCAGATTGATCAGCGCCTCGTGCTGGAGGCAGGCGGGGTACTCCTCGCCGGTGCGGCCCGCCCAGATCGGCTCACCGATGATGCGTATTCGGCCGTGCGGGTGCCGGTCGGCGAACGCCCGCAACACCCCCGGGATGATCCGTCCGGGGTTGCGGCCGACCTGAGCCATGTCCAGCAGCTCGACCCGCTTCAGGTCACCGCCCAGCTCGCGGCCGAGCGCCTCCCGCAGGAGCTCCAGGTTGGGCCGCGGCACGGCGACGGCGACCGGTTCGCCGGCGGCCAGGCCGCCGGTGACGAACGGCACCGTCGTGGCCAGATACTCCTCACGCCCCCGGTAGAACAGGGCCGGATGCCGGAAACTCTCGCCGGACCTCCCGGTGGCGGCGCCGGGCGCGTCGACGCTCATGGCTCCACCTCGATTCCGGGCACCCGCGGCCACAGGACATCGAGTATTCGCGGCAGGTGCGGGGGCGGGCTGTGCAGCACGACCCGGCCGTCCGGCCCGAGCCGTCCGGCGGACGCCGCGACCGCCGCCGCGCCTCCGGCGTCCACACGCGTCAGCTCCGACAGGTCCAGGTGAACCACCGGGCCGGCGAGGGCACCCGATCCCGCCGCCGCGACCGACGCGTCCAGCGCCGACTCCCACATGCTCCGGTTGACCGCGTTCACCTCCCCCGTCGCCTGGAAACCGGTCCGCCCGATCAGCGGCTCGACTCGCAGCCCGGCCGCTGGAGCCGCCGGGTCCGGCGTCGGCTGCGTCATCGCATGACCCCTGGGTAGCTATGACCGGAACAGACGCCGACAATCCTACGGACTCTTCCAAGGTGGGCACACGACAAGCGGATGACCGAAATGTCAGGATCCGGTCGACCGTCGGCCACGGGTAGAGCCCGATCATCGGCTCGACCCGCCGTACGCCCGGCATCGAGAGGGTCTCGGTGCGGCACGAGGAGGCGTGGGCTTCATTGGTATGCCTTGGCCATGGCGTGGAAGGAGGCCTTGGGGGCGAGGCCGCCGTCGGGCATCAGCTTGCACACCCCGTAGGAGGCCATGTCGAGGTCGAAGCGCGGGTCGGGGTCGTGCGGGTACTCATAGCCGGCGAAGGTGAACCAGAAGGCGGTGTCCACGCCTTCATCGTCGAAGACGGCGAGCATCTCGCGCAGGTAGTGGGCCTGTTCTTCCTCGTCGCGGACGTAATCGCCGTTGACGCGGGGCGGATCGGCGTCGTGATCGACGACACCTGTCCAGCCCATGCCGCCGCGCTCGGCTGCGCCCCGGTAGGTGCAGCAGCCGAACTCGGTCGCCGCGAGCGGCTTACCGTGCCGGAAGTATTCCCGCAGGCCCCGGCGGAAGGCGTCCCCGGGATCGCCGTAGGCGTCCGCGCTCACGATGTCGAAGAGCGTCCAATCGATCTGTTCCCATGTTCCGGAGGCGTAGGTGATCTTGCCCCGGAACCGTTCGCGCACCGTCGCCGCGGCGTCGGCGAGCAATGGGTCCAGCTTGGCGGGCACCTCGGCGACCTTGGCCAGTGACTCAGGGGCGCCGCCCACCAGGGTGTCGATCCTGGCGAGGCTGTCGTCTCCCGGGAAGAAACCGGGGATGAACAGGCTCAGCTCGCAGCCGGTGACGAAGACCTCCGCCCCCACCTCCTGGGCGTGGTCCGCGCAGTCGGCGAAGTACGGCAGCAGCTCCGTTGCGGGCAGCTCGCACGGGAACGGGGAGAACCAGACCTCCAGCCCGGCGTCGACGGCATGCCCGGCGGCGACCGCCAGCCGCTCGGGGTCGCCGCCGGTGATCCGCACGGCGTCGCAGTGCAGGTCGTCGGCGATGACACGGATCTCCCGACGCACCGCCTCGGCGTCGAAGACGGGCCGCGAACACCGCCCGCCAGGGGTGAATCCGGTGTCGTAGGTGATGCCCTTGGCACGCATGTCATCGCTCCTCACCGGGTGACCGGAAACGCGGTCACCTCTCGTGCTGCTGCCCGGCCGGCGGATCCGAACGTTAGGCAGGTCGTGAAACCCGAGTCAACGAAGCCTCCTCCTTATTCACGTTGTTCTCGCTGTTCACGGCCGCTGTCGGCGATTGCAATGACGTTGCCGGCTGATGCACGCCGGGAGCCGCCCGTTGCAACGGTTGGCGCCTGGCTCGCATACTGACCGCGAGCCGACCGGATCGGAGGGAACCGCCGGATGCCAGGACGCAGACTGACCAGAGCCGACCGGCGGCAGATCGCCGCCGGGTTGGAGCAGGGCCTGGACTACGCCGGCATCGCCCGCCGGCTGGGCCGCCCCACCTCGACGGTCAGCCGCGAAGTCGCGCGCAACGGCGGGCCGGGCCGCTACCGCGCGGACCTCGCCCACCTCGCCACCATCCACCGCGCCCGGCGCACCCCTCGCCCAGCGGCGGCCGCGCGGCGGGCCGGCGACCACACCGGCCCCGACGTGACGGCCGCGTTCGTGGCCGACCTCACCACGGCTCTCATCGAGACCGGCATGCCGCGCACCGCCGCCGGTGTGATGGCCTGTCTGTTCACCTCCGAGACCGGCAGCCGCACGGCCGCCGAGCTGGCGCGGCACCTGCAGGTCAGCGCGGCGACCATCTCGCACGCGGTCGGCCTGCTGCACGAGCACGGGCTGATCCTCCGCGGCCGCGACAGCCAGAGCCGGCGCCACCGGTACTTCCTCGACGAGAACGCGGGCGTCCGCTCCGCGGTCGTCGGCGTCCGCTCCAACCAGCGACTCGCCGCCACCGCGCTGCGCGGCGCCGACATCTTCGGGTCCGACACCGCTGTCGGAACCCGACTCGCCACCGCGGGCCGATTCCTCGAACAACTCGGCGACGACATCCTCCGCGCCGCCGAAAAACACGCACGCGCCACCACCGGCACCGGGCCCGAGCACACCCGGACAACCCACTCAACGACCACCCGATGAACGCCGCGAAGCGGTGCCAAGCCCGGCCGCGTCAGAACATCCGGTCGTGCCACGTAACCCCGAGCTCCGCGCGGCCCACGACCAAGAGACCGCGCCGTACTGCCGCCGGTGACGTCAGCGCCCGGTAGCGGCGACCTGCGCCCACCTGGGATTCCTCGTCGGGTTCAACGACGCCGAGCCGGCCGGGGAATGCCCCTGCGACGGGTCGTTTCTCCAGGGTGCGGTAAACCGTCCGCTCAAGACGCCCGACCGGCTGAGGCTCAGGTGCGCGGGGCGTACATGATGACGGCGACGCCGATCAGGCAGATCACGGCGCCGATGACGTCCCACCGGTCGGGGCGGTAGCCGTCCATGACCACGCCCCAGGTGAGGGAGCCCGCGACGAAGACACCGCCGTACGCGGCCAGGATGCGGCCGAAGTGCGGGTCGGGCTGAGCGGTGGCCACGAACCCGTAGACGCCGAGCGCGATCACCCCCAGGCCGATCCAGACCCAGCCACGGTGCTCGCGTACTCCCTGCCAGACCAGCCAGGCACCGCCGATCTCGAAGACGGCGGCCAGGAGGAACAGCGCGATGGAACGGAGGACGAGCATGGCCTTCTCACGGGTCGGCCGGTGAGGTCACGCGGCGGCGGTGGATCAGGAGTGGGAGAACAGTTCGGTCAGCAGGGCGGTGCCGTCGGCCGGGGCCCGGACCTCCAGGTGCACGACCGGGCCGTCGAGGTGGAGGCGGAAGTCGAAGAACGGACAGCAGCGCTGCTCGTCGGCCGCGAGCGCGGTCAGCGCGGCGGCGCGGTCGGCGGGCAGTGTCAGCCGGACGCCCTCGTCGATCTCCCGCCGTCCGGCGCCGTCGAGAAGCCCGCGCCAGCGCCGGGCGCGGTCGGCCATGGCGCCGCCGGTCAGCGAGCAGGCCACCGGCGCCTCCCGCCACCGCTGCCCGCCGGCGTACGGCGGGGGCTGGGACGGACCGTTCGCCGGGCCGGGGAAGCCGCAGTGCGGGTCACAGCGGCCGGACCGGTCGGGCAGCGCGTCCAGGTGGGCCAGCGCCCGCCGTAGCGAGGCGGCGAACGCGGTCAGCTCGCCGACGCGGGCGTCGGTCTCGGCCAGGCGATCGGCGACGCGCGGCCGGAGGCCGGCCTTGACGTCCGCGCACGACCCCGAGGACCACACTCGCAGCAGGCCGGCGATCTCCTCCAGCGGCAGCCCCAGGTGCTTGGCCGCGCGGATGAACGCCAGGCGTTCGATCGACTCCTGACCGTAGAGGCGATATCCGGACCGGCTGCGCCCGGCCGGCAACAGGCCAGCGGTCTCGTAGAACCGCAGGGTGGTGGCCGGGACGCCGGTGCGCTCGGCGAGCTGGGAGATCCGCATGCTGGTCACGACGTTGACCGTAGACCTTCGAGCCGGCTCGAAGGTCAAGGCCGGATCTCACGTGAACAGTGACCGTACGGCCTCGTCGGACCGGCCGATCACCGCCGTACCGTCATCCGCGGTGATGATCGGCCGCTGGATGAGGATCGGGTGTGCGGCCAGGGCCTCGATCCAGCGGTCCCGGGTCGCGGCGTCCCGCGGCCAGTCCGCGATCCCCAGCTCCGCGGCGACGCGCTCGCCGGTACGGGTGATGTCCCAGGGCTCCAGCCGGAGCCGGGCGAGGACGTCCTGAAGCTCCTTCGCCGTCGGCGGATCGTCCAGATACCGGCGCACGGTGTACCCGGCCCCCTGCGCGTCCAGCAGGGACAGCGCCGAACGGCACTTCGAGCACCTCGGATTGATCCAGATCTCCACCGGCGACAGCCCCTTTCCCTCACCTGGACGGCGTGACCCTGTGAGGACCCTAGAGGAAGCGGCTGCCGCGAGGCCGGGTCACCCGCCGCCCTTTCCCACCTTCTCGGCCAGGCGGTCCAGGCTGCGGTGCAGTGCCGCCTCCACGTCCGGACCGGGCGGCGCGTGATCGGGGTCGAAGAAGGACAGGTGGACGACCACCTCGCTGGGGCCCGTGCCCATGCCGGTGACCTGGAGCCATCCGGCGTACTCATCGGTGTCGCGGGTGCCCCACTCGACCCTGAGCTGGTCCGGGTCGGCACGCAGCAGGGCACGCTCCCGGTCGACGTCCGCGCCATGGGTCACGGTCACCTCCGGCGGTTCGGCCGACTCCACGTGGACGTCACGGGGCAACCAGTCGTCCATCGCCCCCACGTCGGACGCCACCGCGAAGACCGACTCCGGAGCCGCGGCGATGCTCCGGGACGCCTCGTACTCGGTCACGGTCTCTCCCTCCTGCCGGGGCGGCGCTACGGCACGCCGCACTGACCGCTCGGCTACCCGGCCCACCCGCCCCCGACACATCCGCGCTGTCAAGCGAACGGCGACGCGGTATTGACAACATTCTTAACAGAGGACGACCATGCGATAGAGCGCTCTCTCCGCCCCGCCCCCGCCCCTGTCACGTCTCGGTGCCGCGGACTCCCCCGTCCACGGCCGGCACCGTCGCGTCCGGCAGCGGCTGCCTGAGAAGAGGTACGTCGTGATCGCGGATCCCCCTGCCATATCCGCGCGGAGACCTCGGCCAACGCGCCTTCGCCGACTCATCCTGGCCGCCGTCACGGCGGCGGCCACCCTGACCGCGACCGTCGCCGTCGCGCCGAGCTCCGGCGCGTCGATCCCCCCACCGCCCTCGGGCTGGAGCACCGTCTTCAGCGACGACTTCACCGGCGCCTCCGGCACCGGACTCAACACCGCCAACTGGCTCTATGACACCGGCACCGGCTATCCGGGCGGTGCCGGGAACTGGGGCACCGGCGAGGTCGAGACCATGACCAACAGCACGCAGAACGTCTACCAGGACGGCAATGGCGACCTGGTGATCAAGCCGCTCCGCGACGGCAGCGGCCACTGGACCTCCGGCCGGGTGGAGACCCAGCGCACCGACTTCGCCGCCCCCTCCGGCGGGAAGCTCCGCATGGAGGCCTCGATCCAGCAGCCGAACGTCTCCGGCGCGGCGGCGGCCGGCTACTGGCCGGCGTTCTGGGCGCTCGGCGCGGCCGCGCGGCCGGTCGGCGCGACGAACTGGCCGAGCATCGGCGAGATCGACGTGATGGAGGACATCAACGGACGCAGCTCGGAGTTCGCCACCCTGCACTGCGGGACGAACCCGGGCGGCCCGTGCAACGAGACCACCGGCATCGGCAGCGGTGAACGCGCCTGCGGCGGCTGCCAGGCCGGCTTCCACCAGTACGCGGTGGAGTACGACCGCAGCGTCTCCCCCGAGCAACTGCGCTACTACCTGGACGGCAACAACTTCTTCACCATCAACGCGAACCAGGTCGACGCGACGACCTGGAACAACGCCCTCCACCACGGCTTCTTCATGATCCTCAACGTGGCGATGGGCGGCGGCTTCCCGGCGGCGTTCGGCGGCGGGCCCACCGGCTCGACGCAGTCGGGCGTGCCGATGCTGGTCGACTACGTTCGGGTGCTGACGAGTGGCGGAGGCGGCACGACGCCCCCGCCGTCGGGCGGCAAGGCCATCACCGGCTACGGCGGCCTGTGCCTGGACGACCGCTCCTCCGACACGACGAACTTCAACCCCATACAGGTCTACACGTGCAACGGCACGGCGGCCCAGCAGTGGACCGTCGTGGAGGCCGGCAGCACGCTGCACGTCCTGGGCAAGTGCCTGGACATCAACGGCGGCGGCACCGCGAACGGCACGAAGGTCGACCTGTACGACTGCAACAACACCGCCGCGCAGGTCTGGATCCCCCAGTCCAACGGCTCGCTGTACAACCCGCAGTCGAACCGGTGTCTCGACGACACCGGCTGGTCCACGACGCCGGGCACCCAGGTGGAGATCTGGGACTGCACCGGCGGTGCGAACCAGGTGTGGCACCTGCCGTCCTGACCCGCGGGCGGGCTACGCCGTCCGTACCTTGACGGTGTCGAGGCCGCTCACGCGCGGGACGTGAGCGGCCTCCGACTCCAGGGCCTCGACCGGTGGTTCGCCGGCGCCCGGGAACAGCGACACGACGATCTCCTCGCCGGTCGCCTCCCAGACGCCGGCGATCCGGCCGCCCACGATGACGACCGGCGAGATCCAGCCCCCGGCGCGGCTCACCCTGGCGCGGTGCTCCGCGGGCAGCATGCGGGTGTCCGTGGTCCCCGGGCCCAGGACGTACTGGTCGAAGGCCCCCAGGAGCCGCACCGACCGGCTGGGCGCGGAGTCGGCGAGTTCACCGGCGTGTTCGGTGAGGACGTACGCCGGCCGGCCGTCGACCTCCACCTCGGTGAGCCGCTCGCCCATCTCCGCGAACCACCGGCGCACGACCGTTCTGCGCAGGCTGCCCCGCGTCAGCCAGGCGTCGAACACCTCCGGTGTGGCCGGTCCGTAGGCGCCCAGGTACGCCGCGATGGCGACGGGCGCGGCCGCTTCGGGCTCCGGCAGCCCGTCCCACCCGGGGATGAGACGGGCGGGGCTCGTGAAGGTGACGTTGCCGCTCCGGACGGGGCCGTGGCACAGGGCGCCCTGCCACGCCAGCGGCTTGAGGAGCGCGCCCCAGCCGGACCGCAGTTGCTCCTCCATCCCCGTGAACCGTTGGTCGGCCACCAGGGCGGTGACGAGTTCGTCGCGGGTCAGCGCCGCACCGTCGAGGATCGCCGGGACCGCTTCGGCGAGCTCGCCGACCTCCTGCGGCGTCGCGCCGAACGTCCGCTGCCAGGCCGGTTTCTCCCAGACGCGGGCCGAGGCGACCAGTGACAGGAAAGCGCCCAGCTCGGCGGGCCGGAGCAGGTGCAGGGTGCCGCGCATCGCCCAGGTCTTCACCAGCGACCGGTCGGCGAGGCGGCGCTTCACCTCGCCGATCCTCGGCGTCGCCTGCCGGAGCCCGACGGCCGTCTCCGCGGCCGAGGCGACCTGCGCCTGAACGCCGCACAACCTCCCGGCCACGTCGACCGCGCCCGTGTCACCACGGGGATCGACGAACTGCCTCCGCATCCGCCAGGCGAACACCTGGCCGGCGGTGACCTTCACACCGTCTCCTTCACGCCGTGGTGGCTGATGTCGATGAGACAGTATGTGGGCTTCGGAGGCGGGCCGGTCACTCCTCGGGGGCCAGGGTCCTGCCGGTCTCCTTGTCGCGGATGGTGATGGCCTCGACCGGGCACGACTCGGCGGCGTCGAGCGCCGGCTCGGCCGGGTCGGTCTCCGGGCGCAGGGGGTGGGAGACACCGTCGACGACCTTGAAGTGGTCCGGGGCGGTGCCGGCGCAGATCCCCGAGCCGATGCAGGTCCCCGCGTCCACCTCGATCTCCCAGGTCATGAGTCCTCCTTCGTGCTCATGGGCGGTCCCAGGTGATCGGCAGTCGCGCCGGTCCTCGGGTGGCCGTTCCCGTCTTCCAGACGATGTCCTGTTCGGTGCCGGCGAACCGCAAACCCGGAAGGCGTTGCACCAGCGCGCCGAGGGCGACCTGGAGCTCCATCCGGGCCAGCTGGGCGCCCAGGCAGTGGTGCGGGCCGTGCCCGAAACCGACGTGGGACGCCTCCCGGCGGTGCAGGTCGAGGGTGTCGGGGTCCGCGTAGATCGACTCGTCGCGGTTCGCCGACTGCAGGGCGACCACGACGGGCTCGCCGGCCCGTACCGTCACGCCGCCAAGCTCGACGTCCTCGAGCGCGTAGCGCGCGCTGCCCGCGCCGCCGCCCAGGGGCACGTAGCGCATGAGCTCCTCCACCGCCTGCGGTATCAGCCCGGGATCGGCGCGTACGGCGGCGAGCTGTTCGGGGTGGGTCAGCAGCGTGTAGACGAAGTTGGGGATCTGGGAGGCCGTCGTCTCGTGCCCGGCGACCAGGATCCCCTCGGCCATCGCCAGGAGCTCCTCCTCCGACAGCCGGTCCTGCTCGTCGCGCGCCGTGACGAGCGCGCCGATCAGGTCGTCTCGCGGCTCCTCGCGGTGCTCGGCGATCAGACCCGCCATGTACTCCCGCATCCGGCCGACGTACTCGGTGACCTGTTCCGGCGTGAACCTGGTGGTGGACAGGAACGCGTCGGACCACAGGCGGAAGTCGACCCGGTCCTCGACCGGCACCCCGAGCAGCTCGCAGATGACGGTGATCGGCAGCGGTAGCGCGAAGTCCTCGACCAGCTCGGCGGGCGGGCCCTGGGCCATCATGCGGTCGATGAGCTGGTCGGCGATCTGCTGGGCGCGGGGCCGCAGCCCCTCGACGCGCCGGGCGGTGAACGCCTTGGCCACCAGCCTGCGCAGCCGGCTGTGCTCGGGTGGGTCATGGCGCAGCAGGCTGCCCGGCGATCCCACGTGGTACCGGGTCCGGGGTTCGTCCCGGTCGTTGGCGGCGGCCCGGCTGAACCGCGGGTCGCCGAGGACGACCTTGGCGTCCTCGTAGCGGGTGACCAGCCAGGCGGGCTCGCCGTACGGCAGGCGTACGCGACGGAGCGACTGTTCCCTGCGCAGCTCGGCGAACTCCGGATCGATGCTGAGGCGGTCGGGCTCACCGAAGATCTCGGACCAGGACCTTGCCGTCGTCGTCATCACCAACTCCTCCGTGTCGTGTACACCTTGGGCGGGCGGGTTCCTTCGAGGCCGTCAGCCCGGTCGTTCGCGCAGCGCGGGCCCGAGCAGGTGGCAGATCGCGTCCGTGAGCAGGTCGAACGGGTCGTCGGTCGCCAGCGGCCAGCCACCGGCGATCCAGATCGACAGGAACGACTCCACCTGAAGCACGGCCATCAGGGCTCGCTGCCGGGCCTCCGCGGGCGGCGTGTCCGGCCAGTGACGGGGGTCGGCCAGCAACGCCACGTAGCGCTCGTGCGCGGCGAGGGAACGGTCGCGGGCACCGCCGGGGTCGCCGACCGCCGTGGACCCCGCCGCCGCCAGCACCCTGATCACCGGCGCCATCTCGCGCCAGCCCGCCGCGGCCTCGTGCAGCCACGCGCGGACCTCCTCGCGCGACCACTCCTCGCGGGCGGCCAGGGAGGCGCACACGCCGTCGGCGACCTCGTACACGCGCGCGACGAGCGCCCTCAGGATCTCCACCTTGCCGGGGAAGTAGGCGTACACCGTCGCCCGGGTGACCTTCGCCGCCCTGGCGATGTCATCCATCGTCGCCTCGACGAAGGACTTGTCGCCGAACACCGCCACGGCCCCGTCGAGGATCCGGTCGCGAGTCGGCTTCTTACGCACGTCGGACTGGGTTGGTGAACCGCTGTAAAGGCCGGTGTCATGCCCCATGCGATGACCATAGAAGCCGGATCGTCGCTATACAAGATGTATAAACACCGAGGTCACCGCACTGGATCCACGGGCCGTGGCCGGTGCCGCCCATCGTCCCGTCAGGGACCGATTCCGGCCATCTGTAACCCGCGCTCAGCCCGTACGTGGCCGGTCGACGGTGTCCGGGGACGGTCCCGGTGGCCGAGCGTGCGGGAAAGGGCGAGCGCCGCGGTGTGCACGGCCGGGGCCACTCCGGCCGGGCGCATCCGGTTGACCCAGCCCGACACCGACAGGGCGCCCAGCACCTCGCCGTCCGGGCCGAGCACCGGGCTGGCGGCGCAGACGATGCCGCGGCCGGACTCCTCGTAGTCGTAGGCGACACCGTCGCGGCGGATCCCGGCGAGCTCCCGGGCGAGCAGGCCGGGAGCGATCACGCTGCGCTCGCTGAGCCTGGCGAGCTCCCCGTCCAGCACCGCGCGCGTCACCGGCGGTGGGGAGTAGGCCAGGATCGCCTTGCCCACTCCGGTCGCGTGCGCGGGCAGCCGGCCGCCCACCCGGGACGGCATCACGGGACCGCCGGGCGTGCCGAGGATCTCCACGTAGACGACCTCGTTGCCCTCCAGCACGGCGAGGTGCACCGTCTGCCGGGTCGCCTCCCGCAGGTCCGTCATGTACGGCAGGGCGGCGTCGCGCAGCACGCGCTGCCGGGGCACCCGCTGCCCGATCTCGAACAGCCGCAGCCCCAGCCGCATCGCGGAGCCCTGCCGTTCGAGCAGGCCCTCCTCGGCGAGGGCGACGGTGATCCGGTGCACGGTCGACTTGGGCAGACCGGTACGCCGGGCCAGCTCGGCGGCACCGACCTCGCCGTCCTCGGCCCGGAAGGCACCCAATACGGCCACCACCCGACGGAGGTACGAATCGTCCGGAATCTCAGGCATACCCATCACTGTAGGAGTCGCGTCCCATGAGGTGGGACGCATCCTTTGGCCGAAGCGGACCTCGGAAACCAGGATTGAGCTGCGAAAAGGACGAGAGGAACGATCATGGACCCGGGCTCCGCGGAGAAAGCCGCCGCCGAACTGCTGACCGCCTACGACACCGGCGAGGCGATCCAGCCGCTCACCAGAACATTTCCGGACCTGTCGCTGGAGGACGCCTACGGGATCCAGCGGATCCAGGTCGACCGGTGGCTGCGCGACGGTGCCGTGATCAAGGGCCACAAGGTCGGCCTGACCTCGGCGGCGATGCAGCGCCAGCTCGGCGTGGACCAGCCGGACTACGGCCACCTCGTGGACTCGATGTTCCACACCGACAGCGCTCCGATCGACGCCGGCCGGTTCCTCCAGCCGAGGATCGAGCCGGAGATCGCCTTCGTGCTGGGCAGGCCGCTGGCCGGGCCCGGCGTGACGGCCGCCCAGGCGATCGCGGCGGTGGACTTCCTGCTGCCCGCCCTGGAGATCATCGATTCCCGGATCGCGGACTGGAAGATCACCCTGGCCGACACGATCGCCGACAACGCCTCCTCCGGCGGCGTAGTGCTCGGCACCCGGCCGACCAGGCTGGACGCCGTGGACCTGGTCACGGCCGGCTGCCTCCTGCACCGGAACGGCGAGCTCGTGCAGACGGGGGCGGGCGGGGCCGTGCTCGGCAGCCCGCTCAACGCGTTGATCTGGCTGGCCAACACGCTCGGCGCGCTCGGGGTCACCCTCGAGGCCGGCCACGTCGTGCTGCCCGGCTCGATCACCGCGGCCGTCGACGTCGCGGCGGGCGACATCGTCACCGCCACGTTCGCCGGCCTCGGCAGCGTCACCGCCGACTTCCGGCAGGTGACCGCGTGAGCGGCGGGAAGAAGCTGAGCGCCGCGATCGTCGGCCCGGGGAACATCGGCACCGACCTGCTCGTCAAGCTGCTCCGCAGCGATCTGCTCGAGGTCCACTCGATGGTCGGCGTCGATCCGGCGTCCGACGGGCTGGCCCGCGCCCGTGCCCGCGGCGTCGAGGCCTCGGCCGGCGGGGTGGACTGGCTACTGGCCCAGGACACGCTGCCGGACCTGGTCTTCGAGGCCACGTCGGCCAAGGCGCACCTGGCCAACGCCCCGCGCTACGCCGAAGCCGGCATCAAGGCCATCGACCTGACTCCCGCCGCCGCGGGGCCGTTCGTCTGCCCGCCGGTGAACCTGGAGACGCTGGCCGACGCGCCGAACCTCAACATGATCACCTGTGGAGGCCAGGCGACCATCCCGATCGTGCACGCCGTGTCGAGCGTGACCCCGGTGTCGTACGCCGAGATCGTCGCCTCCATCGCCTCCCGGTCGGCCGGCCCCGGCACCCGGGCCAACATCGACGAGTTCACCGAGACGACGTCGCACGCGATCGAGCAGGTCGGCGGCGCCGCCAAGGGCAAGGCCATCATCATCCTCAACCCCGTCGACCCGCCGATGATCATGCGGGACACGGTGTTCTGCGCGATCCCCGCCGACGCCGACACCGAGGCCATCAGCGCGTCGGTCCACCGCATGGTGGCCCGGGTCGGCGAGTACGTCCCCGGCTACACCCTTCGCGCCGAGCCGCAGTTCGACGGGCCGCGCGACATCTGGAACGGCAACGCGCGGGTGGCGGTGTTCCTGGAGGTCCGGGGCAACGGTGACTACCTGCCGCCGTGGGCCGGCAACCTCGACATCATGACCGCCGCGGCCGCCCGGGTGGGCGAGCAGCTGGCGCTGGAGAAGGCGACCGCCGAAGTGGAGGAGGCCCGATGAACGACGGCGGCCACGTGGCCAACGAACGCAGGACCAAGGTGGCGGCCGCGGAGGGCCGTACCCCCGCGAAGATCAGGATCACCGACTCCACGTTGCGGGACGGCAGCCACGCGATGGCGCACCGGTTCACCGAGGAGCAGGTCCGCGGTGTCGTGCACGCCCTGGACGGCGCCGGGGTGGAGGTCATCGAGGTCACGCACGGCGACGGGCTCGGCGGGTCGTCCTTCAACTACGGGTTCTCGCTGGAGGACGACATCAAGCTGGTCGCCGCCGCGGTGGACGAGGCGGCGAACGCGAAGATCGCCGTACTGCTGCTGCCCGGCCTGGGCACGGTGGAGGACCTCAAGCGGGCGCACGCCGCCGGCGCGTCGGTGGCCCGGATCGCCACCCACTGCACCGAGGCGGACGTCTCGTTGCAGCACTTCGCCGCGGCCCGCGAGCTGGGCATGGAGACCGTGGGCTTCCTGATGCTGTCGCACCGCGTCGGCCCGGAGCAGCTCGCCGCGCAGGCCCGGATCATGGTGGACGGCGGCGCGCAGTGCGTCTACGTCGTGGACTCGGCCGGTGCCCTCGTGCTCGGCGACGCGCAGGCGCGGGTCGCCGCCCTGGTCGACGAGATCGGCGACGAGGCCCAGGTCGGCTTCCACGGGCACCAGAACCTCTCTCTCGGCGTGGCCAACTCGGTGCTGGCCACGCAGAACGGCGCCCTGCAGATCGACGGCGCGCTGTGCGCGCTCGGCGCGGGGGCGGGCAACTCGCCCACCGAGGTGCTGGTCGCCACGTTCGAACGGCTCGGCGTCCCCACCGGCGTGGACGTCCAGGGCGCGCTGGCCGCCGCCGAGGACGTGGTCAAGCCGTTCCTGCACCGGCTGCCGTTCGCCGACCGCGGCGCGATCACCCAGGGCTACGCGGGCGTGTACTCCAGCTTCCTGCTGCACGCCGAGCGCGCGGCCGAACGCTACGACGTGCCCGCCCACGAGATCCTGCAGCGCGTCGGCGAGGCCGGCTACGTCGGCGGACAGGAGGACATGATCATCGACGTCGCCCTCCAGCTCGTCGCCGAACGCGACCGCGCGGACGCCACCGTCTGAGTCTCAACCGCCGTACGGCCAGTCGATGTAGCGGTAGTCGGCCGGGTCGCGGTCGATGAGCGGGGCGTTGCGGACCGCGCGGAACAGCCCGTCGCAGTGCCACAGCTCGCCCCAGGTGCGGGCGGTGCGCTGGACCCGCGCGGTGCGTACCGTCCCGGCATCGAGACCGCGATCGTGTCGCTGGCCTCACCGGACGTGCAGTCGGTGCTCGACCCGCGGCAGGCGGCCGAGCTTGCGCGGGACTTCTCGGTGGACACCCGTACGAGACGATGGACGAGGCGGTCGCCTGGTTCACCGCGTGCCCGCTCAGCCGGAGCGACCACACCAAGATCGGCGCCGGCAACACGCGACGTCTCTTCGACCTTTGGTTGAAACTGATACTCATGACCCGGCACTGCTGCGAAACGATGACGCGCCAGGTGAACCGGCACTGAGATCACCACGATGACCCGTTCGACTGCCCGGACGCGATCGTACGGTTCAGCGCCAGGTTCCAGGAGTACGGGCTGACCATCCATGACGGTGGCACGTCGAGCATCGGGATCGACTTCTGTCCGTGGTGCGGGCAGCGGCTGCCCACGTCGCAACGGGACCGCTGGTTCGCGGAGATGGAAAGACGCGGGATCGATCCGTGGGAAGGCGAAATTCCCGCCGAATTCCAGGACGATCGCTGGCTCCATCGGAACGAGTGAAGGTCGAAGCCTTGGGAAGCGCAGGGGTCTCGGCCGTCATAGACGCCGACCTGGGCATGCATGTGTCCGCGCGCGACCGCTGTTGGCCCCTGATCACCGTGGCTAATGGCACGCTGATGGCAAAGCTGAGACCGCCTGTCTGGCTCCGGTGGCGAGCTCTGCCAGGTGCTCACGTTCGAGTTCGGCCACATGTCCGACGGTCTCTAGAGTCCAACCGTGTCAGATAGCTCTGATATCCGTGGCTCTATGAGTGACGAGGAGATCATCGCCAGGATCAGAGTGCAGAGCTCAGACCTGCCGCCTCCGGCGCCTCCCGAGGCCGTTGCCGAGGTTGAGGCAGTGGTCGGTCATCCGATGCCGGTTCTGCTCAAGCGGATCTACCTCGAGGTTGCCGATGGAGGATTCGGCCGCTGGGGAGAAGCGCTGTCTCTGACCGTCCCGTACGAGTTCAGTGACAGCCCCATCCTCGTTGAGTCATACCTGGGCTGGCTCGAAGGAGGGCCTGAACGCGGGTTCGTTCACCCGCCGTCCGTGGTGCCGTTGCTGACGTGGGGCTGCGCGATTTGGTCCATGGTCGACTACAGCACTCCGGAAGGGCGGATGTGGGGCTGGGATCCCAACGGGCGCAGTCTGCGACATGCCCTTTTCCCCGAGGACCGCACGCTGGCCGAACGGCTCACTGGCTGGCTCGACGGAAACGACGAAGACTTCCCACAACCGTCTGATGACGGCAAGGTCTTCGCACCTGTCGGGATAACGGACCCCAGGCGTGGGGAACTTGACCGTCGCGGGCACTGACCTGGGTTCCTACGCTGCGTGGGCATCGTTCCGGTGGCGCTGACGAACAGGTGGATTGGGAAGCCGTCGAGGCCCAGCCGGGTACCCGTCTGCCGGCTGACTACCGTGCATTCATGACGGTCTCCGGCGGTGGAAGCATCGCCGGCCTAGTGAGCATTGAGCTGCCGCTGGCGCCTGACGACTTCCCGCGTTGGAAGGGAACGATCGCTCAGGAGACCACCACTGGGAACAGTACGGCGGGATATCAGGCGTTGAACTGGGCGCTGATGCCGTACTTGCCTGGGGAGTCGGCTGTCCCAACAGGTGGACGTCTCCCTGGGGGGAAACGTCGAGCCTTTCGTGCACTGGCGTGAACAGGAACGTCGCTTCGAAGCGGGCCTGGACCCGATCACAGGCGAACCCGTCCCGTACGCAGGCATGTTCGCCTAACGGAAATTCAGTCCGCGTCACCAGCCTGGGAAGTCGGCACGCTCACCGGTGATGACCCGCGGCATTGCCGACCTAGGTCTTTCCGGCGATCTTCCCGTAAGCGGCCGTACCGAGCCTGCGGAAATGCGCGCGGCAACCCTCGGTGCCGAAGCTGGGGTGGTACCGGTCCGCGTCCGCCTCACCCCTGTGCGCGGCTTCTGACTTACCGCATCGGCGGCTGGTGGGGAATTCCGCGGGCCATTAGCCTGGGATTCAACGGGCTGCGCCGCCCGTCCGCCGTTCGGAATGGGTGAACCGGATGTGAACCTCACCGTTAAAGGCGATATTGCTAATGGCATCGCTGGCGAGCGCCGCATTGGCCGCGTGTGGCTCTGAGTCGGGGAACACGCATTGCGGGCAGCCATTGGTATCCGTACGCGTGAAAGATCAGACGTACGTGGCCGCGGGCTGTGCGGCGCAGTATGTCTGGCTCGGGTCGGTGTCGGTGACGGCGGGATCCACCTTCACGGCGCAGGTGCCGCAGAGAGGCTATCCGCTGCCGATTTCGGCCGATGACTCCGTCATCACGGTGGTGTCCAACAGTGGGCGGAAGGAGACATTCCACGCTGTCCGCCGGCGGCTCGTCGTCCCCTTCTCCGCGTTGAGGTCACTACGTAACTCCGCTTAAGCCAGACCCTGCGGACCGGGAGTAGGGCAACTCCGTTATCTGAGGACCGGAAGCGGCGCGTCAGCTGATCGCCCCGACCCTGGACGGCACGTGGCCACCCGCAGCGATCGTCACGGCCTTAGAGCCTGTTGATGAAGGGGAGCGATACTGAGACGGCCGACTATTGTCCGGAACATGTCTGATCACACGATCGAGAAGCTGGTGGTCGACGGCCCCGACGTGTGGGCGCTGTACACGATGGAGGGCACGCACCGCGGGGCGCTGCGCGGCGTCGAGCCGACCGGGCGGAAGGTGCGGTACTCGATCGTGGCGATGTACCAGGTAGACGGTGAGCAGATCACCGAGGCCGACTTCGTCTCGGACGACCTGCGCATGATGCGCCAGCTGGGCGCGATACCCTCCTAACTCTCTACGCAGGAACCCGCCAGGCCGGGTGAGCCGCGCGACGGTGCTGGACGGACTGTCCGCCGTCTTCCCGAGTCTGCGGCCGGCCGGGTCATCAGGAGCCTGAGGCGATGCCTTGACCTCCGTGTGAGCCTGGGGCCGGCCCGCTAGGATGACAATCTTCGGCTGGCGTAAAGCCCCCGGAGTCCTGAAGGCGAACGCCAATGACGAACCTCGATCGGACGCACGCACGACTTCGCCTCGACGCCGCGCTGGATGGCATGGCCGCCACTTTTGGTGGGATGACCGCCCGTCCCGACGAGCACAATTGTGAGTGCCACTGGGGCAGCGCAGAAGACCTCGCCCGCCTGAAGATCCCAGATGTGGAGCTGAGCCCTGACCTCCTCGGGCGAACGTGGCGGGCTCCCGGCTGGAACGACCACGGAGCGGTGCTGCGCCGCATCCTGCCCCAACTCGTGACGGCTCTCGTCAGCGGCCGTGTGGAGCCTCTTTTCGGCCTGGAGGAAGTCGGCCAATCGTTTGCCCACGGTCAGTGGCAGAAATGGCCTGCCGAGCAGGCTGCGGCGGTGCAGGAATTTCTCCTGGCCTGGTGGGCGTACAGCCTCGCTACCCCCAAAACCCCCGTGCCCGCGTACGAGGTCCTGGCGCTGTGCGCGGAGGCCTCCAGAACGCTCAGCCCCTGGCTTGCCTTTTGGGAGGCGCTGGCCAACCCCGTGGCCGACCAGCATCTGGCCGAAGCCGTGGCCCACTGGCAGTACGACCTGCTGCTAGACGACCTCCCTTGGGACGCTTGGATCAACAAGGAAGACATGTGTGACGTGCTGACCGCCTGGCTGATTCGTCACGCCCCCGCACGTCTCCGGTCTCACGGCGCGCCTGAGGAGTTGCTTCACCGGGTGCGGCTTCTCAGCCTCGACGCGCCCGCGCGTTGGGAGGACCCGCACTGGCCCTACCCCCCAGCCTGAGCCTCATGCGTGTGCCCGGGAGTGACCGCCGTTGACAGTTGTTCACCGGGGCTAATGGCACGTTAATGGCACGATGGCAGACTGACTGCGTGGATCGAACGACCCTCGTGGAACTGCTGGATCCCCGCTGGGCGACGGACTCCGCCTGTCGGCAGGCGCTCCTCGGCGGAGCTCCCTTCAACTTTTCCGAGCACGAGCCCACCCCGGTAGACGACTTGGTGGCCACCTACCGGGTGCGCGAACGCACGACCACCGAAGCGGGCATCTCTACCCCTGGTTTCGCTGAGGCCCTGCTACGCCTCCAGACCAGTGGTCTGGAGAAGGTCCGGATCGGCTCTGTCAACGACCTCGACCACCGCCGCAGCTTCGTTTGCTTCGTGGCCGCGGATGGCTCCCGAATCGTGTCCTGTATCGGCGTCAGCCAACGATGCGGGTAGACCACCCGCAACACGCGCCCGCTCTCGCCCCCGCCGGAGGCATTTAAGCGCTCAGCCCCTGGCCGTTGGGATGAGTAGAGTGTGGGCAGTTCCGCCTGTTGCCTTCGAAAAGAGTGCCGATGCCGCGGAGGCGGCCTCGTAAGCTTCGGCGGTTGGCTCGTCACCGTCCTGGTTGGCACGACGTTCCCCACGTTCCTGGTCTCCCTGGCTTCGTTCAGCAAGAGGTACACCAGGTCGAGTTGCGGTCGGCTTCGGATTGGGCGCGCTTCGGTCTGTGGCCGGGGGTGGTCGTCGATGCTCTTGCTGGGTGGTCCCGGACGTCTCGTTCGCCGGCGGCCCTTGAGTTTCATCCATGTGGTTGCTGCGGTCGTTCGAGCCGTCAGATCCTCCAAGAGGTCATGGATCTGTTGTCCGCTCCGTCCGCGCGCGCTTTGGAAGCGCTTGTCGGGCCGCTTGATGAGGCGTTTCTACGCCGGACTTTGCCGGACCCGCTGGCGCCTTACGATCGGCCGTGGTGGCAGCGGCGATGCGAACAACAGGCGGGACGTGCGACTTCGTGAGCCACCCGCTCCGGCACGGCCGAAGCGGGCGGCCTGCGGCGGCGCGCAGCGTCGCCGCAGGACTTTCAAGAGGCCACCGCCAGGTCGTTCGACGCTCACTGCGAGGGCCCGTCCGAGTCATGGATTCCGCCGAACCTCACCGCTCCGGTCCTGGCCGCGAGGAACACCGGCCTTCGCCGCTTCTTCCCCTTCACCGCTCATGAGAATCTCCACTTCGGCCTCCGGAGCCTCGCGAGCGGTCGGCCGACCGCATCAGGTGCTCGGGGATGACATGGCCTGGGACGGCAGGCAGGATGCGGCGGTGAGCATCATCGTCGAGTTCTTTGTCGCGCCGGACGATGCGGCTGCGGCCGGTGTGTTGGATGCCGGACCGGAGGGTGTCTTCGAGTCGGTGCCGTTCGGTAACTTCGTCGCCGGTACGGCTGTGATCGAGTGGGAGAGCATTCTGACCGGCCGTGCCTCCGCCGACCTTGTCGCGCTCGGTATGCCGCGCATCGTCGCCTATGCACGGGACGGTGGCTTGAGCCTGGTCTTCGCGTTCTCCTCTGCCCTTCGCTCCGAGTTGGCTGCGGCCGATGACGCCCGGCTCGACCGTGTTGCCTCGGAATGGGTTCGGCGAGATGCCGTCGACGGCGATGCGTTCGACCCGGAGATGGCGCGGATCATCCTCGATGATGTCGCCGGCTTGGCACGGCTGGCCGAACAGGACGATCACGAGGTGTACTGCCGGCCGGCATGACCTTCGACGCAGGTGCCTGGTCGGCGAGGTAATAGCCTGCGGGCGTCCATGAAGGCTTGGAGATGCCTTGGATCAGAAGCGGTTCGATGCGCTGACGGCGCTGTGGAGCGACCGGTGGGGTGGGGCACCGTCCGCCTACGAGCTGAAAGATCGATTTCGGGACAGGTGGGTGAGGTTCCACAGCCTTCCCGGCTCGAAGCGGTATCCCGACACCGAAGAGCAGCTTGGCGTCGTGCTCGGACGGCACCACACCATCCTTCAGGAACTCGGCACCGCAGAAGGCCTGTATGTCATCGCCGACTCCTACCACGGGCCCGAGTGGCGCTGGCGGCCGGACAGCAGCAAGCACCCGGACGCGGTGCTGTGGTACACGCTGACGTCAGAAGACGGCACAGAGCTTGAGCCTGCGACGGAGATCGAACTCCGCGCGAGTTGGATGCCCTACGAGCCGGCCCTGCTGGATCCACTCTTGCGGGCCGTCGCGGACGACCAGCTCGGCTTCGTGATCCTCGCTCCGAGTGATCTGCGCTGGCTGTATCACCCCTACGACGGCGGCGCAGACCTCATCACCTCCACGGTCCAAGAACGGGATGCGTTCGAACAGCGACACAGTGCCTGGCTGTCGAGCCATCCATTGGGGCTCTAGCCCGGCTGCTCAAGACACAAGGTCGTGCATCGTGACCGTGATCGGGCACGCGCGCAGCCGGGCTGAACCTCTGACCTCCTGCGCCGGTCATTCCATCAGTCGCGCTGCCAGGTGAAGAGCGCCGCATCGAATCTGCGGGTCGCCAGGTCATGTGGGCGCATCAACCAGTACAGGCATCCGGCGCCGCCCCATCTCATTCCGGCCTGCTCGTCGCTGTCGAACTGAGCGAGCAGGGTCCAGCGCAGGGCCTCTTCATGCAAAGCCGGGTTACCGTAAGGCACGGCACCGTCGAGCCGGGTATGAGCGACGTCGAGTTCGACCGCCTCCTGGATCGGGTCGGCATGACCACTGATGCGATGCCGCCCCGGAGCCTTGGGCATCAGGTCCCACAAAGCCTCCCCGAACGACTTCTGGTTCGAGGAGTCGCTCATGAACGCGTGGATGTCGTCGTCCAAATGAGCGATCGCTTCCCTGAAAACGGGGCTGTCCCAGGCAGGCCCGGTGGTGAACAGCTCTCCCGCCAACTCGACAAGAGAATACGGTTCGATACCAGCCGGACCATTGCGCTCACTCACCGGCGTGCCGGCCGGTATGTACACCACACGTGCCGCGGCACGGTTCTCCGGGTCTCCTCGAACCGTTGGCGGCCATCCGGAATACGGATCGCTGCCGACTTGACCATCCGCGCAGAAGAACAACAGCGTGCCGGTGCGTGGCATGGACAGTGTGCTCGACGGCAGCTGACCGCAGTCGATCTCGGCGACGAAGGCCAACGGCCCATAGCCGTCCCAGTGCGGCCAGGCGAACCCGTCCGGAAGAACAGGAACACCGCCGAGCTGGCCGACGAGAGGCTCATCCTCATCTGCTGCCCTGAGGTGAAGGCTCGGACGCAGGAGACCGACCCACTGATCGGCAACTGCGGGAGGAAGCTCACGTCGCGCAAGCCGCACCAACGATGCGTGCCCTATCGCCATGCGCGTGATGCTCTCATGGCCCGAAGGCGGCAAGGCGTGCGGAGGGGCCTTGACCCCGAACTTCGGACACGGGTTCATCCGGCCAGGGACAGCGTGGTCGACTTCGCGATCAAGGTGTTCTCGTAGTCGATCGGGGACATCTGCCCGCGGTGGGAGTGGCGGCGGCGGGTGTTGTGGCGGTGTGCCCAGCCGAACACGGCCGGCGGCGACCCGCGGGGCGCCGTAGGTGCCGGACGAGTCGGTGTGGATCTCGCGGATCTGCTCGGCCAGAGCGACATCGGCCGCCTCGCGCGCGGCCGGGCCGGTGCGGTGTTCACTCAGTGGTAGAAGCTGACGCTCCTGCGGCAGCGCCGCGGGGGCAAGTCCCGAGAGAGTGATCAGGCGGGCAACGATCACACGGAGGGTACGCGGAACGGGGCCCCGCCTACGGGCCCGAAAAGATGAAGAGATCCGCTCCGGTCTTTGGCAGAGTGCCGGGTGTGACGAACAGCGCCGAGGATGTCCTTATCGAGACAGGGGCCGGTGATCACGCGCTGTCGGCGCGGCTCAACCAGGAACTCCATGATTACAACGTGCAGGTGACCGGTGCGGACGACCAGGCTGAGCTCTCCGTGCGGGCCGTTGATGCCGACGGTGAGCTGGTCGGCGGGCTGACCGGCTGGACATGGGCCGGCTGCGGCGGCGTAGAACTGCTGTGGGTCCGCGCCGACCGTCGCGGTGAGTCCTGGGGGCGGGCGCTGATGGGCGCGGCGGAGACCGAGGCCCGGCGGCGGGGCTGCACGCAGATGATCGTCTCCACGCTGTCGTTCCAAGCTCCCGGCTTCTATCGCAGCCTCGGATACGTCGAGACCGGCCGTACGGAGGGACACCCGATCGGCCACGCCGACCTGCACTTCACCAAGCAACTCGGGCCCGCCGTCGACTGACGGCACCTCAACCACCCACTCAGCTCGGCTCCCGCGGTGCAGCCGCTCGGAGCCGGTGGCGGTTTCGTCTAGAGGCGGATGAGGTCTTCGCGGCTCCCGGGGTCGGTGGCGGTGCCGTAGCGGACGATCGCGTAGGCCGGCCTGATGGTGGAGTCGCGGAGGGCGGGCTCCATCGCTGTGAAGAGGTCGCCTGCGTGAGGGCCGTAGGCGTAGAGCACGGCTTCGCCTCCGCCGAACTCATTGCCGTCGAACTCTCCGGCGTCCGCGTCCTCGATCGCGGCGGCCAGTGTTCGCTGAAGGGCGTAGACGGCGGCGCGTTCATCCTCGGACCCGTACCTGTCGTCACCGAGCTTGAGATGGACGATGACTGCGTGTTCGCCGACCATGATGCTCCCTTGGCCATTGGGCCGTTCCGCGCCCGTTCCGTGCTGATCGCGACCCTATGATGGCCCGATGGCGTCGGTTAAGCAGGTCCAGGTCACCTTCGACTGCGCGGAACCTGAGCGCTTGGCTCGCTTCTGGTGCGAGGTGTTGGGGTACGTCGTACCGCCGCCGCCGGAGGGGTTCGCCACGTGGGACGAATACGATCGCACGCTGCCGCCTGAGCGTCAGGGTGCGGCGTTCGCATGCATGGATCCCTCAGGGGTGGGCCCGCGGCTGTTCTTCCAGCGCGTTCCCGAAGGCAAGGTCGTCAAGAATCGGGTGCATCTCGACGTGCGGGTCGGCACCGGGCTCGTGGGTGAGGAACGCCTGGCCGCGCTCGAGGCCGAATGCGCACGGCTGGTCGCGCTCGGCGCGGTACGCGTGCGACTGTTGCGGGCGGACGAGTACAACGAGTCGTGCCTCGTGATGCAGGACATCGAGGGCAACGAGTTCGATCTCGACTGATGACGATGCGGCCGCGTCGCTGCGGATGGGCCCGGAAGCCCTTCAGCCGTACAGCCAGTCGGTGTACCGGTGGTCGTGCGGGTCGCGCCGGCGGAACAGTTCGTTGCGCAGCAGCCGGCCTACGCCGTCCACGTGCCAGATGTCGCCCCAGGTCCGGGCGGTGTCCTGTACCCGGGCGGTGCGCTCGGTGCGTTCGGCCTCGTACCGCTTGAGCGCGTCCGTCCACTCCGGCGGCGCGGTGTCCCCAAGCTCGCGGGCCAGGCAGTGGGCGTCCTCGATCGCCTGGCAGGCGCCCTGCGCCAGATACTGCAGCATGGGATGCGCGGCGTCGCCGGTCAGGACCAGCCGGCCGTCGGTCCACTTCGGGATCGGCGGGCGGTCGTACATCGGCCAGCGGCGGTCGCGCCACAGTGACTCCAGCCCGGTCCGTACGTCCGCGCACGCTCCGGCGAACGCCGTGTCCAGCTCCTCCGGGCCGCCCCACTCCGGCTCGCCCCGCCGGTACGCCGGGGACGCGAACACCGCGACCGTGTTGAGGACCTCACCGCGCCGCAGCGCGTACTGCACCAGGTGGCAGCCGGGGCCGACGTGGACCACGACGTCGCGGAAGGTGTCCCGGTCGATCCTCGAGCCGAGGTCCGCCACGGGGAACGCGCCCCGGTAGGCGACGTACCCCGAGCAGACCGGGCGGTCGTCGCTGAGCCTGGCCCGCAGGGTGGAGTGCAGCCCGTCGGCGGCGACGGCGAGGGGTGCCCGGTGCTCGCCCAGTCGGCTGCGCACCGTCGCGCCGTCGGCGTCCGGTACGACGTCCTGGACGTCGCAGTCCGCGACCATCTCCACCCCCGCCCGCTCGCAGGCGCGGACCAGGATGGCGAGCAGGTCGCTGCGGTGGATGACGACGTACGGGGCGCCGTAGCGACGCACGAAGTCGTCGTCGAGGTCCTGATGGGTCAGCTCGCTTCCGTCCAGCGCGTCCTTGAACAGCAGCCGGCGGGGCACGACGCCGGCCTGGAGGACCTCGTCGAGCAGGCCCCAGTCCTTCAGGATCCGCGTGGCGTTGGGCGCCATCTGCAGGCCGGCTCCGACCTCGGTGAACTTCGGGGCGCGTTCGAGGACGGAGACCGCGTGCCCGGTGGAGGCCAGCGCGTAGGCGGTCGCGAGCCCCCCGATGCCTCCACCGACGACCACGATGCCGGCGGGACCGGGTGCGGAGTTCATCGTCGTGTTCCTTTTCGTCGTTCGTTCAGAGCCAGGGACCGAGCACGGGCGCCTGGGCGGCGCGTCCGCTGAGCCAGGCGGCCAGGCCGGCGGCGTGTCCCCGCGCCGCGTGCCGGGCCGCGGCGTCGGCGGCCAGCGCGGCGTTGAAGCCGTCGGGCAGGTCGGCGAAGCCCACCCCGTGGTCCAGGTCGACGGCGTGCACCGCCACCTCGCGGGCCCGCATCCATGGGATCTCCTCGGCCGGTACGGTCCGGCCCTGCGCGGTCACCACTGGGCTGCGCCACGCGCTCTCCGGCAGGGCGTCCATGTCGCCGGCCAGGGACGCGGCCGATCCGTGGACGAGGGCGCGGAGCTCGTCCGCCGGCAGCCGCGCGGCGGTCTCGATCTCCTCCGCCCGCTGCCGCGGCCCGGAGTACATCCGGTTCTCCACGCCGGTGGCGGCCCAGCCGAGCAGCCGGCGCAGGGCCTCGGCGTTGCCGTGGACGTGGGCGATGACGTGCCGGCGCGTCCAGCCGTCCAGCGCGGTCGGCGCCGCCAGCTCGTCGTCGGTGAGCCGGTCGACGACGCCGAGGAAGAGCTCGGTGCCCCGGTCCATCCAGAGCCGCGTGCTCACGCCGTCCTCGCCGTGTTCTCCAGCCGCCCGATGCCCTCGATCTCGGTCACCACGGTCGCGCCGTCCGACAGGTAACGCGGCGGCCTGCGGGCGTGGCCCACACCGCCGGGCGTGCCGGTCGCGATGACGTCGCCCGGCCGCAGTGTGAGGATGGTCGAGGCGTAACGCACCAGGTCGACCGGGTCGAACACCAGGTCGGAGGTGTCGCCCTTCTGCATCACCTCGCCGTCGACCCGGCAGGTGAGCGCGAGGGCGGGACGCACACCGCCGGGCAGCTCGTCCGGCGTGACCAGGACGGGGCCCAGCGGCGTCGTGCCCTCGAACGTCTTGCCCTGCAGCCACTCCTTGGTACGGAACTGCCAGTCCCGCATCGTGACGTCGTTCATGACGGTGAACCCGGCGATGGCCCGGGCCGCCTCGTCCTCGGACGCCCGCCGGACCGTACGGCCGATCACCACGGTGAGCTCGGCCTCCCAGTCGACGGCCGACGACTCCGGCGCCAGCCGGATGTCGTCCCGCGCGCCGATGAGGGCGTCGGCGAACTTGGCGAACAGCGTCGGGTACTCGGGGAGGTCCCGGCCCATCTCCAGGATGTGGTTGCGGTAGTTGAGCCCGACGCACAGGACCTTGCCCGGACGCGGCACCACGGGCGCGAGGGAGCCCTCGTCCAGCGGGTGGACCTCCCCGTCGGCGGACGCCGCCCCGTCCTCGCGCGCCAGGAGCGCGCCGACGTCGGGATCGTCCAGCAGGACGCACCCGCCGGGGACGATGCGGGCGGCACGGGTTCCCTCGTCCGTACGGACGGTCGCGAGCTTCACCGCGGGTTCTCCTGACGGTCGTTCTGGGCGCGGTGCTGGTACAGCCGCTCGAAGATCGGGGTGTCGCTGAAGCGGAACAGGTCCAGGCCGTTCTCGGTGGTGAGCGTCAGCGGCTGCCACGACGGCACCACGAACAGGTCGCCGCGCTCGACGGACCACGAGCGCTCCCCCACGGTGACCCGGCCCGTACCGTCGAAGACCTGGAACACCGAGGAGCCGACCTCCCGGGCGGCGGCGGTCTCCGTGCCGGGCGCGAGCCGGTGGAACTCGGCGCGCAGCGTCGGCATGACGTCGTCCCCGGTGGTGGGGTTGGTGTAGCGGACGGCGGCGTGACCGGGTTCGACCGTGGCCCGGTGTCCCTCGGCCTCCAGCGCGAGCTGCTCGGTCAGCGCGCGGTCGGTGTGCTCCCACCGGTACGCCAGCAGCGGTGTGGCGGGCGCCGGCCGCAGGTGCGTGAGCGGGCGCAGGCCGGGATGACCCCACAGCCGTTCCGACCGCGACCGTTCCGGGGCCTCCCGCGTCTCGACCTCATCGGGCCCGAACTCGAAGAACGTGGACTCGGCGAAGTGCTGGAAGGGGATGTCGAGCCCGTCGATCCAGGCCATCGGCCGGTCGGTGACGTTGTGGTGCCCGTGCCAGTGCCACCCGGCCTGGGGCAGGAAGTCGCCGCGCCGCATCGCCACCGGGTCGCCGTCCACCACCGTCCACACGCCCTCACCCTCCACCACGAAACGGAAGGCGTTCTGGGTGTGCCGGTGCACCGGGGCGTCCTCCCCGGGGTTGAGGTACTGGATCGCCGCCCACAGCGTCGGCGTCGCGAACGGCCGGCCGCCGAGCCCGGGATTGGCCAGCGCGATCGCCCGCCGCTCACCGCCGCGTCCGACCGGCACCAGCTCCCCGGCCCGCTCGGCCATCGGCAGCAGCGCCTGCCATCGCCACAGGTGCGGCAGCGCCTTCGACCGGGGAGACGGCGGCATGAGATCGCCGATCTCGGTCCACAGCGGGACGAGCAGCTCGGACTCGAAACCCCGGTACAGCGCCTCGAGCTCCGGTGTCCGCGTGGGCTGGTCGTCGGCGTCGGTCGCGACGATGCTCACCGGCGATCCGTCGGTAACGGTCATGGGCCCTCCTTCGTCGGAGGGAGTGACCACAGGGCCGTGCCTTCGATTCCCTCGCTCCGCTCGGTCATGGGCCCTCCTCCGTCGGAGGGAGTGACCACAGGGCCGTGCCTTCGATTCCCTCGCTCCGCTCGGTCATGGGCCCTCCTCGGTTCGGGCGGTGACCCCAGGATGCCGGCCATTCCGCATGGCAGATAAGCTTTTTCTGCTATGAGGAACAAGCCGCCGTACGCGCTCACCTCGGTCGACCACGCGCTCCAGCTCGCCGCGCTGTTGCAGCAGGAGGGGCCGCTGCGGGTGACCGACGCGGCCGAACGGCTGGGCGTGGCGGTCTCCACCGCTCACCGGCTGCTGGCGATGCTGGTGTACCGGGACTTCGCCGAGCAGGGCGCCGACCGGCGGTACGGGCCGGGGAAGGTGCTGCGGCCCGCGGAGATCTCCGGCGCGCCCATCGCCCTGCTGCGCGCGGTGTGCGACGCCCCGCTGAAGTGGCTCGTCGAACAGACGCAGGAGTCGGCCAACGTCGTGGTGCCGGCCCGCACCGAGGTGCGCTTCATCGCCACCGTCGAGTCTCCGCGCGTCCTGCGCGTGGGCGACCGCGTCGGGCGGTCGCTGCCGGCGCACCTGACCTCCGGCGGCAAGGCGATCCTCGCCGCGCTCCCGCCCGAGGAGGTGAGCGCGATGTACGAGGACGCCGGCGAGGTCGATCTCCCGCGGCTGCGGCGCGAGCTGGCGCTGGTGCGCAAGCGGGGGTTCGCGATCAACGATCAGCTCACCGAGACCGGCCTGACCGCGATCGGCACGGTGGTCGAGGACGCGGAGGGAGTCCCGCTGGCCGGGGTGTCCATCGCGCTGCCGACCGCGCGGTTCGACCGGGACGCCCTGCCCGCGTGGGTCAACGCGCTGTCCACCGCGGCGCGGCGCGTCGAGGACGCCCTGGCGGACCACCGCTGACCTCGCTCACGCCGAACTCACGCCGAGGGCAGCGGGAGTTCCAGTTCGAGCTCGTGCCGGATCGGGATGCCGTCGTGGCCGATCGCGGGGATCGCCGGTTTCAGGGTCCGGCTCCGGGCGACCGCGTCGTGGTGCACGGCGACGAGGTCGAAGCCGTACCGCTGGTAGAAGCGCAGCGCCGGAAGGTTGTCGTTGGTCGTGACCAGCCAGAGCCGGACGGCGCCGGCGACGCGTGCCGCCTCGGCCACCGCGTCGATGAGCGCGGTGCCCACGCCGGCGCCCTCCCGTACGGAGTCGAGCGTGACGAGTTCGCACTCCCGGCCGGCGATCCGGTAGGTGGCGACGCCGGCGCGCCGTCCGTCGAGGCGGGCGACGACGCCGGGCAACGCGGTCGTGTCGTGGGCGACGCCCCGGCTCACCGAGACGACCCCGCCCCATCGTTCGGCGAACAGCGCCCGCAGCCAGACGAGGTCCTCGCCGGTGAGTGCCCGCACGGTCGGCCGGTCGTCTCGCAACGGCGCTCCTCTCATCGGGGCCGGACTCGCCACCAGTGTGCCGTCCGCACGGCCGCCGGTTGACATCGCAGGTGACGGCGGCGGAGACTGCCTCGATCCGTTTTTGAAGGAAAGTTCACCAGGCGAACAGACGACGGCGGGTGGGGCATGGGCAAGGTGGTGGCGAGCGCCGCGACGGCGGTCGCCGACGTACGGGACGGGGCCTCCCTGGCCGTCGGCGGGTTCGGGCTGAGCGGCGTGCCGAACGTCCTCATCGAGGCGGTGCGCGTGGCCGGGCCCCGCGAGCTGAGCGTCGTGTCGAACAACTGCGGGGTCGACGGCGGCGGTCTCGGCCTCCTGCTCGAGGCGGGCATGATCGCCCGGGTGACCGGCTCCTACATCGGCGAGAACAAGACGTTCGCCCGCAAGTACCTGGCCGGTGAGGTCGAGGTCGAACTGGTTCCGCAGGGGACCCTGGCCGAGCGGCTGCGCGCCGGCGGCTGCGGGATCCCGGCCTTCTACACCCCCGCCGGGGTCGGAACGGCCGTCGCCGAGGGCGGCATGCCGTGGCGGTACGCGGCGGACGGCACCGTCGCCGTCGCCTCCCCCGCCAAGGAGGTCCGTGCCTTCGACGGCGTCGACCACGTGCTGGAGCGCGGCATCACCACCGACTTCGCGCTGGTACGGGCGCTGCGCGGGGACCCGTACGGCAACCTGGTGTTCGCCAAGGCTTCCCGGAACTTCAACCCGCTCGCCGCGATGGCCGGCCGCACCACGATCGCCGAGGTCGAGGAGCTCGTGGACGCCCTCGACCCTGAGGAGGTTCAGCTGCCGGGCGTGTTCGTACAACGGGTCGTGGCCCTGACACCCGAGCAGGCGGCCGCCAAGGGGATCGAGAAGAGGACGGTGCGCGCCTGATGGCCTGGACCCGTGACGAGATGGCGGCCCGCGCCGCCGCCGAACTGACCGACGGCGCCTACGTGAACCTCGGCATCGGCCTGCCCACCCTCGTGCCGGGACACGTGCCGCCCGGTGTGCGGGTCGTCCTGCACTCGGAGAACGGGGTCCTCGGCGTCGGCCCCTACCCGCGCGAGGACGAGGTCGACCCCGACCTGATCAACGCGGGCAAGGAGACGGTCACCGTCCTTCCGGGCGCGTCCTTCTTCGACTCGTCCCTGTCGTTCGGGATGATCCGCGGCGGCCACATCGACGCCGCGATCCTGGGCGCCATGCAGGTGTCGGCCCGCGGCGACCTGGCGAACTGGATGATCCCCGGCGCGATGGTCAAGGGTATGGGCGGCGCGATGGACCTGGTCCACGGCGCGCGCCGCGTGATCGTCCTGACCACGCACAACGCCAAGGACGGCCGCCCGAAGATCGTCAAGGAGTGCGACCTGCCGCTGACCGGCCGGGAGTGCGTCCACCGGATCATCACCGACATCGCCGTCCTGGACGTCACGCCGGCGGGCCTCGTCCTCGTCGAGACCGCCCCCGGCGTCGGCACCGGAGAGGTCGCGGACCGCACCGGCGCGCCGATCACCTCCGCGGTCGGGTAGCGGGCGGGCCGGTGTCCGCCGGCCGGCCCAGAAAGCACAGGAGGCGCACACGGGCGGACGCGCCCGGTGCCACCGGCGCCTCCGGGGCGTAGTGGCGAGGGTCGCGCCGCTCGCCGATGACGCGCCGGGCGGCGTCGAGTCCGGTCTCCCACGCCCGGGGCGAAGAGGTGAAGGTCGCGCCGGTGGCCTGGGCGATGTCCCAGCCGTGGGCGAGCAGGTCGAACAGGTTGATGCCGGCCGCCAGCTCGGCGGGGAACGTGCCGAAGGGCAGGTGGCAGCTCCGGCGCGGATCGGCGTGACGCCACGCGGCCCGTGCGTCGTCGGCGGCGGCGTCGAAGGCGGCGCGGTGATCGGCGGCGACGAGGGCGCGGGTGCGCGGCCGGTCGGTCGTGCCACGGGCGAAGGCGGTGAACTTACGGGTCACCGCGATCGCGTGGTCGACGACGTGGGCGACGTCCCAGCCGGGGTTCGGCGTGGGGAGCCCGAGCTCCGCCGGGGTGACCTGGTCGAGCAGACCGCGCCACGCCTCAAGGGCGGCACCCAGCGCGCGCACGGTCGGGTGGTCGTCCATTCCGCCCACGGTAGACGGCGATCGGCTCGGTGCCGCCCCCACGCGACACCGAGCCGATCGGGATCATCCCCGCACCATCGAGGTCAGGACGGCCGGATCCGGTACGTCTGACCCGGCCGGGTGTCGAAGACCACCACGTTGGCCTCGGGCCGTTCGACGCGCGCACCCGTCACCGACACCGGCGCCTGGGTCCTGATGCGGACCTGCTCGCCGAGGTCGGAGCGGATGTCGGCCTGGGTCAGGCGTCCCTGTGACCACTCGATGCCGACCTCGAAGCCGCCCCGCGCCCGCAGGCCGCGCACGTGGCCGGTCGGCCACGCGTCGGCGGGCAGCGTCGGGAGCAGGAACAACTCCCCCGCGTGGCTGTGCAGCAGCATCTCGGTGATGCCCGAGACGCCGCCGAAGTTGCCGTCGATCTGGAACGGCGGGTGCAGGTCGAACATGTTGGGCGCGGTCCGTGCCGGGGTGAGCAGCCTGGACAGGTGCTCGTAGGCCTTCGCGGAGTCCTCCAGCCGGGCCCAGATGTTGATCTTCCAGGCCAGAGACCATCCCTGGCCGGCGTTTCCGCGCAGTTCGAGGCTCCGCTTGGCGGCGTTGACCAGATCGGGGGTCTGCCGCGGCACGATCTGCGCGCTGGGGAACACGCCCCACAGGTGGGAGACGTGCCGGCTCTGCACCAGCGCCGCCTCCCGCCAGTCCTCCAGCCACTCCTGCAGCTGGCCCAGGTAGCCGATCTGCATGGGCGCGAGCCGCGCGCGGGCCGCCTTCACCTTCGCGCGGAAGTCGCGGTCCTGGCCGAGGATCTCCGACGCCTCGGCGCAGGCGTCGAACAGGTCGCGCAGGATCTGCATGTCCATCGTCGGACCGGCGCAGATGCTCACGCTCTCGCCCTCGTCCTGGTGGTGCGTGACCTCGGGCGACTGCGACGGGTTGGTGATCAGCCAGCCGTGCTCGGGGTCCTCCACCAGCGTGTCGAGGAAGAACTGCGCGGCACCCTTCATCACCGGGTAGTCGTGCCGCAGCAGGTTCTTGTCACCGGTGAAGCGGTAGCGGTCCCACAGCACGACCGACAGCCACGCGCCGCCGCTCGGCCACATGCCGTACTGCGCGTAGTCGACCGGCGCCGTGCCGCGCCAGCCGTCGGTGTTGTGGTGGAGCACCCAGCCGTCGGCGCCGTACTGCGTCTTCGCGGTACGGCGGCCGGACTCCGCCAGCTCGTGGACCATGGCCGCCGCGGGTTCCCAGCAGTCGGCCAGGTTCGTCGGCCCGGCGGGCCAGTAGTTCATCTCGAAGTTGATGTTGACGGTGTACTTGGACTCCCAGGCCGGGGTCATGCTGTCGTTCCACAGGCCCTGCAGGTTCGCGGGCTGGCCGGGCGAGCGCGAGCAGGAGATCAGCAGGTAGCGGCCGTACTGGAAGTAGAGGGCGGCGAGCTGCGGGTCGGCGCCCGAGGCGAACAGCGGGATCCGTTCGTCGGTGGGCAGGCTCACGTTGTCGGAGGTGCCCAGGTCGATGTCGACGCGGCCGAACAGCCGGTGATGGTCCGCGACGTGGGTGCGCCGGAGCAGGTCGTAGGGCTTGGCCACCGCGGGAGTGAGCGGCCGGCGCGCCCGCGCCGCCGGGTCCGCGCCGACGTCCTGATAGTTGCGGTAGCTGGTGCCGACCGAGATGACCAGGGTGACGGAGTTCGCCTCCTCGACGATGAGCTTGCCCTGATCGGTGTGGATCTTCCCGCCGTCCGCGGTGGCCCGCGCCAGCGCCTGGAAGCGTACGGCGCCGGCCCGGCCCTGCCACTCGCCGCTGACACCGTCGAGTGCGATGGTGTGGCCGTCGGAGGCCGACGTGGTCGTCTGCTGCGGGCTGTCGAAGTTCGCCTGGAAGGAGATCGAGCCCGGCTTGTCGGCGGTCAGGCGCATCACGATGACCTGGTCGGGCGTGCTGGCGAACACCTCACGGGTGTGGCGGACGCCGCCGCGCAGGTACGTGACCTTCGTGATCGCCGTGGTGAGGTCGAGCTCGCGCTGGTACTCGGTCACCTCGCCGGTGTCGGGGAAGGTGAGGTTCAGGTTTCCGACGGGCTGGTACGCCGCCTGCTCCGACGGGCGGCCGAGGAACTTGGCGTCGACCAGCCTCTGCGCCTGGTTCCACTTGCCGTCGAGCACCAGCTGGCGGATCTGCGGAAGGGCGGCCAGGGCGTCGGGGCTGTCGTAGTCGTGCGGGCTGCCCGCCCAGATGGTGTCCTCGTTGAGCTGGAGGCGTTCGGTGTCGGTCCCGCCGAAGACCATCGCGCCCAGCCGGCCGTTCCCGACCGGGAGGGCCTGAAGCCATTCCTGCGCGGGGCCCTTGTACCAGAGGCGAAGCGGATTGGTCTCCTGGCCGGCGGCGGTGCCGGCGAGAGCCGGGTCGGCGAGGGCGCCGCCAGCGACCATGGTCGCCGAGGCGACCGCCGCGCCGACGCCGGCGGCCTTGAGGACGTCACGCCGGGATGGTTTGGACATGTCGGTCCCTTTCTTCGTTACTGCGAGCGGTGGACCCCCCGAGAGACAGAAGGTTCAGGGCGGCGCGAGGTGGTACGCGCGGGCGGCGGTGCCGCCGAAGACCGCCTCCCGGTCCTCGTCCGGCAGATCGCCGGTGAGGCCTTCCGCGGCGGCGACGACCTCCGCGTACGAGGCGGCGAGCAGGCAGACGGGCCAGTCGGAGCCGAACATGACCCGGCGCGGGCCGAACGCCTCCAGCACCACTTCCGCGTACGGTGTCCAGGCCGCCCGCGGGGCCGCGGTCAGCATCCCGGACAGCTTGCAGAACGTCCCCGGCTCGGCGGCGAGGGCGCGAACCTCCGCCGCCCACGTACCGAACCCGCCGTCGGCGGGCCGGGGCGCGGCCAGGTGGTCCAGCACGAACGTCAGCCCGGGGACGGCGCGCGCGGCGCGGACGGCGGCCGAGAGGTGGTGCGGCCGGATGAGCAGGTCGAAGGCCAGGCCCGCGTCGCGTACGGCGGTGAGCCCGCGCAGTACGTCGGGCCGGCACAGCCAGAGCGGGTCGGCCTCGGTGTGCGCGGGATGACGGAGCCCGGCCAGGTGCTCGCCGCCGCGGGCGGCTCGCAGCTTCGCGAGGGCGTCGGCGACGCCGGGCGCGGTGAGGTCGGCCCAGCCCACGACGCCCGCGACGAGGTCCTCGCGGTGCGCGAGTTCGAGGAGTTCGAGGGTCTCCTCCACGACGCTCGCCGTCTGCACCACGACCGTCCCGGAGACGCCCGCCGCCCGTGCGGCCGGGCGGAGGTCGTCGACGGTGAAGTCGCGGCGGATCGCGGTCATCGACGGCCCCGCGATCCACGGCTGGTCGCGGAGGCCCAGGTCCCACACGTGGTGGTGGGCGTCGATCCGGGGCATGTCAGAGCTCCTCGAGTTCGGCCCACAGCGGCTCGGGGACCGGCGGGGCCGTCGTCGCCGCGGACACCTCCGCGGGGGTGCGGGCGCCGACGACCACTCCCGTCACGGCCGGATGCCGGAGCGGGTAGCGCACGGCCGCGGCGCTCAGCGGCACCCCGTACGCGGCGCATCGGCGGGCCATGGCCCGCGCCCGGTCCAGCACGGCCTCCCCGGCCGGGGCGTAGTCGAAGTGCGCGCCCGGCCGCGGGTCGGCCAGCACCCCGCTGTTGAACACGCCCGCGACGATCACCGCGACGCCCCGCTCCCGGCAGCGCGGCAGCAGGTCACGGGCCGCCTCACGGTCCAGCAGCGAGTAGCGGCCCGCCACCATGACGCAGTCCACGTCGGTCTCGGCCACGAAGCGCGACAACAGGTGGGTCTGGTTCATCCCCACCCCGATCGCCTTCACCGCGCCCTCGTCACGGAGCCGTTCCAGCGCCGGGTACGCCTCGCCGACCGCCTCGGCCCAGTAGTCGTCCGGGTCGTGGATGTACAGGAGGTCGAAGGCGTCCAGGCCGGTCCGTTCGAGGCTGCCGGCCAGGGAGCGGTAGACGCCGTCGCGGCTGTAGTCGCGGACCTGCGTCCCGTCCGGCCGCAGCAGCCGGCCGACCTTGCTGGAGACCACGGCCTCGGCGCGCCGGGCCGGGGTGAGGAAGGCGCCGAGCCGGCGTTCGGCCAGCCCGGCCCCGTAATGCGGCGCGGTGTCGAAGTAGCGGACGCCCGCGTCCCAGGCGGCCTGGAGGGTCGCCGCCGCCTGGTCTTCCCTCACCGCCTCGAACAGCCCGCCGATCGGCGCGGTGCCCAGCCCCAGCCGGCCGAGGGTCAGGCCGCCGCGGCCGACGGGGCGGCGGTCCGGTGTTCCGTCCATCCCGGGCACCTCAGGAGAGACGGGCCTGGAGGGCGGCGATCTGCTCGGCGCCCTGGTGGACCCGGAAGCTCGTCCGGTACGTCCGGGACTCGCCCGGCCCGAGCCAGATCATGCTTCCGTCGTCGCGGGCCGCCGCGTCGCCGGCCACGTGGTGCGTCGACGGCTCCACGCCGACCGCGTAGTCGCCCGCGCGCAGGTTCAGCCACTGGAAGAAGCAGGGGAACTCCGCGGCCCGCCACTCGACGCTCACCGCGAGGCCGAGCCGGTCGTTGACGAGGGCGGCACCGGTCACCCCCTCCTCGTCGGAGGCGAGTTCGTGCTCGTACACCTGCTCGACGAAGCCCGGCAGCGGCGCCGGGAGGACGCGGTTGTCCACGCCCTGCTCGGCGACGCTGTCCGACCGCCACACCGTCTCGCGCACCGGCGCGAGGAACCGGCTGCCCTGGTCGAGCAGCGGCCAGCCGAGGTTGATGTGGTACAGGAACATGTGCGGGACCGGGTCGAACCCCGGGTTGGTCACGGTGTCGACCAGCCGGATCTCGTCTCCGCCCAGGTCGGCCTCGATGCGGCGCGTGAGCCGGAGGTTCTCGGCGAACACCGCGGCCTGCCGCACCTCGCCCTCGGCCCACAGCACGCAGCGGTCGCCGTCCCACCGCTCGCCGTAGCCGGTCAGCCGCGCGGGAATGTTGCCGACCCGGCCGTGCAGCCCGTGCCGTACCGTCGGCCGCGGCGGATACCGGTACGACGCCGAGTCCACCTCACCGCCGAACAGGGTGTGGTCCAGCCCGCCCGTCACGGTCAGGCCGGAGAACGAGCGGAGCCAGGACAGCCCGTCCTCGTCCGCGTTCTCGTGCAGGCCGGGGTGACGGAAGCCGGTCCGTGACCGCCAGCCGAACGCCCGTCCGGCGTGCTCGGCCGCGCCGATGTCCATGCACCGGTCCACGAGCACGTCGAACGCCAGCCCGCTGCCGGTGCGGAACTCCAGCGTCCGGATCCCGCGCTCCAGGCCGTCCCCGAGCGTCACCAGCCGGACACCACCGGCCGCCGCCACGTCACCGGCCCGCGCGGCGAGCTCCCGCCGTCCGGTCTCTTTTCCGTACAGGTTCATCGGCTGCGCGGCGTTGAGACCCTGACTGTCAGGCCGGGGTAGGCACGCCGCTCCCTCCTTGGAATGTCGGTGGTGGTGGTTGGCGTCGTCGCATGCGATTTCGGCTTCAGCCCACGCCCGCTCAGGAGGCGGCGTTGCTGGAGCACTGTGCGCATGCCCGGTATGTGTGGAATCTGGCGTGTGAGCAGCACCTGCACTGGCGGCCGGGGCGTGCGAGCGCGCCGGGCTATGCCGAACAATGCCGTCAGCTGACCGAGGCCAGGAGAGAGTTCGCGTGGCTGGCGGCGGGTTCGCAGACGGTGCAGCAGCAGGCGTTGCGGGATTTCGGCCAGGCCATGGCGCATTTCTTCACCGGCACGCATCGGCGTCCGAGGTGGCGTAAGGCGGGCGTGCACGAGGGGTTCCGGATCGTCGGCCACCGTGGCGCTCACTGGGACGTTCGGCGGCTGTCTCGCAAGGTCGGTGAGGTTCAGATCCGCCGGCTGGCGCGCGCCGCGCGTGGGTCGAACCGGCACAAACGCATCAAGACCGCGATCGCCCGGTTGAAAGCCCGCCAGACCGATCGGCGCAAGGACTGGGTGGAGAAGACCTCCACCGATCTGGCCCGCCGCTTCGACCTGATCCGCCTCGAAGATTTGAAAATCGGCAACATGGTCCGCTCCGCACGCGGCACCATCGCCGCACCGGGCGTGAACGTGCGCGCCAAAGCCGGACTCAACCGCTCCATCCACGCAGCCGGATGGGGCCACCTGGCGACCTGGCTGGAGCACAAAGCCGTCGGCCGGGTAGAGAAAATCCATCCCGCTTATACGTCCCAGACCTGTCATGCCTGTGGGCATTGCGCAGCGGACAACCGTGAGAGCCAAGCGGTTTTTCGCTGTCGCGCCTGCGGGCATGTCGATCACGTGGACGTGAACGCGGCGAAAAATATCGCGGCAGGGCGTGCCGTGACGTGCCTGTCCCGACCAACCGACCCCGACCGACCTCCCGTGCGGGGAGCCCTCCAGCCACTGGGCGGGGCCATGAACCGCGAACCTCAACCTGTTCTCTCCTCTGTGTAGAAGGATCGGGTTGGAATCCCCCGCCTCCAGGCAGGGGAGGACGTCAAGTCATCACCCAGCCGCCGTTGACCTCGATCGTCTGGCCGGTCACGAACGACGCGTCCGGGCCGGCCAGGAAGGCCACGACGGAGGCGAGTTCCTCGGACCTGCCGCGCCGTTGCAGCGCCTGCCGTTCCAGCACGAACCGGGTGTATGCCTCCGGGTCCGGGTGGATCTCCTCCGCGGCGGTCGGGAAGGCGCCCGGCGAGACCGCGTTGACGCGGATGTCGTGGGGCCCGAGCTCGCGGGCGAGCGCACGGGTCAGGGCGGTCACCGCGCCCTTGGTCGCGACGTAGGCGGCGAGGTTCGCCCACCCGCCGTGCATGGTGATGGACGCGATGTTGACGATCGCGCCGCCGCCGCGCTCGGCCATCCGCCGGGCCGTGGCCTGGGCGGCGACCCAGTACGCGCGCTGGTTGACCGCCTGCACGTCGTCGTACTCGGCGAGCGGCACCTCCAGGAACGGCCGGCTGGGATAGACGGCCGCGTTGTTGACGAGGATCCCCACCGGGCCGAGCCCGGCGGCGGCCGCCGTCACCGCCGTCTCGATCGCCGCCGCGTCGCGCAGGTCGACGGTCAGCGGCAGGACGGTGCCGCCCGCGCCCTCGATGAGACGCACGGTCTCGGTGAGCGAGGACTCGTCGACGTCGAGGGCGGCCACCGGGTGTCCGTCGGTGGCCAGGCGCAGCGCCGTGGCACGGCCGAGGGCCCCGCCCGCACCGGTAACAAGGGCACTGGTGGTCATGGGCATCTCCAGGAGCGGTAGAGAGTGTCGAGGTCACGAAGAAGGCTTCGGGGCCGTACGCGGCCGGCGATCCCGTCGCGGAGCAGGCGCGACGCGGCGTCCTGGAACGGGACGTAGCCGGCGCCCGTCGGCCGCACCCAGGCCGCCTCGACGGTGGCGAGGGTGGCGCGGTAGAACCCGCCGCTCAACGCGCTCGCCTCGGCGTCGGTCCAGGTGGAGCGGGCCGCCGGCTGCCCGCCGGCGGCCGGGTACAGGTCGCGCTGCACCGCCGGGGAGCAGAGGCGGCGCAGATGGTCGCGGATCGCGTCGCGCACCGCGGGGTCGGCCGCGCGCGGGCGTGAGACGGCCAGCCCGGTGCCGCCGAGGACGCTGCCCGGCCGCCCGCCCGGCTCCCACGCCGGCGCGTCGGCGTACCGCAGGCCGCCGGCGTAGGTCACGTAGCCGTCGACGAGCGGGCAGTACGCCGGGCCGTCGCCGGCCGCGATCGCCTCCAGGACGCCGACCGGACCGCGCCGCCAGACCTCGGAGCCGCAGCGCGAGACCAGTTCGGCCATGGTGTCCAGCGCGGCCTCGCCCGCGTCCGGCGGGACGACGGTGCCCTCGTACCGGCAGGGCGGGGCGCCCTGGGCCACGCAGAGCGCGCAGAAGGTCAGGAAGGCGTGGGGCCCGCCGAGGCACAGGGTCACCGGGTACGAGCGGGCCAGTTCCCGCACCTCCGCCCAGGTGCCGGGCAGCGCGGCCGCTAGGTCCCGCCGGGCGGCGGCGACCTGGGCCGCGGCGTCGACCGGCAACGCCCACGGGCGGCCGTCGATCACGTGGCTGTCGTAGGAGGCGCCGACCGAGCCGTCCCGCCACGCGGCCAGCTCCGCCTCGTCGAACAGCTCGTCCAGGGGCAGCAGGCAGCCGTCGGCGACGGCCGTGCCGAGGGCCGCGTGATCGACGACGAGGACGTCGTGGCCGGGCGTGAGGGCCGCCAGGGAACCCGACTCGAGGTCCTCGATCGGCCGGCGGTCCCAGCGCAGCGGGCGGCGTACGGGCTCGTAGGGGTACGGGCCGCGCGGGCCCGACCGGTCGTCCAGGCGCGCCAGCGTGTCCAGCGGCGCGTACCCTCGCGGATGATCCCAGGTCATGCCGCGCAGTTCGGCGGTCATCCGGTCAGCCACCGGCGTAGGTGGTCGATCGCGGACTCCTGCAGGGCGCGGTCGAACCGGTGCGGGCCCGGCACGAACTCGCCCACGTACGCCTCGGCCGCGCCCGCCCGGCGGTAGTGCCCGGCGAGGCGCCGGTGGGCGGCCTCCATCCCCGCGAGGGGGAACAACCGGTCGTCGCGCAGGTACTGCACCAGCAGCGGGGACGGCGCGCGGGCGGCGGCCAGGTCGGGCCAGTCGCCGGCCCGCCGCAGGTCCGGCGGGAAGAACATCCAGGTGTGCCCGGCGACGTGCCGGTCGAGCAGCGCTCCGTGCGTGCTCATCATCCCGGTCACGACCGCCGCGCCCACGTGCGGGCTCGTCGCCTGGAGCAGCGCCGACCGGCACCCTCCGCCGGAGAAGCCGACGCAGCCGATCGGCCCGTCGCCGACGTCCGGCCGGGCCAGGAGATACGCGGCGGCGATCCGGTCCTCGTACGCGGCGACGCCGGCCAGGCTCAGGCCGAGCACCGCGCAGTGCTTGGCGACCACGTGCTCGTGCCGCGCGGCGAGGCGGTTGTACGAGCGAAGATCCGCCGGATCGCCGTCGGCGGGCTCGGCCGCGATCCACTCACCGTCCGGTGCGGGGTCGATCATGTGCTCGGCGGGGAACCGGCGGCTCCCCCACAGGAAGACGTCGGGGACCAGGACCGTGAAGCCGGCGCGGGCGACGGCGTCGGCGAACGGACGGCCGCCGTAGAACTCCCGCCGAAGGCCCGCGACACCGGGGACCTCGCCGTCCGGGCCGTCCGCGATCTTCTCCTTGCCGTGGTACTTGAAGGCGTCGTGGCCGTGCAGGGCGAGGACGCCGGGCAGCGGCCCGCGCGCCCCGGACGGGCGCAGCAGCCACGCGTGCGTCCGCGGGCCGTACCCGGCCGACCAGGACACCTCTTCGCCGTCGATCCCGTCCCTGGACCAGCGGCGTTCCACTCTTGGCGCGATCGGGGCCTCGTCGCGGTCAGCGCCGATGATCCGGCGCGCCGCGGCCATGTCGAGACGGCCGTCGCCCGGCGGGGCGAGGACGGCCGCGGCCTCGGCGAGATCGCCGAACGCGCCGAGGCCCGCGTCGCTGTCGGTCACCTACTCTCCGTCCGTCCCGTGCCGGTCGCAGCGCAGCAGGCCCAGGTCGACCGAGTCGGCGATGGCCTGGTACCCGGCGTCGCTGAGGTGCAGGTGGTCGCCCGAGTCGTCCGCGGGAAGCAGCCGCGTCGGGTCGTCCGGGTCGCGGGTCGCCCGGTCGTAGTCGACCACCCCGTCGAACACTCCGCTCGTGCGGATGAACGCGTTGACCTCCTGGCGGACGGCCTCGTTACGGTCGCCCTCGTAGACCGACCCGCCGAACGGCGTGATGGTCGCGCCGATGAGGCAGCGGCCCGCGGCATGGGCCTTCGCGACCATGTCCCGGTAGCCGGCGATCAGCGCGTCCGCCGAGGCTCCGCCCGTGCCTATGTCGTTGACCCCCTCGAAGAGGATCACGGTCCGTACGCCGGGCTTGGTCAGGACGTCCTGGACCAGCCTCGTCCGCCCGCTGCGGCCGACACCGTCCTTGAGGACCTGGTTGGCGGAGATCCCCTCGTTGGTCACGGCGAGCCGCCGCGCGGGCGGCAGCGCGCGCAACCGGTCGGCGAGGAGGTCGGGCCACCGGTGGTTCGCGTTCTGGGTGGAGCCGACGCCCGAGGTGATCGAGTCACCGAGGGCGGCGACCGTCGAGACGGTCCTCGGCGCGGTCACGACGACGGCGTCCAGCCAGAACCACACGGCCGACTGCGTCGGGAACGACGTGCCCGACTCCTCGGCGGCGTGGTCGCCCGTCGTGGACTTGTAGGTGTACTGCATGGTGCGGTTGTGCGCGGTCAGCTTCCCGCTGGTGCCCTGGAGGTACAGGCTCACCTCCAGGTCGCTCCCGTCCGGCACCCGGCCCGGAAGCGGGTCGCTGAACGCCACGGCGCCCGCCGGGACCGTCACCGACGACCGGCCGCCGAAGCTCAGGCGGCGGTTGGACCCGGGCACGAGTTCCGGCCCCGACCGCCGGCGGCCGACGTACGCGGCGCCGAACGTCACCGGCTGGTCGCCCATGACGTTCGACAGCCGGATCCGCAGGCCGGTGCCGCCGCGGCTGATGTGCACGGGGTTCCGCACGGTCATCTCGGTGAGGGTGCCGCCGGTGGTGTCGTCGGCGGCGGCCCAGGTGGACACCTCGTTCGCGCGCCCGCCGACGGCGTGGGCCGGCGTACCGGCCAGACCGGTGGCGAGCGCCGTGAACACCACGCCCGTGGCCATGCCGAACCGGCGCGTTCTTTTCTTCGAGATCAACGTCGCTCCTCGACGTCCTGGCGCGGGGCGGGCCCGTACGGGCCCGCCCCGGCGCGTCGGCGGCTCAGTGGGCCGGGGTGTTCTCCGGGAGCGGATACGGGAAGTTCGGGGTGACCCCGATCTTGTCGAGCTCCAGCTTGGACTCGTCGAACCCGTCGTTCCAGCTGTCGTTCTCGAACGTGTTGCAGTGCGTGTCGCCGTGGAAGGGCGCCTTGTACTGGGCGTTGGTGACCTTGATGTTGCTGAAGTTCCAGCCGCAGCCGCCGGCGTCCATGTGGATGCCGCTCGGCACGACGTCCGGCATCGACGGGTCGGCGTTGACGTCGTCGACGGTGATCTGCGACATCTGGCTCTCGATGGTGTGCGGCTCGAAGTTCTGCACGCCGTAGGAGTCGATCGCGCCCATGTCGCCGCTGTCCTGGCCGGCGTGCGCGATCTTCAGGTACTTCAGCACGTTGCCGCCGGCGTAGTTGTCCGCGTTGGCCACCGTGGTGATCGCCTTGACGCTCACGGCGTACCGGGCGCTGTGCTGGATGACGCTGTTGCTCAGCTCGTTGTGGCCGCTGTCGACGACCTCGTAGCCGGAGGCGTCGCCGGGCACCAGTTCGCCGACCCAGTTGATGAAGTTGTCGGTCAGGACGTTGTCGTGTGAGAGGTTCCCCTCACCGGGGTAGCCGCCCTCGAGCTTGACGCCGTCGCCGCCGAGCCGCTCGAAGAGGCTGTCGGAGATCGTGTCGTGGTCGTTGGCGAACAGCATGAACACGCCGGTCCAGCCGGTGTCGGCGAAGTGCATGCGCCGCAGGGCGACGTGTGTCGTGTTGGTCAGCGTGACGGCCCCGTACCGGTTGCGCGTCATCTCGATCTGGCGGTCGTAGTCGGGGTACTTGTGGATCACGCCCGAGTCGCCGACGCCGTTCCAGCCGTAGCGGTACCAGTCGGTGAAGTCGGTGTACTGCACGGTCAGCCCGTCGAGCGACAGGTCGTGCACCTTGGCGTTCGGCGAACTGCCCGCGACCGAGAACACCGTCTGCACGGTCGGCGCCCAGACCTGCGAGTTGTCGATCGAGCCGCTGCGCGGCCAGTAGTAGAGCTCACCGGTGGCGTGGTCGAGGTAGTACTCCCCGGCCTCGTCGAGGAAGTCGAGGGAGTTCTGGAGGAAGTACCTGGACCCGACGTGGGAGTACAGCGAGAACCTCGTCGGGTAGCGAAGACTGATGAACTTCTTCGTCCAGTTGACGTTGAGGATCGGGTCGGTGTCGGTGAACCAACTCCAGTGGCCGCCGGACCAGACCACGACCTGCGCGTCGTGCAGGTCCCAGTTCTGGTCCAGGTCGCCGTCCTTGTAGGCCATCCACTGCTGGGAGTTGGTCAGCGCGTCGTCGGAGCTCTCCACGGCCTGGAAGTACGGGCCGAGCGTCTCGGTGGACGTGCGGTTCGGCGTACGCGCCGTCGTCGCCCGCTGACCGTTGTCGTACAGCGTGTAGAAGGGCTGGTTCTTGTCGACCTGGGTCTTGTAGATGTTGCCCTTGTACTTCTGCCAGCCGGTGATCTGCCGGGCGCCGAGGAAGCGCGCCTTCCCCGGGCCGTCATAGCTCTGGTAGACGACCGAGTGACCGTTGCTGCCGGAGTCGGCCTCGTTGAACTGGATGGTCTTCGCCACCGGGTAGTCCCCGGCCCGCAGCTCGACCTGGATGTCGCAGGACATGTTCTTGTTCAGCCCACGCTGACGAATGACGTCACGCGCGTGCTCGACGGTCTTCCACGGCTTGCCGATCGTGCCGTTCGCGCCGTCATCTCCCTGCGTGGAGACGAAGAAGCGCTTCGGGGTGCAGGTGCTCTGACCGGCGTCGGCGGCACCGGCGGTGGCGGCCGCCGGTACGGTCAGGCACGCGAGCGCGGCGGCCGCGCACACGGCGCCGCGCAGAAATCTCTTACGGGATCTGCGGAACAATGAGCCCTCCTCGGGATCACAGGTGAACGGGCCCCCCGATGTCCTGCGGTCAGTGCCGGTCGGCGCGCCAGCGTTCGTACTCGGCGCGGGTCTCCTGCGTGAGCGGGTAGTAGTCGACGAGCGCGCCGCCGTCCTCGATGCGGGACCGGCTGAACTTCTCCCACTCCTCGTGCTCGCCGGCCGACTCGATGACCTCGCGGGCACGGCGGCGCGGCACGATGACGGCGCCGTCGTCGTCGGCCACCACCAGGTCGCCGGGCAGCGTCAGCACGCCGCCGCACGCGATCGGCACGTCGTACGCCCACGGGAACAGCTCGGACTGGGACGCGTAGTGCGGGGTGACGCCGGTCGTCCAGATGGGCACGCCGAGCTGGCGCACGCGCGGCGCGTCCCGGATGCAGCCGTCGACGACGATGCCCGCGCCGCCCTTCTGCTTGAAGTAGCGGACCAGCATGTCGCCGAAGCAGCCGGTGTAGGCGCTGCCGTAGGCCTGCACGACGAGCACGTCACCGGGCTGGACGGTCTCCAGCACCGCCCACAGCGCGGTGTGCCGTTCGATGTACTCCTGGCCGAGACCGGAGGCGATGTCCTCCCGCTGCGGCATGAACTGCAGGGTCAGCGCCCGCCCGGCGACCTTCTGTCCCGGCTCCAGCGGCCGCGGTCCGGCGACGAACGTCCGGCGTATTCCCTGCGCGTGCAGCTTGGCGCAGGCCGTCGCGGCGCTGACCGCGGAGAGCCGTCGCACGAGGTCGGGGTCGGCCGGCTCCGGAGCATCGCCCCGTACGGGCAGGTCCCACACCGAATCCTCGTCGGCACTTCGGCCGCTGTCTTCCACTGACGACTCCTTCATGGTCATGCGTCCGCCGGGATGGTCCCGGCGTGCTGATGGGCGGGCCGGACGGCCCGCGGGGCCAGGTGCAGGTCGAGCCGGATCCGGCGGCCCGGCGGCAGGACGACCTCGATCCGCGATCCGCCGACCTCGAGCTCCCGGCTGACGACGGCCGCGTCCGGCGCGACGTACGAGGTCAGGTCGCCGGGGTAGGCCGTCTCCGCGGCGGTGACCACCGCGCGCGTGATCCGGTGCTCGCCGAACGCGCCGGCCTGCACGACCACACGGCGGGTGCCGGTCAGTCCGGTGTGCACGAGCTCGACGCCGGTACGGTCGGGGCCGACCTCGTCGACCAGCGCCGCCACGTCCGGCGGCAGGCCCGGCCGGCGGCGGTCGGCGTCGAAGTAGGCCAGCCGCGCCGGCAGCAGGCCGCCGTTGTAGAGGACCTGCGGCGTGCCGGTGGTGAGCTGGAGCAGCGCCTCGGTGAGCACCGGGTTGAGCCGCTGCCAGTGGTGGACGTGGATCTCGCCGGGGTCGGCCTCGTCCACGTCGATCAGCGCCATCCGCCGCTGCACCTGCCCGAGCGCCGTGGCGAGCATGGCCTCGGGGAAGCCGGGGTTGTCGCCGCGCAGGAACTCCAGCCACGGCGCCTCGTGACCGGCCTCCTCCTTGTTACGGAAGGCGCGCACCACCCGCCAGTCGTAGCCGGACTCCCGCCGCAGCCGGTCGAGACGGTCGCGGTCCGGCTCGGCCATGCCCGCGTGCCACAGCCATACCGGCAGGCCGAGCTGCGGAGGCTGGAAGTCGAACCAGCCGCCGTCGTCGTGTCGGTTCGGCACGAGCAGGGTCTCGCGGGCGGCGTCCTCGCCGAGCTCGGCGTACCACCGGTCGCTGATGCTCATGTCGGTCCCGCTGACCGAACCGCGCCGGCTCTCGCCCAGGACCAGGTCGATCGGGCCGCGGCCGAGGTCCAGGTGGTCCGTGCCGCCGGTGAGGATGACGGAGTTGACCGCGGCGACGGCCGCCGCCGCGCCGACGCTGTAGATGCCGTGCGGCCACTGCCAGCCGTAGTTGCCGCCGTACCAGTGTCCGCCGTGCAGCTCGCCCACCCGGCCGGACGGGCCCACGTTGTCCGGGAGGATCCCGCCCAGCTCGGCGGCGCGGCGCTCCCACGCGCCCATGTAGCGCAGCGCCCAGTCGCGGAACCGGTCCTCGTGGCCGTACAGCCAGGCGTTGGTGGCCAGGCTCGTAGCGGCCAGGTTCACCGCGACGTCGCCGCGCCCGATCCGCTCGTTCATGGCGGCGCCCATACGGGCGGCCTTCGCCGGGTCGGCCAGGTCGTCCCACTTCTCGATGCCGGGCAGGTCGCGCAGCGGCAGCCCGAAGGGCCGCATCGACGGCTGGTCCGGGCGGTACGACGACGCCCACTCCTCGTTGACGCCGTAGCGCGGCCCGCCGCCGCCGTTGTGCGGCGCGCGGATGATGTCGTGCTCCGGGTCGTAGTTGCCGGTCGGCGAGTCCGGCAGGTACAGCTCGGCGAAGCGGTGCGCGCGGGCGGCGAACTTCTCGTCGCGGGGGTCGGCGGCGCAGATCCCGTAGAACAGCAGCAGGGACTCGCCCTGATGGAACCAGTCGTAGCCGCGCTCGAACTCGTCCACCAGGTAGCCGAATCCGGTGAGCTGGGCCGTCACCCCCTCCCAGTGGTGCTTGCAGGCGTCCAGCAGGTCGTCGGCGCCACCGAGCTGGTACAGGACCGGCCAGTTGAAGAACGCCTCGTAGAAGTCGTCGGCGCCGTCGCGGCTCGCGATCTCGCCGTTGTACCGCAGCGCGCCGTCGGGCAGGCAGTAGTGCGCGGCGAACGCGCGCCAGGCCTCGTCGAGCACGTCGAACAGCCGGCGCTCCAGCACCGCCCAGGCCGGCGGCGCCCCGGCTGGCACACTCGCCACTACACGCGGGACATCTTGAGACACGGGTCAGCCCTTCGTCGCGCCGGCCGTCAGGCCGCTGATGATGTGCCGCTGCATGACCACGAAGAAGACGAGGAGCGGGGCGATCGCCAGCAGCAGCGTCGGGAAGACCACCGAGTAGTCGGTGGAGTACTGGCTGACCGCCGCGTAGACGCCCGTCGTGACCGTGTACAGGCCGCTGCCCGGCCCGAGGATGATCTGCGGGTTCACGAAGTCGTTCCACACCGAGAAGGTGTTGAGGATGACCATCGTGGCGACCACGGGCCGCATGAGCGGAAAGATGATCTTCCAGAAGGTCCGCAGCCGCCCGGCGCCGTCGACCGCCGCGGCCTGGTCCAGCGTCGGCGGGATCGTGCCGATGTAGCCGGCGTACAGGAAGACCGAGAAGGGCAGCGTGAGCGCGGTCTCGAAGAGCACGAAACCGCGGATCGTGCCCATCAGCCCCAGCGTCTTGAGCACGTACACGACCGGGATGACCAGCACCTGGCCCGGGATGAACGTGCCGGCCAGGAAGGTCAGCAGCAGCAGCCGGTACCGGCGGCGGGAACTGCGGGCGATGACGTACGCGACGGGCCCGGCCAGCGCCACGGACAGCACGTTGACCGCCACCACGAACAGGATGGTCACGGCGTACCCGCGCACGATGTTGAACTGCGGGTTGTGCAGCGCGTGGGAGAGGTAACGGGTGGTGAGGGCGCCCACCGGCAGGCCGAACGGGTTGGCGAGGATCTCTTCCTGCGGCTTGAACGCGTTGACCACCAGGACGTACAGCGGGGTCAGCATGAAGATCGCGACCAGGCCCAGGAACACCGCCCGCGGCAGTCCGCTGCGCCGCCGGACGCTCCGCCGCTCGGGAGCGGCCGCCTCCGAGACGGCCGTTCCCTCCTCCGCACGACTTTCCGTCACCGTCAGCTCGCTCATGAATAGACCGCCATTTCGCCGCGACGGCGCATGCGGGTGACGACGAGGGCGAGGATCCCGGTGACGATCATGAGCACCACGGACTGCGCCGAGCCGAACCCGAGCCGGTTGTCATGGAAGGAGTTCCACAGGATGAGGTAGGCGACCGTCTGGGTCTGCCCGGCCGGCCCGCCGGCCGTCAGCGAGACCACCAGGTCGTACGTCTTCAGCAGGGTCACCAGCGACAGGACGATGTTGACCGTCACGACCGGCCCGAGCGCCGGCAGCGTCACGTGGCGGAACACCTGCCACCGCGTGGCGCCGTCGATCCGCGCGGCCTCCACGAGCGAGCGCGGAACCGCCTGCAGCCCCGCCAGGTAGAGCACGACGTTCACCCCGAAGCCCGCCCAGACCAGGACCGCGATCATCGTGATCAGGGCCCAGGTGGGATCGGACAGGAACGGCAGGACGCTCCCGCCGTGCGCGGTGAGCAGGCTGTTCACCGCCCCGGTGGTGCCGAGGATGGCGCTCCACAGGAAGCCCACGACCAGCGCGCTGAGCACGTGCGGGTAGAACAGCACCACGCGCAGGAACCGGTTGATCCGTGATGTGCCGTTCACCAGGAGGGCGAAGCCGAGCCCGAGGAGGTTCATCCCGGCCGTGCCGGCGACCGCGACGAGCAGCGTGACGAACGCGGCGTGCCGCATCACCGGGTCCGAGAACAGGTGCGTGTAGTTGGACCCACCGATGATCTTCGGCTGGGCGCTGTAGCCGTCCCAGTCGGTCAGGCTCAGGTAGAACGCCAGACCGACCGGGACGACGAGCATGACCACGAAGACCACGGTCGCCGGGACGACCATGAGCAGGGTGGCGGCACCGTCACCCGCCCGCTTGGTCCGCTTCACGAAATTCATGAGTGCGCGCTGACCCACTCGTCGACGGCGGAGGCGACCTTCTCGGGTGAGCGGCCGACGTAGAGGCCCTGCACCTGGGTGTTCCACGCGTCGTTGAAGCCGCTCGGCAGGGTGTAGTCGCCGTAGCCCTCACCCTGCGGCACGCCGGACGGCGCGGCGTCGAGGATCTGCTGCACCTGCTGTTCGAGCGGGGTGAACTTCCGGTCGTAGCCCTTGCGGAAGTTGCCGTCCTGCTGGAGCTGGCTGGTCACCGCGGCTTTGTCGGTGACGAGCCACTGGACGAGCTTGAGCGCCAGCGCGCGGTGCTTGGTCGACTTCAGGACCATGTACGGCGCGGCCATGGTGGCGCCCTGCGGGCCGGGACTCTTCTGCCCCGCCTGGACCGGTGCCGGGAAGACGCCGACCTCGAAGTCCTTCTTGGCCGTCGCCTCCGACGCGGTGAACCAGCTGCCCATGACGTACATCGCGGACTTGCCGGAGAAGAACCTGGTCTGGGAGTCCGGGTACTTCAGGCCCATCGCGTTCTTGTCGAGGTAGCCCTTGTCCAGCCAGCTCTTGTAGAGCTTGAGGTAGGGCAGCATCGAGTCGCCGACCTTGAGGCGCTTGGCCCGGATGTCCTGATACCACTGCGGGTGGCTCTGGGCGAGCGAGGGGTCCGCGAGCTGGAGCATCTGCAGGCCGGTGACGAAGTCGCCCGCGGTCTGCAGTGGAAGGTAGCCGGCGCTCTTGAGCTTGCCCATGTCCTGGGTCAGCTCGTCCAGCGTCGTGGGCGGCTGCGCGATCCCGGCCTTGGTGAAGGCGGTCTTGTTGTAGAAGATCAGCGACTGGGCCTGCTCACCGACGCCGACCGTGTAGATCTTGCCACCGAGAGCGGCCTCCTGGACCAGCGGCGTGCCCTTCGTCCACGACTGGTCGGTCAGGTCGAGCATCTGCGGCGCGAGCGTGCGGTCCGCCATCAGGGTCTCGACCACGTCCGGAGCATTGCCCGCCGCCAGCTGCTGTGGCAGTGTGTCCGCCACCGTCTTGCCGGTCGGCGCCTCGATCTTCACGTCCACACCCGGATTCGCCTGCTCGAACGGCTTGACGAGCCCCTCCCAGTAACTCTGGGTGAGGTTCGGGGTGATGTTGACGAGCATGCGAACCGTGCCCTTGTCACCACCGTCCGACGAGCTCTTGCCAGAGAAGCCTCCCCCGCCGCCACAGGCGGCCAGTGCGAGGGCCAGCACGGTTCCGACGGCAGCCCGGCTCAGGTGTTGTGCGCGCATCACGCCTCCTCCCCGTTGAGCCCCCCGGCCTTCAACGTTCTAATGGGTCAATCATCGAGTAACGATGCATTAATAAATGGGGGCGAGGCGCGGTGTCAAGGGTTACCTTGGTGTAACAAACCGAGGTACAGTGCATTTCGTACTCGAAATGAGTCATAAGTCCATGCATCCGCGGAGTACTCTGATCCGATGACGACCACGTCCAACCCCTCCTTCGCCCTGAGTGACGCGGACCGCTCGACGCTGCTGGCGTGGGCCGCGCAGGATGACGGAGCCCTGAGCCTGCGTAGCCGGATCGTCCTCACGCTGGCCGAGGGCCTGTCCAACAAGGACGTCGCCACCCGGCTGGGCGTCAGCCCCGCGACCGTCGGCAAGTGGCGGAGCCGGTACACCGAGCACGGCCTCGACGGACTGGCCGACGCACCGCGGCCGGGCCGCCCGCGCAGCGTCGAGCGCGAGGAGGCCGAGCGCCTCATCGCCGCCGCGCTCAGCGAGGCCGAACGCGGCGGCACCGTGCCCTCCACCCATACGCTCGCCCGCAGCCTCGGCCTGTCCCAGTCGACGGTCTCCCGCATCTACCGCGACGTGCAGGAGGCCGGGCCGCCGGCGGTGCCGGTCGGATCACCCCAGCCGCAGGCCGTTCCCGGCACCGACGACCTGCTCCCGCGCGAGCTGCTGTCCGACCGCGTGTACGAGATGCTCCGCCGCTGGATCGTCGAGGGGCGGCTCACGGCGGGCCAGCGCCTCAGCGAGTCGGAGATCGCCCGCCGGCTCGGCACCAGCCAGGCGCCCGCTCGCGAGGCGATCAAACGGCTGGTGCATGAGGGCCTGGTCCGCTACCTGCCCCACCGGGGCAACTACGTCACGCAGGTCTCCGAGGAGCAGGCCCGCGAGGTCCGCGACGTCCGTCTCCTGCTGGAAGAACACGCCGCCCGCAGCGCGACGATGTGCATCGAACCGCAGGCTCTGCAGCGGCTCACCGATGACGTCGAGCGGATGCGCCGGGCCGCGGGCCACGGCGACATCGGCGGCTTCCGCGACGCCGACATGGCGTTCCACCGTGACGTCTGCGCGGCCAGCGGCAACTCCTTCCTGCTCCGCGTCTGGCGCATGATCGAACCCAGCCTCTGGGGCCTGCACGTGCTCGGGAACCCGCTGTACGCGGGTGACTGGGTGGCCATGGCCGAAAATCACGCGACTCTCGTGGCCGCCCTGGCCGGCGGCGACCCGGATGAGGCCGGGCGCCTGTTCGCGAAACACGTGCGAGGCGAGTCCACCCGTACCTGACACCACCCCGACTCACCGCAGGAACCCCCTCCTGCCCTCTCCCGCGAGGAGCCCTCCATGGCCCGACCCGTAAGACGAGACGTACTCCGGATGGGCGCGCTGATGGCAGGCGGGCTGCCGCTGCTGGGCACCCTGCCGAGCGCCGCCGCGCAGGCCGACGACGCCGCGGCGATCGTGGCGCGGGTACGCCCTCCGCGCTTTCCCGACGCCTGGTTCCGGATCGGCTCCTACGGCGCGGTCGGCGACGGCACCACCGACTGCACGCGCGCGATCGACGCGGCCGTCCGCGCCTGCCACGCCGCCGGCGGCGGCCACGTGCTCGTCCCGCCCGGCCGCTGGGCCACCGGCCCCATCCATCTGCTGAGCCGGGTCGACCTCCACGTGGAGGAGGGGGCGACGCTGCTCTTCAGCACCGACCCCGCCGACTACCTCCCGGTCGTGCTCACGCGCTGGCAGGGCGTCGAGGTCTACAACTACTCCCCGCTGATCTACGCCTACCGGCAGCGGGACATCGCGGTGACCGGCCGGGGCGTCCTCGACGCGCAGGGCGACAACGCGCACTGGTGGTTCTGGATCGGCTCCGGGCAGTACGGCTGGAAGTCCGGGATGCCCAACCAGCGGGCGGACTGGGCCGCGCTGGAGAAGATGGGCGAGGACGGCACGCCGCTCGACCAGCGGGTGTTCGGCGACGGCCACTACCTGCGCCCGAGCTTCATCCAGCCGCACTCGTGCCAGAACGTCCTCATCGAGGGCGTCACCCTGCGCCGGTCCCCGATGTGGAACATCCATCCGGTGCTGTGCAAGAACGTCACGATCCGCGACGTCTCGATCGACAGCCCCGGGCCGAACGGCGACGGCTGCGACCCCGACTCCTGCCAGGACGTGGTCATCCGCGGGACGACCTTCGCCACCCACGACGACTGCATCGCGATCAAGTCCGGCCGCGACCAGGACGGCCGCCGGGTCGGCGTGCCGTCGAAGAACATCCTCATCGAGGACTGCGTGTTCCGCAGCGGCGGTGGCGCGGTGGCGATCGGCAGCGAGATGAGCGCCGGCGTGTCCGACGTGGTGGCCCGCCGGCTCCGGATTCCCCTCGACCCGTCCCTGGACGAGGCGAGCGTCCAGTGGATCCTGTCGGTCAAGTCGACCTCGACACGCGGCGGGTACATCCGGGACATCAGCGTCTCGGACGTCTCGTGCCCGGCCTGGACGTACGTGCCGTTCGAGGTCACCTTCACCTACCAGGGCGGAGCGGGCGGAGACCTGTACCCGGACGTGTCGCGCCTGTCGGCGAAGAACTGGTCGGTCACCGGGCAGTGCGACCACCCCATCCGGATCCGCGGCGTCGAGACCGCGCCCGTGCACGACGTACGCCTGACGAACCTGAGGTTCGACCAGGCCGCGAACCAGCCGCTCGTGCAGAACACCACCGGCGTCACGGCCCGCCGCGTCGTGGTCAACGGCACTCCGACGGCCATGGGCACGGCCACGGCCACGACACCGTGAGCGCGACGTCCGGTCAGGGCGCGGGCTCGATCGCCAGTGCCAGCGTCGGGCAGTCGGCGACGGCACGGCGGGCCAGGGACAGCAGTTCGTCCGGCACGGGGCTCAGGATCGGGTAGCCCCACTCGTCCAGGACGATCACCTCGGGCAGCAGTTCGGCGCACAGGGCGTGCCCGGTGCACAGGATCGGGTTGAGACGCAGCCGCCACGGCACGGTCATCGTCCCCCTCTTGTCGGCAGGACACCGGGCCCCTGGGCGGCCGGGCAGTTTCCGGGATGCCGATGCGCGGCGAGGTGCGGTCCGAAGACCCGCAGAGCGCTGGTCGCGAACCGCACCGCGCCGTCCGGGTGGCGGCACGCGCCTCGTCCCGCCACGGCCGACAGGCGCCCGTGGAGCCGTCGCCACACCGTCTCGCCGGCCCGTCCGTCGGCGAGGGCCGCGAGGTCCTCGGCGATGGCCGGGAGCCCGAAGGTGCAGGGCCCGCACTGGCCGGCCGTCTCATCGGCGAGCCATCGCATGATCCGCGCGGACTCCGCCACCCCGCACACGCGGGCGGGCAGGGCGACGATGATGCCGGGTCCGAGCGCCGCTCCGGCCGCCGCGAACGCCGCGGGGGTCGCGGGCGTGCGCGCCCGCCGGATCGGCAGCCACGCTCCCCCGTACCCTCCGGTCAGGATCGCCTGCAGCTGCTCGGCGGGGCCGCCGGCCATGCGCAGCAGGCCGGCCACGCTCGTGCCCAGCGGCGCCTCGATCACGCCGGGGCGCAGCACGGCGCCCGACACGGTGAACAGCGCGGTGCCGGGCGCGTCCGGCGTGCCACAGGCCCGGAACCAGCGGGGCCCGTAACGGGCGATGAGGGCGATGTGGGCGTAGGTCTCCGCGTTGGCGACCAGCGTGGGGCGTCCGCCGACCCCTCGCTCGAACGGGCGGGGCGGGGTGAACGCCGGCTTGGCCTCGCGGCCGCTCAGGTGGTTCACCAGCGCCGTCTCCTCGCTCGCGACGTACCGCCCCGGCACTCGCACCACCCGCACGGCCACGGATCGTACGGGCCCGCGCTCGGCCAGGGCGCTCTCCACCTGCGCGGCCGACTCGGCCGAGTGCACGCACACCGCGATCCGCCGGGCCCGCAGTGCCGACGCGGCGAGGACGGCTCCGTCCAGCACGAGGTGCGGCGCCACCGCGAGCAGCAGCCGGTCCTTGCCGCTCAAAGGCTCTCCCTCGGCCGCGTTGACCACCACGACCGGGGAGCGTCCCGACTCGGCCACCGAGCGCAGCTTGCGCCCGGTGGGGAACGCGCCTCCCCCACGCCCGGTCAGCCCGGCCTCGTCGAGAAGACCGATCAGCCGTGTCCCGGCTCGCTCCCCCGGCTCCGGGCCCAGGGACGGCAGGGCGCCGTACCGCGCCCGATGGTCGCGCAGCCCGGCGGGCCGGCCGAGCGCGTGGTACCCGGCCAGCAGACGCCGCTCGGACGGAGCCGTCGCGGGGACCGTCATCGCCCCGCGGAGTCCGGCGTTCGCGCGGGGGTTCCCGCCCGCTTCGCCCAGCCGGGCCGGAGCGGGCCGTCGGCGCTCCAGCCGATGACGAACACCAGCACGATCAGCGCGGTCAGGGCCGCGCCGGCGCGGAGACCGCGGCGGCGCGGCCCCGGCGCGGCGATCCGCCACGCCACCACCGCGAGCACGGCGGCACCGCACACCCCGGCGAGCAGGAGGAAGACCGGGACGCGGACGTCGCTGCCCGTACCCAGGGCGTGGACGAACGCGGTCACCCAGCACGCGTACGCCGACCAGTGCAGGACCCGCCACCGGCGCACGCCGATCCTCGTACGGAGCAGGCTGGTCACGGTGAGGATCAGGAGCGTGTCGAAGGCGACTGTGCCCAGGCCGAGCCAGATCGGACGGTAGGCGGAGGCGAACGGCACCACCGCGTCGGCGAGGTCGATCGGCGCGTACGAGTCGAGGATCGCGGTGCCGGCGTGCACGGCCAGGAAGCCCAGGCCGGCGAGGGTGAGGTTGCGGTGCATCCCGGCGATCACGAAGCGGGGAACACGCCGTCCCCCGAACCGCACCGCCGACAGCACCCCGAGGACGACCACGCCGGTGAGGAACAGCAGGGCGACCTCGCCGGTCGCGCGGGTGGAGTACCACAGGACTCCGTTCACCGCGGCACCGTGACCTCGGCGGACGGCCAGCCGGCCACGGTGAGCACCGTCCCGTCCAGCCGGACCAGGCGGGCGGGCAGTGCCTGCTCGGCGAGCCGGCGGTCGGCGCCGCGCCCTTCGACCAGCGCGGCCGTGGACGCGGCGTTGGCGTCGAGGCAGCTCCCGGCGGCGACGCTGACCGTGCGCCACCACGTGCCGGCCGGCGCGCCGGTCGACGGGTCGATGATGTGGTTCCACCGCCGGTCGCCGTGCCGCCAGTGACGTACGGTGAGCGACGACGTCGCGAGGCCGCCATCGGTGATCACGACGGTCTGGCCCGGCTCGTCCGGCCCGGCTCCGTGGTCGTCCGTCACGCGTATCCGCCAGCCTCCGGACGGCGCCGGGCCGCTCACCGCGATGTCACCGCCGAGGCCGACCAGCACGCCGCATCCGGCGGCGGACGCGGCCCGCGCGACCGCCCGGTCCACGGCGAGCGCCTTGGCCGTCGCCCCCAGGTCGAGGCTGACCCCGCGCGGAAGCCGCACGACCCGGTCGTGCAGCTCGACCACGGGCCAGCCCGCCGCCGGTCGCGGCACGACGTACGGCCGTGAGGCGCCACCGCGGACCTCGGCGAGGTCGCGGTCGTAACCGGCGGAGATCAGCGCACCGCCCACCGTCGGATCGACCAGGCCGCCGGTCGCCCTGGCGACCGCCAGCGCGCGGCCGAGGGTCTCGGCGAACAGCGGCGAGACCTCGACCGGACGGCCGCACGCGCCGTTGACCCGCGACAGCTCGGAGTCCGACCGAAACCGGTCGCACGCCTTCCCCATCGCCGTGGCCTCGTCCTGGAGGGCGCACCAGGCGGCGTTCATGCGCCGCGCGTCCGTCACCACCAGGCACCCGGTCATCCCCCAGATCGGGAAGTCCCGCCGGCGTTCCATCACGACCCGCCGGAGGTGGCGTGGGGACGCCGGTGCGAGGGGCGGGGAGCACGGTGCGGCGGGGTGAGCCGGAGCCGGCCCGCCTCGGCCGGGGGCGAGGCCGACGCCCGGCCCCCGGAGGCGTCGCCGGTCCCGGCCGGGGAGGGCCCGTCGGACGGGGCCGCCTGTCCCGGCAGCAGGTGGGCCAGGCCCATCCCCAGCACGCCGGACAGCACGACACCGGCGGCGACCGCCCTCCGCGTCCACCTGGTCACCGCGGCGAGCCCGGCGTCACGCGCGCGGCGTCGCGAGCGTTCCCAGCGGTCCATGATCCCTCCCCTTGCCGGCCTCCGGCCGGTGGCCGGGGGCCCGTGTGCGCCGGGTCAGTGATGCGGCCCGGAGACCTGCCCGGATGAAGTGGCGACGCCGTGCCACGCCGCGCGGGCGCCGCTGTCGCCGATCCGTGCGACCTGAACGCCGCTGGCGACCGCGCCGACCACCGCGACCACCGCCGCCCCGCCGGCGAGGTACCGCGGCCAGCTCACCTCGCGGGTGGCGCCCAGCCGGCGCGCCGCGACCAGCACGGCCAGCCCCAGCCAGAGCAGGCCGGCGAACGGCAGCAGGCCGTCCGCCATCGACGTGTGCTGTTCCACGAAGGCCGAGGGCCGTACGTGGCGCTCCAGCTGTTCACCGGTGTGCGTGGCCAGCGGGACCGAGATCAGGGCGAGTGTCGCGATCACCAGCGCCGCCGGCGCGTACCTGTCCCGCGCCGCCGGCCACACGGCGACGACGAGCGCCGACAGGGCGGCCAGCGGCACGAGGACGACCACCGCGTGCACGACGAGCGGGTGCGCGGGCAGGCCGAAGATGGTGGAGAACATCGGTGTCCTTCTCGAGGGGGTCCGAGGTCCTCCACCCTCTCGGGGGAGGTGCCAGGAGCGGGTAAGGGAAATGTTCGGAAGTCGTTCAGATACCTGGAATGCCCGTACGGTAAGACCGTGACCAGCGCTTCTGCACGGATACTGATCGTGGAGGACGATTCCGGGATCGCCGGCTCGCTCGACCGGGGGTTGACGCGCGTGGGCTACACGACCCGGACCGTCGCCACCGCCGAGGAGGCACGGTCGGCCGAGGACTACGACGTCGTCCTGCTCGACCTCGGCCTGCCCGACGGCGACGGTGTCGAGCTCTGCCTCGAACTGCGGGCGCGGTCCGACGCGGCGATCCTGGTGATCACCGCGCGCGGCGAGGAACCCGACCGGGTCGCCGCGCTCGACGCGGGCGCCGACGACTACCTCGTCAAGCCGTTCGGGTTCGCGGAGCTGACCGCCCGGATCCGCGCCGTCCTGCGCCGCAGCCGGATCACCGGCACACAGGTGCTGGCCCACGGCCGGCTGCGGATCGACACGCGTACGCACCAGGTCACATGCGACGGAACGGAGGTCCCTCTCACGCCGACCGAGTTCGACATCCTGGAGTGCCTCGCGACCGACCCGGGCCGGGTCGTGACGCGGCAGGAGATCATCGAACGGGTCTGGAACACCCGCTGGTACGGGCCGACGCGGGTGCTCGACGTGCACATCGCGGCGCTGCGCCGCAAGCTCGGTGATCCATCGGCGATCGTGACCGTCTACGCGCGCGGTTTCCGCCTCGGGGACCCGCAGTGACCAGCCGGATCCTCGCGGCGCTGCTGGTCCTCACCGGCGGTCTGCTGCTCGGCGCGCTGCTGCCGCTCGGCTTCGCGATGGCGAACCAGCACGAGCACGACTACCGGACCGGCACCCTCACCATCGCGCACACGCTCGCGGCGGCGTCCGAAGAGCAGATCGCCGACCATGAGAAGTCCACCATGCTGCCCCGGACGCTGCGTGCGCTGCGCGCCGAGAACGAGGACGGCGCGCGGCTGACCGTCGCCGTGACGGACGACGACGGGCACGTCGTGGCCGGTGGGGACACCGGGCTGTACACCCCGGCGCGGGCGGCGCCGGCGCTGGCCGGCCGGACCCGCCTGACCCGGGACGGCGACCGGCTCATCGCCGCGGTTCCGGTGAACGGGCATGCCGAGGCGGTGGCCGGCGCGGTCCTGCTGTCCCGGCCGCTCGACCCGCTGCACGAGCGCGTGATGTGGCTGTGGGGCCGCCTCGCGATGGTCGCCGTGCTCGCGGTGATCGCGGCGGTCGTCCTCGCCATGACGCTCGCCCGCTGGGCCGGCCGCCCGCTGCGCGCCCTGGAGGTCGCCGCCGAGTCCCTCGGCACCGGCGACCTGACCGCGCGCGCCGACCCGCCGCGGCAGCCCGCCGAGGTACGGCGGCTCGCCGAGCGCTTCAACGTCATGGCCGCCCGCCTGGAGGGCCTCGTCGACGACCACCGCACCATGATCGCCGACGTCTCCCACCAGCTCCGGACGCCGCTGGCCGCGTTGCGGCTGCGCATGGAACTCCTCGCCGCCGAGACCACCGACGCCACCGACTTCGACGGCGCCCTCGACGAGCTCGCCCGCCTGTCGCGGATGGTCGACGGCCTGCTCGCCGTCGCACGAGCCGAGAACGTCACCGAGACGCCCGAGCACGTCGCGATGACCCGCATGCTGGACGAACGGGCCGAGGCATGGCGGCCGGTCGCCGCCGAGCGCGGCGTGCGCCTGTCCGTCGAGACCCGCCGCCCGGTCGCGGCCCACGCCGTCCCCGCCCACCTCGAGCAGGTGATCGACAACCTCGTCGACAACGCGCTGACCGCCACGCCGCCGGGCGGGCACGTACGGCTCGACGTCCGCCGCTCCGGCCGCCGGACGCATGTCACCGTGGCCGACGACGGCCCCGGGATGAGCGCCAAGGCCATGGCCGAGGCGTTCCGGCGCTTCCGCAGCGGCAGTCCGGCCGGTACCGGACTCGGCCTGGCTATCGTCCACCGGCTCATCACCGCCGACGGCGGAACGGTGCGGCTGTCCGACACTCCGGGCGGTGGACTCACCGTGACGCTCGACCTCCCGGCCGCGGCCCGATAACGGTTTCCGGGGCCCGGCAACGGGAACCTGAGTCCGGAATCCGGCATCGGACCGGGAAAGGGAAGGAGCCACTCATGTCACATGACGGCGGAGGATCCGTAGGCCACCACGGCGGCTTCAGCGGAGGGCACCACCACGGCGGCGGTGCCGGCCACCACCATCACCATCACGCCGGCGACGGCGGGTTCATCCCGCCCGTGGTGAGCGGCGGGCGGACGCGCGGGGTGTCGCCCGTGGCCGGTGTCGCGCTGGTCCTGGCCCTGGTCGCCCTCGCGTTCGTCATCGCGTACGCCGGCTGACGCCCGGGGACCGCTGCCGGTTCGCCGGCGCGGGATCTACGATGGCGCATCACCATCTTCGGACCGGAAGGGAGCGCCGCCGTGGACGCGGACGTCATCGTGGTCGGAGCCGGGCTGGCAGGACTGGTCGCGGCGCACGAGCTCACCGGCCGGGGCCGGAAGGTGGCGCTGGTGGATCAGGAGAACGCCGCCAACCTCGGCGGTCAGGCCTACTGGTCCTTCGGCGGGCTGTTCCTCGTCGACTCGCCAGAGCAGCGGCGCCTGCGGATCAAGGACTCCTTCGATCTCGCGTGGAACGACTGGCAGGGCAGCGCGGGGTTCGACCGGCTGGACGACGAGGACTCCTGGGCGGTGCGCTGGGCCCGCGCGTACGTCGAGTTCGCCGCCGGGGAGAAGCGCTCCTGGCTCGCCGGCCACGGCATCGAGCTCACGCCGGCGGTCGGCTGGGCCGAGCGCGGCGACCTGCGCGCGGACGGCCACGGCAACTCCGTGCCGCGCTTCCACATCGCCTGGGGCACCGGAACCGGCGTCGTGCGGCCGTTCGTGCGCAGTGCCCTCGAAGCGGCCGACGCCGGTCTGCTGACGTTCCACCACCGTCACCGGGTCGACGAGCTCATCGTCCACGACGGCGCCGTCACCGGGGTCCGCGGCACCGTGCTCGCCGGGGACGACTCGGCGCGCGGGGTCGCCAGCAACCGCGACGCGGCGGGCACGTTCGAGCTGAGCGCGCAGGCGGTCATCGTCGCCAGCGGAGGGATCGGCGCCGACCACGACATCGTGCGGCGCTACTGGCCCGAACGCCTGGGCACCGCGCCGAAGAACATGGTCACCGGGGTGCCGGCCTACGTGGACGGGCGGATGCTGGACATCACCGCCGACGCGGGCGTGCGGCTCGTCAACCGCGACCGGATGTGGCACTACACCGAGGGAGTGCGCAACTGGGATCCCGTCTGGCCCGGTCACGGCATCCGCATCCTGCCGGGACCCTCCCCGATGTGGTTCGACGCGCTGGGCCGCCGCCTGCCCGACCCCTGCCTGCCCGGCTACGACACCCTCGGCACGCTGAAGTACCTGCGCACCACCCCGGACATCGCCGGGTACGACCACTCGTGGTTCGTCGTCACCCAGAAGATCATCCAGAAGGAGTTCGCGCTGTCGGGGTCGGAGCAGAACCCCGACCTCACCAGCGGCGACCGCAAGGCGGTCCTCCGCGAACGTCTCTCCCGTGGAGTGCCCGGCCCGGTGGAGGCGTTCAAGCGCCGCGGCGCCGACTTCGTGGTCGCCGCGACGCTGGACGACCTGGTGACGAAGATGAACAAGCTGACCGACGAGCCGCTGCTGGACCCGGCCGTGCTGCGTCGCCAGATCGAGGCCCGCGACCTGCAGATCGCCAACCCGTACAGCAAGGACTCCCAGATCCAGGGGATCCGCAACGCGCGCCGCTACATCGGCGACCGGCTCGGCCGCGCCGCGGCCCCGCACCGCATCCTCGACCCGCAGGCCGGGCCGCTGATCGGCGTGAAACTCCACATCCTCACCCGCAAGACGCTCGGCGGCATCCAGACCGACCTCGACTCCCGCGCCCTCGGCCCGGACGGGCAGCCCGTGGACGGCCTGTACGCGGCCGGGGAGGTCGCCGGCTTCGGCGGCGGAGGCGTGCACGGCTACAACGCCCTGGAGGGCACCTTCCTCGGCGGCTGCCTGTTCTCCGGCCGCAAGGCGGGCCGCGCCGCCGCGGCGGCCACCGCCTGACCCGAGGCCCGTCGCGGCCCCGACGGGCAATGGGGTCATCCTCGTGACGCGGCCTCCGGCGTGCGTCCGTACCGGCGGGCGACCTCTCTCGGGGCCGCGGGCCCGCTTCCGGTGGACGGTCTTCCCTCCAGGACGACGATCCGATCCGCCTCCGGGGCCAGATGGAGGTCATGGGTGATCAGGATGGTCGTGCGGCCCGCCATGAGGCGGCGCAGCGGGGCGAGGACCCGGCGGGCGGTCGGGGCGTCCAGGCCGGTGGTCGGTTCGTCGAGGATGAGCACCGGGGCGTCCCGCAGCATCGCGCGGGCGATGGCGATCCGCTGGCGCTGTCCGCCGGACAGCAGGCGGCCCTGGCGGCCGACCGGCGTGTCGTAGCCCTCGGGCAGGGCGGTGACGAAGTCGTGGGCCTCGGCGGCGCGCGCGGCGGCGGCGATCTGCTCGTCGGTGGCGTCCGGGCGGCCGTACGCGATGTTGTCGCGCACCGATCCGGGGAAGAGCATGGTCTCCTGCTGCAGCATGGTGACGGTGTCGCGCAGGGTCGTCAGGGAGAGTTCGCGGATGTCGACGCCGTCCAGCCGGATCCGCCCGCGTTCGGGGTCGTAGAACCGCAGCAGCAGCCTGGCGATCGTGGACTTGCCCGCGCCGCTGGGGCCGGTGACGAGGACGAGTTCCTCCGGCCCGGCGCGGAAGGAGAACTCCTCCAGCGCGGGCCGGCCGCCTCCCGGGTAGCGGAAGGTGACGCCGTCGAAGGCCACCCGTCCGCGGCGCGCGGCGCGAGTACGGGGCACCGGGGGGTCGGCGACCGCGGGCGGTGTCTCCATGATCTCGATGATCCGGTCGGCGCTGGCCGCCGCCTCGGAGGCGGTCAGGCCCACGTCGCCCAGGCTCTGGAGAGGCGGGTACAGGTAGCCGAGGTAGGCCGCGAAGGCGAGCAGGCCGCCGAGCGTGACGCGGCCACGCGCGAGCTCCCAGGCGCCGAAGCCGAGGACGAGCAGGACGCACACCGTCTCGATCACCTGGACGAGCGGCTCGTACAGCGCGGACAGCCGGTTCTCCGCCATCTTCGCCTCCAGCCACGTCAGCCCCTCGCAGTGCAGGCGCCGCCGCTCGGCCGGCTGCCGGTTGTACGCCTGCACGAGGGCGTGGTTGGACAGGCTCTCCTCGACGACGCTCGTCATGGCGCCGTTGCTCTCACGCTCCCGTACCGCCGTCTCCCGGAACCGCGCGGTGAAGCGTCGCACGGCGAGCCAGAACAGCGGCGCGAGCGCGAACGAGACGAGGGCCAGGTCCCAGCGGACGTACAGCGCCGCGCCCGCGAAGAAGACCGCGCTGACGACGGAGGTGACGGTCTTGATCAGCCCGGAGGCGACGAACTGCTCGATCGCCTCGACATCGTCGGTCAGCCGCACCATCAGGTCGCCGGTCCGGCCACGGTCGAAGAAGTCGGGCGACAGCCGCTGGACGTGGGCGAAGACCGAGTCCCGCAGCCGCAGGAGGAAGCGCTCGCCCACGAGGGCGGTGAGGTAGTCGCCGCCGAAGGAGGCGACGGCGGTCAGCACCGACAGTTGCAGCCACACGAGGGCGGGCGTCCAGAACGCGGCCAGGTTCTTCGCGGCCAGCACGTGGTCGGTGATGAGGCCGAAGATCCAGATCGCGGCGGCCTCGCCGGCGGCGGCCAGGACCAGCAGCAGCGCGCCGACGACGAGCCACCGGCGGATCCCGCGCGTGTACGGCCAGAATCGGCGGAACGCCTCCCGGGCGGAGACGCCATTCCGCGGAGCCTTCGATCGCGATTCCATGTTCCCTCCCGCGACGAGAAGGGAGCCGGCGGTCGCCGGCTCCCTGTTCCCCCGTTGATTCGTCAGCGGGACGTCCGCTTGGCCGGCTTCTTGTGGCGCTTGGGCGCCGGCTTGCGCGGCGGCTCGACCTTGCGGTTCTTACGCGGCACGGGCAGTTTGCGGAAACTCATCATCGGGTCCTTTCAGTACCCCTTCGTCGCCTTTCGGCGCTGACAGGAATGACATTAGGAACCGATACTGAGAATCAACCGAGACCACGATGAGATGCGCTTTAAATCAGCGTGATATCAAGCTGAGGGGCCCGAACGCGGTTTTACGGGCCCGGCGGGTCGCCAGGCCCGTGAACCGTGGTTCGCACAAGGGCCTACCCGAGCAGCAGCTGCCGCCGGGCCGAGCTGACGTGATGCCGCATCGCCGCGACGGCGGCCTCCGGGTTGTGCGTCACGATGGCGAGGAGGATCGCCTGGTGCTCCTCCAGCGAACCGCGCCGCGGGTGCGGGGCGGAGAGGTTGCGGTACTGGCGCATCACCAGCGGGTACAGCAGGCTGTCGTAGGCACGGGCCAGCGTCATCTGGTGCGCGGCCTCCTTGACCTGCTGATGGAACCTGCGGTTGCCCCGGGAGTACTCCGCCTGGTCGCCGCGGGCCTGGGCGTCCTCCATGGCCTCGAGCGTGCGGCGCATCTCGCGGATGTCCTCCTCGGTGGCACGTTCCGCGGCCTTCCCGGCGAGGGCGGACTCCAGCGTCTCCCGCGCCTCGAGGATGTCGGCCGCCTCCTCGGCCGAGAAGCTCCGCGTCCGTACCCCGCGATTCACCTCACTGGTGACATAGCCCTCCTGCACCAGCCGGACCAGAACCGAACGCATCGTGCCCCGCGAGACGTTGAACTTCTGGGTCAGATCCGCCTCTGTCAGCCGCGTGTTCGGTTCGATGCTTCCCGACAGCAGCAGCGAGCGCAGCCCTTCGTAGGCCTGGCTGTACCGGGTGGCCGACGTGCCGGCCTTGTCGGGGGTGCCGTTGTTGCTGCTCAGATCCACCTTGATCGCCTATTTGCCTCAGAGAAATCGATAAACCGCGCGAAACTGTTCAATTCTGCGTGTTACCCAGACCCGGATACAAACGCCGGGCCGTGCCCGCGAAGATAGCCTCCCGGGCCTCCCCCGGAAGCGGACTCAGGACATTACGGGCGAGGTCGAGAAGCTCCGGCAGCGACTGCTCGGCGGCCGGGCAGTTCGACCCCCACGCGATGCGCTCCGGGCCGAACGCTTCCAGCACGGGCCGGAGGAAATCGACCGCCTCGTCCCCCGCGTCGTGCAGCCGCTCCAGATTCCGGTGCGTGAGCTTGAGGTGCAGGCCGGGATTGCGCGCCAGGTCCGCCACCTCCTTTCCCGCACGGGCGGGCGACGCGGCGATGTCCGGATATCCCATGTGGTCGAGGAGCACGGTGACCGTGGGGTACCGCTCCAGAACCGACACCAGCTGTGCCGTGGCCGGTCCGAGGCGCATCTGCAGGCAGACGGTGACGCCCAGCTCGCCGGCCCGCCGCCAGAAGTCCTCCGTCTCGGGCGCGGCGAACCACTCGCCCTGCGTGGGCACGGTGCTGCCGCTGGTGAACAGCCGCACCCCCGCCAGGCCCCCGTCGCCGCACAGGTCCGCGAGACGCACGCCGGCGTCCGGCCGCAACGGGTCGAAGGTGCCCACGGCGATGAAGCGTTCGGGCCAACGACGGCGGCTGTCGAGGACGTACGAGTTGTCGTATCCGTACGCCGTGGTGGCCTGCACCAGGACGGCCTGCCGGATGCCCACCTCGTCCATGCGGGCGAGCAGGCCCTCCGCGTCCACCGGCCGGGCCGTGGCCCACGCCGACTGTTTTCCGCCGATCGGCGCCCGCGGATACCGGTCCTGGTCCGCGGAGATGATGTGGCAGTGCGTGTCGATGACATCCATGGTGGCTACTCCCCTGCTTGTACGGATGTTTCCGGATGAGACCTAGGGCCTAGGCGTCCGGGTAGTCGCCCTCGGCGAAGAGCTCTCGCCGGTCGGTGAGAGAGTCCGCGTCGAGCAGGCCCTGGTCGCGGGAGAAGCGCACGAGCGCGTCCACCGTGGCCTCGTTGGCGTGCCGGCCGTACGGGACGGGGTCTCCGTCGATCTGCCGCGCCTGCCGGGCGAAGCGCGCCGACGTGGACCACTCCGGGTCCGCGACGACCTGCCGCCGCTTGCTCTCGGCCAGCGCCGCGTACAGCGCGGTCGGCAGGTCGGGGTTCCGCTCGACGAGTTCGGCGCGGAGCGCGATCAGCGAGTGGCACGGGTAGATCCCGGTACGGACGTACCAGTCCGTGGCCAGCACGTCGGAGTCCGCGAACAGCGGGTACGGGTCGTCGCCGGCGGCGTCCTGGGGCTCCGCCGTGGCCGTCCAGCCGGCCCGTGGCGCGCCGGCCCGGCCGGTGCCGGCGTTGCCGGTGAAGGCGGCGTCGATCTCGCCGGCGCGGAGCAGCTCGCCGAGGGAGCGCCCGTCGGTGACCCGCTCGACGTTCGGCGGGACCCGGCCCTCGACGTGGTCGTCGTCGTCCACCACCCATGTGATCTTGTCGATGTTCACGCCGTACTCCTCCTGGAGGACCCCGCGCACCCACACACCGGTGGTCACGGAGTACGCGCGGACCCCGACGCGGCGTCCCTCCAGGTCCGACGGGAGCCTGATCCCCGACGCGGCCGCGCACTGGACGTCGCCGTGGTGAAAGCGCCGGTTGAGGAACACCGGGATCGCGGTGAGGGGAACGCCGGCCTGGCGGGCCATCAGGTACGACACCGGCGCCAGCTCGCAGACGTCGAACTCCAGGTCACGGATCATGCGCCGGTAGGCGCCGATGATCGGCCGGACCTCCACCGGCTCGACCCGGTACCCGTCGACCGCGACCTCGCCGTCGAGCAGCGCCCGCGCGTGGGCGTAGTCCCCGAAAGCCACCGAAAGCAAGTCCATCTCCTGCCTCTCATTCGCATACTTGGAAGTCCGCACCGCGTGCGGGAACGGCGAGCTCCGGCCCGGCTCAGACGTTCTCGCCGTACTGCAGGCGGCGGTACGGCACGCTGAGCACGTTCCTGGTGATCCGGACGTCGATCACCGTGGGCCGGGGGTCGCGGACGTACTCCGCGAGGGCGGCGCGCAGCTCCGCCGTGGTGCGGACCGTCGCGCCGCCGCCGCCGAGCGCCACCGCGACGCTCCCCAGCTCCGGCGTCGGGATCACCGCGAGCTCCGGGTCCAGGCCCTTCGCCTTCGCCTTGTGGTACTCCGCGCCGAGCGCCTCGTCGTTCATCACCACGACCAGGATCGGGATCCCGTACCGGCACGCCGTCTCGAACTCCGACAGGTGCATCAGGAAGCTGGCGTCGCCCTCCACGACGAACGCGGGCCTGCCGTCATCGGCCACGATGGAGCCGATGGTCAGCAGCGGGGCCTGGCCGATCGCCCCGAACATGCCGTAGTTCGACAGGACCTCACGCGACCGCTGGAACAGCATGGTGCCGAAGTCCGTCTGGTGGCCGCTGCCCAGCACCAGGCCGATCTCGCCGGGCAGCTCGGCGTCCAGGACCTGGATCGCCTCGCGCGGGTCGAGGCGGCCCGGCTCGCTCGTCAGCTCCGCCGGGTCCAGCAGCGGAGCGGTCAGCCGGCTCCGTACCTCGGCGGTGTGGAAGCCCTCGATCGCGACAGACCGATTCTCCAGCGCCCGGCTCAGCTCCGTGACGGCGGTGACCGCGTCGGCCTGGATGTAGCAGTCCGCCGCCGCCCCGTTCCCCATGACGATGTGCGGAGAGGTGTCGACCTGGACGTACCTGGCCTCCGGGAACAGGTAGCCGTGCTCGATCGTGTAGCTGTTCAGGCTGGCGCCCACCGCGATCACGCAGTCGGCCTCCTGCAGCAGTTCCATCGCCACCCTGCTGCCGAACAGCCCGGAGATCCCCACGTGGTAGTCGGTGTCGCCGCACAGCCAGTTCTTCGCCTGGAGCGTCGTGGCCAGCAGGGCGCCGGTCTGCCGCTGCAGCCGGAGGATCTGCTTCCCCGCGCCCGCGCGGCGCGCTCCGCGCCCCGCGATGATCACCACGCGCTTGCTCGCCCGGATGATGTCGCCGGCCTGCTCGATCCGGTCCGGATCGGGCAGGAGCCGCGGGCGGTCGAGGAGGTCGACGGAGGGGACGTAGGAGTCGGTGTCCTCGTACTCCTGCTGCTGGACGTCGATGGGGGCGCTGAGCATCACCGGCCGCGACTCGGTGCGCGCGCGGTAGAAGGCACGCTGCACGGCCTCCTCGGCCAGGTCGGCCCGGGTGAGGTGGACGAACTCGCACTCGATCGCGGCGGCGAAGCGCCGTTGGTCGAGATACTGCACGGCCCCCTCGTCGCCCAGCGGGGTCTCCCCGCAGAAGGCGACCAGCGGGGTGCGCGCGCGGCTCGCCACGATCATGGAGGTGGCCAGCTGTGCCGTGCCCGGCCCGCTGGTCGTCGTCACGACGCCCGGGCGTCCGGCGGTGCGCGCCCAGCCGTCCGCCATGCCGAGGCCGGACCCCTCGTGCCGCACCTCGTACAGGCGCACGCCCCGCGTGGCGAGCGCGTTCATCCAGTGCATGTTCGCGTCGCCCATCATGCCGAAGACGTCGCTCGTCCCCTCCTTGACGAACGCCTCGGCGAGCGCTTCGTAGACCTTCAATTCCCCGACTCCTTCGCAGCTTCTCTCAGCACGCCCTCCAGCCGTCCGAACACCCGCAGCGCGTTGCCGCCGTAGACGGCCCGCCGGTCGTCCTCGCTCAGGGACTCGATGGAGTCCAGGAGGTACTTGGTGTCGTCGAACCGGTGCCCGGTCTCCGGATCCACCCCGCGGACGGCGCCGATCATCTCCGAGGCGAACAGGATGTTCCGCGCGGGAATGACGTCCGTCAGCAGTTCGAGCCCCCGCTTGTGGTACACGCAGGTGTCGAAGAAGACGTTCCGCAGCACCAGTTCCTCCAGCGGAGGCCGTCCCTGGTCCTGCATCACGCCGCGGTACCGGCCCCAGTGGTACGGGACGGCGCCGCCGCCGTGCGGGATGATGAACCTGAGCGTCGGGAAGTCGGTGAACAGGTCCGACAGGCAGAGCTGCATGAACACCGCGGTGTCGCCGGCCAGGTAGTGCGCGCACGTGCCCTGCAGAGAGGGGTTCCGCGACATCGCCACGTGGATCATCGCGGGGACGTCGAGCTCGACCATCTTCTCGTAGAGCGGGTAGTAGACCCGGTCGGTCAGCGGCGGCGCCTCGTAGTACCCGTCCGAGGGGTCGGGGTTGAGCAGGCACCCGACGAAGCCCAGCTCCTCGACGCACCGCTCGAGTTCGACGGCGGAGCGGCGCACCGACAGCGCCAGCGCGTCCCCCGGCGACTGCGGGAGCTGGCAGACCCCGACGAACCGGTCCGGGAAGAGCCCGCAGACCCGGCTGATCAGGTCGTTGCTGACGTGGGCCCAGGACAGGCTGGTGTCCGCGTCGCCGTAGTGGTGGGCCATCTTCCCCGCTCCCGGGGAGAAGAGGGCGATGTCGACGCCGCGCTCCCGCTGGAGCTTCAGCTGCCCCTGTTCGATCGCGGTTCTAAGCTCGTCGTCGCTGATGCGGAGTTCGTCGGGCGAGATGCGCGCGCCCGATTCCTCGAACGCCCGTATCTGCCGTTCCCGCCACTCCCCGAGCGCGGGAGGCGCCGTGGTGAAGTGGCCGTGGCAGTCAATGAGCATGACAGTCTCCGATGTACGTGGTTCCGCGGCCGGGTACGGCCGTTCAGGCGCGTCCGGTGAGCGTCCGGCCCAGGTCGAGGGCCGGATAGGTCCGCACCGGGAGGGACATCAGGAAGCGGTAGCCGTCGTCCACCACCTGCTCGACGTTGTCGGCCGTCACGTGCGGGTGGCCGACGGCGACCCCTCGCTCCCCGCAGATGTCGAGGATCCGGCGCTTGCACTCCCGCATGCGGGGGTGCTCGTACTGCCGGGGAATCCCCAGTTCCTGGCTCATGTCGCCCTCGCCGATGAGGATCAGCCCGATCCCCGGCACCTGGTCGAGCATCGCCGGGAGGTTCTCTATGGCGCGCTGACTCTCGATCATGAAGGCGACGAGGATCTCCCCGTCCGGGTCGAGCGGCCAGACGTCGCTCTTCGCGTAGTACTCCTGGTTCGACACGCCCCAGTAGCGGGCGGCCGCGGCGGGGCTGTCCCCGCGCAGACCCGCGGGTTCGAAGCGGGGACTCCTGGGCAACCTGGGGTAGCGGCAGGCCGCGACCGCGTTCCGGGCCTCCTCGACCGTGTCGACGTGCGGCCACACGATCCCGTACGCGCCGAGGTCCAGGGCCTGCTTCGCGTGCCACTGCGCCTTCTCGCCGCCGTTGACCGGGATGCGTACGAGGGGCGTGACCGCGGGCGCCAGGCCGTCGGCCGTGAAGATCTGCCGCCGGTTCAGCAGGTACTGCATGCTGTCCCGGAGCACGGCGGCGTCCCAGGGCCGGTGCTCGGTCTCGAACACCAGCGCGTCGTACGCGGCGGTGCTGAACTCGATGGCCGCGGCCGGTTCCGGCGGCACGAAGGAGGCGAAGACGTGCTCCCCCGCCGCCAGCCCGGCGATCACCTTATTGAGCCGTGGCGTTGCCACTGCCGGCCTCCTCGCTCGTTCGTCGGGTCCCGGCCTGCGCTCCCCGCTCCGGCGACCGGTGCAGCAGCCGCGCCCACCAGGCGCGGAGCCGGCTCAGCGGGCCGGTACGCGGCGGGGCCTCCGCGACCGCCGCGCGCGCGGGCTCCGTCACGGGCCGCGGTACGGGTGCGGGCTCGGGCTCGGGCTCGGAGCAGCGTTGGACGAGCTGCGCCGAGAACTCCTTGGTCATCCTGGAGATCACGACGCCCGCACCCGACTCGACCAGCGAGGCCAGCTTCCCCGAGAGGTTCACCTCGCCGTTGACGGTCACCCGTGAACCGCCGGTCTTCCGGTCCTCGGCCACGCCGAACGTGGCGTTGCCACTGAAGCGCGTGGCCCCCTGCCCGTCCCGGCCGCGGGCCGACAGGCGGCCCTCACGCTCGGACTCCTCCAGCTTCAGGGAGATCCGGGCGGCGAACTTCACCCGGATCGCCGCGAACCTGGCGACCAGGACTCCGTCGAACGAACCGTCGTCATGGGCGGCGCCGAGTTCGGCTCCCGGAATGCAGGACACCACGTCCGATGGGTTGGACACGATAGCCCAGACGCGTTCCGGCGGGCTCGGAACGGCGATCTCTTCCACGATCTTTATCAATGCTGTGAACCTCGTTCGATAGCCGGGCCGTCGCTTGTCGACCGCTATTGCTTCAACAGCGCCAGCGCGTCGGGCCGAAGGCTCAGGTCCGTATAGGCCTTGGGGTCGAGCACCTTTTTCTGGGTGCCACTTCTGACGTTCTGCTGCTGAATGAAATTGAGCTTCTCCGTCGGCAGGTCGAGAGTCGGAGAATAGGCGGTGGTCTTGTTGATGAACTGCCATTCGAGGTCGCCTTCGTCCTGGCTTCCGCCGGCGGCCACATAGGCGGCGACATACTTGCTCTTCGACTCCGCGGTCGTGAGGTACTGGAAGAGCTTCGCGTAGGCCGCCAGCACCTTCACCAGCGCCTTGCGCTTGCTCGACACCGCCTTGGCGGAGGCGACCGCACCCTGGTTGATCCAGAGCGGAAGCTCGTCGTTGACGGTGGCGATCATCCGGACGCCCTTGGTCTCCGCGAGCGCCTTGTTGCCGACCTGTCCGTAGCCGCAGTCGATCTGCTTGGCCAGCGCCGCCTTCAGGGAGTCGGCGCTGCTGCCGACGTTGCGGAAGGTGGCGTCCTTGGCCGACATCCCGTACTTCGCGAGCAACGCCTCGAACACGTCGTACAGCTCGGCGCCGACCGCCCCCACGCCGAGGGTCTTGCCGCGCAGGTCCCGAACCGACTTGACCTGCGGGTTCCCGCTGAAGAGCGCGCTCGTCGAGACGACCTGCGTCCCACCCAGCACCTTCAGCCGCATGCCCTTGTCGATCGCGGGGAAGACGCCGATGAGGCCGCTCAGGACGGTGAGGTCGGCCGAGCCCGAGGCGACCCCGGCCAGCACCTGGTTTCCGGAGCTGACGTTCGTGACCTTGGCGGTCACGCCGAAGGTCGTGAAGTAGCCGAGCTCGTCCATGAGGTGGTTGATGGCGATCGCGCCGGTGGCCGAAGTGTTGATGATCTTGACGGATTCATCGCCTCCGCCGCCCGAACAGCCGGCGGTCAGGAGTCCCGTCGCGCCGGCGGCGAAGGCGCCGGCCGTGGTGCCGAGAAAACTTCTTCGCGAGACCGAACCGGCCCGCTGCTGCCAATGGTTCATAGCCGTCTCCGTGTAGGCCAGGGGGACCTGCCGCGGCACGGGCAGATCAGGAAATGCTCAGGGCGTGAGCCGAAGGGGGTGGTGCGGACGACCGCCCGACCGGGATCGGATCGGTCGTCCGCGGAGAGTCGCCGGGCCCGGCGGGATGAACTACTTCACCAGTGCGAGCGCCTCGCTCCGGAGGCTGAAATCGGTGTACTTCTTGTAGTCGAGCACCTTCTTCTGGCTGCCGGCCTCGACGTTCAGCTGCTGGACGTAATTGAACTTGGCCTCCGGCAGGTCGAGGGTCGGCGAGTAGGCGGTGTACTTGTTGATGAACTCCCACTCGATCTCGGCCTCCTCCTTGCCTCCCCCGGCGGCGACGTAGGCGGCGATGTACTTGCTCTTCGACTCGGCGGTCGTGAGGTACTGGAAGAGCTTCGCGTAGGCGGCCAGGACCTTCACCAGCGCCTTGCGCTTGCTCGAGATGGCCTTGGCGGAGGCGACCGAGCCCTGGTTGATGTAGAGCGGAAGCTCACCGTTGACCGTGTTGAGCATCCGGACGCCCTTGGGCTTCGCGAGCGCCTGGTCGCCCACCTGCCCGTAACCGACGTCGATCTGCTTGGCCATCACCGACTTGAAGGAGTCCGCGCTGCTGCCGACGTTGCGGAACGTCACGGCCTTCGGCGAGATCTTGTACTTGTTCAGCACCGCGATGAAGCCGTCGTACAGCTGGGCGCCGACGGCGCCCACGCCCAGCGTCTTGCCGGCCAAATCCTGGAACGACTTCACCTGCGGATTCCCGGTGAAGAAGGCCTCCGTCGCGATCACCTGCGTCCCGCCCAGAACCTTCAGGGGCAGGCCCTTCTCGATCGCGGGGAACATGCCGATGAAGCCGCTCAGCACCGTGATGTCGGCCGAGCCGGACGCCAGTGCCGCCACCACCTGGGTTCCCGAGCTGACGTTCGTGATCTTGGCGTCCACGCCGAAGGTCGTGAAGTAGCCGAGCTCGTCCATGAGGTGGTTGATGGTGAGCGAGGCGGTCGCGGCCGTGTTGGCGATCTTGACCGTGTTGCCGCCGCCTCCGCCGCCGCCCGAACAGCCGGCGGTCAGCAGACCCGTCGCGCCGATGCCGACGCCGGCCGTCACGCCCAGGAAGGAGCGCCGCGAGAGCGAGTGATTCATTGCCGTCTCCGTGTCATGCCGAATCAAGGATGTTCAGGCCGCGAGCTGCGGATAGATACGGGCCGCGGTGCGACCGAAGATGTCTTCGCGTTCTTCCGTGGTGAGGTCGCCGGCCGCCGCCTCGACGAGGTCGCGCAGTTCCGGCAGGCCGCCCTTTGACGCCGGGAAGTTGGAGCCCCAGGCGACGCGCTCGGAGCCGAAACCGTCCACCAGCCTTCTGATCAGCTTCCGGGAGTCGCCGCCCGGCTCGTTGTCGGCCCGCAGGACGGTCACCGGGGTGATCTTCAAGAAGACGCCCTCGTACGCCGCGAGCGCGAAGAGCTCCTCGGCCGCCGCGTACGGCGGTCCGCCGTCGAGGCGCGGCCGGGCACCGTGGTCGAGCGCGATCACCAGCCGCGGGAACCTCGCCAGGACCGACAGCAGCGTGCCGGTGTCGCGTGAGTGCATCTGGACGCAGACCGGGATCCGCCGCGCCTCCAGGTGGGCCCAGACCACGTCCATCCTCGGATCGTCGAGCCGCGTGCTGCTCGGCACCGGGGTGGTGCCGTCGGCCGCGCGGATCCGCACCCCGGCGAGCCTTCGCTCGTCGATCCAGTACTTGACCTGGTCGATCGCGTCATCGGCGACGAAGTCCACCGAGCACACGCCGATCAGGCGGTCCTCGTGCCCGGCCAGCGAGTCGGCCGCGTACCGGTTGTCGAAGCCGTACACCGTGGACGCCTGCACCACGGCCGCCTTCTCGATGCCGGCGGCGTCGAGGCCGCGGAGCAGCCCGTCCAGGTCGACGGGACGCGTCGCCGACCACGCGGACTGCTTGCCGCCCAGCGGACGATGCGGGTACCGGTCCAGATCCGGCGAGATGATGTGAGTGTGGAGGTCAGCCGTTGGCATCGGCGGTCACCGGGTCCTCTCACGCCAGGGCGCGACGACGTTCTCCAGCCAGCGGGCCAGACCGGTCAGCAGGACGCCGAGCAGCATCAGGGTGAGGACGGGGACCAGCATGTAGTCGGTCTGGTAGCTGGCTCCGTACTTCTGGATGAGACCGCCCAGCCCGGAGATGCCCGTGAAGAACTCCGCCGCGACGGTTCCGATGAGCGCCCGGCCGATGGAGATCCGTAGGCCGGTCATGATGAAGGGGACGGCGCTCGGCAGGATGATCTTCCGGAACACCTGGCTCTCGGAGGCGACGAACGCCCGGCTCACGTCGAGCACGTTCTGCTCGACCTCGTGGACGCCCGCGGCCGTGTTCAGGAGCATCGAGAACACGGTGAGGATGAACACCGTGACCACCTTGGACTCCATGCCGAGCCCGAACCACACGATGACCAGCGGGATGATGGCCAGCAGCGGAGTCGCGTTGAGCGCGCTGATGATCCACTCGATGGACGAGGCGACCAGCGAGTACCGCCCGATGATCAGCCCCACCACCACCCCGACCACGATGCCGAGGAGCAGGCCCAGCGCCAGGATCTCGAAGCTCCGGGCGATGGCGGACAGCAGCGCGCCGGAGGTGATCTCATCCCACGCGGCCTGGGCGACCGCCGTCGGATAGGACGTGAACAGCGGGTCACTCTTGCCGATGAGCTGCCACGCCACGAGGATCACGGCCGCGACCAGCAGACGAAGCCCCCACTTCAAAGCGTTGCGCCTCCGCTCCGCCTGCCGTAGCCGCCGCACCCACGGCTCGTCCGCCGTCACCGACCCGCCGTCGGTGGAGGTCCGGGTCGCCACCATGCGATCTGTCGACATGATTCAGGCACCTCCCGCACGAATTTCCCGTGCCACGATGTCGCGGGCCTTGATGAACGCCGGGTCGGACTTGATGTCCAGGATGTTGGCCCGCGGCCGGGGCAGGTCGACGTCGACCACCGTGTGCACCCGGCCCGGGCGGGGCAGCAGCACGAGAACCCGATCGCTGAGGTAGATCGCCTCGTCCAGATCGTGGGTCACGAACATGATGGTCTTCCGGGTCTTGGCGTTCAGGTCGAGCAGCTCGACCTGGAGCTCCTCCCGGGTCTGCGCGTCCAGGGCCGAGAACGGCTCGTCCATCAGGAGGATCTCCGGGTCCACCGCGAGGGCCCGGGCCAGCCCGACCCGCTGTTGCATGCCGCCGGAGAGCTGCTTGGGGTAGTACTTCTCGTAGTCGGCGAGCCCCACCAGCCGCAGCGCGTCCCGCGCCTTCTGCTCGCGCACGTTCCCGGCGACGCGCTTGAGCTCCAGCCCGAACTCCACGTTCCGCAGGGCGCTGCGCCAGGGCAGCAGCGACGCCTGCTGGAACACGATGGCCCGGTCCAGACCCGGCCCCTTCACCTCGCGGCCGGCCACCCGGAGGGTGCCGTCGTCCGGCGACAGCAGGCCGCCGACGATGCGCAGCAGCGTGGTCTTGCCGCAGCCGCTCAGCCCGACGACCGAGACGATCTCGCCTTCGTACATCGTGAAGGAGATGTCGCTGAGCACCTGGGTGAACGACGGGCGGCGCCCCTTGCCGATGGAGCGGAAGCTGTGCGAGACCGACTCGACGGCCAGTTTCGTCGGGCGGTCGTCCCTCTTCGAGTCGATGGCGGACATCACGCGCCCACGTATCGGGTGAAGTCGGCGAACAGGTCCTCGGCCGTGAACTCCGACCGGATGAGCCCCTGCTCGCGCGCGTACCGGATGGCCAGGCGCAGCGCCGACATGAGGGAGTCGCTCAGGCCGTACCGGACGGCGCGTTGCCGCGGCGTCGGCGGGCCGTCCGGCCGTGCGGCGTCGATGCTCGCCCTCAGCGCGGCGTAGATGCCGCGGACCGCTTCCGGATCGTTCTTCAGCACGTCCGTACGGACGGTGAGCATGTGGTTGATCGGCACGGTCGCGTGGCGCTCGCCCCACGCCTGCTCGGCCTCCTGCCAGTTCTGGATCACCGGGACGAGCGTGGCGCCGTCGTCGTCGATGGCCACGGGGCCGAGCACCGCGGCGGCGACGTCGCCGTCGCGCAGCAGGTCAACGATCTTGCTGGAGGTGCGCTCGACGTTCGGAGGTTCGACGTACTCGGCCACGTGCGGGCCCTCCGTGGTGACCCACGTGATCTGGTCAGCCTCGATCCCGTAGTCCTCCTTGAGGGCGCCGCGGACCCAGAGCCCGGTGGTCTGGGTGTACGCCCGGACGCCGACGCGCCGGCCCACGAGTTCCTTGGGGTCCTGGACCCGCCCGCCGGGCCACTGCGAGAGCGAATGGTGATGGAAGTCGCCGTTCATGACGACCGGAAGCAGGCTGATCTCCTTGCCCTCGTCCCTGGCCTGCAGATACGTCGCGATCGCCATCTCGGACACGTCGAACTTCAACTCGCGGACCATGGGCGCGAACGCCTTGTAGATCGGGTCGATGTCCGCGAATTCCAGCCGGCAGTTCTCGACCTCGCGCTCACCCGCCTTCAGCGGGGTCGTGTGCGCGTAGTTACGTACTGCCACGGTGTACGTGTTCAAGGTTTCTGACCTTCCAGTGACGTTCGAACTTCGTCGGTGAACACCTCAGGCAGCGAGAACACGCATTCGGCGTTCTCGCTGAAGACAGCGGCTCTGGTTCTCCGGCGGCGCGCCGGCCCCTATCGGGCGGGCGTGGCGCCGTCGTCCTCGTGACGCGCCGTGGCCGGGCCGGCGTTCGACCGCGGCCGGCTCAGCGGCGAGAAGGAACTAAGAGGACGGTGCCTTTCCCGGGGTCACGCGGATCGATCGGCATTCGTCTCCTCAGCCGACCAACGGACCTGGCGATCGCGCTTACGTCCGTGCGATGTCGGGGGGTTTTGGGAGGGGTTCGGGGAGTGGTCTTCGTCCGCGATCGCCCCGCCTGCCGGTCACCATCGACCCGTCAGAGCGATTGTCGAACAATGAGTGCGGCGAGCGTAACATTGCCGAATCATGACGGCAAGATGTGCAGGAAAATCGCCTCAGGGCACAACTCAGTGTTAAACAATCCGGCCGCCGCCACCCCCGGCCGGTCCGCGGGACATCGGAGCCCTCCGCGGTCAGGATTTAAATCAAGCGATTGACTTACGTCGTGGTTTCGGGTTGGCTGGTCGGGTCCGGGCCTTACAGGCGGGTCTGACCCAGAGGAAGGTGCGCGGTGGAACACGGCGACGGCCGGCAGGCGCTCAGCTATCCGATCCCGAGCCCGGCGGCGTTGGAGCCACCCGTGGAGTGGGCCGACCTGCGGCGGGAGTGCCCGGCCGCCCGCGTGACGCTGCCCAGCGGTGACGAGGCGACGCTGCTCACCCGCTACGCCGACGTACGGAAGGTGCTGTCCGACCCCCGGTTCAGCCGGCGGTTGAACGCCGAGGACGCGGCCCGGATCGGCGACAGCGAATCGGGTGGAGTGTTCAACGGCGAGATCTCCGAGACGCTCCCCCAGACGGGTGAGGAGCACCAGCGCTGGCGCCGGATGATCACCAAGTGGTTCACCGCCCGGCGGATGGCCGCGCTCCGGCCCGCCATCGAGACGATGGCCGAGCGGCTCGTCGACGAGATGGTCGAGCACGGCCCGCCCGCGGACCTCAAAGCGAGCCTGGGCTTCCCGCTGCCGGTGTGGGTGATCTGCGACCTGCTCGGGGTCGACGACGCGGACCGCGACCGGTTCGCGTACTGGTCCGACACCTTCCTCAACCTGACCCGCTACACGGACGAACAGGTCGCGGCGGCGCAGGCCGAGTTCGTCGAGTACATGACCGCGCATGTCACGGCCAAGCGGGCCGACCCGGGCGAGGACCTGCTCAGCGAGCTGACGACGGCCACCGACGCCCGAGGCGGCCGGATGCCGGACGCGGTCCTGGTGGCCACGGGCCAGGCACTGCTCGTCGCCGGGCACGAGACCACGGCGAACATGATCGCCAAGATGGCGGGCCTGCTGCTGGCCGACCGGCGGCGCTGGGAGCGGCTGGTGACGGACCGGTCCCTGGTGCGCTCCGCGGTGGAGGAGGTGCTGCGGTTCGACGCCAACGCCGGCATCGGCATGCCGCGCTACATCGGGGAGGAGGTCGAGCTGGCCGGCACCGTGCTCACCGGCGGCACGACCGTGATGTGCGGCATGGCCGCGGCCAACCGGGACGAGAGCGCCTTCGACGACGCGGACCGGATGGACCTGGCCCGCAGCCCCAACCCTCATCTGGCCTTCGGCTCCGGGGCGCACTCCTGCCTGGGCCAGGCGCTGGCCCGCACCGAGCTGCAGGCGGTGCTCGACGTCCTGCTGCGCCGGCTCCCCTCCCTGCGCCTCGCCGTCCCGCCCGCGGAGCTGCGCCGGATCGAGGGGCTCGCCGTCGGGGGGCTGCGCGAGGTCCCGGTCCGATGGTGAGCGTGGCCGGCCCGTCGAGCGTGCTGGTCGTCGGCGCCTCCGCCGCCGGGCTCTGCACCGCGGAGGCACTGCGGCGCAAGGGCTACACAGGACGCCTCACGGTCCTGGGCGACGAACCGCACCTGCCCTATGACCGGCCGCCCCTGTCCAAGCAGGTCCTCTCCGGCGCCTGGACACCGGACCGGGCGCGGCTGCGCACGGAGGACGCGCTGGCCGGACTGGACGCGGAGTTCCTCCTGGCCGACCCGGCGATCGGCCTGGACCCGGCCACCCGTACGGTGCGGACGGCCTCCGGCCGGACGCTGCGAGGCGAGGTCGTCGTCGTGGCCACCGGCGCACGCCCTCGCGCGTTGCCCGGGCAGGCCGGCCTCGCCGGAGTGCACGTCCTGCGCACGCTCGATGACGCGCTCGCCCTGCGGGCCGGTCTGGCGGGGTCGTCGAGGCTCGTGGTCGTCGGCGACGGGGTGCTCGGGGCCGAGGTCGCCGCGACCGCGCGGACGCTGGGCCTCGACGTCACCCTGACCGGTCCCCGGCCCGCCCCGATGGCGGGGACGCTCGGCCCCCTGGTCGCGAACCTGCTCGCCGAGGTGCACGCCGAGCACGGCGTACGCCTGCGGATGGGCGGTCGCGTCGCCGCCCTGGCCGGCCAGGACGGCACGGTGACGGGCGTTCGCCTGGAGGACGGCGAGGTGCTGCCGGCCGACATCGTCGTCGTCGCGATCGGCGCGGACCCGGCCACCGGGTGGCTCGGCGGATCCGGGCTGCCGCTGGACGACGGGCTGGTCTGCGACTCGCGCTGCCGGGCCGCGGAGGGGATCTACGCCGTCGGCGACGTGGCCCGCCGGCACGACGAGCGGCTCGGCGGCCTCGTCCGCCTGGAGAACCGGACCAATGCCGCCGAACAGGCCGGCGTGGTCGCCGCGAACATCCTCGGCGCGGACCTGTCCTACTCCCCCGTCCCCTACTTCTGGACCGACCAGTTCGCCGCCAAGCTCCAGATCCACGGCACGCTGCCCACGCATGCCGACGCCGACGTGACCGTCGTCGACGGTGACCTCGCCGGGCGCCGGTTCGTCGCCCGCTACTCCCACGCCGGACGCGTCACCGGCGTACTCGGCTGGAACATGCCCAAGCAGACCCGGCAGCGCCGCCAGGAGCTGCTCGAGACGCACACCGACCGCACCTCCCGTTCCGTGCTCACGCCCACCGCAGTCCCTGGAGGAGACGATGCCCCAGACCTTCGATCCGGCCACCGAGCGGGCCGACCTCCCGTTCTTTCCCATGGCCCGGGCGGCGGGCTGCCCGTTCGACCCGCCTCCTGAGGCACGGGCCGGGCAGCAGGAGGACCCGCTTCGCCGGGTCCGGCTGTGGGACGGCAGCACGCCCTGGCTGGTGACGGGCTACGCCGAACAGCGGACCCTTCTCGCCGACCCGAGGGTCAGCTCCGACCCCGACCGCCCCGGCTACCCCAGCTCCGTGCCGCGCGACCCCGAGGGCTCTTCCATCAGCTTCATCCTGATGGACGACCCCGAGCACGCCCGGCTGCGGCGCATGGTCACCGCGCCGTTCGCCATCAAACGGGTACGGGCGCTGCGCCCCGCCGTACAGAAGATCGTCGACGGCCTGATCGACGACCTGCTGGCCGGCCCGAAACCGGCCGACCTGGTCGAGGCGTTCGCGCTGCCCGTGCCCTCCCTGGTCATCTGCGAGCTCCTCGGCGTGCCGTACACCGACCACGGCTTCTTCCAGAGCAAGAGCAGCACCATCATCAAACGCGACGCCGCGCCGGAGCAGCGGTTCGCCGCCTCCCAGGCGCTGTCCGCCTACCTCGACGCCCTCATGGGCGACAAGCTCGACCGTCCCGGCGACGACCTGCTGTCCGGCCTGGCCGAGCGGGTCAGGGCCGGGGAGCTGACCCGCGGCGAGGCCGCGCAGATGGGCGTCCTGCTGCTGATCGCGGGCCACGAGACCACTGCCAACATGATCGCCCTGGGCACGCTCGCCCTGCTGGAGCATCCGGACCAGCTCGCGATCCTGCGCGAGACCGACGACCGCGCCGTCGTCGCCTCGGCCGTGGAAGAGCTGCTCCGCTACCTGAACATCACCCACAACGGCCGGCGCCGCGTGGCCCTGGAGGACATCGCGATCGCCGGGCGGCTCATCCGCGCGGGCGAGGGCGTCATCCTGGCCAACGACGTGGGCAACCGCGACCCGCGGGTGTTCCCCGAGCCCGACCGCCTCGACCTGCGGCGCGACGCCCGCCGCCACGTCGCCTTCGGCTTCGGCGTGCACCAGTGCCTCGGCCAGCCGCTGGCGCGACTGGAGCTGGAGGTCGTCTACGGCACCCTCTACCGGCGCGTACCCACACTGCGCCTGGCCACGGAACTCGAGCGGGTCCCCTTCAAGCACGACGGATCCGTGTACGGGGTCTACGAACTGCCCGTGACCTGGTAAGTCACCTCGCCTCTCGGAAGGAACCCATGAAGGTCAACCTCGACCAGGACAAGTGCGTCGCCTCCGGCCAGTGCGTGGTCGCCGCCATGGAGGTGTTCGACCAGCGCGACGAGGACGGCATCGCCGTGCTCCTGAACGACAGCCCGCCCGCGGACCAGGCCGACGACGTCCGCCACGCCGCCACCGTCTGCCCGGCCCTCGCCATCACCGTCGAGGAGTGAACACCGGGACCGGCGCCGGTCCGCTCAGTGCGCCCGGCTCTCCGCTCGCGCCGACGAACCGGCGCCCGTCCCGTTCTCTCCCTTGGGGGACCATCCGATGTTGACGAGCCCAAGGCCGGCGAGCGAGACGGGGATGCCGAGCCAGGCCCAGCCGGTGAGCCGGCTCAGCCGGTGAGTCGAACCCGGTTTCCGGCGATGCGCCGCGTGCGGCGTGTAGGCGTTCCGCCCGCGCACGTAGGCCTTCACCGAGTCGACGTGCGCGGCGCCGCCGCCCGCGGCCATGCCGCCGGCGATCTCCCCGTACGTCCCGTGCAGCGTCCCCGAGACCGAGCGGCCGTCCGGCGTCACCCAGCTGGCCTCGGAGCAGGTCGTTTTGTCGTTCACGGACACGAGGGGGTTGTTCCGTACCGTGCCGCACGAGCCCGAGATGGCCACCTCCACCGGCTTCGCGCCGTAGGCCTCCGTATGGTAGCCGCCGATGAATCCGGCGACCTTCAGCGCGAACAGGGGGATGCCCACCGCCGCGACGACGGCGCCGATGACGACCGCGACCCGGCGCAGGACCAGCGTCACGGCGCCGCCCGGACTCCGCCATGCTCCGGTGGGGGCGGCCGAGTCGGCAGCGAGGCCGAGCGCGGTTCCCAGCAGCCCGGCCGCGAGACCCGCGGCGAGGACGAGCACCCAGGCGTAGACGGCGTCGGCGATCAGAATGCCGCCGAGGCCGACCACGACGGCCAGGACGCCCAGGCCGAAGAGGGCCGGGCCGACCGTGCCCAGCACCCGCCCGGACGGGGTACGCGGAGTCGGGTCCTTCTCGCGTTCTTCCGCCGCTCTGTCCGGCACGGTCGGGCTCCTTCTGGTTCGGCTTCATCGTCGGCCGGTCGGGCCGGCGCAGCAGAGTAAGACCGTCCGCGGCATCCGGTTCGCCGATACCCGCACGGAAGGTCGCCGATTCGCGCACGGCGGGCCGGCGCGGAGACGGCGGAGGCGCGGGTGAGAGCGGTGGCCGCTGTGGCCCGCGTACCGCGAATCGACCGGGTACAGGTCGTACGGCGGCGGGTACGGGTTCAGCGGGGCGCGCGGCCGTTGTCAGGGGAGAGCGGCCGGACCCACGCGGGCCTCGCCCGGTTCCCGTACAGGGCCCTTCGGTGTGAGAAGGGGGATCTCACATGGCACAGAAGGTAAGCGACGTGATGACGCCGGCCCCGGTGAGCGTGTCGGGGCAGACGTCGTTGTCGCACGCGGCCGGCCTCATGCGCGCGCACGACATCGGCGTGGTGCTCATCCTGGACGACGGCCGGCTGCTGGGAATGGTGACCGACCGCGACATCGTGATCCGGGCCGTCGCCGATGGCCGGGACGTGACACAGACGACCGTCGCGGAGATCTGCAGCTGCGACCTGATCACCGTCTCCCCCGACGACGACGCGGACACCGCCCTTCGCTCGATGCGCGACCACTCCATCCGCCGGCTGCCCGTCGTGGAGGACGACCGCCCGGTCGGAGTGCTGTCCATCACCGATCTGGCGGCCGGCGGCGACGCTCTCTCGCCGGCCTCGGCGACACGCGGCCGGTTCTGGTAGCCCGGCGTCGCTGATAGAAGTCGCCGGGCGCGGGTATGCGTGTGTGCTGTGACCGCGGCACCCACCGGAGAGAAAGAGCATTGGCCGATCACGACGACGTTCTGATGTACCCGCCACAGGTGCTGCGGCAGTACGCAATGCTCGCGGACGGCGAACGCGGAGTCATCGTCGGTCCACGCGGCGACTTCTGCTGGATGTGCGTCCCCCGCTGGGACAGCGACGCCGTCTTCTCCTCCCTCATCGGCGGCGGCGGTATCTACGCGGTGACGCCGGAGGAGCCCTTCGTCTGGGGCGGCTACTACGAGCGGGCGTCGCTGATCTGGCGCAGCCGCTGGGTCACCACCAGCGGCGTCGTTGAGTGCCGCGAGGCGCTGGCCTTCCCCGGCGATCCCCGGTGCGCCGTGCTCCTGCGGCGGATCATGGCCGTACGCGGCGACGCCCGCGTCAACGTGATCTGCGACCCCCGGCCGGAGTTCGGCGCGCACGGCCTCCGCTCTCCGCGGCGCGGGGACGACGGCGTCTGGCGGACCGAGCTCGGCGGCCTGCACATGCGCTGGTCGGGCGCCGGCGACGCGTCCGTCCGCACGACCCCGCACGGCGACCGGCGCCTGGAGACGAACCTCGAGGTCCCGGCCGGCGGCCACCACGACCTCGTCCTCGAACTCGGCGACCGTCCGCTCACCGGCCGGCGCCCCGACGCCGATCGCCTCTGGGAGGCCACCGAGACGGCCTGGCGGGAGACCACCCTCCGGACCGGGACGATCGCCGATCGCGACGCCCGGCACGCCGTCGCCGTGATGCGCGGCCTGACCAGCAGGGGCGGCGGCATGGTCGCCGCCGCCACGACGAGCCTGCCCGAACGCAGCGGCGCCGAACGCAACTACGACTACCGCTACGTCTGGATCCGCGACCAGTGCTACGCCGGGCAGGCCGCCGCGGCCGCCGGCGTCGACGAACTCCTGGACGACGCGGTCCGCTTCGTCTCCGCGCGGCTCCTGGACGACGGGCCCGATCTCAAACCCGCCTACACCGTCGACGGCGGGCCGCTCCCCGACCAGCGCAGCCTCGACCTGCCCGGGTACCCCGGCGGCCACGACGAGATCGGGAACCGCGTCACCCACCAGTTCCAGCTCGACACGTTCGGGGAGGCGCTCCTGCTGATCGCGGCCGCCGCCCGGCAAGGACGGCTCGACGACGACGCCCGGCGCGCCGCGCACGCCGCGGTCACCGCCATCGAGCGGCGCCGGCACGGCTCCGACGCCGGCATCTGGGAACTGGAGGACCGCGTGTGGACGCACAGCCGGCTGATCTGCGCGGCCGGCCTGCGCGCGCTGGCCGGCGCCGTCCCGGACGATCCGATGGCGGAACGCTGGACCAGCCTGGCCGACACCATCGTCGCCGAGACCGTCGCCTTCGGCGTTCACCCGTCCGGACGCTGGCAGCGCGCGGCCGACGATCCGCGCAACGACGGCGCGCTCCTGCTGCCGGCCATCCGCGGCGCCGTCCCTCCCGACGACCCACGGGTGCGCCCCACCCTGGAGGCGTACGTCGAACAGCTCACCGACGACGGCTACGCCTACCGCTTCCGGCATGACGAACGCCCGCTCGGCGAGGCCGAGGGCGCCTTCCTGCTGTGCGGATTCCTCCTCGCGATCGCCACCCACCAGCAGGGGGACGACCGGCAGGCGCTGCGATGGTTCGAGCGCAACCGCGCCGCCTGCGGCCCGGCCGGCATTTTCTCGGAGGAGTACGACGTCACGCAGCGGCAGATGCGCGGCAACCTTCCGCAGGCGTTCGTCCACGCCGTGCTCCTGGAGGCCGCGGCCCGCCTCGCCGGCCCGCCGTGCGGGCGCACTGGCGCGGCGCCACCGCGCTGAACGGCCCGGCGATTACAGCGGCTGCCCGTCGGCGGCGAGACGCTCCTGGAGCCGGCCCACGTCGACCCGCTGCACCGACGTGCCCCCGATCGCGGCGAGGGCGGCGGCCACACCGGTGGCCTGGCCCAGAGCCATCAGGGTGGGCTCGGTCCGCGCGGACGCGAACGCGACGTGGCTCGCCGAGAGGCAGATCGGCACCAGGAGGTTGGCGCAGTCCTCCGCCGAGGGGACGACCGCGCGGTACGGGATGGCGTACGGCTCGATGCCCACCGAGACGTACCCCTCGTTGAAGACCGCGGGAACGCCCGGCCGGCTCACCGGTCCGGTGGCGCTCGCCGGGAGGGGGTCGAGGTACTCGGGGAGGTACCGCCACGTCCGCTCGATCTCGCGGATGTCGATGTTGTACGAGCCCACGGCGATCGTGTCGGGCTGCCGGACGCGGTTGAGCAGGTCGTGCTCGGTCAGCACGGCCGCACCCACCATGCGCCGGGCGTCCCGTACGTACAGCTGGTGCGGCCAGCCGTCCGTGTCCTCGAACTCGTCGGCGCACAGGAACCACCCGCCCAGCTGCTCGCGGATCCAGGCGGGGACACCGTCGTCGTTCTGCAGGTAGTAGAGCAGCTCATGGCTGTAGGCGAGGTGCCGGTCGCGGATCTCCTGCCGGGTCTCCTCGTCACCGTCGGGGTAACCGCGGTTCGACCCGTCCAGCAGGTTGAGGGAGAACGGCCCGACCGAGTTGACGTCGCACTTGCCGCCGGGCAGCAGGTCCCTGCGCAGCCCCAGCAGCCAGCCCTCCGCGCTGTCGTGCGCCGGGTCGGCGGTCAGGTAGCGCCGCAGCAGTTCGAAGCGGGCCGGATCGTATCCCTTCGGCTCCTCCAGCGGCCGGCCGTTCGCGGGCCGGTCGGTCATGCAGAGCCGGAAGCCGTACGCCTGCAGCCCTCCGTCGCCCTCGCCGAGCCGCTCGGCGGGCCAGCCGTGTCGGTCCAGCTCGGGCGGGCGGATGAACGGCAGCAGCCCTCCTGAGTCGCCATCGCCGAACGGCGACAGGATGACGGAGAAGTTGTGCCGGCTCGGACGGTACGCGGGCTGGCGGCCCGCCCAGATCTCGCCGTGCAGCTCACGGCTCTCCCGCCCGACGCGGTACGGCACGCCCGCCGCCGCCAGCAGGTCGCCCTCGTAACCGGCGTCCACGAAGACCCCCGCCGGACGCCGGCCCCCCGTGGTCCGTACGGCCCGGATGCGGTCGCCGTCCATCTCCGCGTCGATCAGCCGCTCGCCCAGGACGAGATCGACGCCGGCGTCCGCGAGCATGCTCGTCAGCAGGTTCTCGGCGACGTGCGGCTCCGGGCCGGGGACCTCGAACAGCCCGATGTCGTAGTGCTTGGCCACCAGCTCGTAGAACCGGCGGGTCAGCCCGCCGATGGCCTCGAGCGTGCCGACGTCGGTCCAGCTCAGCCCGCCGGACACCATCCCGCCCACGTGCCGGCCCGGTTCGACGAGCCGGACCGTGGCGCCGGCCTCCGCCGCGGCGACGGCGGCGAGCACTCCCGCCCCCGTGGCGCCGTACACGAGCACGTCTGGCTCACCCATGCCTGTCCTCTCCCACGGCTGTTCGTCTCACCTGCCGGAACCGGACGTCCGGAACCTCTCGGCTCCGAAGGTTACGGCACGCCGGAGGCCGCTTGTCCTGCGGAAACCCGCGCCGCGGATAGGGTGCGGGGGTGAGTCCCGCACCGGAGCCGGAGCCGGAGCCGGAGCGCGCAGAGGCGCCGGCCGGCATCGACGCGTCCGTGGCCAGCCCGGCGCGCATGTACGACTACTACCTCGGGGGCACGCAGAACTTCGCGTCCGACCGGCGCGCCGCCCAGGAGATCTACACCCTGATCCCCGATCTGCCGGAGATCGCCCGCGACAACCGCGCCTTCCTGCGGCGCGCGGTGCGGACGCTGGCCGCCGCGGGGATCCGCCAGTTCGTCGACATCGGCAGCGGCCTGCCGACGCAGGGCAGCGTGCACGAGATCGCGCAGGAGGCCGACCCCGCGTCACGGGTCGTCTACGTCGACAACGACCCGCTGGTGCCGGCGCACGCACGCGCGCTGCTGGCCGGCGGCACCGAGGGCACGACCGCCTACGTCGCCGGCGACCTGCGTGAACCCGACGCGGTCTTCGACCATCCGGACGTGCGCGCGCTGATCGACCTCGACCGGCCGGTCGGCCTGCTCCTCGTCGCCGTACTGCACTTCATCACCGACGAGGAGGATCCCTGGGCGCTGGTGGGCCGTTACCGGTCCCGCCTGGCACCCGGCAGTCACCTCGCGATCGCGCACGCGACCAGGGACGGCCGGCCGCCGGAGGCCGTACGGAAGATGACCGACGTCTACCGGCGGGCCTCGGCGCCGTTCACCTTCCGTACGAGAGAGCAGATCCTGGCGTTCTTCCACGGATCGCGGCTGCTCGATCCCGGCCTGGTCCACTCTCCGGGCTGGCGGCCCGAACCGGGCAGCCCGCTCTCGCCGTCGGCCGCCTGGAACTACGCGGGCGTCGGCGTGATCCCCGCCGAACGGTAGCCCGGCACGAGGCGGTTCAGGGGGCGATCGAGCTCCGGATCCGTCCCGGGCGGCCACGTGACTTCGACGTGCACGAGGAACTCCACGAGGTCTCCCTCTCGCCGGCTGCGCGGCCGGGCGTCACCCGGCCGTCCTGACCGGGGCGAGCGTACCCCGCGCCCCGGCGGTCAGATCGGGCCGGGGCCGGACAGCAGCTCGCCGATCTCCCGGGTGAGCCGCTGTTCGAGGTCACGGATGGACCGGTAGAAGAGGCACCGCTGGCCGTGGACGTCGAACGGCAGGGGCGTGTTCTGGTGGCAGACCAGCACCGTGGGGACGCCGCGTCCCCAGGCGTAACCGACCTCCAGGTAGACGTTGGGATTGGCGTTCGTCAGGTCCGCGACGACGATCCGGGCGGCGTCGATGCGCTCCTTCAGCCGCTGGACGACGTCGCCGGTGAAGCTCAGCTCGTCGACGCGCTCGCAGATCAGGCCGGCCCCGCGGATCGGCGGCACGATGCCGTAGTGGAAGACGTCCTCGAACGAGTCGGCGAACGGCATCGCGACGAACGCGTGTTCCTTCGTGTCGGCGTCGTACCCGGCGGACCGCAGGCGCCGGTAATCGTCCCCGGCGATGGTGACCGCGCTCCCCGGCCGGCCGGTCCGCGGGCGCGGGATGCGCGCCATGTCCTTGAGCAGGGCGTCCAGCCGCTCGGCCCGGCGGGCGTTGATCTCGACGAACGACACGGTCCGCAGGCCGGCGGGAAAGGCGCCCTCGGACACCGCATCGGCGATCCCGGCGAGCTCCGACTCGAACGCCTCGGTCTCGTCCAGCCCGTATCCGGGACCGTGCAGGGTGAGGCACACGTCCCGCACCCGGGGCCGCTCGGTCGCCGCGACCGTGAGCGCCCGGCGCCCGAACTCCCGGATCTCGCGGTAGGCGAATCGGTCCAGCGACGGCACCCCGAGGAACAGGACCGCACCGGCCCCGATGCCGGTGCCGTCGACGAGAAGGTGCTCGCCCTCGCGCGGAAGCCGGTGCGGGGTCACGCCGAGACTGGTCGCCGCATCGAGGTCCACCCCATGGGATTCCTGTGCGTACTTCAGCACCAGCAGATCGGTCTGGTAGGATAGCGCGCCGGCCTGCCGCACTTGAACGGTGAGGTGGTCATCGCTCAACCGAACTCCTCAGGGACGCCGGGGCCAGCGCGGAAACGGGGCGTTCCCCGACGATACGCCGACCGCGGCGCGGTGGAGCGGCACGCGGATCGCGGTCCGCGCCTTTCCCCTTTTCGGCCCCCGGCGGAAGGGAACCCGGCCGGGCGGCCGGCGCCGGAGGCCGAGGCCCCCGCACTCGGAACCGGCACCCACCCGGCGGAGGAGCCGCGCGCCTCGACCGGCGTTCGACTCACGTAGAGGTCGCGACGGACGAATCCTTCACATCAGTGAACGCGCTCTCATTAGACTTGACCTTCAGGATCACTGTCAACAAGTATGAATTAACGGGCTTTTATCTTCACGGCAGTCGTAGGGGTGGGGTTGGGCGACGACGAGTCGCGGCGGACGCTCGCCGAGAAGCTGGAGTACCTCTTCCGCACGGTCCGGGAGACGGACCGGCGTGAGTACAGCAACGAGGACGTGGCTGCGGCCATCGTCCGGGACCAGCAGGTGACGATCTCCGCGTCCTACATCTGGTACCTGCGCACCGGGCAGCGGGACAACCCGACGTTCAAGCACCTCAACGCCCTCGCGCGGTTCTTCGGCGTACCGCCCGCGTACTTCTTCGACGACGAGACCAGCGCGCAGGTCGAAGCCGAACTCGGGCTGCTGGCGGCCATGCGCGACGCGGGAGTGCGCGACGTCGCCCTCCGCGCGTCCGGGCTCTCGGCCAAGAGTCTCGACACCATCAACGACGTCATCAGCCGCGTACGGGAACTGGAGGGACTCCCCCCGTACGAGCAGAAATAACGGCCGGAAACACAGGGGTCACGACAAGGACCGAATCCGCGGTCCTTTACCCGGCATAATCGAGATGTGGACTTCGCGGCGCTGACCGAACGCTGCCGGACGACGTTAGCGGCACTGGACCTACCGCGTCCGTTCGACGTGCACGCGTTCTGCGAGCACCTCGGCCGCGACCGGCCCCTCTCACTGCTGGTGATGGACCTGCCGCCCGACGCGCCCTGCGGCCTGTGGGTCAGCACCGAAGAGCGCGACTACATCGTCTACGAACGCGCGACCACGCCCCTGCACCAGGAGCACATCATCCTGCACGAGGTGGCCCACCTGCTGTGCGGGCACGTCGAGGGCGCCGGGCTCGGCGACGAGCACGCGCGCCGGCTCTTCCCCAGCCTGTCGCCGGGGACGGTGCGGCGTGTGCTGGGCCGCGGTGCGTACTCCAGCGAGGAGGAGCAGGAGGCCGAGCTGCTCGCCTCCATGATCCTGCAGCGGGCCGGCCGGACCCGCCGGTCGCCACGCGTGACGGATCCGGACGCGGCCGACCATCTCCGGCGCCTGGAGTCCGGCATTTGAACGAGGTGATCCCGTGAGCACGCCGGTGCTGCCGTACGTGATCATCACGGGACTGCTCCTGTGCGGCCTGGCGCAGAAGCTCTACGGGTTGCGCCGGCGGCGCGACGACCCGGTCCGCTGGGCGGTGTGCTTCTGCCTGGCGAGCCTGACCATGGCCACGGCGGTCCAGTGGTTCACCGGCGCCATCGACGAGAGAACCGGCGTTCCCCATCTCGCCGACGCGCTGAGCGACGTCGGCGCGATGTGCGCGGCGGGCGCGGGCCGGGTGTTCCTCACTCACGTCTACTACCCGGCGTCCTCGGCGCGCGTACGGGCACGGCGCAGCTACGTGGGGCTGGCGGCGGCCGTGGTGATGGTCGCGGTCCTGTTCGTGGCGGTGCCCCCGGAGCCCGACACGGGACGCTCCGGCACGCACGTCGACGCGGTCTACCTCTACGTCTACATCTGGTACATCTCGATCGCCCTGCTGTCGGTGTCCCGGATGGGGCTGCGTTACTCCCGGCTCGCCGACCGGTCCTCGCTTCGCCTGGGGCTCCGGGTCCTCGTGGCCGGAAGCGCGTGCGGGTTCGCCTTCCTCGCCGTCAAGGCCGTGATGCTGGTCGGCGAGGAGACCGGCAGGCCGCTCGGGTGGCTGGACAGGTCCGTGGACCTGCCGCTGGAGCTGGGCACGGAGGCCCTCCTGCTGGCGGGGGTGACGATCCCGGCGTGGGGCGACCGGCTCGGCACGCTGGTCCGATGGGCCGGTGACTGCCGCTCCTACCGCCGGCTCCATCCGCTCTGGCTGGCCCTGCACGAGACCAATCCGGACCTCAGCCTGATGCCCCACCACCGGACCGGCCGCCGGTTCTGGCGCCGCGACGTCGGTTTCCTGCTGTACCGGCAGGTCATCGAGATCAGGGACGGTCAGCTCGCGCTACGCCCGTACGTCCATCCCGCCGCCGTGGAGGTGGCCAGGGCCCTGGGACGTCGCGCCGGGCTCTCCGAGGAGGAGGTCCGCGCCGCCGTCGAGGCGGCCACGATCGCCGCGGGCATCGCGGCGAAGGCGGGCGGCCGGGGCACGACCGGTACGCCGTCGCCGCCGCCGGCCCCGCCCCTCGGTCCCGATCTCGACGCGGAGATCACCTGGCTCACGAAGGTCTCCCGCGCCTTCGCCGGTTCGCCGGTCGTCCCGGCGACCGTGGCCTCGCTCGCCGCCTCCGAGCGAGCCGCCCGCCACGAGGGGAACGAACCGATGCCCCATCCGCACGGAGGGCCCCGCGAGGAGCGGCCCCGCTGAGCACCGGCCCGGCGTCCGTCACCGCCATCGACACGCACGTCCACGTCGAGGCCTGCGGCCGCATGCGTCCCTGCAGGCGGTCGCGCCGAACGATCCGGCCGTCCATCCCCTGCACGGGGCGGCGGCGCGGGCCGGCGTGCCCGTTGTCCTCCACACCGGGCAGACCGGTATCGGCGCCCGGCTGCCCGGCGGACGCGGGATCAGGCTGCGCCTCTCCGACCCGATGCTGATCGACGACGCCTGGGAGGACGCCGCCGTCCCGATCGCCACACACCAGGCCGGCGTCCTCATCGACCTGTCCGGCTGGTCGTCGAATTACTTCCCGCAGCAACTCGTCCGCGCGACGAACGGCCGCTGAAGCGGAAGGTGCTGTTCGGATCGGCCTACCCGGTCATCACCCCGGACCGCCGGCCGGCGGCGTCCGCCCTCCATCTCAGCGCCACGTCGACACGGCCGCGCGCCAGGCGGCGCGCGGCCGAATCGGCGATCCGCCCCTTGTCGTCGGTGACGGTGTGGGGCCGTCGCGATCTGGCCGCCGGCGCCTGGGCCCTCCTCCTACGGCAGCGGGCACGCTCGCGAACCCGCGGGTTCCTCGGCCCGGAAGAGGTGCGCTCACCAGCCGACGGCGCTGCCGTCCTTCCTGAGGTCGGACGCGACCCGGTAGACGCCGTTGACCGGAGGCGGAGGCGGAGGCCCGGGGGGAGGCGGAGGCCCGGGGGGAGGCGGGGGCGGGGTCGCCGCCCGCTCGGCGGAATGCGCCTGGGCCTGTTCTCTCCGGTCGCCGTCGGTCTCCCGGTCGAACAAGATCGCCTGGTATCCGCCCATCGGGTCGCCGTTCGACTCCGTGACGTGGTGGCCCATTGCGGAAAGCTGCTTTCCCACCAGGTCGAACAGCTCGGATTCGAGCTGGAGGACATCGGTGTTCTGATCATGGTTGAACCGTGCCGCGTCGGCGGCGGCTTGCGGGTTCATGCCCAGATCGACCATGTTGATGATCTCGGTGGCCTGCGCCTGGACCTGTTCACTGCCGCCCACGTTCCCGAACGCCATGACGGGGTGGCCATTCTGCATTATGAAAGCAGGGATGATCGTCTGGAAGGGACGCTTACGGGGAGCGACGACATTCGGTGACGATGGGTCCAGCGAGAACAGCGCCGCACGGTTCTGCAGGGGGAACCCGTAGCCGGGAACCGTCACCCCCGACCCGAACAGTTCAAAGAGGCTGTAGATGAACGAGACCATGTTGCCCCACCGGTCGGCCACCGCGATATACACGGTTCCCGAGTTGTTCGGCCCCTTGACGCGCGGCGGCGTGGCCCGACGTGGGTTTATTTTCTTGCACTGAGCGATCGCATAGTCCGTCGAAAGGAGTCGATCGAGCGGGACCGTCGTGAATCTCGGGTCGCCGTTGTAGGTGTAGAGGTCGTCGAAGGCGAGCTTCTTGGCTTCGACCAGCAGGTGCCAGAACTCCGGTGAGCGCGGCCCGAGTTCGGCAAGATCCAGGCCGAGGACGGGCCCGCACTGCTGAAGGATGTTGAGCATCTCCAAGGCGGCGAAGCCCTGGGCGTTCGGCGGGACCTCATACACGTCGTAGCCGTGGTAGTTGACGCTGATGGGGTCGACCCATTCGGCGTGGAACTCTGCGAGGTCCGCCGACGTCATCGCTCCATTCAGCTTCTTGATCTTGGCCACGACAGCGTCCGCGATCTCGCCGGCGTAGAAGGCGTCACGGCCCTTTCTCTGCAGGACCCGGAGAGCATGTGCGAGGTCCGGATTGCGGAAGATGCCGTACAGCGGTGGAGCCTTACCGTCGCGGAGGAACACCCGAACCGAGTCGGCATCGGTCTTCAACACGTCCACACCGTTCTCCCAGTCGCTGTGGACCTGCTCGGTGATTCCGAAGCCCTGTTCGGCGAGCGTCACGGCGGGTTCCAGGACGACGTCGAAGCCGCGAGTGCCGAACCGCTCGAGCAACCGATGCCAGCCGTCGACGGCACCGGGCACGCTGATGCTGTTAACGCCGCGTTCCGGCATCCCGGTCTTCTCATTGAAACCGCGGGCGTGAAAATAGTCGAGGTTCCAGGCTTTGGGGGACCAGCCGCTGGCGTTCAGCCCGAATAGCTTCCGGTCCTTCGCCGAATAATAGATGGCGAACATGTCGCCGCCCAGTCCCGCGCTCTCAGGCTCGATCAATCCGAGAACCGCCGCGGTCGCCACCGCCGCATCGACGGCGTTCCCGCCCTCCTGCAGAATTCGCAGGCCGGCCTGCGCGGCAATGGGTTGACTGGTCGCGACGGCGCCGTGCCGCGCGATGACCTCTGATCGAGTCTGGTCCAACCAATTGCTCGCGCGGTCTCCGCGCACGGCCGTGATCCGGGCCCCCGGATTGGGAATCGAATCGGTCGGTCGGCCGAACGGCGTCGGGCTCGCACCTCCGGCGCCGGCGGTGAGCCGCGTCGCGCCTGACGCACTCCCCACGCCGATATCGACCGTATCCCCCAATGCCGCCAACCCCACTGCGGCGCCGCCTACTTTCAGAAACGAACGGCGTGACGTTTCACCGGCTGATCTCTCGGACATCAGGCTTCCTTTCTGGACGGCCTTGGCCTTGGCCAGGGCCGCACAGTCAGGACGGTAGCTCAGGCGCCTACTCTTCCCCGGTCGACCGTGCGCGATAACAGGGATTCCTTGACGCGGATCTGGGAGTCTCTTGTCGGGCGTTGACCTCCACCGCACAATGCCAGCGAATTAACGCGAATAAGGACACGAGGGCGTGTGCCGCCCCGCCCGGCGATGCTCACATGCCGATGGGCAGACCCGCGTAGTTCTCCGCGAGCCCGGTCGCCCCGGCCTCGCTGCCGGCCACCCACCGCAGCTGGGACAGCTGGAGCCGCGCGTCGAAGGGGTCACCGCTGGTGTGCAGCATCGTCGTCATCCACCAGGAGAAGTGCGTGCAGCGCCAGACCCGCCGCAGCGCGGTGTCGGAGTAGGCGTCGGCGAGGGCCGTGTTGTTCTTGCGGAGCATCGCCGTCAGCGCCGGCGCGAGCAGGGCGACGTCCGCCACGGCGAGGTTCAGCCCCTTCGCGCCTGTCGGCGGCACGATGTGCGCGGCGTCGCCGGCCAGGAACAGCCGCCCGTACCGCATCGGCTCCATGACGTAGCTGCGCATCGGCAGCACGCTCTTGTCGGTGATCGGCCCGGGGGTGAGCTCCCAGCCGTCCTGCCCGTGCCCCAGCCGTACGGCGAGCTCGTCCCAGATCCGGTCGTCCGGCCATTCGGCGATGTCCTCACCGGGGGCGACCTGCAGGTACAGCCGGCTGACGGTCTCCGAGCGCATCGAGTGCAGCGCGAAGCCGTTCGGGTGCCAGGCGTAGATGAGCTCGTCCGTCGAGGGCGCCACGTCGGCGAGGATCCCGAGCCAGGAGTACGGGTAGGTGCGTTCCCAGGTCCTTTTCACGGCGTCGGGCACCGCGCCGCGGCTCGGGCCGAAGGAGCCGTCACACCCGGCGATGACGTCCGCGTCGAGGCGCACGTCCTCGCCGTCCGCCGACCGGAACGTGACGTAGGGACGGTCGGTCGTCAGGTCGTGCACGGCCGTGTCGCTCACGCCGTAGTAGAACTCCTGGCCCGCCTCCTCGCGCGCGCGGCCCAGATCCTTGGTGACCTCCGTCTGCCCGTACACCCAGACGCTGCGTCCGGCGAGGTCGACGAAGTCGAGGTGGTGCCGCTCCCCCGGCCACCGCAGATAGATGCCGCGGTGCTCGTCCCCCTCCTCGCGCAGCCGGTCGCCGAGTCCCACGGCGTCGAGCAGCTCGACGGTCGAGCTCTCGAGAATGCCGGCCCGGATCCGCGCCTCCACGTACTCACGCGTGCGGGTCTCCAGGACCACCGAGTCGATGCCTTCGAGGGAGAGCAGGTGGGAGAGCAGCAGACCGGCCGGACCGGCACCGATGATGGCGACCTCTGTACGCATGGGGGTCAGTGAAACCCGGCGGCATATCGAAACCGTCACGCTCTTTCACTGAGCGGAAGGCGCACGCATGGTGAAAGCGCCCTACATCCGCGATGAGGCGGATGAGGACCCCCGGCAGCCGTGATCCTGACGTCCCAATGGCCGTCGGCAAGGGGTAAGCATGGGGCCATGACCGATGGACGACCCGAGTCACTCGCCGCCCTGCTGCGTCACTTCGCCGATCTGCGCGACGGCACACACGGGGATGCCGGACCTCGCGCGGACAAGGAACGGCTCTTCACCGCCGCCGTCGGGCTGCTGGATCCGTACGCCCGCCAGGTGCTGCACGAGATGAACGCGCACCTGCTCCTCGACACCGGCGAGGTGACCGCGACCGGCGTGCGCCGTGACGGTGACGGCATCGACGCCGTCTGGACGCTCTCCTGGCCGGAGCAACGCGCCGCGGGCGTCGACCCGATCACCGTCCGCGCCTGGTTCGGGGCCGGATTCCATCACCCGCACCTGCGCGGCGCAACCGTCGGCGACTGGCCCCTCAACGTCTTCACGCCCGACCAGGCCGCCGGCGAGGTGCCGACGCTGCGCGCCATCGTCGCCGCCGACCTGCACAACCTCGTCTTCCAACGCGACTACCGCATCGTCCCGGCCACCACGAACGGAGGGCCCGCGGGTCCGGCCTAATTGGAAGGACTCTTGACAGTACATTCCTGGATCGGGAACCTTGACAATCGTCATCTTCCGCCATGACAGGCCTGTCAAGACAACGGCGACCGGACCGACCCCGCCAGGAGGTTCCGTTGGTCACCCGCAGACCCGGCCGACGCCAACTACGGCAGGACCTGGTCGTTCTGCGAGTTCACGTTCAACCCGTCGCAGCTGTTCGCCAACATCTCCTACGTCGACCTGCTGACCGCGCTGCCGATCGGGCTCGAACTCGTCGGCGACTCGACGCACACGGTCGCCCCCGCGCCCGCCGGGGCGGTCGACGCGGTGGCCGACGCTCTCGTCGCGCAGAAGAACGCCGACGGGCAGCCCTGGGACCGGCTCGTCGTCCGCGACGGCGGTGGCGTCCTCCGAGTCATCGCGCCGCAGGACCACATGGCGAGCGACTCCGGCGCCTTCTCCTCGTACTGGGACGGCTACGTCGGCCGGGTGTGGGACAAGTACGCCACGACCGACCTCAGAGTCGACCTCCAGGGCGGGCGCGGCGTCCTCACCGGCCGCGTCAGCGGCGGCGTGCTCACGTTCGACGACGGGAGCACGTTCGCACGCCCGGCGGGCAAGGACATCTTCACCTGCAACGACGGCCCGTTCGCCAACAACCCGGGCGACTCGGACCTCAAGAAGGGACTGCTCGCGCGCATCGCCGCGGCGTTCAACCGCAGCACCATCCTGAGCAGCGCCGACCAGCCGAACGGCACTCCGGAGTCGGGGTTCTACCAGGACCCGACCACCAACCACTGGGCGCGGATCGTGCACGCCCACACCCCGATCGGCTACGCCTTCCCGTACGACGACGTCTGCCCGGACGGGCAGCCGGACGTCTCCGGCGCCGCGAGCGACGGCAACCCGCGCCACCTGACCGTCACCGTCGGCTGAGCGGCAGGCCCGGCCTGGCGACGGCCAGGCCGGGCGCGTGCGCGTCAGGAGAACGGCGCCAGGTAGGCGGCGGCCTGGTCGGGGTCGAACAGCCAGTCGTCGAGCGTCGAGGGCCGGGCGTACCCGTCCGCGAAACGAGCGGCGACCTCCGGATGCCGGGTGGCCGCCTGGAGAACCCGCTGTACGTGCTCGGGCAGTGGCCCGAGCAGCGTGTTCGACAGGCGCGTGCCGTGCCGCGCGTGGTCCCAGTACGCCTCGAACGTCGCCCGCATCCACGGCTCGTCGAAGGGTCCCTCTCCGCGCTCGCGGATGCGCCGGTGGTAGATCGCGGCGCAGTGGGCCGCGTTGTTGCTCCCCTGCGCGGCGATCGGGTCGTTCAGGACGACGACGTCGGCCATCCCGAGTACTCGGGAGCCGGCCGGCAGGCGGCCGATCGGGCGGCGGACGACGGGAGAGATCCCGCCGTACAAGGTGCAGAGCGGGTCCGTGGGCTCGGCCTCGGTGATCCGTTCGTACTCCCACGGCAGCAGTTCGCGCGTCAGCTCCCGGCTCCGCGCCAGGTGCTCCTCCGGTGACGGCCGGTCCTGCCAGCAGTCCAGCGGGCCACCGGGGACGGCCTCCCACAGCAGGATCGTGCACGGGCCGGTGCGGGTGAGGGCCGGCATGACGAACAGCTCGCCGATGCCGGGAAGCGCGTTGATCCGTACGTGCGGTTCCGGGTGGTCCGGCCAGGGCGTCACACCGTGGAGGTAGACGCACGACAGCATCCGCTGCGGCCGGTCGAAGACCGTACGCCGCGGATCGCGGTCGAAGAGCCCGGCCAGTTCGCCCCGCCCGGCCGCGATCAGCGTGAGGTCATGCGACGCCGCCGGCCCCTCCAGGTCGGAGGCGGCGGCGGACCGGTAGACGACCCGGCCTTCGCGATCCTCGAACAGCTCCAGCCAGGCGGCCATCTTGAGGCGCTGGTCGACCGACTGGGCGTGCTGCTCCCAGCTACCGAGGAACTCCAGCGCCCGCCGGCCCGGCGGGTCGGCCAGTGTGACGCGCTGGCCGACGGCGCGAGGCGCCTCGTCGTCCCACAGGTGCAGACCGCGTGAGCGTTCGAGGGCGAGCGCGGGCCCGAACATGTACTGGGTGGACATGACCCGGCCCCGGCGCAGATCGTCGGGGGTACGCGCGGAGACGACGGTGACCTCGTAGCCGTCCTGCCGCAGGCTGAGCGCGAGCATCAGGCCGGCCTGACCGGCTCCGACGATGAGAATCCTGCGCATCCGGTCCTCCCCTGCTGGACCTGTGTCGAGGACGCGACTCCCGTCTCATCGAGCGTAGGCCGCACGGACGCGCCGGTCGATCGCCGCCCTCGACCGGGAGCCGAAACCAAGTCTTCCGATGGGAATACCTGGGAAAGTGGCGGGGTTGCGGCCTGGCATGACCATCGGTGTGGCGCTGTATCCCCCGGAGTCCGGCAACACGGTCGACATCGTGGTCGGACAGGCGCGGCAGGCGGCCGAGGCCGGCCTGCGCACGGCCTGGTTCGGGCAGCGGTTCGACTATGACGCCATCGCGCTGGCCGGCATCGTCGGCCGGGAGGTCCCCGGGCTGACCGTGGGCACGTCCGCCGTGCCGATCTTCCCCCGGCATCCGATCCTCATCTCCAGCCAGGCACAGACAAGCCAGGCCGCGGCGCACGGCCGGTTCCGGCTCGGGCTCGCGCTCGGTAGCAGGACGATGAGCGAGTCGGTCTTCGGCGTCCCGTACGAACGGCCGATCGCCCGGCTCCGCGAGTTCCTCGTCGCGCTGCGCTCGCTGCTGGAGACCGGCGGTGCCGAATTCACGGGCGAGACGCTCACCGCCCGCACCTCGATGCCCGCGGCCGTGCCGGGCGCCGACCCCGCGCCGCCGGTGCTGGTCGCCGCGATGGCACCGCAGGCGCTGCGGGTCACCGGTGAGCTCGCCGACGGCACCCTGCCCTTGCTCGCCGGTCCGCGGACGCTCGGCGAGCACATCGTCCCCGAGATCACCGCCGCCGCCGAACGCGCCGGGCGGCCCGCTCCGCGTGTCGTCGCGTTCGTGGCCGGGGTGGTGACCGACGACGTGGACGCGGCGCGGGAGGCCGCGGCCCGCCAGACCGCCTTCTACGACCGGGTGCCGTCCTACCGGCGGGTGATCGAGCTGGAGGGCGCCGTCAAGGCCGCCGACCTGGTGGAGATCGGCGACGAGGCCGCGATCGCCGCGGCGGTCCGCCGCTACTTCGACGCGGGCGCCACCGAGGTCGTCCTCACCCAGACCGACCTGGCCGGCGACGCCGGCCGGCTCCGCACCTGGAAGCTCCTCGGCGAGCTCGCCGGGGGCTGACCCGCCGCGTGAACCCGGACGTGAGGGGCCTACCAGCGGTCCCAGTGCAGCACCTCGCTGGTCGGGACGCGCCGCGCGGGCCGGAAGTCGGTGCCGACGGTGTGCGCGACCGGGATGAGCGCCGCCTGCATCACCTCGGTGTACGGGATGCCGAGGACCTCGGCCGCCTCCCGTTCGCGGCGCAGGTTGCCGCCGGTCCAGCAGGTGCCCAGGCCTCGAGCGCGCGCCGCCAGCATGAAGCTCCACACGGCGGGCAGGATCGAGCCCCACGTGTTGGCCTGCCCGACGATCGACGCGCCCTCCGTACGGCCCTCGATGCACGGCACCACCAGCGCGGGCACCTCGTGCAGGTGCCGGTAGAGGCGCTCCAGGCCCGCCCGGTCGCGCTCCAGGGTGACGCCCTCCGCGTACATGCGGCGCCGGTCCTGTTCGGTCAGCGCGGCCGCGGCCGCGTCGATCGGGCTGCGCATCCCGGCGCGCCAGACGTCGGCGAGCGCGCGTCTGCGCTCCGCGTCCGTGACGACGATGAAGTGCCAGCGCTGCCGGTTACGCCCGGTCGGGGCCTGGACCGCCAGGTCGACACACTGCCGCAGCAATTCGTGGGACACCGGGCGGGTCAGGTCGAGACGCAGCCGGACCATGCGCGTCGTCGACAGCAGTTCGTCGGGGGTCAGGTCCAGTACGGTCATCGAGGACTCCTCCACACAGGGCACCAGGGGGTTCGTGACGTCGAGCCTGCGGGCCGCCGCCCCTGTACGGAAAGGGCGGCCTTTCGGCCAGTGAAAGCCGCGGTTCGCGGTGGGGAGGACGGGTGTGATGGCGGGCAACGCGCGTGAGGCGGGACGCACCGTCGCCAGCAAGATCTTCTCGGTGGTGGACGCGTTCGCCGGCCCGCAGGAGTCACTGCGGCTGGCCGACATCGTCCAGCGCACCGGACTTCCGATGCCCACGGCCCTGCGCCTCGTACGGGAACTCGTGGAGTGGGGCGGCCTCGAACGCTTCCGCGACGGCTCGTACCGGATCGGGCAGCGCATGTGGTGGCTCGGGAACGCCGCCCCGTGTCCCCGGCGGCTCCGCGCGTCGGTCCTGCCCACCCTGCGCGACCTCGCGACGCGGACCCGGGCGGACGCGTACCTGGCCGTCCTCGACGGCACCGAGGTCAGGATCCTGGAACGCGTCCGGTCGTCGGAGGGGTCTCCCGACGACGGCTCGCTGCCCCCGCACGCGACGGCGGCCGGGAAGGTCCTGCTGGCCCGCACGCCCGCCCTGCTGCGGTCGCTGGACTTCCCGCTCCCCCGGCTGACGCCGTACACGATCACCACGCCGGGCGCGCTGGACGCCGAACTCCGGCGAGTCCGCGCGCGAGGCATCGCCGTGGAGAAGGAAGAACACCGGCACGGCGTCGTCTCCGTCGCCGCGCCGCTGCCCGGCGCGGACGACGCCGCGATCGCGGTGGCCGCCCCGTCGAACGCCTCACCGCCCCGCCTCGCCGCCGTCCTCCGCGAGGTCCTGCGCCGCCGGAGCGAGGACGGCGGAGCGTCGCCTCCGAATGGCGGGGAACGGCGCGCCACGGTCTAACCTTCTCGATCAGAGCCGCGTGCCACGCGGCCGACGCGGCCCGACCCCCAGGGGAGACACCGAATGAGCGACCGAGCGGACGAGACGATTCACGCCCTGCGCACCGGCCACGACGACCTCGCGGGAATGGTGCGCGGTTTCAGCCCCGACGACCTCGCCCGGCCGTCCGCGGCCTCCGAGTGGGACGTCTCACAGGTGCTGAGCCACCTGGGCAGCGGCGCGGAGATCGGCCTCGCCGCGCTGGAGGGCGCGCTGAACGGCACCGGCAACCCCGGCGGTGACTTCAACCAGCAGGTGTGGGCGCGGTGGGACGCCATGTCGCGCGAGGAGCGGGCCGAGACCTTCCTGACCGCCGATGAGACGCTGGTGCGCCGGTACGAGGCGATCGACGCGCCGACCAGAGAGAGTCTCCGCGTCGACCTGGGCTTCCTGCCCGCGCCCGTCGACCTCGCCTTCGCCGCCGGGCTGCGGCTCAACGAGGTCGCCCACCACGTGTGGGACGTCAAGGCGGCCTTCGACCCGGAGGCGACGCTCGCGCCGGAGGCCACTCCGCTGCTGTTCGAGCAGGCGGCACAGCTCATGGGCTTCCTCGGCCGGGCCGCCGAGCTCGACGGCCGGCCGGTGACGATCGCGGTCACCACGACCGCGCCGGAGCGGTCCTTCGGAGTGCTGGTGGACGAGAAGGTGACGGTGACGGACGTCCCCGCGGACCCGGACGCGTCGCTGACCGCACCGGCGGAGTGGTGGCTGCGCCTTGTCACCGGCCGGCACGCTCCCCGGCACACCCCGGACGCCGTGAAGCTCACCGGCAGCGTCACGCTGGACGACCTGCGCCGCGTCTTCCCCGGCTTCTGACCCGGCCCCGGCCGTGGAACCCCGTGCGCGACGGGTACGTAGCGCACGTGCGGATCCTTGTGACGGGTTGGTTCAGTTTCGTCGACGGCGAGGCCACCGCCGGTGACGTCCTCAGCTTGGAGGCGGTACGGTCGGCGCTGGCCGACCTGCCGTACGACGTGGCGTGGAGCCCGGTCTTCCGGCCCGGCGCGCTGACCCTCGACGACGCCGCTCCGCAGACGTACAGCCACCTGGTGTTCGTCTGCGGCCCGCTGCACGGACCGCAGCTCCGGCGGCTGCACGAGCGGTACGCCGCGTGCCGGCGGATCGCGGTCGGGGTCTCGGTCATCGATCCCCGCGATCCCGCGGTGACCGGCTTCGACGTGGTGCTGCCCCGCGACGCGCCGGACGCGGCACCCCGCCGGGACCTGGCCGCGCTGCCCGCGCACGCCCTGGTACCGGTGGCCGGGGTGGTGCTCGCGCCCGGCCAGGCGGAGTACGGCTCGGAGCGCCGCCACGACGAGGTGCACGACCGGCTGACGTCATGGCTGGCCCGGCGCGACTGCGCCCGCCTCGTCCTGGACACCCGGCTGGACCACGACGACTGGCGCTGCTTCGGCACGCCGGACCAGCTGTTGTCGGTGGTCGGCCGCCTGGACGTCGTCGTCACCACCCGGCTGCACGGCCTGGTGACCGCCCTGCGGTGCGGCGTACCGGCGCTCGCGGTCGACCCGGTACGGCGGGGAGCGAAGGTCTCCGCACAGGCACGGACGTGGCGCTGGCCCGCGACGCTGACCGCCGAGGAGATGACCGAGGACACACTGGACCTGTGGTGGCACTGGTGTCTCGGCACGGAGGGACGCCACGCCGCCGCACGGGCGTCGCGCGACACGGACGACGCACTGCTCGGGGACCTCCGTACGGCCCTGGGCGCGCCGTCGAGCTGACCGGGTGTCCGGGGCCGTTGAGAGCGGGGCACACTGGGATGTGAGGCCTGGTCAGGACGGCCACCGCTCGTGCCGGCCGCAAGGAGCCGGCCATCGGCGGCGGCGCCGGCCGGTACCTCAAGACGCGACGCCGGCCATCTCCTGCCGGGACGGGGGGAGCCACATGACGACATGGATGCCACAGGCGCCGGCGCCGGAACGGGTGCCGAGAGGCGCCCCGCCCGACGGGGACGGCGTCGCCATCGGCGGCGGGCCGGTCGTCGTCGACGCCTACCTCGACTTTCGGTGTCCGTTCTGCAAGCAGTTCGAGGAGACCGCCGGGCCGGCGCTGGACCGTCTGGTCGCGAGCGGACTGGCCACCGTCGTCTTCCACCCGATGGCGTTCCTGGATCGCCTGTCGACCGACCACTACTCGTCGCGCGCGTCGGCCTCCTCCGGCTGCGCGGCGGACGGCGGCCGGTTCGTCCCGTACGCCCGTGCGCTGTTCGCCGCACAGCCGCCGGAGGGAGGGCCGGGGCTGACCGACGAGGAGCTGGTCGACGTCGGCGACTCGGTCGGCCTGGCCGATCCGGCGTTCGCCCGGTGTGTGGTCGGCCGCACCTACCTCGACTGGTCCGCCTACGTGACGTTCACGGCCGGCCGCCGCGGAGTCGCCGCCACGCCCACGGTCCTGGTCGACCGCGTCCCCGTACCGGCCAACCCCCGCGCCATCACGATCGCCGTCACCGCTCTCACCGGCTGATCACCCAGCGACGCAGGTCACCGTCCGTCAGGGGGACGGTTGCCCGACCGGGGGTGGGGACAGGTCGGGGGCGGCGCCGTCCGGGGCGGGGTCGGCCGGGAGTTCCTCGACGGCGGGCGGGTCGGCGGTCACGAGGGTCAGGGTCCGTACGTCGCGGCTCAGCAGGGGCGCCAGGCTGGCGACGGCCACGATGATCCCGCACATCAGCAGGGTGGCGCGGATGCCGATCGCATCGGTGACGGGCGCGACCAGAAGATAGCCGACCGGGGTCAGGGCGATCTCGGCGATCTCGGCGAACGCCGACACCCGGCCCTGCTGGTCCAAGGGGACGTCCTGCTGGATCGCGGTTCGCCACGCCACCACCGACATGCTCAGCCCGCACGCCGCCACGACGACCGCGGCCATCACCGCCGGCAGCGGCGCCCCGGCCGCCATCAGCGGCTCCGGCAGGGCCAGTGCGGCCGTGCCGAGGCAGTTGGTCCATCCCGCCAGGCGCGGACGCCAGATGAGCGACACCGCCGCGCCCAGCGCCATGCCGCAGCCGAGGCTGGAGGTGATCAGTCCCCACGCCCACGCGCCGCCCAGGCGGCTCTCGGCGTACGGCGGGCCGAGGATGCCGTAGCCCACGTGCCAGGCCGGGATCATCATCCCGGCGCCGATGAGGCAGGTCCAGATCCAGCGCCGGGTGCGGATCGTCGTCCAGCCCTCGATCAGGTCGGCGCGCATCGTGGACGGCTGCCGGTCGGCGCACGGGGCGTGGATCCTCGCCATCAACGCGGCGGAGACGAAGAAGGAGATGGCGTTGCAGCCCACCCCGTAGCCGGCGCCCGCCATCGCGACGACGGCCCCGCCGATCGCCGGGCCGATGGTGAGGATGATGTGCCGGGCCAACTGGCTGAGGGCGTTCGCCTCGCTCAGCTGTGACCCGGCGACGATCGCGCCGACCAGGCCGGTACGCGCGGGCCCGGAGAACGACGCCGCGGCGGAGTTGGCGCCGGCCAGGGCCGCGAGGTTCCACACCGCGGCCCGCCCGGTGAAGATCAGCGTGGCCTCCACCACCGTGATCAGGCCGATGATGACCTGGACGACGGAGATGACCAGCGCGCGGGGGAACCGGTCGGCGACCACCCCGCCCATCGGGCCCGCGAGGATGCCCGCCGCCATCGTGGCCAGCAGCACCATGGCGATCCCGCTCGCGCCGCCGCCGATGCCGAGGACGGTGAAGGCCAGTGCCCCCGTCGCCACGGTCGTACCGGCGGCGTTGACCTGGTCGGCCACGAAACATCGACGGAACCGCGCGTCGGTCCGCAGCGGACCGGCGATCCGGGTCATGTGCGCGGCCGCCCGGCCGGTGAAAGTGAGGCCGCGCAACGAGTCGATCACGGCCCGGGCTAGGCGCCGTGTCGCGGATCAGGGACCGGCGACGTACCGCGAACAATGCCGGTCAAAGGACGAGACCCGGACGAAAGAGGGTCGTTCATCGGTGGCGCCTTTCCCCCGAACGGTGCGTGCACTCGCGGGGACTTTACGCGGACGGAATCGAGATCATGCCCACAATGCCGAGCCATCATCGCCGGTTGACGAAACCGCCGGTGGCCTCGCGCGGCCGGTGCGCATGACTTCGTGACCGGCCCTGGTCCCGTTCCCTCACACGTGCGCGTCGCATGTGGTGGGATTGGTACCGCATGGCGTGGGATGGGAATTACGCCGGACGGCAGCCCACGTCGGCGTCACAACGCTCGGCCGCGCAAACGGATGGGATTCGTTGGAATGAAACGGCCTGCGGAAGAACCCGGTCCGAAGCCGTCGAAATCAGCGGACTGCGACGCCGGACCACGGCTCGCCGCCGAACTGCAGACGCTGCGGGCGCGCACCGGAAAGAGCCTCAAGGAGCTCGAACAACTCGTCCACGCCAGCGACTCGTCGATATCGCGCTATCTGTCCGGGCGGATCGTCCCGCCGTGGACGGTCATCGAGCGGCTGTCCCGGCTGGCCGGGGACGATCCCGCGGGGCTGCGCCCGCTGTGGGACCACCTCACCGGCGACGGTCACCGGCAGGGCGACTGCCCGCCGCCGCCCGAGCCGTCCCCGGACCCCGCCGCCGGGCCGCCCGCCCCGGGACCGTCCACGGCGACCGTGGAGCGGGTGCCGCTACGCCGGGTCGACCGCCGCGGCCGGCTGGTCATCGCCGCCCTGGTCGCGCTGACCGCGCTGGTCTTCGGCGGGTCCGGTGTGCTCGTCGGGCGGTGGCTGGCGCCCGGTTCCCGGCCCGTCCCGGTGGTGCAGCAGTTCGCCGCCTGCAAGGACTGGCCGTGGCCGGGCCGGCCGGACGGCCAGGCGGCGCTCGCGCCCGTCCAGGTTCACGGCCGCGACCACACGATCACGGTGCAGCTGCTCACCCGGAGCATCGACGGCCACGAGATGGTCTGGGCCCAGATCACCCATGCTCGGTACGGCGACCGGGTCTGGATGGACTGGACGCGCAACGACGGCAAGACCTGGACCCAGTGCGGCCCGTTCACCACGACCGGCGCCACCTTCTCCAGCCGCGCGCACGAGATCGCCCCGGGGTGGCGGTTCCGCGCCTGCGGCGACACACCGCGCCGGTCGGTCGACCTGCCCCGCGACGCCTGCACCGACTTCTGGTGACGGACCGGACCCGGCTACCCGATGCGCGCGCCGCCGCGCTGGTGGCGGCGCAGGCGGCCGGCCTCGTCGCCGATGCGGACCCCACGACCCGGCCCGCGGCCTCCTACTCGGCCTGCCCGGAGCCCCGGTCGCGACGTTCAGGTGGCGTCCGGGTCGCCTTCCGTACGGGCCGTGGCGGCCGGCCGCAGGCGGCCGGCGGAGGCGGCGGGTTCGGACCTGGACTCCACGAGCGTCCGCGCGATGGTCTCGCGCTCGGAGGTGCGTCCCTCCGCGGCGTACCAGACCGCGAGCGCGTCGGCGTTCTCCACGATCGCCGGCCCTCGACGGTGAGCTCGCGCAGCATGGCGTCCGCGAAGGCGAGCAGGCGCGTGCCTCGGCATGGTCGGCGGCCGGTTCCGCGCAAGAGGCGTGCAGCCGGCGGACCGCGCGGTCGCGGCGGCGTCGTCGCCCGAAGTCCAGCCAGCGTTCCGGCTGCTCGGCCTACACCGCCGGGCCGCGATGCACCAGGGCGCGCGGCGAGGTCGGCCACCGCCGCGTCGGTGCGGGCCGCGAGGGCGCTCGGCTACCAGGCCGGAGACCGAGAGTTCCGGGGCGGCGTCGGCCGGCCCTCTCCAGGATGCGCGGGCGCGGCAGGTGGTTCGGACGAGATCGGCGGCCGTGGGTCTCACCGGCCGGCGCGGCCGGACGCCGCTCAGGGCACGCCGGCGGGGACGCGGAGGGCGACGTTCTCCGGCCAGCCCACGAGGGCCTCGCGGTAGACCTCGTCGGGTTCGAGGCGGCGCAGTTCCTCGGCGATCAGCTCGGCCTTCGGCCGCCGGTGCAGAGCCACCTGCCGCTGGGGCTGGCCGGGCCGGCTGAGCGTCGCCACCCGCCCGTCCGGGCGCGTCACGGAGAGGCGTCCACCCGTCGTCTCCAGCGCGACCGACGTCACGCCGGGCCCGCCGGACCAGCCCACCTCGGCCGGCACCACCAGCCGCGCGGACAGCCAGGAGGCGAGGAGCACGGCGCTGGGGTTGCCGGTCGCCGCCTCGACGGAGATCGCGGTGATCTCCTCGTGCGGCTTGTCCAGCCCGGTGGCCAGCAGCGAGCGCCACGGCGTGAGCCGGGTCCAGGACAGGTCGGTGTCGCCGGGCCGGTAGGCCAGCGCCAGCCGGGTCAGCGCGTCGAGGGGGTCGGCGTTGCCGGTCACATCGGTGACACGCCGCTGGGCGAGGCCACCGAGAGGTTCGTCGGCGGGACGGCTCGGGGCCTCACCGGGCCACCACGTGATGACCGGCGTGTCGGGCAGCAGCAGGGGCAGTACGGCCGACTCGGCGTGCTGGGCCAGCGACCCGTACATCCGCATCAGGACGGTCTCACCGGGGCCGGTGTCGCCGGCGTGGACCTCCGCGTCCAGCCGGGGCTCCTCGCCGCCGCGCCGGATGACGGCGAGGATGCGGCTGGGGCTGTCCCGCGACGCCTCGGCCGAGAACCGCAGCGCGTCGTACTGGCCCACCTCGTCGGTGACGATCACGAGCGTCAGCACCTTGCCGCTCGCCGGACCGCCCACCCGGTGACGTACCGCGGTGAGCGCCTCCTCGATCCTGACCGTCGTCGTGTTCACCAGATCGATGATCATGGTCGGCTCCTCCCGTGCGGGCGCTACGGAGTGAGGACCACCTTGAGGCAGTCGTCCTCCTTCTGCCGGAACATCTCGTAGCCGCACGGGGCGTCCTCCAGCCGCATGCGGTGGCTGATGACGAAGGCGGGATCGATGTCCCCGGCACGGATCCGGTCCAGCAGCGGGCGCAGGTAGCGGTGGACGTGGCACTGTGCGCCCCGCAGAGTGATCGACCGGTTCATCAGCGAGCCCATCGGGAACTTGTCCACGAAGCCGCCGTAGACGCCGACGACCGCGACGACGCCGCCGTTGCGGCAGGCCATGATCGCCTCGCGCAGCGCGAACGGCCGGTCGGTCTCGACCCTGGCCGCCTGCTTGGCCCGGTCGTACCCGTACATCAGCGGAGCGGGATGGTGCGCCTCGACGCCGACCGCGTCGATGCACGCGTCCGGCCCCCGGCCGGCCGTCATGTCGCGCAGCGCCTCGCGGACGTCGGTCCGCTCGTAGTCGAGGACCTCCGCGCCGGAGCTCTCGGCCTTTCTCAGCCGGTAAGGGAAGCGATCGATCGCGATCACCCGCTCGGCGCCCATGAGGAAGGCCGACGCGATGGCGAACTGCCCGACCGGGCCGGCGCCCCAGACCGCGATGACATCGCCCGGCGTGATGTCGCACATCTCCGCGCCCATCCAGCCGGTCGGGAAGATGTCGGACAGGAAGAGCACCTGCTCGTCCGGAAGGCCGTCGTCGATCCGGATGGGCCCGACGTCGGCGAACGGCACCCGTGCGTACTCCGCCTGACCGCCCGGGAAGCCGCCCAGCATGTGCGAGTAGCCGAAGATGCCCGCCGGGCTGTAGCCCATCATCTTCTCCGCCACGCCGGCGTTCGGATTGGAGTTCTCACAGACCGAGAACAGGCCGTGCTCGCATGCGTCACAGCCGCCGCAGGCGATCGGGAACGGCACCACGACACGGTCGCCGACCCTGAGGCCCGTGACGTCCGGTCCCGTCTCGACCACCTCTCCCATGAACTCGTGGCCGAGCACGTCGCCCTTCTCCATCGTCGGGATGAAGCCGTTGTAGAGGTGGAGATCGGACCCGCAGATCGCCGTGGAGGTGATGCGGACGATCGCGTCCCGGGAGTTCAGGATCCGCGGATCCGGGACGTCCTGGACCTCGACGTGACTCCGGCCCATCCAGCAGTTGGCCCTCACGGCGCACCTCCTGTCGCCACCGGTCGCGCGGGACGCCGACGGAGCAGGCGCATCGCATGCGCGCCCTCCGGGGCGCCCTCGGAGCGCACCACCTCGCCGGTCTCCATCACCTGTTCGAACCGCCGCAGGTCGTCGCGTACCCGCTGCTCGGGATGCTCGCCCAGCAGGCGGGCGACGGTCGCCCCGGCCGCGCGGTACGGCGGCTCGTAGCGCAGCCGGACCCGCACCTCGGTCCCCCGGCGGCCCGGCGCGTCGGCGAACCGCACCTCGCCGCCGCCGGTCACTCCGGCGCCGCGGGACGAGCGCCAGGCGACGACCTCGCCGGACCGGTCCTCGACGATCTCCGCGTCCCATTCGACCGTACCTCCGGCCGGTCCGCGGACGGCCCAGCGGGAGTACCGCAGGGCCGCGTGGCACAGCTCCCGTACGCCCGCGAGCGGCACCAGCAGGCGGGCCCACGCGGAGTCGTCCACTCCGGCGAGCCGGCGGACGGCGCCCGGCGCGGCGAGCTGGGCGGCCCCCAGCCGCAGGCTGGTCCAGCCGAGTGCGCGGGGCGGCCGGTCGTCCTTGCGATGGCGTGCCTCGTTCATGACGTCCTCCCCCCGTCCGCGGATGCCGGACCGGGACACGGAGCGTGACGCGCCTCCCCTTCCAGGGCACCTCTTCAGGCTCACCAGATCAAACGGCCCAAGGTAAAACTTGGGCAGGCTCTCCCGGATACGAAGCCTCTGGCCTGGTGCGACGCGGCGAGGTTGGCCGCCAAGCCCAGTGGGAACGGCTGGGGATGGCGATGCCGGACGGCACTGGAGACCCGTCATGGTACTTACGGGGCGTACCCCACCGATCGCTCCGGCGCGGCCCCGGCACGCCCAGGGCGGACGCATCGTCTCCGTGCTCAGCACGACCGACCACAAGGTGATCGGTTATCTGTACCTGACGACGTCCTTCGTCTTCTTCCTCATCGCGGGCCTGCTGGCGATGATCATCAGGGCGGAGCTCGCGGCGCCGGGCCTGCAGTTCGTCGGCGAGAACCGCTACAACAGCCTGTTCACGCTGCACGGCACGCTCATGCTGCTGCTGTTCGCGACCCCGCTGTTCGGCGGTTTCGCCAACTTCCTGGTGCCGCTGCAGATCGGGGCGCCCGACGTCGCCTTCCCGCGGATGAACGCCCTCGGCTACTGGCTGTTCCTGTTCGGCGGGCTCATGGTGCTGGCGTCGATGTTCACCCCGAACGGCGCGGCGGCCTTCGGCTGGACCGCCTACACGCCGCTCAGCGACTCGGTCCACTCGCCCGGGATGGGCGGGGACCTGTGGATCATGGGCCTGGTGCTGTCCGGCCTGGGCACGATCCTGACCTCGGTCAACTTCATGACGACCATCGTCGCCATGCGCGCGCCGGGGATGACGATGTTCCGGATGCCGATCTTCACGTGGAACATCCTGTTCACCGGCATCCTGGTGCTCCTGGCGTTCCCCGTGCTGACCGCGGCGCTGCTCGTCCTAGAGGCCGACCGCAAGCTCGGCGCGCACGTGTTCGACGCCAGCTCGTACGGGGCGATGATCTGGCAGCACCTGTTCTGGTTCTTCGGCCACCCGGAGGTCTACATCGTCGCGCTGCCGTTCTTCGGCATCGTCACCGAGATCATCCCGGTGTTCGCCCGCAAGCCGCTGTTCGGCTACGTCGGCATGGTCGGCGCGACGATCGCCATCACCGGCCTGTCCGCCACGGTCTGGGCGCACCACATGTTCGCCACCGGGCAGGTGCTGCTGCCCTTCTTCTCCTTCATGACGTTCCTCATCGCGATCCCGACCGGTGTGAAGTTCTTCAACTGGGTCGGCACGATGTGGCGGGGGCACCTGTCGTTCGAGTCACCGATGCTGTGGTCGGTCGGGTTCCTGGTGACCTTCCTGTTCGGCGGCCTGACCGGCGTCATCCTCGCGTCTCCCCCGCTGGACTTCCACGTCACCGACTCCTACTTCGTCGTCGCGCACTTCCACTACGTCCTGTTCGGCACCGTGGTGTTCGCCATGTTCGCCGGGTTCTACTTCTGGTGGCCGAAGATGACGGGACGGATGCTGAACGACCGGCTCGGCAAGATCCACTTCTGGATGCTGTTCATCGGCTTCCACACGACGTTCCTCGTTCAGCACTGGCTCGGCGCGATCGGCATGCAACGGCGTGTGCCCGACTACTGGAGCCCGTTCACGACGCTGAACGCCGTCTCCAGCGCGGGGGCGTTCCTGCTCGGCCTGTCCACGCTGGTGTTCATCTACAACGTCTACTGGACCACCCGGCACTCGCCGAAGATCATGGCCGACGACCCCTGGGGATACGGCAACTCGCTGGAGTGGGCCACCTCGTCCCCGCCGCCGCGCCACAACTTCCAGGAGATCCCCCGCATCCGGTCCGACCGGCCGGCGTTCGACCTGCACTATCCGCACGCGCCGCTGCCGGCCGGCGGCACCTCGTCCGAGCTGCCCGGCGAGGGGTGAGGCCTGTCGCCTCGGGCTCGACTATGCCCAGGTCAAGCCGGGTAGTGGAGCAGTACGCGGTTCTTCGCACGAACAGCCGACAGGGGGCGCTCATGACTGTGCGACACGAGGAGACCGGGCAGATCACCGGCACTCCGGACAAGGAATACAACCTGATCTGGTTCACCGAGACGTGCCTGAAGAACGCGCTGCGGCTGGAGACCTACATCGCCGACGCCGACCGGTCGGGCGACTCGGAACTGGCCGACCTGTTCCGCCGTGCCCAGGCCGAGAGCCGCAAGGGCGCGGAGCAGGGCAAGGAGTTCCTCCGCCGGCGCCTGTGAGTCACGGCGGGGGCAGCAGCACGTTGTGGTCCGGCGGGAGCCCGGCCGTCAGGGTGAAGTAGTCATCGTCACCGACCGCCTCGCGGAGGACGGCGAAGACGGCGCGGGCGTGCTCACTCGCCTCGAACGGTTCGACGCCCTCGATGTCGCCGATGAGCGCGAGGAAGCGGTCCAGCGTCATCCGCTCCGCCGTCCCGCCGCCCCGCCGGAACGGTTCCCGCAGCTCGAACGGGAGCCGCGGGATCAGATCGTCGATCTCCACCGCGGTGACGCGGTGCGCGAGCGCCTCCAGGACCGCGTCGGCCGCACGGCGGGCCGCCGACGGGTCCAGGCGGGCGCGTTCGGCCACGGCGGCCACGAACCGCTCGGTGGGCATCACCTGGGAGAAACGGCTCCGGGCCTCGGTGATCAGCGGTTCGAAGTCGCGGGGCAGCTCCTCGGCGACGGCGGCGATCGCGTCGTCGCTCACCGCCCGCCCGAGGGCGGCGAAGACGGCGCGGGCGTCGCGTTCGGCGGACTCGGGGTCCACGCCCTCGCGCTCGGCGACCCGGCGGAGGAATTCGGCGTGGTCGAAACGCTCGGCGGAGCGCTCGGTGTCCAGCCAGGGCTTGATCTCCGTGGGGAGCTGCCGGAGCAGGTCGTGCGCCCTGCCGCGGGACAGGCGTTCGGCCAGGGTCGTCAGGACCGCACGCGCGGCGCGTTCCGTCTCCGCGGAGTCGCCACCGGCCTCACTCTGCGTGATCTGGAGGAATCCGGAGTACTCCATGCACCACCCCTCACCGATCCTCACCCGCGGCGAAGCCACCGACGGAGCGGCGAGCACGCGACATCCCTGGACCAGGTGATGAGCCACGCACAGCACCATCGCCGCAGGGCGTTGGAGCAGCGCCCACGGCTTCCCGTGCCGGCCGTCAGGGCAGCATCTCCGCCAGGTCCTTGGGCAGCTCGGCCTTGACGCCCTCCCACTCACCGTCGGTGACGTAGAGCCGCAGCGCCTGGGTCACCGAGCTCACCAGCTTCTCGACTCCGCCTTCGACCTCGTACGGCGGCATCTCGCGGCGAATGTGGTCGAGGAACTCCTCGCGGTGCATCTTCATGGGCACCTCGCTCGGATTCCACCCGTCGTAGTAGACGCCCCGCACCAGCAGCGGCAACTGGGCGGCGAAATGGGCCGTCTCGTCGACGGTCAGGCGGTCGCGCACCGCGTGCAGCACCGCGCGCATGGCGTTGTACGACTGGTTCCGGCGCTCCTTCGGCCAGCCGCACGACTCTTCGATCTGGCGCAGCATGCGATTCGTCTTGTGCAGCGTGGTGTCGAACGATGAATATCCCGTCTGAGTCATCCCGATGCCCCGTTCCTTGGGAGTTCGGCAGCGTCCCCAGACCGCTATAACGGCCCCTCCCCCGAGGTTCCGCGGCGCAAACGAACAGCGAGAAGCCCGGCCGGAAGCGATCGACGGCCCGGGAACCGTCCGTCGCGGCGACCGGCGCCACCCGGTCTACCAAGGTTGAGGATGCGGCCGGTGCCGACGGCGAGGAGCGTCGTCCGAAAGGGGACAGTACGGAGGTGGGCCATGCCGAAGGCCGCGGGGATCGATCTGGGCACGACGAACTCGGTGATCGCGGCGATGGTGGAGGGCCATGCGTCGGTGGTGCCGAACAGCGAGGGGTCGCGGACCACGCCGTCGGTGGTGGCGTTCACGCCCGAGGGTGAGCGGCTGGTGGGGCAGCTGGCGCGGCGTCAGGCGATCCTGAACCCGAAGGGGACGATCTATTCGGCCAAGCGGTTCATCGGGCGGCGGTTCGACGAGGTGGCCAGTGAGCTGACCGCGGTGACGTTCGACGTCGTCGCGGGGCCGGACGGCGCGGTGCGGTTCCAGGTGGGGGGCAAGCAGTACGCGCCGGAGGAGATCTCCGCGCTGGTCCTGCGGAAGCTGGCCGATGACGCCGGCAGGTTCCTGGGCGAGCGGGTGACCGAGGCGGTCATCACGGTCCCGGCGTACTTCAACGACGCCCAGCGGCACGCGACCCGTGACGCGGGGCGGATCGCGGGGCTGGAGGTGCTGCGGATCATCAACGAGCCGACCGCCGCCGCACTCGCCTACGGGCTGGACAAGAAGGGCAACGAGACGGTCCTGGTGTTCGACCTGGGCGGCGGGACCTTCGACGTGAGCATCCTCGACGTCGGGGACGGCGTGGTGGAGGTCCGGGCCACGTCCGGTGACGGGCACCTCGGCGGGGACGACTTCGACCGGCGGATCGTGGATCACCTGGCGGACGAGTTCAAGCGCGACACCGGGATCGACCTGCGGGACGATCCGCAGGCGTTGCAGCGGCTGTTCGAGGCGGCCGAGAAGGCGAAGGTGGAGCTGTCCTCGGTGACACAGACGACGATCAATCTGCCGTTCGTCACCGCGGACGCCTCCGGCCCCAAGCACCTGAACACCACGTTGATGCGCTCGACGTTCGAGCAGTTGATCGCGGATCTGCTGGCGCGCTGTGAGGGGCCGCTGCGGCAGTCGATGGGCGACGCCAAGATCACGTCCGACGACATCGACGAGGTGATCCTGGTCGGCGGGTCGACGCGGATTCCGGCGGTCCAGGCCCTCGTACGGCGGCTGACCGGCGGCCGGGAGCCGAACATGACGGTCAACCCCGACGAGGTGGTCGCGATCGGCGCGGCGATCCAGGCCGGGGTGCTCAAGGGCGAGGTCGAGGACGTCGTGCTGCTGGACGTCACGCCGCTGTCGCTGGGCCTGGAGACCCTGGGCGGGGTGATGACCAGGACCATCGACCGCAACACCACGATCCCGGCGCGGCGCAGTGAGACCTTCTCCACCGCGGAGGACGACCAGACGGCGGTGGACGTGGTGGTGCTGCAGGGCGAGCGGGAGCGCGCGGCGGACAACCGGACGCTGGGCCGGTTCCGGTTGGAGAACATCCGTCCGGCTCCGCGCGGCGAGCCGCAGATCGAGGTGACCTTCGACGTGGACGCCAACGGGATCTTGAACGTCTCGGCGCGGGACAAGGACACCGGCGCCCAGCAGGCGATCACGATCAGTGAGAGCACCAACCTCGATCCCTCGGAGATCGACCGGATGATCCGGGACGCCGAGGCGCACAGCAACGAGGACGCCCGGATCAAGGAGACCATCGACGCCCGCAACACCCTGGACTCGGTCGCCTACCAGGTCGAGCGGCGCCTGGGCGAGCTCGGCGAGCGGGTGCCCGAACACGAGCGGGCGCGGGCGCGGATACTCATCGACGACGCCCGCCAGGCGATCAAGGAAGAGGCCGCGATCGACCGGCTCCGTTCCCTGACCACCGAACTGCAGCAGATCTACCACGGCCTGGCCGCCACCGCCGCCGCCGGAGAGCCGGGCGCGCCCGGTGGTCCGGCAGGACCCGGACAGCCGCCGCCGGCCGGCGGCGGCGAAGACGTGATCGACGCGGAGTTCACCACCGATGAATGAGACGGCAGGCGGCGGCACCGGCGAGGCCGGTCCTCCGCCGCGCGAACCGCGCACCTGGCCGCCGGACCCCGCGGTCTCGCCCGCTGAGGCGCCGGCCGAAGCGGCCGGGCCGATGGAGGACGCCGGAGAGGTCGGGGAGGACATCGCGGCGAAGGTCGCGGAGCTGGAGGACCGGTGGCGGCGGGCGCTGGCCGACCTGGACAACTACCGCAAACGCACCGTCCGGGCCCTGGACGAGGAACGCGACGCCGAGCGCGCCCGTACCGCCGCGCGATGGCTGCCGGTCCTGGACAACCTCGAACGCGCCGTCGAACACGCCGACGCCGAACCCGGTGCCGTCGTCCAGGGCGTCCGCGCGGTCCTCGACCAGGCCCGTGACGTGATCGCCCGCCTCGGCTACCCGCGCCAGGACGACGTCGGCGTGCCGTTCGACCCGTTCCGGCATGAGGCGGTGAGCACGCTGGCCGGCACCGGCGCGCCCGAGGGGACGGTCGTCGCGGTGACGTTGCCCGGCTACGGCGAGGGGCCGCGGCAGCTGCGGCCGGCGCAGGTGGTGGTCGCCAGGGAGCAGTCCGATGGCGCCGCCCCGTGACTTCTACGCCGGCCTCGGGGGGCCGCGCACCGCGAGCCAGGACGAGATCCAGCGCGCCTACCGAAGGCTCGCCCGCCGGTACCACCCCGACGTCAACAAGTCTCCCGAGGCCGAGGAGCGGTTCAAGGACGCCTCCGAGGCGTACTCGGTGCTGTCCGACCCCGAGCAGCGCAGACGCTACGACGCGTTCGGCCCCGACTTCCGGCGGGTCCCCGAGGACGTCGATCCCGAGACGTGGGCGCGCGCCCGTACCGGAGCCGGCCGGGCCCGTGCCGGGGCGGGAGCCGCCGGAGGGTTCGGCGGGATCGACTTCGAGGACCTGTTCGGGGACGTCTTCGCCGGCCGCGGCGCGGGCGCCCGGCGGACGCCGTACGGCGGCGGCTGGGGGCCGACGCCGGGCGCGGACCAGGAGGCCCAGGTCGAGCTGTCGGTCGCCGAGGCCTACCGGGGCACGCGCCGGCAACTGACGATCTCCGGGCCCGAGGGCACGCGGACCGTGGAGGTGAACATCCCCGCCGGGGTCACCGACGGGCAGCGGATCCACCTGGCCGGGCAGGGCGGCCACGGGACGGACGGCGGGCCGTCCGGCGACCTGTACCCGGTGGTCTCCATCCGGCCCGACGAGCGGTACCGGGTCGAGGGCCGCGCCATCTTCCTGCGGCTGCGGGAGGCGGCTCTGGGCACGACCGTGCCGCTGGAGACCCCCGGCGGCGAGGCCAGGGTGAAGATCCCGACCGGCAGCTCGTCGGGGCGGCGGTCGCGGCTGCGCGGCCGCAGCCTGCCGAACCAGCGCGGCGCGCCCGGCGACCTGTTCGCCGAGATCCAGACCGTGGTGCCCCCGCACCTGACCGACGAGGAGCGGCGGCTGTTCGAACGGCTCGCCGCGGTCTCCACCTTCGATCCCCGGGAGCGGCGATGACCTACGCACTGATGCGGCCACTGCGTCTGGACCTGGACTCCTTCGCCCGGCTGTGCGGCGCCCATCCCGACCTGATCCGCCGGCTCGTCGCCCTGGAGCTGGTCGAGGCCGAACGGGACGCCCGCGGGGACCTGTGGTTCATGCCCGCCCAGATCGCCGAGGTCGGCCGGATCCGCCGGCTGCGGTCCGCCTTCCCCCTCAACTACGCCTCTCTCGGCCTGGTGTGTGAGCTGCTCGACCGCATCGCCGCGCTGGAGTCGGCCATGCAGCATCGTCCGAGACGTCTGGGGGACCGAACATGGACATCGACAAGCTGACCGAGAAGTCACGGCAGGCCCTGAAGTCCGCCCAGCCCCACGCGGTCGAGAAGGAACACAGCGGGTCACCTCCGCCACACCCGAGGCGGCGTACGAGGCGCTGGAGAAGTACGGCCGGGACCTGGTCACCGAGGCGCGCGAGCTTGTCATATCGCGTCGCGACGGCCCGGTTGCGTTGAAACAGGCCCTAGTGTCCTGCGCCTTAATTAGGTGAAATAACTCTATGCTTGGCAAGTGGCGAGGACTGGCAGGCCGAAGGCTCCGTTGACGGTGAGTGATGCCGAACGGGCGGAGTTGGTGCGTGGAGCACGGGCGGCGACGTCGACGCAGGCGTTCGCGTTGCGATGCAAGGTGGTACTGGCGTGTGCGGATGGGGCAACGAACGCGCAGGTCGCGGCGGATGCCGGCGTGTCCGCTGCGACGGTCGGCAAGTGGCGTAAACGCTTCATCGAGCACCGGCTGGCCGGGTTGGCCGATGAGCCGCGGCCGGGCCGGCCGCCCTCGATTCTGCTCGATCAGGTCGAGGAGGTGATCACCTTGACGCTGGAGCAGACACCGGTCGGCGCGACGCACTGGTCGCGGGCGTCGATGGCGGAACGGACGGGGTTGTCCAGATCGACGATCGGGCGGATCTGGCGGCGGTTCGACCTCAAGCCGCACCTGGTCGATGGGTTCAAGCTGTCGACGGATCCGTTGTTCGTGGAGAAGGTCGTGGACGTGGTCGGGCTGTATCACAACCCGCCAGAGCGAGCGGTCGTGCTGTGCGTGGACGAAAAAAGCCAGATGCAGGCACTGGATCGGTCGCAACCGGTGCTTCCGATGATGCCGGGGATGCCCGAGCGTCGCACCCACGACTACGCCCGGCACGGCACCACCAGCCTGTTCGCCGCCTTCAACATCGCCGATGGAACGGTGATCACCGAACTACACCGCAAGCACCGCGCCACTGAGTTCAAGAAGTTCCTGGTCGCCATCGACAAGGCCGTCCCCGCCGAACTGGACGTACACCTGGTCTGCGACAACCTCGCCACCCACAAAACACCGCTCATCCACGAATGGCTCGCTCGCCATCCCCGCTTCCACGTCCACTTCACACCTACCGGCTCATCCTGGATCAACCAGGTCGAACGCTGGTTCGGCCACCTCACCGACCAGCTGACCAGGCGCGGCGTCCACAAGAGCGTCCAAGCTCTCGAAGCCGACGTTCGCGCCTGGATCACTCAGTGGAACACCAACCCCAAACCGTTCGTGTGGAAGAAGACCGCCGAAGAGATCCTCGACTCCCTCGCCCGATATCTGCAACGAATTTCAGGCGCAGGACACTAGCGGGGTGACGATTGTCAGCGCTGAAGTGCGGTCGAGCCGGTCCAACTGGCCAGAAGATCGAGTGCCTGGCGTTCGGGTGAGTCGGGCGCGGGCGAGTAGATGGTGATACAGAGCCCGGGGTCAGCGGGCAGATCGAGGGCTTCGTAGGGCAGGGCCAGGTCCCCGACGAGCGGGTGGTGGAGTCGCTTCACGCCGGAGCGGGGGAACTTCACGTCGTGCCTGGCCCAACGCCGGGCGAACTCGTCGCTCTTCGTGGAGAGCTCGCCGATCAGGTCCGTCAGGCCCTTGTCTCGCGGCGAGCGGCCGGTCTCGGTGCGCAGGAAGGCGACCGAGTCGCTGGCGGCCTTCTCCCACTCGGACCAGAAATCGGCGGAACCAGGATCGAGGAACAGGAACCGCGCGGTGTTGACCGGACCACGCTTCGCGAACAACGGCGAATCGTAGACCGGGGCATACAGAGCCCGGCCGAGAGAGTTGGCGGCGAGGATGTCGAACCGTCCGTTGCGGATGTAGGCCGGCAGGCCGGTCATCGCGTCGAGCATCCGCAGAATCACCGGTCGGATCCGCCCAGACGCAGCGGGTGGCCGGCGCTCGGACGCCGTGGCCGCGCGGGCCAGGTCGTAGAGGTAGGCCCGCTCGGCATCGTCGAGCCGAAGTGCGTGGGACAAGGAGTCCAGCACCGAGTCCGAGGCGCCGCTCAAGTTCCCGCGCTCGAGGCGGATGTAGTAGTCGATGCTCATCCCGGCCAGCAGTGCCACCTCCTCCCGGCGCAACCCGGTCACACGTCGATTGCCACCGAAGACGGGCAGCCCTGCCTGCTGCGGCGTGATGCGGGCGCGACGAGTACTGAGGAACTCCCGCACCTCGCCGGCCCGCTCATGCCTCTCGCTGTCGGTCACATCACCACCGTAGGTCGTGCGGCGGTGTGCCGGGAGGTACTGCCGTTACCCGGAAGAGCAGGAACTCCCACCCACGCACGAATACGGGTTTCGTGGGAGGGACCCGGCAAGGCGGAGAGACCCTGCACAGCTTCGAGAAGTCAGCCGGCAAGCTCGGCGTCGAACACATCGACCTGCTGGTCCTCCGCCAAGCCCTCCCGTACACCTGGAAGGACCGCAAGTGGTGGACAACCAATTCACAACGCATGCAGAACTTTTCGATCTGAGTGGAAAGCGCGCGCTCGTCACCGGTGGCACCAGAGGCATCGGAATGATGATCGCGCGTGGCCTTCTCCAGGCGGGCGGCCGCGTGGTCATCAGCTCACGCAACGCGGAAGCGTGCGCTCAGGCGCAGGAGCAGCTGTCCGAATTCGGTGAGGTGCGGGCCATCCCCGCCGACCTGTCCCGCCACGAGGAGTGCCGGCGACTGTCCGACCTCGTCACCGCCGACTCCGAACGTCTCGACATCCTCGTCAACAACGCGGGCGCCATGTGGGACGAGCCGCTGGCGACCTTCCCGGACGCGGCCTGGGACACAGTCGTCGACCTCAACCTGAAGTCGCCGTTCTGGCTGGTCCAGGCATTGCTGCCCGCACTTCGCAGGGCGGGCACCGCCGACGACCCCGCGCGGGTCATCAACATCGGCAGCATCGCCGCCATCCACATCCCCCAGCGGCCCAACTACTCCTACTCCAGCAGCAAGGCCGCACTGCATCAACTCACCAGAGTGCTCGCCAAGGAACTAGGACCGCAGCACGTCACAGTGAACGCCGTGGCGCCGGGACCGTTCCCGTCGACGATGATGGCCGCGACGCTCGATGAGTTCGGCGAGGCGATCGCGGCGTCGGCCCCACTACGCCGGATCGGCCGCGACGACGACATGGCGGGTGTCGCCGTGTTTCTCGCCAGCCGGGCAGGCGCATACCTAACGGGCGCTGTGATCCCCGTCGACGGCGGCATCGCCACAACCGCGTAGGCCGCCTGAAGCGGCCTTACCTATTCGACGGACTGGTAGGCGTCGTGCTCGGCGTGGTAAATGATCGCCAGCGTCGCCTCCTCGGCCGTCGGCCGAAATACGCGTCCCACCGAGCGAGGTCGGAACGAAGGCCGTCGCTGATTCGCCCAGCCGTCAATTTAGGGTGGCTGTCACCGACTCTCCTGGGCGAATCGCCCATCGAGAGACAGTAGCCCTGTGAGCTGGCCGTTTGTGTTCGAGTAAGCGGTTGTCAGGTCCGCCTGCGTCCGGACCGGAGAGGAAGTCACCGTGACGGAGACATCGGTCGCCCGCCGGGTGCTCGAGGCGTTCGAGCGGGCGGGCGTACGGCATGCGTTCGGGCTGCCCGGGGTGCACAACCTCGCGTTCTGGCGTGACGCCGGGCCGGGCACGCCCGAGATCGTCGGCGTGCGGCACGAGCAGACCGCGGTCTACGCGGCCGACGGGCTGGCGCGGGCGACCGGGGGGCTCGGCGTCGCCCTGACGACGACGGGCCCCGGCGCGGCGAACGCCGCCGGTGCCTTCGGCGAGGCGGCGGCGGCCGGCTCGCCGGTCGTCCTGGTGGCCAGCGAGGTGTCCACGGCGCTGCGCCGGCCCGGGACCGTACGCGGCCTCCTGCACGAGTCGCGCGACCAGGCCGGCATCTTCGCGCCGCTCGCCAAGGCCGTCTACCGGCCGCGGACCGCGGACGAGGCCGGCGCGGCGGTCGCGGACGCGATCCGGACCGCACTGTCGTGGCCCCGCGGCCCCGTCTACGTCGACATCCCGACCGACGTGCTCGATCGGCCTCTCGGGCCGATCGAGGTTCCCGCGCCCGCCCGCCTGTCCCCCGCCCCGCCGCAGGTGGAGCGCCTGGCGGCACTGCTCGGCGACGACGGCGACGGCACCGTGATCTGGGCCGGCGGAGGCGTCGTGCAGTCGGGCGCCGAGGCGGAGCTGCTCGCCCTGGCCGAGCGCCTGGACGCGCCGGTCGTGACGACCTACGCGGCGCGCGGCGTGCTCCCGGCCGGCCATCCCCTTCTCGTCGGCCTGCCGCCGCACGAGCCGGAGGTGGCCGAGCTGATCGGCACGGCCGGGCTGCTGCTCGCGCTGGGCACCGACTTCGACGGGATGATGACCAGGAACTGGCGGATGCCCCTCCCCGGCCGGCTGGCCGCCGTGAACTGCGCCGAGGAGGACCTCACCAAGAACCTCACCCCGGACGTCGCCGTGCTGGGCGACGTCCGCACCGTGCTGACCGAGCTGCTCGGCGTCCTGAAGCCCCAGCGGCGGGAGACGGCCCCACGGCCGGCGGCGCTGCGCGAGGCGGTCCGCGGACGACTGGCCGCCGACCCGCGCACCGCCGAGGCGATGCGGTTCCTCGCGAGCGTGGAGTCGGCGGTCGGCGACGAGACAGTGATCGTCTGCGACATGGCCATCCCCGGCTACTGGTACGGCGGCTACGGACGGGTCGCGGGCGGACGCCTGCTGCAGTACCCGGTCGGCTGGGGCACGCTCGGCTACGCCCTGCCCGCGTCGATCGGACCCGCCACGGACGGGCGGCCGGCACTCGTCATCGCGGGCGACGGCGGCCTGATGTTCGCCCTGGGAGAGTTCATGACGCTGGCCGAGCGCCGCCTGCCGGTCACCGTCCTGGTCCTCGACGACGGCGGGTACGGCATGTTGCGCTATGACCAGGAGGTCGCCGGCGACCAGATCCGCGGCACCGACCTGCGCAACCCGGACTGGGAACGTCTGGGCGAGGCGTTCGGCGTCCCGCCGGCCGTCGTCGACGGGGTCGGCGAGGCACTCGCCCGCGCGCTCACCGAGGCGCTCGCCGACCCGGGGCCGCGGCTCGTCGTCGCGCGGGCCGCGCTCACACCCCCGAAGACGACGTCGCCGCGATGGTTCGAATGAACGGCCGCTCAGGACCCGCCCGGCCAGGTCATCAGATTCTGGAAGAGCTCCGCCTGCTCGATCGCGTCGTCGAGGGCGTTGTGCGTGTGCGGGCGCCGGGACAGCAGCTCGGGCGGCATCTGCCTCTTCGTCGCACGCGCGACGGGGACACCGGCCTTCACCGCGTACAGCGTCTTGACGTCCAGATGGCGGGAGTGGCCGAACGGCGAGCCCGAGCGGGCGAACCGCACGAAGTACCAGTAGAGCCACATCCAGTCATAGGCGAGCGGGTAGGCGACCAGGACCGGCGTCGCGCCCGCGGCGGCCTCGCTCACCCACGCGGACGCGGCGTTCATCGCCTCGGCCGGGTCGAGGCCGTCACGGGCGAGCCGGTCCCGGTCCAGCCCGCTGACCGCCAGCGCCTCCGGGTCGAAGCCGTCGCTGATCGGCCTCAGCTCCGCGTAGAACGTCCGCTCGGCGGGATCGCCCGCGGTGAACCCGGCTCCGTCGAAGGCCCCACACGCCGCCATCCCGAAGCTGAGCATGGAGTACGGCCCCGGAATCGGCCCGTCGGCCTCGACGTCCACAGAGACGTACACCTCACGCTTGGCCACCAGCGTCCCTCCGATCACCGTGCCGAGCCGTCATCCTCTCGGGTGCTCATGCCGGGCCGCCAGTCATCTCGCCGAGTCACTCCTCCTCCGCGTACTCGGCGGCGGTGAGGTACTCCACGCCCTGCTCCCGCAGCAGCGACCGGAGGTCGTAGCGGTCGAGGCCGAGCTGCCCGCCGGCCAGCGCCTCGCGGGTCGCCTCCTCCTTCTCGATCCGCGCCCGCGCCTTCAGTACGCCCTCGGTGGCGTCCGCGCGCGGGACGCACAGGACGCCGTCGTCGTCGGCGACGATGACGTCGCCCGGCCGGACGAGTCCGCCGCCCACGACGACCGGCACATTCACCGCGCCGGCGGTCGCCTTCACCGTGCCCTGGGCGCTCACCGCGGCGGACCAGACGGGGAAGCCCATGGCGTTCAGCTCGGCGACGTCGCGGACGCCCGCCTCGATGACCAGCCCCCGCACGCCGCGGGAGCGCAGCGACGTGGCGAGCAGCTCGCCGAACATCCCGTCGGTGCACGGCGACGTGGTCGTGACGACGAGGAGATCGCCGGCCGTGCACTGCTCGACCGCCGCGTGGATCATCAGGTTGTCGCCGGGGGCGCACAGTGCGGTCACCGCGTTTCCGGCGATCCGGGTGCCGCGCTGGATCGGGCGCAGGCCCGTGCCCAGGTACCCGATCCGGCCCAGGGCCTCGTGCACGGTCGCGACCCCGTACCCGGCGAGGTCGTCGACCAGGGCCAGGTCGGTGCGCGCGATGTCGGTGACGACCACCTTCCTCATGAAAGCTCCCTCGTGACCTGCGGGTACAGGCGCATGTACGCCTCGGCGCGCGTGTCGTGGGGCAGACCGAGGTTCGGCCCGGCGTTGCGCTTGAGCTGGACGCCGCGCCGCTTGGCCAGGTCGGTGTAGTAGTCCCACATGTGCTGCTGGGCCGGCAGGCACTCCATCGCCCGGCGCTTGCGCTCGAACACGCTCGTGATGTCGAGCAGGACCTGCGGCTTGAAGTCGCACATCTCCGGCTGGTGCGGCTCGAAGAAGAACACGGGTGGCGCGCCGAGCGGCTCGCCGGGCGCCGGGTAGCCGATCGCCTGCGCCAGCACCCGCGCCTCCAGGGCCATGCGGGCCGCGGCGGGATGGTCGCCGTTGTACGGGTCGGTCAGCGGGTGGGTGAGCACGACCGTCGGGTCGACCTCGCGGTAGACCCGCACGATGCGGTCGACCAGTTCGTCGGTCTGGCGCAGCGGGTAGTCGCCGGCGTCGAGGAACTCGATCTCGGCGCCGAGGGCCGCGGCGGCGTTCTCGGCCTCCTCGCGCCGCTGCGCCTTGATCTGCTCCAGCGACTTGCCCTCGCGCCAGGCGCGGGCCGACTCCCCCCGCTCGCCGTACGTCAGGCAGAGCACCTTGGCGCGCTGCCCGCGTTCGGCGGCGAGCGCGATGGCGCCCGCGGCGCGCCACACGAAGTCGCCCGCGTGGGCGCTCACCACCAGCAGGGCGCCTTCCGGCTCGGTCATGAATCCTCCTTCATCTCGGTGTGCATCTCAGACGGCGCTCGGCGCGGCCGCCGGCTCGGCGTTCGCGTCGAAGTCGACGTCCCGGGTCTCGGGCCCGATCAACGCGCCCGTCAGGATCAGCGCCCCGCCCAGGACGAGCAGCACGACGGGCGTGTACGCGTAGGGAACGAGGTGCTTCAGCCAGTCCTGGTAGTAGGCGTAACCGGCCGTCACCAGCAGCGGAAGGCTGTAGCCCATGCCGAAGCCGCTGCCGCGGACCGCGGCCGGGAACCGTTCGCAGATGTAGGACGGCGTCACCGCGAACATGCTGGCCCCGCTGAGCCGGATCAGCAGGGTCAGGCCGAACACCAGCGGCAGGCCGGACCACGGGCCCGCGGCCAGGAACGCGAACGCTGCGGCGCAGACGACGCCGACGCTCACCCCGCAGGCGATGAAGAACGTGCGGCGCCCGATCCGGTCCGTCAGCGCGCCGATCAGTGGGAAGCAGAGGGTGTGGACAAACTGGGCCAGCACCAGCGTGCCGGTGACCTGCGTCGGGGTCAGCGTCGTCTGGGAGCCGAGCAGCGCGGGGAGCAGCCCGGAGGCCATGTTGGAGGCGAACCAGACGCCGGCCATGAGGACGAACACCTGCCAGAAGCTGCGCCGCGCCGAGCCGAACAGCACGGTCTTGACCGGGTTCTCGCGCTTCTTGTCGCGGGCGGAGGCGAGCCAGACCGCCGACTCGCGCACCGTACGCGAGTAGTAGAAGAGGAAGACCACGCCGAGGAGGGCACCGGCGACGAAGGGGATCCGCCAGCCCCACACGGCGTAGGCCGAGTGGGGGCCGCCCGCCGGGGCGAGGTGCAGCATCAGGAAGCTGAGCAGCGAGATCGCGCAGTACGACAGCGGGAACCCGATGCTGACCAGGCTTCCGTACAGACCGCGGCGGCCTCGCGGGGCGATCTCCATGGCGAGAGGGATGGCGCCGGTGTACTCGCCGCCGAGGAAGACGCCGTCGACGAAGCGCAGCAGGATCATCGCGGCGACGGCCCACAGGCCGATCTGCGCGTGGCCGGGCAGGGCGGCGATGATCCCGGTGGTGACGGCGCAGCCCGCCACCGACAGCAGCGTCACCCGGCGGCGGCCGACGCGGTCGGCGAGCCGGCCGAAGATGAGCGAGCCGAGCGGGCGGCCGATCAGCGTGGAGACGAAGACGCCGGCGGTGATGATCGCCTTGGTCCCGGAGGGAACCGAGGCCGGCACGAAGTAGGACAGGGCGGGCGCGAGCGCGATGGTCGGCAGGTAGACGTCGAACATGTCGACGAAGAAGCCGAACGCTCCGCCGATCACGGCGGCTCTTCGCTGGGCGGCGTCGGGGGCGGGGGCGGGGGCGGGCGGGGTCGAGGTCATGAAGCACCAAGTCCGGAGCCCGTGCCGAGCAGGCGAGCAAGCGAGCTCCAATTGTTGACAATCGTGTGGCCAATCGTGGGACGACGGACCGCGACTGTCAAGGGTCCACCGCAGACCTTCCTTCCCTTCAGGCTGATCTAGCTGCACGTTCTCGCACCGTACGGGCGCGGCCCTCACGGTACCGGCATTGCAGGTCCGGCCCCAGTGAGGCTAGATTGTCAACATTATTGCCGTACATCCGGAGACGAACATGACCAACGCCTCGCCCCCGTCCTCGCGAGCGCGCGCCCTCGTCGAAGGCGCGTACGACACGCACATCCACGTCGCCCCGGACGTGATGGAGCGCCGGATCGACGACGTCGACCTCGCACGGCGGTTCGCCGACGTGGGGATGGCGGGCTTCGTGCTCAAGTCCCACTACGTGCCCACCGCGGAGCGGGCCCAGGTCGTCCGCAAGGTGGTGCCCGGCGTCCGCGTCCTGGGCGCCATCACGCTGAACGGCTCGGTGGGCGGCCTCAACCCGTCGGCGGTGGAGATCGCCGGCCGCCTGGACACACGCGTCGTGTGGATGCCGACCGTGGACAGCCGCAACCAGCGGGACAGCCGGGCGAAGGACCCGGCGGGCGCCAAGCCGCCGATGTGGGCCGCTCTGCAGGACGACCTGCGGTCCGCCGGCATCGAGCCGCCCGCCGTCGACGTGGTCGACGCCGACGGCGCGGTCACCGGGGCGGTACGCGACGTCCTGACCGTCATCGCCAAGCACGGCATGACCCTCGCCACCGGGCACCTCAACGCGGCGGAGATCGTCGCCGTCGCCGACGCCGCCTTCGACGCGGGCGTACGCTGTGTCGTCGTGACGCACCCGGAGTTCACCTCGCAGCGTCTCCCCGTGGACGTGCAACGCCGCCTCGCCGAACGCGGCGCCCTCCTCGAACGCTGCTTCACCACCGCACACACCGGCAAGGTCACCTGGCGGCGGCTGCTCGACAACATCCGGGCCGTCGGGCCGGAGCACTCGGTGCTCTCCAGCGACCTGGGGCAGCCGTTCAACCCGCCGGTCGAGGACGGCCTGGCGATCATGGCCGACACGCTGCTGGAGGACGGGTTCTCCGAGGAGGAGATCCAGACCATGGCGGTCGCCAACAGCCGCCGGGTCGCGGGCGAGGACACCCGATGACGGCCGCGGGGTGCGTCGCCGTGCTGGGCCTCGGCGAGGCCGGCGGCGCGATCGCCCGGGACCTGGCCGCCGCGGGCGTCCGCGTGCGCGCCTACGACCCGCTGCCGCTGCCCGCGGACGGCCTGATCTCCTGTACGGACGAGGCCGACGCGGCGCGCGGCGCCGACCTGGTCCTCAGTGTGAACAGCGCGAAGGCCGCCGAGGACGCGCTGCGGGCGGGCCTGGCCGGAGTGGGCGAGGGCGCCGTGTGGGCGGACCTGAACACCGCCGCGCCCGCGCTCAAGCGCCGGCTCGGCGAGGTGGCCGCCGGGGCCGGGGTCGCGTTCGCCGACGTGTCGCTCATGGCGCCCGTGCCGGGCAAGGGACTGTTCACGCCCATGCTGGTGTCCGGCCCGGCCGCCCGCGCGTACGCCGAGCTGCTGGGCCCGGTCGGCGCGCGCGTCACCACGCTCGACGGTCCCGCCGGGGAGGCGGCCACCCGGAAGCTGCTGCGCAGCGTGTTCTTCAAGGGCATGGCCGCGGCCGTGGTCGAGGCGCTGCACGCCGCCCGCGAGGCCGGGCTGGACGACTGGCTGCGGCGGCACATCGCCGAGGAGCTCGCCTCCGCCGACGAGAAGTTCGCCGAACGGCTGGAGACGGGCAGCCACCGGCACGCGGTACGCCGGGCCGAGGAGATGCGCGCCGCGTCGCAGCTGCTCGGCGAGCTGGACGTGCCGGCGCGGATCAGCGACGCGAGCCGCGCCTGGCTCGACCAGCTCGCCGGAGAGCCGGCGCCGGACCGGTGACCACGACACCGCGCGTGCCCGCCGAGGGGCGCCCGGCTCCCCTGACGGGCGGCGCCGGGAGCGACGGCGTGCTCGGGGCGATCCGCGAAGCGATCCTCACCGGCGAGTTCGGGCCGGGCCAGCGCCTCGTCGAGGCGGACCTGTCCGCGCGGTTCGGCGCGAGCCGCGGAAGCGTGCGCGCGGCGCTGTTCGAGCTGGCCAACGAGGGCGTCGTCGAGCGCGTCCAGAACCGCGGCGCGCGCGTCCGCGCGGTCACGCTGGAGGAGGCCATCGAGATCTCCGAGGTCCGCATGGTGGTCGAGGGGCTGTGCGCGGCCAAGGCCGCCGAGCGCATCACTGACGAGCAGGCCACCGAGCTGCGCGCGCTCGGCTCGGCGATGCGCGCGGCCGTGTCGGCGGGCGACGTCATGCGCTACTCCGAGCTCAACCAGCGGCTCCACGGGCGGATCCGGCAGATCAGCGGCCAGTCGACCGCCGCCGGGGTGCTGGAGCGGCTCCGCGCGCAGAACGTCCGCCACCAGTTCCGGCTCTCCCTCATCCCCGGACGGCCGCACGTCTCGCTGGCCGAGCACCTCGCCATCATCGACGAGATCTGCGCCCGCGCCCCGGAGGCGGCCGAACGCGCCGCCCGCCGCCACCTGCTCAGCGTCATCGACGCCCTCGCCTCGGCCGTGCACTAGCGTCTTTCGCATGCGGCTTCATGTGGGATGCGCGATGTGGACGCACACGTCGTGGCAGGGGCGGTTCGTGCCCGCCTCCTCACGGGAACGGCTGCGGTCGTACGCGAGCTGGTGCAACGCGGTGGAGGGCAACACGACCTTCTACGCGACGCCGGCGCGGGAGACCGTACGGACCTGGGCGGAGCAGACCGATCCCGGCTTCCGCTTCGTGGTCAAGCTGCCCAAGACGATCACGCACGAGCGCCGCCTCGGGGACGTCGAGCAGGAGCTGCGAGCCTTCCTGACCGCGATCGAGCCGCTCGGGCCGCGGATCCACGCCCTGTGGGTGCAGCTGCCCAAGTCGTTCGCGCCGGGTGACGCCGGTGTCCTGGCCGGCTTCCTGCGCCGCCTGCCGCGCACGTACCGCTCCGCGGTCGAGGTCCGCCACCCGGCGTTCTTCGAGGACGCACGGGCGGCCCGGCTTCTGGAGCGGGCGCTCGCCGGTCCCGGCGCCGAGTGGGTGCCGTTCGACACCGTCACGCTGTTCGAGAGCCCGCCGACCAGCGACGCCGAACGCGACGCGTGGCTGAAGAAGCCACGTGTGCCACGCAGGACGACGGCGCTCACCGACCGCCCGATCGTCCGCTACCTCGGCCGCGACGCCACCGAGCGCACGGTCGAGGGCTGGCAGGAGTGGGTCGGCACGGTCGCCGGCTGGCTGCGCGAGGGCCGCTCCCCCACCGTGTTCGTGCACACCCCCGACAACGCCGACGCACCCGAACTCGCCCGCCGTTTCCACGACGAGGTACGCGCGCGCGTGCCGGAACTCGAGCCGCTGCCCGAGCCCGCGCCGATCGAGCCGCTGAGCCTGTTCTGACCGTACGGCCGGGTCACTCGCTCATTGCCGGTGAGCCCCGGACCTCCCGTCCGCAGTGCTTCACGCAGTTCGTCCGCTCGCAGGTACGGGACGTAGTACGTCGAATGTTCCCGGAGCAGATCCTGGGCGAACGCCGTGTCCACCGGATGGCCGGGCCCCGCGACGACGGCCTTCCCGCGGAACATCGCGTCGAGGGCCGGCGCGGTCTTGACGCTCTCCGCGGGCACCGTTAGCTTTCCCGGGACATAGGACGTCCTATGTCCAGATTGGGGAAACTGATGCGTCTGCACAAACGCGGCGGCCCGGCGGCCGCCGCAGGAGTCACGGCCCTGCTCGCGGCCGTGACCGCCGGCGTGACACCGGCTCAGGCGGCACCGCGCGGATGCGAGGTGTCCGTTCCGTACACGGCCGGAACCGAGGGGTACAGCGCGTTCCGCATCCCGGCGGTCATCACCACGAAGTCCGGTGACCTGCTGGCGTTCGCCGAGGGCCGGTCGGACGGGCTCGGCGACGCGGGGAACATCGACACGGTCGTGAAGCGCTCGACCGACGGGGGCTGCACCTGGCAACCGCTGCGGGTCGTGCAGGACAGCGGCCCCAACACCTCCGGCAACCCCGCGCCCGTCGTCACCGCGAGCGGCCGCATCGTGCTGCTGACCACGTACAACGCGGGCACCGCCACCGAGACGCAGATCCTGCGCGGCCAGGTGCCGGCCGAGGACGGCAGGCGCGTGTTCACGCAGTACAGCGACGACGACGGGGCCACCTGGACCGCGCCACGCGAGATCACCGCGTCCGCCAAGCTCCCGAACTGGCGCTGGTACGCCACCGGCCCCGGGCACGCGACGCTGCTCACCCACGGCCCGCACCGCGGCCGGCTCGTCGTCCCGGCGAACCACTCCATCGCGCCGCCGACGGGCTCCACCGACCTCGGCTCGGAGGCGAAGTACTACGGCGGGCACGACCTGTACAGCGACGACAACGGCCGGACCTGGCACATCGGGTACGTCGACGACAACACCGACGGCGAGGTGAACGTCAACGAGACCACCGCCACCGAACTGCCGGACGGGCGCGTCTACTTCAACACGCGCGACCAGAACGGCACCGCGGCCGGGAACCGCGCCGACGCCTACAGCCTGGACGGCGGCCGTACGCTGCGCCGACCGTTCCAGCCGCAGCCGGCCCTCGTCGGACCCGTCGTCGAGGGCAGCGTGCTGCAGGCGCTCGGTCCCAAGGCGCCGCTGCTCTTCTCCGGCCCGGCCGACCCGGCCAAGCGGGCGGTCATGACGCTGCGCGCGAGCCACGACGGCGGCGTCACATGGCAGTCCGCGCTCACGCTCTCGCAGCTGCCGGCGTCCTACTCCGACCTCGTCCAGGTCGACGCCCGTACCGTCGGCCTGCTGTACGAGACGGGCAACACGGGCGCCAACGAGACGATCACCTTCCGCCGCATCGATCTGCGCGACCTGTCCTGAGCCGCCGCCCCGGGAACCCTCACGGGTTCCCGGGAGAGCCGTCGGGCCCGGGGCGAGGCGCCCCGGGCCCGACTCGTGCCGGCGGACCTGGTGAGGTCAGCCGCTGCGCAGGCGGGCGAGCCGGGTGCGGATGCCGGCGAAGTGCGCGCTCATCGCCGCCGTGACCGCCTCGCGGTCCTCAGCGACGACCGCCTCGTAGATGTCGCGGTGCTTGCGGGCGACCTGCTCCGGAGTCTCGTCCGGGGTGCCCAGCTCCTCGCTGAGCTGGTGGTAGACCTGCCAGAAGGCACCGAGGAGGCGACCCACGAGCGGGTTGCCCAGCGGCCGGTAGAGCAGGTCGTGGAAGAGCCGGTCGGTCTCGGGCGCGACCGCGCCGACGAGCGACTCCTGCTCCATCCGCTCGATCACCTCGCGGACCGGGGACAGCGTCTCGGCGAGGTCGGCGCCGCCGTGCCGGTCGATCAGGCGCCACGCGAGCCCGTTCTCCAGGATCTCGCGGATCTCGGTGAGGTGGCCCAGGTGGTTCGGCTCGTCCTGCGGGGAGATCCGGCTGTGGAAGGCCAGCTCGTCGACCAGGCCGTTCAGCGACATCTCGCCGACGAACATGCCGAAGCCGTGGCGGATGTCCACGATGCCGACGGCCTGCAAAGCCTTCAGCGCCTCGCGGATAGAGTTGCGCCCGATGTCCAGCTCCTGCATGAGCTCGGACTCGGTCGGCAGCGGATCGCCGGCGGCCAGGCCGCGCCGAACGATGATCTCTTTGACCGCCTCCTGCACCTCGATCGCGCGGCTGAGCCTGCGACTCCGGGAGAGGGGCGGCCCGCCGGCCTCGGGGAGGTGACGACGACCGTCGCGCAACGTCACGGAAATCTCCTGATCATCTGCTCTTGACTTGGCACAGAACCGACTTCTAATCTCCAACGCTACAGGAGATAGGACGTGGGACGTCCCATATCTGCCCCCAAAATTTTCCGCCGCCTTCCTGACCGTCGACACCGGGAGACACCGTGAGCGCCCCTCGATCCGCCTTCAGCCGCCGCGACTTCCTGCGTTACAGCGGGACGTTGAGCGCCGCGGCCGCCATCTCCACCACGATCTCCGCGTGCGGCGGCCCCGCCTCGACCGGTTCGGCCGGCTCCGGCGGCAACAAGGACCTCGTCACCGTCGTCATCGGCTACGGCAACGACCAGACCTGGGACCCGAGCATGACGGCGTCGGCCTTCGCCATGGCCGGCATCAACCACATCTACGAGGGCCTGGTCGACACCGACCCGATCACCCGCGCGCCGTACCCCGCGCTCGCCACCGCCCTGCCGTCCGACACCTCGGCGACGTCGTGGAAGTTCCAGCTGCGTCAGGGGGCGACGTGGCACGACGGCAAGCCGGTCACCGTGGACGACGTCCTGTTCACCTTCGACCGCGTCATGGACCCGTCGACGCTGGCGTCCTCGTTCTTCAACACCTGGCTCAAAGAGGTCCGCAAGGTCGACGACACCACCGTCGAGCTCGTCTTCAAGTTCCCGTTCCCGGACGCGCTCCCCCGCCTGACCATCGCCAAGATCATGCCGAAGCACGTGTTCGGCGCGCCGGGCGGCTGGGACGCGGCCAAGAACGGCAAGGCCGTGGGTTCGGGCCCGTACAAGATGACCGCGCACAACCCCAAGTCCAACACCGCGTTCGAGGCCTACCCCGCCTACAACGGCCCGCGCAAGCCGGCGATCAAGAAGATGAACTGGCTGTCCATCGTGGACGCCTCCGCCCGCGTGGCGAAGATCTCCGGTGGCAGCGCGGAGGCGCAGATCGCCGACAACGTGCCGTACGCCAACATCGACCAGCTGCGCAAGCAGGGGCTGACCGTCGACGGCGGCAAGGGCATGAACCACATGTTCCTGATGTTCAACACGGCCCAGAAGCCGTTCGACGACGTGCGGGTCCGCCAGGCGCTGTTCTACGCGATCGACACCAAGAAGATGATCGAAGTGGCGCTGAAGGGGCACGGCACCCCGGCGAGCAGCTTCCTCAACCAGGAGAACCCGGCGTACACGCGGGCCAAGACGGTCTACGACTACAACCCGGACAAGGCCAAGTCGCTCCTCGCGGCCGCGGGCGTCAAGAACCTGTCGGTCAACCTGATGGCGGTCAACGTGAGCTGGGTGGCCGACTGCCTGCCGACGATCGCCAACTCCTGGAACGCGATCGGCGTGAAGACCTCGCTGGAGCCGCAGGACACCAGCGCGCTGTTCACCAAGATGGACCAGTCGCAGTCGTACCAGGTGGTCGCGGCGGCCTCGAACCCCAACCAGTTCGGCCTCGACGCCGACCTGATCCTCCGGTACAACTACACGTCCGGCGGCACCTGGATGAAGTACACCAAGTGGGACAAGAGCTCTGACGCCAAGTCGCTCTTCGCGCTGATGGACAAGGCCACCCAGGAGCCGGACAAGCAGAAGAAGCTGGCGCTCGTACACCAGTACATCGACGTCATCGCCGAGCAGGCGGTGCTCTACCCGGTCCTGCACACCGAGCTGATGACCGCGTGGAACCCCAAGAAGCTCACCGGCGTGCGCGCCCAGGCCTACCCCGGGGTCACCCTGCTGCAGGCGAAACGCCTCTGACCGTCCGCCGCACCCCGACCCGATCTCCCAGGAGGCATCCGTGGCAGCGATCGCCAGAATGCTGGTGCGCCGCGTCCTCATCCTGATTCCCCTGCTGCTGGGCGTCGTTCTGTTCGTCTTCATCATCATGCGGTTCTCCGACAACAAACCGGAGTACGCGTATTTTGAAGGCTCCAATCCCACCCCGGCGCAGATTCACCAGTTCCAGGTGGACAACGGCCTGCTCGATCCGCTGCCGGTGCGGTACGTGCGGTTCGTCGGCCAGCTCATCCGCGGTGACATGGGGACGAGCGCGCTCACCAAGGCGCCGGTGAGCAGTTCGATCGCGACCGCGCTTCCGCTGACACTGCAGCTGACGCTGTTCGGCGTGGTGATCGCGATCGTGCTGGCAGTGATCTTCGGTGTCATCGCGGCGATCTTCCGGGACCGGTGGCCGGACCAGCTGATCCGGCTGGTGTCGCTGATCGGCGTCGCCGCGCCGGCGTTCTGGCTGGCGCTGCTGATGATCCAGTACCTGGCGGTGGACCGCGGCTGGTTCCCGACCAGCGGCTACATCAATCCGGCGGACTCCGTCAGCGGCTGGCTGCGGTCGCTGACCATGCCGGCGCTGGCGCTGTCGCTGCCCGTCGCGGCCTACCTCACCCGGATCATCCGCACGTCGATGGTCGAGGAACTCGACAAGGACTACGTGCGGACCGCGATCGGCAGCGGTCTGCCGCCGATCGTCGTGGTGGGCCGCAACGTGCTGCGCAACGCGCTGATCAACCCGCTGACCGTGCTCGGCCTGCGGGTCGGTTACCTGCTCGGCGGGGCGGTCGTCATCGAGACGATCTTCGCGCTGCCCGGCATGGGCCAGCTCATGATCACGGGGGTGCGCAACGGCGACCCCGCGGTGGTCCAGGGCGTCGTGCTGACGATCGCGACCGGCTTCGTCGTGGTCAACCTCATCATCGACGTTCTCTATCTCCTGGTGAACCCCCGACTGAGGAGCGCCGGCTGATGCGCAGCGGACTGGCCAGAAGACTGTCGCGAGCGGGCATCGGCTTCCGGCGGCTGGGCCCCGCCTCCTGGGTCGCCCTGGGCGTGGTGGTGGTCGTCGCCATCGCCGCGATCTTCGCCCCGGTGCTCGCGCCGCACTCACCGTACGTCCAGGAGGCCACGGGCGGCGGGCCGAGCGCCTCGCACTGGATGGGCCTGGACAGCGCCAACCGCGACATCCTCTCGCGGCTGCTGTACGGCGCGCGCTGGTCGCTGGTGATCGGCCTCGGCTCCACCGCGATCGCGCTGGTCTGCGGCGCGCTGATCGGCGCCGTCGCCGCGACCTCCCGCCGGTCCGTCGACGAGGCGATCATGCGCACGCTGGACGTCATCATGGCGTTCCCGGGCATCGCCCTCGCCGCCGTGCTGGTCGCGGTCTTCGGCGGCAGCATCCTGGTGCTGGTGCTGGCCATCGCCTTCCTCTACATGCCGCCGGTGGCGCGGGTGGTGCGGGCGAACGTCCTGGCCCAGTACGGCGAGGACTACGTCGCGGCCGAGCGGGTCATCGGCGCCCGCGCCCCGCACATCCTGCTCCGGCACATCGCGATCAACTGCGCGGCCCCGGTGCTGGTGTTCTGCACGGTGATGGTGGCCGACACGATCGTCTTCGAGGCGTCTCTGTCGTTCATCGGCGCGGGCGTGCGCCCGCCCAACCCCTCCTGGGGCAGTGTCATCGCCGACGGCCGGAACATGGTGCTGCTCGGCGGATGGTGGGCCACCGTCTTCCCCGGCCTGCTGATCCTCGTCACGGTGCTCGCGCTGAACGTCCTGGCCGAGGGCGTCTCCGACGCCTGGGCGGCGCCGGCCGAGCGGCGCTCGGACACACCCGGCACGCCGGCGGACCGGTCGCCGGTCGCCGCGCCGGCGGCCGAGCAGGCGGCACTGACCGGCCTGACCGAGGCCGCACGCCGCCTGGCCCAGCGAGCCCGGCCCCTGCCGGAGGGCCGGCCGGTCCTCAGCGTGGAGAACCTCACCATCGCCTTCGAAGATCGCCACAACGGCGTGAACGTCGTCGACGGCATCGGCTTCGACGTACGGCCGGGCGAGGTGCTCGGCCTGGTCGGCGAGTCCGGCTGCGGCAAGTCGCTGACCGCCTTGACGATCATGGGCCTGGAACCCGCCGGCGCCCGCGTCGGCGGCCAGATCCGCTTCGACGGCAAGGACCTGCTGGAGCTGCCCCGGTCGGCGCGGCGACGCCTGCTCGGCCACGAGATGGCGATGATCTACCAGGACGCGCTGTCGTCGCTGAACCCCGCGATGACCATCAAGGCCCAGCTCAAGCAGGTCGTCCGGCGAGGAGGCAAACGCAGCCCCGCCGAGCTGCTGGAGCTGGTCGGGCTCGACCCCGCGCGCACGCTCTCGTCGTACCCGCACGAGCTGTCCGGCGGCCAGCGGCAGCGGGTGCTCATCGCGATGGCCCTCTCCCGCGACCCCAAGCTCATCATCGCCGACGAGCCCACGACGGCACTCGACGTGACCGTCCAGGCTCAGGTGATCGAGCTGCTGCTGCGCCTGCGGGCGGAGCTGGACTTCGCGCTCATCCTCGTCTCGCACGACCTGGCCCTGGTCGCCGACGTGACCGACCGGGTCGCGGTGATGTACGGCGGGCAGATCGCCGAGATCGGGGTGACGTCCGCGCTGGTCGGCGCGCCCGCGCACCACTACGCCCGCGGGCTGCTGGGCTCGGTGCTCTCCATGGAGGCCGGCGCCGACCGCCTCACCCAGATCCACGGCGTGGTGCCCTCCCCCGCGAACTTCCCCAGCGGCTGCCGGTTCGCCGACCGGTGCCCCGCCGCCACCGAGGTCTGCCGTACGGAGACGCCACGCCTCGCGGGCCGGGACGACCAGCACTCGGTGGCCTGCCACCACCCCGCGGTCGACATCCCGACCTCCCTGTCCGCCTCCGCTGCTCCGAAGGAGGGCTCATGACACAGGCGGGAGAGTCGCTCGTCGAGCTGGCCGACGTCCACGTCGTGCACAAGGCGCGCTCGGGCGGCCTGTTCAGCCGGGACCGCGTGTACGCGCTGACCGGCGCCGAGCTGACCGTCGCGCCCGGCGAGACCGTCGGCATCGTGGGCGAGTCCGGCTGTGGCAAGTCCACGCTGGCCAGAGTCCTCATCGGGCTCCAGCGGCCGACCTCGGGCACGGTCCACTTCGAGGGACGCGACGTCTGGTCGATGCCGGGCGCCGAACGCCGCGGCGCGATCGGGACGAGCATCGGCATGATCTTCCAGGACCCGGCCACGGCGCTGAACCGCAGACTGCCGGTCCGCCAGGTGCTCCGCGACCCGCTCGACGTCCACCGCGTCGGCACCCCGGACGAGCGCGACGAGCGGGTCCGCGAACTGCTCGACCTCGTGGGCCTGCCCCCGGGCGCGGCGGACCTGCTGCCCGGCCAGATGTCCGGCGGGCAGCGGCAGCGGGTCGCGATCGCCCGCGCGCTGGCGCTGCGGCCGCGGCTGCTGGTCGCCGACGAGCCGACCAGCGCGCTCGACGTGTCGGTCCGCGCGCAGATCCTCAACCTGCTGGGCGACCTGAAGGAGCAGTTCGGGCTCGCCATGGTGTTCGTCTCCCACGACATCCAGACGGTGCGGCGGATGAGCGACCGGGTCGTGACGATGTACCTCGGCCGCATCGTGGAGCAGACCCCGGCCGCGGCGGTGCCCGGCGCGGCCCGGCACCCGTACACGCGGGCGCTGTTCTCGGCCACGCCCGGCCTGCTGTCCCCGATCGACCCGATCCCTCTCGTGGGTCCGGTCCCGTCCGCGACCCGGCCGCCGAGCGGCTGCCCCTTCCGCACCCGCTGCTGGAAGGCCGACGACGTCTGCGCCACCGAGATGCCCCCCGCGGAGAAGGACGGAGACGGCCTCTTCCGCTGCTACCACCCGGTGCTCTCCGGCGCCACCGACCGCGAACTGATCAGCCAAGCACAGGAGCGTTCATGACCCACGCCGCCCCGTTGTCCGGCGTCATCCCCCCGGTGTGCACCCCTCTCACCCCGGACCGCGAGGTCGACACCGCCTCGCTGACGCGCCTGGTGGACCACCTGCTGGAGGGCGGGGTGAACGGACTGTTCGTCCTCGGCTCCACCTCGGAGGTCGCGTTCCTGCCCGACGAGCATCGCCGCATCGTGCTGGAGACCGTGCTCGGCCACGTCGCGGGGCGGGTGCCGGTCCTCGCGGGCTCCATCGACATGACCGCGCCCCGGGTGGTCGACCACGTGCGCGTGGCGGTCAAGGCCGGAGTGGACGGCATCGTCGCGACCGCGCCGTTCTACGCGCGCACCCATCCGGCGGAGATCGCGATCCACTTCCGCACCATCGCGGCGCAGGCGGGCGGCGTCCCGGTGTACGCCTACGACCTGCCCATCTCGGTGCACAGCAAGCTGACCGCGGACCTGCTGCTGGAACTCGCCGCCGAGGGCGTGCTCGCCGGCCTGAAGGACTCCAGCGGCGACGAGGCCGGGCTGCGCGAGGTGATCCTGCGCCGCCGCGACCGCGACCTGCCGTCGTTCGCGGTGATGACCGGCTCGGAGCTGACCGTCGACTCGGCCCTGTGGATGGGCGCGGACGGCGTGGTCCCCGGCCTCGGCAACGTCGACCCGCACGGCTACGTCCGGCTCTACCAGGCCGCCTCGCGCGGCGACTGGGAGGCCGCGCGGACCGAGCAGGAGCGCCTGTTCCGGCTGTTCCACCTCGTGAACGTCGGGGGCCCGCACATGGGCCGTAGCTCCTCCGCCCTGGGCGCGTTCAAGGCCGCCCTGTTCCTTCGCGGCGTCATCGAGCACCCGACCACCGCTCTGCCGCAGATCCCGCTCGACGCGGACGACATCGCCCGGGTCAAGGAATTCCTCTCCGAAGCCGCCCTCATCTGACCGGAGGACACCGTGGCCCATCTCAGATCCCCCAGACGGGCGGTGGCCGTGGGGCTCCTCGCCGCCGCGCTGCCGCTGGCGACCGCCGGCGCCGCCTCCGCCAAGACCGCGCCGGAGTTCTCCCAGCAGGTCATCTTCGCCCAGCACACCGACGGCTACTACTGCTTCCGCATCCCCGCCGTCGTGCGGGCGAACGACGGCACCCTGCTCGCCTTCGCCGAGGGCCGCGTCAACAGCTGCGGTGACGCCGGCGACATCGACCTGGTGCTCAAACGCTCCACCGACGGCGGCCGCACCTGGGGACCGCTCCAGGTCGTCCTGCCCGGCAACGGCGACACCCGCGGCAACCCGGCCCCGGTCGTGGACCGGCGGACCGGGCGCGTCGTCCTCATGACGACCTGGAACCCCGGGAACGACGACACCATCCGGCACCCGTTCGTGCAGACCAGCGACGACGACGGCGCGACCTGGTCAGCCGCGCGTGACCTCACCGCTGAGCTGGTCAAGCCGCAGTGGAACTCCTGGTACGCCACCGGTCCCGGCCACGCGGTCCAGCTCCAGCACGGCCCGCACAAGGGACGTCTCATCGTCCCGGCCAACCACGAGGGCGACGGTGGGGCGCTCAAGGGCGGGCCGCAGGGCGGTCACCTCAACTACAGCGACGACGGCGGCCTCACCTGGAAGATCGGCGCCGACGACACCCGCACCACCAACGACGTCAGCCCCGGCGAGCTGAGCGCCACCGAGTTGGCCGACGGGCGGATCTATGTCAACGCCCGGGACAACACCGGCACCGACCCCGGCAACCGGAACACCGCCACCAGCAGCGACGGCGGGCTTACCTTCGACGCCCCGTTCCGCACCCTGCCAAAGATCGACGCCCCCAAGGTGCAGGGCTCGGTGCTGCGCGCCGGGAAGAAGATCTACCTGTCCGTCCCGGACCACCCGGTCACCCGCGAGGTCATGGCGATCCGCAGCTCGACCGACAACGGCAAGAACTTCCAGAAGATCGGCAAGGTCATCAACTGGGGCCCCTCCGCCTACTCCGACCTCGTCGACCTGGGAAGCGATCAACTCGGCCTCCTGTACGAGGCCGGACAGGCCGGACCGTACGAGGAGATCCGCTGGGCCCGGTTCAACACCGCCTACCTCGCCACCCCCAACGGCACTCCCCCGGGCCTGCCCAAGCCACCCGAGCCCGGCCCGACAACGCCAGACCAGTCCGTATACAAGAACGACGGATACGTCCGCGGCGGAATGACGTCGCCGAGTGAGTTCGACGGCGTCAACGACTACATCCAGGTGCCCTGGGACAAGTCGTTGGACCTGGGCGCCGGCGACTTCACCTGGTCGGCCCGGTTCCGCTACAGCGACACCACCGGGACCCACACGATCCTGTGGGCTTACCGGGTGGGCAGCGGTGCGCCGGAGATCTGGCTGCGGGCCGAGCCCGCGAGCAACCACATCCGCGGCGTGATCACGACCGAGAACGGCCAGGTCGTGGCCGACACGACGAAGGCCTACAACGACGGGCAGTGGCACGACGTCGTCCTGCGCCGCGCGGACGGGAAGCTCACCATCAGCGTCGACGGCCAGGCCACCTCGGTCGCCGACCCCGGCGGATCGACGACCCTCGGCAAGCAGTTCACCATCGACGGCATCGACGTCGGCCAGCGCCTCGACAACGTCTACCGCTTCCACGGCTCCATCTCCGACGTGCGGGTCTTCGCCCGCGCCGTCCCCGACGACCAGATCGCCACCACCCACCGCGATCTGCGGCTGTGGCTGCCGCTCGAACGGATCGGCTCCTGACCGGAGGACCTCGTGCCCCACTTCCGTCTTCCCCTTACCGCCGCCGCGGCGCTCGTCACCGCCGTGCTCCCCATCGCGACCGCCGGCGCCGCGGCGGCCAAGACCGCGCCGGAGTTCACCGAACAGGTCATCTTCGCCCAGCACACCGACGGCTACTACTGCTTCCGCATCCCGGCCGTCATCCGCGCGAACGACGGCACCCTGCTCGCCTTCGCCGAAGGGCGCGTCAACAGCTGCGGTGACTCCGGCGACATCGACCTGGTGCTCAAGCGCTCGACCGACGGCGGCCGCACCTGGGGACCGCTCCAGGTCGTCCTGCCCGGCGACGGCGACACGCACGGCAACCCGGTGCCGGTCGTGGACCGCCGTACCGGCCGGATCGTCCTGATGACCAGCTACAACCCCGCCGCCGACCAGACTGAGCGGCGCGAGTTCACGCAGTACAGCGACGACGACGGCGCCACCTGGTCCACCGCGCGGGACATCACCGGCGAGGTCACCAAGCCCGCCTGGAACTCCTGGTACGCCACCGGGCCCGGTCACGGCATCCAGCTGTCCAGCGGGCCGCACAAGGGGCGGCTGGTCGTCGGCGCGAGCCACGAGGGCGACGGCGGGGCGCTCAAGGGCGGACCGCAGGGCGGCCACCTGCTCTACAGCGACGACGGCGGCACCACCTGGAAGATCGGCGCCGACGACACCCGTACGACCAACGACATCACGCCGCAGGAGCTCAGCATCACCGAGCTCGGCAACGGCCGGATCTACGCCAACGCGCGCGACAACACTGGCACCGAGCCGGGCAACCGCGACATCGCGACCAGCAGCGACGGCGGGCTGACCTTCGACCGGCCGTTCACCCCGACACCGAAGGTGTCGGCGCCGAAGTCGCAGGGCTCGGTCCTGAAGGTCGGCAAGAAGGTCCTGCTGTCCGACGAGGCCCATCCGGTCACCCGCGAGGTCATGGCCATCCGGTCCTCCTCCGACGACGGACGGAACTTCGGATCAGTCGGCAAGGTCGTCCACTGGGGTCCCGCCGCCTACTCCGACCTCGTCGACCTCGGCGGGGGCGAGATCGGCCTGACGTACGAGGCCGGCGACGCGAGCCCGTACGAGGGGATCCGGTTCGCGCGGTTCAACGAGGCGTACCTGGCGACGCCGAACGGCACTCCCCCGGGCCTGCCCAAGCCGCCCGCTCCCGGCCCCACGACGCCCGACCTGTCCGGGCACCGCAACGACGGGTACGTCCGCGGCGGGATGACGTCGCCGAGCGAGTTCGACGGCGTCGACGACTACGTCCAGGTGCCCTGGAACCGCTCCCTCGACCTCGGCGCCGGTGACTTCACCTGGTCGGCGCGGATCCGCTACACGGACACCGGCGGGACCCACTCGATCCTGTGGGCGTACCGCGTCGGCAGCGGCGCGCCGCAGATCTGGCTCCGGGCCGAACCGGCGAACAAGCGGCTCATCGGCACCGTCGGGACCGGCGCGGGCACCGCCACCGTGACCACGACGCAGCCGTACAACGACGGCCAGTGGCACGACGTCGTGCTGCGGCGCTCCGGCGGGACGCTGACGCTCGGCGTCGACGGCCAGTCGGCCTCGGTCGCGGACCCGGGCGGCTCGGTGACCGAGGGCCGGGAGTTCGCCATCGACGGCATCGACGTCGGCCAGCGCCTCGACGGGGTCCAGCGCTTCCACGGCTCCATCGCCGACGTGCGGATCTTCGCACGGGCCGTCCCCGACGACCAGATCACCACGACCCACCGCGACCTGCGGCTGTCGCTGCCGCTCGACCGGATCGAGGGTGCATGAGTGAGCGCAGCGAACGAATCGACGAACACGCACCCCTGGTCTCTCCTCCGCGAGGGCTCGTGAACGACCGTATGGATGCGCTGCGGGAGCGCGTCGGGATCGCCTACGGAGGCGACTACAACCCCGAGCAGTGGCCCGATGAGGTGCAGGAGGAGGATCTGCGGCTGATGAAGGAGGCCGGGGTCTCCCTCGTCAGCGTCGGCATCTTCTCGTGGGCGTCGGTCGAGCCGCGGCCCGGGGAGTACGACTTCGACTGGCTCGACCGCGTCATGGACCGGCTGGCGGGCGGCGGCGTCGCCGCGTGCCTGGCGACCATGACGGCCTCACCGCCGCCCTGGCTCACCACACGCCATCCCGAGATGCTCACCGTACGGGCGGACGGGTCGACCATCTCGCCGGGCGGACGGCAGCACTACTGCCCCTCCAGCCCGGTCTACCGTTCGCATGCGGTGCGGCTGGCCGAGCAGGTCGCCACGCGCTACGCCGATCATCCGGCGCTGGCGATCTGGCACGTGAACAACGAGTACGGCAACGTCATCCCGTGTCACTGCGACGTGTCCGCGGCGGCATTCCGGCGCTGGCTGGCGGACCGGTACGGCTCCGTCGAAGGGCTGAACGACGCCTGGTCGACGCGGTTCTGGGCGCAGGGGTACTCCTCGTTCGAGGAGGTGCTGCCGCCGCGCTCGCCGGCGCCGTTCGCCAATCCGGCGCACGCGCTGGACTACGCCCGGTTCACCTCTGACGAGCTGCTGGCCTGCTACCTCGCGGAGAAGGAGGTCCTGCGCCGCGTCACGCCGGACGTGCCGGTGACCACCAACTTCCCGCCGTCGCTGCGGCCGGTCGACCAGTGGACCTGGGCGCCGCACGTGGACGTCATCGGCTACGACGCCTACCCCGACCCGCTCGACGCCGACGCCGCCCAGAAGGTCGCCTTCTCCTACGACGTGATGCGCTCCCTGCGCGGCGGACAGCCGTGGCTGCTGATGGAGCAGGCGCCGGGCGGGGTCAACTGGCGGCCGCGCAACGCCGCCAAGCCGCGCGGCGCGATGCGCCTGTGGAGCTGGCAGGCGGTCGCGCACGGCGCGGACGCGGTGATGTTCTTCCAGTGGCGGCAGTCGCGGGGCGGTGCCGAGAAGTTCCACTCGGCGATGGTCCCCCACGGCGGGCCGTCGACCCGGCTGTTCGGCGAGGTGAGCGCGCTGGGCCGGGAGCTGGGGGCCGTCCGTGACCTGGCCGGCGCGCGGTCGCCGCGCGCGGACGTGGCGATGGTGCTGGACTGGCCGAGCTGGTGGGCGCTGGAGGGCCCGGCCCACCCGAGCACGGACGTGCGCTTCCTGGACGCCGCGTGGTCGTGTCACCGCCCGCTGTTCGACGCGGGCGTGGCGTGCGACGTCGTACGCGCGGACGCCGACCTGTCGGCGTACCGGCTGGTGGTCGTGCCGAACCTCTACCTGACCTCCGATGAGGCCGCGCGCGCCCTGACCCGGTACGTCGAGGAGGGCGGCACGCTGGTCATGTCGTTCTTCTCCGGCATCGTCGACCCGTACGACCGCGTCCACCTGGGCGGCTACCCGGCCCCGTTCCGCGCGATGCTGGGCCTGACCGTCGAGGAGTTCCACCCGCTGGCCGAGGACGCGTCGGTGGGCCTGACGGACGGGTCGGGCACGGTGTGGTCGGAGGAGGTACGGCTGGAGGGCGCCGAGGCGGTCGCGCACTTCACCACGGGACCGCTCGCGGGCGAACCGGCCGTGACGCGGCACCGCTTCGGCCGGGGTGAGGCGTGGTACCTCGCCACCCGCCCCGACCCGGCGGCCATGCGCGGCCTCTTCGACCGTGTCCGCGAGGCGGCCGGCGTCGCACCCGTCCTGCCCGGTCTGCCGGACGGCGTCCAGGCGCGTGCGCGAGAGACGGAGGAGGGCCGGTGGTACATCGTCCTCAACCACGGCGCCACGGCCGCCGACGTACCGCTGCCCGCGCCCATGCGCGACGTGCTGGCCGGCGCCGAGCCGACCGCCTCGCTGCGCCTGGAGCCGAACGGCGTCGCGGTGCTCCGCCCGGCCTGACCGTCCGGACCCGCCGATCGCGGTCCTGGCCGCGCCCGGCGGGATCAGGCCGGGAGCTGGTGCCAGACCTCGTCCAGGGCCAGGCTCAGGGCGCCGGTCAGGATCGTGTCCTCGGCCAGGCCGGAGATCCCGACGTCGGGCGGGGTGAGGGTCAGGTCGGTCAGGTGCCGGGTGATGGCCGTGAGCAGGACGGGTCCGGCGCGGGCGACGCCTCCGCCGATCACGACCGCGTCGGGGGCCAGCACCAGGACGGCCGGTGCGATGGCGTGGGCGAAGGTCCGGGCGACGTCGTCCACGACCCGCTCGGCCACCGCGTCGCCGGCGGCGGCCGCGGCGAACACGGCGGCGGCGTCGATCGGGCCGCCGCCCAGAGCCGATTCGGGATGCGCACCGGCGGCCCGCCGGGCCTGTTCGGCGATGGCTTCGGCGCCGATGGCGCGTTCGAGCGGGCCCCTGCCGTCATCGGTGTCGGGGACGCGGCCGGACGGCCGGATGAAGCCGATCTCGCCCGCGGCTCCGGTGCCCCGGTGGAGGCGGCCGTCGATCACGACGCCGGCGCCCAGCCGCTCGCCCCACTGGACGGCCAGCAGGGTGCCGGGTCCCGCGCGTTCCCGCGCGACGGCCAGGGCGGCGAGGTTGGCGTCGTTCTCCACCCGTACCGGGCAGCGGAAGCGGTCGCGGAGGTGATCGGAGAGGTTCACCGAGGTCCACCCCGGCACGCTGGGCGCCAGGAGGATCCGGCCGGAGCCGGCGTCGACGATTCCGGGCGTGGCGACGACCAGCGCGGCGATCTCGTCCGCTTCGAGGCCGGCCTCCTCCAGGGCCCGCGCGATGACCCCGTCGACGACGGTGAGGAGACGGCTGGCCCGGTTGCGGTCGACCGATCGGCGTACGGCGGCCAGGCGGCGGCCGGCCAGGTCGTCGATGCCCGCGCTGACCGTGTGCGGGCCGACGTCGAGGCCCAGCACGGGCGCGGCGCGGCCCCGCAGGGAGACCCGTACGGCCGGCCGGCCGCCCTTCCGCGAGGCGGCGATCGGGTGGTGGTGCTGGAGCCAGCCCGCCTCGACCAGGTCCTCCACCGCCTGGCCCACGGTGGGGCGGGTGAGACCGGTCAGCTTGACGAGTTCGGCCAGCCGGATGGGGTCGGGCGCGCACTCGCGCACCGCGCGCAGCACGGAAGCGGTGTTGAGGCGGCGCAGAACGGGCGTGCCCACCGCGTGCTCTTCTTCCATCGCTCCCTCCGGAAGATCCATCGGACCCCCTTGACCGAAGGATCCCGCACGGACATTATGAATCGGCCGGTTTTGTAAGGACTTTAATAAACCCCCCTTTTCCGGTGGAGGTGCCCCCATGATGTTGGGCCGACGACTACGAAGACGACCGGGCACCGGGCGCCGATCCCGGGCGCTCATCGCCGCGATGGCCGCGGTGCTGGCCGTACCGCTGGCCGCGGCGCCGCCGGCGGCGGCGCGGACGAATCCCGCACAGGCGCCGGTCGCGGCGCACGACACCGGACCGGCGGCCCAGGCGCTGGAGCGCGTCCTCGGAAAGGGCCGGGCCGCTCAGGTCACGCTGCGGACGATCGACAAGGGCACGGGCGCGGACCGTTTCCAGATCTCCGCCGAGCGCGGTCACCTGGTGGTCGCGGGCACCTCCCCGGCCGTACAGCTCACCGGCTTCGGCTGGTACCTGCGCAAGGTCGCGCACGCCAACGTCGCGATCGGCGGGACGCAGCTCGACCTGCCCGCACGGCTGCCGCTGCCGTCCGCGCCGATCGCGGAGGACGCGTCGGTCGCCAACCGGTTCGCGCTCAACGACACCAACGAGGGATACGCCGGCGCGTACCTGAGCTGGCAGGAGTGGCAGCGCCGCATCGACGTGCTCGCGCTGCTCGGCATCAACCAGGTGCTGGTGTACGAGGGGCAGGAGGCCGTCTACCAGAAGGCCTTCCAGCAGTTCGGCTACAGCGCCGCCGACATGCGCGAGTGGATCCCGGAGCCGGCCCACCAGGCGTGGTGGCTGCTGCAGAACATGTGCTGCACCGGCTCGCCGATCTCCCAGCAGCTGATCGACAGTCGCACCGTGCTCGCCCGGCGCATCGTCGACCGGCTGCGCGAGCTGGGCATGACACCGGTGCTGCCCGGCTACTACGGCACCGTCCCGACCGACTTCGCGAAGCGGAACCCGGGCGCCAACACCGTCCCGCAGGGCACCTGGAACGGTCTACAGCGGCCCGACTGGCTCGACCCGACCGGGCCGGAGTTCGGCAAGGTGGCGGCGGCGTTCTACCAGGCCCAGACCCAGCTGTACGGCGACAGCACGATGTACAAGATGGACCTGCTGCACGAGGGCGGCACGGCCGGGTCCGTGCCGGTGGGCCCGGCGTCCAAGGCCGTCCAGAACGCGCTGGAGGCCGCCCACCCGGGCGCGATCTGGGTGATCCTCGGCTGGCAGAGCAACCCCCGCACCGAGACGCTCCAGGCGGTCGACCGGTCGAAGATGTTCATCGTGGACGGCCTCAGCGAGCAGCCCACCGTCACCGACCGCGACAAGGACTTCCTCGGCACGCAGTACGCCTTCGGGACGATCTGGAACTTCGGCGGCCACCAGAACTTCGGCGCCGGCCTCAGCGTGTGGAACGAGAAGTTCCACGCCTGGCAGGCCAAGCCCGGTAACGCCATGAACGGCATCGCGCTGATGCCCGAGGCCATCGACAACAACCCGGCCGCGGTGGCGTTCTTCGCCGACATGCCGTGGGAGAACGGGCCCGTCGACCTGGACGCCTGGTTCGCCGAGTACGCCACCGCCCGTTACGGCGCCGCCGACCCTCACGCCCTCGCGGCCTGGAAGATCATCGAGCACACGGCGTACTCCTGGCCGGCGGGCAAGGACACCCGGCACGTGACCGCCCTGTTCGACGACCAGCCGAGCCTCACCGACACCGGGCAGGCGGCGCTGCAGTACGACCCCGTCGAGTTCGAGAAGGCGCTGCGCGAACTGCTCCAGGTGGACCCGCGGCTGCGCCGCTCCGACGCGTACCGCTACGACCTGGTCGACGTCGCCCGGCAGGTGCTCGCCAACCGCAGCCGGGCGCTCCTGCCGCAGATCCTCGCCGCCTACCGCGACGGCGACGGCGCCGCCTTCGGCCGGCTCACCGACCGGTGGATGGGCGAGATGAAGCTGATGGACGAGGTGCTCGGCACCGACCCGAACTTCCTGCTCGGCACGTGGCAGCGGGAGGCGGCCCGCCAGGCCGCGAACCCGAAGGAGGCCGCGACCCTCGACTACGACCTGAAGTCGCTGGTCACGCTGTGGCAGACCGAGAGCCCCGGCCTTCAGGACTACGCACGGCGTGACTTCAACGGCCTGGTCGGCGGCTACTACGCCAAGCGCTGGAAGATGTTCTTCGACGTGCTGAAGACCTCGCTGAAGACGGGCGAGGAGCCCCAGCCGATCGACTGGCGCGCGGTCGCCGAGAACTGGGCGCACGCGGGCACCCGCTACGCCGCCGAGCCGCACGGCGACGCGTACCGCCTGGCCACCCAGGTGGCCGAGGAGCCGTCCGGCGCGCTGGCCCTCACCTCCGACCGGAAGGGCGTCACCCCGGGCGGTACGGTCCAGGTCACCGCGACCTTCACCAACGACTCGACGCTGAACACCGCGCACAAGGTGCGGTTGGAGCTGACCGCGCCGCACGGCTACACCGTCCGCCCCGCGTCGGGCTCCACCGGAGGCGACGTCGATCCGGCCAAGACCGCGACCGCGACCTGGACGGTGACCGCCCCCGCCGACGCGGCGGCCGGCTCGCTGCCCGACCTGGAGGCCACGGTCTCCTGGCGTACCACCGGGGGCGAATCCGGCCGGGCGACCGCGCACTCCCTCCTGATGGTCGGCGGGAGCACGGTCTCGCCGCCCTACAAGACGGCCGCCTCCGCCCCGGCCGAGTTCGCCCGGACGGGCGACACGACGGGCATCGCCGCCGGCGGCAAGGACGTGTGGGGTGCCACCAACGAGCTCGCGACCGTCTACCAGAGCGGCGGGCTCACCTCGGGTCACGCGGTGTCCACGAAGGTGACCGAGCTCGACGGCGCGTCCCCGTACAGCCGCGCGGGCCTGGTCGTCGGCAACGACCTGTCCAAGACCGGGTCCGGCGGGTACGCCGACATCGCCGTCACCCCGGAGCACGGCTGCGTCTTCTCCTACGACGCCGACGGCGACGGCAGGCTCGACCACGTGACCGAGGTCGGCGGATTCACCGCCGGCGACCTGTACGTGCGGCTGCGCACGGACGGCGGCCGCGTGACCGGCTCGTGCAGCTCCGACGACAAGAACTGGACCGTGATCGGCTCCGGCACGGTCACCGGCGCGTCGGCCACGCAGGACGTCGGCATGTTCGTCAGCGCGGTCAACAGCCACACGTCGCAGGAGGCGATCGCGCTGTTCGACGGCGGCATCGCGGCCGCGACGGACACGTCCCGCGACGGGTCCGGTGACGTCCTGCAGAGCCTCCACAAGCCGGTGACGGCCCTGTCCTCGGAGTCGGGCCGCCCGCCGGAGTCCGCCAACGACGGCAGCCGCGCCAACTCGCCGTACTGGGGCGGCCCGATGACCTACGGCCAGACCTGGTGGCGCGTCGACCTCGGCGCCGTCAACGACGTGTCCCGGGTCAACGTCCGCAACTACGTCGACGGCACGCGCTATTACACCTACCGGCTGGAGGGCAGCGTCGACGGCACGCACTGGTTCACCCTCGGCGGCCGCAACGGGCCCAACCCCGCCACCGACGCGGGCGACACGATGAACACCGAGGCCAAGGCCCGGTACGTCCGGGTGATCGGCCTCGGCAACACCGCCAACGCCACGTTCCACCTCACCGAGGTCGGCGTCTACGGCACACCGGTGGCCTAGTCCACCCCCCTGGCGAAGCGAAAGGCGGACTCTCCAAGTCCGCCTTTCGCTTCCTCGCATGATCTCTGACATTCGCCGGGACCGGGACGGCATACTGGCCATCTCGCCACGACGGACGTTCTCCCCCACATGAGGTCTCTGCGGCATGCGGCTACTCAAAAGCTGGAAATTCTATACCGCCATCGCTTGCACGATCTTTGTTGGGGCCTATTTCCAGGCGATCGACCATACTTTCCTGAGCGGCAGATCAGCCGGCACGCTCCGCTTTTTGAATTGTCCGGTCATCTGGTGGGGCAGGATCGGGAAGTTCCTTCAGTTCCTCGCCGGCCTGCTGGCACTCCTCGATGTCGTGGAACCGGATGACCTGCGGGCGCTCGGAAGGAAGGCGAAGGCGATACGCACGGGGCTCATGAGAAATCTTTCCGATGCGGTCGCCGTCGAATCGCTTCTTGCGAAGGAAGCCTTCTTGCGGCAGCTGATCACGGAGACCAACAGCATCGAGAGCGTCCCCGACATGCCATCGATCACCTACACCTACCTCCGGAAGGACGGGGTGGAGAGCCTACCGCCGGGCTCCCCGTACTCGATGGAGGACTATCGCGCCCTGCGTTCTCGGTTCAGCCGAGAAAGACAGCTCAACCATGATTGCACCAGGAAAGACCACCAGGACGTCTGTGAGCAACAACGCCACTTCCTGGACAGGCTTATCCGGGACCTGTTTCTCGATCGCCTCGAAGAGTCAGACGCGGAGTTGCTTCGGCGTAAGGGCAAGGAGGATGGCAGCGGCATCGTAGCCCTCTACGTCATCCTTCTCGGCGCAATGCTGATATTCGCTCTCGTCGGCCATGCACCCGGATACGCTGTGATCTCAGTTCTGATCGCCTGCATCGTCGTCCCTCCTCTGTTCTTCCGAGCGGGAGTCATGCACAGGGTGCTGTATTGGATGCTGGAGAGGGCCGCAAGTCTCGTAGCCTCGCTGCTGGACAAGCCGAAGCCGGATCACGGCTTGAGATGGGCGGGCATCTTCTTGTTCCTGGTCGGCTTCTGGCTCGACTTCTTCTCCTCTTGAGCAGAAAGGGAGCAGAAGGCGCGCGTCGCACGTGGCAGGCGGACCACGCGGCGTCCAGGCGCCCGGACACTCGGGCGGGGCCTAGCTATATATGACTGAGTCAGTCATCATAGGTCCATGCGTGAGGAACTTGCGGCGAACTGGCTGGGAGCGTTGGCGTCCGCCGTGGACGGCGGCATCGCGGAGGCGGCGGCCGAGCACAGCGGCACTGCGATGGCCGCTGTGCTGACGCTGTCGTACTTCCCGGACACGACCGTCGGTGAACTGGCGAATGTTCTCGGACTCACCGGGTCCGGGGCGGTAAGGCTGCTCGACCGGCTCGAACGCGACGGGCTCGTGCGGCGGTACGCGGGGCAAGGCAGGTCGGTCATGGCACGGCTCACCGACGCTGGGCGACAGCTCGCCGAAAACCTCCAGCGCCGCCGGCTGCACACGCTTGAGTGGATACTCGCCCCACTCACCGACAGCGAGCGACGGCAGTTCGCCACCCTCGTCGACAAGATTCTTCGGCATGCCGCGCTGCCCGCAGATCGGGCACGCACCGTGTGCCGGCTGTGTGACCACATGCGCTGCGACGGTGACGCGTGCCCGGTCGGCGGTTCACTCCGTGACAACGGTGAGGCGCCGCCACGTGCCGGCGTCCTGGAGGTGGAGTAAGTGAGGAGTCCCAGAAGGTGGCGGCCACAGACGCTTGCAGTGACGGCGGGTCGTAATCATTCGCCGGGTGCGCCCCTGAACATCCCCCCGACGTTCGCCTCTACCTACCGTGATGGTGGCCCCGTCGGGTACGGACGATGGGGAAATCCGAGCTGGACGGCATTCGAGGAGGCACTAGGCCTGCTCGAGGGCGGACATGCTGTGGCGTTCGCCTCCGGCCAGGCCGCGATCGCAGCGTTGATCGAGCCCCTGCGGGTCGGCGCCATGGTGACTGTTCCAGCAGACGCGTACCTGGGCACTCGGGGGTTGCTACGCGACCTGGAGAACCGCGGCCGGGTGCGGCTGCAGCCGGTCGAGGTGACCGACACCAGCGCCGTCCTTGCCACGTTGGCCTCGACCGAACTGCTGTGGCTCGAATCCCCGACCAACCCCATGCTTGGTGTCATCGAGTTCCGGCCGATTCTCGCCGCCGCGAGCGAAGCCGGAGTGACGACGGTGGTGGACAACACCTTCGCCACGCCTCTGTTGCAACAACCGCTCGCCTGGGGCGCCGACGCCGTCCTCCACTCCGCCACCAAATACATCGGCGGCCACTCTGACCTGCTACTCGGCGCCGTCATCACCGCCGACGAGGACCGACGAGCATCGCTCCTCACGCACCGGACGCTGCACGGTGCGATCCCCGGTGTCATGGAGACCTACCTCGCGCTGCGCGGCTTGCGGACTCTGCCACTGCGCTTCGCGCAGCAACAACGAACCGCGCAAGAACTCGCCGAGCGCCTTACCAACCACCCGGCAGTGACGTCCGTCCGCTACCCGGGCCTGTCCAGCGACCCGAACCACGACCGGGCACGCGCCCAGATGAGCGGGTTCGGAGCCATCATCTCGTTCGAAGTAGCCGATGCTGAAATCGCCGACCGCCTCACCGGGGCACTTGAACTCATCGTCGGCGGAACCAGCCTCGGAGGCGTCGAGACCACCATCGATCGCCGCCAGCGATGGCCAGGCGAAGAGGCTGTGCCCGCCGGCCTGCTCCGACTCAGTGTGGGACTCGAACACCCCGAAGACCTGTGGGAAGACCTCCAGCACGCGCTCGACACAGCAGCCCGCCCCTGACAAGCGCACAGTCATCGTGCGGCACGTCAACGCCGGTTCCAGGGGTGTGATGCAGGCCATCACACCCCGAGGCCGGCACCAGGGCCTGCGTATCTACTACGCCTGCCAGAAAAACTTGGCACATTCACCCGTAAATGGCTAGGGGCCTTGGGCGCCCCGCCACCTTGATCACGAAGGGGCGAGCAGGTGCGCGGAGGTGCGGCGCGTGGCGAGTGCGACGGCGCCGAGCACCTCGGCGTGGTCGCCGAGGCGGCTGGCGGTGACCACCACTCCTTGGCTGATCGCCGGTGGGAGCCGCCTGGCGAGGACCTCCCGTACACCGTCGAGCAGCGGCGCGCCCGCGGCGGCGATGCCGCCTCCGACGATCACGAGCTTGGGGTCGAGCACGGCGCAGAGGCCCGACAGGGTCCGGCCGATCGTGCGGCCCGCGTCGGCGACGACCCGATGGCATCCGGGATCGCCGGCCACCGCCAGCTCGACCACGTCCGCCAGCGTCGTGTCCGGGCCCCGGCTGTGCGCCACCGCCGCGACGAGCGCGCGGGTGCCGACGACCGTCTCGAGGCAGCCGCGGTTGCCGCACCGGCAGACGTAGCCGCCGTCCACGACGGTGACGTGACCCAGCTCGCCGGCCGCGCCGGCGGCGCCCTCGTACGGCCGGCCGTTCAAGATCAGGCCGGCGCCGACGCCGTCGGACAGCATCACGTAGATGAGGTCGTCCGCGCCCCGGCCGACGCCGAACGTCCACTCCGCGATCGCGCCCAGGTTCGCGTCGTTGCCGACGTGGACCGGTACGCCGACGCGCTCCCGCAGCCGCGCGGCGATGTCGACGTCACCCCAGTCACGCAGCATGGAGGGGTTGCGCAGCGCGTGTGACACGCGCTGCACGGGCGCCGAGACCGCGACGCCCATGCCGATGACGCGCCGCATGCCGCGCCCCCAGTCCGCCACCAGCTCCAGCGCCGCGTCCGCGACGTACGCGAGCGAGTCGGCGGGCCGGTGGTCGACGTCGATCGTGCGCTGCCGTTCGCCGAGCACCTGGCCGGACAGGTCCGCCAGCACCACGCGGACACCGTCGTGCCGCAGGTGGACGCCGAGCACGCCGCCACCACCCGGGTTGAGGGCGAGCAGGGTGGCCGGGCGACCGCCGCCGGGTGAGGAGGTGAGCGGCTCGGCGAGCTCGCTGAGGACTCCCTCGGACAGCAGCTCCGTGACCAGGCTGGAGACGGTCGTACGGGACAGTCCCGTCGTCCGGGCGATGTCGACGCGGGTGATGGCGCCGCGTTGCTGCACCGTTTCCAGCACGCGGAGGCGGTTGCGGGATCGCAGGGACTCGAGGGAGCCGGGGGCGCTCGTCATGTCGCCAGGTTAGAGGAGTTATGCCGAGCTTCGGAGAAACTCACGCGACATTTCCGGCAAGTTACTCATTGACGCGAATAAACCCTGATCCTTAGAGTCCGGATGTCGATTGACCGGGCATCGGGGGCGTGCCGGTGAGAATCACCCGCAATGGGGAGTGCCATGCACAAACGAGCATTCGCGATCGTGGCGGCCGGAGCGGCGCTGAGCTGCACCGTCGTGGCGGCCGCACCGAGCGCGCTGGCGAACGGGCCGGCCCGCGCGTCGGCCACGCCGATCTACCTGAACCCGCACTACCAGCCCGCGGAGCGCGCCGCCGACCTCGTCTCACGTCTCACGCTGGTCCAGAAGGCCCAGCAGATGAACAGCAGCGCGGCGCCGGCCATCCCCGAGCTGGGCGTGGCGGCCTGGGGCTGGTGGAACGAGGCCGCCCACGGCGTCGCCCGGGAGCAGACCAACACGGGCGCGAACCCACCGGTCCTCACCAACACGACGTCCTACCCGGTGGACCTGTCGCTGGGCAGCACGTGGAACCCCGACCTGGTGCACGAAGAGGCCGGCCGGATCTCCGACGAGGCCCGCGAGGTGGCCAGGAACAACACCCAGGACCTCGACTACTACTCCCCCACCGTCAATCTCGCCCGGGACCCGCGCTGGGGCCGGAACGACGAGACGTGGAGCGAGGACCCGACGCTCACCGGCGTGCTCGCCTCGCAGTACGTCAACGGGCTGCAGGGGCAGGATGAGAACGGCAGGCTGCCCGCGTCCGCGGGCGGCTACCTCAAGGCCATCGCCACCATCAAGCACTTCGCCGCGAACAACAGCGAGTTCAACCGGCGTACCGGATCCTCGGACATGGACCAGCGGACGCTGCGCGAGTACTACACCGCCCAGTTCCGCGACATCATCAAGAGCAGCGACCCCGGCTCGATCATGAGCTCCTACAACAGCGTCAACGGCGTTCCGGCCGCCGCCAACGTGCAGCTCATGGACACGCTCGCTCGCCAGACGTTCGGCTTCGGGGGCTACTTCACCTCCGACTGCGACGCGGTGTACGAGATCCAGGCCGGGCACCACTGGCAACCGCCGGGCGCGCCCGCGCCGCTGGACCAGTACGGCCGGACGGCGTACGCCAACGCCGCAGGTGAGGACCTGGACTGCAACCAGGGCTACCACGACTCCTACAGCTACGCGAACACGATCCCGACCGCGGTCGCGAACCACATCACCACCCAGACCGACGTGTACAACGAGGGCGACGTCGACGTCTCACTCGTTCGGCTGTTCACCGCGCGCATCGAGACCGGTGAGTTCGACGCCGAGAACACCGTGCCGTGGGTCCGCGACGCGCGTAAGCGCCTGGCGCCGGGCACCTGGACCAACACGGACGCCAACAACGCCGTGACCGAGACGGCCGACCGGCTCGCGCTGGACCAGCGTGTCGCCGACCAGAGCCTCGTGCTGCTGAAGAACGAGGCGGTCGCCGGCAAGAGCCTCCTGCCGCTGAAGGTGCCCGCCTCCGGCGCCTACCGCGTCGCCGTGATCGGGGCGTACGCCAACCCGTCGTCGCTGTACCTCGGCGGCTACTCCAGCAACCAGGGCCCGGCGGGCGTGGCCAAGGAGGTCAACGCCTACCAGGGCGTGAAGGCGGCCGTGCAGAAGGCCGACCCCGACGCGACCGTCGACTACTACCCGGGTGTCACCGGCGCGAAGCTGGACACCGTCGACCCGGCGTCCGTCGCGGCGGCGAAGAACTACGACGTCGTGATCGTGGTGGCCGGCACCGACCAGAACACCGCCGACGAGGGCGCCGACCGCAGCACGCTCGCGCTCCCCGGCGCCCAGTCCTCGCTGATCAGCCAGGTCGCGGCGCAGAACCCGCACACGATCACGTACCTGGAGACCATGGGCCAGGTCGACACCGGTGACTTCCAGTCCCAGGTGCCGGCCCTGCTGTGGAGCTCCTACAACGGGCAGCGTCAGGGCTCGGCACTCGCCGATGTCCTGCTCGGCACGGCGAACCCCAGCGGCCGCCTGCCGTTCACCTGGTACCGCAGTCTCGACCAGCTCCCGGCGATCGGCGACTACGCCATCCGCCCGACGGCGACCACCGCCGGCCGTACGTACATGTACTTCACCGGCGACGTCACCTACCCGTTCGGGTACGGGATGAGCTACAGCGACTTCACCTACTCGCACCTGCGGGTCGACCACGGCAAGGCCGACGCGAACGACACGCTCCGGGTCACGGCCGACGTCACCAACCGCGGTTCGCGGGCCGGTGACGCGGTGCCGCAGCTCTACGTGGCGACACCGTTCGAGCCGGCGTCGGCGCAGCGTCCGGTCAAGCGCCTGGAGGCCTTCCGGAAGGTCACGGTGGCGCCGCACCGGACCGAGCACGTGTCGTTCACGGTGCCGGTGTCCCAGTTCGCCTTCTACGACGAGGCGGCCAAGCGGTACAAGGTCGACCCCGGAAAGTACGAGCTGCAACTCGCGACCTCCAGCTCCGACGTCGCCGCGCGAACGTCCGTCAAGGTGGGCGGCACGCTGCTGCCGACCCCCGCGGTCGTCACCGCCAAGCCGGCGCAGGCCGGTGACGCCGCGCAGGGGATCGTCCAGCGCGTCATGTTCGACCGCGGCACCACCATCGACCCGCACCTGACCGTGTCGACGGCGGACGAGAGCGTCTACGGCTACGTCACCAAGGGCGCGAGCGTCCCGCTGCCGCAGGGCCTGACGACGACGTTCCACAGCGACCGCCCGCAGGTGGTGCGGGTGGACGCCGACGGCACGATCCGTACGGTCGGGGCCGGAGTCGCCATGGTCACCGCCAGGGTCCACTACAAGGGGAAGACGGCCTCGACGAGTTTCGTCGTCCACGTCTCCTGACCGAACGAAATCGGGGACGGATCCCCTCGGGGATCCGTCCCCTTTTTCATTTCACCTTGTGGGCGCGGTGTCCGACAGCGGCGGGTCCAACCCCGCCACCGACGCGGGCGACACGATGAACACCGAAGCCAAGGCCCGGAACGGGTTCGGCTCAGAGTTTGAGGAGACGGCCGTCGAATCCGGCACGCAGAAGGCGCTCATAGGCGGCAAGGACGTCCTCTGGTACCCCCTGCTCGATGGCGAACCCGAACTTCGGGTACTCGATCACCCGCTGCAGGTCGCCGACGAGCATGTCCACGACGAGTTTCTCGTCGCCGATGGCCTTCACATAGTCGTCGAGGAGCAGCGGCTCGGAAGCGCACACGACGTCGACCTCGGGCCACACCTTGCGGCATGTGGCATAAGCACGACGCTCCATGTACGGCTTGGAGATCAGGAGCAGTGAGTCGACTTCGACACCGGCCTCGGACAGTATCTCGCGCGAGAAGGTGACGTTCTGGCCCGTGTTCCCCGCGTTGGGCTCGATCAGGATCGTTTCGTCGGGCACGCCCAGCGCGAGCGCATGCTCTCGATAGTGAACCGCCTCACCGCGGGGGAAACGGGCTGCCGTCGTCGGGCTGTTCCCCCCGCTGAACACGATCACCCGGAACAGACCAGCGCGATAAAGGTCAGCTGCGGTGGTCGCGACGCCGAGATCGTGGCTGCCCAAGCCGATCGCCGCCGAGCAGGGGCGGGGCTCATGCCCCATTTGGTGATAGTTCCAAATCAACCTTGCGTCGTCCCACTGCGTGTCGGTGATGTGGAAACGCTGCTCACGGTCAGGCACGCAGACTCCTTGTTTCATGCTCGCTGGCCACCTAAGTCGACAGCGCGGCTGAGGGATCACCGAACGACCGCCGGATACCCTCGATGCTGCGAAGCTGGTGGCTGAGCCCATATTGCCTCGCCACTTGTGCCGCGCCGTCGAGGACGGATCGCCCATCATCTCGGGTGGCGGGGTCCGACAGAAGGATGTGCCCGTGCGCGGTGTCGAGCCGCACTCGCTGCATCGGCGTTTCTACGATCCCAGTCGAACGCGCGATGTCGATGTTGTGGAGTGCCCGGGTAAGGTCACCGCTCCCTCGGTAGGCGAGAGCGACCTTCTGGTGAGCGACAGACCAGTCGTCGGGTTCCGCGAGATCCTCGAAGCCGCGAGTCGCCTCCATCATCGCCTTGACCGCGTACTCGTTCTCGCCGTACTTGCTCAGCGCCGTCCCTATCCATAGCCGGGCTCGCGCCCGATCGCGCGCGCTGAGCCGGTCGTCGGTCGCCAATCGCTCGTAATGCCGGGCGGAGATTTCCAGGTTTCCGGACATCTCGTCGATCACAGCGAGTGACAACTCGGTCTGGGCGACCCGCCGGGGAATGGCGAGCTCGCTGAACAGGCCGTGTGCAGCCTTGTAGGAATGCTGCGCCGAGAGAGGACCGAGGGTCACCCCTTGGTCCCGTCGCAAATCGCCAAGGAGTACGAGCGACCGGCCATAGAGGTACCGACCCCTGTCATCGAGAGCACGCGGGTCGTCTCTATCGAGCCAGCGGTTCAACAAAATTGAGGCGAACGAGAAGTCTTGACGGCCAAGACACACGAGGACGCGGTCAATGTCCTCCGCCCACGTCTCGTAGTCCGCTGCGCAGACGGGGTCGGCATACGCGAATCTGTCCGCGAGATCGGAAAGCAGCGTCTCGAATCGCACTCGCGCTGCCGTATCGGCTCGCGCGAGAGCAGTGTCGAGGATCGCCTGCGTATCTGGCCGCGGACGGGTGTGCGGGCCGAGCTTCTCCCATTTCGCGACTGTGCGCAGTGCGACACCCAGGTGTTCAGCGAACGTGCGTGTGCTCATCCGGAGCGCTGCGCGCAGGGCGCTTGCTTCGCGGCCGGTCCACTGCTGCACGCCGATCACGGGCTGCCTCCCTCAGGTTACATGGAAGCACGCTGCGTGATGGCTGCGGCCGGGAAGTGCAACAGAAGTACAACGCCCGGTCATTTCGCGGCCGTCAGTTCGAAACGACGCTTGGTCCATGGAACTCGCCAGAGGGCCATCGGCCCACGCGCAGTGCGCCGGTCGTCCGAACAGCCTCCGGTCGGTTCCAGTGGACAACCCGAGATCGCCGTAAGGAGGAGATGCACGGATGGAAACGTTCGAAAGCGCCCGTCTTGACGCCTACTTCGGACGCATCGCCGCGCGTTTCGCACCTCAGGAGCGCCCAGCATCGTTCTTGATCACGCACTTACTGCCGGAGCGGCCGGCGTTCGTACGGGGCGTGGCGCGTGTGACCGATCTGCGGGTCGTGCTGCCCAAACCGAAGTCCGTACAAGCCGGGGCGCGGCGCCAAGTTGAGGCCGACGGACATCCGTGCGACGGGCTGACGCGCGAGATGTTCGCCGATTCCAACCGCGCCGTGCGCTATGTGGAGACCCGCGCTGCTGGCCGCACAACCGTGCTGCTCGACGTGGGCGGGTACTTCGCCCCGGCTCTGAGCGCGCTGAGCGATCGCTTCTCAGGCCATGTCCTGGGTGTGGTGGAGGACACCGAAAATGGACATAGGCGGTACGCCGAACTGAACAAACTTCCCTGCCCCGTCGTCTCTGTGGCCCGTTCACCGCTCAAAGCTCCTGAGGACTTCCTCGTCGGGCAGTCAGTCGTGTTTTCCACCGAGGCGCTTATGCGCGGCCGCGGCGACATACTGCACGGACGTACCGCACTCGTGATCGGCTTCGGCAGGTTGGGTAGTTCCATCGCCCATCTCCTGCATGCAAAAGGCGTACGAGTGATCATCTTCGATATCGACCCCGTGCGGCGCACACAGGCCCTATCGCGAAGTTTCACCGTGGTCCGTGACCGGGCCGGCGGCCTGGAGCACGCCGGTCTCGTGCTGTGTGCCACCGGCTCGCTGTCGCTGCGCGGCGAGGACTTCCCACGGCTGCGAAATGGTGCATACGTGGCAACCGTGACCAGCAGTGAGGACGAGCTTGAACTCGATGACCTACCGGAAGTTTACGAGCGGGTTCACGTTGACAAGCACGTCACCAGGTACCTGACCGCTGGCCACTATTTCTACCTGCTCAATGGCGGAAATGCCGTGAACTTCCTGCACGGCGCCAGTGTGGGACCGTTCATCTTCCTCGTTCAGGCGGAGATACTGGCTGCTTCTGCCATGCTCGCCCGCGGCGAACTGGACCCCGGTATACACGAGGTCAGCCCGTCCGATCGCGCAGCCATCGCCACGACGTGGCTAGACCACTTCCACCAATAAGGACAAAAGCCTGTGCCCATTACAACCGCGCACCTCCGCGAGACCCTCGTCGCCTACCTCGACGCCCACCCCGAGGAGAATGGCCTGCTCGAACCGGTCGTCAGCCTCATCGACGCAGGAGCCGACCTCACCTCACGCAAAGAGTTCCGGGGACATGCCACGGCAGGGGCGCTTCTTGTCAACCCCGACGGCCGCGTGCTCCACATTCACCATCTCACCCTCGACCGCTGGTTGTTGCCGGGCGGGCACCTTGAGGTCGATGACGTACGGCTTGTCGACGCGGCGCAACGCGAGCTGACCGAAGAGACCGGAATTCCCGCCTCGGCCGTCGTTCCTGAAGGACTGCGCCCGCTCCAGATCGACGTCCACTCCATCCCGGCGAACGACGCCAAGCGCGAGCCTGAGCACCAGCACATCGACTTTCGCTTCCTCTTCCGCAGCTCTGCGGAGGTAGGTGCGCTCCAGACCGAAGAGGTCAGTGCGGCAGCGTGGCGCGACGCCGAGACGATCACGGACGAGACGCTTCGCTACCGCACCATGCGAGCTCTGTGCTGAGCGACTGTCAAACGATCAACTGGTTCGACTCGTTCACGCTGTCGGCGCGGACTCCCCCGGCCCCTTGGCGTGGTCGGCGAAGCGTGGGAAGTGCTCGTCGGGAAGGGACCGGCCCACGGTCAGGCCGAGCGGGTCGGTGACGGGGTGGGCGGGTTCGGCCGCCAGGGTCAGGTCCGCGTCCGCGTAGATGACGACATGGGCGATGCGAGGGTCGTCGGTGAAGTTGGGTGTGGCGCTGTGGGCGAGGCGTGAGTTGTGGAACGTGCAGTCGCCCGCGCGCAGGGGGACGGTGACGCGTTGTTCCCACTGCAGGTCGGGCGCCACGGTGAACATGTCGCCGTGGTCGGACAGATCCTGCGGCCGCAGGCCGTCCAGGTGCTGGGAGCCCGGAATGAACGTCATGCAGCCACGGTCGACCGGCACGTCCACCAGCGCCACCCAGGCCGAGAGGGCATGCCGTGAACCGGCGTGCGGCCAGTACGGCTGGTCCTGGTGGAACTCCGTCGCGGCTCCGTTGCGCGGCTCCTTGATCAGCAGCTGGTCGTGCCACAACCGCAGCGGGATCCCCGCCAGGCGGGTCGCGATGGCGGCCAGGTCCGGGTTCAGGGTGAGCTCGCGCAGGGTCTCGTCGTGACGCCACAGCTGGAGCAGCTGCGTGAAGATCGCCCCGTCGTGGTGGTCCCGTACGGTGTCGCGGGCGGCCAACGCCGCTTCGGCGAACCGGGCCGCGTCCGTACGGGAGATGACGCCGGGCAGGTGGACGAAACCATCCCGGCGGTACGCCGACACGACGTGCTCGGAGAGGTCGCCCGGCGTGGTGCGCGGGTTTTCGGCAGCGACAGTCATGCTCGTCTTCCTTACCTTTTCGTGGATTGCCGTCTCGACAACTGTCGCCGTCGCCTCGACCATGGGGCTAGCACGAGAGCCCGACAGGTGTAGCACGATCTTGACAGCGATCCGGCGAGGAGAGGCCCGATGCATCGCGTGCGGCTAGCGGAGATCTTCCCGCCGGGCGGGCCGCCCATCACCGCCGAACGGTACGAGCTGCGGAGCGACACCTCCGCCCACAGCCATGACTTCATCGAGCTCGCCGTCGTCACGGACGGCACCGCCACGCACGTCTCGGCCGCGGGCGAACAGCCCCTGGACCGCGGCGCGGTGACGATGCTCCGGCCGGGCGACTGGCACGGCTACCGCGACTGCCGCCGTCTGGTCGTCTACAACCTGTACGTCAGCCCGGAGGCGTTCCGGCGCGAGCTGGCGTGGATACGCGCCGCCCCGCACCTGGGCCGCATACTGCACGGGCGATCCGACCGCCCGCTGCGGCTAGACCCCGCCACGCTGCGCATCGTCGAGACCGGCCTGGCCGAAACCGCGGCTCATGCCGGACCGGTCTATGCCGTACGGGTGGGAATCCTGCTCTGCCTGCTGGGCGGCACGGCCGTCTCCGAGGACGCCACTGGTCAGGTCCACCCCGCCGTACTGGCCGCGGCGCAGCTACTGGAGAACGACATCCAGCGCGCCTGGAACCTGGACGAACTCGCAGCCACCGTGAGCGTGTCACCGCCGTACCTGACGCGTCTGTTCACCGCACAGCTCGGCGTCCCGCCCATGAACTATCTGGGCCGGCTGCGAGCGGAACGCGCCGCGGCCCTTCTCATCGAGACGGATCTGCCCGTCGCGGCGATCGGAAGACTCGTCGGCTGGCACGACCCCAACTACGCCAGCCGCCGTTTCCGGCACTTCTTCACTCTCGGCCCGGCCGCCTACCGCACCCGCTTCCGCCCCGACGGCTGACACGAACGAAGGTGGCTCTTCGAAGTTAAGCGGGGCCGGCAGCAGCGGCGCATCGTGATCGTCGTGGACGGCAAGACGCTGCGTGGCGCTCCGATGTAGCGACGGGAGGCAGGTGCACCTGCTGTCGGCGTTGGACAGCCCAGGCCAAGTACGATCTGCTGATCGCAGATATGTGCAAAAGAGGGAGATTCGGCGTAATGCACGGCGCGGTCGTGCGTTGGGACCCGGACGATCCGCACGAAGAGATGCGCGACAAGCTCGTAGGACAACACGAACGTGGCGGCGGCGTGGGCTTATTACGTTTCGCCCCCGGCCGACCGATAGGACTTGTGGTGACGGTGACGCTGCTGTGGACGAACTGGGGACCGTGGGCCCGATCCGCAGGAAGGCCAGACTGATGGCCGACGACCCCGTCGCCGAGCGGGCGCGGCTGACGTCCGAGAGCTTTCGGCTGCTCGCGCAGAAGTCGCCGGACCCGAATCGCGTCAGGGAGGTCAACCGCTGGTACCGTGCGCTGCTGCCCGAGGTCACCGTCGCGCGTTGCCCGGACAACGGCGGGCTGGTGCGCTGGCCGATCGAGGTATACGGCCTCGACGGCCGTTTCTGGAACTACGTGAGCTCCATCCGCCGCCCGCCTTCGCCTCTGCCACTCGGCTGGCTTGCCATGACCGGAGCGATGCGGCTGGCCAATCCGGTCGAGCATCCGCCGTTCGCCGTGGTCCCGGGCCCGGATGTGCCGTTCGTCGTGCCCCGGATCCTCAACAGCCGAGGCGTGCGAGCTGTTGTCGCCGAAGTGTCGGTGGGTGCGCACACCGGCTGGACGATCAGCTACTTCGGACCCAAGCCCAAAGGCGTCACGCTTGTGAATCTCTGGGGCGAGAACACGTATCCGGTGTACCGGGACGGCGTTAACCGCGGCTGGGACTGGGACCGGCCGCGGGTCTCACAGTACGACTTCGAGCTCACCGACTGGCTGCGGTCCGGCAAGTTGTTGTGGCTCGAACCCGGCGACGAGTCGGCCACGTTGCGGGAGGGGCCGGACGGGTGCCCCTTTGTGGACCTGCCCGGTCGACGCCGGATCACGGTCATCTCGAACGGCCTGGTCCAGCAGGTGGCGGCGTTCGGCAGCAATGGGGCAGGGTAGCGTTCATACGCGGCAGGTCACATCAACCGACGTACATGCTTCTCCGCTTGGTGCGGACGTTCCCGGCGGGCAAACAGCGGGCCAATCCGTTCGACGAGCAGGTCGAGTTCCTGGGCCACCAGAGCGGCCGGGCGTAGGAACGAGAAATCCGGATGATATCGACGACGACCGTGCCGACAATGATCGAGTGCAGCATACCCAGTACCCGAAGATTGCCACGACGAGCGCCGACGACATCGCCGGTCCGTGGATCGCCACCGAGAAGATCCACGGAGCACAGCTGGTCGTTGCGGCGGATGGCCATACAACGCGGGTCGGCAAGCGGAAAGCATGGCTATCCGACGACGAACCTTTCTTCGGATGGCAACTGCTGCGCGACCGGCTGTCAGCGGCGGCCGAGGCCGCGCTACCGGGGCCGGGCAGCACCGTGCGGCTCTACGGCGAACTGTATGGAGGCGCCTACCCGCATCCCGACGTCCCCCCGGCGCCAGGGGCCACCGCCGTGCAGACCGGAATCTGGTATTCCCCCGACCTACGGTTCGCGCTCTTCGACGTACTCATGCAGACAACCAGCGGCGACGAGGGTGTGTACCTGCCGTACGCACAGGTCCGCGACATCGCAGGCTCCGCCGGGCTCGACGTCGTGCCGCTGCTGCGACGCGGCCGACTGCCCGACCTCGACACGGTGTCGACAAGATTCGTCACCACCATCCCCGCGACGCTCGGGCTACCGCCCCTGCCGGACAACCTCGCCGAGGGCATCGTCATCCGCGCCGACCAGTCGCTGCCGCCCGCCAAACGATCGATCCTGAAACGCAAGATCGCCGAGTTCGACGAGCAACGCTTTGACCAGAGTCGGCCCTTCAACGCCGACGCCCCGCTCACGCCAACAGACCTGCTCGCAATCGCCGAGCACATGGTCAACCCAATACGCCTCGCCTCCGCCCGTTCCAAAGTGGGCGAAAACCAAGCCGCCATCGCCGACGAAACCGTCCTTGACCTCCTCATCGACCTCACCAACGCCTTTCCTGCCGCAATGGCGCAACTCGACCCCACGACCGAGACCGCCCTACAGGAACACATACGGCAAACCGTCCAACGGCAGTCATGCTAGGGAGGCAGCCGGGGAGGGGGCAGGCTCGCGGCCCCTCAGCGATCATCTGAGTGTCTAATCGGATGGCCACACTGAAGAGCTGTGAGTATGGCCAACGACACGACCCGCCTGCTGGGCCTGCACGACCTTGTCGCTGAGCGGGTCGAGCTGGACGCCGCTGCTCCCGGTGGTGGACCTGTCCACCGGGTCTGTGCAGGCACGATGCTGCCCGCAGTGCGGGCAGAAGGCAGTACGGGTCAAGCAATGAACCACGACCCGGCCGCGGGATTTGCTGGTCGCTGGGCGGCCGGTGCGGTTGCGCTGGCGTAAACGGCGCTGGTACTGCCCGACTGCAGCCTGTCCGCGGCAGTCGTTCACCGAGCAGGTCGACCAGGTCCCGGCCCGCGCCCGGCTGACCACCCGGCTACGGCAGGCGGCTGGGCCGGCGGTCGCTGACGCCGGCCGCACGATCGTGCAGTCGGCCCGTGATCACGGCGTCTCCTGGCCAGTCGTCGCGGACACGTTCACCACCCACGCGAACAGCGTGCTGCCGAACGAGCCGGAGCCAGTCGCGGTGCTCGGCGTCGACGAGGTCCGCCACCGGATCACGCTCACCCAGCGCGGGCATCGCGGCCGCGGCACCGACCCGGAATGGCGGATGCGTAACTGGCTGACCCGCTCGGCTGCGCGCTTCCCCGGGCAAACACGTCGACCGCAACTTCCTCGACCTGCTCGCGACCACCCCACGCCACCGCGGACACCTCAAGCCCGCTTAACTTCGAAGAGCCACGAAGGCCGGGCCCGGAAACGAGCCCGACCTTCACGAACTACCGCTCGCTACAGCTCCTCGTCGCGATCGACCCGAGCGACCTCGACGCACTCACTGGCATTCGCGTTGCTACGCGAGGACTTCCGCCAGTTCAGACCCTGCTGCTCCACGACTCCGCCACTTCCTTGATGAGATGGACCGACTCTTGCTCGCTCAGCGCGTGCTTCCGGAGGAGCTCGAACATGCGCCGGAGCCTGAACACCTCATCGGCACTCTCCACCACGTCACCGCTGATCGCATCATCTATGTGAGCAACCTCAGGCTCGCCATTATAACTGGCGATCGTGAACGAACCGGTGTATTGAGACCCGATGGTAGAACTCAGGCGAATCACCTGAATCACCACATGCTCATAACCCGCCATCTCCACTAGGTGATTGAGCTGATCGCTCATGGCCTGGGCGCCACCGACATTGCGGTGCAGCACGCTCTCGTCGATGAGTGCGACGAGGACTGGCGGATTCTCCTTCGTCAGCACTTGTTGACGTGACATGCGGACCTTGACGTGATCTTCGTTGCGCAGAATCGCTCGCGCACACTCTTCAGTTTGAAGGAGGCCGGGGACGAGGTCGAACGAGAATCGTAAGAGCAGCGTTGCCTGAGCCTCGGTCTGCGCCCATTGCCCCTGAAACTCCTGCGGCTTCTCCCCCGTGACCATGTTCTCGAGGATGTCCTGAAGAAGGCCGCCCGTGTCGAGGATGCGTTCGACATTCTTCAGCGTGTCAGGGTCGGGGATGTTACGCCCCGACTCCCATGCGGCGACGGCCGAGTCGGACACTCGGACCCGCTCTCCGATGGCACGGCGACTCAGCTTCGGGACCTGCTGCTCTCGGGCGATGCGAAGCCGCCGCCCGAAGAACTCTCTTCCTGTCATGCGTGCTGACATCGAGATTCACACCCTCTCGCGCTCGTCCTTTACCTACCTCGCACTTGTCATTCGTGCGCACCGGAGCACTTCACAGGCTATTGGAGGCACGCCATTCTTTGCAAAGAAACACCGGCAATCAGATAAGGCGAAAATACCCCATGAACGACAATTCCGATAATGAAAGCCGTCTGGTCCGCGCCGGGCTGGTTCCGTACATCGTCCGCTGGAGTGGCGAGCGGCCGGTCCGGACGCCGGTGGTGACGAAAGGCCGTTCCGGCATCGGCTATCCGAGTGAGCGGCCCGGCGACCGCGACGAACGCGGGGTGCTGTGGAGCCGCTACGTCCACGCGCCGGGCGAGGGCGTGCCCGAGTTCGGCGGGGTGCACCCGTACCGGCAGCGTCACGCCATGCGACACCTGCTCTGCCAGGTCTGCGGCGAACCGGCCGACCGGGACGAACGAGGCGTCCTCTGGCTCGTGGGCGACGCCGGGCGCGGCTGGTCCGACGAGGACGTCACCGGCCATCCCCCGGTCTGCCTACGCTGCGCGGGAACGTCACGCCGCGCCTGCCCGTACCTGCGGAGCCGCGGCGCGCTGGCACTGCGGGTCCGCGACGCCCCACTCGTCGCCGTGTCCGGCACCCTGTACGAACCCCGCGGCCGGAGTCTCATCTGCCTGGGACCGGCCACCCTCGCCTACGACGACCCACGCGTCAGATACCTGAAGGCCGCCCAGCTCATGCGCGCACTCCACGACTGGACGGTCGTGAACCCGGACCGGCGTTCGACGACGTGACCGCTTCCGCCGGGCCTTCCGGCCCGGAGCCATAGGCAATCTTGAACAGTTAGGCCGGATCGGCGATGTAGTCGCAGCAGATCCGCAGCTCGAGCCCGTGGCCGCGGTGCGTGGAAGGCGGAGATCACGCACTGCCCGGCTCATCGGTCATCCACCCGTCATCGCCAGCCACGTCGGGCGCCCCCGTCCGCGGCAAAGACGGCGGGCGTGGCGTCACCTTCTACGGCGTCATCACCAGATGACGGGCAGGGCACCGGGCTCGTCAGTGTCTGGCCGTGCTTCCATCGCACGTTCGCGGAGGGGACTCCCACCCGGAGGCCGGGCAGTCGCCGCAGCAGCAACCGCATCGCGGTACGGACCTCGAGCCCGCCGAGGTGCACGCTGACGCAGTAATGCATGCCGTACCCGAAGGCAAGGTGAGGGTTCGGGTGGCGTGCGAAATCCATTCGCTCCGGCTCGGGGAAGACCCGGGGATCGCGATTCGCCGCGTCGTGGGACGGTATCACCGACCCTTTTTCATCCTCGGGTGACCTCGTAGTTCTGTAGGCGGCGCTGGCCTTAACGAGGCAGCACCAGCGCTTGTCGCCCCGAAATGAGCAGCCGTCATGCCGACCCGATTGCCTTGCGGTGGCGGCGGACGATCTAGAACGGCACGCGAAGCCGACCGGACGGTGTGGGTTGTGATGATCAACGGTCAGTGTTTGGCGGCGTTCCTCATGGTGTCGTTGAGTGGGTTGTCTGCGTGTGCTTGGGCCAGGTGGGCGCGGTGGCGCGCCAGTGCTTTTCTGCGGCACGGAGGATGTCGTTGCCGAGTTGTTCGAGGAATCAGCCTGCGGTGGCGAGCCGGGTTCCGACAGCGGTGTCGGTTCCGAAGATGTCGGCGCCGCGCAGGGCGGTGGCGGCGAGTTGCTGGTTGGCGCGGACGCCGACCACCGCGGAGCGAAGGCCCGCGCTTTCGTCGAGGAAGTACCTGTGGCGCCGGCTCTGGCTGTCGCGGTCTCGGCGGATCAGCCCGTGCTGTTGTAGCAGGCCGACCGCGTGCGAGATTGTCGCCGCGCTGACCTGCAGGTACTGCGCCAGTTCGGCGGCGGTGTGGCTGCCGGTCTCGGAGGTGAACAGACAGGCCATTACGCTCGCGGCGGTGCGCGGCATGCCGGTCTCGATGATGGCCGCGGTGAGGTCTGCGATGAATGTGGCCGCCGCGTCGGGGTCGGGGCCGCTGCGCTCGCCGGCCCGTCGCGCGGCTGCCGGCGGGCGGGGGCTGCGTCGGCCGCGGTGGAGGGTGGCGAGCTGGGCCAGGTCCGCGCGGTAGCGGCCTGGCCCGCCGTTGCGCGCGACCTCGCGGCTCACCGTCGAGGTGGGACGGCCCAGGCGGCGGGCGATCCCGGCGTAGTCCAGGCCCTGCGCCAAGCCTTCGGCGATCTGCTGCCGGTCGACTCTGGTCAGCCTGCGTCCTGGCATCCGGCCGGCTCCTCGGCTTCGGTTGTCTGGACACCAGTATGCGAGCCAGTCGCCGGCCGTTGCAACGAGTGGCCTCAATGTTGCATTATCCGGCATCGTCATTGCAATCACCCATAGTGGCACTGAACAGCGAAGACGCTGTGAATCCGGGAGAGGCGTCGTTGACCGGTGTTTCGCGGCTTACCTAACCTTCGGATCCGGTAGCCGAACGACAGCACCCGGACGGGGCCGGACACCCTGGAACCGTTTTACTACGCGAAAAGCCGATATCGCAGAATGACCGCGCTTGCGGCGGCCTGGTGAGGAGCGATGACATGCGCGCCAAAGGCATCAATTACGACACCGGCTTCACTCCCGGTGGGCGGAGTTCGCGGCCCGTCTTCGACGCTGAGGCCGTGCGGCGGGAGATCCGGGTCATCGCCGACGATCTGCACTGCGATGCCGTGCGGATCACCGGCGGCGACCCCGCGCGGCTGGCGCTCGCCGCCGAGCACGCCGCCGACGCCGGACTGGAGGTCTGGTTCTCCCCGTTCCCCTGCGAACTGTCCGCAAGGGAGCTGGTGCCCTACTTCGCCGACTGCGCGGACCGCGCCCAGGAAGTAGGAGCGGATGTCCTCGTCGCGGGTTGTGAGTTGAGCCTGTTCGCCGCCGGTTTCCTCCCTGGAGACGACACCTTCGCCAGGATCAATGCCGTGGCCGGCGACAACCCCGACGCGACCGAGGCAGCGGCCCGGCTCGCCGAGATCGCTGCCCGGTTGGACACCGTTCTGGCCGACGTCGCGGCGACGGTGCGCGAACGGTTCCGCGGCAAGGTCACTTACGCCGCCGGAACGTGGGAACAGATCGATTGGGCGCCCTTCGACATCGTGAGCGTCGACGCCTACGGCGACGCCAGCGACGCTTTCCGCCAGGGCCTGCGAGAATACCTCCGGCACGGTAAGCCGCTCGCGGCGACCGAGTTCGGCTGCTGCACGTACCGGGGCGCGGCTGAGCGCGGCGGTTTCGGCTGGGCCATCGTCGACTACGAAGCCGATCCGCCTCGCCTTGACGGCAACTACGTCCGCGACGAGGAGGAACAGGCCCGCTATCTGCGCGAGATGATGGCAGTATTCGAGAAGGAAGGCGTGGACACCGCCTTCTGGTTCACCTTCGCCGGCTACGAGTTTCCACATCGCACGGATCCGCGTTTCGATCTCGACATGGCCTCCTACGGGGTATGCAAACTCATGCCCGACGGCAGCCTCGCCCCCAAACGGTCCTTCCACGCCATGGCCAAGGCATACGAATAAAACGCCGAAGAGCTACCGGGCGAACGCCAGATAATCAGCACGACAGGACATGGACCTTTTCTAATCCGCGGGTGAACAGAACATCGACGAGCCCATCGCCGCTCCATCCCCGGACGCCTGCGCAACTGGCGGACGAAAGCGCTTCAGCTCAACGATATTTCATTGCAAGAACCTGCGCGAGATCGGTAAGTTTACATCATGCTGCCGAGCGTCAGGGGAACCACATGACCGCGGGCCCGGTGCCGATCCTGGCCGAGGGCCTGACCAAGACGTACGGCGAGTTCACCGCCGTCGACGGCATCGACCTGGAGGTACGCCGCGGCGAGGCGTTCGGGGTGCTCGGCGCGAACGGCGCCGGCAAGTCCTCCACCATGCGGATGATCGCCTGCGTCTCGCCGGTCACCGCCGGCAGCCTGCGCATCCTCGGCCGGGACAGCGCGACCGATGGGGCCGCGATCCGGGCCCGGCTCGGCGTCGTCCCGCAGGACGACACGATCGACGGCGAGCTGACCGTACGCGAGAACCTCCTGATCTACGGCCGTTACTTCGGGCTGTCCTGGAAGGTCCTGCGCGAGCGCAGCGCACGGCTGCTGGAGTTCGCGCGGCTGGAGGACAAGGCGGGCGACGCGGTCGGGACGCTGTCCGGCGGCATGCGGCGGCGGCTCACCATCGCGCGGGCGCTCATCAACGAGCCCGAGATCGTGCTGCTCGACGAGCCCACCACCGGCCTGGACCCGCAGGCCCGTCACCTGCTCTGGGAACGCCTGTACCGGCTCAAGCAGGACGGCGTGACCCTGCTGCTCACCACGCACTACATGGACGAGGCCGAGCAACTGTGCGACCGGCTCGTGGTGATGGACGCCGGGAGAATCGTGGCGTCCGGCACCCCGGCCGAGCTGATCGCCCGCCACACGAGCCGCGAGGTGCTGGAGCTGAAGTTCGCCGCCGACGAACGGCAGGTCATGATCGACAAGTGCCGTGGCCTGGCCGAACGCATGGAAGAACTCCCGTACCGGCTGCTGCTCTACACCGACGACGGCGAGGAGACCCTGGCGGCGGTGAACGCGCGCGGCGTACGGCCGCGGACCGCGCTGATCCGGCGTTCCACGCTCGAGGACGTCTTCCTCACCCTCACCGGCCGCTCCCTGGTCGACTGATGGGCACGTCGGCACCGGCCTTCCGCGAGCTCGGCTACTGGCTGTTCCGCTACCGCCGCACCTGGCGCGGCTCGATCGTGATCAGCGTCGCCAACCCCCTGTTCTTCCTCACCGCCCTCGGGCTCGGTCTCGGCAAGCTGGTCGACCGCGACGGCGCGCTTCACGGGGAGTCCTACCTGCGGTTCATCCTGCCGGGCATGCTCGTCGCCGCGGTCATGCAGACGGCGTTCCTGGAGGCGGCCGGCCCGGTCCTGCAGAGCGTGCGGCAGCGGGGCAACTACCGCGCGGCCGCCGCCACCCCGCTCTCGCCCGAGGACATCCTGTACGGGCACCTGATGTTCTGGGCACTGCGGGCGGTGCAGAACGCCGTCCTGTTCACCGGCATCAGCGTGGTGTTCGGCGCGGTCGATCCGGCGCGCGCCCCGCTGCTCGTGCCGATCGCGTTGCTGGTCGCGGTCGCGTTCGCCACGCCGGCGGCGGCCTGGTCGGTGACCGTGACCCGGCCCTCACAGATCAGCGCCGTCTTCCGGTTCGCCGTCCTGCCGCTGTACATGTTCTCCGGCACGTTCTTCCCGGTCGAACAGCTGCCGTCGTGGCTGCGCCCGCTGGCCTGGGCGACCCCGCTGTGGCACGGCGTCGACCTCGGCCGCGCCGTCGCCCTCGGCACCGCCACACCGTTCCGCGTGCTCGTCCATGTCGGCTACCTGACCGCCATGGCCGTCGCCGGGCTGCTCGTCGCCCGCCGCAACTACCGCCGTACGCTGCACGTCTGACCTGGAGCTCCCCGTGACGGTGACCGCGAACCCGCCCGTACGGCCGCGCCACGGCCGGCCCTGGACGATGGTCGAACGCAACCTGATGATCTACCGGCACACGTGGCCGGTCATCCTCGCCGAGATCTTCGAGCCGCTGCTGTACCTGCTGGCGTTCGGCCTCGGCATCGGAGCCCTCGTCGGCCATGTTCCGGGACTGCGAGGCGACGTGCCGTACCCGGAGTTCGTGGCGCCGGCGCTGCTCGCCACCGCCGCGATGAACGGGGCGATGAACGAGACCACCTTCAACCTGTACGCCAAGCTCACCACCGACCGGACGTACGAGTCGATCCTCACCACGCCGATGTCGGTACGTTCGGTGGCGCTCGGCGAGGTGTCCTGGGCGCTGCTGCGCGGCACGCTCGTCTCGACCGCGTTCCTGGCGGTGGTGAGCGCGTTCGGCCTGGTGCACACGCCGGCGGCGCTCCTGGTCGTGCCGAGCGCGCTGCTCATCGGCTTCACGTTCGCCTCGACCGGCCTGCTCGTGGTCACGTTCCTGCGGAGCTGGCAGGACTTCCAGCTCATCCAGCTCGTGATGCTGCCGATGTTCCTGTTCGCGACGACGTTCTTCCCGCTGAACGTGTACCCGCGCCCGATCCAGGTGTTCGTCGAGGCCCTGCCGCTGTACCACGGCATCGAACTGACCCGGGCGGCCTTCCTGGGCACGACCAGCGCACACCTCGCCGTCGCGGTGGCCTACCTCGCGCTCCTCGGCACCGCCGCCCTGACGTGGGCCGTACACCGCCTCGAACGCACCCTGCGCGACTGAGCTCCTCTATCGCTGCGCAGCGGAACTCGAATCCTTCGTTGAGTCGTCCCGGCGGGAAATCGAGTGGATTGAGTGAGCCGCCGCCATTCGCCGGAGCCTCAATTACCCGGTTACATATTGAGGCAAGTAAACTGCACGACAAGGCAGGTGTATATACCACTTTGGTGGAAGATCTGTGGCGCGGTGCACGAGCGTGGCGATGACCTCGACCTCGATGACTTCTTCACGGTCAGTTGCGATAAGGCCACGGAAATAGTTCTTGGCGGGGGACGCTTCCAAGCTCTAGGCTCATCCACTCCGAGAGGGTTTCGTTGCTAGAACGATGAAAGGGCGTTTGTGTTCATCAAACGTTTTTCAGCAGCAATAGCAGCCGCAGCAACCGGCACTGTGCTACTTCTTGACATGGCGACACCTGCGTCGGCGATCGTCGGCGGCGTTCCGGCGACGACTCCATACGCGACTTCGTTGCAGAGCTTCTCGAGTACCACCTCCGGCGGAGCCGACGGTGCCGAGGCCACCGCCAACTTCGAATGCGGCGGCGTGCTGATAGCCCCGACCTGGGTCCTCACGGCGGGGCACTGCATCCCGTATACGACGGGTCAGGCTCGACTGAATTCGCTTTCCTGGAAGGAGGGTGGCGAAGCCATCCCGATCAAGGCGGTGTTCCGCGATCCGGCCTCGGACCCCACCGGCGCCCGCTTCAACAACGACGGCGGCTTGGTACAGCTGGCGGAGCCGGCTCACTCCCAACCGCTGCCGTTGGCGGCGTTCGAGCAACCGAAGACCACGCCGGGAACCCTTCAGGGCTGGGGCCTCACCTGCGACGACCTTCTCGGTGACTCAACGGACCCGTGTTGGAAGTCCAAACCGGAGCACCTGCAGGAACTGTCCATGAAGCGAGTCGACGATCACGTCTGCGATCTGTTGAGCCCGTCGGGAACCCAACTCATGGAGCCGGCCACCATGATGTGCCTGGTGCCGTCCAAGGACGGCAAGTCCGGTGCCTGTTTCGGCGATTCCGGTTCGCCGGAGTTTCTGACACTGCAGGTGCTGGACAAGGTGACCAAACGGCGACGGTCGCAGCCGGTGGTGTTCGGGATCCAGAACGCCATTATGAACGCCTCGTCGTTCAAGGACGGTTCCGGGAACCTCATACCGAACGTCTGTTCGGTGGGGCCGAACGGTGCGATCAACCGAGACGCTCTCACCAAGGTGTCACCCGAGTTGCCGTGGATCATCAACACGATCGCGGCACACGACCGTTCGGCATCGGCGTCCGTACAGCGGAATCTGATCACTCCGGGTGATCTCGCTCCGGACACGCTGGGCGCCCCGGGCAAGTGACCGAGGCGGTCCGACTGATCCCGGGCCGGTCACACTGATGGTGTCCGCGACCACGCCTCGAAATCGCGACATCGTGGCCTTGTCGGCGAAGTACGGGTCCGTCGAGCGCCGGTTTCCGGCCTGGCTTTGTCGCGGTTCGGCCGTCACGTACGGGGCGACCCGCCGGCGCTACGTGCGTCGGCGGGTCGCAGCCGGGCGGTCAGTTGTAGAAGGTCGCGCTGTGGATGTCCACCGGGTTGGCGGTGTCGCCGGTGGTCACGCCGTACACGGCCACGAAGGCCGAACCCGTTGAGACCAGGCCGGTGTAGTCGCCGATCATCCGGCCGGAGCTCGTCGACGGCGCCGTCCGCGCGTCGAACGAGCCCTCGATGTGCCGTTCGCGCCAGGACGCGGGCTTCGTGCAGTCCGCCGAGCAGGTGACCGCCCAGAAGTCGGTGGGCAGGGTGGCGGCGGAGGTGTTCTTCCGGAAGTCGTAGTACGTGACCGCCACGGTGCCGGCGGGAGACACGGCGATCGCCGGTACCGCGGCCGAACCGGTGGGCGTCCTGTCCACGCGGACCGGGCTGGACCAGGTCTTCCCGTCGTCAGTGGACCGCGCGTACGCGACGTGGAAGGTGCCGTCGGCGTCCTGGCTCTGCCAGACCGCGTTCACCACCTTGCTGTCCGGCCGGGCCGCCAGCAGCGGCAGCGTGGCGTTCCGCACCGGGTCGCCCGAGTTGTCGGGGTCCGGGATCTTGGTGCCCACGGTGAACGGGGCCGCCACGTCCAGCGTCGGCGCCGACCACGTGGCGCCGCCGTCGGTCGAGCGGATGACCTGGGTGGCGGCGGTGGTGTTGGTCTCCTGGTGCATGCCGATCAACAGCGTCCCGTCGGCCATCGGCACCAGCTCGGTGCCGATGGCGCCGCTGTTGGCCGGGAAGTCGTAGGCCTTCTTCGTGGTCCAGGTACGCCCGTCGTCGGTCGACTTCGCCAGGTAGACCGGCTGGACCCAGTCGCCGTTCGGCTGGGTGTCGACCCGGTCCCACACCGCGTAGACCACGCCCGGGTGGTACGGGTCGGCGGTGACCGCCGGTCGGTCGTTGAAGAACTCCGGGTCGTCGTCCCGCTGGAGGGTCACCGGGGCACCCCAGTGCTCACCGCCGTCGCCGGACCGCGACACCAGCATCGCCGTCACCTCGCCCGTACGCGACAGCGAGAACGACGCGGCCACCGCCGTACCGGACGGCGTGACCGTCACCCAGTGGTCCGTCGTGACGTCGTAGTCCCCGCCGTTGGCGGCGGTACCGCCGTTGCACCGGGAGAACGCGGGCTGGGCCGCCGACGGATGCCACGTCGCGCCGTTGTCGGCGGATACGGCGGTGACGGCCCCGTTGCTGCCGTACCGGTTCCACCGGTCCTGCTGGTACACCGCGACGAGGTGCCCCGGCCGCTTCGGATCCCGCGCCACCATGGGCTGGACCTCGGTGTTCGGGTTCAGCACGTAACCGTCGCCCTCGGGCAGTCCACAACCCGCCGGCAGCGCGCTGCCACCCGATACCCGCACCACGCCGGCGGGGTCAGAACCATCCGCGAACGCGGACTGAGTCACAAAGGCGCAGGCGCACAGGGTGGCCGCCGCGGCCACCACTGACCTGGAAAGTCGTTTCAACGGTGCCTTTCCTCATCCTCGATGGGGGTGTCTCCATGGGGACGCTGCCGCCCACCGGGCAGTGCGCTCCCAAAGGCGCCAAAACGGCAGAAGCGACGCTAACAGTTTCAAGATCATTAAAGAGTGTTCTTCTGCCTTCTCGGCGCGGTCATCATTGCCGCCACAATGCCTTGATCAGTCGCTGGCGCTGATCAAGGACCGGCGTCTCCCTGCGACGGCGGGTCGTCTCTGGCCGATTGCGGCCAAGGAGAGGCACCGAAGGCTGCTCGCTGACGGTGCCGATGCGAGCCGAAACCAACGGAATAATCGGCGATGCTCTCATCGCCATCGGTCCGGACCGTCCCGACTATGAGGAATGGGACTTCTGGATATCCAAGCACGAGGGAGACACCGAGTAATCGTTGATCGTCATCAGTGGCTCTCCTAGTCCCTGCCGGTGGCGATGGCGAGTGCCGCGGCCACGGTGTCGGGCAAGGTCTCGCGGACGGGGACGCCGTGGCGTCGGGCGACGTAGATCAGGTACCGGTTCCGCTCGGGGTCGGGGCAGTCGGGTGGGCAGCCGAGGACGGCTCGGCCGGTGCTGACGTCGAGGCCGAACTCGACGTTGGTGGTGAAGCCCGGCATTGTGCGCAGGTCCCGCGGGATCCAGAACAGGATCGCTGAGGCCGTGGCGCGGGCTTCGGTCTCCCAGTCGACCTGGTCGTCGTAGTGGGCGGCGCGGATGCCGTCCCGGGACTCCGGCGTGAGCACGGTCAGCGGTTCGGGCCTGGTCCATTGCGCGGCGAGTGCCTCGACGGCGGCGGGTCGCCAGGACGGCACCTCGCTGCGGCGTGGGGTGGGGCCGGCCAGGAACACGCTGGTTCCGCCCGCGGGGATGGGCTCGCGGGCCCATACGAGCGTCAGGGGCCCGGTCATCGGGTGCCTCCGGTCTGTCGGGCGGTGCGTTGGGGCGTCCAGGGCAGCGGCAGACCGTCGCCGCGCCGGCGGGGTACCACGTGCAGGTGAAGGTGGCGGACCGTCTGGGTCGCGGCCGCACCGCGGCTGGTGATGACGTTCGCGGACGCGAGTTCGCCGGCGAGCTGCGCGGCGGCCGCCATCGTGCGAGCGGAGACGGCCGGGTCGGTTCCGACGTCGGCGACGTGGGCGTGCGGGATGACCAGCGTGTGCCCGGGGGTGACGGGATGGAGCGGCCGGATCGCGATGACCTCGGGCCACTCGCGGACCACCGCGGCTGGCGCGCGTCCGGCGATGATCTCGCAGAAGACGCATTCCGCCTGTGCGGGAACGTCGTGGATGACGTCCACGGGTTCTTCCCTCCTGGGTGTGAGACGCGGCTTCTGACGCGCACGGCCGGGCCGGGAGATGCGGTGGCGGGGGCGAAGCGGGTGACCTCAGCCTCCGGTGACCTCGATCCGCAGGACCCGGCAGGGGCCGCTCACCGCCTTCGAGCCGACGAACCGGGGCGAGGGCGTCGTGACGAAATCCTCCTCATGACAGATCGGAGTGCGCACGATCAGGTCGGCGGCGCCCTCCGCGACGGCTTTGAGCTTCTCCGTGTGCCCGTTGGAAGAGCGGGAGACCACCGAGACGACCGCCGGTGCGCTGCTCTCGGGCAGCGGGCCCGCGGGACGGGCCCCCGGGACCTCGGCCGTGAGGACACGGCCGGTCTTCAGCTTCACCAGCCCCAGATAGCCGTACACGCCGGCGCAGCCACCGGTCTGCCGGGTGGAGAAGCCGACATGGAACTCGAGCGCCGGCGGCGCGCACGATGACGCACCCCGGAACCGGTCCGGGCCACATGCGTAGGCCAGGCCCGCCATCCCGATCAGGACCGCGGCGCAACCCAGCGGCGACCGTAAGTTCCTGACGTCCATCGCGCGCGCTCCTCGGCCTCGTCGGACACACCGCCCTTCACGCGGCGCCCGCCGTGATCAGGGTAGGACGGCGGGCGCGACGGGCGCACCGGGTAGGTCAGGGGGCGTCGACGATCAGGACGAGGGAGGCCGACGGGATGACCGCGCGGCTCGCGTGATTGCGGCGAACTCCGTGATCCCCTCCAAAGCACGTTCTCATGTGCTACGTGGTGCGTCTTTTGTGCACCAGCGCCCAGGCGGCCTTCTGGACCAGCAGGATGGCCGCGCCGGCAATGACCATTCCGGACAGGTTGACGCCGAGCTGGACGGCCGAACCCCAGATCTCGCCGTTGTGGGAGAGCGCGAGGGCGACCGCGATGTTGCCCGCGGCGGGCACTGTGGTCACCGAGATGAAGACACCGACCAACGCCGAGGCCTTTCCGGCCGTCAATGACAGTACCCCGGCCGCGCCGGCGAGCACCGCCACGATGAACGACCACCGATCGGGCCGGTAGACGAACCCGGTCTGCGGCCGGTGGGCCGGCAGCTGATCCACCGCGATGACGCCCGTCCACCGACCGACCAGCGCGCAGACGAACGTCACCACGATCGCGACGGCGAACCCGGCGGCCAGAACGCCCAGGGCGCGCCCGATCCGCCGCCAGTCACCGCGGACCAGGCCGTACGAGATGGCCGCCATCGCGCCGAACTCCGGTCCGAGCACCATGGCACCGACGATGAGGATCGAGCTGTCGATGATCGCGGCGATCCCGGCGAGCATCGTCGCCAGGACCAGGAACGTGACGAACGACCATGTGAATCGGGTCTCCTCCTCCGTACGCTGGTCGATCTCCTCCCACACGACCGCGTCGTCCCCATGTCCCGGGGCGTTCTCCTCTGCCGCCTCGGCGACATGGGAGATCGACACGTCGACCCGCTCCAGCGCGATCGACCCCTCATCCTCCAGCCCGAGGCGGCGCAGCCCGTCGATGACTTCGTTGACCGCCTCGCGGGCGACGTCGCACATGACCAGGTCGCCGATCGGTTGCCGTGCCGCTTCGGGCAGCACCACCACGTTCGTGACGCCGGGGCTCTCGCCGAGCAGCCCGCACACGTCATCCGTCCGATCCTTGGGCGTGATCGCCCGCAGGTGCAACATCTCCGACCCCGACCGTTTCGCCCGCGACTTGACGGAGAACATCGTGCCGCATCGCGACCGGCGATCCGCCCGGCCACAGGGGGGACGGGCATGATCAGGCCGTGATCGTCCCGGCAGGTCGAAGATCGCGGCGCCCGCCGTCCTCAGGGTGGGACGGCGGGCGCGACGGCCGGCTCAGGGGGCGTCGACGATCAGGGCGAGGGAGGCCGGCGGTACGGCCGCGGGGCTCGCGTAGTTGGCGTCCGCGGCGGCGCGCTCCGCGGCGTTCGGTGTGGCGTTGGTGCACGAGACGCCGCCGGTCGAGCCGGACATCAGCGAGGAGCACGGGCCCGGCTTGTTGTCCGGCAGGCCGAGGCTGTGGCCCAGTTCGTGGGCGGCGATGCGGATGGTGTTGTAGCCCTCGTTGACCGCCTCGCGGCCGAAGTAGACCGTGCTGTGCCGGCCGCCGGGGCGGGCCGGGCCGAGGGTCGTCTCCGGCCAGCCGTCGTAGGCGACGATCTTGATCTCGGCGGTCTGGCCGGTGGTGGCCTCGACCAGGCGCACGTTCTGGAGACCGGCGTTCCAGGAGTTCGCGCCGGCGACGACGGCGCTGCGGAACTCCGCGGCCTGGCTGTCGTCGTAGTGCAGGACGGTCTGCGCGAGGGGATGGGGTGCGGCGTAGGCCGTCGGGACCACGACCGCCGAGAGGGCGAGTGTTGCGGCGCAGGTCAGCATGCGGGCAGGGGTGCGGTGGGCCATGGCGGGGCCTTCCTCGACGGGGCACGGGGGGTCAGGTCCGCCTCAGACTATTCATGACACAGTGTCGTAACAAGCAGCAAAGCAAAGAGTCACCGGATGCGGCCGGCGGCTCGTCAGCGACGGTCAGCGGATGATCAGTGGCCGGTCAGCGGCTCCCCCGACGATCACCGGTATGACGAACAACGGGCTGACCAACACCAGCGTCCTGATCTCCGGCGCGAGCATCGCCGGTCCCGCTCTCGCGTACTGGCTCCGCCGGTACGGCTGCGACGTCACCGTCGTCGAGAAGGCACCCGCCCTGCGGCCCGGCGGCCAGGCCGTCGACTTCAAGGGCGCGACGCACCGTACGGTCCTGGAGCGCATGGGCATCCTGGAGGACGTGCGGCGGCTGCGGACCGGCGGCCGCGACCAGACGGTGGTCGACGCGGACGGCCGGCGTCTCGCCGTCATCCCCGGCGAGTTCACCGGCGGGGAGATCGAGATCCGACGCGGCGACCTGGCCCGGCTGCTGTACGAACGGACCGCGGACGGCTGCGAGTACGTCTTCGGCGACTCGATCACCTCGCTGACCGAGACCGACGGCGGTGTCGAGGTCACCTTCGAGCGTGGCGCGCCGCGCACGTTCGACCTCGTCGTCGGCGCGGACGGGGTGCACTCCAACGTCCGGCGGCTGGCGTTCGGGCCGGAGAGCGAGTTCGTGCACTTCCTCGGCCACTACTACGCGCTCGCCGACGTCGGGCTCGACGGCGACCCCGCCATGTACAACGAACCGGGGCGGATGGTCTCGCTCGGCGGGCCGAAGGCGCCGGCGTTCCTGGTCTTCGCCTCCGAGCGCCTCGACTACGACCGCTTCGACGTCGACGGGCAGAAGAAGCTGCTGATCGACGCCTACCAGGGCGGCGGCTGGCGGACCTCCGAGGTGCTGGCCCGGATCCCCGGCGCGAGGGACTTCTACCTCGACTCGATCAGCCGGGTGGAGGTGGAGCACTACTCCCGTGGCCGGGTCGTGCTGCTGGGCGACGCGGCGTACGCCAACACCCTCGGCGGGTTCGGCACCGGGCTGGCGATCGTCGGCGCGTACGTCCTGGCCGGTGAGCTCCTGGCGGCACGGGGCGACCACCGTACGGCGTTCGCGCGGTACGAGGAGGGGTTCCGCGACTATGCGGCGATCGCCAGGAAGGGCAACGCCGGGCCGTTCCTCGCGCCGCCGAGCGCGCTGCGGATGCGCATGCGGAACTGGATGTTCAACTCCACGCTCATGCTGCGGATGATGCTCAAGCTGACCGACCGGTTCGCGACCGGGATCGAGCTGCGGGACTACTCGTCGGTGTGAGCGCCGCGACGGCGGCGCCAGGCCGCCGCCGCGGTGTCGTCGTCGCTGGCCAGCACGGTCCGCAGGAACTGACGGGAGACCGGGCTCGGCCGGCGTACGCGGGAGGCGGCGAGGGCGATCTGGTACGTCGGCGGGCGCGGTCGTACCGGGACGAACCGCAGGTCCTTGACGTCCGCCGTGATCGGCACCGGCACGAACGCGATGCCGGCCCTGAGGCGGACGAGGTCCAGGATGCTCGACATGTCGCCCGTCTCGAAGGTGATGTGCCGCTGCTGGATCCCGGCGGTGACGAACGCCCGGTCGACCGCGCCGCGTACGCCCCAGCCCGGCGGAAAGTCGATGAACGTCTCCTCGACCACGTCGTGGAGGCCGATGGACGGGGCGTCGGCGAGGCGGTGGCCGGGCGGGCACGCCAGCACCACCTCGCCGTCCGTCAGCGGGTACAGGTCGATGCCGGGCACCGTGCCGATGGTGATCAGCACGGCCAGGTCCATGCTGCCGTCGCGCAGCCGCTCGATGTGGCCCGCGGCCCCGCGCGCCTCGGGCGCCCGCAGCCGGATGTCAACCATGGGGAACCGCTCGCGGAAGACGGCCAGCGACTCGCGTATGTGATCGGGTGTGACGCCGAACAGCACGCCGAGCTCCAGCGTGCCGCGCAGCCCGCCGCCGGCTTCCTGCACCGCCTGCCGCGCGTGCCGTACGGCGGCCAGCACCCGCCGGGCCTCGGGCGCCAGCGCCCGCCCCGCCTCCGTCAGGGTGATGCGCTGCGCCATGCGGTCGAACAGCGGCGTCCCGAGCTCGCGCTCCAGGGACCGCACCGACGTGGAGACGCCCGACTGCACGATGTGCAGGCGCTCGGCCGCCCTGGTGAAGCTCCGCTCCTCGGCGACGGCCAGGAACACCTCGAGTTTCCGCGTCTCCATGTCATCCCGCCATCTCTGATCCGGATCGGGCCATCCGACTTTGATGTTGGACATCGATGGACGAGTGGGCGAAACATCGAACTCATGGGGCCGCAGCGGACAGACCGGCGCACACCCTGATCCACCTGGAGGAACATGTCCACCCTACTCATACGCTCCGGCCATGTGACCAGCCTCGACGAGTCGATCGGCGAGATCCCCGACGGGGACGTGCTGATCGACGGCGACACGATCACGGCGGTCGGCCGGGGGCTGGAGGCGCCCGGCGCGAGAGTCGTCGACGCCGCCGGGAAGATCGTCATCCCCGGCCTGGTCGACGCGCACCGCCACGTCTGGCAGAGCGCGATCAGCGGCGAGGCGTCTCCCGACAACTGTCTCGGGGCCGTGCTCGCCGAACCGCCCGACCGGTACGGGCCCGAGGACGTCTACGCCGGTGTGCTCCGGGGCGCCCTGCGGGCGATCGACTCCGGGGTCACGACGGTCGCCGACTGGTCCCAGATCATCACGACGCCCGCCCACGCCGACGAGAACGTGCGCGCCCTGCGCGACTCCGGCATTCGCGCGCTGTTCCTGTACGGGCCGCCGATCGGCGACGACGTGATGAAGTGGTTCGCGGAGAGCACGGTGCGGCACCCGGCGGACGTCCGGCGCGTACGGTCCGAACTGCTCTGCGACGACACCGCGCGGGTCACGATGGGCCTGGCCCTGCGGGGACCGGAGTTCTCCACTCCGGAGGTCACCGCGGCCGACTTCGGACTGGCGCGCGAACTCGGCGTGCCGATCAGCATCCGCTCCGGGCTCCCGGCGTACCTGGGCCGGTCCCGGACCATCGACACCCTCGACCGGCTCGGCCTGCTCGGCCCCGACGTGCACCACGCCCACGGCGTGCGGTTCTCGGGCACCGACCTGGACCGGATCGCGGCCACCGGCGGATCGGTCGTCGCCTGCCCGATGGCCGACGTGTCCATGGCCAGGGCGACCGGGACGGGCCGGTTCCCCGTCACCGGCCGCGCGGTCGCGCACGGGCTACTGCCGGCCCTCGGCACCGACCTGGCGGCCGACGGCAGCGCCGGGTTGTTCGGGGAGATGCGCAGGGCGCTCGCGAGCGAGCGGGAGCGCGCGATCGCCGTCGCGTCCACGCACGGCGAGACGCCGGTCCATCTCACCGCGCGGGACGCGCTCCGGTTCGCGACCGTCGCCGGCGCCGCGGCGCTGGGCCTCGGCGGCCGCATCGGCACCATCAGCCCCGGCAAGCGCGCCGACCTGACGATCGTGGACGGGCCGATGGCGCCCTGGCGGGACCCGGCCGCCGTCGTGCTCGAGTCGCGCGCCGCCGACGTCGACACGGTGATCATCGACGGCGAGGTGGTCAAACACGCGGGCCGCCTGGCCGGGCCGGCCGCGCGCCGGGCCTCGCATCTGCGGGAGGCGTCGCACCGGCGGCTGTCCGCCGGGACCGGGCTGGTCCCGGCCTGACCGGTCAGACCTTGATGACGCAGCCGTGGTCGTCGGTGTGGTCCGCCGTCTCGTCGTCGAACCAGACACCGCCGGTGGCCAGGTAGCGGAACCGGTGAGTGCCCGGCGTGAGGGTCACCGAGACGCTCCGGAAGCCACGACGCCGCCGGAGCAGCTCGTGCCGCCCGGGCTCCCAGCCGTTGAAGTCACCGACGACGCTGACGACACCGGGCGGCTCGTCCAGGGGCAGCCTGAAGGTGACGCGGGTCTTGTGACCGAACAGCGGCGAACGCCTGAGCATGGGGAGACTCCTCGTACAGGGGGATATGCACGAAGATTCTCCCTTCTAGCGACAGGGTGGGATCAAGTCGACACGGCGTGTAACGCAGAATTCACGCGGTCGGGTCAGGACGGTTTGCCGGCGCTGAGGGCGCGGGTGCCCATCCACGGCCCGCCCCACCACATGCGCCAGCCCAGCGGGCGGACCCGGACGTCCGTCAGGCCGAGGTCCGCCAGCCGGCGCCGGTGGTCGTCGATCGCCGCCATGTCGGCGATCAGCAACCGCCCGCCGGGGCGCAGGACGCGTACGGCCTCGTCGATGGCGCGGGTCCGGGCGCCGGGGTTCTTGATGTTGTGGATGGCCAGGCTGGAGACGATCACGTCGAAGGACGCGTCGTCGAACGGCAGCGCTGTCATGTCGCCGGTGCGCAGCTCGATCCGGTCGCGGACGCCTTCGGCCTCGGCGTTGCGCTCGGTCACCGCGGGCGCGTTGCCGGACTGATCGACGGTGCGCCACAGGTCGACGCCGACGGCTTCGCCCGCCGGCAGGCGTTCCGCCGCCATCAGCAGCACCGCTCCCCTGCCGCAGCCGAGGTCGAGCAGCCGCTCGTCGCCGCGCAGGCCGAGGTCGTCGAGGAGCCCGGACCAGACCACGAACTTTCCCCGCCGCGTCGTGTGGAGGTACAACGCGACGCTGACGAGCTCGATCGCGGCGACCGCGAACGGGATCCAGCCGAACGCGATGCCGAAGCCGAACGTCACGCCGATCCCGGCGAACACCATCCCGACGACGGCGCACGCCAGACCGAACACGACGTACGGTGCGTCCACGCCGTAGGATCCCCGTCTCCGCACGGTCGTCATGAGCGGCACCGTACCTCCGGGACGGCGCACGGCGCAGGCCCTCCCGTACGACGCCGCGCCGACTTTATTGCCGTGTGACAACAATTACGGCCACACGGCGTCACCACGCGCCGGTGCGCCCCTAGAATCGGACCTGACCGTGCCGGACGACTCTGAAAGCCGGCGCGCCCCCATACCCGCTGTGGGCTCGCGGTGTGAGCCCGCCATGACAGGAGTCGCGATGGCCGCCCACGCGCCAGTACGCCCCTACCGCATTCTGCTCGTCGAAGACGATCCCGCGGACGCGCTGCTGGTCGAGGAAGCCCTGCTCGACGGCTCCGAGGGGGATCGTTCCCTCGTTCAGATGTCCGACGGCGTCGCCGCGCTGGAGTACCTGCGCGACCCCGCTCAGCCGCGCCCGGACCTCATCGTCCTCGACCTCAACATGCCGCGGATGAGCGGCGCGGAGATGCTGAAGATCCTCAAGCAGGAGCCCGCGCTCAAGGCCATCCCGGTGGTGGTCCTCACCACGTCCGCGGCGGACGAGGACGTGGCGTCCGCGTACGCCACCCACGCGAGCGCCTACGTCGTCAAGCCCGTCAACCTCGACGACTTCATCGAGGCCGTGCGCAACATCGACACCTTCTACCGGGAGCTCGCCGAGCACCTGCCGGGCGACCCGCGCAACGGCAGCTGAGGCCCCTATGCCTGCTCGGCCTGCTCGACCTCCTCGGCCGGCTCCGGCGAGCTCTCCCGGGCCGGCAGGGTGAAGGTGATCCTGGCGCCGGGCTCGTGGTCGGGGTCCACCCCGATGGTGCCGCCGTGGAACTCCACGATCTTCTTGCACATGGCCAGCCCGATCCCGGTGCCCGGGTAGGCGTCGCGGGTGTGCAGCCGCTGGAAGATCACGAAGACCCGCTCGGCGTACTCCGGGCCGATCCCGATGCCGTTGTCGGTGACGGCGAAGTGCCACATGTCGTCCTGCTGCTCCGCGGTCACCCGGATCTCGGGCGTACGGTCGGGCGAGCGGAACTTGACCGCGTTGGACAGCAGGTTCTGCAGCAGCAGGCCGAACTGCCCGGGGTCCCCGGTGACGGTGGGCAGCGGATCGTGGGACAGGCGGGCGCCGGCCTCCTCGATCGTGATGCTCAGCGTGCTGACCGTCGTGGCGTACACCTCTTCGAGGTCCACGTCGACGCGGGCCACGTGGACCCGGCCGACGCGGGAGAACTGCAGGAGGTCGTTGATGAGCGCCTGCATGCGGTTGGCGCCCTCGATGGCGAAGTCGATGTACTGGTTGGCCCGCTCGTCGAGCTGTTCGCTGTAGCGGCGCCGCAGCATCTGGCTGAAACTCGCCACCTTGCGCAGCGGCTCCTGCAGGTCGTGTGACGCGACGTAGGCGAACTGCTCGAGTTCGGCGTTCGAACGCCGCAGGTCCTCGGCCTGGTCGGCGAGCTGGTCCCGTGCCTCTCCGGAGAAGACCAGCTCCTCGGTGAGGCGCTGCCGCATCGCCTCCACCCCGGTGGCCAGCCGCCGCAGGTCGGCAGGGCCGTAACCGGTGATCACGTGGCCGAAGTCGCCGTCGGCGACCTGCCCGGTGTCGGCGGCGAGCCGTTCCAACGGCACCGTGATCCCGCGCCGCAGGCCGACGAACATCAGCACGGCGAGCACGAGGATGACCACCGCGATGCCGGCGAAGACGGCGTTCCGCTCGGTCTGCACCGTGCGGAGGTCGGCGCGCCCGTCGGCGCGGGCCTGCGTCAGGTGCTGCTGCTGGGCGGCCATCGCCGAGCGCAGCGCGTCGAACTCGGCCTTGCCCTCGGACGCCCGCTCGCTCGCCAGGCGCGTCACCGCGTCGCCCTTCCCGGTGACGATGGGGTCGGCGAACCACGCCCGCCAGATCTCCGCGCGGTGTATCACCAGCGCCAGGTCGGCGCGCTCTCGCGGACCCACGGACAGCGTGCGCAGCGCCCGCAGCGCGGTGGCCTCCTGGGCACGGCCCTCGTTGTAGGGGTCGAGGAAGTCGGAGCGGCCTGACAGGCCGTATCCGCGGACGCCGGTCTCCTGGTCCAGCATGGCCGCCTCGTAGTGGATCGAGGCGATGAGCGCCGACGACTGCCGGTCGACCAGCTGGTCGGTGACCGCGCCCTCGTGGCTCAACACCCAGACGCCCAGCCCGCCCAGGATCGCCAGCACCGCGAGGGCGGCGCCCACGCCGATCTGGAGCCAGCGCCGGGTGGTCAGCCGCGACCATCCCTCCGCCGGCACCCGCTCCACCGCGCCGGGGACCTCCTCTGCGGGCGCGGTGTCCGCCTCCTCGGCGGGCTCCACCAGGGAAGACGAACGGGATTCGGGGGCCATGAACTCTCCGCGCAGGGGTCGACGAGCCGGGACGTGGCACGGCACGCACACGATATCTCCGCGGAGAGCGGCCGCCGAACGAACGGCGGCCGTCGACCGGTCCCTAGCCGCGCGCCCCGACCGTGGCCTTGCCGCTGCGGACGGCCTCCGTCGCGGCGTCGGAGGTGTCGTAGATCGGCAGGACCCGGACCAGCTGGGTGATCTCAAAGACCTTCTGGGCCTGCGGGGACGGCGCCGCCACCGCGAGGGAGCTGTCGTACGGGCGGAGCCGGTGCACCACGCCGACGAAGACGCCCAGGCCGATGGAGTCGACGAAGTCCACGTCGCTCAGCTCCAGCACCAGGCGGTGGTGCCCCTCGTCGATGAGGCGGATCAGCAGATCGCGCACCCGGGGCGCGGTCGCGACGTCGAGCGCCCCGGCCAGTGTCACGCTCACGATGCCGTCGTCCGTCACGGTGTGCTCGACGCTGAACTCCATGCCGTCCTCCAATGACTCCCGGCATATCACTGACGATCCGCGCCGCCCGGGTGTTCCCGTGGTGGCCACCCCGGAACCGTTCCCCGGCGACAGCTTCCTCTCGCCTGGTCACACATTATGGCCGCGAATGTGATACGACGCGACGGGGCGGCCCGGCCCGAGGAGGTAGGCGCCGGTTCCGGGCGCGAACGGACCGGGCCGCCCCGCCTGGACAGGCCCCCTACCCGGACAGATCGCGAATACACGGAGAAGACAGATTCCGTCACCTTATGTGACGGTCCGCAGCTCGCGGAAGAACGCCCGGACGTCGCCGACCAGCAGGTCCGGTTCCTCCATCGCGGCGAAGTGGCCGCCGCGGTCGAACTCGCTCCACCGCACGATCTCGTCCGCCCGTTCCGCGAGGTGACGCAGCACGATGAAGTTCTCTTCCGGGAAGACGGCGAGCGCGGTGGGTGCGGTGGAGGGCTCGGGCGGCTTTCCCCAGTAGTCGGCGTGCGCCCGCTCGTAGTAGATCCGGGCCGAAGAGCCGGCCGTGCCGGTCAGCCAGTACAGCATGACGTTCGTCAGCAGCCGGTCGCGGTCGACGGCGTCCTCCGGCCGCTCGTCGGAGTCCGTCCACTCCTTGAACTTCTCCACGATCCAGGCGAGCTGCCCGACCGGGGAGTCGGTCAGCCCGTACGCGAGGGTCTGCGGGCGCGTGGACTGGACGACGGCGTATCCCGTGCGCTCGCTCTCCCACTCCCACATCCGGGCCCAGGAGGCGAGCGTGCGCGCGCGTTCGGCCGGATCGAGCGCGGCGAGTTCCTCTGGCGTCGGCTCAGAGGACGCCCCCGTGCCGGGGATCAGGGTGAGGTGCACGCCGATGATCTGCTGGGGGTGGGTGCGGCCGAGTTCGCGGGAGATGGCCGCGCCCCAGTCGCCGCCCTGCGCGCCGTACCGGTGGTAGCCCAGACGCCGCATCAGCTCGCCGAAGGCGGCGGCGACGCGGAGCAGCTCCCAGCCGCGCTCGCGCGTCGGCCCGGAGAACCCGAACCCGGGGATGCTCGGCATCACCAGGTGGAAGGCGTCCGACGGATCCCCGCCGTGCGCCCGGGGATCCGTCAGCGGGCCGGCGATCTCGGTGAACTCCACGATCGAGCCCGGCCAGCCGTGCGTGATGATCAACGGTGTCGCGTCGGGCTCGGGCGACCGGATGTGCGCGAAGTGGATGTTCGCGCCGTCGATGGTGGTGGTGAACTGCGGCCACCGGTTCAGCAGCGCCTCGGCGGCACGCCAGTCGTACTCGTGCCGCCAGTACCGTACGAGCTCCCGCAGGTAGTCGCGCGGCACGCCGTACGCCCAGCCGGCGCCGGGCAGTTCGTCCGGCCACCGGGTACGGTCGAGGCGCTCGTGGAGGTCGGCCAGGTCGGCCTCGGGGACGTCGATGCGGAAGGGACGGATCGTCTCGTCGGCCGGTGTCGTCATGCGCCGCATGCTATGACGCTCACCTGCGGTGACGTCCACCCGATATCCCCTGGCGACCGTCACGCCGGGTGGGCCAGCGGCTCTCCCCGCAGGTGGCGGGCGACGTCCTCGGCGAGGATGGCGGCCGCGTTGGCGGCGGTCTGCCGGCTGGCGCCGGCCAGGTGCGGCGTCAGCGTCACCCCCGGGGTGGACAGCAGCCGCGACCCGGCCGGGATCGGCTCCTCGGGGAACACGTCGAACGCGGCGCCGAACAGGTGCCCGCCGTCGATCGCGTCGCAGACGGCGTCGTAGTCGAGCAGGGCGCCGCGGGCGCAGTTGACGATGATCCCGCCGGCCGGCATGGCGGCGATCTGCGGGGCGCCGATCATCCCGGTGGTCTCCGGTGTGACGCGGGCATGCAGCGTGATGACCTGCGAGCGGGCCAGCAGTTCGTCGAGGGAGACGAGTTCGGCCACCGCGGACTCGGTCACGTACGGGTCGTGGACGAGGACGTGCGCGCCGAGGGCGGCGAGCATCTCGGCGACCCGGTTGCCGACCGCTCCGCCGCCGACCAGGCCGATGGTGCTGCCGCGCAGTTCGATGCCGACCTCGTCGTAGCGGTAGTAGTCGCTGCGCCACCGGCCGGCGGTCAGCTCGGCGTGGGTCTGCGGGATGCGGCGCGCGGCGGCGAGGATCATGCCGAGGGTGTGCTCGGCGGTGGCGCCCGCGTTGCGGCCCGGCGCGCAGCAGACGGCGACGCCGTGCTCGGCGGCGGCCTTCAGGTTGGCGTTGACCGGCCCGCCGCGGCCGATGCCGATCAATCGCAGCCGCGGGCTCGCCTCGATGACGCGACGAGTCAGCGGCGCCATCTGGGTGAGGCAGATCTCGGCGCCGTCGAGCGCCTCGATGAGCTGGTCCTCGGTGCCGGACGCCTCGTCCACCTCGGCCACCCGGCCGAACGGCACGAGCGGCCAGTCGAGGGTGAGCTCGGTGAACTCCAGCCCTTCCGGCACCTGCTCGCGTACGGCGTCGATGAGGAGGCGGTTGAGGACGAAGTGGTCTCCGGCCGCGAGCACGCGGGTGGTCATGAGATCTCCTGGACTGCGGTGGTGCGTTCGATGGGCGTGTTGTACTCGAGGAGGGCGGCCCCGCCACCCTGCCCGCCGGTGAGCCGGACCTCGGTCAGCCCGCAGTTGCGCAGCGACGGGAAGGTCCGGCGGTAGTCGCGCATGGGCACCCCGATCAGCTCGCACAGCGCGAGCCGGATCGCGGTGGAGTGCGCGACGACGAGGACCCGGTCGTCCGGGTACCGCGTGGCGAGGTCGTACAGGCAGCCGGTGAACCGGCGGGCCGCGTCGGTGGGGTCCTCCCCGCCGGGCAGGTGGTCGGTGACCGGGTCGGCGCGGAACGCCCGCAGCGCCTCGGGGAACTGCTCGTGCATCTCGGCGGAGGTCAGGCCCTCGCCGTGCCCGAAGTCCAGCTCGCGGAGGCGTTCGTCCACGTTCAGCGGCACGCCGATCGCCTCGGCGCAGGCGGTCGCGGTGAGCTGGGCGCGGGTCAGTGTCGAGGTCCAGACGGCGGCGAGGCCCGCGGTCGCGGCCCAGGCGGCGAGCTGCTGGGCCTGCTCGAGTCCGCGTGCGGTGAGGGCGATGTCGCTGACACCCGCGTAGCGGTTCTCCGCGTGCCACTCCGTCTCCCCATGGCGGACCAGTACGAGGTCTGTCAACGTTCGTTCCCTTCATCGGTGCGTGTGCGCGCGTGTTCGGCGGTGGGCTCGGGAAGCCACCCGCGCCGCTCCAGTTCCGTCACGAACCGCAGGTATCCCTCGTCGAACCGGCCGTCACGCGGGCCCGGATCGATCGTCTCGCGTACGGCGACCATCGCGGCGGCCACCTCGGCGACGCGGCGGCCGGGTGACGCGGCCAGCACGGCGGCGCCGAGCGCCGGTTCCGGGTCGGCCGGGAGGATCACCGGCCGGCCGAGCACCCGGGCGCGGAGCCGGCACCAGTACGCGCTGCGCGCCGCGCCGCCGGTGAACGTCAGGTCGCCGTCCACCGGCGCGCCGAGCAGGTCGAGGTGGTCGAAGCACAGGCGCTCCAGGTAGGCGACGCCCTGCAGGAGCGCGGCGTAGTCGTCGGCCTCGTCGCCGGTGCCGCCGAGCAGGAAGCCCTCCGCGTCCGGCGCGGCGAACGGGAACCGCTCGCCGCGGGAGACCAGCGGGTACGCCAGGGCCCGCGCGGGCTCGTGGTCCGCGGCCCGCCGGTCCAGCTCCGCCAGATCGCGTCCGGGGAAGTCGCGGGAGATGGCGCCGGCTCCCGTGCTGGAGGCGCCGCCGGGCAGCCACGCGCCGTCCGGCGCCCGGTGGGAGTACACCACGCCGTACGGGTCGTGCAGCGGCTCGCGGGTGACGCCCTTGAGCACGAGTGTCGTGCCCAGCACGGAGTTCCACGATCCGGGCGTGAGCCGGCCGGCGCCGAGCTGCGCGGCGCAGCCGTCGGTCATGCCGGCGACGATCGGCGTGCCCGCCGGGATGCCGGTGGCCTCGGCCGCGGACGCGCAGACCGTGCCGATCGGGGTGCCGGAGCGTACGAGCGGCGGGAGCACCTCGCGGGGCACGCCGAGCGTGTCGAGGACGTCCGCCGGCCAGTCCTCCTCGACCAGGTGGGCGCCGGTCTTCAGCGCGTTGCTCAGGTCGGCGGGCACGGCGTGCCCGGCGAGCCGCCGGTTGACGAAGTCGGCCTGGTGGGCCAGGTGGACCGGGCCCTCGTGCCGGCCGAGGAGCCACAGCAGCTTCGGCAGCGCCCAGGCGGGCTGCATACGCCGGTAGCCGAGCTCGTCCCAGACCGCGGCGCCCGTCTCGTTGACGCGCCGGGTCTCGTCGGCCGCGCGCGTGTCGTCGTACATCAGGCCCGGGGTGAGGGGCCGGCCGTCGCCGTCGGTGAGCAGGATCGTCCCGGAGGTGCCGTCCACCGCGACCGCCCGGACGGCGCCGGCCGGCACGCCGTCGAGCGCGCTCCGGCAGGCCGCGGCGGTCGCCCGCCACCACTCCTCGGGGTCCTGTTCGTGTCGTTGGCCCTCGCGACGGCCGGTCAGCGGGTGCGTGCCCCGCCCGACGACGGCGCCGGAGGCCGTCACCGCGAGCGCGCGCACGCTCTGCGTGCCCAGGTCGATGCCGAGCCAGATCTCCTCGCCGCCCGTCATGCCGCTCCGTCGCGGAGGTTCGCGAGCGTCGGCCAGGACCGCGCCGTCGCGGCGCGCACCGTGAGGAACGCCTCGTACGCGTCGGTGTAGTACGCGACGTTCGCCGGGTCGGGCGCGAAGGTGTCACCGGTCCGGATGTAGGTCTCGGCGGCCTCCTGTTCGCTCGCCGCCCGGCCCGTCGCCACCGCTCCGACGAGGAACGCGCCGCGTGCGCCGGCCTCGGCGTCGGCGGTGCGGACCACCGGCACGCCGGTGACGTCGGCGAGCATCCGCAGCCAGTGCGGGCTGGCCGAGCCGCCGCCGCTGACCCGCAGCTCGACCGGCCGCGCCCCAGAGGCGGCCAGGCAGTCGCGGATCACCAGGCACAGTCCTTCGAGGACCGCGCGGGCGAGGTGCTCGCGGTCGTGGTCGACGCACAGGCCGAGGAACGAGCCGCGTGCCCGCGTGTCGAGGAACGGCGCCCGCTCCCCCGCCGGCGACAGGTACGGCAGGAAGACCAGTCCGTCGGCGCCCGGTACGGACCGGGCGGCCAGGTCCGACAGCGCGGCCGGGTCGTCGCCCAGGCCGAGCATGCGGCAGGCCCAGTCGACCACCTGGCCGCCGGCGAGCGTCGGGAACGCCCGCAGGTAGCGCCCGCCGAGGGCCACCGTCAGGCCGGACGGCGTGCCGTCGAGCTGCGGCTCCTCCATCATGACCTCGGTGCAGAGCGTGGTGCCGAGGATCGTGCACGCCTGGCCGGGACCGACCGCGCCGACGCCGATCGCGGTGGCGGCCACGTCGTACGGTGCGAGCACGACGGGGATGCCCTCGGGCAGGCCGAGCTCGGCCGCGGCGGAGGCGGTCAGCGGTGCGGCGCGCCGGTCGTCGCCGCGCAGCTCGGGAAGCAGTGGCCGTGCCCACTCCATGTCGTACAGGCGGAGCAGGTCGTCGGAGTAGCGGCGCGCGCGGATGTCCATGAACGGTGCCGAGCCGTCGGACTCGTCGGCGACCAGCTCGCCGGTGAGCCGCGCGAAGATCCAGCCGCCGCAGGTCAGCGAGGCGGCCGAGCGCTCCAGCCGGTCGGGGTCGTGCTCGCGCAGCCAGCTCAGGATCGCGTTGGGCAGGCCGGCGAAGGTCAGCGACCCGTTGCTGCGGAAGGCACGCTCCAACACGCCGTCGCGGGACCACCGCTCGACGAACGTGCCGGCCCGCCCGTCGTTCCACAGGATGGCGGGCCCGGTGGGTTCCCCGGCGGCGTCGACGAGCCAACTGCCGTCGCCCTGCGCGGTCAGCGCCAGGTGGGTGACCGGCGCGTCCAGGCGCTCGGCCACCTGTCGCACCCCGCGGACGACCGCCTGCCAGACCTCGGTCAGGTCCTGCTCGGCGTGGCCGGGCGCGGGGTGGCGCACCGTGGTGGCCTGGCGTTCGACCGCGAGCTCGGCGCCGTCCTCGCCGTACCCCACCGCCTTGATCATCGTGGTGCCCGCGTCGACGCAGACGACGGCCATGAGTGTCCTTCTCCTCTCGTCAGGCGCGGCCGTGAGACGCGCGGGATCGGCGGGCCACCGCGTCGAGCGCCACCGCGAGCAGCAGCACCGCCCCGGTGACCATGTAGCGGTAGGAGGAGTCGAGGTTCAGCAGGGTGAGCCCGCTGGAGATCGACTGGATGACGACGATGCCGAACAGCGCGGCGAACGCGCTGCCCCGCCCGCCGAACAGGCTGGTACCGCCGATCACCACGGCGGCGATCGCGTTGAGGTTGACGTCACCGCCGCCGCTGCTCTGGTTCGACGCGGCGAGACGAGCCGCGGCCAGGACGCCGCCGATCGCGGCGAGCGTCGTGCACAGCACGAACGCCGAGGTGTAGACGGCCTTGACGTTGATGCCCGCCCGGCGGGCCGCCTCGACGTTGCCGCCCACCGCGTAGATCGACTTGCCGTACTTCGTGCGCGTCAGCACGTAGTGCGTCACCAGGACCAGGGCGAGGAACAGCACGAACATCCAGCCGACGCCGCGGGTGCGGCCCAGGTACCAGACGGCCACGCCGGCCCCGGCGAGCAGCACGACGCTGCGCAGCAGCAGGCCCTGGATCGACGCCGCGGCGAGCCCGGCCCGGCGGCGCTCGCGCGCCCGCAGGTAGCCGCTGGCGAACAGCCCGGCCGCCGCGACCACGATCAGCGTGTACGACAGCCACTGCGGCACGAAGTCGAGCTGGGCGAAGGCGACCAGTCCGGAGTCGAACGGCAGGTTGATCGAGCCCGCGGCGCCGAGCACCCACAGCTGGATGCCGAGGAAGCCGAGCAGGCCGGCGAGCGTGATGACGAAGCTGGGCACGCCGAGCCGGTTGAACACCTGTGCGTACAGCCAGCCGACCGCCCCGGAGATCACCACCGCGGCCGGCACGGCCAGCCATGGCGACCACCCGTGGCCGACGAACAGGATCGCGGTGACCGCCGCGGCCATCCCGCTGAGCGAGCCGATCGACAGGTCGATCTGCCCGACGAGCAGCATGAACCCGACGCCCAGCGCGATGACGCCGACCGGCACGCACTCCAGCGTGAGGTTGACCAGGTTGGTGCTGGACAGGAAGACCGGGTTGAGGATCTGCATCACCGTCCAGATCACCACCAGGCCGACGACGACCGGCAGCACGCCGAGGTCGCCACCGCGGAACCGGCTCGTCAGCGCGCGCAGCCCGCCGCCGTACTCCTCCACGGTCGTCTCGCCCCGCGTCGGCGCGGGCGCCGTGCCGAGGTCACTCATCGTCGGCCTCCTTCACCGCTTCGGTGGCGCGGCGCCCACGCCGGGCGCGCCGGGTCACGGCGTTGTCGGTGGCGCCCGTGATCGCCGTGACGATCTCCTCGGAGGTGGTCTCCAGCGCGTCGAAGACGCCGTTGTTGCGGCCCAGGCGCAGCACGGCCACCTTGTCGGCGACCGCGAGCACGTCGGCCATGTTGTGGCTGATCATGATCACTCCGTGGCCGCGCTCGCGCAGCCGGTCGATCAGGTTGAGCACCTCGGCGGTCTGCGCGACGCCCAGCGCGGCGGTCGGCTCGTCGAGGATGACGATCTTCGGATCGCCGAGCAGGGAACGGGCGATCGCGACGGTCTGCCGCTGGCCGCCCGACAGCGCGGCGACCGGGAAGCGCACCGTCGGGATCTTCGCCGAGAGCTGGTCGAGCAGCTCGCGGGAGCGCACCTCCATCGCCACGTCGTTGAGCCGCAGCGCCCGCAGCTCGCGGCCGAGGAACAGGTTCTCGATCACGTTGAGGTTCTCGCAGAGCGCGAGGTCCTGGAACACGGTGGCGATCCCGAGCGACTGGGCCGCGGCCGGACTCGGGATCGTCACCGCGCGGTCCTCGAAGGTGATGGTGCCCGCGTCCGGCGCGTGGACGCCCGACAGCACCTTCACCAGGGTGGACTTCCCGGCGCCGTTGTCACCGACGACGGCGACGACCTCGCCGGCCGCCACGTCGAGGTCGACGTCGGTGAGCGCGGCGACGGCGCCGAAGGTCTTGGTGATACCTCGCAGGGACAGCAGCGTGCCCGCGTCGGAGGGCGATGTGGACATGACGTTTCCTACTGGACTCCTACTCGTCCCGCCTACTTGATGCCGAGCTTGGCGCAGGCCGCCGCGTACGTCTGGGTGCAGACGGCGGAGGGCTTGAGCGCGCCGCCCGGCCCGAGCAGGACCTTGGCGATGTTGTCCTGGGTGACCACGGTCGGCGTGAACAGCTGCGACGGCGTGTTGAACAGGGTGGTCTGCGCCGCGGGCGGCTTGCCCTGGACGAACTGGTACGTCACGGTGGCGGCGGCCTCAGCGACGATCTTGATCGGCTTGGAGATCGTGTTGTACTGGTCGCCGGCGATGATCCGCTGTGCCGCGGCGAGCTCGGCGTCGTTCCCGGTCACCGGCGGCACGTCCGCGCCCGCGGCCTTGAAGGCGGCGATCGCGCCGCCGCCGGTGCCGTCGTTGGCCGCGACCACGCCGGCGATCTGGCCGCCGAACTTGCTGATCTGGCCGCTCACCCAGTCCTGCGCCTTGGCGGGGTCCCAGTTCGGCGTGTCGTACTCGGCGAGCAGCTTGATCCCGCTGGTGTCGACGGCGCTGTGGATGCCCTTCTTGATCAGCCCGGCGGCGGCGTCGGTCGGCGAGCCGTTGACCTCCAGGATCCCGCCCTTGGCCTTCTTCTCCTTGAGATGGTCGACCAGCGACTGGGCGATCAGCGCGCCGATCTTCTGGTTGTCGAAGGAGACGTAGTAGTCGGCCTTGGTCGCGGGGATCGGCCGGTCGTAGGCGATGACCTTGACGCCCTGGGACTGCGCGTTCCGCACGATCGTGGCGGCCGCCGCCGAGTCGACCGGGTCGATGACGATGGCCTTGACCCCCTGGGCCAGCACGGAGTTGGCCTGCTGCTGCTGCTTCGCGGCGTCGGCGCCGGCGTTCTGGTACAGCACGGTGCAGCCGGGGCACAGCTGCTTCATCTTGGCCTTGAACAGCGGCGCGTCGTACAGCTCGTAGCGGGTCGACGCGATGTCCGGCATCAAGAACGCGATCTTCGCGTCCTTGCCACCACCACCGGACCCGCCGGATCCGTTCGACGAGCAGGCCGCCGCCGCGGTGAGCGCGAGCAGGGCGGCCGCGGCCGCGGCGGCCGTTCTGGGCAGGAGCTTCTTCACGTTCTCCTCCGGCGAAGGGGGACGAGGAGGCACGGCGGCCATCGGGTCACCGCCTGGTTGACGTGATGAACACAACACCTCTGGTGCGAAGAATGTCAAGATTCTCGGCGTACTTAACATCGATTACTGTTAACAGCTGTTAAGAAGTACGAGGTCCGGGTCGCCGCGGCAGGTCGCCAGCACGCCGTATCCCCCCTGTGACGGCGAAGCGGGGTGTATGTTACTTTCCACGCCAACATCACACTGCGGCGTACACGGGGGGAAGGAGCCCAGGTGACAGAGGACGCGACGGCACCCGCCGTCAGCGACGGCGCGGCCTCGCGTGAACGCCGCGAGAAGATCCGCCAGCGCGTGGCGGACGAGGGGTTCGTGCAGATCAAGGCGCTCGCCGAGGCGTACGACGTCAGCGTGATGACCATCCACCGCGACCTCGACGTGCTGCAGAGCAAGGGCTGGTTGCGCAAGATCCGCGGCGGCGCCACCGCGCAGCCGTCGGCCATGTACCACGGCGACGTACGGCACCGGCTCCAGGCGATGGCCGAGGCCAAGCGGCAACTCGCCGACGCGGCGGCCGGACTGGTCTCCCCCGGCGACTCGATCATGATCGACGAGAGCACCACCGGGCTGTCCGTCGCCGAGCTCCTGCCCTCGCGCGGCCCGCTCACCGTGATCACGAACTTCCTGGCCGCGGTCAACCTGCTGGCCGGCAAGCCCGACATCGACCTGATCGCGCTCGGCGGCGCGTACTACCCGGCGTACGACGCCTTCCTCGGGCTGCGCACCTGCGACGCCATCCGGTCCCTCCACGCGGACGTGCTGTTCATGTCCACGACCGCGATCACCAACGGCCACTGCTACCACCAGTCGCAGGAGACCGTCGCCGTCAAGCTCGCGCTGATGGACTCGGCCGACCGGCGGGTACTGCTGGTGGACCACAGCAAGTTCGCCAAGAACGGCCTGCACCAGCTCGCGCCGCTGACCGCCTTCGACCTGGTCATCGTCGACTCCGGCACGCCGGAGGAAGAGCTCGCGGCGCTGCGCACGCGCGGCGTCCCGCTCCACGTCGCCGGCTCGGACGCGCCGCTGCCATGACGTCCGGCCGCTCCCCGCGCCACCGGGCTCCCGGCGGCTTCGACACGAGTGTCGCCAACATCGCGCGCATGAACGACTACTTCCTCGGCGGCAAGGACAACTTCGCCGCCGACCGGGACGCCGCCGACCGGCTCCTCGCCATCGCTCCGGAGATCAAGAGCATGGTCGTGGAGAATCGGCGGTTCCTCGGCCGCGCCATACGGCATCTCCGCGAGCGCGGCATCCGGCAGTTCATCGACGTCAGCGCCGGGTTGCCGACGCGGAACAACACCCACGAGGTCGCCCGGTCCCACGGCCCCGGCAGCGTGACGGTCTACGTCGACAGCGATCCCGTCGTCCTGTCCCACGCCCGCGCCATCCTGGTCGACAGCGCGTCGAGTTCGGTGGTCGAGGGCGACATCCTGCGTCCACGGGAGATGGTCGAACGCTGCCGGGACGACGGGCTGATCGACTTCGGCCGGCCGGTCGCGGTCGTCATCCTCGGCGCGCTGCAGTTCATCCCGCACTCGGACGAGCCGTTCAAGAGCGTCGCCCTCCTGCGCGACCTGCTGCCGGGCGGCAGCCACCTCGTCCTGTCCCACGCCGTGTTCGACAACCGCCCCGACGCCGTCACCCCGGTCGAGGACGTCTACCGGGCCCTGTTGGACCGGCCCGGCGCCAACGCCGCCCGTACGCTCGACGAGGTGCGTCCCTTCTTCGACGGCCTGGAACTCGCCGAGCCGGGCCTGGTGCCGCTCCGCGACTGGCGTCCCGACGGACCGGTGGACACCGCGCCGCCGAAGGGCATCTGGATGGCCGGCGGCGTCGGCCGCAAGCCGTAGGGCCCGTCTCAAAAACCCCGCCGCGCTCCGGAGGCGGCGCTCACCGCCGTTCGGCGGTCAGCAGGATGAACAGGGCGGTCGGGAAGCCCTCGTGCCACCACGGGTCGGCGCGCACCTGCTCCTCGTCCGGGCGGGGCTCGCGGATGTCGGTGATGACGAACCCGGCGTCGCGCAACGTCGCGGAGTAGTACTCCAGCGGCCGCAGCCATGACGTGATGACCGAGGGCGACTCCAGCCCGTCCACCACGAAGTGCTGGTCGATGCCACGCGCGGCGAAGTACCGCGACGCCGGCACGCTGTCGGCGGCGCCGCGCTCGGAGGCCTCGTTGTAGAAGCACGGGTGCAGCGTGAGGACGACCAGCCGCCCGCCGCTCCGCAGCACCCGACCGAACTCACCGATCGCGCCCGACGGGTCGGGCAGGTGGCTGAACAGGTGGTTGCAGACCACCAGGTCAAGGGTGCCGTCGCGGAGGGGCAGGGCGTCGACGCTCGCGGACGCGTACGCGCCGCCGAGCCCGGCCGCCGCCTCCACCAGCCCCCGGCAGACGTCCATCCCGGCGACGTGCGCGCCGAGTCCCGCGAGCCGGCGGGTGAGATACCCCTCGCCGCACCCGGCGTCGAGGACCCGCAGCCCGGCGCACTCCCCGACCGCGCCGAGCAGGGCGTCGTCGGTGAGCTCCGTCCGGTAGCGGTCCCGCCCCTCCCGGATGATCTTCACCCAGTACGCGGCGTTGGCCTCCCACCGTTCACGCGTCAGCTCCGTACCCGCGTCCACCCGATCGCCTTCCCCTCTGCCTCGGCCCGTGTCCCGCCGAGATCAGGAAAGTCGTCAACCGGCGGCCTGTCCAGGGGAGTACTTCGCCGAACCGGCTTCGCACCCGGCCACACCGTGCACCGACGGCACGTGGAGACGGACTCACACCGCGGCATGGAGCAGGTCCTCCACGGCGCGCGCCGCCTCGGTCACGAGGGGGGCGAGGGCACGGCCGGCCTCGACGGTCGGCATCCGGCTCGAAGGGATGACGGCGGCGATGGCGGCGACCGGGGCTCCGGTCAGGTCGCGCATCGCGGCGCCCACCGCGCAGATGCCGCTCTCGCCTTCCTCAACGTTGAGCGCGTAGCCGGTACGCCGGATCTCGGCCAGCTCTGCCAGCAGGTCCTCCCAGTCCGCGACCGAGGAAGACGTGCGCGCGGGCAGGTCGTGACCGGCGTAACGGCGACTCAGATCGGCGGGTGGCATCGCCGCCAGGAGCGACTTGCCGCCCGCCGTGCAGTTGGCCGGCAACACCACACCTGTACGGCTGCCGACACGGACCGCGCGCGGGCTCTCCACGCAGTCGATGAACCGGACGTCGCGGCCCTCCAGCGTGCTGAGGCTGATCGTCTCCTGGGTGCGTTCGCGCAGGTCCTCCAGGACGGGGCGGGCGACACGGCGGATGTCGATACCGCCGATGGCGGCGGCACCGATCTCGGTCAGCGCCGGCCCGGGACGGTAGACGCCGTTCGGCTTGTCCTGGACCACGAACCCGTGCCGAAGCAGCGCGGCGAGCAGCCGGTGCGCGGTCGAGCGTGCGGTGCCCAGGGTCTCGGCCGCCTCGGCGACGCGAATCACCTTCCGCTCCCCCACCAGTTGCAGCAGCCGGAGTGCGTTGTCCACCGAAGAATTCGACATAGCGGAACTATATAGAGAACTATTCCCATAGGAAGAACGATTTCGTAGTGTCCCGGACATGCCGAACAGAACCGATCTCCCGGTGGTCGTCATCGGAGCGGGCCCGGTCGGGATGACCGCCGCCGCCTCACTTGTACGGCAGGACGTGCCCGTGGTCGTCGTCGAGACCGCCCCGCGGCCGAGCCCGGACTGGCGCGCCTCCACCTTCCACGCGGCGACGCTCGAGCTGCTGGAGGAGATCGACATCACCGGGCGGATGCACGACGAGGGCCTGGTGGTGCCCAGGTACCAGTTCCGTGACCGCGCCGAGGGTCTCGTCGCCGAGTTCGACCTCGGGCTCCTCGCCGACGAGACCCGCTATCCGTACCGGCTCCAGCTCAACCAGCAGCACCTCGTGCGCTTCCTGTACGAGCGGCTGCACCGGGAGCCGGACGCCGACCTGCTGTTCGGGTCGCGGTTCATCGGCGCGGAGCAGGACGGCGACGCCGTGACCGTGACCATCGAGACCCCGCAAGGGCCGCGGACACTGCGCGCCGCCTACCTCATCGGTGCCGATGGCCCGCGCAGCACGGTCCGGCGGTCCCTGGCCATCCCGTTCGAGGGCCACACCTACACCGAGCGCTTCCTGATCGTCAGCACCCCGGTGGACATGCGCGAACAGCTCCCCGGCATCGCTGAGGTCAACTACATCGCCGACCCGGACGAGTGGCTGTTCATCCTGCGCACCCCGGAGTCGTGGCGGGTGTTGTGGCCGGTGCCGGCGCGGGTGCCGGCCGAGGAGGCGACCCGGCCGGACGTGATGCAGGCGCGCCTGCGGGGCGTCGCGCCACGCCCGGAGGGCTACCCGATCGTCGACCACCAGATCTACAGCGTGCACCAGCGGGTCGCGAGCGTCTTCCGGCGCGGTCGCGCCTTCCTCATCGGCGATGCGGCGCATATCAACAGCCCGATGGGAGGTGTGGGGCTCAACAGCGGCATCCACGACGCCATGGACCTGACGCGCCGGATGGTACGGGTCCGCCGGGGCGAGGCGGGCGAGGAGGAGTTCGACGCCTTCGCCGAGTGTCGCCGCCGCATCGCGCTGGAGTACGTGCAGGCCGACACCGAGCGCAACACGCAGCGCATGCGCGAGCGCGACGAGACGCTCCGCCGCCGCAACCAGGCCGAACTGCGCGCCATCGCCGCCGATCCCGGCCGCGCCCGTGTATGGCTGCGGCGCGTCTCGCTGCTGGAGAGCGTGCGCAGGTTCGGCATCGGCGTACCCGCCGCCGAACTCCGTGACCGACTGGCCGAACCTTCCCTGTCCTGACCCTCACCCCTCGGCCCAGGAGGCTCCCATGGCCGCCATCGAGTCCGGCCCGCCGCTGGACGCCCGCGAAGAACTCCGGTCCGCGTCACTGACGCCGTTCCACTGGACGCTCATCGCCTCGATCATCGCAGCGACCGTCTTCGACGGTTACGACACGCTCAACCCGTCGTACGTCATCCACTACGTGGTCAAGCCGTGGGGCCTGAGTCACAGCGAGGCCGGGTTCCTCGTCTCCTCCGGACTGATCGGCTTCGCGGTCGGCGCCCTCGCCCACGGGCCGGTCGCCGACCGGTACGGCCGGCGGCCGGTGCTGCTGTCCGCACTGCTGTTCGCAGGGGTGTTCAGCGTGCTGACCGCCGCACTGGCCGGCTCGTTCACGACGTTCGTGGCGCTCCGCGGCGTCACCGGGCTGAGCCTCGGCGTGATCATGCCGCTGGGCACCGCCTACATCAACGAGTTCACCCCGGCCGCCAGCGGCAACCGGATGGGCACGCTCGGCATCTCCGGATACGCCTTCGGCGGCGTGCTCGCCTCGGCTGCCGGGATCTGGCTCACCCCCGGCCACGGCTGGCAGATCCTCTACTGGCTCGGCGGCCTGTCCGTACCGATCGCGATTGTCCTGTGGTTCACCCTGCCGGAGTCGGTGCAGTTCCTGGTGATGCGCGGCCGGCACGAGGACGCCGCCGAGGTCCTCGGCCGCGTACGCCCCGACCGGGCCGGAGCGTACGCCGGAGCCGTGTTCGGGCGGCCTCGCGACCGTGCCCGTACCGTGGAGATCGTCGCGATCCTGCTGTCGGACCGGTACCGGCGGACGACCATCGCGCTGTGGGCCTGCGCCTTCCTCGTGCTGTTCGACATCTACGGGCTGTCCGGCTGGATGCCGACGCTCATGGAGGCGCGCGGCAACGGTTTCGGCACCTCGTTCTCCTTCGGCGCGCTGCTGCAGATCGGTGGCGTCGTCGGCGGCCTGTTCGTCGCGCTGCTGGACGACCGCGGGTGGACCAGCATGCGACGCGGGCTCGTCTACCTGCTCGCGGTGAGCACCGTCGCGGTCGCGCTGATCGCGGCCGTCGACGGCACGGTGGTGGACGTCGTGCTCGTGGCGGTCGCCGGGTTCGGCATCGTCGGCGGCCAGTTCGTGCTGAACGGCTTGGCGGCCCAGTCGTACCCGACGCATGTGCGCGGCACCGGGACCGGCGCGATGTTCGGCGTCGGACGGGTCGGGGCGATCCTCGGCCCGTACGCCGGCGGGTGGCTGCTCGGCTGGTTCCACGACGACAACACGGTGCTGTTCGTCGCCGTCGCCGTGGCCGCCGCGCTCGGCGCGCTGGTCGCGCTCGGCCTGGGCCGCCGCCCGGGAATGGTGGCCGCGCCGGTGGCCGCCGACTCGCTCACCTGAGAGGGAGGTAAATCCTCGTGACCGTGAACATCGACCAGGCGCTGGAGGCGTTCTACCGGGACGTCGACGCGGTCGGTCTCGCCCCCCTGTGGACCGTGACCGGCGAGTTGCTCACGCCGACGCCACGGCCGAAGGCCGTGCCGTGGCTGTGGTCGGCGCGCACCTACCGGCCACTGGCCGAACGTGCCATCGGCCTCATCCCGGTCGAGCGCGGCGGCGAACGCCGGGTGCTCAGCCTGCGCAACCCCGGGCTGGGCGGACGCCCGTACGCCGCGGGCACGCTGTGGGGAGCGGTGCAGTGCCTCGGTGGACGCGAGACCGCACCGGCGCACCGGCACACCCCTGGGGCGATCCGGTTCGTGCTCGAAGGCGAGGGCGTGTTCACCACGGTCAACGGCGACGCCTGCGACATGCGGCCCGGCGACCTCGTGCTCACCCCGGCCTGGGCCTGGCACGACCACTCCAGCACCACTGACGGTTCGATGCTGTGGTTCGACGGGCTCGACCTGCCGATGATCGAAGCGCTGGACGGCATCTTCTTCGAGCCGCACCCGGCCACCAGCCAGCCGGTCGACGGGGAGCGCAACCGGTCTGTCGCGGCCTACGGCGCCTCGTCCGGGCGGTTCGCCGACGAACAGGTCACCGGCGCGCTCGATCCGAAGCCCTCGCCGCTGCTCATCTACCGCTGGAACGACACTGCCGCCGAACTGGACCGGCGTGCGGCCGAACGCCCCGACGCCCCCACGGTCGCGGTGGAGTTCGCCAACCCGCGGTCGGGCGCGAGCGTGCTGCCCACGCTCGCCTGCGGCGTGCGTCGGTTGATCGCCGGCCGTTCGACGACGCCGTGCCGGCGGTCCGGCAACCAGATCTTCGTGGTGCACCGCGGCGTCGGGCACAGCGTGATCGACGAACAACGGTTCGACTGGGAACCGGGCGACATGTTCGTCGTGCCGTCGTGGTCGGCCGTGGAGCACCACGCCGCCGAGAACGCCGACCTCTTCGGTATCAGTGACGCCCCGGTCCTGCGCGCGCTCGGCATCTACCGCGAGGAGACGCTCGCCGCGGCGCAGGCCGTCACGTCCACCTTCGTCCCCCAGCAAGGAGTCCTGTGAAGCTCGCCCTGTTCGACGACCACCGGCTCGGCGTCGTCACCGGTGAGACGGTCACCGACGTGACCGGCGCCCTGCCGTGGCCGCACGAAACCGACCCGCTGACGGCCGGGTGGTGGCGCCGGCTGTGCCGGGACTTCCCCGCCGTACGACCGGCGCTGGAGGAGGCCGCCGCGGCGGGATCGGCCGTGCCCGTGGCGGAGGTACGGCTGCTGGCGCCCGCGCTCAACCCGTCGAAGATCGTGGCGTGCGCGAGCAATTACGCGGCGCACGTGGAGGAGATGCACGGGGTCCAGGAGCGGACGCTCGGCAAGGTCGAGTCGTGGATGATGAACTTCGACGTCTTCCTGAAGGCGCCGTCGTCGATCAGCGGGCCTCGCGACGCCATCGTCCTGCCCGCCGCGGAGGTCGCCGCCGGTCACGAGATCCACCACGAGTCCGAGCTGGTCATCGTCGTCGCCCGCGGCGGCAAGGACATTCCGGAGGAGGACGCCCTCGCCCACGTGTTCGGCTACACGCTCGGGCTCGACATGACCGTCCGCAGCACGGGCGACCGCTCGCGTCGCAAGAGCTATGACACCTTCAGCCCGGTCGGCCCGTGGATCACCACCGCTGACGAGGCCACCGACCCGACCGCCTTCCAGATCGACCTCGTCGTGAACGGCGACGACCACCGCCAGCACGTGACGACGAAGGAGTTGCTGACCCCGGTACCGGCGATCGTGTCCTACGCCTCCCGGGTCATGACGCTGGTGCCCGGCGACCTCATCTTCACCGGGGCGCCTCCTGGCGTCGGCCCGATCCGGCCGGGCGACCTCATCGACACATCGATCAGTGGCATCGGCGCGATGCGGTTGACGGTGCGGTCGTGACTCCGGCGCGTGGCCCCGGCCCGGATCGGGGCCACGCGCCACGAGGCGGCCGAGGGCCTGCCGGCCACGGAGGTCCGCCAGGACAGCGGTGACCTCCGCCCGCCGAAGGACACGGCCGCAGACGCACGGCGCCCGTGAGGTCCTTCGGTGGCGCCGATGAGCCGTGTGGCGCATACGGGGCGGTCCGTTGTCGCTCGGCAATTACGGCCGGTATCGTGGCACACCACCATCGAAGCGGGCTTCCCGCTCAAGAAGCGGGAGTGTGCGAGTGACCATGGTTCGTGGGGCGGACGGACCCTCGGGCGCGGCCCCGCACACGTCTCGTGAAAGGCCGGGAGCCCGGTGAGGACCGTTGGTGCGTCGTCGGCGGCGGACGTTCCGGTGGTGGGGCGTGACGCGCTGCGGATCCTGCTGATCGAGGACGACCTGGGCGACGCGGTGCTGGTCCAGGAGTTCCTCGACGAGACGGACCTGGACGCGGGCCTGTCCGTGGCCCGCAGCCTCGCCGAGGCCCGCGAGATGCTGGCCGGCGCGCCGAACTTCCACTGCGTGCTGCTGGACCTGTCGCTGCCGGACGCCGACGGCCTGGACCTGCTGCGGGAGGTCCTCTCCCTGGCCCCGCGTGCCGCCGTGCTCGTGCTGACCGGGTTGAACGACGCGCAGGTCGGGGTGGCGGCGGTCGCCGCCGGCGCCGAGGACTACCTGGTCAAGCAGGAGGTCGAGCCCGCGCTGCTGGCGCGGGCGCTGCGCTACGCGCTCGAGCGGAAACGCGCCGAGGCGTCCGAGCGCGAACTCGTCGAGGCGCGTCTGCTCGGCCGGGAGAACACCCGCCTGGCCCAGGGCCTGCTCCCGGTCCCGCGGCTCCGGGACGGCGGGCTGCGCCACCACACCCGCTACCGTCCCGGCCGCCGCCGCGCCCTGCTCGGCGGCGACTTCTACGACACCATCCAGACCCCCGACGGCGCCGTCCACCTCATGATCGGCGACGTCAGCGGCCACGGCCCCGATGAGGCCTCGCTCGGCGTACGGCTCCGCATGGCCTGGCGCACGCTCGTCCTGACCGGTCTCACGGGCGGTCACCTGCTCACCACTCTCGACGAGGTCCTGACCCTGGAGCGGTGGACCGAAGAGATCTTCACCACCCTCTGCATGATCACCATCGCGCCCGACCAGACCCACGCCACCGTCTACCGTGCCGGGCACCCCCGGCCCCTGCTGTTCGGCGGCGCCACCGTCGAGGCGCTCCCGGAGGACGACTGCGGCCCCGCGCTCGGCCTGTTCCCCGACGCCGAGTGGCCCGCGGCCACCGTCGCGCTGCCCGGCGACTGGGCCCTGATGCTCTACACCGACGGGCTCATCGAAGGACGCGTCGGCGACGGTCCCCAGCGGCTCGACACCGAAGGCCTGCTCGGCCTCACCCGTGACGCGCTGGACGACGGCCTGACCGGGCAGGACCTCCTCGACGCCCTCGTCGCCGAGGCCGAGAACCTCAACGGCGGCGGGCTCACCGACGACCTCGCCATCCTCCTGCTCAGCGGAGAACGCCCGTGACCGCGGACGGCGACGCCGCCCCCGAGACCACCGACGACGCGTCTCCCCGGCCCGACGCGGGCGACTCCGCGCCCGCCGATCCGCCGGTCATCGCTCCGTTCGTGCCCACGGTGCCGAAGAGCCGGCTCGGCCGCGTACGGATCGGTCAGTGGTTCGGGCTCGGCGGGCTGATCCTCGGGATCCTCCTCATCGCCTCCCTCGCCCAGTCGGGCGCGGCGATCTACCGCCAGTCGCACACTCGCGAGCTCATCACCGGTCACATCGTCCCGGCGGCGCTGCTGCAGTCGCAGCTGAGCGGCGCCATCGGCCAGCAGGACACGGCGATCCGCCAGTACGCGGCCTCCGGCGACCGCGCCGCGCTCGCGACGTACCGGCAGAAGATCGCCGAACAGGCCCGTGCGTCCGCCACCATGCGGCGCCTGCTGAGCGAGGTCGGCGGCTCCGGCCGTTCCGTCGCCGACATCGCCGCCCTCGACCGGGCCGCCGCGGACTGGCGCGCCGGGTACGCCGAGCCCCTCGCCGCCCGGCGCGGCTCCGCGCCGGACACCGGAGAGGCGCCCTTCTCGCGGATCCGCGCCGCCAACGCGTCGCTCCAGAAGGACCAGACCGCCCTGTACCAGAGGTTCGCCCGCCGGCTGGACGATCGGGTCGAGGAGGTCTACTGGTCCCTGGCCTTGGCCGTACTGATCACCGTGCTGTCGGCGGCCGGTCTCACGTGGCTGATCCGGCGGGGCGTGCTCCGCCCGCTGTCGTCACTGGCCACCAACGTACGGGCGGTGGCGCAGGGCGACCTCACCCACTCGCTCGAACTCCGCGGCTCGGCGGAGTTCGTCGAGCTGGCCGCCATCGTCGACGGCATGCGGCAGCGCCTCATCGACGAGTGGCGCTTCACCTCCGAGGCCCGGCGCCGGCTGGACGAACAGGCCACCGAGCTGCGCCGGTCCAACGCCGAGCTGGAGCAGTTCGCGTACGTCGCCAGCCACGACCTGCAGGAGCCGCTGCGGAAGGTCGCCAGCTTCTGCCGGATGCTGGAGCGGAAGTACGGCGACAAGCTGGACGACCGCGGCAAGCAGTACGTTGACTTCGCGGTCGACGGCGCCAAGCGCATGCAGGTGCTCATCAACGACCTGCTGAGCTTCTCCCGCGTCGGACGGATCGAGCGCCGCGAGGCAACGATCGACCTGCGGGTGTGCCTGGAGCGGGCGCTGTTCAGCCTCGCCCAGCTGCGCGAGGAGACCGAGGCCGAGGTGACCGCCGACGAGCTGCCGCGGCTGCCGGGCGACCAGACGCAGTACACCCAGTTGCTGCAGAACCTCATCGGCAACGCGATCAAGTTTCACGGCGACGAGCCGCCACGCGTGCACATCGGCGCCCGCCGGGACGGCGCGTTCTGGGAGTTCTCCTGCTCCGACAACGGCATCGGGATCGACGCCAAGTACGGTGAACGCATCTTTCTCATCTTCCAGCGCCTCCATCCCCAGGACGTCTACACGGGGACGGGCATCGGCCTGGCGATGTGCAAGAAGATCGTCGAGCATCACGGCGGCCGGATCTGGCTCGACACCTCCGCGTCCGCCTCCGATGACCCGAACGACTCCGATGACCCGAACGACTCCGGTACCACCGCCGGCGGTGGTACCGGCACGACCATCCGCTGGACCCTTCCCGCTGGAGAGAACGATGGCTGACGGCGCACGCTCGATCGAGGTCCTCCTCGTGGAGGACGACCCCGGTGACGTGCTCCTGACCAAGGAGGCGTTCGACGACAACAAGGTCAGCAACAACCTCCACGTCGTCAGCGACGGCGAGGAGGCGACGGCCTACCTGCGGCGGCAGGGTCCGCACGCCGGCGCGCCCCGGCCCGACCTGATCCTGCTCGACCTCAACCTGCCGCGTAAGGACGGCCGGGAGGTCCTGCGCGACATCAAGGCCGACCCGGACCTGCGCTCCATCCCCGTCGTCGTGCTGACGACGTCGGAGGCGGACGAGGACATCCTGAACAGCTACGACCTGCACGCGAACGCGTACGTCACCAAGCCGGTGGACTTCGACGACTTCATCCGCATCGTCCGCCAGATCGACGACTTCTTCGTGTCGGTCGTCAAACTGCCCCACTGAGCGACCCGCTACGGACGCCGCCGGCGCCGTGACCGACGCCGCGGCCAGGGCGGGCTTTCCGGCGTGCGTCCACTTTCCGCCGATCTGTCGATCATCGGCGCGCCCGGGTGGAATCATGTCCGCGGATGGACGTGCTCCAGAGGAGGCGGCAGTGAGTCAACCCCCCGGCGAGTCCCCGGCCGACGAGTCTCCGTCGGGCGGATCCGCGGAGAGCGAGCCCACGTCCGGCCGTCCGGACGGCCCCGGCGACGGCCCGGCCGACGCGACCCGGACCGACCGCCCGCACGAGGCCGCCTCCAGCGGAGCCGGGCAACCCTCGCAACCCGCCTCCAGCACCACCGGACAACCCGCGTCCGGCGGGGCTGGGCAACCCACGTCCGGCGGGGCTGGGCAACCCACGTCCGGCGGGACCGGACAACCCGTCTCCGGCGGGACCGGGCAACCCTCGCAACCCGCCTCCGGCACCACCGGACAACCTGGGTTCGGTGGGGGCGGGCAGCCCGCGCCGCAGGCACCTGCGGGGGTGCCGGGTGCGCCCCCAGGGCAGGGTGCGGCGCCGTGGTGGGCGCAGGGACAGGCGGCGCCTCCGCCGCCCGGGATGCCGCAGCAACCGCCCCCGCCGCCGTACCAGCCTCCGCAGCCGGCCTGGGCCTACGGGCATCAGGCGCCGGGCGGTCCGCCGCCGCGGCCGTCCACCGCACCGGTCGCACCGGACGCGTCCGCCGGCCGTGACCGGCTGCTCCCCCACCTGATCTGGGAGGGCGTGCTCCTGGTCATCGCCGTCCTCCTGATGATCGGGGTGGCCGCCGGAAGTTCCCCGCACGGCGTCACCTCGGCCCTGGGCCAGGCCGGATATCTCGGCCTGCTGGCCGCCGGGCTGGCGTTCTCCTTTCGCACCGGCTCGCCGAACCTCGCGGCCGGGACCATCACCGGCTTCACCGGCACGCTGGCCGCCTACCTCGCCACCGCGCACGGCTGGGGCACCTTTCCCGCCGTGCTCGTGGCGATCGTCCTCGCCACGCTCATCGGGTTCGTGCTCGGCGTCCTGGTCGCCGTGCTGTCGGTGCCGTCCTGGGCGCTGACGCTCGGAGCCGCCGCCGTCATCCAGGCGATCGTGCTCAAGCTGACCCATGGCGTGCTGATCCCGATGCCGTTCCACAGCTCGTACTCGACCGCCATGTGGTACGGGATCTTCCTCGTGGTCTCGGTGGGCGGCGGTGCGCTGTGGCTCGTCCCCGGGGTCCGCACCGCGCTGGGCACCGCCCGCAGGACCGGCGACCCCGCGCGGTGGACCGACCCGCGCGGCAGTCTCGGCGTCGTCGCCGGGCTCACCGGATCCAGCCTCCTCGCCGGGCTGGCCGCCGTTCCGATGCTCATCCGTCTTCAGGCGGCCGATTCGCAGGGCGCGAGCCTGACCACGCTCGCCCTCGCCGCCGTGCTGCTGGGCGGGGTCAGCGTCTTCGGACGCCGGGCCGGGGTGTTCGGCACCCTGTTCGCGGTCACGATCATCGCGCTGCTCCAGTGGATCATCGCCTACAACGGCGCCACCTCCTGGGTCGGAACGCTCGTCGTGGGCCTCGCCGCGCTGGTCGGTCTCGGCGTCAGCCGGGGAATCGAGGGCATCACCGACGTACTGAACCGGCCCCGCCCCGCGACCGCCACTCCCCCGCCGCCGGTCCCGCCGTACGGCACGCCGCCACCGCCGCCGCCCGCCCGCTGATCGACCGTCGTACGGGCTCCCGTCAGCGGCGCAGGACGCGGCGGAGACGCCGGCGCCACACCGTGGAACGGCTCCGGGTGCGGCGGCTCTCGGCCAGTTCCGCGAAGAGCCGTTCGTACCGCCCGACGATGGGTCCGGGGTCGAAGCGCCGGGCCGAGACCAGCGCGGCCTGCCCCATGTGGCGGCGGACCGTCTCGTCGGAGACGAGTTCGAGGAGCGCGCCGGCCAGGGCCTGACCGTCGTCGACCGGGACGAGCAGGCCGTCGACACCCGGCGTGATGATCTCCGCGGGACCCAGCGGGCAGTCCGTGCTCACCACCGGCACCCCGCAGCGCATGGCCTCGGCCAGCGTCATCCCGAAGGACTCCGCGGTGGAGGCGGACGCGACGATGGCGGCCTGGGCGAACTCGGCCTCGATCGGCGAGCGCGCCCCCATCAACCTCGCCTGCCCGTCGAGGCCGCGCTCCCCGATCAGCTCGGTCAGGCGTTCCCGCTCCGGCCCGGCGCCGTAGATCCGCAGGGTCCACTCGGGGTACTTGGCGGCGACCTGCCCGTACGCGTCGATCAGCAGGTCGAAGCGTTTTCCGCGGACGAGCCGCCCGGCGGCCGCGATCACGGGCGCGGCGCCGTCCGACGGCGGGACCGGCGGTTCCGGTACGACGTTGGGCACGGCCACCACGCGGACGCCGGGCAACGGCATCCGCGCCCGGTAGACGGCGGCGTCCGCCTCGGTCGTGGTGACCACCGCGTCCAGGTCGGCGTAGTGACGGGCCAGTTCGGCGCGCAGCCTCTTGCTGTGAGCGTCGTGGGTGAGGTGCTCCTGCGCGATGCGCAGCGCACCGCGCGGGCCGAACCGGGCGAGGTAGACGTTGACGCCGGGCCGGGTGCCGATGATCACGTCGGCCGTGCAGCGGCGCAGGTACTCCTCGGCTCGCAGGTCGGTGAGCCGGCTGTACTGCCGGTACCGCTTCTCGGCGGCCGGGAAGGCGACGGCCGGCTCATGCAGCCGCGGGTCCGCCGCGTCGGGCGAGCCCTCGCGCAGGTCCACCAGCGGAACCAGCCGTACGCGCGGATCGACCGCGAACCGGGGGCGCGCACGGTGGCGGAGCATGGAGACGATCTCCACGTCGTGGCGGTCGGCGAGCGCGGCGGCCAGGTTCAACGTCGTACGGATCGTCCCGCCGATGCCGTAGGCGTTGTGGATCAAAAAAGTGATCTGCACTTCCCGTCCTCCCCCGCCCGCGCCGCGCTCCCGGGCCCGTGGCACACTCGGACTTCCGTCTTCTACAATGCAATAGAATTTCTACAGCACTGTAGAAGGTACTCCCAGGGGAGCACAAACCATGACCTATCCCCCCGATCAGGGCCGACGACGCGCCAAGGGACAGCTCGAAGCCGAGATCCTCACCGTGCTGCACCAGGCCGACGGGCCGATGACCACCGGGCAGGTCATCGAACGCCTCGGCAGCGGCCTCGCCTACAGCACCGTGGTGACGATCCTCACGCGCCTGCACGCCAAGCGTCAGCTCACCCGCACGCAGCACGGCCGCGCCTACGCGTACGCACCCGTCGCCGACGAGGCGGGACTCGCCGCCCGGCGCATGCGCGGGTATCTGGACGAGCGACCGGACCGCGCGGCCGTCCTCAGCCGTTTCGTCGGCGACCTGACGCCCGACGACGAGGACCTGATCCGGCAACTTCTCGACCCCGGCCGCTAGCGGTGTCCCATCCGCCGCCTCGCCGCGCCACCGCCGGTCGTCGGGCGAACCAGGCCGGCCCCCTCCGCCATGAGCCACACCGCCCCACCACCCCGCACCGCCCCCTGACCCACCCCCAAGACCCGTCGCACCGCCCCGCCGATCGCCGGGCGAACCAAGCCGACTCCCGCGACCATGAGCCACGCCACCCCACCACCCCGCACCGCCCCCTGACCCACCCCCAAGACCTGTCCCACCGCCCCGCCGTCCTGCGACACGGCGTCCGGGTGACGTCTCGCCGCGGCGGTCGCGTCCCTGCCCTCGGACGGAACCTTTAGGACCCGCGATGCGCGTCGCCGTCTACCTGCCGCTGCTGCTCACGCTGCTCGCCGCGCCCGGCGCCCGGCTGCTGGCCGCGCGCTGCGAACCTCGCCTGGCCACCTGGCTGCTCACCCTCTCCGCGCTCGTGCTGGCCGCCGCCGGCACCTTCTCTCTGGGGCTGCTCGCCCTCACCGGCCTGCTGCGCGTCCCACCGCTGGCCGCCCTCGGGCAGTGGTCGCTCCGCCTAGCCGCGCGCCGGGATCCGGTCGAGCTGTCCGTCGCGGTCGCCGCGGGCCTGCTGCTCGCCCTGGCCACCGTCGCCGCCGTGCGCCTGTTCACCCTCCGCTGCCGGACCCTGGCGCGCGCCGCCATGGACGCCGCATGCCTGGCCGCCACGGACGACCTGGTGATCGTCGAGGACCCGGTGCCGGACGCGTACGCGCTCCCGGGGCTGCCCGGCCGCGTCGTCGTCTCCACCGGCATGCTCGACACCCTCGACCCGGGCGAACGCGCCATCCTGCTCGCGCACGAGCGCACGCACCTCGCCGGCCACCACTATGCCTTCGTCGCCCTCGCCCAGCTCGGCGCCGCCGCCAATCCCCTGCTGCGCCCGCTCGCCACGGCCGTCGCCTACACCGTCGAACGCTGGGCCGACGAGCGCGCCGCGGCGGTCACCGGCGACCGCCGACGCGTCGCACACGCGGTCGGCAAGGCCGCGCTGGCCGCCGGCCGGGGCCGGGGCCGCCCAGAGAACGCCGCGCTCGGCATCCGCGGCGCCGGCCCGGTCCCCCGCCGCGTCGCCGCCCTGCTGGGACCGCCGGCGGCGATGCGCGCCATCCCGGCCCTGGCGACCGCGGCCGTGCTGGGCACCGCGATCTGGTCCCTGTCCGACGCCGTACACGACCTGCACGTGCTGCTGCGATTCGTCGGCGTCTGAGAACCGTCCGTGCCGGCCGACAACGATGAGCACGCCGACGCAAGCAGTCCACGGGTCTCGGGACCGATCAACGAAATGGCGAGCGGACCGTCGACGCCGATGCGGTTCAGCGAGCGCGGACGGAGATCGGGGGTCGCGTCGTAGGATCAGCCATGACCAGCAGGAGGGTAGCCACCTGGGGAACATTTGACGGCCCGTTACACCCTGGACATTTACACTTTCTCGAGCGATGCAACGACTACGGCAGACTGACCGTATTCCTGGTGCACGACATTACCGTAAAAAGACTCAAGCTACGCGATCCGATCATGCCGCATCAGATGCGCAAGGCCAATATTCTGCGTACCGACCTCGTCCACGATGTGGTCGTCGGCGCTCCCGATCCCGACGTCGACATGCGGAGCACGTTGCGATTCAGGCCAGATGTGTACTGCTTCGGGGAAGATCAACTCGACGCATGGAGCGTGACAATGCGCCATGAGTTGAACAGGAGCGGCACGCACCTTGTGCAGATCGATCGATATCGGCCAGACCTTTACTCGACCAGTGCGCTCTACTTCAGGTGACACCGAGGCGGCACACGACATTTCGGTCAAGCCATCGCCGCTGCCGATGGTCCGATAGACGGCAAGCTGTTACGATAGCAACCCGCTAACGGATTAAAAAGGCATCCTCTTCTGCTTGCACGAGGGAGCGAGATGCATATTTGAACCGGCGTTCGATGGGGAGCCTGCGTGAAAGCAGTGGTATTCGACTGGGACGGCACGTTGGTGGACTCGCAATGTGCTTACCTCGACTCCTGGCGCGTCGCGCTGGCCGCCGCAGGGCGTAAAATAACAGGCCGTGAACTGCAATACGCCGTGGGCCGCGCGTTCCCCGATGTGCTTCACCACTTCTCGCAGCGGCTTTCGGTCGACCCCAAAAAGGTCGAGCGCGAATTCCGCAAGGACTTCCCCGTCAGAGTCCAAGCGGAGATCGTTCGCTTTCCCGACGCCGTGACCTGCGCACAGGAGTTGCAGAAGAACGGGATCGATCTGGCGATCGCCACCCAGACCCCACGCCCGGAGTTCAATCGCGCTCTGGCCGTCACCGGTTTAGACGGGCTCATCACAACGACGGTCTGCCGCACCGAAGTGGCGCGGCCGAAACCCGCCCCGGACTTGTACCTGGAAGTGTGCAGGCAGCTGCGACGAGAGCCAACCGACTGCCTCGCCATCGAAGATAGCCGGGTCGGCGCCGCATCGGCCCGCGACGCCGGGCTCTTCGTGGTCGGCATCGCAAGGTCGGCGCAGGCCAAACAAGGCTTGAATGAAGCCGCTGACATCGTCGTCGAAACGTTGGACTCAGACATGATACTCGGTTTCTGTGAGACCTAGATGGTCAGCCACCACGCTTTCATCAGCTATAACTCGCAGGACGGCGAGATCGTTCACGAAATAGCCAGGCGGCTTGTCCAGGACAAGGGAATCTTCTGCTGGCTCGACGTCTGGTCCCTGATTCCGGGGCGAGCGTGGCAAAACGAAATAGAGGCCGCCATATCGAACTGCGATGTGATGCTGGTGGCCCTGGGCAAGCATGGCGTCGGCGCGTGGCACCACGAGGAATTTCGAACCGCGATCGACCTGTTCGCGGAGAAACCCGATGAACGACGCGTGATCCCGTTGTTACTGCCGGGAGCAGGACCAGATGCGAACAACCTCATCCCGCAGTTCTTACGCCGTTTCACCTATATCGACCTCCGGTCCGGAATCACCCCCCATCAGCTTGATCGTCTCGCCGCCGGCATACGAGGCGAACCGCCTGGGCCGCCGGGCGGGCTTCGTACGAGCCGACCGTTCACCACCACATCTTCCGCACCACGTGAGATCAGCCCATGGGAACGGCGAACTCTGTCGCGGATAGATTCGATTCTCCGGGTCACCGAGCGTTGGGTCTCTTCCATACAGAACCGGGACGGCGGTCTTCCATCCGACGCCGACGGCACGTCGAGCTGCACGTGGACGAGCGCGGGAATGGTGTATGCCATCAATCGCCGGCAGCGCACGCCCGCCAGCGCTCACTGGCTCAGGCGAACACTCACCTGGGTGCTGGACAATCGCAACCGGGACGGCGGCGTTCCTCTTGTCATCCCGGGTGACCCGTCGATCACGGACGCGACGGCTCAGGCGTTACTCGCATGCGCGGAGATGCAGCGGGTCATTCCCGGCTGGGAGCCGGAGACGACCAGTGACGATCTGATCGACTGGTTACTGAACCGGCAACAGCCTTCAGGCGGATGGGCCTGGCGGACCAGCGACGAAGACGCTTGGACCGCCTCCACGGCGTATGCGCTGCACGCACTGAGTGTCGCGAACGATGTTCTCGGCGAGCGCCCCGGACTCAGGGACGCGATCACTTCGGGCCTGTCGTGGCTGCGTGACACGCGCAACGATGACTGCGGTTGGGGCTCCCAGGCCGGACGAGCCTCTCAACCGGCGGTCTCTGGACTGGCGATGTTCTGCCTCACCGAGATCGGCCTACGCGAATTCGCCGCGGAATCCGGTGATTTCTTACGCCAGAAGCAAAATGACGAAGGCGGCTGGCAATCGACGATTGATCGGCCCACCGGGCACTCCATCATCCGATTCGGCGATGCACACGCGCTGGCCGGCATGGCATCCGCCGCATATTTTGATCACGAAGATGTGGTGCGACGGGGTTTCGATGCCCTAATAAAGTCGTTCAAGGGAAGCTACTTCCAGTATGGCGACACGGCAATGAAGACCTGGCCGACAAGGGATGGCTTACTGGCCATCTCAGCGGTCGCCTCCAGCATCCGCGCACCCGGTCCCGAGTACTGACCGTGAAAGGGGCTGACCGTCGTGAGCGACTCTCCAGAAGATGATCAATTCCGACGTTTCAGGGAATCCGCCGAGCCTACACTCAAAGAATTCGCGCGAAGCGCGTTACCTAGCGTCACAAAGACCCTTTCAGGCGGCACCTGGCATCCCTATGGTTTCGCCATCTGGTATCTCCACACCGTGCCCCAACTCGGCAAGCTACGGTTACACGTCTGGCCCGACGAGAACCGTAAGACCCGGCCGTGGGGGCCACGTATCCATCGCCACGGCTGGCATCTTGCGAGCCTGGTACTGACCGGCACTTACCGTGACGTGCTCTACAGCGACAGTGCGGAACACCCAGGTCCCGGAGACTGGCGTCCGGTCGCCCCTTACCGGGTCGAGGTGTTGCCCGGGAACAAACGAAGAATAACACCCGAGGATGGCACCCTGTACATTCGACAGGAGCAGGATCGCGAGGTTGACGCGTCAGATATGCACTATATTCCGGCTGGAAAATTCCATGAGACCCTGATTCCATCAGATGAGTTCGTGGCCACACTCGTGCTCCTGGGCCATGAACAGGGCGTGGGATCGTCCGCTGTCGAAGACCAACGGCTCGGCCCACGCGTCCATCAACGATCGTCACTGGCCGACAGCGAGGCCGAACGCATCCTGGACCGCCTCCAAGCCCGCTTGCGTGCTTCCCGACCTACCCGGTGAGACTGGACCACCGACTCAGCGTCGCGGGCCCGCCACCACCACGATGCCGCTCACGGGCGCGTGGTGCGGGTCGCCGACGAGGTCCGGCGCGGTGAGGCCGGAGCACAGCAGCAGGCCCAGGGCGGCCACGGTCAGGACGGCGCCGCGGCGGGGCGGCGGGCCCAGCAGGGCGGCGACGCGGCGGGGCACCGGTCCGGGGCGCGTGGTGCCGATGCCCATCCGGACGGACGGGGCCGTGCCCGACGCCAGGGCGACCTTGCCGATCACCCGCGCCGCCATGACGCGGTCGCCGACCGCCGCCGCCGCCCGTTCGTCGGCCCAGCGCTCGGTGGCGTACCAGAGGGCACGCCGCATCGGCCACAGCAGCGGGTTGGCCGCCGACGCGACGCGGACGACGGCGCGGAGGAGATGGTGCCGGCCGCTCAGGTGGGCGATCTCGTGCGCGAACAGCACCCGCTGTTCGCCGGCGTCCAAGGCGCCCAGCATGCCGGTCGACACGACCACCCGGCCGGGAACGGAGTAGGCGTCGATCCGGTCGTCGGCGACCACCGCGACCACGCCGTCGCCGGGCAGGTCACGCGCCTGCCGGCGGGCCGTTCGCAGGGCGCGCCCCTGGCCGTACGCCGCGACCGCCCCTCCGGCCACCGCGGCCGCGAACAGCAGGGCCGCGAACAGATCGCCCCGGGCCAGGGCGAACAGCGGAACGAGGGAGGCGATCGCGAGCCCGGCCGCGAGGACGGTGAGCACCCACGAGGCCGTACGGGGCGGGAGACGCTCGGCGAGCGGGCGGGCGGCCAGCGCGGCGACCGCCGGGACCACGAAGGGCAGGTAGGCGTCGAGGTCCACGGTCAACGACCGTCCAGCAGGTCGCGCAGCAGCTGCTCGTCCTGGTCGGACAGGCTGTCGACGAAGCGCGCGAGGACGGCCTGGCGGTCGGGCTCGGCGGCCATGGTCCGGTGCATGCGGCGGGCGACCAGGCCCGGCTCGTCGCTGACCGGCGCGTAGCGGAACGACCGGCCGTCCTTCTCACGCGTCAGCAGGCCCTTGGCGTGCATCCGGGTCAGGATCGTCACCACGGTCGTGTAGGCGAGGTCATCGGCCAGCAGGGACTGCACGTCGGCGGCGTTCAGCGGGCGGCCGGCCCGCTGGAGGACGGTCATCACCTCGGCCTCGAGCGCACCCGCGGCCCGACGCTCTCCGCCAGCCATGTCACCTCGGCTCACCGACGACCAGGTATCAGTGTGCCATGGCATCGTCCAGCGGCCGACCTGGCGTTACGCGTCCGTACGGCGGGTCGCCGCGGCGGCGCCTCCACCGGACCCGGGCTCCCGCGAGGCGTCCCAGCCCGTCTCATCCCGTCGCCCGGCGCGGAGCACGCCCCACCGGCTGACCTGCGCGTTTCACCGTCGAAGCGGCCTGCGGCGCGTCCCATCCTCGTCCCAGCACGGCATTCGGGACCAACGCGCGCACTATGAAGGAAGCCCCGCTCCCCCTGTCGCGATGGAGAACAAGGAGCTTGGTCATGCGTGTCGGTGCAGCCCCGGCTCTTCTGGACGATCCGCAGGAACCCCAGAAGGCCACCTCGTCGATCTTCGTGCCGTTGAGGATCGGAGTACCGGCGGAGGACCGCTTCGAAGCGGGGGGCGACAGCGCGCGGATGGGATCGGTGGTCGTCGCGCGGATCACGAGCACGCCCGCGATGGTGAACCGGGACGCCCGGTGCGTGACGTCCACCGACACCGAACTGCTCAAGGTGACCCTCCACCTCAGCGGCTCGATGATCGTCATCCAGGACGGCCGGCAGTGCCGCGTCCGGCCCGGCGACCTGGTCGCGTACGAGACCTCTCGGCCGTACCGGCTGATCGGCACGGACGTGTGCGACCTCGTGGTGGCCGGCGTCCCGCGCGCGATGCTCGGCCCCAGCGCCGACCTGATCGGCCGGCGCACGGCGGTCGCGCTGCCGGGCGACCGCGGGGTCCAGGCGGTGATCGCGGCCTTCCTGTACGGCCTCGGCCGCGACGTCGACGCCCTGTCCGGCCTGAACGGCCTCCGCCTCTCCGACGCCCTCGTCTCGTTGATCATCTCGGCCTTCACCGACACCACGCCCGAACGCACGGACACCGGCGACCTGGCCGGCCGGATCCTCGCGTACGCGGCGGCCAACCTCTCCGACCCCGGGCTCTGCGCCGAGAAGGTCGCGCGCCGGCACGGCATCTCAACGCGCTACCTGCACAAACTCCTCCGTGACCGCGGTGTCTCCTTCGGTGCCTGGGTCCGGCGGGAGCGGCTCCACCGTATCCGCCGCGACCTGACGGACCCCGCCTTCGCCAACCGGACGATCGCCGCCATCGCCGCCCGCTGGGGCATGACCGAACCCGGTCACCTCAGCCGCGCCTTCCGCGGCGAGTTCGGCCGGACACCGCTGGAGATCCGGCGAACCGGATCCTGAACGACGGAGATCGGCGCCTTCACGTAGCAACGCGGCGGTGACATGATCGCCACCGGTGCGCCCGGAGCGTCCGGGGCTCGCGGACACGAGGAGTCGCCCAGCATGGACATCGCCATCGTCGGAGCGGGAATCGCCGGACTCGTCCTGGCGCTGAGGCTGCACGAGGCCGGTGTCCCCTGCCGGGTGTACGAGGCGGTCCCGGAGATCAAGCCGCTCGGCGTGGGCATCAACATCCTGCCGCACGCGTCGGAGGTGCTCAGCGGGCTCGGGCTTGAGGAGGCGCTGACCGCGGAGGCCGTGCTCACCGCGGAGTCGGTCTTCTTCAACCGGTTCGGCCAGCTCATCTACCGCGAGCCGAGCGGACGGGCGGCCGGCTATCGCTATCCGCAGTACTCCATCCACCGGGGCCGCCTGCACGCCGTGCTCCTGGCCGCCGTACGCGACCGGCTCGGCCCCGGCGCCGTCGCCCTGGACCACCGCTGCACCGGCGTCACGCAGGACGAGGACGGGGCGTACCTGACCTTCCGTACGACGACCGGCGACGCGCCGCTCCCCCGCGTCCGCGCCGACGGGGTCGTCGCCTGCGACGGCGTGCACTCGGTCATCCGGCGGCAGTTCCACCCCGAGGAGGGCGAGCCGCGTTACTCCGGCGTCAACATGTGGCGCGGCACCGCGATCGGCCGGCCGTTCCTGTCCGGCGCCAGCATGGTCCGTGTCGGCTGGCTCGACCTCGGCAAACTCGTCGTGTACCCGATCCGCGACGACGTCGACGGAGCCGGCAACCAGTTGGTCAACTGGGTCGCCGAGATCGAGACGCCGCACCACCTCACCCGCGACTGGAACCGCCGGGGCGACCTGAACGACTTCATCGGCGCGTACGAGGACTGGCACTTCGACTGGCTGGACGTGCCGGCGCTGCTGCGGTCCAGCGCCGCGGTGCTGGAGTACCCGATGGTCGACCAGGACCCCTTGAACCGGTGGACGTTCGACCGCGTCACGCTCCTGGGTGACGCCGCGCACCCGATGGTGCCGCGCGGCTCGAACGGCGCGGGCCAGGCGATCCTCGACGCCAGGGCGCTGAGCACGGCCCTGGCCGGCGCGAGCGACGTGACCACGGCCTTCCGCGCGTACGAGGACCGGCGCCGCCCCGCCACGACCGAGGTGGTGCTGACCAACCGCCGCACCCCGCCGGACGTGATCATCCGCGAGGTACGGGACCGTACGGGCGACCGGCCGTTCGACCGCATCGAGGACGTCATCAGCCAGGAGGAACTGGCCGCGATCTCCCGCCGCTACAAGGACGTCGCCGGCATGTCCGCCAAGAGCCTCATGACCGTCGACTAGAGGCGGGGACGCCTGAGGCGGCCGACGGCCGGGTCTTGACGAAGACCAATACGGGCGTACATATTGAGCCGGTGGCCAGAGCATCGAACAAAGAGCAGATCCTGAGAGAAGGCCTTGAGGTGGTGCGCCGGCGCGGCTTCGCCGGCGCGGGCGTACGCGAGATCACCGGTGCCGCCGGGGTCCCCCAGGGGTCCTTCACCAACCATTTCGCCTCCAAGGAGGCGTTCGGGCTTGAAATCGTCGACCGCTACTTCGCGGACCTGCTCACCGTCGTCGACGCGACGCTGGAGGACCCCGGCCGACCGCCGCTGGATCGCCTCCGGGCCTACTTCGACGCCATCTCGGAACGGCTCGAGGAACGCGGCTGGCAACACGGCTGCCTGATCGGGAACATGAGTCTCGAGGCGGCCGAGCACAGCGAGGCGATCCGCGTCCGGCTCACCGAGATATTCACCCGGTGGCGGGAGCCGTTCGCCCGATGCCTGCGAGAGGCCGACGCCGCGGGCCAGATCCGGCTCGACGTGCCGGCCCTCGACATGGCGGACTTCCTGCTCGCCTCCTGGCAGGGCGCGATCCTTCGCATGAAGGTCGAGCGCAGCCCCGAGGCTCTCCGGCGATTCCGCCGCATCACGTTCGCCACCGTGCTCAGCGCATCCGCCTGAAGCCCGCCCGAAGGAAAGCCCCATGCAGCGCCACGACATCCCCAGTACCGACTCCCTGCCGAGGAGGCGGACGAGCGTTCTCGGGACGCACATCAGCCACGTGGACACCGGGAGCGGTGACCCCATCGTGTTCCTGCACGGCAACCCCAGCTCGTCCTACCTGTGGCGGAACGTCATCCCCCTCCTCGCCGGCCACGGCCGCTGCCTGGCACCGGACCTGGTGGGAATGGGCCGGTCCGGCCCCGCCTCGGACGGGCGGTACCGCTTCGTCGACCACGCCCGCTACCTCGACGCCTGGTTCGAGACCCTCGGCCTGACCCGGAACGTCACGCTGGTCGTCCACGACTGGGGGTCGGCGCTCGGTTTCCACTGGGCCCGGAGGCATCCCGAACGGGTCAGGGCGATCGCCTACATGGAGGCGATCGTGCGGCCCCGCGATTGGTCGGACTTCCCCTCCGGACGCGACCGGCTCTTTCGTGCGATGCGTTCGGAGCAGGGTGAGGACCTCGTGCTGAGGCAGAACTTCTTCGTCGAGACGGTGCTGCCCAGAAGCGTCCTGCGCACACTGGACGAGGCGACGATGGCGGCCTACCGTGCACCGTTCCCGACCCCGGAGTCACGTGTCCCGACGCTGACCTTCCCGCGTGAGCTGCCGATCGACGGCACCCCCGCCGACGTCATCGAGATCGTCGAGGACTACGGGCGGTGGCTGGCCACGAGCCCGATCCCCAAGCTCTTCATCGCGGCCGAGCCCGGCGCGATGCTCGTCGGACGCGCCGCGGAATTCGCCCGGACCTTCGCGAACCAGCGAGAGGTGAACGTCAGGGGCGGCCACTACGTCCAGGAGGACTCCCCGTACGAGATCGGAACCGCTGTACGCGACTTCCTGCTCCACCTGTGACCATCATCGTCAACGCCATTCTCCACTGCGGTCACCGCGTCACTTGCGGGCGACGGCGGTCCAGCCGGCGTCGGTGACGTACTCGCCGCCCTCCGGGTGCCATTCGTGCAGCCGGACGACGCCGGGCTCGACGAGTGTCAGGCCGTCCAGAAAGGCGCTCACCTGCTCGCGCGTCCTGGCCGTGAACGGGGCGCTCGCGGAGCGATAGGCGTCGCCCACCTCGGCGTTGCGCCGCTCCTCGATCGCCGCGTGGGAGAAGATGACGTGGCTGCCCGGTGGCACGGCGTCACGGTAGCGGGCGAGCAGGCCGGCCGGGTCCTCCTCGTCGGTGAGAAAGTGCAGCACGGCGACGAACAGCACGCACACCGGCCGGTCGAAGTCGATCAGTTCGGCCACCTCGGGGGTGCCGAGCACGCTCTCCGGGTCGCGCATGTCGGCCTGGACGACGGCGGCGCCCTCGTCGCGGGCGAGCAGGGCCCGCCCATGCGACGTGACGACGGGATCGTTGTCGACGTACACGACGCGGGCGTCCGGGTTCACCGACCGGGCGATCTCGTGCACGTTCCCCTGCGTCGGCAGGCCCGCGCCCAGGTCGAGGAACTGGCCGACGCCGCGGCCGGCGACGTGGCGCACGGCGCGCCGCAGGAACATGCGGTTCGCCCGCGCGACCTCGGCCACGCCGGGAAGCGCCCGGCCGACCTGCTCGGCCGCCTCGCGGTCGACGGGAAAGTTGTCCTCACCGCCGAGGAAGTAGTCGTACATGCGTGCGACGCTCGGTGTGCCGGGGTCGACCCCCGGAGCCTTTCCCGTCCAGCCGGTCATCTCGGCGTCCCTTCGTCGGCGCCCGGTCCGCGACCGAGACTCTAACGCGCGGGGCGCCCTCACTCGGCCCAGAAGTCGATCAGCTCGTCCTCGGTGAGCAGCCATGGCGGCCGCTCCGGCATCACGCGACCGGTGGACAGGGCCCACATCGTCATCAGCGTCAGGGCGAGGTGCTCGTCATTCGTGTGGCTCTTCAGCTCGTTCATGGCTCTCCGTCGCATGCGGAGGGATGGCCGAGTGGTGCCGCGGACCCCGTCGCAGGTCGGTCAAGGTCCGGGCCGATCCGGGACACCCCCCACACATGTCCCGGATCGGCCCGGACGGTGCCGGGCCTCCGGACAGCCCCGGTATGTCCGGGCCTGGTCGGCACCTTCGGTACGTCAGTCGGGCAGGTGATCTGAGCTCCCTGCCCTGGATGAAGCCAAGCGCGGATCCGGGCGTGGGGCCATCCCCGGATTCCGGGATATCCGCCCGGTGAGTGCCCGCTCTACACTCGGCCGCCATGAGCAGAGTCGCCCGGGCCGGACGGTCATGACGGCGGAGGCCACGCCGCCCGTGGCGGCGCGCGTCGTCTCGTCGTCCGGGGCCGTCGTCGAGGTCGTGGAGAACCAGCGTCTCGTGTTCGGGCGGGGGCCCGACGCGGACCTGGTGATCGTCGCCGACAGAGGGCTGTCCCGCCGCGCCGGGATGATCGGCGGGGTACGCGGCGGCGCGTGGGTGGCCAACCTCAGCCACACCCACGCGCTGTACGCCGAGACCGACGGCTACCAGATCCGGTTGCCGCCGATGGAGGCGCCGGGCGACCCGGCCGGCGGATGGTTCATGCGGGCGGGCACCACGCTCGTGGGGTCGCGGGCCATGCTCGACGACGGCCAGCCGCTGCGCGTGACCATCATGCCGACGGCGAGCGGACCGATCGGGACGCTCGGGGACCGGCCGGCGCGCCCGGACGAAGACTCGACCCTGCTCCCGCTGTACCTGGATCCGAACACCAAGTTGTTCCTGGTCGCGCTGCTGTGGTGCCGGCCGTGGCTGATCGATCCGACGCGTACGACGCCGCTGCCGCGCACTCCGGAGATCGCCCGCGCCGCGCTGGAGGTGACCGACGCGCACCATGAGCTGGAGCAGTTCGACAACGATCCGGTATTCCGTGACCGGCTCGCCGCGCGTGTCGGGGAGCACGTGAAGGTGTTGCGGCGCAAAATCAATATCCGGGGGCTCGTACGCAGCGGAACCCGGCTCTCGGACGAGGTGGTCGTCGGCGTGCTCATCGAGCACGCGATCATCACGTTCAGCGATCTGGGCCGTCTGAGCGACCCGTCATGGTGCTCTCGACAGGAGGATCTCTGGTGGGACCGTACGTAGTGAAGTCCGGCGTTTCCTGGAACCTGGCAGGTCACAGCCGGTTCACGGTGAACGCCGCGGCCAGCTGACGGCTCAGGCCGGCCACGGTCACCGTGACGTGGTGCGAACCGGGCGGGATCTTCCCGGGGAAGAACTCATGGCTCTGATTGATGGCGTAGTTGAACGCTCCGCCGAAGTCGACGACGGGGGTGTACGGGGACGGCGGTCCGGCGTCGAGCCGGATCGTCACCTTCCGGCCGGGCGTGAAGCCGGTGCCGGAGACGACGAACGCGGTGTTGCCGTCGCCGAACGTCTGGTTGAGCACGATGGTGCCCGGCCGTTCCGGCTGGCGTACCGCTCCCGGGGGCGGGCCGCCGGCGGGCGGCGAGCCGGCCGGCCTGCGGTCGCCGGACGTCCGGCCCAGCACGACGCCGAGCAGCAGGGCGGCGCCGGCAACGCCTAAGACCGCCGCGGCGGTCACGACGACCCGCGGCGTCCGGCCGCCGCGGGGTTCCCCGGTGCGGCGCCGGGCGGAGGCGACGGGCGCCGGGCGTGGCTCCGCGGGCCGGCGCGGCCGCCCGACCGAGGTCGGGGAGTCCAGGGTGCGCTCGACGGGCTCTTCCTCGGGCTCGGGCTTCCGTTCGCCCTGCCGGTACTCCTCGATGAGCTCGCGCGCCGCCGCGGGCAACGGCGCGGGGCGCAGCGCGTACTCGCCGCCGTGCTCCTCCAGTTCCTCGGCCAGGCGTGCGAGCAGGGCGGCGGCGGTGGGCCGGGCGGCCGGATCGCGGTCGAGACAGTCGAGCATCAGCTCGGCCGCCTCTTCGGGCAGGCCGGTGAGGTCCGGCGGCTCGGTGGCCAGCCGGATCAGGACGTCGGTCACCGAGTCCCCCGCGTACGGCGGGTGGCCGGTGGCCGCGTACAGCAGGGTGGAGCCGAGGGAGAACACGTCGCTTGCCGCCACCGTCTGCCGGCTGTCGCGTGCCTGCTCGGGCGCCATGTAGGCGGGGGTGCCGACGGCCTGGTGCGTCGCGGTGACCGTGACGCGTTCGGTCGCCCGCGCCACGCCGAAGTCGATGACCCGCGGCCCGTCCGCCGCGACGAGGACGTTGGACGGTTTCAGGTCCCGGTGCACGAGGCCGGCCTGGTGGATCGAGGCGAGCGCCTCGGCACAGCCGGCGGCCAGCCAGCGCAGGGCCTCGGTGGGCAGCGGCCCGCAGGCCCGTACGAGCTGGTCCAGGGAGGGCGCCGGGATGTAGGCGGTGGCCAGCCAGGGGATCTCGGCGTCGGGGTCGGAGGCGACCACGCCGGCGGTGTAGACGCCGCTGACCCGCCCGGCGGCGGTCACCTCATGGGCGAACCGGGTGCGGAAGTCGGGGTCGGCGGCGAACTCGCTCCTGATCGTCTTGACCGCGACGAGACGACCGGAGGCCGACCGGCCCAGGTACACGCGGCCCATCGCCCCGGTCCCCAGCCGACCCAGGAGCGTGTAGCCACCGACCCGCGAGGGATCCTGCGGCGCCAGTGGCTCGATCCTCACGTCCCCCGACGGCATGGGCACCCCTCCATCCGACACAATCGGCATTATCGCCTCGATCTCCCCGCAGCCTTGGGCGAATCACCGCGTACGTCTGCCATTGCCGACACTCCGAGCCGTCCGCCTTTACGTTGTAGATCACGAGTGAGTCGACTCGTCGCGAGCGGTCGGGCGGACGGACTCGGGCGGCTCGACGCGGACGGTTTGCCCCGCGATCGCGTTCACCGGGCGGCCGTCTGTGGCCTGGCCGGGGCCGGACCGGCCTTTCACCACCGTAAGAGCGCGTTTCTCCTTATAACCGGCGTTATGAAACGCGCATTCGCGGTATTCGCGGTCGGTGGCGTCCTCCTGGCGACCGCCTGCCGAGCGGAATCGGCGACCTCTCCGGAGGCCCTGCCGACGTCGGCCACACCCCCCGCGTCCTCTCCCAGCCAAGGCGCGAGCGTGACGCCCACGCCTCGGGTCGAGAGGCGCACCGTCGTTCAGAGGCGCTCGATTCGCTACTCGACCCGGAGGGTCACCGACCCCGGTCTCGCCCGGGGCACGACCAGGGTGGCGAGACACGGCGTGAAGGGCGTGTTGACGCTGACCTACCGGGTCACGTTCACCGACGGACGGCAGACGGCGAAGAAGCTGGTGCGCAAGGTGGTCACGCGGGCGCCGGTCACGCGGGTGGTCATGGTGGGCACTCGCGTCGCGCGGCGGTGCGATCCGAACTACAGCGGCTGCGTGCCGATCGCCAGTGACGTCGACTGCGCGGGCGGCGGCGGCAACGGTCCGGCCTACGTCAGCGGCACCGTACGGGTGATCGGCTCGGACATCTACGACCTCGACCGCGACGGCGACGGCATCGGCTGCGACTGAGCCTGAGACCGAGACCGTGCTCAGCCCTTGTGCTGGACGCGGTAGGCGCTCGGGCTGACGCCGTGCATCCGGCCGAACTGCCGGGAGAAGTAGAACGGCTCGGTGTAGCCGAGGGCGCGGGCGATCTCGGCGATCGGCCGGTCCGTGGTGTCCAGCAGTTCGCGGGCGCGGGACATGCGCAGGCGAGTCTGGTACCGCAGAACCGAGGTGCCGGTCGCGCGGCGGAACAGGGCCGCGAAGTGCGACGGGCTGAGCCGTGCGAGCGCGGCGAGTTCGGCCACGCTGGTGCGCGCGCCGACGTGCTCGCGCAGGTACTGCTGCGCCTGCCGTACGGCGTCGGCCCGGCCCGGGGGCGCGCCGGTCTGGCCGGCGGCCAGCAGCGCCAGCAGGTGCCAGGCGGCGCCCGCGGCGGCCAGCCGGCTGGGCACCGAGTCGTCGCGTTCCATCCGGCCGAGCGCCTCCTCGACCAGCGAGACCGCCTGGTAGACGTCGCCCACCGGGACCACCGGCCGCTCCGGGTCGGCCAGGACCGCGCCGGCCAGCTCACCGGCGTCGGTACCGCCCACGTGCAGCCACCAGATCGTCCAGGGCCGGTCCGGGTCGGCGCCGTACTCGTGGCCCACCCCGGCCGGGATGACCAGCGCCTCACCCGGCCCGACCTCGAACCGTCCGGACGGCAGCCGGCACCACCCCGCACCCTCGGCGCAGACGATGACGATGACCTGCGGGCTGCCCTCCGTACGGCTCCGGCGGTGGTCGGCGGCCTGCGGGAAGTATCCGCAGTCGGTGACGAGCAGCCGTGAGGTGAGCGGCAGCCCGAGCGCCTCGCGCACCAGCGGGCGGGCGAGCACGCTGATGCGCTCACCGGGGAAGCCGTCCATGCGGGGCATGGCGCCATGCTGGCGGCCGATCGTCGTTTCGTCCAGGGAATCCGTTCCTTCGCACATTCCGGCGGCTTCGGGCGCCTCCGTACGCTCGGACCATGCCGGACGACCCCAGGATCGAGCTGCCGCCCGTACCCGAGGACCAGCAGGGGAAGGCGGTGGCGGTCTGGCGCGAGGACGTCCCGATCGAGACGTACGCTCCGGCGGACCCGGACGCCTACCCGGCGTTCCTGGAGGCCCGGGTGTACCAGGGCTCGTCCGGCCGGGTGTACCCGCTGCCGTTCTACGAGCGGATCGCCGAGACCCGCGCGCCGGTGCGCTGGGACGCGGTGCACCTGGAGAACCGCTGGCTGCGCCTCATGGTGCTGCCCGCGCTCGGCGGACGCGTCCACGTCGGCTACGACCGGACCGCCGACTATGACTTCTTCTACCGCAACAACGTCATCAAGCCCGCGCTCGTCGGGCTGACCGGCCCCTGGATCTCCGGCGGCGTGGAGTTCAACTGGCCGCAGCACCACCGGCCGGGCACGTTCCTGCCGGTCGACGTCCAGATCGAGCACGAGCCGGACGGCGCGGTGACGGTGTGGTGCTCCGACCATGACCCGCTGACCCGGATGAAGGGCATGCACGGCGTACGGCTGCGGCCCGACCGTGCCGTCGTGGAGCTGCGGGTGCGGCTCTACAACCGCACCGAGGACGTGCGGACGTTCCTGTGGTGGGCCAACGTCGCCGCGCACGCGAACGACCACTACCAGTCCTTCTTCCCCACCGACGTGCGCTTCGTGGCCGACCACGCCAAGCGGGCGACGACCACGTTCCCCCGCGCCTCGGGCCGCTACTACGGCGTCGACTACCCGGCGCGCGCCGACGCCGCGAACCCGGACGGCGACCGGCTCGACTGGTACCGCAACATCCCGGTGCCCACGTCGTACATGTGCGTGGGCAGCGAGGACGACTTCTTCGGCGGCTACGACCACGGCGCGCAGGCCGGTTTCGTGCACTGGGCCGACCACCGCATCGCGCCGGGCAAGAAGCAGTGGACCTGGGGGAACGCGCCCTTCGGCTGGGCGTGGGACCGCAACCTCACGGACGGCGACGGCCCGTACGTCGAGCTGATGGCCGGCGTCTTCACCGACAACCAGCCGGACTTCTCCTTCCTCGCGCCGGGCGAGACCAAGACGTTCAGCCAGTACTGGTATCCGATCCAGCGGATCGGCCCGGCCCACCAGGCGAACCTCGACGCCGCCGTGAGCCTGTCGGCCGACGGGAGCACGGCGCGCGTCGGCGTGGCGGTGACCGCCGTACGCTCCGGCTGCGTCGTACGGCTCGGGGCGGCCGGTGCGACCGTCTGGACGGGGCGGTACGACCTCGCGCCCGGATCGCCGCTGGTCACGGACGTGTCGCTGCCCCGCACGTACGCCGCGGAGGACCTGGAGCTCACGGTCGAACACGAGGGCACGACGCTGCTGTACTGGCGGCCGCGGCCGGCGACCGCCGGGGCGACGCCGCCCGAGCCGGCCACCGAGCCGCCCGCGCCGGAGGAGATCCCCACGACGGACGAGCTGTACGTCACCGGGCTGCACCTGGAGCAGTACCGGCACGCGACACGCTCGCCGGAGTCGTACTGGCGGGAGGCGCTGCGCCGCGATCCCGGCGACGCGCGGTCGGCGATCGCGCTCGCCGCGCGGCAGTACGGCGACGGGCGGTACGCCGAGGCCGAGGAGCTGCTCCGCCGCGCCGTGGCCCGCCAGACGCTGCGCAACCCGAATCCCTACGACGGCGAGGCGTACTACCGGCTGGGCCTGACGCTCATTCGCCTCGGCCGAGACGAAGAGGCCTACGACGCGCTGGCCAAGGCGGCGTGGAACGCCGCCTGGCGGGCCCCGGCGCACTGGGCGCTGGCCCGGCTCGACTGCCGCGCGGCGCGGTGGGCGGCCGCGCTGGACCATCTCGACGCCGCGCTGGCCGCCGAGGCCGGGCTGCTCCAGGCCCACGACCTGCGGGTGCTGGTGCTACGGCGACTCGGCCGTACGGAGGAGGCGGATGCGGCGCTGGCGGCGGTACGCCGGCTGGACCCGCTCGACTGGTGGGCCCGCGACCTGGCCGGCCTCCCCCTCGGCTGCGACGCCCCGACCTGTCTCGACGTCGCCCTGGACTACGGCTCCGCCGGATTCGCGGCCGAGGCGCTGCGCGTGCTCGACCGCGCCGGGGAACGGCTCGCCGACGAGGAGCCCGGTGCGCCGGACGAGTGGCGGCGGCCGCGCTCCGGCGCCGGGCCGCTGCTCGCCTACCACCGGGCGGACCTCCTGACGGCCCTCGGCGAGGACGCCGGGCCGGCCCTCGACCAGGCCCGTACCACCGACGCGCGCTACTGCTTCCCGAGCCGCGCCGAGGACGCGCTCGTACTGACGCGCGCGCTGGAGCGCGACCCCTCGGACGCGCGGGCGGCGGCACTGCTGGGCCACTGGCTTTACCACCACCACCGGCACGAGGAGGCCGTGGCCTGCTGGCGACGGGCGGTCGAGCACGACCCGTCGGACGTCGTGGCCTGGCGCAACCTCGGCGTCGCGGCCTTCAACGTCCGGGGCGACGCCGCGGAGGCCACCGCCTGCTACGACCGCGCCCTCGCGGTCGCGCCGGACGACGCGAAGCTGTGGCACGAGTCCGACCAGCTCGCCAAGCGCACCGGGACGCCGCCGGAGCAACGCCTCGCCCGGCTGGAACGGCGGCCGGACGTCGTCGCGGCCCGCGACGACCTCACCGTCGAGTACGTCCTCCTGCTGGTGGCCACCGGCCGGGCCGCCCGCGCGCTGGACGTGCTGACCGGCCGCCGCTTCCAGCCCTGGGAGGGCGGCGAGGGCCAGGCCCTGTACGCCTGGGAGCAGACCCGGCTGGCCCTGGGGCGCGAGGCACTGGCCGCCGGCGACGCCGCCGGGGCGGGGGCCCACGCCCGCGCCGCGCTCGACCCGCCCGAGTCCCTCGGCGAGGCCCGGCACCCGCTGGCCAACTGCGCCGACCTCCTCCTGCTGCTCGGCGACGCCCACGCCGCCGCCGGGGAGACGGCGGCCGCCCGCGACGTCTGGACGCGGGCGGCCACCGCCGACGGCGACTTCCAGGAGATGAGCACCCGGCCGTACAGCGAGATGACGTACTCCTCCGTGCTGGCGTGGCGCCGCCTGGGCGAGGAGGAGCGGGCGACCGCCCTGGTCACGGGCCTGGAGGCGTACGTCGCGGAGCTGCGGGCGACCCCCGCGCGGGTCGACTACTTCGCCACGTCCCTGCCGACGATGCTGCTGTTCACCGACGATCTCCCGGCCCGCCGGGCGACCACCGCGGCCTTCCTCGCCGCCCAGGCGGCGGAGCTGCGCGGCCGCCCGGACGAGACACGGGCGCGGATCTCCGAGGTCATCGCCGGCGACCCCAACCACCTGGGCGCGCTGACCTTCGCTCAGGTCCGATCGGCCAGCCAGGGGTAGCGCTCGGTGTCCTTCGCGGCGTAGTCGGGGTCGAGGTAGATGAACAGGCGCTGGATCCTCCAGTCGCGGATCTCGAACACGTCGCACCAGCGGCCCGCGGCCCACTCCGGCACCCCGGCGCGCCAGGGGCCGTCGCGGTGCTCGCCGTGGCTCGTGCCCTCGACCACCACCACGTCACTGCCGGAGAACACCCAGTTGAAGTGCGAGTAGTGGTGCTCGATCTTCTTGATCGTGGCCCCGACGTCGCCGAACATCCGGCCGATCTCCTCCTTGCCGTTGGCAAGGCCCCACTTGGGGAAGTACGCCTGGGCGTCGTCGGCGAACAGGTCGAGGATGCCGTCACCCGTCGAGGTGACTCCCCCGTTGTCGAACGCCTTCAGATATTCGAGGACGACGGACTTGCGCTGCTCGTCGGTCATCGTCTCTCTGCTCAGGGCCACACCGTCTCCGATCGTCGAACGGGAATGCGCACACCATGACATCGGCGGAGACGGGCGGCCCCGCTACAGGAGACCGAATCCGCGGCGGCACGCGGAACGGGACGCCTACCCGTCGGCCAGGGACCGCCAGTGCCGGAGTTCCTCGCGTGCCACGCGGGTGTCGGGGTGGTCGTCGCCGTAGGCACGCGCGCAGGCATCGGTCACGTCCCACAGCAGCCGGGCGGCCCGCGCCGCCTCCCCGGACAGGCCCAGCCAGGTGGCGTGCTCCACCCGGCAGGCCAGTGTGTCCGGATGTTCGGAACCGACCACGGCGGAAAGGTCGGCGACCAGCACCCCGAACGCCGCCGCGGCGGCCGCCGCCTGCCCGGCCACCCCCATCGCGAGCGAATCGGCGTAACGCCGTGCGAACACCTCAGGGTCCGGGACGGGCACGTCCCGCCGAGGCGGCTCCGGCGGGGGTCCGGGTTCGCGCTGTTCGGATTCTCGCTGCTCTGGTGCGGGCCGCGGCTCGGACGGAGGCTCGGGAGCGGGCCGCGGCTCAGGCGGGGGCTCGGGTGGGGACTGCGGTTCAGGTGCGGGTCGTGGCTCGGGACGGGAGGTGCCACCGGCCGGCCTCCTCGCCGCGTCCGCCGGCTCGGCCCTCGGCTCCTGCCGCTCGGCCAGGATCTTCCATTCGACGTGCGCCGCCGATTGACGGTAACGCTCGGAATGGTGCGGTCCCAGCGGCCGGGCCGAGTCGCGGATAAGGACATCCAGCAGCCGCGCCGCCCGGCCGGGATCCCCCGCCAGGCCGACTGCTTCGGCGAGGACTCGCCGGCTCACGAACGTCTCGACGTGCTGGGCGCCGAGGACGCGGGTCATGTCGGCCGTCACCCGCTCGCACAGCGACAGGACCTTGGCGGCGTCGCCCGCCCGCGCCGTCCAGTACGCGCGGCACCGCAGGGCGACCAGGGTCCGCGGATGCTCCTCCCCGAGTCGGCTGATCGCGTCCAGCACGATGTCCGCGAAGAGTGCGGCCACCGCTGCGGCGTCGCCCTGTGCGCCGATGGTCTCGGCCTCACGGGTGCGCCGGGAAATCTCCTTCTCGGCGTCCGTATGTGGTTCTGGCAACTCCTTGGCGCGCCGGAAACGGGGCATGTCACTCCTCCCGTCGGACGAAGCCGGGCACCGGTGCCACACGCAACCGGAGCGTGCTCACGCCGAGCAGTTCGTCCCGGACCGTGATCCGTGTTTCGGTGTCAGAACCCGCGGCCACCGGGGCCGCGATCGTTCGCGTGGTCGCGACCCATCCGGACAGAGCGCACCCGTGGCAGGGCGACTCGGCGCCGCCCTTGCCGCCGCAGGCATCGCATTTCGTGGGAACGGACGATCCGAACTGCCAATAGCCGCGTCCCCCGCAGGTTTCACAACGATGGACGGTCCTGCCCGCGCCCTGGCAGGAGTCACAGATCTCACGGTCGTCGACGACGAATTCGTGGAATCCGGCACCTTCCACGACGACACGACGGGAGACGTGTACCTCGATCTCTTCGGAAATGCCATTGGACGAGACGAGCCCAAGGCCGCGATCGTAACCGCGTCTCCGCCGCGAATCGCCGATCCGGCGATAGGCGGCCTTCACCTCGTCCGGAACCGTGACCTGATTGCCGACGATCTGGACGACCTGACGGTACCGTTCGGTTATCTGCTCGGCATCGGCGTCCGACGCGACGCCGAGCACCTCATAGCAGTTCCGCACCGGCGCGCGAGGTGGCGGCTTCGGCTGCTTTGGCGGCTTCGGGCGCGGGGACGGGTCCGACGGCGTGTTCCAGCCACGCCCGTCACATCGGAAGCATGGATCAGGGACCCGGCCGCTGCCCCCGCATTCGGGGCAGTCCCGGGCGAAGCCCATGCGCACCCGGCCGAGGCCTCCGCATGCGTCGCACTTCAGGAACCGCCACGCGCCGGACCCGCTGCACGTGCGGCACCGGACACGGGTGCGCGCGGTCCCTTCCGTGCGCCCCCGCAGTTCCTGGTCGTACATGCGGCGCCGCTCGGGATCGCCGAGGACCTCGCAGATCTTGCAGATGTAGTCGAACCGCTCGGCCGCCTTCGGGTCGCCGGGGTTGGCGTCGGGATGCGCCGCTCGGAGCTTGGCACGGCGCGCGATTCTGATCTGTTCCGCAGTCGCGTCCGACGCTACTCCGAGGATGGCGTAGTAATCGTGTTGGTCGGCCACCGTGCCCTTCTCCCCGGCGGTTCAATGTTCGCCAGCGCGCCACATCTTAGAGCCTTCTGATCACGGCTCTTGTTACGCTCCAGAAGGTGCTCGGAGTGCTCACCGGAATGGCTTACGGAAGAAGCGCTATCGGTAACCGCGCTTGAGCAGGTGCCGCGCTCCGGCCGCGAAGCCCTCGGGGCCGGGCAGCGCGAACCCGAACGCGTCGGCGAGCCGGTTGGTGATGTTGAAGGCGGCGCAGACCGCGAGCGCGTCCTGGACCTGCTGGGGTGTGACGCCGGCGGCCAGCACCTCCCGCATGTCCTCGGCGCCGACCCGTCCCTCCCGGGTCAGCCTGCCGAGCATCCGCAGCGTCGCCCGTAGCGGCTCGGCGATGGGGGCCGATGCGAGGTCGGCCAGTACCGCCGCGACCCGTGGACCGTCCTGGTACGCCTGGCTCGCGGTCGCGGTGTGCGCGCCGACGCAGAACGCCGAGTCGTTCACCGTGGACACGTAGGCCGCCATCAGCTCCCGGTCGCCCACCGACCAGGCGGACGGCCCGCGCATCGCCTCGTGGGTGAACTCCTTGGCCCGGGCGCCGTAGAAATCGGGCCGGTAGAAGACCAGCCTGGCGGCGTCCGGCAGCGGGTGGCCGGAGAACAGCCGGATGAGCGCGAACAGCAGCTTGGTGCCGGGGCGGTAGCCGCGGTCGAGGATGTCAAGCCGCACCGTGGGGCCTCCCGTCACCGGTCGCCTCGGCCAGGGCCGCCAGCCCGGCCTCGTACAGCCGGGTGGACCGGCCGACCGCGGCGCACACCACCAGTTCGAAGAGCTGGTCCTCGGTGCAGCCCGCCGCCTTCGCCGCGGCCAGGTCCGCCTCGGTGACCTGCGCGGGCCTGTCGGCGACCTTGCCGATCAGCGCGTCCAGCGGCGGCGACGCGAGGCCGTCGCCGGCGAAGGCACGCGCCCGCTGCTCCGCGGACGCCCGGCCCTCCCCGCCCAGCACGCGCTCCACCAGGGCTCGGTGCGCTGCCCGCTTCCTGTCCTCATCCGGCACGGCGTCCTCCGTCTTCTCCCGGCTCGGTCCTCATCTATCTGACGATCGGCGGGACGCCGAACAGGACAGGTGACGCGAGAAATTCTCGCGGCGGTTGTCTCATCCGCCGTTCCCCCGATCGTCTTACCGGTGAAGGGCGATACCGGCCGGCGAAAGAAGCAGGGGAAGCGAGAGATGAAGTACGTGCTGTTGTTCGTGGAGACCGAGGAGTTCGCCGCCGACCTGGACGCGCTGGGCCCGGCCGAGCGTGAGCGGGCGTACGAGCGGGTGGACGAATGGTTCGCGGCGCACGCGGACAAGATCCGGGGTGGCGCCAAGCTGCGGCCGGCGGAGACGGCGACGACGGTGCGGCTCGACCGCGGCGAGCCGGTCATCGTCGACGGGCCGTTCGTGGAGGGCAAAGAAGCGGTCAGCGGTTACACCGAGATCGAGGTCGCCGATCTGGACGAGGCGCTGCGCATGGTGGCGACCTGGCCGGCCTGCCCCGTCGTCGAGATCCGTCCGCTGGAGTCCTGAGCCGGTGACCGACGCCTCGCACGATCGGCTGGCCCGCGTGATCCGGCAGCACGCGGGCCGGCTGGCGGCCTCGCTGATGCACGTCACCGGCGGCGACTTCGCCACCGCCGAGGACCTGGTCCAGGACGCCGTGCTGGCGGCGCTGCGGCACTGGCCGGCGGAGGGAATTCCGGAACGGCCGGATGCCTGGCTGTTCACCGTGGCCCGGCGCCGCGGTCTGGACGCGCTGCGGCGCGAGGCCAATTACCGGACCAAGCTGGCGCAGGTGCGGTGGCCGGTCCAGCCCGGCCCGGACGAGCGGCTACGGCTGATCTTCACCTGCTGCCACCCGGCGCTGCCCCGGCCGGCGCAGATCGCGCTCACCCTGCGGGTGGTGTGCGGCCTGACCACCGCGCAGATCGCCCGCGCGTTCCTCACCAGTGAGGCCACCGTCGCCCGGCGGATCAGCCGGGCCAAACGGAAGATCACCGACGCCGGCATCCCGTACCGGATTCCCGGCGACGACCAGCTCGCCGCGCGCCTGACCGAGGTCCTCACGGTGATCTACCTGCTGTTCAACGAGGGCTACCTGTCCACCGCCGGGACGGCCCGGTCACGCGACCTGACCGAGGACGCCGAATGGCTGGCCGGCCTGCTGCATGGGCTGATGCCGAACGAGCCGGAGGTCGCCGGGCTGCTCGCGTTGATCCGGCTGCACCGCGCCCGCGCGGGAGGCCGCTTCGATCCCGCCGGCGGGCTGGTGCTGCTGGAGGACCAGGACCGGTCGCGGTGGGACCGGGAGGCGATCGCGGACGCGACGCGGCTGCTGACCGGCGCCGCACGGCGGCGGCGCCCCGGCCCCTACCAGCTGCAGGCCGCGATCGTCGCCTGTCACGCCGAGGCCGAGCGCTGGCAGGACACCGACTGGGAACAGATCGTGCTGCTGTACGACATGCTGCTGCACCTGGCGCCGTCGCCGGTCACGCGCCTGCACCGGGCCATCGCCGTGCGCTACGCCACCGGGCCGCGGGAGGCCCTGGCCGAGCTGGACGCCCTCGCCGGCGAACTGCGCGACTACCACCTCTACCACGCGACCCGCGCCGAATTCCTGCGGCGGCTCGGCCGTCCCGGTGAGGCCCGCGCCGCCGACCGCCGCGCTCTGGAGCTGACCGCCAACCCGGCCGAACAGGCCCTGCTCCGGCAACGCGCCGGTCTCGGGTCATGAAAGCTTTCATGGCCCCGCGAGTGGCGTGACCTGCGGACTCGGTGCCTCTGACCTGGAGGAAGCGTTCACCGGGGAGGACGGCCTCGACGTCCTCCGTGACGGATCGTTGACGGCCCATGTCCGGAAGCGCACGATGGGCGCCGTTGGAAAAGCTTTTCCCGCGACCGGTTCCATCATCACCGACCGTCCTGAGGAGGATCATGATGGGAAACAACAACCGGCTCCGTCCGCTCGGCGCCGTCGTGGCCCTCGCCCTCGGCGTCAGCGCCCTGGCCGGTTCCGCGGCGGCCGCCACGACCGCGGCGGTGGCCCCGTTACCTCTCGCCGAGTCCAGCCCGGTCGGCTGGGCGAGCCAGAGCGGCGGCACGACCGGCGGCACCGGCGGCACGACGGTGACCGTCACCAGCGCGTCCCAGCTCACCGACTACGCGAGCCGCAGCGGCTCGTACGTCATCAAGGTGAACAGCACGATCTCGCTCTCGTCGATGACGAAGGTCACCTCGAACAAGACGATCATCGGCGTGGGCACGGCCGGCCGGATCACCGGGTACGGGCTGAACGTCAACCAGGCGAACAACGTCGTCATCCGCAATCTGACGTTCACCGGATCCGCCGACGACGCGATCAACGTCCAGTACTCCACGCACGTGTGGATCGACCACAACGATCTGTCCAACGCCTACGACGGCGCGACCGACATCAAGCGCGCCTCGGACTACGTGACCGTGTCGTGGAACCACTACCACGACCAGAACAAGAACGCCCTGCTCGGCCACGACGACGGCAACGGCTCCGAGGACCTCGGCCACCTGCGCGTGACGTACGTGCACAACTGGTTCGACGGCACGGTGCAGCGGAACCCGCGCGTGCGCTTCGGCAGCCCGGTGCACGTGCTCAACAACTACTACAACGGCAACAGCGGCTACGGCGTCGCCTCCACCTGCGACGCGGGCGTCCTCGTCGAGAAGAACTACTTCGAGAAGGTCGAGCACCCGACGGTCGTCCAGACCGGTGACTCGCCCGAGGGCGACCTGCGGCTGGTCGGCAACTACCTCACCGGCTCCGGCACGGCGGAGTCGCGCAACGCCTCGTCGGTGCCGAATGTGCCGTACTCCTACTCGGCGGACTCGGCCTCGACCGTGAAGTCGGTCGTCACGGCCGGCGCGGGCGTCGGCAAGATCTGATCCCGCGCATGACGAGCCCCGGGTGGACGCGGCGTCCGCCCGGGGTTCGTGACGTCAGTGCCGGCCCTTGCCGCCCTTGCCATGCTTGGCCTGTTTACCGTGTTTGCCGGGTTTCGGCCGGTGGGGTGGGGGATGTGCCGGGGGCCTGGGACGCCTGGCCACGGGTCGCGGACTCGGCTTGGTCGGCGTCGCCGACGGAGTCGTGACCGCCGCCGAGGGTGAGGGTGCGACCGCCGGTCGGTCGTGGGACGCCGGCCAGGCGGACCAGGTGACGACGCCCGCGAGCACGGCGAGGCCGCCAACCGCGAGCGGAAGCGCCCGCCGGCGTCGTACGGGTGGAAGCGGCTGGGCCAGGACCTGGGTGAGGCTCCCGCTCCGTACGCCCGGGATCGGCTGGTCGAGCGGTGTGTCGTCCGGCCGCCGGGCGCCCATCGCCGGGTCGGCCCTCAGCCGGGTCGCCCGCTCGGCGACGGCCGCCGCCGGGTGCGGCCGCGCCGCCGGATCCTTGGCGGTCAGCGCGTGGACCAGGTCGACGAGGCCGGGCGGTACCGACGACGGGAGCGGCGGCAGCGGCGTGTCGCGGTGCGCGAGGACGACGGCGGTCGGGGGTCCCTCGTACGGCGGCCGGCCGGTCAGCAGCTCGAAGGCGATGACGCCGAGCGCGTACAGGTCGCTGGCGGCCGTCGCCGGCCGGCCGAGCGCCTGCTCGGGCGCGAGGTACAGCGGCGTGCCCATCAGCGTGCCGGTCCGGGTGAGCGAACTGGCGTCCATCGCGCGGGCGATGCCGAAATCGGTGATCTTGATCGAGCCGTCGTGGCCCAGCAGCACGTTCCCCGGTTTGACGTCGCGGTGGACGAGGCCCGCCGTGTGCGCCGCGGCCAGCGCCGACGCCACGGCGGCGATGATGTCGAGCACCCGGCCGGGGTCCATCGGCGCCTCGCGGGCGATCGCCGCGGACAGCGACTCGCCCGCCACGTACTCCATCACCAGGTAGGGCGGCTCCCCGCCATCGCCCTCGCTGTAGTCGAAGACCTGGGCGATGCCCGGATGGGACAGGCCGGCCGCGTGCTGCGCCTCGCGGCGGAACCGCTCACGGAACTCCGCGTTGTCGGCGTACTCACCGCGCAGCACCTTGACCGCGGTCGGACGGCCGAGCGCGACGTCCTCCGCGCGCCAGACCTCGCCCTGCCCGCCGGCGGCGATGCGCTCCACCAGCCGGTAGCGGCCGCCCAGCAGCCTGCCCTCACCCAGTGTCGAAGTCATAGTCCGGGCACGATACCGACAGCGGCGGCCGACGGCGACGTGGCGGGGGCGAGGTGCACGGCGGTCACTGCCAGGGAGCCGGCGCCGGCGGCGCCATCGGCGGGCTCGCGTACGCGGGCGGCGGGCCGGCCTGCTCGGGCGGGCGGCTCCTCAGCAGCAGGGCCGCTCCGGCCGCGGCGACTCCGATGATCCCGGCCACGATCAGCGGTGTCATGGAGAGCGGATGGAAGAAGGGCACCGACAGGGCGCTGCCGAGCACCAATCCGGCCTGGAGCAGGCCGCCGCCGAACCCCGCCAGCCCGTCCGGCGGCTCACCGACGAGGGCCGTGGCCGCACCGGCCACCGTCGCGCCCAGGCCGACGCCGAGCAGCGCCGCCACCGGAAGAAGCAGCAGGGAGGTGCCGCTCGTCGCGACCGGGTACCCGACGAGCGCGGTCACCCCGGAGACCGCGCATCCGGCGGCCAGCACCGGGCCGGGGCCGAGCCGCCCGGCCAGGGCGCCTCCGGCCAGCGCGCACCCGAGTGCCGTCACGGCGAGTGGCGCCAGCCGCACACCGGTGCCGATCGGGCTGTATCCCCAGTACGCCTGCAGGCGGAAGCTCAGGAACGTCATGGCCACGAAGGCGGGGCACAGACCCAGGGCGAACACCGCGGTCCCGCCGGTCGCCCGTAGGGGCAGCGGCGACGGCCGTACGGCGAACGCCACGATCACGGCGACCACCGCGATGACGACGGCGAGCGACAGGGGCAGGATGGTCCTGACCTGGAGCCATCCGGTGTTCTGGTGTGGGAGGCCGTAGGTCAGCAACGGCACGATGAGGGAGAGCAGCACCACGCCGAGGGCGCCGTTCGCCGACCCCCGCGCCTGGGAGTCACGCACGCCGACGAGGCCCAGCCCCCCGGCGACCACCAGCGGCAACAGCAGCACCAGGAAGATGAGACGCCAGCTCAGGTACTCCATGATCAGGCCGCCGACGAACCCGCCGTCGGCCATGGGCACGACGACGGCCGCCGCCCACACCCCGAGGGCGAACACACCCTGACGGCCGGGGAACATGTCACGGATCAGTGCGACCCCCGCCGCGAGCACCAGACCCGCCGCGAGCCCCTGGAAGAGCCGGAAGGCCAGGAACATTCCCGAGCCGCTCGCGAACGCCATCGGCAGTGTCGCGACCGTGTACGCGGCCAGGCCGGCGATGAAGATCTTCTTGCGACCGACGGCGTCGGCGATCCGGCCGGCCGGCACTATCGCCGCCACGAGGGCGAACCGGTAGAAGTCGCCGATCGAGGTCAGGGAGTGGACGCTGAGACCGAGATCCCTCGACACGACCGGATAGGCGACCGACAGCATGGCCTGGCCGAGCATGACGGTGAACGTCGCGAGTGCGACCGCCAGCAGGGCGACGGCCGGGACGCCGGGCAACCCGCGCCGCGGCGAGGACGCCGGGGCCGCCCAGGGCGCGAACGCCGGACCCGGCGCCCCGGACGGGACGGTCGGACCCCACACGGGCGGCGGTACGGGCGGCGGCGGCTGGATCGAGGGCAGGTGCTCGGCGGTGACGGCCGAGGCTCCCGCGGCGAGGATCGGGGACATCTCCGTCGTGGCGGCGGCCTGTCCCGGCACCGCCCGGCCGAGCAGGCTCAGCAGTACGTCGGTCGCCGCCGGGCGGCGGGCCGGGTCCTTGTTCAGGCAGGCGTTCACGAGGGCGGCCAGGGGTTGCGGCAGCATGCTCACGTCAGCGTCGACGTGCAGCACCCGGTGCAGCACCGCCGGAATGGAGTCCGAGCCGAACGCCGACCGCCCGGTCGCGGCGAACAGGATCGTGGTCCCCCAGGCGAACATGTCGGCGGCCGGCCCGAGCGGCGCGCCCGCGACCTGCTCGGGCGCCATGTACGCCGGGGTGCCGACGACCTGGCTGGTCAGCGTCCCCGGGGCGTCGAGAGCGCGCGCGATGCCGAAGTCGATGACCCGGGGCCCGTCCGGGCTCATCAGCACGTTGGGCGGCTTGAAGTCGCGATGCACGATCTTGGCCTCGTGGATCGCGGCCAGCGCCGTGGCCGTGGCGATCGCCAGGCGCATCAGGTCATCGCCGGTCCGCGGTCCCTGGTCGCGCACGAGGTCCTGCAGCGACGGGCCGTCGACGTACTCGCTGACGATGTACGGCGTGTCACCTTCGGCGTCCGCGTCGAGGACACGCGCGGTGCAGAATCCGGCGACCCGCTCGGCCGTCGCCAGCTCGCGTACGAACCGGCGGCGGGCCGCCTCGTCACCGCCCTGCCCGACGCGCAGCAGCTTGACCGCGACCTGCGCCCCGTCGGGAGCGCGTCCCAGGAACACGACGCCCTGGCCGCCCTCGCCCAGCCGGCCGACGAGCTCGTACTCCCCCAGGCGCTGAGGATCTCCCGGCCGCAGAGGATCCGCCATCCGCGTTCACCTTTCGCCCGGCCCGCCATGTCCGCCCCGATTCGATCACATTCGGGTGGCCGATGGTGCTCGATACGTCAAGCCGTCCTCGAACGGCCGTGGCGCGACGTCCCGCCACGGCCGTTGCGGCGTTTTCCAGGTCAGGGCGTGTAGACGTTCGGCCACGCCGGTTGGGCCATGCCGTCGCCGATGAAGAAGCTCGGATGCGGTGGCTGGTTGTAGGCGGTGTTCTGCCACGCGATCGCGGTGCGGTACTGCGTGTCGTGCATGAGCGTGACGATGCGCCGGTCGGTGACCGCGGTCGTCGTGTAGATCCGCAGCGCCTTGCTGTCGGAGGTCCGCCAGACGACCTCCTCGCGCCAGTCGCCCAGGATGTCGCCCGACAGCGCCGGCGTGGCCTTCGTGCCGTTGTTCGACGCCACTCCCGAACCGGTCAGCAGCCGGGTGTCCCCGCTCGTGCCGTACTTGTCGATGTGCGTGTCGTCGAGCAGTTCCCGCACCGGATCGGCGTCCCACCAGATGACGAAGTTGTCCGAGGAGGGCTTGCGGGAGTTCGCCTGCCGGCCGCTGGTGTCGTAGATGCCGGACGTCGCCGAACTCCAGGACTCCGCTCCCGGGCTGCCCGCCCAGATGTCGTCCGACCGGCCGCGTCCGTTGTCGCAGCCGCAGGTGGGGTACTGCCACCGGATCGCACCCGTGGCGGCGTCGGCCATGTATCCGGCGGGCTTGGACGTGTCCTCGTCGACCTTGTACTCCTCCAGCCCGGGCCGGTTCGGGTCGAGGTCGCCGAGGTCCATGGCGTCGCCGTGGTGCATCTGGGTGTTCCACAGGCCGGCACCGTTGTCATCGACGGCCATCGCACCGTAGACGATCTCGTCCCTGCCGTCGCCGTCCACGTCGCCGACGGCCAGGTTGTGATTGCCCTCATCGGTCCAGGCCGAGCCGTTGGTGGAGCTGCTGCTGTCAAAGGTCCAGCGGCGGGTGAACGTCCCGTTCCGCCAGTCCCACGCGCTGATGACGGTCCGGGTGTAGTAGCCCCGCGCCTCGATCAGGCTCGGCCGCTGCCCGTCGACGTACGCGGTGGCGGCCAGGAACCGGTCGACCCGGTTGCCGTAAGCGTCGCCCCAGCCGGAGACGGTGCCGCGCGCCGGGACGTAGTCGACGCTCTGCATCGCCGCGCCGGTCTGCCCGTTGAACATCGTGAGGTACTCCGGGCCCGACAGGATGTACCCGCTGGAGTTCCGGTAGTCGGCGGAGGCGCTGCCGATGACCTTGCCGGTGCCGTCGACGGTGCCGTCAGCGGTCTTCATGGCCACCTCGGCCCTGCCGTCGCCGTCGTAGTCGTACACCTGGAACTGGGTGTAGTGGGCGCCGGCCCGGATGTTGCGGCCCAGGTCGACACGCCACAACCGGGTGCCGTTGAGCCGGTACGCGTCGACGTACACGTCCCCGGTGTAGCCGGACTGGGAGTTGTCCTTGGAGTTCGACGGATCCCACTTCAGGACGATCTCGTACTGCCCGTCGCCGTCGAGGTCGCCGACGCTCGCGTCGTTGGCGCTGTAGGTGTACGAGACGCCGTCCGGCGTCGCGCCGCCGGACGGCGGGCTGATCGGCACGTCCAGATGGCCGTTGGTGAACCGCAGGGCCGGCTCCGACGCCGCCTGCTCGGCGCCGTTCACCACGGGACGCACGGTGTAGGCCGCGCCGGCCGCCGCTCCGCCGTCGTAGTAGTTCGTCGAGTTCGTGATCGGGCTGGAGTTCACCTTCGTCGACCCGCGGTAGAGGTTGAACGCCACACTCGACGAGTCGGTGCCGAGCAGCCGCCAGCTGACGAAGTTGCCGCTGCCGGACCGCACGCTGACGAGGCCGCGGTCGAGCTTCTCCACCTGCCGTGCGGTCGCCGCCGCCGCGTCGTGCCGGGGCAGTTGCGCCGCCCCGGCGAGCACCGTCCCGGCGGCCACGGCGATCGCGAGTGCTGCGTTCCTCCCTCTCTTGCCGACGCCGCGTAATCCACCGGTGCCGCGTGGGTGTTCCATCGGCTTCTCCTTCGGGGAGATGACGGGAAAGCGTTTTCCCTCTCAATCGACGGAGACTAACCCGGTGGAAGAGCGCGACCAAGGCGCTTTCAACGCGCTTTCACGGACGTCTCTTACCGGTCGTGGTCCAGACGAAGGTGGGCGGTGCCGGAGGCGCCGGAGGAGTCCTTCGCGGTCACGGTGACCGTGCGGGTGCCCGCATGACGGGCGCGGCCGGTGATCGTGCCCGACCTGGTGATGGACAGGCCGGCGGGCAACCCGGTGGCGGTGAAGGTGAGCTTCGCCGCCGCGGTGCTCACCGCGTCGACCGGCAGGGACACCCTGGCGCCCACCCGGCTGCTCATGCCGTGCGGGACGTACAGCTGGGCGACCTCCGCCCCGGCGCGGCTTCCGGTGTTGGTCACCGTGGCCGTCACCGTGGAGCCGCCCGACCCGAGCGCGCCGACCTGGAGGTCGCCGAAGGAGAACGCCGTGTACGACAGGCCGTACCCGAAGGGGAACAGCGGCGTGATGTTCTGCGCGTCGTACCAGGCGGAACAGTGACCATCTCGCGCCGCAGGTTCATGGCCGCGTGACCGACAAGGAGGTCTGGCAGCAGTACCGCCGCACCGTCTCGGGCCGGCGCTGACGGTCCCCCGCGGCCCGGCGCCGCGCCGTCCGGCCGGTACGGTACGGGCGGACAGGCGTACCGGGAGAGCGGAGAGCCGATGAGCGTGGAGCGATCACCGGTCACGGTCGGGCTCCTGCATCCGGGGCGGATGGGCGCCGCGGTGGGACGGCTGGCCGTCCGGGCGGGTCACCGGGTGCTCTGGTGCCCCGGCGGGCGGAGCGCCGCGACGGCGGACCGCGCGGACGAGGCCGGGCTCGTACGCGCCGCCGGCCTCGGCGCGCTCACGGCCGAGGCCGGGATCGTCGTCTCTCTCTGCCCGCCCGCCGCGGCCGAGGAGGTCGCCCGGCAGGTCGCCGGGACCGGCTTCGACGGCGTCTTCGTCGAGGCCAACGCGATCAGCCCGGCGCGCGTACGGCGGATCGCCGACCTGTTCCCGCGCGCCCGCGTCGTGGACGGTTGCGTGATCGGTCCCCCGCCCTCCGACCGCGCCGCCGCGCGCCTGTACCTGTCGGGTGCGGCCGGGGACACCGGCCCGGTGGCCGGCCTGTTCGCCGGCGGCCCGCTCGAGGCGGTCCCGGTCGACGGCGGCGTCGGCCAGGCGTCCGCGCTGAAGATGGCGTACGGCTCGTTCAACAAGGCCGCGAGCGCCCTCGCCGCGGTCTCCCACGCGCTGGCGGACGTCTATGGCGTGAGCGACCATCTTCTCGCCGAGGCACGGCGGATGACCCACGACCACCTCGCCACGCCCGGGCACCTGTCCGGGGTCGCGGCCCGGGCCTGGCGGTGGGCGCCCGAGATGGAGGAGGCCGCCGCGACGCTGGCCGAGGCCGGGCTGCCGGACGAGCTCGCGCTCGCGGCCGCCGCGGTGTTCCGCCGCTGGGACGGCGACCGCGACGACTTCGGCATCCCCGTCCAGGACGCCCTGCGTCACCTGCGTGCCGCGGACGGGTGAAGGCCGGTCACGTGTCCAGGGAGTTGCGGTACGGGCGCATGAACCGCAGGCGGGGCATCTGGTCGGCGAGGACGCCGCCGTCGACCACGAGTGTGGTGCCGGTGACGTAGCGGGCGGCGTCGGAGGCGAGGTACAGGACGGCGCCGACGACGTCCTCGGGCCGGCCGTAGCCGCCGCCGTGACCGTCCCGGAGCGGAATGCGCTCGTTCCACGCCGCCTCGAACGCCTCACGATCGAGGGGGAACTCGCCGTCGATCGGGGTGGCGATCATCCCCGGGGCGACCCCGTTGACGGTGACGCCGTGCGGGCCCAGTTCCGCCGCGAGCGACTTGGTGATCAGTTCGACCGCGCCCTTGGAAGCGTTGTAGTGCGCGAGGCCCGCCTCGGCCATCAGCCCGTTCTTGGAGGAGATGGAGATGATCCGGCCGGGTACCCCATCGGCGATCATGTGCTCGGCGACGCGCTGGGACAGGAAGAACACGGCGTCGGCGTTGACGAGCATGACCTCGCGCCACGTCTCGACGGTGATCTCGTTGAAGTGCTCCAGCCGGGCCACTCCCGCGTTGTTCACCAGGATGTGAATCGGCCCGTGGGCGGCGCGGATGTCGTCGGCGAGCCCGGCCAGACCGTGGGTGTCGGCGAGGTCGAAGCCGTAGGCGTGCTCGAACGCGTCGAGTCCGGCGGCGCCGGGCCGGTCCACCGCCACGACGCGGGCGTCGGCGGAGACGAGGCCCAGAGCGATGGCCCGGCCCAGCCCGCGGGCGGCGCCGGTGACGATCGCCGTCCGGCCTCGCAGGCTCACGACAGCCCCAGCAGGTCGAGCGACGGACGGTGGATCAACTTCTCGATCTCCTCGCGGTCCAGCGGCGGAAGACCCGGGATGCCCGGTACCTCGGCGACGGCGCGCAGTCCCTCGACCGAGGCGTCGACGGTGGTGAACGGGTAGTCGCTGCCGAACAGCAGCTTGTGCCAGACGCCGTAGTCCTGGACCAGGCGCAGGCTGTGCCAGAGCTGGAAGGGCCGGTAGTGCAGCGCCGACACGTCGGCGTAGACGTGCCGGTGCTTGCGGATGACCGCGATGCACTCGCCCTCGTACGGATGGCCCAGATGCGCCAGGACCATGCGCAGCTCGGGATGCCGGATCGCCACTTCGTCCAGGTGCACCGGAAGCGCGTAGCGCAGCGGTGCGGTGGACACGAAGGTGGTGCCGGTGTGCACCAGGAGCGGCAGGCCGTTGTCGGCGGCGTAGGAGTAGAGCGGGTCGAGCGAGGGATCGGCGGGATCGAATCCGGCGTACATCGGCATCAGCTTGATGCCGCGCAGGCCGAGGTCCTGGTGGCCGTGCTCGAGTTCGTCCCGCCACCCCGGCCGGGTCGGGTCCAGTGACAGGTAGCCGACGAGCCGGTCGGGATGCGCGGCCACGTAGGCCGCCACCGCGGCGTCGTCCACCCAGAGGCCCGATCGGTGCGCCTTGCCGCCGACGACGATCGCGGCGGTGCCGGGTGGGGCGGAGCCGGCGTAGTCGTCCCAGCGCACGGTCAGGTCGACCGTGCCGCCGTGCGCCCGCGCGGACTCCGCCGCGAACGGGTCGCCCACGTCGTCGGGACAGGTGAAAAGGTGTGAATGAACGTCGACGATCACGTGCGGTTCCGCTTCTCCCAGCCTTCGGCGAACATGTTCCAGAACCCGCCGCTCGGCGGATGCTCGGCGAACACCTCGTCGACCAGCTCGATGCCGAGCCCCGGCCGCGTCGGCAGCCCGATGTGGCCGTCCACGACCGGCAGCGCGCCGCGTACCGCCTGGAACACGTGGTCCTCGAGCATCCCGTCGAAGGTCTCCAGGATGGTGAAGTTCGGCATGCCGAGAGTGGCGTGGACGGACGCGGTCGTGCAGACCGGCGAGTTGGAGTTGTGCGGCGCGACCAGCATCGCGTGCACCTCCGCCTGCGCGGCCAGCTTTCTGACCTCGGTGAAGCCGCCCGCCATCGACAGGTCCGGCTGGATGATGTCGACGGCGCCGGTGGCGAACAGGCGCGCGTACTCATAGCGGTTGTGGAAATGCTCGCCGCCCGAGATCGGCATCGGCGCGCGCCGCCGCAGCTCGGCGTACCGCTCGATGTGCGTCCAGGGCAGGGGTTCCTCGAACCAGCCCACGTCGTACGGCTCCAGCTCGCGCAGCAGCCGGGTCGCCGTGGGCATGGCGAAACGGGCGTGCCCCTCGATGAAGATGTCCACGTCGACGGCCTCGCGGACCGCGGCCACGATGTCGATCGAGCGCCGTAGCTCGGCGCGGGAGAGCTCGCCGAGCCCGGCGCCGAACGGGTCGAACTTCAGCGCGGTGTACCCGCGTGCCACCACGTCCTTGGCACGCGCGGCGAACTCGCCCGGCTCGCGGTCGCCGGTGTACCAGCCGTTGGCGTAGACCCTGATCCGGTCGCGGCAGGCGCCGCCGGTCAAGCGGTAGGCGGGCACGCCGAGCGCCTTGCCCATGATGTCGTGGAGCGCCTGGTCGATGCCGGAGACGACGATCCCGCCGACGTCGCCGCCGCGCAGGAAGTCGCCCTGGTACATCCGCAGCCAGATCTCCTCGACGTCGAAGGGATCGGCGCCGATGAGGTGCCGGGACGCCATCGCCTCCGCCAGCGCGGCGGTCTCCCGGCCCCGGTAGGGATGGGTGATCTCGCCGACGCCGCTGAGGCCCTCGTCGGTGTGCACGCGTACGTAGGAGAAGTCGCGCCAGGCGGTCCCCAGCGCGAGTGTCTCGACCCTGCTCACGCGCCCCGCGGGCCCGACCGGGCGGGTGGTGTCGACGGTCAGCATCGGTCCGCCACTCCCCCCATGGTGCTGGCGTCCGCCACGTCGGCGAGGACGTCGCCGTCGGTGAGCTGGGCGCGCGCCGCGTCGGCGGCGGCCTCCAGCAGCCGGGCGGCGTCGGCCTCGGTGTGGGCGTAGGAGACATGGCTGCGCTTCAGGTTGAGCGGCAGCTCGAACACTCCGTGGCCGAGGAGCCTGCGGCGGTACCCGACGAACATGGACGCATCATTGCGCAGCAGGTCATCGTAGGTTCGGGCGGGGCCCGTCATGAAGTACGCGACGAACACCGAACCGTATCCGGTGACCACCGCCGGGAGGCCGAGCCCGGCGAACACCTCCGACAGCCCGGTGCGGATCCGGTCACCGAGACGGAACACGTGCTCGTGCACCGGCTCCGTACGGATCTTGCGCAGCGTCGCCAGCGCGGCGGCCACGACCGCGGGATGCCCGTTGTACGTCCCGGCGAAGAAGACCGAGCCGCCGGGGCGCGAGCTGAACAGCTCCATCAGGTCGGCGCGTCCGCCGAGCGCACCGACCGGGTAGCCGTTCGCGATGGCCTTGCCCATCGTCGTGAGGTCCGGGGTGATCCCGCTGATGGCCTGCCAGCCACCGAGGTCGTGCCGGAAGCCGCTGATCACCTCATCGAAGATCAGTACGCTGCCGGCGCGGGTGCACTCGTCGCGCAGTGTCTGGAGGAACTCCCGTTCGGGGAGCAGGCAGCCGACGTTGTGCGGGACCGGTTCGACGATGACCGCGGCGATGTCGCGGCCGTATTCGGCGAACGCCGCGCGCACGCCCTCGGCGTCGTTGAACCGCAGGACGAGGGTCGCCTCCAGCACCTCGGGAAGAATGCCGGCCGAGATGGGATCCCTGGCTCCGACGCGTTCGGGCGCGGAGATGACATTGAGGCTGACCGCGTCGTGCCAACCGTGGTAGCAGCCCTGGAACTTGACCACCAGCCGCCTGCCGGTGGCGGCACGGGCGACCCGCAGGGCGTGGAACGTGGCCTCGCTGCCGGTGCTGGTGAGCAGGACCTTCTCCACGCTCGGCACCAGCTCCACCAGGGCCTCGGCCAGCTCGACCTCGGCCGTGGTGACGCCGACTCCGCACAGGTCCACGGTTCGCCCGGCCTCGGCGACCGCCGCGCTCACATCGGGGTCGTTGTGGCCGAGCAGCGGTGGGCCGAACGCCGCGTGGTAGTCGACGTACTCCCGGCCGTCCGCGTCGCGGAAGCGTGCGCCGTCCGCCTCGGTGATCACGAGATCGGTGAGGCCGGGGATGCTGCGCTGCCCGCTGTTCACGCCGCCGGGGATGGCCCTGCGAGCGCGCTCGGCGAGGTCGGAGCCGGACAGGACACGCTGATTCACATTTTCTCCTTGGCGCGCCGCCCGTGACCCAGCCCGGTCGTGGTCGGCGCCGGTTCTTCCGCCGCAGATCGAAATACAGAACAGTGTTTGGTGTTGCCGAACGATTGCCGGGAGTTTCGCATGAGAATTTTCGGTGGTCAACAGGCAATCGTGTTACAAGCGAGTAAGCTGTTCGGCTGTGACGAACAGCGATGCGAAAAACTCGCGATACTGGGTGCGAAGCGTCGCCCGCGCCGCCGAGGTTCTCGAGGCCCTGGCGGGCGACGCGCAGGGGGCCGGCATGAGCGTGACCGAGGTGGCCGGCGCGTGCGGCCTGAGCAAGAGCGCGGCCTTCGCCACCCTCTTCACCCTGCGCCAGTATGGCCTGGTCGCCGACGACGGCGAGGGGATGAACCGGCGTTACCGGCTCGGGATGTCCCTGGCGCGCCTCGGCGCCCGCGCCCAGGACCAGCTCTCCCTACGGGACGTGGCCCGCCCGGTGCTCGTCGAGCTGACCCGGGTGACCGGGATGAACTCCCGCCTCGCCGTCTCCGAGAGCGACCACGCCGTGGTGGTGGACCAGGTCAGCAACGGCGAGCGGGTCCAGGTCGACCTGCGAATGGGGACGCGGGAGCTCCCGCACTGCACCGGACTGGGCAAGGCGCTGCTGGCCGAGATGAGCGACGCCGCGGTGACCCGCCTCATCGAGCGGGTCGGCATGCCCCTCCGGACGAGCCACACGATCAAGGACCTGCCGACGCTCCTGGCCCATCTGCGGACCGTTCGCGAACTCGGCTACGCCGTCGACGACGAGGAGGACGCCGACGGCGTGTTCTGCATCGGCGGCGCGCTGCGGGACCACACTCGGGCGTGCGCGGGAGCGATCAGCATCACGAGCCTGAAGCTGGATCTGCCCGCCTGGCGGTACCAGGAGCTGGGACGACACGTACGCGACGCGGCCGAGCGAATCTCCCGCGACCTCGGGTACCGCCCTTGACACACGTGGCCAAGGCTGTCTAGCGTCCACGCCATCGTCTCGGGCGAAGAGCTGGCTCCCGGTGTGTCGCAGCCCCGACTCCGGAAGTTCTGGCCAGCAGCTCCGCCGCCTGCGCGCCTCTGCGCATCGCCCGACCTTCCATCCTTTGCCGCGTCCGTCCGGGCGCGCCCCCGAAGGTTGAGGCCCCATGAACCACGTGGCCAATGTCCTGGGCCTGCTGATGCTCGATGTCCGCAGGCTCGAGGACGGCCTGCTCGTCCAGGTCGCCGGCTACCGCGCTCCCGGCGACGGCGGCGGAATGCTGCTGCGCTGGGACGCCACATCCACCCTCCCCGCCAACGGCGGCACCGTCCTCGCCCCGCCCGGAACGAGCAAGGGCCGCTGGCGCCAGATCCACCACGGCGTCGCCGACTTCCGCCGCTTCGGCATCTTCGACGACAAGACCCCCGCCGACACCGCACTCGAAGCGATGGTCACCGACCCCACCATCCACCGCATCGAAGCCCACACCGACCTGCACTTCGTCAAACGCCACACCTTCCACCGCTCCAACATCGAACTCGACTTCGGCGGCAACACCGTCAGCACCGACGGCATCGAACGCAACAGCCACGACAACCCCTTCGGTGCGGTGCTGTACTTCCGCGGTCAGGTCACCACGACCGTGGTCACGCACCGGCTGTCCGCCGTGCTGCCCGACCTGTCGGACGTCTTCGAGGTGGGCGACTCCTCGAAGTTCGCCGTCGGCCAGTGGTGGGCCGCCGAGGTCGACGCGCTCGGCGGCACCTACGAGCGCGAGCTGCAGCGCATGGTCCAGGTGACGCAGATCGTCGACGACGGCCACATCCGGGTGGACTACAAGAACGGCTGGGAACTGGCCGCCGGCCGCACCATCACCTGGACCAGGGTCCAACCCGTCGAACGCGCCTGCGTACGGAACATGATCTTCATCGGCGCGCCGCCGTACGACGGGCCGGACGACGGCTCGGTGCCCGACGACCGGGAGTACACCGGATCCCACCCGGTGGCCTATGAGTACGCCGTCTCCTGCGACGTGTCCGGCATCCACGCCACCGCCACCTGGTGGCCGGTGATCATGCGCCGCTGGTGCACCCACTTCCGCACCGAGCAGAGCAGCCTCAAGAACCCGCCCACGGTGTTCTACGGCGGCGCCGGATACCTCACCCAGCAGATCTACTGCCTGTACGGGCACGTCTCGGACTGCCACACCGCCAACGCGCGGCATCTGAACGACTTCACCGCCTCGGCGTACTGCTACGTCGACAACTGTCACGGCGACGGCGACGACGCCGGTGGCAACCCGTTCACCACCCACGGCCAGTACGAGCACGACCTGGTGTTCACCGGCAACTCCGGGCTGATGGACATCGCCAACAGCGGCGCTCCCTGGGGCACCAGCGCGAAGCGGATCACCGTGCGCAAGCACGTCTGCTCCTGGTTCGTCGCCGGAACGAAGATCACCGACCTGACGCTGGAGGACGTGCGGGTCATCCCGCGTTCCACGTTCGATCCGGCCGGAACGCTCCAGGTCAACGCCGACGGCATCCAGATGCGCGGCTGTTCGGCCCGGACGTTCGCGATCGGTCAGCGCTCCGACCGCTCCGGGCGCCCCAACGTGATCGAGGGGTGCGCCTTCGACCTGCCGAAGGACGCGGTGGTGGTGCAGACGCCGGTCGCGAACCCCGTCCACTTCGTGGACTGCGTCTTCACCGGCCTGGACGGCGCGGTCTTCCGCGGCTCGGGGTCGCTGCGCTTCACGCGGTGCGAACTGCACGGCGTGCGCGACGGCGAGCCGGTCTCCATCGGAGCGGCCGAGATCGTCATCTCCGGAGGACGGGTGGACGGAGCCCCGATCCGGCTCAGCGCCGTACGCGACCAGCGGCTGCACATCGGCGGCGGCGCGCTCGTACGGGGCGGGGACGGCGCCCTGCTCTCCCGCGCGGACGGGCCCGGAAAGCTCGAGTGGGAGCTGGTGGGCCACCGAAGCGAGGCGAGCGGCCACGCCACGCACCTGGAGATCACCACCGGTGAGAACACCTACCGCGCGGCCGGCTCGGTGTTCGCCGGGGGCCGCCTGAAGCTCACCGCCGTGACCTCGCTGCTGCACACCGAGTGTGTGGAGGAGAGCGTGGAACGCTCCCTGCCCGCCGGTGGCCCGCACGTCCTCGTCGCCGACAACCTCACCCTCTGAGAGAGCCCGCCATGGAGCGTCGTCACATTCTTCGCGCCACCGGAGCCGCCGCCGGCCTGGTGACGTTCGGTTCACTGCTCGCCGCCGACCCGGCGTCGGCCGATCCCGCCCATCCGCTGAAGCAGACCGTCCAGCAGGCCGGCACGATCGCGGAGCTTCTCAGGCTCGAGGTCCGCGGGCTCGAGGACGGCCTGCTCGTCCAGGTCGCCGGCTACCGCGCTCCCGGCGACGGCGGCGGAATGCTGCTGCGCTGGGACGCCACATCCACCCTCCCCGCCAACGGCGGCACCGTCCTCGCCCCGCCCGGAACGAGCAAGGGCCGCTGGCGCCAGATCCACCACGGCGTCGCCGACTTCCGCCGCTTCGGCATCTTCGACGACAAGACCCCCGCCGACACCGCACTGGAGGCGATGGTCACCGACCCCACCATCCACCGCATCGAAGCCCACACCGACCTGCACTTCGTCAAACGCCACACCTTCCACCGCTCCGACATCGAACTCGACTTCGGCGGCAACACCGTCAGCACCGACGGGATCGAGAAGGCCGGGGAGGACGACCCGTTCGCGGCCGTGCTGCTGTTCCGGGGCAAGGTCACCGACACCGTGGTCACGCACAAGCTGTCCGCGACCATGCCCGAGCTGTCCGACGTGTTCGAGGTGGGCGACTCGTCCAAGTTCGCGGTCGGCCAGTGGTGGAGCGCCGAGGTGAACCAGCTCTCCGGCCGCTGGGAGCGGGAGCTGCAGAAGCTCCTCCAGGTGACGCAGATCGTCGACGGCGACCACATCCGGGTGGACTACAAGAACGGCTGGGAACTGGCCGCCGGCCGCACCATCACCTGGACCAGGATCGAACCCGTCGAACGTGCCCACGTACGGAACATGGTCTTCACCGGCGCCGGGGACGACCAGTACACCGGCTCCCACCCGGTCGCGTACGAGTACACGGTCTCCTGCGACGTGTCCGGCATCGACGCCACCGGGACGTTCTGGCCGGTGATCATGCGCCGCTGGTGCACCCACTTCCGCACCGAGCAGTGCAGCCTCAAGAACCCGCCGACGGTGAGCTACGGCGGCGCCGGATACCTCACCCAGCAGATCTACTGCCTCTACGGGCACGTCTCGGACTGCCACACCGCCAACGCCCGCCACCTGAACGACCTCACCGCCTCGGCGTACTGCTACGTGGAGAACTGCCACGGCGACGGCGACGACGAAGGCCCGTTCGTGACCCACGGCCAGTACGAGCACGACCTGGTCTACACCGGCAACTCCGGGCTGATGACCTTCGCCAACTCCGGGGCCGCCTGGGGTTCGGCCGCCAAGCGGATCACCGTGCGCAAGCACGTGTGCTCGTGGTTCGTCGCCCGGGTGAGCGTCACCGACCTCACGCTGGAGGACGTACGGGTCATCGGCAAGGCCGGGCTGCAGGGCTCCGGCATGATCTGGGTGAACGCCGACGGCGTCCAGATGCGGGGATGCTCGGCCAGCGACACGTTGATCATCTCGCAGGCGTCCAACCGGTCGGGGCGTCCCAACATCATCGACGGATGCACGTTCGCCCTGCCCGCCAAGAGCGAGATCGTCCAGGCGAACGTCACCGCCCCCGTCCACGTCAGCCGCTCGGTCCTGACCGGCCTCGACGGCAACGCCTTCAACGGCACCGGCGAGCTCCGCCTCGTCGACACGATCCTGCGGGGCCGGGAGAACGCCGAGCCCGTCACATGCGCCGCCGCCACGCTCGTCCTGGACGGCTGCACCGTCACGGGCACGGGAGTGCGCCTCGCCGGCAAGGCCGACCAGCGGATCCGGCTGGGCGGGGGCACCGAGGTCACCGGCACCGGAACGCTGCTGTCCCGCGCGGACGCGGCCGGGACGATCACCTGGGAGCTGACCGGTTACCGGAGCCTGGCCGGAGACGCCGGCACCGCCCACATCGCCCTGTCCGCCGGCAAGAACCGCTACTCGGCGGTCGGCGCGCTGTTCAACGGCGGGCGGCTGGAGCTGCGGGACGGCGCGTTCGGCGACGGCTCCTACCTCAAACACGCCGGCAACGTGGAGAACGGCGTCACCAGGACGGCGCTCCCCAAGGACGGCGCCGGCGTGCAGACCACCGGAAACCTGGTGATGTGACCGATGACCGAACCTGTCACGCTCGCCCTCGTCGGCGCCGGCGACCGAGGACGGACGTACGCGTCCTGGGTGGCCGCCAACCCGCGACGGGCCCGCATCGTCGCGGTCGCCGACCCGTTGCCGGAGCGCCGGGCCCGGCTCGGCGGCCCCGGCGTACGGGAGTTCTCCGACTGGACCGAGCTGCTCGGCGAGCGGATCGCGGACGCCGTGATCGTCGCGACTCAGGACCGGCTGCACGCCGAACCCGCCGTCGCCCTCGCCGAGGCCGGCTACCACCTCCTGGTGGAGAAGCCGCTGGCGCCCACCGAGGAGGAGTGCCGCCGCATCGTGGAGTCGGTCACGAAGGCCGGCGTGCTGTTCGCGGTCTGCCACGTGCTGCGGTACACGCCCTACACCGACCTGGTGAAACGGGCCGTGGACAGCGGGGTGCTCGGCGAGGTGATGAGCGTCGAGCACCTGGAGCCGGTCGGCTGGTGGCACGCCGCCCACTCGTACGTGCGCGGTCCGTGGCGAAGCGAGCGCCTGGCCAGTCCGATGCTCCTCGCCAAGTCCTGCCACGACCTCGACTGGCTCGGCTACGTGACCGGCCGGCGCATCGCGAAGGTGTCCAGCTTCGGCTCGCTCGGCCATTTCCGGGCGGACCGTCGCCCGGACGGCGCGGCCGACCGGTGCCTGGACTGCTCGATCGAGCCCGGCTGCCCGTACTCGGCCCCACGCCTCTACCTGGGCACCCTCCGCGACCGCGGGCCGGTCTGGCCCGTCAGCGTGGTCACCGGCGGCACCGACGAGGCGGCCGTGCTCGAGGCGCTCCGCACCGGCCCGTACGGCAGGTGCGTGTACGCCTGCGACAACGACGTCGTCGACCACCAGGTGCTCGCCATGGAGCTGAGCGGCGGCGTCACGGCCACCTTCACCATGACGGCCTTCTCCGAGCAGACCCACCGGCAGACGAGGATCTTCGGCACCCACGGCTGCCTCACCGGAGACGGCGAGAAGGTCACGGTCGTCGACTTCCGCGCGGGCGGCCGCCGCGAGGAGTGGTCGGTGGCCACCGACGCCGGCTCCAATGCGGCCGACGGCCACGGCGGCGGCGACGCCGGCCTGATGGACGCCTTCGTCCGTGCCGTACGGACCGGCGACGCCGCTCACGTGCGGTCCGGACCGGCCGAGTCACTCGACGGCCATCTCGCGGTCTTCGCCGCGGAGCGTGCCCGCCACACCGGCACGGTCGTCACCGTGCCCGACAAATGACCACGAGATCGTCCCGATGAGATTCAGAACGAGAGGAACAGCCATGCGACTGCGCGCACTGGCGATGGCGGCGCTGACGGCAGGAGCGCTGACCGCTTGCGGCAGCGGCTCGGGCTCCGGCCACACGGAGACCGTCACCATGTGGACCTATCCGGTGATCCCGGACCAGGCCAAGCACCAGGCCTTCTGGAACGAGCAGGTGGCCGCCTTCGAGAAGGCCAATCCGACCATCCACGTCAAGGTCGAGATCTACCCGTGGGTCAAGCGGGATGAGGCGCTGTCGACCGCCATCGCCGGGAACAAGGCGCCGGACGTCGTCTACCTGATCCCCGACCAGATCCCCAAGTACGCCCGGCTGATCCAGCCCGTCGACAAGTACCTGTCCGCGCCGGCCAAGGCCGACTACCGGGACAACGCCCGGCGAGCCGTGACCGTGGACGGCGCGATGATGGGCGCCCCCATTCTGATGAGCTCCAACCCGCTGATGTGCGACAAGAAGGCCTTCGACAAGGCCGGGGTGACGACCTATCCGAAGACCTGGGACGAGCTGATGAAGCTCGCCCCTGCGTTCAAGGCCAAGGGCATCGACGTCACCAACTACTGGGCGGACCCCTCCGCGACGCTCAACCAGTCGTTCTACCCGCTGCTCTGGCAGGCCGGCGGCGACGTGTTCGCCCCGGACGGGAAATCCGTGGCCTTCGCCGGTCCCGCCGGCGTCAAGGCACTGACCTTCCTGAAGCAGCTCGTCGACGGCGGATACATGGAGAAGGACCTGCTGACCGGGCTGCCGAAGTTCGAGCAGACCCACGTCGCGCAGAACAAGGTCGCCTGCACCTGGCAGCACGTCCCCGCCGACGTCGAGTCGTTTTGGGGCAAGGACAACATCAAGGTCTTCCCGCCGCTGAACGACGCCAAGCAGGTCGCGTACGGCACGGTCGGCGCGCTGTCCATGCTCAAGACCTCGTCCAAGAAGGCCGCGGCGGGCAAGTGGATCGCGTTCGCGACCAGGACCGAGGCGACCAAGGCCTATGACGTGGCGTCGAGCAACTTCTCCCCGCAGAAGTCGACCGGGTCCCTCTACCCGAACGACCCGGTCCAGGCCGCGATGGAGCAGACCGTCGGCTACACGACCGCCGGCCCGCTGAACGACAAGGCGCGCGACGTCATGGGCGTCCTCGCGCCCGAGATCCAGGCCGCGCTGATCGGCAAGAAGCAGCCCCAGCAGGCTCTCGCGGACGCCGCCAAGGCGGCCGACGCGCTGCTGAAGGGCTGACGAGACACGGGGCCCGCCGGACGGCGGGCCCCGAGACAAGGAGGTGACCATGGCGACGACCGCCGGAACACCCCGCCGGAGGGCCCTCTCACGGTGGGAGACACGAACCGGTCTGCTGTTCGTCCTGCCGTGTTTCCTGCTGTTCCTGGCCTTCCGCTTCGGGCCGTCCATCGCCGGAGTGCTGCTCGGCTTCTTCGACTACACGATCGGGGACAGCCCCACCTTCAGCGGCGTGGACAACTACCGGCGGCTGCTCGCCGACCCGACGTTCTGGTCCGCGCTCAAGGTCACGCTGTTCTACACCGTGCTGTACGTGCCCGCGTCCATCGGCCTGTCGCTGGGCATGGCGCTGCTGGTGCGCCGGGCGTTCCGCGGCGCGCGCTTCTTCCGCTCGGTGTTCTTCCTGCCCGTCGTCACCAGCCTGGTGCTGGCCGGCACGATCTTCACCTGGCTGTTCTCCTCCGAGGGGCCCTGGACCAAGCTGACCGGCTCGTCCTGGCTCGCCTCCACCACGCTGGTGGTGCCCGCCCTGGTGCTGGTCTCGGTGTGGTCCAGGTTCGGGTACGGCATGTTGATCATCCTGGCCCGGCTGCAGGACGTGCCGCGCGAGTTGGAGGAGGCCGCGCTCACCGACGGAGCCGGCCCGTGGCAGCGGTTCCGGCACATCGTCGCCCCGCAGCTCCGGCCCGCGCTGTTCTTCCTCGCGATCATCGAGACGACCAACTCGTTCCAGGTGTTCGACCTGGTCTACGTGATGACGGGCGGCGGTCCGGCGCACTCCAGCTACACCCTCGTCATGCACCTGTACGACCAGGGCTTCAAGTACTTCGACTTCGGCTACGCGAGCGCCATCGGCGTCTCCCTCTTCGTCATGACCCTCGTCGTCGCGCTGATCCAGCGCCTCATCCTCGGGAGGAACAGGTGAGCCTGACCGCCACCCGCCCGGCGCCGTCCGCGCCGGCCGCCCGGCCCGTGACCCGTTCGTACCGGGCGCTGGAGCCCTCGCGGACCGGCAAGGTCGTCCGGGTCGTGCTGCTCGCCATCGCCACCCCGGTCACGCTGTTCCCGTTCTACGCGATGGTCGTGCTGTCGCTGAAGCCGGCCACGGCCGTGCGGTTCCCGGCCAGCCTGCTGCCCTGGCCGCTCCACACCGGCGCGTACGCGCAGGTCCTCGGCGGCCGTGACATGCTGCGCTGGACGCTCAACACCCTCGTCTACTCGGTGGTGAGCGTCGTGGCGGTGCTCCTGCTGGCCTCACTCGCCGGCTACGCCTTCGCCAAGAAGCGCTTCCCCGGCCGGGAGACCATGTTCTGGTCGTTCCTGTCGATGGTCATGGTGCCGTACCACGTCACGCTGATCCCGACCTTCGTCCTCATCTCGAAGCTCGGCGGGGTCGACTCCTACTGGGGACTCATCCTGCCGACGCTCGCCAACGCCCAGGCCGTCTTCTTGATGCGGCAGTTCATCGGCGGGCTGCCGGACGAGCTGTTCGAGGCCGCGCGGCTGGACGGGTGCTCGGAGTGGCGGGTCTTCACCCGGATCGTGCTGCCGCTGTGCAAGCCGATCCTGGCCACTCTGGGCGTCTTCGTCTTCCTCTGGCACTGGAACGACTTCCTGTGGCCGCTCATCGTCGGCCAGGACACCCACATGCGCACGCTCACCGTCGGCATCGCGGCGCTCCAGCAGGAGAACGTACCGCTCAACGTCGTGCTCGCCGGTGCCACCGTCGCCTTCGTCCCCATCTTCGCGGCCTACCTCGTCGGCCAGCGCTACTTCACCGAGGGCGTCACCATGTCCGGAATCAAGGGTTGAGGATGTTCACGTCAGAAGAGGACCTGCAGGACCGGCTGACCACCCCCTCGGCCGCGCTCGTCGCCGACCTCGCCGCGGGCGAGGGCGACCTGGTCGTGCTGGGCGCGGGCGGGAAGATGGGCCCGACGCTCTGCCGCCTGGCCCGCCGCGGCCTGGACGCGGCGGGCCGGAGCCGCGACCGCGTGTACGCCGTGTCGCGCTGGTCCGATCCCCGTGCGGCGCGCGACCTGGCCGGACACGGTGTGGAGATCGTCTCGTTGGACCTGCTCGGCGGCGACCTGACGACGCTGCCGGACGCGGCCGACGTGGTGTTCATGATGGGCGTCAAGTTCGGCACGAGCACGGCGCCGTACCTCGCGTGGATCGGCAACGCCGTTCTCCCCGCGCGGGTCGCCGAGCGGTACCCGGACGCGCGGATCGCGGTGTTCTCCACCGGGAACGTCTATCCGCTGACGCCGGTGACCGGCGGCGGCTGCACGGAGCGCGACCCCGTCGGCCCGGTCGGCGAGTACGCCATGAGCTGCCTCGGCCGGGAGCGGATCTTCGAGCACGCGGCGGCGGCCCGGGGCACGCGCGTCGCGATCCTGCGCCTGAACTACGCGATCGACCTGCGTTACGGCGTGCTCGCCGACATCGGCCGGACCGTACGGGCGGGTGAGCCGGTCGACGTCACCACCGGCCACGTCAACGTGGTCTGGCAGGGCTACGCCAACGAGGTGGCGCTGCGCTCGCTCCGGCACGCCGCGGCCGAGCCGTTCGTCCTCAACCTGACCGGCCCGGAGACCGCCCCGGTCCGCCGCGTCGCCGCGGCGTTCGCCGAGCGCTTCGGGCGCGAACCCGTCCTCGCGGGCGAGGAGGCCGGGACCGCGCTGCTCAGCGACGCGACACTGTGTCACCGCCTGTTCGGCTACCCCGAGGTGGCCCTGGGCACGCTGATCGACTGGCAGGCCGCCTGGCTGGAGGCGGGACTCCCGACCTCCGGCAAGCCGACCAGATTCGCCGTCCGCGACGGGAGGTTCTGATGCTCCGCGAGGGCACCGTCATCCCGGCGCACCCGCTGGCGCTGACCGCCGAACGCCGGCTGGACGAGCGCCGCCAGGCGGCGCTGACCCGCTACTACCTCGCGGCGGGCGCGGGCGGGCTGGCCGTGGGGGTGCACACCACCCAGTTCGGGATCCGCCGGGCCGGGCTGCTCGAACCGGTCCTGCGGCTGGCCGCCGACGTCATCCGCGCCGACGCCGGACGCCCGGTGGTGAAGATCGCGGGAGCCTGCGGGGACCTGCGCCAGGCCGTCGCCGAGGCCGAGCTGGCCGCCGGCCTCGGCTACGACGCGGTGCTGCTCTCCCCGGTGGTGCCGGGCGCCACAGAGGCCGACCTGCTGGTACGCGCGCGTGCGGTCGGCGAGGTCCTGCCGGTGGTCGGCTTCTACCTGCAGGCGGCGATCGGCGGGCCGGTCCTGTCCCGTGCGTTCTGGCGGGCCCTCGCCGACCAGCCGTCGACCGTGGCCATCAAGGTCGCGGCCTTCGACCGCTACCGGAGCCTCGACGTCGTCCACGGTGTCGCCGCCTCCGACCGTCGCGACCAGGTCGCCCTGTACACCGGCAATGACGATCACATCATCGGCGACCTGCTCGCCGACCTGCCCGGCGGGCTCCGCTTCGCCGGCGGGCTGCTCGGCCAGTGGGCGGTGTGGACCCGGGCGGCCGTGGAGATGTTCGCGACGGTCCGTGCGGACGCGGCGCTCTGGTCCGGGCGGGCCGCCGCGCTCACCGACGCGAACGCCGCCGTCTTCGACGCCGCCCACGGGTTCGCGGGCTGCATCGCCGGCGTGCACGAGGTGCTGCGCCGCCAGGGCCTGCTGGACGGCATCTGGTGCCTGGATCCGGACGAGGGCCTCTCCCCCGGCCAGGACGCCGAGCTGACCCGGGTGGGCGGCGCCTACCCCTGGCTGACCGACGACGACTTCGTGGCGGAGCATCGTGATGACTGGCTCCGCTGAACCCCTCCGGGTGCTCGTGTGCGTCCCCGAGGAACTGCGGCGGCAGTTCTTCCCCGATCCCGGTCCCCTGCTCGCCCTGGGTGAGGTGAGACTGCTCGACGACCATCGCGAACTGGCCGGCGCCCTGCCGGGCACCGAGGTACTGGTGACCGGCTGGGGCACGCCGCCGCTGGACGCCGGGCTGCTGGACTCGGCGCCCACGCTGCGGCTCGTCGCGCACACCGGTGCCAGCGTCAAGCCGTTCGTCACCGGCGCCCTGTGGGCGCGGGGGATTCAGGTGACGCAGGCGGGGGCGGGCATGGCGCGTTCGGTGGCCGAGGTGGCGATGGCGTTCACGCTGGCACTGCTGCACCAGGTGCACCGCTTCGACCACGCGCTGCGTGGCGGGAGCTCCTGGGCCGCGGCCGAGCGGGCGCCCCGGCGGCACGAGATCCTCGGCTGCCCGATCGGCGTGATCGGCGCGTCCCGGACCGGCCGGGCCTACATCGAGCTGGCACGCGCCCTCGGCGCCGACGTCCGCGTCACCGACCCCTTCCTCGAGGACGCCGTCGGGCTCGATGAGCTGCTCGCGAAGAGCCGGATCGTCGCCGTGCACGCCCCCGCGCTTCCGGAGACCCGTCATCTGCTCGGGTCGCGCGAGCTGGCGCTGATGCCGGACGGGGCCGGCCTGGTCAACACCGCGCGGTCCTGGCTGGTGGACGAGGCCGCGCTCCTGGCCGAGCTGCGGACCGGCCGTCTGGACGCCGCACTCGACGTCTTCGACGAGGAGCCGCTGCCCGACGACCATCCGTTCCGGACCCTGCCGAACGTCCTGCTCACGCCCCACCAGGCGGCCGGGACGGCGGAGTGCCGGAGAAGGCAGGGCGACATCGTGATCGCCGAGATCGAGCGGCTGGCGGCGGGACTGCCGCTGGAGCACGCGGTGACCGCCGCGATGCTGCACCACATCGGATAAAGGAGAAATCATTGCGTTATCTACGCGTCGGCGAGCCGGGACGGGAACGACCGGTCGCCTTCGACGGCGAGCGGTACGCCGACCTGTCGGGCGTCACCGCCGACATCGACGGCGCCTTCCTCGCCCGGGGCGGGGTTCGGGACCTCGCGGGCCTGCCGGAGATCGACGTCACCGGCCTGCGCGTCGGCCCGCCGGTCGCGCGGCCGGGCGTGGTGCTGTGCGTGGGGCAGAACTACGCCGCTCACGCCGCGGAGTCGGGCGCCGAGGCGCCGTCGAGCCCGATCGTCTTCTACAAGGCCCCGAACACGGTGGTCGGGCCGTACGACGACGTCCTCATTCCGCGCGGCTCCACCATGACCGACTGGGAGGTCGAACTCGCCGTGGTGATCGGCCGGCGGGCCCGCTACCTCGACTCGCCGGACCAGGCCCTCGACCATGTCGCCGGATACGCGATCGCCAACGACGTCTCCGAGCGGCACTTCCAGCTCACCGAGTCCGGCGGCCAGTGGTCGAAGGGCAAGAGCTGTGAGACGTTCAACCCCCTGGGGCCGTGGCTGGTCACCCCCGACGAGGCGGGACACCCGCAGAGTCTCGGCCTGCGCTCGTGGGTGAACGGCGAACCCCGCCAGGACTCCACCACCGCCGACATGATCTTCAGCGTGGCGTACCTGATCTGGCACCTGTCCCAGTACACCGTCCTCGACCCGGGCGATGTGCTCAACACGGGCACGCCGCAGGGAGTCGCCCTGTCGGGCAGGTTCCCCTATCTGGCCTCCGGCGATGTGATGGAACTCGAGATCGACGGGCTCGGCCGGCAGCGGAACGCGGTGCTGTGATCGAGTTCCGGACGGCGCTTCCGGAGGACCGCGGCTCCCTCTACCGCGTCTGGGCGGCCTGTTTCGACGCGCCGCACATCGTGCCGTTGTACGAGAGCGAACCCGGCCGGTACGACCGGACCTTCGTCGCGGCCGGCGACGACGGCGTCCACGCCGTCGTCTACTACGTGCCGCGCCGGATCCGCAACGCCACCGGCGGCGTGGACCTCGTCGGTGGAGTCGCCAACGTGGCGACGCGGCCGGACGCCCGCGGGAGAGGCCACATCAAGCGGCTCCTCTCCATGGCCCTCAACGCCATGGCCTCCGAGGGGTGCGCCTGGTCCCTGCTGTTCACCGGCACCCCCGGCGTCTACGCGAACGCCGGCTGGTCGACCTTTGAACTGCGCCACCCGTCCGGCACCCTGGCCGGGGCCGCGGCGCCCGGCACCCGGACGACGACCAGGCGGGTCGGCCCGGACGCGTGGCCGGCCCTCGCGCCGCTGTACGAGCGGCACAACGCCCGGCGCCCCCTGACCACCGTGCGCGGGTCCGAGGACTGGCGGCTGCGGGTCCCCGTCTGGTACGGCCCTCCGGTGGAGTTGACGGTCACCGAACGCGCCGGCAGGCCGATCGGGTACCTGGCCGCGCGCTGGCACGCCGACGCGGTCGAACTCCTGGAGGTCGCCGGGGACCAGGTGGCGGTGTTCGAGGAGGTCACGGCGCGAGCCGCCCGCCGCGGCGTCAGCCACGGCCGGGCACGCCTGCCGGCCGACGAGGCGACACTCACCGCCCTGCCGCACCTGTTCAGCGACGTGCGCTACACCGCGGACACCACCGGCATGATCCGCCCGATCACCACCGACCCCACCGAGACCGTCCGCGCGCCGACCGCCGTCCACTGGCCGGCCGACTACTTCTGAGAGTTCGAACCCAGGGCCTGGCCCCCGTCGGCGGCGTCGGGCTCCGGGGAGGACTGCGCCGGGCCGAGCGCGGCGACGAGCACTCCGGCGAGCGTCGCGCCGGACAGGCCCAGCACCTCGTCGCCGATGGTGTCGCGGTAGATGCCGATCACCTCGTTGGTGTTCATGACGAACGTCGCGTACTCGGCGAGTTCCCACAGGATCGCCGCGATCGCGCCGAAGCCGGCGCAGGCGAACGCCGCCATCCACCGTGGCAGCACCGGCCCCCGCCGCAGCGCGGTGCCGAACGCGGCGCTCACCAGGGCCCAGTTGGCGAAGTGGCAGAAGTCGTCGAACCAGGTGAGGGTGTCGTAGAGGTTCGCGGCGTTGCCCGCGACGTCGATGACGAACGGGGCGACGACCAGCGCGTCCACGTCCCACGGGTACCGGGCCGAGCCGCGCAGGCGGCGGACGATCAGCCAGATGACGGGGACGAGCACCGCCGCGAGGGGGTAGGTCATCGCACGGATGCCCATGGCCTTGTCCGCGAAGCGGTCCCAGTGTGGGTGGGCCAGCGCGAACAGCAGCAGCCCCGCCAGGGCCGCCTTCATCGCGAGGGAGAGAGCGGCCCACCACGTCGTCGCACGGTTCACGGGTGCCATTATCCGGACGGCGGCGGACGGCCCGCCATCGCTCAGAGAAGCTCCCCGTCATGGAGCCGGAGCGCACCCGTCCGGCCGTCGCGGGCCGCGATGGCGGCGCCCAGGGCGACCGCCTGGTCCGGGTCGATGGTCGTGTCCGCCACGCCGCCGAGTCGTCGTTCGATCATCCGGCGGACCATCGGCATCCGTGTCGAGCCGCCGACGAGCAGGATGCGGTCGATCCGGGCCCAGCTCACGCCGGCGCGGCCGAGGGCCGCGTCGGCGACGGCCGCGGCCCGCTGCAGGAGGTCCCGGGTCATCCGTTCGAACCGTTCGCGGCTGACCTCCACCGTGTAGCTCCGGTCGGCGCCGGCGATGAACAGCCGCGTCTGGAACGCGCGGCTGAGCGCGTGCTTGGCCTGTTCGCACCGTTCCCGCAGTTCCGCCTGGCGGCGGCCGCCGTCGAGCAGGTCCGGGCCGGCCAGCTTCCGCACCTCCGAGGCCACGTACGCCATGAGCCGGTCGTCGAAGTCGAAGCCGCCCAGCCGGCGGTCGCCGTCGGTGGCGAGGACATGGGATCCGTCGTCGTCGACCGTCATCACGGTCACCTCCAGCGTCCCGCCGCCGAGGTCGTACACCAGCACGGTCCCCTGGGTGACCCCGAAGGCCAGGCCGGCCGCGACGGGCTCGTCGACCAGCCCGGCAACGGTGAGGCCGGCCGCCTCCGCCGCGCTCCTCAACGCCCGCCGCGCGGCCGCTCCGGCGCGGGCGGGCGCCGTGAGCACCACCTCGCCGATCGGCTCGCCGAGCGCCGCCGCGGCGTCCTCGGCGAGCCGCCGCAGGATCAGACCCTGGATCTCCTCGGCGCCGCGTACGCCGCCCTGGGAGTCGGTGAACGTCCAGCCCGCGGCGCCCTCTCGTCGTTTGGCGAGTTCGACGCAGTCGCCGGGGACGTTCTTCGTCGCGTGCTTGGCGGTCTTGCCGATCAGCGCCTCGCCCGCGCCGGACAGGAGGACGACGGAGGGGGTGAGCAGGTCGCCGTCGTGGTTCCACAGCACCTCCGGCCGGCGGCCCGGCCGGGCCGCCGCCACGGCGGAGTACGTGGTCCCCAGGTCGATGCCGATCGCCGGTGCCATCACTCCTCCACGCCCTGGGCCGTACGGACGCCGGACGGCCTCGGGCCCGCGCTGCGCAGCCAGGCCAGTACGGCCAGGACGCGCTTGTGGTCGTCGGGCGACGCCGGGATGTCGAGGGTCTTGAACACCTCGCTGAGGTACGCCTCGACGGTCGGGACGGCCACCTTCATCCGCTCGGCGATCGCCTTGTTCGTACGGCCCTGGGCGAGGAGTTCCAGCGCCTCCCGCTGCCGCGCCGTGAGCAGGGCGATCGGGTCCTGGACGCGGCGGGTCCGCAGCATCTGCTCGGCCAGCGCGCCGTCGATGACCGTCTCCCCCGCGGTGACGCGTGCGAGCGCGTCGACGATCGTCCGCGCGTCCTTGATGCGTTCCTTGCCGAGGTAGCCGATGTGGGTGCCGTCGCCGATGGCGGTGATGCGCCGCAGGTACGCGGGCGTCATGTGCACCGAGAACATCACGATGCCGAGCCGCGGATGGTCCGCGCGCAGCCGTTCGGCGGCGCGCAGGCCGTCGTCGTCCTGCGGCCGGCCGAGGTGGCCGCCGAAGTTGATGTCCACCAGCACCGCGTCGGGCCGGTGGCCGCGGACGTGGACCAGCAGCTCGGCGGTCGTGGCGGCCTCGGCCACCACGTCGACGCCGAGGGCCTGGATGCTCTGCCGGTACAGGTCGCGGAGCATCGGGACGTCGTCCGCGACGATCACACGCATGGGATCCTCGCGACCACGTGAGTGCCCTCGCCGTGCGGGCTGCGGACGTGCAGGCGGCCGCCGTACGCCTCGATGCGGTCGCGCAGCCGTGCCAGCCCGGGCCCCTCGGTGTCGGCCCCGCCGACACCGTCGTCCCTGACCTCGGCGATGATGACGCCCCCGGACTGCCGGACGTCCACCTGGAGATGGACGGTGCCGGCGTACTTGTGCGCGTTCGTCAGCGCCTCGCTGACGAAGAAGTAGACGGTCTTCTCCACGGTCGCCGGCAGGCGGTGCTCCGGCGCGGTGAGGTGCACGATCAGGCCGAGGCCGTCGGCGGTCTCCTCGATCGCCGCCGCCAGGCCCGCGTGCGTCAGCGTGTGCGGGTAGACGCCGTGGGCCAGGTCGCGCAGCTCCCGCAGGGCGTTCGCCACGAGCCGGTCGGCGGTCTCCACGAGCGCCGGCACCCGCTCGGGCTCGGCGTGCTCGATCTTGGACAGTGCCACGCGCAGCGCGCACAGGTCCTTTTGCGCCCCGTCGTGCAGGTCGGCCACGATGAGCTGGCGCGCGTCGTAGTCGGCGGTCAGCAGCCGCCGCGACAGCATGAGGTTCTCCATCGCCAGCTTGCTGATGGCCACCGCGGCACCGGCCAGTTCGCCGTCGCCGGCCATGGCGGCGTCGACGACCAGTAAGGCCAGCCGCCGGTCCCCGCGGCCGTGGACCGGGATGGTGCGGCGGTCGCGCGAGGAGGTCGCGACGTCGGCCGGTTCGCCGTCCACCGTCAGGTAGCCGCGGTCGGCCTCGGACCAGATGAGCAGGTCAAGGCCGGGATCGCGCAGATTGTGCCGCAGCAGCTCCCGCAGCAGATGTGTGGTCGGGTACGTGGTGTCGAAGACGGCCATCAGAGACGACAGCCGGGTCAGCCGCCGCTGCGCGAGCGACACCAGGAACGCGATGGGCACGCCCAGCTGGGCCATGCCCTCGATGGCGAACACCTCTTCGTGCGGGCCGGCGAGCGCGGTGATGACGACCACCGGGCCGGAGGCCATCGCCGCGAGGATGCCCGCGGCGGCCACCGGCAGGCGTTCGGCGCGGTGACGCCGGCCGCCGACGCGCAGCCCCCGCAGCATGAACACCAGGAAACCGAGGGCGAGTAGCGCGCAGCCGGCCATCAGCGTGTACTCGAGAGTGTCGTAGAGCCGCCGGTCCGCCCACAGGTTCGGCCACCAGGTCGCGGGCGTGGCATTGGGGATGCCGACCCACGCCGGCCGCGCGACACAGGCCTCGATCGCCGGGAGCCCGATCACCCATACGGCCATGATCACCATGAAGCCGCGCCGGTGCCGTCCCAGTGACGCCGACGGATAGCGCAGCAGGGCCCACGCGGTGAGGGTGATCGGCAGGTACTCGAAGACCTGCGCGTACAACGGGCCCGGGCCCGACGCCCACTCGTCCGCCCATTCCAGTGGTCGCGCGACCCCCGACGCGATCAGGACGTACCCCGTGACCCGCTGTTCCGCATCCCCTGCCAGGAGCGCCCCCGCTCCGATGGCCCCAGCGGATACCAGCAGGTTGACCACGGTCGTGAGTGGGTGCCGGACCCAGAGCCCCCCCTCGGCCACCGCGGGGACGAGCACGGCTGACACCAGCGCCGCCTGGACCGTCACCGATCTCCACCGCGGCGAGCCCGCCGTCCGGACCGACGGGCGAGACCGTGCGGCCGGAGTGGAGGGAGCCGCGGCTGTCATGACACTCCCCTCTGCCAATCCGCCGGCTGACGGTCCCCGGTTGCCAGGCATCAGCTTGCCGTCGGATCCGACCATTAGATACCGGGCTACCCCGGTAGAAGTACCGAGAACTATGCGCTAGCCCCACATAGCACTGCTATTACCCCTGTTCTGGCCGGTTCTCCGCGATCCAGGCATCGATGGTCTCCCACCAGTCATAGAGCCAGCGCTCCCGATCCTCCTCCGGGATCTCCTCGTGGGGAATCCTCCACCAGCGGGCGCGCAGAGGTTGCTCCATCGGGATGTTCCGCCAGATGTCGCGCGGGGAGAGCAGATCGTCCGCGCCCGTGTGCGCGACGAAGACGACGTCGGCGTGCGGCGCGGCGGCGAGCGCGGCGAGCGTGCCGGCCCCCCGGGGCGGCAGGACGTTCGTCATGCCGCGCGCGCGTTCCGCCGCGGCCCGGCGGCCCCGGCGGCGCAGGCTGCGGATCGCGCGTACGCGGCGGCGTGGGGTGAAGTTGCCGCCCTCGGGGAAGATCAGCAACGCGTCGCGGCCCGCCAGCGCTGCGGCCTGCCGTCCGATCTCGGCCGCCACCCGCCCGCCCGGTTCCTCGCGCCCGGTGACGAAGACGTTGGGCAATCGCCCCAGCACCACGTCGACCGCCGGGTCCAGCCGCAGGGCCGCCTTCATGACGATCCGTGGCCGACGCCCGTACACGTTGAGGAGGAAGTGCACGATCAGGAAGGAGTCGCCCGGCCCGGCGTGCCGGCTCAGCACGATCACCGGCCGGTCCGAGGAGGCGTTCAGCGGTTCCTGGATCTCGATCACCAGGCCCAGCGCGCGCGTCGCGACGCCGTACATCCGGCCGAGGAACCAGCCGCACAGCGCGTAGTGCCGCTCGCGCGCGGTCTCCGGGTCGCCGCCGGCCGGCCACAGCGCGAGGGCGGCGCAGAGCACGACGCACTCCATCGCCAGCCACGACACCGCGATGACCGTCACCCGCGCGACGCGCCGGCGGCCGCGCGAGACGACCAGCCCGAGGAGGAGGAGCGGCGCCCCCACGACGACGGCGACGGCCGTGACCACCACCAGCAGCGGGATGAGGGCCACTCGCCGGACGAACCGCGGGGGGATCACGAGTCCGCGCTCCGCCGCTCAGTCGCCCGCGAGGTACGCGCTGGTCGCGCGGTACGCCCGCTCGATGTTCGCCTCGACCCGCGAGGCGTCGCGGTAACGCAGCTGCGACAGGGCGCCGCCCGCCCCGGTCGTCCCGGTGGGGAGCACGTGGACGGTCACGTCGTCGGGCAGCTCCGCCATCTCCTCGGCGAACCGGTGCCGCCGCGCGATCTCGAAGGCGACCAGGCCCACCTGCCAGGGACGGGCCGGCTTGGTGAGCGGGGTCTCGATGCGGCCGACCTGCAGGACATAGATCGTCCGGGCGCCCTCCCGCAGCGCGCGGCCGATCGGGATGCTGTGCACGAGCCCGCCGTCGTAGAAGTGCTCGTCCCCGATCCGTACCGGCGGAAGGATGCCGGGCACCGCGCACGACGCGAGCACCGCCGGGATCAGCGGCCCGCGGGTGAACCACCGGGCCTCGGCCCGCTCGATGTTGGCCGCCACGCAGTGGAACGGCACCGCCAGGTCCTCGATCCGGTCGGCCGGGATGAGCGCGTCGATCGCGGTGGCCAGGAGGCTGGTGGAGTGCAGGTGAGTGCCGGACCGGATGAGCGTGGACATGCGGCTGATGAACGACCCGGAGAAGACCGAGCCCGCGCCGTCCCCCTGCCACGCCGTGGTCAGCAGGTCGGCCGCGCCCGCCGGGTCGGCGGCCACGAACGCGCCGTTGAACGCGCCCACCGACGTGCCGACGACGAGGTCGGGCCGGATCTCCGCCTCGGCGAGCGCGCGCAGCATGCCCACCTCGTTGGCGCCCAGCAGACCGCCGCCACCCAGTACGAACGCGGTTTTGGGATGTTCCACCATCGTCTCCCGTCGAACGACCACGGCTTGCTCCCCTTACCCAATCGGGACGTTCACTCACGGCCTCGCCCGACCCGGCTCGGGCTCACCTGCGCCGGGCCAGTTCGGAGTGGTACTCGCGGCCGATCCGGTCGGCGTTGTCGCGCAGGTGGTCCGTCAGCCGCGTCGGGCAGGTGGCCTCGCCCTCGACCATGACGAGCTCGGCCATCAGCCCGTCGATCTCGTCGCGGGTCAGCACGACGTCCCCGGTCAGCAGCGACAGCCCGCGCACGATCAGGGAGACGACCGCCGGCGGGAGGTGAACGGGACGGAACCGCCGGCCGATCGCGCCGGCGACGGCGGCGACCAGGTCCTCGAAGGCGAACCACTCGGGCCCGACCGCGTCCACCACCGTGTCGGTCTCCTCGGCCCCGAGCCGGACGCACAGCTCCGCGAGGTCCTCGACGTGCACCGGGCGCAGCCGGTACCGCCCGTCGCCCGGGATGCCGAACACGTCGAACCGGCGCAGCAGCCACGCGATGTTGTTGAGCAGGATGTCCGGCCCGCCGAAGATGACGCCGGGTCGGACGATGGCGTACGTCAGGCCGCTCTCCGCGACGAGGTCCTCCACCTCGGCCTTGCCGCGGTAGTAGGCGTAGAACGAGTCGGCGTCCGGGTTGGTGATGCTGAGGTGGACGACGCGCTCGACGCCCGCCCGCGCGGCGGCCCGCAGCAGCGCGGCGGTGTTGGCGACGGCCTCCCGGTGGCTGGTGCCGCCCGGCGCGTACCGCGCCCAGTAGGTGTTGTAGAAGGTGGTGACGCCCGCGAACGCCTCGTCGAGCGCGGCGGGGTCGTCGAAGCGGTAGGGGAACACCGGGATGTCCGCGTCGGGGGGCGCGTGCCCGGTCAGCGTACGGACCGTGTGGCCCGCGCTCTCCAGGCGCCGCCTGAGATAGGTTCCGGTGTATCCGTACGCCCCGGTCACCAGGTCCGTCGGCAGATCCGTCGGCATGAGATCACGCTCTCCTCGCGGTAGGAGCCACACCGATGAAAATCATACATTCGTATGAGTGAACGCCAAGAGGTCACGCGTGCCCGCCTGCTGCGGGCGACGCTGGAGGTGCTCGGCCGCCACGGCGTCGCGCGGACGACCTCACGGGAGATCGCCGCCGCGGCCGGGGTGAACCTCCAGGCGATCACGTACCACTTCGGCTCCAAGGACGCCCTCGTCGCACAGGCCCTGGTCGACGCCGTACGGACGTGGATCGAGCCCGCGCGCACGGCGCTGACCGGTATCGCGGGCGATCCGCTGGGCGGCCTGTTCGCCACGGTCGCGGCGCTGCGGGCGGCGCTCGACGAGGCGCACGAGCACGCGCCCGCCTACCTGGAGGCGCTGGCGACGGCGGCGCGCGACGAGGCGGTCCGCGCCCCGATCGTGGCGATGCTGGCCGAGCTGCGGGAGGCGCTCGCCGGGAGCATCCGCGAGCTGCGCGACGCCGGGCTCATCGCCTCCTGGGTGGAGCCGGAGCCGATGGCCGCCCTCATCGTCGCGGCCGGCGACGGCTTCGTGCTGCACACGACACTGGACCCGGACGCACACTCCCCCGGCGCGACGCTGGACCAGGTCACCCGACTGCTGCTGGCCGCGTCGATGCGGGACGAGCCGGAGTGAGGACCCGCCGTGCCGCCACCGTCGAGGCCCGTCGAACGGACCGGCCCGCTCCCCCGTCGACCGGAGAAGCGGGCCCAGTGGTTCGGTCCGATCCGTCCCCCACGGACGCCTTCAGTGGTCGCAGGCGGACCTGATCCGATCGCCGGCGCTCATCAGGCTGGTGCCGGTCGTGGGGTACTGCGGTCCGCCCCGGTCGCCGCGGTCCATCGCCGTCAGCTGCTGGCTGAGCTGCTCGAGCGAGGAGGCGGCGTCGTTGGCCGCGCTCTCGACATCGCTGTCGCCGGAGTCCCGCCCTTCCTGCCTTATCGCGGTGGCACTGTTGTAGTAAGTGCGAGCCAGCCCGTTCGGATCATTGTTCTGGGAAATGCCACTCTGGCTCACCTGCGAAATCGTGTCCTGAAGCTTGTCACAGGCGGCTTTCTTGTCATCGTTGCCGCACGCGGCCGCGGACGTTGCCAGTGTCGCGGCGAGAGCACACGCTCCGGCGATTCGTATCGGTGTTCTTCGCATCGAACTCGACTCCCTTCGGGGGCTGGCGACGAGCTACCGACGCCCGTCGTGATGCCGTGTCAAGATCTTTCGTTCACCTCCTTCGATCTGGAAACATCATGCATCACTCTGCGTGTTCGGCCCATCACTTTCGGGTTAGGTCTCAGAACCGCCGATCCCACGTCCTTCAGAAAGGCCTGACCTGCGGAAATGCGAAATCAACCGAGACGAATACCGCCCGGTCCGGCCTAATGGATCACTCCGCGGCCGCGCGAACACCCCCGGACGCCGGCGGCGGCGCGAGGGGAATAGCGCCGCCGGGCAGGTAGTTTAAGGTTCAACCATCGAGGATAGGAGCGACATGAAGGTGCGGCCAGGAATCGAGGTCCGGCGAGCGGACGAGCGGTTCGCGACGAAGATCTCGTGGCTCGACTCCAAGCACTCGTTCTCCTTCGGACACCACCACGACCCCGCCAACACCCACCACGGGCTGCTGCTGGTCAACAACGACGACATCGTCAAGCCGGGCACCGGGTTCGAGACCCATCCCCACCGCGACATGGAGATCGTCACGTGGGTGCTGCGCGGCGCGCTCGTCCACCAGGACTCCGAGGGGCACAACGGCGTCATCTACCCCGGCCTGGCGCAGCGGATGAGCGCCGGCACGGGCATCCTGCACTCGGAGAAGAACGACCGGCCCGCCGGGCGGCCCGAGCCCACCGAGCCGGTGCACTTCGTCCAGATGTGGGTGGTCCCGGACGAGGCCGGCATCACGCCGGGGTACGAGCAGCTCGAGATCGAGGACGAGCTCCTGCGCGGCGGCCTCGTCACGGTCGCCTCCGGCATGCCCCGCCACGAGGACCGGTCCGCGATCCGCATCAAGAACAAGTACGCGGCGCTGCACGTGGCCCGGCTGGAGGCGGGGCAGAGCGTGGAGGTGCCCGAGGCGCCGTTCGTCCACCTGTTCGTCCCTCGCGGCGGGGTCGCCCTGGAAGGCGCCGGCGACCTGAACGCGGGCGACGCCGCCCGGCTCACCGCGGCCGGCGGCCGGCGCGTCACCGCCACCGAGCCGTCCGAGGTGCTGGTCTGGGAGATGCACGCCACCATCGCCGCCTGACCGGAGCGGCGAGCCGACGAGCGAGCGGAGCGGCCGGTGAGGTACGAGCCGTCCGTGTAGCGAGTGAGGAGGCGAGCGCGACCAGAGAACCCGCGGCGAGCCGACGAGCGAGCGGAGCGGCCGGTGAGGTACGAGCCGTCCGTGTAGCGGGTGAGGAGGCGAGCGCGACCGGCGAATTCGTGCGGCGAGCCGACGAGCGAGCGGAGCGGCCGGTGAGGGACGAGCCGTCCGTGTAGCGAGTGAGGAGGCGAGCGCGACCATCGAGCGCGGGACCGAGCCGGACCCCGCGAGAGGCCCGGCTCCCGTGTGCGTACCGTAGGCGATCACTCACCGTTCGCCTGGGTACGGTGGAACCCTATGGACATCGATCTGAGTGGACGCACCGCCCTTGTCAGTGGATCGACCAAGGGGATCGGCCGGGCCATCGCCGCCCGGCTGGGCCGCGCCGGCGCCGCCGTGGTGGTCAACGGACGGAACGCCGACCAGGTGGCCGCGACCGTACGCGACCTCGCCGGCGACTCGGGCCCGGTGAGGGGCATGGCGGCGGACCTGGCGTCCGCCGAGGGCGCGGCCCGGCTGTTCGACGAGCTGCCCGAGATCGACATCCTCGTCAACAACCTCGGCGTCTTCGCGCCCCGGCCCGTACTGGAGATCGACGACGACGAGTGGCGCCGCTACTTCGAGGTCAACGTCCTGTCCGGCGTACGGCTCACGCGGCACTACCTGCCGAAGATGATCGAGCGCGGCTGGGGGCGCGTGCAGTTCATCGCGAGCGACTCGGCGGTCGTCATCCCGGAGGAGATGGTGCACTACGGCATGACGAAGACGGCGCTGCTGGCGGTGTCACGCGGGTACGCGAAGGCCGCCAAGGGCACGGGCGTCACCGTCAACACCGTCATCGCCGGGCCGACGCACACGGAGGGCGTGGAGGACTTCGTCGCCGAGCTCGTGGGCGCCGACCTGCCGTGGGACGAGGCACAGCGGCGCTTCATGGCCGAGCACCGGCCGAACTCCCTGATCCAGCGCCTCATCGAGCCGGAGGAGATCGCCGACATGGTGGTCTATCTCAGCTCGGAGAACGCCTCGGCGACGACCGGCGGCGCGCTCCGCGTGGACGGCGGCTACGTGGACAGCATCCTGCCCTGACGGCTCACGGCTTGATCTGGGCGCGGTTTTGATCGTCACCAGCGGTGGCAAAAACGCGGGTCCGGGGCTCCACGCGGGCCGGGCGTGCGTGATGACGTCTCTCCGAACACCAGAACTCGGAGGACTCTTCCATGATCAAGAATCTGGCCGGATACGCGTTGACCGGCGCCACGCTCGTGACCGGTGGCGGGCTCGCTCTCGTCGCCGCGCAGGCGCCCGCGTACGCCGATCGCTTCTCCACGGTCTACTCCTGCGACGTCCCGATGCTGGGATCCGGGGCCGTCGTCCTCGACGGCCGGCTCTCCTCGCCGGGCCAGACGGCCGTGACCCGGCCGACCGGCGTCCGCCTGCACCTGTCGCGGCTGGGCGCGGGGGCACCGGTGCCCATCGACGCCTGGAGCGCCTCGGCGTGGATCAACGTCGGCGGCGCGGAGAACAGCGCGTTCCGCGTGACCGGCTCCGGCGGCTACGTGCCGGTGGGCCAGCCGATCCGCGGGGACCTCACCGGCGACTGGACGCCTACCGTCAGCGGCACCCACGTGCTCACCGTCGGCCGCCTCAAGATCACCGTGACCGGCCCGGCCATCGGCACGGTGACGGCGCGCTGCGTGCCGAACGACCGCCCGGTGGCCGAGACCCTCGCGGTCCTGCCGTCGTACTACCCCGGCTGGAGCGGCCCGATCGTGCCGCCGTACGCGGGCTCGGCCCGTCCCGTCGCACCGTACCGGCCCGGCTGGGTCGGTCCGATGGCGTGACGCCGCGCCGGGGTCCGTCTCACGGCTCACGTCCGTAGGACAGGTCCTGGTCGTCCGCGAGGCCGGTGAGCATCCGGTCGATCTCGATGAGGAGCGGTCCGTGGATCAGCCATCCGTCGAGCCGGAACTCATCGGCCCGCAGACGTCCGTGCAGGTGACCGCTGTGTTCGCGCGCCGCGTCCAGGACGGCCGGCAGGTCCGGGGCGCCCGTGTCGAGGCGCCGGCGCCGGTAGGCGCGGACGACCGTGGCGCCGTGGCACAGCATCTCGGCGTACACGGCGAGGAACCCGGGGTCGGGGTCGGGCATGCCCTCCTCGGCGGCGTCGACGAGGGTCCGGCAGATGCCCTGCGTCTGCTTGGCCACGACCTCCAGCGGCAGCAGCACCGCGGACAGGTCCTCGCCCCGCCGGCCGGGCCGCGAACGCGGGTTCATCCGCATGCTCTCCCGGCCCCGCCGGATCGCGGACCACGCGTCCTCCGTACGGGCCCTCAGGTCGTCCGACCGGCGCAGCCAGTCGCGCGCGTCGTTGACGTCCCACTCTCCGGCGAGACCGTCGCCCAGCCGGTCGAGCTGACCGGCGATCTCCTCGGCCACGCCCGTGACCGCCTCGTGGGCGTCGCGCAGGTGCGTCGGAGGCAGGATGAGGGCGTTGACCAGCACCCCGACGGCCATCCCCAGCCCGGTCTCGAGGAGACGCCAGCCCATGGCGTGCGCGCTGGGCTGACCCGAGGTGACCACGAGCACCGCGGTGAGCGGGCCGTAGATCCCCTGGTCGCCGAAGGTCCGCAGGTTGACCAGCGGCATCGTCACGAGCAGCACGGCGATGAGGGCCACCGTACGGTCGCCGGCCAGCGCGAATCCGGCGGTCGCCACGACCACCCCGAAGACCACCGCGAACCCCTGTTGCAGGCCCTTGACCACCGAGCGGTACACCGTGGTGTGCACCATGACGAGGGCGACCCACGGGGCGAGGGACGCCAGCGGCGCGTGCAGCACCTCGTACGCGACGAGCCACGCGAGGGCCGCCGCGACCGCGGACTTGGCCGACTGGACGAGCAGGTCGCGCTCACGACTCGGCCCGCGAAGAGCGCGCCGCAGCGACCGGAGCGCGTATCCGGCGTGCCAGCGCAGCCACGCGACCGGGCGTACCACCATGGGGCACGCCTGCCCCGCAAATCGGTCGGCTAACACGCGATCGGTTGATACGCGATGCCTTTCCGGCCGTCGCGCCGATCGTCCGGGCGGTTCCGCGCGTCGAAGAAAGACGTACCGCGGATCAGGGTTTTCCGGCATGTCCGGACGGGTCTTCGCGGAGTACGGTCATAAGTCGGCGCGAAGAGATGAGCTGCGGTGGACGGTCAACGACGTACGGGCGCGGGGACACCACTGCGGCCCGGCGATCCCGAGCAGGTGGGTCCGTACGCGCTCCAGGCGCGGCTCGGCGAGGGCGGCATGGGCGCCGTCTACCTCGGGCGCGGCCCGGACGGACGCCAGGTGGCGATCAAGGTGGTGCGCGCGGAACTGGCGCAGGACGCCGGGTTCCTCACGCGCTTCCAGGACGAGGTGACCAACGCCCGGCGGGTCGCGTCGTTCTGCACCGCCCAGGTGCTCGACCACGGCGAGTCCGGCGGCCGCGCCTACATGGTGACGGAGTACATCGAGGGCGTCTCGCTCAAGGACTACGTCAAGCAGAACGGCGAGCTGTCGCCCGGCATGCTGCACGGCGTGGCGGTCGGGGTGGCCGCCGCCCTGGTCGCCATCCACGCGGCCGGGCTGATCCACCGCGACCTCAAGCCCGCGAACGTCATGCTGTCCTTCTCCGGGCCGCGCGTCATCGACTTCGGCATCTCCCAGGCCCTCGACGCCGCCTCCGGGCTGACGATGACGGGCCAGCTCGTCGGCAGTCCCGGCTGGATGGCGCCGGAACGCATCCTGCGGCAGCAGGTGACGACCGCGGTCGACATCTTCTCGTGGGGATGCCTCGTCGCGTACGCGCGCAACGGCGTCAATCCCTTCGGCACCGGCGACTTCTCGGTCATGTCGGCCCGGCTGGTGCACGGCGACCCGGAGATCGGCGACCTGCCCGCTCCCCTGGACCGGCTCGTACGGGCGGCGCTGGACAAGGACCCGCACAACCGCCCGACCGCACGAGACCTGCTGCTCGCCCTGGTCGGCGGCGAGACCAGCGAGGCGGCGGTGCTGGGCAAGCTGACGGCCTGGCAGCCGCCGATACCGCCGGCGGGTCCCGTCCCCGGTCAGGGCTCGTTCCCGCCGGGGCCGCTCTCCGGGCCGCCGGAGGGGCCCGGCCACACCGTCGCGGCCGGCTCCGGCATGCCCGGCGGTCCGGGACACACCGTCGCGGTCACGCCGGAGCGTACGGCCCCGACCGCGAACCCGACCCGGCCGATGCCTCCGGACGGCGGGTCTCCGGCCCGGTGGCGTGGCCGGGGCAGGGTGCTCCTGGCCGGTGCGGCGGCGGTCGTCGTCGCGGCGGCGGCGGTGACCGGCTGGCTGCTCACCCGGCACGACGGCGGGAAGCCCACCGGGGCCGCGGGCGGGTCGGGACCGGCGCCGTTGCCGAAGGCCGGCCTGCTCGTGCGCATCGACCGGCAGAGCGGCTGGCCGAGCCGCTGCTACGGCAGCATCGGCAGACTCGTCCCGACCACCCGCGTGGCGGCCAAGGTGATCAGCGACGACGACAAGTGCGACATGCTGCCCCGCTGGTCGCCGGACCGGAAGCAGATCGCCTTCACCCGGAACGTCAGCGCCACGGTCAACGAGCTGTGGATCACGAACGCCGACGGCACCGGGACACCCCGGATGATCACGAACATCGTCGACGGCCGCACGCGCAGCGCCTGGTCACCGGACGGCAAGAAGATCGCGATCGTCGCCAAGACGCCGTCGGGACGGCAGATCGCCGTGATCACGATCGCCCACCCGGAGACACCGCTGCGGCTCACCGGCGACGGCGCCGACAAGGACGACCCGGCCTGGTGCGGAAACCGCGTCGCGTTCTGGAGCAAGAAGAGCGGGACCCAGCAGATCTACACGGTCGACGCGGGTACGGCGGGCGGCTCGTGGACCCAGGTCACCCACGACGACCACGACGTCAACGACCCGTCGTTCTCGCCGGACTGCGGGACGATGGCCTACACCGAGCAGCCGGCCAAGGACGCGCGCCACGTCTGGCTCACCCCCTCCGACGGCACCGGCACGCCGCGCCGGCTGACCTCGACCGCGACCCGCGACATGGACCCGACCTTCTCCCCCGACGGCACCTGGATCGCGACCGCCCGCGGCGAGACGGCGCACCAGAGCATCTGGGCGATCCGCGTCGACGGCACGGGCGCGATGCCCGTCTCCGCCGGCGACCTGGGCATCGCCCACCCCGACTGGTCCTGAGCCCCGGCCCGCCGTCCGGCCCGGACGCGGTCTCTACCGGCGCGAACCCCGACCGCGTCGAGGTGGCCGACGCACCGCGTACGTCGTCGACGAGTCCGGCTCCGGCCCCGCGGGCGAGGACCTGTTGACCCGCGTCGGCCCATCGGCTGACCCACCCGCCGCCCGGAGCCGAGGCCACGCGGCTCAGCCCGTGTCGAATCAGCCCGTGTCGAATCAGCCCGTGTCGAATCAGCCCGTGTCGAATCAGCCCGTGTCGAATCAGCCCGTGTCGAATCAGTCCGCGTCGAACCAGTCGCGGCCGGCCGCCCAGTGGCGCAGCCAGCCGCCGAACCCGGGTTCGGCGGTGGTGTACCCGAAGGGCCGGCCGAACGGCTGGGCGCCGACGTCGGTGAACTGCCAGACGTGCCCGCGGTGCTCGCCGGTCACGACCAGCCGCCAGTCCATCGCGCAGCCGTCGGTGCCGAGGTGGACGGTGCCGTCCCCCTTCGCCGGCCCGGTCTCCTCGTCCCAGAACCGGGCGGAGGTCAGCGGGAACGGCCGCGCGAGCGTCGCGTCGGCCTCCGGCCCGGTCAGCGCACCGAGACCGGACAGCCCGTACGCGGGCGGGCCCGCCGGGCATCCGTCGGACACGGTGGCGAGGAAGCCGCGGAACGGCGCGGGCAGCTCGATCGCGTGCGCGGCCTCGAAGGCGCGCACCGCGGCCCAGCCCGCCGGCGGCTTCCGGTCCACGTTCGCCAGCACCGCGCGCAGGGCGTCCGGCTCGTCCCGCGGATCGTCGGCTCGCACGTCCGTACCCGACCACAGCACCGACGCCACCGCAACCGGCCGAGTGACTCCTGATGATGCGTCACAGTGCCGGAGGCGGGGGTAGCCGATGGCGGGCTTCTCCTGACAGGAGAGGATTCTCCTGCCAGGAGAACCCCTCGAGAGGAACACCGGCTCCCGCCCGGTCCGACATTTCCGGCCGCTAGTGCTCTGACCGGGAAGGTTCGCCGGGGCGGTGGTCGCTTCGTCAGTCTTGGAGCCAGCCGTGCGTTCTCCTTCTGACCGGCGGTGGCAGTCCCGAAGAAAATGGATTGCCTTGGGGACAGCGCTCACGTTGGCTGGGCAGCATGGTCGAGCTGCGTACCGATCGCCTCGTACTCCGTCGATGGCAAGACTCCGACTTCGAACCGTGGGCGGCGATGAATGCTGATCCTGAGGTCCGGGAGTACCTGGGCGACCTGCTCACCCGTGAACAGAGCGATGCCTCCGTGGCGCGGTTCCAGGCCGAGTTCGACCAGCGGGGCTACGGATGGTGGGCAGTTCAATTGCAGGCCACGGGCGAGTTCATCGGCTTCGCGGGCTTGGATCAGGTGGATGATGGCATGCCGTTCACGGGAGTAGAGATCGGTTGGAGGCTCGCTCGCTCGGTCTGGGGCCAGGGTTACGCCACCGAGGCCGCCTTGGCCGGCCTGGCCTTCGGCTTCGAAACGCTTGAACTTCCCGAGATCCTCGCAGTGACGACTGCTACCAACCTGCGTTCCCAAGCGGTGATGCGCCGGATCGGCATGACCCGAGACCCGGCTGAGGATTTCGAGGACCCCACCGCGCCCGAAGGGCCACTGCGTCCGAACGTGCTGTACCGAATCGCGCGTGGCGTGAGGGTCTGACGCTCTCGGCTCGGTCGCTGGTACCTGCGCACACGGACAGGCTCAGCCACCACACCCCCCAACGGTCGGATCGGACGTCTCAGGACATCCAACCGCTGGAACCGCCGACCCGGCGGACCTTCCCGGTCAAAGCACTAGCCGAGTGTGAGCAGGCCGATCGCGGCGGCGGCGCCGAGGAGGCCGGCGGTCTGTAGCGCGCTCAGCCGCTCGCGCAGGGCGGTGATGCCCAGCAGGACCGGGATCGCCGGGTAGAAGGAGGACAGCACGACCGCCACGACGAGCAGTTCCTCCCGCGTCGCCGCCAGGTAGAACATCAGCGCGGTGGCGGCCATGGCGCCCGTGCCCGCCGCGAGGAGCACCTGGCGTCCACCCGCGCGCCGCGCGGCGGCCCCGGCCGTCACCAGCAGCGGGAGGATGGTGAGCGCCGCGGCCAGGCGTCCCGTGACGACCGGCCAGACACCCGCGCGCGGCGCGGCCTGGGCCAGCGCGACGTACTGCAGGGCGATGCCGGTGCCGGCGAGCAGGCCGTCGAACGCGGACGCGCCCGTGCGCCGTCCGCCGGCGCCTTCGCCACGGGAGACCAGCCACAGCGCGGGCACGGCGACGGCGATGCCGAGCCAGGAGAGCGCCGAGGGGTGGTCGCCGAGCAACGCGACGCCGACCACGGCGGGCAGCGCGACGCCGCTGACCGCGCTGACCGGCACCACCATGCTCATGGCGCCACGGCTGAGGCCCCGGAACAGGAAGAGCATGCCCAGCCCGGTGCCGACTCCGGACAGCGCGCCCCAGCCGAGGTCGGACACCGGCACCGCGGTCACCGGGAACGCCGGGGCCGCGGCCAGCGCGAGCACGAGGCCGCCGAGCTGCCCCGCGAGGGCGACGGCGACGAAGCCCGCACGGCGTGAGAGCAGCCCGCCGGCGAAGTCCGACAGCCCGTAACACACCGCCGACGCGAGCGCGAGGAGCGCACCCACGCCCGCTCAGCCCCGCTGGTCGCGCTCGGCCTGACCGACCGGGCACACCGCGTTGTCCGTGCAGGCGCCGCGGTCGCAGAGGCGGCAGAGCAGCTCCGCGTCACCGACCTCCCTGTACGCGCGGGCCAGCAGCTTGGCCAGCAGCGCCGCCAGCGTCTCGTGCTCCTCGTCGTCGAGGGCGCCGAGCAGGCCGGCGAGCGGGGCGTCGCGCGCGCCCAGCAGGTCGCGTGCCAGCCGTCGCCCGGCCGGCGTGGGCTCCACGGTGACGGCCCGGCCCGCGCCCGGCCGCCGCGTCACCAGGCCGCCGGCCTCCAGAGAGTCGACCATGCGCGCGGCGGCGGACTGGGTGAGGCCGACCCGACGGCCCAGCTCGGTCACGCCGACGGCGGGCGACCAGAACAGGACCACGAGGGCGGACGCGCCGCTGACGCTCACCCCCGCGGCCCGCGCGGCGCCGGCCAGCGCGAGGTCGGCCACGGCCAGAGCGGTGGCGCCCAGAAGGTTCGCGGTACGCGCTCGATCATGCATGACTCATGCATATCATGCCGCGCCGGGCTCACCGCCCGTACATGAAGGCACGCAAAGCGGGTAGGCGCAATGAACGTCGAGAGGAGCACACGGCATGCCGAGTTTCACGCGGGAAGCGGCGCGTAATCCGTTCATTCTGAAGATCTCGCTGCTGGCCGCCCTCGGCGGACTGCTGTTCGGCTACGACACGGGCGTCATCTCCGGGGCGCTGCTGTACATCAAGAAGGACCTGAACGCCGGCGACCTCGCCCAGTCGTGGATCGTCGCCGGCCTGCTCGTCGGCGCGGTGTTCGGCGCGCTCGCCGGAGGACGCCTGGCGGACCTGATCAGCCGGAGATGGACGCTGCTGGTCAGCGGCGTCGTGTACGTCGGGGCCGCGCTGGCGGCGGCCTTCTCCCAGTCGTCGGGCCAGCTCGTCGCGGCGCGGATGGTGCTGGGCCTGGCCGTGGGCGCGGCGTCGGCCGTGGTGCCGCTCTACATCGCCGAGCACACGCCGCCGAAGATCCGCGGCGGCACCGTGTCGTACAACCAGCTGATGGTCACCGTCGGCATCCTCGTGGCGTACCTCGTCGACTTCGCGCTGCGCGACGTCGGCTCGAACTGGCGCTGGATGCTGGGCCTGGGCGCCCTGCCGGGCGTGTTCCTGGTCCTCGGCATGCTGTTCGTGCCCTACTCCCCGCGCTGGCTGATGCAGCGGGGCCGCCGCGACGAGGCCCGGGACGTGCTGCGCCGCACCCGCGCGGGCGAGGACTACGAGAAGGAGCTCACCGAGATCGAGTCGGTGCTGTCGGAGGAGCGCCGCGCCGGGCTCGGCACGCTGCTGCGGCCGTCGCTGCGCCCGATGCTGGTCATCGGGATCGGCCTCGCCGTCATCCAGCAGGTCGTCGGCGTCAACACGGTCGTGTACTTCTCCCCGACCATCCTCACCTACACCGGACTGCACGCCAACGACGCGATCGCCCAGGCGCTGTCGGTCGGCATCACGAACGTCGTCTTCACCGTCATCGCGGTCCTGCTGCTCGACCGGGTCGGCCGCCGCGCGCTGCTCATCGCCGGCACCATCGGGCTGACCCTCGCGCTCGCGACGCTGGCGGCGTTCTTCGCCTTCCACTGGCAGCACTCCGCGCCGTGGGTGGCGCTGGTCGCCCTCGTGGTCTTCATGGCCTCGTTCGCCGTCGGGCTCGGCCCGGGGTTCTGGCTGATGATCTCCGAGATCTTCCCGCTGGGCGTACGGGGCACGGCGATGGCGGTGTGCAGCGTGTTCAACTGGGCCGCCAACTTCGTCGTCTCCTACTACTTCCTGCAGCTCATCGACGCCATCGGCAAGGCCTGGACGTTCAGCCTGTACGCCGTGATGGGCATCGTCGGAATCGCGTTCTTCGTCACCAAGGTCCCCGAGACCAAGAACCGCACGCTGGAGGAGATCGAACGCGACCTCGGCGCACCCTCGTCGTCATCCTCCACGCGGACGAGCACCCGGCACCGCACTGCCTGAAATGACCGTCGAGCGACAAGGTGCAGCGATACGGTGCTCGACGTTTCTTCCATTCTGCCCAGGGGAGTCCCGAACAGATCAGCGGTGACGGATTCCGCGGATCGGTGATGCCCGGCCCCATGGACTCATGGGACCTGTACGAAAGGCTCATAACGAGCGTGTAATTCCGGTTATCTTTGGTTCGCCCGAATACCGGCCACTAAGGATCGTCGTGAGTAACCACGCCGTACGTCTCGGCGCCAGCGTGCTGGCACTGACCTCTGTCTTCGCCGTGTCCGCGTGCAAGGACAACGCGAAGACCGACGACGCCGAATCCAGCCCGAAGGCCGACTTGCCGGCGGCGAGTTCCACGCCGTCGGCGCCCGGCACGCCGTCCCCGTCACCCTCGTCGACCGCGGTGCCCAGAACCACCCAGGCCGCGATCGCGCGTTACATCACCTTTCTGCGCGCGGTGAGCCGAAGCGACGTGAAGACGATGTGCGTCATCGGCGGACCGGCCGCCAAGAAGGCCGAGGACGAGGGATTCGGGAAATGCCGGACCACCTTCGCCATCACGCTGAGCATGATCTCCGACGCGCAGTTGAAGGCGCTGCGGACCGCCACCGTCGACAAGTCGAAGGTGACGAGGCGGGCCAACGGAGACGTGGACATCCCGGCGCGCGCCGTGGTCGCCGACGTGAGGTTCACCGCACACGACCTGAGCGATATGACGCTGTCCTACCGGCACGGCAACTGGTTCATCATCGACTGAGGTCGGACAGGTGAGGGCGGGGCTGGCCGACTTTTAGAAAACCGTTCTAGAATCGGCGTCGCATCCATGAGGGGTGCCCAGGCTCCACCGGAGGGGCGACGCATGTCCGCCGACCAGTCCAAGGCGATTCCCCGACCGACACCCGAGACCCGGCCGTTCTGGGACGGCGCCGCAGCCGGTGAGCTGCGGATCCAGCGCTGCGTCGCCTGCGCGCGACACTACTTCTACCCGCGCCCGGTCTGCCCGCACTGCGGCTCGTCCGACGTCGAATGGGTGACGGCCAGCGGGCGGGCCACCCTCTACTCCTACGTCATCAGTCACCGCCCGGCGCCGGGCTTCGCCGGCGACGGACCGTACGCGATCGCCGTCGTCGAGCTGGAGGAGGGCGTGCGGATGATGACCAACATCGTGCACACCGAGATCACTCCGGAGAACCTCGCGCTGGACATGCCGCTGCGCGTGGTGTTCGAGCCGCGCGGCGACGTCCACGTCCCCCTCTTCGAGCCGGCGGGAGAGGCGTCATGACCGCGGTCATCATCGGGGCGGCCGAGACCGACGAGGTAGGGCGGCTGCCGGAGCACTCGGCGTTCCGGCTGCACCTGGAGGGCGCGCGCAACGCGCTCGCCGACGCCGGCCTGACCAAGGACGACGTCGACGGGGTCGCGACGGTCGGCACGCCCGGTCCCGTCCAGGTCGCGCACGCGCTGGGCGTCACCCCGGCCTGGCTCGACGGCACCTCGGTCGGCGGCACGTCGTTCCTGTTCCACGTACGTCACGCGATGGCGGCGATCGAGGCCGGCCTGTGTCACACCGTGCTGGTCACGCACGGCGAGTCCGGGTGGTCGCGGGTCGGCGCGCCGCCGCGCGCGTTCGGGCCCGACTCGCTGCTGGGCCAGTTCGAGCTGCCGTACGGGACGATGGGGCCGGCCACGACCTTCACCGTCACCGCCCTGCGGTACATGAAGGAGACCGGCCTCACCCACGAGCAGCTCGCCTCGGTCGCGGTGGCCCAGCGCCGGTGGTCCAGCCGCAACCCGCGTGCCGCGATGCGCGACCTGGTCACCGTCGACGACGTGCTCGCGTCACGGCTCGTCGCCTACCCCTTCCACCTGCTCGAATGCTGCCTGGTCACGGACGGCGGCGGCGCTCTGGTCGTCACCTCGCGCGAGCGCGCCGAGGCGCTCGGCACCCGCAAGCCGCCCGTGTACGTACTGGGCGCCGGCGAGTCGGCCGAATCGCCGATCATCTCCCAGATGGAGGACTTCACCACGTCGCGGTCGTTCCGCCTGTCGAGCCAGGCGGCGTTCGCCGAGGCGAAGATCACCCACGGCGACGTCGACCACCTGATGATCTACGACGCGTTCGCGCACGTGCCGATCTACGGGCTGGAGGACATGGGCTTCGTCGGGCGGGGCGAGGCGGGCGCCTTCATAGCGGAGGGGCACACCTCCCCCGGCGGCCGGCTGCCGATGAACACCAACGGCGGCGGCCTGTCGTACACCCACACCGGCATGTACGGCATGTTCGCGATGCAGGAGTCGATCCGGCAGCTCCGCGGCGAGGCCGCGGCCCAGGTGCCCGGCGTCGAGGTCGGCGTCGTCCTCGGCAATGGCGGAATGTTCATGTCCGCCGCCACACTGGCGCTCGCGAACCGCCTGCCCTGACACTGATTCCCGGCCTCCGCCCGTGCGGCGGCGGCCGTCCCCCCGGCGCCGCGCCCCGCGGCGCCCCGAGTGAGCGGAGTGGCCCGTGGCAGATCGACGACGGCACCTCGCCGTCGCCTGCGTCGCGCTGGCGACGGCGTTGCCTCTCGTACCGGCGGCGGCGAACGCGTCGCCGGCCGCGCACGCGCGCCTGACCATCACGTCCGTGTCCAACCCCCGGCCGGACCTCGTCAGCGGCGGCCAGGTGCTGATCCGGGTCGTCCCGGCAGGCACCCGGCCGACGACCGTCACCGCGAACGGGCACGACGTCACCTCGGCGCTGCGCCGGGAGCCCGACGGCAGCCTCCTCGGCACGGCCGGCGGCCTCCGCGACGGCACGAACACCATCGAGGCACGGCAGGCCGGCGCCCGGGCCACGCTGCGCGTCGTGAACCACCCGATCACCGGGCCGGTCTTCTCCGGCCGGCAGCAGCTCCCGTTCTACTGCGAGACCCAGGCGTTCGGCCTGCCGGCGGCCACCCAGCCGTACTGCTCGGCGCCCACGCAGGTCGGCTACCAGTACCGGACGACCGCCGGGACGTACGCGCCGCTCGCCGATCCCTCCGCGCGGCCCGCCGACCTGGCCACCGCCACGGTCAACGGCGCGAAGGTCCCCTACATCGTGCGGGTCGAGCGCGGCACGATCGACCGCGCGGTGTACGAGATCGCGGCGCTGTACGACGGCACGGCGCCCTCGCCGACCACGCCGGACCGCGGCTGGAACGGCCGGCTCGTCTACACCTTCGGCGGCGGCTGCAACGCCGGCTACCACCAGGGCCGCTCGACCGGCGGCGTGCTGGACGACCTGTTCCTCGGGCAGGGCTACGCCGTCGCCTCCTCCACCCTGAACGTGCTGGACAACAACTGCAGCCCGATCATCTCGGCCGAGGCGGCGATGATGGTCAAGGAGCACTTCGCCGAGACGTACGGGCCGATCGCCCACACCATCGGCTGGGGCGGCTCCGGCGGCGCGATCCAGCAGTACGACATCGCCGAGAGCTACCCGGGCGTCGTGGACGGCATCATCCCCGGTGTCTCCTTCCCCGACCCGCTGACCACGCTCGGGCCGGTGACGGACTGCCGGCTGCTGGACCGCTTCTTCGGCGGTGCGGGGGCCGCGTTCACCGACGCGCAGAAGAAGGCGATCGCCGGGTTCAACGACTTCACCACCTGCCCGTCGTGGGACCAGACGTTCGCCAGCCGCGCCACCGCGACGGACAGCTGCGACTCGGCCATCCCCGTCTCCGCACGCTGGAACGCGGTGACCAACCCGTCCGGCGTCCGGTGCAACGCGGACGAGCAGTTCGCCGACCAGCTCGGCCGCGACCCGCGGACCGGATTCGTACGCAGCACACTCGACAACGTCGGCATCCAGTACGGCCTGGCCGCGCTGAAGGCGGGGACGATCACCCCGGCCCAGTTCACCGCGCTCAACACCTCGATCGGCGGCCTCGACTACACCGGCAAACCGGTGGCGGCCCGCACCGAGGCCGACCCGAAGGCGCTCGCGGCGGCGTACGCGAACGACATCGTCAACTCCGCGGCGCAGGGCCTGCGGCAGACGCCGATCATCGACCAGCGCACCGACCTCGACCTGGCCGGGCCGGGGAACGACATCCACACGACCGAGTGGTCGTTCGTCATGCGGCAGCGCCTGCTGCGGTCGAACGGCACGGCGGCCAACCAGGTCATCATCGAGAGCGACACGACCCCGGCCCAGGTCGCGGCCGCGTCGGCGTACGAGCTGGACGCCATGGACCGCTGGCTCACCGCCATCGACGCCGACCGCTCGGGCCGCGACCCGCGGCACAAGGTCCTCGCGGACCGGCCCGCCGACCTGGCCGACGGCTGCTACCTGACCGCCGCGGACCGGATCCGTGAGCCCCTCACCTACCCGTCCGGCGGACAGTGCGGCGCGCGGTACCCGGTGGCCGCCGACGCCCGCATGGTGGCCGGGGAACCGCTCGCCATGGACGCCACGAAGTGCGCGCTGAAGCCCCTGGACTTCCGCGACTACCCGGTCACCTTCACCGCGGACGAGCAGCGGCGGCTGCGAGCGACGTTCCGCACGGGCGTCTGCGACTACGACCGCCGGCCCCCGGGATGGCGGAAGCCCGCCGGCACCTGGCTGAGCTACCGCTGAGACCCGGTCCCCCGTGCGGTGCGGCGTTGATACGCGCGCACCGCACGGGCGTGGGCATCAGTGAGGAGTTTCCGCGCCTGCTCCGCGGTCCGCTCCCCGGGGTTGAGGATGGCGACCCACGACTGGGCCGCGTACACCGGATGCGGCATCAGTGTGTCCACGGCGGTGTGATCGACGTCCACCGACCGTGCCGGGTGGCCGAACAGCTCCTCGAACGCGGTGCGGCCGACGGCGATGTTGAGGCGGAAGACGCCGGGGCGGTTCAGGTCCGAGGCGGTGTCGAAGCCGTCGTAGTCCTTGGTGACGATCGTGGCGAAGGGCATCCGGCGGTCGGGGGGCGTGTCGCCGTCGGGGTCGTGGAAGAAGAACGTGTCGCCCCAGGCGATCTCCGGCGCTCCGGTCTCCTCACCGGCGGTCTCGGCGACGACACCGGGCAGAGCCGTCACGAACGCGATGATCTCTTGCTGTGATTCCATACATTCGAGCGTCTCATTGAAACTCCCTGTGAGACTTACGTCGAAAATCCCCAGGAAAACCGCGCCAGACCCTCAATACCGAGACGCGCCGGCGGCCAGGCCCCCGAGGACCAGTTCCAGTTTGGCCGACAGCGCGGGGCCGAGTTCGAACGGTGCCGGCCGGCCGGTGACCTGTGGCAGGGCCCAGCGACTGACGGTGTCGGCGTAGCAGGATGAGAGCACCTCGGCGACCGTGTGGGCCGGTGCCGTCGTGCTGAACTCCGCCCGGTCCTGACCCAGCTGCACGACCGCCCGGAGCGACTCGAAGGTCGGGAACGGCTCGCCGGCGTCACCGATCTCCGTCATCCGGCCCTGAACCAGCACGATCGTCAACGGGACATCGGACTCGCTGAGCCGGCCGAGCACGGCGAACTGCCGCCGGAGCAGCTCCGCCGCGGGCACCGGGGGGCCGTCCCCCTCCGCGGCCGCGTCCGGCAGGGCGGCGGCGAGCCGCTCACCCCGCTCGGCTCGCCAGGCCGCCAGGATCGCCTGCTTGGCGGGGAAGTGGTTGAACAGGGTTCGGCGGGCGATGTCCGCTCGGCCCGCGATGTCGTCCATCGTCGTGTGGGCGTACCCGCGCGCGGAGAACAGCTCCAGCGCGGCCTCCAGGATGCGGCGCCTGGTGCGCTCACGCTGCCGGGCCCTGCGGTCCGCGGCCGGGGGCGCCTGAATATCGCCGGCGACGTTGTCCATCTCCCTCATCATCCCAGGTGATGCCGACCATCGCGGCACAGACTGCACCCTAGTGCAGCATTGCACTAAGGTGCAGTTATCTCCGACGAGGGAAAGGAGTCGCGGTGTCGGCTCACAGCTCGGTCATCGACTTCCACGCGCACTTCGTGCCTGACTTCTACCGGGACGCCGCCGTGAAAGCCGGGTACGGGAACCCGGACGGCATGGCGGGCTTCCCGCACTGGAGCGTGGACGAGGCGCTGGCCATGATGGACCGGTGCGGGGTCGCCGTGGCGGTGGCCTCGGTGTCATCGCCCGGAGTCCATTTCGGCGACGACGCCGCGGCGCGGCACCTGGCCCGCAGCGTCAACGAGTTCAGCGCGACCGTGAGGGACGAGCACCCGGACCGGTTCGCCTTCCTGGCCTCCCTGCCGCTGCCGGACGTCGAGGGCGCACTGGCCGAGATCGACCACGCCTACGACGTGTTGCACGCCGACGGCGTCACGCTGAAGACGAACGCCCGCGGACTGTACCTCGGGGATCCGGCGATGGAGCCGGTTCTGGACGCCCTCGACCAGCGGCGCGCGCTCGTCGTCCTCCACCCGACGTCGCCGCCCGGCTGGGAGGCGGTCTCGCGGGGCTGGGGGCGGCCGATGATCGAGTTCCCGTTCGACACCACGCGGGCCGTCGCCGACCTCCTCCTGCGCGGCGGGCTCATCCGCCATCCGGGCATCCGGATGGTGGTTCCGCACGGCGGCGGTGCCCTCGCGGCGTTCGCCGACCGCATCGACGAGTTCACGCGCATCTTCGCCGTCGCCGACGGCCCCGACGTGGCCGGCCAGCTCCGGAACCTGTACTACGACCTCGCCGGTTTCCCGGTCCCACGGCAACTGCCGTCGCTGCTGGCGATGACCGATCCCTCTCACCTGCTGTACGGAACGGACTGGCCGTGGACGCCCGAGCCGGTCATCGCCGCCGCCACCTCCGGGATCCAGGCGAGCCCGCTCCTCGACCAGGACCAGGTCACCGCGATGATGACGACGAACGGTCTCCCCCTGCTCGACCGATTCGGCGCCGATGAGAGCGCGTCGTCGGATCCCGCGGCATAAGACGTCCGCTCCGTACCACGATGAGGCCGTCCGCCCGGTTCAGTGGTGGAAGAGCCGGAGCCCGGTCCGTACGAGCGCGATCCCGTGCTCGCGGCAGGCGTCGGCGACCTCGCCGGAGCGGATCGAGCCGCCCGGCTCGGCGATGTACGCCACGCCGTGGCGCCGGGCGTGGTCGACGTTGTCGCGGAAGGGCAGCGCGCCGTCGGAGGCGAACGCCACGCCGGTCAGCCGGCGCGCCCACTCCTCGCGGTCGGCCGCGGTGAGGGCGGCGACCGGCCCGGCCAGCGCCTCGGTCAGCCGTCGTTCCTCGTCGGGGGTCAGGCCGCCCTCGGCGTACCGGATCCGCCAGTTGAGGCGGTCCTGCGCCCGGGTTCCCGGCGCGAAGGCCAGGCCTCGCACCGCCGGATGCCTCCGTAGCCACCAGAGGTCGGTCTTGCGCCCGGCCAGGCGGGTGCAGTCGACGCGCGACTGCTGCCCCGCGCCGACCCCGAGAGTCATGCCGTCGCGCACGTAGCAGACCGCGTTGGACTGGGTGTACCGGAGCACCACGAGCCCGAGCAGGAGGTCCCGCACGGCCGTCTCGGGCTGCGCCGCGTCGCCGGCCGGGTCGAGCAGGTCGCGGGAGATCGGTGCCTCGTCGCGGTCCTGCGTCAGTTGGACGCCGAAGACCTCCCTGGTCTCCCGGGACGGCGGGACGAACGCCTCGTCGGCCTCGAAGACGACGAAGCGGCCCTTCTTCTTGCGGCTCAGGGCGGCCACGGTGCCGGGAGCGTAGCCGGGTGCCACGATGCCGTCGCTGAACACCGGGCCCAGCGCGTCGGCGAGTTCGGCGTCGACCGGGTGCGACACCGCCACGAAGTCGCCGTAGGAGGATCGGGGGTCGGCGTCCCGGGCCCGCAGGTAGGCACTGGTGAGCTCCCCGGGGCGGTCGAGCCCGTACGGCTCCGCGGCGACCGCGTCGAGCGGCCCGGACACGGCCGCCCCGGCCGGCGAGACGTGCTTGAAGGACGCGGCCGCCGGGCGGCCGAGCACCCGGCTCGCCTCCCGGACGAGCTGCCACCCGGACAGCGCGTCGAGCAGGTTGATGTAGGAGGGGGTGCCGTTCAGCGGCCGGAGCGGCGTGCCGCCGTCCCCTGCCGGTACCGCCCGCGCCTCCTGGTGCGGGTTGATCCCGTAACGAAGCTCCACGCCGTGGCCTCCTCAGCGGTCGATGTCGCTGATGGAGCGCCCAGGCGGTCGGTGCCCGCATCCGTGTCCGGCCGCTCCCCGGTGGTGATCCACCTTCGCCAGTCACGGCCGCCGCCAGCGTACCGGTCACGTGCGCCAGGTCACCAGGGCGTCCAGTGCCTCGATGTGGGAGCCGCGGACGAGCAGCGGGTTGATCTCCAGCGACTCCAGGTCGTCGCCCAGCGCGCCGGCGAGGTCCGCGACGCGGGTGATGACCTCGGCGAGTGCGTCCAGGTCGGCCGGTTCGGTGCCCCGCGCGCCCGTCAGGAGCTTCGCGCCGCGCAGCTCGCCGAGCGCGCGGCGGACCTCGGCCGCGTCCACCGGCAGCAGGCGCAGCACCGAGTCCTTCAACACCTCCACCCACACGCCGCCGAGCCCGACCGCCAGCACGAGGCCCCAGGCGGGGTCGCGCACGACGCCGGCCAGCAGTTCGACGCCGCCCTCGCGCTGCGGCTGGACGAGCGTGCCCAAGCCGGTCGCGCCGACGGCCGCGAGGATCTCCCGGTGCGCGCGCCGCACGTCGTCGGCGGAGCCGAGCCCGAGGCGTACGCCGCCGACGTCGCTCTTGTGGCCCAGACCCTCCGCGGCGGCCTTGAGCACGACCGGGTAGCCGAACCGCTCGGCGGCGGCCACGGCCGTCTCCTCGTCCGGCGCGAGTTCGGACGGCACCACGGGCACGCCCGCCTCCGCCAGGAGCGCGGAGGCCCGGTGCTCGGCCCACACACCGGTCCGCTCGCCGCGCATCACGGGAGGCGGCGTCGTGGCGCGCGGGCGCACGGCGGCCCGCTCGCGTACGGCCGACCAGCGGACCGCGGCGCCGATGGCCGACATGCCGTGCTCGATGCCGCCGACGACGTGCGGGTACCCGGTGCGCTCCTGGATCGTACGGGCGAAGGAGCCGACGTCGGTCAGCACGTTGCCGACGATGACGACCGGGCGCGGCGACTCCTCGATGATCCGCGTGCTCTTCTCGTACAGGCGGAACACCGGCTCCGGGTCCGGCGGCTCACCGCGCGGCAGGTCGGACAGGAGCATGACGACGTCGATGCCCGGATCCTCGGCGACGATCCGCAGCGCGCGGGAGAGCAGGGTGCGGTCGACCACGACGTACCCGGTCACGTCGAGCGGGTTCGCCGGGCGGCCGAAGTCCGGCATGATCTCGGTCAGCCGGGCGACGGTCTCCTCCGCGAACGCGGGCAGTGCCAGCCCCTCGTCCTCGGCGCGGTCGGCGATGATCTCCGAGGCGCCGCCCGAGGGCGTGACGACGCCGAGCCGGGGCCCCGGCAGCGGCCCGGACGACGCGAGCAGCCCGGCCGTGATGATCAGGTCCTCCAGCGAGCGGACGCGTATGACGCCGAGCTGCCGGAACGCCGCGTCGATGACGGCGTCGTCGCCGACGAGCGCGCCGGTGTGCGCCTGTGCCGTACGGGAGGCGAGCCCGCTACGGCCGATCTTGAGCGCGACGATCGGCTTGCCCGCCGCCAGCGCGCGGCGCGCCACCCGGGCGAACTCCTCCGGCCGGCGGATCGACTCGAGGAAGAGCGCGATGACGCGGGTCGCCGGGTCGTCCACGAGGTGGTCGATGACGTCGGTGACCGAGACCACGGCCTCGTTGCCCATGGAGGTGAGCAGGCTGAGGCCGATGCCGCGGGCCTGACTGAAGGCGAGCACGGAGCTGGCCAGCGCGCCGCTCTGCAATACGACGCCGACCGAGCCGCGCAGCAGCGGCGGCGGGATCGGCAGGCCGTACGGGGTGATGCCGGCCTCGGAGCGAGCGCGACCATCAGAGGTGTTGATGTAGCCGTTGCCGTTCGGCCCGAGCACCGTGAGGTTGTTCGCCCGGCAGAGGGCGGTGAGCTCCTCCTCGCGCTTGCGCCCCTCCGCCCCGGTCTCGCCGAAGCCCGCGGTGAGCACGACGTAGTGGCGGATGCCGAGCCGCGCCCCTTCCTTGAGCACGTCGAGCACGACCGGAGTCGGCACCATGACGTAGACGAGGTCGACGCGTTCGGGCAGGTCGCTCAGGCTGCGGTACGCCCGTTCGCCGTGCACGACCTCGGTACGCGGGTTGACGAGGTAGACGGGACCGGGGAAGCCGTGCCGCCGCAGGTTGGCGAAGGTCGCCACCGACCAGCCCGACTTGTCGGTGGCGCCCACCATGGCGATCGAGCCGGGCGCGAACAGACCTCGTACGCCCTCGCCGGCCGTCATTCGCCGATGCCGCCGAGGCGAACGTGCCCCTTCAGGAGGTTGCGCGCGATCGTCCGGCGCTGGATCTCGTCGGTGCCCTCGTAGATGCGCAGCAGCCGCAGCTCGCGGTACCAGCGTTCGATCGGCAGCTCCTTGGTGTACCCCATGCCGCCGTGGATCTGCAGGACGCGGTCGACGACCTTGTTGGCCATCTCCGCGCCGTTGAGCTTGGCGATCGAGGAGGCGTGCCGGGCGTCGAGGCCGTTCTGGACGCGCCAGGCGGCGTACAGCGTGAGCCACTTGGTGGCCTCGATCTCCACCTGCGAGTCGGCGATCTGCCACTGGATGGCCTGGTACTCCCCGATCAGGTGGCCCATCGACTTGCGCATGCCGGCGTAGTCGATCGCCATCTGCAGGAGGCGCTCGGCCGACCCGATGGCCCGCGCCGGGATCATGAAGCGGCCGTTCCTGATCCACTGCATGGCCAGTTCGAAGCCCTTGCCCACCTCGCCGAGCACGTTGTCGTGCGGCACGCGTACGTCGTCGAAGACCAGGGAGGCCGGACCCCACTCGCCCATCGTCGCGATCGGCTCGGACTTCCAGCCCATGTCACGGTCGACGAGGAAGCAGGTGACACCCGCGTCGGGGACGACCGCGAAGACCATGACGAAGTCGGCCTCGTTGCCGTTCGTGATGAAGGTCTTCTCGCCGTTGATGACCCAGTCGCCGCTCGCGTCCTTGACCGCGCGGGTGGTGATGTTGCGGGCGTCGGAGCCCGCGCCGGGCTCGGTGATGGCGAAGCAGGACCGCCGCTCCCCCTCGATCGTCGGGATCAGGTAGCGCTGCTTCTGCTCCTCGGTGCCGGCGTAGAGGATGTTGTCCGCGCTGCCGCCGAAGGTGAAGGGCACGAACGTGCGGCCGGTCTCGATCGCGAGGATCGCCGACATGAGCGCGCCCGCGTTCAGGCCGCCGTACTCCTCGGGGGTGTTGATCCCCCAGAAGCCGGCCTTCTTGGCCTTGCGCTGCAGCTCCTTGATCACGTCGGGGGCGAGGCCGGGGCGGCCGGCGCGCTCGTTGCGCAGCACCTCGTCCTCCAGGGGCATGACCTCTTTGCTGACGAAGCTGCGGACGGTGTCGCGGATCTGCCGCTCCTCGTCGCTGAGCGAAAAGTCCACCATCGGACGCCCCTCCACCTGGAAAACATTTCTAGAACGAGACTCTAAAACCAGCCTGCCCGCCGCCCCGGAAGGTGTCAAGACCGCAGGAGAGGACCTGTTCGGGCCGATTTTGGAATACGGTTCCGTAACCTGGGAGGGACGACACGAGGTGTGTGATGGCACGCAAGACGAACAGCCGCCCGAGCGCGAACGCCTGGCGGTGGAGCCGTACCGCCGAGACCCGCCGGGGCATGCTGGCGGCGGCCCGCGAGGTGTTCACCGAACGCGGCTTCGCCGATGCGAGCGTGGCCGACGTGGTCGAGCGCGCCGGGTCCAGTGTCGGCAGCCTCTACCACCACTTCGGAGGCAAGGCCGAGCTGTTCCTCGCGCTGTGGGAGGACCACCAGGCCGCCCATGAGGCGGCCGCGTCGGCCGCCGTCGCGGCCCTGCGCGAGGCGGGCGAGACGAACCCGCTGGAGCTGTTCATCGCCGGGGCGCGGGCGTTCCTGGACGGCTCGTGGCAGCGGCGCGACCTGGTGCGCCTGCTGATGGACGGCGACGGGCCGCCGGGCTTCGAACTGATGCGCCGCACCCGCAACCGCGAGTGGGTACGGCAGAACGCCGTGCTGCTGGGCGCCGGCACCGACCCGGTGGACCGCGTCACGGTGACCGTGCTGACCACGGTCATCGGGGAGACCGCCCGCGAGGTCGCCGCCTGCGAGACCAAGGCGGAGGCCGACACGGTGGCCGCCGCCGCCATCCGCCTGATCCGCCGCCTGGACCCGCTGACGCAGGACGACTGACTCCGCGGCGCGGCGACCGCCTCGGCGCTCACTCCGGATCCGGCAGGTCCATGGCCGCGAGCCTGGCCGGGTCGACCACGATCGCGATGCCGGTGATCCGGCCGTCGGCGACGGTGAACGCGGTGACCGAGAGCGGGGTGCCGTCCTCGCGCCAGGCCACGAGGCCGGGCAGGCCGTCGACGAGTACGGCGCGCCCCCGCACGGCCGCGCCGGCGGACAGCCGCGCACCGGCGGCGACCTCGGTCGCGCCGAGGGTGACGACCGCACCGCCGGGGGTGTCGACGGTCAGCCTCACGTCGGGATCGAGCACGCGCAGCAATCCCTCGAAGTCGCCGCGGCGAGCCGCCGCGAGGAAGGCCTGGACCACTTCTCGCTGCTCCCGGCCGACGGCCGTCGGCCGCTCGGTCGCCCGCACCTTCCTGCGGGCACGGCTGGCGAGCATCTTGGTGGCGTCGGTGGACCTGCCGAGGATCCGGCCGATCTCGTCGAACGGCACCGCGAACAGGTCGTGCAGCACGAACGCCAGCCGCTCGCTCGGCCCGAGCGACTCGAGGACGACGAGGAGCGCGAGCCCGACCGAGTCGGCGAGCGCCACGTCGTCCTCTGGCGCGAGGCCGTCGTCGACCGTCACCACGAGTTCGGGCAGCCGGTCGTCGTAGGGCGCCTCGGGGTGGGCCTGGCGCGCTCGCAGGACGTCGAGGCTGATCCGGCCGACCACCGTGGTCAGCCAGCCCGCGAGGTTGTGGATGGTCTCCGAGTCCTGGCGGGACAGCCGCAGCCAGGCCTCCTGGACCACGTCATCGGCGTCGGCGTGCGAGCCGAGCAGACGGTGGGCGACCGCGTGCAGCCGGTCGCGCTGGGCCTCGAACACCTCGGCCACCGGGTCCGCCGGGCTGATGTCGGACATGTTGTTACCTTCCTCGGAGCTGCTCCGTCATGGGTGATGACGGGCCCGGAGGGGCCGAGGTAACCGATGAAGGAGCATGACCGATGGAAGCACGCATGAAGAGCTCGCCGAATCCCGACGTGTTCACCGCGATCCAGCACCTCCACAAGGCGATCGGCGCCGGTGGCGTCGACCCGCTCGTGCTCGAGCTGGTCCACCTGCGGGCCAGCCAGATCAACGGCTGCAGCCCGTGCACGTTCGCCGGGGTCGCGTCGGCGAAGAAGCACGGAGAGACCGAGGAGCGGCTGCACAGCGTGGTCGCATGGCGCGAGACGCCGTTCTTCACCGAGGCGGAGCGGGCGGCGCTCGCGCTGGCCGAGGCGGCGACCCGGATCCAGGACGGCGCGCCGGGCGTGACCGACGAGATCTGGGACGCCGCCGTCGCCCACTTCGACCAGAAGCAACTGTCCGCGATCATCCTGAACATCGCACTGACCAACTTCTTCAACAGGGTCAACCACACGATCCGGGAGCAGGCCGGCAAGACCTGGTGAGCCGGGCGGGTCCCGGGCGGCAGATCCGGAAAGGAGGGGACATCCGTTGAGGCGCGGGCCGGCCGCCTCACTCCCGTTGGTGGTGCGTGAGCAGTTGAGCGAGCAGGCGGGTCAAGGTCTGTCTGTCCTCGGCCGGAAGCGGTCCGAGTAGGTCGTCCTGCACCTTGTCGAGCGCTCGGTCCATACGTCGCAGTTGCCGATCACCGGCCGTGGTGAGGCTCACGATGTTGCGCCGTCGGTCATCCGGATCCGGCGTCCGCTCGACGAAGCCCTGCTCGGCCAGTTCGTTGATCGCTGCCACCACGTCGCTGCGGTCCATGCTGCACCGGCGACCGAGCTCGGCCTGGCTGGCCACTCCGAACTCGTCCAGCGCGGCCAGGATCCGGTAGTGGTACCCACGCGCGCCCACCCCGCCGAAGCCGTCGGACGCCAGCCGGTGGGCGTGCACCGCCACCTGGGTGAGCAGCCAACTCGGCTTCGCGCTCAGGCGCGCGGGTGTCGCTTCCACGACAGCCACCCTACATCGTTGGCGCCGCCAACGAATCTCTGTATAGTTGGCGACGCCAATGTTGGACCAACCAACGAAAAGAGTCGCCATGTCCACGGATACTCCGGTCGCCGACCGGATCGAGATCGCCGACCTGTTCACCCGCTTCGCGCGCCTGCTGGACGAGGGGCATTGGGAGGATCTGGACACCGTCTTCACCGACGATGTGGCGGTGCACTCGCCGCGCGGGGGCGAACTCCGCGGCATCGGCGAGGTCCTCGGCTTCATGCGACAGGCCGAGGTCGAGGGACAGCACACCCAGCACACGACCACCGACCTCTTGGTGGACGTCGACGGCGACCAGGCGGCCGCCTCGGCGAACTCGATCGTGTACTACTACCGCGACGGCCAGGCACCCCACTTCACCGGCGGCCTGCGACAGGACTACACCGCGGTACGGACGCCGGCGGGCTGGCGAATCCGCGAGGTGCGGATCATGCCCGCCTGGACACGCGAGAACTGACAGCGGTCGGACACCGCTCGGGAATCGGTTCGGTTCAGAGCCGCGAACCCGGGAGGTAGCCGACGTGCGGGCGGAACTCGCCGGTGATCCGGGCCTCGGTCAGCGACCTCAGGAACTCCTCCGGGCCGTCGAAGTCGGGCAGCTCCGCGTACGCCGCGCCGATGCCCTGCGGGTCGTGGGCGTCCGAGCCGGCCGCCGCCGGCAGGCCGTGCTCGGCGGCGAACCTCGCGGCCCGGCGGTTGTCCTCCTCGTCGGCGGTCTTGGCGTTGAACACCTCGACCACGTCCAGCGTGCCCATCGCGTGCAGTTCGGACAGGCCTGCGGCGCCCAGGCTCGTCCGTGCCGCGTCGAACGGGTGCGGGGCGTACACGAGGCCGCCCTGCGCGCGGATCCGCCGTACCGCGTCCTCCAGCGGCAGCACGTACGGGACGCGCTCGGTGAGGAACAGGCCGATGATCTCGCCCGCGTACGTGCGGATCTCCTCGCCGACGATGACGCGGGCGCCGATCGCGCGGGACAGCGCCTCGTGCGCGCCGGCAAGGGTGTGGTGGTCGGTCACGCAGACGACGTCGAGCCGCTCCTCCCGCACGCGTTCGGCGAGGCGGTCCACGGTCGTCACGGCGTCGCCGGAGTGGACGGTGTGCAGGTGGCAGTCCACCCGCACCCGTCGTCCGCTCACCGGAAGCTCGCCCGGCCCCGGTCGATGACGACCGTTCCATCCTCCTTCGCGGTACGGAACAGGGCGGTCGTCCCCTCGGCCCAGATCGACGTGATCAGCGACTCCCCCGGCATCACCGGGCTGCTGAACCGGCCCGACATCGCGGCGAACCGCGCCGGGTCCGAGCCGGCCATGGTGTGCAGCAGCGCGCGGCCGGCGACGCCGTACGTGCACAGGCCGTGCAGGATCGGGCGGTCGAACCCGGCACGCGCGGCGAACGCCGGGTCGGAGTGCAGGGGGTTGCGGTCGCCGGACAGCCGGTAGAGCAGGGCCTGCTCGGGCCGGGTCCGGTACGTGACCTCGTGGTCCGGCGCGCGGTCCGGGAGCCTCCACTCGTCGCGCGGGCCCCGGTCGCCGCCGAAGCCGCCCTCGCCGCGGATGAACACCGAGCCCCGCGAGGTGATCATCCGCTCGCCGGTCTCCGGGTCGACCGCGGTGGACTCCGTGACGACGAGCGCGCCCGAGCCCTTGTCGTAGATGCCGGTCACCTTGGCGGTGGCCCGCAGCGAGCCCTCGGCGGGCAGCGGCCGGTGCAGTTCGAAGGCCTGTTCGGCGTGGACGAGCATCGCGGGGTCGAAGTCGCCGATCCGGCGGGCGCCGGGCACCTGGGCGAGCAGCACCGCGTACGTCGGCAGCACCCGCTGCGGCGTGCCCGCGGTGTTCTCGGTGGTGAAGGCCAGTTCGCTCAGCGGGTCGTCGACGCCCGCGCCGACGCCCACCGCGTACAGCAGCGCGTCCTTGGAGGTCCAGCAGCGGTCGAGCGGCGCGGACTCGACGCCGATCGCGCCGTGGTCGAGCGGCATGGTCAGCTCTCCGGCGTACGGCCGTCGGGCATGACGTTCGGCGCGGCCTTCTCGACCAGGCCGGGGATGACCTCGCCCAGCTCGGCCGGATCCCAGCGCGCGCCCTTGTCGGCGCCGGGACCGGCGCGCCAGCCCTCGGCGACGCTGATCATGCCGCCGCGGACGTTGAACACCCGGCCGGTGATGCCGCGCGCCTGGTCGGAGCCGAGCCAGACCACGAGCGGGGCGATGTTGTCGGCGGCTCGCGGGTCGAAGTCCTGCGGCCCGTCGCCGCCCTGCCAGCGCACGAGGTTCTCGGTCATGCGGGTGAGCGCGGCCGGGGCGACCGCGTTCACGGTCACGCCGTAGCGGCCGAGCTCGCGGGCGGCGATCACGGTCAGCCCGGCGATGCCGGCCTTGGCCGCGCCGTAGTTGCCCTGGCCGGCGTTGCCGTAGATGCCCGAGGAGGACGTGGTGTTGATGATCGCGGCGTCGACCGGCTCGCCGGCCTTGGACCGGGCCCGCCAGTACGCGCCGGCGTGCCGCAGCGGCGCGAACGTGCCGCGCAGGTGCACCCGGATGACGTCGTCCCACTCCTCGGCCGTCATGTTGACCAGCATCCGGTCGCGCAGGATGCCGGCGTTGTTCACCAGGACGTGCAGGTCTCCGTAGGTCTCCACGGCCGTCTCGATCAGCCGCTTGGCGCCCTCGAAGTCGGCGATGTCCTCTCCGTTGACGATCGCCTCGCCGCCGGCCGCCCGGATCTCGTCCACGACCTCACCGGCCGGGCCCGCCGAGGAGCCGCTCCCGTCCACCTCCGCCCCGAGGTCGTTGACGACCACCTTGGCACCCTGCCGGGCGAACTCCAGCGCGTGCCCGCGGCCGATGCCGCGCGCCGCGCCGGTCACGATGACCACGCGCCCTTCGACGATCCCCATTGGCCTGACCGCTCCACTCAACGCGTTTTTAGAATGACCTTCTAGAAAAGTCTCCGGTGGGTTAGCGTACCTGTCAACCCGTGGGAGATCCGTTCCCGGCTCCGACGAAAGGACCCGCGCATGGGCGTACTCGACGGCAAGGTCGCGATCGTCACCGGGGCGAGCCGCGGCATCGGCGCGGCCATCGCGCGGCGGTTCGCCGCGGAGGGCGCGACGGTCGCCGTCACCGCTCGTACCGTCGATCCCGCCCGGACGCGCCTGCCCGGCACGATCAACGAGACGGTGGCGCACATCGAGGCCGCGGGCGGCCGGGCCCGCGCGTACGCCGCCGACCTGTCCGACCCGGCCGCGCGCGTGTCGCTGGTCCGCGCCGTCACCGACGACCTCGGCCCGGCCGATGTCCTGGTGAACAACGCCGCCGTCACCTACTTCACGCCGGTCGCCGACTTCACCGACCGCCGGTACGCGCTGATGTTCGAGGTGCAGGTGACGGCGCCGTTCCACCTCGCGCGGCTCGTCCTGCCCGAGATGCGCGCACGAGGGCGCGGCTGGATCCTCAACATCTCCTCGCTGGCCTCGCGCCATCCCGCGCTCGAGCGGAACCATCTCCCCGGCGGGACGGTGTACGGGATGTGCAAGGCGGCGCTCGAACGGTTCACCACGGGTCTGGCCGCCGAGGTCCACGGGGACGGGATCGCGGTCAACTCCCTGGCGCCGAACCGCGTAGTGCCCACCCCGGGCACGCTGTTCCACGGCCTCACCACCGAGGACGACCCGAACGCGGAGCCGCCCGAGGTCATGGCCGAGGCCGCCCTGGCGCTGTGCGGCGGCACGGACCTGAGCGGCCGCGTCGCCCTGTCCCAGGACCTGCTCGCCGAACTCGCGGAACGGTGATGCGCGACCTCCGTTACCCACGTTGTCATTGATGTTGCAGTTTTTGGGGATGCGTCACCTTTAGGGTTGCTTTGTGGCGAGTGAACAGCACGCAGGGAACCCTCTCGCAAGCCGGGCCGCACGGCACGCGCGCCGGTCGAGCGGTCGCGGCCGGCTACGCGCGGCCGTTCACGCGCGACTGGAGGAGATGCGGTTCCGCCACGGCGTCCTCCTGATGATCACGGTCGCGGCCGTGCTCGTCGCGGCGATCGCCGGCCTCACGCTGGCACTGACCGGCGGCTCGGCCGGGAAGAGCCCCGGCGCCGGCGAGCCGCCCATGGCCGAGTCGTCCTCGACGTCGCCCGCCTCCGGCCCGGCGGGTGCGACGCCCGGGCCGCGCGGGTCGGCGCGACGCCCGCACACCTCGTCATCGACGATGCTGGGCTCCTCCAGCCCGCGGCCCGAGGTCCGCCCCAGCGCGTCCGCCACGCCGAGCGACACGCCCGCCGGGCGGCCGACGGGCGACCCGCGGACGAGGTACCCGCACTGGAAACGCAGCAACCCGCCGCCCTGGTGGCACCGCCACTGAGCCCTCAGCCGCCCTTGCCGGCGGCGCCGTTCACCCGACCAGCGACTCCACGCCGTCGAGGACGCAGCGCAGGCCGAAGTCGAACGCCTGATCCCGGCCGTCCGGGTCGGACATGGCCGCGGCCAGCGCGGGAAACCGGTCTTCGCGGCCGGTCAGCAGCGCGCCCATGGCGTCGCCCATCGCCTGCTCGGAATCGCCGGCAGGCACCGCCGCGGCCTGTCGCGCGATCATCCGCACATGCCCGGTGAGAGTGGCGGCCACGTCCAGCATCTGTGAGCCGGCCAGTCCCGTACCGGTCAGCGCGGCGACGGCCTGTTCGAGCCGGCCGAGTTCGTTGGGGCCGATCGCGCGCGCCCCGACGGTCGCGCCGTACCTGCTCACCGGCCTGCGCCAGGCGCCCGAGGTGTACTTCGGCTCGATCAGCCGGGTTCGCGTCCCCGCCTGGTCGTCCGGCCGCGCGGCGCTGCTGGGCGACGCCGTCTGGGGACTGACGCTCGGCGGGATGGGCGTCGGCACCGGCATCGTCGGCGCGTACGTGCCGGCCGGCGAGCTCGCCTCCGCCGGCGGCGACCACCGGGCCGGCTTCGCCGCGTACGCGGAGCGGATGCGGCCCTACGCGGACCGCTGGCAGCGCGGCGCCGATCCGGGCCGGTTCCTCGCGCCCGCCAGCGCCCTGGGCCTCCGCTCCCGGAACGCGCCGTTCGGCACCCGCCTGTTCCAGCGGCTGCTGATCAGCAGCACCACGTCGATCGCCACGGACGCCGGCCTGCCGGAGTACGCCTCGGCGTAGGCGGCTCGCGAGGGCCTCACGGAAGACGTCTCCGTGAGGCCCGGTCGTCTCGGCCCCCGTTACCGCATGGCGGTGGCCGTACGGGTACGGCCGCCGCGTCGCATGCCCATCATCCCGACGGTCGCCAGGCCGAGGGCGGTGGCGATGAAACCGATCGCGACGTTGTTGGCGACGATGCCCGCGCGGGCGCCGTGCCCGGCGGAGACCACCCACGGCGAGATGATCATCCAGATCCCGATCGGGACGAGCAGCCAGCCGAGGCCGAGGGCCCGCTCCGGGAGCATCGCGAGGCCCAGGCCGATCACGCTGATCGCGATGCCCAGGATGAGGTTGTTCACCGTGTTCGTGTTGCCCCGGTGGAAGTGAATGACCCACGGTGAGATGGCCAGGTAAAGACCGGTCAGCATGACGAGGCCTTCGAGCATCTCCATCCGGCGGCCCTCGGTCAGCCGTGCGTAGCGTTCGCGCATCTCGGCTGCGTCGGGGTGCCCTGCCATCCCCGAAGAATGGCGAGAGATACCAGCCATTCCGATCGCCTTCTTTCGGAAAGAGGATGAGTCCCCCTGATTCATCCTCCGCCATTATCTCTCGTACTCCCTCCCCCGCATCAGTGGGGTGACCAGGTCATACGCGGCGACGCCCGGCAGGCCGGTCCCCCAGGGTCTGCTCGACCGCCGCGCGTACGACGGCGGTCAGATCGCCCGTGCTCTCGTACGTGCGGCGTTGCCGGGTCGCGCCGTTGCCGCGCTCCAGGAGCCGGCCGGTCAGGTCGAGCGCCGCCCGGTGATCGCCCAGATCGGTCAGCGCCGGCGTCACATGGTCGAGCAGCGCCCGCACCGCCTCCTCCGCCGGGACGGGGCGGAGGCTCACGGGATGCACCAGGTGCCCCTCCAGCCCCGAGCGGCTCGCCCGCCAGGAGGCCATGTGGAGCAGTTCCGTCCGCACCGGCCGGGGCGGGTCGCCGGCCCGCCATTCGCGGGCGGCGGTCTCGACCAGCGCGCGTACGAGCGCGGCCAGCAGGACCGCGTCGTCGGCCGCCGTGCACACGTCCGCGATCCGGATCTCCACCGTCGGATAGTGCCGTGACAGCCGGGCGTCGAAGTAGACCATGCCCTCGTCCAGCAGCACGCCGCTGTCGATCATGGCCTGGACGGTCTCGTGGTAGACCTTCGGCGTGCCGAACGGCTCGGCCGGGCCCGCGGACGGCCAGCGTCCCCAGACCTGGTGCCGGTAGCTGGCGTACCCGCTGTCGCGCCCCTGCCAGAACGGGGAGTTGGCGGTCATCGCGAGCAGCACCGGCAGCCACGGGCGGATCCGGTCCAGGACCCCGACGCCCTCGTCCTCCGACTCCACCCGTACGTGGACGTGGCAGCCGCAGGTGAGCTGTTCCTGCGCGGTGAGGGCGTACTCCTCGGCCATCCGCAGGTAACGCTCCTTCGGCATGGTCGACGGGCTCACCGGCAGCGGCGAGGTGGCCAGCGCGACGACCTGGCAGTTCTCGCGCTCGGCGGCGTCCGCGGCGGCCCGGCGCCGGGCGCGCAGCTGGCCGGCCAGCGCCTCGAGCGTCTCGCAGGGGGCGGTGTCGGTCTCAACCTGCTGGCGTTGCAGTTCCGCCTCTGGCGCGTCTTCGGCCCCGCCGGTGACGGCATCGGCGAGCGCGACCGCCGCGCCGCTGCCGGGATCGACGAGCAGCATCTCCTCCTCGACACCGAAACTACGCACCGTGAACCTCCAAGCTTACGAACGTGACGACCGGGCCCTCTCCGGGATCAGCTCCCGGAGAGGCCCACCTACCCCGTTCGTGCCCTGAATATAGAGATATGGCCCACACCCCCCGCCCCGAGGACGAGCAGTGTCCGGATCCTCCGGTGTGCCCATCCGAGGATCTCCCCGCAGAGCCGCGCGTCGACCACTCCACGGAGTCGGTCCATGCCGTCGAACCGCCCGAGACCGCCCGTACGGAGCGGATGGAGGGCGCGCTCACCGGCGCGCTGCGGCCCGCCCCCGTGGTGCCGCGCTGGATCGGCTGGCTGGTCATCGGCGTCGGCCTGCTCATGCTGCCGTGGGTCGCCGGGCTCGTCTTCATCCTGCCGACGCGGCACGAGGCGGCGCACTACGGCGCGTCGTGGATCGGGTTCGACCTCGCGCTGTGCGCCATGCTCATCCGCACCGGCTGGCTGGCGCAGAAGGGACGCGAGCACATCGAGCTGAGCGCCGCGATGACCGGCACCCTGCTGCTGGTCGACGCCTGGTTCGACGTGGTGACGGCGGACAGCCACCGCGAGCTGGCGATCGCCCTGCTCCTCGCCTTCTGCGCCGAACTGCCGCTGGCGGCCTTCTGCCTGTGGATCGCCGGCCGTGTGGAGTTCCGCCGGCAACGACGCGCCGAGGCGATGTCACGCCTGGTACGGCAGTGGTCGGCGCGCCTCTCGTCCGAGCGGCGCACCCCACCGGTCGAAGAACCCGAGAGATAACCCCGATCAGACCGTCGTCCGGGAGGGCTCCAGCACCTCGCGGAGGCGGGCGGCGTACGCGCTGGGGTGGGACAGGTCGCCGTTGTGGCCGCCGGGGAACTCCGCGGGTTCGGTGCCGAGCGCCTTCGCCGGTTCCTCGGCGCACCTGCGGCCGAACACGGCGCCCGGGGTGGTGCGGCCGACCGCGGGCACGACGCGCACGCCCGTTCCCAGTGCGGACCGCGGGTCGAACGTGTCGGCGAGAAGCGCGTCGAAGTCGTGCTCCACGAAGTGCCGGAAGTCGGCGGCGCGCTCGGGCGTCATCGGGTGCGGAGTGAGGCCGGGCTCGGTCTCGCGGGCGGGGTCGATGCCGAGGACGTGGGCGATCTCCGCGAGCGCCGCGGCCATGCCCTTCTCCCGCAGGACCCGCTGGAGGTGGGCGAGCTCCTCCTCGTGCCGTGCGCGTTCGGCGGCCGGCAGCAGCGCGGGGGCGACGGGCTCGTGCGCGACGAGCGCGGCCAGCCGCCCGGGATGCTCGGCGGCCCAGGTGGAGGCCGATCAGGGCGCCGAAGCCGCACCCGAGCATGAACGCGGGCTCGTCGGTGACGGCGGCGAGCAGGCGGTGGGCGTCGTCCACGTGGGCGGCCATGGTCACCGGACGGCGGGGGTCGTCGACGGTGCCGCGCGCCAGTCCCCTGCGGTCGTAGGTCACCACGGTGTAAGCGTCGGCGAGCCGCCTCGGCGACCAGGCCATCGGCACGGCGCTCGGCACGGACGACCCGGAACGCGTCGCCGAGGTCGTGAACGCGCTCCGGCTGCTCGCCGACCGCCTGTCCCCCACGGCCCACTGAGACGGAAACCGGACGGCGTGTTCGGCGCCACGGTCGCTCGCCCCGCCCTGGTCGCCCGCCTTCACGCGGCGTCACCCCATCGGATGCCCTGTGTGCGGCACCGCTCACCTGGCCCCGGGCGGGGGCTACGCGGGCTCGGCCGGACGGCGGGCGGCCTCCGGGAGGGTGCGGATCACGCTGCGCAGGTGGGCGCGGGCGGCTGCCTCGGCGGCCTCCGCGTCGTGGGCGCGGATCGCGTCGATGATGGCCAGGTGCTCCGGCAGGGAGACGGTCGGACGGCCGGGGTGCATCGCCAGGCGGAACTGGTGGCGGACGTTCTGGGCGCGCAGGCGTTCGAGGACGGTCGCGGCGGTGTGCTGGCCGCTGATCTCGCGGACGCGGCGGTGGAGGCGCTCGTTCAGGCGGGAGTAGCCGAGCACGTCGCCCGACGCGACGGCCTCGCGCATGTTCTCGCCGATCCGCTCCAGCTCCTCCGACTCGGCCTCGGTGATCCGGGTGGCGGCCTTCGCGGCGCACAGGCCTTCCAGCACCATGCGCACCTCGGAGATCTCGATCGCCTCTTCGAGGCGTACGGCGCGGACGCGGGCGCCGCGGTTCTGCACCCGCTCGACCAGTCCCTCGTTGGTCAGTTCGAGCAGCGCCGCGCGGACCCTGGCGCGGCTGGCGGCGAAGCGCTCCGACAGGTCCGCCTCGACCAGGCGCTGATTCGGGACGAACTCGCCGGTGAGGATGGCCTCCCGGATGCCGGCCACCACGGCCCGATCGCTGCCGTTGCCCTCCCCCACACGGTCCCCCTGACCACCGAGATTGTCACCAATTTCGTCGGTCCAACTCTAGTCATGAGCGGACCCGCTCCGAGCGGCGACGGCCCTCTCACTCCCCGGAACGATGCGTGTCGTCAAGTCGATTCCGCGGAAACCGCGCGCCCGCCATCGGTTTCGGCGTGGAGCGCGCCCCTGCGGCGAGGCGCCGAACCGGTGAACGCACCGCTGACGTGGGACGAGTCGCGTCCGGTCCGCACGCCGGGCCCGTACGGGATCCGCGAACCCGTGTCCCGCCGTGCACCACGAGTTCCCGGACGGTCCCTGAGAGTTCGCCAAGTCCGGTTCGCCGGGGCGACATGAGTAGGTAAGGTCGGCGACGCCAGTTCGGTCCTGGAGCCGCCAGGACCGGTGAACCGGACCAGCGAAGTAGATCCTGATGAGCACCCCCCAGTCATCGGCGTTCCAGCCGCTCCCGCGGTCTCAGGCCGCCCTGCCGGCGCCGTCGTCACTCGCGGAGCCGGTCGCGGAGCCGGCCGCCGCGGAGCCCGCCCGCAAGCCGCGGCAGCGCGACCCGTTCTTCGACAACGCCAAGTTCTTCGCGATCCTGCTCGTCGTCGCGGGCCACATCATCCAGAACCTCCGCGACATCCACTTCGCGCACGCGCTCTACCTGTTCGTCTACACCTTCCACATGCCGGTGTTCATCGTCATCACCGGCTACTTCACGCGGCGTTTCACCTTCGCGGGCGGGAAGGCGCGCAAGCTGCTCACCAACGTGGCCGTGCCCTATTTCGTCTTCGAGACGGCGTACTCCACGTACCACTGGGCGGTCGGGCACGCGAAGTTCGAGCTCAGCCTGCTCGACCCGTACTACCTCACCTGGTTCCTGATGGCGCTGTTCGCGTGGCGGCTGTCCACGCCGGTCTGGCAGCAGATCCGCTTCCCCATCCTGGTCGCCGTCGTGATCAGCCTGCTGTCGGGGATGAGCCAGCTGCCCGGCACCCTGGAGATGAACCGCGTCTTCGGACTGGTGCCCTTCTACGTCCTGGGCCTGTTCCTCAAGCCGGAGCACTTCGAGACCCTCAAGAAGGGCTGGGCCGCCGTCCTCGGCGCGCTGACCATGGTCGGCGGGTTCGCCGTCACGTACCTGTTCGTCGACCGGCACATGGCGACCGAGTGGGTGTACTGGCGCAGCGGCAACCCGACGCTCCACGTGAACAACCTCGTCGGGACGGGCATGCGGCTCGGCCTTCTCGTTGCGGCGACCGTGCTGGTCCTGGCGTTCCTGTCGCTGGTACCGCGGCGGCAGCACTGGTTCACCTCGCTCGGGTCGGCCACGCTGTACGCCTACCTGCTCCACGGCTTCGCCACCAAGCTCGCGGACTACTACGGCTGGTACCACTTCGCCTTCCTGCACACGGTGCTGGGCGTCCTGGCGGCCGGGGCGGCGGGTGCGCTGCTCGCGACGCTGCTGTGCACGCCGCCGGTGCGCTGGCTCATGCGCTGGGCACTCGAACCCAACATGGCCTGGGCGTTCACCGCTCTGCGCCGGCCGAAGAACTACCTGTACTCCGGCCGCCGTCGGCGACGCGCGCAGGCCGAGCCGGAACACGCCGGCTGACCGCACACGCCTCGGCGTGCCATTGTCCGAATAAATCGGATGACCATTTCCGATGGGGCGTCCTATCGTTCTTCATGAGCCGCCCCGGCAGGGTCAGGAGCGAGTGGCCTTCCGGAACCGGTGCAATCGGAACAGTCATCCTTTGATAACAGGTCTCCCATCCGAAAACTCGTCCTTCACATCGGGCCTGTTACGGGGCGGCTCCTTCGCGAGAACAATGGGAGAACGTCATGGCACGCACGCGGGAAATCGTCATCAAGTCCACTCACCGCGGCCTCCGCTACGAGGACGGCCGGCTGACCGACGTGCTCGAGGCCGGGCGCTACGAGGTGCCGGACGCCGAGCGCCGCCGCAGGAACAGCCCGGTCGTGGAGATCGTGCTGGTCGACATGCGCGAGCGTGAACTGCTGCTCAAGGGGCAGGAGATCCTGACCTCCGACAAGGTCGCGGTCCGGGTCAGCATCATCACCCAGTATCGCGTCGTCGACCCGGCCGCCGCGCTGGAAAAGGTCGAGTCGTACGCCGACCGCCTTTACAGCGATGTGCAGCTGGCCGCCCGGCGTTCGCTCGCGTCGATGACGCTGGAGGGAATTCTCACCAATCGCAACCGGCTCAGCGAGGACATTCTCGGCGACGTCCAGGAGGCGGCTTCCGGCTACGGCATCGCCATTCTCCGAGCGGACGTCAAGGATCTCGTGTTCCCGGGGAACCTGCAGGAGATCATGAACCGCGTGCTCGCGACCGAGCGCCTCAGCGAGGCACAGCTCGTCGAGGCCCGCACCAAGGCCGAGCGGGAGGCGATCGAGGCGCGGGCGAAGGCCGAGACCGAGCGGATCACCGCCCGGTCCCGGCGCGAGACCGAGCTGGTCAAGGCGGAGGGCCGCGCGGAGACCCAGCGCCTGCAGGCCGAGTCCGACGCGGAGGCCCTGCGGCTGCACGCCGAGGCCGCCGGGGCGTACGCCGATCACCCGGTCCTGCTGCGGGTGCGGGAGCTGGAGACCCTCGCGCGTCTGGCCACCAACGCCGAGGCCCGGCTGTACATCGGCTTCGACAAGCACGCCGAGCTCCAGCGCGCGGAGTGACCGCGTGCGGCTCGCCGCTTCCCGGCGTCACGGCCCGGCCGGGGGGCTTGACCTGGCGTCCCGCCGACCGGGAAGGTGAGCGGATGAGCGGTACGGGCGAGACGCGGGACGGGGTGTCCCTGACGAACCTCGACCAGCCGCTGTTCGAGGGCGCGGACGCCACGAAGCGCGACCTGGTCGACTATCTCGACGCGGTGCGTGACCGGATCCTCCCCGCGCTGCACGGCCGGCCACTCTCGGTGGTCCGCGTGCTGCGCGGTCAGGACCCGTTCATGCAGAAGAACGTGCCCAAGTACGCGCCGCCGTGGGTCGACACGGTCACGCTGTGGGCCGAGACGTCCCGGCGCAAGGTGTCCTACGCGCTGTGCGACGACCGCCGTACGCTGCTGTGGTTCGCCAACCAGCGGGCGGTGGAGTACCACCCGGCGCTGATCCGGGCCGGCGACCGGGCGCACGCCACCCACCTGGTGCTCGACATCGACCCGCCGGACGGTGGCGCGTTCGCCGAGGCCGCCGGTGCCGCGCGGCTCGTACGCCGGGTGCTGGCGGACGTGGGCATGGCGGGCGTCGTGAAGACCAGCGGCGCGAAGGGCCTCCACGTGTTCGTGCCGATCACGGAGGCGCCGCACGAGGAGGTGGCCGCCGCGACCCGTGCGGTCGCGGCGCGGGCGGAGCGCCTCGATCCCGGCCTCGCCACCACCGCCTTCATCCGCGAGGACCGCGCGGGCAAGGTGTTCCTGGACTCGACCCGGTCCGGCGGCGCGACGACGGTGGTGGCCACCTACAGCCCGCGCGTACGGCCGGGCGTGCCGGTGTCCTGCCCCCTGTCGTGGGACGACCTGGACGCGGTGACGCCCGCCGACTTCACCATCCGTACGGTGCCGGCTCTGGTCGCGGTCCGGGATCCGTGGGCGGAGGAGATGCCCGAGCCCCGGCCGCTGGACGCGGGCCTGGTCGAGGAGGGCCGTACGATCCCGGTCGCCCGTGTCCAGGCGATGCACGAGGGCAAACGCCGGGCCCGCGCCCGCCGTGCCCAGGAGGAGTCGTGACGATCTTCGATGACCTGACCGCCGAGCAGGATCGGCTGGAGGGCCTCCTCGCCGGCCTGGACGAGGCGCAGTGGACCTCGCCGTCCGGCGCCGAAGGATGGACCGTCGCGGACGTCGTGCTCCACCTCGCCCAGTCCGAGGAGGGAGTGACGGCCACGGCGGCCGGCGCGGGCGCGGCGATCCGCCCGGCGGACGGGCTGTCGGTGGACGAGTCGATGGACCGCCTCGTACGCGCGGAGCGCACGTCGCCGGAGCAGGTGTTCCGGCGGTGGCGCGAGGCGCGGCGCGCCGCGGTCGCCGCGCTGCGGTCGGCCGACCCCGGGCGGCCTCTCCTGTGGGTCGAGGCGCCGCTGAAACCGGCCACGCTGGCGACCACCCGGCTGGCCGAGCACTGGGCGCACGGCCTCGACATCGCCGGGCCGCTGGGCCTGGCCTTCGCCGACACCGAGCGGCTGCGTCACGTCGCGTGGCTGGCCCACCGCACGCTGCCGTACGCCCTGGCGCTGACCGGAGCCGGCGAGCACCCGGTGTCGTGCGCGCTGACCGCCCCGGACGGCACGACCGCGTGGCGGTACGGCCCGGACGACGCGGAGTCGGCCATCACCGGGCCCGCCGGGGCGTTCTGCCGCGTCGCGGCCCAGCGGCTGAGCCCGGCCGAGTCCGGCCTGCGCACCACCGGCCCGTACGGCGCGACGGCCCTGGAAGTCCTGCGCACCTACGCCGCGTAGCCTCACGTTCCGCTCCTGTCCTGCCGAATCGAGCGGCCATACGACGGGGCCGCTACGCTCTGGTCGATGACGGATCTTGCGCCGATGACGGATGACGAGTTGGCCGACGCGGTCCGCGACGAACTCACCGCTGCCGGGCTGACGGTGCTCGGTCCGGAGCAGGATCGCGGTGGCGTCCGCGTCGTCGTGGATGACGGCGTGTGGGTTTCCTGGAAATGCGGTGCGGAGCTGTCGGCGGCGGCCATGGCCGTGCTCCGACGAGGCGCCTACCGCCAGGACCGCTCGCAGACGCACATCTCGCTGGCCTACCAGGGCACGGTGACGGAGGCGATGACCGGAGCGATCGCGGCGATCCTGACCGCGACGGGCTTTGAGGTCCAGGACGACGCCGACGACTATCACCACCCGATGGACCTGCTGGTCGGACCGCGCCGGGCGGTACCCCACTGGCGCGACCCCATCGACCCGGCACTCGACGGCGCCTCCGGCTTCATGCCCGGCGTCCGCGTCCGCGTGCGCTCCGGCGAGTTCGCCGGGGCCGAGTTGACGGTGAGCAGCACCGGCGTCGACCTGCGAACGCGCGCGGTCATCGGCTACCGGCTCGAGCACCCGAGCGGTGACGGCTTCCTCGACGTGCCGCCCGACGCCGTAGAGTTCGCCGCCGACGACTTTCCGGCTCCGAGATCGTCCCACGCACCGGCGTGAGGAGTGCACCGGGCGACCGGCACGCCGCTGATCAGGAAGTCCGGGTCGTTTCCGTTCACGGCGGTCGTCTCAGCCTCGACCACCGCTGGGGGCAGACGGTGCGTCCCGGAGGATCAGGGCGAGCTCGTCGGGTGCCTCCAGGGGGATGAGGTGCCCGCTGCCGGGGATCACGCTTAGGTCCGCGCGGCGCAGGTAGGGCAGCAGATTGTCGCGGAGCACCCCCGCCGGCTCCACGCGGTCGTGTTCACCGGCGACGACGAGGACGGGCACGTCGATGTCGCGGGCCTCGCGGGTGATGTCCTGGGCGATCCCGTGCAGCGGCCACTCGATGCGGGCCGCGGGAGCGCCGGCGCGAGAGTCGGCCAGGATCTGGGCCCTGAGATCGTCGCTCAGCGGTGTGGCGGTCAGGACGGTGTCACGGGCCGCGGCGGTGGTCTCGTCGGAGTCGTAGGCGTGCGACAGCGCTTCCCGGTATTCGGGGGTGACGACGGCGGCGGGCCGGGCCGGTCCGGGCCCGACGAGGACGAGCCCGGCGAGCCCCGCCGGACGCGCGGCGGCCACGAGTTGGGCCACCTTGCCGCCCATGGAGTGCCCGACGAGCACGTAATCGGTCACCCCGGCGTCGGCGATGACGGCGCGCGTGTCGCGGGCGAGCTGCTCCAGGGTGTACGGGCCGGGCAACGCGCGGGAGCGTCCCCACCCGCGGGCCTCGATGCTCAGCGTGCCGCGTCCGGGCAGCCGGTCGATCACCGGTCGCCAGGTGCGCGCCGCCCCTCCCCAATAGTGAAGAAATACCAGTGTCGGCCCCTCCCCCGGGCGGTGGTCATAGGCGGGAAGGCCGGTTGCGATGGCGGCGGTCATGAGAACTCCCTGCTCATAGCGGATTGTGTCGTCATCCACTCAAGCGCACGCCCCCGCCCGGCGCATCGTCACGGCCGGACACGGCATGGTGAAAAATGGACACGTGGCCACGATCCGGCAGCTCACCTACCAGCCTCCGCGGGAGGCTTCGGCACCCGTGGAGACGATGTCCTTCGCCCGGTTGCGGCGGCTGAACGACGGCTCGACCCAGCGCGGCGACTTCCACGTGCTCGCGGTGGTCCGCCGCGGCCGGGGACGGGTCTCGATCGACTTCTCCGCTCACCCGCTGGCGCCGAGAGACGTGGTGTGGATCCGGCCCGGCGTGGTGCACCGCTGGGACGACCTCGGGGACCTCGCCGGCGATCTGGTCCTGTTCGTGCCGACCGCGCCGGTCACGCCCGGCAGCCGGGCCCTGGCCGCCGACCCGGGCGTTTCGGCGTGCTGGGCCGCCGCCGACGCGGTGTGGCCGTTGGTCACGGCCGCGCTCGGGCATCTCCGTCTCGAGGCCGGCGCCACCGAGGACGCCCGGACCGGAGAACTCCCCGGCCTGCTCCTGTCCGCGCTGCTGCTCCGGCTCGACCCGCCCGCCGGCGCCGGCCGGCCCGGCAACGCCGTCTTCCACCGCTTCCGCGACGCCGTGGAGGAGGACTTCCGCGTTCATCATGACGTCGCCCACTACGGACGCAGACTCGGATACTCGCCGCGGACGCTGTCGCGCGGCGTCCGGGCGGCGACCGGCCGTACCGCCAAGGACTACCTGTGCGAGCGGCTCCTCCTGGAGGCCAAGCGGCTGCTGGCCCACGATCGCCTGAGCCCGGCCCGATGCGGACGGCGGCTGGGCTTCGCCGACGCCTCGAACTTCTCGGCCTTCTTCCTCCGCGAGGCCGGCGTACGTCCCGGCGCGTGGCAGTCGGCGAACCTCATCGGTCAGCGCTAGTCAGTCCGGGAGGAGAGGCACGGTCTGGCCCTCGTCGCGGCCCAGCAGCACGCCACGGGTGAGGGCCGACGAGCCGAAGCGGTCGCGGACCTCGTCGACCGCGCCGTCGAGCGCCGCCGGCGCGAAGTGGTCGAGCGGCAGGGAGAGCTGGACCGCCCGGTCGTCGTACAGGTCACCCACGGCCACGCCGAGCAAGGTCAGCCCGCGGTCGGCGACGAGGTCGCCCGCGGCCGACAGGAGGGCACGGGCGGCCGACAGGACGGCGTCGGTCTCGGCGGTCGGCTGGGGCAGCGTGTGACCCCGGGTCGCGCGGGTGAAGTCGTCGAATCTCAGCCGCAGCGTCACCGTGCGGCACATCCGGTGCGCCGTGCGCAGACGGCGGCACACCCGATCGACCAGGCCGGCCAGAATCGCGGCGAGATCAGCCCGGTCGCCGCGGCCCAGGGCCCGCTGCGCACCCATCGAGCGGCGCCGGACCCCCGTACGCACCGGGCGCGGATCGCGGCCACGGGCCAGCGCGTGCAGGTGACGGCCGGAGGAGGGGCCCAGCATGGCGACCAGGAGGCTCTCCGGCAGGGCGGCCACGTCGCCGACCGTCGTGATGCCCCGGCGGCCGAGCTTGCCCGCGGTCACCGGGCCGACACCCCACAGCCGGCGGACCGGCAGCGGATGGAGGAACTCACACTCGCCGTCCGGCGGGACCACCAGCAGCCCGTCCGGCTTGGCCACACCGCTCGCCACCTTGGCGAGGAACTTGGTGCGCGCCACCCCGACGGTGATCGGCAGACCGACCTCCTCGGCGATCTCGCGCCGCAGGCGTACGGCGATGTCGACCGGTGAGCCGGAGATCCGGCGCAGGCCGGCGACGTCGAGGAACGCCTCGTCGATCGAGAGTCCTTCCACCAGCGGCGTCGTGTGCCGGAACACCGAGAACACTGCCTCGCTCGCCGCGCTGTAGGCCCGCATCCTCGGCTCCACCACGACCGCCTGCGGGCACAGCCGCCGCGCCTGGTGTCCGCTCATCGCGGTACGGACGCCGTAGGCCTTGGCCTCGTAGCTGGCCGCGAGCACGACGCCCGTTCCGACGATCACGGGCCGGGACCGCAGGCGGGGATCGTCGCGCTGCTCGACCGACGCGTAGAAGGCGTCCAGGTCGGCGTGCAGGATCGCAGCCTCAGTCGACACGAACATATGTTCGCATACCCCACCCCCACCTGCGAAGACCGGAACACCTCACGTTACGACGACGTTAGTTGACACGTCATGTATCTAGCTCTAATTTAGTTGATTGTTGAACTACTGAAGCGCGGAGATCAGGAGAAGACCATGGGACAGCTCGCCGGGAAGACCGTCGTCGTCACGGGCGGCACCAGCGGCATCGGGCTCGCCGCGGCCCGCCGTTTCCAGGAGGAGGGCGCCAACGTCATCATCACCGGGCGCCGGAAGGAGGCACTGGAGGAAGCCGTCACCGCCATCGGCGGGTCGGTGACCGCGGTGCAGGCCGACAGCTCCGACCTGGCGGACCTGGACCGCCTCTACGCGACCGTCGCGGACCGGAGACTGCGCGTCGATGTCCTGTTCGCCAACGCCGGCGGCGGCGAGTTCGCCACCCTCGAACAGGTCACCGAGGAGCACTTCGACGCCACGTTCGGCACCAATGTCAAGGGCGTGCTGTTCACCGTCCAGAAGGCGCTGCCGCTGCTCAACGACGGAGCGTCGGTGATCCTCACCGGCTCGACCGCGGCGACGGTCGGCGACGAGGCGTTCGGTGTCTACGGCGCCTCCAAGGCGGCCGTACGGTCCTTCTCGCGCACCTGGGCGAACGAGCTCAAGGGCCGCGGCATCCGCGTCAACACCATCGTCCCCGGGCCGATCGAGACGCCCGGCCTCAACGGGCTCGCCCCCGACGATGAGCAGGCCGCACAGCTGCGGGACCACCTGGCGAGCACCGTGCCCCTGGGCCGAATGGGCCGTGCGGAGGAAGTGGCCTCCGTCGCCGTCTTTCTCGCCTCGGCCGAGAGCAGCTTCATCACCGGCACCGAGATCTACGTCGACGGCGGCGCCAACCAGGTCTGAACCGACCCCGCACGCATCAGAGAGGACACGACCATGCACATCGGGCGAATCGGCATCTGGAGCCCTGAACTGCGCGACCCGGGTCAGGCCGAGGAGGCCGCGGCCGAGCTGGACCGGCAGGGCTGGGGCGCGCTGTGGATCCCCGGACTCGGCGGCGGCGACATCCTCGGCGACGCCGAGCGGCTACTGCGCGCCACCGACGACGCCGTCGTCGCCACCGGGGTGTTCAGCATCTGGCGGCACCCGGCCGACGAGATGGCCGCCGGGCACGCGCGGCTGCGGAAGACGTACGGCCACCGGCTGCTGTTCGGCCTCGGCGTCAGCGACGCCGAGGCCGCTCGCGCGGCCGGCGGGACGTACCGGCCGCTGGCCGCGATGAACGCCTATCTCGACCGCTTCGACCAGGCCCCGGAGCCGGTCCCGCCCGGCGAGCGGATCGTCGCGGCGATGGGTCCCAAGCTCACCGAACTCGCCGCCCGGCGTAGCGCCGGCACGCACCCCTTCCTGGTCACCCCCGGCTTCACGGCCACCGCCCGGTCCCTGCTCGGCACCGGTCCCCTGCTGGCGCCCTACCAGGCGGTCGTGGTCGACGACGACGCCGGCCGGGCCCGCACCACCGCCCGCCGGTTCCTGGCCACGTTCATCGCCATGGACCACTACGCCCAGAGCCTGCTGCGCCAGGGATTCACCGAGGCGGATCTCGCCGACGGCGGCAGCGACCGGCTCATCGACGCGGTCGTCGCCTGGGGGGACGTCGCCACCATCGGCGAACGCGTCCGGGCCCACCACGACGTCGGCGCCGACCACGTCGCCCTGCACGTCATCACCGACCGGCCCGGACCGCCGCGGGCCGAGTGGCGGGCCCTGGCCCCGCTCGCGCGAGGTCGATGTTCGCGCCGAAGCGATGCGTGATACGTCAACTTCCCCGTACGGTGGGCTCATGACCGCCGAAACGCGCTGGCTGACGACGACCGAGGAACGCGCGTGGCGCGGCCTGCTGAGGATGCACGACCTCCTGGTCAACCGGACCGGCCGCTCGATGCAGGATGAGTTCGGGCTGTCCGCCACGGACTACACGGTTCTGGCCGAGTTGACCCGAGCGCCCGACGGCCGGCTGCGCATCCAGGAACTCTCTCGCGTCCTGGAGTGGGAGAAGAGCAGGGTGTCGCACCACCTCACGCGCATGGTGAGGCGCGGCCTGGTCTCCCGCGAGGAGTGCGAGGACGACAGGCGCGGGGCCTTCGTGGTGGTCACCGCCGAGGGCCGGGCGGCGATCACGGCCGCCGCCCCGCGTCATGTCGAGGACGTCCGGCGCTACTTCCTGGACCACCTCACCCCCGGCCAGATCACCCTGCTGGCCGAGATCGCCGATCTGGTCGTCGAGAAGAACCTCTCCGGCCACGAGGCCGCGCCGTGACCGGCTCGACGCCGGACGACCGGCGACCGCGTTGTTGGGCTCAAGACACGTTCGTCGACGGACCGAGCCGCTACTGCCGCACCCCGCACTGACGAAAGGTCACGAGGATGCGCTAAGGGCGCGTGACGTCGCCGGCCGGCCAGCCGGGCATGTCGTCCGCGGTCTCGTGCAGGGCCGTGTCGATGTCGCGGTAGGGCTCGCCCGACGGATCGTCCCGCTGGTCGAACATGACCGCCCACGTCAGGCCGTCGAAGCGGCGGACCAGCAGGGTGTGCGTGCCCGGCAGGCTTCCGCTGTGCCAGGTGACGAGGCCACGGCCGGTCTGCCGCACGTGCCAGCCGCAGGCGTAGTACCGGCCGCGCCTGGCGCCCGTCTCGGGTACCGCGAGCGCCGGGGCCACCGAGCCCGCGGACAGGACCGGGGTCACGCCGTCGTAGACCCGCGCGAGCCGCACCAGGTCCACCGGCGTGGCCAGCCACCCGCAGTTGAACGCGTTGTTCTCCTGGTTGAAGGTGCCGTACGGCGCGGCCACCTGCGCGCCCGAGGAGTCCATCACGGTCGTGCCCTTGTACTGCGAGTAGTACGGCACCTCGCCGGCCGCGGGCGCCAGGGTGTGGCCGAGCCGCATCCGGGTGATGCCGAGCGGGGCCAGCACCGCGTCCCGCACGTACGTCGCGTACGGCCGCCCCGTGACCTTCTCGATGATCCGGCCGAGGAGCAGGTAGCCGTAGTTGCTGTAGGCGAACGCCGTGCCCGGCGCGTGGTCGAGGGGCCGCGCCGTGACGTACCGGACGATGTCGTCCGGGCCGATCGGCAACGGCCGGCCGAGCGCCTTGGCGATCGCCACGTCGTCGAACATCGGGTCCCCCGACACCTCGCGGTCCCAGCCGCCGAGGTGCCGGAGGAGCCGCGCGACGGTGACCTCCGTGAGGCGGGGGTCGGCCGCCGCGCCGATGTGGAGCAGGTCCGTCATCCGGTCGGACGGCCGGAGCCGGCCCTCCTGGATGAGCCGCAGGACCGCGGCGGCGGTGACCGGCTTGGTGACGCTCGCGGTACGGAACAGGGACGTGGGCCCGGTCTCCCGCGTCCCGCGGCCTCCCCGGCTGTAACCGCGGGCCAGCAGCAGCCGGCCGTCACGTGCCACGGCGAGCGAGCCGCACGGGATGGAGCGCTCCTCCATGAAGGCCATCACGGTGGCGTCGAACTCCTCCAGGCCGTGCAGTATCGGCCCGGCGACGCGCCAGGCGCGCCGGTCCCCGGCGCGCGCCGTACCCTGCGGGGCGGTTAAAAGGGCGGCCGCACCCACGAAGCCCGCGAGTCTGCCGAAGTCACGCCGGGTGAACCGGTCGGCCGTCAACGCCCCTCCAGAAAACGCGGTCCCGCCAGGACGACAAGGTCGCCGGCCTGGTAAAACTGCGCGATCCTCAGTCATCGCGGACTACCCGGCCGGGCGGCGGCCCGGCCACGTGCGCCGATCGGGGCGGCTACCGCTTCTCTTCCCCGTCGCGGCCCTCAGATACGCCGTGACCGGACAAATGCCCTTCAAAAGTGGCTACTTACAATGCGGACATGGCCACCGAGGAGCGGGTGACGTACTGCCGGATCTGCGAGCCCCTGTGCGGTCTGGTCGCCACGGTGGACGACGGCCGCCTCGTCCGCCTGCGGCCCGACGACCGGCACCCGCTGTCGCGCGGTTTCGCTTGCCCCAAGGGCATCGCCATGACCGACGTGCAGAATGACCCGGATCGCGTCCTTCGCCCGTTGCACCGCCGCCCGGACGGCTCCGGGTTCGAGCCCGTGAGCTGGGACGACGCGCTCGACGACATCGGCCGGAGGCTGCGGCGGATCCTGCGCGACCACGGCGGCCCGGCGATCGGCTGGTACTTCGGCAACCCCGGCGCGTTCTCCTACTCCCACGCGCTGTGGCTGCAGGGCTTCATGACCGCCGTCGGCTCGCCGAACCTGTTCACGGCCGGCTCGCAGGACATCAACAACCGGTTCGTCGCGAGCCGCCTGCTGTACGGCTCGCTCACCCGCGTGCCCATCCCGGACCTCGCCCGCACCGAGTTCCTGCTGGTCGTCGGCGCCAACCCGCTGGTCTCCCACGGCAGCGCCGTCAGCGCGCCGCGGATCCGGGACCAGCTGCGCGCGATCACGCGGCGCGGCGGCAGGGTGGTGGTCATCGACCCGCGCCGGTCGGAGACCGCACGCGCCTTCGAGCACGTGGCGGTACGTCCGGACGGCGACGCCTGGCTGCTGCTGTCGCTGCTGCACGTGATCTTCGCGGAGGGACTGGAGGACACGGCGGCCCTCGCCCGGCAGGCGCGCGGCCTGGACGCGCTGCGCGCCGCGGCCGCCGCTCACCCGCCGGAGCGGACCGAGGACCGTACCGGCGTGCCGGCCGAGGTCGCGCGCCGGCTGGCCCGCGACCTGGCAGGCGCCGCGAGCGCCGCCGTGTACGGGCGCACCGGTTCCTGCCTGGGCCGGCACGGGACGCTGGTGGCGTACCTGCTCGACGCGCTGAACGTCGTCACCGGCAACCTCGACCGCCCCGGCGGCGCGGTGTTCGGCTCCTCACCGCTCGGGATCGAACGGCTCGCCGACCGCTTCGGCCTCGCCTCGTACGCGAAGCGGCGCTCCCGCGTGGGCGACCTCCCCGACGTGCTCGGCAGCTTCCCGGCGGCCCTGATGGCCAAGGAGATCACCACGCCGGGCCCGGGCCGCGTACGGGCGCTGTTCGTCTCGGCCGGGAACCCGGTCGTCTCGGTACCGGACGGCGACGAGCTGTCGGCCGCCCTCACCGAGCTGGAGCTGTTCGTCTCGATCGACCTGTACGTCAACGACACCAACCGGCACGCCGACTACGTGCTGCCGGCGGCGACCTTCCTGGAGCGCGAGGACCTGCCGGTGGCGAACCTGGGCCTGTTCGCCACACCGTTCGCGCAGTTCACCGAGCCGGTGCTGCGGCCGTACGGAGAGGCGCGGCAGGAATGGCAGATCATCGACGCGATCGCCCGCCGGGCCGGGCTGCTGCCCTTCGTACCGCGCCCGCTGAGCCGGATCCTGCGTCGGGTTCCGTCGCCGTCGCCGGTGTTCCTGCTGGACCTGGCGGTACGGCTGGGCCCGGGCGGCGACCTGTTCGGACTGCGGCGGCGTGGACTCAGCCTGCGCGCGCTGCGGCGGCGTCCGCACGGCGTGGTCCTCGGCGAGCACGTACGGACCGGGATGCTGACCAAGGTGGTGCGGCACCGCGACCGCCGCGTACGGCTGGACCCGCCCGAGATTCTCGCGGAGCTCGGACGCCTCGGCACGGACGAGGAGGACCCGGCGTACCCGCTGCGCCTGATCGGCCTGCGCGAGCTGCGGTCGCAGAACTCCTGGATGCACAACTCCGCGACGCTGATGCGCGGCGGCCGGACGCACACGGCGCGGGTCCACCCGGCCGACGCGGCCGAGCACGACCTCACCGACGGCCGGATGTGCCGGATCACCTCGCCGTACGGCGCGATCGAACTGCCCGTCACGGTCACCGACGAGGTCATGCCGGGCACCGTGGCGGTGCCGCACGGGTGGGGCCACCAGGGCGGCGGCTGGCGGCGCGCCAACCGGGCCGGCGGCGCCAACGTCAACCTGCTGACCTCCTCCGACCCCGCCGACCTGGAACGCCTGGCGGGCATGGCGCACCTCAACGGCGTGCCGATCCGCCTCGGCCCGGCCGGGCTCAGATCGTGAACGCGAGGTTGTCGAGAACGCGGCGGGCCAGGTCGCGGTCGCCGTCGAGCTCGACACCGGCGTGGTCACCGGTACGCCCGCCACCGAGGCGCAGGTACCGCGACGACGACATGCGCAGCACGGCCGTCGGCGGCCCCGGCGCCGCCTCCACGAGCCGGGCGCGGCCGTCGACGACGACGGTCAGCCGGCGGACCAGGGGCCCGGTCAGCTCGATCCGCACGATCGAGCCGTCGGGCGCCGCGGCGCGTTTGCCGACAAGGTAGCCCAGGGCACGGGTCGCCTCCTCCAGCGCCAGCTCGGCGGCCGGACCGGTCTCGTGGCCGGGTGCGCCGACCGCCTCGCGGATGTCCTGCTCGTGCATCCAGCAGTCGAAGACGCGGATCCGCATGAACCGGCCGTAAGTGGCCTGCCCGGCGGGCGTCCAGCTCGGGGCGTCGAAGTCGGACCGCGTCATCCGCTCCAGCCGCGCGGCGCGGCGGGCGGTGACGTCGCGGAACCGGGCGAGCATCTCCCCCGGCGCCGCGTCGCGCAGCGCCTGAACCCACAGCTCGTTGAACGCGGCCACGTCGCCTCGTACGTGCGGCAGGACGCGCACGTCGACGCCGGGGTCCGGCGCCTCGTCGCCGGCGAGCGAGGCCTCGGTGCCGACGAGGTGGGCGACGACGTCGGTGACCCGCCAGCCGGGCAGACACGTCGGCCGGGTCCAGTCGCCGGGCGGCAGGCCGTCCAGCAGCGCGTCAAGGGCGGCCCACTCCGCGGTGAGCGCGGCGACCACGGTCTCCCTGCTCTCGCCGCCGGTATCGCCCATCGAAACCTCCCGGGGAACGCTTCGCTCGCAGGAGTGTTTCACGAACCCGCCGCCGGGGACCTGGTAAGTGATGCTGGACAGCGGAGGGTTCCTCGCGAAGAACACCCTCGATGGGATCCCAGAGGACTGTCTTGCGGGCAGCAGGTCCAACTCGCGGTGGTTCAATTTCTTAAATCGTTCGATTTCTCGTTGTGCTGCTGCGACATTGAACACGCCGCCTGCAACCATGCGATCATCTACTAGTCGCATCCCGGGAGGTGCAATGGGTCGACGAGGTCTTCAGCTTCTACTCGGCGTATTGGCCACGGTTGCTGTGGCATCAGGGCTGTTCGGCATGATCTTCGGGCCCGAGTTTCTTCCGGACGGCGGCCACGTGAGCGCAACGATCGACAGCGAATATCGCTTCGTCAACGCTTTTTGGTTCACCGCCGGTGCGGTGGTGATGTGGTCGCTCCCTCGAGTCGAGCGGGCGACGGCCGTACTCCGACTCACGCTGGGAGCTGCATTCCTCGGCGGCGTGGCCCGGATTTGGGCCGCAGCAGCGTCAGGCTGGCCCAACCCGGTCTTCGTGGTCGCACTGGGCATCGAGCTGTTGCTCGTCCCAGTCACGCTCTGCTGGCAGGCAAGGGTCACCACTGCATCGGGAGCGGCCTCCGACCAAGACTCACCTTGACTTCGATCACACTGGGCACTCTCTCTGCAACTCTTGGTCGCTATGTGTGATCTTCAGACCGTACGGTCGTTCTCCTGGTGGAGTAGAACGAGGGCGGCGGAGGTGATGGCGCCGATGCGCCAGACCGATGAGATCGGCTCGAAAATCGGCCAGCGCGTCGATCACGCCATGGGTGCGGGCGCAGGTCATGTCGTGTTCACGACCGGGCCGCACCTCGGAGGTCCACAACGGCCATCCGTCGGGAGCGAGATGACCTGGACGTTGCCGCCATGGTGCTTGTACTTACCCGACCACCACAGGTCAGCGCCGTTGGGGCCGGGCGCGGCCACCCGGTCGGTGGGGATGACGACCCCGTCCAGGTTGACGTGCGACAGGCCCGCACAATGGGCTGCCGCCAGGACTCGCCGCAGGTCAGGAGCGTTGACGGCGAATATATGTGAGCCATACGAACGACCCATCAATTCACTCATCCACCGAGCACCCCGGGGTGCTCAGGCTTGGCGAAACCACCAGCGAGGTCGCCGTTACAACCGCCTGGCCGGCAAGTGCCATCGCGGTACTACGTACTGGCCCCTTCGCGCAGGTGAGAGTCGATGATCTGGTGCAGCGTGGCGGGGATCTCGGCGACCGTCGACCGGCCGGTCCTGGCCAGCAGGATCATGCCCTGGAACTGCGCGAGCAGGATGCGCGCGAGCAGGACGGGGTCCACACCCGGCCGCAGCGTGCCCTGGTCGGCCGCGTGGCGGCACAGGACGGCCAGTCGTTCCTCCCAGTCGGCGAACACGCTGGCGAGGTGTTCTCGTACGGACTCGTCGGCGCCGGCGAGCTCGGCCGCCAGAGTGCCGAACGGGCAGCCGACCAGCGCGCCGAAGCGAAGCTCGAAGCCCGCCTGGATCTCCCCGACGGCGTCGGCGACCGCGTGCAGCCGCCGGGCGGCGTGGTCGGCGCCGTCGACCGCGCCCGCGGCCTCGAGGCGGGCCCACAGCGCCAGGGCGTGCCGGTCGACCACGGCGTTGACCAGCTCGGACTTGGAGCGGAAGAAGTAGTAGAACGTGCCCCTCGGGACACCGGTGGCCGCACACACCTCGTCCACCCCGACGGCCTGGTAACCGCGCGCCAAGAACAGCCGGGCCGCGGCCCTGACCAGCCGCTCCCGCGCGTCGCTCGAACGACCCACCCGCCGAACATCCCGGCTCGCCGGAGGTCTGTCAATCGGCCACGCACCGACGGTGATAATCGGACCGCGGAGCGAGGTCCGCTCGGCGGCGACCGAACCGGGCAGGACGCCGTGCGGGTCTACGACCGGGGCTGGAGCATCCGCCGGACCGCCCAGCGGTACGGCGGGTCCTACGGAGCGATGGCCGGAGAATCCTCAGGCGCCGGACGTCGCCGTTCAGCGGCCTTCCGGCCACGACGCGCCCGCCCACGGGTCGTAGTCGACCTCCAGCGGCTCCTGCGGTGGGCGCTCGCCCTCCGGGACGTGCTGGAGGTTGACCCGGATGCGGTACCAGACCGAGCTGCGACCGCGCATCCCGTCCGTCAGGATGTCGGCGCGCTCCAGGTGGCGCACCACGTCGGGGTGCCGGGCCTTCCAGCGGTCCAGGCCCGCCAGCGCCTCGTCCTTCGTACGGGCGCGTGCGATCTCGATGAGCGGCATCGTCGGCTGCCGGCGGCCGGTGCCCTTGGGCGGCTTCTCCGCCGGCCCGAGCCGGTCGGCCAGCTCCAGCAGTGGCTCCAGCGAGCCCGCGGTGCCCTCAAGGTCCGCCCAGGGGTCGCCGATCGCCGCGAACCGCTCTGGGACCGTGGTCACGGTGTACTCCGCGGGGCGGCAACCCGGCACCTCGTCCCAGGTGAGCGGGGTGGACACCCGGGCGTCCGCGGTCGGCCGAACGGAATAGGCCGAGGCGATCGTCCGGTCCTTGGCATTTTGGTTGAAGTCGACGAAGACGCCCTGCCGCTCCTCCTTCCACCATCGGCTGGTGGCCAGGTCGGGGGCGCGGTTCTCCACCTCGCGGGCGACGGTCTCGGCGGCGAGCCGCACGTCGCGGTACGGCCATCGGGGATCGATGCGCGTGTAGATGTGGAATCCGCGCGAGCCGGACGTCTTGGGCCACGCGGTCAGGCCGTGGTCCTCCAGCACCTCCTTGGCGACCAGGGCGACCTCGACGATCTGCCCCCACGGGACGCCGGGCACCGGATCCAGGTCGATCCGCAGTTCGTCGGGGTGGTCGAGGTCCTCCTTGAGCACCGGGTGCGGGTTGAGGTCGACGCAGCCGAGGTTGACCACCCAGGCGAGCTGCGCGGCGTCACGGACGACGACCTCGTCGGCGGAGCGGCCCGACGCGTAGTGCAGCCGCGCCACCTCGATCCAGTCCGGCCGCGTGGCCGGGGCGCGCTTCTGGAAGAAGGCCTCCTCGTCGATCCCCTTGACGAACCGCTTGAGGATCATCGGCCGGCCCGCGACGCCGCGCAGCGCGCCGTCGGCGACGGAGAGGTAGTAGCGGACGAGGTCCAGCTTCGTGTGACCACCGGACGGGAAGACCATCTTGTCCGGGTTGGTGACCGTCACCTCACGCCCGGCGACCTCCAGGACCTGCGACTTCGGCATGGGATCACCATAGGTCGCCGTGCCCGCGAACAGAATACCCGGGCCCGGATCCGCCCCTCTCGCAACGACTCCATTATACCAAGGCAATCGCATTTCTTCTACCATTCATCGGAAATGCAGAAAGCAATTAAGCCCGCTATATTCGCGGCCATGGATTGTGCGGAAAGTGCCTTCGTCACCTCGGCCGGGCTGCGTCTGTGGACCGAACGGTTCGGCGATCCGGAGCATCCGGCGATACTGCTGATCATGGGGACGGCCACGCCGGCGATCGGCTGGCCCGACGCACTCGTGGAGACGCTCGTCGACGGCGGACGCCAGGTCCTTCGCTTCGACCACCGCGACACGGGCCGGTCCGACCGCGTGGACTTCGCGCGGCACCCCTACACGCTCGCGGACATGGCCGGCGACGCGGTCGCCGTGCTCGACGGGTACGGCGTCGGCGCCGCGCACGTCGTGGGGGCCTCCCTCGGCGGCGCGATCGCCCAGTGGCTCGCCGTGCACCGGCCCGAGCGGGTCCGCACCCTCACCACGATCATGGCCGGCCCGATGGGCGCGGACGCCGGTCCCGCCTGGGCCCGCGCGCTCGCCGGGCAGGCGCCCGACCCCGGCGACCTGCCGCCGCCCGCGCCCCGGTTCCTGGAACACCTGGCCGCGAAGGCGGCGATGCCGCGCACGACCCGCGAGGAGCACATCGCCGCGGACCTGGAGACCTGGCGCGTGCTGAACGGCGGCGTGCTGCCCTTCGACGAACCGGCCGCCCGGCGGTTCGTGGCGAACTCCTTCGACCGCGCGAGCGACTACGCCGCGGCGGCCAACCACGATCTGGCCGGCCGGCGGATGACCGACGACCGGCGGGTCCCGCTGTCATCGATCACGGCGCCGACGCTGGTGCTGCACGGCACCGAGGACCCGCTCCGGCCGCTGCCGCACGGCGAGGCGCTCGCCGCCCAGGTCCCCGGTGCCCGGCTGCGGACGGTCCCGGGCATGGGCCACGCGTTCTTCTCCCCCGGCCTGCCCCGCCGGATCGGCGAGCTCGTCCTGGAGCACACGATGGTTTGATGGACGGCCATGAAGGGGTTCGCGAGGCGGGAGTTCCAGCTCGTCCTGCTGCGGCGCATGGCCGACTACCAGCCCGACCTGGTGGCCGGGGCGATGCGTTCGCTGGACGCGTCGCGTACCGAGATGCGGCAGGTGAACGCGCGCTGGCAGCGGATCCTGCGGTCGCGGGCCTTTCCCGGTGGTGAGCGCCGGCTGCGGATGGTGCTGGGGCCGCCCGCCGACGGTGCCGAGCGGACGCTGGGCGACGTCACCTGCCGTACGGACTGGTGGGACCTGCCGCTCTGGCCGGACCTGCGGTTCGAGGCCCTGATCGGGCCCGACGGGGCGGTCCTGCACGAGTGGCTGGTCCGGCCCGAGGGGGCGCCGGCGCCGCGGATCGACGGCGTCGCGGACCTGCGGCCGTGGTCGTGTGTCGTCTCCGACGTGGCCGAGCGGTTCCCGCCGGCCCGTCACCAGGCCGACACGGTGCCGAGCCGGTGGCAGGTGGGCTTCACCGCTCCGGGCGAAGGATCCGCCGCGTGCTCGTACGTCGCCCATTTCGTGTGGGGACTGTTGCAAACCGTGGAGCGGGACAGTCCCCGCGCCGTGTCACCATGAGGAGATCATGCGAGTGCCGGGACGCCCCCGCGCCCCGGTGAATGAGGCAGCGAGGACCGCTCAGTGGCAAAGCTCGACATCACCACGCTGACCCGGGCCGCGGACGAACTCCTCGAACGCGTCGAGAACCCGCACCGCCGGCGGATCTTAGAGAACTACCGCCGTCACGCGCTGCTCCAGGTGACCGGCCGGTGGGAGCAGATCTTCGTCCCGGAGATGACGGTGGAACACCCCGTCTGCTACCTCAACATCAACCGCGCGAGCGCCACGCTCGACGGCCCCGACGAGGTCGCCGCCTTCTACCGGACGCTCGCCGACAGCGGGACCAACGTCATGGTGCTCCAGGACGAGCAGCTCGCGGTGGCCGACTGGGGGCTCGCGACGGAGGCGACCTTCAACACCTACGCCCGCGGCCACGTGATCCCGGACGGCGACCCCGAGGGGTACTACCTCGTGCGTCAGCGGATCGCCATGCACTGGCCGTACGACGGGCGCGGGCGCCTGCTCGGCGGGCACGTGTACGAGCACGCCGACCTGACCGAGATGCGGCGGATCACGGAGCCGGACTTCATCACCGTCGCCGATGCGCGCGCGAGGCTCGACCCACTGATCCGTCCGCTGCCCGGCTGAGCTCAGCCGGGCAGGAGCCGCTCGCGCAGGAAGTCCACGACCCGGTCGCGGGCGGCGAGGGCCTGGTGGCCGGGCTCCTCGCGCACCTCGGCGGTCAGCACCGAGTGCGCAGCCCGGCCGAAGCCGCCGGCGTTGCCCGGCGAGGAGTCCAGCTCGATGACCTCGAAGGCGTCGCCGAGGTGCTCCCGCAGTGTCACGAACCGGTCCGGCGGGCTGGTGCGGTCGCCGGTGAAGCGCAGCCCGAGCACGCACAGGCCGGACCGGGCCGTACGGTCGACCACGGTGGCGAGCTCCTCCCGGGAGACGCCCGCGTCGCGCCGGCGGCCCTTGCTGACCGGGAGCGGCACGGACGGCTGGCTGAGCACCGGGGCGAGCACGGCGTCATCCACCGCGGCGGCGAGGGCGAACCCTCCGGTGAAGCACATGCCGATGACTCCGACGCCGGGTCCCGGGGTGCGGGCCGCGAGGTCGCGGCAGAGCTCGCGCAGGTAGTCCGCGATCGGCCGGCGCGCGTTGACGGCGAAGGCGCGGAACTCCGCCGACACGCAGACCCGGGCCACCGTCCCCGCGACGTACGGACCGGACATCGGGCGGCCCGGCGTGCCGAACAGCGACGGGATCGCGACCGTGAAGCCCTGTTTCACCAGGTGGTCGGCCAGACCGAGCACCTCGGGCGTGATGCCGGGGATCTCCGGCACGAGCACGACACCCGGGCCGTCGCCCTTCTCGTACACGTCGTGAGTGATCCCCGCCCCGGTGAACGGGGCGCTCTGCCAGCCGGTGAGTTCCGAAGTCGGCGCCGAACCCGTCACGGTGCCTCCTTTGCCGTCGCGTGCCCGTCATCATCGCGAACCCGGCGCGGGGCGTCGAGGCCTGCGGGTAAGGCTGCCGGCGCCAGGGCATGACATCGGGCGCTTCGGCCACGCGTCGAGCGGATCGGGCCGCCAGTGTTGTCATCGAGATCCTTGGCCGGACGCGAGTTCGTTGAGCAGGAGCGTTTCGGCCAGGCACGCGTGTTCGAAATCGGCGAGATGCAGGTTCTCGTCGGTGCTGTGCGCTCGGCAGGTGGGGTCGGCTCCTGCGCTGGTGACGAGGATCGCCGTCTTGGGGAATGCCGCGGCGAATTCCGCGACGAACGGGATCGCGCCACCGCCTCCGATGTCGACGACGTCATTGCCGTAGGCGTCCTGGTAGGCCCGTCGTGCGGCGTCGTAGACGGGTCCGCGTGGATCGATGGCGTGCGGCTGTGCCGAATCGGTGGCGGTGACCTTGACTCGTACGCCCCCAGGTGCGTGTTCATGCAGGTGCCGGGCCAGCGCGGCGTGGGCGGACGACGCGTTGTCACCGGGTGCGAGCCGCAGGCTCACCTTGGCCCGGGCCACGGGTGTGAGGGTGTTGGACGCGTCGGCCACCCGGGGTGCGTCGATCGCCAGTACCGTCGCTGCGGGTTTGGCCCAGATCCGCTCCGCGACGGTGCCGCTGCCCAGGAGCGGGACGCCGTCGAGTACGGCGGCCTCGACTCGGAACCGTTCCTCGGGGTAGTCGACCGTCGGGCACCGGGCGGTGACGAGCCCGTCCACCGCGACGTCGCCGTGGTCGTCATGCAGGGTGGCGAGCAGCCGGCAGAGTGCGGTCAGCGCGTCGGGGGCGGCACCGCCATAGGTGCCGGAATGCGCGCCGTGTTCGAGGGTCCGCACCTCGACGACGCAGGCGGCGAGGCCACGCAGCGTGGTGGTGAACGCGGGGACGCCGACCGCGAAGCTCTCGGAGTCGGCGAGCACGATGGCGTCCGCGGCGAGCCGGTCGCGGTGGCGGTCGAGGAACGCGCCGAGACTCGGGGAGCCGATCTCCTCCTCACCTTCGATGAGGACCGTGAGTCCGACCGGCGGCCGACCGTCGTATGCCCGGATCGCCGCCAGGTGCGCGGCGATGCCGGCCTTGTCGTCGGCAGATCCTCGCCCGTAGAGCCGTCCGCCGGTCTCGCACGGTTCGAATGGTGGGTTCGTCCACGTGGAAGGGGCACCAGCGGGCTGAACGTCGTAGTGGGCGTAGAGCAGGACGGTGGGCCGGCCCGCGGGCGGCGGAAAATGCGCGAGCACGGTCGGTCGGCCGTTCTCGATGTCGTCCAGGATCTGGGTCTCGTGCGCGCCGGCGGCAGCGAAGAGTCCGGCTGTCATTTCCGCACAGCGGCGCAGCTCTGGCGCAGCGCCGGGGTCGGCGCTCACGGAGGGGATGCGTATCAGGGCCTTCAGGTCGGCCAGGACACCGGGCAGAACTCGCCGTACGGCTTGGCGAAGGTCGTCGCTCATCGAGTCCTCCGTCGGTCGATCCAGGTCGGGATGAGGGCGGCGACCAGCACGACGGCGGTCAGCGCGAATCCGGCCGCGTAGCCCACGTGTCCGGCCACCAGTCCGAAGCCGACGGCGCCGAAGCCCATGCCGCCGTCCCAGGCGAGGTTCCACAGCGCGCTCGCCCGGCCGAACTCCGGTTTCGGCGTTCGTTGGAACATCAGCGTCAGAGTGATGTTCTGAGCGGCCCCGAACCCGGCCCCGAAAAGTCCGGCTCCTGCGACCAGTAGGTACGGGTTGTGCAGCCAGACGAGTCCGGCAGTGCCGGCGGCGGCCGCGAGAACCGCGGGAAGGAGCAGGTGCGCGATGCCGTGGCGGTCGCCGTAGCGGCCCACGAGCCAGCGGACGAGCGGCATGGCCGAAGCCTGGACCAGCAGCGCCAGCGCGGCCGTGCCCCGCGCCCCGGCCGACACGGCAAGAGGCAGAAAGGTCAGCACGATTCCCGCCGCCACCGTGATGGCCGCGAAGATCATCACAGGTCGGGCAAGTCCGCCGTCGCGCAGCCCGCCCAGAACTCCCGTGTGATGCTCGGCTGATCCCCGCGCGGCGGGCAGGCCGGCCACCGCGGCGAGCGTGGCCAACGGCACCGCCGCCCCAAGGACGAACACGGCTCCGTAGCCGATGTGCGCGCTCAGCCACACGCCCAGCGGCAGGGCCACGACGGCGGGAACCCCTACGGCGACGCCGTACAGGCCCAACGCCTCACCGCGCCGCCGGTCCGGGACCAACTCGGCGACCAGCGTGGGACCGGCCACCACGACGATTCCCAGTCCCGCCCCCCGAGCCGCGCAGGCGGCCAGGACCAGTGGCAGCGCAGGCGAGACCACCAGAACGGCCGACGGCACGCCCAGCAACAGCAGCCCCAGGGCGATCCCCGTGCGATAGCCGCATCGCCTCAGCACCGCCGGTACGGCGAGCTCCATCAGCACGGTGGCCGCCATCATCACGCCGGTCGACAGCCCCGCGCCCGTGTCGCCTGTCCCACTCGTCGCCACGTACAGCGGCACCACCGAAACCAGCAGGTAGAAGGCGGTGAGCGAACCGAGGGACGCAGTCAACAAAAGGATCATCTGACGGTTCAGCAACGTACGCCGCGCCGTTCCCATCTCCAGCTCGGTCACCGGAGCAGTGTTCTCCGGCGGCCGGCCTTCGCGGATCGGGCGAGCACCCTATCCGGTATCCCTAGATGTCGGATCCGGTATCCCTATCTGGAAATCTGTAGGCGTGAACGTGGATGCCGCAGGCTCGTCCTTCGTGGGGCGAGGCGAGGAACTCGCCGTGTTCCGCGAAGCCTGTGCCCGAGTCCGGCAGGGGTCGCCCGCGGCGGTGCTCGTCGGCGGTGAGGCCGGCGTGGGCAAGTCTCGGCTGGTGGCCGAATTCACCGCCGGGTTGTCGAAGAGGGAGCTCGTACTCCTCGGCGGGTGCGTGGAACTCGGCGCGAATGGGCTGGCGTTCGCGCCGTTCGCCGCGGTGCTGCGCACTCTGGTACGAGAGCTCGGCGTGGCCGGTGTCTCAGAGGTGTTGCCCTATGGCGAGGCGCGGGAACTGGGCCGGTTGCTCCCGACGCTGGGATCGTCCGGCGGCGATGGCGCCGACGGTATGGCTCGCGCGCGCCTCTTCGAGGAGTTTCTGGCACTTCTTGCGGGTGTGGCCGAGCAGCGGTCCATCGTGCTGGTCATCGAGGACATGCACTGGGCGGATCGATCCAGCCGAGAGCTGCTCAGTTTCCTCCTCCGTAACCAGCACGCCGTTCCGGGCCTGCTGGTGATCGCCACTCACCGCAGTGATCAGATGCAGCGGTCCCATCCGCTGCGTCGCCTCTGGGCCGAACTGGACCGGTTGGCGTGGGTGAGGCGGTTCGAGCTCGGCCGGATGACCAAGAACGAGGTCATCAGCCGGCTTCGCGGTCTCCTCGGTCGCGAGCCGGACGCCCGGCTCGGCGAGGAGATCTTCCGGCGCAGTGCGGGTAACCCGCTGTTCGTGGAGGCCCTGTCGGCCGGGGCTGACGCGCCGGTGCCCGAGTCCATCCGCGACCTGCTTCTCACCCCGCTCGAGCAGCTGCCCGCCCGTACCCGGCAGGTCGTACGGGCCGCAGCGGTCGGTGGGGTTCGAGTCGGTCACCCGTTGCTCTCCGCGGTCACCGAGCTCGACGATGCGGCACTGACGAGCGAATTGCGGCCGGCGGCGGAATCGAACCTCATGCTGGTCGAGGAGAACGGTTATTCGTTTCGGCATGCACTGGTCCGGGAGGTGCTGTACGAGGACATGCTGCCCGGGGAGCGGACATTGCTGCACGTGCGCTATGCCGACGCGCTCGAGAAGGACTCCTCCCTTGCCTCGGACGGCCGCGCGGCGGTCGAGTCCGCCCATCACTGGTACGCGTCGAAACGCCGGCCCGCCAGGGCGCTGGCGGCCTCCTGGCGGGCCGCCGCCGAGGCTTCGGCATCGCTGGCCCATGCCGAGCAACTGCACATGCTCCTTCAAGTCCTGGAGCTGTGGGAATGCGTTCCCGACGCCGCGGATCAGATCGCGACGTCCCGCGCCGAGGTGGTCGAGAAGGCGGTGCACGCGGGCATGGCGGCCGGCGAAGGCAAGCGGGCCATGGAGCTGATCACTGCCGCCCTCCCGGAGAACGGCGATCCGGTCCGCGCGGGCCGGTTGCTCACGTGCCGTGGTGAACTGCGCTTCGTCCTCGGACTGCCGGGCGACGTGGCCGACCTTCGGGAGGCGGCGCTGCTCATTCCGGACGGCCACGGTCTCCGTGCGTCCGTCCTCAACACGCTGGCCAACCGTCTGCTGACCATCCCGCGCGAGGAGGAAGGCCGCGCCGTCGCACGGGAGGCCATGGCGGCGGCACGGGCGACCGGCGACCCCAGGTCCGAGATCATCGCCACCGTCAACCTCGCCTACGCTCAGGCTCGCGCCGGCGACATCGACGCGCACCTGCCCCACCTCGTTGCCGCGCGAGCCATGGCCGACCGCATCGGTGACCACAGCGCCCTCATGCACGCCTACCGGTGTGAGGCGGACGTGCTGCAGAGCGCCGGTCGATACGAACAAGCGGCCGAGGCGGCCCGGCATGGTCTGCGCACCGCGGCCGAGGCCGGGCTGGCCCGTACGTCCGGTCCGACGCAGGCCGGCAATCTCGCCGAGGCGCTGATCGCCCTGGGCCGCTGGGACGAGGCGACCGAGGTGATCGATCATGTCCTCGACCTCACACCGCCTCCCAGCCTGCACGCTTACCTGCTGGTTCTGCGCGGAACGATCGCGCTGGGCCGAGGCGACCTCGACCTGGCCCGAACCTGCACGGACTACGCCCGCGAGGTCTTCACCCGGGGCACGTCCTACGCCCAGGACCATCTTCTGCTGGTGCACCTCGAAGTGGACCTGCGGCTCGCCCAGGGCCGGCGGCCGGACGCCGTGCGCCTCGTCGAGCAGGCGCTGACCACCGACGAGATCGAAACGAGCCCGCGCTACCTGTGGCCCGTGATCGAGGCCGGAGCCCGAGCCGGTGTTACCGGCCTGGACGGAACGGCGGCCGCGCTTCCGGTCATCGGCCCGGTCCAGCGCGCCCACCAGCTCACCTTCACCGCCGAGACACGAAGCCCCGACCGATGGGATCGCGTCGCGGCCGCCTGGGCCGACCTGCGGCAGCCCTACCCACAGGCCTTGGCACTCCTTCGGGCAGCCGAGGTGGCCGCGGACGCCGGAGACCGCGCTTTGGCACAATCGCACCTGAGCCGCGCCGCCGCCCACGCGGACCGGCTGTCCGCCCACCCCTTGCGTACCCGGATCGACCGGCTGGCGAGACTCGCTCGCATTTCCCTCACTCCGGCCAACGGGTCACGCGCGGAAGACGGACAGAAACGCTTCGACCTGACGCCACGTGAGCGTGAGGTGCTCGATCTGATCGCCGACGGTCGCACGAATCGCCAGATCGCCGAGGAACTGTTCATCTCGGTCAAAACCGCAGGCAACCATGTCTCCAGCATCCTCGCCAAACTCGGCGCGACCAGCCGCCTCCAAGCCGCCACCACCGCCCACAGACATCAACTCATCCGCACGACGGGGGAGGACATGGGCAGCGAATAAGCCATCGTCGAGCGCGATCGGTCTTCTCTCCGCAGGGGAACCACTGGAGGACGGATCGCGTCAAATTCTGTGATGCCGGACAAACTGTGGAGAAGCGACAGTTTCCGCAAGGGAGCCGGTGTCACGCTCGTCGTGGCGTCGCTGATCTACGCCGGTTGGATCGTCGCCGACCTCACCGTCCGCGACCTGTGGGTGTCCCTCCCCTTCCTGCTGGCGAACGCCTTCCTCATCGCCCTGCTGTTCGTCACCGTGTACGACAACTGGCACCGGCTGCCGCTCGCCGTCGCCACTCCCCCGGATCTCGCCGAGCCGTACGTGGCCGTGCTCGTGCCCACGTACAACGAGCCGCCCGCGATGGTGCGGCGCACCCTGGAGAGCGTGCTCACCCAGCGGTGGGGCCACGACCGCCTCGTCGTGGTGGTCGGCGACGACGGTCACCGCCCCGCCGTACGGGCGGTGGTCGAGGACCTGCGGCGGCGCTTCCCGGCCGTGCCGCTGCACCACCACCTCCCGCCGCGCCGGCACACGCCGGAGCGGCGGGGCGACGCCAAGGACGGCAACCTCAACTCCATGCTGGACTTCGTCGTCCGCGCGTACCCGGAGATCGAGTTCGTCGAGACCCGTGACGCCGACGACCTCGTGGGCGACCCGGACTTCCTGCGGCACACGGTCGGGCACCTCGTGCGCCATCCGGACATCGCGTACGTGCAGACCGTCAAGGACGCGCACGTGAGTCCCGGCGACCCGTTCGGCAACCGGCGCCGGTTCTTCTACCGGGGCATCATGCTCTCGCGGGCCGCCGCCGGGGCCGCGTTCCCCTGCGGCAGCGGGCTCGTGTGGCGGCGCTCGGGCCTGGCGGCGATCGGCGGCTTCCCCACCTGGAACCTGGTCGAGGACCTGTACTCCGGCTACCTCGCGCTCCAGCACGGGCTGCGCGGGGCGTACCTGCCGATCGACGGCGCGGTCGGCCAGGTCGCACCCGAGGACCTGCCCAACGTCTACAAGCAACTCGGCACGTGGGCGATGGACACCATGCGGATCTTCTTCTGGCGGTCGCCGCTGACCACGCGCGGCCTGTCGTTCCGGCAGCGGCTGCAGTTCCTCGAGGTCGGGCTGTTCTACCTGTCGAGCGTGCCGACGCTCGTGCTGATCCTGACCCCGGCGAGCTGCCTGCTGTTCGACGTGCGCATGTTCTCCTCGCACGTCGTCGCGCACATCGCCTACTCGGCCCTGTACGTCATGCTGCTCGCGGCCTACATGTACGTGCTGGGCAACGGCACGTCGTGGCGCGAGGTGGTGCGGGCCAAGCAGATGTGGGTGGGGCTGATGTTCGTCTACATCTCCGCCTGCCTGCGCGCGCTGTACTACGGGCCGCACCGCAAGCCGGCGTACCGGGTCACCCGCAAGGACCGGCGGGCCGCGCTGTACCTCAAGGAGGTGGCGCCGCACCTCGCCCTCCTCCTGCTGCTCGTCGCGGCCGTCGTCCGCCACCTGCTGTCGCTGCCCGGCTCGCCCGCGCACCGGCTCGACCTCGGCTCGGTCTTCTGGGCGGTCAGCTACGGGACCCTGCTCTGCGCCTTCATCCGGCGGAGCTGGTACGGGCTCGGAGAGCCGCCGCCCGAACCCGGCGCCCGCGCCCCCGATCCGGCCGCCGACGTCGGCGAGACCGCGCTGAAAGGCTGATACGTGACGGCGAGAACCTACTCCGAGCGCCTTGGCCCGATCACGGACCGGCAGCTCCAGGCCGCGCTCGACCGGCACGGGCTGGGCCGTCTCGTCGACGCCGAGCCGATCCCGCACGGGCACTTCGGGCAGAACCTCTTCCTGCGGAGCACCGGCGGGGAGTACGTGCTGCGCGGCAACCCGTCGTTCCCGGGCCAGTTCGCCGCCGAACGGTTCCACGTGGAGCTGCTGGCCGGGGCGACACGGGTGCCGGTGCCGACGCCGTACCGGATCGACCCGGATCCCGGCGTGTTCGGGTGGAGCTACGTCATCATGCCGCGCATGCCCGGTCTCAAGCCGTCCGACCCGGACGTCCGCGACCGCCTGGGCACCGTGGAGAGACACGGCATCGCGCGGGCGCTGGGCGCCAACCTCGCGGCGATGCACGCGGTCACCGCGGAACGGCCGGGCCGGTTCGCCGCCGGCACCGGGACGGCCGGCCCGCTGGAGGCGCCCGGCGAGTCGACCTGGAGCGCCGGGCCCCGCAGGCCGTGGACCGGCCCGTACGACCGGTGGGTGGCCGAGCGCGTCACGCACCGGCTGGAGACGGCCCGCGGCCACGACCGGCGCGCCACCACCTCCGCCGACCTGACCTGGGTACGCGGCCTCCTCGCCGACGGCGCCGAGGCGATGGCCGAGCCGTTCCGGCCGTGCCTCGTCGTGGAGGACTACAAAGAGGGCAACGTCGTGGTGACCGGCGACGGCGCCGACTGGACGGTCAGCGGCGTCTTCGACCTGGTCGAGTGCTACTTCGGCGACCCGGAGGCCGACCTGGCGCGGACGGCGTGCGCGTATCTCGACGAGGACCCCTCGCCGGCGCGCGCCTTCCTCGGCGCCTACCTGGCGGCGCGCCCGCCCCGGCCCGGATTCCGGCGGCGCGCGACGACGTACCTGCTCCAGGACCGCGCCCTGCTGTGGGAGTTCTTCCAGCGGCACCACCTGCGCTGGTGGCCGGAGACGTGGACGTTCCGAGACTGGGCGGGCCGCTATCTGTCCCTCCTGGAGCCGGTCCTGCCCGGTCCGGGCGGATAATCGGGCGATGCACCAACGAGACACGAGTGAGGTCGCCGAGCGACTGCACCTGCCGCCGGAGGCCGCCGCATGGGTGCGCGGGCTGGACGGCGAGACGCCGCCGGAGCCGCGCCTGCCGCCGTACGTGGAGGCGCCGGCGCTGCTCGACCGGCTCGCCGTCGACCCGCGGGACGTCGCGGAGATCCTCGCGGGCTGGCCGTCCGCCGAGTGGCCGCCCGACCTCCTCTGGCTGCTCGGGAAGGTCACCGCCGCCGTACGCGCGGACCTGGGCGGTGCCGGATGGCTGGTGCCCGGGCCCACGCTGCCGCGGGACCGCGGTCCCGCCTGGCGGCACTTCTACGTCTACGCCTACCTCGCCCTGCTGGAGGACGTCCGCGCCTACCACGCGCGGCGCGGCGTACCGGAGGAGGTCTCGTGGACCACGCTCGCCGACCTCGGCCGCAACCTCGCCATCGACCGGCGCATGAACGGCGAGGGCTGGCCCGTCATGCTGCAGTGGCTGACCCTGCACGTCCGCGGCGCCATCTACGAGCTGGGCCGGCTCCAGTTCCACCGGCGGCGCACCCCGGAGTCGCGGTCCCTGTCGCTGCACATCCCGCGGTCCGGCCCGCTCACCCCGCCGTCGTGTGACGCGTCGTTCGCGCGCGCCCGGGCGTTCTTCCCCCGGCACTTCCCGGACGAGCCGTACGAGGAGATCACGTGCGGCTCGTGGCTGCTGGACCCGACGCTCGCGGAGTACCTCCCCGCCGACTCCAACATCATCCGCTTCCAGCGCCGCTTCGAACTCCAGCCGGGCGGCGAGGACGGCACCGAGGACTTCCTCCGCTTCGTCTTCGGCACGCTCGCGACACCACTGGACGAGCTGACGGCACGGACCACGCTCCAGCGCGCAGGCCTGGCGCACCTTCGCGCCGGCGGCCGCTGGCTCAACCGTACGGGCCGGATCGCGCTGGACGGCCGCCCCTGAGCGTCCCGCTCGCGGACCGTGAGACACGCCGGATCTCCTCGGTCCCGCACCGGCGGGTGGCCGCGGATCGACGGAGCCCACCGGGCACGGGGCGCCCGTGCCCGGCGGGCCACGGGGTCACTGGCAGATGCTGCCCTTGCTGCTCATCGTGAGCACGTTGCAGGCCAGCTCTTCCTGGATCGCCACCTCAGCCTGTAAGCGCAGCACTTCCTCCATGCCGGTCACTCCTTTCCTCCGGGTTTGGACCAACGGCCTCCCTCGACGTGGCCTGGTGCTCGTCGAGGGCGTCAGGGGGGAACGCGGAATCCGTCAGGTGCCGCAGGGCGAGCAGGATCCCGGCCGAGCCGGACCACAGGTCGGCGGACAGCCGCTGTCCGGGTTCGCCCAGCCAGCCCACTCCGTCCTCGCGCGGGATCGCGTACCGGAACAGGCCGCGGGCACTGGTGAACGCGGCGTCGAGGAGTTCGGGGCGGCCCAGCCGCCGTCCGGCGTCGGCCAGTGTCACGGCGAGCCCGGCCAGGCCCGGGAAGAGTCCCGGGAACACGGCGAAGCGGACCGAGCAGGCGCGCAGGCAGCGTTCGAGCACCTCGGCCGCGCCGAGATCGAGGTCCGTCGCCACGCCGAACTCCGCCTCCGGGCGGTGCGCGAGATAGCGGGAGAGCACCGCGGCATATCCCGCGCTGCCGGCGAACAGGTACGGATAGACGCGGCGGTCGGCGTGGGAGGTCTTGAACCCCAGGCCGCCCACCGGGAGGGGCTGGGCGTACGCCAGGTCCTCCCCCAGCAGGCGCATGCCCCGGGCGAACAGCTGAGGATCGCCGGTACGGCGGTACAGGGCGTACAGGGCCAGTGCCACGCCGGCCCGGCCGCCGACCAGGCCGGACCGGTCGACCGGGCTCAGCCGGGAGGTGAGCTCCGCACCCTCGGGGACGCGTTCGAGCAGCCGCCGGGCCAGATCCAGCCAGCGTTGCTCCCCGGTGCGCCGGTGGTGGATCAGCAGGCCGAGTGCGGTCCCGGCCGCACCGCCGCCGAGCGTGGCGGATCCGCCGTTCAGCGGATGGGCCGCCGCCGAGGCGAGCAGGGTCTCCGCCGCGTCGGCCTCGCCGAGTTCGGCCAGCACGCAGGCGACGCCGGCACTGCCGTACAGCAGGCCGGGAGCAGAGGTGTCGGCCGCGGCCAGCGCGTCGTCCCTCAGCCGGCGTACCACGGCCTGGTCACAGACGCGGCCGGCGCGGTGCAGCGCGTGCAGCACACCGGCGGTTCCGGCCGCGACCGCGCGGGTGTCGGTCTCATGGCCCAGCGGGCTGGTCGGGTAGACCCGCACCGGGTGGTCCGGCCGGGCCATCGCCTCCAGGGCGTCGGCGGTCCGGTCGGCCAGCCGGCGTAACGCGGCGACGGTGTCCTCGCGGACGGCCCGCGGGGCGGGCATCCGCGGGGCGGGCGGGCAGGCGTCCTCGGTCCGGTCGTGGCAGCGGGTGGCCCACCGCCACAGCCGGGGAGCGACCGGTGCCAGCTCGGTCAGGTCGGCGTGCAGGTGGTCGAGGACCCGCGGATGCCGTTCGGCCACCTCGTGCGCGGGAAAGACCAGCAGCAGCGCCAGCGCGGCCAGCCCGTACGAGTCGATCTCCCGCGGATCGCGGGAGATCGCCGACCGCGGGTCCGGGTGCAGGTAGCCGGGCGTGCCCATGATCCGCTGGACGTCCCCGACCGGCTGCACCGCCTCGAAGTCGACCAGCCGGGGCCGGTCGTCATCGTCGACGAGCACGTTGGTCGGGCTCAGGTCGACGAACACGTAGCCGAGCTCGTGCAGGCGACGCAGCCGCGCGTCGAGCCGGTCGAGCAGGGCCAGGCAGCGTCGGTGGTACTCGGCGAACGCCGCGGCGTCCGGCCCGATGCGTAACGCGGGGTTGTTCATCACCATCCACCGGTACAGCGGCATGCCGGGGACGAACTCGGTGACGAGATAGCTGTGCTCCCAGTGGTGGAACAGCTCCACGGGCCGCGGGCACAGGCCGGGTTCGCGGCCGTGCAGCGTCCGCAGGACCAGGTACTCGGCGTTCAGCCGCGTCTTGGCGTCGGCGCCGTCGGCGGTGTACCCGTTGTGCGCCTTCGCCTCCTTGACGAACACCGGGCCGCCGTCCGCCGAGCGGAACCGGTAGGCGCCGCCCGCGTTGCCGTGCCGGAGTACGGCGTCGAAGGTGTAGCCGTGCAGCGTGACCGGGCCCGTGGACGCGTCGGGCGGGCTCTGCCGGAACGGGTCGGAGACGCCGGGCGGCAGGTGGAACGCCGGCCGGCGCTCGTCGTCGATCCGTGAGCCGCCGGGCCCGGCCATCGTGGGTACGTGGTGGCCTTCCGCGTCGATCCGTACGTCGCCGCGGAACGCCCCGTAACGGTAGGAGACGCATTCGCTCGCGCCGAACCGGCGGTCGGTGAGCACGAAGGGTCCGCTGATCCCCGACAGGTCCTCCGCCAACCGCCGTAACATCTCCCGCGCGCACTGCTCGGTGGGCGGGTACAGGGTGCAGAACTTGCCGCTCTGCACCCGGTTGGCGTGCTTGTCGTGCGCCATCAGGAACGTGCCGCGGCCGGCCAGGTGCTTGAACGGCACGCCCGCCTCGGCACACGCCGTCGCCACCACGGCCAGCACGGGCTGGGCGTTCACCAGCGAACTGGACACATGGACCTTCCACCCCTGGTCGGGCAGGACGAGGCCGGCCGGACCCCAGTGGGTCCACGCGCCCGAGTCGCGGCGCTTCCAGTCGCCGGGCATGACGCCCGCGTCGTAGCGCGGCCCCGGATCGGCGGTGTCCCAGGGTTCGTAGTAGTCCGGATCGGCGACCAGGAATGACATGTCCAGCGCCACCGGGGAACTCCTCTCACCGGGTCAGAAGACGGTCAGGCCGTACGCGCTGAGGATCTCGGTGATCGGCTGGAAGAACGTGACGCCGCCCGAGGAGCAGTCGCCGGTGCCGCCGGAGAGGACGCCCAGCAGGGTCGAGCCGTCGTACAGAGGGGCGCCGCTGTCGCCCGGCTCGCTGCAGATGTTCGTCTCGATCAGGCCGCTCACCGTGCCCTCGGCGTAGTTCACCGTCGCGTTCAGGGCCAGCACCGTGCCGCAGTGCACGCCGCTCGTCCCGCCGCGCATGCAGACCCGCTCCCCGACGTACGCGTTGCCGGCCCTGGTGATGTCCTGCTGGCCGACCGTGCCGTCGTGGGGCACGTTCCCGGTGTAGCGGACGACGGAGTAGTCGTTGCCGGGGAAGCTCGTGCCGGCGGTCGGGCCGATCAGGGCGCCGCCGACGGTGTACCAGGTGGACACGACCGCCCCGCAGTGCCCGGCGGTGACGAAGTAGTACGCTCCCCCGCCCGTGACGTTCGCCCCCGCGGTGCAGCGGTACGCGCCGCCGGTCACCGGGTCGCCGCCGCTCAGCCGCAGGCCGATGACGCCGTCGATCCGCCGCAGCCGTACCGCGTCGCCGAAGGGCCTGGTCGCCGCCTGGACCCGGGCGAGCCGCGCGCCGGTCACCGTACGGTCGGCGAGCACGACGACCGTGCCCGAGCGGGGGTCGAGCAGCGAGGCGGTGCCGGCGACCGGGCCCAGCGTCCGGGCCACCTGCCGGGCACGCGTCTCGCCGGAGGCGGTGTCCGCCCGGGCGGCGGAGGGAACGAGCAGCACGGCGGCGACCAGGGCGACGGCCGCGCCGATTCCTCTTCCGATCCGACGACGCCGTGGTCTCACGTGGTCCTCCTCCTACGCGGCGTACGCGGCGGATGCACCCGCCCGGCCACATTGTGAGATGGCGTTCAGCCGCCGTACAGGTCCTGCTCGAGACCGGATCGGGCCAGCTGACCGCATCACTCGCTACGGCGAGCTCGTGGGTTGACGTAGAACGTGGCTCCGGCGCCTGGCCGGCCGAACGGCCGCGACCATGCCACCGGCCGCGATCAGCGCGCCGCCGGCCGCGATGAGCAGCTGGGGCAGCCACGGTGGGAGGTCCAGGAAGCCGGTGATGCCGAGAATCCGGTGCATGCCCCACGGCAGCAGCGCCATCTGGTCGTTCCACACCGACAGCGAGTTCTCCAGCCCGGCCGCCCAGAGTGTGGCGCCGAGCAGAGCGAGCGGGGCGCCGACGGCGGCGAGGACCGGTGCGACGGTGAACCGGGCGCCGAGGGCGCGGAGTGCCAGGTACGCGGCGACCGGTACCCAGAGGAAGGCCGCGAAGGCGATGGTGATGTACAGCGACCGCGCCTGCGGCCGGGTCCAGAAGTCGAACCAGTACCGGCCCGGTCCGTGCCCGGCCAGAGCGCAGAGCAGCACCAGGGTGCGCACGACGGCGGCTCCACCGACGGCCGCGTACAGGCCGAACCGGTCGTGGCCGCGCAGCCACACGCGCAGCACCCCGGCGAAGACTCCCCACCCGCCGAGGGTGACCAGCAGGTGGGCGGGCGAGGCGAACCAGCTGTAGGCGGCACGGCTGAGCGCCAGTGCGGTCGCCGGCAGCGCCCACACCAGCACCCGGTCCAGGACGGTGGGCGGCGGGCCGAGGTCACCGACGCGCCACGGTCTCGTGGTGCCGAGCCACAGCGCGCGCAGGGCCGCGGCACCGGGCGGGCGCCGGCCGCGTGTCAGCGCCCGCAGCAGCCGCTGCCCGGCGGAGGTGCCCAGAGCCGGCGCCGCGACGAGGACGAGCAGCAGCCCGCGGGCGAGCCAGGCCATCGCCGGGTCCCGTTCCGCACGGGCCAGCCCGATGTCGGCCGCCGGGAAGGCGTACGGCGGCAGCTCGACGTCGCCGGTGTACCGCCGCAGGTGCTCGTCGCGTGCCGCGGTGTACCGGGACCGAGCGGCCAGCCACTGCGTGCGAGCGTGCGCCGACCCGGTGTCCAGCCACTGCGCGTGCCGCAGGAACATGGTCCGGTACGCCGCCAGCGTGCCGAACAGGTCGACCTCATAGTCCAGGGCGTCGGCGAAGGACCGGCGCTGCGCCGGGTCGTGCCAGGCGGTGGGGGCCGTCGTGGCGAGCAGTTCACGCATCCGCCGCGCCGTGGCGATCGCCTCGTCGCCCTCCCGGATCGCCTCGTCCAGGTGGGCCCGGCTCACCGCGTAGATGCTGTCGAGCACGGCGCCGTCGCCGGTGACGATGTCCCATTCGAAGATCCACATCATCGGCGGGGGTTCCAGGCCGAGTGCCTTGACCGTGCGCCGCGCGTACGGTCCGATGTAGAGCCCGTTGGTGATCGCCCGGCGGGACAGCGCCAGCACCTGGCCCATCGCCCGCACGGTGGACGGATCGGTGCTGAACGTCTGGCGGATCCAGTCCGCGGACAGCCGCGCCGGATCGGCGTCCGGGTCGGCGGCCAGCCGCGCCGCGGTGTAGACGTTCAGGTCGAACATCTGCCAGAAGCCGGCGCGCAGGTAGAGGGTGCGTGGCCCGGCGCGCAACGGTCCGCCCATCTGGGACCAGGTCCAGATGCCCTCGATGTGGGGGTTGGCGGCCAGGAACGTGCGCAGCGCCTCCTGGTGCAGCGTGGTCAGGTCGTTGGGCAGCGACCTTCGCCGGCGACCGCGAGCAGCGCGCGCAGCATGGCGCGCACCGAAGCCGGAGTTCTCACCGCGATCCGTGAGGTGTAGTCCCAGCCCGGGAAGCGGTAGGCGGCGCCGCCCTCGCCGACCCTGACCACCAGCCCGTCCGCGTACGGCAGCGCGGTGAACAGCTCGCGCAGCCCGGCCTGGTACACCGTCCAGAGCCGGGTGCCGCCGGTCGCCAGGCCGCCGAAACGCCGCTGGAGGTACCGCTGCAGCGGCGGTGACAGCGCCAGCATGTCGGTCGCGAAGTAGACCTTCATCCCCGCGTCGTGCGCGTACCGCCAGACCGGGCCGAACGCCGCGACCATCGCCTTGGCGCGGGCGAGGTGGACGTCTCCGGCCGGGTACACCTGATGTCCGTCGCCGATGCTGGCGAAGGTGACGTACTCCAGGAAACCGGGCACCACCACGCCGTTGTAGCCCTCGGTGAGCCCGTGATCGACCAGCTGCCGGAACTGGGCCGCGATCCGGGCGACGGCCGCCGTGTCCACATAGGGCGGCCCGGCGAGAACGGCCGGCCCGACCACGTCGGTGTTGAGGGAGTAGTCGTCGCCGGCGGCGAAGCCGGCCGGGTCGTCGGGCAGCCCGACCGACCCGGTGTCCAGCAGCCGCAGGCCCAACCGGGGCGCGCCCCGCTCGTCGTTCCGGCCGGCGGGCAGTACCTCGTCGCCGGAACGGATCCGGTCGGCCACCGTGTACAGCCCGCTCGCGGCACCGGCCGGGTGCGCCGCCCGTAACACCAGGCCGGCAGGGGTGCGCGCCAGCCGGTACGCCTCGTCGGACGCGCCGCCGGCGCCACCGGCCAGTTCGACCCTCAGCACAGGCCCGCGTGCCGCCCCCGGCCGGTCGACGACGGCCGGGCGGGGCTCGCCCCGGCCGGCCAGCGCATCGGCCACCGCTCGCGCGGCCAGCCGTACCGGGAGATCGTCGGGAGCGACGATCCGAGTGATCGGCGGCGCGGCCGCCACCCCGCGCGGCGCCGCCGCGGCGAGGTCTTCGTGCGGTATGTCGGCCGGTTCGAACGACAGGCCGAGCGCGACGCCGACCTGATAGGCGACCGCGGCGCCGACGCCGAGCAGACCGGCCACGGCGGCGACGACCACCCATGGGCGCGTACCGCGTGCGGCGGACACATGCCGGTCGGTGGCCACGCGCACATGCTAAGCCGGTAGCGAGACACCGTCAGGTCGTACCGGACGGTGGCGGCCCTGGGCGCCGGGGTGTGGACGCCCGCCCCTCGCGACGGCCGCCGGACGGTCAGGACTCCTGCGGGGGAGTCCCCGTGTAGGCGGCGGTCGTGCGGGCCGCCGCCGCGCGGGCCTGCTCCTCCGTCTCGCCGCCGGCGATGTGCGCCTCGCACCAGCGTTCGCTGCTCAGGGCCATGAAGCGCCGACCCTCCTCCGAGGCGGCCCACGCGGCGCCTTCGGCCGGGTCGAAGGATCCACCCGAGGACAGGTGGAGGTCGAGGCCGAGCAGCCCCGACTCCCATCCGATGCCGACCGCGCCCGGGCCGAACTGGTTCCAGTGGTCGTCCACCGCCATCGTGTGCTCGAGCTCGAACCGGGTGCCGCCCGCCGCCGGCTCCGGGACGAAGCGGACCTCCACCCGGCTGCTCGCACCGGCGAACTCCCACGTCGTCGCGAAGCTCTCCGGCGGGTCGCACCGCTCGATCGTGCCGCCGGCGTTGCCCTCGATCTGGAACCGGCCGCCCTCCTTCAGCTCGCCGGAGATCGGCAGGAACCAGCGTGCGATCCGCTCGGGCTTCGTGCAGGCGTCCCACAGCTCCTCGACGGTGGCGTCGTAGGTCCGGGTGAGGGTCACGACGCGGGCCTCCCCGGCTTCCAGGACGCGGTCGCCGACCATACGGGTCACGCTGTTGAGCTGCTCGATGACGTCGATCACTGTTCCTTCTCCTTTGGCTGACGGCGCTCGCGGCGACCTCGGGCCAGTTCGGTGGCCAGCGCGTCCAGGTGCGGCGTCCAGTAGCGCCGGAACCGGTCGAGCCACTCGTCGACCTCGCGCAGCGGCGCGGAGTCGACCGCGTAGAGCCGCCGGGTCCCCTCGGGGCGTACGGTCGCGAAGCCGCCGTCGCGCAGCACCCGCAGATGTTGCGACACCGCGGGCTGGGAGATGCCGAACTCCTCCTGGATGACCGCGCAGACCGCACCGGAGGTCTGCTCCCCGTCGGCGAGGAGCTCCAGGATCCGCCGGCGCACCGGATCGCCGAGAACGTCGAACGCGTGCATGGCGACGACGTTATCGGCTATCGCTTATATAAGTCAAAGCGAATATTAGTCCGCCGCCACCACGATGTCGCTGACCAGGCCGAAGTGGTCCGAGGGCCACACGCCGCCCGTAGACGTGGCGAAGGCGAGCGAGGTGTGACGTGGCTCGCCGAGCGCGCCCTTGCGGCGCGTGAAGATGTAGTCGATGCGCCGCGACGGCTCGCGGGCCCGGCGCGCGTAGTCGTTGACGCGGGAGAACGTCTCCCCGGCCGACCCGTCGCCGCCGTGCACCCACGCGTCGGCGAAGCACACGCTCTCGCCGTCCACCACGTGCAGGCCCCGCAGGTAGCGGATCTCGTCGGCGTCCGGCTCGGCGTTGAAGTCGCCCATGATCACCGGCGGCAGGTCGCCGGTGAGCTCGGCGGCCCGCGCCGCGATGAACCGCACCTGCGCGAGGCGCGCCGCTCCGTGGTCGCCCTGCCAGTCCAGGTGGGTGACGAACACCGGGAGCAGGCCGGCGGCCGACTCGACGGCGGCGTACAGCAGCGACCGCGCCTCGGCGCCCGGCGGAGTGGGCATCGGGAGGACGCGCTGCTCGCGGATCGGCAGCCTGCTCAGCAGCGCGTTGCCCAGGACGCCCTCGTCGAACCGCGCGGCGGGCGCGTACGCCACCTCGTACCCGAGCCCGGCGGCGATCGCCGCCGCCTGGCACGAGCCGGACCGCTCGTCCCGCATGACCTCCTGCAGGCCGACGAGGAGCGGGGAGCGCCGGGCCAGCTCGGCCTTGATCAGGCCGAGCCGGTCCTTCCAGGGTCCACGCCGGCCCCAGATGTTGAGCGTCGCGACGCGTACGGTCGTCATCGCCCGGCCGGGCGCAGCCGCAGGGTCAGCACCTGGAACGGGCGCAGGGTGAGCGGGACGCTCCCGTCGTCGGCGAGCGCGACCGGCCGGTCCGGCAGCGGCCGCTCCAGCAGGTCGGTGACCTCCACCCCGGCGACCGGGAACGACGTGCGCAGCCGCGTGTCCGCCCGTCCGCCCAGGGACTCGTAGACGCGCACGACCACGTCGCCGGACCGGTCGTCGGCCAGTTTGACCGACTCGACGGCGGCCGCCTCACCCTCGACCGACACCAGCGGCGACGGGCCGGATCCCCCGGCGGTCACCCGCAGCGGCAGGTTGAGCGCGTACCCGCCCGCCACCGCCCCGGCGACCGTCGCGCCCGGCAGCAGCGTGTGGGACATGTGGTGCCGGCCCTGGTCGGCCTCCGGGTCGGGGCTGCGCGGCGCGCGTACGAGGCTGTAGCGGGCGGTCGTCGTCGTGCCGCCGTCCTCGCGGGTCGTACGGGTGACGTCGTGGCCGTAGGTGGCGTCGTTGGCCAGGGCGATGCCGTAGCCGGCCTCGGCGAGCCGGATCCAGCGGTGGCAGGAGATCTCGAACCGGGCCGAGTCCCAGCTCGTGTTGGTGTGCGTGGGCCGGTACACGTGGCCGAACTGGATCTCGGCCGCGGACCGGTCGGCGTGCACGTCGAGCGGGAACGCCAGCTTGAGGATCTTCTCCCGCTCGTGCCAGTCGATCTCGGTGTCGATCCGTACGGCGGGGCTGCCGGCGGTCACGGTGATCGTCTGGGAGATCCGGGAGTCGCCGAACGACCGGTCCACGCGCACGGACGCGACCAGCGGTCCCGCGTCCACCACGGTCACGGCGTCGGCGCCGGTGAGGTCGGTGTGCCGCCGCCGGTAGTGCCGGTCGACGTCCCAGGCGTCCCAGTGGTTGGGCAGGTCCGGGTGGAGCTGGAGCAGGTTGCCGCGGGACCCCGGCGCGAGCACCTCGCGGCCGGCCACGAGGTCGCGTACGGAGGTCAGCAGGCCGTCCGCGTCGATCTCCACCCGGACGAGGCCGTTGTCGAGGACGCGCCCGTCCACGGTCACCGGCCCGAGCGGCCCGAATGGCGCGGCGGCGCCGAGCGGCGCCGTCCCCGAGCCCGGGACCTCGGTGAACACCGCCACGAACCCGTCGGCGAGCGGCTGGACGCCGGCGGCCGGGGGCAACGCCGCGGCCAGCTCTGAGGGCACCGTCACCACCTCGGCGCGCGCCCGCGGGCTCGTGTTGAACACCTGTCCGGGGCCGCCCTCCCCCGCCAGCGCGGCCGTCGCGGCACGCGTGATCTCCCGCAGCTCGGCGTGCACCCGGGCGTACGTGGCCTCCGCCTCCCGGTGCACCCAGGCGATCGAGGAGCCCGGCAGGATGTCGTGGAACTGGTGCAGCAGCACGGTCTTCCACAGCCGGTCCAGGTCCTCGTACGGGTAGTCGAAGCCGGCGGTCAGCGCGGCGGTGGCGGCCCACAGCTCCGCCTCCCGCAGCAGGTGCTCGCTGCGGCGGTTGCCCGCCTTCGTCCGCGCCTGGGTGGTGTACGTGGCGCGGTGCAGCTCCAGGTACAGCTCGCCGGCCCAGACCGCCGCGTCGGGGTACTCCGCGCGGGCGGCGGCGAAGAACGCGTCCGGGTTCTCCACCACGACCTTGGGCGACCCTTCGAGGTCGCGCAGCCGCCGGGCCTTCTCCAGCATCTCCCGGGTGGGGCCGCCACCGCCGTCGCCGTGGCCGAACGGCAGCAGCGAGCGGGTGCCGCCGCCCTTGTCGGCGTAGTTGCGCACGGCGTGGCCCAGCTCCGCCCCGGCGAACGTGCCGTTGTAGGTGTCGGCGGGCGGGAAGTGGGTGAAGATCCGGGTGCCGTCGATGCCCTCCCACCAGAACGTGTGGTGCGGGAACTTGTTCGTCTGGTTCCAGGAGATCTTCTGGGTGAGGAACCACTCGTTGCCGGCCAGCACGGCCAGCTGCGGGTACGCCGCGGTGTAGCCGAACGAGTCGGGCAGCCACACGCCGCGGGTCTCGACCCCGAACTCCTCCAGGAAGAACCGCTTGCCGTGGACGAGCTGACGAGCCAGCGCCTCCCCGCCCGGCAGGTTGCCGTCGGCCTCCACCCACATGCCACCGACGGGCGCCCACTGCCCGGCCTTGGTGGCGTCGCGCATCCGCTGGAAGATCTCCGGGTAGCGGTCGCGCACCCAGGCGTACTGCTGCGCCTGCGAGCAGGAGAACACCAGCTCGGGGTAGTCCTTGGCGAGCGCGGTCACGTTGGCGAACGTCCGGGCGGTCTTGCGCTGGGTCTCGCGGAGCGGCCACAGCCAGGCGCTGTCGATGTGCGCGTGGCCGGTGGCGGAGATGGTGTGCGCGCTCGCGTTCGCGCGCCGGGAGAGCACCTCGGCCAGCGTCTCGCGCGCCCGCGCGGCGGTGCCGGCGACGTCATGGATGTCCAGCTCGTCCAGCATGCGTTCGAGCGCGCGCAGGATCTCGTGGCGGCGTGGGTCGTCCGTGGACAGCTCGTGCATCAGCTCCGACAGCACCTCGACGTCGAGCCGCAGGTGCCAGACGTCCTCGTCGAGCACGGCGAGGTCGGCGCCGCCGAACCGGTAGAGCGGCTCGTCGCCGGCGGTCGCCGGGTCGCCCAGCGGCGTCGGGACGAACCCGTCGCCGAGGATGTCGGGGTTGGCGGCCATCTCGACGAGCAGGCCGACCTCCTCACCGCCGTTCACGGCGTCGCCGACCGGGACGTACTGGTTCAGCGGCTCGATGCCCTTGATCGGCCGGCCGCCGAGGTCGTGCACGAGCCCCTCGGCCTGGAAGCCCGGCCCGCGGCCGGTGAACCCGAGGTCGAAGACGGCCTCGACGCGGCGGCCCGCCCACTCCGCCGGCACGCTCGCGGTGGCCCGCAGCCAGCTCGTCGCCCAGGCGCGGCCCCAGGGATCACCCGGCGCGAACGGGACGTAGGCGGCGTCGAGGGCCTCGGCGACCGGCACCGGCTCGCCTGGAACGTGCCAGACCTCGACCGTCATCGGGCGCCGCGCGGCGTACGTCGCGGGCACGACGCGTTCGCGCATCACCCGGTCCAGCCGGTCCTCGACCTGCCTGCGATCGTCGTGCATCAGCGATCCGCCTTCCCGCGTAGATACCCGAGCTGAGGAACGTCCGTCTCGTAGCGTTCGAGGAGCCGCCGTGCCACCGTGACCGAGTCGACCAGCGGGTGGGTCGCCAGCGCGCGCAGCGCGGCGGCCCGCGAGCCGGTGGTGGCGGCCTCCAGCACCGCGCGCTCGACCGCCTTGACCGTGGTCACCAGGCCCAGCGCGTGGCCGGAGAGCGGATCGGCGGTGACCGGGCGCGCGCCGTTGCCGTCGACGAAGCAGGGCACCTCGACCACCGCGTCGTCGTCCAGACCGCTGAGCGTGCCGCGGTTGCGCACGTTGAGGATCAGGGTGGTGCGCTCGTCGTGCGCGATCGCGTGCATGAGCGCGAGGGCGACCTTCTCGTATCCCCCCGACTCCAGGTCGGCGGCCGCGCGCTCACCGGCGCCCGCCGCCTCGCGGTTCTCGGCCATGTAGGTGGAGTCGCGCGCCCGCCGCGTGGCCTCCCACGCCTCCAGCGCGGAGCCGGGAGCACCCGCGGGGCGCGCGTAGAAGTCGCGCTGCTGCTCCAGCACGAGCGCGCCGCGGTTCCGCTCCGCGGCGCGCATCGCCGCGACCGCGTCGCGGTTGAAGTCGTAGTAGTGCAGGTACTCGTTCGGGATCGCGCCGAGCGCGCGCAGCCACTCGGCGCCGAACAAGCGGCCCTCCTCGAAGGAGGTGAGCGCCTCTTCGTCCGCCAGCAGGTCCGGGAGCACGTCGCGGCCGCCGACGCGGACCGCCCGCAGCCAGCCCAGGTGGTTGAGGCCGGCGTAGTCGAACCAGGCGCTCGCCGGGTCGACGCCGAGCGCGGCGGCGACGCGGCGGCCCAGCCCGATCGGCGTATCGCAGATGCCGATCACCCGGTCGCCGAGGTGCCGGGACATCGCCTCGGTCACCAGGCCCGCCGGGTTGGTGAAGTTGATGACCCAGGCCTCCGGCGCGACGGCGGCGACCCGCTGGGCGATCCGCACCGCGACCGGGACGGTGCGGAGGCCGTACGCGATGCCGCCCGCGCCGACCGTCTCCTGCCCCAGGACGCCCTCTTCGAGGGCGATGCGCTCGTCGGCGACGCGCCCCTCCGTACCGCCGACGCGGATCGCGGAGAAGACGAAGTCGGTGCCGGTCAGTGCCTCGTCGAGGTCGGTGGTCGCCGTCACCGACGGGGCGTCCGGGACCCCGGCCGCCTGGTCCGCCAGCACCCGGCCGATCACGGCGGTGCGGGCCGGATCGAGATCGTGCAGGACCACCTCGGTGACGCGGCCCTTGCCCCTGTCGGCCAGGAGGGCCCGGTAGACGAGCGGCACGCGGAATCCGCCTCCGCCCAGGACGGTCAGCCTCATGCTCGGATCACCATGCGAGCACGTTAGCGTGCGTACGGCCGGTCTCCGCCCGTGCGCGCGACCGGCGCCCGCCCGCGCGTACGGCCGGTCCGCGTCCTCGCCTACGGCCGGCGCAAGTCATCTCCCGGACATTAGAACCTGACTACGCGTCAGGATCAACGCCTTCCGCGTCTCCGGGTTCGACGCCGGGAGCGCTCCTGGCCGGGAGACGGCGGCCATCCAGGCCGTGCGCCGTACGGCGGGCGGACCGTGTCCCGGGCTCATCGCCGTACGCTGCGCGGGCGCATGTCGGTCCACACCTCTTCGATGTGGGCCAGGCACTCCGCCTTGGTCCCGCCGAAGCCCGCCGCGTGCCAGCCGGCCGGCAGCGGCGCGTGTTCGGCCCAGATCGAGTACTGCTCCTCGTCGTTCACCACGACCACGTACCCCGGGGCCGGCTCGACGGGTTCGCTCACGGGAATGCCTCCTGTTCGTGCCGGCGATCCTCGGGGGTGAGGTCGCCGATGCTCCGCTCCGGGTCCTCGACGGCCGTGGTGAGCACGGCGCGGAACCGCTCCCCGAGCGCCCGGGCGGTCGCCCGCTCGAACAGGTCGGTGCGGTACTCCAGCCGGGCCGAGAGCCGTCCTCGGGCGCTGGTGAGGTTCAGCGACAGATCGAACTTGGCCGTCGAGGTCTCACCGACCGTCATGCCGACCCGGCAGCGGGGCAGCGCGAGTCCGGCCGGCTCCCGCTCGTGGTGGCCGAACATCAGCTGGAAGATCGGGTTGTACGCGGGGTCCCGCGGAGGGTTCAGCTCCTCGACGAGCCGGTCGAACGGCAGATCGTGGTGGGCGAGCGCGGCCCTGCTCTCGTCGCGGGCCCGCTCCACGAGTTCCCGGAAGGCCGGCGCGCCGGAGACGTCGAAGCGCTGGACGACCAGGTTGCCGAAGGGACCGATCAGGTGCCGCAGGCTCTCCCGCGGCCGGCTGATCACCGGTGAGCCGACGACGACGTCCGGACCCGCACCGTGCTCGCCCGCCAGGACCACGAACGCCGCGAGCAGGACCGCGAACGGCGTCGCGCCGCAGGCCCCGGCCAGCTCGCCCACCCGCCGGGTCGTCTCCGGCTCGACGGCGAACTCCAGGTGATCGCCGGCCAGGGCCGGCGTGGCCGGACGCGGGTGATCGGTACGCAGGGTGGACCGTTCCGGCGCGCCCGCGAGCCGGTTCAGGAAGTGGTCGAGCGCCCGCCGCGTCGACTCGTCGTCGAGGCCGGCGGCCTGCCGGGCGGCGTGGTCCGCGTACTGCTCGGTCAGCGGTGGAAGCTCCGGATCTCCGCCGGTCAGCCAGGCGCCGTAGCAGGCCGACAGCTCGTTCTCAAGCAGGTCGACCGACCGGCCGTCGCAGGCGATGTGGTGGAGCGTGAGGCAGAGCCGGTGCCGTTCCGGCGCCAGCCGCAGGAGCACCGCCCGGATCATCGGGTCCGCGCCGAGGTCGAAGGGCCGCAGGGCCTCCTCCGCCGCGAGCCGGTCCGCCTCGGCGTCCGGGGACTCGTGCCGCGCGCAGTCCTCGACCGCGATCCGCATCGGCTCCGCCGGGCGCACGAACTGCCGGGGAACGCCGGAGACCGTCCGGTACACGGTGCGCAGCACCTCATGCCTGCGGACGACCTCGCTCAACGCCCGTTCGAGCACCGCGACGGCCAGCGGGCCGTCGATCCGGTAGACCAGCGGCACGACGTACGCGGAACTTCCGGGATGGAACCGGTCGAGTATCCACAGACGCCGCTGCGCGCGGGACAGAGGATGGCCGCGCGCGGCGATGCGCTCCCGGAGCCGCCGGCCCAGCAGCGCTCGCCGGGCGGCGGGAGAACCCGGTACGCCGGTCACCGTCCGCCCTCGTCGTCGGCCGGCTCGCGCAGGAGCGCGTCCACCTCGTCGTCGGACAGTTCCTCCAGCCGGGCGAGCAGCCGGCGGTCGTCCTCGGCGCCCGCCCGGCCGTCCGGCGGCACCGTTCCCCGGGTCTCGGCCACCCCGGCGGCCAGCCGGGCGACCGTAGGATCGTCCATGAAGTCGCCCAGCGCCACGTTCGCCGCGTACGTGTGGTTGCTGCGGGACACGAGTCGCATGGCCAGCAGCGAATGGCCGCCGAGAGCGAAGAAGTCGTCGGTGACGGCCACTTCGGCCAGGCCGAGCATCTCCGCGGTCAGGGCGGCCAGTTCGCGTTCGAGATCGGTGCGCGGCGGTACGGCGCCGTCCGCGGGCCCGCCACCGGGGACGGGAGGCAGCGCGGACCGGTCCACCTTCCCCCTCGACGTCATCGGCAGGGACGGCGACACCACGAAGGCGGACGGGACCATCCACGGAGGCAGCCTGGCCATGAGGAACTCCCGCAGTCCGGCCGGCGGACCGGCGACCGGGACCACGTGAGCCACCAGCCGGCGGCCGGACGGGGCCTCGTCCGTGACCACCACGGCCTGCCCGACCTGCGGGTGCAGGGTCAGCGCCGCCTCCACCTCGCCCGGCTCGATGCGGTGGCCCCGGACCTTCACCTGGTCGTCGGCCCGGCCGAGGAACTCGATCGTCCCGTCCGCGCGGTACCGGACCACGTCCCCCGTGCGGTACATCCGCGAGCCGTCCCCCGCGAAGGGGTCGGGCAGGAAACGCTCGGCCGTCAGCCCGGGCCGGCCCGCGTAGCCCCGCGCCACCCCCGGGCCGCCGACGAACAACTCGCCGGGCGTCTCCACCCGGACGGGCCGTAGCCGCTCGTCCAGCACGTAGGCGGAGGTGTTGGCGATGGGCCGCCCGACCGGGATCGAGCGGGCGTCCGCCGGCACGGACTCGACCGGCTCGCACAGCGCGATGGTCGTGGTCTCGGTCGGCCCGTAGGCGTTCAGGATGCGCTCCGGCCGGTGCGCCGGCTCGCTCCCGGCCAGCTCACGGACGCGAGCCACGTTGAGCACGTCTCCGCCGACCAGCAGGTTCCTCAACCCGGCGAGATCGTCGGGATGGTCCGCGGCCACCTCGGTGAACAGCGCCGAGGTCAGGAGGAGGGTCGTGGCGCGGGCTGCTCGGAGCGCGCGCCCCAGCCCGCCGTCGGTCAGGGGCAGATCGGCCGGGAGCACGCAGAGCGTGCCGCCGTGCGTCAGGGCGCCCCAGACCTCGAAGGTGAACGCGTCGAAGGAGGGGTCGGACACCTGAGCGACGCGTTCGCCGGGGCCGAAGGCGACGTAGTCGGTCTCGCGGACCAGCCGCACGATCGAACGGTGTTCGATCATGACGCCCTTGGGCCGGCCGGTCGACCCGGAGGTGAACAGCACACAGGCCAGGTTCCGTCCCGACACCCCCAGACGCGACGCCGTCGGCGGCGCGGCGGCGAGTTCGCCGGCCACCCGGTCCAGGCACAGGGCCTCCACCGGGGCCCCGCCGAGACGGCCGAGCAGGTCCGCCCGTGTCATCACGACCCCCGCGCCGACGTCGGCGAACATCGAGCTCAGCCGCTCCGCGGGATACCGCGGGTCGGCCGGGACGTACGCACCGCCGGCCTTGAGGACCGCCAGCACGGCCGCGACCAGGTCCACGCCACGGTCGAGCACGATCCCGACCGGCGTGTCGGCGTCGACTCCCCGGTGGCGCAGCAGGTGGGCGAGCCGGTCGGACCACTCGTCGAGCTTCGCGTACGTGAGCGTGCGCGATCCGCAGGTCACGGCGGCGGAGTCCGGCCGGGCGCGAACCTGTTCGGCGAACAGCTCGGGAATGGACGCGGCGGCCGGAAAAGGGGTCACCCGGCCGTGGAATATGCCGTCGTCCTTCTTGTCTTCCAGCACGTTCTCACGTCCCCGCGCTTCACTGACGGTAATGGCATATCGCCCGCACCACTGTCGGAGACGCCGGTGGTGGTCCGCAAGTCTTATTTGTCGGTCATCCGGCCGAGGCGATATCACCGACGATGTCATACCGCACCGCGGCCCGAATGAGCTCCGCCTTGTTGCGCAGGCCGAGTTTCCCCCGGATGCGCTGAACATAGGTGTCGACGGTCGCCTTGGAAAGGCCGAGGCGGCGGCTGATCTCCTTGTGCGTCCAGCCGTCGGCGACGTGCCGGAGCACCTGGATCTCCCGCTCGGTCAGTTCGTCCGGAACGGCTAGAGGACGCGGCGCCGGCCCTTCGGGATCGGAACCGAAAAGGTCGCCGTTCGCGTGGCTGGACAGGAAGAAACGCCCTTCGGCGATCAGGGCGAGCGCCGCGAACAGCGCCTCCGGGCCCGCCTCCATGTCGAGGTATCCGTGCACCCCCGAGGCGAAGAGCCTCGCGACCTGGTGGTCTCCCCTGCCTGCGGAGATGGCCAGGACCAGTACGGAGCGGGACCAGGCACGTAGGTGGGCGAGGAACTCCTCGTCCACGGTGTGCGGCAGCCCGACGACGAGGATCTCCGTTTTTCGTGCGGCGAGATGGCGCCGCACCCCGGCCGGGTGAATCACTCTCGTGACCGCGAAACGATGGTCGGCGGATTGGAGAACCTTCAATGCACCTTGCATCACCAACGAACCGTTGTCCAGCAATATGACATCGCGCGACCGATCCGGCAAGAGGTCGAGATCATCGTCATTCACGTTTGGGCATTATGCGACAGCCGACGTCCGACGTGAAGGGCATCGCGCACCACACGGTCCGACTTTCATGTCATGCGAACGTCGATCTTGTGGCGGCCGGCCCCGCCGGATCTACTGGAAGAGCGCCGTCGAGCGCGAATCTCCATTCTTTCCCGCCGCAGAGGAACGTGACGTGACCGAGAACGGCGAACTGCTCTGGGCGGTGCGTGACGCCTGGGCCGAGACGCTGGGCATCGAGGCCGCCTCCGTACCGCTGGAGGAGGGTTTCTTCGAGGCCGGCGGAAACTCCCTGCTGCTGTTGCTCCTGTGGGAACAGCTCAACGAGTTGACCAGCCGGGACCTGCGCGCGACCGACCTCTTCCTGCATCCCACGGTGCGCGCCCAGGCCGCGTTGCTGCTCTCCCCGGACGGCGATCGATGAGGCCGACCCTCTACGGGTTGTTCGTCGCGTCCGCCGAACGGCACCCCGGCCACCCCGCGGTCGAGCTGCCGGGGCTGACGCTCGGGTACCGCCGGCTGGCCCGCGCCGCGGAGGCGCTCGCGGAGACGATCGAGAGAACGTACGGCGGCGTCGGACGGGTCGGGCTGTTCGCCTCTCGCAGCGTCGTCGCCTACGCCGGCTACCTCGCCGCGCTGCGCCTCGGCGCCACGGTCGTGCCGGTCAACCCCGACCACCCCGCCGCGCGCAACCGCGAGATCCTCGGCGCGGCCGGCGTGGACGTGCTCGTGGCCGACGACGCGCTCCCGGCCGCCGCGGCGAACCGGCGCGGGGAACTCGGCGTCGGCGCGACGCTGGCGCTGACCGACGCCGAGGTGCTGGCCGCCGCGCCGGAAGGACGGCTCGCCCCGTACGCGGCGGACCCGGATGACGTGGCCTACCTGCTGTTCACCTCCGGCACGACGGGACGCCCCAAGGGAGTGCCCATCCGGCACCGGAACGCGCTGCCGTTCCTCCGGCGCAACATCGCCCGCTACCGGGTCGGCCCGGACTGCCGGATGTCGCACACCTTCGACCTGTCCTTCGACCTGTCGGTGTTCGACCTGTTCGTCACCTGGGGCGGCGGCGCCACGCTGGTCGTGCCGGACCGGGCCGAGCTCTTCGGGCCCGTCGACTACCTGACCCGCCGACGGCTCACCCACTGGTTCTCCGTGCCGTCGGCGGTGTCGGTGAGCGCCGGGCTCGGCAACCTGCCCACCGGGCGCGAGCACTCCCTTCGGCACAGCGTGTTCTGCGGGGAGCAGCTCGACTACGACCAGGCGGCCGCCTGGCGCGCGGTGGCGCCCGGGTCCGTCATCGACAACCTCTACGGCCCCACCGAGCTCACGCTGGCGTGCGCGGAGTATCGGCTGCCCGCGGATCCACGCCGCTGGCCGCGGACCTCCAACGGCACGGTGCCCATCGGGGAGGTCTACGACGACCTGGAGTACCTGCTCACCGAGGCGGGCGAGCTGTGCGTCCGCGGCGCGCAGCGGTTCGACGGCTATCTGGATCCGCGCGACGACGCCGGCCGGTTCCTGGGCCACGACGGCACCGGGCCGCCGTCCGCTGCGCACTTCTACCGCACGGGGGACCGGGTTCGCCGGGAGGCCGGACGGCTGGTCCATGTGGGACGGCTGGACGACCAGGTCAAGATCCGGGGCTATCGGGTCGAGCTCAGCGAGGTGGAGGCCGGCCTGCGGCGCGTGCCCGGGGTGCGGCGGGCCGTCGTCGTCACGGCCGGGCGGGCCGGGGCCACCGAGCTGATCGGCTGCTACACCGGGACGCCGGTCCCCCGGCCGGAACTGCTGAGGGCGCTGCGCGACCGGCTGCCGATCCACATGGTGCCGCGGCGGTTCGTGCACCTGCCGGCGCTGCCGCTGGGCGCCAACGGGAAAGTGGACCGCGCCGCGATCCGTGATCTGGCGATGGAGGGCGCCGATGCCACGTAAGCCGGCCTCCCCGACGGGGATGGACTTCAGCCTGTTCTACTTCGCCAGCGACAGCCGCGAACGCGACGGGGACCGCTACCGGCTGCTGCTGGACGGGGCGCGGTTCGCCGACGCGAACGGCTTCGCCGCGGTCTGGACCCCGGAACGCCACTTCCATCCGTTCGGCGGGCTCTACCCGAACCCCTCGGTGACCGGCGCCGCGGTGGCGGCCGTCACCGAGAGCGTACGGGTACGGGCCGGGAGCGTGGTGGCACCGCTCCACCATCCGCTCCGGATCGCCGAGGAATGGTCCGTGGTCGACAACCTGTCCGGCGGGCGGGCGGGGATCTCCTTCGCCTCGGGCTGGCACGCCGTGGACTTCGCGCTCCGGCCGGAGGACTACCACGACCGGCGCCGCGTCATGGTGGAGCGGGCCGAGCAGGTCCGGCGGCTGTGGCGGGGCGAGACGCTGACGGTACGCGACGGGACCGGCGCCGAACAGCGGGTACGGATCCACCCCGCACCGATCCAGCCCGAGCTGCCGACCTGGATCACCAGCGCCGGCGGGGTGGAGACGTTCCGTGCGGCCGGACGCATGGGAGCGGGCGTGCTCACCCATCTGCTGGGCCAGGACCTCGACGACCTGGCCGTCAAGATCCGCGAGTACCGCCGGGTGAGCACCGGGCCCGGCCATGTGGCGCTGATGGTCCACACCTTTCTGGGAGACGACGCGGACGTGGTCAGGGAGCTGGTCCGGGAACCGCTCACCGCCTATCTGCGCGGCTCCCTGGGGCTGCTCGCCGGTTCCGGGCTCGACGGCCGCCGCCGGATCGACCCGGCCACGCTCCATCCCGACGACGTCGACTTCATGGTCCGACGCGCGTTCGACCGCTACGTCGGCGACGGTGGCCTGTTCGGCCCGCCGGACCGTGCTCTCCGGATGGTCGAACGGCTCCGGGCGATCGGCGTGGACGAGGTGGCCTGCCTGATCGACTTCGGCCTGCCCGCCGCGACCGTGCTGGCCGGCCTGGACCACCTCGCCCGGCTACGCGAACTCGCCCGGCCAACGGGAGTACGCCCATGACCGAGCGAAGCGAGGGCATCAAAAAACACGGCCCCGTGGTCACACCCTCCGACGAAGGAGGATTCACGACCGAGCAGGCCCGGCACCGCGCCGCGGCCGACCGGCTCCGCGTCCCCGGCATGGGGACCGAGGCGGTCGCCCCCCTACTGGCCGACCTGGTCCGGCTGGCCCGGCCGCGCCGGGTGCTGGAGATCGGGATGGGTTACACCACGGCGTTCCTGGCGGCGGCCCTGAAGGAGACCGAGGAGCGGGCACGCGAGGAGGCCGTCGCCCTGGCGGCCAAGACCCGGTCCCACCTCGCCGCCGGATCGCCGCTCGACGAAGCCTGGCTCACGGCCGAACCGCCCCTCGCCGCGCCGGCGAGCTACCTGGAGCCCTACCGGCCCGAGTTCGTCGCGGTGGACGATCTGTCGAACGCCGGTTCCTCCGCCGGGCGGGTCGGGGAGGTCCTGGCCGACCTGGGCCTCGCGGACCGGGTCACCATCGTCGACGCCACTCTCCGGGAGTGCCGCGACCGGCTGCCACCGGGCTTCGCGCCGATCGACCTGGCATGGGTGGACGCGTGGGACTGCCTCTACTTCGTCGACCACTTCCTCGATCTGATCAACCCCGACGGCGGCCTGGTCGTCCTCCACTACCTGATGACCTATCCGGAGGGTGAGGCCATCCTGCGGTACCTGGCCGGCCTGCAGCGGGCGCGCCCGGGCGAGCTGGAGATCCTCAACCTCCTGGAGCCGCACAAACTGGCCCAGAACAGCGTCACGGTGGTCCGGCGGACGGGCGGCCGGCAACCGGTCCACACCGGCGCCGGCGGCCGGGTCCGGTACGACGGTGAGCTGCGTGCGACCGCCGTCGCCCAGGCGGAGCGGCTCGCGGAGGAGTGAGCGTGCGGGCACAGGCGGCCGCTGTCCCGTCGACGAGACAGGGGCCGCCCCCGCCGACCGGCCGTCAGTCCGCCGAAGGGTGCGGCGGGAGCGTGCGCAGCGCGGGAACCGGTGACCACACGAGAGGCGCCAGGGGCAGGCACCCGATCACCGCCGCGACGACCATGGCCGGCCGTGTCCCGGCGACCTCGGCGAGGAATCCCCCGGCCGGGCCGCCGAGCGCGAGCGTGCCCCAGATGAGGAACCGCATGGACGCGTTCATCCGGGCCTGGAGCCGGCTCGGCGTGACGGACTGCCGCAGCGTCACCTGAGCGACGTTGAACAGAGGGACGCCGAAACCGAAGACCAGCTGTCCTACGGCGAGGAACGGAAGGGACATCGCGGGTGACGTGGCGGGCAGCACGACCAGGCCCGCCGCGGAGACCAGCGCCCCAGCCGTGATCGTACGGCCGTACCCGAGGCGTCTGATCACCGGGCCGACGCTCAGCGCGCCGAGGACGAACCCGACGCCGCAGAGCGCGAACACGAGCCCGACGAGGGCGGACGGGTAGCCCAGCGTCCGCACCATGTACAGCGTCAGCAGCACCGTGAACATGGATGACGCGAGGTTGACCAGGCTCGCGCAGGCGGCGATCCGGCTGAGCTTCGGATCGCGCACCACGAACGCGAGCCCTTCGCCGACCTCCCGGCGGAGCGACCGGGCCGCCCGGCCTCCGCCCGCGTCGGGCCTCGGCTCGGTGTGCCGGATGGCGCGGCACAGCAGGCCGGAGACGAGGAAGCTGACCGCGTCCAGCAGCACGGTCGCGGCGGCTCCGATCACTCCGGCGAGCACACCGGCCGCGCCCGGCCCCACCATCTCCGCCGCCGATCCGGTGATGGTGAGCTTCGTGTTCGCCTCGGTCAGGTGCTCGCGCCGCACCAGCGCCGGCAGGTAGCTCTGGTAGGAGACGTCGAAGCAGACGGTGAAGACGCCGGCGAGGACGGCGACCGCGTAGAGCTGGAGGAACGACAGGACGCCCAGCGCGTACGCCGCGGGCACGCTTCCCAGCAGGGCGGCGCGGCACAGGTCGGCGACGATGAGGACCGGCCGGCGCCGCATGCGGTCGAGGATCGCGCCCGCCGGCAGGGAGAGCACGAGGAACGGCAGGGTGCGCGCGCCCGCCAGGAAGCCCAGCGCGGCGGGAGAGGCGTGCAGCGCACCGATCGCGAGAAGAGGAACGGCGAGCTGCCCCACCTGGGTCCCCGTCTCGCTGATCGACTGGGCGGCCCAGAGCCGCAGGAAGTCCGGCGAACGCCGGAGCCCTCCGCCGGTGCGCGGCTTTCCCCTGACATTGGAAGGTTGCACGACTCGCCGCTGTCTCCAATGTGAATTCGCCGTTTTCGCCATTGATTACTCCGGCCATGTATACCGCTTTCCCGCTGTTTTTTGCATCTTGTATGCGGCCTTATCTTTTCGGAGGATAAGGACCATGATGATTTGTCAGGCCGTCGCACGGCAGGCCGCGAAGTCGCCGGATCGGGTCGCCCTGGAATTCGAGGGCGACCGCCTGACATATGGCGAGATGTGGTGGCGCGTGGAGCGGCTCGCCGCGCGGTTGCGCACCGCGGGCGTGGGCCCGGACGACCGGGTCGCCGTGGGCATGGAGCGCTCCCTGGACCTGCCGGTCGCGCTGCTCGGCGTGCTCGCCGCCGGAGCGGCCTACGTACCGCTCGACCTCGGGCACCCCGCCGAGCGGCTGGCCTTCATGCTCGCCGACTCCGGCGCGCGCGTGCTCCTCACCCGGAACGGCACGCGCGAGGCGCTGCCCGCGTTCTCTGGACCGGTCCTCTTCCTCGACACCCTCGACGAGGCCCCCGAAGACGAGCCCGGGCCGTCGCCGGATCCCCACCCGGACGACCTGGCGTACGTCATCTACACCAGCGGATCGACCGGATCGCCCAAGGCGGCGATGAACACTCACCGCGCCATCGCGAACAAGCTGGCCTGGATGCAGGACGCGTACGGGCTCACTTCCGGAGACCGGGTCCTGCAGAAGACGCCCTTCGGCTTCGACGTCTCCATCTGGGAGCTGTTCTGGCCGCTGATGACCGGGGCGCGGCTCGTGCTCGCGCGGCCCGGCGGGCACCGCGACCCCGCGTACCTGGTCGAGACGATCCGCCGAGCGGGCGTCACCGTCCTGCACTTCGTCCCGTCGATGCTGCGGGTGTTCCTCGCCGCGCCCGGCGTCGAGGAGTGCGGCACGGTCCGGCACGTGATCTGCAGTGGCGAGGCGCTCACCGCCGACCTGGCCGAGCGGTCGTTCGAACGCCTGCCCGGCGCGCGGCTGCACAACCTCTACGGCCCGACCGAGACGGCGGTTCAGGTCACCGCCTGGGAGTGCGGGCCGGGCGAGGGGACGATCCCCATCGGCTTCCCGATCACGAACGTGGACACCTTCGTGGTCGACGCGGACCTGCGGCCGCTCGGGCCGGGCGAGGCGGGCGAGCTGCTGATCGGCGGGGTGGCACCGGCCCGTGGCTATCTCGGCCGGCCGGGGCTCACGGCGGAGTGCTTCGTGCCGGACCACCTGTCGGGAGCGTCCGGCGCCCGGCTCTATCGGACCGGCGACCGGGCGCGGTGGCGCGACGACGGCGCGCTGGAGTTCCTCGGGCGGCTGGACGACCAGGTCAAGATCCGGGGCGTACGGATCGAGCCGGGCGAGGTCGCGGCCGTGCTGTCCCGGCACGAGGCGGTCGACGGCGCGGTGGTCGTCGCCCGGCCGGACGCCGAGGGACATCCACGGCTGGTCGGCTACGTGGTCCCCGCCCCGGACCGGGCCCGCGCGCTCGGCGCGTTCCGTCCGGGCGACGCCGAACGGCGGACCGCCGACCCGACCCGATCCGACACCGCACCGTTGTCCGACCGAACCCCCACACTCGGCACGACCCGTCCGGACGCCCCCGAACGGCGGACGGCCGATCCGTCCGCGCTGGCCTGGTCCGGCACCGCGCGGTTGTCCGCCGATCTGCGCCGCCACGTCCGGCGTTCCCTGCCGGACGTCATGGTGCCCGCCGACCTGGTGTTCCTCGCGGAGTTCCCGCTCACGCCGAACGGCAAGCTCGATCACGCGGCGCTGCCCGCGGCGGCCGACCACGCCCGGCCGCGCCGCTCCCGTACCGCCCCGGAGGGCGAGGTCGAGGAGCGGCTCGCCGCGATCTGGGCGGACCTGCTCGGCCAGGGCCGGCCCGGCGCCGACGACGACTTCTTCGAGCTCGGCGGTCACTCGCTGCTGGCGAGCCGTCTCGTGGCCCGGGTCCGGACCGAGTTCGGCGTCGAGTTGCCCCTGGAGACGGTGTTCACCGCGCCCGGCCTGCGGCGGCTCGCCGAGGAGGTGGCCGGGTCCCCGCCCGCGGGAGAGGCGGTGCCGGAGATCCGCCCGGTCACGCGCGGCGGACCGCTGCCCCTGTCCTACGCGCAGGAGCGGCTGTGGTTCCTGCAACAGCTCCACCCCGGCATCCGCGCCTACCAGTTCCAGTCGACGATCGAGCTGTCCGGGACGCTCGACCGCGACGCCCTCGCAGGTGCGCTGACCGAGATCGTCCGTCGGCACGAGGTCTACCGCACGACGTTCGGTGACGGCCCTGACGGCCCACGGCAGGTGGTGCACCCGCCCTTCACGGTCGAGCCGGCCCTCGACGACCTGCGCGGCGCCCCCGATCCCGCCGCCGCGGCCCGCGACGTCATCCGCGACGCGGTCGCCTCGGTGATCCCGGTCGACCGGCTGCCGCTGGTGCGCTGGCGGCTGCTGCGGCTCGCGGACGACCGGCACATTCTCCTGCACGTCGAACACCACCTGGTCCACGACGGCTGGGCGTTCAACAACTTCGTCGGCGAGCTGTGCGCCCTGTACCGCGCCGCCGTCACCGGCGGGCCCGCGCCGCTGCCCGAGCCGGAACTGCAGTTCGCCGACTTCGCCGGCTGGCAGCGGTCCTGGATGGACGGACCGGCGGCGGACCGGCAGCTCGCCCACTGGCGGGAGGAGCTGGCCGGCGTCCCGGAGTTCCTCGACCTGCCCACCGACCGCCCGCGCACGGCCACGCGGCGCTTCATCGGCGACGCGCCGCGGTTCGAGATCCCCGCCGAGCTCGCCGACCGGACGCGCGACCTCGCGAGGCGGGAAGGGGTGACGCTGTTCACGGCGATGCTCGCCGCGTTCGAGGTGCTGCTGTGCCACTGGTCGGGGCAGGACGACTTCTGCGTCGGATCCGGGATCGCGGGCCGCCGCCGGCGGCAGACCGAGCGGCTCTTCGGCATGCTGGTCAACACCGTGGCGCTGCGGGCCGACCTGCGCGGTGATCCCACGTTCCGGGACCTGCTCGGACGCGCGCGTTCGGTCGTCCTCGGCGCCCAGGCCAACCAGGACGTGCCGTTCGACCGCGTGGTCGCCGCCATGCGCCCCGCCCGGGTGCCCGGCCGGCAGCCGCTGTGCCAGGTGGTGTTCGCCTTCCACGACGCGCCGATGCGCGCCCTCACCATGCCCGGTCTGGAGGTCGAGGTGACACCGGCCATCGCCAACGGCACCGCGAAGTTCGACCTCAACGTCATCGCGATTCCGCGAGCGGAGCAGTCGGTCGGGCAGGTCGGCGAGAACGGCCGGGGCCCCTCCGGCGCGATCGAGCTCATCTGGGAGTACGACGGTGACCTGTTCGACGCCGAGACCGTGGCCCAGGCGGCCGAACGCTACCGGCGTCTGCTGTGCGCGGTGACCGCCGACCCGCTGGCCACGGTGTCCGCTCTGGCCGGGGTCTGATCCGGCCCGTGACCGGGCCCGGTTCAGGTCCGCGTCAGCGCCCGCCAGTCGATCTCCACGCCGGCCGTCCAGAGCCGCCCGGCCGTGGCGAGCAGGAGTTCGCGGTCGGTGTGACTCTCGAACGGGCCCGGCAGCGTCTGCGCGACCGTCGCCTCCTCGGGCCGCCGGGCGGCGACGGCCAGGGCCAGCCTGGTCAGCGTCCGCCCCGGGCCGAGCTCGACGAAGATCGGATCGACCAGCCGCCACGCCGTCCGCAGACCGTCCGCGAATCTGATCGTCCGCCGCAGGTGGAGAGCCCAGTACGCGGGGTCCGTGGCCTCGCCCGCGGTGATCCAGGTTCCCGTCACGTTCGACACGAACGGCACGGCGGGCGGCCGGAGCGGGAACCCGGCGGCCAGTGCGCGCAGTGGTTCGGCCAGCGGCTCCATCATCGGTGAGTGGAAGGCGTGCGACGCTGCGAGCCGGCGGCAGCCGATCCCCTGGTCGGCCAGCCGCCGGCCGGCCCGTTCGACCGCCTCGACCGGCCCGGACAGCACGGTCAGCTCCGGCCCGTTCAGCGCGGCGACCGCCACCGAGTCGCCGAGGAAGGGCCGCAGCGGCGCCGGACCGGACATGACGGCGAGCATCGCTCCCCCGGGCAGGCCGTCCACGAGCCGGGCCCGGTGGGCGACCAGGCGCAGCGCGTGCTCCAGCGAGATCACCCCGGCGACGCAGGCGGCGACGTACTCGCCGACGCTGTAGCCGAGCATGGCGGACGGCTCGACGCCGAGCGTGCGCAGCGCCCGGGCCAGCGCGTACTGCATCGAGAAGACCAGGGGTTGGGCGATGAGCGTGCGGTGGATCTCCTGGCCGGAGCCGTGCCGGTCGAAGAGCGCGGCCAGGCCGGGACGCCCGCCCGCGCCACCCTCCGGGTACAGGACCTCGCGCAGGTCCGTTCCGAGCTCGGGTTCGAGCAACCGGAAACAGCGGTCGAGCTCGCGCCGGAACATCGGCAGGCGCTCGTAAATCCCGGCGGCCAGGCCCGGATAGTGGTCCCCGACCCCGGAGAACAGGAACACGAGAGGCCGCCGGCGATCCGGCCGGCCGGTGAACACCCGGCGCGGATCCCGCTTGCGCAGCCGCCGTACGGCCTCGGCCGCCGTCGCCGCCACGACCGCGCGCCGCGGCTGCGCGCCATCGCCGGCCGGGACCCCGGCCGCCGCGTCCAGCGCGGCCTGTCCCCCGGACTCCAGGCGCGCGACGAGTTCGCCGGTGGCCCGGTCCAGCGCGGCGGCGTCCGGCGCCGAGAGCGTCAGCAGGCGGGGCTCGGCGGTCACGGCGTCACGGCCGCACGTACGGCCTCGGGCCAGCACGCGGGATCCAGTCCGTGCCGGCACAGGAAGGCGTACGCGAGGCGTTCGAGCCCGAACCCGGCGCAGGCGGTGAAGGCCGCCCCGCGCTCGCCTGGCAGGCCGATGCCGTACGACTCCCCGAAGAACCGCTCGTGGAAGTTGAAGGACCCGACGGCGACGTCACGCCCCACGTCCAGCGGGAGCCGCAGCTCGTACTTCAGCTCCATCAGCCGCTGGGACAGCAGCCGCTCGGCCGTCCTCTCGGCGGCGAAGAACGGGTCTTCGGCGACCTCGCAGCGCCCGCCGAGGCCGAGATCCTCCATCAGCCCGAAGACGCGCCTCATCAGCCGCCGGCGGGCGTCCACGACGTACGTCAGCGGGCCGAGGAAGACGACCTCGCGGATGGTGAAGTCCCACAGCCGCTCCAGCGAGCGCCGGTACCGGGACTCGAACCGGAACGACTTGCCGCGGGCGGTCACCGCGAGCGCCGGATCGGGCAGCGGCCGGTCGGCGAGCTGGTGGTAGGTGTGGAAGCACATGGTGGGCGGCAGGCAGTGGTCGGCCGGGCCGCCGTACGCGCGCAGGCCCTCCGCCGGATCCTCCCCGTCGGCGAGCGCGCCGAGGAACCCGCGGTAGGCGTCGACGTCTCCGTGCAGGCGGGACGCGAACATCAGGAGCTGCGGGAAGGACTCCAGGTAGCCGCCGCGCCGCATCGCGCGGGTCGGGATGAGCGTCGGATAGCGCATCTCGCGCGCGCCGAACTCCTCGACGGCCAGGGCACGGATCGCGGCGTCGAGGTGGTCCATCAGCGACAGCACCGGCTCGCCCACGGCGACCTGCCCGTCGCCCGCCTCCCACGCGACGCCCCTGGCCAGCAGCTCGTCGAAGACCTCCCGCGCGTCTCCCCCGGCGGATCCGCGCCAGACGACCTTGGGGGCGAACACGCGCCGGCCGAGGACGTCGTTGGCCACCACGAAGCGGAGCTTCCGCGTGAGCTCGTCCAGGTCGGCCGGGCCGCGCACGGTCACGTCCACCGCCCGTACCTCCTCCCCGCCGTGGACGAGCGCGAAGGCGGTGATCGTCTCGGAGACGAAGTACACCCGCCGGGCGAGCTCCCCGGCGTGGGCCCCCGGCACCGGGGGGTCGAGCGGGATCCGGTGCGTACGGGCCGAGGTCATCCGGGCTCCCCGCCCCGGTCCCCGGACAGCGCTCCGTGCACCCCCACCAGCTCGGCCAGGATGCCGCGCTGGACCGCCGAGGTGCCGGCGTAGATCGGGCCGCCGAGCGCGTCGCGGAGCTCCCGTTCCAGCCCCGACTCGGTCACGTAGCCCCGTGCGCCGTGAATCTCGACCGCCGCCGTCGCGGTGCGCACCAGGCTCTCGCTGATGAAGATCTTGGCGATCGTCGCCTCGGTCAGCGCCATCCTGCCGTCGCGTTTGAGCCGGCCCACCCGGTACAGGAGCAGCCGGGCCAGCTCCAGCCGGATCTTCATGTCCGCGATCTGGTGGGCGACCGCCTGGAAGCCGCCGATCGACCGCCCGAACTGCCGCCGGGCGTTGGCGTGCCGGACGGACTCCTCCAGGAGCCGCTCCATCGCGCCCACCTGGGCTGCGAACATGAAGGACCGCTCCCACTCGATGGTCGAGGTGAAGACCGGATAGCCCGCGCCCTCGCGTCCGAGCACGTTCGCCGCGGGCACCCGGACGTCGTCGAACTCCACCACCCCCATCGGTGTGGTGCGCAGCCCCATCTTGGACAGCTCCCGCGTCCGGTCGACGCCGGGCAGATCCGCGGTGACGAGGAACGCCGTCAGCCCGTCCTGCGCCCGTTCCCGGTCGCCGGTACGGGCGAGGGTGACGAACACGTCGGCGACCGGGCCGTTGCTGACGAAGCACTTCGTACCGCGCAGCCGGTAGTGGTCGCCGTCGCGCTCGGCGGTGGTGCGCAGGCCGAGGACGTCCGAGCCCGCCTCCGGCTCCGTCAGCGCGTGCGCGCCGATGAGCGTGCCGTCGCACAGAGCCGGCAGATAACGCCTCTTCTGTTCGTCGGTCCCGTGGGTCAGCAGGTAGATCACGCAGCCCCACAGATGGTTGTTGACCGCGAAGACCAGCCCGTTGTCGCGGCAGCCGTAGCCGAGGGCCTCCAGCGCGACGATCACCGTCAGCGGGTCCAGGCCCCGGCCGCCGTACTCGACGGGGACCGGCCAGCCGAGCACCCCGAACGCGGCGCACCGGCGCCAGTCCTCCACCGGGAAACGCGCCTCCCGGTCATCGGCCGCCACATCGCGTCCCAGCTCCTCCCGGGCGAACGCGATGATCTCGGCGCGGAGCCGCCGCTGCTCGGCGGTCAGGTCGGGGTTCACACGCCCGCCCGCTTCCGGCGGACGAAGGAGTCGATCGCCGCCACCGTGGCGAAGTTGGCGAAGTCGAGGTCCGCGCCGTCCGCGTGAACGCCGAACCGCCGCTCGATCCACATGACGAGCTGCACGGCGAAGAGGGAGTTCACCAGGCCGGTGCCGAACAGCTCCTCATCGTCGTCGGCGCGTACGCCGTTCGCGTGTTCGGCGACGAACCGGCGGATCTGTTCCCTCACGTCCTCAGTCACCGCACTGGTCCCCTCTCGAGATCGCCGGGGCCGCGTGACCCGGCTCGTAGGAGTGAAAGCCCCGGCCGGCCTTCCGGCCGTACAGGCCGGCGTCGACCAGCCTGCGCAGCAGCGGGCACGGCCGATACTTGGGGTCGCCGAAGCCGTCGTGGAGGACGTCGAGCGAGCGGAGCACGGTGTCCAGGCCGATCAGGTCCGCCGTCTCCAGCGGGCCCATCGCGTGCCCGAAGCACTCCTTGAAGAGCCGGTCGACGTCCGTGGCGGAGGCGACTCCCTCGTGCAGGAGGAAGACGGCCTCGTTGATGGTGAGCATCAGGACCCGGTTCGTGACGAATCCCGGGGAGTCCTCCACGACGACGTGGTCCTTGCCGACGTCGTCGAGCAGGGCCGTCGTGCGTTCGATCGTCTCCCGCGACGTGTGGTGGCCGCGGATGACCTCGACGGTCGGCATGAGCGGAGCCGGGTTCATGAAGTGCGTCCCGACGACTCTGGCCGGCCGCCCGGTGAGCGAGGCGATCCGGGTGATCGGGATCGCCGAGGTGTTCACGCCGAGGCAGACGTCCGGTGGGCAGACGGCGTCCAGTTCCCGGTAGAGCGGACGCTTGACCTCCCACTGCTCCGTGACGTTCTCGATGACGTACTCGGCCCGTTTCAGCCGCGTCAGGTCGGTGGTGAAGCGGATGCGCCCGACGACCTCCTCCGGACGTCTCCTCGGCGCCGACGGCCGGACCAGCGGCGCCATCCGTACGTTGCGCGTGATCTCGGTCCGGGCGCGGTCGAGGATGTCGTCAGAGGTGTCGACCAGCACGACGTCGTATCCGCCTTCGGCGAAGAGCTGCGAGACGCCGATTCCCATGGTGCCCGCGCCCACCACGCCGATCCGATGCATCGGGGAACCCCTTCCTCGTGTGTGACCGTTCATGGGGAGGGCGGGCCGCCGGTGACCGCGTCGCGCAGCGCGCGCAACGCCTCGTCGCGCCGCTCACGGAAGTAGAAATGGCCGCCGGGCAGCAGCCGGACGGTGAGCGGGGCCCGCGTGTGCGCGGCCCAGCCGCGCACACGGGCGGCGCTCGTTTCGCCGGTCCCGGCGAGCGCGGTGATCGGGACGTCGAGGGGCTCGCCCGGACGGTACCGGTACGTCTCCAGCAGTTCGAGGTCGGCCCGATGGCAGGCGAGCGTGTGCGCCAGCAGGTCCGGGTCCGTTCGCAGCTCGGCGGACAACGCGCCCCAGCGCCGCTCGATCTCCGCGAGCAGGCCGGCGTCGGGAAGCGCGTGCAGCGGGAGCCCGGCGCGGGCGATGGGCGGCGCCGGACAGGAGGACAGGACCAGCCGTACCGGCTGTTCGCGGTCTCGCCTCCGCAGCTCCCGTGCCACCTCGAACGCCACCAGCGCGCCGAGGCTGTGGCCGAAGAACACGAACGGCCGGGCGAACCTGATCTCGGTCACCAGCGCCTCGACCAGCGGGGCCATGCGGGTGAAGGGCGGCTCGCCCGACCGCGACGTACGGCCCGGGAGGTGCACACCCCACAGCTGGAGCCCGGGCAGATCATCGGACCAGCGGAGGTACTCCCCGAGCGATCCCCCGGCGTGCGCGAAACAGTAGAGGCCGACGGAAGCGTCCGGGCGCCACCGGCGGCGGACCAGCCAGCGGGCGGTGCCGGAGGACGCCGCCGTCATGGCGTCGGTCCGGCGGCGCCGTCCGCCATGCGCTCGCCGATCAGGGCGGCGAGCTCGGCCGGAGTCGGGGCCTCGAACATCGCTCGCGTGGCGAGGTCCACCGGGAACAGCTCGCGGGCCCGCGCGAGAAGGCGGGCCGCGATCAGCGAGTCGCCGCCCAGGTCGAAGAAGCTCTCGTCCGGCTCGACCTCGGGCAGGTCGAGGATCTCCGCGAACAGCCCGGCGATCACTTCCGGCGTCACCGGGCCGGCCGCGGGACCAGCCGGCTCGGCGGGTCGCTCCGACGGCGGCGGGCCGGCCGGCTCGACGAGGTAGCGCCGTCGCTCGAACGGATACGTGGGAAGGGGCACGCGGGCCGGCCGCCGCCCCTCGTGGACCGCCGCCCAGGAGACGGGGAGACCGGCCAGCCACAGGTGGCCGAGCGCGGACAGCAGGGACCGCTCGTCCGGGGTGGACAGCAGCAGGTGCCGGCCGGTCTCCTGCGGCCGGCGTCGGGCAAGGTCGGCCAGGCGCGCTCCGGTGCCGAGCTCGAGCAGGATCCGCCCGGGACCGCCCAGCAGCCCGGCCAGGGCGTCGTCGCGTTCCTCGCCGACAAGCGCACCCCAGTACGCCGGGTCGGTGACCGGCGCGGAGGACGGTGCGAAGCCCGGCGCAGAGGCCGGTACGGAGGCCGACGCGGAGCCTGGCGCGGAGCTCGGTACGGAGCCCGGCACCGAACCTGGCGCGAGGCCCGGCGCGGAGCCCGGCGCAGAGGCCGGTGCGGGAGCTGGCGCGGAACCCGGTACGGAGCGCGGCGCGGAACCCGGTACGGAGCCCGGCACCGAACTCGGCGCGGAGCCCGGCGCAACAAAGGGGATCGCGGGCTCGCGCGGCCCGATTGCGCGGACGAGCCGGACGAACCGCTCAGGCGGGAGGCGAGGCTCCTCGCCCGCCAGCCGTAGCGCGTCCGCCGCCGGGAAGACGCCGGTCACGGCCGCGGCGACGAGCCTCCCGGTACCCTCGCCCGCCACCGCCGCGGGCCGTACGCCCCACTTCTGCCAGAGTCGCGCCAGTGCGTACGCCTCCGCGAACGCGACGAGCCGTGCGGTCGCCGGGCCGGCGGCTCCCGCGCCGTCGCGGAACACCGCCCGGGCCTTCGGCGGCAGGGGAATCTCGTCGACGGCACGGCGGAACTCCGGCTCGGCGGCGTACAGCCGACTCAGCTCCTCCGGCCGGCCCGGCCCCGCGGAGAGGTCCGGGAACACGAACGTCAGGGGCCGGTCCGGGGCCCCGCCGTCGGAGGTGACGAGGCCGTCCTCCTCGGCGGCCAGCACGCTCAGCGCCTGCGCGTGTCCGGCCACGATCGCGAAGCACCGGTGCGCGTGCTCGCGGCGTCCGGCCTGCAGCGTCCAGGCCACGTCGGCGATCGGCAGCTCCGGGTGGGCGCGCAGGTGAGCGGCGAGCCGCGCGACCGCGGCCGTACGGGCCGCCGGGGTTCGCGCGGAGACGGGCAGGAGCTCGGGACCGCTCGGGCCCGCCGGTCGCGGAGGGGCCGGCGGTTCCTCCAGGACGGCGTGCGCGTTGACCCCGCCCACGCCGAACGAGCTGACGCCCGCGCGCCGGGGAGCGTCCCCGGCCGGCCACTCCTCGGCCCGGGTGGCGACGCGAAAGGGGCTCGCGGCGAAGTCGATCTGCGGATTGGGCGTCGCGAAGTGCAGGCTGGGCGGGATCATGCCGTGCTCCAGGGCCAGCACCGTCTTGATCAGCCCGGCCACGCCCGCGGCGGCGTCCGTGTGCCCGATGTTGGTCTTCACCGATCCGATCCGGCAGTACCCGCGGCGATCGGTGTCCTGCCGGAACGCACGGGTCAGCGCGGCCACCTCCACGGGGTCGCCCAGAGGGGTGGCGGTGCCGTGGGCCTCGACGTAGGTGATGGTCCCGGCGTCCACCCCGGCGGCCCGCTGCGCCGCGCGGATGACGGCGGCCTGCCCGCCGACGCCGGGCGCGGTGTAGCCCATGCGGTCGGCGCCGTCGTTGTTCACCGCCGATCCGCGCAGGACCGCGTGGACGTGGTCGCCGTCGGCCAGCGCCTCCGGGAGACGTCGCAGCACGACGACGCCCGCGCCGTCACCGTCCACCACGCCCTGGGCGGCGGCGTCGAAGGCCCGGCAGACCCCGTCCGGCGCCTGGATCCCCGTGCCGGAGTACCGGTCGAGCCGTACGAGGACCCGCGCGGTGACCCCGCCGGCCAGGGCGAGGTCGCATTCACCGGACAGCAGCGCCCGCGCGGCCAGGTGGACGGCGACGAGCGACGTGGCGCAGGCCGCCTGGACGGTGACGGACGGGCCGCGCAGGCCCAGCTTGTAGGCGACCCTGCTGCTGAGGAAGTCGGCCCCGGTCGCCACCCGGATCTCCAGGTCCGACACCGAGGGCAGGCGGTCGCGCCGGGATCGGAGCATCTCCCCGTAGGAGTTCTCCGTGCTCCCCGCGTACACGCCGATCGCGCCGGGGTGACGGCGGGGATCGTGGCCGGCGTTCTCCAGCGCCTCCACCGCGCATTCGAGGAACAGCCGGTGCTGGGGGTCGATGATCCGCGCCTCGCGGGGTGAGTAGCCGAAGTAGTCGGCGTCGAACCACTCGGGGTGCTCGACCAGGCCGCGCGCCGGGACGTACTCACCCCCGCCGGGCGCCGGCCTGCCGGGCCGGCGGGTGATCGACTCCCGGCCCTCGACCAGGTTCCGCCAGAACGCGGCGGGATCGCCCGCTCCCGGGAAGCGGCACGCCATGCCGATGACGGCGATGGGCCCGTTCCGGTCGTCCTGGCTGGTCACTGGTCTCTCCATCACATGGGCACAGAAAGGCCGGAAACAGGGATCGGAGTGCGCTAATAGAAAAGACAACCACGGCAATAACGGCGACGATAACCAGCCCATTCCGGAGAAGTCAACGCGGGATAATCGAGCAATTCACCGGAATGGCCGGTCGTGTCCCGTCGACGGGACACGACCGGCTCGTACGGCTGCCTTTCTCCATGCCCCGGACGATTCGCACGTCTCAGCCGAGGGTCTTCACCCAGACGAGCCGGTCCGCCGCCGGCCGGTAGCCCAGACCCTCGTTGATGGCGAGCATCGCCGCGTTCGTCGCGTCGTTGCTCGCCCCGACGGTGCGGATCCCCTGGCCGGCGGCCCAGCGGAGGGAGGCTCGCTTCAGTCGCTTGGCGAGACCCCGGCCCCGGTGTTCGCGCAGCGTCCCGGTCAGGTGGGTGGCCGCCACCCGGCGTTCGCGGTCGACGTCGAGCAGGGTGAGTGCCACCGGGCGGTCGCCGGCGAGCGCGACGAAGCCGCCCTCCGGCGCCAGGAGCGGGTCCTGCCGGACGTACCGCTCCCAGATATCGGGCGGGAGCCCGGCCGCCTCCATCTCGGTGGGCGCGTCGCTGTCGACGAGCGTGTACAGGCGGTACAGCTCCCGGCCTCCATCCGGGAGGGCGGCGAGCGGAACCAGCCGGTACCCGTCCGGCCCGTCATCCTCGTCCCCGAGGGTGCATGGGAGGTCGAGCACGCTCGTACGGTCCGTCCGCGCGAGTGTGTAACCGTGCCCCGCCGGCAGGTCGCCGAGCGACCAGGTGCGCAGCACGCGCGCTCCCCGGGACACCGCCCACTCCTCGGCCGCGTCGAGCAGTTCGCCCGCCAGGTCGTTCCGGCCCGCGGGTCCGCCACCGCTCGCCCAGACCCGGTACGAGTCGCCGGCCCCGGCGACGAGCGCGCGTTCGGCCTGCGCCCAGCCGACCACCCGCTCCCCCTCCACCGCGACGAGCCACCGGCAGTCCCCGCCGAGGACCTCGTGGCGGTGCAGGAGCCGCGCCGGGGTGACCAGTTCGTCCACGGGCAGGAGCGGCCGCAGCAGCGCGGCCGCCGCGTCGGCGTCGCCGGCGCGGAACTCGCGGATCGTCACCGGGCCGCCCGCCTCTCCCGCGGCGGGGCTCACCTCGGCTCCGGCGTGCCGAGGTGACGCGCGGCGAACCCGATCTGCGTCTCGACCTTGCGGATGACGTCGCCGGTCACGTGCGCTCCGTGGCCGAAGTCGAGGCGGAGCACCTCGTGGGGCTTGCCGAGTTCCTCCAGCCGGGTCAGGTAGTTCTCGATCTGACGGATGGGGCAGCGCGGGTCGTTGGCCGCCGCCAGGATGAGGAGCGGTACCTTCACCCGCTCGACGTACGTCAGCGGGGACCGCTCGCGGTACAGCTCCGGAAGCTCCTCCGGAGAGCCGCCGAACAGCGCGTTGTCGAGCATCTTCAGCGCGTCCATCTCGTCGGCGTAGGCGGCCTCGTAGTCCGCCACCGGCGCGTCGGCGATGGCCAGGCTCCAGCGGTCGGGTTCCAGACCGGCTCCGAGCAGCGCCAGGTAGCCGCCCCACGAGTGCCCCACGAGCAGGAGGCGCGCCGGGTCGGCAGTCCCCTCCTTCACCAGCAGGTCGCGTACGGCACCGATGTCCTCCAACTCGCCGAATCCCGGGTTGCCGATGATGGCGTCCCGCCAGGCACCGCCGTACCCGTCGCTGCCGCGGTAGTTGACGAGGGCGACCGCGAAGCCGTGGTCCACCCACGCCTGGACCCGCGGGTTGAAGGCGTCCGCGTGGTGGGCGATGGGGCCGCCGTGGATCAGGAACACCGTGGGATGGGGGCCGGGTCCGGGCGGCTCGGCGACGAAGGCGTGCAGGTCGTCGAGCCACAGGTCCCGGTAGGGCACGCCGTCCGGGCCGGGGCCCTCTTCCGGGCTCAGCAGCAGCCGGGAACCGGAGTACACGCCGGGCGGGGTGCGGCTGTCGCTCCACTCGTAGCAGAGCGCCCCGTCGGTGCGCACCCGGGCGTCGGTGACCGTGCCCGTGGGGACGTCCAGGCGGACGCAGGCGCCGGACTGGAGGTCGTAGCGGAACAGTTCCGTCCGGGCGCGGTACCCGTGCAGGAGCAGCACCGAACGGGCGTCCGGGTACCAGCCCAGACACGAGACCTCCCCCGGCAGGTCGAGGTCGAGCCCGTCGACGGCGCCGGTGAGCGGCGTCCACACCGCGGGCCGGAGGGTGCCCAGGACATCGCGTGTGATCAGCAGGCGGTAGTCGCCGGCGAGCGGCGACCAGGCGCCCGCGCGGAGCGCGACGCCCGGCTCGCTCGGCAGCTCGCCCCGGGTCCGGCCGTCCAGGTCGAGGACGCGCAGCCCCATGTGCATCGCGTTCCCGTCCTCGGAGTGCCGGATCGCGAAGAAGCGCTCCTCGCGGTCGAGCGTCTCCAGCATGGCGTGCCGCCGGTGCCGGTACAGGGACCGGGGCGCGCCGTCCCTGGGCAGCAGCGAGATCGTCGTGCCGTCGTCGTCCGAGGAGCCGATCAGCGCGAACCGGCGCGCGAGCACCAGGCCGGCATGGTAGGCGGGGCCGAGGGAGCGACTCGCGCGGGTGCGCGACGAGCCGTCGAACGACTCGATCATCCAGCGCCCGCGTTCGTCGCCGCCCGTGTCGTCGAACCACCAGATCCGGCCTCCGCCCGGATCGATGGCGAACAACGTCGTCCCGCCGGGGCGGTCGGTCACCTGGCGACGTACGCCGGTGGACCGGTCCCACGCGTAGACCTCCCACGTGCCGGACTCGTTCGAGCCGTAGACGAGCCGGTCGGGATGGTCGCGGGCCCAGCGGGGGAAGCCCAGCCGGGGCGCGGCCAGCCGCCGTCTCCACGGCGCGGCCTCGGGTGGAAGATGATCTTTTTCATCGTGCATTGCTGTTCTCCGGGGAACTAGTCGGTACCCGACAGGGCTTCTGTCCTCTCGGGGGCGGACGGCGCCGGCGGCCGGTCGAGCCTCCGGCCGCGGACCAGCCGCACGAGCAGCACGGCCGCGAGTACGACCACGCTGAGGGTCTCCGCCACCCAGACCCCGACCACGCCGCCATCCAGCCAGAACACGAGGAGGAGCGTCATCGGCACGAGCAGTGCCCACCGGCCGACGATGATCGTCAGGGACGGGATCCGCACGTCCCCGACCGCCGACAGGCTCGCCTGCGCGACGGTCATCACCGCGCGCGGGACCATGCTGAGCGCGATGACGACGAAGACACCGGCCGTGACAGCGGCGGCTCCGGCGTCCGGCGACAGCAACCCGCTGATCCCGCCGCGGAACGCCCACAGGACGATCCCGATCACGCCCGCCAGGCCGCATCCGACCGTCATCGCGACCCAGTGCTGGCGCGTCGCGCGTGCCCGGGACCCGGCCCCGACGTACTTGCCCACCAGCGACGAGCCCGCCGAGCCGAGGACCTCCAGGCCGCGCTGCGGGAGCAGCAGCACCTGGCTCGCGACCGCGTGCGCCGCCGCCGCCTCCGGGCCCAACCGGGCGGCGACGACCGACAGGATCAGGTAGCTGCCGTTGTTGAAGACCTGCGCGGCCCCCAGGGGCACGCCGAGGGCGAGGAGCCTGCGCAGGAGGTCGGCACGGACCGGGCGCCGGCCGAACCGCACCGGGTAACGCCGCCGGGAGGGGCCGAGCAGGCAGGCGCCGAGTGCGACCGCCGCCCCACCGACCTGGGCCAGGGCGTACGCCCAGGCGATGCCCTTCAGGCCCAGCGCCGGCATGCCGAACGCGCCCAGGCCGAGCGTGTAGCTCAGCAGGCACTGCACGGCGCTGGACCCGACGCCGATCAGGATGTTGGGCCGCGTGTCGTGGATCCCGGTCAGGAACTTGTTCACGCACAGGATGAGCAGGAAGAACGGCCCGGACAGCAGCCTGATCGAGATGTAGGACGCGGTGAGCGCTCCGACCCGGGGGCCGGCGAGCCCGGCGAGCTGCGGCCGGGCGAGCGGGACGGCCAGAGCGACCAGGATCAGGAACGCCCCGCTCGCCAGCGCGATCAGGACGCCCTGCACCAGGGTCTCGCCGCACTCGCGCGTCTGCCCGGCCCCCGCGTACTGCGACACCATGGGCACGATGCCGTTGGTGACGCCGGCGAAGAAGAAGACCGCCAGCGACGACAGCATCGCGCCGAGGCCGACGGCGGCCTGGGCGTCGACCCCCACCCGCCCGGCGACGTACACGTCGAACAGGCCGGCGAAGATCATCGCGGCGTTGGCCAGCGCGAGTGGGCCGCTCAGCACGATGAGCGCCCGCGCCATGGCCGTACGCGACGGCTCCGCCCCGGCCTCCTCCGTCGAGCCCATCAGTCGTCGAGGCGGTAGCCGAACCTGACCGCCACCGGCTCGACGATCTCCCACAGCGCCCGGCGCTTCTCCTCCGGCCAGTCGTGCCACTTGCCCACGCGGTCGTCGTCGATCGAGGAACGGTCGGCGATGCCACGGAAACCGAACCCGGGATCGTGGTCGGCGACGAAGACCTTCTCCAGCACCGCCGGGTCGAAGTCCTCGCCGAGGAACCGGAACATCCGCTCCACCGCCTCCTCCGGCCGCGTCACCAGGTCCTCATAGCGCGTCCACTGGGCGCGCTCGGGGATGCAGGCCGCCATCGTGAGGAGGTGCTCGTTGACGTCGTGCCAGTACTTGGCCGCGGCGTACTCGCCCGCGCCGTACCGGTGGACGTACTCGATGAGGTACGGGTCGTCGTGGCCGCCGAAGAACTCGGTGTACATCATGTCCTTCAGCGAGGGAATGACGTCGAGCGGATGGCGGACCGGCAGGACGAACAGTGCCTGCTGCAGGAACAACCCGTCGACGAACTCCGCGACGCGGTGGTAGTTCGGCGTCTTGTCGGCCCATCTCCGCTTGTTCTTCGACTCCGCGTAGTCGTCGAGGAAGCTCCGCGCCATCTCGTGCAGCCGGAGCAGGATCGCCAGCGGGTCGGCGCCCATGCCGAGCAGCCCCGGCACGGCCTTCGGGTAACGGAAGAACTCCGGCAGCGCCGCCAGGTACTTCGACTCGGGCGGACAGGCGATGTCGGGATGGGTGTCGAGGATGTAGCGCACGAGCGTCGTGCCCGAGCGATGACAGCCGATGACGAAGATTCCCATCTTCCGCCGCGCGTCGGCCGCCGGACCGTCAGTGGACTCCACCATCGATGAGCTCATCTCGTTCACCGGAACCTTTCGTCGCTGGGAAACACCCGTAGTGCCGTCTCGTTGACCGTCGGCGGCGGAAGGCCGCGGGCGAGCGCGTCCTCGTACACCCCCAGGTAGTGGGCGACGGCCTCCGGAAGATGCGTGTGCGTGCCGAACTCCAGCGCGTGGAAGCGCTCGGCGATCCGCTCGACGTCGGCGATCGACCGGCCGGCCTCGGCCCGGAGCCGGGAGAGCGCCTGCAGATGGCCGCGGAGGATGCGGCCGCGGCCGCTTCCGTTCGGCCGCAGGCCCTCGGACAGCAGCACGACGGCCACCGAGACCATGTCGGCCAGCCTGATGTCCGCGGGCGTGCGCACGGGCACCGCCGCCCCCGCCGAGGAGGCCTGGATCGGATGGTCCAGCCCGTACGCGCGGGAGAGGATCGTGCCCACGCCGAAGGCCAGTTCCACCGCCACCGGGACGCCGTCGCGGTGGATGAGGATGAGGTTGCCGACGTCGCGGAGTCCCCACCGGGGGTGGTCGATCGCGAAGTTGACGTTCCGCCCGGCGTACCCCTCCATGCCGAACCGGTGCCGGTAGCGGTGCTCCTCGTAACCGTCGATCTCGATCGCCGGGCCTCCGGGAATGCCCCGGACCACCGCGACCAGGTCGGGGTCCAGGGAGGAGGCGCGGATGACGACCTGGCCGGGGTCGACGGGAAGCCGGTCGCGGAACAACTCCCAGGCGTGGACGGCGATCTCGGGAAGACGACCCGCCGGGCTGAGCGTGCCCAGCGCCACGAAGTACGACGCCCAGTCCAGCGGGGCTCCGTCGGCCACGGCCCGCAGGTTGCGCGTACGCACCGCGCGCTGGATGAGGAAGACGCCGGGATCGGGGACGCCCTCGGTGAGGAGTGGCTTGAGCACGCTGATGGTCGAGCCGACGAAACGGACCGAGGAGTCGATCCGCGACGTCACCGGCACCGGCGCGTGGGGCCGGTAGCCGTGTCCGGCGAAGTGCTCGCGGAACGCGCTGACGACCCGGGCGGACCGGCCGGGCACGTCGTCCAGCACTCCCGGCGTCTCGTGAACCTCCGTCCGTTCACTCATGAGACGTCCCGCCGTAGGAGGCGGGGAGCCGGGACTCGGTCGGCAGGTTCCGCGTGCCGTACCGGCCGGCGTAGGGCACGATCTCCCCCGCGTTCGTCCAGAACGACACCTGGCCGATGCGCATCCGGGGATAGATCCGGATCGGCCGCGCGCAGACGAGTTCCAGCGTCCACTGGTGGCAGGAGGCCGTGTGCCCGAGGTTGGCCGACACCTGGAGGAACAGGCCCAGCCGACCGATCGAACTGCGCCCGATGAGCGACATCGCGAACTGCTGGCTGCCGATCACCTCCAGCGTGTGGCCGAGATAGAGGCGCTGCGGCCTCAGGACGTAGCCTTCATCGGGGATCGTGATGGTGCGGTAGCGGTGGTGGTTCCGCTCGTCGGTCGACTCGAACACCTTCAGGTAGGGCCCCAGCCGGTAGTTGCAGCTGTTCGGGTTGATGCTCTCCGGGCTGAACGGCTCGAAGGTGATCGCGCCGCGCGCCCGCTGACGCCGTATCTCGCTTCCGGTCAGGATCATCGGTCCGCCTGGAAGTCCCGGTGGGCCAGGGACGGCATCGGCCCGAGGCTGCCGGCGTACTTGCCGTCGTACAGTTCGATCTCGCCGCGCGGCTGCCAGAAGGTGACCTGCGCGATCCTCATGTACGGGTACAGCCGGACCGGCAGGGTCGCGTACAGCTGCAGCGTCGAGCGCCCGTAGCTCCCGATGTCGATCAGGTCCGCGGTCACGTGCACGAACAATCCGAGCCGCGCCGTGCTCGACCGGGCGTGGATCAACGGCACGTAGTGGTCGCTGCCCACCATCTCCAGGGTCTCGCCGAGGACGAAGTCGTTGCGGCGCATCGGGTAGCCGTCCGGCGGGATCTCGATGATCTCGTGGCTGTTGTCCTGCCGGGGGTCCAGGACGTCGCAGGTGTACCGGAGGATCCGGGTGCCGAGCCGAAGGTCGTGCGAGTTCGTGGTCAGGCCGGTCTCGTCGAAGTGCGAGATCTTGATCCGCCCAGACTCGTACTGTCTCCTGATCTCCTGTCCGGTCAGAATCATGCGTCTCTCCCTGGCGGTAGATGTGTCGGCGCGGGGGTCACGATCTCGCCGCCGTCCTCCCGGCGAGCGCGTCCCGGGCGCGTTCCACCAGGTCCGACATCCGGGGGTCCGTGGCGGCGATCTCGGTGAGGATGCTCGTGTAGGCGGCCAGCGCCCGGCGGGCGTGCTCTTCGTCGATCTGGTCGGTGTTGTAGAGCAGGACGGCCTCGAACTCCCCGTCCCGCTCCGCGACGTTCATGACGTAGCGGTTCTTGCTCTGCGGTGAGATCGGTGAGTCGATGACCTCCACACTCAGCCCGGGCAGCCCGGGGGTCGCGGTCGGCCCGTTGAGCAGGATGAACTTGGCCACCGGGCTCCGGTAGAGGTCCCGGACCCCGATCAGCGATGCGGCGACCGAGGCGAACGGGACGTCCTGCCGGGCGAACGCGTGCAGGCAGACCTCACGGACCCGGCCCAGCACCTGCGACCAGCGCGGATCGCCGCCCAGGTCGGTGCGCAGGAGCACCGGGTTGACCGTGTAGCCGACCATTCGCTCGATCTGCCAGTGCCCGCGGTTCGCCATCGGCGACTCGACGCAGACGTCGGTCGAGCCGCTCTCCGCCGACAGGAGGATCTGGTAGGCCGCCAGCAGGGCCATGAACGGCGTGACGTTGGCCCCGGCCCAGTCGCTCCGCAGTTTCGCCGACGTCTCGCCGGCCAGACTGGCCCGTACCGTCCGGGCACGGTAGGTGGGCGGGTCCGGCGGGTTCCGGTCGGCCGGCGGGTCGGAGTCGAACGCGACGCCGTCGAGGACCCGGCGCCAGTCGGCCACGCCGTCCTCCAGCGCGCCGCCCGACAGGCGCCGGCGCTGCCAGCTCGCGAAGTCGGCGTACTGGACGGCCGGTTCGGGAAGGCCGTGGCTCGTTCCCTCGGCGAACGCCCGGTACAGCTCGGCGAACTCGGCCGCCAGGACCGCGTCGGTCCAGTCGTCCATCACGACGTGGTGGAAGGTGACGATCAGCACGTGCTCCCCGGGGCTCAGGGCGAGGAGACGCGCCCGGAGCATGGGGAGGCCGTCGAGCGTCATCGGCGTCGACGTCTCGCCCGCGATGGCCTCCCGCACGGCGTCCTCGCGTGCCGCGCGGTCGAGGATCCCGAGATCCGTACGGGTGAGCGGCACCCGCGCCGACTCCCGGATACGCGGCACGGGGCGTCCGCCGCGGCTCTCGTACGTGGTGCGGAGCACCTCGTGCCGCTCGACCAGGGCGTCAAAGGCGCGCCGCAGCGCGGACTCGTCGAGGTCGCCGCGCAGCCGTAGCGGGATGACGCAGTTGAAGAAGGTGCCGCCGGGTTGCAGCCGGTCGAGGTTCCAGATTCGTTCCTGCCCGAAGGACAGCGGCAGGTCGCCGTCGCGGGAGACGGCTTCCAGCTCCGTATCCCGCCGGCGGGCCGACGTGTCGCCCAGACCGGCGCGGCGGGTGAACCCGGCCACCGTGGGCGCCTCGAAGAGCAGGCGTACGGGGAGGTCGAGACCGGTGTCGGCACGCAGGCGGGACATCACCTGCATCGCGGCCAGCGAGTGCCCGCCGAGCTCGAAGAAGTTCGCCTCGGCCGGCAGCCGGTCACGGCCGAGCACCTCGGCCCAGATGTCCGCGACGAGGCGTTCGGCCGCGGTCGCCGGGCGGGTGCCGCCGGACGGCCAGGGTGCCGGACGGAGCCGGCGCAGCGCCGCGCGGTCCACCTTCCCCGACGGGCCGACGGGCAGTTCGTCCAGGGCGACGACGACCGCCGGGACCATGTGCGGCGGCAACCGGCCGGCGGCGAAGGCCGTGATCCGTTCGGCGACGCCGTCACGGTCGTCCGCCCCGACCGCCACGTAGGCCGTGAGCCGGGACCCGGTGTCGTCCGGGAGGACGGCGGCGCCCCGTACGACGGGATGGCCGCGGAGGACCGACTCGATCTCCCCGGGCTCGACGCGGAAGCCGCGGACCTTGAGCTGGGAGTCGGTCCGGCCGAGGTACTCCAGCGCCCCGTCCGGCCGCCACCGCGCCAGGTCGCCGGTGCGGTACCGGCGCGTGCCCGGGTCGGGACCGCCGCTGAAGACGGTGCCGGTCAGCGCCGGTTCGCCCAGGTAGCCCAGCGACACCGTCGGCCCGGTCACGTGCAGCTCGCCCGTCATCCCGACACCAACCGGCCGGCCGTCCCGGTCCAGGACCCGCACCCCCACCCCCGCGAGGGGCCGCCCGATCGGCCGGGCCGCCCGGCCGGCGTCCCCCGGGGTCAGCTCGCACGCCGTCACGCAGACGGTCGTCTCGGCCGGGCCGTAGGTGTTGAGCAGCCGGATCCCGGCGAACGACGACCGGTGCCAGGCGGCGAGGCAGTCCGCCTGGACGGCCTCGCCGCCGATGACGACCAGCCGCAGCCCGGGCGGCGGCGTGGCGTCGCCGGCCGTCAGCGCGAGTTCGTGCCAGAACGCGGTGGGCAGGTCGAGGACGGTGATCCCGGCCGCCGCGCAGCGTTCGAAGAAGCCGTGGGCCGAACGGAGCATCTCCTCGTCCCGCAGGACGAGCGTCGCTCCCGAGGTCAGCGCGCCGAAGATCTCCTCGACGCTGGCGTCGAACGCCCATGAGGCGAACTGCAGGAGACGGTCGCCCGGTCCCAGCCGGTAGAGGTCCGCGATGCCGCCGAGGAACGCCGCCAGGGCGGCGTGCTGGACGGCGACGCACTTGGGCCGCCCGGTGGAGCCGGAGGTGAGGATCACGTACGCCGGGTCGCGGGCTGACAGCGGGACGTTCGGCCGGTCGCCGGGCTCGTCGTGCGCCGTGGGATCGGCGATGTCGAGCCACACCGGTCCGCGCCCCTCCTCGGTCAGCGCCCGCCCCAGTTCGCCGCCGGAGACCAGCACCGCGGCCTCGGTGTCGGCCAGGGCCCTGCGGAGCAGGGTCGCCGGGTACGCGGGGTCGAGCGGCAGGTAGGCCGCGCCGGCCTTGAGGACGCCCATCATGGCCGTGATCCCACGTACCGAGCGGTCCGCCTCCAGGCCGACGACCGCACCCGGCGTGACGCCGGCGGCCCGCAGCCGCCGGGCGAACAGATTCGCGGTCCGGTCGAGCTCGGCGTAGGTGAGGGACTCCTCCCCGCCGACGACCGCGACCGCGTCCGGCGTACGGTCGACCTGCTCCTCGAAGGCGTCGACCACCGAGGCCGGTACGTGCCCGGCCACGGCGGGTCCCCGGCTCCAGGCGTCGAGGAGCTCGCGTTCGGACGCGTCCAGGAGGTCCAGCCGGCCCGGTTCCAGGCCGGGCCGCTCGAGCGCCGAGCGCAGGAGGGCGGCGAAGTGGCCGGCGAGCCGGTCGGCGGTCGCGGGCTCGAACAGGTCGGCGTCGTACTCGATCGCGCACGAGAGCCCGCCACCCGCCTCGACCACCAGCAGGGAGACGTCGAACTGGGCGCTGCGCGCGTCCACGGGGAACGGTTCCACGGCCAGGTCGCCCAGTTGCAGGCGCACGCCTTCCCGGTTGCCGAGGACCAGCTCGCCGAGATCGGCGAACGGACCCTGCCGGAGATGCGGCCGCTCCAGCACGAGGGACGTCTGCACCAGTGGGGACCGGCTCGGGTCCCGCTCGGGACACAGCGCCCCCACGATCCTGGAGAACGGGACATGCTGGTGTTCCAGGGCGCCGAGGACGGCCGCGCGAACCTCGTCGACGAGCGCGGCGAAGCCCGGCGAACCCGCCGGGGCGACGCGGATCGGCAGTAGGTTCACGAAGTACCCCACGACGGACTCGTACGCGGCGTTCGGCCGGCCGGCGGAGGGCATGCCCACCAGCACCTCGTCCTGCCCCGCGTGCCGGGTCAGCACGGTCGCCCAGGCCGCGAGCAGGACCGTGTAGAGCGTCGTGCCCGCCTCACTCGTGAAGTCCCGCAGCCGCTCGGCCACCGTCGCGTCGATCTCGAAGCGGTGAAGCCGTCCGCGGAACCGCTGCACCGGCGGGCGAGGCGCGTCGAGGGGGAGCTCCAGCACGGGCGGCGCGGCACCGATCTCCCGCCGGAAGTACTCCAGCGCCTCATCGGCCGCGGAGGTCCGCAGGAAACGCTCCTGCCAGCGCACGAAATGCCGGTAGCCGACGGCCTCCTCCCGGGCATCGGGCTCGTGACCGGCCGCGAACTCCGAGTACGCCTCGGCCAGCTCCCGTACGACCACCACCAGCGACCACAGGTCGATGACCAGGTGGTGGACCACGACGACGAGCACCGCGTCGTCGTCCGCGCGGGTGAACAGCCGCGCCCGGACCAGCGGACCGCGGCCGAGGTCGAAGGGCCGGCGGATCTCCTCCTCGACGCGTTCCAGGAGCGCTTCGCCGTCCATCCCCCGGACGTCGACCGGCATGAGCGTGTCGTCCGGCTCCGCGGCCACCGCCACCGGGCCGTCCTCCCGGAGGCGCACGGCGGTCCGCAGGACAGGGTGGCGGTCGACGATGAGGTCCATCGCGCGGCGGAGCGCGCCCGGGTCGAGGCGCGAGCGGATCCGGACGGCGCACGGCACGTTGTACGCGGCGCTCCCGGGGGCGAGCCGGTGCAGGAACCACAGGGCCGCCTGCCCCTCCGACAGCGGGCTCTCCTTCGCGGTCCCGGCCGCCTCGGCGAGCGGCTCCTCGCCGGCGGCCACGGGCGTCAGCCCGCCGGTGAGCTCGCGGATCGAGGCCTCGCCGAGCAGCTCGGTCACGCGCCTGCGGACGCCGAAGACGCGCTCGACGGTGTGCGCGACCGTGGTGGCGCCGAGGGAGTCCAGACCGAGCGAGCGCATCGGGGCGTCCGGGTCCACCTCGCCCGCCGCGATCCCGATCTGCCCCGCGACCAGCGCGCGGACGAACTCGGCCGGGTCGGACGCGTCCGCCCCCGGCGCGGCGTCCGGTCCCTCGTTCGAACCCGCGGCGCTCCAGGTCCACAGCGCCGGCAGCCGGCCTTCGAGGAAGAGCGCACGGCACTCCCGCCGGCGGACCTTGCCGCTGGAGGTCTTGGGCACCGCGCGCGGAGGGACGAGCGCGATCGCGTGCACGGCGACGCCGTGCGCCTCGGCGACGGCGGCCCGGATCGTCTTGCCGATGACGGCCGGGAGCACGTCCGTCCCGTCGGCCACGGCCCAGACGACGACGAGACGTTCCTCACCGTCGGCCTCCACCGAGAACGCGGCGCCGTCCCCGCGACGCAGGGCGTCGTGCGCGCTCTCCACGGTCTCCTCGATGTCCTGCGGGTAGTGGTTGCGGCCGCGGATGATGAGCAGGTCCTTCAGCCGGCCGCGGACGAACAGCTCGCCGTCCTCCGTCAGGTAGCCCAGGTCTCCGGTGCGGAGCATGCGCGTCCCCGGCCGCGACGGGTGCGGAGCGAACGTCCGCGCGGTCTCCTCGGGCCGGTTCCAGTACCCGGCGGCGACGCTCGGCCCGCTGACGCACACCTCACCGAGCTCCCCCGGACCGCGCACCCGGTCGCCGGCCGGATCGACGACGAACACCTCCTGGCCTCCCACGGCCCGGCCACAGCCCACGAGTCGCGAACCGTCCTCCGCCTCGCGCACCGTGACCGGCCGGCCGACCTCCTTCGCGGTCACCAGAAGGGTCGCCTCGGCCAGCCCGTAGCAGGGCAGGAACGTCTCGGGGCGGAACCCCGACGGCGCGAACGCGCGGGCGAACCGGTCCAGCGAGTCCCCACGCACGGTGTCGGAGCCGTTGAACGCCACCCGCCACGAACGCAGGTCGATGCGCGCTCGCTCCTCCGGCTCGCTCTTGCGCACGCACAGCTCATAGGCGAAGTTCGGGCCGCCGCTGTGCGTCGCCTCCCAGTGCCCGATCGCCTCCAGCCAGCGCAACGGCCGTTCGAGCATGGCGGGCGGCGACATGAGGACGGCGGACGAGCCGGCGAACAGCGGAGCCAGGATTCCGCCGATGAGTCCCATGTCGTGGTACGGCGGCAGCCAGATGACCGCGTGGGTCCGCGGTTCGAGGCGGAAGTGGTCGCGGATCAGGCCCAGGTTGTGCAGCAGGGTGCCGTGAGTGAGCATGACCCCCTTGGGGTCGGCGGTGGAGCCGGAGGTGTACTGCAGCAGGGCCAGGTGGTCGGAGCCGGTCCCCGGTTCGCGCCAGTCCACGGCTCGGGAGTCGTCCACCTCGTCGGTCGCGATCCAGGTGAAGCCCGCGAGTTCCGGGGCCATGTCGGCCGCCGACGAGAGTTCGGCGAAGTCGCGGGTCGTCAGGACGGTCGTCGCCCCGGCGTCGCGAAGGATCCGGAGCAGGCGCGGCATCGCGCGGCCCGCGTGACCGACGGGCGGGTAGACCGGCACCGCCACGACACCGGCGAACAGGCAGCCGAAGAACGCCGTGACGTAGTCGATGCCCGGCGGATACAGCAGGAGGGCGGTCCGCCCGCCGGCACCCGCCTCGATCAACGCGGCCGCGACCGCCCGCGCCCGGATCTCGAGCTCTCCGGTGGAGAGCGAATCCGCTCGCGCGTCGGTCCGGCCGTCGGGCAGAAAGTGATAGGTCAGGAAATCGGAATCGGCCTCGGCACGTGCGCGTACCAGATCGATGAGAGTTCGCAAAATCAGACCCTACCTTACGCCGTCTTACGGAAACAAAAGTGGGCTTGCGCGCCCTCGATCGGGGGCTTGGCGGCATAGCCTGTCGATCAGAATGAAGATTTGTCAAGGCGAATCCGAGTTGACTCGCGTTTCTCCGCGAAGTTAGTGTCGAGAGACTTGGCCATGGCACCATAAGCGCTTGACATTCTGCCGTCCAATGCACTTCTAATCGCTCTGCGCCGATCGAAAACAGCCGATCGAACACAAAGGCCGAGCCGACCGGAAGGCAGTCTCCGTTGCCCTCTTCAACCAGCATGTTGGAATGCTCTGACGTCGCACTTCACGCGGGCTTCGCACGCAGCGCGGCGCGCCGGCCGCAGGCCGTCGCGGTGGAACACGGCGAACGTCGTCTCACCTATCGCGAGCTGGATCGGATGGCCAATCGCGTGGCGCACCGCCTGCTGCGGCTCGGCGTGACGGCCGACACTCGCGTGGCCATCGCACTGGAGCGCTCACCCGAGGCGATCGCCGCCATTATCGGAGTGCTCAAATCCGGCGCGGCCTATGTGCCGCTCGACCCGCGCTTTCCGGCCAAATGGACGCAGGAGGTGTTGGCGGACACTTCGGCCAGGGCGCTGGTCACAAGCCGGGAGTCGACGGGCGTACCGCCGGTGGAGCTACCGAGACTTTACGCCGACGGAGGCTTCTTCGAAGCGCGGAATGAACCGGAAACGGAACCGCGGATCGGCGTCTCAGCGCATGATCTAGCCTACGTGATCTATACCTCCGGGTCCACGGGACGGCCGAAAGGCGTGGCGCTCCCGCACGCCGCGGCGGCCAATTACGTGGCCGGCGCCATTGACACTTATGAGCTCACCCCGGCGGACCGTTGTCTCCAGTTCGCCTCGCTCGCCTTCGACGCGAGCGTGGAGGAGGTGTTCACCTGCCTGGGTGCGGGCGGCCGCCTGGTGTGCCGGCCCCCCGGACCGCCGGACTCGGTGGCAGCCTTTCTCACCCACTGCGACCGGGCCGGCGTCACCGTGCTCGACCTGCCCACCGCCTTCTGGCACGCACTCGTGGCGACCTGCCGCGAGGAGGGGCTGGCGCTGCCGCCGTCGCTCCGCCAGGTCATCGTCGGCGGAGAGCGCCTCCGCCCCGAACTGCTCTCGCCCTGGCACGCTCTGGCGGGCGGCCGGGTGCGGCTCTGGAACAGCTACGGGCCGACCGAGACCGCCGTCTGCGTCACCGCCGGCGTCGTCGATCCGGTCTCGGTGGACGGTGAGGCGTCGATCGGGCGGCCCCTGCCCGGCGTCGAGCTCCACGTGCTCGACGAACACGGCGAGCCCGCGCCCGTCGGCGAACTCCACGTCGGCGGCGTCCAGCTCGCGCGGGGCTACCTGGGCCGCGCGGAGGAGACCGCGCGGGCGTTCGTGCCGAACCGGTTCGGCGACGGCCGCCTGTACCGCACCGGCGACCTCGTCGCGTGGCGCGCGGACGGGAGCCTGGAGTACCGCGGCCGGATCGACGGGCAGCTGAAGATCCGCGGGTTCCGCGTCGAACCGGGACAGATCGAGGCCGAGCTCCTGGCCCATCCCGGCGTCCGGGAGGCGTTCGCGACCGTCCTCGACGAAGACGCGCGACGGCTGGTCGCCTACGTGGGCGGCGTCGCGGACGGCCTGACGCCGGAGGCGCTTCGCGGGCGGCTGCGGGCGAACCTGCCGCGGCACATGGTGCCCGCGGCCGTCGTCATCCTGCCCTCGCTGCCCCGCAACACGGCGGGCAAGGTCGACCGCCGGGCGCTGCCGGTCCCGCCTTCCGCCACCGGCGACGGCGGCCCCATGACCGCGTCGCAGGCGGCCGTGGCCGAGATCTGGACCGAGGTCCTGGGGGTCGGGGGGATCGGCCCGCACGATGACTTCTTCGCGCTGGGCGGGCACTCCCTGCTCGCCATGCAGGTCGTGTCGCGGCTGCGCCGCCGGCTCGGCCGCGAGGTCTCGCTGCGCGCGCTGTTCGACGCGCGTACGCCCGCGACCCTCGCCGGCCACCTGGAGACGCTCGGCGAGCAGGAAGCGTCGGCGCCGGACCGGCCCCTCCGGCCCTCTGCGCCGGACCGGCTCCCGCCGCTGTCCTACGGGCAGGAGCGGCTCTGGGAGATCGACCGCAGGCAGCCGGGAGGCAGCTTCTTCAACTGCGTCGGCCCGCTCCGCATCACCGGGCCGCTCGACCCGGCGGCCCTGCGGTCCGCCCTGGACGCCCTCGTCTCCCGCCACGAGGTCCTCCGGACCGCGTTCCGCGAGGAGGACGGTGCGCCCGTACCGGTGATCGCACCGGACGTCCGGGTGCCGTGGGAGACGACGGACGTCAGCGGCCTGGGCCGCGAGGAGGCGGAAGAGGCGGTGCGCGAGGCCATCGCCGCCGAGGCGTCCCGGCCCTTCCCCCTCGTGAAGCCGCCGATGGTCCGGGCCGTCCTGCTCACGGTCGGACCGCGGGAGCACGTCCTCATCCTCACCTTCCACCACATCGTGATCGACGACTGGAGTGACGCCGTGCTGACGGCGGACGTCGCGGAGCTCTACGCGGCCCACGCCGGCGGGCGCGCGCCGCGGCTGCCGAAGCCGGCCATCCAGCACTCCGACTTCGCTCGCTGGCAGCGCGACCGGCTCTCGGGCGACACGCTCTCCGAACGGCTGGGCTGGTGGCGCGAACGGCTGGCCGGGCTCGACCTGCGGTCCGACCCCCCGCCCGACGTACTCCCGCCGGACGAACCGACCTTCGCGGCCGGGGCCGCCCGGCGCACCCTCTCCCCCGGCCTGCGCCGCGACCTGCGCGAGCTGTGCCTGAACCACGGGCTCACCCCCTACATGGCGCTGCTGGCCGGCTTCGCGGTCCTGCTCCACGCCGAGAGCGGCTCCACGGACGTCTGCGTCGAATCGCCGATGGCCAACCGGTCCCACTGGGAGACCGAGGGTCTCGTCGGCTACCTCGTCAACCCGGTCCTGCTCCGCCTCGACCTGTCCGGGGAGCCCTCCCTGCGGGCGCTGCTCGCCCGGGTCCGCGACACCTGCCTGGGCGCGTTCGCCCATCAGGACGTCCCCTTCGGCCTGGTCGTGGACGAGCTGGCACACGTACGCGACCTCTACCGCAGGCCGACGGCCAAGTTCATCCTCGAGACCGGCCCCGGGACCGTGCTCCGGCTGCCGGGCCTGGAGGTGGAACCGCTGGAGGTGGCCCGCCCGCCGCAGCTGAAGAACCCGTACCAGCTCACGGTGACGGAGAGCGCGGACGGGCTCGACGTCACCCTGGCCTTCAACACCGACCTCATCAGCGCCCCGCGCGCGGAACGAGCCCTCGCGTCGTACGAGCGGCTCCTCGAACTGATGACGGCGGGCGAGGAACACCGGGAGCGCCCCCTTTCCGGCCTCCTCCACCGGCTGCACGAGACGAGGACGGCCTGATGCTGCGATCGCTTCTCCCCGACGTCCCACCCGTACGCCTCGAGGCGTACGCGGAGTTCTTCGCCTCCGCCGCCGACATCGCCCGCGTACACGCCGACGAGGACGGCCGGGCGCTGGGCGAGCGCGCCCTCCCCCGGCCCCTGCGCGAGAAGGTCGACGTCACACTCAGGCGCTGCGGGTATCCGGGCTCGCGGCACGGGCGGCCGATGAACGTCTCGGGGCTCCGGACCGTCACCGCCCACTGGGACGTGGCCGTCCGCACCGCGATCGCGCTGCGGCGCCGCTACCTGGAGCGGGCCGGTATCGAGCGGCTGCCGTGGGTGCACGTCTGGCTCTTCGGGCGCACGCTCACCGCCGTTCCCGCGTTCCTCGTCCGCCGGTCGGAGGGCCGTGCCCGTACCGTGCCGAATGAGGTATCCGCCCTGTTCAAGCCCGCGATCGGCCTGTACATGACGGCCGAACGGGCGCTGCTCGGCGGCATCGACCCGCTGGCCGTGCCGACACCGTCGGAGTTCATCGCGGTGACCGAGGACTCGGGGGCCTTCCTGTCGGAGGACGCCGCCTGTTCCGGGCCGCCCCACCTGGTCCGTGAATGGGCCGAGGCCGTGTTGAACGGCGCGGGAACGGACGGCGGCGGGGAGATGACGCCGGTCGACGCGGAGCCGCTGCTCGACTACGGCGACGCGATCTCCCGCATGGAGCTGCTGAAGGTCCGCTACTTCCTGGAGACCCGGATACAGCTCCAGCGGTTCGCCCGCTCTCTCGCGCCGGTTCCCGGCGAGCCGGGGGCCGCGCCGATGGCGGCCAAGGGATTCACCCTGGACGCCGGCGAGTTGGAGGCGTTCGCCCGGCTCGTGGCGATGCTGGGCGACGCGCTCGGCCTCACGGCGCCGGCGCGGGCGGCCACGGCCGCGGAGGCGGTGACCGCCCAGGCCGCGTGGGCGGCGCTGTTCACCGAACGGCAGGCGGAGGTGGACCGGACGCTCGGCCGGGCGCCGGCGCGGGAGTCCCCGCTCGCGCCGGCCGACCTGGCGCGCATGGCGGCCTATGTGGACGCCACCTGGGACTCGGCGGGCCGGGCCGCGATCTACGACCTCGCGGCCCGGCTTCGGACGGCTGACGAAGCGGAAACGGAGACGACGTGAAAGTCGACCATGTGACGTCGATGGCCGAGGTGCCGGCGGACTCGGCGATATTCGACGGCTCCCATCTCTACAGCGGCCACGCGTGGCTGTCGTTCTGCGAGCGCCACGACTACTCCAGGCCGCACCACCTGGTCGGGCGGGACGACCAGGGACGGATCCTGGGGATGTTGCCCGCGTACGAGATCAGCAAGGAGGGCCATCCGCGGTACCGCCCGGGTGAGGCCCTCGCCGGGACGCTGCCGGAGTCCGCCCACCCGGACTCGCGCTGGTTCCCCGGGCTGGTGCTCGGCGCGCGCACCGGCAACCGGAACGGCCTGCTCGACGGCACCGGCCCGGCGGCCGAGCGGACGCGAGTGCTGGGCGGCCTCCTCGACGAGGCGCTCGCGCTCGCGCGGGAGCAGGAAAGACGCGCGCTCTGGTACCTCTACCTCGACGCCGCCGAGGCCTCGCGGCTGCGGGCGGCGTGGCCGCGCGCGATGCCGCACTTCATCGACTTCGAACTGGTCATCCCGGTGCCGGAGTCCTACGAGGCCTACCTCGCCCGCCTCAACAAACTCCAGCGGCGCAACGTCGGACGCGAGAGGAAGGCGTTCGCCGAGAGCTCCCCCGAACTCGTCCGCGTCCCCTACGACGAGGACATTTGCCCGGCCATCGCCCCGCTCCTGGCCAAGCTGCAGGCCAAGCACGGCATGCCGCGGACCGTCGAGTGGCTCACCGAGCGACTGCGCCGGCAGGCGGTCGCGATGGCCGGGGCGGGCGAGGTGATCCTGCTGCGGCGCGACGGCCGGCTGGTGGCCTTCGTGCTGATGCTCCGCCACGGCACCGGCCTGTACTGCATATCGGTGGGCATCGACTACGAACTGGCCGCCCGCAACGACTATTTCAACATCACCTATTACGAGCCGCTGAAGGTGGCCCTGGAAAAAGGCCTCACCAGCATGCACGTGGGAATGGGAACGGCCGAGGCGAAACTGCGCCGCGGCGCGGTCCCCGTTCCATTGTGGGGCCTGACCGAAACGCTGGGGCCCGCCGCCGACATCCGGCGGGAGGAGGTCGATCACCGCAACGGCCGCCGGCTCGCCGAGGCACGGGAGTGGTGTGCCGCCCGAGTTCAGCAACCCATCGACGACCTGCTGTGGCGGACGCCGGACGCCGCCACCTCCGACGCCGCCGATCCGGCGGTGAGGACGTCACCGGCAACAGGAGGCAAATCATGATCAAGGAAGTACTCGGCATCGAGCGCATCCGCATGCTTTATCTTCAGCTGCTCTACCGCTGCAACTTCGACTGCATCTTCTGCTATCACGGAGAACGGCTGAAATGGCGGGACGGTTACACGCTCGCCGAGGCCAAGAATCTGCTCCACCTGCTGCGTACCGAATACGACCTGCAGGCCATCACCCTCCTGGGCGGCGAGCCGTTCGTCTACAAGAACCTGGCGGAGGTGCTCCGGTACGCCAAGGAGGATCTGGACCTCACGATCGACATCTGCACGAACGCCTACCGGATCGAGAAGCAGCTCCGGCAGTCCGGCCGGCACATCGACCTGCTACGCGTGTCGTTGGACGGCATGCGGGAGCTGAACGACCGGCTGCGCCGAGAGGGGAGCTTCGCCTCCGCGATGCGAGGTCTGGAGCTCGCCCGCGAGCTGGGTGTGACCACCAGCGGCACCATGACGGTGAACTCCTGGAACGTCGACGACGTCGTCCCCCTGGCCTACCGGCTGCAGGAGGCCGGCGTGAGCCGGCTCAACCTGCACAGCGTCCGCGTGGTGGGGAACGCCGAGGAGCATCCCGAGCTGGCGCTCGACGCGCCCTCCTTCACGCGGATCCACGAGGTGCTGGAGACGCTCAGGAACGCCGCCGACCTCCGGATCGAGCTGCGGCTCGACCCGGACCTGGAGACGGGGACCGTCGAGGGCGACAAGTCGTGTGAGATACCGATCGAAGGGGATCGGCTCGACCGGATCGAGGCCGACCCGCGCGGCGGGCTCAGTTGCTCCTGCTTCGCGGTCGGCAACGACCGGAACGCGTTCTGGTACGACAAGGCCGCGAACCGGATCGAGTACCGGCCCACGGACCAGGACGAGGTCGCCGCGTACCTCTCGGCGAAGGCGTAGCCCCGGTGACCGGTCATGGGACTCGCGCCAGGCCCATGACCGGTCCCGTTCTTCTCAGCCGCGGTCCTCGCTCCGGAGCGCCGCGACGGCGGCCTCGTCCAAGGCCTTGGAGACCCAGTAGGCCAGGTCCGAACCGGACATCTCCGCCGCCTGCTCCCACCGCCGCTGCCGCTCCGAGTCGATGTTCATCTTCAGCACGAACGTCGACACCTCGTCCTCGGGCGCCGCCACGGACCGGCCGCCTCTCAACCGCCTCCGGAGCTCGGTGACCGACCAGCCGTGGCGCTCCGCGCGGTCGAGCCACTCGTCCTGTTCCTCGGCGACGAGCGTGACCACCTCGGCATGGTGTTGCATGCTCAGTCTGTCCCGTCGACGGGACACCGGGAACGCACGGGCGATCCACGCGTAGTTTCTCAGTGTCTGGTAGGAAAGACCGGTCCGATCGATCGCGTGCCGATAGCGGTCGGGATAGGTCTCCCGCCCATAGATCAACCAGTCGGCGAGCCACCATGCGGAAGCATCCGAGATAACCGCGATCTCCTGCCCGACACTCACCCACGAATCCAGCGGCATCGCGTCGGGAAGAGTCAGGCTCGTTCGCCGGGTCAAGGCACGCTTGTCCAACGAGAGCCGCTTGTCACCATTCGCAGCAACTGTCATCGTCATCTTCTTTCTATCTACTGCGCGCATGTGGCGGAGGTCCACACGTCAATAGACGCGGCAGGCGGGTGAACTGTGACTCCGCCCCAGGCCGCATCGCAGCGGCCCACGGCCGGTGCGGGCCGTGAGATCGGAGACTTCAGCCTGCTCAGCGCATGGTTCGCCGGCCGTCGGAGCGGGACCAAGCCCTTTTCTCCGGCGGCACCGCGGTCGGCGGTCCAGGCGATCACGCGAGAAGGAGCCCGGAGCGGGGAGGCACCGCCGTGCGGCGCACGAATTGGCCGCGACGCGGTCTTCAGGCCTTCTTTTCGGAACCTCGTTTCCTGGCCCACCATATCTTCCCCCTCTCATGCTCCCGAATAGGAATTCTGGTCCGGCCGCGTGTACCGCTCCAAGGTTTGCCAGGCGTTGCATCAGAGTTGCAGTGCACCGAACAGCGTTCTACTTTTGGCGGGATGGACGGCATATCGATGGCTCGAAGCCGCGAAATCGCCCTGTCCGGGGGTGACGCTCGCGGTGTGCGCGAGACGATCCGGGATTCATGGCAACGCTCGCGGCGCCACGGCATCCGGCCCGACCGGCACCTGCCACCGATCGAGCTGCACGACGACCTGGTCGGCGACCTGCGGAGGGAACACCCGCTGGCCCGGGTCTGGCCGATGTTGTGCGACACCATGCGCTCGGTGACGTCCGAGCCGGGCAATCTGATCTTCGCCAGTGACGCCGACGGCCGTCTCCTGTGGATGGACGGCTCCAACACCGACCTGCGCCGGGCCGAGCGCGTCAACCTCGTCCTGGGCGCGCGCTGGAGCGAGGAGGCCGCCGGCACGAGCGGCGTCGGCACCGCGCTGGCCCTGCGCCGCCCGTTCCAGGTGCAGGGCGCCGAGCACTACCTGTCCGCCGTCACCGCCTACACGTGCACCGCCGCGCCGATCCGTGACCCGATGACCGGAGCGTCCCTCGGGACCATCGACCTCACCCACGCGACCAAGCACTCCGACGCGATGGTGCTGTCCCTGATGACGACGGTGGCCAGGCTCGCCGAGGCCGAGCTGCGCACGGTCGCGCTGCAGCAACAGGCCCGGACGCACGCCCGGTACGGCGAGCGGCTCTCCCGCCGGTCCGGCACGCACAGCGCTCTCGTCACCGCGGACGGACAGGTCGTGCACGCGGCACCCCACGGATGGCTGCCCGCGCGGCTGCCGGCCGCGCTCGACGAGGGGCAGCTCGTCCTGCCGACGGGTCAGGCCGTGATCGCCGAACGGCTCGCGCCCGGTGGCCCGTTCCTTCTCGTGGCGCACGAGGCCGACGTCGACCAGGTCCTCTCCCTGGAGGCGCTCGGCCGCGACCGGGCACGGCTGCGGGTCGCGGGCATGACGCACGAACTCGGGGGGCGGCACAGTGAGCTCCTCACCGTGCTGGCCGCCAATCCGGGCGGCCTGGGCGCCGACGAGCTCAGGCGCGAGGTGTACGGGGACGCGGGGAAGGCCGTGACGCTGCGGGCCGAGCTCGCCCGGCTCCGCTCGGTCCTGGGCCACCGGCTCGTGTCGGAGCCCTACCGGCTCACCGGCCAGGTCACCGCGGACTTCCTCGATCTGGACGCCGCCGTGGTCAGGGACGCTCCCTCCGCGCTCCTCGACCGCTATCCCGGTCCGCTGCTGCCCAGGTCGGTGGCCCCCGGCGTGGCCATGCTCCGCGCCCGCCTCCACGAACGGCTCCGCGCCCGGCTGCTGGCGGCGGGCGAGGTCGACACGCTGCTCCGATGGCTCAACACCCGCCACGGCCGGGCCGACGCGGAGGTCATCCGGTCACTCGACCGCCTGCACGGGTAGAGCCGTACCGGTCAGGCGCCGGAGATGGTGCGGAGGATGCCGGCGACGGCGGCGGCCACTCCGTCGCGTGCGGGGCGGAGGTACTTGCGGGGGTCGGTCAGGTCCGGGTCGGCAAGCACTTCGCGTACGGCGGCGGTGAAGGCGACGTTGAGCTGAGTCCCCACATTGATCTTGGTGAGGCCCGCGGCGACGGCCTGCCGCAGGTCCTCGTCCAGGACGCCGCTGGATCCGTGCAGCACGAGCGGCACCGGCACGGCGACACGGATCTCCTCGATCAGACCGATGTCGAGGCGTGCCGCCTTGACGGTCATCGCGTGTGAGCTTCCGACCGCGACGGCGAGCGCGTCGACGCCCGTGCCGGAGACGTACTCCGCGGCCTCGGCCGGCTTCGTGCGCGCGGTCGGCGAGTGCACGCCGTCCTTGCCGCCGACCTCGCCGAGTTCCGCCTCGAGCCAGAGGCCGTTGGCGTGCGCCCAGTCGGCCGCCGACCGGGTGGCGGCGACGTTCTCGGCATAGCCGAGCCGCGACGCGTCGTACATCACCGAGCTGAAGCCCGCGTCCGCGGCCCGGTGCAGCAGGTCGAGGTCGTCGACGTGGTCGAGGTGCAGGGCGACCGGAACGCCGGCGGTCTCGGCGAGCCGGGCGCAGGCCGCCGCGAGGGGCTCGACCCGGCCGTCGTGGTAGCGGACCGCGTTCTGGCTGATCTGCAGGATCACCGGGGCGGCGGCCAGCTCCCCGCCCGCCACGATGCCCTCGGCGTGCTCAACGGTGATGACGTTGAACGCCCCGACGCCGCGGCCGGCCTCGCGCGCCGCGGCGACCAGCTCGCCGGTACCCGTCAGTGACACACGACCTCCATCGAAGAGAGCTCTGAACTGGGGGTTGACGATCCCAACGAGTCCCAACTATAACCATGTAATCCCGAATTAACCAGGATGAAACGCAACTTCGATTGGTGGCTCACCGTGCCTGACCTGCTGGTTGGCCTCGATGTGGGGACCAGTTCCGTCAAGGCCGCCGTCTGCACGGCCGAAGGCCAGGAGCTCGCCCACGGAAGCGCTCCGCTCGCCTGGCGCACCACGCCTCTGGGAACCGAGACCGACCCCGAGCGGGTGCTGTCCACGGTACGTGCCGCTCTCGCCGACGCACTGGCGCGGGCGCCGGAAGGCCAGGTCATCGGCCTGGGCGTGGCCGGCATGGCCGAGTCCGGGGTGCTCCTCGGGCCGGATGGCCGGCCGGTCGCGCCGCTCATCGCCTGGCACGACAGCCGCGATCGCGACCAGGCCGCACGGCTGGCCGCCGACCTCGGCGAGGAGGAGTTCGCGGCGGCGACGGGCCTGCCGCTCGGCACCCAGTGGTCGCTGACCAAGCACCGCTGGATGCGCGAGCACGACGGCCGGATCGAACGCGCCGTCCGGCGGCTGAACGTCGGCGAGTGGGTGGTGCACGCGCTGGGCGGCGAGCAGGCGTCGGAGTACTCCCTCGCCTCACGTACGGGCTGGCTGCACCTGCGCGACCGTACGTGGTGGGAGCCGACGCTGGAGTGGGCCGGCGCGGACCGGGCCCTGCTCCCGCCGCTGGTGCAGGCCGGGACGCCGCTCGGCCGGGCCGTACGGGACCGGGCCGGTGACCGGCTCGCCGGCGCCGTGCTCACCGTCGCGGGGCACGACCACCAGGCGGCCGCCGTCGGCGCCGCCGCCACCGGAGACGGTGACGTCCTCGACTCGTGCGGGACGGCCGAGGCGCTCGTGCGCACGGTGCCGGCGCCGCTGCCCGAACCCGCGGTCGTGGAACTCACCCGGCACGGGGTGACGGTGGGCTGGCACGCGCTGCCCGGCCGGCTGTCCGTGCTCGGCGCCACCCGCGGCGGCCTGCTGCTGCAACACGTGCTGCGGCTGCTCGGCCGGGACCGCGACGACCTGCCGGAGCTCGACCGTACGGCCCTGGAGACGGAGCCGGGGTCCCTGCGCGTACGGCTCGCCGATGACGGCACCGCGACCGTCTCCGGCGCCGGGCGCGACGGGACGCCTGCCGCCGTCTGGCGCGCCGCGCTGGATGAGGCGACCGCCGAGCTCGAGCGCCTGCAGCGGATCATGACGGCCGCCGCCGGCCCGTACGGCCAGGTGGTGATGACCGGCGGATGGGCGCACAGCGAGGCGATGGTCGAGCTGCGCCGCCGGGCCTTCGGGAACGCCCGGCGGAGTACGGCGGTGCAGGCGGGCGCACGGGGCGCGGCACTGCTGGCCGGTCAGGCGGCGGGTGCGCGCCCCGCCGTCACCGGTCCGATCCCCCGGGCCGAGTCGTGAGTACCGGGTTCACCCCCAGGCATGGCAAGGAGAGTCCATGAGCGAGCGAATCAAAAGACACGCGTGCCCGGTCACTCCTCCGACGAAGGAGGGCCCATGAGTGAGCGAAGCGAGCGAATCAAAGAACACGCGTGCCCGGTCACTCCTCCGACGAAGGAGGATTCATGAGTGAGCCGCTGCTTGAGGCGCGTGGCATCCAGAAGAGCTTCGGGCAGGTCCACGCGTTGCGCGGCGCCGACTTCACGGTGCACGAGGGCGAGATCGTGGCCCTGATCGGCGACAACGGCGCGGGCAAGAGCACGCTGGTCAAGATCCTGTCCGGGGCCGACCAGCCGGACGCGGGCCAGATCCTGGTCGACGGCAGGCCGGTCGAGATGCCCAGCCCGCACGCCGCGCGCGACCACGGCATCGAGACCGTCTACCAGGACCTGGCGCTCGCCGCCGACCTGGACCCGGCGGCCAACCTCTTCCTCGGCCGGGAGATCTTCCGGCCCGGGCTGCTGGGCCGCCTCGGCTTCCTGGACAAGCGCGCGATGGCCCGCGACACCGCGAACGAGATGGCCCGGCTGGGCGTACGGCTGAAGGACGCCGCCGCGCCGGTCGCCGCGCTCTCGGGCGGGCAGCGGCAGAGCGTCGCGGTGGCGAGGGCGGCGATGTGGGCCAGCCGCGTGATCTTCATGGACGAACCGACCGCGGCGCTCGGCGTCGTCCAGACCGAACAGGTCCTCCAGCTGGTCCGCCGCGTCCGCGACGAGGGCATCGCGGTCGTGCTGATCAGCCACAACATGCCGCAGGTACTGGAGGTCGCGGACCGGGTCGAGGTGCTGCGGCTCGGCGCGCGGGTGGCGCGGTTCACCGCCGCGGACGCCACCGTCGACGACCTCGTGGCGGCGATGACCAGCGGAACCACCGAGGAGCGTGCCGCATGACGACCGTCGACTCCAGCACCACGACGCAGGGACCGGCGCCGGCGTCGGCCTGGCGTTCCCTCGGCGACCGGGTGCGCCGCGGGGAGACCGTACGCATCTTCGGCGCGCTGGTGATCCTGTGCGTGGTCTTCTCGATCCTGCGCCCGCACGCGTTCCCGACCACGGCGAACATCGTCAACATCGCCTCGGACGCGTCGGTGCTGCTCGTCCTCGCGGTCGGCGGCACGTACGTCATCCTCACCGCCGGGATCGACCTGTCCGTGAGCGGCGTGCTGGTGTTCGCGGGCGTCATCTCCGCCAAGATCATGGCGGCGCTCGGGGGCCAGTCGGTCGGCGTGCTGCTCCTGGGCCTGGCCGCCGGGCTGGTGGCCGGCCTGGCGTGGGGCCTGATCAACGGAGTGCTGGTCGCCAAGGCGCGCATCCCCGCGCTCATCGTCACGCTCGGCACCATGGGCGCCTCGCAGGGCGCCGCGCTGCTGCTCACGGGCGGCGTCGACGTCCGCGACGTGCCGTTCAACCTGGTCCTCAGCGTCGGCTCCGGCAAGGTGGCCGGTGTGCCGTGGCTGGTCGTCATCGCCCTGGCCGTGGCCGTCGTCGGCGGCGTCATCCTGTCGCAGACGAGGTTCGGCCGCTACACGTACGCGGCCGGCTCCAACGCCGAGGCGCTGCGCCGCACCGGCGTCGCCTCCGCCCGCCATCTGATCAAGGTGTACGCGGTGGCCGGGACGCTGGCCGGGCTGGCCGGGTACATGTCGCTGGCGCGGTTCGCCACCACCACCCTCGGCGGTCACGCGACCGACAACCTGTCCACCATCGCGGCCGTGGTCATCGGCGGCACGAGCCTGTTCGGCGGCCGCGGAACCATGATCGGCACGGTCATCGGCGTCTTCATCCCCACCGTGCTGCAGAACGGGTTCGTCGTCCTCGGCGTCCAGGCGTTCTGGCAGCAGGTCGCGGTCGGCGTCGTCCTCATCGCCGCCGTCTACCTCGACCAGATGCGCCGCGCCGCCCGACAACGCCCCTAGGCAGCTCTTTCATTCGGAACCTTACGGAGGATCGATGTACACCACGAAGGTGCTCGGAGTGGCGGCCGCGCTCGCCCTCGGGCTGGCCGCGTGCAGCAGCGGCAACAGCGGAGGCGGCGGCGGGTCGACCGGCGACGTCAAGGGGAAGACGATCTCGTTCGTCCCCGGTGTCTCCGGCGACAGCTTCTACATCACCATGCAGTGCGGCATCCAGGCCGAGGCGGCCAAGAACGGCATGAAGGTCGACATGCAGGCGCCGCAGCAGTTCGACGCGTCGCTGCAGACCCCGATCGTCAACGCGGTCGTCGCCAAGAAGCCGGCCGGGATCCTGATCGCCCCGACCGACGCCAAGGCGATGGTGCCGCCGCTGCTCCAGGCCAAGCAGGCCGGCATCAAGATCGGCCTGGTCGACACCACGCTGTCCAAGGACGGCATCGCCTCCTCCAGCGTCTCGACCGACAACGTCGCGGCCGGCGCCTCGGCGGCGGACGCTCTGGCCAAGCTCATCGGCCAGCAGGGCAAGGTGCTGGTGATCGCGTTCAAGGCGGGCGCCTCCACCTCGGACGACCGGCAGCACGGCTTCGAGCAGGAGATCAAGAAGTACTCCGGTATCAAGTACCTCGGCGCGCAGGTCAACGACAACAGCCCGGCCAAGGCCGCCTCGATCATCTCCGCCACCCTGTCGGCCAACCCCGACCTGAAGGGCGTGTTCGCCACCAACCAGTTCGCCGCCGAGGGCGCGGCCACGGGTCTGCGCAACGCGGGCAAGCAGGGCGCCGTCAAGACGGTCGGCTTCGACGCCGGACCGGTGCAGATGCAGCAGCTCAAGCGCGGTGACGTCCAGGCGCTCGTGGCCCAGCAGCCGTACCAGATCGGCACCCAGGCGGTCGACCAGCTCGTCGCGTCGCTGACCGGGAAGAAGCCCAACCCCAAAATCGGGACAACGACCACCACGATCACCCAGGATGACCTGTCGAAGCCGGCAGGCGGACAGGCCGCCTACAAGACGTCCTGCTAGCGGGTGGCGCGGGCCGCCCACCGCGGCCCGCCTGCCATGAAGGAGGGACTGATGGTGGCATCGACCGGCGAACGCCGACCCGGCCGCCCGCCGTACGCCGCGCAGCGCCAGCAGATCCTGCTGCAGACGCTGCGCAGCGCGGGACGCGTCGACGTCACGGACATGGCGGATCGGCTCTCCGTGTCGACGGAGACGATCCGCAAGGACCTCAGCGAGCTGGAACGCCAGGGCCTGCTGCACCGCGTGCACGGCGGTGCGGTGGCCGTGGAGGACCTGTCCTTCGAACCGGCGGTCGCGGCGCGCACCGAGTACACGGAGGAGAAGCGCAGGATCGCACGCGCGGCGCTGGCCGAGGTACCGGGCGAGGGCGCGGTGCTCATCGACGCCGGGTCGACGACGGCCTGCCTCGCCGAGCTGATGCCCGGCGACCGCGACCTGTCCGTGTTCACCAGCGCCCTCACGATCGCCATGACGCTGGCGACGCGTCCGCGGCTCACCGTGCACACGCTGGGCGGCCGGGTGCGGAGCCGGACGTTCGCCGAGGTCGACAACTGGGCCGTGCGCGCGCTGTCGGAGATCCGGGTGGACGTCGCCTTCCTCGGCACCAACGGGTTCACCGTGGAGGACGGCCTGCGCACGCCGGACGAGTCCGAGGCGACGGTGAAGCGCCTCATGCTCGGCGCGGCCCGCCGCCGGGTGCTGCTCGCCGACCACAGCAAGGCCGGGCACATCAGCCTCTACAAGTACGGCGACCTTTCCGAGATCGACCTTCTGATCACCGACACCGGCCTGTCCGACGCGGACGTCCGCCGGTTCGAGGACGTGGGAGTAGAAGTGAAACGCGCATGATCGTGACAGTCACCCCCAACCCGAGTGTCGACCGGACACTCGCCGTGGGCCGCCTGGCCCACGGCGAGGTCCTGCGCGCGAGCAGCAGCTGGAGCGAGCCGAGCGGCAAGGGCGTCAACGTGGCGCTGGCGCTGAGCGCCCACGGGTACGCGAGCCGCGCGGTGGTCCCCGTCGGCGGGGCCGAGGGCGCCCGCCTGGAGACGATGCTGCGCGCACGGGGCCTGGAGTACGTGGCCGTTCCGATCGGTGGCGAAGTACGCAGCAACATCAGTGTCCTGGAGCCCGACGGCACGGTCACCAAGGTGAACGAGCCCGGCCCCCACCTGACCGAGACGGAGCTGAAGGCACTGGTCGAGGCGGCGATCAGCGCCGGCGAGCGGGCGGAGTGGCTCGTCGGATGCGGCAGCCTGCCGGTCAGCGCCGGATCCGGCTTCTACGCCGAACTGGTCGGCGCGGCCCGTCACACGCCGGCGCGCATCGCGGTGGACAGTTCCGGGGCGCCGCTCGCCGCGGCGCTGCCCGCCGGCCCGGACCTCATCAAGCCGAACGCCGACGAACTCGCCGAAGCGGCCGGCCACGCCATCGAGACCCTCGGGGACGCGCTGACCGCCGCCCGGCGTCTCCGCGAACTCGGCGCGGGGGCCGTGCTGGCCAGCCTCGGCCCGGACGGCGCCGTGCTCGTCGAGGAGAACGAGGTCGTGCACGGCGAGGCGTACGTCGCCGATCCGCGCAGCACCGTGGGCGCCGGGGACGCGCTGCTGGCCGGCTTCCTGGCCGCCGGCGCCCGCGGCCCCGAGGCACTGCGGACGGCACTCGGCTGGTCGGCGGCCGCCGTACGGCAGCCGGGCACCGTGCTGCAGGCCGACGGCACCGACCCCACCGCCGACGTCACCCTGCACGACCGCGTGGACGAACGGCGACGCCTGCGCCGCTCCTGACCCACGGCAGCCCGGCACCGTCCACCAGACCGACGCCACCGACCCCACCACCGACATCACCCCGCACGAGCACGTGGACGAACGGCGACGCCTGCGCCGCTCCTGACCCACGGCGGCCCGGCACCGTCCACCAGACCGACGCCACCGACCCCACCACCGACATCACCCCGCACGACCGCGTCGACGAACGGCGACGCCTGCGCCGCTCCTGACCCGGCGAGGCGACGCGTCCCTGACTCGGCCGGAACGGCCGGCGACCTCGGCGGAGCAGGTCTCACCCATCGACGACCGCGCGGTAGGCGTCGAGGTCCGTGACGCCCTCCGTGTCGACCACCAGGGCCGTGCCGTCGCCGGCGTGCGAGAACGTCCCCTCCCGCAGGAGTACGGCCAGGCCCGCGAGGCCCGCCGCACCGCTCTCGCTCGACGCGATGCCCTCGGCGGCCAGGCCCCGCATCGCGTCTCTCACCTCGTCGTCGGAGACCGCGACGGCGGCGCGCAGGCCGCGCCGCAGCACCGGCCACGCGACGTGCGACACCTCACCGCAGTTCAGCCCCGCCATGATGGACTCGTGCGGACCCGGCACGGTGACCGGCCGTCCCGCGGCGATCGACCGCCGGACGCAGTCGGCGGCCAGGGGTTCGGCGGTGACGACGGCACAGCGGTCGGCGGCCAGGCTCCGCACGGCGGCCGAGGCGAACGAGCCCACGCCCGCGGGCACCACCGCCAGCGTGAAGCCGGCCGCACCACCCGTCGCCTCCGCGAGCTGGTCGCGTGCCTCACGGAAGATCGTGCCGTACCCCTCCGCGACGGCCGCGGGGATCGTCTCGTACCCGGACCAGGAGGTGTCGGAGACGAGCAGGCGGTCCGCGTGGTCGCGCGCGTCGGCCGCGCACCGGCGGACGGCGTCGTCGTAGGAACCGTCGACGACCTCGACCTCCGCCCCCTCGCCCTCGATCGCGGCGATCCGCTCATCCGACAGCCCGCGCGGGACGAGGACACGGCAGCCGAGCCCGAACAGGCGCGCCAGGTGCGCGAGGGCCCGCCCGTGGTTGCCGTCGGTCGCGGTGGTGAGCGCCGTGCCGGGAGGCAGCGACCGCGCCGCGGCCAGGCTCGCGTCGAACCGCGGCGGCACGACCACGCCCAGCCGGTCCGCGATCGCGCGGTGCACCGCCCACGCCGCGCCGACGACCTTGAACGACGGCAGGCCGAGCCGCTCGCACTCGTGCTTGACGAAGAGCCGCCGGACCCCCAGGCCGGCGGCCAGCCGGGGCACCTCGACCAGCGGTGTGGGCCGGAACCCCGGCAGCGAGTGGTGGAAGGCCTCGACCTCGGCGGCGTGCGGCGCCGGGCCGCCCACCTCGCGTCCGGCCCAGCCGGCGTTCATGGAGACTCTGTGCGGCATGGGAGCACCTCCGTCGACGTCGTGCGGGATCAGACCGGGTCCGGCAGCCGGGCCGGAACGGCGTTGTGCACCTGCTGGAAGATGACCGACGTGCGGAAGCCCACGATCTCCCGGCGCTTGCTCAGCCGGTCGAGCAGGAAGGCGTGCAGGTGGTCGAGGTCCTGCACGGCGACGTGGAGGAGGAAGTCGTCACCGCCGCCCAGTACGAAGACGCTGAGCACTTCCGGCATGGCGCTCGCGGAGTCCTTGAAGGCGTCGATGACGGCACGGCTGAGGGGACGCGCCTGGACCGAGACCATGGCCTGCACGCCGCGGTTGAGCGCGGCGGGGTCGATCTCGGCGTGGTAGCCGCGTATGACGCCGCGTCGGCTGAGCGCCCGGACGCGTTCGAGGCAGGTCGAGGGCGCGACGCCGAGCCGGCGGGCCAGTTCGCGGTTGGACTGCCGCGCATCTGTCTGGAGAAGCCGGATGATCTCCGAATCAAGTTCGTCCACAGCCGGGATCCTGCCAGATCTCCGCTCATCTGTACGGTTCACTGGTCTGCGGCCATCCAGATGGCCGACCCTTGAGCGGTATCACCGTTCGCACGACAGGAGGTCCGGTGGCGTGTCCACCTTCGAGCACGAACAGGTCCTGATCCGTACGGGGCGGCGGTCGGGCCTGCCGATCATCGTCGCCGTGCACTCGTCCACGCTCGGGCAGGCCGTCGGAGGATGCCGTGTCCGGCAGTACGCCGACTGGCGGGACGGCCTCGCGGACGCCCTGCGCCTGTCCGCCGGCATGACCGCCAAGTGCGCGGCGGCCGGACTCGACAACGGAGGCGGCAAGACCGTCGTCGCCCTGCCCGGAGGGGTCACGCTCACCCCGTCCCTGCGCCGCGACGTGCTGCACGACGTGGCCGATGCCGCCGCCTCCCTGGACGGCCGGTACGCGACCGGCCCGGACGTCGGCACGACACCCGACGACATGACGGTCATCGGGGAACGCACCGGCCATGTGCTCGGCCGGCCGCTGGGGCGCGGCGGCAGCGGGGACTCCTCCGACCCCACCGCGACCGGGGCGCTGGCCGCTCTGCGGGCCGTCAGCGGACATCTTCACGGCACGCCGGACCTCACGGGCCGTCGCGTGGCCGTGGTCGGGGTGGGCAGCGTCGGCGAACGGCTCGCCCGGATGCTCGCCGACGAGGGAGCCGACCTGCTGCTCAGCGACATCGACCCCGCCAAACGGGCGCTGAGCGCCGAGCTCGGTGCCGCCTGGGACGACCCGGAGCGGGCGCTGACCGCCGACGTCGACCTCCTGGTGCCCGCGGCCCTCGGCGGCGTGCTCACCGAACGGATCGTCCCCCGGCTCCGCTGCGCCGCCATCGCCGGACCCGCCAACAACCAACTCGCCACTCCCGAGGTCGCCGACCTGCTCCACGGCCGCGGCATCATCTGGGTCCCCGACTACATCGCCGGAGCGGGCGGCGTCACCTACGCCGTCACGGTCGAGCTCCAGCGCGGGACCGCCGACGAGGGCCTCGGCCGCGTCCAGGCCATCGAGAACACCGTCACGGACCTGCTGACCCGGGCGCGGACCACGGGCACGACGCCCGCGCAGGCGGCACGCGAGCTGATCGAGCGCCGCCTACGGACCGCCGCCACGGCCCCGGGGAGGCGATGATGCCGGCGGGGCTGGTCGGGGTCGTCTTCGAAGCGCTGGACCCGGGCGCCCTGGCCCGCTTCTGGGCCGAGGCCCTGAACGGGACGGCGGTCGAGGAGCACCCCGACGGTGAGCGGACGGAGGTCCGCACGGGCGACGCCGCCGTACGGCTGCGGTTCGTGCCGGCCACCGGGCCGAAGGCGGGCAAGAACCGGCTGCACCTGGACCTGGCCGGTGGGCCCGACCCGGCGCGGGAGGTGGAACGGGTCCTCGCCCTGGGCGCGTCCCGGGCCGACATCGGGCAGGGCGCGGTGCCCTGGACCGTGCTCGCCGACCCGGAGGGCAACGAGTTCTGCGTGCTGCCCGAGGACGACTCCGCGGGCCGGCTCGCCGCGATCTGCCTGGACGCCGCCGATCCGGACGCGCAGGGCCGGTTCTGGGCTCCGGCCCTGGGATGGCGGATCGTGGACCGGGGCGACTGGGGGATCAGCCTCCGCTCGCCGTCGGTGCGAGGCCCCCGGGTGGTCATGGGGCCGCCCGCGGCCCCCAAGACGGGCCGGAACCGCCTGCTCCTGGAGGTCGCCGCCCCCGGCGGCGACCCGGCGCCGGAAGCCGACCTCCTGGCGGATCCCGAAGGAAACGAGTTCGTCCTCCTCACGGCACGTTGATCGAGTGAGACGACCCTGACCTCCTTGCCACCCCGGGTCAGCGGCCCGGGCCTATCTCACGTCCGAGGTGTCCATGGCGAAGCGGCCGATGGTCCAGGCGATCGCGGGCACGTTCTCGTCCAGGGCCTGGAGGCTGAGGTTCGCCACCCGGTCGCACGTCTGGTGATAGCAGTGGTCGTACTGCTGTCCCGCCTGCCCGCCGAACATCGCGGCCTCCTCAGGCGTCTTCAGCCCGATCGTGCCCATGTCCATCCCGCCGACCGCTATGCCGGCCGTCACGAACGGTGCCTGATCCGAGCCGACGCCCGTCACCGGTTCGGTCTTGAACGGCAGGCCGGCGCGGGTGAAGTACTGCTCGAAGACCTTCGTGACGGTCGCTGAGCCCGGTGCCTCCGGCACGTCGCCGTCGATGAGGAAGCGGGCGAAGTTCGGCGAGGCGATCAGCTCGAAGTTCTCGTAGAGGTCGATGGCGGCCTTCTCGGCGGACGACAGGTGCTCGACGTAGTAGTCGGAACCGACGTCGACCTGCTCTTCCGCTCCCCAGAAGGCGAACCGCACCTTGTCGCGTACTCGGTTCTGGAACGGAGCGAGCCGCCTGGCCGTCTCCAGCAGGGCGGCCACGCTGCTCGCGTTGTCGTCGATGCCCGGCCCCTCGGGCACGCTGTCCAGATGGGCGCCGGCCATCACGATGTGGTCGGCGGAGCCGCCGCGCGTCTCCGCGAAGAGGTTGACGGTCTTCTTGTCGGCGACGTGGCCGCGGAGCTCGAGGTGGAAGGTGATGGGGTGCTGCGCGGCGTCGGTGCTCAGTTGCCCGGCCTGCTCAGGCGAGATGGTCGCCGAGGGGATCGTGAAGTCCGAAGGGGTGAAGACGTGCAGCCGATAGATGTTCTCGGGGTCCGGCACCGGCAGGTACATCAGCATCGCGCGGCCTCCCAGCCCGGCGATGACCTTCTGCTGGTTGGTGTACCCGCAGGAACTGCGCGGGGCGAGCACGATCGCACCCCGTACCGGGAGCCCGTCGTAGTCCGCGGCCGTGCATCCGCTCGTGCCGTCGGCCTTGACCGGCGCGAAGACCAGGGGGGCTGTTAAGCCGCCCTTGGGGGTGACCGGCGAGCCGTCCATCATCAGCGTTCGGATCGTACGAGCGTGCGGAGCGATCTCCTGGCCGGACTCGGCGTCGAACACGAACTGCCGATAGGGCACCGTCTGGCTCTTCACCTGGTAGCCGGCGGTGGTGAGCTGCTCGGTGACGTAACGCGCCGACGCCGCGAATCCCGGCGTCGCCGTCGCGCGCTGGCCGCCGTTCTCGTCGGCGATCCGTTCGAAGGCTCGCAGGTGGGCGAGGGCTTGCTTCCCGGACGTGGTCCTGGCGAGGTGGTCGGCCAGCCAGAGATCGTCGTCCGGAGGTGAGCCGGCCGCGGTCAGCGAGCCGGTGATGGCCACCGCGGCGACGGCGGCGAGAAGGGCTCTCATCAGACTCCTCGGGTCAGATGACGGTGCACGGTATCGGCCATCGACGTAGCCGATAGGGCAGACAAAGCGCATCACGGCCGTTACTGATGATCAAGCCCGATCGCAGCAGCCCGGCGAAAGCGGACGACTCGTCCGACGGCCCCGGACGATCGAGATCCTGGACGAGCCCGATCTCCTGCGGGTTCCGGAGGGTGAAGGGCACGGCCGGGCCACGCCGCTGATCGGTGACGGTCACGAATCCCGGTCCGACCCGGTAGTGGCACAGCCCGTACCGATAGGCCGAACGCCAGGACGGATCCCCGGCCCGCGGGGGCAGGTGGTACAGGAGCCGGGTATCACAGCCCAGATCGCCCGTACTCTCCCAGACGACCTCGATGTCATGGCTCGCCGCCTCGCGCAGGAAACGGAGGAAGTGGAGGAGTCCGTCGTCGGCGCGCACGGTCTCCCGTATCCGTACCTCCCGTACGCCGGCCTGCCACAGCAGATCTCCGGTCACCGCGTCCAGGCCGGGCGCGTACGGGGTCCCGGTGACGAGCAGGACCGGAGCGGCCGCGCCGTCCGCGAGGCGTCGCGACAGCTCCGACGTGCTCACCTCGAGGCGATCGCCGAGCACGGCGCCCGGCTTCCGCACGGCGAGTGTGGTGTCCATGGCTCATCCCACCTCGGCGACGCGTAGGGGCCTGCGGTTGGTGGCCAGCGCGACGACCCGGTCGTCGTCTTCGAAGACCAGCCCGGCGCCGCGGAGCTCGCCGACCCATCGCCGCAGCGTCTCCTCGCTCATCGCGAACCCTTCCGCCGCCAGCTCGCGCGCGAGGGCCGCGATCGTGCGCGGCCGTTCCATCAGCCGGTACGAGCGGGCCTGAGCCGGATCGCTCAGGACGTACTCGCATCGGGGCCGGCCCGCGCGGCCCTCGTCGATCACCAGCCCGTCTTCGGTCTCCCGCCAGGTCAGGGTGCTGGCCGCATGGTCGTGCCGCCAGGCCGCGATGGCGGCCCGAAGGTCGGAGGCGACGTCCTCGTCGATGCCCTGCGGCGGCGCCTCGAACTGGTACGCCAAGTCTTCGAGCTCGGATTCGGGCAGGTCGTAGACGTGCTGGTACATCCGCGAGGGACGTCGCTCGGCGAAGCCCCGCTCGCGTGACTGGAAGTGCGGGCTGAACCGCTCGATGAGGACGCGGACGGATCCGGACGGAGGCTGGAGGTGCACCATCGCCGGTATCTGCTCGATCACCGGGCGGTAGTCGCCGGCCCGCTCGTCGGGGAACCCGTACAGGTAGTTCCAGTCCACCGTGAGCTGGTATTCATCGCTCGCGCGGAGCAGGAACACGTTCTGCGTCCCGTGCACGCCCTTGTCCATGAGCCGCAGCGCACGGGAGTTCAGGCTCTCGATGCCCGGCTGGATGTGCGTGACGCCCGCGTCCCGCAGCGCGGCGAGCTGGTCGGGCTTGAGGTTGGCCTTGACCTCGTACCGGATCCGCAGGTCCCAGCCGGACTCCTGGATCCGCGGCATGAGTTCGGCGAGGTAGGCGACGTCGAGGATGTTGTCCACGGTGACGATGTCGAGCACGCCGTGGGTCTCCACCAGGTGGGTGATGTCGTCCCAGACTCGTGTGGCCGGCTTGGCGCGGAACTTCATCGTGGTGCCGTTCAGGCCGCAGAACGTGCAGTGGTGCTTCTCGCCCCACCAGCAGCCACGGCTCGCCTCGTACAGCAGCACCGGGCTCAGCCGCTCGGCGAACCTGCCGTCGCCGTAGGCCGACCACCAGGCCGTGAAGTCGGGGCGGGGCACCATGTCGATCGGCACCATGGCGGCCGGCGGTCCCGCGACGCTCTCGCCGTCCGGCCCCCGGGTGACCAGCCCCGGCACACCGGCCGGCGCTCGTCCCTCACTCAGCGCGTCGAGCAGCGCGACGAAGGCGAGCTCGCCCTCGCCGCTCACGACATGGTCGACGAAGGGGAAGTTGCGGTGCAGGGCCGCGCCCATCGGGCCGTCGCAGTTGCCGCCGCCGAACACCACCTGGACGTCCGGGCGGAGCTGTTTGATGCGCCTGGCGACCGCGAGTGAGGAGACGTTCTGCTGGAAGGTCGTGGTGAAGCCCACCAGGTCCGGCCGCTCTTCCAGGATCTCCCGGGCGGCCAGGTCGACGAAGCCGGCGGCGTGCTCGCGCATGCGCAGCGAGGCGCCGGGGTCGAGGTTCCGTGCCTCCAGATAGGCGCGGTACGTGTCCACGCGCCAGGCCGGATCGTCGTACAGCGCCCCGGCGAAGATCCATTCGCCCATCTCGTGCCAGACTCCACGGTCGGCGACGTAGGAGTACTCGGCCTCGGCGATCTGACCGCCGGAGACGTCGAGGAGATACTCGGCCCAGCGGAGGTTGCCGTAGTAGTCGACGACCGTGTGCGGGTCACGGCAGGCGTCGACCCGGGCGCGCAGTAACCCGATGGGCAGGCACGGCGTCTCGAGCAGGTGCCAGGGCATCGACACGAGGCAGATACGCATGGGGTCTCCCTGGACGGGTTGAGGGGGCGACCCTGTGCCACGGGGCGCAGGCCGCGGGGCACAGGGCCGATCACTGGGTTCAGTGCACGTAACGCATGGCGCACCTCCTTCGGCTGTCAGGCGAGGCGGGCCTCGAACCGCGATGGCCCGCGGAGGGTCAGATTGCGCCGGTAGACCGGCGCCGTGACGGCACGGATCCGGTCGCACTCGGCGGCGAGGATCTCGAAGACGACGCCCGCCTGTAACGTCGCGAGCGACTGCCCGAGGCACGAGTGCGCGCCACGGCCGAAGCCGACATGCGGGTTCGGAGCACGGCCGAAGTCCAGCGCGTCCGGGTCGTGGAAACGCGCCGGATCCCGATTGGCCGCGCCGAGCAGCATCGTGACCGCCTCGCCCCGGCGGATGACCGTCCCGCCGATCGAGGTCTCCTGGACACAGGCCCGGCCGTCGGCCTGCACCGGCGCGCTGTGGCGGACCAGTTCCTCGACCGCCACCGGCGTCTCGGCCGCCGCGAACCGGCCGAGCGCGTCCGGCACCGCGGCCATCGCGGCGAGCGCGTTGGCGAGCAGCCGGCCGGCCGACTCGAATCCCGCGTGAAACACCGCGCGGAGCGTGTTGAGCAGGACCGGCCGCTCGATGCCCGAGTCGGCGCCGTGGGCCGCCACGTAGCCGACGAGACCGGCGTCCGGCGGATCGGCGAGCCAGCCCTCGGCGAGCTCGGCGAGCCGTGCGCGCGCCGCCACCGCCGGCTCGTGCGTCTCCGGCCACACCCCGGCGTCCATGCCGTCGACGATCGCCTGGGAGGTCGGCAGGAACCACTCCGGCTCCGGCCGCGCGACGCCGAGCACCGCGACGATGGTGTCCAGGGCGATCGGGGCGGCGAACTCGGTGACGACGTCGAACGAGTCCTGGCGCCGTATCCGCGCGAGCCGCTCGCGGACCCGGTCGGCGATCATCCGCTGGAGCGCCGGATGGTCGAGGGTACGGACGGCGTTCACCATGAAGTGGCGGATCAGCGTGTGCTCGGGCGGGTCGAGCGACTGGATGCTGAGCAGCGGAGTCGGGATCTGCTCTCCCGTACGGCGCCAGTCCGACGCGAACGCCCGGGAGTTCCGCAGGACGGCCACGCAGTCCTCGTAACGCGTCAGCACCCAGGAGTCGATCGCCTCGCTCCAGTACACGGGTTCGGCCTCCCGCAGCCGGGCGTACGCGGGATACGGATCGCGGAGGGTCTCCGGCTCGGCCAACGCGAGGATCCGGTCGGTCGACAGGGCTTCAGGCATCGCGGAGCAACCTCCTGAGGACATCACACGTGGTCCGCAGCCATACGGAGTTTCGACTGACGGTTTGCACGTCCGCTTTACATCTGCTTTTCGCGAGGTCAGGACGGGGCTCAGCACTTGAGCCGGAGGCCGATCGCCGGGACCGCTCCGGCCACGGGGCGAGCGTCGACCGTGTGCCGGACGTCCGCCGGCTCTTCGACGCGAGCTCGCTCCTGGGCGAAGGCGCGGAGGATGCCGTCGAAGAAGTAGCGAACATGCCCTCCGGGCACGCGCACCGACTCCAGCAGGTGATGCTGGGCGAGATGGTCGAGCAGGCGGCCCGCGTACGTGATGCCCTCCCCGGTCACCGCCGCGCAGCTCCAGTCCGCGAAGTGGGAGGTCTGCAGCAGCGCGAGCCTCCGGAAGGCCCGCTTGGCCCGCGAGTCGAGGCGTTCGTAGCTAAGGCGGATGCTGGAGCGCATCGACAGATCGCCGATCGTGAGCTCGTCCAGCGGGGCCGTACGGAGCCGGCCGGCGACCCCGTCGAGCGTCGCCGAAGGGCTCACGGCCAGAATGGACCCGGCGATCCGGATCGCGAGAGGCAAGTGCTGGCACAGGCGGACGACCTCGGCGGCCGTACGGGTCCTGGACACCGCCGGCTCGGAGCCGGAGACGCGCGAGAGCAGTTCGACCGCCTCCTCGGGGCCGAACGCATCCACGACCAGATGCCGGGCGCCTTCGAGGCCGGCGAGGCTCTGGCGGCCCGTGATGATGACCGCGCAGCCGGCGGACCCGGGCAGCAGCGGGCGGATCTGCGCCTCATCCGCGCAGTTGTCCAGGACGAGGAGCAGACGACGGTCGGCCGTAAGGCTCAGGAAGTACTCGCGGCGTTCTTCGACGTCGTCGGGCAGGTCGGCGGCGGGCACACCCAGCGTGCGCAGGAAGCGCCCGAGCACGTACGACGGCTGAAGCGGGCGCGGGCCCAGGCCGTCCAGGTCGACGAAGAGCTGACCGTCCGGGAAATCCCGGCGCACCTGGTGCGCGATCTGGACGGCCAGCGTCGTCTTCCCGACTCCGGGTTTGCCGACGAGCTTCAGAACGGGGAGGGATCTCCACTCGCCCGGCCGCCGGTCGCCCCGCAGGACCTCGCAGCCGTGGGCCACCTCCCGCGAGCGTCCGGTGAAGTCGCCGATGCAGGAGGGGAGCTGGGCGGGGACGGGCCACCGCGCCACCACGTTCTCGGGCGCGGTGAGATCCGGGGCGGAGTTGAGGATGGCGCGTTCGAGCCGACGCAGTTCGTACCCCGGTTCGACGCCCAGCTCGCTCATCATCATGCGCCGGGTGTCGCGGTACTGCTCCAGCGCCTCGACCTGACGCCCGGAGCGGTACAGGGCGAGCATGAGCTGGCCGCGCAGCCGTTCCCGGAAGGGATGGATGGCGACCAGCGCCGTCAGCTCGCCGACCAGCCCGGTGTGGTGGCCCAGCGCCAGCTCCGCGTCGAACCGCTCCTCGATGGCCCGCAGCCGCTGTTCTTCGAGGCGGCAGGCCTCCGCGACCACCGTCGGCATCCGCTGGATGTCCAGGAACGGCGCCCCGCGCCAGATGCGGAGTCCGTCGCTCAGGAGCCGCGCCGCCGTCTTGTACCGCCGTTTCGCCAACGCGTCGCGTGCGTTGTCCAGCATCGACTCGAAGCACACCGAGTCGAGTTCGGTGTCGTCGCAGCGCAGCAGATAGCCCGGTCCGCAGGTCCGCAAACTCTCGGCGGCCGCGTCGTCACCACGGTCGCGCAGCTGACTCCGGATGCGTGAGACGTACTGCTGAACGAGGTTGTTCGCCGATTCGGGTGGCCGGGAGCTCCAGAGTTCGTCGACGATCCTGGACGTGGAAAGAACATGATTTCGATTGATGAGAAGTAAGGCGACGATAGAGCGTTCTCTGGGGCGTAAGACAAGCGGTTCGCTGCCGGTCGCCGTGAGTGCTCCCAGTACCCCGTACTTCATCTGACGAAATACCCCCAAGATGGTCTCGCTTCGAGCAGGCAGAAACCGGAGGGCGCGGTCAACGTCCTTTCCACGGCGTATCCGGCCCGTCGCAGCAGCGCCTCGTACTCCCCGACCGAACGACTCTGGCCCCCGAGGAGTACGAGCATGGCCAGGTCTCGGATCGCCGCTTCCAGCGCATCGTCGATCTTCAGCGCGCGCTCGATGAGGAGCAGCCGCCCGTGCTCTCCGACCGAGGCCCGGCAGTTGCGCAGGATGCGCAGCGCCGCTTCGTCGTTCCAGTTATGGATGACCGACTTGATGACATAGATGTCGGCACCTCGGGGAACCTCGGCCATGAAGTCGCCCGCGACGAATTCGCACCGGTCCGCGACGGCGCGGTCCTCCATCGTCTGCCGCGCGATGCCGATGGTGGCGGGCTGCTCGAACGCGATGCCGCGCAGTTTCGGGGAGCGCACCAGGAGCTCGGCCAGCAGGGTGCCGTCCCCCGCGCCCAGGTCGGCGACCACACCGTCGTCCGGGAAGTCGTACAGCTCGAGAATCTCCTCGAGGAAACGCTCGGTGTTGGACCGCATGGTGCGCGCGAACGACACCGCCGCGTCATCGTCGCCGTCCAGGTGGTGCCACAGATCACGGCCGTACCGGTGCTCGAAGGCGGAGTCGCCGGTCCGCAGCGCGTAGTCCAGTTCGGACCAGGCTTGGTAGTACTCCGTGCCCGCCATCAGCGCGTGGCCGTAGAGGCTGCCGGTGCCACGGCGGAGCAGCTCGATCAGCTCCGTACCGCGATACGCGTTCTCCCCGGCCGGCTCGACCAGCCCGAGCCCTTCCAGCGCACGCATGTACCGGCGTAACGTCGGGACGCCGATCCCCGTCAGCCCGCCGAGCTCGACGTCGGTGAGCGTCCCGTCCGCGAGATGGTCCGGGATCTGGAAGCGGACCGCCGACGCCACCAACTGGGTGCGGATGTGACCGTCCAACAGGGCGTTGAGACGCTCGAACATGCCCGTCACGCGGACACGCGCGTCGCCGGCCGCGCCCGCCCGGCCCGGACCGCGAGATTGAGAACGTAGGGTTCGATCGGATCGACGGCGTCAGCGGTCGCGGGCACCTTTCCTCCATGGTGAGCTCGCACGAGTGCGTCCGGCGCGGATTCAGCCAGATGTCCGGATTGCTATGCCTTACGAGCTCAGCACGGATTCATCCCATTTTCACGCGGCGCTACTGACCGCCATCGGCCGCTCGTACGGCATTGACGGTCCGTGCTCGCCGTCGACGCTAGGCGCGCCGCAGCCGCAACGTGACGATCTCGAACGGCCGGAACGCGATCTCGATCGGTTCCCCGGCCGCCCAGGCGGAAGCCTGGACGGCGGCGTCGGCGAGGTCGGCCGGGTCGCGCTCCAGCAGGTCGGTCGTCCACGCCCGCTCGACCGGCTCGGAGACCTCGACGCGCGCTCGCGCCCGGCCGCCCCGCGCCTCGTAGAGCCGTACGACGAGGTCGCCGGAGCGGTCCTCGGCGAGCTTGACGGCCTCCACCACGACCGCGGGTGAGGAGACCGTGACGAGCGGGGCCACCGGGCCGCCTCCGGTGACCGCGCGCACCGGGAGGTTGAGCCGGTAGCCGGTGTCGAGGGCCTCCAGCACGGTCGGGGCGGGCCGCAGCGCGGTGCGCAGCACATGCTCGCCCTGGTCGGCATGGGGGTCCGGGAAGCGCGGCGCGCGCAGCAGCGACTCCCGTACCAGCGTGACCGTCGAGCCGTCCGCCGCCCAGCGGCGGGTGATGTCGTGACCGTAGGTCGAGTCGTTCGCGACGGCCACGCCGAAGCCCGGCTCGCCGACGTGCACCCACCGGTGCGCCGCCGTCTCGAAGCGCGCCATGTCCCAGGAGGTGTTCGCGTGGGTGGGCCGCTGCACGTGCCCGAACTGCACCTCCGACGACGCCCGGTCGGCGTGCACCGCGAGCGGGAACGCGAGCTTGAGCAGCTTCTCCCGCTCGTGCCAGTCGACGCGGGTCTCGATCTCGAGCTCGGGTGACGCCTCCACGAGCCGGAAGGTCTGGGTGAACGTCGAGCGGTGGAAGGAGCGCCGCACGACGAGCGCGTCGCCGGTGGCCTCCACCGCGTCCGCCTCGCGCAGTTCGGTCACGGTGTGGCGGTAGTGCGCGTCGATGTCCCAGGCGTCCCACTGGTTCGGGGTGTCGCGGAACACCTGCAGCAGCGCCGCGGCCTCGCCGGCGGCCACCAGCTCGCGCCCCGAGGCGGTCTCGGCGAACGAGACGAGCAGGCCCGCGGCGTCGAAGACGGCCCGGACGACGCCGTTGTCGAGCACCCACCCGGTGCCGGCGGCCACGGGCGCGACCCCGGCGGGCGGGGGCCCCGCCACCGCGCCGAGCGCGGGCGCCCCGGCCGCGGCGACCGGTGCCGCGTTGAAGACGACCGGCGCCGAGCCCGGCCCGGCGAGCGCCCGCTGCGCCTCGTCGATCACCGGGGCGAGCGCGGCGGCGACGGCCGCGTAGTTGCGCTCCGCCTCCTGGTGCACCCAGGCGATCGAGGAGCCGGGCAGGATGTCGTGGAACTGCTGTAGCAGCACGGTGCGCCACGCGTCGTCGAGCGTCTCGTACGGGTAGTCCGCGAGCCCGCGCCAGGCCGCGGTCGCGCTCCAGAGCTCCGCCTCGCGCAGGAGGTGTTCGCTGCGCCGGTTGCCCTGCTTGGTGTTCGCCTGGGAGGTGTAGGTGCCCCGGTGCAGTTCGAGGTACATCTCCCCCGACCAGGTGGCCGGCGCCGGGTGAGTGGTCCGCGCGAGCTCGAAGAAGCGCTCCGGCGTGCCGACCTCGACCCGCGGCGACCCCTCCAGCGAGCGCGTACGGGCGGCGGCCTCCATCATCTCCCGGGTCGGTCCCCCTCCCCCGTCGCCGAATCCGAACGGCGTGAGCGAGACGTTGGAGACGCCCTTCTCGGCGTACTGCCGCTGGGCGCGGGCCAGGTCGGCGCCGGAGAGGTCGGAGTTGTAGGTGTCGGCCGGCGGGAAGTGCGTGAAGATGCGGCTGCCGTCGATGCCCTCCCACCAGAAGGTGTGGTGCGGCATCCGGTTGCTCTCGTTCCACGAGATCTTCTGGGTGAGGAACGCGCGGGCGCCTGCCGCGCGCGCGATCTGCGGCAGCGCCGCCGTGTAGCCGAACGAGTCGGGCAGCCACACGTCGCCGGGCTCGTAGCCGAACTCGCGCAGGAAGAAGCCCTTCCCGTGCACGAACTGACGCGCGAGCGCCTCACCGCCGGGCATGTTCGTGTCGGACTCGACCCACATTCCTCCGACCGGCACGAAGCGCCCGTCGGCGACGCGACGGCGGATGCGTTCGAACAGCTCCGGGTAGTGCTCCTTCATCCACGCGTACTGCTGCGCGCTGGAGCAGGCGAACACGAAGTCCGGGTACTCGTCCATGAGCGCCAGCACGTTCGAGAAGGTGCGGGCGCACTTGCGGATCGTCTCGCGCGTCGGCCACAGCCAGGCCGAGTCGATGTGCGCGTGCCCCACCGCGATCACCTGGTGCGCGCTCGCGTAGGCGGGCGAGGCGAGCACGCCCGCCAGGGCCTCCCGGCCCGCCGCGGCGGTCTCGGCCACCCGGTCGGGGTCCACGACGTCGCACATCCGCTCGAGCGCGCGCAGGATCTCGGCGCGGCGCGGCAGGGACGCCTCCAGCTGCTCCATGAGCCCGACGAGGGTCCAGCAGTCCTGCAGCAGGCCGTACACGGTCAGGTCGCGTTCGACGAGGTCGACGCGGCGGAGCGTGTAGATGGGCTCGGCGCCGGCGGTCGCCTTGTCGCCGAGCGGGGTGGGCAGGTAGAAGTAGTGCCCGCCCACGTCGGGATTCGAGGCGGCCTCGATGTAGAGGTCGACCGGGCCGGGCCCGACGGGCACGGCGTTGTTCAGCGGCTCGAGGCCCTTCACGATCGTGCCGTCGGGCCGGTAGATGAGGCCCTCGGCCTGAAAGCCGGGCTGCCGCGCCGAGAAGCCCAGGTCGACGACCAGCTCCAGGGCGACGTCCGCGCCGCCCCACCCCTCGGGGATCTCACCGGTCACGTGGAACCACGTCGTGCCCCACGGCCGGCTCCAGGCCATGCCGGGCTTGAACGCGGTGAAGTCCTGTGCCACCGCCTCCGCGAAGGGCACCGGCTCGTCGGGCACCTCCCACGCCGTCACGTCGAGCGCGACGTGCCGGCGCTCCACGGCCGGCGCGACACGCTCGCGCACGAAGCGCTCGACGCGCATCTCGATCTGGGGGGTGGTGTCGTGCATGGAGGCTCCTGACCGTGGCAGGGGGAAGGAACGAAAAGGGAACGGCCGTGGATGAAGGCGCGAGCTAGCCGACCAGCGACTCACCGCGCCAGGCGGCGCAGCGCTCCGCCCAGCGTTCGAGCTCCTCGCGCATCCGGCGGAACCGGTCGGGGTGGGTGCGCGACAGCTCGTGCCGCTCGCCCGGGTCGTCGACGAGGTCGTACAGGCCCTCGGGCACGGCGACGTCCACCTGCATGCTCTCGCAGGCGTCCAGTACGACCTTCCAGCGTCCGAGCCGGGCGGCGAGCTGCCCCTCGTACTCCCAGAACAGCCAGCGGTCGGGACCGGCCTCGCCGCTCCTCAGCAGCGACAGCAGCGACCTGCCGTCGATCGTCTCGTCGGCGGGCGCGACACCGTCCACGGCCTCGAGCACGGTGGGCACGACGTCGGACATGCAGCCGACCACCTCACCCGGCGCGCCGGCGGGGATCGCCGCGGGCCACGAGATGATGGCGGGCACCCGGATGCCGCCCTCGAACAGCGAGCCCTTGTGACCGCGCAGGCCACCGGCCGAGCCGCCGTCGTAGGAGATCTCCTCACCGTCGAGCCAGTTGCGCTCCTCGATCGACGGGCCGTTGTCGGAGGACATGAACACGATCGTGTTCTCGCGCAGGCCGATCCGGTCGAGGGTGTCGAGGATGGTCGCGACGCCGTCGTCCATCGCCTTCACCATCGCCGCCATCATGCGCCGCCCGGCCGGCAGGTGCGCGAACTGCGCCATGTACTCCTCGGGCGCGTGCATCGGGTAGTGCGGCGCGTTGAACGGCACGTAGCAGAAGAACGGCCGTTCGGCGTTCCGCTCGATGAACTCGGCGGCCCGGCGCGCGATGACCGTGGTGAGGTACTCGCCGTTCAGCCAGACCTCCTCCTCGTCCTCCCACAGGTCGTGGATCGGGTTGTGATCGCCCCAGTAGTAGATGTGGGAGTAGTAGTCGACGCAGCCGGCGCGGAACCCGAAGTGCTCGTCGAAGCCGCGGTGCAGCGGGCCGTACGCCGGGTCGGCGCCCAGGTGCCACTTGCCGAAGATCCCGGTGGCATAGCCGCGCTCCCCCAGGGCGCTCGCGAGCGTCGGCTGCGGCGGGAGCCCGGGGGTGCGCCTCGTCCCGCCGAGGATCGCCTCCACACCCGCGTGCGCGGGGTGCCGGCCGGTGAGGAGCGACGCCCGGGAGGGCGAGCAGACGGGCGAGTTGGAGTACCACTGCGGCAGGCGGACGCCGGAGGCCGCGAGCCCGTCCAGCGCCGGGGTGTCGAAGTCGTCGGCGCCGAAGCAGCCGAGGTCGCCCCAGCCCAGGTCGTCGGCGTAGATGACGACGACGTTCGGGCGATCGGTGGTCTGGCTCATTCTTTGACGCTCCCAGCGGCCATTCCGGCGACGAGCCGTTTCTGGACAATGGAGAAGAGGACGATGGTGGGAATGGTGGCCACCGTCGCGGCGGCCATGATCACGCCCCAGTCGCTGGTGTACTCCCCGAAGAAGGACGACAGCCCCACCTGCACGGTCTTCAGGTCCTCGCTCGTGTTCAGCACGCTCGCGAAGAAGTACTCCTCCCACGTCGCGATGAAGGTCGTGACGATCACCGTGACGATGCCGGGCAGCGCGATCGGGAAGACGACCCGGAAGATGACGCCGACGTTCGAGCAGCCGTCGATGCGCGCCGCCTCGTCGAGCGCGAGAGGGATGGTGTCGAAGTAGCCCATCAACAGGTAGATCGCGAGCGGCAGGGTCATCGCGGTGTACACGATGATCAGGCCGACGTACGAGTTGAGCAGGCCCAGCTCCCCGAACGAGAGGTAGATCGGCGTGATCAGCACGACGAAGGGCAGCAGCTGCGTCGCGAGGACGACCATCAGGACGGTCCGGCGCAGCCGGAAGACGAACCGCGACAGCGCGTAGGCCGCGAGGCTGGCCAGCACCACGGTGCAGCACGTGCTGACGGCCGACACCAGCAGGCTGTTCCCGATGTACCGCGCGAAGTCGGAGTTGCCGAACAGCCGGCCGTACGCGCCGAATCCCAGCCCGTCGAAGTAGCGGCTCCAGGGCAGCCGGGCGGCGAGCGCCGTCGTCGGCCGCAGCGAGGTGAAGACCATCCAGAGGACCGGGAAGACGATCACGAGCAGGATCGCGAAGGTCGGCACGATCACGAGCAGGTCGCGCGCCCGCCGGCGGTTCGGGTCGCGTCTCGCCACGACCTTCTTCGGCGCGTCGCGGACGGCCGGCTTCGACGTCACGTCGGCGGTCATGCGGAGCGTCCTTCCCGGTCACCCGTCACGCGCAGGTAGATCAGCGCGAACACCGCCATCGTCGCCGTCATGACGATGCCGATCGCGGCGCCCTGCCCGAGGTCGTTGGCCACGAACGCGGCCGAGTACAGCTGGGTGGCGAGCACCTGCGTGTAAGTGCCCGGCCCGCCCCCGGTCGAGAGCCAGACGTAGACGAAGTTGTTGAACGTCTGGATCACCGTCATGAGCACGACGACGACGATGACGGGCCGCAGGTTGGGCAGCGTGATGTGGAGGAAGGACTGCCAGCGCCCCGCGGAGTCGATCGCGGCCGCCTCGTACTGCTCCTTCGGGATGGACTGCAGGCCCGCCATCATCACGATCACGACGAAGGGCAGCTCGCGCCACACGATGATGGCGATCACCGACCACCACGCGGTGCTCGTCTGGGCCAGGAAGGGCACGCCCTTCGACACGATGTGCGTGCTAACGAGGAACTGGTTGAGGACGCCGGTGTTGGCGTCGAAGATCGACTTCCAGCACGCGACCGCGACGACCGGCGGGAGCATCCACGGCACGAGGACGAGGGTGCGGCCGACGCCCCGCAGGCGCCAGCGCGCGAGCACCTGGCTCTGCAGGAGGAGCGCGAGCCCCAGGCCGAGCACGAGCCGGATGGCCACCGTCAGCGCGGTCAGCCAGAAGGCGGTGTTGAGGGTGGCGCTGCCGATCTGCGGGTCGCTGAAGATCGCCTTGAAGTTGTCGAACCCCACCCACGTGGCGTCACCGGGCGTGTCGTACGGGCTCAGTTTCTGGAACGCCAGCACCACGTTGTACACGCTGGGGAAGACGAACAGGACTCCGATGACGATGAGAGCCGGTGTCGTCAGCGCGTACGGCTGGCGTCGTGCGGAGCGGGAGGCCATCGGCGCCGCTCAGCCCTTCAGGCCCTTGGTCAGCCCGGAGATTATCGCCGCGGCCGCGTCCGAGCTGGATGACTGGCCCGAGTAGACGGCGGAGAACCGCTGGTTGACGAGTTGCTCGATCGAGGCGACCGTCATGTCGGACCCGATGTAGCGCGCGAACGAGCGGGCGTGCGGCAGCTGCTTGACGAAGCCCTGCTGCGACTCCGGCACCGTCAGCTGGGTGAGGGTGCTCTTGGAGGCCGGGTACTGGGAGTAGGTCTTGAACGTCGTGGCGCTCATCAGGTACTTGATCACCTGCCACGCCTCGTCCGGGTGCTTGCTGTTGCGGTTGATGCCGAGCGCGCGACCGCCGAGGTGCGTCGCGCCGTCGGTCAGGCCGGAGGGCATCGGCGCGGTCGTCAGCGTCGTGCCGGCCGCCTTCGCCTGCTTGAGCAGGGGCGCGAAGGTCGCCGGCGGCTCGTAGCTCATCGCGCAGGATCCGGTCGCGAGGCCGTTGACGATGGAGGGGTCGCTGTAGTCCTGCACCGCCTGGTTCGCCTTCGGCGAGGCCCCGGAGGAGAACAGGTCGGCGAAGTACTGGATCGCGCTCGCGAGCTGGGGCTGGGCGATGCCGGGCTGCCACGCGCCCGAGGAGTTCTTCTGCACGAGCGTGCCGCCGTGCGCCCAGATGTAGTAGTTGATCGCGTTCCACTGTGAGCTGGTCGCCGAGCCGGAGGCCGCGAAGCAGAAGCCGCTGGTCTTGCCGGAGCTGGAGGAGCTGATCTGCTTCGCGTCGGCCGCGAGCTGCTCCCAGGTGGTGGGCGGGGTCTTGACGCCCGCGGCGGAGAGCGCCTTGGGGTTGTAGACGAGCGCCATGGTGTCGGCCGTCCAGGGCATGGCCCAGGTCTTGCCGTCGAAGGTGACCATGTCCTTCGCGAGGAGGTTGTCCGTCCCCCCGGGCACCGGGTCCTTCTTCATGAGGTCGTCCAGCGACAGCAGGATCTTCGGCTTGGCGAGGAACGCGACGTCGGCGTAGCCGATCTGGTCGATGTCCGGCCCGGATCCGGAATTGGCCTCACGCGCGAACTGCTGCACGTTGTTGGGGCTCAGGGTCTGCATCTCGACGTGGATCTTCGGGTGACTCTTGTTCCACGCGTCGATCGCGGTGGTGAGGCCGGCGACCTCTCCCTTGGGGTCGAACTGCCGGAAGACCAGGTTCACCGAGCCGGATCCGGAACCGGAGCCCGAGCATGCCGCGAGTGGAAGAACGAGACTCGTCACCGCGGCGGCCACGACCGACTTCGTGAACTTCATGCTGCATCTCCTTAAGAGGCACCGCCCCGCAGCGGGGTCCCAGGACGCTAACACAATCAATTTGATTTACAACAGACTCTTTCGTGACCTACGATCTGGGCCTCGGCGTTGATCTACGATCTGTTCCGTCAAGCGCGGAAGCGCGTGAGACGGCCCCAATCGCCGAAGCCGGGAGGGATCACGATGGAGCGGCGGGGATCGAATCTTCCGCGCGTCGGCGACTACAACCAGCTGCTCGTTCTCGACCTGGTACGGCGCAGCTCGAACATCAGCCGGGTGGAGCTGTCGGAGCACACCGGCCTGTCGGTGCAGACCGTCTCCAACATCTGCCGCCGCCTCGTCAGCGCGGGGCTGATCGAGGCCGCCGGCCGGGTGGAGGCCGACACGGGCGCCCGCCGGACGATGTTCAGAGTGGTCCCGCAGGGTCAGTACTCCCTGGGGCTGCACATCGACCCGGCCCGGATGACGCTGGTGCTCCTCAACCTCGCCGGCCAGGTCGAGGACCGGGCCTCGATCGTGACCCCGACCACCGACGGCCCGGAAGACGTGCTCAAGGCGATCGTCGACGCCGTCGCCGACCTCGTGGGCCGCCGGGCGATCCCCCCGCTCCGGGTGTCCGGCCTCGGCGTTTCCGCCCCCGGGCCCATCAGGGCCGAGTCCGGCTCTCTCGTCGGGCCGCCGAACCTGCGCGGCTGGGGCGTCGTACGCCTCCGCGACGAGCTGGAGAGCCGCGTCGGCCTGCCGGTCGTGCTGGAGAAGGACACCATCGCCGCCGCGACGGGCGAGCTCTGGGCGGGCGGCGGCACGCTGTCGAACTTCGCCTTCATCTACCTCGGCACCGGAATCGGCGCCGGGGTCGTCCTCGACGGCGAGGTGATGCGCGGCGCGTCCGACAACCTCGGCGAGATCGGGCACCTCAGCGGCGATCCCGACGGGCCCCGGTGCCCGTGCGGCGGGCGCGGGTGCATCGCGATCACCTCCGCCCCCGTGCACCTCGTCTCCGCGGCCGCCGGGGCCGGCACGATCCCGTCCGTGGACCTCGACGATCCCCTGGCCGTCGAGACCGCGTTAAGGCATCTGTGCGCCCTCGCCGACAAAGGCGACGAGTCCGCGCTCGCCATCGTGGAGAAGTCGGCGCGCGCCATCGCACGCGTCGCCGGCAACCTCGCCAACGTCCTGGACCTCGACGCCGTCGTGCTGGGCGGACCGAGCTGGTCCGCGCTGTCGCGCATCTACCTGCGGGTCGTGCCGCCGATCACCGCCTCGCTGCTCACCGTGAGCGACGTGCACACGGTGGAGGTACGCGGCACGACTCTCGGCGAGGACGGGGGCGCCATCGGCGCGGCGTCACTCGTCATGTCGTCGATGGCCTCGGCGCGGTCGGACCACCTGCTCGTCCCCCACTGACCGGGCTCGGGCGTCGGCCCTGAGATGATGCAGGTCACGCACGTCAGGTCACGCACGCAAGCACGCAAGGAGGTGGTTCGCGGATGTCCGGATGCTGTCCCCCGTCACGCTCCGAGGGTTCGGAGGTCCCGTACGACCCGCCGGGCCGCGGACACGCCTCCGGCGACCTGATCGTGCTGCCGGGCGGCACGTTCCTGATGGGAACCGAGGACAAGGACGGATTCCCCGACGACGACGAGGGGCCCGTCCGCGAGGTCGCCGTCGCCTCCTTCGCCATCGATCCGCACTGCGTGACGAACGCGCGGTTCGCGGAGTTCGTGGACGCGACGGGCTACCGGACGGACGCCGAGAAGTTCGGCTGGACCTACGTCTTCGCCAAGTTCCTGTCCGGTGAGCTGCGCAAGAGGTCTCCACGACCGCCGCAGACGCCGTGGTGGTGCGGGGTCTCCGGGGCGTACTGGCGGGTGCCGGAAGGGCCCGGCAGCACGGTCGAGGACCGCTGGGACCACCCGGTCGTGCACGTGTCGTGGCGTGACGCGAACGCCTACTGCGCCTGGGCCGGCCGGCGGCTGCCGACGGAGGCCGAGTGGGAGTACGCCGCGCGAGGCGGCCTGGAGCAGGCCCGTTACCCGTGGGGCGACGAGCTCACGCCCGACGGCGAGCACCGGTGCAACATCTGGCAGGGCCGGTTCCCGGTGCGCGACACGGCGGAGGACGGTTACGCCGGCACCGCTCCGGTGGACGCCTTCCCGCCCAACGGCTTCGGGCTCTTCAACGTTTCGGGCAACGTGTGGGAATGGTGCGCCGGGCGGTTCCGCGGGACCGACGCCGAGCGTCCGATGCGCGGCGGTTCGTACCTGTGCCACGATTCCTACTGCAACCGCTACCGGGTGGCCGCGCGCACGGGCAACAGCCCCGACAGCTCCAGCGGCAATCTGGGCTTCCGCTGCGCCGCCGACGTCTGAGCCGGGCTGCTGGTACGGTTGACGGACGATTTCGGGAAATAGGGAGAGCCGCACATGGCAGGTGACGACGACATCTCCGGGTGATACCCGGACCTGACCGGCCGCAGGCAGGCGCGCGATGCCGCCGTGGCCGCTCTGTCGTCGTCCCTTGACCCCGGCGGGACGCCTTCACGCGCCCGCGTTATTTCCCGAGGACCCTTCCATGTCCGACGCGTACATCGTCTGCTCCAACCTGTCCTTCTCCTGGCCGGACGACACACCGGTCTTCCAGGACCTGTCCTTCACGGTCGGCGCCGGCCGTACCGGCCTGGTCGCGCCGAACGGCGCCGGCAAGAGCACGCTGCTCAAGCTCATCGCGGGTGAGCTTCGGCCCGGCGGCGGGACCGTCTCCGTCGACGGAGTGCTCGGCCACCTTCCGCAGAGCCTCCCGCTCACCGGCGACCTGACGGTGGCCGAGGTGCTGGGAATCGCCCCGATCATCCGGGCGATCGACGCCGTCGAGGCCGGCGACGCCAGCGAGGAGAACTTCACCGCGATCGGCGACGACTGGGACATCGAGGAGCGCACCACGGCCCAGCTGGACCGGCTCGGCCTCGGCGACGTCGCCCTCACCCGGCGTCTCGACACCCTCAGCGGCGGTCAGGTCGTCTCCCTGGGCCTGGCCGGACAGCTGCTGAAGCGCCCCGACGTCCTGCTGCTGGACGAGCCGACCAACAACCTCGACCTCGACGCGCGCCACCGGCTCTACGGCGTGCTCGACGACTTCGGCGGCTGCCTGTTGCTGGTCAGCCACGACCGGGCCCTGCTCGACCGCATGGACCGCATCGCCGAGCTCGACCAGGGCGAGATCCGCTCCTACGGCGGGAACTTCACCGCCTACGAAGAGGCCGTACGCACCGGCCAGGAGGCCGCCGAGAGGGCCGTCCGGCACGCCGAGCAGCAGGTCAAGCGCGAGAAGCGGGAGATGCAGCAGGCCCGTGAGCGGGCCGAGCGACGGGCCGGCAACGCCGCGCGCAACCTCGACAACGCGGGGCTGCCGAAGCTCTTCGCCGGGAACATGAAACGGCGCGCCCAGGAGTCCGCGGGCCGGGCGAGCCAGACGCACTCCGCGCGGGTCGGCGACGCCAAGGCACGGCTCGAGGAGGCCGGCCGGGCCCTGCGCGACGAGCAGAAGATCGCCCTTGAGCTGCCCGGCACCAACGTCCCGGCCGGACGCACGGTCTTCCGCGGCGAACACATCCAGGTCCGCCACGGCGACCGGGCCGTGTTCGCCGGGGACGGCGCCGGCCTGACCGTCCAGGGGCCCGAACGGATCGCGCTGACCGGGCCCAACGGCTCCGGCAAGTCCACGCTGCTCCGCGTGGTGAACGGCGACGTCGAGCCGGAGGGCGCCGCGATCCGGCGCTTCGACGGCCGGATCGCGTACCTGTCCCAGCGGCTGGACCTGCTCGACCTCGACCGCACCGTGGCGCAGAACCTGGCCGCCTTCGCGCCCGCGATGCCCGAGGCGCAGCGGATGAACCTGCTCGCCCGCTTCCTGTTCCGCGGGTCCCGCATCCACCTTCCGGTCGGCGTGCTGTCGGGCGGCGAGCGGCTGCGGGCCACCCTCGCCTGCGTCCTGTACGCCGAACCGGCGCCGCAGCTCCTGCTCCTGGACGAACCGACCAACAACCTCGACCTGGTGAGCGTCGGCCAGCTGGAGAGCGCGCTCAACGCCTACGAGGGCGCGTTCGTGGTGGTCAGCCACGACGAGCGGTTCCTCGCCGAGATCCGGGTCGGCCGCTGGCTCCGGCTCTCCGAGGGCCGGCTCGTGGAGACCGGCGCGCCCGACGGCACGTCGGCGGCGACGCGTGCCTGAACCGGCGCTGCTCGCCCACGATCTGGTCCGCACGTTCGGTACGCGACGGGTGCTCGACGGCGTCTCCCTCACCGCCGCCCCCGGGCAGCGGATCGGGCTGATCGGCGAGAACGGCGCGGGAAAGTCGACCCTGCTGCGGCTGCTCGCCGGGACCGACGAGCCCGACGCGGGCACCGTCGTACGGCCTCCGGACCTCGGCTTCCTGCGGCAGGAGATGCCGTTCGAGCGCGCGTCGACGATCGCCGACGTGCTCGACGACGCCCTGCGCGGAGCCCGCGCGGACCTCGCCGAGCTGGACCGGCTCACCCGGACGCTCGCGGAGACGCCGCAGGACTCCCCCGGTCACGCCGGGCTTCTCGTCGAGTACGGCGAACGGCTGGAGCACGCCCAGGAACATGAGGCCTGGGACGCCGACCGGCGCGCCGAGATCGTGCTCGGCGCGCTCGGCCTGGGCGGGCTGAGGCACGACCGCACGCTCGGGTCCCTGTCCGGCGGGCAGCGCGGCCGGCTCGCGCTGGCCGCGCTCCTGGTACGACGGCCCGCGGCGCTGCTGCTCGACGAGCCGACCAACCATCTCGACGACGCCGCGGCGGCCTTCCTGGAGGAGCAGCTGCGGGGCCTGCCCGGCGTCGTCGTGGTGGCGAGCCACGACCGGGCGTTCCTCGACGCCGTCTGCACCGACCTGATCGACCTCGATCCCGCGGTGTCCGGCCCGATCCGCTACGGCGGCGGCTACACCGCCTACCAGGCGGAGAAGCGCGCCGAGCGGGAGCGCTGGCACAGACGTTTCGCCGAGGAACAGGAGGAGCTCGCCGGCCTGCGCCGCGCGGTCACCGTGACCGCGCACCGGGTCGCGCCGGACCGCGAGAAGCGCGACCACGAGAAGATGGGATACGGGCACTCCGGCGGGCGGGTGCAGAAACAGATCTCGCGGCGGGTGCGCGACGCCGCCCGTCGGCTCGACCAGCTGGAACGCGACCAGGTCGGGGAGCCGCCGGAGCCGCTGCGGTTCCGTGCCGCGACGCTCGCCTCCGCGTCGGCCGACGGCACGCTCCTGTCGCTGCGCGGCGTCCGCGTTCCCGGCCGGCTCACTCTGGACCGCCTCGACCTCGCGGCCGGCGAACGGCTCCTGGTCACCGGAACGAACGGAGCGGGCAAGTCGACGCTGCTCCTGCTGCTGGCGGGCCGGCTGGAGGCCCTCGGCGAGGTACGGCGGCGCCGCGAGCTGAGGGTCGGCCTGCTGACCCAGGACACCGTGTTCGACCGGCCGGACCGTACCGCGCGGGAGACCTACGAACAGGCGCTCGGCGCCGAACGCGCCGACGCCGTGCCGCTGCGGTCCCTCGGACTGCTCGGCGTCGCGGACCTCGACCGGCGGGTCGGCGAGCTGTCCGTCGGGCAGCGTCGCCGGCTCGCCCTGGCGTTGCTCGTGGCGGACCCGCCGGAGCTGCTGCTGCTCGACGAGCCCACCAATCACCTGTCGCCGCGGCTGGCCGACGAGCTGGAGGAGGCGCTGGGCACGACCTCCGGCGCCGTCGTGGTCGCCAGCCACGACCGGTGGCTGCGCTCCCGCTGGACCGGCCGCGAACTGCGGCTGTGACGCCGATAGCGTGACGGGAGCCCGGCGCGACGTCATGTCCGACGCGTTGCCGACTTGTTAAGTCCCGATGAACGGCACCGAGCGGTGGATGGGAGATGCAGAGCCACCTCATTCTGTGTGGCCGGCGTCACAAGGCGCCGACCGGAGAATCGAGGTGCGAAGTGCATGAGACGCGGGAGTGGCCGGACGTGGGCCACCGTGCCGTCCGGAAGGTGATGGCGCGGTTCATGCCGTTGATCGGACTCTGCTACATCGCGGTGTACGTCGATCGCCTGAACATCGGCGTGGCGGCACTGACCATGAACGATGACCTGGGGATCTCGGCGTCGGCCTTCGGGTTCACGGCCGGCGTCTACTTCTGGAGCTACACGGTCTGCGAGCCCCCGAGCAACTACATCCTGACCAAGGTCGGTGCCCGGCGGTGGCTCGGCCGGATCATGGTGACGTGGGGTCTGGTGACCATCGCCACCGCAACCGTGCAGGGGACGACCAGCCTGGCCTGCGCGCGGGTCCTGCTGGGTATCGCGGAGGCCGGGTTCTCCCCGGGCATGCTCTATTTCGTGTCGCGATGGATCCCACAGCGTGAGCGCGGACGAGCGATGGCGTGGATCATCGCCTTCATCTGCCTGTCGTCGCTCGCCACGCCCGTCACGACGCAGATTCTCGGCCTGGACGGCCTGCTCGGTCTGGCGGGCTGGCGCTGGGTGTTCGTGTTCACGGGAATCCCGGCCATCGTCCTGGGCTGTGCCTGCGTCAAGATCCTCAGGGACGGCCCGAAGGACGCCGAGTTTCTCACCGCCGCCGAACGGGACTGGCTGGTCGCCGAACTGCGATCGGAGGATCGCGGGACGACGGACGCGCATGGCGAGCACGGATTCGCCCGCTCGCTGGTGCATCCTCGCGTGCTGGTCCTGGTGATGGTGTTCGTCTGCTTCACGTTCTGCCTGAACGGCTTCCAGCTTTGGATCCCGCAGATCCTGGCGCAGTTCGGGCTGTCCAGAAGCCAGGTGGGCTGGGTCGCCACGCTGCCCGCGCTGCTCGCGATCGGGCCCGTGCTGTGGTGGATGCGGCGTTCGGACCGACGGCAGGAGCGGACGGTGCACTTCGCCGTGGCCGCCGCCGTCGCGGCGGCCGGCTTCGGCCTCGCGGCCGTTTCCTTCTCCGTCCCCGCCCTCGCGATCGCGGGGTTCTGCGTCGCCGGTGTGGGTCTGTACGGCGCGATGGGCGTCTTCATCACCATGCCGTCGTCATTCCTCACCGGGGTCGCGCTGGCGGCAGGGTTCGGAGTCATCAACGGCGCCGGCAATCTGGGCGGCTACTTCGGGCCGCAGGTGACCGGCTGGATCAAAGACGCGACCGGCGGGTTCACCGCCGCGATCGGCGTGTACGCCGTCGTCCTCGCGCTCGCCGCCGCCATCGTCCTGGCCCTCGGGGCGACGGCCCGCCGCACGTCCTCACCCCGCCTCCTGACCGGAGCCGAATCGACCGCCGGTTCCTGACGGGCCTGCCACCTCGATGACGGCGCCGCGGCGCCCGCGGGCGCCTGCGCCCGGACCACCCGTCTTCATCCGAAGCCCGCTCGACGAAGACCCGCTCGACTAAGGACAAAGGTTCATGACATTCCAGCTGACGGTCGGAGAGGCGACCATCACCCAGGTCACCGAGTTGGCGCGCTGGCCGTTCCCACCGTGGGAGCTGTTCCCCGACGCCACCGGTGAGCAGGCCGCCCGAGCCGCCGCCGAGTTCGGGCCGGGATACGTCGAGGAGCGCACGGGCGCCCTCGTGCTGGCCATCCACAGCTATCTCGTGCGGATCGGCGGCACCACGCTCGTCGTGGACGCGGGCAACGGCAACCACAAAGATCGCCCCAATCTGCCGCCGCACCACCGTTTCGACACCGACTTCCTGAACCGCTTCGCGGGAACGGGCACCGCCGTCGAGGACGTGGACGTAGTCGTCAGCACCCACCTGCATCCCGACCACTGCGGCTGGAACACCCGCCTCGAAGGCGACCGCTGGCGGCCGACGTTCCCGGGGGCGAGGTACGTGTTCGGCCGTGCCGAGCTCGACTCCCTCCAGGCGCTGGCCGCGACGGAGCACCCCGAGGGGGTCGCGGCGGATCTCGTGCGCATGTACGACGACAGCGTGCGGCCCGTGTTGCAGAACGGCCGGTGGGAGATCGCCGACGATGGTCATCTGCTGGCCGAGCATGGCGACACCAAGGTCGTGCTGCGTGCGGCCCCCGGTCACACCGGCGGGCACCTCGTCGCCGAGATCCTCTCGCGGGAGGGCGGCGCCGTCATCTCCGGCGACGTCGTCCATCATCCGATCCAACTGCTCTATCCGGAGCTGAGCCAGGCCGGGGACGCCGATCCGGCGCTGGCGCGGCGGACGCGTGACGCCGTGCTGGAGCGCTGCGCACGGGACGGACTGCTCCTGCTGCCCGCGCACTTTCCCGCCGACCATCCGTTCACGCTGATCCGCGACGGCGGCCGTCTCCGGCTTCTGCCCGTCACCGGGCACCACACGTGAGTACGCGACGGCACGGGCCACCGCCGCTTTCCCGATCAATGGGCCCGCGCGCTGGGCGGCGAGGGGACGTCGCGACACGATCGGCGCTGACACCGGGCCACACGCCCGCGATCGAGGAGGAGAAGTGAGCCGCACCTTCGGCACCATCCGTCAGCTGGGCTACGTGGTCCCGGACATCGCGTCCGCCATCACCCATTGGGTGGAGCGGCTGGAGGTCGGACCGTTCTTCTACATCGAACGCCAGCCCGTCAACGACTTCACCTATCGCGGCGAACCGAGCGAACCCGAGTTCAGCGTCGCGCTGGCCCAGGCGGGCCCCGTGCAGGTGGAGCTGATCCAGCAGCGCAACGACGCCCCGTCGGCGTTCCGCGAGTTCACTAACGCGGGCGGCGAGGGACTGCAGCACATCGCCTACTGGACGACCACGTTCGGCGACCTCGTCGACCGGGCAGCGGCACTCGGATACCAGGAGCTGCAACGCGGCCGCTCCGGCAGCGGGGGGCCCGACGAGCGCTTCGCCTACTTCACCGCGGGCGGGCACGCCGGCACGGTGGTCGAGATCTCCGAGGTGGCCGGGCGCAAGGCGGCACTGTTCGAGGCCGTCGCCGTCGCGGCCGCCGGCTGGGACGGGAGCGGCCCGGTGCGCGACATGACCACGCTGGTGACCCGGTGAGCGGGCGGACCGCCATCGTCTCCGGTGGCGCCTCGGGTATCGGCGCAGCGACGGCCGAGCTCTTCGGCGCCCAGGGATGGGATGTCGTGGTCGCCGACCTGCGGGTCGCGGACGGCGAGACCAGAGATGCCTCCGGGGCCGTCCGGCTGTCGGTGCGGACCGATGTCACCGACGACGCGGCCCTGGAGCGGCTGGCGCAGCGGACCCGCGACCGCCTCGGCCGCGTGGACGCGGTCGTCACCTGCGCCGGCACCGCCGACAACGCGGCCGTCCGCGACGTCACCCCCGCCCGCTTCACCCGTACCCTGACGCTCAACCTGGTCGCGACGTTCGCGCTGTGCCGGCTTTTCGTCGACGACCTCGCCGCCACCCGCGGGTCGATCGTGACCGTGGCGTCGGTCTCCGGCCTGCGGGGCAGCCCGGACCGGGCGGCGTACTCGGCGTCCAAGGGCGGAGTCATCGCCCTGACCCGCCAGCTCGCCGTCGAACTCGCCACCGAGGCGGTGCGCGTCAACTGCGTGGCCCCGGGCTCCACCCTGACCCCACTGGTCGAGACCGCGCAGGGAGGTGAGCGGACCCGCCGAGCGATCCTGGAGGCCATCCCGCTCCGGCGCTATGCCGAACCGCGCGAGATCGCCCAGGTGATCACCTTCCTCGCCGGGGAAGGAGCGGGGTTCGTCACCGGACAGGTCTGGGGCGTCGACGGCGGACAACTGGCCGGCGCCGGCTGGAACCGCCCGGAGGCCGCCCGATGAAGCCACTGATCATCGGCGTCAACGTCAACGAGGGCACCGGCCGGGACCCGAACCCGCACGTGCCGTTCACCCCGAAGGAGATCGCTGAGGTCGCCCGGGACTGTGAGCGCGCCGGTGCCTCGCTCATGCACTACCACGGCCGGACCGCGGATGGACGGGCCGATCATTCGGCCCCGACATACGCCGACATCGCCCGCGAGACGCACCGGGCCAGTTCGCTGCTGCTCGCGCCGTCGATGGCCAACGTCCCGGGCTACGACGTCGAGCAACGGCTGTCCAACATCGCCCCCAACCAGGGCGACCCCGAGACCGCGGCGGACCTGCTTCCGGTGGACATGGGCTGCGCCAACATGGACCTGTTCGACGCGGACGCGGGCGACTACGCCTCCGAGGACCGCGTCTTCGTCAACGACATCCGCACCCAGCGGGCGTTCCTTGAGCGGGCGCCGCGGCTGGGCCTGCGCCCGTACCTGGCGTCATTCAACCTCAGCTGGACCCGCGCGATCGTCGCGCACGAGCGCACCGGGCGGCTCGCCCGGCCGCTCATCGTGGCGTTCGTGCTGGGTGGTGAGGAGTTCGTCGCCGCGCATCCCACCACTGCGTCGGGGGTGCGCGCCCATCTGGAGGTGTTGCCCGCCGGCCTGCGGATCGAATGGCTGGTCTCCAGCCATCGCGGCGACGTTCTGGAGGTCGCCGACGACATCATCGCCGCGGGCGGACACCTGGTGGTCGGGATCGGCGACCACCCTTACACCGACCTGGGGCATCCGGCCACCGCCGACCTCGTCGCGCGCGTCGCCGAACTCGGTCGCCGACATGGCCGCCGCCCTGCCACCACCGACGAGGCCCGACGCATTCTGGGGGTGCCCACGCATGCGTCTCGTTGACGCCGGCGCGACCCCGCCGGCGCCGGTCCATCGGTCCGCCGGACGCACGGTCTGGGTGATGGATTCCATCGCCTTCGGATCGGCGACGCTGCGCGGCGACGTCATCGTCACCGGCTCCCACGGCGGGGTCAGCGCGGGAGAGTACGCCGCGTCCTACGACGTCGCGGTGGTCGCCTGCAACGACGCCGGCACCGGGAAGAACGCCGCCGGCGTCGCCGGGTTGCGGGCCCTGGACGGGACAGGCATCGCCGCCGTGGGCGTGGCGCACGACTCCGCGCGGATCGGCGACGGCCACGACACCTGGGAGAACGGCGTCGTCAGCTTCGTCAACGAGCACGCCCGTGCCCTCGGCATCCGTACCGGCGCCTCCCTCAAGGACCAGATCGTGGCGCTCGTCGACCAAGGAGGGATCTGACCGTGTACCGAGCGACTGTGTGGTCACAGGCCGGGATGCGCATCGTCGTGATGGACAGCATGTCCCAGGTCGAGGACGACGACGCGGGCGCGATCGTCGTCGCCGCGTCCAACGGAGGTCAGGAGTCCGGACGCTTCGGGGCGGCGGCTCGCTGTGGGTTCGTCCTGCTCAACGACGCCGGCGTCGGCAAGGACGACGCGGGCATCGCCGGGCTCGCCATCCTCAACGAGGCCGGCATCCCCGCGGCGGCCGTCGGCCACCACACCGCCGAGATCTCCAATGGCCTCGACATGTGGGAGCACGGCGTCATCTCGTACGTCAACACGGCCGCGCAGGCGGCCGGTGTGGCGCCCGGGGCCCTCGCCCGGCCGACCCTGATCGCTTTCGCGCACGCCCGCATCGTGGAGACGAGCACATGAGCAGGTACGTACTGAACGATCGTGACACCTTCGTCCGGCAGGCGGTGGAGGGGCTGGAGGCGGCCCACCCGGGCCTCGTCCGGATGCATGACGACCCGCTGTTCGTGACCCGACGGGTTCCCGCACGAGGCAAGGTCGCGCTGGTGTCGGGCGGTGGTTCGGGACACGAACCGCTCCACACCGGCCTGGTCGGCACCGGAATGCTCGACGCCGCCGTACCCGGCGCGGTCTTCACCAGCCCTACCGCCCTGCAGGTGCGCGAGGCGGCACAGGCGGTCGACACCGGCGCGGGCGTCGTCATGATCGTCAAGAACTACACCGGCGACGTCCTCAACTTCCGGATCGCGGCGGAGCTGCTCGAGGACCGGCACCGAGTGGAGGTGGTGATCGTCGACGACGACCTCGCGACGACGTCCGAGGACGAGAGCGCACCGGGGCGGCGCGGAACCGCCGCCGTCCTGGCGGTCGAGAAGATCTGTGGAGCGGTCGCCGAGACAGGGGCCCCGGCCGACCGGGTCCGCGACCTCGGCCGCGAAGTGGTGGCCCGGTCGGCGACGCTGGGACTCGCCCTCGAGGCCTGCACCAATCCGATGACCGGGACCCGCTCGTTCGACCTCGGTCCGGACCAGATCGAGTTCGGCGTGGGCATCCACGGCGAACGGGGCATCGGCACCCGCGCCTCCGGAACCGCCGCCGAGCTCGTCGAATCCCTCGTCCGCCCGCTGGTCGAGCACCTCGGCCTACGGCGCGGCGACGAGGTCCTCGCCATCGTGAACGGGCTCGGAGCCACCCATTCGCTGGAGCTGGGGGTCGTGCTGCGTGAGGTGCGCCGGTCGCTGGCCGGCAGCGGCATCGCGCCGGCCCGCAGCCTCTCCGGCTCGTTCGTGACCTCGCTGGACATGCGCGGATTCTCGGTGACCCTCACCGCACTGACCGAGGACCTGATCGAGCTGTGGGACGCGCCGGTCCGGACACCGGCGCTCGCCTGGTAGGAAGGGATTGATGACATGACCACCGATGACACGCGGCTGACCGGTGCGGACGCACGCGCCTGGCTGCTGGCGTACGCGGACCGGGTGCGGCGAGACGTCGACGAGCTGACCGATCTGGACCGCAGAGCCGGCGACGGAGACTTCGGCTGGAACATCGCGACCGCGCTCGATCGGGCTCGACCCACCCTGACCGACATTCCCGACACGGCGCCCCCTCCGGACGCCTTCAGGGCCGCGTCCGATGCTCACCTCGGGGCCGGCGGCACGAGCGGCCCGCTGTTCGGCCTCTGGTTCGGGCGGCTCGCGCAAGGCCCCGGCGAGCCGTGGTCCGGACCCGCTCTGGCACACGCGTTCCAGAGCGCCGTGCAAGCCGTCTGCCGGCTCGGGAACACCGACGTCGGGCAGAAGACGATGGTGGACGCCATGGTCCCCGCCGTGAAGGCACTGGAGGCCGAGCCGCTCGCACCGGCATGGCGCGGTGCGGTCGCCCGCGCGGCCCGCGCCGCCGCCGACGGCGCCGAGGCGACCCGGGACATGCTCGCCCGCCGCGGACGCGCCAGCTACGTGGGCGAGCACGCGCGCGGGGTGGTCGACCCAGGGGCGCTGGCCGTCGCCTGGTTCTTCCAGGCCGCCGCGGACACGCGGGCGGCGGCATGACGTCCGCGAACGCCGGTCACGCCGGCAAAGTCATCGTCACCGTCGCCCCCACCGGGGGGTTCCTCACACGCGCGGACCATCCGTACGTCCCGACCCAGCCGGAGGAGATCGCCGCCGACGTCGCACGCTGCGCCGCCGCCGGTGCCAGTGTCGCGGCGCTGCACGCGCGGCGTCCGGACGGCCAGGCCACGTGCGACGCGGCGATCTACCGCGACATCAACGCGCGGGTCCGCGCGGCGTGCGATGTGGTGATCAACAACTCGACCGGTGGAGGAATCAACGGCGACTTGCTGCGGGTACGCCCGGACGGGTCACGGACGATCGACTGGGACGCCCGCATGGAGGGCGTCGACGGCGGTGCCGACACCTGCACGCTGGACGCCGTCACCGCCTACATCAGCGGGCCGGACGGGCGCGAGGTGCTCATGGACACCCCGATGGAGCGGGCCATCGAACTCGCGGCGGCGATGTTCGAACGAGGGATCAAGCCGGAGTGGGAGGCGTTCGGCCCATCCCACCTGGCCCGTGAGGTCACCCGGCTCACCGCCCTGGGCTTCGACGCCGAACCGTACTGCGTGAACCTGGTGCTCGGCCTGGACACGACGTTCCAGAACGCGGTCCCCTACACCCCGGCCGACCTCCAGCACATGGTCGACGCCCTCCCGGACGGCTCGATGTTCACCGTGGCGGTCAACGGGCCTCAGCAGTTCCGGGGGCTCGCGCACGCACTGGCTCTCGGCGGGCACATCCGGGTCGGCATCGAGGACAATCCCTGCCTCGTTCCCGGGGAGCCGGCCGAGAACGTCCGCCTCGTCGAGCGCGCCGTCACCCTGGTCCAGAGCCTCGGCCTGGAACCCGCCACCCCCGACGAGGCCCGCCGGATCCTCGGCCTCCCCGCACGAGAGGACGCCGCCCATGCCATCTGAACAGGACCCGGATCGCGTGCCGCTCCGCTCGCAGGAGTGGTTCGGCGGCTCCGACATCAACGCCGCCATGCACCGCTCGTGGATGAAGAACCAAGGAGTCCCGGACCGGATGTTCGACGGCCGTCCGGTCATCGGGATCTGTAACACCTACTCCGACCTCACCCCCTGCAACGCCCACTTCCGGGAACTCGCCGAACAGGTCAAGCGCGGTGTGCTCGAAGCGGGTGGGTTCCCGGTGGAGTTTCCGGTGATGTCGCTGGGCGAGACCATCGTGCGGCCGACCACCATGCTCTACCGCAACCTGGTCTCGATGGAGGTCGAGGAGTCCATCCGCGCCAACCCCGTCGACGGGGTCGTGCTGCTGTGCGGCTGCGACAAGACCACGCCGGCGCTGCTGATGGGCGCCGCCAGCTGCGACCTGCCCACCATTGTCGTGTCCGGCGGGCCGATGCTGAATGGCAGGTGGCAGGGCCGGACGGTGGGCAGCGGCACCTCACTGTTCGAGATGAGCGAGGAGGTGCGGGCCGGCCGCGTCACCGAGTGTGAGTTTCGCGCCGCCGAGGGCGCCATGGCGCGCTCGGCCGGCCACTGCAACACCATGGGTACGGCATCGACGATGGCCTGCATGGTCGAGACCCTCGGCCTCGCCCTTCCCGGCAACGCCGCGATCCCCGCCGTCGACGCCCGGCGGCGCCTGCTCGCCAATGAGTCGGGGTTCCGGGCGGTCGCGATGGTCCGCGAGGACGTACGGATGTCGCGGATCGTCACCCGCGCGTCCTTCGAGAACGCCATCAAGGTCAACGCGGCGATCGGCGGATCGACGAACGCGGTGGTGCACCTGCTGGCGCTGGCCGGACGGCTGGAGATCGATCTGGAGCTGGACGACTTCGACCGCGCGGCCAAGGGCGTGCCGCTCCTGGTCGACCTGATGCCCGCCGGACGGTTCCTGATGGAGGACTTTCACGCCGCCGGCGGTCTGCCCGTCGTGGTGAAGGAACTGGGCGACATCCTGCACACCGACGCGCTGACGGTGAACGGCCGGACGCTCGGCGAGAACTCCACCGACGCCGTCGCCTGGGACTGCGAGGTCATCCGGATGGTGGGCGAACCCCTGCTGCCCGACGCCCGCATCACCGTGCTGCGCGGGAATCTGGCGCCGTCGGGAGCCGTCATCAAGCCGGCGGCCGCCTCGCCGCACCTGCTGCGCCACACCGGTCCGGCACTGGTGTTCGAGGGCATGGACGATTTCCGTGCGCGCATCGACGACCCGGACCTGCCGGTGGATGAGAACACCGTCCTGGTGCTGCGCCACGCGGGCCCGCGCGGGTTCCCCGGGATGCCCGAAGTCGGCAACCTGCCACTGCCGAAGAAGCTCCTGCAGGCGGGCGTGACCGACATGGTCCGCGTCTCCGATGCCCGCATGAGCGGGACGGCGTTCGGGACGGTCGTGCTGCATGTCGCGCCTGAGGCCGCCGCAGGCGGTGCCCTGGCCGCCGTACGCGACGGCGACCTGGTGGCCCTCGACGTCACGGCCGGCAGCCTGCGACTCCTCGTCGACGCGGAAGAGATCGATCGTAGGATCGCCGCGGCGGCGCCGCCGCTCCCGCCGGAGACCGGCTACGCGAGTCTCTACGTCCAACACGTCCTGCAGGCCGACCGGGGCGCCGACTTCGACTTCCTGGTCGGCCGGCGCGGAGCGGCGGTGCACGGTGACAACCACTGATTCGCCGCGCTCCTCGGTGGCCGTCGTGACCGGGGCGGGAAACGGGCTCGGCAGAGCCATCACCCGCGCGCTGCTCGACGACGGCCACATGGTCGTCCTGGCGGGCCGTACGCGGGCATCCCTGCAGGACACGGCCGCGGACCATCCGCGCGCCGAGGTGGTCGTGGCCGATGTCACGTCCGCCTCGTCGGTCCGCGCGCTGTTCGCCTCGGCGTGGGCGCTGCACGGCCGCGTCGACGTCCTGGTCAACAACGCGGGGGTCTTCGGGCCCGAAGGCGCGATCGACGAGGTGGAGGACGGCCACTGGCACGACGTCCTCGCGGCCAACGTCACCGGTTCGTTCCTGTGCGCGCGGGAGGCGGTCCGCATCATGAGACGGCAGCGGCCGCGCGGTGGCCGGATCATCAACAGCGGGTCGCTGTCGGCGCACGTCCCGCGGCCGCACAGCGTCGCGTACACCGTCAGCAAGCACGCGATCACCGGGCTCACCGCCGCGATGAACCTCGACCTGCGCGACCACGGCATCGCCTGCACCCAACTGGACGTCGGCAACGCGGCGACGGCGATGACCGCCGGCATCGGCGTGGAGGCGCTCCAGCCGGACGGCACGCGCCGGGCCGAACCGACGATCGATCCGGTGGATGTCGCGCGCTTGGTCGCCCATGTCGTGTCGCTGCCGCTGGAGGTGAACGTGCCGTCCCTCACCGTGATGGCGCGGACGATGCCCTATGCGGGCCGCGGCTGACGTGTCGTCAGCGCCGCTGCAGGATCGGCCGGACGATCGAGCGCGCCCGCTCCAGGTCGCGCGAGATCGTCATGGCCGTCGTCCGCACGGCGGCGTCCATGCGGGCCGTGTCGATCCTCCCGACGACCCCGGACATCGACACCGCCGCCAGCACCTCGTCGTCCGGTCCGGTGATCGGGGCGGCGATCCCGACGATGCCGTTCAGCGCCTCCTGTCTGTCGAAGGCCACGCCACGCCGCCGGACTCGCTGTAGCTCGGCCCGCAGCGCGCTGTTCTCCACGATCGTGTGCGGTGTGAAGCGCTGCAGGACGCCGGGGATCACCACCTGTTCCGCAGGCATGAACGCCAGGATCGCCTTCCCGGACGCACTGGCATGTGCCGGCCAACGTCCTCCCGAGTGCTGCGGCAGCCGCGGCCCCTCGTCACTGCGGAAGACCTCCAGGTGAACGACGTCGAAGCCGTCCAGCAGGGCGAGCCCGACGTTCTGCCGGGTCGCCTCGTGCAGCGTGAGCAGGTGCCTCCTCGACGCCTCGCGCAGGTCCCGCTGCTGCGGCGACGTCTCGCCGATCTCGAACAGCAGGAGCCCCGGGCGGTAGTCCGGCCCGACCCTCTCCAGCAGACCGACGCGAACGAGCTCGCCCACCATCCGATACACCGTCGTCTTGGGCAGGCCCGTTCGCTGCGTCAGCGCCGCGGCGCTCAGCACGCCACGGCAGTGCGCGAACTGCTTGAGAATCTCGGCGACGCGGCCGACCGCGGTGATCTCCCCGGTGTTCCGATGAGCGGGACTCATGCCGGAATTGTGCTGACGGAGTAGAAGAAAGTCCAGGTCATCCTCGGTATCCGCACGGCCGTCGCGCGCGGCACGTCACCCGTCGCACCCACGAAGCACCATCCTTACCTCGGCACAAGGGAGCTTGCGCGCTCACCCTCGGCCACGGGGAGCACCGATTCCCATTGAACGGGAATCCTCGTGGGCGGCCGAGACCCGCGGCCGGCCGTCGATCCGGCAGGTTCGGCACCGAGTCCGTCCTGTCGTGCCCCGTCGATCGTGATCGTTGTTGTGCGGGTTCGTTACGCCGAGGGCCGATGGTGTGGATACTGAAAAAATCATGAACTTCGACGCCACGTCCGAACCCTCCTCGCCGTCCAGCGCCGACTCCGTACGACGCCAGGTGGTCGAGGTCGCCGCTGAGATGATGCGGGGCACCGCCGCCCCGGCGCGCGGAGCCTCGGAGTCATCCGACCAGTCCGCGATGACCCTCTATCTCGCGCTGCTGACCGACCGCCTGCCGGTCTACGCGCGCACGATGACGGAGCTGGAGTCTCGGGTCGGGGAGGCGAGCGTCGAGGCGAACCTCGTGCCCGTCGCCCAGGCGACGATCCGGTTCTACTGCGAGATCCTCGCGGCCAAGGTGAGCGTCTTCACCAAGCCCGACCAGCTCCTTCGGCTCCGGCGCGTGCTCACCTCGCGCGGCATGGGACCGCACGCCGCGGACTCGCGGGTCGCCGCCTACCTCGACGGTGAGCGCGAGCTGGGACGCGTCGCGGCCGACGTCGACTGCGAGGCCGCCGCCCAGCTCCTGATCGGCACGTGCGTCAACTACGCGTTCACCAAGATGCTCCTGGACGACGTCGCGCCGCAGCAGCACTTCATCGACCGGGCGATCCGCGGGCTCCGTCTCGCCCCGTGACGCCGGCGGCCCCGCCTCACGAGGGGCCGGTCAGCCGGACGGGCAGCCTCACCAGTCTGATTAGCAATCCGTAGCGATCGTGTGGCGGTGACCATGTTGTCGACCTTGAGCATGCCGATCAGCGGCCAGTCGTCGGGGATCCGGCCGTTCTGAACGGCGGTCCAGTTGCGCCGGTCCTTGCTGACGCGCGGGTCCTTGACCAGGGCGAAGAGTTCGGCGTGGCGGGTGACGGCCCAGGCGTGGACACCGCCGGGCAGGACGACGCGGACGACCGGACCGGCCGCGCGGAGGCGTGCGGCCTCGCCGTGGTGGTCGGCGCCGGTGGGGTCGAGGGTGATCTCCGGTAACCGGTCGCGGGGGGACGTCATCGGCTGGCTCCAGTGGGTGAACGGTGGCGCGGGGCGGTGGTGTCCGATGCCCACCATGCCTCAGGCGCATGGAGGAGCGCACGGGCGAGACCGCCGGGCATCGGCACCCCGCCGCCGTACGGCCGTCAGCCGCCCGCCATGGCGCCCACCACGAGGAACGGCTCGGCGCCGCGGACGACCGCGTCGGGCAGTGGCGCGTCCGGCGGGTCGTGGGACAGGTCGTTCTCGCAGGCGTAGAACCGGATGAACGCGCGGCGCCGCCCGGTGCCGTGGTCACGGATCGTCCCGCGCAGCATCGGATACCGCTCCTCCAGCGCGTCGAGCACCGAGCTCTGCGTGACCTCGCCGTCGACGTCCAGCTCGACCTCGGAGCCGGTGCGCGCGAGGACCCGCAGGTGGGCCGGGAGCACGACGCGGATCACGACAGCGTCTGGACTTCGACGGACAGGACGGCCGGCAGGTCGCGCACGATGGGCGACCAGGTGTCGCCGGAGTCCGGCGAGACGTACACCTGCCCGCCGGTCGTGCCGAAGTAGACGCCGCAGGAGGCGAGCCGGTCCACGGCCATCGCGTCGCGCAGGACGTTGACGTAGCAGTCGCGCTGCGGCAGGCCGTTGGTGAGCGGCTCCCACTCGTCGCCGCCCGTACGGCTGCGGTAGACGCGCAGCCGCCCCTCCGGCGGGTAGTGCTCGGAGTCGCTCTTGATCGGCACGACGTAGATCGTCTCCGGCTCGTGGGCGTGCACCGCGATCGGGAAGCCGAAGTCCGAGGGCAGGTCGCCGCTGACCTCACGCCAGGAGCCGCCCCCGTCGTCGCTGCGCATGACGTCCCAGTGCTTCTGCATGTACATGGTGTCGGGGCGCGCGGGGTGCAGCGCGATGCGGTGCACGCAGTGGCCGACCTCGGCGTCCTCGTCGGGGATGCCGCCGGACCGCAGGCCGCGGTTGGCCGGCTGCCAGGTCTGGCCCGCGTCGTCGGTGCGGAAGACGCCCGCGGCCGAGATCGCGGCGTACATCCGCGCCGGATCCTCCGGGTGCAGCACGATCGTGTGCAGGCACATGCCGCCGGCTCCGGGCTGCCAGGAGGAGCCGGAGCCGTGCCCGCGCAGGCCGGGCAGCTCCCGCCAGGTCGTGCCCCCGTCGGAGGACCGGAACAGGGCGGCGTCCTCGACCCCGGCGTAGATCGTGTCCGGGTCGGTGGCCGAGGGCTCCAGGTGCCAGACGCGGGCGAACTCCCAGGGGTGCGGCGTGCCGTCGTACCACTGGTGGGTGCCGGTCTCGCCCTCGTACCGGAACTCGTTGCCGACCGGCGTCCAGGTCGCGCCGCCGTCGTCGGACCGCTGGATCAGCTGGCCGAACCAGCCGGTGGACTGGGCGGCGAACAGCCGCGACGGGTCGGCGGGCGAGCCGGTGACGTGGTAGATCTCCCAGCCGCCGAAGTGGGGGCCGCTCACCTCCCACCGCTCCCGCCGGCCGTCCGACGTCAGGATGAACGCGCCCTTGCGCGTGCCGACCAGTACCCGTACTCCGCTCACCGGTATCCCTCCCTGGGTCCGTGCGGTGACCGCCGGTCGCGGCTCACCAGGGATTGTGACCGGTGCCACGGACGGAATTCATCGGTACGCTGCGATGTCCTGAATGTCCCGGCGGTCCGCGAGGAGACACATGCACGGTCCGGCAGGCGCCTCACGGGCTCCCCGGGACCCACGTGCCGGCGGCTGGGCCGCGCCCGGTTTCGAAGCCGTACGCGACGGTTTCGAAGCCGGGCAACGAGACGATCCGGGAGCCGCTCAGCTCGCCGTCTACCAGGACGGGCAGCCGGTCGTGGACCTGTGGGCCGGTGCCGACCCCATCGGCGGGAGGCCGGTGAGCGGTGACTCCCTGAGCGTCGTCCTGTCGGTGACCAAGGGCGTCGTCGCCACCTGCGCCCACCTGCTCGCCCAGCGCGGGCTGCTCGATCTGGACGCGCCCGTCGCCGCCTACTGGCCCGAGTTCGCCCAGAACGGCAAGGAGACCATCAGCGTCGGCGACCTGCTCGCGCACCGTTCCGGGCTCTCCGCCTTCCCGCCGGAGGCACGTGTCGGACTCGCCGAGCTCCTCGACTGGGACCACTGCACCGGCGTGCTCGCCGCCATGGCCCCGCTGTGGCGGCCGGGCACCGCCTGGCACTATCACGCCCTGACCTACGGCTACCTGGTCGGCGAGGTGATCCGCAGGATCATCGGGCACAGCGTCGGAGCCATGCTCGCCACGGACCTGTCCGCCCCTCTCGGACTGGACCTGTGGATCGGCCTGCCCGCGGCCGAAGAGCCCCGCGTGCTCGCGCAGTTCACCGACGAGCCGCGCCCCACCGCCCGGCAGATCGACGAGGCGCTGGCACGTTTCGGCATCGACCGCGGGGACCCGCTCGTCGGCGGCACGCTGGCGACCATGGCCTCGGTGGCCGAGGCCGCCGAGGCCTTCAACCGCCCCGCCGCCATGGCCGCCGAGATCCCGGCCGCCAACGGAGTCGGCAACGCCCGGTCCCTCGCCCGCCTGTTCGCCGCGCTCATCGGGCCCGTGGGCGGGACGCGGCTCCTGACCGCGGAGGCCCTGGAGCGCGCCACCGCGCCGCAGACCGATCACCTGCCGACCCCGAGCCCTCTCGACCGCATGCCCGCGGGAAGCCGGTCCCGGCACGCGCTCGGCTACGAGCTGCCCGCCTCGCACCTGCCCATGCTGGGAACCGGCTCCTTCGGGCACGCGGGCGCCGGCGGCCGCCTGGCCTTCGCCCAGCCCCGAACCCGGACCGCCGTCGCCTACACCTGCACCAACCTGGCATGGGACTCGGCGGCCGGACCCGACCCGCGATGGGTTCCCTGGACCACCGCCCTGCGCGACCGCCTCGGCCTCACCTCGACGTGATGTCGCGCCCGCCTCGGCGCCTCCCGGCTCACCAGGGACGGTGACCCGAACCGAGGCGCGCATCGGGCCGCGAAGGTACGTTTCAAAAGTCCTCGTACCATCACCGGCCGGGCCCGCCGGCCGCATTAGGCTTCCCCGAATGGACCTGTTCAGCGACGCCCTGCTCGACCTGGCACGTCCCCACCTCGGCTGGGCCGCCGAACAGCTGGGCGCCTTCCACTCCGTCGTGCCCGCGGGCGCCGTCGGCTACGACGCCGACGCCCGTACCGCCCGGATGGGCGACCTGGAACTGCGCGCCGATCTGCTCGGCACCTACGCCGAGGACGCCACCTTCCAGTGGGGCTGGGCCAAGTCGGGCCTCGCCGGAATGCCGGCGATCAGCGGGCCCCTGGAGCTGCGGAGGATCGGCGAGCGGCACGGCGTCCCGGAGCTGACCACGGAGATGGTCGATCTGCGCGGCGTCGCGGACTCCCGGCTGGCCGCCCAGCGGCTCGGCCTCATCGCCATGGCGCTGCTGGGCGCGCGAGGGGCGATCGACTTCTGCCACGGCGGCAGATCCCTGACGTTCCTGGTCACCGACGATCCGGCCCTGCCGGCGAGCCGGCCCGATCCCGCGACGGTCGGGGAGGCGCTGCGGACCGGCGCCCAGATGCTGCCCGGGACGAACGCCGCCGAGGTGGTGAGCGGGTACGCGGCGCACCACGGCCTCACCGTGCGGGACGTCCCGGAAGGCCTGGAGCTGGACCTGCCGGGCGACCACCGTGTACTCGTCCACCTCGACGGCGAACGGCTGGGCGAGGTCGTCGTCACCGGACCGGACGGTCCGGTCGCCGCCGCACCTCTGCCGCCCGCGCCGGCCGCCGACGGCGCGGTCGCGGCGTTCTTCCCGCCGAGCCTGCTCACCGAACTCGCCCGTGGCGCGGCGGAGGGGCTCGACCGGGGAGCCGTCGCCTTCGGCGACCACCTGGAGAAACTGGGCTGGCCCGACCGGACCCCGTCGTCGTGGGAGGCCGGGGTCGTCCACTTCGGCGACGTCTTCTCCGCCGAGGCGTATGAGATCGGCGTCTACCACCACGACACGCGCACCTGGCACTGGGGCGACGGGGACGGGGTGGCGCGCCTGCGCGCGATCGCCCGCGAGCACGGCGCGGACCACCTCGCCGCCGACCAGGTGGTCCTCCCCGACGCCCCCGGTTTCGAGGGCTACATCGTCGTCCTCCTGGTGCGCGCGGCGACCCAGCTCGGACGCGCCCGGGGCCTCGCGTCCGTTCCGACTGAGGACGACGGCAAGCGCTATTGGGCCGTCACCGACAGCCGCGTCCCCGAACCGGCGAGCTCGCTGCCGCTGATCTGCGAGGTCATCCTCTCCATGGCCGACTGCCTCCAGCAGCTGACGCCCCAGCGGGACCGGTACGCGACGATGCGCGCCATGGTCCTCGGATACTTCGACGCCTACGGCATCACCCCGCTGTACGTGGGCGAACCCGAGCTGCTCATCGGCACCCGTGGCCCGCGCGAGGTACGGGTCGAGTTCAGCCACGACGGCACGATCAACCGGGCCTACTCGGGCCTTCAGGGCACTCTGGGCTGAGGCGTCTCCGCTGAAGTCATGACTCCGTTTTATAGCTCTTTGCGCCTGCATGACCTTCGAAGGGAGCGATGCGATGCTGGGCTTTGCCGTTGTGCCCGAGGTATGGGTCAAGGCAGGGCGTGGTATCGATGAGGCCTCCTCGCGGCTGGCCGATGGAGTGTCCGTGTTCGCCGGAGTCATTGGTGGCCAGCCCTTCGGTAGCGACGATTTGGGCCGGGGGCTGTTCGAGGGGAACACCGGTTCGGGCGCGGCGGGGTTCGCGCAGCGGCGGGATCGGTTGTTGAAGGACTTGCCCGCCATTGTGAATCTGCTGCAGGGGATGGCGGCGGGGCTGGTCGGTGCGGGTGATCGGTACGCCGCGGCCGACCAGGCGATCGCGCAGGTGCTGAGCGGCCGGCAGGCCCCGACGGCGCCGTCGAGGCTTCCTGGGGGTGGGCCGGGGGGTGTGCGGGAGTATCGATTGCCCCCGATACCGGATGGGCTTCCGTCGAGCGCGCCGCCACCGAATCTCGTGATGCAGGCGTTGTGGCTCTTTGAGCGGGCGGGATTGACGGTTGCCTGGCCTGACGGTGATTCGGCGGCGGTGGAGCGGGTCGGAGGTGCCGCGACCAAGCTGGGTTCGGCCATCGATACGGTGCGCGGGCATGTCGCCGACCATGCTCGACGGGTGACCGGCAGCGGGTCCGGCGAGGCGACCGAGGCCTTCGGGGCGATCGCGCGGACGGTGTACGCGCAGGACGGGCTGTTGGCGGACCTGAAACAGCGGTGTGATGATCTGGCCGGCTACTGTCGAACGGCCGCCGATGCGATCGTTACCGCCCAGTGGCATTTCGTGGCCTCAGCGGTGTTCGCGGTGGGCTTGATGTACGCGGTCAGCATGCTCGGCCCGTTCGTTGAAGCCGGAATGGCCTGGGCGCTGTCGATGATCCGGCTGGAAGGCGAAGCGCTGCAGATCATCCTCAATCTGCTGTTCGAAGCCGTGGTGGGTGGGGTCTTTTCCGCCGGGTCAGATGTGATCGAGCAACTCTTCCGCGGCGGGCACTTCGACTGGAGCGAGTTGGGCGGCGCGCTCGGCCAAGGCCTGATGCTGGGCGGGCTGATGGGCGGCGCGAAAGCGGGACTGCCGGCGGTGTTGCGCCGCGGACCAGCCACCATCGGCCTGGCCAAGATGATGGAATCAGCAGGCGCCGCCGGCATACTGTCCCGTTTCGCGGTCGGCTGGGGCGTCGGTACCGGAGCGATCGCGGCCACCAACAAGATCACCGGACACGGCTGGGACCTGGAACACGCCTGGCAGACCGGCCTGGCGATGGCCTCCATCGGCGCCGGCGCCGAAGGCATCACCCACCTGCGCAAACTCATCCGCCACACCGATCAGTCGCATTCGCCCGCTGTCGGCATCCCGCCTTTTGACGACCCATTCGTCCGGTCCGGCGGAATCGTGGACGGCGAGGTGATGACAGTACGCGATGAGATCTTTCCAAAGCCGGAACACCTGCTCGAAAGAGTGCTCGTTGAGCCCGCTCACGCCGAGCTCGGATCGGCCGACCATCCACAGTCCGCACAAAGGGCCGCCGAGATCCACGCCACCGCCGCGCATGAACCTATCGACACGATCTCGACGTCAATAGAATCCACGGCACACACCGAGGTCACGGTCGGCCCGACCGATCACCCATCCCCCACCGCTCTCGCCGGACGCGCCGAAGCCCGTGTCGCGAACATCGAAACGATCGACGGCCCGGGCAACAACCACGTCCACGAAATCATCAATGGCGCCGCCGATTACAGAGCCGTGCCGAGCCTCGCCGACCCGGTCACCGGCGGTATCGGCTCGACCGGCCAGGGTGCTCACCTCCCCCGGTCATCCGCCGACGTGTCAGGCGACAGCATGCTGGCCGACGCCACCACACAGCCGACGGGCCACCATGATTCCAGGCTGGCCATCGGCAGTGAGCCCAGCAGCGTGGATAACGGCGGAAAGAGCATTGCGGGCATTCTCAATGTCAAGGCTGCGGATACGCCGCCCAAGGTCGATGCCCCGGAGATCATTCCACCTACCGCGCATGGGCCCACAGATGGCGCCACGCTCGCGCGGCAGGCCAAGGATATTCATGCCACGCCGCAGCCGACTCGTCGCAGGGAGCCTGACGGTATCGAGCCAGCCGGCAATGAGGACCGAGCCGTGCTTTCGGTAGGTGCCGAAAACGACACGTCACGCTTCGCCGATAGGCCGGCACGCGATGTCGATGAACTAATCAAACGCCTCAACGAATTCGGGCCGAAGCTTCCCGGCATCGAGGATTCGACGTCGTTTCTGAAGGAGCTGACAGGCAGGGTCCGCGAGGAGGCGTACCGTCGCGGGACGTCACCATCGGCAGAGTTGCAGCAGTTCGTCGTGCAACGGATCATGGCGCGTAGCTTCACCGCGAACCCTCACGACTGGAAGATCAAAGGCGGCCAGGGAATGCTCGCACGCTTCCCCGATGCCCGGGTCAGCGGTGATGTCGACTTTGCCCGAATCGATAAGGCCGCGCGGCCGGAGATGGAGGGCGACTTCGCCGACGCACTCACGCTGGATCTGCACGACTATCTGGCGTTCGAGCCGCTTGGGACCGCCGATCTGCTAGGCGGAGCCGGTGCACGGGTAGCCCACCGGGTGACGCTCGGTGGCCGTGAGTTGATGAACTTCGAGGCCGACCTGCTCCCTAATGAAGGAAGTCCCGAGTGGATCGCCCCGGAACTGATTCCGTTTCCACGGCACATCTTCTCGACCGGGGCGCCCGGGGAGAGTCCGCAACTGCGGGTGCTGTCGCTGGAGGATCAACTAGTCCAAAAAGTCGTGGCAATGTACACACAGGGGTTGCGGACCGCGGAGAGCCGGTGCATCCACTGCTTTCGCAGATCCGAGAGTATCTTCGCCTGCCAGGAAGGCGATCTACCGTGGCGCGTCAAGGACCTCGTTGACACGACGTTCCTCGCGACCAAGCGGTCATGGGACGCCGAAATCATGCATGCCGTTTTGCGCGCGGAGGTTGACTTCCGAATCACGCGCGGTGACCCGGTGACGATTCCGAGGCGTTTCCGGGTGCCGAATCCGAACTGGAGCGAGGGATTCGCGGATTACGCTGGAAAGACACCCGGGCTTGCGTTCAAGACCCTCCCGGAGGCGAAGCCGCTTCTCAAAGCGTTCCTTGCCCCCCTCCTCAGCGAACACCCATTGGCGGGGCGTTGGGATCCGCTTCGACATGAGTGGATCGACCTGAAGCGCCTGAGTGACGAGGCCGAGCGGCAACGGGTCCTTGTCGTCGCTCACGCCAGCGGCCGTAACCAGGTCCGTGTCGGGGGACTCGCCGTCGCGACCGGGAAACTCACCACAGAGATGGCCGGTCTCCACAACACAGACGTCACTCTACTCACCGTGGGACCGGCCGAGCCGCATGGACACGCGCGCGTCACCTCGATCCCCACTCACGAAGCCGGGCGGTCAAGGCAAGCCCAGCTGCAGGATGTCGCACGATATGGCTGGCCCGAACAGATCGAGGGACTGCCGGTGCACGGTTACGACGGTTTTGATTGGGTCATCGGCCATGGGAAGGCCTCCGGGTCCGCAGCGATGCTGATCCGGCAGCGTTGGTATCCCTACGCAAACCTGATGTATGTCACACATGAGCCTGCGATGCGGTATGCCGAGATCCAAGGAGTCCTCGAACGCGGAGCAAAACGCGCGGCGGAAGAACGCGAATTGATGCAGAATGCCGACCTTGTGGTCGGAGTCGGCCCACTGAATACCGACGTTGCGCGAGAGATGACAGCAGGGAGTCAAAGCGCGCCGAATCACCATGAGTTGATCCCTGGCATCGACACTGCCAGAGAGGCCGTCGCATCATCCACCGGCGAGACCTTCAATGCGCTGTTTACGACAAATCGCGTAAGCGACCCTGTCAAGGGCTACGACGACCTCTTGGCCACCGTGAAGGAGTTGCGAGACCAAGGCGTACCGATTCGTCTACGTGTCCGGGGAGTACCGGGAGAGAACGTAGCCACCGAACAACAACATGCGGACGAAGTCCTCGGCGCTTCGGGCATTGTCGAAATCCTGCCACACACCACAGACACCGACGAGCTCAGCGCCGACCACGACTGGGCGCATGTCGCGGTGATGCCGTCTCGTATCGAGGGCTTTGGCATGGTCGGCAGCGAGGCGGCTGGACGGGGAGTGCCTGTGCTCGTGAACGCCGAGAGCGGTTTCGCGAAGTTCCTCGAGGACGCGAGCCGTGTGCCGCCCAAGCTCGGCCAGCCGAGCGTTACGCCGGATCATGGTATGGCCGAAGACACACCAACCCGCATCGAGGCATGGTCCAGGGTGGTAATGAGACTTGCCGCCGACTATCCAGCACGACGCATGACCGCAGCCAAGCTGCGCGAGACATTGCAGGGCTATTCGTGGCGAGATGCGGCAGAGGCGCTCAGTAAGGCGATGGAGGGAACGGAGGAGGAAGGCTACCGCTACACCGTGCAAGGGCCCCACGGCGAAATCCGCCTACACGACACGGGCCCATCCTGACTCCGCCGGCCAAGCCTTCCGATGTGCACGGCGCCGCCCCTACCCCGATCAGGCCACTTAGAAGTCGTCTCATTTGGCGCGTTCGGTAGTCTGCGGTGGTGGGGATCGTTGAGCGCCTCGTGCCGGATGAACTGTGGGAGTTGTTCCAGCGGGTCGTGCCGCCTGCGCCGTCGCGGCCGCAGGGTGGCGGCCGGCGTCGGTACGGAGACCGTGAGGTGCTGGCGGCCATCGTATTCGTCGCCACCTCCGGCTGTACGTGGCGCCAGCTGCCGCCTTCCTTCGGGGCTTCAGGGCCCACGGCTCACCGCCGGTTCACCGAGTGGAGCAAGGACCGGGTGTGGGCCAAGCTCCATCGCTTGGTCCTGGACGAGCTTGGCGCGCGTGGCGGGCTGGACTGGAGCCGCTGCGCGATCGACTCGATGAACATGAGGGCCATGAAACGGGGGACCTGACAGGTCCGAATCCTGTGGATCGGGGTAAGTACGGCTCGAAGATCCACTTGATCACCGAGCGGTCCGGCCTGCCCATATCCGTCGGAATCTCGGGTGCGAACCTCCACGACAGCCAGGCCCTCATCCCACTGGTCAGCGGCATTCCACCGATCCGCTCCAGCCACGGTCCGCGTCGTCGGCGTCCCGCCAAACTGCACGCGGACAAGGGCTACGACTACAACCACCTGCGCCGATGGCTTCGCCTACGCGGGATCACCCACCGCATCGCCCGCAAAGGCATCGAGTCCTCCCAACGACTCGGCCGTCACCGCTGGACCGTCGAACGCACGATGGCCTGGCTCGCCGGCTGCCGCCGCCTGCACCGCCGCTACGAACGCAAAGCCGAGCACTTCCTCGCCTTCACCAGCATCGCCTGCACCCTCATCTGCTACCGCAGACTCAGGACGGCTCCATGCATTGGCACAGCTGAGCCATGATGGCCCGCGTGAGCAAAGAAACCGCGTTCGAGGCCGTATCTCGCCTTTATCAAGAATTCATGAAACTGCCCTTTCCTCCCAGATTGGCAGGTGCGGACCGAGCCGGCTTTGACCTGGTGATGCTGGACTCGGACACCGCAGCCTGGGTTTCCATCTGGATCAAGAACGGCGGCGAGCTCGAAGCGCAGGGGCGGAGTGGCCTGCTTCGCTGCATCGCCCGCTTGGACCAGGTCATACCTGTACTCAGCGAAGCGGACGACCCCGAGTACTGGCACCACCTACACGAGATGGCTCGGCTCGTTGCGGATTCCTAGCCACCAAATGAGATGACCTCTTAGAGCGTCGCCCGGCACCAACGTCCCCGCACTAGCACACCTACCAGTCGAGGCCCGAGCGACCGGACCGGTCAGCCGTCCGCGACCAGCAGCCGGGTGCCCGGCGACAGCGCCGCCCGCTGCGCCCGCGTGATCGCGGCGTCGGTGACGAACGCGCCGATCTCGGAGTGCTCGCAGATCGGGACGGGCGCGGTCTGGCGCAGCTTGGCGGAGTCGGCAAGGAGCACGACGTGATCGGCGATGCCGATGAACGCACGCTTGACCTCGGCGTCGAGAGGCGTGGCGCAGTACGCACCCCGCTCGCCGAGCCCGCTCGCGGCCAGGAAGAAGGTGTGCACGCGTAGTCGGCCGATCGCGGCGACGGTGTCCGGCCCGGTGAACGCCTGCGTCGGCGGATGGTGGAGGCCGCCGAGGCCGATCAGGGTCGTGCCGGGGCGCTCCCCCAGCACCGTCATCGCGGGCAGCGAGTGGGTCACGACCGTCACGTCGCGATCGCCGGGCAGCAGCCGGGCCAGCTCCAGCGTCGTGGTGCCCGCGTCGAGGCCGACGGTCGCGCCGGGCTGGACGAAACGCAGCGCCAGCTCGGCGATGGCCCGCTTCTGCTCCGAGCGCGCCTGCGACCGCACGCCGAACGGCGAGCGCGGGGTCACGCCGCCCGGGGCCACCGCGCCGCCGTAGACGAGCTCCACCAGGCCGAACTCGGCGAGTCTTTGCAGGTCACGCCGGACCGTACGCTCCGAGACGGCCAGGTCGGCGCCGAGGTCGGGCGCCGACACGTAGCCCGTCTCCCGGAGCCGGCGCAGGATCTCCTCGCGCCGCTCGGGCGCGGAGTTGTATCGCAGCTCGCCGCCGCGCTCTCCGGTGACCACGTGCTCGACCGTACCCGGCCTCTTGCCAGAATGTCCTAACTCGGACGACAATTGTCCGAAGCTTGACATCTCGGGGAGGGCGGGTGCGGGAGACCAGCCGGCGGGCGGAGATCGCCGCCGACGACCGGTTCACGGTGATCGTCGATGACGACCCCACCGGCACCCAGTCCGTGAGCGACGTCGACGTGATCCTTCGCCCCGGCCGGGCCGCGTTCGACGCCGCCGCCGCGCACCGTTCGGTGTTCGTGCTGTCCAACAGCCGGGCGCTGCCCGAAGGCGAGGCCGCCGCCCTGGTCGCCGGCATCGCCCGTACGGCCGAGGCCGCGGCGCGCGCCGCCGGTCGCTCCCTGCGGCTGGTCCTGCGCGGGGACTCGACCCTGCGCGGGCACGTGTTCGCCGAGGTCGACGCCGTGTCGCCGGGCACGCCGGTGCTGTTCGTGCCGGCGTTCGTCGACGGCGGCCGGTTCACCGAGGACGGCGTGCACCGGCTGCGCACGCCCTCGGGGCCGGTCCCGGTCGCCGAGACCGAGTTCGCCCGCGATCCGGTCTTCGGCTACACGAGTCCCGACATGGCCGGCTGGGTCCGCGAGGTCGGCGGCGGCCGACGGCACGCCGTGACCGTCCCCCTCTCCCGGCTGCGCTCGCGGGGGCCCGACGCCGTCGCGGACGCCCTGGCGTCGGCCGGGCCGGACGCCGTCGTGATCCCCGACTGCGTCACCGAGTCCGACGTCCTCGCCATCGCGGCGGGGCTGGTATGCGCGGAACGCCGGGGCGCGCGGGTACAGGTCCGCTGCGCCGCGTCGCTCGCCGCCGCGCTGGCGGGCCTCACCACCCGGCCGCTCGACCGCGTCGCCGTGCCGCCGCCCGGGCGGGTGCTGGTCGTCTGCGGATCGTTCACCGAGGCCAGCACGCGGCAGCTCCGCGCCCTGGACGGGCTGTGGGAACGCCGCGTCGAACTGCCCGTCGCCCCGCGCGCGGGCGACGACCGCGCCCTCGCCGGCGCGGTCCGCGAACGGCTGACCGAGGACGGCCGCGCGCTGCTGGCGACGGACCGCACCCCCGGCCACGACCGCGTCCCGGCGGCACCCGCGCTCTTGATGGAGACGCTGGTCGCGACCGTGCGCCACCTGGCGACGGAGGTGGACCTGGTCGTCGCGAAGGGCGGGATCACCTCGGCGCGGCTGGCCACCGACGCCCTGGAGGCGACGAGCGCCCGCGTACGCGGTCAGATCCTGCCCGGCGTCCCGGTGTGGGACCTGCGCACACCACGGGGCCACCCGGCGTACGTGGTGGTACCCGGCAACGTCGGCACCGACGGCACGCTCCGCCACATCCTCGCCCAGGTCGGCCCATGACCACGCTAACCGCCGCAGGAGCGGCGGCCGGTGCCTTCGGCGCGGTGCCGGCCGGCGAGGCGGCGTGACGCTCATGAGCACGCTCGCGGGTCTCGACATCGGCACGACGCATACCAAGGTCGCCCTCTACCGCGCCGACGGCACGTCCCTCGTCTCTCGTCGGGACCGGACGCCCGGTGACGCGGACGCCCTGCGCACGACCGCGCTGCGGCTGCTCGCCGAGTGTGTGGCCGAGGCCGGGACGGCGCCCGCCGCCGTCGGCGTCGCGAGCATGGCCGAGACCGGCGTACCGCTGGATAAGGGCGGCGATCCGGCCGGGCCGCTGCTGGACTGGCGCGATCGGAGCGCCGCGGACGAGGCCGGCGTGCTGGCCTCCGAGGTGGGGTCCGAGGCGTTCTTCGCCGTCACCGGCCTGCGTCCGGGGGCGAAGCTGCCGCTGGCCCGCTGGATGCGGTTGCGCCGTCACGCCCCCGACGTGCTCCGGCGCATGGCGTGCTGGGTGAGCGCCGCCGACCTCGTCGCCGCCTCGCTCACCGGCGTGGTCGCCACCAGCCCCACACTGGCCTCCCGTACCGGTGCCTACGACATCCACCAGGGCGCCTACCGGCCCGACCTGCTCGACCTGGCGGGTCTGTCCCCCGACCGGCTGCCCCCGGTCGTCACCGGCGTGGCCGGGCGGGTCGGCACGGCCGCCGCCGGGCGTACCGGGCTGCTCGCCGGTACGCCGGTGGTGGTGGCCGGTCACGACCACATGGCCGCCGCATGGGCGGCCGGGGTCCGCGCGCCGGGGCGGGTGGCCGACTCCATGGGCACCGCGGAGGCGATCGTGACGCCGGTCGCGGCGGTACCCGCGCGGGTCGTCGACGGCGCGACCGTCGGCCCGTTCGTCGACGGCGCGTCGTACTGCCTGATCAGCGGCCTGCCCGCCAGCGGCGGGCTGGTCGAGTGGCTGCTGGGACGGATCGCGCCGGCCGGCCATCCCGACCCGCACCGGTGGTTCACCGAGCTCGTCGGCCCGCCCGAGGCCCCGCCGACCGGCATCACCGTGCTGCCGTACCTGCGGGGCCGTGCCGCCCCGGAACCGGATCCGCGCCGCACGCTGTCCATGCACGGCCTGCGGCCCGAACACACGCTCGCCGACCTGGGCCGCGCCGTGCTGGAAGGGCTGTCGATGCAGGCCCGGTGGATGCTCGACACGGCGGGCGGCGGCGTACGGCCCGGCTCGGTCACGGTGTTCGGCGGGCCGGCCGCCAACCCGACCTGGATGTGGATCAAGGCACGGCTGACCCCGGCGCCGCTCGCGGTCGTGCCCGGCGCGCACGGCGCGGCGCTCGGCGCGGCCCAGCTCGCCGGCCGCGCGATCGGCCTTCCGGACGGTTTCGTCCCTGCTCCACCCCGGGCTCCCGTCCCCGCACCCGAGTGGGAGGAGGCGTACCGGTCGAGGTTCCTGCCGCTGGCCACGGCGCCCTCTCCCTCCGACGAACAGGAAGCACCATGACCTCTCCCACCCTCGACCCCACCCTCGACCGCCTCGCGCGGCCGTCCGGAACCTTCGCCATGGTCGCCATGGACCAGCGTGACAGCCTCCGTACCATGCTCGCCGAGGACGGACACCCGTCCGACGACGCCGCCCTGACGGCGTTCAAGCTGGAGGTGGCGGCCGTGCTCGGGCCGCTGGCCTCGGCGTTCCTGATCGACCGGCACTACGCCTTCGCCGACCTCGTACGGGAGCGGTCGCTGCCGCCGGGCTGCGGGCTCATCCTGGCCGCCGACGCGCTGACCCAGCCGCCGGGCGGCGCCGTCGAGGACACCGAACTGGACCTGGCGGTCGACCCTGGACGGGCACGGCGCGACGGCGTCGTGGCGCTGAAGCTGCTCGTCATCTGGAAGCGCGACGGCCAGGAGGCGCGACGGGAGGAGATGGCCCACCGGTTCGTCGCCCTCTGCCGTGACGCGGGGCTGCTGTCGGTGCTCGAACCCGTCGCCGTCCCGGCACCCGGGCAGACCGGCTTCGACCTGGACGCGGCGATCCTCGACGCGGCCGCCGCGCTCGGCCCCTCGGGACCGAGCCTGTACAAGGCGCAGGTGCCGCGCCGGGGACGCGGCTCGATGGGCGAGCTGGTGAGCGCCTGCGAGAAGCTGGACGGCCGGCTCGCCCGGCCCTGGGTCGTGCTGTCCAACGGCGTCGAGGCGGCGGACTTCCCGGCGGCCGTCGAGGCGGCCTGCCGCGCGGGCGCCTCCGGCATGCTCGCCGGCCGCGCCCTGTGGCGTGACGCGATCGCCACGCCCGACCCGGCCGAGGCGCTGCGGACCCGATCCGCCGACCGGCTGCGGCGCCTGGGCGAGACCGTCGACCGGTACGGCCGCCCGTGGACCGAGGCCGGCTGATGCACGCTGAGAGGAAGCCCATGACCCTTGTGTGTCTGCTGCACACCGTGACGAGCCTGCCCGCGGTCTTCGCCGGTCTGCTTCCGGTCGAGGTCGGCGCGGTCGACGCGGTCAACATGGTGGACGAGACGCTGCTGCGGGACACGGTCGAGCACGGCCTGCTGCCGCGCACCCGCCGCCGCGTCGCCGACTACGCGCGGTTCGCGGAGGAGTCCGGCGCGGCGGCCATGCTGGTGACGTGCTCCTCGATCGGCGAGGCGGCGGAGGAGGCGAACGCGGAGGCCGGCATTCCGGTGTACCGGGTGGACGCGCCGATGGCCGCCGAGGCGGTACGCGCGGGCGGGCGCATCGGGATCCTGGCCACGCTCGCCGCGACCCTGCGACCGACCGGCGACCTGCTGCGTCGCCGGGCGACCGGCCCTCGCGAGTTCCGGGAGTCGGTGTGCCCGGGCGCGTTCGAGGCGCTGAAGGCGGGCGATACGGAACGCCACGACACGATCGTCGCCGCCGAGGCCCGCCGCCTGGCCGCGGAGGTCGACGTCCTCGTCCTGGCCCAGGCCAGCATGGCCCGCGTGGTCGACGCCCTCCCGGCCGGAGAGGTGACCGTCCCGGTCCTCACCTCACCCCGCTCGGGAGTCCGCCAGCTCCGCCCGTACGCCACCACCTGACGAGCGTCGCGCGTAGACGAACACCCCTCCCTCGGAAAGGAACCGCTCGAACGGCCGCACTTCGGCCCGGGGGCCGGCGCCCAGCACTGGCGATCGACACTGTGCCGGGCTGACTAGAGTGGTTGCGATGAGCGGTCATCCTGGTCCTCAGCCGGCGCTGCTGGGTGCGGGTGACGGCGGCGGCGAATGGCTGTCCGTCACTACGGGCGAATCTGAGGCCGCCGTCTTTCGCAGCGCGGACGCTGCCCGATATGCCAAGTGCGTACCTGCTGCGGATGCGGCCGGCCTGGAGGCTGAGCGCGACCGGACCGCATGGCTGCACGACCAGTGCGTGCCGGGGCCTCGCGTGCTCGAGTGGCACTCCGGTGACGCGGGCGCCTGCCTGGTGACCAGCGCGGTTTCCGGCGTACCCGCGGATCAGGTTCCCGCGGCGGACCTGCGAGCCTCGTGGGAACGCATCGCGGACGCGGTGCGCGGACTGCACGAGGTGCCCATCGAGCAGTGCCCGTTCCGCCAGGGTCTGGACGGAACGGTGGCCATGGCGCGTGATGTCGTCGCCCGTGACGCCGTGAACCCGCGATTCCTGCCTGTCGAGCAGCGGCACACGCCGCCCGCGGAACTGCTGGCCCGGCTCCTCCAGCAGGTCGCGCGGCGACGCGACCAAGAGGCCGCGGACATGGTCGTCTGCCACGGGGACCTGTGCCTGCCCAACATCATCCTCGACCCGGAGACTCTGGAGGTGGCGGGCTTCATCGACCTGGGCCGCCTTGGCCTGGCCGACCGCCACGCCGACTTGGCGCTGCTGCTGGCCAATGCCCGCGAGACATGGCAGGACGAGGAGCAGGCCCTGGCCGCCGACGCGGCCTTCGAGGAGAGATACGGCATCGCCCTCGATCACGACCGCCTGACCTTTTACCTCCACCTCGATCCGCTCACCTGGGGCTAGTGATCCGGCGCAGCGCCTGCGGCCGGCCGCCGTTGTCGGATGTACGCGGTACGGTCCGCGCATCTCGACGAGGAGGATCCGTGGCGACCGAGTGGAGTCTGACGATCGACTGTGCACGACCGGCGAAGTTGGCGGAGTTCTGGGCACTGGCCTTGGGATACGTACAGGCGCCGCCGCGAGTCGGATTCGGAAGCTGGGACGAATGGTTCACGCATTACGGCGTTCCCGAAGAAGAAAGGGATCAGGCCGCTTATCTGTCCGACCCGGACGGCGTGCGTCCGAACCTGTCATTTCTGCAGGTGCCGGAGGGCAAGACGGTGAAGAACCGACTGCATTTGGACGTCCAGGTCGGCGGAGGCCGCGAAACACCGTGGGAGGTGCGATGGCCCCGCGTGATCGAGGCGGTCGAACGATTGATCGCGGCCGGTGCCACGGTGATACGCGAAGACGAACTGCGGGGCAAACCCGATCACGTGGTGATGGCCGACCCTGAGGGAAACGAGTTCTGCGTGCTCTGAGGCTCGTGCCGGCCCAGGACTTCGGCGCCGGAGCGGGTGACGAGCCGGTGCTTGCGAGACCGGTCGGGTCAGCTTTCCGGGAGAGGGCCGATCAGCTCGATGCCGTACTCGGCGCCCAGCGCGCGGAACGTCTCCGGGGTCGCCGTGTCCTCCTCAAGGGCGCGGTGTACGTCGCGGAAGAAGCCTTCGGACCCACCGGGGATCATCATGGTCAGTTTGCGTCCGCCGTCCGGGCCCGCGCGCAGGCCGTGGGGCAGGCCGCCGGGGACGTAGACCACGCCTCCGGTGTCGGCGGGCACCCACTCGCCGGCGACGTAGAAGTCGTAGTGACCGTCGAGGATGTACCAGAGTTCGGCGACGTCGTGCCGGTGCAGTGGCGTCGCGAAGCCGGGCTCGTCCACGCCCTCCAGCAGGCCCAGGCCGCCGTCGGTCGACTCGGCGGACGCCTTCACCCGCATGACCGAGCCCTCGGGCGCCGCCGCCGGCTCTCCCTCGCCCGCGGCCAGGACGTACGGGCGGAGCATCCGGCGCATCGCTTCGTCCTCGGCCATCGTCACGCGAGCCCGGTCGTCATGGACGCACGGCACCGGGCCGGATCAAGGAATGCACGCCGATATCCCCACATAAGACGATCTTGGCATGATCCAGCGGCTAGCCGATCTTTACCGCGCGCACCGCACTGCGGATCACCATCCCGTAGTCTCCGGGCATGTCGGATGAGCCAGGGTTCACGTGTTCGTGCTGCGGCCGGCGCCACGGCGAGCCGCCGCTCTCCTTCTCCGCTCCGGCCCCGGCCTTCTGGACGCCCGACCTGGTGGACGATCCGGACAGCGAGCTCTCCTCCGACCAGTGCGTGATCAAGCGGCAGGCGTTCTTCGTGCGCGGACTGATCGAGATCCCGGTCGTCGACACCGGAGAGGTCTTCACCTGGGGTGTATGGGTCTCGCTCAGCGAGAAGAACTTCACCCGCGCCACACGACTCTGGGACGTCCCCGGCCGGGAAGCCGAGCCGCCCTACTTCGGCTGGCTGTCGACGGAGTTGCCGATCTACTCACCGACCACCGTCGAACTCAAGACCAACCTCCACACCCGCCCGGTCGGTGAACGCCCGGCCGTCGAGCTGGAGCCCACCGCCCACCCGCTCGCCATCGAGCAGCGTCAGGGCATCACCCGCGCGAGAGTCCAGCGGATCGCCGAGACGCTCCTCCACCCTGGGCCGCGATAGCCGAGTCGCCCAGGCGAGCGCCCCAAGACAGGGCGGATGTCCGGATCCGGTCGTTGACAGCCGTACGTCCGGTTTTTAGGTTCTCGGTCAGAAATCGATTTCTGAAATCGATTTCTGAGCTGGCCGGCGTCCCGACGGCCCGGCCCACCGTCGCCGCCAAGGCGAGGAAAGTGAGGCGGAGATGGCCTCTCCCCGACGAGCCGAAGGCCGCCGCCGGGCCGAGCCCACGCATCTGATGCGGCGCGTGCTCGCGGGCCTGGTTCCGGTCCTGCTCGCGCTGGCCGTCTCTTCGCTCGTCACGGCGCACCCGGCCTCCGCGGCGGCGCCCACGCCCGCCGGCAAGGGGCCGGTCGGCTGGGACACCTACCGGCACCTCGACCAGCTGCCCTACCTCACCACCGGCGTCACCACGCACGAGTTCTCCAGCTACGACCGCGCGGGCGGCAACGACGACGGGTTCAACGGCACCTACTCCTGCCTGCGCACCACCGGCGGCGGATGCGTCATCGCCGAGGACTCCGGGCCCGGCGAGATCAGTTCGATCTGGTTCACCCGCGACAACGGCGACGTGTCCGCCACCGGCCGGATCACGATCGTGCTCGACGGGAGGACGGTCCTCGACGACTCGCTCCAGAACGTGGTGAACGGCGGCCACGGCGCCCCGTTCGTCAGCCCGCTCGTCGCCAACGCGGACCAGAGCTCCGGCGGCGTGTACATCAAGGTGCCGATGCCGTACCGCTCCTCCATGACGGTCACCACGCAGAGCGACCCGCTCTTCTACCACGTCACCTACCGGCACTTCCCCGACGCGAACGGCGTCGCCACCTTCGACCCGGCCGACCACGCCGACGACGTCGTCGCGATGCTCAGGGCGGCCGGCACCAACGACCCCAAGCCGCCCGTCTCCGGGGCGACCACGCGTACGGCCGGCCTCTCCCCCGCCGCGGGCGCCACGGCGAGCGTCGACCAGCCCGCCGGCCCGGCCGTCATCACCGGACTGCGCGTCAGGCTGCCCGACCGGTCCGACGACACGCTCGACAAGGTACGGCTGCGGATCTCCTTCGACGGCCGGCCCACGGTGGACGCGCCGATCGGCGAGTTCTTCGGCGTGGGGCTCGGCGAGCAGAAGGTGAGCTCGCTGCTGTTCGGCGTGGACCCGGCGAGCGGCTGGTACTCGACGTGGTGGCCGATGCCGTACCGCCGGTCGGCGACGGTCGCGCTCGTGAACGGGACCGCGCACGCGCTGAGCGGGATCAGCGTGGAGCTGACGTCGGCCCCCGACGCCCAGTGGACGGACGCCCTCGCGCCGAACGGGCCGGCCGCGTACTTCACCGCCTCGGCGCACCGCGCCGTCGCCACGCCCGGCGCGGACTGGCTGTTCGCCGACACCGGCGGGCGCGGCAAGTTCGTCGGCGTCTCCGAGACGATGCGCGGCCTCATCCCGGACACCAGCGCCAACACCCGCGCGTACCTCGAAGGCGACGAGCGCGTGTACGCCGACGGCTCCGGTACGCCCGACCTGCACGGCACCGGGACGGAGGACTTCTACGAGTCCGGCTGGTACTTCAACCGGGGCACGTTCACCGCGCCGTTCAACGGCGAGCCCGGCCACGAGCGGCACGCCGGCGGCTGCGACCACGAGTGCGACGGGGCGTACCGGCTCATGCTCGCCGACGCGGTCCCGTACGCGCACGCGCTGAGGTTCGGGATCGAGCACGGGCCGCAGGACGACGCGGACGCGGAGTACTCCTCCACCGCCTTCCTCTACACCCAGACCACCGTGGCGAACCACCGCACCGACACCGTACGGACCGGCGACGCGGCGAGCCGTACGGCCCACGCCTACACCGAGTCCGGCACGGCGAGCCAGTACGCCCTGGACTCCTCCTACGAGGGCGACGACGACGGTGTGCCGGTCGCCGCGCAGGTGCGGAGCACCACCGGCCAGGTCGCGTTCAAGGTCACCACGGACGCCGCCAACCAGGGCGTGCTGCTCCGCCGCGCCTCCGACCAGCAGGCGGCGTACCAGAAGGCCGACGTGCTGGTCGACGGCACCGCGGTCGGCACCTGGGTCCAGCCGCAGGGCGACGGCACTCACCGGCTGCGCGACGACGCGTTCCCCCTGCCCGCCTCGGCGACGGTGGGCCGGACGTCGGTGACCGTCACGCTGCGGCCGGTGGCGGGCGCACCCGCCTGGACGGCGGCGCGGTACACCGCCGACAGCCTCGTCACCCCGTACGCCGACGCGTCGCCGCCGGGCGCGCCGACCGGCCTGGTGCGGACGGGCGGGCGGCAGCACGCCGTGCACCTCGCCTGGACCGAGCCCGCCGACGACTCCGGCGTCACGACCTACCGCGTCTACGCCTCGGCCTCGGCGGACGTGCCGATCGGCTCGTCCACGCTGGTGGGGACCTCGCGCCTGCCGGTGTTCACGTACGGGTCGCGGCCCGCCCGCCAGACGCTCCACTACCGGGTCGTGGCGGTCGACGGCGCCGGCAACGCCGGGTCCGGCTCGGCGGTGCTCGACGCGACCACGGCGAACCCGGTCCGTACGGACCTGGACGGCGACGGCCGGGACGACGCCCTGACGTTCACCCGGGACGACGCCGCCGACGTCTACGCCTCGCTGTCGGACGGCACGAAGTTCGTCCAGGACGGCTGGAAGTGGGACGACTACTTCGCGGCGGGCACCGAGGTGCCGGAGACCGGCGACTTCAACGGAGACGGCAAGGACGACATCGTCACGTTCACCCGCGGGACGAACGGCCAGGTCTGGGTGGCGCTGTCGAACGGCACCGGCTTCGGGCCGGCCACGGTCTGGCACAGCCACTTCGCGATCAACGACGAGATCCCCGCCGTCGGGGACGTCAACGGCGATGGCAAGGACGACATCATCACCTTCACCCGCGGCGACGCCGCCGACGTCTACGTCTCCTTCTCCGACGGCACGAAGTTCGTCCAGGACGCCTGGAAATGGCACGACCACTTCGCCGTGGGCGACGAGATCCCGGCGGTCGGCGACGTCGACGGCGACGGGCGCGCGGACATCATCACGTTCACGCGGGGCACGAACGCCGACGTCTACGTCTCCCTGTCCGACGGCACCAGGTTCGTCCAGGACGGCTGGAAGTGGCACGACCACTTCGCGCTGGGCGACGAGCTCCCGGCCGTCGGGGACGTCAACGGCGACGGCAGGGACGACATCATCACCTTCACCCGCGGCGACACCGCCGACGTCTACGTCTCCCTGTCCGACGGAACGACGTTCGTCCAGGACGCCTGGAAATGGCACGACCACTTCGCCGCCGGGACGGAGGTGCCCGGCATCGGCGACTTCGACGGCGACGGGCGCGCCGACGCGGTGACGTTCACGCGCGGCACGGCCGCCGACGTCTACGTCTCGCTCTCCGACGGCGCCCGGTTCGTCCAGGACGGCTGGAAGTGGCACGACCACTTCGCCGCCGACGACGAGTGGCCGCAGCCCAGCAGGCTGCTGCCGTGAGGAAAGGACATCCCGTGCGAAGGATCCTTCTCGTCTCCCTCGCGACGCTCGCCGCCGCCCTGACCTGCGTGCCCGCGAAGGCGTCGCCGGTCGCCGGCGCCTGGGTGACGGCCGGCGCCTTCAGCAAGATCTACGACCCGAGCACGCCGACCCAGCAGTGGTACATCAACGACCACACGTTCGTACGGGACGACGCGGGCACCTGGCACATGTTCGGCATCACCCACGCCGAGCCCGCCGACCCGGTCAACGAGATCGAGTTCGCGCACGCGACCGCACCCTCGCTCGGCGGCCCGTGGACCAAGCAGGCGCCCGCGCTGACCGTCGACCGCTCCTACTTCGGCGAGACGCACCTGTGGGCGCCGCACGTCATCCACGTCGGCGGCACGTACTACATGTTCTACAACGGCGGCGGCACCGACCTGACCGCCACCGCGATCAGCCTGGCGACCTCGACCGACCTGATCCACTGGACCCGACTGGCGAGCGGTCCGCTGTTCCGCGACGGGTACGAGGCACGGGACCCGATGGTGACCCGCGTCGGCGACCAGTGGGTCATGTACTACGACGCGACCAGCGCGCCGTCGGGCGGCGACCACGTCGTCGCGTACCGCACGAGCACGGACCTGATCCACTGGAGCGGGCGGAACATCGCCTACACCGACCCGACCACCGGCGACTGCTGCGGCAACACCGAGTCGCCGTTCGTCGTGCACCGCGGCGACTGGTGGTACCTGTTCATCGGCCCGCGGCTGGACTACTCCGGCACCGACGTGTACCGCAGCCGCGACCCGTTCCACTTCGCCCTGGCCGACGCGGTGGGCCACATCGCCTCGCACGCCGCCGAGCCGGTGCTGGACCAGAACGGCGCGTGGTGGATCAGCGCCGCGGGCTGGGGCAGGGGCGGCGTCTACCTCGCCCCGCTGACCTGGCACGACGGCCCGGTCAGCGGCCCTCACCTGTACGCGATGCCCGCAGACCGGTCCGCCGTCTCGCGCTGGGACGGCTCGTCCTGGACCGTGGTCGGCGGCCCGGCGGGGCACCTGTACGGCGGCGGGTACGGCCTGTTCGCCACGGACCCCGGCACCGGTGACCTCTACCGCTACAACGGCACGCCGGGGAACTGGAGCCGGGTCGGCGGCCCCGGCGCATCGTTCGCGGTGAACGCCGACGGCCTGTACGCGCTGGCCCCCGACCACTCCATGGTCCTGCGGTGGACCGGCAGCGGCACCGCGTGGACGAGGATCGGCGGCCCGGCGGCCCAGATCTACGCCGGCGGCAACGACCTGTTCGCCACGAACCCGGACACCGGCGACATCTACCGCTACAACGGGACCCCGGAGAACTGGACCCGGATCGGCGGCCCCGGCGCATCGTTCGCGGTGAACGCCAACGGCCTGTACGGGCTGACCCCCGACCGCTCGAAGGTGGTGGAGTGGACCGGCAACGGCACGACGTGGACCCAGATCGGCGGCCCGGCGAGCCGCATCCACGCCGGCGGTGAGGACCTCTTCGCCACCGACCCGAACACCGGCGACGTCTACCACTACCTGGGCGTGGAGAACACCTGGGCCCGTGCCGGCGGTCCGGGCGACGTGTTCACGGTGAACGACACGTCGCTGTACGGCGCCTCCGGGGCGGGCCTGTTCGCCTGGTCCGGCGACGGCACCGGCTGGACCCGCGTCGGCGACCCCGTCTCCGAGGTCGTCGGCGGCCCCTGACACCAGAAGTGGAAGACGGCGAGGGCGCACTCATGTTCTTTTGACAGGAGGTGGCCGGTCCGTCACTAAGATCGCGCGGATGACCACGGACTGGACGAACGAAGCGGTGATCCGGCAGTGGAACACCCTCCCTCGCGAGGCGCTCGACGCGATGGAGCCGGAAGGGGACTTCGCCAAGCGTCATCTGCTCAACCCGGTGCTGTGGCGCATGCTGGGGGATGTACGCGGGCGCCGGATACTGGACGCCGGATGCGGGCACGGCTACCTCAGTCGCCTGCTGGCCGCCCGCCACGCCCACGTGGTCGGCGTCGAACCCACCGACGCGCTCCTCGCCTACGCGTGGGAGAAGGAACGCGAACATCGGCAGGGCATCGAGTACGTCCAGGCGGATCTGACCGGCCTGCCGGATCTCGGCGAGCCCTTCGACGCCGTCGTCTGCAGCATGGTGCTGCCGGCGATACCCGACTGGAAGACGGCGATGCGTGCCTGCGTGCGCGCGGCACGGCCCGGCGGGCTGTTCGTCTTCTCCGTCAACCATCCGGCCTTCGAGCACCTGTGGGCGACGTGGCGTGAACACGGCGAATATCGCGTGCGGCGGTATCTGGAGGACTACGAGATGGCCCAGAAGTACGCCCCCGACTTCCATCGGCCGATCTCGGCCTACCTCAACGAACTCGCCGCCCTGGGCTGCCGCCTGCGGGAACTCGCCGAGCCGGGGCTCGACCCCGACATCGCGCGCGAAGCGAGGCGGACCACGCCGGGCATCGACGGCTACGTCCACCTCCCGAACTTCCTGATCGCCGCGGCCGAGTGCCCGTGAGAGCCGGCCGGACCGGACGTCGGTGGCTTCCCACCGCCGGGCAGGGAGTACGAGGGATCACTCCGCGGGCCGGTCCAGGTAGTCCTCGTAGACGGCGATCTTGTGGTTGATCACGTCGAGGCAGCGGTGAAGTCCGGCGAGCTGGGCGAAGATCTGCCCCTGATGCTCGCGCAGCAGGGCCAGCCGGTCGGTCTCGGTGCCGGCCTGGCGGGCCAGTTCGGTGTAACGGCGGATCGCGGGGATGGGCATTCCCGAGGAGCGCAGCACGATACAGAGGTTGAGCCAGTCGACGTCGTGCTCGGCGTAGACCCGCCGGCCGCCCGGGCCGCGCCGTACGGGGTTGGCCAGGATGCCCTCGCGTTCGTAGAAGCGCAGAGTGTCCACGCTCAGGCCGGTACGCGCGGCGACCTGGCCGATGGTCAGGGTTGGGGAATCGCTCACGCCTCCAGGATGGGACTTGAGCTGGAGTCGGGTCCAGCATCTAGGGTGCGGCGGACGAGTCAAGCCACCTCCGGTCCCTCACAGGAGTCTCACCATGCGTTACCGCTATCTCGGCCGTACCGGTATGGAAGTCAGCGTGCACTGCCTGGGCACCATGATGTTCGGCGCGGTCGGCAATCCCGACCACGACGACTGCGTCCGTATCGTGCACGCCGCGCTGGATCGCGGGATCAACTTCGTCGACACCGCCGACATGTACTCGGCGGGCGAGTCGGAGGAGATCGTCGGAAAGGCCCTGAAGGGGCGGCGCGACGACGTGGTGCTGGCCACCAAGGTGCACTTCCCGATGGGCGAGGGCCGCAACCGCGGCGGCAACGGCCGGCGTTGGATCACCTCGGCGGTCGAGGACAGCCTGCGGCGGCTGGGCACCGACTGGATCGACCTCTACCAGGTCCACCGCCCGGACCACGCCACCGACGTGGAGGAGACCCTGTCCGTGCTGACCGACCTGGTGCGGCAGGGGAAGATCCGCGCGTTCGGCTGCTCGACGTTCCCCGCCGAGGAGATCGCCGACGCCTACCACGTCGCCGAGCGCCGCGGGCTGCACCGGTTCCGCACCGAGCAACCCCCGTACTCGATCCTGGCCCGCGGCGTCGAGGCGAACGTGCTGCCGGCCTGCCGTCGGTACGGGATGGGCGTGCTGACCTGGGGGCCGCTCGCCTCGGGCTTCCTTACCGGCCGCTACCGCAAGGGACAGGACGTCGATCTGAACACCGGGCGCGCCGCCCTCACCCCCGGCCGCTTCGACCCCTCGCTGCCGGTCAACGCGGCCAAGCTGGACGTCGTCGAGCAGCTCGTGGAGGTCGCGGCCGGCATCGGGAGCAGCCTGCCCGAACTGGCCGTGGCCTTCGCGGCCGCGCACCCGGCCGTCACCTCGGTCATCATCGGGCCACGCACCATGGAACAGCTGGAGGCACTGCTCAAGGGAGCGGCGCTCACCCTGGACGACGACACACTGGACCGCATCGACGCGATCGTGCCGCCCGGCACCAACGTCTACCACCCGGACGGTGCGTGGACCCATCCGGCGCTGGCCGAGACCGCGCAGCGCAGACGACCCCTGCCGGACCGGCCGGCGGCATGACGGCGCCGGGGCGGGCGCGCGAGGGTTCCGGGTCGGGAAGCGTCAGTCCGCGACGGGGCGATGGTGGACGTACTCCACCACCGCCCCGTCGGGGTGCCGCACGGTGAAGCCGGCACCGACCGGCACCTGCCTGAGCGGCCCGACGATCTCGGCGCCCGCGCTCAGCAGCCGCTCGTGGTACGGCTCGACGTCGTCGACGAGGAGCGTCCCGGTCGTGGCGCGGTACGGGCGCAGGGACTCCTCGTCACCCTCGATGATCAGGAACGCGCCGACCGCGGCCAGCACGAGGTTCTTCTCCGGATAGGGCATCCGCATGTCGAGCGTCGTGCCCTGCGACGTCTCGTAGAAGCCGATGGCCTCGTCCAGCTCGCCCGGCCCGACGAAGACCCGGATGAGGACACGGGGCTCCGTCCGGTGGGACGAGTCGGGGTCGCGGCGCCAGATCTGTTGTGTCATGGCAGTCAGCCTGTCGCGCGTTCCGCGAACGTGGCAGTACACGAATTGTCCTGTTGGCCAGACTCATAGGCTGGCCGCATGTCCCCCGATCCGCTCCGCCGCGAACTCGGCGGTTTCCTCCGGGCAGTGCGTGAGCACACCGCACCCGCCGACGTGGGCCTGAGCGCGGGCGCGCGGCGCCGTACGCCGGGACTGCGCCGCGAGGAGGTGGCGGCGCTGTCCGGCGTGAGCATCGCCTGGTACACCTGGCTCGAACAGGGCCGGGTCGCGGTCTCCCGGCAGGTGCTCGACTCGGTGTGCCGGGTCCTGCGCATGGACCCCGGGTCCCGCCGCCACGCCCTCGAACTGGCCGGATACCACGAGGAGACGGCACCACCGGCGGACCGCGACCACCTGCGGCGGCTCATCGATCCCTGGCCCGGCACCCCGTCGCTGATCCTCGACGAACGCCTCGACATCGACGGGTGGAACCCCGCGTACCGCGACATGGTGCTCGACCTGTCGAAGGTCACACGGGAGCGGCGCAACCTCCTGCTCCTGCTCGTCGGTGAGCTCCGCGACGCGGTCCCGGACTGGGCACGTCTCGCCCGCGGCCTGTACGGCCAGTTCCGTACGGGCGCCGACCGGCGGCCGGGCGATCCCCGCGTGCGCGACATCCGCGGGCTGCTGGCCGCCGAGCGCCCCGACCTCGCGCACTGGTGGGAATGCCGGTCGGTGGCGGACTTCACGCCGACCACCGTGGAGGTGCGCGGCGTCCCGATGACCCTCTCCCTGTTGCGACCGGTCGGCGCCGCGGACGCCTCGGTCCTCGTGCACACCTCCACGGGCGGCGAGGCACGCCACGAATGAGCCTCCCGCGCCGGCCGGGCTCATGACGGCGCCGGGGCATCCCCCTCGGGAGAGCCGGAATCGCCTGGGCGGAGGTACCTGGCCTGGGGCGTCCGCCAGCGCGGGTCGGTCAGCCGCGCGCCCTCGGGGCGGAAGCCGGCGCGCTCGTAGAGCGCGCGTGCCCGGTCGTTGTCCTCGAACACCCACAGCCTGACGTCCACGCCGGGCATCGCGTCGATCGCGCGGCCGAGCAGACCGCGTCCGACGCCGGCACCCGACGCGGCCGGATGGACATAGAGCGCGGCCAGGTAGCCCTCGCCGGGATGATCGGCGTCGTCGCCGTAGCGGACGAACCCGACCGGCCGCCCGCCGGCGCCGACGGCGAGCACGGTCGTGAGGCCGGGGTCGTCCAGGCGCGCGGCCAGGTCGGCCGCGACGGTGTCCGCGTCGAGGGCGTCGATCACCTCGTCCGGCACGACCCCTCGGTACCCGGAGCGCCAGGCGGCCACGAAGATGTCGGCCATCGCGGGCAGGTCGCCGGCGACCGCCTCCCGGTAGGCGGTCACTTGACGACCATCCGACGTGGCCGCACGACGGCCGGCTCCGGCAGCCGCAGCGGTGTCGCACCCGGGGTCAGGGATCCCAGGATCGATCCGGTGCGCGCGCCGGTCGCGGACGCGATGGTGCCCTCGAGACCATGGACGGAGAGGTAGCCGAGCAGGCCGAACAGGTAGGCCTCCTTCGCCTGTGCCGGCAGGCCGAAGTCCTCGACCGGCCGGACGCGCGCCGGTGCGGCCAGTTCGGTGATGCGCCGCATCAGGGTCGGGTTGCGCACCCCGCCGCCCGCGACGACGAGTTCGGTCAGGTCGTGCGTCCGGCACGCGTCGGCCACGAGCCGTGCGGTCAGTTCCGTGAGCGTCGCGAGCAGGTCGTCGGTGCCGATCTCCAGCTCGCCGACGGCGTCGCGGACATAGTCGGCGTGGAAGAGTTCCTTGCCGGTGGACTTGGGCGGGGCGGCCCGGTAGTACGGCTCGGCGAGCAGCCGGTCGAGCAGTGCGGCGTGCACCGTGCCTCGTGCCGCCCGCGCCCCCGAGGCGTCCATGCGTTCCGCGCCCGCGGTGGCGTCGCTGACGGCGCTGTCCATCAGGGCGTTCGCGGGGCCGAGATCGTACGCGATCACGTTTCCGTCCCGGTCTCGCACGGTGATGTTGGCGATGCCGCCGAGGTTGAGGGAACCGCGCCGGGCCTCGTCTCCGAGGACGAGCAGTGCGTCCAGGGTGGAGGCGAGCGGCGCGCCGTGGCCGCCGCGGGTGAGGTCGCGCGTGCGCAGGTCGGAGACGGTGGTCACCCCGGTCGCCTCGGCGATCCAGGCCGCGGCCCCCAGCTGCAGCGTGCCGAGCGCGTGTGCGCCCTCGACCCAGTGGAAGACGGTCTGCCCGTGGGAGACGATGAGGTCAGCGGAACCACCGGTGAGGTGGTCGTCGGCCGCCGCGGCGACCGAGCCGAACAACCGGCCCAGCTCGGTGTCGAGCCGGCACACCTCTTCCATGGTGGTGGGGTGCGGCGGCAGGGCGGCCGCTATCCGGGCCCGGAGTTCGTCCGGGACGTCCTCGCTGTACAGCCCGCGAGGATGGCAGACGATCTCGTCATCGGCCAGCGAGAAGTCGGCGGCGGCGGCATCGATCGCGTCATAGGACGTACCACTGATCATGCCGATGACGGTCAGGTCCATGTCGGTCTCCTCAGGTGGGCCTCGGCCGCGGCGAGTACCCGCAGCCACATCTGTTCGGTCGCCCGGAACGGGCCCGTCGTGTGCAGCCGGTTGGTGATCATCGCGACGGCGGCTCGGCGCTCGGGCAGTACCGCGACCGCGACTCCGGGGAAACCGGTATGCCCGATGGCGCGGCCAGAGGGGAGGCTCCAGACGCGCAGCCCCAGGGCCTGACCGGGGTCGGCGCCGGCGGTGAGGAAGGCGGCGGCCGTGTCGCGCCGTACCGGCCCGTCACCGTCGAGGCAGCGCAGCAGGCCCGTCGCGAACCGCAGGAGGTCGGCGGCGGTCGTGAACAGCCCGGCGTGTCCGGCGACCCCGTCGAACGCGTGGAAGGCGTTGCCGTCGTTGACCTCGCCGACCAGGACGTGGTCGCGCCAGCCGTCGAAGTCGGCGACGACACCGTCGACCGGGTACGGGACACCGGACGCGATCATGCCCTGTTCGACGCTGTCGCCGTTCGAGCTCGCGGCGACCGGTCCGCCCGGCACCGGCGTGGCGTAGCGCGTCTCGGCGAGCCCGAACGGCCGTAGCGCCAGTTCGTCCACTGCCGCCGCGAGGCCGCCGCCGGCGACGCGTGCGACCAGCTCGCCGAGCAGGATGAACCCGAGGTCCGAGTAATGGCGTCCCTCGCCCGGCCGGTAGCGGAGCGGCATCCGGGCGGCGAGGGAGACGGCGTCACCGGAGCGGGCGCCGTTCAGGTACAGGGGCCACCATTCCCGCAGGCCTGCCCGGTGTTCGAGCAGGTCGCGCACGGTGCTGTCCCGGTCGAGTTCCGGCAGATGGCGGGCGGCCGGCGCGTCCAGCGCGACCTCGCCGGCGTCCACCAGCGCCATCAGCGCGGCCGTCGTACCGACGATCTTGCTCACCGACCCGGCGTCCGTCCGTGTCGCCCAGCCCATCTCGACCGGGGGCCCGGCCGCGCCGTGCCGCGCGAATCCCCCTGCGGCATAGCGGATCCGCTCGCCCTCGGCGACGGCGACGAGCGCTCCGGGCGGCGCGGCGCCGCCGTCGGGGGACGCGCCCAGCAGGTCGGTGACGGCGGTGACCAGGGGGTCCGCGGTGAGTCGGGTTATTTCGGACACGGGATCAGGTTAATCGTTCACCTGTTGAATGTCATTCAGGTCAACCATTACCCTCTGCGTAACTCGTCGCTCGGAGGACCTCGTATGACACCCCCCACCCCTCGCGGCGGCGTCCGGTTCCGTACCGGCGCCGTCGCCCTCACCGCCACCGTCACCGTGGCAGCGGGACTGGCCGCGTGCTCGCCCAGCGGTTCACAGAACTCCTCGTCCGGCGGCTCGACGTTCGTCGTCGCCCGGACGGGTGACATCGACAAGCTCGATCCGCACCTGGCGACCGCGTTCCAGACACAGCAGACGCTGGGACTCGTCTACTCGACGCTGGTCAAGACCAGCCCCACCGGCCAGATCCAGCCCGATCTGGCGACCAAGTGGACCACCTCCTCCGACGGGAAGACGCTCGACTTCACCCTCCGCTCGGGCGTGACCTGGCAGGACGGTTCGCCGTTCACCTCCAAGGACGTCAAGGCGTCGATCGAGCGGATCCTCGACCAGAAGACCGGTGCGGTCTCCCGCTCGAACCTGGTCGCCATCAAGAAGGTGGACGCTCCCGACGACACCTCAGTGGTGTTGCACCTGTCCCAGCCGTCGGCCTCGCTGCTCTACTCGCTGACGACGGTGAACTCCTCGATCGAGTCCGCCAAGGACATCTCCGCCGGGACGGTCGGCAAGAAGCCCAACGGGACCGGAGCGTTCGCCTGGAGCGCCTGGAACCCCGGCCAGCAGGTGGTCCTCACCGGCAACGCGAAGTACTTCGGCGGCGCGCCGAAGATCAAGAAACTCGAGTTCCGTGTCATCCCGGACGAGTCGTCGATCTTGTCTGGCATGAAGGCCTCCGCCTTCCAGCTCGGCCTGATCTCCGACCCCGGGGTCGCCCGCCAGGCCGGCAAGGCCGACGCGTACTCGCTCGTCAAGCAGCCGGCCCTGGCCTACCACGTGCTGATGCTCAACGGCCGGAAGGGACCGCTGAAGAACCAGCAGGTCCGGCAGGCCATCAGCTGCGCCGTCGACCGCAACCAGGTCATGCAGACGGCGGCGTACGGCGACGGCACCGTCACGGGCCCCATCACCAGCCCCGCCTTCGCGTACTCGCCGACGGACGGGCTGCCCTGCACCCCGGGTGACACCGCCAAGGCCAAGTCGATGCTGGCCGCCGCCGGGTACGCACAGGGCTTCAGCCTCACCACCATCGTCGAGACCGGCGAGTACGCGACCGCCGGCGCCGAGGCCCAGAACCTCCAGTCACAGCTCGCCAAGATCGGCGTGAAGCTCACGCTCAAGCAGCTCTCCACCGGGCCGTACGTGTCGGCGTGGCTCGACGCCGACTACGACGCCGCCGTCGCGCTGAACGGCGGCTCGTACGACCCGTTCCTGATGTACGGGCGCTACTTCACCTCCGGCGGAAGCCTCGCGAAGCCGGCGGGCCTGAACTCCTCGACGCTGGCCGACCTGCTCACCCAGGGCAACGCCACCAGTGACGACGGCAAGCGGCAGGGAACCTTCCGCAACCTCCAGAAGGAGCTGCTGACCGAGTCGCCGTGGGTCTGGACCTTCCGCTCGGACGACTACTACCTGGTCGGCTCGAACGTCCACGGGTTCACGCCACGGCCGGACGAGCTGCTCAGCTCGCTGACCGCCACGTCCTGAGAGGGGCGAGCCGATGCTGAACTGGCGATGGCTGGGGGCACGGGCCCTCGGCGCGCTGATCACCTTGCTGGGGGTGACAGTGGTCGTCTTCGTCGTGCTGCGCACCATCCCCGGAGACGCGATCACCGCCTCGCTCGGCATCGAGTCGGGCACGCTGACCCCGGCGCAGCGTGCCTCACTCGAGCACTTCTACGGGATCGACCGGCCCTGGTTCGCCCAGCTCTGGGCGTGGATCTCGGGTGTCGCGCACGGCGACCTCGGGCTGTCGCTGACCAACGGCAGGTCCGTCACCAGCCTGGTGGCGTCATCGCTGCCGGTGACGGTCGAACTCGCCGTGCTGTCGGCGTTGATCGGCACCGCCTTCGGCGTGGTGCTGGGTGTGCTCGCCGGCAGCCGGCCGGGGCGGGCCTCCGACTCGCTCACCCAGGGCGCGTCGCTGGTCGGCCTGGCGATCCCCGAGTTCGTGCTCGGCACCGCCGTGGTGACGATCCTCGCGGAGGCCTTCCACTACTTCCCCGACACCGGCACCTTCGTGCCGCTGACCCGCTCGGTGTCGGGGAACATGAGCCAGATCCTGTACCCGTCGCTCGTGCTCGCGGTCGCGTTCGCGGCCAACGTGATGCGCACGACCCGATCGGAGTACGTCGAGATGGCGGACGCCGACTACGTGCGGACCGCGCGCGGCAAGGGCCTGTCGCCCGGTCGGGTCCGCAGGTCCCACATCCTGCGTAACGCCACCATCCCCATCGTCACGCTGACCGGTATCCAGTTCGGCTACCTGCTCGGCGGCACCGTGATCATCGAGCAGATCTTCGCGCTGCCCGGTATGGGGCGCCTGCTGTTCACCGCCATCTCCAACCGGGACTACCCGGTGGTGCAGGGCACGGTACTGGTCATCGCGGTGCTGTTCGTGCTGGTGAACCTGCTCGTCGACCTGCTCTACCGAATGATCGACCCAAGGACGCGTGCCTCATGAGCGAGCGAAAGGAGACCTCGTGAGTGTGCTGCCTACGGTGGCCGAGCCGATGGGCTCCGTGCCCGCCGCGCCCGGCCGGTCGTCGCTGCTCGCCCGGATCTGGCGGGACCGCAACGGGCGGATCGGCCTCACCGTCATCGTGCTGCTCGCCGTCATCGCGGTGCTCGGCGCGCTCGGGATGCTGCCGCACGACCCGATCGCGCAGCACCCGGCCGCCCGGCTGCAGGGCCCGTCGAGCCGATACTGGTTCGGCACCGACCAGTTCGGCCGGGACATCGCCGCCCGCGCCGCCGTCGGAATCTGGACGTCGCTGCGTGTCGCGGTCGTCTCGGTGGCGGCAGCGGCCGTGATCGGCTCGGTCCTCGGGATCAGCGCCGGTTTCTTCGGCGGCTGGGTGGACCAGATCGTCAGCCGCTTCATCGACATTCTCTTCGCGTTCCCCGCGATCCTGCTGGCACTCGCGGTCGTCAGCGCCCTCGGCAACGGCTGGCAGAACACCGCGATCGCGATCGCCGTCGTCTACACCCCGATCTTCACCCGCGTCTCGCGCGGGCCGACGCTCACGGTCGGCGGCGCGGAGTACATCAAGGCGCAGCGGGTTCTCGGCACGCCACTGCCGCGGATCCTGCTCCGCCACGTGCTCCCCAACGTGAGCGCGCCGATCGTGGTGCAGGTGACACTGGCGCTGTCCTGGGCGATCCTCACCGAGTCCGCGCTGTCGTTCCTCGGCCTGGGTACCCGGCCCCCGACTCCCAGCCTCGGCCTGATGGTCTCCGACGCGCGCAACACCGTCGCCACCGCCTGGTGGACGCTGACCTTCCCCGCACTCGCGATCGTCATCGCGGTGATAACGCTCAACCTCCTCGGCGACGGCCTGCGCAGTGCGCTCGATCCGCGAAGGGACTCCCGCCCATGAGGGAGCGGAGCGAGCGAATCAAAAACACGCGCGCCGGGATCGCTTCTCCGACGAAGGAGGGCTCATGAGCGAACCGATACTCGCGGTACGGGGCCTGCACACCGCGATCCGCACTCCGTCCGGGCCGCTGGAGATCCTGCGCGGGGTCGACCTCGAGGTCGACCGCGGCGAGACCCTGGCGGTGGTGGGCGAGTCCGGTTCGGGCAAGTCGTTCACCGCGCTGAGCATCGCCGGCCTGTTGCCGGCCGGCGCCGAGGTCACCAGCGGCCAGGTCCTGCTGGAGGGCCGGGATCTGGTGGCGCTGCGCGAGCCCGAGCGCCGCACCGTCCGCGGCGCGGAGGTCGGCATGGTCTACCAGGATCCGATGACGTCGTTGAACCCGATGATGCGCATCGGCCGGCAGGTGACCGAGGGGCTGCAGGCCCACGGCTGGTCGAAGGACGCGGCCCGCGACCGGGCGGTGACCGTGCTCGGCGAGGTGGGGCTGCCCTCGCCGCAGGCACTGATGAGGCTCTATCCGCACCAGCTCTCCGGTGGCATGCGGCAGCGCGTGCTGATCGCGTGCGCGATCGCGCCCCGCCCCAAGGTGCTCATCGCCGACGAACCGACGACGGCGCTGGACGTGACGATCCAGCAGCAGATCATCCAGCTGGTCGCCAGACTGCGGGACGAGTACGGCATCGCCGTCGTCTGGATCACCCACGACCTCGGCGTGGTGGCGCGGATCGCCGACCGGGTCGCCGTGGTGTACGCCGGCCGGGTCACCGAGCTGGCCCGTACCCGCTCGCTGTTCGCCACCCCGCACCACCCCTACACCGACGGCCTGCTGCGCTCGCTGCCGACACCGGGAGATCCGCACCAGGCGCCGTTGCCGCAGATCGGCGGCAGCCCGGTCGCGCTGTCCGCGCTCCCGCCCGGCTGCCCGTTCGCGCCGCGCTGCGCCCATCGACAGGACCGCTGCGACACGGAGGAGCCTCCATTGATCGACCGTGCCGGCTCACGAGCCGCATGCTGGGTGCCGCGCGAGGACTGGCACGCACCGTCCGCGGGGGTGACCGGCCGTGCCTGACCGGCCGACGTCCGGCGAGATCGCGATCGACGTACGCGACGTCGTCAAGCACTACCGCACACCGGGGCGCGGCGAGGTCCAGGCGCTCGACCGCGTGAGCGTGAGCGTCGAGCGCGGCCAGGTGCTCGGCGTCGTCGGGGAGAGCGGCTGCGGGAAGTCGACGCTCGCGCGACTGCTGACACGGCTCGAACGGCCGGACTCCGGAAGCGTCGAGATCCTGGGGCGGCGGATCGACCTCGCCAAGCGGGGAGAACTGCGCGAACTGCGGCGCGGGATCCAGCTCGTCTTCCAGGACCCGTACGCCTCCCTCGATCCGCGGCAGCGGATCGGCGCCGCGCTGGCCGAGGTCCTCAGCGTGCACCGGCTGCCGTCCGGTGACGGACGCGTCGGCGAGCTGCTCGAGACCGTCGGGTTGCCGCCGTCCACCGCCGGCCGGTACCCGCACCAGCTCTCCGGCGGGCAGCGGCAACGCATCGGGATCGCCCGCGCGCTCGCCGTCCAGCCGCAGATCCTCGTCCTGGACGAGCCCGTCTCGGCGCTGGACGTCTCGGTCCGCGCGGAGATCATCAATCTGCTGGTCCGGCTCCGCGATGAGCTGGGGCTGACCTTCGTGTTCATCTCTCACGACCTCGGCGTGGTGCGCCACCTCGCCGACCGGATCGCGGTGATGTACCTGGGCAAGATCGTCGAGTACGGGCCGTGGGACGTCGTCTCCGACACCCCCGGGCACCCGTACACCCGGGCGCTGCAGACGGCGGTGCCGATCGCCGACCCCGGGCTCGACGCTCCGCCGACCGAGCTGGTGGTCACCGGCGAGGTCCCGGACGCCGCCGACCCGCCGTCCGGGTGCCGCTTCCACCCGCGATGCCCGCTGGCCGAAGATCGATGCCGCAGTGTCGAGCCGCTCATGCTGCCCGCGTCCGGCCGGCATCGGCTGGCCTGCCATGTCGTGCAGAGCGAGGCGGCGACGGCGGACGGGACGAACGGGTAACCGTGGCCACCGATCACTCGCCCGGCCCGCAGCAGGACGTGCTGACCACACTGCGCGGGCTCCAGCTGTCGCTGGTGCCGTCCAAACGGCGGGTCGCGACCTACATCCTGGGTCAGCCGGCGCATGCCGCCACGCAGACCATCTCCGAACTCGCGCGGGCCGCGCAGACCTCGGAGAGCACGGTGCTGCGGCTGTGCCAGGAACTCGGGCTGCGCGGGTACCGCGAACTGCGGATCGCACTCGCGGCGGAGTCGGGACGCGAGCAGGAGCGGGCGGCGAACCGCCCGATCGGGAGCGACATCAGCCGCGACGACGACCTTGACTCGATCATCGACACCGTCACCTTCACCGACCAGCAGGCGATCGCCGACACGGCGCGTAACCTCGACCGCGCGGCACTGGCCAAGGCGGTCGCGCTCACCGCGGGCGCGCGCCGGGTCGACATCGTCGGCGTCGGCGCGAGCGCCGTCGTCGCCCTCGACCTGCACCAGAAGCTGCACCGGATCGGACTCATCGCCTACGCCTGGCACGACACCCACGCGGCCCTGACCGCGGCCGCGCTGCTCGGACCGGCCGACGTCGCGATCGGCGTGTCGCACACCGGTACGACGCCGGACACCGTCGACGTCATCCGCGAGGCGAGCGCGCACGGCGCCCGGACGATCGCGCTGACCGGCGTACCGAACTCACCGCTCGCCGCCGCGGCGGACGTGTTATTGACCACGGTCGACCGGGAGACGACCTTCCGCTCCGGAGCGACGGCGTCGCGGATCGCCGCGCTGAGTGTGGTCGACGTGCTGTTCACCGCCGTCGCCCAGCGCCGTTACGACCAGGCCATCGCCGCACTCGACGCGACCCGGCACGCCATCGCCGATCGCCGGGTCACCCGGACAACGCCCCAACCGCGCGGTGGGGAGACCCGCTGAACAACGCCGCCCATGGAAAGGCCATTCGTGAACCACTCTGGAATCCGGGTCACGTCCCCGACCGAGCAGGTCAACGCCCGGACCACCGAACTCGACGCCGTGTCGACGCTCGAACTCGTCCGCCTGCTTCACGATGAGGACCGTGTCGTCCCCGACGCGGTGGCCGCGGCATTGCCCGAACTGGCCAGGCTGGTGGACGACGCCGCGGCCCGGGTCGCCGGCGGCGGCCGGGTGCACTACTTCGGCGCGGGCACGTCCGGACGTCTCGGCGTGCTCGACGCGGCGGAACTGCTCCCGACGTTCGGGCTGCCCGAAGGCGTGGTCATCGCTCATCATGCCGGCGGCACCACGGCGTTGCTGCGCGCCGTCGAGGACGCCGAGGACAACGACGATGGAAGCGACACCGCCGACGTCACCGCCGCGGACGTGGTGATCGGCCTGACCGCCTCCGGCCGCACCCCCTACGTCGGAGCGGCGCTGACGGCCGCCCGGGAGGCCGGGGCGTCCTCCGCGCTCGTCACCTCGAACCCGAACGCCCCGCTGGCCGAACTCGCGGACTATGTGCTCGTCGCGGACACCGGGCCGGAGGCCCTCACGGGATCGACCCGGCTCAAGGCCGGCACCGCGCAGAAGCTGCTCCTGAACTCGTTCTCGACCGCGCTGATGGTCCGGCTGGGCCACACCTACCGCAACCTCATGGTCGACATGCGGGCGACGAACGCGAAGCTGCGCGGGCGGATGGTGCGGCTGCTCGTCCAGGCCACGGGAGCGGACGACGCCGACTGCCGGGCGGCACTCGACGTGTGCGGCGATCTGAAGACCGCGCTGGTCTACCTGCTCGCGGGGCAGCCCCCGGCCGGATCGGTGACACCGCAGGACTGCCGCGCCGCGCTGGCGGAGTCCGGAGGGCGGGTCCGGCAGGCGTTGGCGGCTCTGAACGTGCGCCCCGCGCCTCCGGCCGACCTCCACTCCTGACGAGGGCGCCGTCACGTCGGCCCGCGATGGGGCGGTGATGGACGTACGCCACCACCGCCCTGTTCAGCGGAGGTCGATGACGTCGGACGGGGACCTGGTGAGGAACGCACGGCGCACGGTCTCGACGCCGGCCGCGGCACCGGTCCGGTCGAGGCCCAGCAGGGCGGCGCCCGCGACCGGTGGAGCGTCGACGACCGCGAGGGTGAACTCCCGCTCCAGTTCCGGCACGGCCTTCCTCACCGCGCTCAGGAGGCGGCCCGCCGGGTCGGCGAACAGGCCGCCGCCCAGCACCAGCGTCCACGGTCCCTCTCCGCCCAGGGTTCGCCGGGCCGCGCGGGCCATGGCCGCGACCTCGGCGGCCAGCTCTCCCACCACCCCGGCCGCGACCGGATCGCCGGCGACCGCCTGGTCCAGGACCACCGGCACCAGGACGCCCAGTGCCTCCTCGGTCAGCGAACCGGCGAGCAGCCTCTCCCCCACCGCGCGGACCGACGGAACGCCCAGCGCCGAGCACACCGCCTCGCGCAGGGGGGTCGACGGGCCGCGGCCGTCCTCGGCGCGGGCGGCGACGCGTACCGTCTCCCGCGCCAGGAAGTCGCCCGCCCCGCTCAGGTCGCCCGTCTGCCAGCCCAGCGACGGGAACTCCCAGGCGACGGAACCCGACCGCGCGACGCCCTTCAGGCCCGCGCCGCACACCACACCGACGGCGGGCGCCTCCGACGAGGCGCCCAGGCGCAGCAGCGCCCACGCGTCGTTGCCGACCTCGACCGACCCGAACACCCCGAGCGAGGCGAGCGCCTCCCGCCGCGCCGACGCCTGCCACGGCACGTCCACCCCGGCCAGGTAGCAGGCGGCGTGCGCGTCCGCCAGGGCCACGCCCGCCGAGGCGGCCGCGGCGTCCGCCAGCCGGGCGATCAGCGCGGCCACGGCCGGCACGTCGAGGGCGCAGCCCGGCCCGCGGACCCAGGACAGGAGCGTCCCGGCGGGATCCACGAGCGCGACGTCGGTCTTGGAGTTGCCGCCGTCGACCGCCAGGACCAGCCGCGTCATCACACGGCCCACGGCAGGTACGCGCGGTTCGCCTCCAGCAGCAGATCGGTGAGCCGGTCGGCGACCGCGTACTGGCCGATGAGCGGGTGGGCCAGCAGCGCGCGGAACACCCGGTCGCGCCCGCCGTGCACGGCGGCCTCCAGCGCCAGGTGCTCGTACGCGGTGACGTTCGCGATCAGCCCGGCCAGCAGGGGCTCGACCGGCGCGGAGGGCAGCGGCACCGGGCCGTCGGCGCCCACGGTCGCGGGCACCTCGATGACGGAGTCCTCCGACAGGAACGGCAGGGTGGCGCCGTTGCGCACGTTGACCACGTGCGCCCGGCCGTCACCGGCGCGCAGCGACGCCATCAGGTCCAGCGCCGCCTCGGAGTAGAACGCGCCGCCCCGGCGCGTCAGCAGCTCCGGCTTGGCGGTCACCGACTCGTCGGCGTACGTGGACAGCAGCCGGCCCTCGATCTCCATGACCTCCTGTGCCCGCACGCCGTTCGCCTGCTGGTCGGCGACCACCTCGTCGTGCGCGTAGTAGTAGTGCAGGTAGTAGGAGGGCACGGTGCCGAGGCGGCGCAGCAGGCCGATCGGCAGGCCCGTCGCCGGCGCGACCTCCTCGCCGTGCTCGCCGAGCAGCCGCGGCAGCACATCCTCACCGTCGAGCAGCACCCGCCGCTCCCAGGTCAGGTGGTTGAGTCCCACGTGGTCGAGGGCGATGCGCGACGGCTCGACCCCCAGCACCTTGGCGAAGTGCCGCTGGAAGACCATGGCCGAGCTGCACAGGCCGACCACCCGTGTGTGCCCGGCCGTCAGCAGCGCCCGGGTGACGATGCCGACCGGGTTGGTGAAGTCGATCAGCCACGCGTCCGGGTTGACCGCGCGCACCCGCTCGGCGACGTCCAGCATCACCGGCACGGTGCGCAGCGCCTTGGCCAGACCGCCGGCGCCGGTGGTCTCCTGGCCCAGGCAGTCGCAGCGCAGCGGCAGCGTCTCGTCCTGGAGGCGCGCGGCCTGGCCGCCGACGCGCAGCTGCACCAGCACGATCTGCGCGCCCTCGGCCGCCGGGGCGATGTCGGTGTGCGTGGTGACGGCCGCCGGGTGGCCGCCGGCGGACAGCATCCGGCGGCTCATCGCGGCCAGCACGTCGAGCCGCTCGGCCGAGACGTCGTGCAGGGCGATCTCGGTGACGTCGATCCGGTCGCGCAGGCGGACCAGTCCGTCGATCAGCTCGGGCGTGTACGTCGAGCCCCCGCCGACGATGGTGAGCTTCATTCGTCCTCCTCGATGTCGACCACGGCGTTCGCGGCGATCACGCGGGCGTAGTAGCGGGCGCTGTCCTTGACGCGGCGTTCCTGGGTGACGCGGTCGACGTGGACGAGGCCGAAGCGCTGGGAGTACCCCTCGGCCCACTCCAGGTTGTCCAGCAGCGACCAGTGCAGGTACCCGAGCACCCGCGCCCCGTCGTCCATCGCGCGGGCGAGCGCGAGCAGGTGCCGGCGCAGGGCCAGCGCGCGCCCGGTGTCGCGGACGCGCCCGGAGGCGTCCGGCCCGGCGTTCCAGACACCGCCGTTCTCGGTGATCAGCAGCGGAACGGCGTAGTCGCGGCGCAGGCGCACGAGCAGGTCGTAGAAGGCGCCGGGCACGTCCTCCCAGCCCGTCTCGGTGCGCGGGACGCCCTCCTCGGCGCGCTCGACCCGCCACGGCAGCCCGTCCTGCGGCGCGGCGGAGACCCGGCGGCGCGTGTAGTAGTTCACGCCGAGCAGGTCCGAACGGGTGCCGATCACCGGCAGGTCGCCGTCGCGGACGAAGTCCAGCGGGCCGACCAGGCCCTCGAACAGCTCCACCATGTCCCGCGGGTACTCCCCGCGCAGCACCGGGTCGAGGAACCAGCGGTTCGTGTACCCGTCCGAGCCCCACGCCGCCTCGGCATCCGCCGCCGAGGCCCCGTACGTGGGGTACAGGCTCAGCGGGATGCCCGCCCGAGCCTCCGGGCGGCGTTCGCGGATGCGGCCCATCGCCAGGCCGTGGGCGAGCAGCAGGTGGTGGGCGACCAGCACGGACGTACGCAGATCCTGCTCCCCCGGCGCGTGCAGGCCGAGGCGGTAGCCAAGGACCGAGACCACCCACGGCTCGTTCACGGTCAGCCAGGTCCCCACCCGGTCGCCGAACGCGTCGAGGCAGACCTCCGTGTACGCGGCGAACGCCTCCGCCGTCGCGCGGGACGTCCAGCCGCCGCGGTCCTGCAGTGTCTGCGGCAGATCCCAGTGGTACAGGGTCGGCACCGGCGTGATGCCGCGTTCGAGCAGGCCGTCGATCATCCGGTCGTAGTGCGCGAGGCCGGCCGGGTTGACCCGGCCGGTGCCCGCCGGGACGATCCGCGGCCAGGCGAGGGAGAAGCGGTAGGCGTTCATGCCCAGGCCCGCCATCAGGTCGGCGTCGCCGGGCCAGCGGTGGTAGTGGTCGCAGGCCACCTCACCGGAGTCGATGCCGCGCTCGGCGGCGAAGGTGTCCCAGATCGACGGGGCCCGGCCGTCCTCGGCGACCGCGCCCTCGACCTGGTACGCCGACGTGGCGGCGCCCCACAGGAAATCCGGCGGAAAGCTCACCACTCCGCTCCCGGCAGGTTCAGGGCGGCCTCGCAGCCGAGGAGGAGGACGCCGACGCTCCACGCGTGCGAGAGCGTGAGCAGCATCCCCTTCGCCTGGAAGCACTCCGTCTGGTAGTAGCGTTCGCTGGCCATGCCCTTGTAGGCGTTGAAGTCGCCGTCCTCGCGGGCGATGAACTGCCGGAAGCAGGCGAGGTTCTCCCGGGTCCGCTCCAGGTAGTACGGATCACCGGTCGCCTCGGCCAGCTCGGCCATCTCCGGCAGGCAGATCAGGCCGTACGCGTGCAGGTGCTGGTTGCTCGGCGACGCCTGGTCCGCGCCCCGGCTGCGGAAGCCGTACGCCCCCAGCAGCGTGTGCGGGTCGAAGCGCACGTCGTAGGTGTAGCGGAAGGTCAGCATCCAGTCCGCGGCGCGGCGGGCGAGGTCGCGCCAGCGCGCCTCGCCGGTGACGCGCCACAGCGCCATGTACGCGAGGATCGCGGCGTACCCGTCCTCGGACGTCGGCGCCAGGTCGACGTCCTCGGGCGCGCCGTGCAGGAACTCCTCGTCCACGAAGTGCGCGTAGTGCTCGCCGCCGTGGACCGCCGCCGGCAGGTAGGCCGGGTCGAGGTCGCTCGCCTCGGCGAGCGCGGCCACCCAGGTCAGCCCGGCCGCTCCCTCGCGCGACAGGACCTGCCCGTCCGCGGCGTGCAGCATGCTGCCGAGGTTGCCGTCGGCGTTCTGGCTCTTCACCGCGACGTCCAGGTTGCTCCGCACCGCGCGCTCCCAAGAGTCGTGCGAGACGCCCAGAGTCCGCTCCGCGACGACCGCCCGGTGCAGGAACAGCGTCGCCTCGGCGAGGGTGCGGGCATGCAGGCCGCCGGGCACCGGCGTCCAGCTCCCGACCCAGCCCCGGCTCCCGCTCCACTGGCCCCAGAACGTGCCCGACGGCGCGAGGTTGGCGCAGATGTGGTCGATGACGGCGGCCCCGGCCGTGACCTCCTCGGGCAGCGCCCGGCGGCGACCGTGCGCCAGCAGCGCGTGCGCGTACGGGATGCCGCTCACCCAGGCGACGTGCATCGCCTCCCGGTCGCCGAGCCCGCGGACGTTGCCGTTGAACTCCCGGTCGAACGCCGCGGTCTCCAGCAGCACGGCCGGATCGGGGCGATAGTGCCAGCGGTGCAGGCCGTGCGCGGCGAGGTCGGCCGCCTCGGACACGCCGACCCAGGGCCGCAGCGGCTCGGTGGCCGTCCGCGCGTGCCGCTCGCGCAACACCGGCGCGTACGCGTGCCGGTCCGCGGGCAGCGGGTAGACGCACAGCTCGACCGTGTGCCGCTCCCCCGGCTGCCACAGGTGGGTCTGCGCCATCGGCGGCAGCGGCACCTTGTCGCCGTAGTAGCTGACCGGCGCCTCGCGGTAGGGGAACTCGGCGTGCAGGGTGGCGGTGCCCGCCTCCCAGGCGAAGCCGATGCCGGTCAGGCCCAGCGAGCCGTCCTCGTCCACGGCCAGCGCGAGCCCGCCTTCGCCGGTCCAGGCGAACACGGCGGGCGTCGCGGCACGGTCGGCGCGGAAGCTCCACGCGGGCGAGACGAACCTTTCGGTGTCGGCCTCCCGCGCGTACCGCGGGTAGAGCCGGTCGTTGCCCTCCGGGCGGTTCTCGCCGTAGAACAGCCCGGGGATCATCCAGTACGGGTCGTCCTCGGCGGGCAGGCTCGCCGACACCCGCAGCCGCGCCTCGGCGGGCTCGGTGCCCCGGTAGGTCGCGGTCACCGTCACGGTGACGCCGCCGGCCGGGGTCGGGTCGGTCGAGCGGTCCAGCTCCACGTCGAACACACCGGGGTCGAGCCCGGTGACGGTCAGGTCCATGTCCGCTCCCCATCGGAGTTCTCGGTCAGCACGCGGGGTTCTCGGTCAGCACGCGGGCGGGAACGTTCCAGCCGTCGAGCAGCACCCGGCGCTCGGCGGGCGGCACGCCGTCCCATCGGCACCGCAGCACGGTCTCCTCGCCCGGCAGCAGGTCCACCGCGTTGTCGTCCCAGCGGGCCCAGCCGGGCCGGTCCGCCGGGCGGCCGTCGAGCAGCCGTACGAACGGCGCGGCCGGGCCGTCCTCGTGCCGCAGCCGCAGCGTCCACTCGTCGCCGGAGGCCGCCAGCCGCACCTCCACGCGGGCCGGCGGGAGGGAGAGCAGCGCTCCGAAGCCGGTGCCGGCGGTGAGCAGGTACCGGTTCCGGTACGTCCGTCCGCCCGCCCGCAGTGCCAGGTCGAGGACGAAGGGCGCGCCCGCCAGCGCGGCCGTGGCGCAGCGGATCTCGCCGCATGGCCGCAGGCCGCCCGCCCCGGCCACGGGCGCGTCCGCCTCGCTCCGCCATGCGGCGGACGCGATCTCCTCGCCGTCCAGGCGCAGCACCCGCGCGGTGACCTCTCCCGGACCGGCCCACACGGTGGCGGTGAACTCCTCGCCGGTCACCCGCGGCGCCAGCAGGGCCGCGCATACAAGCGGCGAGCGGTACGCGCGGCGCACGTAGTGGTAGGCCGCCTTCGGCTCGCCGAAGTAGTCGACCGCCGCCGTGCACCAGCCGTTGGGAAAGGACTCGTTGAGCTGCCACGGCAGCACGCCGCAGCTCCCGGGCCGCCGCCGGTTGGCCTCGACCGCGTACCGCAGGCCGTCGGCCTGGAGGAACTGGCTCGCCCGCGACATGGCGGGCAGGTCACCGATCGCGTCGTCGAAGGCCGCGCGGACCGGGGGCTCGTTGTTCCACCACCGGCCCAGGTGGTCCCAGACCGGGTCGCCGTGCGTGGGCAGCGTCGCGCCGGGCACGACCGAGGCGATCGCGCGTACGTTGCTCATGCCCTCGACACCGAACTCGCTGAGGAGCAGGCCGCGGCCCTCGTCATAGAGCCGGTAGTGGTCGGCCAGCCCCTGGTGCTCCCACGGGCCGTGCACGTCGTGCTGCTCGGGCGCGGTGCGCACGCTGTCGAGGGTGTTGCCGAACACCGGCCCGGACGGTGAGGTCGGCAGCCACCGCCGGTCCGGGTCCAGGCGCGCCACCACCTCGTGCAGCGCCGCCAGCACCGGGGACTCGCCGTCGGTCAGCGGGACGCCGTCGGCGTTCTGCAGCTCGTTGCCGCCGCACCAGATGGCCAGGCTCGGATGGTTGCGGCGCGCGGGCACGATCCGCTCGGCCTCGGCCCGCATCCGCGCGACGAACGCCGGATCCGTGCCGGGCACGCTGCTCATCCCCGAGCTGGACTGGGCGAACTCCTGCCACACGAGAATGCCGTACTCGTCGCACAGGTCATAGAACGTCCTGCTCTCGATGAGGCCGCCGCCCCAGACCCGCAGCATCATCACGCCGGCCTCGCGGGCGAGGGTGAGCAGGTGGCGGAGCCGGTCCTCGCCGGCCGCCCCGTACATCGCGTCGGCGGGCACCCAGTTCCAGCCCAGGATGTCGGCCGGCTCCCCGCCGACCGTCAGCCGGTACGGCAGCGCGCCCGCCGGTCCGGCGGGTTCGCGGACGAAGCCGATGTCGCGGAAGCCCACGCGGACCCGGCGTTCGTCGCCGCGCCGGCCGGACCCGTCGCGGACGGTCGTGTCGAGCGTGTAGAGGTACGGCTCGCCGAAGCCGTTCGGCCGCCACGGGCGCGGCGAGGGCACCTCGAGGACGACCTCGGTGACCGCGCCGGCGAGCGGTACGAGGGCCTCGGCGACGACCGCGCCGTCCGCGTCGCGCAGCGCGCAGGCGGCGGTCGCCCCGGTCGCGTCGCCGTCCGCGGTCACCGTGACGGTGAGCCGGTCCGCCGCGGGCCGCGCCCACACGTCCGCGAGACGCACCGCACCGGTGATCCGGAGCCGGGCCGGGCCCCACAGCCCCTGGTGGACCATGCGCGGGCAGAAGTCCCAGCCGTAGCCCATCCGGCCCTTGTGCACGGTCACGGCCTCGGTGTGGCCGACCTGCGGCTCGCTGACCGGGGCCGGGTCGACCACGACCGCCAGGGCGTGCTCGCCGGCGCCGAGCCGCCCCGTCACCTCCGCCACGAGCGGGACGAACGTGCCCTCGTGCGCGGCCACCCGCTCGCCGTCGAGGTGCACGGTGGCGGAGTGGTCGACGCCGTCGAACTCCAGGAACGCGCGCTCGCCCTCCGCCAGGGCGGGCGTGCGCAGCGTCGTCCGGTAGACCCAGGTCCGCTGCGGCACCCACTCCGACAGCAGGCTCTGCCGCCCGACGCGCGGATCGGGCACCTCGCCCGCCGCGAGCAGGTCCGCCAGCACCGAGCCGGGCACCCGCGCGGGCACCCACCGGCCGCCCACGTCGCGGGCGTGCAGCTGGGCGCGGTGGAGCTGCCAGTCGTCGCCGAGGAAGCCGCGCAGGCGCCAGTCCCGGTCGAGGGCGACCACACCGGTCATTCCGTACGGTCCAGGATGGTGTCCTCCGCCCGGTCCTCCGACTCGCTCAGCGGCCGTTCGAGCAGGTCGGTCTCGACCACCGGCAGCCTCCGGTCGTCCGGCACGAACAGCGTCTTGATCTCGTGCGGGTCGAACTCCGCGATCACCGTGCGTCGCAGGAACGGCAGGTGGACCGTCGCGGTCGCCGCCGCGCCGTCCGTCTCGTAGCCGCGCACGATGTGGCCGTCACCGTCCTCGGCCCGCTTGACCACCGTGATCACGACGTTGCCCGCGTCGCTCGCGTCGGCGAAGGACCGGTGCTGGGGCAGCGGGCCGTCGTGGAAGGACTCCAGCAGGGCGACCGGGAGTTGGTCCAGCTCGGCGGCCGCACGCGGCGTGCCGGCCGCGCGCCAGTCGCCGTCGTGCGGCAGCAGCCGGTACGTGAACCGCTGCACGCCCTGGTCCATCGCCTCGAAGTCGCCGTCCTCGGGCAACGGCTCCGGGGTGTGCCAGGCGTACGGCGGGCTCCGCAGGACGGTGACGCCGATGTCGCCGTCGGACACGTCGCCGCCGTACTTGGCGTCGTTGAGCACCGAAAGCCCGGCCGGGCCGGCGGGCGTCTCCCCCGACACGTCCACCCAGGTGTGACTCACCGTCTCGTGGCCGTCCGGCACGCGCTCCAGGTGGCCGTACGGGATGGCGTGCGTCGCGGTGACGCCGGTCAGCGCGGTCGGGAAGCGCAGCTTGAGCATCCGCAGCCGCTCGTGCCAGTCGACGGTCACCCGGACCTCCAGGTGCCGCGCGCCCGCGACCAGCACGTAGTCCTCGCGCATCGTCGAGGAGCCGTACGCGCTGTCGACCCGCACCACGTGGCGCACCGGGCCGGACTCGACCACGCGGACCGACGTCGGGGTGAACCGGCCGATCACGTCGCGGTAGGACACGACGCTGTGGCCCCAGGTGTCGGTCGGGTCGTCCAGGACGGCCGCGTGCGCCGCCCGCGCCGCCTCGCCGTCGATGAGGTCGACGCCGCTCGCCTTGTGCACGAGGCTCGACAGCCAGCCGGTCTCCGGGTCGATCTCGGCCCGCAGGTGCTCGTTCTCCAGGACGGTGCCGCGCTCGGCAACCGGGCCGCTCACCGGGTCGGCGTACAGCCGGTAGAGCCGGTAGCCGAGCGGCGGCAGCTCCACCGGCACCACGAGCACCCGCCGCCCGCCGCAGACCGTGGACGAGCGCGCCGGCTGGACGGGCACGCGCCGGTCCGCGTCGTCGACGGCGACGATCGCGCCACGGCCGAGCTGGGCGCCGAACTCCACCTCGACCGTGGTCGCCACCGGCCAGGGGTGCGGGTTGAACACCGCCAGCGGCGCCATGCCCTCCTCGGGCGCGACGGCGATCTGGCGGCTGATGCTCTGGATCGCCCGGTTCTGCAGGCGCGCCGCGATCGAGCGGGCCTCGCCGAGCTGGTCGCGTGCGTCGTCGTACGCGCTGGGCAGCGCCGTGCCGGCCGCGGTGTCGTGGAAGTGGTTGAGCAGCACCTGCCGCCAGGCCGTCTCGAACTCCCCGGTGACCGGCGGCATCGCCGCCACCTCTCCGGCGATCGCCGCCCACTTCTCCGCGGCGGCGAGCGCGTGCTCGGTGGTGCGGATCAGCTTCTTGATCCCCGAGTGCGCCGAGTAGCAGCCGACTCCGTGCGGCTGGATCTCGCCGGTGTACTCCGGCAGGTCACCGTCCCTGGCGTCGTCGAAGAACGCGCCGACCGTGGAGAAGATCATCCGCGGGAACTGGTCGCTGCCGTTCAGCTCGACGATGCTGTCGATGTTGGCCCGGGTCGGGCCGCCGCCGTGGTTGCCGACGCCGTAGAAGCACATCAGCGGCTCGGTCGTGTGCGGGAGCTGGGCCAGGGCCTTGCCGACGTGCGTGCCCAGGTGCCCGGCCGGGCTGCAGTACTCGTGCGGGATCCGGTAGGTCAGCACCCGGGAGCCGTCCGCCGACCGCCACCAGAACGTCGGGCCGGGCAGCTCGGCCTCGTGCGGCTGCGGCCGCATGAAGGCGTAGCTCTCCATGCCGGACTTGCTGAGCAGCTGCGGGATCACGGCGTTCTGCCCGAACGGGTCGACGTTGCAGCCGACCGAGGCCATCCGGCCGAACCGGTCGGCCAGGAACCGCTGGGAGTACAGCGCGTGCCGCACGAACCCCTCGCCGCCCGGGATGTTGCAGTCCGGCTCGACCCACCAGCCGCCGACGATCTCGAACCGGCCCGCGTGCACCTGCTCGCGCAGCGCGTCGAACAGCTCCGGGTCGTGCTCCTCGATCCACGCCAGGTACCCGATGGAGTCGCAGGTGAAGACGAAGTCGGGGTACTCGGCGATGCGGTCGAGGGCGGCGCGGAACGTCGCGCGCGCCTCCTGGAAGCCCTCCTGCCACGGCCACAGCCACACCGCGTCGATGTGCGCGTTTCCGATCATGTGGAGGGGCCCGCGGGTGGCCCGTCCGATCGGGGGCGCCGGGTGGGAGGTGGACGCCGTACGCGGCCGGGGGTCCGGTTTCGCGCTGATCATGGTGAAGCGGGGGTTCCTTCCGATGGTGGGGGGTGCCGGTCCGTGACGAGAACGGCTACGAGGACTCGGCGGCCCAGCGGTCGATGTGCTCGCTGAGCAGGTGCAACAGCAGGACGTGCGCCTCCTGGACGCGTGCCGTACGGGCTGAGGCGACGGCGAGGACCCGGTCGGCGTGCTCGGCCGCCGGTCCGCCGCCGCTGTCCGCGTGCCCGGTGAGCAGCACGGTCAGCGCGCCGGCCTTGCGGCCCGCGGCGAGCCCGGCGACGACGTTGGGGGAACGCCCGCTCGTGGTGAACCCGACGACGACGTCGTCCGGGCCGGCCAGCGCCGTGACCTGGCGGGCGAAGACGTCGTCGAAGGAGTAGTCGTTGCCGATGCAGGTCGACACGGTCGGGTCGGTGGACAGCGCCACGGCGGCGAGCGGCCGGCGCTCGCGGCAGTACCGGCCGATGAGCTCACCCGCCAGGTGCTGGGCGTCGGCGGCCGAACCGCCGTTGCCGAAGGAGTAGACGACACCGCCGCGGGCCAGGCGCGCGATCACCTCCTCCCCGAGCGACTCGACCTCGGGCACGAGGCCGCGGACCGACTCGATCACGGCGAGGTGCTCGTCGAGGTACTCGGCGAGCGCGGGCTGGTCGGTCATGGGGACGAGACCTCCTTCGTCGGGGGAAGACGGTGACTTCGGTTCCCTCGCTCCGCGAGGTCATGGGTCCTTCCTCCGCCGTCGAGGTGGAGGAACGCCGACGCGGCCGCGCCGACCACGCCGACGGTGTCGCCGTGCGCGGACAGCTCGACGCGGGCGGCGGCGCCGGCCGGCCGCATGGCCTGGGACAGCGCCGCGCGGCGCACCGGCAGCAGAAGGGCGTCGCCGGCGCGGGTGACGCCGCCGCCCAGGACGACGAGCTCGGGCTCGATCACGTTGATCATCACCGCGAGGGCCCGGCCCAGTGCTGCGGTGGTCTCGTCCCAGACGTGCCGGGCGAGGGCGTCGCCCCGGCCGGCGTGCGCGGAGACGGTCTCGGCGGTCACCACTGGGACCTCCCGCATGGAGGACGCCTCACCGGTGGCGAGCGCCTCGTTCGCGCGCCGGGCGATCGAGGTGCCCGAGGCGTACGCCTCGATGCAGCCGCGCTGGCCGCAGCCGCAGAGGCGGCCGTTCCAGTCGATGACGACGTGCCCGAACTCCCCGCCGTTGCCGGCCGCGCCGCGGTACAGCCGGCCGTCGAGGATGACGCCGCCGCCCACCCCGGTGGAGACGGTCAGGTAGAGCATCTGGCGCACGTCGCCCCAGCGCCCGTAGTGGTACTCGCCGAGCGCGGCGGCGGTGGCGTCGTTCTCCAGGAACGACGGCCGGCCGTACGCGGTGTCGACCAGGTCGACGATGGGCACGTCGTCCCAGCCCGGCAGGCCGGGCGGGCCCTGCACCCGGCCGGTGACCGGGTCGAGCGGGCCGCCGCAGCCGATGCCGACCGCGGCCATGTCCTCGGCCCGGTGGCCGGCCTCGGCCAGGGCGTCCCGGCCGAGGTCGAGGAGACGTTTGACGGTCGTGTCCGGGCCCTCCTCGACCCGCGTCGGCGTCCGTACGAACGACCGTACGTCGCCGGCCCGGCCCACGACGCCGGCGGCCAGTTTGGTGCCGCCGATGTCGAGGGCGAGTACGTGATCCCCGAATGTCACGTGTCAGCCCTTCCGGCCCGTGGTGGCGATGCCCTCGATGATGTGCCGCTGGGCGAAGGCGAAGATCACGATCATGGGTATGGTCGCGATCAGGCTCGCCGCCGAGATGATCTCCCAGTGGTGTTCGCCGCCGTTGCCGAACGTGTCGATGATCGACTTCAGGCCGCGGGGCATCGTGAACAGCGAGGTGTTCTGCAGGTAGATGAGTGGCTTGAGCAGGTCGTTCCAGCTCGCCTGGATCTCGAAGATGAACACGATCGCCAGTGCCGGCCGCGCCAGCGGCAGGGCGATGCGCCAGAACAACCCGAAGAAACTGCACCCGTCGACGCGCGCCGCCTCGAACAGCTCCCGTGGCAGCGACAGGAAGAACTGCCGCAGCAGGAAGATGTAGAACGCCGAACCGAAGATGTTCTGCGCCCACAGCGGGACCTGCGTGCCGGTCAGGCCGACCTTGTTCCAGATCAGGTAGACCGGGATCATCGTGACCGCCTGCGGCAGCATCATCGTGGCCAGCACCAGGCCGAACAGGATGTTGCGGCCGGGGAACCGGAAGTAGGCGAAGCCGAACGCCACGACGGCGCTGCTGATCGTGACCGTGGTGGCGGCGGCGACGCCCACCACCGCGCTGTTGATCAGCCAGTTCACCATGTTGCCGTAGTGCCAGACGTCGGCGAAGTTGGCGAAGCGCCAGTGGCGCGGGATCAGCGCGTTGTCGAACACGTCGGTGCGCGGCTTGAACGACGCGCTGATCAGCCACAGGAACGGATAGGTGAACAGCACGCTGGCGAGCCCGAGCACCACCAGGTACGGCGCGCGCTTCCACACGGGAGGGCGGTCGCGCCGGCCGGCGCCCGGCGGCGCCGTCCTGGCCTTGCGGGTGGCCGGGCCCTCGGCCGCGGGCGTCGCGGTCAGGCCGGCGGGAGAAGCGGCCATCAGTCCCTCTCCCCCTCGTAGTAGACGAACCGGCGCGAGACCCGCACCTGGATCGCGGTGATGATCATGATCACGATGAACAGCAGCCAGGCGAGCGCGGAGGCGTAGCCCATGTGCAGGAAGCCGAAGCCCTGCTGGAACAGGTAGATGACGTAGAACAGCGCCGCGTCGTTGGAGTAGGTGCTGTTCTGCTGGCCGCCGAAGAACATCGTGTACGCCTGGTCGAACATCTGCAGCGCCGAGATGGTCTGCACGATCAGCGTGAAGAACAGCGCGCCGCTGATCATCGGCAGCGTGATCTTGCGGAACCGCATCCACGCTCCCGCGCCGTCGAGCGAGGCGGCCTCGTACAGGTCCTTGGGCACCTGACGCAGCGCGGCGAGGTAGATGACGACCATGCCGCCGACACCCCACAGCATCGTCAGGGCCAGGCCCGGCTTGACCCACGCGGTGTCGGTCGTCCAGTTGGGCCCGTTGATCCCGACCAGGTGCAGCGTGCGGTTCAGCAGGCCCTGGTTGCCGTTGAGCAGCAGCAGGAACAGCGCGCCCGCGGCGACCGGCGGCGTCATCACCGGCAGGTAGAACACGGTGCGGAAGAACCCTGACGCACGTCCGACCCGGTTCAGGACCATCGCCAGGGCCAGCGCCACGACCATCGCGGACGGCACGTAGATGACCGCGTAGACGAGCGTGTTTGCGAGCGCCTTGCCGACCTTCGGGTCCGAGAACATCTGCCGGTAGTTCGCCCACCCCACGTTGTGGGGCGAGCTGATGGCGTTGTAGTCGGTGAACGACAGCACGAGGCTGGCGATCATCGGGCCCAGCGTGAACACGAGAAAGCCGACGATCCAGATGCCGATGAAGCCGTACGCGGCGCGCGCCTCCCGGCTCCGGGTGCCCTTCCTCTTCTTCTGCCGCACGCGGGTCGCGGCGGTGGTGACGGCCGCCATCACTTCACCGCGCTGAACGCCTTAGCGGCCTCCGACTGTGCCTGTTTCATGGCGGCGTCGGGCTTCTGCTGGCCGGACAGCGCGCGGTTCACCGCGTCCGTCCACGCCGTCTTGATCTCGCTGCCCGCCTTGGACGGCGCGATGCTGAAGGCGTACTCGGTGGAGGCGTAGTAGTTCTGGATGGCCTTGTCGAAGCCGGTGTCGCCGGGCTTGACGTACTTGGCCTTGACCTGCGCGTCGGCGGTGGGGTTGCCGGTCCACAGGCCGGTGAAGATGGACTTGTTCTTCTCCACCGTCGCCTCGCGCGCGGCGCCGGCCTTGAGCCAGGTGTCGGTGGCGGTCATGGTCTTCATCCAGTTGACCGCGGCGGCCGGGTTCTTGGAGCCCTTCGGCAGGCACCACGCGCTGCCGTTGGAGAAGCTGATCGGCTTGCCCTGGCGGTCGGTGAAGGGAATCGATTCCAGGTTCAGCTTCGGCGTCGCCTGGACGAGGACGTTGACGTACCAGCCCTCCCACGGGAACGCGCCGGCCTGGTCCTTCTGGAACTCGTTCTTGGCCCCGAACAGGTCCCAGGTGTCGCGGAAGGCCTTGAACTTCGACCAGCCGCCCTGCTCGTCGATGAGGCTGAGCGCGAACGTCAGCGCCTCGATGATCTTGGGGTCGTCGAGCTTCGGCGAGCCGTCGGGGTTGATCAGCTCGGCGCCGTTGGCCTTGGCCCACAGGGGCAGGAACTCCGGCAGCTTGGGGTCGAACCCGATGCGGGAGATCTTGCCGCCGTTCGCCTTGTAGAGCTTGACGGTGTTGGTGTGCAGCTTGTCCCAGTCGCTGGTCGCGAGGTCGGCCGCGGTCAGGCCGGCGGACTGAAGCGCCTTGCCGCTCATGAGGATGTTGCGGGTGTCGTAGAACTCCGGGACGCCGTAGACCTTCCCGTCGATCGTCACCTCGCGCACGGCCGCGGGCCGGTAGAGGCTGGTCTTGAGCCCGGCCTTGTCGAGGTGGTCGTCCAGGGGCTGGACGGCGCCCTTGGCGGCGTACGTGCCGACGAGGTCCCGGTCGAGGTACACGATGTCCGGCGGGTTGCCGCTCGCGACCGCGGACAGGAACTGCTGCGGGTCGAAGTCGCCTTCGTTGATGTTGACCTGGACCTTCGGGTACGCGCTCTTGAACGCGTCGATGCGCGCCTGGGCGACGTCGTCGGGCTTGCCCATGCCCTGGATCGAGATCGCTCCGGTGTCGCCCTTGGACGCACCGCCACCGCCGCTCGTGCTCTTGCCGCCGACACCGCCACAGGCGCTCGTGACGGCGCCGAGTGCGAGCGCGCCCGCCGAGCCGGTGAGAAAACCGCGTCGGGTGATCATTGCTCACTCCTCACAACCAGGCGAATGTCCGGGCCAGGCGTGAAGAGTACGCGGTGACCTGCGGTTTCCGGTGAACTCGGGCACTGCGGGCGCGTGGGGGACCGGCCCGGACATTGAATGTGGCATCGTTACCACAGTGCGGCCGACCATATTTTCGGCCCGCAGTCGCTGTCAAGACCATGTTTCGGACGGATTAACGCGCCATTCTTGCCAGTGCCACACGCGCCTCAGGGCCACCGACGCCACCGTCCGCCCGGCCCGACCGCGCGACCGTGCCGCTCAGGGGGTGCGGCCCGGCCTCCGGCCGGAGCGTCCACCGGGCTCGTCCGGCCGCTTCCATCGCCGTCCCGGCGAGATGCCGCCGGGACACGTCAGCGGCTACCGGATGTGTCCCGCTGTGGTGGGCCCGCGTCGGAAAGATCGTCAGCGACTTCACCGTCGCCCTCATTCGTCTTGGTCTCGACCGCGAGCGGGAAGGCGACGGCGAACGAAAGCGCTCAGATCCTTTCTTTCGCAATAGGACCGCCTCCTGCTGGAAGATTCCGCCGGACCACCGGAGAGGCCGGCCGGCGAGTGCGTCCTCGGGTTGACCAGCCCGACGACGCCGACCATCGGGTTCCACCTGATCGGCTCACAGCCGCCGCTCGACCAGGTCGTTCATCGGATGAAGGCACCGGCCTCGCCATGCGGGTCGCGAGGCCCGACCAGGGCGGGGCCCGCACTCCGCCACCCCTTTTTCCGGCTCCGCCGATATTCATGCCGGACGTATACCGACAGACGCCACAGCAGCGGCGAAGATAACCCCGAATTCGTTATGCGCTGATGCGGAAGGAGCAGCACCGACTCCTTCAAGGACGCCCGCGACAATCTGGTGAAGTCCAAGACGGCGGCGGTCGAGTTCTGTCTCTCGCTGCCCGTCACCGTCTCCGCGCCCCCGGCGTGCCAGGTCGGCTGAGGCCCCGCGCGGGCTCAGGCCGACGGCGCGGCGGCGGCCGGGCCCGGGTCCGGCCGGACGGAGGTGGCCGGCGACGTGCGCGGCGGCGCGGTGGAGCCGCGCAGGACGATCGAGGGCTCGATGTAGCGCACGGTCATGTGCCCGGCCGCGCCCCCCGCGATGCGGTCGACGACGAGCTGCGCGCAGGCCCGACCGAGGTCGTCGGTGTGCTGGTCGACGGTGGTGATGCCCGGCGAGACCATCGACATCCAGGGCACGTCGTCGAACGCGACCAGCGAGATGTCGTCGGGCATGCGGTGGCCGCCCTCCTGGAGCGCCTGGAAGGCGCCCTCGGCCAGCCGGTTGTTCGCGGCGAACAGCGCCGTGACGTCGGGCCGGCGGTCGAGGAGCGCGGTCACCGCCTCCCGCGCCGTGTCGGGCTGGAACCGGGTCGGCACGACCAGGCCCGGATCCATCGGCAGGCCGGCGTCGCGCAGGGCCGCGCGGTAGCCCGCGAGACGGCCCGCGCCGGTCGTCCAGCCGGTCTCGTCGATCAGCAGCGCGATGCGCGTGTGCCCGAGCCCGATCAGGTGGTCGGTGATCCGCCGCGCGCCCTGGACGTTGTCGACCAGCACGCCGTCGGTGGTCAGGCCGTCCACCATGCGGTCGGCCTGCACCACCGGCACGCCGTCGTCCATCAGCATGTGCACCGCGCGGTCCGACACGGGCGTGATGATGGCCGCCGAGACGCGCACCGCGAGGAACGTGCGGGCGCCCTCGACCTCGGCGTGCTGCTCACCGTCGTTGTTGACGACGATGACGTGATAGCCGGCCGAGCGCAGCTGCTGTTCGATGACGGCCGCGAGGTTGGCGTAGAACGGGTTGCGCAGATCCGAGATGAGCACGCCGACCGCACGGCTCCGGCGGTTGCGGAGCGTACGCGCGTTGATGTCCGGGACGTACCCGATGCGCTCGGCCGCCTCGAGCACCCGCGCCCGCACGTCGGCCGCGACGTAGCCGTTGCCGCTCAGCGCGCGGGACGCGGTGGAAGGTGAGGTCGCGGCGGCGCGGGCGAGATCCTGGATGGTCGGCCGCCGGCGGGGCTGGGGCGACGGTGTGCCGTTCGGTCGGTGTCCGGCACCGTCCTCACGTCTACGCCCCATGGCCGATGATTCTATGTGGCGGCACGGCGAGCCCATGTTCCGCGCGGTACGCCGCCCACGCCTCGGCGATGGCGGCCCAGGTGGCGGCCTCGACGCGTCCCGGAGCCCAGTCCATCCCGTCGGCGTAGTACAGCGCCGGCGCGCCCAGTCGCGGCGCCGCGGCGGCGTACGCCCGCAGGTGCCGCTCGCCGGGCAGGCGCCAGCCGTCGGTGTCCACCGGCAGCTCCGGGCACGCCGCGTGCACGACCCGCGCCCGGTAGGTCATCTGCTCGACGACGGCGTCGTCCGACGGCGGCACCAGCCCCTCGGGGTGGTCGTTGTGCAGCGCGTCGTTGAGCCGGATCATGTCGGTGACGTCGAGGAAGCCCGGGTCCGGCGTGTGCGTGACGATCAGTGAGTCCGGCTTGACCCGCTTCGCCGCCCGGTACGCGACCGCCAGCAGCTCGTGCAGCAGGTCGAAGCCCCACGACGGGCCGGCGTGGCGCAGGGCGGTGCCCGACGGCGTGCGCGCGGTGAAGTCGATCTTCAGGCCGTCGGCGTTCAGCCCGTCCGGGCCCAGCATGTACTCCATCGCGTCCTCGATCACCGCGCGGCCCGCGGGGCTCTCCGGATCGATCGCGAGCGGGGTGCCGTCCGGAGCGCGCACACACGCCTCGGCGGGGGCGCCCTCGGGGTCCCACGCCTTCCACCAGAGCAGCACCCGCTGTCCCCCGGCCTGCCGGTCGGCGACGAAACCGGCGAGATCCGGCCACTTGACGGCGTCGGGCCGGCAGGTGGCGTACCGCTCCTGCCACTTGTCGTCCACGACGATCGTGCCGGGGACGATCCCGCGACCGGCCAGGGCGTCCAGCCACTCCTCGTACAGCGCGCGGCGCGACAGCGCGGGCGCCGGCGACCCGTCCACGGCGGCCAGGGCGCACTGGGCGCCCCAGCCGCAGAAGATGGGCTGGAGCCGGTCGCCGGAGGGCGGGCACGCGGCGTCCCGGCCGGCGACGGCGGGCGCGAGCCCGCGGGCGGCCAGCTCGTCGCGGTACGCGCGCAGCCCCGCGTACGGGTCGGCCGCGCCGAACAGCAGCAGCACCTCGGGCGTCGTGAACGTCGCGTCGGCGGCCGTGTGCCCCTGGTACTCACAGCGCAGGCTGAACCCGCCGGGCGTCGGGTCGTAGACGACGTCGACGAACGTCCGCCGGGTCGCGGCCAGCCCGAGCATCAGCCACGGTCCCTCCGGCAGGGTCCGCTCGTCGGCGGCCCGCTCGCGGGACAGCCCGAAGCAGGTGGGCGCCGGCGTGAACAGCCACCGGCCCACGCCCGGCTCGCCGCCCTCGCCGTTGACGCTGATGACGGCGGGTTCGACCGCCGGGCGGGCGACGCGCCAGGGGTGGTCCGGGTTCGGGGAGAAGACGGTGTGGTGGGCCGCGCCGCTCGGCAGCACGCCCTGCGGCAGCCGCGCTCCGCCGAGCAGCCGCACCGTGGTGACGCGGCCCTCACCGCGCACGGTCGCCCCGAAGGTGATCCGGCCGGGGTGGAACTCCACCACGTGCGTACGCGCGGTCCACAGCGAGCTGGCGCACGACACGGTCAGCCGTACGCACGAGTCCGTGGACTCCCAGGTCACGGCCTCGACATGCGTCGTCTCATCCGGGCCGGCGAGCGTGTCGACGGAGGCGAGCAGCCGCAGCATCCCCCAGGACCCGCCGTCCGCCCCGGTGACGTCGGCCAGCAGCCGCTCCCGGTCGACGCGCGCGGTGTAGTGCTCGGCACGGATCTCCAGCCACCCGTCGGTCTCACCGACGTCCATGCGCGTCATCGGTCGCTCACCCTCCTCACTCGCTCCGCGGCCGGGCCCGGTCATCGCACGTCCACCAAGGCCTCGGCCTGCTGGCCGAAGTCGCGGTCGCCGGCGGTGAGGTTGGCCGCCAGCCGCGCCCGCCGCCGACGGCCCGGCGGGGGTACGACGGTGAACCGCACCACCGCCTCGCCGCCTCCCTCGACCTCCACCGCGCGGGACGCCGGGGTGGCCAGCCACCCTTCGGGCACGACCAGGTCGACGCGGAGCTCGCAGCGCTGCCGGAACGGGTTGAGGACCACCACCTCGAACTCCTGGCTCTCGCCGCCGCCCACCGTCGAGCGGTACGGCAGGATCCGCGCGCCGAAGCCCTCGGCGCCGAAGTCCACCTCGTCCAGCGGCAGCAGCGCCCGGTGCAGGCGGGCCAGTTCCTCGCCCTTCGCCAGGAGCATGTCGAGGTACCGGTCGTCGACCGGGCGCGGCTCCCAGTGCCCACTGATCATCAGGTCCGGCGACAGCCGCCGGTAGAGCAGCGCGGAGTCGACGAAGTCGTCGAAGCGGAACCGGTTGCGGTACTGGAAGTTGAGCACCTCGGTCCGCTCGCCGTCGACCCAGCCACCGTCCTGCTGGTCGCCCGTGGCCAGCACCCTGGTGCCGTCGGCCTCGAACGCGATCGCCACCGCGTACAGCGTGTGGCCGGGCAGCGGGTACATGGTCAGCTCGTACTCGTGCCACCGCACGGGAACGCCCGGCGCGACCGCGCGGTCGACGGGCAGCGGGTCGTACCAGAGGCACGGCAGGTCGTACCGGTGCGGGTCGCGCAGGATCGGCGCGATCGACTCCCCGGCCCAGATCTCGGTGCCCTCGACCTCGTGCAGCAGGCCGAAGCCCGCCACGTGATCGTCGTGGTAATGGGTCGGGATGGCCACCTCGACCCGGTCGACGCCGTACGTGCGCTTGAGCGCGTCGAGCGAGGCGAGCCAGGGGCGGCGCGAGGAGCGGTCGTCACCGGTCGGCAGCCCGGTGATCATGTCGAGCCCGTAGTCGATGAGCAGCGCGGCGCCGGAGTCCGACAGCAGGGCGTAGCTGGTCGCGAAGGAGGTGCGGTTGCGCAGCAGGTGCGGGGTGACCTCCTCGTACGGCCGCCGCAGCCAGGCGTCCAGGTCCCACGGCTCATCACGGCGGAAGTCGACCAGTGCCTGCAGGTTGCGCCGGGTCTGCGCGAGCGTCTCCGCCGGCTCGGCGATCGGGCGGCCGTGCGAGGGCAGTACGAGGTCGGGGGCGCGCTCGGCGACCAGGTCGAGCGAGATCACCGACGCGGCCGCGCCCTCCAGGGCGTTGTAGCCGCGCTGCAACGCCGAGACCGACCAGACGGTGCCCGGCCCGTACAGCAGGTCGCCGGTGAAGGCCATCCGCCGGCCGTCCAGCTCGGCGAGGTAGCTGACCGAGCCCAGCGTGTGCCCGGGGGTGGGCATCGCGTGGACGTCGACCCCGCCGACCCGCGTGGTGCGGTACTCGGGCAGGGCGCCGTGGACCGGTACGTCCTCCAGCAGGGAGAACCGGTCCTGGCGCAGGTCGTAGTAGTTGTCGATGACGCGCGTCTGCCAGTGCGTGCCGACGTCGGCGAACAGGTCTCGCTCGGTGGAGGGCACCCAGATGCGTATTCCGGCGGCCGCGGCGCGCGCCAGCCCCTGCCCCTGGTCGCGGTGGTGATGCGTCATCAGCACATCGGTGATCCGCTCGATGCCGTGGTCGGCCAGGTGATCCAGCACGGAGCCGGACCCGAAGTCGATGGCGACGGCGTCCGTGCCGGTGACGAGCAGGTAGACGTTGCAGGTGTCGTAATGGACCCGCAGGCTGTCCGTAATACGCATATGGGAACGATTCCATACGGATGGACCGGCAGGGAAGTCTCCCTGGCCACGTCAGGTGGCGACCGGCGCGGAGCGGGCCGGTCGTGGGGATCCGGCGACGATCACCACTCGATGATGTCGCCGCGCCAGTACCGCCCTGTTATCGCGCCATTGCTTTGAATCTCCCGCAGGCGGGACATCGCGTTCGTCACGGACTGGGCGTCGATCCCCGCGTCCTTCAAATCCGCGGCCAGGCGCACCGGGTCGACCGCGTTCACCTGGGCGAGCACGTCGGCGTCGAGCTGCTGCCCCACGTGGTTCTTCACGTAGGTCGAACGAATCACCTCGTCGTCGTACCGCGGGAAGGAGATCGAGTTGTCGGTCGCGGCCGGACGTCCATGGTGAGTGAAGACATTGCCGATGTTCCGGTCACCACTGCCCATGACATAGTCCAGAACGGCCATCCGCTGCTGGTCGAGCCGGTCGTACTCGTGCGGCAGTTTGCCGGGGGTCGCGTCATGCAGCCAGTCCTGGAGCGACCCCTTCCCGTACGGGCCCTCCCAGAAGGTGGTGCGGGGAACGAGCCCGAAGCCGAGATGCCGGTCGGTGATCGAGGCACCGACCTCGCGGTTGATCATCTTGTTGGCGGGCACCCCGTAACCGATGTCCATGTCGGGATTGAGCTTGTACAGCCTGCTCGTGCCATCGGGTAGATCGACCCGGTACGCAGGGAAGTTGTTGCTGATGTCTTCCAGCTGAGGCTTCGAGAGCTTACGCGTCCAGACGCCGTCGACCTGCTCCACCGGTCCGCGAAAGAACGCGGCCACCTTGCCGAAGAGGCGCCCCAGCGCCGCGTCCTTGGCCATGCGAATTCCGATTCAGTGTGGGCCTGGGCCGTCAGTTCAGGTTGTCGCGTTGGCTCTCGTCGACGAGGCTGTAGTAGCTCATGTTCCGCCGCTCCAGGAGAGCGCGCATGAAGGCCGCGCCCTCGCTGGCCGGCACTCGCCGGTTCTCCCGGATGAGCGGTACGCCGTTTTCGTAGTAGTCCCTGGCCAGGGCGCCCCACTCCTGGTCGAACACGGTGAGCGAGACGCCTGATTCCGGGCTCCACCGGAACTCGGCGACCCGCTCCGCCTCCGTCGCGCGGGCGTACAGCGTCACCCGAGTCGGCGTCGGTCCCATCGGTTCACGCACCCCCGTACCGGCTCGGTCTTGATCGGACGTCTCCCCGTCCCGCGCCGAACCTCCGGAAAATCATATTCCCGTCAGAACCTCCGAGCCCGGGGCGCGGTCAGCTCTCCGCGCAGCAGGACCGCTTGCTCTCCTCCAGGTAGTGGGGGTCGTGCCACCAGTACTTCCGGTTCGCCGGGTGCTCCGGCAGCTTGGGCAGCAGCCGGCCCGCGGGCGCGGCGGCCGTGCGGGCCGGGGCGGCGAACGGCGCGAGCAGGTCGTCCACCGTGTGCAGTTCCCCGTTGACCATGACCTGCCGCACGTCGGCCGCCCGGGAGATGTCGGTGAGCGGGTCACCGCCGAGGAAGGCCAGGTCCGCGTACATGCCCGGCTTGATCTGGCCGAGCGGCTCCCCGAGGAACTCCCCCGGCACCCGGGTGGCCGTGGTCAGCGCCTCGTACGGCGTGAGCCCGTACTTGACCAGGGCGCGGAGGTTCATGTGGGTGCTGACCGCGGTGTGGTCGATCGGCGAGTCCGTGCCGGTGATGATCCGGCCACCGCCGCGGATCGTCGCGACGACCTGGGCCACCTGGGCGGCGAGGTTCCGCTCGTTCACGGTCTGGTCGGTGGTCTGGGCCGTCTTCACGGCGGCCTGGAGCGAGGCGTACTCCCAGGAGGGGTACAGCGTCTTCACCCGCCGGTCGGTGACCAGCGAGGTGTCCTCGCGGAACATCGTCGCCGCGACGAACAGCGTCGGCGTCCGCACCGCGCCGGAGGCGGTGAAGATGTCGATGACGTCGCGGTAGCCGGTGCCGAGCGCGGTGACCGTGCGGGAGTAGCCGAACCGGTTCGTCGCGCCCATGTGCTCCATGCCGTCGCCGCCGAAGGCCGTCGCCGGGTAGTGGTAGTGCGACGTGGCGTGCACGCGGTGCTCGTGCGCCCAGGTGATGACCTTCCGCTGCCACTCGGTGGGCAGCCGCACGTAGGCCTTCATCAGGTCGTAGTCGAGGGCGCCGGCGCGTTCGAGCTCGAGGGCGAGCTGGTCGTCGTCGAACGTGGGCCGCATGAAGTTGTAGAAGATGCGCGGCCCGTCGACGGCCTCGCCGGTGGCGAAGTAGCGCGGGGCGACGCGGGCGCCGGACTGGAACGCCTCGCGCGCCTCGACCATGTGGTACGCCGGGCTGCCCGGCGACCGGGTGGTGGTGATGCCGAGCGACAGCCAGAGCCGTCCCTGCCGGTCGCCGTACTCGTACCCCTGCATCTCCCGGTGGTTGTGCATGTCCACCAGGCCCGGGACGACCACGGAGTCGCCCGCGTCGACGACCTTGTCGCCGCGCCCGTGGCCGCGCGGCTCGACCGCGACGATGCGGTGTCCCTCCACCACGATGTCCACGTTGTCGCGCAGCGTGCGGCTGCTGCCGTCCCACATGCGCGCGGCGCGGACCACGGTGCGCCCATTGGAGCGGGCGTTTGCCCAGGTCAGCGGCATCGGCAGGGTGCGCGTACGGCCGCCGTCGACGGTCACGAGGCGAAGCCGCCCGTTGTTCAGGTACAGCAGCTGCTTCGAGTCGCCGCTCCAGCTCACCGCGTCCGTCACCTCGTGGGTGAGCTGCCGGGGCTTGCCGTCGGGCGTGCCGTCGGGATGGACGTCGACCACCCACAGCACGCTCGCGACGACGAACGCCATCTTCGTGCCGTCGGGCGACCACACGGGGCCGTCGTCGCCGCGCGTCTGGATGGAGCGGTCCGGCAGCGGGTCGACGTAGGTGCCGGCGCCGGTGCGGCGGTCCACCAGGAGGATCTTGCTGAGCCCCTCGCGGTAGCGCGCGGAGTACGGCTTGATAGCCGCGAGGGCGATGACGTTGCCGTCGGCGGACCAGGTCGGCCGTCCCGGCTCGAAGGTGGCCGTGTAGACGGGCTGGACGTCGCCGGAGGAGACCTCGACGGTGTAGAGCGCGCCGGTCTGGTCGAGGAAGGCGATGTGCGCGCCGTCGCGCGACCAGGTGCCCGACACGGCGGCGGCGTTCGGCAGGTCCGTCAGCCGGCGGTCGGCGCCGGTCCGCAGGTCGCGGATCCAGATGTCCAGCTTGCCGGCCCGGTCGGTCGAGTAGGACAGGTACCGGCCGTCCGGCGACCAGGCGGGGGCGCTCTTCCACCAGTGGTCACGGGTGAGCGGGCGGGGCGCCTGGCCGATCGTCATCGTGTAGATGTCGTTGAGCGCGCGGAACGCCACCTGCGTGCCGTCCGGCGACAGCACCGGGCTGCCGATGCCGACGACGGGCTTCGGCTTGGCGGAGTCGAAGTCGCGGCGGCGCTTCTTGTACGCCGGCGCGGTGACGGTGACGCCCGCGCTGAAGCCGATGTCCTTCCGCGTGCCGTCGCTCACCGAACGGCGCCGGATCCTCCCGTCGGCGGTGTAGAGGAACTCGTCGCGCGACAGCCACGACACCCGGAACGGGAACACCTCCTCGCCGGTCACGAGGGGCTTTCCCGAGCGCCAGAGCTCGCTGCGCCCGTTCAGGACGACGGAGTACACCAGGTCCCGGCCGTCCATGGTCCAGGCCGGATTGTGGATCACCTGGCCGGCGGGGACGGTCACCGGTGTCGTGCGCTCGCCGGTGCCGAGGTCGACCACGTCGATCCGGGTGTTGGCCACGACGAAGGCGATGCGCGTGCCGTCCGGCGACCACGCCGGTTCGTACTCCTCGGCGGTCGTGTCGGTGACCGGGGTGAGGTCGCCCGACGCCACGTCCAGCGTGTGGATGCCGTAGCTGCCGGTGAGGTCGGAGGACAGGACGATCCGCCTGCCGTCCGGGGAGAAGCGCGGCTCACGGTGGTCGTACGGCCCGTGGGTCAGCCGGCGCGCCCCCGACCCGTCCGGGCGGATCATCCAGATGTCGAAGACGCCCTCGCGGTAGGACTGGAAGGCGATCCACTTGCCGTCCGGCGACCACTCCGGCTGGGCGATGTCGTACAGGTCGCTGGTCAGCCGGCGGGCCTGGCCGCCGGAGGCCGGCAGCACCCACAGCACGCCGACGAGGTCGATCGCGATGAACCGCCCGTCCGGCGACAGCTGGGCCGCGACGTCGGTGCCCTCGCGCAGGCGGACGGTGCGGCCATGGCCGGGCGACTGGGACGCGGCGGCCTCGGCCGGCCGGGCCGAGCCGACGTCGATGCCCCCGATCCCGGCGATCGCGGCGACTCCCGCCGCACCCGTCAGGAGGCTCCGCCTCTTGATGCCCGCCATGTGCTCTCCGTCCTTCGCGCGGACCGGCGTGGACGCTCGGCGTGCCCGCCGAGCGCCGATCGTCCCGTGCCGGTCCTCGTCTCCGCGCGCGATCTCGCGGACGGAACGCTAGCCGCCGAAACGACCGCCGAACAGCACAATGTCCTGTTTCGGCCCCGCCACCCAGACGAAGAATGCGCTGACCTGGGCGTTCTATTGGTAACGATCTGACAATGTCCCGACCGGTCAGTATGCCGGAAGAGTCACGGACGCCGACAACGGCAGGTCACGCGAGGAATCACCGGCCGCGATCGTGTAACGGCCGCCGGGGACGGTCCAGCGCTGCGCCGCGCCGTCCCAGACGGAGAACGCCCGCCGGTCGAGGGTCAGCCGCACGTGCTTCACCTGGCCGGGTCGCAGGGTCACCTTGGCGAACCCCTTGAGCTGTCGCGGCGGCTCGCCGGCCGACGCCGGATCGGTCACGTACACCTGGGCGACCTCCGCGCCGGTACGCGATCCGGTGTTGCGCACGTCGAGGCCGACCGTCACCCGCCCGTCGTGGCCGGGCCGGCCGACGGTGAGGTGGCCGAACGCGAACCTCGTGTACGACAGGCCGTACCCGAACGGGAACAGCGGATCCTGTCCCTGCGCGTCGTACCAGCGGTAGCCGACCTGGAGCCGCTCGGAGTAGGTCGCCACGCCGTTCACTCCGGGGTAGCGCTCCGGCGAGCTCACCGGCGTCTGGGTCTCGCTGCGAGGGAAGGTCACCGGGAGCTTCCCCGAGGGATCGACGTCGCCGAACAGCAGCGCGGCGAGCGCGTTGCCGTCCTCCTCGCCCGGGTACCAGGCCTCCAGCACCGCGGGGACGTCGCCGAGCCACGGCATCAGGACGGGCGCTCCGCTGTCGAGCACCACGATCGTGTGCGGGTTGGCGGCCACGACCGACCGTACGAGGTCGTCCTGGCCGCCGCTGAGCGACAGGCTCGTACGGTCCGTGCCCTCCTTCTCCACGTCACCGACGATGACGACGGCCACGTCCGAGGACTTGGCGAGCGCGGCGGCCGCGGCGGGGTCGGCGCCGTCCGAGCTCCGCACGGTCACGCCCGCGCCGGCCCGCTTGGTGATGCCGTCGACCGGGCTGACGGTGTAGAGCGGGTTGACGTGCGCGCTGCCGCCGCCGCCCGGATGCGCGGCCTGGGCGTACGGCCCGACGACCGCGATCGAGTGCAGGCGGCGCGCGTCGAGCGGCAGGGCCGCGCCGGAGTTCTTCAGCAGCACGCTGGTCTGCTCGGCGACCGACCGCGCCACCGCGCCGCCCGCGGCCGCGTCGATCGGGGTGACCGTCCGCGGGTGGTCGAACAGGCCCGCGCGGATCTCGACCGCCAGCCGGCGCTCGATCATCGTGTCGAGCTGGGCCATGCTCACCGTGCCGTCGAGGACGGCCTGCTTGAGCTCCTCGTCGTACGGGCCGTTGTCACGCAGTTCGAGGTCCTGGCCGGCCCCGGCCGAACCGACCGCCGTGTGCGTGGCACTCGCGTCGGACTGGACGAATCCGCCGAAGCCCCACTGGCCGCGCAGCACGTCGGCGAGCAGGTGCCGGTTCTCGCACATGAAGGCGCCGTTGACCGACGGGTAGGCGCACATCACCGAGGCGACGTGGCCCTCCTTCACCGCGGCCTCGAAGGCCGGCAGGTGGATCTCGTGGAGGGTACGGTCGTCGATCTCCTCGTCGATGGTCCTGCGGTTGGTCTCCTGGTCGTTGGCGGTGTAGTGCTTGACCTCGGCCAGCACGCCCTGGCTCTGGATGCCCCGGATGTCGGCCACGGCGAGCCGGCCGGCGAGATAGGGGTCCTCGCCGTAGTTCTCGAAGGCGCGGCCGTTGCGGTAGACGCGCACCATGTTCACGTCGGGGGCCTCGATCAGGCTGTGCCCGACGTCGCCGGTCTCGCGGCCCTCGACCTCGCCGTACCGTCGGGCCAGCTCGGGGTCGAAGCCGGCGGCGAGGGCGACGGGCGCGGGCAGCGCGGTGGCGTTCGGCTGTCGCGGCACCGCGCCGGTGCCGACGCCGGCCGGGCCGTTGGAGATGAGGAAGTCGGGGACGCCCAGCCGCGGTATGCCGGGAACGAGGCGTGAGACGCCCCCGGCCCCGGTGCCGGTCGTGTGTACCTGGGAGATCTTCTCGTCCAGGGTCATCTGGGCGACGAGGGCGGCGGCGCGGCGCTCGGGCGTCGGCGGCGCCGCGCCCGCCGGTGCTCCGCTCGCGGCGGCGAGCGCGCCGAGCGTGAGGGCCGCCGTGGCGGCCAACGCGGTGGGCAGGCGACTCATGGGTCCTCCCTGAGGTCGGCCGGGCGGCTGTCAGACAAACACCAGACATCCGATGCGTCAATATCGCCACGCCCGCCATGGGCGTCAGAAGGGCGGGTCAGGCCACCAAAGCAGGACATACATCGGATCTCTCCGCCGCTCCTAACTCGGGCAGATCATTAGAAAAGAACACGAACAGTGACGTTCAGGTTGCGGCGGGCTGTGGTCGGTTGCAAGATCTATGCCCCAAGAAGATCTTTGACCGTGGGGGCCGAGAAAGGTGTGCTCGTGGACAGACCGTCCGCACCGAAGACCATCGGCGGCGAAGTCCTGCCTCCCGGCGCGGAGCCGCTGGCGGCCGACGACCCGGCCGAGATCGACGGCCACCGTCTGACGGCGCGGCTGTCGTCCGACGGCACGGGCATCGTCTACCTCGCCCACGACGCCGCCGGGGAGCACGTCGCGGTGAAGACGACCCGCGCGCCCGACCAGGTCCAGGCGCGGCGGGACCTGCGGATGGAGGCGTCCTGCGCCCGGCGCCTGCCGCCCTTCTGCACGGTCGCCCTGCTGACCGACGGCACCGACCACACGCCGCCCTACCTCGTCCGCGAGTACATCGAGGGCCCGTCGCTGGAGCAGTACGTCGACGCTCTCGGCCCGCTGGACGCCGAGCGGCTCATGGCGCTGGCCGTCGCCCTCGGGCGGGCCGTCGCCGCCGTTCACGCCGCGGGCCTGATCCACTGCGACCTCCGGCCGGCCAACGTCCTCCTGGCGTCCAACGGCCCGCGGATCATCGGCTTCTCCATGGCGCAGGAGGCGCCGGTCTCCGGCCGCCCCGCCGAGCTCGGCACCGTGCCGTACGGGCCGGGGTGGGTGGCGCCGGAGCGCGTCGCCGGCTTCCCGGCCGGCCCGGCCTCCGACATCTTCGGCTGGGGCTGCCTCATCGCGTACGCCGCGACCGGGCGCAGCCCCTACGACGGCGACGGCGGGGACGGACGGTGGAGCGTCGCAGGCGAGGAGACCCTGACGGCACTGGACGAGCCGGTCCGCGGCCTGGTCGAGGCGGCGCTGGCGGTCAACCCCGCCGACCGGCCCTCCACCGGGGAGATCGCCTCCCGGCTCGGCGGCGCCGCCGAGAAGCCGCGGCCGGTCTCCCCGCCCGCCGTACGAGAGCTGTCCGTGCGTCCCGTCGAGTCGTCCGTCGACGCGCCGACGGCCCCGATGTCCGTCGTGGCACCGGAGATCCTGGCCGAGCTCACCGGTGAGGCGCCGCCCGTGCCGGTACCGGCGCGCGACCCGGTGCCCGAACTGCCCCGGCGCCGTTCCCAGCAGGCCGCCGAGCCCGCCGCGGCCGAAGCCCTGGCCGAGGCCGCGACCGGCGGCTTCGCGACCGCCCGCCTCCAGGACGGCGGGCGGGACGACGCTCCGGCCGCGCCTCCGCGGCGTGCCGTCGAGGCCGCGCTCCCGGGCGAGGCGCCGCCGCGTCGTGTCGACTACTCCTCGGGCACCGGCGGCCGGCCGCGCACCGAACCGGAACGGCGTCCGCGGCGGCTCCGGGCCGTCGCCATGGTCGCCGCGCCGGCCGCGCTCGTGGCCGTCCTCGCCACCGTCATCGCGATGGTCGCCACCGGCACGAAGGGCGAGCCGGCCGGGCCGAGCAGCGCCGTACGGCCGGGCGACGGCCCGGCGGACTCCGCGGGTCCGGCGACACCCGCGCCGGGCGCCCCCGGGCGCCGGTCGTACGGGCCGCGTCACGCCGCGGCCGCGCACGCACCCTCGGGCTCACCGTCGGCCACACCCCGCCGGCACGCCGGGTCGAGGACGTCGACGGCGAGCCGGCCGACCGGCGGGCACAAGCCGGGGTCGCCGCACCCGTCCTCTCCCCCGCCCGCCTCGCACACACCGACGCCGACCCCGACGCCCACGCCGACCGACACCGGACCCGCCCAGGCGGGATGACCCCGGCATTTCCGGGCACAGGGCGAACTCTTTACCGTTCGTGTACCTTTTCTCGCCATTCGACGCCGCGAGAACGGGATATCCGATGGACTTCGAAACGCTCCAGGCCCAGCAGCGCCTGCTCATCCGGCAGCGCGTCCGGCTCATGGTCAACCAGTACGAGGTGCACACCGAGACCGCGGACGGGTCCGAGGGTGAGCTGGTCGCCTTCGCGCAGCAGAAGCGTATGGCGTTCAAAGAAGAGGTGACCATCTACACGGACGACAGCAAGCAGCACCCCCTGTTCGCCTTCAAGGCCCGCAAGCGGCTCGACCTCGCCTCCGCCTACGACGTGACCGATCCGCAGGGGCGGCCGATCGGCGTGTTCCGCAAGGACTTCAAGGCGTCGCTGCTCGCCTCGACGTGGCACCTCGAGCAGCCCGGGCTGGGCGTGACCACCGGCTCGGAGCGCAACAAGGCCGTCGCGATCCTGCGCCGGGTCTGGGACTTCATCCCGTACGTCGACAGCCTCCCGTTCGCCTGGCCGTACCACTTCGACTTCACCGCGGACGGGCAGGAGACGTTCAGCGTGGACAAGAAGTTCGGCCTGCGCGACCGGTACGTCGTCGACATCAAGGACGAGCGCCTGGACCGCCGGCTCGTCATCGCCCAGGCGGTCGCGCTCGACGCGCTGCAGCACCGCTGAGCCACCGCGAAAGGGCCCGCCCGCATCCGCGGGCGAGCCCTTCACGGTTCTGAGTGAGTGCCGGTCGCGTCAGGCCCGTGCGCGGGTGGGCGTCCAGCCGTGCAGCCGCATGAGCACCGCCGCGACGCGCGCGAACCGCTCGGGGTCCAGCACCGCGCCCTCCCGGCGGATGTCGTCCTCGTCCAGGGCGAACACGCGGTCCAGCCGCAGGTAGGAGTCCCGGCCCTCGCGGTCCCAGGTGCCCGAGCCCAGGTCCAGCCAGTCGTCGGAGTGCTCGTGGCGGCGGCTCGACAGCATCATGGCCAGCAGCCGCCGCCCGTGGCGGCCGACGACGAGCAGCGGCCGGTCCTTCCCGCGCTCGGGGTCCTCCTCGTACGGCACCCACGCCCAGACGATCTCACCGGGGTCGGCCAGCCCGTCGAGGTCCGGGGAGTACTCCAGAGTCGCCGCGCGCTCGGCGGTGTAGATCTCGCGTACCGCGTCCCGTGCCGGCCGGGGAACCTCGCCATGATCAAGCATTCGCGCAGCCTATCGGTCCGGCCGTGACGAACGGACCGATGTGGAACGGAAACGGAGGATGGCGCGCCGATGACCGGACCGGTAACAAATTCGGGCGTTCCACTTCCGATCATGGTCTTTTCCCGACAAGTATGCATGTTGTGAAGACACTCGATCAGTCCACCGGCTCCCTCGCCGGACGCCTCACGGCGCAGCTGGACGCCTGGCCCGCGGTGCGCGCCGGCCGGGCCGGGTGCGGCGTGGGCACCGGGTTCTCGCCGGCGCAGCGGGTGGAGGCGCAGATCGTCCACCTGCACGGCGGTGACGAGGCCGAGCTCCATCTCACGCGACCGGTCATCGCACGCCTCGGTGACGCGCTCCTCAAGTCCGGCCGGGTGGCGGTCACGCCCGGCGGCGACTGGGTCCGCGTGCGCCTCGACACCGAGTCCGACGTCGCCCTGGTGATGTCGCTCGCGAGCGTCGCGCTGCAGGCGAACGGCTCCTCCGGGACGGCCGGGCAGAATGCTTCGATCTCCCCGTGTCACGCGGGCTCGTCGGGGTAACCCTGCGGCGAGGACGCCAGCCACGTGAACGGAGGTCTTCGTGAGCGCCGACACCATTCGTGAACGGCACGCCCTCGAGCATGTCACCGACCGCCTCTCCCGGTCCTTCTCCGGCCGCGTCTCCCCCAACCGGGTCGACGCGACGGTGAACGCCATCCACCACCGCTTCGACGGCAGCCCGATCCGCGAGTTCGTGCCCGTCCTGGTCGAACGCATCGCCCGCGACGAACTGAGACACGCACCGCCCGAAACCGGCTGAACGACCGCACGCGTCCTTCCCACAACCGACGTCGCGCCCTCACGACACGGCCGCTCCGCACCCGCGGGGCGGCCGTGTCGTGTCCGGCGCCCGCGGACGCTCACGGGAAGATCTCGAACGCGGCACCGTTTCGTGACCTTCCTTGCCGGGCCTCCCGGCCGCGCGCGAGCATGAGCCTTTCGGGGAGCGCGCTGGAGGCGACGGGGTGCACAGATCAGGCCTGGTGGTCAGCCGTGCGCTGGGTCATCGCCTGCTGGTCGTCGCCGCCTCGGCGACCGCCCTCTTCGCCGTCACGGTGCTGGCGGCGCTCGGCGGGTACACCGCGTCCGTCACCGGTGAGGGACTGCGGGCCACACTCGCGGGCGCGACCTGGAACGGCGCGGGCACCCGCATCACCACCTCCGTCGCCGCACGCGACATCCCCGCCGAGCAGCGTAAGGTCACGGCGGCCGTCGCGAAGGTCTACGGCCGCGTCCCGGTGGCGATGTCGCTCAGCGCGCGCGGCGATTCCTACGCCGTCCCCGGGCAGGAGCACAGCGCCCACCCGCAGCTCACCGCGTTCGCCACCTACTCCGGCATCGAGGGCCACGCCCGCCTGACCGGCGGCCGGTGGCCGGCCGCCACGACGGGCCGCACCATGGAGGCCGCGGTGCCGGTGACGGCCGCCCGCGCGATGCGCCTCCACACCGGCCAGGTCGTCACGCTGCACAGCCGCGTCGGCGGCCCGCCGGTCTCCGTCCGGATCACCGGCCAGTTCACGCCGAACCGGGCCGACGACTACTTCTGGGGCGGCGACCGGCTCGTCACGACGGGAGTCGAGCGGCTCGGTTACACCACCTTCGGGCCGCTGGTCGTGCCCCCGCCGACCTTCACGACACGGTTCACCGCCTCGGTCACGGCCCGCTGGCTGGTCCTGCCCGTCGTACGGGAGATCCGGTCCGGGCAGCTCGCGGACGTCGCGGCGCGGGCCCGCGCGCTGCCCACGACGCTCGGCTCGGGTTACGCCGTCAAGTCCTCCGTCGCGGACCTGCTGACGCAGGTCGACCGCGCGCTGCTCGTCTCGCGCTCGACCCTGCTCATCCCCGCGCTGCAACTCGTCGTGCTGGCCGTGTACACGCTGATGCTCGTCGCGCGGCTGCTCGCCGAGCACCGCCGCCTGGAGGTCACGTTGATGCGGGCCCGGGGGGCCTCCACGCGGCAGATCGCCGCACTGGCCGTCGGCGAGGGCCTGCTGCTCGGCCTGCCCGCGGCGGTGGCCGCGCCGTTCCTCGCGCCCCTCCTGGTGCGAGCCGCCATGGCCACCCCGCTCCTCGGCACGCCCGGACTGCGCCTCGACCTCGCACCGACCCCGCTGACCTGGGCGATCGCGGTCGCCGGCGCGCTGATGTGCGTGGTCGCGATCACCCTGCCGCCGCTGCGGGGGATCCGGCGGACCTACGTCGCGACGATGGCCGCGCGCGGCCGGGGCGAACGCCGCGCGATGCTCCAGCGGGCCGGGGCCGACCTCGCCCTGGTCGTCCTCGCCGCGCTCGCCGTCTGGCAGCTCACGCACTACGGCGGTCCGGTCACCGCGACCGCCGCGGGCGCCGGCGTCGACCCGCTGATCGTCGCCGGTCCGGCGCTCGCGCTGCTGGCCGGGGGCGTGGTGATCCTGCGACTGGTCCCGGTCGCCTCGCGCGCCGGTGAGCGGGCCACGACCCGCGGCCGGGGCCTTGCTCCGGCGCTCGGCACCCGGCAGGTGAGCCGCCGCCCGCTGCGCACCGCCGGCCCGGCGCTGCTCCTGGTCATGACGGTCGCCGTGGGCGTCCTGTCGGTGGTGACGGGGGTGACCTGGCGGCAGTCGCAGATCGACCAGGCCGACTTCCAGGCGGGTACGGACCTGCGGATCGGCGCGCCGAGCGACCAGGGCTCCCCCGCGACGCCCGGCCAGGGCGGACGCTACGCACGGCTGCCCGGGGTGACCGCGGTCAGCCCCGTCCTGCGGGACACCGCCTCCACCGGCAGCACCGACGTCGCGCTCCTCGCGGCCGACGCGGGCACGCTCGGCGGGCTGCTGCGGACCCGGGCGGGCCTCCCGCCGGGGTCCGGCTGGCAGGCCATGTCCGCGCGGCTCGCCTCCACCGGCACCGGCACCGGCCTGACCGCCGTCCCCGTCCCGGGCCGGCCGACCCGGCTCTCGGCCGGTCTCCGCTTCGGGCCGTCCGCGGACGGTGAACCGGTCGCGGTGTCCCTGGTCGTGAGCGACGCGCTGCACACGACGTACGAGATCGATGCGGGTACCGTCCCGGCGGACGGCGCGACCCACACCAAGGTGATCGACGTGTCCGCGCTCGCCGGCCGCGACGGCGTGCTCTCCTATCCCCTGGCCTTCCGCGGTCTCCGCTTCACCTACGTCCGCTCCCAGGACGCGCCCTCATCCCGGCTCGCCGTGACGTCCCTGCGGCCCGGTACGGCAAAGGGCTTCGGGCCCGCGGTGCGGCGGCCCGCGGGGACGCACTGGTCCGGGCAGATCACGCTCAGCGCCGGAGTGGGTTCGCCGATCGGCTTCGGCTCCGGCGGGCTGATGACGGCGCGCCTGCCCACCACGATCGACCCCACGACACCGACCCCGCAGGTCGCCGGCAGCATCGCGCTGCGCACCGGGTCCGCCGCCGCGGGGCACGCCGTCCCGCGGCCCGGCCCGATCCCGGCGATCGTGACCCGTGACCTGGCCGCCCGCGCCCACGTCACCACCGGCGGCCGGCTGGACCTGACCGAGAACGGCATCGACCAGCCCGTCACCGTCGCCGGGATCGTCGCGGCGCTCCCCTCCACCGCGCCGGGCGCCCCGGCCGTCCTCGTCGACTGGACCGACCTCGGCGACGAGGCACTGGCGAACGGTCTGTCCGTGCCGCCGCCGACCGAGTGGTGGCTGGCCACACGCGGGACCGCCGCGGCGCGCGTGCTCGGCGCCCATCCGTCCTGGACCGGCACGACGGTCGACCGGGCCGCGCTGCGGCACCGGCTCCGCGACGCGCCGCTGGGCGGGGCACTGCAGGGCGCCCTCATCCTCGGTTTCGGCGCGGCGCTCGTGTTCGCCGCGATCGGGTTCGCGGTCAACACCGCCGTGTCCGCGCGGGAGCGGGCGGGAGAGTTCGCGATCCTGCGCGCCCTCGGCGTCCGCGGACGGCAGGTCCTCGGGCTGGTCGCCGTCGAACAGGCCTTCCTCGTCGGCATGGGCCTGGCCGGCGGCCTGCTGCTCGGCATCGTCGTCGCCCGCCTCGTCGTGCCGCACGTCGTGCTGACGGTGAGCGCGACCGCGCCGTACCCGCCCGCGCAGGTCATCCTGCGATGGCCGGTGGTGCTCGCCATGCTCGCCGCCATCGTCGTCCTGCTCACCGCGGTACTGCTCCTGCTCGTCCGCTCACTGCGCCGCGGCGGCCCAGGCCAGACCCTGCGGCTCGGGGAGGACTCATGAGCCTCCTGCTCCGCCGTACGGCGCGCGCCCGGTGGGCGCCGCTGCTCATCCTCGGGCTGCTCGTCCTCGTCACCGCGTTCCTGGCCGGCGCCGGGCCGCGCACGCTGGTCGCCGGGTACGACCGCGCGGCGCGCGAGACGGTCGCCGGCGCGCCGTTCGGCAGCACCGACCTGGTCGCGACGGCCCAGATCAGCCCGGTCGCGCCGACGGACGAACGGTTGCGTGCGCGGTTCCCGTCCGCGACCGCCGGGGGACTCGCGGCGGAGCAGAGACGGTGGCTGGGGCTCTTCCCACCCACGCTGCGGCGCACCATCGCCACCGCCGACACGAACGCCGCGACCCAGTTCATGGGCCTGACCGGCGCCGGTTCGCGCGAGCTGTCGCTGGCCTTCTCCAGCACCGCGCCCGGCCACGTCCGCTACGTGTCCGGACGTCCCCCCGGCGCGCCGGAACCCACCGCGCACGGCCCGCGCTTCGAGGCCGCCCTTCCCGTACGCGCGGCCCAGCGGCTGGGCGTCAAGGCCGGTGACGTGGTGACGACCACGAGCCAGCCGGCGCTCGACGTCCGCGTCACCGGCCTGTTCACCCCGGCCGACCCCGGCAGCGGCTACTGGGCCGCGCACCACCGGTACGAGGACGCCGAGCTGAAGAAGCTCCAGAGCGGGCAGATCATCATCCTGGCGACCGCGCTGGTCGACCCGTCCGGCTACCGCGCGCTGTGCGGGCGAACGCCGTTCCGCATCGATCTGACCTGGACCTACACCCCGGCGGCGTCACGCGTCACGGCACGCGACGCGCCGGCGCTGGTCGAGGACGTCCATCGGGCCGGCGAGGCGCTGCCGACGGTACGCGTCGACGCGGCGGGCCCGGCGCTGGACACCCGGTTCGACGACATCCTGGACGACTTCGTACATCGGCTGCACACGACGCAGACGCTGCTGTCGCTCTCCCTCGCCGGGTTGTTCGCCGCGGCCCTCGGCGTGCTGCTCCTGGCCGCCCGGCTGCTGTCGGCCCGGCTCGGCGCGGACCTCGCGGTCCAGGCGGCGCGCGGCGCGTCGCGGGCCCAGCTCGCCGGGCTGGCCGGCGGCCTGGCCGCCCTCGTCACGCTGCCCGCGGCGGCGCTGGGCCTGCCGGCCTCGGCCCTGCTGGTGAACGGGCCCGCGCAGCCGGTGTCGCTCGCCGCCGCCGTCGTATCCGCCGTGATCGCGATCGCGCTGCCGGCCGTGGCCGCCGGGCGTCGTCCCCGGCGCCGCGTCCGCCCCGCACACCGGAGGCTGGTCGCGGAGGCGCTGCTCGTCGTGCTGGCGGTCGCCGGCACCTACCTCCTGCGGCGGCGCGGGCTCACCAGCGACACGTGGGCCTCGGGCGTCGACCCGTTCCTGTCGGCGGTGCCCGCGCTCCTCTCCGTCGCGGCGGGCCTGCTCCTGCTGCGGGTGCTGCCCGTGCCGCTGCGGCTGGCCGGCCGGTTCCTCGCGCGGGGCCGCTCCGCCGTGCCGTTCGTCGGCGTCGCGCGGGCCTCCCGCCAGGACGCCACGGCGGTGCTCCCCCTCGTGGTCCTCCTGCTCGCCGTCGCGGTCATCGGATTCGGCTCGACGGTCCAGACGAGCCTGGCCCGTACCCAGCGGATCGCGACGTACGAGGACGTGGGCGGCGACGCGCGCGCCGACGCGCTGACCATGGACGCCCGGGTGGTCGACCGGGTCCGCCGCTCGCCCGGCGTCCGCGCCGCCGTACCGGCACAGACCGTCGACGGGGCCCGCCTGCTGTCGAACGGCGACGTCGCCGACGAGCTGACGGCCGTCGGCGTCGACCTCGGCGCGTACCGGCGGATGATGGCCGGCACCGGGCTGCGGATCCCCGCCTGGCCGCGTACCCGCCCGGGAGATCCGGTGCCGGCGCTGTTGTCCCCCGCCGCGCGCCGCAAGGCCACCGGCGGCGGGCTCGCGCTGTCGACCGACTACGGGCGGCGGATGCCGGTACGGATCGCCGGCACGGTCGCGCGGTTCCCCGGCCGGGCGCCGGGCGAGGAGTTCGTGCTGGTGCCCGCCGACGCCCTCGCCCGCGCCACCGGCGGCAGTGCCGGATCGGTCTCCGTCTTCGTCCGCGGCGAGCACCTCGACGTGGCCGCGCTGCGCCGTAACGTCGTGCAGGCCGACCTGGGCGACGCGGGCGCCGGCACCGTCACGACGTACCGGATGACCCACGACGCGTTCACGCAGGGCGAGCTCGGCCGTCTCGTCGGCCGCGGGTTCGGCCTGACCGGGGTCCTCGTCGCCTGCTACGGGACGCTGGCGGTACTGGTGATCCTGTTCGCCGGGGCGGCCGAACGCGGGCGGGCCGTCTCGTACCTGCGCACCCTCGGGCTCAGCCGCCGCCAGGCGCGGTCGCTCGCGTTCGTGGAGATCGCGCCGACGCTCCTCGCCGCGTCGGCGGCCGGCTGGGTGCTGGGCCTGGTGCTGCCCGGACTGCTGGGACCGGCCATCGACCTGCGCCCGTACACCGGTGGCTCCCCGGTCACCCACTACGTGCCCGACCTGCCCCAGGCGGCCGGGCTGGCCGGCGGCCTGCTGGTCTTCGCCGTGCTGGCCGTGTTCATCGACGCCGTGACCGCCGCGCGCCGGGGCCTCGGCGGCGTCCTGCGGATCGGAGACACATGAACGACGCACCCGATCTCGCCGAGTTGGAGCGGCGGGCCGCCGGGCGCGGTCCGGAGTACGGCGAGAAGGCGCACATCGTCTGCGACAACCTCGTACGGATCTACCAGACCGAGGGCGTCGAGGTGATCGCGCTGCAGGGGCTCGACCTGCTCGTCGGCGAGGGTGAGATGGTCGCCCTCGTCGGCGCCTCCGGGTCGGGCAAGTCCACGCTGCTGAACATCCTCGCCGGGCTGGACGTGCCGACCGCGGGCGTGGCCCGCGTCGCCGGCGCGGACCTGCTCGACATGTCCGGGCGCGACCGGCTGCGGTTCCGCCGCGAGCTCGTCGGGTTCGTCTGGCAGCAGACCGCCCGGAACCTGCTGCCGTACCTGACGGCCGCCGAGAACGTCGAGATGCCGATGCGGTTCGCCGGCGTCGGGCGGCGCGAACGCCGGGCGCGCGCGGCGGAGCTGCTCGACCTCATGGGCGTCGGTGACCGGGCCGCCGCCCGGCCGGCCGAGATGTCCGGCGGTGAGCAGCAGCGCACCGCCATCGCGGTCGCCGTGGCCAACCGGCCGAAGGTCGTCCTGGCCGACGAGCCGACCGGCGAACTCGACACCGCGACCGGCGCTCAGGTCTTCGGCGCGCTGCGCCGCGCCAACCGCGAACTGGGGGTGACCACGGTCATCGTCACGCACGACCCGGACGTGGCCGGCAGCGTCGACCGTACGGTCGGCATCCGCGACGGCCGCACCAGCAGCGAGATCCTGCGCCGGACCACCCGCGACGCGTCGGGCCGCGAAGAGGTGATCGCCGAGGAGTACGCCGTGCTCGACCGCGCGGGCCGGCTGCAACTGCCACGGGAGTTCACCTCGGCCCTGGAGATGAAGGACCGGGTACGCCTCGCGCTGGAGACCGACCACATCGGCGTCTGGCCGGACCGGAGCAACGATGATCACCGTTGAGGGCCTGAACAAGACGTACCGTACCGGCCACACGCCGGTACGGGCGCTGCGGGACGTGAGCATGCACGTCGCCGAGGGCGAGCTCCTGGCCGTCAGAGGCCGGTCGGGGTCGGGCAAGACGACACTGCTGAACCTCATCGGCGGCCTGGACTCGCCGGAGTCGGGCCGCGTCGTGGTCGGCGAACACGAGGTGACGGCGCTGAGCGAGGCCGGCCTGCAGCGGATGCGGCGCGAGACCGTCGGGTTCGTGTTCCAGTCGTTCGGCCTGATCCCGGTTCTGTCGGCCGCCGAGAACGTCGGCGTCGCACTCCGCCTGACCCGGACCCCGGCCCGCGAGCGCGAGGAACGGGTGCGGTTGCTGCTGGCCATGGTGGGCCTGAGCGACCACGCACGCCAGCGCCCGTACGAGCTGTCGGGCGGGCAGCAGCAACGGGTCGCCATCGCCCGCGCGCTGGCCCACCGCCCACGGGTGCTCATCGCCGACGAACCGACCGGACAGCTCGACTCGGAGACCGCCCAGTCGATCATGCAGCTGATCCGCGCGGTCGTCCGCGACCAGGGCGTCACCGCCGTCGTGGCCACCCACGACCCGCTGCTGATGCGTCACGCGGACCGCACGATCGAGCTCAGCGACGGCGTTCTCGTCACCGACGCGGAGACGTCTTCGGCCCGGTGAGGTCCTCCGTAGAGTGACGGCATGACCCAGGTGATCGTCCTCAACGGCGGATCCAGCTCCGGGAAGTCGGGGCTCGCCCGCTGTCTGCAGTCCGTGCTGCCGGACGCGTGGCTGACACTGGGCGTCGACACGCTGATCCAGGCGATGCCCCTGGCCGTCCGCGTCTCGGACGTCCCGATCAGCGCGGACGGGGAGGTCGGCACGGGTCCGGAGTTCCGGCGGCTGGAGGCCGCGTGGATCGAGGGCGTCGCCGCGATGGCCCGTAGCGGGGCGCGGCTCATCGTCGACGAGGTCTTCCTCGGCGGGCCGGAGTCCCAGCGGCGGTGGCGGGAGGCGCTCCGCGGGCTGGACGTGCTGTGGGTCGGGGTCCGGTGCGACGGCACGGTCGCCGCGGGCCGCGAGATCGCGCGCGGCGACCGGGTCCCGGGGATGGCCGCCCGCCAGGCCGACCTGGTGCATCGGGGCGTGACGTACGACCTGGAGGTGGACACCGCGCGCACCGAGTCGCTGGAGTGCGCGCGGATCATCGCCGCACACGTCGGCTGACACCGGCCGCAGGCCGGGCCTCATCGCCGGTGCGCCGGCCGGATCAGCGCGAGTCCACCAGCGGGAGTGGGTGAACAAGGCGAGCGTCTCCGCGACGATCTGAACGTGCCGGTGGGCGCCGTGGTTCTGGCTGACGCGCCCCGCGACGACCATCAGGTCGGCCTGCCGGAAGCGGCCCGACGGCGCTCCACGCCGAGGCGCGAGAGTCGTGCCGAGGGTCGCCGACCGCCATGAGTTCCATTCCGCGGCACGCGAGCCCGTACGTCGTCGGCCACGTCGACGACTTGCGCGCGCGGCCGAGCACCTTTTCCACCGCGGTGAGGAGAAAGCGCGACTTTTGCGCTTCAGCTGCCGGATCTCCCGTGCGGGCCGCCTCGCGCGGGTCTCCGGAGTCATCATTTAGGACATTTTTGAACAGTACTTGACGGGGGTAGCAAACAGCCCGAAACTAGCTGTACCTTACAGCCAGTAACTCAAAGGGACGTTCGGCAACGAACCACCTAGCGCGACGCGCGGCCCCCTTCAATCCGATCGCGCCCACCCTTCGTCATGCCCTAACCCAGTCCACGCCGGGTCAGCCCCGATCGCCACCCATGTTTCCCGCCCAAGGAGGACCCGATGGAGGCTTACCGCATTAAGGTCGTCGAGCCGATCCCCATCACTGCGCGTGACCAACGCGAGGAAGCACTTGCCCGGGCCGGCTACAACATGTTCAATCTCCGCTCGGACGAGGTCACGATCGACCTGCTCACGGACTCGGGCACCGGAGCGCTTTCCGTCGCCCAGCAGGCCGCCGCGGCGATCGGAGACGAAACCTACGCCGGCTCGACGTCGTTCTATCGGTTCCACGATGTCATCACCGACCTGACGTCCTACCCGCACATCCTTCCCGTCCATCAGGGCCGGGCCGCCGAGCGCATTCTGTTCACCGCGCTACTCGAACCCGGCCACATTGTGATCAGCAACACGCATTTTGATACCACTCGGGCAAATGTCCAACTTGCCAAGTGCGAAGCCCGCGATCTTCCCTGCCCAGAAGCAAAGGACATCGACAGCAGATATCCGTTCAAGGGCAACATCGATCTGGCCGCGCTCGAGGAGGCCCTCGAGAGCCCTGACGCCGGCAAGATCGATCTGGTGATCATGACGATCACCAACAATGGCGGCGGCGGTCAACCGGTGTCAATGGCCAATCTCAAGGCCGCTGCCGCACTGTGCCGCCGGCACGGCGTTCCGATGTTTCTTGACGCGGCGCGATTTGCGGAGAACGCCTGGCTGGTAACCCAGCGCGAGGCAGAATACAAGGACAACACTCCACGGGAGATCGCGCAGGCCGCATTCGAACTCGCCGATGGCTGCATGGCGAGCTTGAAGAAAGACGGGATCTCCCATATGGGAGGGTTCTTGGGGATACGGGATGACGATCTGGCCAATCGCTGCCTGAATCTCCTGACCGCGACCGAGGGTTTTCGTACCTATGGCGGCCTGGCCGGTCGCGATCTCGACATGCTCGCGCAGGGCTTGGCGGAAGTCACGGATCCGCGTTACCTCAGGTCCAGAGCGGAGGCCACCGCACACCTGGCCGAGCTCGTCACTCTGGCGGGAGTCGACATCGTCCAGCCAGTGGGGATTCACGCGATCTACTTGAACGCCGGACGGCTCTTGCCGCACATTCCCCCGGACCGGTTCCCCGGCCACGCGCTGTCCTGTGCGCTCTACCTGGAGGGCGGAATCCGTACCGTCGAGATGGGCTCGCTGTTCGCGGGAGAGGTCGACGAACAAGGCCGGCTGGTCACCCCGGCAACGCACGAGTTGGTCCGACTGGCCATCCCCCGGCGCGTGTACACCAAAAGCCACCTGGAGTATGTCGGCCAAGTGATCGCCGACATCGCGAAATACCCAGAACGAGTACCCGGCTATCGGGTGATCGAGTCTCCGCCCATCCTCCGGCATTTCAATGCACGCCTGGAGCCGTTTTCCACTTCCGCCCCCTCTACCGCTCTTCAGGAGTAGCGGTGGTAGCGATCGGTCACCCGGGCTTCGCCGTGAGCGGCAGGTCGATCATCGGGAGCTCGGTGAGCCGGGCCCGCTCCTCCGCGACGATCTGGGCGCGCCGGTGGGCACCGAGTTTCTCGTTCCCCACCTTGTCGTGCAGCTTGACGATCGCGTCCAGCAGCATCTCCGGCCGCGGTGGGCAGCCGGGCAGGTAGATGTCGACCGGGACGATGTGGTCGACGCCCTGGACGACCGCGTAGTTGTTGAACATGCCGCCCGACGACGCGCACACGCCCATGGCGATCACCCACCGTGGCGCCGCCATCTGGTCGTAGAGCTGCCGCAGCACCGGGCCCATCTTCTGGCTGACGCGGCCCGCGACGACCATCAGGTCGGCCTGCCGGGGGCTGCCCGACGGGCGCTCCATGCCGAAGCGCGAGAAGTCGTGCCGAGGGTCGCCGACCGCCATGAGTTCCATTCCGCAGCACGCGAGGCCGAACGTCATCGGCCACATCGACGACTTGCGCGCGTGGCCGAGCACCTTCTCGACCGTGGTGAGGAGGAAGCCGCCAGGCAGGTTTTCTTCGAGTCCCATAACACTTCGAGGCTTCCCGGTGGACCTGCGGCGATCAATGCCGGGTTCCGCCACGATCGTTAAGCACGGCGACATAATGGCCGGGTGGAGATGCGGGAGATCGAGGCGTTCCTGGCGGTGGCCGACGAACTCCACTTCGGCCGCGCCGCCGAGCGCCTGCGCGTCAGCACTCCCCGGGTCAGCCAGGCGGTGCGCGCGCTCGAACGCAGGGTCGGCGCTCCGCTGTTCGAACGCACGAGCCGGCGCGTCCGGCTGACGCCGGTGGGCGAACGGCTGCTGGCCGAGCTCCGGCCGGCCTACGAGCGGATGGACCAGGCGCTGCGCCAGGTGCGGCGGTCCGTGAGCCGCGAGTTCCTCCGGGTCGGCTTCGCGACGAGCATCCCGGGCGCGGTCGCGCCACGGCTGATCGAGGCGTTCGAGGGGCTGCGCCCGCAGTGCGCCGTGGTCCGGTCCGCGCATCCCAACACCGATCCGCCTCGCTGGGGGAGGCACTGGCCGGTCGACGTCTTCGTCGGCTGGCTGTCCTCCGACCCCTCCCTCCGCGACGACCCGGAGTTCCGCGTCGGGCCGGCACTGCTGCGCGAGGAGCGCGCGGTGCTGGTCGCGGCGGGACACCCGCTGGCCCGCCGCGCCGTCGTCGACGCCGAGCAGCTGGCCGACCACGACATCCTCTATCCGAGCGACTTCCCGGCGCGGTTCGCCGACACGTGGATACCCTCGCGAACCCCGGGCGGACGCCCGCTTCGCCGGATGCCCGTGCACACCTCCGCGTCCATCGAGGAGGCGATCCTGCTGGTCGCCGAAGGGGAGCTCATCCACCTGACCGTGGCGTCGCTGCGTCCGGACGACCCCCACGTCGTCACCGTGCCCGTGTCGGGCCTGCCGCCCGTCGTCTGCGCGCCCGTATGGCTCACCGACACCGACCCGATCCGTGACTTCGCGAAAGCCGCCGCGCAGGCGTTCCCGGCGCCGGAGAGATGATTTTCGCCGCGCCATTCGACACACGCTGGTAAAGGTCGGTCAGACGGACGGACGGTACGCGAATTGGCCTATGCTTTACCTGGGAGCCTGCCCGAGCGACAGGAGGAAAACGGCTGTGAGCAAGGCGGATGGCGACGTGCCCGACGACACCATCGCCGACGAGCTCACGACCAGACCTTCGGCGGCGCTTCGTACGGATGTGGCCCACGGCGCGCGGATCTACGACTACATCCTCGGCGGCAAGGACAACTACGCCGCGGATCGAGCGGCGGGTGACGCCACCCTCAAGGTATGGCCGGCGCTGCGCGTTCATATGCACGCCAACCGTTCCTTCATGCATCGCGTGGTTCGCCATCTGACCGCGGAGAAAGGGATCCGTCAGTTTCTCGATATCGGCACCGGCATCCCCACCTCACCCAACTTCCATGAGGTGGCTCAGGAGATCGCGCCCGAATGCCGGATCGTCTACGTCGACAACGATCCCGTCGTGCTCGTCCACGCCCGGGCGTTGATGAACGGCACCCGCGAGGGCAGGACCGCCTACATCCAGGCGGACATGCGCGAGCCGGAGAAGATCATCTCGGCGCCCGAGCTGCTCGAGACCCTCGACCTCAGCCGCCCCATCGGGCTGACGCTGATCGCCATGGTGCACTTCATCGAGGACGACGAAGAGGCCTACCGCGTGGTGCGGCAGATCATCGACATCCTGCCCTCGGGCAGCTACTTCGCGGCCGCGATCGCCACCGACGACTTCGACCCCGAGGTGCTGGGCAAGGTACGGGAGATCTACCACGCGCACGGCGAGACCCTTCGCTGGCGCACCCTGGCCCAGGCGGAGAAGTTCTTCGACGGGCTCGAACTCCAGGAGCCGGGCGTGGTGCAGATCCACAAGTGGCACCCCGACGCGACCGGCGGCCACATCGACGACACCGACATCGCCATGTACGGCGGGATCGCCCGCAAACCCTGAACCACCACTAGACGAGTGATTCCTGGTGATGCGTCACCGCCTGTGGATCACGCATCGGAGGCAGGGAACCGGCACGGGTGATCGTCACGACCATGCCGACCACGGTCACCGCGTTCGCGCGCGCCCGGCTCGGCGTCGGGATCCTCGGCGAAGGCGCCGAGATCTTCGAACTCCCGGGCCCGCTGTGGCGACGTGACGTGCGCATCGTGCGCGCGGCCGGGGCGGAGGGCCTGCCCGCGCAGGCGTTCACGCGCCTGCTGCGGAGTGAGGGTCCGGCCCTCACGAGCGGCCTGGCCGTCTGGTAGCCCGAGCACTATATTTCTACATACACGTAGATTTAAACTGAGTGAGTCCGCCTCCCCCGTCTTCGGACGAGCCGACGTCTCGGACGAACTGCATTCACCGGCGCGGGGGGCGGACCCTCAGCCCTCGACGGCCGGCCGGTCGATCCTCCTCGGCATGAGCAGCAGCGCCGCCACCCCGAGAACGGCCACGACGACGATCGCGACGAAGACGTGGTGCGCCGCGCCGTACAGGCCTTCGCGCACGAACGCCCTCACGTCGGGGGCGTCCGTACCGCCGTGCCCGGTGAGCGCGAGGCTCGACGCGTCGACGCTCCTGGGCAGCCGCCCGGCGAGCGCGGCCGGCGGGTGCGCGAAGTGGTCCGCGAGGGTGGCGTTGGCGATCGCGCCGAACACCGCCGCGCCGACGGCGCTGCCGAGCGAGCGGCTGAACATGTTGATCCCGGTCACGACGCCGCGGCGCTCCCAGCCGACGACCGACTGAGCGGCCACGAGGACCGGGCTGGCCATCAGGCCGAGCCCCGCGCCGACGAGGAAGCAGACCGCCCCGACCTCCCACACGTGCGAGCGGGTGCCGAGCAAGAGGCAGAGCGAGGTGCCCAGGACCAGGATCACGTTGCCCGTCAGCCCGGTGTCGCGGAAGCCGATGCGCAGGTAGACACGGCCGGAGAAGGTCGCCGTGAGCGGCCAGCCGACCGAGAGCGCGGCCAGCACGAACCCGGCCAGCAGCGCTCCGGTGCCGAGCACGGCCTGGGCGTACGTCGGCACATACGAGCTGAGCCCGATCATGACGGCGCCGACCACGACCGCGGAGAGGTTACCGCCGGTGAGCACCCGGCGGCCGAAGACCCAGAGCGGCAGGATCGGCTCCGCCGCCCTGCGCTCGACCAGCACGAACGCCGCGAGCATGACCGCGCCGACGGCGAAGACCGCCAGGCTCGTCGTGGACGCCCAGCCCCACGAGACCCCGCCCTCGAGCAGCCCGAGGATCATCAGCGAGCAGCCGCCGGTCAGCAGCACCGCGCCCGCGTAGTCGATCGTGTGGGAGCGCCGCGTCACCTTCTCCTTGAACCGGCGGGCGAGCATCCAGGCGGCGACCGCGCCCAGCGGCAGGTTGACGAAGAAGATCCAGCGCCATGAGACGTACTGGGAGAAGACGCCGCCGAGGGTCGGGCCGATCACGGCGGCGATCCCCCAGACGCTCGCGAGGTACCCCTGGACCCGGGCCCGCTCCTCCACCGTGTACATGTCGCCGACCATCGTCATGCTCATCGGCTGGACCGCGCCCGCGCCGACGCCCTGCACGGCGCGGAAGGCGATCAGCGCCGGCATGTCCCAGGCGGCCCCGCACAGCACCGAGCCGAGCAGGAACACGGCGATGCCGAAGAACATCACCGGCCGGCGCCCGACGACGTCGGCGAACTTGCCGTACAGCGGCACGGTGACGGCCTGGGTCAGCAGGTAGATCGAGAACAGCCACGGGAACTGGGAGAAGCCGCCGAGGTCGCCGACCACGGACGGCACCGCCGTGGCGATGATCGTGCTGTCCAGCGCGACCAGCCCGGTGCTGAGCATGAGAGCGGCGAGCACGGGCCCGCGTTCCGACCGGAAGCCGACCCCCTTGACGGGTGCGGCCGAAGTCGTCGTCACGTGGGAGGGACCTTCCTACGGAGGGGACTCGGGGGGCCGGTCCCGGCGCCCGAGAACGTGACCGGCCCCGGCACTGCTCAACTCATCGCCCACCCGAACCATTCCGTCATGGCGCGATCCGGCCCGCCGTGAGCGCATCGTCGTGCTCGCGTTCCCGCTCCCACATGTCCCGGTACGGGCCCGGGCGGGACAGCAGGCCGGCGTGCGTGCCCCGGTCGGCGACCCGGCCGCCGGACAGGACCAGGATCTCGTCGACCGCCGCCAGGCCGGCCAGGCGGTGGGTGACGAGCAGGGTCGTACGGCCCTCGGTGACCGCGAGCAGGTCGGCGGTGAGAGCGTCGGCGGTCGCGACGTCGAGGTGCTCGGCCGGCTCGTCCAGCAGCAGGATCGGGAAGTCGGCCAGCAGCGTACGTGCCAGGGCGACGCGCTGCCGCTGGCCGCCGGAGACGCGCGCGCCGTGCTCGCCGACGTACGTGTCCAGGCCCGCGGGCAGAGCGGACACCCAGTCCAGCAGCCGGGCGCGGCGCAGCGCGTCGCGTACCTCCTCCTCGGTGGCGTCCGGGCGGGCGAGCCGGACGTTCTCCCCGATCGTCGTGTCGAACAGGTGCGCGTCCTGGCCGCACACCCCGACGGCGCGCCGCACGTCGTCGCCGGCGATCTCACGCAGGTCGACGCCGTTCAGCGACACCTCGCCGCCGGCCGGGTCGAGCAGCCGCAGCAGCACCGCGGTCAGCGTCGTCTTGCCCGAGCCGCTCGGCCCGACCACCGCGCACCGTCGCCCCGGCGCGAGGTCGAGCGAGACGCCGTCGAGCGCGTACGGGCCGCCGGGCGTCCACCGGGCCCGCAGGTCCCGGACCCGCAGGGCGTACGGCGGCGCGGGCAGGGGCTCCGGCGACACCGGCTCCCGCACGGCGTCGGGGCGGTCGAGCACCGCGCGGACCCGATCCGCGGACCGGCGGACGCCGCCCAGGGTCCGGGCGGCGAGCGGCAGGCCCGCCACCACCTCGAACGCCGCCAGCGGCAGCAGCACGACGACCGCGAGCAGCACCCCGTCGAGCCGCCCGGACCGTACCGCGGGCACGCCGACGGCCAGCGCGCCCCAGACGGCCAGGCCGCCGGCCAGCGTCGCCAGCGCCGCGCCCGCGCCGGCGGAGGCGGAGGAGCGGGCCGCCGTACGGGTGTGGGCGCGGTCCAGCCGGGCCGCCTCGGCGAGCCGCTCGGGAGCCGCCCCGTACGCGATCAGCTCGGGGGCGCCGCGCAGCGTGTCGACGACGTGGGCGGTCAGCTCACCGCGCAGCTCGGCTCCCCGGCTCTCCGCTCGACGGGCGGCGACCGCGGACAGCCACGGGGCCAGCAGCCCGGCGACCAGGAGCGCCGCGAGCAGCACGGCACCGGCGGCGGGCAGCAGCGCCCAGGCGAGCCCGACCGAGGCGCCGCCGACGACCGCGGCGGCGGCGCCGGGCAGCAGGACCCGCAGGTACAGGTCCTGGACCGCGTCGACGTCGGCGACGAGCCGCCCGAGCAGGTCGCCGCCGCGCAGCGGACCGACGCGCTCCAGCCGCTCGTACACGCGTGCCCGCAGGTCGGCGAGCACGCGGAACGTGACGTCGTGGCCGGTCAGCCGCTCGGCGTAGCGGAACACGCCGCGTCCGATGCCGAACGCCCGCACCGCGACGATCGCGACCATGAGCGTGAGCACGGGCGGGTGCTGGGCCGCGCGTGAGATGAGCCAGGCCGAAGTGGCCATCAGCGCCACGCCGGAGCCCAGCGCGAGCACGCCGAAGAACAGGGCCAGGAGCAGCCGCGCCGGCCGGACCCCCGTCATGCCGCCACCCCCGCCGGCTCGATCCGTACGGTGCGGTCGGCCAGTGCCGCGAGCGCCGGGCGGTGGGCGACGAGGACGACCGTACGTCCGGCGGCGGCCCGCCGGATCGCCTCGGCCACCGCGGCCTCGCTCTCCGCGTCCAGGTTCGAGGTCGGCTCGTCCAGCAGCAGCAGCGGCGCGTCCCGCAGGAACGCGCGGGCCAGCGCGACGCGCTGCCGCTGACCGGCCGACAGCCCCGCGCCGCCGTCGCCGAGCCGGGTGGCGAATCCGTCCGGCAGCGCCTCGACGAACTCCAGCGCGTTCGCGTCGGACGCCGCGCGCCGCACCTCGTCATCCGTCGCGTCCGGGCGGCCCAGCCGGATGTTGTCGGCGACCGTCCCGGCGAACAGGTACGGCCGCTGCGGCACCCAGGCGATCCGCGCGCGCCAGGCGTCCGGGTCGAACGCCGCGAGGTCGGTCCAGTCGACGAGGACGCGGCCGGCGTCCGGGCGGACGAAGCCGAGGAGGACCGCGAGCAGCGTGGACTTGCCCGCGCCGCTGGGCCCGACGAGCGCGACCGTCTCGCCGGGATGGACGGTCAGCGAGAGGTCCGCGAGCGCGGGCGCGTCGCGGCCGTCGTAGCCGACCGTGACGCCGTCGAGCCGGATCGTCGCCCGGGTCAGGTCCGGGACGTCGGTCACGGTCCCGCCCGCGGGCGCCGGCGTCTCGACCACCTCGAAGATCCGCTCCGCGGCGGTGAGCCCCTCGACGCTCGCGTGGTACTGCGCGCCGACCTGCCGCAGCGGCAGGTACGCCTCCGGCGCCAGGATGAGCACGAGCAGCGCGGTCCGCAGGCCGATCTCCCCGTTCACCAGCCGCAGCCCGATCGAGACGGCGACCAGGGCGACCGAGAGGGTGGCGAGCAGTTCGAGGACCAGCGCCGACAGGAACGCCACCCGCAGCGTGGCCATGGTGGCCCGGCGGTACCGGTCGGTGACCTCGCGTACGGTCCGCGCCTGCGCCTTCGCCCGGCCGAACACCTTCAGCGTCGGCAGGCCGGACACGACGTCGAGGAAGTGGCCGGCGAGCATCGACAGCGTCCGCCACTGGCGGTCCATCTTCGCCCGGGTGGACAGCCCGACCAGGATCGCGAAGACCGGGATCAGCGGCAGCGTCAACGCGATGATCAGCGCGGACACCCAGTCACCGGACAGGATTCGCACGCCGACCGCGAGCGGCACGATGACGGCGAGGACGAGCTGCGGCAGGTAGCGGGAGAAGTAGCCGTCCAGCGCGTCGACGCCCCGCGTCGCCACCGTGGCCAGCTCCCCTCCGCGCTCGCCGGAGAGCCAGGCCGGGCCGAGCCGTACGGCCTGGGCCAGCAGCCGCCCGCGCAGCTGCGACTTGACCGCCGCCGACGAACGGTGCGCGGCGACCTCCTGCAGCCACGCGACGAGCGCCCGGCCGGCCACGACGCCGAGCAGGAGCAGCAGCGGCGTGCGCAGCGCGGCGAGCGACGCGCCGCCGAGGAACGCCCGCGCGATCAGGTCGGCCAGCAGCGTGGCCTGCGCGATGACCAGCCCGGCCGTGGCGGCCCCGAGAGCCACGGACAGGGCCAGGTAGACCCGGGTGGCGCGGGCGTACCGCAGCAGCCGGGGGTCGAGCGGCTTCACCGGACCGGCCGCGGTGAGGCCTGCGGCTGCCGGGGTGTGGGCGGCACGCCGATCCGCCGGCGGAATACCCAGTAGGTCCAGCCCTGGTACAACAGCACCATCGGGGTGATCGCCAGGGCGACGATCGTCATGATCTTCAGCGTGTACGGCGAGGCGGCGGCGTTGGAGGTGGTGAGCCCGTTCGCCGCGGCGATCGTCGACGGCATGACGTACGGGAACAGCGCGAGGAACATCGTCACGACGGCGAGCACGATGGCCGCGCCGGTGCCGGCGAAGGCCCAGCCCTCCCGGCCCCGCGCGTTCGCCAGCGCCGCGCCGACCAGCGCGAGGGCCGCCGCCGCGACCGCCGGCCAGGTGACCGGCTTGCCGTACAGCAGCTGGGTGAGCAGCAGGTACGCCCCACCGGCCACGATCGCGGCGGCCACGGCCAGGCGCGCGACCCGGCCCGCCCGCCGCCGTACCTCGCCGGTCGTCTTGAGCGCCACGAAGACCGCGCCGTGCAGCACGAACAGCGTCAGCGTGGCGAGCCCGCCGAGCAGCGCGTACGGGTTGAGCAGGTCCACGACGGTTCCGGCGTACTCGTGGGCGGCGTCCAGCGGCACGCCGCGCACGAGGTTCGCGAACGCCACGCCCCACAGGAACGCCGGCACGAGGCTGCCCCAGAACAGCGCCCGGTCCCAGCGGCGGCGCCACGGCGCGTCGTCGCGCTTGCCGCGGTACTCCAGCGCGACGGCGCGCACGATCAGCGCGAGCAGGATCGCCAGCAGCGGCAGGTAGAAGCCGCTGAAGAGCGTGGCGTACCACTCCGGGAACGCGGCGAAGGTGGCCCCGCCGGCGACGATGAACCAGACCTCGTTGCCGTCCCAGACCGGGCCGATCGTGGTGAGGATCACGCGGCGTTCGGCCTCGTCCCGGCCGAGCACCGGCAGCAGGACGCCGACCCCGAAGTCGAAGCCCTCCAGGAAGAAGTAGCCGGTCCACAGGAAGGCGATGAGGATGAACCAGACGGTCGTGAGGGCCATGACGCGTCTCCCCCTCTCAGTAGGCGAACGTGAGCGACGGCTCGGCGCGGTCGTCCCCGCCGAGGGTTTCCTCCTCGGAGGGCGGACCGGCCTTGGCGTACCGGATCAGGAGCCGCGTCTCGATCACGAGGAGCACGCCGTACAGGGCGGTCAGGGACAGCAGCGAGACGAGCATGGAGGTGGCGCCGACGCCCGGCGAGACGCTCGCGGACGTCTTCAGCACCCCGTACACCGACCAGGGCTGACGGCCCATCTCGGTGAAGATCCAGCCGGCCGAGTTGCCGATGAACGGCAGGGTGAGCGAGACGACGCCGGCCCGCCAGACCCAGCGGTTCGCGGGGAGCCGCCCGCGCCGGGTCAGCCACAGGCCGAGCAGGGCGATGCCCGCGGTGAGGAACCCGATGCCGGCCATGAGCCGGAAGTTCCAGTACGCGAGCGGCACGATCGGCCGGTACTCGCCCGCGCCGTACTTGGCCTGCTCGGCGGCCTGCACGTCGTCGATGCCGAGCACCTTGCCGTCGAAGTGGCCGGTGGCCAGGAACGACAGCACGCCGGGCACCTTGACGCTGAAGATCTCGCGGCCTCCGTCGAGCGTGCCGACGGTGAAGATCGAGAAGGACGCGGGCCGTTCGGTGGTGTACAACGCCTCGGCGGCGGCCATCTTCATCGGCTGCTGCGCGGTCATCACCTTGCCCTGCTGGTCGCCGGTGACGGCGACGCCGAGCGAGGCGACGAACGTGACGACCAGTGCCATCCGCAGCGAGGGCCGGAAGACCTCGACGTGCCGGCGCCGGGCCAGGTGCCAGGCGCTGATCCCGACGACGAACAGACCGGCGGTGACGAAGGCGGCGGTGATCGTGTGCGGGAAGGCGACGAGCATGGTCGAGTTGGTCAGCACGGCCCAGAAGTCGGTGAGCCGGGCACGGCCGGTGGCGGTGTCGAGGTGGTAGCCGACCGGGTGCTGCATCCAGGAGTTGGCGGCGAGGATGAAGTACGCCGACAGCAGGGTCCCGACCGAGACGATCCAGATGCAGGCGAGGTGGATCCGCTTGGGCAGCCGGTCCCAGCCGAAGATCCACAGGCCGAGGAAGGTCGACTCGACGAAGAAGGCGAGCAGGCCCTCGATCGCGAGCGGCGCCCCGAAGATGTCACCGACGAACCGGGAGTAGGCGCTCCAGTTCATCCCGAACTGGAACTCCTGCACGATGCCGGTCACGATGCCCATCGCGAAGTTGATCAGGAAGAGCTTGCCCCAGAACTTGGTGGCACGCAGGTAGTGCGGCTTGCCGGTGCGCACCCACGCCGTCTGCAGCCCCGCGACGAGGGCGGAGAGCCCGATCGTCAGGGGGACGAAGAGAAAGTGGTAGACGGTGGTGATCCCGAACTGCCACCGGGCGATGTCGAGCGGATTCATTCCGCGGCCCCCATATAACTACTACGACGTGTAGTACTACCTCTCGTCGTAAATACTACCGGCCGTAGTACTACACGCCGTCGTAATCTAGGCCACACCCAGCCAGCGCGTCAGGGCGGTCTCGAGGCCGGCGGGGTCGCCGTCGGCCGACGCCCAGGCCACGAAGCCGTCGGGACGCACCAGCAGGCCGCTCACCCCGGCGCCGGCCGAGCTTCCCCGGACCAGCGTCAGCCGCCCGGCGTACGGCTCGGCCAGAGCCGCAAGCCGGTCGTCTCCGGCGAGATCGACGAGCAGGGTCCGGCCCTCGTGGGCGTGGTCGGCGAGCCGGGTGCCGTCGTCGAACCGGAGGCCGGGCACGGCCGAGCCGACCAGCGGGTGGCCGTCCCCCAGGTCGTAGCGCTGCCACAGCCCGGAGATCCGCTTCACGTAGTAGGTCGCCCCGTCCCGGGTGCCGAGGAAGTCGGAGACCACACCCCTGAGCGCCCGGCTGTCGGCATCGCCGCGCATCACGGCCACCTGCGCACGCGTCCAGTCGAGCACCCAGGCGCCGATCGGATGCCGTTCGCCGGTGTAGGTGTCGAGCAGGCCCTCGGGCGCCCACCCGCGCACGGTGGCGGCGAGCTTCCAGCCCAGGTTGACGGCGTCGCCGAGCCCGAGATTCAGGCCCTGGCCGCCGAAGGGCGAGTGCACGTGGGCGGCGTCCCCGCACAGGAGCACGCGACCGCGCCGATAGGTCGTCGCCTGCCGCGCGTTGTCCGTGTAGCGCCCGGCGCTGCCGATGACCTCGGTGACGCGGACGTCGACGCCGCTGACGCGCCGCAGGCTGGCCTCGATCTCGGCCACGGTGACCGGCGCGTCCCGGTCCGCCGGGGGGCCGTCGAACTCGACGGTGCGCACCCGGCCCGGCATCGGCCCGTGGACGTAGACGCCGGCGGGGGTGTACTGCCAGCCCCGCCCCAGGCGCTCCGCCCCCTCCACGGTGACCACCGCGTGGCGGCCCGTGATCCGCGGGTCGGTGCCGGGAAACTCGAAGCCCGCCAGGCGCCGGACCAGACTGCGGCCGCCGTCACAACCGACGAGCCACCCCACGCGCACGTCGCCCCGGCCGTCCAGGTGAACGGTGACGCCGGTCTCGTCCGCGTCGAACCCGCGCACCTCGACCCCGCGCCGGACCTCGACGCCGAGCTCGGCCGCGCGCCGGCCGAGGATCCGTTCCACCTCGACCTGCGGGACCTGGAGGTACCAACCGGCCCGTCCCCGGCCACGCAGCTCGGGGTCCTCCTCGTCGACGGGGCCCGCCGGCACCTGGATCCCGCCGAAGTGCCCGACGGAAGGCCGCCCCGGGCCGGCGGCCCCGGACCTGTCGGGGAGCAGCGCCTCCACCGCGGGGAGCAGGCCGCGCCGCTCGAAGGCCTCCGCGGAGGCGGTGTTGATCGCTCCCGCCTTGACGGCGGTGTCGGGCTCCTCCCGCCGTTCGGCGACGAGCACCCGGACCCCCGCCAGCCCCAGTTCGGTGGCGAGCATCAGGCCGACCGGTCCGGCGCCCGCCACGAGCACGTCGTAGTCCGGGCCGGTGTCGTTCATGGACATCTGGTCTTCTTCCTCAGGGAACAGTGATACGAACACTATTCCATGAAACAAGAACACTGATCGTGTCAACTAGAACGTTGCTCGCGGGTGGCTAGACTGTGCCGCATGGCATCACCCGCTGAGCGACGGCGCGCGGCGCGGCACCAGCAGCCCCTGGCCGACGACACCACCGCGACCCGTCGCGGGCCGTCGGCGGGGCGCAAGAGGCCGATCACCGTGGACGCCATCGTCGAGACCGCACTCGGCATCGTCGAGCGCGAGGGATACGACGCCCTGACGATGCGACGAGTGGCCACCGCACTCGAAACGGGCCCCGCGTCGCTCTACGCCCACGTCGTCAACAAGGAGGACCTGGACGACCTCCTCATCGGACGGCTCTGCGCCGAGATCGAGCTCCCCGAACCGGACCCGCACACCTGGCGCGCGCAGATCATCGACGTCTGCGCCCAGCTCCGTGACCAGTACCTGCGCTACCCCGGAGTCTCCCTGGCGGCGCTCGCCGTGGCCCCGACGAACCTGGAGACCCTGCGCGTGAGCGAGGGCATGCTCGGCATCGTGCTGGCGGGCGGCGTCGACCCGCGGACGGCCGCCTGGGCGATCGACGCGCTGACCCTCTACGTCAACGCCTTCTGCCTCGAGACCTCTCTGATGGACCGCCATGTCGACCAGGAGGGGTGGGCCGTCGGCCGCGACGAACTCTTGCGCCGGTTCGCCGCGCTGCCCGGCGCCTTCCCCCACACGAAGCGGTACGCGGCCGAGCTCACGTCCGGCACCCCCCTGGACCGGTTCGAGTTCACCCTCAACCTGATCGTCGGCGGCCTCGGCGCTCGCGACTAGTCGCGCGGATCACCGAGGCCCGGTCATCCGGCTCGGCCCAGCAGGTCCTCAGCGAGAATTCTCATCGCGTCCCGCCGCAGTTCGTCCCGTTCCTCCACGGGATCTCCGCCGCTTCCTCCGATCAACCTCATCGCGTGGTCCAGCCAGCCGGAGTCCAGGCGTAGCCAGTGCTCGGCCAGGTGCCTCAGGAAGAGCCGGCGGAAACGGCGGCGGGTGTGGCGGTCCGCCGGCGCGAAACCGTAGAGCGCGATCTGCAGGCACGCCTCGAACGCCTCGGTGAGCTCCGCGGGCCCTTCGTCACGCACGAGTTCCAGCCACAGACGGATCAACGCGTGCGCCGCCGACAACGGGGGCTTTCCGCCGTGCACGTGAAACGTCGTCACGGTGCTGCCCAGCTCCCCGGCCAGCGGCTCGAGGGCGTGGACGAGGACGTCGTCGCCGTCATCGCACAGGACCCGCGCCTGCCGTCGGAGAAGGTCGGCGTCCGTCCGGACCCAGGCGAAATAGCGGTTTCCTGGGGTGATGTTGTAGGTCCAGAACGGATCGGTGGGCGAGAGTTCGCCGTCGGAACGCCCTCTTATCCGCAGTCGCCGTCGATCGCCCTCCCACACGCGGTCGAGGTCGAGGAACTCGACGAAGGCGAGCCAGCCTTCCGGGGGCAGCTGGGAACGCCAGAGAAGGGCGGTCCTGCGCCATTCCGCGACCGGATCACTCGCGGCGGGGAACAGCTCGTCACCGGCGAACTCGCCGCCGGTGAGCAGCAGCAGGAGCACCAGGTTGGCCGAGTAGACCGCGGGCCGGCGCGGCACCGTTACCGGCTGGGGAGCGTAGTCGGCGTGGCGGGTGTCCCGTCTCGGGAGCAGGGCGTCGTGAAAGAGCTCGAGGAACAGCTCCCGGACCAGGACGCGCTGCTCCTCGGTGATGTCCCGGAGCCGTTCCTCCACGAAGCCCACGGTCGTGTTACGCATCGTGAGGGGCATGAACGACAGGACGGCGTGCAGGTACGCGTCGTCGATCGGCACGTGCCGGCCACGCTCCCTCGTCCGGCTCATCAGTTCGGCCAGCTCGGCGATCTCGTTGACGACGCACCGGGCGACGAGGAACTCGCCGAAGGTGGCGTGGAGGAACTCATACGTCGAGAGGCGCCGGTCGTCGCGCGTGGCCTGCGCCTCGTGAACGAAGAAGAACCGGCCGAGAACGATCTGAGCGGCGGTCAGCCGGGAGCGGAGGCCCGCCGCCGCCATCGGCTGGTCGACCTCGGCGGCGAGCGCCGCGAGGTCGGCGTCGAGTTCGACCTCGGTGATCCACTGCCGGCCCCGGTTGAACATCGCGAACGCCACCAGCGACAGGTGCGTCAGCTCGCGCTCGACCGCTCGCTGGAAGTCCGGCCGCGCGAGTGCGGCTCCGGCCTTGCGGACCTCCCGCTCCGCGAAGTCGTGCAGGAGCCGCTCGTAGAGCTCGCCCTGACCGAGGGAGGCGTCGCTGCCGCGCAGCCGGTTCCGGCCGGCGTCGTAGAGGGCGAGCATCAGGAGGAGGAGCGGCTGGCGCGCGAGTTCGCCCTGGGCCAGCACCGCCTCGGAGGTCAGGGGCCGCCAGCCGGCGTTGGTCTCGTTGGTCTCGTTCCACACGCGAAGCCATGCGCCGACCTGCCGTTCGCGGAACGGCTCTAGGCGCACCGCCACCATCCCCGCGACCGGACGGGCCCGGTCGGCGACGGCCGTCCGGCTCGTCACCCACACCGCCACCGGACGCCCCTGATCGGCCTCACGACTCTGGAATTCGGCGACCTTCTGCAGATAGTCGGTCTGGCTGACCCCGGTCGCTTGCAACAGCTCGTCGAACCCGTCCAGTAAGACCACCGGGAGCGCGTCGCCCCTGCTGCGCGCGAGCTCGGGCCAGGACAGGGTCTCTCCGGTGGCGGTTCGCACGGCATGCTCGATCTGCGCCTGCAGATCCGCGTCGGCGGGCACCTCGCGAAGTTCGACGCGTACGGTCAGGAACTCGCTCGGCGGCAGCCTCGCCGCCAGGATCCGGGTGAGCACCGACTTTCCCGACCCGGGCTGGCCGAGGACCATCAGGGGAGCGCGGGTCGCCTCCGGGACGGTGAGACGGCCGAGCAGGAAGGCCTCCAGGTCCTCCCGTACGGGCTGCTCCTCCCACCAGGACTCCTCCCCCACGCCCTCGGGCCGATCGACCACGGCGGTGCGGTAGTCGGGGTTCACGTAGGCCATGCCGAGTGACGGCAGGCGGACCCCCGGGAACGCGTCGTTGGAGGTCAGGATCGGCCGGTCCAGCGCCGCGCGGTAGGCACGGGAGAGACTCAGCCGCCGCTCGTCCGGAAGCCGGCCCGTCGCGATGCCGGCGAGGGTCCGTTCCAGTCCCGCGAGGGCGCCGCCCAGCTCCCGGAGCCGCTCCCGCGTGGCCTGATGGTCCACCGCGTTCGCCCAGAAGGCGACCTCGGGGAACTCCACCGCGAGCCGGCGGAACAGCTCCTCGTAGCGCACCACGGCCCGGCCCGGCGTCTCGGTGATGAGCGTCCCGGTCAGCCGGTCCCGCTGCGTCTCGTCGAGCCGGTCCCAGGCGGCGAGCCCGGAGAGGAAGCGCACCACCTCCTTCGAGAGCCCCACGTAGAAACCGCCGAGGGTGTCGAGCGTCACCTCGTACGGCCACTGCGGCGCGGGCATCGGGACCTCCGCCTTGAGCAGGCCGGTGGCCAGGTCGGCCGGCCGGTTCGTCCCCGGCGGGCCGCCTCCCGCGAGCGCCACCTGCTCCGACGGCTCGATCCGCTCGACGTCGAAGGGCAGATCCAGGCCGGCGAGCGCCTCGAAGTAGGCCGTGAGGACGATGACGGCGTGGGCCGCCGCCAGCCGCTCACTGCGCTGGAAGCGGTCCAGCCCCCGGATCCGGTCGCCCAGCTCGATGACCAGAGCGCCGCTGAGCCGGGCCAGCTCCCCGCGGGCGTCGAAGAGGCTGAGGACGAACGCGCTGCCCGTCGCCGAGGCGGCCAGCAGCAGCCCGCCGCTGAGCCGGTCCAGAGCCTTGGCGGTGCCGCTCTGCCCGCCCAGCAGGCGAACCGCGTCCCGATAACTCAGCCCCATCGTCCACCTCGCCCCGGAACGGTGCCAGCGGCCGGACGACCTGAGCGGCCACCGCGGCTCGCCCCACCCAAGCACGGCCCCCGACCGCGGGCCACCCCGATGCGGCCGTTCCGCTCGAACGCGGTGGCCGTTCGTGGTCAGGGTCGTCGCTGGCGCGGGACGATCGGCGGTTCTCGCCGCTCGTCGTCGGCGGGTGGGCGGGCGCCCGGCGGCAGGGTCTTCACGCGCAGGCTGGAGCAGGACGGGCACGACGGGTCGATCCACGGCGGCATGCTCGCCGTCCCCTTGTAGCGCCAGGTGACCACCTGGCCGCCGCGGCCGTCGTCGCAGTGCCACGCCTCGTACACGCCCTCCCAGGCGTGCTGGCACGTCAGGCAGTTGAAGGGCCAGGTCTGAAGGATGATGTGCGGTTCTCTCATGACTCGCTGCGCTCCTGGAAATCCGGCAGGACGTGCTGGCAGATCACCGTGGGCGCGGACCCCGGACGGGCGCGCGAGGATGAGCGGTCGCGGCGGCTCGGAGCGGCCGGGACCACGTCGCGGCGTGTGTCAGGGGTGCGCCGGCGCCGTCACGTACGCGAGGAGCACAGATCGATCAGCAGGCCCGCACCCGCGTGTGCCGCGGGCGGACGCGACCAGCGGCCGCCGGAGCGGACGCCCGCCGGCCGGGCGGCCGCGCCGGCGTCCGGCGTGGCCGGCAGGAGCCACGGCACCGCCGCGGCATGCCACGGCCCGAGCGCGCGCTGCTGCGCCGAGCCGCGGTGGTCGATGACGCCGCACGGCGGGTGGTGGTGCGGGTGGGGCGCCGGCGCGCACGGGCGGCCGGCGTCGGCGACGCTGTCGGTGTCCGGCGTCTCGCCGCGGCTCTGCTCGGCGGGCGGCGGCGTGCCGGAGGCCGATGAGACGCACGCTCGCGTCGTGGCGCTCAGCACACCGGCGTGGACGTTCGGCGGGCACAGACTCGAATGGATCACGACGCCCGCGAACACGAACAGCCACAGCACCCAGCGGTGTCCGTGGGCGGCGTTCGTACGCGGGTCCGTAATCATCAGGCGGCATACTACTCTCGGTAATCATCGGCTACGAAGAGTGGAAATCGCCTGGCACACCGGCCATTCACCCGGCCGCGAAGACGAGAGATCGCCATGGTTTCCGCCGGCCACCCGCCTCTCGGCCGTCGCCGATCACGACCTCGGGTCGTCGAAACGCCGCAGCGTACGGCGATGCCACATGATCAAGACGCCCGGATACCGACCAGAACGCGCCACTTCGGGCCGTTGATCATGCGACACCGGCCTGCCTCGCACAACAGATTTCGTTGACTGTCAGTAATCGACATGTGACAGTGAGCAACGCGCCATTCGTCGGCGGATCCAGGACGACAGGCGCGGTGGTGCCGCCGCGGTAAGGAGAAGACATGCTGGTTCGCAGGCCCTCATCCGGCTCCTCCCCATTCCTACCCGCGGTGATGGCGATGACCGGGCTCGCGTTGTCCGCCGCCGCGCTCACCCCGGACTCCGCCGGCGCCGTCTCCCGCCCACGAGCAGGCCGCGCGCATGCGGCCCGAACGGCGGGGACCACCGCCTGCGGCGGCTCGCAGACCGTCGCCTACTCCCCCGGCCTGACGACGCGGCCGCAGGAGATCACCATCCACGGCACGTCCACGCTCACCCGGTGCGTCTCCAGCGCGGACCCGGCCATCACCGCCGCCCGGTCGACCTTCCACGCCACCGGCCGGCTGTCCTGCGTCTCCGGCCGGTACTCCGGCACCCGGAAGGTCACCTGGAACAACGGCCGGACCAGCACGATGTCCTTCACCGCGGTGGTCTCGGTCAACGCCGGCCAGAGCGTGGTCGCGATCAAGGGCACGGTCACCGACGGGGAGTTCGACGGGCAGAAGTGGAGCGCGGCCTACACGATGTCCACCGCCCGGCCCCAGTCCTGCGCCACCAGAGAGGGCCTGCCCACGGTCGCGGGCCGGCTGCTGCTGACCGTCGGCTCGGCCGTCCCGGGCGCCGCGGCCCCGGACCTGTCCCGCCCAACCCGCCACTGACCCACCGCCGGACATGTGCCGTACCACATTGGTCGGCTCCGAGTCATGGAGGCCTCCCATGTGGAGCGACCGGGGCCGGCGGTCTAGGTTCGCTGGCATGAGTGGTGAGACGGCGAAGCACCGGGAGCTGACCGGCAGGACCGCGGTCGTGACCGGCGGGGCCAGTGGCATCGGGCGGGCCTGTGCGCGGAGGCTCGCCGAGGCGGGCGCGCATGTGATCGTGGTGGACGTCAGCGCCGACGGGGCCAAGGAGGCCGCGAGCGAGGCCGGCGGGGAGTTCCGGGTGGCCGACCTGTCCGAACCGGACGTCGTGGACACCCTGGATCTGGCCGCCGACATCCTCGTCAACAATGCCGGCCTGCAGCATGTGGCGCCGGTGCACGAGTTCCCGCCGGAGGAGTTCGCGCGGATCCAGCGGCTCATGGTGGAGACGCCCTTCCGCCTGGCGCGCCGGCTCCTTCCCGGCATGTACGCCCAGGGCTGGGGGCGCATCGTCAACGTCTCCTCGGTGCACGGGCTCGTCGCCTCGCCGTACAAGGTCGCCTACGTCACGGCCAAGCACGCCATCGAGGGCATGTCCAAGGTGATCGCGCTCGAGGGCGCCGAGCACGGCGTGACCTCCAACTGCGTCAACCCCTCCTACGTCCGTACGCCGCTGGTGGAGAAGCAGATCGCCGCGCAGGCCCGGGCGCACGGCCTCAGCGAGACGGAGGTCGTCGAGCAGGTCATGCTGGAGCCGGCCGCGATCAAGCGGCTGCTCGAACCCGCCGAGGTCGCCGACGTGGTGGCCTACCTGTGCTCCGAACAGGCGGCGTTCATCACCGGCTCCTCGATGCCGATCGACGGAGGCTGGACCGCGCACTGACCCGCGAGAACACCCCCCGTGAACACCCGGATCTTCTTCGAACTGCTCGCCCGTGAGGCGCCGGCGGTCGACTTCGAGACGCCGATCGCCGAGGCGAGGGCCGCCGGCGCCTCCCCCGCCGACCTCGCCGAGCTGGAACAGGCCAAGACGGCCGCGTTGCGCGTACGCGCGCTGCTGGCCCGGCGGGCGCGGCGGGAGGTGGAGCTGTCCGCGCTGTTCGAGACCGCGAGCGACCTGGCCGGGCTGCGCGACCTCGACGCGGTGCTGAACGCCATCGTGCGCCGGGCGCGCCAGCTGCTGGGCGCCGACGTCGCGTACATGACGCTGAACGACCCGAGCCGCGGCGACACGTACATGCGCGTCACCGACGGCTCCATCTCGCGTGCCTTCCAGACGCTCCGGCTGCCGCTCGGCTCCGGGCTCGGCGGGCTGGTCGCGCAGACCGGCGCGCCGTACGCCAGCTCCGGCTACCTGAACGACGAACGGTTCCGGCACACCGGGTCGATCGACGGCGGGGTCACCGAGGAGGGGCTCGTCGGCATTCTCGGAGTGCCGATGCGGCTCGGCGAGCGGGTCATCGGCGTGCTGTTCGCCGCCGACCGGGCCGAACGCTCCTACGCCCAGGAGGAGGTGGCGCTGCTGTGCTCGCTGGCCGCCCACGCCGCGGTCGCGATCGACAACGCCCGCCTGCTCCAGGAGACCCGCGTCACGCTGGAGGAGCTGAGCGCGGCCAGCGAGGCCGCACGAGTGCGCGGCGACGCGGTCGAACGGGCCGCGCGGGCGCACGACCGCATGACCGACCTGGTCGTACGGGGCGGCGGCGTCGAGGACGTCGCGTCGGTGGTGACCGACATCCTCGGCGGCTCACTCGTCGTGCTGGACGCCGACGGCCGCCGCCTCGCCGAGGTCGGCCGGGTCGATCGGGTGGACGAGGATCTGATCACACGAGCGCGCACGCTGGGCCGTACGGCGCGGCGGGGCGACCTGCGAGTCATCCCGATCGGCGCGGGCGCGGAGGTGCTCGGCACGCTGGCGCTGCACGCCTCCGGTGACATCGCCGACGCCGACGAGCGGATCCTGGAGCGCGCCGCCCTGGTCATGGCGCTGCTGCTGCTGTTCCGCCGCAACATGACCGAGGTCGAGGGCCGGGTACGCGGCGAGCTGCTGGACGACCTGGTCGCCGGGCACGTCTCGGACCCGGACGCGCTCGACGCCCGCGCCCGCCGGCTGGGCGTCGACCTGGGCGCCGACCACGTCCTCGTCGTCGCCAGACACGGCGGCCGGCGCGAGCGGGCGGCGTTCTGGGCGTCGTCGTTCTCCGCGGCCGAACACGGCCTCAGCACCGCCTACTCCGGTGAGGTGGTGCTGCTGCTGCCCGGCCATCGTCCGGAGGAGGCCGCCGCCCGTGTCGCCAGGGAACTCGGGGCCGCGCTCGGCCTGCCCGCCACCGCCGGCGCGGCCGGCCCGGTCGACCTGCCCGGCGGCGCGGACGCGGCGCGCCGGGAGGCACGGCGCTGCGCCGACGCGCTGCTGGCCCTCGGCCGCGAGGGCGACGGCGCGAGCGCGGACGGCCTGGGCTTCGTCGGGCTGCTGATCGGCGAGGGCGGCGACACGGGCGCGTTCGTCGAGCGCACGCTCGGCCCGGTCATCGCCTACGACGAACGCCGGGGAACGGCGCTGACACTGACGATGGCGATCTACTTCGGCACCGGCGGCAGCCTCGCGCGCACCGCCGAGCGGCTCCACATCCACACCAACACCGTCACCCAGCGGCTGGAGCGGATCGGCCGGCTCATCGGCGCCGACTGGCAGCGGGCCGACCGGGCGCTGCAGATCCAGCTCGCGCTGCACCTGCACCGCCTGCGCGGCAGCCTCCCGCTCTGACCGGCCCCTCGCGTTCACGCTCTGACCGGCTCCCCGTTCTCCCTCTCGCCGACGGGTACGGCCGCCCCGGCCGCGGCGCGCTCGCGGCGGCCGGCCGTCAGCCAGGCGGCGGTGCCCCAGATGCCGCGCCGGAAGACCAGCACGGTGAGGGCGAACACGGTCCCCGTGACGATGCCGGTCTCCTCGAAGCCGGCCGTGGACAGGTAGTCGCCCAGCTCGACGATCAGGACCGCGCCGAGCACGCCGCCCCACAGTGTGCCGATGCCGCCGAGGACGACCATCATCACGACCTGGCCCGAGGTGGTCCAGTACACCTCCTCCAGCGAGACGAAGCCGTGCCCCATGGTGAACAGTCCCCCGGCCAGCCCGGACAGCCCGGCGGACAGCACGAACGCGAGCAGCTTGTACCGGTCGACGGGGTAGCCGAGCGCACGGGCGCGCGCCGGGTTGTCGCGCACCGCGACCAGCACCCGGCCGAACGGCGAACGCACCACGCGCCAGGCGAACCACAGCCCGAGCACGGCGATCGGCAGGCCCGCGTAGTAGAAGAAGAACGGGTCGGACAGGTCGACGCCGAAGAAGTCGCGCGGGATGCCCTGCAGCCCGTTCTCCCCGCCGGTCAGGCCGCGCCACTGGTTCGCGACGAAGTAGACCAGCTGCGCGAACGCCAGCGTCACCATGGCGAAGTAGATGCCGGTGCGCCGCACCGACAGCCAGCCGATCGGCACCGCCAGCACGGCCGCGGCCAGCGCTCCGCCGAGCACCGCGACCGGGAACGGCAGCCCGCTGTGCAGCGCGATCAGCCCGGTCAGGTACGCCGAGGAGCCCCAGAACGCCGCGTGCCCGAACGACAGCAGCCCGGTGAAGCCGAGCAGGAGGTCGACCGCCACCGCGAACAGGGCCCAGCAGACCATGTCCATCGCGACCGGCGGATAGATCAGCCACGGCAGGGCGAGCGCCACCAGCAGGCCCGCGGCGAGCAGGACGGGCCGGGCGGCCAGTCTCCGGAGGATCACGCGACTCCCTCCTCGCGTCCGAACAGCCCCGCGGGCCGCCAGAGCAGGACGACGACCATGAGGATGAACACCAGCGTCTGCGACAGCGACGGAAGGTAGAAGTTCGTCACGGCGGTGAGCACGCCGACCGCGAAGCCGGACACCACCGAGCCGAAGATCGAGCCGAGCCCGCCGATCACGACCACCGCGAAGACCGCGATGATCAGGTCCGATCCCATGAGCGGGTTGACCGCGCGCATCGGCGCGGCCAGCACCCCGGCGAGCCCGGCCAGGGCGATCCCGGCGCCGAACACCGGGGTGACCCACCGCCCGACGTCGATGCCGAGCGCGCGGGTCAGCTCCGGCCGTTCGGTGGCGGCCCGGACGATCATCCCCGCCCGCGTACGGGACAGCGCGTACCAGACCACCAGGCAGGCGACGACCGCGACGCCGAGCACGAACACCCGGTACGACGGATAGGAGAACAGCCCGAGGTTCACCGAGCCGGACAGCGCGGACGGGCGCGGGTACGGCTGGGACTGCACGCCGTACTCCCGTTTGACCAGGTCCTGCAGCACGAGCGCGATGCCGAAGGTGAGCAGGAAGTTGTACAGCGGGTCGAGCGCCGCGAGCCGGCGGACCAGCAGCCGTTCGACGGCCACGCCGACGACGCCGAGCACGACCGGTACGACGGGCAGCGCGATCCAGAAGCTCACGCCCCAGTGGTCCAGCAGCACGTACGCGCCGAACGCGCCGAGCATGTAGAAGGCGCCGTGGGCGAAGTTGACCACGCCGAGCATGCCGAAGATGACCGCCAGGCCCAGGGCCAGCAGGGCGTAGAACGCCCCGCTGACGAGGCCGTCGAATGCCTGTTGCAGCATCAGAGCCCGCACGCCGCGTCGGGCTGCTGGAACGCCTGGTCCGCGGGAATGGTCTTGAGGATCTTCTCGTAGTCCCAGGGCTCCTTGACCTCAGCGGACGGCTTCACCTGGGCGAGGTAGGCGTCGTGCAGCAGGAGGTGGTCCTGCGCGCGGATCGTGCCGTTCTTGGCGAACACGTCGCCGAACTTGTAGCCCTCCAGCTGCTTGACCACGGCGTCGGACTTGTCGGTGCCGGCGCGCTGGACCGCCTCGAGGTACTGCAGGGCGGCGGAGTAGTTCGCCGCGTGCGCGAAGGTCGGCCGCTTGCCGGTCTTGGCCAGGAACCGGTCCGCCCAGGCCCGGTTGTCCGGGCTCGCGTTCCAGTACCAGGCGTCGCTGAACTTCGTGCCCGCCAGGGCGTCCGGGCCGACCGAGTGGATGTCGGTGAGGAACATCAGCCCGACGGCCAGCCCGATGCCCTTCTTCCTCAGCCCGTACTCGTTGTACTGCTTGACGAGGTTGACCAGGTCACCGCCGGCCTGCATGGCGCCGAGCACCTGCGGCTTGGGGTTCAGCCCGGGCGCCTTGAGCAGGAACGTGGAGAAGTTGTCGCTGGGGAACGGCGTCGGGTCGTTCTTGACGATCGTGCCGCCGGCGCCCTTGATCGCGGCACTGAAGCTCTTGGTCATGTCCTGCCCGAACGCGTAGTCCGGGTAGATGATGTACCAGTTCTTCGCGCCGTCCTGGGTGATGGTGTCGCCGGTGCCGTGCGCCAGCATGTAGGTGTTGTAGCCGTAGTGGAACGTGTACTTGTTGCACTGCGCGCCCTCCAGCGCGGTGGTGCCCGCGCCGATGTCCATGAAGATCTTCTTCTTGGACTTGGCGACGCCCGCCACGGCGAGGGCGGCCGAGGAGGTCGGCACGTCGAGGATGATGTCGGCGCGCTGCCGGTCGTACAGCTCCTGGGCCTTGGAGCTCGCGACCTCCGGCTTGTTCTGGTGGTCGGCGGTGGTGACCTCGATCTTCTTGGCCACGGCCTTGCCGCCGTACTTGGCCTTGAAGTCGGCGATCGCCATCTTGACCGCCTCGACGCTGGCCTTGCCCGAAAGGTCGGCGTAGACGCCGGACTGGTCGTTGAGGACGGCGATCTCGATCTTGCCGTCGCTGATCTTCCCGCCGCCTCCGCCGGGACCGCCGTTGCATCCGGCGGTGACCAGGGCCACCCCGGCGGCCAGCGCGGCCGTACGACGATAAGTCCTCATCGCGTTCTCCTTCAGATTCCGAGGTAGCCGAGGAGCTCGTGCTCGCGCGCCTTGACCTCGGCGTTGTCCATCGATTCGGCGATCCGGCCCTCGGCGAGCAGGTAGTGCCGGTCGGCCACCGTGGCGGCGAAGTGCACGTTCTGCTCGATGAGCAGGACGGTGACGCCCTGGTCCTTGACGTCGCGCAGGATCCCGCCGATCTGCTGGATGATCAGCGGGGACAGGCCTTCGGTCGGCTCGTCGCACAGCAGCAGCCGCGCGCCCATCCTCAGCACCCGGGCGAGCGCGAGCATCTGCTGTTCGCCGCCGGAGAGCCTGGTGCCCGGCGAACGGCGCCGTTCGCGCAGCCGGGGGAAGGTGTCGTACACCTGGTCCAGCGACCACGGCTTCGGGCCGGCCACCGGCGGCAGCAGGAGGTTCTCCTCGACCGAGAGGTTCGCGTAGATCCCCCGGTCGTCCGGCACGTAGCCGAGCCCGCGCTGCGCCCGCCGGTGCGGCGCGAGGCGTGACACGTCGGCGCCGAGAAACTCCACCGTGCCCTCGGCCTGGGAGTGCAGGCCCATGACGCAGCGCAGCAGGGTCGTCTTGCCGGCCCCGTTGCGGCCGACCAGGGTGACGATCTCGCCCTCGCCGACCTCCAGGGACACCTCGCGCAACGCCCGCGCCTCGCCGTACCAGGCGGACAGGCGGTCAATCCGTAGCATCGGCGTCTCCCAGGTAGGCGGCGACGACCCGGGGGTCGCGCCGGATCTCGGCGTACGGCCCCTCGGCGAGGACCCGGCCCGACTGCAGGACGGTGACCTTGTCGGCGAGCGAGGCGACGACGTTCATGTTGTGCTCGACCAGCACGACCGTCCGGCCGTCGCGTACGCGGCCGATCAGTTCGACGGTGGCGTCGACGTCCTCGGCGCCCATGCCTGCGGTCGGCTCGTCCAGGAGCAGCACCTTCGGGTCCAGGGCGAGGGCCAGCGCCAGTTCGAGCGCCCGTTTGTGCCCGTACGAGAGCGCGCCCGCACGCGTGTCGGCCAGGTCGGCGAGGCGCACCTGCGCGAGCAGGTCCCGCGCGCGGTCGCCGAACCGGCCCAGCCGCTTGTCCGAACGCCAGAACCGCCAGCCGAGGCCGGTGCCGCCCTGCAACGCCAGCTCGACGTGCTCCCGCGCGGTGAGCTGCGCGAACAGGCTCGTGATCTGAAAGGACCTGGCGACCCCGAGACGGGCGATCCGCTCGGGCGGCCGCCCGGACAGCTCGTGCTCGCCGAACGTCACGCGGCCCGCCGTCGGCCGCAGAAACCCGGTGAGGAGGTTGAACAGCGTCGTCTTGCCGGCGCCGTTCGGGCCCACGAGCGCGTGCACGCCGCCTTCGGGGACGTCGAGGTCCACGTCGTCGACGGCACGGAAGCCGCGAAACTCCTTGGCCAGGCCCCGGGCGCGCAGAACCGCTGCCATCCGCTCTCCTGCCGTTGTCGCGTCGATCACACCGTTCGTTGACCGGGAACCCTAGGACGCGGGTCAGCGACCGACCATGTGCCGCGAACACACATTCGGCCGCGAAGAGGCGTTCCTCTCCTCCACAGGACCCCGGTCACCACGGCCGCGACCGCCGGGTCCGTACCCCCCACGAGTGGCTGATGTGGGTCACGCACACCTCCGGTGGCGCGAAAGTGTGGCGGCGGCCGATGGAACACGGTCGCCCGCGCGGTGACGATTACGGCGTTCTCGGGGGGCGCCGACGACGCAGGGAGACTTCATGCCGCGTATTCGCCTCCTCGCCGCGATGGCCCTGGGTCTCACGCTCACCGCGCCACCGGCCGTCGCGGCCTCCCCGCGCTCGTGCGAGGTCGCCGTGCCCGGCGCGGCGTACGAGGTCGGCGCGTGCCTGCCCGACCTGACCACGGCCGGCACCGTCGCCGACGGGCACAGCGACCCGGCGCAGTGGGCGGGCCTGCAACCGGCCGGGACGCGCAACCCGACCGGGGTGCCGGGCACGCAGATCGACGGCTACTTCCCCGACACCTCGACGCTGAACACCACGCACGGCTGGAACCACGACTCCCAGTTCGTGATCCGCCTGCCCGACCACTGGAACGGCGGACTCGTGGTCGCCGGCACGCCCGGGAACCGCGCGCAGTACGCCAACGACTTCACGATCTCCGACTGGGTGCTCGCCCGCGGGTACGCCTACGCGGCGACCGACAAGGGCAACGTCGGCTCGGCGTTCTACCGGGACGGACGGCGACCCGGCGACGCCGTCGCCGAGTGGAACACCCGCGTCACCCAGCTCGCCCGTGCGGCCAGGACGGCGGTCGCCCGCAGGTACGGCCGGGCGCCCGCGCGGACGTACGCGGCCGGCATCTCCAACGGCGGCTACCTGGTCCGCTGGCAGCTGGAGAACCACCCGGAGCTGTACGACGGCGGCGTGGACTGGGAGGGCACGCTGTTCCGCGCGGACGGCCCGAACCTGTTCACCTACCTGCCGGCGCTGCTGAGGAACTACCCCGCCTACGCCGCCGGCTCCGCCGAGGCGCACCGGGCGCTGCTGGACGCCGGCCTCGCGCCCGGCTCGGAGTTCCTCTGGCCGTACCACGAGCAGGTCTACTGGGACCTGACCCAGCGGATCTACCGGGAGGAGTTCGACCCCTCCTACGACGGCGCCACCGAGGCGGGCACACCGTACTGCGCGAGCGGCACGCCGGGCTGTGACGCCGACTACGACTACGCCGCCCGGCCCCGCTCGGTGCACCGGGCGGTGGCCCGCGTGTCGCTGACCGGCCGGATCCGCAAACCGCTGATCACCCTCCAGGGCACGCTGGACACGCTGCTGCCGATCTCCCAGGACGGCGACGTGTACGCCCGCATGGTGCGCGGGCCGTTCCGCTACTACCGGGTCGAGGGCGGCAACCACGTCGACGGGCTGTACGACACGTATCCCGACCGGCTGCGGCCCATGTTGCCGTGCTTCCGCGCCGCGTTCACCGCGATGGAGGGCTGGTCGGCCGGTCACACGCCGCCGCCCAGCGCCACGCTGCCCAGGCCGGCCTCCGGAGACCTCGCCAACACCTGCTCGCTGGCGTCCTGACCAGCGAGCCGCTTGAGGAAAGGAGCACGATGAGATTAACTCTGCGCCGCCTCCGCCGGGGTGCCGTCGCCCTCGCGGCGACCGGCCTGCTCGGCACCGCCGCGACCGCGGTCGCCGCACCCGCCCACGCCGCCACGCTGGGCCGTTACAACGTCAGCGCCGTCTACGACTCGGGGGTGTCCTCCGGCGGCTTCATGGCCGACCAGCTCCACGTGGCCTACTCCGGCACGATCAAGGGCACCGGCGTCTTCGCGGGCGGCCCGTACCACTGCGCCCAGGGCAGCCTCACCACCGCCGAGCTGGCGTGCATGTACAACATCCAGAGCCGGAACCTGTCCTCGCTGGAGCAGACGGCCCGCACCCGGTCCGCGCAGGGCACGATCGACAACGTCGCGAACCTGTCGGGCCACCGCGTGTACGTCTTCCACGGCACCGCCGACACGACCGTCAGCGTCGGCTCCTCCAACGACCTCGTGCAGTTCTACAAGGACTTCGGCGCGAACGTGACGTACGACAACACGACCCCGGCGGCACACTCCTGGGTCAGCCCGCTCGGCCCGAACGCCTGCGGCACGAGCTACACCCCCTACATCAACAACTGCGGCACCGACCCGGAACGCACGATGCTCACCCAGCTGTTCGGGTCGGTCGCCGCACCGGCCGCGAGCCCGTCCGGCAGCGTCGTGTCGTTCGACCAGAACGCCTACGCGCCCGGCGGCAGCGCGAGCGCGATCAGCATGGGCGCCACCGGCTACGCCTACGTGCCGCCCGCCTGCGCCTCGGGCACCTCGTGCCGGCTCATGGTCGCACTGCACGGCTGCCTGCAGGGCGCCGGCTCCATCGGCACGACGTTCGTCACCAAGGCGCACCTGAACGAGTACGGCGACACGAACAACATGATCGTCCTCTACCCGCAGGCCGTCGCGAACTTCGGCAGCAACCCCCAGGGCTGCTGGGACTGGTGGGGATACCTGAACGCGGGCAACTACGACACCCACGGCGGCGCCCAGATCACCGCGATCATGAACATGGTCCACGCCCTCGGCGGCTGACACTCACCCCCGTACGGGCCCGCACCACCACGGTGGGCGGGCCCGTCGTCGCCCAGTTCCGTGAGGAGGAGTGCGGCTGCGGTGGCGTCCCACAGGGCGCGATGGGGACGGCTGTCGGACGCCAGGTCGGTGACGTGGTCGGTGAGTGGAAAAGCTCGGTGCCCTGTGCCGCATGCCCTCGGCAGGCGACGATCACTCTCCGTGCAGCCTCGCGTCCCCCGGCGCGGGACCGTCACTCCACGTGACGCCTATCGTGTACGGATGAAGAGAGCTGTCTTCGCGCTCTGCGGTCTGGTCGTGGCCGCGCTACTCGCCCCGGCCGGGACGGCGGCCGCCGAGCCGCGTCCGCACTTCGTCGCGCTGAGCTCGGTCGACTCGACGATCATCCAGGACATCCGGTACGCCACGCCGCACAACTTCACCGGGCGGGTCGTCACCGGCTACCAGGCGCCGCTGTGCCTCCTGACCGTTCCGGCGGCGCGGGCCCTGCACCGGGTGCAACAGGGGCTCCTCCACCGCGGTTACTCGCTGAAGGTGTACGACTGCTACCGCCCGCAACGGGCCGTGGACCGGTTCGTGGCGTGGTCGGGCGACCCCGGCGACCACGCGATGAAGGCCGAGTTCTACCCCGAGGTCGACAAGTCCCGGCTGTTCGACGAGGGATACATCGCCCGCCGGTCGGGCCACAGCCGCGGCAGTACGGTCGACCTCTCGATCGTGAGGCTGCCGGCCACGCCCACCCGCCCGTACCGGCCGGGCGAGCACCTGACCTCCTGCTACGCGCCGAAGGCCCAGCGCTTCCCGGACGCCTCGATCGACATGGGCACCGGCTTCGACTGCTTCGACGAGCGCGCCCACACGCTGGACGGCCGCATCACCGGTACGGCCCACACGGACCGCCTGTGGCTGAAGCGCCTGATGGAGGGCGCGGGCTTCACCGGCATCCCGGAGGAGTGGTGGCACTTCACCTACCGGCAGGAGCCGTACCCGGACACCTACTTCGACGTGACCGTCTCGCCCGCCTCCGTCACCCACAGCAGGACCGAGAACGCGCGAAGGAGCCCGAACGCCGGTTGACCCGTCGTACAGTGCGGCAGGACAACGCACTCACGAGAAGAGGACGCCGGGCGTGAACTGGTCGAACTTTGCCGGAGTGGTCGTGGTCATGACCGTGTGTTTCCTGCCCAGAAACGGACGCGTGCGGCTAAGGGTGTTACTCGCCGTCGCCTTAGTGGTGGCGGGGGAGGCAATCCTCCTCGGCCACGCGGGTGGCGGCGCTTTGGTCAACGGCGTGATGTCCCTGGAGGCGGGACTGATGTTCCTCGCGGAGATCGCCACGAGCAACAAGAATCTGCTCGTCCCGCTGATGTGGGGCGTGCTGGGCCTCACCGGCCTGGCTCTTCTCCTGTCGCAGAGACACGAACTCATCGCGTGGGTGGACGTCAGGCGGTCGTGGCTCGCCCTCGGTGGCGCGGCCGGCGCGCTCATCTTGGGTGTGCTGGCAGTACACGGCCATCGACGGAGCATCACGGTCCGGTACGACCCGCACGACCTGTCGGGGTTCTGAGCCATGGACCAGGCTCCGTCCACCGTGCTGCAGGCGCTCCTCCTGGTGTTCTTCGTGCTGCCCGGGGTGAGTTACCAGTTCCTGCGTGAGCGCCTGCGCGGTCCCGTCGCGCGAGAGAGCAACCTGGGCGAGCGGGTGCTGCGGGCTGTGACGGCCTCGGTGCTGCTCGACTCGCTGTACGCGATCATCTCGGGGCCGATGTTGGTACGCGCCGCTCAGGGGCGCGGAGGGGGCTGGGACGGCGTCCGGCACCAGCCACGCCTCGCCGGTCTGCTGGCGCTGGTCCTCTTCGTCGCCGTCCCGGCGGCCGCGGCCGGATGCGTGTCGCTGTGGCAGCGCCGTCGGCTGCCCTCTCGGTACCGGGCGGCGCCCAGCGCGTGGGACCGCATGTTCCGGCATCGCGGTTCGTGTTTCGTGCGCGTCCGCCTTAAGGACGGGACCTGGGTCGGCGGATGGTACGGGTCCGAGTCCTACGCGACGTCCTACCCCGAACCGGCGGAGCTCTTCCTGGAGTCCGCCTGGCGGATGAACTCCGACGGCAGCTTCGCCGGCCGGGTCGAGAGAACCGCTGGACTGCACATCCGCGGTGCCGACGCCGATGTCGTCGAGCTCATCCACCCACCGGATCAAGGCCTGAGACACCCGGGAGAGACCCTTGCCCGAACTGACGCCGTATGAGCTGGAACTGCTCGCCGAGTCCGGTGAGTTCCGCGGCTACACGCCCTCTGACCAGATGCCAGAGCCCGCTCAGGGGCCGATCGGGCGTGCCGGCGCCTCGACGCCCGCACAACAGCCGGCGCAGCAGTCCACTCCCGGACGGACACCACGATCCGATGAATGAGTGTCACTGACCTACATGGATGTGTCCGGCCCACAGCGCCGGAAAGTTCGGGTATCGATCACGTGCCGTGAGCGTCGCCTGATGCACGGCGGCCGCGGCGGCCGGCGCTCCGGACGAGGTGCCCGAGGCAGTCAGATGCCGGTAGACCTGCGTGGCGAACTCCACGCCGACACGATCGTGCAGCAGCCAGAGCGTGGCGACCACTTGCCGAAAGCCCGCGAGTTGGAAGGAGGACGCCAGGTGGATCCCCTCGTCGAACAGGCGCTCCCCTGGCTGGGCGGTCGAGCAGGAGGAGACGTAGGCCAGTTCGGCGTTCCGCAGCCGCAGGCGGGAGATGTCGGCCACGGAGAACGGACGCCGTTGGTGGTCATGGAGGATCAGCCGCCCTTGGGACGGCGCGTCCGGGTTCGTGACCGCGTGGCAGGCGAAGTGGACCCAGGGCGAGTGGGGTAGTTCGGCCAGGACGCGTTCGGCCACCGCCTCAGGGCCGGACAGCACCCGGGCACCGGTGAACAGGCGCCGCACCGCCTCGGCCTCCGCCAGTGCTCCGCGTAGTGGGGGTGCGTCGGGTGTTTCCGGAAGGGCGACGACCAGAGGGCGGGGCGCCGTGCGGGATGATCGACCCGCCCTGGCCGCGCGCAGGGTACGCACCGTGGGCACGTAGGAGGAGACCACCCGGTCCAGCAGGGTCTTGGGATCCGGATGATCACGTGTGTCGTGATGGCCCGCCGCGTGTACCGGCAGCAGTGTCAGCGGCCCGGTCGGCACCCACCACACCCGGGGCGGGGCCTCACCCGGCTGCGGCCGGTGGAGGTCGAGGGCCCTCACCACCGGTTCGGCCACCGCGTCCCACAGCCAGGCCAGCACCTCGCCGAAACACTCCTGCCGGCCCAGATCGAGCAGGTGCTCGCGCCGTACCGCGTCGGTCGTCTTGCGTACCTGTTCCGCCACCGCCTGTGGCGTGACGGCGGGCAGGCGGATCGTCCGCACGCCGCCGGACTCCAGAATGATCGCGTCGGACCGGTACGTGCTGACGTTCAGGAAGACGATGGGTCCCGCCTCCGCGGTGGCCTGCAGTGCGGCGAGCTCGGGGCCGCGGGCGAAGGCCGCGAAGCCGGGCTGGTCTCGAATGCGTTCCAGCAATGAGTCCCAGCGGCTCGCCAGCGCAAGCCGCGTATTCCGGTCCGTTTCGCCGCCCCGGACGGCACCGTCGTCCGAAGCCGGGACCGTCCCGATCGGCTCCTCGCCGTCCTCCTGGCCGGCGTCCATGAGCGGCTCGGGGACGTGCACGGCGTCGAGTACGTCGCGCAACTCCTCGAATTCCTCGGCGAGCCGGGGATGGTGATGGCGCAGTGCGGTCAGGTCGGCGCGGGTGTCCAGGGCGCGTGCGAGTAACACTCCTCGGCCCTGCTCCAGCAATCTCACGGCCTTTTCGGGCTGCCCGGCGGCGAGCGCACAGGCGGCGGCGGAGGCCGCGATGCCGGATCCCTGGCCGAGCCGGTGCTCCTGGTCGCTCCTGCGCAGCTCGCGTGCTGCCAGCCGTGGCAGCAATTCGATCACCATCTCCAGGGCTTCCGCCGCTTCCGCGTACTCCCCCGCCGTGGCGGCGATGCCGCCACCGGCGATCCCGGCGGCCACCCGGGCCGGGATGTCGGCCACCGGGCTGCTCGTCGCGTCGCGCGCCAGCGTCAGCGCGTCGGTCAGGTCGGCGGGCCGGCCGGCGGCCCGGTATCGGCCGTGCAACGCCAGTGCCAGGCTCAACTGGTTATAGGCACGGGCAGGGTCGTCGCCGGGGGCGTTGTTGACGGCGGCACGGGCCAGTTCGACGGCCTCCTCCAGCTCCGCCGCGTTCGGGGTGTGCTCGCACCGCACGCGCAGCACGAGGGCGAGGTTGTTCAGGCAGACGTTGTAGAGGCGATGGTCAGCGTGCATGCGCCGCACGGCCTGCCGGCCGACGGCCAGCGCCCGGTCGAGGTCGGTCCACCGGCCGGTCGCCCGGTGACGCTGGACGAGCAGGCTGCAGAGCGTGGTCAGATGGACCACCCGCACGTACGGCCGATCGCCCGACTGTGTGATCGTCAGGACGTGTTCCAGCGTCTCGATCGCCTCATCGAGGTCGTCCGTACACTGGGTGCGCTCGTACCGGCTGCGCAGCACGGCGCTCAGTTCGCCGAGACAGGCGACGCGGTCGCCCACGTAGCCGGCGGGTACGACGCGCACGGCCTCCCGGCTGATCTTGAGCGCGTTCTCAAGATCGGTGGCGTCTCCGAAGTGGTCATAGCGCACGCGCAGTGCGCAGCTCAGTTGTGAGAGCAGGGCGCCTCGGCGTCGCTCACGTGCGGACTCGGCCTTGGCCACCTCCCGGCCGGTCGCGATCGCCTCGTCCAGATCCTCCCGGTTCCGCAGACGCTCGTACCTGCCGCGTAACGCCATCACCAGGTTCGCCGCATACTCGATCCGGACCCGCTCGCCCACACTCGCCTGGACGGCCAACCGGAGCTTCTCAACGCTGTCGTTCAGCGTCTCCACCGTGCCGGTCAGATCGAACCTCCGCAAGGAGAGGAGGCCCGATTCGTTCGCCTCGAAGGCGGCGGCCGGATCCAGAGGCGGATGCACACGCTGTCGGGCACGGATCCGCCCGCGCCGTACGACGGACGCGAAAAGGCCGACCAACACCATGGAGAGCGCGACCTGCTTGGCCCATGGATGCGGCATCGGGTGTTGGATCACCGTCATCAGACCCGTCATCACACCGAAAAGCCCTGACCTGCGCACGGTGTTGCTGATGTGGCGATCGCCGGCGAAGCCGAAGATCAACGCGACGCTCCCATAGAACAGCGCCACCACGATCCACCACATGGGAGCCAAGACTAATCACCGGCCCGGTCGGGTCGGCGGCGTTCAATCCGGAACGGCTTCGGTGAGGACCTCGATCAATGACTCGGTGGTCGGGGCGGTGGTCAGGCCGCCCTGGGCGATGCGGGCGTTGCCTCCGCCACCGCCGCCCAGCCGCCGGGTGGCGCTCTTGACCAGCGCGTCGGCGCGCAGGCGGTCGGCCAGGCTCGCCGGGACGCTGACCACCAGGGTGTTCTTCTCCCCCGAGGTGGTCCAGAGCACGACGACCCGGTCGCGTTCGCCGGCGGTGCGCCGAGCCTGCTCACGCAGGGCGCCGACCGTGCCGCCCGCCTGGGCCAGCATGACCGGTACGTCGTCGACCACGGTCTCGACCGCGTTCGCGAGCGTCGCGGTGTCGCGCGCCGTCTTCGGTGTCCTGGCCGCCGCCACGAGACGGCGTGCCGCGGGCACGACGTCCTTCGGTGACGTCCTCAGTGTGGCCGCCACGTCCGACAGCGCCGCCCCCTGCTCGATCGAGTGGTCCACCGCTCGCCGCCGCGTCACCGCGACGACGCGGCGGACTCCCGCCGCGACGCTCTGCTCGGACACGATGCGGAACGAGCCGAGCTGTGACGTGTGCTCCACGTGCGTGCCGCCGCACAGCTCCTTGGAGAAGTCGCCGAACGACAGCACGCGTACCGCCTCGCCGTAGTCCTCGCCCTCCAGCGACACGGCGCCGGACGCCTTCGCCTCCTCCGCGGGCATGACCTCGACGCGACGCGGCGCGTCGGTCAGGATCCACTCGTTGACCAGCCGCTCGACCGCGGCGAGTTCCTCGGGCGCCGGTGGGCCGGGGTGGGTGAAGTCGAACCGCAGCCGTCGCGGCTCGACCAGCGACCCCGCCTGGCGTACGTGCGGGCCCAGCACCGTGCGCAGGGCCGCGTTCAGCAGATGCGTCGCGGTGTGGTTCGCCGCCGTGTCCGCGCGGGAGGACGGGTCCACGGTCAGGGTCACCGTGTCGCCGACCCGCAGGACGCCCGACCGGACGCTCACGCGATGCAGGTGGCCGCCGCCGGCGTGCACGACGGTCTCGATGACGTCGCCCAGCACCCCGTCGCGGCCGACGACGCGTACGGTGCCACGGTCGCCGACCTGCCCGCCGCCCTCGCCGTAGAAGGGCGTGCGGTCCACGATCAGGTCGGCGTCGGAACCGGCCGCGACCGCCTCTGCCGTCGTGCCGTCGGAGAACAGCGTCAGGACCGTGGCCTCGGCCGACAGGGTGTCGTAGCCGAGGAACTCCGTCGCCGGACGGCTCGCGATCGCGGCGGGCAGCACGTCGTCCACCCGGAGCCGCCGATCCGTCCTGGTGCCGCGGCTGAGCTCCCGGTGCCGCCGCAGCGCCTCGTCGAACTCCTCACGGTCGAGGCTCACACCCCGCGCGGCGGCCAGGTCTCGGGTGATCTCCACCGGCAGTCCGTACGTCGCGAACAGGTGGAAGGCGTCCGTGCCGCTCACCCGGCCGTGCCGGGCGACGACCCGGTCGAGCTGGTCGAGGCCGCGCCGTACGGTGTCGCCGAACTCGTCGCGCTCCTCCGCGATCGCCGCCGTGACCGCCGCCTGCTCCGCGGCCATGCGCGGGTACGTCGGGCCGAGCGAGCGCACGACCGCGTCGACGATCGGTGCGACGTCGAGGCGTTCCCGGTGGCGGCCCATCGCCAGGGTCACGCACTTGCGGATGAGGCGGCGCGGGATGTAGCCGCGGCCCTCGTTGCCCGGCCGTACGCCGTCGGACATGATCGCGACGGCCGCGCGCAGGTGGTCGGCGATCACCCGGTGGTGGTGCAGGACCTCGCCGGTCTCGCCCAGGACGTCCTGGACCGTACGGACCAGCGGCGCGAACAGACTCGTGTCGTAGACGCTGTCGAGGCCGTTCAGCGCGAGTTCCATGCGTTCCAGGCCCGAGCCGGTGTCGACGCTGGTGAACGGCAGCGGCCGCAGCACCCCGTCCAGCCCCTTGTCGAACTGCATGAAGACGCCGGCGTTCCAGATCTCGATGTAGCGCCGCTTCGTGTCGAACACGCCGCCGGGCACGTAGGCGGGCCCGAACTCCTCGCCGGTGTCGAGGAAGACCTCCGTGCACGGCCCGCAGGGACCGCTCTGGCCGGCCGGACCCCAGAAGTTGTCCTCCGCGGGCAGCGCGACGATGCGGTCGCGCGGGACTCCGGCCCGCTCCCACGCGCGCGCCGACTCCTCGTCCGGCGGCAGGCCCAGCGCCTCGTCGCCGCCGAACACGCTGACGTAGAGACGCCGCGGGTCCAGGCCGAAGTCGCCGGTCAGCAGCGCGTACGCGAGTTCGACCGCGCGCTCCTTGAAGTAGTGACCGATCGACCAGCTGCCGAGCATCTCGAAGTAGGTGATGTGGTGGCGGTCGCCGACGTCGTCGATGTCCTTGGTGCGGACGCAGCCCTGGACGTCGCACAGGTCGGGCGCGGGCGGCACCTTCTCCCCGGTGAAGTACTTCTTCAGCGGTGCCATCCCGGAGTTGACGAACAGCAGCGTCGGATCGCCCACCGGCACGAGCGAGGCGCCCTCGATGCGCCGGTGACCGTTGCGTTCGAAGAAACGCAGAAAGGTCTCACGAATCGTGTCGCCGTCCGTCGCGGACACCGCACGGCCCTCCCTCCGGCGACCGGGAATCCGGCCGTCCAGGTCGTTCACGTCTTCGCGGCATCGTAGGAAGACGAGTCGTGAGGACACGAACGAATTTCCCGGCTCCGGCCGCTCTGGTCCGGCGCCGCGCGGGGTCCTACGGTGGCGATGTTCGCATGATCGGCAGCCGACGGGGGGAGCCCATGCCCGAGATCTCGTCCCTGCGTCCGGGGGACCCCCGGAAGCTCGGCCGTTACCGTCTGACGGGACGCCTCGGCGAGGGTGGTCAGGGTGTCGTCTACGCGGCGACCGCCCCGGACGGTTCCCGGGTGGCGCTGAAGGTCCTGCACACCGAGTGGGCGGCCGACGGACGGATGCGGGCGGGCCTGGCCAAGGAGGTGGCGGCGGCCCGGCGGGTGGCGCCGTTCTGCGTCGCCCAGGTGCTGGACGCGAACCTGGCGAAGTCTCCGCCGTTCGTCGTCACGGAGTTCGTCGACGGTCCCACACTCCTGCAGTCGGTACGGGCCGAGGGCCCGCGGTCGGGTCCGGCGTTGCACCGGCTCGCGGTGGCCACCGCGACGGCGCTCGCCGCGATCCACGAGGCCGGCGTCGTGCACCGGGACTTCAAGCCGGCCAACGTGCTGCTCGGCACCGACGGGCCACGGGTGATCGACTTCGGCATCGCCCGTACGCTCGACGGCGGTCCCACCCTGACCGGCGGCATCGTCGGCACGCCGGCGTACATGGCGCCGGAGCAGTTCGAGGAGCGGACGATCGGGCCGGCGGCCGACGTGTTCGCCTGGGGCTGCGTGATGGTGTTCGCCGCGTCGGGCTCCTCGCCGTTCGGCGGGGACAGCATCGCCGCGATCAGCAACCGCGTCCTGCGGGGGAAGCCCGACCTCGGACCGCTGTCCGGGCCGCTGCGGGACCTCGTCCTGGCGTGCCTGGCCAAGGACGAGCGGGCGCGCCCGTCAATGCGCGACGTGCTGATCTGGCTCCTCGGCCGGCCGGACGCGGGACGGGCACCGATCGGCGAGGCGCTCGCGGCGGGCCGCCGGACGTCCGTGCTGCCCGACGAGCAGCTGCCCGACACGGGCGCGCCGCCGCCCGGCACCGTACCGGGAGGGCCCACGGGCCGCCGCGGCCTGGCGCTCGCGGGCGCCGCCGTCGCGACGGCGGCCGTGATCACCGTGGGCGGCCTGGTGGTCTGGCCGGGCCTGCGCGGAAACGGCGCCGTCCGCAGGCCCACCCCGTCGCCGTCGGCCTCCGCGTCCGCGCTCTCCGGTGACACCGGTCAGCTGTCCCGTACGCCCCGCCTCGGCCTGGAGTTCTGGCAGGGCGGCGCCCAGGACGCCATGTCGTTCGCGCAGCGGGGCGACAAGGACGTCGTGACGGTCGCGATGAAGAGGGCGCCGTTCGAGCTGCGCTTCCCCCGACAGGCCAAGGACGTCTCCCTGGAGGTCTGCGCCTGGACCGACGACGGCGTCTTCAACCTCCAGGACGGCGCGTCGGTCGCGGAGAACCCCTGCTTCCGGCCCGGCACCGGGCTCGCGGACTACGAGTACGGCAGCGGCACGCTGTACCTGGACAACGAGGGCCACAACGAGTTCGTCGGCACGAGGGTCGCCCACCAGTCCGCCGGCCAGGACAAGGTCTACATCGCCCACACCTGGCGCGACCAGCAGGAGACGCCCCTGCAGCAGTGGCACGGCGACGTGTACCTGACGATCTTCATCGACAAGAACCAGGACGGGAGGGCCCGGCTCACCGGGCCCGCCGAGTACGAGTTCGTCGTCCTGCACTTCTGACAGGCCGGCAGGGCGCGCTCAGTCGTGCGGTCGGAACGCCACGCGCACACAGCCGTCCTTCTTGTGCTTGAACATGTCATAGCCGTGGGGCGCGTCGTCGAGCGACATCTCGTGGGTGGCCAGCTGGCTCGCGGAGAGTTCACCGCTCGCCATGCGCTTGAGCAGCATCGGGATGTAGCGGTGCCCGTGCTGCTGCGCCCCGGCGAGCACCAGGCCCTTGTTCATCAGTATGCCGAGCGGGAACCGGTCCACCATGCCGCCGAACACGCCGAGGACGAACACCGAACCGCCCTTGGCGCACACCTGGATCGCCTCGCGCACCGCGATGGGCCGGTCCTGCTGCATGTGGAGCTGCTGTTTGACCCGGTCGTAGGCGTACTGGCCGTCCGGGGCGCCGGTGGCCTCCATCCCGACCGCCTCGATGCACACGTCCGGGCCGCGTCCGCCCGTACGCTCGTGCAGGTCGGCCCGTACGTCGGTCTGGGAGAAGTCGATCGTCTCGACGTCCATGTACCGCTCGGCCATGGCGAGCCGCTCGGGCAGCCGGTCGATGACGATGACGCGTTCGGCGCCGAGGAGCTGCGCCGCGCGTGCCGCCATCTGGCCGACGCCGCCCGCGCCCCACACCGCGACGACGTCGCCGGGCTTCACGCCGCCCATGTGGGCGCCCATCCAGCCGGTCGGCGCCGCGTCGGAGGCGTACAGGGCGTCCAGGTCGCTGACGCCGTCGGGCACCGGGAAGGTGCCGAAGTCGGCGAACGGGACCCGGATGTACTCCGAATGGCTGCCCTTGAACCCGCCCATGGCATGGGAGTAGCCGTACACGCCGCCGGTCTCGAAGCCGAGCGTGTCCTGGGCCAGTTCCCAGTTGGGATTGGTGTTGTCGCACAGCGACCACAGGTCGTGCGTGCAGTACCAGCACCGGCCGCAGCCGATGAAGGAGCACACGACGACCCGCTCGCCGACCTTGCGGCGGCGGACCCCGCGGCCGATGTCGACGATCTCCCCCATGAACTCGTGGCCGATCACGTCGCCCGCCTGCATGGTCGGGATGTAGCCGTTGATGAGGTGCAGGTCCGAGCCGCAGGTCGTGGTCAGCGTGACCTTGACGATCGCGTCCTGGTCATTGAGGATCTGCGGGTCCGGGACCCGTTCGACCGAGAGCCGGTTCACGCCCTCCCAGCACAGCGCCTTCACTGCCGGCCTCCTCGGCGGCCGGCGAACTCCAGGAGCTTGCCCGCCTGCGCGGCTTGCGCGGCGGCCGGCCACTCCCCGCGCAGCACCTCCCCCGTCTCGATGATCGCCTTGGCGTCGCGGAGCGCCTGTTCGACCATGCGCCGGGGATCCTCTTCGGGGTGCCGGGTGACCATTCCGGCGACCTTCGTACGCGGCAGGTCGCGCAGTCGCGCGCCGAGCTCGGTGCCGCGGTCCCCGGGCGCGGGAGCGATCTTGATGTCGACCGCGTCGCCGAGCCGGGTGATCGGCTCTGGGAGGTCGGCCCGGGAGGCCAGCCGCTGTGGCGAGCAGTTGACGGTCACCATGATCCAGCGGTTCTTGAGCTCGCGCTCCCGTGCGCTCGGCCGGTTGATCGCCCAGCGGGCGACGCCCATTCCGGCGGCCAGCAGTCCCAGTCCGCCGGCGACCCGCTTCATGTTCGAGGTCATGCCCGTCGGCATCGCCGTGGGCATCGTCATCCGGCCCGCCATCCGGCCGGACATCCGCCGCGCCATGCGAGCGGGCATCCGGGTGGGTCTCCGCCCCATCATCTGACCGGGCATCCGCGCCGCCATGCGAGCGGGCATCCGGCCCATCATGCCGGTCGGCGTCCGGCCGGGCATGTACTCCGCCACACGTGCGGGCATCCGCGCCGCCATGGCCTGGGCGGCGGACATTCGCCCGTGGGTGGGAGCACTCATGCCCCGAGCCCGGTCGCCGAGCTCCTGACAGGCGCTGACGAGCGTTCGGGCCGAGTGCGCGAGCGGTCCGTCGCGCATGACTCGGCGTCTGGGTATTCTCTCGGCGGCGAAGCGCCACCCGCGGATCTGCTGCTGCATGCGTCGGCACCGTTCGTGTCGCTGGAATATCGCTTTGACCTGCGATGTGCCGTACCCGCGCCCACCAGCGCGTCATGCGCGACGCGCGGTCCGCGGACGAAGCTTTACCGCCGCCACGCCGCGCCTTGCCCTGTCCCTGGGATCAGGAGACCGCGCCGACTCCGGCCAGCACCCAGGACGTGCCGTCACCGGTCTCGCCGTGGACGCCGGGGTGCCATTCGGGCGCCGGCACGAGCCCGGGCGGCACCAGGTCCAGGCCGCCGAACAGGCGCTCGATCCGCTCCCGGGGTCGCAGCACGGCCGGGGCCGTGGAGTTCGCGTAGGCGGCCGTTATCGTCGCGACCTTGTCCTCCCGCTGCCCGGTGCCGGTGATCGTCGAGATGACCACCCGGCTGCCCGGCGGCACCGCCTCGGCGAACCTGCGGACGAGCCCGGCGGCCTCCTCGTCGTCGGGCACGAACTGCAGCACCGAGACGAACAGCACCGCGACCGGCTCGTCGAAGTCGATCAGTGCCTTGAGCCGGGGATCGCCGAGGATCGCGTCCGGCTCCCGCATGTCCGCCCCGATGAACGCGGTCTGGTCGTCCGTGGCCAGCATCGCCTCACCGTGGGCGAGCACGATCGGATCGTTGTCGACGTACACGACGCGCGCCCCGGACGCGACCTCCTGCGCGACCTCGTGCACGTTGCCCTCGGTGGGCAGGCCGGTGCCGAGGTCGACGAACTGCCGGATGCCGGTCTCCAGCGTCAGATGGCGGACCACGCGGCGCAGGAAGGCGCGGTTCTCCCGCGCGACCTGCCGACCCTCGGGCATGACCGCCAGGATCGACTCGGCGGCCTCGCGGTCGACGGCGAAGTTGTCCTTGCCGCCGAGGTAGTAGTTGTAAAGGCGCGCGGGGCTCGGCCTGCTGACGTCGGCCGTCCGTGGCTCCGGCTGATCCTGCGGCTCCGGCACGGCGCGCTCCTCCCGGATGATCGTCGAAGCATCGTATCCACGGAGAATCCGCGCCACACCGTGAATGCCGGGAAGCGCCCAGCGACCGCTGGAATACGACGTCCCGTACCTATCGAAGCCTTTACTCCCCGTTGTCCGATTATGGGTGTCGATTCGTCAGGGAACGCCCATAACGTCAGTTACTAATCATCGGGATGCCGCCGTATTTCACGATCCGTGGGGAGGCCGAATGAACGCCTGGCTCCGGCTCCATCTACGGAGGCGCCCGAGAAGGGACGATTCCCGGCCGCCCGCGCGCGATCGGCGCCTCGATCACGCCGACGCCGGACGCCCGCCGGCGCCGAAGGACCAGCGGCAGGCGAAGACGGTGCGCGAGCTGGGGATCGCCGGAGCCGTCCTCCGGGCGGTGGAGCGGCGAGCGGCCGGCCGCCGCGTACGGCGGGCGCGCGTACGCGCCGGCGCCCTGCTCCGCATCAGCGGCCCCGCCCTGAACCAGGCGTTCATCGCGGTGTCCGACGGCACCGTGGCGGACGGCGCGCACCTCGACGTGGTCGTCGAGCCGGTACGGCTCGGCTGCCGGTCGTGCGGACGCGTCGTGACCTCCGACCGGATCCTCGCCACCTGCTCCGGCTGCGGCAGCACCCGGCTGGACCTGCACAGCGGCGACGGGCTCGTACTGGAGTCCGTGGAGTTCACCGAGTCCGAGCGGAGACACGAGCCGTCGGCCTGAGCGCGGCGCCCACGTCCGGCGGCGCGCCTCGTCCGGCTTCGGCGTCCGCGGGCCGGCTCACAGCACCAGGTTCAGCAGCATGATGAGCACGATGGAGACGACCGAGATGATCGTCTCCATGATCGACCACGTCTTGATGGTCTGGCCCACGCTCAGCCCGTAGAACTCCTTGACGAGCCAGAAGCCGGCGTCGTTGACGTGGGAGAAGAACAGCGATCCCGAACCGATGGCCAGGACCAGCAGGGCCGTGTGCGATGAGCTCATGCCGGTGGCGAGCGGGGCCACGATGCCGGCCGCCGAGATGGTGGCGACGGTGGCCGAGCCGGTCGCGAGCCGGATGCCGACCGCGACCAGCCAGCCGAGCAGCAGCGCGGAGATGCTCGCGCCGTTCGCGGCCTGGGTGATCGCCTTGCCGACACCGGCGTCGATCAGGGTCTGCTTGAAGCCGCCGCCGGCGGCCACGATGAGCATCACGCTCGCGATGGGCGGCAGGGACTCGGCGACGATGGCGGAGACGCGCTCCTTGTCGAACCCCGCCGGCACGCCCAGCGTGAACATGCCCACGATGACCGCGACGAGCAGGGCGAACAGCGGCGTGCCGATCGCGTCGAGGGCGGTACGGACGGCGCCGTCGTCCAGCCAGACGTCGGCGACGGCCTTGGCGAGCATGAGCACGACGGGAAGCAGGACGGTGCCGACCGTGAGCCCGAACCCGGGCCGCCTCCGGTCCGCCTCCTCCTCGCGGCCCTCGTCGTCGTCCATCAGGCCGGCGGGCGGCTCGGCGTGCACCCAGCGTGAGGCGACCCGCCCGAACAGCGGCCCGGCGATGATCACGGTGGGGACGGCGACGAGCAGTCCGAGGGCGAGGGTGACGCCGAGGTCGGCCTTGACCGTGCTGATCGCGACGAGCGGGCCGGGGTGCGGCGGCACCAGGCCGTGCAGCACGGACAGACCGGCGAGCGCCGGGATGCCGAGCAGCATGAGCGGCCGCCCGGAGCGCCGCGCGACGAGCAGGACGACGGGCACGAGCAGGACCAGGCCGATCTCGAAGAACATCGGCAGCCCGATCAGCACGGCGATGAGGGTCATCGCCCAGGGCAGCAATCGCGCGCCGGACTTGGCGAGGATGGTGTCGACGATCTGGTCCGCCCCGCCGGACTCGGCGAGCAGCTTGCCGAGCATCGCCCCGAGGGCGATGAGGACGCCGACGCTGGCGACGACGTCGCCCACGCCCTTGCTGAAGCTGGTGATCATGTTTTCGAGGGACATGCCGGCGACGGCACCGAGCGCTCCGGACCCCAGCGCCAGCGCGAGGAACGGATGGACCTTCAACTGCGTGATCAGTACGACGATGACGGCGACACCGATGACGGCTGCCACGATCAGCCGGGTGTCGTGGCCGTTCCAGGAGGACGCGGCCAGCGCGGGACCAGCGAGCGCTGTCATGGGGGCTCTCTTCCTGTCGTGAGGCTGGTGGGGGTTCGAGGGGGTCATCCCTTGGACAGGCGGAGTACGACGCCGGCGGCGCTCGGGAAACGATCACAGCGTCCATCCTCACTCCTCTACCGACAAACCGCCAGGTACCAGGCTTTCCTCGCTTTCCCTCATCGACGCGGTTCAGTCATCGCGTTCACCGGTGGCTGAGGTAGGTGAGGACGGCGAGGACGCGGCGGTGGCCGCGGTCGGTCGGCGAGAGGCCGAGCTTGGCGAAGATGTTGCCGATGTGCTTGTGCACGGCGTTCTCGGTGATCACGAGCCGGGCGGCGATCGTGGTGTTGTCCTTTCCCTCCGCCATGAGGGCGAGCACCTGGCGTTCGCGTGGCGTGAGGCCGGCGATCGGGTCGCGGGCGGAACGCGTGAGGAGCTGCGCGATCACTTCGGGGTCCATGACGGTGCCGCCGGCGGCGACCCGCCGCAGCGCGTCGACGAACTCGCTCACCCGGCTCACCCGGTCCTTGAGGAGGTAGCCGACGCCGCCGCGTTCATCGGAGATCAGCTCGCCGGCGTACTGCTGCTCCACGTACTGGGAGAGCACGAGCACCGGCAGGCCGGGGTGCCGGCGGCGGGCCTGGAGGGCGGCGTGGATGCCCTCGTCGTGGAAGGACGGCGGTAGCCGTACGTCGACGATGGTGAGGTCCGGCCGGTGTTCGTCGACGGCGTCGATGAAGCCGGGGGCGTCCTGGGCGATCGCGGCGACGTGGAAGCCCTTGGCGGTCAGCAGGAGCTCCAGCCCGCTGGACAGCAGGACGTTGTCCTCGGCGATCACGACGCGCATGGCAGGCTCACCGTGATCGTGGTCGGGCCGCCGGCCGGGCTGTGGATCTGGATGGTGCCGTCGAGTGCCAGGACGCGGCGGCGGATCCCGGCGATGCCGGTGCCCCGCGTCTCGTCGGCGCCGCCGATCCCGTCGTCGGCGACCTCGATCGCCAGCCGGTCGCCGGCGCGCGCGACGCGGACGGCGGCCCGGGTGGCCTGACCGTGCTTGGCGGCATTGGTGAGCGTCTCGGCGACGGTGAAGTAGGCCACGGCCTCGACCGCGGCCGGGATCGTGCCGAGGTCGCCGACATCGAGGGTGGTGTCGATCGCCGATCGGGTTCCGAGGGCGGTCAGCGCCCCGGCGAGGCCGCGGTCGGCGAGGATCGGCGGGTAGATCGTCCGGATCACCGCACGCAGCTCCGCCATGGCCTCCTCGGTACCCTCATGCGCTTCCCGCAGGAGCCGGCCCACCAAGTCCGGGTCCTCCCCCAGCGACTCACGGGCCGCGCCCAGCCGCATGGCGATGGCCACCAGCCGAGCCTGGGTGCCGTCGTGCAGGTCACGTTCGATCCGGCGGAGTTCCGCGCCGTGCGCGTTCATGGCGCCGGTCCGCGTCTCGGTCAGCGTCTCCACCCGCCGCGCCAGCCTCTCGGTGGCCGAGGGGGACAGCAGCGCGACACAGATCCGGGCGTGCAGGCGCGCCAGCGGCGGAACCAGCCAGTAGGTCAGGGCCGCGAAGACGACGAACTGTCCGGTCCCCAGGGTCAACGCCGTACCCCACCCGGACAGGGGGACACCGGCGAAGAAGCCGCCCGCGGGGGTGCCGGCGGGCAACGCCCACCACAGCGGCACCGTGACGGCCGTGGCCACCGCGTTGCCGGCGCACATCACCACGACGAGCCCGAACGCCAGACTGGTCACGATGTACGTGCCCAGCCACCCGAGGACCCGCCACGTACCGACACGGACGGGACCAGAACGCGAGAAGAGCAGCAACCGGTCGGCGCGGCGACGATGCCAGGACGCCCAGGCACGGGCCATCGTGGGGACGAGGAGTACGGGCAGCGCGAACAGGGCGACCGGAGCGGTGAGCAGGCTTCCCAGCAGGTAGCCCAGACCGCGCCACATCGCCGAAAGCCGGCCGACCCCGTGGTGCTTCATTCGCCCAAGTCTGAGCCATGGCGACCGAGCCCGGCACTACAGCCTGCTACCTCCTTTTCCCACTGGTCAGCGGTATCGTCCGCCGCGCCCCGCCCGGCCTAGCGTCGCTGCCCATGACGAGATCATCCACCCGGCGGCGCGGCCGCTCCATCCCGCGGAACCTGGCCCTGGCCGCCATCGTGGCCGGGGCCCTCTCCACCGGCTGCGCGTCCGGCGCGAGCGCGGCCCGGCAGCACGACGGCCAGGCTCGGCTCCAGCGCGACGCCGACGCGATCACCGCACTCGGCGTGACGGGGGTGCAGGCCCGCCTGATCGGCCCTGACGGCCGGAACCTGACCGCCACCAGCGGCGTCGCCGACCGGACGACCCGGCGGCCGGTCCCCCCGGACGGCTACTTCCGGATCGCCAGCACCACCAAGACGTTCGTCGCCACCGTGATCCTGCAACTGGCCGGCGACGGCAGGCTCTCCCTGGACGACACGGTCGAACGATGGCTGCCCGGCGTGGTGTCCGGGAACGGCAACGACGGCCATGCGATCACCATCCGCCAGCTGCTCCAGCACACCAGCGGCATCCACGACGATTACCCCGACTACACCTCGGCGGAGGACTTCCACCGGCACCGATACGACACCTACACACCCGAGCAGACCGTCGCACGGGCGATGCGCCACCGGCCGGACTTCCGCTCCGGCACGGACTGGAGTTACTGCAACACCGGCTACGTCCTGCTCGGCATGGTCGTCCAGCGGGTCACCGGACACCCCTGGCACGAGGAGGTACGGGATCGGATCGTCCGGCCGCTCGGCCTCCGGCACACCTTCTGGCCGGGTACCTCACCCGAGCTGCCCCGGCCACACGCCGAGACGTACCAGAGCTTCGCGCCCGGCGAGCCACCCGTGGACGTCACCGAGCAGGTCGGCCAGGGCACCAATGGAGAGGCCGGGCTCGTCTCCACGACCGCCGATCTCAACCGATTCCTCCGTGCCCTGCTCGGCGGCCGGCTCCTGCGCCCGGCGCAGCTGGCGCAGATGAAACACACCATGCCGGTCAGCGAGGAGTTCCAGAAGCTCATGCCGGGCGCCCGTGACGGGCTGGGGGTCTTCTCCCGCCCGCTGTCGTGCGGCGGGGTGTACTGGGGCCACGAGGGCGGCGATTCCGGCTGGATCACCGCCGACGGTGTCACCGCCGACGGCCGGCGCGCCGTCACGGCGTCGCTGTCGGGCGTGTTCGCCGCATCATCGGACGACGTCCTGCGCGTGGAACAGGCCGAGAGCAAGCTGATCGACGACGCCCTGTGCGCGGCCCCGGACGACGGCCCCGAGCGGCGTTGAAGCCGCCTGGGACGCCAGAGAAGATTAATTGTGACGTAACGGGCGAAGTTGTTTACTCCTGGCGCTCTTGACGGCGAACACCGCGCCAGCGGACAGTAGAAGAGATCGCACATTGTGCACTTCTGCGGTCGATTCGGAATGCGATGGCGCATTTATCGCCAGCCGGATAACTCGGTCCGCGGCCGGTCGCTCGGAGATGTGACCGCGCGAAACCCGAGGGCAGGAGACGCCGCATCCCGGTGGCGCGGGGATGCGGCGTCGGCGACCCTGCCCGCCGCGGCCGCATGGCCGGCCGGCGCGAGGGAAGAGAGTTCCCGTGGGCGATCGGGAGAGCCTCCCGGTCGCCCATTTCGTGTGCCCGGAGATCCCGCGGCCGTTGGCATATACCCCCTGGGGGTAATAACATCGCCAGGGACCACGTCATCGGCCGGGAAGGGGCGCAATGGGCGCGATCGGGCATGCTCTGGCGATAGCGGGGTCGATGGCCTGGGAGATCCTGTGGGCGCTGATCCTCGGGTTCGCACTGTCGGCGGTCGTGCAGGCCGTCGTACGGCGATCGACGATCGTCCGGCTGCTCGGCGACGACCGGCCGGGCACGCTCATCGTCGCGACCGGCCTCGGCGCCGCGTCCTCCTCCTGCTCGTACGCCGCCGTCGCGCTGGCGCGTTCGCTGTTCCGCAAGGGGGCGAGCTTCACGGCCGCGATGGCGTTCGAGATCGCCTCGACCAACCTGGTGATCGAGCTGGGCATCGTGCTGGCGCTGCTGATGGGCTGGGAGTTCACCGCGGCGGAGTTCGTCGGCGGGCCCGTCATGATCGTGGCCATCGCGCTGCTGTTCCGGCTGTTCCTGCGCGAACGCCTGCTGCGGGAGGCGCGTCACCAGGCCGAACGCGGCGTCGCCGGGTCGATGGAGGGGCACGCGGCGATGGACATGGCGGTGCGCCGGGAGGGGTCGTTCTGGCAGCGGCTGTTCTCCAGGGAGGCGTTCACGGCGGTCTCCCACGTGTTCGTGATGGAGTGGGCGGCCATCCTGCGGGACCTGGTCGTCGGGCTGCTCGTCGCCGGCGCCGTCGCCGCGTGGGTGCCCGACTCGTTCTGGCGCCACTTCTTCCTCAGCGGGCATCCGACGGCGGCCGCCCTCTGGGGTCCGCTCGTCGGGCCGCTGGTCGCCGTCGTCAGCTTCGTCTGCTCGATCGGCAACGTCCCGCTCGCCGCGGTGCTGTGGAACGGCGGCATCAGCTTCGGCGGGGTGATCGCCTTCATCTTCGGCGACCTGATCATCCTGCCGATCATCAACATCTACCGGAAGTACTACGGGATCCGGATGGCCCTGTTCGTCACCGCGACGTTCTACGCCGCCATGGTCGCCGCCGGATACGTCGTCGAGCTGGTCTTCGGCACGACCGGGCTCGTCCCGGAGAGACGTCACGCGGCCGTGATGGCGGCGCACGTCTCCTGGAACTACACGACCTGGCTCAACATCGCCTTCCTGGCCATCACCGCCATCCTTGTTGCCCGTTTCGTCCGTACGGGCGGCGTGCCGATGCTTACCATGATGGGCGGCGACCCCGAAAAGGACCAGACTGCCCACCATCACGGGTAGCCGGCACGCTCACCCGCTCCAACCGGCTTCGCGACGCCGGCTGTCATGGCTGAGGAGAACCGTCAGCCGTTACATCCGCACGAACAGCCTTTGGGGCAGGAGCAGCCCGAGCCGTGACCACATGAGCAGTTGCGCATGTCCCGATCGTGCGCCGTGGTCACCCTGACGGGCAAGGAAGACTATGGTCACCTCCGCGTCGACATGCGCTACCGAACGACCGTTGCGGATGAGACTTGTCTGCCTTCCGGATGCAACCCAATCGATACGCGCGGAGTCCAAGGGCGGCAGGATCGGACCCGATGACGGAGGCGTGAGGCTAGATGGGCACCGGTGAGCCGCGGTTCGGCGTGCTCGGCCCGTTGGTGATCGAAGTGGACGGGCGGCCCGTGCCGCCGCCCGGGTCCGCGGTGGTCCGCGGGCTGCTCGGCGTGTTGCTGCTCGCGGGGAGACGCCCGCTGACGACCGAGCAGCTGATCGAGCTCGTGTGGGCCGACCGAGCGGACCGTACCGGCCGCGGATCGGTGCAGGCCGCGGTCTCGCGCCTGCGCGACTGGCTGAGCCGGCTGCCGGGTGACACACCGCCGGTCGAGTACGACGGCGCGGGCTACCGGCTGGTCGTGCCCGCCGAGGCCGTGGACATCGGCCGGTTCCGCGCGCTGGCGCGGAGCGCCTCGGCCACCGACGACCCGTCGGTGCGGTGCGAGCTGCTGGAGTCCGCCCTGGACCTGCGGCGGGGGCCCGTCCTGGCCGATCTCGACCGGGCCGGGTCGCTCATCCGCGAGGCCGACGCCGGTGTCCGCCGGGCCGCCGTGGCGTTCGCCGAGGCCGCCATCGCGGCGGGCCGGCCCGGCTCCGCGGTGGCGCGGGTCGACGCCCTGGCGGACGAACATCCGCTGGACGAGGAGCTCCAGGCGAGCCTGATCGAGCTGCTGTCGATCGCCGGGCGGCCGGCCGACGCTCTGCGGCGCTACCAGCGGGTGCGGGAGCGGATCATCGACGAGATGGGCGTCGAGCCGGGTGCCCGCGTCCAGCGCGCGTACCTCACCGTGCTCGCCCGGGACCGCGACCACGGACCCGGACCGCTCGTGGAGACCGCGCTGCCGCCGCCCGCCCAGCTGCCGTCCGCGATCGCCGACTTCATCGGCCGGGAGGCGCACGTCTTCCTGCTGGTCCGGGTGCTCAGGCAGGCCACCATGCCGGTGGTGATCTCGGGGATGGGCGGCGTCGGCAAGACCGCGCTGGCCGTGCACGCCGCGCATCGTGTGGCCGAACGGTTCCCCGACGGGCAGCTGTACGCCGACCTGGGCGCCGAACGCGCCGAGCCGGCGAGCCCGGCCCGGGTGCTCGGCGGGTTCCTCACCGCGCTCGGCATCGCGGCGCACGCGGTCCCGGAGTCGCTGGAGGAGCGCAGCGCGCTGTTCCGGAGCCTGCTCGCCGGCCGGCGGATCCTCATCGTGCTCGACAACGCGGCCAGTGAACGCCAGATACGCCCGCTGTTGCCCGGATCGCCGGGCTCGGCGGTGATCGTGACCAGCCGGGCCCACCTGACCGGGCTGGAGTCGGTCCGGCGGATCGAGCTGGACGTGTTCGACTCCGGCGAGGCGACCGCCCTGCTGGCCCGGATCGCCGGTCAGGACCGCGTCGAGGCCGAGCCGGAGGTCGCCGCGGAGATCGCCCGGCTCTGCGCGTACGTGCCGCTGGCCGTGCGGATCGCCGGCGCGCGGCTGGCCGGCCGCCGCCGCTGGAGCCTCGGCCATCTGGCCGCGATCCTCGGCGACCAGCACCGGCGGCTCGACGAGCTGTCCGCCGGCGACCTCGCGGTCCGCGCCGGTTTCTCGGTCGCCTACGCGCGGCTGCCCGACGGCGCTCGTGCCCTGTTCCGGCGGCTCGGCCTGCTGGACGTGGGCGACGTGGCGGGCTGGGTGGCCGCCGCGATGCTGGACGCCTCGGTGGAGGAGGCGCAGGAGCACCTCGAGACGCTCGTCGACGCCCGGCTCCTCGACGTCGCCGGCGCCGACCCGACCGGACGGCTCCGCTACCGCTTCCACGACCTGCTGCGCCTGTACGCCCGCGAGCGGTGCTACGAAGAGGAGCCGGACACCTGGCGCGAGGCGCTGACCAGGGCCTTCAGTGCGTGGCTCGCCCTGGCCGAGCGCGCCGCCGAGCACGTGCCGGGCCCCTGCTACGCGGCCGTCCACGGCACCGCGCCCCGGTGGCCGCTGCCGACGACGATCACCGCGGCGGCGCTGCGCGACCCGGCCGCCTGGTTCGACGCCGAATGGCCGGCGCTGGTGGCCGCGGTGGGCCAGGCGTGCGACCTCGGCCTCGACGAGTTCGCCTGGGACCTGGCCGGATGCCTGGAGAAGTACTTCGACGTCCGGGTCATGACGGCGGAGTGGCAGGCGGTCCACGAACGCGCCCTGCGGCTCTGCCGCTCCACCGGCAACCGGCTCGGCGAGGCCGTGCTGACCCGCGGACTGGTCGAGCTGACGACCTGGATCTCGTCCTCGCGGTCGGGCACGGCAATGGCCACGCTGCACGAACGGTCGCAGCGTTTCCTGACGATGTTCGAGGAGCTGGGCGAGCCGCGCGGCGTGGCCGACGCGCTGGTGAACTGCGCCTGGGCGCTCGTGGCCGGGGGTGACACGGACGAGGCCCTGGCGGTGGCCGGCCGCGCGCTGGAGCTCGCGCGCGACCACGACCACCTCGGCGGGCAGGCACGCGCGCGCCAGGTGATGGGCGTCGCCTGCGGACACGCGCGCGCCGAAGCCGCCATCGAGCACCTGACCCACGCGCTGCAGCTCGCTCGCGAACTGGGCAACCCGCGCTTCGAGGCCACCGCGATGCAGTTCCTGGGCGCCGCGCACTGCGCGGCCGGCCGGCTCGACAGCGGGCACGACCTGCTCGTCGCGTCGCTCACCATGTGCCACGCGCGCGGCGACCGCTACGCGGAGGCGTTCTCGCTGCTCTACCTGGCCAAGCTGTACGCCGCGCTGGAGGATCCCCGCGCACGGCCGGCCGCCGAGGCGGTCCTGTCGGTCAGCCGCCGGCTCGGCATGCCGCACCACCTGGCCGACGCCCTGAGGGTCCTCGGCGACCTGGACCTGGCCGCCGGGCGGTACGCCTCGGCGACGCTCCGGCTGGAGGAGTCGGTGCAGATCTGGCGGAGCCGCGGCTGGACCTCCTTCCTCTCCGAGACGCTGCGCAGCCTCGGCCGCGCCCACGCGGGGACCGGCGACACGACGGCCGCCGTGCGAGCGTGGGCGGAGGCCCGCACCCTGTTCGAGGAGCTGGCCGACACGGCCGGGGCCGCGGAGGTCACCGCGCTGCTGGAGAAGGCCGGCGCGACGCTGTAGGCGCGCCCCTGCGACCGGTGCACGCGGCCCGCCCCGCGGCGGGCCGCGTGCCCGGTGTTCGCTCCCCCGCCGGTCAGGACGTCGCGGCCAGGTGGTCGCGCAGCCCGGCGCCGAACGGCGTGGCGGTGCCGTTGTAGTCGCTGATCAGCGACGGGCCGGAAGAGCAGTCCCAGGTGTTCCAGGTCCAGCCGAGGTAGCCGACGCCGTGGGCGTCCGCCCAGTTCATGACGGTGTCGATGAACCCGTGCCCGCAGTCGTTCTCACCGATCTCACTGAGCGTCAGCGGCACCTTCGCCGCCACCGGAGCGAGCTGGGAGTCGAAGCACGACGTGTTGGAGCAGGTGTTGAAGTTGTACAGGTGCGCGAACGCCGCGAGGTTGTGCCGCGGATCCGACGGCTCGTACGCGAGCCACTGGGTCAGGTCGTTGGAGTAGGCCAGCCCGCCGACGAGGACGACGTTGTCCGCGCCGGTCGCGCGTACCGCGTCGACCAGCGACTGGAACCCGGCGACCTGGTACGGGATGCCGGCGCACGTGCCGCCGTCGCGCCAACAGGTCCAGCCCGAGGTCTCGTCGCCGGTCGCCCGCTCCGGGTAGGGCTCGTTGAACAGGTCGAACACGACCGCGGTGTCGCCCTTGAAGGCACCCGCGACGCCGGTCCAGAACGCCGGGGCGTACTGCGCGTCCGGCATCGGCTTCTGGCAGGTCGCGTTCACGTCCGAGCAGCCGGAGGACGGGCCGGTGTAGGTGCCGTGGCTCCAGTGCATCTCGACGATCGGCGTGATGCCGTGCGCCTCCAGCCGGGAGACGAAGCCCTCGACCTCGCTCTGGTACGCCGCGCCGCCGTACCGGGAGTCGACGTCGCTCAGGCCGAGCCAGCAGTCCTCGTTGAGCGGGATCCGCACCGCGGTGATGTGCCAGGCGGCCATCGCCGCGATGGACGCGTCGTCGACCGGGCCGTCCCAGAAGCCGTAGCCCTGCACGCACATGAACTCCCCGCCGGACCGGTTCGCGCCGCGGAGCCGTACGGTGGCGCCGGCGGCGTCGACCAGGTGGTTCCCGGACACGTGCAGCTTGGGCGCGGTCGTGTTCCCGCCACCGCCGCCCGCGGTCACGTGCACGGCGGCGGAGGTCGCCGAGGCGCCGGCCGCGTCATAGGCACGGGCGGTGAGCGTGTGGGCGCCGGCCGGGACGCCGGCCCAGGTGTAGGCGTACGGGCTGGTCGTGTCGGTGCCGAGCAGCGTCGAGCCGTCGTAGAACTCCACCTTGGCGATCGAGCCGCCCGTCTCGGTGGCGGTCGCCGCGATCGGCAGGTCCGCTCCCGCGGCGACGGTGGCGCCGTCCGCCGGGCTGGTGATGCCGACCTGTGGCGTGGCGCCGCCGCCGTCCCCTCCCCCACAGGTGGTTCCGTTGACCGCGAACGACGCGGGAGCCGCGTTGGTCCCGCTGTAGCTGAAGTTCGCGCCGATCTGGGTGCTCGCGCCGGTGGCGAGCGTGCGGTTCCAGGACGCGCCGGTCACCGTCACCGTCCGGCCCGACTGGCTCCAGTCGCCGCTCCAGCCCTGGGTGAGCGTCTGGTTCCCGGTGTAGGCGTAGGTCAGCGTCCAGCCGTCGAGCCGGTCGCCGAGGTTGTGCAGGGTGATGGAGGCGGTGAAACCGGAGCCCCAGTCGTTCACCGTGTAGTCCACCGCGCAGCGCACGGCGGCGTACGCGGGGCTCGCGCCGGTGGCCAGGACGCCGCCGAAGACGCCCAGGGCGAGCGCGAGGATCGCGGAGATCACGCGTCGGGATCGCATTGGCCACTCCAAGGGGCGAGTCGCAATGGGAGCGCTCCCACATGCCGCCACGACGGTAACTTGACCCCTTACTTCAAGAAAAGTGGCTTTCACCGGCATTCACGGAAACCTTGCGGGCGCGGCCTTCTTCGGCAATTGTTAGGGAGGCTCCCAATCAAACGTGGTGACGGTCAGCCTGGAGGATCGGACCCGGAAGGTACGGTTATCTATGGTCAGGACACCATTGATCATGGTGGCGCTCGCGGGAACGATCACCGCGGCGGCCGCGACGCCGCCTCGCGTCGCCACCGCGGCCCCACCGCCCGCCGCCGTCATCGCGCCCGGCCCCGGCACCGCACCGCTCACCTCCGGCTGGCGCATCCAGTCCTCGTCCGTCGCCGGGACCTCCGGGGCGCAGATCTCCCGCCCGGACTACTCCGCGACCGGCTGGCTGCCGCTCTCCCAGCCCCAGACCCTGATGGCGGGCCTGGTGGAGAACGGCCGGTACCCGAACGTCTTCTTCTCCGACCGGCTCAAGAGCGTGCCGAAGGACCAGTTCAACGTGAACTGGTGGTACCGCGACCAGCTCACCGTGCACCCGCGGGCCGGCGGCCGGACGTACCTGATCATGAACGGGGTGCTGGGCACCGCGGACCTGTGGGTCAACGGCACCAAGGTGGCCGACCGCACGCAACTGCAGGGCGCCTACTCGCGGTTCGAGTACGACGTCACGCCCTACGTCCACGACGGCGCCAACGCGATCGCGCTCGACGTCGCCAAGAACGACCCGAAGACCTACCTCACCGACAGCCAGCTCGACTGGAACCCGCACGCGCCCGACGAGGGCACGGGCCTGCGCTTCGCACCGCAACTCGCCCAGGCCGGGCCGATCTCGCTGCGCGACGTCCACGTCGTGCAGAACAACGCCAAGGACCTCAGCAGCTCCGACCTCACCGTGAAGGCCGACCTGCGCAACGACACCTCCACGGCCCAGCGCGGCGAGCTGGACGCCACCATCACGCACGGCGCGACGCGCGTACGGGTGACCACCACCGCGGACGTGCCGGCGCGAAGTACGCGCACGGTCACGCTCTCCCCCGCCGACCACCGGCAGCTCCACCTGTCCCACCCGGCGATCTGGTGGCCGTACCAGCTCGGCGGCCAGCCGATGTACCACCTCGACGCCGCCGTACGGACCGGCGGCCAGGAGTCCGACCGGTACGGCGAGGACTTCGGCATCCGCACCGTGACGTCCTCGCTCACGCCGGTCACGCAGGGCAAGACCCACGCGCCCCACGGCTACCGGCGGTTCGTGATCAACGGGGTGCCGCTGGTGATCCGGGGCGGCGGATGGTCGCCCGACATGTTCATGCGCTACTCGCCGCAGAACATCCGCGACCAGCTCGCGTACGTCAAGAACCTCGGCCTGAACACCATCCGGTTCGAGGGCAACCTGCCCCCGGATGACATGTTCGCCCAGATGGACCGCGCCGGGATCCTCGCCATGACCGGCTGGCAGTGCTGCGACCGGTGGGAGGACCCCATCGCCAAGTGGCCGGACGCCCTCCGGGCGAACGCGGCCAACCAGGCCACCCGCGTCGCGTCCTGGCTGCGGAACCACCCGAGCGTCTTCACCTGGTTCCAGGGCAGCGACGAGGCGCCGGAGGCGGCCAAGGAGGCGATCTACCTCAAGGCGTTCGCGGACGCGAACTGGCAGACGCCACAGGTGGCCTCGGCGGAGTACAAGAGCTCACCGAAGCTCGGCCCGTCCGGCGCCAAGGAGGGCCCGTACAACTACGTGCCGCCGGGCTACTGGTGGGCGAACGGCCCCGAGACGGCGGGCAGCGACCCGAGCTTCACCAACGCCGGCAGCGCCTGGGGGTACGACACCGAGACCAGTGCGGGCAACACCGTGCCGACGCAGGACTCGCTCAACCGCTTCCTGACGCCGGCCGACCAGGCGAAGATCTGGGACCTGTCCACGACGAAGGGACCGGGCACCGGGCCGGACCTGTTCCACGTCGCCGCCTCGTTCAACACCTACACCAAGACCGCGCGGATGGGGCAGTACAACACTCCGCTGTGGAACCGCTACGGCTCCTGGTCCGACATGGCCTCGTACCAGAAGATCGCGCAGATGGGCGGGTACGAGGTGACGCGGGCGCAGTTCGAGGCCTACCTCGCGCGCTCGGGCGATCCGGCCAACCCCAGCCCCGGCGTCATCTACTGGATGCTGAACAAGGCGTGGCCGTCGCTGCACTGGAACATCTACAACTACGACTTCGACCAGCCGGGCGTGTACTTCGGCGCGCTCAAGGCCGGCGAACCGGTGCACATCATGTACGACTACGCCGACGGCTCGGTGAAGGTCTCCAACGTGACCCGCTCCCGGCAGGACGGCCTGACCGCGTCCTCGCGCGTCATCGACCTGAACGGCGCGGTCCGCGACGAGCGGCGGGTCGCCGTCTCCGGCCTCGCCTCACAGGGCGTGCAGACCGTGCTGACGCCGAAGGTGCCGGCGCAGACCTCGCAGACCTACTTCCTCGAGCTCACACTGAGCAAGGGCGGCCGTACGGTGAGCCGGAACGTCTACTGGCTGTCCACGAAGCCGGACAAGGTCGACTGGGCCAAGACGGTCGGCCAGGGCTACGGGGCCACGTTCCAGCCCGCCGGGTACGCCGATCTCACCGGCCTGCAGAAGCTCCCGGCGGCGACCGTCGCGGCGTCGGCGTCGACCCGCCGTGAGGGCGCCGACGCGGTCACCACGGTCACGATCCGCAACACCGGCAAGGCGCCGACCGTCTTCACCCGCGCCGACGTACGGCGGGGCGCGGGCGACGGCCGGGCGGCGAGCGGCGACAACCAGGTGCTGCCGATCACCTGGAGCGACAACTACGTGACGCTGTGGCCGGGCCAGAGCCAGACGCTGACCGCGCGCTACCGCGCCGCGGACCTGCACGGCGCGCATCCGGTCGTCAGCCTCACCGGCCGCAACCTGCCCGACCGGACGATCGCCGCCGGCCGTTAGGGCCTGTCGCGAGAAGCCGTCCGCCGGTTACGACACGACTGCGACCTGACGCGGACGGCATCTCGACACGGGTCCGGCACGGTCGGCACCATGACGCAGCTTCAACCGGCCAGGGCCACTCGGGCGACGACCGGGCGCAGGCCGCACCTGCCCGCGCTGGACGGGCTACGGGGTGCCGCGATCCTCGGGGTGCTGTTGTTCCACACCGGCCACCTGCCCGGTGGTTTCCTCGGGGTGGACCTGTTCTTCGCACTGTCCGGCCACCTCATCACCGACCTGCTGCTGCGGGAGATCGAGGCGACCGGCACCGTGTCGCTGGTCGCCTTCTGGGGCCGGCGCGCCCGCCGGCTGCTGCCCGCCCTGGCGACCATGCTCGCCGGCGTCACCGTGCTGGTGTGTGCGGTGGGGCCGCCGGACCTGGTGCGAACCACGCTCTCGGACGGCCCGTGGGTGCAGCTGAACCTGGTCAACTGGCATCTGCTCGCCGAGTCGGCGGGCTACTGGGACCGGTTCGGGCCGTCCCGGGTGTTCGAGCACCTGTGGAGCATCGCGGTCGAGGAGCAGTTCTACCTGGTGTGGCCGGTGGTCCTGCTGGTCATCGCCCGGTGTGGACGGCGGGTCGCGACGGTTGCGGCCCTGGTCGCGGCCCTGGTCTCGGTCGTCTCACTGGTGCTGATGGTCACGCTGGTCGACCCGGCGGACCCGACCCGGGTCTACACCGGCACCGACACCCGGGCGTTCTCGTTGTTGCTGGGCGCCATGGTCGCCACCCGGCCGGTGCGCGCCCTGATGGCCCGCGTGGCCGGTCGGCGGGCGGGCGTCGTGTCGGGCTCGCTGGCGATCGGAATGGGCACGGCGTGGTCGCTCGTCGACGGTGTGAACTCGGCGTGGCTGTTCACCGGCGGGCTCTTCGTGCACTCGCTGGCCGCCGCGCTGCTGGTCGGGCTGTGTGCGGGAGAGCCGCGAACGGCGGTCGGCACGGTCCTCGCCTCGTGGCCGCTGCGCGGGCTGGGACTGATCTCCTACAGCCTGTACCTGTGGCACTGGCCCGTCTTCGTACTGCTCTCCGCGCAGCGCGGGTGGGTCCGTACGGTCGCGGCGTGCGCCGTGTCGATCGGTCTCGCCGTGCTCTCGAAGTACCTGGTCGAGGACCCGATCCGGTTCCGTGCCGGGTGGGCCACGAGGCGAAGCGGGCTGCTCGCGTTCGCGGCGGTCATGGCCGGGCTGGCCGTGTTGTGGTCGGTGCTGCCCGCCCCGGCCCCGGTCACCATCGACATCGGCAGGCTGGGCTGATCACCTGAACAGCGGGCAGGTTCGCCGCCTGTCCGACTCCGGGGTGGGCAGGGTGAAGCGGACCTGCGCCTCCGTGCGCTTGGATCCGCCGCTCTGGATGTGCACGCCCAGCGCCGTACACACGATCTGGTCGATGCCCAGCGGGGTCACCTCGTGAATCGACAGCGGCACCAGGAGCCGGATGACGCCCGGTGCGACGGTCACCACGACCTGGGTCGTCGCGCTCGCCGAGATGTCGGTGCGCAGACCGGATTCGCCGGGCCCCGAGAGGAGCAGCGCCATGGCCTCGGGGATCCCGCCCAGGTGGCCGGTTCGCCGCAGCTGCGGCGAGAGCTCGCCCCGCGCGCCGACGAAGTACAGCGTCACCCCGGGCGCCACGCCCGTCGGGGCCTCGCCGCCGTCGGCCACCCCGGAAGGACGGACGCCGCATCCCGCGAGCAGCAGGACCACGACCGCCGGCCAGATCCGCATCCGCCTCACCGGTCCTCCGGATTCCTCGGCAGCCGCAGCACGAAGCGCGCACCGCCGCCGTCGGCATTGCCCGCGGTGAGGTCACCGCCGTGCAGACGGGCGTTCTCCCGGGCGATCGCCAGCCCGAGCCCGTTGCCCGGCGTACGGGTGCGAGCGGCGTCGGCCTTGTAGAAGCGGTCGAACACCTGCGGCAACACCTGCTCGGGCAGGCCCGGTCCGCCGTCGGTGACCTCGATCAGCACCTGCTCCCGTGACGCCGAGACGCGCACGCGCACCGGCGGTGCGCCGTGCCGCAACGCGTTCTCGGCCAGGTTGGCCACGATGACGTCCAGCCTGCGCGGGTCCACCCGCAGAAGGATCCCGTCCGGGGCCATCACGTCGACCCGGTCCAGCCGCCCACGGGCCCGCAGGCAGTCACGTACGGCGCGGGCCGCGTCGACCTCCTCCACCCGCAGCCGGGCGGTGCCGGCGTCGAAGCGGGACACCTCCATCAGGTCCTCGACGAGCCGGACCAGCCGATGTGTCTCGGTGATCGCCATCTGCGCGGACTCGCGCGCGTCCGCCTCCATCCCGTCGGTCGTCGTCGCCAGCACCTCCACCACCGCCGTCAGGGTGCTCAACGGGGTACGCAGCTCGTGGGAGACGTCGGCGGCGAACCTCCTGGCATCGGCCTGCATCCGCCGCATCGCCGCCATCGACGCCTGCACCGACTCGGCCATCTCGTTGATGGTCACGGTCAGTTCGGCCAGCTCGTCGGCGCCCTGTGGCGGCGACCGCGCGTCGAGATCACCGGCCGCCAGCCGGCGCGCGGTGTCGCGGAGTTCACGCACCGGGCGCAGCACGCCGCCCGCGGCGATCAGCGCCAGCAGCACGGCCGGCGGCAACGCCAGCGCGGCGGTGCCGGCCGCGGTCCTGGCGAGGCCGTCGATCCGCCGCTCGACGTTGCTGAGGTCGCGCACGGCGTACACCTCGATGCCGGACGGGGTGCGGGCGCCGTCCGGCGCGGTGAGGGCGATGGGCATGCCGACCAGCAGCCAGGGCTTGCCGCCCGCGATGATCCGCTCGGTGACGAGCCGGTGCCGGGTGCGTACGGCGGTGCGCAGCGCATCGGTGACGAGCTCGGTGTCGGGGCCCTCCGCCGAACGCAGGTTCCGGTAGGTCACCAGGGTGTCCGCGCCGACGGCCGCGCGCAGCCGTTCCAGCGCGCCCTGGTCCGGCGGATAGACCAGCTGGGGGGTGATCGCACCGATCTGCCCGGCGATGGTCTCGGTGAGCCGCTGCTGCGTCGAGGCGACCAGCGCGGCGCTCGCCGATCCGGCGCTCGACCAGGCCGCCGCGGCGGCACCGAGCACGGTCACCAGCACGAACGCGACCACCAGCCGGACACGCAGCCCGCGCGGCCACAGCCGCATGGTCATACCGGCCCGAACCGGTAGCCGAACCCGCGTACGGTCTGCACGTACACCGGCGTCGCGGGATCGGCCTCGATCTTCCCCCGCAGCCGCTGCACGCAGTTGTCGACCAGCCGGGAGTCACCGAGGTAGTCGTGGTCCCACACTTCCTCCAGCAGCTGCTGCCGGCTGAACACCCGCCCGGGAGCCCGGGACAGGGCCAGCAGCAGCCGCAGCTCGGTCGGCGTCAGCGACACCGGTGAGCCGCGCAACGACACCGTCAGCGCGGTGGTGTCGACGCGCAGGTCGCGGTGCACTCGCACGTCGCCGGAGCCGCCGGCGCCGCGGCGCAGCACCGCGCGGATGCGCGCGTCGAGCACGGTGGGCTGTACCGGCTTGACGACGTAGTCGTCCGCGCCCGCCTCGAGACCGCCGACGACGTCGAAGTCGTCACCGCGGGCGGTGAGGATGATCACCGGCACGTCACCGGCCGCCCGGATCCGGCGGCACACCTCGAACCCGTCGATGCCCGGAAGCATGAGGTCGAGCACCACCAGGTCCGGCGCTGACGAGCGCAGCTCGCGCAGACCGACCTCGCCGGTCTCCGCGGTGCGGACGCCGTGGCCGTGCCGGCTCAGCGCGAGCTGCAACCCGCGCCGAACCAGAGGATCGTCCTCGATGAGCAGAATCGCCGGCACCCGTCCAGTATGGACAGGACCGGCCCGGCTCGACGGTGACGGCGTTCTCCTGCGACACAACCGGGACACGACGGCGCAGGCACCGGGACACGGCGGCGGCACCGTCGAGGCCATGACCAAGACACGAAGCCTCATCCCGGGCCTCATCCCGGGCCTGACCGGGCTGCTCCTGCTGACCGCCTGCTCCGGCGGGTCCACCGCGACGGCGGCCCCCACCGGCCCCGGCCTGTCCAAGGTGCTCTTCCTCGGCGACTCCATCGCCGCCGGTGAGGCGCTGCCGCTGGCGACCGCCTTCAAGGCCGGTGGTGTGGCGTTCCAGTCGATCGCCGCCGACGGCGGCGGGAACGTCGTCGGACCGTTCTCCGGCGAGAACTGGAAGAAGCTGCCGGCACAGATCGCCTCCGCCCGGCCCACCGTGGTCGTCTACCAGCTCACCACCTACGACTGGGGCAGCCGGCAGCAGCAGCGGGCCGCCTACGACAGGCTCCTGACCACCGTGACCGGGACGGGCGCGAAGCTGGTCATGGTCACCGCGCCGCCGATCATGGCCGACGACTTCTACCGGCCGCACCTGGCCGACCTGGACCGCGCCCCGGACGTCGCCCGGGCGGTCGCGGCGGAGTCGTCCGGGCGGGCCCAACTGCTCGACGCCGGCGCGGTGTGGGGCAGGACCTATCAGCGGGTCAGAGACGGCAGGGCGGACCGCAGCACCGACGGCATCCACACCTGCCCGCAAGGGGCGGCCCGTTTCACCAACTGGCTGCTCGGCCAACTGGCGAAGTCGTTCCCCGGCTTCACGCCGGCGGCGCCCCGGTCGTGGGCCAACACCGGCTGGTCCGCCGACAAGCACTTCAAGGGCTGCTGACCGGCGAGCCGTGGGCCGGTCACGCCTGGCACGGCCACCACGATCAGCCGTTCGCCCTCGGGGAACCCGGCCCCGGAGCTGACGACCGCGGCGACGCCGGTCATCAGCGCACCGGGACCTTTGAGGGCCGCGCGCGACCACCGGCCGGGCGGCCGGTGGTCGCCGCTGCCCTCGGCGGGCCCCCTCGGGTCGGGGCCGTCGAGGAAGCGCGTCAGCACGGCGGCCTCGGCACGCAGCCGCGTCGCCCGGTCCGCCTGCGCGGGCGCCGTCAGCCGGGCCGCCATCTCCAGCCGCTCACCGGCCTCCGCGCGCACGATGTCCGTCATGGCCCGTTCGCTCAGCTCGCGTCGCGCCGCCTCCGTGGCGCCGACGCCGACGGGCGACTGCTGGAGGCCGTGTGGCCCGGATCCGTCCACGGGCACCGCCTCGGCGTTGTCCAGCGCGGCGAGCGCCGAGCGCAGGGCGCTCACCGCGGCCTTGTCGCGGGCGCGCATCGCTTCGGGCAGGGCTTGACGCATCCGAAGGCGTAGGGACATGCCGGTGACCTTAGGGTCGTGCGTCCGCCCCCACAACGGAATATGTCCGGCGCACCCCGGTGAGCGTCAGGTCAGCCGGCGGGCGAGGATCTCGCTGATCTCGCCGAGCCGGCGGACCTGGTCGGCGTCGAGCGTGTCGAAGATGACGCTGCGGACGGTCTCCACGTGCCCGGGGGCGGCGGCCTCCAGCGCCGTGAAGCCGTCGTCGGTCAGCACCGCGATCTGGCCGCGCCGGTCGGTCGGGCAGTTCTCCCGGCGTACCCAGCCGCGCTCCTCCAGGCGCGCGATGGCGTGGGAGAGCCGGCTCGCCGACATCCGGGTGGCGTCGGCGAGCTCGGTCATCCGCAGGGCCCGGCCGGTCTCCTCGGACAGCCGGACCAGGATCTCGTAGTAGGCGTGCGGGAGGCCCGAGTCGCGGCGCAGCTGGGCGTCGATGGCGTCGAGCAGCAGCCGGTGCGAGTTCAGATACGCACGCCAGATGCGCTGCTCATCGGCGTTCAGCCATCGCGTCTCAGTCACGAACACGATTCTAGTTTGGGCGGGTCAGCGCCCTTATGTCGGCGAGGGGTGGTCTCCTCACTCCACCGCCGCGGCGACCGCCTCGGACCAGATCTGCACGGCCTCGTCGATCTGCGCGGCGTCGACCACCAGCGGCGGGATCATCCGGACGACGTTGCCGTACGCGCCGCAGGTCAGCAGCAGGAGCCCGCGCTGTGCCGCCTCCCGCTGGGCCCGCTGGGCGGCCGCGGGGTCCGGTTCGCCCCCGGTGCCGAACTCGCTGCCCAGCATGAGGCCGCGGCCGCGTACGTCGCCGATGACCGGATGGGCCGAGGCGACCTTGCGCAGCCCGTCGCGCAGGCGAAGGCCCATCGCGTCGGCGTTGGCCACCAGCCCCTCGTCCTGGATGACGTCCAGTGTGGCCAGCGCGGCCGCGCACGCCACGGCGTTGCCGCCGTACGTGCCGCCCTGCGATCCCGGCCAGGCGCGGCCCATCAGCTCGGCCGGAGCGGCGATCGCCGACAGCGGGAACCCGCTGGCCAGGCCCTTGGCCGTGATGAGCACGTCCGGCCGTACGTCGGCGTGCTCGTGCCCCCAGAACCGCCCGGTGCGCCCGAAGCCGGTCTGGACCTCGTCGACGATGAGCAGGCCGCCGTGCCGGTCGGCGCGCTCGCGCAGCCCCTCCAGGAACCCGGGCGGGGCGGGGATGTAGCCGCCCTCGCCGAGCACCGGCTCGACCACGAACGCGGCGGTGTCCTGCGCGGGGCTGACCGTCGCGAGCAGGTAGTCCAGCTCGCGCAGCGCGAAGCGCGTGGCCTCCTCCTCGCTCCAGCCGTACCGGTACGCCTGCGGGAACGGCGCGACGGCCGCCCCGGGCATCAGCGGGCCGATGCCGGCGCGGAACTTGGTGCCGGCGGTGGTCAGCGAGGCGGCACCCATGGTGCGCCCGTGGAAGGAGCCGTGGAAGACGACGATGTTCTGCCGGCCGGTCGCGTGGCGGGCCAGCCGGATCGCCGCCTCGACGGCCTCGCTGCCGGAGTTGAGGTAGAACAGCGCGTCCAGGCCCTCCGGGAGCACCTCGCCCAGGCGCTCGGTGAGCCGGAGCAGCGGGCGGTGCATCACCGTCGTGTACTGGCCGTGGATGAGCGTGGCGACCTGCTCCTGCGCGGCCCGTACGACGCGCGGGTGGCAGTGCCCGGTGCTCGTCACACCGATCCCGGCGGTGAAGTCGAGGTAGCGGCGGCCGTCTTCGTCGTAGAGGTGCACGCCCTCGCCGCGGGCGGCCAGCACGGGCGTGGCCTGGGTCAGAACCGGGGACAACTGCGCCATGGGTCGCTCCTGAAGATTGTTGACAATATGATGATATGCAAGCATGCTCCAAAGGCATTGTCCAGACGCAGGTCAGGAGGGCTCCATGAGCGAGCGAAGCGAGCGAAGCGGCAAGCACGTGCGCCTGGTCACTCCCCCGACGAAGGAGGGCTCATGAGCGAAGGCGCGTTCGAGACGGCCCGTACGGCGGTGGAGTCCGTGTCCAAGGGGCTGTTCGTCGGCGGTTCGTGGCGTGACGCCGAGGCGGGCGGCGCCTTCGCGGTCGAGGACCCGGCGACCGGCAAGACGCTGTGCTCGGTCGCCGACGCGACTCCCGCCGACGGCATGGCGGCGCTGGCGGCCGCGGTCGCGGCCCAGGCGTCCTGGGCGGCCACGGCGCCGCGCGAACGCGGCGAGATCCTGCGCCGCGCGCACGCGCTGCTGCTCGCGCGCCGCGAGGAGTTCGCCGCGCTGATGACCGCGGAGATGGGCAAGCCGATCGCCGAGTCGCTGGGCGAGGTCGCCTACGCCGCGGAGTTCTTCCGGTGGTTCGCCGAGGAGGCGGTACGCATCGGCGGCGACCACGCGGTCGCGCCGGACGGCGGGAGCCGGTTCCTCGTCATGCGGCAGCCGGTGGGCCCGAGCCTGCTGGTGACGCCCTGGAACTTCCCGATGGCGATGGGCACCCGCAAGATCGGACCCGCCGTCGCGGCCGGCTGCACGATGGTGCTCAAGCCGGCCGAGCAGACGCCGCTGTCCGCGCTGGCCCTCGCCGACGTGCTGCGCGAGGCCGGGCTGCCCGACGGCGTGCTCAACGTCGTGCCGACCTCGGCCCCCGGCCCGCTGGTCGAACCGCTGCTGCGCGACGGCCGGATCCGCAAGCTGTCGTTCACCGGCTCCACGGAGGTCGGGCGGCTGCTGCTCGGTCAGAGCGCGAGCCAGGTGCTGCGGGTCTCACTCGAACTGGGCGGCAACGCCCCGTTCATCGTCTTCGCCGACGCCGACCTCGACGCGGCGGTCGAGGGAGCCATGTTGGCCAAGATGCGCAACATCGGCGAGGCCTGCACCGCCGCGAACCGCTTCTACGCCGAGGCCCCGATCGCCGAGGAGTTCACCCGGCGGCTGGCCGAGCGGATGGGCGGGCTGACCGTCGGCCCCGGCCTCGACCCGGCCAACCAGGTCGGGCCGCTCATCGACGAGGCGGGCCGGCAGAAGGTCGCCGCGCTGGTGGACGACGCGGTGAGCCGCGGCGCGACGATCCGTACGGGCGGGTCGGCGCCGGCCGGTCCGGGCTACTTCTACCCGCCGACCGTCCTGTCGGGAGTGCCGGCCGACGCGCGCATGCGCCACGAGGAGATCTTCGGCCCGGTCGCCCCGGTGACCGCCTTCGACACCGAGGAACAGGCCCTCGCGTGGGCCAACGACACCGAGTACGGCCTGGTCGCCTACGTCTACACCCGCGACCTCGACCGGGCGCTGCGGGTGTCGGAGGCGCTCGAGACCGGCATGGTCGGACTCAACCGCGGCGTGGTGTCCAACCCGGCGGCGCCCTTCGGCGGCGTCAAGCACTCGGGCCTCGGCCGCGAGGGCGGCAAGGTCGGCATCGAGGAGTTCCTGGAGACCAAGTACGTCGCCATGGGCTGAGGCTGCGAGGGCCGGCTTCAGGGGCCGCCGCCCGGAAGGGCGGCGGCCCGGCGGTTCCGCGGAACGGCTTTCTCTCGGCGTCGCGGGAGGTTGTGAGCTGTGCTCGGATGAGCGTGCGCGAGTGTGCGTGAAGTCGTGTTCGTGATGTCGGGCAGCCTGGTCGAGGTCGTGAGAGGGCGGCGTGGCCTCGCTGACGGCCTTTGACTCCGCCTACACCATCAAGTGGGGCGCCCAGCACTGGCAGAAGCCCCTCACCACCACCGACCGCCCCGTCACCCGCCATCAGGCGGCAGCGGTGGCGATCGGACGACGCGCCCTCGGGCACCCGATCCGGCGACGGACGACACCACCCACGCTCAGTCCTCAGGAACGGTGCGCAGGCGCTCGATGGAGTCGGTCATGTGCTCCTCGATGAGCCGCAGCAGGCGTTCCTCGTCGCCGTCGCTGATGGCGTCGACCAGCTTGCGGTGCTCCTCGACCAGGTCGTCCGGCTCGGGGTACTTCTCCTGGAGGGCGTTCAGGCACATGCGGGCCTCGACGAGCAGCGTCTGGGCCATGCGCTCGAGGCGCGGGCTTCCCGACGACGCGACGAGCACCTGGTGGAAGGCCTGGTCGGCGTCGCTCATCGCGATGCGGTCGCGCTCCCCGGCCGCCGTCACCAGCGCCTGGAGCGCCTCGGTGAGCCGGACGAGCGCCTCGCCCCGGTTGCGCGCCATGATCATCCGGCAGGCGGCGCGCTCGATGGCCAGGCGGGCGAGGTAGACGTCCTCGACGTCGTCCTCGGCCAAGGTGATCACGAACAGGCCGCGGTGCGGCTCGCTGCGCAGCAGGCCCTCCTGGACGAGGCGCTGCATGGCCTCGCGCAGCGGCCCGCGGCTGACGCCGAGGCGCGCGGCGAGGTCGGCCTCGCCGAGCTGTGAGCCGGGGGCCAGCGATCCGTACATGATCGCGGATCGCAGCTCGTCTGAGATGATCTCAACGGTAGATCTTCGGGGTACGGGCTCGAGCTCGCCCAGCCGTCCCATCGTCAAGTCGCCTCCGTACGGAAAAGGGAGCCCGCTCCGGTACGCAGGCCGTGGTCACCGGCGAGGCGAAGCCCCTCCCAGACGCTCACCTGGTTCGCGGTGAGGACGGGCTTGCCCAGTCGTTCTTCGAGGTCGTCGAGCCACGCCACGGTGTGCAGCGCCGTGTCGGGCACCAGCACGGCCTCGGCGTCGGCGTGGTCGTTGGCGGCGACGAAGCCGAGGACGTCGTCGCGGCCCAGCGTGCCGACCTCGGCCGCGGTGACGATGCCCCGGCACGAGAGCGCGACGACCTCGATGTCGTGCTCGTCCAGGAAGCCGGCGAAGCGCTCGGCCACGTCCGCCGGGTAGGTCGCCGCCACCGCGACCCGGCGTACGCCGAGATGCCGGGCGGCGTTCACGAAGGCGAACGAGGTGCTGGAGGCGGGCACGCCCGCGGCCTCCTCGACCCCGGCGACCTGCTCGGCCGCACCCTGCCGGCCGAAGACGAAGCTGCCGCTGGTGCAGGCCCAGATCGCGGTGCCCACGCCGAGGGCGCGCAGCTTTCGCGCGCCCTCCGCGAGTACGTCCGGACCGCCGATGTCGAGCAGGGCGTCCACACGGTGCGCGTCCTCACGCATGAGCGTGTGCACCACCGGCAGGCTCACGTCGCCCAGGACACGCTCCATCAGCGGGTAGTCGTCCTCGGCGCTGAATCCCGGGTAAAGGATCCCGACCGTGTGGCCCATCTTCTCTCCAGTTTGGCAGATTGTTTACAAGTTACCGCTTCATGCGGCGGTGGGGCGCGCGGCCTCGACGAGCCACTGACCGGCGCCCATCGCCTCGGCGCCCATCGCCCGCAGTGCCGAACACATCGTCACCTGGTTCGCGGTGAGCACCGGCTTGCCGAGCGTCCGCTCCAGCGGCGCGATGATGTCGTACGTCGGGACATTGGTGCAGCTGATGAAGATCGCCTCGGCGTCCGGCCGGTCGACCGTGCGGACCGCGGCGACCACCTCGGAGTAGCCGACCTTCCAGATGTGGTTCATCAGCCCGAGCCCGACGCTCGACCCGGTCTCGATGCCGTGCTCGCCGAGGAACGTGAGCAGCCGGTCGGTGACGCTGTCGATGTACGGCGTGACGACCGCGATCCTGCTGACGCCGAGGAGCCGGAGCGACTCCACCAGCGCGCCGGAGGTCGTCGTGGCCGCGGGCGCGCCGGCGTCCAGGATGCTCCGGCTCAGCAGCCGCTCGCCCTCCGCCCCGTGCACGAAGCTGCCCGAGGCGCAGGCGAAGGCGACGACCAGCGGCTCGGGCGCCAGCACGTCACGCGTCGCCCGGCGTACGGTGTCGACGTCGGCGAGCGCCGAGGCCATCTCGATGGTCACCGGCACCGGCACGAAGGGCAGCCGGGTCATGAACAGGGACACGTGGTCGGGCGCCCAGCGCCACAGCTCGCGGTCGAGGGCGAAGTCGAAGGGCGCGACGACGCCGACGCCCACCTGGGCGACCAGCTCGAAGTCGACGACCACGTCCATCGGACCGCCCGCGGGTGCGTCGGCACTCACCGTTCGTACCGCTGGTACAGCAGGCGCTCGCCCACGCTGCCCGACCGCCACACATCGTTGCACGCCTCGGCCATCGGCTCCAGGCCCTCGACGATCGTGGCGTAGACGTTGCCCGGCACCCAGCCCACGTCGCCGTTGAGGAGCAGGTTGTTGCGGCCGTAGAAGATCGCCATGTCGATCACGCCCGGAAGCGCGTCGATCCCCTTCTCCTCCTTGAAGCGCCGGTCGAGCATGCCGCCGTTGAAGGAGAAGTACACGACGTCGCCGGGGATCGGCGTGACCGTGGGGTTCTCCAGGCCGGGCTCCTCGGCGGCGAAGCGCTCGACCATGGTGTAGACCTCGTTACGGGCGTACTTGGCGTGGTAGATGTCGCCGCCCTGCGGAAGCGCCTGCCACACCGCCTCGCAAGTGCGGGGCGCGTCCTTGTCGAGCAGTTCCGCGACGCACGACACACCGCGGCGCTCCAGCGTGATCTTGATATGTCTCGGCATGCCAGACCTCCCACTGCACATGGTCGAGGTGAGGCACGTCGCTCACCCCGATGACTTTCCCTGCGGGCGCCTTGGGATCCGTCCTGGCCTCTGGTCCGGGTGATGGTGGCCGGGGTGGGTTCAGGTTGCGACGGTCTTGCAGCACATGTTCAGCTCGTGCGCTGATTGTTGACAATCATACGAAGTCTGCCTAGCGTGTCAATGCCCCTGGTGACCTCGGAATACGCACGGGAGCGTCAGCTGTGACCACGCGGAATCCGGCCGTTCTCGTGCTGGAAGGCGACGTCCCGCCACCCCGGTTGGCCGCCATCGGACGGCTCGCCGACGTCCGGCGCACCCGCGCGGACGGCCTGGCGGAAGCGCTGCCGGGCGCCGAGGTGCTCTTCCTGTGGGACTTCTGGTCCGACGCCGTCGCCGCCGCGTGGCCGCACGCCGACGCGCTCCGGTGGGTGCACATCGCCAGCGCCGGCGTCGACCGGCTGCTGTTCCCCGGCCTCGTCGAGAGCGACGTCGTGGTCACCAACTCGCGGGGCGTCTTCGACGAGCCGATCGCCGAGTACGTCCTGGGTGTGGTCCTCAGCTTCGCCAAGGACCTGCACACCACGGTGCGTCTGCAGGACCGGCGTGAGTGGCGGCACCGCGAGACCGAGCGGATCACCGGCGCCCGCGTCCTGGTCGTCGGCACCGGCCCGATCGGCCGGGCCATCGGGCGCCGCCTGTCCGCCGTCGGCATGGCGGTCTCCGGCCTCGGCCGCACCGGCCGTACGGGCGACCCGGACCTGGGTGAGGTACGGCCGTTCGGCGAGCTGCACCGGGCGCTCGCCGACGCCGACTACGTCGTGCTCGCCGCGCCGCTCACCGACCTCACCCGCGACATGATCGACGCCGGCGCGCTGGCCCGGATGCGGCCCTCCGCCCGGCTCATCAACGTCGGCCGCGGCGGACTCGTGGTGGAGAAGGCACTGGTCGACGCGCTGTCCGAGGGCCGCATCGCCGGAGCCGCGCTGGACGTGTTCGCCACCGAGCCACTGGCGGAGTCCTCACCGCTCTGGACCCTGCCGAACGTCCTGGTCTCCCCGCACATGTCGGGCGACACGATCGGCTGGCGCGACGAGCTGTCCGGGCTCTTCCTCGACAACCTGGGCCGCTACCGGGACGGACGTCCGCTGGTGAATGTGGTCGACAAGAAGCTGGGTTACGTCACGAGAGGGACCTGATGGCCGAGATCGCGTACCTCACCGCGAGCGAGATGCTGGCCGCCTTCCGCGCCGGGAGCCTGTCTCCGGTCGAGGCCACGTCCGCCGTCCTGGCGCGGATCGCCGAGGCCGATCCGTCGGTCAACGCGTTCTGCCTCGTCACCGCCGACGAGGCCCTCGACGCGGCGCGCGCGTCAGAAGAACGCTGGCGGCGCGGCGAGCCGCTCGGGCTGCTCGACGGCGTCCCCGTCTCGGTCAAGGACGTCCTGCTGACCCGCGGCCATCCGACGCTCCGCGGCTCGCGCACGATCGCGCCGGACGGTCCGTGGCCGGACGACTCCCCCGCCGTCGCGCGTGTGCGCGAGCACGGCGGCGTGATCGTCGGCAAGACCACGACGCCCGAGCTCGGCTGGAAGGGCGTCACGGACAATCCGCTGACCGGGGTCACCCGCAACCCGTGGGACACCTCGCGGACGCCGGGCGGCTCCAGCGGAGGCGCCTCCGCGGCGGTCGCCCTGGGCATGGCGCCGCTCGCCCTGGGCACCGACGGGGGCGGTTCGGTGCGCATTCCCGCCGGCTTCACGGGCGTCTTCGCGCACAAGCCCACGTACGGGCGGGTGCCGCACTTCCCGGCGAGCCCGTTCGGCACGCTCGCGCACGTGGGCCCGATCGCCTGGAGCGTCGCCGACGCCGAGCTGCTGCTCGAGGTCATCTCGGGGCCCGACAGCCGCGACTGGTCCGCGCTGCCGCCGTCGGTCCCGGCCGCGCCGGTCGACGTGCGGGGCCTGCGGATCGCGTTCAGCCCGACACTCGGGTACGCGCCGGTGGACGCCGAGGTGGCGGCCGCCGTCGAGAAGGCGGCCGCGGTCTTCACCGACCTCGGCGCGCGGGTGGAGCAGGCCGACCCGGGCTTCGCCGACCCCGTGGAGGCCTTCCACGTCCTGTGGTTCGCCGGCGCCGCCAGGTCGGTGGAGTCGCTCACCCCCGCACGGCGCGAGCTGCTCGACCCGGGCCTGCGGGAGATCTCCGAGCAGGGCGCGCGGCACTCCGCGCTCGACTACCTCACGGCGACCGCGTGCCGGATGGAGCTGGGCCGCCTGATGGGCGCCTTCCACGAGGACTACGACCTGCTGCTCACCCCGACGCTGCCCATCCCGGCGTTCGAGGCCGGCCGTGAGGTGCCGCCGGACTGGCCGTCGCCCCGGTGGACGAGCTGGACGCCGTTCACCTACCCGTTCAACATGACCCAGCAACCGGCGGCCAGCGTGCCGTGCGGCTTCACCTCGGCCGGCCTGCCGGTGGGCCTGCAGGTCGTGGGCCCGCGGCACGCGGACGCCCGCGTCCTGGCGGCCTGCCGTGCCTTCGAGCAGGCCCGCCCCTGGCACGACCGCCGCCCGGGCGCCGGCGATTCCTCCCAATGAACCATTTGTTGCCTCACACCTCCTAAAGCTGGGCTCAGCAGGTCCAGACCCCTAATATGAGGGCGCAACAGTCAGGTGCGGCCGCTGAAGGGGACGACGTGATGGAGATCGCGGACCGGGCATCAGGCCCTGAACAGCCGCCCGCCCCGGACGCCGTGCCGCACTCCCCGCTCGGCGGATCGTCCGGCCGCGAGGCGAACCCCGCGTCACGAGCCGTCCGTGCCGCCGGCGTGCGTGGAGGCATCGCCGACAGGCACTAGGCGTGGTACGACGAGGCGGGCCGCCCTCGACGCGCACACGGTCGAGGGCTCGGATAAGGAGCGAAGAATGCCGGACACGTGGGTCGTCGTGGGCCTGGACAACGGGGGCACCTGCAACAACGCGACGGTGCTCGACTCGTCGGGGAAGTTCCTCGTCGACCGGCTGGTGGAGATCCCCAGCCGCGTCACCGAGGGCCCGGAGATCGCGGTCGGCGCCCTGGCCGAGGCCCTGGACGGCATCCTGGCCCTCACCGGTGTCGAGCGGTCGCGGGTCCGCGCCGTCGGCCTGGACACCCCGGGCCCGGCCAGCGCCGACGGCGTGATCTCCTCCAAGGGCGCGACGAACTTCCCGCAGCCGGCCTGGTGGGGCTTTGACGTCCGTACGGCGCTGGAGGAGCGGCTCGGCCTGCCGGTCGTCTACAACAACGACGGGAACGCCGCCGCTCTCTACGCCCACCACGCCCACTTCGGCACGGAGGCCGCGAAGCACTCCTCGATCTCGGCCATCGTCGGCACCGGCCTGGGCGGCGGCGTGATCGAGTCCGGCCAGGTCGTACGCGGCGCGGCCGGCATGGCGGGCGAGCTCGGGCACGTGCACATCCCGATGCAGGGGCTGCTGGATGAGGGACAGCCGCTGCCGATGTGCAACTGCGGGTTCGGCGCCGACGCCGAGAGCGTCGCCTCCCTGACCGGCATCGCCGCGAACCTCCTCCCGTACTGGCTGACCCGCTTCCCCGGGCACGAGCTGGCGAGCGTGCCGGTCCTGGAGGCCGCCAAGCTCGTCCGTTCCCTCGGCGAGGACGGCGACCCTCTCGCGCTGAAGATCTTCGAGCAGCAGGCGATGGCGCTGGGCCGGCTCTTCACGATCGCGGCCAACTTCACCGACCCGAGCGCGTACTTCATCGGCGGCGGCGTGGTCGAGACGGGCCCGAAGTTCCGCGAGTGGTTCCTGGACAAGGTGCGCGAGCACACCGTCCTGCGGGAGGAACAGCAGCGGGTCGCGTCGTTCGCCCTGGTCCCCGACCTGGACATGGCCGGCGCCCGGGGGGCCGCGATCGCCGCCCGCGACGCCTCCGCGCCGTGACCCCGCCGCGGCCGCACGGGCCCATGCGCGTCAACCGCTCATCGGAGCTGGAGTGGAGCGGTGTCCAGACGTTCATGAAGGCCCCGGTGTGCCTGACCCCGGAGGACCTGCGGGCCGGCAAGGTGGACGTCGCGGTCGGCGGCGTGCCGTGGGACGGTACGGCGTCCGGCCTCAGCGGCACCCGCCTGGGCCCCCGCGCGATCCGGCAGGGCGACTACATCTCCGGGTCGCGGCACATCACCCACCTCGGCGTCCGGGTGAACCCGCTGGACCACCTCGTCCTGGCCGACTACGGCGACGCCGAGGTGCTGATCGGCGACGTGGAGGGCACGTACGAGAACGTCCGCGCGTTCGTCGCCGAGATCCTCGCCGGCGGCGCGATCCCGATCATCCTCGGCGGCGACCACGGGGTCACCTGGCCCGCCGCCACGGCGGTGGCCGACGCGTACGGGCACGGCAAGGTCGGCATCGTGCACTTCGACGCCCACGCCGACACCGCCCCGGACATGCAGGGCTCGCTGTACGGCCACGGCACGCCGATGCGGCGGCTGATCGAGAGCGGCGCGGTGCCCGGCCGCAACTTCGTGCAGGTGGGGCTGCGGGGATACTGGCCCGAGCCGCCCGTCCTGGAGTGGATGGAGTCTCACGAGCTCCGGACGCATTTCATGGCCGAGATCCACCGCGACGGCTTCGGTGCGGTGCTCGAACGCGCGGTCGACGAGGCACTGGACTCCGCCGACCACCTGTACATCTCGCTCGACGTGGACGTCGCCGACCCCGCGTACGCCCCGGGCACCGGAACGCCCGAACCGGGCGGCCTGACGAGCGCCGAGGTGCTGTGGGCGATCCGGCGCCTGGCGGCCGAGGTGGGAATGGTCGGCATGGACGTGGTGGAGGTCAGCCCACCGTACGACGTGGGCCCGGACATCACGGCCCTCCTGGCCCGGCGCGCGGTGATGGAGGCGCTGACGGGCACGGCCATGCGACGGATCGGCCTGACCGAACCGGACTACTTGGACCCGCGCTCGACGGGCCCCGGCGAAAGCCGCACGTACCGGACACCGGAGGGTCCCTGACCGGTGAGGGAACCTTTGAGCGCGGGCCTGAAAACCCCCGGCTTAGTGAACGACGCGCCGATCATCGAACGACCGCTCGCCGCGCACGGCCCCGGCACAGCGGTCCCACGACCGTCCCGCTCACCGAACCAGGACCCGACGGCCCCCCGCTTCGCGGCACGCGGCGCGTACGGTCCCGGCAACCTGGCCCCGGCACTCCCCCGGCCTGCGGAACGGGTGCTCGGCACGTACGGTCCCGGCACCCCGGAGCCACGGCCGCCCGGCCCGAGGAACCAGGGCCAGGCACGCTCCCGGCCTGCGGAACAAGCACTCGGCGCGCACGGCCACGGCGGAGCGGATGCACGATCGACCCGCCCGGCGAGCCATCACGCGGCACGCCCCCACCCTGCTGAACAGGCGCTCGGCGCCCACGGCCACGATGCCGTGGAACCGCCACCGTTCCGCCCGACCAGCCGGCGGCGCCCTGCCGGACAAGCGCACGGCCGCGGCACGGCGGATGCGCGATCGCCCCGCCCGGCGCGAGGCGGCGGGCCGCGCGTCTCCCCGGCGGTGGGTTCGTCGTCGCCCGGCCCCGTCCGGTCGCGCGGTGGTAGGCCTCGCCGGTGCCGGGGTGATCCGGGGCCGGCAGACGGTGTGGCCCATGCCGGCCGCCGGACTCGGCCAGGGGCCTGCTCCACACCGGCCGGAGCCGGTCCCGATATTAATTCACTTAATCGATTGACAAAGCGGGGAATCCAGCCACAACCTTGAGGGGTGAGCCATGACGTTCGCCTGACGGTGCGCCTGCATGTCGACCTTCGCCTGCAGGCCAGCGCTCTGTGCGTGCCCTCCTCGCCCCGCCGCTAGATCTCCCGCCTGGCAGGAAGAGGATTCGTCATGACCCAGCACCGGTCACAGAACCGGGCTTCGCGCCATCTCGTCGACCTGGACGCCCGCTACCGCGAGCGTCTCCACCGCGGCCACGCTCTCGCCCCGGCGGAGACGGTCCCCGCGGACGGCACGCTCCTGGACGTGGTCCCGCTCCCCGACACGGGGAAGGTCCTGATGATCGTGGCCCACGTCGTCCCCGCCTCGGCCGCGTTGCCGGGCGCGTTTCCCGCGGTCCCGGCCGACACCCGGCCCGCCTGCTCTCCGGCGCCCCCGCAGACGACGGTCGGCGCCCCCGCCGGCGCGACGAGTACGGATGACGCCCCGGCCGACGGCGCGCACGTTCCCGGCGAGAGCCAGACGCTTCTCACGGACGACGCCTCGACGTCCGCCGAAGGCCATGTTCCGGTGCCGCCGATGGCGGACGAGACACGGCGGGACACCGCCCCGCTGACCGTCGCGGGAGGGTCCCCCCTGCCGGCTTCCGCGGTACGTGCCCGGCCCTCATCCGGCCCGGCGAAAGAGACCTCGCCTGATCCCACCGGCCAGGCGTCCCCACCATCGGACTCGCCGGGGCGGAAGGGGCCGTGGGCGGATCCGGGCGGGGCGGAGCCCGTACGAGATGACGACGCGCCGCCGCAGGCCCTGCGCATCGACCAGCGCTCCCGGCGCGTCTGGGTGGGGGGCCGGGAGATCGGCCTGACCTACCAGGAGTTCGAACTGCTGGTGCACTTCACGAAGCATCCGTGGCAGGTCTTCAGCCGGGCCGAGCTCATGCAGGCGCTCTGGCCGGCGGCGGACGCCGCGACCAGGACGGTCGACGTGCACGTCCACCGCCTCCGCCGCAAGCTCGGCAGCGCGGGCTCCCAGCTCGCGACCGTACGGCGAGTGGGCTACACCTACCGGCCCCATCTGGTGAACAGGAGCGGTCTCGCCCAGGCCGGCGAGTGACCGGCCCTGCCCGAAAAGCGGTCGATCGCCGGTACGGCGACGATCTACGATGCGGACGATGAGCAGCAGACTGCGTGAGGTCGCGGCGGTGAACGCGCGGATCGTCGCCGACGGCGCGTACACCGCCGAGAACGGTACGCGCGTCGTCGTACGGCCCGCCCTCGACGCGGCGATCCGCGGCACGGTGAGCCATCCCCCGGAGGGCGCGCTGTCCGTACCCACGGGAACTCACCGCACGGCGTTCGAGGTGACCGCGGAGGGCAGCCTAGGCGCGGCGCGGCGGTTGCATCTCGCCGGCGGCGGGCGGATCGCCGTACTGAACTTCGCCTCCGCGCGGAACCCGGGAGGCGGATACCTCGGCGGCGCCCGGGCGCAGGAGGAGGACCTGTGCCGTACCGCGCTGTTGCATCCCTGCCTGCTCCATGCCCCCGATTACTACGCCGCGCACCGCGCCTCGTCCGACCTGCTCTACAGCGACCGCGTCATCTGGTCCCCCGACGTCCCGGTGCACCGGGGCGGCGACGGGCGGCTGCTCGCCGAGCCGTACCCCGTGTCGTTCCTGACCTCGCCCGCGCCGAACGCCGGCGAGGTACTGCGACGCGACCCCGCCGCGGGCGACACGATCCGGCGCACCCTTCACCGGCGCGCGGAGCGGGTGCTGGCGGTGGCCGCTCACCACGGCGCCCACCGGCTGGTCCTCGGCGCGTGGGGCTGCGGAGTGTTCCGCAACGACCCGCACGATGTCGCGGGCGCGTTCCACGCGCATCTGACGGCCGGCGGCGCCTTCTCGTCCGCCTTCGAGCAGGTGGTCTTCGCCGTCTGGGACCGCTCACCCGTCTCCGCGAACCGCGCCGCGTTCGCCGAACGCTTCACCCCCGCGACCGACCCCGCCTGAGCGGCGTCCTCACCACGAGCGAACGGCAGCCGCCATCCCGAACCGCTCACCCCATCTCCGCGAACCACGCCGCGTTCCCCGAACGCCTCACCCCCACGACCGACCCCGCCTGAGCGGCGTCCCCACCACGAGCGAACGACAACCGCCATCCCGAACCGCTCACCCGCGCCGCGCCTCCACGGGGCGCCTGAACGCACCCGCCTCGCGGGCCTGGCGACGGTGACATCGGGGCCGGCTTCGCGGGCCGGACACGTTGACGCGCGAGTTATCCACAGGCGCTCCACGGCCATCGACGTGCCGGTCTCCGGCAGCCCATCATGGCGAACATGCCCAGCGGCGGGCCCTCCCTTTCACCGGAGTGAGCGGGCCCGCCGCCGGGCTCCACCATCGGCATCGCGAAGGGGTCGACTATGCACGGGGGCCTGCCCTTCATCGGGTTCAGCACCATCGTCTACGGGGTCGTCGGGCTGGCCGTGGCCGCCGGCGGCGCGGTCACGAGGTTCCGGAGGCACAAGTGACCGCGACACTGACCGTGATCGTCCCGGCCCACAACGAGGAGGCGGGCCTGCCCGCGACCCTGGAGGCGATCCGCCGCCAGACGGTCCCGCCGGACAAGGTCGTGGTCGTCGACGACGGCTCGACCGACCGGACGGGCGAGGTCGCGGCGGCGTACGGGGCGACCGTGCTGAGACCGCCGCACAACCTGGGCAGCAAGGCCAAAGCTCAGAACCACGCGCTTCCCGCGTGCGACACCGACCTCGTCCTGGCCGTCGACGCGGACACCGTGCTCGCCCCGGACTACATCGAAAAGATCAAACCGGCCTTCGACGATCCGGAGGTCGTCGTCGCGGCCGGCAACGTGCAGACCCGCTTCACCCGCACCGTCTGGGAGCGCGGCCGCTCCATCGAATACCTCTTCGGCTTCCACTGGAACCGCCCGATCCAGAACGGCGCGAACAGCCCGGTCGTCTGCTCGGGCTGCTGCTCGGCCTTCCGCCGGGCGACGCTGACCGGCTTCGGCGGCTTCCCCGAGCGCACCATCGTCGAGGACATGGACTTCACCTGGTCGATGCAGATCGCCGGCCGGCGCGCGGTGTACGTCGGCGACGCCGTGGCCTGGGCCGCCGACCCGGAGACGCTGACCTACCTCCGCAAGCAGGTGTGGCGGTGGATGGCCGGCTTCTTCCAGAACGTCCGCCTCCACCTCGGCGGCCTGGTGAGACGAAAACCCATGCTCGCGGTCTGGATCGTCCTGGCCCTGGCCGAGATCTTCACCGCGCCTCTGTGGTGGGCGACGCCGTTCGTGCTCACGCTGGGCATGCATCGATCCGTGGGCACCGTCCTGACGTTCTGGCTCGGGCCGGAGCTGCTGTTCACCGTCCCGCCACTGCTGTACGCCGCCAGGCGCCGAAGACTTCCGGTGCTGGGCGTGATGGCCAACGTTCCGTTCGTCTACCTGACGAAGGCCGTCAACATCTACTACGCCTGGAAGGCCCTCATCGTCGAGCTCATCCTCGTCCCCCTGCACCTGTCCCGGGGGCTCGTCATCTACGAGAAAGGCCGCGCCTGAGGCTTCCTCCGTGAAGACGTCCACGGGAAATACTCAGGCGCGGCCGACGAACGGTGACGGGGCGAGCCCGTCACGCAGCGGCGAGCCCATCAAGCGGCGGCGAGCCCGTCACGCGGCGGCGAGCCCGTCACGCGGCGGGGGCCGTCACGCGGCGGCGAGCCCGTCACGCGCCGAGGGCCTCCGCGCTGACGGGGCCGCCACCCCGCGGCTTAGGCCGCCGCGTGGCGGGAGGACCTACCGCTTCCGCATGACCTCCGGCTCCTGGCGGCGCAGCATCCGCTCCACGAGGAAGATGAGCACCACGGTGAGGACCACCATCATCCCCATGTCCAGCAGCCAGGTGCTGAACTGCTGCTTCCACAGCGGGTCCGGTGATTCCCCGTGCTTGTGCGGCAGCAGGAAGCTGATGTCCAGCGTGCCCGCCATCGCGGCGAACGCCCACCGGGCCGGCACGATCCAGGCGATCTCCTCCAGGACGGCCTTGCCGTCCAGGTGCACGAGGGCTCCACAGAACACGATCTGGACCAGCGTCGTCAGCACCAGGAGCGGCATCGTCATCTCGCTGGTCTTGACGATCGCGGAGATGAGCAGGCCGAGCGTCATCGCGGTGAAGGACAGCAGCGCGACGGCGACGATGAGTTCGGGCATCGGGGAGGTGACCACGCCCTTGTCCCTCATGTTGACGCCGAGCATGGCGACCAATGTGAGGACGATGCCCTGACCGATCGTGATCACACCGAGCACGAGCAGTTTGGAGGTGAGGTACGCCGATCTGGACAGGCCGACCGCGCGTTCTCGCTGATAGATCGGTCTTTCCTTGACGAGTTCGCGCACCGCGTTGGCGGCGCCGGTGAGACATCCGCCGATGCACAGGATCATCAGGAGGTTGGCCGCGCCGCCCTGCGAGCCCGGGATCTTCGACGTGAGGTCACCGGCCGGGATGACGCGCGCCACCGCGCCCATGATGATCGGCAGCGCCACCGTGATGCCGAGGAACAACGGGTCCGCCGCGATGCTGCGGATGTAGCGCCGGATCAGCGTGCTCAGCTGTTCGGGCCAGCTCTGCGGCTTGGGCGGCGGCTGGTAGCTCACCGGGCCCGCCTGCGCGACCGGCTGGACCAGGTCGGCCGTGACGTACTTCTGATGCGCCGGCGACTGGCGGTAGCGGCCGCCCCAGTCGATCGACGGGTCGTCGAACGCCTGGAAGACGTCGGCCCAGTCGGTGAACCCGAGGAACGGCAGCGCCTCCTTCGGCGGGCCGAAGAACGCGATGCGGCCGCCCGGCGCCATGACGAGCAACCGGTCGCAGATGTCGAGGTTCGCGACGCTGTGGGTGACCACCGCGACCGTGCGGCCGTCGTCGGCGAGGCCGCGCAGCATCTGCATGACCGACTTGTCCAGGCCCGGGTCCAGGCCCGACGTCGGCTCGTCCAGGAACAGCAGCGACGGCTTGGTCAGCAGCTCGAGGGCGACGCTGACGCGCTTGCGCTGGCCGCCGGACAGGGCCGAGATCTTGTTGTCGCGCCGGTGGTCCAGGCCGAGTTCCTTGAGCACCTCGTCGACCCGCGCCTTGCGCTCGTGCTGGCGGGTGTCGTCGGGGAAGCGCAGCTCGGCGGCGTAGATGAGCGCGCGGCGCACGGTGAGCTGGGTGTGCAGGATGTCGTCCTGCGGCACCAGGCCGATGCGCGACCGCAGTTCGGAGTAGTCACGGTAGAGGTCACGGCCGTCGTAGGAGACCGTGCCCTGGTCGGCGGGCCGCAGGCCGGTGAGCGCGCGCAGCAGGGTCGACTTGCCCGAGCCGCTGGGGCCGATGACGGCGACGAGGCACTTCTCCCCGAGCGGGAAGGACACGTGGTCCAGCAGCACCTTGCCCTTGTCGACCGTGACGGTGAGGTCGTGCGCGCTGAAGTTGACCGCGCCCGTGTCGGTGTACTCGGTGAGGACGTCGCCGACCAGGTGGAACGTTGACGGGCCGATGCCGATGATGTCGTTCGGGCCGATGATCGCGCGCTCGACGCGCTGGCCGTTGACGTAGGTGCCACTGCGGCTGCCGACGTCGACGAGCTCGTAGGTCCCGCCGGACGACCGCAGCTCGGCGTGCTGGCGCGACACGCGCAGGTCGGCGACGACCATGTCGTTCTCGGGCGCCCGGCCGATGCGCAGGACCTGCTGGCCGCCCAGGTTGCGGACCTTGGTCGGCTCGCGGTACTGCCCGCTCATCGTGGGCATCGGCGCCCGCGGCGGCGGGGTGCCGTGAGTCGGCTGGTAGCCGATCGGATCGGCCTCGTACCCCTGGGCGGCGGGCGGCATGGAGCCGGGACCGCCGAACTGCGTGGCCTGGTCGTACGGAGGCATCGTGCCGGTGCCGCCGCCCTGGGCGGGCTGCTGGTACGGCGGCATCCCGCCCGTGCCGTCACCGTGGGCCGGCTGCTGGTACGGCGGCGCCGCCCCCGCGCCCTGGGCGGGCTGCTGGTACGGCGGCATCGTGCCCGTACCTCCCACCTGGGTGGGCTGCTGGTACGGCGGGAGCCCGCCGGTGCCGCCCTGCGCGGGCTGCTGATACGGCGGCATCCCGCCCGTGCCGTCACCGTGGGCCGGCTGCTGGTAGGGCGGCATCGTTCCCGTGCCGCCGCCCTGCGCGGACTGCTGATAAGGGGGCATCGTGCCCGTGCCGTCACCCTGACCCGGCGGCGAGGCGTACGGCGGGGGCACGGACTGCGGCCCCGACGCGGCGGCCTGGCCGGGGTATCCGGCGGGCGGCTGCTGCGCGGGCGGCGGCGCCTGGCCCTGACCGCCGGGCGGCGGGAACACCTGCCCGGGCGGGTGCGGCGAGAAGCCTCCCTGCGCCGGAGCGGGATGGGCGGCCGGGTCCGTGCCGGGCTCCGCGCGCGTCGCCGACGCGGGCGCGGCGCGGAAGGCGACCGGCACGCCCTGCTCCGGGTGGCCGAGCCGTACCTGGCTCCCCGGCGCCACGACGAGCCGCTGCACCCGCCGGCCGCCGTCGTACGTGCCGTTGGCGCTGCCCGCGTCCTCGAGGATCCACTGCCCGCCCTCGAAGCGCAGCACGGCGTGGGTGCGCGAGACCCCGTCGACCGAGACGACGATGTCCGCGCCCGGATCGCGGCCGACGCGGTAGGAACGTCGTGGATCCAGAGCCACTGAAACGCCGTTGCTCTCCACGACAAGCTGAGTCACGAAATCGCCTTTCCCGTCGTCGACCCCGAAGCCCCGTGTGTCGGCGCGTCAAGAGGAGCGCATCACCAGGACCGCCGCTAAAGCGTAGGGCCTGTCACGTAAACGCGGCAATGCTTCGAAAAGTATGCAACCAGCCCCTATCTCCCGGCAGGCGAACACGGATCGTCGCCGAATCGGGCGGACGGGAGTCTCCCGTTGCTTGACCTTCCCTTGGTGCGCGCTTGGATGACGTTGCCCTGGCTTCAAGATCACCTTGGCGCCCGTACGGCGGCGTAACGCAATGCCTCATTCCGCGGTAAGCGTGATGTAGCCGATTTCACAACTCGCTTGATTTGCCCTCTGGGCCGCGATCGTTGATCATTGGCCGAATGTCCCCCGCTCCCCACCCGCCCCATCGCGGGCTAGCGGAGAGCGCGGCCGGGCTGTGACCGCCACACTGGAGGCGCCACGCCCCGCCGACGCGCTACGGGCACGACCGGTGCGCCACCGGCGGTGGCTGCTGCACCCCGTCGTGGCCGCTACGAGCATTGCCGGAATCCTGCATCTGCTGTGGGCGCTGTTCCTCGCCCGGGGCGGCGGCGACCTCGCCGCCCAGAGCGCGTGGGCCGAGTTCGCCCTGCGGCATCCGGGTTCGGCCTACGACTTCGCGTGGTACGGCGGCATGCACCCCGCCTCGTACAGCGTGATCTCCCCGTACCTGATGGCCCTGCTGGGCGTCCGCACGACCGGCGTGCTCGCGGGCACGCTGTCGGCCGGCCTCTTCGCGCTGATCCTGACGCGCTCGGAGATCCGCCGGCCGCTGCCGCCCGCGCTCTGGGGCGCCTTCTCGCTGTCGTGCAACGCCGTGTCCGGCCGGGTGACGTTCGCCCTCGGCGTGTTCTTCGCCCTCGCCGCCATCACGGTGGTGTTCGCGGCACGCGGGCCGCGCGCGCCGCGGGCCGCCGCCATCATCGCGCTCGGCGTGCTGGCGACGCTGGCGAGCCCGGTGGCGGGGCTGTTCCTCGAGGTGGCGGCCGCGGCGCTGTTCCTCACGCGGCGGCGCCGGCCGGCGTACGCCGTGGCGGCCGGGCCGCCGTTCGTCGTCGGCCTGTCGGCGCTGCTGTTCCCGTTCAAGGGCGTGCAGCCGTTCCCGTGGTTCCTCGTCGTGGCGCCGGTGGCGAGCGCCATCGCCCTCGCGCTGTACGCGCCCAAGTCCTGGCGCAACGTCCGCGTCGGCGCGGTGGTGTACGCGGTCGGCACCGTCCTCACGTGGCTGATCCCCTCGCAGGTGGGCAGCAACGTCGACCGGCTCGCCCTGCTCTTCGGCGGCGCGGTGATGCTGGCCGCGGCGATGGAACGCAAGATCGCCATCCTGTACGTCGCGTTCGCGGCGACGGTCATCTCCCAGGTGATCCGGCCGGTGTTCGACGTGGTGAACACCGGCTCGCCCGACGGCCACACCGCCGGCGTGCTGTCGGAGCTGCGCAACGTCGGCGCCGACCGTGGCCGGGTCGAGGTCGTGCCCGAGCGCACCCACCTGGAGTCGTCGGAGTTCGCCCCGGTGGTGAACCTGGCGCGCGGCTGGAACCGCCAGGCCGACGTCGACCGCAACCCGCTCTTCTACGACGGCACCCTCACGCCCGAGACCTACCACGCCTGGCTCAGGAAGTGGGCCGTGCGCTACGTGGTGCTGTCGGACTCCACGCCCGACTGGCAGGCGATGGAGGAGGCCCGCATCGTCGCGGGCGGGCAGCCGTGGCTGAAGCAGATCTGGCACGACGCGAACTGGCGCCTGTACGAGCTGTCCGACCCCGAGCCACTGGCCGATCCGCCCGCCACCGTCGCCCGCGCCGACGATGGTGAACTCGACATCAACGTGCCGTCCAGCGGCTGGGTGCTCATCCGCGTGCCATGGTCGCCATGGGTCGGCGTACGCGACGGCGGCCCGGGCTGCCTGGCACAGGCCGGCGACTGGACCCGGCTGTACGCCCCGGTCCCCGGCCGCTACCGTCTCGGCGGCAGCTACCAGCTCCCCCGCGGCACCCCCTGCTGAGCGACCACCGGTCGCCAACGACACGACACCGACCGGACCGTCCTCCAGGTCCGACCCCGGCCGTACGGCCCGATCCCCGGCTCGGCCACAGCCGCCAGCTCCCCTGCGGCACCCCTCTGGAGGCGACGCGGCACCTTCTGCTGAGGGCCTGCCGGTCGCGAGCGGCACGGCACCGACCAGACGGTCTCCAAAGCCAGCCCGGCCGTACGCCCCGCTCCCCGACCACCACCGGCTCGGCCGCCGCCACCAGCTCCCCCGCGGCACCCTCCGGAGAGACGGCCCAAGCCGTACGCCCCGGTCCACGACCGCCACCGGTTCAACCGCCGCCGCCAGCTCCCCCGCGGCACCCCCTGCTGGTGGACCACCGGCCGCGAACCACACGACACCGACCAGACGGTCCCCAGAGCCCGCCCAAGCCCGCTCGACGGCAGTCACCAACTCCCGGCGGCACCGCCTGCTGACGGATCGCCGGTCGCGAACGGCACGGCACCGACCGGACGGTCCACAGAGGCGGCCCCGGCCGTACGGCTCCGGTCCCTGGCGGCTCGGCGGCGGTTGCCCCCCGGCAACACCCCTCCGGAGAGACCGCCCGTCACCGGCGGCGTGGCACCACCGGACGGTCTCCAAAGGCGGCCCCGGCCGTACGCCCCGGTCCCCGGCCGCTACCGGTTCGGCCGCGGTTCGCGTTCTCCTACGGCGCCGCTGAGAGACCACCCGGCGCGAGCGGCGTGGCGGTGTGTCTTCAGGTCAGGAGGTCTTTCCCTCGCCGGTGAAGGAGCGCAGGCGCGTGCGGCGGAGCCAGACCACGGCGCGGTTCATGGGGCCCTCGAACAGCACGTAGCCGATCAGCGTCACGGTGACACCGACGACCGTGCCGCCGGCGATGTCGTCCGGCGCCGCACCGGCGAGCGTCAGGGCGGCGGCCACGACCAGCCATCCGCCGGACGCCGCCAGGCCGAACCGGCGGCCCGCGAGGAACAGTCCGGCGGCCGTGGCCGCCGCCAGCGCGGCGTGGTCGCTCGGCGCCGGCAGGTCCGAGGAGTGCACCACCAGGCCGTGGAAGGCGGTCCAGTGAACGGTGGGCATCCGCTCGACCGGCTCGTTCGCCGCCACCGCGGCGATGGCGCCGATGGGCGCCCAGAGCGCGGCGGCCATGACCCCGGCCCGCTCCCGCCGCGCCGCCCACCACGCCCAGCAGAGCAGGGCCGCGAACAGCACCGGGTCCGCCTTCGCGCACGCCACGGCCGCGGTGTGCAGCCAAGGTGCGACGGCCAGATGATCGCTGAGCATGGTTCTCCGCCTCGATGAGATGGGTCGCGGGCCGGTGTTCCCGGCCGATGATCGTCGACGGCCCCTGTAGGGATCGGATGGTGAGCGCGGGGTTATCGCGCCGAATCGCCCGCATACCGTGGCGTGTCGCGGTCGCGCCGACGGTCTGATGCCTCGTTGATGTGCGGCCGCGCGGTGCCGGCAGACCCCGGCCTGACCGCGCGCACCCGTACGGCCAGGCCGCACGGCAGGCAGCGGGCGGCTGGGCGGCGGATGGCGGGCGGACGGTGCAGCGGGCAGCGGGCAGCGGATGGGCGACGCAGCGTGCGGCGTGCGGACGGTGCAGCAGGCAGCAGGTGCGTACGGTTCCTTGTCGCGGACGGTTCGGCGGACACGCCGGACCTTGACCTACTCGATACGCGGAAATGACAGCGACCCTACAATATGTAGGGTGAACCCCCGTGACCGGTACGGCAGGCACCTGACCCACCCCGGCCTCCCCCTGATCCTGGTCGCCACGCTGTACGCGGCCGCGCAGGTCGTCGCCGTCACGACGCGCATCGGGCTCGGCTGGGACGAGAGCGTGTACGTCAGCCAGGTCAGCCCGCACGTGCCGACGGCGTTCTTCAGCGCTCCTCGGGCCCGCGGCATCACCCTGCTGGTCGCTCCGATCGTCGGGCTGACCTCCTCGCTGACCGGGCTGCGTCTCTACATGACCGTGCTGTCCTCGGCCGGGCTCGTCGTCGCGTACTGGCCCTGGACCCGCCTGCTGCGGCCGGTCACCGTGGCGCTGGCCGCGCTGCTGCTCACCGTCCTGTGGGTGACGCAGTTCTACGGCAACGAGGTGATGCCCAACGTCTACGTCGCGTACGGGGCGGTGGCGGCCGTGGGCTGGTTCGCGCACACGATCCGCGGCACGAACCGGCTCGCGCCGGTCTGGCTCGTGCTGAGTCTGGCGTTCGTCGCACTCATGCGGCCGGGTGACGCGGCGTGGCTCGTGCTTCCGCTGCTCGGCGCGGTCGCGTTCGCGCCGAGGCGGCGGCGCATCGCGCTGGCGGCGGTGGTCGCCGGGCCGGTGGCCGGTTCCGCCCAGTGGATCGTCGAGGCGTACACACGGTTCGGCGGGCCGCTGCAGCGGCTGCGGGCGTCGAGCCGCACCGAGGGCGGCCTCGGTTGGCATCCCGAGGGCGTCCGGATGGAGTTGCACGCGCTCAACGACCGGCTGCTGTGCCGCCCCTGCACCGGCGCGACCTGGCACGTGGCGCCGTTCGCGGCCTGGTGGCCGCTCATGCCCGCGCTCGCGGCCGCCGGGCTCGTGCTCGCGGCGCGCGGCGGGCGCGGGCGGCTGGTCGCGCTGCCCGCCGTCTGCGGCGCCGTGATCGGCGTGTCCTATCTGCTGCTCGTCGGGTACGCCGCGCCGCGCTTCCTCATCCCGGCGTACGCGCTGCTGGCCATCCCCGCGGCGGAGCTCGTACGCGGTGCGGCGACGCTGGGCCAGGGGCGCTGGCGGCTCGTGACGGCCGGCCTGGTCGCGGTGGGTCTGGCCGTGCACGCGGGCGGCCAGCAGATCGTCCTCGGCCGCATGGTCCGCACCCAGCACAAGGCACGCCAGGACTACGGCGTCATCGCCGGAGAACTGCGCGGCCTCGGCGTACGGGCCCCGTGCACGCTGGCGGGCGAGCAGGCCCCCGTGCTCGCGTTCTACGCCGGCTGCCGATCGATGCAGATCGCCGGGAACGACGCATCCACGAGCGTGTCCGGCCTGCTGGCCCAGGCGGACGTCACCCGCCTGGCCGTCGTGGAGCACACCAACCCACGCCCGCGCTACACCCGCGGGTGGCACCACTACACCTTCAGCACGCCGACCGGCCGTACGTGGCGCGTCTTCCTGCCGCCACGCCCACCCGCCGCCCCGCGAAGCTAGGGCCTGTCTCGAAGCCCCGCGGTCCTACCGCACGGCGTCCAGGCGACGCCTCGCCGCGGGGAAAAGTCGCCGGCCGGCACCGGGCCGACTCCCTTCTCCGCCCTGCGACGCGACGCCTGGACACCGCTCGCCACGGACGGGGACGGCGAGACAGACCCTGGCGCCGCGGCCACGCACCGGGCTGCGGCCGGTGGAGTGACACGGCCACGCCTCCGCGATCGCCGTCGTCCCACGCACCGTCGAGATCGGCGGGTGCCGGCCAGGCGTCCTGCGATCCCGGCGTGATCTGCCGGTCGCCCTCATCACGGCGACGCGAGACAGGCCCCTAGGCCTGCGGTGGCCCGCCTCGCCCGCACCCTGCGGGCGGCGAGGAGTCGCTCGCCTCACGTTGAGGATCCACCAACGTCGGGAAAGAGTGAACACCGCGCCAGGGAGGCGTCAGCCCGCGAGAAGGCGGCGGAGCATCTCCTCGTCGTCCGGGCCGAGGCCGGTGACGAACCGTTGCAGCACCGCGGCGCGGTCGGATTCGCGGCGCAGGGCCTCGTGCATGACCTGGGCCGCGTGCTCGGTGGCGTCCTTGGCGGGCAGGTAGGCGCCGCGCCTGCCCTCGGCGTCGCGGACGACGAGCCCCTTGTCCCAGAGGCGTTTCAGGATGGTGTGCACCGTGTTGTAAGCCAGCTCGCCGTCGCCGATCCGCGTCTGGACCTCGGATGGCGTCAGCGGCCGATCGGTCGCCCGCAGAGCGTGGAGGACCTCTTCCTCGAGCTGCCCGGCACCTCGGCGTCCTCCGGCCATATGGTCACTTTACCGGTGATACATCCGGATATGCGGGTACATGCTTGTCCCGATTCTTCCCCTTTCGCCGTACCGGCCGGACGCCCGGCGGCGGAAGGGCCGTGACCCAATCGTTCCCCCCGTCACCGGCGCGGCTGTACTATCTGGGTAGTAGTGCAGTCGCGATACACGGGAGCGGTGGACGGACACGTGCGAATGCCGCGGTACGGGCCGACAGTCGCCACGAGAGCGGCGACATCGTCAACGACCCGCCGAGGAGCCCGCAGTCCAATCGGCACCGGTTCGAAGACCACCGAGCAGTCGCCTCACTCGACGCCGCGGACAGCGCATGATCGCGGCCGGCCCACCGGTCCGCTGAGCGCCTGCGGCCACTGACGCCTCGTCACCCGGCCACTACCGGTCCAGGTGCCCGTTCTTCATCTCGTGTTTCACCGGTGTCGATCCACTAAGGGAACATTAGAGTCCATGAGTCGAAGCGCCCTCGTACGGCAGCCGCCGTCTGATCTCGTGACGATTCAGGCCGACGGATCGGTCGGCGCACGAGGTCCGGTCCGCGTGCGGCTCGTCGCGGTGCTGCTGCTGGCCGCGCTGGCCATCGGGCTCACCGGGGCGGGGCTCGCCGACGTCGACGTCGCGGGCGGGCTGTGGGACGGGGCGGACTGGGTCTCCCAGGGCGCCGCGCGGATCCGCTGGGGACTCGTCCCCCTGATCGCGGCTCTCACCGCGTTGCACTATCTGACCTCGGCACTCGGCGTACGGGCGACCGCCTCCGGCGCCTCGGAGTCCGCGCGGCCGGACCGGCTCGGCGTCTGGGAGATCACCGGCGCGCAGTTCGCCGGCGCCGCGGCGAACCGGCTCGCGCCCGCCGGGCTGGGCACCGCGGCCGTCACCTGCCGTTACCTGACCCGGCGCGGCCTGCCGGCCTGCGCGGCGACCACGACGGTGGCCGTCGTCGGGCTGGTCCGCGGGCTGACCAAGCTCGCGCTGGTCACGCTGGCGATCGCACTGTGGAGCGGCCTGGGCCAGGCCCTGCGACCCGTCGGCAACGTCAGCCGCCTCGCCGCGCGCCACTCCGGCATGCTGGTGCCCGCGGCGATCGTCGCGGGCGTGGCCGTGTGCGCGCTGGTCGCCACCGCGCTGGTCTGGCGACGCCGGCAGACGCGGTTCCGGCTCGGAGAGGCGCTCGCCGGCGTCGGGCACTCCGTCCGTCACCTGCTGCGGCGGCCCCGCTGCCTGCTGACGCTGGTGGCGGCCGCGACGCTGGCAGACCTGGCGCTCGCCCTGGCCTTCGCGATGAGCGTCATGGCCGTGCCCGGCGTCCCGACGGGGTCGGTCGGCTCACTGATCGCGCTGTACCTCCTCGGCGCGACAGCGGGTGCCGCCGTCCCCACGCCGGCCGGTGTGGGGTCGACGGAGGCGGCGCTCATCGCCGCGCTGGCCACCGTGCACATCCCGGCCGCCCAGGCCGCGACCGGCGTGCTGCTGTTCCGGGTCATGACGTTCTGGGCCCCGGTGCCGGCGGGCGTGCTGAGCACGCGCTGGCTCCGCCGCCGCGGCGGCCTCTGACCGCGCGGACCGCCAGGCCCTAGTCACCCTTCGCGACGAGCGTCAGCACGTCGTACTTGGCCACGGACGAGCCGTCCTGTTTGGTCACGTCCGCGTCCCAGCGCACCTCGCCGTACTCCGCGCCGTGCCGCGGCTCGATCCGCTTGGCGGTGAGCGTCACGGTCAGCTCGTCGCCGGGGTAGACGGGTGTGAGGAAGCGGAGGTTCTCCAGGCCGTAGTTGGCCAGCACCGGGCCGGGGTCGGGTTGCACGAACAGACCGGCGGCCAGCGACACGATCAGGTAGCCGTGGGCGACGCGGCCGTCGAAGAACGGGTTGGCCCGCGCCGCCTCCTCGTCCATGTGCGCGTAGAACGTGTCGCCGGTGAACTCCGCGAAGTGCTCGATGTCGGCCAGCGTCACGGTGCGCGGCCCGGCCACCACCGTGTCACCGACCCGCAGCTCGCCGAGGTGCTTGCGGAACGGGTGGACGTCGGTGACCGTACGCTCGGCGCCGGGCGTCCACCGGCCCGTGACCGCGGTGAGCATCCGCGGGCTGCCCTGCACGGCGGTGCGCTGCATGTGGTGCAGCACGCCGCGGATGCCGCCCATCTCCTCGCCGCCGCCCGCACGGCCGGGCCCGCCGTGGACGAGGGCCGGCAGCGGTGAACCGTGCCCGGTGGACTCCCGCGAGGTCTCCGCGTCGACGATGAGCAGCCGGCCGTGCCACGGCGCGACACCCAGCACCATCGCGCGGGCGAACTCCGGGTCGCCGGTCACCACCGAGCCGGCGAGGCTGCCCCGGCCGCGCGCGGCCAGCGCGACGGCCTCGTCGGGAGTGCCGTACGGAAGCAGGGTGCTGACCGGTCCGAACGCCTCCACCTCATGGGGCTCGTCCCGGCCGGTGTCGTCGGCGCGCAGCAGGATCGGGGACAGGAACGCGCCGCGCTCGGGGTCGGCGTCCACGACCCGCACGCGCTCCGGGTCACCGAAGACCGTACGCGCGGCGGCCGACAGCGCCTTGAGCGACCGGCGCACCTCCTCGCGCTGCCCCAGGCCGGCCAGCGCACCCATCCGTACGGAGGGGTCGGCCGGGTTGCCGACCGTCACCTCCGCGAGGCGTTCCGCGACGGCCCGCTCGACGTCGTCGATGATCCCGGCCGGAACGAGGGCACGCCGGATGGCGGTGCACTTCTGCCCGGCCTTGACCGTCATCTCGGTGACGAGCTGCCCGACGTAGACGTCGAACTCCGGGTCACCGGGTCGTACGTCCGGGCCGAGGATGGAGCAGTTGAGCGAGTCGGCCTCGGCGTTGAAGCGCACCGACCGGCTGACCACGGCCCGGTGGGAACGCAGCAGCGCGGCGGTCGCGGCCGACCCGGTGAACGCCACGAGGTCCTGCTCGGTGAGGTGGTCCAGCAGGTCACCGGCGTCGCCGCAGACGAGTTGCAGTGAGCCTTCCGGCAGCAGGCCCGACTCGACGATCAGCTCGACGAGCCGCGCGGTGAGATAGGCGGTCTGCGCGGCCGGCTTGATCAGGCTCGGCACCCCGGCCAGGAACGCGGGCGCGAGCTTCTCCAGCGGCCCCCAGACCGGAAAGTTGAAGGCGTTGATCTGCACCGCGACGCCCCGCAGCGGCGTACAGACGTGCTGGCCGGCGAACCCGCCGCTCTTGCTCAGGGGTTCGAGGCCGCCCTCGACGTACACGGTGTCGTCGGGCAGTTCGCGGCGACCCTTGCTGGAGTAGGAGAACAGGACGCCGATGCCGCCGTCGACGTCGAACCTGGCGTCGTTCAGCGTCGCGCCGCTGCGCAGGGACAGGTCGTACAGCTCCTCGCGGTGCCCCCGCAGCTCCGAGGCCAGCGCCTTGAGCAGCGCGGCCCGCTGGTGGAAGGTCATCTCGCGCAGCACCGGACCGCCGACCCGGCGTCCGTGCTCGAGCGCGGCGCGGAAGTCCACACCGGAGGAGGAGATCCGGGCGATCTCCGCGCCGGTCACCGCGTCGTGCAGCGGCGCGCCCTCGTCGTGCGGGACATGCCAGGCGCCGGAGACGTAACTGGCCAGTGGTGCCATCGGACCCGACCTCCTCGTCGGTGGACCGTACCGGCCGATCGTAACCCGTCCCGCCCGGCCGCCCCAGGCCGGTGAGACGGCTGGTTGACTGCGGGGATGACCGACCACGAGGTTCTGCGCGTCTTCTGCGATTCCGGCGGCCGGCACGGCAACGAGCTGGCGGTCGTACGCGACGGCGCCTCCGTCCCGGACGAGTCCGGCCGGCAGGCGCTGGCCCGGGAACTGGGCTTCAGCGAGACCGTGTTCGTCGACGACCCGGACCGCGGACTGATCGACATCTACACGCCGACGCTGCGGCTGCCGTTCGCCGGCCATCCGTGTGTCGGCGCGGCCTGGCTGCTCGGCGTCCCGCGCCTGGTCACGCCCGCGGGCGAGGTGACCGTACGCAACGCCGACGGCCTCGTGTGGATCGCCGCGCGCGCCGCGTGGGCGCCGCCCCGAACGCTGCGGCGGTACGGCTCACCCGCCGAGGTGGACGCACTGCCCGTACCGCCGCCGGGCGAGTGGGTGTACGCGTGGGCGTGGCAGGACGAGGCGGACGGCCGGGTCCGGGCCCGCGCCTTTCCGGGCCGGGGCGACGGCATCGACGAGGACGAGGCCACCGGCGCGGCGGCCCTCCTGCTGACCGCCCGCCTGGGCCGCGCCCTGACCATCACCCAGGGCCGCGGCTCCCAGATCCTGACCGCCGCCGTCCCGGCCGGGACCGGCGCGGGGAACCACCAGCTGATCGAGGTCGGCGGCCGCGTCCGCCGCGCCTGATTCCCCGGCGGTCACCGGGCGGAATCGATAACGTCTCGGGGCATGACCAAGATCTTCGACGTCGGCCGGGAGCTCGCGACGGGTATCGGTGACCGGGCGGACGCCTGGCGGTTCATCCGCGGCTTCGCGGCCGGCTGGCAGGCGCCGCTGACCGACGACGACGGCTGCCCCGCGTCGGACCTCGACGCCGCCGAGGCGCGACTCGGGCTGCGGCTGCCCACGGCGCTGCGCGAGGCGTACCGGCTGTTCGGCCGCCGCGAGGATCTCACCGCGAACCAGGACGTGCTGCTGAGCCCCGACCGGCTCCACCTGGACGGGGAGGTGCTGGTGTTCCGCGTCGAGAACCAGGCCGTCGTCCACTGGGGCGTCCCCGCCTCCGAACTGGAGGAGCCCGACCCCTCGGTGGTGGTACGCGCGAGCCTGGCCGACCCGAGCGCCGAGCGCTGGGAGCCGTGGCTGGACCGGTTCTCGCTCGCGTGCGTCGAGATCGTGCTGTCCGAGTCGCTGTTCGTCTCCGAGGAACTCGGCGACAACCGGGGAATCGACGACGGCGAGTCCGACCTGCTGGAACGGCACTACACCCGCCTGCCCCTGCCGGACTACCCGACGTCCCAGACGACCGTCCCCGCGATCCGCTGGTTCGCCGGACGCGACGTGATCATCCGCGACGATCAGCGAACCTGGATGTGGGTCCGCGCCCGCACGTGCGAGGCGCTGACCACGGTACGGACCGAGCTACCCGGCGATTGGATCATGACCGGCACCGACGAGCCGAACTGAACCCTCGTCAACTCGCCGTACGGCGGGTGCGCCACAGCCACAGCAGGCCGAGCATCGGCAGGACGAGCGGCACGTAGCCGTACCCGCTGCCGTACCCGGACCACACGGTCGCGTCCGGGAAGGCGGCCTTGTCGGTGAGGCTGTAGGTGCCGATCACGATCACGCCGACCAGCTCGATCGTGCACGAGGTGACCGCGATGCGGTGAGAGGTGCGTCCGGACCGGGCCAGCGTCACCGTGGCCACGATGTAGACCACCGCGGCGAAGGCCGACAGCAGGTACGCCACCGGCGCCTCGTGGTACTTCGTCGCGATCTGCACGCCGGCCCGCGCTCCGGCGGCGAGCGCGAACACCCCGTAGACCGCGATCAGTACGCGACCGGGACCGCTGCGACGGGCGGCCCGCTCGTCGGTCGCCGGCGATGCCGTCGGGGTCTTCTCAGCCATGCCACACCTGCTGCATTCGAACGATGAGTATGGCCGACACCAGGAAGCCGGCCGCGACGACGGCCGGTCCCCACCGGGTGCGCTCCGCCAGCCCCCACGCGGCGGCGATGGGCAGGATGACCAGCGACCCGGCGAGGTAGCCGATGAAGATCGCCATTCCGCCGACCGGCCGCGCCGAGGCGGCGAGGCGGACGATCGCCCACACCACCTGCACGAGCAGCCCGGCCTCGCCGAGGACCGCCGCGGCCAGCAGGAGCCTGCCGACCCGGCGGTCCAGCGCGGTCATCACCAGGCTCAGCCCGGCGAGGACCAGCATGCCGACGATCAGTGTCACCGCCAGCGTGTCGACCACGCGTCAGCCTTCCCCTCGACCCGACCATTACGGGACGAGACAGTACTACGCAACGTAGTAGAAGGCGTCAGCGACGTACGATCTCGACGTCCAGCTCGACCTGGAGGATGCCGCCGACCACGCCGATGCCGACCCGCACCGCCTGGTTCCAGTCGATGGCGAAGTCCTCGCGCCGCAGCTCGGTCACCGCGTGGAAGGCCGCGCGCGTGCCGCCCCACGGGTCCGGGCCGACGCCGAGGTAGGTCAGGTCGAGCACGACCTGGCGGGTCACGCCGCGGATGGTCAGCTCGCTGTCCATCGCCCAGCGGTCCTGGCCCTGCGGGCGCAGGTTCTTGCTCCGGAACGCGATCTCGGGGAACGCCTCCGTGTGCAGGAAGTCCTTGCTGCGCAGGTGCGTGTCGCGGTCGGCGTTGCCGGTGTCGACGCTGCCGGCCTGGAGCGTGACCTCGACGACGGAGTTCTCCACCGGCTCGGTGATCGTCGCCGCGCCGCCGAACTCGGCGATGCGGCCGCGCACACTCGCCAGCCCGAGGTGCCGGGCGCGGAAGTGGACGGAGGAGTGCACCGGGTCGATGTCCCAGACGCCCGGCTCGGGCAGCCGGAGATCGCCGGTGGTGGTGAGCTGGATCTCGCCCAGGTCGAGGCCGCCGGCGCCGACGACCGCGCTGCGCGCGACCGGCTGGTGGCCGGGCGCGGAGACGATGAGCGTGTACGCGCCCGGCGCCACCTGGGGGATGGCGGCGCGTCCGGCCGAGTCCACCGTCGTACGGCCGATCTGCTGGCCCGCCGTGTCGGTGAGGGTGAGGACCGCGTGCTCGACCGGCCAGCCTCCGGGCGCGAGCACCCGGACCGTGACTGAAGGATTCACGAGAGGGGCCCCTTTCAGGCGCTCAGGGTGACGTCGGCGTCGGTGGCCTGGCCGTCCTTGACTTCGACGGACACCGCGGCCGGACCGTGTCCGGCGGCGACGAGCGTGTAGTTCCCCAGCGCGAGGTCGCCGAAGGAGAACGAACCGTTCGCGTCGCTCATCGTGTTCGCGACGATCTTCCCTTCCTCGTTCATGAGCGTGACTCGTGCGTTCTCGTACGGTCTGTCGTGGTTCCAGACCTCGCCGTGCAGCGATCCGCGGGCGGCGAGCACCAGGTCCTGGCGCGCCTGGGTGCCCTGGCGGATGGTGACGGCGGCGGCGGCCGGCTGGTGGGACGACGCGGACACGACCAGGGTGTACATGCCCTCGGGCAGGCTGATGAAGGAGAAGCCGCCCTCCTCGCCGGTACGCGCGGTGCCGACGACCTCCCCCTGCACGTCGGTGACGGTGATGGTGGCGTTGGGCACGGGCGTGCCGCTGCCGGCGATCCGCACGGTGCCGGTCAGCCCGCCGACGCCGGCGACGGTCATGTCGTGGCGGACGGTGTCGTCGCCGACGGCGACGAGCGAGGCGATCGGCTCGTGCCCCTGCGCCGAGGCGATGATGAGGTACGTGCCGCCGTTGTTGACGCTGAGCCGGTACTCCCCGTCCGGCCCGGTGTACGCCGAGCCGATCTTGCGTCCCGCCATGTCGGCCAGCGTCACGACCGCCCCCGAGACCGGCGGGCCCTCGGTGCGCCGGACGGTGCCGAAGACGGTGAGCGTCTCCCGTAGCGCCGCGTTCTCAACCATGAGTATCTCTTCCTCCGATTAATGGCTATTCCGGGGCCGCCGCGAGGGCCTCGAGGGCGGGCAGGGCGGCCTCCAGCGCAGACCGCTGAGCGGGCGGCAGCTGATGGATGCGTTCGGCGAGCCTTCCGGTGGTGCGCCTGCTCAGCTCTTCCAGCAGTTCGGTCCCGGCCGCGCTCGCGGTGAGACGGCAGACGCGCCGGTCGTTCGGGTCCTGCAGCCGGTCGATGAGACCGAGCTTGTCCAGCGCGTCGACGATGTGCGACACGGTGGGCGTGCTGACCGCCATCCGCTTGGCCAGCTCCCCCACCGACAGCGGCTCACCGGCCGCGACGGTGGCCAGCGCCGACAGCCGACTCGGTGTCAGGTCGTCGGGCCAGTCCTTGCGCAGCTTGCGGTTCAGGCTCGCCATCGCGAGCCTGAGCCGTCCTGCCGTCGCGGCCGGTTCCGCCGACGCGACCCGTTCGGCCGTCTCCGCGGGACCCGTGTTCATTCGCCCAGTGCCACGCGTACGGTGGCGGGCTCGCCGGAGTCGATGCGCACGGCGACCGTGGCGGGACGGTGCCCCGCCGCGACGACGGTGTAGTGCCCGTCCGCCAGACCGGTGAGGTGGTACGTGCCGTCATAGCCGGTGGTCGTGGTCGCGATGACCTCGCCGGTCTCGTCGGTGACCGTGGTCGTGATGCCGCCGAGCGGGATGCCGTCGGGCGAGCGGACGACACCGCGCATCTCCCCCGTCGGGCCGGAGTCGTCGCCGTCGAGGGCGAAGTCCTGCACCGCGCCGGACGCGCCGACGAGCACCGTCGCCGCCTGCGGCGTCCACCCGGGCGCGCTCGTGATCACGAGGTAGTCGCCGGGAGGAGCCTGGAAGGCGTACCGGCCGTCGGGTCCCGTGTTGGTGCGCCCGAGCTGGTGCCCGTCCGGACCGGCGATGGTGATCGCCGCGTACGCCACCGGGTTGCCGGCGCCGTCGTGGACCAGGCCCCGTACGCCGTGCGACCCGGACTCGCCGGTGCCCTCGTGGACGAAGGACTCGCGGGGGGACGGGCCCGAGCCGTTGGGCACCATCTGCGGGACGTTCAGCTCGCTCATGCCGCCGGCCTCACCGGCCACGCCGGCCAGCTCCGAACCGAGGGACTCGCGCTGGGCGGTCTTCCTGGCGCGCTTGGTCAGCAGTGACGCGGCAGCGGCGATGACGCAGGCGACGATGGCGAACGTGAACGCGATGACCAGGCCCTGGTGGAACGGCTTGGTGATCAGGTGCGGGAAGTAGCTGCGGCCGGTCAGGTAGGCGCCGTGGTCCTTCAGATTGCCCAGCTCGGGCCCGAGCAGCTGCTTCATCGGGTTGTAGCCGAGGAACGCGGCGAACAGCACCGCGATCGGCGGCAGGTGCGCGATGGTCTGCGCCGACTGCGGCTGGATGCCCTGCGAGACCAGGCCGTTGTACATGGTGTCCGGCAGGTTCGACGCCAGGCCCACCACCATCAGGCTGAAGAAGATGCCGATCGACAGCACCATCGAGGCGTTCATGAACGTGGCGTTCATCCCGGCGCCGACACCTCGTTGGTCGGCGGGGACGGAGTTCATGATCTCCGCGCGGTTCGGCGAGACGAACATGCCGGACCCGATGCCGTTGACGATCAGCAGCACGGCGAACACCGGGTAGGAGAAGTTCACCGGGATGGCGAGGAGCAGCCCGAAGCTCGCGGCGGTGATGAGCGTGCCGCCGACGGTGAAGTAGCGGTGGCCGAGCTTGTCCGAGAGCACCCCCGACAGCGGAGCCGCCAGCAGGAAGCCGATCGTCAGCGGGATCATGTAGATGCCCGCCCACAGCGGAGTGTCCTCGAAGCTGTAGCCATGCTGCGGCAGCCAGATGCCCTGCAGCCAGATGATCAGCATGAACTGCAGGCCGCCGCGGCCGAGCGCGGTCAGCAGGTTGGCGATGTTGCCCGCGGCGAAGGTGCGGTTGCGGAACAGCGACAGGTTGAAGAGCGGGTCTTTGATCTTGCTCTCGATGATCAGGAAGATGATCAGGACGACGACGCCGCCGATGAGGGCGCTGAGCACCCAGGGGTTGGTCCAGCCCATGGTGTGGCCGCCGTACGGCTGGAGGCCGTAGGTGATGCCGACGAGCACGGCGATGAGGCCGATCGCGAAGGAAAGGTTGCCCCACCAGTCGATCTTTGCCTTCCGGCGGATGCCGGTGTCGTGCAGCTTGATGAAGGCCCAGAACGTCCCGAAGATGCCGACCGGGACGGACACAAGGAAGATCCAGTGCCAGTTCACCGGGCCGAGGACACCGCCGAGGATGAGGCCGATGAACGATCCGGCGATCGCCGCGATGGCGTTGATGCCCAACGCTGTGCCGCGCCGGGTGGCGGGGAACGCGTCGGTGATGATCGCTGTGGAGTTCGCGAAGAGCAGGGCGCCGCCGATTCCCTGGGCGATACGCCAGCCGATCAGCCATAGCGCCGCGGTCGTGCCGTGCATCCAGCACACCGAGAGCAGGATGGAACAGACCGTGAACACCGCGAAGCCGAGGTTGTACATGCGGACCCTGCCGAACATGTCGCCGAGCTTGCCGAACGCCACCACCAGGACGGCGGTGACGACCATGAAGCCCATCATCATCCACAGCAGGTAACTCGTGTTGCCGGAATCGAGGGGATTGAGCCCGATTCCATCAAAAATATTCGGAAGCGCGATGAGGACGATCGACTGGTTGATCGTCACCATCAGCACACCGAGCGTGGTGTTCGAGAGGGCGATCCACTTGTAGTGCGGTCCGAGGGGCCGTGCCTGTTCCGCACGTCTGTGCGTCTGGGCGGGCGCTGTCATAAGGGGTCTGCGCTCCTGTGCTTCTCTTGCTCGTAATCTTTTCGCAACAAAGGTTGCTTAGTGCTAACTAACTATACGCCTACGCACAGTGCTCTCAATCCCCTTCGGAGTGTGACAACCCACTCACCAGGCCACGAGTCATCATTCGCGCACGCCCCTGCTCGATACTGGACTGATGGCGCATCGACAGCGGCCGGTTCCGGTCGAGGAGGAGATCGACTCGGGCGTCGCCACGCTCGTCCCGGACCCCGACCGGCCGCGCTCCTGGACGCTGGAGGTCGACGGCACGCCACAGTCGCACGTCGACCTGGACGATCCGGAGTACCTGGACTTCGAGTACGTCCGGCGGCTCGGCCACGTCGTCGACCTGATCGCCCCGCGAGGACGGCCGCTGCGCGTGCTGCACCTCGGCGGCGGCGGCCTGACGCTCGCGCGGTACGTCGCGGCCACCCGGCCGCGGTCCGCCCAGCAGGTGGTGGAGATCGACGCCGCCCTGGTCGACCTCGTACGGCGGCGGCTTCCCCTGGACCGCGGCGCACGGATCCGGATCCGCGTCGGCGACGCGCGCGCCGTCCTGGCACGCGCGCCCGAGGACACCTTCGACCTGGTCGTGGCGGACGTCTACGCCGCGGGGCGGCAACCCGCGCACCTGACGTCGGCGGAGTTCCACGCCGCCGCCGCGCGCACACTGCGCCCGGGGGGCTACTACGCCGCCAACCTGGCCGACGGCGCGCCGCTGTCCTTCGCCCGCGCGCAGGTGGCGACGCTGCGCACGGTCCTGCCCGAGGTCTGCCTGATCGCCGACCCGGCCGTGCTGCGGGGCCGCCGGTTCGGCAATCTCGTCCTGGTGGCCGGCCGTACACCGCCGCCGGTGGCCGAACTGACCCGCAGGGCCGCCGGCGACCCGTTCCCGGGCCGGGTGGTGTACGGGGAGGAGCTGACGAGGTTCGCCTCGGGCGCGGCCCCGGTCACCGACGCGACGGCCCGCCCCTCACCGCCCCCGCCCGAGGGCGTCTTCGGCTGAGCCGCTCACCGATGGTGGACCGACTTCACGGTGTACAGGTGGGGTTCGAGGTGATCGGCGATGGCGGCGGCCTCGCGCATGTGCTCCTGGGCCGCGGGATCGTCGAGCATGGCGTGGAAGGCGTCGGCGGACATGGCACTCCCCCGATGACACCGCGCCTTCGTCACCCGCCCGTCACTGCGGGACGTGCTCGCCGGGCTCACCACGGCGAGGTACGGCGACTGGCCGCGCTCCTCACCACCTGCGCCGAGAACCTGTCACGAGCGTGACACGCCACCGTCGTCCAGCACCTTTTGCAGGAACGAGGCGACATGGGTGGACCTGTACGTCCCGTCCTGAAGGCCGACCTCGCGCGCTTCGTCCGCGTCGATGAACCGCAGGGAGCCCTCGGCGGTCTCCGCCGCGCCGAACTCGCCGGTGTCCACGATCCCGGGCCAGGCGTCAGGCCGGTGATAGATCGGCGGGTCGGCGGGAAAGAGGGCGAGCAGGCTCTCGTCGTGACCGACGACCGCCCAGGTCCCGTTCTTGATCTGGCTCTCCTCCGTGTACACCGGATGCCGCCGGGCCCTCGCACGGAGGTCCGGGCCGAGCCGTCCGTACGGTGAGCGCCCCTCGAAGAGTCCGAGCGCGGTGCCGAAGCGGTTCCGGGTCAGCACGAGGGCCAGGTGGTGACCACCCTCGCGTGCGGGGATCGCCAGCACGTCTCCGGGCCTCGGTCCGGGGATGCGCTTCTCCGGCACCTCGGCCGTGAGCCCGCCGATGTCCGCGCCCTGGACGTCGGCCAGCGGAACGCACCCGGAGCGCAGCACCCGGAGCAGAGCCTCCGCGAACCGCTGCGGGGTGACCGGGACACCGGAGACGGCGCTGAGCCGCTCGGCCAGCGCGGTCTGCCACTCCCCCGCGTCCACGAAGACGGCGTCGTTCAACTCCGGCACGCGGGACGGCCGCCCGCCCGCGTACGGCCTGCCGCCCGCCAAGGTGACCTGATACGTCAGCGGCTGCGGGAAGGTGCCGTCGGTGGCCTCACTGTTCGCCGGGACCGCCCAGCCGAGGACTTCCAGCAGTTCCGCGAGAGTGATCGGACCACCGACCTCGTGGGCGAAGCCGGACGCGACCTCGGCAAGCCCCGCTGCGACCTCGGCCGGAAGAGGACTCGCCTCGGCGTCGCCCTTCACCGTGTGTTCCCTCCCCTAACCGGCGCGTCGCCTCATCGGACGCGGGAGCGTTCGGTGGGGTCCGGGGGCGTTGTCCATCCCCCGGACCCCGGTGTGCCGCCCATTTGCACACACCGGCACGTTTAAGAGAGCGGATCAGTCCTGAGGTCGCCGCGCTCTTCCTATTGAGCTAACGCCGCACGTGGAGCGGCATGCCGGGCTCGAACCGGCACCTCGGCGAGTGTCGTCCGCACTCGGTCGATCCGGTGTTGAACGGCGAATGCTGAATCTGGAGCGAGAGTCTGAGTTTGAGCGGCTGGTGCGCCTCTGCCATTGGGCCATCCCGGCGTGTGGTGCCGGGAGGGGGATTCGAACCCCCACTTTTCTCTCCGCGTTCAAACTGAGCTTCAGTTTCAGCTTGCGCTCCTCACGCATCCCCCGCCCGGGGCGGGGGAGTCTTTGAGACTACCCCTCGAACAGGTAGCCGAAAATGGCGTCACCGGTGCGCTGGTCGGTGACCTCTGCGCCGTTGGCCTCCTCACGGGCGAACTTCACCGCACGCTGGAGCCGCTCCACCCGGTCGATGAGCTCGTTGATCCGCCGGGCGGGCAGCGCACCGGAGAACTTCGTCGTGGTCCAGTAGCCGACCGTGACGTCCTCGTAGTACACCTCGACCTGCGCCGGGTGCTTGTCGGTGGCCTCGGCCTTGACGTGGTTGCGCGGCACCTTCTTCGTACGGTTGGTGCGCACCGGCTCGGTCTTCCAGCAGTCGGCCGACTCGTCGAACGACCACGACTCCGCCGCGTCCAGCACCGGCAGCTTCTTGACGAAGGTGTGCAGATCGGTCAGCTGCTTCTCCAGGAAGAGCAGGTACGACACCGGGACGTCGCGCAGCAGGGTGCGGCCGTCGACCGTGATGTCGGCCTTGGCGGTGCAGTTCGCCCAGTCCTTGGTGGCGGTCACGTCGAACAGGCGCGTCATGACCTCCGAGGTACGGCGGATGACCTCCTCCGCCTTGACCTGCACCCGCGTGGACTCCGGCGGGAGCTGCTCGCCCTCTTCGTCCTTCGGCTGGTAGACCCGCGAGATACCGGCCAGCAGCGCCGGCTTCTGCAGGCCGTGGTGCGCATCGGTCAGGTCGCGGAGGGAACCGCTCTTGACGCCCTTTTCCACCGCGATGATCTGATTGAGCTTCGCCATTTTGCCCCCTTTCAAGCGAAAGGAACGCTATCGCGGGAACTGTGACGCCGCAGCCGATTAAAGGTCAGTCCTTGCGGCCCGTGACGGCGATGCCGAGGCCCAGACCGATCATGGCGAGGCCGCCCGCTCCCCCGACCAGCCGGAGGCGCCGTGGCGAGCGTCCGAACCAGGCGCGCGTTCCGCTGGCCGCCAGACTCCAGATCGAGTCGCAGATCAGCGCGATCAGGGCGAAGATCAGTCCGAGCGTGAACATCTGCAGAGGCACGCCGCCGCGGTCGCGGTCGACGAACTGCGGCAGCACCGCGGCGAAGAACACCACGGTCTTGGGGTTGGCGACGCCGACGAGGAAACCGTCCAGGCACGCGCGCCAGCCGCCGCGGTCGTTCGGGTCGGTGCGCACGTCGACGTGGCCGCGTCCGCTCAGCAGTGCGCGGGTGCCGAGGAAGACCAGGTACGCCGCGCCGCACAGCTTGATCGCGGTGAACAGGGCCACGGAGCGCTCGACCACCGCGCCGACGCCGAACGCGACCGCGCCGGCCACGACGAGGGCGCCCAGTTCGTTGCCGACGACCGAGACCAGCGCGGTGCGGCGGCCGTACGCCAGGGCCCGGCCCACGACGAACAGCACGCTCGGGCCGGGGATCACGATGATGATCAGGGCGGCGAGGCCGAAGGCCAGCGCCTGAGAGAAGGAGATCACCGCTCCGACGCTAGGCGCGTCCCAGCCGCCGCACAACGCGATTTTTCCGCGGTCGTCAGGCCAGGTCCCGCCACTCGGTGGAACCGCCATGGGCGACGACGTCGCGCGACAGCGCCCGGGTGGCCGCGAGCACGGCCGGCACGAGCCGGCGCAGGTCGGCGCCCTGCCTCCGGGTGACCAGCGACATCGCGGCCAGCACTCCGCCGTGCGGGTCGCGTACGGGTGCCGCCACCGAGCAGGAGCCGAGCGTCATCTCCTCGCTGGTCACCGCGTAGCCGGCCCGGCGGACGTCGGCCAGGCACGCCCGCAGCCGCTCCGGGTCGGTGATCGTACGCGGCGTGTGCGGGGTCAGGCCCTCGGCCAGCACACCGTCGACGAACTCGTCGGTGGAGAAGGCGAGCAGCACCCGGCCGACTCCGGTCGCGTGCAGCGGGAGTTCGGCGGCCACCCGGGTCACGATCGGCACCGACCGGGGGCCGCGCAGTCGCTCGAGGTAGAGGGCCTTGTGCTCGTGGAGCACGGCGAGCTGGACGTTCTCGTGGGTGACCTCGTACAGGTCCTCCATGTGCGGCAGCGCCAGCTCGCGCAGCGCGGTCGCGGCCGAGGCCTGGGCACCGATGCGCCACAGGCGCATGCCGACGCGGTACGAGCCGTCGGACAGGCGTTCGAGGAAACCGCCGGTGGTGAGTTCGCCGACGAGCCGGTGGCCGGTGGCCAGGGGCAGGCTCGCTCGGCGGCAGATCTCGGTGAGGGACAGCCGGACGCCTCCGGGCGCGAACGCCTCCAGAATCGCCATCACCTTCCCCGCCACACTGGGGGGTGTTCCCGCGCTCACCATGCCCTGCCTTCCCGACCCGGGCATCAACAATAAGGCGGCGTCCCGCCGCCGGCGTCCAGTTCGTCGAGGCGGTTGCCGTGGCGCATCTGGGTCGCCCGGACCGTCGTAAGGCTCTGGCTGAGATCGGTGAGCTGCTTGCCGTGCTCGGCCTGCCGCTTACCGATGTCATCCAGACTCACGCTTGGTGATCACGCCGTCCTCGATGAGGACGCGCTGGGCGACGGCGAAGGCGGAGTTGGCGGCGGGCACGCCGCAGTACACCGCGGTCTGCAGCAGCACCTCCTTGATCTCGTCGGCGCTGAGGCCGTTGCGCACCGCCGCGCGTACGTGCATGGCCAGCTCCTCCAGGTGGCCGCCCGCGACCAGGGCGGTCAGCGTGATGCAACTGCGCGTACGCCGGTCCAGCAGCGGCCGGGTCCAGATCTCGCCCCAGGCGTACCGGGTGATGAAGTCCTGGAAGTCGGCGGTGAACTCGGTCTTGCGCGCCTCGGCCCGGTCCACGTGAGCGTCGCCGAGCACCTCACGGCGGACCGTCATTCCGTCACTCATGGCGTCCCTTCCAGATGGCGGAGCATCGCGTACGTCACCGGCTCCGGTCGTTCGAGGTTGGCGAGGTGGGCGGCGCCCGGTACGACGACGAGCTTCGCGCCGGGGATGCCCTCGGCGAGCGTCTCGGCGTGGTCCAGCGGCGTGGCGACGTCCTCGGCCCCGGCGACGATCAGCGTCGGCGCCCGCACCTCGCCGAGCCGGTCGCGTACGTCGAAGGCGGCGAGCGCCTCGCAGCAGGCCGCGTAGCCCTCCGCGTCCACCCGCGCGAGCATCGCCCGCGCGGACCCGGTCCCGGCGTACGCGGGGGTGAACCACCGGCCGAGGAACGTGTCCGCGAGCGGTTCCAGGCCGCCGGCGCGCACCTTCGCGGCCCGGTCGTGCCAGGCGGCGGGGTCGCCGAAGCGCGCCGAGGTGCAGCACAGGACCAGGCTCGTGATCCGGTCGGGGTGCTCGATGGCCAGGGTGGTGCCGACCGCCCCGCCGAGCGAGACCCCGCCGTAGGCCACCTTGTCCAGGCCGAGCGTGTCGAGGAGGCCGGTCACCGCCGCGGCGATGTCGCCGACCGTGCCGTGGAGGAGGCCGGAGCCGCCGTGGCCCGGCAGGTCGTACCGGAGCACCCGCCGGCCGGCGGTCAGCGCGGCGAGCTGCGGCTCCCACAGGTCCATGGTCGTGCCGAGCGACGGGCCGAGTACGAGGACGGGCGCGCCGTCCGGCCCGTCGAGACGGTGGTGCAGCCGCGTCATCGGCCCGCCTGCCCGGTGTAGGCCGCGAGGGCGCGGTCGACGAGCTCGGGCGCGAGGCCGACCGCGTCGGCCGGGTCGACCCCGCCGGGGACCAGATCGCGCAGCGGGCGGCCCTCGCGCAGGGCGGCGGCGACCGTACGGTCGGCCTCGGCGCGGCCGGTCTCGCGTGCGAGGGCGGCGGCGACGTGCTCGGACAGCAGCTCGTCGCGCAGGTTCGCCCGCATCCGGTCCGGGAAGACCTCCAGCCCGCCGGCGAGTTCGGCCGCGGTCTCGGCCGCGCCGCCGGTCAGCCGCAGGGCGTCGTTCAGGGGCAGCCATTCGGCGTGCCACTCCCCCGCCGGCCGTTCCAGCCCGGCCGCCTGCGAGGAGAACAGGACCTGCGCGTACGCCGGCACGCGCAGCGCGGCGGAGCGGATCATGGTGGCGAGCACCGGGTTGCGCTTGTGCGGCATGGCCGACGAACCACCGCGGCCGGGCGCGGCGGGCTCGGCGACCTCGCCGATCTCGGTCTGGGCGAGCGTGACGACGTCGGTGGCGAACTTGCCGAGCGCACCGGCGACCAGGGCCAGCGCGGCGCCCAGTTCGGCCACCGGCGCGCGGAGCGTGTGCCAGGGCAGGACCGCCTCGGCCAGCCCGGCCTCCTCGGCGAACACCGGCAGCAGCTCGGTCGTGCCGTACGCCGCCATCGTCCCGGCCGCGCCGCCGAGCTGCGCGGACAGGCGTACGCCCGCGAGCGCCTCGCGCGCCCGCGCGACCGCGGTCAGCCAGCCGGCCGCGCGCAGCCCGAAGGTCGTCGGCACGGCCTGCTGCCCGAACGTACGGCCGGCCATCGGCGTCTCGCGGTGCTCTCGGGCGAGCCCGGCCAGGGCCTCGGCGGTGCGTGCGAGGTCGGCCAGGATGATCCGTCGCGTGCGGTCGGCGACCAGCATCGCGGCGGTGTCCATGATGTCCTGGCTCGTCGCTCCGTGGTGGACGTGCTCGCCGGCGGACTCGCGCAGGTCGGCGACCAGCGGGACGACCGGGTTGCCGGCGGCCCGCGCCCGTACGGCCAGGTCGTCCAGGTCGACGTGCGTGGCGAGGACGGCCTCGGCGACGCCCTCGGGGATCACGCCGAGGCGCGCCTGGGCGCGGGCGAGCGCCGCCTCGGCGTCCAGCAGCGCGCGCAGCCAAGCCTCGCCGGAGGCCGCCTTCTCGGCGGCGGTGCCGGCGGCGACCGGCGAGAGCAGGTCAGACGGCAAAGAAGACGGTCTCCTGTTCGCCCTGCAGACGGACGTCGAAACGGTAGGACCGGTCGTGCTCGCGGACGGCGACGAGCGTGTCGCGCCGCTCCGCCGGGACGCCGGACAGGACTGGGTCCCCGGCGTTCCCCGGCTCGTCCGGGAAGTAGATCCGGGTGATGACCGGTTTGAGCAGGCCACGCGCGAACACGAGCAGCGCGAGGTACGGGGTGGGGCCGCCCGGCTTCAGCGTGGAGAACCAGTAGTGCCCGGCGGCGTCGGTGCCGCAGCGGCCGAACCCGGCGAAGTCGTGCCCGTCGCGGGTCAGCGCGCCCACCGCGCGCGGCACCTCGCCGTCGGGTCCGGCCTGCCAGATCTCCAGGAGGGCGTCGGGCAGCGGCTCGCCCGCGCCGTCGAAGACGCCGCCGTGGATCCGGATGGCGTCGGGATGCCACTCGGGCACCACACGCGGGCCGTCGCCGTACGGGAGCGCGTAGCCGAAGAACGGCCCGACCGTCTGCGAAGGCGTCGTCTCGTTCATGAGTCCTCCTTCGTCGGAGGGTGTGACCACAGGAGCGTGTCTCTTGATTCCCTCGCTCCGCTCGGTCATGAGTCCCCCTTCGTCGGAGGGTGTGACCACAGGAGCGTGCCTTTTGATTCCCTCGCTTCGCTCGGTCATGAACCCTCCGCCGGGGTCGCGCCGAGGACGATGTCCCACTGGTAGCCCAGCGCCCACTCCGGGACGGTCGTGTCCATGTCGAGGCGGGAGATCAGGCGTTCCTTGACCTTCTCGTCCGCGATCGAGCCGAAGATCGGGTCGTAGGCGAACAGCGGATCGCCCGGGAAGTACATCTGGGTGACGAGCCGCTGGGTGAAGGCGGTGCCGAACACCGAGAAGTGGATGTGCGCGGGGCGCCAGGCGTTGTGGTGGTTCCGCCAGGGGTAGGCGCCCGGCTTGATGGTGACGAACCGGTAGCGCCCGTCGGCGTCCGTGAGGCAGCGGCCGGCGCCGGTGAAGTTCGGGTCGAGCGGCGCCGGGTGCTGGTCGCGCGCGTGGATGTAGCGGCCGGAGGCGTTGGCCTGCCAGACCTCCACCAGCGTGTTCGGCACCGGACGGCCGGAGGAGTCGAGCACGCGGCCGGTGACGATGATGCGTTCGCCCAGCGGCTCACCGCGGTGCTGCCGGGTCAGGTCGTTGTCGAAGGTGCCGAGTTCGGAGTGGCCGAACACCGGGCTGGACAGCTCGACGGCGTCCGGCCCGTACGCGGGCACGATCAGCGGCCGCGACGGCGCCCGCAGCGGGGTGCTCTGGTACGGCGGGTGGAGATAGGGAGGATGTGGATCGCTCACGGAGTCTCCTTCATGACGCGCTGGCGAGAGGCGGGTCGGTGCGTTCGCGGATCTCCTGCTCGCTCACGCCGGGCGCGGTCTCGACGAGGACGAGGCCGTCCGGGGTGACGTCGATGACGCCGAGGTCCGTGATGATCCGCTGGACGCAGGCGCGGCCGGTGAGCGGCAGCGTGCAGTCCTTGACGATCTTGGAGTTGCCGTCCCGGTCGTTGTGGCTCATGACGACGATCACCGTGCGGGCGCCGTGGACGAGGTCCATCGCGCCGCCCATGCCTTTGATCATCTTTCCGGGGACGGCCCAGTTGGCCAGGTCGCCGCGGGCCGAGACCTGCATCGCGCCGAGCACCGCCACGTCCACGTGGCCGCCGCGGATCATGCCGAACGACAGCGAGGAGTCGAAGTAGGACGCCCCGGGCCGTACGGTCACGGTCTCCTTGCCCGCGTTGATCAGGTCCGGGTCGACCGCGTCCTCGGCCGGGTACGGACCGACGCCCAGCAGGCCGTTCTCCGAGTGGATCACCACGTCGACGTCGGCCGGCAGGTACCCGGGGATGAGCGTCGGCAGCCCGATGCCGAGGTTGACGTACATCCCGTCGGCCAGCTCTTTGGCCGCCCGCTCGGCGATCTGCTCCCGCGACCAGCTCATTCGGTGACCGTCCGCTTCTCGATGGGCTTGTCGGCGGCCTGCTCGGGGGTGAGGGCGACGACGCGCTGGACGAAGATGCCGGGCAGGTGGACCTCATCCGGGTCGAGGGCGTCGACGAGCTCCTCGACCTCGGCGACCGCGGTGCGGGCGGCCATCGCGCACAGGGGGTTGAAGTTGCGCGCGGAACGGTGGAAGACCAGGTTGCCGTGCCGGTCGCCGCGGACGGCGCGGACCAGCGCGAAGTCGGTGGTGATGCTCTCCTCCAGGACGTACTCCCGGCCGCCGAACTCGCGGACCTCCTTGGGCGGGGAGGCCACCGCGACCTCACCGTCCGGGCCGTACCGCCAGGGCAGCCCGCCCTCGGCGACCAGCGTGCCGACCCCGGCCGGGGTGTAGAAGGCGGGGATGCCGCAGCCGCCGGCGCGCAGCTTCTCCGAGAGCGTGCCCTGCGGCATCAGTTCGAGCTCGATCTCGCCGCCGAGGTAGCGGCGGGCGAGCTCCTTGTTCTCCCCGACGTACGAGCCGCGCGCACGGGTGATACGGCCGGCGTCGAGGAGGCGGCCCAGGCCGAGGCCGATGGTCCCGCAGTTGTTCGAGACGATCGACAGCTCCGAGGCGCCCGTGGCGTACACGGCGTCGATCAGGGTGAACGGCACACCGCACAGCCCGAACCCGCCGACGGCGATCGACGCGCCGTCGCCGAGGTCCGCGACGGCCTCCGCCGCCGAGGAGACCACCTTGTCCATGCCCACCACCCTGCCAAGCCGTCGAGAGCGTTCATGACCATTCTTCCGCTCAGTGGAAAACGTGTGATCGCGGCCGGACCGGTTCGTGAGGGACGTCCGGAACACGTCGCAGGTCCGGACGCCGACGCCCCGGGGATCGCGGTGGCCCCTTGGTACCGTCGAACAGGCGGCGGGGACCGAGGAGGACGCACCGATGCAGCGGCCGACGAGCCACGTGGGACGACCGGCGGGAGCCCGGACGCCGTGACCGGCGCGCACGACCACGACGGCGGCGGTCACGGGCACACCCACGGTGTGAGCGCGGACTCCGACAAGCGCCTGCTCACCGCCGCGCTCGCGCTGATCCTGGCGTTCATGGCCGGCGAGATCGTCGTCGGCGTTCTCGCCCGTTCGCTCGCGCTGATCTCCGACGCGGCGCACATGCTCACCGACGCCGCGTCGATCGCCCTGGCGCTGGTGGCCATGCGCCTGGCGGCCCGGCCGCCGCGCGGCGGCTACACCTACGGCCTGACCCGCGCCGAGATCCTGTCCGCGCAGGCCAACGGGATCACCCTGCTGGTGCTGTCGGCGTGGCTGACCTACGAGGCGGTCCGGCGGCTGATCCATCCGCCGGAGGTGACCGGCGGGATGGTGCTCGGCACGGCCCTCGCCGGGGTGGTGATCAATCTGGGCGCGACCTGGCTGATCGGCCGGGCCAACCGCGACAGCCTCAACGTCGAGGGTGTCTTCCAGCACATCGTGACCGATCTGTACGCCTTCGTCGCCACCGCGGTCGCCGGGCTCGTCGTGGTCCTGACCGGCTTCGGGCGGGCGGACGCGATCGCCTCGCTCCTCGTCGTGGCCCTGATGGTCAAGGCCGGCGCCGGGCTCGTACGCGACTCGGGGCGGATCTTCCTGGAGGCCGCGCCCGCAGGTCTCTCGCCCGAGCGGATCGGGCAGGCCCTGGCCCGCCGCCCGCACGTCGTCGAGGTGCACGACCTGCACATCTGGCAGATCACCTCGGGCATGCCGGCGGCCTCGGCCCACGTGCTCGTGGCCCTCGGCGAGGACTGCCACGCCGTACGGCACGACTTGGAGCACGTGCTGGAGAAGGACTACCAGATCACCCATACGACGCTTCAGGTCGACCACGCCTCGGAGCAGTTGCTGACCATCGAGCGACGGCACTGCGACGACCCGCACGGCCCCAGCCACCGGAGAAATTGAGTGGCGGAGCACCCCGTCATGGGGCAACGTAGAGGTCCCAGGCACCGGGCAGTCCGGATGCTTGCCTATTCTGTCCGGATGTATGGGATCTTCGCTTTCTGACGTGCGGTCGCGGCTGCCCGAGCTGATGCTGCGCGACCAGCACCGGCTGCGCCGCCGTCTCGACGGCATCCGTGGCGTACGCGACGACGCCGCTCGCGAGGACGTCCTCGCGAAGGTCACCGCCGATCTCGAGGCCGCCGAGCTGCGGGTCGCGCTGCGCCGCGACGCCATGCCCGAGGTGACCTACCCCGAGGCGCTGCCGGTCAGCCGCCGCAAGGACGAGATCCGCGAGGCGATCGAGAACAACCAGGTCGTGATCGTCGCCGGGGAGACCGGATCGGGCAAGACGACGCAGCTGCCCAAGATCTGCCTGGAGCTCGGACGGGGCGTCAAGGGGCAGATCGGGCACACCCAGCCGCGCCGGCTGGCCGCGCGCACGGTGTCCGAGCGGATCGCCGAGGAGCTGCACACCACGATCGGCGAGACCGTCGGCTACCAGGTGCGCTTCACCGACCATTCCAGCGACACCACGCTGGTCAAGGTCATGACCGACGGCATCCTGCTGAACGAGCTGGCGCGCGACCGGATGCTCCGGCGCTACGACACGCTGATCATCGACGAGGCGCACGAGCGCAGCCTCAACATCGACTTCATCCTCGGGTACATCAAGCGCCTGCTCCCCCGCCGGCCCGACCTTAAGGTGATCATCACCTCGGCCACCATCGACCCGGAACGCTTCTCCCGTCACTTCGGCGACGCGCCGATCGTCGAGGTGTCCGGGCGCACGTACCCGGTGGAGGTGCGGTATCGGCCGGTCGAGGAGGACGACGACCCGACCCAGGCCATCCTCGACGCGGTCGACGAGCTCGCCCTCGAGCCCCCGGGCGACGTGCTGGTCTTCCTGTCCGGCGAACGCGAGATCCGCGACACCGCCGACGCCCTGGACAAGCACGCCAGGCGAAGGAGCGCGGTGTCCTGGGAGGTCCTGCCGCTGTACGCCCGGCTGTCGGCGGCCGAGCAGCACCGGGTGTTCCAGCCGCACGAGGGGCGCCGGATCGTGCTGGCCACCAACGTCGCGGAGACGTCGCTGACCGTCCCCGGCATCAAGTACGTCATCGACCCGGGCACCGCGCGGATCTCCCGTTACAGCCACCGTACGAAGGTGCAGCGGCTGCCGATCGAGCCGGTGTCGCAGGCGTCGGCCAACCAGCGCAAGGGCCGCTGCGGGCGCGTCTCGGAGGGCGTGTGCATCCGGCTCTACTCCGAGGAGGACTTCCTCGCGCGGCCGGAGTTCACCGACGCGGAGATCCTGCGGACCAACCTCGCCTCGGTCATCCTGCAGATGACCAGCCTGGACATCGGCGACATCCTCGACTTCCCGTTCATCGACCCGCCGGACCGGCGCAACGTCAAGGACGGCGTCGCCCTGCTGGAGGAGCTCGGCGCCCTGTCGTCGGGGAAGCTGACGTCGCTGGGCCGCAAGCTCGCCCAGCTGCCGGTCGACCCGCGGCTGGCGCGGATGGTGCTGGAGGCCGACCGGAACGGCTGCGTACGCGAGGTCATGGTGATCGCCGCCGCGCTGTCCATCCAGGACCCGCGCGAACGGCCCGCCGAGAAGCGGCAGGCGGCCGACGAGAAGCACGCGCGGTTCGCCGACAAGGAGTCGGACTTCCTCGCCTACCTCAACCTGTGGGACTACCTCCGCGAGCAGCAGAAGGAGCTGTCGGGGAACCAGTTCCGCCGGCTGTGCAAGCAGGAGTTCCTCCACTACCTGCGCGTCCGTGAGTGGCAGGACATCTACGGCCAGCTCCGGCAGGTCGGCCGCGACCTCGGCGTGACGCTGAACAGCACGCCCGCCGATCCTCAGCAGGTGCACGTCTCGCTGCTCGCCGGGCTGCTGTCGCACATCGGCCTGCTGGACGAGCCGAAGAAGGAGGCCAGGAAGGACGGACGCCGCGGCCCGCGCGAGTACGACGGCGCGCGGAGCGCCCGGTTCGCCCTCTTCCCGGCCTCCGCCCTGGCCAAGAAGCCGCCGCGCTGGGTGATGGCGGCCGAGCTGGTGGAGACCTCGCGGCTGTGGGCGCGCATCGCCGCCCGGATCGAGCCGGAGTGGATCGAGCCGCTGGCCGGGCACCTGGTCAAGCGCACCTACAGCGAGCCGCACTGGGAGAAGAAACAGGGCGCCGTGATGGCCTACGAGAAGGTCACGCTGTACGGCGTGCCGATCGTGGCCGAGCGCAAGGTGAACTACGCGCGGATCGAGCCGGAGCTGTGCCGGGAGCTGTTCATCCGCCACGCTCTGGTCGAGGGCGACTGGGACTCCCACCATCGCTTCCTCCGCGACAACCGGCGGCTGCTGGAGGAGGCCGAGGAGCTCGAACACCGCGCCCGGCGCCGCGACATCGTGGTGGACGACGAGACGCTGTTCGAGTTCTACGACGAACGGGTCCCCGCCTCGGTGGCGTCGGCGCGACACTTCGACTCCTGGTGGAAGAAGGCGCGGCGCGAGACGCCGGACCTGCTGCTGTTCTCCACGTCGATGCTGGTCAACGAGACGGCGGGCACGGTCACCCGGGAGGACTATCCCGACTCCTGGCAGGTGGACGAGCAGCGGCTGGCCCTCTCGTACCAGTTCGAGCCGGGCACGGAGGCCGACGGCGTCACGGTGCGGATCCCGCTGCCGGTGCTCAACCAGGTGGACGCCTCGGGCTTCGACTGGCAGATCCCCGGCCTACGCGAGGACCTGGTCACCGAGCTGATCCGCTCGCTGCCCAAGCGCCTGCGGGTCAACTTCGTGCCGGCGCCGGACGTGGCCCGCAAGGTGCTGGACCGCCTGGACCCGTCGTCGGGCCCGCTGCTGGAGTCGCTGTCCCGCGAGCTGCGCGCGATGACCGGCGTGGACGTCCCGGTCTCGGCGTGGGACCTGTCCCGGGTGCCCGACCACCTGAAGATCACCTACCGGGTGGTGGACCGCCGCGACACCCTCGCGGAGGGCAAGGACCTGGACGAGCTGAAGCGCCGCCTCGCCCCGAAGGTGTCGGCCACGCTGGCGCGGGCGTCGGACGCGATCGAACGCCAGGGCCTGCGCACCTGGGACTTCGGCACGCTCCCCCAGGTGCACGAGCGGGGCCGGGTCAGGGCGTACCCGGCGCTGGCCGACGAGGGCGACAGCGTCGCGATCCGCACGTACGCGACCGAGGCGGAGCAGGCGCGCTCAATGTGGCGCGGCACACGACGGCTGGTGCTGCTGAACTCCCCATCGCCGGCGAAGGTGTTGCAGTCGAAGCTGTCGAACCAGGCCAAACTCGTGCTGAGCACGACGCCGCACGGCAGCGTGGCCGCGCTGCTGGACGACTGCGCGATGTGCGCCGCCGACAAGCTGATCACCGACGCCGGCGGCCCGGTGTGGGACGAGGCGGGTTTCACGCGCCTGAAGGATTACGTGCGCGCGGAGCTCTTCGACACGACGGCCGTCGTGTTCAACCACGCCCAGCGGATCCTGGCCGCCTGGCAGGAGGCCGAGGCGCGGCTGAAGAGCACGACGAGCCCGACGCTGGCCCCGTCGGTGACCGACATCCGCGCCCAGCTGGGCCGCCTGATCTTCCCCGGCTTCCTGACGGCGGCGGGCTTCCGCCGCCTGCCGGACGTGCTGCGCTACCTGCGCGCGATCGCCCGCCGCCTGGACCGGCTGGCCGAGGACTACCACCGCGACGCCGAGAAGATGCGGCAGATCCAGCAGCTGGAGGCACGGTACGTCCGCACCCGCGACGCCCACCCGGGCACCCCGAAGATCCGCGAGGTCCGCTGGATGCTGGAGGAGCTGCGGGTGAGCTTCTTCGCCCAGCAACTCGGCACCGCGTACCCGATCTCGGAGAAACGCATCCTGAAGGCGCTCGATGCGGCCTCCGCGTAGCGCCCTGCCTCACTGCGTGACCTTTTCGTCCCCTTCTTCGGGCTCGTCGTCGACGCCGAGATCCCTGCGCATGAGCGTTCGCATGTGCTCGATGTGGCGCAGACAGCCTTCACTGCGGGAAAGCGCGCCCTCGACCGTGTCGCCCTCTCCCGCTTGACCACCGTCAAGGCGTTTGGCAATGGCGTACACGTCTACGAGGCGACCTCGGACCACGCCTGCGGCCTTCAGCACGTCCCGCGGAGCGGTCAACTGCGTCTCCGCGTGGTGTTCCATGTAGGTCCGGCGTGTGTCCTCGACCGCCAGTCGGAGGTCGCCGTCCACGTTGCCGGACCGGATTCCGTGCAGAAGATCATTGATCGCCAAGCGATGCTGCCTGATCGCGACGTTGAGTGAGAGATAGCAACCGCGCCGCTGTTCCCGCCACTCCTTCTCGTGCGTCGCCGCCCGTTCTTCTTCTCGCTGACGCCGTGCGAGGTCGAAGTCGTCACGCTTGTTCTTGGCCGCTGATCGTTGAGCCAGATAAGTCGTCACGACCGAGCCTGCCACAGCGATCAGGGCTACGAGTAGCGTGCTGACGTTAGCCAATTCTTCGCTCCTCCGCCGCGGTCGGGCAGCACCGTACCGCAGTCCTGAGGAGCGCAGCGGGCGGCTCGTCAGCGGGACAGGTCGTAGTCGCGGTGGCGGGCCTTTCGGGTGCGGGCCCAGTACTCGAAGGTGAAGCCCGGCCACAGCGTGCGGTTGACGCCCTTGTCGTCCAGGTACCAGCTCTTGCAGCCGCCCTCGTTCCACACCGCCTTGCGCAGGCGGCGCTGGAGGCCCCGGTTGAAGCGTCGCTGTGCCTCCGGGCGTACCTCGATGACGTCGGCCTGCTCCTCCGACAGCATCCGCAGGCAGCTCAGCACGTGCTGGACCTGGGACTCGATCATGAAGACGACCGAGTTGTGGCCGAGCCCGGTGTTGGGGCCCAGGAGCATGAACAGGTTCGGGAAGCCGGCGATGGTGATGCCGTGGTGGGCCTCGATGCCGTCGGCCCAGGCCTCCTGGATCTTCACGCCGCCGCGGCCGACGATGCGCTGCTCGGCCAGGGCGTCGGTGACCTTGAAGCCGGTGCCGTAGATGATGACGTCCACGTCGTGCGCGGTGCCGTCGGCGGTGACCAGGCCGGTCTCGGTGATCTCGGTGATCTGCCCGGTGACCACGTCGACGTGCGGCTGGGACAGGGCCGGGTAGTAGTCCGAGGACAGCAGGATGCGCTTGCAGCCGATCGTGTAGTCCGGGGTGACCTTGGCGCGCAGCTCCGGGTCGGGCACCTGGCGGGCGATGTGCGCGCGGGCCACCTTCTCCTGCGGGGCCATGAGCTTCGGGCTGATCGTGAAGCCGACCGCGCGGGCCTCCAGCACCCAGTAGATCGCGTCGCGGAAGGCGCGCGTCGCGCCCGGCATGTACCGGAACATGCCGCGGGCCCACGCCGGGAAGACGAAGTCGGGTTTCGGCTGGATCCACGGCGGGGTGCGCTGGAACACGCGCAGGCTCGCCGCGCGCTCGGCGACCTTCGGCACGAACTGGATGGCCGACGCACCGGTGCCGATCACCGCGACCCGCTTGCCCGTCAGGTCGCAGGAGTGGTCCCACTGCGCGGAGTGGAACGCCGTGCCGGTGAAGCGCTCGGCGCCGGGGATGTCCGGCACCGCCGGGACGTGCAGCGCGCCGATGCCCGACACGACCGCCTTGGGGGTGAGCACGGTGCCGTCGTCGAGGGCGACGCGCCAGTGGCGCGCCTCGTCGTCCCACTCCAGGGAGTCGACCGCGGCGCCGTACCGGATGTGCGGCGCCAGCCCGTACTTGTCGACACAGCGCCGCAGGTAGGCCCAGATCTCCTCCTGGGGAGCGAACATCCGCGACCAGCCGGGGTTCAGCTCGTACGAGAAGGAGTACATGTGGGAGGGCACGTCGCAGGCGCAGCCCGGGTATCGGTTGTCGCGCCACGTGCCGCCGAGGTCGTCGTCCTTCTCCAGTACGACGAAGTCGTCGAATCCGGCCTTCTTCAGCTGGATCGCCATGCCGAGGCCGGCGAAGCCCGAGCCGATGATCGCGAGTTTCACGTGACCTCCCGTTCGAGGACCTACTCGCAGTAGGTTACCAACGGTAGGTTACCGCCGGTAGGTTCTGAGATACAGTTCACATGTGGAGACCAGACGTCGCCGGATGACGCGAGCCGAGCGCGAGCGGCAGATGCTCGACGTCGCCGAGGAGGTCTTCGCCACCCAGGGGTACGGCGCGGTGTCCATGGAGGAGATCGCGGTACGCGTCGGGCTGTCCAAGCCGATGCTGTACGAGTACTTCGGCTCCAAGGAGGGCCTGCTGCTCGCCACCATCGCACGGGCGCGGCGCGAGCTGCGCGAGACCACCGAGCGCGCGGCGGCCGAGGGCGACACCGCCGAGGACAAGCTCTACAACGGCTACCTCGCCTACTTCCGCTTCAACGAGGCGCACCGCCGCGCGTGGCTGGTGCTGCTCCAGGAGCCGGTACTGAGCGGCGACGCGGCCGACGAGATCGAGGCGACGCGCCGGCAGCAGACCGACCTGATCGTCGCGCAGATGGAGTGGCTCACCCCGGACCGGCCGAGGCGCGACCTGGAGGCGTACGCGGAGATCATCGTCGGCGCCTGTGAACGCCTGGCCCTGTGGCGCATGCGCAACCCGGACGTCACCCCGGAGGAGGCGGCCCGCCAGATGATGGACGTGACCTGGAGCGGTCTTTCCACGTACGGCGGCTGAACGACGCCAAGTCTGATTACTCCTTGTTGTCCAAAGATCGCGTTATGTCCGGATGCCGGGCGGGGAACAATCCCGCCATGGTGATCGACGCGTTTGGCCTGGCCGACGTCACGTGACGATGCGCCGTCGGCGGCCGGTCAGCCGGCCGCCCGGTCGTCCGCGACGCCCGCGGCAGTTCCCGGACCAGGACGGCCCGGGGCGTCCGCCGGTGGAACGGGCGGTGCGGCGGCTCTTCCAGAAGCGCACCGGTCTGCCGGAGGCGGCCGAGCACGGCGCGGAGATGAACCTGCCGCCCTGGCACACGCACCTCGCCGCCCTGGCCTCCGCCGGGCTCGGCGGAATGACCCGCCGCCTGCCCGCGCTGATCGCCGCGGCCGCACGGCTCGCGTGGCGGGCCAGCCCGGCCGACGCGATCGCCACCGTCACGCTGCACCTGCTGGCCGGCGTCTTCACCGCGTACGGCCTGCTCGCGACGACCGGGGTGCTCCGGGCGCTGTTCGCCGGCGGCGCGACCCCGGACCGCGTACGCGCGGCGCTGCCCTCCCTGGCCCTGGTCGCGGTCGCGACCGCGCTGCGGGCGGCACTGCAGGCGGGCGCGGGCTGGGCCCAGGCGCGGCTGAAACCCCGGGTCGACCACCTCGTGGAGAAACGGCTGTTCGACCTGACCACGCGGGTCGAGCTGCCCTCCTTCGACGACACCGAGTTCCACGACGCGATGCACCGGGCCCGCGACCGCGGGCTGATGGAGGCGGCGCCCGTGGTCGAGGCCACGATCGACGTCCTCAACGGCATCGTCGGCCTGGTCGCCGCCGCCGGAGCGCTCGGCGTGCTGCACCCGGTGCTGCTGCCCCTGCTCTTGATCACGGCGGTGCCCGACGGCTGGGCGGCGGCGCGGGCCGCCCGCATGCGCTACCTGGCGATCTTCGTGCTCTCGGCGGTGCGCCGGCGCAAGTGGATCCTGGCCGACCTGATGGCCGACCGCGACTCGGCGGCGGAGATCCGTGCGTTCACCATGCGCCCGTTCCTCGCCCGCGAACACGACCGGCTCGCCATCCGCGAACGCGACATCCACGTCGAACTGGCCCGGCGCCAGACCATCGTACGGATCCTGGGCGACACGGCCGGCGGCGTCGCGACCGGGGCGGTGTACGTCGCGCTCGGCGTGCTGCTCGCCGTCGGCGCCGTGCACCTCGCCGTGGCCGGCACCGCGGTGCTCGCCATCCGTACGGGACAGACCTCCCTCGCCGCGCTGCTGTTCGCGGTGAACCGGTGTTACGAGTCCGGCCTGTACTTCTCGGACTATCTGGACTTCTGCGCCGACGCCGAGCGCCGGGTCCCGCAGGCCCGTGACCGGCCGGTGCCGGACGGCTTCGAGGTGATCACCGCCGAGCACGTCGGGTTCACCTACCCGGGCGCGGACCGGCCCGCACTGCAGGACGTGTCGGTACGGATCCGCGCGGGCGAGGTCGTGGCGCTGGTCGGGGAGAACGGCTCCGGCAAGACCACCCTCGCCAAGATCCTCGCCGGCCTGTACAGCCCGGACGAGGGCGAGGTCCGCTGGGACGGCACGCTCCTGCGCGACGTCGACCTCGACCGGCTCCGGCAGAACGTCGCGATGATCCCCCAGCACTACACGCACTGGCCGATGACCGCGCGGCACAACATCGCCATGGGCCGGGAGCCGCACGAGGATCCCATCGCCGACGCGGCGGCGGCCTCCGGTGCCGACGAGGTGATCGCCGGCCTGCCGTACGGGTACGACACGCTGCTGGACCGCCGGTTCAAGGACGGCCACGAACTGTCCGGCGGTCAGTGGCAGCGCATCGCGGTCGCGCGCGGCTTCTACCGCGACGCGCCCCTGCTCATCTGCGATGAACCCACCGCGGCCCTCGACGCCCGCGCCGAGCACGCCCTGTTCGAACGCATCCGCGCCCATGCCGACGGCCGTACGGTCCTGCTCATCACGCACCGGCTCGCCAGCGTCCGCCACGCCGACCAGGTGTACGTCCTGGACGGCGGCCGGCTGGTCGAGCAGGGCCCACCGGCCGAACTCCTCGCGGCGGGCGGGGTGTTCGGCGAGCTGTACGGCCTGCAGGCCCGCGCGTACCGCCTCGACTCGCGCGGTTAGGCGCCGGGGGTCGCCTCGGGGACGCAGACCTCGCACGGCTCTCCGATGCCCTCGATCGTGGTGCGCACGACCTGGCCGTCGACGAGTGATTCCTGGTGGTGCGTCACCGCCTGTGCGTCACGCGGCGGAGGCGCGGCCCATCATCTGGGTTTGGTTCGGCGGTGCGTGGAATGGCGAGTGGCTGCCGCGCGATTTGGCGAGTCACGGCCAACTCCATGACCTATGGTCCCCTCCTGAGACACAACGGTACGTCTTCGCGACGTTGTCGACGGGGAAGGGATCGCGAAGCCTGGGCCCTGCCGCGCGGACCGTGCTGATGACCTGGTACGCGGATGCGGGTTATAAAGGAACGTCCGCCGCCATCTACGGCGACTACGGCACCTGCGACGCCGCGGGCTACACGTTCTATCCGAACGACTGGTGGGCGACGAACATGTCGTCGATCCGAGGAGATCAACACTGCGACAAAGTCGCGCTGACCTCCCTTGTCGGGTTTGAGACCGGCGGTGTGAGCTTGCCGTGGAGTTTTGGCGGCACGCGCTGGAACGACAGCGTCCACAAGGTGCACGTTTACTACTGATAAGAATAACCTCAGGATCTTAGGCTTCTCCGTCTCCGCCATTCGTCGATGCGCCCGTCCGTACCGGCCAGGGCTTTGGGGCGTCGAGCCGGGGGCGATTCGACGACAGCGGGGTCAGGAGCCGGGGGCGTACTGGGCCTCGCCGTGGCCGAAGGACCAGTCGGTCGATTCGTTCTCGGTCACGGTGATGAACACGTTCCGCGGCTCGGTGCCGGCGTACTCCTCGGCCAGCTCGGCGATCCGGCGGTACAGCGCGCGCTTCTGCTCGGGTGGGCGGCCGGAGCGCATGGTGATCGCGACGTACACGATGCCCTCGTCGCGGTGGACTCCCAGGTAGTCGTCGTAACGCAGCGTGCCGCTCGTGCCGTCGTGGCTCGTGAGCACCTGGAAGCGGTCGTCGGGCGGGAAGCCGATCGTCTCGACCAGGGCGTCGTGCACGGCGCGGCCGAGCGCGTCGAGTCGTTCGGCGTCGGCTCGCAGCGCGTCGACACGGACGAACGGCATGTCACTCACCGCCCCGGCGGACGTGCCCAGCGAGCAGGCCGACGGCGCCGTCGACGGCCTGCGCGAACGCCTCCGGCGAGCCGGCGGCGCGGGCCAGGACGTAACCGCCCTGCAGCACCGCGACCAGCGCGCCGGCGGTGGCCGCCGGGTCGAGCCGGGCGTCCAGCTCGCCGTTCGCGCGGCCCTCCGCCAGCAGCGCGGCCAGCCGGTCGGTGAGCCAGGCGAAGGTCTCCGCGACCGGCCGGCGCAGGTCCGGGTCGCTCATCACGTCCGGGTCCTGGGTGAGGCGGCCGACCGGACAGCCCTTCAGCACGTCCCGTTCGCGGCGCAGGTAGGCGGTGATCCGGTCGACCACAGGGCCGGGACCGGAGAACTGGACCTCCGCCCGCTCCCGGAGCTCCCCGGCGCTGCGGCTGATCGCGGCGAGCGCGAGGTCGGGCTTGCCGTGGAAGTGGTGGTACATGCTGCCCTGGCCGGCGCCGGACCGCTCCTGGATCGCCTTCGGGCTCGTGCCCACGTAGCCGCGTTCCCACAGCAGCTCACGGGCGCTCTCGATCAGTCGTTCCCTGGTGTCCATTCCCCTCATCGTACATACCAGTAGGTACAGTCGCGAGGTGGCGGGCGACCGCCGGCAGCAGGGTGGCGGCGTCGTCGGCGGCCCAGCAGACGTACCCGTCGGGGCGCACGAGCAGCGCGGCGGCGCCGAGATCGGTGGTGGACCCGGCGCGGACGAGGTCGACGTCGGCCGGAAGCCGGAGGCCGGACGGGACGATCCCGGCCAGGTCGAGCAGCACGGCGTGCCCGGCGCGGAACAGCGCGGACACCCGGGTGGGCCCGGCGTCGGCGAGCAGGTCGGCGTCCGGCATCCGGTGCCCGGTGAGCGGGTGCTCGCCCGCCAGGTCGTAGCGCAGCGACAGCCCGGACATCAGGCCCGCGAGGTGCCGGTTGGCGTCCGGCAGCCGCAGGAGGTCGATGACGATGTCGCGCAGCGCGGCCACGTCCCCGCTCGCCCGCGGATCGGCCAGCACCCGCTGCGCCGACGTGTGGTGCAGGACTCCGGCCGCGACCGGATGCCGCTCGGCGTGGTAGGTGTCCAGGAGCCCCTCCGGCGCGCGGCCCTGGACGGTCGCGGCCAGCTTCCAGCCGAGGTTGACGGCGTCCTGCACACCGGTGTTCAGGCCCTGCCCGCCGAGCGGCGGGTGGATGTGCGCGGCGTCCCCCGCGAACAGCACGTCGCCCACGCGGTAGTGCTCCACCTGCCGGGTCGCGTCGGTGAACCGCGAGGCGTTGTCCACCTCGCCCAGCACGGTCTCCTCGCCGTACACGGCGCGCAGCGCGGCGGCGATCTCCTCGCGGGTGACCGGGGTGTCCCGGGTGGCCTCCGTCTCGTCCTCCCGGCCGAACGTGAGCCGGTACCGGTCGCCGCCGACCGGCACGAGCATCGCCCAGTAGCCGTTCGCCTGTCGCGTCAGGCCGCTGATGTGCCCCACCCGCCGTGGCACCAGCGACGACGTGGCGGACAGCCGGACGTCGGCCAGCACGGCGAGGTAGGTCCCGGGCCGGCCGGGGAACGGCAGCCCGAGGAGTTTGCGGACCGTGCTCCGGCCGCCGTCGCAGGCGACGAGGTGCCGCGCCCGTACGCGCAGCCCGTCCGCCGACACGGTCACGCCGTCGCCGTTCTCCACCCCGTCGACCGCGGCGCCGCGCCGGATCCGCGCGCCGCGGGCGGCCGCCCGCTCCTCCAGCACCTCCTCGATCTCCCACTGGGGAATCGTGATCGGGTACGGGTGCCGGGTCTGCCACGGCGTGCAGTCCAGCGGCACCGGCAGCATCGCGAAGTGACCCCCGACCGGGTCGCGCGGCATCGCGCGGCGGAGCAACGGCTTCAGCAGCCCGCGCATCTCCAGCAGTTCGGCGGTACGGGGCTGGATCGCGCCGCCCTTCACCTGTTCGACGCGCCGCGGCAGCTTCTCCAGCACCAGGGTCTCCACCCCGGCCAGCGCCAGCTCGTACGCCAGCGTGAGGCCGGTCGGACCGGCTCCCGCGATGACGACCTCCGTCTCGACGTCCGTCAACGTGATCCCTCCTCGGTAGACCTGGTGTAAATGTATACCAGGTGCAGAAATCGCCCGAGTGCGGCTCACTGCTACCGTGGACGCCGTGACCGAGCAGCCCGGACTGCGGGAGCGCAAGAAGCGGCGGACCCATGCGGCGATCTCCGAAGCGGCGATCGCCCTGTTCCTCGAACGCGGCTTCGACCAGGTCTCGGTGGCCCAGGTCGCCGAGGCGGCCGAGGTGTCCAAACGCACGCTGTTCGCGTACTTCCCGGCCAAGGAAGACCTCGTCGTGCACCGCTTCGCCGACCACGAGACGGAGAGCGCACGAGTCGTACGCGCCCGGCCGGAGCGCATGACGCCGCTGGCCGCCCTGCGCGAGCACTTCCTCGACGGATTGCGCCGGCGGGACCCGTTCAGCGGCCTCAACGACCGCCCGGACATCCGCGCGCTCTTCCGGATGATCCTCGAGACGCCGGCCCTGATCGTCCGGTTGGAGCGCTTCAGGAGTACGGGAGAGCGCACGCTCGCCGAGGCGTTGCGCGAGACGGCCGACGCCCCGGACCTCACCGCCCGGCTGGCGGCCGCCCAGATCGTCGCGGTCCACTGGACGCTGGCCCTGGACAACGCCACACGGCTGGCATCCGGCGAGACCGCCGACGAGCGGTACGCGGGCGCGGTGGACGACGCCGAACACGCGTTCGCGCTGCTGGAGAACGGACTGCGCCGGCTGCCCCGGCACGGCTCATAGAGGCGTCCCGTACGGGACGGGGCCGTCAGGCTTCGGCGTGCCGGCGGATCCACTCGTACATGGCGACGCCGCTGGCCACGCCCGCGTTGATCGAGCGGGTGGAGCCGTACTGCGGGATGTGCAGCACGATGTCGGCGGCGGCCCGCGCCTCCTCCGAGAGGCCCGGCCCCTCCTGGCCGAACAGCATCAGGCAGGCGCGCGGGAGTTCGGCGGCCTGGATCGGGCGGGACCCGGGCAGGTTGTCGATGCCGATGATCGGCAGGTCGCGGTCGCGGCACCACTTGACCAGGTCGCCGGTCTCCGGGTGGTGGCGGACGTGCTGGTAGCGGTCGGTGACCATGGCGCCGCGGCGGTTCCAGCGGCGGCGGCCCACGATGTGCACCTCGGCGGCGAGAAACGCGTTGGCGTTGCGAACGACCGCGCCGATGTTGAAGTCGTGCTGCCAGTTCTCGATCGCGACGTGGAACGGGTGCCGGCGCGTGTCGAGGTCGGCGACGATCGCCGCGTTGCTCCAGTACCGGTACTGATCGACGACGTTGCGCCGGTCCCCCTCGGTCAGCAGCACCGGATCGAGGCGCGGGTCGTCCGGCCACGGACGCGGGTGCGGGCCCACGCCCGGCAACTCCTCGGCGGTCATGCGCCGAAGGATATGCGCCCGCACGCGCCGGCGCCTTCGCTCGAGGGGTTCGGGCTGCCGGGTCAGCGTCCGGTGGCGCCGTCGATGAGTTCGCGCAGGATGTCGGCGTGCCCGGCGTGGCGCCCGGTCTCCTCGATCAGGTGGGTGAGGGTCCAGCGCAGGGACGGCGCCGGGCCGGACCGCCCGCCCGGGCGCGGTCCGGCCGCGGCGAGGTCGGGGCAGGCGGCGATCACCTCGTTCGCGCGGGCCGTGGTCTCCCGGTAGGCGAGGAGAAGGTCGTCGGCGCTCTCGTCCGGTTCCGGATGGAATGTGGCTTGCCAGTCGGTGATCGAATGGCCGAGCAACCAGTGGCGTTCGACGTGGGTGAGGTGCTTGACCAGGCCGAGCAGGTTCGTTCCCGACGTGACGCCGGGCGTGCGGATCTGCGGTTCCGGGACGCCGTGCGTCTTGGCGATCACTGCGGCGCGCAGGTAGTCGAGGAAGCCCACCAGCACGTCCTTCTCCCCGGGCCCGGTCTTCGGGGGGCCGGCGTCGCGACGTTGCTCGGCGGAGCGGCGCGTTGGTGGCATGGTCGTCCTCTCGGATCGGGGCAGGCGAAGATGGCGACCACCCTCACCGGAACCTCCGTGAATCGCACGAGAATTTGCGGAATCGGCAATATGAGCGAGGAGCTCATCACCGTTTCGGTGTTCGCTGGAAGAGCGCGAACAGCCACAGCAGGGACGGCACCAGCAGGACCATTCCCACGACGACCGAGGCCAGGGTCGCGTGCAGGACCGGCGGGTCGGCGGCGGCGCGGGTGACGGTGACGTCCGGTGGGAGCAGCAGCGGGTACTGCGCGGCCGCCCACCCCCAGAGCACCGCCGCGACGGCGAGTCCGGCCGCCAGCCGGGCCGTCGTGTAGTGACGCAGCAGGAGCAGGACCAGTGACACGATCCCCGCGAACCCCGACACGGCGACGAGGGGCAGCGCGCGCCCCGTCAGCCCGGCGTACAGCCGTGGAGCGTCGTCGCGAAGGACGACGATGCCGCCCAGGACGATCGCGCCGGTCACCACGGCGGTGACCAGGGCGCGGTGCCGGAACGCCTCCGCCAGCCCGGTGTCACCGCCGCGGCGGGCGTCGCCGGTGAGGTAGACGGCCGCCAGGTACGCCGTGCTGCCGACGGCGACCAGGCCCGCCAGCACCGACGTGGGGTTCCACCAGCTCGTCAGCAGGTCGCCCCGGGCCAGGCCCGGGGGCACGCGCCCGGACGCGACACCGCCCGCGACCGTGCCCAGGAAGAACGGCGTGAGGATCGACGACAGCGCGAACGCTCCGCCGAACAGTCGCAGCTGCCACAGCTCGGTGCTGGCCTTGCGGAACGCGAACGCCGCGCCGCGGGCGATGATGCCGAACGCGATGAGGGTCAGCGGGATGTACAGGGTCGAGGCCACGGAGGCGAACACCTGTGGGAAGCACGTCCAGAACATGACGAGGACGAAGATGAGCCAGACGTGGTTCGCCTCCCAGACCGGTCCGATCGAGTGCTCGATGAGCCGTCGCTGCGCGAACCCGCGCCGGGCCCCTCCCGCCAGCATGTCCCAGAAGCCGCCGCCGAAGTCGGCCCCGCCCAGCAGGGCGTACAGGGTCACCCCGACCCAGGTCAGCACCAGCAACCACTGTGCAGAGGTCATGGTTCGTACTCCTCGGCCCAGCCTTCCTGTGGCGCGCCGACCGGGCGGCTCCGGAGCCGGTTCAGGACGTACGCGATCGCCACGGTGAGCACGGTGTAGACGACCAGCACCGCGACGAGGCCTGCCCACAGGCCGGGCGCCGGGTTGACCGCGTCGGCCGTGCGCTGGTGGTGCCACACGATCCACGGCTGCCGGCCGACCTCGGTGGTGACCCAGCCGGCCTCCAGCGCGACCACGGAGGCGACCCCGGCGACCGCGCAGAACCAGAGGAACCACCGCGACCGCGGCAGGTCACGCCGCCGCCACCAGGACAGGGCGAGCCAGGCGGACAGGGCCAGCAACCCGAACCCGATCGCCACCATCGCCTGGAAGCTCAGGTGCACCGGGTTGATCGGAGGCCGGTCGGCGGGCGGCACTCTGTCCAGGCCCTGCACCACCGCGCCGGGCCGGTAGCCGACGAGGAGCGACAGGCCGTCGGGGATGCGCAGGGCGTACCGGATCCGCCCGCCCAGGTACAGGCCGCCGACCGAGATGGGCCGGTGGGAGCCGGTGTGGTTCAGTCCCTCGATCGCGGCGAGCTTGGCGGGCTGGCGGGTCGCCAGGAGCCGCGCCAGGGTGTCGCCGACGACGATCTGGACCGGCGTCACGACCGCCGCGACGATGAATGGGAGCAGGAGGCCGATCCGGTGGTACCGGTCACGGCGGCCCCGCAGCATCCCGGCGGCGTACACGCTCGCGATGCCGAACCCGGTGACCATGAAGGCGGCCAGGACCATGTGCACGACCTGCCAGGGCATGGCCGGGTTGAACAGCGCCCGCCACGGCCGTACCCGCGTGACGGCGCCGTTCACCAGGTCGAAGCCGCGCGGCTGGTTCATCCAGGCGTTCGCGGCGACGACGAAGAAGGCGGAGGCGACCCCGGCGACGCAGACCGGCAGGCCGGTCAGCACGTGCCGGTGCGGCGACAGCCGGTCCCAGGCGTACAGGTAGATGCCCAGGAAGATCGCCTCGATGAAGAACGCGAACCCCTCCAGCGCGAACGGCAGGCCGATGACCTGGCCGTACGTCGCCATCAGGCCGGGCCAGAGCAGCCCCATCTCGAACGAGAGGATCGTGCCGGAGACCGCGCCGACGGCGAACAGCACGCCCATCGCCCGGGCCCACTGGCGCGCCAGCCGTACGTAGTCCTCGTTGCCGGTCCGCAGGCCGCGCCACTCGGCGAAGACGGTGAGCGCGGGCATGCCCACGCCGAAGCAGGCGAGGATGATGTGCCAGCCCAGGGACAGCGCCATCTGCGCCCGGGCGGCCGTCAGGTCGGCCGGTGTCGCCGCCGCGAACACGTGCACGTCTCCCCCGATCGGCCATCCACGCCCCTGTGAGCGTGGTACCCCGCTCCGGCGATAATCAGCGGATGACGATCAGGCGGATGACGGTGGCGGAGCGGCGGGCGCGGATCGGTGCACGGCACGGCCTGGCGGCGCCGTTCGGGAGTGCCGTGGAGGCGGCCCGCGCGCTGGTGGCGCTGCACGGCACCGATCCGGCGGCGGTGTACCTCGCGGCGGCGGCCCGCATGCGCTCCCCCGGCGTCGCCGACATCGAGCGGGAGCTGTACGAGGAGCGCCGCCTGGTGCGGATGCTCTGCATGCGGCGGACCGTCTTCGCCGTCCCGGCCGAGCTGGTGCCGAGCGTGAAGGCGGCCTGCGCCGACGACGTCGCGCGCCTCGAACGCCGCCGTACGCTGAAGTTCCTCCAGGAGGCCGGGCTCGGAGACGACGCGTGGCTGCGGGAGGTCGAGGAGGAGACGCTCGCCGCGTTGCGGGCGCGCGGCGCGGCGTACGGGGCCGAACTGTCCGCCGACGTGCCGCGCCTGAAGGAACGGATCGTGCTGGGCCGCGGCAGCCGGAACGAGGCCAGTCCGGCGATCGCGAGCCGGGTGCTGCTCGGCCTGGCCGTCGAGGGCCGGATCGTCCGTGGCCGCCCGCGCGGTACGTGGATCAGCAACCAGTTCCAGTGGTCGCCGATCGAGTCGTGGCTGCCGGACGGGATCCCGCAGGTGCCCGCCGAGACCGCACGAGCGGAACTGGTCCGCCGCTGGCTCGCCGCGTACGGGCCGGGCACCGCCGCCGACCTCAAGTGGTGGACCGGCCTGACCATGACCCAGGTCAGGCAGGCCCTGGCACAGGTGGAGACCGAGGAGGTCGACCTGGACGGCACGCCCGGCCTGGTCCTCGCCGGTGACGCGGAGCCGGTGGCGCCGCCGGAGCCGTGGGTGGCGCTGCTGCCGGGCCTGGACCCGACCGTGATGGGCTGGACCGGCCGGGACTGGTACCTGGGCGAGCACGGCCCGGCCCTGTTCGACCGGTCGGGCAACGCGGGCCCGACGGTCTGGTGCGACGGCCGGATCGTGGGCGGCTGGTCCCAGCGCGCCGACGGCTCGGTGGTGTACCGGCTGCTGGAGGACGTCGGCGCGGAGGCCGAGACCGCCGTGAAGGCCGAGGCGGCCCGCCTGAGCGAGTGGATCGGCCCGGTACGGGTGATCCCGCGGTTCCGTACCCCGTTGGAGCGCGAGCTGTCCGCCTGAGGGGGTAGGGAGTGAGGGTGGCGACGCTGAGCTGGAGGTGAGGAGCCATGGCGGAGCCGGCGGTCAGGAAGACGCGTAAGGGCACGGTCGTGGAGGTGCCCGTCCTGGGCGCGGTGACGCTGCCCCCGCGCGACCGGCTGATCTTCTACGCCGGGCTCGGGGTGCTCGCCGCCTTCGAGGTGGTGGAGTGGCCGGTCGCGGTGATCGTCGGCGTCGGCCACATGCTGGCCGACCAACGACACTGGCGCGACGGCCAGGAGGTCGGCGAGGCGATGGAGCAGGCCTGAGACATGCCACCGACGTACGACCAGGCGTTCGCGGACCTGGCCGAGATCTACCTCGAGGACTCCTGGGTGCTGGAGGTCGGCGTACGGGACGGGGCGCTGGTCTTCGACCTCGAGGCGGTCCTGACGGAGCGGCACCCTCGCTACCGGCCGCCGCGGCCGGGCGAGATGTACTGCTACCGCCGCGGCCGGTTGACGGTGAGCGGGCGGCCGGTCCTGTTCCGGGGCTCCGAGCGTCCGCCGAACCGCGACCCGGACGGGGAACCCGATCGGGGCAACATCGACGTTTTCGCTCCCCTCGCCGGCGATTCGTCCGGCTGGCGGGTTGAGGGCGAGTGGGGCGAGGCCGTGGTCGGCTCGCCCGCGGTCGTGCTCGACCTCGGTCCCTGACATCGGCGGATCGCTGGACGTGGGCGGCACGGTGGTGCTCTGATGTGCGCATGCGGCGGTGGAGCCGGTTACGCGCTTGGTGGTTGCTCGTCGTCGCGACGGCCGGCGGGGCCGCGGTCGCCGGGCTGACCCGATCGCTGCCGACCACGATCGGCGTGGCCGTGGTCGCGGCCGTCACGGCGGTCACCGGCGTGATGTCGCGACGAGGGACCGAGGCGCTGGACGAGGGGCACCGCCGGGTCCTCGACGCGCGCGACAAGCTGCTGCGCGACCGACACGGCCGGCCGCCCCGGGTGAAGGACGTCACCGACCTGGTCGCCCTCGGCGTGCACCGGGCCGCCGCCACGCCCCACGGACCGGCCCTGCCCGCCTTCGTTCCACGGGACCGGAGCGCGGAGGTGGAGGCGGCGCTGGGCACGCATCCCTTCGTGGTCATCGTCGGCGAGTCGACGGCGGGCAAGTCGCGGCTGGCTCTGGAGGCGGTACGGGCGCGACTGCCCGAGCACCGGTTCCTCCTGCCCGACCCGGACGACCACACGTCGATCCTCGCGGCGCGGCGGGCGGCCGCCGGCCTCGGGCCGTGCGTCGTCTGGCTCGACGACCTCGAACGCTACCTCGGCGCCGGTGGGCTGACCTCGCACGTCCTGCGGCAGATCGGGGTGGACAATCCCGAGGCCGTCGTCGTCGCGACGATCCGTACGAAGGCACGGGAGCGGTACGCGGGGCCCGACGACGCGACCGGCCCCGAGGACCGGCGTCCCGATCGGGGCGTGTTCGACCTGGCCGAGGAGATCCGGATCGACCGCCGGTGGAGCCCCGCGGAGATCGAGCGGGCACGCTCGTCGGCCGACCCGCGGATCGTCGTGGCACTCGCGCAGGCGGACCGGTTCGGCATCGCGGAACACCTCGCCGCCGGTCCCCGGCTGCTGGCCCGGGCCACGAACGCCTGGGACCCCGAGGGCGGGCACACGCGTGGTGCGGCCCTGGTCGCGGCGGCGATCGACGCCCGGCGGGCGGGCTGGCACGGTCCACTCCCCGAGGCGTTGCTCGAACGCCTGCACGAGCACCACCTCGCCGCACGCGGCGGAGCCCTCCTTCGCCCGGAGCCGTGGGAGGCGGCCCTGACCTGGGCGACCACCCCGGTGTACGCGGTGAGCAGCCTGCTCGTCCCCGACGAGGCGGACCCCCGCTCCCACCGTGTGTTCGACTACCTGGTCGATGCCGCGGAGGCGGGAGCCGACCCCCTGCCGGACACCGTGTGGACGCTCCTGCTCGACGAGGCCGACGCGGCGACGAGCCTCGACATCGGCTGGGAGGCCGGCCTGCGCCAACGTGAGGACATCGCGTACCAGGCCTTCCGCACGGCGCTCGACGGCGGGGTCCTCGTCGCGGCCGTGGCGCTGGCCTACGTCGTGGCGCGCACCGGCGTCCGCCGGGAGACGCGGCAGGCCGCCGACCTCCTCCGTGCGACGATCGCCGTCGCTCCGGACGACGTCGATCCGGCCGAACTCCTGGAACTCAAGAGCGCCCTGTCGTGGTGGACCGGAGCCTCCGGCGACGCCGAGGAGGCCCTGGGCACGGCACGGGAGATCTGGCACGAGGCCCGCCGGGCCTACGGAGACGACCACGAGGCGAGCCTGGAGGCCGGCCTGAGCGTCGCCCGCTGGACCGGCCACACCGGCGACGGCGCGGAGGCGTTCGCGATCGCCTCCCGCATCCTCGACCAGGCCGTCCGGCGTCTCGGCCCCGCGCACACCACCACGCTGAACGGCCGGTTCGAGCAGGCCGTGTGGGCCGGCCACGACGGTGACGCCGATCGGCGCCTCCGGCTCTGGCGCGAACTGGACTCCGACGTCACCGGCCTGCTCGGCGAGTACGACCCTCTGACCAACGACGTCCGGTGGAACCTCGCCGGCGCGACCATCCGCAGCGGCGACGCCGAGGCCGGCATCCGGCTGCTCGAGAGCGTGGTCGCCGGACGGAAGGTGATCTACGGGTCGGAGCATCCGCAGACCCTGGCCGGACGGCTGCAGCTCGCCGGCGAGACGGGCGTGGCCGGCCGCCCCGCCGAGGCCCTGACCGAGGCCGAGCACCTCGTACGGGAGGGAACGTGGGTCCTCGGCGACGACCACGAGATCACCCTGTACGCCCGCTACCAGGTCGCGCTGTGGATCGCCCGGACCGGTGACCCCGGCCGGGCCGAGTCGCTCTTCGCCGGGCTGCTCACGGACATGATCCACCATCTGGGACCGGACCATCCCGCCACCGGCGACCTCCGCGAGCAGCTCAGGCGATCGCCGGACTTCACCGTCGACTACCCGCTGCCGGCCTCCTGGTGACGCCGGGCCGGCCGATGAGTTCTGATCACGGGAGGAGTCTCCTTCTCCGACAAGCCGTGGAACGACATCGTGGTCGACGCGCGCGGCAACGCCTACGCCAACAACATCGGCTACGGCAACCGGCTCACCGCCTTCGACATCGGTCCGGACGGTTCCCTGGGCGACCGGCGAGTGTGGGCGGAGGCCGGAGCCGACGATCCCGACGGGATCTGCGTCGACGCCGAGGGCGCCGTCTGGTACGCCGACGTGGGAAACCGCCGCTGTGTCAGGGTGCGGGAGGGCGGTGAGGTTCTCGGCGTGGTGGAGCTGGATCGCGATCTGGCAGGCTTTCGTGTCATGTATCCCGGTTCTGTGCTTGGTGAGTTCCTTCGGTCGCGGCGGGCCCGGGTGCGGCCCGAGGACGTCGGGCTGAGCTCCGGGATCAGGCATCGCCGGGTGGCCGGGCTGCGCCGGGAGGAGCTGGCGCCGCTGGCCGGGGTCAGCGTCGGCTATTACACGCGCCTGGAGCAGGGGCAGAGCCCGAACGTCTCCGATGAGGTCCTCGACGCCGTCGCCCGCGTGCTGCGGCTGGACGACGACGAGGTGGCGCATCTGCACCGCCTGGCCCGGGTCGCGCGGGCCAGGCGGAAGGCGCGTCCCGAACGGCTGCGGGCCGGCATCAGGCTGATGGTGGAATCGTTCACCGAGGTGCCCGCCATCGCGGTGGGCCGGCGGGGCGACATCCTCGCGTGGAACCGTCCGGCGCACGCCCTGCTGGCTCCGCACTGGGCCTTCGACGCTGAGGAGAAGCCGAACTTCGTCCGCCTCGACTTCCTCGAACTGGACTTCTCACGCGGGCTGTACGCCGACTGGGAGCAGAAGGCCCGCGACGACATCGCCTACCTGGAGGGGTCGCTGAGCAGGTTTCCCGGGGATGAGGGGCTGACCGCTCTGGTCGAGGAACTGCTGGCGCTCAGCCCGCAGTTCCACGCCCTGTGGACCGAGCACCCGGTGAGCAACTGCGCGTCCATCTCGCGTGACTACCGGCATCCCGGCGTCGGTGTCATGACCCTCACCGCCGAGCTCCTGCGGACGCCCGACGACGAGGGGCAGGGGGTGACCGTGTTCCAGGCCGAGGCGGGTTCGCCGTCGCGGGAACGGCTGCGGCGGCTCACCGAGTCGGTCACGCGGCCGGGACTCGCTCGGCCGGCCGATCGGTAGAGCGCCCGACCCGGCCGGCGTTCGTCCGGCGGAGCAGGACACCGCCGGCGACGGCGCCGAGCACCGCGACCGCACCGGCCGTCAGGAACGCGGCGTGCAGCCCGCCCAGGGTGGCCGACGCGGCCGGAGCGAGCGCCTCGGTACGGGCGGCGGCGACGGCGGTGAGCCCGGCCACGCCGACGGCGCCGACGTAGGTGGGCATCTGGGCCAGGCTGCCGGCGACGCCCTGGTCGGCCTGGTCCAGACCGGAGGTGATCGTCGTGATGGCGGCCACCACGGTCAGGACGTGCCCGAACCCCATCGCGGCCGAGGTGGCCAGCAGGAGCACCAGGCCGCCCTCGGCGGGCAGGAACACCATCGCGGCGGTGCCCGCCGCCTGCACGGTCAGGCCGACCACGATGACCGTCACGGTGCCTCGAGCGCCGATCAGCCGGGCCGCGAGGGACCCCGCGAGCAGGGCCGCGACGCCCTCACCGAGGAAGCCGAACCCGGTCCGCAACGGCGAGTAGCCCAAGACGTCCTGCATGTGGATGCTGAGCAGCAGGGTCGCCCCGCCGCACATGCCGAAGGTGACCAGCGCCATGGTCATGCCCCATTTCACGGTCCCGCGGCGCAGGAGGCGCGGCGGAACGAGCGGGGCCGCCTGCCGTCCCTCGACGACCAGGAAGGCGCCGAGGAGGAGCACGGCGGCCGCCAGCGTCGCGAGGGTCGGCGCGCTCCCCCAGCCTGCCCGGTCGCCGGTGGAGATGCCGTACACCAGGGCGAACAGCCCACCGCTCGCCAGGAGGGCGCCGGGGACGTCCAGCCCGGCACGGCTCCGTCCCGCCGACTCGCGGACCACCGTGATCGCGCCGAGCAGGACCAGCGAGCCGATGCCGGACAGGAGGAGCATCGTCCACCGCCAGTTCAGCCCGCTGGTGATCATCCCGCCGCCGATCGTGCCGATGACGAACCCCAGCGACAGCAGGGCGCCGTTGACGCCCAGCGCCCTGGTGCGCCGCGGCCCCTCGGGGAACGCGGCGGTCATCAGCGCGAGCGCGGTCGGGCCGATCATGGCCGCCGCGACACCCTGCCCGGCGCGCGCCGCCACGAGCAGGCCCGGGCTCGGCGCCAGCCCGGCCAGCAGCGAGAACACGGTGAAGGTCGCCACCCCGGCGATGAACAGCCGGCGCCTGCCGACCAGGTCCGACACCCGCCCGAACAGCGGCATCAGCGCGGCCGTCGGCAGCAGGCACGCGGTGGCCACCCACTGGAGCGCCGACGCGCCGGCGAAGCCCAGGTCCCGCCCGATCTCCGGCAGCGCCACCGTGATGATCGAGTAGTCCAGCCCGGTCATGAACGTCGCGCCGCACAGGGTGAGGAGCACGACCCGGCCGCGCGGCCCGAGCCGCGCGGAGCCTTGAGGAGTCTCTGTCGCCATGCCGGCCAGACTGCGGCCCGCCGGACCGGGCGACCAGCCCTCCGGTGGAGGTACACCTGTCAGGTGCAGGCTCCCGGTAGGTTCCCGGGGGTGCGTGGATTCGCGGAGGCCGGCGACCTGTCGGGAATGGTGTCGGACGCGTTGGGGGGAAGACCCCGGATCGTCGGGGTGGACCGCCTGCGCGGAGGAAGCAAGAAGGGCGTCTACCGGGTCCGGCTCGACGAGGGCGAAGCGGCGAGCGTGATCGTCTACCGCTGGTCGGACGAGGAGGACTTCTGGCCCGGCACCCGGGAGGACGACGCGACAGACCCGTTCGCGCCCGCCTCGGGCATCGCGCCGTTCCTGGCCGCGCGGCGCAGGCTGGACGAGGTCGGGGCCCGCGTTCCCCGCGTGCTGTGGGCCGATGACACCAGGCAGCGGTACGCGGCCGACGTCGCCGTCGTCGAGGACGTCCCGGGCGGCACGCTGGAGGCGCTCTTCGAGACCGGTCCCGCTCGCGCGGACGCCGCCTTGGCCGACCTGGCCCGGACTCTCGACCTGATGCACCGGCACCACGCTCCCCGCCACGGCAGAGTGGACCTGCTGGACCGGGGCGGCGTCGCCCTCGGGAGCTCCTGCGAGCAACTGGTTCTCGACCGGGCCCGGCGTGACCTCGATGAGGCGGCCGGGCGCGACACCAGGATCGGAACCGTGCGCGACCGCCTCGACGAGCGCCTGCGGGAGCTGCGGGAGCCGGTGCTCCCCCGCGCCGAGTGCGGGCTGATCCACGGAGAACTCGGCCCCGACCACGTGCTGGTGAGCGCCGAAGGGCGGGCCGTCCTCATCGACATCGAGGGCCTGATGTACTTCGACGTCGAGTGGGAGCACGTGTTCCTCCGCATCCGCTTCGGCGAGCGCTACGCGGCCCTCTCCCGGCCCGGGCTCGATCAGCGGCGCCTCGACCTGTACCTGCTGGCCATGCGTCTTTCGCTGGTCGCCGGGCCGCTCCGCCTCCTCGACGGCGACTTCCCCGACCGGGCGTTCATGCGCGGGATCGCCGAGCACAACCTGCGGGAGGCGCTCGCCCTGCTTCCGTAAGCCGGGCTCACGGCCGGAGGACGATCTTGCCACGGGTGTGGCCGCGCTCCAGTTCGCGGAAGGCGTCCCGTACCTCGTCCAGCGGGTACGTGGCGGCGATCGGGATCTCCAGCCGTCCGGCGCTGATCAGCGTGGCCAGTTCGGCGATCACCTCGGCGTTCCCCGCGGCGGTGTTCCCCTCGGTCTTGACTCCGTGCTTCTCGGCGGCCTCGAAGTCGATGATGGTGTCGATCCGTTCCGGAGCCACTCCGAGGTCGAGGGCGAGCTCGACATAGCCGGCGCCGACGGTGTCGATGAAGGCGTCGACGCTCCGGTCGCCCGCGGCCGTTCTGATCCGGTCGAGGACGCCCTCGCCGTACGCGACCGGCAGCGCACCATGCGCGGCGAGCCACCGGTGGTTGGCCTCGCTCGCCAGGCCGATCACGTTCACCCCGGTGTCGCGGGCGAGCTGGACCGCGATCGAGCCCACTCCACCGGCGGCGCCGGAGATCACGATCGTGTCGCCCGGTCCCGCCGCGACGGCCCGCACCGCCGCGTACGCCGTGGTTCCCGCCACGTACAGCGATCCGGCCTGTTCCCACGAGACGTCCGCCGGCCGGTGGACGAGATCGGCGGTCGCCACGACGACGAACTCGGCGTGACTCGCGCGGTCGTCCGTGAACCCGATCACCTCGTCGCCGCTCGCGAACCCCTCGACGCCCGCGCCGGTCTCCACCACGACCCCGGCCAGGTCGCTGCCCTGGCCGGAGGGGAACGTCGCGGGCCAGCGGTCGTGGAGCGCGCCGGTACGGATCTTCGCCTCCCCCGGGTTGATGGCCGCCGCGACGACCCGTACGAGGACCTGGCCCGGACCGGGGACCGGCCGGTCGACCTCGACGACCCGCAGCACCTCGATGCCGCCGTACTGCTGGAACCTCACTGCCCTGGGCATCCCGCACTCCCTGACTCTCCGTGCCGGTTCTTCCGGCGTACGTCGACGATGCTGCCGGGGGGCCGGGGCGGGTACCAGCGGACGGTCTTCCCTAGGATCGGCGGTCCCCGGCTGCCCGTGCGGGGCGGCGCCTCCGCGATGATGGTGGCATGGACATGGACCGCGCTGAACTCTCCGATTTCCTGCGCCGTCGCAGGGAGCGGCTGCGTCCGGAGGAGGTGGGTCTGCCGGCCGGCGCACGGCGCCGTACGCCCGGACTGCGACGCGAGGAGGTGTCCCAGCTCGCCGGGATGTCCGCCGACTACTACATGCGCCTCGAACAGGCCAGGAGTCCCCAGCCCTCGACCCAGATACTCGCCTCGCTGGCCCACGCGCTGCGCCTCACCGAGGACGAGCGCGACCACCTCTACCTGCTGGCGGGGCACCGGCCTCCGGCGGACCGGCTGGCGGGCGACCACGTACGGCCCGGTCTGCTGTACCTGCTCGACGAGCTCAAGGAGACCCCGGCGCACATCACCAATGACATCGGCGACCTGCTCGCGCACAACACCATGGCCGAAGCGCTCCTCGGCTGCATCTGCTCGGTCCGCGAACAGGACCGCAACTTCGTGTGGCGCTGGTTCACCGACCCGACGGTCCGCCGGATCTACTCCCCCGACGAACGCCGGCAGCACAGCCGCGCCTACGTCGCGGACCTGCGCGCCTCCATCACCCGCCGCGGCGGCGACGCCGCCTCCACCCGGCTGGTCGCCGGTCTCCGGGCGGCCAGTCCCGAGTTCGCCGACCTGTGGGAACTGCACGAGGTCGCGGTACGGCGCAGCAGCCGCATCCGCGTCGACCACCCCGCCGTCGGGCCGGTCGAGCTCGAATGCGAGACGCTCCTCAGCCCGGTCGAGGACCAGAAGCTCGTCATCTTCACCCCACCGCCGGGCACACCCGCCTCCGAGCGGCTGAACGTGCTCCGTGCCCTGAACCACGACGAGTACGCCCGCGCGGCCCCGGCCCACCGCTGACCACGGGCGAGCTCAGCCACGAAGGTTCTTGCTCATGCTGATGTCGTCGATGTAGTGGTCTCCGATCAGCACTTCGTCCCTGAAGCGGCCTTCGACGGTGTAGCCGTGGTCCTCGTACAGACTCAGCGCGCCGGTGTTGCTGCCGAGGACCTGCAGGCTCAGCTTGCGCGCACCCAGGGAGGCGGCTCTCTGCTCGGCGGATGCCAGGAGCGCGGACGCGACGCCGAGCCGGCGTGCGTCGGCGGACACCACCAGCCCCGTGACGGCCATGACGTGCGCGGTCTCTGGGAATCTGGTCTTGGGGTGGACGCCGATGGTGCCGACGATCTGGTCACCGAGTTCGGCCACCAGATGGGCCTGCGGCGTCCGGCGTTCGGTGAAGTAGGTGGTGCGTTCCGCCTGCTGGGCCGAGGGAAAGCCTGATCCGGGCGTCCAGGACGCCGTGTCGAGGGCCAGCAGGTCGGCGTCGTCGTCGAGGGCGGCCGGACGGACCAGAGGCTTCCAAGGTTTCTTGCCCATTTGTCAATCTCATGATCCTCTGCTCGGGTCGCGCGTCAGCGCAGGCGCTGGACCCTGCTCAGGTATGTCTGCACCACGACCACGGCGGCCAGGAAGGCGCCGCTGACCACCTGCTGGTACGACGAGGACAGGTCGCCGATCTGGTTGATGAGGTTCTGGATCACGCCCAGCAGCAGGACGCCGGCGACCGTGCCGCTCACCGAGCCCGCGCCGCCGGTCAGCAGGGTGCCGCCGATGACGACCGCGGCGATCACGTCCAGCTCCATGCCGGTGCCCAGGATCGTCACGCCGGAGGACAGGCGGGCCGCGTTCAGGGCGCCCGCCAGGCCCGCGAGCAGGCCTGACATGACGTACACCGCCACCTTCGTCCGCGTCAGCGGGACGCCCATCAGCTCGGCCGCGTCCTCGCTGCCGCCGATCGCGTACACGCTCTGGCCGAACCTCGTCCGCTGGAGCAGCACCGCGCCGACGACGAACAGGGCCAGCGTCAGGTAGACCGGGTATCCGACACCGAAGACGCTGCCCTGGCCGACCCGGGCGATCACCGCGCCGCGCGGGATCAGGTACGTCGTCGCGCCCTCGTTGGAGATCGACAGCAGCAGGCCACGCGCGCCGAGCAGGCCCGCCAGCGTGACGATGAACGGGGCCAGCCGTACACGGGCGATCAGCAGGCCCTGCACGAGACCGAACGCCCCGCACACCGCGAGCGGCAGCAGCAGCGCGGCCAGCGATCCCCACCGCACCGCGTACGCCGCCAGCACGCCGCCGAGCGCGAACACCGAGCCGACCGACAGGTCGATGCCGCCCGTGATGATCACGAAGGTCATGCCCAGGGCGACCATCGCCAGGAACGAGGAGGTGATCGCGATGTTGCCGAGGTTGGCCCCGGTCGGGAAGCGGTCGAACGCGAAGGAGCCGATCGCCACCAGCAGGACCAGAACGGCGGCGGCGCCGTGCCGCTGGATCAGGCCGAAGGCGCGCTCGCGGCCGGTGGGCCCGGCGGCGGCCTCGGTGACGGCCGCGGTCGCGGTCATGGATTCGGTCATCGCCGGCCCGCCCCTCGCGCGGCGTACACGGCCGCAAGAATGATCACTGCCTGCACCATCTGCGCGACCGAGTCCGCGAGGTCGTGCTTGATGAGCGTCGCGCGGACGAGCTGGATCAGCAGCGCCCCGGCGACCGTGCCCAGCACGCGGACGCGGCCGCCGTTCAGTGGGGTGCCGCCGACCACGACCGCGGTGATCGCGGACAGTTCCATCAAGAGGCCCAGCGACGACGGGTCGCTGGCCTGCAACCGGGCCGTGGCGAGCGTGCCGGCCACGGCCGCGAGCAGCCCCGACACCACGTACACGAGCAGCAGGACGCGCCGTACGGGCAGGCCCGACAGCTCACTCGCCGTACGGTTGCCGCCGATGGCCACCAGTCGCCGCCCGAACGTCGTACGGCGCACCACCGCCATCACCACGACGGTGAGGACGGCGGCGACCACGACCGGCAGGGGAATCCCGGCGAGGCTCGAGGAGCCCAGGTCCAGCAGCGTCTGGTCGTGGACGTCCTTGAGCTGCCCGCCCGCGACGACGAGCGCGATGCCCCGGCCGCCGACGAACAGCGCGAGCGTCGCGACGATCGGCTGCACGCCGACGAACGCGACGAGGGAGCCGTTGACCAGCCCGACCGCGACGCCGCCGAGCAGCCCGGCCACGACGGCGGGCACCACGCCGTACCCGAGGTAGAGCGGGATCAGGGCGGTCGTGAGCGCCATCACCGAGCCCACCGACAGGTCGACGCCCTCGGTGCCGATCACCAGCGCCATGCCGAGCGAGACGATGACGACCGGCGCCACCTGGACGAGCTGGGTGCGCAGGTTCTCCAGCGTCAGGAACCGCGGGGTGATCGCGATGTTGACGAGGATCAGCGCGGCGATCGCGGCGTACACGCCGTAGTCCTGCAGCCAGGCGAGCAGGCGGGCGCGGTCGAGGCGTGAGGCGGGTACGGCGGTGGTCTCGGTGGTCAAGGCGTGCCTACCCCGGCGTCGGCGATCGTCGTCATCACGCGTTCCTCGGTGAGGTCACCGCCGGACAGCTCGCCGACGACCGCGCCGTCCTTCAGCACCACGACGCGGTCCGAGCCCTCGACCAGTTCCTCCAGGTCGGCGGAGATCAGCAGGACGCCCAGGCCGTCTTCGGCGAGTTCGTCGATCAGCGCCTGGACCTCGGCCTTGGCCCCCACGTCGATGCCGCGCGTCGGCTCGTCCAGGAGCAGGATCTTCGGCTCGGTGGCGAGCCAGCGCGCGAGCAGGACCTTCTGCTGGTTGCCGCCGGACAGCTCGGCGACGCGCTGGTGCGGCCCGGCGGCCTTGATGCGCAGCCGCCGCATGAAGGTGTCGACGATGCGGTCGATGCGCGCCTCGGAGACGAGACCGGCGCGGGACAGCCGGGGCAGCGCCGCGAGCGCGATGTTCTCCCGTACCGACAGGGTGCCGATGACGCCCTCGGCCTTGCGGTCCTCGGGCAGCAGGGCCACGCCCGCGCGGATCGCCGCGGCGGCCGAGCCCCGGCGCAGCGGCGTGCCGGCGACGGTCACCCGCCCGCCGTCGAGCGGCAGCGCGCCGGCGATCGCCTTGGCGGTCTCGGTACGGCCCGCGCCGAGCAGGCCGCCCAGGCCGACCACCTCGCCGGGCCGGATCGCGACCGACACGTCGTCCAGGACGTGCCGGCGGGTGAGGCCGGACGCCTCGACGACGGGGGTCTCGCGCGCCGCGTCATGGCCGCCGGAGAACCGGGTGACCCCGCCCTGCCGCACGTCGGCGACCGGACGCCCGAGCATCAGCGAGACGAGCCGCAGCCGGTCCAGCTCGGCGAGCGGGCCCTGATGGACGACGCGGCCGTCACGCAGCACGGTGACACCGTCGCAGATCCGGTACAGCTCGTCCAGACGGTGGCTGACGTAGATCACCGAGACGGCCCGCTCGCGGAGCCGGCGGACGACGCCGAACAGCGTCTCCACCTCGCGGGGTTCCAGGGACGACGTCGGCTCGTCCATGACGACCACGCGGGCGTCGACGGAGACGGCGCGGGCCAGCGCGACCATCTGCTGCACGCCGACGCCCAGGGACCGCAGCGGGCGGCGGACGTCGACGTCGATGCCGTACGACGCCAGGATCTCGCCGGCCTCCCGGTGCATGCGCCCGACGTCCAGGGTGCCGAACCGGCGGCGCGGCTCGCGGCCCAGGAGCAGGTTGCGGGCCACGCTCAGCGCCGGGACCAGGCCGATCTCCTGGTGGACGGCCTGGATGCCGGCACGCTGGGCCTCCAGGGGCCCGGCGAACTCGGCGGGCCGCCCCGCGAGGCGCATCGTGCCCTCGTCGGGGCGGTACACGCCCGTGATCACTTTGATCAGTGTGGACTTGCCCGCGCCGTTCTCGCCGACGAGCGCGTGCACCTCTCCGGGGGCCAGCTCCAGCGAGACCCGGTCGAGGGCGAGGACTCCGGTGAAGCGTTTGACGACGCCGCTCACCTCGAGCAGCGGACCCTCCTCATCCGGCACGGACATCCCCTAGTACGCCGACGAGACGGACTGCTTCGCGTTGGAGGCGTCGTACTCGCGGTCGGAGATGATCACCTTCTGCGGGATGGCCTCGCCGTTCAGGAAATTGGTCAGGGTCTGGAAGGCGAGCGGCCCGAACCTCGGGTTGGACTCGATGACCGCGGAGATCCAGCCGCCGGGGATCTGCGACACGGCGTTGCGCGTGCCGTCCACCGACACGATCTTGATCTGGCCGGCCTTCTTGCCGGCGCCCTTGAGCGCGGTCACCGCGCCGAGGGCCATCTCGTCGTTCTCGGCGTACAGGCCGCCCACGTCCGGGTTGCTCTGGATGAGCTGCTCGGTGACCTGCTGGCCCTTCTCGCGGGCGAAGTCGCCGGTCTGCTGAAAGGTGATCTGGATGCCGGGGGCCTTCTGCTTCAGCTCGTCCTTGAAGCCGTTGGTGCGGTCGGTCGTGACGTTGTTGCCCGACGCGCCGAGCAGGATCGCGACCTTGCCCTTGCCGTCGAGCGCCTTGATCATCTGGTCGGCGGCGCGCTTGCCCTGCGTGTAGAAGTCCGACCCGATGAAGGTCACGTAGTCCTTGCAGGCGGTGGCGTTGATCTGCCGGTCCACGGTGATGATCGGGATGTGCTTGGCGGCGGCCTGCTGGAGCACCGGCTCCCAGCCGTCGGAGTTGAGCGGGGCGATGACCAGCGCCTGCGCGCCCTGGGCGATGAGCTGCTGCACGTCGCTGATCTGCTTGTTGAACTGCGACTGGCCGTTCGTCGTCTTGAGGTTCGCGATGCCGAGCTTCTTGGCCTCGGACTTGATCGAGGCGGTCTCGGCGATGCGGAACGGGTTGGCCTCCTTCTCGGACTGGGAGAACCCCACCACCCCGCTCTTGAGGTCGAACTTGTGAGCGCCGAACTTGTCGATCGTGCACGTCGGCACGTTGCCGGCCGGGGTCTGGGCCACCTGCTGCTGGCCAGCGGTGTCCTGGGCGCCGGCCTGCTTGTCGTCCTCGGACTTGGCGCAGCCGGCCGCGGCGAGCGTGAGGAGGGCGACGAACGCTGCCGCGCGTACGCGATGGGTCATGGGGCTGTCCTTCCAGAGTGAGGACGAGATGCCGGTATTGAGCCATCGCCGATCGTCTTCTGTCAATACCGATCGCAACCTGACCAGGAACCGATCCGAATATTGCATTTGTGATCGGAGGCGTTCATGCTGCATCTGGCCCCGCGTGCCACTCGCCGGCGCTCATCACCGGCAGATTGGAGCCTCCTCTTGTACGCGCGCAGATCCTCCCGGCGGACCCGTCCCCGGGGTCCGGCCTCCGTCATCGTCCTCGCTCTCGCGCTGGTCACCGCCCTCGTCGCCCCCGGGGTACCGGCCGGGGCCGCGGCGGACACGCCGAAGGCACAGACCCAGCTCACCACGCCCTGGACCCACGAGGTCTCGCCGACCAACGCGCTGCCGGACTATCCCCGCCCGCAGCTGACCCGCGCCCGCTGGCAGAACCTCAACGGCAGCTGGCAGTTCGCCGAGGCCTCCACCGCCGGCCAGGCGCCGCCCACCGGCCAGGCCCTCCCGGACAAGATCCTCGTGCCGTACCCGGTCGAGTCGATGCTGTCGGGGATCCAGCGGCACGTCGACCACATGTGGTACCGCCGGACGTTCACGGTGCCGCGCTCCTGGCACGGCGACCGGCTGCTGCTGCACTTCCAGGCGGTGGACTACCAGGCGGCCGTCTACGTCAACGGCGTGAAGGTCGCCACGCACACCGGCGGTTACGACGCCTTCACCGCCGACGTCACCGGTGCGCTGCGGGGCACCGGCCCGCAGGAGCTCCTCGTCGGCGTCGACGACACCACCGACATCGACGGCCAGCCGGTCGGCAAGCAGCGCCAGGCCGGCGACGGCATCTTCTACACGCCCTCCTCGGGCATCTGGCAGACCGTGTGGATGGAGCCGGTCGCCGCCGCGCACGTCGACCGGGTCGACTCGACGCCCGACCTGGCGGCGAAGGCGCTGCGGGTGACCGTCCAGGCCGCCGGGATCACCACGCAGACCGTCGAGGTCACCGCGTACGCCGGCAAGAAGAAGGTCGGCCGGGTCACCGGTCGGGCCGGGACCGAGCTGAGGCTGCCGGTCCCCCACCCGCGTCTGTGGACCCCCGACGACCCGTACCTGTACACGCTGAAGGTACGGATCCTGGCCGGGCATCGCGCCGTCGACGAGGCGGGCTCCTACTTCGGCATGCGCTCGATCGGGCTCGGCAAGGGCCCGGACGGCAAGGTCCGCATGCTGCTCAACGGCAAGTTCGTCATGCAGGTCGGCACCCTGGACCAGGGCTTCTGGCCGGACGGCATCTACACCGCGCCGACCGACGCCGCGCTGCGCTTCGACCTGGAGACGCACAAGAAGCTCGGCTTCAACATGGTCCGCAAGCACGTCAAGGTCGAACCCGACCGCTGGTACTACTGGGCGGACCGCCTCGGCATGCTCGTCTGGCAGGACATGCCCTCGACGTTCGCCTCGCACACGCCGCCGGACACGGTGAAGGCGCAGTTCGAGAGCCAGCTGCACGCGGTCGTCGACCAGCACCGCAGCCACCCGTCGATCGTCACCTGGGTGCCGTTCAACGAGGGCTGGGGCGAGTACGAGCCCGGCCGCGTCGTGAGTGAGATCAAGTCCTGGGACCCCAGCCGCCTCGTGAACGCGGACAGCGGCGTCAACTGCTGCGACTCCCTGCCCGACAACGGCGAGGGCGACATCTACGACAACCACACCTACGTCGGGCCGGGCACCCCCGTCCAGCAGGGCGTCCGCGCGGCCGTGGACGGCGAGTACGGCGGGCTCGGGCTGAAGGTCGACGGCCACATGTTCGACCCGGTGAACGGCTTCGCGTACGAGATGGAGCCGGACCAGGCCACGCTCACCCGCCGCTACACCGAGCTGCAGGGCCAGTTGCTGAAGGTCGAGCAGCGGTGCGGGGTGTCCGCGTCGGTCTACACGCAGATCACCGACGTCGAGGACGAGCTGAACGGCATCTACACCTACGACCGCCGGGTGCTCAAGCCCGGCGCCGACCAGGTACGGGCCGCGAACCTCGCGCTGATTAAGGCGTCCGGCTCGGTCGGCGCCGGCGACGGCACGACCTACCCGCCCGGCAAGCCCGGACTCGACGGGGTGAGCTTCTACCCGTTCGACGAGGGCACCGGCACGGTCGCCAAGGACGCCGCGGGGACGCACGACGCCTCCCTGGTGAACGGGCCCGCGTGGACGACCGGGCACTCGGGGTCGGCGCTGCAGTTCAACGGCTCGAACCAGTACGCCGACACGGGCGCGGCGCTCCTGGACACCACCGGGAACTACAGCGTCTCGGCCTGGGTGAAGCTGGACCGGCTCGGCTCCTTCGCCACGGCGGTGAGCCAGGACGGCGACACCAACAGCGCCTTCTACCTGCAGTACTCCGGGCAGGACAACCGGTTCGCGTTCAGCTTCGCCGGCGTCCGCGCCCTCGCGCCGTCCGCGCCGCAGACCGGGCAGTGGTACCACCTGGTCGGCGTCCGCGACGCGGCGAGCGGCGCACTCACCCTCTATGTCAACGGCCAGAAGGCCGGCACCGCGGCGGCCTGCCTCGGTGACGCCTCCACGGGCCACACCGTGATCGGCCGCGGCCGGTACGGCGGCAACCCGGTCGACTTCTGGCCGGGCGCCATCGACCAGGTGCACGTGTTCGACCGTGCCCTGTCGGCCGACGAGGTCGGACAGCTCTACCAGTCCGGCAAGTGAGCCACGGGAGGGGCCGCGCCCGCGCGGTCCCTCCCGTCCCCGCGATGCGACGGGAGTCGACGTGGAACGACGAACCTTCCTGCGGCGCGGCCTCGCGGCCGGTGGCGGCGCCCTCATCGGACCGGCCGTGACCCGTCCCGCCGCCGCGGAGCGCCGCGACACCGTACGCGTGGTGCGCACGGTGGAGGCGGCCTCGGCCGGCGGGCACTACACGCCGAACCGGGAGCCGCTGCGCCCCGAACCGTTCCTGCGGCTGCCGCCCGGCAGCGTACGGCCGGGCGGCTGGCTGCGACGCCAGCTCGACCTCCAGGTCGAGGGCCTGAACGGCCGCATGCCCGAGGTGTCGGACTATCTGGTGTACGAGACGAACGGCTGGGTGGACCCGGCCAAGGACGGCTGGGAGGAGCTGCCGTACTGGCTGCGCGGCTTCTCCGACCTCGCCCTGGTCACCGGCGACCGGCGCGTGCGCGACGAGGCCCGGCGCTGGATCGACGGCATCCTCGCCGCGCAGCGGCCGGACGGCTTCTTCGGCCCCGCCTCGCTGCGCACGTCGCTGGAGGGCGGCCCGGACTTCTGGCCGCACATGCCGGTGCTGGACGCGCTGCGCTCCTACGCCGACGCGACCGGCGACGACCGGATCGTTCCCTTCCTGACCCGGTACTTCGCGTTCCAGCACGCCCAGCCGGCCGCGGTGTTCGGGCGCGGCTGGGGCGCGTACCGGTGGGGCGACACGATCGACAGCGTCTACTGGACCTACAACCGCACCGGCGAGGCGTGGCTGCTCGACCTCGTCCGCACGATCCACGCCGGGTCGGCCGACTACGTGAGCGGCATTCCGACCTGGCACAACGTCAACCTCGCGCAGGGGTTCCGCGAGCCGCTGCAGTACGGCGTGCTGGCCGGCGACCCGGCGCTGCGCGCGGCCACGTACCGCGACTACGACACGGTGATGAACACCTACGGGCGGTTCCCCGGCGGCGGGTTCGCGGGTGATGAGAACTCCCGCCCGTACTTCACCGATCCCCGGCAGGGCTTTGAGACGTGCGGATTCGTGGAGTTCATGCACAGCTTCGAACTGCTGACGCGGATCACCGGCGACCCGGTGTGGGCCGACCGCTGCGAGGAGATCGCGGTCAACTCGCTGCCCGCGGCCTTCGACCCCGCCCAGAAGGGGACGCACTACATCACCAGCGCCAACTCCATCGATCTGAACGACGTCGCCAAGACCCACGGCCAGTTCGACAACGACTTCGCCATGCAGGCGTACAAACCCGGCGTCCACCAGTACCGCTGCTGTCCGCACAACTACGGCATGGGCTGGCCCTACTACGCCGAGGAGCTGTGGCTCGCGACCTACGACGCGGGCCTGGCCGCCTCGATGTACGCGGCGTCGGAGGTGACGGCGAAGGTCGGCGCCGACGGCACGGCCGTGACCGTCACCGAGGAGACGGCCTACCCGTTCGAGGAGACCGTCACGCTGCGCCTGTCCACGCCGCGGCCGGTGGAGTTCCCCCTCTACCTGCGGATCCCGGGCTGGTGCGACCGCCCGGCCCTGCGCGTGAACGGCGAGGCGATGCCGCTGAAGGCGACGCCGCCCTGCTACGCCGTCGTCTCGCGGCTCTGGCGGGCCGGCGACCGCGTCGAGCTGCGCCTGCCGATGCGCGCCGTCACCCGTACCTGGAACCGCGGGGCGGCCTCGGTCTCGTACGGGCCGCTGACGTTCTCCCTGGCGATCGAGGAGCGGTGGCGGCGGTCCGGCGGCACCTCGTCGTGGCCCGAGTACGAGGTCGGCGCCGGATCGCCGTGGAACTACGGCCTGGACGGCTCGTCGTTCGACGTGCGGCGCCGCGCCGCGACCGGGAACCCCTTCACGCGCCGCGGCGTACCGATCGAGCTGCGCGCCAAGGGGCGCCGCATCCCGCAGTGGCGGGCCGACGACGAGAACGTCGTGCGCCCGCTGCAGGACGGCCCGGCGCGGTCGGACGAGCCGCTGGAGACGATCACCCTGGTGCCGATGGGCGCGGCGCGGCTGCGGATCACGACGTTCCCGGTGATCGGCCACGGGCCGGACGCCCACACGTGGGTGGTGCCGCCGGTCGCCACGGCCTCGCACCTGTGGTCCGGCGACACGACCGAGGCGCTGTACGACGGCGTCTCGCCGTCGAGCTCCGGCGACCAGTCGATCCCGCGGTTCACCTGGTGGGACCACACCGGGAGCCTGGAGTGGGTCCAGTACGACTACGACGAGCCGGTCCCGGCCTCGGCCACCGAGGTGTACTGGTTCGACGACACCGGGCAGGGCCAGTGCCGGGTGCCGGTGTCCTGGCGCCTGCTGTACCGCGACGGCGACACGTGGCGGCCCGTCGAGGGCGCCTCGGCGTACGGGACCGCGCGCGACACCTACAACCGGACGACCTTCACCCCCGTGCGTTCGACCGGGTTCCGGATCGAGGCACGGCTCGGCTCCGGGGTGTCCGGCGGAATCCTGGAGTGGCGGATGACCTCCTGACCGTCGGCCGGTGATATCGTTCCGATCCGAATCGGAACGATATAGGGAAGAGGCCGGCATGCTGGCAGCGATCGTCAGGACACCCGGGGAACTGGCCGTGGTGGATGCCCCGGTACCGGTCCCGGCGGCTCACCAGGTACTCATCGAGGTCGAGGCCGCCGGGGCCGGTTACGTGGACGTCATGGCCCTGCGGGGTGAGTACCCCACTCCCCTCGGCACGGGAGCGACACCGGGCGTGGAAGTCGTCGGCCGCGTCACGGCGGTCGGGCCGGACACGCCTGCGGAGCTGGTCGGAGACCGGGTCCTGGCCGTGCTGACGGCCTTCGGGGGGTTCGCCGAGAAGGCCGTCGCCGACATGGAGGGGATCGTCCCGGCCCCGGACGATGTCGGCGCGCCCGACCTGGTCGCGACGGGAGTGAACGCGCTGGTCGCCGAGATCGCCCTGCGCCGCGCGGGGGTGACCGAGGGAGAGCGCGTGCTCGTCCTCGGCGCCGGTGGCGGGATCGGCGTGCTCGCCACCCAGATCGCCCGCGCCCACGGCGCCGAGGTGACCGCCGTCACCTCGTCCGCGGCCCGCGGCGAGCGCCTGCGCACGCTGGGCGCGACGCGGGTCGTCGACCGGACCCGCTCCGCCCTTCCCGACGACGACACCTACGACGTCATCGTGGACACGGTCGCCGGACCGGCGCTCGGGAGGCATCTGCGGCTGCTCCGGCCCAACGGGCGTCATGTCCTGTGCGGTGCCGCCGCGGGCGTTCCCGATCCGGCGGCCTTCGCGTCGCCGCTACACGATTTCCACAAGTCACCGACGGTGCTCTTCTTCAGCCTGAACTCGGTCGCTCCCCGGGACCGCCGGCAATCCTGGACGAGGGTCCTGGCGCTGATGGCCGAAGGCCGGCTCTCACCCGTGATCGACCGGTGTCTCCCGCTCGCCGAGGCCGACGCCGCGCTGCGGCGGGTCGCGGACGGAACCGCCTTCGGCAAAGTCGTGCTGGTTCCTCGATAGGCTGTCCGCGCCCCATCAGGAGGATTCAGTCGGGGAGAAGACCATGGCACGCCCGCGGGACGAACGCATCGACCACGCCGTGCTGGCCGCCACGAGCGCGCTCCTGCGGGAGGTGGGCTACTCGGCCCTCACCATGGAGGCCATCGCCCAGCGGGCGGGCACCACGAAGCCGGCCATCCGCCGCCGGTGGAAGAGCCAACGGCACCTGGTCGTCGAGGCCATGGCCGACGACCGGATCGGCGTCGTCGAGGTCGACACCGGCTGCACCCACTGCGACATCGTCGGACATCTCGAAGCGCTCCAGGCCGCCATGGCCGACCCGGCCCTGGGCCACGTGCTTCCGGCGCTCGTGGCCGACCTCGCGGACGACCCGGAGCTGCGCGGAGCCTTCCTCGACGCCGTGTGGAGACCGCGGCGGGAAGCGTGCATCGCCTCGCTGTCGAAGGGAAGAGAGCGCGGCGATCTGCGTCCCGGTCTCGATGTCGACCTCGTCATGGACCTGTTCGCGGCACCGATCGTCTTTCGGGCACTCTTCGGACATCGAGGTCTTGAGGCACGGTTTCCTGAAGACGTGGCGCGCGCCGTACTGTCCGGCGTGGGGACCGGCGAGACCTGCCGCCGCCGGAAGAGCGGCTGACAGGTCCCGCCGGCCGGTCAGTTGGCCAGGTCGGCGAACTTTCCGGGCTCGTAGGAGCCGCCGGGGTTGCGGACGATCACGTTGAGCCGGTTGTTGGCGTTGATCATGGCGATCAGCGAGACCAGCGCGGCGATCTGGTCGTCGTCGTAGTGCTCGCGCACCCCGGCCCAGGTCTCGTCCGACACGCCGGGGTGGGCGTCGGCGATCCGGGTGCCCTCCTCGGTGAGCGCCAGCGCCGCGCGCTCGGCCTCGGTGAACACCGTGGACTCGCGCCAGGCGGCGACGAGGTTGAGGCGGACCGCGGTCTCGCCGACAGCCGTGGCGTCCTTGGTGTGGTAGTCGACGCAGAAACCGCAGCCGTTGATCTGGCTGGCGCGCAGCATCACCAGGTTCTGGGTGGCCTCGGGCAGCGGCGACTGGACGATGGCCAGGGCGACGTTGTAGATCCGCTTGGCGATCTTCGCGCCGAGCGGGTTGGCCATCAGGTCGAAACGGGATTCCATGACGTGCTCCTCAGCATCGGATGAACGGGGAGGTCGGTTGTTGATGAGTCATCCGAGGTGGCCGGGCTGGTAGTCGCCACCGCGCTGCCGGACGACGACGCTCATGCGATTGGTGGCGTTGATGAGGGCGATGAGCATCACCAGATCGGACAGCTGGTCCTCGTCGTAGTGCCCGGCGGCGTTCGCCCAGGTCTCGTCGGTGACGCCACCGGCCGCATCGGCGATGCGGGTGCCCTGCTCGGTCAGCTCCAGGGCGGCGCGCTCGGCGTCGGTGAACACCGCGGACTCGCGCCACGCCGCGACCAGGTTGACGCGGGTGGCGGTCTCCCCGGCATGCGCGGCGTTCTTGCTCCACACGTCGGTGGCGTAACCGTCGCCGTTGATCTGGCTCGCGCGCAGCAGCACGAGCTTCTGGGTCGCGGCGGGCAACGTCGACTCCGCCAGGATCGTCTTGCTCGCCAGGCCGAAGTGCCCGGCGGCCTTGGCGGCGGTCGCGGTCGGACTGCCGAAGAGGTTGAGACGAACCGTCATCGTGTGCTCCTTGTTGTCGTAGCCGGTCGAACAGGAGATGCCGGCGACCCGGGCCCTGTGACACCGCACTCGCGTGACGCACGCCACAGACGTGGCTGTCACAGAACGAGGGGCGGCGGCATCTGATGCGTGTGGCAACGTGGAGAAACGACAGGCAGGAGCCGGATATGAGCGAGCACGCAGCGGACGACACCGACCCGCTTGCGCACGGGGACCGCGTGGACACCGCCACTGAGGCGTTCGTCGCTCACCGCAACCTGCTGTTCACCGTCGCCTACGAGATGCTCGGTTCAGCCGCGGACGCCGAGGACGCTCTGCAGGAGACGTGGTTGCGGTGGGCGAGCGTCGATTTGGACGGAGTGCGCGATCAGCGGGCCTACCTGGTGCGGATCGTCACCCGGCAGGCGCTGATCCGGCTGCGTACGCTCCGCCGTCGCAAGGAGTCCTATGTCGGGCCCTGGTTGCCCGAGCCGCTGCTGACCGCGCCCGACGTGGCCGATGACGTCGAGTTGGCCGACAGCGTGTCGATGGCGATGCTGCTGGTGCTGGAGACGCTCGCGCCGGTCGAACGGGCGGTGTTCGTGCTGCGCGAGGTGTTCGACCTGGACTACGACGAGATCGCCGAAGCCGTCGGCAAGCGCCCGGCCGCCGTTCGCCAGATCGCCCACCGGGCACGGGCGCACGTCGCCGCGCGCCGCCCGCGTGACGCCGTCTCACCGGCCGAGACCGAAGCCGCGCTCCAGGCGTTCCAGCGGTCGGTCGAAACCGGCGACCTGCGGAACCTGCTCGACATCCTCGCGCCGGACGTCGTCTTGCTGACCGACGGCGGCGGCGTCGTGCGGGCCGCGCTGGATCCCGTCGTGGGCGCCGAGCGCGTGGCCGCCGTACTGGGCAGGATCGCCGCCGCGGCGTCGCTGCGGCCGGCCCGGGTCAACGGCCACCCCGCGTTGACGATCCGCCTGGACGGCGAGATCGACACCGTCCTGGCGGTACGCGTCGACGACGGCCTCATCACGGGCCTGTACGCCGTGCGCAACCCGGAGAAGCTCTCACGTGTGGAGCGGGAGACCACTCTGCGCCGCTGACCCGGCGGCCGGTCAGAACTCCAGTACGGCGCGGTAGCGGGCGCGTCCGTGCCGTACGTGGTCGAGCGCCTCGTCCATGCGCGCGACGGGGAAGGTCTCCACGGCCGGCCGGATGCCGTGCCGGGCCACGAAGTCGAGCATGAGCCGGATCTGCGCCGGCGGGCCCGTGACGCCGCCGGCGACGGACCGCTCGCCGGTCAGCAGGCGCCGCGGGTCGAACGTCAGCGACTCGCCGGACATCCCGACGACGCAGAGCGTCCCGTGCGGGCGCAGCGTCTCCAGGTAGGCGTCCCACGGCAGGTCCGCCGAGACGGTCGACAGGACGAAGTCGAACGCGTTCGCGACCCGCCGCAGCCCCTCCCCCTCCCCCGGCACGACGAAGTCGTGCGCGCCGAACCGCCGGGCGTCGCTCTCCTTGCCCGGTGAGGAGGACACGGCGGTGACGTGGCAGCCCCACTTGGCGAGGAACTGGATCGCCAGGTGGCCGAGGCCGCCGACGCCCACGACGGCGACGTGGTCGGTCGGCCGGACGCCGTGCCGCAGCAGCGGCGTGAACACCGTCGTCCCGGCGCACAGCAGCGGCCCCGCCTGCGCGGAGGGGATGACGTCGGGAATGGGGTGCGCGTATCGCCAGTCGCTCGCGCGGACGTGGCTGGCGAACCCGCCGCCGGTGCCGCGGACCGCCGTGTTGTCCTTGTGCGGGCACAGGTGCTGCCGGCCGTCGAGGCACCACTCGCACGCGAAGCACGCGCCCGCCGTCGCCCCGACCCCCACCCGCTGCCCGACGGACAGGCGCGTACGGTCCACCGCGTCGCCGAGCGCCGTGACCACGCCGATCGCCTCGTGCCCCGCGACCACCGGGAACGCCGAGACGCCCCACTCATCGTCGATCATGCCGACGTCGGTGTGACAGACACCGCAGTGCGTCACCGCGACCTCGACCTCCAGCGGCCCCAGCGGCGCCGGTTCGTACTCGAGCACCTGAACGGGCCCGCCCGGCCGCTCGACCGCGTACGCCTGTGTCATCACTGTCGCCCTCTCCCATGAAGCAACTAAACAGATAGTTGGAAGACTACCCGCACGGACCGCGAAGTGAATAACCGGTTGGTAAGCTCCTCCCATGCGCGTCCGCGATGCCGAGGCCACCCGCCGGCGGCTGCTCGACGCGGCGACCGCCGACTTCGCCGCCCATGGCATCGCCGGCGCCAGAGTCGACCGCATCGCCAACGCCGCCGGCGTGAACAAGGCGCAGATCTACTCCTACTTCGGCGACAAGCTCGGGCTCTTCCACGCCGTGTACCGCATGCACGCCGACGCCGTCGTGGACGCCACCCCCTTCACCCCCGACGACCTGCCCGGCTACGCGGCCGGCCTGTACGACGCGGCCGTCGCGCGACCTGAGCTGTTCCGCCTGGTCACCTGGGCGCGGCTCGAAGGCGTGGCGGCCGACGAGATCGCGGCCGGGGGCGGCGCGGGCGGGTGGAAGCTGCGGGCGGTCGAGGAGGCGCAGCGCGCCGGCACCGTCGCCGCCGGCCTCGATCCGGCGGACGTGCTGGCGCTGGTGACCGCGATGGCACTGGCCTGGTCCGCGGCCGGCTGGTCCGTGGTGGCCGGCCCCGGCGATTCCGACGCCGACCACGAACGCCGCCGGCGTGCCCTGCGCGCCACGGTGGCGGGCGCGCTCGGCGCCTGACGCCTCGAAGACCGTTTCAGAGCGTGCGGAGGCGGCGGGATCACGCCCCGCCCGGCGCCCGCGCCGAGGCCATCGCGGCGATGATGCCCTCCTCGGTGACCTCCGGCCCGGTCAGCTCGGCCGCGACCGCTCCGTCGCGCAGCACGACGACGCGGTCGCAGCCGCCGACCAGCTCCTCCAGGTCGGAGGAGATCAGCAGGATGGCGAGGCCGCCCACGGCCAGCTCGTCCAGCAGGTCCTGGAGCTGGGCCTTGGCGCCGACGTCGATGCCGCGGGTCGGCTCGTCGAGCAGCAGCACCTTCGGCTGCATCGCGAGCCAGCGGGCCAGCAGCACCTTCTGCTGGTTGCCGCTGGACAGCTCGTCCACCCGCTGCTGTGGCGAGGCCGCCTTGATCTGCAGCCGCCGCATGAACGTCTCGACGATCCGGTCGATGCGCGCCGTCGACACGACCCCGAACCGCGACAGCCGGGGCAGCGCGGCCAGGCTGATGTTGTCGCGGATCGACAGGCTGCCGATGATGCCCTCGGCCTTGCGGTTCTCCGGGAGCAGGCTGACGCCGGCGCGGATGGCGCCGGTGATGGACCGGTTGCGCAGCGGCGCGCCCGCGACCGTGACCTGCCCGGCGTCGAGCGTCAGCGCGCCCGCGATGGCCTTGGCGGTCTCCGTGCGCCCGGCGCCGAGCAGCCCGCCGAGCCCGAGCACCTCGCCCTGGCGCAGCTCGATCGAGACGTCGGCCAGCGCGTGCCGCCGGGTCAGCCCGGTGGCGCGCAGGTACGGCGGATCGTCCGACCGCTCGTGCGCCTCCCCGGGGTGCGCCGCCGGGAGCCGTACGGGCGGCCGGCCGAGCATGAGCGAGACCAGGCCGGCGCGGGCGAGCGCGGTCAGCGGGCCGGTGTGCACGACCCTGCCCTCGCGCAGCAGCGTGACCCGGTCGCAGATCTCGTACAGCTCCTCGAGCCGGTGGCTCACGTAGAGCACCGACCGGTTCCGTGCGCGCTGCTCCTCGATCACCCGGAAGAGGATCTCGATCTCGGGCGGCTCCATCACGGCGGTGGGCTCGTCCAGCACGATGACGCGGGCGCCCGCCGCGACGGCGCGGGCGAGGGCGACGAGCTTCTGCGCGCCCGCGCCGAGCGAGGCCAGGGGACGCCGCGGGTCGGCGCGCAGGCCGTACGCGGCGAGGATCTCGGCGGCCCGGTGGTGCATCCGCGCGGTGTCGATGAGGCCGAACCGCCCGCGCGGCTCCTCGCCGAGGAACAGGTTGCGGGCGATGCTCATCGAGGGGATGAGGCTGTCGTCCTGATGAACGCCCCGGATGCCGGCGCGCCGCGCGCCGAGCGGACCGTCGAGGACGAGTGGCTCGCCGTCGCGGCGCAGCCGCCCGCCGTCGGGCCGCTGCACGCCGGTGAGGATCTTCACGAGGGTCGACTTGCCGGCGCCGTTCTCCCCGGCGAGCGCGTGCACCTCACCGGGGGCGAGGGTCAGCGAGACGTGATCGAGGGCGAGCACGCCGGAGAAGCCCTTGACGATCGCCGCGGCCTCGAGGGCTGGTCGTACCACGAGAGTCCTCCCGCGCTCGCCCGGACCGGTCGCCCCCTGACAGAGGAATAGTTGCCCCTCCGATCGCCTCCGGTCAACCGGCTCCGGTCAGGTGTTCCTCCGGCCGCGGACCGGGCGGCGCCACCCCGGCGCGCGGATCGTCCGTCCAGGGGATGCGGATCCCCTGGAGAGGGGAGACGCTCCCGGCCGCGGGCCGCCAGCGTTGGGGGCGTGACGAACGAACGAGCGTGGGTGAGGCCGGTCGGGCTCGCGTGGGCGGCGGTGTACGGCGGGTTCGGGCTGGTCTGCGCGTTGACCGGGACGCCGCTGTTCCATCGGGGCCCGCGTCCCGGACCGGCCGGAGCCGACTGGGCCGTGGTCGCGGTGGCCGGGGTGGCGGCCGTGGCGATCCTCTGCCGTGCGCGTGTACCGCTGTGGGGAGCCTGTGGGCTCTCCGCCGCGTGCGCGTTCGGGCTGTTGATGGACGTGATCACGCTGGTCTTCGGCGAGGGCGTGGACGGCGCGGCGGCGGCCGCCGGCCACGCGCTGGCCGCGGCCGGCGCGGTCCTGCTCGCCGTGTCCGCCCACCGTCCCCGGCCGGCCGGATCCACGGCGGCGGCCGGTCCGCCCGCACCGGCCTCCCGGCGCGTACGGGCGGCCGCCTGGGCCGGGGCGCTGGCGTTCGTCCCGTACGCGGCGATGAAGATGGTCTGGGCGGCGGGTGGCACGTTCGCGGGCATGGACCGGGCGCGGGTGCTCGCCGTGTCCCGGCGCAACGGCGCCTCCGGCATGTGGCTCACGCTGGAGTCGTGGGGCGTGGACGCCACCGCGCTGCTCGCCGCGCTCGGCATCTTCCTGATCTTCGGGCTGGTGTATCCGTGGGGACTGCGGTTCCCGCGCTGGGCTCTCGGGCTGCGCGGGCGGCGGGTGCCCCGCTGGCTGCCGCTGACGCCCGCGCTGCTCGGCGCCGCGACGCTGGCCCCGTACGGGATCGCCGGCGTCGGCTACGCCGCCCTCGGCACGGCGGGCGTCGTGACCGTGCCGCGCGGCGACTTCCCCAGCTCGGCGGACGCCCTGCTGGTGAGCTGGATCGGCCTCGGCGCCTTCGGCCTGTACGGCGTGGCCCTGGCCCTCACCGCCCGCTCGTACTGGCTCCGCACCCGAGACGTCAGGCGCCGGCCGGGAGGACGATGACCTTGCCCGAGAGCGTCCCCGCGGCGGCCCGGGCGTGGATCGACGCCAGGTCGGTCAGCGAGACGCGCTCGGCGACGTCGACGGTCAGCTCGCCGCGGTCCACGCGCGCCACGAGTTCCGACAGTTGCCCGGCGTCGCTGCGGACGAAGAGGTCGATCGCTCGCACGCCCCGCTCCTCGTCGGCCGGGGCGGGCATCCACACGGTGGCGCTGACCACGACGCCGCCGTCGCGGACCAGGGTGGCCAGCGCCGCGAACTCGGCGGGAGTGATCGGCGCGAGGTTGAGCAGGACGTCAACCGGCTCGGTCACGGCGGTGGTCACCTCGGTGGCGGTGTGGTCGATGACCTCGTCGGCACCCGCCACCTTGAGGCGGTCGCCGCTGCGGGGGCTGCCGGTGGCGATCACGTGGGCGCCGGCCGCCTTGGCCAGCTGTACCGCGTAGCCGCCCACGGCGCCGCCGGCGCCGCTGATCAGGATCCGCTGCCCGGCCTTCAGCTCGGCGTGGTCGAACAGAGCCTGCCACGCGGTGAGACCGACCAGGGGCAGCGCGGCCGCGTCGGCGAGCGGGATGCTCGTCGGAGCCGGCGCCAGGATCTCGGCCGGCGCGAGGACGTACTCCGCCGAGGCGCCGTCGTCGACGAACGGCAGGAAGCCGACCACCCGGTCACCGACCTCAAGGCCGCGGACGCCCTCGCCGAGTGCGTCGACCGTTCCCGCGACGTCCAGGCCGGGGATGTGCGGCAGGGTCAGGGGCATCGGGTCCTGCATGAAACCCGCGCGGATGTTGCCATCGACGCCGTTGAACGTCGTCGCGGCGACGCGCACCCGCACCTGCCCGGTGCCGGGGACGGGCTCGTCGACGTCCTCGTAGCGGAGGACGTCAGGGTCGCCGTACTCGTGGAAGCGAACCGCCTTCATCGTGAGTGCCTCACTCTCGATCGGTATGTGCTTCGAACTCGAAGCACTTCGGTCAACGTAGCAGTGCTTCGAAGTTGAAGCAAGTGCTTCGAAAATGAAGCAACTGGTAAGGTCGTGTCATGCCTGACACACCGGAGCCGCTGGACGCCGTCCAGCTGGGCGCGTACTTCGCCCTCATGGAAGTGGCGGGTCTGCTTCGACACGCGGTCGAGCAGCAGCTGCGCGAGGCCGGCGATCTGAGCTACGTGCAGTTCCAGCTCCTGGCGCGTCTCGGCCTCGACTCGCCGACCGGCAGAGAACGCATGACCGACCTGGCCGACGGCGTCGTCTACAGCCGCAGCGGGTTGACCTACCAGGCAGGGCTGCTCGAAAAGGCGGGCCTGGTCACGCGTACGCCCTCAGCGGACGACGAGCGGGGCGTCACGGTCGCGATCACCGACGCCGGGCGGGCGCTGCTCGCCAAGGTGCTTCCCGGCCATACCGAGGTCCTCAGGCACCAGCTCTTCGCGCCGCTGTCGCGCCGGGACACCGAGGCTCTCGCCGAACTGTTGTCGCCGGTGCGCGACCACATGCGTTCGGCGCCGCCCCGTTCGGCGGCGCCTCGCCGCCGGCGGTGACACGCCGCCCCGCCTCCCGGGCGGACCCGGGCCGCCCCGGCGGTCAGAGGCGGGCGACGTGGAGGCGGACGCCGCGGGCGCTCAGTTCGTAGAGCTCCTCCTGCGGGGCCGCGTCGCCGGTGACCAGGTGGGCGATCTCGTCGGCGGGGACCGTCTGGACCATGGTGTTCACGCCGATCTTGGTGTGGTCCGCCAGCACGACGACCTCCTCCGCCGACGCGGCGAGGGCCTTGTCCGTGCTGGCGACCTGCATGTTCGGCGTGGACAGGCCGCGTTCGGCGGTGAGGCCGTTGCCGGAGATGAACGCGCGGCGCGTGCGCAGGCCCGCGAGTGAGCGCTCCGCGGCGCTGCCGACCAGGGCCTGGACGGGGCCCCGCAGCATGCCGCCGGTCATCACCACCTCGATGCGCGGCGACGCCGACAGGGCCTGCGCCACGAGCAGGGAGTTGGTGACCACCGTCAGGTCGGTGTGGCCGGTCAGCCGCTGGGCGAGCGCCTGCGTCGTCGTGCCCGGTCCGATCACCACGGCGTCGCCGTCCTCGACGAGCGCCACGGCCAGGTCGGCGATGGCCGCCTTCTCCGCCTTGGCCACCTGCGCCTTCTGCAGGTGTGTCGGCTCGCGGGACAGCTCGCCGGGCAGGGACGCGCCGCCGTGGTGGCGGTCGATCAGGCCGTCGGCCTCCAGCGCCCGCACGTCGCGGCGCACGGTGACCTCCGAGGACTGCACGGCCTCGGCGAGCTGACGCAGCGACAGGGTGCCGTTCGCGCGGAGGAGTTCGAGGATCCGCACGCGCCGCTCGGCGCCGAAGACCGGCTTGCGCCCGTCCGCCGCTCCCTGGAGGTCGCTCACGGTTCTCCCCACGCCCTGACCGGATGTGAACGGTTCCGATCGTAGTTCGGGAGCCGGAGAGTTTCCCTACGGCCTACGGTGTCGTGAAGCCCCGGCTGCGCGCGAGCGCGGCGAGCTCCGGCCAGTCCTCGCCGGAGTGGGCGTGGTCGGGCACCAGGCAGCCGAGCGTGACCGGCAGCGGGATCTTGTAGCGCGACGCCGTGAGGTTCGGCGCATCGGTGAAGTCCAGGACCTCGGCGAGGTTGTTGGCGGCGGCGTCGCGTACGGTCAGCGGCTCCAGGCCGAACCTCCACTCGATCATCTTCAGCACCGACGTGTGGTCGTACAGCCCGTGCGCCACGTGGCCGCGCCGCGCTCGCGGGGAGATGACGACGCACGGCACGCGGAACCCGCGCAGCCCGGCACCCAGGTCGGGATTCGGGTCGGGGCCGACCGGCGGCGGGACGTGGTCGAAGAAGCCGCCCCACTCGTCGTAGGTGATCACCAGGACGGTGCGCTCCCAGTTCGGGCTGGTCACGATCGCGTCGTGGACCTTGCCGAGGAAGTGCTGGCCGAGACGGATGTCGGCGAGCGGGTGCTCGTCCTCGGACATGCCGGGCACCGCCTCGCCGAGGAAGCCCGGATCCACGTACGACACCGGCGGCAGCGTGCCGGTCGCCGCGGCCAGGTAGAACTCGGTGATCTGACGGCTGATGCCCAGGTACTTCGTGCCCCACAGGGCGGTGATCGGCACGTCGCTGTAGTAGTAGCGGCCGGTGACGCCCTTGTCGGCGAGCCGGTCCCAGATCGCCGGCATGGTCGCGATCTTGTCGACCGAGGTCGTCGTACGGTCGGTCTGGGCGGAGTGCAGGAAGAACCGGTTCGGGAACGTCGGGGCCATCATGGCGGCGAAGTACCGGTCGCAGACCGTCCACTCCCGCGCCGCGCGCCCGTAGAAGGCCAGGTCGGCGGCCTCGAAGTAGCCGATGGACAGCGCGTCGTTGGACCCGGCCCGCAGCCAGCCGTCGCACGCGCCGTCGTTGAACTCGGTCCGACCGCCTCCGTAGGAGTGGTCGGGGTCGTTGAACCCGCACCCGGACGGAGTGGTCAGGTGATGGGTGTCGTGCGCGACGCCGCTCGCGTCCGTGTAGGTCAGCCCCGCCTGCCGGCCGTCCGCGCCCGGGAGCCAGCCGAGGTAGTGGTCGAAGGAGCGGTTCTCCATCATCACGACGACGATGTGGTCGATGCCGGACTCGCCGGGATCCGGGAGCGCCGTCGCCGTGGTGGCGGCCCGCGCCCGCCGGGGCGCGGCCACGCCCGCCGCGACCGCTCCCGCCGTCCCCGCGATGAATCCGCGCCGGCTCACATCGTTCACGGTCGTCTCCTCACGTCCCAGGGGGCTCCTCGCGCCCGAGCAGAGTACGACGGAGGCGGTTACCCGCCGGTTGAGCCGGGCGGTCCACTTCCGGACAAGGCCGGACCGGGCCGCACCGCCGCTCACACCACCGGGCCGCGAACCGGATCGCGTTCGGGGCCGTACGGCACCACCCGGTAGACGCCCGAGGCGATCTCCTCGGAGTAGGCGGCGACCCGCTCGCGCAGGCCCGGCGGCCAGCGGGTCTCCCGATCCCAGACCACGCCGACCAGGTCGTCCAGGTCGGTGACCTGGAGGCCGGACAGATCCGCACCGGCGGCGTTCACCTCCCGGGGGCAGAGATAGAGCGCGCGCTCGCGGACGCTTTCGAGCTCACGGGCGATCTCGGCCCGGCGGGGGCGGTCGCGAGGGTCGCGGACGTCCACTCCCAGGTCGAGGGAGAAGTACCTGCCGAAAAGACGGGCAGAGGATCGGACGGTGTCCAGATCGCGGAAAACGATGGTGCGGAGCACCTTGGCGAAGTCGCGGGCGTAGACCCAGGCGCGGGCGCGGTCGACGTCGCCGATGTCGCCGGCTCGGAGGATCTCGGTGAGCTCCCGCAGGTAGCTCGGATCGAGATGGGGTACGAGAGCCAGATCATCGACCACGCCCAGGACGACCTCACGCGCGGCAGGACGATCGCCACGGATCATCTCGATCAGGTCCTGGGCATTCCGCAGGGCGTCGAGCGATGAGCGGGCCTGGTCCACCGCGCGTATGTGAGAGAGATACCGGGCGCGCCGAGTGATGAGTGTCACCGGATCGGGGTCGCCGGGGGCGGCCGGTCGGGCCGGCGGACGCTCGCGCCGGTTCCGGGCGGGCTCATCATCGTCCGTGGCGCCCATCAACGCCGTCAGGGCGGAGATCGGGATGTCGCCCATCCGTACCTGCTCCAGCAGGTCGGCGTGGCCGGCGGCGAGGGCTTCGTCGAGTTCCTCGTCGGTGAGTTCGTCCTGCGGCTCTCGCGGGTCGTCGGTCATCGCCCGTCCCTCCCCTCGACGCCGCCCGGCCGGGCCGTCTCCGCCGAGGGCCGGCCCGGCGGAGACAGGTGCCGCTTGAGCGTACGGCGGGCCTTCTTCCGCAGGTCGCGTACCTTCTGCTCGGTGACTCCCAGCATGGCCGCGATCTCCGGCCCGGGGATGTCGTCCAGGTCGAGGGCCACCACCGCACGGGCGTTCTCGTCCTCCACTCGGTTGAGCGCGGACACCACGTCCAGGGCCTGACCGGTCAGCTCGGCGTGCCCCGGACCGGACCCGGCCTTCTCGGGCCGCCGGTCGGTGGGTGCGGGGTTCCTCCGCTGGGTCCGGAACTCGTTGAGCGCGACCGCGCGGATCCAGGCGCGTGGACTGTCGATCAGCGGCCACTGCGCGCGCCTCACCTTGATCCAACCGCGGGTGAACGCCTGCTGCGCCGCGTCCTCGGCCTCCCACCGGCCGGCGCCGTTCAGCATCAGGAACCGCACCACCTGGTGGTACTCGGCGTCGAAGAAGTCCATGAAGCCCTGCCGCATCGGGTCCATGCTGACGGCAGGCGCGGCGCGGGCGTCACCGGTGGCCGGATCCGGCCCGTCGTGGACACCGGCCGCCCCGCCTTCGCCATCACTCATCGCCCGCGGGAGACGAGGGGCGCGCCGGGTCGCCGATCTCGACCACCAGGCCGCGACCGCCGAGGTCGATCACGCGGCTGCCCGGCGGAAGCGCTCCCAGGTCCCGCCGCGACAGCCGCCGGGATCGTCCGCGTAGGCAGGCGCCTGCCGCGGAGAGCAGGCCGCCGAGCAACGGCGCCATCGCCGTCACCACCGCCACCGGTTCCATTCGGGTCCTCTTCTCCTCTGGCCCGGCCCGGTGGCCGTGGCTCACATGGGTAAGAGGGTGGAAAGCGTGGCTCGCGGGAAGGGTGAGACGGAGATCTTTCCGGGCCGCCCGCTCAGGAGGCGGCGAGGGGGCTGTGGTCGAGGTTCCGCAGGAGGTCGGCGGTGCTCTCGTAGACCTCCACCGCGCCCGCCTCGCGGAGGTCCTCGGTGCAGATGCCGCCGGTGCGGACGGCGACGCAGGCGACGCCGGCCTTGCGGCAGGCGTGCACGTCCCAGATCGTGTCGCCGACGAACACCGCGCGCGAGGGCTCCACGCCGGCGCGTTCGAGGGCGATGGACACGATGTCGGGCGCCGGCTTGCTCTCGTCCGCCTCGCTGGACGACGTGGCGGCGCTGATCGCGTCGTCGGCGTCGAGCGCGGCACGCAGCGCCGCGAGCTCGCTCGAGGCCGCGGAGCTGGCCAGAACCACCTTCATGCCGCGCCCGGCGCAGGCGCGCAGGAGGTCCGCCGCGCCGTCGAAGGCGCGCAGGCGGGGCCAGAACGTGGCGTACAGCGACCGGTGGGCGGCTCTCATGTCGTCGTCGGCGTCACGGTCGCGATCGTCCGGCAGCAGGTGGTCGAGGAGCTTGTCCGACCCCATGCCGATCGCGCCGTGGACGTCGGCCATGTCCACGCCGTGCCCGTGCTGCCGGAACGCCTCCCACCAGCACACCGCGTGCAGGTAGTTGGTGTCGACCAGCGTGCCGTCCACATCGAAGATCACCGCGTCTGCCATGTCGGTCGCCTACCCGGGCGCGGACCCGGTAACCTCCCCCGGCCGATGTCGCGCGCCTCCGTCGCGGCACCCATGTTTGGCCCGGCAGGAGCGGGTAACGGCGAGCCCCATGGACCTTTCCTTTCTCCGACCGCTGTACGAACGGCCTGGCCCCTACGTGTCGATCTACCTGGACATGATGCGGACGGCCGAGGACTCGTCCAAGCTCATCGAGCTGCGCTGGCGCGCGCTGCGGGAGAAGGCGGCCGCCGATGGCGCTCCACGGGAGGCCCTGGCCGCCCTCGACGACCTGGTGCGCGAGCACGACGAGCGCCGGACCTCCGGCGGGCTCACGGCGTTCGCCACGGACGCGGGCGTGGTCCTGTCCGACGTACGGGACGCGCCGCCCGTCGCCGAGCAGGTGCACTACGGGCCGCTCCCCCACGTCATGCCGCTGCTCGCCGGCGGGCCCGAGCCGCTTCCGTACCTGGTCGTCGTGGCCGACCGGCAGGGTGCCGAGATCACCCGGGTGGGCCGCGACCGGACGCGCCGGACCACCGAGGTCCGGCCCGAGAACGAGTTCCCGATCCGCAAGCCCCACGGCGGCGACCTCAACCAGTCACGGATGCAGCGCGCGGCCGAGGACACCTGGCGCGCCAACGCCAAGGCCGTCGCCCGTACGGTCGATGAGCAGGCCACCCGCGAGAAGGCGGCGGTGATCGTCCTGGCCGGCGACCCGCAGGCGCGCAGCGCGGTGCTGGACGAGCTGTCCAAGCCCGTGCTGGCCCGCACGGTGGAGTCCCGCCACGCGGAGGGCGCGCCGCTGGCCGAAGAGGTGGAGCGCGCCGTCGAGCTGGCCGAGACGGAGAACCTGACCGGCCGGGTCGAACGCTTCGAGCGGGAGCGCGGCGAGGGCGGCCGCGCGGTCACCGGCCTGACCGCCGTGACCGAGGCGCTGCGCCGCGCCCAGGTCGACACGCTCGTCATCGAAGATCATCCGGAGTCCACCGACCGCCTGTGGTTCGGCCCGGCGCCGACCGACGTGGCCGCCTCCGCCGCGGACCTGCGCGCGGTGAACATCGCCGAGCCGGAGCAGGACCGGGCCGACGCCGTCCTGGCCCGCGCGCTGGCGCAGACCGGCGCGGAGATCGTCGTCCTGTCCGAGGAGGGGCCGCCGCTGGAACACGGCATCGGCGCCGTCCTGCGCTTCGCCGCCTGAGCCGCCGCCGGCCGGTGCCCGCAGGTGCCGCGGGCGCCGGCCGGCGGTCAGTTCGTCCCGTCGCGGTTGGCGATGATCACCGCGACGAGAGGGAGGATCGACGCCACCGCCGACAGCGCCACCGCCCACACCCGCGAGAACGGCGCGACGACCGTCCAGGAGATCAGGTAGAGCAGGCCGCAGATCCCCATCAGCGTCAGGTAGATCCGCCTGCGGCGTCTCACGGGACGGCGGCGCGGTCCCCGTACCGCAGCAGCGCGCCCAGCCCCTGGTAGGCGCGCCAGTCGTCCAGCGTGATCAGCAGCAGTTCGCCGTCCGTGCCGGCGAGCGCCCGCACCAGGGCGGCGTCCGCGCGGTCCGGCACCGGGTCGGCCACGCCGCGGTCGCGCAGTTCGTCCGGTGAGGTCGCCAGGTCGGTGCAGCGCGGCCCCGTCCACACCGGCGTACCGGCGTCCGCGCGGCCGTCGATCAGCAGGCTCGCGACCTGGGCGTTGCGGAGCGCGCCGACGACGGGCCGCAGGCCATCCACGGCACGGCGGCCCTTCCTCAGCTGCTCGTTGAAGCGCTCCACGGCGGAGGTCATCCGCGCGGCCCGGGTCCGCCGTACCGTCTCGGCGACGTCGGCGTCCAGGCCCGGTCCGCCGGCGCGCGACTCGACGGTGCGGGCGAGCACGGGTTCGGACAGCTGTTCCAGTACGGCGGCGCGCTCCCGTACGTCGCCCGCGATCACCACGAGCTCGAACCCGCAGGAGCCGACGGTCTGGTCGATCACGCGCGCGGTCTTCTTCGCGTTGGCGCGCCATGCCTCTTCCGCGGCCTGCTGCACGTGCGGCTGGCGGAACATGTCTCCGCCCTTCGGCTTGTGCACCGGGGCCTCCACCGACGGCGGCACCACGGCGCCCCACCGGGTGCCGTCCGCCGCGACGCAGGTGAGGTTCGCGCCCAGCCGGTTGACCACGGCGACGAGCCGGGAGACCGGCTCCCCCCGCTGTTCGAGCAGCGGTACGACGTGCGGCAGCGGCGCGTACCGGGCCACTTCCTCACGCGGCGGGCCGTCCAGCAGCACCGCGTACGCGACCTCACCGCCGCACGCGAACACCGCCAGGCAACCGGATTCCCGCCGCTCCTTCTCATCGCGAACGACGCGTTCGACCGCCGCGATCGTCTCCGGCGGGGCCCCCTGATCGGCCAGTTCCTTGCACTGGACGTGCCGGCGCACCTCCACGGCCCGCGGATCCTCCGTACGCCGCATGTCGAGATAGACCGACGCGAACGGCCCCGGGCGGTCATACAGCGCCCTGAGGAACGAAAGGTCCATATCGCATGCCATACCCCGTCCTCGGCGGCGGGATCAGGCCAGCGTCTCGACGAACTCCGCGAGCTGCGTCAGGTTCCGGCACTCGTGCATCGGCAACACCTCGGCGTACACCGAGGCAGCGGAGTCACCGGAGTCCCAGTCCCTGGCCGGCTCGGGGTTGAGCCAGTACGCGTGCCGGGCCCGCCCGATGAGCCGGCGGACCGTGTCCAGGCCCGGATCCTGGTAGTTCGTCCGGGCATCGCCGAGGATCAGCAACGACGTCTTGGGCGTGATCGCGTCGCCGTACCGCTCCTCGAAGACCGCGAACGCGCGCCCGTAGTCGCTGTGCCCGCTCACCCAGACGATGTCGGCCTCGTTCGTCATCCGGGTGATCGCCTCGACCACGTCGGCGCCGGGGGCGAAGAACCGGGTGACCTCGTCCAGCCCGTCGATGAACGCGAACGCGCGCACCTTGGCGAACTGCTCGCGCAGCGCGTACGTCAGCAACAGCGTGAAGTGGGCGAAGGAGGAGACGGAGTCGCTCGCGTCGCAGAGCACGACCAGCTCCGGCTTGTGCGGACGGCGCGGGCGGTGGTGCGTGGTCAGCGGCACGCCGCCGGTGGACAGCGAGGTCCGCACCGTACGGCGGAAGTCGAGGCGCCCGCGCCGCCCGTGACGTTTGCGCACGGTGAGGCGCGTGGCGAGACGGCGCGCGAGCGGGTGGATCTCCCGGCGCAGGGCGGCCAGGTCGGCACGGGTGGCGCGCAGGAAGTCGACCTGTTCGAGCGGCGGCCGCACGTTGGCCCGCGCGACGCGCTCCAGGCCGCCCTCCTCGGCGATCCGGCGGCGTACGTCCTGCCCGACGAGCTCCTCGAACCGGGCGATCCGCCGGGCGAAGGTCCGCCGCGCGATCTTCTCGTCCAGGCCGCCGCGCTCGGCGAGCACGGCGTTCAGCAACCCGGCCATGAGCGTGTCCGCCGACAGGATCCGCAGCACCTGGTAGGAGAACCATGTCCCCGACCCGCCGTTGCCGCGCCCGTACGCGCCCACGGCCCCGCGGGCGAAGGCGCGCAGGGCCTCATCGTCGCCGCTCAGCAGGATGCCGCTGAGCTCGTCGCGGAGCCGCGCCAGCTCCGGGTCGCCGTACGCGGGCCGGTCGCGCGCCTCCTCGGTGCTGCCCATGACCGCCGGGAACCACAGGTCGAAGAGCAGGTCGAACGCCTCACGGTGCGCGGGACGCTTGACGAGCGTGGCCGCGTACGCCGCACGCAGCGACGCCCGGTCGCCCAGGTCGACCGCCTCCAGCGCGTGGACGGCGTCGAGCCCCTCGGCGAGCGAGACCGGCAGCCCCGCCTCGCGCAGCGCCGCGACGAAACCGATGTGCCTATCGAGAAGAGCCATCGAGTTCCTTGCGGGCGCGCTCTTGGTCGGAGTGGTGCTTGAGGACGACTCCCAGGGTGGCGTTGATCGCGTCCGCGTCGAGGTGGTCCAGGCCGAGTGCGAGGAGCGTACGGGCCCAGTCGATGGTCTCGGCGATCGAGGGCGCCTTCTTCAGCTCCAGCGCGCGCAGCGTGGCGACGACCTGCGCGAGGCGTTCGGCGAGGGCGTCCTCGATGCCGGGCACGCGGGCCCTGACGATCTCGCGCTCGCGTTCGGGGCTCGGATAGTCGAGGTGGAGGTACAGGCAGCGCCGCTTGAGCGCCTCGGACAGCTCACGGGTGGCGTTGGAGGTCAACACGACGAACGGCCGGCGCACGGCGGTGATCGTGCCCAGCTCGGGGATGGTCACCTGGAAGTCCGACAGCACCTCCAGGAGCAGGCCCTCGACCTCGACGTCGGCCTTGTCGGTCTCGTCGATCAGCAGCACGGTCGGGTCGGCGCGCCGGATCGCGGTCAGCAGCGGCCGCTCGAGCAGGAACTCCTCGGTGAAGATGTCGTCGTGAGTGGCGTTCCAGTCCTGGTCACCGGCGGCCTGGATGCGCAGGAGCTGCTTCTTGTAGTTCCACTCGTACAGGGCGCGCGGCTCGTCCAGGCCCTCGTAGCACTGGAGCCGTACGAGCCCGGCCCGCGTGATCTCGGCGACGGCCTTGGCCAGCTCCGTCTTCCCCACCCCGGCCGGCCCCTCGACCAGCAGCGGCTTGCCCAACGCCGCGGCCAGGTAGACCGTCGTCGCGATGGCGTCGTCGGGCAGATAGCCCACGGACGAGAGCCGCTCACGTACGTCACCGGGGGATGTGAAGGTCATCGGCCCTCCCGTGGCACTGTTCCGAACCGCGTTCGAAACTACCCCACGGCGCGCCCGGCCACGGCGAGCCGCCTCTTCCGCCTCACCGCACGGTCGTCAATGGCACTGGTTGTCATCCTGCGCCTTCTTACCGGGCGGGCAGGTGTACGGGCGAATGGTGCCGATGACCTTCTTGATCTCCTCGCTGGAGACCTCCCCGGAGACGTTCCGGTCCGCGAAGACGGTGAAGAAGGTCGGTCCGGTCGACGATCCCGGCACCGACGCCATGGCGATCGTCTCCACCATCGCGTGCGGTGGGGTGCAGGCGTCGCCGCCGGGGGCGGTCGTCACCGAAACGATGGTGTACGCGGCGTCGATGCCGTTGAGCGTGATGCTTCCGCCCTGGCCGGTGCTGACCGTCGGCGGCCGGGGATGAGCGCCCGCTCCCCCGTAGGCGGCACTCGCCCACTTGCGGGCCTCATCGGCGGCCGCGTACTGCAGAGTGCCCAGCTGGTCCTTTGACGGCGTCTGGGCGGACAGCACGCCACCTCGGATACCGGCATCGGCCCGTGTGCACTTGCCCTGGTCGACCTCGGCGACGGCCTTCTCCGCGGCGAGGATGTTCTTCTTCGCGTCCGGAAACCAGGTCACCCAGTCGGGACTCTGCACCTTCCAGGTCGGTGGCACGTCGTAGGCGATCCCGTACTGCGGGGCGAGCGTCGTCTTCCAGCCGGCGATCAACGGTCCCGTCTTCTCCGCGCGCGGCGTCTGAACAGCGGCGCTCTTCGTCGGGGTGGGGCCGGGCCTGGGCGGCGGCTTGCCGTCCCACGTCAGCGCGACGGCCGTGCCCGCGGCGAGCGCCACGACCGCGGCGCCGAGACCGGCGATGACGCCCGCGCGGCGCCCCCGCTTCGGCCGGGAGTGTCCGATGGTCTCCGGCGGCTCGTCCTGGCGGGTCGCCGCGTTACTCGGGAAATGATGATTCGGAGCCCAGTCGGGGGTCGTCGGCGCGGCCGGGGGCCGCCGGTCGGCCTGGCCGCGCAGGGCGGCGACGACCGCCGGGGCGCTCTGCGGCCGCGCGGCGGGGTCCTTGGCGAGCAGGTCGAGAGTCAGCCGGTCGAGATGGTCCGGCACGTCGGGCCGGCGCGACCGGGGAGGGGCCGGCGTCTCGTTGAGATGCCGGTACATGATCGCGGCGGGATTGTCCGCCACGTCGAACGGCGGCGCGCCGACGAGCAGTTCGTACAGCACACAGCCGAGCGAGTAAAGGTCGGAGCGCGCGTCGAGCCGCTCGCCGCGGAACTGCTCGGGGGCCATGTACAGGGGCGTGCCGATGAAGCTGCCAGCCGCGGTGAGCTGTGTCGCGTCGCTGAGCCGGGCGATGCCGAAGTCGCAGAGCTTCACCCGCCCGTCGTCGAGCAGGAAGAGGTTCGCGGGTTTGATGTCGCGGTGGACGATCCCGCGCGAGTGCGCCGCCGCCAACGCGTCCGCCGCCTGCGCCGTCACCGAGACCGCCATCTCGATCGACACTCCACCGGGTTCTCGCGCGAGGAAGCTGCCGAGGTCACGGCCGGTGAGGAGCTCCATCACCAGGAAGATCAGCCGTTCCTGGCCGTCCCGGTGCTCGTCGATGTCGAACGTCACCGTGATGCCCGGATGCTGGAGCGCCGCCGTGGTCTCCGCCTCCCGGCTGAACCGTTCGACCGCCGACTCCTCCGCCGCCAGGTCGGCGGGCAGGATCTTGATCGCCACCGGTCGCCGCAGCCGCAGGTCGACGCCGCGCCAGACGTCCCCCATGCCGCCCGCCCCGATCGGTTCCTCCACGCGGTAGCGTCCGCCGAGTTCCATTCCGGGTTCGATATTCGACCTTTTGCGCACGATCCAACATTCCACCAGAACATCGGCGCCGCCGTCGTTCATGTCGCCGAAAGTCATTGATGGGGTTATATGAAAGTACCCCCATAGGGGTTATGGTAACCGCACCTACAGATCCGGAGGGATGTCGAGATGCCGAAGATCAACGTCTACCTGCCCGACGACCTGGCCGAGGCCGTCAAGGACTCGGGGGTGCCCGTGTCCGCGATCTGCCAGCGCGCGCTGGACCAGGCGGTCCGCCGGGTCAACTCCATCCGCGCGGCGGTCCTCAGCGACACGGGCCCGGAGGATTTGGCCTCGCGCCTGCCGAACTTCACCGAACGGGCGCGCACCACGCTCCGGCTCGCGGTGCGGCGGGCCCGCGAGCAGGGCGTGCCCGAGGTGGGCACCGAGCACCTTCTCGGCGGACTGCTGGACGAGGGCGGCAACCTGGGCCTGCAGGTCCTGCAGGTGCTGGAGATCCAGCCGGACCAGCTGACCCGCGAGCTGGCGCGCGCGACCCCGGCCGCCGCCGAGGAGGAGGCGGGACGGCGCTTCAGCGGTCCGGCCGCGAACGCGCTGGAGCTCACCGCCACCGAGGCGATCGGGATGCAGCACAACTACATCGGCTGCGAGCACCTGCTGGTGGCTCTGGCGCTGGAGCCCGACGGCACGGCCGGCAAGGTCCTGCGCTCGCTGGGCGCCGACGCGCGTGCGGTGCGCCGTACGGTCAGCGCGGCGGTCGCCGGCTACGCCCACCTGCGCGCGCAGAAATCGGCCGTCGATCCGCAGGCGGCGCTGGCCGCGGCCGTGCGCAGGGAGATCGAGCCGCTGATCCGCCGCATCGAACGCCTGGAGAGCGCGGCGCAGTGACTCGACGGTTCGGCGCGGGCGGAGCAGACTGATCAAACCGTCAACCAGTTGGAGGCGACGATGCCGGCACACGCGAAGCCCCCGTTCCGCGCCGACCATGTCGGAAGCCTGCTACGGCCACCGGAGCTCCTGCGCGCCCGCGAGGATGCCGCCGCCGGGCGGATCACCGCCGAGGAGCTCCGGGCCGCAGAGGACGAGGCCATCCGCGCCGTCGTGGCGATGCAGGAGGAGGTCGGGCTACGGACGGCCACCGACGGCGAGTTCCGCCGTACGACGTGGCACATGGACTTCATCTACCAGCTCGGCGGGATCGACCCCGCCGCCGGCGGGCAGATGGAGATCCACTTCCGCAACGAGGCCGGCGACCTGAACTTCACCTCGGCCGCGCTCAGCGTGCACGACCGGGTGCGGCTCGACCACACGATCTTCGCCGACGACTTCCGCGCGCTCCAGGGCTACGTCACGAAGAACACGCCGAAGCTGACCATCCCCTCCCCCAGCATGGTCCACTACCGCGGCGGCCCCGCGTCGATCGACCCGGCCGTGTACCCGGACGTGGAGGAGTTCTGGTCCGACCTGAGCGCGGCGTACGCCGACCAGGTCCGCCGCATCGGCGAGCTCGGCTGCACGTACCTGCAGTTCGACGACACCAGCCTCGCGTACCTGAACGACCCGTCCCAGCGCGCCGAGCTCGCGGCGCGGGGCGACGACGCCGAGCACATGCACCTGCGGTACATCAAGCAGATCAACGCGGCGCTGGCCGATCGCCCCGACGGCATGACGATCACCACGCACATGTGCCGGGGCAACTTCCGCTCCTCGTGGGTGGCCTCGGGCGGCTACGACTTCGTCGCCGAGGCACTGTTCGGGGAGCTGAACGTGGACGGCTTCTTCCTGGAGTACGACGACGCGCGGTCGGGCGGCTTCGAGCCGCTGCGGTACGTGCCGCGGGGCAAGAGGGTCGTGCTGGGCCTGGTGACGACGAAGCGCGGGGACCTGGAGTCCAAGGACACGCTGAAGCGGCGCATCGAGGAGGCGTCGAAGTACATCGACGTGGACCAGCTGTGCCTGTCCCCGCAGTGCGGCTTCTCCTCGACGGTGGAGGGCAACGTGCTGACGTACGACCAGGAGGTCGCCAAGCTCCGCCTCATCGTGGAGACGGCCGCCGAGGTCTGGGGCTGAGGCCCCGGGCCGGCGCCTTTACACAGTAAGGTTCAGGCAGGGTCCACCTTGACTGGTTGTTGAACTACTTCTTACAGTCGCTGTCAACGGTGACGATCGTCGAAGAGGAACAGGATGAAACTCCCCGGCATCCGGTACGGAGCCGCCGTCGGCGTTCTCGCCGTTCTCTCGGCGACGGGCGTCTCTCTCGGCACGACCCCGGCTTCGGCGCGGACCGGCGCCGGAGGATGCGTCGGCTCCACCGCGCCGCTGTCGGTCGAGGAGAGCCGGCTGTCCTGGGTCCTGCCCGACAACGACGACCCGTCGACTCCCCAGTCCGCCTCGTTCGCCGACCAGATGATCGAGGGCGGCGGCTTCCAGGGCTACGGGCCGGAGTTCACGCGGCGGCTGTGCCGTACCCGCGGTCTGGAGGCCGCGACGGCGCTGGTGCGGAGCGAGGGCGAGGCGCTCTGGCGGGCGGCCGTGGCCCGCGCCCAGCGGAAGGGCCGCGTCACGGGCGCCCTTCCGTACAGCGACGACCGCCCGCTCTACTGGACGCGTCTCCAGTCGACCGCCACCCTGCGCCGCTGGACCCCCGGCTTCGCGCTGTCCGGCACGCAGCGGTCCGCGCTGATCACGGCGTACGACCGGGCGTCCCGCGGCATGTTCGACATCCGGTTCCCCGCCGGCAGGCGCGTCCGGCGGGTCATCGTGAGCGGCTTCGACCCGTACACGCTGGACGGCGGCACCACCGGCAGCGCTCCGGGAACGGTGGGCGACAACATCCGGCACGGCAACCCGTCCGGAGCCACCGCCCTCGCCCTCGACGGCACCACGTACAGGACGAAGGGCGGCCGGACCGCCGAGATCCAGGCGTACACGCTTCCGGTCAACTACACCGAGTTCCAGCAGGGCTATCTGGAGGACACCGTCGGGCCGTACATGCGCCCCGGCCCCCGGCGGGTCGACGCATCGATCACGGTGAGCCAGGCCGGCGACTCGGTGTTCGACCTCGAACAGTGGAACGGCCGCTACCACGGCGTCTCACCGGGCAACGACCACAGCCGGCCGTGCCCGACGGTGGGCGGCGTGCCGCAGCTCGCCGTCAACGAGCATGGTTGCGACTCGGCGGTCGTGGACCGCTGGGGCGGTCCGAAGACCTTCAGCCTGACCGACCCGCCGCAGTGGACCACCACCACGCTGCCGATCGCCCAGCTGATCCGCGCGAACACCGGCGCCTCGATTCCCCGGCCGCCCGGCGACGAGTGGCCGGACCCGTCCGTGGCGTTCGGCGTCGTCTGGCACACGAACTACACCGAGTTCCCGGACTGCGCCTCGACCCGGCAGGTGACCCGCAACAATCCGCCGCCGACGGACTACCCGCCGCCGACCGCGCCGACGCCGCCGGACCCGGGTTCCTGCTCGTACAGCGGCGGAGGGGGCAACTACCTGTCCAACGAGAGCGCCTACCGCAACACGCTGCTGCGCGACCGGATGGGCCTGCACATCCCGGCCGGCCACATCCACACGCCGGACATGCAGCACTTCGAGAGTTCGTTCAACGTGAGCGACCCGACCTTCGACGCCTGGCGCCGGGCCATCGTCGCCCAGGCGGGCAACCTCATCCACGTCGTCGCGGACACTGCGGGCTAATCCCCGGCCCGCGCCGTTATCGTTCGGGCATGAGTGATCGGAGGCGCCTTGCGGACCGGTACGTGCTACGCGAACCCCCGATCGGCGCCGGTGGGATGGGGACGGTCTGGCGGGCGTACGACGAGTTGCTCCACCGCGAGGTCGCGATCAAGGAGCTGCGGCTGCCCGAGAGCCTGAGCGCGGCGGAGCGCGAGGCGCTACGGGAGCGGGCGATGACGGAGGCGCGCGCCGCCGCCGGTCTGCACCACCCGGCGATCGTGCCGGTCCATGACGTGCTCGACGAGGACGACCGGCCGTGGATCGTGATGCACCTGGTGGAGGGGCGGGCGCTGGACGAGGAGGTGACGGCCTCCGGGCCGTTGGACCCGCGCCGCACGGCCGAGATCGGCCTCCGGCTCCTGGACGCGCTGACCGCCGCGCACGCGAAGGGCGTCCTGCACCGCGACGTCAAGCCGCAGAACGTCCTGCTCGACGCCGATGGGAACGCCGTGCTCACCGACTTCGGCATCGCCGCGGTCACCGGCGCCACCCGGGGCCTGACCCAGGACGGCTCGCTGGTCGGCACCCTCGGGTACGTCGCGCCGGAGCGGTTGAGCGGCGGGAAGGCCGTACCCGCGTCCGACCTGTGGTCGCTCGGAGCGACGCTCTACTACGCGGTCGAGGGGCGGCCCGCCTATGGGGCGGACGATCCCGCCGCGGTCGTCGCCGCGGTCCTGACCCGCGAACCCGACGCGCCACGGCGGGCCGGAGCGTTGTGGCCCGTCATCCAGGGCCTCCTCGATCGCGACCCAGGCCGGCGCCTCGACCCCGAGGAGTCCCGGAGGCGACTGCGAGCCGTGGCCTCCGGGCGCTCGGACACTCCAACCGTTCGGCTTCCCGGGTCGGCCTCGAACCCGCCGACCAAGGTGGAGACCGCGCTCCTGCCGCCGAGCCTGCGGGCACGGCTCCGCGACCGGATGGCGCTGGTGACGACCGGAGTGGTCGTCCTGGTCGTCGCCGTGGCCTTGGCGACCTGGCTCGCGACGTCGAACGGCGGCTCCGCGACCGCGCAGGACGGTGACTCCACTCCCCCGCCGGCGACACAGCCCTCGGCGTCCCAGGCCAGCCCCTCGCCCACTCCCCCGGCCGCCCGCTTCAGACTGGCGCCGAACGTGTGCAAGGGCCGGTCCAAGAAGTCGACGCCGATCAAGCAGTTGGTCCCGCAGGCCGCCCCGAATTATGAGAAGTGGACCGAGCTGTCGGACAATATCACCTGCAAATGGGAAAACCTGAAGAAGGGAGATAGTAACTTCTCCTGGCCGGAATTGCAGATCTCCGCGAAGCGGTACGCCGATGTCGACAAAGCGATATGGGATTACTCGACAGACCACTCTCTCCATGCCGACGATGACGTCATCAGATCATTGACCGGCATCGGCGATGAAGCGTTCTTCGCGCACAAGGAACGCGGACTTCCTGAGGTGGAGGTGGGCGTCCGGATCTCCAACGTGTTCATCGCCGTATCCTACGAATACGACTCAGACAAAACCATCAAGAAATCCGACGAGGAGAGGCTCCTCACCCTGGCTCGGCAACTGGTTCAGCAGACAGAGGCCACCGCCGAGTGAGCTCAAGGTTCTGCTGGTGAACGTACGCGATCAGCGGCCCCTTAATGAGGTGCGCACCAGGAGAGCCCGGCTCATCTTCCCGTAGCCGACCCCGAGTTCTTCCGCTACGGACTCTATTGAAACAAGACCGCAACCGGGCACCACTCCACCGGCATCGAAAGGGCTCCGCCCCTAGGGCGTGTTTTAGAAGTTGATCTCATGTGACTTGAGCTGGTGATCATCTTGGTGTGGGTCGTGGAGATTTGACCGATGAGCAGTGGGCTGTGCTGGAGCCGTTGTTGCCGGAGGTGTCCGGGCGTGGTCGTCCTGTGGTGTGGCCGCGTCGGCAGTTGATCGATGGGATCCGCTGGCGGGTCCGCACGGGTGCGCCGTGGCGGGATCTGCCGTCTCGGTACGGGCCATGGCAAACGGTTTATGGATTGTTTCGCCGTTGGCAGCGGGCCGGGGTGTGGGCCATGCTCATCACGGCGTTGCAGACCAGAGCGGATGCGGCCGGGCTGATCGACTGGCAGGTGAACGTCGATTCCACCATCTGCCGGGCGCATCAGCACGCGGCCGGAGCACGCCGTGATGGCGCAGGACAGAAAGAACCACCGGGTGGTGATGCCCACGGCGGGTCGGCCGAGCCTGCCGATCATGGACTCGGCCGGTCGCGCGGCGGATGGACGACCAAAGTCCATCTGGTGTGTGAGCAGCGGCAACGGCCACTGGCGGTCGTCATCACCGCCGGTCAGCGGGGTGACAGCCCACAATTCATCGGGCTGCTGGAGGCGATCAGGGTGCCGCGAGGCGGTCCAGGCCGTCCACGCCGAAGGCCGGACCGGGTCCGCGGCGACAAGGCGTACTCCTCCCGGGCCAACCGTGCGTACCTGCGGCGGCGCGGCATCAAATGCACCATCGCCGAACCGGCCGATCAGGCCCGCCACCGCGCCGACCGCGGCAGCGCCGGTGGCCGGCCACCGGCCTTTGACCGTCAGGACTACAAAGCCCGGCACGCCGTCGAGTGCGGCATCAACCGGCTCAAACGGCATCGGGCGGTGGCCACGCGCTTCGACAAGCTCGCCCTCCGCTACGAGGCCACCGTGCACATCGCTGTGATCGGTGAGTGGCTGTGATCTGGCCTGGCTCCCCATGGGATCCTCAGCCTGCACCCGGCCGAGCGTGACGGAGAAATCGATGGGCGCCGACTACTACATCGCCGACACCGAGAACGGCGACCACATCGACGACCCATCCGAAGACTCCTTGTTCATGCTGCTCACCGACCTGAACATCGCCGACAACACGTTCGTGACCATCAACCCCGCCGACGAGGAAGCCACCTGGTACGCCTCGGTGTCCCTCCTCGACGACGGGACCTATGAGGTCGAATACCGCGACGCTCGGCGACGCGAACACGAACTCAGCGTTCAGGCCGACCTCAATCAGATCGCCCGTGACCTCACCATCTGGCTGGCCCGCCGCCACTACCCCGGCAGACCAGCGACACGCTCAACCCGGGACTTCTGAAACAGGCTCTAATGCTTTCGGTTGCCGTAACCGTCAAGAAGGCTTCGGCTTGACCGTCTGCCGCGATACGCGACGTACCGCGGCAGACGGTCGGTGGCGTGCTTACACGCAGCTGCCGTTGCAGGGGTGCGTCCAGAAGACGCCGCAGCCGGTCGGCTGGTACACGCAGGCGCCGATGACGGTGCAGTTTCCGCTGTTGCAGAAGTCCTGGCTGCCGTCCTCGGAGTCGAAGCACGGGCAGTCGGGGGCCGCCGCCGCCTCGGTCCGGGCGGCGGGCTTCGCCGACGGTGCGGCCGCGGTGCCGAGCGCGCCCAGCAGCGTGTGCACCTCGTTGTTGTTCCCGAACGCGGCGACGGCGTCCTTGTGCAGCGCGGCCAGCTTCTGCTCCGTGCTCCGCGAGGGTTTCGCCGCGAACGTCGACGCCGAGTCCTCCAGCATGAACCAGGCGCGGTCGATGACGGCGCTCTGCTGCTTGGTCAGGTTCGGATGCGCCTTGCGGTAGGCGACGAGGTGTTCCATCCACAGGTCGCGGCGGACGTTCACCGTGGAGGCGTTGAAGATCGCCCGGCGGTACCGCAGCGGGTACTTGATCACGTTCTCGTACGTGTGCGGCAGGTTCTTGCTGTGCTTCCGCACCCAGGCGAGGGCGGCCTGGTTCTCATCGTCGGCGAAGGCGGGGACCTTGCCGGCCAGCACCAGGCCGGCGGCCACGCCGGCGCCCGCGCCGAACCTCAGGAACTGGGCCCGGCCGATGGCGGCGCGGCCGGTGGGCGCGCCCGGCAGTTCGCTGGCGTGTCCCCGCGAGCGGCGCCGCAACGTGCCGAGGGCGTGGATGACGCGCACGCTGTCCGCGGGTCCCAGCCGGCGGGCGAGGGTCATGCTCATGGCGGCGCCGGTCCACGCGCGCACCCGGTCGCCGTCGACGCGCAGCAGGGTGGGCGCCCATACCGGGTCCGCGCCCATCGCGCGTTCGCGCAGGCGCCGGACCTCGTCGTCGGCCAACGGCCGCACCTCGAGTTTCCCCCGGCACGCGTGCTCCACGGCGTGGGCGATGTCCTTGCAGGTACCACATGTCGCGTCGAAGGCCAGAACCCAACGGTGCGGTGTACGGATCACGGGTCTCCTCAGTGCTCCGGTGTTTGAAGCGGTATATCCGGATAATGGGTGTACGGAATGCTACTAGAGACACGTGACCAACGAAAGAATTTTCACCAATTTAGAAATGTCGTCGTAAGCCCGAAGTCACCACCCTCCATGCCTGGTCACGAGGGGCCACGCCATCTCGGCAACTGCAGCGAGCACATTTCGGAAAGGTTTTCATATTGGTTTGCCCGATTCGCGGGGCTTTGACGGCCGAGCCAGATCACGAAACGGAAGCTTTCCAGTGGAATAAAGCGCGCGAATCGGACAACGGCTGCCGGACCGCCGGCGGTCCTCGTACGAGGCCGGTTCCAGGGCGAGTGTCAGTCCGGCAGGTCCGGGACCAGCGTCAGGCGAGGGCGGTCGTCGGTGACATGGCTCAGCAGCTCCCGCACCTCGGCGTACGGGAGGCTCAGGCGGGCGGCGAGGGAGTGTTCGGTCAGGCCGCGTTCGGCGCCCAGCGCGACCGCCTCGGCGAGGACCGCCGGCCATTCCGTCGGGTAGTCGCCCCTCGGCTCGTCGCGGCGCCAGCCCAGCCGGGTCAGCGTCACCTGGGCCCGGCGGTACAGGTCGTCGCCGATGCGGTCCAGCTCCCGGCTGCGGCGCAGCAACGCCTGCACCGACACTCCCCATGCCCGCTGGATCTCCAGCAGGCGCGCGAAGTCCAGGCGCGTCGGCAGCAGGTCGGCGATCTGCGGGGCCGGGGTGAGGAACTCGGCCGCGAAGCGGTTCGCCTCATGCTCATGCTGCCGGTCGCCCGGCTGGGCCTCGTCGTGGAGCAGCAGGTGGCCCAGTTCGTGGGCGGCGCTGAACCGGCGGCGCAGCGGGTTGCCCCGGTCGCGGGACAGGCAGATCAACGGCCGGTCCAGGCCCGAAGGGCGGCAGGAGAACGCGTCGATGCGGTCGCCCGCCCCGAACCTCGCCATGCTCACCACCGCTCCGTTGGCCTCCAGCAGGCGTACGAGGTGGTGGACCGGGCCGGCGGGCAGTCGCCAGGCGGCGCGCAGCTCGCGGGCGGCGCTCTCCGGGTCGCGGGACAGGCGCGGGAGCCGCGGTTCCGGGAGGCGTACGACCGTCTGGATCTCGCGCACCGCCTCGGCCAGGTGGCTCATGGTCGCCCGCGCCTGGCGGCGTTCGTACACCCGGGTCGTGCGGAGACTGCGGAAGTGGGCGGCGTCCTCGGCGACCGGGAGCACGGGGCGGCCCGCCGCGAAGTATCCCACCGGAAGACCGAGCTCGGCGGCCAGCCGCGTCAGCGTCTCGTCGGCGAGCCGTGCCTGCCCGCGCTCGAACCGGGTGATCGCGGCGGCCGTCACTCCCACTCTGGCCGCCAGGTCGCGCTTGGTCAGGCCGCTCCGCTCGCGCGCCAGGATGAGCCGGGCCGGGTCGAACGAGGCGGTGACGCCGGGGGCCGGGACCGCGGACAGGTGCGGCACGCCACCACCGCGTCGGGTGTCCACGTACGGCCTCCTCCGTCCCCTTTCTTCACCAGCGGTCCCTCACCCTAGCCATCCGTGCCGGTCGACTCGGGGAAATCCACGCCTCCGTCGATGAGGCTGATGTCGAACTCCGGCGGCGGCGGAACGTCCGGCTCCACCGGGGACGGGCCGGACGGCAGTCCGTACGGGTGGCGGCCCGCCTCCACGTCGAGTTCGACGAAGCGGTCCTCGTGCCAGTAGACCAGGTCGCCGTGCAGGTGCGGCGTGGCGAGGAAGGCCCGGACCAGGCCCTCGTGCCGGTTGCCGGCCCAGCCCAGCACGACGACGTTCGACAGGGGTACGGGCGGCAGGCCCTCGTAGTCGAGCATCTGCTGGCCGGGCGGCCCGCCGCCGACGATCCGCGAGCGGATGCCGGTCTCGTCGGTGACCGCGAGCCCCTGGTGCCGGTCGTCGCGCGTCCGGCCGTACCGCCACGGATAGATCAGCCAGTTGCCGCTCACGACGGTGAACGGCGTGCCGAGCCGGTCGGTGGGCAGGTGGACCTTGGCACGCGGCAGCCGATCCTTGACGATCCGGCCGAAGGTCTCGCAGAGGCAGTGGTAGCGGTCGGTGCCGTACGTGGTGTCGTTGGTCCAGTCGGCCAGGCGGAACCGCCACAACGCCTGCCAGTGCGCGTAGTGCAGGCACGGCACGGCGTACGTCGTGAGCACCCGCGCCGTACGCGGGCCGAGGAGGGTGCCGAGCCAGTCGCCCGGAGCGGCCTCGGAGGTCGCAGGGATGGTCACGCACCGGCCTCCTTCACTTGATCTTCTCTTGGCGGATCCCAGACTTCCACTTGATCACCGACTGGGCCACCAGCGCCCCCGGCGTTTCGCCACAACACGTACGCGGCCGCTCCGGCGATAGCGTGGACGGATGACCCACGACGCGTTGAACGCGGAGGCGACGGAGTTCCTGCGCGAGCGTCACCTGGCGACGCTCAGCTCCCTGCGTCCGGACGGGTCGCCGCACGTGGTGCCGGTCGGGTTCACGTGGGACGCCGAGCGGCGGCTGGCCCGCGTGATCACCGACGGCGGCAGCGTAAAGGCGCGGCTCGCCGCGGGCGGCGGGCGGGTGGCCCTGTGCCAGGTCGAGGGACGGCGCTGGCTCACGCTGGAGGGCACGAGCACGGTCAGCGCCGACCCGGCGCGCGTGGCCGAGGCGGTGGCCCGGTACGCCGAGCGCTACCGCACGCCGCGGGAGAACCCGACACGCGTCGTCATCGAGATCTCCGTGGACCGCGTGCTCGGCTCATCCGGGCTGTTCTCCGCCTGACCGCTGCCCGAAGATACTGGCCGGATGCGGCGATCAAGGACGGGCCATCCACCGCGGATCGCTGAATAAGCTCTGCGGGCATGAGCGATCAACTGCGGCTGCGGCCGGTGGCCGAGGAGGATCTCGCGGTGATCGAGCGGCTCACCGGTGATCCGGAGGCCGTGGGGGAACAGAGCTGGCACGGATGGTTCGACCCGCGGACGTACCGGCGACGCTGGGAGGAGACGGGGCTGCTCACCGACGACGGGGGCACGCTGATGGTCGCCGGGCCGGCCGAGCCGCTCGGCTTCGTGCAGTGGCGCCGGCATCCGACGAACCGCGTCTCGTACTGCTGGAACATCGGCATCGGGATGCTGCCCAAGGTGCGCGGCCTGGGGTACGGCACGGAGGCGCAGCGGCTGCTCGTCGACTACCTGTTCGCGCACACGCAGGTCAACCGGATCCAGGCGGTGACCGAGATCACCAACACCGCCGAGCAGTGGGCGCTCAGCAAGGCGGGCTTCACCCGTGAGGGCGTGCTGCGCGGCTACGGGTTCCGCGACGGCGGGTGGCGTGACGCGGTGATGTACAGCGTCGTGCGCGAGGACCTCGGCAAGGAACGCGGCGACATGACGGTCCTGCGCCCGTCGCGCCGCGACCAGAACGGTCCGCGGCGCGACGGGTAGTCGCGGGACTCAGTCCTCGATGTTGGACATCACGTGCTTGATGCGCGTGTAGTCCTCGAACCCGTACATCGACAGGTCCTTGCCCTGGCCGGAGTGCTTGAAGCCGCCGTGCGGCATCTCGGCGACCAGCGGGATGTGCGTGTTGATCCAGACGCAGCCGAAGTCGAGCCGCTTGGCCATGCGCATCGCGCGGCCGTGGTCGCGGGTCCACACCGAGGAGGCGAGGCCGTAGCGCACGCCGTTGGCCCAGCGGACCGCCTCGTCCTCGTCGGAGAACCGCTGCACGGTGATGACCGGACCGAAGATCTCGTCCTGGATCGCCTCGTCGTCCTGGCGCAGCCCGGAGACGACCGTGGGCTCGTAGAAGAAGCCCTGCTCGCGGGTGCGCGAACCGCCGGCGCGGACGGTCGCGTGCGACGGCAGCCGGTCGACGATGCCCGTGACGCGGTCGAGCTGGTTCGCGTTGTTCAGCGGGCCGTACAGCACGTCCTCGTCGTCCGGCAGGCCGGTCCTGGTCTCGGCGGCGACGGCGGCGAGCGCGTCGGCGAAGTCGTCGTGCACGCCGGGGCCGGCGAGCACGCGCGTCGCGGCGGTGCAGTCCTGGCCGGCGTTGAAGTATCCCGCCTCGGCGATCGCCGCGGCGGCGGCCTCGACGTCGGCGTCGTCGAACACGACGACCGGCGCCTTGCCGCCGAGTTCGAGGTGGACGTTCTTCAGGTCGTTCGCGGCCGAGCGCGCCACCTCCATGCCGGCGCGGACCGACCCGGTGATCGAGACCATCTGCGGCGTCGGGTGGTCCACCAGGAGACGTCCGGTGTCACGGTCGCCGCAGACGACGTTGAACACGCCCGGCGGCAGGAACTCCGCCGCGATCTCCGCCATGAGCGCGGTCGTCGCCGGTGTCGTATCGGAGGGCTTGAGCACGACCGTGTTGCCCGCCGCGATGGCCGGCGCGAACTTCCACACCGCCATCATCATCGGGTAGTTCCACGGCGTCACCTGGGCGCACACCCCGATCGGCTCACGCCGGACGAACGACGTGTGGCCGGCCATGTACTCCCCCGCCGACCGGCCTTCCAGGACGCGCGCCGCGCCGGCGAAGAACCGGATCTGGTCGACCATCGGGGGGATCTCCTCCGAGGCCGTCAGGCCGAGCGGCTTTCCGGTGTTCTCCGACTCCAGCGCCACGAGCTCGTCGGCGCGGGACTCGATGGCGTCGGCGATGCGCAGCAGCGCGAGCTGCCGTTCGGCGGGCGTCGTGTCGCGCCAGCCCTCGAAGGCGTTCGCCGCGGCCGTGAAGGCGGCGTCGACGTCGGCCTGGCCGGAGACCGGAGCCGTGCCGAACGCCTCACCCGTGACCGGGCTGATCAGGTCGGCGGTACGTCCGTCGGCGGCGTCGGAGTACGAGCCGTTGACGAAGTTGCGGACGGTGCGCTTCATTGCGTCCTCCCATGTGAACGTGGACGGCGCCGATAGGACTAGCCGGCGTGACTAGATGGCGCGGGTGTCCCCGGAGATGCGCTGGGCGATGTAGACCGGCACGACCGACAGCACGATGAGCGCGGCGGCCACCACGTTGACGATCGGTGCCTGGTTGGGCCGGAAGAGGTTGTCGAAGATCCAGATGGGCAGCGTCTGCACGCCGGCGCCCGCCGTGAACGTGGTCACGATGATCTCGTCGAACGACAGCGCGAACGACAACAGGCCACCGGCCAGCAGCGCGGACCGCAGCAGAGGGAACGTAACGTACCGGAACGTCTGGAAGGTGTCCGCGCCAAGGTCGGCCGAGGCCTCCTCGACGTTCGTCCCCAGCCGCCGCAGCCGCGCCAGGACGTTGTTGTAGATGGTCACGATGCAGAACGTCGCGTGCCCGACGATCACCGTGAACAGTCCCAGCTGGATCCCGAGCGGTGACAGCACCGTGCGGAACGCGTTGTTGAGCGCGATGCCGGTGACGATGCCGGGCAGCGCGATCGGCAGGATGACCAGCAGCGACACGGTCTCCCGGCCGAAGAACCGGTAGCGCTGCACGGCGAACGCCGCCATCGTGCCGAGCACGCAGGCGATCGCGGTGGCGCCGAGCCCGGCCTTGACCGAGGTCCACAGCGCCGACCGGACACCGCCGTTCTGCCAGGCGCGCGACCACCACTCGCCGGTGAAACCGGCCGGTGGCCAGCCGAACGTCCGGTCGGCGTTGAAGGAGTTGATCAGCACCACGAACAGCGGCACGTAGATGATCGCGAGCCCCACGATCATCGCCACGCGCAGCGCGATCCGCGTGCCCCGAGACAAATTCACGAGACCTCCTTCGTCGGCCGAGTGACCTGGATCCCGTGCTGGCCGGTTCGCTCGCTCACAGATTCTCCAGGGCTCCGGTGCGGCGGACGGCGAGGAGGTAGATGACCATGATGGCCACCGGGATGGTCGCGACCGCGGCGGCGAACGGCAGGTTGTTCGCCGTGCCGACGTTGTCGTAGACCACGTTGCCGATCAGCTGGCTGCGCCCGCCGACGATGCGGACCGCGATGTAGTCCCCGAGCGACAGCGAGAACGTGAAGATGGAGCCCGCCACGGCGGCGGGGAAGACCGTCGGCCACACGACCGTACGGAACGTACGGAAGGAGCGCGCGCCCAGGTCTCCGGCCGCGTCGATCAGGGAGTTCGGCAGCCGCTCCAGCCCCGCGTAGATGGGCAGGATCATGTACGGCAGCCACAGGTAGGCCAGCGTGACGGTGGTGGCCAGCAGCCCGTACCCCGGGGCGTGGCCGCCGACCGGACGCAGGAACCAGTCGAGCACGCCAGAGCCGGAGAACATGACCCGCCAGGCGTACGCCTTGACCAGGTAACCCGCCCAGAGCGGCGTCAGCACGGCGATGACCAGCCAGCGCTGCGCGCGCGGCGAGGCGATCTTGGCCATGTAGAACGCCATCGGGAAGGCCACCAGGCTGTCGATGACGGTGACCGCGATCGCCACGCCGACGCTGCGCAGCGTGATGGTCCGGTAGACGCTCTCGTTCACCAGGTCCTGGAAGTTGCCCAGGTCGAAGACCTTGACCACGTCGCCGGTGAACTCGTTCGTGGTCCAGAACGCCGTGACGAACAGCGCCGCGAGCGAGCCGAGGTAGGCGACCACGAGCCACAGCAGCGGTATAGACAGCAGCCCGGCGAGCCGGATCGAGGGCCGCCGGTGGAGCAGCCCGGCGAACCGGCGAACCGGCCCGCCGGGCGAGGTGACACTCGTCATGGGGAGACGTCAGCCCTTGATCTGGGTCCAGGCCTGCGTCCACTTGGCGTAGTCGACGCACTTGACGTTCTTGCGTCCGTCAAGGCACTGGGAGATCGGGGTGTTCCAGTAGTGCACGTTCTTCCAGTACGGCTCGTCGGCCGCGTGGAAGGTGTCGCAGAACTTCTTGTCGCTGGTCTCGGCGCACGCCTTGCTGTTGGACGGCGCCTCGCCGAACCACTCGGCGACCTGGGCGTTCGGCTTCGGGGAGACGATCCAGTCCATCCACTTGTAGGCGCAGTTCGGGTGCTGGGCCTTGGCGGCGACCATCCAGGTGTCCGACCAGCCGGTCGAGCCCTCCTTCGGCAGGACCGTCTCGACCGGGACCTTGTCGGCGGACAGACCGTTGGCGATGACCTGCCACGTGGTGCCGAGGACCGTGTCACCGCTCTTGAAGGACTGCTGGGACTTCAGGTAGTCCGACCAGTACTCGCCGACGTTGTTCTTCTGCTGCTTGAGCAGGTTGACCGAGGCGTCGAACTGCTTCTGGTCCAGCGCGTACGGGTCCTTGATGCCCAGGCTCGGCTGGGTGGCGGACAGGTACAGCGCGGCGTCGGCGATGTAGATCGGCGAGTCGTAGGCGGTGATGTGGCCCTTGTACGGGGAGTTCGCGTCGAAGACCACGCTCCACGAGTCCGGGGCGGGCTTGACCTTGTCCGTGCGCCACATGAGGAGGTTCGCGCCCCGGCCGTGCGGGATGCCGTACGCGACGCCGTTGACGGAGTTCCACGGCTTCATCTTCAGACCCGCGAAGATGTCCTTGTAGTTCGGCACCAGGTTCGTGTTGACGGGCGCGACCGAACCGGCGGCGATGAGGCGCAGCGACGCGTCACCCGAGGCCGACACGGCGTCGTACTGGCCGGTCTTCATCAGGTTGACCATCTCGTCGGACGTACCGGCGATCTTGGTGTTGACCTTGCAGCCGGTGGCCTTCTCGAACGGGTGGACCCAGTCGACCGACTTGTCGTTCGAGCCGTCCTCGGCGTAGCCCGCCCAGGCGACGAGGTTGACTTGCCCCTCGCCCTGGCCGAGGGACTGCAGGGCGGGAATCTTCGGAGGCGTGAAACCGGCGACGCTGTCGCCACCGCCCTTGGAGCTATCGCTGTTGCCGCAACCGGCCGCCAGCAGCGAAACGGCAGCCATCGCGACGACCGCGAGGCGCGTGAACCGCATGGGAACTCCGATCAGAATGGGGGTTTCGGGGAGGGAATTCCGGTAGACGCCGCGATGAGGGGACCGCGGCGCAACGGTCGGCCGGACCCGCCGACCGGGTGTCACATCGGACCGGTGATGGAGAACTCGTGCTCCCGCCGCCATGCGAGCCTGACCCGGGCATCGCGCAGCTTGAGCACATCCATCGATGAGGCCTGCAGATTCTGCTGCACGGCCACCAGCCGGCCACCCGCGTCGAGGTCCACGACGAACCGGGTGGCCGCCCCCGCGTAGACGACCTCCGCGACCGTGCCGGTCGCGGAGTTCTCGTCTCGGGGCAGTTCCGCGTCGAGCCGTGTGTCGACGCGAAGCTTCTCCGGGCGGACGCTGTACACGCCCTCCCGGCCGAGGATGTCCAGGGCCGCCTGGCCCTCGATGAGGTTGGAGGTGCCGACGAAGCCCGCGACGAACGGCGACGCCGGCCGTTCGTACACCTCCGCGGGCGTGCCGACCTGCTCGATCCGGCCCGCGTTGAACACCGCGATGCGGTCGCTCATCGTCAGGGCCTCCTCCTGGTCGTGCGTGACGAACAGGAAGGTGATGCCGATCTGGCGCTGGATGGCCTTCAGCTCGACCTGCATCTCCTCGCGGAGCTTGAGGTCGAGCGCGCCGAGCGGCTCGTCGAGCAGGAGGACCTTGGGCCGGTTGACGAGCGCGCGGGCGAGGGCGACGCGCTGGCGCTGGCCGCCGGACAGCTGGCCGGGCTTGCGCTTGTCGTAGCCCTCGAGGCGTACGGTCCGCAGGGCCTGCAGCGCGCGCTCGCGGCGCTCCCTGGCGGGCACCTTCTTGACCTTGAGGCCGTACTCCACGTTGGCCAGGACGTTCATGTGCGGGAAGAGGGCGTAGTCCTGGAAGACCGTGTTGACGTCGCGGTCGAAGGGCGCCAGCCCGGTGACGTCACGCCCGCCGAGCCTCACGCTGCCCTCGGTCGGCGTCTCGAAGCCGGCGATCATCCGCAGCACGGTCGTCTTGCCGGAGCCGGACGGGCCGAGCATCGCGAAGAACTCGCCGTCGCGCACGTCCAGGTCGACGCCGTCGACCGCGGCCACCTCACCGAAGACCTTCCGGACTCCGCGCAGGCTCACCGCGGCCGACACGTCACCGCTCACGTCTGTCGTCATGTCACTCGTCAACCCTTGATCTGCGACCAGATGTCGGTCCATTTGGAGTAGTCGACACAGACCGCGCCGCGCGAGTCGCCACAGTCCGCGACCGGAGTCTTCCAGAAAGCCAAGCGACGGTAAAAATCGACGTCGTTGGCGTGGAATTCGGCGCAGAAACCTTTCGCGGCGAACTGACATGCCTTAGGATTCGCCGGCGCCTCACCGAACCACTGGGCGACGGCGGCCTGGATCTTGGGCGCGCTGATCCAGTTCATCCACTTGTACATGCAGTTCGGGTGCTCCGCCCGGGAGGCGATCATCCAGGTGTCCGACCACCCGGTGGCGCCCTCCTGGGGGATCGTCGTGCCGATCGGCGCGCCCTCGGACTTGGCGAGCTGCGCGGTCACCTGCCAGGCGGTCCCCGCCCAGTTGTCGCCCGCCTTGAACGACTGGATCTCATCCAGGTAGTTCGACCAGTACTGGTTCACGTTGGGGCGCTGCTGCTTCAGGAGGGCGACCGCGGCGTCGAACTGCTCCTGCGTCAGCTCGTACACGTCGGTGATCTTCAGGTCCGGCCGGTGCGCCTTGAGGTAGAGCGCGGCGTCCGCGATGTAGGTCGGCGAGTCGTAGTCGACGACGTGGTCGGCGGCCGGCGACTTCGGATCCCAGACGATGCTCCACGAGGTGGGCTTCTGGCTGATCTTGTCGGTCCGGTACGTGAGGTAGTTCGCGCCGTAGCCGTGCGGGACGCCGTACATCTGGCCCTTGACCGAGTTGTACGGCTGGTTGCGCAGGTACGAGGCGATCTCGCCGTAGTTGCGCAGCAGGTTGGTGTTCACCGGGGCGACGGTGCCGCCGTAGATGAGCCGCAGCGAGGCGTCACCGGAGGCCGAGACGCCGTCGTACTGCCCGGTGTTCATCAGCGCGACCATCGAGTCGGAGGTGTCGGCCACCTTGGCGTTGACCTTGCAACCGGTCTTGCGCTCGAAGGGGGTGACCCAGTCGACCTTCTTGTCCGTCGAGCCGTTCTCGGCGTAACCGGCCCAGATGACCAGGTTCAGAGCGCCCTCGGACGCGCCGATCTCCTGCTGCATGGCGACCTTCGGCACCGCCGCCTGCTGCCCGGAGCCGGAGTCGGACCCGCAGGCCCCGACCGCCAGAACGAGCGCCACCGCGCAGGCGAGCCTGATGAGCTTCATTCCTGCACCTCACCAATGAACGGTTCCATGGCCACTTCGTAACGGAGGTTCACGAGCCGGACCACCGACCCGTGCGCGCCGAGGGGCGCGCCGCAGCCCAGGCCGGCCTCGGCGGCGAGTTTGGCGAGCTGCTCGTGGTCGAGCTCGGGGCCGATGACGTACGGCGCCACGGCGATCCGCTGGGCGCCCGCCTCGCGGAAGCGGGTCACCGCGTCCGCGACCGTCGGCGGGCCGTCGACCGCGGCGGCGACCACCGGAACGGCGAGCCGGGCGGCGAGAAGGACGGCCGTCATGTCGGCCTCACGCGCGGCCTCGGCGCCGCCGACCGCGGCCACGATCACGCCGTCGGTCGCCGCGCCGATGCTGAACTGCCGGATGCGGTCCGCCCGGGCCAGCCCGGCGTCCGCGAGCCGTACGTGCAGCGCCTCGGCGAGAAGGGGGTGCGGGCCGAGCGGGTCGGTGACGACCACACTGTCCGGCTTCACCCCCGCCTCGTCGATGCCGGCCTGAATCCGGGCGTACGTGCGGGCGTGCGGGCCGGTGATCAGGGGCACCACCACGGCGGCGCGGTCCTCGGGCAGTCCGCGCATCACGTCGGTGAACGTGGAGCCGAGGAGTCCGACCCGGACGTCCAGTTCGGACCGCGCGGTACGAGTGAGCGAGGCGATCTCCTCGGCGGTGTCCGGGTCCTCGCCGGGAACCGCCAGCACGAGGACGGGGGCGTCCGGCGGAAGGTCTGCGGACGCCGGCCGGCGGTGTCGCCCGCTGGGCAACGTTGAGCGCCCGCGTACAGGGAGCGTCTCCGGGGGCTGGTCGTCATAGATCACGATGGCGGAGTCTAGAGGTTGTCCTAGCGGCTCGTGGGGCCCTTGTGACCGAACGTCCGATATTTATGTCTCGGCCGGGCCGCAGCACATGGGCCGGTCAAATGCCGTGTCACCAGGCAATACCTGAGCTGCTGACCCGCCGTTTCGGTACATGTGGCAAGCGCTCGTTAGGGACATATTTACGGACATGGTCGGGCTTCAGACCCGTGCGTAGTAGAGTCCTGCGCGTTCGCTCGGGTGCCCCTCCGTCATCGGTGTCCCCTCCGTCTAACTGAAAGTCGAGCCTGTCGCGGTGCAATCAAAGGACCGTCGAGTGGGATCAGATGCCAGTCAGCGGCCGCCCCGGTTCCAGGCCGGCCGCGTTTTCCGTTCAGTCCGCTTCAAGATCATCTTGCTGCTGATCGTACCTCTCGTGTCTTTGAGCACGTTGTGGGCGTTCGCGGCGAGCATCACGCTGGGCGACGGACTCAACCTGCGCCATGTGAACACCATTCAGGACCATCTCGGATATCCCTCCGGAGCGCTGGGCAGCGCCCTGGAACAGGAACGACGGCTGTCCATGGTGTTCCTCGGCAGCAAGTCGGACAGCGACCGGGCGTCGATGGAGTCCGGGCGGCTCGTCACGGACCGGCAGGCCGAGCAGTTCCGCCGCCTGGCCGTCGACAAGGGCACCCAGAACGTGATCAGCCCGCAGGCGCGCGAGTGGACCAAGGAGATCCTGCAGTACCTGGACAACCTGCCCGCACGTCGCCGGCAGATCGACACCCGGGCCACCAACCGCTCGCAGATCTTCACCCGCTACAGCAGCGCCATCTCCACCATCAACCAGCTGCAGGCCTCGCTGGCGACCCTGAGCGACCCCGGGGTGACCAAGGACGCCGGCACGGAGGTCGCCCTGGCCCGCGCCCGTGAGGTGCTGTCGCAGGAGGACGCGCTGCTGTCCGGCGCGCTCGCGGCCGGCCGGCTCACCTTCGCCGAGCACGTGCAGTTCACCAAGCTCGTGGGCACCCAGCACAACCTGTACAACGACGTGCTGCCCGACCTGCGCTCCGACGACCGCGCCCTCTACCAGCGGATCATCTCCACCCCCGAGTACGCCCGGCTCGAGTCGCTGGAGAACCGCTTCACCGACCACATGCCCATGTCCCCGCCGAAGACGACCATGGGCGGCATGAACGGCATGGGAGGCGCGAACACCACGACCTCCGGCGCGCAGATCACCGCGGACACGCCGGTGCAGTGGAAGACCACCGTCTCCTCGGTCATCACCCGGTTCCGCGGCCTGGAGCTGGGCGCGACCGCGGCCGCGAGCGACCGCGCCAAGCCGATCGCGAACGGCATCATCCTGCGCGTCGCCCTCGCCGGTGCGCTCGGTCTCGTCGCGGTCATCGCCTCGCTCGTCCTGTCGCTGTGGGTCGGCCGCTCGGTCATCCGCGAGCTGACCGGGCTGCGGCGCGCCGCCCTCGACCTCGCCAACGAGCGGCTGCCCGGTGTCATCCGCCGGCTGCGCCGCGGTGAAGAGGTCGACGTGGCCGCGGAGGCGCCGCCGCTGTCGTTCAGCACCCGTGAGATCGACCAGGTCGGCCAGGCCTTCAACGCCGCGCGGCGCACCGCCATCCAGGGCGCGGTCGAGGAGGCCGCGCTGCGCCGCAGCATCAGCGACGTCTTCCTGAACCTGGCGCGCCGCAATCAAGCGCTCCTGCACCGTCAGCTCAGCCTGCTCGACACGATGGAGCGCCGGATCTCCGAGCCGGACGAGCTGGACGACCTGTTCCGCCTCGACCATCTCGCCACCCGCATGCGCCGTCACGCGGAAGGCCTGATCATCCTCTCCGGCCAGGCGCCCGGCCGAGGCTGGCGCAACCCGGTGCCGGCGGTCGACGTCGCCCGCGCCGCCGCCGCCGAGGTGGAGGACTACGCACGCGTCACCGTCGCCGCGATGCCGCAGGTGGCCATCGCCGGAACGGCCGTCGCCGACCTCATCCACCTGCTCGCGGAGCTGATCGAGAACGCCACCCTCTACTCCCCGCCCGACACGACCGTGCAGGTCACCGGGCAGATCGTCGCGCACGGCTTCGCCCTCGAGGTGGAGGACCGCGGCCTGAGCATGGACCCGGCGGCGCTGGCCGAGGCCAACGAGAAGCTGGCCCGGCCGCCGGACTTCGACCTGTCCAACAGCGCGCAGCTCGGCCTGTTCGTCGTCAGCCGGCTCGCCCAGCGGCACTCGATCCAGGTCACGCTCCGCACGTCTCCGTACGGCGGGACGACCGCGATCGTCCTGCTGCCCGACGGCATCGTGGTGCGCAGCGGCGAGCAGGGCGAGCTGGAGCCCGGCGGACGGCTCGCGATGACCCGCCGCGGCGAGGACGCGCTGGTGCCCATCGGCGCGATCGGCCCGCCGTCGTTCGGCGACCGCGGCAGCGGCCCCGAGACCGGTCCGATGCCGCTGAACGGCGGAGGTGAGCGGCCTCCGCTGCCGCAGCGCCACAACGGCACGCCCCCCGGCTTCAACCCGTCCTCGCTGAGCACGCCTTCGTACGACGCCGGCGGGTCGAGCAACGGGTCGCGCCCGGCGCCGCAGGACACCGGCTCGTTCGGCACCCCCTCGTTCGGCTCGGCCGCGAACCACTTCGACACCGGACCGGCGGACCCGTACGAGACGGACCGGCGCGGAACCGGCCACGACCCGGCGCCGTACGAGACGAACGCCTTCGACTCCGGTCACCCGGAATCGTCGTCGTTCGGCGGCGGCGGCTACGCGCCCGGCGACAGCGGGTACGGCTCCGACACGGGCCAGTGGAACCTCCCGTCGACGACGGAGGACACGGGCGGACGGCCGGCGCTACCGCGGCGCCACTCCGAGCCGTCCGCGCCGTCCGCGCCGTCCGCGCCGGGCCCGGCCGCCGGGCAGCGCCGTTCGCTGTTCGAGCCCGCGGGCGAACCGCAGGCCGACCCGGCCGACCCGTCCGGTCCGGCCACGGAGCAGCCGCCCGCGCCCGCCTCACCGGGCGACGCGCCGAGCGGCTCCGGCAAGCCCTCGCTGCCGCGGCGCGTGCGCCAGGCGAGTCTGGCACCGCAGCTGCGGGAAGAAGCCGAACCGATCAGTGAAACCGCGAGCGATGAACGTTCGCCCGAGGAGCTCCGCACGATGCTGAGCTCCATCCAGAAGGGCTGGCTGCGCGGTCGCTCGGACGCCGAAGACACCGCCACCGGCCACGAAGAGGAGGACATCTGATGTCAGCGGGTTCTGCGGGGGAACTCAACTGGCTGCTGGACAATCTCGTCAACCAGGTCGCCCAGGTGCACCAGGCGGTCGTGTTGTCCAGTGACGGTCTGCTCGTCGGAGCGTCGACGGGTCTGACTCGTGAGAACGCCGAGCATCTGTCGGCGGTCGCGGCCAGCTTCCAGAGTCTGGCGCGCAGCGCCGGACGGCAGTTCGGCGGCGGCGCCGTACGCCAGACCATCGTCGAGATGGACCACGCCTTCCTGTTCGTCACCGCCGCCGGGTCGGGCGCGTGTCTCGCCGTGCTCGCCGGTTCCGACGCGGACGTGGGCATGATCGCGTACGAGATGGCGATGCTCGTCAAGCGGGTGGGCCAGCACATGTCCACGCTCCCCCGCTCGGCCGTGGAATCGTGACGTCGGATGAGCGAGCACATGAGAACGGCGGTGTCGCGGCGGCTCATCCGGCAGCGGCGCCGCACCATCGATCCGAGAGGCAGACGCGGGTCCCGGGACGCGATCGGCCCGGTTCCCCCGCGTGCGGCCTGCGGGCGGGGCGGTTGAATGAGCGAATGGCTCGACGACGAGGCCGGGCCGGTCGTCCGGCCGTACGCACTGACGAGGGGCCGTACACGCGCGTCCCGAGAGGGCTTCGAGCTGATCGCCATCATCGCGACGGCCGCGACCTCCCAATTCGCACCCGCCGGAGCCGGGCCGGAGCACATCGCGATCCTCGAGATGTGCGTACGCCCGCTCTCCGTGGCCGAGGTTTCGGCGAAGATGAGACTTCCCCTCGGCGTTGTCCGGGTGTTGCTCGGTGACCTACTGGACCACGGGCTGATCGCCGTCAGACGGCCCGAGCCGGACAATCGTCTCCCCAATGAACGGCTTTTGAAGGAAGTGCTGAATGGACTCCAAGCGCTCTGACCCCTCGCGGGGCGCTGCCATGCCGCTCGCCGTGAAGATCCTCGTGGCGGGCGGATTCGGTGTGGGCAAGACCAGCATGGTCGGCGCGGTCAGCGAGATCCGGCCGCTGCGCACCGAAGAACAGCTGACCGACCGCAGCGTCGGCGTCGACGACGTCTCCGGCGTCGAGCGCAAGACCACGACGACCGTGGCGATGGACTTCGGCCGTATCACGATCCGCGACGGCCTGGTCCTCTACCTGTTCGGCACGCCCGGTCAGGACCGGTTCTGGTTCATGTGGGACGAGCTCGCGCTGGGCGCGCTGGGCGCGGTCGTGCTGGCCGACACCCGGCGTCTCGCCGACAGCTTCCCCTCGATCGACTACTTCGAGCGCCGCCGGCTCCCGTTCATCATCGGGGTCAACTGCTTCGACGGCGCCGTCCGGTACGACACCGAGGAGATCCGGGCCGCGCTGGACCTGGACCCGAAGATCCCGGTCATCCTGTGCGACGTGCGCAAGCGGGAGTCCGGCAAGCAGGTGCTGATCACTCTGGTCGAGCACGTGCTGGAGGTCATGGCCGAGCGCCAGCGGCAGCCGGGCGCCGCCCTCCGCTGAGTCGTGTTTCACAGGCCCCCGGGCCTGTGAAACACGGCCCGGCGGCGCGGGACGCCCGGCCGCCGGGCGCCGCCCGGGAAGACGGGCGGAGAACGGCCGCGCTCTCCCTGGGGGAGCCGTTTCACCGCGATTACGGAATGGCGCTTCGGCCGTTCGGCCGGCCGTTCGCACCGGTCGGCCGCGGGAACGGTGACGCGCGCCCGATGAATACCCTTCTGTCATATTCAGGCGCGGTTTGGAAGTCAACGCGGGGTCAAGGCTCGCCGACAGGGGTTTCCGCCAGAGCCAACTGAAGTGGCGATAAGGCTGGTGTCCGCATCCGGGCATGGACACAATGGGACTGGCGAGTTCGCTCACTCAGAGTTATGGTGCGAGATCCAATGCCCGATGACCCCTCTTCCCCCAAGGACGGGACCACGCCCCCGTCGGCCTCCGCCGACGGGGCGATCGCGGCATCTCTCACGCAGATACACACTGTGCTGGCCGACCTCGCGAAGACGGCGGGCCGTGAGCACGACCGGGCCGCACACCGTGAGCGCGTCATCGACCGGCTGCACGAGGAGAACGGCCGGCTGCGGCACAACGAGCTGCAGGCCGCCTTCGAGCCGGTGCGCACATCGCTCTACCGCCTCTATGACCTGGTCCGGCGCGAGTCGGAGCGGGAGAGCGCGGACCCAGCACACACACCCACGCTCCTGGCGGCGATCGCCGAAGAGCTGGCCGAGATCATCGCGCGGACGGGGGTCGAGCGCATGCCCGTGCACGAGGGCGACCCGTTCGATCCGGCACGGCACCGCCCTGCCGGCACGCACGATGTGGACGACGCCGCACTGGACGGCACCGTCACGACGGTCCGGCGCACCGGCTTCGTCCGCGGCGAAAAGGTCGTACGACGGGCCGAGGTGATCGTCGCCCGAACGGCGGCCGACCCGGTCGGAGGGGATTGACATGGCTGTCTACGGAATCGATCTGGGCACGACCCATTCCTGCATCGCACGCATCGGCGACGTCGGCCGTCCCACCGTTCTGCGCAACATGGAGGGCACCGACACGACACCGTCGGTCGTCTACTTCGAGTCCGCCGACAATGTCGTGGTCGGCGCCCCGGCGAAGGACACCGCCGTGCTCTCCCCCGACCTGGTGGTGAGCCTCATCAAGCGGGACATGGGCCACGAGGTCACGCGCGAGCTGCACGGACGCGACTACTCCCCCGAGGAGATCTCCGCGTTCGTGCTGCGCAAGCTGGTCGCAGACGCGAAGGCCACCACCGGCGAGGACGCCGACGACGTCGTCATCACCGTGCCCGCCTACTTCGGCGCGGCCGAGCGCGACGCGACCCGCAAGGCCGGTCACATCGCCGGGCTCAACGTCATCGACATCATCTCCGAGCCGGTCGCGGCCGCGATCACCTACGGCGTGCTCAACCCCGACCAGGACCGCACGATCCTGGTCTACGACCTCGGCGGCGGCACGTTCGACACGACGGTGATCACACTTCGTGACGGCGACATCGGGGTCGTGTGCACCGACGGCGACCACGAGCTGGGCGGCGCCGACTGGGACGCCCGCGTGGTCGAGCACCTCGCCGAGCGCTTCGCCGAGGAGCACCCCGACGTCGGCGACCCGCTCGAGGACCCGCACACCGAACAGCAGCTCCGCCACGACGCCGAAGAGGCGAAGAAGGCCCTGTCGCTGCGCACCCGCCACGTCGTGCGCGTCATGCACGAGGGCCGGGTCGCCACGGTCGAGCTCACGCGGGACAAGTTCGAGGAGATCACCAAGGACCTGCTCGACCGCACCATCGAGATCACTGGGCGCACGCTGGCGACCGCCGCCGAGAAGGGCGTCAAGGACTACGACGACCTGGTCCTCGTCGGCGGCTCCACCAAGATGCCCGCGGTGCCGCAGCGGCTGGCCAACGAGCTGTCGCTCAAGCCGAAGCTGCAGGACCCCGACCTCGCGGTGGCCAAGGGCGCGGCGCTGTACGCCTTCGAGGAGACCTACCGCCAGCTGCTGGCCAAGGGAGAGACCGACAAGGCGCTCGACCTGGCCTCGCGCGCCGGCCTGTCCGAGGCCGAGCAGGAGCGCATGGCGTCCCGGCAGATCACCACGGTCGCCTCCCGCGCCTTCGGGGTGATCGCGCTGGACCCGGTGACCGAGCAGGAGCACGTCGTCCACCTCGTCCACGCCAACGACGCGCTGCCCCGTGGCAAGTCCCGCGAGTTCGGCACCGTCGACGAGGACCAGACGATCGTCAAGATCATCGTGGTGGAGCAGGCGGGCAGCGCCGAGTCGACCGAGGTCGCGCACAACAACCCGATCGCGGACGGCGAGCTGAAGATCCCGCCGGGCAAACCGGCGGGCTATCCGATCGAGGTGACGTTCGCCCTCGACACCTCCGGGCTCCTGCACGTCACCGCGGTGGAGAAGGAGACGGCCGAGGAGCTCACGCTCGACGTACGCGTCGGCGGCATGTCCGAGGACGACGTCCAGGAGTCCCGCACGGACCTCGCTCACGTCCGCGTGGACTGAAAAGACCGGTGGAGACCCCCATGCCCTACTGCGCGACGCCCGGGAGGCGCCCCGCCGCGTCGCCGCGCGGCGGGCCGGATGCGCCGGTCCCGACCGACTGCCTCCACGCGCCCCCGACACCCGCACCCGGCACGACCGAGACGCCGCCGTCGGTCCCCGACCGGCACCGGGCCGGCTCCCTTCCCCGCCTTGCGGCGCACCTCCCGGACGCCGCTCGCGACGGGCGGGGGTTCTCCAACAGTCGTAGCGACCGCACCGGATCACATGGTCTTTGACGAGCAGCGCTATGTCCGAGAGGTGCTGGAGCCCGCCAGGGCGGCCGGCAACCAGCCGCCCGACGATCTGCGGGTGCGGTACGCCCTGGTCGAGCCGCTCAACTGCCGTGAGGTGGCCGAGAGCGTCAAACGCGTCCGGATGTGCTGGCGCAAGTCGCGCGGGCAGCTGCGCTTCCGCCGGCTCATCGATCGTCTCGAGGGCGACCATCTCAAGCTCGCGCCGCTGTTCGAGCGGGCCGCGCTCGGCGACCTGGCGCCGCTGCGCGCCGAACTGACCACGACCGCCGACCGGGCCGGCCGGCGCCGCGCCGAGTTGCGCACCCGGCTGCTCGACGCCGCCGGGGAGATGAGGACGCTCGCCCCCGGCGACCTGCGCGAGATCGGCGGCGAGGCGGCCGAGCTGGCCCGCGAGGCCGGCATCGAGATCCGCGAGCCCGACGTCCTGCCCGCCGCGCCCCCGTACGCCGGCTATCCGCGCGCCCGTGACGCGCTCGACGCCCTCGGCGCGCGCCACCTGCGCGAGTTCGTCACCGGGGAGCCGCGGGCCGGCCGGGTCCTCGGACCGGTGCCGGACCTGCGGCCGGCCATCCGGCGGGTGGCCGAGCAGTGGAGCCGCCGCCCGCACGACGGCAACCGCACCAACGCCGACACCGTGCTCGTCGCGCTCAAGCGTGCCGAAGCGGCGAGCCGACGAGCGAGCGGAGTGGGTGGTGAGGAACGAGCCGCCCGCGGAGCGAGTGAGGAGGCGAGCGCGACCACCGAACACGCGGCGAGCGCGACCACCGAACACGCGGCGAGCGCGGCCGTCGAATACGACGACGTCGCCGAGCTGGTCCTGTACGACGTGGTGGCCCGGCTGCGCGAGCGGCACCAGCAGCGGGCCTCCGAGGGCGCGCTGCTCCGGTTCGCCATCGACGACCTGGGCGTGGACGAGGACGACGCGCGGCGGCTGGTGTTCTCGGTGATCCGGGAGAGCGGCGTGGCCGGCGGGCTGGCCGCGCGGCTTCGCGACCTCATCGACGCCGGTGAGATCCACGCCGCGGCCGAGCTGGCGTCGGTGGCAGGGCCGGCCGAGCTGACCGGCGACGCGGAGCTGCTGGCCGCCGAGGCACGACGGCGCATCTCCTCCGCGACCGCGCTGCGCCAGGAGGCCGCCGCCCTGGTCCTGACCGATCCGGACGAGGCGTGGCTGCGGCTCGCCGACGCGCTGCGGCTCGTCGGCGACCTGCCGGGCGCCGCCGACCTGCAGGCCGGGCTGCCGCCGCGCGCTCCCGGCCGGATGGAGGCGGTGGTCGAGGGCGACGAGGTCGCGCTGTCGTGGGCGCCGACCCCGTCGCGGGTCGGCGAGATCGGCTACGTCGTCGCCCGCTGTCTCGGCCGCGTTCCCCGGCACCCCGGCGACGGCGAGACGCTGCCCTCCGGCGGCGGCTTCGCCCGTGACCCGGCGCCGCCGCTCAACGCACCTCTCTTCTATGCCGTGTTCGCGGTGCGCGGCACGGCGGCGTCGGCGCCCGCCGTGGCCGGCCCGCTGCACGTGCGCCCGGAGCCGGCCGACGTGTTCGTCCGGGCCGCCGACGGCGTGGTCGCCGGGCGGTTCACCGCGCCGCCCGAGGCGGTGCGGGTGCTGGTCACCCGCGACGGCACGCCCGTCCCGACCGAGCGCGGCGGCTTCCGCGACGAGACGGTGACGAACGGCACCACGTACCACTACCGGGTCGCCGCCGCCTATCTCAGCGCCGACGGCCACGAGACCATCACCTCCGGCGTGCACGTCGCGGCGACACCGGCCGCCCGGCCCGATCCGGTCCGCGACCTCAGCGTCGAGCAGGACCCCGCCGGGCACCTCGTGGTCACCTACGACGAGCCGCCGCACGGGCAGGTGGAGATGGTGGCGATGCCCGGTCCGCCGCCGTGGCCGGCCGGCACCACGCTCGCCGTCGAGGAGGTGCACCGCGCCGGGCGCGTCCTGCGCACCGCGCCCGTCCCGGGCGGCGTGGCGCTGCACGCCGGCCCCGGCGTCCTGCTCGCCGTGTCGGTGAGCGGCGACGTCGCGACGATCGGCGCCCACCGCGAGCACGTGAACCTCACGCCGCCGCGCGAGCTCATCGCCGAACGCCGCGGCGAGATGATCACGTTGGGCTTCGACTGGCCGACGGACGTCACCGAGGCCGAGGTCCGCTGGCGCTGCGGCGACGGCGAGGAGAGCCGCCTGCCGATCGGCCGCGCCGGGTACGACGCCCACGGCGGCGTCCGCCTCCCCTCGCCGGGCGGTGAGGCGGTGACCATCGAGGTCGCCGCGGCCGCGACCGCGTACGGCCGCCGCGTCACCGGCATGCCGGTCCGCACCGTGGTGCCCGGCCGCACGATCGTCGGGTACGAACTGCGCCGCTCCCACCTGCGCGGCCCGCTGGTCGTGACGCTCACCGGGGCGGCGCCGACCCGGGTGCGGCGGCTGGTGCTCGTCGCCCGCTCCGGTCCGATGCCCCAGCGGCCGGCGGACGGAGAGACGGTGATGAGCTGGGACGACGTCGAGGTTCCGGCGCGCCTGTCGGCCGGGCTGCCGCGGCTGCGACGCCCGTACTGGCTCCGCTGCTTCGCCGAAGACCCCGCGGTCGAGCTCCGCGATCCTCCGGTCCGCGACCTGAAGGTGCGTTGATGCCGTCTCATGTCCGCTCCGCTCCTCCGTCCTCGCCCGCTCGCCGGCCCCGGGTGGGGGTGCGTTGATGTCGTCGATCACGTGTCCCTACTGCTTCGCCCGGCTGGCGCGTGAGCGGATCGGGTTCCGCTGCGCCGGCAGTTCCGGGCGGGGTCCCGGCTGCGCGCCGCGGCTGGATGAGAGGCTCGCCGCGTACACCGGGTCGGCCGCGTCCGCCTCGCTGCCGCCGTACTTCGACCCGCCGCCGGCGGCTCGGCGGCTCGGGCGCGGGACGCCGCGCCGGGCGACCTGCCCGGAGTGCGGCCAGGACACCGCCCGCCGGGTCTGTCCCGAGTGCCACAACCCGCTGCCCGGTGCGTACTGCGAGACGCCAGGGAAGATCGTCGCGCTCGTCGGAGCGAAGAACTCCGGCAAGAGCACCTACATCGCCGTGCTGTTGCACGAGCTGTCGCACCGCATCGGGGCCGAGCTGGGCACCGCGCTCGTGGCCTGCGACGACCGCACCATCGAGCGCTACAAGCGCGACTTCCACCGCCCGCTGTTCGGCGACCGGCGGCTGCTGCCCGCCACGGCGAGCGCGGTGACCACGCCGCGCGACCCGCTCGTCTACCTGCTCACCCGCACCCGCCGGCGGCGCCTGCGGCAGCAGGACATGTCGCTGACGCTGGTCCTGTTCGACACGGCCGGCGAGGACCTGCGCAGCCGGGACGTGACCGATCTGCACCTGCGCTATCTCGCGGCGGCGGACGCGATCATCTTCCTGGTCGACCCGCTGGAGCTGAAGTCGGGCGGCGGCGATCCCGACGGCGAGCCGATCAACGTCATCGCCCGGGTCACCGAGCTGCTCCACGTCGGCCGGGACCTCCCCCACGGCCGGCGGCTCCCCGTACCGGCCGCGGTCGCCCTCACCAAGATCGACGCGTTGCCGCTCGACGGAGCGCTCCAGCGGAACCGCACCGCGACGGCCGCGCTCGACCTGAACGACCGCGAGGCGGTGCACGAGCAGGTACGCGCGCTGCTGTACGACTGGCAGGCCGGTGAGCTGGACCGTTACCTGAGTCACGAGTACGCCGAGTACGGCCTGTTCGGCGTCTCGGCGCTCGGCGGCGTGCCCCGCGAGGGCGCGGTGGGCACGGGCGGGATCCGGCCGTACCGCGTCGAGGATCCGCTGCTGTGGCTGCTGCACCAGTTCGGGATGCTCGACGGGGCCCGCTGATGGCCTGGGACCTGCGGTACACCTCGGTGGAGTCCGGCCCGACCGGCAGATCCGGTTTCCAGTTCGTCGCCACGACTCCGGGCACTCCGCCGCACGTCGTCGGCGCCGTCACGCCGTACATGAGCTACCGGCCGCCGCCGTCCGCGCCGTCCGCGCCCGCGCCGGACGAGCTCGCCGCCTTCCCGGTCGCCTTCGCGTACGGGCGGGAGGGCGACCACGCGGTGCTGGTGCGCTGCCGCTACACCGGCCGCGACTACTCGGGCCGGTACGGGAACTTCTCCGGGCACGCCGTGGTCGCGGCGCCGCAGGAGCTGGAGGGACTGCGGCCGATCGAGCTGTGGGAGTCGCCGGTGTGGGACGGGCCGCCCGGCGCGGCGCCGGACCTGGTCCCCGGCACGGCGTTCGACCCCGACTCGCTCGTCGCCTGGCTCCGGAGTGAGGGCGCCCACGACCGGCTGGCCGTCCTGCTCGACGCGGTGACGGCCGCCCTCGCGGACGGGCACGGGCGGGTCGTGCTGGTCGCCGACGACGCGGCGCTCGTCGCGCGCTGGATCGCGCTGGTGTCCTATTCCCTGCCGGCGCCGCTGGCCGCCCACCTGTCGTTCATCACCTACACCGCCGACCCGGAGTCGGCGTCGCAGCTGGTCGTGGGCACCGTGCCGGAGGCGTGGCCGCGCGGGGGCTTTCGGCTGAGCGAGCCGGTCCCCGGCGACGGCGAACGCCCGGGCCGTTTCTCCCGCGTGATCGCGGACTGCTGGCGTACGGGCGACCTGGACGGCATCGACGCCGTCGGCGAGCTGCTGACGTCCGGTCCGGCCGAGGACACCACGCTCGGCTCGGACGCGGACGAGGGCCGGACCGGACGGTTCCACGCCGCGGCGTCGTCGGCCGGCGGGCGGACCGCCACCGCGTCGGTGCGCGTGGCGGAGCCGCTTCACCGCGTCCCGGCCGGCGGCCATCACGCGCTCGCCTCGGCCGACGGGGCGGCGGCGCTGCTCGCCCTGTGCCGCGGGGAGACGTCTGTGTCCGCCGCGGAGGAGTCGGCCGCCGCCGCGCTCGTCCGGTGCGGCGGGGCGCCCTCCTGGCTGTGGCCGGCGCTGGCGCCGGCCCTGCCCGGTCTCGGGTTCGAGCTGGCCGCCGCGCTCGCGCACGTGGCACCGGAGATCGCCGAGCGTTGCGTGGAGCTGGCCCTGGCCGACCCGTCACTGCGCGAGCGCCTGCCCGTGCTCCGGCTCCGCGACGGCCTGCCCGCGCGCTTCCGCGCCGCGCTCGCGCAGGCGTCCGGGTTGGACGCGCTGGCGGACGTCGTCCGGCTCGCCGACGAGGTCGGCGGCCGGATCGCGGACGACGACGTGACCGCGGCCGCCGCGGCGTGCGCGCGGCGCGGCGCGGGCGACATCGCCGCCGCCGTGCGCGCGACGCCCCGCGCCCGGCGTGCCGCCCTGGTCGGCGGCATCCTGGCCGGTCTCGAACGCGCCGAGTCCGGCGTCCGACGGGCGATGCTCACGCCGGACGCCCGCGCGGCGCTCGGCGATCGCGACTGGACCCGCACTCCCCGTACCGGCGGGCTGGTCCTGTCCGCGCGCGCCGACCGGCACGAGGCCACGGCCCGCCTGATCGAGCTGGAGCCGTACGGGCTGCCGGAGATCGAGGAGCTGCTCGACGCGCTATGGGACGCTCCGCCGACGCCGGACGACTGCGAACGCCTCGTCGAACGGCTCGGCCCGGCGATGGCACGGTTCGCCGCGCTCCGGAGCCTGACGCGGCGGGTCTTCGCGTCCGCGCCGCTCGACGCGCCGGAGACCGTACGTCTCGCCGAGCTGATCCGCGACCGGCTGCCCGAGTTGGCCGGTCCGGCGCGGACCGTGCTCGCACACCGCGAGGCGTTGCGAGCCGGCGCCGAGTCGGAGATGGCCCGCGTCCTCGGCCGGATGGACGCCGGCGACCCGCTGACCGGGCGGGTGTGCGCGAGCGTCGCCGCGGCGCTCACCGAACGGCCGGCGCGGTCACGCGCCGAGGTACTGGCCGCGACCACCGACACCGTACGCCGGGAGCTCACCGGCCACTGGCTCGACGCCGGTCCCGGCCGGGACGACCGGGTGGACCTCGCCGAGATCGAGGTGCGCCTGCACCGGGCGCGGACGCCGGTCCCCCGGCTCACGGCGTGGGGCGACGGGCTCGGGCGGTTCGCCCGGCGGCACGTCGAGTCGGCGCTCACCGACCGCGACCCGGCGCTGGCGTCGGCGTGGCGGGCGCTGCGGCGACGGGGAGCGTGACGCCGTGCCGGTCGTGTACGCGCTGGTCGTCATCGTGTGGGTCGGTCTGGTCGCGGCCGAGTGCGTGTTCGTGCTGCCGGTCGCCCTCGTGCTCGCCCTGCTCGCCGGGTTCGGCCTGGGCCTCGGCCGGTTCTTCACCGTCGCCTGGCGTACGCTCACCGCCACCGCCGTGGACGGGCCGTCCCCGGTCCGGCGTCCCGCGCCCGGGCCGCCGGACCCCGCCTACCCGCACTACCTGCTGGTCCAGGTGTGGCACGACATGGTGGCCCTCGAACGCCGTACGGTGCCCTGGTGCGTGACGCAGGCCCGGTGGGCCGCCGCCACGCTGACCGAGACGCTGCTGAAGCCGCCGCAGGGGCTCGCGCTGTTCCCCCTGTGGTTCGGGCTGTGCGCCGGCATGGCGCTGTCCGTGCTGCCGCTCGCCGTCGCGGTGCTGGCGTTCGTCCTGGCCGCGGCGGCGATGGCGGCGGCCGGGCTGGCCGTGTGGTCGGTGTGCGTGGTGGTGCTCGGCGCGGTCGAGCGCGTCTGGATGGCCTACCGCCGGATCCTGCTGGCGTGCCCGCACGCGGGCTGCTACCAGCGGTTCGCGCTGCCGGAGTACTCCTGCCCCCGGTGCGACGAACACCACTCCCGGCTCGTGCCGAACCGCCTGGGCGCGTTCCGTCACGTGTGCCGCTGCGGCGCGCGGCTGCCCACGACGATCCTGCTCGGGCGGTTCCGCCTCGGCGCGTACTGCCCGCACTGTCACCGGCGGCTGCCCGGCCGGATCGGGCGGGCGCGGGTGGAGCCGCTGCCGTTCGTCGGCGGTCCGGCGGCGGGCAAGACGACGCTGATGTTCCTCGCCGTACGGGCGCTGCGCGCGAGCGCCGCCGGCGCGCGGGGCCGCGCGGACTTCGTCGAGGCGCGCGACGCGCGGGCGTACGCCGGGGCGGTGGCCGAACTCGACCGCGGCGGGCGGCTCGCCAAGACCGGCCCCGAGCTGCCCGTGGCCACCATGCTCGACCTGACGCTGCCGGCCGCGCACCGGATCCTGTACCTGTTCGACCCGGCCGGCGAGCTGCACACGGGCGCCACGCGGGTCGAGCGGCTGCGCTACCTCGACCACGGCGAGGCGCTGCTGTTCGTCATCGACCCGTTCGCCCTGCCGGAGCTGCGGTCCGCGCTCACCACGGACGAACGCCGCCTCGTGGAGCAGACGACCGCGACCTCCGACGAGGACCCCTCCGACACCCTGCAGCGCCTGCTGGCCGAGCTGCGCTCGCGGGCCGACCAGGGCCGGCAGCGGCGCATCGCGGTGGTGGTCACCAAGGCCGACGTGCTGCGCCGCACCGCGGTGGGCACGAGCCTCGACGGCGACGCGCGCGGCTGGCTGGAGGGGCTCGGCCTCGGCAACACGATCCGTACGCTCGAGCGCACCGCCGCCGAGGTCCGCTACTTCGCGTCCGGCCTCGACAGCCCGCCCGCGGCGCTGGCCGACCTGTTCGGCTGGGCGGCCGGGTTGCCGCTGAGCGGTCAGGTCGACCCGGCGTTCGACGACCGGCCGGCGGCGGACGAGCTCAGCGAGCCCTGGCCGGTGGCGGGCCGCGCGCCCTCGCTGGTCCCGTACGGGCACCAGGCGGGCCGCAGCGCGCTGTTCGCCGCGCTGACCGTGCTGGGTCCGCTGATCATGATCCTGCTCGGCCTGTCCGTGTACGCGCGCTTTCGCTGAACCGCCGGTGTGAACCCTCGCGTCCCGGGGGTAACGGTCACAGTGTGAAAGCCATCGTGATGAACCAATATGGCGGTCCTGACGTGCTGAAACTCGCCACGGACGTGCCTGAGCCCAAGGTCGGGCCCGACTTCGTCCTCGTACGCGTCAAGGCGGCCGGGGTGAACCCGGTGGACTGGAAGATCCGCGAGGGCGGGCTCGACGGGCTCTTCCAGACCGACTTCCCGGTCGTCCCCGGCTGGGACCTGGCGGGCGTGGTCGAACGCGCCGGACCGGCCGTCAGCGAGTTCTCACCGGGCGACGAGGTCATCGGGTACGTGCGCGAGGACCACGTGGGCCGCGGCACGTACGCCGAGCTGGTGGCCGCGCCGGTGCGCACGCTCGGCCGCAAGCCGGCGCGGCTGTCGTGGGCGGAGGCGGGCGGCCTGCCGCTCGCGGGCCTGACCGCGTACCAGGCGCTGGTGAAGGCGCTGGGGGTGAACGAGGACGACACGGTGCTCATCCACGCCGCCAGCGGCGGCGTCGGGTCGTTCGCCGTGCAGATCGCGCTGGCGCGGGGCGCCCGGGTCATCGGCACGGCCGGCCCACGCAACCACGACCATCTGCGGTCACTCGGCGCCGAGCCGGTGGCGTACGGGCCGGGGCTCGCGGACGAGGTGCGACGGCTCGCGCCGGGCGGCGTCTCGGCGGCGCTGGACCTGGTGGGCGGCGAGGCCCTCGACGTGACGCCGGACCTGCTGACCGGCAAGGGCCGGTGGGCGTCGATCGTCGACCCGTCGGTGACCGAACGCGGCGGGCGGTACGTGTTCGTCCGCCCGGACCCCACGGACCTGGCGGCGCTGGCGCAGCTCGTCGACGACGGCCGCCTGACGGTCCCGGTCGCGAAGACGTTCCCGCTCTCGGAGGCGGCGGAGGCGCAGCGCCTGAGCGAGGAGGGACACACGCGCGGCAAGATCGTGCTGACCGTGGACTGAGGCCCGACGCCGTCCTGGCGGGCGGCGCATCGTCGCGTTGCCGGGGAGGCCGGCCGAACTCCGGCCGGCCTCCTTTCCCGCTGCGGCAGGCACCCATGGGCATTACGCGCTTTTCGCGTCGCGCGGGTCGACGGGGGTGCTTCCCGGCGTTCCTCTCATGGCGCTCCTTGACTTTTTTTCGCCTTCGGTCGAAGGTTTCTGACGGTTACGTTGCGCATTCGCGTCGTTGCCTTTTGTGGCATTCTGTCGGCTTTAGCCGGGGCGGGTTTGGCCCGTCGGACGAACCGCCGCATCTCCCGACATAGCCGGTCGACCCGGTCGAGCGAGGGTCGGCCCGACGTAAGTTCGATCACTACGCTGCGCGCCGGCCGCCATTGGCGCGTCATTGGCGGCACCCTTGACCACTCTGCCATTTCCGCAGATGAGAGGCGCAATTTCCCCGTTGCGCGGGAGGCGGCCCCACAACTTGGTTACAGTGGGTAAGTACTTCGCTCCATACTTTCCGCTGCGAACGCGTTGCCGTTCTCGCGACACTTCAGATACATTGCGCCGTAATCGGGCTGTGACTTACCTCCACCCGGGAGGTGACAGACCGACCGCCGAATCCGGCTGCACCCCCAGTGCAGCGGGAACCGGGGACCCACGAAGTCCCTTGGGGTGAATCCGTCTCGCACGGTAGGGCTCCTCCTGGCCCGAACCCGTCAGCTAACCCGGTAGGCGGCTTAAGGGGAGACATGGATCCGATAGGTCACAAACTGCTGCAGGTCGCCAAGGGCCAGCTCGGCTATCACGAGAAGGCGAGCGGGTACACCAAGTTCGGCGACTGGTACGGCAAGCACGTCGGCAAGGACCCCGTCTTCAAGGACGCGGCCTGGTGCGACATGTTCCTCGCCTGGGCGGCGGACAAGGCCGGAGTCGAAGACTTCGCGGGTGAGTTCGCCTCCACTCCGGATCACGCGAAGTGGTTCAAGAAGCACGACGCGTGGGGCCACCACCCCGAGCCGGGTGCCATCGTCTTCTTCTCGTGGAACGGCGGGAAGAGCATCGGCGACATCGAGCACGTAGGCATCGTCGAGTCGGTGCACGGCCACACGCTGCACACGATCGAGGCCAACCACAACGACCAGCTGGGCCGCGCCACCCGCGACGTCAGCCAGGTCGTCGGCTTCGGCTACCCGTCGAAGGTGAAGGTCAAGGCGGCCCCGGCTGAGCAGAAGTACGTCCCGAAGCACTCCGCGCCTCCGCCGGCCGCCAAGGAGATCGGCCAGCAGCCCGCCACCCCCATGCACGAGACCCAGACGACGGCCCAGCACGACTCCGCGCCGCCGCTGGCCGACCAGCAGGCCGCCCTCACCGGGCTGCTGGGCGTCGTGGTGTTCGGCACGGTGGCGTTGGCGCTGAGCAAGGCGAAGGTCCGCATGCCGATGCCGGCCCCGAACGTCCGCGTCCGCAAGCGCGGCAAGCACCACCGCACGCCGGTCGAGATGCCCGCCGACATGAACGTGGCCGACCTGGACGCCGCCGACGCCGGCACGGCCGTCATGCCGGCCCTGACCGCGGAGGCCGCGGCACTGGCCGAGGACAAGGAGTTCTGGGGCAAGATCACCGAGCTGGAGGAGGACGTCGAGCTGGCGTTCTGGAACACCCTCCACTCCGCGGTCTCCCAGTCCGACTCCGCCGAGTCCCTCAACGTCTGAGTCCGAGCCGGCCCTCCCCCGCCCGTGGGGAGGGCCCTCGGTGTTTCTCCGGGTCAGCCCGGCGGTGCCGCTTTCATCCGGTCCCGCGCGAGCCGGACGGTCGATCCGAACGACCGGCCGGGCGGTGGACCCGCCGCCGGCATCCCCTCACCTCGCCGCTTGACCGGGACCCCCAAGGTCAATGTCCAGCGTCGCCGCGGCCGAGGCGCCCGCCCGGATCGTGGCCGCCGACATCGAGGTGTTCGGGCGGATCGACGTCCTGGTGAACGACGCCGCCATCATCCGGCCGTCGCCCGCCCCGAGACCGGCTGCCTGACCGGCTCGGTGATCCACGTCGACGGCGGGATCGACGTCGCACGAGGAGCGCGCACCCAGACGCACGGTCCGTCCTGCGGGTCCGCCACAGATCACCGCGATGACCGACGTACGGGACCGTCTGAGCGGGTTCCCCGACGGCGTGAACGGCGGTCGCGACGCGGATCCGATCGGTTCCGGGCCGGAAAGAGGCGTTCACCGCACCGGCCGGAACGGCCCCTGACGGCGTACGCCACCGCCACGGACCGCCGACGCGTTTCCCGCGATGTCGGCGTATACAGCACCGTCCGCAGCCGGACTTCGCTCTCGCCTAGGCGGAAAGGGCCAGAGCGGCATCACCCACAGTGACCATCCTGGAAGACGGTGGACCATCTCCGCATGTTCCGGTTGGCCGGCCCGTCACGGTCCGTTAGTGTCCCACGGTGTCACCGGCCGGTTCCCGGCCGGACCGCCGAGTCGCCGCACGCGCAAGCCAGCGCGTCCGGTGAGCCGGGGACCCAACTCGCGGAGCGCTTTCAGGGGGCTCTCCCACCGCGCTCGGTCCCGGGGTGAATCCGTAACCGGTAGGGCTTCTCCTTGCCCGAACCCGTCAGCTAACCCGGTAGGCGGCCCAGGAGAAAGAGGAGCACCCGAATGGAGCCTTCGCGAACCGCGAAAGCGCATCATAGGCCGCACCGCACCCAGCACACCGTGGTCGCCGGCATCCTTCTCACCGCCGGACTGCTCCTGCCGTCACCCGCGGCCGAGGCGAAGCCGGCACCCGCCATCGACGCGCTCCGGCAGCAGGCCGACCAGCTCAACACCCAGCTCGAACAGCTCACCGAGCAGTACGACGGGCTGCGGGTCCGGCTGCGGCAGGCCCAGCGCGCCAGCGCGATCGCCAAGGCGACCTCGCGACGTGAGACCAAGGCCCTCAAGGGCATCCAGCAACGTGTCGGCCGCCTGGCCGCGCTGCGCTACATGAACAGCGCGCCGGACGAGGCACCCGCGCTGTTCTCCGCCAAGGACCCGCAGGCACTGCTGGACCAGGCCGCGACCCTGCACTTCTTCACCCAGCAGGACGACACGCAGGTCCGCCAGCTCACCCAGGCGATCCAGAACGCCGAGCGCGCCTGGCAGAACGCCCGTGACCAGGCCTCGCGGTCCACGCTGCTCAAGGCGCAGCTCGCGCAGAAGAAGGCGACCATCGGCCGGACGCTCGACAAGCTGCGCCGTCCGCTGCTGAAGGACGCCGTCGAGCGCGCCGAGCACGGCGAGAGCGTGCCGGAGATCCCGGGCGGGTCCACCAAGGCGATCGGCGCCGTACGCGCGGCGCTGACGCAGCTCGGCGTCCCGTACGTCTGGGGCGGCGCGACGCCCGGAAAGGGGTTCGACTGCTCCGGGCTGACCATGTGGGCGTACAAGCAGGTCGGGGTCAACCTGCCGCACTACGGCGGCGACCAGTGGAACGCCGGCGTCCACGTCTCACGGAGCGACCTGCAGCCCGGTGACCTGGTGTTCTTCTACTCCGACATCCACCACATGGGGATGTACCTCGGAGACGGGAAGTTCATCCACGCGCCGCACACCGGCGACCACGTGCGGGTCGCCGACCTGGCCACCCGCCCGTTCGCCGGGGCCGTACGCATCGTCTGAGTGACGGGGCCCCGGGCTCGGGGCCCCGACCTCACTTCGTCGTGCGGTACATCTCCGCGACCATGAACGCCAGGTCGAGTGCCTGGCTGCGGTTGAGCCGCGGGTCGCAGGCGGTCTCGTACCGCTGGTGAAGGTCGTCCTCGACGATCTCGTGGCCGCCGCCCACGCACTCGGTGACGTCGTCGCCGGTGAACTCCAGGTGGACGCCGCCCGGGTGGGTGCCCAGCGCGCGGTGGACGTCGAAGAAGCCCGCCACCTCGTCCATGACGTCGTCGAGCCGTCGGGTCTTGTAGCCGCTCTCGGCCTCGAAGGTGTTGCCGTGCATCGGGTCGCAGATCCACGCGACCTGCGCGCCGCTCGCGGTGACCTTCTCCACCAGCGGCGGCAGCGCGTCGCGTACGCGGCCGGCGCCCATGCGGATCACGAACGTCAGGCGGCCCGGCTCGCGTTCGGGGTCGAGCTTGTCGATGAGCGCCAGGGCGTCCTCGGCGGACGTCGTCGGGCCGAGTTTGACCCCGATCGGGTTGCGGATGTGCCGCATGAACTCCACGTGCGCGCCGTCGAGCTGCCGGGTGCGCTCGCCGATCCACAGGAAGTGCCCGGACACGTCGTACGGCAGGCCTGAGCGCGAGTCGATGCGGGTCAGCGCCCGCTCGTAGTCGAGGATCAGCGCCTCGTGGCTGGAGTAGAGCTGGACGCGGTGGAACTCCTCCGGGTCGGCGCCGGCGGCGTGCATGAACGCCAGCGCCCGGTCGATCTCCCCCGCCAGCCGCTCGTAGCGACGCCCGGCCGGGCTGGCCGCCACGAAGTCCTGGTTCCACGCGTGGACCTGGCGCAGGTCGGCGTACCCGCCCTGGGTGAAGGCGCGGCAGAGGTTCAGCGTGACCGCGGCGGCGTGGTACGCCCGCAGCAGGCGGCCCGGGTCCGGCGTCCGCTCGTCGGCGGTGAAGCCGAAGCCGTTGACCATGTCGCCGCGGTACGCGGGAAGCTCGACGCCCTCGCGGACCTCGACCGGCTTCGACCGCGGCTTGGCGAACTGGCCCGCCATCCGGCCGATCTTGACGACCGGCACGCTCGCGGCGTACGTCAGGACGACCGACATCTGGAGCAGGGTCTTGAGCTTGTTGCGCACGTCGTCGGCGGTGGCGCCGGAGAACGTCTCGGCGCAGTCGCCGCCCTGCAGCACGAACGCCTCGCCGCGCGCCACGGCGGCGAGCTGTGCGCGGAGCTGGTCGCACTCGCCCGCGAACACGAGCGGCGGAAGCTTGGCGAGCTGGTCGGCGACGGCGCCCACCTGTGCGGGGTCGGGCCAATCGGGCTGCTGGGCCGCAGGAAGATCGCGCCAGGAGTCAAGGAGGTCCACGGGCACCTAGGGTATCGACCATTACGCCATGCCCGGGCAGCCGACCACCCCCGACGCGACGCCCTTGCCCGACCTTGGGAGACGCATGGGGAGACGCGGACGTTCTCCAGGCCGCGGTCGCGGCCCCTCAGTAGGGTCGAGGCGGATGGACGGCCGGGGACACCGACGGCGCAGGGGGCACGATGGGCGGCAGTGACGGGGCGGCCCGGACGCCCGGGTCCTCATCCTCAAGAACGTGGACGCCGGCGGCTGGCGGTTCGCGGTGCACGCCGACAGTCCCAAGGGCCGTCACCTGGCGGACGTGCCCCGGGCGGCGCTCACCTTCTACTGGCCTCTGCAAGGCCGCCAGGTACGCGTACGGGGCGCCGTGGAGCCCGCCTCTCCCGAGCAGAGCGCCGCCGACCTGCTGGCCCGTGCGCCCTCCGCCCGCGCCGAGGCGCTGCTGGGCCGCCAGAGCGGCCACCTGGAGAGCCTTGACGACCGCGACCAGGCCTTCCGCACGGCGCTGGCCCGGATCGAGGCGGACCCCGCTCTGGTCAGCCCGGAGTGGACGCTCTACACCCTCGTTCCCGTCCAGATCGAGTTCTGGCAGGCCGACAAGGACCGCGTGCACACCCGGCTGCGGTACGAACGCTCCGGCCGCCGCGGCCCGTGGGAAACCCACATGTTGTGGCCGTAGTTTCCGCCGGCCGGTCCGGTTCGGGGCCGGACCACAGTTGATCGCCTTCATCACGGGCGCGGCCCGCGTCTGCGATGATGGGCCGACTTCCCGCAGACAGCCGACGACGCATGAGGTTCTGACAAATGAGCACCACCAGCCGCGCCTACGACATCTGGCTCCGTAAGCCGGAAGAGGCCCAGCAGCTCCTGGAGTCGAAGCGGGCCGATCTCGAAGGTGACGGGCTGTCGCTGCTGTCGTGGCTCGTCCTCACCAACGAGCGCGACGACCGGAAGAGCGAGCAGATCGCCAACGCGGCCATCGCGGCGGGCGGCGACACCCGGTTCGCCACGGCCGCGCTCGCCGAGGTCTACAAGTGGCGGGGCGACTACAACCGCGCCGCGGACATCGTCCGCTCGGCGCGCGAGAAGTACCCGACCATCCCCTGGTACGCCCTGACGCTGGCCGACATCCTCAAGGACGGCGGCCGCCTCGACGAGGCCGAGGCGCTCCTGGAGTCGGTCGTGAACGACTCCCAGCTGCGCCGGCACGCGCTCAAGCGCCTGTCGAAGTGGGCGGTGGACCGGGGCGACAAGCCCCGCGCCCTGAAGTACCAGACCGACCTGATCGCCCTGGCGCCCGACTACCTGGTCTACGCGTCGGACTACACCCTGCTGGCCCACCTGCGGCTCGAGGCGGGCGACCCCGCGGGCGCCCGCGATGTCCTCCAGCGCGGCGCGTCCATCTACGCGGGCAACATGCAGATCAGGGAGATGCTGCACCAGCACTTCGGCGAGACGGCCCCGGCCAAGCCGCCGACGGTGGCGCCGGTCGACGAGCGGACCGTCGGCGCCCGCCGCATCCCCATCAAGACCAGGATGATCACGCTGCGCTCCGGCATCCTCCCGGTGATCCAGGAGGCCACCGCCGGCCAGCTGCGTCCCGACGACATCCTCGCGCTGTCCGAGAGCCCCGCCTCGGCCGGTCAGGGCCGGATGATCCCGCTGGAGATGATCACGCCGGAGGGCATGGCCAAGCAGCTCAGCAAGTTCGTCGGCAAGATCGGGCCGCTGCACAGCCCGGCCGGCATGCAGGGCGCGATCATGGAGGCCGGGCGCGCGAAGGTGCTGCTCGGCGCCGCCGCGGGCGCGGCCGGCAAGCTCGTCGGCAAGCGCGGCTGGTTCTACCGCGTCGCCGGGCCGGGCGCCGCGATGATTGACGATGTGGCCGCCGCCCTGCCACCGCACGACCACCACCTGCTCTTCGGCCCCGGCCGTCCCGACAAGCTGTCGGAGGAGCTCGCCGCGGCCCTCGGCTGCCACGTCTGCGTCGTCGACGCCAACAACCTGACGGGCGCGTGGGTCGTCGGCGCCTCGGCGGGCGTCGACCGCAAGTGGGTGGAGAAGGTCCTGTCGGACAACCCGGCCGGCAACGAGGACGAGCAGACGCCCATCGTGGTGATCCGCAAGATCTGAGGCCGCACGGCGAGCGCGCGGCGCGGGAGACTCCGTCGCCGCGCGCTCGCGTCTCCGCGAAAGGGGCCTTTCCGACAACCCAGGCGGCGACCGGGAGGAGCAGCCCTCTAGGCTGATGATCCACAACAGCTGAGGTGCTCCACGCCTCGCCTCGGAGTGACGCCCCGGCCCGGTACGTCCGGCGCCGGGGCGCTCTCGTCCCCCGAAGCTCGGAGAAGATCAAGTGCGCTCACGGACGGTCGCCGGACTCATGGCCCTTGGGATGCTCGCCGCGGGATGCGGCAACGGCGGCGGTGGCGGCGGGACGTCACCGAGCCCCTCCGCGTCGGGGACGACACCGGCCGCGAGCGCGCTGACCGAGACGCAGGCACGGGCGATCTTCGCCAAGTACCAGAAGGTCAACAACCAGGCCAACGCCCACCTGTCGGCCGCGACGTTGTCCACGATCGAGACCGGGGCCATGCTCAAGGGCGACCTGGCCGACTACAAGGTCACCCGCGCCGGGCTGGACTCGAAGATCAAACCGTTCACCTACCACTCGGCCCGGTTCTACCTCCCGCGCGACGCCGACTGGTTCGCGGTCGACGCGAAGCCCAGCAACGGCGACGGTGAGGAGTTCCTCGTCTTCGCCAAGACCGGCGGAACGTACAAGCTCGCCACCTCCGCCTGGAAGAACAAGGCGTCGTTCCCCACCATCGCGCGGGGCGCGGACGGCTCGGCCACGGCGGTGACGACCCCGGCCACCGCGAAGCTCGCCGCCGCGCACTCGGAGTACCTGTCCAACGTCGCGGCGGGCCTGCGCGGATCGGGCTTCGCGGCCGGCGCCCTGACCTCCAAGCTCGGCGCGCAGTGGCACGGCTACGTCAACAAGATCACGCAGGACGGTGCGTGGCGCGGCGGCACGACCTGGAAGGCGGCCGACTACCCGGTGTACGCGCTCGCGACCGCCGACGGCGGCGCGTTCGTCTGGTACACCGCGACGCAGTCGCTCGACTACAGCACCGTCAACCCGACCGCCTGGTACCGGCCCGACAAGCCCTTCTTCGCCTTCGGGCCGAAGAAGTACCGCCACGACTACCACGGCACGTGGCTGTGGAGGTTCGCCGCGCACCTGCCGAAGGACGGCGGGGCCACCGCCGTGCTGGCGTCGGGGCGCCTGCCGGTCGGGGCCAGCGGAAGCTGACCCCGGGCATCGTCCTCAGCGGTGCGCGGCGGTGATGGCCTCGCGCGCCGCGTGGGCGACCTGTTCGACGTGCCACTCGCTCAGGCCCTGGTGGACCGGGAGCGCGAGCATCTGGTGCCGCAGCGGCTCCAGCTCGGCGAAGCGCGCACGGTCGAGCAGCGGATGCGGCACCGGCCAGATCTCGATCGAGCGTACGCCGCGCTTTTGCAGCTCGGCGATGGTGCGGTCACGCTCGGGCACCCGTACGGGGAAGTACAGCGGCGCGACGCCGTCGGGCAGGCCGCGGAACCGGTCGGGGCAGACCTCGGGCACGGAGTTCAGCAGGATCTGGAAGTTGCGGCGGCGGATTTCGCGGATGCGCTCGCCGTCGGCGCCGTGCACGGCCCACTCGGTCATGCGGGAGGGCTTGGACGCCGCGCTCTCCATGTCGGCGACCTCGAGATCCCACTCGCCGATGACGACCTCGGTGAGCGTGCCCTGCTGGACCGCCTGTTCGGTCTTGCTGACCTTGCGGAAGACCTTGGTGGCGGGGGCGCGCAGCACGCCGGCCCGCGACTGGGCGGCCCAGCCCATGCCCTGGGAGGCGATCGAGCGCGCCATGCCCTTCCACGGCGGCCGGCCGGTCGCCTCGATGGAGCCGCCCCGGATCAGCACCGCGCCGCCGTCGGGCACGCCCAGCGACTTGCGCGGGCAGAAGATGGCCGCGTCGCCGCGCGAGCCGATCGCCCCGCCGCCGTCGTAGGAGAACAGCGCGTGCGCGGCGTCCTCGATGACGCGGGTGCCGGGCGGGAGGGACGGCATCGGGAAGCCGTAGTAGGAGATGAGATAGGTGGCGTGGCACTGCCGGGCCACGCGCATCAGGTCCTCTTCGTCGGCCTGCAACGTCGGGAACACCCGGTAGAAGAGGACTTCGCAGCCGGCGAGCCGGGCCGCCTCGACCTCCGAACCGCAGTGGTAGGCGGGCATCGCGATGCGGGTGCCGGCGCCGAGGCCGAGTGCCTTCAGCGCCAGCCAGATGGCACCGCGCCCCAGGTGAGTGAGGGTGAGCCCGTCCCTGTCGAACGGGAAGAGCCGAGACCGCCGCGTCACCAGGGAGGCCGGCTCGAGTGGCGGATAAACGCTCATCAACGGGTCGCTCATAGTGGGAACACCTTACTGGCCGACTTGAGCCAAGATATGGGTTCGCCCGTGCGAGAAACTTCGCGGCGCCCCGGCGCGTCGTACCCGGCAGAGGTGATGCATGGATCTGTCCACACTCGGCGACGTCTGGCACGACGTCCTCGGCACGCAACCACATCCGCCGTGGTGGCTGGTCACGCTGACGGGCGTGGCCGCGCTCGGAGCGGTGTCGGTCCGTTCGGTGTGGCACCTGCTGCGCAACGTCGTGACCATCGCGCACGAGGGCGGGCACGCGCTCGCCGCGCTGGTCACCGGCCGGCAGCTGCACAGCATCCGGCTCCACTCCGACACGTCGGGCGTGACCGTCTCCAGCGGCAAGCCGTACGGCGCGGGCATGATCGTCACGGCGTTCGCCGGGTACGTCACGCCGCCGCTGCTCGGCCTCGGCGCGGCCGGGCTGCTCGCGACCGGGCACATCACGGCCATGCTCTGGGCCGGCATCGTGCTGCTGGCCGCGATCCTCGTGCTGATCCGCAACGTGTACGGGGTGCTGTCCGTCGTCACGACCGGCGCGGTGATCTTCGCGGTGTCCTGGTTCGGGTCACCGACGGTGCAGGCGGCGTTCGCGTACGCGTTCACGTGGTTCCTGCTGCTCGCGGGCGCGCGCCCGGTGGTGGAGCTGCAGAGCAAGCGCGCACGGGGCCGCGCGCCCGACTCCGACGCCGACCAGCTGGCCCGGCTCACCGGCATGCCGGGCCTGATGTGGGTGTTCGGCTTCGGGATCGTCGCCGTCATCGCGCTGGTGGCGGGCGGCGTGTGGCTGCTGCCCGACTCGCTGCCGCACCTGCCGAGCTTCTAACCGGTCACTTCACGGGCCGGCCGCGGTCGGCGTCGACGACGTACCAGGTCGTGCCGTACGCACTGAGGCCCTGACCGTTGATCTCGCCGGGTCCGCTGTCGCGCGCCGAGTAGTAGAGCGGCCAGCCGTTGTACTCCACCTGGGTCGGGCCGTCGGTCCGGCCGATCGTGCCGAGCCAGGCGGAGTTCACCCCGGGGCCGGCGTTGACCTGGCCGTTGGTGAACAGCGGCGGCCAGTCCTTCGTGCAGGTGCCGGTGCACGTCGACTCGAAGTCGGCGTTGTCCCTGGCGGCCACGTAGATCGTCTTGCCCCGGCCGTCCTCGAGGATCCGGCCGTACCGCGTCTCCCTCGACCTGATCTCCAGCGGGCCGGCACTGGGCTGCGGGGCCTCGCCGGACGGCACGTGCCGGGGCTCCGGTGACCCGGGTGACTCCGCCGGGGGCGGCGACGACTCCGGAGCCGTCGGCGATTCCGGAACGGCCGGTGACTCCGGAACGGCCGACGGCCGCCCGCCGTACCCGCCGGAGACGGGTACGGCCCGGTGTCCCCCGCCGCAGCCCGAGGCGAGCAGGCCCAGACCGACGGCCAGCGCCCAGACGGCCCTGACTGCCTTGCGCATGAAAGTCCGTTCCTCGACGTGAACGTGGGCGGTGGGCACGGGCGCGGTCGCCGTGGCGGCACCGCCCACGAAGGGCGTGGCCGCCACCGGCGAGACGCGCCGGCCCGCGTCGCGGCTACTTCTTCTCGATCTTGTCGCCCTTGGTCGCGTCCACGACGTACCACTTGGCACCGAAGGCCTGGAGACCCTGACCGTTCATGTCACCGGGCTTGGTGTCCTTGTAGAAGCGGTAGAGCGGATGGTTGTTGTAGGTGACCTGCTTGGTGCCGTCGGCCCGGTCCGTCGTGCCGAGCTTGGACGCGTCGACGCCCTGGCCCGCCGTTGCCTTCTCGGTGGCGGTGACCGGCGGCCACTGCGTGGCGCACTCGCCGGTGCAGGACGACTTGCCGTCCTTGTCCTTCTCGAACAGGTAAAGCGTCATGCCCTTGTCGTCCACCAGGATCTTGCCGACGCTGGTGTCCTTGGCGTTGATCGTTACGGCGCCGGGCGCCGGTGACGTCGTCGCCCCGGGCGACTCGGTCGCCGGCGGTGAGGACTCGGGCGCCCCCGGCGACATCGTCGGTGACGCCTCCGGTCCGGGCGAGGTGGGCTGGGCGAGACCGCCGGACGACGGCACGGCCTTGTGCTTGTCGCCGCACCCCGTTGTCAGCAAGCCGAGGCTGGTGGCCAGCACGCAGGCTGCCATGACTCCCTTGCGCATTCTGTCGCTCCTTTCACACGGTGACGTGGAAGGCACCAGCAGGCGTCCGACGTGGTGCGCCGTTATGCCCCGCGTTCGCCGTAGACGGGAACGTCCGGCCTGCTCGTCGAGGCCGTTCCCCCGTGTGCCCCCGCACGGAGGTCCCTGCCCGTCCGTTGTTAAACGGGAACCGATCCGATTCTTAACTGAGCTTGGGAAAGCGCGGCGGTCAGGAGTTGAGCTCTGCCAGTCCTTGCCGGAAAAAGGCGAGCGCGGTCTCCCGCTGATCGTCGGCGGAGAGCAGCGCGCCGTAGGTCAGCGACGCGCCGCCGAACGCCTTGTCGTTCCAGAAGCCACCCGCTCGCCGGTGCCACGGGGCGACGTAGAGGTACGGCTCGGGGTGGGCGTCGTCGCCCGGGGAGGCGCCGAAGGCGGCGCGCCGTCCGGCGGGCTCGTCACCGAACTCCACGGCGGCGTCGAAGTGCTCGGGCCACAGCTGCACGCGGCCGGGCGCCGCGTAAGGGCGAGCCGAGGAGCGAGCGGAGTGGCCGGTGAGGAACGAACCGGCCGCGGAGGGAGTGCCGAGGGGAGCCCGGGGGTCGTAAGGGCGAGCCGAGGAGCGAGCGGAGTGGCCGGTGAGGGACGAACCGGCCGCGGAGGGAGTGCCGAGGGGAGCCCGGGAGTACAGCGTGCGGCCGTCGAAGCGGAGCTGTTCGAGGACCGACCAGGCGAAGCCGAACCAGTCTCCCAGCGCCTCGGCGGCGGCCGGGTTGACCGGCAGGTGCGTGTCCGGGGCGGCCGGCGTGGCCGGGAGGTACACCTCCGGTGGCATGCCGAGCGGTATGCCGGCGAGCGAGGCGGCCTCCCCCAGCGTCGCGGGCGTGTGGACCACGCCGTCGACGACCAGCCGGCCGCTCTCCACGCGGACCTGGTGGCCGTCGCCGAAGTACGGGGTGCCGAAGCCGCCGCGGGTGAACCTCAGCCCGATCTGGCCGTTGGCGGCGTGCCGGGCGGGCGCGACGACGTGCTCGGCGAGCGTGTGCAGCGAACGCCGGGTCGGCACGAACGCACGCGGCAGCGGCGCGAGCCGGCGCCGGGCGCCGAGCCAGCGGTCGGCGCAGAAGGCGGCCAGGTCCGGCCGCTCGCCCACGAGGTCGTCCCAGCTCCGGCCCAGCCCGGCCACGGGCGTCACCAGCCGCACGCCGTACGGCCCGGCGAGGGGGTCGTCGGCGTACCAGGGCGGCTCGGTGACGGCGGGCGGCGAGGGCTCGAGCACGCGGACGTCGTACTCGCCGCCGAGCAGCTCCCACGCCTCACGCCGCGGGCTCGCCGTTCCCCCGGTCATGAATCCTCCTGCGCCGGAGGGAGTGACCACCGGAACGCGCCCTCGACTCCCTCACTCCGCCCGGTCATGGGCCCTCCTGCGTCGGAAGGAGTGACCACCGGAACGCGCCCTCGACTCCCTCACTCCGCCCGGTCATGGGCCCTCCTGCGTCGGAAGGAGTGACCACCGGAACGCGCCCTCGACTCCCTCACTCCGCCCGGTCATGGGCCCTCCTGCGTCGGAAGGAGTGACCACCGGAACGCGCCCTCGACTCCCTCACTCCGCCCGGTCATGGGCCCTCCTGCGTCGGAAGGAGTGACCACCGGAACGCGCCCTCGACTCCCTCACTCCGCCCGGTCATGGGCCCTCCTGCGTCGGAAGGAGTGACCACCGGAACGCGCCCTCGATTCCCTCGCTTCGCTCGGTCATGGGGTTTCCGTGCGCAGGGCGCGGCTGTTGCCGCGGAACTCGGCGACGACCTCGCCGTCGGCTCGGCGGACGGTCACGTCGTAGACCCCGGCGCGGCCGAAGCGGACGCGTTCGACGGCCTCGGCGACCAGGACGTCGCCCGCCCGCGCCGGCGCGACGAAGACCACGTCGGCGGCCGCCGCGACGGTGGCGATCTCGTAGGTGTTGCACGCGAAGGCGAAGGCCGTGTCGGCCAGCAGGAACACGTAGCCGCCGTGCGCGATGCCGTGCCCGTTGACCATGGTGTCCGCGACGGTCATCCGCGCGCGGGCGCGGCCCGCCGCGACGTCGCTGATCTCGATGCCGAGGTGCTGTGACGAACGGTCGGCGGCGTACATCTTCTCGGCGCAGCGCCGCGCCACCTCATCGGCCTCCGTCACGCCACCAGTGGACCACGCATCGGTGATCAAGGGAACACCTCGATGCTCATGATCCCGGTATGAGATATCTTCATGATTGTGTATCGGAGCGAGCCTCTCGTGGCGCGCCTGCACGTCGACCTTCGACGGCAGGCCAGCGCACTGTGTGCGGCCTGATCCAGTCTCTGAGCCTCCGCCCCTGATCACCAGGCATCTCGCGCCTCGGTCTTGATCTCCCCCTTTTCCGGTCAAGTTGCGGCTGTCATCCTCTGTGACAGTCGTGTCATGCCGCCGTCATCGCCCTGAATGGGAAACCTGTGATGCGAAGAAGCGCTGCCCTGCTCACCACCGCCGCCCTGCTGACCGCCGCCGCGGCCTGCTCCTCGGACCACGGCTCCTCCTCGTCGGGAGGTGCGGCGTTCGACCCGAAGAACTGCCAGGGAGGAACGCTCTACGTCCTCAACCAGAGCGACTCCACCGGTCACCACCTCGACCCCGCCCGGATCTACACCTCCGGCGGCGGCTCGGTCACCTCTCTGATCTTCCGTACGCTCACCACCCGGCACCGGGTGCCCGGTGAGGCGGGCGACCAGGTCGTGCCCGACCTGGCCACCGACACCGGCAAGGCGAGCGCCGACGCCAAGACCTGGACCTATCACCTGAAGGACGGGCTGAAGTTCGACGACGGCACGCCCATCACCGCCAAGGACATCAAGTGGGGCGTGGAGCGGGCGTTCGCGCCCGAGCTGCCCGGCGGCATCCCGTACCTGCGCGACTGGCTGGTCGGCGGCGAGGACTACAAGGGCCCGTACAAGGGCAAGGAGCTGGACTCGATCCAGACGCCGGACGACAAGACGATCATCTTCAAGCTGCGCAAGCCCGAGGGCGACTTCCCGTACGTGGCGACGGCGACGCAGTTCGCCCCGGTGCCCAAGGCCAAGGACGACGGCACCGGGTACGAGAAGCACCCGGTGGCCAGCGGCCCGTACAAGGTGCAGTCGCACGAGCAGGACAAGAACCTGGTGCTGGTCCGCAACCCGTACTGGTCGCGCTCGGTCGACGACCAGCGGCTGGCCTGCCCCGACCGGATCGAGGGCACCTACGGGCTGAACGCGGCCGTGATCAACCAGCGGCTCAGCTCCAGCGCCGGCAAGGACGCGAACGCCATCACCGCCGACACCGACCTGTCCCCCGCCGAGCTGGCCCGGATCAGCAATGACCCGAACCTGAAGAAGCGCGCGGTCAAGGGCGAGTTCGGCGAGACCGACTACATCGCCTTCAACCCCAAGGTGAAGCCGTTCGACGACATCCGGGTGCGGGAGGCGGTCGCGTACGCGGTCAGCCGCCAGTCGGTGGTCAACGCGGCGGGCGGCAGTTCGCTCGCCAAGGCCGCGACGACGTTCCTGCCCGACCAGGCCGCGTTCGGCTACCAGCCGTACGACTACTTCCCGGCGGGGCCGGGCGGCGACGCGGCGAAGGCCAAGGAGCTCCTCGCCCAGGCCGGGCACGCGAGCGGGCTGACCGTCACGCTCGCGCACCGCAACGCCGACTACAACCACGACGGACCGGCCGTGGCCACCGCCGTCCAGGCCGCGCTCAAGCAGGCCGGCATCAACGTGACCCTCAAGCCCTACGACGACGCCGCGTACGGCGACGCGATCCAGAAGCCCTCGACCGAGCCGGGCATGTTCCTCACCACCTGGGGCGCGGACTGGCCGACCGGCGGGCCGTTCCTCGGGCCGATCTTCGACGGCCGGCAGATCCTCAAGGACGGCGGCAACTTCAACGCCTCCCAGCTGAACGACCCGAAGATCAACGCCGAGTTCGACGCCATCAACAAGATCACCGACCCGGCCCAGGCCCGGCCCCGCTGGGGCGCGCTGGACGCCGAGATCGGCAAGCAGGCGCTCACCGTGCCGCTGATCCACCCGATCTACATCCGGCTGACCGGCAAGAACGTCAAGAACGCCTACCTCGACCAGTGGCGCGGCTCCTACGACCCGGCCATGGTCTCGGTTAAATGACCGCAGAACTGGTCACCGAGGTCGGCGCCGCTCCGGAGGCGCCGACCCGGGGCCGTCAGGTACGGCAGCGGTTGTTCGCCGACCGGATGGCCATGGCGGGACTCGTGGTGGCGGTCCTCATGATCGTCGCCGCGGTCGCCGCGCCGCTGCTCATTCACCTGGAGGGCCAGGACGCCACGTCGTACCACCCCGAGCTGCTCGACTCCGCGCGCGGCGGCGTGCCGCGCGGGGCGTTCGGCGGCGCGAGCGGCGCGCACTGGCTCGGTGTGGAGCCGACGACCGGCCGTGATCTGTTCGCCCGTGCGCTGGGCGGTGCGCAGATCTCCTTCCTGGTGGCCTTCGGCACCCTCATCGTGCAGATCCTGCTGGGCGTCGGCGTGGGGCTGGCGGCCGGGCTGGGCGGCAAGGTCGCCGACTCGGTGCTCGGCCGCCTGATCGACCTGGCCATCTCCTTCCCCCAGCTCATCTTCGCCATCGCGCTGCTGGCGATCGTGCCGTCGGGCTTTCCCCGGCCGCTGCTGCTCATGCTCGTCATCGGCCTGTTCGGCTGGGGCGGCACGGCCCGGCTGATCCGCGGGCAGGTGCTGTCGCTGAAGACCCGCGACTACGTGTCCGCGGCGCGACTGTCCGGCGCGAGCCGGGCCCGCGTCGCGGTGCGGGAGATCCTGCCGGGTGTGTCGGCCCCGCTGGTGACGTACGCCGCGCTGCTCATCCCGTCCAACATGATCTCCGAGGCCGGGCTGTCGTTCCTCGGCGTGGGCGTGCGGCCGCCCGGCTCCTCCTGGGGGCAGATGCTGTCCAGCGCGACGACGTGGTTCCAGGCCGACCCGACGTACGTGCTCGTGCCCGGCCTGCTGCTGCTCGTCAACGTCCTGGCGTTCACCGTGCTCGCCGACGGCGTCCGCACCGCCCTCGACCCGAAGGCGCGCTCACTGCGGGGAGGCCGGAGATGACGGAGCGAACCCGATGTAGCGAGCGGAGTGGGTGGCTGAGGAACGAGGCCACCCGCGGAGCGAGTGAGGAGTGGTGAGCGACCAATGACACGATTTCTGCTGCGGCGGTTCGCCAGCACGGTGGTGCTGCTGCTGGTCATGGTCGCGCTGGTCTACCTCATCTTCTACACGCTGCCGTCGGACCCGGCGGTGCTCGTGTGCGGGAAGGGCTGCGGCGGCGGGCAGCTCGCCGTCATCGACCACAAGCTGGGCCTCGACCAACCGGAATGGGTGCAGTTCTGGCACTTCCTGGAGGGCATCTTCGTCGGCCGCGACTACAGCTCCGGCCCGGACGTCTCGCACTGCGCGGCGCCCTGCCTGGGCTTCTCCTTCCAGAACGACCAGCCGGTGCTGTCACTGATCGGACAGCGCCTGCCCGTGTCCCTGTCACTGACGATCGGCGCCATGGTGATCTGGCTGCTCATCGGCGTGCCGGCCGGCGTCCTGTCGGCGCTGCGCGCGGGCCGGATCACCGACCGCGTGGTGACGGCGGTGTCGGTGCTCGCGTTCGGCGCCCCCATCTTCGTCAGCGGCATGCTGCTGCTGATGCTGTTCTGCGGGTACCTGCACTGGCTGAGCTTCCCGGTGTACGTCCCGTTCACCGAGAACCCGGCCGAGTGGGCCAAGAACCTGCTCCTCCCCTGGTTCACGCTCGCCATCGCGCAGGCGGCCATCTACGCGCGGCTCACCCGCACCGGGATGCTGGAGACCCTGTCGGAGGACCACATCCGCACCTTCCGGGCGTACGGGCTGCGGGAGCGGCGGATCGTCGGACGGCACGCGCTGCGCGGCGCGATCACGCCCGTCATCACGATCAGCGCGTACGACTTCGGCTACATCCTGGTCGGCGCGATGCTCACCGAGACGCTGTTCGGCCTGCCCGGTCTCGGGCAGCTCATCGTGCAGTCGTCCAACAACGTCGACCTGCCGGTCGTCGCCGGGCTCACGCTGGTGGCCGGCGCGGCGATCGTCGTCGCCAACACCGCCGCGGACCTGCTGTACGCGGTGGTCGACCGAAGGGTCGTGCTCTCATGAGCGAACCACTGCTGTCGGTGCGGGATCTGAGCGTGGAGTTCCCCACCGGGGACGGCGTGCTACGCGCGGTCGACGGGGTCTCCTTCGACCTCGCCGCGGGCGAGGCGCTGGGCATCGTCGGCGAGTCCGGGTCGGGCAAGAGCACGACCGCGCTCGCCCTGCTCGGCCTGCACCGTGGCACCGGCGCCCGGGTGTCGGGACGGGTCCTGCTCGGCGACGACGACGTGGGCGCGCTCGACGACGAGTCGGTACGCCGGCTGCGGGGCCGGCGCATCGCGATGATCTTCCAGGATCCGCTGTCGGCGCTGGACCCGTACTTCCGGATCGGCGACCAGATCGCGGAGGTCTACCGCAACCACACCGGCGCGGGCCGCCGGGCCGCGTGGGCACGGGCCGTCGAGGTGCTCGACCGGGTCGGCATCCCGGACGCGGCGCGGCGGGCGCGGGCCCGGCCGCACGAGTTCTCCGGCGGCATGCGGCAGCGGGCGCTGATCGCGATGGCGCTGGCCTGCGAGCCGGCGGTCCTCGTCGCCGACGAGCCGACCAGCGCGCTCGACGTCACCGTGCAGGCGCAGATCCTCGACCTCATCGACGAACTACGGGCCGACACCGGCATGGCGCTGCTGCTCGTCACCCACGACCTGGGCGTGGTGTCCCGTTCGGTGGATCGGGTGCTGGTCATGCAGGACGGCCGGGCGGTCGAGGAGGGGCCGGTGGGCGAGGTCCTCAGGGCGCCGACCGCACCGTACACCCGTGCGCTGCTGGACGCCGTCCCTCGCATCGACGGGCCTGTCTCCCCCCGGCCGACCCACCAACCTCCCGGTGAGCCGTTGCTGACCGTGACGGGGCTCACGCGGGAGTTCCGGCGGCCGGGCGGCGGGTTGCGCCGCGACGTGCTGCGGGCGGTCGACGACGTGTCCCTGGAGATCCTCGGCGGCGAGACGCTCGGCGTGGTCGGCGAGAGCGGCAGTGGCAAGACCACGCTCGCCCGGATGATCGTGCGGCTGCTGGAGCCGACGTCGGGCGGCATCGTGTTCGACGGCCGCGACCTCACGGGGCTGCCGGAGCGCGCGCTGCGGCCGGTACGCCGCGACCTGCAGATGGTCTTTCAGGACCCGGTCTCCTCCCTCAACCCGCGGCGCACCGTGGGCGACAGCATCGCCGACCCGCTGCGGGTGCAGGGCACCGGCGACCGGGAAGCGCTGCGGACCGCACGCGAGCTGATGGAACGCGTCGGGCTGGACCCTGCGCGGCACGACCGGTACCCGCACGAGTTCTCCGGCGGCCAGCGGCAGCGCATGGGCATCGCGCGCGCCCTGTCGCTCCGGCCGAAGCTGCTGGTCTGCGACGAGCCGGTGTCGGCGCTGGACGTCTCGACACAGGCGCAGATCCTCGACCTGCTGCGCGACCTGCAGGAGGAGTACGAGCTGACGATCGTCTTCGTCTCGCACGACCTGGCGGTCGTGCGGCAGGTGAGCGACCGGGTGGCGGTCATGCGGAACGGCGCGCTGGTCGAGCTGGCCGACGCGGAGGAGCTGTACACGTCCCCGCGGCACGAGTACACCCGCACGCTGCTCGCCGCCGTTCCGGTCCTCGCCTAGGCCCGCGGAGACGCCGACGCCGGCCCTCCCGGGAGGACCGGCGTCGACATTCGTGAGAGCCGTGCTCCGCGGCCCGCTCGCGCCAACGAACCGCGCGGAGACCGGCGTGTCCGCGCCCTAGAACGCGCAGATGGCGTACACGCTGATGCCCACCGTGCTGTACCTGTTCTGGCGGCCCAGGGCGATCCAGCCGCGCCCGTCCGAGGTGGGGAAGCTACCCACCAGGATGGCGTCGTTGCCCTGTGCCTCGCCGCCTCCGCCGATCACGTGCTTGCCCGCCGGGCAGTACACCGTACGCCGGGTGAAGTTGCCGACGTTGGCGTTGGGCAGGACGACCACCTGGTAGCCGTCCACCTTCTTGCCGGCGCGGCCCGCGTCATCGGCGTTCGCGGCCGCCCCGCTGCCGAGGACGGCGGCGAGGGCCAGAACTCCGGTGCCGAGCGTGCACAGTTTGCGCATGCATGATCCCCATTCCGAGTAGAAGACTGCCGTGCGTTGAGGAATCCGGGTGCCCATCTCGAAACCGCACAGTCGAGCACCCGGATCCGGAGCGTCTTCTACCCGGACCGGCTTTGGTCACACTCCGTGATCACACATTTTCATTTCGCCGGGAAACTACATCCGGGATCTGCGGCGAATGTGCGGGACGTCTAGCGCGCCCACGTCCAGGCGTAGTCGCCCACCTCGACCGATGACGCCTGGTGGCCGATGTTCAGCGGGCGGAAGGTGTCCACCATCACGGCCATCTCGGTCGTTTCCGTGTGACCCTTGCGGACCGCCTCGATGACGCCCTCGACCGCGCCCGGCGCCGGACCGTGGGTAAATCCGGACGGATGCAGGCTTATCGAGCCGACATCGATGCCGGATCCCTTACGCGCCGAATAGTCACCACCGACATAGAACATCATCTCGTCGGAATCGACGTTGTGGTGGTTGTACGGAATAGGAATGGCTTCGGGGTGGAAGTCCAGTGGCCGCGGACAGAACGAGCAGATCACGAAATTGGGACCCTCGAACGTCTGGTGGACCGGCGGCGGCGCGTGCGTGCGCTTCACGACCGGCTCGAAGTCGCGGATGTTGAACGCGAACGGATAGAGGCAGCCGTCCCAGCCCACGACGTCGAGCGGATGGTTACGGTACGTCAGGCGCGACAGCCCGCCGCGGTGACGGACGAGCACCGGCACGTCCTCGCCCTCCAGCACGAGCGGCTCGGACGGCGCGCGCAGGTCGCGCTCGCTGTACGGCGCGTGTTCGAGGAACTGGCCGTACTGCGACAGATAGCGCTTCGGCGGCCGGATGTGCCCGGAGGCCTCGAACACCATCAGCCGCAGCAGGTCCTCTCCCGTGCGGACGAAGCGGTGGATCGTGCCGGTCGGGATGACGACGTAGTCGCCCGGTCCGACCTCCAGCGCGCCGTAGGTCGACTCCAGCCGGGCCGTGCCGCTCTCGACGTACACGCACTCGTCACCGACGGAGTCGCGGTACAGGTCGCCGTCGGCGTCCGCGGCGACGTAGGACATCCGCACGTCGTCGTTGGCCATCAGCAGGTGACGGCCGAGCACCGGGTCGCCGCCCGCGGTCAGGTCGTGCGGCTTGAAGTGGCGCGGCATCAGCGGGTGGTTCGGGCTCGCGCCGCCGGCGTGCGCGGGCAGGTCCACGCCCTCGCTCTTGACGATCGCGGTGGGCAGGTGCACGTGGTACAGCAGCGAGGAGTCGGAGGAGAAGCCCTCCTCCCCCATGAGCTCCTCGGCGTACAGGCCACCGTCGGGCCGGCGGAACTGGATGTGACGCTTGCGGGGGACCTCCCCCGTCACGCGGTAGTAGGGCATCTCGCCTCCCGCAGTTAATCAAAGCTTTGATTACTACTCGTCTTCGACTCTAAGCTGTGGTCCGTGACCGCACAAGACCTCGACTTCTGGTCATTCGTCGACGCCGCGGTCGAGCGCACGCGGGACCGGCTCCCGGCGATCGACCCGGAGGCCATGCGCCTCATCCTCACCCTTTACCGGGTGACGAACATGGTCGTGTACGACATGGAGTCGGTGGTGCACCGCCCGCGCGGCTGGAGCTACCCGGGGTTCCGGCTCCTGTTCACGCTCTGGGTCGCCGGCCCGATGGAGGCCAAGCGCGCCGCCGAGCTGTCCGGGATGAGCCGGCAGGCGGTCTCCGCGCTCGTCGGCACGCTCAGCCGCGACGGCCTGGTGAGCAAGGTGCCCGACGTCAAGGACCGCCGGGCCGTACGCCTCAGCCTCACCGACGCGGGCGAGGAGGCCATCAGCACGGCGTTCGCCACGCACAACGACCGCGAGCGGCTGTGGGCCGGCACACTGTCCGACGAGGAGCGCGACACCCTCGTACGGCTGCTGGGCAAGCTCGGCGCCCGCGAAGGGGTGCGCCGACGCCGATAGGGTTTACCTCGTGTTCCAACGAGTGATGCGCGGAGGCGTACGCGTACCGGCGGCGATCGTCGCGATCGGGATGCTGGCGGGGTGCAGCGACCCGGCCGGCGCGGTGCGGCGGGAGCGCACGGCCGCGCGGAAGGCGTCTCCGAGCCCCTCGGCGTCGGCCAGTGCCGGGCACCAGGCGGCCATCTGGTGGCAGGCCCCGGGCGGTCTGAAGACCGCGAGCGGTCTGCGCGTGCACACGGGCGCGCTGCGCTCCGGGCGGATGCGCGTCGCGATCACCGACGTCGCCCACCGAGCCCACCGGACGATCACCGCGACGACCGTCCCGCACGGCGCAACGATCGGGCAATTCACCCTCACGGGCATAAAGGTCGCCAAGTCCCCCAAGGCAGGGACGTACGGCGTGACCTTCCACTACCGCCAGCGCTGAGCGGTACCGGACGCGACGGAGAACGTCTTCCGGCACCTGAGCGCTGTTCTCCAGAACTCGATTCTGGTTTCATGCGGGTGGGAGGCCACTCATGTCCGAACCGCTCAGCGTCGTCATCGTCGGAGCCGGCTTCGGGGGCATCGGCATGGCCATCCGGCTCAGACGCGCGGGAGTCCGCGACGTCACGGTGCTGGAGAAGGCCGGTGATCTCGGCGGCACCTGGCGGGACAACGTCTACCCGGGCGCGTCCTGCGACATCCCGTCCCACCTGTACTCCTTCTCCTTCGAACGCGGGCGCGACTGGTCGCGGCGCTTCCCACCGCAGGAGGAGATCCTGGACTACCTGCGCGCCTGCGCCGCCAAGTACGGCATCGAGCCGCGGTTCGGCTCCGAGGTCGAGGAGGCGGCCTTCGACGAGGAGCACGGGCTCTGGCGGATCCGTACGACCGCCGGAGACGAGCTCACCGCACGGGCCCTCGTCGCCGCCTGCGGACAGCTCAACCGGCCCGCCTACCCCGACCAGCCGAACGCCTTCGCCGGCCCGGCCTTCCACTCCTCCCGCTGGAACCACGACTGCGACCTGACCGGCAAACGGGTCGCGGTGGTCGGCACGGGGGCGAGCGCGATCCAGTTCGTGCCGCACGTCGCGGAGCGGGCGGCCCGGGTGCACGTCTTCCAGCGGACGCCGCCGTACGTCATCGAGAAGGCCGACCGCCCGTACGCCCCCTGGGAGCGGCGCCTGCTGCGGTGGGCGCCGGTGCTGCGGACGCTCAGCCGGGCGAACCTCTACACGCGGCTCGAGGCGCGCGGGCTGGGGTTCGTCACCGCGCCGCGCCTGATGCGCCTCGTCGAGCGGGCCTTCCGCCGGCGGCTCGCCGAACAGGTTCCCGACCCGAGCCTGCGCGCCGCGCTGACGCCGGCGTACGTCATGGGCTGCAAGCGCATCCTGCTGTCCGACGACTACTACGCCGCCCTGAACCGCCCGAACGTCGAGCTGGTCACCACGCCGATCGACCGGTTCTCCGAGCAGGGAGTGGTCACCGCGGACGGGCGGGAGTACCCGGTCGACGCGGTCATCTACGGGACCGGGTTCCGCACGCAGGCGTTCGTCGCGCCGATGACCGTACGGGGGCTGGGCGGGCGCACGCTCGACGAGGCGTGGCGCGGGGGCGCCGAGGCGTACCTCGGCATCGCGGTGAGCGGTTTCCCCAACCTGTTCCTGCTCTACGGGCCGAACACCAACCTCGGCCACAACTCGATCATCTACATGCTGGAGTCGCAGTTCAACTACATCGTCGGCTGCGTCCGCGCGCTGACCCGCGCCAGGTACATCGACGTGCGGGCCGACGTGCAGAACGCGTTCAACCAGGCGTTGCAGCGGCGATTCCGGCACACGGTGTGGACCAGCGGCTGCCGCAGCTGGTACATGACGGCCGAGGGGAAGATGGTCAACAACTGGCCCGGCCACACGTTCGCCTACCGCCGCGCCACCCGCCGGCCCGACCCGCGCGACTTCCGCGTGCGGGCCTGATCCTGCCCTGATCGAGCTCAGGCGGACGCCGACGTCGAGACGCGCTGATCGGCTCAGCCCAGGCGGGTGAGGCGGTCCAGCAGGCTGGGAGCGTGCAGCGGGCGCGTCAGGCGCAGGCGGGTGTGGTCGGGGCCCGCCGTGATCGACGCGACGGCACGGCCCGCCGGCGCGTGGCGGGGCACCCTGCCCTCGACGCGCAGCCGTACCGTCAGGCCCGGCCAGCCCGTCGTCGTGACCGGTGTCGTCGCGGCGAGCGGGATCCGGTGGCCGAAGCCGTCGTCGACGCGGGCGAGCACGGCGCCGGCCCGTGCCAGCGTGACGCGGGTCAGGGCGTTCTCCGCGGCCACGACCAGCGGCTGGGCGGCGGAGATGGCGACGGCCGAGCTCGTGGCCTGCGCCTGTGCCATCACCGCGCCGACGATCAGCCGGCCGCCCGCGCGGGCCGCGAAGACGTAGTTGCCCCCGGCCTTGCCGGTGTAGCCGGTCTTGCCGCCGATCACGCCGTACGAGCCGAGCAGCGTGTCGCTGCCCGCGCGTGTCTCGCCGCCGGTGCGCGGCGTGAAGCTCGGCTTGCTCACCACCTCGGCGAAGGCCGGGATGCGCATCGCCGCCTGGAAGAGACGCACCTGGTCGGCGGCGGTGCTGACGGTGGTCGGGTCGAAGCCGCTCGGGTCGGTGTAGCGGGTGGCGGTCATGCCGAGCCGGCGCGCCGCGGCGTTCATCTTGGCCGCGAACGGCGCGTCGCCTCCGGCGTCCCAGCGGGCCAGCTCGTGCGCGATGTTGTTGGCCGAGACGACCATCAGCGCCTCAAGGGCCTCGCGCTCGGTGAAGGGCTGGTTCGCCACCACGTCGACGTGGCTCTCGTCGCGTGCGATGCGCCAGGGCAGGCGGGCGGCTTCCTCCGGCGAGATCCGGTACGTCGGGCCCTCCTCCCCGGTGCGCAGCGGGTGGTCCTGGAGGAAGACGTAGGCGGTCATCACCTTGGCGACGCTGGCGGTCGGTGTCGGCCGCCCGCTGCCGGAGGCGCCCATCCGGCCGACGCCGTCGACCTCGATCACGGCCTGGCCGGCGGCGGGCCAGGGCAGGTGCAGCGCTCCGGGGACCGTATGGCTCGCGGGCGTGACCAGCCGCAGCCGGGCCGACGGCAGCGGCCGCACCATCTGGAAGACGACGAGCGCGAGCAGCAGCAGGCCCATCGCCCCGCAGACGATCGCCAGTATGCGGCCGGTGTGCCGCCGCGGACCGCCGGTCTCCTCGGCGGGCGGCAGCACCATGCGTTCCGCGATCCCCGTCACCGCACTACCCCCGTCGTTCTCCCGGAGCGGCGCAGAAATGCTCCGCCGAACAGAGTAGATGCACGTGACGCCGTTTCGGTTCGCACCGGGCCGGGTGAGTCGGGAACAAGCGCACGGTGACGTACGGCGCGGCAGCGTACTGCGCGGTAACGTACGCGCATGCCCACCGCACTCATCACCGGCGCGACGGCCGGCATCGGCGCGGCGTTCGCCCGTCGTCTGTCCGCCGACGGCTTCAGCCTGATCCTGCTCGCCCGCGACGCCGAGCGCCTGGCCCGCGCCGCCGAGAAGTACGGGAACTCCGAGGTGGTGGTCGCCGACCTGTCCACCGAGGAGGGGATCGTCAAGGGCGAGGAGGCGGCGCGCCGCGCCGACCTGGTGGTGAACAACGCCGGGTTCGGGCAGAAGGGGCGCTTCCTCGACGTTCCGCTACAGGACGAGCTGACCATGCTGCGGGTGCACTGCGAGGCGGTGCTGCGGCTGACCCACGCGGCGCTGCCCGCGATGCGCGAGCGGGGCCGCGGCGGGGTCATCAACGTGGCGTCGGTGGCGGCGTTCTTCCCGCGCGGCACGTACGGGGCCTCGAAGGCGTGGGTGGTGAGCTTCAGCCAGGCGGTCGCGCAGGACTACCCGGGCGTGCCGGTCATGGCACTGTGCCCGGGGTTCGTGCACACCGAGTTCCACGAGCGGGCGCGGATCGACATGTCCCGGCTGCCCTCGGCACTGTGGCTGGACGCCGACGACGTGGTCGCCGCCGGTCTGCGCGACTTCCGCCGCGGCCTCACCGTCAGCGTGCCGGGCCCGCAGTACAAGGCCCTCGTCGGCGCCGGCCGGCTCATCCCGCGCGGCCTCATCGCGCGGTTCTCCAGCCGTACCGGCCGCACGTACCGCTGACGGAGCCGCCCGGAGGGGACGGTCGCGTCATCGGCTCGCGCACGGTGTCCGGTACCGCTAGGTTTGCCCCATCCGAACGGAGGTTCCCCCATGCCCCTGTTCCCACGTCGCCTCGCCGCCCTCGTCTCGGCGGCGCTGCTGTCCGCGGGCCTGCTCGCCGGGCCGTTCACCGCGCCGGCCGCGAACGCGGTCGTCGGCGGCACCGCCGCCGCCCCGCCGCCCTGGCTGGCGGCCGTGGGCACCCCCGCGTTCCTCATCCGGCCGTCCGGGCAGTTCTGCGGCGGCACGCTGGTCGCCGCGGACAAGGTCGTGACGGCCGCGCACTGCGTCGACTTCCTGCGCTCGGTGCCGACGCTGCTGAGCGCCACGTTCGGCCGCGCCGACCTGACCAAGAAGGACGGCGAGACCGTCCAGGTGAAGTCGGTATGGGTGCAGCCGGGCTTCAAGGAGACCGAGTTCAAGGGCGAGACGGTCGAGCACCATGACGTCGCCGTGCTGACACTGAGCCGCCCGATGCTGGACCGCCTCCCGCTGCCGCTGATCGGCCAGGGGGGCCTGTACCCGCCCGGCGGGGCCGCCCAGGTGCTCGGCTGGGGCACGACGTCCGAGTCCGACCTGGTCAACGCGCGGCTGCGCCAGGCCACGATCCCCCTGGTGACCGACGCGCGCTGCGCCTCCGCGTACGGCTCGTCCTTCGACCACCGCGACATGGTCTGCGCGGGCTCGCCGAAGGGTGACACGTGCCAGTTCGACAGCGGCGGCCCGCTGGTGGTGAACGGCCGGCTCGCGGGCATCACGTCGTGGGCGTACGGCTGCGCCCGCGACGGCTACCCGGGCGTCTACACCCGGCTGGCCCCCTTCACGCTCCCCCTCTGACCCCGTCCGGATCCGGACGTCAAGGCCGGATCCGGACGTTGACAGAAGATCGGCGGCGGGCCTTTGCTGGGCGGCACAACAAATGCCGGAGGCCCCCATGCGTCGTCCGCACATCGCCGTGCTCGCCGTCGCCCTCACCGTGCCGCTCGCCGGGACTCCGGCCGGCGCCGCGCACGCGGCGGACGGCCCGGGCGTCGTCTCCCACTTCGACCTCGCGCGCAAGGACTGTGTCGGCACCGCGCACGGCGGGTCGAAGATCTGGTTCACCGTGGCGGGCGGTGTGCTGTCCGACGTGTACGAGCCGACGATCGACAACACGAACATCGAGTCGATGCGGTTCGCGGTCACCGACGGGCGGACGTTCACCGAGTTGCAGGGCCGGGACACGACCTACAGCGTCGCGGCCGATCCGACCGGCATGGCCTGCACGGTCACCACGGCGAGCAGGGCCGGGCGGTACCGCCTCATCACGACGTACGTGACCGATCCACGCCGCGACGCCGTCGTCGTGCGCACGCGTCTGGAGGCCAAGAGCCCGCTGCGGCTGTACGTGCGGCTGGACACGAGCGTGAACGGCAACGGCGGCGGCGGGGACGCCAACGCCGGCGGCGACACCGCGACGGTCCGCCACGGCGTGCCCGTCGTCGGCGACGAGAACACCCTCACCAGCGCCACGAACCGCGACTACGCCGTCCCGACGTACGTCGCCCTGCGCGCCGGCCGGGCGCTGCCGGAGGCGAGCGTCGGCTACGCCGGCACCGCGAGCGACGGCGCGGCCATGCTGGACGCGCGGCACACGCTCACCCCGGAGGACGCGGCCCCGGACGGCAACGTCGTCGCGACCGCGCGGCTCCCGCTCCAGGGCGACGAGACGACCTTCGCGCTCGGCTTCGGGCGTACCGCGGACCAGGCGACCGGCACGGCCGGTGACGCCGTCTCCCGGCCGTTCGCCGCGACGGAGAACGACTACCTCGGAGGCTGGCGGGCCTACGACCGCGGCCTGCGCCGGCCTCCCGCCGCGTACGCGAACGCCTACTACCGGTCCGCCAACGTCATCAAGGCGAGCGAGGACAAGACCTTCCCCGGCGCGGTCGTGGCGTCCTTGGCCAGTCCGTGGGGGCAGGCGATCGGCGCGGCGGACCGCTCCGGCGGGCGGCCGTTCTACTTCGGCTCCTACCGCGAGGTGTTCTCCCGCGACCTGTACGAGGCCTTCACCGGGTTCCTCACCGACGGCGACCTGGCGACGGCGCGGGCGACCGCGCGGTTCCTGCTGGAGCGCCAGCAGCTGCCCGACGGACGGCTGCCGCGCAACTCGCTGCTGAACGGACAGGTCGCCCCCGACACGGGCGGCGACCAGCTCGACGAGACCGCGTACTCGATCCTCATGGCCGACCAGGCGGGACTGGGCGGCGACGCGGCCCTGTGGCGCGACCACGTGCGCAAGGCCGCGGACTTCCTGGTCTCCCACGGCCCGTCGTTCGGCGTGGAGCGCTGGGAGGAGCAGTCCGGGTACTCCCCCTCGACCATCGCCGCCGAGATCGCCGGGCTGGTCGCGGGCGGGCGGATCGCGGCCCGGCACGGCGACGGCGCGCGGGCCCGGCTCTATCTCGCGACCGCCGACCACTTCGCGCGTTCGGTCAAGGGCTGGACGGTGACCACGACCGGGCCGTACGCCGCCCGGTACTTCCTGCGGCTGGCCAAGACCGGCGACCCGGACGCCGCCACGACGTACGGGCTGGGCAACGGCGGGCCCACTGAGGACCAGCGGCGGGTCGTCGACGCCGGGTTCCTGGAGCTGACCCGCCTGGGCGTGCTCGCCCCGGACGACCCGGACGTGACCGCCTCGCTGCCGGTCGTGGACAAGGTGATCGGGCATCCGACGCGGACCGGCCCGGCCTGGTACCGCTACGGCTCCGGCACGGCCGGCACCGAGGACGGGTACGGCGACTGCCACGTGGCCGACCCGACCGACTGCGACCCGGAGGGCAGGCCGTGGCCGACCGGGAACACCGGGTCCGGGCACGTGTGGCCGGTGCTGTCCGGCGAGCGGGCCGAACACGACCTCCAGATCCACGACACGCGGTCGGCCTCGGCCCTGCTCGCCTCGATGAGCCGCTACTCCCCCACCGGACTGGTGCCGGAACAGGCATGGGAGGACCAGGACGTGCCCGCGAGCCCGTACGGCGCGGACCCGGCCACCGCCTCGATCGGCTTCACGAACGGGCAGGCCGCCGGCTCGGCCTCCCCGCTCACCTGGGCGCAGGCGCAGGTCGTACGGCTGGCGCTCGGCCTCGGCGCGGGACGTCCGCTGGAGCGGCCCGCGGCGGTCCGCGACCGGTACGCCCACGCGCCGGCCGCCCTGCCCCTGACGGTCACCGGCCCCGCGGACGGCGCCTCGATCTTCGGCGCGACGACCGAGGTCACCGGCACCACGGCGCCGGGCGCGCGGGTCGAGGTCGCCTCGGCCGGCACGGACGTCGGCGCCGACACGGCGGTCGCCTCCGCACGGGCCGGTACGGACGGCGCCTTCACGGTACGGGCGCCCGTGAGCTTCGGCACGACGGTCCTGACGGTGTCGGTGACCGCCGGCGGGCGCACGGCGTACGCGCAGCGCACGGTCGTCGGCGAGCTGACGGGCGGCACCACCGCGCTGGACGTGAGCGACCCGGACGGCGACGACCACGGGCCGGGCACCTTCGCCTACCCGACCGCGGCCGACTTCCGCCCCGGCGCGTACGACCTGGAGCGGTTCCAGGTGATCAGTGACGCGACGACCGTGTACCTGCAGGCGCGGCTGCGCGACCTGACCCCGACGTTCGGCAGCCCGATCGGCGCGCAGCTCCTCGACGTCTACGTCCGGCAGCCGGGCGTCTCGCCCGCCTCCGACCAGGCCGCTTCGCCCGCGCGGAACTACACGCTCGGCGACTCCTGGACCCAGCGCGTCGAGGTGCAGGGCTTCGCCGCGCCGGTCTGGGTGGACGCGGCCGGGAACGCGAAGAGCAGCGCGGCCGTACGGTCGTCGCAGACCGCCCGTACCATCACGATCGCGCTGCCGAAGGCCACGTTCGGCGCCCCGGGCCCAGGCTGGAGCTTCGCCGTCGTGCTGCACGGCCAGGACGGCTACAGCGCCGACCAGGCCCGCGGCTTCGCCGCGACGCCGCAGCCGTACGCCTTCGGGGTCTGCGGCCCGGACGCCTCGGGCCCGATCTGCGCGGCCGACCCGGCCGGCGTGCCACGGGCGATGGACGTGATCACCCCGTCCGGCGTCTCCCAGTCCGACGAGCTGGACCCGACGAAGGGCCCCGTGAACGTACGGTCGGTCCCGATCCCCTGAGCCCGGCCTCCCCGGCCCGGGCGGGATGATGGCCGGGACGAAGGAGGCAGGATGGCCCGGGAGAACCACCGCGTCGCCGTGCTCGTGCTGGAGGGCGCGAAGCCGCTCGACGTCGGCATCCCCGCGCAGGTGTTCGCCGGCCGGCCGGGCATGCCCTACGAGGTACGGGTGTGCGGCGCCGCACCCGGGCCGGTGACCGGCGGCGACGGCCTGTCGTACCACGTGGCCGACGGTCTGGAGGCCCTGGAGCGGGCCGACACGATCTTCATCCCCGGCTACCGGGAGCCGGCCACCACCGACCCGCCGGCGGCGGTCGTCGGCGCGCTCCTGGCCGCGCGCGAGCGCGGCACCCGGCTGGCGGCCATCTCGACCGGGGCGTTCGCGCTGGCGGCGACCGGCCTGCTCGACGGCAAGCGGGCGACGACGCACTGGCACTACACGAAGGCCCTGACCGAACGGCATCCGCTCGTGCGGGTGGACGAGAACGTCCTGTTCGTCGACGAGGGCGACGTACTGACCTCGGCGGGCGCGGCGTCCGGCATCGACCTGTGCCTGCACCTGGTGCGGCGCGACCACGGCGTCGCGCTGTCCAACCGGGTGGCGCGACGGCTGGTGGCGGCGCCCTACCGCAGCGGCGGGCAGGCGCAGTACGTCCCCCGGAGTGTGCCCGAACCACTCGGCGACGCGTTCGCGAGCACCCGTGAGTGGGCCCTGAAGCACCTCGACGAACCCCTGACCCTGGAGGCGCTCGCCCGCAACGCCGGGGTGTCGGCGCGCACCTTCTCGCGGCGGTTCGTGAAGGACACCGGCCATACGCCGATGCAGTGGGTGCTCCGGGCACGGGTGGACCTGGCCCGCGAACTGCTCGAACGCACCGAGCTGGGCGTGGAGCAGATCGCCGACCGGGTCGGGCTCGGCACCGCCGCGAACCTCCGTCTACACTTCCAGCGCATTCTCGGCACCTCGCCGACGGAGTACCGCCACACCTTCTCGGCCTGAGCCGGTTGGCGTGATCCTTGCGGTCGGTGGCGAAAATACTGGCGAGATCCTTGCGCACGTTGTCGTTCAGGCCACTTTCGGCGGGTCGCGGCGGTGCCGAGCATGGAGGGCGGGACGAAAGGAGCCTCCATGACCGAGCGCAGCGAGGGAATCCAAAGCCACGCCCCAGTGGTCACTCCCTCCGACGAAGGAGGGCGCATGACCCGCATCGCCGTCAACGGTTTCGGCCGCATCGGACGCAACACGCTCCGGGCCCTGCTGGAGCGTGACAGCAAACTCGAAGTGGTCGCCGTCAACGACCTCACCGCCCCCGAGACACTGGCTCACCTGCTCAAGTACGACAGCGCGCTCGGCCGCCTCGGCCGTTCCGTGGAGATCGACGGATCCGCGCTCGTGGTCGACGGCCGCCGCATCACGGTGCTCGCCGAACGCGACCCCGCCGACCTGCCGTGGGCCGAGCTGGGCGTCGACATCGTGCTGGAGTCGACCGGCCGCTTCACCTCGGCGGACGCCGCCCGCGCGCACATCCGCGCCGGCGCCGCACGCGTGCTGGTGAGCGCCCCGTCCGCCGGCGCCGACGTCACGATCGCCTACGGCGTGAACACCGACGCGTACGACCCCGCCGAGCACGTGATCGTCTCGAACGCCTCGTGCACCACCAACGCGCTGGCTCCGCTGGCATCCGTGCTGGACGACCTGGCCGGCATCGAGCACGGCTTCATGACCACGGTGCACGCCTACACGCAGGAGCAGAACCTCCAGGACGGGCCCCACCGCGACCTGCGCCGCGCCCGCGCGGCCGGGGTGAACATCGTGCCCACCACCACCGGCGCCGCCAAGGCCATCGGCCTGGTGCTGCCGAACCTCGACGGCAGGCTGTCGGGCGACTCGATCCGCGTGCCGGTGCCGGTCGGCTCGATCGTGGAGCTGAACACCACGGTCTCGCGCGAGGTCACCCGCGACGAGGTGCTTACGGCCTACCGCGCCGCCGCCGACGGCCGGCTCGAGGGCGTCCTCGACTACGCCGACGAGCCGCTGGTCTCCAGCGACATCACCGGCCACCCGGCGTCGGCGACCTTCGACGCCGCGCTCACCCGCGTCGACGGCCGGCACGTCAAGGTGGCGGCCTGGTACGACAACGAGTGGGGCTTCTCCAACCGCCTCATCGACACCCTGGAGCTGCTCGCGTCGGGCACGGATTCCTGACGTCGAACGCCGGTGCGTTTCCCCGGACCTGGATGTCCGGGCGGGCGGCGATCGCCCGCGCGATGGCGCTCGCCGCGTCCGGGGTGCGCTGGAGCCGGTTGGTCCGGCTCCCGGTAGCCGAGGCCGGGGTCCGTCTACCGGGGCCGGACCTGGGCCGGGCGATGGACGTGTTCGGCGCCGTGATCGGCCTGTCTGCCACGGCCGGGCCGATGCTCGGCGGCATCGTCACCGCGTACCTGGGCCGGCGGGCGATCTTCTTCCTCGACGCGCCTCTCGTCGTCGCCACGATCGCGTTGTCCTCGCGGGTCCTGGAGAAGGAACGGTGGGCCGCCGGGACGCGCTTCGACCTGGTCGGAATGATAACCTTCGCCCTGGGCGCCGGCGCGCTCACGTACGGGCTGACGGCCGGTCAGCGGGACCGGGGCGCGGCCCTCATCGTCTCGGCGCTCGCACCGGCCGCGTTCGGGTTCGCCGAGTTCCGGGGGCCGTACGCCGCTGCCGGCCGTGCGGCTGTTCGCCCGCGCGTTCGCGCCGAAACGCGCGGCGGAGCGGGCCGCTGTGCCGCCGGCGCGGGACCTGACCGGCCCCAGCGCTCAGAGGTAGAGACCGGTGCCGTACTCCGGGCGCTCGCTGGCGACGGCGTGCAGGTCGCGTTCGCGCATCACCAGGTACATCGCGCCCTGCACCTCGACCTCGAACTGGTCCTCGTCCTTGAACAGGACCTTGTCACCGACCTTGACCGAGCGCACGTGATGGCCGACGCCGCACACCTCACCCCAGACGAGGCGGTTGGCCATCTCGGCTGTCGCGGGGATGACGATGCCGCCGGTGCTGCGGCGCTCGCCCTCCTTGTCGGGGCGCACCATCACCCGGTCGTGCAACATCTGTATCTCGAACTTCACCTCGGGCACGGTGCGGAGTCTACTTTGTGCCAGAAGCTTCCGAACGGCCGAGACGGCTCACCGCCGTCCGCGTCACCGTTCGGCGAGGGCGAGACGCTTGAGGAACTCGATCGCCGGCCGGCGTACCTCGACGGGCTGAATGCCCCCGAGGACGTCGATCGCCTCTTCGTACGTGCGGGTGGTGGCGCAGGTGACCGCCACCGATCCGGCGACGGCCTTCTCGAACGACCCGGCCGGCGCCTGGTCCGCCATCTCCCGGGCGGTCGTGGCCAAGTCGAGGTTGTCGGGCGGTTTCGGAGTGCTCAACGGTCCTCCTCCGGTGACGACGGCCCGGTGGCCCCGACGGCCGGGCCGCCGCGAATGTCGAGGGAAGCACATCCTAAGCAAGAACTCACGGCGTGCGTACACCGAGGTCACCGAAACGGTGCCGAAGGCGTTCCTCAGCCGGCGAAGCCGTCGAGGTACGCGTGGTACGCCGCGCGCTCCTCGGCGAGTTGCTCGTGCTCGCCGGCGTACACGTGCTCGAAGATCGCCTGCGGCTCCGGGTCGGGGAGCGCGCGGCAGTCCTCGCGCACCTGCCGGCCCAGCGCCTCGGCGTCGGCGTCCACGGACGCGAAGAAGTCCGCGTCGGCCAGGCCGGTCCGGCTGAGGTACGCCCGGACGCGCTCGATCGGGTCCTTCAGCCGCCAGGCCTCCAGCTCGGCGCCGGTGCGGTAGCGGGTCGGGTCGTCGGAGCTGGTGTGGGCGCTCATCCGGTAGGTGAAGGCCTCGATCAACGTCGGCCCCTCACCGGCGCGCGCCCGCTCGAGCGCGGTACGCGTCACCGCCAGGCTGGCGAACACGTCGTTGCCGTCGACGCGCACGCCGGGGAAGCCGTACCCGAACCCGCGCCGGTACAGCGGCACGCGCGTCTGGGTCTCCAGCCGGGCGGAGATCGCCCACTGGTTGTTCTGGCAGAAGAAGACGACCGGGGCGTTCTGCGCGCCCGCCCACACGAACGCCTCGTTGACGTCGCCCTGGCTGCTCGCACCGTCACCGAAGCAGGCGAGCACGGCCTCTTCGGCGCCGTCGCGCTGCACGCCCATGGCGTACCCGACCGCGTGGAGCGTCTGCGCTCCGATCACGATCGCGTAGAGGGCCATGCGGACCTTCTCGGCGTCCCACCCGCCGTGGTCGACGCCGCGCCAGTTCTTCAGCAGCTCGGCGACCGTGACGCCGCGCACCATGGCGATGGCGTGCTCGCGGTAGCTGGGGAAGACGTAGTCGGCGGACGCCAGCGCGCGGGCCGCACCGACCTGCGCGGCCTCCTGGCCGAGCAGCGGCACCCAGAGTCCCAGCTCACCCTGCCGTTGCAGGGCCATCGCCTCCGTGTCGAGCCGCCGCGCGAGGACCATGTCCCGAAAAAGCTCCTGGATCTGACCTGCGGTCAGATCCAGCGGGTAGTCGGGATGGTCGAGTCTCTCGCCCTCCGGAGTGAGCAGCTGCACGAGTTCGGTCACGGCAGCTGATTTTGCCAGTCCTCCGGTAGGCCCGGCATGTGTCCGGGTACAAACCGGAGGAACCATGACCTGTCCAGATCCAACAGATGCTCGGACCCCCTAGCATATTCCCCAGTAGCTTTGTCGGGATTACGTGCCAGGACGGCGTCGGCGCTGGTCATGTCGCGGTTCGTGACGATGCCGCCCTGCCGAAGGAGTGTGGCGTGGCCCTCTGGAAGCCCGACCCGACCTTCTACCCCTCCCCCCGTGACGCGGTGAACGCGCCGCCGGAGACCCTCGCGTACATCGTCGCCTTCGATCGCGCGGCCGAGAAGCCCGACGCCATCGCCGTGATCGACGTCGACGAGGAATCCGCGTCGTACGGTTCGGTGGTCGGCTGGACCGACCTGCCCTACACCGGGGACGAGCTGCACCACTTCGGCTGGAACGCCTGCAGCAGCGCGCTGTGCCCGTACGCGCCGCACCCGCACATCGAACGGCGCTACCTGGTGGTGCCGGGGCTGCGCTCCTCACGCATCTACATCGTCGACGTGAAGGACGACCCCGCCAAGCCCACGATCGCCAAGATCCTGGAGGCGGACGAGCTGGCCAAGCGGGCGGGTTACTCACGGCCGCATACGGTGCACTGCGGGCCGGAGGGGTTGTACGTGTCCGCGCTGGGCGGGGCTAATGGAAGCGACGGGCCGGGGGGCATCGCGCTGCTGGACCACACCTCGTTCGACGTGCTCGGGCGGTGGGAGGTCGACCGGGGGCCGCAGTACCTGGCGTACGACTTCTGGTGGCACATCGCGCACGACGTGGTCGTCACCTCGGAGTGGGGCACGCCGTCGATGATCGAGGACGGTGTCGACGCCGACCTGCTGCTCGGCCGCGAGTACGGCCACGCGCTGCACTTCTGGGACCTGCGCAAGCGGCGCCACGTCCAGCGCGTCGACCTGGGCGACGAGCACCAGATGGTGCTGGAGCTGCGGCCGGCCCACGACCCGACCAGGACGTACGGCTTCGCCGGCGTCGTGGTCAACGTCGAGGACCTGTCCGCTTCGGTCTGGGTCTGGTATCGCGAGGGCAAGGAGTTCAAGGTCCGCAAGGTCATCACGATCCCCGCCGAACCGGCTGAAACGGGCGACCTGCCGCCGGTGATCGCGCCGTTCGGGGCGGTACCGCCGCTGGTCACCGACATCGACCTGTCCGTGGACGACCGCTACCTGTACGTCTCCTGCTGGGGCACGGGCGAGCTCAAACGCTACGACGTGAGCGACCCGTTCCACCCGGTCGAGGCCGGCTCGGTGCGGATCGGCGGCATCGTGAACCGCACCCCGCACCCGTCGGCGCCGGACCGGCCACTCGCCGGCGGCCCGCAGATGGTCGAGGTCAGCCGCGACGGCAAGCGCGTGTACGTCACCAACTCTCTGTACGGGGCGTGGGACGACCAGTTCTATCCCGACGGCGTCGGAGCGTGGATGGCCAAGGTCGACTCGGGCGACGGCTTCACCTTCGACCCGCGTTTCTTCCCGAACGGCGACGACTTCCGCGGCCTGCGGCCGCACCAGACCCGGCTCCAGGGTGGGGACGCGTCCTCGGACTCCTACTGTTATCCATGAGCCGGGAGGGCCGATGAAGGACGGCTCGCTGATCGCACTCGTGGCACTGGGAGCCTTCCACGGCCTCAATCCCGGGATGGGCTGGCTGTTCGCGGTCGCCCGCGGGCTGCAGGAACGGTCGCGGGCGCTCGTGCTCCAGTCGCTGCCGGCGATCGCCGCCGGGCACGCCGGGTCGGTGTTCGTCGTCGCCGTGATCGTGACGCTGACCGGGTCGGTGCTGACGTCCCGCGTGGTGTCGATCGCCGGAGGGGTGGTGCTCGTCGGGTTCGGGCTGTGGCGGCTGCTGTCGAGCCGGCACTTCCGCTGGGTGGGGATGCGGCTGTCGCTGTGGCAACTCGCCGGCTGGTCGTTCCTGATGTCGTCGGCGCACGGCGCGGGCCTGATGCTGCTGCCGGTACTCACCCACGGTTCGATCCCGGTCCCCCACGCCCACTCCCACGGGATCACCGGCGGCGCCGGGGACGCGGTGTCCGCGGCGATCTTCGTAACGATCGTGCACACGCTCGCGATGCTGACCGTCGCGGGGATCATCGCCGTTCTCGTCTACGAGGTGGTGGGCCTGACCATCCTGCGGCGCGCGTGGTTCAACCTCGACCGCCTCTGGGCGGCCGCCCTCATCGCGGCGGGCGCGACGACCCTGCTGCTGGCGACCTGACCGCCCGGAGCTCACACGGTGATGACGACCTTGGCTCGCGCGTGTTCGGTCTCGACGTGGCGGATGGCGGCCGGGGTCTCGGCCAGTGGGTAGGTGCGCTCGACGACCGGGGTGATCTTTCCGGCCTCGGCGAGTTCCGTCAGCGCGGCCAGGCCGGCGCCGTCCGGCTTCGTCATGAGGACGATCAGGCGGTCGCGCACGAAACGGGACGCCGCCCGCGTTCTGATGATCAGTCCCATCGGGCCGATCAGGCTGCCGCCCTCGAAGACACCGCCGCCGGAGAGCACGAGCGTGCCGCCGGGCGCCAGCGTCCGGCGCAGGTCCCGCAGCGAGCGGTTGGCGACCAGGTCGAACACGACGTCGTAGGACCGGCCGGAACGGGTGAAGTCGTCCTCGGTGTAGTCGATGACGTGGTCCGCGCCGGCCGAGCGGACCAGATCGACGTTGCGCGTGCGGCACACGCCGGTCACCTCGGCCCCGAACGCCTTGCCGAGCTGCACGGCGAACAGGCCGACGCCGCCGGACGCGCCGTTGATCAGGACGCGCTGCCCCGGGCGTACCTCCGCCGCGTCACGCAGGCCCTGGAGGGCGGTCATGCCCGCCAGCGGCAGTGCGGCCGCCTCCTCGTACGTCAGGCGGGCCGGCTTGGCCGCGACGCGGTCGGCCGGGGCGCGGACGTACTCGGCGAACGCCCCTTCGCTCCAGGAGAGGTTGCCGTACACCTCGTCGCCGGGCGCGAACCGGGTCACGTCCGGACCGACGGACTCCACCTGACCGGCGAAGTCCTGGCCGCGGACCCGCGCGCGCGGCCGCGTGAGCCCGATGCTGAGCCGCGCGAGGTAGGGGTCGCCGCGCATGACGTGCCAGTCGGCCGCGTTCACCGCCGCCGCGCGTACCCGCACCAGCACCTCGCCCTCTCCGGGCTCCGGCGTGGCGATGTCCGTTAACTCCAGCACGTCGGGCGCTCCGTACCGGTCCTGCACGATGGCCTTCATGGAGACTCCTCCGGGGGCGAGAAGACCGGGGTCCCGGCCCGTACCGGCACGGTAACCGGACGGCCGGGATCCCGGCATCGGGGAAAACCCCGGAGTTCCCTGACGGCTCAGTGGCGGCTGGAGGCGGCCCAGAGGTTGATGCCGGCCTCGACCGCGTCGGCGTCGATGGCGGCCAGTTCCTCGTCGGAGAAGTCGAGGTTGTCCAGGGCGCCGAGGCTGTCCTCGAGCTGGGCGACGCTGCTGGCCCCGATCAGCGCGGACGTGACCCGCGGGTCGCGCAGCGTCCAGGAGAGCGCCATCTGCGCGAGCGACTGCCCGCGCTTTCCGGCCATCTCGTTGAGCGTCCGCACGTGCGCGAGGGTCTCGTCGGTGAGCAGGTCGGGCGACAGCGACTTGCCCTGGCTGGCCCGCGACCCCTCGGGGACGCCGTTCAGGTACTTGTCGGTCAGCATGCCCTGGGCCAGCGGCGAGAAGGCGATGCAGCCGGCGCCCACCTGCTCCAGCGTGTCGAGCAGGCCGCCCTCGATCCAGCGGTTGAGCATGGAGTACGAGGGCTGGTGGATCAGCAGCGGGGTGCCCATGCTCTTGAGGATCGCCGCGGCCTCCTCCGTACGCTCCGGGGAGTAGGAGGAGATCCCGGCGTACAGCGCCTTGCCCGACCGTACGGCGTGGTCCAGCGCGCCCATCGTCTCCTCGAGGGGCGTGTCCGGGTCGAACCGGTGGCTGTAGAAGATGTCGACGTACTCCACGCCCATCCGCTTGAGCGACTGGTCGAGGCTCGCGAGGAGGTACTTGCGCGATCCCCACTCGCCGTACGGGCCGGGCCACATGTCGTACCCGGCCTTGGTGGACAGGACGAGTTCGTCCCGGTACGGGCGGAAGTCCTGCGCGAAGATCGTCCCGAAGTTCTTCTCGGCCGAGCCGTACGGGGGTCCGTAGTTGTTGGCGAGGTCGAAGTGGGTCACGCCGAGGTCGAACGCCCGGCGCAGGATGGCCCGCTGCGTCTCGATCGGCTTGTCGTCCCCGAAGTTGTGCCACAGCCCGAGGGAGATCGCGGGCAACTTGAGCCCACTCCGCCCGGTGCGGCGGTAGGAGATCTGGTCGTACCTGTTGTCAGCGGCCTCGTAACTCATACCGCGCAGTCTGCCGTGCCACGCGGAGGTGAAAACCGGCGGCCCGCCCCGAGCAGGGACAAGAATCGCTAGCGTGACCAGATGACCACGGAAGGTGACAGACGGCGGGTGGCGTGGCCGTGCGGACGAACGTGAATCTCGGCCCCGGACCCGTACCCGTACCGACTTGGTGCTGGTCGACGCGAAGGTCGGGCATGTGTGGCGGGTGGAGGAAGACGATCGCGGGCCGGTCGTGTACGCGTTGCCGCGGTAGGTCAGGGTGCGGGTGGGGCGGTGGAGCCGCGGACGATGAGTTCGGCCGGCAGGGACACGTCCGGCGGTGCCTGGCCGTCGAGGCGTTCGAGGAGGGCGGTCATCGCCTGGGCGCCGAGGCGTTCGGCCGGCAGGCGGATGGTGGTCAGTTCCGGTTCGAGGGCGGTGGCGACGAGGATGTCGTCGAAGCCGGTGACCGACACATCGCGCGGGACGTCCAGGCCGAGGTGGCGGGCGGCCTTGTAGGCGCCCGCGGCGATCAGGTCGTCGTCGCAGACCACGGCCGTGGGCCGGTCCGGGCGGTCCAGCAGTGCCAGCGCGGCCTCGCGGGCGGCGGCGACGTCGATCGCGCAGTGTTCGCGGGCGGTCAGGGCGCCCGTCTCCGTGAGGACCTCGGCCCGTACGCGGAAGGTCCAGGTGTCGACGGCGGCGGCGAGGTGCCCGAGGCGGCGGTGTCCGAGGTCCGCGAGGTGCCGGGCGACCGCCCGCATGCCGCCGGCCACGTCGAAGTTGACCGAGGTCGCCGGGTCGGCCGGGTCGTTGTCCAGTACGACGAGCGGCACGTCGCCGAAGCCCGCGACGCCACCGCCGAGTGACGAGGCGAGGACGCCGTCGATGGCCTCGATGTCGACCGGGCTGCGCGCCGGGGCCGCCTCGTCGGTCCACGGGTGCACCACGACGCCGAACCCGCGCTCGCTCGCGACGCGCGCCGCGCCCGTGTAGACGGCACCGAAGAACGGGCTGGTCAGCGTGGGCACGACGAGCAGCACCGTACGGGTGCGGCCGAGCCGCAGGCTGCGCGCGGCGAGGTTGGGCCGGTAGCCCAGCCGGCGCGCCGCCTCGCGCACGGCCCGCCCGGTCTCCGGTTTGACCCGGCCCTCGGACTTCCCGGCGAGGACGAGCGACACGGTCGACTGCGACACTCCCGCGACGCGTGCCACGTCGCGGCTGGTCGGTCTCTTGGACACCCGTCAACAGTAGAGCCACGCCGTCGTACGTGATACGTATGACGTCAAAGCCTCCGTAATACGTATGACGGGAATCCATGCGCACCTATCTCCACTTCCTGCGGCGACCGTACGCCGCACGCCTGCTCGGCGGCACGCTCCTCGGCCGGCTGCCCAACGGCATGGGCCCGCTGGCGATCGTCCTGTTCGCCCGTGCGCACGGCGGCGGGTACACCCTCGCGGGTGCGCTGTCCGCGCTGTACGGGCTGGCGATGGCGGCGGGTCAGCCGGCGATCGGGCGGGCGATGGACCGGTTCGGCCAGCCGCGCATCCTGACGGCGAGCGCGGTGGCGGCCGCCGCCGGGTTCGCGTCGCTCGCGGTGGTGGGGCTGCGCCCGCTGCCGGTCGCGGTCGCCGGGGTGCTGGTGGCCGGGTTCTTCACGCCACCGCTGGAGGCCGGGCTGCGGGCCCTGTGGCCGTCGGTCCTGCCCGGCGAGGCGGAGGTCCAGGCGGCGTACGCGCTGGACGCCGCCTCACAGGAGCTGCTGTTCACCTGCGGACCGCTCATCGTCATCGCCGCCGCCGCGTTCTCCGACGAGGTCGCGGTGCTGCTCACCGGGCTGCTCGGCGTCGCCGGCACGCTCATCGTGACCTCCTCCCGGCCCTCACGCGCCTGGCGCGGCGAGGGCGGCGGCGGGCACTGGGCGGGGCCGCTGCGCTCTCCCGGCATCCGGGTGCTCATCGCCACGCTGACCTTCGTCGGCGTCGCCCTCGGCGTGATCAGCGTCGGCGCCGTCACGTACGCGGACGCCCGCCACATCTCGTACGCCTCGGGGCTGCTGCTCGCGCTCACGGCGGGCGGCGCGTTCGTCGGCGGCGTGACGTACGGGAGCCGGCCCCGGACCGGCCCGGCGTACCGGCGGCTGGTCCTGCTGATGACGGGCCTGGCCGCCGGTTATCTGCCGCTGATGTGGGCGCCGCCGCTGCCGGTCATGGTGGTCCTGGCCATGCTCAGCGGCGTCTTCCTCGCTCCGGTGCTGGCGTGCGCGTTCACGCTGGTGGACGGGCTCGCGCCGCGCGGCACGGTGACCGAGGCGTTTGCGTGGCTGGTGACGGCGTTCTGCGTGGGCAGCGCGGCGGGCTCGGCCCTCGCGGGCGTCGCGGGCGACGCGGCGGGGGTGCACGGAGCGTTCGCGGTCGCGGGCGCGGGCGGCGTCCTGGGCCTGCTGACCCTGCTCACCGCCGGCCCGATCCGCGTACCCGCGCCGTCGCCGGAGCCCCCGGTCTAGTGCCGCAACGGCAATTGCGCTCGGGTTCGCAGGAATTCAACGGCCAACTCGCACCATCATTTCGACACTGTTCAGCGACGGGTCCGGGGCCAGCGGCCTGGTCTCTCCCGTGGGCCGGAACCCGGTGCGGGTATACAGGTCGATCGCCGGCTTGTTGTTCTCGCGGACCCACAGTCTGACCTTGCCGTGTCCTTGGTCGCGAGCCCATTCCAGGGCGGTTCGCACCGTGAGATCGCTGATGCCGGTGCCACGCGCTTCCGGCAGCACCAGCACACCCTTGAGTTCCAAGACGCCCGGTTCATCAGGGGCAAGTCGGACTCGGGCGACCGGCGCGCCATCGCGCGTCCCCACGAAAGTCGGCATTTTCTGCAAGCCGTCCCTGATCTCGGCTTCCGTCGTGGAGAGAACCTTGGCGCGAGTCACGTTGAAGTCCAGCGGGTAATCATGGAGCCGCAATGAGAACGATCTCTGGATCGCCCAATCGTCGGGGGCCAGCAACCGCACCTCGCCGACAGGCGGACGCGGCCCCGTCTTGGGGACTCCGACGAGGACGGTCTCGGCCTTGGCGGCACCCGTACGAGGCGCCTCACGCAGGTACCATCGCGCGCCCTTGAACAGACCCAACTGCTCGGCGGCACGAGCGGTGGCTCTCCCGAGAACGCTCACCGTGCCTCCCGCATCCATGTCCGCGCCGAGGAGAGGTCCCGCAGGAATCCGGCCGCACCGGCGATCGATCCGCCGCCCGCCAGCGTGCCGGGGCCCCGCACGGTGATGACGCCGGAGGACATGACACCGGCCCCTTCCGCCTTGCCGGAGACACGCTGGACGAACGACGCGCTTAACTCACCTCGTTCACTGATCCCTGCTCATCGGTGTCACCTCCTCTCGGATGTCCTCCGCGGCGTCGGGGGAACGCACGGCTCGCGCCTCCCGCATCCAGGTCCGCGCAGGAGAGAGGCCGAGCAGGATCCCGGCCACACCGGCGATCGCGACGGTGTTCGCGGCTCCGAACAGATCGGACAGCCCGCCGCCGACCAGCGCGCCGAGGCCCTGCACGGTGATGAGGCCGGAGGACATGGCACCGAGCGCCTCCGCCTTGCTGGACGCGGGGACGAGCTGGACGAACGACGCGCCGATCTGCATGTGGTACGCCGTGGCCAGCGCGCCCGACATCGCGAACAGCAGTGCGGAGACGGCGAGCCCCGGTCTGAGGGCGCACAAAGCCAGCGGGACACCGGCGAGCAGGGCGATGGGTCCGAGGGCCCTGATCCGCGCGTGCTCCGGCACGAATCGCCCGAAGACGAACGCACCGACGACGGAGCCGATCGGGTCGCTCGCCATGATCAGGCCGACGGTCACGGCCGTACCGGCGCCGACCGCGTCCGCGTACGGCGCCGCGATCCCCTCGGGGACGATGTAGCAGCCGGCCAGCCAGCTCAACGCGGTGAGCGAGCGCAGCCCGGGATGGCGCAACACCATCATGAGCCCGCCGCCGGTCGCCCGCCGGCCGGAGGGAGGGCCGTCGACATCCGCCCCGGTGGGAGCCGGCCTCGCGTGGACACCGAAGCGCACGAGGAGGGCGGCCGCGCCGAAGCTGAGGGCGTCCACGCCGAGCCCGGCGGACGGGCTGACGGCCTGCGCCAGGACACCTCCGACGAGAAAGCCGCCGACCTGGGCGGACTGGATCGTCATGTGGCGTATCGACAGCGCCAGCACGTAGCGGTCGCCGGTCAGTACGTCCGCGAGCAGGGCGAGCTGAGCGCCCTTGAACGGCCCGCCCAGCGTGGTCATGGCCGTGAGCAGCACGCAGAGGACCGGCAGCGGAAGGCCGGGTATCGCCATGAGCCCGGTCAGCACCGCCCGCAGCACGTCCACGGTGACGACGACCTCGCGCCGCGGGTGCCGATCGGCCAGGCCGCCAAGCAGCACGCCGCCGATGAACGACGGGATGTACGTGAGGGCGTAGACCAGTCCGGTGAGCAGGGCCGAGGACGTCCGCTGGTAGACGAGCACCGCGAGCGCGACCCTGGCGAACTGGTCCCCCACCTGGGAGAACAGCTCACCGGCCCACAGCGCACGGAACTCACGGACCGCGAAGACACTCCCGTACCCCACTCGGGCCGGTGCCGTCCCTGGTGCTGTCATGACGTGCCGTCCCTCTGCTGACGGGTGAAGCCGGTGGCGTACGGGCGGAGGAAGGCGACCGTCGCCACACCGATCTCGGCCGGGACCGGCGCGGAACGACGACGCCGTCACTCCAGGGGAGACCTGTAAGTCCATCAAGGACGCCTTACGGATGGCTGACGTGAACGTCATGACGTCGGCCGGGAGGGGTCCCCGGGCACGCGGTCTACGGTGCTGCCGGCCCACTTGGAGGAGGAACTGTGAGACCGATGACCGTTCAGCGCCCTGACGACAGACCGCGACGCATGCCCGCGAAGGTCGGCTGGGCGGTCGCGGGACTGTGGTTCGAGACGGCCCTCTTCGTACTCGCCGTGGCCGAAATGTTCGTGACCGCCCATGACCGGAGCTCCCATGGTCAGAGCGGCGTCGGGCAGACGGTCGTCGCCGGTCTGTTCCTCGTGCCGGTCGTCGCGCTCTGGGGCGGGTGTGCCGTCGCCGCGGCGCGCCGTGCGTACTGGGTGTGGGTCCCAGTGATCTCCCTCCAGGCGTTCTTCGTCTTCGGCGGGCTCGTCGTGCTGGTCGTCGCCCTCGCGGTCCAGGACGTCATCGGGATCGCGGTCGCGGTCGTCTTCCTCGCCCTCCCGGCGGCGGTCGCCTGGCTGTCGCTCACGCCGGCCGCGCGGGAGTGGTTCCGCCGCTGACATCAACGGTTCGGCCGGGACCGGTCAGCCTCATCGCCAGGAGATCCGGCGGATGGTAGGACGACAACGTTGTCATGATCTCCTGACTTCGGCGGTGAGCGATGAGAGCCTCCATCCCCTTCACGCGCAGAGCGTTCCTCGGCACCCTGACGGCGGCCGGCGGCCTGGCCGTCGCGGGTCTCCCGGCCGGCCCGGCGAACGCGGCCGGGCACCGTGACTGGCACCGGGTCGCCGAGGACGTGCGGGCCGAGCTGCGGCACGCCTGGGGGTCCTACCGGCGGTACGCGTGGGGCCATGACCAGCTGCTTCCCGTCAGCGGCGGGCACAGCGAGTTCTTCGACTCGGCGCATCCGGTCGGGCTGAGCATCGTCGAGGCGCTCGGCACGCTCTACTTCATGGGCCTGGACGACGAGCTCGCCGACGGGGTCCGGTGGGTACGCGACCACCTCGACTTCGCCGGGGTCGACGCCGACGTGCAGGTCTTCGAGACCAACATCCGGATGGTCGGCGGGCTGCTGTCGGGGTACCTGTGCACGGGCGAGCGCGCCCTGCTCGACCAGGCGCGGACGATCGCCGACATCCTCCTGCCGTGCTTCACCGAGTCCCCCACCGGCCTGCCGTACCGCCGGGTCAACCCGTCCACGGGTGACATCACCGGGAACGTCAACGTGCTCGCCGAGGTGGGGACGATCATCGCCGAGTTCGGCACGCTGTCGCGGCTGGTGCACGACTCGCGGTACTTCGACACGGCGAAGAAGGCACTGCGCGCGGTGTACGACCGGCGCTCCGGCCTCGACCTGGTCGGCACCGAGATCAACATCGAGACGGGCGAGTGGACGGACTCCAGCGCCCGCGTCGACCCGCCGGTGGACTCGTTCTTCGAGTACCTCTGGGACGGCTGGGACCTGTTCCGCGACCGCGACCTCAAGCACTGGTACGACACGCTGACCAGGGCCGTACTGCGGCATGAGGAGGAGCGTCTCGACGGTGGGCTGTGGTTCCACCGGGCCGACATGACGACCGGCGCGGCCCTCGGACGCGAGACGTCCGAGCTGACCAGCTACTACGCCGGCCTGCTGGGCCAGAGCGGCCACCTGCGCGAGGGCGAGGCGTACCACTCGGCGTGGGCGTCGGTGCTGGCGTCGTACCCGCTGCTGCCGGAGGGGTACGACTACGGCACGGGCAAGGCGACCGACCCGGGCAACCAGCTCCGCCCGGAGTACGTCGACGCGGCGTTCAACCTGTGGCTGGTGACCGGCAAGGAGCTCTACCGCGAACGGGCGTACGACTACTACCTGCGGCAGAAGCGCGCCTCCCGCGTGGCGAACGGCTGGACGATCGCCACGGACGTCACCGCCTCCCCGGTCAAACTCGGCGACCTGACTCCGGGCTACTGGTGGGCGGAGCAGATGAAGTACTGGTACCTGCTGTTCGCCGACTGCCCGCGCTTCGACTACCGGAACAACTACCTGTCGACGGAGGGCGCGGTCCTACGGGGAATCATCCGGCGCTGAGGTCCGCCGCGGCCGACGGCTCGCCAGGGGCACGTCCTTCACCGGCCGCCTCCCCTTCCCATGGCTTCGACCGCCACAACGACCACCTGCCGGCGGAGGGCACGGTCCCGCGCCGGCCGAACCGGAGATGAGCGACCTGTCCGAGACACCGCGCCTCGTCCAGCCGACGGCGGCCCTACGTGATTCGTTCCTCACCGGCGAGCGAGCCGACTGCCTGGCGGAAGGGAGAAGTACGGAGTGGCTCGCCCCGGCCGTCGAGGACTTCGACGCGTTCGTCGCGGAGCGGCGCGGTGTGTTCCTCCGGTGGGGCGTGCCGTGCACCGGCTTCTGGTACGTGGCCGGACAGGACTACCTCGGCACGCTCATCATCCGGCACCGGCTCACACCGGAACTCGCCGAGGTGGGCGGCCATGTGGGGTACCACGTCGTCACTCCCTGGCGCCGACGCGGCCACGCGACTCAGATGCTCTCGGCCGGGCTGCTGGAATGCCGGCGGCTCGGCCTCGACCGCGTACTCCTCACCTGCGGCCGGGACAACGAGGCGTCGCGCCGGGTGATCCTCGCCAACGGCGGAGTACCCGACCGTCCCCACGGCGACGAGGACCGCTTCTGGATTACTCTCGACGAGGGTCCGGGCACGGCCTGAGCGGCCGTTTCCCGGACCGGCACGCGATTCCGCCCGGGAGGCCACGGAGGAACTCGGCCTCCCCGCAGCGTCGAGCGAAGCGGCGGCGCCTCGTAGGTGTCCTCCGGGGCGTCGGGTGGGTCCATCGACCGCCGCCGGTGCCGCACGTCGTTGCGCGCCATGAGCGCCGGGAACTCCCGGCGGAACCTGGGCTCGATCTCGGGACGGCCTCGCACGGATCATCTCCGGGAGCCGGACCGCCGCCCGCGACACCGTCCGGCGAGTGGGCGGCATCCGTATGACCGGCGACAAGCTCCTTCGCACCGGCCAGGCCCGCCCCCAGGGTCAGGTCGTGACGGTCAGGGTGGAGCCGGTGCGGGTCTTGGCGACGCGGAGCTGGGCCGGGATGCGGGTGCGGAGTTCGGCGACGTGGCTGACGATGCCGACCGCGCGGCCGCCGTCGCGGAGGCCGTCGAGGACCTCCATGACCTCGTCCAGGGTGTCCTCGTCCAGGGTGCCGAAGCCCTCGTCGACGAACAGGGTGCCGATCTCGGTGCCGCCGGCCTCGGCGGTGACCACGTCCGCCAGGCCCAGTGCCAGCGACAGGGACGTGATGAACGTCTCGCCGCCCGACAGGGTGCCCGGCTCGCGGTGGCGGCCGGTCCAGCCGTCGATGACGCGCAGGCCCAGGCCGCCGGTGCCGTGGCCACGGGAGCCGGCCGCCTTGTCGACCGTGTGCTCGAGGGAGTAGCGGGTGCCCGACATGCGGGCGAGGCGTTCGTTCGCGGCGGCGACGACCTGTTCGAGTCTGGCGGCCAGGACGTAGGCCGACAGCCGCATGCGGGTGCGGTTCGCGGTCGGGTCGCCGGAGGTCAGGGCGGCGACGCGTGCGGCCAGGGCGTGGTGTTCGGCGGCCGGGCGCCACTCGGCGGCGCGGGCGTGCAGCTCGCGGGCCAGCGTCACCAGCCGGGACCGGCGGTCCGTGAAGCGGTCGCGGGCCGAGGCGACGGACTGGTGGTGCTCCTCGGCGGCGCCGAGCGCGGCCTCCAGGGCGGCCAGGTCGGGCGGTGGCTCGGCCGCGGCGGCGCGCAGCGACGGGTCGTCGAGCAGCGCGGCGACCCGTGCCTCCTCGTCGTCGTAGGCCTTCACCCGCCGTGCCAGCTCCTGGCGGGCGGGGTCGTCCAGGGCGGCGGCGCGTGCGGCCTCGGACGAGTCGAAGCCCTCGGCCGACGCGGCCGCCGACGCCTCGTCGGACGCGGTCTCGGCCTCGGCGGCGGCGGCACGGAGCTGTTCGGTCGCGGCGGCCGTGTCGCGCAGCAGCGCGGCCTCGTGGTCGAGCCGCCGGACGCGTGCCTCCAGGGTCGGGTCGTCGCCGCGTGCCGCGTCGATGCGGTCGCGCAGGCGGCCGGCCTCGGCGGTGAGCGTGTTGTGCTGCGTCTGGAGTGCGGCCAGCGCGGTCTGGATCTCGCCGTGCCGGTCGCGGGCCTCGTCGAAGTCGGCGTCGACGCGCCGCAGCTCGTCCTCGATGCGGTCGATGTCGGTCTCGGCGCCCGCGAGGCCGGCCAGATCCTCCTCGGCCGCGGCCAGCGCGCTCGCCAGCTCCGGCTCGGGAGAGGAACCGGCCTGGTCGCAGGCGGCGTCGAGCTCGGCGGACAGCCGCGTCACCGTGTTGCCGGTCTCCTCGCGCCGGGCCAGCGCCGCGTCGTACGCGGCGGCGGCCTCCGCCTCGGCCTCCTCGCCGGGCCCTTCGATCTCGGCGTGGGCCGGTGACGGGTGCGACGCCGAGCCGCAGACCCGGCAGGGCTCGCCCTCCGACAGCTCCTTGGCCAGCGACGCGGCCATGCCCTCCAGCCGGGCCTGCCGGATCTCCTGGACGACGTCGCGGGCGGCCTGGGCCTCGTCGACGGCCGCGCGGTGGGCCGCCTCGGCCTCGGCGAGCGACGCCGCGAGGAAGTCGCGCCGACGCGCGGCCTCCAGGCGCGCGGTGGCCTCGGCGACCGCCGCGTCGGCCGCCGGCAGGGCGGCGGCACGGGTGCGGGCCTGGTCGAGCTGGGCCCGCAGGAGGTCGCGGTGGGCCGGCGAGTCGGTCAGGAACAGCGCCAGCTCCGCCTCGCGGGTCTCCAGGTCGTCGGCCTCGTCGGTGAGCGTGCGCAGCTCGGCGCCGATCGCGGTCAGGCGGGTCTCGTCCTCGCGCCGCTGGGCGAGCTCGACCAGCTCGTCACGACGGGCGCGCTCCTCCTTGCGCATGAGGTCGGCGTCGGCGTCGTCGGGCAGCAGCCCGCCGAGCGCGGCGCGGCGGCGCGTGACGACGGCGGCGACCTCGTCGCGCCGGGCGGCCCGCGCGGCGGCGGTCTGGAGCCGGGGCAGCACCCGCCCGGCGCGTTCGGCCGCCCGCAGGCGGCCGGTCAGCTCGGTGCGCTCGGCCGCCCGCTCGGCGAGGCCGGCGGAACGCCGGAGCGCGTCGGCGTGCCGCTCCTGCCGCTCGGCGACGGCGCGGGCGTTGTCCAGGAGCGCGCGGGCCGCGTCGCGCGCGGCGCCGGCGTCGGCGGCCTCGGCGGCCGTCACCGCGGTGAGGTCGGCGACGTGGCCGGACAGCTCGGTCACCCAGGCCGCCAGGGCGGGCGGCGTCAGCTCGGGGCGTGCGGCGCCGGCCGCCTCGGCGGCCCGGTCGGCGACCGACTCGGCGGCCGCGCGCAGCTCGTCGGCGGCGCGCCCGCTCTCGCGGCGGCGCTCGGCCAGCCACGTCTCGACCTGGGCGAACACCTCGGTCGCGAACAGTTTCTCCAGCACGCCCCGGCGTTCTTCGGCCCCGGCGCGCAGGAACGCCGCGAAGTCGCCCTGCGGCAGCAGCACCACCTGGCAGAACTGCTCCGCCGACATGCCCAGCAGGTCGGTGACGAACTGGCCGGCCTCGTCGAACCGGGTCGACCAGGTCTCCCACGCGCCGCCGCGCCACTCCTGGAGCAGGACCTTGGCCTTCTCCTCGGTGGTGCCCTGGCCGCGGCGTTTCGGTCGTTCCCACTTGGGCGACCGGGTGACCTTGAAACGCCGGCCGCGGATCGTCACGTCGAGCACGACCTCGGGCGCCCGGTCGGGCGGCGCGTGCTGGCTGCGCAGGTCCTTGGCGTCGTTGCGGACGCTCGGCACCCGGCCGTACAGGGCGAAGCAGACCGCGTCGAGCACGCTGGTCTTGCCGGCGCCGGTCGGACCGTTGATCAGGAACAGCCCGGCGCCCGACAGCGCCTCGAAGTCGACCGTCTGCGTGCCCGCGTACGGGCCGAAGGCGGTGATGGTCAGCGAGTGCAGCCTCATCGCGCCGCCTCCGTCAGCTGGCAGCACTCGAACGCCTCGCCGAGCAGGTCGCGCTCGGCCTCGTCGGCGGGCGCGCCGCGTACCTCGCGGACGAAGTCGTAGGCGATGTCGAGGTCGGAGCGGTCGCGGATGCGCTCGGCCCAGCCGCGGTCGTCGGCGGCCGGCCCGCCCTCGGGCTCGAAGACCAGCGCCAGCGTGTGCGGGAACCGTCGCCGCAGGCGCTCCATCGCCCCGGCGGGCCGGTCGGGATCGGTCAGGGTGACCTGGAGCCAGTGGTCCTCGTACGGCGCCCAGCGCTCGCCGGACAGCAGGTCGTCGATCCGCCCGCTAATGCGCGCGGACCGGCGGGGGACGGGCGCCTCGACGAACTCGGCGGTCACCGTCTCGCCGAGATCGACCAGCCAGCCGCCCTTGACGTGGTGCTCCTCGGAGAACGAATAGGCCAGCGGCGAGCCGGAGTAGCGCACGGTGCCGGACATGCGCTGGCGCCCGTGCAGGTGGCCGAGGGCGACGTAGTCGACGCCGTCGAACACGCTCAGCGGCACGCTGGCGACGCCGCCGACGGAGATGTCGCGCTCGCTGTCGCTGGCCTCTCCCCCGGTGACGAACGCGTGCGCGAGCACCACGGAGCGGCCGTCGCGTTTCGCCAGGTCGGCGCGGACGCGCCGCATCGCCTCGGCGAGCGCGGCGGTGTGGCCGCGCTCGGACAGGTCCCACGCGCTGCGCACGACCTCGGGCTCGAGATACGGGATGCCGTACACCGCCGTGCCGTCGGCGAGCAGCACGGGCTCACCGACCCGCCGCGGATCGGCGATCACGTGCACGCCGGCCGCGGACATCAGCCCGGCGCCGAAGCCGAGCCGCTGGGCGGAGTCGTGGTTGCCGCTGATGGCGATGACCCGCACCTTTTCGGCCGCCAGCCGCCGGAGCGCCTCGTCGCACAGGGCGACGGCGTCGACGGGCGGCAGCGCGCGGTCGTACAGGTCACCGGAGATGAGCACCGCGTCGACACTCTCCGCGCGCACGGTCTCGACCAGGTGGTCGACGAACCGCGCCTGGGCGGCGAGCATGTCCTCCCGGTGGAAGGACCGGCCCAGGTGCCAGTCGGAGGTGTGCAGCAGGCGCATAGGGCGGGAAGCTAACAGGCCCCACCGACAACATCGCCCTCACACGCCGCCTGATGCCGCTTTGACATCTTTCGCGGCCCGAGCGTGGCACCAGAGCCGGAAGGCACGATGCCCGTTACGCGTCTCCGTAGGCGGCTATCGAATCGACATGTCCACTGACCGCGCCGAATCCGACGCGGAGCGAGTAGCGCTGTAGCCCGACGCCGGTCCCGGTGCCTCCGCTGTAGTAGAACGCGGTGAGGGCGCACGGCCCCTGGGCGTGGTACTGGGTGGCGGACGTGTAGGCGGAGGGCACGTCCCACACCCAGCGGTGGACATTGGGAGGAGGGCAGTAATCGGACATCATTCCGAGGTAATCACCGCCCTTGTAAAAGGCGACCGACCAGGAACCCGGTTCGGACTGTGCCAGGGAGTCCGGGGCCGCCTGAACAGCGGTCGCACCGGCGAACAACAGGGATCCCCCGGCCAATGCGACCAGCGCCGACCGTACGATGTTCCGCACTTCTCCTCCTGTTGATATCTCAGGTGCACCTCGTCTGATCAGCCAGACGGTAAACGGCGCCACGGTGTACACGTCGCCGTTTCGCGCACGCGGATTCGCCATTCGGGCCGGGCCGGTGCCCCCGAGCACGACCGGGCAGGTACGGAACCAGCCGGGCGAGCACGCCGGCGGGAGCGCCGCTACCGTACGGTCCACGGCTCGCCGCTGTCCGACCACGGCGCGCTGCTCGCCGAGATGCTGGCCCACACGCTGCGCGAACGCGCCGCCCGCCGGGCTCCCGGGGCGGAGGCGGTGACCGTCGACGCCGAGCTGTGGGTGGAGCCGCGTGTGTGGCAGGACTTCCTCATGCGGCTCGGAACGCGAGGCCGAGTTCCGTTTGGTCCTATAGGCTCCGCACTTTGCACAGGTCGGGCCACGGAGGCGGGTGCCGGTGGAGCCATTGCGGGCGGGCGACCCACGTGAGGTGGGCAGGTATCACCTTCTGGGCCGGCTCGGCGTGGGTGGCATGGGCGAGGTGTTCTTCGGCCTGACTCCGGGGAGACGCCCGGTCGCGGTCAAGCTCATCCATCGGGTTCACGCCGCGAACCCGGAGTTCCGTCGGCGGTTCCGGTTGGAGATCGAGGCGGCCCGCAGGGTCAACGGCCTGCACACCGCCGGAGTGGTCGACGCCGACCCCGCCGCCGACCCGCCCTGGATGGTCACGGCCTTCATCGCGGGCCCCTCGCTGGAGCGAGCGCTCGCCGAACACGGCCCGTTCCCGGAGAAGACCCTGCGTGTGCTGGGCGCCGGGATCGCCGAGGCGCTGGAGGCCATCCACGAGGCCGGCCTCGTCCATCGCGACCTCAAGCCGTCCAACGTCCTTCTCGCGGCCGACGGCCCGCGCGTGATCGACTTCGGTATCGCCCGCGCCACGGACGCGTCGCAGACCACCGCCCTGGCGGGCACTCCCGGGTTCATGTCTCCCGAGGTACTCACCGGGGAGCCGCTGACCCCCGCGTCGGACATCTTCGCCTTCGGCCTGGTCCTCGCCCACGCCGCGGGAGTGCGCCCCTTCGGCGAGGGCCCTGCGCAGGCTCTGAGCTACCGGATCGTCCACCAGGAGGCCGATCTCACCGGCCTGGAGGGTGACATCGGGGAACTCGTCGCCCGGTGCCTGGCCAAGGAGCCCGCCCAGCGGCCCACGACCGCGCGGATCCTCAAGGCGCTCGTCCCTCCCCTCACGCGGGACTCATGGCTGCCGGCTCCCGTCCAGACCATGGTCGACCAGCCGACTCCGCCGGTCCCGCAGGGCCCCGCCCATGCGCCGAGCCGGACCGCGCGCGTCCCGTTCCCGCCCTCCGCCGCACAGCCGCCGCGAAGAACATGGTCTTCGTGGCTCCTCCCCCTGCTCGCCGCGGCGGTGCTCATCCCGAGCCTGGTCTTCTTCGCCCTCGGGCTGTCCCAAGGCCGGAACGACGGCTGCAGCCTCCTGGCGGCCGGCGGAGACACCGCCGTGCCGTACGGGCACCGGACCATGGCCGCCGCGGCCGCCTGCGAGGAGACCATCCCGAAAGTGGAAGTCCTCCTGGGTGCCATCGGGATGGTCGCCGGCGTTTCCCTCGTCATCGTCGCCGTACGACGGCGGCGTTCACAGGTCGTGCGGGCGTAGCGCCGCGGTCAGCGTCCTGAACTCGGTGATGCGCAGTGCGCGGGCGATGAGGGCATAGAGGCCGCCGCCGGCCGCGGCCGCGACGGTGACCGTGAGGAGCGAGGCCGTCCAGGCGGTACCCGTCGCCGAGCCGACGACCCACGCCGTACCGGCGGTCGCCGGGGCGGCGAGGGCCGCGGCGACGAGCATCCGGACGTGGGCGTTCAGCAGGCGGTGCCCGTCGAGGCGGCCCATTCGGCGGCGGAGCGCGTACGCGGTGAGCAGCAGCCCGGTCGTGTACGCGAGCGCGGAGCACGCCGCGAGCGCGACGACCAGGTGCGGGCCGTGGTACAGCCGGGCGGCGGCCAGGCAGGTGCCGACCGTCACGGCGGAGACCACTACGCTGATCAGGGCCGGGGTACGGGTGTCGCCGAGGGCGTAGAAGACGCGCAACATGATCTGGTACGCGGCGAACGGGACCAGCGCGAGCCCGTACGCGGCCAGGACCAGGCCGGTGAGGCGGGCCGCGGCGGGCGAGGCGTTGCCGTGGTCGAACAGCACGGTGGTCAGGCGCGGACCGAGCGTGATGAGCGCGGCGGCGACGGGCACCAGGACGACGCCGGTCAGCCGCAGGCTCTGGGACAGATCCGCGATGACCCGGCCGAGGTCGCGGTCGGCGGCTGCCCGGCTCAGCCGGGGCAGGACTCCGGTGATGACGGTGACCGCGATGACGGCGTACGGCAGCTGGAACAGCGTGCCCGCGTTGGAGTAGACGGCGACCGCTCCGGGCCCGGCGTGCGATGCCAGCCTGGTGATCACCACGAACACCGCCTGAGCGGCGCTCACCGACGCGATCGTCCACCCGGCCATGGCGGCGATCCTGCGGACCCCGATGCCCCGGGGGTCGGCGTGCAGCCTCGGCCGGAAACCGGCCCGGCGGCCGGACAGCAGGAGCACCGCCATCTGGACGGCGACCCCGGCGCTCGTACCGACCGACAGCAGCAGCGTCTGCCCCTGGGTGAGGGACTCCAGCCTGCCGGTGCCGCCGATCAGCAGGAACGACACGGCGGTGGCGATGACGACGAGGTTGTTGGCCACCGGCGCCCACATCGGCGCGGCGAAGCGACCACGGGCGTTGAGCACCGCGGACAGGGTCGCGCTCACCCCGTAGAACAGGATCTGCGGCATGAAGTACCGGGTGAACACCACGGCCAGGTCCCGCTGCCCCGGCGTGAACCCGGGGACGGAGAGGCCCACGACGAACGGCGCCGCGATGATCGTCACGATCACCACGATCGACAGGCCGTAGACCACCAGGGACAGCAGCCGCTGCGCGAACAGGTCCCCGTCGACGCTGTCGTCGGCGGCCGTACGGACCAGGAGGGGCACCAGCACGCTGGCCAGGGCCCCGCCCATCACCAGCTCATAGATCGTGTTGGGGGTGACGTTCGCCGCCGTGTAGGCGTCCAGCAGCCGGGTGCCCAGGCCCAGCGAGGCCACCAGAGCCAGCGTGCGCACGAACCCGGTGATGCGCGAGACGGCGGTGGCCACGGCCATCGCCCGGCCGGCCCGCACCAGCCGCGGTCGCTCCGACATTCGCGTCCTCTCCTTCATCCCGGGAGGGCCGGTCGAGGTGAGTTCCGGGGAGGCTCCCAGCGTACGGCCGAGCGGTCCGGCATCTGACGCATACTCAACGTCACCACCGTCTGTTCCGGGAGGAACCATTGAGCTGGCTCCCCGTTGAGGAATACGTTCAGACCCTTCCCCACGCGACGATGTACGCGGCGCTGTACTTCACCGATCGCGAGGGGAATCCCTTCGCGTTGCGGTCCGCGCAGAAGGCCGAGGCCTGGCAGCTGCCCGGTGGCAACGTCGAGCACGGCGACGCGACGCCGTTCGCCGCAGCGGCACGGGAATGCCTTGAGGAGACCGGGATCGCGTTCGCCGGAGCTCCCGCGCTTCTGCTGACGCACTTTCTGGGACTGGGCTCCGGCTGGCCGTGCGCCAAGGTCGGATTCGTCTTCGACGGCGGTGTGCTGACGCCGGAGGAGCTCGACGCGATCGTCCTCGACCCGGCCGAGCACTCCGGATGGCGGGTTCGGCCCCTGCGGGAATGGCAGAAGGTGATGAGCCCGCGCCTGTTCGCCCGCACCGCGGCACTCGCCGAGGCCCGCCGTACGCGCCGCGCCACCCTGCTCTGCGAAGCCGCACCCCCCGATCAGGGGATCTCCAGGACGGTGGCGAGGTGACGGATGCCCTCCTCGATGCGGTGGGGCGTGAGCGTGCTGTAGCCCACGACGAGGGCCGATGGCTGGGAGGGCCGGCCCGGGCCGGATCGTAGCGGGCGGACGAGAATGCCGTGCCGGGCGGCGGTGTCGGCGGCACGGGTGGCGTCGGTTCCGTCGGGCAGCCGGACCACGGCATGCAGGCCGGCGGAGATGCCGGTCGTATGGCAGGCGGGCAGGTGGCGGTGCAGTGCCTCGATGAGCGCGTCACGGCGCTGGCGGTAGATGCGGCGGGTACGCCGCAGGTGCCGGTCGAGATCGCCGTGCCGGATGAAGTCGGCGACGGTGGCCTGGATGATCGAGGTGGTGAACCGGTCGCTGTGGGCGCGGACCGCGAGCAGTTCGCCGCGCAGCGCCGGGGGCACGACCAGCCAGCCGAGCCGCAGCCCGGGGGCCAGGCTCTTGGACAGGCTGCCGGCGTGGATGACGTGGTCGGGCGCGACCCCCTGAAGGGCGCCGACGGGCTGTCGGTCGTAGCGGTACTCGGCGTCGTAGTCGTCCTCGATGATGTAGCCGCCGCTGGTGCGGGCCCAGTCGGTCAGGGCGATCCGCCGGTCGGCGGACAGCACCACGCCGGTCGGGTACTGGTGGGCGGGCGTGGTGAGCACCGCGCCCGCCCCGGACGCGGCCAGCCGGTCGACGCGCACCCCCTCGTCGTCGACCTCGACGGAAAGGCAGGCGGCGCCGGCCCATTCGATCTGCCCGCGCCAGGACGGGTGGCCGGGATCCTCCACGGCGACGCCCCGCTCGGCGGTGTCCCGGTCGGCGAGCACCCGGGCCAGCAGGCTCAGCCCGTGCGAGAAGCCGTTGCACACCACGACATCGTCCGGTGCGCACGACAGGCCGCGGACCCGGCGCAGGTAGTCGGCCAGCGTCTCGCGCAGTATGGGGAGACCGGCCGGGTCGCCGTAGCCGAGTGCGTCGTCGGACAGTGACCGCAGTGCGGCGCGGGTGGCCCGTGCCCAGGCCGCGTGGGGGAACAGGCCGACGTCCGGATCTCCGGGCCGGAAGTCGTAGCGGACCGTGGCCGGCGATGGGTCGCGACGCCGTGGCGGGTCGGGCCGGGTGACGGCGTTGACGACGGTGCCCTGGCCCTGCCGGGAGGTCAGGTAGCCCTCGGCGGTGAGCTGGTCGTAGGCCGCGACGACGACACCGCGAGTGATCTGGAGATCCGCGGCCAGCGCCCGGGACGACGGCAGCCGTACGCCGGGGCGCAGCCGGCCCGCCCGGATGGCGTCCCGCAGGCTCCGCTCCAGCTGGGCGCGCAGGCCGCGGGGGCGGGAGCGGTCGAGCTCCACGAACAACTCAGGCGAACTGGTACTCATAACTCATCCAATATTGGACCTCTTATTCGCTCCACTCTACTCATAGCTTGGGGTCACGGCCCGAGAGTGCGGCCGCAACGGTTGAAGGGACAGCCATGACAGTGTTGAAGCAGGCCCTGCCCGTCACGCCCCAGCTGGACGGCCTGGTCACGGGAATCCGCTCAGAGGTCGACCGCGGCGGCGACTGGCGGCGCACCGCCGAGCGCGTCGCGGGCGCGCTGCGGCGTGACCTGCCCCGGCCCGAGGCGCTGGCCGGCGACCTCGCCAACGGCCAGGACGGCCCGCGCAGCCGCCTGCTGCACGTGGAGCCCGACGGGACCTTCTCCATCCAGGCCATCGTGTGGCCGGCCGGGCGCATCACGCCGGTCCACGACCACGTGAGCTGGTGCGTGTTCGGCGTCATCCAGGGCGCGCTGGACGAGGAGTTGTTCACGCTCGCCGACGGCGGCGACGTCCTCGTCCCGGCGGGACGCGTCACCAACACGACCGGCGCGGTCACCGGCTTCGCCCCGCCCGGCGACCTCCACCGGGTCGCCAACCCCGGCGACCGCACCGCCATCTCGATCCACGTGTACGGCACCGACCTGTCCCGCCTCGGTTCCAGCGCGCTGCGCTACTACGACCTTCCCGTCCGACCCTGAACCCCCACCCACCGAGGAGACCGATCATGAATCAGAGCGCTGTCGACGAGGTCCTCGCCCGGCCGATCAGCCAGGAACTCCTGGCCCGTGACCTGGCCCGGATGGCCTTCGTCGCGCTGGACGGCACCCCACGGGCGATCCCGATCGGGATCACCTGGAACGGCTCGGAGATCGTCATGTGCACCGCGAAGAACGCGCGGAAGCTGCCGGCGTTGCGCCGCAACCCGGCGGTGGCCCTGACCATCGACACCGAGGCGCACCCGCCGAAGGTCCTGCTCATCCGCGGTCAGGCCGAGCTGGACGTCGTCGACGGCATCCCCGAGGAGTACATGCAGTGGAACGGCACCTACGAGATGACGCCCGAGCAGCGGGCCGAGTGGGAGGCCGGCGTGCAGGCGCTCTACGACGGCATGGTCCGGATCGTGGTGAAGCCGACCTGGGCCAAGCTGATCGACTTCGAGACGACCCTGCCCACCGCCATCGAGGAGCTCATGCAGCAACAGAAGGAACGCCAAAGCGCCTGAACACGGACGGCCGAACCTGAACGGACCCTGTGACCAGCATCGTCACGATGAAGAGGGTTCGATGACGCGGTTCTTGTGTGAGTAGAGAATTCTGGTGTCACAAGAACGCCGAGCGCTGCCCTGGAAGTGCCCTCCTCCGGCCTCAACCCGTGGGGGGCGTGGGGGGCGGAGCCCTCCACATCGGGGGGCTCCGGGGGGTCGTCCCCCCGGACCGGCACTGTGGACAAGACCCGGGGCAGCGGCGAAGATGCCAAGCAAGCACTCGGTTACTTCCTCCCGCCTCCGGAGGCTCGTATGCGGCAGCACGATCGGCTCTACATCGGCGGCGAGTGGGTCGCGCCCGCCGGCACCGGCACCATCGACGTCGTCTCGCCGCACACCGAGGAGGTCGTCGGCCGGGTGCCCGAGGCGACGCCCGCCGACGTCGACCGGGCGGTGGCCGCGGCGCGGGAGGCGTTCGACAACGGGCCGTGGCCGCGCATGGATCCGGCCGAGCGCCGCGCCGTCGTCGGGCGGCTGGCCGCGCTGTTCGGCGAACGGATGCAGGAGATGGCCGAGCTGATCACCGAGGAGATGGGCTCGCCGATCTCGTTCTCCCAGCTCGGGCAGACCGGGCAGGCGCTCGCCGTGTACGGCTACTTCAGCGAGCTGGACGTGCCCTGGGAGGAGGAGCGCGCGGGCATGCTCGGGCCGGTCACCGTACGCCGTGAGCCGGTCGGTGTCGTGGCCGCGATCGTGCCGTGGAACGTCCCGCAGTTCATCATCGCGCTCAAGCTCGCCCCCGCCCTGGTCGCCGGCTGCACCATCGTGATCAAGCCGGCGCCGGAGACGCCCCTCGACGCGTACCCGCTCGCGGAGATGCTGACCGAGGCGGGCGTGCCCAAGGGCGTGGTCAGCATCGTCGCGGCCGGCCGCGAGACCGGTGAGCACCTCGTACGGCACCCCGGCGTGGACAAGGTGGCGTTCACCGGCTCGACGGCGGCGGGCCGCCGGATCGGCGCCATCTGCGGCGAGCAGCTCAAGCGCTGCACCCTCGAACTCGGCGGCAAGTCGGCGGCGATCATCTGCGACGACGCCGACCTGGACGCGACGATGGGCTGGCTCAAGCTCGCGTCGCTGATGAACAACGGGCAGGCCTGCATCGCGCAGACCCGCGTCCTGGCCTCGCGCGGCCGGTACAACGAGGTCGTGGGCGCGCTGACCGAGACCGTTCGCGGCATGCGGGTGGGCGACCCGGCCGATCCGGCGACCGAGATCGGCCCGCTCGTGGCCGCCCGCCAGCGTGAACGCGTGGAGAACTACATCCGCATCGGCCAGGACGAGGGCGCCAAGGTGGCCCTCGGCGGGGCGGGACGGCCGTACGACCGGGGCTGGTACGTCACGCCGACCGTGTTCGCGGGCGTGTCGAACGACATGCGGATCGCCCGCGAGGAGATCTTCGGTCCGGTGCTCACGGTGATCCCGTACGAGGACGAGGACGACGCCGTGCGCATCGCGAACGACAGCGACTACGGCCTGGCCGGCACCGTCTGGACCGCCGACGCCGACCACGGGCTCGACATCGCCCGCCGCGTACGGACCGGAACGTACGGCGTCAACACCTACATGATCGAGTCCTCGTCGCCGTTCGGCGGCTACAAGTCCAGCGGCGTCGGGCGCGAGCTCGGCCCGGAGGGCCTGTCCGCCTACCTGGAGTACAAGTCGATCGCCCGGCTCGCCTGAACCTCGACCCCGGTCAGGGATTCGGCGCGGGAGCGGAGGAGCCGGCTTCGACCTCGGCGGCGGTCGCCTGGGCGAGGAGGTAGAGGGCGGCCTGTGACGAGGATCCCGGCTCGGCCGTCGCCAGCACGACGAGCCGTTCCTCGCTGCCCGGCGGACGCAGGCTCTGCTGCGTCACGGTGAGCGTGCCGACCAGGGGGTGGTGCATCTCGAACACTCCGGAGTCGCAGGGCCGGACGCTGTGGTCGGCCCACATCGCGGCGAACTCCGGGCTCCTCATGCTGAGTTCACCGACGAGTGAGGCGAGCAGGGCGTCGTCGGGGTGCCGGCCGGCCACCATCCGCAGGTTTCGCACCACCGCCCTGGCCTTGGCCGGCCAGTCGGCGTAGAGCGCGCGGGTGTGGGCGTCGAGGAAGACCAGCCGGGCCAGGTTGGGCCGGTCGGCGGGCCTGCTCGGGCTGTCCGGGTCGAGGTGGGCGGCGAACAGCGCGTGTCCCAGCGGGTTCCAGGCCAGCACATCGCTCCGGCGCCCGCTGACGAGAGCCGGAACGTCACCGAGCGCCGCCAGCAGTTCGAGGGTCGACACGTCCACGTGCTCGGCGGGCGGGCGGCGGGTGACCGCACCCCGTTTCGCGCTGCCGGCCAGGTCGTGCAGGTGGCGGAGCTCGGACTCGTCCAGGCGCAGGGCCCGGCCGATCGCTTCCAGCACCTCGGGTGAGGCGCCCACCGACTGCCCCTGCTCCAGGCGGGTGTAGTAGGACGAACTCACTCCGGCCAGCAGCGCGAGCTCCTCCCGCCGCAGGCCCGGCACCCGGCGCCGTTCACCGTAGTCCGGCAGGCCGACGTCCTCGGGCCGCAGCCGAGCCCGCCGGGTCTGCAGGAAGTCTCCGAGCTGCCGTTGTCCGCCCATGCATCCCAGTATGGGACTCGCCGAAGAACGGAGCCTGACCCTGCCGGGGGTAGGCATCAGCCGGTCTGGCCCGCCCGCCAAGACGCCGGTGACAGTGGTCCGGTACCGACCGCTGACATTGGAGAACGACCGTGGACACCATCACTCTGGGCGATGTGACGCTGACCCGGGTCCGGGAGTACTTCGGGCCCGTGGACATGACGCCCGAGACGTTCTTTCCGGAGAGCCCCGCGGAGGTGTGGGACACCCATCGGTCCTGGCTGGCGCCGGACTTCCTGGACACCGAGACCCGGATCGTCAACGCCGCCATCCAGACCTGGCTGCTCCGTAGCGAGGGCCGGATCATCCTGGTCGACACGGGGGTCGGCAACCACAAGGACCGGCCGTACTCCCCGGTCTGGAGCCGGTTGGAGACCGGCTTCCTGGACGACCTCGCCCGCGTCGGAGTCCGCCCCGAGGACGTGGACGTCGTGGTCAACACGCATCTCCACGTGGACCACGTCGGCTGGAACACCTGTCTGGACGGGCGGAGATGGGTGCCGACGTTCCCGAACGCCACCTACCTGATGCCGAAGGCGGACTTCGACTTCTGGAATCCGGCGAACGGTCATCGGCCGCTCCTCGGGCGCGGCAACCAGAACGTCTTCGAGGACAGTGTGGCCCCCGTGCACGAGGCCGGCCGGACGCTGCTGTGGGAGGACGGCCACCGGATCGACGCCAACCTGCGCCTGGACCCGGCTCCCGGGCACACGCCGGGCTCCTCGGTGCTCACCCTCACGTCCGGCTCGGACCGCGCGGTGTTCGTCGGCGACCTGCTGCACAACCCCGTACAGATCTTCGAACCGGACGCCAACAGCTGCTTCTGCGAGGACCCCACCGGCGCCCGCGCCACCCGCCGCAGGCTGCTGGGCTGGGCCGCCGACAACCACGCGCTCCTGATCCCCGCTCATCTGGGCGGCCACGGCGCCGCGGAGGTCGAGCGCGACGGAAGCAGGTTCGCGATCAAGGGCTGGGCGCCCTTCACCCCGTACTCCGCGCAGGGCTGAGACTCGATGGAAGGCATCACCGTGACCCATCCGATCGTGACCACCGCGCGGGGCGCCGTCCGTGGCCTGCGCCGGCACGGCATCGCCACCTTCCTGAACATCCCGTACGCCGCCCCGCCTCGGGGCGCCGGCCGGTTCGCTCCGCCGCAGCCGCACGGGCCGTGGGACGGCGTACGGGACGCCACCGTGCCCGGCCCCACCGCCCCGCAGTCCGAACGCCGGCTCGGCAGCGTGGACATGTCCCCCTATTTCGGCACCGGATGGAGCCGCGGGGAGGACTACCTCACCGTCAACGTCTGGACGCCCGCCCCGGACGGCGAGCTGCCCGTCATGGTGTTCGTCCACGGTGGCGGATTCGTCGCCGGGTCGACGCGGGCCGCGCTGTACGACGGATCGGGTTTCGCCCGTGACGGCGTCATCCTCGTCACCCTCAACTACCGGCTGGGCATCGCCGGATTCCTCGACCTGCCCGGAGCACCCGCCAACCGCGGGCTGCTCGACGTCGTCGCCGCGCTGCGCTGGGTACGGGAGAACATCGCCGCCTTCGGCGGCGACCCGGACAACGTCACGCTCTTCGGCCAGTCGGCCGGAGCGACCATCGCCGGTGGCGTCCTCGCCGATCCCGAGGCAGCGGGGCTGTTCCAGCGGGTGATCGTGCAGAGCGGCAGCGGCCTGGGCGCCTTCACGGCCGAGCAGGCCGCGCGCGTCACCAGGGCTGCGGCCGGGGCCCTCGGCGTCGAGCCCCGCGCCGGCGCCTTCGCGGAGATCTCCGACGAACGCCTGGTCGGGGCCGCCTCCGGGCTCGCCGGCATCGACCTGCGGACCGAGACGCACTACGACCCGCTGATCGGGCTGAGCCCGTTCAGCCTGGTTCTGGACACCCAGCCCGCCGTGTCGGTGGCCGCCGGCCACGGCGACCGCGTCGACCTCCTCGCCGGGACCAACACCGAGGAGGGGAATCTCTACCTGGTCCCGGTGGGCCGGTACTCCACCTCGACCGCCGAGGACGTCGACGCGGCGGCGGCCGGCACCCACCCGGATCCGGTACGGCTCGTCGAGACGTACCGCGAGACACGTCCCGAGGCGTCCTTCGGTGCGCTGCGGTCCGCCATCATGGGCGACGGGTTGTTCGGCGTGGGCACCCGGGCCCTGCTCGGCGCGCACGCCGCCCATGCCGGATCCGCGACGTTCGCGTACGAGTTCGGGTGGCGTTCGCGCGCTCTGGGCGGCGAGCTCGGCGCCGCCCACACGATGGAGCTCCCCTTCGTCTTCGATCTCGCGCATCTCCCGCAGCTGCACGGGCCGGACGCCCTGCTCGGTCCCGGCCGGCCGCCCGCGGACCTCGCGGCGCGCATGCACGACGCGTGGATCCGCTTCGCCACGACCGGTGACCCGGGCTGGGAGCCGTACGACCGTGAACGCCGGGCCACGATGCGCGTCGGCACCGAGTGGACCCAGGTCGACGACCCGCACCGCCAGGAACGACAGGCGTGGAGCACGGACGACGCGTAGCGGTGAGCCGGGCGGTCAGCCTGCGTCCGTCGTCACGATCGGAGGTAGTGCAGGACCGCCAGCACCCGGCGATTGTCGCCCTGTGAGGGCGGGAGGTCGAGTTTGGTGAAGATGCCGGCCACATGCTTCTCCACCGATCCGGTGGAGATGACCAGGCTCTCGGCGATGCCGGCGTTGGATCGGCCCTCGGCCATCAGGGCGAGCACGTCGCGCTCGCGGAGGGTCAGCATGTCCAGGCCGGGCCGGCCGGTGCGGAGGAGCTGGCCGACGACCTCGGGATCGAGCGCGGTGCCGCCCGCGGCGACCCGGGCCAGCGCGTCGGTGAACTCGGCCACGTCGGCGACCCGGTCCTTCAGCAGGTAGCCCATCTTCGCGGCACCGCCCTCGAGCAGCCGGGCGGCGTACCTCGGCTCGATGTACTGGGAGAAGACCAGCACCCCGGTCGCCGGATGGTCGCGACGGATGTCGAGGGCCGCGCGCAGCCCTTCGTCGGTGTGGGTGGGCGGCATTCGGATGTCCACCACCGCGACGTCGGGACCGTGCTCGGCCACCGCGGTGAGCAGCGCCTCGCCGTCCGCCACGGCGGCGCACACCCGATGGCCACGGTCGGCGAGCAGCCGGATGAGGCCCTCCCGCATCATCGCGGCGTCTTCGGCGATCACGACACGCATGTTCCGGATGCTTTCACGCGTGCGGCGGCAGCCGGATGCTGACGCGGGTCGGCCCGCCGGGTGGGCTGGCGATGTCGATGTGGCCGTCGACGGTACCGACTCGATGGGCGAGTCCGGACAGGCCGGTGCCGCGGGCCGGGTCGGCCCCGCCGACGCCGTCGTCGGTCACGGTGAGCAGCAGCCACCCGTTCGGTTCGGCCACGTGGATCGTGATCGTGTCGGCGTGGCTGTGCTTGACGGCGTTCGCGAGCAGCTCGGCGGCGCAGAAATAGGCGATCGTCTCGATCGCGGGTGTCGGCCGGCGGGGAATCTCGCTGGTCACCTCGACCGGGATGGCGCTGCCGAGGGCGAGTGTGGCCAGCGCGTCGGGCAGGCCGGTGTCGAGTATCGGCGGGTGGATGCCCTTGACGAGGTCGCGCAGCTCGCCGAGGGCGTCTTTGGCGCCCTGGTGGGCGGCGTCGACCAGCTCGCGGATCTGGGCGAGCTGGCCGAGGTCGTCGTCGCCGAGCTTCTCCTTGGCCAGGCCCAGGTTCATCGCGAGCGCGGCCAGCCGGGCCTGCGCGCCGTCGTGCAGGTCGCGTTCGAGCCGGCGCACCAACGCGGCGGAGTCGTCCACCGCCTGGGCCCGGGTCTGCTCCAGATCGCGGACCCGCTGCATGAGCCTGCCGGGGCCGAGCAGGGTGCGGATCAGCCACCGGTCCGCCAGCACGACCGCCCTGCTCACCCAGGGCGCGACCAACAGCGACGCGGCGCCCGCGGCGAAGACGAGGAGCGTCCCCGGGTACGTGGCGACATGGAACGGACCGCTCCGGAGCGGGGTCAGGAACGGGACCGGACTCAGGTGGACCTCGGGCCGGTGGTTGCGGAACAGCCCCCACCAGAACGGGTAGCTCAGGTTGACCAACCCGGTGACCCAGTACTCCACGGCGTACAGCCCCAGCAACGCGACCGGCACTCTCAGCAGCAGGTACGCCACGGCGCGCCAGCCGGCGCCGTCGCGGAGCCTCGCGGCCGGCCGGCCGAGAACGCCCCGGCCGGGACGGAACGACGGTGGCTCCGCGACCCGCTCGCCGAGCAGCCGAGCCGCCAGCCGGCGCTGGAACGAGCCGAGCCGCCGCGCGACGCGGGTCGCCAGAAGGAGCAGCACCAGCGCACCGGCGGCCAGGCCGGCGAAGGAGACGTTCTCCGGCTTGGCCGGGCCGGGCGCGAGCAGTCCCATGACGATGAGGAACGCGAGGGCCGCGACCGGCACGGCGATGCCGGTCGTCGCCGAGACGACGAGGTATGACAGCTCGGCCCGTGCACGGCGAGTGAACGGCGCCGTCGCGAACGCGGTGAGCGTTCTCCTGAGACTCGGCGGGTCCGCGGCCATCGCGTTCATCCGTTCATCCTCCGCTCAGGCGTCCCGGCGGACCAGCAGCCATGCGCCGGCCCCCAGCACGACGGCGGCGTACAGGCAGAGCACGGCGAGCCCGGACCACGGCGACAGGATGTGATGTCGTGCGTCGCCCTGCGGCTGAACCGCACCGAGCGAGCTCCCCACGATCGTGATCGGAACATATCCGATCACCGGCCGGGCGATCATGACGATGAACTGCGCCACCACGAACACCCCGCCGACGAGCACGGCGATGGCGGCGGCGGTGTGCCGGACGATGGCGCCGATGCCGAGACCGAGCAGCCCGATCAGGCACAGTCCCACACCGGTCAGCACGACCGCTCGCAGCACCCCCGGCTGGCCGAGTGAAGGGGGCGGCACCCTGGCCGGCAGGGCGGCCCCGCCGGCCAGGAACGCGAGGAACGCCCCGGCCTCTCCGACCGCCAGCACCGAGCCCCCGTACACCGCCGTCTTCGCGGCCAGCAGCAGCCGCCGGTTCGGTACCGCGGCGAATGTGGACCTGATCGCGCCGGAGGAGTACTCACCGGTCATGACGAGCACACCCAGGACGCCGATCGTGAGCATCCCGGGGATCACGCCGGCGAGCGCGTTGTTCGTCAGGTCGCCGGACGCGTTCTTGGTGTTGGCTCCCACGACGACGGCCATGCCGACCGCGCCGGCGAAGGTGATCGCCAGGGTCCACCACGTCGAGCGCAGGCTCCACAGCTTGGTCCACTCCATCCGCGCCACATGCCTGAACCGGTAGTGCCCGGCCGGTGCACGTGACTCCCACGTGGCGGTGGTCATGACATCCCTCCTCGTCTCGGTGCGCCGAGATCGCCACCCTGGACCGCCGGGTCGCCTCGATACTCGGCGCTGTCACGGGTCAGCTCGAAGAACGCGTCCTCCAGCGAGGTCGACCGGGCGGACAGCTCGGCGACCGATGTGTCCGCGAGCAGCCGCCCTCGGCCGATCACCACGAGATGCTCGGCGGTCAGCGCGATCTCGCTGATCAGATGGCTGGAGACGAAGACCGTACGGCCTTCGGCGGCCAGGCCCCTCATCAGATCGCGGATCCAGCGGATCCCCTCGGGGTCCAGCCCGTTGACCGGTTCGTCGAACAGCAGTACGCCCGGGTCGCCGAGCAGCGCCGCGGCGACGCCGAGCCGCTGGGCCATGCCGAGGGAGAACGCCCCCGCTCTTCTCCGCCCGACGTCGGCGAGCCCGACGGTGCCGAGGACCTCCTCCACCCGGCGGTCCGGGACACCGTTACCCCTCGCCAGCGCCCGCAGGTGGGATCGGGCGGACCGGCCGGGGTGAAACGCCCTGGCTTCGAGCAGGGCCCCGACCTCGCGCAGCGGCCAGCCCAGCTCGCGGTACCGGCGCCCGCCGATCCGCGCGTCTCCGGCGTCCGGCTCGTCCAGGCCCAAGATCATGCGCATCGTGGTGGACTTCCCCGAACCGTTCGGGCCGAGAAATCCGGTCACGACACCGGGCCGTACCTCGAATTCCAGCCGGTCAACGGCGACCGTGGATCCATAGCGTTTGGTCAAACCACGAGCCTCGATCACAAAACCTCCCCATGTCGGCCATGGGCGCCACGCTATGAATTCCAAGGCGCCGTGGGGAACGAGGCGATCGCCCGACTTCATCCGGGGGTTTTCCCCCACCACCCATCGATCCGCCGGTCACGGAGTCCGAGTGGTCGGGTGGTCAGTAATAGTCGCGCGCCCGAGAGCCTTTGAGGAGCCGGAAATCGCGGAGGGACGTCTCACCGTCATCGGTCGTGCCGATCTTCGCGGTGAGCTGACACCCTTCCAGTTCGTTCTCCGCTCTGCCGACCTCTGCCGCGATGGACGCGGCGGGTACGCGTAGCTCGCGTACCTCTTCCCCGGGGATTACGGGGAGACGGACCATGGCATCGCCGTCGGCCACGGACCACACGTAGACCTTGACGCGCTCACGCATCCGCCCCCACTCGGCCCGGTAGTCGGGATGTTCCGCGTAGGGCAGCGCGAGCAGGCGAAGGACGTCCTCGGCCCAACCGGCGCGCCCCTGCTCCCGTCCTCCTCGTGAGGCGTCGAAGAGTTCCAGGATCCGGCGTTTGGCCTCGATCTCACTGGTCACGCGGGCGGGATCGTGACGGGCGATGTGGTCCGCGGTCCAGGTGGCGACGGCGGAGGACAACGCCAGGACGTGATGCGGCGAGAGCCCGGGTTCTGAGCGTATCGGGTACTTGTCAACGCTCCGAAGCTCGACTCCCCGGTGGTAGTCGTCCGGGTGACCCACACCGACGTGGATGGGTCTTCCGGTACGGCCGGCCACCCAATGCCACCTCTCTTCAGCTGACGCGTCGTAGTCGCTCGGCCGGCTCCGGTAGTCGGCCGCGAGTCGCGCGGCGCGATCGTCCTCATCGAACCGGGCGCGCAGAAAGGTCAGTAGGTCATGCATCGCCGCCTCCTGTCATTCGCCGGCCCCACGGCAAAAAAATGCAGGGAGTGCGCGCACTCCCTGCATTTTCAATCTATAGCGCACCCGGGGGCTTGCGGCAAGACCCGGGTCGTGCCGCAAAATCGTCGGCCGGAACGCAATTGGGGGATTCATGATCGACGTCATCGTGGTCGGTAGCGGGCCGACCGGCCTGATGCTGGCCGGGGAGCTGCGGCTGCACGGCGTGCACGTGCTCGTGCTGGAGAAGGACCTGGAACCGACCCGGCAGGTACGCGCGCTCGGCCTGCACGCCCGCAGCGTCGAGATCATGGACCAGCGCGGTCTGCTGGAACGGTTCCTCGCGCACGGACGGCGGCACCCGCTCCGCGGATACTTCGCCGGCATCGACAAGCCCGCGCCCGAACGCCTGGACACCACCCAGCCCTACACGTTCGGCATCCCGCAGCCCGCCACCGTACGCCTGCTGACCGAGCACGCCATCGAGGCCGGCGCCGAGTTCCGGCGCGGCCGCGAACTGACCGGCCTGAGTCAGGACGAAGACGGGGTGACCGCCGAGCTGGCCGACGGCACGCGGCTGCGCTCGCGCTACCTCGTCGGCTGCGACGGCGGCCGCAGCACGGTGCGCAAGCTGCTCGGCGTCGGGTTCCCCGGCGAGCCCACCACGGTCGAGACGCTGCTGGGCGAGATGGAGGTGGGCGTGCCGCCGGAGACGGTGGCCGCCGTGGTGGCCGAGGTCCGCAAGACCCACCGGGGGTTCGGCCTCGGGACCTCCGGGAACGGCCTGTACCGCGTCGTCGTGCCCGCCGAGGGGGTGGCCGAGGACCGTACGGTCCCGCCGGCCCTCGACGAGTTCAAGCGGCGGCTGCGGGTGTTCGCCGGCACCGACTTCGGCGTGCACTCGCCGCGCTGGACGTCCCGGTTCGGCGACGCCACCCGGCAGGCCGAGCGCTACCGGGCCGGCCGCGTGCTGCTGGCCGGCGACGCGGCGCACGTCCACCCGCCGATCGGCGGGCAGGGCCTCAACCTCGGTCTCCAGGACGCGTTCAACCTCGGCTGGAAGCTGGCCGCCGAGGTCCGCGGCTGGGCGCCCGAAGGCCTGCTGGACAGCTACCACGCCGAACGGCACCCGGTGGCGGCCGACGTGCTGAACACCACCCGCGCGCAGACCCTGCTGCTGTCCCCCGAGCCGGGCCCCCAGGCCGTACGCCGGCTGCTGGCGGAACTCATGGAGTTCGAGGAGGCGCACCGGTACGTGCTCGAGAAGATCATCGCCGTCGGGGTCCGCTACGACTTCGGCGAAGGGCACGAACTGCTCGGCCGGCGGATGCGGGACGTACCGCTGAAACGAGGGCGCCTGTACGAGCTGACGCGCGGCGGCCGTGGGCTCCTGCTCGACCAGACCGGCCGGCTCTCGGTCGCCGGCTGGGAGGACCGGGTCGACCACGTCGTCGACGTCAGCGAGGAACTCGACGTGCCCGCGGCCCTGCTGCGGCCGGACGGCCACGTCGCCTGGGTCGGCGAGGACCAGGCCGAGTTGCTGGACCGGCTGCCCCGGTGGTTCGGCGCGCCCGCCGCCTGAGCGGGCCAGGCCGTCCCGGCCGGCACCGTCCGGGCGAACACGGGGACCACCGTGTCGTTCAGGAACGGCCTGTTCCCGGTCGTCGTACGGCCGTGGACGGCGCGCGAGACGATCCGCGCTCGCGGGAACACCGCGGGGATCAACCGTCACTCAGCAGGTCGCAGGCGCTCAGGGCGGTTGCGGTCAGGCTGACGTGCGGTGCCGGCGGCGGAGTGGTGCGCACGGTCACCTCCGGCGCCGCGAACATCGCGTGCTGCGCCACGACGATGCTGCTCGGAAGGGGAGGAAGTCGCCCGGCTCCCGGCGCGCCATTTCCCGCACCGGGAGTCGCCGATGCGCGCACGAGGCGACGGTTACCGACCGCCTTTCAACCACCTGGTTGACGAGCGGCGGCCTACGGTCTACGGTCCTTTCAACCATCGAGTTGAAACTGGGAGAGCATGACCACGGACACGCTGTCGCGGGTCTTCGCCGCCCTCGCGGATCCGACCCGGCGCGACATGGTGGCCCGGCTGTCGGAGGGCGACGCGACCGTGAGCCAGCTGGCCGAGCCGTACCGGATGACGCTGCAGGCCGTCTACAAACACCTGCGGGTGCTCGAGGACGCCGGGCTCGTCAGCCGACCGCCGGGGCGGCAGCCGCGGCCGGTGCGCCTGGAGGTCCAGGCCCTCGACTCGATGGACAGCTGGATCGAACGCCACCGGAGCCGCGTCGAGCAGCGCTACCGCCGCCTCGACGCCGTTCTGGTGGAGATGAGAGGAGACGAACATGGCCGGCATCACGGAGGCCACCATCGAAGCGGACCCGAGGCTGCCGGTGATCCGGACGACTCGTGACTTCGCGGCAACGCTCGAGCAGCTGGTGCGCGCCCACACCGATCCGGTGTTGTTCGCCCGGTGGGTGGGCCCCGACGCCACGAGCACCCGGGTCGAGCACTGGGACGCGCGTACCGGCGGCAGCTGGCGGTACGTCTCGGTGCACGACGGCACGGAGTACGGGTTCCATGGCTGTTTCCACGAGGTAGGGCCGGACCGCATCGTGCAGACCTTCACGTTCGACGGCGATCCCGACGGAGTCGCGCTGGAGACGTTGTGGTTCGAGGACCTCGGCGACGGCCGTACCCGGCTGCGGGCGCAGTCGCTGGTCGACAGCTTCGAAAGTCGCGACGCATGGCTGCGCAGCGGTATGGAGCTCGGCGTCAACGAGGGTTACGCCAAGCTGGAGAGGATGATCGCCGATGGCGCTGTCTGACCGTCCGGCCGAGCGACACCTTCAGGTCGCCGGGCTGTTCACCGCCCGGGTCCGCGGCACCCGCTCCTGGGACGCACCCTCTCCGGTCGCCGGCTGGACCGCCCGCGACGTCGTGCGTCACCTGACCGAATGGCTCCCCGGGTTTCTCGCCTCCGGCGTCGGCCTCGAACTGCCCCACGGACCGTCGGTGGACGAGGACCCGATCGCCGCGTGGCAGGTGCAATGCGACGGCGTACAGGCGGTGCTGGACGATCCGGAGACGGCGCACCGGGAGCTCACCAACCCGCACATCGGCGCCCTGCCGCTGGCGACCGCGATCGACCGGTCCTACACCGCCGACGTGTTCATGCACACCTGGGACCTGTCCCGGGCCACCGGCCAGGACGACCGGTTGGACCAGGACTTCTGCGCGCAGCTCCTCGGCGGCATGGAACAGATGGAGGAGGCCCTCCGCGCCTCCGGCCAGTACGGCACCCGGGTCGAGGTGCCCGCCGACGCGGACCCTCAGACCAGGCTGCTGGGGTTCATCGGCCGGGACCCGTCCTGGCCGGGCCGGTGAGCCGTTCGATCTTCTCGCACTCCCGCCCCGTTTGATCACGCTCGTCGAATGAGCGATCATCCGCGTTGTCGCCATTTCACGCACCACTGTCGCCATTTCGCGCACCACGCTTCAATCCGACCCGCCGGTGGATATCGTTGAACGGCCGGGAAGGGAAGGACGCGGGTTATGCCGGGGGCACGCTGGACAGATGTGCGAAATGATTTGTTGCGATGACCGGTAACTTCGAGCGTAGTTTCGCCGACGGCCTGGCACGTAAGCTGTCCGCTCTCGCGAATGCGTTGACTCGCAGGGGCCTTTTTCCGCGAAACACGGCCGCACGCGTGTTCTATGTCCTCGCGGCCGTCGGGGTGGTTGTGACCGCCCTCAGCGCGCTCCCGGGCAAGAAGCCGGACCCGAACTACGTCCCAACATGCAATGGCGTGGTGATGGCTCGCACGGATCAATGCAGCATTATGGATTTCAATGGCAACGGCAGTGGACTGTTCACGTACGACGAGATGGTCGCGAGACACAACGACTCGGTACGCACAGCGAATCGGCATGCTGCCATCACATCGATGGTGGCCGCACCGCTGACAGTGATCTTCGGCGCACTGTCCTTCGTCGTGGCGACCCGGGAACGTCGCCGGAGACGTAAAGGCTCGCCGGCCACCGCGGCCGACAACGCCACGCCCACTCCGCCACCGCTTGAACAGGATCCGTTCGCCCTACTCGCGCGAGAGCGGGGGTGGGTTCTCGGCCCACCATCGGCCCAGATGCCTACCGGGCAGGCCGAACTCGGTACTCCGGTCGGCACCGTGACCGGAAGGCTGGGCGAATGGCCGATCGCGGTCCAGCGTTACACGCGCTGGACCCAGATCACGGTGAGCCTTCCGGTGCGGGATCTACCCAAGGTGCGGATCGCCATCGACCATGCCTCCGGCCAGGCGCGATACGTTCATGAGGCCGCCTTCGGCGAGGAACTGATGACGCCGCGGGTGCGCGATACCGCGAGACAGGCGAACATCACCGAGTTCAGTGTGGTCGGCAGGGTGCTCACGCTGAGCCGGCGGGAGGTGCTGACCGCTCCCGGTGTCGACACCGCGGTACAAGCCCTTACCGCGCTTGCCACAGCCCTTCCCAGCGACGTACTCAGGCGGCGCGGCCAGCCGGTGATGTGACCGCGCCGCGGAGAACGCGGAGGCCGCCGCCCTGCGCAACGCCGCCGCCCGGGGCACGTCGCCGATCCCCTTCATGCCCGGCGCCGCCGGGCAGGGCTCGGAGAAGAAGAACCGTGAGCGCGTGGTCTGGGTGTACGAGGACAAGGAGGCCTGGGGCGCGGAAGACGGCGACATCGCTCCCCCACTCATCGAGTGACGCGATCAGCGGATGGCCGCCGGGGGCGAATCTCCTCCGGAGCCCGCCGTGTTCACTCCTCGATCGTGATGCCCAGAGCCGCCGCGAACGTCTGCACGAGGCCCTGGCGTCGGCGGCCTGTACGGTCACGTCGCGCAGGCTCTCGACGCCGCTCAGCCTCCACAGGTCGCAGCCGGAGAACACCGCACCGCCCCGTCAGCTCCATGCACACTTGGAATCTGTCCTGGGCCACCGGCCAGGACGACCGGTTGGACCAGGACTTCTGCGCGCAGCTCCTCGGCGGCATGGAACAGATGGAGGAGGCCCTCCGCGCCTCCGGCCAGTACGGCACCCGGGTCGAGGTGCCCGCCGACGCGGACCCTCAGACCAGGCTGCTGGGGTTCATCGGCCGGGACCCGTCCTGGCCGGGCCGGTGAACCGACCTACTTAAAGTCCGTTACCTGAACTGCGGCGACCTCTACGCAATTACCGCCCGTGTCGCCGCTCCGGCTGCTCTTGCGCCAGACGGAAACCTCGACACAGTTACCTCCCGTGTCGGTGCTACGACTGCTCTTACGCCACTGGTCGCTCATAGACTCTCCAACGTCCTATGGAGCAGTTTCAGGGACTCGTCGGCCGACATCGCCGCACCCCTGATCAAGTCGTAGCGTAGCGCGTACTCCTGAACGACAGCCGGGTCGGCGATGAGCTGGCCGCCCACGTGGCCTTCGATATAGACGATGTCATGGCCGTCCTCGAATCCGAGGATGTCGAATGCCCCTGGTAGCCCGGCATACGATCCTGCGGTATCCGGGACGATCTGAAGTGTCACATTCGACCGCTGCGCCAGTTCGATGAGGTACTCGATCTGACCACGCATCACGTCTCGGTCGCCGATCCGGCGCTTGATGGCCACCTCGTCGAGGACCGCGAACACGAGCGGCGGCTTCGGCCGATTGAGGACCTCTTGCCGCGCCACGCGCTTGGCGACGAGCTGTTCGATCTCCTCGGGCTCCCGCCCCGCCTTCAGCACCTCGTAGGCGTAGTCCCGCGTCTGGAAGAGCCCTTTGATCACGCTCGGCTCGAAGGCGTACATCCTCGTCGCCTGGGCCTCTCGGGCCACGAATTCGGCGAAGCCCCGCGGCAGTGGGGCCACATGGCGGGTCTCGTTGATGAGCTTCCAGAGGCGGAGGAACACGCCGTTGGTCTCGAAGAGCGTGTCGAGGTCCTCGGCGAGCTGCTTCGACGGGATGTTCTTGGCCGCTTCGACCTGTCCGATGAGCTGAGGCGTATATCCGAGCCGCTCGGCGAGCTCGATCTTGGACATTCCGGCCTGCATGCGCCAGGCCGTTAATTCGCCGGCGAAAGCGAGGATGGCAGGGAACTCGTACGGCTCTTTCTGCGCGACCATGGTGGGCCTCCGGGGGGTTCGACCTGGGGCGATCGCCACCAAGAATAACCACATCGGCGCACCGGAAGCGAAATGACCAAGAAAAGCGATGCACAGATCCGCGCAAATAGGAATTTCCCGTTACCGGGTCATTCTTTTCAACTGAAGCAGTACCAGCTGTAGGGATTGTCGACATCGGTGAATGACGACGACGCGTTCGGGTCACCGTACTGGTACCGGCACACGGCGTTCGTGTCGATGTCGGTGTCCTCACCCTTCGGCGTGTGGCAGTGCCAGCCGTAGACGTTGTTGCCGGTGAGCGCGAGATCGCCTTGGCCGACGTGCCGGCACCAGCTCTGGAGGTCCAGGCCCCCGAGGCGGCTGGGGGATGGACCCGGCGATGACGGACTCGAAGACGGTGTGCTCGGGGTCAAGGACGCGCCCGATGCGTTGGCCGCGTGTCTTCCGTCGCCGCTGTCATGGAACATCAGGATGAACGCCAGCAGCACGCCCACGAGCACGACCGCTCCGGCTCCGATCGCGATCGGGGCATTGGACGGCCGCCCGGGCGCCTTTTCCTCCGGGGCGTCGACCGGCGATCGGCCGTCGTCGTGCGGGAGGAAGACGAGGGTGGACGGAGCTTTCGGATCCTTGATGAAGCGGGCGACCTCGGCACGCTGAGCCGCGATCAGCTGATGGATCGGCTCGGGCCACGGCTGAAGGGACGGGGCGACACGGCCGACCGACTCCAGTAGCCGGGCGGGCGTCGGCCGGTCGGCCGGGTCCTTGGCGAGACAGGGCCCGATGATCGCCCGCAACCGGCCGGAGATCGACGAGAGATCGGCCTGCGAGTGGACGATCCTGTAGAGCGTCTGCGCCGCCGTCGGCGCGGCGAACGGGCTGGCGCCGGTGCAGGCCATGACCAGTACACAGCCGAGAGAGAAGATGTCGCCGGCCGGCGTGAGCGGCCGGCTCTCGGCCTGCTCCGGGGACATGTAGGAGGGCGTGCCGACCAGCCACCCGGTATGCGTGAGCTGAGTGCCGCCGGGTTCGTCGGCCGCCCGCGCGATGCCGAAGTCGATCACCCTGACGCCGTCGCCGGTGAGCAGGACGTTGGGCGGCTTGAGATCCCGGTGCATGAGACCGGCTCGGTGAACGTCGGCCAGGGCGGCGGCCATGCCCGCGGCCAGACGCAGCGTCGACGCCTCGGGAAGCGGACCGACCGCCTCGATCGCCTCAAGCAGCGAGGGCCCCACCACGAACTCCGACGCCAGCCACGGGACCTGTGCGTCCGGGTCCGCGTCGATCACCGCCGCCGTGTACCCACCGGAGACCCTGCGCGAGGCCGCGACCTCGCGCCGGAACCTGGCGCGGAATCCGTCATCCTCGGCGAACTGGGCGCGCACCTGTTTCACGGCGACCAGCCGGCCGTCCGGCGAACTGCCGAGGAACACCCGGCCCATGCCACCCCGGCCCAGTTCGGCGAGGATCCGGTAGGACCCGATCGATGCCGGATCGGACGTCTCCAAGGGCCTCACGGTGACTCCTCAACGGCGGTGTCCGCGGTGACGTCATCGACCAGCGCGGATGCAGACATCAGTGTTCTTATGCTAGCGGCGCGTACACGGATCGGCGGTATCACCGCAGGCCGGAGATCGTGCACATTTTGGCGGGTATCGGTGCGTGCACTGGCGATACGGATCACGACCTGCGACCTAGGCTGTCAGCCGACTAATGCCCGATGAAATCGCGGGGAGGCCCTACATGGGGACGTCCGACGAACCTAAAGCACAGCACGGCCTGCCGAGCAACAACCTGTACGACCGCTGGCCCGGGGCGCAACCACCCTTGGATTTCGAACACAAGGTAAGTCTCAGCATCACCCACAACGAGGTACTCGATCTAACGCGAGATCTCGCCAAATACCTCGAAGAATTCGTTACCGGAAAAGACGAGGCGCACCAGCACCTCAAACAAACGACGAACATCAGCAGCGACGAGGTCGGCAGCTGGGAGGGCGGCCAGGATTTCTACAACACCATGACACAGGCCAACACCTCGATAACCGACGCCCACGCCACGTTCATCGATAGTTACAAGGCCATCGTCGAGAAGCTGCTCGCGTCAACGACCGCATACGCGGACGCCGAAGAGAGCGCGAAGCAGGCCGTGCTCGACATCTTGCACAAGATCTGAGACGACTCGCGGCGCGGGAGAAAACACGATGAGCGATTATCTGACCTTCGATCTCAAGGCGAAGAAAGAGCCCGCCGACGACTCGAAAGTCTGGGATTCGATCAGTATCTACAACTTTGCCAGCCAGACTCGGCCGGACAAGGTGGAGAACATCGGCAAGGGGTATCAGAAGGCCGCCGACAGCTACGACAGGATGGCCTCTTTCGTTCGGAGGGTCGCCGGCAAGATCCACGACAAGTGGAGTGACGGCTCAGGGTCGGTCTCCGCACAGCGTCAGCTGGCGCAGCTCTACCAGGCCGCGCAGGCGATAAGCGACGCGTGCGACACGGTCGGCAAGCCGATCGAACATCATGGCAAAGTCTCCTTGGCGAACTTCAAGAAACAAATCTTGCACGGGGAATTCGCCAATAATTACAAAACCGGCAAAGAGGGTGCGAGAGTTGTAACAAGCGGCGACGACGGCGGCTGGCCCGATGGAGCAAATCCCGAATATTCTTTGGTCGATCCGAACAACGACCCGATAGCGGGTGCCCGGCACCTCTTGAGCGAGCACATAAAAAAGACGCAGGGCACGTACGCCTCCATCCCCGGCCAGCTCTTCGTCGACCTGCCGCGGGCCGCCAAGACCACCCCGCCGCCCAAAACGAAGAACCCGCCGCCCAACGGTGATGGCACCGGCACCACCCTCAGCGGATCCGGACTCCCAACCGGTTCCACCAACGCCCGCCTGCCGACCGGCTACGACCCGAGCGGCTTGACGGGCACCGGCGCGGCGGCCGGCCTCGGCTCCGGACAGGGGACCGACCTGTCCGGGCTGGGCCAGACCACGAGTGGCACCTCCCCCACGGGCGGCACCGACCTGGCGGGCAGCACCCCGTACACGCCCAGCCCGTACGCCGACAACCCGTACACGCCCAGCCCTTACACGCCCAGCCCGTACGTGGCCGGCCCGTCCGGTTCACTGCCGCACCAGGGTCCCGCCGGGAGTTCGCCCACCGGAGCGAACCCGTCCATCATGCGCACCGGCCGGTCCGACGGCCTTCCCACCGCCGCGGAGAACGCGGAGGCCGCCGCCGCGCGCAACGCCGCCGCCCGGGGGACGTCGCCGATCCCCTTCATGCCCGGCGCCGCCGGACCGGGCTCGGAGAAGAAGGACCGTGAGCGCGTGGTCTGGGTGTACGAGGACAAGGAGGCCTGGGGCGCGGAAGACGGCGATATCGCTCCCCCGCTCATCGAGTGACGCCGCGATCGGCGCGCGCGGCGGATGCCCGCCGGGTTCATTCCTCGATCGTGATGCCCAGGGCCGCCGCCAAAGTGTGCACGAGGCCCTGCGCGTCGGCGGCCTGTACGGTCGCGCCGCGCAGGCTCTCGACACCGCTCAGCCCCCACAGGTCGCAGCCGGAGAACACCGCGCCGCCCGTCATCACGGCCTGGCTGAACCGCACCCCCTCCATGCGGCAGTCCTCGAACCGGCAGCCGGTGAACTCCGCGTTCTGGAAATCGACCTCGGTGAGGTTGCAGTCGCGGAAGACGACGTGCCGGAACCGGCTCATCCGGAACCGCGCGAGGTCGGCCCGGCAGCCCTCGAAGACCACGTCGCGGAACGAGCAGCCGCCCCACGTCGCGCCGGTCAGGCGGCAGCGTTCGAACCGGGCCGCGGCCACCACACCGTCGCTGACGCCGATGTTCGCCAGGTCGCAGCCGAGGAACTCGGCGTCGGACAGGCTCGCGCGCGGCAGGACGGCGCCGGCGAGCCGTACGGCGTCGAACCGGCAGCGTTCGACGTCGAGCCCGTCCGCGCGGTCGCCCGCCGCCACTCCCCCGGTGACCTCGGCGGACAGGAGGATCTCCTCGTCGGCGAGCGAGGACAGCCGGACCGGGACGAGGTCGGCGGGGAGTTTCGGCGGCGCGGGCCGGCGTACGGCACGTGGGGTGGGCACCGGTCGAACCTACCGGCCCGCGAGCACCCCGATCAGCGCCATGACGAGGAGCAGCCCGAATATCACCCAGGTGGCGGGCCGGGCCATGTTGAGCGTCCAGCCGATCCCGAACCGCTTGGGCACGAGCATCGCCGGGTCGTCCGGGTTGTAGTAGAAGATCCCCAGCCGGTAGAGACGGTCGTCCTCCCGGTTGACCGTTCGGGCGCGCCCGGCGGCCGAGCCAGCGAGACGCAGGCGGCTGCCGCCCTGCCCGAAGCGGATCGCTACGACCAGCACGGCGGCGGCGCCGAGGACGCCCGGGACGACGTTCAGCGCGGTGACGACGGACGCCGGCGGGCTGATCAGCTGCCAGTTCGCCAGCGAGCCGAAGAGGAACGTGACGCCCGTGCAGGCCGCCAGGACGAGCAGCGCCCGGGTGGTCGCCGCGACGAACTGGCGGTGCCGCGGGGCCGCCTGCGGGTCCTCCGCGTCGAGTTGCGCGCGGCTGTGCAGCGCGGCGCCCGCGACCGCCAGCAGCAGGATGGTCGACGCGACCTGCGTGACCACCGGCCCGAACGCCGAGACGAACGACTTGGCGGCGTAGCGGTCCGGCCGCCCGGCCGGGCCGAAGTGCATCGCGAGGCGCGCGGGCATGTCCGGGTACGCCACGATGCCGATGATCACCGTGGCGAGCGCCAGCACGACCGCGGGCACGGCCCAGGGCCAGGGATAGCGTTCCGGCTCGGTGCGCAGCGAGGTGTCGGCGACCACGACCTGCCGCCGCCCGCCGAACCAGTGCTCCGCCGCCTTGACCTCGGCGATCCGGCGGCGGGCGTAGAGGTAGCAGAACACGCCGACGGCGAGCTCGACGCCGACGACCGCCAGGCCGGCCCACGGGCGGCCCGCGAGCAGGGTGCCCGCCACCGCGAGGACCGCCACGACGCCGGTCACCGCGCGGTAGCGGCGCCGCTGCGCGACGACGACCGGCGCGTCGGCGCGGTCACGCGGCACGCGGACGCCGAACGGGATGGTCGGCGGCACAAGAGAGGGCATCAGCCACTTCATGACGCCGACGAGCACGACGGGTATCACGGTGACGACGGCAGGACTCATGACCGGCTCCCTGCGTCCGATCCGGCGCGGAAACCATCGAGGATCGCCTGGCAGCGGCGTTCGATCTCGGCCTCGGACAGGCCCTGGGCGACGGCCTCGGCGAGCAGCGTGCGCGCCCGCGCCTCCCACTCGTCCGCGACGCCCTCACCGGGCGGCCCGGTGGCGGGGTCGCGGACGACGATCGCACCCGTACGCCGGGCGAGCCGGATGAACCCCTCGTGGCGGAGCCGGTCGTACGCCTTGTTGACCGTGTGCATGTTGATCCCGAGGTCGGCGGCGAGCTGCCGGGTCGTGGGCAGCGAGTCGCCGGCGCGCAGCTCGCCCCCGGCGATCGCCTCGACGACGCGGTCGCGGAGCTGCTGGTACAGCGGTACGTCACTGTCCGTCTCAACGAGCAGGATCATGCGGTCACCCTCGATGTATTGCTCTATAGCAACTAGAACATTGAATCACGACGACGCCGCACCCACAAACCCGCATTTCCCTCGTACGATGTCCGATCGTGACGATTCAATGGGGAATCCTGGGCACCGGCGGGATCGCGCGCACGTTCACCGAGGATCTGCTCCATCTCGGACATGAGGTGGCGGCGGTCGGTTCACGCGCCGCGCACACGGCCGAGGCGTTCGCGGAGCGCTACGACGTCGCGCGGGCGTACGGATCGTACGCCGAGCTCGCCGCCGACGCGAAGGTCGACGTCGTCTACGTCGCGACGACGCACAACACGCACCACTCCGCCGCCCGTACGTGCCTGGAGGCGGGCCGCGCGGTGCTCGTGGAGAAGCCGTTCACCACGACGGCGGCCGACGCGCAGGACCTCGTCGCCCTGGCGCGCGAGCGGAACCTGTTCGCGATGGAGGCGATGTGGACGCGGTTCAACCCGCTCATCGCCCGGGTGCGCACGCTGGTCGCCGATGGCGCGATCGGCGAGGTGAAGGCGGTGTACGCCGACTTCTCGGAGAACTTCCCGTTCGACGCCGGGCACCGGCTGTGGGCGCCGGACCTGGCGGGTGGCGCCCTGCTCGACCTGGGCGTGTACCCGGTGTCGTTCGCGTGGATGCTGCTCGGCGAGCCGGCCACCGTACAGGCGGTGACCACGCCCGCGCCGACCGGCGTGGACTCCAACACCGGCATCCTGTTCGGCTACGACTCGGGCGCGGTGGCCCTGCTGCACTGCGGTTTCCTCGCGAGGACCCCGCAGACCGCGACGATCACCGGCACGACGGGCTGGATCGAGGTGGCCGGCCCGTTCTGGCACCCGGACGCGATGACCCTGCACCGCGACGGCGCGGAACCGGAGACGTTCCGCCTGGACGTCGACGGACACGGCTACACGTACCAGGCGGAAGAGGTCGCCCGCTGCGTCGAGGCCGGCCACACCGAGTCCCCGCTGATGCCGCTGGACGAGACCGTCGCCATCCTCCGCACCCTCGACACGATCACCGAACGCCTCAACGCGTAACCGGCACGAGCCCCGCTCTCACCGGAGAACGGGGCTCGTGCCGAGAGCGGGGAGCTCAGTCTGCGAGTGCGGGTTCGCTGTCCACCTCGTCGTGCGGCAGTTCGGCGATGATCGCGCGTACACGCTCGCCGGGCAGCCGTACCTTGACCGCGATGATGTAGATCACCACGCTCCAGACGGCGTTCACGGCGAAGCCCATCACGAGGCCCTTGAAGACGCCACGGCCACCGTCGTAGTCACCCAGATAGCTGATCAGCGCGATGCCGGCCAGCCACGGGAGGACCCACGACGCGCCGGCCTTCCATTCCATCTTGTGCTTGAGCTGGCCGGTCGCCGCGAAGATCGCCATCATGACGTACCCGAACAGGACGATGACGAAGAACTTCCAGTTGGTGTTCCAGCCGGTCCAGTAGATGATCAGGTTCGCGGAGAAGAAGGCCAGCAGCGGGATCGTGTCGCCGCCCCAGAGCCGGAACGGACGATGCTCGTCGGGCAGCTGACGGCGGAGCGCCGCGTGCGCGAGCGGTCCGGAGCCGAACGACATGACCGTCGCCGAGGTGACGAGGCCGACGAGCTGCTGCCAGCTCGGGAACGGCAGCAGCATGATCGCCGCGACGACGAACGTGATGATCAATGACACCCACGGCACGCCCCGCCTGCTCAGCTTGCCGATGCCGGCGGGCGCGGCGCCGTTGCGCGCCATCGTGTAGCCCAGCCGCGAGGTGACGGCGGAGTAGATCAGGCCGGTGTCGCCCGGGGAGACCACGGCGTCGACGTACAGGACGGTGGCCAGCCAGCCCAGGCCGATCGCCGTGGAGACCGCGGCGAGCGGGCCGAAGTCGTTCGTGAACGACAGCTTCGACCAGCCGTGCGCCAGGTCGCCTCCGGAAAGCGCGCCGATGAAGGCGATCTGCAGGAGCACGTAGATGGCCATGCAGAGGACGACGGAGCCGATCACCGCGAATGGAACGTTCCGTCGGGGGTTGTCGCTTTCTCCGGCCAGTTCGATGGCCTGGCGGAAACCCAGATAGGAGAACGTGATGCCCGACGTGGAGATCGCGGTCAGCATGGCCTTGCCGCCGGCCGGGGCGAACCCGTGATCGGAGAAGTTCGCGGCGTGGAACGCGGTGACCAGGAACGCCACCACGACCACCATGATCACGATGAGCTTCCACCAGACCAGCACGTTGTTGATCTGGGCGAAGAACCGCACTCCGATCGCGTTGATGACGCAGAAGGCCGCGAGCAGCAGGAGAGCCGCCCCGATGCCGACCGGCGTCAGCGTGTGCACCGGCTCACCGTGGACCATGTGCTTGTCGGTGAAGTGGTACCACTTGGTGGCGTACTGCAGCACGCCGGTCGTCTCGATCGCCGGTACGACGGCCGCGGCGACCCAGGTGATCCAGCCCATCGAATAACTGGCGAAGCCGCCGAAGGCGTACATCGGGAAGCGGACGACACCCCCGGTGACCGGGAACATGGTGCCGAGCTCGGAGAACGACAGGCCGATGAACACGATCATCAGGCCGGCGATCGCCCAGGAGAAGATGGCGGCGGGGCCGGCGATGATGCTGGCGTTCATCGCACCGAACAGCCAGCCCGAACCGATGATCGAGCCGACGCCGGTGAAGAGCAGGCCGACACGTCCGATGTCGCGGCGAAGATGCCTGCTCTCCTCGCCGCCGGGCGCTCGTGAAGTATCCGTGGCCGCGGTCATACAGCTCCTCTCTGCCGGGCCGCACCCCGAGAAAGGCCCCGTAGCGCACGGCCTCGCGCAAATCACGTACTGCCCAAAAAAATGGACAGTACTTATACGACGTTCCGGCACGTTACTCCTCGTGGTCACCGGAATGGCAAGTGCGGGCTTCGAGCGGTGGCGACATGATGGGCGCATGCCTGATCTCGTGGAGCCCGCGGTGCCGGCCGGGCGGATGGGCGGCCGGTCGCAGCCGTCGCTGTCCGTGGACGAACTGACGATCCGCCCCTGGACCGCGGCGGACGTGCCGGTTCTCGTCGCGGCGTACGCCGAGGAGGACATCCAGAGGTGGCACGCCCGGTCCCTGACCGAGGACGAGGCCCGGGAATGGGTGGCGCGCTGGGCGGACCGGTGGGCGCGGGAGACCGGCGCCGACTGGGCGATCGCCGACGGGGACACCGTGCTCGGGCGCGTCGGGGTCCGCCGGCTCTACCTCTCCGACGGGTTCGGTGAGGCGGCGTACTGGGTGCTGCCCGCGGCGCGCGGTCGTGGCGTCGCCGGCCGGGCGCTGACGGCCGTGACCGACTGGATGTTCGCCCTCGGCCTGAACCGCCTGGAACTGGCGCACTCGACCCTCAACCGCGCGTCGTGCCGGGTCGCGGAGAAGGCCGGTTACGCGTACGAGGGCACGATGCGCGGGCGCACCCGGCACGCCGACGGGTACCACGACATGCACCTGCACGGCCGCCTCCGCGCGCCGAGCACGACCGCCTGAGCCGAGCGACCGTCACGCGAGGTGCGCGGCCGGCCGTTCCGCGGTCTGCGGCAGCCACTTCCACCGCGCGTGCTCGAATCTGCTCGAAAGTGCCGGTTGACACGCGCGAAAACGCAACCGATTCTGAGGGCACCCGCCCCCGGAAGGTGATCAGCGTGTCGAGGAACCGGTCACGGAGCAGAGCGTTACCACCGGTAGGAGCCGTCCGCGCGTGCGTCGCCGCCGCGTTGCTGGTCCTCGGCCTGACGGCCGCAGCGGCTCCGGCGCGGGCGTCGGCCGGTGTGCAGCACCTCGCCGTCCCGGCGTACTTCGATCCGGGCGGCGGCCCCGGCAGCACGTACTGGACCCGGCTCGCCCAGGGCGCTCCGGCGGTCGGGATCTCGGTCGCCAATCCCGGCAACGGCCCGGGCACCGCGTTCGACCAGAGCTACGCGAACGCCATCCGCGCCGCCGCGCAGGCCGGTGTCAGGGTCATCGGCTACGTCGACACCGGATACTTCGGCACCACCGGCCGTACGACGCGCGGCGGTCAGACGTCCACCTCGGCGTGGACGGCCCAGGTCGAAGGCGACGTGGACACCTGGTACCGCTGGTACGGCGGCTACGGCCTCGCGGGCATCTTCTTCGACGACGCGCAGAACGTCTGCGGCACCGGCAACGCGTACGTCAACCTGTACATCGCGGTCGGCTCGTACACGAAGCAGCGCCACGCCGGGGCCCTCACCGTGGACAACCCCGGCGCCGCCGCCGACCAGTGCTACTCATCGGCGGCGGACGTCCTGGTGATGTTCGAGGGCACGTACGCCGCCTACACCTCCTGGTCGGCCCCGTCGTGGGAGCTGAGCTCCGCCGACCCGAACAGGTTCTGGCACCTGGTGTACGCCACGTCGACGCAGGCCGCCATGGAGAACGCGGTCGCCCTCAGCAAGCAGCGCAACGCCGGGTACCTCTACGTCACCGACGACGACCTGCCGAACCCCTGGGACACCCTGCCGGCCGGCGCCTACTGGAGCGACGAGCTCTCCCGTACGGGCGCGTGAGCCGGGGAACCGGTCAGGACTCGTCGGGGTCGTAGGCGAGGTTGGGGCGCAGCCAGCGTTCGACCTCGGCGACGTCCATGCCGCGGCGGCGGGCGTAGTCCTCGATCTGGTCGCGGCCCAGCCGGCCGACGGTGAAGTATCGCGACGACGGGTGGGCGAAGATCAGGCCGCTGACGGCCGCCGCCGGGGTCATCGCGTACGACTCCGTGAGGTTCAGGCCGGCGTCGGTGGCGTGCAGGAGCTCGAACAGTTCGCGCTTCTCGCTGTGGTCCGGGCTCGCCGGGTAGCCGAGGGCCGGGCGGATGCCGCGGAAACGCTCGGCGTGCAGGTCCTCCAGCGCCGGCTCGGCGTCCGGCTCGAACCACTCGCGGCGCGCCTTCAGGTGAAGCCACTCCGCGAACGCCTCGGCGAGACGGTCGGCGAGCGCCTTGACCATGATCGACCGGTAGTCGTCCTGCTGGGCCTCGTACCCGGCGGCGAGCTTGTCGGCGCCGTGCACGGCCACCGCGAAGCCGCCGAGGTGGTCCCCGGACGGGGCCACGTAGTCGGCGAGGGACCGGTTCGGCCGGCCCTCCGGCTTGGCGGTCTGCTGGCGCAGCATCGGCAGGCGCACCGTGCCGTCGGCGCCCGCGTCGACCACGATGTCGTCGCCGTCGGCGTGCGCGGGCCAGAACGCGTACACGCCCTCCGGCCGCAGCGAACCGGCCGCGATGATCTCGTCGAGCATGGCGTTCGCGTCGTCGTACAGCTCGCGCGCCACCGGCTGGTCCAGGATCGCCGGGAACTTGCCCTTCAGCTCCCAGGCCAGGAAGAAGAACTGCCAGTCGATCATCTCGCGCAGCTCGGTGAGCTCCGGCCGTACGGTGCGCAGGCCGGTGAAGGCGGGAGTCGGCAGGTCGTCGAAGGAGACCTGCTCGCGGTTCGCGCGGGCCTCGTCCACGGTGAGCAGCGGGCGCTGCTTCCGGCCGGCGTGCTGCTCGCGCAGCCGCTCCTGCTCCTCGCGGTTGGAGACGGCGAGCGCCTCGGAGCGCTCCGGGTCGAGCAGGTCCGACAGCACGCCGACGACGCGCGAGGCGTCCAGCACGTGGACGGTGGTGGCCTCGTACGCCGGGGCGATCCGCACCGCCGTGTGCTGCCGCGAGGTCGTCGCGCCGCCGATCATCAGCGGGAGCTTCAGGCCGCGGCGCTGCATCTCGTTCGCGACGCCGACCATCTCGTCCAGCGACGGGGTGATCAGCCCGGACAGGCCGACCGCGTCGGCGCCCTCGGCCACCGCCGTGTCGAGGATCTTGGCGGCCGGGACCATGACGCCCAGGTCGATGACCTCGTAGTTGTTGCAGCCGAGGACGACGCCGACGATGTTCTTGCCGATGTCGTGCACGTCGCCCTTGACCGTGGCCATGACGACCTTGCCGTTGCCGCGGCTGGTGTCGAGACGGCCCTCCCGGCGGGCCTGTTCCTTCTCCTCCTCCATGAACGGCTCGAGGTAGGCGACCGACCGCTTCATCACGCGGGCGCTCTTGACCACCTGCGGCAGGAACATCTTCCCGGAGCCGAACAGGTCACCGACGACCTTCATGCCGTCCATGAGCGGACCCTCGATCACGTCGAGGGGACGCGCGGCCTTCTGCCGGGCCTCTTCGGTGTCGTCCTCGATGTAGTCGACGATGCCGTGCACGAGCGCGTGCGACAGCCGCTCCTCGACCGTGCCCTCGCGCCAGGACAGGTCGACGGCGCGCTGCGTGCCCTTGCCGCTGACCGTACCGGCGAAGGTGACCAGCCGGTCCGTCGCGTCATCACGCCGGTCGAAGATCACGTCCTCGACGAGTTCGAGCAGGTCGGCCGGGATGTCCTGGTACACCGCGAGCTGCCCGGCGTTGACGATGCCCATGTCCAGCCCGGCGCGTACGGCGTGGAACAGGAACGCCGAGTGCATCGCCTCGCGGACGACGTCGTTGCCCCGGAAGGAGAACGACAGGTTGGAGATGCCGCCGCTGGTACGGGCGCCGGGGCAGCGCTCCTTGATCAGCGGCAGCGCGTCGATGAACGCCTTGGCGTACCCGTTGTGCTCGGCGATGCCGGTGGCGACGGCCAGGACGTTCGGGTCGAAGATGATGTCCTCGGGCGCGAAGCCCGCCTTCTGCGTGAGCAGGTCGTACGCGCGGCCGCAGATCGCCACCTTGCGCTCGGTGGTGTCGGCCTGTCCCTGCTCGTCGAAGGCCATGACGACGACGCCGGCGCCGTAGTCGCGGATCCGGCGGGCCTGCTCCAGGAAGAGCTCCTCGCCCTCCTTGAGGCTGATGGAGTTGACCACGCCCTTGCCCTGCACGCACCGCAGCCCGGCCTCCAGTACGCTCCACCGCGAGCTGTCGACCATGATCGGGATGCGCGCGACCTCGGGCTCGGTCGCGATGAGGTTGAGGAACGTCGTCATGGCCTGCTCGCTGTCGAGCAGGTCGGCGTCCATGTTCACGTCGAGGAGGTTCGCGCCGCCGCGCACCTGCTCCAGCGCCACGTCGACGGCGGCCTGGTAGTCGTCGGCCTCGATCAGCCGCCGGAAGCGGGCCGAGCCGGTGACGTTGGTGCGCTCGCCGATCATGACGAAGCCGGTGTCCGGGCCGATCGCGAACGGCTCCAGGCCGCTGAACCGCGTGCCCGGCGTGAGCTCGGGGACCTCGCGGGGCGCCATGCCCTTCACCGCGTCCGCGATCAGGCCGATGTGCGCCGGGCTCGTGCCGCAGCAGCCGCCGACGATGTTGACCTGCCCGGCGGCGGCGAACTCGCCGACCAGCCGCGCGGTCTCCTCCGGGGTCTGGTCGTACTCGCCGAACGCGTTGGGCAGGCCGGCGTTCGGGTGGCAGGCGGTGTAGGTGCCGGCCAGTCCGGACAGCTCCGCGACGTACGGGCGCATCTCCGCGGCGCCCAGCGAGCAGTTCACGCCGACGACGAGCGGCTCGGCGTGCTCGATCGAGCTCCAGAACGCCTCGACGGTCTGGCCGGACAGGGTGCGCCCGCTCTGGTCGACGATCGTCACCGAGATCCACAGCGGCAGGTCCGGGGCGACCTCGCGGGCCGCGGCGATCGCGGCCTTCGCGTTGAGCGTGTCGAAGATCGTCTCGACGAGGAGCAGGTCGACGCCGCCCTCGGCGAGCGCCGCCATCTGCTCGGCGTACGCGGCGCGGACGTCGTCGAAGGAGACCGCGCGGTACGCCGGGTCGTCGACGCGGGGCGACAGCGACAGCGTGACGTTCAGCGGGCCGACCGAGCCGGCGACGAAGCGTCCGCCGGCCTCGTCGGCGGCCTGGCGGGCGAGGCGTGCGCCCGCGAGGTTCATCTCGCGCACGTACTCCTGGAGGCCGTAGTCGGCCTGGCCGATGCTCGTCGCGGTGAACGTGTTGGTCGTCGTGATGTCCGCGCCCGCCGCGAGGTACTGGCGGTGCACGTCGAGGATGACGTCCGGACGGGTGAGGTTGAGCAGGTCCGGGTCGCCGGTGACGTCGCGCGGGTGGTCGGTGAAACGGTCGCCGCGGTAGTCCTCGGGGCTGAGCTTGGCGCCCTGGAGCATCGTGCCCCAGGCCCCGTCGAGCACCACGACGCGTTCGGCGAGCAGCTGTTTGAGAGCACTCGTGGTCTGGCGTTCGTCTTTGTCCACTGGTCCACCCCCCGTTGTGTCGGGAGGCGCCCTTCGCGATCGTGGTGCAGGCCGAGCGTGGCGGGCCTCGGCCCGTTGCAGCGCCTCTCGGTCTGGTCTCCAACGGTACCCAAGAGTGGCTTGGAGTCCAACGCGGACCAACGGCGAAGATCATCGTACGTAGAACGGCCGCCCCCCAGTACCTCCAACGGCACATGGGACCTCGCCGGACGGAGCATAGGATCACGGCGTGCCGACAGTCCCCCGACGACGCAGCGCCATGCGCGGACACCTCGTCGTCTGCGGCGACACGCCGCTGGCCTTCCGGCTGGCCGACGAGCTGACCACGCGTTACCTGCAGGACGTCACCGTCATCCTGCCGTCGAAGAAACGCAACCACGGCCCGCAGATCGCCCGCCTTCCCCGCGTGAAGGTGCACGAGGCGCTCGAACTGAACGACGAGGCGTTCCGCGACGTCAACGCGGACCTGGCGCGGGCGGTCGCGCTCGTCGGCAACAGCGAGGTCGGCAACATCCACGCGGCGTTGCGCGTGCAGGAGCTCAACCCCGGCGCCCGGCTCGTCATCCGGATGTCGAACACCTCGCTGGGCGCGCGGATCCGCACGCTGTTCAACGACTGCGCGGTGCTGTCGGACGGCGCGATGGCGGCGCCGTCGTTCGTGGCCGCCGCGCTCGGCGACCCGGCACCCAGCCACGTACGCGTCGCCGGCCGCACGCTGTACGTCGCCCGCCGCAGCGACCGGCCGAAGACCATCATCTGCGGGCTGGCCGACACGCGACGGTCCGAGGGCAACCCGCGGCTGCTGCCGGACCCGCACGAGACCGCCAACCTCGTCCTCGCGGTCGCCGACAAGACCCCGCGCGACCCGCTCAGCGCGCACCGGCCGCATCACCGGCCGTACGCCTTCCTCGCGCGTAACCTGCGGCTCGTCCTCAACCGCCGGCTGATGCAGGTGGTGCTCGTCCTCCTGGCCGTCATCGTGCTCGGCACGCTGGCGCTGGCCCTGTCCGGCGGGTCCTCGTTCAGCGAGTCGCTCTATCTCGTCCTGCTCGACCTGGCCGGGGCCGCCAACCCCGACACGTCGCTCGGCGGGGCGGCCAAGGCGACCCAGGTGATCGTCACACTGGCGAGCCTGGCCCTGGTGCCCGCGATCACCGCCGCGGTCGTCGACGCGCTCGTGCGCGCCCGGCTCGCCGGGCCGCTCGCGCTGAGCGAGCCGATCAGCGGGCACGTCGTGGTCGTCGGCCTGGGCGGCGTCGGCGTACGCGTGGTCGCGCAGCTGAACGACCTCGGCGTGCCCGTCGTCTGCGTGGAGATGAACGAGGACGCCGTCGGGGTGCCGCTGGCACGCCGCGAGAAGCTGCCGATCGTGTTCGGCGACGCGACGCGCAAGGAGACACTGCGCAGCGCGTGGGTCAGCACGTGCCGCGCGGTCGTGACCGTCACCAGCGACGACATCACCAACCTGGAGGCGGGCCTGAGCTCGCGCGACCTTAAGGACAACGTACGGGTCGTGCTGCGGCTGTTCGACGACGACCTGGCCGGGCGGGTCCACCGCAACTTCCACATCCCGGTGTCGCGCAGCGTGTCGTTCCTGGCCGCGCCCGCGTTCGCGGCGGCCATGATGGAACGCCAGATCATCGGCACCATCCCGGTCGGGCGCAAGGTGATGCTCATCGCCGACGTGCCCATCGCCCAGGGCTCGGCGCTGGAGGGCCGCCCGCTGAGCGAGGCCAACCAGCGGGGAGAGTCACGGGTGCTCGCGGTCGGGCGCCGCGGCGGGCAGCATTTCGACTGGGAGCCGCAGGACGGGTATCTGCTGGTCCGCGGCGACCGCCTGATCGTGCTGGCGACACGAGGGGGCATCGGGAGCGTACGGGCGCGGAGCATCGCCCCCGTACCGGAGGCGCCCTGGCAGCCGGGATGACGTCCCGGTCACTCGCCGGCCGCTTTCAGTAGCTCGGGGAGGCTGCCGTCGAAGGCGGGCAGCGACCGCCACAACGCGGGCCAGAACCCCGCCGGAGCCGCCCGCGCCGCCGCCTCGACCAGGCGGGAGCAGTGCTCGATGACGGCGCCGGGTGTCTCCGGGCGGCACGCGTAGGCCAGGAGCGCCCTGGCCGGGCGGGTCGTCCTCACCAGCTCGCCGTCGTCCAGGAAACCCTCGGCCCGTACCCGGCGGAGGAGAGTCCGGGAGTCGGGCGTGCGGTGCAGCATCGTCACGATCACGCGCGCCGCCGCCCGGCTGTGGGCGGCCAGCAGGAGGAGGTCGCGGGCGGGCAGGTCCTCGGCCAGGGCCGCGGGCAGCCCTTCGCGGGCGGCCAGGACGCACAGCACCGGCTCGCGGAACGGCGTGTCGTGGTGGGCGAGGACCAGCCCGTGCCACGGCGGCGACCCGTCCGGCCCGTACATCGCCGTGAGCAACGCCTCGGCCTCGACCGCGCCCGCGCAGGCGTGGAGCGCCCCGGCCAGGTCCGTCACCGCGCCCGGGCGCGGCAGGCGGGCCGCGAGCAGGCGGCGCAACGTCACGTCGTACCCGGCTCTGCTCTCGTTGACCTGGTCGAGCATCCAGTTCAGCCCGTGCGCCCAGGCCCGCGTCGCCGGCGTGGCCATCGCGCCGTACGTCCAGCGGGCGAAGACGGGCCGCGGCGGCACTCCGGCGGCGACCAACCGGTCCACGACCATGCCGGCCAGGTGCTCCCGGGTCCGCAAGCGCGCCAGGTCGCGGTCGTACATGTCCTCCAGGACCGGATCCGCGAGCCCTGCGATGACGTCCGCGAGCACGACGTCGGGCGCCTGCGCGAGAAGCCGCAGGTCGGCGCGGCCGGGCTCGTCCGGGCGATCGCCGAGCCGGTGAGGCGGGGCAACGTCGGCCGACGGGACCTCGGGCCGCCGCGACGAGGCGGTTCGAGCGGTCCCGTCCGGGAGCCGCTGAGGACGACCGGGCTCGTCCGGACGGTCACCGAGCCGGTGAGGCGGATCGGCGTCGGCCGGCGGGACCTCGGGCCGCCGCGACGAGGCGGTTCGAGCGGTCCCGTCCGGGAGCCGGCGAGGACGACCGGGCTCGTCCGGACGGTCACCGAGCCGGTGAGACGGGGCAGCGTCGGCCGGCGAGACCTCGGGCCGACGCGACGAGGCGGTCCGGACGGTCGCGTCCGGGAGCCGGCGGGGCAGGTCGTCGTGGGCCGACGGGGTCTCGATCCGGCGGAGCAGGCCGGTGAACGTCCCCGGATGGGACGGCAGCGCCGCGGCGGCGGCCGGCCAGCCGTCCCGGTCGTCGTGGAGCCGGCTCCGCAGCAGCCGCCCCGCGCACTCCCAGAACGTCCGCGCCCCCCGGTGACCGTTGTGGTCGTACCCGTCGACGGCCCGGACCAGAAGGTCCAGGCGCGGGGTGGTGAGGATGAGCTCCTCGACCGTCTCCTCGGTGAGCACGCGGCGGAAGAACCACGGCCGCATCTCCCCGATGCGTGTCAGGGCCGCCCGCCAGGCCCACGGCGGAACGGCCCGCCGCCGCGACGCGAGCCGCCCCGCCACGAGAGAGTCCCACGGCGTGAGCAGGGCCCGCGTCAGGGCGTCGGGACAGCCGGAGTGGGCGATCAGAGCCCGTCGCTGCGACCGTCCGAACGGCTCCCGCCGATGCTCGCCGGCGAGCGCGTCCCAGTCCGGTCGCCGTACGGCGGACAGGACGGCATCACATTCGAGCACCGTCCCGGCGTCCCGCAACGACCGCCCGAGCCCGGCCCCGAGAGATGACGCGGCGGAAGACGGCGGGGCGAAAGGCGGCGCAGCGTAAGACCGTGCGGCGGGAGGCCCGGCCGTACCGCGGGGCTCGGCCGGTTCTCCCGGATCGAGGCCCTCGGCCCGGAGTTCCAACGACGCGCGGTCCCGCAGCTCCAGCGGAAGGAGTGACACCAGCCGGCGAATGGTCTCCGCCGTACCACCGAGGCCGTCCTCCGCCCGGTCGGCCACCGCTCGTCTCCCCTCGCCGCGTGCCGGGCGCGGCTCGGCCCGGCATCGCGATCCTAGGGATGTCTCCTCGGCGTCACTGGACGACGAGGCCCTCGCGGCCGTTCAGTTTCTGGGCCTTCACGTGGAACGTGCCGGTCAGCGGGCCCGTGTCCAGCTGCAGGCGGTTGTCCGACAGCTTCGACGTCTTGTGCTCCGGGTCCAGCGGCACGATCACGTACTGGTGGCCGTCTACCGTGCCCGTCAGCACGGACGCGTCCTTCGCCGTCAGCTGCCCGGACGTGAACCGGAACGTGCCGTTCAGGCGGGCGAGCATCGCGTACGGCACGTTCTTGGTCGTGTAGTAGCCGCCCGTCTCCAGGTCCCCGGTGGCGGTCTCCAGCGGTACGAGCAGCAGCGCGTCGCCGCTGTTGTTGTACGCCCGCACCAGCGGGTTGAAGCGTGGGATCAGGTCGCTGTTCTGCTTGGCGAGCTCGTCCTGGATCGCCTGGCGCAGGCCGTCCGACGGCTGCTCGGCCACCGGCGCGACCCCTTGCAGCAGCAGCGCGAGCGGCGTCTGGCCGCTCTGGGCGACCTGTTTCTGCCAGGACAGCGCGTGCTTGTCCTTCTCCTTCTTGTTGTGCTCCTGCGCCTGGTCCAGGAGCAGGCCGGCGAGGGCGCCGAGCGGCGCGGCCTCGCCGTCGACGGTCAGGCGCCTCGGATCCAGGCCCTGGTCGAGCGGCTCGAACCCAACGTGTTCCCGTATCTCGTCCGGTTTCGTACGGTCCGCGCCGCCGACCATGGCCGAGGCGACGGCGTCGAAGTAGCCCGCCGCGCCCTCGGACGCGTCGGTGGTGGCGGCGTGCTTCGCCTCGTCGGCGTACTCCTTCTGCCACTTCTGGTACCAGTACGCGGCGTTCGCGAGCCGCTGCTGCTTCTGCTTCGGATCGTGGTAGGCGGCGACCACATCGTTGTAGATCATCGCGCGGTAGAGCCGCGGCGTGACCGCGAGCGGGTACTCGGTGCCGCGCATCGGATGCCGGTCCAGCGCTCTGCCGCGCTGCTGCCACGAGTGGAACAGCTCGTCGGTCGCCGCCCCGAACAGGATCGCCGACAGGCTGGCGTGCTCGTCCTTGGCCTCGTCGGTGTACGAGGAGTCGGCACTGTTGATGACGACGGTCGGATGCCCGTCCCAGTTGGTGTAGAGCGAACCGGACGACGGGATCTGGACCTTGTGCTTGGTGAGGTCGGCGGGAGTGAGATTCTCGACGCCGTCGACACTGATGAGCCGCGCCGTACGCCCGTCCCCGATGACGATCCGCTGGTCCTTCAGCACGACGCCGGGCCAGATCTTCCCGGCCTCCGGCCAGACCTTGGCGACATAGGCCTGCATCTCGGTGGCGACCGGCGCGACGGCCGTCGCCTTGGACACCGGGGCGGCCTTGTGAGAGCCCCCGGCACATCCGGCGACGGCGAGCACCGCGGCCAGCCCACCGACGATCGCCGCCGTACTGCGGCGTCCGGTCCCGATCAACACTGCCTAACCCCCCGCTGCCGACGACCTGGGCCTCGGGGGGTGCTGCCCAACCTTGCCTCGCGATCATTCCCCGTGCTCGCGCCCCATAACGCCATGACCCGGCGAACCCTTCGTCCGCCGAGGGTCCGACGCATGCCTCAGCGCCCTGTCCCCCAGCGCCGGCGCACGATCTCGGCGACGTGGAGGCACCCGAGGATCACCAGGGCGTAGCCGTGACATCGGCAGAGCCCTGCGGACCGACCGCGCCGACGCAACCGAGTAGCGGTGATCGTCGCGACACCACCACACGGGGGACTCGTCCACCACCGGCCACAATCCCCGCCTCGGGGACGCAGCGACACGCGGGACCAACCACCGAACGTACCCAGCCAAGCGGGAGGGCACCGCACGGGACTCGAACTCCGAACCCGCGGATTAAGAGTCCACTGCTCCTGTAACAGATCGGCGCTCTCAGTGTCGATCTATGCCGCTGTGTCCCGAGCTTTGCCGGTTCGGCTGTCGGGTTGTGTTGTCACGTGACTGCCCGTGTCGCGACGTTCGAGCACCCACGGAGCACCCACAGCCACGCGACAGGGTGATCATTAAGCGCAGATCCCGGCGTGAAGTCAATCGTCTGGCGACGCCGAACGCGACCAGGCTGTGGGACTTGCCGGTTCCGGTGGGGCCGACCGCGCAGAAGTTCTCGGCGGCCCGGATCCATTCCAAGCTGGCGAGATAGTCGAACGTCTAAAACTGTCGGACGTTGTTGACACTCGGCCGCAGCGACGGCAACGCGGTAAGAAGTTCCCGCTCGACCCCGAGCCGGCCAGCGGGGACCGCCACGATCTCCGAGTGCGGCATGCCGTTGACCTCGGCGCACCACTGCCTCGCGGCAACGTTCGCCGCGTCAGGTCCTCGAACGGCGCCTGCGGGACAACCAGATCCCGCTTGGCGTAGCCGACCAGGTTCTCCACGATCCCGTTCGACTCGGGGTCAGCGGCCTCGCACCAGTCGGGCCGGAAACTGTAGGGGGTGGCGAAGCGGACGTAGTCCGTGATCGGGACGACCTCGTTCGCGACCACGCCGCCCTTCAGGCAGCCCATCCGGTCGGGGAGCACCGCTGGACGTCATGCCTCTCACCTACACGGATGGAATTTTGGGCACCCGCAGATCCGGAAACGATTGGCGGGATAGCGTGGCCCCGCGATGACCGCCGAGAGGACAACTACTCAGGGTGGAGTTGATCCTGGCGCCCGCCTCCCCGTCTCGTCTGGCCCTGCTCCGGCGGGCAGGCATGGACCCCGTCGTGCAGGTCAGTGGCGTGGACGAAGATGCGGTGTCAGCTGGCACACCGGCGACCTGGTCGAGCGTTTCGCCCAGGCCAAGGCGAGTGCGGTCGCCGAGGGTGTGGACGAAGGCCTGGTCGTCGGCTGCGACTTGGAGTTCGACGGAAGGTGCACGGCAAGCCCGGATCCGCAGAGGTCGCGCTGGCACGTTGAACGCAGCTGTTCCGGACGTTCCGGGGTCTTCCACACCGGTCACTGCGTGATCGATGCGGCCTCGGGACGCTTCCGCTCGGCGGTGAGCTCCAGGACCGTACGCTTCGGCCAGCCGGCAGAGGACGAGACCGCCGGATTATCGCCAACGGAGCCGCATGCTCGCCGAACAGCCGGAACGCGGAAGAGCGTCGTGCGCCCGCCAGTGTCCTGATCGCCATCGATCGGGTGAGCGGCATGTTCGCCGGAGTCGTCAAAGTCGAAACAGACATTGGCATGTGCGGCGGATGACTGGCCCCCGCCTCCACTCCCGCGCCTCGGAAGAGAGCTGTTCACCGGCGGCGCGTACTTCGTCCACCACCTTCTCGGCATCGCAACCACGATCTTGCGGATTCGCCAACCGCATCAGAAGTGGAGAATAACCAGACGGCCATAGACAATTAGGTGCACCGCGTACGGACGCATGTACGCTGTCCCCACGCTCAGGCAGCCCGCCCAACCCGTCGGCGGAAAACGTTAATTCCTGCCACGTGGACCCCGCCTGGTCGCGCGCCTGCCGCACCTGATCGGCGGTCAAGCATCGGACGTCCCAGATCAGCTCAGCCATCTCACCGCCAGGCCTGGCCAACGTTGTTTCGGTGCAACTCGGGGCGTGGGGGTTACGTACGTCCGGCGGCCAGGCGCCCATCGGAGGCGATCCCAAAGGCTATCAGTACTGGTCTCAGTCTCTAGACGCTTCGACCTCGCAAATTTGCCGTGATAGTCGATCCCATTAACCAGTCGTGTAGCCGATGCACATAATGTCAATCAGGTCGTGGAATTTTTTGCCAGATAAACCAAGCGGCAGGAGCGCCCCGGCCAATTTTCGTCCGGGGTACCAACATAGATTTGCGCCTCCAACATCACCCCACCTCCAAGCAGCGCATCCAGCTCGAAAATGATGTCTTCGACGTCTTCATCTACCTCGTCCGTCTTACGCCGTAGAGCGAAGTACAATACTACATTTTCCGAACTCACCTTAGCCGATATAGCAAGCATATCAGGCGAGATAAGCCCATGCGATGCTTGTAGCACTTGGAGGACTACTGAATTCTCGAATTCCAAGGTATCCATATTATCCGCCAGACCATGCCGGACTAATCGGGACAACACTAGGACTCTTAGTCCCCTTGATCATGAAGATGTTCGTCTCCTGGTTAAGGTACCCTCGAGCCGGATTATTGTTATAACCGGTTACTCTATCGTATCGCACCACCACGTTTCCACTTCTGCTTTGCCCAAGCACAGTGGCGTCCCCTGAGTGGTAGGCATCAAGCACTTCCTGCGCATGGGATATGTCAGTGAAGTATCCACCTCCACCATAAAGCCGGTCGCCAAGGACATGCCTTCCCTGCTTCTGTTGGCTTATACTCTTGCCGACCTGGCCACCGGGAGCGCCACGCTCTCCCTCTTGCCCCCTTTCCGGAAGATTCGGAGTGAGCCCGAAGCCGGCGACACCCGCCTCAAGTGCATCCAGGAATGGTTTCCATGCGGATTGCTTTGAACAGACACCTTTAAAATGGCTACAGGCTTCACTATACATAAAGCTTTGTTGTATTTGGCAGCCGGCGTCGCCGTTGCATGGGCCGAAGTAGCCGGAGCATGCTGCCGCCAAGGAGGAGCTGCCGAATTCGCAGCGTTTGAGCATGTAGTCGAAGATCGCTCGGCCCTGCTCGGGGCTTTTAGGGTAGAAGGTGTAGACCGGGGTGAAGTGGATGACGATCGGAGGTTTGGGTACCGGTCCGTTTCCGGGGAAGACTGTGGGGCCGCAGTAGTGGTAGTCGCAGTAGTTCTTGTTGGACGTAGGGCCGTAGGATCTTCCGTTGGCGTCGCGGACGGTGCCGGTTTGGTCAGTCGCTCTGCAGCCCGCACTGTCCTCTTCGCGGACGCAGGCGTTCTCGCCGTCAGGGTCGCTCTTGGTGGCTGGATTGTTGTCGCTGTAGGCGTAGCCGTTCCACGATTGCGGGTCCGTGAGGTCGAACAGTGGGTCGACGGAGATGAAACGGCCGGTGTCGCGGTCGTATTGGCGGGCGCCGAGGTTGGTCAGGCCGGAGGGGTCGATGGTGCCGCCGACAAAGCCCTTGTCGGTCGGCCATATCCCGGTCGGTGAGCCGCGGAATTGGCCGAACGGCGTGAAGCGGCGTTGGGCGAGTGCCTGGGTCGATCCGTCGATGGATAGTTCGGCGCTGCCGTGCGGATCGGCTGACTGGAACTGAATGCTGGTGCCGTCACCGACGGCGACGAGGGCGTCGCCGTGATCGTAGTAGCGGGTTCCGGAGACTTTTCCTGTCGCCTTGTCCAGGCGCAGTTCCATGTTCGGCAGGTAGACGGTGGTGCTGGTGGGGTCGCGGCGTAGGAGCCGGTTGCCGTCGGCGTCGTAGGCGTAGCTTGTGCTGCCGGTGCTGTCGGTGGTGGTCGCCAGGTGACCTTCGGTGTCCCAGCTCAGTGTCTGGTCGGCGTTTCCGATGTCGCGGGTGGTGGTGTTGCCGGCGGCGTCGTAGTCGTAGCTGTCGGTGCGGTTTCCTGCGGCGCCGGTCTGGGTGACCGAGGACAGGCGGTGCTGGCCCTGTCCCGGGTCTGGGTAGTGGTAGGTGCGGGTCGTGTCGGCTGCCACGGCGCCGACGCCGTGTTGGGTCTCGGTTGTGCGATTGCCGGTGGAGTCGTAGCCGTAGCTGCTCCAATACGGTGCTGGGCCGCCGAGAAGGGTCTTGTCCGGTCCGTCGCTGCACGCACCGGTCGGGGTCCAGGCGTCGGTGAGGCGCTGGAGGTAGTCATAACGGAAGCACTGGTTGTCGGTGCCGGCCCGGGAGACGTCGGTGATGCTGGTGACGTCACCGGCATCGTCGTAGGCGTAGCTGGCGTCACGGTCGACGCCGGCGATGTCTTCGCGTTCGGTGCGTGATTCATGCAGGCGCTGGGTGCCGTACTCATATGAGTAGCTGACCCATGTCTTCTTACCGCCGGTGGACAGCTCGAGCTGCTTGAGCTGCCCGGTCGCCGAGTACGTGGTGTCGGTGACGAGTTTGGTGTTGCCGGTCGTGGTGATCGGCCGGTTGAGATCATCGTAGGTTTCGGAGACGGTCTCAACGCCCATGCCGGTGGCTTGGGACACCGCCGGGAAGCTGGTGGACTTGACGCTCTCGTCCAGGTTGTAGCGGGCGACGTATTGGTAGCTGCCCGCGAGTGCTTGTTCTCCTGTGACGGACGGGATGGTGTAGGTGGTGCGGAGCGGCTGGTTGAGGTTGTCGTAGAGGTTGACGGTGGCGACGTAGGCAGCCCCGCCGATGTAACGGGTCGTGCTGGCCAACTGGCCCCGGCGGGCGGTGTCGTAGGTCCACTTGGTCAGCAGCGGGCCGGTGAGAGAGTCGGCGTGTTCTTCGGTTTTGCGGCCGATCGGGTCGTAGACGTAGAAGAGTTTCTTGCCGCGGGCATCCTCGGTCGAGGTGACCTGGTCCAGGTCGTTGTAGAAGGTCTTGGTGGTGCCCTTGTCCGGGTCGTCGGTCTGGTATTCGCGGCCGCGCAAGTCGTAGGTATGGGTCCAGGTGTTGCCCGCGGCGTCGGTCAGCGTCTTGAGTTTGCCCGCCGGAGTGTAGGTGTACTTGATCGCGTCGTAGTCACCGGTCGGGGAGTCGGCCTTGTACTGGCGGACCTCGGTGGTCTGCCCGCGGGCGTCGGTGATGGTGGTGGTCGGCGTACCGCCGGCTGGAGGATCGACGGTGACGCGATCGCCGGAGTAGGTGGTCGTGGTGTGCCACTTCTCCTGGCCGAGTCCGCCGCCGGTGAGGAGGGTCTCGGTGGTGACGCGTCCGAGCCCGTCATATTCGTAGGCGGTTTGGGTCTCGACGTTGCCTTGCTTGTCGATGCCGAACAGCGTCGCGGAGGGGTCCCCGTCGGCCTGGTAGGTCGCGTACGTGCGGGCGGTCTTGCCCTGGGCGTCGTAGAAGGTATCGCTGATCAGCCGGGAGCCGTCCGGGCCGAGGGCCTGGGTCTGGCGTGGGCGCAGGAAGCCGTCGTAGATCTGGTAGCTGGTCAGCTGGCCGAGGTTCGCCCGCAGCGTTTGGGTCTCCACCGCCGCCGGTGTGTTATCGCCGGTGATGTAGGTGTAGGCGATGTTGGGGATCGCGTTGCTGGCTTTGGTGACGTTGGGCAGCCACACTTTGATCAAGCGGCCGAGGGCGTCGTAGTCCTCGATGGTGGTCTTGCCGCCCTGGTCGGTCTGTGAGGTCGGGAGGTTCCAGGCCGGGTCCAGGGTGCTGCTGGTGTACAGCGCGGTGGATGAATCACCGGGAGTGACGGGCGGGCCGGTCACTTTGGTTGATGTGGGCAGTCCGGTGGCCGGCGTGTACTCCGTGGTGGTGACGTGCGCGGCGGCGTCGGTCACGGTCAGCTTGCGGCCGTAGGCGTCATAGGTGGTGCTGGCATCGGTCACGTACACCGGTGTGGTGCCGTTGTAGTCGGCGATGTGCTCGACCTTGGTCACGTCGCCTTTGGACGGAGCGGCGTCGAATGCGCCGTTGTCGTAGTAGGTGCGGACGTCGGAGATCACCTGGCGGGGGCGCTCGACCGGATCACCGCATTTGACCGCGACGATCTCCACCCGGCTGGGGTAGTTCCGCATCCAGGTGCTGCTACCGGTCGCGTACTCGGTCTGGGTGCACTGGTCGTCCTCGGCGGTGGAGGTGTCGCCCTGGTCGTCAGTTTGGAGTGGGAGCCCGGCGGTGTCGTCGAAGGTGTTCTTGACCAGAGTCTCGCGCCAGTTCCCACTATCGACGGCGGTCAAGGTGCGGGTGCTGGCGGTGCCGGTGAGGTTGGCAGTGGTGGTACCCCAGGATCGGACCCGCTTGGCTGTCTGATGGGTCCAGACCGTGTTGATGGTCTTGGAGACGATCGCGCCGCCCGGTTTGAGGTAGGTGGTCGTCTTCAATTCGAAACCCTGCCGGGCGTCCTCGTCCGGATAGCTGCCGCCTTCGTCGTCGGAGACGGTGACGTCCTTGGTCCCGCCGTCCTTGTTGAGACGGTCGCCGTCCATGCCGCGGAAGTACTGGTGGTCGGTCTGGGTCCGCATGTCATTGTCGCCGCCGGACTGCACCCGTACGGTGGCGTACCCGCGCCATTGCGACCAGGTCTTGTACTTCTCCTTGGTCAGCCCGTCATCGTCGTCGTAGTGCCAGGCGGCACCGCCCTGGTAGTCGTAGTTGGTGACCATGTCGGGGGCGTGGCCCGTACGGTCGGTCTGGATGACCTGGGTGACAACGTACTTGTGGAACCAGTCGATTTTCGGGTCTTTGGTCCCGTCCGGTGGCACCCAGTAGGTCGGGAAGCAGCGTTTGGTGTTGGTTTCCGGCGTGGGGAGCGCATCGGTGGTGCATTCGGGTTCGGAGTAGTTGACGTCGATTTGCCCGCCGGATTCGTCGTAGATCGTGCCGAGCCGGTACTTCACATACGGGCCGACGTCGTCGCCGAGCTTGTCGACCCGGTTCTCGCGCTGTACGTGCTGGAAGGTGACCGAGGGCAGTGTCACCGACGCATTGGCCGTCGCGGTGAGGCCCTTGTAGACACCCTTGTGCGTGATGGACTCAAGCAGCAGGTCACGGTCGACGTCGGCCAGCCCCCAGTCCTGCGCCAACGCCCATGAGTCGACATCCAGGTAGGTGCCAGAGCCGTTCGGGTCCAAGATCTGGGTGGTGACGCTGGTGAGGCGCTTACGCGACCAGAACGTCGGTGAGGCCTTGATGGTGCCCAGGTCGGCGTCTTTGCAGTCGGTGCCATCGGCGCAGTTCTGATCCCAGGGCACGTCCCACCAGTAGTCGGGGTGGTCTGCGATCTTGCTGGCGTCGCAGTCGAAGTCCGCGTCGGCGATGCAACGCTCGGCTGTGCCGAAGTTCACCTGGGCCGAGGGCTTGGCGGTGAGGCTGTCCGAGCGCAGGCCGTACTCAATGTGGTCCAGGTAGCCGCCGCGGGTGTAGGTGGTGCCGTCGGAGGCTTTCAGGTCTCGGGCGTAGCGGTTGGTCTCAGGGGTGTAGTAGTAGACGATGGCGTCGCCGTGGGTGTCGACGACGTAGTCCAGGTTCCAGCGCCAGGCCTGCTGGCACCAGGAGTCGGCGAATCCGCTGTCCTTGTGACACGGCTCCCCGTCGTCGTCGCCGAAGACCGGGACGGTCCAGGTCGAGCCGGTCTTGGCTTTGCCGTCGGCGACCTTCTCCTTACCGAAGAAGTATTGGACGCCGTCGGTGGTGGTGACCTTCCAGTACTCGCCGTCATTGTCGCCGTTGTCGGCACCGGTGAGTTTTTCGATCCGGGTGCCGTCGTCGTCCTTCATCCGCCACGTGCCGTCCCCGACAGGGATCAGCTCGCCGGCCTTGCCGTTGAAGCTGATGGTGGCGTTGTCATATCCCCAGCACTGATCGCCCGGGTCGTTGCCGTGCTCGTCCTTGGGCGCGCCATCATCGCTGCAGGCCTTGTAGCGGCGTTCGATGTAGCCCGACCACAGGTCGAAGCCCTCACCGACCCAGGACGGCTGGTTGTTGGTGCTCGAGGTACGGCCATCCACGCCGCCGGAAGAGTAATTGATGTCCAGCTTCGGTGCCAGATCCCCCGGGACCGACGGCACCCGCATCGGATAGGACCAGGTGAAGTCACCGGTCTGGGCGCCGACCTGCCAGGTCGCCGACGCCGACAACGATGTGGCCTGGTAATCGCCCTTGTCGCTCGATGCCCCCGCTACCGCGGCCAGCACGGTCGCGCCGGTGGATGCCGGAGCGAGTGCCACATCGGCCGACAGGGCTTTGGTCTCCTCGTTGTTCCGCGTCGGCACTGAGTTCGCCTGCCGGCAGCCGGGCCGGTCTGGTGTTGTCAGTGCGCAGGCGGGCAATTGGATGAGTTTCAGCCGTGAGCCGTAGGAGCCGCCGAAGGCGTTGACGAAGCTGGAGTAGTCGACCTGAACGCCGACGCGGCTGGCGCTTTGGCCGGTGTCGGTGCGGGCGACTGTCAGTACAAGACCCTTGACTCCCGTCCGCCGGGCGGCGGCCTGGTCCAGCACACGGACCTTGACCCCCGCCGGCAGCGATGCGGGCTGCGCGGATCGCGCCTGCGCCGTGGGCGGGCCGACCCGGACCGGCAACTTTCCCGCTCGCACGGCGGCTGATGCCGCCGCGGTCCCGGAGAGGGTCACCTCGGCGCTGCCGGCCTTCGGCCAGCTCGCCTTGGGCGGCACATGATGCTTTGTGGCCGGATCGGACCGGCGCGGCGTCGCCTTCACCGGATGGCCCTTGACCGGCTTGGCGGACTGCTGGACGGCCGGTCGCCCCTGGTCATCGGCCTGCGCCGCATAGGCGGGGGCGAGTGTGCCGGCCAACAGCACTGTCACGGCCAATGCCACCGAACGCCGGAACCGGCCGACTCCGTATCGCGACATCGCCACTCGCATTCGCACCATGTCCTCCGGGGGAGACGACCGCCGCGTCACGCGGACCGCCGGTAGAGGGAAGGAGTCAAGAAGTTCGGATGGCCGGATGACTCACAGGTCATTGGTCGGGTATTCCAGGCCGCCGGATAGTTTCGCGAGTTGGTCTTCGTCGAGGACTCCGTTGAAGGCCCACACGTCATCGATGACGCCTGGCCAGTACTCGCCGTAAGTACTGTCGGTTTTGGTACGGCCGATCTGGAAGGCCTTCATCGCGTTGAACGCCAAGGTGTTCGCGCGGTAGGACACGACACCGTCTGCGGTCTCGGTCAGATCCCCGTTGACGTACAGCCGCATCGTGTCGGAGAAGGCGTCATAGACGATGGCCACGTGGTCCCAGCCGCTGCCATCGGACTGGAAGCTGTTGCTGTCGGCCAACTGATGCGTCACACCAGCGCTGGTGTCCTTGTCCGGCATATCGATCTGATAGCCGCCCGCTGCCGGGTCGGTGCTGTCGGGGTGGTAGCGGAGGGTGAAACCGCTGTTGACGGTGCCTTCTTGGCTGAAGACCGCCGCATCCCGGGTCGGCCGCCCCGCGGTCTCGACCCAGCCGCCCACGGTGAAACTCTGATCGGTACGGACCACTGGGCCTGCGGTGGCGGCATAGTCGCCATCACCATCGAGCACTAGGCCGCCTGGCGGACTACCGATCAACCCCGCGCCCTGGTCGACGAAGGCGTTGCCGAACAGCGTGACGTGGTGGCCGTAGACGGTGTCGTCGGCGCTGGTGGTGACCGAGGTCGGTGCTCCTCCGGCGAGCTGGGCCGCTTCTGAATCGTTGATCGGCTGGTTGAAGACACGCACGTCGTCCAGCGCGCCGTTGAAGTAGCTGGTGTACGCGCCCTTGGACTTGAAGCGGCCCAGATCGAGCGGGCCGGTCGAGGCCCACGTGTTCGGCTGGTCGATGGTCTCCTGCAACTTCCCGTCCACGTACAGACGGATTTGCTGGGCATCCGCGTCATAGACACCGGCCAGATGCGTCCAGGAGTTCAGCGTCGGTGGTTGCGTGGACTGGGCCCGGATGTAGGTGGGGGTGTCGGAGTCGGGGGTCTGCATGTTGAAGATCCACCGGTCGTAGTTGCTGGAGTAATAGAGGGCGAACGCCGACCCCTCGCTGCCCTCCTGGCTCACCACGATCGGTGTCGCGGACTTGGCGGTCATTTTCGCCCAAGCGGAGACACTGAAGCTCTTGGTGGTGTCGACGACCGGCCCTGAGGTCGCCAGATATCCCGTCGAGCCGTTCAGCTGGACCGCCTTGCCGGCCTTGCCCGTGGTGCCGAAGGTGACCCCGCCATGGGCGCCCGCAGGGTAGGTACCCATCGTGTCCTCGGCGCGGGCCGCGCCCGCCGCCTCGTCCAGCTTCCAGTACGCCGTCGCCGGGCGAACGGCCGCAGCTGCGTCATTCAGCTTCCATCGGGCACCTACGACCGGCCGCTGGGTGGCCAGAACTCGCGCTTCTTCACCGGTGACGACCCGGTCGAAGATCCGTACGTCGTCGACGTCGCCGGAGAAGAAGCTGCCCGGCACGGCGCCGTAGGAGCCCGCACCGATCTGTAGGCCACCGGTGGCGTTCCAGGGTGTGGTGTAGGCGACGGTCTGGGCGAGCGTGCCGTTGACGTAGAGGCTGAGGGTCTTGGCGACCGCGTCGTAGACCCCAAGCAGGTGCGACCACTCCCCTCCTTGGGGAGCTGTCGACGGGATGGCGCGCACGACCGCCGCGTCGGCGGTGTCGCTGGCGTACCGGTTGAACGCCCAGCGGTCCAGCGCCGAGGAGTAGTACAGCTCGAACCCGCTCTTCTGCGCACCTGCCTGAGTGGCGATGATGCCCGCGTGGTCGGGTTTGGTCGCCGTCAGCCGCGCCCACGCCGAGACCGCGAAGCTCTTGGTCGTGTCCAGGAGCGGGCTGGAGGTGGCGGCGTATCCATCCGTGCCGTTCAGTTCCATGCCGGTCTTGGTGATCCCGTCGACGCCGAGGGTCACACCACCGTGAATATCCGCCGGATTACCGCCGCCTGTGTCCTTGACCTGGGTCGAGTCGCGCGGCTCGTCGAGTGCGTAGGTCGCTTTAGCGTCCGCGCCGGCCTTGACCCGGAAGTAGTAGGTCGCTGTCGCGCTGGCGTTCCCGCTGGCGTCAATCGCCTTGACGCTCAGCCAGTTCGGGCCCGCGGCCTCGGGCATCACGTCGATGGTGACCGGCGCACCCGCCGTCGTGACGGTCTCGTGTGCGGACGAGGGGTCTGCGTTGACACCCCACTGGTACTTCGTCACGTCCGAATCGGCGGGTGTCAGGGTGAATTTGCCGTAGCGGCCCACCCCGTCGTACCACGGATCGTTCTCATCGTCGGGATTGGATTCGGGGTATCCGTCGGTGGCGTTGGAGGTGATCGTCGGGGCGGCCGGAACGGTGTGGTCATAGAGGAAGTAGCAGCCGGTGGCGTTCCCCGCATAACTCCACGGACTGTAACTCGTGCCGTCATACGCACGCACGTGCCACTCGACGACCGTGTTCTCCGGAATGGTCGACGGCAGCGTCATCGTGAACGTCGAGCCGCTCGCTTTGGCACTGGTCAGGGCCGATGTCCATCGTTGGGCCCAGCCGGTTCCGTCGTCCCAGGCCGCTTGGAACTGGCCACGGACCTTGTTGGCGTCCTCAGTGTCCGGGTCGGTCAGTACCGCATAGGCCTTGGGCGGCATGTTCACCTTGGCGGGGCTGCTCGGGCCCTTGCACGCGCCACCCGGTGAGGACGTCAGGTTGCTCATCTTCGGCTGCGGGGGCGGGGTGTTGTAGTGCACCCGCAGGTAGGCGTCGTCGGCGAAGCGCTTCCAGGCGAGCTGGGAGTCCTCGGTCGCCGCCTTCAGCCCGAGGGTCAAGGTGGACCAGCCACCGGCGGCCGCCTCCTTCATCCCCTGGGTCGCATCCAAGATCACATCGCCGGCCGGGCAGCCGGAATAGCCCTTGGCGGTGTCCTGGGAGTCCAGATGCTCCAGCCAGTTATCGCTGGTGGAATCCCAGGTCGAGGACGTGCCGAAGGCCTTGGTCTTCCACAGCTGAACGGTGCGCGTCTCACAACTCGGCGCGAAGGTCTCTTTGACCTGGAATTCGGCCGACAGGATCGTCTTGCCACCGAAGCCACTGGTCGGCATCCGGTAGAACAACCGCTTTATGTGGTGGGACCCACACGAGGTGGTGTAGTCGTACGGGCAGTAGCCCATGCCCTCGTCGTCTTTGAAGTCATAGTCTTTCCAGCCGCCGCTGGAGACCATCAGCCAGGCCGAGTCCTTCACCGTCTTGTAGACCGGGTCGATGTAGACAGGGAACGTGGTGTCCGGGTCGGCCAGCATCGTCTGGTCCGGCGTCAACGTCACCGCGTTCGACGAGACCTGCACGTCGATCGGCGCACGGTGGGAGGACCCTTCGTCCCCGTCCGCCAGGTCACCGGCTGCCGCGGCCATCGACTTGGTGGCCTTCGCGGCGGCCGCTCCGGTGGCCGAGTCCCACATCATCGGCTGGGGCGCCTCGAACACCACACCGCCGCCGCCGGCATCGGTCGCCTTCAGACCGCCGGCCTCATCCTCGGCCAGGCTCACCCCGGCCGCGCTGGTAGTGAACTTCAGCTGAGCGAGCTTGGGGTCCTGGGCGGCTTCGCGGGTCTTGACGACCAAGACGTCGGAGAAGCCGTCGCTGTCGGCGTTCAGTTGCAGGTCCACGCCGTCAATGACGTCCTTGTACGTCGCGGTCGCGCCCGACAGCTCCGGCGCGGGCAGGGCGCCGGGCCAGGAGAAGGACAGTTTCCGGCCGGCCTTGATCATCGTGGCCATCGGGCCGGTGCCGCCGCCGGAGAACGTCAGGTCCACGGTCGAGGCGGCCGGGCTCACCGTGCCGTCGTCGTGCTTGTGCAGGGTCGCATCGATGTCGACCCACTTGCCGCCCTGCCGGGTGCGGACCGGACGCAAATGTTCGACCGCCTCGAACGTGCCGTCCGGCTGGGCGTACACCTCTCGGGTCTCCCCCCGCAGGGACCCGACCTCGACCGGCTCATCAGTGGAGCGTGCCTGCTTCAGCGCCGCCGACTCCCCCGCCCGTACGGACGGATCGCCAGACCCGGAAGCGGCCTGCGCCGGAGCGGTGGAGGCGATCGTGGACGTCAGCGCTGCGGCGAGTGCCGTGGCGACCAGGCCGGCCCGCAGCCTGCGAAACGGTCTCCCGCCGGGACGGTACGAGCCATCGGGACGACGCCAGCGGGTCACGTCCGCCTCCACAGAAGGTAAGCCAGAGGTAAACAAACGGACGGAACGTAACAAGCCGCGCGAATCCCGTACAGAGCTCAACCTGCCGCAACCTGGGCTGGGTGGCCAAAGGAAGTCACAGGGGTGCGTAAACCGGACAGGCATCCCAGACGTCTCCTCTTAATACGCCTTTCCATACCAGAGTTGGCATGTGTCGCGACCTGCGGTGATCGCATAATGCGCCGTCGCGATGCCCACCGACCCCGACCGCAGCACCCCAACCTCATGCACTGACGCGCAAGATTGTTATCAGTTCCCGCACCTCTTGTGAGTTGGGTCACGTTGCCGAAGGTCATGTTGCCTGTCACGATCTTGCGATTCTTACCTCCGGTACGCCGGGTGATCGCGCGTACGACGGTCCAAAGGGGATGTCACATGCGCAGATGGTTGACCCGGCCTGGGCTGGTCCTGCTCGCCGTCGCGACCGCGGTCGCGGCCGTCACCTCCGGGTCGCATGCGGCCACTCGGCATGAGGCGACCTACGCCTATGGCAGCGCCACCCGCCAGGGCATCGACGCCTACTGGTACGACTCCAGCACTCCGCTGCCCGCGCTGCTGATCCTGCACGGCGGCTACTTCAACTCCGGCAGCAAAGCCGACTGGGCGAGCACGGCCCGCTACTTCGCCGACCACGGCTTCGCGGTCTTCTCCGCCGACTACCGCTACAACACCGATGCGGCCTGGCCCGGTCCCCGCGACGACGCCCTCGCCGCCGTCGCATGGATCAAAAGCCACGCGGGCGACTTCGACGCCGATCCCGCCCACGTCGCCGTCCTCGGCTCCCAAGCCGGCGGGCACCTGGCCACCAGCCTGGCCACCTACGGCGCCGGCCGCGACCAAGTCGACGCCGCCGTCGGCCTGTCCCCCATCAACTCCCCCTACCGCGCCTGGACCCAAGCCCCCACCACCAGCGCCACCGCCACCCGCCGCAAAATCCGCGACGAAACCGTCATCCTGAACCGCTGCTACCCCGACTCCGCCGACACCGACTGCTGGAACCGCTGGAGTGATTCGGTCGCCAAAACCCACGCCTCCGGCGCCGACGACGCCCCCATGTACCTGGTGCACTCCAGCGGCGATCCGGTCCCGGCCGCGCACTCCACCGACCTACGCGACGCCGAAACCGCCAAAGGCGCCAACCCCGCCGACATCACCGTCGACGTCACCTCCGGCAGCGACTCCGGCGGCCCCCTCCTGACCACCACCCTCAAAAACGCCCTCGTCACCTGGCTCAAAGCCCGCACCCACACCACTGCACCGCCCCCACAGGACACCGGCAATCCGCCCCCGCAGGACACACCGACCCCGCGGACCACGGCCCGCCCGATCACCACGGCCCCGTACAAGGATGACCCGGTCCCTCCACCACCCGCCGGTGAGAACCCCCTACGCTCGGCCGCCGTCACCGTGACCACGGGCACCTACTCCTACGGCACCGATCCCAAGCAACAACTCGACGCCTACTACATCCCGGGCAAGAAACAGCCCGCCCTGGTCATCATCCACGGGGGCTACTGGTACGAAGACGACAAATCCAGCTGGGTCGCCACCAGCCAGTGGTACGCCCAACGCGGCTACGCCGTCTTCTCCATCAACTACCGCCTCAACGCCCAAACCGGCTGGACCGCCCAACGCACCGACGCGCTCAACGCCATCGCCTGGGTCAAAGCACACGCCACCCAGTTCAGCACCGACCCGAACCGGGTCCTGCTGCTCGGCTCCTCCGCCGGCGGACAAATCGCCACCGCCGTCGGCACCTACGGCACCGGCACCAAATACGTCCGCGGCGTCGTCGCCCTCTCCCCCGTCGCCTCCCCCTACCGCGCCTACACCGACGGCCAAAAATCCGGAGCCAGCACCTCGAAGCAGAAACTCCGCGACAACTCCACCCTGCTCGCCCGCTGCTACCCCACCAAAACCGACACCACCTGCTGGAACCGCTGGACCGACGCCGTCGTAAAAACCCACGCCTCAACCGGCGACGCCCCCATGTACCTCCTCCACTCCCAAGGCGACTTCGTACCCTCAACCCACTCGTCCGACCTGTGCACCGCGCTGAAGGCTAAGAGCGTCTCCTGCACCCTCACCGTCGTCACCGGCAGCGGCCACGCCAGCGCCATCCTCAAAATCGACGGCATCCACACCAAAATCCTCAACTGGCTCCAAGCCCACGACTAACCGGTCTGGTTACCAGCGCATAGCCCTCCATAAGTCGCTATCTCGAATGCTAAGGACGCCTGCGGATTGGTAGCCACGCTGACCGTCATCTTCGTAGAGACAGCGGTCAGCCGAGGCGACGAGGCCGACAACGCGTCACCTGACAGGCGACCACGGCCGAACCCAGCTCCGTTTCCTGGGCCACGGCGAAAGGCTGAACCTGCGATGGGGCAGAACGGCGCTGGCTTCCTACTGTCCACACCCCCAGATCCAGTCCGGCGTAGGTCGCATCGTGCCCGCTACCGGCCTCGTCGGATGGCGTGACGAGGTGCGGCAGGGGGTCTGTCCAACGTTCGGTGTAACTCGGGTTGTGGGGTTACTTGCGTCCGGCGGCCAGGCGGCCGTCGAAGGGGATCTCGAATGCGTTGAGGGCTGGTTTCCAGCGCATGGTCCAGCGTTTTCGTCCGGCGCCGGTGGGGTCCAGGCTCATCACGGCCATATAGACGCACTTGAGGGCGGCTTGTTCGTTGGGGAAGTGGCCGCGGGCCTTGACCGCCCGGCGGATGCGGGCGTTGACCGACTCGATCGCGTTGGTGGAGCAGATGATCCGGCGGATTTCGGGGTCGAAGGCCAAGAACGGGGTGAACTCGGCCCAGGCGCGCTCCCATAGCCGGATGATCGCCGGATACTTGGTCCCCCAGGCCTCGGTGAACTCGGCGAACCGTTCTTTGGCGGCGGCTTCGGTCACAGCGGTGTAGACAGGTTTGAGGGCTTTGGCGATCGCGTCCCAGTGCCGGCGCCCGGCATAGCGGAAGCTGTTGCGCAGCAGGTGCACGATGCAGGTCTGGGTGATCGCGGCCGGCCACACCGCCCCGCTCGCATCCGGCAGCCCGGTCAGGCCGTCGCAGACGACCATGCACACATCGGCGACGCCACGGTTTTGATCTCGGTCAGGACGTGGAGCCAGTACTTGGCGCCTTCACCTCCATCACCGGCCCACAGTCCGAGGATGTCGCGGTGGCCTTCACAGGTGACCGCCAGGGCCAGGTAGATCGGACGGTTGGCGACCTGGCCGTCACGGATCTTCACGTGAACGGCATCGATGAAGATCACCGGATAGACGAGGTCGACAGCCCGGTTCTGCCATGCGGTCATGCCCTCGATCACCTTGTCGGTGATCGCCCGTGATCGTCTGCCGGCAGACCTCGCCTCCATAGACCTCGGCCAGGTGCGCGGCGATGTCCCCGATGGTCAGGCCCTTGGCGGCCAAAGAGATCACCATCTCATCCACCCCGGTCAGGCGTTTTTGCCGCTTGGCCACGATCTTCGGCTCGAACGAACCATTGCGGTCTCACGGCACCTGCAGCTCGACCGGACCGACGTCGGTCAGCACGGTCTTAGACCGGGTCCCGTCCCGGGAGTTACCGGTGTTCCGGCCGGCCGGGTCATGTTCGTCATAGCCGAGATGGTCGGTGATCTCACCCTCCAGCGCGGACTCCAGCAGCCGTTTGGTCCCCTGCTGCAACAACCCGCCCTCGCCGGTCAGCTGCAGCCCCTCGGCCTTGGCCCTGCCGACCAGCTCATCAACCAGCTGCTGATCCACCGGCCCGGCCGACACCGCATCCGCGGTCTCCGGCTCGGTCACGTTGTCACTGCTCATCGGTGCATCTTCCATGATCGGGAGCTACACCGAACGTCTTACAATCCCAAACTCGCCACGGTCGGTCCTGACCCGAGGGGCGCCGAGTCGATACCGGCCTTCTTCAGATCGCCCACACTGTTGTCCGTAAATTGGATACGACTCCAGAAGTATTCGTACCTCAAATCCATCTCCGAAACTGGCGCCAGGTCGATGCGCAGACCAGACTTCCAAAGCGGCTCGGCTCGCCGACCGCCGGCCGAGGCGCGATCTGTTGGTGCTGGTCGATCTCTGTCGCGCCACGCTCACCGCGCTGATGGCCGTCCCGGATGCCGCTGCCGTTGGTCGCCGCACTGCTCGCGGCGGTGACGCTGTCCAGTGGACCGCACACGGCCGCGTTCCTGGCCTCGCGGGGCGGATGTGCTGCCGGGCGAGAGGTAACCGGTCGGCCAGGCGCTGCGCACGGCGACCGACCAGTCGACGCGGATCGCCGGCTTCGGGCTCGGCGGAGCGGCGGTCGCGCTGCTCGGCCCGGAGACGGGACTGGCCATCAACGCGGCTACGTTCGCCGCGTCCGCAGTGATCACAGGGTTCGGTCTGCACCGACGTCTAACACTGTCGGACGTTGTTGACACTCGGGGTCACCGATGATTTGGTCCTGGGCCGCCCGATTTGCTACTGGTCGCTCTGACTGCTGATCATGGCGGACATGTTCCTTGAACCGTATCGGCGAGTGCTGGCGATCCCAGGGACCAAGGCGTTGCTGCTGGTCGGTGTGATCGGTCGAATTCCGATAATCGCTGTTTCACTGACTCTGACCCTGTACGTGGTCGGCGACCTGCGATTGGGCTTCTTATCGGCGGGCCTGGTCGGCGCGGCGGCAACCGCCGGGCAGGCGGCAGGTGCTCCGTTCGCCGGACGGTTCGTGGACCGGTACGGCATCCGTCCGGTCGTTGCGGTCACCACGTGCGTTCAGCTGGTCTTCTGGCTTTCGGCCGGATCTCTCCCGTACGAGGCGCTGCTCGCCGGCGCCTTCGTCGACGGAATGCTGATGCTGCCGGTGTTCAGCATCATCCGCCAATGCTTGGCGGTGGTGGTACCGGCGGAAGGGCGCCGCACCGCCTTCACGCTCGACTCGATGCTCGTCGAGGTGAGCGCCATGGTCGGGCCGGCCGTCGCCGTAGCCGCCACCACCGCGATCGGTGGCAGCGCGACGATGGCGCTGGTCGGCATGGGTATGACCGGATCCGGAGTGGCCCTGTTCGTGGTGGACCCACCGACACGAGCCGGACACGGTTCGAGAACGGACTGGACCGCGCCTCCCCGTCGGCAGTGGATGACTCCAGCGCTGTTCGCCCTGCTCGCGGTCGCGTTCGCAGTCGCCTTCATGCTGACCGCGATTCAGCTCGACATCGTCGCGGCGATCAAGGCCGACGCGGCCACTCGATGGACCGGTCTGGTCATCGCACTGTTCGGCCTGTCATCCCTGGCGGGCGGATTCGCCTACGGGGCGCTGCCCCGTGCGCTCTCGCCCCTGCTCCTGACCGGATGCATGGCCGCGCTCACCGCGCCGGTCGGGCTGGTCGGTTCCTGGCAACTGCTCACCCTGGCTCTCATCCCGGCCGGATTCCTCGGCGCCCCTGCCATGACCGCCACCATTGACGCCCTCAGCCAACGCGTGCCCGCCGCCGCTCGCGGCGAGGCCGTCGGCCTGCACAGCACCGCGCTCACACTCGGCTTGGCCGCCGCAGGGCCGATCACGGGTTACCTGATCGACGGCTGGGGCACTCACTGGTCGCTTGCCGTCACCGGTCTTTCGTGTCTTCTTCTCATGATGTTGAGCCTTCCGCTCTGGCGACGCTCGAAGGCTGTTGAGACCGGGGTGGAGCGCGACCGATTCGGCAGTGCCGACGAGTCGTCTGAAGCCATTGGTATCAGCTGACCCATCCGCACCAAGGACATCAAACTGGACGGTTACTTCACATCTGCCAGAAAAGTCTTGTAGTTCCTCGGTTGCTTGTTTAGCATCGCCGTCAATGCTCCGGATCGCCACACGGAAGGGAGTCTACGTGAACGTCGTATTACTCTATCCCGAGGTATACGATATGGCGCGGTTCAAGGAGAATCGCAAGGAGTTCCCACCCTTCGGCGTTCTTTATCTCGCAGCGGCGATTCGAGACGCCGGCCATCATGTCGAAATCCGGAAGGTGAACAAGAACGGCCCCGTGCACGACCTACGGGGCTTCGACGCCGTCGGCTTCAGCCTGTCATCGTCGGCCACGTACGGAATCATGCTGGCGGCCCGCGACACCGCGCTGATCGACGACGGTGCCCTGATCATGACCGGAGGGGTTCACGCGAATTTCTATCCGGAGGAAAGTCTGCGGGACTTCCGTGCCGACATCGTTTCGTACGGTGACGCCGACGAGGCCATCGTGGAGATCCTCGCGCACTGCCACGATCGGCGGTTCGAGTCGGTTCCCGGTGTGCTTTGGCTCGATGATGGAACGTTGCGACGGAATCCGCCGAAGCCGCCGTCGAAGGACATCAGTCATCTGCCGCTGCCCGCACGTGACCTCCTTGACGTGGAAGACTTCGTGGTCAACGACCGGCTGGGAGACTACGACATCCCCATGGCGCATGCGATGTTCAGCCGCGGATGTCCGTTCCCCTGCGCCTTCTGCGCGGCCGGAAGGACTCGGATCCAGTACCGCAACGGCGACAGCGCGCGCTACGAGCTCGAGCACCTCGTCTCCGAGTACGGCATCGGCGGGTTCGCCATCGTCGATGACAACTTCATCGTCAACAAACAGCGCGTCCGGGAGATCTGCCGCAGGATCGCCGATCTCGGTCTGCGCTGGACCGCGCTGTCCCGCGTCGACACCATCGACCCCGACCTCCTGCAAGAGATGGCCGCCTCGGGCTGTATCGAGGTGAAGTACGGGGTCGAGTCCGGCAGCGAGCGGCTCCTGAAGGCAATGAAGAAGCACACCACGCAAGAGCACATCACCAACGCCATCCAGTGGACGGTCGACGCCGGAATCGAACCGAAAACTTTCATCATCCATGGCTACCCGGGAGAGAATCTCGAGACGACCCGCGAGACCATCGATCTGCTGGACAAGTTGAGCGACAAGATAGCCCGCGTCTCCCTGTTCAGATTCGTCCCGCTACCCGGCACCTACGTGTACGACAATCCCCTGGAGTTCGGCGTCCGCGGCACTCATCGCGCTCCAGGCTGGGACGGTAACTGGGAGAAGTTCCAGATCCTTCACAACAACCGCCACTGGTGGGGCACTGACAGCGAGTTCGCCGAACTGGAGGCGGCCTACCTGGAGATCGAGACCTTCATCGAAGCAAGGTGGGGAAAGCAGACGGCCTGACTCCTCGCCGGACCGCCCTGCCCGCTACTCTCGGACGTCCTCTGCCTGGTCTCGCCCGTCCACCGTGTGCATCTTCGCGCGGAGTGCCGCACGAAAATCCACACCGGCGGCCTGCGCGAGTATCGCTGTACAGATCATGACGTCCGCGACCTCGCCCTCAAGGGCGGTCCGGCTGAACTCCTGCCCCTTGTCGCGCCTCTGCAGCTTGCTCCGGCCGAGTAGCTGCGCGTGCAGCTCCCCGACCTCTTCGACGAGCTTGGCGGCCTGCATGTAGATGAACAGGTCGCTGTGGATGTCGGCAGTCGACCTATCCGCGATCAGGCGCGTCTGGCGATGCGTCCACGCACTGAAATCGTCGAAAGACAGATCGTCCGGTCCGTCGGGCACCGGCCGATGTTAACAGAAGCCACGGACCCGTGGCCGCTACAATTCCGGCAGGTCCTCGAGCCGCCACTCGGCCACGAAGTCGTGCACGAACGCCTCGATCACCCGATGCCGTCTTTCGGCGAATGATCGACCGCTCTCGGTGTTCATCCGGTCCTTCAGGAGAAGCAGCTTCTCGTAGAAGTGGTTGATCGTGGAGCCGTCCCGGGCCAGGTACTCCGCCTCACTCGCATGCAGGTGAGGCGCCTGGTCGGGATCGAACATCGCCTCGCCTTTCACCGCCCCGTACGCGAACGCCCGGGCTATTCCGATCGCCCCCATGGCGTCCAGCCGATCAGCGTCCTGGACCACCATCCCCTCGATCGTGCGCATCCTGGAAACGCTGCCGGCGCCCGTGAACGACACATTGCGCACGACCTCGGCCACCGACCGGGCGCACGCCTCGCTCTCTCCCAGATCACGCAACAGGTCGTATGAGACCCGCGATCCCTCGTCCAGGTCGCCGCCGTTGAACTTGTAGTCGGACACGTCGTGCAGCAACGCCGCGAGCTCCGTGATGTACTCATCAGCGCCTTCTCGCCGCCCGAGCAGGAGTGCGAGCCCTCGGACTCGTTCAACGTGCCACCAGTCGTGGCCTGACGAATCAGAATGCAGGCGACTTCGAACGAACGCGGCGGTTCGCTCGATCACCTCTCCCCTGTCCAATACAACTCCCGCAGCCTGCTGGAATCGGACACTGACAATGCCCATTTTCGGACAGTCCGATGACCCTTGAAATTTTTTAGAAGCGTACAACGCGACTGACACGACACTGGTCCTCTAGGAATGGAGGGTCGGCCACCCCTACTATCAAACCTCTGACCGCTCTGCACATCGATACCATTGACGGGCCGAAAGTTGCCGCGCGGTGGTCACGACCCACACGTTCTCATGGGTTCGAGGGGCAGAACATGTTGAGGCTGATAGTGCTACGGGCCGGCGACGGCGCACAGGTCGGTGCCGCCAAGTCGCCCGACGCGGGGGCGCTGAGAGCGAGCTCACCGTACGTTCGGCAGATCGTCGAGCATGCGATCGGAGGACGGCTCGACGAGGAGGGCTTCGCCCGGCTCGCCGGCTGGGCCGACGGTGATATCCGCATCGTCGCGGACCAGGCGGACGACGTGCCGCCACCGATCGTGTTCGACACGCCGACTGGCCGGATCGAGGTGGCGTCGGACCCTACATCGGCAGAGGTCGAACTCCTCATGCGGACTCGCCGGCACCGGTGAGAAAGGCGGAGCGTGGACGAGGAACTGCGAGCGTCGCTGGAGGAAGCGGCTGAGACCCATCGGCGGCGCATGGCCGGACTCGGCCGCTTACGGGCCGAGTTGAAGGACCTGAGCGTCACGGCGCGTTCGCGTGACGGTCTGGTGCAGGTCCGCTTGGGTCCGGGCGGCCGGGTGCGCGACATCCGGTTCGAGCCGCAGGCGTACGAGCGGCTCAATCCCCAAAGACTCGCCGCCACGGTCATGGAGCTGATCGACAAGGCCGCTCGTGAAATCACCGAGCGAGAGAGGAAGGTCGTCGCCGAGCACATGCCGGATTCCCTGGCCGAGCGGCTCAGGCAGGCCGAGGACGATCTTTCCAAGTACTTCCCGACGGGACCGGCTGCCTCAGAAGAGAGGAAGTGAGGAAGTGGCCGGTTACACGGCTCGACCTCACACGTGGGTGATCGCCGGGCGGGGGATGTCCGATGCCTCGGACAAGCTGGCGAAAGCCGTAGACGCCCTGTGCGACGAGCAGGGCCAGGTGGGAGCGTGCTGGGGTACCGACCAGTTCGGACGGGCGTTCTTCGACGGGCAGGACGGGGCCACGGGATATCACGAGGTACGTGACCGCGTGCTGACCGAGCTGGAGACGATGGTCAACCTCGTACGCGCCACAGGGGAAAAACTCATCATCGCGGGCCGCACGTACCGGGTGGCCGAAGAGGCGAGCACCGTGGGTTCGGCGCTGCCGGCGCACGCGGCCGACAAGGGCGTCGCCGCGCAAGACCCCTACCATCTGCCGTCGCTCGCCAACACCCTGCCTGTCTCCGACCCTCCGCCCTCCGGCCTCACGTGGGCGATCGCCCTCCTCGAGCGAGTGTTCGAGATGGCGATCGGGGGATGCGAGTATCCCGACGGCAACGTTGGAGATCTGGCCCGGTTGCGCACCGCCTGGCAGGACGCAGCCAACTCGATCATCGAGGTGGCCAACGACGTCAACGGGCACAGCCGCACGGTCACCATGCACAACGCCGGCGACACGGCGAAGAATTACGCCTCGTTCGCGGCGGCGCTGGCCGGCGCCGGCGACGAGGGCGGCCTGATCTGGCTGGCCGTGGTGTGCGGGAGCATCGCGAACGCGGTGGATTTCCTGATCAGGCAGAAGAACGCGGGCAGAGACCAGTTCATCCGCTCCGCGGAGTTCGTCGCAGCGACGGTCATCGCCGGGTTGTTCCTGTCCTCGATTCTGGGTCCCGAGGCCGAGGGAGCGGCCATGGCGGCCGTCGAGGCCGAGGCACAGTCGCTCCGGGCCGTCCTGTTGTACCTGGCCAAGTCCGTCGGTACGGGGATGTGGTTCGGCGGCGGCCTGGATCTCATCGCGCAGGGCACTCGCATGGAGTACGGCCTCCAGGACGGCTTCAACGTCGGCGAATTCGTCAATGGCACGGTGGCGGGTGGTGTCGCCGGCGGCACCCTGGGGTGGATCGCCAGGGGCGACAACCCCTTCACCGCCAAACTGGCCGGCTGGATGTCGGCCGACGGCCCGAAGGGCTTCGGTGCCCGGCTGAGCATCAACTGGACGGCCGGCACCGGCGTCATGGCCGGTTCCGAGGCCATCGCGAACGACGGACACGTCGATCTCGGCCGTGACCTGGAGGCCGGGTTGGGCATGGCCCTGCTGGGCTCCTTCTCGCACGGAGGCGACTCCGGTCCCAGGCTCCCGAAGGTGGAACTGTCCGACGGCGGCGTCCCGGAGCCCACCCACGGCCGTACCCCTCCCGCCGACTCGGGAGGCGGACTCCCGCTCTCCGACACCGGCGTCGGTAAGGATATTGACGTTCAGCCGGTGAACCACGGGTCACAACCCGGGGCCGCGACCGGGCCCGAGACGAGTACCGATCCAGGGACCGCGACCGGCGCGACCGAGCCACAGACCACGCCGTCCGCCGGTCCCACCCCGGAGCCACAGACCACGCCGTCCGCCGGTCCCACCCCGGAGCCACAGACCACGCTGTCCGCCGGTCCCACCCCGGAGCCACAGACCACGCTGTCCGCCGGCCCGGCCCCGGACCATGGTCCGGCCGCCCCCCACAGCGACCCGACGGTCTCCACCGCGGATCAGCCGCGGCACGTCACAGGCGAACCGCAGGTGCAGCCCCCCGCGGCGGGACCCCCGGCCGGTGAGGGAGTCGGCCCCGCGCCGCGCGGACCGGACGCCGGCGCTGGCCCGTCGAACCGCATCGCGAACATCCTCAACCCCTCAGCAGCCGGAGACACCAGGGCACCGCGGCCGAACGTCTCCTCCGCCGAGCCGCAAGCCCGCGTAGCGGACGTTCCGGGCACGGGCGGGCAGTCTTCCGTCGTCGGATCCGGCCGGCCCACCGAGCCGAGGCAACCGGCGCCGCAGGAACGGCCGGTCGCGCCGGACGACCGGGCGTCCGGTGCGGCACCCACGACGGGCGGCGGCCAGGCTCCCCCGGCGGCCGTGGGCGACGCGATCCTCGATCAGCCTCGGCCCGTCGGAGAGGCGACCCGCCACGAGCCGGCCCACCAGAGACGGGATGGAGTGTCCGACCCGTCGCATCCCGGCACGGACGGTGCCTCCCCGCTCCACGCACCGCTCAGCGACGCCGGAGCGCCGGCCGACGGGTCCGGCGCCGCCGCGGAGCAGGGAGCCGCCGCCCTGCGCAGCGAGTCTGGGCAGATCGACCCGCAGGCGCTACGAGACTGGGTGGACACGCTCCCCCGCCTGCCGGACATCACTCCGGACCTCCACATGACGCCCGACGGCGCCCTCAGCACGGCCGCGGGTCCGGGCGGCGTGTACGACGCGGTCCACGACACGGTGCGCGATTTCGGCGCCCGGTCCGTGGGCCTGCCCGCGGACCAGATCCAGCCACACCGGCTCGGCGGCGACGGACCCCAGGGAGCGTCGGGCGCTCCGGTGATCTTCATCGACCATGTGCCGGAGCCCGGCGTACGGGAACGGGTCGCGGTCACCAAGATCTTCCCTGACCTCGACGAGTTCGCCAAGGAGCTGTCCGGACTGCACGGCCTGCGTGATGGACGGTTCACGAAGTTCGACGTGCCGGAGACGCTCTCCGTCGGGATCGCCCGGCTCTCCGATGGATCGGAGGTCGGAATCGGGACGTTCTCACTGGCACGCGGAGACTCGCTGACCAACCTGATCCAGGCGGTACGGGACGCGCCACCGGGCGACCGCGCCGCGGCGTTCGCGACGGCGCACGAGGGAGTCGGCGAGATCGCCGGAGCCCTCGCCGAGCTCTATCGGCTGACCTTGCGGCCGGAGCGGTCGCCGTCACCTGCGTACCTGCAGTGGTACCTCGACACGCTGCGCGGGCAGGCCGACCTCATGCTCCAGCACCCAGAGGTCTTCGAGGCGCGACGGATCGACGTCGAGGGGCTCCACGCGTCCGTGCGACAGTCGATCGCCCAGTTGGAAAACGATCCCGGCGCGGCGTCCGCGCTGCACAACGACACCAATCCCGGCAACCTGTTCTATGACCCCGCGACCAAACGGGTCACGCTCATCGATGTCTCCCGGGCACACGAGTCGGTGGACGCCGCCGGAGAGGGCATCGGCGCTCCGGCCCACGACCTCGGCGAGCTCAAGGCGTCGCTGGAGGTCTTCTCCCGCATCCTCGACCTTCCCAGGGCGGAGAGCCATGCTTTATGGCAGCACTTCGAGCAGTCGTTCGCGCTGGCCGGCGGCCCGGGCATCCCGCCGGGTGCCGTACGCGCCTTCGAGACGTGCAGTGCCCTGCTCTTCGCGGGCCTGAACAGGCCTCTTCCGGCGGGCCTGCCGCGCGAGGTGGCGGAGGCCCAGCAGGCCGCCGCGGTGGACATTCTCCGGGAGTTGGGAGCGCAGGGTGGGTGACGTTTCGGTTCAATGGTCCGTGCCGCTACCGGACGGCCCCGACGGCACGCTGCTCGCGCTGCCCGAGGGCGGCTGCCTGGTCGCCGCTGGCGGATTCGTGGGGCTCGCGAGGCCGCCGGGCGAGTTCCGCGTCCTGGCCGAGGCGGAGACGATGGTGCGCAGCGCCCCGGTACTCCTGCCGGAGCGCCGGTTCGCCCGTGCCGAGGATGGGTTCGTGGTCGTCCGCGACCGTGAGACGGGCACCACCTGTGCGCGGTGGCGCGAGACGATCGTCACCGAACTCGCCACCGCACCGGACGGCGACCTCCTCTATGCGCGGTGGAGCAAGCAGGACGGCGACGAGCTGACCAAAGCGGCGGCGGACGGCACCGTACGCTGGCGGCGCTCCCTGACCGGGCGGGCCGGTGCCGCGCCCCTGGCCGTCAACGAGCTGATCGTCGCCGCCGACGGCGCCACTCTGCGGGCGTACGACGCGGAGGGCCGGGAAGGCTGGGTCGCGAGCCACGTGGGCTTCGGAACGCAGCCGCCGCCGACGCCGTACGACGAGGTGACCAGACCGCTCGCCGAGTTCGGCGACGACGTCGTCGTGGCAGAGCTCCGGTGGTCCGACGATGGGGGGATCCACCTGTTCGACCTGCGGGAGGAGACGGTACGACGGCTGGAGCCGCCGATCGCCGTCCACCATCCATCGACGGCTCTGCCCGGCCGCGGAGTCGTGGCGATGGGGCCGACGACGATCGCCGGCGACGGCACGACGACGCGGCGGGTCGTACTCCTCGACCCGTCCGGCCAGGTGTCGTGGACGCACGAGCTGACGGTCGAGCCACGGGCGCTCCTGGCCACGCCGTCCGGTGACGTCATCCTCGGCGCGAGTCCCGACCTCGACTACTGGGAGAAGTACCACCGCTGGTACACACTGTCGGCGGAATGCCTCCTGCGGTGCCTGGCCGGAGACTCGGGCGCGGAGCGCTGGACGTGGCGGCCCGGCGAGCCGCTCACGTACCAGCCGTCCGTCGACGCCGCGGGCACGGTGTTCGCCGCGGGTCGTGGCCGGTTGTGGGCTCTCGCGTGAGCCGGTGGCATCCCCCGGCGCTGCTCCGTACGGAGACACGGGTGCGGTGTGGCGCCTCGCGTGTCACCGTCGACCGCTCGCTGCCGGGCGAGATCGCCGCCTACGGCCGCGACATCTCCCACCACGCCTTCTACTGGGGCGCCGAACTCATGCTCATCACCACCGCCGAAGGGCGCATCCTCGCCCTCAACGCCGCGATCTGGCACAACCGGCTGATCAACGCACCCGTCAAGCGCGCCCTGATCGCCTACGACCATTGACCAACACACATATCCCATCAACGATCTAGGCGATCACCATCACCGACGCCCTGGATGCCGCACTGGCCGGCCACCGAAGCGACTGCCCACCGGCAGAGAAATGACCGTGTTCAAGACAGAACCACCCGCAAGTTCACGTGGTCGTTGTCGGCGGGACTGGCGGGTCTGTGTAGCCACGAGTCGCGAACTACCCCCAGAACGCATACTGGGCACTCCGGCAGCGTCGAGAATGCCCAGCTCAGCACGAGTGCGCCGCCAAGGACTTGAACCCCGGATGCCTGAGGTCAGGCTCGGATGGCCGACCCGGCGCTCTCGTCGCGCCCCGGTGAGCGCGTGATCTCCTCGAAGCCGCCGTTCGGAAGCTGCCGGATCAGTCCGGTCTCGATGCCGTGTTCCCTCTGGTGGCGCTCTTGTTGTTGCAGGCCGAGACAGAGTCTCTGGGTGACGGCGAAGGCCAGGAACGGTCCGGCGATCACGGCGACGCGGAAGAAGAGGGTGAGGGCGTTCAGCGACAGGTCGAAGTGGGTGGCGATCTGGTCGTTGGCGGCGGCGGCCCACAGCAGACCGTAAAAGGTGATCCCGGCCACGCCGATCGCGGTGCGGTTGGCGTGGTCGCGCGGGCGGTCCAGCAAGCCGTGCGGTTGTCCGTCACCGGTGAAGCGTCGTTCGATCGCCGGGTAGGCGGCCAGGAGGGTGAAGAAGCAGCCGGGGACGACGAGCGCTGGGACGAGCACGGCGAGGCTGAGCGGGTGTCCGAACACGGTCGGTTCCCAGTTCGGCATGATCCGCAGTGCGCCGTCGAGGAAGCCCATGTACCAGCCGGGTACGGCACCTGAGGTGATCGCGCCGGGCTCGAAGGGGCCGTACAGCCAGATCGGATTGACCTGGACCGCCTGCCCGAGCAGGGCCAGGATCGTGCAGATCGCGCAGAACAACGCCCCGGATGAGGCCAGCCGGACCCGCCGGTCGATGCCGACGGGGTGCCGGTCGGAGAAGCGCGTGTGGCCATGTCGCCGTACGAGCCGGTACCGCAGGACCAGCAGCCCGACCATGAGGACGGTGATGAGGAGATGGGCGCCGTACAGGTTGGGGATGATCCTGTCGCCGGGGAAGTCGCCGCCGAACAGCCAGAGTGACAGGTAGCTGCCGACCACCGGGATCGACAGGACGATCCCCTGGATGAGACCGAGGCTGCCGCCGGAGAGCTGGTCGTCGGGCAGTACGGTGCCGGCGACGCCGGCAGCCATGCCCAGCACGAGCAGCGTGACCCAGATCAGCCAGTTGGCCCCGCGCGGCCGGCGGAACGCGCCGGTGAAGAACAGGCGCAACAGCTGCAGCAGCACCGCGGCGACGAAGATGAGGGCGGCCCAGTGGTGGATCTGCCGTACCAGCAGGCCACCGCGGACATCGAAGCTGAGATGCAGTGTCGACGCGTAGGCCTGGCTCATGCCGACGTCACGGAGCGGAGCGTACGTGCCGTGGTAGACGGTCCTGCCCATCGACGGTTCGTAGAAGCACGTGAGGAAAGTGCCGGTCAGCACCAGCACGACGAACGCGTAGGCGGCCATCTCACCGAACATGAACGACCAGTGGCCTGCGGCGAAAGTACGGCCACCTTCCCGCTTCGACCGTGACCTGAGAGTCATCAGCCTCCCCCAATCTGCCGGTATCTCGCTGATATGACTGATCGGAGGAGGCGTTTGTGACGTCGCAAGCCCAGGGAGTGTCGCAGATCACGTCACTGCAGCAAGATCACACGACGTGACGGACTCGGTGGCCTTCCACACGAATACGTGCAGGCCGCATAGGCGTAGCCGAAAATCTGGCTTTCCCTACGAACCTCAACACCATTACCGGACATCGAACTGACCAACCAAGTCGGCAAGATCCCGGCTTCAACGATTTGGGTGCGGAAACGGCAGCGGAAAAGGCGGTCGCCACACTGATCCTCACCAACCGATCCAGCGAAACCTGCTACCTGCCGGCCGGCTGGACATCGCTCGGGAAGGGCGGGCGGAACAACTACACCGCGATTCCCGCGACCCAGATGAACTACCCCGGCGCCGGCACGACCATCACACTACGACCCGGGCGTTCGGCCTTCGCCGGCACCAAGTGGCACACCACGAAGGGCTGCCCCGGCGGCACCACCGACGGCCTCGGCGTCGCCTGGCACAGCACCTGGATCCCGCTCACCTGCCACGGCCTCGACGACGGCTACCAGCCGCCGATCTGCGACAGCCTCGTCCTGGGCACACTCCAGCCCACCATGAACGGCGTCAATTTCACCCAAGAGCGTTTGCGTGTGGTCACAACCCTTTTTCCAGGGGTTCAAGAACTCGCAGGCCCCGGCCGATCCAGGAAACTGCCAAAACCTGCCGATCACCGCGCATTCCGTCTGGAACAACACGCCGTACACCCAGCGGTTGCATGCCACTTGGCTCTGCACGGGAGGCAGTGTCCTTATCGCGCCTTTCCAGCAGGTGACGGACCTGGGCACCGGGCGTAGGGGACTCGACGCGTACTGATCTGGCATCCGGACGGGCACGCTCGGGAGACGGGGAAACGCGCCGGCCCGCCCATCGGCGGGTCGGGCATGCACCGCCGGCTCGCGAAGCAGCGCGGGCGGCGGTGCCGCACGCAGAATGCTCGGCCAGGGCCACCAGCCGGATCTGCGATTAGCCGGTACGGCCGTGGTTACCGCGTTGTTAGTGAGGTGGGTCAGCATCCTGGAGTTGTCGGCACGGTCAGGGTGGTGCCGTCGATCGCGCAGACCAGCAGGCCGCACCACCGCGTTCCTCGCTGCCCCATCGGAGAGCGGCACGGGAGAGGTCTTGCGGATGGCGTTCGCTGGCGCCGTGGTCACGTTGGTCGAGCGCGATGACCCGATACCGGGGACTCAACCTCTGGCACATCAGGTCCCATCCACCTGCATGGCCGGCCGGCTCGTGCAACAGTACGATCGGCTGTCCCGATCCGCCCCAGTCTCGACAAACCAGCCGGACGCCGTCTCGCACCACCACGGGCTCGGACCACGCCAACCTCGGCCCCGTCCAGGATCGGCTGACTTCGATCACGCCGTACAAACCTTGGTCGCTTGCTGAGCCGACAAACCGTCGAAGCAAGGCCCCCGGCGCGGACCAGTCCGTGGCGACCGAGGCGAGGACGGCTGCGGCGACGCCGTGCTTCCAGACTGTCTGTCGTTCGGCAGCTGGGTCGACGCGCTGGGGGTTACGCGGGTGGGGATCTGCGTCGTGGACATGTCGGGCTCCGTTTCCTCGGCAGCCCGCCCGGTGCGACCGCTCATGCCGCCTCCACGAACGGGCGGGTCCGGATCCGACAGGTCGCGAGAAGATATGTTCTACGGGTGAATGCGTGGTTGACGCAGCACCAGCGCGAGTCCCGGCCGTGACGCCAGCGCAGCCAGTCTCGTCGGCGAGGCACTGGACGAGGTCGCGGCTGAGCCTGCACACGAGCGTCCGGTGCTTCTGCGGCAGGACGTCGAACGAGCAGTTCGCTTATGAGGATCCCGATCGCAAGGTTTTCCGTGGCAGGTTGTCGCATCGACGGAATGCCGTTCGTAATGGGGGTAGACGGCGGTCATCCGGACCGCCCGGAACTTAAGGAGAAGCGGGATGACGCACTACCTGTTGACCGTGCACGGCCCCGCCGAGATAAACGAGTTCGGCAACTACGGCTCCAAGGAGGAGATGGAGGAGGCGTTCGCGGCGACCGGCGCCTTCAATGACAAGCTTCGTGCCGATGGCTACTGGGTCTTCGCCGGTGGGCTCGCGCCGGCATCGACGGCGACCGTCGTCGACGGCCAGGGTAAGACGCCGGTGATGACCGACGGCCCCTACCTCGAAACCAGGGAGGTCATCGGGGGTTTCTGGGTCATCGACGCACCCGACCTCGACGTGGCGCTCAAGCTCGCGGCCGAGGGGTCTAAAGCGTGCCGGGGCAAGGTCGAGGTCCGTCCATTCGACGGCCTCGCCTGAGCCGGCCCGACCGACGACTGATCGATCCAGGGCGGAAAGGCGGCCGTCGAGCGGAGCCGTCACTGGCGGCGGACCCGCTCGGCGAGGGAGCGGCGGCGCTGCGCACGCTGACGACTCCCGTCCTGGTCGGCGTCGGTGAACACGACATGCCTGATTTCTTCGAGGGTGGCGAGGGACTGGCCCGCGACCTCGACGCAGGCGAGACCGTGGTCATCCCCGCCGCAGGACACCTCGCGCCGCGGGAACAGCCCGCCGCGTTCTGCACCCTGCTCCTGGAATTCGTTCGGCGCCTCCCGTAGCAGGAGCGAACAGCCGTCTCAAAGGACGCGGACCTGCGGTAACGTGCGCGCGACGTGGATCGGGACGCGACGCCCGAGCCCCGTAGCAGCTCAACCGTGCAGGTGGCGGCGGAGGAAGGCGTGCCAGGTCTGCTCGAACGAGCGGGTCAGGGTCGACGTGGCCGCGAAGCGGTCCCAGGCGTGGAACGCGCGGGCGTAGAGGTGCAGGTCGACCGGCACGCAGGCGGTGATCAGCCGGCGGGCGAAGTCGATGCCCTCGTCCCGCAGCAGATCGAACTGGGCGACGGCGACGAAGGTGTCGGGCAGGTCGGTGAGGTCGGTGGCCCGGCCGGGCGCGGAGTACGGGTGTACGTCGGCCGCGCCGAGCCGGTCGCCCAGGACCGCGGCCCAGGCAAGCCGGATGTCCGGGCGGGCGAAGACGACCTCGGCGATTGCCTCGGAGCTCGACGGCGTCTCGAGGCGGTCGTCGAGCATCGGGTAGAGCAGGGACAGTGAGCATGGCCGCGGAGCATGCCGGTCGCGCACCATGAGTGCGGTGGCCGCGGCGGGCGCTCCGCCGCCGCTGGCGCCGGCGAGTCCGATCCGGTGCGGGTCGATCCGGTGCTCGGCGGCGTGTGCGGCGAGGTGGTTGTAGGCGAGGTAGCCGTCCTCGGCGGCGCCGGGAGCCGGGGTCTCCGGGGCGAGCCGGTAGACGACGGCGGCCAGGACGCAGTCGAGGTTCAGGGCCAGGGCGGTGTGGTACGCGTCGTCGTCGCGGGCGTCATCGCCGAGCACTTGGGCGCCGGCGTGGAACCAGACCAGGGCCGGGAGGGTCTGCGTGGCGCCGGCCGGGCGGTACAGGACCACCTCGAGTTCGGTCCGGTCGTCTCGGGGGATGCGCAGGGTCTCGATCGTGACCCGGGGGTCGGGCGGGGTCGCGGGCAGGTGGGCGCGTGCCGCACGGAGTCGGGCGCGCAGGCCCGGGATGCCGGAGAGTTCGAGCAGGGTGCCGTTCGCGGCCTTGGGCATCGCGGCGAACGCGGCGGCGAGTTCAGGGTCGAGCGCGTCGTTGGTTCCAGGCATGGGGGGTCCTTCAGAAGAGGGAGGGCTGGCCGCTGCCGGCGGTGATGCCGCCGTCGACGGGCAGGATGGTGCCGGTGATGAAACGGGCGTCGTCCGAGGCCAGGAAGCTGACCGCGGCGGCGACGTCGGCCGGGGTGCTGAAGCCGGCGAGCGCCCGACGCTGGTTGAAGCGTTCGATCATGTCGGCGTGCGTCGTCGCCAGCTCTTCCGGTCCGGTCAGTGACGGAGCGACGGTGTTCACCCGGATGCCGAACTGGCCGAGGTCGAAGGCGAGCCCGCGGGTGAAGTTCACGACCGCGCCCTTGGCCGCGTTGTAGGCGGTGAGCCGGCGGTCGCCGCCGAGGCCGGAGGCGGAGGCGATCTGGACGATGCCGCCGCGGCTCTCCTTCAGGTACGGCAGCGCCGCCTGCGCGCCGAAGAAGCAGCTGTCGACGTCGCTGCTCATGACCAGCCGCCAGTCCGCCGGCGTGGTCTCCGCGAACTCCTTGGCGAGGCCGACGCCGGCGTTGGAGACCAGGACGTCGATGCCGCCGAACCGGGCCGCGCCGGCGCCGATCATCGCCTGTACGTCGTCCTGGCTGGTGACGTCGGTGGGGACCGGGAGTGCGCGGTGGATGCCGATCTCGGCCGCGAGGGCCTCCAGCCGGTCCTTGCGCCGCGCGGCGAGGACGAGGTTGGCCCCTTCGGCGGCGAACCTCCGGGCGATGCCGTCGCCGATGCCAGAGCTGGCGCCGGTGACGACGACCGTCTTGCCGGTGAAACGCTGTTCCATGGTGGTCTTCTTTTCGTCAGTGACTGACACGAAACTGTGTCAGTCACTGACGGTACTTTGAGTCAGTGACTGACGCAAGTAGCGTCAGTAACTGACGGCTCGTGGTAGAGTCAGAGCCATGCCACGGAACAGGGATGCGGTGCGGCTGCGGCTGCAGGAGGCCGCGCTCGACCTGTATCTGGAACGCGGCTACGACAAGACCACGACCGGGGACATCGCCGCCCGCGCCGGCGTCACCGAGCGGACCTTCTTCCGTCACTTCGCCGACAAACGCGAGGTCTTCTTCGACGGCGAGACGGAGCTACGGGACCTGATGACCGGCGCGGTCACGGCGGTGCCGGTCGGCACCAGACCGCTACCCACTCTGCGGGCCGCGTTCCATCAGGTGGTGCCGCTGATCGAGCGCAACCTTCCGGTCACCGAGCGGCGGGCGCCGGTCATCGCCGCCACGCCGGCCCTGCAGGAACGGGCGCTGGCCAAGAGCGCGGCCCTGGTCGCGACGCTCACCGACGCCTTGCGGGCCCGCGGCGTCGCCGAGCCGCTCGCGGCCCTGTGCGCCCAGGTGGGCATGGACACCTACTCGGCCGCCATCCGCCGCTGGCGGGCCGATCGCACCGACGACCTGCACACCCATCTCGACCGGGCCTTCACCGATCTACGGCTCGCCGCGAACGCCCTGAAGTGAGCGGCCAAGCCGGAGAGCAGCCGCCGCCTGCCTTCTGCCGAGTGCGCTGGTGCACTTCTCCAGGCCGGACGCGACGCGTGATCTCATCGCCGAGTACGGGCCCGCGCCCGCCCGCCGCGCACGGGCTTTCCCTGACCACGACTGGCACGGTCAGAACCGCGCGCGGCGCTGCTCGCGCCCCCGGTCATCTCCAGGTGTCGGTCGCCCATATCGGCTTGCCGCTCTTGTCCTGGATCACCAGGTTGGCGTCGGCCTGCAGGACCATCCTCGGATTGTCGTGTCCCCAGCATCCCGCGCCCCAGACCGCCCGGTTGCCCGAACTGTAGATGACCAGATTGCCGTCGGTCTGGAGAATGGCATGGGCCCCGGGCCGATTCGTCCCCGTTGACCAGATGACGTTGTTGCTCTTGTCGCGCAGCACGAGGTCGCCGCCGGTCTCCATGGTCAGCGCGATGCGGTTCGTCCGCACGCTCTTGCCCGGCTGGAGGGTGTACGGGGCGTGCAGCACGAGAGTCGTCCACGGCGGCCCACCTCCCAACGGCGCTTCGTTCGACGCGGCCCGGACCTCGGCGTGACGGAGGGCTGGAGCCGAAGACGCCGAGTGCTTCGCGGGTGCCGAGTGCTTCGCGCTCTTCGACGCCTTCGGCCCGCCACTCTTGGTCGGGGAGGCCGTCGGCGTCGGTATCGGCGTCTGCGTCGGCGGGGCGGGGATGGGCACGCCCGACGGGGACTGCCGCCCGGCGCCGGGAGGTACGGTGTCGGCCGCCGCCGAGGTCCGGTGCTTGTGGCTTTGGGAGGTCAGCGCGCCGACGGCCACCGCCCCTCCGGCCACGACGACCAGCGCGGCCCCGCCGGCGAGAAGCCGCGGAACCACGTTGGGTCGTTCACTCGGCTGCCAGGCCCGGCGGCTGAACGCGTTGACGAGGTCTGCGCGTCGCCGGCGTTGCCCTTCGGTCATGTTCTGGTCGTCCACGTGGTCTTCCCTTGATCTGTTCATTCGGGTCGGGCGTCGTCCCCGGCCGTCGTCGGGGGCGGGCCGTCCATGGCTTCGCGGGGCATGGCGGCGTACTCGGTCCCGTCGGCCGTAAGCGAGGGTTCGGGCGTTGGCACGCCCCATTCGGCGATCAGCCGGTCGAAGAAAGCGGCGCGTTCCGGCGCCTTCGCCCGCAGAGTTTCGGGCTCCAGGAAATAGTATTTCGCCGTCTCGGCAATATCCTCCCTGGCGTTAGTCGCGCCATAGCGGGTGATGGGTCGTTCACCGGAGAACTTGGGCCAGCCGTCCTCGGTCCAGCTGCCCGCCATCCTGGCGAACTCGGGCAATTGTGCGTTCAACTCCGCGGCGATGCGCGTGGCGGCCGTCCACCGGTATTCATCGGGCTTGAGTTCGAACAGCTCCGGATACCGCTGCTTCAACGTCGCGACGGCCGCGGCGTGTTTCGGCGATCGGGCGGCGAGCCTTTCCGGTGTCAAGAACGATGATCTGATCGACGCCTCGAGGTCCGCGGCCGCGGTCTCGGCCGTAATGGGGGGTTCAACGCCCTCGGGCAGTTTCGGCCGTCCGTCCGCCCCCCAGCTTCCGAACGCCTCGGTGAACTCGGGCAGGGCGTATTTGAGGAGCCCGTGCGCCAGTTCGTGGGTGACGGTGCCCTCGATCTCCCGTCTGCCGCCGCCGAGATCCTTCGCGAGGAGAATCGGAGCGTACATGGTCACCGTCTTGTGAGAGTCGATGTACTCTCCGGCCATGCCGTAATCGATCCCGCGTCGGGTGATGCCGAAGGAAACGGCACCGATCCAAGAGACTTCCTGGTCGATTCCGGCACGGTTCGACCGTTCTCGTCGCATGCCGAGAATCGGCGCGTAGTGCTCGAGGGCGGCACGTACCGCGCTTAACTCCTCCGGCGACCACCGACGCTCCCGTACCTTCGAGAGGGCTCCCGCATCGGCTCGCGGGTTCTTCTCCCTGACCGCGGTCACCGCGGCGCCGGAGTCCACCTGGACACCGAACTCTCCGGCGATCGACGACGCCTCGCCACCTGATCGGGCGACCCTCCCGGCCGCCCCGCTCGTGCCCTCTCCGGCATGGCCGGCATGGCCGGCGTCGTGAGTCGGCTCGCGTCTCTTCATGCCGTCCGTGCCGTCGCCCGCGTTCCCCTGGAAGGGATCGGCGCCGAGGTTCGCGACCGGCGTCCGGGCCGTGGCCTCCGCGGATGGGGCGTTCCGCGCCGACGGCGGTACGGCGCGCCCGTCGTCGCCGGTGGGCGGTGCGGGATGTCCGGACGTGCCCGCCGGCGATCCGCCGTCCGCGATCGGCTCGGTGCCGGCCCAGCGACCGGTGTACGGGCCGGGCTCGGGCAGCCGCACGAGCACGACCGACCGGCCGGCCGGCGGTCCGAACTCGACGGTGCCACCATCGGGCCGCAGGGCGGTGACCCGCAGCCCCAAGACGGCGGCGGCCGCGCCCAGGAACAGCTCGTCCGCCTCGGCCGTACCGTCCGGCGAGATAAGCGCGGCGACGATGGCGCGCCCTCGGCCATCCGTGGCATCGCCGGGCAGGCGCAGGGTGGGCCAGAACCGGCGCCGGCCCGGATCGCGGTCCAGGTCGGCGGCGAGCGCGTCCGCCAGGTACGCCCGCAGTTCGGCCGGGGACGCCGGCCGCCCGCGGGCGGCCACGGACGTCTCGGCCGGGGCCACCGCCTGCATGGCGTGCACCACGTCGTCGCCGGCCGCGAGAACCGGTACCAGGCGCAGCGCCATCCGCTCGAGCGCCGTTGCCTGCGGCACCGTCGGCCGGCCGCCGCCCACCTCGACGACGTCCTCCCAGCCGCTCCCCGCCCCGGCCGGTGGCCGGGCCATGGCCTCCGCCGGCCCCGGCATCTGTCCGGAATCCGCGCCCGGCGCCGTGTCCAGGACCTGATCAGGCGACATGCGTCCGTACGACGTGCTGCGCGAAGACGTCCCCGGACGAGATGTGGCAACCAGGCGAGACGGCTTGATGCCGTCCGACGGCGGTGCGGGCCGTCCAGCGGCGGGTACGTGCGGAGGAGCCGGAAAGGCTGGTCCGGACGGCGGGGCCGGGGCTTCCACTGCGGACGCCTGGGCTGTGGCTTGTTCCGGCACCGTGGCGGCTTCGGCGCCGGGACGATGCTCCGTCTGCGCCCCCGTGAACGGGTCGACGACCATGACGGGAACGCCGAGGCGCGTCGCGAGATCATCGGCGAAGGAGGGCTCGCCCGCCGGGCCGGGCATTCCCGGCCCGGCGGTCACCGGGCCCGGGTCCTTCCGCGCCGGCATCACCATGACCGGTCCATCGGTCAGGGTGTAGTGGCGGGTGATCCAGCGTGCCGTCTGCTCTGCGTCGTAGGCATGCGCGGCCGAGTCGCGTTCATGGGGCCGCCTGGCTATGGAGATCGTTCGCGTTGCGGGGTCGAACGCGCCGACGACGACCGGGGCCTCGTCGGGCGGGGAAGCCGGCGTCGGTTCGCCGCCGGCCGGCGGGGCGGTCGCGGAGGGCCGCCGGTCGCCTCCGGTCCGGGCGGTGCGGGCAGCCGGCTCGAGGGAACCCAGATTCGTCATGAACGTCCGGTAACCCTGGTGGCTCGACTGCTCCGCCCTGGCCCGGCGGACGGGGTTGGCGTCCTGGACCAGTCCCGGCGGGCCGTAGGTCCGCTCCAGGAGATCGAGCATCGGCTTCTCGTGGTCCAAAATCCACTGGAACGTGTTGTTACGCGGGAGACCGGTGGCGGGGTCCAGTCCGGCGTTCGTGCCCATGTATACGTTGGTCAGCTGGGCCCAGTACTCCCGCTCGTCCAGCGACGAGTAGTTCCTGCTGCCGGGCCGCTTCGGATTGGTACGGGGTCCGTCCGGCCACTGCGCGGCCGTTCCTGCCTGAAACTTCTTCTCGAAGCGCCTCCGGATGAGCTTCTTGGCTTCGGCATCGAGGAACTCGTACAAGAAGTGCGCGATCTCATGCGTCGCAGACGAGTAACCGTTGCTGTAGGTGGTGCCCCCCGGGCCCGACTCGCCGAGAAGGTTCTCCTCGCCGATCGCGACGACGACACCCTCGTGCTGACCGCGGACCTGCTGCCACGGCCTGCCGTCCGCGGTGTTCCGTCCCTCGTACCGGCGGAAGCGGGGCAAAGAGGTGAGGGCCGCACCGCGTGGGATGATCACCGCCGTCGCGCCCGCGTTGAGCACCTTTCCCGCGAGATCCGGGTTGTAGGTGAGCATCCGCGTGATGACCTCGTGGAGGACGTGCCGGGTCGACGCGGGGCGCTCCACAGCGGGCGGTACCTCGATCATCCGTTGCGCCACAACGGCCGCCAAGCGCGGATCGGGCGACGCGGGCCGACCGGTCGTCCCGGCACCAGCCGCGACGGGACGATCGGATGCGCGCACCCGGTCGGCCGGCGGCCGCGCATCGTCCGTGTCGTCGGCGCGCCCGGTCGATCCGGCGGCGGACGGAGCGGCCGCGCCCCCACCGCGCGCATCCCCCACGACTGGAGGTGCGGCGCTCACGCTCGGAAGGCTCACCGACAGTCCGGCCGGTGCGGAGGACGACGTCTCGGGCTCCGGCTGCTCGGCATCGGCCACCCGCGCGGGTGGCGCGTCACTCGGGCTCGGTGTGCGGATGGACGGGGGCGGCTCGTCGAGCCGCTCGGGCAGTCCGAGACCGTCGAACCGGTCGAGGCCGACCGCCGCCGACCGTACGGCCTGTGCGGTCCAGGCCGGAGCGCCGGGTCCGCCGCGCGCCGTGGCCCGCAGGTCGGCCAGCAGCCGGCCCACGGCCTCGGCGTTCTCCTCCGCCTCGTGGAGCCGGATCCACTCGGACAGGGACGCGTCATCGGCGGAGATGTTCATCAGGGGCACCCGCTGCCGGTTCAGCCGGTTCTCCTCGTTCCGCCAGTGAGTACGGACGGCGGCGGCACGGCGCAGCAGCTCCGGCAGGGCGGGATGCTGTTCGGCCAGCCGTCGCGCGCGGTCGCCGAGCTCGGCGCGTACGGCCTGTTCGAGCGTCTGCTGCCGGGCCTGCGCACTCAGGTAGAGCCGTCCCATCTCCTGGTAGTCGAGACCGTAGCGGTCCAGGTCCCCGCGCAGCTCCGGCGACACCAGCCCCTGCTGTTCGGCCATGGCCGACGTGAAGACCCGGCTCCGGGAGCCGGTCCGGTCGAAGACCCACAGCGCGCCGCCGCGGGTTCCCGGATCCCAGCGCGCCGTGGCCGGGTCGTAGAAATACGTCCTGCCGCTCGGTGAGCTCCAGGTCCGGCGCACGGTGCCGTCAGAGACGGTGACGTCCACCCGTACGTGCGCTCCCAGCGCGTGTGCGACGTCACGGCCCAGGTCGGCGGGGTCGAGTTGCGAGATCGCCGCGAGTGGTGGCAGTGCGGCGGGCCCGCCGTCCCGGTCGTCCGGCCGGAGAGCGTGCACCCCGTTGACGGCCTCGATGATCTCGCTCGTGGCCGCGCGGATGTTCTCGGCCGAGCCGCCGGGAGCCGGCGGAAGCAGCTCGTACCGCACCAGCGCGGCCGGCGTCCTGACGGTCGGGTCGATCTCTCGCGCCGCCGTCAGGTCGGCTCGCATGATCCGCAGCCCCCAGTCGAGCACGGACTGGTAGGCCCGCGCGGCGAGGGCCTTCTCGTCGACGGTCAGGACCACCGGCCGGTCGGCGCCGAGCTGCCGGCGGATGTGCCGGGCGACGCCCTGATACGCTCGCCGCGCCTCCCGCTGCTCCTGCGCCGCTCGGGCCAGGAGCGGCACCAGGTCGAAGCTCGGCGCCTTGTCCATCGCGGGCCAGGACTCCTGCTTCGGCCGGGTCGCGACGTTCGTCTCGGCGATCTCGGCTCGGATGCCGTCGATCTGGCTCTGGTACAGCTTCGCGTACACGTGACCGTTGATCGGGTCGCTGTAGAACCGGCCCTTCGGCTTGGCAGTGCCGAACAGGGGCCGGCGGAACAGGTCGGCGATCAGGTGGCCGTGGAAGCGCATCCGGACCAGGTAGAGCGGGCCCCTTTCCTTGCCGTGTCCCTCTTCGCGAGAGTTCTCGGTGCCGGCGGAGCCGTCGTTGAACGACGTGGTACGACCGTTGCCGGTCTCGGGCTGCCACGAGTGGCCGGGCTGGTGCTCGCCGATCGGGCCGTGCACGTTCACCGCGGCGTCCACCGTGCCGCGCGTGTGATCGGTGCTCGCGCTGACCGTGGTGCCGCTCTGGTGCTTGCCGTACCGGCCGATGCCGGTGCCCTTCTTCAGCGGGGCGAGCACCTCCAGCCCGCTGAGGCCGCCCTTGAGCCACATCGTCGCCCGCTTGCCGTCGTCGCCGGGGTCGAAGATGTCGTCGCTCATCTTGTAGGTGTTACCGCCGGTCGCTTCCCGCAGATGGCCGGCCAGGTGCATCCGGGACAACAGCACCGGCAGTGACAGGCTGGACCGGGTGTCCGGATCCCCGGCCCGGGCGCCGAACAGCCTGCCGATCACGCTTGGGGGGAACACCCGCGCCAGGAGGTCACGGCCGATCCGCACCGTGTCGTCGAAGACCACCCCGGTGACGAAGGCGTTGCCCGGCAGCTCGGGCAGCGGGGTGAGATCCGGCCGCGGGTGCACGGTGTCCGCCGCGCCCGACTCGGCGAGCGTGCGCGGCAGCTGGAGCTCCAGCGTGCCGTCCACCGTGACCGTGCTGGTGGCGCTGTGGCGGGTCCAGCCGTCGAACGACTTGTCCAGCAGGTTGTTCAGCGGGCGGTGGGGCATGCCGAGCCGCCGCACCTGCGCCGTCAGCTCGGTGTCGAAGCCGAGGATGTAGTGATCGGAACCGTACGCCGTCTGCTCGGCGACGCTCGTCTCGGCGCGCGTGACCCCTCGGTGGTTGCTCGCAGAGGTCTTCAGCGCACCTGATCCGCCCCCGGTGGTGGTCTGCCGGCCACCGGCTGAGAGCTGGACGAGGGTCGCGCCCTGCGCCACGTCACGCGAGGTCGACGTGGCCATGCTCTGGTAGCCGTGCAGGTAGACCTCGTTGCCGTTGCCCGGCGCGAAGTCGCGTACCTCCGGCTCCCCCAGAGCGACGCGCAGATTCACCTCGACGACGTCCGTCAGGAGCCACCCGTGCGGGTGGACCAGGTAGAGGGACAGGCCGTCCTCGCCGAAGAGTTCGTCGAGCATGGCCTGGTCACGGCGTTTGGCCAGCAATCCCTGGAGAGCGTCCACGCCGCCCTGCAGGCGGCCGATGACCCGGCCCTCGCGGTCCCAGACCTCCGCACCGGCCGAAAGCAGTCCCGGCGCGGCCTTGTCGACCTGTTCCCTGACGATTCGATAGGTCGACTTGCCGTTTCGGTGCCGCCACGTGTGCAGGCCGCTGTGGCCGGTGAGCGGGCTCTTGCCCATCAGGTACTCCGGCAGCCGGAGCTCCTCGAACGGGAGCGGCGGCTCGGGCAGATGCTTGCCGAAGGCCGCCTCGAAGGCGGCCCGGACCGCCTCGTCCCGTACGGGAGAGACATCCTGGGTGTGCCGGCCGGCCAGGGTCGTGGCCATGGCCGCGCGGTCGACCGGAGGCAGGTCGTCCGGCGGCTTGGGCACCTCGGTCACCCACCGGTGCAGGACGCCGGCCGCGACGTCGCCGGTCAGGTCGAGGGCACCGGACTGCCACGCGCTCATCGCCTCCGTCAACCGCTCGTGCGGCAACGTCCCCCCGCCCGCCGCGTACTCGACGAGGTCCGGTGGCATGTCGACCTGACGGCCGGTGCCGGGCGGATCGGCCAGCGGCCGGCCGAAGGCCGTGCTGAAACCTTCCCTGGTGGCGGGGTCCATCACCCGCAGGCCGCCCTTGCCGTGCATCCGCGCCAGGTCGAAGCCCAGCCGGATCACGAGGTCCAGGTCCGCCGTACGGGGCTTCGGCCGTGCGGTCAGGTCGGTGTGCCATCGGGTGAGGACCCCGGCCACGACGTCGCCGGTCAGGCGCAGGTCACCGTCGTGCCATCGGGTCAGCGACTTGGTGAGCTCGGCGTCCGACACCGGCAGCGTCCCGTTCGCGTACCACTTCAGCGCTTCAGGCTCGGTCAGCACGTACAGCAGCGTGCGGTCGTTCACCTGCCGCGGCCGGTGCTCCGTGTGGGAGGAGGGCAGCAGTTTCGCGTGCTTCTCCAGCCGGCCGCTGACCGTGAAGTTCGCGGGGGCCCGATACAGGAACACCCGCTTGACGTCGACCTGGATGTACTCCTTGCCGCCGACCCGCGCGCCGGCCCGCGACCTGTTCCACTGCCAGCGCCGGTTGACGTCGGTCCCGCCGACGAGTGCGACGGTGTCGGTGAGGTTGCCGCCGAAGGCGGTGTTCAGCTGGTCCCAGGCAAGCCCCTTCGAGCCGCTGGCGCTGAGCCTGCTCTCCAGCAGCAGCAGCTTGATGATGCCGAGCACGAAGTTGTCGGACGTGGCGCCAACGAACCGGGACGGGCCCAGGTCGCCGGCGATGTCCAGCGCCGCCAGCGTGTTGCGGAAGAAGCCGGTGTCGAACAGCTCGTCGGTCGTGTATTCGTGGTTGAGGATCTCCTTCAGGTGCGCTCGTACATTGGTCAGCCCGGCGAACGCGTTCACGTTCTGGTTCGCCGTCCCCGCCGGTCCAACCAGATCCGCCAGCATGGAGCCCGCGGCTGCGGTGAGGCCCGTGGCATCCGCGTGGAAGACGACCCCCTGGTCCAGGACGTCGGCCGGCGTCCACTTCTCGGCCTTCAGCCGCTCGGGCACCGACATCTGGTCCGGCGACGGCTGTTCGGCCAGGTCGATCGGCAGCAGGTGCGCGATCGCCCGCTGCCCCTCCAACGTGGGCAGGACCTGGTCACGACCGCCCTTGTTGATCTTGCCGGTCTGCCCGGAGTGCTGGAAGCGCAACGTGACCTGGTAGTCGTTGATCAGCTCGACCTCGAGCGCCTCGCCCGGGTGCTCGAGCAGGTCGGGCTGGTTGTTGATGAAGGTCACCGAGTCGGTGGCGCCGATGCTGCGCTGTGCCTCGATGCCGGACAACGCGTTCTGGAGGAACAGGTACAGCGCTTTGAACGCGACGCCGCCGGCGAGCTTGCGGGAGTGGCTGGTGGACGTCCCGACGATGTCCATGCCCATCGGCAGATTGACGAGGTGGTACTCGTCCGTGGTCCCCAGGTACTTCGGTGGCCTGTCCTTCCGCTGCGTCGCCTTGATCTCCACCTCGACGGAGTCGACGTCCAGGTCGATGTCCGCGGTGCCCCGGCGCTTCTTGAGCGTGAACCTCATGCCGTCCTGGAGCATCCCGTCGTGATGGGAGGCGAAGCCCCAGACGGAGACCATCTTGTCCAGCAGTTCCTCGTTGTCCAGCCGACTGATGATCTTGTTGCCGTGGGTGTACCAGTGCTCGCCGGCGAACGGGTCCACCTCGTCCTCCGGCAGGAAGCCCATCGGCCGCACCGCCGACGCGATCATCTCTTTGATCTCGTCGATGGTCGACTCATCGGGCTTGACGGTGCCGAACCCGATTCCTTTGCCCTCGAACAGGTACTCCGGCAGCTTGACGGGCGGCGCCGCCTCCCGGGCCTCCGCGTCCTTCCCGGTCTCCGTGCCTTTCTTGGTCTCCGTGTCCTTGACGCGGGGACCGAGGGTGAGCGCGTCGGGATCGTACGGAACAGTGCCGCCGGTGGGCCGCTGTCGCGGCTTCAGGGCGTCACGGTCGATCGGGAACCCGTGCTTGAACGCGTCGGGCTCGGTCAACCGCACCAGCCCACGGCTCCACACCGGGTTCGTCGCCGGCCGGGGGTCCTTCGTCTTAGCGGGCCGGCGGACCATCACCTTCGCCTGGAGCACGAACTCCACGCTGTACGCGGCGGTGTGGCCCGTATAGCGCGGCACCATCACCCACAGGCCCGTCTTGCCCGCCGAGATCGAGTCTTCGTTGCTGGAGGTGTATCCGAGGGAGAGGCTCGCCGTGAGCGACAGGCCCGGGACGTTGGGCGGAGCGAAGCCGACGTCGACGAGCAGCGGCGTGACCGTGCTGGAGTGCGCGACGGTGTGGCCGCCGCTGGTCCCGTCGATGGCGGTTCGGGGGACCTCCACGTGCGCCTTGTCGCTGGGGGCTCCCACCGGTCGGGCACCCGCCGGCAGCCGTCCGGCGTGGATCTGCACCGCGGCGCGCGGATCGCCGTACTCGTCGTGCAGCGTGAACCGGTAGCCCCGCTTGGCGTTGACCGCCTTGTCCAGGTGGGTGTTCAGGTTCCACAGCTTCTGCAGCAGTTCGTCGCGTGTGACGTCGCCGATCTTCAGGTTCAGGCCCTGCGACGCCAGCGTGTCGATGATCTCGTCGAACAACTTCGGCAGGTTCGTGAGGCCCGAGGCGTAGAAATGCGGGGGGAGCGCTTCGGTGTCGACGCCCTCCCCGGTCGCGGTGACGGGGTTGGCCGACGGCTCCTTCAGGTACGGCTCGGGTGTCCATAGCATGAGCTTCTCCGTGCCCGGATCCGCGATCCGGACCGGCTTGATCCGCTCCCAGCCCGGCGCCTTCCGGTCCTCGCGGTCGGTGCGCAGCTTGAACGAGATGTTGGGGCGGAACGCCAGCAGTGTCGACGCGCCCCGGTAGTCCTCAACATGACCGCCCTCGGCGTCCTCGATGTGGCTCAGGCTGCGTTTCGACTGGTTCGCCGTCCCGCTGATCGAGACACCGGCCCGCACGATGTTCAGGGGCCCCACCCCCGCGCCGATCCCGAACCCCAGCTTGATCGAGGCGCGTGTCTGCTCCGTCTGGCCGCTGGTCGTCTGGACGTGCGCACCGGTGGCGTACGTGGCGTTGATCGTCTCGTTTCCGACGTACTCCCCGTCCGGAGCCGGCAGGGTGGCGGGCCGCCCGTCCGTCGCACCCGCTGGGTTGTCGAGGGTGTGCGGATCCGTCGGATCGAAGGTGACCAGCACCTCGGCCTCACCCAGTGGAACGAGCAGGCCGCTGGTGTTCGCGTCGTTCCCGCTGTCGCCCAGCGCGTACGGGTAGTTGCTGACCAGCCGCTTCACCAGGATGCGCATCGGATCCTCGGGAAGCGTGACGCCCTGCGCGGCGGCCTCCTGCCGGATCGCCGCGATCAGCTGCCCCATGTACGGCAGCCCGAGCCGCGGCAGCAGGGCCGACAGAGCCGCCCGGTCGACCGTCATCGGCGTCGTCCCGGCCGGGCTCGGCGATGCCGGCGGCTGCGGTTCCCAGGTGCCCGCGTCCGTGGCCGGCACATCGGTGCCGGCGTTCGACGCGGCCGGCTTCGTGTCCGTTCTGCCGGAGCTCGTCGTTCCGGTCGCCGGCGGCGCGTCGGCGGGGACGGACAGCGTCGCACGATTCATCGGCCGCATGACGTACGCCGATGACGGGTCCGATCCCTCTGCCCCCTCCGCGGGAACGTAGACCTCGAAGCCCGCTTGAGCAGGCCGTCCGGCCGGGGCCTTGCCGCTGACAGCGGCGGTCACCGTGCCCTTGCCGACGTCGATGAGCACGCCGTGCGGGGCGACCGGCACCGGACCGCCGGTCTCGATCGCCAGGGACCCTGCGATTCTCCCCGATCCCGGCATCAGGAGGAAGGGTTGGTGCCCGGGTGCCCGGGCGGCGATCAGGGTGGCCAGTACGGCCGGGTCGACCGGCGCGTCACCGACCGTCAACGCGCCCTCGCGTACCCGCCCGGTGACGAACACCGTCTGGGGCGGCGCGACCTTCGCGAGCAGTTCGACGGTCTGATCGTCGAGGCGCGGGCCGTCCTCGGCGGCCCCCGGCAGCGAGAGCACCACCGGACGGCCCTCCGCCGTGGCGTACATCGTCGCCGCCCCGATCACGTCCTCGACCTTCGCCGACGGGACGGCCTCATCGAACACGCCGCCCGGCACCGGACCGGTCTCCTCCTGACCGCCGGCCTGAGATGCGGGGGCTTCCCGGGTTCCGTCATCCTCCAGATCCGCCCAGCGGACGCGCTTGCCTCCGGACGCTTTCCGGGACGAGGTCGGAGCGTCACCCTCATCGGCGGGCCGGGACGCCGCGGGGCGCGGGACTCCACCGCCGTCCGCGGGGGGCGGGTGCTGTGCCGAGCCCGAGGATCCGGTGTCCGCGTCCTCGGCCGGAGCGCGCCCGTGGCCCCGCGCGGCACCGCCCTCCGCGGCACCCGAGTCGAGACGCGGAGATCCCGCCACCAGGCGTCTCCAGCCCCGCACAGCCGCCGGCCGCGGATTGTGCGCCCAGCCGAGCCCCCGGAATCTGACCGTCCCACGCGTCCACCCGCGTAGCGCCGAGTGGTCGCGATCGGAGCCTCCGCCGCGCAAGGACATGCTCGACTCGCCGGCCGGGTCCGGGCTCGATGCCACGTCCCCGGCCGCCCCCGCCACTCCCGCAGCAGCATGGCCGAGCCCCGGCCCCTTGGCGTGAGGCTCGTCGGAGGTCGGTGCCGACGGCCGCGCATACCAGTCGGCCCGCCAGTCCCTCGGCGGAGGTGCCGCAAGGGAGGGCATGAAATTCGACCGCCGGCGCGGCTGGTTCTCCGGCTCCAGAGCGGCCAGCCCGAACGGGTCGTCAGTTTCGTCGGGAGGCGAGAAGTTCCGCTGCGCACCGGTCGACGGGTCGACCACTACGACCGGACGGCCAAGGTGTGTCGCGAGATCATAGGCGAAGGGAGGGGCAGTGTCGCCGGCCTTCTCGGCGCCGGGCGCCACCAGCATCACTGGCCGGGGCGTCTTACTGACGCTCCAGCGATCCGTCTCCTCCGGCTGGTAGTTACGGGTGATCCAGCGGGCCGTCTCCTCCGCGTTCCGCGCGTATCCGGCGAAGAAGATACGCCCGGTCGATCGACGGCGACCGCCACGGCCGGCCTCCGGTCCACGCCGGAACTCACCGATGACGACCGGGACATCCGTCAGGTGAGGAAACGGCGGTGGCTCCTCGGCGGGCTCTCCCATGAACTCCCGCAACGCCCGATAACTCTCGTCCTCCGCGTAGAGGGGCCGGACGGGATAGGGCTTCTCATCGCCCCCGGCCGACCCGTAGATGTCCTCCAGGACCGGACTCGGTCTCTGGAATCCTCCCGCCGGCCCGTACACGTCCTCCAGGAAGGAGACCATCGCCGGCTCGTGCTTCTTGACCCAGTCGCCACCGTTGTTGGCCGGCAGGCCGGTTTCCGAATCGAGCCCGTAATTGACCCCCAGCCATGTGTTCGTCAACTCAGCGAAGTATTCGTGATAGTCCCGCGATGAATAGTTCTGCCGTCCGGAACGGTACGGGTTGGTCAGCGGTCCGTTCGGCCACTGTCCGCCGCGCGCCTTCTTGGCCTCGAAGGACTCCTCGACGCCTATCCGCGCTCGAGCCGTGATCCCCTCCGGGTCGACGTACAAGGACGTTTCCGACAAGATGGCGTGCGCCACCTCGTGGGACAGAACCGCATAGCCCGTGTCGTAGTTCCCACTTACCAGGCCGAGCTCACCGGTGAGGCTCTCCTCGCTCACCCCGAGAACGCCCTTGTCAGGGCGATGTAGGCCCCGCACGGAATCAAATGGTCTGCCATACGCCGATCTTTCGGGGAGGTCGGAGAATTGGGGCAGGGACCTGAGCGTCCGATCGCGCGGAATGATCACTACCTGTCTACCGGCGGCCAGCTTCTGTGCGACGACCGGGTTGTAGCGGAGCATCCTGGTCAGGATCGAGTGCGCGGCCCGATGGGCGGTCACCGGCCGGTGAACGGCCGGCGGTACCTCGATCATCAACTGCGCCGCGACGGCCGCGAACTCCTCCGGCGGTATCGCGCGGCTGAGCGTCAGCGAGAACTCCGGATCGCGCGCGAGTGCCCGTCTCTCTCTCAGGGACAGAGACGCCAGCTCCGCGAATCGGCCGGCCGGTGTCATCTTCTCCAGCGCGGCCGCCCGGTTCTTCGGCGACTCCGGTTTCCGCGTGGCCGCCTCACCGGCCGCCGACGGCGTCCCGGTGGTCGTCCCGCCACCCGTCGTGGTGATCGCCTCGTCCTCCGGCGGGGAACCGGCGGGCCGGTACTTCGTCTGCGCTCCGGTGTACGGGTTGACCACGACGACCGGACGGCGAAGGTGCGCAGCGAGAGTCCTGAAGTAGGCGGGGCCGCCGTCCGGGCGGCGTGTCTCGACGCCGGGCGTCATCACCATCACCGGCCGGGGCGAGGCAGAGGCCCCGTCACGGGCGATCCAGCGATCTGTCTCTTCCAAACGGTAGTTGCGGTTGATCCATCGCGCCGTCTGTTCCGGATCGCGCGGATACCCTGCGAAGAAGATCGTTCCGGTGGCGGAATCCCGGCCACCGGGCCTGCGTCGCGGTCCGCTCTGGAACTGGCCGACGACGACCGGCACATCCACCTGCGGGGAGAAGGAGGGGCGCTCCTCCGCAGGCTCTCCCATGAACTCGCGGAATGCCCGGTAGAGCTCGTCTTCCGAGTAATTGGAGCGAAGCGGGTTCTCCTTCGTGAAGCGTGCCGCCGCCCCGTAGATGTCCTCCAGGACAGGACTGTCCTCCTCGAGCTCTCCCTCCATTCCATAGATGTGCGCCAGGATTTGCAGAACATCGTACGGCTCGCGCTTCTCTACCCACTTAGTGGTGTTGTTGCGCGGCAAACCCGTACTGACATCGCGCCCGTGATTCAGCCCCAGCCAAACGTTCGTAAGTTCGGCGAAGTACTCCTCGGCACCTGCCGCCGAGGCATTCACGCTGCCAGGCAATTCGGGGTTGGTCGGCGGCCCGCCCGGCCACTGTTCGGCGACTCGAGTCTTTTTGGTCTCGAATCGCCGCCTAATGGTTTCCTTATTGGCCGGGGTCGGCATCTTTTCACCGTTGAAGGCGTACTCCCAGATCCCACGCGCCAGTTCATGAGTCAGGGTGGAGTAGCCCGTATCGCGATCCCCGGAGATCAGGCCGGCTTCACCCGTCAGGTGTTCCTCGCCCACGGCGAGGATGCCCGTGTCCTTACGAAGGACGCTCCGCACCCGCTCGTACGGTGTCGCGCCTTCGAACATCGTGCCGGCGCGATCGGCGAACTCCGGCAAAGACGTGATCTCCTGGCCTCGCGGAATGACGACCACCCGTACGCGGCGGGCCAGCGCCTCCGCGACCTCCGCATTGGAGCGGAGCACCCTGGTCAAGGTCACGTGCGCGATCAGATGGGCGGTCGCAGGCCGCTCGGTGGTCGACGGCACCTCGACCATCAACTGGGCCACCACTGCCGCGAAGTCCTCCCGGGCAAGCAGGCCGCGCAGCTCCCGCAGGAATTCCGGACTCCGTGCCCTCGTTCGTTTCTCTTCCAGCGGCAGAGATGCCAGCTTCGCGAACCGTGCGGCCGGTGACATGTTCCTCAGCTCGGCCGCCTGTCCCTTCGACGACCGCTCCGGGGCCTGCGTTGACGTCGATGGCGGTGCCGCGTACTGGACCGGTTCCCGCACCGAGGCCGGTTCCCCCGCCGGCGCCGGCTTCCGCAACTTGTCCTTCAGCTTCTTCCAGCGCCGCGAGACGAAGGATCTCGATGTGCCCGCACCTGCCGTAGGGGCCGACGAGGTCGACGCATGACCACCGGGCGCGGGCCGGACGATGCCCGAGGAGGAACCGGTCGTCTCCGCACCGGCCGAAGGAGCCGGAGGAGCGGCGTGAACGCCCGGCCGGTCACTCGCCCGCGATGCCGTAGGGGCCGCGTCGTCCTCGGCCGCGACGTCGACCGTGTCGTACGGGGAGTCCGCCGCACGCGGAGCCGCGTGCACGGTGGCCGAACCGATCGACGGCGCGGCGGACGGCAATTCGCCGGACCGGGCGTCGCTCACGATCGTCGGGCCGGCCGGCGATCGCCAGGTGGCGACCGGTCGCCCGGTCTTCACCATGCCGGCCACGACGCTGTTCAGCAGAGATGCGGAATCCGGCAGGACCGGCCCGAGCTCGGTGTCCTGGCCGTCCGGCCCGTAGGTGTGCCAGCCGTCGTAGTCTTCGCTGATCAGCTGGACCGCGCCGTCCGGCGTACGGTCGACTCTCCCGGCGATCAGGTCACCGGCCGGCGAGGGGACGAAGTCGGCCCACGGCGCGGTCACCGGCGCCCCGAGAAGGGCGGCGACCTCTGGCGCGAACCTACGCGCGTCTCCGGCCAGCAGGACGACGGGCATATCCGGCTCATGGCCCTGCTGGTTCCGCACCCAGTCGACGAAGTCGGCCGGGGTCATGTGCCGGGACTCACCGTCGATGACGATCACGGTGTCGGTGGGCAGAACCCGCCCAGCGACCACGAGCGCTTCTTGACCGGGCGGCAGCAGCGTCGGCTCGTCGCCGGCGGAAGACGGCCGGTCCGCTCCCGATCGTGGCCCGGATCCCCGCTCGCTCTCCGCTGCCGGCTGCGGATACCCGCTGGACTCCCCCTGGGACTCAGGACGCGAGTCCGCGCCCGGCTGCGACGGCTCGGGCTCCCGGCCCGAGCCGTTCCCGGGCCGGGCATCGGCCGCGCTCTTCGCGGCCGATGCCCGCTGCGGTGTGGCCGTCCCCTCGCTCTTGGCGGATGCCGAAGTCACCGGCGGCCGCGGCTGCTCCGGCTGCCCGGTCGTCGGCGCCTGGACCTCGGACTCCCCGACCCGGCCGCCGGCCGTCTCCGCATGCTCGCCCGCCTGTGAAGGTGCGGTGTTCGATCGTCCGGCTCGGCTTCCGGAGGATGCTTCGGTGTTCCCCCGGCCGAAGATCCGGTCGAACGCCTCGGCGCGCGCCTGGCTGTCCGGGTGCTCCGAGGAAGGACCCACCCTGCGCCCTTCGCCCGCGAACGAGTCCTTCTCGGCCGCGGACCCGGACTCACTCCGGCCTTCGGACGACCTGGACGTCGCGGCACCGCGGCTCGTCGTACCGACATCGGTGAAGGTCTCGGCACCGGTCTGGGTCCGGGTCCGGGAGCCACCGGGCTGCGATCGGGTGGCGGTGCCTCTCCCGCCACCGCCCGGCCCACCGGAACCATCGCCGGGACGGCCGTTGGAGCCGGCCGGGTCCTCCTGGACACGGGTGATCCGGCCGGTGTCGGCGTCGAAGCGCAGTTCGCCGGTGAAGATCTTGCCCGACCCGGAGGTGAGCGTCCCGTCCTTGGCCAGGTACGGCGTGGCCGCACCGTTGCCGCCGGAGACCGAGGAGGTCGTACGCGTGACCGCTCCGTCCTTGCGGGACACGCTGACGACGTCTACGCCGTCGCTGAACTTCACCGGCTGTGGTCGGCCGTCGGAACCGATGCGGTAGTAGACCCGCCCCACCGGGTCCCCGGGCCTGCCGCCGGAGGCGATCGAGGTGATCTGCTCGTACAAACCGGTTCTCTGGTCGCGGACCAGCACGGCCGGCGGGCCCGAACCTTCCATCGGCTTCCCGCTGACCCAGTCCCTGGGCGCCGTGATGATCCGCTCGACCTTCGCGGCCCCGGCCCCGAACGGGTGCGCCTCATGCCACCCATCCCGGCCGCCGTCCAGTTCGTGGTACTGACTTCCGTCGCCTTCCGTCCCTCCGCGCGGCGGGACGTCGCCGGGGCGACGCGGGAAGGTCAACAGGTCGATGTTGCCGGTGCCGTCCCGGCGAAGAACCTGGTAGGACCCGGCTCCCTGGCGCGGTGGTGCGACCGTGGGTTTCGCACCGCCGACGACGCGCCCCGCCCCGCCGGCCGGCTCGGCGGGGATGTTGGCGACGTCCCACTTCCCGTCGCCCTGGTCGAACACGGCCAGACGTTCCTTCGCGTCTCCGGCGGGGACCATGCGGCCGTCCTTGAGGACGTAGAGGCCGCTGTCCTCGGTGACCTTTCCGCTGGCGGGCCTGATGTTCACCACGTGGTCGTTCGGACCCAGGCTCGTCTCCCTGGCCGCACCGCTCTTCGGGTCGACCTCGTAGTAGCGGTAACGATCGGCCGTGCCCGCGCCCGTGCTCACGTCATCGGAGGTCCGCGCCGAGCGCGGCGGATCGCCGGCAGGAGGTTCGCCCAGCCGCCGACCGGTGCCGACGTCGACCAGCTGCGATTCACCGGTCACCGTGTCCCGGCGAAGAAGCTGTCGTGTCGTGGGCACGGGCGACTTACCGGTGCCCGGTCTCGACGAGGCACCGTACGCCGCCTTCCGCGTAGGCGAGGGCGCTTCTCCACGAGCCGCCGGGTTCGACGCCGTACCGTCGCGCCGGCCTCCGCCGGCCGCGCTCTTCCCCTGCGCATCCCCGGAAGAGGAGGTCTCCTGACCGCGCGCCTCCTTCGACGCCGCATCCCGCTTGACGGCCGCCTCCCCCGCACGCCGCGCAGCCGAATCCGACCTCACACCATCCTGACGCCCCGCCTCACCACCGGCCGGCCGCCCATCATCCGACACCGAACCATCGCGCCGACCTCCAGCGACCGCGCTCTTCCCCAGCGCATCCCCGGAAGACGAGGTCTCCTGACCGCGCGCCTCCTTCGACGCCGCATCCCGCTTGACGGCCGCCTCCCCCGCACGCCGCGCAGCCGAATCCGACCTCACACCATCCTGACGCCCCGCCTCACCACCGGCCGGTCGCCCATCATCCGACACCGAACCATCGCGCCGACCTCCGCCGACCACGCTCTTCCCCAGCGCATCCCCGGAAGACGAGGCGTCCTGATCCGAGGGCCGCACCGCCTTGGAGTCCGCATCCCGCTTGATGGCCGCCTCCCCGGCACGCCGCGCAGGGGACACCGAATCCGAAGACGTCCGATGCTCCCCACCCGGCGCCGGGCTGGTCTGGCCCTTCGATACGCCTTCCGAAGCCGGGGTGTTCGCGGACCCGGCATTCGACTCGTGCGATGCGGACCGGGCTGGTGGCGTGCCCTGAGCGGTTCCGTCCGCACCACCGGGCCCCGTCGGTCTCTCGTTGACCGGCGGAGTGCGAAGCGGCGCGGGAGTCGAACTCGAGGTGGCCGGCGGCGGCTCGTTCGACGAACGCACGCCGTTCCCGGACGGCGTCTTCGTCGACGTGGAGCTGACCACGCCATCGCCGGCCCGCGTGTTGAGGCCGTTCGCGCCCGACGCGCTGTCAGCGCTCTTGCCCGACCCGTTGAAGGAGGTCTGCGCGGGCTTGACGGCCGGCGGCACTTCACCGCCGGAACCAGCGGTGGCCTTCGCCGCCCCCGGTGTGGGGTTCCCCTTGCCGACCACCGGAGTATCGGGAACGGTCGGGGTCCGCGCGCCCTCGCCCGCGCCTACGCCACCGAATCTGCCACCGCGTGCGGCGGCGCCCAGGCCGGCGCCGAGGCCGCCGCCGATGGCGGCGCCCAGACCGATGTTGAAGCCCTCCTGTCCCCAGTCGACGGTGACCGGGGTGTGCGTGGCAGCCGAAGCGAGTCCGTTGGCGGCCATATCGATGCCGAAGGAGGCGACGGCTCCGGTGACGGCGCCGGCGGTGAAGTCGCTGACCACCGCGCCCAGGGCGCCCAGCCTGGCGCCCACCTGGGCGATGACGTTGACCAGGTTCCCGATGATCCTCCCCAGCAGCGACAGCAGGGCGCCGATTCCGAGAGTCAGCGGAGCCGTCACCACACCGAGGACGAAGCTGAAGATGTTGATCAGGTAGGCCTTGTTGTTCTCTTCGGCCATCTGCTGCGCCTGGTCATAAATGCTCTTGCCATAGGCGTTGATGGCCTCGCCGATCTTCCAGGCCGTGTCGGCATTGTTGTTCAGCACCGCCGACATGCGGCTGTGCCATGCCTCCTGGGCGACGCTGTAGGCGCCGCCACGCCAGCCGAGGGATGCGACGAGATCGGCGAGGGTGAGCTGCCCGGCGTACAGGGCATCGCCCATCCTGATCCACTCGTTGCCCATCTCGAAGATGGCGTTCAGGTTCAGGTCGCCGACGTAATCCGTCCACTCGGTCCAGCCGTCCATGTTGGTCTTCCAACCGTCATCGCTCATGACCGGACCTCCCTTCCGGCTCCGGCCGGCCGGGCCTCGGCCACCGGCTCGGTCTCGTCGTCGACGACGGCATGGATCAAAGTCGGCTCCTGTCTCCTGCGGATCAGCAGGCCGCGTCCGGGAATGCGCTGCGCGGCGCGTTGGTCCCCCAGCAGGACGCCTTCGCGGTGGTCGCCCGACATGATGAGCCCGTCGGCGCCGAACTCGCGCAGCCGCCCTACCATCGGATCCGACATCAGCGACCGTGCGGCTCCGCTGACTCGGCGGGCGAGCACGACGTGGAAACCGAGATCCTCGCCCCGAGTGACGAAGGAGGCCAGCGGCGCGAGCGGGCCCCGGTCCGGGCCGTTCGCCACCAGGTCGTAGTCGTCGACGACCAGGTAGAGTTCCGGCCCCTCCCACCAGTCGCGATCACGCAGCCGGTCGGCGGTCAGGCCGGGCGGCGGCATCCGCTCTTTCAACTTGTCCGCGACCTGGGCGACGAACACGGCCGCCAGCTCGGGATCGCCCGCATGCGCGCCGATGTACGGCTCGGGCAGGACGTCCAGGAGGCCGCGCCGGTAGTCGATGACGATGAAGCGCACGTCCCACGGTGAGTACCGGCGGCCCATGCCCCGCATCCAGGTCCGCAGGAACGAGGTCCGGCCCGAACCGGAGTCTCCGAAGATGAGGAAGTGCGGTTGTCCCTGGGCGAGGTCCAGGCCCACCGGACGCAGATCGGTCTGGGCCAGTCCGATGGGGATCTCGGTCGCGGACAGTCCCCGTCCGGCGCCCTCCCACCGATTCCCGACGGCCGACGTGTCGGCGAGGAGCTCGTCCAGTTCCTTCACGCTGATCCGCTCCGGGAGCACCTTCAACCGCGGCGCCCGCGGTCCCTGCCACGAACCGGCGATCGCGTCGAGGAGCTCGCGTTGCGCCTCGGCGAGGCCGTCGAGGCCGTCGGCAGCGTCCATGCGGGGTAGGGCGACCTGGAACGAGATCCCGGGCGGCATCAGGCCCCGGCCGACCGGCACCCGGCCCAGCCGCCGCGTCTCCTGCCGGTTGATCTCCGACTCGGCCGGGTCGTTCAACCGGAGTTCGAGACGTCCGCCGATGCTGTCGCGCAGCGCCATCCGGATCTCGGCCCAGCGGTTCGCGGTCAGCATCAGGTGGACCCCGACGCCCAGGCCGCGGGTGGCGATGTCGGTGGCCATCACGGTGGCGTCCTCCATCTCCGCGTGCAGCGCGCCCCAGTTGTCGACGACGAGGACGACGTCGGCGGCGCGCACGCCGTGCGGCAGGCCGCCGGTCCGGCGCAGCTCGCGGAATTCGGCGGCGGAGTGGATGCCCAGGTCGCGGAACATCAGTTCGCGCACCGCGATCAGGCGGGTGACCTCGGCCAGCACACGCTGGACCCGTTCGGCGTCCCGCCGCCCGGCCACCCCCGACACGTGCGGGGCGCCCTCCAGGGCGTGCAGCGCGCCACCGCCGTGGTCGATGCAGTAGAACTGCAGTTCGTCGGGCGTGTGGGTGAGCATCGCGCTGATCAGCGCCGTGCGCAGGAACGTGCTCTTGCCGCTCTGCGGCGCGCCGACGAGGGCCAGGTGCCCGTGGGTCCCCACCAGGTCGAGGACGACGGGGCGCTGTTCCTGCCGCGCGGGCAGGTCCGCGACGGCGACGGGGAACCTCAACTCCCCGTCCATCGCCCACGCCTGGCTCCGCAGGCCCCGCCCCGGCACGACCCCCACCGGGGCGAGCAGCGGGTCGAGGGGGAAGTGCGGCGGCAGCGGCGACAGCCACACCTGGTGCGTCGGGGCGCTGCTCGCCGCGAGTTGGGTGACGACGACCTCCAGCTCGGTCGTCCCGTTCCCCGGCGCGGGGGTGACCGCGGTCTCGGGTGCCGTGTCCTCCGGCTTGGGCGGGGTGCGCAGCCCGAACGGGACCGGCACGATCGGTTTCCGCCGGCCTTCTCGCGCGGCGGGGTCCTCGTACAGCCGGGAGACGTGCGCCACCCGGAACCGCTCGTAGATGGACTCGTCGACCTTCAGGTAGGCCGAGCCGGGGATGGGCGGAAGCTTGTAGGCGTCCGGTGTGCCGATCACCGTACGGCTCTCGGCGGCGCTGAAGGTGCGCAGGCAGATCCGGTACGACAGGTGCGACTCGAGACCGCGCAGGCGGCCCTCCTCCAGTCGCTGGGTGGCCAGCAGCAGGTGCATGCCCAGGGAGCGGCCGACCCTCCCGATCTGCACGAACAGGTCGATGAAGTCCGACCGCTGCGACAGCAGCTCGCCGAACTCGTCGACGACGATCATCAGGTACGGCAGGGGCGGCAGCGGCGCGCCGTCCACGTCCGTACCACCGTCCGCCTGTTTGAGCTGGTAGTCGCGGATCGAGTCGATGTTGCCCGCCTGCCGCAACAGCCGCTGCCGCCGCTGCTGCTCCCCCATCAAGGCGACCCGTACGCGTTCGACCAGCGACAGGTCGTCGGCCAGGTTCGTGATCAGACCCGCGACATGCGGCAGCCCGGTCAGACCCGCGAACGTCGCACCGCCCTTGAAGTCCACCAGAACGAAGCCCAGATGCTCCGGCGAATGTGTCATCGACAACCCGGTGACCAGGGTCCGCAGCAGTTCGCTCTTACCCGATCCGGTCGCACCCACCACCAGCCCATGCGGCCCGATCCCGCCCTGCGCCGACTCCTTCAAATCCAGGACGAGCGCCTCGCCACTGGCGGTCACGCCGACCGGAACGCGCAGCAGTTCCTCATCGTCGGGTGCCCGCCAGGCGGCGGCCGGGTCCAGTGACGTGACGTCGCCGATTCCGAGCATGCCCGGCAGCGACACCGACTGGGACAGGACCTGCTCCTGTTCGCCCGACAGCCGCAGCGGCGCGAGCGAACGGGCGATCCGAGACCGCAGGGCGGGCGCCGGCCGATCCACGGTCGCGTCCTGCACGGTGCTGTGCAGCCCGGCGTTCGCGCCCTCCAGGGTGAGGCGACCGGACGGGTCGAGACGCACCCGTACGTCAACGCGCTCCGGCTCGTGTGCCTCTTCGGTCACCAGGCAGACCACGGTGATGCCCAGATGCGGCCCCGCCTCCGCGATCAGGCGGTGCACGAGCGGAGACCGGGTCCAGGAGGCGCGTGGGTCGTAGTCGTTCAGCACCACGACGAGCCGCCGCCGGGGCCTGTCCTGGGCGGCCATGGACACCAGCCGCGTTCCTCGCTCCGCACGGGCCGCGACGGCCCGGTCCAGCGCGCCCTCCAGGTAGTCCGCCAGGCCGCCCAGGTTCTCGGCGACCAGCGGGACGACCTCGGCCCCGCGCTCCCGGGTGTCCGGTTCATGGGTGTGGGGGAGCCACTTGACCCACTCCCACCGCGCGTCCCCGGAGGTGACGACGGCGACCTGCACGTCGTCCGGCGCGTGGAGCGTGGCAAGCTGGCACAGCAGTGCGGCGGCCGCCGCCTCGGTCTCCGCGTCCGGCCCCAGCAGGCTCACCACGCCGGCCCGGCCGGCATCGATCCACGCCGGTTGCCGCTCGACCGTGCTGTGGGTCTCGACGAGTTCCTCGGCGGCGTACAGGGAACGGGCGTCGTACTCCACCGTCGGATCGGATCGCTTGGTGGTGGTGTGGGTGATGGCGAGTGGCCCGTCCCCCGCGCCGATGCGCAGTCTGAGGAAGTCGGGATCGTCGGGCCGGCGCTCCCAGACGCGGCGCCGGCGGACCGCGATCGCCCATATCCGCTCGGGACTCGGATGCACCCAGGCCGCGGCGAACCGCTGCACCTGAGCCACCTGCCGTGCCTGACGCCGGATCCCCGCCAGGTAGTCCAGGTAGCGCTCGCGCTGACGCTCTCTGGCCTGACGGGTCTTCCCGCGCATCTGCATACGGATGCCGACGCTCAACCCCACCGATGTGACCATGAACAGGATGCCGAGCAGGATCATCCACTGTCGGCCGGTCGAGATCAGGTACGCCGCCATGCTGACGCTTGTCAGCAATGGCAGCAGCAGCGTCAGCATGGTCGACATGCCGCTCGGCGGCGGCAACTGCGGCGGCGCCGCGATGGCGACCTTGTCCTCCGGCACGGGCGGCGGAGCCATCCGGGCGGGGCGGTGGAAGGCGATCCTGCTCATCGGTTCGGGCTGCCTCTGAATGAGATGGTCGTGACGGCGGGCGCGGATACGGTCCGCCGGCCGCGATCAGGACTTGTGCGAGGGGTAGTCGGCCGTGATGGCGGTCTTGTTCGTGTCCAACTCGTCCGGTGGCGCATTCTTCGACGGCGGATCGTCGCTCTTGCCGTCGCCGAACTTGCCGGAGAATCGATTCCAGACATCGACGAGGCCGAACTCGGCCTTGTCGTAGTTGTTCCCGGCGATGCCGATTCCGCTGGCCAAGGCGTTCAGCACGCCGTCATTCGGCTTGTCGTGGCCGCCGAAGACCTCTCCCATGACCGCGGCCCATCGGGTGTTGAAATCATCCGCTTCCTGCTGGGTCTTGCCCATCCAGTCGTTGAGTACCAGCGACTGCAGGGTGGTGCCGATCCGGCCGACGGAATCCGCGACGTTCTGCGACAGATCGTGAAGTGTCTTCGCCGTGTCGTTGATCCCCCACGGGCCGATCGCGATACCTTTGACATGGTCGTAGTCGGCGGTGGACATTGTTGAGGTCTCCTGGTTCAGATGCGCGGGTCAGACCGGTGTCACATTCGCCGCGTTCTGCGACTCGGCGTTACGGTAATTGTCGTAGGACTTCTGCATCCGGGTGATGATCTCCTCGAGAATTCCCATCAGATCGGTCGTCGCGTTGGTGTACCACGTGGTTATCGGATCGATCGAGTCGTAGGCGGGGCCCGACCAGTAGGCGCTCAGATTCCGCGTCTTCAATTCGATCTGATCGAGCGTTCCGGAGATGTTGTCCCGCTCCCGCCGGACGGTGGCAATGGCGTTCGACAACGCCTGTAGAGCGACCCCGAATTCGGTGCCGCTCGGGGCCTGTCCCCCTTCGCCGGCATCCGCCACGATGTTCTCCTTCATCCGATGGTCTGAACGATCCGGGCCCGAGTCCGGGCGATTCGATGCGGTGTCACCGACGCGTCAGCCGGTGACCCCCTTGGACGGCGGCGCAGGGAACAGCGATTGCCGGTCGGCGGCGGAGTAGACCTGGCCCGAGTGGTTCACGAGCGCGATGTATTCGCCGACGAGCTCGAGCGCGGCGCCAATCCCCTGCAGCCCCTTCTCCTGAGCGGGATTCATCTTCGCGGCGAACTCCTTCGCCGGCTCCGCGAAGACCGTGGGTGACGGGGTGTCGTCACCGGCGGTCCACGTATGGGACCACGAGTCGTAGATGCCTTTCGTACCCGGCAGCATGGAGTTCTGCCCGAAAACGGACCCCTCCGAAGCCAGGACATGCGTGCGCAGGCTTTCGTACTGGGTCACCAGGCTCTTGGCCTGGTTCAGCATCGACGTGACCTGAGTGCCGAGTGTTCCGAAGTTGACCGAGAAATCCTGCGCGTCGCCGCCGGCGTCCTTGGTCTCCGCATTGCCGCCATTCCCCTCCTTGATGTCCTTCGGCGCCGCGTTGAAGGACGGGCGCTTGTCCCAGGCGACCTTGAGTTCAGGGGAATCGGTGTTCCCCAGGTTCGGCGGGGGGTCGTTGTCGTGGCTGTGGTCGTTCGGGTCGAAGGGGTGTTGGTCGTATTGCGAGGTGATCGGATCGCTCACGGTTCCTCCTGTTCGATGGCCGATCTCCGGGGTCGGTCCTCAGACCGCCTGGACCGATGGCAGATCTTCCGGGAGCAGATTCGTCAGATCGCCGGGATCTTCGGCGGTGAGGTCGTCGGAGATCCGCAGGGCGTGGCGTTCGGTCATCAGCTGGAAGACCTGCCGGGCGGTGCGGCCGTTGCCGAACTGCTCACCCCGGGGAAGTTCTTCGAAGAACCGGTGCAGCGCCTCGACGGTCTCCTTGGGGCACTCGTACTCGTGCTGGTCGGCGTGGTACCGCACGATCCGCACGAGCTCCGCGGAGTCGTAGTCCTCGAACGTCAGGGTGCGGGTGAACCGGGAGCCCAGCCCCGCGTTGGATGCCAGGAGGCGCCGCATCTCCCCCGGATAGCCGGCGACGATCACCACGACCTCGTCGCGGTGGTCCTCCATCAGTTTCACCAGCGTGGAGATCACCTCCTGGCCGAAGTCGTTGCTCTGCCCATGCGGGACCAGCGAGTAGGCCTCGTCGATGAACAGCACCCCGCCCAGCGCCCGGCGGAACACCGCCTGCGTCTTGGGCGCCGTGTGCCCGACGTACTCGCCCACCAGGTCACTCCGGCCGGCCTCCACCAGATGACCGCGCTCCAGCAGACCGAGCGCGTGCAGGAACCCGCCGTACAACCGTGCGACCGTCGTCTTGCCCGTGCCCGGGTTCCCGGCGAAGACCAGATGCCGCGACAACGGCGGCGGCGGAAGCCCCGCCTCCTGGCGCACCTTCACCATCCGCATCAGCTTGGTCAGGCCGATGACGTCATGTTTGACGCCGTCCAGGCCGACCAGCCGGTCCAGCTCCGCGCGCAACTCCGCGAGCCGCTCCTCGGGCACCTTGGCCGGCTCATTCTCGATCGCGGTTCCGGAGCCGCCGCCCTTCGCCGATCGGCGGACGGCCGTGGCCGTACGCGCGGACGTCGTGGCGCCACCGCCCTGCGGCAGGACGGCGTCACGGACGCCGTCCGACCCGCAGTCCTCGATGACGGGCTCCGCCCCGTCGCACACCACCAGGTCGTGGTCACCGCCGGACACGAAACAGCGGCGCAGCAGCGGGACCGCCTCGGCCTCCACGTAGATCGCCGGATACCCGGCGCCGGATATCCGGCAGTCCTCGAACAGACCCGCCGCCTTCTCCGCCACGAACACGCCGTTGCGAGCGGGCCGATCGACGGTCAGGTCGCGCACGCGCGGCCGGGACCCGGCCCCGGCGTACAGGCCGGTGCCGTTCACGTCCGTCATCGTGCAGCCGTCGATCCGCACGACGCTGCCGGTGTCCAGGAAAACGCCCGTCGACCCGGTGCGCTCGATGCGTGTGCCCTCGATGACGGCTCCCCCGCCGGGGCCGACCTGAATCCCGATCTCGGCGATGTCGCCGATCTCGCAGTCGGCCACGAACGGCCGGTGGGTCGTCCGCAGGTCGAGCGCGGTCTGCGCGCGTGAGACCCGGCAGCCGCGCAGCACCGCGTCACCGCCCTCCACCAACACGCCGGTCATCCCGACGTCCTGGATCCGCGTCTCCTCCAGAGTCGCCTCGGCTCGCTCGCAAACCCGGACGGCGTACTCGGGAGTGTCGCGGATCCGGCATTCGGTCAGCGCGGCACGCGCCCCGCCGGCGAGGTGGACGGCCGTGTACGTGGTGTCGTGGAACTCATGGTCGGACAGCGCGATGTCCGCCTCGCCTGCCGCGTACAGGCCGTTGGCCGCGGTACGGGCGATCACCCCCCGCCGTACGCGGACGGTGGCGCCGCCGGTCACCGCGAGTCCGCTGTCGGCGACATCGACGACGCGAACGGCGTCCAGCTCCAGGTCGCCGGTCCCGCTGACGAGGATCCCCGCCTGCCGTGTGTCGTGGACGTGGCAGGCGTCGAGGACCGCCGCCGCCTCGTCCTCGGCGAGCACGCCCGCACCCGCCGTGCGGAAGATCTCGCACCGGCCGAGCAGGATCGCGTGCGACCGGGACGTGTCGGGTTCCTCGGCCGACGCGGCGTCGCGCGGGCGCTCACGGCCGTCGGCGGCGGGCGCGCGCCGCCCGGCCGTACCGCTCAGGCGCAGGCCCTGGGCGCCCGTGTCGTACAGGCGGCAGTCGCGCAACACCAGCGCGGACCGGCCCTCGGCGTGGACGGCGGCGGCGCCGGTGCCGCGCACCTCGCAACGGGTGAACCGGCCGCGGGCGGCCCCGGCCAGGTGCGCGCCGCGGTGCCCGGCGTCCTCGATGAGGGTTCCGGTGCATTCGACGCGGGCCTCGTCGTCGGCCGTGACGCCGTCGCCGCCGGTGGACCGCACGGTGCAGTTCTCCAGCACCGTCCGGCTCGTCCCGGTCAGGCTGATCGCCGCCCCGCCGGCGCCATGCACGTCGCAGTCCCTGAGCGTGGCCACGGCGTCACCGGTGACCTCGACCCGGCCGGTGATCTCGCATCCGTGCAGCGCCGGCGTTCCGCCGCGGATGAGGATCGCCGCGTCGGACGGGGCGGCGGACGCGATGGTCAGGTCGCGGAGGACGACCTGGCCGCCGTGCACGGTGACGGCGGAACCGTGGGACGCGGTGATCCGTACCGTGCCCGGCCCCTTCTCCGCGACGACGGTGACGTTCCGGTCCAGGACGAGGCTCTCTTTGTAGTCACCCGGGTGCACCGAGACGACGGTGCCCTCGGCGGCGGCGCGCACGGCGGCGCCGATCGTGCTGTGCGCTCCCCAGCCGGGCGCCACCCGCTCCCGCGAAAGCCTTTTCGTCAGCACCGCGTCACATCCGTCCGCCGGCCTTCATGAGCACGTCGAAGACGCCGAACACGCCGGCGGCCAGCGGCACGCTCAGCGCGCCCAGGAAGCCGCCGACCGGTCCCGGCCAGCTCCACCGCTCGGCGAAGTCGGCACTCTGGAGGGAGCTGCGAAAGCACAGCAACAGCCCCCACCACATCACCAGGAATCCGGCCGCGAGCGTCACAAGCGGAGCCGACCAACCGGGGACGTGCGCAGCGGTCAGGTGACCGTGCGGCCCGAGAACGTGACCGGACGCCCGCAGCGCGAGTGCCGTCAGACCGGTCGTGGCGCCGGCCAGGACGGTGGCGACGACCGCGCGTAGCCGTGACGAGTTCGCGCGGCACAGCAGTGCCAGGCTCAGGCACAGCACGAGCCCGAGCGCGAACCAGTCACCGGAACCGCTCAGCACCACCAGGCAGCCGGCCACCGCCAGGCAGCACACCGCGTTCAGAAAGATCAGCAGCCGTTGGATCCGCCGTACCGTGACCTCGACGTCATCCATCTGCGCGGGGCCGGGCGGCACCGCCGCCGCCTGCGCCGCGATCCTCGGCAGCGCGCCGAGAAGGAAGAACGCCGCCACCGCGACCACCGCTGCGGACTCGGTCCGATCGGCGCCCAAGGCCGTGAGCGCGACCGCCGGCACCATCACCAGCCCGCAGATCAGCTGCAGCACCAGCGTGGTGATCGCCGGCGCGGCCAGATAGGCCGCGAACGCTCCGACGGACGCGCCTCCCGTGGCCGCGGCCAGGGACGCCGCGCCCGGCAACGGCAACGCCAGGGCCGCGAACGCCAGGAACGGACAGGCGGCCATGGCCAAGGCCAGCCGCAGCCCTCTGGGCACCGGCCACGCCTTCGCCTCTGCCAGCCGGGCGAGCGCCGCGAAGGCCAGGCCGGTCGCGAACAACTCCCCTCCGAACGCGGGCACGCCGTACGCTCCGGCGCCGAGCGTGCCGCCCCCGGCCATCGCGACCAGAAGCCCGAGAGCGAGCGTGGTGTACGCCCGCGTCCGGGCGTTCCACTCGATGCCGTCATCGTCGAGTTCGGCGACCTGCTCGGCGATTTCGGCGGCGACCGGGCCGTCGAACTCGCCCTGGAGCACGTCCTGCAGGTACAGCGTCTCGCCGTCCATTACGCCGACGTCGCCGAGCGACTGGCCCGGTTCGAACGGAGCACCCCCGGCCGGCGCGAGCGACCAGGCCGCAGGCATCGCGTCCGAGTCCGCCTGCCCGCAAATGTCGGCCAGCATCGGGACGTACTCCACGATCGGTGTGTGGGCCGGCACCGCCAGGTCGACGCTCCTGCGCTCGCCTACGACGGTGATCCGGCACCGTTCATCGGCCACCGGAGGAACCTCGCCTTCTCGATTTCATCGGATCCGCGGCCGTGGTCAGTGCTTCCAGGTCTGGATGTTCGCCCACTCCGCGTCGGTGTAGTTGCCCCAGTTGACGTTCATGGCCTGGGCTATCTCTCCCAGGACCCCCTCCGGGCCGAAGAGTCCCTCGGCGGCGATGTTCCACTCCTGCTGCAGGCCCTGGTAATAGTCCGCCGCCTGGCTCTTGTTCCACGCGTCCTGCAGGGGCGCGAGCTTGCTCTTCAAGGCCTCCAGCTCACCGGCGATCTGACCGGCGCGCGCGTTGATCACGCCGCCGGCGGCCCCCAGCCCCTCGCCGACGTAGATGTCACTGCCGTCGATATCGGCCATGTTCCGCTCTCCTCGGTTCCGTGGGGACGTCGTCAGCTCAGGTTGGCCACGACGGTGTGGCCGCCCGGCATGCCCGCCTCGATGTTCTGCAGGTTGGTGATGTTCTGCTGCTCGGAGTCGCGGTAGTTGACGTAGTTGCCGTGCAGTCCGCCGGCAATGCCCGCCAGCGCGTCGTGCAGCATGTTCGCGAGGATGTCGTACTCGGCCATCAGCGCCGTGAAGCGGTTGTGCGCGATGCCCCTCCAGACCTCTTCGAGGCTGTTGACGTAGGTCTTGAGCTCGGCCAGTTGCGTGCGGATCTGTTCCGCCGTGTTGCTCGTGTCCGACGCCGCGTTGGCCAGGTACTCGGGGGTGACGTGATACGTCACTCCGCCCACGGTCACCGATGGTGGATTCGCCATGGCAGGCCGCCTTTCACACAGAAGAGGTCGTCAGAGGCCGTACGGGGGCGGGCGGTCGGCTCCCGGCCGGTCGCGTGCCCGCACGGTTCTCGTCCCGCCCGTCGGTCTTCGGCAGCGGGACGGAACCGCCGGTGCGCTGCATGCTCGCCGAGCCGTGGGGCAGGCATGGATCGAGTGTGGCTTCGCCAGGTCGGCGGGGGATATCGGCAACGTTGCCTATTTCACGCTGTCGGCATTGCCTAGCCGGTGCCGCCGGACCTTCGCGTGCGAGCAGTCACTCAGAGGCGACCGGGATCGCTCCGGTTCTCGGGCTCGGCTTCGCCGACGACGCCGTCGTCCGGATGCTCCGGCTCACGAAGATCGTCGGATCCCTCCGGGCCGTCCCCGGGATGCGGGTCCTGAGCCTGGCGAGAGCCCTCAGGCGAGTCCAGCCGCAGGTCGCGCAGTTGCAGGCGGGAGGTGATCCCGAGTTTCTTGAAGATGTTGCGCAGGTGGGCGTGGACCGTGCGGGGGCTCAGGAACAGCTGTGCGGCGGCCTCCTTGGAGGTCGCGCCGCCGGCGACGAGGCGGGCGATCTGGAGCTCCTGCGGGGTGAGCAGGTCGCGCGGTGAAGCGGCGGGCCGGTGCGGGCGCTCACCGCAGGCGGACAGTTCACGGGCGGCACGTCCGGCGAAGCCGGCGGCGCCCATCCCGGACAGCTTCTCGTAGGCGATGCGCAGCTGGGCCCGGGCGTCACCGCGTCTGGCCGTACGGCGCAGCCACTCCCCGTAGATCAGATGGGCGCGGGCGAGGTAGACCGTGGCGCTCGTACGGGACAGCCGGTCGATCGCCTCCCGGTAGAGATCCTCGGCGGACGTGTCGTCGGCGAGTAGGGCACGCGCGTACAGCTGCAGGCCGATCGCCAGGTCGGTGCCGCTCGTGTCGGTTCGCTCGGCGAACCTCTCCAGCACCGGCTTGGCGAGCCGATGCCGCCCACTGCGCGCGGCGGCCTCCACGAGTTCGTGCGGGATGAAGGAGAGGAATCCGACCTCGTCGTACTGGCAGACCTCGGCGGCCGCCTCATAGGCGGCGTCGTACCGGCCGATGCCGTTGAAGAGCACGGCGTTCGCGCCGTCGACCACCGACAGGCCGTGACCCTCGCCGCTCTTTCGCGCCGAGTCGGTCACCCGTTCGGCCAAGGCGGCGGTCCCCTCCTCGTCACCGCGCCAGGCCCGGAGCAGCAGATCTCCGAACGGCGGGCCGCTGGGGTTCCCGCTGGGATCGAACGTGAAGGCCTGCGCGACCAGTGCCTCGGCGTCCTGGAACTCACCGGCGAGGATGTGCGCGTAGGCGAGATAGTGCAACGCGCTCGGCAGTGCGAGGAGTGTGCCCGTGCGGTGGATGAGCAGCACCTGACGTTCGCACAGCGTGCGCCAGTCGTCGTGCTGCCACAGGTCCATCGCCGTCGCGGCGGCCAGCGTGGCCCAGTGGAGGTAATGATCCCCCTGCTCGCTCGCGGACAGATAGGCGCCGACCGCCTCCCGCAATGACGGAACGGCCTTCGCGTACCCCTCGGTCTCTCGGCTGATCAGTGCCCTCAGCAAGAGGTTCCGCAGTTTCGGGTACTCGCCGGACGGCTCCTCCAGTGTCGTCGCCAGCTGACGTGCGGTGTCGGCCAACAGCCCCGGACGTCCGAGGCGGCCGGCGCGCATCGCCGTGACGAACCCGGCGGTGAAGACCCCGTGGGCCCTCTCCCGGTCGTACGCCTTCAGCCTCTGCGCCCCGTCGAGCGCCGCGGTCGGATCCTTGGTCCCGGGTCCGGCGCCGATCGACATCCTCGCGGCCAGCAGTTCGATCAGCACCTGCTGCCGTTCGTCGTTCGGGCCCGCCTTGGCGGTGGCCAGGAGGCCGGCCGCGGCTTCGTTGTCCCCGGCCCAGTGCTTGCGGTCAGCCGCTTCGAAGGCGCGTTCGGCCCGGCGGGCCGGATCGGGGGTCAGGACCGTGGCGCGTTCGAGGAACCCGGCCGCGGCGGCGATGCCACCGCGGGCGGACGCCCGTTCGGCCGCGCGTTCCAGTTCGGCCGCGATGCCCTCATCGGGCAGAAGCACCGACTGGCCACGGTGCCACGCCCGGCGGTCCGGGTCCACGAGCGGGTCGGTGATGCCGGCCAGCACGCGGTGCGCGGTGCGGCGATCCTCCGGTGCTGCCGCCCGGTAGATCGCCGACCGGACCAGCGGATGCCGGAACCGCACGCGGACGCCGATGTCCAGCAGGCCGGCGGCCGCGGCCGGGTCGGCGGCCTCCGATGGGATGTCCATCTCCTCGGCCGCCCGCCACAGCAACACCGGATCGCCGAGGGGCTCGGCCGCCGCCAGCAGGAGCAGCCGCCGGGTGTCCTCGGGCAGAGTGGCCAGACGCTCGCGGTACCCGGCTTCGATACGCGCGGGCACCGGGAGCGCGTTGGGCAGACCGAAGCCGCCGGCCAGCTCCGCGGTGCCCACGCTCCGCGGCAGTTCGAGCAGGGCCAGGGGGTTGCCGCGCGCCTCGGCGATGATCTGGTCACGAACCCGCTCGTCCAGCGGCGTACGCAGCCGGGAGGTCAGCAGCGCGAGCGCGTCCTCCTTGCCGAGCCCGGTGAGGCTGAGCTCGGGCAGCCCGTCGAGCAGGGCGGGCACTCCGGGCTCCCGGACCGCGAACAGGAACGCGACCGGATCGTGCTCGACGCGCCGCGCGACGAACGCCAGGACCTGTGCCGAGGCGGGATCGAGCCACTGCGCGTCATCGACCGCGCAGACGATCGGCTGCTCCTCGGCGGCGGCCGACAGCAGGCCGAGCACGGCGACAGAGAGCCGGAAGCGGTCCGGCGTCGTGCCGTCCCGCAGTGCGAAGGCCACTTCCACGGCGGCCCGCTGCGGGCCGGGCAGCGTCTCCAGGTAGGGAAGCAGCGGCTGGCAGAGCTCGTGCAGCGCGGTGAACGGGAGCTCGGTGTCGAACTCCCTTCCGACGGTGCGGAGTCGCCGCAGCCCCTCCGCCCTGTCCAGTACCCGTCCGATCAACTCCGTCTTGCCGATGCCCGCCTCACCGCGAATGAGGAGCGCACCGCCCTGCCCGGACGCCGCGGCGCGCAGCGTCCGCTCGACCGCCGCCAGCTCCGCTGTTCTGGGGGATTTCACGAGTCGCATGTCACCCTTTGCGAGATCCGGCGGCCAAAGCGCCGCGCCCAGGTCGAGAACTCTACGGATTCGACGATGGAGAAAGCGTCATCGCGCGGTAGTACCTCGATATACCCACAGGGAGTACGAACGCAAAACAATCGACGTCGCACGGCCGGCCGGACGCCGGTCTTCCAGCGGGAACGGCATTATCTCAGGGCGACGGGCATGATCAGGCAACGTTGAGGTCGCGCCTACCCTGACGCGTCACGCCGAGGCGCGATTCGACAATGAGGTCTCGAATGGCGTCGGCCGCACATCCGGCGGCCGGGCCGACACGACCGCGCTGGACTGCGGTAAGGCCACGGTCCGGTAGACATGTTCCCTCGCAGTAATGCCGAGTACGCCGATCTGGTCAAGGACAACCGGGCACTGTACGCCGGCTGCCGCGCGAACAGCGGCGCCTTGGTCCGCCACCTCGATGTGGACGCCCAAGCGCGTGATCGGGACGCGGTGCGGGCGGTGCTGGGACAAGAGCGGATCAGCGTGCTGACGTTCGTCGGCGCCGGTGCTGTCGGGCAGCACCATGCGGCACTTTCCCCACGCCGGATCCGGGCAATGGTCCTGGACGGCCCGCTCAACCGGTCCACCACCGGCGAGCGCGCCTACGCGCTCGGCGCGGCCACCGCGCGGCGGGAACTGGAGCGGTTCTCGGCCTGGTGCGCGGCGACGCCGCCGGTGCCGAACCCACCGCCGACGGGCTCCTCCCCGACCTCTGGTTGCGCGATCCACGGACAGGACGCCATCGCCGCCTGCCCGGCCCTGATCTCCGAGGCACCGCTGACCGTACCTGGCATCGATCACCGCCTGGACGGCGAGGAGATCGCGGGTCTGCTCTCCTACCTCCTGGTCAACGGCAACGTCCCACCGCCCGGCGGTAACGCCTCGGCCGAGTTCGTCGCGGGTGAGGCGAGCTCGCGCGACCTGCTGGACGAGGCCCAGATCAAGGCGTTACTGGCGTAGCTCGAACGGCTGCGTGACCGGGCCGTCGTACGGCTCGCCGATGCCTGGCCAAGGGCCGAACCGGCGAGACACGAGCCGCGGAACGGCGGTGCCGCCGCGAGTTCACATCTCGACGGGGAGCAGGCCACGTTCGGCGAACACCTTCTTGGCGACGAACGTCGCGTTCAGGGCCCGGGGGAAGCCGCAGTAGCCGGCCGAGTGGAGCAGCGCCTCGACGATCTCCTGCGCCGTCAGGCCGACGTTGAGCGCGGCGTTGATATGCACTTCGAGTTGCGGCTCCGCTCCGCCGAGCGCGGTGAGGATGCCGAGCGTCACCAGTTGCCGGTCGCGCGGGGCCAGGCCGGGGCGGGCGTAGATCTCGCCGAATCCCCAGGCGACGACCTGGTGGGCGAGCTCGGGCGAGATGTCGGCGAGCGAGTCGACGACCTTCTGCCCGGCCTCGCCGTCGATCTGCCGCAGAACGTTGAGGCCGTGCTCGTACTTCTCTTCGCGGGTCATCCTGACTCCTTGATCCTTCGCCGTGGTCGGCCGGCTCCGCGCCGGCACATCCATGACGTTAGAAGTTCGACCGCGCTCAAACGCAAACCGGAGCGGTCGACTCCAGCCATCTCATCTTCGTGATCACCAGTTAACCGCGAAGAGTCGCGGCTTGGTGCAGCGTGAGCCCTGCACTCCCTCGGTCACGCACCCGGTCGCGGCCAGGAGAGCCGTCTTTGTCGATGGCCGTGCGTACGTGTCGAACCCGACGATGTTCATGCGTGTCCGCAACAGTCGCCGCCCGCTGCTCCGGTCGATCAGCTGCTCGCCCGCCTCTTCCGCCGCGCCTATCCGTGTGCTTTCTGGTCGGGAATCCTTTCGGTGAGGCCGAAGAGCGGGAACAGTTCGGGGAGCAGGAACACGTGCAGGCCGGTGACGCGTCCGGCCGAGGTCTCGACGACCTGAAGGGCGAACGCGCGCAGGCCGAAGTCGTCGCGCCGGTACTGCGCCACGCCCACGCCGCCGTTGACCTGGACGGGAACCAGCGCACCCCCACGGCAGACCTCCTCCCGCGACCTGAGCCAGGACACCACCGCAGGGGCGCCGCGCAACCAGAGCGCGTACGGCGGCATCGACAGGGTCGCGTCGTCGTGGAGCAGCCGTACCAGCGCCGTGATGTCGAACCGCTCGAACGCGCTGATGTAACGGCCGAGCAGGGCGCGCCGCTCACCGTCCAGGTCCGTCTCGGACGGGGCCGGGCGGGGCGACGGCATGGCCGCGCGGCCACGCCGCAGCAGCGCGTTCACCGCGTTCTCGGTCACGCCGAGAAGGTCGGCGACTTCGCGTGCGCGCCAGCCGATGACCTCGCGCAGCAGCAGCACGGCGCGCTGCATCGGGGTCAGCCGCTGCAGTGCCGCGACGAACGCGAGCCGGATCGACTCGCGCTCCACGGTGATCTCGGCCGGGTCGAGATCGGCGGGCAGCGCCCAGAGGTCCGGCAGCGGCTCGACCCAGGTGCCGGCCGGGCGGACCGTCCCGAGCGGGCCGGGGCCGGGCGCCGGTTCGGTCAGGTCCATCGGCAACGCCCGGCGCCGGGCCTGGCGCAACTGATCCAGGCACACATGCGTCGCGATCACGTAGAGCCAGGACCTCAGTGACTCGCGGTGCCGGACATCGCCGATCCCCCGCCAGGCGCGCAACATCGTCTCCTGGACAGCGTCGTCGGCGTCGAACGGCGACCCCAGCATGCGGTAGCAGTGCCGGGTGATCTCGGGCCTCAGCAGCGTGAACTGCTCCTCCAACGCGCCCCGGTCGACCTCGTTCACCGGTCGGACGGCAGCCAGCCCGCCGCCCACAGGTTGGCCGGCCGCGCTTCGCCCCGGAAGACCGCCGCATGCTTGCGGACGAACTCCGCGAACGTCGTCGGACGCACGCCGAACGCCTCATGGGTGGACAGCTCCACGCGCGCCTCATCACCGCCCTTGCGGCGCTCGGCGAACAGTTCGTCCAGGGCGTCGGCGAAGAACGGGGCCAGCCCGGCCGCCAGCAGCGCCTCCCGTTGCGCGACGGGGTCGGCGTCGACGTAGCGCACCGGCCTGCCGATGACCGAGGAGACGGTGCCGGCGATCTCGTCCAGGGTAAGCGACTCCGGCCCCGTCATCTCGTAACGGCGGTCGGCCTCACCTTTCCCCTGGAGCAGGGCGGCGGCGACCTTCGCGATGTCCGCGACGTCGACGGGCGCGATCGAGGCGTCGCCCATCGGCAGGGACAGGACGCCGTCGCCGGTCATCGACGGCACCTCCCGGAAGTACACCTGCATGAACGCGCTGGGGCGCAGCATCGTCCAGTGCATCCCGGACGCCCGCAGATACCGCTCGATCTCAGCGTGCATCCGGGCGAACCGGAAACCCGACTCGGGGTCGCAGGCGCGTCCCGAGAACTTGACGACGTGCTCGACGCCGGCCGCCTTGGCGGCGTCGATGAAGCCGGTCTGCGCCTCCACGAGCCGTTCGTTCGCCGCGGAGATCAGCAGGACGCGCTCCACCCCGTCCAGCGCGGGCCCGAGCGTCCGCGGGCGCAGCATGTCACCTTCGACCACTTCGACCGTGGACGGCACCTCGGCTCCACGCGCCTTGGCGAGGTCCCGCACCATCGCCCGTACGGCGACCCCCTCACGCGCCAGCTCACGCACCACCGCGGAACCGTTCAACCCCGTCACCCCAGTGACCAGCAGCATGGTCGTCTCCTCCGTCGTACCTTCATCGACTCTTCGTCAGGTAAGACGGCCGGCGAGAAGAAAACTGGTCGCGGGAGGGGTCAGTCGTTGAGCGACTCCTCGGTGACCAGGGGCCGGCGCGCCGCGCCGCCGAGCATTCCCGCCGCGGCCAGTACCGCGGCGACGAGCGCGGAGACGCCGCAGACGACGTAGCCGATCGCGTACGCGTGGTCGAGGGCGTGGAAGGCGACGTTCTGGATCGGGTTGCCCGCGACGGCGTTGGCGCCGAGCGGGCCGGAGTTCACCGCGCCGACGGCCTCGGGCGGGGCGCCCGCGCTGAACTTCTCCATCGCCGCCTGAAGCGCGGAACTGTCACGCAGTTTGTGCTGGATCTCGGAGGCGGCCGCGCTCAAGGCGATCGCACCGATGACCGCGGGCCCGAGCGTGAAGCCGAAGTCGCGCAGTTGGCTGGTCGTGCCCGAGGCCATGCCCGCGAGGTGGTTGGGCACGGTGTTGACCGCGACGGCGGTCACGCCGGAGAGCGCGAACGCGAATCCGACGCCGACCAGGACCAGCGGCGCGACGATCGGCCACAGGGACCGGTCGGTGGCCGACTGCGTGGCGATCCAGAAGTCCCCGGCGGCGATCAGCAGGAAGCCGGCGCCCAGCGCCCAGCGCGGATTGTAGGAGTGAATCGTCTTCGCGGTGACCGGCATGAGCACCAGTGCGAAGCCCTGCAACAGGACGAACGCGATGGCCGTCTCCAGAGGCGAGAACTCCTGGATCGCCGCCAGCCGGATGCTGGTGGAGTACGCGGTGCCCAGGAAGGCGAACATGCCCAGTACGGTCACGAGGGAGCTCACCGCGAAGGCCCGGTTCTCGAACAGGCTCAGCCGCAGCAACGGAGCGGGCGATCGCCGCTCGGCGGCGATGAACGCGGCGAAGAAGACGACGGCGACGACGAACCCGCCGATCACCCACGGGCTCGACCACCCGCTCGTGGCGCCCTGGATGACGGCGAACAGGAGCGCGAACAACGAGACGGCGACGGTGATCTGGCCCGGCCAGTCGAGTGAGCGGCCCTCGGGTGCGGAGGAGTTCTTGGCGGTCACGGCGACGGCCGCGCTCACCAGGGCGAGGAGGAAGACCGCGACGAACGCCCAGCGCCAGGTCGCCGTCGGGTCGTCGCCCCAGGACATCTTGGTGACCAGCCCGCCCAGGAGCGGGGACACCAACCCTCCGGACGACAGCGCGGCGGACCAGACCGCGATGCCGCGCGCCCGGTCCTTCGCCGTGTGCGTTCCCGCGGCCACCATCGCCAGCGAGGTGGGGAAGAGGACCGCGGCGCCGATGCCGGTCAGCGCCTGCCCCGTCCAGAGTGTGGCGATGGCCGCGGTGTTCGAGGTGCCGGCCGACGGGGTGAGCACGCTGATCAGCTCACCGACGGCCATGAGCAGGCTGCCGCCGATCAGCAGGCGCTTGCGGCCGAAGAGGTCGCCGAGGGCGCCGAAACTCAGCTCCAGCAGGGTCACCGGTACGAGGAAGGCGTCGGAGATCCAGGTGAGCTGCGCCGAGGTGGTGTGCAGGTCCTGCTGGAACAGGCCGTTGAGGACGGCGGGGATGGCGAGCCCGACCTGCGCCACCAGCACCGCGAGGGCGGTGGCGGCGCGGGTGCCGGGGGTGAGGGAGGGGGTGGTGATCGCGTGCCGGCCGGCCGGTGCGGCGGTGAGATCGCTCATGAGCCCTCCTTCGTCGGGGGAGCGACCAGGTGCGCGTGTTCTTTTATTCGCTCACTACGTTCGCTCATGAGCCCTCCTTCGTCGGGGGAGCGACCAGGTGCGCGTGTTCTCTTATTCGCTCACTGCGTTCGCTCATGAGCCCTCCTTCGTCGGAGGAGAGACCAGGTGCGCGTGCTCTTTCATTCGCTCACTGCGTTCGCTCATTGCGTCTCCAGGAAGGGGGGAACCCGGATGCTGCCAACGTGAGACTGTGTCACGTATCACTATTGATGTACAGGTTTCCTGGCTTTTCCCGATGCCGCCGCGATCGGGGAAGATGGGCAGGTGACCGACCCCGCCGCCTCCGGCGACGTCCGCGCCAGGGCGCGGCCGTCCCTGCTCTATCTGGTCAAGCAGCTGGAGCTGGCCGTACGCTCCCGGCTGGATGAGGTGCTGCGTCCGGTGTCCATCACGCCGTTGCAGTACACGGCGTTGACGGTTCTGGAGCGCCGGTCGGACCTCAGCACGGCCGAGCTCGCCCGCAACGCGTTCGTGACCGACCAGAGCGCCGCCGACATGGTCGGTGTTCTCGAGGGCCGCGGTCTCGTCCTGCGACACCCCGACCCGCGTGACCGGCGGCGGCGGGTGCTGCGGCTCACCGCCGAGGGCCGGGAGCTACTCGATCACGTACGCGCGGACGTGGACGCCGTGGAGGCGCGGATGCTGTCACCGCTCACCGCGGACGAGGCCGACGACCTGCGTCGCTACGTGGCCGCCTGTCGCGGCGCCCTGTCGAGCTCCCCTCCGCACTGAGGCGAGGACCGGCCCGCGTCAGGACAGCCGGCGCCACGCATGATCGAGGGCGAGGCGCAGCCGGGCGGCGTCGTCGTCGGTGAGGCCGTCGGTCATGCGTCGCTCGATGCCGCGTACCGACTCCTCATAGTCGGCGAGGAGCCGATGCCCGAGGTCGGTCAGCGCGATGAGAAGCTCCCGCCGGTTGGCCGGGTTGGGACGCCGGACGACGTGGCCCCGGCTCTCCAGCGCGCGGACCATGTCGGCCATGGACTGTGCGGTGACGAAGGAGTCGCGGGCGAGTTGAGCGGCGGTGAGCCCGTCATGCCGCTCCAGCACGGTCAGCGCGGTGTACTGCAGGGCGGTCAGCCCCGACGGCTTGAGCACTTCGTCGAGGCGCGCCCGTACGGCGAGTTCGGTGCGCTTGACCAGGTACAGCAGCGAAGGGGCCGCCTTCGCGCCTCTCCCGGCCGGCCGCGCGGCCGCTTCCGCCACGACACCCTCCCCTTCGCTCGTGCACCGCACACCCTGGCGTGACATCGGATTCACCCTACCCCATTGACAGGATTCCTGTCGGTCAGCAGACTGGCCCCCCATAGCCAGGAATCCTGTCGATGAAGGGTGGCTCCAGTGGACCTGACCGGAAAGGTGGCCGTCGTCACGGGCAGCGGCCGCGGCCTCGGGCTCGCCTACTCCCGCGCACTCGCCGCGGCCGGGGCGTCCGTCGTGGTCAACGACGTGGACCGCCAGGCGGTCGACGCCGCGGTGGAGAGCGTACGGTCGGCGGGCGGCCGGGCGTTCGGAGTGACCGCCGCGGTCGGCGACACCCCCACGGCCGAGAACCTGGTCTCCACGGCAGTGGAGCACTTCGGCCGGCTCGACGTCCTGGTGACCAACGCCGGCATCCTGCGCGACAGGGTCCTGTGGAAGATGACCGACGAGGACTTCGACGACGTCGTCCGCGTCCATCTGCGCGGCACCTTCACCTGTGCCCGGGCCGCCGCGACGCGGATGCGGGAGCAGGGCGAGGGCGGGCGCATCATCGTGATCGGATCGCCGGCCGGCCAGCGCGGGAACTTCGGGCAGACCAACTACGCGGCGGCCAAGGCCGGCATCGTGGCCATGGCGCGCACCTGGGCCCTGGAACTGGCCCGAGCCGGGATCACGGTGAACGCCGTCGTCCCCGTGGCCGCCACCGAGATGACCAAGACGATCCCGGCGTTCGCGCCGGCCATCGCGGAGGCCGAACGCACCGGCGAACCCCTGCCGGGCTGGATGCGCAAGGACGAGGGCATCGGCACCGTCGAGGACGTCACCGGCCTCGTCACCTTCCTCGCCTCCGACGCATCGGCCGCCATCACCGGCCAGGCGATCGGTGTCGGCGGGGACCGGCTGGCGCTGTGGACCCACCCGCAGGAGAAGAAGGTGGAGCTGCGGGACGGCGGCTGGAACGCCGATGAGATCGCCGCCGCCTGGACCGAAGGCGTCGGTGCGCAGCCCGAGTCCTTCGGCATCCCCGCACCCCAATCGACGGGGAACTGACATGGCCACCATGGACGTGGCGCAGCTGACCGCGATCGACGTGCACACGCACGCGGAGGTGTCCCGTACCGGCCATCCCTCCCTGCCCCCGGAGCTCATGGCCGCGTCGGAGAAGTACTTCGCCGCGCAGGGTCACCGGCAGCCCACGATCGACGAGATGGCCGACTACTACCGACGCCGCCACATGGCGGCGGTCGTCTTCACCGTCGACGCCGAGCACGCCCTGGGCCACCCGCCCATCCCGAACGAGGAGATCGCCGAGGACTGCGCCGCCCACGCGGACGCGCTCATCCCCTTCGCGTCACTCGACCCGTGGCGAGGCCGGGCAGCGGTACGCCAGGCGCACCGGCTGGTGGAGGAGTACGGCGTACGAGGCTTCAAGTTCCATCCCAGCCTCCAGGCGTTCGCACCCGACGATCCCATGGCCTACCCGCTGTACGAGGCCATCGCGGAACTCGGTGTGCCCGCCCTCTTCCACACCGGACAGACCGGCATCGGCGCGGGCGTGCCGGGCGGAGGAGGCATCCGCCTGAAGTACTCCAATCCCCTGCTGGTCGACGACGTGGCGACCGACTTCCCCGATCTGCGGATCATCCTGGCGCACCCGTCCTTCCCGTGGCAGGACGAGGCGCTGGCCGTGGCGACGCACAAGCCGAACGTGTTCATCGACCTGTCCGGATGGTCGCCGAAGTACTTCCCGCCGCAGCTCGTCCGCTACGCCAACACGCTGCTCAAGGACAAAGTGCTCTTCGGCTCGGACTACCCGGTCATCACCCCGGACCGCTGGCTGAGCGACTTCGAGAAGATCGACATCAAGCCCGACGTACGGCCGCTCATCCTCAAGGACAACGCGCTCCGCCTCCTCGGCCTCACTTCCGGCTGACCCCCCGACCCATCCGAAAGGCACGGCCCGGTATGCGCAACCACGGCATCGGATCCTGGACCGCGCGACGCGCCCGCAGAACCCCCCACCGCCCCGCCGTCATCCACGAGGGCGTCCAGCTCACCTACGCCGAACTGCACGATCGCACCACGCGCCTGGCCCACCACCTGCGCCACCTCGGCGTGCGGCCCGGCGACCGGGTCGCCTTCCTCGGCCCGAACCATCCCTCGTTCCTGGAGACCCTGTTCGCCGCCGGCCAGCTCGGAGCCATCTTCGTGCCGCTCAACACCCGGCTCGCCGAGCCGGAGCTGCGGCACTGCCTGACGGACTCCGGGGCGAGCGTGCTGGTGCACACCCCGGCCTTCGAAGCGTTCGCGGTCACCAGCGACGTTCCGCGCCGCGTCACCGTGGACACCGGCCTCGACCAGGCGCTCGCCGCCTGTCCCTCGACGCCCATCGACATCCGCGTGACGCACGCCGACACCGCCATGATCATGTACACCTCCGGCACGACGGGGCGCGCCAAAGGCGCCGTGCTCACCCACGGCAACCTCGTCTGGAACAGCGTCAACACCCTGGTCGACGGGGAGTTCGCCGCCGGTGACGTGGCACTGCTGTCCGCGCCGCTGTTCCACACGGCCGCGCTGAACATGACGTGCCTGCCCACCGTGCTCAAAGGCGGCACCCTCGTGCTCGAGGAGTCGTTCTCCCCGGCCCGCACCCTCGACCTGGTCGAGCGGCTCCGCGTCACGGTGATGTTCGGCGTGCCGGCCATGTTCCAGCAGATCGCCGCGGAGCCACGGTTCGCCGAGGCCGACCTGTCGTCGGTACGGATGATGCTGTGCGGTGGCGCTCCGGTGCCGGAAACACTGATCCGGACCTACCGGCGGCGCGGACTGGATTTCATCCAGGGCTACGGCATGACCGAGGCGTCCCCCGGCGTGTGCCTGCTCGACGCCGAGCACGCCCTCGACAAGTCCGGCAGTGCCGGCCTTCCGCACTTCTTCGACGACGTCCGCATCGTCGACCCCGCCGGCCACGACTCCTCGCGCGGCGAACTGCTCGTGGAGGGCCCGAACGTCATGAGCGGTTACTGGAACCTCCCCGACGAGACGGCCGCGGCCCTCCACGACGGCTGGTTCCGTTCCGGAGACATCGCCCGCACCGATGACGACGGGTACGTCACCATCGTCGACCGCGCCAAAGACATGATCATTTCAGGCGGCGAGAACATCTACCCGGCCGAGATCGAGAACCTGCTCTACGAACATCCGGCCGTCGGTGACTGCGCCGTCATCGGTGTCCGGGACGAAAGCTGGGGCGAGGTACCCCGCGCCGTCGTCGTTCTCGCGTCCGACGCCACGGCGAGCGCCGAGGACATTCTCGCCTCCCTCGAAGGACGTCTGGCGCGCTACAAGATCCCTAAATCACTCGTCCTCACCGACGCTCTGCCCCGCACCGGCGCCGGAAAGCTCATAAAGTCCCGAATTCGAGAGAAGTTCGGTACCCCTTCGTGAAGGAGACCCGCCATGACCGCCTCACGCACCGTCACCGGCCTCGACGAGATCAAGGCTCTCGCCGGGACCGACCTGGGCCGTACCGACTGGCTGGAGATCACCCAGGAACGGGTGAACACCTTCGCCGACGCCACCGACGACCATCAGTGGATCCACACCGATGCCGAGCGTGCCGCCACCGGCCCGTTCGGGGCCACGATCGCCCACGGCTACCTGACGCTGTCCCTGATCATTCCTCTCTTCACCGAGCTGCTGACCATCGACGGCGTCTCGATGAGCATCAACTACGGCCTGGACAAGGTCCGTTTTCCGCAGCCGGTGAGGGTGGGCGCCAAGATCCGCCTGCACGGCACGGTGGAGTCCGTCGATGACGTTCGCGGCGACGGTGTCGAGATGCGGCTCGCCTTCACCGTGGAGATCGAAGGCTCCGACAAACCCGCCTGCGCCGCGCAGGCCATCCTCCGCCATTACGCATAGCCGATCGCCGGTCCGCGTCGATTGACGAGCCGATGACCGGCCTGAAATTCGACACTCACAGACTCGCCCCAAGTATTGACCGATCGATCGATCAATAGGTACGTTCTGCGGCAACCGTTCGATCGACCGATCGATCGATAACGAGATGACCCACCGCGGAGGGCCGGATGAGCGGAGACGCCGACAAGCCGGGGCAGGGGCGGCGCGGCCGCCGGGCCGCGGACGGCACGCCCGTCAACGTCCGGCTGTCACGGGCGGCGCTGGAGCTGTTCTCGCGAAAAGGGTTCTACGCGACCGGGATCCGCGAGATCGGCGCGCACGCCGGCGTGAGCACCTCGATGCTCTACCACTATCTGAGCTCCAAGGACGAGGCCCTGACCGATCTCGTGCTGGAAGGGCTCAGCCGGCACGGCCAAGCGCTGCAGAACGCCTGTGCCATCGTCGACCGGCCGGAGGAACGGCTCGCCGCCCTCATCGGCGTCCAGGTCATCGTCCCCATCAAACATCCGCAGATGGGCCAGTTGCTGCAGCAGGAACTGCACGCGCACGACTGGTCCGACCATCCATCGATCAGCCGCCAGCGCGCACGGACGAACCGTCTGTGGACCGACGTCCTCACCCGCGGGCAGGCGGAGGGCGTCTTCACCTTCGGGTCGGCGTCATTGGCGCGGATCGCGCTGATGCGCTCGACCACACTGGTCACCCAGTGGTACCAGGCCGACGGCGCTCTCGGCCTGGAAACGGTGGCCGCCCAGTTCGCCGACCTGGCCCTCGGAACCGTCCGCGCCCACCGCGACGGCCGCCCGCTGCGTTTCGACGATCTCCAAGCTCCGTCGGTCACCCGCCTGATCGAGGTGGTCGATGAGGCCCACCGGGACGTCTGGTGGTAGCCGGCCGCCGCTGAGGCATCACACGCCCGTCCCCGGACGGGCCCCATCCCCCACACCATCTCGATTCACATCACGACACGGCGCACCGTCGGCGCGCACTGACGCGACCACGCGTGCCGTGACGTCGATGACCGCCCGTGGCACTGACGGCTCATTCCACTCCACACACTCCTTCACGCCGGATGCGGCGTGGTGTCATCGAGGAGGTACCCGGATGTTCGCCAACACCGGGGCACGTCACCCATCCCCCACCCCTGCGCGCATGCGACGACGCGCTCTGTGCGCGGCCGCCGCCGCACTGCTCCTTCCCCTCTCCGCCTGCGGGACGGGCGAGGCGAGCGGCGACGGTTCGACTCTCAAGGTCGGTTACATCGCGCCCCTGTCCGGCACGGCCGCGCTCTACGCGGGCGGTTTCACCAGCGGCGTCGAGAGCGCGGTGAAGGTCCACGACCGGTCGGGCGGGTGGAAGATCAAGTTGACGAAGGGTGACGACGCCAGCGACCCGGCCACCTCCACGCAGGTCTGCCAGCGATTCGTCAACCAGGACCACGTCGACCTCATCGTGGCCGGTCAGCCCGCCGCCAACGCGCAGGCGTGCCGTGCGGTCGCCGCCGTCCGGAAGATCCCGTACATCTCCTTCTCCACCGGGGCGACGGAGTTCTGCTTCCCCAACATGTGGAACTACGGGCCATCGCCCAAGCAGGCGGCGCTGCCGCTCATCGAGTACCTGCTCGCCCACGGCTCGAAGAGGTTCTATCTGATGGGCACCGACTCGGCCTCCCCGAAGGCGACCTTCGCCATCGTCAGAGCCCAGATCGAGGCCAAGGGCGGAACCGTCGTCGGGACCGGCTACGAGCCGCTGGGCACCTCCGACTTCTCCCCGGACATCTCCAAGATCGTCTCGTCCGGGGCCGACACCGTGTTCAGCGCCGTGGTCGCGGGCGACAACATCACTTACCACAAGCAGTTCGCGGCGAACGCGGGTGCGGACCGGCTCGCGCAAGGTGACATGCAGATGGCCACCAAGACGGCGAAAGCGCTCGGCTCCGCCGCGAAGGGCGTGATCTACGCAGCCCCCTACGACCCCGCGGACCAGAACGCCGCCAACACCGCCTACCTCGCGGCGCTGAAGGCGACGGCGCCGAACGTGAACCCCGGTGACGCCATCCTCAGCTATCAGGGCATGACGCTCGTCACCAAGGCGATCGACACTCTTGCCAAGGATAAGAAGCCCTCATCGGCGGCGCTGGCGACGGCCCTTTCCGCGGCCGCGGTGGACACGCCCAGCGGCAAGGTGACCGCCGCGGCGAACCGGTACGTCACGATGCCGATGCGGATCTGGAAGGTCGACGCGAACGGCTCCGCCTCCACCGTCCTGAACACCGTCCCGTCCGCCGACCCCGCCGTCGGCTGCAAGCGGTGACCGGGCGGGAGACGACATGACCGTTCTCATCAGCATGATCAACACCAGTGCGACCACCCTGCTCGTCCTCATGGGACTCGCGATCGTGCTGGGCCTGATGCACATCGTCAACCTCGCCCAGACCGGCTTCATGGCCGTCGGTGTCTACACCGGGCTGGAGATCGGGCCGCGCCTCGGCTTCTGGACGGGCGCGCTGATCGCCGCGGTCGTCACCGGGCTGCTGGGCGCCGCCGCCGAGACCCTGCTGCTGCGGCGGGTCCGCGAGCGGATGCTGGAGACGATGCTGGCGACCTGGGGCCTGTCGCTGGTCCTGACCCAGCTCATCCAGCTGCGGTACGGGCCGGACAGCCGCGTCATGGCCACACCGCTGCACGGCTCGTTCGCCCTGTTCGGCACCACCTGGCAGAAGTACCGGGTACTGCTGGTGGTCGCCGCCGTCCTGCTGGTCGTGGCGATGTGGGCGCTGACCCGCTTCACCAGGGTCGGGTTGCGGGTGCGGATGTGCATGGCCGACCCGGACCTCGCCGAGGACAGCGGCATCAACACATCGCTCGTCCGGCAGACGACCTTCGTCCTCGGCTGTGCCCTCGCCGGGTTCGTCGGCGTCCTGCTCGGCCCGATCTCCGGGATCAGCCCGAACTACGCCGGGAACCTGCTCATCCCCGCCTTCCTCGCGGTGATGATGTCCGGCCGTACCCTGCACGGCCTGGTCATCTCCGGTGTCGTCCTGTCGATCGTGCAGGTCGGCTTCGCCTACTGGTCCAAACCGGCGTACGCGACGGTCGCCGTCATCGCGGTGGCCGTCGTCGTCCTCGGCGTCCTGCCGGACGGCATCGACGTGCGAAGGTTCAGGAGAGCTCATGTCTAGGCCGGTGGCGGCCGCCGTGGCCGCGATGGCCGTGGTCGTGGTGGTGACGCCCTTCCTCAGCGGCACCTATTACCAGCAACTGCTCGCCCAGGCGTTCCTGTACGCGATCGTGGCGGTGAGCCTGGACTTCGTCTGGGGCTACGCCGGCGTGCCCGACCTCGGACACGCGCTCTGGTTCGGCATCGGCGCCCTGTCGGTCGGCCACACCACCACGGTTCTGTCCGACGTCGGGCTGGTCACCGAGGTCCACGGCTCGGCCGGCCGGTATCTGGCAGGCGTCGTCATCGGCGTGGTCACCGCGACGGTCCTCGCCGCGATCGTCGCGCGGCTGTGCCTGTCGTCACGCCGGTCGAACGACTTCTACATCGTCGTGGTGACGCTCGCGCTGGCGACCGCCGCCGTCACGGTCTACGACCAGACGCCCGGTCTCGGCGGGGGCGAGAACGGGCTGTTCGGCTTCAACCTGCCCGGAGTCTCCTCGCTGGGGTGGTACTACATCACCGCGGCGATGCTGGCCGTGACCGTCGCCGTCGCGCTGGTGGTCGTCCGCAGCGACTTCGGACTGCTGATGCGCGCCGTCCGCGACAACGCACCGCGCGCCCGCTACCTCGGCTACAACGACGTCAACGTCAAGATCTGGGTGTTCACCGCGGGTGCGGCCGTGACGGCACTCGCCGGGGCGGTCTTCGCGATGATGACCGGTGTCGCCAACGACGGCCAGTTCAGCTTCACGCTGGCCACCGCGATGCTGGTCTGGGTCGCCGTCGGCGGCCGCGCCACCATCGTGGGCCCGATGATCGGCGCGATCGTGATGAGCCTGGCCGGCGCGAAGCTGAACGAGCAGTTCCCCGCCCAGTGGACGATCATCGAGGGCGCGCTGCTGATCGCCGTCGTGGTCTTCGTTCCCGGCGGGCTGCTCGGGCCGCTCGTCCGGCTCACCGGACGGCTGCTCGCCCGCCGGCACCCGCCGCGCGGACGCCTCCTCGCCGCCGCGTCCGCCGGAACGGGCGGTCCGGCGCCGGACCCCGGCGACGGCGGGCCCGTGATCCGCATTCGCGACCTGGTGTTCGGGTACGGTTCCCTGCGCGTCCTGGACGGCGTCACCCTCGACGTCGTCGCGGGCGAACTGCTGTGCGTGGTGGGGCCGAACGGCGCCGGAAAGTCGACGCTGACCAGCGTCATCACCGATGGACGGCTGCGGTCGCGCGGGACGATCGAGTTCCTGCTGCCGGACCGGCGGCTCGGCGACCGGCCGGCACCGCACGAGATCGCCCGCGCCGGCGTGGGCCGAAAGTTCCAGATCCCGTCCGTCTTCGCCAGCCTCAGCGTCGCCGAGGCGCTGCTGCTGGCCGACCGGCGCGGGGCGCTGCCGTCGCCGTGGCGGCGCAGCGCGGCGGTCGAGGTGGCCCCGTCCGTGATCGACATCGTCCGGATCGCCGGGTTGGACGGACGGGCCGACACGCCGTCGTCCGACCTCTCGCACGGGCTGCGGCAGGGCCTCGAGGTGGCGATGGCCGTCGCGGCACGGCCCCGCGTGATCATCCTGGACGAGCCGACCGCCGGGCTCACCGCCCACGAACGCCACGACATCGGCCAGGTCCTGGAGCACCTGCGCGACATCGGGATCGCGGTCGTGCTCATCGAGCACGACCTGGACTTCGTCATCCGCGTCTCCGACCGTGTGGCCGTGCTGCACGGTGGCCGCGTCATCGAGGACGGCCCGCCCGAGACCGTCCGCGAATCGGACGCCGTACGCAGCGCCTATCTCGGGACGGCGGTCCGATGAACGCGAACACCACGACCGGGACCCTCGGCCTGCACGTACGAGATCTCGACGCCGGGTACGGCGCGGCGACCGTCATCCGCGAGGTGTCGTTCGACGTCGCGGCCGGCGAGGCGCTGGCCGTCGTCGGCCGGAACGGCATGGGCAAGTCCACCCTGCTCAAGGCGATCATGGGCCATGCCGGACGGACGACCGGGACGGTCCGCGTGGGCGACACCGACGTCACCGGCCGGCCCGCCCACCGGATCGTGCGTCTCGGCGTCGGCTACGCCGCTCAGGAGGGGAACCTCTTCACCGACCTGACCGTCGCGGAGAACCTCCAGGCGGCCACCATGCACATGCCTCGCGGTCACACGGCGAAACGCCGCGAAGAGGTGCTCGCCTACTTCCCCGTGCTGACGAACCGTCTCTGGCAGACCGCCGGGACGCTGTCCGGCGGCGAACAGAAGATGCTCGTGCTCGCGCTGGCGCTGCTGCGCGAACCCCGGCTGCTCATCATCGACGAGATCAGCGACGGTCTCCAGCCGAGCGTCGTCGACACGGTCGGCGACGTCCTCCGGGCCGAGCGGGAGCGGCGAGGCATCTCCCTGCTCATGGCGGAGCAGAACGTCGACCTCAGCCTGCGGGTCGCCGACCGGGTGGCCGTCCTCAAGCTCGGCCGGATCGTCTCGACGGCCGACAGCGCGACCGACGGCGTCCGCGACCGGCTGATGAAGGAGCTGGCCCCATGAGCAAGCGAAGCGAGGGAATCAAAAAACGCGCGCCCGTGGTCACTCCCTCCGACGAAGGAGGCCCCATGAGCGAGCGAAGCGAGGGAATCAAAAAACACGCGCCTGTGGTCACTCCCTCCGACGAAGGAGGCCCCATGAGCGAGCGAAGCGAGGGAATCAAAAAACGCGCGCCTGTGGTCACTCCCTCCGACGAAGGAGGCCCCATGAGCGGCCACGAGACGAGCGGGGTGGTGGCGGTGGAGGGCGCCGAGCTGCGCTGGAGGAGACTCGGGCGCGGTGAACGAACGGTCGTCGCGGCGCACCAGGGGCCCGGCGGCCCGCCTCGCCCGCTCTGGCTGCGGATGCTGGCCGAGGTTCCCGGCCTCAACGTGCTGTCGCTGGAGCTGCGCGGCACCGACGGCTCGCCACGTTCCCACGAGGATCTGGGCGACCGCTGGTACGAACGGTGGGCGGCGGACGTCGCGCGTGTCGCCGACGTCCTCGGTGAGACGAGCTACGTCTACGCCGGGGCGTCGCACGGCGCCGTCGTCGGCTGGCACCTGGCACTCGCCCGCCCGCCCGGACTGCGGGCACTGGTGTCGGTGGTCGGCGCGCCGCACGGCCGCGACGCCGGGCCGGGCCGCTCGTCCGGCTGGGAACAGCGCAGGGCCGCCGCCCATGACCGGCGGCCGGCCGAGGAGATCTTCGCCTCGATGCGCCCGCCCACGTCCGATCCGCTGCGGCTACGCCGGCGCGCAAAGGCCCGCGAACGCTACCTGAAGAGCCTGGAGACGCTCGATCCGGAGACGCTGCCGCGGGCCGGCGTCGCGCTGCCCCATCTGCGCACCGACGCGGAGGTCGCCGCCGAACTGCGCCGCGTCGACGTCCCCGTCCTCGTCGCCGGAGGTATGCAGGACCGGCTCTGCCGGCCCGAGGACAACCTGCGCGCGGCGGCCGCCGTCCCCGGCGCTCGCCTGGTCCTTTTCCAGGATCACGGCCACAGCACGCTCCTGGACGAGGAACCCGAACCGCTGATCGACCAGATCCGGCTCTTCCTCTCCCCCACCGCCGCGAACGACCGGCCCGACCACGAGGAGAGCTCCCCATGCCTCTGATGGAGATCGCAGACGCCACGCTGCACTACGACGAGTACGGCACCGGTGACGAAGTCGTCCTGTCGTCCGCCATGGCATTCGACCCTCAGGCCTACCCAGGCTGCCTGGCGGCGCCGCCCACCGGCCATCACGTGTACACGATCCAGGCGCGTGGCTACGGAGCGTCCAGTCACCCGGATTCGCCACCGGAACAGGGCTGGCTGGACCAGTGGGCGGACGATGTGTGCGCCTTCGCCGACCGGCTCGGCATCGACCGGTTCATCTACACCGGAATCTCGCACGGCGGCGGCATCGGCTGGCATCTGGCCGCCCGGCGGCCCGAACGGCTGAAGGCGCTGATCTCGGTGGTGGGCACCCCGCACGACCGCGCGGGCGGCACGGACTCGTCGGCGGGTCGCCGCCGGATGATCGAGAACCGCCGCTCCCCCGAGATCATCGCCGAGCAGCTCCGGATCATGTACGGGCGGACCGACGACCCGGTCCGGCGAGCGGCGCGCGAGGAGGCGATCGCCCGCCGGGTGGAGCACTACCTCGCCCAGCCCGAACGGGAGACGCTCATCAACCAGGGCAAGCCGTTCCCGCAGGCGCGTACCGACGAGGAGCTGGCGGAGGTGCTGCGGGGCATCCGTGTTCCCGTCCTGATCCTGGCGGCGATGCGGGACGGCGTCATCTCCCCGGAGTCGGCGTTGCGCGCGGCCCGTTCGGTGCCGGGCGCCAAGGCCGTGCTCTTCGAGGACGAAGGCCATTTCATCGGCACGGAGAGCCCGGAGCGGCTCGTCCGGGAGGTGCGTGTGTTCGTCGACGAGCTGAACGACGTGGCCGATCCCCTGGCCATCGCCAGGACGGGAGCCCGAGCATGAGCGAGCGGAGCGAGCGAATCAAAAAGCACGTGCGCCGGATCGCTCCTCCGACGGAGGAGGACTCATGAGCGCGGAGATCACCGTGATGGCCGTCGGTGACGTCATCCTCGACGAGCCCGAACCCGCGTCGTTCTTCGAACCGGCACGCGACACGCTGCTGGGAGCGGACGTCGCGGTCGCGCACATCGAGGTGCCGCACTCCGACAGCACCGAGCGGACCAGCACCGACGTGCCCGCCCCGCCCGCCGACCCCGCCGCCCTGGCGGCGCTGCCCGGCGCGGGGTTCGGCGTCGCGACTCTCGCGGGAAACCACATCTACGACGCCGGCGCGAGCGGCATCGCGGACACGATCCGGCATCTGCGGGCCAACGGCGTGGCCACGACCGGCGCGGGCCCGAACCTGCCCGCGGCGCGGCGCCCCGCCGTCGTCGAACGCGGCGGACTGCGGCTGGCCGTGCTCAGCTACAACTGCGTCGGCCCCCGCGAGTCGTGGGCCACCTCCGCCAAGGCCGGTTGCGCGTACGTGCACGTCCTGACCCACTACGAACTCGACCACGCCAGCCCCGGCGGCCCGCCACGTATCTACACGTTCGCCGAACCCGACGACCTCGACCGGCTCGCCGACGACGTGCGCGCCGCCCGCGCCGAGGCCGACGCCGTCCTCGTCGCCTTCCACAAGGGCGTCGGCCACACCCCGGCCGCGATCGCCATGTACGAGCGGCCCGTCGCGCACGCCGCGATCGACGCGGGCGCCGACGCGGTCGTCGGCCACCACGCCCACATCATGCGGGGCATCGAGGTCTATCGCGGCCGCCCGATCTACCACGGCCTCGGCAACTTCGTCACCGTCACCCGCGCCCTGACGCCGACCGGCGGCGACAGCGCGGAGATCGAGGCTTGGGCACGACGCCGCGTCGAACTGTACGGATTCGCGCCCGACCCGGACATGCCGTTCTACCCCTTCCATCCGGAGAGCCGGAACACCGCCATCGCCACCATGCGTTTCGGCCCGTCCGGCCTCACCGGCGCCGGCTACGTGCCCTGCTGGATCGACGAGCGCGGACGCCCGGTGCCGCGTGGCCGCGGCGAAGGCGGCCAGGACGTCGCCGCCTACATCGACGGCATCGGCCGCCGCGCGGGACTGAACACCGCGACGCGCTGGCGCGGTGACGCCGAGATCGAACTGACGGAAGCGGATGGGGGATCCCGATGACGGCACGGCCGCTGGAGGGCAAGACCGTCCTGGACCTGACGACCGCGCTCGCCGGACCGTACGCCACGCTGCTGCTGGCCGGGCTGGGCGCCACCGTGATCAAGATCGAGAATCCGGCGACCGGCGGGGACAGCTCCCGCGGCAACTCGCCTTACGCGCGGTCGGACGGCCCGGCCGCCGAGCGCCGCGACGGCACCGACATGTCGGTGTCCATGCTGACCCGTGGTCGCAACAAACTCAGCGTCACGCTCGACCTGAAGCAGGGCCGCGGCCGGGAGGTCTTCGCCGACCTCGTCCGCCAGGCCGACATCGTGGTCGAGAATTACGCGGCCGGCACCGCCGACCGGCTCGGCGTCGGCTACGAGGCGACGCGTGCGGTCAACCCGCGCATCGTCTACACCTCCATCAGCGGTTTCGGCGCCCAAGGTGGCGGCTCCGGCACGGGCAAGGCGATGGACACCATCATCCAGGCGCTCAGCGGGGTGATGATGACGGCCGGCGAACCGGGCGACCCTCCCGTCCGGTTCGGTCTTCCGGCCGGTGACCTGCTCGCCCCGCTGTACGCCGTCATCGGCACCCTCGCCGCCGTGCTGCACGCCGAACACACCGGCGAGGGTCAGCACGTCGACGTGTCCATGCTCGGCGCGCTCACCTCACTCCTGTCCTGCGAGCCGTTCGACGCCTACGAGATGATGGGCCTGCCCAGCCGCACCGGCGCGCTGGTGCCGCGGCTCGCGCCGTTCGGCGTTTTCCCGGCCGCCGACGGCTGGATCGCCCTGTGCGGCCCGACGGACGCGTTCGCGCGCGGTGTGTTCACCGCGATGGACCGCTCCGAACTGGCCGGAGACGAACGTTTCGCCACTCGCGACCGGCGCGTTCGCAACGCGGCGGAACTCCACGAGCTGATCCGGTCCTGGTCGTCCGGGCTGACCCGCGCGGAGGCGATCAAGCGGCTCGCGGACCACGGCGTCCCGGCCGCCGAGGTACGGGACCCGTCGGAGGCCGTACGGGACGCGACGGTCCTCGCCCGCCGGGAGGTCGTCGAGCTGGTCCACCCCGAACACGGCCCGACCGGACTGCTGGGCCCGGGAATCCCGATCACGTTCTCCGCCTCGGACGCCGGTCTCGACCGCCCGGCACCCCACCTCGGCCAGCACAACCAGGTGGTGCTCGGCGGGCTGCTGGGCTACTCCCCCGAACGCCTGGCCGCGCTCGCCGACGAAGGCGTCCTGTGAGCACCACGCCCGCGGCGCTCAAGGAACTGCGCGACGCCTACGACGACCGGCCCGCCGCCATCCGGCGCCGGCGCGCGACGGGCGCCCCGGTCGTGGGATGCGTGGGCGCCGACGTCCCCGTCGAACTCGTCACCGCGGCCGGGGCGCTACCGGTGCGGCTGTCCGGGGATCCCGCCCGCGACCGCGCCGTCGCCGACCGCTATCTCGGCACCGGCCTCGATCCCGCGGCCCGTTCGATCCTGGCCGGTCTCCTCTCCGGAGAGCCGGAGGTGGACCTGCTGCTGATCTCCAACGACTCCGCCGCGTCGCTGCGCCTCTTCTACACCGTCCGCGAACTGCGCCGGCTCGGTGTCGAACCCTCCCTGCCGCGCACCCACCTCGTCGACATCCTTCATCTGCCGCACCGCACCACGGCCCGCTACAACCGCGTCCGGCTCGCCGAGACGAAGGAGCTGCTCGAACGCTGGTCCGGCCGGCGCATCGGCGAGAAGGAGCTCGCGAAGGCCGTCCAGCAGCACGACGAGGCGCGACGGAGGATGCTCGCCCTGCGGCGGCTGCGCACCGCCGACCGTCCCGCGCTGCGCGGCGAGGACGCTCTGATGGCGATCGGCGCCGGCGCGGTGCTGACCGCCGAGCAACACGCGGGACTCCTCGACCGGCTCATGCTCGCCGACGCCGGCCTGCCCCGCCACGACCGTCCCCGCCTCTACCTCACCGGCAGTGCCCATGACGGTCCCGAGGTCTACCGCGCGATCGAAGACGCCGGTTACCTGATCGTCGCCGACGACCACGACTGGGGAGACGCACTCGCCGGACCGCTCGTCGGCGAGCCCACCCTGGACGCCCTGGCCGAGCGCTACCAGTACCGGGACCCGACCGCGGCGCGGTCGTCGGTCCGCGTCCGCGCCGGCCAGGCCGCCGCCACCGTGGAACGCTCCCGCCCCGACCTGCTCGTGTGCTACGTCCGCGACGGGGACGAGGCACCGGCATGGGACTTCCCGGCCCAGCGCCGAGCCGCCGGTGTGCCGGCGGTGATCCTCGAACACCGCCGTTACGGAGAACTCGGCGAAGACGCGCTACCGATCATCGCGGACGCCCTGCGCACCGCCCGTCCGAAGGGAGAGGCCGGCTGATGGCCCGGCGGAACAAGCTCCTCGCCTCCTCGACCGAGGCCACCCGCTACCAGCGGGAATGGTTCGCCGGGCTGCGCGAGGCCGTGGCCGGTGGCGAACCACTCGCCCTCGTCAACGCCGACACCCCGCAGGAGATCTTCCGGGCGATGGGCATCCCGTACGTGGTGAACCAATGGTGGGCGTCCGTCGTGGCCGCCAAGCGGCGTACGGGGGAATACCTGCGGACGCTCCGCGAGAACGGCTATCCGGACTACTCCGAGCAGTACAGTGCCACATCGCTCGCGTCCGTCCTCGCGGAGATCCCCGACCCTCCGTGGGACGGGCTGCCCCGGCCCACGATCGTCCTGGGCGACACCACCGGCGACGCCTCACGCAAGGTGTTCGACATCTGGGACGAGCAGGACGGGATCGCCTACTACCCGCTGGAGAACGCCGCCGCCGACACCGTCCCGGTCAACTGGTGGGACCTGATGCCCGAACAGTGGGAGGCCGCCATCGGCACCCCTCGTCTGGACCTCATGGTCGCCGAGTTGGAAGGGCTGGTGCGCTTCTTGGAGACCACGACCGGCCGTGTCTTCCGCGAGTCCCGCTTCCGCGAGGTGATGACTCTGATCAACGAACAGGAGGAATGGAACCGCCGCACCCGCGACCTCATCGCCCGTACGCGTCCGGTCCCGCTTCGCGTGGACGACAGCATCTCCAGCGTCATGGTCCCGCAGTGGCACCGTGGCACCGTCTGGGCCCGTGACGCCGCCCGGCGCTTCCACGACGAGGTCGCCGCACGCGTCGCCGCCGGCGACGCCGCCTGCCCCGGCGAGCGGTTGCGGCTGATGTGGATCGGCCGCGGCCTCTGGTACGACATGGACTTCTACCGGCACTTCGAGGAACGTCACGGCGCCGTCTTCGTCTGGTCGATGTACCTGGCTATCGCGGCCGACGGCTACATCCGTTACGGCGACGACCCGATGCGCGCCCTCGCGGCCAGGTTCGCCGCCTTCTCGGACCAGCTGTACCGCCCACCGTGGTCGAACGAGTGGTACCTCAAGGAGGCGAGGCTGCACCAGGTCGACGGAGTCGTGCATCTGGTCGGCGAGGACGCGCGGAGCGGCTGGTTCATCACCGAAACGCTCGAACGCGCGGGTATACCGGTGTTCGAACTGCGCGTTGACAACGTCGACCAGCGCGCCTACGACCTGACCGCCGTCCGCGCCGCGATCGACGACTGGCTCATCACCCGCGTCGCCTGATCGCGGCGGCATCCGGGCCCTCAGGGGATCCGGTACGTGGCGGCGACGCAGCCGGTGTCGAAGGTCTGGCTGCCGACGAGGTCGAGGCCCAGTTCGTGCACGTCCTCGAAGAGGCGGGAGCCGGCACCGACGACGATGGGGTCGATGAGCAGGCGGATCTCGTCGAGCAGCCGGTCGCGGAGGAGGCCGCGCACCAGGGTCGGGCTGCCGGTGATCAGGACGTTGGTGCCCTCCTGTCGCTTGAGCCGGGCGATCACGTCGGCTGCCGTCCCGGCGGCCAGGGTGGAGTTCGACCACTCAAGCCCGGTCAGGGTGGTCGAGAAGACGATTTTGCGGATGGAGTTCATCCGGTCGGCCATCGTGCCGGTCTCGCCCGGCCAGAAGCCGGCGTGCTCCTGATAGGTGTGCCGGCCGAGAAGCATGGTGTCGGCGGCGGCGAGCTGCTCCTCGATGGTGTGGTTCATCGCTTCGTCGTGGTACGGGCCGTGCCATTTGTCGGGCGATGAGACGACGCCGTCCAGGGTGATGAACAGTTCTGAAACGATCTTCCTCATTGCGAAATCTCCTTGTCGATGGGGGTGGGTCATGAGTGGACCGGCTCGCGGACCTCGGTTGCCGGGACTTCGTGGTCGTCGCCGCCGACGGGCTGCAGATGGCGGAGGGTTCCGGTGATGAGCACGGCGACGCAGGTCAGGGCGGCGGCGCTGATGAAGGCGATCGCGTGCAACTCGGTGGAGAAGGCCGCCCGAGCCGTGTCGAGCACGGCGGTGGCGGGCCCGTGCCCGAGGTGGGCGGCCGTCTCGGTCGCACCCACCAGGCTGTCGTGGGCGGCGCCGGCGTGGCCGGTCATCCTTCCCCGGTAGACGGCCGTGCCGATGCTGCCCAGCACGGCGATGCCCAGCGCGTACCCGAACTCGTTGCCGGTCTGGGCGATGCCCGCCGCCGAGCCGGCCTTGGCGGGCGGTACGGAGCCGACGACCAGGTTGGTGCCCAGGCTCACCAGTGGACCCGCGCCCAGGCAGGAGACGGCGAAGCCGATCACCAGAACGGTGAGACCCGAACCGGCGCCCGAGCGGGTCACGATCAGCATCCCGGCCGCGGTGATGGCCAGGCCGATCGGGATGAGCGGCACCGGCCTGATCCTCCGGGCCAGCAACGGGGACAGCTGGAAGCCGACCATGGCGGCGATCATTCCGGGCAGCAGGGCCAGCCCGGCCTGGAGCGGCGACAGGTGGTCGACCAGCTGGAAATGCTGGGAGACGAAGGTCATGGTCCCGCCGGAGAGCATGGCGTAGGTCAGCATCGCGCCCAGCGTGACGGCGAAGGCCTTGTTGGTGAACAGCGACAGGTCCAGCAGCGGGTCGGCGAGCCGGCGCTGGCGGCGCAGGAAGACGGCGCCCACCGCGGCCCCGATCGCCAGAGCGACGGCCGGCAGCGGGTGCAAGCCGCTGCGCGCGGTCTCCTTGAGCCCGTAGACGACGGGCAGGATGGCACCGAGCGAGAGCACGACGCTGGGCACATCGATCCGGCCGGCCCCGGGGTCGCGGTACTCGGGCAGCAGCAGCGGACCCACGAGGAGCAGCAGCACCATCGCCGGCACCCCCAGCAGGAACAACGAACCCCACCAGAAGCGTTCGAGCAGCACGCCGCCCACCAGCGGACCGATGACCGCCCCGACGGTGAAACAGCCCGCCCACAGACCGATCGCGCTGGCCCGTTGCCGCGCGTCGTGGAACATGTTCATGATCATCGCCAGCGTGGACGGCGTCAGCGTGGCGCCGGCGATCCCGAGCAGCGCCCGCGCGAAGATCAGCAGCCCGGGGCCGGTGGAGAACGCCGCCAGCACCGACGCGGCACCGAACGCGGCGGCGCCGATCATCAGCAGCCTGCGTCGGCCGATGCGATCGCCCAGGGTTCCCATCGTGATCAGGAAGCCCGCGACCATGAAGCCGTAAACGTCCATGATCCACAGCTGCTGCGTGCTGTCGGCTCCAAGCTCCGTGCTCAGCGTCGGCAGCGCCATCACCATCACGAAGGTGTCGAGGGAGACCAGGAGCGTCGGCAGTGCCAGCACCGCCAGCCCGATCCATTCGCGTCGCCCGGCCCGCGGGCCGATGGTCATCTCCATGAGTCCCTGTCCTTTCCGTCGGCCGCGCGATCCTGATCGAGCACGCGGATGAGGTCGCCGAGCACGCTGGGCTGGTCGGGTGTGTGGTCGTAATGGATCTCCCGGACCGGAACGCCGGCCTCCCGGAGCCGCGCCGAGTGGAGACGGCCGTCGTCCTGGCGGGTCGAGACCACCGTCGCCGGCGGCACCCCGGACAGGGGGCCCCCGCCGTACGAGTGAAGGTCAGGCCGGATCAGCAACTGCCGGACGATCGGCGGCCAACCGTCGTCGCGGGCGGACAACGCGACGCCCGCGGCGGGCCCTGCCCCCGGGCCCGCACCGGCGACGACCAGCCGGTCAGGATCCGCGCCCAGTTCGGCGGCATGGTCGGCGGCCCAGCCCAGCGTCGCCTCCGCGTCCCGGACGACGGCCGGGTACGGATGGTCCGCCGCCAGCGGGTGGCTCACCGCCAGGACCACGAAGCCGCCCTCGCGGGCCAGTCTGCGGCAGGCGTACTCGTCGATGGCTTCCTGAAGATGGAAGAACATCAACAGCGCCGGCCTGGCGCCCGATGCGGCCGGCCAGTGGACGCGTGCCCGTGGCCCGTCTCTGAGGTAGACGTCGGCGACGCGAGCGGGGACGGGCTGTTCGGGTGAGGTGGCCATGCCGAGACCCTCGCAGCGACCGGAGGTCGAAGGGAAAGGCCGATCGCGCATCACGGCGGTGCGCGAACGGCATGACCGAACTCCCCGGTCACAGCCGATAATGCAGCCATGGCGAACGACCGTGAAGAGCCCCAGGGCCGCCTGCTCGCCCTGCCGCAGGCGCCGGACGCGATCGAACTCCGGCATCTGCGCGCGTTCGTCGCGGTCGCCGAGGAGCTCAACTTCGGCCGGGCCGCCACCCGGCTCTACCTCTCCCAGCCCGCGCTCAGCCGCCAGATCAGCGGCCTCGAACGTCTGATCGGCTGCGACCTGCTCAGACGCTCCACCCACCGGGTGGAACTCACCCTGGCCGGTGAGGCCCTGCTCGACCGGGTACGCGTGCTGCTGACCGACCTGGACGAGGCGGTCTCGGCGACTCGATCCGTCGGGGGCGAGCTGTCGGGCCGTGCGGCCCGGCTCTGGGCACCCGTCGCCGCCTGGAACGCCGACGACGGCGATCTGGAGGAGCTGAGCGCCGCGTACGAGGGGCTGCTCGCGCGGTTCTCCCCGCCGCCGGAGATCCAGATCCGGCCCGTCAAGGCCGGTGGGGTGCCGTCGCTACTCGTCACCGACCAGCCGGAGCGGCCCGCCACCGTGCTGTACCTCCACGGCGGCGGCTACGTGATGGGCTCGGCCTACGGCTACCGGCCGATGGCCGGCGCGCTGTCCGCGGCCACGGAGTCCGCCGTACTCGTCCCCGACTACCGGCTGGCCCCCGAACACCCCTTCCCCGCCGCGGTGGACGACGCTCTGCGTGCCTACCTGTGGCTGCTCGACCAGGGCACGGACTCTCGCCGGATCGCGATCTGCGGCGACTCGTCCGGCGCCGGGCTGGCCGTCTCGCTGATGCTCCATATCAAGCGGCGAAAACTGCCCTCACCCGGCTGCCTTGCCCTGCTGTGCCCCTGGGTCGATCTCGCCTACACCCTGCCCGAGGAGACTCCCGACGACCCGCAGCTCATGGTCACGGACAGGCTCATGCGCCGGTGCGTGGACCAGTACCTGGCCGGGCACTCCCTCCACGACCCGGTCGTCAATCCGCTCGGCTTCGCCGAGGAGCTCAGGGGCATTCCGCCGATGCTCATCCAGGCCGGCACGGGCGACCACCTGCTGCCCCAGGCCGAGCACCTCGCCGACCGGGCCCGCCAGAACGGTGTCGAGGTGACGCTTGAGCTGTACCCGGTCGCCACGCACGGCTTCCACCTGTTCTGGTCCTTCCTGCCCGAGGCGCAACAGGCGATCGAGCAGGCGGCCCGCTTCATCGCCGCCGCCACCGACGACTGGAACGCCGTCGCCTCCGGCTAGGGTGCGCCAAGGGCCAGCGTGGCGAGGTGGCGGGCGATGTCGTCGGTGGTGGAGTAGACGCCGGTCGCGGAGAACGCCTCAGTCCGGGCGGGAAGTCCATCGCGTTCCTAGCCGGTGATGACCAGTACCGTGTCAGCGTCATTCGTACGGATCAGTGCGAGCGAAATCGAGCACGACCAGTCACTCGGGAGAATGCCATGCGAATATCCGGAGACCGGCATGCCGCGGACCAGGCCAGGGGCACTGACGATCTACCACTTGAAGATGTCGATATGCGGCGCCTCCGACGGGTCATGGAGTTCACTCGGTCGTTAAACACCTTCGAACTTCTCGCCGAAATCACGCCCCGTGGCACGTCCGCGCACGTCGTCGCGGACATCGCGCGACATTGCCGCTTCGCGCACGGCTCGGTCATGGTCTTTCCCTCCGGCCGGCCGGACGGCTGCATCGCTCAGCTGGCGAGTGTCGGGCTGAACGCCGGGTCGCCACGGCCGAGCACCGTCGTACGCGAGAGGGTGGCCCGCGGATATGGAGAGGATCTGCCGGTCCAGATCGTGCACGCCGCGATTTCCGGCGGTGAGCCCGACCGCGGGGGCGAGCTTGAGATCTTCCTTTGCCCGGCCGGGTCCGGGGAAGGATTCGAACGGTTGCTGAATGACGAACGCCGAGCCGACCACCAGACGCATTTCGCGCTCGCCGTCGTCACATCCGAACCGCACAACACAGAACGGCTGTGGGAGCTGCTCACCGGCCCGGCGGGAATGACGCCCGACGGCGGCGGTTTCAACCCACACGAAGGCCCTGCGGGCCGCACCGTGCTGTACTTCCGTACCGGGGGCACGGTGAAGGGATGGCCGCGCAGGCTGGAGCTGCTCGTCGACGGTCATGACGAGCTGCTGGCCACCCACCTGCGGTCGACCGAAGCGTCCGGCCCGGCCCGGCTCCTGCCGGAGCCGCCCGCCGGCGAGGAGGCGACGCGGCGGATGTTCGAGATGCTGACCGGCGCGTGGACCACCCAGGCCCTGTGCACGGCCGCCGAGCTCGGCATCGGCGACCACCTGTACTCCCAGCCGGCCACCAGCGCCGAACTCGCCATGCTGACGAACGCCGACCCCGACCTGTTGCACCGGGTCCTGCGCTACCTCGCGTCCCTCGACGTCGTACGCCGGGACGGCGAGCAGTGGGCCCTGACCGGGCTCGGCATGACGTTACGGACCGGAGCACTCCGCGACGTCGCGCGACTGTACGGCGGGATCTTCTACCGCAGCTTCGGCTCCCTCGCGCATTCCGTCCGTACGGGCGAGAACGCCTTCGAGCACGCCCTGGGCCTGCCACCGTTCGACTACCTGAACGAGCATCCCGAGCAGGCCCGCGTCTTCCACGGCGCCATGGCGGCCGGGTCGTCGTGGTTCAGCGGCGTTCCCCGGGCGATCGACTTCACCGACGCGGGCATGGTCGTCGACGTCGCCGGTGGCCACGGTGATCTGCTCCGCCACATCCTCAAGGCCGCACCCGCCATTCGCGGAGTGCTCTTCGACCAGCCCGCGGTGGCCGACGCGGCCCGCGAGGAACTGGAGAAGGACGGCCTGCTCGACCGGTGCGACGTCATCGGCGGCGACTTCACCGAACGGGTACCCGAAGGCGGCGACGTCTATCTGCTCTCCCGCATACTCCACGACTGGGACGACGAACACTGCCTGAAGATCCTCGCGAACTGCCGCCGGGCCATGCCGGAGGCCGCCCGGCTGGTCATCGTCGAACGCCCCATCCCGACGGACGGCACACCGTCCCTGGCCATCGCCTGGGACGTGCACATGGCCGTCAACAACCTCGGCGGTCGCGAACGCACCGACGAGGAGTACCGCCGGCTGCTGCGCGCGGCCGGTTTCGACCTGGTCGACATCCGGCCCCTCACCCTGGACATGGCCGTCCTGACCGCCGTCCCGGCCGGCGGCTCGTGACCGGGGCGGTGGGCTGAGCACTCGCTCCGCCTGATCCTCAACGGCGGCGGACGGCGCCGCGGCGTGCGGCGCCGTCCGGGCTCGGAGTCCCGCGGTCAGAAGGTGGCGATCGGGTTGACCGGGCTGCCGGACGTACCGGCGAAGCGGACCGGCGCGACCGCGAGCTGGAAGTCCCACTGGCCGAGCTCGGCAGCCGTCGTCGCGCACGCCTCCAGGTCGCAGTTGTCGAGCAGCCACAGACCCATCGCGACGAGGCTCACGGCGTGAACCGGCATCAACACGTCTTCGTACCCCGACGGCTGAACGTCCTGGGGGGTGTCGGCGCCGATCAGCGCGACCCCCCGTTCGTGCAGCCACGGCAGGCAGGAAGCGTGCCAGCCGGCCTGCGTGAAACCGCCGGTCTCACCGGCCTCGTGCCGGACGCGGCCGTAGCCGGTCCGCAGGAGTACCGCATCGCCGGGTCGCACCCGTACGCCCTGGCGACGCTCGGCCTCCTCGAGATCGTCGGGGGACACGCCCTGCCCCGGTTCCAGCCACGGCACATCGCGGACCCCCGCGATGTCCAGCAGGACACCACGCGTGACGATCCCGTTCGCCGCCGCCGTGACGGCCGCCCACGCCGATCCCGTCGCGGCGTCGACCAACGAGTGCGACCGCCCGTTGTACATCGTGCCGTTCCAGAAAATGTGGCACGGCGAGTCGAGGTGGGTGATGGTGTTGCCGTGGAACAGGATGCCGAGCCGCTCGTTCGAAAAGCCCCAGCGCCGGTCGTTGTGAAAGGGCTCCGGCATGTGCTCGGCACCCGGCATGTCGGCGGCGCGCGGGCACGTCGTCGTCGACCGCTCCATGTCCTCCGGTACGGCGACCTCCCATGCGCACGACACGCTCCTGCCGTGGCGCACGGCCCGCGCCGCCGCCAGCCGGACGTCGTCGGTGATGTGGTTCAGAGTGCCGAGCTCGTCGTCGTCGCCCCACCGTCCCCAGTTCGACAGCGTGTCGAAGTACCCGAGCACGTCGTCCTGTGTGGGCAGCGGTCGCCCTGCGGTCATCCCAGCATCGACTCCTCCGGTCACGTGGTGTGAGGCACCAGGCCCGCTGAACTGGCATGACGCTTGGATCAGCGGGCCAGCGGCCGGGCGGTCAGGAGGTAGCGTACGGCACACCTGTGACGCTGTGGCCCCGGCAGCCGGACCGTCATTCGGCTTCATTGAACCGTTGGCGGCCGGCGAGTCCCGTACGAGCCAGCAGGGCGACGCGGTTCTCCGGAGGCAGGGCCGCGATCACCGGCCGCAGTTCCGCTTCCGCCTCCTAGTCGCATGAGACGGCATATTGGCATAGAGCCGAATGGCAGGGCGTCACACGAGCAGTGAACGCGCAAGCCACCGCGACAAGCCGCCGGCCCCCGGGCTCTGGCCGCCTGAGCCCCTACCGGCCAGAGCCGCCGGGAGGCCTGGCGCTAACGCGCCGTGAGAGTCCACAGGTGGTCGGCGGTGCCGTTGTCCTCCCACTGGAGCACCTGGGCACCCGAGGCGGTGCTCATGTTGGTGACGCCCAGCAACAGGCCGCTGTTGTGATTGACGATCTTGTAGTGGCCACTACCGTCCGCGACCAGCTGCCACAGGTGGTCGGCGGTGCCGCTGTCGCCCCAGATCAGGGCGGTACCGCCGTCTGAGGTGCTCATGTTGGTGATGCCCAGGACCAGCCCACTGGCCTGGTTGGCGATCTTGTAGAGGCCGGAGCCTGCCGGTGTCAGGACCCACGTCTGGGTCCTGCTGGAGGCGTTGACCGTGGCCTGGTCCACCAGGGTGCCCTGGGCGGTTCCGGAGTTCTGGGTGTCGAGCGCCAGACCGCTGTTGACGTTCGTGATCCGGTACGGGCCGGACGGCGACGAGGAACCACTGCCGGGAGTCAGGACCAGATGGTAGCCATAGGTGGAATTCATCGTCACCGGTACGGTGACCGATCCGCCGGAGACGGCGTAATCGCCTTCCGAGATGGTGGTCGGCCCGGAGACCGCCGTGGTGCGACCGTTCGACGGGGTGTATTCCAGCTTCGCGTGGACCGTGCCGCCGAACGCCGAGCCCAGGCCGTTCACGGTGACCGCCGTGGAGCCCGAGCCGCCGCCGAAGATGACACTGACCTGGTCGCCCGCGCTGCTGATGGCGGCGGCTCCGTCCAGGCCGGTCGAGGCGGGCGGAGTGGTGGTGAGCATGGTGCCGCTCATGTCGGCGTACCACTTGTAGAGCCAGTACGCGCCGTTCGGCGAGCCGCCCTGGCCGGTCAGCAGGTCGCCGAGCGCGCCGGACTGGTTCCAGAAGGCCAGTTCGGCGTCGTGTACGCCAAGGCGTTCGAAGTTGGCGATGTAGCCGATCAGCGCGCCGGGGATGCCGACCTGGGATGGCGCGGCGTACTCCTCGATCGCGATCGGGCGCGGGGTGATGCCCAGATTCCGCTCGATGGTGGTGACCTTGGAGACGTCCCCAGCGATCTTGGAGGAGCTCTCCAGCTCATGCCAGGAGATGATGTCCGGAACCGTGTTGGTGTTGACCGCGTTCTGCAGGAAGTTCTGCATGTCACCGATGTTGTCGGAGAAGCTCGGCCCCTGGATCGGCGTGCGAGAGTCCTTGGCCCGTACCTCCCGGTACGTCCTGGTCCAGAAGTCCTCGAAGGTGCCGTTGGAGGACTTCCAGGTGTTGTCCGCCTCGTTCCACAGCTCCCACGACGCGAGGTTCGTGATCCCGGACGCCTGGACCTGGGCGATCTGCTGGTCGACGACGCTGAGCCAGTTGGACCAGCTGAACTGGTAAGGCCAGCCCGCGTAGTAGTCCGACAGGCGGTCCACGACCTTCGCGCCGGCGCGGGCCGCCTTCGGCGCCACGACGAGGATGTCGCCGGACCCCTGCTGGTGACCGCCCGCCGCCATCTGCACGAACGTGTTGGGCTTGATCTGCTGGACCAGGTTGTCGGCGGGGGTCGCGGCGTTGGCCAGACCGTACAGCGAGCCGGTGGCGACGTGGGTGACGGGCCGCAGGGCGGAGCCGGCGTTGACCACGAGCGTGGTGGCCGCGTGTGCGGGCGGCGCGGTGGCCAGGGCCGGGGTCAGGGTGAGCGCGGCGGTGAGCAGGGCGAGACGGGTCCTCTTCTTCATGGGGACTCTCCGGGATAGGGGGACGACGGTGGCGGAGGATCAGTCCTTGACGGCTCCGGCGGTGACGCCGGCGGCAACGTAGCGCTGGGCGAGGACGAGGAGGAGCGCGGCGGGCACGGACGCGACCACGGCGGTGGCCATGATCGCGTTCCATTCCTGGTTGTTGTTTCCGATGTAGCGGTAGATGCCGAGCGTGATGGGACGCAGGTCGCCGCCCGCGTCGAGGGTGTTGGCGAACACGAAGTCCGACCACGCCCAGAGGAAACTGAACAGGGAGACGGTGACCAGCGCGTTCCGGCTGACCGGGAGGACGATGGACCAGAACGCACGGAACGCCCCGGCGCCGTCGATGCGCGCGGCGGCGAGGAGTTCGTCGGGGATGCCGGACATGAACGCGCGGAAGATCAGGACGCCGAACGGCACGGCGATCGTGGAGTCGGCGACGATCAGTCCCCACCAGGTGTTCATCAGCCCGAGGTTCAGGAAGATCCCATAAAACCCCATGGCCATGACGATCCCCGGGATCATCTGGGCGATCAGCAGGGCGAGGCCGAGCGCGCCGCCCCCGCGCGGGCGCAGCTTGGCCAGCGCGTACCCGGCCGGAGCGGCCAGGACCAGCGTGAGCGCCACGGTGCCGAGACCGATGAGCAGGCTGGTCAGCAGGTACGGCAACTGGTCGTGCAGCACCGCCTGGTAGCCCTCGAAGGTCGGGTGCAGCGGGAGAAGGTCCGGTGGATTCTTACGCATGTCCTGCTGCGGGGTGAGCGAGACGTTGATCATCCAGTAGACCGGGAACAGCATCAGGGCGGTGAGCACGATGCCGATCGCGGTGACCCGAATCCCGCGTCGTCGTCCGGTCATGCCTCCTGCCTCCTCTGCACGTGGGTGTAGAGCAGCCCGAAGGCCAGAGCGATGACGATGAGGACGTTGCCGACGGCGGCGCCGGGGCCGAACTGCGGCAGCAGGGATCCGAACCCGAGCCGGTACGACCAGGTGGCCAGCGTCGAGGAGGAATCCCCCGGACCGCCCTTTGTCATGATCCAGATGAGGTCGAAGACCTTGAGCGTGTACACGAAACCGAGCAGCAGCACGACCATGGTGACCGGCCGCAGCAGCGGGAACGTGAGCCGGCGGAACTGCTGCCACGCTCCCGCCCCGTCCAGCGCGGCCGCCTCGTACAGGTCGGCGGGGATGTTCTGCAGCCCGCTGTAGAGGATGACCAGGTTGAACGGAATGCCGATCCAGATGTTCGCGATGATCACCGAGGTGAGGGCCCAGTGAGGTGAGCCGAGCCAGTCGACCGGCGAGACGCCGACGAGGTGGAGGGCGTGGTTGACGACACCGCTCTCGCTGTTGAGCATCCACGCCCACGTGGACGAGGAAACGATCAGCGGCAGTAGCCAGGGAACCAGGAACAGGGCTCGTAGGAGACCGGAGAGGTGGAAACGCCGGTTGAAGAAGACGGCCAGGGCGAGCCCTGCTCCGTACTGGACCGCGATCGAGACCAGGGTGAACACCAGGGTGTTACGGATCGCCGGCCCGAACGTCGGGTCGTGCAGGACCTGGTCGAAGTTGGCCCAGCCGGCGAACGGCGCGTCGCCTTCGACGAAGGACCGCACCGTGTAGCGGCGCAGGCTGAGGTCCAGGTTCCGGTAGAGCGGATAGACGTAGAACGCGGCCAGATAGATCACCAGAGGCAGGGCGAACGCCCAGGCGGTCAGGCGGCTCTTCCGGTGGCGTGCGCGGCGGTGCCTTGTCCCTGAGCGCGGGGCCGCCCGGAACGCGGCCGGTGACCGCTGCGGGTGGTCGGTTCGGGCGAGGGTCATGCGTGACTCCTTGCTGCGCGCCGGAAGGGTCAGCTGTGGGAGGCGGCGGCCTGCTGTGCCGTGTCGAGGGCGCCCTGCGGGGATTTGCCACCGGACAGGGCCGACTGGACGGCGGTCCAGAGCTGCTGGGAGATCACGGGATACTTCGTGCCGAGGCCGTTGCTCGTACGCCCTCGGGCCGCGGCCACCGCCGACACCCATGGTTTGAGCGTCGCGTCCCGTTCGACCTGCTCCTTCTGCACCGCCGCGAGCGGCGCGATGTAGGAGAGAGTGGTGTCGGTCGCCAGCAGGCTCGTCGGGCTGATCAGACAGTTCACGATCTTCGTACTGACGGCGTAACGGCCGGTCTTCCTCTGCACGGGCACGGTGACGAACTCGCCGCCGGTGGGCACCGGCGCCGAGCCACCGTGCTGGCCGGGAATGTTGATGACCCCGTACGGGAAGCCGGCCTTGGCCGCGTTGGCGAGTTGCCAGGTGCCGTTCTCTCCGAAGGCGTACTTGCCGGTGGCGAACTCCTGCCAGCTGGTGGTCTGGGTGTTCTGAAGGACGTCCTTGGGCGCGAGTCCCTGGGCCAGCCAGTCCTTCCATAGCGACAGCGCCGCCACGCCACCGGGGTCGTTCATCTTGGTCAGATCGCCGCCGGCACCCCAGAACCAGGGCAGGAACTGGAAGCTGCCCTCTTCGGTGCCGATGGCGGAGAAGGTGATGCCCTTCTTCCCGGCGGCCTTGACCTTCTGCAGGGCGGAGGTCAGCGTGGCCCAGTCCTTGATGCCCGCAGGGTCGACGCCGGCGGCCTTGAGGACCTTTCCGTTGTAGTAGAGGGCCAGCGTGTTGGCACCGATGGGGACGCCGTAGGCGGCGCCGTCGAGCGTTCCCGCACCGATGATGTTCGGCTGGATGGTGGAGGTGTCCAGGCCCAGGTCACGCGCCTTGTTGAGGATGCCCGCCTGGACGAGCGTGGAGACGACCGGGTTGTCGACCAGCATGACGTCGGGAGCGTTGCCCTGCTGGGCGGCGAGGAGAGCCTTGTTGCCCAGGTCGGTCGTGTCCATTCCGGTGCGTTTGACGGTGACACCGGCCGAGGCCCCGCAGTTCGCGACCCGCTTGGCCCAGTCGGAGGAGGCGTCGAACTGCGGATACGGGTCCCAGAAGGTGTACGCGCCCGACGCCGAGCCGCCGGAGCCGCCGCCGTCGGAGGAGGAGCACGCGGCGGCGGACGTCAGTGCGCCGGTGGCGAGCACGGCGGCGACGAAGGGGCGGTACAGGTGTCTCATGGTGACCTCGTCTGCGAGTGGAGGGAGAAGCCGGTCAGGAGGTGGGCAGCCAGACGCGCATGCTGCCGACGGTGCGGTTGGCCCACGCGAAGTACGGCACGGCGACCAGTTCCAGGGGGGTGCCCGGAGCCTGGGGCGAGCCGGCGGGGACGTACGGCCACCAGCCCGGCTCGGGAAGCGACCGCCGGTACCCCGTGCCGACGACGGTGACGACTCCGCCGAGCAGGTCGGGGCGTTCCTTGGCGGTCAGCGGGCCGCCGGCCTCGATCACGACGTCGTCGAGGCCCCCACCGGGGTGGTCGGCCTGTTCGAGGCAGTAGACGAGCGGGCCGCGCTCGATCGCGACGCAGCCGCGTACCGCGTCCACCCGTGGGTCGGCGGACACCAGGCGCGGGGCCAACTCAAGGTCCAGGAGCAGCTCCTCGCCGGCGCTCCACGATCGGTGGATCCGGAGCCAGCCGTCCTCGACGTCGACGTGAGCGTCGGCGGCGACGCCGCCGACGGTGTACTCGGTGCACCATTGCGGGATTCGCAACGAGAGCGTCCAGGACGTGCCGGGGGTCCGCTCGACGGTGACGGCGATACGACCTCGCCACGGGTACTCGGTGTCAACGCTCACCTCCACCGGCGCACCGCCGGCCTCGCCGTGGAAGACGCCGGAGGCGTACTGGTGGATCTGCAGGCCACGGCCGTCGGTGGAGGTGAGGTAATGCTCCATGCTGGCGAGCAGGCGCATCACGTTCGGCGGACAACAGGCGCAACGGAACCAGCGGGTCCGGCGAGACGACTGGTCGCCGCCCCCGTCGACGTAGCCGTCGCGCACCTGGAGCGGGTTGACGTAGAGCCAGCTCTCGCCGTCCAGTGACATCCCGGCGAGGAAGCCGTTGAACAGGGTGCGCTCGACCAGGTCGCTGTAGCGGGCCTGCCCGGTCAGCAGGGCCATCCGCCAGCCGAACTGGACGGACGCGATGGCGGCGCAGGTCTCGCAGTACGCGCGCTCGGTCGGCAACTCGTACGGGTCGCCGAAGTCCTCCTTGTCGTGGTGCGCGCCGACACCGCCGGTCAGGTGGGTCTTCGTGGCGGCCATGGCGTGCCACAACCGGGCGCTCGCCGCGGCGAGGGACTCCTCGCCGGTCTCGATCGCCAGGTCGGCGACGGCGGCCAGGAGGTACAGCTGGCGCACGGCGTGGCCCTCGACGGTGTCGGCCTCGCGCAGCGGCACCCGGTCCTGGCAGTACGCCTCGTGACCGTGCAGGCCGTGGCCATGCCGGTCGACGAAGTAGCCGGCGAGGTCGAGGTGGCGCTGGTCGCCGGTCTCGCGGTACAGCTCGGCGAGCGCGGTCTCGACCTCCGGGTGAGCGTCGAACCCGTCGATCGGCCGGCCGCTGCCCGGCGGCCCGAAGACGATGCCGATGTGGTCGGCGAACCCACAGGCCACGTCGAGGAGCTCCGTACGCCCTGTGGCGCGGTGGTGGGCGATGGCGGCCTGGATGAGGTGGCCGGCGTTGTACAGCTCGTGCCCCCACCGCAGATCGCTGTACCGGCCGGCGCCTCGACCGGACTGGAACCAGGTATTGAGGTAACCGTCTTCCTGCTGTGCCTCGGCGACCAGAGTGATGACGCGGTCGACCTCTTCGGTCAGGGCGGTGGTGTCCCGGCCGGCCACGGTGTCCTGAGCGAGTTGCCAGGACGCCGCCTCCAGCCACTTGTAGACGTCGGTGTCCTGGAAGGGGTAATCGCCACGGAAGGCGCCCTGGGCCTTCCCCGCGACCAGGCGCAGGTTGTGCAGGTTGCCCGCGGACTCCAGCAGCCGCGGCCCCTGCGGGATGCCGGCCTGGGCGTTCGTCAGGCGCCGGTCATACCAGAAGCCGCCGGTCACCGCCGGTGCCTCGGTCGGGCGCAGAGCCGCTCGGGTCTGCGGACCGAGCCGGATGGGGCCGGTTCCGGCGGCGGACGAGGACGTACGGGACATGGATCTCCCCGGATCGGCAGCGGCTTGCCCAGCCAGGCACCGCCACAAACTTGCGCAAACCTTTTTTCACGCTGGAAGGTACGGTTAACGCGCTAAGCCGTCAAGAGCGTTGCTCATGGTTTTTCAGGCTGCTTGCGCGATTTGGCCAGCACGCAGCGGCGATGGCACCATAGAGCCAGTAGAAATTAGTGAGCAAAGGATTGCGCATGGCGGGACGGAGTCACAGCACCTCCAGGCCCAGGGTCACGTTGAGCGACGTGGCCGAACTGGCAGGGGTGAGCGTCGGCACGGCTTCCCGGGCCCTCAGCGGCAATGGGCGCATGCGGCCCGAGACCCGCCGACGAGTCAAGGACGCCGCCCAGTCGCTCGACTTTCGTCCCAACCAGCAGGCCCAGAGTCTGCACACCGGCCGTAGCTGGACCGTGGGTCTGATCACCACCGACGGTATCGGCCGCTTCAGCATCCCGGTGCTGCTCGGCGCCGAGGACGCTCTGGGCGCGGGCCGGATCTCCGTCTTGCTCTGCGACACGCGCGGCGACCTCATCCGCGAACGCCACCACCTGCAGAATCTCATGGACCGGCGGGTCGACGGCATCATCGTCACCGGTCGCCGCACCGACCCGCGCCCGCCGCTGTCCGGCCTCCACGACGGCATCCCCGTCGCCTACGCCCTCTCCCCCTCCACCGATCCCTCGGACATCTCGATCGTCTCCGACGATGAGCAGGGCTGCGGGCTGGCCATCGAACACCTCCTGGGCGGCGGCCGTACCCGGATCGCCCACGTCACCGGCCCGGCCCACCACGCGGCGGCCGCCGACCGCGCCCGCTTCACCGAGCGCCTGCTGAACGATGCCTCACTGGGGTTCGCCACTGGCCGGGCTCATTTCGGCGACTGGAGCGAAGCGTGGGGCCGGCGGGCGGCGGAGACGGTCCTGCGAGCGGCGCCCGACACCGACGCCTTCTTCTGCGGCAACGACCAGATCGCCCGCGGTGTGGCGGACACCCTGCGCGAGCGGGACGTCCAGGTGCCCGACCAGGTCGCCGTCATCGGCTACGACAACTGGGACGCGATGACCCTTGCGGCCCGGCCCCCCTTGACCACCGTCGAGGTCGGCCTGACCGAGATCGGACGCATCGCCGCCCTGCGTCTCCTCGAAGCGATCGATGACAAGCCGTCACCGGGCCTGCACCGGGTCCCGTGCCGGCTGGTCGTCCGCGATTCCGCCTGACCAGCGCGCCGCTCAGCGTCGTCGGGTGAGCCCGGACGGCACGCGGTGCCGTCCGGGCTCGTCTCTCAGTGGCGCAGGGCGCCGATCAGGGACTTGGTGTCGGCGGTGCCCATCCGGACGAACAGCGGCAGGGTGCCCAGGTCCGTCGGGTAGGCCTTCAGGTCGCCGTGGACGACCTTGCCGCGCGCCACGTCGTACCAGGCGCCCGGCGGGAGATGGACGTCGCGGCTCGTGCCCGCCGACAGGAGCGGCGCGGCCAGCAGCGAGTCGCCCAGGAGCCACTCGTCGCCCACGGTGTACGACGCCTGGTCCGACGGGAAGGCGAAGAACAGCGGCTGCATGATCGGGTCACCCGTGTTCAGCGTCCGCCGCACCTGCCGCTCGATGTACGGCGTGAGGCGCTTGTGCACGTCGAGGGCCTTCGCGTACAGCTTCGCCGTGTCGGCGTCGTAGTCGACCCACTTCTTGTTCACGTAGTCGTAGACGCGGACCGGTGACGTGGACGAGTAGACGAGGGGCATCGCGGCGGCCGCCTGCGCCCAGCGGATCAGGACCTCCTTCGACGGCGGAGGCTGACCCTCCGAGCCGCCGACCATGTCGGTCTCCACGAACGGGTAGCCGATGGTGGAGATCGCCAGGCTCTGGTGGATCGCCGCCTGAAGCGACTTCCAGTCGGTGCCCTTGTCGATCTCGCGGGTCACGAAGCCGTACTTCTGCGACCCGGTCCAGTGGATCCGCACGCCGACGCCCTGCTGGTCGAACTCGTCGGTGAGCTGGGCGCCCAGCTTGACGTAGTCGTTCGCGGTGTAGCCGGACGCGGGGGCGCACGTCTCGTCGTAGAAGCGGGTGTCGAACTTGAAGCCGTCCACGCCGTACTTCTGCTGGAGCGCCTTCAGCTGTCCCTCGTACCAGGCGCGGGCGTCGGGGTTGCCGAGGTCGACGATGCCCGCCTTGCCGTTCCACCAGGTGACCGTGCACGGCTGGGACGGGTCGTCCTTGGACTTCAGCAGGTATCCCTTGTCCGCGGCGACCTTGTAGTTGTCGGCGTCGAGGTTGATCCACAGCGTCACCCAGAGGCCGAACTTGTAGCCCAGCGAGTGCACCTCGTCCGACATGGCCTTCGGGTCGGGGAACTTGCCGTTGAAGGTGAAGTCGCCGTAGTGGCTCATCCAGCCGTCGTCGAGCGACATCGTGTGGCCGGGCACGCCCGCGTCGTGCAGGCGGTGGACGTAGTCCAGGAAGCTCGCCTGGTCCACGTTCGTGTAGAACTGCGCCCAGGAGTTCCACAGCGGCGTCTCGTACTGGTACGCCTCGGCGTCACTCTTGGCCGGTTTGCCGGTGATGCCGATGTAGTCGTCGTAGACCGCCTTGGGGGTCTTCTCCACGAAGAAGGTGGCGGCGAGGCTCGGCGTCCCGGTCACCTCCATGCCGGCGACGCCCGGCTTGTCCTTGCCGAGGGAGACCTTCATCAGGTCCTGCGTGTCGAACCAGATGCCGGCCGCCGACTGGGTGAACCAGAACGGGTCCACCATCTGGTACGACGCGGGTCCGAACGCGTCGTCGGCGACCTTGCCCGAGTCGAGCGGCCAGGGCTGGTCGGTGTACGGGCCGCCGGCGTCCGTGCTCGCCTCACCGTGCCCGTACCAGTGCCCGGCGGAGCCCATGGCGAAGTGCATGCCGGTGGACTCCGGCGTCGCCCCCTGGACCGTGCTCTCCAGCCGGTACCGGTCGGCGGACGGGGTGATCTTGACCGCCAGCGTCGCCTTGGCATCGGTCGTGCCCACCCGGAGGCTCAGCACGCCGTGGGACCAGGCCGACTTGCGCACGTCGGTGGCGGTGACCCGGCCGTTCGCGCCGGAGAACCCGAGGGCGCCGGTGTCGGTGGTGGCCAGCACCGTACGGCCGGCGCGGCGGGTGGTGATCTGGAACCTCCGTTTGGCCACGGTCACCTGGTAGGCGGACGTGGTCAGCGTGATGGTGCCCGCGCCGTCGTGGTACTTCACGGCGGGCGTGGCGGAGGCCGGACCCACGGTGAGGGACGTCGCGACGAGCACGAGGGCGGCGAGAGGGGGAAACAGTCGGCGGGATCTCAGCGCGATCACCTCGCGTGGTTCGGAGCCGGGTCGGCGAGCGGTCCAGCGCGCTCCCCGCCCGACTGCTCATTCTTGCGCACTACTGCGGGATACTGCGCATAAATGAACGCCACGTCAAGATCTTCCCCCAGATGACCCACCGCGGCCGCCCGGGCTCTGACGGACGGTGGCGCGCCCGTCACCGATCCGTCATGCTGAGGGCGGAATCCTCGTGAAGGGGAGCCACGATGGCGAACGAGCAGGGTTCCGGGCCGCGACCGGAGCATGAGGCCCCCACGAACACGGCCTTACCGGCCGGGGCGACCAAGCGCCGCCGGTGGCAGCCGGACAAGACGCAGGCGGTGCTCGTCGCGGTGATCGGGGCGGTCGCGACGATCGTGGCGGCGCTGATCGGGCTCGTGCCCCACGGCGACGACTCCGGGCCGTCCGCACCCGGCGAGACGCCCCGGCCGGCGGCCTCGGCCGCGCCCGTACTCGCCATCACGTCCTGGACCGAGGACGAACTGCCCCCGCACGGAAGGTCGTTCACGTTCGCCGGGACCGTACGCGGCGTCGGGCCCGGCGATTTCACCGTGTACGTCGTCGCCCAGACCGCACCGGTGCGCGCCACCGAACCGGTGCCGGTGCTCTCCTCCTCGACGGGCGGCCATCCGTCACCGCCGGTGGTGTACCAGGAGCACTGGCTCGTGTCACCGCCCGCCCGGCTCGATCCCGACGGCTCGTGGCGGGTCGAGCGCTGGGACGTGCCCGACCCGCCACGGCACGCCCACTGGCTCGCGGTCGTCCAGCTGGCCGGCGGGGTACCGAGCAGCAGGGACCCGTCCCTGGAGTCGAATGGCCCGGACGCCGCCGGCGTGGTGGCGACCGCCACGGCGCGGCCACGCTGACGTGCCGCCCGGCGCTCAGCGGCGGGTGTAGTGGGCGATGATCGCCTGGTCCCTTCGCGCCGCGGGCCGCCCTGCGCGGCCCCGTCACCCCCTACACGAACGACCACCGGCGAAATCGACACCGCCATGAGGTCTCCGGTGGGCGCTCCAGCGGCCGACGACGAGGCCGGCCAGTCCGGCGAGTACGGCGGTGACGGCGGGGACCGCGGCGCGGCGCAGCACGGGGACGACCACCGTCGCGGCGAGGTCGAGGCTCTCCCCCGGCCCGTCGGCGACCGGCGCGGGCGCGGCCGTCGTCCCCTCCCGTGCCATCGCCTCCAACCGGCTCGCGAACTGGGCCATCAGCGCGGCGCTGACCTCGCTGAACAGGCTGCGGCCGAACTGGGCGGCCCGGCCGCTGATCGAGAGTTCGGTGGCGACCTCGACGCGGGTGCCGTCGCCGTCCGGGTGCAGGGTCGCGGTCACCGTGGCGGCGGCGGTGCCGGCACCGCGCTCCTCGCGGCCCCGTGCCTCGATGACGCCGCGGTGGCCGACGTCGTCGCGCTCGACGAAGCGGGCGGTCCCCCGGTAGCGGGCCGTGATCGGGCCGATCTTGGTGGACAGGCCGCCTCGGTACTCGCCGTCGACGACGTCGTCCAGGTGCGCGCCCGGCAGGCAGGGGGCGATCCGGGGCAGGTCGGTCAGCAGCTCCCAGGTCCGCTCGACCGGCAGCGGCACGCGGAAGGTGTTCTCGAGTCTCATCGCCCGCCCTCCGAGCTCACGGTCTCGTGCGGCCAGTACGGCGCGCGGTCCAGCGTGCGGCTGTGCATCTCCGCGACGATCTTTCCGTCCGCCTCGCTCGCCGCCTTCACCCGCTGCCAGTCGGGGTCGGCCTGGAACGCGGCCCACGCCGCGCGCTGGGCGTCGGCGTCCGGGAAGGCCAGCAGGTAGACGACGCGGTCGCGGTCCGCCCGGTCGGTCCAGAATCCGGCGACCCGCATCCCGTGCCGGGCGAACAGGCCGAGCGTGTGGTCCGCGAAGCGCGCGTGCAGCGCGTCGGCGCGGCCGGGCACGGCCACGTACTCACGTAGTTCGTAGATCATTCAGTTCTCCTCGGGTACGGCACGGCGACAGGCGGAGCTGATGGCGCGGGTCAGCAGGGTGCCGGCCACGTCCTTTCGGTAGCCGGCGGTCGCGTGCAGGTCGTCGCTCGGCATGACGGTGTCGCGGACCGCGTCGGCGGCGCGGGTCAGCTCGGCGGGCTCCGGCGGGCGCCCGCGGAGCAGTTCCTCCGCCTCGGTGGCGCGGTACGGCGTCGACGCCACGCCGGTCAGGCAGACGCGCACGTCGGCGAGCAGGCCGTCGTCCAGGGTGACCTGCGCGGCCACGCCGACCAGCGCGAAGTCGCCGCGCCTGCGCCCCACCTCCTCGAACGCGGCGCCGGTGCGCGGGGCGGCACGTGGGAAACGGACCGCCACGAGCAGCTCATCCGCCTCCAGGTCGGTGGTGAGGTGGGTGCGGAAGAAGTCCCGGGCCGCGATCTCGCGTCGCCCGCGCGGCCCGGCGGCGACGAACACCGCGTCGAGCGCCCGGGCGACGGCCGGCAGCTCGGCGGCCGGGTCCGCGTGCGCGAGGCTGCCGCCGACGGTGCCCCGGTTGCGGATCGGCGGATGGGCGATGTTGGGGAACGCCGCGGCGAGCAGCGGGGCGTGCGCCGCGACGGCCGGGGACGCCTCGGCCCGCGCCTGGACGACCATGGCGCCGACCACCAGTTCGTCGCGCGTACGCCGCAGCTCGGCCAGTGCCGCGATCCGCCCGAGGTCGACCAGGTGCTCCGGGCGGGCGAGCCGGAAGTTCAGCAACGGCAGCAGGCTCTGGCCGCCCGCCAGCACCTTGACGTCCGCGGAGTGTTCGGCGAGCAGCGCGACCGCCTCGTCCGTCGTGGCCGGCCGGTGCAGCGTGAAGTCGACCGGCTTCATGACGACAGGAGCCGCGCGACGGCGCCGCCCAGGATCTCGGACCGGTCCCCGTCCTTCAGCTCCGCCCGGTCGACCACCTGGCGCGGCGTGAGGTCGCCGATCGGGAAGGGGTAGTCCGAGCCGAGCAGGACCCGCTCGGCACCGACCTTGCCGACGAGGAACTCCAGCGCGGCCGGGTCGAACACGACGCTGTCGAAGTACAGCCGGCCGAACGACTCCAGCGGGTCGGCGGTTCCTTCCGGGTTGATGAGGTGGTTGCGGACCAGCCGGCCGAGGACGTACGGCAGGGCGGCGCCGCCGTGCGCGATGACGATCCGCGCGCCCGGGTGCCGCGCCGGGACGCCCGCGTACAGCAGCCGCGCGAGCGTCACGGTGCTGTCCTCCAGGCGGGCCAGCCCGTTGACCAGCCCGAAGTCCTGGTACCGCGCGCTGGCGCCGCCGAAGCCCGGATGCAGCAGGACGACCGCGCCGGTCGCGTCGGCGGCCTCCCAGAAGGGGGTGAAGGCCGGGTCGTCGAGCTCACGTCCGCCCGCCCGGGTGGCGATCATGACGCCGGGCAGGCCGGCGGCGCGGCAGGCCGCGAGCGCCTCGGCCGCGCGTCCGGGGTCCTGCAGCGGCACCGTGCCGAGCCCGACGAGCCGGTCGTCGGCGGCGGCCACCTCGCCGATCGCCTCGGTCAGGCAAATCGACCAGTCGGTGCCCTCGTCGGCGGGCAGGTCGTAGCCGAAGATGTCGAGCCAGCCGCCGACGACCTGGCGGCCGATGCCCTGCTCGGTGAGCCAGTTCCGGCGCCGCTCCAGGTCGACGAGGCCGGGTGCGATCGGCCGGGTGGGCGTTCCGCCGGCGAAGCTGACGACGTGCGTGGCCTCGTGCGGGCGCACCTCGACATGCGGGAACCGCACGCGGCCCGCGGCCAGATCCTCCAGCAGCCCGCGGGGCACGAGGTGTGCGTGGATATCGGTCACCGGCATAGCGGTCATTTCTCTCCTTGTTCTTCGGTCGCCCGCAGCGCCGACCAGACGTCGCTCGGCTTGATGGGCAGTGCGTGGATCGGTGGAGCGCCGCGCGCGGCGAGCGCGTCGTTGACGGCCCCGGCCACGGCGGCGGGAGCGCCCATGTAGCCGGCCTCCCCGGCGCCCTTCTGCCCGAGGCTGGTGAACGGCGACGGGGTGCAGTGCTCGGCGTCGGCGATGTCGGGGACCTCGTGGGCGCTGGGCAGCAGGTAGTCCATGAAGGACGTGGTGAGCGGCTGCCCCTCCGGGCTGAAGGCGAACTGCTCGTACAGCGCGACCCCGATCCCGTGCGCGGTGCCGCCGTACACCATCCCGCGTACGACGTCCGGGTTGATCACGGTGCCGCAGTCGTGCGCGATGAAGTAGCGGTCGAGTTCGACCCGGCCGGTGCCCGGGTCGATCACCGCGAGCACCAGGTGGGCCTCGAACGAGTAGCAGGGGTAGAGCTGCACCGTGCCGTCCGGAGCGGCGAGGGTGCCGGACCGCGGCGTGTGCGCCACGTGGACGACCTCCAGGCCGGGCTGGATCCCCGGCGGCATCCGGTGCTGTTTCCGGTGGGCGATCGCGGCGATCTCCCGCCAGCCGAGCCGTCGGTCCGGGTCCGTACGGACGAACACCTCGCCGCCGTCGTACCCGACCTCCTCGGGTGACACGCCGAGGTTGTGCGCGCCGATCGCGGCGACCTTGGCCTTCAGCTCGTCGGCGGCGCCGCGGATCGCCTGCCCGAGGACGATCGTCATCCGGCTGCCCACGGGGCTCTGGGAGGGCATCCCGGTGAGCGAGTCGGCCCGGATCACCGCGATCGTCCGCGGGTCGCGGCCCAGCTCCTCCCCCACGAGGGTGGAGACCATCGTGTCGTGGCTCTGGCCGGCGGAGGAGATCCCGATGACCGCGGTGACCTGGCCGTCGGAGTCGACGCGGAGCCGGCAACCCTCCGGGAAGGTCGTCTTGTCGTTGGCCGGGTTCATGACGTTCTCGAAGATCGCGTTGCCGCCGCCGGGCTCCAGGCACGTCGCGACGCCGATGCCGGCCAGGCGCCCGGAAGCGCGGATCTCGTCGCGGCGGGCCTCCAGCGCGGCCAGGTCGGCGAGCGCCTCCGCCTTGTCGAGCACGGCCGGGTAGTCCCCGGAGTCGTACTCGGTGCCGCTGGGAATCCGGTACGGGAACTCCTCCGGCTGGATGAAGTTGCGGCGCCGCAGCTCCAGCCGGTCGACGCCCAGGTCACGCGCTGCCGCGTCCACCGCGGCCTCGATCGCGTAGTTCGTCGGCGACTGGCCGAACCCGCGCACCGCCACCTGCCCGGTCTTGTTCGTCACGACGGCGGTGGCGTTGTAGGCGACGCCGCCGATCCGGTACGGGCCGACGATGGCGCCGATCGGCTTGGCGAGCTGGAGCGGCGACCGGCCGGGGTAGGCGCCCTCGTCGTCGATCACGTCGATGCGGATGCCGGTGAAGACGCCGTCGGCGGTGTAGGCGAGTTCGACGTCGAAGATCCGGTCGGGACCGTGGAAGTCGCCGCCGTGCATGTTCTCGGTGCGGTCCTCGATGAGCTTCACCGGCACGCCGAGCATCCGCGACAGGTAGCCGGTGAGCACGCCGTGCTTGATGCCGCGCTTGACGCCGTAGCTGCCGCCGACGTCGACGTCGAAGTGCACGCGCACCTGGTTCGTGGGGATGCGCAGGGCGTGCGCGAGCTGGTCGGGGAACTGCGGCATCTGGATGGAGGCCCAGACGTCGAGCAGGTCGCGCGTACGGTCCCAGGAGGCGACCACGCCGAAGGTCTCGATCGGCACTGTGGAGTTGCGGTTCCAGCGACACCGGACGCGGGACGTGCCGGCGGCCTGTTCGAACGCCGCGTCCACCTCACCCCACCGGAACTCCCGGTGCGCCATGACGTTCGTGCCGTGGGCCGCGTGGACGAGAGGCGAGCCGGGCGCCGCGGCGGCCTCGGGGTCGAGCACCGCCTCCAGCGGCTCGTAGTCGACGGAGACGAGCTCGGCCCCGTCCTCGGCGACCGCCCGGGACTCGGCGACCACGGCGGCCACCCACTCCCCGGCGTACCGGGTCTCCTCGACGGCGAGCGGCCGCCACTCGACCTCCGGGACGGCGAGGTACTGCCGCAGCGGATCGGTGTCCTTGGCCAGCTCGACGCCGGTCAGCACGGCGACCACGCCGTCCAGCGCGAGGGCCTCCGACACGTCGACGCCGGTGATGCGGGCGTGCGCGTACGGGCTGGTGACCAGGCCGACGTGAAGGGTGCCCGCCGGCGTGATATCGGCGACGTAGCGTCCCCGGCCCGTGACGAAACGCCGGTCCTCACGGATGTTCCCCGGCCGGGACACCCAGCGGTAGGACTCACTCATGCGGCACGGCCTCCTCCGCGAGCGTCCGCGCGGCGCGTTCGACCGCCGCGCGGATCTGTACGTAGCCGGTGCAGCGGCAGATGTTGCCGCCGAGCGCCTCGTCGATCGCCTCGCGGGAGGGGTCGGGGTCGGCGTCCAGCAGCGCCTGCGCGGCCAGCACCATGCCGGAGGTGCAGTAGCCGCACTGCAGGGCGTGGGTCTCGCAGAACGCCTCCTGCACCGGGCTCAGGGCGTCCGGCCCGCCGACGCCCTCGATCGTGGTGACCTCGCGCTCCTCGGCCTGGACCGCCAGCACGATGCAGGAGCGGACCGGCGCGCCGTCGAGCAGCACCGTGCAGGCGCCGCAGACACCCTGCTCACAGCCCAGGTGTGTGCCGGTCAGGCCCAGGGTGTCGCGCAGGAAGTCGGCGAGGCTCGTCCGCGCGGGCGCCGTGCCGCGGCGCTCCTCGCCGTTGACGACCAGGCAGATCTCATGTCGGCTGCCCACGTCAGCTCCTTCCGTCGGCGAAGCCGGCCACCAGGCGTGTGAACTCCGCGGGGTTCTCCAGGTTGGACAGGTGGCCCGCGCCGGGGACCTCGGCGAGCTCGGCGCCCTCGACGCCGGCGGCGATCCGCTCGGACAGCGCGCGCGGCGTCTTACGGTCCCGGTCGCCCCACAGCACCAGCGTGGGCGCCCGGACCGCGCCGAGCCGATCCTCCACCCGGGCGCCGAAACAGGCGCGGGCGGTCGCCGCGTACGCCTCGGCGTCCATGCCGGCGATGGCGGACCGCACCACCTCGGCTCCCGGTGGCAGCGGCGAGACCGTGAAGGTGTCCGCGACGTAGGTGTCGGCGAGCGCGGCGGTGCCCTCCGACAGCGCCTGCGCGGCCAGCCCCTCGGCCTTGGCCGTGGCGACCTCCGGGTCGAGGGCGGCGAAGCTGTCGGCGACGACGAGCGCGGACACCCGGCCGGGGTGCGCGGCGGCGTACGCCATGGCCTGGATGCCTCCGAGGGAGAGCCCGACGAGCACGGCCCGCCGTACGCCGGCGGCGTCCAGAACGCCGTCCAGGTCGGTCACCCAGTCGTCGACGGCCGGCGGGCCGGTCCAGGCGGAGCCGCCGTGCCCGCGGCTGTCCGGCAGGACCACCCGGTGCCGGGTCCCCAGCGCCTCGGCCTGGTCGCGCCACATCCGGTGGTCGGTGCCGAGGCTGTGCAGGAACACCACGGCCGTGTCGCCATCGGGTCCGGTGCTCACGTGGTTCAGCACCATCACTCCGCGCCTCCTTCCGGGGTCATGCCGGCCAGCACCCGCGCGCGCAGCGCCTCCAGCACGGCCGGGTCCGGGTCGGACGGCACGGCGATGTCGTCGGCGAGGTGTCCGGGCGGGCGCAGCACGAGGATGCGGCTGCCGAGCGTCAGCGCCTCGGCGAGCGAGTGCGTGATGACGACGCCGGTCTTGCCGCCTTCGCGTACCAGGTCGACGAACTCCCGCCGCAGCCCCTGCGCGGTGATCTCGTCGAGCGCGGAGAACGACTCGTCGCACAGGATGATCTCCGGGTCGACGGAGAAGGCGCGCGCCAGCGAGACGCGTTGCCGCTGCCCGCCGGAGAGCTGGTGCGGATAGGCGTTCTCCCGCCCGGCGAGGCCGAGGCGCGCCAGCCAGTCGCGTGCGCGGTCCTGCCACTGGTCCTTGGGGATCCCGGCGAACCGCATCCCGATGCAGACGTTCTGCAGGGCGGTACGCCACGGCAGCAGGCGCGCGTCCTGGAACACCACCGCGACACGGCGGCGGAACCAGTCGAACTCCGCGTACGGGTCGTGCCCCGCGACCCGTACCGTGCCCTCGCTGGGCGGGAACAGGCCGAGGATCAGGTTGAACGTGGTCGACTTGCCGCAGCCGGTGACACCGACGACGCTGACCAGCTCGCCCTCGTCGATGCCGAAGGTCAGGTCGTGCAGCGCGTGGTGGTCGGTGAAGGTCTTCTCGACCCCGGTGAACTCGATGACGGGCATGGCGATCAGCCCTTCTGCGACGGGGCGGTGGTGGAGACACGGGTGTGGCCGGCGGCGGACGGCCGGTAACGCAGCGCCCAGGCCTCGATGAGCTCGACGACGCCTTGGATGAGCAGCATGCAGACGGCGAGCAGCAGGGTCCACGAGACCACCGACGCCATGTCGAACAGCTGCTGCGCGGTCAGGAGCTGCGCGCCCACTCCGACCGTCGCGCCGACCAGCTCGGCGATCAGCACCATCCGGATGCCGAGGCCGAGGTTGACCTTCCACGCGGTGAAGACCCCCGGCGTGATGGCCGGCAGCGTGAGCTCGCGGAACAGCGCCCACCGGCCCGGGCGGAAGGACCGCGCCATGTCGCGCAGCTCTGCCGGCACCGCGCGGTAGGAGTCGTACGTCTGCAGCGCGAACCCCGGCAGCGTGACGAGGAACATCACGAACCAGATCCGGAACTCCACATTGGCGAACCAGATCACCGCGATGATCACCCAGGACAGGGACGGGATGCCTTGGACGAAGCGGATCGGCGGCAGCAGGTAGCGGGCGGCGAGCGACCCGCCGCCCATGAGCAGTCCGAGGGCCAGGCCGACGACGAAGGCCGCGGCCAGCCCGGCGAAGACGCGCAGCAGTGTCGTGAAGAGGCTGCGCAGCGAGTCGCCGGAGGTGAGGATGGCGCCGAGCTCGCGGGCGACGCTGGGGATGCTCGGCACGTCGTACTCGGGCGTGAAGCGCGACACGATCGCCCACGCCGCGAGGAGAACGACGATCAGGATCGGCATGCTCGGGTCGCGGAACCGGCGCCGGGCGGGTCTGGTTTCGGTGGTGGAGGCCGCCTTGGGCGACGGCGTGACGGTTGAGGTGGCCATCAAAGCCCCCGGTAGACGATTCCGGCAGGTGGATTCTTGGTCAGGTAACCGGTCTGGCGTCCCGCGTCGAACACGGCGCGGATGCCAGCGGTCAGCTGGGCGGCGGGCTGTACGTTGAGGCGCAGGCGAGTGTTGTCCTCGATGAGCGCCTGGATCGTGGCCGGCTTGCCCTTGGGTATCGCGGCGGCGATGGCCTTGGCGGCCTTCGCCGGCTCGCGCCGGGTGAAGGTGGCGGCGTCGGAGTAGATCTTGTAAAGGGTGGCGACCGTGTCCGGGTGGGACCGCGCCCACCCCGTGTGGGCGGCCAGGCCGAGGTAGGGCATCTGGTCGGTGCCGAACGCCCGTTGCCAGCTGGACAGGCCCAGATCCAGGGTGCGGATGCCGGGTTTGGCGTGCCGCAGCGAGGAGTAGGCGGGCTCCCAGATCTCGGTGGCGTCGGCCCGTCCCATGAGCGCCATCGTCGACAGGCCGGCGGTGGTCTGGTTGAGGAGTTCGACCTTGTGCAGGTCGAGCCCGGCCTGGCGGGCGAACCACTCGAACATCGCGTGGTTCGTCGTGCCGGTCGCCGCGGCGAGGCTGTGGCCGCGCAGGTCCTCCAGCCCGCGGATGGCGGGCTCGGAGGTGACGACCGCGGTGAAGTAGTCGAACAGGTTGAACAGGTAGGTCACGGCGACGCCGCGTTCGGTGCGCAGCGCCTCCGACAGCAGCGCGGCGCTGGCGCCGACCTCGTAGTGCCCGGAGGCGAACTCGGTGTTGTAGTTGTCCGGGGTCGCGTAGGCGTAGGAGAGACGCAGACCGTGCGCGACGTCGATGCCCTGGCTCTTGATCACGGCGGGGAGGAAGGCGCCGAGCGAGGGGGCGCGGAACGCCAGGACCCGGATCGAGGCCCGGCCGTCCGCGGCGACGGTCAGGCCCTCGGCCGAGCCGCAGCCGGCCGCGGCGAGCGCCATCGCCGACAGGCCGCCGCCGAGCAGGGCCCGGCGGGTCACAGACGGATTCCGCGGTGTGGTCATCACGGCTCCTCGGGGTTGTCAGGCGTCATGCCGGGCGGCGGTGACCAGCGACGCCGGGCCGCCCAGCGCCCGTGAGACGGCGACGGCCGTGGCGACCGTACGGTCGCGGAGGGCGGGGAAGCGGTCGGGGCCGAAGCGCTGCTCGGGCAGGCAGATGCCGACCGAGGCCACGACCCTCCCGGTGTGGTCACGGATCGGGGCGGCGACACCGCCGACCCCGTCGCGGTAGCTGCCGTGGTTGACCGCGTGTCCCTCGTCGCGGACGGCCGCCAGGAGATCGGCGAGCGCGGCCGGGTCGGTCACCGAGTCGGCGGTGTAGGCCGGCAGCGGGCCGGTCAGGACGCGCTCGATCTCCTCGGCGGGCTCGAACGCCAGCAGCGCCCGGCCGGTGGCCACGCACGTGGCCGGGCAGCGGCGGCCCACGTAGGACTTGGCCACGACCGGCTGGCGGCTCTCCAGCTTCTCGATGTAGACGACGTCGCCGTGGTCGTAGACCGCGAGGTGGATCGTCTCCCCCGTCTCCTCGTTCAGCTCCGCGAGGTGGGGGGCGGCGACGGCGCGCAGATCGAGGTTCTGCACCCACATGCTGCCGAGCTCGAAGCAGCGGACGCCGGCCGAGTAGAGGGACGTGCGCGGCTCCTGGGTGACGTAGCCCCGCGCCTGAAGTGTGGTCAGCAGGCGGTGGATGGTCGCCTTCGGCCCGCCGACCTCGTCGACGATCTCGGTGAGCCGACGCGGGCCGCCGGAGCGTACGAGCAGCTCCAGGATGTCGAGCGAGCGTTCGAGCTGAGCGCTGCCCGCAAAGTTGGACCCTTGTTCCATAAGTAACTTCTAGTTGGAACACGGTCTTAATGTCAATAGTGTACCGACACAAAAACGCCCTGTCGGGCACGAACCGGACAGAGCGGTCAGGCTAGAGCCCGTGTCAAGGGGCCGGCCGGCGAGGCGGCGCACTTTCAGGCAACTGCGCGGCGACCTCGCTCAGCCCGGTCTTGGCGGTGAGAGCCTGTGCGGCCTCGACGTAGGCGGGCGTGAGGTCGATGCCGACGACGTGGTGTGCGGTGCGCCGAGCGATCTGGCGTGCGGGGCCGCCGAATCCGGAGCCGAGGTCCAGGACCCGGTCGCTGGCGGCCAGGGCGAGGTTGGTCAGCGGGGGCGGCAGTGTGGCCGGAGGGAGGCGTCGAGCCGTGAGTCGTACAGCGAGGAACAGACGCTGCCGATGACGGCCACGCCGAGGGTTCCGCCGAGCAGGCGGGTGGATTCGTTGACGGCGGATCCGATCCCCGCCTGACGAGCCGCGACCGCCCCCATGATCGATTCGGTCGCGGGCGGAAGTCAGGCCCATGCCCAGGCCGTAGAGGACCATCTGAACGGCGATGATCGCGTAGCTGAGGGTGGGAGCGATGTCGGCGGCGACCCAGACGTAGAACAGCGCCTGCAGGGCCAGCCCGGCCGTGACGACCGCCTTGGTACCGACTCGGATGGCCAGCCGCGTGCCGACTGTCGATCCCACGGCGACGGAGATCGCCACCGGCAGCAGGTGGACGCCGGTGGACAGTGGGCTGTAGGCCCCAGACGAACTGGAAGAACTGCGTCATCAGGAAGATGAACCCGAACAGCGCGAAGAACCCGATGGTGACCTTCGTGGGCTACCACCGGGGACGGTCTGGCGCTGGAGCCCGTGCTGAAGGCTCTGGGGCTGTGGGGCCTGCGGTACATGACCGTCGAACGGCCTGATGATGCGTTCCGGGCGCAGTGGCTCGCCTACGCGCCCACGTGGTTCACGACCGATGCCGACCCCGGCGCTCCGCCGGCGGTCATCAGCTCCTCTCCTCCGGCGAGAAGGCCGTCATCGAGATCGACGAAGGTCAGGTCCGCACCTGGACCGACCACGCCGCCGACCCCGACCTGGTCCTGGACGGCCCGCCGCGCGCGATCCTCGGGCTGCTCACCGGGATGATCGACATCACCGGCGCCACCCAGATCGGGCTGACCGTGAGCGGCCGGTCCGACCTGCCAACCCGGCTACGGCCCATCGCGGAGAATCAAGCACCAGCTCACAGGACGTGACCTCGAGGAGGCGAGGGCCGGCTCCCCCAGGAGGGCCTCAGCAGGAGGGTTCCACCTCCCCGCAGGGCCCCTTCCCTCATCTGCGGGTGTAGTAGGCGATGATCACGCCCTTGGTGGTCGTGACGCTGCCGGTCAGCGCGAATTCGGCCAGCGGGGCCGGCCCGTCGAACAGCCGCTTGCCATTGCCCAAGGTCAGTGGGTGGATCAGCAGCGTGTAACGATCGATCAGACCGGCGGCGTGCAGGCTCCGGACCAGCGACGCGCTGCCGTTGATCGACAGATCGCCGCCCGGCCGGGCCTTCAGCCCGGCCACCGTGTCGGCCGCCTCGCCGCGCAGCAGGATCGAGTTCTGCCAGGCGTCCGCGTCCTCCAGCGTTCTGGACACGACGTACTTCGTGGCCGCGTTCAGGTGCGCGGTGAACGGGTTGCCGTCGGTCGCATGTGCCCACGCGGTGGTGAAGTCCTGCCAGGTCGAGCGGCCGAACAGCATGTCTCCCGGCCTGGCCATGCCCTCGGCCAGTTCCCGGCCCATCACCTCGTCGTTGTACCGCGGGCCCCAGCCGCCGTGGGCGAAGCCTCCGCTGGTGTCCTCGTCCGGGCGGCCCAGTCCCTGAACCACTCCGTCGAGGCTGACGAACATCGTGGCCGTGATCGAACGCATCGATCTGATCTCTTCCCTGCCGCGGGCCGGCCTGTCGCGGCCCTGTCACCCCCTACACGGATGACCACCGGCGAAATCGACACCGCCACGAACTTACGCCGAGCCCGCGGCGACGCCTCGGGCGGTGGCACTCCCCGCCACATGACGGGTCACCTACGGCAGTGGCCGTCCGCCTCCACCCGGGCGCCCCGCCCTGCCCGGTACGAACCGGGCAGGGCGGGGCGGGTGGGCCGGTCAGTCGGACAGGCCGAGGTCGCGGGCGTCCTCGCGGAGTTCCGGGGCGCCCTGGACGCCCGCGCTCTCCAACTCGTGCGCCAGCTCCTCCAGTTCCGCGCCGCCCGCCATCTCGGCGGTCAGCTCGGCGAGGGAGATGTCCTCCTTGGTGTGGTACCCGAGGGTGCGGCCCCGCTTGAGCAGCAGGAACCGGTCCCCCACCGGGTACGCGTGGTGCGGGTTGTGGGAGATGAAGATGACGCCGAGACCGCGTTCGCGGGCCTGGGCGATGTAGCGGAGCACGACGCCCGCCTGCTTGACGCCGAGCGCGGCGGTCGGTTCGTCCAGGATCAGCACCTTCGCGCCGAAGTACACCGCACGGGCGATCGCGACGCACTGGCGTTCGCCGCCCGACAGCGTGCCGATCGGCTGGTCGACGTCGCGCAGGTCGATCCCCATGTCGAGGAGTTCCCTCTTGGCCGTCGACCGCATGAACGGGATGTCGAGCCGCTTGAACGGGCCGGCGCCGGTGCGCTTCTCCGAGCCGAGGAAGAAGTTGCGCCACACCGGCATGAGCGGCACGACGGCCAGGTCCTGGTAGACCGTCGCGATGCCGCGTTCGAGCGCCTCGCGGGGCGAGCCGAACGACACCTTCTCACCCTCGACCCGGAACACGCCCTCGTCGTGCCGGTGCAGACCGGCGACGATCTTGATGAGGGTGGACTTGCCCGCGCCGTTGTCGCCGAGCACGCAGGTGATCTCGCTCGCGCCGACCTCCAGGTCGATGTCACGCAGCGCGATGATGTTCCCGTACCGCTTGCCGACGCCCTCCAGCCGCACCAGCGGCGCTTCCTCGGTCGTGCTCATTTTCCTGCCTCCGCCCGGCGCCGTACGACCAGGTTGACCACGGTGGCGGCGAGCAGCATCGCGCCGAGGAAGAACTTGAACCAGTCCGGGTTCCACTCGGCGTACACGATGCCGTTGCTCGTCATGCCCCAGATGAAGGCCCCGATCGCCGCGCCGATCGCCGAACCGTACCCGCCGGTCAGCAGGCAGCCGCCGACGACCGCGCAGATGATGTAGAAGAACTCGTTGCCGACGCCCTCACCGGACTGCACGGACTTGAAGTTGAACAGGATGTGCATCCCGTAGAACCACGCCGTGAAGGACACGCCCATGAACAGGGCGATCTTCGTACGGGTGACCGGCACGCCGACCGCGCGGGCGCTGGCGGCCGACCCGCCGACCGCGAAGATCCAGTTGCCCGAGCGGGTGCGCAGCAGCAGCCACGTCGCGATCGCCACGAACACGATCCACCACAGCACGCTGATGTTCACCTGGACGCCGCCGATCGTGAAGTCGCGGGCGAACACGGCGCGGGCCTGGGAGAACCCGTCCATGTCCTCGATCGACGGCGTCGCCACGTTGTGCGTGATCAGCTTGGTGAACCCCAGGTTGAGGCCGGCCAGCATGAAGAAGGTGCCGAGCGTCACGATGAAGCTCGGCAGCCCCGTCCTGACGTACAGCAGGCCGTTGAGGAAGCCCAGCGCGAGGGTCACCACGAGGGAGACCACCACGCCCACCCAGACGTTCAGCGTGAGCTCGTAGCTGAACATCGACGCGATCAGCGCCGAGGAGGTGACCATCACCCCCGCGGACAGGTCGAACTCCCCGCCGATCATCAGCAGCGACACCGAAACGGCCATGATGCCCATCGACGCGCTGGAGTACAGCACGGTCGAGAACGACGAGGCGCGCAGGAAGGCGTCGGCGACCAGAGAGAAGAAGACGAACAGGACGATGGCGCCGATGAGGGCGCCGATCTCCGGCCGTCCCAGCAGCTTGCGGAACGACGAGCGGGCCGCGACGCGTTCGTCCGCGGCGGGCGGTGCGATGGTCATGAGTCCTCTTCCGTCGGAGAGAGTGACCACGGGGGCGCGCCTTCGATTCCCTCGCTTCGCTCGGTCATGGATGCGCCGTCCTTATCGGGTGCCCCGGTCCGCGTACGGTGCCACGGCGTCCGCGTTGGACTTGTCGACGATCGCCGGCCCGGTCAGCACGGGCTGGCCGCCGCCGAGGATGTCGCCGTTGCGCTTGTACAGCCACAGCTCGTCGACGGCCTCGTAGCCCTGCAGGTACGGCTGCTGGTCGACGGCGAACTGGATGCGGCCGTCCTTGATCGCCGTCACCAGGTCCTTGTTCATGTCGAACGTGGCGACCTTGGCCTTGCTCCCGCTGCCCTTGGCCGCGTCGACGGCGGTCAGCGCGATCTGGGCGTTGAGGGCCAGGATGCCGTCGATGCCCTTGTCGGCCTGGAGCTTGGCGGTGACCGCGGACTTGACCTGCGGCATGTTCGCGCCCTGCACGAACAGGTTCTGCATCTGGCCGGAGAAGGTCTTCTTCGCGCCCGCGCAGCGCGCCTCGAGACCGACGTTGCCCTGCTCGTGGATCAGGCAGACCGCCTTCTTGATCCCGGCCTTGTTGAGCTGCTCACCGGCCGCCTGACCGGCGATGTTCTCGTCCTGCCCGAAGTGGGCGAGCGCACCGAACTTGGCGGACTCCTCCGCGCCGGAGTTGATCGTCACGACCGGGATCTTGGCCGCGACGGCCTTGGCGACGACGTCCTTCAGCGCGTCCGGCTTGGCCAGGGTGACGATGAGGCCGTCGACGTGCTGGTCGATGTAGGACTGCACGAGCTGCGCCTGCTTGCCGCCGTCCGGGTCCGCGGCGTAGAGGAACTGCACGTTGTCCTTGGCGGACGCCGACTGCGCCCCCTTCTGCACGATGTCCCAGAACGCGTCGCCCTGAGCCGAGTGCGTGACCATGGCGATCTTGAGCCGGGGACCGCCGCTGCCGTTCAGGGCCTTGGTCGCCTGCTCGTCGGCCTTCTTCCCGCCCGAACTACTGCACGCGCTCAGCGCCAGAAGGCCGGCCAGGGCCGCGGCGATCACCTTCCGCTTCATGTCTCTGGGTCTCCTCTCGGGGGGCACGCACCTCATACGGCCGGAGCCACTGGCTGCGGTCCGGCCGCTGGTGGCGTGAGGGTACCGGCTCCGCCGGGTGTCGAACCGGCGCGGACCGTCTCTGTTCGGTTACGAGGGATCAAGGGGGCATCTCAGCTCCGGGGCAGCGCCGAGAAGAGCGCCGACCTCGCGGCGCCCGAGGCGAAGTAGCCGCGCAGGGTTCCGTTGCCGAGGGTGCCGCAACCATCGCTGATCGAGACCACGAGGTCGGGAGCGTCGGCGTATCCGGCGGTCAGGGTGGTCAGTCGCGTCGACGCCCAAGAGGGGCAGCTGTGATCGCCGGGTTCCAATGACGCGCCGCTCACCCTCTCCACGACGCGAGCGACGTCGCGTCGCTCCACCGAGACGCCCGACCGCAGTCCCAGGTTCCATCCGGTGATCTCCGAGCCCTCGTAGCGGCAGACGACGAGGCTTCGCGGGGTCCCGGGAATGAGCAGCTTCGCGTCGGTCGCGCGGTATCGGCCCTGCTGTCCTAACCGCCCTTCCCGCGGCGGAGTCGGAGGACAGCCGGCGGCGCCGGAGTGCACGAGCGCGTTGATCGTGACGACGAACCCGGCCGCCACGGTCAGGCACAGTGCGATGGTCGACGCCGGGCCCGCCAGGTCCCGGCGTCGACCGCGCTTCTCCACGGTCATGTCCCGAGACTAGAGATAAGGACGCTGTGCCTGCTTGTCCTTCTCGTAGCGGGCGCGGGCCTCGCGTACGGTGTCCAGGCCGGAGACCTCGGCGACCGGGACGTCCCACCACGCCTCGCCGTCCGGGGCCGGGCGCAGCGGGTCGGTATCCACGTGTACGACCGTCGTCCCGGACGCGGCGCGGGCCCGCGCGAGGGCGTCGCGCAGTTCGGGGGCGGTACGCGCGGTGAACACCCGCGCGCCGAGGCTCGCGGCGTTGGCGGCGAGGTCGACGGGGAGCACCTCGCCGTCCAGGCCCGAGTCGGTGCGGTAGCGGTACCGGGTGCCGAACCGCTGCGCGCCGACCGACTCCGACAGGTTGCCGATCGAGGCGAAGCCGTGGTTCTGCACCAGGACGACGATGAGCTTGACGCCCTCCTGCACGGCGGTGACCAGCTCGCTGGACATCATGAGGTACGACCCGTCGCCGACCATGACGAACACCTCACGGCCGGTGTCGCCGCCCTCGTCGAGGGCCATCTTCACGCCCAGGCCACCGGCGATCTCATATCCCATGCAGGAGTAGCCGTACTCGACGTGGTACCCCTTCGGATCGCGGGGCCGCCACAGCCGGTGCAGGTCACCGGGCATCGAACCGGCCGCGCACACCACGACGTCACGCTCCCGCGCCGCCTCGCCCACGAGGCCGAGCACCTCGGCCTGGGCGGGCAGGCCCTCCTCCGACGGGTGGAACGCCTCGTCCACGACGGCGTTCCAGCGGCCGACGCGCTCGCGGGTCTCCTCCCGGTACGCCTCGGGCACCGACCAGCCCTCCAGCGCGCCGCGCAGCCCGGCCAGGCCGGCCGCCGCGTCGGCGACCAGCGAGACGCCGGCGTGCTTGGCCGCGTCGAACGCGGCCACGTTGAGGTTGACGAACCGGGCCCGGCCGAAGAGGCTGCGCGAGGCCGTCGTGAAGTCGCTGTAGCGGGTGCCGACGCCGATCACCACGTCGGCCTCGCGCGCCAGGGCGTTCGCGGCGGTCGTGCCGGTGGCGCCGATCGCGCCGGCCGCCTGCGGGTGGTCCCACGGCAGCGAACCCTTGCCGGCCTGGGTCTCCCCCACCGGGACGCCGGTCGCCTCGGCGAAGGCGCGCAGCTCATCCGTGGCACGCGAGTAGATCACGCCACCGCCGGCCACGATCAGCGGCCGCTCGGCGCCGCGGATCAGCTCGGCCGCCCGCGCGAGCGCGGCGGGCTCGGGCACGGGCCGCGCCACGTGCCAGACCCGCTCGGCGAACAGTTCCTCGGGCCAGTCGTACGCCTCGGCCTGCACGTCCTGCGGCAACGCAAGGGTCACGGCGCCCGTCTCGGCCGGGTCGGTCAGCACGCGCATCGCGGCCAGCAGCGCCGAGGGAAGCTGCTCGGGCCGGTTGATCCGGTCCCAGAACCGCGACACCGGCTTGAACGCGTCGTTGACCGACACGTCGTACGAACGCGGATCCTCCAGTTCCTGGAGCACGGGGTTGGCGACGCGGGTGGCGAACACGTCACCGGGCAGCAGCAGCACCGGGATCCGGTTGACGGTCGCCAGCGCCGCGCCGGTCACCATGTTGGTCGCGCCCGGCCCGATCGAGCTGGTGCACGCGAACGCGCGCAGCCGGTCGTGCGCCCGCGCGAAACCGACCGCCGTGTGCACCATCGCCTGCTCGTTGCGCGCCTGGTAGTACGGCAGGTCCTGGCCGTACTCCAGCAACGCCTCGCCGATCCCCGCGACGTTGCCGTGCCCGAAGATGCCGAAGCAGCCGGCGAAGAACCGCTGCCGTACGCCGTCGCGCTCGCTCCACTGGTTCGCCAGGAAACGGACGATCGCCTGTCCGGTGGTAAGCCTCATGATCACTCCGCTGCCGAGGTCAGGGGAAGGCGGGGGTCGGGCTCCTGCCCCGCCCAGGTCTCGCGGATCCACGCGTGCGCGGGATCGTCGCAGATCAGCCACTGCCGCTCCGCTCCCGGACCGGCCATGACGTTCAGGTAGTACAGGTCGTAGCCCGGCGTGGCCATCGACGGGCCGTGCCAGCCGTGCGGGATGACCACGACGTCTCCGGTGCGCACCTCGGCGAGCACGTCGATCGGCCGGTCCTCGGTGCCGTACACCCGTTGGTAGGCCATGCCGCCGCCGGCCACCTCGAAGTAGTAGATCTCCTCCAGCTCGCACTCGCCCTCGCGTGCCTCGTCGTGCTTGTGCGGCGGGTAGGACGACCAGCAGCCGCCCGGCGTGATCACTTCGCAGGCGATCAGCTTGTCGGCGTACGGGAAGGCCTCCGGGGTGCAGAAGTTGTTCACCTGGCGGCTGGCGACGCCCGCGCCCCGCAGCTCCACCGGGACGTCCTCGGCCGGGCCGTACCGGGCGGTCAGGCGCCGCTCGCACCGCGCCGACGGCAGCGCGAACCGCCCGTTCCCCCGTACGCGCACGGTGGCCTCTCTCGGCACGTACACGAAGTCGGTGACGCGGGAGAAGACGTCCTCGCGCCCGGCGACCTCGAAGGTCACGCCGTCGCACTCGACCGCGCAGCCGCCGTTCAGCGGCAGCACGAGCATCTCCTCCTCCCCCGTCTCGAACACGTGCTCTCCGTCGAGCTCCAGCGTCCGCAGCCCGGAGTAGGTCCAGCCCGCCGTCTCCGGCGTGACCACCAGACCGTACGGCGCGGACGCCGTGCTCCCCTGGGGCAGGTAGTGCTTTGTCAAGGCATGACCTCCACCGCCGCGTCCACGGCGGCCGCGACGTCGTCTCCGGGTGGGTACAGCAGGGTGCGGCCGGCCACGATGCCCATCACACTGGGCAGGGCCAGAGCCTTGCGCCAGGTCGCCAGTGCGGCGTCCCGGTCGTCGGTGACCTCACCGCCGAGCAGCAGCGCCGGCAGCGTCGAGGCCGCCATCACGCGCTCCATCTCGTCCACGACGGGCACCTTCAGCCAGGTGCAGGCCGAGGTCGCGCCCAGGCCCGAGGCGATCGCGACGGCCCGCGTCATGGCGTCCGGGGTGAGCACGTTGCGCACCCGGCCGCCGTCGCGCCGGGAGATGAACGGTTCGACCATCGCCATCAGCCCGTGCCGGGCGAGGTCGGTCACCGCGTGCGCGCACGACTCCAGCGTGCGGGCGGTCGCCGGGTCCTCGTCGTCGATCCGCAGCAGCATCTTGCCGCCGTCCAGGCCCCGTTCGGCGATGGACGGCGCGTCGTAGGCGGTGAACCGGTCGTCGATCTCGAACGAGGTCCCGGCCAGCCCGCCGCGGTTCATCGAGCCGATCACGACCTTGTCGTCCAGGACGCCGAGGAGCAGCAGGTCCTCGATGACGTCGGGGGTGCCCAGTACGCCGTCCACGCCGGGCCGCTCCAGCGCGACGCAGAGCCGGCGCAGCAGCTCCGGGCGGTCGGCCATGGCCAGCGGCCGGTCACCGGCGGCGAGCGCGCCCCGCGCCGGATGGTCCGCCGCGACGATCATGAGCCGGCCGGACGGGCCGAGCAGCGAGGGCCGTCGTTTCCGGCGGGCCGCCGCCTCGGCGACGGCCCGCGGGCGGTGCGCGCGGATCTCGGTCAGCGCGCCGATCCGTCGCGCGAGCTCGCCGCGGTGCGTGTCGGTTCGTTCGCTCCGCTCGCTGATGGCACTACCGTCCTTTCTTCATAGGGAGAGCAGTTCCTCGACCTCGGCTGTGGTGGGCATCGCCTCCGAGCAGGCGATCCGCGAGGCAACGATCGCGCCGGCCGCGTTCGCGAAGCGGATGATCCGGCCGGCGTCCCAGCCGGCCAGCAGGCCGTGGCAGAGCGCGCCGCCGAACGCGTCGCCCGCGCCGAGGCCGTTGACGACGTCGACCGGCACCGGCGGCGCCTCGACCACGCCCTCGTCATCGGCGGCCAGGACGCCCTTGGGCCCCTGCTTGACGATCGCCAGCCGCACGCCGCGCTCCCGCAGGGCGGCGGCGGCGCGGCGCGGGTCGCTCTCGCCCACCGCCACCGCGCACTCCTCCTGGTTGCCGACCGCGACGGTGACGTGGTCGAGGGCCTTGTCCACCCAGTGCCGCGCCTCCTCCGGCGACGGCCAGAACATCGGCCGGTAGTCCAGGTCGAGCACGGTGGTCCCGGCGTGCGCCTCCAGGCCGGTGAGCGTCGCCGAACGGCTCGGCTCGTCGGACAGGCCGGTCACCGTCGCCCAGAAGACCGTCGCCGCGCGGATCGCGTCGAGGTCGAGCTCGTCCGCGCGGATCTCCATGTCGGGCGCCTTGGGGTAGCGGTAGAAGTACAGCGGGAAGTCGTCCGGGGGGAAGATCTCGCAGAACACCACCGGGGTGGGCAGCCCGGGCACCGGCGTCACGAAGCGGTCGTCCACGCCGTACCCGCGCAGCGCTCGGTGGATGTAGCGCCCGAACGGGTCCTCGCCGGTCCGGGTGATCACCGCGGTGTTCCGCCCGTGGCGGGCGGCGGCCACCGCCACGTTCGTGGCGCTGCCGCCGAGGTACTTGCCGAACGTCTCGACGTCCTCCAGCGGTACGCCGATCTGCAGCGGGTAGACGTCGACGCTCACCCGCCCCATCGTGATGAGGTCAAAGGCCATGGCGGGCCTCCTCTCGGCGGTCGTGCTCGTCGATTCCCTCGTTCCGGTCGGTCATGCGGTCTCCATGAACGCCACGCTCGTCCGTACGTCGTCGATCGGGCCGGTGCCGGGGGGCGGCTCGGCGGTCAGGATCGTGTCCTGCTCCATGACATACCAACCGGTATAGCCCGCCGCGGCGAGGGCGTCGACGATTCCGGGGATGTCGACGTCGCCCTTGCCGAGGGGCCGGTAGACCCCCTGCCGTACGGCCTCGGTGTAGGCGAGCTCCCCGGCGCGCACCCGCGCGGCCAGCGAGGCGTCCACGTCCTTCAGGTGCACGTGGGCGATCCGGCCGGACGCCGCGCGGGCCAATGCGAGCGGATCGGTGCCGCCGATGAGCAGGTGGCCGGTGTCGAGGCAGAGCCCGATCCGCGAGCCGGCCAGGACGCGGTCGACCTCGGCGGGGCCCTCCACGACCGTGCCGACGTGCGGATGCAGCGTGGCCAGCAGGCCGCGGGCCGCGGCGAGGTCGGCGACGCGGTCCAGGTTGGCCAGGAGGGTCCGCCAGCCGTCGTCGGTCAGGGCGGGCCGCTGGTCGTAGCCGTCCAGGCCGGTCGCGGCGGCCAGCACGAGCGTACGGGCGTCGCCGAAGCCGGCGAGCGCGCGTTCGACGTCCGGCAGCGGGTCGTGCCCGGGGTCATGGAGCACGACCGGCACGAACCCGCCGACCGCGCCGAGCCCGTACTCCGCCAGCAGCGCGGACCGCTCGGCCGGATCGGCCGGCAGGAACCCGTCCGGGCCGAACTCCGTCGCGGCGAGCCCGGTGTCCCGCATCTCGGCCAGCACGCGGCCGGGGGCCATCTGGTACCCCCAGCCCGGCACCTCGCACACGCCCCAGGAGATGGGCGCGCCGGCGATCCTCATTCCTGGACCTCCTCGATCGTCACGGCACGCGCCTCCCGCCGGGACCGTTCGCACGCCTCGGCGACGTAGAACGCCGCCAGCGCGTCCTCCGGCGGGCAGGGGCTCTCGGCCTCACCGGCGACGACCCGCAGGAACGCCCGCATCTCGGCCGTGTACGCGGGGCCGAACCGTTCGAGGAACCCGGTGCAGGGCGCGCCGGCATGCAGGAGGTCCCCGTCCGCGGTCGAGAGCGGCGTGTGCTCGGTGAGGCCGGCGACCAGGCTGTCCTTGGCGCCCAGCGCCTCCAGCCGCACGTCGTAGCCGGCCGCGTTGTAGCGGGTCTCGCTGATGATCGCGATGGTGCCGTCGTCAAGGGTGAGCAGGGCCGCGCCGGTGGCGACGTCGCCGCTCTCGGCGAAGTAGTCCTCGCCCTTGTTCGCGCCGACCGCTATGACCTGGACCACCTCGCGGCCGGTGACGAACCGGACACCGTCGATGTCGTGGACCGCGCAGTCGCGGAAGATGCCGCCGGAGACCGGGATGTAGCCGGGAGGCGGCGGCGCCGGGTCGAGGGTGCAGGACCGTACGGTGTGCAGCCAGCCGAGCCGCCCGGCCGCCACGGCATCGCGCACGGCGACGTGACCCGCGTCGAAGCGGCGCTGGAACCCCATCTGGACCTGGCAGCCGGACTCCCGGACGGCCGCCATGACTTGGAGCGTTCCAACAATGTCCGGCGCGACGGGCTTCTCGCAGAACGCCGGAATGCCCGCCTCCGCCGCGCGCGTCACGAGGTCCGGGTGGGCGTCGGTCGCGGCCGCCACGACGATCCCGTCGAGGCCGGAGGAGAACAGGTCGCCGACCGAGTCCGCCGCCCGCGCCCCGTGCTTGCGGGCGAGCGCCCTCGCCCGGTCGGCGTCGACATCGGCGATCAGGACCGACTCGACTTCTGGCAGGCCACCCAGGGTTTCGGCGTGCCGGGCCCCGATGCGCCCGGCTCCGGCGAGCCCGATTCTCATAGGGTCCTCCGTGGTAGAACGTGTGCGAGCCGCGTTACGAGCGGGTCAACTCGGTGTTCCCGAGTCTGCGGCCGGATCTCCGCCCATGTCAACGATTTGTCATGACATTAAGAGGTAATACCTAAGTAGGGGGCGTCGGGACGCTAGGATCGCGACATTCCGACCCTGAGGATCCCGAGGTGCAGCGACCAGCACTGACCGTCGACCGGAACAGCCCGGTCCCGCTCTACTTCCAGCTCGCGGAACAGCTGGAAGCCGCGATCGTGGCCGGGACGCTCACCCCCGGATCGCGCCTGGAGAACGAGATCGAACTTGCCGACCGGTGTGGCCTCTCCCGGCCGACCGTCCGTCAGGCGATCCAGCACCTGGTCGACAAGGGCCTGCTGGTACGCAAGCGCGGCGTCGGCACCCAGGTCGTCCAGGCGCAGGTCAAACGCCCCATCGAGCTCACCAGCCTGTACGACGACCTGGTCGCCTCCCAGCGCTCCCCGCGGACGAAGGTGCTGGAACTGGCCACCGCGCCGGCCGGCGACGAGGCCGCCAAGAACCTCGGCGTACCGCCCGGCACCCCCGTCATCCGCCTGCGCCGGCTGCGGCTGACCGACAGCGAGCCGCTGGCCCTGCTGACCAACCACCTGCCGGTCGACATCGTCGACCTGACCGCCGAGCGGCTGGAGAGCAACGGGCTGTACGAGATCCTGCGCGCGACCGGGGTCAACCTGCGGATCGCCAACCAGACCATCGGCGCCCGCGCCGCGACCACGGCGGAGGCCACCCTGCTGGACGAACGCCGCGGCGTACCCCTGCTCACCATGACCCGCACGGCCTTCGACGACAACGGCCGCGCCATCGAGTTCGCCACGCACGTCTACCGCGCGAGCCGCTACTCCTTCACCCTCACCCTCGTCGAACGCTGACCCGTCAGCGCCACCAGGGCGCCCGCCGGAGCCGTGCGATCTGATCGGCCGGGCCGGTCAGATCCTCCAGGTACGGCACGACGTGCTCCAGGTGCTGCGCCACCCACAGCGTGCAGGCGATGTTCCGGTCCGACGCGTCGAGTGCGGACCGGGCCAGGCGCAGTGACTCTGGGGAAGGCGGCCGCAGCGGGACGAACGGCCTACCGGCGGGCGGGCCGAGATGCCCGGCGACCTCGTCGAACCAGCCGGTCAGCCGGGTGGCCTGCGCGCTGAGCGCACGGCTCGCCGGATCGGGTTCGGCGTCCGGGCTGGGCAGCCCGGCCATGGAGAGGCCCGTCAGGCGCAGTCGCACCGTGCCCCCGACGAGCCGCCACAGCTCCTCCTTGGACAGGTGTTTCGTGCCCTGCTCGGCCAGGAGGCCGCGCAGAGCGTCGTCGAGCCGGAGTCCCGCCGTGACGGCCGGCGCCGCGTCGGGCGGCGACGGACGCACCCCGAGCGCCCAGGCGACCGACTGGCACAGGTAGTCGCCGCCCCGCCGGAACGCGTCCGCGAGCGCGTCACCGACCACCGCGCTCGCCCCGCGCGGCCACAGCAGCACGCCGACCACCAGACTGACCGCGCAGCCGATGGCCACGTCCTCCAGGCGCAGCATGCCGACCCGCCACCCGGCGGGCGCCACCAGGTTGTAGAGCACCGAGACCATGACCGTGAAGGCCGCCTGCCCGACCGCGAACGGCGCCGTCCCCGGCGCGTACGCGCCCACGGCCATCGCCACCGGAAGCGCCACCCACAGTGCGGCCGGGCCGGTGCCGAGCGTCAGCAGGAGCAGCGCGCCGACGACGAATCCGGCGACCGTACCGGCCAGGGCGCGCATCGCCGTGGCGCCGGTCGAGGCGGCGCTCGTCCGCAGCACCGACAGCGTGCCCAGCACCACCCAGAAGCCGTGCTGCACGCCCGTCAGGTCGGCCACGGCGATCGCCGCGGCCAGCGCGACCGCCCCTCGCACGCTGTTGAGGAACCACGCCGAACGTACGCTGACATGCCGCAACGTCACGGTGGCGGCCCCGGCGAGCGCGGCGGTACGGGGCGCCTCCTCGCGCGGCCGGCGCTCCTCCACGACCCTCGGCCCGGCGGAGGGCGGGTCGCCGGGCAGGCCGTACCAACGCCGCCTCCGTCCGGCGATCGTGTCGGGATCGGCCCGCCGCATCGCGATCAGCGCGTCCTCGGTGGCCTGCTGGACCACGAGGGCCAGCGTCCGTGCGTGAAAGGACAGGTGGACCGCGTCGCGGTAGCGGGCCTCGACCACGCCCAACCCGCGCAGGTGGGCGACGCTGGCCTCCAGGCACTCTCGCAGCGCCGGCAGGTCCGGGGTGACCCGCTCGTCCGAGAGTACGGCGGCCAGATCACGCAGCGTCCGCGCGGTCGCCGTCAGCAGCTCGCGCTCCACGGCGGGGACCGTGCTGAGGTCCCGATACTCGGCGAGACTCTCGCACACCACGGCGGTACACCACTCCAGGAGCCCGACCAGGTTGTCCAGTGCCTGATCGGTCGTGCCCAGGCCGGTGGGCCGGTACGGAGTCGCGGTGAACTCGCCGCGCAGCGCGTGCTCGGCCGCGAGCGACGCCTCGGCGTGCTCGGGGGTCAGCTCGTTCCGCAGCGCCGCGTCGAGCTGGTCGGCCAGCGCGTCGCCGCACGCCGCGGCGCAGGCGCGGAGCCGGTGTCCCGGCGGCCGGGGCGACAGGAGCAGCACCGCCGCCGTGCCCGCGACCGAGGCCATCCACCACCCGGCCAGCCGCGAGGGGATCATCTCGGCCGTACCGGGCATCGCCGCGGGCAGCACGTACGCGACCAGAGCCGCCGTCACGCCCGAGGCGGCGGCCGGGCCGGCCACCCCCGCGAACATCACCACGAAGGCCGCCGGCAGGGTGACCAGAACGGCCAGCGCCGGGGTGGAACCGACGACGGTGCCGAGCGCGACAAGGGCGCTTCCGACGACGGCGAGCCCGAGGTGGGCGGCCAGCTTCTCCCTCCGCGTCCCTCCGAACCCGGCCATGACCAGCGTGGCGAACCCACCGAACGCCGCGAAGGTCGCCACCTGCGGATCGCCGATCACCTCGGAGGAGAACGCGAACAACCCCGGCACCACGAGAACGGTCCGCAGCGCGCGCAACGCCGCCTCGGCCGACCAACCGGGCATCCATGCCGGCAACCGCGCAGCCAGGACCCGCCGGATGAGAGTGACCTCCCCTTTCAGCATTTCGGACATTCCGCCAGGTTGGCCTCATCGGCCGTGGCTGTCCAGCCAGGGCCGCTCGGCGGAGACGCCGGCGCCTCAACGGCCGTGGTCCACCGCGATCAAGTCACGACGTGGCGTCAGTCCTCATCCGGCGGTGCCGCCGCGGAGGTCTCGGAGGCGTGCGCGGATCCGAGCCCGAGATGGCCTGCCAGGGCGGCCACCTGGTCGGCGAATCGTTCGAGGAACTCGGGCGAGCGCGGGTCGACGCCGCAGGTGCCCTCGATGATGTGCGGCAGCGTGGTCGGCGCCATGGTCATGGCCATCAGCATGATCACCAGGCAGGGCGGGTCGAGATCGGCCGGCAGGCGACCGGACTCCTGCAGCTTCCGCAGCTCGTCGATGGTCTCGGCGAACAGGCCGGTGTGCGAGGGGGATTCGGACCCGGCGTACTCGAGCCCGTTCCAGGCCAGCAGCCGGACCCCGGCCGGGTTGCGCAACGCCTCCAGCGCATAGCGGCGTAGTTGCTCGGGCAACGGGGTGCCCGCCGGCGCCAGGTCGCCCTGGCGCCGCTGCCACTGCTGCGAAATGGCGCGATACAGGCCCTCTTTGCCGTCGAAGTAGTAGGAGATCAGCTGCACGTTCACCCCGGCGCGGGCGGCGATCGCGCTGATCCGTGCGCCGGCGTATCCGTGCGCGCCGAACTCGGCCATCGCCGCGTCCAGGATCAGCTCGCGGGTGCGCTGGGGATCGCGCACCCGCTCCTGCGGCCCGGGCGACCTACGGGGTTTCGAAGCGGACACAGGCGCGATCATACATCCGCGTGGCACTTTCAAGCGTTCATTTGAAAGTCTCAAACGAACGCTTGACAGAGGGGCGCGGCCGGGGGCACCTTGGACCCGCACAACGACAAGCAGGAATCAGTAAGGAGATCGACATGCCCGACAGCCCACGAATCCTCATCGCCGGCGGCGGCGTCGGCGGTCTGGCCCTGGCGCAGGCGCTGCACCACGCCGGCCTGAACGTCGCCGTCTACGAGCAGGACTCGACCCCTCAGGTTCGCGATCAGGGCTACCGCATCCACATCGACCCGAACGGCAATGCCGCCCTGGCCGAGTGCGTCTCACCGGAGGTGCTGGACACGCTGCGCGGCACCAGCGGCCGCAACGGCGATCTGGTGGCCACCTTCACCACCGGGCTGCAGCGGGTGTTCGTGCAGCACTTCCCCGACATCCCCGCCGAACAGCTCACCGCGGTCGACCGCGATTCCTTCCGCCGGGGGCTGCTCACCGGCCTCGACGACGTCGTCCACTTCGGGCGCACCGTGCGCGCCTACCAGGTCACCGGCTCAGGCCGGGTCCGGGTCGAGTTCGCCGAGGGTGGCGGCGACGAGGGCGATCTCCTGGTCGGCGCGGACGGCGTCGGCTCGGCCGTCCGCCGCCGGCTGCTGCCCGACGCCGTGGTGAACGATTTCGGCCTGCGCTGCGTCTACGGCCGGATGCCCCTCACCGGCCCCCTGAGTCCCGAGGAGTTCGAGCGCGGCCTGTGCTGGGTATCCGGCGGCAGCACCTGCGGCGCCGGCTTCGGCACCGTTCGATTCCGCACTCGCGCGGACCATCGACAGGACTACCTGATGGTCACCCTCATCGCGACCCCCGAACGTCTCGGCGTCACGGACGACACGCTGTTCCGCATGTCGTCGGAGGAGCTGTGGAAACTCTCCGTGGACACCGTCGAAGGATGGCACCCCACGATCCGCGAGATCTACGCTCACGCCGACGTCGACACGTTCTTCCCGATCACCTTCCGGATCAGCGAGCGGATCCCGAACTGGGAACCGTGCCCGGTCACCCTGCTCGGCGACGCGGTGCACACGATGCCGCCCACGGCCGGCGCGGGCGCGAACACCGCACTGGCCGACGCCGCCACCCTGGCCGGCGAGATCCTCTCCGCCGCACGGGGTGAGAAGTCGCTCACCGAAGCCGTCGCCGCCTACCAGGCGGTCATGCTGCCCCGCGGCTTCGAAGCCGTCGATAACTCCCGGCACATGGCCGCCCAGATGTTCGCGGATTGATCCAGCGCACCGGTGACCGCATTGTGGGGAATAGTCTCGGCACCTGACCGGCGCCGGCCGGCCCGATTCCTCACGGCGGTGATCTCGTGTCCGAACCCGGTGACGATCCGGAGGAGCGCTCCCCCGGCCTCCCCGGCGAGCGGCGGCCCTGGCTGGTCGCCTGCCTCGTCGCCGTCTTCGTCGCGGCGGGCCTCGTCACGGTCCTGGCGTCCGGGCAGAACCATGACGGCGAGGCGAAACTCGTCTGCGAACGCTTCGTCCGGGGCCGCGAGGCCGGCGCGGACGTGCGCTTCTCCCGGGAAAAGGTCCGCGACCTGTCATCGGTCCGGCACGTCGTCACCGGTACGGCACTCGTCGCCGGGCGTCCGCCGGCGCCGTACACCTGCACCGTCGCCCACGGGGGCACCTCGTGGAACCTGATCTCCCTGACCGGGGTCTGAACGCCGCGCCCGTCTGTCGGCACCCACGGATAGCGTGCGGACCTCGCTGGAAGCGAGACCGGAAGAGGGAGCGGCATGGGTGCGAAAACGGCGTTGCTGGCGTTCAGCGAGGGTGACCTCCGTCCGGCGTTGCGCGGAGCGACGCGGGCGGAGCGCTCCGAGGTCGAGACGCCGGTGCGCCGGGTCCTTCCGGGTTACGCGGTCGCGCCCGACGGGGACGGGACGCTGCTGGACTGGGTGTACCCGCCGGACGACATGACGTACGCGACGGTCCTTGCCGGGGCGGAGCTGTTCTGCGACCGGAGGTTCATGCTCGACCGCCCGTCCGAGCTGCCGGCGCACCTGCACGACGCGGCCGCGGGCCGGCGGATCGTCGTGCACGGGATGCACTCGGTGGTGGACTGGCTCGGCTTCGGGGTCTGGGAGGACGGCGAGCTGGTCCGGTCGCTGAGCCTGTCCCCCGACGGCGGCGTCATGGAGAACATCGGCGACCCGTACGACTTCGAGCTGCCGTTCTGGGCGGGCGAGCATCCCGTCGAGCCCATGCCCGGATGGCCGGACGAAGGCCCGTACCCGTTGCCGTTCCACCCGCTCGACCTGGGGGAAGAGGCGTTGCGTGCGCTGTTCGGCTTCACGGTGGAGGGTGCTCCGGCACCGGACGACATCGATCCGCACGAGGTCCACCTGCACGGGTTCCGGGTGGCCGACCCGTCGGGTGCGGAGCAGGCCGTGCGGGAGGCCGCCTACGCGGAGGCGGTACGGGCGATGGGACGGCCTCGCAGGTTCACCCTCGGGCCGGACGGGGCGTGGCAGGAGATCGGCGCGGACGGCGGCTGAACGCGTACGGGCGGTGCGCGGGTGATCGATAGGGTGACGGCGTGGCTGGGGGCATCGAGACATCAGAGCCGTACGACGTCGTCATCGTCGGCGCGGGGCCGGCCGGCAGCAGCGCGGCTCTCGCCGCGGCCAGGGCCGGCGCGAACACCCTGATCCTCGACCGCTCGTCGTTCCCCCGCTACAAGACCTGCGGCGGCGGCCTCATCGGCGTCACGCTCGCCTCGCTGCCCGCCGGCCTCGACGTCCCGGTGCGGCAGGAGATCGTCTCCGCGACGTTCAGCGAACGCGGGAAGGACGTCCGGCACCGCACGTCGCCCACGCGCATCCTGTCGCTCACCGACCGCACCGAGTTCGACCACGCGCTCCTGAACGGCGCCGTCGCCGAGGGCGCCGTGGTACGGCACGGCGTGACGGTCTCCTCGATCACCGAGGCGGACGGCGTGGTGGAGCTGGCCACGAGCCAGGGACCGGTGCGCGCGCGTTACGTCGTCGGCGCGGACGGCAGCGCCAGCCGTACGGCCCGGCACGTCGGCGTGGAGCTCGGCCAGGTCGACCTCGGCCTGGAGGTCGAGCTCGACGCGGCGGGCGTGGGCGACGCGTGGCAGGGGCGGATCCACATCGACTGGGGGCCGATCCCCGGGTCGTACGCATGGGTCTTCCCCAAGGGCGAGCGCCTCACGGTCGGAGTGATCGCCCGTAAGGGCACGCCCGACCGCACGCGCGCCTACCTCAAGGCGTTCCTTCGCGAGCAGGGGCTGCGGGACCAGAAGGTCCTCCATGAGTCCGGCCATCTGACGCGCTGCCGGACCCCCGGCTCGCCCCTGGGCCTGGGCCGGGTGCTGCTCTGCGGCGACGCCGCCGGCCTGCTCGAACCCTGGACCCGCGAAGGCATCTCCTTCGCGGTCAGGTCGGGGACCATGGCCGGCCGGACCGCGGCACGGGCGGCGCGCGGAGAGCTGGCCGACGCGCAGGGCGCGTACGCGGCGGAGGTCGACTCGTCGCTGGCGCGCGAGATGCGGGCCGGCGCCCTGTTCCTGACGGCGTTCGAACGCCGCCCCCGGACGATGCACCGGCTGCTGACCCGCACTCCGTGGGGATGGCGGCTGTTCTGCCGGATCACCCTGGGCGAGACCACGCTCGCCCGGATCGTGCGCCACCGGTCGGCGCGGCTGGCGCTCCGTCTCCTGGCGAGCGGCCGGGCGAGCGACGCGGAATGACGAAGGCCGCCGGGAGCCCGTGGGCGTCCCGGCGGCCTCTCGACGAGAGCGCGCCGCTCAGTGCTGGTCGAGGACCGCGTGCAGGAAGTCCTGCGTACGCTGGTTCTCCGGCTCACTGAAGATCTTCTCCGGCGAGCCCTCCTCGACGATCTGCCCCTGGTCGAACATCAGCACCCGATGGGACACGTCACGGGCGAAGCCCATCTCGTGCGTCACGCAGAGCATCGTGATGTCGGTCTCGTTCGCGATGTCGCGCAGCACGTCGAGCACGCCCGCCACGAGCTCGGGGTCGAGCGCGGAGGTGACCTCGTCCAGCAGCAGGATCTTCGGCTGCATCGCGAGGGCGCGGGCGATCGCGACGCGCTGCTGCTGCCCGCCGGACAGCTGGGCGGGATGGGCGTCCGCCTTGTCGGCCAGGCCGACCAGGTCCAGCAGCCCGCGGGCCCGCTCGTTCGCCTCGTCACGGGACAGCTTGAGGACGTGCACGGGCGCCTCGGTGACGTTGCGCAGCACCGACATGTTCGGGAACAGGTTGAACTGCTGGAACACCATCCCGATGTCGCCGCGGACCTTGTGCAGGTACTTGTCGTCCGCGGGCACGAGGCGCTCGCCGCGCTTCATGTGCGACAGCGGGTGGCCGTTCACCCAGATGACGCCGTCGTCCACCTTCTCCAGCGTCATCAGCAGCCGCAGGATCGTCGTCTTGCCCGAACCGCTCGGGCCGATGAGGGTGACGCGCTCGCCGGGGGCGACGGCGAAGTCCAGCTCGCGCAGGACCACGTTGTCGCCGAAACGCTTCACGACCCCATCGAACCGGATGCCGTCGGCGTGCTCCCGCGGCGGCAGCGCCTCGGCGGCGGGGTCAGTTGTTGCCATAGCGGAACTCCAGGCGTCGCAGGAGGAGAGAGGACAGAACGCTGACGATGACGAACAGCACACCGACGATCGTCATCGGCTCCAGGAAGCGCAGCGACTTGGCGCCCACGTCGTACGCGCTGTGCAGCATCTCGGGCACGGTGATCGCCAGCAGCAGCGGCGAGTCCTTGAACATCGCGATGAGGTAGTTGCCCAGGGTCGGGATGACCTTGCGCACCGCCTGCGGGAGGACGACGCCGAACCAGACCCGCCGGCGCGGCAGGTTGAGGGCGGTCGTGGCCTCCCACTGGCCGGCGGGCACGTCCGCGATGCCGGCCCGGTACACCTCCGAGGTGTAGGAGGAGTAGTGCACGCCGAGGCCGATCACGCCGGTGACCAGCGCGCTGAACGTCAGGCCGATCGAGGGCAGCGCGAAGAACAGGAAGAACAGCTGCACCAGCAGCGGCGTGCTGCGGATGAACTCCACCACCCAGCGGACCACCTGGTTCACGACCCGGCTGGGCGAGCGGCGCAGCACGGCCCAGAGCAGGCCGAGGACCAGCGCGACGGCGTAGCCGAGCAGCGTCGCCTCGACCGTGACGACCAGCCCGCGCAGCAGGTCCGGGAGGATCTTCCCGGCGAAGTGCCAGTCCCAGATCACTTGGCCGCCCCCAGAGTGTCGAGGGCCGACCGCGCCGCGCGTCCCGGCCGCCGCCCCAGCATGATGTCGGCGCGGCGCTCCAGGTAGCGCACGAGCAGCTGGAGCACCTGGGCGATCACGAAGTAGATCACCAGGATCACCAGGAAGACCGCGGTGGTCTGGCCGGTGGACTGGCGCAGCTGCTGCGCCCGGAGCATCAGGTCGGCGATGGAGATCAGCGACACGACCGCGCTGCCCTTCATGAGCTCGATCAGCAGATTGCCGAACGGCGGCAGCATCAGCGCGACCGCCTGCGGCAGCAGGACCCGCCGCAGGCGCTGCCACGGCCGCATGTTCAGCGCGATCGTGGCCTCGAACTGCGCCTTGGGCACCGCCTTCACGGCGCCGCGCACGACCTCGGCGCCGTACGCGCCGACGTTGAGGCCGAGCGCGAGGACGGCCGCGAACATCGGCGCGAACCTGAACCCGATCAGCGGCAGCGCGTAGAACAGCCAGTACATGAGCACGAGCGTCGCGGTGCCGCGGAAGAACTCCACGTAGACCCGGCCGACCGCCCGCACCCACGCCGACCGCGCGCCGCCCATGAGACCGAAGACGAAGGCGAGCACGAGTGCGAGCGCGCTGCCGTACACGGTGAGCTGGATGGTGACCCACGCGCCCCGGAGCAGCAGCGGGTAGCTGCTGAGGACGTCAGACACCCCGGATCAGCCCTTGCAGAGCTCGGCGGCGGTGTGGCTGCCCGGCAACTCGGCCTGGGTGAAGCCGAACGGCTGGATGATCGGCAGGAGCCGGTTGTTCTGCTTGAGCTCCGCGAGCTTGCCGTTGAAGGCGTTCAGCAGGTCGGTGTCCGCCTTGCGGAACGCGAAGCCGCCCGCGCCGAACTGCTCCTTGCCGTCGATCAGCGGCACGAACGCCTCGGTGAGCTCGTACGGCGCTCCCGGGTGCTTGGACAGCGTGTCGGCGAGCGAGATGCGGGTCAGCGCGATCGCGTCGATGCGCCCGGCCTTGAGGCCCTCGTACGCGCTGGGCTGGTCGGCGAAGGTCTTGATGTTGCCCTTCTTCACGCCGAGCTTGGTGGCGTACCCCTCCTCGACCGCTCCGGTGAGCACGCCGAGCTTGATGTTCTGCTTGGCGGCGTCCTCGAACCGCTTGATGCCCTTCGGGTTTCCCTTGGGCACCAGGAACGCGGTCGTCGCGACGTAGTCCGGGTCGGCGAAGGCGACCTGGGCGCACCGCTCGGGCGTGATGAACATGCCGGCCGCGATGGTGTCGAAGCGGCGGGCCTGCAGACCGCCGATGAGGCCGCCGAAGTCGACCTGAACGCCTCGTACGTCCTTGATGCCCAGTTCCTTGAAGACCACCCGAGCCAGTTCCGGCGCCTCACCGGTGAGCTTGCCGCTCTTGTCCGTGAAGCCGTACGGCGACTCGTTGGCGAAGCCCACCTGGATGTAGCCCTGCTGCTTGGCGCGTTCCAGGGTGCCACCGCCGGACCGTTCCTTGCCGGGGTCCGTGGTCGAGCACGCCGCCGCGAGAGGCACGGCTCCGGCCAGCACGGCCGCGGTGCGGAGGAAGTCACGTCGTGATGAGGTCATGGGGGATCTCCAAGGTCCGAGAGCCCGGCGGTGGCCACCCCGGAAACCGGGGTGGCCACCGCCGAAGGCTCGGGGGATTATCTGTCGCCTACCGGGGTGAAGTCCCGGGCGGCGATGAACTCGGGTCGGCGGGACGGTGCGGCGAAGGGCTCCTCACAGGTGTTCTCGACGCTGTTGAAGACGATGAAGACGTTCGATCGCGGGAACGGCGTGATGTTGCCGTTCGAACCGTGCATGCAATTGCAGTCGAACATCGTCGCCGAGCCCGCGGGCCCGGTGAACAGATCGATGCCGTGCTTGTTGGCCAGGATCGACAGGCTGTCGGGGTCGGGAGTGCCGACCTCCTGACCGCGCAGCGACTCTTTGTAGTGATCGTTCGGGGTTTCGCCCACACACGAGACGAACGTCCGATGCGATCCCGGCATGATCATCAAGCCACCATTGTGGACGAAATTCTCGGTGAGCGCGATGGAAATGCTTACAGCACGCATACGAGGCATTCCGTCTTCGGCGTGCCACGTCTCGAAGTCCGAGTGCCAGTAGAAGTCCTTGCCCTTGAACCCCGGCTTGTAGTTGACCCGGCTCTGGTGCACGTACACGTCGGAGCCCAGGATCTGGCGGGCCCGGCCGACCACGCGCGGGTCGGTCACCAGCTCGGCGAACACCTCGCTGACCTTGTGCACCTCGAAGATGGACCGGATCTCGTCGGAGCCGCGCTCGGTGACGGTCCGCTCGTCGCGCAGCACGGCCTCGTCCTCGGACAGCCGGCGCAGCTCGGCGCGGTAGCGTTCGATCTCCTCGGGCGCGAGCAGCTCCTCGATCGTCAGGAAACCCTTCTCGTCGTACGAGGTGAGGGTCTCGGCGTCGATGGGACCGTCGCCGGGGCCGCCGTACGCCACGGGGTCGGTGCGGTAGAGCAGTGCGGGCTCGCCGGCCTTGCGGGTGGGGTAGAGGTCGTTGGGTCCGGGGTTCGGGTGCTCGATCATTTCAGGCCTCCTCGGTGATCAGGGGGTAGACGCCGTTCTCGTCGTGCACCTCCCGTCCCGTGCATGGTGGGTTGAAGACGCAGACGGTCCGCAGGTCGGTCTGGGGCCGTACGGTGTGGTGCTCGTGGCCGTCGAGGAGATAGAGCGTGCCGGGCTCGAGATGGTGCTTCTCACCGGTCTCCTCGTTGACGAGCTCGCCCTCGCCCTCGATGACGTAGACGCCCTCGATGTGGTTGGCGTACCACATGTGCGTCTCGGTGCCGGCGTACATCACGGTCTCGTGCATAGAGAAGCCGACCTTCTCGCTCGCCAGCACGAAGCGACGGCTCCGCCAGGTGGGTGCCTCCACGTCGCGTTCGGTACCGCTGATCTCCTTCAGCGAGCGGACGATCAATGGGTTCTCCCTTCCTTGTGCCTTGTCTGCCTTGGTCTGCTTGGTCTTTCTGGTCAGGCGAGCACCGCGTCCACGGAGGACGCGATGATGTCGAGCCCCTCGTCGAGCTCGTCGGAGGTAGTGGTGAGCGGCGGCAGCAGCTTGACGACCTCGCTCTCCGGCCCGGAGGTCTCCATGAGCAGGCGGCGGTCGAACGCCTCGGCGCACACCCTCGTCGCCGCCGCGGGCTCGGTGAAGGCGAGTCCCTGGGCGAGGCCACGCCCGCGAACCCCGCTGATCGCCTCGGGGTGGGCCGCGGCGATCTTCCCGAGCGCCTGCTCGACCTGCTCGCTCCTGGCGAGGGTCTCCTTCTCCATCCCCTTGCCGCCCTCGCCGTCCCAGAACTCCAGCGCGGCCGTGGCGGTGACGAACGCCGGGTTGAACCCGCGGAACGTTCCGTTGTGCTCGCCGGGCTCCCACACGTCGAGCTCCGGCCTGAGCAACGTCACGGCGAACGGCAGGCCGTAGCCGCTCAGCGACTTGGACAGACAGACGATGTCGGGCACGATGCCGGCCTGCTCGAAGCTGAAGAACGGCCCGGTGCGCCCGCAGCCCATCTGGACGTCGTCGACGATGAGCAGCATCTCGTGGCGCCGGCACACGTCGGCCAGGCCGCGAAGCCACTCGGGGGTGGCGGCGTTCAGCCCGCCCTCGCCCTGGACGGTCTCCACGATGACCGCGGCCGGAGCGTCCAGGCCGCTGCCGCTGTCCTCCAGCAGCCGCTCGAACAGCAGGAAGTCCGGCGTCCGCCCGTCGAGGTAGTTGTCGAACGGCATGGGCACCGAGTGGCCCAGCGGGATCCCGGCGCCGCCACGCTTCATGCCGTTGCCGGTGACCGCGAGCGCACCGAGCGACATGCCGTGGAAGGCGTTGGTGAAGCTGACGATCGTCTCCCGGCCGGTGTACTTGCGGGCGAGCTTCAGCGCCGCCTCGACCGCGGTCGTGCCCGCCGGGCCGGGGAACTGGACGCGGTAGTCGAGCCCGCGCGGTGCCAGCACGACGTTCTGGAACGTTTCAAGGAAGCGCCGCTTCGCGACCGTGTACATGTCGAGGCCGTGCACGACGTTGTCGTCGGCCAGATAAGCGAGGAGTTTCTCCTTCAGCAGCGGGTGATTGTGGCCGTAATTCAGCGTTCCCGCGCCGGCGAAGAAGTCGAGAAAGGCGTTGCCCTCCTCGTCGTACAGGCGGCTGCCGGAGGCTTTTTGGAACACCGCCGGCCACCCCCGGCAGTAGCTGCGGACCTCGGACTCGAGCGACTCGAACACGTCCATGCGTCTCACCTGTCTCCTGACATGGCTGGTACGTCCAGTGGGCCGATGCGGTAGAGCTCCTCCGGCTCGTGGTCGCCGGGGAACAGCTCCTCGGAGAGGAGCGGGGTGCGGCGCAGTTCGGCGCCGCGATCGCGGGCGAAGGCGGTGAAGAGCCGGGATGAGGCGACGTTGTCCGGGGTCACGGTCGCCTCGACGTACCGGTGGCCCCGGTCGGCGAGGTGGCCGAGCATACGGCCGGCGAGAGAGCGGCCGCGCCAGTCCTTTTCCACCGCGACCTGCCAGACGAAGAGGGTCCCGGGCTCCTCGGGCCGGTCGAAACCGGTCACGAAGCCGCGGATCTCACCGCCGGACCGGGCGACCACGGAGGTCGCCGCGAAGTCACGGCACCAGAGCACATAGCTGTAGGGAGAATTGAGGTCGAGGGTCTTCGAATCACGCGCGATGCGCCACAAATGGCGGCCGTCTTCGATTCTGGGAGGCTCGAACACCTCGGTGTCGGCGATGGTCGGGGAATGCGGTGCGCTCGGATGTCCTGACGACATGGGTTCCGAATTTAGCGAACCCGAAACCTCACTCCGGACCGGTTTTTGATCACCGTGTTTGAACCCCGCAATTCGGGGGTAGATCGGCAGGTTTTCCGCTTTTGGCCGCTCGAGACGGCGGTCACGTGAAAATGATCACGAAGGCGGATGCCCTGCCTGGCCTGGGCAAACGCGAGCATAGCGGACCGGCGGAGGCGTTGCTCATCTCGACATACGGACACGTCTCATCCCAAAACGTGACGCCAAGGACACCGCAGAGGCGGCGTTGACTTTTGAGATCTAGATCACACCCTTTGTTGCAAACCGGTAACAGATGTGAGGCGTCTCGGTTCACGCCCATGACGGTGAATGATCACCGAGGACTACGTTGAAGGTCATGCGGGTACTCGTCACCGGTGCTTCGGGCTACGTCGGGTCGCACGCGGTGAAGTCGCTCCTCGCCTTCGGTCACCGCCCCCGGCTGCTCGTCCGCGACTCCGGCCGGACGGGCCGCACCCTCGCCGATCTCGGGGTCGACCCCGATGACACCGAGATGTGCCCCGGCGACATGCTCGACCAGGAGGCCGTCGGCCGCGCCCTCGACGGCTGCGACGCGGTGATCCACGCCGCGGCGGCCCTCGGCGTCACGGGCCGTCGTACGGACCTGGTCACGGTCAACGTCACCGGCACGCGCAACGTCGTCGGCGGCGCGGTGGCCCGCGGCCTGGACCCGGTGATCCACACGTCCACGATCGCGGTGTTCGTCCCGCCCGCGAGCCCGGTGATCACCTCCGACGCTCCCCTGGCGCGGCCGCGCACCGGGTACGGGCGGTCCAAGCTGGAGGCCGAGCGGTACGCGCGGAGCCTGCAGGACGACGGCGCGCCGGTCACGATCGTCTATCCGGGCGGGGTGCTCGGGCCGTCCCAGCCCCACCTGGACGCGATGCCGGCGGGTCTGGCGGCCGGACTGGGCATCGCCTGGCCGGTGGCGCCCGGCGGAGTGTCGCTTCTGGACGTGCGCGACCTGGGAGAGGCGCTGGCCCGCTGCGTCGAGCCCGGCCGTGGCGCCCGGCGGCTCATCCTGGGCGGGCACTACGTGCGATGGCCGGAGTTCGCCGACCTGTGCGACGCGCTGACCGGCGTCCGCTGCCGCCGGATCCGCTTGCCCGGCGGTCTCATGATCGCGCTCGGTACGCTGCTGGACGTCGCGAAGAAGGTGCACGGGTTCCGCTACCCGCTGACGCGGGACGCGGCCGAGCTGATGGTGACGCTCGTCCCCTCGGACGACACGGTCGCCCTCGACGCTCTCGGCCTGACGCTCCGCCCGTTGGAGGAGAGCGTGGCCGACACCCTGCGCTGGCTCGCCGCCGCGGGACACCTGCGCCCGGCCCGTGCCGGGCGCCTGGGACCGGTAGGACAGCGGGGCTTTGAGACAGGCCCCAGACCATGAGGAGCTCGTGATGCCCGTTCGCGCCCTGCAGGGAGTGCTCACACCGGTCGCCCGGCGGCTGGCGAGCGCGCCGTGGTTCGCCCGGATCGGCCCGAAGGTCGTCCCGCCGCTCGACCGGGTGCTCCACCGCCTGTCCGGCGGGCGCGTCCTGCTGCCGGCGATCGTGCTGCCGAGCATCGTGCTCACGACGACCGGCCGCAAGACCGGCCTGGCACGGGAGACGCCGCTGATCTGCCTGCCCGAGGAGGACGGGTCGTTCGTCGTCGTCGGCAGCAACTTCGGCCGCGACCACCACCCGGCATGGACGGCGAACCTCCTGGCCGACCCGAAGGCCGAGGTCCGCTACCAGGGCCGCCGCATCCCGGTCACGGCACAGGCGCTGGAGGGCGCCGACCGCGCCGAGGTCTGGCCCCGCCTGGTGCGGATCTGGTCGGTCTACGACACCTACGTCGCGCGCGCCGACCAGCGCGAACTGCGCGTCTTCCGCCTCAGCCCGTCCTGACCGGCCTCAGCCACTCGCCTTCGGCGAAGGCACCGGAACCGGCGCGCCCGACTACGGCACGCCGCGAATCCGCCCCCGCCGCGTACGGACCTGATCGACCCACGACACCCACCTCGAACGCGCCGACCAGCGCGAACCGCGCGTCTTCCGCCTCAGCCCGTCCTGACCGGCCTCAGCCACTCGCCTTCGGCGAAGGCACCGGAACCGGCGCTCCCGACTGGTCCGGCTGCTGTGGCTGGTTCGGCTGCGGCATGCGGCGGTACTGGCCCCAGCCGCCGTTCGGCGGCACGAAGCCGCGCCGGCCGAAGCCGAAGTCACGGCCGTCCCGCTGAATGAGACGGACCGTGTGGTCAGAGCCGTGGTCGTCGTTGAACGCGGCCACGATGCCGCCGCCGACCAGCCCGCCGATCAGGCCGGCCACGAGGGTCAGCGCGCCGGCCCGTGCCGTCCCGTTCGAGGACCACCGGTGCCAGCGGGACTCCCGCGGCGGCGCGGCGCCCTCCACGTACGGCGGGGCCGTGCGGCCGGACTCGAGGAACTCCGCCTGCGCCCCGCCGTGGGGCGGCGGCGCGCCCGGACCCGGCGGAGGCGGCGTCTGCCCGCCGCCGGCCGGCGGCGCGGGAGGCTCGGGCCGTGCGGCCGGCGACTCCCCGGCCGGTGTGGCGCCCTCGCGGGGATCGCGCTCGTCCTGTTCCGCCATCTCACTTTCCCCTGTTCACGATTCAGTTGGCCTAGCGAACCCGATTGTCGCGCAGAAGCCCCTAAGCGTGGCGTAAACGAAAAGGCGGTCCCGCCTTCGCGGGACCGCCCTTCCGGCAGCCATCAGGCCATTCGGCGAAATGTCAGGCCGCGACCGTTTGTCCGGTCGTCGCCGGCTCCAGCGCCCAGTCGAGCACCTCGCGGACGTCGGAGGCCACGTGGACGGTCAGCTGCTCCAGCACCTCCGCCGGCACGTCGTCCAGGTCGGGCTCGTTGCGCTTGGGGATGAGGACCGTGGTGATCCCCGCCCGGTGCGCGGCGAGCAGCTTCTGCTTGACCCCGCCGATCGGCAGCACGCGCCCGGTCAGCGAGACCTCGCCGGTCATCGCCACGTCGGAGCGTACGAGCCGGCCGGACAGCAGCGACGCGAGCGCGGTCGTCATCGTGACGCCGGCACTCGGCCCGTCCTTGGGCACCGCCCCGGCGGGCACGTGGATGTGCACGCCGCGGTTCTTCAGGTCGCCGACCGGCAGCTCCATCTCCGCGCCGCGCGAGCGCAGGTACGACAGCGCGATCCGGGCCGACTCCTTCATGACGTCGCCGAGCTGGCCGGTCAGCGTCACGCCGGTCTCGCCGGTCTCCTCGTCGGCCAGCGACGCCTCGATGTAGAGCACGTCGCCGCCCGCGCCGGTGACCGCCAGTCCGGTGGCCACGCCCGGCACCGCCGTACGGCGCTCCTCCTCCTTGAGCGAGGTCTCCGGGGTGAACCGGGGCCGCCCGAGGTAGTCGCGCAGGTCGTCCGCGCCCACCGACACCGGCAGGGTCGCGGTCTCCAAAGCGACGTTCGCCGCGACCTTGCGGAGCACCCGCGCGATCGACCGCTCCAGGCTCCGTACGCCCGCCTCACGGGTGTACTCCCCCGCCAGCAGCCGCAGCGCGTCCTCGCCGATCGTGACCTCCTCCGCGGTCAGGCCGGCCTTGTCGAGCTGGCGCGGCAGCAGGTGGTCGCGGGCGATGGTGACCTTCTCGTCCTCGGTGTAGCCGTCGAGCGAGACCAGCTCCATCCGGTCCAGCAGCGGGCCCGGGATCGTCTCCAGGGCGTTGGCCGTGGCCAGGAAGACCACGTCGGACAGGTCGAGCTCCACCTCGAGGTAGTGGTCGCGGAACGTGTGGTTCTGCGCCGGGTCCAGCACCTCGAGCAGGGCGGCCGTCGGGTCGCCACGGTAGTCCGCGCCGACCTTGTCGATCTCGTCGAGCAGCACGACCGGGTTCATCGAGCCCGCCTCGCGGATCGCGCGCACGATCCGGCCGGGCAGCGCCCCGACGTACGTGCGGCGGTGGCCGCGGATCTCCGCCTCGTCGCGTACGCCGCCGAGCGCGACGCGGACGAACTTGCGGCCCATCGCGCGTGCCACGCTCTCGCCGAGCGACGTCTTGCCGACCCCGGGCGGCCCGACGAGGGCCAGCACGGCGCCGGAACGCCGTCCGCCGATCACGCCGAGCCCGCGTTCCTCACGCCGCTTGCGCACGGCGAGGTACTCGACGATGCGGTCCTTGACGTCGTCGAGGCCGGTGTGGTCCTCGTCGAGGATCTCCCGGGCGCCGACGATGTCGTACGCGTCCTCGCTCCGCTCGTTCCACGGGATGTCGAGGACCGTGTCGAGCCAGGTGCGGATCCAGCCGACCTCGGGCGACTGCTCGGCGGTCCGCTCGAGCTTGTCGACCTCCTTCAGCGCGGCCTCGCGCACCTTCTCCGGCAGGTCGGCGGCCTCCACGCGAGCGCGGTAGTCCTCCTCCTCGCTGGAGGGGTCGCCGCTGAGCTCGCCCAGCTCCTTGCGGATGGCGGCGAGCTGCTGGCGGAGCAGGAACTCCTTCTGCTGCTTCTCCACGCCCTCCTCGACGTCCTTGCGGATCGTCTCGGCGACGTCCAGCTCGGCGAGGTGCGCACGCGTCCAGCCGATCGCCAGCTCCAGCCGCTCGGGCACGTCGGCGGTCTCGAGGATCTGCGTCTTCTGCTCGGCGTCGAGGTAGGACGCGTACCCGGACCGGTCGGCCATCACCGACGGATCCTCGATCTGGCGGATCATGTCGATGACCTGCCAGGCGCCGCGCTTCTCCAGCACGCCGATGACCAGGGCCCGGTACTCCCTGGCCAGCTCTTCGGCCCGCTCGCCGAGCCCGGTGTCCTCCACGACGGTGCCCTCGACCCACAGCGCCTTGCCGGGGCCGGAGGTGCCGGTGCCGATCCGCACCCGCGCCACACCGCGTACGACGGCCCCCGGGTCCCCACCCGGCAGCCGCCCGATCTGCTCAATCGCCGCCAGCGTGCCGACGGCGGCATATTTCCCGTTCAGCCGAGGCACGATGAGCACCTGCGGCTTGTCATCCGTGTCATCCGGCAGCGCCGTGGTGCGCGCCGCCTCGATCGCCCCTCGTACCTCATCGTCCGTAAGAGACAACGGCACGACCATCGCGGGCAGCACGACCTCGTCGTCGAGCGGCAGCACCGGCAGGGTGACGGTCTTGCTCATCAGGCCTCCAAAGCTTGAGTCACTCACACTCAAGAAAGAAGAGCCGCGATCTATTTCCCGGAGGTCGTTCGCTCTGAGCGAGCGCCGCCGGGGGTGTCCCCGTCCGGATGAACCTTGCGAGTTCCGGACTTGGGTTGCGAGGGACCTTGCGAAGTTCGGATTAACCCTGCGAGGCGACGACCGAGTCGTGGAGGATCCTCGGTCATGACGGGCTTACGCATGGTGACCGGTGGCGGCGTCGATCCTCCGGTCGATGGCTACGAGGTCGGGTATTTGACCTCGGACGGAGCGCAGGTACGGGTTCCGCTGGCGGATGCTTGGGGGGCTGCGGCTGGAGTCCGCTCTGCCGGCGCGGAGCTTCACCTCCCACAAGGGGCAGCGGGACTTCCCCGGCCGGTGGTGGTCGGCGACGGAAGAATGCAGGCCACCCGGAGGGCATGTGCGCTGGTGGGGTGGGAGTACCGGCTGGTGGCCTCCCCGGATCCGATCGTGACGGCGAACGTGCGGTGGCTGGCGGCCTACCGGCATCCACGTCATCTGCCGCCTGAGATCGCTGCGGCTTTGCGGGATGCGTTCCGCTCACCGCGCGGGTTGATGGCCGGTGCGGAAACAGCGGGCGATCCGATCGCGGTGTTGCCGGTGCTGTCCACCTGCTTTGGCGGCAGGAGTTGGTCGTGGACCTGTCGGTGCCGCTGCACCAAGGTGGAGCCGTTCGGGCTGCTTGACGGTCTCCCAGCCGAGGTTCTCGCGGCAGCCAGGGAATGGGAACGGCAAGTCGTTGAGGTCACCACCGGCCTGCAACCGGATGCGGCGCCCGGAGCGGTCCCGCGGGCGGAGTACGACCCGACGACGCACACTCTCGCAGAGCGCGACCAGGCCAAGGGCCACCCGCACGGGCGCCGAAGTGTCCGACCAGCTTGAATACTTCGCCGAACGGCTGCCCGCCACGTTCGTCTACGCCGGCATCGAAGTCGAAGCCCAAGTCTTGTTCTCTGGCCCTCGTGGCCGTCAGATCGCCGGACGATTCACTGTCGTCCCGACCAACGCATTCGCCTACGGCACCGCCGAACAACGCGAGACCTGGCACACCCTGATCACCACCCTGGAGAGCACGCTACGGCTGCGTCACCACAAGCCCGGGACACCGGCGGGAATGGTCGAATACCTCTACCGCGCAGCGGAGGAATGATCGGCAACCTGTCCCAGCTCATCCGCGGAGCGGCGATCCCGGCCATCGAGGACGGCCCCGGAAAGATCAGCCGGGAACACCTCGGCCTCGTCCCCGTCGATGCCTGAACCGGACCCCGGCATTGACTGGCTGCTGCTGCACGACACCCCGCAACACGCCTGCCCGCGCTGCACCGCCCGACACCGAGGCGGCCGCGTCATGCGGCTGTTCGCCCACCACGAGTACACCTGCCGACGCCACGGCTATCGGCTCGGCCCACCCGACGTCGGGCAAGACCACAACCCCCGCCACCTCTCCGAGATCCTCGCCGCCCAACGCAAGCACCAGCGGCTGGTACGCGCCTACGGACCGATCCCGGTCTTCGACACGATCATCCACGCCTCAAGATCTGCGCCGTGCTCTACCACCACCACACCAACGCCCCCGTCATCGAGACTTACTACCCCCAACTACCCCAACTACCCCCAACCCGGCCCCTACGTCCGCCAACGCGCCCGACTCGCCGACCAAGCGACCGAACCCGCACCCGATGAATCAGTGGGACGAGCTGCGGACATCCGGCCGAAAGCCGCCCCGGACGAAGCCGAGGCTCCTCGCTAACGCGGATTCACGCGCAGGCCATCGCAGATGACAGTCATCATGCGCAGCGCCATCTGCCGGTCACCCTGTTCTCGTTCCGCGGCGGTATGAATGCTGTTCAGCAAGGCACGCACGTCGGCGATGCCGATGTCAGCGCGGACCTGGCCGCTGCCTTGGGCTCGTTCCACCAGCCGTTCCAGCGCTCGATCCAGTTGCTCGGTCTCGGCCGCGATCCTGGCCTTCGCGTCGATGCCGGCTCCGGCCAGAATCTCGGCCAGCCCCCGGTTCTTCATCCCGCGTTCGACCATGCCGAGGCAGAAGCCGAAGAACGCCTCGCCAGGATCCCCGGCCTCCGCCAAACTGCGCGCCTCGTCCACGAGCTGGGCGATATGGCTGAGCACGATGGCCTCGAACAGCGACTCCTTGGTCGGGAAGTGCCGGTGCATCGTGCCCGCACCCAGCCCGGCCCGGCGGGCGATCTCATCGACCGGTACAGACACGCCCTCCGTCGCGAAGCACTCACGCGCGACCTCCAGAAGCCTCTCCCGGTTGCGCCGGGCATCCGCCCGCATCGGCCTCGCTCGTTCCCGAGCGTGCCCAGAGATGTCATCCGCGACCATAACGCCCCTCCGATAGACAACCGGGGTAAGGACCCCGTATATTCCCGATCCGGGGTCGCCACCCCGAATATATCCCGGCACGCGATCTACGCGACGTTCATCCCAAGCACCTTTCGATCAGGAGATCACGCATGTCATCTTCGACCACTCTCACTCCCCGCGAGGTCCTCGCGCGGATGCACGAGCTCACCGTCACCGACGAGGCGGCCGCCGTCGACCTCTATGCGGAGAACGCGGTGCACGAGATCCCGTTCGCTCCGGCCGGCGCCCCGGCCCGCATCGAGGGGCGAGAAGCCCTCCGCCAGATGATGGACGCCCAAGGCGGCCAATCTCCAGTGAAGTACCAGGGCTTCGAGAACGTCCAGGTATGGGAAACCACCGACCCTGAAGTGATCATCGCCGAGTACGAGGTCGTCGGCATCGTCATCTCCACTGGAGCCGGGTTCCGCATCCCGCAACTTCTCATCCTGCGGGTCCGCGACGGCAAGATCCTGCTGTCCCGCAGCTATCTCAACCCCGGTCAGTTCGCCGAACTACTGGCCTGAACGCACCCGGCCGCCGGGCGGCGCGACCCGGCGGCCGGTACCAGCCAAGAGCGAGCCGACCGAAGGATCAGCCGACCATGACCAGCCGAACCGGACCTGCCACCACCGTCATCGAACCGGACTTGACGCGGATCGCCCTGGCGGTCGTGGTCGGCGCCATCATGACGGTCCTGGACATCACGATCGTCAACGTCGCGATCAACAAGCTCGCGCACGACTTTCAGACCCCGCTATCGACCATCCAATGGACGCTCACCGGCTACACGCTGGCCCTGTCGATGAGCATCCCCCTGACCGCGTGGACCATACGGCGCTTCGGCGCCAAGACCATGTGGATCACAGCGCTGGTCCTGTTCGTCGGGGGGTCCGCGCTTTGCGGGGCGTCCTGGTCGGTCTTGAGCCTGATCATCTTCCGCGTCCTTCAGGGTTTCGGCGGCGGGCTCCTCATGCCGGTCGGCCAGACCATGCTTGCCACAGCGGCCGGACCGCAGCGGATGGGCCGGATGATGACGGTCATCTCCGTGCCCGCGATGCTCGCTCCGGTGCTGGGCCCCGTCCTCGGCGGCGCGATTCTGGACACCCTGTCCTGGCGGTGGCTGTTCCTCATCAACCTCCCGGTCGGCGCCATCGCGCTGTTGCTCGCCGTCCGGCTGCTGCCGCGCGATCCAGACCGCAAAGCCGGCGATCGCATCGACATCACCGGGCTGGCCCTGCTGTCACCGGGACTTGCCGCACTCGTCTACGGCCTGTCCCAGGCAGGCAACAACAACCTGCGCCTGCTCGCAGGCACTGCCACCGGGCTGCTTTTGCTCGCGGTGTTCACGATCCGCGCGATCCGCATGGCCGGCGGAAACACGCGTCCGCTGGTCGACGTCACCACCTTCCGCCACCGCGCCTTCACCACCAGCGTGGCCGCATTGTTCACCTACAGCGCGGCCGTGTTCGGGCTGCTCGTCGTGCTGCCGATCTACTTCCAGACCGTCCAGGGCCGCAGCCCGGCGGCGACCGGACTGCTGCTCGCCCCGTTCGGCCTCGGCGCGATGCTCACAATGCCGATGGCAGGGCGAATGACCGACCGCAGCGGGCCACGAGGCGTCACGCTGGCCGGGCTGCTCATCATGATGCTCGGTACGGTCCCCTTCACCCAACTACAGGCCGACACCAGCACAACAGTGCTCACCGCCTCACTGTTCACCATCGGGCTGGGGCACGGAATGATCGCCCCTCCTTTGATGGCCGCCGCATTCCAAGGGCTGAACCGTAGCGAAATGCCCTCGGCGACCACGACAGCCAATATCCTGGCCCGGGTCGGCACCTCGGTCGGCACGGCGGCGCTAGCCGTGATCCTGCAGATCTACCTCCGCGCCGGTCTGCATCGCAGCACCACCCTCACCGACGTCGCCAAAAACCGCACACCGCACGCACTTTCCGTACTGACCGACGCCTTCGCCCACACCCTGTGGTGGACGTTCGGAATCGCCGCGATCGCACTCGTGCCCACCGTATTGATCCCTCCCCGCCCCACCATCCGACCGACCGAGGCGTGACACCTCATCGGTGACCGTGGTCGCGGCCACGAACGGCTCCAGTAGATCGTCACGATTAGCAGCAGGGTCCACCTGACCTTGCCATCACCGAGTCCAGACCAACCGAAAATGCAAGGTGAGTCTGAACAACTTCGGCGACCGGCGTTCGGACTGACCTTTCAATTCCACGGTCAGACCATGCGGCACTCGCAACCTTCGACCGAAACGGACAGCCGGGGGTGTCCCGTCCGCGCGATCACTGCAGTGTTCGGACTTAGGTTGCAGCAGACCTTGCAACGTTCGGTTTACCGGTGATGTCTTCTTGGGCCAGACTCATTCGCCATGACCGAGCTACGCCTGATGCGTGGCGGTACGGGCGCTCCGCCTGGTGATGGCTTCGAGGTCGGGTACCTGACGGAGGATGGGGCGCACGCTCGGGTTCCGCTGGCGGATGCGCGGGGGCTGCGGCTGGAGTCCGCGTCGCCGGCGCGGAGCTTCACCTCCTACAAGGGCCAGCGACATTTCCCGGGCCGGTGGTGGTCGGCGACGGAGGAGCGGCACGTCGGGTACGAGTCGTGGCTGGAACGCGATCATCTGCTACCCGACGTTGTTGCGTGACCTCGTAGCGGTTCTGCTGATCGGATGTCAGCGGCATGTCGCTGACGTGAGCATCTCGTGAGTCCCGCGCAGCCACTTGTCCAGTACGACGTAGCCACCCTTGGTGAGGCCAATGCGGGCGTCGACGCGATGGAGCAGGGCCTGCCCTGGATGGTGGGCGGATGGCCAGATGTGATCGGTATCGGTGATCTCGTCATCGACCCAGGCAAACGAGCACCCGTCTGCCCAATCGACGATACGGCCAGTTGGGTTGTCACTTTCCGTAGCTACTCGCCATGTGGCCCGCCGCTCCGGGAGCCGGGGCCGGAAAACGAGATGAACCGCGACGGTCGCGTGGCCAGGATGGGGGGATGCTGGTCGATCATTTTCCGCTGTTGGGACTGCGGCTGAGGACACCGCGGCTTGAGCTGCGGCTGCCGTCGCCCGAAGAACTGGCCACCCTGGCAGAGGTAGCCGCTGACGGCATTCACGCCCCTGATGTGATGCCGTTCCTCATCCCGTGGACCGACCAGCCGACCGCCGAGGTCGCCAGGGCTGTCATCCAGCACCACTGGCTGAGGCTGGGGAATTGGTCCTCGCAGGACTGGTCGCTCAGCTTCACCGTGTTCCATGCCGGCGATGTCGTCGGGCAGCAGTCCATCGGCGCACGTGACCTGGCGGTCATCCGCCGGGTGCAGACCGGCTCATGGCTGGGACAGCGCCACCAGCGGCAGGGAATCGGCACCGAGATGCGCGCCGCCGTCCTGCACCTTGCCTTCACCGAACTGGGCGCCGAGGAAGCCGTCTCTAGCGCATTCGCGGACAACCCGGCCTCACAAGCTGTCTCGCGAAAGCTCGGCTACCAACCCGACGGTCTTGATCGTCATCTCGTCCGCGATGCCATGGTCATCGATTGCCGGATGCGCCTCACCCGGGAGGCGTGGGAACGCCACCGCACGATCCCCGTCACCATCGACGGACTCACCCCGTGCCTACCTATGTTCGGGATCAACACTGCCTGACCGCAGACAGCCGGATAACTCCCCGCTAACCGGCCGCCGATGGGGAGTCGGAACCGGCCGCTGACACGCTCCGAAGGGGATGAGCGGTCCATCTACATCGAGAAAGAGCAGCGGACATTGTGCGAAACCTTTCACGACCGCACGATAACGCTGGGAGGAATCGGTAGCCCATCTGTTAGCCCTGCTCCTGGGTCTGTCCAGCGTTCGGCTCTGTCGCTCTTTCGGTGGTAGCGGAGAGTGAGGCTATTGGAGGAGGATGCGGTGGCGTAGGAGATGGAAGCCTGCCCGGCCGTACATCTGCCTTTTGATCAACTTCGTCTTGGTGTTGACGCCCTCGGTCCCACCGTTGTGGTGTTCGCTGGGTCAGAGCGGCGCGGACGGCGTCCTGGTCGAGTCGCGGACCGCGGATGAATGAGTGGACGTGCGGCAGGTTTACCTCTTCCGCGGCGTGGATCCACTTCTCCAGGCGGTCCGCGTTGTCCTCGGCGGAGACGAGGAGTTGGGCGAAGACGCGGACCAGTGAGGCGAGTTGAGTCATCTCCAAGCAGGCGCTGGTGGTCTTATGGAGGAGTTTTTGCTGGTCAGGCTTGAGGGTGTCCGGATGGGTGAGCAGTAGTCGCGAACGCCTGCGGGGCGAGAGGGCGGGTCGATCGTCTTCGACGCGACCTTGGGTGATGTAGCGGTAGAGGAGGTTCTGGCTGCCGGTGTAGCCGCGTTCCCGCGGCGAAGTCGTGGGCGTGATCGTCATCGAACGCGCCGACCAGCCGATAGCCGACCGGCCGCAGCCGAGTGTCCTGCCTCAGTCAGTTGACAACGTGCGGGTGCGACGCACTCACAAGCTACTCCGTGAGGCGTTGGTCGAGCTCATCGAGGAGCGCGGCAAAGGCCGGCCGCCCGCCCCGCTCCGCGGACTCGGTGAAAGGTGAGCCTCGCGGAGGGGGCGGGCGTTCGCCGGGCCGCCGGGCCTACGGGCGGGAGCCGTAGGCCGTGAAGTACTTCGCGCCCGGTGAGCCGAGGCCGGTCACATTGTCGTAACCGGTGGTCGCGTGGGTCAGGCCGTTGTGGCCGAAGGTCTGGGCCCGGGTGATGAGCGGGCTGTTCGGGTCGGAGGGGTTGGTGTAGTCGTTGCGGACCACGCCGAGGAGCAGGTTGGGACCGCCCGGTGTGTCGGTGACGTCATCGAACGCCGCGGTGCCGTGCTGGGCGTAGATCGCCGGGTTGGCGAATCCGAAGGGCGCGCCGATGACCTGCTGGGTCACCGCCTGGATCCCGGCGAAGAGCGGCGCGGCCAGGCTGGTGCCGCCCCACCGGGTCTCGTGGTAGCGGTCCGTGCCGTCGGGGAAGTGCTGCGTCGAACCGGCGAGGATGCCGGTGTTGTTGTCCGCGTCCGCGGCCACGTCCGGCACCACCCGCATCGGGCTGGTCAGCGGCTTGCCGTTCGGCAGGGTCTTCGACAGGCTCTCGGGCACCACGTTCGCCTGGTACGACGGCTGGGGATACAGGACGCTGGTGCCACCGCCGGCGCCGCTGAGGTACGTCGACGGGTAGCCGGTCCCCGGCTCGGGAGTCCAGGCGGTGCCGTCCGGGGTGAGGTTGGAGGCGACGTTGTTCCAGCCGGTCTGCCACAGCTGCCTGCCGTCGGAGCCGACCGCCAGGCTGGTGCCGCCGACCGCGGTCACATAGGGGTCGGAGGGCGGAAACTCGGTGTACGGGCCGTCGGTGTACACCGGGCACCCGGTGTTCGGGTCGTCCGCGCCGCAGTCACCGCTGCTGAAGTAGAAGCCGATGCCCTCGGCCGCGCCCTGCTTGAAGATCTGCTCGAACGCGTCCCGCTCGGCCTGGCTGGTGTGGCTCTCCTCGTCCCGGTTCCACGAGTTGGTGACGATGGTGGCCAGTTTGTTGTCGACGATCCGGCTCAACGCCTCCTGCTCGTCCTCCACGTTGCACGAGGCCGCGGCCACGTACGCGATCTTCGCGTCCGGCGCGATGTCGTGCACGGCGGTCACGTCTATCGATTCCTCGACGTACCAGGAGTTGCCGCCGCACTCACTCACGCTGTTCCAGGCGCTGGGCAGGCTCTGGGTGAACTGGCCCGGCTTGAGGTTCGCGACGCCGTGGTTCTTGGTGAAGGTGCTGATGTCGGACTCGATCGTCGGCGAGGCGTAGGCGTCCACGATCGCCACGGTCTGGCCCGCGCCGGTGAGGTCGTTGCTCAGGCGGTACGCCGAACGGAACTGCTGCGGGGTGTAACCGCAGTTCGTCCAGACCCCGGTGCGACCGTACGTCGGAGGCTTGTCCTTCGCCGGGTTCTGGCCGTAATAAGCAGAGCACGGACCGGCCCGCAGTACGGCCGAGGGCGGTCCGGGCAGGGTGTCGTCCCGTTGCGTGGCGCTGTTCCGCACGGCGCCGTCGTTCGCGACGAGTGGTCTCGTCCGGTGAGAACCGTTGTCGAGACCGGTGACGCCGAGGACCGCGGAGGAGATCGAGGCCGGCACGGTGACCCGCCCCGCCGGGGCGTAGTGGATGGCGCCCTTGGCGGTGGCGTCCGGGTAGTCGTCGATGGTCGTCCCGAACGCCTTCTCGGCCTGGGCGACCGAGCCGCGCACCGAGACGTAGTGCTGGTTGGACCCGGTGACGGTCAGCCCCGCGGACTCGAGCCAGGACCGGACCGCGGTGGTCTGGGCGTCGGTGGGCCCGAATCGCGCCCTGTACTGGGCCGGGGTGAGGAAGTGCCGGTAAGCGCGGCTCTTCGGATCCGACACCGAGGCGACGAACGCGTTCAGTCCTCGCGGGTCCCGTCCGGCGAGGTAGACCCGGGCGTTCAGTCGCGTGCCGGAGTCGGCGTGGCCCCGGGCCGCGGAGGCGACCGCCCAGGCGGGGCGAGCGTCCGCCACCGCGACCCGGTCGTCCGCGCCGACGTCGGCGACGGCGGGCACCACGGTCACCGCGGACAAGGACAACACGACGGCGACCGACACTCCGGTCCGGCGTCTGAAAAGAGCCCGGCCCGAAGCTCTGTTGAATTGAATATTCACTGTTTCCTTTTCTGTAAAGGATTCTGTCGATACTGAGGCGATCCCCCCGGGGGCTCGCAAGCACCAGAGCCAACCAGAGCGCTCTTACGGATGGCTGACACACAACCGCAGTGAACGGACACCGGTTACGAATGGCAGGTCAGGGCCAGGGCCGGGGCCTTCCTGCCTTTCCACCGTCGACACACGATCCGCAATTCGTAATTCTTCGCTCACGTCGCGTTACGATTCGGCCGCCGTTGTTCTGGTGGCCACCCAATGAGACACATCCGAGCTATCGGAGTTTCGTTGGGCATGAGGCATGCGGGCGGGTCAAGACGTCTGCTCGGCCCCGGTCAGCAGGGCGACCATGCTGTTGGGCGCGCCATCACCGAACATGACCTCGTAGAGGTCGTCGTCCGCGGCTTCGGCGGCCGCGCGCGCGAACATGGCCTGCTCGAACTCGGCGAGGGCGGCCTCGGTGTCGTCGGGATGCGCGGCGATGGCCCGGCCGAGTTCGGCGCCGTCCTGCATGGCCAGGTTGGCGCCTTCGCCGTTCGGCGGCATGAGGTGGGCGGCGTCGCCGAGGAGGGTCACCCCCGGCACACGGTCCCAGCGGTGCCTGACGGGCAGGGTGAAGAGGCGGCGCAGGACCGGAGGGGTGTCGCTCTCGGTGATGAGGGCGGTGAGCTCGGGGGCCCAGCCGGCGAATTCCTCGACGACCCGCGCGGTCACGGTCGCGGCCTCGGTGACATCGACGTCGGCGAGCCAGTCCTGCGGCTTCAGCAGTTGTGCGTAAGTGTGCAGGGTTCCGCCGCTCTCCCGGTGAGCCACGATGCCCTTGCCCGGCGCGAGCGCGAACAGCGATCCGGCGCCGACCGCTTTCGCGGCGGCGGGATGGCGGGTGTCGCCGTCGAACAGGAACGTCTCGACGACCGACACGCCGACGTACCGGGGGGTGGCGTCGGAGAGCAGCGGGCGAACCCGTGACCATGCGCCGTCCGCGCCGACGAGCAGGCTCGTGACGACGGTGGTGCCGTCGTTCAGTCTCGCCTCGTAGCGGCCCTCGTCCAGCGCCCGCACGCCGGTGACCTTGCCGCCCCATCGGACGATGCCGTGCGGGAGCGAATCGAGCAGCAGCTGCCGCAGCTCGCCGCGCTGCACCTCGGGACGCACTCCCGTGCCGTCGTCGGGCCGGTCGAGCAGCACGGTCCCGTGCCGGTCGAGGACCCGATACGACTCGCGTCCTTCCAGGATGAGCTCGCGAAACCCCTCGGTCAGGCCGGCCGCCTCGAGCGCCGGTTGGCCGTTCCACGGGTGGATGTCGAGCAACCCGCCCTGACGGCGCGCGGCCGGCGAGGGCTCCGCCTCGTGGACCGTGACCGGGATGCCGTGCAGGTGCAGGACGCGGGCCAGCACGAGACCGCCGAGACCGGCTCCGATGATCGTGACAGGGGTGGTCATGGTGTTTCCTCCCACAAGCTTGATTGGATCGCCGATCCAACACGCTAACACCCTTTTGGATCGGCGATCCAACCGTGGCATGATGGGGCCTGTGGCGAAGAGGACTCAGCGGCGCGCGGATCGGCTGTCCAGAGAGGTGATCGTCAAGGCCGCGACCGACCTTCTCGACACCGGCGGCGAGGCCGCGCTGACCCTGCGTGCGATCACCAGCCGCCTGAGCACCGGCTACGGGGCGGTCTACCACCACGTCGAGAACAAGAGCGACCTGCTCGCGGCGGCCACGGACGACATCATCGCCGGAGTGATGACCGGCGTGGTCGTCGACGCGGAACCGCGCGAGGCTCTGCGTACCGTGGCATTGGGCCTGTTCGACGCGATCGACGCACACCCCTGGGTCGGCGCCCAACTCTCCCGGGAGCCGTGGCGTCCCGCGCTGCTGGAGATCTACGAGTGCATCGGCGGACTGCTCGACGCACTCGGCGTTCCCGGGCAGGCGCTCTTCGACGCCGCGGGCGCGCTGGTGAACTACGTCCTCGGTGTCGCCGGGCAGAACGCCGCGAACGCCCGGGCCCACGCCTCCGGCGAGGTGGACCGGACGGCCTTCCTGTCCGCCATCGCCGCACAGTGGGCGGAGCTCGACCCCGGCAAGTACCCGTTCGTGCACAAGGCGGCGGCGCGGCTGCCCGAGCACGACGACCGCGAGCAGTTCCTCTCCGGCATCGACATCTTCCTGGCCGGCATCGCGACCCTCCGGTAGACGACCGCTGCCCCTCTATCGTTCGTCGCGCAGCTTGAGGATGTAGGCCGCAGTGAGCGCGACGGCACGGTCTTCGTCATGTGACAGCTCCGCGAGGGCACGTGACGTCGTGGTCCCCGGGATGTCCGCGAGCGCCTCTGTCAGCCACCGACGTGCGGACGATTCGACGGTGCCGTGGGCGAGGCGGTCGACGAGCCTGGTGGCGATCTCATCCGCCAATGCGGGATCACGCGCCAGCGCGCTGATCGCATCGGCCGCGTCGGCGTCGTTCGTCTCCTCGACGATCATGTCGATGAGCGTCGGGACCGCGTCGACCACTCCACGCGCCCCGAGCGCCAGAGCCGCGCACCTGCGGACCACGACGTCGGAGTTCGTGAGGGCGTCCCGCAACAGTGCGGTCGCCTCGCCGGTCGGAATCTCCGCGATGGACTGGACCGCGCGCTTCCGCACCTCGGCCACGGGTGAGTCGAGACCCTCCGCCAGCAGTGCCGATCCGTCATCGCCCGACCGGGCCAGAGCCCATCGAAGGGCTCCGGCGACGTTCGGATCCGTCTCGCTCAACGCCGCCTCGACCAGAGCCTCCACCGGAACGTCCTCGGCCGAGGACAGGGCCGCACGCTGGCGCCTGCCGGCGCTCTCCGACCCCAGAGCCTGGAGGAGCGCGACGATCTGGAGGACGTTCTCCCAGCCGGCGGGTTCCGCGGCACCGATCCGGCGGAGCCGCGTGAGCAGCTCCGTCTCGGCCGCGATGCGTTCGCGCGTCTGGCGGATGAGCTCGTCGACCAGCTCGGAGGGCGTGAAGCCGGGGTCGTCCAGCGCGCGCCCGACCTCACGCAGCGACAACCCCAGTGACCGAAGGCTCTCGATATGGAAGATCCGCCGGATGTCCTCGCTGGAGTACTCCCGGTAACCGGCCCCGGTACGACCCGTCGGCCGCACCAGGCCGAGCGACTCGTAATGCCTGAGCATGCGGGCGCTGACCCCGGACCGTCGTGCCACATCACCGATCAACACTGCCCATCACTCCTCCCGGCCGGTCGCGCCGAGGGCCACGACCCGCTTCGCCTCCTCGATCGCGAAGTCGAATCCGGCCTCCGGGTCGTGCCACAGCCGTTCCGTGGCGATCGCGTGCCGGCGCACGCGGGGGTCGGGATCCGTCATCGCGACGCGCAGGGCCGGCATGATCACCTCCCCGAGCGCGATCAGCGCCCGGCTGAGGCTCAACCGCGTCTCACGCTCGCCGCGCCCGAGCTGGGTCGTCAACACTTCGGCCAGCTCGGCCCCTTCATCATCGGGCACGAGCACGACCGCCGCTCGCCACGCGCTCCGCGCCACCTCGTCGTCGGCGTCGGTCAGCAGCGCCCGGGTGATCGCCGGCCACCCCTGCCGATCCCCGATCTTGGACAACGTGTGCAACGCCTGGCTCCGTGCCTGCGCACGCTCCGAACGGAGTTCGTCGATGAGCTTCGGGACCGTCATCGAGGACTCGTGGCGGGTGAGTGCCCACGTGAGGATCTCGCGCACGAAGAACTCGGGCTCGATCGCGCACCGTTCGATCAGCTTGTCGACGAACCTCGGGTCCGGGGTCGTGCCGACCGCCATCGCCGCTTTCAGCCGCACCGACGAACTGCTGTTCTCCAGCCCCCGGAGAGCGCGCATCGCGTTCGTCTCCTCTTCCGACATGGTCATCGGAACCACCTCCCGGGCCGCAGTGAATGCCTTGTCACTGTGTCAAGGTCAAGCGAGCCCGCCAGATCGTCGGGCTCGCGGACCTGCCGGCCCCCGCATCAGAGCGGGAAGGCTCACTCCCGGGCGGTCACCAGGGTGACCGGCTGCCGGCGGGTGGCCGACAGTGTGCTCCAAACGCTGGTCGCGCCGGTGACCAGGAAGGCTCCCGGGACCAGCAGGAGCAGCGGGGTCCACGGCACCGCGATGAGCGGGACGCCGACGGCGCGGACGCCGGCCGCGCCGATGCCGGCCAGTGCGCCCGCCGCGACCAGGCCGCCGAGGGCCAGCCCGATCGCGGTCACCGCCGACGCCTCGATCAGTGCCATGCGCACGACCTGGGATCGGCTCAGGCCCGTGACGCGGGCGACCGCGAACTCCGCCGTACGCTCGGCGCCGGCGATGACCACCGCGTTGACGACGGCGACGGCCGCGTACAGGCCGCCGAGGCCCATGAGGACGGCGAAGATCGCCATGTTCGCGCGTTCCTCCGCGGCGGCCCGGTCGTCGGCCCAGCGGGCCGGCGTACGCACCGTGCCGACGCCGGCGGCGCGGAGCCGCCCGGCCACCGCCGCGGGGTCCGTGCCCGGGGCGACCTGGATCACCGTCTGCGCCGGCGCCCGGGCCGCGACCGCGGCCGGGATCAGTTCACGGGGCACGAGGAAGTTGTCGGCGCCGTTCTCCAGGGTCGGCGGCAGCAGGGCGACGATCCGCAGCCGCATCCGCTGCCCGCCGACGCGCGCGGTGACCGTGCCGCCGAGGCGCCACCCCTCCTCGCTCTGCCCCGGGGCCACGGCGATGGTCCGGCCGTGCAGCCGGTCCAGGGAACCGGCACGCGGGGCCGGCCGGTGGGTTCGCCGGTAGGACGACGGGTCCACCGCGACGATGCCCGAGTAGAGGGTCCGCCGGTACGTACGGCCGGCCCTCCGGTGCCGGCCCGTCACGGAGATCGGCACCGTGGACTGGACCGACGCGACCGCCACGCCGGGCACCTGCGCGATCCTCGCGGCGACCGCGCCGGTCGAGTCCGCGACCAGGTCCCCCGCGACGATGCGCCGCTGCTCCTCGCCGACCATCGCGGCCAGCGAGTCCAGCGTTCCGGTCAGGCCGAGCACCAGGGCGACGAGGACGATGAGCGGTGCGGCCGTGGAGGCGCTGCGGCGCACGGCGTCCCGCAGGTTCGCCTGGGCGAGCTCGCCGAGCGTGCTCGACCGCAGCACCGGCCCGAGCAGCCGGCTCGCGAGCGGTACGGCCAGCGGGCTCAGCAGGCTCAGCGCCACCGCTCCGATCACCGAGACGCCCAGCGCGATCACGATCGCGCCCAGGACCTCGGACGCCTGCCCGACCCAGACCATCCAGACCGTGACGGCCAGAGAGGAGGTGCCGAAGAACCAGCGGGACACGGTCATCACCCGCGCGGCGCGCCCGGTGTCGCGCAGGGCCTCCAGCGGGCGTACCGCCGCCGCCCGGCGGGCCGCCGCGAGCACCCCGAGCAGCGCGACCACGAGCCCGGCGCACGCCGACCCGAGCATGATGCCGCCGTCCAGGTGCGGGGAGAAACCGCCCGGCAGGAAGCCGAGCGCGACCAGTGACCACGACTGCGCCCAGGTGGCCGGTACGCCGGCCAGCACGCCCGTCGCCGTCCCGGCCGTGCCGAGCAGCAGCGCCTCGGACAGCAGCAGGCCGAGGAGTTGCGGGCGGCTCCCTCCGGCCAGGCGCAGCAGCGCGAGTTCCCTGCGCCGCTGGGCCACGGTGAAGGCGAAGGTCGAGCTCACGATGAACAGCGCCAGGAACGCCGCCAGGAGCACCGTCATGCCGAGCAGCGTCGCGGCGCCCGCGTAGGAGTCCCGCAGTCGCTCCCTGGCCTGGCCGGACAGCCCCGGCGGTATCTTCGCGTCGGCGATGGCCGCCATCACCAGCAGCGATGACTGCAGGAGCGCGACGCCCAGGGCCACGGCCACGATGGCGCCGGCGAACAACCGCCGGTGCTCCCGGAACGTCGTGAGCGACAACCGCAGCATCGCTCAGCCCTCCAGCCGCGCGAGCCGGTCGGCGACCGCGCCCACGGAGGGCCGGACCAGGCGGTCCACGACCCGGCCGTCGGACAGGAACACCACGGCGTCCGCGCTCGCGGCCGCCGCCGGGTCGTGGGTCACCATGACGATCGTCTGGCCTCCCGCGTCGACGAGGCCGCGCATCAGGCCCAGCACCGTACGGGCGGACGTGGAGTCCAGCGCCCCGGTCGGCTCGTCGGCGAACAGAACCTCGGGCCGGGTCACCATGGCGCGGGCGATGGCCACCCGCTGCTGCTGACCGCCCGACAGCTCCCGTGGCCGGTGCGCCAGCCGGTCGCCCAGCCCGACGGCCGCCAGCACGTCGCGCACGTCCTTGCGGGACACCCTGCTCCCGGCCAGTCTCAGCGGCAGGGCGACGTTCTGCTCCGCGGACAGAGAACCGATCAAGTTGAAACTCTGGAAGATGAAGCCGACCGTACGGCGCCGCAGCACGGTGAGGACCCCGTCCGGCGCGGAGGTGATGTCCCGGCCGAGCAGGATGACCCGCCCGCCGCTCACCTTCTCCAGGCCGGCCGCGCAGTGCAGCAGCGTGGACTTCCCCGAGCCCGACGGCCCCATCACCGCCGTCCACGAACCGGCCGGGAACCCGAGGTGCACGCCGTCGAGCGCGCGGACCCGCGTCTGGCCCGGCCCGTACTCCCTGGTCACCCCGCGCAGTTCCACGGCGAGCCGGATCATCTCCCCCGGCCTGGTCTGTTCCACCATCATGAAGGCGATTCCATCGCCGGTGCGGGGGTCCGGGCATCGGGCCGGGGCCCCAACCTCGGGTATGGCGGGCCCTACCTCCGGTCTCATCGGTACGCGTACCCGGCCGGCCGGGGAGCGGCCCGACGGCCCGTGCCGAGCCGGCCGGTGAGCAGGATCCAGGCGGCGACGGCGCCGATCGGCAGCGCCATGAGCAGCGTGGTGGCCGTGGCACCGAGTTTCGACAGGAGCTCGCCGGTCAGCAGCGACAGGACCATGTTGTTCCCGGCGTGCGCGAGACTCGGCGCCCATACGCTGCCGCTGCGCGCCCAGAGCCAGGCCAGAACGACCTCCTGGAACATGAAGGACATCGTCCAGACCGCCAGCCCGAGAACGACGTCGCCGAACTGGATGTACCCGAGGAACGCCAGCGGGTAGTGCCACACCGCCCAGATCAGGCCCGTCGCCGCGACGGACGCCGCCGGGCGGCCGGCGAACAGCCGGGGCCGCAGGTAGCCGGTCCAGCCGAACTCCTCGCCCCAGTAGACGGGGGTGAGCGGAACGACCGCCACCATCAGCAGGAGCGGCGTCGCCCACTCCGGCAGGCCGGAGGCCCCCAGCGGCGTGAGGTCGGGCTTCCACAGACCCAGCAGCGCCGCCACCGTGACGGCGGCCGCGACGAGCGGCAACGGCCCCACCCAGGCGAGGAGGTAGGACGACCAGCCTCTCCGCAGCCGCACCGCGAGACCGGCGTCGCGGAACCCCTCGCCGGTCACCCAGCGGCGTACGACCACCGCCGCGACGGCGGGCGCGAAACCCATGGGCAGCTGTACCAGCGGGTTGACCAGCGACAGCCCGAGCCACAGCCGGGCGGTGAACAGGTACCCCCAGGACAGGCCGAAGGAGATGAGGAGGTACGCGAGTACCCCTGTGCGCTTTTCCACAGGCCCGAACGCACCTTTCCGTAGATGTCGGACGCGTCCGTTCACGGAATCACCGGGCCGGGGGCGCGGCCATCACGGTGGGCCACCGGATCGGAGGTGGTGCTGGGCCTACCAGGCCGGGTGCGGCGGCCTCGTGAGCGGCGCGGATCGGCGCCGCCGGTAGCGTGACGCGTGTGCCCTCCGCCGTGCCGAACACCGCGCTGGAGGCGGTCGCGCGGCGCCGCTTCCTCCTCGGCCGCTGGCCGTGGCGGTCCCTGGGCTACCTGCTGACCGCCGCCGTGCCCGCGTTCGTCGCCGTCCTGCCGCTGGTGTTGCTCGGCTCACCGTGGGCCGTCGCGCTGCGCCTGGCGACCGGGGAGGCCCGGCCGCCGTACGCCGTGATCACGTCGCTCGCCGGGCTCGGGCTGCTGATCATCGTGGCGATCGGACCGCTGGTGGCGCTGCCCCTGGCGGCCCTGGAGCGGCGGCGGCTGCGCCTGGTGGACGCGCGGCCGATCGCGTCCCCGCACCGCCGCCCGCCGGCCGCCGGACCGTGGCCGTGGCTGCGCACCCGCTACACGGAGGCGGCCACCTGGCGGGCGTTCGGTTACACCGTCCTGCTCTGCGCCGTCACGCTCGCGCTGTGGCCGGCCGTCCTCCTGCTCCTGATCGTGCTCGGCGGGCTGGTCGCGAGTCCCCTGCTGGTACGGGACGGCCATCCCGTCTCGCTCGTCATCGGCCACGCCGGCACCCCGGCGGCGGCCCTGCCGTACGCGGCCGCCGGTCTGGTGCTGCTGCCGGTCACCGCGTACGTGCTGGCGGTGCTCGCCGGAGCGCACGGCGCGATGGCGCGGGCCCTGCTCTCACGCGGGACGGACGAGCGGCTGCGCGCGGAACTGGTCGAGGTGTCGCGCTCGCGCGCCCGGCTCGTCGACGCCTTCGAGGCCGAACGCCGCCGGATCGAGCGTGACCTGCACGACGGCGCCCAGCAGCGCCTCCTCAGCCTCACCCTGCGACTCGGCCTCGCCCGGCTCGACCTCCCGCCCGAATCGCCCGCCGGCCAGAGCGTCGCCGACGCACACGAACAGGCGAAACAGCTCATGGTCGAGTTGCGGGAACTCGTCCGCGGCATTCATCCCCGGGTCCTCACCGACCGGGGGCTCCCGGCGGCCATCGGCGAGCTCGCCGACCGGTTCCACCTCCCGGTGACGGTGGACGCCGACCTGCCCGCCCGGCCGCCCCGCCACATCGAGGGCACGGCCTACTTCGTCGTCACCGAGGCGCTCACCAACATCGCCAAGCACAGCGGGGCGACCGCGGCCGGCGTCACCGTACGGCACGACGACGACCTGCTCACCGTGGAGATCCGAGACGACGGCGACGGCGGCGCGGACCCACGGCGCGGCACCGGCCTGACCGGCCTGGCCGACCGGGTGGCCGTGACGGACGGGAGAATGCTCCTGTCGAGCCCGACCGGCGGGCCGACGGTCCTACGTGTGGAGCTTCCGTGCAGTCTGAGCGAACCGCGGTCCGAGTAGTCCTCGCCGAGGACGGCGTGCTCCTGCGGGAAGGGCTCGCGGGGCTGCTGCACCGGTTCGGGTTCGAGGTCGTCGCCACGGCCGGCGACGCGGTGGCGCTCCGGAAGGCCGTGGCCGAGCACGCCCCCGACCTGGTGCTGACCGACATTCGGATGCCACCGGACTACACGGACGAGGGGCTGCGCGCCGCCGTCGAACTCCGCCGCGCCGACCCGGGTCTGGCCGTCGTCGCGCTCAGCCAGTACGTGGAGCTGAGCTACGCCTCGGACCTGCTCGACTCCGGTGACGGCCGGGGCGTCGGCTACCTCCTGAAGGACCGGGTGGTCGACGTCGAGGAGTTCGTCGCCACGCTGCGCCAGGTGGCCGACGGCGGCACCGTGGTCGATCCCCAGGTCGTACGCCAGCTGCTGCGCCGGCAGCGCGACCCGCTGAGCCGGCTGTCCGCGCGGGAGCACGAGGTCCTGGGCCTCATCGCCGAAGGACACTCGAACACCGCGATCGCCCGGCTGCTCGTCGTCTCCGAGGCCACGGTCGGCAAGCACGTCGGCAGCATCCTCGCCAAGCTCGACCTGCCTCCGGACGACGACACGAGCCGCCGGGTCCTCGCGGTCCTGGCGTACCTACGGAGCGGCTCCGGCCGGTGACGCCCACCGCCGTCGGCGAAGGCGCCCGGCCTGCCGGTAGGACGTGGCCGATCGGCGGGGAGGTCGCGGCGCTGCGGTGGGGGTCGACGCGTAGACCATCGCCGTGCCGCGCTGATCCTCACCGCGGGTGCGCTGGTGACCGCGCTTCGGCTCACCGGCCGCCGGAGCCGGCCCGGTCCGCGGTTTGCACCTCGCGCCGCTGAGCTCCGTCGGCCTGACCGTGGCCGTCACCGCCCCGGGCGGCGGGATGCCGGGCCGACGGTGATCCACCGGCCCGCTCCCGGCGGGGGCGGACCAGGCCGATGACCGCGAGCGCGCCGACGGCGGCGAGGCAGAGCCAGGCGAACGTGTCGCCGACCAGGTCGTAGACCGTCGTGGCGCCGCGCGTCGGCACGTAGGCCACGGTCGTCTGCGGATCCGTCGTGAGGGAGTCGGTGGTGGCCAGGACGTGGCCCCGGTCGTCGAAGGCGGCCGACACGCCCTCGGCGTCCTGGCGCACCAGCGCGTAGCCGCCTTCGACGGCGCGCAGGGCGGCCTTCTCGGTGTGCGGGCCGCCGTACTCCCGCCAGTCGTGCGACGGGACGAGCATGATGTCCGCGCGTACGCGCATCAGGTCGGGGAAGTCGGCGTCGTAGCAGATGACGTTCGCGATCCGGCCGTACGGGGTGGCGACGACCGGCACCCGGCCGTCGCCCGGCGTGAACGGCTCCGAGCCGGGGATCGGGTGCGCCTTCTGGTACGTCCACTGGACCTTTCCGTCGGGGCCGATGAGGAGGGCCTCGTCGCGGCCGTACGCCGGTCCGGTCGTGCTGTAGACGCCGAGGCCGATCTCCAGGTAGATGCGGGACTCGCGGGCCTGTTTCCGGGCCGCCGCGATGGCGGCGGACTCGCTCGTCTCCTGCGTCTTGACGCCTTCTTCGGGCCAGATCACGATCTCCGCCCCGGCGTCGGCCTCCCGCCGCGTGAGGGCGAGCAGCTGGTCCTCCACGGCCCTCATGGCCGGTTCGACCTGCGATGCGGGCGCGGCGGCGACCTCCCGGCGGCCGCCGTCGACCCGGCCGATCGCGGCCTGCTGGGCGGCGAGCACGTCCCGGCCGGGGCTGACACCGGCGATCCGCACCGTCGCGCTCTCGTCCGGAAGGAGGGCGAGCCGCGCACCGCCGCCGAGCAGGACGGCGGCCATGACGGCCCCGTACACGAGGCCGCCGCGGGCCGAACGCCGCGAGGGGCGCTCCCAGAAGCGGTTGACCGTACTGGCGAGCCAGGCGATCAGGAAACCGATCCCGTACGAGCCGGTGATCGAGGTGACCTGCAGCAGGGGCAGGTCCCCGTACTGCGTGACGGTGAGCGAGCCGTAGGCGGTGCCGAACGGCGACAGCAGGGTGATGAGGAACTCGGCTCCGGCGACCGCCGCGGGAAAGACCAGCGTCGCCGGCCACGGGTGCAGCCGGCCGACGAGCAGCCGGTCGAGCAGGAACGGCAGCGTCTGCACCAGGCCGAGACCGGCCGCTCCGGCGAGGATGACGGCGTTGAATCCCAGCGCCGACTCGTAGACCCAGAACACGGCGGCGGCGATGTTCGCGAGCAGGATCCACAGGGTGCCCGACCAGGCACGGCCGGTACGGGTGAAACGCAGCAGGAGGACCGGGAAGATCCACGCCGCGAGGGGGAGGTCCCAGCGGCCGCCGACCGCGAACAGCATCGCCGCGGCGCCGAACGCCAGGAACGCGTACCGCAGCGATGCCGTCGTCGTACGCCTCTCGTCGCCCATTCTCTTTCTTCTTTCCTCAGGGATTCAGGGGCGTTTCGACGCTAGAAGGGCGCATCGGCGACGGGCATCGTCTGGAGGGGCGATCCTCTCCCGGCCCGCGCAACCATGGATGCGTCCGCGCGGACGATCCGGTGAGCTCCGCGAACATCTAACGTTGGCGACTGATGACGGCGTACGTAACGGCTGCCCTGCGCAGCGCACACACCCGGGTGGCCGGCCGGCCCTGGCTGGTCGACGTGGCGCTCGGCGGCGGGCTCACCGCGTTCGACATGGCGACGCTGTCCGGCCGGACGCCGGCGCCGAGCACGGTCGGCGTGCTGCTCTGGGGCCTGCAGACCGTTCCGCTGTTCTGGCGGCGACGGCGTCCCCGCACCGTCCTGGGCGCGATGACGGTCGCCTTCGTCCTCTTCGAGGCGATCGACCCGGTCCCGGGCAAGACGCCGGGGCCGTACTTCCTGATCTTCGCGGTGTACGCGCTCGCCCGGTACGCCCCGGCGGCCGTGAGCGCTCCGTGGTCCGCGCTGTCGCTCGTCGCGGCGGCGGTGACCGACCTCGTCGGCGGCCGGTCCCCGGTGCCCCGCCTGGACTCGCTGGAGCCGATCACCGCGACCACGTTCGCCGCCTTCTACGTCCTGGCCTGGCTCCTGGGGTACGGGCGGCGGCGGATCGAGAGCGACGCCGGCCGGCTGCGGGCCCTGAACGAACGGCTGCGCGTGGAGCGGGAGACCAACGCCCGGCAGGCCGTCCTCACCGAGCGGGCCCGCATCGCCCGCGACCTCCATGACGTCGTCGCACACCACGTCAGCGCCATCGCCGTCCAGGCGCGGTCCACCGAGGAGGGGCTGCGGGACGGTCCGGCGCTCGCGGACGTGACGCGTATCGCGGCGACCGCCGACACCGCGCTCATCGAGATGCGCCGCATTCTCGGCCTGCTCTCCGGGCCGGGTGAGGACGCCGGTCCCGAGCCGTCTCTCGCCCACGTCGACCGGCTCGTCTCGGCGGCCGAAGCGGCCGGCTGCCGCGTGACGGCGACGCTGGACCCGTCGGCCGGCGCCGTTCCCTCCGCGATCCAGGTCTCGGCCTACCGCATCGTGCAGGAGGCACTGACGAACGTCGTCAAGCACGCCGGTCCCACCGACGTCCGGGTCGCCCTGCGCCTCGACGACGACGTGCTGACCGTCGAGGTCGAGAACGGACCGGCCGCCGCGGCCCACCGTCCCGTACCCGGATCCGGCCGGGGACTGATCGGCGTCCGGGAACGTGTCACCGCCTTCGGCGGCACGTCACACCTCGGCCCGCGCCCGGACGGCGGGTGGCGGGTCCGCGCCGCACTCCCGCTTCGGGAGGTCCGATGACCGTCCGGGTGCTCCTCGTCGACGACCAGGAGATGGTCCGGGCCGCGCTGCGCGCCGTGATCGACCGCCGCGACGACCTGTGCGTCGTCGGCGACGCCGCGGACGGCGAACAGGCCGTCGCCGCGGCGCTCCGTCTCCGGCCCGACGTCGTCGTCATGGACGTGCGCATGCCCGGCATGACCGGCGTCGAGGCCACCCGGCGGATCCTCGACGGCTGGCCGCACCCCGCCCCTCCGCCCCGTGTCCTCGTGCTCACCACCTTCGACCTGGACGAGTACGTGCACGCGGCCCTGCGCGCCGGCGCCGGCGGCTTCCTGCTGAAGAACAGCCCGCCCGACCAGCTCGCGCACGCGATCCGCGTCGTCGCCGAAGGTGAGGCCATGCTCGCCCCGAGCGTCACGCACCGGCTCATCAGCACGTTCACCGCGCTCCCCCTCGGCCTCGTCCCCGGCGTGTCCGGCCCCGGCCGGCACGAGCTCATCGACGCGCTCACCGAACGCGAGCTGCGGGTCCTCATCCTGGTCGCGCGCGGGCTGTCCAATCTCCAGATCGCCGATGCGCTCGGCCTGACGCAGGCCAACGTGAAGAGCCGCGTCAACCGCATCCTCACCCGCCTCGGCCTGGACAACCGCGTCCAGGCCGCGATACTCGTGCACGAAGCGGGCCTGCTCCCGGCCGTGCACGGGCGGGACGAGCCCCCGGAACCCAGGAGGCCCCGGCCTTGACCGCCGATGACGTACAGGCTCGCTGGCGCGCCCGGCGGGCGCCGGACGGCGATCTGGTCCTCTTCGGCGACGGCACCCTGGCGGTGATGGAGCTCCAGGAGTTCACCGGCTCCCCGCAGTGGGAGTGGCGGGAGATCGTACGGGCGCGGCAGTGGACGGCGTCCCACTGGATCGACGTCGACCTCACCCTCGCGTCGTGCGACCGGGCGGGGAGCCGGGCCCTCGCCGGCGAGTCGGCCGCGCACGGCAGCATCGGGTGGGTCGCGCTGACCCGCGACGGCGGGGACACGCTGGAGTGGCTCGCGGTCTGCCGGTACTCCGACCCCTTCGCCGTCGTCGAGCTCGACGACACGGCCGTGACCGCGACGAGCACCGCCGGTCAGGTCTGGCGATTCCCTCGCTCGGCTCCCGAGCGGGTGACGATCACGAGCGCTCCGCGATGAACACGAACTCCCGGCCGGGACGGTCCGGTGCCTGCCGCACGTCCAGCACGCGATAACCGCCCTCGGCCAGGCTCGCCTCCACCTCGTCGCGGTCGCGGAACCTCAGCGTCGAGTCCGAGGTGAGCACCGCGCCGTCGGCCGGGAACCGGTAGGTGTAACGGAAGGACACCAGCGGAAGGCTCACGTCGGTGACCTCCATCCGCCGCTCCACCGGGCCGATCCCCGGCACGTCCAGGGTGACCGGAGCGGTGTCGGCGGCCCACTCCTGCCAGGCGCGGCGCTCGGGACGCCGGGTCTCGAACACGAGGTGACCGCCCGGGCGAAGCGCGGCGTGCACGTTCCCGAGGGTCCGCGCCCAGTCGTCGTCGGTGAGGAAGACCTGCGCGACGTTCCCGGTCATCACCGCCAGGTCGAATCCGGACGGTACGGCCGGCCGACGCGCGTCGCCGTGCACCCAGGTGATCCTCCCGGCCGGATCCTTGGATCTGGCGACGTCGAGCGACGCCTGCGCCGGGTCGACGCCCACGACCGTACGGCCGGCGTCGGCGAGCAGGATCGCCAGGCCGCCCGTGCCGCAGCCGACGTCGAGCACCCGGTCCGCGCCCAGCTCGCCCGCGATGGCGACGTAGGCCGCGAGGTCGTCGCGGTCGCCGTCGAAGGCGTCGTAGAGGGGGGCGAGGCGAGGGTGGGCGAACAGCGCGTCGGGCACGCGGCGACCGTACTCGCGGCCGGGCCGCTCCGGCGACGGGTTTTCACTGCACCGCTACGCCTCCGGTGAAACGACGTGTCGCCCGTTCGCCCCGACCGCCACGATGGCCGTATGAGACTGCTCGTACTGGGAGGAACGCACCATGTCGGCCGAGCCGTCGTCGAGACGGCGCTGGCACGGGGCGACGAGGTCACCACCGTCAACCGGGGACTGAGCCGGGCACCCGCAGCCGGGGTGGAGGCCCTCGTCGCCGACCGTACCGACCCCGACGCCCTGCGCCGGGCGGTCGCGGACCGGGAGTGGGACGCGGTGATCGACACCTGGAGCGGACCGCCGCGCGTGGTGCGCGACTCCTGCGAGCTGCTCGCCGGCCGTACCGGTCACTACGGGTACGTGTCCAGCCGGTCGGTCCACCGGTGGCCGATCCCGCCGGGCGCCGACGAGAACGCCCCGGTGGTCGACGGCGACCCCGGCGCGAAGGACGACGAGGACTACGCCGCCGCGAAGCGCGGCGGCGAACTCGCCGCCCTGGAGGCGTTCGGCGACCGTGCGCTGCTCGCCCGCGCCGGTCTCATCCTCGGCCCGTACGAGGTCATCGGCCGCATGCCGTGGTGGCTGCGCCGGATCGAGCGCGGCGGGCCCGTCCTGGCGCCCGAGCCCGACCGCCCCCTCCAGTACGTCGACGCGCGCGACCTGGCCCGCTGGATGCTGTCGGCTGCGGACCGCGGGATCGGCGGCGCATTCAACACCGTCAGCCCGTCCGGGTACTGCACGATGCGCGAACTGCTCGAGACCGCCGTACGGGTGACCGGCGCGGACGCCGAACTGGTCTGGGTCTCCCCCGGCGTGATCGAGGAGGCGGGCATCAGCCCCTGGACCGAACTGCCGATCTGGCTGCCGCTGAACAGTGAGTACGACGGCATGCACGACTCGGACGTGTCCGCCGCCGTGGCCAGCGGGCTCACCTTCCGGCCGATGCCGGAGACGGTCGCCGACACGTGGGCCTGGCTCCAGGCCGAGGGAGATCCCGCCCCTCGTCCGGGCGCCCCCGGGATCGGGCTCGACCCCGACAAGGAGCGGCGCGTCCTCCAGCGGATCCGCGCCCGGTGACCGGAGCGCGGCCGGCTACGTCTCAGGCTGTGGGCGTCGGGACGGCCGCGGGTCCGTGGTCCGAACTCGGCTCGGCGCTGCCGTCCGGGCTCGTTTCGGTTTTGGTGTAAAGGACCTCGCGTCCCTGGTCGGCGGCGCGGATGAGCGCTTCGCTGACGAAGGCGAGGAAGCGGGCGGCGTTCTCCAGGCGGGTGGCGGCCGGAGTACCGGCGCCGAGGATGGCGACGCCCTGCCGTGCGGCCTCGATGAACTCGTCGTTGGAGCGGGCGCTGCGGATCATCGCCTGGTACCAGAGGTCGTCGTCGACGACGTAGCGCTCGCGGCGGCGTTCGTCGCGTTCCCGGCGGACGAGGTTCTGGCTCTCCAGGAACGCGATCGCCTTGGAGACGGACGCCGGGCTGACCTGGAGGCGCTGGGCGAGCTCGGAGGCCGTGAGGCTCCCGGTGTCGGTGGTGTAGAGGCAGCTCAGCACCCGGGCCATCATCTTGGGCAGGCCCCCGGCCATGGAGACGGTGGTGAGGGTCTCCTCGTAGTCGCGCACGGCCTCGGGGTCGCGCCCGTAAGGCTGCGCGGCCGCCCGCGTTCCCCGGGGCGCGGCCTGCCGGCGCCGGTGGGTGCGCTGCTGGGTGGCGCGCTGGGCCAGGTCGGGGCGGTAGCCGGCGGGGCCGCCGTTCCGCGACACCTCACGTGTGATCGTCGAGGTCGGACGGTCGAGACGGCGGGCGATCTCGGCGTAGGCCAGGCCGTCGGCCAGCCCTGCCGCGATCTGCTGGCGCTCCTGCTGGGTGAGCCTGCCTCCCGGCATCACGACCCCCTTCATGCCCCACGGGTGCTCCATGGCGCTGCTCGGTGTTCCCTGACGCCTCCACCATAGCGTTCGCCTTCAATACATTGCAACGGACGACTGCCCCACCATTGCGTTAAACGAGAGCCGGTTGCAATGATTATTGATCTCTGACCTGCATGTTTGTTGTTTCTACGCAAAGATCTAGTTGTGGAGATCTGGAAAGCAACGTAGCGTTTGCGATGTCAGAAACAACACCGGCACCGAGGAACACCCGATGCAGAAGTTCGACACCCCCCGCCCGATCACCGTCGTCCTGAACGTCCCCGCCGGACGGGTCCAGCTGATCGCCGCCGACCGGGCCGACACCACCATCGAGATCCAGCCCGCCAACCCCGCCAAGAGCCGCGACGTGAAAGCCGCTGAGCAGACCACGGCCGAGTACGCCGACGGCGTCCTGCGGATTCAGGTCCCGGCCAAGAACCAGTACCTCGGCCCGTCGGGCTCCATCGAGGTGACGGTCAAGCTGCCCGCCGGCTCCCACGTCCAGGCCACCGCCGCCAGCACCGAACTGCGCACCGTCGGCCGCCTCGGCGACGTCACCTTCGACGGCGCCTACCGCCACATCAAGCTCGACGAGACCGCGAACCTCCACCTCACCGCCACCGACGGCGACATCCAGGTCGGCCGCCTCGGCGGCTCCGCGCAGATCACCACCGCACGCGGCGACATCACCATCACCGAGGCCACCGGCGGCAAGGTCACCCTCCACACCCAGTCCGGCGACATCTCCATCGGCGCCGCGGCCGGCGTCTCGGCCACCCTCGACGCCGGCACCAGCCACGGCCGCGTCAGCAACGCCCTCAAGAACGACGGCACTCCCGGACTCGACATCCACGCCACCACCTCCCAGGGCGACATCACCGCCCGCGGCCTCTGAGGACCGAACACCATGACGAACCTGGCCATCGCGGCGAACGGGCTGCGCAAGTCCTACGGCGACAAGGTCGTGCTCGACGGCGTCGACCTGGCCGTCCCCGAAGGAACGATCTTCTCCCTGCTCGGCCCGAACGGGGCGGGCAAGACCACCACCGTCCAGATCCTGTCCACCCTGATCCCCGCCGACGGCGGCACCGTCCAGGTCGCGGGCCATGACCTGGCCCGCAGGCCGGACGACGTGCGCGGCGCGATCGGCGTCACCGGCCAGTACTCGGCCGTCGACAAGCTGCTCACCGGCGAGGAGAACCTGCTCCTCATGGCCGACCTCAAGCACCTGTCCCGCCGGGACGGCAAGCGCAAGGCCGCCGAGCTGCTCGACCGCTTCGACCTGGTCGACGCGGCGCGCAAACCGGCCGCGACCTACTCCGGCGGCATGCAGCGCCGGCTCGACCTGGCGATGACCCTGGTCGGCGACCCCCGCCTCATCTTCCTGGACGAGCCCACCACCGGCCTCGACCCGCGCAGCCGCCGCTCCATGTGGCAGATCGTGCGCGAGCTCGTCGCGAACGGCGTCACCATCTTCCTCACCACGCAGTACCTGGAAGAGGCCGACGAGCTCGCCGACCGGATCGTCCTCCTCGACCACGGACGGCTGATCGCCGAAGGCACCGCCGATGAGCTCAAGCGGCTCATCCCCGGCGGCCACATCCAGCTCAGATTCGCCGGCACGCACCGGCTCGACGCGGCCCGCCAGGTCGTCGGCGCCGGAGTCGCCGACCCGGAGGCCCTCACCCTGCAGGTGCCCAGTGACGGCAGCGTCCGCGCGATCCGCGAACTGCTCGCCCTCCTGGACGAACACTCGGTCGAGATCGACGAGATGAGCGTCCACACCCCCGACCTAGACGACGTCTTCCTCACCCTCACCGGTCAGAAGAAGGAGGCCACCCGATGAACACCCTCACCCTCGCCATGCGCGACTCCTCGACCATGGTCCGGCGGCAGCTCAAGCGCCTGGTGCGCTACCCGTCCATGACCGTGCAGCTGATCGTGACGCCCGTCATCCTGCTGCTGCTGTTCGTCTACATCTTCGGCGGCACCCTCGGCACCGGCATCGGCGGCGGCCGCGACACCTACGTCAACTACGTCGTCCCCGGCATCCTCCTCATGGCGGCCGCCACCGCCGCCACCGGGACCGCCGTCATGGTCGCCACCGACATGACCGAAGGCATCATCGCCCGCTTCCGCACGATGCGGATCTCCCGGGCATCGGTCCTCACCGGGCACGTCGTCGGCAGCGTCATCCAACAGCTCCTCGGCATGACGGTCCTCATCGGCATCGCCCTGGCCATCGGCTTCCGTCCGAACGCCACGGTCGTCGAATGGCTGGCCGCCGTCGGACTGCTCACCCTGTTCATCGTGGCCATCACCTGGCTGTCGGTCGCCCTCGGCCTGAAGTCCTCCTCTCCCGAGGCCGCCAGCAACGCCCCGATGCCCCTGGTCCTGCTGCCCTTCCTCGGCAGCGGCTTCGTCCCCACCGACTCCATGCCCACCGTCCTCCGCTGGTTCGCCGACTACCAGCCCTTCACCCCGATCATGGAAACCGTCCGTGGCCTGCTCCTCGGCACTCCGATCGGCAACAGCGGCGCCATCGCCACCGCCTGGTGCGTCGGCATCGCCGCGCTCTCCTACCTCTGGGCCAAAAGCACCTTCAACAAGGCCTGACCGTGAACCGGCCGGACAGGGCCGTCAGACCGACAGGTCTGACGGCCCTGAACCTTTTACCGACGTCTCAGACGGGCTCGCGGGTGAAGGCCCGGATGAGCTCGGCGAGTCGCGCCGGCCGGTCCAGGGGGATGAGCGTGTCGCTGTCGTCGACCTCGGCCAGGCGGGCCCGCGGCAGGAGGGTGGCCAGGCGGCGGCCGTGCTCCAGGGGCATCACGCGGTCCTCGGTCGCCCACACCACCAGGGCCGGACGGTCGAACTTCGGCAGGTGTTCCGCGGCGGCCAGCAGGACGTCCGTATCCGCCCCGGCGGCGCGCAGGACCCGTACGGTGTCGCGGCGGATGTCCGGCCGGGTCAGCACCGGGCGCATCCACCGGGCGGTGGCCGCGTCGCCGCGCCTCGTCAGGTGCCCGAACGCCAGCGGCAGGCGCCGCGCGGCACGGAGCCGCATCTGCTGCATGAACAGGCCGAACAGCCACGGCGGCAGCCGGCCGGAGCGCACGAGCGTACGGCCGGTCAGGCCCGGCGGGAAGTTGTCGAACGCGTCGCACGAGACCAGCACCGCCCGGGCCACGCGCGGCCGGTCCTCACCGAGGAGGAGCTGGACGAGCGCGCCGCCCGTGTCGTTGCCGACCAGGATGACGTCGCGCAGGTCGAGCCGGTCGAGGAACTCCGCCACCAGCCGCGCCACGCCCGGGAGCGACAGGTCCGCCCCGGGGTCCATCGCCCGGCGGTGCGCGCCCAGAGGCAGCGTCGGGACGACGCATCGGTGGTCGGCGGACAGGTCGGCGACCGGTCCGTCCCACAGCGAGGCGTCCATCATCAGGCCGTGCAACAGGACGAGCACCGGGCCGTCACCGGTGTCCTCGTACTCGATGACGCCGCCGGACAGCGTGATCTCTCTCATGCCGTGGCTCCCTTCCGCTTCCCTCCCAAGAAGTGAACCACGTGGTTCGCATACGCCCGCACGGGGGTACGGCTAGTCGGCGGCCTCCTCGCGTTCCAGCGTCCGGACCAGGGCCTCGAAGCCCGCGGTGACCCCCGAGTCGTCCCCGCTGATCAGCCGTTCGAGCAGGAAGCCGCGTAGGGTCGCGAGGATCATCTGGGCGACCTGGGCCCCGCGCTCCTCGGTCCAGTCGGCCGGGCACAGGGACCGCAGCAGCGGCAGATACTGCCCGGAGGCCTCCCGCCCCAGGTCGGCGTACCGTGCGGGGTCGTACATGGCCAGGCCCATCGCCTGGTCGAGCACCCGCCGCAGCCCCGACTCCTCCTCCATCAGGATCGGCCAGATGGCGCGCACCCCCTCCGCCAGCGTGCCGCCCCGCGCGGCGATGGCGGGCAGCGCGTTGCCGATGCGGCGCTCGCGCAACTTGAAGACGGCCTGCCGGAGCAGGTCATCGGCCCCGTCGAAGTGGTAGAGCAGCACTTTGTGCGTGGTGCCGGCCGCCCGCGCGGCACGCCGGAGCGAGAAGTCCACGAGCCCGTTCACCGCCAGGTCGTCGGTGACCCGGTCGAGTAGCTCACGCCGTCTCGCCTCGCCGCGCGGCGAGCCCGCCGACCGCCGGTAACCGGCGCGTGCGCCGTCGAAGGTGTTCACGACACCAGCCTCCCAAGCCGGCAGCGCGGTCCGCGCCGCCACCCGCCTCACGACCCGCTCGATTGCACGACAGTTCGTCCGGGCCGGTGACGGCCGTCCACCTCGCACGCCGGCGCCGACGGGATGCCACGTCGACGCGGCGGCGCCGTCCGCGGTTCAGAGCGAGCGGGGCACGCCCTCGGTGGTCCAGCGCCGGATCCGCTCCGCCGCCTGGTCGGCGACGGGGTGACCGAGAGGGCGGGTGACCAGGTCGCTGAGCGCGAACATGTCCAGCACGCGGCCCAGGTACGCCCAGTCCTCGTGCAGCGGCGAACCGGCGGGCCGGTGATCGGCGAAACCCGTACGGAAGCCGTCGAGGAAGGCCGCCGGGTAGCCGTCGCCGAAGCGCGCCATGTTGGCGGCGTCGCCGTACGGGCAGCCGGAGTAGGCGAACTCCCAGTCCAGGACGGCCTCGACGCGCCAGCCCCCGCCGGTGCGGGCGACCAGGATGTTCTTGGGGTTGACGTCGGCGTGCACGAGCCGCGCGTGGTCGTCGACGGCGGTGAGCGCCGGGGCGTGCGCTCCGCACAGGCCGGCCCAGGATCGCCGCGCGGCCTCGTCCAGGCGGCTCCCGGGAGTGGCGGCCATGCACTTCTCCGCGAACGCGGGAAGCTGCTCGGACCACGGGCGCTCCGGGCCGACGGCCGGCGGGTCACCGGTAAAGAAGCCCCGGCGGTCGAAGCGCACCGCGGCGATGCCGGCGACGACCCGTCCGACCTCCGCGCCGAGGTCGCGCATGCCCGCGCCGTCGTCGCCCGTGGCGAGCACCCGGTCGAGCAGCGTGCCCGGGACGTACTCGACGAGCATGGCGGGCCGGGTTCGCTCCGTCGCGGGAAGGACGGCCAGCACCTCCGGAACGGGCACGTGGCGGCGGGCCATCTCCATCACCGCCGCCTCCACGGCCGGGGCGGGGCCGCCGAGGCGGGCGACGACCCGCCCTCCGGCGTAGGTGACCAGGCACGTCTCGTGGGAGAAGCCCCCCGCCAGCGTGGACACCGCGCGCACCGCTCCACCGAGCGCCTCGGCGATCGCGTCCGTCTCCTCGGGTCGCATCGGGCCAGTCAACCAGCAGCGTGAGACACGCCCCGTGCGTACTCGCCGAACCGGGCGATCGCGTCGACGGCTTCAGGCAGGAAGGACCAGTAGAGCTGGAAGCTCTGCGCGGCCACCGGATAGATCTCCAGCCGTACGTCGACGCCGTGGGAGCGTGCGTGCTCGGCGAGTCGTTCGGCGTCCGGCGGTCCTTCGTCACCGGCCGCCGCCTGGATCAGCATGGGGGGCAGCCCGCGCAGGTCGGCGTGGAGCGGATCGAGGAGGGGATCGTCCACGGGATGCCCGTCGAGGTAGCGGGCGACGCCCCATGCCGCGCCCTGCCGGGTGGCGCTCGGCGCGGGGGCGTCCGGGAGGGCGTCCGGGGCGGCGGCGCTGATGTCGACGTACGGGGTGAACAGCGCGCAGCGGGCGGGTAGCGGCCGCCCTGAGTCGCAGGAGCAGGACCCAGGCGCGGCGGGCGTCGGGCGGCTCGGCGACGAGCCCGGGAACGCCGCCGGTGACGACCGCGGTGAAGTCGACGTCCGGTACGAGGTGCAGGAGCCCGTAGTGCCGCTCGGCCGCCGCACGCAACGCCTCCACGTCAGCGGAGGTCAGGTCGGCGAAGGAGTCGCCGAGCCGCCGGATGCGGGCGGCCAGTTCCCCGCCGACCGACCGGACCTGCTCGACGACCTCGTCGATGTCATCGAGCACGCCGGGGAGCCGGTCGAGCAGCGCCTGCCCGGCGGGCGTGAGCGCCACGTCCTGGGTGGAGCGCCGCAGCAGCACGCAGCCGAGCGATCGTTCCAGGGCGGCGATCTGCCGGCTGAGCGTGGACTGCGAGCCGACCGCGGCTCCGGCTGGCAGACCTTCGGGCAGGAGTTCGCCGACTATTCCGTCGAGCAACTCGACGAGGTCGACACACTCGTCCTCGGCCGCACCACTCACACCGACCTCGCCGCCTACTGGACCGGCGAACTCGGCACGAACGTCGACCGGCGAATCGCCGACCGCATGAACACCCTGGCCGAACTCGTCGTCTCGACGACGCTCGAGGCGGTCACCTGGGGCGCGTCACCGGCCGAGCCGGTCTCGATCGACGAACTGGCGCGGTTCAAACACACTCCGGGCAAGGACGTCGCCGTCCTCGGCCTCTACTACCGCCCGACGCCCTGAACGTCGGCGAAGGCGCGTCGGTAGGCCGACGGTGAGGTGCGCATCGCCCGGGTGAAGTGGGAACGGTACGTCACCGGGCTGGCGAAGCCGACCGCGCGGGCGATCTCCTCGATCGGCGTCGAGGTTCGCTCCAGGAGTGGCAGGCTCGCCTGGACGCGCTGGTGGATCAGCCAGCGGATCGGGCTGGTGCCCGTACAGCGGGCGAAGTGGCGCAGGTACGTGCGGGTGGACATGTGGGCGTGGCGGGCCAGGGTCTCGACCGTGATCTCGGCCCGGAGGTTCGCCAGGGCCCAGGTCATGCTGCCGGTGATCCGGTCGTCGTCGACGTCGGGCGGCATCGGCGCCTCGATGAACTGGGCCTGCCCGCCCTCACGGTGCGGCGGGACGACCAGCCGGCGCGCCACGGCGTTGGCGATGCTCGGGCCGTGGTCCCGGCGTACCAGGTGCAGACACAGGTCCAGGCCCGCCGCGCTGCCGGCGCTGGTCAGCACGTCGCCGTCGTCGATGTAGAGCACGTCGGGGTCGACCCGTACGCGGGGGAAGCGGCGGCGCAGCAGGTCCGCGTACTGCCAGTGCGTGGTCGCGCGCCGGCCGTCCAGCAGGCCCGCGGCGGCCAGTGCGAACGCTCCCGAGCAGATCGAGACGACGCGGGCGCCCCGGGCGTGCGCCCGGCGCAGCGCCGCGACCAGCGCGGGCGAGGACCCGCCGCGTACGTCGCTGACGCCGGGCACGATCACCGTCTCGGCGGAGGCGAGAACGTCCAGGCCGTGCCGGGTGTCGAGGGTCGCTCCCCCGACGACGTTGAGCGGGCCGGGCCGCTCCGCGCACACCGTCAGGTCGTACCAGGGCACGTCCAGTTCGGGTCGGGGCAGGCCGAACACCTCGGTGACGATGCCGGTCTCGAACGGTGACATGCCGTCGTAGGCGAGCACCGCGACGGTCCGCCGGCGCCGGGGCGGGCTGAGCATGGCGGGATCCTAGCGGTCGGCGGCGTCAGTGCCACTGGTGGCGGCGGCCGGGGCGCGCGAGCATCGTCGGCATGTCCTCTGTTCTGTCCACCGCTCCCGCGGACCCCTCCGAGGCCGCCGCCCACTTCGCCGCTCGCCTGGCGTTCGAGACCGACGTCTCCGACGTGCACGCCGACCTGGAGGCCGGGGTGCCCGGACTGATCGTGGTCGACTCCCGCAGCGCCGAGTCCTGGGCACAGGGCCACCTGCCCGGCGCCGTTCACCTGCCCTCCGGCGAGATCGCCGCACGCGCGTCCGCCGTCGTGCCGCGGGACGTCACGGTCGTCACGTACTGCTGGGGCCCGGGTTGCAACGGCGCGACCCGCGCCGCGCTCGCCTTCGCTCGCCTCGGCTACCGGGTCAAGGAGATGACCGGCGGTTATGAGTACTGGGTGCGCGAGGGCTTCGCGGTCCAGACTCCGGCCGGCCGGGTCGTCCAGCCCGCCGACCCGCTCACCGCCCCGGTCGCGTCGATCACCTGCGGCTGCTGATCCACGGCCTCGCGGGGCACGGCATGATGACGGCATGTTCACACTGCTGCCGGGTGTGGGCGTCGAGCTGCCGCACGGGGCGGGGACGCTCCGATTCGGGATGTCCGAGCACGACGCGCAGTGGGCCGTCTCGACGCTGGCCGACGTACGCGAGAGCTGGGTCTGCGGCGCGGCCTGGGCGTTCGGGGCCGCGTACGGCGATCTCGTCCTCGGCGTCCTCGGCGGGCCGCGCCGCGGCGCCGGCCTCGCGGAGGTCTCCTTCGAGCGGCCGGGCGGCATGGCGGACGTCGCCGGCCGCGTGCCGGTCGTCTGGGCCGACGTCGACCTGTTCGGATACCCGCTCGCCGAGGTGGAGACGGCCCTGCCCCGGTCCCGCCCCGCGTACGCGCCGGCGCCGGGCCGTACGGCCGGACCGTATGTGACCCACGTCCGGCTCGCCGCCCCCCAGGACCGTTCCGCTACTGATCATTGACCACGCGGAGTGATCTTTGTCCCGTTGAAGACCCGATCACATTTCTTGCTTGACCTGGGTTTACGTCCTCATCAACCGAGGGTACTCACAGTAACGAGATCGCAACACTCGGTGATTACGCCTGGGCGGGTCCGCCCGAGCCATCGTGTGCGATTCGAGGAGGGCCGATGAGGGTCGTGACGGCGAAACGACGCCGGCGGATGATTCCCCCCATCCGTTTCCTGGCGGCACCCCGCGCCATCCGCCCTTTGCTGTCCTCTCGGCGCCGGCGCCGTACGCCCCCACGGCACCGGGCCGCCACGGCCGGGTCGGCGGTCCCCGATGCCGCCGGCCCGGCGCCCCCGACCTGCGACACCGGTCCTCCGGCGCCCCGGACGGCCGCTGACCGGGGGCCGTAAGACGCGTCGGCCCGCGGCGGACCATACGCCGCCGCGGGCCGACGCCCCTCCGGTAGGAAACGTCAGGCGGCGCCGACGGGCGCCGCCGGCTCCGGGCGGTCGCGCAGTTCGTTCACGACCCGGCGCTCGACGTAGAAGGCCAGGAACGGGATCACGCCCGCGAGCACGATCACGACGACCTTGCCCAGCGGCCAGCGGGCCCGCCGGTAGAGGTCGAAGGTGGCCAGCAGGTACAGCGGATAGCAGATCATGCCGTGCGGCACTCCGACGACGTTCGACAGGACGCCGTTGTGCGCGAAGATCTTCAGCGGGACCGCCACGAAGCACAGCACGATCAGCAGCGTGCCGGTCACGTACGCCATGATGCGGTACCGGGTCACCGCTCCTTGCACGGGAGGTCCTTCCGTGAGGCTCGCGCCGTCAGTGGCGCGTGCTCTCGTCGTTCAGCCGGGCGAGACGGCGGTTGTAGGCCGCCAGCTCCTCGTCGTCCTCGTCGTCGATCTCCACTCGCGGCGCGGCGCGCTCGGGCACCACGGTGCCCGGGTCGTCCTTGCCGCGCAGCTCGTCGCGCACCATGCGGATCCACATCGCGACCACGAAGATCGCGAACATCGGCCATTCGATGACGTAGGCCCAGCTCTGCAGGTTGCCGCCCTCGGCACGCGTCAGCTGCCACCAGCCGGCCAGCAGGAAGATCCCGATCAGCACGATGGCGATCAGGTGGAGCCCCAGCCAGCCGGGAGTGAAGAACCGTCGCACGTACGTGAGCGTACCCGCGTCGTCGCGGAACCGTGCCGGACCCCCGCCCCAAGCGACAGGACCGTGGCCCCCGCGTGGGCCGGAAGGCCGCCGGCCGGCCCCCGCCTCACCCGGCCACCGGCCCTAACGCGACTTCGGCCGCTCCGGCGGCGGGCCCGAGTAGACGGCGCGCGGGCGCAGCGGGACCTCGCGGGCGTACTCCTCCATCGCGTGGGCCAGCCACCCCGCCGTACGGGCGACGGCGAACACCGCCTCGCCCGCCCCCTCGGTCATCCGGGTGACGTACGCGAGGGCGGCGAGCGCCACGTCGATCGCGGGCACGGGCAGCCGCCGGGCCCGTGCCTCGGCGAGGACCGCCTCGACCACCCGCAGGCGGTCGCGGTCCGGAGCGGTGGCGCGCACGATGTCGAGCAGGCACGTCGCGCGGGCGTCGCCGCCCGTGTACAGGCGGCCTCCGAAGCCCGGGACGCGGTCGCCGCGCCGGAGGCGTTCGCCGATGACCCGGCCCGCCCGGTCCGGACTGGCGACCTCGGCGAACAGCGCCTCGACGCCGAGCGACGCGCCGCCGTGGAGCGTCCCGCCGAGCACACCGAGACCCGCGCCGACGGCGGCGTACGGGTCCGCGCGCACGGACGCCGCGACCCGTACGGCCACGGTCGAGGCGGCCAGCTCATGATCGGCCAGCAGCACGAGCGCCGACCGCAGCGCCCCGACCGGCTCCGGCCGCGGCTCCACCGCCGTGAGGCGGGTCCACAGGCGGTCGGGGATCGCGGTCGCGGCCGGATCGTCCTCGCCCGGGAGCGCGTCGACCATGCCCGCGATGAGGTTGCGGCCTGCGGCGGTCACGGCCGCCGGGTCGAGGGTGAGGCGCAGCGGATCGGCGGTCGCGAGCGCCACCGTGATCACCTGGAGGCGTTCGAGCGGCAGGGTGCCCGCCGCCAGCCCGGACTGGGCCGCACGGGCGGCGGCCACCGCGTCCGGGTGGGCCCGCCACGGCGTCGTCGCGGTCGTCTCCTCGCCGGTCCACAGCCAGTGCGCGACGTCCTCGAACCGGTGAGTCGCGGCCAGGCGGAGGGCGTCGCGTCCGCGGTAGTAGGGCCGGTCGTCGCCCAGAACGGTCAGCCGCGACTCGATGACCAGCTCGTGCCCGCCGCGCCGAGGGCGGCCCCGCCGGGCGAGCTCCTCGATCTCGGCCGGGTCGAACAGGCTCCGCCGGCCGTCCGGCGTACGGGCGCGGCGCAGCATCCCGCGGCTCACGTAGGCGTACAGCGTGGCAGGCTTGACGCCGAGCCGGTCCGCCGCGCTCGCCGCGTCGATCCATGCGCCCGGCTCCGTCACCCTGCCTCCATTGATTTCCGTCAATATTGACGGGCATTCTCCGCTCCGGGAAACGGCCGCCGCAACCCCCGTTCCGGCCGCGGGGTGATGTCGGAAACCCGCGAGCGGCGGGCATGCCCATGTTGGTAGGAAAGAGGGATGGACGTCGCGATCGAAGCCATGGACACCCCGCTGGGCACGCTGGCCTACGCCTGCACCCCGCTCGGGCTGTCCGGCCTGGCCTTCCGCGACACGCCACGCGAGCGGGCGCGGCTGCGCGGCGGCCTGCCGCTCGTGGCGGCCCCCGAGCGCACTGAGACCGTACGCCGGCGGCTGGCCGCCTACTTCGACGGCCGCGAGGCGGACTTCGACCTGCCCATCGACTGGCGCCACACGTCGGGGGCGCAGCGCGAGGTGCTGGAGAAGCTCTACGCCGGCGTGCCGTACGGCCGCACCGTGACGTACGGAGAGCTGGCCGGCCTCAGCGGCACCGGCGTCCCGGCACGGGGAATCGGCACGATCATGGGCTCCAACCCGATCCCGATCGTGGTCCCCTGCCACCGCGTGGTCGCCTCGGACGGCCTCGGCGGCTACAGCGGGGGCACCGGCATCGAGGTGAAACGCTGGCTGCTCACCCTGGAGGGCGCCATCCCCGCGACCCTCGACTGGGACCCCGCGACCGGACCCTGACGCCTCAGGGTCTGTCTCGAAGTCCCCGTCCGTAACGAGCGGTGTCCAGGCGGCGCGTCGCAAGGCGGAGGAGGGAGTCAGCCTGGTGTTGGCTGGCGACCGACGACAACGCGGCGAGGCGTCGTCTGGACACCGCGCAGTAGGACAGCGGGGCTTCGAGACAGGCCCTAGGTCGGCAGCGCGTCGTAGGACACGCCGGTGCGTTCCTCCGACAGCTCCCACAGGCGGCGGCCCAGCTCCGGGTCGGCGGCGCGCGGCAGCGTCGGTACGCGGCGTGGCGCGCCGCGGCTCTGCCCCGGCCCGCGCGGCCCGTAGCACTGACCGCCCGCCACCCCCGGGGCGGTCGCCGCGTACAGCGAGGGCCACGCCCCGGCGGCGTCGGACTGGCCGACCATCGTGTTCAGCAGGCCGAACAGCGCGGCCCGCGTCCGATGGCCGGTCATCCGCGGGGCGGCCTGCTGGAGGTTGGTCGAGGCGTATCCCGGGTGGGAGGCGACGCTGACGAAGGGCGCCCGGCGGTCGAGCTCCTTGGCGAAGACGAGGTTGGCCAGCTTCGACCGGCAGTACGCGGGCCACTTGTGGTAGCCGTGCTCGTCGTCGAAGGCGGCGAAGTCGGCGCTGCCCAGCCAGTGCATCATGCTCGTGACCGTGACGACGCGGGCGCCGGGCCGCTGGAGCAGGGCGGGCAGGAGCAGCCCGGTGAGCGCGAAGTGGCCCAGGTGGTTGGTGCCGAACTGCGCCTCGAAGCCGTCCGCCGTCGTCCGGCGCGGCAGCGCCATCACACCGGCGTTGTTGACCAGGACGTCGAGCGGCTCGGGATGCGACTCGGCGAAGGCGCGCACCGACGCCAGGTCGGCCAGGTCGAGCGACCCGAGGACGACGTCGGCGTCCGGCACCGCCGCGCGAACGGTCGCGAGGGCCCGCGCGCCGCGTTCGGCGCTGCGGCACGCGAGGACGACGGTGGCGCGGTGGCGGGCCAGCTCCAGGGAGGTCCGCAGGCCGAGACCGCTGTTGGCGCCGGTGACGATCACCCGCCTTCCGGCGAGATCGGGTATGTCGTCCGTCGTCCACTTGGACATCACTCGCCGCCTTTCCCTGCGGGCCATGCTAGAGAAACCGATACCGCGTGGTCGGCGAGTTCCCCGGGTTCCGGCCGGGCCTGCCGAATAATGGGATCATGGCGTCGCAGGTCATCGTCCCGCACCGGCCCGGTCCGCTCGTCGACGTCCCGGAGGATGACGGCCCGGCCGCCGGCGAGCCGGCCTCCCGGCTCATCGGGGCGCCGGAGGCGGTGCTGGCGGTCGGCGGCGGGATCCTGCTCGTCGCGGTGCTCCTCATGGGGCTACCCGGCTGGCTGACCGTGATCGCGGTCGCCTGTCTCGCGCTCGGGCTGGCGCTGCCCGCCCACGCGGCGCTGCTGACCGCGCTGCGCCGCCGCTCCGAACGCCGGCGACGGGAGGCCCTCGGCCACGGCACCGTCCTCGACGTTTCCGACTCCTCGGTGCGCCGCCTCGTCGCGGCGTACGGACGGCTGGAGCGCACGCCCGGCGCCGGCATGGGACGGGACGCCGCGCATCTGGCACTCGCCGAGGTCGCGGGCTTGCTGGCGGGCCGCCCGCCGCGCGGCGGAGAGCGGGAGTACGTGATCGCCCGCGCCGAGGCGGTGTCGGCGCTGGCCGACCGCCTCGCCGAGGGCCCGGTGATGCCGGTCGAACTCGCCGGCGCCGACTCGCTGGCCCGCATCAAGGCCCTGCTCGCCGAGAACTAGCGGGCCGCGGGCCGAACGGTCGCGACACCTGGCCGATGACTACTGAGCGTGTTTACATGTATGCGCACGGTAGTTGAACGAGAGGGAGACCATGCGCTTGTCAGCTCCGCTGCCACTCGGCCTGACCCTGAGCATCGCCGCAGGAGTACTGGCCCTTGCCCCCGTCGCCCAGGCCGCCACGGCCGCGACCGGCGAGCCCACCTACACCTGTCAGACCGACACCCCGGGGAACACCGGCGTCCCGATCCTGATCCACGGCATCGGCTGCCGGGCCTCCGGCGGCGCCCCGGCGACCGGCGTGAGCGGACCGGTCAAGCTGGTCATCGCCCAGCCGCGCTACCACCCGCGCGTGTCGGCGTGGACCTGCCGTCAGGCTCGGGCGCTCGGCTCCGCCGGCGCCCTGGAGGTCATGGCCGTGGACTGCCGCCCCTAGACGGTCCACCGAGGCCGCCCCGGACCGCGCCCGGGGCGGCTTCCGCGTGAGGTGATCGGGAGTGCTCCGAGGCCGCACCCGACCCTCGGATGCCGGAGGCGTTCAGGACCGGTATGGCGGCGGCCTCGTTCGATGAGGCGGACCGGGCCGCGGTGGAGTCCTCAACCCGTACGGGTACGTCCGTCTCACTCAGCCCGGGTGACCACTCAGCCCGTCGTCCAGCGACGGAGTTTCTCGGGGTTGCGTACCACCCAGATGCGCTTGATCCGGTCGCCCGCGACCTCGAACGCGAACACCGTCACGATGACACCGTCCTGCTGAGCCACCAGGCCGGGCTGACCGTTGACCGTGCGTTCCAGGAACGCCATGGTGCCGGGTCTCCGGCGGGCGATCTCGATCCAGGCGCGGGCGATCTGCCCGGCGCCTTCGATGGGGTCCGGGAAGGTGACGGCGAGGCCGCCGCCGTCGGCGATCGCCGTGGCGTCGGGGTCGAGCAGGCCGATCAGGGCGTCGATGTCCTTGGCCTCCCACGCTCGCTTGAAGTCCCTGACGACGCCGGCGCGCTGGGCGGCCGGAGTCGCGGAAGGCCGCGAGTCCCGGAGGCGGCGGCGGGCCGAGGAGGCCAGCTGGCGGCACGCCGCCGGCGTACGGCCGACGACCTCGGCCACCTCGGCGAAGGGGTAGCGGAAGACGTCGTGCAGGATGAACGCGACGCGCTCGGCCGGGGTCATCGATTCGAGCACCACGAGGAAGGCCATGCCGACCGACTCGTCCAGGGTGACCCGGTCGGCCGGGTCGACGGCGGCGCTGATCCACTCCGTACGGTCCGGCAGCGGCTCGGGGATCCATTCGCCCACGTAGGTCTCTCGCCGGGCCCGTGCCGAGCCGAGCAGGTTGAGGCAGATCCGGCCGGCGACCGTCCGCAGCCAGGCGCCGGGGGACGCGATGGCCTCCTGCTGCCGCCGGGACATGGCGTACCAGCGGGCGTAGGTCTCCTGTACGACGTCCTCGGCCTCGGCCAGGGAGCCCAGGAGCCGGTACGCGAGATTGATCAGCTGACGCCGCTCACTCATGAGCGCGTCTGGCCCGGATCGGGTGGTCATCGTGCCGGCGGCTCCCTCGGTCGCGTCTGCCCTCACCAGTACGACAAGACGGCACACCGGAACGTCAGGCCGGCGCGTCACCTGACATTCCGGAGGGTCGCGTTGTCGTACCGCACAGACGAACCCATCCGACCATCCCAGGAGCCACCATGACCATCCCGATGCCGGCGCCGTCGTTCGCCGACGCGGCGCCCGCGAAGCGCCTGGAGCGGGCGGCCGCCGCGCTGACCGCACACGGTTTCACCGTCGAGATCCTCGAGGACGCCGCCGCCGCGCGTACCCGCGTCAAGGACCTGATACCCGAGGGCGCCGGCGTGTTCACCGGGGCCAGCGAGACCCTCCGCCTGTCCGGCATCGATGAGGACATCAACACCAGCGGGCGGTACGAGGCCATCAAGCCACGTGTCCTGGCCCTGGACCGCGCCACCCAGAGGGACGAGATCCGGCGGCTGCTCGCCGGCCCCGACGTCGTCGTGGGAAGCGTCGCTGCGGTCACCGAAACCGGCTCCCTCGTGGTCGCCTCGGGCAGCGGAGGCCAGCTACCCGCCTACTCCGGCGGCGCCGCCCGTGCGATCTGGATCGTCGGGGCGCAGAAGGTGGTACCCGACCTGAGCACCGCGCTGCGCCGCGTCGAAGACCACTGCCTCCCGCTGGAGAGCGCCCGCACCCAGGCGGTCCACGGGTGGCCCAGCGCCGTCAACCGCCTCCTCGTCCTGAACGCGGAGCCCTATCCGGGGCGCGGCACCGTCCTGCTGCTCCGCGAGGCCATCGGATTCTGAACCACCTGGCGGGCGCGGGCGGGGCGGCCGCTCAAGGCCACAGGCCGGTGAGGGCGACGGCCTCCTCCGGAGAGGCGGCCTCCGCCGCTCCCGGCACCGGTTCGCCGTCGGGGTCGTACAGGCGCCAGCCGCCGAGTTGCACCACCGGTATCGTGCCCCGGCGCAGGGCGTGGGCGACCTCGGACAGGGTGCCCCACGAACCGCCGACCGCGATGACCGCGTCGGCGGAGCCCACGATCAGCGCGTTGCGCGCCTGGCCCATGCCGGTCGCGAGGGCCGCGCTGAGGTCCGGGTGGGCCTCGGCGCGGTCGTCGCCGGAGAGCACGCCCACGACCAGCCCGCCGGCCGACCGGGCGCCCTCGGTCGCCGCGCCCATCACGCCTCCGTACCCGCCACAGAGCACCACCGCGCCGCGGGCGGCCAGCAGCCGGCCGACCTCGTACGCGGCGCGGCGTTCGGTCTCGGTGCAGTCACCCGGACCGCAGACCGCGACCTGGGTCAGGGCAGCGGTCAGGGCAGCGCCTTCTCGATGGCCTGGACGACCTCGTCGGTGTCGGGTTCGGCCTGCGGCGCGAAGCGCGCCACGACCGTGCCGTTGGGGCCGATGAGGAACTTCTCGAAGTTCCACCGGATGTCGCCGGTGTGCCCCGAGGCGTCCGGAGTGTCGACGAGCCCGGCGTACAGCGGATGGCGGCCGGGGCCGTTGACCTCGACCTTCTCCGTCATCGGGAAGGTGACGCCGTACGTCGCCGAGCAGAACTCCGCGATCTCGTCGGCCGTGCCCGGCTCCTGCTGCATGAACTGGTTGCACGGCACGCCGAGCACGGTGAAGCCGCGTTCGCCGTAGGTGTCCTGGAGCCGCTGCAGCCCCTCGTACTGGGGGGTGAGGCCGCACCGGGAGGCGACGTTCACCACGAGCACCGCCTTTCCGCGGTACCGCGCGAGGTCGGCCGGCCCGCCCTGCAGGCGTTGGATGTCCACGTCATAGATCGACACGACGCCGATCCTAGTCTGGTCCCATGGGCGACATCCTGGTCGGCACGGCCTCCTGGACCGACAAGACGCTGCTCGCGACGGACTGGTACCCGTCCGACGTGAAGACGGCCGAGCAGCGCCTGAACTACTACGCGTCGCGGTTTCCGCTGGTCGAGGTGGACTCCACCTACTACGCGCCGCCGGCCGAGCGCACGGTCGGCTACTGGCGGGACCGTACGCCGGAGGGGTTCACGTTCAACGTCAAGGCGTTCTCGCTGCTCACCCAGCACCCCACCCGGCCGGGCGCGCTGTACAAGGACCTGCGGGAGAAGGTGCCGGACAAGAAGAACCTCTACCCGCGCGACCTGCCGGACGAGGTGACCGACGAGGTCTGGCAGCGGTTCCTGGACGCGCTGTGGCCGCTGCACGAGGCCGGCAAGCTGACCGCGCTGCTGTTCCAGTTCCCCCAGTGGTTCGTCATCGGGAAGCGGAACAAGGAGTACATCCTGGAGGCCAGGCGCCGCTGCGATCCGATGCGGATCTGCGTGGAGTTCCGCAACAGGACCTGGATGAGCGAGGAGAACCGCGGCGAGACGCTGGACTTCCTGACCAGGTACGCCGTGCCGTACGTCAGCGTGGACATGCCGCAGGGCCACACGAGCTCGATCCCGCCGGTCTTCGCCGCCACGTCGGACCTGGCCGTGGTCCGGCTGCACGGCCACTCCGACAAGTGGACGAGCAAGAACATCTACGACCGGTTCGGCTACCTCTACAGCGAGAAGGAGCTGAAGGAGCTCGCCCCGAAGATCCGCGACCTGGCCGGGAACGCCGAGACGACGCACGTGCTCCTGAACAACTGCTACCAGGACTACGCCCAGCGCAACGCGACCGACCTGATGAGCCTGCTGACCGGCGACGGCGGCCCCTGAACTACGAGACATTCTTCTTCGCCACGAATGTGTCAGCCGTGCGGCACACCTGCCATCGGTTCACCACCGAGGAAGTCCTCCAGGATCTCGGTGAACCGCGCCGGCTGTTCCTCGGCTGCGTAATGGCCGCAGTCGTCGAGGACCACCTCGGTGACGTCGTCGGCCGCCAGTCGCATCGTCTCGGCGACCATCGCGCCGCTGTACCGCGCGCCGCCGATGGCGAGCACCGGCAGCGTCAGCCGGGTCTTCTTGCGCTGCTCGTTCTGCGCGATCGTCTCATCCAGCGCCCGGTAGTACGCGAAGCTCGCCCGCAGCCCGCGAGGATCCGCGACGATCGCATCGACGTAGACGTCGACGGCGTACTCGGGGATCGCATCCGGGGTGGCCGCCTTCTTGGCGAACTGGTAGCCGAAGAAGAGCCGCTCCCGCCCCCGGACCAGCTCCTCGTTGAGGTCGGTGAGCCGGTTGAAGCCGAAGTGCCAGAACCGCTGGTTGACCGCGGCCGGGCTGAAGACCGACGGAGCCGGCGTGAGACCGGGGATGATGGCGTCGACGACGGCGAGCCGGCCCACCCGCTCGGGGTGATCGGCAGCGAGGGCGTATGCGGTCCACATGCCGATGTCGTGGCCGACCACGTCGAACCGGTCGTGCCCGAGCGCGGCCATCAGAGCGACCAGATCGGCGGCCAGCGTGCCGGCGTCGTAACCGTCGTCGGGCTTGTCGGAGAGCCCGGCCCCGCGCGAGTCGACGGCGACGACGGTGTGCTCGCGGGCGAGCGCGGGCATCACTTTCCGCCAGGCGTACCAGGTCTGTGGCCACCCGCCGACCAGCAGCAGCGGTGGGCCGTCCCCGCCGGTGACCGCGTGCAGCCGCAGCCCGTTCAGCTCCACGAGCCGGCTGGTGAAGACGTCGGTGAACCCGTCGGGCAGCCGCAGCGAACCCAGGCTTGTCGTGCCGTCGGCCGGACTCATCTTGGAACGATCAGTGCAACTTGTCATGCCGGCGACCCTACACATCTTGAAACGATCGGTGCAAGATGTGTAGGCTGACGAACCATGGCGGGCCGCAAGCAATTCGACGTGGACGAGGCGCTACGACGCGCGATGCACGTCTTCTGGCGCTGGGGCTATTCAGAGGCCTCGATCGACCGCCTGACCGAGGGCACGGGCCTGGGCCGGAGCTCGCTCTACGGCACCTTCGGCGACAAGAGCGCCCTCTTCCGGAAAAGCCTCCAACGGTACGCGCAGACCTACCACCCGCTGTACGTCCAGGCACTGTCCGGCCCCCACCCGAGCCCGAGCGCCGTTGTGGCCGCCTACCTGCAGGTCACCCTGAACCGCATCGCCGACCCGACGGTCCCGGATGGCTGCCTGCTCACGGTGTCGGCAACGCAGTTCCCGGCCCTCGACGCCGAGGGCCGGGCGATGGTCCGCGCCATGATCGACGATTTGCGGGCGATGCTGGAGCAGGCGTTGCTGGCCGCGGGGGCCGATGATCAGGAGGCGGCAGAGCTGGCGTTGTGCACGCTGGCAACGAACAAATCCCTGGCGGTACTGAGTCGCGCCGGCTTCTCGAGCGAAGACCTGGCAACCGTCGCCACAGCCGCCGCCCGTATCCCCGGGAGACGACATCCGGGAATGAATCGGACCCCTACCGGCGACGCGGGGACCGGGCCCGCAGGCCCGGCCCGCGCGAAGGACACTCGGTTCCGGCGGCGACGGTCAGGGTAGATCGCTGACGAAGCTCGACAGGGACGTGGCGGCGCCGGTCAGACCGCCGAGGGCGCCGTGGACGACGTTCGCCGCCTTGTGGGGCTGGCTGACCATGTAGAACGCCAGGAAGCCCAAGGCTCCCCATTTGGCGACCTTCTTCATATTCGGTCACTCCTCGTATCGACCTAGATACGGAGGGTAACTACCCGGTCCGGTGCCGCGACAGCACCGACGCCCCGCAAATCCGGGCTGTCGAACGGCAAAGGATTCAAAAGTGTGCCGGGACGGACAGGTCAGTTGCTGGACCGCAGGCTCTTCGGCACCGGCTGGTCCTCGCGGAGGGCGCGGAACAGCTCACCGGACCTGGTCGTGTCCCAGGTGATGTACGCGCCGGCGCTCGCCGAGTAGCCGTTCCCGCCGATCGGGACCGTCGTGGTGAGGCCGTCGCCCTTGGTCAGGCCGCGCATCGCCCAGGCGAACCCCGCCACGTTGTACAGGTGGTCGTCCTGGTCCACGGAGAAGTCGCTGGTGGAGCGGAGCACGAACGGCACGATGCGGAACGGGTTGAGCAGCGTGCCGGGGCTCGTCGCCTTGTGGGTCAGCGCGGCCAGGAACTTGCGCTGGTTCTGCACCCGCTGCAGGTCCTGGCTGGCGAACGCGTGACGGGTGCGGACGAAGCCCAGGGCCTCCGGGCCGTTGAGCGTCTGGCAGCCCGGCTTCAGGTCGATGCCCGCGGCGGTGTCCTTGATCCGCTGGGGGATGCACATGTTCACCCCGCCGACCGCGTCGACCATCCCGACGAACCCGCCGAAGCCGATCTCAGCGTAGTGGTCGATGTGGATCTTCGTGGCCCCCTCGACCGTACGGACCAGCAGCTTGGGCCCGCCGAACGCGTACGCGGCGTTGAGCTTGTTGGGGTCGTGCCCCGGGATCGGGACGTAGGAGTCGCGCGGCAGGCTGACCAGGGTCGTGCCGTGGTCACCGATGTGCAGCAGCATCATCGAGTCGGTGCGCTTGCCCTCGGCCCTGCCGGTGTGGAGCTTCTTGCGCTCCTCGCTCGACAGGCCCGACCGGCTGTCGGAGCCGACGATCAGCCAGTTGGTGCCCGGGGTGTCACCGGGCCGCCCCGGGTAGTCGGTGAAGACGTCGATGCGGTTCAGCCGCGAGTCGAGGTAGAAGTACGCGCCGATCAGCAGCAGGAGCAGGACGAGGAGGACGATCAGGATGGTCCGCCCCCAGCGCCGGCGCTTCCGGCCGCCCGAGTAGGCGCCTCCGCCGTCGTACGCCCGCCGGTCGGCGGCGTACGGCGCCGCGCCGCTTTGCCCGTGATCCACCCAATCGCTCATGGCAGACACCGTAGAGGGTCAGGTCAAGCCGACGCGTCAGCTTGGCGAGTGATTCCCGGCCGGGAGGCGTCATTCCCCCGTACGGCGAGGGCTCAGACCGCCGCGGTACCGATGAGGCCCCGGCGGGTGACGCGGGCCGCCAGCTCCTCCTCCGGCAGGTCGCCCTCGGGACGCCGGGGCACCACGAGATAGCGCGTCTCGGCGCTGGCGTCCCACACGGCGATCTCGACGTCGTCCGGCAGCGTCAGCCCGAACTCCTCCAGGACGGCGCGCGGCTCGCGTACGACGCGGGAACGGTAGGCGAAGCTGCGATACCAGCCCGGCGAGGGGCCGAGGAGCGACACCGGATAGCAGGAGCACAGCGTGCACACGACCACGTTGTGCACCGCCGGGGTGTTCTCGACGGCGCGCAGGCGGTAGCCGGAGGTGCCGAAGCCGAGTTCGGTGGCCGCGGCGTTCGCGTCGGACAGCAGGGTCTCGCGGTAGCCGGGGTCGGTCCACGCCCGGGCGACCATCCGGGCCCCGTTGACCGGCGAGGCGTTCCGGAGCAGTCCGTCCAGGATCGCGTCCAGCTCGTCGTCGGTGGTCAGCCCCGCGGCGACCACCCGCTCCTCCAGCCGGCGCACGCGCGCCGCGACGGGCATGTCCTCATGGTCGTCGAAGCCCTCCTTCGTCGGAGATGTGACCAGGTCATCGTGTTCGCCGGATCGCTCGCCGCGCCCGCTCATGGGGTCACCTCCTCCAGGTAGGACTCCCACAGGTCCACCGTCACCGAGTGCGCGCCGGCGCCCCACAGGTCGCGGGCCGGGAACCGCACCGCGTACACCGCCTCGACGCGCGGCGGGGTGACGCCGCGTGCCCGGTCGTCGGGCAGCGGCCACTCGCCCTCGCACTCGACGATCTCCCCCACGTGGCCGCGGACGTAGACCGGCACCCGCGTGTGGTGCGCGGGGTCGCCCGGCCGCGCCCGCACGCGCGTGCCCGGCGCGTACGCGCTCATGCCAGGCCCTTCTCTTCGAGGATCGTCTCGATCGCGAGCAGCCAGCGCTCGTAGTAGGAGGCGGCCAGGTACTCGTGCGGCGGGATCCGCTCGATCGCGTCGCGCATCTCGTCGCCGTTGAACACCCCGTTGTGGCGCAGCGCGCGGCTCAGCGCGAAGACCCGGGCCTCCCAGTCGGCGTGGAACGGCTCGACGTCCTCGTCTCCCACCGGGACCGGCCCGAACCCGCTCTGGCCGCCCATGTCGTGCACTCTGCTCACCCTCCCGACGCTAACCGTCCCCGCGCGGCGCGGGAAGCCCGTACGTCTGGTTGGCTGGAGGGCATGGCGGAAGAGCTGGAGAAACTGACGTCCAAGGAGCTGCACGACCGCGCGCTCGACCGTGCCGTCCACCACCTCGACGTGGGCTTCCTGTGGCGGCTGACCAAGGCGATCCCGGCGGCCCAGGCGGCGGCCGGGCACCCCGACCAGGCCGAGGCCGACGTGTCGCACCTGTCGTCGATCCTCAACGAGCTGGTGCACTCGGGCGGCGGCGAGGTCGCCGACGAACTGCGGCCGCTCTACATCGAGTACCTGCGCGGCTAGAGGTACTGGCCGAGGTTCTCGCCGGTGCTCGCGGGGCCCTCGGTCTCCGGCAGGTCCTCGACCCGCAGGGTGCCGATGTCGGAGCGCGCCGGGTCCTCCTCGCGGGTGATGCGGCGTGCCTGCAGGGCGATGGCGCGGTCCAGGTGGTTGCGCATGAGCCGGGCGTTGCCGAACGACTCGCCGCGGGCGGCGGTGCGCAGGTGGCGGCGTACGGCGTCGAGCACGCCGTCGCCCAGGCTGAAGCCCGCGTCCGCGGCCATCACCTCGAAGATCGCCACCAGCTCGTCGTCGGTGTAGTCGGGGAAGCGCAGCACCAGCGGGAACCGCGAGGCGAGACCGGGGTTGAAGTCCAGGAACCGCAGCATCGGGCCCTCATAACCGGCCACGATGACGACGATGTCCGCGCGGTGCTCCTCCATGAGCTTGAGCAACTCGGCGATGGCCTCGTGCCCGTAGTCGCGGCCGGAGTCGGCGGGGGTCAGGGCGTACGCCTCGTCGATGAACAGCACACCGCCGAGCGCGCGCTCGACCGCGGCGCGCACCTTGGGCGCGGTCTGCCCGATGTACTCCCCCACCAGGTCGGCGCGGGAGACCTCGACCAGGTGACCGGACGACAGCAGGCCCAGCTTGGCGTAGACCGCCGCGAGGAGGCGGGCCATGGTCGTCTTGGCCGTGCCGGGGTTGCCGGTGAAGACCATGTGGCGGGTGGGCGGGGCGATCGGGATGCCCGCGTCGCGGCGCAGCTGCTCGGCGCGTGCCTCGGCGACGAGCAGGTGCACCTCGTGCTTGACGGTGTCCAGGCCGATGAGCTTCTCGATCTCGGCGAGCGGGTCGCCGGGCAGGTCGATGTGGCCGCTCGCGATGAGCGTGCCCGGGATGTCGTCGGCGAAGATCTCGTCCAGGGACTCGTCGTCGGTGAGCACCCCGTCGTCGAGGACGCGCCGCGACTGCATCGCGATGGCGCGGTCCAGCAGGTTGATCATTGCGCGGGCGTTGCCGACGTTGCTGTCGCGGGTGCTGCCGTGGACCAGTTCGCGCACCTTCTCCAGCACGCCCTCACGCAGCGCGAAGCCGGCGTCGGCGGTCTTGGCCTTGAAGATCTCGATCAGCTCGTCCTCGGTCAGGCCGGGGAAGCGCAGCCGCTTGGGGAAGTAGGCGGACAGCTCCGCGTCGCTCTTCAGCAGGCCGTTGATCGGCCCCTCGGGTCCGCACAGCACGACGACGAGGTCCTCCGTCTGCGCCTGGACGCAGGCGAGGAGCACGTCGACGGCCTCCCGGTTGCGGGGCGACTCGCCGGGCATCAGGTTGTGCGCGTCGTTGATGGCCAGGATGCCGCCCTGCGCCCGTTCGACCGCGCGGCGGACCCGCGGCCCGCTCTCGCTGACGTACTCCCCCACGAGGTCGGACCGGTCCACCTCGACGAGATGCCCGGACGAGAGCACGCCCAGGTCGGCGTAGATCCGGCCGAGGATGCGCGCGACCTTCGACTTGCCGGTGCCGGCGCCGCCGCTGAAGACGATGTGCTTGGGCCGGGCGGCGACCGGCATGCCGGCCTCGCGGCGCATTCGCGCCGCCTCCGCCTCGGCGACGAGCAGGCGGACCTCGCTCTTGACCGACTCCAGGCCAACGCAGGAATCCAGCTCGGCCATCGGGTCGGAATGCTCGGCGCCGCCGGCGATGACCCGCTGCGGCAGGTCGGCCGGCGCGACCTCGGTCTCGCCGCGTGCCACCGCCGCCGTGACGCACTGCTCGGCGAGGTACTCCACGAGGCGCGCGCCGCGGAGGTTCAGCAGCGGCGGGGTGCGGGTGAGCAGCACGCCGGCGGTGGCCGCGGCCTCCCGCGCGACGGTCAGGTCGCGGCGGGCGACGGCACGGCGGAACAGCTCGGCGTAGGCGTCCTCACCGAACTCCTGCGTGCGCGCGACGCGGAAGTGCTGGTGCAGCGCCGGGTTGGCGTCGAAGACCCGGCGGTCGCCGCCCACCCGGCACAGGACGACGACGTGCAGCTTCTGGTGGCGTTCGAGCGCCCGGCGCAGCTCCTCGGCGAACGCGATGCCGCAGTTGTCGAACGCGAGGATGCGGTCGAGCCCGTCGATGACCAGGAGGCGGCCCTCAAGGCACTCGCGCACGCGGGCGAGGAAGTACAGGATCGTGTCGCTGACGTGGAGGTTGGCGAAGACCTGATCCGACACCCACACCGTCTCGCGCACGTCGCCGCGCGCCATCAGGGCGCTCTCCAGCGCGCGTACGGCGGTGCCCTTGCCGGTGGCCTCCGGGCCGCTGATGAGTACCCGCACCGGGCGACCGGCGTCGGCGCGCAGCACCTCGGTGACGGCGGTGACCAGGTCGGGCTGGCCGACGATGTCGTCCGCGACCTCGTCGGCCACCGCGGCGGCTCGCGACTCTTCGGCCGGCGCGGGGCCGGCGAACGCCGCGGCGAGGGGGTTGACGACCGTCGGCGCCTGGAAGAGCCGGCGCAGGTCCATCTGGAAGCCGCGTACGGGCACGCGGCACTTGGGGCTGACGGCGGTCTCGGGCAGCCCCTGGACGCAGCCGGTGATGCGCAGGGCCATGTCGAGCCAGGCGCGGCAGACGTCCGCCTCACCGGCGACGAGCCCGCGCGCCAGCCAGGACCGTACGTCGGCCTGCCAGGGGTCGACGCGGAAGCCCTCCCGGAGCCGCTGGAACTGCTCCTGGACGTTCTCGTAGCGCTCGACGCCGATCGCGAAGGCCATCTCCGCCGGCACCGCCGCGACCTCGGCCTGGAGCAGCAGCCGGGCGAGCGCGACGTCGAGCGGGTCGTGGCCGGGCACCGCCGACAGCAGGCGCTCGTGCACGGCGACCCAGCCCGAACAGGCCCAGCCGAGGTACCCCACGGGGCCGGCGAGCTCGGGCAGCGCGGCCAGAACGTCTTCGGGCAGGTCGGTCGCCCAGAGGCGTTCGAGCTCGCCCTGCGGGACGCTCAGGTCGGCCGCACGCGCCTCCGGGTCGGCGGCGCGCCGGTCGTACAGCGCGATCAGCGCCTGCCGGCGCTGCTCGATCGGCTCGATGCCCGCGAGCACGTCGAGGGCCTCCCGGGCGAGCGTGTACATCGTCGCGCGCCGGTCGGAGTCGTCGCCGACGTTCTCCACGAGCCACAGGCCGGGCGGCCGCAGCCGGCCGCCCTGGCTGAACCAGGCGTACGGGTCGCGCACCGGGGCCTCGGGCTTGGCGAGGAAGCCGGCGAACAGCTCGTAGTCGATGTCGCCGCGCGAGCCCGCGCGGATCGCGGACGCGCCGAGCAGGAAGGTGAGCAGCGACCACAGCTCCGCGCCCGCCGCCGAGGTGCCGGCGCCGTAGAAGTCGCTGAGCCCGCTGGTCAGCTCCTTGGCCCGGTCGTCGCGGTCGAACTTCACCGCACGCTCGCGCACCTCGTCGTACAGCCCGTCGGGCACTCTCCACGGACCGTGGGAGTAGACGTCGAGCACGGGCTCGTCGGTAAGGAGCAGGCCGAGGTGTTCGGGTAGGCGTGGGGCGCTCACGGGTAGACCTTACGACCGTTACCGCATAGGCCGCAGCCGCGTGTGAATCGGCCCAGGTGACGGTAACGCGCTCAGCGCGGATGCTTCCGGTCGCGGTGTTCGGCGGCGATGCGCATCGGGCCGGACGGGCGCTCGCGCGGCTCGGATTCCGGCTGCGGGGTGAAGGTGAACCCGATCTCGGCCGGTGGGCGTTCGAGCGCCTCCAGGTCGTCGACGGGGACGAGCGCGGCGAGGGCCTTGCCATGGCGGGTCAGCAGGATCCGCTCTCCGCTGTAGCCGACGCGGCTGACGAGTTCCGCCAGCTCGGCGCGGGCCTGGGTCACGGGCACCTCTCGTGTCATGCAATGATTCTAGCATTCTGTACAGTTTTGCTATTCTGTACAGAACTCTAGGAGGTGCAGTCCGTGGACTTTCCGACGTACGAGCCGCGCGCACGAGTGACCGAGCTGCCGGATGCCGCCGTCACCGACCAGGTGTTCCAGCGGCTGCTCGCGCAGCGCATCGTCTTCATCGGGTCCGAGATCGACGACGATCTCGCCAACCGGGTCTGCTCACAGCTCCTGCTCCTCGCGGCGCAGGACGGGCAGCGCGACATCAAGCTCTTCATCAACTCGCCGGGCGGATCGATGGACGCGATGTTCGCCATGTACGACGTGATGAAGTACCTGCCGAACGACGTGTCGACGGTCGGGCTCGGCATGGCGGCCTCGGCGGGACAGTTCCTGCTCACCGCGGGGACGCCGGGCAAGCGCTACTCGCTGCGGAACACGCGGATCATGATGCACCAGCCCCTGGGCGGCATCCGCGGCACCGCGTCCGACATCCGCATCCAGGCCGAGCAGTCACTGCACCTGAAGAAGCGCTTCCTGGAGCTGATCTCCGAGCACACGGGGCGCCCGTTCGAGCAGATCGAGCACGACGCCGACCGCGACCGCTACTTCACCCCCACGGAGGCTCGCGAGTACGGCCTGATCGACCACGTCGTGACCAGCGCACTGGAGGCGGGAGGCGTCGCGCCGTGAGGATCCACGAGCCGTTCGGCATCGAGGCCCGGTACATCCTGCCGTCCTACGTCGAGCGCACGTCGTACGGGATGAAGGAGAGCAACCCGTACAACAAGCTGTTCGAGGAGCGGATCGTCTTCGTCGGAGCGCCGATCGACGACACTCTCGCCAACGACGTGATCGCCCAGCTCATCGCGCTGGAGGGGATGGACACCGACCGTACGATCAGCCTGTACATCAACTCCCCCGGCGGTTCGCTCACCGCGATGACGGCGATCTACGACACGATGCGGTACGTCAAACCGGACATCGAGACGACCTGCGTCGGGCAGGCGGCCTCGGCGGCGGCGGTCCTCCTGGCGGCCGGCACACCGGGCAAGCGCGCCGCACTGCCACACGCGCGCATCCTCATCCACCAGCCCAGCACCGAGGGCGGGTACGGCCAGGCCAGCGACCTGGAGATCCAGGCGAAGGAGATCCTCCGGCAGCGCGAGGAGCTGGAGGAGATCCTGGCCGACCACTCCGGCCGCCCGGTGGAGCAGGTACGCGCCGACATCGAGCGCGACCGCTTCCTCACCGCACAGGAGGCACGCGAGTACGGCCTCATCGACGAGATCATCACCAGCCGCAAGACCGGCTGATCTCGTCTCGGAAGACGACCGGGGGCGGCCTCATGGGGTCGGGCCGCCCCCGGCGCGGCCGTCACCACACGGAACGCCGCCGAGGTCGGCCGGTGGTGGCGGCTCGAGCCGCCGGCACGGCACGCCGCCGACCCTCACGGGCGAGGTCCGGGCGCGCACGGGCGTTCTCCACGGCTCCGGCGACCTGGACAGACTCAAGGCCCTGGTCTCCTCCGGGGCTGGATCTGCGCGGACGGCTTCTCTGCCCCGGGAGTGAGGCGACCTGTTCGCCGGACGCACCGCCTTCGCCCCGCGTCCGCTCGCCGCGCCGTATCCAGGCCTGGTGCCAGGCGCGCTGCCCGGCCGCGAGCCGATGTGCGACGGCCGCCGGCAGGTCTGAGCGATCGCCCGGCTGACGCCGGCGGCCGGGGCCCCGGGGGCGGGGCCCGGCCGGACGGGCGTCAGCAGGTCTGCTTGTACAGGTACTTGGCGATGTCGGGGCTGTCGACGTTGTCCTTGGTGACCGCCACGAGCCGGGTCTGGATGTGCTTGGTCACCGTCTTGCCCTCCAGGGCGTTCACCGCCTGGTCGACGCCCTGGCGTCCGATCTCCAGCGGCTCCTGGCCGATGAGGCCCTGGATCGTGCCGGCCCGCAGGTCCTCGACCTGTTTCGGGCTCGCGTCGAACTCGATGAGCTTCACCTTGCCGACCTTGTCCGCCTGCTTCAGCGACGCCGCCGAGCCCTCGCCGGTGACCAGGTTGGAGGCGAAGATGCCCGCCAGGTCCGGGTTCTTCGACAGTTCGCCGTTGACCAGCTCGGTGGCCTTGCCCGCGTCGTCGCCCGGGTACTGCTCCGAGGCCAGGGTGATGCCCGGGTGTTTGGCGATCTCCTCCTTGAAACCGGCCACCCGATCGTCGGTGGTGGCGATGCCCCGGGTGGGCGCGAGCACCATGACCTTGCCCCGGTCGCCGATCTGCTTCGCCAGCGTCTGCGCCGCGAGCCGTCCGCCGAGCCGGTTGTCGGAGGAGACGCGGGACAGGCCGACCGACTGGTCGGCCAGCTCGGTGTCCACGAAGACCACCTTGCTGCCGTTGCCGGTGAGCTGGCGGACCGGGCCGGCCATGGCGTCCTTGTCGACCGGGGCGATCAGCACCGCGTCCGGCCGTGAGGCGGCGACCGAGGTCACCACCTGGGTCTGCTGCGCCACGTCCCACTGGGCCGGCGCCTGGACGCTGAGGTGCGCGCCCAGCCGGGCCGCCTCGGCCTTGGCCCCGCAGTACATGGAGATGTAGAACGGCTCGTTCGCGATCCCCTGGATGAGGGTGAGCTTCTTGCTCCCGCCTCCGGACGAGGACGAGGAGCCGCCGCTCCCGCACCCGCCGGTCAGGGCCAGTGACAGCGCGGCGGCCACGACGACGTACCTGTTCACCGATGTGCCTCCTTTATCGACGTTCTCGCGCTCGCCGCCGTAGCTGGTCGAAGAAGACCGCGACGACCAGTACGGCCCCGACCGCGACATCGAGCCAGAACCGCTGTGCCCCGAGGATGATCAGACCGTTGCGCAGGACGCCGGGGATCAGCACGCCGATCACCGTGCCCGCGACGGTGCCGACGCCGCCGAACAGGCTCGCGCCGCCGATGACGACGGCGGCGATCGCGCTCAGGTTGTCGGACGTGTGGCTGGCGATCGTGGTGGTCGTGTAGTGCGCCAGCGACAGCACGCCGGCCACCCCCGACAGGAGGCCGGACAGCGCGTACACCTTGATGAGGTGCCGGTCGACCTTGATGCCGACCCGGCGTGCCGCCTCGGCGTTGGACCCGATCGCGTACGTGTGGCGGCCGAACCGGGTGAGCGCCAGCAGCAGCCCGAAGACGACCGCGATGAGCACGGCGATGATGACGAGCCAGGGCACCCCGGCGACCAGGCCGTACCCGATGGCGTTCGCCAGCTTGGCGGGGATCCGGTTGACGTCGCTGCCACCCGTGATGACCTGGGCGAGGCCGAGGGCCACACCGAGGCTGCCCAGGGTGGCGATGAGGGGTGGGATCCTCGCCTTGGTGACGAGCAGGCCGTTCACCAGGCCCCAGCCGAGCCCGCAGCCCATCCCGGCGAGCGCGCCGAGCGCGATGCCGCCCCAGCCCGCGGTCGTGCCGCCCAGGGCGACCATCGTCTTGGCCGCGACGACGCCGGAGAAGACCAGCACGGAGCCGACCGACAGGTCGATGCCGGCGGTGACGATGACGAACGTCATGCCGACCGCGAGGACGAGCAGGATGGCCGAGTCGGTCGCGACGTTGCGGATGTTGAAGGTCGTGGCGAACTCGGCCGGCTTGAGCACGGCGAACAGCGCGAACAGTGCGACCAGCACGGCGAGCGTCCACACCGTGTTCGAGCGCAAGAGGGCCGGGATCCGTCCCGTCTCCGTGGTCTCCTCAGAGACGGCGGTCGTCGTCATGCGGCACCCTCCTGGTCCAGTCCTCCGGTCATCGCCGAGACGAGCTGCTCCACCGACGTGTCCGCGGCGGTGAACCGGGCGACCCTGCGGCCCAGCCGCAGCACCTCCACCCGGTCGGCGACGGCGAGCACCTCGGGCATGTTGTGGCTGATCAGGACCACCGTCACGCCACGGTCGCGGACGCGCCGGATGAGGTCGAGCACCTGTTTTCGCTGGACCACGCCCAGCGCGGCGGTCGGCTCGTCCATGAACACCACCCGCGACGCCCACGCCACCGCGCGCGCCACGGCGACGCACTGACGCTGCCCACCGGACAGCTGCCGTACGGGCGCGGACATGTCGGGCAGCCGGATGCCGAGCTCGTCGAAGGCCTCCGCCGCCCGCCGCCGCATGACGCCCCGGTCGAGCACGTGGAGGAACGAGAACCGGGTCGGCTCGCGGCCGAGGAAGAGGTTCGCGGCGGCGTCGAGGTCGTGGGCGAGCGCGAGGTCCTGGTAGACGGTCTCGATGCCGAGCCGCTGCGCGTCGACCGGATCGGTAAGGTGCACCGGGCGGCCGTCGAGGAGGATCTCGCCGCCGTCGGGCCGCAGCGCGCCGGCGAGCGTCTTGACCAGAGTGCTCTTGCCGGCGCCGTTGTCGCCGATGAGCGCGACGACCTCACCCGCGTACGCGGTGAAGGCGGCCCCTCGCAGGGCCTGGACATGACCGAAACGCCTCGTGACGCCTCGTGCTTCGAGCAGCGGTTCCGTCATGTGCACCTTCCTGGCTAGGGCGGCGGCAGCTCCCCGGAGCCGCGGACGATGAGGTGGGTCGGCAGCACCACGCGTTGCGGGGGCAGTTCCTCGCCCGCCATGCGGCGGCACAGCAGCTCCGCCGCGCGGCGGCCCATCTCCACGGGCTGGTGTGCCACGACGGTCACCGGCGTGGCGAGCATGTCGGCGAGCTCCAGGTCGTCGAAGCCGACCAGCGCCGTGCCCGCGCCGGCGGCCTGGACGGCCCGCAGCGCGCCGACCGTCAGCCGGTTGTTGCCGGTGAAGACGGCCGTCGGCGGGTCGTCGAGGGCGAGCAGCTCCGCCATGGCCGACTCGGCGCCGGCCACGTCGTGCCGGCCCGGACGTACGAGGGCCTCGTCCACGGGCACGCCGTGCTCGCCCAGCGCCTCGCGGTAGCCCCGCAGGCGCTCGCTCGCGGTGAAGATGCCGGGCAGGTCGGACAGGCAGGCGATGCGGCGGTGGCCGTGCCGGACGAGGTGGTCGACGGCCGTACGGGCCCCGCCGACGCTGTCGATGAGGACGACGTCGGCCTCAAGGGCCTCCTCGGGCGGGCGGTCGATGAAGACCGCGGGGGTGCCCATGCTGATCTCGGGGATCAGGTAGCGGTGGTCGGTGCCGGAGGGCACGACGAGCAGGCCGTCCACCCGGCGCTCGCACAGCGACCGGATGAGGTGGCGCTCCCGCGCGGGGTCCTCGTCCGAGCAGCCGGAGATGACCAGGAGGTCGTGGGCCCGCGCGACCTCCTCGACCCCGCGCGCGATCTGGGAGTAGAAGGGGTTGGCGACGTCCTTGATGACGAGCCCGAGGCTGCGGGTGCGCTTTCCGCCGCGCAGCGCGCGGGCGATGTCGTTGCGGCGGAAGCCCAGCGCGGAGATGGCGGCGTTGACCTTCGCGGTCGTGTCCGGCCGCACGCCGTCCTCGCCGTTGACCACGCGCGAGACCGTCTTGAGGCTCACGCCGGCACGCCGGGCGACGTCACGCATGGTCGGCCGCATGGGCTCCCTCAGGACTTCGGCTGGACGGGGCGTCGAGACCGCCGACCGTGAGAGACTGCCCGAACCCCGCACCCGCGGCCGGCGAGGGTCCCGGGCGATCTCTCAGGACGACAACGTTGTCATCTCATCTCCGTACGCCCGGCGTCAAGCCCGCGGCCCGACCACGGCACGAACCGGCCGCGTGACTCCGGCCCCGCCTCCGAGCCGGTCTCAGAGCCGGTCTCAGAGCCGGTTCAGAACGGGTGCAGGTCCGGGCGCTTGGCCGTGAGGCCGTCGCCGGACGAGCGTCCCTGCAGGCGCCGCTGGATCCATGGCACGAAGTAGGTCCGCGCCCACTCGATGTCACCGCGCCGCGAGGTCAGCCAGTCGACGGGCGGCGCCGCCGGCCAGGGCTCGCGCCAGTCGCCGGCGGCCTCGATGCCGAGCGCCTCGCAGGCGGCCAGCGCCACGCGCCGGTGCCCCTCCGGCGACAGGTGAAGCCGGTCCGGCGCCCAGGCCCGCGGGTCCAGCAGCGTCCGCATCGACCACAGGTCCACCACCCGGCAGTCGTGCCGGTCCGCGATGGAGCGGACGTGCAGGTTGTACATCGCCGCCTTACCGCGGATCCGGCGCAGCACCGGCACGTCACGCGTGTCGAAGCCGGTGAAGAGCAGCACCTCGGCGCCGGTCGCCCGCAGCCGCCGGACCGCGTCCTCGAAGACGACGGCGAGCCGGTCCGGATCCGCACGCGGGCGCAGCAGGTCGTTGCCGGCCGCGGCGAGCGTGATCAGGTCCGGCCGCAGCTCGACGGCGCGCGGTACCTGCTCGGCCACGACCTGGCCCAGCAGCCGCCCGCGTATGGCGAGGTTGGCGTAGCGCAGGCCACTGGTGGAGCTTGAGGCGGAGGCGGCGAGGTGCTCGGCGAGCCGGTCGGCCCAGCCGCGGTAGCCGCCGGCGGGATCCGGGTCGTCGAGGCCCTCGGTGAAACTGTCACCGAGGGCCACGTATGAGGAGTACGTCGATTCGGAGTCGGTCACGTCCATCAATGATGCATGACGCCGCCTCCCGGCGATCACAGCCCCTCAGTTGTTGATCGGCACTCCCCGGCCGCGCATCGACAGGGCGTGCTCGACCAGCGTGATGAGCGTCGCCTTGGTGGACTCGCGGTTGCGCGCGTCACAGGTGACGATCGGCACGTGCGCGCCGATCGTGAGCGCGTCGCGGATGTCCTCGATCGTGTGGGTGTAGACGCCGTCGAAACCGTTGATGCCCACGACGAAGGGCACCCCCGACTCCTCGAAGTAGTCGACCGCGGCGAAGGAGTCGGCGAGCCGGCGCGTGTCCACCAGGACCACCGCGCCGATCGCGCCCTTCACCAGGTCGTCCCACATGAACCAGAACCGGTGCTGTCCGGGCGTGCCGAACAGGTAGAGGATCAGCTCCCGGTCGAGGCTGACCCGGCCGAAGTCCATCGCGACGGTCGTGGTCGTCTTGTCCGGAGTGGAGGACAGGTCGTCGACCTCGGTGCTGGCCGCGGTCATGACGGCCTCGGTGGTCAGCGGCATGATCTCTGACACCGAACCGACGAAGGTCGTCTTCCCCACACCGAAGCCTCCCCCGACAATGATCTTGACCGAGGTCATTCCGGGGGAGGCGCCCGGATTAGAGCTTGCGAAGTCCACTGAGAACCCTTTCCAGCAGCTGGAGGTCAGGCTGCCCCTCAGTGAAGGGAGACTGATGCAGGCGTAGCAGGCCTTCGTGCGCCATGTCCGCGATCAGCACACGGGCCACGCCGAGCGGCAGTCTGAGCAGGGCCGACACTTCCGCCACCGAACGCCAGTTGCGGCACAGATCGATGATGGCTTTGTACTCGGGGGTGAGAGTCGTGATGTCGTGCCGCGGATACGGAGCGACCGAGATCAGCGCCTCGATCGGCAGGTCGTACCGTGGCTTGGTGCGCCCGCCCGTGACCGCGTACGGCCGGACCAGCGAACTGGAGTCTCCCGCTTCCGAGGGCGGCGACGAGGGCGGCCCCGGCGGCGGGTCTCGGTGCGGACCGGGGTTCGACCCGTGCTGGGGGCCGAACCCGTAATTCCCGTACCTGCCGCCGTCCACCCTTAACCGATCCCGGGTTCGGCGCGGAGCGCGGGCGTCAGCACGCGGCCCACACGCTCGACGAGCAGTGCCATCTCGTATGCCACCAATCCCATATCGCAGTCGGGTGCGGCGAGGACGCCCAGCACGGAACCGTCGCTGATCGCCATCACGAACAGCAGCCCGCGTTCCATCTCGACGAGCGTCTGCGTGACCGCACCGCCCTCAAAGATACGGGCCGCGCCCTGGGTGAGACTGGTCAGTCCCGACGCGATCGCGGCGAGCTGATCGACACGGTCGGCCGGGAAGCCTTCCGAGTACGCCATCGGCAGACCGTCGGAGGAGACCACCACGGCGTGCGCGACGCGCGGGACGCGTTCGACGAAGTTCGTCACCAGCCAACTGAGGTCCTGGCGGCTGTTCACTGGTTCTCCCGTTCATCATCTTCGGGCTGGATCGCGGCGCGACCCTTCCGTACGCCCTGCTGGAAGCTCGCGAAACGGTTCCGTACGGTTTCCGCCTGCGGCGGGCGGGATTCCATTCTGGGTGCGGGCTGCGCCGGCTGCGCGGCCGGCCCCGGCGCGGCCGGCCCCGGCGGGGCCGGCCTCGCCGAGCCGACCGATCCGGGGATCCGGTTGCTTCCGGGTACCCGTTTCGGCAGGCCGGCGCTGGTCTGCCCGCCGGTGGCCGGCGCGCGGATCGCCTCCGCGGCTCGCCACCCGTCATCGCCGGGCGAGGACCACTCTCTCGGCGGAGCGGTCTCAGCACGGCTCGTCGATCCCGTCTTACGCCGTTCGAACCATTCCGACTGCATTGCCTCGAAGATAGGGGAGCGTCCGTTGTTCTCGGTCACCGAGCGGCGTTCGCCGAACGCCGGGCCCGCCGATTGGGGCTGCGCCTGGGGCACCGGCCGGGGCGGCGGCGGCTCCTGCGGCGGCCCCGGAGGCGGGCCGGACCTGGAGGGCGGCACTCCCTGCGGACGCGACGAACGCGACGGGGCGGTCGGACCGGAGCCGCGGCCGGGCGGTGACGTCGGCGCCGCCTTGCGCTTGGGCAGCGGCGTGCCGTGGGACCGCAACGGCTCGCGCGGCGTGTCCGGTACGGGCGGCCGCCCGCTCTCCCCCGGCCGCCCGTTCTCGCCGGGCCGCCCGGTGTCCCCCGGCCGGCCGATCTCACCGCGGACGGCCGGCGGCTGAAGGGGCTGCACGGGCTGGACCGGCTGGACCGGCTGTAGGGGCTGCGAGACCGGGCCGCGGTCCAGCGACGGACCGCCGAACGTGTCGAGCCGCTGCGGGCGCACCTTCTGCGGGTCCTGCATGATCGTGTTCGGGGCGAGGATGACGAAGGCGGTCAGGCCGCCGGACAGCGCGGCGCGCAGCTCGACCCGGATGCCGTGCCGCTGCGCGAGGCGGCCGACGACGAACAGGCCCATGCGCCGGGAGACCGACACGTCGATCGTCGGCGGGTTGGCCAGCCGCCAGTTGGCCTCCTCGAGCTCCTCCGGCGACATGCCGACCCCGCTGTCGGAGATCTGGAGCATGGCCCCGCCTCCGCTGAGCAGGTGTCCGGACACCGCCACCTTGGTGTGCTCGGGCGAGAAGGAGGTGGCGTTCTCCACCAGCTCCGCCACGAGGTGGACCAGGTCGTTGACGACCCGGCCGTTCACCGAGACCTCGTCCTGGATCCGCAGCGTGATCCGCTCGTACTGCTCGACCTCGGACAGGGACGCGCGCACGATGTCCACGAGCGCGACCGGCTTGTTCCACCGCCGTGCCTGCTCCTGGCCGCCGAGGACCAGGAGGTTCTCACAGTTGCGGCGCATGCGGGTCGCCAGGTGGTCGAGCTTGAAGAGGCTGTCCAACCGGCCGGAGTCCTGCTCGCTCTGTTCGAGGTCCTCGATGAGCCGCAGCTGACGTTCGATCAGCGACTGGCTGCGGCGGGAGAGGTTGACGAACATCGCGTTGACGTTGCCCCGCAGCATGGCCTCGTTGGACGCCAGGCGTACGGCCTCGCGGTGGACCTCGTCGAAGGCCCGCGCGACCTCACCGATCTCATCGGTGGAGTCGACGTCGATCGGCTCGACGTCGAAGCCGACCTGTTCGACGTCCGGCTCACGCAGCCGGCGGACGAAGTCGGGCAACCGGGTGCCGGCCACGTCCAGCGCGCCTCCCCGCAGCCGGCGCAACGGCCGGACCAGCGACTGGGCGACGATGACGACCGCGAAGACCACGAGCAGCAGTACGACGAGCAGCAGGCCGCCGATGAGCAGTGCCGACCGCTGCGCCTGGCTCTTCAGGCTGTGGCTCTTGTCCAGCAGGTTGTGCACCAGCTGGTCCTCGACCGCGCGCATCTTGTCCGAGCGCACGGTCATGTCGTTGAACCACTTGCGCGGGTCGGAGTTGACGCCCATGCCGGCGAGTGACAGGTCGGCCGACTTGCCCGCCTGCGTCACCGCCTGCTGGCGGATCAGCTCCGCCTGGTCGACCTCGGGTCCGGCGACCGTGTCGGAGTAGAACTGGGCCTCCGCCGGCGTCGCGTCCGCCTGGAAGGCCGCGATGTCGGTGTCCCGCTGGCTGCGCGCCGCCTGGAACTCCTGGTAGGCGCCCGGCTGGAACCCGCCGGCCGCCAGCGCGACCGAGAGGAAGCCCCGCTCCCTGGCGGAGTCCTCCTTGGCCGCGGCCAGGGAGTCGAGCGCGCGGGACTCCCTGGCGAGGTCGGAGTTCGAGCCGTCCTGGGCGATCTGCTCGTTGAAGTTCAGCAGGTCCGTGACGAACTCGCTGTACTTGTCGATCGTCGCGTCCGCGGGAAGCTTGGTCTGCGTCGCCTCCGCCCGTAGGCCGCTCAACTGACTCAGCCGGTTGAGGATGTCGCGCACCTGGGTCCGGGTCTGACTCGGGTAGGAGTCATCGATGCCACCGGCCTGGGCGCGCACCCCCTGGACGGCCGAGTCCACCTGCCCCTCAACGTGTTGCAGGTCGCTCTTGCTCGCGCTCTTCCCGGACGATGCCACGTACAGGGCCGTCGTGTCGCGCTCGGCCTCGAGCGCGTGCGTCAGCACGCTCAGCTTGTCACCCAGTGCGGCCAGCCGCTCGATACGGCCGAACGTCGACGCGTTCGCCAGGGCGCTGTTGACACGCAGGCCCGCGAGCACGCCCGCCACGATGGTCGGGATGACGATGAGCGCGACGAGCCGGGCGGACACCTTCCAGTTGCGTAGGGCGAAACGTCCGGCCAATCGCCGCTTGGGGCGGCTCGCCGTTTCGTCCATGGGCTGGGACGTGTCCGCGGCGCTCTGCCGCGTCCGATCTCCGTCGCTGTCCACACTACCTTCCGCTGCGTCTCACCGGATCGAACCGTGTCGGGCCTGCCGGACGATGCGAGCGATCGACGGGAGGCAGGTCCGCCGGCCGAGCACGGTTTCGCCTACACAGAGTGGTGTCGCTACCCAAAACGAACCGTCTGCATATATCCGAGGCGATCCTATGTCCCACCTATCTAAATTTCTCTGCTTTCTGCATCATCCTGCCCTGAAGGTGGGCACCGACTGATTTGCGGCCAACATCATTGCCTCCGCCCGTGCTCTACGGCAAGTAGTCGACGAACACTCCCTGCCGAAGAGATCGAAACGAGAGCAATGGTCACAGAGAGTTTCTCGCCGACGACTCACCGGTCACCAAAATGGGGTTCTATTCGTCGTTCACGGGCAGAGGGCGGACCGTAACCCAGTTACCGTACCCAGGCACTACGGAAAGTAACCCCCCGTATCCAGCGCAATCAGCGCTGTAAGGCCCGTACCACGTCATTACGATAGGTTCCCTGCGGGGTCTCCCCACCGTCAGGCCCGAGGCGGCTCCGAACGGAACGCCGGCGGGACGGCGCCGTTCCGCGGCGCGTTGCCACATTCCGCGCACGTCAGGCCGGTATCCACGGCCGTCCAGGGAGTGAGCATTGGCTGACCGCAGTGTCAGGACACCGGTCCCGGCGACGGATTCGATTGCAGGTAGTCGCATCCCCGCCGCGGCCTCGCGAAATGCGAAAAAGCAGCCACGAGCAGGACGGATCGTCCGCGGCGTCGTCGGCGTCGTGATCTTCCTCCTGATCGGCGAGGTGATCGGCCGGATCGGCCTCGTCGACCGTTCCTACCTGCCGCCGTCATCCACCGTTCTGGCACGGGCCGCCCGTCTCATCACGGACGGCGGTTTCCTCCAGGACATCGGCTGGACACTCACCGCCTGGGCCGTCGGACTGCTCATCGCGGCCGTGATCGCGGTGCCCGCCGGCCTGCTGCTCGGCAGCCTGCCCTTCGTGAACTCCGCCGTCCGGATGCTCATCGAGTTCCTGCGGCCGATCCCGGCGGTGGCGCTGATCCCGCTCGTCATTCTGATGATCGCCGAGCAGGCGCAGATCGAGCAGACGCTGGCGGCGTACGCGGCGCTCTGGCCGATCCTCATCAACACGATCTACGCCGTCGGCGACGTCGACCCGGTCCCCCGCGAGATGGCGCGGTCGTTCGGCATGGGCCGGCTCGTGATCCTCACCCGTGTCGCGTTGCCGAGCGTCGCGCCGTTCGTGGCGACCGGCATCCGCGTGGCGTCCTCGATCGCCCTCATCGTGACCATCAGCACCGAGCTGATCGCGGGCGGCGGGGAGCACGGCATCGGCATCTTCATCCTCACCGCGAGCGCCGACGCCGGCCGGGCCGACGTCGTCTTCGCGGCGGCGGGGATCGCGGGCCTGCTCGGGTTCCTCATCGACCTCGCCATGCGCACCCTGGAACGGCGCATGTTCCGCTGGCACTTCGAGCGTCTCGGGAGGGCCGCATGACAGCCTCCACCACCACGCCGGCGGCCGTCGCGGCCGCGCCGCGCAGGACCAGGCCGTTCGGCCGGTCCGGGCCGACGGGGCTGCTCCTGCGGTGGATCGTCTTCGCCGTCGCGGTCGCGCTCTGGCAGCTCGCGACGTACGTCGCGGTGCCCGAGGACGACAAGATGTTCTTCCCCGCCCCGACGGTGATCGCCAAGCGGATGTACGAGCTGTGGCTGACCGGTCCCGCGAGCCACCTCTTCCTCACGCCGGCGGCCACCGGCAACATCCTGCCCAGCATCGGGCGGATGCTCGCCGGCTGGGGCATCGCGGTGGTGATCGGGGTCGGGCTGGGCGTGCTGCTCGGGCGGTCGCGGCGGCTGCTCGACTACGTCGACCCGCTGATCCAGTTCTTCCGCGCCATCCCGTCGCCCGCGCTGATCCCGGTGTTCATCGTCCTGTTCAAGCTCGGCCTGACGATGCGGCTCGCGGTGATCGTCTTCGGGGTGCTCTGGCCGATCCTGCTGAACTCGATCGACGGGGCGCGCTCGGTCGAGCCGCTGCAGCTGGACCTGGCGCGCGTGTTCGCGCTGAAGCGGTTCGAGCGGTTCCGGCTGATCATCATGCCCTCCGCAGCGCCGAAGATCTTCGCGGGCCTGCGGGTCAGCCTGTCGATGTCGATCATCCTGATGGTGATCTCGGAGATGGTCGGCGGCACGAACGGCATCGGCTACACCCTCTACACCGCCAAGGACTCCTTCCAGCTGCCGGACATGTGGTCGGCCATCGTGCTGCTCGGCATCCTCGGGTACACGCTCAACGCGCTGCTGCTCTGGGTGGAGCGGCGGCTGCTCGCCTGGCACCGCGGCGCCCGCCGCGTGGAGCCGTAGGGGTCCCGGACGACGAGAGCGGCCCGCCGGTGACCGGCGGGCCGCTCTTCTCTTTCCGGCGATCAGGGACCGAGGTAGTCGGGATCGGTCATGATCTCGATCAGCGACGGCCCCGGGTGCGTGCGCGCCTTGGCCATCGCCTCTCCGAGCTCGGCGGCCTGGTGGATCCGCTGGCCGAACACCCCGTACCCGCGGGCGATCGCGGCCACGTCGACGCCGGACAGGTCCTTGCCGGGGAACTCGCCGCGCTCGACGGCGGTCCCGCCGTACCGCCGCAGCGCGGCCGCCACGGCCGCGTACGACTCGTTGTTGATCACGACGAACGTCACCGGGATCTGGTAGCGGGCGGCCACCCAGAGGCCCTGCGGCCCGAACTGGAACGCTCCGTCGCCCAGCACGGCCACCACCTCGCGCTCCGGCAGGCCGAGCTTGACGCCGAGCGCGGCGCCCATCGCCCAGCCGAGCGACCCCGAGGACGTCGTGTAGTACTGGTGCGGCGGGTCCTGCGGAAGCCGCCGCAGGAGGATCGCGCCCGTGGTCGTCGCGTCACCGACGACGGTCGTGTTCTCCCCGACCTGCTCGGCGAGCGCGTCGGCCACCGCGGCGACGTTCTCGACGCCCTCCGGCTCCGGCGGCAGCGGCCCGGTGTCGGCGAGGTACTCCCCGCGCGCCTCGTCCACCCGGCCGGCCCGCGCGGCCAGGCCGTCGCGCGGGAGCGCCTCGAGCAGCGCGGCCAGCGCCAGTCCCTCGTCGGCGACGATGCCGGTGTCCACACCGTAGATGTGACCGATCTCGGCGGCGTCGGAATGGATGTGGACGACGCGGGCGCCCTCGGGCACGTCGGGCCGTACCGGCGTCTCGAACTCGGTGAAGCAGCGGCACCCGGCGAAGACGATCAGGTCGCTGTCGCGCACGGTCGCGCGGCGGGCGTCGTACAGGCCGGCGAAGTTCGGGTGGGACGTGGGGAAGCCCGGCCGCTCGTAGGTCCGCCGGTCCTCGTTGACCACCGGCACGCCGAGCCGCTCGGCGAGCGCGATCAGGTCGCCGACGGCCCCGTGCCGGGCGACCTCCGCCCCGGCCACGAGCAGCGGGCTGGCGGCGGAGGCCAGCAGCGCGGCCGCCTCGCGGATCAGCTCCGGGTCCGGGGCCGTACGCGCGCGGGGACGGTACCGCTGCGGGTCGGGCACCGGCGCGGTGCAGGTGTCGTTCATCAGGTCCTGCGACAGACCCACCCATGTCGGCCCGGCCGGCTCGGTGAGCGCGAGCCGGAAGGCGCGGTTGAGATCCGCCGGGATGTCCTCGGTCCGCAGTGACTGCCACTGCGCGCGCACATAGGGCTCGACCAGGCGGCCGGTGTCCGGGACGCACGTGAAGCTGCGGTGCGACTGGAGGAGCGCGGGTTTGAGGCCGGTGAGCACGACCACGGGCGAGTGCGCGAGCCGCGCGGCGTTCAGGTGGCCGAGGCTGTTGGCCAGGCCGACGTGCGTGTGCAGGTACGCGACGGCGGGCTCGCCGGTGACCCGCGCGTATCCGTCGGCCGCCGAGACGGCGATGGACTCGTGCGGGGTGAGGACGACCTCGAAGTCCGGGTGATCCAGCGTCGCGTCGAGGAAGGCCGCCTCGGTGCTTCCCGGGCAGGTGAAGACGCGGCGCACGCCCCAGGCGCGCAGCGTCTCGAGCACGGCGCGCCCGCCGCTGCGGCCCGCCCCGGTCACGCCGTCCTCCCGGCGGCCGGTACGGACCGGTGGTCCGCACGGCCGTGGTTCGCCTGGAGTCGGTGACGAAGCGTCGCCGGGCGGGCCGGCGTCGGGACGGAAATCGGTGGGACTGGGAACATGACCCTCTTTTCCTCTGGTGCCGACGGCCGTACCGGTCCGGCGCACGCCGTGGCCGAGCGTCCACCCCGCGCGCGGGCCGGGCCGCGGAACTGCTGTGTTCGCCAACGGCCCTTCAGTGCGCCTCGGATGCTATAGCACCCGATTCATCACGAATAAGGGCGACTTGTCCCGTGACTGCATCCATGACTGAAGGCCTTCCAGGCGTGACAAAAACGTGATCAAGACCACACTCAGCGCAGGCTTTGTGCACTCTCCGTAGCGAACGTCCTGAACGTCCGCATCTGTTACCAAATTTGCAGATGGTACCCAGACATGCCGATGTGGCAGCCCTATACTCTGGCCCGGCCGTTAACCAGTGACCTGAAGCCGGTGTTCGACGCGTGCCCCCTCCCCTGCGCACGCCGACTAAGGGTCCGGCGCGAATCCCTCTCGAGGAGTTCCATGAAAATACGTCGCTGGACTCAAGCGACAGCCCTTGCCATGCTCGCCGTTTCGGCTTTCACCGCCTGCGGCGGCTCGGACTCGAACAAGAGCTCGAGTGGGCTGGAGAAGACCAACATCAAGGTGGGCGTGCTGCCGATCCCGGACGCGGCGACCGTTTACCTGGCGCGCTCCAAGGGCTACTTCAAGGCCGAGGGCCTCAATGTGACGCCCACGATTCTGACCAATGGCTCGGAGACGATTTCCCGGGTCATGTCGGGCGGGGTCGACTTCTCCTACAGCGCCTACATCCCGATCGTCCAGGCCGCGACCCAGGGCGTGAAGCTTCGGGTGGTGACCGACGGTTACCAGGGGCGCAGCAACCTGTATCCCCTGATCACCTTGCCGAACTCCCCCATTCACAACGCCAAGCAGCTCGTCGGCAAGAAGATCGGCCTCATCAACACGAAGGGCTTTCCGTCCCTGCTGACCAATGCGGCGCTGAAAAACGCGGGAGTGGCCCCCGACCAGGTCCACCTCGTCGAGATCCAGTACCCGAACATGCCGGCGGCGCTGCAGAACCACTCGATCGACGCCGCCTTCATGACCGAGCCCTTCCTGAGCCAGTCACAGCAGAAGTTCGGCGCCCGCGTCATCGTGGACACGATGGCCGGCCCGACGGCCGACCTTCCGGTCGGCGGTTACCTCACGTCGCAGAAGTTCGCGAAGCAGAACCCGAAGACCGTCGCGGCCTTCCAGCGGGCGATGGCCAAGGCACAGCAGGCGGCGACCGACCGGAACCAGGTCGGACAGATCCTGCCGACCTATGTCAAGGGCCTGTCGCCGCAGGTGGCGCAGACCATCACGCTCGGCGTCTACCCGGCGTCCCTGAGCAAGACACGGTTGCAGCGGGTCGCCGACCTCATGACCGAGCTCGGCGTCATCAAGCAGCACTACGACGTCTCAGGCGTCCTGCAGTAAGTCCTTCGGGCGTTCGCGCATGACGTCGCCGGTCGTCCCGCCCCACCCCTCCGCGGGACGGCCGGCCTCCGCCACCGGCGGAACTTGACGGCTTTCGTAAGGTGTTCTGTCGTGTCCCGGGGCAGTGGCACGAGACTTGCATCCCGCGAGACTTGCATTGCAGGATGCATCTCCTATGTCGCAGTTGCCGGGGCTACGTTATTATTGGCGCTTCCGTTACTCGGAGCTGCGGGGTTCATAATCGTGCTTGAAGTGCTGAAACTCACTCACACGTACGGCGAACAGACGGCTCTGGACGATGTCTCGTTCGAAGTCGGCGAGAACGAGCTCGTCAGCATCGTGGGCAAGTCCGGCTGCGGGAAGTCGACTCTGCTGCGTGCCGTCGCCGGGCTGATCACCCCGACCACCGGAGAGATCCGGCTCTCCGGCCGGACCGTGGACGGCGTGCCCGACGACCTGGCCGTGGTGTTCCAGGACTACTCCCGCTCGCTGCTCCCCTGGCTGTCGGTACGGGACAACGTGACCTTCCCGCTGCGCCGCCGCGGCCTGGACAAGGCCGCCCGCCGCGCCGCCGCCGACGAGGCTCTGGAGGAGGTCGGCCTGGCGGACAAGGGCGGGAAGTTCCCCTGGCAGCTGTCCGGCGGCATGCAGCAGCGCGTCGCCATCGCGCGGGCGCTGGCCTACCGCCCGACGCTGCTGCTGATGGACGAGCCGTTCGGGTCGGTGGACGCGCAGACGCGCGAGGACCTGGAGGACCTGCTCCTGCGCGCGCACGCGGCGAGCGACATGATGATCCTCCTCGTCACCCACGACATCGACGAGAGCGTCTACGTCAGCGACCGCGTCCTCGTCATGGGCCGCTCGCCCGGCCGGGTCATGGCCGACCTCGACGTCGGGCTGCCCGCCGAGCGCGACCGCATCGAGACCCGCGAGCTGCCGGAGTTCGTCCACCTGCGCTCGGAGGTCGGGCGTCTCGTGCGCGACAACGCCGTCCCCGCCTAAGCCTTGAAGGCGCTCATCGTCGGCGCCGGCATCAGCGGTCTGACGTCGGCGCTCAGCCTGCACGCCGCGGGCGCAGAGGTGGTCGTGGTGGACGCGGTGCGTGCCCTGCTGCCGCTCGGCGTCGGCATCAACCTCCAGCCGCACGCCGTACGCGAGCTGACCGAACTGGGGCTCGGCGACGCCCTGGCGGCGACCGGGATCCCGACCCGCGAGATGCTCCGCATGGACCGGCACGCCAACGAGATCATCGCCCACGCCCGTGGCGTGCACGCCGGCTACCGCTGGCCGCAGTACTCCATTCACCGCGGTGAGCTGCAGATGCTCCTGCTCGACGCGGTGGTGGAACGGCTCGGGCCCGCGGCCGTACGGACCGGGCTGGTGTTCGAGTCGTTCGCCGAGGACGCCGACGGCGTCGAGGTGTGCCTGCACGCGCGTACGGGCGGCGCGCCGGTGACGCTGCGCGCGGACGTCCTGATCGGCGCCGACGGGCTCTCCTCGGCCGTGCGCCGCCGGCTGCACCCCGGTGAGGGCCCTCCGCTGTGGAACGGCATCCGCATGTGGCGCGGCATCGCCGAGGCCGATCCGTACCTGACCGGCCGCAGCATGATCGTCGCCGGCTCGCACCGGTCCGGCCGGCTCGTGTGCTATCCGATCTCCAAGCCGGCCGAGGACCGCGGCCGGGCGCTGGTGAACTGGGTGGCGGAGGTCCGGGTGTCGCCCGAGACCCGTGTCGAGACCGACACCGCCGACTGGACGCGCGAGGGCCGGGCCGAGGACGTCCTGCCGTACTTCGCCGACTGGCGGCTGGGCTGGCTGGACGTGCCCCGGCTGATCGCGGAGTCGCCGCAGATCCTGGAGTACCCGATGGTGGACCGGGACCCGCTGCCGTGGTGGACCCGCGGCCGCGTGACACTGGTGGGGGACGCCGCGCACCCGATGTACCCGGTCGGCGCGAACGGCGGGTCGCTGGCCGTCATCGACGCGCGCGTGCTCGCGCTGGAGCTGTCCCGTTGCGACGACCCCGCCGAGGCGCTACAGGCGTACGAGAAGGCGCGCCTCGACGACGCCAACGCGGTGGTGCGGGCGTGCCGCGACATGGCCGCCGACCGCATCCTGGACGTCGTCGCCGAACGAGCGCCGGACGGCTTCACCGACATCGCGGACGTGCTGACCGCCGACGAGCTGACCGCGTTGCGGGAGGGCTGGCGGCGTACGACGGACATGGACGTGGAGGCGCTGAACTCCCGGCCGTCGTGGAACCCGGTCGGCGCGGGCTGATCCGAGGCGCCGCCGGCCGAGGAGACGCCCTCTACTTGGCGTCGGCGTAGCAGGGGACCGCGACCGCCTCCATGGGGAAGCGGACCGGGGTGTCGCCGAACACCAGACGGCGGGCCTCGGCGGCGGAGTCGCGGATGGCGGCGACCACCGCCTCGGCGTGGTGCTCCGGCGCGTGCACGATCACCTCGTCGTGCTGGAAGAACACCAGGCGCGGCGCTCGCTCCGGCACGGTCTCCAGCGCGGTCAGCCGGCGGCGCAGTGCCGCCAGGAGCACCGTCGCCCAGTCGGCGGCGCTGGCCTGGACGACGAAGTTGCGGGTGAACCGGCCCCGGCTGCGCACGGCGGCGCCACCGTCGTCCTGCACGGCCAGGTCGCGCCACTCGTGCGAGGGCGGCGGGCAGGTGCGACCCAACCGCGAGCGGACCAGCCGCCCGGCCTCGCCCGTACGGGCCGCCGCCTCGACGTAGTCGTACGCGTCGGGGAACCGGCGGCGCATGACGGCGAGCAGCTGCGGCGCCTCGCCGCTGGTGCCGCCGTACATCGCCGACAGCAGCGCGATCTTGGCCTTGTCGCGCGCGCCGCCGAACACGCCGGCCAGCGCGGCGTACAGGTCGTTCTCGCCCGCGGCGGCGGCCAGGGCACGGTCGCCGGCGAGAGCGGCGAGCACGCGCGGCTCCAGCTGGGCGGCGTCGGCGACGACGAGCGTCCAGCCGGGATCGGCGACGACCGCGCGCCGCAGCACCTTGGGGATCTGCAGCGCACCGCCGCCGTTGGTGGCCCACCGGCCGGACACCACGCCGCCGACGACGTACTCCGGGCGGAACCGGCCGTCGCGCACCCAGGAGTCGAGCCACGACCAGCCGTGCGCGACGTGGAGCCGGGCGAGCTCCTTGTAGGCGAGCAGCAGCCCGGCCGCCGGGTGCTCGACGTTCTTGAGCACGTGCGACCGGGTGGAGGAGATGCCGACGCCCGCCGCCGCGAACGCCTTGACCACCTGCGCCGGCGAGTCGGGGTTGATCCGCTGCCCGAACGCCTCACCGATCCGGTCGGCCAGCTCCTGGAGCCGGCGCGGCCGCAGACCGGGCGCGGGACGCGGGCCCATGAGCTCGGTCAGCAGGGCATCGTGCACGTCGGGCCGCCAGGGCAGCCCGTCGTGGCCCATCTCCGCCGCCGCGAGCCCGCCCGCCGACTCCGCCGCGACCAGGAGGCGCATGCCGGTCTCGGCGGCGCGTCGCTGCTGCTCGGCGTGGACGGCGACGACGGCGTCGATGTCGTCGGCGGGCCGCTCGTCGAACAGCGTCGGCGGCCCGTCGCCGGGGACGACGTCGTCCGGCACCGCCGAGCCGTTGAGCCGGGCGAACGCGGCCCGCAGCGAGCGCGGCTCGCCGTACCGGCCGGCGTGGTTGAGCAGGAGGATCTCGGCCAGCTCCAGGTCGTGGCACCGCGCCAGGCGCACGCCCGCCCGGAGGAAGCGCGGGTAGATCCGCGCGGTCGCGGGCCAGACCCAGCGCACGCCGGCGGGGTCGCCCCGCTCCTTCGCCCGCGCCTCGCGGGCGGCGACGGCGGCGACGAGGTCGGCGACCGGCTCGGCGGGCTCCAGCGGCGCGCCGTCCTCGGCGACGGGGCACAGCACGCCTCCGTCGTCCGGCCCCTCGGCGACCGCGATCCGCATGCTCCCGATTGTGCCCGTGACGTCCGACAGTCGCGGTCCCGGCCCTCGGGGCGTACCCGCCGGTCGCCCGTCAGGTGAGCGGAATCGTTATCTCGTCCTCCAGGGGCGGTGCCACCTCGTGCTCCCGGCAGCCGGACGCGCCGAAGCAGCGGATGCGCAGCCGCTCCGGCGTCACGTCGATCCGCAGGAAGCTCTTGAACAGCGGCGGCCCGTACGAGGCGGAGGCCGGGGACAGGAACCGCTGGTACGCCCGGCGTACCGGCAGCCGGAACCCCCGGTGGCGGTGCGGGCGCCCCGGTACGCCCAGGAGGGTCGCCACCAGCCGCGTGCGCCACGTCACCGGTGCGTTCGTCTCCCGCCTCGGCGGGATGCCGAGCCGCTGGGCGATGACCGCCGCGGCCTGCTCACTGGTCAGTTCGAACAGCCACCGCATCCGCAGCCGCCGCCCGTACATCCGGCCGTAGAAGGCCAGGCAGTCGCCGCGCAGCGGGTAGCAGCGGAAGTCGTCCTCGCCGACGCCGCCGACGTTCACCTTGGGGATCGTGTGCGTGGCGTGCATGAACGCGCCGCCGCCCCCGGAGACGACGTACTCGATCGTACGGTCGCCGACCTTGACCGGATAGTGCTGGTAGTTGTGGATGTCGCCGCCGATCGCCGCCACGTAGTTGCACGCCGGGTCCTGGACGATCTCATCGACCGTGCCGCCGCCCTCGATGGGACCCGGATGGTGGGCGCCGTCGACGTACAGCGGCTTGCCGGTGATGAGGATCTTCGGCTTGGGGCCTTCGGAGACCTTCCGCAGCCACGCGCCCTGCTCGCGGTCGATGCCGCCGAGGATGCCCGTGTCGATGCCGATGATCCGGATCGGACCGGCGTCCATCATCCAGTACGGGCCGGGCTGCCCGGCCCGCTGCTCCGGCCGGGACCGCAGGCTCTCGGCCTCGGCCAGCAGCGTCTCGTCGGGGACGTCCGGGTTCTTCCAGAACAGCCGCCGCCACCAGGCGCGCGACAGCAGCCGCGGCCGGCCCTCCGGAGGCAGCTCGGGCGCGCCGCAGAAGATCCGCATGAACCCGCCGAGCCCGTCGTACCAGTCGTGGTTGCCCGGCACGGCGTAGATGGGCGCGTCGTAGTCCTTGTACGGCCGGAAGAACTTGGGTCCGTACTCATTGACGCTGCCGGTCGGGTAGATCACGTCACTGGCGATGACGGCGAACCGCGTGTCCTCGCTCATCTTCAGGAACCCGGGCACCACGGCGTACTGCGGGGCGTCCCCCTCCCCCGTGTCGCCCAGCACCATGAACGAGAACGACGACGGGTCGTCGCGCGGGATGGCGAAGTCGGGCGGCGCACCCGCACCGAGCTGGCGGGCCACCCACCGGCGCCGCTCGTCGTTGGTCGGATCGCCGAACCGGCGGGCCAGCACGTCGTTGCGCGACCGCCAGAGGACGGCGGGGTTGAGCCAGGACAGGTTCTGGACCCGGGCCGGCATGAGGTCGGTGTAGGTCCCCGGCTCGTCGCACGACCAGCCGGCGCCGGCCGGTGAGTGACGCGAGGACAGAGGCGCAGAGGGGGGCACGGCGGCACCGTAACAGCCGTAATAGCGGCGACACGCCGTGTTCGCGCCATTCCAGGCGAAAGTGCGCGGGTGGGCCGCTCAGCCGCCGATGGCGTCGAGCTCGGCGACCGCGTCGGGCGGCAGCGCCAGGTCCGCGGCGGCGACGTTCTCGCGGAGGTGGGCGAGGGTCGAGGTCCCCGGGATGAGCGCGGTCGTGGGCGAGCGCCGGAGCAGCCAGGCCAGCGCGACCTGCTGCGGTGAGGCGCCGAGGCGCGCCGCCACGTCCGTGAGCGTACGGGACTGGATCGGGCTGAACCCGCCGAGGGGGAAGAACGCGGCATAGGCGATGTTCTCGGCGGCGCACCGGTCGACGAGGGGGTCGTCCTGCCGGTTCGCGAGGTTGTACAGGTTCTGCACCGTCACGACGGGCGCGATGCCCTGCGCCTCGGTGAGCTGGGCGGCGGTGGCTCCGCTGAGGCCGAGGTGGCGGATCAGCCCGTCCTCGCGCAGCTCCGCCAGGGCGCCGAACTGCTCGGCGACGGACTCCTCGCCGGTGCCCTCGGCCGACAGCCGCAGGTTGACGACGTCCAGCGCGTCGACACGGAGGTGCCGGAGGTTGTCGTGGACCTGTTTCCGCAGGTCGGCAGGCTCCAGCGAAGGGTGCCAGCCGCCGTTCTCGTCCCGCCGCGCGCCGACCTTGGTGACGATGCGCAGGTCCTCCTTGTAGGGGTGGAGCGCCTCGCGGATGAGCTCGTTGACGACGGCCGGGCCGTAGAAGTCGCTGGTGTCGATGTGGGTGACGCCCAGCTCGACCGCCTCGCGCAGGACCGCGATGGCCTGGGCCCGATCCTTGGGCGGCCCGAACACCCCGGGCCCGGCGAGCTGCATCGCGCCGTAGCCCATGCGGCTGAGCACGAGATCGTCCGCGAGCCGAAGGGTGCCGCCGGGAGCGCTGTCTGCCATGTCGTTCGCCTCTCTGAGTGTCATCTCCAACGTTGGAGTTGCAAGCGCCGATGCTAGCGCTCGGGCAGCCCAACCAAAACGTTGCGGTTGGAATCAGCCCACCCCCGGTCCACGGGTGGCGCATATCTTCGCCTCACCCGCCGGCACGCCGCCCGGCGGTCCGCTCGCCCACCGCACCCCGCCCGGCGAGTGACTCCTCCATCACACCGCCCGGGCGGGCGACTCGCCCGTCGCACCCGTCGTGCGGGCGGCTGGTCCACCACGCCCCACGGGCGAGACAGAAGCAGCCACCGTGCGAAGCAGCACCCGACGTGCTATCGACGCGGGACGGCACATCCCGGGCGGACGGGGTCGGTCACCCGAGGCGCGACGTGAACGCTGAAGACCCCCGCCCCAAAGGCGACGATCAGGGCCCCTTGTTCAGGCGATGCGGGGGTGCGTGTTGTACTCGCCGGTGCGGAAGAGTTCGGGGGCGGTCTCCGCGGCGGCTTCCGGGGGTGGACCGTGGAGCAGTGCGTCCGCGAACATGCCGACCTGGTCGGCCGGTAGCTGGAATGTTCCCTGGCAGACGCCGCCGTTCCAGATGCTCAGCACGACCACTCCGGCGTCCGGGTGGCGGCTGATCCGCAACGAGCGGTCCGGCCTGCGGCAGTCGAAGAACACGTCGCCCTGTTTGGGCAGCGGAGAGGCCCCTGGCATGGGGGCCAGTGTGGACCCGGACACCCTCCGCTGTCGAGACCCGCAAGGCGAGGAGTCAGGCCGCGACGAGGACGCGCGGGTCGTCGGCGTCGACGATGTCGGCGCCCAGCGGCATCAACGACACCGGGATGAGCGTCAGCTTCTCAGCCATCGAGGGCCAAGCTTGCGGCTCTGTACCGTACCTGGCGGGTACGGGTCAGGCCGCGTCGTCGGCAGCGTGACTCACTGCCCAGCCCGCCACGCCGCGTGTGGCGATGTTGCGGGCTGCGTTCACGTCGGCGTGCTCAGCGAAGCCGCACGACGTACACCGGAAAGTAGTCTGATCGGGCCGATTCCTTTTACTGATATGGCCACACTCGCTACAACCTTGCGAGGTGTAGCGCGGGTCCACGAACACCACCGGCACCCCGGCGCGGGCCGCCTTGTAGGCGATGTAGGCGCCGAGCTGCTGAAAACTCCAAGAGTGGAGAGTGACCCGCTGGGGCTTGCGGAGCCGTACCCTCTCGCGGATACCACCCAGGTCTTCCAGGGCGATACCACGACAGGTGCGTTCAGCCTCGGTCACCAGCTTCTTGGAGATGCAATGGTTGATGTCGGCCGCGAAACGCGACTCCCGGCCCGACAACTTTCGCAACAGCCGTCTCGCGGACTTGGTGCCCTTCTTCTGGAGACGTCGACGGAGTCGACGGTTGCGGTGCCGGACCTGGTTCAAATGCTTGCCGGCGTGGACGGCACCGTCGGAAGTGACGGCGATGTTCGCGATACCGAGATCGATCCCAAGAAACCCTTCCTCGGGTTCGCGCATATCGGCTTCAGGCACATCACAGGTCGCGTACAGGTACCAGTTTCCGCCCCGGAACACGAGATCTGACTCACCCTGCCGGTGCTCGATGAGCATCTTCATCTGCTTCGGGGAGCACTGGAACGGGATACGGCCTAAGCGGCCACGGACGGTCCAGATCGACACCGTGCGGGCATCAAGCTGCCAGGACAGACAACGATCATCGAAGGGCTGGGCGGCGTCCTTACGGAACCGGAGCGGCGTGCTCTCGGCTTTGGCACGGCGCCTTGAACCGTCCGGACCATAGTTCCCCGCCTTCAGATTTGCCTTCAGCGTGGCATAGGCCCCGGCGACCTTTCGTACCACGTGAATCGCAGGCTGCGCCGACAACCCCATCTGCTTCAACTCGCCGTATACGAGTTGCTGCAAGGGCATTTTGCCCGTAACGCCAGTGTCGAAAGCGCGGCGGGAGGCGTAGTTCGCCGCTAGATTGCATACACGCAGCGTCTCCCGCAGGGCCGTCTCGGTCACCCCATCCGGGGCTAGTCTGACCTGCACCACCAGCTTCACGACCCGCATCGTATTGCCGACATCGCCCCGATGCACTCCGAATCCAAATATGCGACGGAAGCGCCTGACCTGACCGACAGCTTTCCGAACCGCTGCTACATGGCTAGACAGCACTCCTCAGAAGCAATCCCTTCCGCCGCGGACTCATATTTAGGGGTGGTCCAACCGAACGAGATTCCGATCGTCGATACGGACAGCGGGATACTAGCCATCAGGCGAGAGCGAGCCACCATACGCGGAAATAAACCACAAACATTCCCGACGGCAGACGGCGTCCCGGCGTCCGGGCGTCCGGGCGTCCGGGCGTCCCACGGTTGTACGACCAAAAGCTTTCAGGCCGCGACGAGGACGCGCGGGTCGTCGGCGTCGACGATGTCGGCGCCCAGCGGCATCAGGGACACCGGGATGAGTTTAAAGTTGGCCAGGCCGAGCGGGATGCCGATGATCGTGACGCACAGCGCGATGCCGCTGAGCAGGTGCCCGATGGCCAGCCACAGACCGGCGACGACGAACCAGATGACGTTGCCGATGGTGCTCATCGCTCCGGCGCTCGGCTTGCGCACGACGGTCCGGCCGAACGGCCAGAGTGCGAAGGCGCCGATGCGGAAGGCCGCGACGCCGAACGGGATGGTGACGACGAGCACGCAGCAGACGATCCCCGCGAGGAAGTACCCGAGTGCCATCCAGAGCCCGGAGAGCACCAGCCAGATGAGGTTGAGCAGCGTACGCATGCTCCCTGCCTTCCCGTGTCGCGGTCGTCACAGGTGAGACGAAGCACGGGTGGCCCGCGGTTCCGGTGGATCAGCGAACTCTGGTCGCCACGTGGGAGACGCTCGTGCCGGTGCGGGGGACCCGTGCGCCGCCGATCGAGGCGATCCGGGTGCGGGCGACCAGTTCGCCGCGGGCCTTCGGCCGGACCCGTACGACGAAGCGCGCGGTGGCGGAGCGGCCCGGGCCGAGCCGGGGCAGGACGAGTGTCGTGTCGCGGCCGCCCGCGTAGCCTCCGGCGCCGCCCGGCAGTGACGTGCTGGTCCGTTCGACGCCCGCCGGGAGCGTGTTGCGTACGGTGATCTCACCCGGCGTCGCGCGCCCGCGGTTGGCCAGGCGGATCCGGTACGCGTAGGTGCCGCCGGGCCGGACCGAGTGCGGGGCCTCGATGGAGACCTGCAGGCCGTCGGCGGGTTCGGCGGCCTCGGCGGGCCGGGCGTGACGGACGAGCCGGCCGGCGGGCGTCGGCGACGGCGTGCCGGCGGAGGCGGGCGAGGTGGAGATGAGCACGCGGGACCGGTGGCGGGTCCGTGCGCGGGACGGGCGGACCGGCGTCCTGATCGTGGTGTACCCGCCGCGGAGGTGGTGCGCCCACGGCACGTAGCGGTCCGGCAGGGCACCCGCGGTGTGCCCGCCCGCGGACGCGAGAGCCGCCATCACCGGCAGCCCCACGGCGATGCCGGCCAGGACGGCGAGCGCGTGTTTCACAGTGGTCGCCCCCAGCTCACCGATCGCACTCGGCAACGTACCCGGTGGCCGGTCGCCGTGCGGCAAAGCGCCGGGCAAGCTTCACCAGGCCGCCAGGAGAGTGTCCCCCGGCGGCAGGTCAGGCCGCGATGACCCGGAGCGCGCCGGGCAGCACCCGGATCGTCGCCGGCAGGGTGCCGAGCAGCTCGCCGTCGCCGCCGAACGGGATCTCCCGGTCGGCCTCCACGCGCACCTCGCGTCCGCGGAGCACCTCGATCTCCGGGCGGCGTACGTGCGTGCCGTGCGGCAGCTCGCGCATCACCGCGAAGAACAGGCGGCGGGGCGCGTGCCGGATGATGACGACGTCGAGCAGCCCGTCGGAGACGGAGGCGTCCGGCGCGACGTGCAGGCCGTAGCCGTAGTACCCGGAGTTGGCGGCGACGACGGTGTACCCGCGCTCCTCGCGCGTCTCTCCGTCGACCGTGATGCGGTACGCGACGGGCCGCCACGTCGCGATCGCGCGCAGCGGGCCGAGGTAGTAGGCGAGGGAGCCCGGCAGCCGGGTCAGCCGGTTGATGTGCGCGTTGGCCACCGAGTCGACGCCGCCGTACACGCTGCCGGCCACGACATTGGTCGTGCCGTCGCCGGAGGTCACCTCGATCGCGTCGATCGCCGTGGGCTCGGCCGACAGCAGCAGGTCGGCCAGGCGTTCGGGGTCGTCGGGCAGGCCGAGCTGGCGGGCGAAGTCGTTGCCGCGCCCGGCGGGCAGGATGCCGAGGACCGCGTCACTGCCCGCGAGCGCCCCGGCCAGGCCGCCCACCATGCCGTCGCCGCCCGTCGCGATCACGACGTGCCCCTTCTCGGCGGCCTCCCGCGCCAGGTCGCCCGCGTGCTCGAGGCTGCGGCTGTACTCCACCGCGACCTCGGCGCCGGCCTCGCGCAGCCGCCGCGCGACCGGGATGAGGCGTGCGGCCGGGTCGCTGCCGGCGGCCGGGTTCACCACGGCGGTGAACGATCGCATGTCGGTCTCCTGTCCGGGGCCCGCGCCTGCGAGCGGGCTCTGCGCGGGATCGTACGGGGTCGGGGCCCGGGACGGATCAGCCTTCCCCCGGAATGAGCACGCCCGGGTTCATGATGCCTTCGGGGTCGAGCCGGTCCTTCACCGCCCGCAGCACGGCGACGCCGAGCGGGCCCGCCTCGCGGGCGTACCAGTCGCGGTGGTCGACGCCGACGCCGTGGTGGTGACTGATCGTGCCGCCCGCCTCGATGATCGCGTCGCTGACCGCCGCTTTGGCGTCCCGCCAGCGCTCCACCGGCCGCTCCCCCTGCGCGGTGACGACCGTGAAGTACAGCGACGCGCCGGCGGGGTAGACGTGCGACACGTGGCACATGACCACCGACGAGGGCAGCTCGCGGGAGAGGGTCAGGCGCACGGCGTCGTACAGGCGCGACAGGTTCGACCAGAAGCCGGCGGTCTCCAGCGTCTCGGCGAGCACGCCGACGTCGAGCAGGGCGTCCCGCAGGTACGGCGCGGAGAACCGGCCGCGCACCCAGCTCTCCCCCGGCTCCTCGCCCTGGTAGGCGCCGCCGAGCGACGTGAGCACCGCGCGGACCTTCGCACGACGGTCGGGCACCTCGGCGGCGGTGCCCTCGTACCCGCAGACCGCGAGGCAGCCGCCCGCGTCGTTCCGCTCGCCCAGCTCGTCCGGCCGGGCCAGGCCGATCATGGTCTCGGTCTCGTCGGAGAGCCGCAGCACGGTCGGCAGCGGGCCGTCCTGGGCGAGGGCGCGGACCGCGGTGACGCCCTCGGAGAACGAGGGGAACAGCCAGCCCTCGTACACGCGCGTCTCGGGCAGCGGCCGGATCCGCACGGTCACGTCCGTGATGACGCCGAACGCACCCTCCGAGCCCAGTACGAGCTGGCGCAGGTCGGGCCCTGCCGCCGACTTGGGCGCGCGGCCGGTCTCCAGCGTGCCGGACGGCGTGGCGAGCGTGAGGCCGGCGACCATCTCGTCGAACCGCCCGTACCCGGCCGACGCCTGCCCGGAGGACCGCGCGGCGGCGAACCCGCCGATGCTCGCCCACTCGAACGACTGCGGGAAGTGGCCGAGGGTGTAGCCCTGCTCGTTCAGGAGCCGTTCGGCGCGCGGCGCGCGCAGCCCCGGCTCGAGCGTGGCCGTGCGCGAGACGGGGTCGAGGCCGACGAGCCGGTCCAGGCGCCGCAGGTCGAGCGCGATCACCGCCGCGTAGCCGCCCGCCTCCGGGGCGAGCCCGCCGACGACGGAGGTGCCTCCGCCGAACGGCACGACGGCGACCCGGTGTTCGGCGCACCGGGCCAGCACCGCGGCGACCTCGTCGTGGGAGCCGGGCAGCACGACCGCGTCGGGCGCGCCGCCGGCGTCGCCCCCGCGGATGCGCAGCAGGTCGGGCGTTGACTTGCCGCGCGTATGCCGGATGCGGGTCTCGGCGTCCGCGCGCACGTGCTCCTCGCCGACGACGTCCTCCAGGGCGCCGGGCACGGGCCGGGCCGGCGGCGGCTCGATCTCGGCGAGCTTGACCGGCTGGGCCGGTTCGGCGTGCACGCCGAGCAACTCGCGCAGCAGTCCGGCGACGGACTCCGGCAGGCGCTCGGCCCGCTCCGGATCACCCCAGCCGCTCCACAACATGTCCACGATCGGCATCGCTACCCCCTCACCAGCGCAGTTACACTGTGACATATGGCGTCGATTCGTCACAAGAAGGATGCCGTGCTGGACGCGACACGTGACTGTGTGCTGGCGGTGGGCGTGCGGCGTACGACGCTCACCGACGTCGCACGCCGCGCCGGAGTGTCGCGCATGACCATCTACCGGCGCTGGCCGGACGTGCGGACGCTGGTCGCCGACCTGATGACCCGCGAGTGGGCCTCCGTCGTCTCGCGCGTAGCGCCGCCCGAGGACGGCTCACCCGTACGGGTCCAGGCCGTCGAGGCCCTGGTCGCCGGGGTCGGCGCCCTCCGCGCGCACCCTCTCTTCCTCAAGATCATGGAAGTCGACCCCGAGGTCCTGCTCCCCTACATCCTCGAGCGGCGCGGCACGAGCCAGGACGCCATGCTGCGCGCGATCGAGGCGACGCTGCGGGCGGGCCACCGCGACGGCAGCGTGCGCGCCGGCGACCCGGTCCGGCAGGCGCGCTCCCTGCTGCTCGTCCTCCAGTCCTTCGCCATGTCCGGCCACACCATGACCGGCGACGGTCCGGCCCTGTCGGCGGCCGCCTTCGACGAGGAGCTCCGGCAGATTCTCGAAAGGTACCTCGCGCCATGACCGAGCGGAGCGAGGGAATCGAAAACACGCACCCGTGGTCACTCCCCCCGACGAAGGAGGCTCCATGACACGTCTCCACCGGCCCGCCGAGGCGGCCGTTCCGCCCGCGTCTCCCGCCTCATCGCTGAACGCCGCGCGGCGCGCCCGCGAGCTGGCCGAGCTCGCCGACGGCACGGCCGTCGACGTCCTGGTCGTCGGGCTCGGCGCGACCGGCGCCGGCGTCGCGCTGGACGCCGCCTCGCGCGGTCTGTCCGTGGCCGCGATCGACGCGCACGACCTCGCCTTCGGCACGTCGCGGTGGAGCTCCAAGCTGATCCACGGCGGCCTGCGGTACCTCGCCTCCGGGCAGCTCGGCATCGCGTACGAGAGCGCGGTCGAGCGCGGCGTCCTCATGGAGCGCACCGCGCCCCACCTCGTACGCGCGCTGCCGTTCGTGCTGCCGCTGACGCCGCAGGTCCCGGCGTCCGCGGTGGCCCTCGCCCGGGCCGGGATGCGGGCCGGTGACGTGCTGCGGATGTCGGCCCGTACCCACCGTGCCGCGCTGCCCCGGCCGCGCCGCCTGAGCACGGTGGAGGCGCTGCGGCTCGCGCCCGCGCTGCGCTCGTACGGGCTGCGCGGCGGGCTGCTGTCGTGGGACGGGCAGCTCACCGACGACGCGCGCCTGGTCACCGCGATCGCCCGTACGGCGGCGGCGCACGGCGCACGCGTCCTGACGCGCTGCCGGGCGCTCACCCTGACCGGCGACGGCGCGCAGGTGCGCGACGAACTCACCGGGGCGGAGTTCATCCTGCGCGCCCGGGCGGTCGTGAACGCCACGGGCGTGTGGGCGGGCGGCCTCGCCGAGGGCGTGCGCCTACGGCCCTCGCGCGGCACCCACCTCGTGTTGCGCGCCGAGAGCCTGGGCGGCCTCGCCACCGGGCTGCACCTGCCCGTGCCGGGCTCGGCGGGCCGCTTCGCGCTCGTGCTGCCGCAGGAGGACGGGCGGATCTACGTCGGGCTCACCGACGAGCCCGTCGACGGGCCGGTCCCGGACGTGCCGGAGCCCTCGGAGGCCGAGATCGGGTTCCTGCTGGACCTGCTGGACTCGGCCCTCGACGTGCCCGTGCGCCGCGCGGACGTCGCCGGGGCGTACGCCGGGCTGCGGCCGCTGCTGTACGGCGCGGAGGGCGGCACCGCCGACCTGTCCCGCCGCCACGCCGTGCTGACCGCGGCGAACGGCGTCGTGACGATCGTCGGCGGCAAGCTCACGACGTACCGCCGGATGGCCGAGGACGCGGTCGACGCCGCCCTGGCGAGCCGCGGCGTCGAGGCCGGCCCGTGCCGTACGGCCCGGCTGCCGCTCGTGGGCGCGGGCCCGGCGGCGGATCTGTCCCGGCTGGTCGCGCCGGCCCACCTGGTCCACCGGTACGGCACGGAGGCGCGCGACGTCATGGCCCTGGCCGCCGAGGACCCGGCGCTGCTGGAGCCGGTCGCGCCGGGCTCGGCGACGATCGGGGCGGAGCTGGCCTGGGCGGTCCGCCACGAGGGCGCGCTGGATGAGGGCGACCTGCTCGACCGCCGCACCCGCGTCGGCCTGATCGCCGCCGACCGCGAGGCGGCCCTGCCCGCCGCCCGCCGCGCCCTCGGCCGGGCCGAGCTGCGCCTCTGACCCGGCCGGGGACGAGTTCCCCGCCACCCGCGTGTGCGGATGGACACGGATGACCATGGACTCCTCCCAGCACCGCTGGTCCGGTGGCGGTCGCACCGGTTGCGCGGGAGGGTCCGGCCGGGCACCGTGTTCTGCGCGTGGCACGCCCGGTTCCGGCGCGAGGGCGACGTGCCGCCAGCCCCTCGGCCGCCACGACCGGCGCGACGCGGCCGACGGACTCGCGATGGAGGACAAGTGACCCTCGACCTGCCCCGACAGCACGCACGCACCCGCCGGTTCAGCCTGGGGGTCCCCCGGTCCTTCACCATCTCCCCGGACGGCCGGCGGGTCGTCTTCCTGCGGTCGCGGGACGGGAGCGATCCGATCACCTGCCTGTGGGAGTTCGACGTCACCGCGGGCGCGGAGCGGCTCATCGCCGACCCCGGAGACGCCACCGAGGCCCTGTCACCGGCCGAGGCGACACGGCGCGAGCGCGCCCGCGAGCAGAGCGCGGGAGTGACCGCGTACGCCACCGACCGTGCGCTGACCAAGGCGACGTACGCGCTGTCCGGACGGCTGTGGCTGGCCGACCTCGCAGCCCCGTCCGCGGTGGAGCTGCCCGCGACCGGCCCGGTCGTCGGACCGCGCCCCGACCCGCCCGGCGCCACGGTCGCCTACGTGTCCGGCGGATCCCTGCGCGTGATCGGCGCGGACGGCTCCGGGGACCGCGCGCTCGCCACACCGGAGGGTCCGGAGGTGACCTACGGCCTCCCCGAGCACGTGGCGGCCGAGTCGATGGGCCGTCACCGTGGGTTCTGGTGGGCACCGGACGGCTCTCGCCTTCTGGTCGCCCGGGTCGACAACGCACCGGTACAGCGCTGGTACATCGCCAACCCGGCGCACCCGGCCAGGCCGCCCGCCGAGATCGCCTACCCGGCCGCCGGCACCCGCAACGCCGACGTGTCCCTGTGGATCGTCGGCCTGGACGGCGGCCGGGTGGCCGTCGACTGGGACCGCGCCGCCTTCGAGTACGTCACCGCCGTCTGCTGGAGCGGGCCCGAGCCGCTCATCGCCGTGCAGAGCCGCGACCAGAGGACGATGCGGGTGCTGGCGGTGGACCCGCTGACCGGGACGACACGCCCACGACGTGAGGACACCGACCCGTACTGGGTGCAGATCGTGCCGGGTGTGCCGGCGCTCACCGAGAGCGGCCGCCTCGTCTGGACCGCGGACCTGGACGACTGCCGGCGCCTGCTCCTCGACGACGAACCCGTCACGCCACCCCGCCTGCACGTCCGTCAGGTCCTCGGAGTCGACGGCGAGACCGTCCTGTTCACCGCGTCCACCGAGCCCACGGAGATCGGCCTGTGGACGTACGCGCCGAGTACCGGGGTGACGCCGTTCGCCGACGCGCCCGGCGTCCACCACGGTCACCGGGCGGGCGGTACGACCGTCGTGGTCGCGCAGTCCCTGCGCCACGACGGCGCCCAGGTGACCGTGCACCGGGACGGGCGGCCGGCCGCGTCGATCACCTCGCATGCCGAGAAACCCGTCCTGACGCCCAAGGTGGAACTCCTGCGCATGGGAGACGGGGAGCTGCGAACCGCCGTGCTCTTCCCGACCGGGCACACACCGGGGTCGCGACGGCTGCCGGTGCTGATGGACCCCTACGGTGGGCCCGCCGCGCAGCGCGTGCTGGCGGCGCGGAACCAGTACCTGGTCTCCCAGTGGTTCGCCGACCGTGGCTTCGCGGTCATCGTCGCGGACGGCCGCGGCACGCCCGGCCGCGGCCCCGCCTGGGAACGGGCGATCTACGGCGACCGCGCGGAGCTCGCGCTGACCGACCAGGTGGCCGCGCTGCACGCGGCCGCCGCGCGCCATCCCGACCTCGATCTGGACCGGGTCGGCATCCGCGGATGGTCCTTCGGCGGTTTCCTCGCCGCGCTCGCCGTGCTGCGCGAACCCGACGTCTTCCACGCCGCCGTGGCCGGCGCGCCAGTGACCGACCAGCGGCTGTACGACACCCACTGGAACGAGCGCTTCCTCGGCCATCCGGACGAGAACCCCGAAGCGTACGACCGCTCAAGCCTTCTCGCCGACGCGAAACACCTCCGGCGGCCGCTCATGCTGATCCACGGACTCGCGGACGACAACGTCTTCGCCGCGCACACGCTACGCCTCTCGTCGGCGCTGACGGCCGCCGGGCGACCGCACACCGTGCTGCCGCTGCCGGACGCGACGCACATGACGCCGCAGGAGGAGATCGCCGAGAACATGCTCGTCCTGGAGGCGGAGTTCCTGGAAGGCGCGCTCGGCGCGGACACCCACCGGAAGGACTGACCCCGGCGCGGCGCCCGGCTCGTCAGCCGACCAGGGGAGGTTCGACGGCCAGGGCGTGCCGGAAGACGTTGCGCGGGTCCCAGCGGGCCTTCACTCGTCTGGTAGACCGCCTTCATGACCACGTCCCGCTGCGCGATCGCGGTGTCCCCGGGCGGCGCCGTCGCGGTCGACCACCACGACCTCCACCCCGTACAGGTGATCCACCACCGAGCCGTACCGCCGGGCCAGCGGCCCGTACCCGCCGCCCACGAAATGTCCACCCCACCGATCGGATGACGGGAGGGAGGCGACCGATGAGTTTCCCGGCGAGTTCGAGTCACCATCAGGACCGCAGATGACGATTACTGGAGGGCATGATGAGCCGGCTTGCCGCCGCCGACGACGAACCGGATGCCGAGCTGGGGCCGTTCTCGTCTCCAGACGCGCGAGCGACGCCGTGGGCGTCGGCGTCGGCGGTCCTCGGTGAGGCGGAGGTGTTCTGGCTGTCCACGGTGCGACCCGACGGGCGACCCCACGTGACGCCGTTGCTGGCGGTGTGGAGTCTGGGTGGCCTGTGCTTCACCACGGGTGGTCAGGAGCGCAAGGCGCGGAACCTCGAGCACGATCCCCGCTGTGTGCTGACGACCGGTACGAACGCCCTGACCGGTGTGGACGTCGTCATCGAGGGAGTCGCGTCCCTGGTGGACGAGCGCTCCGAGCGTGAACAGGCCGTCGCGGACTTCGAGCGGAAGTACGGCGCGCATCTGACCAGCCCCGAGGGCACCTGGTACCGGTTGGGCGAGGCCGTCATCGCCGGCGACGTCAGGCTGTACCGGGTCGCGCCGGCCGTCGGATTCGCCTTCGGCAAGCTGCCGGTGGCCGGCCAGACTCGCTACACGTGGCCGAGCCGGTGACGACGACGCCCGCACTGCAGCACAAGGTGCAGAGCGTCCTCGACGAACTCGTCGACACCGGAGCCGAGACCGGCTTGCAGGTCGCCGTCTACCATCACGCTGCCCGCGGCAAGGCGACCGCGACTCTTCGGCACGTGCTCACGCACTCGGCCGGCGTGCCGGCGATGCCTCGTGGCATCGGCCCTGCCGACCTGATCGACTCCCACTTCACGACCGCGCGGCGGCTCGCGGACCTGACCACGGCCGAGCTCAACGCTGCGTGAGCACCGACCCGGCGAAGGCGTCGATGGCGTTGATGACGGCTTCGAAACGCAGCGAGTGGAACAGGTCGAAGGCGTGCTGCCCGCCGGGCAGTTCGGCGTAGACGACCGGCCGGGTCGACACGGCGCGCAGGCGTTCGGCGAAGAGCCGGGCCGTCTCGACCGGCGTCAGGGTGTCGTGATCGCCGTGAACGATGAAGAACGGCGGTGCGTCCGGCCGTACATGGGCGAAGGGCGAGGTCCGCGGGTCCGCCTCGTCGTACGCCCCGTAGTGGCCGCCCAGACCGATCACCGCCGCGACGGAGGTGTCCGCGGGTTCGAAGCCGGGCTGGAAGGCGGGGTCGTCCGCGGTGAGACCGGCCAGGGCCGCCAGGTGAGCACCCGCCGAGCTGCCCGCCAGCACGATCCGATCGGGGTCGGCGCCGTAGGAGGGGCCGTGTTCCCGGACCCAGGCGATCACCTTCTTGGCGTCCACCAGGTGGTCGTGGAAGGTCGCCTGCGGGCTCAGGCGGTAGTTCGCGCTCACGCACACCCAGCCCTCGCCGGCCAGCCGGTGCAGGAGGGGAAGGGACTGGCTGTTCTTCCGGCCCGCCGTGTACCCGCCGCCGTGCAGGTGGATCAGGACCGGGGCCCCGGTGGGCCGGGAGCGGTGACGGTAGAGGTCCAGGAGGTTGCGCCGGCCCGCCGGGCCGTACGTCAGGCCGGGGATCCGCTCCACCGCGCGGCGACGGCGGAAGAAGGGCCGGAACAGGATGCGCCCGTACGGCAGACGCCGCGCGACGGGCACCGTCCCCATGGCACGTCGCACGGCGGGCAGCGCCCGGCCGCCGCGCCACGCCACGACCCCCAGACCCGCGCCCGGGCCCACCAGGGCCGCCACCGCCACGGCGGCGGCCGGTGCGGCCAGGTCGCCCTCGGCGAGGGCCAGGGCGGTGGCGGCCAGGAGCCAGGCGAGCGCCACGAAGGGCAGCTCGTTGACGACCACGCCGAGCCGGAAACTCAGCATGGCCAGCGGCCGGGGCCGGCGCGGCGCGGCCAGCGTGAGCAGGGCGGCGGCCGCGAGAAGGCCCACGGTGACCAGATAGCCGTAGGGCAGGCTCATCGGCGCACCAGCCCGGTGACGAGCACGGCGGCGACGGCCAGGTGCAGCAGGACCAGCACCAGCGCCGCGGCGGCTCCGGCCGCGCCGCCGAGCGGGCCGGTCAGGGACAGGGCGAGCACCGCCAGGGCGATGATCGTCCAGGTACGGCCGGGCCGGGCCGCCGACCGCTCCAGGACGGCCAGGAGCGCCCAGCCCGCGAGCCCGGCCAGCAGGCTCGCCACCGCGACGGCCACCGGCCCGACCGTCTGCTCGCCACCGCCCGACCGTACGGTCAGCGTGGTTCCGGCCAGCGGCACCGCCAGGGCCCACACGGCCAGGGCGACGGCGGGTGCGCCGAGCACGGTGATGAAGAGTCTTCGCACAGAGGTGTTCACGCCGAGCAGCCTCGCCCGCCCGGCCGGGCCGCCGCATCGGGCGCGCGGTCGCACCGTGTCCGTCCCGCGTGGGGGCCGGCTCCGACTTTGGTAGGTGACGGCCCCGCCGGACCGGCGGCTAGCTTGAGCCCGTGAACCGATGCCGATCCCCGCGTACGGTCGCCGTGGCGAGTGTGGCCCTCGGAATTGGCGGGCTGACCGCCGTGTCCCTGTGGGGGCAGAAGGGCGGGTCCCTGTTCGTGCTGGATGCCGCGGTCGCGGTCGCGAGCCTGCTCGCGGCGCTCGCCCAGCTGCGGTGGCCGGTCTCCGGCGCGCTCGCCGCCACCCTGCTCGCCGCGGTCTCCCCGGTGGCCACGCCGGCGGCGACGATGGGGGCGTTGCAGGCGGCCCAGCGCAGGCGGTTCCCCATCGCGGTGGCCGTGACGGCGGCGGGCATGGCGGCGCACGTGGTCCAGCGACTGTGGCGGCCCAATTCCGGCATCTCTCTCGGTTGGTGGCTGCTGCTGATCTTCGCCGCGTACGGCGCGCTGCTCGGCTGGGGCGCGCTGGCCCGCTCGCGCCGCGCGCTGCTCATCTCCCTGTACGAGCGCGCCCAGCGTGCCGAGGCCGAGCAGGGCAGGCGGGTCGCCGAGGCCCGCATGGCCGAGCGGCGCACGCTCGCCCGGGAGATGCACGACGTGCTGGCCCACCGGCTGTCGCTGGTGGCCACCCACGCCGGAGCGCTGGAGTACCGCCCGGACTCCTCCCCCGAGCAGCTCGCCCGCGCGGCCGGGGTGGTCCGCACCGGCGTGCACCAGGCGCTGGAGGAGCTGCGTCAGGTGATCGGCCTCCTGCGCGAGGAAGACGACGGGCACGACGACCTGGAACCCCGGCCCACGCTGGCCGACCTGCCCCGCCTGGTCGCCGAGGCGCAGGAGGCGGGCCAGCCCGTACGCCTGCGCGAGGAGGTCACCGACGCCACGACACTTCCGCCGGCCGCCGCCCGGACCGCCTACCGGGTCGCGCAGGAGGGGCTGACCAACGCGCGCAAGCACGCTCCCGGCCGGCCGGTCGACGTGCTGCTGCACGGCGGTCCCGGCACGCACCTGCTGATCGACATCCGCAACCCGCTGCCGGCGGCGGACTCGGCCCCGGCCGTGCCGGGCAGCGGTCTGGGCCTGGTCGGGCTCACCGAGCGGGTACGGCTGGCCGGCGGGCGGCTGGACCACCGGATCGCCGATCGGGAGTTCCGGCTCCAGGCGTCGCTACCATGGCCCGCGTGATCCGCGTGCTGCTGGTCGACGATGACGCCATGGTCCGTGCCGGGCTGTCGATGATGCTCGACGGCGCCGCCGGGATCACCGTCGTCGGCGAGGCCGCCGACGGCGAGGAGGCCATCACCGCCACCGACGCCCACGCACCCGACGTCGTCCTCATGGACCTGCGGATGCCGGGCGTCGACGGCATCACCGCCACCCGCCGGCTGCGCGCCCGCGCTCGTCCCCCGGAGGTGATCGTGCTGACCACCTTCGACACCGACGAGAACATCCTGTACGCACTGCGCGCCGGCGCCAGCGGGTTCCTGCTCAAGGACACCTCGCCTCCGCGGATCGTGGAGGCGGTCACCCGGGTGGCGGAGGGAGACCCGATCCTGTCCCCCCGCATCACCCGGCGGCTCATGGACCGCACCGTCACCCAGACCGGCACCTACGAGCGGGCCCGCGCCGCGCTGGCCGTCCTCACCCCACGCGAGCACGAGGTGACCCTCGCGATCGCCCGCGGCCGGACGAACGCCGACATCGCCGCGGAGCTCGCCATGGGCATCACGACGGTCAAGGCCCACGTCTCCAGCATTCTCACCAAGCTCGGCCTGGACAACCGCACCCAGATCGCGCTCCTGGCCCACGACGCGGGCCTGAGCTAGCCGAAACGGCCCCCGCCCGGTGGGCGGGGGCCGTGCCGGTGCTCAAGGTCAGGAGACCGGGGCTCCGGTCTTCGGGTCGAGGATCAGCCGGCCCGCCCTCGCGTGGCGGAAGTCCAGCAGGCCGCCGACACCGCCGGCGCGTACGTCCATCGACGCGTCGCCGATCCGGCCCACCCGCCAGTTGTCCTCGATGAACCGCAGGATCGAGGTCTGCTCGGCGTACGAGTGGTCGACGTGGTTGACCCGGGAGTACGGCGAGATGGCGAGCAGCGGCAGGCGCTGGCTCGGCCCGCAGCGGTCCTGGTAGCCGCCCGCGGCAGGCTTCTTCGAGCACAGCGGCGTGTCCTGTGAGGCGTCGGACGAGCCGTTCGTGACCTTCGGCGCCACGTGGTCGTACCAGCCGTCGGAGTCGTCGTAGGCGATGAAGACGGCGGTGGACTTCCACTCCGGCGACTGCTGGATCTTGTTGATCGTGCCGGCGAGGAACTGCTGCTCGTCCAGCGGGTCGGAGTAGCCCGCGTGGCCGTCCTGGTACGACGCGGCCTTCAGGAAGCTCACCGCCGGCAGGTTGCCGGCCTTGAGCGCCGCGTCGAAGTCGGTCAGGTCGTAGTTGTGGTTCGCCTGGTCCGTACGGCCGATCGCGGCGACCGACGACGGCGGCAGGTGTTTCTCGTTCGCCGTCGACTTGTAGTACGCGAACGGGTTGTGGTGCGGGCTGTAGTCCACCACCGGGACACCGCCGACGTTCTCGTGGGTGGTGCCGCAGACCGCGTAGCCGTTGGCCGAGCCGGTCGGCCTGAAGCCGCCCTGGAACCAGCCCCAGGTGACCTTCTTCTGGTTCAGCAGGTCGCCGATGTTGCGGCCGGTCATCACGCCGAGGTTGTTCTTGGACGTGTGGTTGTTGCCCGAGCAGTCGTCGAACGCCGGGTCCGGGTCGTTGATCATGGTGCCGACGCCGTTCTTGTCCGGCGACTGGACGACGTAGGAGTCGCTGACCTTCTCGTGCGTCACCGGGTCGACGGCGTAGATGCCGTGGGTGTTGCCGGAGACGAGGTCGATCGCACCCGGCGACGAGGGTCCGAACACCGTGTCCCAGCTGTTGTCGCTCATCGCGTAGTTCTGGGCGTAGTTCCACATGCCGGTGACGGTGTTGCCGTCGAAGTAGTCCATCACCAGGCCCGGCTCACCGAACAGGACCGGCTGGCCGGTGCACTTGTCCTTCTCGGTGTTCTCGACGAACTTGTCCATCCTGCCGCCGTTGACGGCCAGCTGCTCCTTGCCGTACGTGTGGTCCTGGTCGCAGGTCAGGGCCTGTTCGTGCGTGAGGCGCTGGGGGTCGTACACGTTCGGGTTGTCGGTGAGCAGCTTCTTGCTCAGCCCGTTCACCTTCGGCGTGTGCTTCTTGGCGGTGAACTTCGTCCCGTCCGTGTTGGCCGCCTTCGGGTACGTCCCGAAGTAGTGGTCGAAGGAGATGTTCTCGTCGAACAGCACGACGACGTGCTGGATCGGCGTCGAGGTACGGACCGGCGACCACTCGGCGGCGGTCAGCGTGCTCGCGGCGTTCTGGCCGCTTCCGCAGCTCGCCAGGGTCAGCGAACCGGCCGCCACCAGGGCGGCGGCGATCGCCGCCGGTCTGTGCCTCTTCCACTTGCGGGGAGCCATTTACCCTCCAGGGTGAAGACGGAGCGACGATCATGTTGCCGGAACCCGAACGAGAGGTAAACAGCAGGTGATGACGAAAAGGCGCCCCCACCCGGCCGAAGCCGGACGGAGGCGCCTTCCCTGGGTTTGACTCGGGCTACCGGCGAGCGCCCGTCTTCGGGTCGAGGATCAGGTTCCTCGCCGCCGGCCGGTGGAAGTCGAACATGTGGGACAGGTCTCCCGCGCGAGCGTCGAACGAGGCGTCGCCGATCCGGCCGACACCCCAGTTCTGCTCGATGAACTTCGTGATCGAGGCCTGCTCGGTGTAGTGGTGGTCGACGTAGTTGACCTTGGAGTACGGCGAGACCACCAGCAGCGGCAGCCGCTGGCTGGGGCCGCAGCGGTCCTGGTAGCCACCGGCCACCACCCTGGTCTTGCCGCAGGTCGCGGTGTCGTCGTTGGCGGCGTCGGACGAGCCGTTCAGGATCCGCGGAGCCACGTGGTCGTACCAGCCGTCGGAGTCGTCGTAGGCGATGACGACCGCGGTGGACTTCCAGTCCGGGGACTGCTGCAGCTTGTTGATCGTGTTCACGAGGAACTGCTGCTCGTCCAGCGGGTCGGAGTAGCCCGCGTGGCCGTCCTGGTACTCGCCGGCCTTCAGGAAGCTCACCGCCGGCAGGTTGCCCGCCTTGAGCGCCGCGTCGAAGTCCGTCAGGTCGTAGTTGTGGTTGGCCTGGTCCGTACGGCCGATCGCGGCGACCGACGACGGCGGCAGGTGCTTGGGGTTGGAGGTCGACTTGTAGTACTGGAACGGCGAGTGGTGCGGGCTGTAGTCGACCGAGGAGACGCCGCCGACGTTGGCGTGGGTGGCGCCGCAGACCGCGTAGCCGTTCGCCGAGCCGGTCGGCTTGAAGCCGCCCTGGAACCAGCCCCAGGCGACCTTCCTCTGGTTGAGCAGGTCACCGATGTTCTTGCCGGTCATCACGGCCAGGTTGTTCTTGGACGTGTGGTTGTTGCCCGAGCAGTCGTCGAAGGCCGGGTCCGGGTCGTTGATGACCGTGCCCACGCCGTTCTTGTCCGGCGAGGCGACCACGTACGAGTCGCTGACCTTCGCGCCCGTCTTCGGGTCGACGGCGTAGACGCCGTGGGTCTGACCCGAGATCAGGTTGAGCGCGCCGGGGGTGGACGGCCCGAAGACCGAGTCCCAGGAGTTGTCGCTCATCGCGTAGTTCTGGGCGTAGTTCCACAGCCCGGTGACGGTGTTGCCGTCGTAGTAGTCCATGACCAGGCCCGGCTCACCGAACAGGGGCGGCATGCCCGTGCAGGTGTCCTTGCCGGTGTTCTCCACGAACTTGTCGACCTTGCCCCCGTCGACGGCCTTCTGCTCGTGGCCGTAGCTGTGGTCCTGGTCGCAGGTCAGGGCCTGGTCGTGCGTCAGGCGCGTGGGGTTGTACTGGTTCGGGTTCTTGGTGAGGAGCTTCTTGGTCAGCCCGTTCACCTTCGGGGTGTGCCTCGCGGCGGTGAACTTCGTGCCGTCCGTGTTGGCCGCCTTCGGGTACGTCCCGAAGTAGTGATCGAACGAGATGTTCTCGTCGAACAGCACCACGAGGTGCTTGATCGGGGTCGCGGTCCGGACGGGCGACTCGGCCGCGGTGAGCGACGTCGCCCCGCCTCCCGTCGTGCCGCAGGCCGCGAGAGCCAGCGAGCCGGCGGCCACCAGCGAAGCGGCGATCACCACCGGTCGCCGTCTCTTCCACTTGCCGGGACCCATCTTGCCTCCTGGGGAAATATCAAGCTCCGGGCCCTGAGATGAGGAATCCCGGGGGCCGCGTCGGTCCAGCGGGGATCTCATCGGACCGGGACGAAGATCGCGGTGATGGAAGGTGTACGGCAGGTGAACAAGGCCCCATGTGGGATTAAAGGATCTTTGCCTCGCCTTCACGGCGAAGGCGTTCATCCGCCGTACACCTACGCGAGGAGCGTTCGCCCCAGGAAGTCCTTGGAATCGCGTGCGCCCGGCAGCGCGAAGAAGTAGCCGCCGCCGAACGGGGTGATGTAGTCGACGAGCGGCTCGTCGATCAGGCGTTCCTGCACGGCCTCGAACTGGCGCTCGGGGTTCTGCTGGTAGCAGGTGAACACCAGGCCCATGTCGAGGTCGCCGACGGAGTCCACGCCGCGGTCGTAGTTGTAGCTGCGGCGCAGGATCCGGCTGTCGGCGGTCTGCGGCGTGCGGGGGTTGGCCATCCGGATGTGGCTGGTCAGCGGGATGACCTTCCCGATCGGGTCCTCGGCGAACCGGGGTTCGTCCAGCTCGCGCGTGCCGTCGAGGGGCGCGCCGGTCGCCCGGTCGCGGCCGAACATCTGCTCCTGCTCGGTGATCCCCACCCGGTCCCAGAACTCCACGAGCATGCGGATCAGCCGGATGACGACGTACGAGCCACCGGCCGTCCAGGCGGGCTCGCGCGAGCGGTCCGCCCAGACCAGCCGGTCCATCTCGGCCGCGCTCGTGGCGTCGGGGTTGGAGATGCCGTCCTTGAAGCCCATGAGGTTGCGGGGCGTGCCGCTCGGGCGTGGCGGGCTGGTGAACCCGCTCATCCGCCAGCGGATCTGCGCCGCGCCGCGCGTGTGCCGCGCGATGTCGCGCAGCGCGTGCACGACGGTGTCGTCGTCCTCGGCCGACAGCTGCAGGCTGACGTCGCCGTGGCACCAGTCCGGGTCGAGGTCGTCGTTGGGGAACATCCGCATCGGCTTCAGCCCGGCGGGCTTGCGGCTCGCCAGGCCGTACCGGTCGTCGAACAGCGAGGCGCCGACGCCGACGGTGACCGTCAGCCCGCCGGCGGGCACGTCGGGCCCGAGCACTCCGGAGTCGGGCGGCGGCCCGCTGATGCCGCTGTCGTCCGGCGCGCCGCCGGCGGTGAGCGTGCGGGCCCGGTCGGTGAGGGTGCGGAAGAACTCGGTCAGCTCGCCCCGCCCGGACGCGATGACGTCGAGGGAGACCACGATCGTCCGCGGGCGCGACCGGTCGAGCACGCCGGCCTGGTGCACGCCGTGGAACGGGCGTGCGGGGGGCGTGGTGGCGCGGTCCGGCGGTGCCGCCGCGGCGGACGCGGACGCGCCGGCGAGCGAGCCGGCGACGCCGGCGGCCAGCGCGCCGCGCAGGAAGGACCGGCGGTCGCCGCCGGCACCGTCGTCACGTGGGCCGCGGGCGCTCATGAGACGCGCCTCGGCTCGGCGAGCGTGGCGATCGGCGCGAGCAGCTCCAGCAGCCGGCCCGCCGTTCCGTTCAGGCGTTCGCGCTCCGCGGTGGAGAGACCGTCGACCGAGGACCTGCCCTTGAGCTGCGCGTCGAGCCGGTCGAGCCAGGTGTCGACCTGGGACAGGGCCGGGTAGCGGTCGCGCAGGACCGGCCGGAGGACGCCGAGCACCTCGCGGGTGCCCTCGACGTTGGCGGCCGCCGTCCTGAGCGTGGTGCCGCTCCCCTGGTCGGCCGTGCCGGTGAGCTGGAACTGCAGGGTGTTCTCCAGGATCTCGTGCGCCCTGAGCGGCAGGTCCGCGGGGTCCATGCGCTGGTGCGGGAAGTCGGACTTCAGGGCGCGGGTGTCGTGGGCGAGCCGGTCGGCCACTTTGCGCAGCGACGCGGCGGACTCCCCGTGCCACAGGCCGTACTCCAACCGGTGGAAGCCGGTGAAGTCCGGGTCGTGCACGCCCTTCGGCAGGCCGGCGGGGCCGCCGTTGATCGCGCCGTCGAAGTCGCCGAACGTGCCGTACGCCGCCCCGAGGCGCTCGTACGAGACGTGGGCCGGCGTCCAGGCGGTACGGGCCGCGCCGAGGTCGCCGTCGTCCACGGCCGCGCGCAGCCGGTCCGTCGCGGCGATGAGGCGGTCGAGCCCGGCGTCGACGTACTTGGAGTACGCCCGCGCCGGGGCGTACAGGTCGTTGTTGGTCACGGGCAGCACCGCGACGCTGCTCCCGCGGCCGCCGGCGATGCGTACCGAGGGGCCGGTGACCGGGTCGCCGGCGCGGTCGTCCTCGCAGCGGAAGGCGTACGTGCCGCCCCCGAGGGACAGGTGCAGTCGCCGCGTCACGCCGGGCCCCAGGCCCTCGACCTCGGCGTAGACCGCGCCGGAGGACGGATCGACGAGCATCACGCCCGCGGCGGTGGCGCCGTCGTTACGCAGCGTGAGAACCTGACCGCCCGCGTGCGGATGCGTCCAGCCGGTGCCGCAGCCGGTGGTCGACGCCTCGATGGCGGCCGGGCGCGGTGCGCCGAGAGTCGGGCGGGCGTCACCGGCGCTGGCCAGCAACAACGCCACGCTCACGACCAGGAACGGCGTGCGCATGGGGCTCCCATGATCGGTCTCGGGGGACGGAAACACTGTAGAGCGTGCGCGGTGTCACGCGTCGACGCCTTCCGGCATTTCTCGGGCGGGTGTTCACGCTGTGTTCATTCACGACTCCTGTTCACTCGCGTGACGGCAGATAGTTAGGTTAGTCTTACCTAATAAGCCTGTGAAGGGGGTTCGTTGCGAGACAACCGATGCACGCACTGCGCCGGGTGCCATATCGGCCGGCGTCCGTGCCTGGCCAGCGCGACCGTGGGCTCGCGCGCCTGGTTGCTCATCGAACACCCCGGCCCGTGGGGCGAGGACGTCGACACCATGACACTCCCCCCGCCCATCGCCGAAGCCGTCGCCCGCGCCCGGCGCCACGGCGTACGCCCCCAGCTCATCCGGGCGCCCCGGCGGCGGCGCGCCACACCGCCGCTCCGGGTGTACGCCGGGTTCTCCGGCCCCGGCGGCGACGTCTGGCTGGAGGGACGCGAGCTGGAGGACCCCGAGGAACTGGCCGACCTCGACCTGGCCGCCGTCGGCGCCGGCCACGCCCCCGGGTTCGGAGTGCCGGTCGCCGGGCCGGTGTTCCTCGTGTGCACGCACGGGAGGCACAACGCCTGCTGCGCCCGCGTCGGCGCGCCCCTCGCCCGGTTCCTGCACGAGCGGTTCGGCGAGGTGTGGGAGACGACACATGTGGGCGGCGACCGCTACGCCGCGAACCTCGTCTGCCTGCCGCACGGCCTGTTCTACGGCGACCTGGACGAGCGGCGGGCGCTGGTCGCGGCGGAGGAATATCGGCGCGGCCGGGTGGTCCTCGAAGGCTTCCGCGGACGGGGCGGCCAGCCGGAGTCCTCGCAGGCAGCGGAGCATTTCGTCCGTGCGCGTACGGGGGTCCTCGGGGTCGGCGACGTCACCGTGGAGTCCATGGCCGGCGACGTCGCCGTGGTGCGAGCACGCACGGCACGCTATAGGCTCCGAGTAGAGCAGAGGCCGATGAGCGCCTGCGGTCCCGGATGCGGCGAAGACGTCCGAACCTATGTTGAACGGGACCTGACTCTTCTCAACGCGACGGCCCTCGTGTAACCTCTCCGAGGCCCTGTACGCCGTTCCCGAGGGGACACGGCGCTCTCCGGGGAACATCACGGCGCTTCACGACGTTGCACAGTTTTGGCACGTACTCACCGTTTGGCGCCCGTGACCGAAATTTATGCTCACCCGCAAGCTACGAGGTGGTAGTTCTATGGCTCAGGTACGTCGGCAGGCAAACCTCCCCCGCCCTAGCTGGGGCTGGCAGGACGCTGCCGAGTGCCGGGGGGAGGACCTCATCCTGTTCTTCGGCCCGGACGGTGAACGTCAGCCGGAGCGGGAGATCCGCGAGCGCAAGGCCAAGGCGGTCTGCATGCGCTGCCCCGTGCGAGGAGAATGCCTTGACTATGCCGTGTCCCGGCCCGAGAAGTACGGCACGTGGGGCGGCCTGAACGAGGACGAGCGCGCGTCGGAGCGCCGCCGCCGCATGCGCCGCGCCAACGCCGCCTGAGCGAGAGCGCAGCCTGCGGCCCCGCCCCCGCGGGGCCGTTTCCATAGAGCCGGTACCGCCGACCAGGCGGATCCGGCTCTTGTCCTCTCTACGAGGACCCTCTCCCCCGGCCCGACGGCCCGACGGCCCGCCCGATCACCGGTGCCACGGAAGCATCCGTGGCACCGGCGTTCTCCCCGGCCTGGTCACCAACGTGGCCTGTCTCATCGCGTGTGCGGGGCGTGGAGGAGCGTCAGGACGTCCTCGTCGGTGAGCTGGTCGAAGTGCTGGTACCACTGGCCCACCGCGCGGAACGCCGACGGGGCGGCCAGGACCATCAGGTCGTCCGCGGCCGACGACAGTTCCCACACCGTCTGCGCGGCGCCCACGGGGACCGCCAGGACCACGCGTGCCGCGCCCTCCCCCCGTACCGCGGCCAGGGCCGCGCGTGCGGTGCCGCCCGTGGCGAGTCCGTCGTCGACCACGACGACGTCGCGGCCCTTGAGCGGGGGCAGCGCGCGGTCGCCGCGGTAGGCGGTGATGCGGCGGGCCAGTTCGGCGCGTTCCCGGGTCGTGGTCGGGTCCAGGTCGCGTTCGGTCAGGCCCAGGCGGCGCAGCAGGTCGGCGTCGAACACCGGTTCGCCGCCCTCGGCGATCGCCCCGACGCCCAGTTCGGGCTGGCCCGGGCAGCCGATCTTGCGGGTGACCAGGACGTCGAAGGGGACGCCGAGCCGTTCGGCGATCTCGTGCGCCACCGGGACACCGCCACGGGGCAGGGCCAGGACGACGGGGTCGGTGAGGCCCAGTGCCGCCACGCGCTCGGCGAGCACCCGTCCGGCCTCGGCCCGGTCGGTGAACGGCAGCCGTACGCCATGTCCGTTCGAACCCACGGTGAACCACCTCGAAAAGCCGGTTGTCCGTGGCTCTACCCAGCAGCGGCGGCCCTCAACGGGCATCGCCCGGGAGCCGTCCAGGGGCGCTGGTGCGACGGGTTCCGGTCCCTGGACGGGCTCTCGATCAGGCGACGAGAAGACCTGCGGGGCGATTTCCCTGCGCCGGTTTCACCCGGTTCAGGTGTTGGAGGTCGTCGATGATCCGGCTCCCTCGCTCGTCCCGCAGGCCTGTATTCAGCCTCGCACGGGCCGAAGAGCCATCCAGGGGCGAAGGTCCCATCCGCGGCGGGACCTTGGTCGCCTGTCCCGTCCCACGGGACGCCGAGGCCGCGGCGCCGGGCGTTCCTGCGACCTTCGCCCGCTCACCGGGGACCAATGGACGTACCCCGGCCGGCCGCACGAGCCGAGAGTGGAGCCTGGGTCACCATCGAGGGGGTGGCGATGAAGCAGAATCTCCGGCTGGGCCACGTGGCGGGCATCCCGGTGGGTGTCAACTGGTCGGTCGTGGTGATCCTCGTGCTGATCGCCGACATCGTCGCCGTGAACGTCCTGCCGCGTGCGGACGCGGGCCGGTCCGCGAGCGTGTACTGGGCCATCGCGATCCCCACGGCGCTGCTCTTCCTCGCCTCGCTGCTGGCCCACGAGGGCGCGCACGCCGCCGTGGCGCGCAGGCGGGGGCTCGGGGTGCGGTCGATCACGCTGTGGATGCTCGGCGGCGTCGCCCAGCTCGACAGCGAGCCGAAGACCGCCCGTACGGACCTCGCCGTCGCCGCCGCGGGCCCGCTGACGAGCCTCGCCGTCGGAGGGGTGCTGTTCGGCGCCGCGGAGGGCGCCTCGTCGGCCGGCGCACCGGGCGTGATCGTCGCGGCGCTCGCGTGGACCGGGGCGACCAACGGGTTCCTGGCCGTGTTCAACCTGCTGCCGGGCGCGCCGCTGGACGGCGGACGGATTCTGCGGGCGCTGGTGTGGATGCGCTGCGGCGACCGGTCGCGCGGTGACCGGGTCGCGACCGCCGCCGGCCAGGTCATGGGCGCCGCGCTCGCCGGTGCCGGCGTCGCTCAGCTGATCTTCCTCAGCCAGACGGGCGGGCTGTGGCTGATGCTCATCGGCTGGTTCCTCATGTGGACGGCCGGCGCCGAGGCCCGGTCGCGGGCGACACAGGAGGCCGCCGCGGGCGTCCGCGTACGCGACCTGATGGTCCCCGAGCCGGAGTGCGCGCCCTCGTGGCAGCCGATCGGGGAGTTCATCGCGAGCGTCGCCGCGCGGTCCCGCCAGTCGGCCTTCCCCGTCACCGGGTTCGGCGGCGAACCGTGCGGCGTGGTCACCCTGGCCCGCCTCACGCGGGTGCCGCCGGGCCGTGCGGGCGACCGGATCGACTCGGTGGCGGTCGCCCTGCCCGCCGACTACCTGGCCGCGCCGGAGGACCCCGTCGCGCCGCTCGCCGGGCGGCTGCCGCTCGCCGGTACCCTGCTCGCCGTCGTCGTCGCCGACCATCGCGTCGTCGGCATGGTCACCGCCGAGGACCTCGGCCGGCTGGTCCAGCAGAGCCGCCTCCGCGCCAAGTGCGCGCCGCGCCCCGACTAGTCCACCTGGGTTCACCGGTTGGCGATACGCCGCTCGAGCGATCGCGCGGTTGGGGGCCGCGGACAAGGACGCCGTCCGCGGCGTCATTCTCGGCTGCGACGTGAAGGGCATCCCGCGGTCGCCCCTTGGCGGGCGGGAGGCCGTCCCCGTCCGATCAGCGACGGCGACAACGCGTTCATCGTCGCGACGGCCTTGGTCTACAGGTCGATGACGACCTTGCCGTGCACGTGCCGGCCGGCCTGGAGCTCGGCCGCGCGGCGGATCCGCTCGATCGGGAAGCTCGCCGCGATGGGCACCCGGAGCCGGCCCGCCGCGACCAGGCGGGCGATCTCCTCCAGGGCGCCGGGGGCGGCGTTCGCTCCGTTGGCCGCCGCGACGCCGTCGACCTGCGCGGCGATGGTGCAGATGTGGCCGTCCGGGACGCCGAGTTCCCTTGCGACGTGCGCTGTCTCCGTCCCGTGCAGGTCGATGGCGGCGGTGACGCCGCCGGGCGCGAGGGCTCGGACCCGGTCGGCCAGGCCGTCACCGTAGGCGACCGGCTCGGCTCCCAGATCGCGCAGGAAATCGGATGATGTCGCCGACCCTGTCCCGATCACGCGCGCTCCTGCGATCCGGGCCAGCTGGACGGCGAACACCCCGACCCCGCCCGCCGCGCCGCCGATCAGCACCGTGTCGTCCGGGCCGGCGCCGACCGCGGCGAGGGTGGCGGATGCCGTGCGGCCCGCGATCGTGAGGGTGGCGGCGGTGCGGTCGTCGACGCCGTCCGGCGTGTGGTGGGCCTCGTTCGCCGCGGTCCCCCCGGCCGGGTCGATCACCACGAAGTCGGCGACCGCGCGGGACAGGGCACCCCCGAACACGCGGTCGCCGGGCGCGAAGCCGGTCACCCCGTCACCGACCTGGTCGACCACTCCCGCGTAGTCGGTCCCGAACCCGGCCGGGAGGCTCAAGCCGAACCGGGCGGCGGTGTCCGCGTCGGCGGTCATGATCCAGTCCATCGGGTTCAGACCGGCCGCGGTGACCCGCACCCGGACCTGTCCCGGCCCGGCCTGCGGCGCGGGAACCTCACGGATGTCCAGGACTTCGGGGCCGCCGAACGAATCGAGCCGGACCGCCCTGCCCCTGCCCGCCGACGGGTGATCACTCTGTTCCTGCATGTACGCCTGTCTCCTTGGGAACCGAAGGAACGCCTTGAAACGGACTATGCTCCGTTTCATGGCCGACCGTAACACAACCGGAGCGTGATCCGTTTTGACTGAGGCGGAGAGGCGCGCGCCACGGGCGGACGCGGCCCGCAACCGCGACCAGTTGCTCGCGGTGGCGACCCGCGTGTTCGTCTCGGCTGACGGCGAGCCGTCGATGCGTGCGATCGCCCGCGAGGCCGGAGTCGGCATCGCCACGCTCTACCGGCACTTCCCGACCCGCGAGTCGCTGGTCGACGCGGTCTACCGGGACCAGGTCGTGCGGCTGACGACCGGAGCCCGCGAGCTGCTCGGCCCGTTGCCCCCGGCCGCGGCGATGCGGCGCTGGATGGACTTGTTCGGGGACTGGATCGCGACCAAGAACGGCATGCTCGACACGCTGCTCGCGATGATCGAATCGGGTGAGATCGCCCACGCGCGGACCCGTACCGAGCTGCTGGCGGCCATCACCACGATTCTCGACGCAGGCCGCGCGGCGGGCGACCTCCGCTCCGACGTCACCGCCGAAGACATCGCCGCCTCGCTCATCGGCATCTTCACCGTGGCCCCCCGGCCCGGGCGCAAAGCCAGGGCCGACCGCCTGCTGGACCTCCTGATGGACGGCCTCCGGCCCGCGCCGCCCGGCTGAGCCTCCTCGAACCGCGGGACGTCCACGTAGCGGCCGGCGATGCCTGTGGATCTGCCGTCCACCCGTCCTGGCCGCGAGCCGATCACCGGTTAGGAACGGTGCTGGTGCTGGGCTCGCGCCGGCTTCTCGATGTGCCTGCGGGGTACGGCGGATGAGGCGGCGACGAGCCGCGGCGGCGTGACGCGGCTGATCAGTCTCCGGACCTGTTCGCCGAACTCGCGGGGGCGTTCGAGGACCAGCAGGTGGCCCGAGTCGGGGACCACGACCAGTTCCGCGCCGGACATCGCGGCGACGAGCGCCTCGGCGTGCGCGATCGGGGTGATGACGTCGCGTTCGCCGACGAGGACGAGCACCGGGATGCGGCCGAGGGCCGGGAGGACCGCGTGCAGGTCGTACCGGACGAGCTCGGTGTAGAACTCGGCGATCACCTGGATGGGCACCGACGCCATGAGCCGCGTGGTGAGCCGGGCCACCGGGCGGGGCACCCGCGAGCCGTACAGGTAGGGCCAGGTGATCAGGTACGTCGCGCCGCCCGCGGACCGCCGCGCGCCGTCCACGAGGCGTGCGTGCCGCCGCAGCGTGCTGAGGGTGGCGGGCACCAGGCGGCGGACGACGAACGGCGCCGTGATCTGCGGCAGGCCCGCGGTGATCGTGGACAGGCCTCCGGCGGAGGTCGAGGAGAGCACGACGCCGACCACCCGCCCGCCGAACATGCCGGGGTGGGACTTGGCGAGGCCGAGGATGGCCATCCCGCCCATGGAGTGGCCGACCAGCACCAGCCGTCCGCGCGGCGCCGCCGCCCGGATCACCGCGAACAGGTCGCGCCCGACCTGGTCGATGGTGGCGTTGGGCGGTGTTCCCCAGCCGGACCGGCCGTGGCCGCGGTGGTCCCACAGGACCACCCGCGCCTTGCCGGCCAGCATCGTGCGCTGGACGTCCCAGCTCGTGCAGTTCAGCAGGTAACCGTGGCAGAGGACGACGGTCAGCGGGGCGCCGGGGGCGTCCTGGATCTCCACGTGCAGTTCGACGCCGTCATCGGCGGTGACCGTCATCGACCGGGTCGGCGGGGGATGGTCGGGCTCGGAGGCGGCGGAGTGTCCGGGTATCGGGAGCAACAAGCGCCCCTGTTCCGCCAGCGCGCTGGCGATGTCCGTGAACGACATGACCACCTCCGCCGGGCGGTGCCGTCCTGCCTCGGCAGGCCGCCACCGTCACTCGCCATTGAGCTGCGGCCGAGGCGACTGGAGATCCTCGGCCCCTTCTCCCAACGTGCGGCCGAACCCCCTTCCCCACAGGTCCTCACCTACACGTTGCGTCACATGATGACGGTGAGCCAGGGGCGAAGGTCCTGAATACCGCAACCGCCGAGATCCCGCCCACGCCCGGCCAACAACGTATAAATCAGGCATTCGCTGGGTAGGGCGCACAGTGCGTTGAACAGCCACAATGGGCATGAAAATTCGTGACGCCCCCGGGATCCCTCCCCCAGCCGATGGGCGGCCCGCCGTCCGTGAGCCGTACGGCCGACAGAGAGGGATGGACGATTTTGATCACACCGAGTGAGCCGGTGATGAACGACGTCGGCGGGGGATCATCGCCCGTGGCCACCGCGGAGGGCGGCGAGCGGGTCTCCCCGGGAATGGCGGACGTCCTGATGCACCGCCTGTTCGCGGTCGGTCTGGACCTGCACGCCGCGCTGACCTACATCGAGGCGAACCTCGGCGCCGACGTCACGGTCGCCAAGGTCCACAAGGCCATCAACGGCCTGGACGGCGCGATCAAGGACTTTCGCGGCGTGGTGTTCGACCTGCGCCCCGAGGACTCCGCCGGAGAATCGGGCCTGCGCGCGCTGGTCGTGGAGGCGGTGGAGCGGGCCTGCGGCCCGGGCCGGATGTGCCCGGCGCTGACGCTCGGGCACGGCATCGAGGCGGTGATCGACCCGTCGGCCTGGCAGTGGGTCGCCCGGCTCGTCCACCGGACCCTCGCCCTCGTCCCCGGGGAGCGTCTGCCGGACGTCCATGTGATGATCACCGCCGACCCGCGACCACCGACCTGGCTCGTCATGCACCTCGACGCGCCCACGGGCGACCTCACCGAAGTGGCCGGGCGTATCCGCGCGCTCAGCGGGCACGGCATGAACGTCTCCTGCCAGGACCTGCCCCGGTCCCCCGAACGTTCGCGGATCCGCCTCGAGTGGCCCCTAGCGGCGCACTGATCCACCAGAGACACCCGGCCCGGTGTACGGGGAGTCGCTCACGCCGCGTGGCGTTACCGCCGCGGACGGTCCGCCCGGCCTACCGTGGGGTGTGATCATGAACGAGATGATTCACGCATGGTGCCTGGTCAACGGCTCGTGGGTGGAACGCGAGGACCCGGTGATGGCGATCTGCGAGCCGTACGGCGGTGACGTGCGCGCGGCGGTGGCGAACCTGGGGTACGAGGCGTGGTGCCAGGTCGGTGAGCTGCCGTCGGTGCCGGTCTCGCTGACGCTTTACTCCCGGGAGACGCCGCCGTTGCAGTTCCTGCTCCAACTCGAGGGCAACGCGGGCAACGTGGTGGAGCACATCTTCGCCGAGACGCTCCCGGACGCGATGGAACTGCTCGCGCGGTGGACCCCGATCGCCCGCCCCTGGTACGGCCAGGGACGCGGCCCGGACGTCCGGGGACACGCGGAGGACGGTTCCAGACGCCCCCAGGACGGCCCGGGACGTCCGGAGACGACCTCGGGGGACCCGCGAACCCGGCGGCGGACCGCCAGACCCCGTCCGGTGTCCTCCGGCCCGCCGCCCGCCGTCGACCACCTGGCCTCCCCCGGCGCCTGACCTTCCCGTGGTTCCTCCGCCCGCGCGGGCGGCAGGCCGATCACAGGTGCGGGCGGCGGCCCGGAGACGACCGGTCTTCCGCCGGCCGGCGGATCGGTCAGGCGCTGCGGGACTCCGGGCGGGCCTGCTCGCGCTCGCTCTCCCGCGCCTCCAGCGGCTCCCGCGGCTCCCGCGGCTCCTGAGGCTCGGCGTCCTCCTCCGGCGCGGTGGGCTCCTCCGGCTCGTCGGTCGTGGCGGCCTCGACGCGCCGCTCGGCGGCCCGGAGCTGCTTCTTCGCCGCCCGGGCGCGCGCCTCGGCGACCTCGGCGCGGGCGCGCGCGGTGTACTCGCCGGGCCACAGTTTGTCGATCTCGGCGTTGAGCGCGGCACCGATCAGCACGGCCAGGGCGGTGACGTACAGCCAGGCGAGGACCGCGATCGCCGCGCCCAGCGAGCCGTACACGGACACGCCCGACGCGGAGCCGTCCAGGTAGAGGCGCAGGATGAGGCTGCCCAGCGCCCAGATCGCCAGGGCCACCGCGCCGCCCGGCAGGCCCCGCCACCAGGCCGTGCGCACCGGGACGCTGAGGTAGTACAGCGAGGCGAGGAACACGATCGAGACGACGATCAGCACCGGCCAGTAGAGCACGTGCAGCACCCGCGCACCCTCGGGCAGCCAGCGCAGGACGAGCGTCGGGCCCGCGACCAGCAGCGGGATGACCACCAGCCCGACGCCGAGCCCGGCGATGTACAGGAAGAACGCGCGCAGCCGGGTGCGGATGACGCCGCGCACGCCGGACAGGCCGTACGCGATCGTGATCGTGTCGACGTAGACGTTCAGCGCGCGTGAGCCGGCCCACAGCGACACCAGGAAGCTCAGCGAGACGATCTCGACCCGGCCGCCCCGCAGGACGTCGTCGAGGAGCGGTCGCACGACGGTGTCCACCGACTGCTCGGTCAGCACCGTCTGCGCCTTCTCGATCACCCACGTGCGGATGTCGGACACCGTGTCGTCGCCGAGCATCGACCGGAAGTGCCCGAGCGTGCCGATCAGCCCCAGCACGAGCGGCGGCAGCGACAGCAGGGTGAAGAACGCGGCCTCCGCGGCCAGGCCGGTCACCCGGTAGCGGAACGCGGAGACGCTCGTACCGCGGACGACCCGCCACACGGCGGACCGGATTCGGGCGCGCACCGAGACCTCGGCGACACCCGCCGAAGCATCGGAGAGGGTGGTCACGAAGGTCTACCGTAGCCGTGACGCGTCCGATACGCGCTGCGACGACCACTTCGGGGGAGGTCGCGCCACCCGGCGTACGGCCGGTCCGGCGCACGGAGACACCCGTCGCCGCCGGGCACCCGGCGGGAGGTACGCCTCATACGCGTGCCGCCCATCCACCGCCCTTCCCTCATCCCCGCCGGTCCTCGGCTCAGGTGAACCGTCCCGGGCGGCGTCCGGCGCCCGGCGGCCCCGCGAACGCCTGGGCGATACTGATCCATTCTTTCGCGACGGCGCCCGAGACCGCCAGATCCACGTCGGCCGGATGCCGCCGCTGCGTGACGACGAGGCAGAAGTCCAGCGCCGTTCCGCGTACGACGTCGGCGGCGTCCTCGGGCCCGGCGGTCCACGGCCCGTCGCCCGGCAGGGTGAGTTCGACCCGCACCGGCACGCGCGGGGCGGGGCGCCCGCGCACGGCGAAGCTCCACGGCAGCGCGCGTACGCCGATCTCGGCCACGTGGCGCAGCCGGTCGGTGGGTTCGCGGACCGCGTCGCGGCCGGCCTCCCGCAGGCCGTCGACGACGTCCTGCCCGTGCGCCCAGGTCTCCATCAGCCGCGCCGTCGCGAACGACGCGAGACCCATGTCAGGGCCGTACCAGGGGATCCGCGTCCTCGGGTCGGCCGCAGTAAGCGTCTCGGTCAGGCCGGCGCGGGCGGCGCGGAACCAGGCGAGCAGGTCCTCCCCCGGCATCGACCGCCGCTCCGCGGTGAGCGCGTCGGCGTCCAGGCCCCCGGCCGCGGCGGCACGCGCCTCGTCGCGGAACGCCTCCGGCGTGGTGACCGCGCGCACCGCCGCGTCGTCGAACCACGCCAGATGGGCGATCTGGTCCCGTACCGCCCAGCCCTCGGCCGGAGTCGGAACGTCCCACACGTCCGGGCCGAGGAGCCGGTCGAGGTCGGCCGTCTCGGCGCTCAGGTCACGGATCAGCACCTCTGTCGCCACACCCATCGCATCAGCGTACAGAACGGCGTTCGGTGCCGGTCCGTGCTGCGAGAATGGGAGCATGATCTGTGAGGCGTGCCGCGAGCGGCGGCACGAGGAGTGCCGGGGCGGCACGTGGTGCGACTGCCAGCACCAGCCCCCGGACGACAAGGACGAGCCGGACACCGGCCCGGACGGGTCCGAGCCGCCGGTCAACTGGCTCCGCCAGGGCTGAGACACCGCGCCGGGTTCAGGCCACCGAGATGGGACGCCGTTTCGCATATCGGACAAGGTTGGACACTCATCGAACGGCATGTCATCATCGGTGTATGGCTGCTGCGAACCCGTTGCTGGTGATGCGCCGGCACGTCGATTTTCTCCGCGTGGGCAGCGCCATCTGTCGTTGACACTGATCAACCGCCACTGCCTCATGGGCGCGCGGTATGCCGGTGTCGGATTTCCTTAAGCTCAGCGTAGAGCCAGCAGCGAGCCTGCCGGTGTGCTCCGCGTCCACCACCCACCACGGAGGACGCGCACGATGCCACCCCGTCAGCGGAGGCGAGGCGAGGGTCAGTGGGCCCTCGGCTATCGCGAACCGCTCAACAAGAACGAAGAGAACAAGAAGAACGACGACGGACTGAACGTCCGCGACCGGATCCTGGGCGTCTACTCCAAGGCCGGCTTCGACTCGATCGACCCGGCCGACCTGCGCGGCCGGTTCCGCTGGTACGGGCTCTACACGCAGCGGCGCCCGGGGATCGACGGCGGCAAGACCGCCGTCCTCGAGGACGAGGAGCTCGACGACCGCTACTTCATGCTGCGCGTCCGCCTCGACGGCGGCCGGCTGAACCTCGACCAGCTGCGCGCGATCGCCGACGTGTCGAGCAAGTACGCGCGCGGCACCGCCGACGTGACCGACCGGCAGAACATCCAGCTGCACTGGATCGAGATCGAGTCGGTGCCGGCGATCTGGGAGACGCTGGAGGCCGTCGGCCTGTCCACGACGGAGGCCTGCGGCGACACCCCGCGCGTGATCCTCGGCTGCCCGCTCGCCGGGATCGCCGCCGATGAGGTGATCGACGCCACCCCGCAGCTCGAGGAGATCCACGACCGCTACATCGGCAGCCCGGACTTCTCCAACCTGCCGCGCAAGTTCAAGACTGCGATGTCCGGCTGCACGGCGCAGTGCACCGTCCACGAGATCAACGACATCGCGTTCGTCGGTGTGGTGAACGACGAGGGCGAGACCGGCTACGACCTCTGGGTCGGCGGCGGGCTGTCCACCAACCCGATGTTCGCCAAGCGCCTCGGCGCCTTCGTCCGCCCCGAGCAGGCGCACGAGGTCTGGGCCGGGGTCATCGGAATCTTCCGCGACTACGGCTACCGGCGGCTGCGGAGCCGCGCCCGGCTCAAGTTCCTGATGAACGACTGGGGACCCGAGCGCTTCCGCGAGGTGCTGGAGAAGGAGTACCTCGGCTACCAGCTGCCCGACGGGCCGGCGCCGGGCGCCCCCCGTGACGCCCGGCGGGACCACGTCGGCATCCACCCGCAGCGCGACGGCAACTACTACGTCGGGTTCGCGCCGAGGGTGGGCCGGGTCAACGGCGAGCTGCTGCACGTGATCGCCGACCTGGCCGAGGAGTACGGCTCGGGTCAGGTGCGCACGACGACCGAGCAGAAGCTGGTCATCCTCGACGTGCCCGAGGACCGCACCGAGGCCCTCGCCGCCGAACTGGAGGCCCACGACCTGCAGGTGCGGCCCTCGACCTTCCGGCGGCAGACGATGGCCTGCACCGGCATCGAGTACTGCAAGCTCGCGATCGTCGAGACCAAGCAGCGCGGCATGGACCTCATCGAGGAGCTGGAGAAGCGCCTCCCGGACTTCGATCAGCCGCTGAGCATCAACCTCAACGGCTGCCCGAACTCCTGCGCGCGTGTGCAGGTCGCCGACATCGGGCTGAAGGGCCAGCTGGTCACCGACGCCGACGGCAACCAGGTCGAGGGCTACCAGATCCACCTCGGCGGGGCGGTCGGCGGCGCCTTCGGCAAGAAGGTCCGCGGGCTGAAGACCACGGCCGACGAGCTGCCCGACTACGTCGAGCGGGTCCTGCGCCGCTACCAGAAGCAGCGCGGCGACGGCGAGTCCTTCGCCGACTGGGTGCAGCGGGCGGAACAGGAGGACCTGAAATGAGCGAACGGAGTGAGCGAACCGAGAACACGGCGCCCTCAGTGACTCCTCCGACGAAGGAGGACTCATGACTGAACGAGCGGTCCCCTTCTACTGCCCCTACTGCGGCGACGAGGACCTGGAGCCGTACGAGAGCGACGGCGGCGGCTGGCACTGCCGTGCCTGCACCCGCGCGTTCCGGCTGCGGTTCATCGGCACCGGCGCGCTCAGCACCGCCGTCCCCGCCGCGCCGAAGGGAGGCGCGAGATGACGCTCACCTTCGAACGCCCGACCGCCGCGCTCGACCTCACCGACATCGTCGAGTCGGCCGCCGACGCCCTCGAGGAGGCGCCGGCCGAGGAGATCATTCGCTGGGCGATCGCGACCTTCGGCGACCGGATCTGCGTGACGTCCTCGATGAAGGACGCCGTGCTGGTGGACATCGCCGCCAAGATCCGGCCGGGCATCGACGTGCTGTTCGTCGACACCGGCTACCACTTCGCCGAGACGATCGGCACCCGCGACGCCGTCGAGGCCGTCTACCCGGTCAACGTGGTGAACGTCACCTCCTCGCGTACGGTCGCCGAGCAGGAGCGCGACCTGGGTCCCCGGCTCTACGGCCGGAACCCGGACCTGTGCTGCCACCTGCGCAAGGTCGAGCCGCTGAACCGCGCCCTGGAGCCGTACCTCGCGTGGATCACCGGGATCCGCCGGGAGGAGACCTCGCACCGGCGCGGGTCCCGGGTCGTGGAGTGGAACGCCTCGCGCGGGAAGGTCAAGGTCAACCCGCTCGCCCGGTGGACGCACGAGCAGCTCGGCGCCTACATCGAGAAGAACGGCATCCTCGTCAACCCGCTGCAGTACGACGGCTACCCCTCCATCGGGTGCGAGCCGTGCACGCAGCGGGTCGCACCCGGCGACGATCCGCGCAGCGGCCGGTGGGCCGGCACCGGAAAGTCCGAATGCGGCATCAACCTCTGATCACCTGCGCGCCTCCGCCGCCGCTGGTGGCGGTGGCGCACGGCAGCCGGGACCCGCGTGCGGCGGCGACGGTCGAGGACCTGCTCGATCTCGTACGCCGCCGGTCCGGGCTGCGGGTCGTGACGTCCTATCTTGACCACGCGCCCCCGACGCCCGGCCAGGCGCTCGGCGCGCTCGCCGGCGCCGGCACCGGCGCGGGCGAGGCCGTCGTTCTCCCCCTCCTGCTGACCGCCGCGTACCACAGCAAGACCGACATTCCCGGCGCGCTGACCGAGGTGCGCCGGGAGCACCCGCGGATGCGCCTGCGGTACGGCGCGACGCTCGGGCCGCACCCGCTGATGACCGCGGCCCTGGAGCGGAGGCTGGCCGAGGCGGGAGTGACGCCCGACCCGGACACGGCGCTCGTGCTGGCCGCCGCGGGGTCCAGCGACCCGTCGGCCAACGCGACGATCGGCCGGATGGCCCGCGGCTGGCGCGGCTGGCGGCGTGTCGTCCCCGCCTACGCCTCCGCCGCGCGCCCGACGCCGGCCGAGGCCGTACGAAGGCTGCTGAACGCCGGGGCCCCGCGGGTCGCGGTCGCCTCCTACTTCCTGGCCCCCGGCTACTTCGCCGACAAGGTCCGCGACGAGTCGCTCGCGGCGGGGGCGGTGGCGGTCTCGGGGGCGCTCGGCGCGGCGCCCGAGCTGGCCGAGATCATCGAGCAGCGTTACACCGAGATCATCACGCTGGGTGATCAAGCTGCTGTGGGCTGAAAACCCTTATTTCGCAAGGGTTCTGGGGGTTGACAGACCGCCGATGTGATCTTCTCGCAGGTCAGAGGCGGTGAGTGTCCATATTTCCCCTTTACGGCCCGAAATATGTTTGCTATGTTCGGTTGACCGGCGGCGCCCCCCATGCGCCGTCCGTAACATCCCCGCCGGCCAGGGCCTGCCCCCCAGCACCACGAAGTGCGGCACGCGACGACGCGTGAGATGGGCCCCCCTTCCAAGGCCGCGACGGTTCATAACCGCGCCGCTCTGCGCATCCCCTGCGATCCCCCCACATGGATCCGCCTCGATGCCGGTTCGGCGAACGCGCCGCATCCGCCGCGCAGCGACGGAGCCAGGCCCCTCGTGTCTCTCACAGGGCATGTGGCACGCCAACAGCGTGCCCACCGGGTGACTTCCCGCCCGAGCCCTCGGGGCCATCGGCAGGCGCCGGGAAGTGAAAGTGCACCGGACGAATGGACGACAAGATCCCCTAGACCTGAATGAAGTGGCCGCCCACGCGGCCGCCATCCCCCTGTTCTTCGAGCCGTCCGCTCAGAGACGGCTCCCGCTGAATCCGCACATCGCGGAACCGGGGACCCACCGCACCACTGGGGTGAATCGGCGCATCCCCTCGCGCCGTAGGGCAGCTTCCACGCCCGAACCCGTCAGCTAACCCGGTAAGCGGCATGGAAGCAAAGGAGTGCTCAACGTGTCAGGTCGACACAAGAAGTCATGCCGTCTGCTGCGTAACACCAGACTCGGCGGCTCCCTCGCCGCCGTCACCGCGGTCGGCGCGACCGCGATCAGCCTGATCGCGGCGGCCCCGGCCGGATCCTCCCAGAACGTCGACGCGGTCTCGGCCCAAGCGATGGCCGCCGTTCCCCACGGCACCGCCGCCTCCCCCAAGGAACCGCACACGCTGGCCCTGTCCGACAAGAGCGCCGGCAACGTCGCCGCCAAGAAGCGCGAGTGGCTGCCCACCGCGAGCGACGCGCTGAAGCTCGCCACCTCCCAGGTCGGCGTCAGCGAGGACTCCTCGGGCGGCGGCACCAAGTTCCAGAAGTGGTTCGTCTCCTCCCCGTGGGCCGAGCGCGGCGTCGAGCGCGACGGCGGCCAGGTCTCCGACTACGCCAACGCGAACTGGTGCGACATGTTCGTGTCCTGGATCGGCGCCCAGCTGGGCGTCAAGGGGATGGGCGCGGACGCGTTCACCCGTACCCACGCCCAGTGGTTCAAGGACCAGGGCCGCTGGGGCGAGGACGCCACGCCCGGCGCCGTCGTGTTCTTCTCCTGGAGCGGGAGCAAGTCGATCGACGACATCGACCACGTCGGCATGGTCATCAAGGACAACCACGACGGCACCATCCAGACCATCGAGGGCAACACCGACAACGCCGTGAAGATCCGCACGCGCGACAAGTCCACGGTCGTCGGCTACGGCTACCCCGAGTACGGCTCCAACGACGCCTGAGCCCTCCCCTCGCCCCGGCCGCACGGCCGGCCGGGGCGGCCCGCCCTGCACACCGTCCCCGTCTCCCCTGTGCTGAGAGGCCAACCCCCCATGTTCAGAATCAGCAACAAGTATCTGGATCGATTCACCAGCAAGACGTTCGCGTCGGTCGCGGCCGGCGTCGTCGTGGCGGGCGCGGGCGCGTCCGCCGCACTGGTCCACTCCACGTCCTCCCAGGCCGCCCGTACGAGCGCCGTGCAGGTGTCGCAGGGCGACTCCGGCCTCGTGGGGCCCGGAACGGAGGGCCACACGGCCAAGCTGCCCCGGCAGCTTCCCAGTGAGAAGGCCGACAAGAAGGCCGCCCTGCCGACCGGCGTCTCCACCGGCACGTCGTTCTGGGACGCGCAGACCGCGTCCGGCAAGCCGATGTCGTACCACACGATCGCCAGCCCGTACTGGCCGCTCGGCACCAAGGTGAAGATCACCGTCGGCAAGAAGAGCGCCGTCGGCGTGGTCGAGGACTTCGGCCCGGCCGAGTGGGCGGTCGCCCAGCACAGCCCGCCGGCCATCATCGACCTGTCCGAGGAGATGATGCAGTACTTCACCGGCACCCGGTCCAACTCGATCCCGATCAAGTTCCAGGTGCTGGAGATGGGTAACGGCCCCGTCTACCGCCACTCGGGCACCGGCTACGACATGGCGACCGGAGTGTCCGAGAAATAGCCCTCTTCCGCCCCCTTCCCCCCTGGGGGCGTTCGGGGCCCCTCCACCCGAGGGGCCCCGAACCTTTTTCGGCGTTACGCGGTTGCGCCTAAGAAGTGAACTAGGGTTCAATTCTTGTATGCCGTACCGCCGTACGCCCCGCGTCGAAGCGCGCCTGAGCGCCTCGCGTGAACGCATCCTGTCCGCCGCAGTGGCGATCGTCGCCGAGCACGGCTACGCGGGATGCTCGGTGGCCGCCGTGGCCCGTCGGGCCGGCGTCGCGACCGGCAGCGTCTACCGCCACTTCCCGGCAAAGGCCGACCTGGTCGCGGAGGTGTTCCGCACGACGAGCCGGCGCGAGGTCGACGCCGTGGCGCGGGCGGTGGCCCTGGAGAGCACCGCCGCCGAGGCGATCGCCGCCGTGGTAGAGACCTTCGCGGGCCGCGCGCTGCGGGGCCCGCGGATGGCGTACGCGCTGCTCGCCGAGCCCGCCGACCCGGCCGTCGACGGTGAGCGGCTGGTGTTCCGGCGCGCGTTCGCCGACGCCATCGGGGTGCTCATCACCCGGGGCATCGCCACCGGCGAGCTGCCCGATCAGGACGTCCAGGTGAGCGCGGCGGCACTCGTCGGGGCGATCGGCGACGCCCTCATCGGCCCGCTGGCGGCGCGCGCCGCCGTGACGGACGCCTCCGTCACCGCGCCGGTCCCGGACGTCTCCAGCGGCACGGCTCACCTCATCACCTTCGTCCAGCGCAGCATCGGAGCGGTCTCATGACGACGCATGACGTGTTCAACCAGGTCCCTCCGCTGACCGGCTACGACGTGGCCGACGACCCGGCGCTGCTGGACGGGCTGTTCCGCGAGGGCGGCGGCTGGGCGACCGAGGAGATCCACGAGCTCGGCCGGCTGGCCGGCGGCGAGGAGGCGCAGGAGTGGGGCCGGCTCGCCAATGAGTACCGCCCGGTGCTGCGCACCCACGACCGGTACGGCCACCGCGTCGACGAGGTGGAGTTCCACCCCGCCTGGCACGAGCTGATGAAGGTCGCGGTCGGGCACGGACTGCACGCCCGCGCGTGGACCGAGCGCGCCGGCGCGCACGTGGCCCGCGCCGCCAAGTTCTACGTGTGGCGGGTCGACGCCGGGCACGGCTGCCCGATCTCGATGACGTACGCCGCCGTGCCCGCGCTGCGCCAGGAGCCCGACCTCGCCCGCGAGTACGAACCGCTGCTGACCTCCGGCACGTACGACTTCGGCCTGCGCCCGCCGCTGACCAAGGCCGGCATCCTCGCCGGGATGTCGATGACGGAGAAGCAGGGCGGCTCGGACGTACGCGCCAACACGACCCGCGCGGTTCCGCAGGCCGACGGGACGTACCTGCTGACCGGGCACAAGTGGTTCACCAGCGCGCCGATGTGCGACGTCTTCCTCGTGCTCGCCCAGGCCCCGGAGGGCCTCACCTGCTTCCTGCTCCCCCGCGTCCTGCCCGACGGCACGCTCAACCCGATGCGCCTGCAGCGGCTGAAGGACAAGCTCGGCAACCGCTCGAACGCCTCGGCGGAGGTGGAGTACGAACGCGCCGTCGCCTGGCGCGTCGGCGAGGCGGGCCGTGGCGTCCGCACCATCATCGAGATGGTCAACATGACGCGGCTCGACTGCGTCATCGGCGCCGCCGCCGGAATGCGCCAGGGCCTGGTGCAGGCGGCGCACCACGTCACCCACCGGCAGGCGTTCGGCGCCGCCCTGATCGACCAGCCCCTGATGCGCAACGTCGTGGCCGACCTGGCCGTGGAGTCCGAGGCCGCGACGGTGCTGATGCTGCGGCTCGCGGGCGCGACCGACCGTGGCGAGACGGCGTTCAAGCGCCTCGCTCTGGCGGCCGGCAAGTACTGGGTGACCAAGCGCTGGCCCGCGCACAGCGCCGAGGCCCTGGAGTGCCTGGGCGGCAACGGCTACGTCGAGGAGTCGGGCATGCCCCGGCTGTTCCGTGAGTCCCCGCTCAATTCCGTGTGGGAGGGGTCGGGCAACGTCGCCGCGCTCGACGTGCTGCGGGCCATGCTGAAGGAACCCGAGACCGTGGAGGCGTACTTCGCCGAGGTCGGCGCGGCGACAGGAGCCGACCGGCGCCTGGACGAGGCCGTCACGCGGATCAAGAACGAACTGACCGACACCGCCACGGCCGAACTACGCGCCCGCCGGATCGTCGAACGCCTCGCCCTCGTACTCCAAGGAGCCCTGCTCGTCCGGCACGGCCACCCCGCCGTCGCCGACGCCTTCTGCGCCTCCCGCCTCGACCGGGACTGGGGCACCGCCTTCGGCACCCTCCCCCCGGGCCTGGACCTCGACGCCATCATCGCCCGCGCCACCCCGAAGGCCGGATAGCTCGACCGTCCAGCGCGCGCGGACGGCTGTATTCGCACCCGTGCGATCGCGCGCCCGCCGAAGCGGTCGCGGACCTCGTCGACCGTACCGTCGAGCGCCGCCGACGCGAAGTGGTCGAGCGGCAGGGAGAGCTGGACCGCCCGGTCGTCGTACAGGTCGCCCACGGCCACGCCGAGCAGGGTCAGCCCGCGGTCGGCGACGAGGTCGCCGGCCGCGGGCGAGCGCGTGCAGGTGGCGGCCGGAGGCGGGGCCCGGCATGGCGACCAGGAGGCTCCCCGGCAGGGCGGCCACGTCGCCGACCGTCGTGGATCCAGACTCGCGATCGCCGGCGGTCGGTCGTCTCGGCCGCACGCGATTCGCTGAGCCCTAGGGTCGCCTCACCGATCGACGGCTCCGGCCTTGACCGGCTCTCGTGGCGCTGCGTCTTTGCCCGTACTCGACCTCGACAGACGCCATTCGTCGGAAAAGCACTTGATCACAAGCGCAGACGCAGAGTTACTCACGGTTCTCCGTCCTTCCAGTACCGATCAACCGAAACTGTCCTTTACAGTTAATCGGCACCCGGCCACGGTCAAGACAATTAACATATTTTCGAAGCATCTCCGGTGAAGGGCCCGCCACGCCCGGCGAAAGGAAACCCTCCTGGATCGCACCCGCACCCGCACCCGCACCCGCACCTGACAGGCTTCCGGCCACTTCGTCCCCAGAAATCGCATCGAGAGGGATCGCGGGTGACGGCCTCCGCGACCGAGACTCGCCCATAAAGGATCAGATTGGGATAGAACACTACAACACATGTTTGATGTATTTGCGACACCTGTCATGCCGCCCGAGCCAGCGCAAAACCATCTCCCGCGAATGAGGGACGGACGCGTTTCAGCACTCGGGTGGCGTTGGCCGGCGGCATCGCCCTGGCCCTGTGGCCCAATGGTGTGGGGTGCTGATGCCGCTCGTGAACCAGCTCGCCCACGCGATCGCCAAGCGGTCGACGGTCGCGCCGGCCGGCGCGCCGTCAGGGGCGGACCAGTGAGCCTTTCCATCGGCCCGCGGCCGGTACCCGCCGCTGTCCGCGTGGCGGTCCTGCATCACGCCGGAAGCTCGGCGGTGGCGTACCACCCGCTGGTCCGGCAGCTGCCGGACGACTGGGATGTCCTGCTGCTGGACCTGCCCGGCCCGAGTGCCCGGCACGGCGAGACGCCGAGCCGGGTGAGGTCGCGGGTCGTCGGCGGTGTCTTCGGGGTTCGGCCACGGCGTGGGTGCGATCGTCGCGACCGAGGTCGGCCGGTGCCTGGCCGCTTCGCAGCGGTATCTGGTCTGGGTCGGATCTCAGGCCGGGCGGCACCTGAGACTCCGGTCGACGCCGTGGTACCGGTCACGCTCGCACGGGGACGGCGACAGTACGGCGTGCCGCGACGGGGGCGGCGGACGCCAGCGCCGGGACCAGGCATTTCGATGAGCGGCTAGCGTGACAGGAGTTGCTTCTCCTACCTCACATAAGGGACTGTTGTCTTCAAGCAACATTTTCGAGCGCGAAGGTGGTGGGGGCTCGCGTGACCGCGGGCCCGGCGCGTGGACCTTTCCAGCGTTACCTCCGTGGACCGGCGGAGCCCCGAGCGGGTGACGGCCGCCCGGTGGAGCGACGCCCCCTACCCGGTGGTGATGGCCGCCGCCGACGGGCGGGTGGTCGAGCTCAACGAGGCCGCCGCCCGGCTGTTCCCGCGAGCGGAACCAGGGACGAGCCTCGCCGCGACGACGGCCGGCTGGCTGGCGGAGGCGCACCGCGCGGTCGACGGGCACCACCCCGAGCCCGTACGGGGCGAGGCGGGGGAACGCGGCTTCGAGGCGCACCCGACCCCCTCGCCGGACGGTCACGTCATCTGGTGGCTGGTCGACGACACCGACCGGCGGTCGGCCGAGACCGAACTCGCGACGGAACGGGAGCGCACGGCGCTCCTGGCGGAGGCGTCGAACGCCCTGCTGTCGACCTTGAACATCGGTCGGTGCATGGAGGTCGCGGTACGCCTGGCGGCCGAGCATCTGGCCGACGCCGCGGTGCTGATCGCGCCCGCCGTGGGCACCCGGCTGCCGGCGGCCTTCACGATCCGCGGCGCGGACGTGTCCCGCCGTACGGTGCAGGCCGACGCCGCCGAGGTGCCGGGGCTGAGCGAGGCGCTCCAGGGCTTTCCGCCGATCCCCTCCCGCTGGATCGACCCGGCCGAACTCCCCTCGTGGGCGGTGCCGGAGGGCTTCGATGGGCCGGTCGGCGCGGTGGCGGTGACGCCGCTGCCCGGGCACGGCATCCCGGCCGGCGCGCTCATCCTGCTGCGCCGCAGCGACCGGCCGTCGTTCAGCGAGAACGAGGAGGTCTTCGCCCGGCTCTTCGCCGCGCGGGCCGGCGCGGCGCTGTCGGCGGCCCGCATGTACGCCGAGCAGGCCGGGGTCACCACGATCCTCATGCGCGAGCTGCTGCCGCCCCGGCTGCACCACGTCCACGGCGTCGACTTCGCCGGCGGCTACCGCGCCTCGGTGCGCAGCGAGCTCGTCGGCGGTGACTTCTACGACGTCCACCCCGGCGGCGACGAGGCCGTCGAGTCCCTCGCCGTCCTCGGCGACGTGTGCGGCAAGGGACTGGAGGCGGCGGTCACCACCGGCAAGATCCGCACCACGCTGCAGGCGCTGCTGCCCATGGCCGGCGACCACATGCGCATGCTGTCCCTGCTCAACGGGGCGCTGCTGCACACCGAGTCCAGCCGGTTCGCCACCCTGGTGCTGGCCTCGGCGATCCGGGCCGGCGGCAGCGTACGGCTCCGGCTGACCAGCGCCGGACATCCGCCGCCGCTCATCGTGCGGTCCGGCGGCGGCGTCGAGGAGGCCGCGACCCGTGGTTGCCTGATCGGGGTGTTCTCCGACATCGACGCGACCACCGCCGAGGTGGAGCTGGCGCCGGGCGAGACGTGCGTGCTGTACACCGACGGCATCACCGAGGCCCGCGGCGGTCCGCTCGGCGACGTCATGTTCGGCGAGGAGCGGCTGGCGGAGGCCCTGGCCGGGTGCGCCGGGATGCCCGCCGAAGCCGTCGTGGAGCGGGTGCAGATGCTCGCGGCGCAGTGGGCCGGGAGCCGCGACCACGACGACATGGCCGTCGTGGCGATCACCGCGCCGCCCAACGGACGCCTACGACGCGAGGAAACCCGATGACCGCTTCGGCGACGGACCGCCTGAACCCCGAGGTCCTGGTCCCCCGGCTGTGGGACGCCGTGCGCGACGGCGACGAGTACGCCGCCGTCGAGGTGATCCTGCCGGCCGTGGACGCCGGCCTGGACGCCGAGTCGGCACTCCTGGACGTGATCGCGCCGGTACAGGCCAAGGTCGGCCTCGAATGGGCCGCGAACCGCATCAGCGTCGCCCAGGAGCACACCGCGACGGCCATCAACGACCGCGTCATCGCCGCCCTCGCCCACCACACGCCCCCGCCCCAGAAGCGGCGGCGCGGCCGGGTCACGGTGGCGTGCGTCGACGGGGAGTGGCATGCCCTGCCCGCCCGCCTGCTGGCCGAGACCCTGCGGCTGCGGGGCTGGGAGGTCGACTTCCTCGGCGCGCAGGTCCCCGTTCCGCACCTGATCGACCACCTGCACCGTACGGGCCCCGACGCGCTGGCCCTGTCCTCCTCCATCCCCACCCGCCTGCCCACCGCGCATGCCACGATCACCGCGTGCCAGGCCGCGGGCGTCCCGGTCATGGCCGGCGGGGCGGCGTTCGGCCCCCGCGGCCGCTACGCCGAACGGCTCTGCGCCGACGCCTGGGCCCCGAACGCCCGCGCCGCGGCCGACCGGCTCGACGAGCTCATCTCCCGGCCGTTCGCCCCGCCACCGGCACACCAGGCGGTGGAGGACCTGCCGCACCTGGCCGACCAGGAGTACACGCTGGTCACCCGCAGCGCGCACCGGCTCGTCGCGGCGGTCCTCGCCGAGCTGCAGGAACGCTTTCCGGCGATGGCCGACTACACCGACCAGCAGCGCCAGCACACCGCCGAGGACATCGCCCACATCACCGAGTTCCTCGGCGTCGCCCTCTACCTGGACGACTCGGACCTGTTCACCCGCTTCATCGCCTGGACCGGCGACATCCTCACCGCGCGCGGCGTCCCCGCCCACTCGGTCGGCCTCGCGCTGGACCTGCTGGCCGAACAGCTGAAGGACTTCCCTCGCGCCGTCGGCCTGCTCCAGGCGGGCCACGTCGCCCTGGAGGGCGCGACCACGGTCCGCTAGTCCTCGTCCGGGAACGGGATGGGCAGCGGTCGTCCGCGGCTGGGGCCCCGCCTTCGGCGCCCTCCCTCCGGGCCTTCTTCCGCACGGTACGGCGTCAGCGCGGGCGGTTGCTCAGGGAGGCGGCCTGGGGGACGCCGAGCCAGGTGTAGATCGTCAGGGCGTCCCGCAGATGGTGATAGGCGGCGTCGGGGGCCGTGGTGAGCGTGGCCTCGCCTATTCCCTCATGTGCCTGGGCCCTTTGATAGAGGTCGTCGATGACGAGGGCGAGGGCGAGGGCCCGGCGGTGGTAGGCCTCCGCGTGGGCCCTCTGGCCTGCCGCGTGGTGAGTGTGGCCGAGATCGTTGAGGACCTTGCACTCGGCACGTACGTCACCGATCTCGCGGTTGAGCCGCAGTGCTCGTTCATGGTGGGCCAGAGAGAGCTGGAATCGGCCGGTGCGCCGGTAGGTGATGCCGAGGCTGGTCAACGCCAGCGCTTCGCCCCATTTGTCCTCAGTCGTGCCGTAGAGGTCCAAGCCTTGCGTCCCACGGATGACCGCCTCGTCATGGCGCCCCGCGTCGCTGCACGCGATGCCCAGATTGGTGAGCGCGAGGGCCCGTCCCCACGTCGCGTCGACCTCGTCGTAGAGGTGAAGGGCCTGCTCGAAGCAGTCGAACGCCTCGGTGAGCGCGCCCATCGCACGGTAGGCGACGCCGAAGCCGACGAGGGTCGTGGCCTCGCCCCACCTGTCTCCGATCCGCCGGCAGAGGTCGAGGGAACGGGTGCCGTGGGCGAGTGCCTCCTCGTAGCGTCCGGCATGCCAGTAGGCCACGCCGAGGCTCCGCGTGGTCTCGGCCTGCGCCTGCGGGTCGTCGAGTGCGTCGGCCGCGGCCAGGGCGCGTCGGTGTGTGCTGATCCAGTCGTCGGTACGGCCGCGGATGTCGAAGAAGTGCTGGAGAACATGCGCGAGCTGCCAGGCGTGGGTGTGGCGGCCGTGCTCGGCCGCGTGGTCGATGACGGCGGTGAGGTTGGTGGCCTCGGTTTCGCACCACGCGATGGCGCGGGAGTGGTCGTCGAGCGGCGGCACGTGCGCGGGCGGGTGCGTGATGTCGAGCGGGAGCCGGCGCTGGCCTGGAGCGAACCGGCGGCGAGCGTGGGCGGCGGTGAACAGGAAGTAGTCGAGGATCCGCAGGAGGCTCTCGTGGTGGCTCGCCTCCGGCTCCTCGGCTCGGGCGATGGAGCGGGCGTGCTCGCGCAGCAGGTCGTGGAAGCGGTAACGGCCCGGGCGAGGCTGCTGAAGGAGGTGGAGATCGACGAGCTGCTCCAGCAGGCGTTCGGCCTCGTTCAGGTCCGTCGCCAGCAGCGCGGCGACCAGGTGGGCGTCACAGTCGGCGCCCGGGTGCATGCTCAGAAGGCGGAACAGCCGGCGCTGGTCCGGGACGAGGTGCTCGTACGACATCGTGAACGCCGCCGCCACACCGGTGGCGATCTCGGCCAACCGCTCCTCCCGGAGTCGTCCCGACAGGTGCCCCACCGTCCAGGCCGGACGGCTGCGCAGCCGCGCGGCCACCATGCCGATCGCCAGCGGCAGCCGGCCGCACAGGCCCAGGACCTCACGGGCGGCGGCCGGCTCGGCCCGCGCACGCGAGTCGCCGATGACGCGGGCGAACAAGGCCAGCGCCTCGTCCAGCGGCGGAACGTCCAGGGAAAGCGTCGCGGTGGTGTCCAGCTCGACCAGGCGACGGCGGCTGGTGACCAGAACGCGGCAGCCGGGCGCGCCGGGAAGCAACGGCCGGACCTGGGACGAGTCGGCGGCGTTGTCCAGAACCAGGAGCAGGCGGCGGCCCGCCGACCGGGCCCGCCAGAGGGCGGCCCGCTCATCCAGATCGTCGGGGATCTCGGCACCGGGCATACCGGTCGCTCGCAGCAGCTTGTCCAGGGCCGCTCCTGAGGTCAGCGGCTCATGTCCGGGCGTATGGCCGTGCAGATCGAGGAAGAGGCTCCCGTCCGGGTAGCGGACGCCGAGCCGGTGAGCGGCGTGTACCGCCAGCGCCGTCTTGCCCACCCCCGCCATCCCGTCGATCGCGAAGACGGGCGCGGACGTCACGTCGTCGGCGTCCTCGAGCAACCGGCACAGCTCTTCCGTACGGCCGGTGAAGTGGCTGACGTCCCTCGGCAGGTCGGACCGTCCGGTCGCCGGTGCCGGACGTGCGGGGGCTTCGGGGGCCGGCGGCGCGAATCGCGCGAGCGCGAACGCGTGAAGGGACGGCTCTCGTGCCGCCGGGACGAGGGCGCGTGGTCTGGGCGCGGGAGGAGTGAGGGTGGGATCGGCGGTGAGGATCCGGTGGTGCAGACGGGTGAGATCGAGACCGGGATCGGCACCCAGTTCGTCGACCAGGCGGTCGCGGATGCGCTGGTAGCAGGCCAGAGCGTCCGCCGGGCGGCCATCGCGGTAGAGGGCGAGCATGAGCTGGGCCGCGAGACGCTCGTTCAGTGGATGCTCCTGGGCGCGGGCCCACAGCGTGGCGAGAAGGCGGCCGTGCCGGCCACGGCGGAGCTCGATGTCGTGGTAGTCGAGCTCGGCCGCCAGTCGCTCAGCGCGGACCGCCTCGCGTACGGCGGCCAGCCACGGGTTGTCCAAACCCGCGAACGGTTCGCCCCGCCACAGGCGCAGAGCCTCCTCGAAGAGCTCCGCCGCCTGGTCGTCGCCGGCCGTCCGGGCCTGGAGGAGGAGACGCCGGAAGTGGTGGATGTCCACGGCCGACTCGTCCATCGTCAGGACGTAGCCGCCGGAACGGCGGACGATCGCGCAGGCCTCCGGCATCAGCGCCATGCGCAGGCGCGACAGGTGGCTGCGCAGCGACGCGGTGGCCTTGGCGGGAGGGGCGCCGTCCCACACGCGCCGCACCAGCTCCTCGACCGGCACGACCCGGTTGGCCTCGACGAGGAGCACCGCGAGAACGCAGCGGCGCCGGGCGGGACCCACGTCGATCTCCCGATCGCCGAGGATCACCTCGATCTCGCCCAGCACGCCGGCTCGCATCCGCATCGCACGCCCCGGGGGTAGCACTTATCCGCGGCCCTGTGCCGCGGCTCGACAGGGAGCACGTTAGCCCGTGGCGCCGACACGGTCGTGTGCGAGCAGGTCATGCCGGTGGATGGTCTCCGAGCCGTCCAGGGACGGCTCGGAGACCATCATTCAGCAGACCTGGACGTACCAGTTCGGGTCGACCTGGACACTCCAGAAGCCGGTGGTTCCCGTGGGCCCGATGTACTTGCACCCCGGGTCCGCCCGGCGGCCGAGGCTCGGGAGGAAGACCGCGAAGTTGTATCCCGTGCCGCACTGGTTGCGGACGGTGTAGATCTCCTGATGCCCACCGCCCTCTTGCATGCTGACGCGGACCCCGCAGAACCCGGGATCGGCGGAGGCGGGTGACGCCGTCACTCCGCCGGCGACCACTACGGAGGCGGTCAGGATGAGCAGGGAAACGAGTGGCGTCTTACGAATGGGCTTGCGCATGTGCCGAACTCCTTTCACGACAGATCAGCAGAGAGTGACGTACCAGTTGGCGTCGGCGATGACCGCCCAGTAGGTATAGGTCTCGCCGCCCTGGAGCCTCACACAGCCCGGGTAGGCCTGCCTGCTCGCGCTCGGCAGAATGACCGCGAAGTTGTACGCGGTCGCGCACTTGTTCCGGACGACATAGTTCTGCTGGAGTCCTCCGGCCGGATAGGAGTCCACGCGTACTCCGCAGGATCCGGGATCGGCGGATGCGGGCGCCGCGGTCAGCCCGACGGCCGTTCCCGACGCCGCCAGCATCAGCATCGCGCCTGCCAGCAGTTTCGACGATGTGCGCCTGAGGCGCCTGGAGCGGGGTTGATCATTCATGCCCCGATCGTCGCGTGAGCGCGTTGCGAACCCGTTGCCCGATCATTGCGCACCTGTTCAGGACGACAATGACACCGAGACCGTATATAAGCTTCGAAAATACCTTAACTGTCTTGACCGTAGCCGGGCGCCGATTCATCGTGAGCAGCGTTCACCTAAAGGTGGCCAGTCGGATCGATACCGGAAGGACGGAACAACTGTGAGTAGTTCCATGCCTGCCCTGACGATCAAACGAATCGCCGACGAATGGCGTCCGTCGAGGCCCAGTACGACTATCGATCAGTCCTCAAAAAGGCTGACCATGCCCGATCCCGGCCGAGACAACGTCTGACCGCCGGCCGCTGCGAGCTGGAAGGACGGAACAACTGTGAGTAGCTCCACCTCTGCCCTCGCGATCAAACACATTGCCGACGAATGGCGTCCATCGAAGCCCGGCCTCATCATGAATGCCGCCCCGAAGAAGCTGGCCCTGGCCAACGGCCGACGAGATGACCGTAAGGCTCAGTCCACTGAGCGCAACCGAGAATCCTGACCGCCGGCCGTTACGAGCCTGGTTTCACCGTAGAAGTGGCCAAGTCCGATCGATGTTGGAAGGACGGAACACCTGTGAGTAGCTCCGCGTCTGCCCTCAAGATCAAGCACATCGCCGACGCATGGCGTCCGTCGAAGCCCGGCGTGACGATGTACGCCGCCCCGGAAAAGCAGGTCAAGGCCGACGGCCGACGAGAGTCCACCGAACGCGGCCGGGACAACGTCTGACCGCCGGCCGTTACGAGTCCGGACACTTTGACGAATGGAAATGACTGCGGGTTCACCGAGGGTATGCCTGGTCTGCATGCCCTGGCATGACGTGTCGCGGCCGTCGCTGCAGCTTGGAGTCCTCGCCTCGGCATGCGTCGCGCACGGCGTCGACAGACCTCTGGCATACCACGGTGGCCTGCGGTTCGCGGAATTCCTCCTGCGGCAAAGCGATGGCGCGCTCGGTCCGTACGACTACACCGCCATCGCTGAGGAGGGTTTCCCTCACGCACTGGGCGACTGGGTGTTCGCCGGAGCGTTGAACGGGGACGGGTACGGAGCCGAGGGAATGCGCCAGTACGCCGCTCGTCGGGGACTTTCACTGACGAAGGCGAGCAAGATGCGTGAGCTGGCCGACGCGTTCTGTGATCTCGTCGTCGACGAGCTGATCGCACTGGATCCGCAGGTCGTCGGATTCAGCACGACGTTCATGCAGAACGTGCCCAGCCTCGCCGTCGCCCGGCGGCTCAAGCAGCGACGAGGCGATATCACCGTGCTCTTCGGCGGTGGAAACTGCGACGGAGAGATGGGCGTCGCGCTGCATCGTGAGTTCGACTTCGTCGACCTGGTGCTTCGCGGTGAGGCCGACGAGACGTTGCCCTTGCTGCTGCGTACGCTCGCCGCTGATGACGGCGCGGGTGATCTGGCCTCCGTCCCCGGACTCTGCTGGCGTGACGAGCACGGCACGCCACACGCGAACCGCCAGCCGGTGAGACTGGTGTCGCCGGTCCACATGGCCGCGCCGGACTTCGACGACTGGTTCGGCGCGTTCGACGCCTCTCCGGTGAGCGCGTACGTGGAGCCGGAGCTGGTCATGGAGTCGGCCCGCGGATGCTGGTGGGGAGAGCATCACCATTGCACGTTCTGCGGGCTCAACGGCACCACGATGGCGTTTCGCGCCAAGCGGCCGGAGACTTTCCTCGCCGAACTGGAACACCTGGTGACGCGTCACAAGGTCCTCGACGTCACGGTCGTGGACAACATCCTTGAGCCGCAGTATCTGCGGGACGTTCTGCCCCAGGTTTCCGGCCTGGGCTGGGACATGCGTCTGCACTATGAGGTCAAGGCCAATCTCACCAGCGAACAGATCGGTGTGCTTCGGGCGGCCGGCGTCTACAGCGTGCAGCCCGGCATCGAGTCCCTGGTGGACGACGTCCTGCACCGGATGGACAAAGGAGTGCCGGCGGCTCGCAACGTGCGTACGCTGCGGGACTGCCAGTCGGCCGGGCTGACGGTGGCCTGGAACTGGCTGTACGGCTTTCCCGGCGAACGTGTGGCGGACTACCTCTCACTCGTCGCGCAGCTGCCCGCTCTGGTTCACCTCCAGCCGCCCAACAGCGTGGCCCGAATCCAGCTCAATCGATTCAGCCCACATTTCGAGGATCCGTCGCTGGGCTTTTCGACTCGCGAGCCGGCGGAGCCGTACCGCTATGTCTACGACCTGCCCCCGGAGCGCATGCACGACCTCGTGTACCTGTTCGACACTCCGCCGAGTGGCCTCACCGAAGAACAGGTCGAACCGCTGAGGACCGCCGCGCAGGAATGGGCACGTGACCATGCGATCAGCTCGCTGAGCCGGTTCGAGGTCGACGGGGTGTTCGTGCTGGAGGATCGGCGGGCCGGATGGCAGCCCGCGGACCATACGTTGGAGGATCCGCGGGAACAGCGCGCCTGGCTGGAGCTGGAGTACGGCCGTACACCCACCGGCCTGCTGCGCCGCCTCGAGGAGGCCGGTGTGCCCTGGGATCCCGACGAGCTGTTCCGCTGGCTGCACGGTCTCCGTGAGCGTGGACTCGTCTTCGTGGAGGGCGACCGCTGGGTCGGGCTCACCACCACGAGCATCCGTGGCCCGTCCGACCAGGTCGACCTGTCCGTGCCACTGCCATGGCCCGTACCGGCACCTTGATCGCTTCATCGGGAGATTCAATGCACACGGCAGAGGTGACCGATTCGGGTGCGCGCCGGCCGGCGGCCGTGACGGTGCACATCGACGAACTCCTGGCCGACCCGAGTCATGCCGTACGAGTGGTGGCCGAGGCCGAGTCCGGATCGCGATCCCTGACGCTGCTCGACCCCATCCGGCTGGGCGCGGATCCGGACCTCGACGTCGTCGCTCTGCGGTTGCTCACCGAGGCGACGGCCGGCCAGGTGGATCTGCACTGGGATCTCGCCGGTGAACCGCCTTGGCCGCTGCGCACCGTGGTCCACCTGCACCCACCGGCGGGAGCGGCGAACGCGGCGGGCCGGCGGTTCGCCGCGCGGTGGGGAGAGCGGTTCCGCTTCGGGCTGTGCACGTACCGGCGAGGGCCGGGTTTCCTCGCCCTGCGCGATATCCGGCCGGACGGCGCACGGCTGCGCACCGTCGCGGATGGCCGGTGGGCCACCGCCTTCGAGACGCTCCTGTCCACGCCGACGTGCCCTACCGGCGACGCGGCGGCCGGTCGGCTGCTCGACGAACTGCTCACCACCGGCCTCGCGCTGCGGCTCGGCGCCGGGCGGCACGTGGTGTTGCCGTTCCGGCTGCGCCGCTGGCCGATCCCCTACTCGGCGGTGTAGCACCGACCGGCTCAGGACTCCTGACGTGTGGAGACGGGAGTCGATCTCTCGCGCTCGCCGCCCGCCGGCAGCCGGCGTACGGCAGGAACGGCGAGGGTGATCAGGGCGATGAGGAGCTGGGCGATGCCGGCCAGCCAGAGGATGGGGTAGGTGCCGAGTCCCGCGGCGAGTGGGCCTGCGGTGGCTTGGCCGATGGGCTGGCCGGCGAGGGAGCCGAACCAGTCGTAGGCGCTGACCCGGGACAGGGATTTGTCGGGGACATGGTGTTGCAGGGCGGTCTCGAGCAGCGTGTTGAAGACGGTGAGGCCGATGCCGCAGAGCATGGCGAGGCCGGCCACCGCGATGGCGGGCACGTGAGCGCCGAGGCCGAGGGTGGGCAGGGGGCAGAGCGCGAGGGCGAGTACGCCGGTCCGCAGCGGGTGAGCCGGGTGCATGTGGAGGGCGGCGATGCCGCCGATCACGGACCCGACGCCGATCGCGGTGACGATCGTCGCCCATGCGGCGGGGCCGCCGAGGGAGTGTTCACTGACCGCCGGGCCGAGGACCAGGAACGCCGAGAAGAGCATGTTGGTGAACGAGGCGACGGTGACGATGGTCCACACCCAGGTGCGGGAACTGAACTCGTTCCACCCCTCGCGCAGGTCCCGCAGGAAGGATTGCGCCGCCGGTGGGAGGTGCGCGGGGAGCCGTAGCCGGGTGAGCATGATCGCGCTGATGGCGAAGGTGGCCGCGTCGGCGGCGACCGCCCATCCGGGGCCTGCCGTCGCGACCAGGACACCGGCCGCGGCGGGTCCGGCGATGCTGCCGATCGAGATCGACAGCCCGCGCAGCGCGTTCGCCTGCTGGAGTCGGCCGCCGGTCACGATGGAGGGGATCAGCCCGGTGGAGGCGGGATTGAAGGTGCCGGTCGCCACGCCGTGCAGGGCTTGGAGGGCGGCGAGTTCCCAGATCCTGGCATGTCCGCTGATCAGCAGCGCCGCCATCGTCGCCTGGCCGAGGAAGCGGGCGACGTCGGCGGTCACCATGATGCGACGGCGTGGGAATCGGTCGGCGATGACCCCGCCGATGAGCATGACGGCGACCATCGGGATGCTGCGGGCGGCGAGGACGTAGCCGAGGCCGGCGGGTGACCTGGTGAGGTCCAGCACCGCGAACGCGAGAGCGACCATGACCATGCCGTCACCGAGCAGTGACGCGGACTGGCCGACGAAGAACCGCCGGAAGTTGCGTTCTGAGAGGACGGCCAGCCCATTCATGCGACCACGATCCATCCCTTCTCTGCCTATGTGATCTTGTGCGTAGCGATTGGCGGGGGCAATGCCCGTTATGGTGCCGGGAACACGCGGCGAGCACCACCCCGGATGACACCGAAAGGACCGTTGTCGTCAGGCTGCACGCACGCGTCTCGGCGCCTCGATCTTCCACCTAGGTGGCATGGACACCTCCGTTCACCGTGCGCTTTACTGGTTTTGATATGCCAATTGGATCAATCGGCGAAGGGATTTTCGAATGGATGAGTTCGACCTCGATCCCAAAGTCACCATGGCGACCGGAGCCGGCTGGAGTGCCTTCCTCGGCGGAGCGCAGGGGCCGGGCCAGATCCAAAGCCTCACGACCGATTGGACGGTCAACTGATTCTGACGGGCTGATGCACAGAGCCGCCGTCAAGTGACGCGGCCACCAGGATGGCCGGTGGCGAGTATCGGCCATCGGCTCCGATCGGCCTTTCCGACGAGTATTTCGGGGTGGCTCTTCGCCAACCTGAGGTCGGTGCTGCCGGGTACCGCGCCGAGGCGCACGCTCGCCTCAGCGCGGGCCCGGCCACGCCGACACGCGAGAGCTCGCTCGTGCCGCGCGCTTCGGCGTCGGCCTGTACGGGTCCGCTCTCCGCTGTCGATACCGCCGTTGCGCGTCACCCTCCGCCAGCGGTGTTCCCGCCGACGATTCCCTCCGGCCTGTCGAACCTGGAGCCGGTGAACCCGGAGTGGTCGGCCTCCGGCCCGCCGGTGTCGGACTGCCCGGACACGTCGGCGCCGTGCGTACCGAGCATCCGGTGGGCTCTGGCAAGGCGTGGTTGTCGGTGGCTTGGCGTTTAATCGAGGGGTGGACATAGGTGAGCGGATCGCTGAGCTGACCGTTGAGGTCAAGCGCCTGAACGACCTGTACTACGGCACCGGCGACAGCCCGCTGCCAGACGCCGATTACGACGCGTTGAAGGATGAGCTGGCGGCGCTGGTCGCTGAGCATCCGGAGCTGGAGCCGGCCGACAGCCCGCTCGGCAAGGTCAACGCGCCGGCGGAGCTGACCGGCCCGACGGTGCGGCACGCGCGTCCGATGCTCTCACTGGCGAAGGCGACCGGCGAGGAGCAGATCCGGACGTTCTGCGAGCGCTTCGGCGGCCAGGTCTTCCGCGTGTCGGAGAAGCTTGACGGGCTTTCGCTCAGCGTGGTCTACAGCGACGGGAACCTGGACTATGTCGCCACGCGCGGCACGGGCACGGTCGGTGAGCTGGTGACCGACAAGGTGCGCCATGTGATTCCCGGTCTGCCGGTCACGATCGAGGCGCCTGGGCGTGTGGAGGTCCGTGGCGAGGCGGTGATGTTGCGGTCGGTGTGGGCCGCTTACAACGAGGCGCACCCGGACCGTACGCTGACCAACCCCCGGTCGGGCGCGGCCGGGACGCTGGTGCTGAAGGATCCTGTGGCCGCCGCGAACGCCAAGCGGCTGCTGCGGTTCTTCGCGTTCGGCGCCGATCGTGACGGCGCCGCGTTGGAGGTCCCGGCGGGTTTCGAGCCGGTCGCCCAGTACGTGTGCGCGAGCGCCGAGGAGGTGATCGCGGCGATCGAGGAGATCGGCCGCCGCCGCGACGGGCTCGATTACGACATCGACGGCGCGGTCGTACGGTTGCATGAGCCGACGGCGTTCGATGCGGCGGGCTTCAACAGCGCCGAGCCGCGTGGGGCGATCGCGTTCAAGTATCCGCCGGAGGAGAAGCTGACCAAGCTGCTGTCGGTGGAGTGGCCGGTGGGCAAGATCGGCCGGGTTCCGCCGCGCGCGAGGGTCGCGCCGGTGTTCGTCGGTGGAGTGACGGTGGAGAACATCACCCTCCACAACCCGAGGTTGATCCGTGAGCGCGATCTACGGATCGGAGACATGGTCGCGGTCGTACGGCGCGGCGATGTGATCCCCTTCGCAGGCCGTTCGCTGCCGGAGGAGCGCGACGGGACCGAGGTCGAGATCGTCCCGCCGACGCACTGCCCGTCGTGCGGTTCCGAACTGGAGATCCGTGGCACCGGTGAGGAGCGCTGGTGTGTGAACCTGCAGTGCCCGGCGCAGGCGACACGCCGGCTGATGCACTGGGCCTCACGGCAGGCGGCCGACATGGAGGGAGTCGGCGACGTCTGGATTGAGAGGCTCGCCGAGGACGGTGTGCTCAAGCGCCGCAGTGACCTTTACGATCTGACGGCTGAGCAGTTGCTCGCCTACGAGCGGATGGGCGAGGTCAGCGCCAAGAACATGGTCGACTCGATCGCGTCCTCCAAGGGTATGGGGCTGCGGCGCGCCTTGATCGGGCTGGCGATCCCGATGGCCTCCGAGGGCACGGCCAAGCGCCTGTGCCTGGCCGGCTACGAGCGCATCGAGGACGTCGCGGCGGCGACGGTCGAGGATTTGGTGGGGATCCGCGACATCGGCCCGAAGGTCGCCGAGAGCGTCGTCGCCTTCTTCGCCCGCGCGGAGGTCCGGGAGGAGATCGCCAGACTGCGTGAGCGCGGCGTGAACCTCGATGTGCTGGACGAGGACCGGCCGGTCGACGCGGCGGCCGCGGGAGACTCACCGCTGAAGGGCAAGTCGGCCGTGATCACCGGGTCGTTCACCGACCCACGCTCGGGCGCGAAGATCAGCCGCCCGGACGTCACACGCCTGGTCGAGAAGGCGGGGGCGACGACCGCCTCGTCGGTTTCGGCCAACACCGACTACCTGCTCGCCGGCGACAACGTCGGAGCCGCCAAGACCACCAAGGCCGACAAGCTCGGCGTCACGATCGTCCGGCAGGACGAGCTCTGGCAGTGGCTGGCCGAGGCCGGTGTGCTCTAGATGTAGGGCTTCAGGAAGGTCCATGGCCGCCAGTCGGCGTTCGAGGTCGGTTTCCTCTCCGGCGCGTTGTGTGATCAGGCCGGCGACGGTGCGCCGGTCTGCGGCGGAGATGTCGTGCGGTACGGCATCGTGGGTGCCGCGTCGGCGATGCGGTCTTCAGGTTCTCGCGGATGCCTTCCAGACGAGGGCCGTTCAGGGGTGGCTACTGGATGTTCAGCCTGATGGGATGTGTCGGATCCGCCGGGCAGGTGAAGATGCGGAGTTCGCCGAAGCGGCCGACGTCGATGTCCGGGCCGTCGTTGCTGCTCTCCATGGTCAGGAACAACCGCATGCGGGTGCCGCAGGAGCAGTCGATGGGGATCAGGTCCGTGAGGTGCCAGCTCGGCCATCCTCCGATCTTCCAGCCGCCGCGACACGCCAGTCCGCGGTCGTACTCGACGCCGTGTTTCTCCGCCCAGCGGCAGCCCTCGTCGTACAGGTTCGCCGGTAGTTCGTCCACGGCCGGCAGGTCTGTGATCCGCACCGGGTCGAGCGTGCAGGGCCTCGGGAGGTAGCAGTCGTCGGCGCGGTCCGGCTTGGGCGGGTTCAGCGTCGTCGTGACGGCGGACGACGAGCGGTGGCGCACTTCGACCGTCGGGCCGTAGTAGCCGGGCTGGCCGGGAGGTTCGCTGTGGTCGTTGGGGCACCACAGCACCTGCAGGACGTCCATCCCGGCCGGCCAGTGGTCGCCGGGTGCGTCGCGGGCGTACAGCTGAAGGACCGGCACCATCGGGACCGCCGGTCCGGACGTGTCCCGCACCCCGCGTGCTCTCTCCCACGCGACGGTGTCGAGCGCTCCCGCGCCGGCCATGATGCGGTCCATGGCCCGGGCCTCTTCCTCGGTGATCTCGTACGCCCGGTGCGGGTTCCGGCGATGCCGCTCCTTCATGTCACGGTCGATGCGCTGCCAGGTCTCGCGTTCCTCGTCGGTGAGCTTCTCCCGCACCACCATCATGTGGGGCGTCCGGCAGAGCGGCCACGGTTCGTCCCGCGGCCACAGCAGTGGCCCACCGACCGAGCCGTCCTGGACACCGGGCGTACCCGCGGCCGGTCTCAGCAGCGACGCCGAGCGGGCGTACGGCGCGAAGGCGGGCACCTCGGCGATCAGGGACTCAGCGGATACGGGCAAGACAACACCTTCCAACGATCTGGGCGGCCCGGCCGCGGCGGCCAGGCGATGGCGGCACGCCGGACGCTTCGTCCATGATCGTAGAGCGCCTGGTCGGTGCCCGGCAGAACGATCCGGACGGCCGACCGCTCCTGACCGGTGGCCCGGTCGTCGCCGTGCTCCGATCGCGCCCACGGCGCGGTCGGCCCTGCCGTGGTTCCAGGGACCGGCACCATGACCGCCGTACGAACCGGAGAAAATCGCAGAAAGTAGTCACGAGACCACGGCGGGCTGCGATCATGGACGCCGACGGGACATCGGGGAGCGGGTCCTACTCACGTGAAAGGACCACCGAATGCGGCGAACCCTCCGTGCCGTCGGCTGTGTCGTCGCCCTGGTGGGCACGACCCTGGCGGCCGCTCCGCGACCGGCACGGGCCGCCGATCCGCTGCCTCCGGGGCACTGGTCGGCCACCTGGCAGGACGAGTTCGACGGCTCCACGCTGGACGGGTCGAAGTGGACCACCTGGAGCGCGTCGTACTCCGACGCCTGCCGGGGGAACAAACCCGACCACAAGCTGGAGTACAACCTGCCGGGAAACCTGTCCGTGGCGAACGGCCGGCTGACGATCACGGCACGGCGACAGGCGCACACCTCGCCGGGCGGCACGTCGTACGGCTGGACGTCGGGGCTGGTCGCGACCGGCGACTCCTGCGGCCATGATCCCTCCGGAGGCGCCTTCGTGAAGAAGGGCGACTACATCCAGATCCGCACCAGGCTTCCCGGGCGGATCGGCATGTGGCCGGCGTTCTGGACCTGGAACGCGGGCGGCAACGAGGTGGACGTCTTCGAGTACCACCCCGACAACCCGCGGATCCTGGAGCTGACCAACCACACCGGAGGCGGCGCCGCCGACTACCACCAGACCGGCTCCGACGTGTCGGCGGGCTGGCACTACATCGGCGCCTACCTCGGCGCTTCCAGCGTGGACTGGTACTACGACGGCAAGCTCCTCCACTCCGACGGGCGCGGCTTCGACAGCGACGGGGCGTACCTGATCGTCGACCTGGCCGTCGCGGACGGGCACTACCACGACGCGCCGCCCTCGGACGTGGACTCCGCGCAGATGCTGGTGGACTCGGTGAAGGTGTTCCGCAGCTCCTGACCGGACGCCCGACGTGGTGAGGAGGCCCCGCTGGGCCATACGGGGCCCCTCACCAGCTGTCAGCCCAGCTTCTGCCGGGCGGTCCGCTATGCCGCGGAGGCGAAGGCGTCCACCTGTGCTCTGGTCACCGCGCCCTGCATGAAGACCACGCCGACGTAACCGTTGCCGACCACCCAGGTGCGCCGGCTGTTCGACGATGAGGGGGTCAGCAGGGCGGAACGCGGGCCGGCCCCGAGTGACGGCGACGGCTTCTCTGGGAAGGTCAGGGTGTTCCCCGGTAGGTCGCCCTGGCCTCGTCGCAGCCGCCCACCGGACCGGTGCCCAGCGCCGCCTGCCGGGACCGGCCGTCGCCGTCGGCCGCGGTGTCGCCGGTCATGCATTGCGTTTCTCGCGTCGGCCGCGGGCGGTAAGACGGCGATGCGCTCTCCTGAAGAATTCCGCCTGCGGGTCCAGGAACAGCGTCGGCGAGCCGACCTGGACGGCGACTTCGGGCGTGGTCAGTCGGCGGTGAGGATCCGGTTGACCGGTCGTGGCGGGCCGAGGCTGGTGGGAGTGGTGGCGGGGCGCAGGTACTCCTCGCCGGCGGGCCAGCGGGCGACGTGCTGGCCGCCCGTTTCGGGGTCGTAGGCGATGTAGGTGATCTCGTCGATGTCGACGGAGAACAGGGTGAACCGGCCGACGACCGGTTGCCAGCCGAGCCGGGACGCCACGGCATCGGCGTACCTCCGCAGCGTCGGCGGGCTCGTCTCCTCCCGTACGCTTCCGCGCAATTTGAGCTCGGGTGCGGGCTCTGGGCCGGTGATGATGCTGTGGAGCAGGATCCGCCGGTCGCGGTGCAGGTCGCGGGCCTTGGTGGAGGCCGACATCATCGACAGCCACAGGTCGCCGTCCATGACCAGTGGCTCGGCGCCGCTGATGCGCGGCGTGCCGTCACGGCGGGTCGTGCCCACCAGCAGCGCGCCCGGCCTGATCAGTTCGTCGTGGGCGACCGCGCCGAGGGCGGGCTGGCTGGCTGTCATCTCCGACCATCTCATCCCCTCGGCCTACCACCCGCCACTGACAAGCGCACCGCCATAGCCGATCTCATGGAGTCCGGCGGATGACACATGACGGCGGGCGGAATGCTCTTCTCGAGTTCGACGCCACCCACGCCGTGAAACCGCCGTTCGTCTTCGGCGTCACCGGACTGTCCCGGCTGCGTGGCCCCGAGCCCCCTCGGATCGGACGAGCCGCCGGCGGGCCCGGCCGCCCGGATGCACGCCGCGAGGGTGGCCTTCGCCACCACCGGCCGCCGGGCCGCCATGCGCAGCGGCGGTGAAGGGAGCGTGATGGACGACCCTCACGGTGAGGAAGGTTCAGAACCGATCCCCGGGCGGGGTGTACGGGACGTCCGCCGGGTCACGGTGTCGGAGCGTGGTCACGATGCGGAGTCCATCGGAGGTGAACCTGCCGGCCCGCCTGCTGTCGCAGGAGCGCGAGGCGCGGCGGGATCTTGTCGGTGCGCGCGGCCGGGGGCTTGCGGTCGCCGGCACGGAATTGGATCGGCCACTCCGCGCCCTCGCCCCGGTACTCCTGTTCCGCCGCGGCGTGCAGCGTCCACTGGGGGTCATAGAGGTGGGTCCGGCCCAGGGCGCACAGGTCCGCCCGCCCGGCGAGCAGGATGGAGTTCACGTCGTCGTAGGAGGAGATGGCGCCCACGGCGATGACCTTGACACCCGCCGGCGCGGCGACGAGCTGGCGGATCCGGTCGGCGAACGGGGTCTGGTAGGAGCGGCCGAACGCCGGCTTCTCCTCCTTCGTCACCTGTCCCGATGACACGTCGATGGCCGCGGCTCCGTGCTCGACGAAGGCTCGGGCGATCTCGACGGCGTCCTGCTCGGTGTTGCCGTCGGGCACCCAGTCGGTCGCCGAGATCCGGACCGTCACCGGGATCCGCTCGGGGACGGCCGCGCGGACGGCGTCGAAGACCTCCAGGGGAAACCGCAGCCGGTTGGCCGGCGAACCGCCGTACTCGTCGGTGCGCCGGTTGGCCACCGGCGAGAGGAAGGAGGACAGGAGGTAGCCGTGTGCGGCGTGGACCTCGATGAGGTCGAAGCCGGCGGCGACGGCGCGGTGCGCGGCGGCGACGAAGTCGGCCACGATCTTGTCCAGGTCGTCGCGGCCGGCCATGCGGGGCAGGTGGCAGCCCTCTCCGTAGGAGAGGGCGGACGGGGCGATGACCTCCCAGTTGTCCTCGGTGAGGGGCTGGTCGATGCCCTCCCACATCAGCCTGGTGGAGCCCTTGCGCCCCGAGTGGCCGAGTTGGACGCCGATCTTCCCCGTCGTCCGCGAGTGCACGAAGTCGGTCACGCGACGGTAGGCGTCACGCTGCTCGTCGTTCCACAGACCGGTGCAGCCGGGGGTGATCCTGCCTTCCGGGGAGACGCAGACCATCTCGGTCATGACGAGTCCGGCGCCGCCGAGTGCCTTGGAGCCCAGATGCACCAAGTGGAAGTCGCCGGGCACGCCCTCCTCCGCCGAGTACATGTCCATCGGCGACACGATGACCCGGTTCTTCAACCGCAGGGGCCCGATGTCGACCGGCTGGAACATCGCGGGAGCGGCCTGGTCGGCCCCGGCCGCCTCCGCGAACGCCGACCCGACGCGGCGCGCGAACTCCGGGTCGCGATCCTTGAGGTTCTCGAAGGTGATGCGCCGGGAGCGGGTCAGCAGATTGAAGCAGAACTGGACGGGGTCCTGCCCGGCGTACATGCCGATGTTCTCGAACCACTCCAGTGAGGCCTGCGCCGCGCGCTGGGTCGACTCCACCACCGGCTTCCGCTCGGCCTCGTAGGCATCGAGCGCCTCGCCGAGCGACGGATGCTCGTGCAGGCACGCCGCCAGCGCCAGGGCGTCCTCCATCGCGAGCTTCGTACCCGACCCGATGGAGAAGTGCGCGCTGTGGGCGGCGTCCCCGAGGAGAACGACGTTGCCCTCGTGCCAGCGCCGGTTGCGGACGGTCGTGAAGCTGAGCCATTTGGAGTTGTTCGTGAGCACCTCGTGGCCGGCGAGTTCGCCGGCGAAGATCGTCTTGATCTTCTCGACCGCGTACTCGTCGGATGCTCCGGGCGGGAACGGTTCGCCCTCGGTGGCGTCGAATCCCGCGCGGCGCCAGACGTCCTCGTGCATCTCGACGATGAAGGTCGATCCGCTCGCGGAGTAGGGGTACCCATGGATCTGCATGGTGCCCCACTCCGTCTGCTTGACGAAGAACTGGAAGGCCTCGAACACCAGGTCCGTACCCAGCCAGATGTACTTGTTCCGGCGGTGGTCGAGCGAGGGCGCGAAGGAGTCCGCGTACTTGGTCCGGATGCCGGAGTTGACGCCGTCGGACGCCACGACGAGGTCGTAGGACGCGCGCAGCTCGTCTGCGTCGGGAGCCTCGGTCTCGTAGTGGACGGTCACGCCCAGCTCCGCGGCGCGCCGCTGCAGCAGGTGCAGGAGCTCCTTGCGGCTCATGGCCGCGAAGCCCTGCCCGCCGACCGTGAAGGCGTGGCCGTTGAACTCGATGTCGATGTCGGTCCAGCGGGCGAAGTGGCGGGCGATCTGGTGGTAGATGACCGTGTCGGCGTTCTCGATGCCTCCCAGCGTCTCGTCGGAGAAGACGACGCCGAAGCCGAAGGTGTCGTCGGGGGCGTTGCGTTCCCAGACGGTGACCTCGTGGCTCGGGTCCAGCTGCTTCATCAGGGCGGCGAAGTAGAGACCACCGGGGCCGCCGCCCGCGATCGCGATCTTCAAAGGTCTCCCCTCCCGGCGCAGGCGGCCGTGTCGCCCGCCTGTTCCTCTTCGATGAGCCTCCGCAGGACGAAGTGCTGCAGTTTTCCGCTGGGGTTGCGCGGGAGGGACGCGCGGAAGCGGATGTCGCGTGGGTACTTGTACGGCGCCAGTTGCTGCTTGACGTAGTCCTGGATCTCCTTGGCCTTCGCCGCGTCACCTTCGGCGCCGTCCGCCAGCACGATGAAGGCGCACACGATCGATCCCCGCTCGGCGTCGGGCTCGGCGACGACCGCGGACTCCATCACGTCCGGGTGGGTGTTGATGGCCGCCTCGACCTCCGGGCCGCCGATGTTGTAACCCGAGGAGACGATCATGTCGTCGGTGCGCGAGCAGTAGTAGAAGTAGCCGTCCTCGTCCCGATAGAAGGTGTCACCGGTGACGTTCCAGCCGTCGACGACGTACGCCGCCTGGCGGTCGTCGTCCAGGTAACGGCAGCCGACCGGACCGATCACGGCCAACCTGCCCTCGACACCGGGAGACAGTTCCTCGCCGGCCGGCCCGAGGACCGTCGCGCGGAAGCCGGGGACCGGCTTCCCGGTCGCGCCGGGGCGGATGTCGTCGCCGGCCGCGGAGATGAAGATGTGCAGCAGTTCCGTGGCGCCGATGCCGTCGACGATCCTGAGCCCGATGGCCGCCTCGACCTCCTCCCAGACACCCTGGGGGATGTGCTCGCCCGCGCTCACCGCGACGCGGAGCCCGCGCAGCTGGTCGATCTTGCCCGCCCTCAGCATCTGCCGGTAGGCCGTCGGAGCGGTGGCCAGCACCGTGACCCCGTGCTCCTCGACGATGTCCGCGAGCCGGGTCGGTGTCGCGCTCTCGACGAGGAACACGCAGGCACCCGCCCGAAGGGGGAAGACCACGAGCATGCCGAGGCCGAAGGTGAACCCGATGGGGGCCGTGCAGGCGACCACGTCATCGGCGGTGAGCCTGAGGATCCCCCGGCCGAATGTGGCGTCGATGGACAGGACGTCACGGTGGAAGTGGGCGGTGATCTTGGGGGTGCCGGTGCTGCCCGAGGTGGGCCCGAACAGGGCGACGTCGTCGGCGGCGGTGAGGACGTTGGTGAACACCCCCGGTTTGGCCGCGCAGCGAGCGAGCAGGTCGTCGTCGCCGGAGCCGCCGAACGGCACCACCGCCAGGCCGGGGGCGTGGGACCCGCGTACGGCCTCCACATCCGCCACGAACCGATGGTCGACCAGCGCGATCGCCGGCCGGGACCTGGTGACCACGGGGGCGAGGTCGCGGGCACGCAGCGCCGACATCGTCGTGACGGCGATGCCCCCGGCCTTCAGCACACCGAGCCAGCAGGCCACCATCCAGGGATTGTTGGGGGACCGGAGGAGTACCCGGTTGCCGGACACGAGGCCGAGGTCCTCGACGAGCACCTGGGCCACCTGGTTGGCGCGCCGCCGCAGGTCGCCGTAGGTCCACGTCTCCCCCGCGTCGGTGCGGATCGCCGGCCGGTCGGAGCCGAAGGCCGCGACCGCGGCGTCGATGAGCTCGCCGGCCGCGTTGAGGCGGTCCGGGTACCGCAGGAGGTCGGTCGTGAACTCCAGCCGCGGCCACTGCTCCAACGGCGGCAGGTGATCGCGGGCGAAGGTGTCCGTGTGGAACGTGGGTGAGAGCCGCATCGGAGGCCCTCCCGCAGTCGCAGAGGTAGGAGGAGCACCGTCAGGAGGCACGGATCATGCCTTCCTGGACGACCGTGGCCAGGTGCTGCCCGTCACGGGTGAAGAAACGCCCGTGGCCGACGCCGCGCCCGGAGCCGGCGGCACCGGCCTCCTGCGCGTAGAGCAGCCAGTCGTCGAGGACGCCCTCGCCGGGGACGCGGTGGAACCACATCGCGTGGTCCAGGCTCGCGGTGACCAGGCCGGGCTTGGCCCACGGCAGGTCGAGCACCCGCAGGACCGGTTCGAGGATGGTGTAGTCGCAGACGTAGGAGAGGGCCGCCAGGTCGCGCTGGGTCCGGGTCAGGCCCTCGACCGGGCGCAGATCGTCGTACGGCTTCACCCAGACGGACTGGTACGGCGCCCGCTGCCCGTCCACGGTCAGGTAGACGGGTCCGGGCACGTGCCGCATGTCGAAACCGCGTCCGCCGCTCCAGTACGCCTTCGACTCCTCGGTCATCGTGCCGCCGGAGAGCCGCTCGAGGTATTCGGCGGAGGTGGGCAGCGTCGCGGGATCGGGGACCTCGGGGGGCCGTACGGCGAGGGTCCCGCCGGGCTCACCCGCGGCGAAGGACGCGAGCGCCACATAGACCGGCTTGCCGGACTGGTAGGCACGGACCTGCCGCGTGCCGTAACCGCGGCCGTCCCGGAGCAACTCCACCTCGTAACGGACCTCGGCTCCGATGTCGACCGGGCGCATGAAGTAGGAGTGCATGGAGTGCAGCGTCTTGCCGCCGTCCGGTCCCTCCGGAACGGTCCGCATCGCGGCGGCGGCGGCCGCGGCCACCAGGTCGCCGCCGTACGCCTTGGGCCAGGGGCAGGGCTGGGTCACCCCGGTGTAGGCCACGTCGTAGTGCCGCGGCTCGACCTCGTTCAGGGCCACGGCGGCCGTGAACACCGCGGAAGTGGGCACGGAGCCGTGCCGGACCGGGGCCGTCACGGCCGCTCGATCCAGTCGATCAGCGCCTCGTCCGCCACGTCGGCGAAGTTGACGACGATGTTGTCGGGCGTACGCGTGGTCATCCAGGTGAGAGGACGGTTGCGGTCCAGATTGCACTCCACGTGCGGCATGAAGGGCGGGACGAAGACCCAGTCCCCCTCCTCCATGTCGAGGTAGTCCTCGTACTTCGAGCCGAAGTAGATGCGGGCCCGGCCCGACAGGACGTACCCGCCGGTCTCGGCCTCGCCGTGGTGGTGAGGGACCGAGCGGTAACCCGGGTCGTTGTGGACCTTGCCGAACCAGATGCGGGTCGCGGGCGTGTGCTGGGGACTCACGCCGGAGATCCGCGAGGCGCCCTCCGACTGACCGGTCAGCTCGGACTCCAGCCCTCCCCTCGTGACGACGGGGACGACCAGACCGCTCTCGGTGGCGTACATCGAGTTGTCCCCTTCGAGGCGGAAGTTACTGAGGTCTCCCTCGGACGGCCGCATGCGCGCCTCCTAGTCGTTGAGGATGTGGCCGGCGCGGCTCAGGCCGCAGCGGACCACCTCGCCCCAGGGAGCCGCGATCGTCGTCCCGGCGGCCACCCGGCATATGCCGTTTTTTTCACGCACGTCATATAAAGTCAATACCCAAGGCTGCGGCGGCCCGAGCGGCCGACGGCGCGCGGCCCGAGACCCGACGGAGGCGCGATGAGCCCGATCCCTGTCAACCCCGATGCCCTGCCGGCCCCCAGCGGCTACTCGCACGGAACCCTCGTCGGCAACACGCTGTACCTGGGCGGCCAGACCGCGCTCGACAAGGACCTGAAGATCGTCGAAGGCGGGATCGTCGAGCAGTTCCGTCAGGCCTTCGGCAACGTCCTCACCACACTCCGGGCGGCGGGCGGGCGGCCGGAGGACCTCGTCAGCGTCACGCTGTACCTCACCGACATCCCCGACTACCAGGCGCACGGCAAGGAGATCGGCCGCGTCTGGCGCGAGCTCGCCGGGCCCGTCTATCCGGCCATGGCCGGCATCGGCTGCACCGGCCTGTGGCAGCCGGAGGCGATGATCGAGATCCTGGGCGTCGCCGTCATCCCCGAGGAGCGGCTCATCAAGCCGTGAAACCGATGGCGGGCGGCGCGGTACTCCCCGCGCCTCCCGCCGTCGTCGCGCCCGGCCTCTGCGCCTAACGCCGCCCGGCCGTCGCGGCCCGGCCGCTGTTCTCCTCGATCACCGAGCTCGCGAAGCGGTGCGCGGGTTCGGTCAGCCTGTCCTTCAGCTCGTCGAACAGGGCGGCCGCGCGCACTCCGGGCCAGTCGCGCGGCAGGAGCTCCGGCGGCAGCCCCGGATCGAGGAAGGGCAACCGCCGCCACGCGGTCAACGCCCGCACATAGTCCTCGAACGCCTCCGCGTCTCCGCCCGCGTCATCCCGCAGCCAGCGTTCCAGCACCGCGTCGAAGGAGCCCAGGAACTCGGCGTAGAGCCGCCGCAGCCCCTCCAGATCCCACCACCGGCCCACCAGCTCGGCGACGTCCCCGAACGCCAGGTAGCCGGCGTCGAACAGATCAACGTACTCCGACAGCTCGTGGCGCTCCAGCACCTCGCGGGTCTCCTCGTACAGGTAGCGAGGGGCGATCCACACTCCCGACGTCGTCGTGCCGAAACCCAGCCAGCTCAGCCGCGAGCGCAGCACGTGGCGCTGCTGCCGCTGCGACTCGGGAACGCTGAAGACCGCGAGCAGCCACCCGTCCGCCAGTTCGGCGCGCCGACGGCCGAAGATCCGCCGATCTCCCTCATCCAGGATCCCCCTGGCCTGCCGGGACAGGCTGTACCCGGCCGAACCGTCCACCTTTCGCGCCTCCAGCAGGCCCCGGCGCTTCAGCCGGGAGATGGCCGAGCGCACCGACGGCGCGTCGACCTGAAGCCGCCCCATCAGCTGGATCAGTGCGGACACGCTGATCCAGCCGCCGACGTCGCGCGCGTACAGCCCGTAGATCGTGACAATGAAGGCCCGGGGCTGCGTCGATCTGGGCTCCGTCTCTTCGGTCGCGCCGCTCAACGTCGTCACGTGGACACGATAACGCCGCCCACGAGGCCGTCCGGGGGCCCGCACAGGCAGAATCGAGCGCATGAAATACGTGCTGCTCATCTGCGACGACGAGACGGTCTCGCCGAGCAACGAGGAACTCGCGGCGGATCCGGTGCACCAGGCGTGGCTGGCGGATCTGGACCGGCGGGGCGGGGCGCTCGTCGGGGCGCGGTTGCGGCCGGTGGTGGACGCGACCACGGTCCGGGTCCGGGACGGCGAGACCCTGGTCTCGGACGGGCCGTTCGCCGAGACCAAGGACTTCGTCGGCGGCTTCGTGATCGTCGAGTGCGCGAACCTCGACGAGGCGATCGCGATCGCCTCGGGCCATCCGTACGCGCGCTGGGGCGGTGTCGAGATCCGCCCCGTCTGGGAGTGACCGCGTCCCGCGACCGGGTCCGGGCGGCGGTCGACGCGGCGTTCCGGGACGAGTGGGGCCAGGTGGTGGCGACCCTGATCGGCTTGACGGGCGACTGGGATCTGGCCGAGGACTGCGCACAGGACGCCATCGCCGCAGCGCTGGCGACCTGGCCACGCGACGGCGTGCCGCGCCGCCCGGGCGCCTGGCTCACCACCGCGGCCCGCAACCGCGCGACCGACCGGCTGCGCCGTGACGCCGCCGGCGCGGCCAAGCTGCGTCAGCTCGCGGTCCTGGCCCGCGACCCGGAGGAGCCGCCGTCCTCCGGAGAGATCCCGGACGAGCGGCTGCGGCTGATCTTCACCTGCTGTCATCCGGCACTGCCGTTCCCGGCCCGGGTCGCGCTCACGCTGCGTACGCTGGCCGGCCTGAGCACCGCCGAGATCGCCCGGGCCTTCCTGACCGCCGAGCCCGCGATGGCACAGCGCCTGGTCCGGGCCAAGCGCAAGATCGCCGAGGCCGGCATCCCGTACCGCGTACCGCCGGCCGGGCTCCTCCCCCGGCGGCTGGCCGCCGTTCTCGCGGTGCTCTACCTGATCTTCAACCGGGGCTATGACGAGGAGGGCACCGGGCGCACCCTGACGGCCGAGGCCATCCGGCTGGCGCGTCTCCTGGTGCGGCTCATGCCGGAGGAACCCGAGCCGCGCGGGCTGCTCGCGCTGATGCTGCTGCACGAGGCCCGGCGCGCGACCCGTGTCGACGACGGCGTGCTGGTCACGCTGGAGAACCAGGACCGGTCCCGGTGGGACCGGGGGCTGATCGCCGAGGGAGTGGCGACGCTCGACCAGGCGCTGGCCACGCGGCGCGTCGGGCCGTACCAGGTGCAGGCCGCGATCGCCGCCTGCCACGCCACCGCGCCGGACGCGGCGGGCACCGACTGGCCGCAGATCGCGATCCTGTACGGCGAGCTGGCCCGGCTGGCGCCGTCCCCGGTCGTGGACCTCAACCGCGCGGTGGCGGTCGCGATGGCGGACGGCATCCCGGCCGGCCTGGCCCTGGTCGACGAGCTCGCGGCGTCCGGCCGGCTCGACGGCTACCACCTGCTGCCCGCCACCCGGGCCGACCTGCTGCGCCGGGACGGCCGGGCCGCCGAGGCGAGGACGGCGTACGAGGAAGCGCTGAGGCTGGCGCCGACCGAGGCCGAGCGCCGCTACCTGACCGGCCGGCTCGAAGAACTCTGAGATTTCTTCGCGCCGATGTCGATCCGGGCCGCCCGCCTTCGTCGGTGGGGCGAAAGCCACCGAAGACGAGGGGAAACCTCATGCACACCGACACCACCGCGCCGGCCCCCGAGATCACCGATCGAGCCGGCTACCAGGCCGAACTGGACGCCCTGCGGGTCCGGGAGAAGGCGCACACCCACGAAGGCGACGCGATCGCGGCGGCCCGCCGGCGGCTGCCGATGGTGGAGGTCGACGCCGCCGCCGAGCTGATCGGCCCGGACGGCCCGGTCACGCTGCTGGAGACGTTCGAGGGGCGCCCGCTACTGATCGCCTACTTCCAGATGTGGCACACCGGCCACCCGGCCGCCGAGCAGTGCCCGGGCTGCACCTTCTTCAATAGTCAGGTGCGGGAGCTGTCCTACCTGCGGGCCCGCGGCGTCACCTACGCGACGTTCTGCCAGGGCCCGTACGAGGAGAGCGTCCGCTACCGCGACTTCATGGGCTGGGACGTGCCCTGGTACTCCGCGGCGGGCTCCGCCGAGGCGCTGATGGCGAGGCGGGGCCCGTTCATGCTGGCGTGCTACCTGCGGCAGGGCGAGCGGGTCTTCGAGACCTACTGGACCACCGGCCGCGGCGTCGAGGCGATGGACCAGACCTACGGCCTGCTGGACCGCACCGTGTACGGGCGGCAGGAGCCGTGGGAGGACTCGCCGACGGGCTGGCCGCGGATCACCGGCGACTACTCGCGGACGAACGGACGCCCCACCGCCCAGTTGGCCCGCCTGGAGGCCGGACACCGCGACGACCTGGCGGGCGGGCACTGACCGAACGACACGAAGGGCCGGCCACCGTCCGGTGGCCGGCCCACGGCGGTCAGCGTGCGCGCTCGTACGGGATCTTCTCGCCGGCCTTGATCGCGATCGGCAGCCGGTTCTCCGGAGGCGGCAGCGGGCAGGTGGCGAACCCGGTGTAGGCGCAGGGCAGGTTGACGGCCCGGTTGAAGTCGAGGGTCACGGTGCCGTCGGCGCCGGGTGCCTCGACGAGCAGTTCGCGGCACGCGGCGTACGTGGTGACGCCCGAGGTCGCGTCGGTGAACAGCACGAGCAGGCCGCCGGGCGGCCGGCCGGGGAACGCGGTGAGGCTCAGCGCCCGGCCCTCCAGCTCGACGTCGATCCGGCCCGGCGCCTCGTAGACGTGCCGCAGGCCGTCGACCACGGCGCCGACCGTCGTCGGCCGCGGCTCGTCGAACGCGACATAGCGGCCCGGCACGACCCAGCGCGGGTCGGGTTCGTACGCGGGGGTGCCGCGGTAGCCGGTCCGCAGCGGATGGTCCGGGTGCCGCGGCCGTACGATGTCGTGCCCGCCGCGCCTGGCCACCTCGATCACCGCGTCGCCCCACGTGACGGTGACGCCGTCGCGCTCGGCCGACATTCCGAAGCGGTGCTCGCCGCGGACCGGCGAGCCGTCCACCACGAGCTCCTCACCCTCGCCCAGAGCCACGACCACCCCGTCCGGTCCGGTCGACCAGGCGCCCGGTGCGTCGTCGAACCGCTCCGGTTCCTCGGTCAGCCAGTGCAGCCCGGTGATCGCGAGGAACCCGTGCGGATCGGCACGGGCCGACTCGTGCCCGCGGTGCCAGTCGTGCCACTCGCGAACGAAACGCTCCGTGTCGGTCGCGGTGCGCGGAAAGGCCATGGGACACCCCCTCCTTCGTGGCGCGTGCCCCCGGCCGGGGACGGCCGGGTGTCCACGATGTGGACGTCCTCCGGTTGTACACCGTTCCAGGCCGGCCGAGGAACAGCGACGGCACCGCGCACGGGTGCGGCGCGCCCCCTCGTGGGACGCGCCGCACCTTCTTCCAGGGACTCAGCCCGCCGCGTTGAACACCACGTGGCCGGAGCCGGTCTCGTACACCGTGTGGCCGTCCTTCTGCCCGGCGTACCGGGCGTCGCCGGCGACCTTCACCTTGCCGGTGGTGGGCAGGTCGATCTCGGCCTGGACGTTGACCGGGACGTCGGCGGTCAGGGTGAGGTGGCCGTCCTTGTGCACCCAGGACACCTTGACGTCGCCGCGCTGGGTCGGGATCGTGCCGGACGCCGAGGTCAGGCCGGACGCCGGCGGGCGGATGCGGATCCGTGCGGCGCCCGGGGCGGTGACGGTGACGCCGAGCAGGGTCTGCTGCACGTCGATCACCGGGGACGCGCCCCAGCCGTGCGAGAGGCTGTCGCCGGTCTGGTCCGCCTCCCACGACTCCCACGTGAACGTGCCGCCGGAGGCCAGGATCTTGCCGTAGCCGATGCCGTTCGGGTCGGTGAGGCGGGTGACGAACGCGTCCGGGCGGCCGGCCAGGGCGGCCATCAGCCAGTGGACGGTCATCGGGGACATCTGCAGGCCGAGTCCGGCCACGTAGTCGGTCACCTTGGGGTCGGAGGTGAGACCGAACGCGACGGCGTAGGCGTTGGCGATCTGGGAGGCGTGCGTGCTCGGCGAGCCGTCCGCCTCCAGGCCGTCGATGTAGACGCCGTCCGAGCGGCGCAGCTTCCCGTTGATCGCGGTGGTGAGGGTCGCGGCGTCGCGCTGGTACGCCGAGGCGTCCTTGCCGAGCGCCTGGGCCGCCCTGGCGGTGGAGTTCAGCAGGTCGACCGCGAGCTCGTTGACGGTCGTACGGGCGGTGGCGTCCGTGTCGTAGCCGTAGCGGTTCGGCCAGTCGATGATGCCGTTCAGGTACGCGCCGGAGCCGCCGGCCAGCTTGGTGACGAGGCCGGTGGACGGGTCGACGTAGCGGCGGACGTAGTCGGCGACGGCGCTCATGACCGGATAGGCGGCGCTGAGCGTGGACGTGTCACCGGACTGCAGGTAGTACTCCCACACCCAGCTGGGGAACATCTCGGTGTAGTCCGGGATGTCGCGTTTGCCGTCGCCGTTCGGGTAGACGGCGTTCAGCCGCCCGTCCGGCCAGTAGCGCGCCTGGGAGGCGATGAACTCGCGGATCGCCTTGCGGGTCAGGCGGCGTTCGCCCCAGCCGGACATGGTGGCGAGGGAGACGTCGACCGAGTCGCCGAGGAACTGCCCCTTCTCCCGGGTCGGGGTGTCGAGGAACTGCTCCTGCGAGTCGTACAGGGCCGACCGCTGCATCAGGTCGTACGCCGCGTCCACGCCGCTGTTGGAGGTGTGCAGCCGGGCCTGGGACGGGACGTCGGTGTACTGGACGATCGCGCTGATGTCCTCGGCCGGGACGTCCGCGTTGATCTGCAGGTAGCGGAAGCCCTCGTAGGTGTAGTACCGCACCGTCTGGTCGCCGTCCCGCTCGGTGTAGCGGTACGTCAGGTCGGTGCTCTGGTTGTCCTTCTTGGAGTTGGACACCGTGCCGTCGCCGTTCAGCAGGTAGCCGGCCGTCATCGTGACGGCCGTCCCCTTGGCGCCGTCGCGGAGGCGGACGACGGGCACGGCCGGGATGATCTTGCCGAAGTCGGCGACGACCGCGCCGGACGACAGCTTCGTGACCCGGACCGGGCTCACCGTCCGGCGGTCCAGCGCGGACTCCTGGCCCTGCAGGTGGGTGAAGACGCCCGCCGGATGCGCGCCGACGACCTGCGGCGCGGCCCAGGAGGACTCGTCGAAGCCGGGCCGGTCCCAGCCGGTCGGCTCGGCGGTGCCGTCGATGTCCTCGATGTAGTCGCGGCCGTCGCCGTTGCGGTAGGAGGCGGTCTTCCAGTTGGCGCGGGTGACCTTCCAGGAGCCGTCGGTGACGACGACCTGGCGGGTGCCGTCGGCGTGGTCGACGACGATCCTCATGAGCAGGCCGGGTTCGCCGGACGGGCGTCCCTGGCCGGCGCCGTACCAGTGGTAGAGGGCGCCGACGGCGGCCGGCTTGCCGGCCTTCAGCAGGCCGGTGACGTCGACGGCCTTGTAGTAGCCCTCGCCGGGATAGGAGTACGCCGCGCCGCGGTCCACCAGCCGCCCGTTGACGTGCAGGTCGTACTGCTGGCTGGCGGCGACGTAGACGCGGGCCCGGGTGACCGCGCCGGACCCGACCGTGAACTCCTTGCGGGCGTAGGTGTAGTCGTCCTTCTCCGCCGTCGTGCGGCGGATCCAGCTCGCCTGCCAGTCGGCGTCCGCGATGCCGGTGTCGAAGGCGGCGGACCGGGCCCAGGGCGACGCCTTGCCGGCGCGGTCCCAGGTGCGGACCGTCCAGGTGAAGCTGCTCCCGTGTGCCAGGTCGCCCGGCCCGGCGACGTACGACTCCTGGGAGGAGGCGACCTTGCCGCTGTCCCAGACGGTCTTGTTCCCGTCGGAGACCTTTATCTCGTAGGCGGTCTGGATCTCGCCGGGGTCGACGTCGCGGGGCAGCCAGCCGAACGCCGGGCTGCCCTCGACGTCCAGTGGCCGGGCCTGGTCGCCCACGGTCAGGCCGGTCGGCGCCAGCGGGGCGTGGTCCGCTCCGGCCCAGGCGGGGGCGGGCATCAGCGCGGCGACCGCGGTGGTCGCGGCGCCGGCGGCGGTCAGGGCCGCGAGGAAACGGTTCCTCATCGTGTTCTCCTTCAGGAGTGGAAGGTCCAGGTGCCGGATCCGACGTTGTGCACCTGGCCGGAGCCGGGGATGTGCACCTCGGCGGTGCTGCCCGGCGGCACGGTGACGGTCAGGTCGACGTGGTCTCCCTTCTTGGTCCAGTCCGTACGGACCTGGCCGTACGGGGTGCGGTAGGCGCCCGCCGCGTGGGTGAGGTCGCCGACGGCGGCCGGGGCGATCCGGAGGTGGCGGTAGCCGACGGAGTCGGCGGTCTGCTGGATGCCGGCGAGGTGCCCGGTGAACCAGGCGTCGATCGCGCCGAGCATGAAGTGGTTCTGCGAGGAGTTGCCGGCCATGCCGTCCCACGCCTCGCCGAGCGAGGTGGAGCCGCTGAGGACCTGGGCGCCGTAGCTCGGCGCGGTCGTCTGGGACGCGAGGTCGTAGACGACGTCGTCGCGGCCGGCCGCGGACAGCACGTCGATGACGGCGGGCAGGCCGATCTCGCCGACGGTGAGGTGATCGTCCTTCGCGCGGATGCTCGCGATGAGGTGGGCGAGCACCGCCGCGTGCTGGTCCTGCGGGACGATGCCGATCCGCAGGGCGAGCGCGTCGGCCGCCTGGCTGCCGGTGGCGTACGTGTGGGCGCCGGCGTCCAGGTACTTGGCGTTGATCGCCGCGCCGACCTTGTCGGCGAGGGCGCGGTAGCGCTTGGCGTCGGACCTCTCGCCGAGCACGGTGGCGATGTCGGCGAGGTCGCCAGCGAGCTGGGCGTAGGCGATGGAGCCGACGTACTCGCGCGGGGTGGTGGTGTCCAGGGCGATCCAGTCGCCGAGGCCGGTGGGCAGCAGCCCGCCGCTGGACTTGGAAGTGAGGTAGTCCAGGTAGCGGCGCATGTTCGGGTAGTACGCGCGCATCGTCTGGGTCTCGCCGTAGGTGCGGTACATCAGCCAGGGCGCGCGGATGAGCGTGCCGCCCCAGTTCGCGTCGTCGCGGTAGCCGGTGTCCCATTCGGAGAACTCGGCGTACTCGGGGGCGACGTCGGGCACCATGCCGTCCGGCAGCTGCGCGTCGGCGACGTCCTGGAGGATCTTCCGGTAGTAGGCCTCGACGTCGTAGCCTGCGGCGACGGAGCCGAACACGAGGTTGTCCTGTTCGAGCCAGCCGAGCTTCTCCCGGTGCGGGCAGTCCGTGAGGACGGAGTACATGTTGCTCTGGATCGCCCGGTCGATGATGCCGTGGATCCTGTTGATGAGGTCGTTGGAGGAGGAGAACGATCCGACCGCGTCGTTGGCGGTGCGCAGCACGATCGAGCTCGCGTCGTCCCTGGTCGGCTTCGACGTCAGGCCGGTCACCTGCAGGTAGCGGAACCCGTGGTACATGAACCGCGGATGCCAGACCTGCGGGCCCTTCCCGTCGAGGGTGAGGGTGTCGTGGACCGGGCCGATGAACGTCGACTGCGTCATGGTGCCGTCGGACTTCAGCTTCTCGGCCGGCCACATCTGGATCTTCGTTCCGGCCGGGCCGTCGGCGCGCAGCCGCGGCCAGCCGGCGGCGTTGACGCCGAAGTCGAAGACGTACGTGCCGGACCGCGGTTCGGTGACCGCGACGGGCTTGAGGGTCTGCACCGGCTCGATCGGCGGAGCGGTGCGGCCCTCGATCCGGGCGCCCGGCACGGGTGAGCCGGTCACCTGCGCGGCGTCCCAGCCGGTGAGGGCGGTGCCGGGGGTGTCCCAGCCGGCCTGGGCGCGGCGGGCGTCGTAGTCCTCGCCGCCGTACCAGTTGCTGAAGGTGGTGGGGCCGAGCGTGGTGCGCCAGGACCCGTCGGTGGCGACGGTCTGGCGGCTGCCGTCCGCGTACCGGATCTCCAGCTGGGCCATGAGGCGGGGCGCGCCGTTCTGGGCGTCGAACTTCTGGTAGCGCTTCGTGTCGTCGGGGGTCTTGTTGACGTCGAAGGTCCCGGTGCCGAGGGCGGCGCCGATGCGGTTGCCGCCCTGGCGCAGCAGGCTCGTCACGTCGTACGTGGAGGCGACGAGCCGGTGGCGGACGTCGGTGTTGGGCGGTTCCAGGACGGCGTCGCTCACCGCCTCGCCGTTCAGCGTCGCGTCGTACACGCCGACGCCGGTGATGTAGAGGCGGGCGGCGCTGACCCGCCGGTTCACCGTGAAGTCGTGGGCGAACAGCGGGAGGGCCGCGGGCTGGTCGTGCAGGGCGGTCGGCGGGTTCTGGTAGGTCAGCCTCGTGACCTGCGTCAGCGCGTCGGCGCTGGTGCCGGTGTCGATGGCGAGGTCACGCGGCCAGTTCACCGTCGAGGCGAACTGCGTCGTGGTGTCGTCGCGGGGGTAGAGCAGGACCTGGTCGAAGTGGCGGACCTGCCCGAGGTCGAGCGTCAGCGTGATGGGGTGCGCCGACACGTCCCGGGTCGGGTGCTCGGCGCTGCGGTAGCCGTACGGGGCGCGGCGGGAGGAGGCCGACCCGTCGGTCAGGTACTCCGGCTTCCACTCCCCCGCCGCGTCGTCGGACTCCGACGCGGTGACGGTCGCGCCTCGGGCGAGGTCCGTGCCGGGCGCGGTGCTGTCGACGACGGCCATCTCGGCGAGTTCGAGGCGCAGCTTGAGGTCGGCCGAGGAGGGGTCGACGGTCGACCCCTCGAGATGTGTGACGTCGAGCCGGACGTAGCGGGCGTCCTGCGCCTTGCTCAGCTTGATCGTCATGGGGTGCGGGGTGTTCTGGGCGGTCTCCCAGCCCGGGTTGCCGACCCACTTGGCCGACCAGTCGCCGGCCGACAGCAGCCCGGTGGACCACGTGGCGGGCGCGCTCCACGGGGAGGCCCCGCCGTGCGTCCAGACGCGGACGCGCCAGTACACCTGCGTACGGCTGCCCACGCGGCGTCCCTTGTAGTCGACGCGCTGGTCGGCGGAGGCGACGCGGCCGCTGTCCCACAGGTCGGGATGCCTGAGCCCGTCCGCGCTGGTCGCGGCCTGGATCTCGTACACGGTCTGCGTCACGTCACTGCCGGTGGCGGTGATCTGCCAGCTCAGCGGCGGGGTGGTGTCGTCGATGCCGAGCGGGGCGGTGAGGTCGGCGGCGCGCAGGCCGGTGACCCCGACGGACTCGCTCGCCGCGGCGGGGTGCGCGGCGAGCGTGCCGAGGGCGAGCAGGAGCGCGAACGCCGAGGCGCCGCGGCCGATGCGTCTCATCACGAGTTCTCCAGAGGCGGGGAGGAACGGGACCCCGCCCGTACGAGCGGGGCCCCGTTCGGGTCACTTCGAGGTGAAGGTCCAGGTGCCGGAGCCGACCTGGCGCACCTCGCCGGAGCCGGGCACGTGCACCTCGGCGGTGCTGCCGGGCGGCACGGTGACCTTCAGGCGGATGCCGTCGTCGGTCTTCGTCCACTCCGACCGGGCCTCGCCGTACGGCGTCCGGTAGACGCCTTCGGCGTGGGTCAGGTCGCCGACGACGGACGGGGCGATGAGCAGCTTGCGGAAGCCGGTCGAGCCGGGCGCCTGCCGGATGCCGGCCAGGTGGCTCGTGAACCACGCGTCGATCGAGCCGAGCATGAAGTGGTCCTGCGACTGGCCGCTGCCGCCGTCCCAGCTCTCGCCGAGCGTGGTGTTGCCGTGCACCACCTGGTAGCCGAGGCTCGGGCTGGTCGTCTGCGTCGCGACCTTGTAGATCACGTCGTCGGGCAGCACGCGGAACACACTGGGCAGCGAGATCTCACCGAGCTGCAGGTGGTACCCGGCCGACTCGACGCTGGAGACGAGGTGGCTCCGCAGCCGCTCGCGCTGGTCGGCCGGGACGGCGCCCATGTCGAGGGCGAGCGCCTCGGCGCCCTGGCCGCCGCCGGCGAACGTGCCGGTGTCCGGGTCGTAGTACTTGTCGGCCAGGGCCTTGGCACTGGCGTCCGCCTTGGCCCGGTACGCCGCCGCGTCATCGGTCTTGCCGAGCACGCCGGCGATCTTGGACATGGTGTCCAGGACCCGCCAGTAGCCGTACGTACCGGAGACGAACTTCGGGAACGTCCTGTCCGGGGTGTACCAGTCGCCGAGGCTGTAGTCGGTCAGCCCGTCCACCGCGCGGGCCTCCAGGTAGGAGGCGTACTTCCGCATCTGGGAGTAGTACGTGGCCATCGTGCCGGCGTCGCCGTAGGTCTCGTACAGGTCCCAGGGCACGACGACGAACGCGCCGCCCCAGTTCGGGTCGTCGCGGTACGCGCCGGCGAGCACCGTGTAGTCCGGCACCGTGGACGGGATCAGGCCGGTGCCGGTCTGGGCCTCCGCCATGTCCCGTACGACCTTGCGCAGCTGCGCGGACATGTCGTAGTTGGCGGCGAGGGAGCCGAAGACGAGCTGGTCCTGCTCCAGCCAGCCGAGCTTCTCCCGGCTCGGGCAGTCGGTGAGGATGCTCTGCATGTTGTTCTCGATCGCCCGCCGGATCAGCGTGTGGATCCCGTTGATCACGTCGTTGGACGAGGAGAACGACCCCGCCGAGGCGTTGTCGGCGTGCAGCGCCAGGCCGCGGACGGAGACGGTCGCGCCGTCGGGCACGCCGCGCAGCTCGACGTAGCGGAGCGCGTGGTAGGAGAAGTGCGGGTGCCACGTCTCCGGGCTGTCGGTCCTGGTCGTGTACTCGTCCCAGATCGGGGCGCCGACGTTGCTGGTCGACTGGTTCGCGCGGCCGTTGGTGAGGCTCTCGGACGGGTACATCCGCACGGTCGTCCCGGCGGGCGCCTGGATGGTCAGCTCGGGCCAGCCGGCGATGTTCCGGCCGAGGTCGAAGACCTGGTAGCCGTCACCGGACCCGACCTTGGCGCCCTGGAGGGTCTCCTGGACGCGGACCGGGTCCTGGATACGGCCGGTCAGCGCGCCCCCCGGGCTCGGTACCGCGATCGGGTGGTCCCAGTCCTGCCGCTTGGCGCCGGGGCGCTCCCAGCCGGTCGGCTCGCGACGGGCGTCGAAGTCATCACCGCCGTACCAGTTGGAGAAGGTCGTCCCGCCGAGCGTGGTCTGCCAGTCGGTGCCGCTGACGACGCGCCGCACGCTGCCGTCCGCGAGGGTGACCTCGAGCTGGGCGATCAGCTCCGGGTCGGTCTGGGTGAGCGCGAACTTGCGGTACCGGTCGACGGTGGAGATGACGTTGGCGGTGCCGTTGCCGAGCTTCATGCTGATCGCGTTGTCGCCCTTGCGCAGCAGCTTCGTGACGTCGTACGTCGCGTACGGCACCTGGTCGGTGACGTCGGTGTTGCCCGGTTCGAGCACGGCGTCGCCGACCTTCTGGCCGTTCAGCCCGGCCTCGTAGACGCCCTCACCGGCGACGTACAGGCGGGCGGAGCGGATGCCGGACGGCAGCGAGAAGTCCTTCGCGAAGATCGGCATCGCCTCGGGGACCGGCGACCGCGGCGCCTCCTGGCCGGTGACGGTCTGCCGCGTCGTGAACGGCCCGTTGGCGTCGTCGGCCGTCGAGACCGAGTAGTCGACGGGCGCGAACGGGACCTTGTCGCCGGCCGCCGGGACGTCGGTGCGCGGGAAGAGCAGCACCTGGTCGAACGTCCTGGCCGACTTCAGGTCGACGGTCAGCGTGATCGGCTTGGCGGAGGCGTCGGCGGAGGTGTACGCCGAGCTGGACCAGCCCGCGAGCTCCTGGTTGGTCGTCTCGGTGCCGTCGGTCAGATACTTCGGCAGGTACTTGTGGTTGACCTGGTTACCGGTGTCGTTGCTGGTGACCGTCATGCCGGCGGCCAGGTTCGTCCCGGAGGAGTCGCGGACCTCCAGCTCGGCGAGCTGCAGCCGGTAGGTCTTGTCCGGCAGGTTCTCCACCAGCGGCAGGCCGAGCCTGGTCACGTCGAGCCGGACGTACCGGGCGGTCGTCTCGGGCAGCTTCACCGTGATCGGGGTGGGCTGCTTCTCCTTGAACCGCCAGTCCGGATGGGTGATCCACTGGCCGGACCAGTCCTTGGCCGAGGTCAGGCCGGTCTCGAACCAGGCCGGCCGGCTCCAGTCCGACACGCCGCCGGGCGTCGTCCACACGCGGACCCGCCAGTAGACGCGGGTGCGGCTGCCGAGCGCCTTCCCCGCGTAGTCGACGCGCTGGCCGCCGGAGGCCACGCGCTTGGTGTCCCACAGGTCGGGCCGGTCGAATCGGTCGGGGCTGGTCGCGGCCTGGATCTGGTACGCCGCCTGGGTGACGTTCTGGCCCGTGTCGCCCAGTCGCCAGGTCAGCGGCGGGGTGGTGTCCTCGATGCCAAGCTGCTCGGTGAGGTCTCCGGCGCGCAGGCCGGTGACGGCCGGGCCGCCGGCGGCGACGGCGGGCACCGCCGTCGCCGCGCCGACCGTGGCGACGATCGCGGTCACGGCGGCGAGCCGCCGCAGGGGTGTGCCGGTCACGAGGTCCTTCCTTCGGCGTGCAGCGCCGCGACTTCGGCGGCGCTGAGGGCGTGGTCGTAGACGCGGAAGTCGTCGACCTGCCCGTGCAGGTAGGGATGACTGCTGTTCTGCGAGCGGCCGAGGTAGTTCAGCTGGGTGGCGCCGAGCAGCAGCGGGCTCATCACGAGCGCGTCGTTGCGGCCGGTCTCCGCGCCGTCGAAGTAGAGCACCGCGGAGCCGCCGGCGATGGTGACGGCCACGTGGGTCCAGGCGCCGGCCGGGATCGGGCCGGCGGCGTCGACGTAGTCCTCGGCGGCCATTCCGGCGATCTTCATGGCGAAGCGGGCCTTGCCCAGACCGGTACGAACGGTGAGGAACATGTAGGTGTTCTTGTGGAAGCCCAGGTCGAACACGCGGGCGGAGTTGGCGAGCTCCTCCGGGTTCACCCAGGCGGTGACGGTGAGGGCGGACATCCCGCTGATCAGACCGGGCGGCAGGGCGACGTGGCCGCTCTTACCGTCGAGGGCGACCGCGCCGTCGCTCGTCCAGGTCGCGCCGCCGGCGAGCGTGGCGTCCGGCCAGGTCTTCGTGGCGTCCCTGGACGTCGTGCCGCCGCCCTCCGCGAAGGGGTACGAGGCGGTCAGGCGCGGCCGTGCCGGGGCGGGCGGCACCGCCCAGTACACGGTGTAACGCTGGTGCTGGATCTCTGAGAACGGGACGAGGGTGACGCCGGCGCCGTCCGCCGTCGCGGTGAAGGTCAGGCCGGGACCGCCCTTCACCGACTTCGGGTCGATCGCCGGGATCGTGGCCGGCGCGGTGGAGCCGTACCCGCCGGCGAGCACGACCGGGCCGTAGCTGACCGCCTGGACCTGCGGGTTGTCGGGTGCCTTGCGCCAGTCCAGCGCCATGGGCAGGGTCACCTCGACGGTGTCGCCGTCGCGCCAGCGCCGCTCGACGGTGAGGTAGGTGCCGGGCCGGGCCGCCCCGGCGTCCCGGCCGTTGACCCGGACCCGCGCGTGGCGGGTCCAGCCGGGGATGCGGATCTTCATGGCGAACCGCCCCTCGCCGCCGACGGTGAGCCGAGTGGTGTCCTCCCGCGGGTAGTCCGTCTCCTGCCGGACGCGGACACCGCGCTCGGACCAGTTCAGCTCGGACGGGATGAACAGGTTGACGTAGAGGGTGTCGCCGGTGCGGAAGTAGATGGAGTCGGCGAACTTGGTGTGCGTCTCCATCCCCGTGCCGTGGTCGCAGGAGAAGTTGGTGTAGTCGCTGCTGTAGCTGCCCGGGTCGGCGCCGAGCCCGCCCTTCACCTGCCGCTGCGTGCCGGCCCACAGGCCGGTGTAGTACGTGCAGAACCCGTGCGCGGAGTCGGGGTCCTGCTCGCCGAGCATCTGGTTGTACAGGGTCCACTCGTAGTAGTCCATGTACGCCGGGCGCGGGTCGTGGAAGAACAGCAGCCGCGTGAGCTTCAGCATGTTGTAGCTGTTGCAGTTCTCGCAGGTGTTCTCGCCGAGCTGGGAGACGATCTGGTCCGGCGGGCAGAACAGCTCCGCGTTGCTGTTGCCGCCGATGACGTAGCTGTGGTGGTGGACGACCGTTTCCCAGAAGAACCGCGCGATGTCGAGGTAGCGGGAGTCACCGGTGGCCTCGTACTCGCGCACCGCGCCGACGATCTTCGGGATCTGGGTGTTGGCGTGCAGGCCGGCCAGCCGGTCCTGCCCGGCGGCGAGCGGGCCGAACACCGCCTCGTGGTCGAACCGCCGCGCGACGCGCAGGTGCGCCGGGTCGCGCGTGAGCAGGTACAGGTCGGCCAGCACCTCGTTCATGCCGCCGAACTCCACGCGCAGCACGGACTGCATCTGGTCGTGCGTGAGCTCGGACGTGCGGGCGTCGGCCCAGGCGGCCATGCCCTTGAGCACGTCGAGGGCCTGCGCGTTGCCGCTCAGCCGGTACTGGTCGAGCAGCCCCGCCATGATCTTGTGCAGGGTGTAGTACGGGGCCCAGGGACTCCCGCCCGCCTCCAGCTGCTCGAAAACCTTTTCCTCGAAGGCGGACAGATACCCGGCGTTGTAGCCTGCGCCCGACGCCGCCGCCTGGCACTCTGCCAGCTCGGCGACGAGGTAACGGCCCTTGGCGGCGTACGCGTCGTCACCGGTGTTCGCGTGCGCCTGGGCGAGCGCGGACAGCAGGTGCCCGGTGGAGTGGCCGCGCAGCTGCACGTCCGGGGCCTCCCAGCCGCCGCACGCCTCGGCCGTGGACGGCAGGCCGACGTTCAGCCGGAAGGTGTGCAGCAGCCGGTCCGGGTCGACGAACCTCAGGTACGCGCAGGTGCGGACCATGTTGTCGTGGAACCGACCGCCCAGCAGCGCCACGCCGCCGAGCGGGAACGGCGCGACGGACGGCGCCGCCGACGCGACAGCGCCGGCGGTGGCGGCCATGGCCGCCCTCCCCGGTGTGGCCAGGCCGACGGCCGCGACCGCACCGCCCGCCACACCGAGGAATCCCCGCCGAGAGAACGGCGTGGTCACTTGGCCCCCAGGGGCTTGGTCTTGATCGTGTAGTGGTGGGCGGTCAGGCCTTCGAGGTAGACGTACTCGCCGTCGCTGTGCGCGCCGTACGCTGTGCCCTTGGTGCCGTTCCACGCGAGGTGCCCGTTGACGAAGACCTGCACCTTCTTGCCGAGAGTCGGGACGCCGGCCCGGCCGGTCGTGCCCTTCGGCGCGGTGAGGTCGGCGCGGTAGGCGCCGTTCTGGATCCGCCAGGAGGCGTCGACGGGGCCGTACTCGGTGGTGACCCGGCCCTTGGTGAAGGTCAGGTCGGCCGGGTGCGGGATGAAATGGAACGTGCGCCCGCCGGGCGTGTCGGGGGCGACGCCGAGCACGTAGAAGCTGAGCGCGGGGGTCGGGCCGGTCGCCCAGCCGTGGGCGAGGCTGGTGTACCTGCTGCAGAACAGGCACGTCTCGCCCGCCCGGTAGGACTCCCAGAAGGTGCTCTGGGTGCCGTGCGGGTTGGTCAGCATGTAGCCCCACTCGCGGCGGATCAGGTCGATTCCGGCCTGGTCGGCGGCCTGGCCGCCGGCCGCGAAGTGCGCGTTGACCTCGATCGAGCCGGAGAAGACACCGGGGTTGCCCTTGTTCTCGGGGGCGGTGGAGCCGACGTCGTTCCAGTTGCCGGTCAGCTGCGCGCTGATCCGCTGGGCCTGGTCCGCGTCCGCGAGGCCGTACCAGACCGCCAGGGAGTTGCCGTCCTGCGGGTGGATCGTCTGGTTCGGGTAGTACTTGTACGCGCCGACGCCGTCGTCCCAGAAGTTGGTGTTGATGGCGGTGCGCAGCGCGGCCGCCTTGCTCGCGTACGACGCCGCGAGCGCGGTGTCGCCCTGGGCGGTGGCCAGCTCCGATCCGGTCGTCAGGACCCGCCACAGCAGGGCGTTGGCGGTGAAGTTCTCACCCTTGGTGAGGATGCGCACCGAGTCGCCGGTGCCGGTGATGGACAGCAGGCCGTTCGCGTCGACCTTGGCGAGGCTGTAGTCGACGCCGCGCTTGAAGTTCCCCCACACGCTCGCCAGCCACGAAGAGTCGCCGGTGTAGCGGTAGTAGTCGTAGCTCGCCGACAGGGTCCACAGGTGGTAGGTGTCGGAGCCGTACTTGTTCATCATCGGCCCGGAGTACGGCAGCTCCCCGGTGTCCTTCTGGTGCTGGTAGATCGTGGTGAGCGCGTTGCGCGCCGAGACGGTGTCGTTGAAGGCGGCGTACGCGGAGGGGATCTCGATGCCGAGGTCGCCCGGCCAGACGGTGCGGTCGCGCTTGCCCCCGTCGACGAGGATCGTGTTCCCCACGCCGACGTCGCCGGTGTTGTCCCACAGCTCGGCGGGCGCCTCCCAGACACGGCCGGTCTTCGGGTCGATGGTGTTGAGCTGCATCGTGTACGCGCCCGCGTACCAGATGCGGTTCAGCAGCGAATCGCTGGAGTAGAAGTAGTTGGCGTAGTCGGCGGGGTGCTTCATCGTCGGCGCGGAGGTGAAGTACACCGACACGCCGTCGAGGTCCACGCTCCCGGCGGAGTCCAGGAGGATCGTCAGGTAACGGAACCCACCGCGCAGGTACCTGGCCGGCGTGGTGTAGGTGGTCTTGCCGTTCACGTCGGCGTACAGGATGCCGTCGTTGCTGCGCGGCCCACCGGTGGAGGAGTCGGAGACGACGTCCGGCACGTAGTCGGAGGACTCGTTGAACACCAGGCCGACCCGCTGCGCGCCGTCGGAACCGGCGAAGTGCAGCGTGGTGAGTCCGCCGACCTCCTTGCCGAAGTCCAGCGTGACGTACGAGCCCTTGCCACTGATCCGGGTCGCCTTGCCCTTCAGCACGGCGGACGGGTCGGTCACCGTGCCGTTGTTGTTGTAGATCGCGACGGGCCGTACGGTCCGGGTCTTCGGCGACAGGTTGTAGGCGTCCCACGGCCGCGCCGCGCCGGCCTTGGCGGGGGTGCCGGCGACGGCCTGCGGGACGGTGAGGGCCGGCGCCACCAGGGCGGCCAGTCCGACGACGGCGAGCGGAAGACGGTGACGGCGCTTCCAGGGGCTCATGCGAATACCTCGCAGCATCCTGTGGTGGAGAGATGAATCGAAGGGATGGGAGAGGGCCGGGCCGGGGCGGGAGGACGAAGGGTCCGCGCGACCGGCCCGGGGACGACTAGGCGATGACGGCCTGCGCGTACGGGACGAGGCGGACCGGGCCGATGAGCCCGTACGCCTGGCGGGACGCGGCGCCGTACACGGCAGGGTCGGCGACCCGCAGCCGGTTGTTCAGGGTCGTCGCGACCTCGATCGTGATGGTGTTGGCGCCGCCCCGCAGGTACGGGCCGACGTCCACCACCGGGTTGATCTGGTCGACCGCCGGCAGTCGCTTGCCGTTGACCGTGACCCGGCAGGTGTCGAAGACCTGGCCGAGTTCCAGGTACGCGCCGTGCGCGGCGGTCCAGGGCCGGGGCAGGTCGACCGTCGTGGTGTACCGGCCGATGCCCGAGACGTCCGCCAGCTCGGGGATGTCCGGCCACGGCTGCAAGGTGCCGAGGGTCAGCCGGTGGACGACCGTCTCGGTCTCGGTCGCGGACGCGCCGGGCCGCAGGTCCTCGACCTCCAGCCGCCAGCTCTCCGGCGTGATCGGCGCGGGAACGTCCGGGATCTCCGTCCGTACCGTGCGGCCGGTGGCCAGGGTGGTCGCGTAGGTGCCGGCCGCCGTCGCGCGGGCCGTGAGCCTGCCGTCGGCGAACAGCACCTCGGCGGCCTCGGTGCTCGTGGCGTGCGTCCGTCCGGCGGCGTCACCGAGGCTTCCGGGGCTCGCCAGCGCGACGATCATCACCTCGCCCGGCTGGAGGGTGACGCGCACGGTGACCTTGTCGCCGTCCTCGGTGTACAGGGCGATGCGCCGTACCTCCCCCGTCCAGGGATCGAGCAGGCACGGCACCGCGTTCGCGCGGGTCCGGCCGAACGACACCAGGTGGTCGATCGCGGCGACCGGCGGCTTGACGGTCTCGGCGTGCTTGCCGTTGCACAGGTAGTAGTAGTCGGCGCCGTCGTCGTGGCGGTGGAAGTTGAGCAGCGTGGAGCTCTGCGCGTAGGTCACGTCCGGGGTCACGCCGAGGGCGGCGAGCGCGGCCGGCACGTCGGCCGTGGCCGCGACGACCCTGACCTTCGGCTGCTTGAGCAGGTCGGCCACGACCGACCGCAGCCGGGTGTTCTCGGCGTCGGACCCCAGGCCCGGCACCACAGGCGCGGACCAGTCGCCGAGCAGCACGATCGGCAGCCCCGCCCGGGTGAACTTCAGCAGCTTCTCGGCGACGCCGACCTGCAGCGTGCAGTCCATGTTGTAGAAGTGGTCGCCCTCGACGAACACCGCCTTGTACGCCGGGCCGTCCGGGGCGAGCCGGCCCCCGCGGACCTCGGCGTTCGGCAGGTCGAGGAGCGGCGCGCTGATGAACTGGTGGGTCCAGCCGAGCGGGATGCCGCTCGCGGTGAACCAGGACGCGCCGATGCCGGTCTTGGAGTATCCGGTCTGCCGGAAGATCGCCACGTCGATGCGCGGCGTGCCGGACTGGAGCACCTGGTGGAGACGGCTCAGGTATCCGGAGATGTCCTGGATGTGCCGCCAGGTGGGCTGGCGCGGTCCCCACGATTCGGCGTAGCCGATGTTCCCTCCGTACGGGGTGAAGGCGGCGAAGCCGGGCCACTTGACGCCCGGCGCGCTCGCGTAGGAGAAGCCGTGGATGACGCTGCGGTTCAGCCCGGCCGCGTACGCGCCGCCGGCGGTGAGCAGGAACTTCTTCCACGTCGTGTTGTACGCGCCGCCCGTGTAGGCGCCCATCTCACCGGAGAGGACCGTGCGGCCGGCCATGTCCCGCCCGCCCGCCAGGCTCCGCCAGTCGTCGAGGTTGTGGAACCCGATCGACTCGCCCTCCGGCACGTCGAGGATCGCGGCCGAGGCGATCGCGTCCGTCGGCGCGCCGTACGGCTGGCAGCGCATCTCCAGGCCGACCGAGTGCGCCCACTTCCGCAGCGCGGTGATGTGGTTCTCGTTGAACAGCTGGGAGATGACGTCCCAGTAGTCGTAGCGGATCCGCCGGGTCGCGGCGGCCTCGTAGGCGAAGACCTGGTTCCCGTTGTTCTGCGTGATGGCCGGCAGGTACGGCAGCACCGAGTAGCCCTTGCGCCTGGCGAACTCGGCGGGCAGGTCCGGCGTCCACATCAGCGCCTTGGTCTCGATCTCGATCGAGTCCTCGAAGAGCGTGGCGCCCGCCTTCGCGATCAGGCGGCGCACGTCCGGGGTGAGGATGTGGCTCTCCCAGAAGCCGGTCACGGCCTTGGTGCCGGCGGCGCTGAAGTGGTCGACGACGTACGCCGCCGGGCTCGTGTGCGGACCGGACTCGGGCGTCTGGGCCGATCCCCGCTCCCAGTGGCCGATGATCACCCAGGAGCCGTCGGACGGCGCGGTCCAGGAGATCTGCCCGTCGCGGACCTTCGACGTCAGGTCCTGGACGGACGATAGGTCCAGCCCGGTCTCCTTCCTCGTGGAGTTGGCCGAATCGATGCGGGCGGCCTGCACGAGGATCGGCTGCTGGACCTTCACCGCCGAGGCGGCCGCGACCACGGGCGCCGGGACCGGCCCGGTGTAGGTCGCGCCGGCCGCCACGGTCACCGAGCCGTACGCCAGCTCCTTGACGGCGGCGGTGTCGTCCGGCGTGATCGTCGGTACGGCGGCGGGCCAGGACGGGCCGATGGTGAGGTCGATCGTCACACCGCGCCGGTGCGCCTGGTCGAGCGCGGCCTCGACGGCGTCCACCCAGGCGGGGGTGCCCCAGCCGTGACCGGCCGGGTCGAGCACCGACTTGTCGGAGATGCTGTGGTGGACCGCGGCGATCTCCGCGCCGGCGAACCCGGCGTCGGCGATCTGGTCGACCTCCCGGCGGATCTCCGCCGGGTCGACGTTGCCGTCCGGCCACCACCAGCGGAACTTCGGTGCCACGGACACGTCGGGCCGGGCGAACCGGCCGGCCGTCGTGGACACCGCGGCGCGGGCGTCGGTCTCACCGAGGGGCGAGCCCCAGGCCAGCGCGGCGCCCGCCGCCGCGGTGCCGGCCGTCAGGAGGAAGCCGCGGCGGCTGAACCCGCCGGCCGGCGACGAAGGGGTCTTCATCTGAGGGTGCATCCTTCAGTGCTGAATGGGTGAAGGCACTCAGGAGGCGTGGCCCGCGAGTTCGATCACCCGGCTGTACATGTGAGTCCCCCGACTCGGTGATGGAGTTGTGAAGGCGCACGTCGATGGACGTGAGGCGTGGGCGCGGCGATCGGGCGTTCTCGCGCCGATCGTCCGGCGACAGGGGTCGGCCGGTTTCGTGGGCTGGGTGACGGTGGGCCCGCCGCGGACGGGCAGACGGGCCCACCGTCGGTCTGCGGTGCGCTGTCGCGCACGTGAATCAGCGGAGGAAGGCGGCCGCCACTCCGGCGTCGACGGGGATGTGCAGGCCGGTGGTGTGGGTCAGGTCTCCGCCGGTGAGGGCGAAGACGGCGTTGGCGACGTGTTCGGGCAGCACCTCGCGCTTGAGGAGGGTGCGCTGGGCGTAGAACTCACCCAGCTTCTCCTCCGGCACGCCGTAGACCGCGGCACGCTTGGCGCCCCAGCCGCCGGCGAAGATCCCCGAGCCGCGGACGACACCGTCGGGGTTGATGCCGTTGACCCGGATGCCGTGCTCGCCGAGCTCGGCGGCCAGCAGCCGCACCTGGTGGGCCTGGTCGGCCTTTGCCGCGCTGTAGGCGATGTTGTTCGGCCCCGCGAACAACGAGTTTTTCGAGGCGATGTAGACGATGTCACCGCCCAGCCCCTGCTCGATCATGACCCGGGCCGCCTCACGGGAGACCAGGAACGAGCCCCGCGCCATGACGTCGTGCTGCAGGTCCCAGTCCGCGACCGTGGTCTCCAGCAGCGGCTTGGACAACGACAGCCCTGCGTTGTTGACCACCAGGTCCACCCCGCCGAACGCCAGCACCGCCTCACGCAGCGCCGCGGCGATCTGGGTTTCGTCGGTGACGTCGACCGCGACGCTGGTGGCGACGTCGGTGGCTCGCAGCGCGGACGCGCCCAGTTCGGCGGCGATCTTCTCGGCCGCGGCGGCGTCGCGGTCGGCGACCACGACGCAGGCGCCCTCGGCCGCGAGGCGGCGGGCGGTGGCCGCGCCGATGCCCGAACCGCCGCCGGTCACCAACGCCACCCGCGTGGCCAGCGGCTTCGGCTTGGGCATGCGGCGGAGTTTGGCCTCCTCCAGCTCCCAGTACTCGATCCGGAACTTCTCCGACTCCGCGATCGGAGCGTAGGAGGACAGGGCCTCGGCGCCGCGCATCACGTTGATGGCGTTGAGGTAGAACTCCCCCGCCACCCGCGCGGTCTGCTTGTCCTTACCGAAGCTGAACATCCCCACACCGGGCACGAGCACGATCGCCGGGTCCGCGCCCCGCATCGCCGGGGAGTTCTCGGTGGCGTAGCGCTCGTAGTAGGCGCGGTAGTCCTCCCGGTAGGCCGCGTGCAGCTCACGCAGCCGGTCGCCCACCTGCTCCAGGGGTGCGTCCGGTGCCAGGTCCAGGACCAGCGGACGGACCTTGGTGCGCAGGAAGTGGTCCGGGCAGGAGGTGCCCAGTGCGGCCAGCCGCGGGTGCTCGGCCCGGGCCACGAAGTCCAGCACCTCAGGGGTGTCGCTGAAGTGGCCCACCTGCGGCCGGTCGGTGGAGGCCAGCCCGCGGATCAGCGGGAACAGCGCGGCGGCACGCTCGCGCCGCTCGGCTTCGGGCAGCGTCGCGTAGATCTCCGCACCGAACGGGTCGGTGCGGCCGTGCTCGGCGATGTAGGCCTCGGCGGTGCGGATGATGTCCAGCGAGTTGGCCTGGCACTCCTCGCTGGTCTCACCCCACGCGGTGATGCCGTGGCCGCCGAGGACGCAGCCGATGGCCTGCGGGTTGTCCTTCTTGATCGCCGCGATGTCGAGGCCGAGCTGGAAACCGGGCCGGCGCCAGGGCACCCACACCACCCGGTCGCCGAAGATCGTCCGGGTGAGCTCCTCACCGTCGGCCGCGGTCGCGATCGCGATGCCCGAGTCCGGGTGCAGGTGGTCGACGTGCGCGGCGTCGACGAGGCCGTGCATGGCCGTGTCGATCGACGGGGCCGCACCGCCCTTGCCGAACCCGCAGTGGTCGAACGCGGCGACCATCTCGTCCTCGCGCTCGACACCCGGGTAGACGTTCACCAGGGCGCGCAGCCGGTCCAGCCGCAGCACGGCCAGACCGGACTCCTTCAGCGTGCCGAGGTCACCGCCGGAACCCTTCACCCACATCAGCTCGACGTCGCCGCCGGTCACCGGGTCCGCGGCGACACCCTTGGCGGAGGCGTTGCCGCCCGCGTAGTTCGTGTTGCGCGGGTCGGAACCCAGCTCGTGACAGCGTTTCAGCAGGTCGTCGACGATTCCCACTCTCAGGCCCCCCAACCGGCCGCCTGGCCGTCCTTGCGTTCGTCGCGGATCTTTTCGAAGTAGCCGGACCGGGCGTAGGCCGCCATCGGGTCCGGGTCCAGGCCCATCTCCTCACGCAACTCCGCGAGGAGCGGGCGGACGTCGGTGTTGTAGGCGTCCATGAACACCGCGTTGGCGCCCAGCACATCCCCGGCCCGCTGCGCCGAACCCAACGCCTCCCCATCGACCAGCAGCGCCTTGGCCGTGGCCTCCTGAACGTTCATCACCGAACGGATCTGACCAGGGATCTTCGGCTCGATGTTGTGACACTGATCGAGCATGAACGCGACCTCGTCGCTGAACCCGCCGCCCTGGATGACCTCGTGCATGATCCGGAACAACTGGAACGGATCGGCCGCACCGACCATCAGGTCATCATCGGCGTAGAACCGGGAGTTGAAGTCGAACCCGCCGAGCTTCCCCTCCCGCAACAAGAACGCCACGATGAACTCGATGTTCGTCCCCGGCGCGTGATGCCCGGTGTCGACGACCACCTGCGCCTTGGGTCCGAGCTTGAGGCAGTGCGCATACGAGGTGCCCCAGTCCGGCACATCGGTGCTGTAGAACGCCGGCTCGAACAGCTTGTACTCCAACAGGAACCGCTGGTCGTCTCCCAGCCGCTCATAGACGGCGGCCAAGGCCTCGGCGAGCCGGTCCTGCCGGGCCCGGATGTCGTCCTGACCCGGATAGTTCGTGCCGTCGGAGAACCACAGCTTCAAGTCCCGCGACCCGGTCGCGTCCATGATGTCGACGCAATCCAGCAGATGGTTCAACGCCTTCTTACGTACGGCCGGATCCGGGTTGGTGACACTGCCCAGCATGTAGTCGTTGTCCTGGAAGACGTTCGAGTTGATCGCCCCCACCCGCACACCACGGTCACGGGCGTAGGTGGCCAGCGCGGCGTAGTCCTCCACCCGATCCCACGGGATGTGCAACGCCACCGTCGGCGCCACACCCGTGAACCGATGCACCTGCGCCGCATCATCGATCTTCTCCTGCGGCGTACGCGGCACACCCTCCTGGGCGAACACCTTGAAACGCGTGCCCGAGTTCCCGTACGCCCACGACGGCGTCTCGATGTGCTGGGCGCGCAGCGCCGCCTTGACCTGGGCTATGTCCGTTGTCATCGTTCGTGGTCCCCGATCCGTCAGTCGAGATGGAACACTTCGTCCAGACGCAGCAGGCCCTCGTCGGGGCGCTGTCCCTCGAGGTCCTCGAAGAACGGCGCCATCTCGGCCTGCCAGCGGGCGTTCACCTCGGTGCCCTCCATGGCCGCGCGCGCGGCCTCGAAGTCGTCGGTCTCCAGGTAGCCGACGAGCAGGCCGTCCTCGCGCACGAAGATGCTGTAGTTCCGCCAGCCCGCCGCACGGAGGGCGGTCAGCATGTCCGACCAGACCGCCTTGTGCCGTTCGCGGTACTCCTGCAGCCGATCCCTACGGACCTGCAGCAGGAAACACACGCGCTCCATGGAGGCTCCTCCCGCGACGGCGCGGGGCCGCGTCCGGCGGCCCCGCGCCGAGCGTCCTAGAAGTGGTAGTTGTCGATGTTGCTGCTGTCGAAGACGGTCGGCGGGCCGAGGATGACCTCGCCGTCCTTGCCGATCGTGCGCGAGCCGAGCTTGCCGGCCTTGAACGTCTCCCCCTCGGCGCCGGTGATCTGGCCGGAGGCGATGGCGGCCGCGGCGTACGAGGCGAGGTAGCCGAGGTTCGCCGGGTCCCACAGCTCGAACTTCTTGACGGTGCCGTCCTTGACGAACTTGCGCATCTGGTTCGGCGTGCCCAGGCCGGACACGGCGACCTTGCCCTTGTACTTGGAGCTGTCGATGTAGCGGGCCGCGGCGGCGATGCCGACGGTGGTCGGCGCGATGATGCCCTTCAGGTCCGGGTAGGCCTGGAGCAGACCCTGGGTCTGCTGGAACGACTTCTGGTCATCGTCATCGCCGTAGGCGACCTTGACGAGCTGGATGCCGGAGTACTCCGGCTTCTTCAGCTCCTCCTTCATGAACTCGATCCAGGTGTTCTGGTTCGTCGCGTTCGCGGTCGCCGACAAGATCGCGATCTTGCCCTTGCCGCCGATCAGGTCCGACATCACCTTGATCTCACTACGCCCGATCTCCTCGGAACTCGCCTGGTTGATGAAGACGTCCCGGCACTCCTTCGCGGCGTCCGAGTCGTAGGCGACGACCGCGATCTTGCGAGACATCGCCTGCTTCAACGGCCCGCATACGGCGTTCGGGTCGTTGGCCGCGATGAGGATCGCGTCCTGCCGCTGCTGGATCAGCGTGTTGAGGTAGGAGATCTGCGACGACGCCGACGCGTCGGACGGGCCGACCTCCTTGGCGGTGCCGCCGAACTCCTTCGCCCCCGCGATGCCGGCGTTGTCGACGATCGTCTCGTACGGGTTGTTGACCTGCTTCGGCAGGAACGCCAGCTTCAGGCCCTTCTTCAGCGGGGCGTTCGGGTCGGCCTTCTTGCCGCTCGTCGCGGCGTTGCCGCTGTTGTCGCTTCCGGAGGAGTTCTTGGTCGTACCGCCGCAGGCGGCGGCGCCGACGGCGAGCGCGGCGGTGAGCGCCACGGCCACCAGGGGACGCTTGATCATGAAGGGTTCCTTTTCTTCGGTCACTGGTCAGGAGGAGGCGGACGGGGATCCGCGGTGATGTCGTCGGGTCTCACGGACCTTCGCCGCGATCCGCGGCGTGAGTACGGAGACGATGAGGAGGAGTCCGGTGACGATCGACTGGATCTCGGTCGCGACGTCATGGAGCATGAGCAGGTTGCGGAGCAGGCCGATCAGCAGGACGCCGGCGACGACGCCGCCGAGGGTGCCCTTGCCGCCGTCGAAGTCGACCCCGCCCAGCAGCACCGCCGCGATGACGGCCAGCTCCATGCCCAGGCCGTTGTCGGCGCGGGCACTGCCGTAGCGGAGCGTGTAGACGGCGCCGGCGAACGCGGAGACGACGCCGGAGACGACGAAGAGCAGCAGCTTGATGCGCTTCACGCGGATGCCGGCGAAGAACGCGGCCTCCTCCTGCGCACCGATCGCGAACAGCGAGCGGCCCAGGCCGGTGGCGTGCAGGACGATCGCGGTGACGACCGCGAGCACGATGAACAGCGCGAAGGGGTACGGGATCGGGGTGCCGGGCACGGTCTTGGTGGCCAGGTCCGCGTAGTTCTGCGGGAACTCCGCGACCGCCTTCGTGCCGAGTACGACGTAGGCGAGCCCGCGGTAGAGGGTCATCGTGCCGATCGTGACGGCCAGCGACGGCAACCCCAGCCGCGTGACGAGCAGCCCGTTGACCAGCCCGGCCACGACGCCGATCACCAGGAGGACCGGGACGATGGTCTCGATCGCCCAGCCGGCGTCCCACAGCGCGCCGAACACCGCGCTGGACATACCCAGCACCGACGCGACGGACAGGTCCACCTCGGCCGCCACGACCAGCAGGGTCATGGGCAGCGCGATCAGCGCGATCTCGGACAGGTCATCGAGGGCGAAGGAGAGGTTGTCGCTCGTGGCGAAGTCGGAACTGCCGAACGCACCGCCGAGGAAGACGACGATCAGCAGGGCGGTCACGATGACGTCCCAGCGGACGAACCGGGTCAGCGGGCGGGGTGCCTCGGCGCGCGGTCGCGCGACGGGGGCCTTCGCGGGAGCTTCAGGCGCCATGGCGGGCGTTCCTCCTTCGCAGCGCGCGGGTGACGCGCAGGGACAGCAGACGGTCCACGCTGATGGCCAGGAGGAGCAGCAGGCCGGCGATGGCGTCCTGCCAGAAGGAATTGACCTTCAACACCACCAGGACACTGCCGATCGTGGTCAGCAACAACGCACCCAACGCCGCGCCGTACACACTGCCCAGCCCGCCCACGATCGCCACACCACCGACCACGACCGCCGAGACCACCTTCAGCTCCCAGCCGTGCGCCGCGTCCGCCACCACGGTGCCGAACCGCGCCAGCCACAACACCCCGGCCAACCCGGCCAGCACACCGCTGACGACATAGGCCGTCAGGATCCGCTTGCGGATCGCGATTCCCGCCAGCCGCGCGGCGTCGGGGTTGGAGCCGATCGCGTAGAACTCCCGGCCCGAGGGGAACGAACGCAGGTAGTACCCCACACCCACCATCACCACGAGCGTGATCAACGGCAGGTACGGGATCCCCAGCACACTGCCGCTGCCGAGTTCGAGCAGGGAGGAGGGCACGTCGGCGGCGTTGATCTGCTGCCCGTGCGCCCAGTAGTAATCCAGGCCCTGGATCACATACAGCGTCCCGAGCGTCACCACCAGCGCCGGCACCTTGAAGAAACTGACCAGCACCCCGTTGACCAGCCCGCACACCGCACCGATCGCCATGCCCAACACCAGCACCAAGACGATGTTCCGGTCATGACCGAGCACGAACTTGCCCGACGCGAACGCGACGAGCCCCACCACCGACCCCACGGACAGATCGATGTTGCGGGTCACCACCACCATCGTCTGCCCGACCGCGAGCAAGGCCAGGATCGAGGCGTTGAGGAAGATGTCCTTGACACCCTGCGACGACAGGAACGAGGAATTCGCCGCCGTCGTCACGGCCACCAGGACGATCAGTGCCGCGACGATGCTCAGTTCGCGCGCGCGTAGGACGATGTCGACGAGCCGGCGCCCGCCGGCGTCAGCGGTCACGGCCGCCATCAGGCTGCCTCCTGTCGGGTCTGGCCGGTCGCTGCGGCCATCACGGTCTCTTCGGTCGCCTCGTCCCGTGGGATCTCGGCGGTGAGCCGGCCTTCGTGCATGACGAGCACCCGGTCGGCCATCCCGAGCACCTCCGGCAGATCCGAGGAGATCATCAAGACCGCGAGGCCCTGGCCGGCCAGTTCGGACAGCAGCCGGTGCACCTCGGCCTTGGTGCCCACGTCGATGCCGCGCGTGGGCTCATCGATGATCAGCACCGACGGCTCGGTGGACAGCCACTTGGCGAGGACCACCTTCTGCTGGTTGCCGCCGGACAGCACGCCGACGGTGTCGCTGAGGCGGGCGTACTTGAGCTGGAGCCGGATGGCCCAGTCGGCCGCCCGATCCCGTTCGACCTTCCGGGAGATCACCGGTCCGCGACGCAGGGAGCTCAACTGGGTCAGACCGATGTTGCGCTCGATCGAACCGTCCATGACCAGCCCCTGCTGACGCCGATCCTCCGGCACCAGCGCGAGCCCGGCCGACATCGCGGCGGTCGGGCTGCCACCCGGCAGCCGAACCTCGCCGACCTGGACGCCGCCCGCGTCGTAGCGGTCGATGCCGAAGATCGCGCGAGCCACCTCACTGCGCCCGGCGCCGACCAGGCCGGCGAGCGCGACGATCTCTCCGGCGCGCACCTCGAAGGACACGTCGGTGAAGACGCCCTCGCGGGTCAGCCGGGAGACCGTCAGCACCGTCTCCCCCGGCGTGGTCTCCTGCTTCGGGTAGAGGGTGTCGAGTTCGCGGCCGACCATCCGCTGGACGAGGTCGTCGGCGGTGAGCGCGTCGACCATCTCGGTGGAGATGTAGCGGCCGTCGCGCAGTGTCGTCACCCGCTGGCAGATCTCGAAGATCTCCTCCAACCGGTGGGAGATGAACAGCAGCGCACAACCCTGGTCCTGAAGGGTGCGGGAGACCGTGAACAGCCGCGCGACCTCATTACCCGACAGCGCCGCCGTCGGCTCATCCATGATCAACACCCGGGCATCACGCGAGATCGCCTTCGCGATCTCCACGATCTGCTGGTCCGCGATCGACAAACCACGCGCGGGACGGTCCGGATCCAACGCCACGCCCAGCCGCTCGAACAACCTCGCCGTCTCCGCACGCAACGCCCGACGGTCAATGCGGCCGAAACTCGCCCGCGGCTGACGGCCCATGAAGATGTTCTCCGCGACCGACAGATCGGGGAACAACGTCGGCTCCTGATAGATCACCGCGACACCCGCCTGCTGCGCGTCACCGGGGCCGTGGAACTCGACGGGGCGGCCGTCCAGCAGCACCTGTCCCTGGTCGGGGCGGTGCACGCCTGCCAGGGTCTTGACGAGCGTGGACTTGCCCGCCCCGTTCTCGCCGGCGAGCGCGTGGATCTCTCCGCCCCACAGCTCCAGGGAGACGTCCTGCAGAGCCCGCACCGCGCCGAATGCCTTGCTGACATTCGACAGGGCCAGGATCGGCGGAGCTTCGCTCATGCTTCCTCCGGAAGTGAACGGAATAAAAACGTTTTAACGCGATTGACCTGGGACCGTAGATCTGGGAGCGCGGCGCGGTCAAGAGTCACATCGTCGTGATCTTCCCGAAACGAAACGTTCACTACACCTCTGAGCTGCGGTGATGGTACTCAGATAACGAGAAGGTCACCGTCGACCCCGTCGAGCCGCCACCCCGGAACGAGTTGACACGTTTTAATCGGGTCGTTCACAGTGAACGCCATCAGATCGTGGAGAAGAGGTACCGGCGTTGGGCATGGGCACCGTGGGGATCAAGGAGGTCGCCAGGCTCGCGGGCGTCTCGCCGGGCACGGTCTCGAACGTGCTGAACCACCCCGAGCGGGTACGGGCCGAGACGCGCGACCGCGTCGAGCGGGCCATCGGCGATCTGGGCTTCGTGCGCAACGGTTCGGCGGCGACGCTGCGGGCCGGGCAGAACCGCGCGGTCGGCCTGGTCGTGCTCGACGTCGGCAACCCGTTCTTCGTCGAGGTCGCCCGCGGCGTCGAGGACGTCGCCAGCGACCGCGACCACGCCGTGATCCTGTGCAACTCCGGCGAGTCCTTCGACAAGGAGGCCCGCAACCTGCGGGTCCTGGCCGAGCAGCGGGTGCGGGGAGTGCTCATCACCCCGGCGGGCGAGGATCTCACGAGCGTGGAGGCGCTGCGCGACCGCGGCGTCGCCGTCGTGCTCGTGGACCACTCCTCGCCCGGTGACCTGTGCTCGGTGTCCGTCGACGACGTGGCCGGCGGCGATCTCGCCGTGACGCACCTGCTGAGCCGGGGCGCCGAGCGGCTGGCGTACGTGTCCGGGCCGATGGGCATCCGGCAGTGCGGCGAGCGGCGGAAGGGCGCGCGGCGCGCGCTGCGCACCGCCGGCCTGCCGGTGCGGGCGCTGGAGGAGCTGGCCGTCCCGGAGATGAACGCGAACGGCGGCCGTCTCGCCGCCGAGAAGCTGCTGGCCGGCGGACTACCCGACGCGATCTTCTGCGCCAACGACATGCTCGCGCTGGGCGTGCTTCGCGCGCTCTCCCAGGCGGGAGTGAGCGTGCCCGACGACGTGGCGCTGATCGGCTACGACGACATCGAGTTCTCCGCGGCCGGCACCGTGCCGCTCAGCTCGATCCGGCAGCCGACCTACCAGCTCGGCAAGATCGCCACCGAGCTGCTGCTGGACGAGTGCGACGACCCGGAGAGCCACGCGCATCAGCAGATCATGTTCCAGCCTGAACTCGTCGTCCGCGAATCGAGCCGTTGACATGCGCATCGCCCTGTTCGTCACCTGTTTCAACGACACCCTCTACCCGGGCACCGGCAAGGCCGTGGTCACCCTCCTGGAGCGGCTCGGGCACGAGGTCGTCTTCCCCGCCGAGCAGACCTGCTGTGGCCAGATGCACTACAACACCGGGTACGACCGGGAGTGCGGACCCCTCGTCAAGGATTTTGTTAAAACGTTCCAACCGTTCGACGCGATCGTCGTCCCGTCGGCGTCCTGCGCCGGGATGATCCGCGAGAACCACGTGCGCGTCGCCCGTACCGTCGGCGACCGCGGTCTGGCCGAAGAGGCGGACCGGCTCGGGCCCCGCGTCCACGAACTGACCGAGTTGCTCGTCGACGTGCTCGGCGTCGAGGACGTCGGCGCGTACTTCCCGCACCGGGTGACCTACCACCCGACCTGCCACTCCCTGCGGGCGCTCGGCGTGGGCGACCGGCCGCTGCGGCTGCTGCGCGCCGTACGCGGGATCGACCTCGTCGAGCTCCCGGACGCCGCCGAGTGCTGCGGCTTCGGCGGAACGTTCGCGCTGAAGAACCCCGACGTGTCGGCCGCGATGGGCGCCGACAAGGTCGCCCGGATCCGGCAGACCGGAGCCGAGGTGGTCTGCGCGGCGGACAACTCCTGCCTCGCCCACATCGGCGGCCTGCTGTCGCGGCTGCGGACGGGCGTACGGACGCTGCACCTGGCCGAGATCCTGGCGGCCACCGAGTGAACGAGCGCACGAGACCAGCCAGACAGGCCAGACAGGAAGGTGACTCCGTGCCGGGGCATCACGACACCGCCGGGGCGGCCATGCCGACGTATGTGGGGATGCCCGCCTTCCCGGACGCCGCTCGGGCGGCCGTGCGCGACACGCAGTTGCGCCGCAACCTCGCGCACGCCACCACCACGATCCGTGCCAAGCGTGTCACCGCCGTCGGCGAGCTGGCGGACTGGGCGGAGCTGCGGGAGACCGGGAAACAGATCAAGGACCACACGATCGAGCACCTGGGCCACTACCTGCGCCTGCTGGAGGAGCAGGTGACGGCCCGCGGCGGCACCGTGCACTGGGCCCGCGACGCGGCCGAGGCGAACCAGGTCGTCACCGACCTGATCAAGGCCACCGGCGAGACCGAGGTGGTCAAGGTCAAGTCGATGGCCACCCAGGAGATCGGCCTGAACGAGGCCCTCGACGCCGCCGGGATCCACGCGTACGAGACCGACCTGGCCGAACTGATCGTGCAGCTCGGCGGCGACCGCCCCTCCCACATCCTGGTTCCGGCGATCCACCGGAACCGGGCGGAGATCCGCGAGATCTTCCGCCGGGAGATGCCCGGCGCGCCCGACGACCTCACCGACGACCCCGCGCGTCTCGCCGCGGCCGCCCGCGAGCACCTGCGCGAACGGTTCCTCGCCGCGAAGGTGGCGGTGTCCGGGGCGAACTTCGCGGTGGCCGAGACCGGCTCGCTCGTCGTCGTGGAGTCCGAGGGCAACGGGCGGATGTGCCTCACACTGCCGGAGACGCTCATCTCGGTGATGGGCATCGAGAAGGTGCTGCCCACCTGGCGCGACCTGGAGGTGTTCCTGCAGCTCCTGCCGCGCTCCTCCACCGCCGAGCGGATGAACCCCTACACCTCGGTCTGGTCGGGCGCGACGGAGGGACAGACCTTCCACCTCGTCCTGGTCGACAACGGCCGTACCGCGACGCGCGACGACGAGGTGGGCCGCCAGGCGCTGCGCTGCATCCGCTGCTCCGCGTGCCTGAACGTCTGCCCCGTCTACCAGCGGGCGGGCGGCCACGCGTACGGATCGCCGTACCCCGGGCCGATCGGCGCGATCCTGTCGCCTCAGCTGCGCGGTGCCGGGTCGCCGGTGGACGACTCGCTGCCGTACGCCTCGACGCTGTGCGGCGCCTGCTTCGAGGCGTGCCCGGTCGCGATCGACATCCCTGAGGTGCTGGTCCACCTGCGGTCGCGCGCCGTGCACGGGCGTACCGAGCGGGCCGCCATGCGGTTCGCCGCCTGGACGCTGCGCTCGCCCACCCGGCTGGCGTTCGGGCAGCGCCTGGCCGGTACGGCCGGGCGGGTGCTCGGCCGGCGAGGCTTCATCGGGCGGCTGCCCGGCCCGATGGCGCGCTGGACCGACACCCGCGACGCGCCCGTCCCCGCGACCGAGACCTTCCGCGACTGGTGGAACCGCCGATGAGCGCCCGTGAAGAGATCCTGCGCCGGCTCGGCGACGCGCCCGTGACCGGCTACGACGCCATTCCTCGCCGCTACCTGCGCCGGCACCACGACGGCGACGTCGTGGACCTGTTCGCCGAGCGCGCCGCCGACTACCGGGCACAGGTGCGGCGGATCGCCCGCGCCGAACTGCCGGCGGTCCTGGGCGAACCGGACGGCCGGCTCGCCGTGCCGGCCGGGCTGCCCGACGCGTGGACGGCCGAGGTCGACGCCGTACGGGACGACCCGCCGCTCTCCGTCGCCGACCTCGACGCACTCGACGGCGTGGTCACCGGCTGCGCGGTCGCCATCGCCGAGACCGGCACGGTCGTGCTCGACCACGGCCCCGGGCAGGGACGGCGGGCGCTCACGCTGGTCCCCGACTTCCACCTGGTCGTCGTCGAGACCGGCCAGATCGTCGCGGACGTGCCCGAGGCGATCGAGCGGCTGTCGCCGGACCGGCCCCTCACGTTCGTGTCCGGCCCGTCGGCCACGAGCGACATCGAACTGTCCCGCGTCGAGGGCGTGCACGGCCCGCGCCGCCTGTCGATCCTGATCGTCGACGCCTGAAGGACGCGGGCCGCCCGCCCGTGTCCCGTCGTCGACGACCAAGCCGTACACCACCGAGCCGAATTAGGGGAGACATGCAGCCGCGTTCATTCGCCGCCGTGGACCTCGGCGCCTCCAGCGGGCGTGTGATGATCGCCCGGGTGGGCGAGGACGAACTGGCCCTGCGCGAGGCGCGCCGCTTCCCCAACCGCCCCGTACGCGCGGCGGGCACGCTGTACTGGGACGTCCTCGGCCTGTACGGGCACGCGCTGGACGGCCTGCGGGCCGCGGAGGGGATCGCGTCGATCGGGGTCGACTCGTGGGCCGTCGACTACGGGCTGCTCGACTCCGCCGGCGCCCTGCTCGGCAACCCCGTCCACTACCGTGACGGCCGGGCCGACGGCGTCATGGACGACGTCGTCGCGAAGGTGGGCGCGCAGGCCCTGTACGACGTCGGCGGACTGCAGTTCCTGCCGTTCAACACCGTCTACCAGCTGCTGTCCGGGCCGGTCCCGGAGGCGGCGCGCACGCTGCTGATGGTGCCCGACCTGCTCGCGTACTGGCTGACCGGCGAGGCCGGCGCGGAGATCACGAACGCCTCCACGACCGGGCTGTACGACGTGCGCGCCGGCGACTGGGCGTACCCCCTCATCGACCGCCTCGGCCTGCCCGCGACGATCCTGCCGCCGCTGCGGCGGCCGGGCGAGGTCATCGGCACCCTGCGGGCCGACGTCGCCGCCGAGACCGGGCTGCCGAAGTCGCTGCCGGTCACGGCGGTCGGCTCGCACGACACCGCCTCGGCCGTGTTCGCGGTGCCCGCGGAGCACGACCGCTTCGGGTACGTCTCGTGCGGCACGTGGTCGCTGGCCGGGGTGGAGCTGACCGCGCCGGTGCTGACGGAGGAGAGCCGCGTCGCGGGGTTCACGAACGAGGTCGGCGTCGGCGGCACCATCCGGTACCTGCGCAACGTCATGGGCCTGTGGCTGCTCCAGGAGTCGCTGCGCACCTGGCGCGCCGAGGCGTCACTGCCCGACCTGCTCGCCGCCGCCGCGGACGCGCCGCCGTTCGCCGCGCTCGTCGACCCGGGCGACCAGTCCTTCATCCCGCCCGGCGACATGCCCGCGCGGATCGCCGAGTACTGCGCGCGCACCGGCCAGCGGCCTCCGGCCGGACGGGCCGAGGTCGTACGGTGCGTCCTGGAGAGCCTCGCCCTGGGTCATCGCGCGGCCATCCGCGACGCCGCCCGGCTGTCCGGCCGGTCCGTCGAGGTGGTGCACGTGGTCGGCGGCGGAGCACGCAACACCCTGCTGTGCCAGCTGACCGCCGACGCCTGCGGACTGCCGGTCGTGGCGGGCCCGGTCGAGGCGACCGCCATCGGCAACGCCCTGGTCCAGGCCCGCGCCCACGGCCTGACCACCGACCCACGCGACCTCGTACGCCGGACCCAGGACCTCACCGTCTACCACCCACGCGGCGACGAGACCGCCTGGGACACCGCCGCCCGACGCGTCGGCCTGTCGTAGCTCCGATCACCCCGGCCTTCGGTGGAGGTGAAGGGTGCTGGCTAAGCCTGGGCGTTGAGGTCCTCGCGCATGCCAGACGCGACTTCAACGCAATCTGACTGCGCCTGTGATCCGCTCCTGCTGGACTTCCGCCATACGGGACCGCACGTCTCGGCAGGCGTACTCATGTCATGGACTCCAATGCTTCAGCGATCCGCTCTCGGCTAGCGGTTCTACCTAGGGCGTCCGCCCCGATCTGCTCGAACCGTAGTGCAAACCGGGCGACCCCCTGGGCGTCCAGCACCAGTCTGCCCCCTTCTGAGGCTTCGGTGTATGCCACGTCACCCTCCGGCATTACGGACATGGTCTTGAACGCCCCATCCAGCCCCATGTGATAGCCGACGGCGCGCGGGACGATCCTCACCACCACGTGGGGCAGCTGAGACATTTCCAGAAGATGCGCGAGTTGCTCACGCATGACGGCCTTGCCGCCGACCGGGCGATCTATGACCCCTTCGTCGAGCAGTACCCACGCACGCGGGGGATTCGGCCGAGTGAATATCTTCTGACGGTCAAGGCGCGCCGCCAGTGCCTGCTCGATCTCTTGCACGCCGCCGGCCGTGAGCGCCGTACGCGCATACTCCGGTGTCTGGAACAGGCCGGGGACTGCGAGCGGTTCGAAGATCCGCACCGTGTGCGCCCGCTGTTCATACACCAGGTGTTCACGGAACCAATCGGGAACATGGGCGGTCTGGGCGTAGATAAAGATACGAGTGAAATGCCCGGATGTGTCCCATGCTTCATCCAGCGATTTCACACCCTTGAGGTCAGGACGGCGTTCTCCAGCCTCGTAGTTCGAGACGCTTGACGTGCCCACCCGCATGATCCGGCCGACGGTGGCGAGCGTTTCTCCTCTCGCGAGGCGATATCTTCGCAGGTCGTAGGCTAACCACGCCCACATAGACGTCATCGGATCGACGTTCTTCACGCTGCCCATCGGCGACTCCTGGGTTTTTCAATGTTCACTGTGAAATCCCATTCTTTCACGGGGAGGGCCACTATGGGGCCTGTCACAGAGCCCAGACTCACAGATCGGGCACATCATGGATGTACTAAATGCACCGGCCGATGAATGGCTACCATCCGGTATCGAGCCGGGGCGACTCCGGGTCTACGCGGCCGATGCCGCGCAGGTACGCGAGGCGCGGCGATTTGCGGTGAAATGGCTTTATCTCGTTACGAATCCCCAAGCGGGCGACGATGCACAGCTCTGCGCACAGCTTCACCTGATCGACCGGGTTCAAGAGGTCGTCTCAGAACTGGCCACCAACGCCGTGCGCCACGCCGCTCGTGGTGAGGATGATCAGTTCGCGGTTCGCATATCGGTCGCGCGTGGCCTCGCGCGGGTCGACGTGATGGACCATTCACCAGACGCGCCCGTGGTGCACTCTGCGGATGATCTCGATGCCATGACCGAATCCGGACGCGGCATGTTGCTCGTGGCGGCGTTGTCGGATGGCTGGGAGTACAAGGTTCGCGAGGTCGGAGGTCAGGTGATCAAGGTCGTCCGGGCAGGCTTCCGCATTCCGGCGGAGATACGAACGAATACCTAGACCGGCTCGGCATGATCCCCTCTCCCCACAGATCGAGTTAGAACGGCTCCCTCGTGCCTTACCACGGCCCGTCTCCCGACGACGACCTCCTCCGGCCACGCGAAGTCGCCGAGATCTTCGGCGTCCGCACCACCACCATCGCCCGATGGGCACGCGACGGGATCCTCACCGCGCTCGCGACGCCCGGCGGCCACCGCCGCTACCGCCGACCGACATCACCGCGAAACTGGAGTCCGCCGGTTCACCCGATCCTCAGCGAAACGCGCGAGACGCCGTACGGCTGTACGAGCAGGGATGGTCGATCCGCCGCGTCGCCGAAGAGTTCGGCGTGAGCTACGGAGCGATGCGCAGGCTTCTCATGAACAACACTGAACTCCGAAGCCGCGGATGGAATGAGAATCGCTGAGCGGTCCGCACAACGCATTCGCCCACGTTCATCCATGGCGGACGATCGAACGCGCTGCGATGATCCGCTGCTGGTATTAGGTTCCTGGCGTGGACATCGGAATCACTACCTTCGCCGGCTCGTACGGCATGACGCCGCACGAGCTGGCCCACGCGATAGAAGAACGCGGCTTTGAGTCACTGTTCTTTCCGGAACACAGCCACATCCCCGTGCACAGCCGGCGGAACGACGGGGGGTCGACCCGGGACTACGCCGAAACCTTCGACCCCTTCGTGGCGCTGTCCGCGGGCGCCGCGGTCACCCGCACGCTCAAGCTCGGCACCGGAGTGTGCCTGCTGACTCAGCGGGACCCGATCGTGACGGCAAAAGAGGTCGCCTGCCTTGACCAGCTGTCGGGCGGTCGGTTCCTCTTCGGCGTCGGCGCCGGCTGGAACCGCATGGAGCTGGCCAACCACGGCACCGACCCGCGCACCCGGATGGCGCTGCTGGCCGAACGGGTGATGGCGATGCGCCGGATCTGGACCGACGACGAGGCCGAGTTCCACGGAAAGTACGTCGACTTCGAGCCGATCTGGTCCTGGCCCAAGCCGCACCAGCGGCCGCATCCGCCAGTCCTGGTCGGCGGTAACGGCCCCGGCGCCGAGGATCGGGTCCTCGCGTTCGGCGACGGCTGGCTCCCGCAATGTGACGGGCTTGCCGACGCCGGCGAACTGAGCGAGCGTGCCGCGGCGTTGCGCCGGCGTGCCACCGACGCCGGTCGGGGAACGATCCCGATCACAGTGTTCAACACCCCACCGGACGACCGGCTGCTGGCCACGCTCGCCGACGCCGGCATCGACCGGTGCCTGCTGTTGCTGCCGGCCGGAACCGAGTCGCAGATGCTCGCCCGACTCGATGAGTGGGCACCGCTCGCGTCCAAGTGGCGGCAGTCCACGTGAGCGCGGTGGGCGGGGCCACCGAGGTGTCCCCGCCCGTCGCGTACCTCAGGAGGGTGGCGGGTAGGCGTTCTGCACCAGCTGGTGGAACCGGGCGGAGAAACCAGTGCCCGGACAGCGGGGCGGTCCGCCGACGCGCGATCTCCGCGTTCGACGGCTCGCCGCTCCCGGGATGAGCCGTAGGGTGAGCCCGGGGGGTGGCTCACCCTACGGTCTCGGTCAGTGGCGGCCCGACACGGTCCGGTGATACTGCTGCCAGACCTCCTTGTCGGTCACGGCCCGGTTCAGGAACATCAGGTCGTCCATCCGGCAGTCGCAGGGGTTCCTCTCGGCGGTGTTCTGGGGGAAGCTTCCACCGATCTTGATGCCGCGCGGGTCGGTCGCCGTGGTGCGGTGTGTGCCCGGTGTGTCGATCTGCCAGGGGTCGCCGGCCGTCGTGTAGAAGCCGTCCAGCGGCCGGCCGTTCTTGTAGAGCCGCATCGTGCCGTGGTCGTAGTCGAACGACGCCGCGAGGAAGACCCATGTGCCGGGAGTCAGGATGCTCTGCCAGTCCTGGTTCGCGGCGAACGTCTGCGACTTGCCGCCGTCGATGCGGCGGCCGAGCGCGACGACGCGCAGGGTGCCCGACACGTCGATCACTTCGAGCAGCGCCCGTACGTCGTGGCCTTGGGAGTCGCCGCTGAGCAGGCCCGCCAGGCCGACCGCGTTGTAGTAGTCGGACGGGTTCGACGTCTCGGAGTTGAGGCCCGGGTTGGAGCCGGTGACCTTGAACCAGCCCATGATCGAGGCTTCCTTGGCGGCGTTGAAGGCGCGCAGGGTCGGTACGCCGGTCGCCGAGTACGTTCCGGCCTTCCAGTCGTCGTTGCCCTTGGTCGCGGGGTTCACCTGCCGGGTCTGGATCGCGTGGCCGCCGCCCGGGGACACGCTGTCCCGTACGCGCATGGCGGCTCCGCCATTGATCAGGTCGATGGTCGTGCCGGAGAACCCGCGGTCGCTCTCCTGCCCGGGGTTGCCCCGTACGGGGTGCTCGAAGTCGTAGTAGGAGACCAGGTTGGGCCGCAGGCTCGGCATCACCGCCGACAGGGCGTGGTCGCCGTTGCCCTGGGCCGAGGCCGCGCCGGTGTCCGCCCGGGCCGCGGTCGCCGCGAGCGGCCCGCACACCAGGGTGGCCACGGCGGCGGCCAGCAGGCGCCGGGACCGTAGGGTCGCGCTGAGATCTCTCATGTTCCCTCCACGTGCGTCTGGGGTCCGGCGGTCACCGCCCTGGGACGGTGACCGCCGGAATTGCGCGGGGGCTCGGGCCCCGGACCGGCGGCCCGAGCCCGCGGTCAGGCGCCGGCCGCCGTGCCGGTGACCTTGAAGTTGCGGACCCGTCCGGTGTTGTCGAACGACCCGAAGCCGACGCGACCGGCTCCCAGGGTCTTGTCGACCGCCGTCATCCGCGGGTCCTTCGCGTGGTCGAGGTACACCGCGATCTCACCGGTGTCGACGTGCCGGATCACCGTCACGTGATGCCACTTCATGTCGGTGATCGACGGCTCGGCGCCGCGCGACCGTAGCGGGTCCCACTGGTCCTCGAGCCGCAGCCGGTCGGCGTTGTTCACCACGAAGATCCCGTTGTGCGGGTAGATCGAATTGTCCTGGGACAGATGCGCGTAGTAGAACTGCGTGTCCGACTGGTAGCCGAACACGATGATCACATCTCGGTTGGTGACGTCCGTCGGAGTGTCGATCCGCACGTCGGCGTCGATCCGCTCGGTGCCGAACTTCGGCCCCTTGGTGAGCACCGCGTACTCGAACGGGCGACGCGGGCCGGGACGCTCGGTGCCGGCCTCGGCCAGGATCGTCTGGTCACCCTCGAACTTCCACTTCGACGGGGTGACCGGCGCCCAGTTCTTCGCGCCCGCCGTGCCGCCCACATGGGTGTGGCCCACCGATCCGGCGGCGAAGTGCCGCGTGCCGACGACCTTCCAGATCTTGCCGTTCGCCTTGGAGAGCAGGTAGAGCTCGCCCTTGCTGTCACGGCCGAAGCGCAGGTCGACGCGCTTGTCGCCGGCGAACTGCTGCATCGTCAGCCGGTTGCCGTTCGTGTCGAACGTCTGGAGCTGGTGGATCGGCGCCCGCGCGGCGCCGCGGCGCATCTGGCTCTGCTCGGTGTAGTAGACCGCGCCGTCGACCAGGTCGCCGAAGACGTACTTGCCGTACAGCTCGGGCAGCTTGTGGCCGCGGTAGACGTAGCCACCGGAGATCGCCTTACCGATGTCCGAGCTGCAGTTCCAGCCGGCCGGCGGGTCGTGGTCGTAGGCGGCCACCGGGTAGTCGTAGTTGTACTTCGCGTCGTCCTCGGGCAGCGGGTACAGGTCGCAGCGGTCGTTCTTCACGAAGGTGAACGGGCCCTCGCGGTTCGGCCAGCCGGCGTTGTCGCCGGCGCGGATGTCCCAGACGCCCTCGATGGCGTGCTCGCCGATGTGGCCGAGGAACAACTGATGGCTGCCGCCGGTGTCCCAGCTGAAGCGGTGCGGGTCGCGGAAGCCGAGGGCGAAGATCTCCCCGAGGGCGCCGGACTTGCCGACGAACGGGTTGTCGGCCGGGATGCCGTACTTGCCGTTCGCGCTGTTGTTCCCGTGCGGGTCGATCCGCAGGAGCTTGCCCTGCGGGACCGCGAGGTTCTGCGGGTCGTCGTTGCCGGCGGCCTGGCCCTGTCCGCCGTCACCGGCGGCGATGTAGAGCTTGGCGTAGTCCTTGTCGCCCGGCTTGGCGTTCGGGTTGAAACCCATTTCCTGGATGCCGTGGATCTGTCCGCCGAAGCCGAGCCGGAGGATCTCCCGGTGCGTTCCGTGGAACGTGTCCGCCTTCGGATCGTCGGCGGTCCACTCGTCGACGACGCCGTGGTAGATGGTGCCCGCCTGCGGCGTCAGGTCGGGAACCTTGGTCGTGCTGGAAGCCAGCTCGGTATGGATGGTGTAGAACTTCCCGTTCGTCCGGAAGCCCGGGTCGAAGGCGACGATGCCGAAGCCCTGGCCGAGGCCGCGCCCGGAGAAGAAGTACGGCTCGAACTGCGCCTTGACGTCGAGGTAGACGTGCGGCTGTCCGTTCCGGACGACGTAGAGGTTGCCGTTCAGGTCCGGCACGTACATCCGCCCGGAGCCGTCCGGCACCTCACCGATGAAGTTGATCCGCGCCCAGCGCATGAGGCGGGCGTCGACGGGCGCGGGAACGGGCTCGGACTTGGGGAATTGCGCGTACTCCTGGAGGACCAGCCCCAGGTCGGAGGTGATCGGTCGTTCGGGGATCGGGTCGGTGACGGGAGTTTCGTCGGCGAGCGCGGCCTGCTGGGGCACCGTGAACAGAGCCGCGAGTAGAGCGACGGTTATCAGAAGGCACCATCTGAACTTCGTCATTCTGCCACCCATGGGGTCGATAGGCGGAAAGCGCTTTCTGTAAACGCTTTCCCGAACGTAGGCGAGGGCGATCACAGGGTCAAGAGAGGGTTTCGGCGGCCTCCTTCGGGGCGTGGTCGGCGGAGGATGCGCTCACGCGCTCCAGACAGCTCGGATCAGGTCACGTGCTCGGCGAAGCGGGCGAGGCACAGCGACAGCGCCTCCGCCCCCGGCATCGCCCAGAGGTCGTCGTTGAAAATTTCGACTTCGATCGGCCCCGTGTAGCCGACCTCGTCCACGGCCGTACGGAACCGGCGCAGCTCGACGCAGCCGTCGCCGAGCATCCCGCGCCCGGTCAGGACGCCCTCGGGCAGAGGAGTGATCCAGTCGGCCACCTGGAAGAGCGCGATCCGGTCCTCGGCCCCGGCACGCGCGATGGCGGCGTACGCGCCCGGGTCCCACCACAGGTGGTAGGTGTCGACCATGACGCCGACCTGCGCGGCGGGGAGCGGCGCGGCCAGGTCGAGCGCCTGGTCGAGCGTCGAGACCACGCAACGGTCGGAGCAGTACATCGGGTGCAGCGGCTCGATCGCCAGCCGTACGCCGTGCCGCCCGGCGTACGGCGCGAGCTCGGCGAGCGCGTCGGCGACCCGCTGCCGCGCGCCGTCGACGTCGCGGGAGCCCTCGGGCAGCCCGCCGCTGACCAACGCCAGGGCCGGCGCGCCCAGCTCGGCGGTCTCCTCGATCGCCCGGCGGTTCTCCGCGATCGCGTCCGGCTGCTGGAAGAACCCGCCCCGGCACAGCGACGTCACGGTGAGCCCGGCGTCGCGGACCAGCTTCGCCGTACGGGCCAGGCCGTACTCGGCCACCGGTTCACGCCAGAGCCCGACGCCGGTCACCCCGGCCTCGGCGCAGCCCGCGACCAGGTCCGGCAGGGGCCAGTATCGCGTCGTCCACTGGTTCAGGCTGAATCGTTCGAGGCTCATGTGGCCACTCCCTGAACGGTGAGCCACGCGCGCATGCGGGCCACCGCGAGCTCCGGGTCGGGCAGCAGGCCGGCCTGGTCCGCGAGCTCGAAGAGCCGGACCAGGTGCGGGACCGAGCGGGCGCTCTCCAGACCGCCGACCATGCTGAAGTGCGCCTGGTGCCCGGCCAGCCAGGCGACGAACACCACGCCCGTCTTGTAGTAGTACGTCGGGACGGTGAAGATGTGCCGGGCCAGTGGCACGGTCGGGGCGAAGATCCGCTCGTACGCCGCCAGGTCCCCCGCGTCCAGCGCGCCGAGGGCGGCCGCCGCGGCGGGCGCGATCGGGTCGAACACGCCGAGCAGCGCGTCGCTGTGGCCCTGGTCGTCGCCGCGGATGAGCTCGGGATAGTTGAAGTCGTCGCCGGTATAGAGCCGCACGCCGGCGGGCAGGGCGCGGCGCAGCGCGATCTCCCGCCCGGCGTCCAGCAGCGACACCTTGATGCCGTCGACCGCGCCGGCGTGGTCGACGATGATCGCCAGGACGCTGCGGGCGGCGTCGTCCAGGTCGGCCGAGCCCCAGTAGCCCTCCAGCGCCGGGTCGAACATCGGGCCGAGCCAGTGCAGCACGGCCGGCCGCGCGACCTGGCCGAGCAGCCGCCCGTACACCGCGGCGTAGTCGTCCGGCCCGGTGGCCGAGGCGGCGAGCTGGCGGCTCGCCATGATGACGGGCGTCCCGCCGGCCGCCTCGATGACGGCGAGCTGCTCCTCGTACGCCGCGACGATCCGGTCCAGCGGCGCCGGTCCGGGCGGGAGCTGGTCGGTGCCCGCGCCGCAGACGATCCGGCCGCCGCAGGCCCGCGCCTCCGCCCCGCTTCGCTCGATCAGCTCGCGCGTCGTCGGCCAGTCGAGGCCCATGCCGCGCTGGGCGGTGTCCATGGCCTCCGCGACGCCCAGCCCGTACGACCACAGGTGACGGCGGAAGGCCAGAGTGGTCTCCCAGTCGAGGCGCTCGGGGTCGGCCAGCGGGTCGACGACCACGTGCGCGGCGGCGTACGCGACGCGCGACGTCGCCGGGGCCGCCGGCGGCGGATGCGCGCCCGGCTCGCCCAGTGTGTACGGGACGAGCGAGCCGTCCGCCCGGGGAAGGTCGATCTTCACTTGGCGAGCTCCGGGACCTCGATGCGACGGCCCTCCTTCCACGAGCGCAGGCCCAGCTCGGCGAGCTGGACGCCTCGCGCGCCCGCGTAGAAGTCCCACGGGAACTCGCCGTCGTCGGCGACGTGCCGCAGGAACAGTTCCCACTGCGCCTTGAACCCGTTGTCGAACTCGGCGTTGTCCGGCACCTCCTGCCACTGGGCGCGGAAGTCCTCGGTGGCGGGCAGGTCCGGGTTCCACACGGGCTTGGGCGTCATCGACCGGTGCTGCACCCGGCAGCGGCGCAGTCCCGCGACCGCGCTGCCCTCGGTGCCGTCCACCTGGAACTCGACGAGTTCGTCGCGGAACACCCGGGTCGTCCAGGAGGAGTTGATCTGTGCGATCACGCCGCCCTCGAGCTCGAAGATCCCGTACGCGGCGTCGTCCGCCGTCGCGGCGTACGGCCGGCCGTCCTCACCGACCCGCTCGGGGATGTGGATCGCGCCGAGGGCCTGCACCGAGCGGACCGGCGCGATGATGTTGTCGAGCACGTACCGCCAGTGGCAGAACATGTCGGCGATGATCCCGCCGCCGTCCTCCACTCGGTAGTTCCAGCTCGGGCGCTGCGCCTCCTGCCAGTCGCCCTCGAACACCCAGTAGCCGAACTCGCCGCGTACGGACAGGACGCGCCCGAAGAAGCCGCCGTCGACCAGGCGCTTGAGCTTGAGCAGCCCCGGCAGGAACAGCTTGTCCTGCACGACGCCGTGCCGGATGCCCGCGCCGTCGGCGAGCCGGGCGAGTTCGAGCGCCTCCTGCAGGTCCTCGGCGAGCGGCTTCTCGGTGTAGATGTGCTTGCCCGCCTCGATCGCCGCCCGGACCGCCGGGGCCCGGGCGCCGGTGATCTGGGTGTCGAAGTACACCTCGACGTCGGGCCGGGCGAGCGCCTTGTCCAGGTCGGTGGACCACTCGGTGAGCCCGTGCCGCTCGGCGACGGCGCGCAGCTTGGCCTCGCTGCGGCCGACCAGGACGGGCTCCGGCCACAGCACGGTGCCGTCGGCGGTCGTCAGCCCACCCTGGTCGCGGATCGCCAGAATCGAGCGGACGAGGTGCTGGCGGTACCCCATCCGGCCGGTCACGCCGTTCAAAACGATCCCAATGGACCTGCGTGCCATCCCTGTGTGTTCCTCTCTGCGGGTGGTCGGTCGTCGCTCTGTGCCGGGTGTCGGTCAGTCCGCGGCCGAGGCCGCGCCGAGCAGGTCGCGGATCCGGCCGGTGGCACGGGCGAACTCCGGACGCGCCATGGTCGTGGCGTAGTCGCGCTCGTCGGGCAGGTCGACGTCGATGACCTCGGCGATGGTGCCGGGCCGGTCGGTCATCACGACGATCCGGTTGGCGAGGTAGGCCGCCTCCGCGATCGAGTGCGTGACCAGCAGGACGGTCGTCCGCGTCTCCCGCCAGATGCGGTTCAGTTCGATGTTGAGCTGCTCGCGGGTGAGCGCGTCCAGCGCGCCGAACGGCTCGTCCATCAGCAGGACCGGCGGCTCGTGCAGCAGCGCCCGGCAGAGCGCCACCCGCTGCTGCATGCCGCCGGACAGCTCGTGCGGGTACGCGTCCTCGAATCCGGCGAGCCCGGTCATCGCGATGAGATCCGCGGTGCGCCGGCGGGACCGGTCGGCGGGCATCCGGCGCATCTCGGCCTGCAACAGGATGTTGCGCCGGGCGCTGCGCCACTCCAGCAGCGCAGCCCGCTGGAAGACGTACCCGATGTCGTTGCGCGGGCCGGTCACCGGCTCATCCCGCAGCCGCACGCTCCCGGAGGACGGCTTGAGCAGGCCCGCGACCAGCTTGAGCAACGTCGACTTGCCGCAGCCCGACGGGCCGACGATGGCCACGAACTCGCCCTCGGCCACGTCGAGCGACACGTCCCGCAGCGCCGTGACGTCCTTCTTCTTCGTGCGGAACCGCACGGCCACGTCTTCCAGCCGGACGCTCCCGCCACGGCCCGCTTCCTTGCCGGTTCCCTCGCTTCGCTCGATCACTTGTCCTCGTTCCCGTGTGCTCCCGGGTCCGGCCATCGTCGTCACCTTCCGGTCGGTCAGCCCTGCGGGCCGGCGGAGGAGTCCCAGTACCCCGAGGGCGGCTGCGCCTTGGAGATCAGGCCGCTCTGTGTGAAGACGCTGATGGTCTGCTGCCAGTCGGCGTCGGTGTTGACGCCGGGGGCCTTGCCCTTGGTGGCGTCGGTGTGCAGGAGGCTCAGCGTCGTCTTGAACTGGTCGGTCAGCACGGTCGGCGCCGGGAGCTGCTGGGACGCACCCTGCATGGCGGCGACGGCGTTCGCCGGGTCCTTCTCGGCCGCCGCCCACGCCTCGCTGGTCGCGGCGGACATGCGCTTGACCAGGTCCGCATCGCTCTTGAGCTTGCGGTCGCCGACGAGCAGGCCGTTGGAGTAGTAGTTCAGGCCGAAGTCGGCGAACTTCAGGTACGACACCTGCTTGCCGGCCTTGGCGGCCATCGTCGGGCCCTGGTCGTTGGCGTAGCCGATCAGGCCGTCCGTCTTGCCGGAGATGACCGCGGCCATCTTGCCCGCCGGGTCGGTGTTCTGGAGCTGGACGTCCGACTCCACCAGGCCGTTCTTCTTGAGGAACGCCGGGAACGTCCGCGACGGCGCGTCACCCGCGGTGGCCGCGATGCGTTTGCCCTTCAGGTCGGCCGGCGACTTGAACGCCTTGTCGGAGAAGAACTGCACGGCGGCCGGCGTCGTCTGCAGGTAGACACCGATGCTCTTGACCGGCAGGCCCTGGGCGACCCCCGCCAGCAGCGCCGGCGTGTCCGCCCAGCCGAAGTCGGTCTGGCCCGCCCCGGTCGCCTGCACGGTCTTCTGCGAGCCCTGCCCCGCCTTGATCTCCAGGTCGATGCCGTGTTTTTCGAAGATGCCCTGTTTCTTGCCGTAGTAGAACGGTGCGTGCTCGCCGTAGGGGTACCAGTTGAGAGTCAGCGTGACCTTGTCCAGCTTCTTGCCTGAGGCACTGGTGGTCTTGTCACCTCCTCCCCCGCACGCGGCGACGATCGCCACGATCGGGACCAGGGTGAGGACGAGGCTGCGCAGTTTCATGATCGTCTCCGTCGGTAGGTCAGAATCGCGTCAGCAGGTCGGCGGGACGGGTACGCCGTCCGTCAGTAAGTGGTGGTCACGGCGGCGCCGCGACGGCTGGCGTGCCAGGGCAGCAGTAGCTTCTCGGCGAACTCCACGAGCACGAACAGGACGACGCCGATCAGGGACATGACGAGCAGACCGGCGAAGAGCATGGGGGTGTCGAGGTTGCCGTTGGCCTGCTGGATCACGTACCCGAGTCCCTCGTTTGCCCCGACGAACTCGCCCACGACGGCACCCGTGACAGCGAGTGTCACGGCGACCTTCAGGCCGGAGAACAGATGCGGCAGTGAGGCCGGGAATCGGATCTTGGAGAACGTCTGGAGCGGTCCAGCGCCCATCGTCGCCGACAGCTGGATCATCTCCGGGTCCACCGCCTTCAGGCCGGTGACCATCGAGATGACGACGGGGAAGAAGGCGATGAGCACCGCGACGACGACCTTCGGGGCGAGGCCGAAGCCGAGCCAGACGACGAGCAGCGGCGCGATCGCGACCTTCGGGATGACCTGCGCGAACAGAAGCACCGGGTAGAGCGTCCTCTCGATCGAGGAGGAGTACACCATGAGGACGGCGGCGAGGACGCCGACGATCGCCGCGATGACGAAGCCCAGCAGCGTCTCGTACGTCGTGATCCAGGTGTGGTGCCAGATGTAGCCCGCCTTGTCGCTCATCACCTGGAGGGTCTTGGCGGGTGACGGCACCAGGTAGGCCTCGACCAGCTCCGCTGCGGTGATCACCCACCAGAGGACGAGGCAGGCGAGGAGCAGCACGACGGGCCGCCAGGATCGCGCGACCGCGTCCAGAACCTGCTCGCCGGCCCCCGGCCGGTCGCGCTCGGCGACTCCCGCCACCGGAACACTGGATGTGGTGCTCTGACTCACCATGAGCTCCTCCGTGCTCTGACCCTGCGCTCCCAGAAAGCGCATTCTGAAAGCGCTTTCTGTTACCGTAGGGATGGCGTACGGCGCGGTCAAGAGGAGTTATGTGGCGAACTGTCCGGACTTCCGTCGTGGACGGCCCGCCCTCCGCTCCGCTTCGCCGCACGGACGCGGCATGCTGGAGCCAGGAGGACGCGAACTTGAAGGAACACCGACCGGAACGCCCGGCCGTACACGCCCGGGCGAAGACGGCCCGCCCGGACGCCGCCGACGGCCCGGATGACGCCGGCGGCGGTGCGCACGTCACGCTGCAGGACGTCGCACGGCGGGCGGAGGTCTCCCTCGCGACCGCCTCCCGCGTACTCAACGGCACCACGCAGGTCCGCCCCGACCTGCGCGAACGCGTGCTGGCCGCCGCGTCCGAGCTCGCGTACGCGCCCAACGCGCACGCCCAGGCGCTCGCCCGCGCCTCCAGCCAGGCCATCGGCCTGATCTGCCACGACGTCAGCGACCCGTACTTCGCGGCGATCGCCCGCGGCGTCACCCGCACGGCCGCCGAGCACGGCCTGCTGGTCATGCTGGCCAGCACGTTCCGCGACCCGACGCGCGAGGTCGACTATGTCGCGATGCTCCGCGCGCAGCGCGCCCGGGCGATCCTGCTCGTCGGATCCGGGTTCGAGGACCGCGCATGGGAACGCTCGATGAGCGCCGAGCTCGACCCGTACGTACGGGCCGGCGGCAGGGTCGCCGTGCTCAGCCGCCACCGCGGCCTGCGCGTCGACACTGTGCAGCCGGAGAACCGCGAGGGCGCCGCCGCGCTCGCCCGCGACCTGCTCGCCCTCGGCCATCGCGACTTCGCGGTGCTCACCGGCCCGCGCGCGCTCACCACCGTCGTCGACCGGCTCGGCGGGTTCCGCGACGCCCTGGCCGAGGCCGGGGTGCCACTGCCCGACGACCAGGTCGTCGAGGGGTCGTTCAGCCGTGACGGCGGATTCGCCGCCGCGACCGAGCTGGTCCGCCGCGGTTCGCGGGCGACCTGCGTGTTCGCCCTCACCGACGTGATGGCGATCGGTGCGCTGTCCGCCTTTCGCCACCACGGCATCGACGTGCCGAGCCAGGTGTCGCTGGCCGGCTTCGACGACATCCCGATCGTCCGCGACCTCGTCCCATCGCTGACCACGGTCGCCCTCCCCCTGGAGGGGATGGGCGAGCGCGTCATGAGTCTGGCCCTCCGCGCCCCGGCCCGCCGCAGCCGCGTCGAACGCATCTCCGGCGAGGTGGTCCTCCGCGCCACCACCGCCGCCCCACCGAAGCTGTAGGAGACGGCGCTGTTGTCGAAACCGGCGAGCGGTCCGCACAATGCGACCGCGCGGTCCGGCTGGGCTGATCAGGCGGTGGCACCGCGGAGTGCCGACCATGTTCGATCGCAGCGTTCTTCTGACAGCAGAGAATTCCGCTCACGTAAGAACGCCGAGAACGGACCTCCCCTGCCGGGCGATCCGCACCCACGCGTCCGACAAGCGGCCCCGCGACCAGCAGCGACCAATGGCCCACAAACGTCGAGGACGCACGACGTCCGACAGTGCATCGGCCCGGTTCACGAAGCCAAGCCGAGTAATGACACCCTTCAGGCCACGTTGCGCCAGACGGTGAGGTCCACGCTGACGAACTGGCTCGGTGACTTCTCGGGCGAGAAACCGTGCACGGTGACCAGGCCGTAGTGCCCGGAGCCGGTCTTCACGCAAATCCGGGACCCCTTGCCGAGCTTGTCCCTCTCGATGGAGGTGGTGTATCGGGTGTCGGCGCGACAGCCGGCCAGCGTACCCGGCTCACCGGCCTCCAGCAGCGCCATGGTGTTCTTGGTCAGGTTGGTGGCGACGTTGGGCGCTTCGGTCATGCCGCTCAGGTAACCGAAGTCTCCTTCGTAGTGCACGTCGGCTTGCTCCGGCCGCGGCGGATCGTCGGCGAAGGTCACCGAGTAACCGGCAGGAATGTTGAGATTCCTGTACACGGCACCCTTCGGTGCCGCCGGGGCCTTGTTCCCTCCGCTGGTGCCGCCCGAAGTCGCGCCGCCGGACCGCGGCGCATCGCCCTTCTTCCCGCCCTGGGCGCTCTGTGAGCCGTTGTCGGCCCCCTGGTGCCCCACCAGGTACGCGCCGCCACCGATGAGCGCGGCAACGGCCAGTCCCGCGACGACCAGCCCGGCACGGTTCCGCTTGCGGGACGGCTGCGGCGGCGCCGCCCCCGGCGGGTAGCCCCCGGCTGTCGCGGGACCCGGATGGTTCGGATGGCGGCCGGGGCTCCAGGCGACCGTGGCCGGCTGTGTCGGCGGGTGCGTCGGCGGTGTGTGCGGGACCGCCTGCGTCGGCGGGTGCGTCGGCTGAGGCGGCACCGCCCCCGGCGGGTAACCCCCGGCTGTCGCGGGACCCGGATGGTTCGGATGGCGGCCGGGGCCCCAGGCGACCGTGGCCGCCTGTGTCGGCGGGTGCGTCGGCTGCGGCGGTGGGGCCGGGGCGGCCGCCTGGGTGAGATCGGCGGCGTAGGAGGACGGCAACCAGCCGTCGGGGCGACGCAGCGCCGGGTCCTGGGACGCCTGGCCGCACATTTCGATGATCCGGGCGGTGGACGGCCGTAGCGCCGGGTCCTTGCTGAGACATCCGGCGACGATCTCCCGCAGCTCGTCCGGCAGCCGGGACAGGTCCGGGTCCTGATGCACGATCCGGTAGAGGACGGCGTGCGAGGACCCGTCACCGAAGGCGGGGACGCCCGTCGCGGCGAAGGCCGCGATCTGGCCGAGCGCGAAGATGTCGGTTGCCTCGGTGCAACTCGTCCCGGCCGCCTGCTCGGGCGCCATGAAGGACGGGGTGCCGACACTGACGCCGGTGCCGGTGAGTGCGGTGGTGTCGACGGCCCGCGCGATACCGAAGTCGATAACGCGCGGCCCGTCGACCGCGAGCAGCACATTGGACGGCTTGAGGTCGCGGTGGACGATGCCCGCGTGATGGATGGCCTGCAGCGCCTCGGCGATCCCAGCGACGAGCCGCAGAACGGTCGCCACCGGCATCGCGCCGTGTGTGGTGACCGCTGTGTGCAGGGAGGGCCCCTGGACGTAAGCGGTGGCCAGCCATGGCCGCGGACCTTCGGTATCGCTGTCGATCACCGGCGCGGTGTAGAGGCCCTGCACACGCTGCGCGGCCCGCACCTCCTGCTGGAACCGGCGGCGAAATTCCGGGTTCTCGGCGAACTCGGGGCGGATCACCTTGATCGCCACGGGCCGTCCGCCGGGCGTGTAGGCGAGGTACACCTTGCCCATGCCACCGACCCCGAGCCGGGCGCTGAGCAGGTATCCGGCTACGGTACGCGGGTCGTCCTCGGTCAGCGGCTGGAATACCTCCGGACCCGCTGCCGAAGCGCCCGCTTCGTCTGCGCGCACCGGTTCCTGCTGATGTTCCGTCACGATTTTCCCCCGAGGCCGCCTTTGCCCACCATTGACGGCGCCGAGCCTAACGCTTGTTCTCGCAGGGTGTATTGGCCATCCATAATCCGCCTACGGACGCCTCCTCGGCATTAATCGCGCCGAAAGCAAACGAAAGCGCGGCGGGCGGGGACGCCTCCAGTCGTCCCCGCCCGTCGCGTGCCTCAGGAGAGTGGCGGATAGGCGTTCTGCACCAGCTGGTGGAACTGGGCGGAGAACCAGTGCCCGGACAGCGGGGCGTCCGGCAGCGCGCCGCTCGGGCTGTTGCCGTTGCGGACGTTGCCGCCGTAGTTCGGGTCGCACATCTGGTCGAAGCCCTTGCCCTCGTCATTGGGGATGGACTTGCTGGCACCGTCGGACTCGCCCGGCGGCTTCACCCACGCGTACGCGTCGAAGCCGGCGGCCGGAGCCGCGGTCGGCCGCGCGCCGAGCCCCGCGCCGGACTGGTTGCACCAGTCGCCGACGTGCGGCCGGCGGTCGACACGCTCGGCGTTGACCTGCGTGTTGATGTCGCTGGCCGAGCTCGGGCCGGTCGGGCGGCTCGAACCGCCCCAGCCGTTGCGGGACGTGTCGATGACCATGCCGATGCCGGACGGGAAGCCGTCGGAGATGAGCTGCTGGCGGAACGCCGCGCCGAAGCTCGACTCGTCGACGTAGTAGTTCCAGTCCACCCACTTCGACTGGCGGGTCTGGTCGTTGACCGGCAGGTACGGCTCGGTGGTGGGCGAGTAGTTGGCGGTGTTGATGACGAAGCCGTCAACGCTGTTCACCCCGGCGGTCGTGCCGCGGGCGACGGTGGCGAACAGCTGCGCGGAGGGACCGAAGTTGCTGTCCCAGCCGAGCCAGCCGTGGTGCCCTGCGTCGAGGTAGGTGTAGACGTTGCTGATCGCGTGCAGCTTGTTCAGGGCGTACTGGACGCCCTTCACGTAGTTGCCGTTCTGCTGCATGGTCTGGCACGCGGTGGTCGCGGTGTTGCCGCTGACGTTGGTGACCAGGTTGGGCAGCGAGTCCGGCTCGATGTAGGTGACGATCTTCAGGTTCGCGTACTTCGAGTCGGCCATGATCGAGGCGATCGGGTCGATGTATTCGCTCTGGTAGCGGCTGAGCTCTGTCGGGCCGAGCTCGCCGTTGGAGGCCAGCGCCGCGCAGTCCCGGCCGGGCAGGTCGTAGATGACGAACTGCGCGTAGCTCGCGCCCTGGGACACCGCGGCGTCGAGGTGGGCGCGCAGGCCCATCCCGCCGTTCGCCCCGTTGATCGCCGCGATCCGGTCGAGCCACACGGCGGTGGGCTGGTTCGCCACCGCGCTGCCGCCGTCGCCCTGTGCCTGGGCGGACCACTCAGGGTCCACGTAACCCTTGCCGCCGGTGAACGGGTTGTCGGCGTGGGAGCCGTCGCCCGGGGGCGGGGTCGGGTTGCCGCCGTCGCCGCCGCCGGTGGTGCCGTCGCAGGTCACGCCGTTCAGCTTGAACGTCGTGGGCGCGGCGTTCGTGCCGGAGTAGGAGCCGTTGAAGCCCAGCGACGTCGAGGCGTTCGTGGCCAGACCGCCGTTGTAGGAGGCGTTCTTGACCGTGACGTGCTTCGCGTTCTGGGTGAAGGTGCCGCTCCAGCCCTGGGTGACCTGCTGGTTGCCGGCGAAGTCCCACTCCAGGGTCCAGGAGGTGAGCGGATCGCCGAGGTTGGTGATGCCGAGGTTGGCGGTGAAACCGCTGCCCCAGTCGTTGGTGGTGTAGGTGACCTTGCAGCCGGTCGCCGCGTGCGCCGACCCGGCGGCGACGAGCGCCGAGACGAGACCGAGCAGCAGGGCGGCCAGCGCCACCGCTGCCGATCGGCCCGCGCGCGGACGATGGACGTTGACATTCATGCGGATATGTCCTCCTCGGGACTCTGGCGGACGCGCTCCCGGGGGTGGCTCCCCCGGGACGGGGGTTCAGGCGGGTGTGCAGGTGAGCGAGGTGGCGCCGGCGGCGGACCCGGTGCCCTGGAAGCCGAACGTCGTGGCCGCGCCCGGGGCGAGGGCTCCGTTGTAGGAGGCGTTGACCGCGTGCGCCGACCGGCCGCTCTGGGTGACGGTGGCGTTCCAGGCGTTCGCCACGTTCTGGTCGGCGGGGAGCGTCCAGTCCGCGGACCAGCCGGCCAGCGCGCGATCGCCGGTGTTCGTGACGGTCACCGTGGCGGTGAAGCCGCCGGACCAGGCGTTGTCGACGCGCAGGTTCGCGGCGCACGCGGCGCCGGACGTGGGCGGCGGCGTCTCTCCCCCACCGCCCACCGTCACGGCGAAGGACCCGGTGGCCAGCCCGGCCCCGCCCTGCCAGATCTCGAACCCGGCCTCGGCGTCGATGAGGTACCAGGAGTTCTGGATGTAGCCGCGGGTCACCGCGTCACGGGTGAACGCGCGCAGGTCCAGGCCGCTCACCGACGTGGTGCCGGAGGTACGGACGTACGCGATGTAGTTCCAGTTCATGCGGGAGTACCAGACGTCCCAGGTGGCGCCGCCGATGGACACGCCGCTCGCGATGCGGGACCCGGCGGGCTGCACACCGCCGCGGCTGTTCAGCCAGATCATCACCTCGGCGCCGTCCGGGTCGGTGGTCGTGGCCGGCTTGGTGTCGTACCAGAGGTCGTACGCCACGTCGTACGTGCCGGAGGCCGGCTGGACGGTGCTCCAGTCGCTCGTCACCGCGGGCATCGAGCCGACCTGGACCGGCAGGCCGCTGCCGGTGGTGCACAGGCCCCAGTGGCAGCCCTTGAAGAGGGACGGGTACGACGCGGGTGCGCCGTTGGTCGGGTTGGCGTGGCCGGAGGAGTCGACGGTGAACGACGTGCCGGAGACGCTGATGCACTGCGGGGTGCTCGCTCCCCACACGTTGTTCTGCGCGATGTACTCTCCGCCGTTCACCGCGACGGTCTGCGTCGCGCCGCAGAGCTGCGTGGCGGCGCGGGCGGGACGGGCGACCGGCACGAGGGCGAACAGGAGGAACAGCGCGCCTAAGACGGTGAGGGCGGCACGGGTTCGGGCGGATTCCATGGTGGCACCTCGCGGAGGTGGGGGCCCCGGGGACGCGGGAAGCGCTCCCTCGCGTCCCCGGGACCGGCTTGTCACTGGTCGAAGAGCTGCCCGTACGTCGCCATCGCCATGGCGATGTCGGACTGGGCCCAGAAGCGGTGGTAGTTGAACGTCGGGGCGGCCCCGCCGTTCAGATAGCTCTGCACCTTCGACCAGGCGGGGTCCTGCTTGTACCAGGACCGGATGGACAGGAACGTCGAGCTGGAGTTGATCGGGTCGCCGTTCGGCATCGTCCCGGTCCAGCCCTGCGGCACGTACACGCCGTCATGGTTCGGGTTGGACGTGCTGTAGGCCTGCGTGAAGCGGTTGTAGTCGGTCCTGGTCTCCGGCACCGAGATGCCGATCCCGTCCTGGTCGTTCGTCCACATGTCGTCCAGGAGGGTCTTGGCCGTGGACTTCGCCGTCGCGTCACCGGACTTGGCGCCGTAGTAGGACAGCGTCTTGGCGTACGCCGCGGCCACGCCGACGTCGTTCGTGTAGTCGGCGATCGTGACGTGCAGGCCGGCGTTCGCGCCGGGGCTCGACGCGTTCCAGGTGTCCGGCTGGCCGCTCCAGTGCAGGGTGGAGGGGATCTGGAAGGTCCCGTCCGGGTTCAGCGTGGTGTTGGCCGTGGCCCACGCGACCCACTTGTCCAGCAGCGTCTTGGCCGTCGTGTCGCCGGTGACGTAGTAGTACTCGGCGACGCGCTCCATCGACCACGCCTGGAAGCCGAACCACTGGTTGCTCGGCGGGTCGTGGTAGACCGGCTCCCAGTCGTAGGCCATGCCGTAGAAGGTGGAGTCGCCGGAGGGCGGGGTGCCGTACGCGCCGCCCCAGCTGTTCGTCGCGCCGCCGGCGATCGCGCCCTCGGAGGACTGCAGCCACCGGTAGAACTCCAGCTGGCGCTGCAGGCTCTTCTTCCAGTCGTCCACGCCGGTGGCCGACTTCGGCTGCATCGCGGTGTCGTTGGCCAGCGCGTACGCCGCGAGCGGGTTCTGGTAGCCCGAGTGGGACGCGCCGTCGCCGATGCGCCAGGCCCAGCCGGCGTTGGTGTCGGTCGCGCCGCCCCAGGCGTAGTACCAGGAGAGCAGGTAGTGCTCGCTGTCCTTGCCGGTGCCGGCCGGGCAGCTCGGGCTCGTGCAGTTCCCGATCTTCTTGAAGTACTTGTCGAAGAACGAGTAGCGCAGGTAGTCGCCCATCTTCCCGGCCTTGGCCACGGTCGCGGACACGTCCGCGCTCTTGCCCTGCGCCTTGGCCCACGTGTCGGCCCAGTACGCCGCCTGGATGGCGCGCGCGTCGGCGTCCGGCGCGTCGGTGTACTTCCACTGCTTGGCGTACGAGGAGTCGCCCACGAACAGGTCCAGGTAGCCGTTCTTGCCGCCGTAGGCGAACTTGTCGCAGGTCGGCTGCGGGATGGTCTCCCACACCGACTCCTGGGCTCCGCGCTGGTAGGTGTTGATGAAGGACGGCGCGTTGGTCGACGGCCCGTTCTCACAGCCGCCGCCGGGGGTGTCGCCGTAGCCGTAGACGTTGTCGACGTCCTCCAGCCAGTGCATGCCGTAGATGTCGTCGGTGCCGTACGCGGACTTCAGCTCCGCGGCGATGGGGTCCTGGCCGGAGGTCACGCCGGAGTCGAGCTGCGCGGGGTACTGGTCGGGCAGGTCGTGCTCGGGGGCGTACGTCGCGGGCTTGCTCGCGTTGTAGAAGGAGTTGGTCGGCTGGTCCGCGTGCGAGGGGATCATGTACTTCTCCATCAGCGCCCACGCGGCGTTGAACTTGCTCCAGTCGCCGGTGACCTTGCCGTACACCGCCTGCATCCAGATCAGGTAGCTGTACGCCTCGGAGGTGGTCTCATGACCCTGGTCCGGCGCCTCGACCATCAGCGTCTCGACCGAGTGGTACGGGATGCCCTCCTTGCTGAAGTAGCCGTTCGCCGGGTCGGTGATCTTGTTGTAGAGGGTGAGGAAGCGGTCCTCGTACGCCCCGTTGGACTTGGTCTCGGTGACCGTGACCGTGGCGGCGTCGTAGCCGGTGGCCTTCGCGGTGAACACCGCCGCGCCGGTGCCGGAGGCGTCGGCGCTGACCGTGACGTTCTGCGCGGTGGACCAGTTCGACGGGGTGAAGGTCAGCGTGCCGCCGCCGGAGACGGTCAGCCCGGTGTTCCCGCTGGTGCGGGTGACGGTGACCGTGACGTTGCCGGACGGCTGCCCGGACAGCTTCACGCCGAACGTCCCGGTCTTGCCCTGCTGGACCGCCAGGGCGGCCGGGCTCGCGACGACCGCGGGCCCGCTCACGACGTGCACGCCCACGGGCGTCGACTCGGCCGTGGCGCCCTGGCTGTCGTACGCCTTGGCGTACAGCGAGTGGTCGCCGGCCGGCGCGGACGTCCAGTCGAACGCGTACGGCGCCGAGGTGTCGGTGCCGAGCAGCGTGGTGTCGTCGTAGAACTCGACCTTGCTGATCGACGCGCCGTCGGCGGCCGTCGCGGTGGCGGCCAGCGGGATCGTGGCGCCCGCGGAGTACGTCGCGCCGGCGGCGGGGCTGGTCAGGGCCACGGTGGGCGCCTGGTGCGCGCCGGTGCAGGTCGTGCCGTTGAGGGAGAACGACGTCGGCGCGGTGTTCGTGCCGCTGTAGGTGAAGTTGGCGCCGAGGCTGATGCTCGCGTTCGTGGCGAGCGTGCCGTTCCAGCTGAGGTTCTTGACGGTGACGTCCTTGCCGGACTGGGACCAGTCGCCGCTCCAGCCCTGGCTGAGCTGCTGGTTACCGGCGTAGGAGTACTTCAGCGTCCAGCCGTTGATCGCCGGGCCGAGGTTGGTCAGCGTGAGGTTCGCGGTGAAGCCGGACCCCCAGTCGTTGGCCGTGTAGTCGACCTTGCACTGGACGTCGGCGGCATGGGCGGCCTGCCCGGCGACGAGCGTGCCGGACAGGAGCGACAGGGCGACCAGTAACGATCGCCATCGAGGGTGTCTTCTCATAGGTTTCCTCCTGGCGGGGGAGCCGATCGGCGGGAGCCGGTCACGCGGAATCGCGAATGATCAGTTCGGTGTCGAGGACGACGTTGCGGCCGGGAGCGCCGGCGATCCGGGCGAGGAGCTCCCGCGCCAGCCGGGCACCGAGTTCTTCGAGGGGCCGGCGGACGGTGGTGAGCCTCGGCCGTACGCGGCCGGCGATCGGCGCGTCGTCGAACCCGACCACCGCGACGTCGTGGGGGATGCGGCGGCCGGTGCGTTGCAGCGCGCGCAGGGCGCCCACGGCCATCTGGTCCGAGGCGGCGAGCACCGCGTCGATGTCCGGACGCCGGTCGAGCAGCTTGTTCATCGCGTGCTCGCCGGACGCCTGACGGAGGTCCCCGTAGGCGATCAGGCCGGGTGTCGCGACGCCGATCTCGGCCATCGCCGCCCGGTAGCCGTCGAGCCGGTCGATTCCCGTGGCCCGGTCGGGCGGTCCGGCGATCGTCCCGATCGTCCGGCGGCCGGACCGGACGAGGTAGTCCACCGCCGCCCGCGCGCCGCCGCGGTCGTCCACGCCGACGTACGGCAGCGGGGTGAGCCCGAGGGGACGGCCGCACAGCAGCACCGGGACGCCGGCCTGCCGGAGCGATCCGCAGGGCGCGTCGTGCGCGCTGATCAGCAGGACGCCGTCGGCCCCGCCGCCGCGTAGGTATCGCGGCACCGTCGACCAGTGGGCGGTCCGGCCGACGACCATCACGACCAGTTCACGCTCGTCGCCGAGCGCGCGCCGTACGCCGCCGACGAGGCGGGCGTAGGTGTCGTCGGTGAACACCCGGCCGTCGTCCTCGCAGATGACCAGGGCGATCGACCGGCCCTGCGACGCGACGCGGTTGCGGACGTAGCCGAGCCGGTCGATGGCGAGTTCGACCTGTTTTCGGGCGCGCTGGCTGACACGGGCGCTGCCGTTGATGACGCGCGAGACGGTGGCGGGCGAGACGCCGGCGAGCGCGGCGACGTCGGCGAGCGTCGGCGTCCCGGCCACCTCGGCGGGTGTGGCGGTCTCCGTCCGGGTCAAGGCGGGAACTCCCTTCAAGCACGGGGCTCAACTGGCGGTGGGAGCGCTCCCACACCATCCAAGCCCAGGGGTCCCTTGTCAATAGAAAAATTTCGGGCGAGTTAACCGCGTGTAACCCGCCAGGTCACCTACCTGCGCGAGCAGGACGAACGTGCCCGCTCGCGGATGACCATCGCGTGAAAGGCAGTGAAAACGAGCGACGCGGACGAGCGCATGCCGCTACGAGGTGAGGACCGCGTTCGGCGCACCGGCCGCGACCCTCACGGCCGGTCGGCGAACACCCACCGGTTGGCGGCCAGCGCGTCGGGCCGCCCCGGCTGGGCCTCCGGGCCGCGCCCGTGGCGGCGGGTGAAATCGAACGCGGTGTGAACCGACGTGCGCCAGCCCCGCGCGGTCAGGTCCCCGGCGGAGTCGGGGCGTGGTTCGAGGGGGAACATCGCGAGAAGGTCGATGCCGGTGCGCCTGGCCACCGTGTAGATGGGGCTCTCCTGGACGGCCGCCGACTCCGGGGCGAGCTTGATCTCGTACGCCAGAGCGCTCCCCGCCACGCTCAGCGCGTCCACCGCCTCGATCATGGCGCGCTCGGCGGCATGGGGCAGGTAGAGCAGCACTCCCTCGGCGAGCCACACGGTCGGCGCGGCCGGGTCGAAGCCCGCACCGGTCAGCGCCCCGGCCCATGCGAGGCGCAGGTCGGCCGCGATCGGGACGCGTTCGGTCTTCGGCACGGCACGCAGCCCGCCGAGCACGCGGCCCTTGAAGGCGAGGACCTCCTCCTGGTCGAGTTCGAAGACCCTGCAGCCGGGCGGCCAGTCGAGCCGGTACGCACGCGTGTCCAGGCCGGCCCCGAGCAGCACCACCTGCCGGGCCCCCGCGCTCACCTGGCGCAGGATGAAGTCGTCCAGCACCCTCGTCCGCAGGCCGAAGTAACGCCCCAGCCGGCCCCACAGCGGATCGGCGTCGCCGTCGGGAACCTGGTGCGGGCGGACCGGCCAGTCCGCGGACGCCCGGGCCGCGCGCACGAAGTGCTCGGCGTAGACGTCGCGTGCCAGGGCGTCGTGGCGGTGCGTCTCGATCGCCCGCGCCGCGGCGACCATGAGGGCGGTCAGCCCGACGCCTTCTTCCACGCCGGTGTCGCCGGCCATGGGCTCTCCTCTCCGGGCCCGCCCCACGGTCGGGCAGAACGGGAACAACGCCGAGCCGGCGCCCGCGTGGGACACCGGCCCGCCCTCGGCCTACGGGACGCGCGTCAGACCAGCGTGTCGCCGACGGCGTGGGCGCCACGGGCGAGGAAGTACTCCTCGATGGCGGTCCCCCACTCGCGGGCGGAGACCCGGCCGGTCCCGTTCGGGTCGAACGCCTGGAAGAGAGCCTCGATGTTCTCCGTGGGGAATCCCACGGCCCGCAGTCCCCGTACGAAATCGGCGTGCTGGACGAAGCCGTCGTCATCCCGGTCGCAGATGGCGGTCAGCGCGTCGGCGTAGGGGCGGACGCTGTCCTCGTACGCGGCGGGCTCGTGCACCCCGGCGTACTCCTCCCAGGACACCTTCCCGTCGTGGTTCAGGTCGAGGGTGCCGACCAGGCCCTCCCAGTAGCGCCGGCAGCCCTCGTGCATCGCCAGTGCCTTGGGCGAGTCCTCCGCCTCGTCCAGAGCCTGGATGATCCGGTGCCCGAGCCGGTCGAAGTCGTCCGCCTCCAGGTAGCCGTTGGAGTCGGTGTCGAGAGCGTCGAACGCGGCCTTGATCCGGTCCAGACGTGCATCCATCGGGGGAACCTCCGGCGAGGAGTATGCGATGCGGACGGTAACACCCTAACTACGACAGGTGATCGCCGATAGAGGTGTGGCCGGACGCGGCCTGCACGAGACGCGCCGGGGGCGGTATAGAGGATGCGAACACTCGGTGAGGGAGGCGGACCGGTGGCCGGGAAGCACTACGCCATGACCGTGGGCGGGCTCGGGCTGCTGACCGCGGCGGCGACCGCGGTCGTCCGCCGCCGCCGCACCCTCGCGCCCGTCGCCCCCGACCTGCGCACACCCGGCCTGTGGCTGCCGCTGGCCGTCGGCAACCGGCTCGCGGTCACGATCGCACGCCGCTGGTACGACCGCCCGACCGAACCGGTCCCCGGGGTCACCGTGTCCCGGCACGACGTCCCCGGCGGCCGGGACGTCTTCGTCTACGAACCGCCGGAACGGCGGCGCCCCGGCGCGGCGCTGCTGTGGATCCACGGGGGCGGCACCATCATCGGCCGGCCCGAGGCGGACCACGAGCTGTGCGCCCGCATCGCCCGCGACGTGGGCGTCGTCGTGGTCAGCACGCGCTACCGGCTGGCCCCCGAACACCCCTTCCCCGGAGGTCCGGCTGCAGGCCACCGTTCCGTCCATGCGCGCGTTCCAGCAGGCCATGTTCAACGCGCTCGCGGCGGCCCTGGACGGCGACGAGACCGAACGCTGACCGGCCGCTCCGCGACTCAGCGGTACACGGCGTCGTGGAAGGCGATCTCGGCTTCGAGCATTCCGCTGAACCAGCGGATGAGGTGTTCATCCGGGATGTCGGCCGGCAACGCGTCGACCTGCGCCGCGAGTGCGGTCACACCCGCGCGGAACTCCGCGCCGGCGTGCAGGGACACCCAGTCGGCGATCGGCCCGGCCGGGACGTCGCCCCGCTCGTCCGCGCGGGTGCACCAGGTGGAGTACAGGCTCTCCGCGGCGAACAGCACGGTCATCACCGCCCGGTAACCGCCCTCACGCGCGGCGGCCAGCGCGAACTCCGACAGCACGGCCGCCCGGCCGGCCGCGTCCGGGCGGGCCGGTACGGGCCAGGCGGCGCGGGCCGTGCGGAAGTAGTCCGCCTGTTCGGTCGTCAGCGCGTGGACCGCCCGCGCGTTGCGCTCCAGCGCCGTACGGTCCGGTGCGTCCCACACGGCCAGGCCGTGCAGGCGGGCGGCCGTCTCGACGAAGGACTCCTCGATCGCCAGGTAGTCGGCGTAGGCCGCGTCCCCGATCGTGCCGGCGGTGACCTCCTCGGCGAACCGCATGCCGAGCGCCCGTTCCATGGTCGCGGCGCACGCGTCGAGCAGCCACGCGGACCGGCTCGCCGGACGCGCCGTCTCCTCGGCCCGCTCGCTCATCCGGCGAGCCACTCGACGAGGCCGCCGAACACCTTGGCGTAGCCGTTCCACTCCTCGCAGAACGGCGTGGGCGCCCAGTGCGGGGAGCAGTCGGAGGTGAACACCGCCGAGCGTCCCGAGCCGTGGCCGCCGACGGCGACCAGCGGGTCGCCGTTCAGCGTGGCCAGGACGTCCGCGCCGGGACGGGGCCGGACGCGGTTGTAGCCCAGCAGCAGCGGCCAGTCGGCGTCGACGCCGCCGAGCGCGGGATGGTCCGGGCCGGTGACGTCCGCCTGCGCGCCCGCGGGCAGCTCGACGCGGTCGTCCTCGGGCAGGAGCTCGACCGGCAACACCTCGTGCAGCAGGGTGTTGCGGTAGGCGGCCTTGGCCTCGAAGCCGGTGAACGAGAGGTAGCCGCCGATCATGAGCAGGCCGCCGCCGTCGCCGACCCAGCCGCGCAGCGCGGCGATCCGGTCGGTGCCCGGCCGCGCCTGCTCGAACACCTCGGGGGCGAGCTGCAGGGAGTTCGCGCCGATGTCGGAGAGCACGACCACGTCGTACTCGGCCAGCGCGGCGGCGTCACCGGGGAACCCGGCCGGCACCAGGTGGGCGGGCAGGTGCACGACCTCGTGCCCGCGGCTCTCCAGCGCCCGGCGCAGCGGTTCGACGCCGACGACGTACGAGCTGGTGGTGAACGAGTCGACCCCCTTGAAGTGGGTGGACTGGGTGACCCAGCTCTCGCCTGCGATCAGGACGCGGCTCACTGTGTACTCCTTCTCTTTCTCATTCGGGCGCTCGGTCAGGCCGCGGCGGCCTGGTCGAACAGCCGGGCGGGGTTGGTCCGCAGGAGGTCCTCGGCGACGCCGGGGGCGACGCCGAGCTCGACCAGCCTGGGCACGAAGAGCGTGGGCACGTACCGGAAGCCGTTGCCGCCGTACGCGGTGAGCATGCTCTTGAGGAACACGTCGTGGCTGAGCAGCAGGCGTTCGGCGTGGCCGCGGCCGATGAGCCGCGCGACCGCCCGCGCGGTCTCGTGCGGGCCCGGGGACTGTCCCTCCCCCGGGTACCGGAACGGCATCCCGACCATGTCGAACTCGATCCAGACGCCACGGTCGGCGACCGCCTCCTGGTAGGCGGGGTCGTCGTGGGAGGGATCCATGTGGCAGAGCACCACGGCGCCGGGCGGCACCCCGTACTCGCCCAGCACGATGTCGAGGACCTCGTGCGCCCGGCGCTGCCAGCCGGGCAGGTGGACGTAGAGCGGGACGCCCGTCTCGCGCTGGGCGCGCGCGGCGGCGCGCAACCCCGTGTGCTCGTCCTCGGTGAAGTCCGGCGACACCCCGATCTCGCCGATGACGCCCGGGCGGATCCCGGTGCCGTCGACGCCGTCGGTGAACTCGGCCACCAGCTCCGCGGCGAGGGCGTGTTCCCCGGCCGACGACAGGTGCGCCGGATGGAACCGCTCCAGGTACCAGCCGGAGCCCATGACGATCCGCAGGCCGCTGCGCTCGGCGAGCGAACGCAGCACCCGCGGGTCGCGGCCGAGCCCGCCCGGCGTGACGTCGACGACCGTGCCGCCGCCGGACGCGGCGAACGCACGCAGGTCGGCCAGCATCGCGTCGGCGTCGTCCAGGACGCAGTGGTCGAGGCAGGCGTACGGCTGCTCGCGCAGCACCCACGCCAGGTCCGGTGCGGTGCGCGCCTCGCGGAGGAAGCCCAGCCGCGGGTCGTCCGGCTCGGTGACCGCCTTCCGTACGTCGTTGCGCAGGTGCTCGTGGGTGAGGGTGAGACCGAGTTCCGTGCTGGGCGCCGGCCCGGTCACCGTGGTCACCGTGGCCTCGGTCATGATCTGCGCGTGAGGTGGGAGAACAGGTCGGCGAGCGAACGGCCCCGCAGGTTGATCCAGATCGCGATGAGCAGCACCAGGCCGGTCACGATCGGGGTGAGGAACGGGCTGACGCCGAGCAGCGTCAGGCCGTTGGCGATCACACCGGTGATGACCGCGCCGATGATGGTGCCGACCATCGTGCCCCGGCCGCCGAACAGGTCGGTGCCGCCGAGCACGACCGCGGCGATCACGGTGAGCTCGAAGCCCTGCCCGGAGTTGGCCGAGCCGGAGCCCAGCCGGGCCGCGGTGAGCAGGCCGGCCACCCCGGCGGCCAGGCCGGTCAGCATCAGCGTGATCATCTTGATCCGGTCGGTGTTCACCCCGGCGCGGCGGACCGACTCCTCCTGGGAGCCGATGCCGTTGACGTAGTTGCCGAAACGCATCTTGGACAGCAGCACGGCGCCGAGCACGACCGCGACCAGCGCGATCCAGGCCAGTGCGGAGAAGCCGAGGAACTTGGCGTCACCGATCTTGGCGACGAACAGCCGCCGGTCGATCGGCACGGAGAAGCCCTGTGTCCACATCTGCGCGATGCCCCGGATCACCGACATGGTGGCGAGGGTGACGATGAACGGCGGGATCTTCTGGTGCGCCGACAGCCAGCCGTTGATCGCGCCCCAGAGGAGCCCGGCCACCAGCGCCGCGATGATCACGATGGAGGAGTCCCACCCGGCGCGCAGCATCTCGGCGGTGCCGGTGGCCACGAACGCGACCGTGGAACCCACCGACAGGTCGATCTGGCCGGTGGTGATCACGAAGGTCATGGCGACGGCGACGATCAGGGTGATCGCCACCTGGGTGCCCAGGTTGGAGATGTTGCCGAAGGTCAGGAAGTTGGGGGCGGCGATCCCGAAGACGAGGAACAGCACGACGGTGACGCCGAGCATGGCCAGGGTCGCCTTGTTGGCACGTTCCCACCAGCTCGGCGTCTCCGCGAGCACCGTGGGCGCCGTTGCCGTCTCAACAGTCATGTCAGGCCGCCTCCTCGGTGTTCGAACGGGTGATCATGGCGACGATGCGTTCGATGTCCAGCGCGGACACCGGCTCGTCCTCGACGCTGCGGCCCTCGTACATCACGGTGATCCGGTCGCAGACCTCGAACAGGTCCTGGAGGCGGTGGGTGATCAGGATGACGCCGACGCCCTGGGCGGCGACGTCGCGGATCATCCGGAGCACCTGCCGGACCTCGGCGACCGCGAGCGCCGCGGTCGGTTCGTCCAGGATCAGTACGCGCGGCTGGAAGGACACGGCCCGCGCGATCGCCACGGCCTGCCGCTGCCCGCCGGACAGCCGGCCGATCTCCTGGTACGTCGACTTCACGCGGACGTGCAGCTCGGACAGGGTCTCGGCGGCCTTCGCGTGCATCGCCCGCCGGTCGATGAACGGGCCTTTGCGCGGCTCACGGCCCAGGAACAGGTTGCTCGCGACGTCGAGGGTGTCGCAGAGGGCGAGGTCCTGGTAGACGATCCCGATGCGCTCGCGCCGCGCGTCGGCGGGGCTGGCGAAGCGTACGTCGCGGCCGTCGATGGTGATCTGGCCGGAGTCGTGCTGGATGGCCCCGGCCAGGACCTTCATCAGGGTCGACTTCCCGGCGCCGTTGTCGCCGACCAGGCCGAGCACCTCTCCGGGGCCGAGCGTGAGGTCGACGCCCCGCAGCGACTGGACCGCGCCGAACGACTTGGTGATCCCTCTCAGGGTGACCAGCGAGGTATCGCTCATCACTTCTCCAGGTAGTAGAGGTAGTTCTTGACGTTGGCCGGGGTGACGATCTGGGTCGGCACCGGGATGTCCTTGGTCACGGTCCGGTGGCAGGCCAGGCCGATCGCCGCGTTCATCGCCTCGTAGCCGAACTGGAAGGTGTTCTGCTGCACGACGCCGAGGATCCAGCCGGCCCGCAGCCCGTCCACCGCCTGGGAGGACAGGTCCCAGCCGACGACCTTGAGGTCCTTGGTGCGCTGCTGGCTGACGACGGCGGCGGCCAGCCCGATGAGGGCGGGCTCACCGGTGGCGTAGGCGTACTTCAGGTCGGGGGCGCCGGTGAGCAGGTTCTCGGCGGCGGTCTGGGCGTTCTCCTGGATGTTGCGCCCGTCGACCACGTTCTTGATCTTCATGCCCTTGGCGGTGACCTCGTCGGTGAAGCCCTTCTGCCGCTCGTTCTGGATGGTGCTGTTGAGCGCGCCGACCACGCCGATGTCGCCCCGGCCGCCAGTGATCTTGAGCAGCGCGTCGCCGAGTTGCTTTCCGCCCTGCGCGTTGGCCGTGCCGACCTGGGCGGCGACCGCCGGGTCGTCGACGGTGGCGTCCACGGCGACGACCGGCACGCCGGCCGCCTTCGCCCGCCGGATCGCGGGCTTGATGCCCTCGGTGTCGATCGCGTCCACGATGATCGCGTCGTAGTGGTTGGCCACCAGGTCGTCGATCGCGTTGGCCTGGGTGCTGGAGTCGTCGTTGCCGTTGACGATCTGCACCTGCGCGCCGGCCTTGCGCGCCACGGTCTGCGCGCCGGTGTTGATCTGGTTGAAGAACAGCGCCTGAAGGTTGATCGGAATAATCCCGATCTTGGGCTGGTGGCCCTGGACCTGGCACGACTGGGCGACCTTGGCGGGTGGGGGCGGTCCCTGTTCGGTGGCCCTCTTCTCCGCGGCGATCTCCCGCCTGGCCGCCGTGTCACAGCCGATGGTCGTCAGCAGCAGGCCGAGCGAGACCACGGCCGTCACCGTACGTCGCATCATCTCTCCTCTCCCTGGGAGTGGGCTGGCTGGGGGCCCGACCGGGCCTGGAGGTAGGCGGTGACGGCATCGCGCCGGGGCATTCCGTCGCGGGCGCCGGGCCGGGTGCACGACAGGCCGGCCGCGACGGCGGCGAAGCGCGCCGCCTCCAGCGGTGCGGTGCCCCGGTCCAGCTCCGCGCAGTAGGTGCCGGCGAAGCAGTCGCCGGCACCCGTGGCGTCCACGGTGTCCACCGTGATCGCCTCGCCGTCGTGGCGTTCGCCGGCGGGCGTCAGCAGGGTCCAGCCGCGGGGACCGTCGGTGACCACCAGGTATACCCGGTGTTCGACGGCCGCTCTGACCAGCGCGTTGTCGTCGCCGACGAACTCGGTGAGCTGCGCGCGGCCGCCGATCGCGTGGTCGGCGGCCGACAGGGCGGCGCGCGTCGCCCCCGGCCCGTCGCAGCCGTCGAGGTCCACGACCACGCGGGGCCGGTCCGGCTGGGAGGCCAGCACGGCGGCCGCCGCGGGGAAGCGGTAGCCGTCGAGGTAGAGCCAGTCCGCGCCCGCCTCGCGCGCGGCCCGCAGCACCCCGGCGATGTGGCCGGTGTCCACCGCGTCGTCCTGGCTGATGATGGAGCGCTCGCCGTCCGGGGTGAGCAGGACGACGGCCGTGGTGAGCTCGGCGTCGCGGGCGGTCCAGTCCGTTCCGACCCCCTCGGCCGCGAGCGTGCCGAGGAACGCCGTGCTCAGCGCGTCGGAGCCGACCACGCCCGCGAACCGCGCGTCGGCGCCCATCCGAACCGCGGCCACCGACGCGTTGGCCGCCATCCCGCCCTCGCCGTACTGGACGCCGGTGGCCTGCACCCGGGCGCCGGGCCCCGGCAGCACTGGGATCCGTACGGTCAGGTCGGTGTTGGCGTAGCCACAGAAGACGATCACGGAAGGACCACGCCCGCCCTGGCCGCCGCGGCGGTCAGCTCACGGACCTTGGCCGTGTCGACACGTCCCCACCAGCGGCCGTTGTCCTTCACCGAGGACGCCACGATCACGCCGTCGCAGGCGGGCAGCAGGCCGCCGATGTTGCCGGCGGTGATGCCGGAGCCGATCACGACGGGGAGCGTGGTGTGCGCGGCGATGCCCTCGACCTCGTCCAGCGCGGCGGCGTCGCCGGTCCGCGACCCGGTGGCGATCAGCACGTCGGCGGCGAAGAACTCGGCGTCCTCGGTCTGCTCGGCCAGCGTGCGGTCGGCGACGATCGAGTGCGAGCCGTGCTTGACGTGCACGTCGGCGAAGACCTTGACCGGACCCGCGCCGATCCGGCTGCGGTAGCGGGTGGCGTGCGCCGCCTGACCCTCGATGATGCCCTCATTGGCGACGTAGGCGTTGGCCCACTGGTTGACCCGGACGAAGCCGGCGCCGCCGGACCAGGCGGAGGCGATCGAGCACTCGGCGGCGTTGGACAGGACGCTGACGCCCAGCCGGCCTCCGGCGTTGGCCGGCAGCGCGTGCCGTACCCGGTCGGTCACCACGGCCATCGCCGCCGCGGTCTCGTAGCCGTGCTCCCCCGGCTTGAGGAACGGGATGTCCCAGTGGTTCTCCACGATGAGCCCGTGGCAGCCGCCCTCCAGGTACGCCCGCGCCTCCTCGACCGCGAAGACCGAGATCTCGTCGAGCGGGGTGCCCTCGTAGTTCGGGCTGCCGGGCAGCGGCGGCAGGTGGATCACGCCGATGACGACCTTCGAAGTGCCGAACAGCTCTTCGATCGCGTTCGGCTTGGGAGGGAACACGCCCAGCGTCTGCTCGCTCCCGGCAGCCCTCACCATGTCGCCTCCTGTGTAATCGATTGCAGTGAAGTTGCGTTGAACCGTAGGGGTGTAACCGCAGGCCGTCAAGGGTCTAGACTCGACTCATTCGCTGGTGACGGGTAACGCTCTTGTTTCCGGGCGTTTCGGAAAGGTAAACGATTGCAGCGCGTCACGATCGCCCAGGTCTCCGAGCGCGCCGGGGTCTCCACCGCCACGGTGTCGCGGGTGCTCTCCGGCCGTGGGCCGGTCTCGGCCGCGGTGCAGCGCCGGGTGCGGCAGGCGGCCGAGGAGCTGGGCTACCAGGTCAACACCATCGCGCGAGCCCTGCGCAACAGCCGGACCGACACCGTCGGCATGGTCGTGCCGAGCATCTCCAACCCCTTCTTCACCTCGCTGGTGGAGAGCGTCGAGCACGTGCTCGAACGCGAGGGCAAGGAGCTGTTCCTGTCCGACGCCCGCTCCGACCCCGCGATCGAGGCCCGGCGGCTCGCCTCGCTGGCCGCGCGCAACGTCGACGGCATCATCGTCAGCCCGAGCCACGGCACCGAGAGCGGCCCCGCGGTGCAGGAGACGGCCGACCGCCTGCCGCTGGTGCAGCTCGACCGGTTCGTCGGCGGCACCAACACCGACTGGGTGGGCGTGGACGACGTGGCCGCGATGCGCCTGGTCGTGGACCACCTCCACGAAGGCGGAGCGCGTTCGGCGGCGTTCGTCGGCTCACTGCTGACCAACTCCTCGACCGAGCAGCGGTTCGCCGGGTTCCGGCGCCGCGCCGAGGAGCTGGGCATGAGCGTCGACCCCGACCAGGTGCTCCTCGGCGACTACAGCGTCGACTGGGGCGAGGCCGCCGCGGCGCGCCTCGTCGACACCGGGGACTTGCCGGACGCCATCGTGTGCGCCGACGACCTGATCGCCCTGGGGGTCACGCGCGCGTGCCGCGCGCACGGCGTCGAGGTCCCCGGCCGGGTGCAGGTGACCGGGTACGACAACATCGAGTTCTCGCGGCTGGGCGAGCCCGCGCTGACCACGGTGGACCAGCCCCGTGACCGTATCGCCGAGGAGGCGGTACGGCTGCTGGCCGCGGCGAGCCGTACCAAGGAGACCGACCGGGGCCCGTCCGCCCACATCGCGCTCGTGCCGACGCTGGTGGTGCGCGACAGCACGCGGGCCGGTTCGTGAGGAGGCGGGAGATGACGGGATCGGCGGAAGAGCGCGGAGCGCTCGCGCTGGCGCGGCGGCTGGTGCGCATCGACACCAGGGGCGGCGGCGAGCGCCCGGCCGCTGACCTGGTCGCGGACGTGCTCGACGACGCGGGGTTCGACGTCCGCGTCGACGAACCGCTGCCGGGCCGGGCCAACGTCGTCGCGCGCTTCGGGCCCGAGACGCCGCGGACGCCGGTCACGTTCACCGGCCACCTGGACACCGTGCCCGCCGACGAGTCCGGCTGGTCGTTCGACCCGATGAGCGGCGAGGTCCGCGACGGACGCCTGCTCGGCCGCGGCGGCAGCGACATGAAGGCGGGCGTCGCCTGCCAGGTCGAGGCGGCCGTACGCGCCGCGCGGGAGCGTCCCGGCGACACGGCGGTGCAGCTGGTGTTCACCTTCGGTGAGGAGACCGGCTGCGACGGCGCCGCCCTGATCGACGCCGCGTCGCTGGTCCCCACCGACCTGCTGCTGGTCGCCGAGCCGACGAGCAACCGGCCCGTTCTGGGCCACAAGGGCACGCTCTGGCTCAGGGTGACCGCCCACGGGATCTCCGCGCACGGCTCCCGTCCGGAACTGGGCCGCAACGCGATCGCCGCACTCGCCGGCGCCGCGTCCCGGATCCACGAACACCGTGACTGGCCCGCGAGCCCGGCGTACGGCCCCGCGACGGTGAACGTCGGCACCTTCCACGCGGGCACCCAGCCCAACCTCGTACCCGACCACGCCGAGATGCGCCTGGACATCCGCACCATCCCGGGCTTCGGCTCCGACGACGCGGTCGCGGAGATCGCCCGGCTGTGCGGCGAGGGCATCGACATCGAACGGCTGGTCGACCTGCCGGGAGTCGCCACCGACCCGGCGGACGTCACCGAGGTCATGGAGCTCCTCGCCCCGGGCTCCTCGACACGGCCACCGGAGTACGCGACCTACTTCACCGACGCCTCCGTGCTCACCGCCAAGCTCGGCGACCCCGCGGTCATCGTGTACGGCCCCGGCGACCCGGAGCAGGCCCACGTCACCGACGAGACCTGCCCGGTCCCCACCATCGCCACATCGGCCGCCGCGTACCACCACCTGCTCCGCACCCGAGCCGGCCGGTAGCGATCGTCGTCCGGCTACGCTCGGACGATGTCGAATCGAGAGGTGTCGGCAGGACTCGGCCTTGCCCGGGTGCTGGCGCACTGCGGCGGTAGGCCGGAGGATGCCTTGCGCCATCTCGCGGGCGCCGTCGCCTCCGCGCCCCAGGAGCCCGAGCCCTACGCGGTGCTCGCCGAGCTGTGGCAGGACCGGCGGTCGGAGCTGGCCGGGGTCGTTCACGACGCGAACTCCCTGAGCACGGTGCTGGCGCGGTCGTACATCTGCTTCCTCGAGGGCGACATGGACGGCGCGGCGCTGGCGATCGGGGCGGTCACGGGCGCGCGGCCCCAGACCGCCTGGGCCACGGCCCCGTGGTTCGGCGACGAACGGTTTCTCGGCACCGTGAGCGCCGGCGCGCTGGCCGACGCCGCGATGCGGACGATGGACCACGGCCACGAGCTGGACACCGACGCCATGCGCGAACGGTTCCGGCCCTGGTTCCACGCCATCGACGTGGTCACCGCCCGGTCGCCGCTGCCGGAGGCGCTGGCCAGGATGGCGATCCTGCTGCGGGCGTGCGGCCTCATCGACGACTCGTTCGCCCTCTGCGACCGGGCCGACTCCATTGAGCGGATCATGCTGACGGAGGTCGTACGGGCGGGCACCTGGCGCCGGCTGGGTGATCCGGAGCAGGCCGCGGCGGCGTTCGAGCGCGCGCTGGCCCTGGACCCGGCCAACTGGTCCCTGTATCTCGACCTGGCCGACCTGCGGGCCGAGCAGGGCGACTTCGCCGCCGCCGTACGGCTGGTCGACCAGGGCCTGCGCCATGAGCCGGCCGAGACCACGCTTCGCGCGGCCGGGGCCGCCTACCGGGCGCGGCTCACCGGCTCGCCGGCCGACCTGAGCGAGCTCATCGAGCTGGCGCCCCAGTTGCCGGACGACTCCTACCTTCGGCTGCTGATCGACCACGCGTGTGCCGGTCCGGGCCTGCCCGCCGAGCTCGTGGCCGCGGCCCGCCGCTCCCGGCAGGCCGGACGAGGCTGACGGGGACGCGGTCCGTCACCCGCCGAACGCCTTGACCGCCAGCCAGACCAGGCTGCCCAGGATGACGACGCCACCGCCGGTGTAGCCGACGTACATGGAGGTCCGGAGCCGGCCCGACAGCTGCTCCTCGCTCCTGGTCGAGATGATGAACGGCGAGCCGTCCGGGCTGCGCATGGTGAGCTGCCGGTTCTCCACGCCCGCCGCGCCCAGGACGTACATCGGCTGGCCCGGCGGGACGATCCACTCCTCGTAGCGGTGACCCTTGACGTCGCTGAAGTTGACGCGGATGTTCAGCCCGAACAGGTTGACGTTCTGGCCGGCGGGCTCGAAGCGCTGCACCGACTGATGGGCGCCGTCGACCGAGGCGCCCTCGTGCCGGACGAGGATCTGGCCGGTCGCGTCCTTGACGCCGAACGGAACCGGGCAGGTCTCGTCGTGCACGGTCCTCTCCCGCGTGGTCGTCCGCCGCCGGCCGTCGCGGTACTCGTGGTGTTCGTACCGGACCGAGACCTTCGCGTGGTACCAGACGCACTCCCGGCCGGAGAAGGGCGCCGTGACCGGGCCGTGCGGCCCGGGAGTGGCCGCGCCCTTGACCTCGCAGGTGACCGGCCCCGCGCCCGAGCCGATCTCGGCGCACGTGAGCGTGGGCGTCGCGGCCATCGCGTCGCGCTTGCGCTGCTGGAGGAACCCCCAACCGAGGACGGCGAGGCCGACGATGAAGACGATCAGGGGGGCGATCAATGCATCCTCCGGGGTACGCGGCGACCCGGGGATTATCCCGCCTCCTCCACTCGTGCTGGCCCGGGGGGACGACCCCCCGGAACCCCCCGCTGTGAGGGGCTCCGCCCCCCACAGCCCCCCGCGGGTTGTCGTCGGAGGAGGGGCCATCTTGTTCACGGCGTTGCTGTCCATGACTCGTGTCGAGTTGTGGGAGCAACGCCGTTGTCGTGTCGGAGGCTCGGGCGGCCTACACGAGGACACCGTCACCTTTTCTCGGCCGGGAGCGTCCTGCGGCGATTGCCCGGTCCCGGATTACTAGTCTTCGTCTGTGGCTACTCCCTGGACCCTGACCTTCGATTGCGCAGACCCGCCTCGGATGGCGTCCTTCTGGAAGGTCGCTCTGGGGTACGTCGAGGCTCCTCCACCGGAGGGATTCGACACGTGGGAGCAGTGGCTGACGCATTTCAAGGTGCCGGATGAGGAGTGGGACGACGGTGCGGCGCTGACCGACCCGGACGGCGTCGGTCCGAACATCTCCTTCCTCAAGGTTCCCGAGGCCAAGGTCGCAAAGAATCGGCTGCACATCGACGTCCAGGTCGCCGGCGGACGCCACCAGCCATGGGATCTCCGTGAGCGACGGATCCGAGACACGGTAGAGCGGCTCGTCACCGCGGGCGGCAGCGTGCTCACAGAACATGAGTTCGAGGGACCGCTCGACCACGTGGTGATGGCCGACCCGGAGGGGAACGAGTTCTGCGTGGTCTGAGCCCTCAGTCGCTCGCGAGCTGCGTCAAGCAGTCGTGGGACGGTCGGCGGCGGCTGCGCAGCTTCACCCCCGGCGGGCGGATGGGCTCTGGCATGTACTCCACGTGGTAGCTCGCGCCGAGTTCGTCTTGAAGCTGCGAGACGAGTTGCTGTCCAGCGGCTACGAACCTCTCGACGTCGTGTTCGGAATCGAATCCACCCGCCGCGGGCCAATCCGACAACGTGGCAGCGAAATACGCGTCCCACCGAGCGAGGTCGGAACGAAGGCCGATTCGTCCGGCCCACAATGTCGCCTGCGGCTCGCCTGGCCAGGTTCCATCGCGCGCTGTCGGCGTCGGGAAGATCGATGCCAAGTTCATCGAGAGCAACGCGGAACAGTTCCGCCGAGTCTCGGACGTCGTCCCGCGACTGTCCGGCGAGAACACGAAGAGCAGGACTATCCGCGCACTGGCTACAGGCGTCAGTTGAGCCTGGCCGTCACCAATTTCGAGTAAGCGGTAGTTAGGTCCCCGCATGTCGCTTACGTCCGGACGCGTGACGGCTCGGCGCCCGATCAGGTACAACCTATGTCCCGCAGGTATGGACCTGCTGTAGGCTCAGTCGCCGTCGGCCCTCCGGTCGGCGGGATGCGACGCGGTCGTCGAGAGGGAGCTCCGATGCAGATCTACCTGCTGGTCGACGTCGGCCAGACAGGTACGCGAGTGCGGATCACGCGGCCCTCGGGCGGCAACCTCGACGACGCGGCCGGCGGCGTACGGGCCGCGGAGGATCCGGAGCGTCACCTGGCTCGCGTCGTCACCGACGCCCTCCGCCGGCACGGGTCGCCCGTGGACCAGGTCGCCGCCGGGCTCAGCGGCCTGCAGGGGACGCGCGGTCGTCCACGGGCGCTGCTCGAGGAGTGGTCGGCGTTCGGAACGCGGCGGGTGGTCCTCGCCGACGACTCCGTGACCGCGTACCTCGCCGCCCTCGGCGACCGCCCGGGTGTCGTCGTCTCCGTCGGCACCGGCGTCGTGGCGCTGGCCACCGGCGTGCGCGGCGGCTGGGCGCGCATCGACGGGTGGGGCCCGCTGCTCGGCGACAGCGGCGGGGCGTACTGGATCGGGCGGGCCGGCCTGGAGACCGCGCTGCGCGCGTTCGACGGACGCGGCGCCGCGACGGCCCTGCTGGACGCCGCCGCCGAGGCCTTCGGCGACCCCGCGCTGCTCGCCGGAACGCTGCAGCGCGACCCCGACCGGGTCGCCCGGATCGCCGGGTTCGCCCGGCAGGTGCTCGGGCTCGCCGAACGCGGCGATCCGGACGCCGGGCGGATCACCGTCGACGCCGCCGGTCACCTCGCCGACACGGTCATGACGGCGGCGGCGCGCGTCGGCGACGACGAGACGATCACCGCCTCCTGGTCGGGCTCGGTGCTCGCCGGGAGCCGGGCGCTGCGCGACGCGTTCGCCTCCGCGCTCCCCTCACGCTGCCGCCTCGTCCCGCCGGCCGCGTCGCCGCTCGACGGCGCGCGTCTCCTCATCGACCTCCCGTCCTCGCATCCGCTGACCGCCCTGACCTCGGAGGCGTCCACGTGAAGAGCACCCCCGTCGACGCGGCCCTCCGCGCCATCGAGTCCGGGCTGGTGGTGTCGTGCCAGGCCGCCGCGGGCAACCCGCTGCGCGGGCCGCACCACATGGCCGCCATGGCGCAGGCCGCCGCGGCGGCGGGCGCGACCGGGATACGGGCGGAGGGCGCCGACGACGTCGCCGCCGTGAAGGCGGCCACCGGGCTGCCGGTGATCGGCATCCGCAAGACCGGCGACCCGGGCGTCTTCATCACACCGACGTACGCGGACGCGGAGTCGATCGTCGCCGCCGGTGCCTCGATCGTCGCGACCGACGGCACGGCACGTCCACGGCCGGACGGCGGTGACCTGGCCACCCTCATCGAGCAGGTGCACGACCGCCTCGGCGTACCCGTCATGGCCGACGTCGACAGCGTCGAGGCGGGCCGGTACGCCTACGAGTGCGGGGCGGATCTGCTGGCCTCGACGCTCTCCGGCTACACCGGGCCGGGCGCCGTCCCCGACGCGCCCGACATCGCGCTGGTGGCCGCGCTCGTCGCCGCCACCCCGCTGCCCGTCGTCGCCGAGGGCCGGATCCGCACCCCCGAGGAGGCCCGCGCGGCCTTCGCGGCCGGCGCGTTCGCCGTCGTCGTGGGCACGGCGATCACGAACCCGATGGAGATCACCCGCCGGTTCGTGACCGCGCTCGACCTCCCCGAGGGGGCAACGTGATCAAGCACCTTGAGGTACGGGAACGGCTCCTGGCCCGGATCCGGGACATGCGCCCGGACGACGTCCTTCCCCAGGAACGCGAACTGGCGGAGACGTTCGGGGTCAGCCGCACCACCGTCCGGCAGGCGCTGCAGTCGCTCATCGATGAAGGCCTCATCTACTCGGTGCGCGGCCGGGGCACGTTCGTCTCCCGGGGACGGATCTCGAAGGGGCCGACCCTGACGTCCTTCAGCGACGACATGCGCGCCCGCGACCTCGAGCCGGGCTCACGGCTGCTGACCGCCGAGCGGCGGGACGCCGAACCCGAGCTCGCCCGCACCCTGGAGATCAAGCCCGGGGACCCCGTCTTCCACCTCGAACGGCTGCGGCTCGCCGACGGCTTCCCCATGTGCTTCGAGCGGGTCGACCTCCCGGCCGCGCCGTTCCCCCGGCTGCTGGACCAGGACCTGGAGGGCTCGCTCTACCAGCTGCTCGCCGGGCGCTACCGGACGGTCCTCGCCAACGCCGAACAGCGCTTCTCCGCGACGACGCTGAACCGCCGCCACGCGGACCTGCTGGGCGTGCCCCTCCGCTCCCCCGCCCTCTACGTACGCCGGCGCGGCATCGACGCGCGCGGACGGGTCGTGGAGTTCGCCCGGTCGCTGTACCGGGCCGACCGCTACGACTTCGAGATGACCGTCCACCGCTGACGTGAACTTCGGTCACGCGCACGGCTACCCAAGTCGGTAGTGGACGCCACCTGGCCGGGCCCAGGATCGGTGCATGGCCTGGCGTCCCGTCCTCGTGCTGCTGCTGTCGGCCCCATACCTGGGTGAAGTGCTCTCGACCGCGACCCCTCCACTCGATCTGTTGCTGCCGTGGAACCTCGCGCTGTTCGTCGCGCTGTACGGCTGCGGGGCGCTGCTGTGCCGCGAGCTGGCGCACCGGTGGGGGCTCGGCCTGCCCGGGCTGATCCTGCTCGGCATGGCGTACGGGGTCTACGAGGAGGCGCTGGTCGACCGGTTCTGGTTCGACCCGGCGTACGCGCGGCACAGCGGCGTCGGCGACTACGCCCGAATCTGGCACACGAACCTGTTGCTCGCCACGCATCTCACGGCCTTCCACGCCGCGGTGAGCGTCTGCTCGTCGGTCATCATCGTCACCCGGCTGTTCCCCGGCGACCGCGACCGCGCCTGGGTCCGCCCGCGCGGCCTGCTCGTCGCCGCGGCCGGGATGCCGCTGGTCCTGTTCCTCACCTACGAGAGCTACGTGCGGCCACCGCTCGGTCCGGCGCTCGTGGCGCTCGGGATCGGCGTCCTGTTCGTGGTGGGCGCGTACCTCTCCCGGCACCTGCCGCGCCCGGCCCGCGCTCCGTCACGCCGCCCTCGGCCGCGGCTGCTCGTGGTCACGGCCTTCGCCTGTACCGGCGCGCACTTCGTGCTCGTCTACGCGGTCCCGTCGACGGGCCTGCCGTGGCCGGCCGGAGTCGCCCTGACCCTGGCACCGCTCCTGGCCGGTGTCCTGGCCGTCCGGCGCTGGGCCACCACGGGCCCGTTCGGCCGCGACGGGCTGTGCGTGGTCACCGGGATCCTCGGCTTCTTCGCCGTCCTCGACGCGTTCGTCGGACTCGGCGGGCGCTACGACCTCACCGCCGGCGCCGTGCTCACGGCCGTGGGCCTGGCCTGGCTGCACCGCCGCGCTCGTCCGCGCACCTCACCGCTCGTCTCGTAGCCGACGGCGCCTTCGGCCTGGCCCATGCGGAGGTCAGTACGGGCCGGCCGCCGACCCGGGCGTCCAGGGCCACCGTTCCGTCCGCGTCCGGATCGCCGGCCGCCACCTCCACGACGGTGCCCTCGTCGTCCGGGACCTCGACCGGTGCCGCGAAGCGCGCGCCCAGCTCGGCCACGCTCGCCGGTCCTCCGCACGCGCAGGACGCCGCTCGTGCCACGACCGCGAACAGCAGGCTGCCATGCATGATCACTCCGGGCAGCCCGGAGCGACGCGCCGCCGCGTCCGACCAGTGCACCGGGTGCACGTCCCCGCTGACGCCGCAGTACCTCGCCACGTGGCCGCGGGTGACGTGGTAGCGGGCGCGGTGCCGCAGGTCGTCCCAGACCGGCGCGACGGGCCCGGCCGGTGAGCGTTCCGGCCACCGCTCGCCGGCGCGCAGCAGCACCGTGCTGGACGTGGTCCCCACCAGATGACCGCCGGCATCCGTGAGCTCGACGTCCCACGACAGGAACGTCCGGCCGCCGGCGGACGTGTGGAACCGCTTGTTGATCGCGGTGCTCTCCAGGACGTCTCCCGAGGTGATCGCCCGCACCATCCGGTGCGTCTCGGCGACGTGCGTGATGGCCTGGGGCAGGATGCCCGCGCGGCGCAGTACGGCCTCGCTCAGCGGGTAGGCGACGACGAAGGCGAACCCCGGCGGAGCGAGCAGCCCCGGCAGACAGCCGCCCGTAGAGGCTCCGGCCGTGAAGGGTCCCGCGTCATCGTGAGGTGGGCGTACCGGACTGGATGACGAGGGCGATCTCCTCGGCCGGCTCGGCGAGGCGGGTGATGTCGGACAGCGGATCGTGCCTGGTCAGAACGATGTCGGCGTGCGCCTGCGGAGCGATCACGCCCAGCCGGCCCTCCTGGCCGAGCAGGCGGGCGGCGACCGTCGTCGCCGAGCGCAGGATCGCACCGGAGGTCTGCACCTGGGCGCGTACGCGGAACTCCTCGGACTGGCGTGTCCGCAGCGGGCCCAGCAGGTCGGTGCCGAACGCGATCGGCGCGCCGGCCCGGTCGGCGAGTTCGAGGGCGTGCAGGCCGCCGTCGAGCACCTCCAGGGTCTTCGCGCGGCTCTCGGGCGACAGGCCGTGCGCCGCGCCGTCCTCGGCGAGGGCGGTGTAGGTGATCAGGGTGGGCACGTAGAAGGCGTCGTGCTCGGCGAAGAGCGCCGGCACGGACTCGTCGATCAGGTTGCCGTGCTCGATGGTGCGGACGCCGAGCCGCAGCGCGCGCTCGACCGCCGCGGAGGTGTAGGCGTGCGCGGCGCAGTAGACGCCCGCCGCGGCCGCCTCCTCGACGGCGGCGGCGATCTCCTCTTCGGAGAACTGGAGCGACCCGATCCGGTCGGTGGGGCTGGAGCATCCGCCGGACAGCATCAGCTTGATGTGGGCGGCGCCCCGGCGGATCTCGTCGCGCACCGCCCGCCGTACCTCCGTCACCCCGTCGCAGACCCGGCCCAGGCCGGGCGTCCAGTAGTGGGTGTCGTGCACGTTCTGCCCGGCCGGACGCAGGTCGCCGTGGCCGCCCGTCTGCGAGAGCGCCTTTCCGCCGGCGAACAGCCGGGGACCCGGCAGCACTCCCTCGGCCACCGCGCGGACGAGGCCGTGGTCCGCGCCGGCCATGTCGCGTACGGTCGTGAATCCGCGCCCGAGCATCGCCCGCAGCTCGACGGCCGCGCGGGCGGTGACGTACGACGGCGGCTCCATGGTGAGCGCGTACTCGTCGACGGTGTGCGCGATGACGTGCACGTGACAGTCGATCAGGCCCGGCAGTGCGTACAGCCCGGCCGCGTCCACCTCGGCGGAGGAGACCGGACCGCCGGGGTCCGGGCCGACCTCGACGACGATCCCGTCCTCGACGCGGATGCGCGTGTTCTCCCGGACGTTCTCGGCATCGGGATCGACGAGTGAGGCACGCCGGATCGTCAGCGATCCGCGGTGGGGCATCGTGGGTTCTCCTCGGTGGACGTCGGGTCGGGCGTCGGCACGACGATCATCTCGGGTCTGCCGCGGGGCCGTCACGGGACCATCCAGGACAGCGGGCCGTACGCCATCAGGTACACCAGGACGGTGAACCCGGCGAGGCAGCCGGCGCTCCACGGGAAGGTGCGCCGGAAGAGGGTCCCCTCCCGGCCCGCCATTCCCACGACCGCCGCGACCATGGCGAGGTTCTGCGTGCTGACCAGCTTGCCCAGCACGCCCGCCTCGCTGTTGGTCGCCGCGAGCAGCACCGGGCTCACCCCGATCCGGCCCGCCGCCGCCACCTGCACGGCGCCGAAGAGCGCGTTCGCCGACGTGTCGGAGCCGGTCGCGGCCACGCCGAGCCAGCCGAGCGCCGGCGACAGCAGGACGAACGCGCCGCCCGCGCCGGCCAGCCAGGCGCCGATGGCGACCGCCTGGCCCGAGTAGTTCATCAGGTACGCCAGGCCGAGCACCAGGACCACGGTGACCGCGGCACGGCGGGTCCGCGCCGCCGCCGCGCCGTACTCGCGCAGCGCGGTGCGCACCGGCAGCCGCAGCACCGGCAGCGAGAGGAGGCCGGTCACGAGCAGCACCGTGCCGGTGGCGCTCAGCCAGTCGAACCGGAAGACGTGCAGGCCCGGCGGCGTGCCGTTGACGCCGGAGACCGGCACGCCCGGCCAGGAGAACCGCACTCCCAGGCCGGTCGCGAACCGCGCCGCCGGACCGTGGACCGAGACCGCCGCGAGGAGCACGACCAGCACCAGGTACGGGACGAACGCCCGCACTCTCGTCGCGAGCGGGTGCCGCGTGGGCGCCTCGACGGCGCGTGCGCCGGGGCCCGGCCCGGAGCCGGGAGGCGTCGCGGGCTCGGCGGGCGACCACCGCCACAGCAGGACGGCGGCCGCCAGGGTGGCCAGCAGCGCGCCGATCAGGTCCGACAGCGGGAAGGCGATGAAGTTGGACGTCACGACCTGCCCGGTCGCGAAGCCGAGCCCGGCCACCAGCCCGACCGGCCACAGCTCCCGCAGCCCGCGCCGTCCGTCCAGTACGAGCAGGATGACGAACGGCATGAAGACCGCCACGATCGCGGCCTGGCGGCCGACCATGCGGCCCAGTTCCGCCGCCGGCAGGTTCGCCGCCCGGCTGAGGGCGACGATCGGGTTTCCCATCGACCCGAACGCGGTCCCCGCCGCGTCGGCGAACATGGCGACGGTCGCCGCGCGGATCGGCGTGAGCCCCAGCGCCAGGAGGATCGCCGCGATCACCACGACGGGCGCGCCGAACCCGGCGAGGGCCTCCAGGACGGAGCCGAAGCAGAACGCCAGCACGAGCGCCTGGACCCGGTGGTCCGGTGACACGCCGGCGAACGTGTCCCGTACCACCGAGAGCAGTCCCGAAGCGGCGAGCAGCCGGTTCACCCACAGTGCGTTGACCATGATCCACACGATCGGGAAGACGCCGAACGCGGCACCCTGCGCCGTGCCGCTCACCGCCGTCACCACCGGCAGGCGGAACGCGAGCACGGCGACCGCCAGGGCGGCGAGCAGGCTCCCGGCCGCCGCCAGGTCGGACCGCACGCGGAACCCGCCGAGCAGCACGAGCAGCACGGCCAGCGGGAGGGCCGCCACCACGGCCGAGAGGGCGGGCGAGCCACCGATCGGAGGCGGGATCCGGTGGTCCATGGCGCTCTTTCCGTCGGCCGGCGCTCGGTCAGGGGACGACGACGACCTTCAGCGGCTCGCCGGCGCGCTCCCGCAGGACCCGGAACGCCTCGCCGATGTCCTCCAGCGCGAAGCGATGGGTGATGAGCTCCCCGCACCGGAGCATTCCCGCCGCGGCCAGCGCGACGCCGCGCCGGACGTTGCCGCCGCCCTCGCCGCGCGCGGTGTACAGGGTGACGTCCTTGCGGATCACCCCGCTCAGGTCGAGCCGTACGGCCTCCGGGTAGAAGGCGAGGAACAAGATCTTGCCGCCGCGCCTGACCGCCCGCCCGCACTGGTCCGGCGCGTCCAGCCCCCCGGACGCCTCGATGACCAGGTCGGCGCCCTGGCCGCCGGTGAGGTCGAGCACCGCGCGGACCGGGTCGGTCTCGGTGGCGTCCACGGTGTGGTCGGCCCCCAGGTCGCGGCCGAGCCGCAGCCGGGACTCCCGGGTGCCGACCAGGATCACCCGGGCCGCGCCCATGCGTTTGCACAGCTGGACGGTCATCAGCCCGACCGCGCCGGGCCCGAACACCACGACGTCCTGACCGGCGACGTAGCCCCCCGCGGTCTCCAGGCCGTACAGGCCGGTGCCGGCCGTGGTGAGGAGCACGGCGTCATCCGCGCCGACGCGGTCCGGCAGGCGGTAGAGCGCGCCGACGTGGTGGAGCGCGTACTGCGCGAAGCCGCCGTTCACCGTCATGCCGCTGGCCCGATGCCCCTTGCCGGGATCGCCGTAGTTGAGGCACGCGGTGTACTTGCCGGCCAGGCAGCTGGCGCATCGTCCGCAGCCGTGGTGCGCCTCGATGCACACCCGGTCGCCGGGCGCGAGCTCGTCCACCGTGGAACCGGTGGCCACCACGGTGCCGGTCCACTCGTGGCCCGGAACGTAGTCGCCGTACGGCGGGGTCTGCGGGAACCGCCCGTCGAGGATCTTCAGGTCGGTGCCGCAGATGCCGCACATCGCCACCAGTACGAGGACCTCCTCCGCCCGCGGCTCGGGGACCGGACGGTCGACGACCCGCAGGTCGCCCGCGCCGTACAGGACGGCCGCCCGCATCGTGGCGGGGATCGGGCCGGGTCGGGTCATCGAGAGGCCTTCGGGCTCAGGTGAGGGCGAGGTAGGCGGCGGAGGCCAGGCCCGCGACGGTGCAGTAGACGGCGAACGGGATGAGGGTGCGGGTCTCGAAGTAGCGGACGAGGAACCGCACGGCGACGTAGGCGCCGATGCCGGAGACGATGCTGCCGGCCAGCACCTGCCCGTGGATCCCGGCGCCGAGCGGCCCGGTCAGGTCGGGGATCTTCAACATGCCGGCGGCGAGGATGACGGGCGTGGCCAGCAGGAAGGAGAAGCGCGCGGCGTCCTCGTGGGACAGGCCGCGGGCCAGGCCGGCGACCATGGTCGCGCCCGAGCGGCTGATGCCGGGCAGCAGGGCGAGGATCTCGGCCGCGCCGATCAGGACGCTCTCGCCCCAGCCGAGCCCGGCGAGCCGCCGGTCGGAGACGACATCGGGGGGAAGACGCTCGTCGGGGGCGCCCATGGTGGCGGTGTCGACGCGCTTGGCGGCGCGGCGGCGCAGCAGCTCGCCGCCGTACAGGACCACGCCGTTGACGGCCAGGAACAGCGAGGACGGCAGGGGCTTGCCGAGCACGGTGCGGAAGGTGTGCTCCAGCAGCAGGCCGGCGACGCCGACCGGGACGGTGGCGACGATCAGCAGCCAGGCCAGCCTCTGGTCCGGCGTCTCGATGCGCCGGTCCCGGATCGAGGTGAGGAGCCCGCCGACGATCCGCACCCAGTCGCGCCAGAAGAAGACGAGCAGGGCGAGGGCCGTGGCGACGTGCAGGCCGACGATGAACGCCAGGTACGGCGACTCGGGCGCCGAGACGTTCAGGTCGCGGGCCCACCGGCCGCCGATCAGCGCCGGGATGATGACGCTGTGGCCGAGGCTGGAGACCGGGAACAGCTCGGTCACGCCCTGGAAGAGGCCGACCACGATCGCCTCGGGATAGGTCAGGGACATCGGCGGCCTTCCACGCTCGGGCTGTCGGGGCCACGCGGGCGCGCCGCCCGCACGGTGCCCACAAGCTACTACAGGTGAGTAGAAGTTGAACCGGCCGGGTCGCCTCCGTACGCCGCGGCGGCCCCGTGTCCGGCGGCTCGCCCGGTTCGACACAAGTCGTACCCATCCGTTCCTTCACGCCAGGTGAACGCGTGTTATGGCATCGACAGAAGTCCGCCAACGGACGGCAAACGCTCTTCTACTCGACGGCCCGTACGCGGTAGACCCGGAACGAGCCGTCGCCCGCGTGGGGGCGGCGCCACCCGGGGGTCAGGAGGACTGCGGTGGGTCTGCTGGGCTGGCCGCTGCTCGTCGCGACGATCGTGCTGGCGCTGGGGTGTCCGGTGGCGTGCGCCGTCCTGTGGGGCCGCGTCCGCGGCCCGGCCGCGTGGCCGGCGCGGCTGTCGCTGATCCTGGCCTGCCAGGTCACCGCCATCATCGCGGTCGGCGTCGTCCTCAACGATCACTACGAGTTCTTCGCGTCCTGGGGCGACCTGGCCGGCGACGACGGCGCGAACGCCCCGATCGAGCAGCCGGCGCACGCCGGCGGGCCGCCTTCGGTGCCCCACGACTTCCATCCGGCCGCCGACCACACGCTGGAGGCCACGTTCGCCGGGGCCAGGTCCGGCATCCGCAGCAGGGTGTGGGTGTGGCTGCCGCCGCAGTACCGGCTCGAACCGCGGCGGCGCTTCCCCGTGGTGGAGCTGTTCACCGGCTTCCCGGGCACGCCCACCGCCTGGTTCCACGCGATGCGGGGCCCGGAGCAGCTGACCCGGGACGTCGAGAAGCGCACCGCGCAGCCGTACATCCTGGTCGCGCCGACCATCACCGTGTGGCCGGGCCACGACACCGAGTGCGTCGACGTCCCACGCGGCCCGAAGGTCGCGACCTGGCTGACCGAAGACGTCCGCAGCGTCATCACGGCGGACTTCCGCACCCTGCCGGGTCGTGACGCCTGGGGCACGATGGGGTACTCCACGGGCGGCTACTGCGCGGCCAAGCTGCCGGTTCAGTATCCGCGGCTGTTCCGCGCCGGGGTCAGCCTCGCCGGATACTTCACCCCGTCCACGCCGGGCCTGACGCGGCTGCCGGGCGAGAACCTGCCCGTGGTGGTCCGCCGGCGGCGGCCCCGCGTCGACCTGCTCCTGGCCACCAGCCGCCAGGACCCCGGCACCACCACCGCCATCGACGGCATGGTCAAGGCGACCCGGCCACCGACGCTCGTCGCCACGTACGTGGTGCCGCGCGGCGGACACAACACGGGCGTGTGGAGCACCATGCTGCCGCGATGCTTCCAGTGGCTCACCACCGAACTGACCCACCCGAACTGAGACGGCCGCGTCCGCCGGGTCAGCGTGAGGGGTCCGGCGCGGTGGCGAGCCGGCGGGCGGTGGCGATGACCGTCTCGCGGCGGCGGTCCAGGGCGGCCTGTTCGGTCTCCTCGCCCAGGACGGCGCGGCACGTCCTGGGCACCGCGAAGTTCCAGGCGATCAGTCCAATGATGGTGAACAGCAGGTCCTGGGCGGCGCGGACGCGGGCGTCCTCGGGGAGGTGCCGGGCCACGCCTGCGTCCACGAGCCGGTCGACCTTCTCGCGGAAGCCGTAGAGGCGCTCCCGTTCGCTGTCGTCCGCGTCGTCGCGCACCTCCAGCGCCTCCCACAGCAGCAGCCTGATCAGCTCCGGGTGTTCCCGGTACCAGTCGAACATCTGCCCGACCGACTCGGCCACCGCGTCCGGGTCGATGAACACGGAGACGCGGACCTCTTCCAGCTTCGCCCGCACGATGGCGGCGAACAGCTTCTCCTTGCTCCCGTAGTACAGGTAGATGGCCTGCTTGTTGGCCCGGGCGGCGGTCGCGATCCGGTCGACCCTGGCCCCGGCCAGGCCGTGCTCGGCGAACTCGGCGGCGGCGGCCTCGAAGATCCGCCGCCTGGTGTCCTCCGCGTCATAGGCCATGCACGAATTAAACCATCCGGTTGACTCCTCTCCTCTCACACGGCAGTATCGAGGCAGCTTCTAAAACAACCAGATGGTTTATTCCCGAAGGGTTCTTACATGAGCGCTCCCATTCCCGTTCGTTCGCCGCTGACGAGTGCCCTGTCCGGTACGACCGCCGTCCTCATCGGCGGAAGCTCGGGCATCGGCCTGGCGGCGGGCGTCCTGCTGCGTTCGGTCGGCGCCCGCGTCGTGCTGGTCGGCCGCGACCCCGGCCGACTGAAGGCCGCCGTCTCCCGGGTACGAAGCGCGGGCCCGGCCGAGGATCCCGACGACGCCGTGCTGGGCGTCTCCGGCAACGGCGGAGACGAGCGGACCCTCGCCGAGGCCTTCGACGGGGCGGGTCACGTCGACCACGTCTTCGTCACCGCGGGCGGCCTCAGCGGCACCGGCCCGGTGACCGGGCTGTCGGCCGACGACGTCCGCGCGACCTTCGACGCCCTCCTCGGGACGACCTTCGCCATCGCCCGTACGGCGGCGACCCGGCTTCCCGCGGGAGGCTCGATCACGTTCAGCTCGGGGATCCTCGTGCTCCGCCCCGCTCCGGGCATGACCGTCCCGCTGTCGGCCGCCGGCGCCGTGGAGACGCTCACCAAAGCCCTGGCCGTGGAGCTCGCCCCCGCGCGGCTGCGCGTGAACACCGTCCGCTACGGCCGGACCGACACTCCGCTCCTGCGCTCGCTGCCGGGGCTGGACTCCGACGACGCGGTCACCGAGGCCGGATCGACCACTCCCCTCGGCCGCTTCGGCACCGCGGAGGAGGCCGCCGCCTCCGCCCTGTTCCTCATGGCCAACAACTACGTCACCGGCCAGGTCATCACCGTCGACGGCGGCGAGAGCCTCACCTGAGCCGCGCCGGGGCGGGCGCTACCGCAGGTACTGCTCGATCACCGGTGCGACGAGGGCGACGATCTCGTCCGGGGACGCGTCGGCGAGCGTCTCGATCTTCACGACGTGCCGGAGCATGGCGACGCCGATGAGCTGGGCGGCCACCAGCGACGCGCGCATGCGCGCGTCGGCACGGGTCGAGACGCCGCCGATGATGGTGAGGAGTTCCTCGGTGACGAACTCCCGGAGCATGGCGGCCGCCCGCTCGTTCGACACCGCCGAGCGGACCAGGGCGAGCATGGCGTTCCGGCTGTCGTCGCCGTCGGCCAGCCGGAGGAAGAGACCGGCGATGGTCCGCGCCGCCTCGGGCAGCGTCATCTCCGGCAGCCCGGCGAACAGCTCCGACGGCCGGAACGGCAGCCCCATCGCGGCGGTGAACAGGCCCTCCTTGCTCCCGAAGTAGTGGATCAGCAACGCGGGGTCCACCCCGGCCTCGTCCGCGACCCGCCGGAGCGAGGTCGCCTCATACCCCGACGTGCCGAAGCAGCGCCGGGCGGCGGTCATGATCGCCTCACGCGTGTGCGGAGCCCCCGGCCTGCGCCCCGTGCGGGTCATGAGCCGCCCTCCCGTCTCCCAGGATCGCCATGAACGCCTCCTCCAGGCCGGCGGGCCGGACCCGTACGGTGACGTCCATGCCGGCATGCTCCAGCAGGCCGGTCACCGTGTCGCGTTCGCCCGGCGGCACCGGCACCCGCAACACGGAGCCGTGGGCCTGGACGGCGAAGCCGTGGTCGTCGAGCGCCTGGTAGGCGCGCATCCAGTCGGCGCAGCGCACCTCCAGGACCGTACGGTCGCCGATCACCTCCGCGACGGCGCCCTCGGCCTCGACCCGGCCGGCGACCATCACGTACAGCCGGTCGCACTGCTCGGCCTCCTCCATGTTGTGCGTCGTCACCAGGACGCCCGCCCCCTGCTCGGCGGCCTGCCGGATCTCCTGCCACAGCCGGGCCGCGCCGAGCGGGCCCACGCCGGAGGTCGGCTCGTCCAGGACGAACAGCTTCGGCTCGTGCGACAGGGCGACCGCGAACGCGACGCGCCGCGCCACGCCGAGGGACAGCCCGCCGACGAGATCATCCTCCCAGGGCCGGAGGTCGGCCGGCACGCGGGTGCCGGCGCGGCCGAAGGCGGCGGCGGCGAAGCTCCAGTTCTCCCGGACCGTCAGGTCGGAGTACAGGCCCAGCGTCTGCGGGACATAGCCCACCGAACGCCGCGTCTCCAGCGACGGCTGGGCCCCGAACAGCCGCGCCCGCCCGGCGCTCGGCCGCAGCAGGCCGAGCAGGACCCGGATCAGCGTGGTCTTGCCGGCGCCGTTCGCGCCGAGCAGGCCGACCACCTCCCCCGGGCCGACGGTCATGTTCACCGCGCGCACCGCGATGAACGAGCCGAACCGGACCGAGACCTCCTGCGCCTGAGCGAGCATCGGTCACTCCTCCTTCGCACCGGCGGACCGGCCGCCGGTGCCACGCTCGGCGGCGAGGGCGGCCACGATCGCGGCGTCGTGGAGATCGGGCCGTACCGCCTCCGTTCCCTCCGGAAGGTCGCCCGACGGCGACCACACACGCCAGCCGGCGCCGCGGCGCCACCATTCACCGCCCGGGGACACACCGTCGCGGGCGCGGCGGCGGCCGACCGCGCCGGGCACGCCCGCGGCGATGTCGGCGGCGGAACCATCGGCCAGCACCCGCCCGTCGTCCAGCAGGACGGCGCGGGTGCCGCGCTCGGCCTCGTTGACGTAGGTCGTGGCGACGACCACCGCGGTGCCGCCGGCGGCCGCGCCGGACACGAGCCGCCACAGCTCCATGCGGCTCACCGGGTCGACGCCCGTGGTGGGCTCGTCGAGGACCAGCAGGTCGGGGCCGTGGATGAGCGCCAGCCCGACGGACAGCTTCCGTTGCATCCCGCCGGACAGCCGCCCGCCCAGCCGGTCACGGGCACCCGCCAGGCCGATCCGGTCGAGCATCGCGCCGACGTCGGCGCCCGGGACCCCGTACGACGACACGGCGAAGGCGAGGTTCTCCGCTACGGTCAGGTCGGGGTAGAGCCCGCCAGTGGCCGGGACGTACCCGATCCTCGTCTTGGGCGGGCGGCTCACGCGCCCCTCGTCGGGCCGCACCAGCCCGACGAGGCTCCGCAGGCAGGTCGACTTGCCCGCGCCGTCGCCGCCGACCACGACCGTCACGGCCGAGGGCTCCGCCGGCACGGTCACGTCCGCGAGCGCGACCCGCGAGCCGAACCGGACGGTCACCCCGTCCAGTCCCCACCTCATGAACCCTCCTTCGTCGGAGGAGTGAGCTCGGCCCGCGTGTCTCTGGTTCGCTCGCTTCGCTCGCTCACGCGGTCACCGACTCGCGTACGGCCGGCTCCTCGTCTCCGTCGCCGCCGCCCGGAGCCAGGTCGCGGCGGAAGCGGAGCACGGCGAGGCCGAGCACCGCGACGCCCAGGAGGGCCAGCAGTACGAGGGGCTGCCACAGTCCGGTGATCGAGGTGCCCTTCAGCATGACGGCGCGGCTGAGCCGGACGAAGTAGGTGAGCGGCAGGACGTAGGAGATCCACCGGACGCCCGCCGCCATGGACGACAGCGGGAAGATCAGGCCGGACAGCAGGATCTGGGGCAGCAGGGTCATCAGCGCGAGCTGGATGGCCTGCCCCTGGTTCTGCGAGACGGTCGAGATGAGGACGCCCATGCCGAGGGTGACGAGGAGGAACAGCATCGCGCCGAGCGCGAAGACCCCGACGTTGCCGGCGAAGGGCACTCCGAACAGCAGCCTCCCGATGACCACGATCGCGGTGAGGTCGGCCGCCGCCACGAGGAAGTACGGGATGATCTTCCCGATGATGACGTCCCACGGGCGCAGGGGCATGACCGCGAGCTGTTCGAGCGTGCCGGCCTGACGCTCGCGCACGACACCGAGACTCGTGATCACCGTACCGACGAACGCCAGGATGAGGCCGGCCAGGCCCGGCACCATGATCCATGAGGTCTTGAGCCTCGGGTTGTACAGGATCGTGACGTGCGCGGACGCGCCGAGGGCTCCGGTGCGCGCGAGGGCGCTCTGCGCGGCCTGCGCCGAGAACAGCTGAGTGCCGTCCAGCAGAACCGACAGGCCTGTTCCCGGCCGGGTCACCAGCGCGACGACGGCCCGGCCGTGCGCGATGTCGGACCGGGCCGCGGACTCATCGGCGCCGGCGTCCACGCGCGTCACGTCGAACGGCGGCCGGAGGGAGGCGGCGGCACGCGAGGCGCCGGGACCGACCACGACCGTCGGGATCTCGTGGACGTTGAAGCTGGCGGCGTAGCCGAAGACGACCAGCAGCAGCACGGGAAGAACGATCATCATCGCCAGCGTGCGCCGGTCACGCCGCAGCTGGCGAAACTCCTTGGTCACCATGGCCCACACAGCGGGACCTCCCGAATTCGGCGATCATGCCATTCAACAGACATTGAATTCTACAGCCGTTGAATTTCTTCGTCAACCCCGAAAAAGGACACCCTCGGCAAGGGAAAGTCGTAAGGTGACAGCATCCCCGACTACATTTCATCCGCACGGAAGGAGTGGACCCGTGCACAATTCTTCGCGATTAGCGGATCCCGGCATCATCCCCGACCCCTATCCCGTCTACGCTGAGCTGGCCGAACGCGAGCCGGTCCACTGGTGTGACGGCCTCAACGCCTGGGCCGTCCTGAGGTACGCCGACTGCGCCGGCGCGCTGACGGACTCACGGCTCACGGCGGAGCGCATGGAAGAAGTCCTGCGCGTGAAATTCGACGGCCGCTCGGTGCCGCCCGGCAACATCTATCACCGGTTCACCAAGAACGTGATGATGTACACCGATCCGCCGCTGCACGACTCACTGCGAAGATCCACCCATCCGGCTTTCAGCCGCGCGGCGCACGACCATTACGGCGAGGTCATCCGACGCGTCACGGCCGATCTGGTCGCCACCGTTCCGCGCCGTGCCACGGAGATCGACGCCGTGTCAGAACTGGCCCTGCGGCTGCCCGTCCGCACCTCGGTCCACGCCTTCGGCGTGCCCGAGGAGGACCTGGACTTCGTCGTCCCCCGGGTGAACGCGCTCATGACCTACTGGTCCGGCCCGCGAGACCAGCCGATGGAGTTCGACCGCCTGCTCGAACACCTCACGGAGCTGCACACCTACGCGCGAGAGCTCATCCGGGGCGGCCGGGGCCGGGTTCTTCCGGACACGGTCATCGCGCGTCTCGCGGCCGCTCAGGAGGACGCCGAGGCCACGTTCGAGCAGACGACGCACCAGCTCGTCCTGCTGCTCATCGCGCTGTACGCGCCCACGACGCCCGGCTCGGCCAGCAGCGGCATGCTCTCCTTCGCCCGGAACCAGCCGCAGATCGGGCGTTTCCTGACCGAACGCGCGTGCGCCGACAACGCGGTCAACGAGGTGGTGCGCTACAACGCCTCCAACCAGTTCACCTGGCGCGTCGCCAAGGAGGACCTCGAAATCGGCGGCGTGCGGATCGAGAAGGGACGGTGCGTCGCGCTCTTCCTCGGCGCGGCGAACCGGGACCACCGCGTGTTCCCGCGGCCGGACGCCTTCGACCTCGGCCGGGCGAACAGCGGCAGGAACCTCTCGTTCGGCTCCGGGCCGCACTCCTGCCTCGGCCGGCAGATCGCCGGCCTCCAGCTCAAGTGGTTCTTCACGGCACTGTTCGCCCGGTTCCCGAAGATCCGGCCGGCCGGTGAACCCGAGTGGCACCACAACCTGGAGTTCCGGTCCCTGCGGTTCCTGCCGCTGGGACTCGGCTGACGCCTACGCGGGTTTGCGGCCGACTCCGGCGATCGCCCACACGGACTCCGGGTCGACGCCCGGTCCGGCCCCGTCCGGGCGCCAGGCCGGGATCCGTACGATGCCCGGGTCGGCCAGCTCCAGGCCGTCGAAGTACGGCTCGATCTCGGCCCGGGTGCGCAGGTTGTCGCGGCGTCGCGTGCCCTTGACGATCTCCTCGTCCTGGAACATCGCGGCGAGCCGCCCGGTCACCTCGGGCCGGTCGTCGGAGGTCGGATGCGAGATCACCATCCAGCTGCCCGGGCAGATCGCCTCGCGCAGGCGGGTGACGATGTCCAGGACCACCTCGTCCTCCGGAACGGCCTGGAGCGTCGAGATCAGCAGGATCGCGACGGGCCGCTTCAGGTCGATGAGCCGCACCAGGTCGGGGTGGCCGAGGATCAGGTCGGGATCGCGCACGTCGGCCTGGACCACGCTGGTCCGTACGTTGTCGGCCAGGAGGGCGCGCGCGTGCGTGACCACGACCGGGTCGAAGTCGACGTAGACCACCCGCGCCTCCGGCGTGGCGGCCTGGGCGACCTCGTGCGCGTTGTTCTGCGTGGGCAGGCCGCAGCCGAGGTCGATGAACTGCCGTATCCCCGCCTCGACGAGGAAGCGCACGACCCGGCCGAGGAACCTGCGACTCTCGAGCGCCATCATCGGCAGCCCCGGCGCGAGCGCGATGGCCCGCTCGGCGGCCTCCCGGTCGGCGGCGAAGTTGTCCTTGCCGCCCAGAAGGTAGTCCACCACCCGGGCCTCGTTCGGTGTCCGGGTGTGGAAGCCGGCGAAGTCGCGGCGCTTGGACACCGAACCGTCACCTCCCTTTTCCTGCGGTACGAAGATTAGCGCCCCGGCCCATCCCCTTTTCCCGGATAATCGACGAGGATGCCTCATGACGGAACGGATCGCGCTGGTCACCGGGGCGGGTTCGGGCATCGGCCGCGCCATCGCGCTGGGCCTGGCCGGCACCGGCGCCCACGTTGTCGCGGCCGACCTGGATCTGGCCGGCGCCGAGGCCACCGCCGCCGACGCCAGGGCCGCCGGCCATCCCGGGCCGGTCGCCGCCCGGCGGGTCGACGTCGCCGATCCCGGCGCGGTCGAGGCGCTGCGCGACGTGGTGTGCGGTGAGGTCGGCGCGCCGAACGTGCTCGTCAACGCGGCGGGCTGGGACGTCACCGGCGCGTTCCTCGACGCCGGCCCGGACTTCGCCCGGAAGGTCGTCGACATCAACTACCTCGGACCGGTCTACCTGTGCCGGGCCTTCCTCCCGCCGATGATCGAGGCCGGGGCCGGCGGCAAGGTGGTGAACATCGCCAGCGACGCGGGCCGGGTCGGCAGTTCCGGCGAGAGCATCTACGCCGGAGCCAAGGGCGGGGTCATCGCGCTCACCAAGTCGCTGGCCCGCGAGATGGCCCGGCACCGGATCAACGTCAACTGCGTGTGCCCGGGGCCGACGGACACCCCGCTGTTCAACGCGCTGCCGGAAAAGCTCAGGGAGGCGCTGATCCGGGCGATCCCGTTCCGCCGGCCGGCCCGGCCCGACGAGGTCGCCGCGGCGGTGCTGTTCTTCGCCTCCGACGCGGCCTCTTTCGTCACCGGGCAGGTGCTGAGCGTCAGCGGCGGCCTCACGATGGCCGGCTGACCTCAGAGTTCACGCGGCCTCGGCCAGGTGCGCGCCGAAGAAACGGGACAGCTCTGCGACCGCGGGGCCGACGTACTGCTCCCTGTCGTAGAGGTCGACGTGGCTCGCGCCGTCGATCCAGTGCAGTTCCTTCGGGCCGGGCGCCCGCTGGAACGCCTCCACGCTCATCCAGGAGGTCACCGCCTCCCGGCCGGCGATCAGGAGCAGCGGGCGCGAGCCGAGGAGGCCGAGGGAGCGGAAGGCGTCGAAGGTGACGATGCGGTCGACGCTGGTCCAGGTCAGCGACTTGGCCGAACGCGGGTGCTCGGCGCGAGGCGTGCGGTAGTACTCCCAGCCCTCGAAGACGTGCGGGCCGCCCCGGCGCGCCTCCTCCTCGGTGTCCGGGAAGAGAGGGAACGTCTGGACGCCCTCGCCGCGCGCCTCGGCGGTACGCGCCGCCGCGGCCGCCTCCAGCATGCCCCGGATCACCGCGGGGTCCTGGGCGCCGTCGGCGCCGTCGCGGAACTGGCGGGCGATGTCGACGGCGCTGACGGTGGCGACGGCCCGGACGCGATGGTCGGTCGCGGCGGCGGGGAGGGCGTACCCGCCGGAGGCGCAGATGCCCAGCACGCCGACGAGGCCCGGGTCGACCTCGTCGCGGGTGGTGAGGAAGGAGACCGCGGCCTTGATGTCCTCGACCCGCTGGGCCGGGTCCTCCAGGCCGCGCGGCTCACCGGCGCTCTCGCCCTGGTAGGCGGCGTCGAACGCGAGGGTGACGAATCCTCGCTCGGCGAGGTGCCGCGCGTACAGGCCGGCGGCCTGTTCCTTCACGCCGGTGCCGGGGTGGCCGACGACGATGGCCGGCCGGGGACCGGCGGCCTCGCCGTCCGGGGTGTAGAGGTGGCCGGCGATCTTCAGGCCGGCGCTGAGGAAGGTGACGTCCGTTCGCACGGTGGTGTTCTCCCGTCGGATCGAAACGAGGGCGGGGCCCGCGGGCTCCGGTGGCGGCCTGAGTCCGGCGGCCACGTCTTGAGCCTCGTGCCGCCGGGTACGGGGTGCCAGGGACGGTCCTGCCTATGCGGGCCAGTACCAGGCACGTCGCCGTGAGCGGGGCGGATACTGGAGGCATGACATCCCCCGTGGCCCCCTCCACCGGCAACGAGCTGGGCACGTTCCTGCGCTCGCGCCGCGCCGCCCTCGACCCGCACCGGGCGGGCCTGCCGGACGACGGGCGGCTGCGCCGCGTGCCGGGCCTGCGCCGGGAGGAGCTGGCCCAGCTCGCGCACGTCAGCGTCGACTACATCGTCCGGCTGGAGCAGGGACGCACCCGCCGGGTCTCCCGGCCGGTCCTCGACGCGCTCGCCGGCGCGCTGCGGCTCGCCCCGGACGAACGGGACTACCTGTTCACGGTCGCCGACGTCGCGCCCGCCGCCCCCGCGCGGCGGCCCGGCCGGGCGGAGGTGGCCCCGCGGCTGCGGCAGCTGCTGGACACGATGCCCGACGTCCCGGCGATGGTTTTGAATCGCCGCACGGACGTGCTGGCCTGGAACCGGGGGATCTCCGCCCTGCTGACCGACTTCGGCGCGCTGCGCCCGGCCGAACGCAACCTGATCCGGCTGACCTTCCTGGACGAGGCCTTCCGGTCGCTGTACGCGGACTGGCCGCGCTCCGCCCGCGAATGCGTCGCGGTGCTGCGGATGGAGGCCGGCCGTAACCCCCACGACTCCGCCCTGAGCACACTCGTCGGCGAGCTGAGCGTCCGCGACCCGGACTTTCGCACCTGGTGGGCCGGCCACGAGGTCCGCGGGCCCCGGCAGCTCGCCAAGACCTACCACCATCCGGTGGCGGGCACGCTCACCCTCGACGTCCAGCAGTTCTCCGTCGACACCCACCCCGACCAGCAGCTGGTCGCCTACACCGCGGAGCCCGGCTCCCCTTCGCACGAGGCGCTGGGCTTCCTCCTGCGGTGGTCCGCCCGGATTCCGGACTGACCGGGCCCCGCCACCGTACGGCGGCGGGGCCCGGCCGGGGTCGCGGGCGACCGGATCAGTGGGTGAACACCTCGAAGTCGGCGGCCCTCACCTGGCCGGAGAAGGCGCTTCCGGCGGTGCAGTCGGTCGGGACGTTCGGGTCGTTCGTCTGCTGACCCGCGTAGTCGGGGTTGCCGGTGCACTGCGAGGCGGCGACCTCGAAGCGCAGGTGGGTGGCGGTCGTCTTCGGGATCGTGAAGGAGCGCATGGTCAGGTTCGGCGCCACCGGCCGGGGCCTGGCCGCCGGGAAGGCGTCCCGCGGGCTGGTGTAGACCCGGCGGTAGTCCTTGGCCTGCGAGCAGTCGACGGTGGCCGAGGCCGTGCACGCGAGGATCCGGAACGACCGCAGCGCGGTGAACCGGTTCTGCGACTGGGTGTCGCCGCCCGGGTCCTGCGCGTTCGCCGGGCGCAGCAGCGCGCTGACCTGGACCCGGCGTACCTGCTGCGGCTTGTCGCCGGCGAGGCGCACGGTGACGCCCTTACCCGCCACCGGCGCGGCCTGCGCGCCCAGGTACGCCCAGGTGGTGGCTTCGTCGTCGTCGATGAGGGCGCCGAGGTCGACGCCGTCGCCGCTCGCCGTCGCACCGGCGGAGGCCGAGGCGACGTTGCGCGGCAGTTTCACCCGTACGGTCGGGTGCGAGCCCGCCGTCACGTGCGCGGTCAAGCGGGTCAGGCCGTGGCCCGGCGCCTGGGCGACGAACGCGTAGCCTCCCGCCACCATCGAGGCGGTGTCCGGCAGCGCGGTGGCCGCGTCGGTGTCGGCGACCGGCATCGCGCGTCCCTGGTAGTCGCCGACGAAGACGCGCGCCCCCGGCACCGGGGCGCCAGAGTCGTCGGTCACGCTGAACCGCACCGTGGCGTTGCGGGCGGACGGCGAGGCGAAGCTCGGCGTCGCGTCCGCGTCGGCGTTGGTGTTGCTGGCCGCGCCGTCGCCCATGCCGCGCTTGGCGAAGACGTTCCAGAGCAGATCCTGGTCGGCACCGCCGAACCGGATCCGGTCCGCGGCGAGCATCGCGTCCCGCGCGTCCAGCATCGAGACGTTGCCGTTCGCCATGAGCAGCCAGCCGTCGTAGACGAGCTGGATCCACCGCCGGTCGCCGGGGCACCGCGTGACCGGCGTCCTGCCCTCGGCGCACGACCTGTTCAGCGCGACGTTGCCCGCGCCGTACTTGTGGATGAAGGCCTGGCGGAGGTCGTAGTTGACGCCGTTCCAGATCTCGCCGTCGGCGTGCACCTCCGGACCGGTCAGGTCGAACCCGAGGTCGCTGTAGTTCAGCGGGTTCTTGGACAGGTCGTAGTCGCGGATGCCCCGCACGTCGTTGCCGGTGACGTACTGGCCGGTGACGAACGGCGACTGACCGCGCGGCACCAGGTCGTTGGCGGCCAGGTACTCCATCGCGTCCAGGTCCGACCACGACTCGCCCATCGCGCCCGCCTGGAAACCGCTGAGGCCGCGGTCCGGCCCGGCCACCATCCGGTTGGAGATGGCGTGCGTGTACTCGTGCCCGATGACCGACATGTCGTAGTCGCCGTCGACGCAGGGGCTGTAGAACGAGCCCGCGATCGCCTGCCAGAGGTACATGTTCGTGGTCGGCGGATTGCCGTCGGGCGGCGTGGCCTGGTTGGCGTTGTCCCGGATCAGCACGTCCGGCACGCGGGCGCCCGACTGGGAGTTGCCGTGCTCGGGGTCGGCGCCGAGGCCGCCCTTGCCGAAGTTGTCGTCCTGCAGGTTCCAGGCCGACTCGGTGAAGCCGAGGTTGTAGGAGAAGTCGTGCATGCGGTTGTGCATGGCGAGCAGGTTGGCGTCCGCCGCGTCGATGTCATTGCGCTGCGGGCTGTCGAACGTGTCCGGCGCGCACTTGGACCGGTACCACTGGTTCGTCCAGGGATAGGTGTACCGGCGGTCCGCACGGGGGCTGGCGAACCCGTCCAGGTTGAAGCCGCGGCCGGTGGCGTCGAGCCAGTCCTGCGCCGCCCACTCGTTGTTGCCGCGGGTGGTGTGCGTCGGCTCGGTGGCGCTCACGCCCGGGTCGACGTCCCAGGCCAGGGGGGAGGCCGGGTTGGCGACCACGCGGTCGCAGCCCTTGGCCCCGGTCAGGCACCAGGTCTCGCGGGTGTCCCTGGAGGAGTAGTCGGCCGGCGGGTTCTCCGGGAAGGCCTTCCACTCCGGGCCGTCGTTCGCGGAGTCGTCCGCGACGTTGTCCTCGCGGATGAGGACCTCGCCGGTACGGGCGTCGACGTAGCTGGTGTAGGACCGCGTGCCGCTCTGGTCGGTGTCGTTGACGGCCACCTCGTACGCGGTGCGGGCCCCGCCCTCGGGCATCGGCACCGCGACGAGCTTGGCGCTCTGCGTGCCGCTCAGCTCGCTGGCCGCGAAGCGGCTCCAGCCGCCGGAGGAGCCCTGCGAGGTCACGGTGCCGCTGTTCAGGCCGGCGTCGCGGCTCGCCTTCGCCAATGCCTCGGCGGCGCTGAGCGTGGCCGGGGCGGGCGTGGAGACGTCCGGGGCGAGTGTGGAGCTGACCAGGTACACCTTGCCGCCGGCCACGCCGACCGCCGCGAGCCCGTCATAGCCGGCCGGCAGGCTCCCGAAGCGTTCGCGGAACAGGACCGCCGAGCCCGCGCCGATCGGGTTGACCGCGACGACCTCGAGGGAGTCGACGGCCTTCTGGGTCAGCCCGAGCATCTCGTGCTGCTGGGACAGATAGGTACGGGCCGCGGTGGCCGGATCGGCGGGCAGGCCGGTGGCCAGCGCCGTGTCGCGGGAGACGAGGCTGGTGGGCGTGCCGAGGTTGTTCCAGCGGGCGTCGACCCGCTGCCGTGCCACCAGGTCGCGCTGGCGTGCCGAGGGGGCGCGGTGCCCCGGGCGGGCGTCACGGTCGCCGACGCCTGAGCGGGGCGCCTGCCCGCGAGGCGCGGCGGCGTTCTGAGCCGCTGACGCCACCCCGCTCATGCCGGCGCCCAGGAGCGCTCCGGCCGTCAGGACCGCCGTCAGCCGGCGGACCCTTGTTCTTTTTCTGCGCACGGCTCTACCACCTCATTGGGGCTACGAGGGACCGGGAAAAGGTGCGGCGAATCGCGATCCGGCCTATTGGGGCACGGATGAACGGCGGGGCGAATTGCACGATCCATCAGCGCATCGGTGCAGGATGGAAGATAGCTGCGTCGGCTCGGCCGATTAAATATGGCGGAGACCTGACGCACCGCCCCCCTTCCCACCGGGAAAATCCGTGGGGAGCATAAAACGCAGGTAAAAATCGCGTCAACGGGCAAAATTGAAAACAGATGGTTACCACGAGTAATGGACCAAGGTCAGTGATGGGTTCGCCACACTGAGCGAGCGATCACGCCTCCATCACCACCGCCCGTACGAACCAGGCCGCGGCGCACCCACCCCGCCGCCGCCCCCAGGAGCTTCCCCGGCCGCGGCCCGCCCGCCGCTCGGCGAGCCGTAGTGATCGAGATCGGCCGCGGCGGCGCTCACGGGGGCGTCGAGCTGTCGCTTTCTTGGCGATACGCCTTGTTCGGTGATTGTTTCTGATCTAAAGTCCCGCCTATCAATCGTTAGCGAGCACCGAACACCCGAGGCGGCCACTCGGGTGTGCCGTCGTTTCTAGGGAGAGTCGTGGAGATGCGCGATACACCAAGACGAGCCGGGCGGCGGCTCGGCGTACGGGTCACCGCGGGCGCGGCGACACTCGCCCTCGCGTCCCTGGCCGCGTGTTCCGGCGGATCCGGCGGCTCGGGCGGCTCCCACGGCGCGGTGGTCATGTGGCACGGCTACACCGACGTCGAGGCCAAGGCGATCGCCCAGCTCGGCCAGGAGTGGAACGCCGCCCATCCCGACCAGAAGGTGAACGTCACCTTCGGCGGCAGCAACGACGACGCGCTGAAGAAGACGCTCGCCTCCTTCGTCTCCGGCAAGGCGCCTGGCATCGCGTACGAGTTCGGCTCGTCGATCAACACGCTCGCCGCCCGCAACCAGACGCAGGACCTCACCTCGCTGGTCAAGAGCAGCCCGTCGTTCCAGTGGGACGACTTCTTCCCGGCCGCCCGGCAGGCGACCACCACGCCCGACGGCAAGATCTACGGCGTCCCCGCGCTCGTGGACAACCTCGCGCTGGTCTACAACAAGAAGCTCTTCGACGCCGCCGGTCTCTCGTACCCGACGGCGAACTGGACCTGGGACGACTTCCGCGCCGCCGCCCGCAAGCTGACCGACGCCTCCCAGCACCGGTACGGCTGGGCGTACGTCAACGACGGCACCGAGGACACCGTCTGGCGGTACATCGCGATGCTGTGGCAGGCGGGCGGCGACCTGCTCACCCCCGACAACAAGAAGGCCGCGTTCGACTCACCGGCCGGGCTGCAGGCCATGCAACTGCTGCACGACATGTCGGTGACCGACCACTCGGTCTACCTCGACACCGGCGACGGGCAGTACCAGAACCTCTTCAACTCCGGGAAGATCGGGATGCTCTGGACCGGCCCCTGGGACCTGTCCGGCATCAACAAGGACATCTCGTACGGCGCGCAGGTCCTGCCCGCCAAGGTCAACCACGCGACCATCGCCGGCCCGGACAATTACATGCTGTTCAACAAGGGCGACCGCAAGACCGCGTGGGCGTTCCTGCAATGGCTCGACTCGGCGCAGACACATCTGAAGTTCGCGGTCGCCACCGGTGACCTGCCGCTGCGCGAGTCGGAGACGAAACTGCCCGGCTACAAGGACTTCCTCAAGCGCTACCCGGCGAACGAGGTCTTCGTCGACAACCTGAGCAAGAACGCCACCAAGTCCCGCCCGAACATTCCGGAGTATCCGAAGATCTCCCAGGCCCTGGGCGCCGCCGTACAGTCGGTGCTCCTCGGCAAGGCACAGCCACAGGCCGCGCTCGACCAGGCACGTCAGCAGGTCGACCAGATCCTCGCGGGGGCATGATGGCGGTGGCCACCGCCCGGCGGCCCACGGGACGGCGCGCCGCGCGGGCGGAGCGGAAGCGGGGCGGCCGCTTCCGGAGAGCCGACCATCTCGCCGGCTGGGCGTTCGTGTCCCCGGCGGTGCTGCTCATCGCGGTGTTCGGTCTGGTGCCGGTGCTGTGGTCGGTGCTGCTGTCCTTCCAGCAGACCGACCTGACCTCGCCCGGCACCTGGTCGGGCGCGGCGAACTACCAGAAGATGGTGCACGACCCGGTCTTCTGGCAGGCCGCGCGGCAGACGCTGTACTACTGCCTGATGTTCGTGCCGGTCACGATGGTGCTCGCCATCCCGATCGCCGTGCTGCTCAACCAGAAGGTCCGCGGGATGACCTTCTACCGGATGGCGGTGTTCGCCCCGCTCGTCACCTCCACCGTCGCGACCGGTGTGATCTTCAGCTGGCTGTACAACCCGCAGATCGGCCTGATCAACGCCGGGCTCGACAAGCTCGGCCTCCCCCAGCAGGGCTTCTTCCAGAGCACCGGCGAGGCACTGCCGGCCGTGGTCGGCATGACCGTGTGGGGCTGGCTCGGCTTCGCCGTCATCATCTACCTGTCCGCGCTGCAGAACGTGCCGCGCGAGCTGATGGAGGCCGCCGCCCTCGACGGCTGCGGGCGGGTGAAGGCGTTCTGGAAGGTGGAGCTGCCGCTGCTCGCGCCGGCCTCGTCGTTCCTGCTCGTCTGGCTGACCATCAACGCGCTGCAGCTGTTCGACGAGGTGTACGTGACGACCAAGGGCGGGCCGCTGCACGCCAGCACCGTGCTGGTCTACTACCTCTACCAGCAGGCGTTCGTCGACTTCGACGGCGGTTACGCCGCCGCCATCGGCTGCGCCCTGTTCGTGGTGATCCTCATCGTGACCGTCGTTCAGCTGTGGCTCGGCCGGCGGAGCTCCCACTACGAGGCGGGCTGACACATGACCCTCGCTCTTCCACGCCAGGCGGTCCGTACGAAGGACGGCGGCCCGCTGCGGCCGCGCCGGCGGCCCAGCCCGCTGCACCTGCTGCTGATCCCGCTGTCCCTGGTGATGCTGGCACCGCTCATCTGGATGGTGCTGCTGTCGATCTCCACCCAGGCGGAGACCCGGCGCTTCCCGCCCGGCCTGCCCGGCGGCGTGCACTGGCAGAACTACGTGGACGCCTGGCACCAGGGGCCGTTCGGGCACTGGCTGCTCAACAGCACGGTCGTCTCGGTCACCTGCGTGCTCGGCAACCTGGTGTTCTGCGCGCTCGCCGGGTACGCGTTCGCGCGGATCCCCTTCCTCGGCAGCCGCGTGCTGTTCGTCCTGGTACTCGCCACCCTGATGGTGCCGTTCCAGATCGTCATGCTGCCGACGCTGATCGTCGTACGCGACCTGCACCTGACCGACACGCTCGGCGCGCTGATCGCACCCAACCTCGCGACGCCGTTCGGCGTCTTCCTGATGCGCCAGTTCTTCACGACCGTGCCCCGCGAGCTGGAGGAGGCCGCCCGCATCGACGGCGCCGGCCGCCTCCGCACGCTCGTACGGGTGCTGCTGCCGCTGATGGGCCCCACCCTGGCGACGCTGGCGGTACTCACGTTCCTCAACGTCTGGAACGACTTCCTGTGGCCGCTGATCGCCATCCAGAGCCCGGGCAACATGACCGTCCAGATGGGCCTGCAGAACTTCCAGGGCTCCCACCTGACGAACTGGCCGGTGCTGATGGCCGGCACCGTGACCAGCCAGATCCCGGTACTCGTACTGTTCGTGATCGCCCAGCGCTTCTTCGTACGGTCGATCGCGTCGTCCGGCTTCAAGTGAGCGAATGTGCAGATCAGATGACGAATAACGCGTGACAACGACTATTATCAAGCGCCAAATGTGCTTTATAGTGATCGAATGCGTCAACAGGAGCGGCTGGGCCTGATCCTCGATCGGCTGGCGAAAAACGGCACGGTCTCGGTTCTCGACCTCACCACCGAGCTGAACGCCTCGCCCGCGTCCATCCGCCGCGACCTGCGAGCGCTCGAAGAACAGCAGCTTCTCAAACGCACCCATGGCGGCGCGGTGGCGGCCGAGGTGATCTACGAACTGCCGATGCGCTACCGCACCGGCCGCCACCAGGAGGAGAAGCTCCGCATAGCGCAGGCCGCGGTACCCCTGGTCACCGAGTCGGTGCACTCGGTCGGCCTGGGCGGAGGCACCACGACGACCGAACTGGCCCGCGCGCTCGGATCGCTCGGCCGGTCGCTGAAGGTCGTCACCAACGCCCTCAACATCGCCGGCGACCTCTCCGTACGCTCGGCCATCGACCTGGTCGTCACGGGCGGCAGCGTACGCCCGGAGTCGTACGAGCTGGTCGGCCCGATCGCCGACCGCGCCCTCGCCGGCATCCACCTCGACCTGGTGTTCCTCGGCGTGGACGGCATCGACGCGACCGGCGGCATCAGCACGCACGACGAGGTCGAGGCCCAGACCGACCACTGCCTGATGCGCACCGCCGCACGCGTCGTCGTCCTGGCCGACTCCTCCAAGGTGGGCACCCGTGCGTTCACCCGCATCGCCCCGATCGAGGAGGTCGCGATGCTCGTCACCGACTCGGCCGCCGACCCGACGGAGCTGAACCGCCTACGCTCGGCAGGCGTCGAGGTCATCACCGTCTGAGACCGCGCCCGGCGAAGCTCGCCGATGACGCCGACCAGGCCGCGCCCCGAGCACCGCCGCCCACACCACACCGTCCGCATCCCACCGCACTCCACCGGCCACGCCCCACCGGTCCGCGCCACCCGGGCCGCGCACCACCCTGCCGCACCCCACCCGGCCGAACATCGCAGACCGCACATCGCCGGCCAGCGATCGTCCGCAGGCCACCGCACCACACGCTTTCAGCTCCACCGCCACCGTCGGCTCCGGGGCGAGGGCATGTCGGCTGGGGCGTTCTTCTGTGAGAAGAATTTTCTTCTCACAGAAGAACGCCCCGACACTTACCGTCCTAGGGCCAACGGTCTAGACGGCGCGGGGTTCTCACGCGGCCGCCGCGTGTCGGCAGCGGCCGTTCCCGAGGCATATCCAGGCATATATAGGCATCCGCGTCCCGACTCTGCGGCAGATTCCGGCCAAGGTCGCCGAAGTACCGTCCTGCCCGCGCAGGTCACAGCCGCTCAGCGCGCACAGGTCACAGCCGCGCCGCGCATGCGGGTCATCCCCGTTCGTGCGGGTCACCGCCACCCACGCGAATCACCCCGTCCGTGCCGGTCACCCGGTCCGTGCCGGTCACCTTCGTCCGTGCGAGTCACCACCGTCCACGCGGGTCACCGACGTCCGTGCGAGTCACCACCGCCCACGCGGGTCACCACCGCCCGTGCGAGTCACCCCCGTTCCTACGGGTCAGCCTCGTCCGTGCGGGTCACACGGGTTCGCGGGTTATCTGGATCTTGGCGGCGGCGGGCTCGGCTTCGGCGCGGGTCGGCTGGGCGGCGGTGCCTCCGGCGGCGCGGGTCGACAGGGCTCCGCACGCGCAGGCCCAGGCCAGGGCCTCCGCGAGGTCTCCTTTCGCCAGCCGGCCCGCCAGGAAGCCCGCGTCGAAGCCGTCGCCGGCGCCGACAGTATCGACCGGGGTGACGCGCGGGCCCCGTGCGGTCACGTCCGTGTCCTCGTGCCGGGCCACGGCGCCGTCGCCGCCCCGCTTCACCACCGGTACCGGGCCGGCCGCCGCGAGCCTCGTCAGGGCCACCGGCAGCGCGCTCACCGGATCCCCGGTGAGCGCTCCGGCCAGGGCGAGCGCCTCGGCCTCGTTCGGCAGGACGAAGTCGCAGGCGGCCAGCAGGCCCGGCGCGAGCCGCCACTCCCCCGCCGGGTCGTCGTTGGTGTCCAGCGACGTGGACGCGCCCGTGCTCCGGAATCGTTCCAGCAGCGCGGGCAGGCCGGCGGCGAGGCGCGGCTGGAGGAAGTACGACGCCGCGTGCACGTGGCGCGCGCTCACCTCCGGCACCTGCGCGGCGTCGAAGGCGGGCAGGCAGCCGGGGGCGGTCAGGATCGCACGGTCGCCGTCGGCCCGGTTGAGGCACACGGTCAGGGCGGTCGGCAGGGTCTCGTGCCGTACGCAGGCGCCGACGTCCACGCCGGCGGCGCGGAGCGTGTCGAGGACGAAGTCGCCGGCCGCGTCGCGGCCGACCGTGGCGGCGAGCGCGGTGGACAGGCCGAGGCGTGCCGCGCCGCAGGCCACGATCGCGGCCGATCCGCCCAGGGCCAGCGTGCCACTGTCCACGAGCGTCTCGGCCTGGCCCGCGGGCGGCGTCTCGGGCGCGCCCGAGACCAGTACGTCGGGGTTGGCGTCGCCGACGACCAGGAGGTCGATCACGGCCGGAGCGATCCGCGCAGGGCGGGCGGCAGGGCGTCGCCGTGCGCCTCGGTCATGGCGTCGCAGAGGTCCCAGATCTGCGAGACGTTCAGCGTCGCGGCGGTGGCGGGATCGGCCATGGCGGCGTGCCGTACGTGCCGCGGGTCGCCCTCGACGGCGGCGGCGACGGTCAGGTCCACCACGTTGAGGAAACTCCGGTTCAGCGCCGCGAGCTGCGGCGGCAGTGCCCCTACGTGGTGGGGGTGCACGCCGAGCCGGTCCAGCGTCGCCGGCACCTCGACGCCGGCCCCGGCCGGCAGGTTCGTGATCAGCCCGGTGTTGGGCGTCGTGACCTGGATGGTGCGCAGCGTGCCGGTGGCGAGACTGTGGATCACCTGGGGCGCGTACTCCGCGGCGTCCTCCTCCTCGCCCGGCTCCGGCTCGCGGCCGGCCGCCAGCGCGTCGCGGACGGACTCGTACTCGGCGAGGTTGGCGGCGCTGATCCCGACGTAGTCGTCGACCGGGATGCGCAGCCGCTCGATCTCGGTCGTGTCGCGCAGGTACCAGGGCACGTACTCCGAGGAGTGCTCGCTGGTCTCGGTCGGGTAGTGGCCGAGACGCCGGTACATGTCGACCCGTACGCGGCGGAGCAGTTCCGGGTCGGCGGCGATCGCCGCGTCCAGCGCCGGGTACAGGTCGCGTCCCCGGTGCTCCCAACGCAGGATCCAGGCCTGGTGGTTGACGCCGGCCGAGACGACGTCGACCTCCTCGTACGGGACGCCGACGAGCGCGCACAGGTCGCGTACCGTCCAGTAGACCGAGTGGCAGAGCCCGGCGGCCTTCAGGTCCGGGGCGACGGTCGCGAGGTACTGCAGGTTCATCGCCATCGGGTTCGTGTAGTTGAGCAGCCACGCGTCCGGGCACACGGCGGCCATGTCGGCGGCCAGCGCCTCCAGGAACGGGAAGGTGCGCAGCGCGCGGAAGATCCCGCCGATGCCGAGGGTGTCACCGATCGTCTGCCGGAGCCCGAACCGCGCGGGCACCTCGAAGTCGGTCACGGTCGCGGCGTGACCGCCGATGGCGACCATGTTCACGACGGCCTGCGCGCCCTCCAGGGCCGTACGGCGGTCGGTGCTCGCGACGATCTCCGGCTTCGCGCCGTGGCGTGCGGCCGTACGGTGCGCCAGCGCCTCGGCCACCGAGAGCCGCTGCGGGTCGATGTCGTGCAGGGCGATCCGGACGTTCGCCAGCTCGGGGAAGGAGAAGATGTCGCGCAGCAGTTGCCGGGTGAAGACCACCGAGCCGGCGCCGACGAAAACGACGCGGAACGGTTCAGTCATGTCGGGGAGCCTTCCGTGGGAGGAGCGGACCGCAGCACGCCGAGCAGGCGGGCCACCTCGGCGGCGGTGGCGTCCCGCGCGGGGCCGAGGTACTTGCGGGTGTCGACCAGAGCGGGGTCGGCGGCGAGACGCTCGCGCGCGGCGCCCGTGAACACCTTGTTGAGCTGGGTGGCGATATTGATCTTGGTCATGCCGGCCGCGACGGCGGCCGCCAGGTCGGCGTCGGCCACGCCGGAGGAGCCGTGCAGCACCAGGGGCACCGGCACGGCGTCGCGCAGCGCGGTGATGAGGGCGAAGTCCAGCGCGGCGTCGCGGGTGAGCATCGCGTGCGAGGTGCCCACCGCCACGGCCAGGCCGTCCACGCCCGTGGCGGCGACGTACGCGGCCGCCTCGCCGGGGTCGGTACGCGCGCCGGGCGCGTGCACGCCGTCCTTGCCGCCGATCTCCCCGAGCTCCGCCTCCACCCAGACGTCGTGGCCGTGACAGGCCCGTGCCACCTCGGCGGTGGCGGTGACGTTCTCCTCGTACGGGAGCGCCGAGGCGTCGTACATCACCGACCCGAAGCCGAGCTCGACCGCCTCTTCCACGAGGGAGCGCTCGGTGGCGTGGTCGAGGTGGAGGGCGACCGAGGTGGTAGCGAGTTCGGCGACGGCGCGGGTCGCCGCGGCGATCGGCCGGAGCGCGCCGTGGTACCGCACGGCGTTCTGGCTGAGCTGCAGGATCACCGGGGCGCCCGCGCGTTCGGCACCGGCCACGATCGCCTGGGCGTGCTCGACCTGGATGACGTTGAACGCGGCGGCGCCCCGCCCGTCGGCGCGCGCGGCGCCGACGACGGTCGCGGTGGGAACGAGTGGCATGCGCGCTCCTCAGCCGGCGGCCGGACGCAGGATGACCGAGCGGGTCAGGTGGCGCGGAGTGTCGGGCTCCAGCCCGCGCGCGGCCGCCAGGGTCACGGCCAGGCGCTGCGCGAGGATGAGCGACGCGGCGGGGTCGAGGTCCGGCTGCACCCACAGGCCGCCCGTCTCCCGTACCTGCTCCTCCAGGCCCTCCGGAGCCGGGCCGAACATCCACACCGCCGAGCGCTCGTCGGTGATCGCGATGGGGCCGTGCCGGTACTCCTTGGCCGGGTAGGACTCCGCCCAGCTCAGCGACGCCTCCCGCATCTTCAGCGCGGCCTCGGAGGCCAGGCCGACGGTCCAGCCCGTGCCCAGGAAGGTGAACTGGGTACGGTCGGCGACGCCCGGCGGGAGCTCCTCGACGACGGCCCGGCGCGCGTCCGCGATCGCCGACGCGACGTCCAGCTTCAGGTGGGCGCGGAGCAGCGCGAGCGTGGTGGTGGCGAAGCGCGTCTGCACGACCGACCGCTCGTCGGCGAAGTCGAGGACGACGACGTCGTCGGCGGCCGTCATGACCGGCGTCGTGGGGTCGCCGGTGATCGCGGTGGTGCGCACCGTGCCCCGCAGCTCACCCAGGAGTTCGAGGATCTCGGTGGTGGTGCCGGACCGGCTCAGCGCGACGACCCGGTCGTACCGCCGGCCGGCCGGCGCCTCCGACGCGGCGAACGCGTCGGTCTCGCCCTGGCCCGCGCCCTCGCGCAGGGCGGCGTACGCCTGCGCGATGAACAGCGAGGTGCCGCAGCCGACCACGGCGACGCGCTCCCCGGGCTCGGGCAGGCCGGGCAGGGGCGTGGCGGCGAGCTCCACGGCCCGTTGCCAGCAGGCCGGCTGGTCCGCGATCTCTGTCTCGACGTGCGTCGTCACGGTCACTCCGTTCTGAGCCGCGCGTTCAGGCGGCCGTGATCAGATCTGATGGTTTGATAGCACAAATGCTCACAACCGCGCAATGACCGCGCACGTCTCCAGGGGCGGCCCGACATGTGATCACATCGCGCACGGTCCGTGCCCGGTCTCGCCTGCTCGCCGTGGCGGACCGACCTCTAGGCTGGTTCGCGGCGTACGGCGAAAGGGGATCGGGGAGATGGACGGCACGGTCGTGGCGGTCAGCCGCAACGGCGAGTACTCCTTCACGAAGCCGAACCGGGAGGGCATCACGCTCCTCGCCGGGCTCGGCGTGGAGGGGGACGTGCACGCGGGCGTGACGGTCAAGCACCGATCACGGGTGGCGCGGGACCCGTCCCAGCCGAACCTCCGCCAGGTCCACCTCATCCACGAGGAGCTCTTCACCGAGGTCGCACGCGAGGGTTTCGCGGTCGAGCCCGGCCGGCTCGGCGAGAACGTCACCACACGCGGCCTGGACCTGCTCGCGCTGCCGACCGGCACGCTCCTGCACCTCGGTGACACCGCGGTGGTGGAGGTCACGGGGCTGCGCAACCCGTGCCGCCAGATCGACGACTTCCAGGCCGGCCTGCTCAAGCAGGTCCTCGGCCGCGACGAGAACGGAAACGTCGTACGCAAGGCCGGCATCATGAGCGTCGTACGGACGGGCGGCCAGGTCCGCCCCGGCGACCCGATCAGAGTCGAACTCCCGGCGGAGCCCCACCGCGCCCTCGAACCGGTCTGACCCACGGCCGCGTCACCACCGCGGCCGGGAGGCGGAACCAGACGGTCCGCCTGTGCCTGTCGACGGTGAAACCGCAGCCGGGCAAGCCGGTGCGGCGCATCACCCTGCCGAACATCAGCCGGGGCGTGTCGAGCGGCGCGAACCCGAGGCACGTGTTCGCCGTGGCGACCGGCGGCCGAGAACGCCGGTGGTCGGGGCGGAGGAGCGGTCGTGTTCCGGCGTGCCGTATCGGGTAGGGCCTACCTCGTCCCGAGAAAGGAGGGTCTGTCATGGCTCAGGACTTCATCGACGTGCAGAAGTACCTGTCCGGCATGAGCTATCCGGCAACGAAGGAACAGCTGGTGGAACACGCGAAGGAGAAGGGGGCTCCAGAGAACGTCCTGGATGAGCTGACCCGGCTTCCGGAGGGCGAGTACGACGGCCCCAACCGCGTCAGCAGCGCGGTGGCCCACACCTGACGAGAACCCCCGGGCCCGGCCATCCCCGGGCCCGGGACGCCGCTCCCGAACACCCCTAGCCACTCCCCGCCCGCAGGCCCCGCCCACGGTCCCCGCCCGCAGGCCCCGCCCGCGGTCCCGCCCGCGGTCCCCGCCCGCCCTGGGGGGCGACCCCACTTCCATTGTCCAGCCTGCGGCTCCGCCTGCGCAGATCCCCGCGGCAGCTGTGGATAACCGCCCACCCGGACACGCGTCGGCGACGACCGCCTCTCCGCCTCCAGAGAGCGATACATAGGCCATCTATATAGGCATGTGATATTTTTCCAGACATGCGCGCAGAGTCCGATACATCACGTTCTGCCACGCGGGCCTCTGTCGCGGCAGGGCTGGACGAGCTCTCCCGGTTCGCGCTCCGGCGTACCGGGGCGCCTCGGGACATCAGCTTCACGACCGCGTCGACGCTCGCCCGGCTCGAGCAGGACGGTCCCCGTCGTCTCACCTCGCTCGCCGTCGAGGAAGGGGTCGCCCAGCCCTCGATGACGCAGCTCGTCCAGCGGCTGGAGCGGCAGGGGTTCGTCGAGCGCAACCGCGATCCCGACGACCGGCGGCTGGTCTGGGTGCACATCACCGACGCCGGGCGGCGGCTGCTCGCCGACCGCCGGCGTTCGCGGGCCGCCGAGCTGGCCGAGGTGCTCGCCACCCTGCCGCCCGAGGAGGAGGCGGCGCTCGGCGCCGCCGTGCTCGAGGCGCTGCCGGTCATCCGCAGACTCACCGAGCGACGCCCGCATGGCACAGAACAGGACACAAGCCGCACGAACCCGGCCGAACCTCTCACCCCAGGACGGGACCGTTGAGCCATTCCAGCAGTTCGCACGCCCCCCAGAGCAATCCGTTCCGGCAGCCGCGCGCCGTGTGGGCCGTGGCGTTCGCCTGTGTCATCTCCTTCATGGGCATCGGGCTGGTGGACCCGATCCTGCCCGCGCTGTCGACGAAACTGAACGCCAGCCCCAGCCAGGTGGAACTGCTGTTCACCAGCTACCTGGTCGTGACGGCGGTCGCGATGCTCGTGACCGGCTTCGTCTCCAGCCGCATCGGCGCCAAGCGGACGCTCGTCGCCGGCCTGATCCTCATCGTGGTGTTCAGCGCGCTGGCCGGGTCGGCGGACTCGATCTCGGGCATCGTCGGCTTCCGGGCCGGCTGGGGACTGGGCAACGCGCTGTTCATCGCCACGTCCCTGGCGGTGATCGTCGGCTCGGCCAGCGGCGGCTTCGCCGGGGCGATCATCCTGTACGAGACAGCGCTGGGGATCGGCATCGCGATCGGCCCGCTGCTCGGCGGCGAGCTGGGTGCCATCACGTGGCGCGGGCCGTTCTTCGGCGTGACGGTTCTGATGGCGATCGCGCTCATCGCCACGGTGGTCCTGGTGCAGCCCACGCCCCGGCCCGAGCACCGTACGTCGATCGCCGACCCGATCAAGGCGCTGCGGCACCGTGGCCTGCTCACGATGGCCCTGACCGCCCTCTGCTACAACTGGGGCTTCTTCACGGTGCTGGGGTACGCGCCGTTCCCGATGGACCTGGGCGCCCACGAGCTCGGGTACGTCTTCACCGGCTGGGGCGTGTTCGTCGCGATCTTCGCCATCTTCGGCGCGCCGCGGCTGCAGGCCCGGCTCGGCATCGCGCGGGCGCTGTACGTGAACCTCGCGCTGTTCGCCGTGGACGTGCTGGTCATCGCGGTGTTCACCACCTCGAAGACGGTGCTGATCATCGCCGTGATCATCGCTGGGATCTTCATCGGCGTGAACAACACCATCACCACGCAGGCCGTCATGACCGTCGCGCCGGTGGAGCGGCCGGTGGCGTCGGCGGCGTACGGGTTCGTCCGCTTCATCGGCGGCGGCCTCGCCCCGTTCGCGGCCGGGAAGATCGCCGAGCATTCGAACGTGCACGTGCCCTTCTACGTGGGCTCGGCCGCCATCGCGCTCGGCATCGTCGTGCTGGCCACCGGCCATCGCCTGCTCGGCGAGGCCGAACGCGCCCAGGAGGCCGAGGCGGGCCGTACCGCCGAGGACCGGGCCGAAGAGGAGGCCCTGGCCGAGGAGCTCGGCTCGTCCGGCTGAGCCCGGCGTTCAGGACTCCTCGGCATCGGGCCGCGCGGCGCGGGCGAGGGTGCGACCGACCTCGGCCGCGCCCGCGGCGATGCCGTCGACGTCCGGGATCCGGCGGCGCAGGAAGCCGCTCAGGTGCAGCACCGCGTAGCCGTGCGCGGCCGCGACGTGTCGTTCCAGGAGGGTCAGCGCGGCCGGGGCGTCGCCGCCGGTGATCTCCATGGCGACGGGCAGCAGCAGGTCCATGACCGCGCGCCCGGCCGTGGCCAGCCCCTCGTCGCCGAGGTCGCGCAGCCCGTCGGCGAAGATCAGGTCGAACCCGGCGTGATGACGCACCACGAACCGCGCGTACACGCCCGCGGTGACGGCGAGCGCCTCACCGGGGTCGCCGGACGGCTCGCCCGCGAGCGCCTCGCGCAGCTCCCCCGCGAGAAGCTCGGCCGCACGCGTCGCGGTGGCCGCGAGCAGCGCCTGACGCGTGGGGAAGTGACGGTACGGCGCCGCCGGGCTGACTCCCGTACGCCGGGCGGCCTCGGCCACGGACAGCGCCTCGACGCCGTGTTCGGCGACCAGCGCGAGGGCCGCGTCGACGAGCGCGGCCCGCAGATCGCCGTGATGGTAGGTGCCGCGCCGCGCCACCTGTGCCTCCTCCGATTCGCGTGAATGTAAGACCTATCTTACATTGGCTGGCGGGAGGTCACATGTCACAGATCAAGGACAAGGTCGTCGCCATCACCGGGGCGAGCGGCGGCATCGGCGCGGCCACCGCGCTGCGCCTCGCCGAGAGCGGGGCGAAGGTCGTGCTCGGCGCGCGCCGGGCGGACCGGCTCGCGGAACTGACGGAGCGCATCACCGAGGCCGGCGGCGACGCCGCCTGTGCGCCCACCGACGTGACGCGGCGCGCGGACCTGACCGCGCTCGTCGGTCTGGCGCGCGAGCGCTACGGCCGGCTCGACGTCCTGGTGAACAACGCCGGCATCGGCCCCATCTCCCCTCTCGACGACCTGCGCGTCGAGGACTGGGAGGCGATGGTCGACGTCAACGTCAAGGGCGTCCTGTACGGGATCGCGGCGGCGCTGCCGGTCTTCCGCGAGCAGGGGTTCGGGCACTTCGTGAACACCGCCTCCACGGCGGGCCTGCGCATCGTCCCGGACCAGGCGGTCTACGCCGGTACGAAACTCGCCGTCCGCGCCATCTCCGAGGGCCTGCGCCAGGAGGCCGGCGACTCCCTGCGCGTCACGGTCATCTCGCCGGGTTTCGTGGCGACGGACTTCGCGGACGGCATCGCCGATGAGGAGGTCAGAGCCCGGATCGTCCGGTCCAGGGACGCGTTCGCCATCGCGCCGGACGCTATCGCCCGCGCCATCGCTTTCGCGATCGAACAACCGGCCGATGTCGATGTGGGGGAAATCGTCGTCCGCCCCACCGCCCAGGCCTGATCCGGGAGCGGGACACACCCCCGCGCGGCTGGATCCCCGGCCTCGATCCCTGAAGGATGATCGGCGCCGAGGGAGCCGAATGAAGGGCGTTGGCCGGTGCCGAGACGGACTCTGTCCCTGCTGCTCGTGACGGTCGCGGCGGGCGCCGCGGCGCCGGCCGCGACGGCCGGGGCATGGCCGCCGCACTTCACCGCGGCCTCGCGGGTGTGGCCGGGGGTGGTGTTCCGCGCCTTCGCCGCCGCCGGGGCGCGGGGTCCGGTGCAGGGGTACCTGCTCGACGTCGACCTGAGCGAGCCGCGGGTCACCGTCGGGCTGCTGCACCCGCCGGTCGTGGCGGCGCGGGAGCGCGTGTCGCTGATGGCCGACGCGCAGCACGCGGTGGCCGGCGTCAACGGGGACTTCTTCAACATCAGCGAGTCGCATCGGGGGGTGCCGGCGACCGGGGCGGCCGTCGGCCCGGAGATGGCGGACGGGCGGGCGCTGAAGGCGGCCGTGCCCGAGGGACAGCGGTTCGGCCCGCGCCGCCCGCTCGGCGCGACGACCGAGGAGGTCATCGGCGTCGGCGCCGACCGCGTCGGGCGGATGACGACACTGCGCCTGAACGGGACCGTCACCGTCCAGGGACCGCTCGGGCCCCCGGCGAACGCTCCCGTGGCCCGGCCCCCGCGAGGCCCCGTACACGGGCCGCCGGACGAGGATCTCGACGACGACCTGGACGACGACGCGGACGAGGCCGACGACTCGGCCCTGCGCGTACGGCACCCGGGGCGACGGCATCCGCGGCGAGTGCACGCGTCACGGCGCGCACCCGACGGGCGGCTGAGCATCCCGCTGGGCGGCCTCAACCAGTACGCCCTGCCGGTCGGGGGTGTCGGGCTGTTCACGAACCACTGGGGTTCGGCGTCGCGGCGGCGTGCGGTCTGCGGCACCGACGCCGTACGCCGTGCCCCGTGCAGCGCCGACGCCGCCGAGGTGACCGTACGGCGAGGGGTGGTGACGCGGGTCGCCGCCCCCGTCGGCGGGGGGACGATCCCGCCGGGCACGACCGTGCTGGCCGGACGGGAGGCCGGGGCGGACGTGCTGCGGCGACTGCGTCCGGGCGACCACGTGCACGTCGCGTACGACCTGGCCGGGCCGGCGCGCCTGCGGTTCGCGGTGGGCGGCTTCGCGATCCTGCGCGGCGGCGCGCCGCTGCCGGGCCTGGACGCCGCCATCCGCGCCGCCCGTACGGCCGCGGGCGTGAGCGCGAACGGCCGGCACCTCTACCTCGTCGTCGTGGACGGCCGCTCCCCCGCCGGCCACGGCGCGACGCTCGCGGAGCTGGCCCTGCTGCTCCGGCGCGCGGGCGCGCACGACGCGATGGACCTCGACGGTGGGGGCTCGTCGACTCTCGTGCTGCGGACGCCCGGCGAGCCCGTCGTGTCCGTACGGAACTCCCCGTCGCGCGGCGCGGAACGGGCCGTCGCCAACGGCGTCGGCGTGTTCGTCCGGGCCGATCCCGGCCACGCGCGGCGTAAACGTCGCTGACCAACCTCCTTGCCGCGCGGATAGGAAGATCTTGACGGCGAGTCTGATTGATGGATCACTGGGAGCGACGGATCGGACAAAGGATCGACATGAGCCTCCCCCTGCTCAGTGACATCCGCGACCAGGCCTCCGGCCTCGACCGCGACCAACGCAACGCCTTCCTCGCCGCCCTGCTGGGCTGGACGATGGACGCCTTCGACTACTTCCTCCTCATCTTCGTCATCACCGAGGTGGCCAAGGACTTCGACACCTCGCCCGAGAAGGTCACCGTCGCCACGACGCTGACCCTGATCGCCCGGCCGGTGGGCGCGTACCTGTTCGGCATCTGGGCGGACAAGTCCGGCCGGCGCCTGCCGCTGATGGTCGACGTGCTGTTCTACTCCGCCGTCGAGTTCATCTCCGGGTTCTCGACCTCGCTCACCATGCTGCTGGTGCTGCGCTTCCTGTACGGCCTGGGCATGGGCGGCGAGTGGGGGCTCGGCGCGTCACTGGCGATGGAGAAGATCCCGGTCGGCAAGCGCGGCTTCTTCTCCGGGCTGCTCCAGGTCGGCTACTCGCTCGGCTACCTGGTCGCCGCCGTCGCGTACTTCGTGATCACGCCGCTGTTCGGGTGGCGGGGCCTGTTCATGTTCGGCGCCATCCCGGGACTGATCGCGCTGTACATCCGTTACCGGGTGGGCGAGTCGGAGGCCTGGGAGCGCACCAACGAACGCCTTCAGATCACCCGCACGCCGCTGCGCCGGGTCTTCTTCGACCGCAAGGTGCTGATCCGGTTCGTCTACCTCGTGCTGCTCATGACGGCGTTCAACTTCATGAGCCACGGCACGCAGGACGTCTACCCCACGTTCCTCAAGAAGGGCCTCGGTCACTCCCCGCACTACGCGGTCGGGATCGCCGTGGTCTACAACGTCGGGGCCATCCTCGGCGGCACGCTGGTCGGCGCGCTCTCCCAGCGCTTCGGCCGGCGCCGGGCGATCGTCGGGTCCTCCATTCTGGCCCTGGTCGCGCTGCCGCTGTTCGCCTACTCCACGACGACGGCGTTCCTGCTGATCGGGTCCTTCCTGATGCAGTTCTTCGTGCAGGGCGCGTGGGGCGTCATCCCGGCGCACCTCACCGAGATGTCACCGGACGCCATCCGGGGCTTCTATCCCGGGGTGACGTACCAGCTCGGCAACCTCCTCGCCGCGCTCAACCTGCCGTTGCAGGAACACCTGGCCGACTCGCACAGCTACTCGTTCGCGTTCGCGGTCGTGGTGGCCCCGACACTGCTGGCCGTGATCCTGCTGACCGCCTTCGGCAAGGAGGCGCACAGCGTGGAGTTCGGCCGAGATCCCGTCGCCACCCCCGAGACGGCCACTTAGCGCCCCGGAGAGTCGACGCCCAGGTACTCAGCGTCACGATCGGATCACGCGCTCGGCCTCGCCGTTCGCATATTTCTCCGGGTGCGGCAACAATCAACCCATCTGTCAACGTGGGAGAGTCCGCCGCAGGCCGAGGAGAGCGATGCACGAGGTGTGGCCTGGTACGCCGTACCCCTTGGGTGCCAGCTGGGACGGCACCGGGACCAACTTCGCCCTGTTCTCGGAGGTGGCGCAGCGGGTCGAGCTGTGCCTGTTCGACGACCGCGGGCGGGAGACGCGGCTGGAGCTGCCCGAGGTGGACGGCTTCGTCTGGCACGGGTACGTGCTCGGCGTCGGCCCGGGTCAGCGGTACGGCTACCGGGTGTACGGCCCGCACGAGCCCAAGTACGGTCACCGGTGCAACCCGGCCAAGCTGCTGCTCGACCCGTACGGCAAGGCGGTCGACGGCGACCTGAGATGGCACGAGTCGGTCTTCTCGTACCACTTCGCCGCGCCGTCGGAGATGAACACCGAGGACAGCGCGCCGTACATGCCGAAGAACGTCGTGATCAACCCGTTCTTCGACTGGGGCGACGACCGCGCGCCGCACACGCCGTACAACGAGACGGTGATCTACGAGGCGCACGTCAAGGGCCTCACCCGGCGGCATCCGCAGATCCCGAAGAGCCAGCGCGGCACGTACGCGGGTCTCGCGCACCCGGCCATGGTCGATCACCTGATCGAGCTGGGCGTGACCGCGATCGAGCTGATGCCGGTGCACCAGTTCGTCTCCGAGCACGCGCTGGTCGCGCGCGGGCTGACGAACTACTGGGGCTACAACACGGTCGGCTTCTTCGCCCCGCACAACGCCTACTCCTCCTCCGGCCAGCGCGGCGAGCAGGTGCTGGAGTTCAAGGCGATGGTGCGGACCCTGCACGAGGCGGGCATCGAGGTGATCCTCGACGTGGTCTACAACCACACCGCCGAGGGCGACCACCTGGGGCCGACGCTGAGCTTCCGCGGCATCGACAACGCCGCGTACTACCGGCTCAGCGACAGCGACCGGCGGTACAACCTCGACTACACCGGCTGCGGCAACAGCCTCAACGTCCGGCATCCGCACGCGCTTCAGCTGATCATGGACTCGCTGCGCTACTGGGTGCTGGAGATGCACGTGGACGGCTTCCGGTTCGACCTGGCGTCGGCGCTGGCGCGGGAGTTCCACGACGTCGACCGGCTGTCCGCCTTCTTCGACCTGGTGCAGCAGGACCCGGTGGTCTCGCAGGTCAAGCTGATCGCCGAGCCGTGGGACGTCGGCGAGGGCGGCTACCAGGTCGGCAACTTCCCCCCGCTGTGGACGGAGTGGAACGGCAAATACCGCGACTCGGTCCGCGACTTCTGGCGCGGTGAGCCGGTGCTGCCGGAGTTCGCCTCGCGCCTGACCGGCTCCAGCGACCTGTACGCCGACGACGGCCGCCGGCCGCTCGCCTCGATCAACTTCGTCACCTGCCACGACGGCTTCAGCCTGCACGACCTGGTCTCCTACGACCACAAGCACAACGAGGCCAACGGCGAGGACAACCGCGACGGCACCGACGACAACCGCTCGTGGAACCACGGCGCCGAGGGCGAGACCGACGACGCGGACATCCGCGCGCTGCGGCTGCGCCAGAAGCGCAACCTCATCGCCACGCTGTTCCTGTCGCAGGGCGTGCCGATGATCTCCCACGGCGACGAGCTGGGCCGCACCCAGCGCGGCAACAACAACGCCTACTGCCAGGACAACGAGCTCGCCTGGGTGTCGTGGCGGACCGACGACGACCTCAGCGACTTCGTCCAGCGGGTCTCGACGCTGCGCGGCGACCACCCGGTGTTCCGGCGCCGCCGCTTCTTCGAGGGCCGTACGCACGGCGCCGGCCTCGACGGCGAGCGCGACCTCGTCTGGCTGACGCCGGCCGGCGAGGAGATGACGGAGTCGGACTGGCACACCGGGTACGCCCGCGCGGTCGCGGTCTACCTCAACGGTGACGCCATCACCGAGCCGGACACCCGGGGTCAGCGGGTGCGCGACGACTCCTTCCTCCTCCTGTTCAACGCCCACTCCGAGAGCATCGTCTTCCGGCTGCCCGAGGAGGGGTACGGCGAGCGCTGGGAGATCGCCCTGGACACGGCGACCGACCTGGTGAGCGGCCACGAGCCGGTCAAGGCCCGCGACGAGATCGAGGTGATCGACCGCGGGCTGCTGCTCCTGCGGAGGCTCAGTGACGGCTCACCGTGATCGCGGTGAGCAGTACGAGCACGAACGTCAGCGTCGCCACCGCCGCGTGGGCCACGACGGAGACGACCGGGAAGCCCTGCTCGCCGTCCCGCGCGTGCTTGCCGCCCTGGCCGGTCAGCCAGCGCGTGAACATGGTGAAGCCCAGCAGCGTCACCAGCACCAGCGCGCCGAAGGAACTCCAGGCGTACACGGAGCTGCGCGTCAGCAGGAACACCACCCAGATCGCCAGGGCCAGCAGGGCGAGTGCGGGATGGCCGAGGAGCAGCGCGACCGGATAGCGGGTGACCTTGGTGCCCTGCCGCCGGAGCCCGCCCTCGGACAGCCGGCGTACGAGGGGGCGGAGTCCCGCCACCGCGGTGAGCACCCACATGACTAATGCGGCGATCTCCAACGCGTCTCCTTCTCCCGGACCTCTCCCCTTCCGCGACAAGTCTTCCTGGAAAACGCCGATTTGATAAGCCGAACGCAGCCATCCAGTCGCAAAATGTGACCGAACATATGTGTGACACCCTGATGACATGCGCAGACTCGAACCGGCCGGCACCCCCGACCTGCCCGAGGCGTACGCCTACCCCGGCCGGCGGCCCTGGCTGCGCGCCAACATGGTGTCCTCCGCCGACGGCGCCGCGGTCCACGACGGCCGTACCGAGGCGCTCGGCGGCCGGGCCGACCGGCGGCTGCTCTCGCTCCTGCGAGCCCTGGCCGACGTGGTGGTCGTGGGCGGCGCCACCGTACGGGCCGAGGGGTACGGGCCGGTGCGGCCCCGCGAGTGGTGGGGCGACCTGCGCCGCGGCCGTACGCCGGCGCCGCCGCTGGCGATCGTCTCGCGCGGACTCGACTTCGACTTCGACGCGCCGGTGTTCACCGAGGCCCTCGTGCCGACGATCCTGGTGACCTGCCCGTCCGCGCCCGCCGAGCGCCTGCGCGCCGCCCGGAGGCACGCCGAGGTGATCGTCACCGGCGGCGAGCAGGCGGACGTACCCGCGGCCCTGGACGCGCTCGCGGAGCGGGGGCTCGTACGGCAGCTCACCGAGGGCGGCCCGCGGCTGCTGGCCGAACTCTCCGCGGCCGGGCGCCTCGACGAGCTCTGCCTTACGATGAGTCCCCGGCTCACCGCCGGGGACGCGGCACGCGTGCTGAACGGCCCGGCGACGGCGCCGATCCCGCTGCGCCTCGGGCATGTCCTCGAAGAAGACGGCTTCGTCTTCCTCCGATACCTAAGGGGGTGAGCTCATGGATCTTCCCGTGAGCCCGCCGGTCGCGCCGATGCTCGCCAAGGCCGTCAAGGAACTCCCGCGCGGCGACCTGCTGTACGAGCCCAAGTGGGACGGGTTCCGCGCGGTCGTGTTCCGCGACGGCGACGAGATCGACATCCGCGGTCGCAACGGCAAGCCGCTCGGCCGCTACTTCCCCGAGCTGGTCGAGGGGTTCGGCCGTGAGCTGCCCGAACGCTGCGTGCTCGACGGCGAGATCGTCCTGCGGCAGGGGCACGTGCTGGAGTTCGAGGTGCTCCAGCAGCGCATCCACCCGGCCGCCTCGCGGATCAAGCTGCTGGCCGAGCAGACCCCGGCGTCCTACGTCACCTTCGACCTGCTGGCGCTGGGCGACGAGTCGCTCATGGAGACGCCGTTCGGCGAGCGCCGGGCCCGGCTCACCGAGGTGCTGGCGGACGCCGGGGCGCCGGTCCACGTGACCCCGGCCACCGACCAGTACGACGTCGGCCTGCGGTGGTTCTCCGAGTTCGAGGGCGCCGGGCTGGACGGAGTGATCGCCAAGCCGCTGGACGGGCCGTACGAGCCGGACCGGCGGGCCATGTTCAAGGTCAAGCCCGAGCGCACCGCCGACTGCGTGGTGGCCGGGTTCCGCTGGCACAAGTCCGGGCCGATCGTCGGGTCGCTGCTGCTCGGCCTGTACGACGGCGAGCGGCTCCAGCACGTGGGCGTCTCCGCGTCCTTCCCGATGAAACGCCGCGCGGAGCTGGTGGACGAGCTGGCCCCGTACCGGATGACCGAGCTCGACGGGCACCCCTGGGCCGAGTGGGCCGCCCAGACCGAGGCCACCGCCGACCGCATGCCGGGCGCGATCACCCGCTGGAACGCCAAGAAGGACCTGTCGTGGGTCGCGGTGCGCCCGGAGCTGGTGTGCGAGGTCGCCTACGACCAGATGGAGGGGCGCAGGTTCCGGCACACGGCGCGGTTCCGCCGCTGGCGCCCGGACCGTACGCCGGAGTCGTGCGGCTATGACCAGCTCGAAGTGCCGGTGGCCTACGACCTGGACGACATCCTGGGCACCTGAGCCCGGCGCGGCACAGCTTTCAACGGCAGTTCACCTGCCGGCTTTCTGATCAGCGTGGACCCCAACCGCAGTGGATGATCTTCTATGTCCAGAACGTCCACTTATATCCAGTTGGGAGTCCTCGATGGTGCGTCGAAGATGGATGGCCGCGGGCATCGCCTTGATCGCCGCGTCCACGGCCGTCGCCGGCCCGGCCGTGGCGGCCGAGCGGCCGGGCGGGGTCGCGTTGCCGTGGGGATCGGCGACGGCGACGTGGACGTCCACCTCCCCGGCCCCGGGCGTGGAGGTGCGCACCGCGTCGATCTCCGTGCCGCAGGCGCAGCCGGTGTGGACGGTCACCGTGCAGGCTCCCGCCGTGAACCGGATGACCGGCGCCGCCGCCTGGGCGGAGCTCGGAGACGCGGCGTGGGCCGCGACGTCCGTCTCGCGGCTGGCCGCGGCGGGGATCGACGCGCACGTCGACCAGGTGCCCTGGCCGGCCTTCACCGACACTCCGCACGGCACCGAGGGCTCGCGCGTACGCGTCGGCGGCTTCGCCACCCAGGCCGACGCGAAGAAGCAGGCGGACGCGGTCACCGCCGCCGGCCTGCACCCGCTGGTCGAATGGACCGGGTACGACGTCGACCAGGCACCCGACCGGGAGAGCGTCCATGTCGGGATCGTCGATCCCACGGTGTTCCACGGCAGGGTCGTCGCCGACCACGGCGGCGCGGTCGCCGGACGGTCGACCACCTCGGCCCAGGCCCGCGCGGCCGGCTCCGTCCTCGCGGTCAACGCCGGCTTCTTCATCACCGCCGACGCCGACGGCGTCCAGGGCACGCAGGCGGGTCTCGGCGTCTACGGCGGCGTGCTCGACGCCCAGTCCTCCGGCGGCCGGGCCGCCCTCATCCTCCAGGACGGTGGCCGGCACAGCCGGGTCGCGAACCTCACCTCCCGCGCGACCGTCCGCGACGGCGCGTCGTCGTACCCGATCAACGGAACGAACCGCGTGCCGGGCAGGATCCGTGACTGCGGGCGGCCGGGGGTGTCGCCGACCGAGCAGCCGCGCCAGGACTTCACCTGCACCAGCGCCGACGACCTGGTGTCCTTCACGCCGCACTACGGCGCGGACCTGCCCACCGGGGCCGGCGCGCAGGCCGTGCTCGACGGCCGCGGCCGGGTGGTCGCCGCGGGGACCGTCGGCGGCAGGGTCCCGGCCGGCGGCGAGGTGCTCCAGGGCATCGGAACGGCCGCGACGTGGCTGAAGGCCCACGCCGTCGTGGGACGGCGGCTGACCGTCGACGAGCGGGTCCGTGACTCCGCCGGCCGTACGGTGCCGCTGACCGGCCGGACCGGCATCGCGAGCGCCGGGCCGATCCTGCTGCGCGACGGGAAGGTCGCCATCGACGCCGCCGCGGAAGGGGTCGTGGACCCGGCGGACCTCTCCTTCGGCTACGCCTGGGCGGAACAGCGCCAGCCCCGCACCCTCGCGGGCACGGACGCCTGGGGCCGGCTCATCCTCGTCACCGTCGACGGCCGCCAGCCGGGCGTCAGCGAGGGCGCGACGCTGGAGGAGGCCGCCCGGCTGATGCGCGGCCTCGGCGCGGTGAACGCGCTGAACCTCGACGGCGGAGGCTCGACCGCGATGGCGGTCGACGGCACCGTGGTCAACAAGCCGTCCGACGCGACCGGCGAACGCGCGGTCGGCGACACCGTGCAGGTCATCCCGTGACGGTTCTCCTCACCTGGAGCCCGTGAGCGGCCGATGGGAGACCCCGAGCGCGTCGCGCTCGGGGTCTTCTCACGTTCGGCCGCGGTTCCATCGCGCTCGACATTAGTGTGCGCCACACACTATGGTGTGTCGCATGACGTTGGATGAGCTGATCCTCGGTCAGGCGCAGGAGCTGCGCCGCGGCACGGTCGTGCTGGCCTGCCTGGCGCTGCTGGACGAGCCGCAGTACGGCTACGCGCTGCTGGAGACGCTCAACAACGCCGGGATCGCCGTCGACGGCAACACCCTCTATCCGCTGCTGCGCCGGCTGGACAAGCAAGGCCTGCTGACCAGCGAGTGGAACACCGACGAGTCGCGGCCCCGGAAGTTCTACCGGGTCAGCCCCGACGGCTCCCGGGTACGCGCCGGCCTGATCCGCGAATGGCAGGGCCTGGTCGCCTCGATCGCAGAACTGACCAAGGAGAGTCGATGACCGCCAGCTCGCTGACCGAGCGCTACGTGCATGAGGTCGTCCGGTGGATCCCGGCCGACCAGCGCGACGACATCGCCGACGAACTGCGCGCCACGATCGCCGACACCGTCGAGGCACGCGGCGCGACCGAACGCGAGGTGCTCACCGAGATGGGCGCCCCCGCCCGGCTCGCCGCCCGCTACGCCGACCGGCCGCCGGCCCTCATCGGGCCCGACCTGTTCCCGGTCTACAAACGCCTGCTGGTGGGGTTGCTGTCCACCGTGCTGCCGCTGGTCGCCGCCGCGCTCATGCTGCTCGACGTCGCGGACGGCAAGAGCGTCGGCGCGGCGATCGGCGGCGCGGTCACCATGGTGCTGACCGTCGGGGCGCAGATGATCGCCTGGGTCACCATGCTGTTCGCCCTGGTCGAGCGGTCCCTGCATCGGCGCGGCGCGACGGCCCGCACCCGCGCCTGGACTCCCGACGACCTGCCCGCGCCCGTGCAGAGGGAGAGGCGGGGCGCCGCCACTCTCACTTCGGCGGTGTGGCACGCGCTGCTGCTCGTACTGATCATCTGGCAGCACGTCGCCAAGCCCTACCGCCTCGGCGACGCCCGGGTACAGGTGCTCGACCCGGCCCTGTGGTCAGGCTGGATCTGGCCGATCCTCCTCGGCCTGGCCGGCATCGTGGCGCTCAACCTGATCCAGCTCACCACCCGCGACTGGACCGTCCCCCTGGCCGCCGTTCACGCGGCCGCCCACGCGATCTTCGCGCTGCCCGTGGCGTACGTGCTGTCCCGCCACATGCTCTTCGACCCGAACGTCCTGACGGACTTCAACGGCCCGGACTGGAAGACCCCGGACGCCTTCTACAACGTCACGGCCTTGGCCGTCCTCGCCGTGAGCGCGGGCCAAGCGATCAAACGCTTCCGCGAGGCCCGCGGCTGACCGCACCGAGTCAGTCCTTGCGGGCCTTGCTGGGCTGGACGCGCTTGGGCTCGCCCTTCATCTTCGGGTAGTTCGGTGGGTACGGCATGTCGCCGAGGCCGTGGTCGCGCTCGTCCCGGTCGGCCCACTCCAGCAGGGGCTCCAGGGAGAACGCCGCGTCGTCGATGGTGGCGTGCGGGTCACCGAGCTTGGCGAAGCGCTCCGGCACCGTCGCGATGGTGAAGTCGTCGGTGTCCACGTCGGGCAGCTCGTCCCAGGTCACCGGCGTGGAGACCGGGGCGTGCGGCTTCGGGCGGACGCTGTAGGCCGAGGCGATCGTACGGTCGCGGGCGTTCTGGTTGAAGTCGATGAAGACCTTCTCGCCGCGCTCCTCCTTCCACCAGTTGGTGGTGACCAGGTCGGGCATCCGCCGCTCCACCTCCCGGCCGAACGCCAGCGCGCAACGGCGTACCTCGGTGAAGGTCCAGCGCGGCTCGACGCGCACATAGATGTGGACGCCGCGGCTGCCGGAGGTCTTGGGGTAACCGGTGTAGCCGAGCTCGGCGAGCATGTCGCGCACCGGGCCGAGGGCGATCTTCTTCGCGTCGTCGAAGTCGGTGCCGGGCTGCGGGTCCAGGTCGATGCGCAGCTCGTCGGGGTGGTCGACGTCGGCGCGGCGTACGGGCCAGGGATGGAAGGTCACGGTGCCGAGGTTGGCCGCCCAGGCGACGTCCGCGAGGTGCATCGGGGCCAGCTCGTCGGCGAACCGGCCGCTGGGGAAGGCGATGCGCGCCGTCTCGATCCACTCGGGGGTGTTCTTGGGGATGCGCTTCTGGTAGAAGGCGTCACCCCGGTTGTCGGCACGGGTGGACAACTTGGCGCCCTCGAAGACCCCGCCGGGCCAGCGCTCCAGAGTGGTCGGCCGCTCGCGCAGCGCCCGGAGGATGCCCTCACCCACGGACAGGTAGTAGTTGACCAGGTCCAGCTTCGTCTCTCCCCGGGCCGGGAAGTAGACCTTGTCCGGGTTGGTGACCTTGACGACGCGGTCGCCGACCTCGAGCTCCACGAATGGTGACGCCATACGCGCACGGTACCCGCCGGGACCGACATTCGATCGGGTTCCGCCCTGGAATGACGTCTTGCCGGCGATGGTTGTTCACTGTGTGACAGCGATACGCAAGAGCGACGAGGAATGGAAGGCCCAGCTTTCGCCCGAGGAGTACCACGTCCTTCGGGAGGCCGGCACGGAGGCTCCGTGGACCGGTGAGTACGTCTCCACCAAGACGGTGGGCGTCTACCGCTGCCGGGCCTGCGGCACCGAGCTGTTCCGGTCGGAGACCAAGTTCGACTCCCACTGCGGCTGGCCGAGCTTCTACCAGCCGACCGAGTCGGACGCGGTCACGCTCATCGAGGACCGGAGCCTCGGCATGACCCGCACGGAGGTGCGCTGCGCCAACTGCGACTCACACCTCGGCCACGTGTTCGAAGGCGAGGGCTACCCCACGCCAACGGACCAGAGGTACTGCATCAACAGCGTCTCCCTGACCCTCGAACCGGCCGAATAAAGCCCACACGAGCAAGCCCGGCCCGGACCCGCAACGAACGGGCACGACGGTGCTGCGATCCTGCGACCCGGGTCTGCGGTTTGTTCTTCCACTTTTGGGCCATGGCGGTGGCCCGCACCTGCTGATTACCGTGGCTTAGCAAAATGTGATCTTGGTGGAGCGGCGGTCGGCCGGTTCCACGATGACGCAGCGGGAAGGCGGCGGCTGGAGGCTCGGGGTGGAGGGATTCGCTGTCGCTGCGGGGACCTGGGTGGAGGCGGGGACGAAGATCCGTGACGCCGCCGAGGTTTTGGCGTGCGGGCGTCGGGCCGGGGAGGGTGTGGACGCGTTCTGCCGGGCGGTGGGAGGGCCTTCGCGGTTCGGCACCGATGACCTGGGGCGGGCGCTGTTCGAGGGGGACCGGGAGTCGGGCGCGCCGGGATTCGCCGGGCTGCGGGACGGGCTCTTGAAGGACCTGACCTGGACCGTGAACCTCCTGCGGGCGATGGCCGCGGGTCTGGTGGTGGCCGGGGGGACGTACCGGGAGGCGGACGGGACGATCGCGGAGGGGCTGGGCGGGCCGGGCCCGGCCGGGCAGGATCCGCCCCGGTGGGCACGGATGCCGGAGTCCTATGTCCTGCCGCCGGTCCCGGGCGGCCTGCCGGCCGCGGCGCCTGCGCCGGATGTGTGGGCCTGGGCCGAGAAGGTACTGGGATGGTGCGGGGTACCGGTCGCCTGGCCCGAGGGCGACCTGACCGCGCTGGCCGATCTGCGCGATGCCGCGCTGTCGATGAAGAGCGTGCTCGACGAGGTGGCCGAGGAGGTGGCCGGGCACGCCAGACGGGTCGGTGACGGATCCGGCGCGGCGACCGAGGCGTTCACCGCGACCGCGAACGTGGTGCACGGCGAATCCGGCCTGCTGAGGTCCCTCGCGCACCGGTGCGGGGAACTGGCACGCTACTGCGACGACAGCCGGCGCGCGATCATCAGCGCGCGGTGGCAGTGCGTCGCCACGGCGGTGTTCGTGGTGGCGCTGACCCTGCTCGCGGGTGCGCTGGGCCGCTGGGTCCAGGGCCTGGTCGCGCGGTTGATCAAGCTGGAGGGCGCGGCGCTGTGGATCGCGCTGCGGGTGATCCGGGACGCGGTACTGGGAATGGCGTTCACGGCCGGGACCGGGGAGATCGGTCTGCTGTTCCACGGCGACGGCCTTGATTTCGGTGCGCTCGCCCGCCTGGCGCTGGAAGGACTCCTCGTCGGGGGGCTGACCGGCTTCGCCGTCCACGGGGCGCTGCCGGCCCTGCTACGGCGGTCCCCGGCGCTGGAATGGCTGTCGCGGTGGAGCCGGTCCCCCGGCGCACGAGGAGTCACCACCCGGTACGCCCTGTCCGGAAGCGCCGGCACCGCCGCGATCTGGACCGCCGGAGGACTCACCGGCCACGGCTGGGATCTGGACCAGCTCCAAGACGCCGCCAAATACGGCTTCGGCATGGCCTTCACCGGCGCCGGAACCGAACTGGCCGGCCGGCTCTTCCACCACACCCCATCCGCACCACCGGCGAGCGGACCGCTCCACAGCACGGCACCCGGTCCGCTCGACGGCCCGGCCACCGCGGGGCTCGGCGGCGTCCACGACCACCCGGTGAACCCCGGCAGCGTCCACGATCACGTGGTGAGCCCCGGCGACCTCACCGCCAGACTCGATGCCGGGGCCGGAGCCCCCTATCTCCGCGACGTCCCACCGGCCTTCCCCGAGACGATGACCGTCCAGGACCTGCGAACCGAGATGGCCGCCGGCCGGCTGACCTCAGAAGAACTGACGCAGCGGTGCCTGGACCGCATCGACGCGATGAATAAGGAACTGGGCGCCGTCATACCGGGCTCACTGAACCGGGACGCCGTACTCGCCCAAGCCCGCGAGGCCGACCGTGTCCGCGCCTCCGGCGTCGACATCGGCCCGCTACACGGCATCCCCGTCCTGGTCAAGGACAACATCGACACCCGTGACCTGCCCACCACCGCCGGCTCCCTCGCCCTGCTGCACAACAAACCCTACGCGGACGCCAAGGTGGTCACCCAACTCCGCGACGCCGGCGCGATCATCCTCGGCAAGACGAACCTGTCCGAATGGGCCAACTTTCGTTCGGACACCCCCCGACACGGCTGGAGCGCGACCGGCGGCCAGACCAGGAACCCCTACGTCCTCGACCGGAGCCCGTCCGGGTCCTCCAGCGGCTCCGCGGTGGCGGCCGCCACCGGCATGGCGCCCATCACCATCGGCACCGAGACCTCCGGCTCCATCGTCTCCCCCGCGGCGATGAACGGCGTGGTCGGTTTCAAACCTTCTTTGTGGCGGGTCAGCCCGCATGGCGTCGTGCCGGTCTCACTCTTCCAGGACACCGCCGGGCCGATCACCCGGAACGTGGCCGACGCCGCCGCGGTCTTCGAGGCCATCGCGACCACGTCCGAGCCGATCCGCCTGAGCCCCGACCTGCCACCGGGAACGAGGATCGGCGTGTGGCGTCGGGACGGAAACCATCCCGATGTGGACCGCGTCCTCGCCGAGACGGTCGAAAGCCTCCACGAACTGGGCGCCACCACGGTCACCGTCGACCTGCCCCTCCCCAACACATGGGTCGTGCTGCCGTACGAGTTCAAGCAGGCCATCAACAGCTACCTGGCCACGACCGGCGGCGAACACCCACGCGACCTCGCCGAACTGATCGCCTTCACCCGAGATCACCCCGGCGAACGATCCTCAGACTTCGGGCAGGCCGTGTTCGAACGGGCCCAGGACACGGACACGGACACGGTGCTCTCCATACACGAGCACGACGAGAGGCGCCAGAACATCACCGAGCAGGCCCGTCACCACCTCGACCGCATCTTCGACACGCACCACCTGGACGCGATCGTCGCCCCGACCATCTCGCCCTCCACCAGGATCCTCGACAACAACGGTTCCTGGAACGGCACCTGCGGCCCTGCGGCCGTCGCCGGATACCCGAACATCAACGTCCCGGCCGGGTTCGCCGAAGGGGAGCTGCCCGTGGGCGTCTCCTTCATGGGACGTGACAAGGCCGACGAGCAGATCCTCGGCCTGGCCTACGCCTTCGAACAGGCCACCCAGTCCCGCCGCCCCCCGAAATACCTCCCCACCCTCCCCAAATAAGCCAGAAGCCCAGAAGGCAGCATCACGAACGTTCCAGCCCCAGAGGGGGCTACCAGCCCCGGCGACGGCCGGTCCGGCCGGTCCTCAGGGCACGCGGTCGAGGCGGCAGTCGTCTCGGTCGTTCATCTTGTTGGCCAGGACCGGGTATCCGGCCGCGCGGTCGGCGTGCACGAACACCTCCGGGAGATGGCCGTGGTCCTCGGCGTACGCCGCGGCGGTCTCGCACAGGGCGATGGCCGTACGGGAGTTCGCGTCGGAGGCGGGCAGGTCGGTGTAGACGCGCAGCATGGGGCCGGTCCAGATCACCTCGGTGACGTGCGCGGCGCGCGTCGGGTCCTGCTGCCGGTAGAAGGCCAGGGCGGCCAGGTCGCCGGGCCGCACGGGGCGTGACCGCGCGACGGGCGCCTGGGCGGACCGGCCGCCGAGGACGTTCGCCGCGGCGGCCTTCGGCACGGTGTCCGGCCGATGCGTGTCCGCCGGGGCCAGCGTGACGAACGTGGCCACGGCACCGGTCAGGGTCACGAACAAGCCCGCGGCCACGACGATCCGCGTGCGCCGCGGCGACAGGGCCGCGCGTACGGCGCTCACCGCGCCCGGTAGGCGCGCGTGCCGTCCCCTTATTCGCCGTGCTCCGTTCACCCTGCTCCTCCGGCTCCCCCGGGCCCGCGGCGGTCGCCGCGTCACGGATCCTCGTGCACGGCCGGTACGCGGGGTGCCGCCGATGGCGAAGTCTTTACCGGCGGAACAGGGGTCTGTCCCTCAGGGAAGGGCGGCGACGAGCTCGGTGACCGGCTTGCGGGAGCCGGTGTAGAACGGCGTCTCCTCGCGGACGTGCCGGCGCGTCTCCGAGCCCCGCAGGTGACGCATCAGGTCGACGATGCGGTACAGCTCGTCGCCCTCGAAGGCGAGGATCCACTCGTAGTCGCCCAGAGCGAACGAGGACACCGTGTTGGCCCGCACGTCGGGGTACTCCCGTGCCATCCGGCCGTGCTCGGCGAGCAGTGCCCGCCGCTCCTCGTCCGGCAGCAGGTACCACTCGTAGGAGCGGACGAAGGGGTACACGCAGACGTACGCGCGGGCCTGCTCCTCGGCGAGGAACGCCGGGACGTGGCTCTTGTTGAACTCCGCCGGGCGGTGCAGCGCCATCACCGACCACACCGGCTCCGACGCCCGGCCCAGCGTCGTACGGCGGAACCGGTTGTAGATCTCCTGGAGGTCGTCGGAGGACGGCGCGTGCCACCAGAACATGTAGTCGGCGTCGGCCCGCAGGCCGGCCACGTCGTACACCCCACGGGTCGTGACGTCCTTGGCCGCGGCCTGTTCGAGCAGGTCCTCGACCTCGCGGGCGACCGCGTCGCGGTCGGCGTCGGCGAGGTTGCGCACCCGGAAGACCGACCACATGGTGTAGCGGATCACCTGGTTGAGGTCGCGTGCCTTCGGCTTGTCGCCACTCACGGTCAGTTCCCCTTCTGCTCCGGCACCGGCCGACGTCGCCCGGTCGTCTCCGATTCTCCCCGACTCTTCAGGTCCCCCGTCACCCGGGCCACCGCCGCGCGGGCCGACGCGATGCACGCCGGGACGCCCACGCCGTCGTACGCGGCGCCGCACACCGCGAGGCCCGGCGCGCCGGCGACGGCGCCGCGGATCCGCGCGACCCGGTCGAGGTGGCCGACGGAGTACTGCGGGAGCGAGCCGCCCCAGCGGGTGACCCGGCTGTCGACGGGCAGTTCGGTCACCCCGGTCGTCCGGGCCAGCTCGGTCATGGCCAGGGCCTTCAGCTCCTCGTCGGGGCGCTGGAGGACCTGTTCCTCGCCGTACCGGCCGATCGAGCAGCGGACGACCACCACGCCGGGCGCGTCGTCGAGGAGGTGCGGCCACTTGGTGGTGCTGAACGTGACCGCCTTGACGCCGTCGGACTCCACGGCGGGCACGAGGTAGCCGCTCCGGCGCGGTGGCCGCGGGAACGCCGTGGCGGAGTAGGCCAGAGTGACGATCGCCATGCTGGCGTACCCGATCCGCCCCAGCTCGGCCGATGCCGCGGGCACCTCCTCCTGCAGGAGCCGCCGGGCCGCGTGCGCCGGCACCGCGAGGATGACCGCGTCGGCCTCGACCAGTTCCGGCTCCCGCGCGGGGCCGACGGTGAGCCGCCAGCCCTCCGGCCCGCGGCGCAGCTCGCGCACCATCGTCTCCGTGCGCAGGGTGACGTCCAGGTCGGTGACCCGGCTCGCGAGGGACTGCGCGAACGCGCCCATGCCACCGGTGAGCGTGGTGAACACCGGGCCCGAGCTCGCCGGCGCGGCCTCGCGTACGGCGCGGGCCGCGGCGATCAGCGATCGGTGGGTCCGCGCCGCGTCGGCCAGGCCCGGCATCGTCGCCTCGAAGGACAGGTCGTCGGCCCGCCCGGCGTACACCCCGCCCAGCAGCGGCTCGACCAGCCGGTCCACCACCTCGGCGCCCATCCGCGCGCCGACCAGGCCGGCGACGGACACGTCCTCTCCGCGGGGGGTGGCGGGGCGTACGAGGTCGAGCGGGACGCGGGCCATCCCGGCGGCCGACAGCACGCCGGAGCGGGCCAGCGCGACCAGGTCGGCGGGGACGCCCATGATGTGCCCGGAGGGCATGTCGTGGAGCGCGCCTCGGCTCCAGATCGCCGAGGAGGTCGTCCCGGGGAAGGCCAGCCGGTCGCCGATGCCCAGCTCGCGGACGAGCTCCAGCCCCTCGGGCCGCCGCGCGAGCATCGCCTCGGCGCCCTCGTCCACCGCCAGGCCGGCGACCTCGCTGACGCGGAGCTTGCCGCCGACGTCGGCGGAACCCTCCAGGAGCGTGACGCGGGCTCCGCCCTTGGCGGCGTGGTACGCGGCGGTCAGCCCGGCGATCCCGCCGCCGACGACGGCGACGTGGGCACGGGTCGGCGCATCGGTCATGGCTCCACGATCCCAGAGCCTTCGCCCGGCCGGCACACCACCCGTCCCTGACACGGGTGCCGTGACCTGGGCGCGTCGTCATCGTGATCCGATCGCGACGGCCGCCCCGCGAACGGTGACGTACGTCACGACGTCCCAGTCATATGAGACCGTTCATCGTCGTATCGGCCGCCGCGCTCGTCCTCCTCACGGCCTGCTCCGGCGCCGACAACGGAGCATCCGCCGGCTCGGGCGGCCGCGCCGCCGTCGCGCGCGCACCGAGCAAAGAGGCCGACGCCGCGGGCCGGGCGCAGAACGTGCGCCTCGCGCCCACCCAGGCCATCGTCTACACCGCGGACCTCACGATGCGGTCCGGCGACGTCACCGGCGCCGCGGGCCGGGCGAAGAGCGTGGTCGCCGCCGCGGGCGGCTACGTCGGCAACGAGAACGCGACCGAGAACCCCGGCTCGCGCCCGTCGGCCACGATCACCTTCAAGATCCCGTCGGCGCGGTACCAGGGCGTGCTGGACCAGCTCGCGTCCTCGCGCATCGGCACCCGCGTCTCGCTGCGGCAGCAGGCCGACGACGTGACCCAGGAGGTCGCCGACGTCGACAGCCGGGTCAAGTCGGCCAAAGCGACCCTGGCGTCGTTCCGGAAGCTGCTCGACAAGGCCTCCGACGTCGACGACATCGTGCAGTTGGAACAGGAGATCGCCAGCCGGGAGTCCGACCTTGAGTCCCTGCAGGCACGCCAGAAGTCACTGGCCTCCCAGACGAGCTACGCCACCGTGACGCTGCGGCTGGAGGGCACGACGCCGACGCGCCGCGAACATCACCGGTCGACGGGCTTCTCGGGCGGCGTGTCGTCGGGCTGGCACGCGTTCACGGTGTTCGTGAAGGGACTGGCGCTCGTGGTCGGCTGGCTCCTGCCGTTCGCCGGCCTCGCCGCGGTGATCAGCCTGCCGGCCTGGTGGCTGTGGCGCCGCCGCCGCCGTTCGTCCGGGTCGAGCGCCGCCTGACCGTACGCCCCGGCCCGCCCCGGGGCGGTCAGCGCGCCTGGGCGTGGACGGCGGACTCCTCGTGGACCAGGTCGGCGAGGCGGGCCAGCACGCCCGGGTCGGTCGACGGGAGCACCCCGTGGCCCAGGTTGAACACGTGGCCCTCCGCCGTACGGCCCTGGGCGAGGACCTCGCGGGCGCGTTCGGCCGCGACCTCCCACGGGGCCAGCAGGATGGCCGGGTCGAGGTTGCCCTGCAGGGCCTTGCCGGCGTCGACGCGGCGTACGGCATCGTCGAGCGGGACCCGCCAGTCGACGCCGACCACGTCCGCGCCCGCCTCTCCCATCAGCCCCAGGAGCTCGCCCGTGCCGACGCCGAAGTGGATGCGCGGCACGCCGTACGGCTCCAGGGCGGAGAAGATCTTTTCGCTGTGCGGCAGCACCGACCGCCGGTAGTCGGCCGGCGCCACGCCGCCGACCCACGAGTCGAACAGCTGGATCGCCCGCGCGCCCGCCTCGACCTGCACCTTCAGGTAGGCGATCGCGATGTCGGCGAGGCGGTCGAGCAGCCGCGCCCACAGCTCCGGCTCGCCGTACATCATCGCCTTGGTGCGCTCGTGGTTCTTCGACGGGCCGCCCTCGATGAGGTAGGAGGCCAGGGTGAACGGCCCGCCGGCGAAGCCGATCAGCGGGATGTCGCCCAGCTCGGCGTCGAGGGAGCGCACCGCCTCGGTGACGTAGGGCACGTCGTCCGGCGTCAGGGGGCGCAGGCGACCGACCGCGGCGGCGTCGCGGATCGGGTCGGCGATCACCGGGCCGACGCCCGGCTTGATGTCCAGGTCGACGCCGATGGCCTTGAGCGGCACCACGATGTCGCTGAAGAAGATGGCCGCGTCCACCGCGTAGCGGCGCAGCGGCTGCATCGTGATCTCCACGATCAGGTCGGGGATCGTGCACGCCTCGAGCATCGGGACGGTGCCTCGTGCCTCGCGGTACTCCGGGAGCGACCGGCCGGCCTGCCGCATGAACCACACCGGCGTGTGCGGCACCGGCAGCCGGCGGCACGCGTTGAGGAACGGGCCGTCGCGGCGGGCGGCGGGCAGGTTCGCACGGCCGTTGTCCGGCCTGGTCTCCGGTGCTGCGCCGGGCCGCGGAGCGGCGCCGTTCTGGGGGTTCTCGACGTCGGGCACACTTGGATGGTCCCACGAAACATCGCAGGCCGGGCCGGTACCCCCAAGTCCGTACGGCGACAAGCGCCGCACGTCCGTTATGAGAATCTTCGGGACACGCCGAGCGACATCCCGCGATCGTGCCGGGCGGCATGCGAGCGTGTGAACGCTCCACCCCGAAGCCGAGTTGAGGGAGGCTGTCAGCGGATGACCCTCACCCGTCACTGCTCCGTCTGTGATGACGAACGCGTCTTCGAGCAGCCGCCGTGCGACGAAGGTCACGGCGTCGACTGCCCCGATCTGATGTGCTCGGTGTGCGGCACGGCGATCGTGATCGGCGATGCCCCCGAGATGCCGGTGATCATTCGGTCCCAGGCCGCGTAGGACCACCCCGTACCATGCGTCCCCTTCTCCCCACCGAGGACATGCGTCCGGCGGATCGCCCGGTGGACCGATGACTCCCCGGGACGCGCGCCCGCCGGAGCCGTTCCGGCGAGCCGTCGAGACCATGCGCGCGTTCGTCGAGGCAGAGCCGGCCCGCTCGGAGCTCGTGATCGAGGACATGCCGGCGCCGCAGCGCCTGGCGCCGTACGCCGCGGCGATCATGGCGACCGTCTACCGCGAGGACGACAGCGAGCTGGGCGTCGGCCGGCTCATCCTGCTGTACGACCCCGAGGGTCAGCGCGGCTGGCACGGCGACTTCCGCGTGGTCGCCTACGTCCGCGCCGACCTGGAGCCGGAGATCGCGGCCGATCCGCTGATCGGCCCGGTCGGCTGGAGCTGGCTGACGGAGGCCCTCGACCAGCGCGGCGCGGGCTACAAGGCCGCCTCCGGGACGATCACCCGGGCGGTCTCGGAGAGCTTCGGCGACAAGAACGACGACCCTGAGACCACCGAACTCGAGCTGCGGGCTTCCTGGTCACCGACGGACGGGGACATGTCCGGGCATATCAACGCCTGGTGTGATGTTCTGTGTCTTGCGGCTGGATTGCCGCCGGCGGGAGTCACCTCCCTGCCTGGTCCAGGTGTTTGACGACGTACGGTAGGCGCGTGGGATTGTCGGAAGCAGAAGTAGTACCTCTCCTCGAACCACGGGAAGGCATCCCCCCGGTCTGTGAGAGCGCGCATGCGCTGGCCGCGGCGGTCGAGCGGCTCGCCGGGGGCGAGGGGCCGGTGGCGGTCGACGCCGAGCGTGCCTCGGGCTATCGCTACGGGCAGCGCGCCTACCTGGTGCAGCTCCGCCGCAGGGGCGCCGGAACGGTCCTCGTCGACCCCGTGCCCTGCTCGGACCTGTGCGAGCTGAACAACGCGCTCGCCGACACCGAGATGGTCCTGCACGCCGCCACCCAGGATCTGCCGTGCCTCTCGGAGCTCGGTCTCGTACCGGGCCGGCTGTTCGACACCGAGCTGGCCGGCCGGCTGCTCGGCTACCCCCGTGTGGGGCTGGGCACCATGGTCGAGACCGTGCTGGGCTTCACCCTCGAGAAGGGTCATTCCGCCGCCGACTGGTCCACGCGCCCGCTGCCCGCCGACTGGCTGCGGTACGCCGCGCTCGACGTCGAGCTCCTCGTCGAGCTCCGTGACGCGCTGCGCACCGAGCTGGACGAGGCGGGCAAGCTCGCCTGGGCCGAGGAGGAGTTCGCCGCGATCCTGGCCGCGCCGCCCAAAGAGCCCCGCCAGGACCCCTGGCGCCGCACCTCCGGCATCCACCGGCTGCGCACCCGGCGTGGCCTGGCGGTCGTACGGGAGATGTGGACGACGCGCGACCGGATCGCCCGCGAGCGCGACCTGTCCCCCGGGCGCGTCCTGCCCGACGCGGCCATCATCGAGGCCGCGCTCCAGCTCCCGCGCACGCCCGACGACCTGGCCGCGCTGCCGGCGTTCCGCGGGCGCAACCCCCGGCGGCACGCGGCGGCGTGGTTCCGCGCCGTGCAGAAGGGCCGTACGCTGCCGGACGCCGCACTGCCCGAGCACAGCCTGCCCGGAGAGGGCCCGCCGCCCGCGCACCGCTGGGCCGAACGCGACCCGGCCGCCGCCGAACGCCTCACCGCCACCCGCGCCGTGGTCGCCGCCCTCGCCGACGAGCACACCATGCCGACGGAGAACCTCCTGCAGCCCGACACCGTACGGCGGCTGGCGTGGAGCCCGCCGGAGTCGATCAGCGAGGAGTCGGTCGGGCTCGTGCTGACCGCGCTCGGAGCCCGGACGTGGCAGGTGACGCTGACGGCGAAGCCGCTGGCCAAGGCGATGGTCAGGCTGGCGACCAAGAGTGAGTCCTGAGGGCCCGCCCGGGAGCCGTGGCGAGCCTTTCGAGGCGATCCGCACCCCTCGGCTCGAACTGCGGCCGCTGACCGCCGGAACCGCACGCGACCTGGCGGACGGCGACTACTCCGGCGTACCCGCCGGTGCCGACTGGCCCACGGAGGCGACGCCGATCGTCGCGATGCGGGCCGCCGTGGACCCGGGCGCGCTGACCTGGCTGATCGCCCGCCGAGGCATGGTGATCGGCGAATGCGGCCTGAAACACGCACCGGGCCCGGACGGGTCGGCGGAGATCGGGTACGGCATGGGCGCGGCCTGGCGGGCGAACGGCTACGGCACCGAGGCGGTCGGCGCCCTGGTCGAGTGGCTGCCGAACCTCGCCGGCTGTCGCCGGGTGACCGCCGAGGTACACGAGACGAACCTCGCGTCCCGGCGCCTGCTCGAACGCCTGAGCTTCACCATCGACCACCTGGCCTCGCCGTACGTCTGGTACTCCCGCGTCCTTTCCCACGACCTGTGAGTGTTCGACCCGGATCGGCCGACGCGCGGCCGTCATGACCGGGCGGCTCAGTCACGGTCGAGCACCCGGGCCCAGCGCGATGCCGGAATTTCGGCCGGCGTCGAGCCGGCGGCCGATCTCGAGTTCACAGGGACACGAAGGTCAGGCCGCGTTTCTTCAGCTCTGGGATGACCTTGCGCAGGGCCTTGATGGTCTCCGAGCGGTCGCCGCCGCCGTCGTGGCAGAGGAGGATGTCGCCGCCCTTGGCCTTCAGCATCGCGCGTTTGATGTGCCCGGTGCCCGGACGCGCCCAGTCGCGGGGGTCGATGTCCCAGTCGATGGGCATCATGCCGTGCCGGGCGGCCGAGTGGAACACGGCGTGCGACCAGGCCCCGCCGGGCGAGCGGAAGAACTTCGGCGCGATCCCGGTCGCCTCACCGATGCGGTCGTGCGCCTCGGTGATCTCCCGGTCGACCCGCTTCCGTGACAGCGAGGCGATGTCGAGCGGATGGGTCATCGTGTGGTTGCACAACTGGTGACCCCCCTGGACGATTCGCTCCGCCAGCTTCGGGAACTGCTTCACCTGGATGCCGATGAGCGAGAAGGTCGCCTTCACGTCGAACTCGGCCAGCAGGTCGAGCATCTTCGGCGTCCACTCCGGCTGCGGGCCGTCGTCGATCGTCAGCGCGATGGCGTTCGGCGGCGCCGTCGGGAACAGGTCGTGCACCCGGTGGATCGCGTCGGTCCGCGCGGGCACGGGGGCGTTCGGCGGAGGCATGACGCCCGGCCGCGGTCCCGAGGGGACCCGCTTCCTCTTGACCGGCCGGGCCGCCGGCCGCCCCTGCGCTAAGGGGCGCACCGGGAGAGACGCCACCCGGCCACGGTCGCCCACGGCGAGCGCACCGAGGCCGGCGGCGCCCAGCGCGAGCATCCGACGGCGAGTCACCACGTCCCTAAACTCCACATGTCAAACGCTATGCCCTCTAGAGGCGCTTGGGGTACATGTGGCCCCACCAAATCAACACCAAATGATCATTGCTCGGCACTCCGGACGATCTACCCGCAAGTGTCACAGGCCACAGGGTTGCGTCGCCCCCTCCCGCGCCACAGAATCGCGATTAGGTTAGGTTTACCTAATGGCCTAGTGCGCCTAGGCCCGAACATCCGGCTCCGCCACCGGAGCCCCTGGAGGAGGTGCGCCCCTTGTTGCTCGGCAACTACCTCATCGGCCTGCGCGAAGGACTCGAGGCCTCACTCGTCGTCAGCATCCTGATCGCGTATCTGGTGAAGTCGGGCAACCGTGCCGCGCTGACACCGGTCTGGGGAGGCGTGGGCACCGCCATCGCGGTCGCCATCGGCTTCGGCATCGCCCTGAGCGTCGCCTCCGGAGAGATGCAGTTCAAGACGCAGGAGACCTTCGGCGGCATCCTGTCGATCATCGCGGTCGGCCTCGTGACCTGGATGGTCTTCTGGATGCGCCGCACCGCACGGTTCATGAAGGCCGAGCTGGAGGGCAAGCTGGAGGGCGCGCTGTCGATGGGCCGCGGGGCCCTGTTCGCGGTCGCGTTCCTGGCCGTCGGCCGGGAGGGCCTGGAGACCGCACTGTTCCTGTGGACCAACATCAGCAACGCGAACAACTCCACCGAGCCGATCATCGGTGCCGTGCTCGGCCTGCTCACCGCGGCGCTGCTGGGCTACCTGCTTTACCGGGGCGGGCTCCGGCTCAACCTCAAGAAGTTCTTCACGATCACCGGCGCGGCCCTGATCATCGTGGCGGCCGGTGTGTTCGGGTACGGCTTCCACGACCTGCAGGAGGCCTCGCTCCTGCCCGGCCTGACCGCTCTCGCCTTCGAGCCGAGCCACTGGTTCGCCGGCCTGGGCCAGGTCGGCCAGTGGATGCAGACGGCGCTGCAGGGCGTGTTCAACCTGACTCCGCAGGTCACGATCGTGCAGGCGATCGCGTGGGTGATCTACATCATCCCGGTGATGTTCTTCTTCCTGCGCCCGGCCAAGCCGCCGGTCACGGCCGCGCCGCGGAAGCAGACCGCCGGCGCGGGCGGCTGAGGCGGCTTCGCACCGCCGGCGCCGGGGTCAGGCGCCGGCGGTCTCGTTCAGCCGGTGCGGCACGACCTTGCCCATCGCGTTGCGGGGCAGGTGCGGGCGGAAGTGGACGTCGCGCGGCACGGCGTACCGGGCCAGGCGTTCGCGCACGTGGCCCCGTACGGTGTCGGCGTCGAGCCGGGCACCCGGCGCCATGACGATGTAGGCCGCCAGCCGCTCGCCGTACTCCTCGTCCGGCACCCCCGTCACCGCGACCTCGCGCACCTGCGGCAGCCGGGCGATCACGTCCTCGGCGGCGGCCGGGAAGACGTTCTCGCCGCCAGAGACGATCATCTCGTCGGCGCGGCCGTCGACGTAGAGCAGTCCCCCGTCGTCGAGGTGGCCGACGTCGCCCATGAAGAGCATGCCGTCACGGGTCTCCACCGGCACGCCGCCGGTGTAGCCCTCGAAGCGCGTGCTTCCCGCGACGTAGATCCGGCCGGTGGCGCCGCGCGGGACGGGGCGTCCCTCGGCGTCCAGGATGGCCACCTCCGCTCCGCTCGCCGGACGGCCCGCGGTGTCCGGGTGCGCGCGCAGGTCGGCGGCGGTGGCGATGCTCACCCAGCCCGCCTCGGTGGAGCCGTAGACGTTGCACAGCTCGACCGAGAAGGCGTCCATGAAGGCCGTGGCCAGGTCGCCCGGCAGCCGTGAGCCGCTGACCGCCGTGATGCGCAGGGACGAGGTGTCGTACGCCGCGCGGGTGCGCTCCGGCAGGGCCAGCAGGCGCTGCAGCATGATCGGTACGGTGACCAGTGTGGTGCAGGAGCGCTCCTGGATCGTCGCGAGCGTCCGCTCGGGGTCGGAACGGCGTCCGAGCACGACGGTGCCCCGCATCGCCAGGGCGAGCTGGAGCGAGGAGTAGCCCCACGCGTGGAAGAGGGGCGCCTCGATGAGCATCCGGTCACCGACGCGCAGCGGCGTGCGCGCCAGCATGGCGGTGAGCGGCACGAATCCCGGGCGCGGCGGGCGGCGCGCGCCCTTCGGCCGTCCGGAGGTGCCGGAGCTGAGGAAGACGACACGCCCCTGGATCGGCGGCGGCTCGAGAGCGGGCGCGGGCGTCGCCTCGATCAGCTCCTCCAGGGTGGGCCCGCCCCCGCCCGGGGCGTCCTCGTCGGCCCAGGCGGTCACCTTCGTGAACCGGCGCCCGCCCCGCGGCAGCAGGTCGGCGAACTCCGCGTCGGCGATGACGATGTCGGCCCACAGCTCGCGCATCACGCCGTTGAGCTGTCCGGGCCCGAGCCCGGTGCCCAGGAGCACGACCTCGGCCCCGCGCTTGCTGCAGGCGATCAGCGACTCGACCAGCCCGCGATGGTTGCGGCACAGCACGGCGACTCGCAGGCGGCGGCCGCGGCAGTCGGGGATCAGCCCGGCGGCGAGCCGGTCGGTGCGGTCGTGCAACTCGGCGTAGCTCAGCTCGCCCTTCTCGTCGACCAGGGCCGTACGGTCGGGGTCGCGTGCGGCCGCGGCGGCCAGGCCGCCGGCCAGCGTGGTGCCCCAGTGCAGCAGCGCGGTGAGCTGGCGGGTGGCGCGCAGTGGCCGCCACGGCCACAGCAGGCCTCTTCTCGCCATGGTCAGCGGAACGTTGAGGGCCTGACCCGCCCAGCGTCCGGGCCCGGAGCGATACTCCGGTCTGGCGTGCACCACTGACGTGTCACTCCCTGCGATCCCGTGATTCCGGTCAGGCTACGGCGGGGACACGTCTCCATCAAGACCCGCTTTCGCACCTGCTGTTACTGGCGAGTAACCTATACGCGAAAGAACTCATCAGCACCGCATCAGAAGGAGGACCGACCGTGCCTCGTATCGCGCGTGACGTGGTCTTCGTCGACGGCGTACGCACGCCGTTCGGCAAGGCCGGCCCCAAGGGGCTGTACGCCGAGACCCGCGCCGACGACCTCGTCGTCCGGGTGATCCGCGAGCTGCGGAGGCGCAACCCCGCGCTGCCCGCCGAGCGCATCGACGAGGTCGCCATCGCGGCCACCACCCAGATCGGCGACCAGGGCCTCACCATCGGCCGTTCGGCCGCGGTGCTGGCCGGGCTGCCCAAGAGCGTCCCCGGGTACGCCATCGACCGCATGTGCGCGGGCGCGATGACCGCCGTCACGACGGTCGCCGGCGGCATCGCCTTCGGCGCGTACGACGTGGCCATCGCCGGCGGCGTCGAGCACATGGGCCGGCACCCGATGGGCGAGGGCGTCGACCCCAACCCGCGGTTCCTCGCCGAGAAGCTCGTCGACGGGTCCGCCCTGATCATGGGCATGACCGCGGAGAACCTGCACGACCGGTATCCGCAGATCACCAAGGAGCGCGCCGACGCGTACGCGGTGCGCAGCCAGCAGAAGGTCGCCGAGGCGTACGAGGCCGGCCGGTTCCAGCAGGACCTGGTGCCGATGGCGATCCGGTCCGCGGAGAAGGGCTACGGGCTCGCGACGCGCGACGAGCCGCCGCGCCCCGGCACGACCATGGAGAACCTGGCCGCGCTGAAGACGCCGTTCCGCCCGCACGGGCACGTCACGGCCGGCAACGCCGCCGGGCTCAACGACGGCGCGACGGGCTGCATCGTCGCGGCCGAGGAGGTCGCCGCCGAGCTGGGACTGACCGCGCGGATGCGGCTCGTCGACTACTCGTTCGCCGGCGTCGAGCCGGAGGTCATGGGCGTCGGGCCGGTCCCGGCCACCGAGAAGCTGCTCGCGCGCAACTCGCTGACCATGGACGACATCGGCCTGATCGAGATCAACGAGGCGTTCGCGGTGCAGGTGCTCGCCTTCCTCGACCACTTCAAGATCGCTGAGGACGACCCGCGCGTGAACCCCTGGGGCGGCGCGATCGCCATCGGCCACCCGCTCGCCTCCTCGGGCGTACGGCTGATGACGCAGCTCGCCCGCCACTTCGAGGAGCGGCCCGACGTCCGGTACGGGCTCACCACGATGTGCGTCGGCATGGGAATGGGCGGGACGGTTCTTTGGGAGGCAGTTCGATGAGTGTCGCCGACATCTTTTCCGACGAGGTCGTGACGCACACGCGCGTACGGGACGTCGAGTTGCCGTACGGCGCGGGCACGATGGCGTTGATCACGCTCGACAACGGGTTCGACCACACGAAGCCGAGCACGTTCGGGCCGGGCGGCCTGACGGAGCTGAACGCCGCCCTGGACGCGGTCGCGGCCCGTGACGACCTCGCCGCCGTCGGCGTGACCGGCAAGCCGTTCATCTTCGCGGTCGGCGCGGACCTGAACGGCGTGCCGCTGATCACCGGCCGCGAGCAGGCGCTGGAGATCGCCCGGCTGGGACACGACGTGTTCCGCCGGCTGGGCGAGCTGACGGTCCCCTCGTTCGCGTTCGTGAACGGCGCGGCGATGGGCGGCGGCGTCGAGGTGGCGCTGCACTGCGCGTACCGGACGATCTCCTCGGGCGTGCCCGCGGTGGCGCTGCCGGAGTGCTTCCTCGGCCTGGTGCCCGGCTGGGGCGGCACGTACCTGCTGCCGCGCCTGATCGGCGCGGAGAAGGCCCTGCAGGTGATCATCGACAACCCGCTGAACCAGAACAAGATGCTGCGCGGTCCGCAGGCCCACGATCTCGGCATCGCCGACGCGATGTTCGAGCCGGCCGACTTCCTGGAGGAGTCGCTGCGCTGGGCCGCCCGCGTACTGACCGGCGAGGTGACGGTCGAACGCGCGCCGGTCGACACGGGCGCGGCGTGGGACGAGGCGATCGCCCAGGCGCGGTGGCGGGTGGAGGGCAAGCTGCACGGCGCGGCGCCCGCCCCGCTGCGGGCCCTGGACCTGGTCGCGGCGGCCAAGGACCGTACGCGCGACGAGGGGTTCGCGGCCGAGAACGAGGCGCTCGCCGACCTGATCATGAGCGACGAGCTCCGGTCGGGGCTGTACGCCTTCGACCTGGTGCAGAAGCGGGCCCGGCGCCCGGCCGGCGCCCCGGACAAGGCCCTGGCCCGCCCGGTGACCAAGGTCGGCGTCGTCGGCGCCGGCCTGATGGCCTCACAGCTCGGCCTGCTGTTCGCCCGCCGGCTCGGTGTGCCGGTGGTGCTGACCGACCTGGACCAGGAGCGGCTCGACAAGGGCGTGGCGTACGTGCACGCCGAGGTGGACAAGCTGCTCGGCAAGGGACGGGTCTCCCCCGACGAGGCGGCCAGGCTCAAGGGCCTGGTGACCGGCTCGCTGACCAAGGACGCGTTCGCGGACGCCGACTTCGTCATCGAGGCCGTCTTCGAGGAGATGGGCGTCAAGCAGCAGGTCTTCGCCGAGGTGGAGGCCGTGGTCTCCCCCGAGTGCCTGCTGGCGACGAACACCTCGTCGCTGTCGGTCTCGGAGATGGCGGCCAAGCTGCGGCACCCGGAACGGGTCGTCGGCTTCCACTTCTTCAACCCGGTCGCGGTCCTGCCGCTGCTGGAGATCGTCCGCGGCGAGCACACCGACGACGCGACGCTGGCCACGGCGTTCGCGACCGGCAAGGCGCTGAAGAAGTCCTGCGTACTGGTCAAGGACGCCCCGGCGTTCGTGGTCAACCGTGTCCTGCTGCGGATGCTCGCCGAGATCGTGCAGACCGTGGAGGAGGGCACACCGATCGATGTGGCCGAGCGCGCGGCGGCGCCGCTGGGCCTGCCGATGCCGCCGTTCGTCCTGATGGGACTGGTCGGCCCGGCGATCGCGCTGCACGTGAACGAGACGCTGCACGAGGCGTTCCCGGACCGCTTCCCGCTGTCGGGCAAACTGGCCAAGCTGGTCGCGGCCGGCAAGCCCGGGGTCTACCGGCCGGACTTCACGCTCGACCCGGAGGCGGTGGAGATCTTCGCGGGCGGCACCTCGCCGTCCACGGAGGAGCAGGTGCTCACGCGGGCCCTCGACGCGCTGGCGCAGGAGATCCGCATCATGCTCGATGAGGGCGTCGTGGCGGCCCCGCAGGACATCGACCTGTGCATGATCCTGGGCGCGGGCTGGCCGTTCCACCTGGGCGGCGTGACGCCGTACCTGGACCGCACGGGCGTCGCGGAGCGCGTGACCGGCTCCCGCTTCCTCGACCGCGGGGTCGCCTCGCTGCCGTAACCCTCTGCGAGCCTCGGAAGTCCCCCGGCCGGACACTACCGCCGGGGGACACGCTCCCTTGTCTGACATGGGAGGACCGACGTAATCGCTCAGTTCAGGCTTCGATGGCGATCACTGTCGGGAGATCCGCGAAACGTGCCTCGACGTCACGGCCGAGTATGGGCCTGCCGGTCTCTGCCGCGTGCGCCGCGATGATCAAGTCATGTGCTCCACGGGGTGTTCCTACACGCCGGGCATGTGCGATCAAGCGGGCGTGGTGGATCGCCGTGGTCTCGGTGTAGTCCAGCACCTCGACCACCGAGGTGATCGCGGCGAGTGCGCGGGAGCGTTCGGCGGCACGCGCGGCGGTATCCGCCAGTTCGATGCCGACACGGTATTCGGCGATCGTCACCGCCGAGACCGCCAACTCGTCATCATCAAGGGCGGCACGGTCGATGGTTCCGCGTTCGTAGGCGATAAGGATGTTCGTATCGAGGATCAGGCTTCGGCCCATGGGTCCGTCTCCTCGGTGGTGAGCAGCCCGAGCGCGCCATCGACGTCCTCGGCGAAACGGTCATCCGGCGGTTCGATGCCATCGAGCGCGGCGCGCAGGTCGGCGCCGGTACGGCGGCGGGCAGGACCGATCTCCGCGACTGGATGATGGCCGCGCGTGATGACGATCGTCTCGCCGCGCTCGATGGCATCGAGCAGGTCGGAGAACCTTCGGGAGGCTTCGGTCGCGGTCATGGTCCTCATAGAAGGGAGCTTATCTGATTATCAGATCTCGGACCGCCCTGATGAATTCGTCGCTCCTGGGCGCGGGCCGGCCGTTCCACCTGGGCGGCGTGACGCCGTACCTGGACCGCACGGGCGTCGCGGAGCGCGTGACCGGCTCCCGCTCCCTCGATCGCGGAGTCGCCTCGCTGCCGTAGACCGGGCCGGGTGGAGATCCCCGGCGGAGCAGGAGGGCCGCCGGGGACCGCCGTCGGCCGGCTAACCGGCCACGAGCCGGAGGCCGGCCATCTCGGCCAGCCGCCGGGCGTAGGCGCCGGGGTTCCGGTCGTTCGCGCGCGGATGGACGCTCAGGTGCACGGTCGACGTTCCCGGACGGTGAACCGGGTCGTACGGGCTGCCGTGGTAGGTGGCGTTGACGTTGAGGAGGACGCCGCTCAGCGCGGCGGACTCGCCGGGCCAGGCGCAGCACCACTCGACCGTGACCAGATCGTCGTCCGCCGGCCTGAGCAACGCGTCGGGTACAGGCTCGGCGAGGGGGTCGATCTCGAAGTCGAAGTGGCCGTCACCGAGGTCCGCGAGCGCCGTCGCGACCCGCGGCCGGGCGTCGAAGTATCCGTGGAAGGAGAGCGGTCCGCCGGCGGCGAGCAGGGGTACGGCGCGGGCGAAGGCGACCGGCGGTGGCAGCGGCACGGTGAGTTCGATGTCGGCGGGTCCGTAGACGGGTGGGCGATCCCCCGTCCCGTGCCGGCCGTTGCTCCGGATCCGCACCTCGTCCTGCACCGTGCCGGGTCGCGGGCTCGGTGGTGGGTGACCGTGCTCGGCCCGCACGTGCGTGAAGAACCACTCGGCGATCCGTGCGGGTGACGCGGCGGGCGGGAGCAGGCCGGCCTCGGCGAGCGCGGTCAGCCACCGCTCGGCACGGGGCCGTTCGGCGTGTTCCCGGCCGGGTTCGGCGGTGAGGCTCAGCGACAGCTGCGATGCCAGTGGCGCTTCCCGGTCACGTCCCAGCCAGAAGGCCGATCCGAACGTCGACGCGCGCTGTTCGGCGTACCAGTCGTCGAGCGGCTGCTCGCACAGCGTCGCGGCCAGCCGCCCGAGCCCGGAGGGCGGTACGGCCAGGACGGCTCCGACATGCGCCTCCGGCGCCACCGCGGCGACCGCCGCCGGCCGCGTCAGGGTCCCCCGGGCCGAGACGGAGATGGGCGGACGGGCGCAGCGGGTGAGAATCCGCCGGACGACCGCCATCGCGGTCATGACATCGCCGTCGGGCAACTCGACCCCGTACAGCCGGGGATCAGCCATGACGCCACGATAACGACCGCGTGGACGCCCGGCGGCGGTTCCCCGGACCGTCAGTGCACGAGGTGGGCGTAGACGATGATGTTGCCCAGGTAGTGCATCGTCTTCTTGTCGTACTTGCCGCCGCACGTGACGACGCGCAGCGCCGCGTACCTGGTCTTGCCGTACACGCTCTGCGTGGGAAAGCGGTCCTTCGCGACCGGCACGACGCTGTCGACGGTGAAGGTGGCCACGCTGCCGCCCGCACGTGTCACGTGGATGCGGTCGCCACGGTGCAGGCTGCCCAGCCGGAAGAACACCGCCTGGTGGCGGTGGGCGTCGACGTGGCCCAGTACGACCGCCGCGCCCTTCTGGCCGGGGGTCGGGCCGTACTTGTACCAGCCCGCGAGGTTCGGCCGGGTCAGGGTCGGGACCTCCACCGTGCCGTCGGCGTTCTGGCCGAGCGCCTCGATCGGGGCGTTCACGTGGATGCGCGGGATGGTGATGCGCACCGGCAGCGCCCGGTTCATCGGGCGGGCCTTCACCACCGGCTCCGGCGCGGTGACCGACTTCGCCTTCGGCGGCTGCGGCGGGCCGCCGCCGTTCGAGCCGACCACGATCATCGTCACGCCCGCGCCCACCACGACGACCATGCCGCCCGCGACGAGGATGTTCGAGCGCCGGCCACGTCGCCTCCGCGGCGCCACCGGCTCCTCCGGGGGAGCCGGCTCCCCCGGAGAGGTCCAGCCCGTGCCGGTGTACGTGCCGAGGTCGGGGACGGTCGCGTCGATCACGGGCATGCGGAGGTCGGGGACCGTGACCTCCGCGAGAGGCACTGCCATCGGTTCCCCGCCCCCGTCGTCTGGCCGGCGGTGCCGGCCGGGACGTACGCTGCGTTCGCTCAGGTGCCGTTCACCAACCTGCCGTACGCGATGATGTTGTCGACGTGATGCCCCCATGACGCGTCGAAGCGGCCGCCGCAGGTGATCAGGCGGATGCCCGGATACGACAGCTTGCCGTACACCTTCTGCGTCGGGAAGCGGCTCTTGGCGATCTGCTCCAGCTTGGTGATCTGGAAGGTGGCGACGCTGCCGTTGGCGCGCGTCACCTGGACGGTGTCGCCCGGCTTCAGCGTGCCCAGCTTCTCGAACACCGAGGGATGGCCGTTGCCGACATTGTGCCCCAGGATGACCGACGCGCCCTTCTCGCCGGGAGTCGGGCCACCGTCCCACCAGCCGGTCATGTTCGGCCGGCTCAGGGGCGGCACCTGGATCGTGTGGTCGGCGTTGAGGCCGAGCTTCATGATCGGTGAGTTGATGTGCAGCTTCGGAATGCGCAGCCAGGAGGGTACCGAGCGGGCCAGTGGCTTCGTCGGCGCGCTGCTCGACACGGACGGAGCGGGCGTCCACACCTTCGCCGGCGGCTTCGCGCCGCCGCCTCCCCCGCACCCGGCCGCCGTCACCGCGAGCAGCGCACCGGCCGCCACGCCCAAGGCGTGACGGCCGGCACGGTACCGCTCAGGGAGCACTCAGGCTCCAGCCGACGAACGCCGGCGGGTGTAGAGGAAGGTGCCGCCCGCGAGGCCCGCGATGACGACGGCCGCGCCACCGGCGATCAGGCCGGTGTTCCCGCCGCCGCTGCCCGAGCCGTCACCGGTCTGCGGGGCGCCGCTGGGCAGCCCGGTCGGGGTGCCGGACGCGGTCGGCGTCGGGGTGCCGGACTTGGTCGGCGTGGGGGTGGGCTTCGGCCGCTTGTGCGGCTGGGTGGTGAACGTGTCGCTCCAGCGCCCGCAGTGGACGCTCACCGAGTACTTCTTGCCTTCGACCAGCTTCTTGCGGGTGGTCTCCTTGGCCGCGTAGCTGCCCTCGGTGCCCGTCGCCTTGAAGGGCTGGGTGGCGACGAAGAGACCGTTCACGTCCTCGATCGTCGGCACGACCGCGCAGTTCTCGACGGTGAAGGTGAGCGTGTCTCCCCCGTAGAAGGACTTCGGCGTCACGTCGGCCGTGGGCTCCTTGCCGGCCGGCTTCGACGGCGCCGACGGCGCGTCCTTGGTGACGCCGCCACCCGTCACCGGGCCCGGCGTGTCGGTGGCGAACGCCGGTCCCGCCGCGCACAGTGCGACGATCGCGGCTGCCCCGCCGACTGCCCCCAGACGTGCGATGTTCATTCGATGTTTCCCCTTAGAGAGTGCGTGGCGTCGGTCGAAGGTGGCCGGAGCGTCGCCACGACGTGTCAGCGCAGCACGCTAGTGGTGCGCATGGGGAAATTACTGATCAAACGGACATACTGGCAAGCTATGGCCATATCGGAAGATTCACAGCAACCAAACAGGCGATTCGCGCGTCTAAGCGTTCGATGAAGGCTTGCTGAGAGTCAGCTCAGAGGGTCATGGCCGTACGCCCGGCGCAGGGCCTCCCAGCCGGACAGCTTCACGCGCTCGCCGCGATCGAGGGAGCGCGCCAGTTCGATCTCGCCCGCGTCAATGCCCAGCCAGTCGTCGTACGTCACCACCCGTACGCCCCGCGACTCCAGCAGCGCCTCGATCGCCTGCCGCTTCCGCGAGCGTCCGCCCAGGTCGGCGAGCAGGGCGCGGACGGTCTCCGCCGCGTCGGCCTTGTTGGTGCCGATCACCCCGGTGGGGCCGCGCTTGACCCAGCCCGCGACGTACTCGCCCGGTAGCGGCGCGCCGTCCTCGCCGAGGACCCGGCCGCCCTCGTTCGGCACGACGTACGCCCGCGCGTCGAACGGCACCCCCGGCAGGGGCACGCTCTGGTATCCGACCGAGCGCAGCACCAGGCCCACCGGCAGCGTCTCGTACTCCCCGGTGCCCACGACCCGGCCCTCGGCGTTCAGCGTCGTGCGCTCCAGCCGCAGGCCCTCGACCCGGCCGGTGCCCAGGATCTCCACCGGGCGCAGCCAGAACCGCAGGTCGAGGCGGCGCGGAAGGTCACCGGCCGGACGGCCGGCCCACTCGCGCATGACCGCGACGTTGGCCCGCACGTGCCGGTCCGCCTCGGCCAGCGCGGCGCTCACCGGATCGAGCCGTAGGTCCTCCTCGCTGACGTGCACCTCGGCGCCCGGCAGCGCGCCGAGCTCGCGCAGTTCCTTCGTGGTGAACTTCGCCTGCGCCGGCCCCCGCCGCCCGATCATGTGGATGTGGCGTACCGCGCTGCCGCCGAGCAGGGCGAGGACCGGGTCGGGCACGTCCGTGGCGCGCAGTTCGCCGGCGGTCTTGGCGAGGATCCGTACGACGTCGACCGCGACGTTGCCGACGCCGATGACCGCGACGGCTTCCATCGACAGGTCCACCGCGAGGTCCGTCGCGTCGGGGTGGCCGCAGTACCAGTTGACGAAGTCGGTCGCGGCGACGCTGCCGACCAGGTCCTCGCCCGGGATGCCCAGGTGGCGGTCGACCATCGCGCCGGTCGCGTAGATCACCGCGTCGTAGCAGTCCAGCAGCGTCTCGCGCGTGACGTCCTTGCCGAACTCCACGCCGCCGAGGAAGCGTACGGCGGGATCTTCCAGCACGCGCTGCAGGTAGCGCGCGATCGACTTGATCGACGTGTGGTCGGGCGCCACGCCGTAGCGCACCAGCCCGTACGGCGTGGGGAGCCGGTCGAAGACGTCGACCTGGACCTCACCTTGCGCCTGCTTCACCAGGGCCTCGGCGGCATAGATGCCCGCCGGCCCGGAGCCGATGATCGCCACGCGAAGACCAGATGCGTCCACCACCCCCACATTGTTCCCAGCTCGCGGCCCGATTCCCATGCCCACGCGGTATCAGTCCCCTGTCACCTCGGCCCGCCCGTCGCGCGCCCCACCCGGCTGTGGGCACGGCCGTACAGGAAGTAGACGGCGAAGCCGATGACCATCCAGGCGACGAACCGCAGCCAGGTCGCGACCGGCAGGTTCAGCATGAGGTAGCCGCAGGCCACGACGGCGAGGAACGGCAGGACCGGAGAGGCGGGCACCCGGAACGAACGCGGCAGGTCCGGATGGGTGTGCCGCAGGATCACCACGCCGATCGCGACCACCGCGAAGGCGAACAGCGTGCCGATGTTGACCAGCTCCGCGAGCGCCGAGAGCGGGACGAGCCCGGCGATGAGGGCCACGACGACGCCGATGACGATCGTGATCCGGTACGGGGTGCCGTACCGCGGGTGGACCTTCGCCAGCCACGGCGGCAGCAGGCCGTCGCGGCTCATCGCGAAGAACACCCGGCTCTGTCCCAGTATGAGGATGAGCACGACCGTGGTGAGGCCGGCCAGCGCGCCGATGCTCACGACCGTGGCGAACGCCGGATGCCCGACGTCCCTGAACGCCTGGGCCAGTGGCGCGTCGACGCTCAGGTGGCGGTAGTCCCGCATGCCGGTGACGACCAGGGAGACCGCGACGTACAGGGCGGTGCAGACCAGCAGGGAGGCGATGATGCCGATCGGCAGGTCGCGCTTGGGCCTCTTGGTCTCCTCCGCGGCGGTGGCGACCACGTCGAAGCCGATGAAGGCGAAGAAGACGATCGCGGCCCCGGCGAAGACGCCCGCCCACCCGTACGTCGACGGGGTGTAGCCGAAGAGCACCTGGATCAGCGGCGCCTTGCCGCCGTGCGCCTCGGGCGTGGCCGTCGCCCTGGGCACGAACGGGTGGTAGTGCGCGCTCTTGACGAAGAACAGGCCCGCCACGATGACGAGGAGGACCACCGCGATCTTGACGGCGACGATGACGGCGTTGACCCGCGAGGAGACCTTCACGCCGAGGACGAGCAGCGCGGTGACGGCCAGCACGATCAGCATCGCGGGGACGTTGAACGCCGCCCGCTCCCCCACCAGCGAGGCGGGCAGGTGGAGGCCCATCTCGTCGAGGAGGATCGTGGCATAGCCCGACCAGCCCACCGCCACGGTCGCCGCGCCGAGCGCCAGTTCGAGCATGAGGTCCCAGCCGATGATCCAGGCGGGCAGCTCACCGATGGTGGCGTAGGAGAAGGTGTACGCCGATCCGGCCACCGGGACGGTGGAGGCGAACTCCGCGTAACAGAGCGCGGCGAGCGCGCAGGCGATCCCGGCCGCCACGAATGACAGTGCCACGGCCGGCCCGGCGTTCTCCCTGGCCACCTTCCCGGTGAGCACGAAGATGCCGGTGCCGACGATGACGCCGACACCGAAGACGGTGAGATCGAGCGCGCTCAGCTCACGGCGCAGGCGGGATCCCGGCTCGTCCGTCTCCTGGATGGAACGTTCCACGGATTTGGTGCGAAGAACACTCATCACGATCCTCGAAGGGGCCCGGACCGCGGTGACGTCGACGTCCGTTTCCCGCCAGCGTCGTCGCGCCGATGATTCCTACGGTTGGCGCGTGAGAACTGATCCTGCCGGGGTCGATCGGCACCGCCCATTGTCTGGTCCTGTCATCTGGTTCATGTCGCTCGCGGCCGCGCTCGGGACAGCGACGATCTACCCGTTGCAGCCGGCGATCGCCGATGTGGCGAACTCGTTGGACGCCTCACTCGCCGCCGTCGGCGTGGCTCTCGCGTGCGGGCCGATGGGCTACATGGTCGGACTCGGTCTGCTCGTCCCGCTACTCGACCGATTCCCTCCGGGCCGGGTGCTGTCGGCGCAGGTCGGCGTCTTGGCGGTCGCCCTGTTCGTGAGTGCCGTTGTCGGCAGTGTATGGGCGTTGGGACCGGTGATCGGCGTGATCGGAGCCTGCTCGGCGGTCGGCGCGGGCCTCAGTTCGGTGGTCGGCCGGCTCGCGTCCCCGCATCGGCGAGCGACAACGCTGGGGATCGTGACCGCCGGGATATCGGCGGGGATCCTCGCCGGCCGGATCGTCGGCGGTTGGCTCGCCGAGGCGATCGGCTGGCGCGGCATGCTCATGGTGTTCGCCGCGGCCTGCGCGGCCGTCGCGGTGGGCCTGCCGCTGGTGATCCCGGGAACTCGGGGAGGCCCGGAGCGTGGTTATCTCGCCACGCTCAGGTCGATTCCCGGGCTGTTCGTCCGGTTCACGGCGTTGCGGTCGGCGGCCACGCGTGGCGCCCTGTGGTTCTTCGCCTTCTGCGCGATGTGGGCGGGGCTGGCGGTGGCACTCTCGCAGCCCCCCTACTCGTACTCGGCGGAGCGTATCGGCATGTACGCGCTTGCCGGACTCCTCGGCATTCTCGCCACCCGGGTCTCGGGCATGTGCACCGATCGCCTCGGCGCGCGCCGCGTGATCCTCGTGGGTCTCGTGATCGCCGGAGCCGCGGCGGCGACCGTCGGGTTCGCCCTCCCGAGCACTGCCGCGGCCCTGGCCTGCCTGGCGCTGTTCGACGCGGGCCTGTTCGCCGCGCAGGTTGCGAACCAGAGCATCATCCTCGCGATCGATCCCGCGGCGCCCGCACGGTTCAACAGCGCCTACATGCTCGTCTACTTCGTCGGCGGAAGCCTCGGCACGGCCTTCGGCACGGCGGCCGTCGAACGGTTCGGCTGGCCGGCGACTACGACGATCACCGCAGCCGCCATCGCGGTCGCCGCGGCGCTCACGCTGCGCGCGGACGATCGGTCAGTTTGATCCAAGCCGGGACGGCCCGATCCGCCGGCCGGGCCGGCGGATCGGCGCCGGAACGTCACTCGGTGGGTTCGAGGACCGAGCCGCGGGAGATGGCGGCGGTGACGTCGCGGGCCAGGCCCTGGGGGGTCAGGCCGATGTCGGTGAGGATCTGCGCGCGCTTGGCGTGGTCGAGGAACTCCTGGGGGATGCCGAAGGTGCGGACCGGCACGTCGACGTCGCCGTCACGCAGCAGCCGCGCCACCGCGTCGCCGACGCCGCCGACACGGATGTTGTCCTCCACGACCGCGACGAGGCGGTGTTCGGCGGCCAGGCCGACGAGCTTCTCGTCGAGCGGCTTGACCCAGCGGGGGTCGACGACCGTCACCCCGATGCCGTGCGCGCCGATCAGCCTGGCCGCCTCCAGGGCGGTGCCCGCCATGGCGCCGACGGCCACCAGGAGCACGTCGCCCCCCTCCGAGCGCGACAGCACGTCGACGCCACCGATGCGCTCGATCGCGGGGACCTCGTCGCCGGCCGGGCCCTTGGGGAAGCGCACGACCGTCGGGCCGTCGGTGACCTCGACCGCCTCGCGGAGCTGCTCGGTGAGCTGGGCGCCGTCGCGCGGAGCCGCCATGCGCAGGCCCGGCACGACCTGCAGGATCGACATGTCCCACATGCCGTTGTGGCTGGGCCCGTCGTCGCCGGTGACGCCCGCGCGGTCGAGCACGACGGTGACGGGCAGCTTGTGCAGTGCGACGTCCATCAGCAGCTGGTCGAAGGCCCGGTTGAGGAACGTGGCGTACACCGCCACGACCGGATGCATGCCGCCGAGCGCCAGGCCCGCCGCCGAGGTCACCGCGTGCTGCTCGGCGATGCCGACGTCGTAGGTGCGCTCGGGGTAGACCTCGGCGAAGGCCGCCAGGCCGGTCGGGTGCAGCATCGCCGCGGTGATGGCGACGATGTCGGGCCGCTCGGCGCCGATCCGCACCAGCTCCTCGCTGAAGATCTTGGTCCAGCTGGGGCCGCCGCCCTTGGCGAGCTTGCGGCCGGTGGCCGGGTCGAACAGGCCCGGCGAGTGGAAGTTCTCCTCCTCGTCGTTCTCGGCGGGCGCGTAGCCGTGGCCCTTGTGCGTGATGCAGTGCACGATGACCGGGCCGCCGAACGCCTTGGCCTTGCGGAGGGCGTGCTCGACGGCGGCCTCGTCGTGGCCGTCGATCGGGCCGACGTACTTCAGGCCGAGGTCCTCGAACATCGCCTGCGGCTGCAGGATGTCCTTGATGCCCTTTTTGATGCCGTGCAGGGCGTCGTACGCCATGCCGCCGACGACCGGCGTCTTCGGCACGGTGCGCTTGATCAGGTCGAGCGCGTGCTCGTAGCCGCGAGTCATGCGCAGGTCGGCGAGGTGGCTCGCCAGGCCGCCGATCGTCGGGGAGTAGGAGCGGCCGTTGTCGTTGACGACGATGACGACGCGCCGGTCCTTGCCCGCGGCGATGTTGTTGAGGGCCTCCCAGGCCATGCCGCCGGTGAGCGCGCCGTCGCCGATGAACGGCACCACGAAGCGGTCGCCCTCGCCGCGCAGCTGGAACGCCTTGGCGATCCCGTCGGCGTAGGACAGGGCGGTCGAGGCGTGGGAGTTCTCGATGACGTCGTGCTCGGACTCGGCCTGGCTCGGGTAGCCGGACAGGCCGCCGCGCATGCGCAGGCTGCCGAAGTCGTGACGCCCCGTGAGCAGCTTGTGGACGTACGCCTGGTGGCCGGTGTCGAAGAGGATCCGGTCGCGCGGTGAGTCGAAGACCCGGTGCAGGGCGATGGTCAGCTCGACCGCCCCGAGGTTGGGCCCGAGGTGACCGCCGTTCGTCGACACGGCTGAGACGAGGAGGTCACGGATCTCCCCCGCGAGCTGGGGCAGCTGTTCCGGCTCCAGGCGCTTGAGGTCTTCGGGCCGTTCGATCGACTCAAGTAGGGTCACCCGGGTCATCTCCTCGTGTTCTCTGCGGATGCCGATTTTAGTGGTGCTTCCAACCGGTGGGACGCGGACGGTCCGGGGCGAAGTTCAGGTAGCGCGCCGTAACAATCGGATATAAAGAACGGGATGAGCGAACAGAGAGTGACGACAGACGAACTGATCGTGTTGCTCGACGCCGAGGGGCGGGCGGCCGGCACGGCGCCCAAGGCGCCCAGCCACCATGAGTCCACGCCCCTTCACCTGGCCTTCTCCTGTTATCTCACGGACGACGCCGGACGGGTCCTGATCACTCAGCGGGCCCACGGCAAGGCGTCGTTCCCCTCGGTGTGGACCAACAGCTGCTGCGGGCACCCGGCGCCCGGCGAGAGCCTCCGCGAGGCGGTGAGCCGGCGCGTGGCCACCGAGCTGGGCCTGCGCACCGAGGCGCTCACGCTCGTGCTGCCGGAGTTCCGCTACCGCGCGACGGCGGCGAACGGCCTGGTCGAGAACGAGCTGTGCCCGGTGGTCCGCGCGGCCGCGGCCGGCGAGCTGCGGCCGCACCCGGAGGAGGTCGCGACGGCCGAGTGGCGCGACTGGGACGCCTGCGTCAAGCTCGCCGATCATCCGTCGGCCTCCCCGTGGTTCCGCTCGCAGATGGAACGGCTCGTGCCGCTGGGCGCTCCGGCGACGTGGCCGGCCGCGTCGCCGGAGCTGCTGCCGCCCGCCATCACGTGGTGACCGGCTCATCGGCGGTCGCACGCAGCGCGCGGAACTCCGCGGCGAGGGTGTCGACGGTGTAGTGGGCGTTCAGCCCGGACGGGTTGGGCAGGATCCACAGGCGCGCCCCGCCGAGCGTGCGTTCCTGGGGGCCGATGCGAGCCGACCGGTCGCCGAAGGCCGTGCGGTAGGCGGTCACGCCGAGGACCGCCACCGTCCGCGGCGCGTGCCGCTCCACGAACGCCTCGAGCAGCGCCCCGCCCTCGGCGAGCTCCTCCGCCGTCAGCTCGGCCGCCTGGGCGGTGGCCCGCGCGGCGAGGTTGGTGATGCCCAGGCCGTAGGAGGGCAGCAGGTGCTGCTCGGCCGGGGTCAGGAGCCGGTCGGTGAAGCCGGAGCGGTGCAGCGCCGGCCAGAACCGGTTGCCCGGCCGGGCGAAGTGATGTCCGGTCGCGGCGGAGTAGAGCCCCGGGTTGATGCCGGAGAGCAGCACCCCGCCACGGGGCGGCACGACGTCGGGGATCGTGCGGTCCTTCGCGGCCGCGAGCTCGGCGGCGGTCGGTCGAGACGTCATTGACGAACGGTATCCCCCTAGGCGCGCGGCACGGTGACCTGACCATGGATCACATATTACTGAGGGTAGCGACGAATTTACCCTCCGCACGCGCGGTTTCACGACGCACACGAAGGGCCGCCTCACACAGAGACGGCCCTTCGCACGTCCGGACTCCCGCAGGCCTGCCTACTTGCGGAGCAGGGAGCGCAGGACGTACTGCATGATCCCGCCGTGGCGGTAGTAGTCGGCCTCACCCGGAGTGTCGATGCGGAGGACCGCCTGGAACTCCTTGTCGCCTGCCTTCACCGTGACCTCGCGCGGGGTCTCACCGTCGTTCAGGCGCTCGACGCCGACGATGTCGAAGGTCTCCTGGCCGGTCAGGCCCAGGGATTCGACCGACTCGCCGTCGCGGAACTGCAGCGGGAGGACGCCCATGCCGATGAGGTTCGAGCGGTGGATGCGCTCGAACGACTGGGCCAGCACCGCGCGGACGCCGAGCAGGCTGGTGCCCTTGGCCGCCCAGTCGCGCGAGGAGCCGGAGCCGTACTCCTTGCCGCCGAGCACGATCAGCGGCGTGCCCTCCGCGGCGTACGCCTGCGCGGCGTCGTAGATCGACATCTCCTCGCCGTCCTTGACCGTGACCCCGCCCTCGGTGCCGGGGGCGAGCAGGTTGCGCAGGCGGATGTTGGCGAAGGTGCCGCGGATCATCACCTCGTGGTTGCCGCGCCGGGAGCCGTAGGAGTTGAAGTCGCGGCGCTCGACGCCGTGCTCGGTGAGGTAGCGGCCGGCCGGGCTGTCGGCCTTGATCGCGCCGGCGGGCGAGATGTGGTCGGTGGTGACCGAGTCGCCGAGCAGCGCGAGGACCTTGGCGCCGGTGATGTCGTTGACCGGCTCCGGCTGCTCCCCCATGCCGTCGAAGTACGGCGCCTTGCGCACGTACGTCGAGTCGGGGTCCCACTCGAAGGTGTTGCCGCCCGGCGCGGACAGGGCCTGCCAGCGCTGCTCGCCGGCGAACACGTCGGCGTAGTCGCGGCTGAACATCTCCTGCGCGATGGCCGACTCGACGACCTCCTCGACCTCCTGCGGCGACGGCCAGATGTCCTTCAGGTACACCGGCTCGCCGTCGGACCCGGTGCCGAGCGGGCCGTTCGCGATGTCGACGTCCATGGAGCCGGCGAGGGCGTACGCGACGACGAGCGGCGGTGAGGCCAAGTAGTTCATCTTGACGTCGGGGTTGATGCGGCCCTCGAAGTTGCGGTTGCCGGACAGCACCGACGTCACGGCCAGGTCATTCGCACTGATCGCCTGGCTTATTTCTTCGGGCAGCGGGCCCGAGTTGCCGATGCACGTGGTGCAGCCGTACCCGACGAGGTTGAAGCCGAGCTTCTCCAGGTACGGCGTGAGGCCCGCGCGGTCGTAGTAGTCCATGACGACCTTCGAGCCCGGGGCGAGGGAGGTCTTCACCCACGGCTTGCGGGACAGGCCGCGCTCGACCGCCTTCTTGGCGAGCAGCGCCGCGCCGATCATGACCGAGGGGTTGGAGGTGTTGGTGCAGGAGGTGATCGCGGCGATTACCACGGCGCCGTGGTCCAGCTCGAACTCGGCGCCGTCCACGCTGACCGTGACCGGGTTGCTCGGCCGGCCCGCGGCGGCGTCGGCCGCGCTCTCGGCGGGCTTGTCGCCGCTGCCGTTGTGGGCGATGGCCGGGGAGTCCGAGGCCGGGAACGACTCGGCGGACGCCTCGTCCAGCGGACCCCGGATGCTCTCCTCGGAGACGTAGTCGCGGACCGAGGTGCGCCAGGCCTGCTTGGCGTCGGACAGCGCGATGCGGTCCTGCGGGCGCTTCGGGCCGGCGATGGACGGGACGACCGTGGACAGGTCCAGCTCGAGGTACTCGGAGTACTCCGCCTCGTGGGCCGGGTCGTGCCACAGGCCCTGCTCCTTGGCGTACGCCTCGACGAGCGCGACCTGCTCGGCCGGGCGGCCGGTGAGCTCGAGGTACTTCACGGTCTCGCCGTCGATCGGGAAGATCGCGCAGGTGGAGCCGAACTCGGGGCTCATGTTGCCGATGGTCGCGCGGTTGGCCAGCGGCACCGCGCCGACGCCGTCGCCGTAGAACTCGACGAACTTGCCGACGACGCCGTGCTTGCGCAGCATCTCGGTGATCGTGAGGACGAGGTCGGTGGCGGTGGTGCCGGCGGGCAGCTCGCCGGTGAGCCGGAAGCCGACGACGCGCGGGATGAGCATCGAGATCGGCTGGCCGAGCATGGCCGCCTCGGCCTCGATGCCGCCGACGCCCCAGCCGAGCACGCCGAGGCCGTTCTGCATCGTCGTGTGGGAGTCGGTGCCGACGCAGGTGTCGGGGTACGCACGGTGTTTTCCATCACTGGCGTCAGTGTCGAAGACGACCCGGGCCAGGTGCTCGATGTTCACCTGGTGCACGATGCCGGTGCCGGGCGGCACGACCTTGAAGTTGTCGAAGCCCTGCTGGCCCCACTTGAGGAACTGGTAGCGCTCACCGTTGCGGCCGTACTCGAACTCGACGTTGCGCTCGAAGGCGTCCTCGCGGCCGAACACGTCGACCTGCACGGAGTGGTCGATGACCATCTCGGCCGGGTTGAGCGGGTTGACCTTCTCCGGGTCGCCGCCGAGGTCGCGTACGGCCTCGCGCATCGTGGCGAGGTCGACGACACAGGGCACGCCGGTGAAGTCCTGCATGATCACGCGGGCGGGCGTGAACTGGATCTCCTGGTTCGGCTGGGCGTTCGGGTCCCAGCCGGCGAGGGCGCGGATGTGGTCCGCGGTGATGTTCGCGCCGTCCTCGGTGCGCAGGAGGTTCTCCAGCAGAACCTTCAGGCTGTACGGGAGGCGCGCCGAACCCTCGACGGCATCCAGCCGGAAAATCTCATAGGACGCGTCGCCGACACGGAGCGTCTGTCGGCTGCCGAAGGTGTCCAAGTCGTCTCCTCCTCGTGCGCGCTCGCCGCGGGATCCCCCCTCGTAGCGGAGCGCGGGGGCGGTGTCTTTACGTTCCGAATCTTGCCGCAACGGGGGACGGCGGCGAGCACTGAGGCTCACCTAACTTCCCGCGCGAATTTCTCTCGACGTCAAGGTATCACAGGTATCTCGACATCGAGGTATCTGTGCTGCCCTGTTGACAGCGAGCGTTATCGATATATCGTTGTCGTATCGCGAGGGATCAAAGACTGATCCCAGAAGGGAGTGCAGAACCATGCATGCGACATCAGACGCATCACGCCGGCAGCGCGGCGGACGCCGCGGAGGCTTCGGACGGCGGGGCGGTTTCCCCGGCCCGTTCGGCGGCCCGTTCCCCGGTCCGTTCGGGGGGCCGTTCGGCGGTCCGCCGCCGTGGGGAGGACGCCGGGGCAAGGCCCGCCGGGGCAACGTGCGGGCGGCGATCCTGGCGCTGCTCGCCGAGGAGCCTCGCAACGGCTACCAGCTCATCCAGGAGATCGAGGAGCGCAGCGACGGCGAGTGGCGGCCGAGCCCCGGCGCCGTCTACCCCGCGCTCCAGCAGCTCACCGATGAGGGGCTGATCGAGGCCGAGGAGCAGGAGGGCCGCCGCACGTTCCGCCTGTCCGACAGCGGACGGGCGTATGCGGAGGCCCACCCGGACGAGGTGAACGCCCCCTGGGAGGCGATGACCTCCGACGTACGCGACGACGTGCGCGACCTGCTGGGCACCGCCGCCAAGACCGGCGCGGCCGTCATGCAGATCGTCCACACCGGTGACGAGAACCAGGTGGCCGAGGCACGGGAGATCCTGACCGAGACGCGGCGCCGGCTGTACCGGCTGCTCGCCGACGACGAGTGAGGATCCGAAGCACGATGAGCCCCGAGCAGCTCCGCGTCGGCGACGCGGAACGCGACGAGGTGACCGCGGCCCTGCACGAGCACTTCGCGCAGGGCCGCCTCACCCGCGAGGAACTCGACGAACGCCTGACCGCGGCCCTGTCCGCCCGGACCGTCGCCGATCTGCGGGCGATCACCCGCGACCTGCCCGGCGCCCTGGCGGCCACGGACACCGGGCCCCGGGGGCGCGGCCCGTGGGAGCTGGGGACGGCGTACTGGGGCTGGGGCCGGTTCATGGCGCCGTGGCCGCGCGGCGGCTGGGGCCCGCACGGCCGGGGGCCTCTCGTCCCGGCCACCGGTCACGAGGCGGATGACGGCCCTTGGGCTGCGGGCGGCGGGCCACTGGTCGGTCGCGGGGGACCGGCCTGGGCCGCGGCGCGGGGCGGGTGGGGACCCGCCTGGAACGGCTGGGGGCCGCCGCGCGGCCGGCCCTTCGGCCCGTTGCTGCTCGTCGCCCTGATCATCACCGCGGTCACCGGCGGCTGGTGGGTGGTGCTCCCCCTTCTCGCCTGCCTGTGGCTCGCGGTCGCCTTCCGAGGCCTCAGGGGCATACGTCACGCCCGCCGCCACCTGATCGCGCGGCGATAGGGCGGTCCCATGAGAGCCCGCGCGGGCAGGGGCGGCGGTGCCGCGCGGCCGACCCGCGGGGAGGTCGAGCCTCGTTCGCGGTGAGCGCGCCGCCGGACGGTGGGCCTGTGCGTCAGCCCCCTGCCCCACCCGGGACGGTCACGCTCCCAGAAGGGTGGTGAGGCCGCGTACGGCGCGCCCGAGATTCGGGTCGGTGGTCGCCGGCGGCAGGGCGCGGGCCTCCCCCGGCGTCACCCAGCCGATCCCGGCGAACTCCCGCGTGTCGTATCGGGTGATCTCCTCGGGCCGCGCCTGGACGGCGTACCAGAGGGAGACGTCCGTGTGGCTGCCGGCGCCGCGCGTTCGTGCCACGGAGACGAAGAACGGCGTCCGGCCGGTGGGCTCCAGCGGGGCCGCCTCGACGAACAGCTCCTCCCGGCACTCGCGGGCGACCGTGGCCCACGGGTCGCGGTCGGCCGGCTCGACGTGGCCGCCCGGTGGCAGCCGCAGTCCCGCGCCCCGGTGGTCGGTCAGCAGGAGACGGCCCGTACGCGGGTCGACGACGGTGAAGTACGCGACCAGGTGGACGGCCGGCACGTCCGGCTTGCGGACCCGGTAGAGCGGGGCGCCGCCGGCCGCCCATTCCCGTGCGTACCGGCGGTGCGCGGCCTCGGTGCCGTCGGCGGGCCGGAGCCGGTCGAGCAGGGCCACGAGCCGGGCCCTCGGGTCCGCCGGCTCGTACGGGACGGGCGGCGACTCAGGCGGCATGACGGCTGAGGGTACCGATCGGGTCTTCGAGGAGGGGTTCGAAGGCCAGTTCGGCGGCGCCGACGATCTGGGCGTCGGGGCCGAGCGCCGAGGCGGCCAGGCGCACCTGCTCGCGCGGCGCCACGAGTGACGACTGCGCGGCCGCCTCCGCCACGGTGTCCGCGGTCGCCTGGTACAGCTCACCGAGCGGGCCCGCGAGGATGACGATGTCGGGGTTGAAGGTGTTCACGAGGATGCCGACGCCCACGCCGAGCCAGTTCGCGACGCGGGCGGCGGCCGCCACGCAGTCACGCTCTCCCGCGGCGGCCTTGGCCAGCACGTCGCGGTAGGCGTCCATGCCGCTGCCCGGGCGGCGGCCGGCCTCCCGCAGCAACGCGTCGGCACCGACCTCGGTCTCCAGGCATCCGGTCGAGCCGCACCGGCAGAGCCGGCCGTCGGGATTCACCCGGAGATGACCGATCTCCCCCGCGTACCCGCCCCGGCCGCGGAGGGGGCGTCCGCCGACGAGGATGCCGCCGCCGATGCCGATCTCGCCGGACATCACGACGACGTGCTCGTACCCGGCGGCCGCGCCACGCCAGTGCTCGGCCAGCGCGCCCAGGTCGGCGTCGTTGGCGATCACGGCCGGGAGGTCCAGCCGCTCCCCCAGCCGAGCGCCGAACGGCACGTCGGTCCAGCCGAGGTTCGGCGCGAACCGGAGCAGGCCGTCCTCGTGCCGGACCACGCCCGGCACGGACAGCCCGACCCCCACGCACCGGGCACCGGACGGGGCCGCCCGGCGCAACCGGTCGCACGTGTCGGCGATCGCCTCGACGGTGACGTCCAGATCGCTCCAGTCGCGCTCGGGCTCGACGTCGACGCGGTCGAGCACGTCGCCGCCGAGCCCGACCCTCGCCACGGCCAGGTGCCGTACGCCCAGGTCGACCGCCAGGACGTACACGCCCTCCGGGAAGGGCACCACCTCCAGCGACGGGCGGCCGGCCCGCCCCTGGGCGCTCGCTGAGCGCTGCAGGACGAGCCCGGCCTCCGTCAGTTCGGCGACCAGGTCGCCGATGGTGCTCCGGTTCAACCCCATCTCCGCGGTGAGCAGGGCACGCGACCGGTGACCGTGCCGGTGCACCTCGGTGAGGATCGTGCCGAGATTGTGCCGGCGCACGTCGTCCTGGGTCGACCCGCGGATGCGTCGACGCGTCACGGGATCGCTTCCGGGGATCAGCGGCCGGTCGCGGAGCGGCGACGCCGGGCCAGCGCGTCGATGCTCGCGGCGAGCAGGAGGAAGCCACCGGTGATCAGGTAGTTGAGGTACGCCTTGGCGCCCAGCAGGCCGAGGCCGTTGTCGATGGTCGCGATGACGAGACCGCCGATGAGGGCGTCACGCGCCTTGCCCTTGCCGCCGAACAGGCTGGTGCCGCCGATGACGGCCGCGCCGACCGCGTACAGCAGCGTGTTGCCGGCACCGGCGTCGGGCGTGACCGAGCCGAGGCGCGAGGCGAGGACGATGCCGCTGATGGCGGCGAGCGTGGAGCCGATCATGAACACCGACATCCGGATGCCCGTCACGCTGATGCCCGCGCGGCGCGCCGCCTCGGCGTTGCCGCCGACCGCGTACACGTGCCGACCGTACGTGGTGCGCTGCAGCACGAACGTGCAGATGATGAACAGGACGGCGACCAGCGGCACGCCCCACGGCACGCCGCCCAGGAAGATGGTCGACACGCGCGCCCGGTTCTGGTTCAGCACGGCGGTCGCGCCGATGAGGATGATCGCGATGACGATGATGCGCGCCAGGACGAGGGCCATCGGCTGCCGGGACAGGCCCTTGGCCGCCTGCCGCTGCTGCCGCAGGAGCTGGAAGCCCGCGTACAGGACGACGCACACCACCGCGAGCGTCCAGCCGAGCCAGACCGGCATGTTCTTGTTCGCCAGCGCGATGATCACGTTGTCGTGCACCGGCACCGTGCCGCCTTCGCCGATGAGCTTCAGGGCGATGCCCTGGAGCCCTAGGAAGAAGGCCAGTGTGACGACGAACGACGGGATGCGCACGATGGCGACGAGCGCGCCGATGACCCCGCCGATGATCAGGCCGGTCACCAGAGCGGCGATGACGGCGACGATCCAGTTCACACCGCCGTCGATGAGCAGCTTGCCCATCACCGCCGCGGACGAGCCGCTCGCGACGCCCGCGGACAGGTCGATCTCTCCGAGCAGCAGGACGAAGACCAGGCCCATCGCGAGGATCGCGACCGGCATCGCCTGGGTCAGCAGGTTCGCCAGGTTGAGCTTGGACAGGAACGTCTCGGGACGCAGGCCGTAGAACAGGATGACCAGGACCGCGAGCCCGAAGACGGCGGGCAGCGAGCCCAGGTCGCCGGAGCGCAGGCGCGCCCCGTAGTCGCTGAACGCCGTGGACACCGTCTGGACACGGGTGTCGGCGGAGAACGCGGAGTCGGCCGAGTCCGCGGCGGGCGGGGTGTCCTCGACCGTCTCGGCAGGCTGGGGGGTGTCTGTGGACATGGTGAACCTCAGATGCTTTCGGCGGCGGTCGCGGGCGCGAGTCCGAGGTCACCGGACCGGCCCGTGGTGATGAGTTCCACCACCTGGCTGTGCGTCACGTCGGAGCGGGCGACGTCGGCCGCGACCCGTCCCAGGTAGAGCGTGGTGATGCGGTCCGCGACCTCGAACACGTCGTTCATGTTGTGCGAGATCAGGATCACGCCGTGACCCGTCTCGGCGAGCCGCCGGACCAGGTCGAGCACCTGCCGCGTCTGCGCGACGCCCAGGGCGGCGGTCGGTTCGTCGAGGATGACCACCTTCGACTCCCACAGCACGGCCTTGGCGATCGCCACGGTCTGCCGCTGGCCGCCGGACAGGCTGGCCACCTGCTGGCGGACCGACTTGACGGTGCGCACCGACAGCCGCGCGAGCGTCTCACGAGCGGACTGCTCCATCGACGCCTCGTCGAGGACGAGGCCCTTCTTGCGCTCGCGCCCCAGGAACATGTTCTGGGTGATGTCGAGGTTGTCGGCGAGCGCGAGGTCCTGGTAGACGATCTCGATGCCGAGGGCCGCGGCGTCCTTCGGACTGCCGATGCTCACCGGACGCCCCTCGAACATGACGCTGCCCGAATCGATCGGGTGGATCCCGGCGATGCACTTGATGAGGGTCGACTTACCCGCGCCGTTGTCACCGACCAGCGCGGTCACCTGGCCGGGATGAACGGCGAGGCTGACGTCGTGGAGCACGTGCACGGCTCCGAAGCTCTTGTTGATCCCCACGAGTTCGAGCGTGGGGGTGCCGTTCTCGGACGGCGTTTGGTTCTCGGACAACGTTTTCGTTCCCCCTAGGACGGCGAACGGGGCGCCCGCTCCGGCGGGCGCCCCATGACGGTCACTGGATGCCGGCCGCCTTGCACTTGGCGGCGTAGCCGCCCTTGCACACGTCGGAGGCCTTGACGCCGCCGTCGGTGATGACCTGCTTGATGTTGTCCTTGAAGATGCCGATCGGCTGGAGCAGGATCGAGGGCACCTGCCGCTTGCCGGTCGGGTCGTCGGCCGTGCCGTTGGTCTGCGGCTTCTGGCCCTTGGCCAGCGCGGTGACGACCTTGACGAGGCTGTCGGCCTCCTGACGGTTCGGCTTGTAGACCGTCATGCACTGGGTGCCGTCGAGGATGTTCTGCAGACCCTGCGGCGTGGAGTCCTGGCCCGTGACCGGCACCTTGCCGGCCACGCCGTTCTTCTTCAGGATCGAGATGGCCGCCTGGCCGAGGCCGTCGTTCGCGGCGTACACGCCGTCGATCTTGCCGTTCTGCTGCGTGTACATCTGCTCGAAGATGGTCGCGGCCTTCTGGTTGTCCCAGTCGGGCACGGCCTGCTCGGCGACCTTGGTGTAGTTGGTCACCTTGTCGAGGACCTCGTGCGCGCCGTTCTTGAAGAGAGTGGCGTTGTTGTCGGTCGGGGAACCGTCGAGGTAGACGATGTTCGACTTCTTGTCGCCCAGGCACTTCTGCAGGCCCTGGCCCTGGACGCGGCCGACCTGCGTGCCGTCGAAGGACACGTAGTAGTCCGCGGAGCCGCCGAGCGTCAGCCGGTCGTAGTCGATCGTCTGGACGCCCTGCTGCTTGGCCTTGCTCTCGATCTGGGCGCCGGAGGCGGAGTCGAGGTTGACGATCGCGAGGATGGTCACGCCGTTCGTGATCATCTGGTCGGCGATCGTCTGCATGCGCTGCTTGTCGCCCTCCGCGTTCTGGATGTCGGCGGGGATGCCGGCCTGCTTGAACGCCTGGGTCAGGACAGGAAGGTCGAAGTTCTCCCAGCGGACGGAGGACTTGGTGTCGGGAAGGATGATCCCGACCTTGCCCTTGATCTTGCCGCTGTCGGAGCCTGTGGTCTTGCCTTTGTTGTCATCTCCGCTGCCGCAGGCCGCGAGGCCCGCGGTGGCCATGGCAGCGATCGCCGCGATACACGCCGTGCGCTTCAGTCTCACGTCGACACCTTCTCCGAGCTCCCCAAGGAAACAGTTTGTTTGGCCGCACAACGTATTCCTCGTGAGCTGCCGCGTATAGGGCCCGAAAGGTGGAGACACGGGACGGTTACGACATCGAAATCTGATCGTCACATAACTCTCCGAGACCGATACGTCGCGGTTCGCGATGACGGGTCAAGGGTGCCCAGGACAGGCCACGGTTGGCGACGTTTCCGCAGGCCGTATGCGATGACAACGTAGGACAGAAAGGGACTCTGGACGGCCGGCGGCGAGAGGTGGTGCGGTCCGGCGACGAGGATCGCCCGGCGGTGACGATGCGTGACCGAAACGGCGGATTACCGCTTCGGGTGAGCGCCCCCGGACCGTGGGCCCGGGGGCGCCGCTCCCGCGTCAGGGCTGGACGGGCATCGTCCAGCAGTTGGAGGTGGCCGCCTTGCCGGACAGGCGGTCGGTGAGCCAGGACACCGCGTCGCCCTGGTCGGTGATCAGCGGGGTGAGGTGGTTGGTGAGGATCTTGTCCCCCAGGTTCGGCAGGACGAGGGGCTGGTAGGTGACGTTGCCGCCCTTCTGGCACCAGTCCACCGCCAGTTGCCGGGCCTGGGCGTGCGGGACGATGTCGTCCTGGGTGCCGGTGGCCAGCCGTACGGGACCGGCGGGCTTGAGCGTGCCGATGCGCTGCGCGTCGAGTTCGGCCTGCGCCGACGGGTTGGCCGCGATGACGGCGGCGATGGACTGGCCGCTGGTGGTCCACTTGGTGCTCGTGGCGAACCCGTAGGTGAGGATCGCCTCTCCGATGCACATGGTCGACAGGTCCTGCAGCGCGGCCTTGCCGGCGGCGTTGGTGTTGGCGTCGAGGATGGTCTTCAGGGCGGGGTCGGACTGGGTGAAGCCGTTGATCGCCCAGCCGAGCGCACCGGCGAGCGCGCTGCCGTCGATGCCCTTCATGGTCGAGGTCAGGTCGGCGGGCGGGGCGCCGGCGTAGGTGCCGGCCAGGTTCACGTCCGGCGCGTACGAGGGCTGCAGCTCGGCGGCCGCGGCGCTGGCGCCGCCGCCCTGGCTGTAGCCGTACAGGCCGACGCGCGAGGCGCCGGTGATCGACGCTCCCGGTACGGCGTGCGCCGCGCGGGCCGCGTCCAGCAGCGCGTGCCCCTGGTCGAGGCGGTCGACGTAGGTGTGCAGCCGGTCGGTCGCGCCGAGGCCGACGTAGTCGGTGACGACGACCGCCGCACCGGTGGAGAGCAGCCGGTAGATGGCGAGGTCGTCGTAGCCGACCGACAGCGTCTGGCCGGTCAGGTTCAGCGGGTACTGCAGCGCCATCGAGGCCGCGCACTGGTCGCCCTGGCCCATCGTGCCCGAGGCGAAGGCCACCAGCGGCCGGGAGCCTCCGCCGTGCCAGGCGGCCGAGGGCTCGATGTACGCGCCGGTCACCGCGACCGGCCGCCCGTTCGCGTCGGTGGACCTGTACATCAGCCGGGTCGCCGTGCCCGGCAGCGGACGGCCGTCCAGGCCCGGCAGGCTCAGGCCGAGCGGCAGGGGCTCGGTGCGGACCAGCGCGCCGTTGGCGGACGGCAGCGTGGCGGGCGGGTCGTAGAAGGCCGGGATGGTCACCCCGCGGGACACCTCGCCGGGCGACACGACGGAGGCGGACGAGGGTGCGGCGGTCAGGCCGACGCATGCCGCGACGGCCGCGATGACGGCCAGGACTCTTCCGCCGCCCGGCCTTCGCCGGACGCCGGCGAAGGCCGCCGGAGAGGTCGGATCGATGGGGGCACGGAGACGGGGGGCGATGCGACGCACAGGGCTCTCCTCGCTCTGCTACGGGGAAGTGGCCGCAAATTAACAGCGCCTGCCGTCGCGAGTAACTCACCAGTAGGTTACGCGTGGGTAACTTCGGCCGAGTCACTAATCTGTTGCCGATTTTTACCTGTTGATCCATCAATCTCGGATAATGGCGGAGCTGCCTCAGTCCTTGGCGGGGCGGAATGTCGTGGCGAAGGCCTCGAAGATGGACTTGCTCGCCTTCCAGCGGCTGTCCGGCACCTGCCAGTACAAGGCGTAGGCGTGCTTGCCGTTGGCCAGGATGTTCCGGTTGAGCACGTGCGTACGGCCGCTCGAGCCCCGGTAGGTGAACTCCCAGTCGGCGGCCTTGCGGGACTGCGGATAGTCGATCGATTCCAGGCGCACCCGGTGGTAGTCCGAAAAACCGCCGCGCCGGGCGGCCTCCTGTTCCTTCCAGTCGGCCAGCGGGTTGGACTTGGGATGGTCCGACTGGTCGACGATGAGGATCCGCGAGCTGTGCGGGTCCTCCACGTACAGGTAGTGGCCGTGGTGCTTGGCCGTCCAGCCGTCCGGTACGGCGATCGAGAAGCCCGTGTCGTCGTGATGCCAGTGATAGCCGTCCGGGAGGACGACGGCGGTGGGCGACGTCGTCGGGGAGGCGGTCGCCGCGGGCGATGACGCCGACGGCGACCCCGTGGAGGACGGGCTCGCCGACGCGTGGCTCGGCGTCGTGCCCGCGTGTCTCGCGGACCGGCGGTCGTGGGCGTTCCCGCCGCCGAACACGGCGACGGCGGCCCAGGCCAGCAGGGCCACGGCGACCACTCCGGCGGCGGCCATCAGGCCGGCCCGCGCGCGCCGGGACGGGTGGTGGCCGGTGGCCGGGACGGTGCCGACCGTCGCCGCGTCCAGCCCGGCCGTTCCGGTCGTCGCCGCGTCGGCGGTCGCCGGTTCCGGCGATCGGTCCGGTGTCGCCCCTGTGGCCTCGGTGGTCCCCGTGTCCTCGCTCGCCACCGGCGCGGCGAGGTCCCGCGGCTCGTCCGGGGGCTCGACGCGGTCGGACGGCGAGGGCGCCACCGGGTACCCGTCGGGTACCGGGCGCGGGACGGCCTCGCTCGGAAGGGAGTCCTGCGATGCGGAGTCCTCCGAGGGGGACGGTCCCTCTGACGAGGGTGGCCCGACGGGCGTGATGCCGCCGGACCGCCGGCCGCGGGCCGGCCGGCGGCCGCGCTTGGCCGGCTTCGCCCGCTCCTCGCCTTGGACGGGCTCCACGCCCTCCCGTACGGGCTGCTCGGCGGCGGCGCCATCGGCGATCTCGCGCAGGCGTTCGGCGACGGTGTCGACGGACGGGCGGGCCGACGGGTCACGCTGGAGCAGGGCGCGGATCAGCGGCCACAGCGGGCCCGCGCGTTCGGGTTCGTCCGGGTCGTCCATGACGAGCGCGGCGAGGGTGGCAACCGAGCTGTCGCGGTCGAACGGCGGGCGGCCCTCCACGGCCGTGTACAGCGTGGCGCCGAGGGACCACAGGTCCGACTCCGGTCCCGCCTTGTGCCCGCGCGCCCGTTCGGGCGCCATGTACGACGGCGAGCCGATGAGCACGCCCGACGAGGTCACGGTCGAGCCGCCCTTGGCGGTGGCGATCCCGAAGTCGCCGAGCACGACCCGTCCGTCCTCGGCGAGCAGGACGTTGCTCGGCTTCACGTCGCGGTGCAGGACGCCCGCCGCGTGCGCCGCCCGCAGGCCGCCGAGGAGTTGCAGGCCGATCGCGGCCGCGCGCTCCGGGGTGAAGGGACCGTCGGCGCGCACGGTCTCGGCGAGCGACCGCGACGGGACGTACTCCATCACGATCCACGGCCGGTCCTCGTCCTCGACGATGTCGTACAGGCCGACGACGTTGGGGTGGTTGAGCCGCGCGTTGGTCCGCGCCTCGCGGAGCGTACGGCGGCGCAGCGTCTGCTGTTCGTCCTCGGGCAGGCCGGGCGGGAAGACGACCTCCTTCACCGCGACCCTGCGGTCGAGCACCTCGTCGGAGGCGAGCCAGACCACGCCCATGCCGCCACGCCCGATGACGCTGCCGAGCCGATACCGGTTCTTGAGTAGACGGGGGGTGTCCACGACGTACCGATTTACCCTTGCTACCGAGAGCTAACGTGCGGACGGCCAAGACGTGCGCGTACGACGAGGTCGTGCAGCGCCGGTTCGGCGGTGGCCTGTTCGGGCAGCGGCGAGCGGTCCCGCTCCTCCTCCAGCCGCGCCGTCATCGCGTTGACGTCGGCGGCGAGGCGTTCGCGGCCCGGCGCGTCCGGGGGCAGCGTGCCGTGCTCGGCCTCACGTTTGGCCGCGACGAGCTCCGGCACGTACGCCGGCGCGTGGCCGAGGGCGGTCAGGTCGGCGACGACCTCACCCGTCCGCATGAGGTGGATGCCGGTGGACAGCACGCGGAACGTGTAGAGCAGCGGCTTGAGCTCTCCGGTGCGTTCGAAGAACCCCCACTGCGTGCGCGCGAAGCCGAGGTAGTGGTGCGCGTGGTGACGTGTCAGGCAGTCCGGCGCGAGCGCGACCAGTTCCTCGTGCAGCGGTGAGGAGGCGACGACGAGCGGCGAGAGGAGCTGTTCCAGCACGTAGCCGTTGCGGCGCAGCAGCAGGCGGGCGAACTTGGCCAGGTCGTGCGTGACGAGGTCGACCTCCACGCCGTCGCGCGTCCAGGTGCGGTCGATGGTCTCGGCTCCGGTCCGCAGGCCGACGACGTCCTCGATCGGCATCAGGTGGACGCCGCGCAGGTCGACGTCGGAGTCGACGGACGGGAACCCGTACAGGTGTGCGCCGCTGACCGTCGCGAACACCACGTCGCCGGTCACCTCGCCGAGCCAGGACGGCAGCGTACGGGTCATCGCGCGCCCCTCCGCCGTACCGAGACCAGGAAGTCCTCCACCCGCGCCCGGTCCGGCTCGGCGGGCAGCGCGCTGCGCTCCACGGCCGCGTCCAGCTCGCGGGTCAGCGACTCCCGCCAGGCCTCGATCTCCGCCCACGGCACCTCGCCCCGGCGTACCGCGAGCAGCCGCTCCCGGTGCTCCGGCACACCGACGAGCGGCTCCCCGTGCGCCAGGAGGTGCCGTCCGCTGATCATCAGGCGCAGCATGTGCATCACGTGCTTCCAGCGCGGCTCGCCACGGGTGCGCAGATCGCCGGCCAGCTTCCGGAACTGGCTGTCGGCGTACCGCAGGAACGTCCGGTGCGCGCGCCGGGACAGGAAGGCCCAGCGCAGGGCGAGCAGTTCCTCTCCCCGCTCGGTGACCTTCTCGACGAGGGGCGACCAGAGGCACTCCAGCGCGGTCGGGTTGGCCTCCAGCGCGAGCCCGAGAAAGCGTTCCAGCTCCCAGGAGAAGCGCTCGGCGTCCGGCCCGTCCACATGCGTCGGCGGCTTGACGAACCCCCAGAACAGCGGTGTCGGCGCGACGAACACCCCGCGCCGGTCGACGTCGCTGGCCTCCGTGGCGAGACCGTACGCGCGGGAGCCGACCACGACGGACAGCACCGTGTGGTCGCGCACCAACGAGAGATCATCCACGAGGGGAAAGCCTGTCGGAGATCGCCGGTGTGGCCAACGTTATTTGCTCAAAAATCCTGACTTTCCGCGATGGGCCCGCGCGGGCGATCGCCGGACCGGCACCGCGACCCGGTGGCGCCACTCGCGGCGGGTAAGCGCCGGGACGAAGAGGCCGAGCCCCGCCGTGTGCGGCCCCGGCACGCGGCGCATACCGCCGGTAGCCAGTCAGAACGCGCGGAAATACGACTGTCAACGCACGATACGACGTTCCAGCTTCCTATTCTTCGAGATGCGGCATGCGCCTTGGAAAGCCATTCGCCCTCCCGGCCGGGTCGGCCCACGGACGGCGTCCGCGGCCTCATGGGCCGGAGCGGCTAACCTGGGCACGGGGTGATGATGTGGGAAGTCAGATCGGTGTCACCGGCCTCGCCGTCATGGGGCAGAACCTCGCGCGCAACATCGCGCGCCACGGATTCCCGGTGGCCGTGCACAACCGCAGTGAGAGCCGGACGAAGCATCTGATCGAGCGCTATGGGGACGAGGGCGACTTCACGCCGGCGACCTCGCTGGAGGACTTCGTCGCCTCGCTCGACCGGCCGCGCCGGATCGTGATCATGGTGAAGGCGGGCGGGCCCGTCGACGCGGTGATAGACGAGCTGGTGCCGCTGCTCGACAAGGGCGACATCCTGATCGACGGCGGCAACTCCCACTTCGAGGACACGCGGCGGCGGGAGAAGGCACTGGCCGAGCGCGGCCTGCACTTCCTCGGCACCGGCGTCTCCGGCGGTGAGGAGGGCGCGCTGAACGGCCCGAGCATCATGCCCGGCGGCCCCGACGACGCGTACGCCCCGGTCGCGGAGATCCTCACCACGATCGCGGCGCAGGTGGACGGCACGCCGTGCGCCGCGCACATCGGCCCCGACGGCGCGGGCCACTACGTCAAGATGGCGCACAACGGCATCGAGTACGCCGACATGCAGCTCATCGCCGAGGCGTACGACCTGCTCACGAGCGCCGCCGGCCTGTCCGCGCCGGAGATCGGGCAGATCTTCCGGCAGTGGAACGAGGGGGACCTGGAGTCGTTCCTCATCGAGACGACCGCGACGGTGCTCGGCCACACCGACGCCGCGACGGGCCGTCCGCTCGTCGACGTGATCCTCGACGAGGCCGAGCAGAAGGGCACCGGCCGCTGGACCGCGCAGTCGGCGCTGGAGCTCGGCGTACCGGTCACCGCGATCACCGAGGCCGTGTACGCCCGCGCGCTGTCGGCCCGCAAGGACCAGCGCACGCGCGCCGCCGCGATCCTGCCCGGCCCGTCCGGCGGTTCGGCCCCGGACGGCTTCGTGGACGCCGTACGCGACGCGCTGTACGCCTCCAAGGTGGTCGCGTACGCGCAGGGCTTCGAGCAGATGCGCGCGGCCTCCGACGAGTACGACTGGAACGTCGACCCGGGCACGCTCGCCACCATCTGGCGCGGCGGCTGCATCATCCGGGCGCGCTTCCTCGACCGCATCAAGGAGGCGTACGAACGCAGCCCGGAGCTGCCGAACCTCCTGCTGGACGACTACTTCCGCGACGCGGTCGCGAACGCCCAGGACGCGTGGCGCAAGGTCGTGCACACCGCGGTCGACCTCGGCGTCCCGACACCGGCGTTCTCGGCGTCGCTGGCCTACTACGACGGCTTCCGCCGCGAACGCGGACCGGCGTCACTGATCCAGGGCCTGCGCGACTTCTTCGGCGCCCACACGTACCGCCGCGTGGACCGCGAGGGCGTCTTCCACACACTGTGGTCGGAAGACCGCCGCGAGGTCTCCGCCGACTGACCCGGCACCCCCGGCCGCCCGCCCGCCCGGCGCCCGGCCAGGGGTCACGCCGGTCGTCCGGTGTAGGCGTCCACCGCGACAAGGTCGGCATAACCGTTGCCGAGCTGCACTTCCCGCCCGAGGATCACCAGTCTCGGCTGACCGGACAGGGCAGGAAAGATCCGCGAGCTCAGGCCCGCGGGTACAGCGAGACTCAGTCGCGGTCGGCGGGATCAGTCGTTGGCGGACGCCCCTGGTCCAGTCGCGGCGTACCGGGCCGCGATGGTGCGGACGGCCTCGTCGACCACCTGAGCGACGCGTTCGGTGCTCACCTCCCAGCCCGGCACTAGGAGTGTCGGCCAGAAGACGTAGTTGGAAATCATGCCCAGGAACTGCGTGGCTGCGAGGTCCACGTCCTCAATCCGCACCGTTCCCGCCTCGTGCTCGGCTAGAAGGTAGCTGCGTACGGACTCGAAGTAGGGCATCTTCCCGTGCGAGAACTGCGCATGGGCCAGTTCGGGGAATCGCGGCAGCTCGGCGATGACGATTCGGAACAGGCTGGTCATCTGGGGGCGTCTCAACAGCTCGGCGTAGCGGCGACCGAAGGTGCTGAGCCCGTCGATGACGTTGCCTGCCGGCGGAGGCTTCTCTTCGTCAGCGGTCGACCAGGACTCGGTGACGATGGCGTCGAACAGGGCAGCCTTGGTCGGAAACTGCTTGAACAAGGTGGCACGCGAAACGCCCGAGCGCTCTGCGATCCGCGCCAGCGACGTCCGGTCGTAGCCCAACTCGAGAAACAGTGCGGTCGCGGCCGTCACGATCAGCGCGCGCTTCTCCTGGGCGACGCGCTGGTGATACGTCGTCACGACCTTGCTCATGGACCGAGCATACGAGGTGAGTGGCTTGACTCGCCATTCCCCCCGGCCTACCGTCAGGGCAGTGGTGAGTCACTCGGCTCACCATCGGCCGCCGTTCATCACTGATGATCCCGGTCAGTCACCCACGTACCGAAGGAACATCCGATGCCCCGCTTCGACGACCAGACCGTGCTCGTGACCGGCGGGACCGGCGGCCAGGGCTCGAGCCATGTACGCGCCTTTCACGCGGAGGGAGCGAACGTGGTGATCGGCGACATCGACGCGGAACGCGGCGCCGCTCTCGCCGACGAACTCGGGACCCGCGCTCGCTTCGCCCGCCTCGACGTCACCGACGAGAACTCGTGGTCCGCCGCCGTGCTAGCCGCCGAGAGCGCCTTCGGTGCCCTGAACGTGCTCGTCAACAACGCGGGCGTGCAGAATCCGCCTGCGACAATCGAGAACACGGACCAGGCCACGTGGTCGCGCATCCTCGACATCAACCTCACAGGGACCTTCCTCGGCATCAAGGTCGCAGCCCCCGCTCTGCGCCGCGCAGCAGGGGGAGCCATCGTCAACGTCGCCTCGACCATGGGCCTGGGCGGCACGGCTCACTACGCGCCGTACGTCGCCAGCAAGTGGGCCGTGCGAGGCCTCACCCGAACGGCAGCACTCGAACTCGGCCGCGACCACATCCGGGTGAACACCATCCACCCCGGCGTGATCGCGACCCCCTTCATCCAAGAACCAGCAGCCGGCGCAGTCACGGCGATCGCCGACTTCTACTCACCCGAGCCGTTCGCCATCCCTCGGCTCGGGGAGCCGACCGACGTCAGCCGCCTTCTCCTGTTCCTCACGTCATCAGACGCGTCGTTCATCACGGGGTCGGAGTACGTCATCGACGGTGGACTCCTCCTCGGCCCCGCCCTTCAGGCCGCGACCGCATGAGCACTCCCGACACGACCGGGTCGAACGACTCCGCACGGGACGCGTCTTTGTCGCACCTGCCCGATCACATCCGGCAAGCCATTGAGATCACCCCCGCCGCGGGCACCAGAGAACGGATCATCGACATCACGACGCTGGGGCGCCGCACCGGCCGGCCACGCCGCATCGAGATCTTCTTCTACCGAGCTGCGGGCACCACCTATCTCTGTAGCGGCGCCGGCGGTGCCGCGACCGACTGGCATGCGAACCTTCTCGCCAATCCCAACTTCACCTTCCACCTCAAGAACGGGACCCATGCAGATCTGCCCGCACTGGCCACGCCTGTCACCGACCCAGTCGAACGTCAGGCCGTGCTGACGGAGATCGTCGCGGATCTCAATCAGCCCCACGATCCCGGCACCATCCGGCCGACACGGCTCGAAGACTGGGCCGACAGCCGGCTGATGCGCATCAGCTTCCGCCCTCGGCCGTGATCGCGGGGACCCGGTAACTCCTTCGCCGCGGCCGCGCTGAGCCCCCTCAGTCATGACACGCGGGCGGTCAGAACAAGGGGCGGCCGCTGTTCTTCGCGGTGGCGTACGCCTGCCAGTCGCTCGTCACCTGGTCGGCGTAGCTCTTGGCGAACGTGAGGGTCTCCGCCTGCAGGCCCGGTACCGAGGTGATCGCCTTGTCGATCGCCGCGTCGGCGGAGTAGGTCACTCCGGTGCCCGGGATGTCCTGGTCCGCCCGTGAGTGGGCGGCGGCCAGGAGCCGGGCGATGTCGCGGACCGAGTCGTCCCAGATCGTCGAGCTCGTCAGGTCGTCGATCGACAGGTCCTCCGCGAACGGCGACTTCTCCTTCACCAGCACCGGGACGTTCCCGGCGTTCGCCCAGCCGGCCAGCGGGTCGGACTCGTCGGCCTCCCACCGCAGTGCCAGGGCCGGGCGCTGTCCGCCGGTCAGGGACGTCGTGGCCGGGGCGAGCGTCTTCGGCGCGGGGTCGACCTCCTGCTTCAGCTCCAGGATCCGGTCGTCCGACGGACTGGACGTGTCGCCTTCGACCAGCACGTACCAGCGGAACCGGCCCAGGCTGCCCGTGCCCGCGCCGAGGCGGCGCCGGACGTCCTTGACCTTGGCCTCGCTCGCCGACAGAGGCTCGGCCGCCGTCGTGCGGTACGCCGCGACCGCGGCGACGAGGTCGGCGCGGGTCGAGGCGGGCACGGTCTGCAGCTCCGGGTCGGCCCTGAAGGCGCCGTTCAGCGTCGTCCACTTCGCCAGCAGGTCCGCGCGCTTGTCGGCCGCCGCCTTGTCGATCAGCGACTGCGTCAGGTGCGCGGTGTTGCCGGAGGTGAGCCGCCAGTCCGCCTCGTCGTCGGTGCCGTGGAACCTGCCGATCCACTGGGCGTACTCCGACACCAGGGTGTCGACGTCAGTGTCGATCTGGCTCTCGCTACGGCCGTCCGCCCGCCCGGCCAGGACGAGCGCGACGGCTTCGCGGCGCAGGTCCCAGGTCCACGAGCCGCGCCAGGCGTCATCGGTGTCGTTGACGGCGTACTGCTCGACGTTGTCGGCCCCGCGGTCGGCACCGGTGTTCTCCGGGTGCGCGTCGCCGGTGATCCAGACGTCGCCGCCGCCGGTGGCGTACGCGGAGGGCGGCAGTTCGCCGAGGTCGTGGTAGAAGAGCGGCGAGGTCCCGCGGAAGAAGGCCCAGGCGCTCGACGCCAGCAGGTCCGTCCGTGTCCGCAGGTCGTCGTCGGTCGCTCCGGCGTTCAGGTCGTGCAACGCGTGGTCGGACGCGTAGACGAGGACGACCGGATCGCGGGTCAGCGGCGGCTGGGCCCGGGCCGCGGTGACGAGCGCGCCCACTCCGGCGAGCGCCGCGGTCACCGCGGCGGCGTACCTGACGGTCGGCTTCATACCACCAGACGTACACGCGGCAGGTGAGCGCAGGAAGTCGCCGAGATGACACCTGACCGACATCCGCCGGCCCGCTACGACGGCGCGAACCGGCGCACCGGAACCGGATGAAGGGCCACGGCCGCCGCCACGATCTCCTCCGTCGTGTGGTCCAGGTTGCGGCTCGCCACCGCGAGCGGTGAGCCGTAGTACGTCAGCGACCGCCGGGCGTTGCCCCGCCGGAACCCCTTCAGGCTCGCCAGCGGTACCCGGGGGTCGGCGCAGACGAAGGCGATGACGCGGTGCCGCGGGTTCGGGCGGTTCCCGGTACGGAGCGGATGGACGCGGATCTCGGTGATGGCGGACCAGGGCAGGCCGACTCCGGTGCCGAAGCGCACCCCGCCGCCGTCCAGCACGAGCACCGGCCGTCGTGGCAGCACCCAGTGGATCAGGTTGTAGGCCATGAGCGGCCACAACACCGCGCACAGCACCAGGAAGGGCGCGGCGAACCAGCCCAGCAGGAGGGGCGTGACCACCGCGCAGGCCCCGGTCACGGCGAACGCCCGCGCGTACCCGAGCGACGTCGCTCGCCTGTCATGGGCGATGGTCAGCGGCCTTCCCTGGACCGGGGACGGCGCGGTCCACGGTGCCGGCACCTCACCGGCGAGCAGCGCCGGCGCGTTGACGTTCTCCATCCGGATGAGCCTCAGCCGGAGCCGTGTCGTACCGAGGACGAACCAGACGCTCCCCGCCACGAGGATGACGACGGGGACGGCCGAGGCCACCCCCGGCCGGTGCAGCAGGGCGGTGAGGTAGGCCCCCGCGATCATCGACGCGATGGCGGCCAGGGCGAAGACGAACGAGCGGCGCAGCCGGCGCGCGCGCCGGCGTCCGCCGAGCATGGTCCGCGCGTACCCGACCGCGACGCACGCGACGACCGGGTCGGCGTGCGGACCGGTCCCCCGCAGCAGGTCACGCCGGGTCTGACGGTCGAGTTCGCGCCAGGCGGAGACGGCGTCGGCGCCCGTGGGGATGGGCGGTGACCAGTTCCCGTTCACAGCCGCGGGTCCACGGGCTCGGACTCCAGGGCCAGTACGCCGAAGACGGCCTGGTGGACGCGCCACAGCGGTTCGCCGGCGGCCAGGCGGTCCAGGGACTCCAGGCCCAGGGCGTACTCCCGCATCGCGAGCGACCGCTTGCGGCCGAGGGACCGCTGCCGCAGCCGTTCGAGGTGTTCCGGTTCGGTGTAGTCGGGGCCGTAGATGATCCGCAGGTACTCCCGTCCGCGGCACTTCAGGCCCGGCTGTACGAGCCGTCCCTCCGGGGCCGGGCCCAGCGGCTTGACCACCATGCCCTCGCCGCCGGCCGCGGTCAGGTCCCGCCACCAGCCGACCGCCTCGGCCTCGTCGTCGCCGGTCAGATCGACGACGCGTGACCGCGTGGAGACGATCAGGTCGTCGGCGGCGGCGAGCCGGTCGGCGGCCTCCAGGTGCCACCGGTGGTCGCGCGTGGCGTAGGAGGCGCCCTCCCCCGCCAGCACCTGGAACGGGGCCAGCCGCAGCCCCGTCAGCCCCTCCACCGGCCAGCAGTAGCGGGCGTACGCGTCGCGGAACAGCGCGGCGTTCGCCTCCCGGCGCTCGATCCGGTCGCGCAGGCCGCCGACGTCGAGGCCGCGCGCCTCGGCGCGGGCCAGGGCGTCCGCGGCGGCCGGCAGGGCGGCACGCGCCGCCGCGCCGGTCGCGGCGTACTGCCGGCGCAGCAGCTCCACCGCCTTCGCCGACCACGGCATCAGCTCGCAGTCCAGCACGAGCCAGCCGGTCTCCAGCTCCTCGAACAGGGAACCGGCGGCCGCGCGCACCCGCGCGAGGAACGTCTCGGTCCGCTCCGGGTCGGGGAAGAACGGCCGCCCGGTCCGGGTGTAGACCGCGCCGGTCGTGCCGTCGTCCACGCCGAACCTCGCCGCGGCGACGCCGGCGTCCCGGGTCACGACCACGACGGCACGCGACCCCATGTGCTTCTCCTCGCACACGACCTGGCCGACGCCCTGCTTGCGGTACGCCGCGAACGCCTCCGCCGGGTGCTCCAGGTGGTCCTCCAGCGACGAGGTGTCGGCGGGCGCCATCGTGGGCGGCAGGTACACCAGCCAGCGCGGGTCCACCGCGAAGCGGCTCATCGCCTCCAGCGCCGGCCAGACGTTCTCCGCGCGCAGGTTGACCCGGCCCATCAGCCGGGTCTCGACGGCCTCCTCGACGTCCTCGATCCGCAGGACGCCCGACTCGCGGTGCCCGCCGCGCGACGCCGGCGGCTCGGCCTCCAGCGGGCGGACCGGCGCGTACCAGACCTGGTGCGCCGGGACCGAGACGATCTCCTTCTCCGGGTAGCGCAGCGCGGTGAGCCGGCCGCCGAAGACGCAGCCGGTGTCGAGGCACAGCGTGTTGTTGACCCACTCCGGCTCGACGACCGGCGTGTGCCCGTAGACGACCATCGCACTGCCCCGGTAGTCGTTCGCCCAGGCGTAGCGCACCGGCAGCCCGTACTCGTCCGTCTCGCCGGTGGTCTCGCCGTACAGGGCGAAGGAGCGCACGCGGCCCGACGCGCGGCCGTGGTACTCCTCCTTCAGCCCGGCGTGCGCGGCCACGAGACGCCCGCCGTCGAGGACGAGGTGGCTGACCAGCCCGTCCATGAAGGACAGTGCCTCGGCGCGGAACTCCTCCGGCTCGGCCGCGAGCTGCTCCAGCGACTCGGCGAGCCCGTGGGCGACCGTGACGCGGCGGCCTCGCAGCGCGCGGACGAGCTTGTTCTCGTGGTTGCCGGGGACGCACAGCGCGGTGCCCGCGTTCACCATGCCCATGGCCAGGCGGAGCACGCCGGGGGTGTCCGGGCCACGGTCGACGAGGTCGCCGAGCAGCAGGGCGGTACGGCCGTCCGGGTGCGCGGCGCCGGCGGCACGGCCGAGGGCGTCGCGTTCGATGACGTAGCCGAGCCTCGTGAGCAGCTCCTCCAGCTCGGCCCGGCAGCCGTGCACGTCGCCGATCAGGTCGAACGGGCCGGTCAGCTCGCGCTTGTCCGACCAGCTCCGCTCGTACGTGACGGTCGCCTCGTCGATCTCCTCGCCCGTCAGCACGTACGCGCGCCGGAAGGCGCGGTGCAGGTCGCGCATGCCCCGCCGCAGTTCGCGCCGCTGCCGGGGCACGACGTGCTCGGGCAGGTCGCGGTCGGTACGGGCGGCGTTGCGCGCCTTCGCCACCGACTCGGGCACGTCGAGCACGATCGCGACGGACAGGACGTCCTGCTCCTTGGAGATCCGGACGAGCTGGGCGCGCGGTCCCGGCTGCACGTTGGTCGCGTCGACCACGGTCAGCAGGCCGCGCCGCAGCCGCGTGCGGACGATGTGGTGCAGCAGCTCGAAGGCGTCGGCGGTGGCCGACTGGTCGTTCTCGTCGTCGGACACGAGGGCCCGGCAGTGGTCGGAGGAGACCACCTGCGTCGGGGCGAAGTGCCGCCGCGCGAAGTGGGACTTGCCCGCGCCGGACACCCCGACCAGGACGACGAGCCCCATCTCCGGAAGCCTGATCTCCGTCATCGGATAAACACCCCCATCTGGGTCGGCGCGCCGACGGACGGGTCGTCGTCGCCGACGGGTACGTGGCGGACCCGGTAGCCGTACGTCCCGGCCACCCGCGCGGTCCACGCGTCGAACTCCGCGCGCGTCCACTCGAAGCGGTGGTCCGGGTGGCGGAAGCCGGTGAGGTTCTCGTAGCGCACGTTGTACTCGGCGTTCGGCGTGGTCACGACCACGACGCGCGGCGCGGCGTCGCCGAAGACGACGCGTTCGACGGCCGGGAGCCGGGGCGGGTCCACGTGCTCGATGACCTCCATCAGCACCGCGGCGTCGTACCCGTGGAAACGCTGGTCCGCGTAGGTCAGCGCGGCCGTGAACAGGTTGAGGCGGTCCGCCTGGGCGCGCGGGAGCAGCCCCGGCGCCAGCCTCCGCTGGGCCGCCTCGATCGCGCGGGCGGACACGTCGGTGCCGGCCACGAACTCGAAGAACGGTTCCTGCAGCAGCCGGGACAGCAGCCGGCCCGACCCGCAGCCGAGGTCGATGACCGTGGCGGCGTGCTCGGCGCGCAGCGCGTCGAGCACGGCCTGGACGCGGCGTTCGGCGAGCGGCACCGGCGGCGCGGCGACGTCCTCGGCCGGCTCGGCGGACCCGGGCTCGGCGGCCGTCGGGTCGGCGACCGGCGGCTCCTCGTCGATGGGATGGCGGTCGAGCGCGTCGTCGGGCGCGTCGTCGGCGTCGGCGAGCCGGGCCAGGGCCGTACGGACCAGGCGGTGGCGGTTCGCGAGGTAGCGGCGGGTGATCCGGGCCCGTGCGGGGTGCGCCGCGAGCCAGCCCTCGCCCGCGCGTACGAGCTTGTCGACCTCGTCCGCGGCCACCCAGTAGTGCTTGGAGTCGTCCAGGACCGGCAGCAGGACGTAGAGCTGGTTCAGTGCGGCCGCGAGCGTGGACTCGCCCTCGATCGTGAGGGTGACGTACCGCGAGTCGCCCCACTCGGGGAACCCCTCGTCGAGCGGGACCGGGCACGCCTCCACCCGCCAGCCGAGCGGCGCGAACAGGCTCGCGGCCAGCTCGGGTCCGCCCCGGCACGGCAGCGCGGGCAGCGTGATCCGCAGCGGGATCGGGGTGCCGGCCAGCTCCGGGCGTTCCCGGCTCTGGCCGCGCATGGCCGTGCGGAAGACGTTCGCCATCGCCGACGCGAGCAGGGACGACGCGGCGTACGGCCGGTCGTTGACGTACTGGCCGAGGGACAGGTCCGGCGTCCGCCGGGTGCGGGCCAGTTTGATCGGGTCGACGTCGAGCAGCAGCGCCGCCGTGCAGCGGTCCTCGTCCGCCTCGGGGTAGAAGACGTGAGCGGTGCCGAACGACTGCTCGAACGCCTGCACCCGGCCGGGATGCTTGACCAGGAGGTAGCCGAGGTCGGTCGCCGGACGCGCGGTCGTGGTGATCGTCAGAAGCACACCGGACAGTGTCGCGGACCCGGCGAACAGGGACCTATCGAATTAATCAGGTCGGTCGGCCGGAGCCCGCCGGCCGGTCACGTACGAGGCGAGGCCGCGGACCAGGAGCTCCAGGCCGTACCGCAGGCGTTCGTCGCCGCCGCCGTCGACGAGTGCGCCCACCATCGAGGTGATGACCGGGAAGCGGTCGGCCGGCAGGCTGTGGAAGTAGTCGCGGACCTGCTCGTAGTACTGCCGCGTCTCCTCCTCCGTACGGCGTTCGCGGTGCAGGGAGTCCTCGACGGCGTCCGCGAGGATGTAGAGCGACAGCCGGTCGACGAACATGCCCGCCCGCTCGTCCGGCACGCCCCCGGCGCGCAGGAGGGCGAGGATCGCCTCCGTGTAGTGCAGGGCGTTGGGGCCGAGGGGAATGTTGGCGAGCGCGGCGCGGGCGATGCCGGGGTGCCGGGTCCAGACCCGGTGGGCCGCCATCCCCGCCTCGACGACCTGTTCCTGCCAGCGGTCCGGGTCGGGGGCCGGCACGTCCAGCTCGCCGGTGATCCGGTCGATCATCAGCTCCAGCAGCTCGTCCTTGTTCGCGACGTGCGCGTACAGGGACGCCGGGCCGGTCTGGAGCTCCATCGCCACCCGGCGCATGCTCAGCGCGTCGAGGCCCTCGGCGTCGAGGATCCGCATCGCCGTTTCGACGATGAGCTCCTGGCTGAGGGGCCGGCGCTGACGCGCGGGCTTCTGGGGACGCCGCCACGGCGGAGGTGGGATCTCGGTCGTCCCGGTCATGGCACACTTCCCTTCCCGAACGGCGTGCCCGTGGCGAACGATGTTCCCATGACCGCGCCGGGGACACCTGCCCCGGCGCGGTCGCGGCGGTCAGACCTGGGGAAGGACGTCGCTCGCGAGGAGCTCGAGGTGGTCCAGGTCCTCCAGGTCCAGGGTCTGGAGGTAGATCCGCTCGGCGCCGAGCTCGCCGTACCGGCCGATCTTGTCGACGATCTCGGCCGGGGTGCCGGCCAGGCCGTTCTCCCGCAGGTCGTCGAGCGAACGGCCGATCGCGTCGGCGCGCCGGCGAAGCTCGGCCTCGTCACGCCCGCAGCAGACGACCTGCGCGGCCGACAGGACGATCGGCCCGCGCTCCCGTCCGCCGCTCTCGGCGGCGGCGCGCACCCGCTCGTACGCCGCGCCGGTGTCGGCGATCGAGTGGAACGGCACGTTGTACTCGTCGGCGTAGCGCGCGGCGAGGCGGGGCGTGCGCTTGGCGCCCACCCCGCCGATGATGATCGGCGGTCGCGGCCGCTGGGCCGGCTTCGGCAGGGCCGGGGAGTCGGTCACCTGGTAGTACGTGCCCTGGTAGTCGAACGTCTGGTCTTCGGGCGTCTCCCACAGGCCCGTGACGATCGCCAGCTGCTCCTCGAGACGGTCGAACCGCTCGGCCAGGCCGGGGAACGGGATCCCGTACGCCGTGTGCTCGCTGTCGAACCAGCCGGTGCCCAGACCCAGCTCGACGCGCCCTCCGCTCATGTCGTCGACGTTCGCCACGGAGATGGCGAGCGGGCCCGGGAGCCGGAACGTCGCGGCGGTCACCAGGGTCCCCAGCCGGACGCGCCGGGTCTCCCTGGCCAGGCCGGCCAGGGTGATCCAGGCGTCCGACGGACCCGGCAGCCCGCTGACGTCCCCCATCTTCAGGTAGTGGTCGGAGCGGAAGAACGCGTCGAAGCCGCACTCTTCGGTGGCCTTGGCGACGCGGAGCAGGGTTTCGTATCCGGCGCCCTGCTGGGGCTCGGTGAAGATCCGCAAAAGCATGGTCCCCATCCTGCTCCCCCGCCGCCTCGGCCCGCACCACCGGGTCCGCGTCCCATGGACGCGAGACCGCCCGGACCCTCGGTGTGCGAGGTTCCGGGCGGTCCCGTACGGCCGCCCGGGAACCCTCACTCACTGACGGGCGAGGGTTCCCGGGCGTCTTTCAGCCGTCTTCGCGGCGCGTCCGGCTGAGCCGGTACAGCACCACGCCGGCGCCCGCGAGGCCGAGGCCCGTCAGGGCGAACAGCGCCGAGGAGCTACCGGTGGTCGGCAGCGCACGGCCCGGGGCCTCCCGCACCGGCACCGGCCGCGCGGCCCGGACGTGGCAGGCGGCACCCCCGGCGCCACCGCAGTGGAGCCCGTGCGGGTGGCCGGGCGCCCCGAGGTTGTGCACCTGCGGGTGGTGCGGCCCGGCGCCGAGCGGGCAGACGAACCCGGCGCCCTGCCGCACGCAGTCACGGCGGGCACGGCCCGAGCTCAGCGGGTGGTGATGCGGCCGGGCGAGCGGGTGGTGCGGCCGGCCCAGCGGGTGGTGCGCGGCCTTGCCCGGACCGGTCAGCGGCGTCATCGGCGCGATGGTCTCGGGCGTGGTGCCCGGCTCCTCGTGCACGGCGGCCGGTGTCTCCTGCGCGCAGGACGGGCCTGCGGGCAGGTCGGAAACGGTCTTGCCCGCCATCGGCTTGTCCGCCGCGGCGCACGGTGCGGTGTCGGACTGCGCCGGACCGGCGGCAGGCGTCTCCGGGACCACGGGCTCGGCGGCGGGCGCCGCCGGGACGTCGGCGGAGTGCAGGCAGCCGCAGGAACTCGGCCACTTCTGCGCGCACGGCGGGATCGCCGGCATGTTCGGCACGACGACCGGCTGTCCGGGAACGTCCACCGGCCGGGACGCCGCGGCGCCGCACGGCGTGGTGACGGGCGCGTCGTTCTTGCCGGCGGCCTTGTCCGTGGCCTTGTCGCCCTTGTCCGCGACCGGAGCGGACGTGTCGGTGGCCGGAGCGGACTTGTCCGTGGCCGGCTTGTCGGCGTGCTGGTCGACGGCCGACGTGGTCGGCGCCGACGGCGCCGCGGCCGGCTTGCCGGCGGCGCACGGCGGAACCGCCGCCGGGCTCTCCGGCACGATCACCGGGCGGGCGGGCAGGATGACCGGACGGTCGGCCGCCGCGCCGCACGGCGTGGTGACCGGCCTGTCCTGCGCCTTGTCTGATGCCTTGTCCTGTGCCTTGTCGGCGGCCGGCTTGTCCGCGGTGGACGCGGACGGCGCGGCGGCGGGCGTGTCCTGCCCGGCCTGTTCGCCCAGGGCGCACGGCGGGACCTTCGCCGGACGCTCGGGCACCACGACCGGCTTGGCCGCCGCGGCGCCGCACGGCGTCGTCGCCGGCTCGTCGGCCACGGACGGCGCCTGCACGGAGGTGCCCACCCCGGCCTCGGGCCGGTCCTGCGCACCGGCACACGAGGTCGCCGGGCGGTTCGTGACGACGTACGGACGGCTCGCCACCGCGCCGCACGGCGCCGAGACCGGGACGCCGGACGTGGAAGGACGGCTCGGGATGACCGCGTTCTCCGTCGGCAGGTCCGAGGACGGGCGCTCCTGCGCGACCGCGCCGCACCCGCACGCCGTGGGATCGTCCTGCTTGGCGGCGCAGGAGCCGAACTCCGGCTTGACCGCGGTGGTCTTACCGGCGGCCTTGTCCGGCAGCGCGCCGAGCGAGCACGGGCCGTCGGCGGCGGGCGCCCCGATCGGGCTCCGTACGACGACGGACTCGGCGGTCCCCGGGCCGTGCTCGGTCACCATGAGCGGGTACGGAAGCTTGTCCGTCGCCGCCGCGCCGGTGTCCGAGCCGTCCGGTGAGACGTCCACCGGCGGGAAGGCGGCGAGCCGCCGCTCCGGCGCCGGCGCGTTGTGCCACGACACCTGGATGGGGTTACGCAGCCGGACGGGCTCCCGCTGTGCCTTGCCGCCGGTGCGTGCGGGCGGGACGACCGTGGCGGTGATGACGCCGTGCCGGGTCTTTCCCTGCGGGAGCAGACCGATGTGGCAGACGAGCGGGCCGGCCTCGCGCCAGCGGCACTTCGGCGGCGCGGCCAGCACCTTGAGGTTCTTGTCCGGCGTGGTCCGCAGGGCGACGTCCCGCGCCGGGATGGTGCCCCGGTTGGTCACCTCGAACGGCCAGTTGTAGGTCCTGCCCGGGACGATCGCCCCGCGCGGCCCCTTGGTGTCGACCACGACGTCGGCACGCCCGCGTTCGCGGTCGCGCGCGTCGCGCCCCTCGTGGCCGTCGTGGTCCCGGTGCGGAGTCGTACGGTCGTGCGCTCTGCCGGCCTTGCCGCCGGTGTGCGCGGACGCGCTGGTCGTCACCTGCGGCATGACGGCGAAACATGACGCCGCCGCCACCGCGGTGATACTCCGCATTCCGGCACGCACGGCGCGGCCAGAAATGTCGATCATTCGTGTCCCCCGTGACCTGCTCAGACGCTGTTGTCAACGCCCCGTTTTAGCCGTCCGGGGAGGCGAACTCATAGCAGCGCGTCGGCGTGTCGTCACAAACAGTGATGGTAAAAAACCGCCCGCACAACGAAGGCCCGTAACGACCACGGCACTCGGCGATAGTTTCCTTTGACGGCCTTTCGACCAAAAGGAAGAGACCAGTGCCCGAGAAAAAGGTCACCGCGGCCACACTCGCCAGCGCCATCGTGACGATCCTCGTGTGGGTCCTGCGGCTGGCCGGCGTCGACATTCCCGCCGAAGTGGCGGCCGCGATCACGACGGTCCTCGTCGCCGTCTCCGCCTACCTGGCCCCCCACAGCCACCGGCCCGACCTCGCCCGCGCGGCCGGGGACACGCGGCCGTCCGCCTGAACGGCCTCAGAACCCGAGGCTGTCCCCGCAGTCGACGGTCGAGGAGCCACCGGAGCTGGTGGCGCTCTTGACCAGTTCGCCGTCGACGCTGAGCGTGCAGGTCAGCTCGCCGGAACCCGTGCCGTGGGCGTTCACGTCGACCTTCTGGCCGTCATTGACGGTGAAGGTCCTGCTCCAGGGCGGCGACACCACCATGCGACGGTGACGTCCGTCCGGTGCGGTGAACGAGACGGACGCTCGCCCGTTGCCCCGGATGGCGAACGTCACCTTGTGCGGCCCCGAGTGTTCCGGCGCGTCCTCACCGGGTTCGTCATCCGGCGGCGGCGTCGTGACCGGCGCCGTGGCACGCGGCGAACCGAATGCCGGACCCGTCGTCACCGGCGCGGGCAGCGGTGACAAAGAATGGCCTTTCGATCCACCCGCCGAATGGCCACCCGAAGAACACGCTCCGAGCGCCAGGACCAAAACCACGAGAATGATTCGCATAGTCGTCTCCAAAACGCATACCTCGTCGTACTGGAGTGACTACGGAGTGTAACCGCTTCGGCCCGGAGACGCGCGAGGGCGGCCCGCACCTCGGCGGGCCGCCCTCACGCGGCGAGTCGGGTCAGCGGGCGGAGAGCAGGTCCCCCAGCTCGTCCTCGACGTCCTGGTTGGCGACGAACATCAGCTCGTCGCCGCCCTCCAGCGTGTCGTCGGGGCTGGGCACCAGCACCCGGCCCTCGCGAAGGATCGCGACCAGCGCGGTGTCCTGCGGCCACGAGACCGAGCCGACGAGCTGGCCGACGAGCGGAGCGTCCTCGGGCAGCGTCAGCTCGACCAGGTTGGCCTCGCCCTGGCGGAACGTCATCAGCCGTACGAGGTCGCCGACGCTCACGGCCTCCTCGACGAGCGCGGACATCAGGCGCGGGGTGGAGACCGCGACGTCCACGCCCCAGGACTCGTTGAAGAGCCATTCGTTCTTGGGGTGGTTGATGCGCGCCACGACGCGCGGGACGCCGTACTCCGTCTTGGCCAGCAGGGAGACCACGAGGTTGACCTTGTCGTCTCCGCTCGCGGCCACGACGACGTGGCAGCGTTCGAGCCCGGCGTCGTCCAGCGAGGCGATCTCGCACGCGTCGGCGAGCAGCCACTCCGCCTGCGCGACGGCCTCGACCTTGATCGAACGGGGGTTCTTGTCGATGAGAAGGACCTCGTGGCCGTTCTCCAGGAGCTCCTGGGCGATGGAGCGGCCGACCGCTCCGGCGCCGGCGATGGCGACCCGCATTACTCCGCCTTCTCCTCGGGCCGCTGTGACACGGCGTCGTTGATGCGCTCCATCTCGCCCGCGGCGGCCATGACGTGGACCACGTCGCCGTCCTGGATGACGGTGTCGGGATCGGGGACCAGCGCCTCGCCCATCCGGTTGAGGAAGGTCACGCGGGTCTTCGCGGCGTCCTCCAGCACGGACACCTTCGCGCCCACCCACTTGGGGTCGATCTGCACCTCGGCGAGCACGACCTCGCCGGTCGGGTCGCGCCACAGCGGCGCGGGACCCTCGGGAAGGAGCCGGCGCAGCATCTGGTCGGCGGTCCAGCGCACGGTCGCCACCGTGGGGATGCCGAGCCGTTGGTACACCTCGGCACGGCGGGGGTCGTAGATGCGGGCCACGACGTTCTCCACGCCGAAGGTCTCCCGCGCCACGCGAGCGGAAATGATGTTGGAATTGTCGCCACTGCTCACCGCGACGAACGCGGACGCCTGTTCGATTCCGGCGTCCACGAGAACGTCGCGGTCGAAGCCGAAACCGTTGACACGGCGGCCCTTGAAACCTCCGCGCAGCCGCCGGAACGCCTCAGGGCTCTGATCGATGATGGCCACGCTGTGGCCTTTATCCTCAAGGATGTGGGCGAGTGTCGATCCGACACGCCCGCACCCCATGATCACGATGTGCACGGTCGTCCTTTCCGGCGCCGTCCGGTCCGCTTGGCTCCGTCTTGACCTGAGAAACCTACACATGGCCGGGCGCGGGTTAGAACTCCTGAACCCGTCCGTGGGTTCCACTGTTTTACTTGCCCATGCCACGATGGGTTTTCACGGTCCCGTTACCGACTACCATCACCGACGTGTCGAAGGCTCCCGACCTCGTCAAGAGGCTCCTGCTCGGCAGGGCGCTCCGCAGCGCCCAGCAGCACGAGCAAACGCTCCCCAAGACGGTCGCCCTGCCCGTCTTCGCCAGCGACGCCCTGTCCTCCGTGGCGTACGCGCCACAGGAAATCCTCATCGCCCTCGGTATCGCGGGCCTGGCGACCTATCACTTCACCCCGTGGGTGGCCGGCGCCGTCGTGGTGATCCTTCTCACGGTGGTGGCGTCGTACCGGCAGAACGTCCGTGCCTACACCAGCGGCGGCGGCGACTTCGAGGTCGCCACCACCAACCTCGGCAACAACTCCGGCATCGTGGTGGCGAGCGCGCTGCTCGTCGACTACGTGATGACGGTCGCGGTGTCGGTGTCCTCCGGCGTGGAGAACCTCGGCGCCCTCATCCACTTTCTGCAGCCCCACAAGGTCCTCGCGGCGATCGCCATCGTGGCGATTTTGACGATCATGAATTTGCGGGGAATCCGCGAGTCCGGCGTCGCCTTCGCGATTCCCACGTATCTGTTCATGTTCGGCGTCTTCGTGATGCTGCTGTGGGGCCTGACCCGCCTGGCGTTCGGCGCGCACCTGCACGCCGAGACGGCCGACCTGACCATCAAGGGGCACGAGGTCGGCGTCGGCGGGTTCGCGCTCGTCTTCCTGCTGCTGCGCGCGTTCTCCTCCGGCTGCGCGGCCCTGACGGGCGTCGAGGCGATCAGCAACGGGGTCCCGGCCTTCCGCCGGCCGAAGGGCAAGAACGCCGCGACGACGCTGCTGCTGCTCGGTGCCGTGGCGGCCTCGATGTTCGGCGGCATCGTCGCGCTCGCGTACATCACCAAGGCCAAGTTCGCCGACCCGAACCTCGGCACCCACCTGATCGACAAGGCCGGGCGCGACGTCTCGGACCAGGACCCGGTCGTCGCGCAGGTGGCCCACACGGTCTTCAGCAACTTCCCGCTCGGCTTCGCGTACGTGACCGTGATGACCGCCCTGATCCTCGCCCTGGCGGCCAACACCGCGTTCAACGGCTTCCCGGTGCTCGGCTCGGTGCTCGCCCAGAACCGCTACCTGCCCCGTCAGCTGCACACGCGCGGCGACCGGCTCGCGTTCAGCAACGGCATCATCATCCTCGGCACCCTGGCGGGCCTGCTCATCTACGCGTACGACGCGTCGGTGACCGCGCTGATCCAGCTCTATATCGTCGGCGTGTTCGTGTCCTTCACGGTCAGCCAGACCGGCATGGTCCGCCACTGGAACCGCCTGCTGCGCACCGAGACCGACCGGAGCAAGCGCCGCCGGATGAAGACCTCCCGCGCGATCAACGCCTTCGGCGGCGTGGTCACCGGGATCGTGCTGATCGTGGTCCTCATCACGAAGTTCCTGCTCGGCGCCTGGATCGCCTGTGTGGCCATGGCGGTGCTGTTCCTGATGATGCGGGGCATCCGGCGCCACTACGACCGGATCGCCACCGAGCTGGTCGTCACCGGCGAGGACGTCGCGCTGCCGCCCCGCAACCACGCCATCGTCCTCGTCTCCAAGATCCACAAGCCGACGCTGCGCGCCCTGTCGTACGCGCGGGCCACCCGCCCCTCCACGATCGAGGCGGTCACCGTCGCGGTCGACCCGGAGGAGTCCGGCGAGCTGCAGGAGGCCTGGGACGCGCACGAGCTGCCGGTGCCGCTGAAGATCCTCGACTCGCCGTACCGGGAGATCACGCGGCCGATCCTGGAGTACGTCAAGAGCGTCCGGCGGCGCAGCCCGCGCGACGTCGTGACCGTGTTCCTGCCCGAATATGTCGTGGGACACTGGTGGGAGCACCTGCTGCACAACCAGAGCGCGCTGCGGCTCAAGACGCGCCTGCTCTTCGTGCCCGGTGTGATGGTGACGAGCGTCCCCTGGCAGCTGGCCTCCTCCGACCGCCTCAAGGGGCGTCCGGAGCCGGCCGCACCGGGCGCCGTTCGCCGTCCGTACGCCGAACAGAACGCCGAATCGAAGGGGTCACGTGCCGCCGGTGGAATCGTCTGAACTGATCGAACTCCGGATCGGCGCCGTCGCCAACGGCGGCTCATGCGTGGCCCGGCACGAGGGACGCGTCGTCTTCGTCCGGCACACCCTGCCGGGCGAGCTGGTCCGCGCCCGCGTCACCCAGGAGACCAAGAACTTCCTGCGCGCCGACGCCGTGGAGATCCTCGAGGCCTCCCCCGACCGCGTCCCGGCGCCCTGCCCGTTCTCCGGGCCCGGGCGCTGCGGCGGATGCGACTGGCAGCACGTCGCGGTCCCGGCACAGCGGGCCCTGAAGGCGGCGGTGGTCGAGGAGCAGCTGCGCCGGGTGGCGGGCATCTCGCGCGAGGTGGTGGTCGAGGAGGTGCCGGGCGCCCCGGACGGCCTGGGCTGGCGCACCCGCGTGCAGTTCTCCATACGCCGCGACGGCGCGGTCGGCCTCCGTAGGCACCGCTCCCACGCGATCGAGCCGATCGACGAGTGCCTGATCGCCCACCCGCAGGTGGAGGCCCTCGGCATCGAACGCAAGCGCTGGACCGGCGCGTCCGGCGTCGAGGCGGTCGTCTCGGCCGGCACGGGCGACCGCCTGGCCGTCCTGTCCGCCCGAGGGCGCGCCCGCGTCCCGCGCATGGACGCGCCCGTACGGCTGGTCAGCGAGCGAAACCAGGAGAAGCCACCGTTCGTCCGCGAGGACGTCGCGGGCCGGCTGTGGCAGGTGAGCGGCAGCGGGTTCTGGCAGGTCCACCCGGGCGCCGCCCAGACGCTGGCCGACGCGGTCGTGGACACCCTGGAGCCCCGCCGCGGCGAGATCGCCGTCGACCTGTACTGCGGCGCGGGCCTGTTCGCGGGCGTCCTGGGCGAACGCGTCGGCTCCGACGGCCTGGTCGTCGGCATCGAGTCGGACGCCCAGTCCGTCCGCGACGCACGCTTCAACCTGCGGGACATGCCCCACGTGGCGGTGGAGCGCGGCGAGGTCGAGACCGTCCTGGACGAGATCAGCTTCGGCCGCGGCAAAAACCGGCTGAACCGCGCCGACCTGGTCGTCCTGGACCCACCTCGTACGGGCGCCGGCCCGGACGTGGTCAAGCGGGTCGCGACACTGGCCGGCCGCCGCATCGCGTACGTCTCGTGCGACCCGGCCACCCTGGCCCGCGACCTGGCCCTGTTCGGCGAACAGGGCTGGACGCTGTCCGCCCTGCGCGCCTTCGACGCCTTCCCGATGACCCAGCACGTGGAGCTTTTGGCGACGCTGGTCAGAGGCTAAGAATCAGTCTCTACCAGCGCAAACACGTAGCGTAAACCTCAGGGAACCCCAGGCATCCTCGCGGATCTTCCGCATCTCGTGCGCACGAGATGCGCACGATCTTGAAGGAGCCTCGATGGCGACCGCCTCGACTTCGTCGCCGCGACCCGCGACGCCCTCACCCTCCCCCTGCCCGGCATCGCCGACAGCGACCGCGAGCTATGCCGGGTGACCACGAACGCCCGCGCAGACGCCGCGCGTATCGCCTCCGAGATGATCGTCCGCGACGGTCGCCTCTCGACCGTCCAAACCACAACGGAGTGGCTGCGATCCCGCATCGGCCGGCTGCCCGTCAACCACCAGACGTACGAGCGGCCGGACGCCCAGGACAGCCCGCGCGAGGTCGTCGCCCGCGGCCTTGGGATCGACCCGCACATCCCGATGTCGCCCGGCGGTGAGTCATGACCCGCCGGGGCCCGTACGGCTACGACTCCCGCCGGCGTGAGCGTGCCCGCGCCGACGCCCTCGACCACCGCGAGCGGGTCCGCCGCCGTGTCGCTGCCCTCATCGCCCTGACCGCCGTAGCGGTCGTCATCATCGGCTGGGACTACGAAGCACGGTCCCGGACCCTCGATTGGACCCGCCCGTCGGCGGGCGTTACAGCCCCGCCATCACCGCATCCGGTCACATCCAGCAGCCACCCCCACCAGTGACCACCGCGTCACACCTGCACGGGGACGAAAGGGGACCGACCGTGCGCACGTCCGGCTTAGCTAATCGCCTGCTCGCCTTCACCGCACGCTGGCTCTCACACGCCTTTGCTTCCTGTCCGGCATGACGCTGCTGCTCGCCGCCGGCTGGAGCTCCTGACGGCCCCGTTTCACCCATCACTCGACACGAGGGGGGAACCTCATGCGGAACCTGCTCATCGCCACCGCGGCGGCCGCCGGCATCGCCACGTTGACCGGATGCAAGGCTGAAACGCCCGCGCCGGCGATCCCACCAGTCGCATCCACCGTCACCGTTCCAGCCCCATCGACTCCCGAACTCCCGGAAGCCTCGACCGCCCCGACACCGGCACAGCCGTCGGTGAAGCTCATCAAGATCCCGAACGTTGTCGGCGTGAACCACCAGACGGCGCAGGACACCATGCAGGCGCACGGCCTGTACAACCTGCGCGAACAGGACGCCACCGGTCAAGGCCGCCTGCTCCTCTGGGACAGGAACTGGGTCGTCGTCCGGCAGACACCGCCAGCCGGCCGGCGCGTCAAACCGGACACGGTGATCACCCTGTACTCGAAGAAGATCGGCGAGTAGCCACCGCTCCGGCCGGTCCTCCGGCGGGGTGACGTACGTTCCGCGCTGCGGCACGGTGTAGACGAGCCCAAGCTCCCGCGGATGCTCCCCACTCGTGGCCACGTTGGTCCGGGGGTAGTTCATCCCGGTCCGCGGCCGGTTCGATCACGGCCGCGGCCGCTGGCGTTGATGTCCGCCCTGGTGCCAGTGCCGCCTACGCGCTGTGGCGGATCACCCGCGACCCCGTCCAGGCCCTCCCCCGGCAGGGCCGGCCATCACCGATCGTGGGGCGTTCTCGGCCGGGTGACGGGGACAACGGTCAGGATGTCATCGAGGCCTTTGAAGTCATCAGGGTTGGTGGTGAACAAGGGCAGCTCTTCGGCGATCGCGATGGCGGCGATCATCAGGTCGGCCACCCGGCGTCTCGGCTTCCGGCCAGCGCCGATCACGGCTGCGCAGACCCTGCCATAACTACGCGCCGCCTCCACGTCGAACGGGATGGGATCGAACTCGTTCTCGGCCCGTTGAAGCACATCCAGCCGCCGGGCGCGCTCAGCGTGTTCGTGGTAGCCCGCTTGATCCTGATCTCTACGAACCTCATGCGGTCCCGCGGAAAGCTCCGCCAGCGTGATGGCGCTGATGGCCACCTCCGCAGGAAGCTCTTCGGGGTTCACCCACTTACGCAGGATCATGATGTTGGTGTCGAGCAGCCCCCGCTCGTGTTCAACGGTCATAGGGGTCGCTCAGCTCCTGATCGGCCGTGGCGTCCTGGTCGGCGCGGAAGGCGTCGAGGGAGATATCGGGTGCGCCGCGGGACATCGCCGCGAACTCGCCTCGAGGGACGAACCGCCTCCGTCGCCGCAAAGGAATCAGCTCACCGATCTCATGTCCGTCCCGGGTGACCGTGAACGCCTGCCCGCCCTGGACAGCATCCATGATCTCTTTGGACCGATTACGCAGATCGCGTTGTGTGATCTCGGGCTGTGCCGCCATGGATCTATCGTATCTGGACGGTGCACGCCGTGCTACTGGGTAGCACATCATACGCGATTATCCGTTCCAGACCGGAATGCAACACGGTGCCGGCCGCGTTCACGCCCACCGGCTCGATGTCCTTGGAGTTGAAGGTGGTCTTCGGCAGCACCAGCGACCGCGTCCTCCTCGGCATGACCGCACTCAGCGGCCAATCGGCGTAGGCCCCCCAAGGACGCGCCTACGGGATCAGGCCGACCCAGGACCGCCAGGCGTCATTCGCGTCGACCATGCTGAACGGGCCGTTGCCGCCGTCGGAGTAGTACTCCCACCAGGCGTAGTCGATGCTCTTGGACTTGTAGAGCGCGACCTTGTCCTTGATGTACTGGTCGTGGCCGGTGGCGCCGTTGCCGATGCCGAACTCCCCGATCCAGACCGGCATGCCCTGCGCCGAGGCCGTGTCGATCTGTACCTGCAGTGCGTGGCGAGCGCGGCCTTGTCCGCCGCGTTGTAACCGGTGGTCCCGTCGGAGGGGTTCGGGTCCATGCCCAGGCCGGTGCTGTCGTCGTAGCCGGCCGTGTAGCCGCTCTTCGAGGCGCCGTTGTAGTAGTCGTGGACCGACCAGATGAGGTTGGCACGGCTCGTCGGAGTGAGGGAGGAGAACGACGAGGCGGGCACCTTCGCGTCACCGTACGACGGCTCCAGCATGATGCTGGTGACGCCGTCCTTGGCGCGGATCGCGTTCACGATCCGCGTGTAGTCCGACATCAGCCGCGCCGACCGGGTGGAGGTGCGGAACGGCTCGTTGACCGGGTCGTACGCCGCGATCGCCGGTTCGTCCTTGTACCGGTCGGCGATGGTCTGCAGGAAGCCCAGGCCGTTCTCCACGACCGCGTCCAGGCCCTCGGTCGTGGCGTCCGGGTCCACCCGCGCCCAGGCCGGGACGTGCTCCTGGCCGTCCGGGTCACCGGACATGTGGACGCAGTCGAGGATGACGTACAGGCCGGCGGCCTTCGCCCGCTCGACCGCCGTGGACAGAGTGTCGAACGCCGTCTCGTTCCACTCCTCCTCGGTCGGCTGGAACATGTCCCAGAACAGGACCATGCGGACCGCGGCCTGCGGCATGCGCGGGCGTCGCGGAGGCACCGATCGTCAGGAGAAGTGCGGCGAGGGCGAGTCCGGCAGATCGGCGCATGAACGTCTTTCCCGTCCGGAGAGACCAAGATCAGCAAGATCCTAGATCAGCTCCGGACCGCCGGTGGTGGGACGAAAGGCGCGCCATTTCGTCGTCGGAGAGGCGCAGTGCGCCCGCGGCCACGTTCTCGGCGAGGTGGCCCGGATCGCGGGTCCCCGGAATGACCAGCACGTGCGCCCCCTGCCGCAGCGTCCACGCCAGTCGCACCTGAGCGGCCGTCGCGCCGTGCGCCCGCGCGACCGAGAGGATTTGCGAGCCGTCACCGGCGCCGGCGCCAGCGCCGGCTTCGCGTCCTTCACCCGTGATGGTGAAGAAGGGCACGAACGCCACGTCCTGCTCGCCGCAGGCGCGCAGGACGGCTCCCGCCTCGGGCGGCGCGCCGATGCCGTAGGGGTTCTGAACGCAGGCCACCGGCGCGATGGACCGCGCCTCGGCGAGGTGTTCGAGGGTGGCGTTGGAGACGCCCAGGTGCCGGATGAGGCCGGCGTCGCGCAGCTCGGCCAGCGCCCCGAAGTGCTCGGCGATCGAGCTCGCCTGCCGGCTCGGAGGGATGCGCAGGTTCACCAGGTCGAGGTGGTCACGGCCGAGCTGCCGCAGGTTCTCCTCGACCTGGCCGCGCAGCTGCCCGGGTGTGGCCCACCACCACTCGCCCGAGGGATCCCGGCCCGGCCAGACCTTGGTGGCGATCAGCAGGTCGTCGGGGTACGGCGCCAACGCCTGGTTGATCAGCTCGTTGGCCGAGCGGAGCGAGGAGAAGTAGAAGGCGGCCGTGTCGATGTGGTTGACGCCCAGCTCGACCGCGCGCCGGAGCACCCTGATCGACCGTTCGCGGTCGCTCGGCGTGCCGAGGTCGAAGGGGGCGCTGCCCGTGAGGCGCATCGCGCCGAAGCCGATGCGGTTGACCGTCAGGTCACCGAGCCTCCAGGTACCCGCGCCCGCCGCGCCGCCGGTGTGCAAGGTCATGATCAGCAGTCCTCTCTCGCCGGAACGGCGAACGAAGTGCGGTCCCGGGCATGAAAAAAGCCTTCCCGACGGATCGGGAAGGCCTAAGCGATGACGAGATCATAGCGGGCCGCGGCACTGAGGCCTGAGCTCGGACCGGCGACCCGGCCCTACCCGCGCCCGGACTGGCGCTTCGTGATGACGCCGCAGGCGATGCGGGCGCCGGAGTCGCCGGTCTTGAGGGTCTCGGCGTCCGGGCCGGACGCCGCGTAGCGCTTGGGGATGTTGGCCTGGTTGTCCGGTGCCGCGTGGATGACGATCGCGCTGCCGTCCCGGTCGAACAGCTGCGCGGACTGGAAGCGGTCGGTCTTCACCGTCGCGCTGCCTGTGCCGTCCCCGTTGACCAGCAGGGGCGGCAGGTCGCCCGAGTGCGCCGGGTGGGAGTGGGCGTCCAGGTCGAAGTGGGGGCCCGCGCTGAAGAACGGGCTGCCCGTCGCCGGGTCCTTCGACCTCGGGTCGCAGACGCCCTTCGCGTGGATGTGGAAGCCGTGGTAGCCCGGCGGCAGGTCCTGCGCCGTGATGGTGATCTTGGTCTTGCCGCCCGAGGTCGCGACGCGCAGCATGCCGACCTGTTTGCCGGTGGCGTCCTTGATGACGGCGCTCCCCGACTCGGCGGCGCCGGTCATGCGTTCGGCCACCGCGGCGCCGAGCGCGGTGGCACCCGCGCCCAGGGCGACGACCGCGAACAGGTGGTACTTGCCGGGCATGCGAAGTCCCCCGAATGAGACGACAAGGCTTCCGTCCGCCTCATACCCGGTGACGACCACGGACAGTCACGAAGCCGGGCGGTCCAGGGGCGTACGGCCGCGGGCCAGCAGCCAGACCATCGCCGCCAGTCCGGCGACCTGCAGCGGCCAGCCCATGACGACCTTCGCCGCCCCCAGCCACGCCACGTGACCGGCCAGGTAGAGCGGGTACTGCACCGCGACGCGCACCAGGCACGGGATCAGCAGCAGCCAGGTGAGCCGGGAGCAGAGCCGGACGATCTCGCGGTCGCGGTGCCAGGCGGTCGGGTCGCCCGTGACCGAGCCGATGATGAAGCCGACGAGCGGCCAGCGCACGACGATCGACAGGAGCAGCGCGGCGGCGTAGCCGGCGTTGTAGATGATGCCCGGCAGGAACGCGTCCTGCGCCTTGCCGGACCGCAGCGCGAACAGGGCCGCGATCGCGATGCCGAAGATGCTGTTGAGCACGAACTGCACGGTGGAGCGCTGCGCGAGGCGTACGAGCAGCAGGACCACGGCGAGTGCCGCGCCGATGCCGAGGGAGAGCTTCAGCTCCTTGGTCACGATCCAGGAGACGGTGAAGCCGATCGTCGGGATGGCCGCCTCGACGACACCGCGCGCACCGCCGAGGGCCTTGGTGAGCTGGGCCCGGACGGCCTCTTCGACCGTGTCGTACGCGGCCTTCTCCGGCACCTCGGGTGCCGTCTCCTCGGGCGCCGGGTCCGCGGACCCCGAGTCGCGCCGGGCCGGGTCGTTCACCTGACCTCCTCGGGGGGCGCCCGCGTCATCGATCACGCGCTGCCCCGCAGCTCGTATCGCGGGTTGAACATGACCTTACGGCCGTCCTGGACGCTGACGAGACCCTCGGCGCGTACGAGACGGCCCGGCTCGATGCCGGCGATGCGCCGGCGGCCGAGCCAGACGAGGTCGATCACGTCGGACCCGTCGTAGAGCTCGGCCTCCAGCGCGGGGGCTCCGCCCCGCGGCCGCAGTGTCACAGTCCGTAGCGTACCCGCTACGCAGGCACGCCGACGAGCGGCGCACGCCTTGATGGGAGTGGCGCCCTCGGATCCGCTGGTCTTCTGGAGTTCCTGGGCCTCGAGTTCGGCCTTGCTCGACGTCAGCCGGCGCAGGAACCCGCGCAGACCCCGTGACCCTGAGTCCTCGTCGCCCGTGTCGGGCACGTCATCCATGTTTGGCAAGACTAAGCCATCCATCCGAGATTCAAAGCGGGGGAAAAGGTGACATCACGCCGCACCTGAGCGCACCCTCCGCCGGGCCGCGAAACCCGTGTCCTCCGGGCGCCGGGCCAGGGCCGCCTTGGCCGATCCGAGCTGCCACGGCACGCTCGTGACCATGACGCCCGGCCGGAACAGCAGCCGCGCCTTCAGCCGGAACGCGCTCTGGTTGTGCAGCAGTTGCTCCCACCAGCGCCCGACGACGTACTCCGGGATGAACACGCACACCACGTCGCGCGGACTCTTGGTCCGTACCCGCCCGACGTAGTCGAGCACCGGCCCGGTGATGTCCCGGTACGGGGAGTCGAGGATCTTCAGCGGCACCGGAAGGTCGCGTTCGCTCCACTCGCGCTCCAGCGTCGCCGCCTCCTCCTCGCTCGTCGCCACCGACAGGGCGGTCAGCGTGCTCGGCCGGGTCGCGCGCGCGAACGCCAGCGCCCGCAGCGTCGGCGTGTGCAGCTTGGAGACCAGCACGATCGCGTGGATGCGGCTGGGCAGCGGCACGCCCTCCTCCTTCGGCTCGAGTTCGGCGGCCACCCGCCGGTAGTGCCGGTTGATCGCCTTCATCATCAGGAAGACCAGCGGCAGCGTGACGACCACGATCCAGGCGCCGTGCAGGAACTTGGTGAGCAGCACGATCACCAGGACCAGGCCGGTGAGGACCGCGCCGACGAGGTTGATCGCCCGGGACCGGTGGATCGCGCGTCTCCCCGCCGGGTCGGTCGTACGGCGCAGCTCGTCGCCCCAGTGCTTGACCATCCCGCTCTGGCTCAGCGTGAACGACACGAACACGCCGATGATGTAGAGCTGGATGAGGCGCGTGGTGCTGGCGTCGAACGCCCAGATCAGCGCGCCGGCGAGCAGCGAGAGGATCACGATGCCGTTGCTGAAGACCAGCCGGTCGCCGCGCCGGGCGAACTGGCGCGGCAGGTACCCGTCGCCGCCGAGGATCGAGGCCAGGATCGGGAAGCCGTTGAAAGCCGTGTTGGCCGCCAGCACCAGGATCGCGGCGGTGAACGCCTGGATCAGGAAGAACGGCAACGACCCGTGGCCGAACACCGCGCCGCTGAGCTGGGCGACCACCGTCTTCTGCTCGTAGCCGCGCGGCGCGCCGACGAGCTGCGCCGGGTCCTCGGCGATGTGCACGTGGGCGATGGAGGCGAGCGCGGTGATGCCGCCGAACATCGTCACGGCGAGCAGGCCCATGATCGTCAGAGTGGTGGCGGCGTTCCTGCTCTTGGGCGGCTTGAAGTTCGGCACGCCGTTGCTGACCGCCTCGACGCCGGTCAGCGCCGTACAGCCCTGGGCGAAGGCGCGCAGCGCCAGCAGCACCGCGGCGGCCCCGGCCGTCCCGTGCGAGGCGTGGACGGTCAGCGACGCCGACTCGGCGGACGGCGCATGCCCGAACGCCGCGCGTACGAACCCGGCGGCCACCATGACGAACACGCTGGCCACGAAGCCGTACGTGGGGATCGCGAAGGCGCGGCCGGACTCCTTGACGCCGCGCAGGTTCATCACCGCGATGATCGCGATGAGGCTGAGCGCGATGCCCACCGCGTGCGGCCCCAGCGCCGGGATGGCCGACACGACGTTGGCGACGCCCGCGGCGACCGAGACGGCGACGGTCATCACGTAGTCGATGAGCAGCGCGCTCGCCGCGATCAGCGAGGCGTTCTCGCCCAGGTTGGCCCGGCTGACCGCGTACGCCCCGCCGCCGCCCGGGTAGGCGTGGCACGTCTGCCGGTACGACGCCACGACGACGAGCAGCAGGAAGACGACGCCGGCGCCCACCCACCAGGACAGGGTGAGCATGGCGAGCCCGCCGAGGCTGAGCGCGAGCAGGATCTCCTCCGTCGCGTACGCCACGGACGACAGGGGGTCGCTGCAGAAGACCGGCAGGGCCAGCTTCTTGGGCAGAAGTGTCTCCCCCATCTGCCCGGTCCGGAGCGGACGGCCGACGAGGACACGCTTGGGGGCGTGGAGGACGGCTTGCTTCACAATCGCCAGCAAATACGGCGAAGGGGCCCTGTCCGGGCGTCGCTAACGGTGCCTTAACGCCGCCTCGGGCGTTCTTAACGCGTTCCTAACGCACGCCTTTTTAACGCCCGGCTTGGTGGCTCAGCCGGCGGTCTCGCCGGGCCGGACGAAGCCGTGGTCGTACGCGTAGCGGACGGCGGCGGCGCGGTCGGGCGAGCGGGTCTTGGCGAAGATGTGGTTGATGTGCGTCTTCACCGTCGCCTCGCTGATGAACAACCTCCGGGCGATGGCGCGGTTGGAGCCGCCCGTGGCCAGCAGCCGCAGCACCTCGATCTCGCGGGCGGTGAGCTCGCCGGAGTCCGCGGGCCGCGACGCACGGGAGGCGGCCGCGACGAGCCGCCGCTGCACCGCGGGATCCAGCACCGCCTGGCCGTGCGCGGCGGCGTGCAGGGCGTGGCGGATCTCCTCCCGGCCGGCGTCCTTGGTGAGGTAGCCCAGCGCGCCGGCCCGCAGCGCGCCCAGGATGCTGTCGTCGTCGGCGTAGGTGGTCAGCACCACGACCTGGGTCGCCGGGTGCCGCTCCCGGATGCGGCGAGTGGCCTCGATGCCGTCGCAGCCGGGCATGTGCAGGTCGAGGAGGGCGACGTCGGGCTCGGTACGGGCCACCGCCTCCACCGCGGCGTCGCCGTCCGCCGCTGCCGCCGCCACGGCGATGCCGGGCAGCGTCTCCAGCAGGAGCTCCAGCCCTTCACGCACGGCCGCCTGGTCGTCGGCCAGGACGACGCGGACCGGCGCGTCCACGCCGCTCACGGGGAGATCCTCAGGCAGACGCGCCAGCCACCGTCATCCTCCACACCCGCCTCCAAGACGCCGCCGGCCACGGCTGCGCGTTCGGCCAGCCCGGTCAGGCCGTGGCCGGTGCCGGAGTCGGCGAGCGGCCGGGCCACGCCGGCCTCGGGCGGGGCGTTGCGCACGGTCAGCTCGATGACGTCGGCGCGGTGGTCCAGCCGGATGCGCACCGCGGCGCCCGGAGCGTGCTTGCGCGCGTTGGTCAGCGCCTCCTGCGCGGTACGGAACGCCACCAGGCCGGCGGCCGGGGACGGCTCCACCGGTGAGCCGGTGACCTCCACGGCGGCGCCGTGGGTCTCGGCGAGTTCGGCCAGCGCCTCGGTCAGCGGACGGAGGTCCTCGCGCAGCGCCAGTACGGCCTGGCGGGTCTCGGCCATTCCCTCCCGGGCGAGGCGACCGGCACGGCGTACGCACTCCTGGGCCTTGACCAGTTCGCGCTGTCCGGCGGGGAGCCGTTCGTCGGCCAGGAACCCCTCGGCGGCACTGAGGTTCACCGAGAGGGCGGACAGCGAGTGCGCCAGGATGTCGTGGATCTCCCGGGCGATGCGGGTGCGCTCCTCCAGCGCCGCGGCGTGCTTCTCGGCGGCGACGGCACGGCGCTCCTGGGCGAGGGCGTGCTCGGCCTCTTCGGCCCGCAGCCCGTACGAACGCCGTACGCCGCCGATGACCCAGCAGCCCAGGAACGTCCCGGCGCAGCCCAGCCAGGTCGCCGGGGGCGTACCGGCGACGACGGCGGCGATCACGGTGCCCAGGATCGCGACCCCCAGCACCGCGAGCGAGGTCTCCGGCCGCCGTCCGGTGGCCGCGATCGCGAGCGCCGTCGCACCCGCCGCGGTGCCCGGACCGCTGGTGGCGACCATGGCGAGCACCCCACCGGAGACGGCGAAGAGCACCAGCGCGCCGAGCTGCCCGGCGGGCCGCCGGGACGACCACACCCAGACGCACCAGCCGAGCACCAGCAGCGCCACACAGACATCGGCCGCCGGCGGCCGGCCGTGCCGGCTGAGGGTCGCGTCCAGCAGCGCCCACACCAGCGCGGCCGTCAGGACCAGCGGCTGCGCGCTCTCGAGCACACGGCGTGGCGTCGGCATCACATGCGGAGACACGCGGCAATCCTAAGAGGACCGCGTGGCGTCCACCCGCCGACGCCGGGTGGAGATCGGGTGGAGAACCCGCGTCTCCACCCTGCTCGGCCTCGGGGTCGACGACGGGCGGGCGGCCGCGTTCCTAGGTTCTTCGCCGTCGGAACGCGTCTGCAGGAAGGCCACGGCCATGGATGCCAGTGTCTGGATCGTCAATCTCGCCGTACTCGCGGTGGTGCTGGAGTCGGACCTCGGACGCCGGAGGGTCCGCCGGTTCCGGGTGCTGCGTCCGGTGATCACCGCTGCCGCGGTGGTGCCGTTCTTCCTCGGAAATGCCGCGAGCGGCGGCTACGGCCTGATGCTGGAGATCGGCGGGGCGGCCGCGGGCCTGCTGTTCGGCCTGGTGGTCAGCGCTCTCATGCCGGTGTACGCCGAGGTCGTCGAGGAGCGGCGCCGCGCGATGACCCGTGCGGGTGTGCCGTACGCGCTGGCCTGGATCGGCGTGGTCGCCGCGCGGATGTTCTTCTCCTACGGCAGCGCGCACCTCTGGAGCGCCCGGCTGGGCGAGTGGATGGCCGCCCACCGGGTGTCGGAGGGCGCGCTCACCGATGCGCTGATCTTCATGGCCATGGCGATGACGCTCACCCGGTCGGGGCTCCTGTACGCACGGGCGCGCGCCGTGCTGGCCGCGCCGGTCAGCGCTCGAAGCGGTAGCCCATCCCCGGCTCGGTGATCAGGTGCCGGGGGCGGGACGGGTCGGCCTCCAGCTTGCGGCGCAGCTGGGCGAGGTACACCCGCAGGTACCCGGTCTCGTTCGCGTACGACGGACCCCACACCTCGCGGAGAAGCTGCTGCTGGCTCACCAGACGGCCCGCGTTGCGGACCAGCACCTCCAGGACGTGCCACTCGGTCGGCGTCAGGCGTACGTCCGAGCCGTCGCGGGTGGCCTTCTTGGCCGCCAGGTCGACGGTGAAGTCGTCGGTGACGACCACGGCGTCCTCCTCGGGCGGCTGCGATCGGCGTACGGCGGCGCGCAGCCGGGCCAGCAGCTCGTCCATCCCGAACGGCTTGGTCACGTAGTCGTCCGCGCCGACGTCGAGGATCTCGACCTTCTCCTCCGAGGCGTGCCGCGCGGTCAGCACGATGATCGGCACGCTGGTCCAGCCGCGCAGGCCTTTGATCACCTCGGCCCCCTCCATGTCGGGCAGGCCGAGGTCCAGCACGATCACGTCGGGGTGCCGGCGCGCGGCCAGGTCCAGGGCGGTGCGGCCGTCCGGCGCGGCGTCCACCTCGTAGCCGCGGGCGCGCAGGTTGATGCGCAGCGCACGCACGATCTGCGGCTCGTCGTCGACCACCAGCACCCTCGTCACGGGCCCTCCTCGGAGTCACGCGCCTCCACCGGGAGGGTGAAGATCATGGTCAGCCCGCCGCCGGGGGTGTCCTCGGCGTGCAGGTCGCCGCCGATCGCCTCGGCGAAGCCACGCGCCACGGCGAGGCCCAGGCCGACGCCGTCGCCGCGCGGGCGGTCGCCGAGCCGCTGGAACGGCTCGAACATCTGGATCTTGGCCGAGTCGGGCACGCCCGGCCCGCGGTCGGTGACCCGCAGCTCCACCACGCCGCCGTGTTCACTCGCCGAGATCCGCACGGGTTCGTCGCCGCCGTGCCGTACGGCGTTCTCCACGACGTTGGCCAGGGCCCGCTCCAGCAGGCCCGGGTCGGTCAGGACCGGCGAGAGGTCCTCGGGGACCTCGATCTTCACCTGGTCGCCCGGCACGTTGGCCAGTGAGGGCGCGAGGACCTCGTCGATCGACATCGGGCGGGTGAGCGGGTTCACCGCGCCGGTCTGCAGGCGGCTCATGTCGAGCAGGTTGGCGACCAGCCGGTCGAGCCGGTCGGCCGACTCCTCGATCGTGGCGAGCAGCTCGGCCTCGTCGGCGGGGTCCCACTGGACCTCATCCGAGCGCAGGCTGCCGACACTGGCCTTGATCGAGGCGAGCGGCGTGCGCAGGTCGTGGGAGACCGCGGCGAGCAGGGCCGTACGGATCTTGTTGCCCTCGGCGAGGCTACGGGCCTGGCGCGCCTGCTCGGCGAGCCGCTGCCGGTCCAGCGCCGCGGCGGCCTGGTAGGCGAAGGCGGCCAGGACGCGGCGGTCCGCGGCGGGCAGCACCCGGCCGCGCAGCGCCAGCGTCAGCGTGTCGCTGACCTGCACGCGGACGTCGGCGTCGTCCGGCCGTCCGCACGGGTCGGCGCCGGCGGAGGCGATCCGCTCCCAGGTGTCGCCGGTCCGCTCCAGGAGGGACACCGAGGCCAGCCCGAACGTCTCCCGTACGCGTTCGAGCAGCTCGGGCAGGGCGTCCTCGCCCCGCAGGACGCTCGTCGCGAGCAGGCTGAGCGTGGTCGCCTCCGAGCGCGCCCGCGCGGCCTGCGAGCTGCGGCGCGCGGCGAGGTCGACCACGGTGGCCACCGCGACGGCCACCGCCACGAAGACGAACAGCGCGAAGCCGTTCTCCAGCTCGGCGACCGTCAGGGTGTGCAGCGGCGGGGTGAAGTACCAGTTGAGGAGCAGGAAGCCCGCCACGGCCGCCACGACGGCCGGCCACAGCCCGCCGACCAGGGCCACCCCGACGGTCAGGGCGAGGAAGAACAGCAGTTCGGTGGGCAGGCCCAGCCGCGCCCCCGGGATCGACAGGACCCCGGTGAGGGCCGGCGGGCCGCACACGGCGAGCAGCCAGCCGGCGGTCAGCCGCCGGTGCCCCAGCGAGGTGCGGGCGACCGTCGCCAGGCCACGGCCCTTGCCGGCGTAGTCGTGCGTGACGATGTGCACGTCGACGTCGCCGGACCGGCCGGCGACGGTCGCGCCCACGCCGGGACCGGAGAGGTACTGGTGCCATCGGCCGCGGCGGCTGGATCCGAGCACGATCTGGGTGGCGTTCACCGCCTGCGCGAACTCGATCAGCGCCCCGGGCACGTCGTCCCCGGTCACCTGGTGGTACGAACCGCCCATGCCCTCGACCAGGGCGCGCTGGCGCGCCAGGGCCTCGGGCGAGCCGTCGGCGAGCCGGGCCGGCCGGCCGGTCAGCCGGGCGACGTGCACCGCGACCAGGTCACCGCGGCCGGCGCGGGCGGCGATCCGCGCGGCGCGCCGGATCAACGTGTCGCCCTCCGGACCGCCGGTCAGCGCGACGACGATCCGCTCACGCGCCTCCCAGGTGCGGGTGATGCCCTTCTCGTCGCGGTAGCGCGCGAGGGCGTCGTCGACGCGGTCGGCGACCCACAGCAGGGCCAGCTCGCGCAGCGCGGTCAGGTTGCCGACGCGGAAGTAGTCCGCCAGCGCCGCGTCGACCCGCTCGGACGGGTAGACGTCGCCGTGCGCGAGACGGCGGCGCAGCGACTCCGGCGACATGTCGACCAGCTCGATCTGGTCGGCCCGGCGGACGACCTCGTCGGGCACCGTCTCGCGCCGGCGCACGCCCGTGATCCGCTCGACCACGTCGGCCAGCGACTCCAGGTGCTCGACGTTGACGGTCGAGACGACATCGATGCCGGCGGCGAGGATCTCCTCGACGTCCTGCCAGCGCTTGTCGTTGCGGGCGCCGGGCGCGTTGGTGTGCGCGATCTCGTCGACGAAGGCGACCTGCGGAGCCCGCGCGATCACCGCGTCGACGTCCATCTCGCCGTGCCGTGGCGGCACGGTCTCCAGACCGTCCAGCAGCGCGGCGGTGCGGGGGCGGCCGTGGGGGTCGGCGAAGCCGACGACCAGGTCGGTGCCGCGCTCACGGCGCCGTGCCGCCTCGCCGAGCATCGCGTACGTCTTGCCGACGCCCGGCGCCGAACCGAAGTAGATCTTCAGCCTGCCTCGCGGCATCCTCGCATCACCCCCCCACTACGCATTGTGTCCCGGCGCGCGGACCGGGCGCTCATCGAGGCGGAAGCGCAGGCGGCAGACCACGGCGTCGGTGTCGCGGCGGAGGGCGTGGGCGAGCAGGGCCCCGCGCTGGTTCTGCAGGATCCGCTGCCAGACGTGAGCGGGCTCGACCTCCGGGATCAGCACGAAGACGTGCGGCTCGCCGACGCCTCGCACGTACTCCACGATCGGGTCCACGAGCCGGCGGTGCCGGTCGTTCACCAGGGCGAGGCTGACGTCCGGGGCCCAGCGCTCCCAGGCACGGATGAAGCCCGTGGTCTCCTCCGGATCGTCCGGGTGGACCACCCGCAGCGCGACGACCCGGTCACCGAGGGACAGCGCGGTCGAGATCGCCTCCTGGGTCAGCCGGTTCACGTCGCCGACCGGGACGATCGCCAGGGACCTGCGGGGCCGTGGGTGTGCGGGGACCCGGTCCAGCTCCAGCCGCCGCCCGATCCGCCCGTACGCCCGGTTCACCACCGACATCAGGCACACCAGGAGCGGCATGGCCACCACGATCAACCAGCCGCCCTCGGGGAACTTGGTCACGGAGATGACGATCGCGGCGACGCCGGTCATCAGCGCGCCGAGACCGTTGAGGGCCGCACGCGGGCGCCAGCCGGGCGGCCGCCCGGTCCACCAGTGCCGCACCATGCCCGCCTGGGAGAGGGTGAAGCCGACGAACACCCCGATGGCGAACAACGGCACGAGGGTGTTCATGGCGCCACGCGTGCCGACGAGCAGAAGGGCGGCGGTGGCGGTCAGGAAGAAGATGCCGTAGCGGTGCACCTGGCGTTCGCCCCGCAGCGCGAACAGGTGCGGCAGGTTGTGGTCCTTGGCGAGCAGGTGCGTCAGGACCGGCATGCCGCCGAAGGAGGTGTTGGCGGCCAGCGCCAGCAGCACGACAGTGGCGAACTGAACGACGTAGTAGCCGATCCCGTGCCCGAGCGAGCCCTCGGTGACCTGCGAGAGCACCGTGACACCCCGCACCGGCCGGATGTGGAAGCGGACGATCAGCACCGAGATGCCGATCAGCATGACGCCGAGCAGCGCGCCGAGCGCGACCTCCGCCCGCTGCGCCCGCCGTACGCGGGGCCGCCGGAAGGAGGGCACCGCGTTGGCGATCGCCTCGACGCCGGTCAGCGCCGCGCACCCGTTCGCGAAGGCCCGCAGCAGCAGGAGCACGCCGACCGCCCGCAGATCCTGCGCCTGCGCGACCGGATGGGCGATGACGACGGGCCGGTCGCGCGGCAGGCCGACGGCGATGACGGCGAGGACGGACAGCACGAAGATCGCGGTCGGCACGATGAACATCCGGGCGCTGTGCGCGATGCCGCGCAGGTTCACCGCGGTGACCAGGCCGAGCACCGCGAGGCACAGCCAGACCGTGTACGGCAGCAGGCCCGGCACCGCCGAGGTGAGCGCGGCCACGCCCGCCGCGATCGACACCGCGACGTTGAGCACGTAGTCGACGACCAGCGACGCGGCGGCGACCAGGGAGGCACGCCGGCCGAGGTAGGCCTTGGCCACCCCGTACGCGCCGCCGCCCTGCGGGAAGGCGGCGATCACCTGCCGGTACGACAGCGTGAGCACGCCGAGCAGCGCCGCGATGGCGAGTGTGACCGGGACCGTGTAGCCGAGGGCCGCTCCCCCACCGGCGGCCAGCACGATGACGACGGCCTCCGGACCGTACGCGACGGAGGCCATGGCGTCGAGGGAGAGCGCGGCGAGGCCGCCCGGGACCGACAGGCGGTGCCGTTCCCCGGTCTCCTCGCCCGCCTTCGCGAACCGCGCGGGCAGGACCCGCGTCATGGCTGGAACCGGTAGCCCATGCCGGGCTCGGTCAGCAGGTGGCGTGGATGACCGGGGTCGGCCTCCAGCTTGCGGCGGAGCTGGGCCATGTACTGGCGCAGGTAGTGCGACTGCCGCGCGTACGAGGGCCCCCAGACCTCGGTGAGCAGGCGCCGCTGGCTCACGAGCCGGCCGGGGTTGGCCAGCAGGATCTCCAGCATCCGCCACTGGGTCGGCGTGAGGTGCACCGGCGGGGTCACCCGTTTGTCCTCCAGGTCCACGACGTGATCGCCGATCTTGACCACCGGCGCCGGGCCGGGCCCGGGGGCGCGGCGGCCGGCGGCGCGGATGCGGGCGAGCAGCTCGCCGAGGCCGTAGGGCTTGGTCACGTAGTCGTCGGCGCCGGCGTCCAGCGCGGCGATCTTGTCCTCGGCGCGGGTACGGCCGGACAGCACGATGATCGGCACCTGGCTCCAGCCGCGCAGCCCGTGGATCACCTCGACGCCGTCGATGTCGGGCAGGCCGAGGTCCAGGACGACGACGTCCGGATGCCAGTCCACGGCCCGCCGGAGGGCCTCGTTGCCGTCGCGCGCGACGCTGACCTCGTACCGGCGGGCCCGCAGGTTGAGGCCCAGTGTCCGCGCGGTGAGGGGCTCGTCGTCGACCACCAGGACCCGGGTCACCGTCCTCGCCTCTCTCGTACGGCGTCCAGGTGGGACGTCAGGACCGGGTCGGCGAGGTCCGGCGTGTACACGGGCAGGGTGACGATCATGGTCAGGCCGCCGCCCGGCGTGTCGTCGGGATCGAGCGTGCCGCCCATGGCCTCCACCAGGCCGCGCGACAGGGCCAGGCCCAGTCCGACGCCGGTGGCGTTGTCGTGGTCGCCGAGGCGCTGGAAGGGCAGGAAGACCCGGTCGCGGTCGGCCTCGGGAATGCCCGGCCCGCGGTCGATCACCCGCAGCTCGACGCGGTCGGCGAGCGCGCTGGCCGTGACGAGGACGGGTTCTTCCGCCGATCCGTACCGGATCGCGTTGGAGACCAGGTTCGTCAGGACCCGTTCGAGCAGCGCGGGGTCGGCGAGAACGTCGGGCAGCCCGGCGGGGATCCGCACCCGTACGCCGTCGCCGGCCGGGCCCAGGTCGGCGACGACGCGCGGCACGACCTCCTCGGCGGCGAGCGGCTGGGCCGTGACGTCGAGCAGGCCGGCCTGCAGGCGGCTCATGTCGAGCAGGTTGGCCACGAGCCGGGCGAGGCGTTCCAGTGACTCGTCCGCGGTGGCGAGCAGTTCGTCGCGTTCCCCCGCGGTCCAGGCCACGTCGCCGGTGCGCAGGCTCTCCACCGCGGCCTTGGCCGACGACAGCGGCGAGCGCAGGTCGTGGCTGACGGCGGCCAGCAGGGCGGTGCGCATCCGGTCGGCGGCGGCGAGCGGGCGCGCCTGCTCGGCCTCCTCGGCGAGCCGGTGCTGGCGCAGCGCGAGCCCGGCCTGCGCCGCGAACGCCTCCAGCACGCGCTGGTCGGCGGCCGACGGCGTACGGCCGCGCAGCACGAGCGTGAGGTCGTCGTCCACGGCGATCTCCGCGGCGCCCTCGTCGGGGCTGCAGCAGGGTTCGCCGCCGACGGTCGCCGCGATCCGCCAGCAGCCCGGATCGCCCTGGCGGCCCGGCGTCAGCGGGGCGTCGGGACGGCGTTCGAGCAGCGTCGCCGAGTCCAGCCCGAACGCCACGCGTAGACGTTCGAGCAGGTCACCAGGGGTACTCTCGCCGCGCAGCACGCTACCCGCGAGGTTGGAGACCATCTCGGCGTCCGCGCTGGCGCGGGCGGCCTCGCGGGTGCGCCGGGCGGCGGAGTCCACCACCACGCTCACCGCGGCCCCCACTACGACGAACGCGGCGAGCGCGAGCGCGTTCTCCCACTCGCTGATGGTGAACTCATGGATCGGCGGGGTGAAGAAGTAGTTGAGCAGCAGGGAGCCGGCGACGGCGGCGAACAGCGCCGCGTACAGGCCGCCGGCCAGGGCGACCGCGACCACCGCCACGAGGAACAGCAGGATGTCGCTGGCGAGGGAGAGCTGTCCGCGCAGGTTCGCCAGCAGCAGGGTGAGCAGCGGCAGCCCGGCCACGGCCAGCCCGAACCCGACGCCCCGCCGGGTCCACGTCAGGCCGCCGGCGCGCGCGGACCGGCGCCCACGGCTGGCCTCCTCGTGCGTGACCATGTGCACGTCGATCGCGCCGGACATCGCGGTCGTGGTCATCCCGACGCCGCGCGAGAAGATCTGCGCGAACCGGCCCCGCCGGGAGGCGCCGAGCACGAGCTGGGTCGCGTTCACGCCGCGCGCGAAGTCGAGCAGCGCCTGCGGGATGTCGTCGCCGACGACCTGGTGGTACGTGCCGCCCAGGCTCTCCACCAGGGCACGCTGGCGGGCGAGTTCGGCCGGGCGGGCACCGGTGAGCCCGTCCGCGGCGGTCACGTGCACGGCGAACAGGTCCGAGCCCTTGGCGCGGTCGGCGATCCGCGCCGCGCGGCGGATGAGCGTGTCGCCCTCCGGCCCGCCGGTCAGCGCGACGACGACGCGCTCGCGGGCCTCCCAGGTCTGGCTGATGCGGTGGTCGGCGCGGTAGCGGTCGAGCTGGTCGTCGACCTTGTCGGCCAGCCAGAGCAGGGCCAGCTCGCGCAGCGCGGTGAGGTTGCCGACACGGAAGTAGTTCGACAGCGCGGCGTCGATCTTCTCGGCCTGGTAGACGTTGCCGTGCGCCATCCGGCGGCGCAGCGCCTCCGGCGTCATGTCGACGAGCTCGACCTGGTCGGCCCGGCGCACGACCTCGTCGGGCACGGTCTCGCGCTGCGCCACGCCGGTGATCTGCTCGACGACGTCGTTCAGCGAGTCGAGGTGCTGGATGTTCACCGTGGTGATCACGGTGATGCCGGCCTCCAGGATCTGCTCGATGTCCTGCCAGCGCTTGGTGTTGCGCGAGCCGGGGATGTTGGTGTGCGCCAGCTCGTCGATCAGCGCCACCTGCGGCGCGCGGGCGATGACGGCGTCGACGTCGAGCTCGGTGAAGCTCGTGCCGCGGTACTCCATGGTCTTGCGGGGCACCGTCTCCAGCCCCTCCAGGAGCTCGATCGTCCGGGGACGGCCGTGGCACTCCACGAATCCGATGACCACGTCGGTGCCGCGCTCGTGCCGCCGCCGGCCCTCGCCGAGCATGGCGTAGGTCTTGCCCACGCCGGGGGCGGCCCCCAGGTACACGCGCAGCCGCCCGCGTGCCATGACCATCACTCCTCCGGTGGGACGCGGCGCGCTCCGGTGAAAGGCGCGCCGCGTCCCGGTCTCATCCGCGGTACGGGTACTTCTCGTCGAGCTCGATGTTGAGCGTGAGGACGTTGACGCGCGGCTCGCCGGCGAAGCCGAGCACCCGGCCGTCCTCGTTGTCCTTGATGGCGGCCAGCACCCGCTGCTCGGAGACGCCGCGCGTCCGGGCGATCCGCGGGGCCTGGAGCCGCGCGTACGCCGGTGAGATGTGCGGGTCGAGGCCGCTGCCGCTCGCGGTCACCGCGTCGGCCGGCACGACCGGGTGGGCCGGCGCGCCGCCGCGGACCGGCACGACCTCACCCTTCGCGTAGTCCTCACCGTACTTCGCGCACTCGACGGGCACCCCGTCGTACGTGGCGACGAACGGCCTGGCGACCACGCCGCACTCCTCATTGAGGCTGACGACCCGGGTCGGGTGCGTCACGTGCCCCTGACCGTCGCGCGGGCCCATGACGGCGAGGACCGCGCCGATGCCGCCGGGGGTGCAGAACGGCCGGGCGCCGCTGACGCCCTCCAGCTCGCCCACCTTCTTGCTGCGGGTGCAGACCTGGGTGAGCAGGCTGGTCTTGGCGTTCGCGTCCTCCTTGCCGGCCTTGACGAGCGCCGGATCCGGGAGGGTGTCGACGATGCTCTCCTGGCCCAGGTTGCTCGCGCTGGTCGACGTCGGGTCGTAGCCGTCGCCCGCGTTCGAGGGACGGCTCTGGACGTACTGCTTCAGCGGGTCGCCGTCCTTGTCCGTGAACGACTGGCCGATGATCCGGCTGCCGACGATCCTGCCGTCGGCGGTCCTGACCATCGAGCCCTGCGCCCGGTGGTGCAGGCCCGGGATGAAGGCCACGGCCCAGATGGCGACCGGGTAGGCGATCCCGAGGATCACCGTGAGGACGAGGAGGGCCCGGAGGGCCGCCAGGTGCCGTCTTGTCTGGCTTGAGAGTCGCATGGTCACATTCCCGGCAGGAACTGGATGAGCAGGTCGATGAGCTTGATGCCGATGAACGGCGCGACGATGCCGCCCAGGCCGTAGACGTAGAGGTTGCGGGACAGCAGCTTGGAGGCGCTCGACGGCCGGTACTTCACGCCGCGGAGCGCGAGCGGGATCAGCGCGACGATGATGATCGCGTTGAAGATGACCGCGGACAGGATCGCCGACTGCGGGCTGGAGAGCCGCATGATGTTGAGCTTGTCCAGGCCCGGGTAGACCGCCGCGAACATCGCCGGGATGATCGCGAAGTACTTGGCGATGTCGTTGGCGATCGAGAACGTCGTCAGCGCGCCCCGGGTGATCAGCAGCTGCTTGCCGATCTCCACGATCTCGATGAGCTTCGTCGGGTTGGAGTCGAGGTCGACCATGTTGCCGGCCTCCTTGGCGGCCGACGTGCCGGTGTTCATCGCGACGCCGACGTCGGCCTGCGCGAGGGCGGGGGCGTCGTTGGTGCCGTCGCCGGTCATGGCGACGAGCTTTCCGCCCTCCTGCTCGCGCTTGATCAGCGCCATCTTGTCCTCGGGCTTGGCCTCGGCGAGGAAGTCGTCGACGCCGGCCTCGTCCGCGATCGCCTTGGCGGTCAGCGGGTTGTCGCCCGTGATCATCACGGTGCGGATGCCCATGCTGCGCATCTCGTCGAAGCGCTCGCGCATGCCGGCCTTGACGACGTCCTTGAGGTGGATGACGCCGAGCACGTGCGCGGTCGTCCCCTCGTTCTCCGTGACGACCTCGCCGACCACCAGCGGTGTTCCGCCACTGGCCGAGATGCCGTCGACGATGTGGCCGACCTCGTCGGTGGGGTGCCCGCCGTTGTCGCGGACCCACTTCATCACCGCGGTGGCGGCGCCCTTGCGCAGGCACCGGCGGCCGCCGTCGTCGGTCGCCAGGTCGACGCCGGACATCCGGGTCTGGGCGGTGAACTCGATCCAGCTCGCGTGACCGAGCTCGCCCGGCGTGCGCTCCCGCAGGCCGTACTCGGTCTTGGCGAACACCACGATCGAGCGGCCCTCGGGCGTCTCGTCCGCGAGGCTGGACAGCTGGGCCGCGTCGGCGATCCGCGCCTCGGTCACGCCGTCGACCGGGGTGAACTCCGCGGCCTGCCGGTTGCCGAGCGTGATGGTGCCGGTCTTGTCCAGCAGCAGGGTGTTCACGTCGCCGGCCGCCTCGACCGCCCGGCCGCTCATCGCGAGGACGTTCCGCTGGACCAGCCGGTCCATGCCGGCGATGCCGATCGCGCTCAGCAGCGCGCCGATGGTCGTCGGGATCAGGCAGACCAGCAGCGAGACCATGACGATGCCGGTCACGCCGTGGGCGTTCAGGGCCAGGAAGTCCGGCACGCCCGGCTGGTTCGCCTTGCTGAAGATCGCCAGCGGCTGCAGCGTGGCCACCGCCATCACGAAGATGATCGTCAGCGAGGCGAGCAGGATGTTGAGGGCGATCTCGTTCGGCGTCTTCTGCCGGTTCGCGCCCTCGACCAGCGCGATCATCTTGTCGATGAAGCTCTCCCCCGGTTTCTGGGTGATCTTCACGACGATCCGGTCGGACAGCACCTTCGTACCGCCGGTGACCGCGCTGCGGTCGCCGCCCGACTCGCGGATGACCGGCGCCGACTCACCGGTGATGGCCGACTCGTCGACGCTGGCGATGCCCTCGACGACGTCGCCGTCACCGGGGATGATCTGGCCCGCCTCGACCACCACGTGGTCGCCCTGCCGAAGGTCGGGCGCGGGCACCGGCTCCTCCGCGGCCGTACGGCCCGGGGCCCAGCCGGTCAGACGGCGCGCCATCGTGTCGGTCTTGGCCCGGCGCAGCGTGTCGGCCTGGGCTTTTCCCCGCCCCTCCGCGACGGCCTCGGCGAGGTTCGCGAAGATCACCGTCAGCCAGAGCCAGACGACGATCAGCCAGCCGAACCAGGTGGGTTCGGCGATCGCCAGGACGGTGCTCCAGACCGCGCCGATCTCGACGATGAACATGACGGGGTTGCGCCACATGGTGCGCGGGTCGAGCTTGCGCACCGCGTTCGGCAGCGACCGGATGAGCTGCTTGGGGTCCAGCAGCCCGCCCTGCACCCGGCTCGGCTGTGCCTTCGGGGGCTCGGGCGCTGAGGTCTGCGGTTCCATGACTTGGGTGGACATCAGTGGATTCCTTCGGCCAACGGCCCGAGCGCGAGCGCCGGGAGGAAGGTGAGAGCGACGAGGACGACCGTGACGCCCGCGACCATGACCACGAACTGCGGCCGGTGCGTGGGCAGCGTGCCCTCCGACGCGGGAGTCAGGCCCTGCTTCGCCAGCGATCCGGCCAGCGCCAGGACGAAGATCATTGGCAGGAACCGCCCGAAGACCATCGCCAGGCCGAGCGCGGTGTCGTACCAGGGCGTGTTGACGGTGATGCCGGCGAACGCCGAGCCGTTGTTGTTCGAGGCGGAGGTGAAGGCGTACAGCACCTCGGACAGGCCGTGCGGGCCGCTGTTCAGCATCCCGGCCCGCTGGCCCGGTAGCGCCATCGCGAAGGCGGTGCCGACGAGCACACAGATCGGGGTGACGAGGAAGTACGTGGCGGCGAACTTGATCTCACGGCTGCCGATCTTCTTGCCGAGGTACTCCGGCGTGCGGCCGACCATCAGGCCGGCGACGAACACCGTGATGACGGCGAGGATGAGCATGCCGTACAGGCCCGAGCCCGTACCGCCGGGCGCGACCTCGCCCAGCATCATGTTGAACATCGTCATCATGCCGCCGAGGCTCGTGTACGAGTCGTGGAAGGAGTCGACGGCTCCGGTGGAGGTCAGCGTCGTCGCGTCGGCGAACGTCGCCGAGTTCGCCACGCCGAACCTCGTCTCGACGCCCTCCATGGACGAGCCGATCGCGGTCGGCACCGTGCCGTGGTGGGCGAGCTGGAACCACATGATCAGCGTCATGCTGAGGACGGCGAGGGTCGCCATCACGGAGACGATCGCGTAGCCCTGCTTGTCGCTGCCGACCATCCGGCCGAACGTCCGGGGCAGGCTGAAGCTGATGACCAGGAGCAGGAAGATCTCGAACCAGTTGGTCCAGGTCGTCGGGTTCTCGAACGGATGGGCGGAGTTGGCGTTGTAGAAGCCGCCGCCGTTCGTGCCGAGTTCCTTGATGACCTCCTGCGACGCCACCGGCCCACCGGTGATCGTCTGCTTGGCGCCGGTGAGGGTCTGGATCGTGTGCGGGTCGTGGAAGTTCTGCACGGCGCCGCCCGCGATCAGCACGATCGCGCCGACGACCGCGATCGGCAGCAGGATGCGCAGGTTGGCCCGTACGAGGTCCACCCAGAAGTTGCCGAGGTGCTCGGTCCGCCTGCGGGCGAACCCGCGGACGAGGGCGATCGCGACGGCGATGCCGACGGCGGCGGAGACGAAGTTCTGCACCGCGAGCCCGGCCATCTGCACCAGGTGGCCCATGGTCGACTCGCCGGAGTAGGACTGCCAGTTGGTGTTGGTGGTGAAGCTGATCGCGGTGTTCCAGGCCTGGTGCGTCATGACCGGCTTGAAGCCGAGGCTCAGCAGCAGGTGGTTCTGCAGGCGCTGCAGGCCGTACAGGAACAGGACGGAGACCACCGAGAAGGCCAGCACGCTGCGGGCGTACACGCCCCAGGTCTGCTCGGCGTCCGGCCGCACGCCGATCAGCCGGTAGATCACCTTTTCGGCGCGCGCGTGCCTGGTGCCGGTGAACACCCGGTACATGTAGTCGCCCAGCGGCCGGTACACGACGGCCAGCGCCAGGACGAGGGATCCGGCGAAGCAGATCCCCGCGGTCGTTGTGCTCATCTAGAAGCGCTCCGGGAACAGTAGGGCGACGATCATGAAGACGAACAGCACGACGGAGAGGATGAGCCCGATCAGGTTCTCCGCGTTCATCGCGCCCTCCCCGCGTCGTCCTTCGCCGGCCGGCCACACGGGGTTCGCTCGCGGCTCACAGCCGCTCCACCGCCTTCACGACCAGGGCGAACAGCGCGAAGATCGCCACTGTCAGCAGGACATAGACCAGGTCAGCCATCACTCGGTTCCTCTGTCGGATGTACGGGGGGCGGCCTCTTCGAGCCCTGCCCCGCCACCGGGGCGGGGCGCCGGGACGCCCACCTGCGTGGGTCCAGGAGTGGTCGCGTGGAACGCCGCCCAGACCGGATCCGCGCGCCGGCGGGGGCCGCGCGCCTCGGCGAGCGTGTGCACCGCGGCCACCAGAACACCGGCGAGCACGAGGACCGCGGCACGCGCGGCGTCGTCCCGCCCGGTGATCTCGATGACGCCGAAGCGGTGCACGTCGAAGCCGGTGACGCACAGCCAGGCGACCCCGCCGACACCGGCACCCGCGACCGGCGGGCTCGGCCACGCCCAGGCCGCGACGGCCAGGGTCACCACGCCGAACGCCGCCTGCCACGGCAGCCGGTCCAGCACGACGGCGATCGCGAACACGCTCGCACTACCACCCGCGAGCGGCCACGCGGAAGCTTCGAGGCGCGTCATCGCACCCTCCCAGACGTGTCGATGGACATGCCGTCCATCGGCCCCCTCACCAGGGGCTACGCCAGGAGTTAACTCCCGAAATAAGGCGTTAAGGCGGTCGTTGACGCCCTCTTAGCGCCGCCTCTCGGGCCCTTAACGCCTTTTTAACGGCGCGGGCCTCGGCCCCACGTGGGTGCTGTGGTCACGGCGCAGGCCGGTGGCAGTCCCGACAGCCGCACCGACGGCCGTATGGTGAGTGCCGGCGTCGCGTGGCGGCTCGTGATCGGTCTGATGGACCGCAGCGGGTCGTGGTCGGGGAGGGCGTCGCCGTCATTCCCGATGAGGATCATTGCCTCGTTGAGGGGGCGACGGTCGCGACCGGCGCGGCCGTCTGGGCGTCCGAATTCGGCACCGCGACCGGCAGGAACCGGCCGGCACGCCCGCGAGCAGCGCGCGGCGAAACGCCCGTGCCCCATCCCCGGCCGGGGCCGGGCACTCTCGTCGTGCTGTTCGCCGACGCCGTCGGACCGGGCCGAAGTGTGCCGCTCGGCGACGGCGAACCGTACGCGCGAGTCCTCGCCACCGGCGCAGGCCTCCCATCGGCCGTCGATCCGGTTCGGCGGCCGATGGGCATCAGCCCGAGAGACTGCGCGGCTACCGGTCGGCGGTGACCTCGACGCGGAGGCGGTGCCCCGCGCCGATCGTCGTGGGAGTCGTGAAGGCGACCTCCACGGTCGTGCTCTCGGCGTGGATCGACGCGACGTGCACGCCGCCGTGCGGGCCGTGGGCGGTGACCTTCAGGTGCGCGGGGTCCGGTGGGGCGGCCAGTTCGAGCGTGAAGGTCCGGACGGTGATCTCGCCGTGCCGTACCTCGACCTCGCACGTCTGCCGGTGCGCGTCGCGGCGCTGCCGGTAGAGGCCCCAGCCTCCGGCGGCGGTGAAGGCCGCGGCGAAGTCCTCCGGCCGCACCTTCGGCGCGAAGCCGAGGCGGCCCGCCGGGCCGTGGTGGGAGTAGCCGCACGCGGCCAGGTACACGCCGTAGCCCGCCATCGCCCGCGCGTAGTGCTCGCTGCACTCGATCTCGTTGTACGGGTTCCGCTTCCCCGCGGCGTACCGGTCGTGGACCGCACGCGTGATCGTCAGCCCCTCGTCGACGAGTCCTTCGTAGACCATCTGCGTGGCGACCTGGTACTCCTGGCCGGTCCACGACTCGTTGAAGTAGGTCGCCGACCAGGTCGGCGGGTCGCCGTTCGCCTGGTCGGCGCCGCCGTGCGGGAAGGTCGTCATCACCACGGCGGGCTCGTGCGCCGTCGCGAACCACCGGCCGCCCTGGATCTGCGGATGGTCCGTACGGTACGCCGCCGGGTCGGGCACGTAGTTGTACCGGTAGATGCTGGCCAGGGCGGTCTTGGCCTTGTCCTCGGGGAACACGCGGGGCAGGCCGAGCTGGAGCGCCAGGCTCTGGCCGAACATCTGGTCGATGTGGCAGCCGATGTTGGTGTTGGCCGCCTCGGGATGGTGCTGGTCGACGAGCTGGATGAAGTACTCCCCCGTCCACAGGTCGGTGGCGATCGAGCGGCAACCGGAGTCGGCGAGCGTACGGCACCGCTTGGCGAACGCCGTGTCACCCATCTCGTCGGCCATCTCCGCCCCGGCGTACAGTGCCGCGGCGTACATGCCGGTCATCCAGGCGATCTCGCCGTACCAGACGGCGTCGAGCGTGTTGGGCTGCGGCCCTTCGAGCGTGCCGTCCTGCCGGTCGTCGCGGCTCATCACCCAGCCCAGCGCCTGCTTGGCACGTGGCCAGACCCGGCGCAGGAACGCCGTGTCCCGCGTCATCTGGTGTTCGCGGTAGATCCGCAGGATCGTGCCGCACTGGCCGTCCGTCGCCCAGCCCATGTCGGCCTCGGCCCGGTTGCCGATCTCCCCGGTGCCGGTGTGGAAGCCGATGCCCAGGTCGACGCGTTCGCGTGTGTCGCGCTCGATCGAGGGGAACAGGCGGCCGATCGCCTGCGCGTAGTTCCACACGTGTTCGCAGGTGCCCGCGCAGCAGCCGACGCCCTCCCACGCGTAGAACCGGCCGCCGGCGAACTTCAGGCAGGTGGAGGTGGCCAGCGTCGACGCCGTGGCGAGCGTGCGCTCGAGGAACCAGTGCGGCAGTGTCGCGTCGGTGTACCAGGTGTCCACCCACGTCCGGGTGACCGTCTCCAGCCGTTCGATCTCCCGGGCGAGATGGCGCATGACATCGGACGCCGAGTCGAACCGCTCGGCGTAGTGGCGGCGCAACGTGGCACTCCCGGACAGGAACGACAGGGCCGCACGGTCGGGCACCGGGAAGTACCACGCGTAGGCGAACCGTACGGTGCGGCTCTGCCCCGGGCCGAGCCGGACGGGCACCGTGACCGCGCCGGCGATCGTGCCCAGGCCGCCGTCGATCTGACCGGGTCCGGCGCCCGCCTCGGCGATCTCCTCGGGTGTGCTCCACTTCGCGAGCGACGGGCGGACGCGGGCGTCCGGCTCGAGCGCCGCGAGCGTGACCGTGCCACCGTCGGTGAGCGTGTCGATCGGCTGTTTGGAGGGCGGAACGTCGGTGAAGACGATCCGGTCGACGTTCACGTGGCCCCAGCCGCCGGTGGCCTCGTCGACGATCTCGATGTGAGCCGTCCTGCCCTGATGCCGGATCAGGTCCATGCCGCGTACGGTGAGCGGCTCGGTGTTGTCACCGGTGACCGAGGCGACGACGGCGCCGTCCACGACGACACGGGCGCAGGTGTGCGCCGCGTCGGCTCCGCCCCCGACCCGCACGGTGACGTAGCGGCGCTCGATGGTGAAGTTCTGGCTGGTCAGCTTGCCGGTGTACGCGTCGGCCCGCCCGGCGTCGCCGTTCGCGGCCTGGAAGTTGTGCGAGGTGACGAACCGCTGCCCGGAGACGCGCAGGTCGCCGAAGCGCTTCATGTAGTCCGGCACCTGGTCGGCGAGAACCGGTCCGGCGCCGAACGCGTCGCCCGCCACGCTCCAGCCCTCATAGGTGGTGCGCTCCCAGTCCTCGAACACGATGTCCGGCCGGGGCTGGCCGGCCTCGCCCGCGGCGGCGGTGAACTCCACGCCCGCGAACCCCGCGCCGCCGACCCGCTCGCCGGACAGCAGGACCGGCTGCTGCGAGCGGGCACGCAGGCAGACGGGGTTCTCGGCCCAGGCGGTGAGCTCGGCGCGCACGGGACGCGAGGACGTGTTGGTGACGGTGTAGGCGAGGACGGTGACCGGCAGCGTCGAGTCGTCGGCCTCCCCCGGGACGAACGGCGAGTAGGCCTCCAGCCGGACCCGGACCGGGCACTCCGGGGCGCGGTAGTCGACGCGGCCGATCGGGTACTGGCCGGTGAAGGCCACGTCGTCGAACCCGTCGCCGTCGACGCGGCGGGCCCGGTCGCCGGTGGTCTTGATCACGACGCCCTGGCCGAACGGGAAGAACGGGTCGCGCGGCGCGGCGTAGGTGCTGCCGCCGCCCTCGGCGCCGGGCGCGACCGGGCCGTTGTCGACGTCCCAGTACCAGAGCCGCCCGTCGCCGCCGAGGTAGACCTGACCGCAGCAGCCGCCGCCCACCGGCATGCCGATGTAGCGCAGGTCGGAGCCGGTGTAACGGGTCGGCACGCCGCGTTCGCGCAGCCCGGAGGGTACGGGCTTGGCGGCGGGCACGAGCGACTGGTCCGGCAGCGTGCCCGCGGCGAGCGCGTCGCGGGCGTGCGCGGCGAGCAGGGCCGCGCTCGCCGCGGCGGCCGACATGCCGAGAAATCCTCGGCGGCTGACCGGTCCGCCGTGGCCGCCGCATCTGCCGCCGCAACAGTCCGTGTGGTGCTCGTTCATGTTCCGCCCCTCCCAAGAAATCGATTTCTGAAATCGATTTCTCGGGAAAAATAAGTTAGCCTCGGCGCGCTGTCAACGACTCCTGGAGCGTGACATGGCGACATTCGCCCCCTTCGGCGGCTTTCTCGGTGCCGGCAAGACGACCACGTTGCTCGCGGCGGCCCGGCGGTTCTCCGCCGAGGGCCGCCGGGTCGCGGTGGTCACCAACGACCAGGGACGCGACCTCGTGGACACCCGGCTCGCCCGCGCCGAGGTGGCGCGCGTGTCCGAGGTGACCGACGGGTGCTTCTGCTGCCGGTTCGAAGACCTGGCGGCGGTCGTGACCTCCCTGCTGGACGACGAAGTGGACGTCGTCCTGGCCGAGGCCGTCGGCAGCTGCACCGACCTGCGAGCCACGGTGGTCCGCCCGCTCCGCCGCGACCACGGCGACCGGCTCCGCGTCGCACCCCTGACCGCGGTCGTCGACCCGGACCGCTACCGGCTCTTCGCCCGCGCCTGGGACGTCGGCGCGGAGTCCGACCTGGCGTACCTGTACGCCCACCAGCTCGCCGAGGCGGACGTCATCGCCGTGAACAAGATCGACACCGTGCCGGAGGATCGGCTGCCCGCCCTCCTGGCCGACGTCGGCCGGCGCTACCCGGCCGCACGCGTGGTGCCGTACACGGCCGCGCGCGGCGAGGTCACCGAGCTGCTGGCGGCCCTGGCGGATCCGGTCGCCGACACCGCCGAGGACCCGGAGCTGGACTATGACCGGTACGCCGCGGCGGAAGCGGCGCTGGCCTGGCTCAACCACGCGGTGACGCTGACCGCGCCGAGGTCGGGCTTCCACCCGGCGCGGTGGGCGACCACGGCGCTGGCGACGCTGTCGTCGGCCTGCGCGTCCGCCGGTGCGCTGGTCGGGCACGCCAAGCTCAGCCTGGACACGCCCGGCGGCCTGGTGAAGGCGAGCCTCACGGAGGCCGGCGGGGAGCCCCGGCTGGACGTGACCGGCCCGGCGCGGGCGTCCAGTGGCCGTGCGGCGTTCAACCTGCGGATCGCGTGGACGCCGGAGGACCTGGACCGGGCGGCAGCCGACGCCGTACGCGCCGCCGACCTGACCTGCGGAACGCAGGCCGCCCACGAACCGGGCACCCCCGCCTTCCGCCCCACCTACCCGCGCCCGACCCACCGCATCACGGCCGGCCACGGGTGACGTGAAGAAGACGCACCCCGGCGCCGGGCAGTCCGCGGCCCCGCGACCAGACGACACACAGGACCGCCGTACGCGGCACCGACCTGACCCGCGGAACACAGGCCGCCCACGAACCGGGCACCCCCGCCTACCCACCGCATCACGACCGGCCACGCGTGACGTGAAGAAGACGCACCCCGGCGTCGGGCAGTCCGCAGCCCCGCGACCAGACGACACACAGGACCGCCGTACGCGGCACCGACCTGACCCGCGGAACGCAGGCCGCCCACGAACCGGGCACCCCCGCCTACCCACCGCATCACGACCGGCCGCGCGTGACCTGGAGAAGACGTACCGCGGTGTCGGGCAGCTCGCGGCCGCGGGGCCAGACGGCGCGCAGGACGCGGTCGAGGTTCAGCTCGCTGGGGACCTCGACCAGGCGGCCCGCCGCGATCTCGTCCGCGACGGCCAGCGCGCTCAGCACGGCCGGGGCCGTACCGGAGATCGCCGCGATGCGCAGCGGAGCGGTACCGCCCAGTTCGAGCGCGGGCTCGGTCACTCCCCCGTAAGCGGCCAGGGCCGCCTCCAGGGTCTCGCGCGTGCCCGAGCCCGCCTCCCGCAGCAGCAGCGGCGTCGTGGCGAGCTCCACCGGGCGCAGCGGACGGCGTTTGCGTGACCACGCGTGGGCCGGGGCGACCACCACGACGAGCCGGTCGCGGGCCACCGCACGGCTGTGCAGGTCGCGCGGCGCCCCGCGGCCCTCGATGAACCCCAGGTCGGCCTCGCCGCCGCGAAGGCGCTCGATCACATGGGCGCTGTTGGCGACATTCAGCTCGACGTGCACGCCCGGGTCGACGTCGCGCAGCGTGACGAGCCAGCCCGGCATCAGGTGCTCGGCGATGGTCAGGCTCGCGGCCACGCGCAACCGGCCGTGCTGGCGGGCGCGAAGGGCGGAGACGCCCTCGACCAGCGCGTACGCCGGTTCGAGCACGGTCCTCGCCCAGTCGGTGACCACGAGCCCGGCGGAGGTGAGCCGGGAACCGCTGGGCGAGCGTACGAGCAGGCGGACGCCCAGCCGGCGTTCGAGCGTGCGCATCCGAGCGCTGGCGGACGGCTGGCTGATCCGCTGCCGCGCCGCCGCCTGCCCGAGGCTGCCCGTCTCGGCGACGGCGACGAGCAGTTCGAGCGCCTCCAGGTCCGGCAGACGTTGAGCCATAGAGGAACTCTATGACCTGCCAGCGGAACACCTGCTAGTGCGTCCTCCGTACGGGCCCGATCCTGAGGATCATGACCACCTCGCTGACGCGCCCCCACGCCCCCCGCACCTCACCGGCGATCGGGTCGCGTCGCGTACGGAGCGTCGCGCCGGGTCTCGCGGTGTGCGCGGCCGGCGTCGTGGTGGCCTGGTGCGTGCACCGGCTAGCAGGGCCGGTGCCGATGCTGACGGCCGCCCTGCTGCTCGGCATCGTCGCGGTCAACGCCGGGGTCCTCCCCGAGGCGACGCGGGCGGGAACGCGGTTCGCCGCGAGAACGCTGATGCGGGCGGGCGTGGTGCTGCTCGGGCTCCAGGTGTCGGTGAGCGACATCGCGGGGCTGGGCTGGGGGACGATCGCGATGACCCTGGCCGTACTGCTCGCGACCCTGCTCGGCACCACGTGGCTGGGGCGGCTGATGGGCCTGCCGCACCGGTTGTCGCTGCTGGTCGCCGCCGGTTGTGCCATCTGCGGCGCGTCCGCCGTCGCCGCCGTCGACGGCGTGCTCGGCTCGCGCGGCGGCGCGGACGGCGACCGGGAGGGCGACGCCGCGACGGCGGTCGCGGTGGTCATGCTGTGCGGCACCCTGGCGATCGCGGTGCTGCCGCTGCTGGGCCCGCTGCTCGGCCTGTCCCCGTACGACCAGGGCCGCTGGGTGGGCGCGAGCGTGCACGACGTCGGGCAGGTCGTCGCGACGGCCACGGCCCTGGGCCCGGCGGCCGTCGTCCCGGCGATCGCGGTCAAGCTGATCCGGGTCGCCACGCTCGCCCCGGTGACGACCGCGATCGGCCTGCGCGCCCGCCGCGGCGACGCGTCCGGAGTCCGCCGCCCTCCGGTGGTGCCGATCTTCCTGATCGCCTTCGTGGCGATGGTCGTGATCCGCTCGGTCGGCGCGGTGCCCGCGCACGTCCTGGACGACGTGAGCACCGGGAAGGACCTGCTGTTCGCCGCGGCCCTGTTCGGCCTGGGCACCGCCGTACGCGTCCGCCTCCTCGTACGGACGGGCCACCGCGCCCTGCTGCTGGGCCTGACGTCCTGGGTACTGATCGCCGGCGTCTCCTACGCCGGCGTCCTGCTAACCCGCTGACCGCCGCGGCCCGACCAGCTCCCCCGGATCGAAACTCAACGGGAAAGGTCTGCTGACCTCCAACCGCTCACCGGACTTCGCCTCGGCGACCTTGACATAGTCCCGGCCCTGTCGCCGAAGAAACGTGACCTGTGGCTCAACTGACAGGTCGACCTCAACGTAGAAAAGGATCCCGGCCTCTGCGTAACGCTGCGGTTTCCAGGCACGTTCGAACTTGGAATTCCCCGGGCTGAGTATCTCTGCCACGAGGACGACGTCAGCGGACTCCACGAACTGTCCCGGACCACCGAGAACCTCTGCCGTGGCCACCATGACGTCGGGAACCAGAAGATCCGCTCCGACCTGGAGATTGACCTCGCGATTCGCCTCCAGTTCGGGAGGCGCGGCGGCGTCCAGAAACTTCTCCAACCGCTTGCTGGCCATCTGATGCGGTTTGGCGGGCACGGGGGATACCACCAGTCTTCCGTCGACGAGCTCATACCGCGAGCCGTTTTCCGGCATCGCGACGACTTCGTCGATCGTCCAAGGTCCTGAGTGAAGGTCCTGCGGCATGGCGAGCACCTCGGTCATCGGTGGGTCACCTCCGTACACGTCGCCAGTGTCACATGCCGAACGGTGATTACCCTACGCGCTTGAACGATTACGGGAAAAGTAGTTCGAGAAACCCGCCACCGGCGGTTTCGCCGGTGACGGGTTCGGGGCGGGCTCAGCGGACCTCGGTGATCTCCGGGCCGCGCTCGAACGGGTTGAGCGGCGGGCGGTCGCCCTCACCCTCGCCGCCCTGCTCCGCGTTCATCGCCTGCTGGGCCTCGGCCGGCAGGCTGAGTTCGAGCAGCTCCCGCGGTGGCATCGGGGCGTCACCCCGGACGACGACGATGTGCTGGAACACCTGCTCCATGATCGCCGCCTGCTCCGGGTCCTCCAGGGCGGCGCCGCTCAGTACGCCGCGCAGGAACCAGCGAGGGCCGTCTACGCCGATGAAGCGGACCGGCTGCCAGCCGAAGCCCTGTTCGGCGATCTCGGCCGGGACCTGGTCGCGCATCTCCTCCGGGATGGCCACCGGCACCATGCCGTGCAGCTCCTTGCCGAACGGGCCCTCGGCCTCCTGGGCCTCGCCCTCGGCCTGCTTGATCTCGTCGGCGGTCTCCTTGCGGACCTCGTCCCAGATCCCGTTCTTCTTCGGCGCGGCGAAGGGCTGCACCTGCAGGCCGCTCTCCCCGTGCACGATCGTGATCGCGACGATGCGGCCGCCGACGGGGTTGCCCTGGGCGTCCTGCTCGACGGCCTCGACGTTCACCTGGATCTCGATGCCCTCTCCGATGGGCACCTGGATCGCACCGAAGTCGACGCGTTCCATCTCCGGAACCTTGTCGGCCTCGGAGTCCCACGGGCCGCCGTACGGCAGGGCCGCGGGCTCTTCGTCGGGCTCGGCCGGCTCGTCCGCGACGGTCTCCTCGTCGGTCGGCTCGACGTTCTCGGGCTCATCGTCCCGACGACGGCGTCGAAACACGACTCACGCTCCTTCACTGCTGTGCTGAACGGACGCGCCGGCGACGCGACCTTGGACTGTCCCCGCGTACCCGCCGGTGGATCCGAACCCACCGTCTCCGCGGGCGGACCCCGGCAGGGTCTCGACCTCATGGAAGACCGCCCGCTCCACGCGCTGGATGACCAACTGCGCGATGCGGTCGCCGCGGTTCAGGCGGACGGTGTTCCGGATGTCGGTGTTCAGCAGGGTGACCTTGATCTCTCCCCGGTAACCCGCGTCGACGGTGCCCGGGGCGTTGACGATCGTCACTCCCAATCTAGCCCCCAGTCCGGACCGCGGGTGCACGAAGGCCGCGTAGCCGTCGGGCAACGCGATCGCGATCCCCGTCGGCACCACCTGGCGCTCGCCGGGCGCGAGCTCGACGTCCTCCGCCGCGCACAGGTCCGCCCCGGCGTCGCCGGGGTGCGCGTACGCGGGCGCGGGCAGGCCCGGGTCGAGTCGCTTGATCAGTACGTCCACGGTCAACGTCTCACCTCGTCGTCATGGGCCCCTCGGCACGTCACAGGGCGTGACACTACCGTCTGAACGGCCTGTTTCCGGTGACCACCGTGCGCTGCGTACGGCATCGGGCCCGTGAGAGCGCACCTCTCAGGTGGACCGCGGCCCGTCCGGGCGCGGCTCCTCCGCCGGTGACTCTTCGGTCCGCGTCTCCTCGGGCTTCTCCGCCGGCGCATCCTCGGAGCTCGACCCGCCCCGGCGCGTGGCCATCGGACGCAGCCGTCCGCCGGCGAGAGACGGCGGCTTGGCGGGGGCGTCGGCGGGTGTGGGCTCGGAGGAGTCGCGCAGCGCCGGCACCGCGCGGTAGAGGACGGCGGCCGTGGGCACCGCGACGGCGGCGCCCGGGATGCCGCCGACCACTCCGCCGATCGTGATCGCGAGGATGATCGCGAGCGGGTGGAAGCGCACCCACCGGCCGACCACGAGCGGCTGCAGGACGTGCCCTTCCAACTGCTGTTCGAGGACCAGGATGCCGAGGAAGACGAGCGCGGCGATGCCGCCCTTGACGCTGAAGACGACGAGGACCGCCAGCGCCCCGGCGACCAGGATCCCGACGATCGGGATGAAGCTGCCGAAGAAGATGATCACCGCGAGCGGTGCGACGAGCGGCACGCCCATGATGATCAGCACGACCGCGATGACCACCGAGTGGATGAGCGCCACGATCACCGTGCCGTGGACGTACTGCGACAGCGTCTCCCACGCCGCGCGGCCGGCCCGGTCGAAGCGGTCGCGGTACTGGCCGAAGCCGCGGATGAGCCAGTTCCAGATGCCGCGTCCGTCCTTGAGCAGGAAGAACGTGACGAAGAACAGGAACACGATGGACGCGATCACCTCACCGGCGACGGTGGCGCCGGTGAAGACGGTGTTCACGACCCTGCCGCGCTGCTGCTGGAGCTGTTTGAGCAGCTCGTCGATGGCCGACTGCAGCTGGGAGTTCTTCAGGTGGAGCGGCCCGGTGACCAGCCAGTGCTGCCCCTGCTTGACGGTGTGCTGGATGCGGTCGACGAGATGCGGGAACTGGTCGTTGGCCTGGATGCCGACGAACGTGCCGACGCCGCCGAGCACGGCGAGCGCCAGCAGCATGGTCAGCCAGGTGGCGGCCAGGGAGGGCATCCGGCGGCGCAGCCGGTCGGTCAACGGCTGCAGCAGGGCGCACAGCAGCAGGGCGATCGCGCAGGGCAGGACAACGAGCCGCAGCCGATCGATGACATTGACGACCGCGTACACCACGACGCCGATCACGATGAGCCGCCAGCACCATGCCGCGGCCGCGGCCAAGACCGGCGGCACCTGCGGATCCCGTTGCGTCACGTGTCTCCTCCGACGCTGGCCCTACCCGAACTCCCCATGTCCACTCAGGCGGCCCCATCGTGTCACGCCCGCCCGTCCGGGACGACGTCTTGACGGCCCCGGGTGTTCACCCGGCGACGGCATTGGCCACAAACGGGCACCCGTGATTCGGCTCTCACGCGGCCGGGGACCAGACGTACACGGGCGTATGCCCGGTTTCCCCTCGTCTCCGGCACCCTTCACGGGAGGCGTCACCCATGGCCGCGACCAGTTCCTTGAGCGTCGTACACCGCTCCATCGACGGATACCGGTACCGCATCTCCGGGAAGTTCGACCTCGGCGAGCCGTTCACCTCCGTGGGCCGGTACGCCGTCGACGGCGGACTGTACGAGCTGACCTCCGGAGAGCATTCCGTGGCCACGGGATGGACCCGTGACCTGGGCGTTCAGCGGTTCGACGATGAGTTCTCCCTGCCGAACGGACGGCTGCGCACCGTACGGGTCACCGACTACGACAAGCGCTCCGGGCTGGAGGACCAGCTGCTCGCCGTGGTCTGGCAGGGCACCCGGTTCTCGCTGTTCGTCCCGATGTACAACGCCAAGCCCGCCGACGCCGTCCATCTCTTCCAGCTCCTCGGCGTGACCGAGCACGCCGACGGCCTCACCGTCGCCTCGCACAATCCCAAGCGCGCCGGCATCGCCGAACCGGGCGAGATGGTCAAGGAGGTGCCCGGCCTCGGCCTGCTGCAGGTGACCGCGCTCAACAAGACGACCGCGCGGCGGCTCCCCTCGTGGCGTGGCGCGCGGCTGCCGCACGGCGAGCTGTTCCGCGACACGCTCGACGACGACAGCACCTACTTCCTGCTCGCCACCCCGTCCGCGATGGTCACCGTGCTGCCGCACGAGGGCGAGACCGCCAAGGTCCCGGGGCGGATGGCCGCGCTCAAGGTCGAGACCGTCGCCTGATGGCGGAGATGCTCACGGGCGTCTGCGCCGGAACCGTCGCGCTCGTCCTGCTGCTGGCGTTCGCCGGGCACCTGCGCGCCCCGCGTACGCTGCCGGCCGCGCTGGCCGCCCACCGCGTCCTGCCCGGCCCGCTGCGGTGGCCGGTCGCGGTCGCCGTCATCGCGCTCGAAGGGGCGCTCGGGGCGGCCACGGGATACGCCGTGGCGGCCGGCCGCACGCACGCCCTCACGCTCGCGGCGGGCGGCGCCGCTGTCCTGTTCGCCGGCTACGCGGGCTACGGCTGGTACGTCCTGCGCACCCGGCCGAGCGTGCCGTGCGGCTGTGCGACCGGGCCGGGCGGGGACACGCCGATGAGCGGCTGGGTGGCCGGACGCGCCGCCGCGCTCGCGCTCGCGTCCCTCGTGGCGGTCACCGGGACGACGCCGGCGCACGGCACCCACACCGCGATCGCGGTCCTGGCCTCCGTCGTGTTCGCGGTGCTGCTGTCGCTGCTGCCGCAGGCCATGTTCGATCCCGAAAGGCAGGCCGCCCCATGAGTTTTGAGACCACCGCGCTCTTGTTGACGTGGGTGGCGCTGGTACTGCTCGCGCTGGTCGTCGCCGGGCTGGTGCGCCAGGTGCACCATCTCACGCAGGGACCGCGCGCCCGCGACCTCGGCCTGCGGACCGGCACGCCCGCGCCCGCCCTGGACCGCGTACGGGCCGAGCCGGAACGCGCGACCCTCCTGTTGTTCCTGAGCGACGACTGCCCGGTCTGTCACGACGTCTTCCACGAGGCGCTCGGCCTCCGCGGCGCCCCGGCGATCAGGGCGATCTTCGCCGAGGAGGCGATCGGCGGGGACCCGCCGGCGAACATGACGGTCCTGCCGCGTCAGGCCGAACTCTTCACGGCGTACCGCGTCCCGGCCACGCCGTACGGGGTGATCATCGGCGCGGACGGGCGGGTGCGCACGGCGGAGCCGGTCGGGTCGATCCGCGGCCTGCACGCTCTGGTCACCGACGCCGGTGGACTGCACGACGACGCGGAACTGGACCCCAGCACACGGTGAGACCCGGGCGGCCGTGAGCGGCCGCCGGGAAGAGGACCGGAAAGAGGAATGGCCATGCTCGATCTCGACAGCATCCCCCCGCTGCGCGGCCCCCGTCCGGAGGGCGCCCAGCGCGTACGCCGCCACGCGCCCGCGGCGACCGCCGAAGGCGTCGGCCGCCGGTCGCTTCTCGGCGGAGTGATCGCCGCCGGCACCACGGCCGGGCTGGTCGCCGTCGGGGTGTTCACCCCGGCGCGCAAGGCCCTGGCGGCCTCGGGGCCCGGCACCAACGGCTGGGTGCCGGGCACCTACACGCATGGCCTGACGCCGGGCTACTACGACATCTACGCCAAATGCCCGTCGTACGCGTCCTCGCACAACTGCTCGCCCGGCTGCGGGCCCAGCACCGTCGTGTCCACCGCGTGCCGGACCAGCGGAAAGTACAAGGGCTATCACAAGTCCGGCGTATCGGATCCAGGCCAGTACAAGCTGCGGCCGAACGAGTGCTACGGCTCCAAGTACGACGGCTGGATCTGGCACTACGCGAACCCCTGCGGCAACTGCCCGACGTCGGTGACCTGGCGCTGCCACGACGGCTGGACGAAGAGCTCCGCCGGCACCTGGTACAAGTCGATCTGCCGGTATGCGTATGCCTGCAGCTGAGGCCGTGCCCGCGGGACGCCTGCGCCGCGGGCTGACCGAGCCGCTGCTGCCGTTCGCCGCGCTGGCGCTTTTGGCCGTCGCGGCGGCCGCCGCCGACCACGCGGTGCTGTGCTGGGCCTCGGTCGGGGCGCTCGCGGGCTACTCGCTGTCCGGCTCGGTTTGAACGCGCAACAGCGATTTCGTGCTGTTCTCGCCAGGTTGGCGGGCGCCCGTACGGCAGGGCCAGGTCCTCGCCGTCTTCTCCGCCGGGCTGCTGCTCGGCGGCACGCTCACCGCGACCGTGCTGTGGCTGCTGTCTGGCCTGACGGCGCCCCTCCCGGGTGTGGCGCGCGCTGGGCTCATCATCGCCGTTGCGGTCCTGGGCGTCGCGCGTGAGGCGGGGTGGGTACGGATCCCGATGCCGCAGAACGCCCGGCAGATCCCGCAGGAGGTGCTGCGCGCCCGGATCCGGCGGGGCGCGCTGCGTTTCGGGTTCGAGCTGGGCACCGGCGTGCGCACCTACGTCTCCGCGAGCGCCCCGTACGTCGTGGCGCTCGGGCTGCTGCTCGCCCATCAGGGCCCGGTGCCGACGATCCTGACCGGCACCGGCTTCGGCATCGGCCGCGCCGCGACGGCGGCGACCCGCTACGCCAGCCGCCACGACGAGTGGGACGACCGCCGCGTGACCCGGATGCCGCTCCTGAAGAACGCGATCGCGCTGACGGTGCTGGTCGCCCTGGTGCTGCTGGTCGTCCGCGGCAGGTGAACCCGTCCCGCGTTCTCGGGCTCAGTCGTCGATGGCCGCGTACGCCGTGGTCCAGAAGTCCTGGAAGACGTTCGGCGGGCGTGGTGAGGTCATCGCGGCCTGGGTGAACAGAACGCCCACGAGCTCCTCGGACGGGTCGGTGCAGGCCGTCGTGCCCAGTCCCCCGGTCCAGCCGAACCGGCCCGGCCTCGTGGCCAGGTCGTCACGGCCGCCGTTGACCGCGAGGCCGAAGCCCCAGCCGCCCGAGCCGAGGAACATCTCGTTGCCCGCCTTCTGCGCCGGCGTGAGGTGGTCGGTGGTCATCAGCTCCACCGCGGACCGGGACAGGATGCGGCCGCCCTCGTACCGGCCCTTGTTCAGCAGCATCCGGCAGAACGTCGCGTAGTCGTCCACGGTCGACAGCAGGCCCGGCCCGCCGCCGCCGGACGGGAAGGCGGGCGGACGGTCCCACGCGCCCTCCCGTACGCCCGGCCGGGGGGCCAGCACGCCCGTCTCCGGGTCGGCCGCGTAGCTCGTCGCCAGCCGGCCGAGCCGCTCGGCGGGGAGGTGGTAGCCGGTGTCGTCCATGCCGAGCGGCGCGAAGACGCGCTCCCGCAGGAACTCCTCCAGCGGCCGGCCGGCGGCGCGCGCGATCAGCACCCCGAGCACGTCGGCCGACGTGTGGTACATCCACGCCGTGCCCGGCTGGTACACGAGCGGCAGCGTGCCGAGCCGCTTGATCCACTCGTCGGGGCCCACCGACGGGCCCTCCGGGCCGTTGTCCACGCCGGTCTCGGCGAGGGCGCGCTGGATCGGGTACGTGCCCGGCGGCACGAAGAACTGCCCGAGCCCGAGCCGGAACGTCATCAGGTCGCGTACGGTGATCGGCCGTTCGGCCGGAACGGTGTCGTCCAGCGGCCCGTCGAAGCGCCGCAGGACGCGGCGGTCGGCCAGCTCCGGCAGCAGGTCGTCGACCGGGTCGTCCAGGCGCAGCCGGCACTCCTCGATCAGGATCAGCCCGGCCACGGCGGTGATCGCCTTGGTCAGTGACGCGATGCGGAAGATCGTGTCGCGGCTCATCGGCGTGTCGCCGCCGACCTCGGTCGTGCCGAGCGCGATCAGATGCGTCTCGCCGCGCCGGTGCACCAGAGCGACCAGTCCGGGCACCTCACCGCGCTCGACCGCGCGCCCGAGCACCTCCCGCATGCGGTCCAGCCCCGTACGGGACAGCCCTGACGAAATACCCATCTCGCTTCCTCCTCATTCCGGCCTTGGCCCGTACAGACCTCCCGGCGGGCCGGAAATCATCGGGATTCGGAGAATCAGCCGGCGGGGGCCAGGGTGACGTCGACGGAGAAGCCCTCCTCCGGTGCCGCCTCCAGGCGCAGGTCCGCGATGCGGCCGGCGGCGCGCAGGTCGGCCTGGGCCAGCTCCCCCACGCCGGCGCCCCGGACCGCGGCGCGTTCGACCTCGGCCCGCATGGAGACCTTCGCCGCGGACTTGGCCCGCCGGACCTGCCGGAGGACGTCGGAGGTGGCGGCCAGCACCGCGGGGTCACCGCCCTGGGGCAGCTCGTCGACGGCGGGCCACAGGGCGCGGTGCACCGAGCCGTCCCGCCACCACGACCAGACCTCCTCGGTGACGAAGGGCAGGATCGGGGCGAACAGCCGGAGCACGACCGACAGGGCGGTGCGCAGCGCCGCGCGGGCCGACGCCGCCGCGGCCGGGTCGCCGCTCTCCTCGCCGTACGCGCGGGCCTTGACGAGCTCCAGGTAGTCGTCGCAGAGGTTCCAGAAGAACCGCTCGGTGCGCTCCAGCGCGCGGGTGTAGTCGTTGGCCTCGAGTGCGGCCGTCGCCTCGCGGACGACCTCGGCGAGGGTGGCGAGCATCGACAGGTCGAGCGGCTCGGTGACCGGCGTGCCGGCCGGGACGTCCCCCAGCCCCAGCACGAACTTGGAGGCGTTGAGGATCTTGATGGCCAGCCGCCGGCCGACCTTGATCTGGCCGGTGTCGAAGGCGGTGTCGGTGCCGAGCCGCCCGCTGGCCGCCCAGTAGCGCACCGCGTCGGAGCCGTTCTGGGTCAGCAGGTCCATCGGCGTGACGACGTTGCCCTTGGACTTGGACATCTTCTTGCGGTCCGGGTCGAGGATCCAGCCGGACAGCGCCGCGCCGGCCCACGGCAGCGAGTCGTGTTCGAGGTGGGCCCGCACGACGGTGGAGAAGAGCCAGGTGCGGATGATGTCGTGCGCCTGGGGCCGCAGGTCGTACGGGAAGACGGCGGCGAACAGGTCGGGGTCGCGCTCCCAGCCGCCGGCGATCTGCGGGGTCAGCGAGGAGGTGGCCCAGGTGTCCATGACGTCCGGGTCGCCGACGAAGCCCTCCGGCTTGCCGCGCTGGTCCTCGGTGTAGCCGGGCGGCACGTCGGAGGACGGGTCGACGGGCAGGGTGTCCTCCGCGGGGATGATCGGCGCGGAGTGGACCGGCTCGCCGTCGGCGTCGACCGGGTACCAGACGGGGATCGGCACCCCGAAGAACCGCTGGCGCGAGATCAGCCAGTCGCCCGCCAGGCCTTCGACCCAGTTGTCGTAGCGGGCCTTCATGTACTGCGGGTACCAGGTCAGCTCGGCGCCGCGGGCCAGCAGCCGCTCGCGCAGCGACGCGTCGCGCCCGCCGTTGCGGATGTACCACTGACGCGTGGTGACGATCTCGAGCGGCTTGGTGCCCTTCTCGTAGAACTTGACCGGCCGGCTGATCGCCCGGGGCTCGCCGTCCAGGTCGCCGGACTCGCGCAGCAGCTCGACCACCCGCTCACGGGCCGAGTGGACCGTCTTGCCCGCCAGTTCGGCGTACGGGCCGGCGGCGACGCCCTCGGGCGGCTCGGGCTGGAGCCGGCCGTTCCAGTCGAGGATCGCCCGGGTCGGCAGGTCGAGCTCGCGCCACCAGGTCACGTCGGTCAGGTCGCCGAAGGTGCAGATCATGGCGATGCCCGAGCCCTTGTCGGGCTCGGCGAGGTGGTGGGCGACGACGGGCACCTCGACGCCGAAGAGCGGGGTGCGCACGGTGGTGCCGACCAGCTCGCGGTAGCGCTCGTCGTCGGGGTGGGCCACCAGCGCGACGCAGGCGGGCAGCAGCTCGGGCCGGGTGGTCTCGATGTGGACCGGGCGGTCGCCGGCGTGGAAGCGGATGCGGTGGAACGCGCCCGGCTGCTCGCGGTCCTCCAGCTCGGCCTGGGCGACCGCGGTGCGGAACGTGACGTCCCACAGGGTCGGCGCCTCGGAGACGTACGCCTCGCCCCGCGCGAGGTTGCGCAGGAAGGCCCGCTGCGCCGTCGCGCGGGCCTCGTCACCGATCGTGGTGTAGAGCAGGGACCAGTCCACCGAGAGCCCGACACGGCGCCAGACGTCCTCGAACGCCTTCTCGTCGATCTCGGTGAGCCGGTTGCACAGCTCGACGAAGTTGCGCCGCGAGACCGGGATCTGCTTTCCGGGCTTGTCCGGCGGCTCGAACGACGGGTCGTACGGCAGCGAGGGGTCGCAGCGGACGCCGAAGTAGTTCTGCACCCGGCGCTCGGTCGGCAGGCCGTTGTCGTCCCAGCCGATCGGGTAGAAGACCGCACGCCCGCGCATGCGCTGGAAGCGCGCGATCGCGTCGGTGTGGGTGTAGGAGAACACGTGACCGACGTGCAGTGAGCCGCTGACCGTCGGCGGCGGGGTGTCGATCGAGTAGATCTCCGCACGCCGCTTCGAGCGGTCGAAGCGGTAGACGCCGCTCTCGTCCCAGAGGGTTGCCCACTTGGCCTCGAGTCCGTCGAGGGTGGGTTTCTCCGGTGGACGCGGCTTTTCTGTCATGCCGCCAATGGTATTGGCCGACCACGGCAGGTCCGACGTCATTATGTTGATCGTCTGTGAGAGGCTCGAAGCCGGCACCGGCCGGTGGAACACTGAGAGGGACGGGTATGGCGGACAAAGGCGATCTGGGCTGGCGGCTGCTGGCCGGCGCGGCGGCTTTCGGCGCGGGCTTCGTGGCGCGGAAGACGATCACGATCGGCTGGAAGCAGATCACCGGCAAGGAGCCGCCGACCAACCCCGAGTCGCCGGAGGTCGCGCTGGCGGAGGCGATCGGGTGGGCCGTCGTCACCGGCGTCGGCATGGAGGTCGCGCGGCTGCTGGCGACGCGCGCCGCGGCCAAGCGCTGGCACAGCAGCACGGGTGAGCTGCCCGCCGCTCTGCGAAGCGCCGCCGACAAGGTCAAGAACGCCGGTTCCTGATCCGGCACGCCGCACCGGACCGTGAGTGCGACGGAAGGCGGGGCCCGCCTGAGCAGGGCGGGTCAGCCGCCGCCCTCGATGGACGGCGGACGGCGGAGCTCCTCGACGTGCTGGCCCCGCAGGTCGTCGCGGACCTTCTCGGCCAGCCGCCTGGTCGCCGCGTTGTTGAGCGCCCCACCCGCGACGGCCCCGGTAAGAAACGGACCCAAAGTCGTGAAGTGACGGCCGAAGGTCCGGAGCAGGCGTTTGCGCAGCCCGGCCTTTGCCGCCACGCCGAGGGCGGCCGTCACGCTGCCCGGCTGCAGGGGGTCGAATCCTCGCTGCCCCGCCCACAGCTGCAGGAAGACCATGCCGCGCGCGGTGCCGCTGCCGGGAACCTGTACGCCGTAGACCTCGTGCAGCTCCGCGATCAGCTTGACCTCGATCGTCCCGACGACCACGGTCTCGGCCAGGATCTGCGCCGGGGCGGTCAGCAGTAGCGGAGGCGCGGTGAACTGGATCGCGGCGAGCGCTCCGCCCGCGGCGCCCACACCGGTCGTGGCGCGCTGCGCCGCGCGTACGAGCGAGTCGGCCAGGGCCTCGCCCCGCAGGCCGTCGTGGTGGCGGCTCAGCGTCTCGAGATCGCGCACGGGGACATGGGGAGCGATCTCCATGAAGGTGTCGGTGAGCCAGCGTCCCCGTCCGACGCCCGCGGCCCCGGCTCGGCGCGCGCTCGCGGCCAGCAGGCGCGCGAAACGTCCGAGCAGGCGGCCGCGGGTCTCGCGGTCCATGTCGTCCTCGGCGGACAACCGGCCGACCAGCTCCGCCATCTCATGGCCGAGCCGGTCGTCTCCGTCCCCCCAGCGGGCGACCTCCCTCTCCGGTTCTTCCGACACCACCGCTCCCGGCCTCAGGCCGCGCACTCACGGCAGATCAACTGGCCGTTCTTCTCCTCGGCCAGTTGGCTGCGGTGGTGCACGAGGAAGCAGCGCGCGCACGTGAACTCATCGGCCTGCCGAGGCAGAACGCGAAGGCTGAGCTCCTCGTTCGAAAGGTCGGCGCCCGGCAGTTCGGTGACCTCACCGGCGTCGAGATCCTCATCGATGACACCGGTGCTCTTGTCAGCCCGGCGGGCCTGCAGCTCCTGCAGGCTGTCCTCGCTGAGGTCGTCGTCGGTCTTACGTGGACTGTCGTAGTCGGTGGCCATCTTCTATCTCCATCCCCCTCGGTCCATAGTTATGCGCCCCGTCGCGCGGGTCTAACGCTTGGGAAGCCCATCTTGTGCCCGATCCGGGCGGGAAATTCTGTCACGGGATTTGCCCTGCTACACGCAAGCCACGTCGCGTCACACGGCGTCTTCCCGCACCCGCGCCGGGGATGTCCGATGTGTCCGACATCACAGCAGCAGGCGGGCGACAAGTCACCTCCTCACAACCATGAACCGGATAAGCACGACGTGCGTCACAGGTAACGCGATATCGTTCCCGCCGGGATAGACCTGGCGGGTGCAAAGAATAAGGGTTGTTGGAGGGGGTCACACATGCCGGATGCCGCTCCCCTGGAGCCGGGCGATCCGACCTCGCTGGGGCAGTACCAAGTCGTCGGAAGGCTCGGAGCGGGTGGCCAGGGGGCCGTCTATCTCGGCCGGTCGCCCTCCGGTGACCATGTCGCGATCAAGCTTCTGCACGAGCAGATGAACGCCGACTCGTCTGCCCGTACGAGGTTCGCTCGCGAGGTCGAATCGGCACAGAAGGTGTCACCCTTCTGTACCGCCCAGGTCCTGGACTCCAATCTCGACGGCCGGCCGCCGTACATCATCAGCGAGTTCATCGACGGCCCTCCGCTGTACGACGTGGTCCTGCAGGAGGGTGCCTTCCGCGGCGCCGCCCTCGAACGCCTCGCGATCGGCACCGCGACCGCGCTCGCCGCGATCCACGAGGCCGGCATCGTCCACCGCGACTTCAAGCCCAACAACGTGCTCCTCGCCTCCGACGGCCCCCGGGTCGTGGACTTCGGCATCGCACGCTCGGTCAACTCCCAGCAGAGCTCCGTCACCGCCACCGGAATGGTGGTCGGGACGCCCGGTTACCTCGCGCCCGAGCAGCTCACGGGCGAGCCTCTGACGGCCGCCGTGGACATCTTCGCCTGGGGCGCCACCATGATGTTCGCCGCGACCGGCCACTCGCCGTTCGAGGCCGAGACCCTGCCGGTGATCATCAACCGGATCCTCAACGAGGAGCCGGACCTCTCCCGCCTCACCGGCACCATGCGCGAGCTGGTCGGCGCGGCGCTGGACAAGAACCCCCGGCGCAGGCCGGCCGCGCACCAGCTCCTGCTGCGCCTCCTCGGTCAGGTCGGCGCGACGCCCGGTCCCTCGGCCGACCGCGCGGACCTGCTGGACAAGGGCACCCAGGTCGCGGCCGAGCTGCCGCCTCCGCCGCCGATCATCCACACGCCACCGCCGCCGCCGATGGTGAACACGCCGCCCCCGATGATGCCGGGGCCGGCGACGCCGAACCCGCCGATGATGATGCCGGGGCCGCAGACTCCGCCGCCGTGGCAGCAGCAGCAGCGGCCGATGCCGCCGCAGTTCACACCCCCGCCGCCACAGCGCAAGAACAAGAACGTCCCGATCTTCATCGGCATCGGCTGCGTGGTGTTCCTGCTGCTCGTCGTGGGCCTGCCGATCGCGCTCGCCGCCGGCTTCCTGTCCAAGACCAAGCACGACCTGTCCACCCTGCCGACCTACAGCCCGTCGCACTACGGCGTGCCCGACACGTACGTCGGCACGTGGAAGGGCACCGGGACCAACACCGACTCCGGCGCGGACAAGCGGCCGTTCAACATCACGATCACGCTGAACTCCGACTCGCGGATCGGCAAGGCCGACTACGGCAACTGCTCCGGTTCGATGTTCGAGGAGCCCGACAGCTCGACCGACACCAAGGTCGTCTTCAGCCAGACCCTGTTCAACCAGTCCGGCGGCACCTGCCCGACGTCCTCATACGTGACGATGACGCTGAACGGCTCCTCCATGAACTGGCAGATCAGCAAGACCGAACTCGGAACCTCGTTCGCGAACGGGACGCTCACCAAGCAGTGACCCGCGGGAGGGACGCCCATGCCGGAGATCGCTCCTCTCCGGGTGAACGACCCTGAGCGGCTCGGCTCCTACCGCCTGACCGGGCGGATCGGAGAGGGCGGTCAGGGGACCGTCTACCTCGCGGAGGACCCGGACGGCGAGCAGGTGGCCGTCAAGCTCCTGCACGCGCAGTTCAGCGGCGATGTGAAGGCGCGGGCCAGGTTCGCCGCGGAACTGGCCAACGCCAAGCGGGTCGCGCCTTTCTGCACGGCGCGCATCATCGACTCCGACGTCGAGGGTGACACCCCGTACCTGGTGAGCGAGTACATCGAGGGCCCGTCGCTGCGCGAGGTCGTGGACGAGCACGGCCCGCGGACGGGCGGCGTGCTGCAGCGGCTGGCGATCGGCACGGCGACCGCGCTCGCGGCCATTCACGAGGCCGGCGTGGTCCACCGCGACTTCAAGCCGACGAACGTCCTGCTCGCGGAGGACGGCCCGCGAGTGATCGACTTCGGCATCGCGCGCGCCCTGGACGCCGGCGGCACGCTGACGAGCACGACCGTGGGCACGCCGTCGTACATGTCGCCCGAGCAGATCGCCGGCGAGGTCGCCGGGCCGCCCACCGACGTGTTCGCCTGGGCCGGCACGATCGTGTACGCCGCGACGGGCAGCCCCCCGTTCGGCCAGGACTCCATTCCGGCCGTGATGAACCGGATCGTCCACCAGGAGCCGGCGCTCGGCATGCTCATGGGCCCGCTGCGCGAGGTCGTGGCATCGTGCCTGGCCAAGGACCCGCGGCGGCGGCCGACCGCCCAGCAGGTGCTGCTCCGGCTGCTCAGCAACGACGGCGTCTCGCTCCCGGGCGCCCACCCGGCGCCCGCCACCGAGGTCCTCAACCAGGGCGCGCAGGTCGCGGCCCAGAACACCGACCCGCCGCCGTGGACACCGCCGGCCGGGCCGTACGCCGCGTACCAGCCCGGCGGGTACCCGCCTGGCCGGGACACGCCGCCGCCGTACGGACCGGGCGCCAACACGCCGCCGCCGTACGGACCGGGTCCGAACACCCCGCCGCCGTACGGATCGGGGGTCAACACGCCGCCGCCGTACGGGCAGAACGCCGACACGCAGCCCGCTGATCGTCCGTCCGGGAGTCATCCCGACCCTGGGGGCGGCCCGCGCCGCCGGACCCGGCCCGGAGTGCTGGCCGGCGCGGCCGCCGCGCTGGTCCTGCTCGCGGCGGCCGGCACGTTCGCGGCGGTCCAGCTCGCCGACGGCGGTCACCGGCCGAACCCCACGCCCACGACGGCCGGGAAGGCCGGCGGAACGTTCCGAATGGCGCTGGCGGCGCCGGAGTACATCGACCCGTCGAACGCCATCACCACGGCCGACTTCTTCGTGGTGGAGAACCTCTACACCGGGCTGAGCCGGATCAGGCCGGACGGCTCGACCGCCCGAGCGCTCGCCACCCAGGTCACCGCCGATCCGACGTGCGAGCAGTGGCGGTTCACCGTCCGCGCCGGCACGACGTTCAGCAACGGCGAGCCCGTCGACGCCGCCGCCTTCGCCCGGAGCTGGAACCGCACCGCCCGCAACAAGACCGGCGGCGAGGGCTACCTGATGGACGACGTCCAGGGCTACGACGACGTGCTCTCGGGCAAGGCACAGACGATGTCGGGCGTCACGGCGAGCGGGAACTCGCTCCAGGTGACGCTGACCAAGCCGGACTGCGACTTCGAGAAGCGGGTCGCGGCCCCGGTCTTCGCCCCGATGCCGTCGGCGGCCGGCGACGCGTCCAACGACGGCTACAACCGGATGCCGGTCGGGAACGGTCCCTTCAAGATCAGCGGCTACACGCCCGGCGCGCGTCTCACCCTCGTACGGAACGACGCGTACGCGTTCACCAAGCCCAGGCTCGACCGGGTCGACGCCACCTTCGTCTCCGACCTCAGCGCGGCGCTGAGCGGCTTCGACGCCGGCCAGTACGACTGGGCGGAACTGCAGTCGGCGTCCATCCCGGCCGCCGTCGCCCGCCACTCCTCCGACGGTGAACTGGTCAAGGGCGCGATCGGCGGCATGACGTTCCTGCTGCCGATCGGCGACAAGGGCGCGATGAAGTCCAAGGAGGCACGCCAGGCGGTGTCGTACGCACTGGACCGCCAGGCGATCGTCGCCACCGCCTACCAGGGGATCTATCCGGTCGCGACCTCGATGGTGCCGCCGGCCATCCCGGGCGCGCTGACCAACGGCTGCACGGCGTGCGTCCACGACCCGGGGAAGGCCAAGACCCTGGCTGAGCAGGCGGGCCTGGGCCCCGGCTCGTCGGTGACGCTGACCCTCGGCGACAGCAGCTCCTACACCCAGCTCGCCGAGCTGGTGCGGCAGCAGCTGGAGTCGGAACTGGGCTGGAAGGTCAAGCTGCGGAAACTCGCGATCAAGAAGTTCTACCAGGACGAGGCGAGCGCCAAGGCCGAGGACCTGTACCCGTTCTCGTGGGTCGCCGACTACCCGTCGGCGGAGAACTTCCTGTACTCGCTGCTGTCGAGCGACTCGATCCAGCGCCGCGACGACGGGTCGGTGGGCGGCAGCAATTACGCGCGCTACACCAGCCCGGCCTTCGACAACGCGATGAAGGCCGCCCGCTCCACGGCCGACGCGGGCCAGCGGGCGAAGCAGCTCCAGGCAGCGGAGAAGATCGCCCTGGACGACATGGCCCTGATCCCGCTGTACTCCCACACGCAGTACCGAGTGGCCAACACGAAGGCGTTCGTGGGCATGACAATGGACTCGATCGGCTACCCGAACCTGACGACCACGGCCCGCAAGTAGCCGGCCTCCGGGGCCCACGACCCGCGGTTGCCGCGTCCCCTGCGAGCCGGGGTACGTGCTGCGGTAGCCGCGTTCGTCCGCCGATCCCCGGCCTCCGGTGCAGACGCCCGCCCCAACGAGATCTGCCCCGGACACGGCCCGTACCACCCCCGAACAAGCCTCTGAAACAAGACGGGGCCCTTTGGTCGCCGCCGGTGCCCCGGACATGCCCCGCCCGCCCCGGGGAGGGCTTCGGCGAAGTTTTCAGGCGTGGGCTCTGGTGGTCGGGGTGGCCATGGTGGGGTGTAGGCGCTGATCGTGTGGTCGAACGCATCACCGTCGACGGCGGTCGGCACCGGCCGTCTGATGGACTTCCCCGCAGGCCTCGCAATGGCCCGACACCCGCAGCGACGGATCGTCCGGCAGGCAGGGCACCGCCGCGACCGAGCGGGCGGCGCCGCCCGGCGCATGCGTGCGGCGGCGCGCTCACCGAACGCTGATTCCCTTCATCCCGATCCCTGGCCGGGCCGGGTTCCGCTGCGGTGCTTCGGCCGCCACGATCCCCGACCGCCATTGTGACCCGGTGCCGCCTCACTGCCGCCGGCGCGGGAGGGAACCCGGCGCGCGGCCAGGCCGCGGGGCCGCCCCCCACTGGGCGTTCGGCTTGACTCACTCGGTCAAGGCGCGATAGGAATCAATAGGAAAGCTTCCTAATAGCTTTTCCGGGGGCCCGTCCATCCCTCTCCCCGCCAGGAGTGTGACGTGAGACGCCTGTTCGCCAAGTCCGCCGCCACCCCCTCCACCACCACCTCGTCCGCCGTCACCCGGTTCGCGCTCTCGCGCAGGTCCCGTCCCCGCGCGGCCTTCGGCAAGGGCGTCGTCGCCAGGCTCGCCGCGATCGCCCTTCCCGCCGGGCTGCTGGCCGGTCTCGCCGTCGCTCCGTCCGCCTCCGCCGCCACGGCCAACTGGCCGTACGTCTCCCCCTACGTCGACATGGGCTCCTGGCCCACGCCCTCCCTCAGCCAGATGTCGCAGGCGTCCGGGATCAAGGGGTTCACCCTCGGCTTCGTGACCGGGGCGGGCTGCAAGGCCAGCTGGTTCAACGCCTATGACCCGCGTACGGCCTGGCAGAAGGACGAGATCGCCGCGCTCCGCTCGGCCGGCGGTGACGTGCGGATCTCCTTCGGCGGCGCGTCCGGGATCGAGCTCGCCCAGGCCTGCTCCAGCGTCGACTCGCTCTACACCGAGTACGCCGCGGTCGTGGACGCGTACGGCGCGAAGTACGCCGACTTCGACATCGAGGGCGCCGCCACGGCCGACCCCGCGTCGATCTCCCGGCGCTCGCAGGCGCTGGCGCGGCTCAAGCAGACCCACCCGAACCTGAAGATCTCCCTCACCCTGCCGGTGCTTCCCGAGGGGCTCACCGCCGATGGCCTCAACCTCGTGACCTCGGCCAAGAACGCCGGAGCCGGTCCCGACGCCGTGAACGTCATGGCGATGGACTACTACCGCAGCGGCACCGACGACGGCGACGCGGCGACGCAGGCCGCCCAGGCCACGCACGACCAGCTCAAGGCGATCTTCACCGGGAAGTCCGACGCGCAGATCTGGGCGATGGTCGGGGTCACGCCGATGCTCGGCAAGAACGACGACGGCAGCGTCTTCGACCAGAACGACGCGCGGCAGCTCGTGTCCTTCGCCAAGCAGCACCACGTCGGCACGCTGGGGTTCTGGGAGGAGACCCGGGACCGTAACGCCTGCAACGGCGCGCTCTACCAGTGCACGAACATCTCTCAGCAGCCGTACGAGTTCTCGAAGATCTTCGCCGCCTACACCGGCTGACCCCGTACTCCCGTGACCGCGTGGTGCCACTCGGGGGGCGTCACGCGGTCACGGGCCCTGAAACCCGAGAACGCCCTCAGGCCTTGGGCAGGCGTACGGTCACGATCAGGCCGCCGCCCTCGCGCGGCGTCGCCACCACCGTGCCACCGTGCGCGGTGGCCACCGAGCGGACGATCGACAGGCCCAGGCCGGCGCCCTTGGACGACTCGATCCGGTCGGTGTTGAGGCGGCGGAACGGCTCGAAGAGGTTCTGCACCTCGTACGCGGGCACCACCGGGCCGGTGTTCTCCACCTGGCAGGTGGCCCAGCCGTCGAGCACGCCGGTGCGGACGACGACCGTGCCGTCGTCGGCGTTGTAGCGGACCGCGTTGTCGATCAGGTTCGAGACGAGGTGCTCGAGCAGGACCGGGTCTCCCACGGTGGGCCCGGAGGTGAGCTCGGTGATGATCTCGACGTCCGGCCGGTCCTCGCGCACGGCCGTCTTCAGCACCATCGTGGCGACGTCGCTCAGGTCGACGGCGGTGCGCGTGGTCAGCTCCCGCTCGCTGCGGGCCAGCAGGAGCAGACCCTCGATCAGCCGCTCGTGCCGCGCGTTGTTGGCGAGCAGCGTACGGCCCACGGTGCGCAGGTCGTCGGAGGCCTCCGGGTCGGTGAGCGCCACCTCGAGCAGGGTGCGGTTGATCGCCAGCGGGGTGCGCAGCTCGTGGGAGGCGTTGCCGACGAAACGGCGTTGCGCGTCGAACGCCTCGTTGAGACGCTCCAGCATCGCGTCGAAGGTGTCGGCCAGCTCCTTGATCTCGTCTTCGGGGCCCTCCAGGGCGATGCGCTCGTGCAGGGTGCTCTCGGACAGCTTGCGCGCGGTCGCGGTGACCTGCTGCAGCGGGGCGAGCGCCCGGTCCGCCACGAACCAGCCGAGTGCCAGCGCGATGAGCCCCACGCCGATCAGCGCGAACGCGGACTGCGTGATGAGCCGGTGCTGGGCGTTGTCGATGAAGCTCTGCCGGATCGCCTGCTGCTCCTGCTGGGAGATGCCGAACGGGTCGTTGGTGCGGACCTCGATCGGCAGCCCTTCCAGGATGTTGGTCACCAGCACGTACGCGACCGTCAGCAGCAGGAACCCGGCGGCGAAGAACAGGCCGCCGTAGAGCAACGTCAGCCGGAGACGCACCGTCATCCGGCGGGTCACGGCGTTCGGCGAGGGGCTCAAAGGCGGTACCCCGCGCCGGGCACGGTCTCGATGACCTGCGGATCACCGAGTTTCTTGCGAAGCGTCATCATCGTCACCCGTACGACATTGGTGAACGGATCGATGTTCTCGTCCCAGGCCTTCTCCAGCAGGTGCTCGGCGCTGACCACGCTCCCCTGCCCGCGCATCAGCACCTCCAGGACGGCGAACTCCTTGGGCGTCAGGTCGATCGGCCGCCCCCCGCGGGTGACCACGCGACGCGCCGGATCGAGGCGTACGTCCGCGCGTTCGAGCACGGGCGGCAGCGGCGGCGCGGAGCGGCGGCCGAGGGCGCGGATGCGGGCGATCAGCTCCGCGAACGCGAACGGCTTCGCCAGGTAGTCGTCGGCGCCGATGGTGAGCCCCTCGACCTTGTCGTCGAGCTCCCCGGCGGCGGTGAGCATGAGCACGCGCGCGCTGGCGCCGTCGGCCACGAGGCGCCGGCACACCTCGTCGCCGTGCACCCGCGGCAGGTCGCGGTCGAGCACGACCACGTCGTAGTCGTTGACACTGGTCCGCTCCAGCGCGGCGGCGCCGTCGTACGCGACGTCCACGGCCATCGCCTCACGCCTCAGCCCGGTGGCGATGGTGTCCGCGAGCACGCGTTCGTCCTCGACGACCAGGACTCTCACCTGTATCCACCCCCTTGGACAGCCGCGCGCTGGAGGCGGCGGTATCTGTTATGTCACACCCGGCGTAAGTGTCCGATAAGCATGCCCAGGGTATTCGCAGGTTTAGCGGCGACCGCGACGTGGGTAGACCGCTCTTCACCTCTTTTTTGAAGGGAGACCGTGTGGGCGAGTTGTCGACGACGATCCACCAGCGTCTGAACGACGCGTACGAGTCGCTACGAGCGGCCCACGACACCGGCGACGATCTTCTGGTCGAGGCCCAGCGCGCCGAGATCGACGATCTTCACCGCACCGCCGCCAGCCACGGCATCGACGTTCCGCGCTGCGCCTGAGGCACCGCGAAGGGCGAGACGGAGACAGTCACGGCGAACGGTCATCCAACGACGGTCCCGCAGTGAAGGGACGCCGTCGGGCGTACTGATCGACGAACAGGAGCGGCCCCGCGTGATCGCGGGGCCGCTCTCGTCGTGATCCGCGCCCGGCTCAGTCGCGCTCGGGCGCCAGCGGGACGAGCAGGTCGTGCAGTGCCTCGTACAGGCCGGGCCCGGCCGAGAGGGTCAGCTCCACGCTCGCGGGCCGGCCGTTCAGGCCGCCGATGGCGCCGCCCGCCTCCCGTACGATCAGCCCGCCGGCGGCGATGTCCCACTCGTGCGGGCCGCGTTCGAAGTAGCCGTCGACGCGCCCGGCGGCCACCGAGCACAGGTCGACGGCGGCCGAGCCGGCCCGCCGGATGTCGCGTACGCGTGGCAGCACGCCGAGCATCACCTCGGCCTGGTGGGCGCGACGCTGCGCGGAGTAGCCGAAGCCGGTCGCGATGAGCGCGCGTTCCAGCGGCACCCCCGCGTTGCACTGGAGCTTCTCGGTCGAGCCGTCGCGGCGGACGAGGTAGGCGCCCTCACCACGCGCCGCGGTGTAGAGCTCGCCGCGCGTCGGTACGGCGACGACCCCGGCCACGACCTCGCCGTCGACCTCGGCCGCGATGCTCACCGCCCAGTCGGGCAGGCCGTACAGGTAGTTGACGGTGCCGTCGATCGGATCGATGATCCAGCGCACGCCGCTGGCGCCGTCCTTGGCGCCGCCCTCCTCGCCGAGGAAGGCGTCGGCGGGACGCGAGGCGCGGATCCGGTCGATGATGAGCCGCTCGGCCGCCTGGTCCATCTCGGTGACCACGTCGGTCGGACTCGACTTGGTGTGCGCGACGCGGAGGTCGGCCGGGCGCTTGTCGATGAGCATGGTGCCCGCGGCGCCGGCCGTGGTGATCGCGAGTTCGAGCAGGTCGTGCACGTCTCCCCCTGATGGCCCGTCGTACGTGTTCGTCCGCGTGGTCACGCCGGCCTGCGGCAGCAGGTCTCGGCGCAGGTGTCCGGACGGGGTCCCAGCGTCCCAAGCGCCGGGCGTTCGGCGCCGTCGCGTTCGAGGAGGAGCTCGCGGACCATCGCGACGAACCGCGGATGGGTGCCGGCGGTGGCGGCCCGCTCGATCCGCAGCCCGATGCGCTCGGCCAGCTCGGCGGCCTCGACGTCGAGGTCGAACTTGACCTCCATGTGGTCGGAGACGAAGCCGATGGGCACGATCACCGCGGCGCGCGTGCCGCCGGCGCGGAGCTTCTCCAGGTGGTCGCCGACGTCGGGTTCGAGCCAGGGCACGGTGGGCGGCCCGCTGCGGCTCTGGTACACCAACGCCCACGGCCGGTCGGCCGCGACCGAGGCCGCGACGAGGGCGGACACGTCGTTCAGCTCCTCGACGTAGGCCTCCCGGCCGGGCTGGGCCATCGGGACGCTGTGGGCGGTGAAGACCAGGGACACCTCGTCGCGCAGGTCCTCGGGGATCCGCTCGTACGCGGCGCGGGCGTTCTCGATCACCGGCTCGACGAAGCCGGGGTGGTTGAAGTAGATCCGCAGCTTGTCGATCTCGGGCGCGCCCTCGACCTCGGCCCGGGCCCGCTCGATGTCCTCCAGGTACTGCCGGCAGCAGGAGTAACCGCTGTAGGCGGAGGTGACGAACGCGGCCGCCCGCCGTACGCCGTCGGCCTTCATCTCGCGCAGCGTGTCGGCGAGGAACGGCCGCCAGTTGCGGTTGCCCCAGTAGACCGGCACGTCGAGCCCATGGCCGGTGAGGTCGGCCTCGATCGCGGCCTTCAGGTCGCGGCACTGCTGGTTGATCGGGCTGACGCCGCCGAAGTGGTGGTAGTGCTCGGCCACGGCCTCCAGCCGCGCGCGCGGCACGCCACGGCCACGCGTGACGTTCTCCAGGAACGGCATCACCTCGTCCGGCCCCTCGGGACCGCCGAAGGACAGCAGGAGCAACGCGTCGTAGGCCATGTCTCCATCAAACCAGCCGCGCGCGCGTACCCGCTCCGGGGCTCACGAGAAACGACGCGCGTAGGAGTGGGCGAGGGACAGGACCGCGTTCACGTACGCCTGCGAGTGGTTGTAGGCCCAGATCGCCTTGGACAGCGAGCCGCGCCCGGCGCCGCTCGCGCACAGGTACTTGGCGGCCGCGGGCACGGCGTCGAAGGGGTCCATGATGTCGGCCTTGCCGTCACCGTCGCCGTCCACGCCGTACGAGCGCCAGGTGGCCGGCATGAACTGCATGGGCCCGAGCGCTCCGGCGCTGGAGGGCCCGACGTTGCGCCCGTGGTCGCTCTCGATCTGGCCGATGGCCGCGAGCACGGTCCACGACAGGCCCGGGCAGGTGCCCGCGGCCTGCTGGTACAGCTGCAGGTAGCTGGTCGGGCGGCCGCTCTTCTTGCTCGCCTTCGGCTGGTACTGCTTCTCGTGCAGGTTGATGATCTGACTCTGCGCGCCGACCGCACGCCGCAACCCGGACTGCAGCGTGTCGAGGTCGGCACCGGGCGCGTTGACGAGCAACCCGATGTCGGGAACCAGGCCGATCCTGCGCCCGGCCGTCCGCCCGACGAGCACGTTGATGCCGGGCAGGCCGAGCGACCCGGCCCCGCCCATCGTCGCCATGAGCTGGGTGCGGCCCTGGATCGCGTACTGCATGCCGGAGCGGAGCCCGAGCTGCCGCTGCACGTCGTCGGAGACGACGAACTGGTCACGGCCCAGCGCGGTCCACAGCGCGTCGTCGATGGCGGTGTCGAGCGGTGTCCAGGCACGGAAACGAGCCGGGTCGACGGCGAACATGTTGGCCTGGCCGCCCTGCAGACGTATCGCGCCGGCGTCGACGGTGATGACGTCGCGTACGTGCGCGAGCTTGGACACTTTGGCCAACTGCCGCTTGCTCACGGGCTGCCCGGAGATGATGAGGAAGTCCGGCGGGACGACGTGCTTGAGCGCGGACGGCTGCTCGGACGCGGGCACGACGGTGGTGGGACGCGCCGCCGCCGCGGGCGTGCGTCCCGGCGTGGCCCGGCCGGTTTCGGACTGGCCGGTTCTGGGCTGAGAGGTCACGACGTACGCCGCGCCGCCGGCGACGGTGCCGGTCGCCGCCACGGCGATGGCCGCGACCGCGGCCGGGAGCCCCCGAAGCGCCAAGTGTCTGCGTGCGAAACGTCTCATCGACCATCCCAACGAATCTGCCCGGACGCTAGTTACCCACAATTCGGCCGGTCCCGGCCAGACCCCCGGGTGTTATCCACAGCGGGCCCTGCGGGCCTTCCGCCAGAGGGCCGCGACACTTGACAATGGAAGTGGGCTGGAGCCCCCGTGGCGGGCGGGGACCATCTCGGGCGGGGACCATCTCGGGCGGGGACCATCTCGGGCGGGGACCATCTCGGGCGGGGACCATCTCGGGCGGGGACCATCTCGGGCGGGGACCATCTCGGGCGGGGACCATCTCGGGCGGGGACCATCTCGGGCGGGGACCATCTCGGGCGGGGACCATCTCGGGCGGGGACCATCTCGGGCGGGGACCATCTCGGGCGGGGACCATCTCGGGCGGGGACCATCTCGGGCGGGGACCATCTCGGGCGGGGACCATCTCGGGCGGGGACCGTCTCGGGCGGGGACCGCTTGGCACGCCGACTACCCGCGCGGGGACCGCTCCGCGCAGAACCGCTCCGCGCGGAAACCGCACTCGACCGGCTTGCCGACGACCCGGATAACGTGAGTAAATCTCGGATTATGTCCTCCCCCAGCCCTGTGTGGCGGAACTGGGCCGGTAACCAGCGCGCCACTCCCCGACGCGTTGTCGCGCCGCGGTCCGCCGAGGAGGTCGCCGCCGCGGTCACGGCCGCGGCCGACGACGGTCTGACCGTTCGCATGGTGGGCACCGGTCACTCCTTCACCGGCGCCGCCGTCACCGAGGGTGTGCTGCTGCGCCCGGAGGGGCTGACCGCGCTGCGTTCCGTGGACGCCGACGCCGGTCTGGTGACCGCGGAGGCCGGCATGACGCTCCACGCGTTCAACGAGCATCTCGCCGCTCACGGGCTCGCGCTGGCGAACATGGGTGACATTCAGGAGCAGACCCTGGCGGGGGCGATCCAGACCGCGACGCACGGCACCGGCCGGGAGGCGGCCGGGCTGGTCTCGCAGGTCGCCGGGCTCGAACTCGTGCTGGCCGACGGCACGACCGTGACCTGCTCGCGGGACGAGCGGGCGGAGCTGTTCGACGCCGCTCGCGCCGGGCTCGGGGCGCTCGGCGTCGTGACGGCGATCACCTGGCACACCGTTCCCGCGTTCGTCCTGGAGGCGCGCGAGGAGCCCATGCGCTGGGACGCGGTGCTGAAGGGCCTCGACGACCTGGCCGCCGCCAACGATCACTTCGAGTTCTACTGGTTCCCGCACACCGACGGGTGTCTCACCAAGCGCAACAACCGGGTGGCCGGGCCGGCGAAGCCCCTGTCGGCGTTCCGGCACTGGCTGGACGATGAATTCCTGTCGAACTCCGTGTTCGGGCTCGCCAACCGGATCGGGTCGCGGTTCCCCGGCACGATCCCGGCGATCAACCGAGTCTCGGCTCGCGCCCTGGGCGCCCGCACGTACCGCGACCGCTCCGACCGGGTCTTCACGAGCCCGCGGCGCGTGCGCTTCAAGGAGCAGGAGTACGCGATCCCGCGCGAGGAGCTCGCCGACGCGTTGCGCGAGGTACGGTCGGTGATCGAGCGCAGCGGCCGGCGCATCGGGTTCCCCATCGAGGTACGCCTGCTACCGCCGGAGAACCCCTGGCTGTCGATGGCGTACGGGCGCGACAGCGCGTTCCTGGCCTTCCACGTGTTCCACTCGTCCGAGCACGAGGAGTACTTCCGCGACGTGGAGGATGTGCTGGCCGCTCTCGGCGGCCGTCCGCACTGGGGGAAGCTGCACACTCGCGACGCGGCGTATCTTGAGGGCGTCTACCCGCGTTTCGGGGACTTTCTGGCGCTCCGCGACAGGTTCGACCCCGAGAGGCGGTTTGCTAACGCATATACGACTCGTATCTTCGGTAAGTGAGCGGCAGGGGCACCCCCGCGACGGCATCGAACGACATCGCCTGGAAAAGGATGCACAAGAATCGTCAACCCCTCCACCTCGCACCCGGGTGAACAGGCAAGCTGGGACGACGCTGCGGGAACTTGACAGGATCACGTCGCTAGGACGGCGATGTTCGGACATGCCGGGTACGGTGCTGGCGGGCAGGTGCGTCCTGACGAGAGACTCAAGGAACCGGGGGAAGGGCACGCATGCGCCCCGAGCCACGTTGGACAGGGCACGAAAGGACACGCATGCAGGAGCTGCGCCTCGTCGCGGTCAGCGAGGACGGTTCGTACCTCGTCCTGGCCACCGCGGGCCGAGGCACCCGGTTCACGCTGCCCGTCGACGACCGGCTTCGCGCCGCGGTCCGTGGGCACTTCTCCCGCCTCGGCCAGTACGAGATCGAAGTGGAGAGTCCCTTGCGTCCCAAGGAGATCCAGGCTCGCATCCGCGCTGGAGAGACCGCGGAGGAGATCGCCGAGACGGCCGGTATCCCGGTGGAGCGTGTCCGCTGGTTCGAGGGACCGGTCCTGCAAGAACGCGAGTACATGGCGCAGCAGGCCCAGCGCGTGACGATCCGCCGCCAAGGCGAGTCCGCGCCCGCGCCGGCGCTCGGTGAGATCGTCGAGGAGCGCCTCGGTAAGCGGGGCATCGACCTGGAAGAGGTCGAGTGGGACTCCCGCAAGTGCGAGGACTCCACCTGGCGTGTCCGGCTGTCGTTCTCCTACGACGGCCGCCCGTACGCCGCGGAGTGGGCCTACGACCCGCGTCGCCGGCACATCTCCGCGGTCAACGAGGAGGCCGCGCGGCTGTCCTCGCTCGAGCTGGACGACCCGGTGGACGACATCGTCACCCCGTTCGTCCCCCGGCGCGCGATGAAGGTCGTCACCGAACCCGTACGCGAGGAGGCGCCCCCCGCCCCGGCCCCCGCGCCGCGGGAGGAACCACCGCCGGTGGAGGAGCCCGCGTTCGTACGCGAGGTGCCGCGCCAGGCGATCCCGCGACCGGAGGCGCCGCGGCCGGAGGTGCCGCGCCCGGAGCCGGAGGAGCCGCGCGAGACCGGCCTGTCCCGCGCGCCGTCGCAGCGCGAGGCCGCCCCGGCGCGCGAGGACACGGCACCGCGTGAGGCGGTGCCGCCGTCGCCGCAGGAGACCCAGCGCGAGACCGCTCGCGAAACAGCACCCGCGAAGCCGCAGGAGGAAGCCCCGGCGCAGGAGGCGGCACCGCCGCGTCCGCGTGAGACGGGCCCCGCCGAGCCGCGTGAGAGCGCCGCCGCCGCGCCGCAGGCACCGCCCGCCGAGGAGCCCGCACCGGCGCCGGCCGAACCCGCACGCCCGGCTGCCAAGCGCGAGCCGGCCGTACGCAAGCCGGCGCCCAAGCCGGCCGAGCCGAAGGCCGCGCCGCAGAAGCCCGCTGCGCGGGGACCCGTCCAGCCGAAGCCCACGCCGAAGCCGGCGCCGCCGAAACAGCCGAAGCCCGCCGAGGCCCCGGCGGCGGAGACCGAACAGCCGGCCGCGGCGGCCGCCGCCGGTGGCAAGGCCACGCCTCCGCCCGCCCAGGAGAAGCGTCCGGCACGCAAGAAGGCCCGCGGCAAGCGGGCGTCGGTTCCGTCCTGGGACGAGATCATGTTCGGCGCCCGCCGCCCCGAGTAACCGGACGTCCTCGTACGCGCCGTGTCAGGCACGTATCAGCGGATGTCAGGCGAATGTGCGTGAGATGCCAGGCCCCCCGTGGACAGTGATGGCAGGAGACATCACATTCCACGGGGAGAGCCCATGACTTACGCGATCCAGGCCGAGGGCCTGGTGAAGCACTTCGGCGACACGGTCGCCCTCGACGGGGTGGACCTCGCCGCCCGGGCCGGCAGCGTTCTGGGGGTGCTCGGCCCGAACGGGGCCGGCAAGACGACCGCGGTGCGGATTCTGGCGACCCTGCTCCGGCCCGACGCGGGCCGGGCGACGGTCGACGGGTACGACGTCGTGCGCGACGCGCACCAGGTCCGGCAGCTCATCGGGCTGACCGGCCAGTATGCGTCCGTCGACGAGATGCTCACCGGCACCGAGAACCTCGTCATGATCGGACGGCTGCTGGAGATGCCGCGCCGGGAGGCCAAGGCGCGCGCCGCCGAGCTGCTCGAACGGTTCGAGCTGTGGGACGCGCGCGACCGTGCGGCCAAGACCTACTCCGGTGGCATGCGCCGCCGGCTCGACCTGGCCGCCAGCCTCGTCGGGCGGCCGTCGGTGCTGTTCCTGGACGAGCCGACCACCGGCCTCGACCCGCACGCGCGCGGCGGGCTGTGGGACACCGTGCGGGGGCTGGTGGACGACGGCGTGACCGTGCTGCTCACCACGCAGTACCTGGAAGAGGCCGACCAGCTCGCCGACGAGATCGCCGTCATCGACCGTGGCAAGGTCATCGCGCACGGCACACCGGACGAGCTGAAGAGCCAGGTCGGCGGCCAGGTGCTCCAGGTACGGCCGGTCGACACGCGCGACCGCGAGACGGTCGCCGGGCTGGTCAGCATGGTCGTCGGCCAGGACATCCAGATCGAGGGCGACCTTGTCACCGCGCCGGTCTCCGACCCCGGCGTGCTGCCGAAGGTCGTCCGTCACCTCGACGACGCGGGCGTGCTCGTGGACGAGCTGGCACTGCGCCGGTCCAGCCTCGACGAGGTCTTCCTCGCCCTGACCGGCCACCGCGCCGAGGAGCCGAAACCCGAGCCCGAGCTCGAAGGGAGCCCGGCATGAGCGCCGCCACCGTCACCGCCCCACGCACGCTGTCCTCGCGCGTCAGCCCGCTCGCGACCGTCCGGCACACGCTGACCCTCGCCTGGCGCACGCTCGTGCAGATCAAGCACAACCCGATGGAACTGATCGACCTCAGCGTCCAGCCGATCATGTTCGTGCTGCTGTTCACGTACGTCTTCGGCGGCCAGATGGCCGGCGGTCATCCGACCGCCTACCTGCAGTACGCGCTGCCCGGCATCATCGCCCAGAACGCCCTGTTCGCCACCCTGAACACCGGTGTCGGCCTGAACACCGACATCACCAAGGGCGTCTTCGACCGGCTGCGCGCCCTGCCGATCTCGCGCATGTCGCCGCTGGCGGGCCGGATCGCCGCGGACACGGTCAAGCAGGTCTGGTCGATGGGCATGCTGCTGGCGGTGGGCATCATCATCGGCTTCCGGGTCAAGACCGACGTCGCCGGGGTGGCCGGCGCCCTGCTGCTCCTGGTGGTGATGTCGTTCGCGGTCTCGTGGGTCTCGGTGCTGATCGGCGTCCTGGTGAGCGCGCCGGAGAAGGTGCAGATCTTCGGCTTCGCCACGATCTTCCCGATGAGCTTCTCCAGCAGCGCGTTCGTGGACGTGCACACCATGCCGGGCTGGATGCAGGCCTGGGCCAAGGTCAACCCGGTGTCCTTCCTGGCGAACGCCACCCGCGGGCTGATCAACGGCGGCGCGGTCGCGACTCCGGTCGCCCAGAGCCTCATCTCGGCCGTCATCGTCGCCGTCGTCTTCGCCCCGCTCGCGGTGCGCGCCCTGCGCCGCCGCATCTGAGGACGAGGCGTCACGCCCGGGAGCCGGCCGCGTGCGCGTACGCGCACGCGGACTCGCGATTCATCGCCCGGCCCCGGGCGTACGCCGCGTCGAACCGCGCGTCGCCGATCGCCTCCCGCGCGGCCCGCTCGATGCGCGGCGGGTCGGCGAGCGACCGGTCCTCGGTGCCCCGTACGGCGACGGCGGCGCCGAGCAGGGTCGCCGCGCGCTCCGGCTCGCCCGTACGGACGGCCAGGTCCGCGAAGCCGACGAGGGCCAGCCCGGTGACCGGCGCGTCGAACCCCGCCATGGCCAGCCGGAGCGCCTCGGCGTGCCGGGCGAACCCGGCGTCCGTGTCACCCTCCAGTGTGTGCAGGAGCCCGAGCAGCGAGTTGATCATGGCGCCGAACTGCGGCGGTCCGCCCTCCCGGTGGTGGTCGACGGCGGTTTCGAGGTGTTCGCGCGCGGCCGGCAGGTCGCCCGCGCGGAGCGCGAACTCCCCGAGCGTGAAGCGGACGACGGCGAGGTCCTCGGGCGCGCTGCGGCGCCGGGCGCTGCGCAGGGCGGTGTCCAGCTCGGCCCGCGCTCCCTCTTCGTCCCCGACCGCGCTGTAGGCCTGGGCGAGGCGGATGCGGAGGAAGCTCGCGTCGTCGTGGCTCCCGAGTTCGAGAGAGAGGCCGAGCGCCTCCTCGGTGTAGCCCTTGGCGCGCACCGTCTCGCCCCTCCAGAGCGCGACCTCGGCGAGCCCGGCCAGCGCCAGCGACTGCCCCCAGCGCTCGCCGATGACGCGGAACTCCTCCAGCGCGGCCCCGAAGTCGGCCTCGACCTCCCCCACCTTCCCCAGATTGATCAGCCCGTGCGCGCGCATCGTGCGGCCGGTCGCCCGCAGCCACGGGTCGGGCGCGGTCAGCAACGGCTCCATTCCGGCCAGTGCTTCATCGCTTTGGCCGTCGAAGAACCGCAGGACCACCGGCGCGGCGCGGAGTACAGGGTGCAGGCCGTCGGGGTCGAGGTGGCGGGACGCCTCCAGGGCCGCCTCGAGGTGTGCGCGCAGGGCGGCCCGGCCGGGGGTGTCGAGGCCGGGGCTGCCGAAGGCGCCGAGCGTCCAGTACATGCAGGCGAGCGCCCGCGCCTGGGCCGGTCCCTCGCCCGGCAGCGCGACCGCCTCGGCGGCGAGCTGTTCTCCCTCGGCCCGCCGGCCGCGCATGAGCCAGTACCAGCCGAGCGCGGCGACGTAACGCACCGCGAGCGCCGTGTCGCTGACGTCGATGGCCCAGTGCAGCGCCGACTGCAGGTTGTCGTACTCCGCGTCGAGCCGCCGCAGCCACTCCACCTGATCGCGCGTGCGGAGGAGAGGCTCGGCGGTCTCGGCGAGTGCGAGGAAGTGGTGCGCGTGCGCCCGCCGTACGCGCCGCGCCTCACCGGTCTGGGACAGGTGGCCGGCGCTGTAGGCGCGGATGGTCTCCAGCATCCGGTAGCGGCCGGCGCCGTCCACGATGACGAGCGACTTCTCCACCAGCCCGATGAGGGCGTCGAACACGTCGTTGCCGCAGACCTCCTCGACGCTCTCCAGAGTGGCGCCCCCGGCGAAGACCGACATCCGGCGCAGGAGCACCTGTTCGGGCTCGTCCAGCAGGTCCCAGCTCCAGTCGACCACCGCGCGCAGGGTCTGGTGGCGCGGCAGCGCCGTACGGCTGCCGCCGGTGAGCAGCCGGAACCGGTCGTCGAGGCGGCCGGCGATCTGCCCGATCGTCATCGTGCGCAGGCGCGCGGCCGCCAGCTCGATCGCCAGCGGCATGCCGTCGAGGCGGCGGCAGACGGCGAGGGCCGCGTCGAGGTCGGCGTCGATGGTGAAACCGGGGCGCACCGCCGCGCCCCGCTCGGCCAGGAGGCGTACGGCCGGGTAGTCGAGCACGTCGCCGGCGGCGCGGGTGGTGGGGTCCGGAAAGGCCAGCGGCGGCACCGGCCAGAGGGTCTCGCCGGTGATGCCGAGCGCCTCGCGGCTGGTGGCGAGGACGCGTACCCCGGGGCAGTCGGCCAGGACGCGGTCGGCGAGCCGGGCGCACGCGTCGATGAGGTGCTCGCAGTTGTCCAGGACGATCAGCAACCGCTCGCCGGCCAGCGCGGCGACGAGCCGCTCGACCGGGTCGGCCGAGGCCGGGGCCGTACCCCGCATGCTCCCGATCAGCGCGCGCTCGCGCAGGCCCAGCGCGGCGAGCAGGGCCTGCGGCACCTCGCCCGCGTCGCCGACGGGGGCCAGTTCGGCCAGCCAGACACCGCCCGGCATGCGGTCGGCGAGCCGGTCGGCGGACTCGACCGCGAGCCGGGTCTTGCCGGCTCCGCCCGGTCCGGTCAGGGTGACGAGGCGGTTCTCCTCCAGGAGCCGCCCGACCCGGTCGAGCTCCTTCTCGCGGCCGATGAAGCTCGTGAGCCGGGCGCGCAGGTTGGTGCGGGCCGTCGGGCGTGGCCCGGTGGGCGCGCCGCGCAGCACGTCCAGGTGCGCCTCCCGCAGTTCCTCCGACGGGTCGACGCCGAGCTCCTCGGCGAGCGTGCGGCGCGCGTCCTCGAACGTGGCCAGCGCGTCGGCCTGCCGTCCCGCGGCGCCCAGGGCGCGCATGTACTGCGCGCGCAGCCGCTCGCGGAGCGGGTGAGCGGTGACGAGGGCCTCCAGCTCGGCGACGTCCGCGCGGCCGAGCCGCAGCCGTGCCTCGACGTGGTCCTCGACCACGCCCAGGTGGCGTTCGGTGAGGCGGGAGACGTGCCCGCGGGCGAAGTCGGCGTCGGCGACGTCGGCGAGGGCCGGGCCGCGCCAGAGCCGCAGCGCCTCGGCGAACGCGTCGGCGGCCCCGGCCGGGTCGTCGGCCAGCAGGACCTGCCCGCGTGCGGCGAGCCGGTCGAACTCGATGACGTCGAGGGTGCCGTCGCCGTCGAGGACCAGCCGGTAGCCCGCGGGGTGCGACTCGATCACCAGACTGGGCACCGCGCGCCGCAGGCGGGAGATCAGGGACTGCAGCGCGTTGGCCGTGCCGGAGGGAGGGGTGTCGCCCCAGACCCCGTCGGCGAGCCGCTCCGCGGTCACCACCCGGCCGGCGTCGAGGGCCAGCAGGATGAGCAGGGTGCGCAGGCGGGAGCCGCCGACCTCGACCGGCCGGCCGGCGGTGTCGGCCACCTCGAGGGGGCCCAGCAGCCCGATCCGCACGAGCCGTCCTCCCTCCCACGGTTGTCACATGCGGCCGCAGCCACGATATATCTCGATAAGTTCCCGTGTCTCGCCATAATCGTTTCCATCTTGCAGGCGGCCGCGAGGTTCCTCGGGCCGCCTCCCCGGCCACGACCGGGGACGATGGTTACGCTGATCAGGTGGAACGTTCGCTGCTCGACAGCCCGTCCTACCGGCTGATCCGGGTGCTCGGACGGTACAAGGCCGTCCTCGCCGGAGGGCTGGAGCGGCACGGGCTGCACCTGGGGCAGGAGTTCTACCTGGCCCAGCTCTGGCGTGAGGACGGCGTCACGTCCGCCGACCTCGCCGCGCGCACGGGCGTCTCGGCGCCCGCGGTCACCAAGGTCGTGAGCGGCCTGGAACGGTCCGGTCTCGTACGCCGCGAACGCGACCCCTCCGACGCCCGCCTCGTCCGCGTCTGGCTGACCGATGCCGGACGCGCCCTGCGCGAGCCGGTGACCCGGATCTGGTACGACTCCGAGCGGGAGTTCTGGAGCGGCCTCGACGAGGACGAGCGCGCGCGGATCCGCGCGATCGTCGGCGACCTGCTCGGCTGAACGCGGCGCCCGCCCGCTTGTGGGGCAGGTACGGCGGGCTCGCGCGAGAGGCCCTAAGGTGGGCCGGACGCCCGCCGCCGCCTCGTGTGAGCGAGACCGCATCCGGCACCGCTCCCGCGGATACCGCGGAATGCGAGGCCACCGGCCGGGCGCGGCGTACGATCGTCCCCCGGGAGCTATTGATCGATGATGACCACGTTTTGGCGGCCGGTCTGCCTGGCCGCCGTCGGACTGCTGTCGCTCAGTGGATGCGGCCTGGTCGGGCAGACCAAGATCGTACGCGGCAGCGTGCCGGACTCGATCACCGTGTCCAGCCCGGCGTTCCGCGAGGGCGCGCCGATTCCCGTCCGGTTCGCCTGCAAGACCGAGGGCGGGCAGGGCAAGACGCCTCCGCTGCGGTGGTCGGTCGCCTCGACCGGCGTGGGCGCGCAGGCGCTGGTGCTCGACGACCCGGATGCGCCCAGCGGGGCGTACGTCCACTGGGTCCTGTTCAACATCGACGCGACAGCGAACGAACTGCTCGAAGGCGTCGTGCCGCGCCGGGCCGAGCAGGCGGTGAACACCGCGGGCCAGACGGGGTACTCCCCGCCGTGCCCGCCAAAGGGCGAGCTGCACCGCTACCGGTTCACGGTGTACGCCCTGAGCGGCAAGGTGCCGCTGCCGAACGGCGCGAAGCTCAACCAGGTGCTCTCGGAGATCGCCCAGCGTACGGTCGCCCGCGGCCGGATGACCGTGCGGTTCGGTGGACCATGAGCCTGATGTCCACCGACGTGAAGACGGTAGATCTTCGTGGCCGAGGGCATGAGTTGATGGCCACTGACCCGAGTGGCCATTTGCGGCAAGTAGTGTGAGAGTAGATGTCCGCGAACCGTGTGACAAGGGTCATAGCGGTCGGCAACAATCGGTCTAGGTCCCTGGGGGCCCGGACGCCGGTGATCACAGAATCGGTCTCCGCGTCGGCGTCGACCGCTAGACCATGGCGTTGGGTGGTGCTATGTGGGGTCTGATCGTTGTCCTCGGACTCGTCGCGGTTGTCGTTCTCGTCGGGGTGCTGGTCGCACTCGGCATGAGGGCGAGCCGGGCGGGTGACGACGACGACTGGATGTCCGAAGACGAGCAGCCCCGCGGCCGCCGTGGAGGACGATCCCGCGGCCGTCGCGGTGAGCCCGTAGAGGAGTACGACTACGAGGAGGAGCCGTACGGTGAGCCGTACGGCGACATGCGTGTCGCCGGTACGCCCCTCGGTGGCCCTCAGCAGCTCCCACCCGCTCCCATGGGAGGGCCCTCCGGCCCCGGCGGTCCCGGCGGTCCCGGCGGCCCGGTCGCGGGCGCGCCCCCCGGTCCTCCCCCTCCGCACGCCTCGCTGCCCGCGGCCCCCGGCCCGGCGCCCGCGCCGTCCGGCCGGTCGAACGAGGAGATGGACGACGACGAGTACTGGTCGACCATCACCTTCGACAAGCCCAAGTTCCCCTGGCGGCAGAACGGCGACCAGCCGGTCGAGCCGCGCGGCAACGACCCGCTCGGTCCGCCGCCGGGTGGCCATGGCGGCCCCGCCGGACCGCCGCAGCACGGCCCCGGACCGCTGCCGCAGGGCCCCGGCCAGCCGCCGATGGAGTCGCACCCGGTCGGCCCGATCGACACCCCGGCGCCGCCGACCGCCCCGCAGCCGGCCATCCCGGCGGACCCTCTCGACGCACCGGTGGGCCGCGCGAGCGAGACCGACCCGAACGCCCCCCTCCCGTCGTACGGCTCCGCCGAGCAGAGCGGCGGCTTCGCCCCGTACGGGTCCGAGCCCCCGCAGAACAACGGCTACGGCGACGACCCGCTGAACACCGGCGAGCGGCCGAGCTACGCCGACCCTCTGAACACCGGCGAGCGGCCGAGCTACGGCGCCCGCGGCAACCGTCCCCCGGCGCACCAGCCGCCGCCCGCGCCGCCGGCCCCGCCCGCCCCGTCGCAGGCGCCGGCCACGGCCGTACAGCCGGCGGCGTCCGCCTCCGGCCCCGCCCCGTCATCCGGCGGCGAGGACGAAACCCGGCTGCCGAGCGTCGACGAACTGCTCGCCAAGATCCAGTCGGACCGCAAGCGCGGCTCGGCGTCCCCCTCCGAGAACGAGGCGCCGGCCGCGGGCTACGACCCCCTGAACGACCCCCTGAACGACCCGCTGGGCACCGGCGAGCGCCCGACGTCGTACGGGTCCGGCTCGTCGTCGTCGTCCTCGTCCTCGTACGGGTCGTCGTCGTACGGCTCGTCGCCGTCGGCCGGGGGCGTACCCTCGGCGGGCAGCGGCTGGTCGTCGTCGGACTACGGCTCGGACCCGCTCGGCACGGGCTACTCCGGTTCGTCCTCGTCGAGCGGCACGGGCGGGTACGGCTCGTCGTCGTCCTCCTACGACAGCGGCTACGGCTCGTCGTCGGGCTACTCCTCGAGCGGCGACTCGTCCCCGTACAGCTCGTCGGACGACCCGCTGGGCACCGGCTACTCGGGCTCGTCGTCGGACTCGTACGGGTCCTCGTCCACGGGCGGCTACTCGTCCTACGGCGGCTCCTCCTCGTCGTCCTCGTACGGGAACGACTCGAGCTACTACGGACCGGGCTCCTCCGGCTACGACTCGGGCTCGTCCTCGACCCCGAGCCAGCCGACGGACGACCCCAACGCCACGCAGGCGTACCCGAGCAGCCCGTACGGCAACTCGTACGGAAGCAACGAGGACAAGGACAAGCGTCCGGAGGACTGGAACTCCTACGGCGACTACCGCCGCTGACCTCCAACGGAAGGCCCCGCTCCCCCAATTCCGGGCGAGCGGGGCCTTTCGCGTTCTTCAGAACCGAACGACTGGTCAGCCTGGACCGACCTCGCCTCGACAGCCCAGATGCATCCGTGCGGGTCGCCGCTACGCCAGTGGCCAACGATCTGCATACGGTCATCGGGCTGCGAGTTCATCGTGACGATCATGAAGTGGAATGGGCCGCCTTGGTGCCGCCTTGGTTGCGGAAGCCGATCCTGTACGGCCTACCGCACTCGCCGCAGGTGTGATCGTAAGAAGCTGTGTCCCTCTCAGTAGCCACCGGCCGATCATCGCATCAGCGATCTGTCAGGCCTACCTCCTGGGTTGATCCCCAGTTTGGAAGATTTCGGGCCGCGACCGTGTGACCTTCATACGCCCAGGTCAAGAGGGTATTCAGGAGGTGCTGGCTGAGTTTGTCGTCGGCTGGAGCTGCACGAGGATCATCCAGTTGTCCTGATCCTTCAGATACGTGGCGCGGACTCTGTAACGGCCCGGTTCAAGGTCGATGAGTAGATGGTTGCCGGGCTCGATCTCTGAGCCTGGCCAGGCGGAGTCGAAGATCACGATCGGCTCATGGACGTCCCAGACGAGGTCTTCGTCCTCGTCCCACTGAACGTGGCTCCGCAGAGCGCGCTTGGCTGCGGCTACGAGTTCGCTCTCGGAGTAGGCGGCCGCCCATCGCAAAAATAGCCGTTCAGCCGGCAAATACGTTGTGGAGGCAGGTTCGTCTCCGAGGACCAGCGCGTGCTGATCGCCGATGGCGACGAGGCCGATGTATCCCTGGACCGAGCAGGCGCGGCCGTAGTCTCCCCAGGTCTCAACGGGCCCGTCGTCGTCGGTTGATCCGCCCCAATGTGAAAGCTGTGATTTTGGGGCGACCAGGAGAGGGCCACCCGCGGACTCGACCCAGGTGAGAGACATAAGCGTTTCGCCTCCATCGTTTGTCGTCGCTGTCGACAGTTTCCTGCAGTGGCCGCAGGGCCGTACCATTCCTCTCCCTGCTCCCGATAGCTGCCGACTCCGGGACTCTCGGGCGGGTTCCGTCAAGGGTCGAAGATCGGCGAAGCCGACGCCGAAGGCGCCCTTGATGGGTTCCGTCCGATCCGGACAATCTCGCAGCGGGAGCAGCCCACGGTGAGCGACGTGACAGCCGGCACCGGTCGCCCAGCTCGTCCAACGGCTCGATGCGGAACTACGGGCAAGCGCGGCCCGGAAGAACCGAGGGAATCCGTGCCAGCCAACCGGCTGCCTGCCCGCCTGGAGCGGGAGCGAAGGGCGGGCGCCGAGTCGGCGGCGCGTGCGGCCCGTCTTCGGGCCGCCTTGAAGACGGACAGGAAGTCTGCACAGGGTCGGACGGCCGTCCCAGGACGCACATCGTTCCGCTGATGCGTTTCCAACCCCGGCGAACCGCCGCCGCCCAATGATCTTCGAGGCCCTCCCGCGACCTCAGCCCGCGGGGGGCGTGGGGGGCGGAGCCCCTCACATCGGGGGTTCCGGGGGTCGCCCCCCGGGCCGGCGCAGTGGACGAGTCGGCCTGTAGGCCGGGTTCTGTCGCTCCGCCTCGGCGGAGGGGCGGCCATCCATCTAGGGCCGTCGTTGCCGGCGGCCTCGAGCGGTCTACCCGCAGGCTCGGGCAGGCTGCCCTCGATCGCCTGCGCGGGTCCGCCGTGGCGGGCCCTTCTTGACCTTGCTCCGGGTGGGGTTTACCGAGCCGCCCCAGTCGCCTGGGGCGCTGGTGGTCTCTTACACCACCGTTTCACCCTTACCTCCGCGGACGCGGAGGCGGTCTGTTTTCTGTGGCACTGTCCCGCGGATCACTCCGGGTCGGTGTTACCGACCACCCTGCCTTGTGGAGCCCGGACCTTCCTCGCCGGGGACCGTTCGGGTCCCCGCCGCGGCCGCCCGGCCGACTCGTCCACCAGCCCGACATTTTACCGTGTGACGACCCCCGCCCGCGGCTACCCGAGATGGTGGGTGTCGTTGAAGCCCTTGAGCACGGCGGGGCCGTCGGCGTACCAGTCGATCTCCGAGATCGACGACACGTCCAGGAACATGCGGTACAGGGACGACGGCGGCGCGTCCAGCGCGGAGCGTACGAGGAGCTTGATCGGGGTCACGTGCGACACGATCAGGACCGTCTGCTGCCGGAAGCGTACGAGGAGCTTGTCGCGTGCGGTGTTCACGCGGCGGGCCACGGCGGTGAAGCTCTCGCCGTGTGGCGGGGCCACGGACGGGTCGGCGAGCCAGGCGTCGAGTTCGGCCGGCCAGCGTTCGCGGACCTCGGCGAAGGTGTAGCCCTCCCAGTCGCCGAAGTCGGTCTCGCGGAAGCCGTCGTCGGTGCGGACCGGCAGGCCGAGGACGTCGGCGGTTTCCTGCGCGGTCTGGCGGGCCCGGCCCAGCGGCGAGGAGACGATCGCGTCGATCGAGCGGCCGGCCAGGGCCTTCGCCGCGGCCTGTGCCTGCAGCACGCCCGTCTCGGTCAGCGGGATCTCGCCGACGCCGGCGAAACGCTTCTCCGCCGACAGGGGCGTCTCGCCGTGCCGGAGCAGCAGCGTACGGGTCGGCGCGCCCGTCGGGGCGGTCCAGCCCGCCGGGGTCTCCCGGTGAGGCTCCTCGTCGTCGGCCGAGGCCGCAGCAGAGGACGACGCGGACCACTCGCGCCCCTGCGCTGCGGCGTCCATCGCCTCGTTGGCGAGCCGGTCGGCGTGCTTGTTGCGCTCGCGCGGTATCCAGGTGAAGCGGACCGAGGAGAAGCCGGAGGCGAGCTTGCGCGCCTCCATGGCCAGCGGCTTCATGTCGGGGTGCTTGATGCGCCAGCGGCCGGACATCTGCTCGACGACGAGCTTGGAGTCCATGCGGGCCTCGACGTCGGCGTCGGGGGCGAGCTCGGCGGCCTTCGTCAGGGCGGCGATCAGGCCGCGGTACTCGGCGACGTTGTTGGTGGTCACACCGAGCGACTCGGCGGCCTCGGCGAGCACCTCACCGGAGACGGCGTCGCGTACGACCGCGCCGTAGCCGGCCGGTCCGGGGTTGCCCCGCGACCCGCCGTCCGCCTCGACGATCAGTCTCACAGGCCGGATTCCTTGGTACGGACGAGGATCCGGCGGCACTCCTCGCAGCGGATGACGTCGTCCGGGGCGGCGGCGCGGATCTCGTTCAGCTCGACGGTGTTGAGCTGCAGGTGGCAGCCCTGGCACTGGCCGCGCAGGAGGGCCGCGGCGGCGACGCCCCGCTGCTGGTCGCGCAGCTTGTCGTACAGCTTCAGCAGGTCGCCGGGGATGTCGGTGACCACGCCGGCGCGCGCCTGCTTGGTCAGCTCGGCCTCGCCGTCGATCTCGCGGTACGCGGCGTCGCGCCGGGCGGTCAGCTCGGCCAGGGCCTTGTCACCGGTCTCCCGGTCGGCCTCCACCGCGCGGAGCCGGGTCTCGGCCTCCTCGCGCCGCTCCATGACCTCCAGGACGATCTCCTCGAGGTCGGACTGCCGGCGCTGCAGCGAGGTGATCTCGGACTGGAGGTTCTCCAGGTCGCGGGCCGAGGAGACCTGGCCGGAGTCGAGGCGCTTCTGGTCGCGTTCGGCGCGGGCGCGGACCTGGTCGACGTCCTGCTCGGCCTTCTTCTGCTCCCGGTCGATGTCGCTGATCTCGGTCTGCGCGGCGACGAGCGCGTCGCCGAGCTCGCGCAGCCGGTTTTCGGCGTGTGCGATCTCCGCCAGCTCGGGTAGCGCGCGCCTGCGGTGGTCGAGCCGGTCGAGCGCGGTGTCGAGCTCCTGCAGGTCGAGGAGCCGCAACTGGGCTTCAGGTGCTGCTTTCACGTACTTCCTTCGTGGGATCGAAAGGTCCAAGCGTCGGTGACGGCCGCGGAGATCCGGGTCTCAACGTTAGTCTCCCCCAACAGCCCGGCCGCGTCGCGAAGCCATGGCCATTCGGTGGCCCAGTGCGCGGCGTCGACCAGCGCGGTCGCGCCCGCCTCGCGGAACTCCGAGGCCGGATGGTGGCGCAGGTCGGCGGTGAGGTAGACGTCCGCGCCTGCCGCGCGGGCGGCGCCCAGCAGCGAGTCACCGGCCCCTCCGCAGACCGCCACCGTACGGACGAGGGTGTCCGGGTCGCCGGCGACGCGCAGGCCGCCCGCGGTGGCCGGCAACCCCTTGGCGGCGCCCGCCGTGAACTCCCGTAGGGTCAGCGGGCCGGGCAGTTCGCCGACCCGGCCGAGCCCGCGCCGGGGATCGTCCGGGGAGGGGCTGAGCGGCCGCAGGTCGCCGGACAGGCCGACGGCGCGCGCGAGGGCGTCGGAGACCCCCGGATCGGCGACGTCGGCGTTGGTGTGCGCGGTGAACAGCGCCGTGCCGCTCCGGATCAGCCGGTGGACGAGGCGTCCCTTGTGCGTGGTGGCCGGGACGCCGTGCACGGGGCGCAGCAGCAGCGGATGGTGGGTGACGATCAGGTCGGCGTCCCAGGCGAGCGCCTCGTCCGCGACCTCGGCGACCGGGTCGACCGCGAACAGCACCCGACGGACCCGCGCGTCCGGATCGCCGCAGACCAGGCCGACGGCGTCCCAGGACTCCGCCCAGGCCGGGTCGTATCGGTCTTCGAAGATCCCGACGATGTCGGCCAGAGTGAGGGACACGCTCCGCAGGTTACCGTCCGAGATCACCGCGAGGGCGCATACCATTCGGGCGGGTCCTCGTAAGAGACTCGCTCGCAGTCTCGAGGAATCCTGGGGATCGGCAGAACGTTGGAGGATGCGTGAGATCACCGTTCCGGCGGCGTCGCAGGCGCCCGCGCAAGCGTACGGCCTCGCCTCCCCCACCCGAGGTCATCGACTGGCCGAAGGAGGGCACGGGCGGGGGCGGGCTGATGTCGGCGATCCGCGGTGACTCCGAGTCGGGTGCTGGTTTCGGACCGGGCATGTTCGCCGATCTGCAGGCCGCGTTCGGTGGCTCCGGAAAGCAGATCCAGCTCGAGGAGCAGGAGAAGGAGAAGACCCGCCGCCACGAGCTGCACACCGAGGCCGGCGGCCGGGGACGGGACGATCTCGACTCGGGCACGATCCGGATCACCAAGCGGCGCGAGCCGGACGAACCCGACCGGCCGGATGAGGACGAGGACTGAGCTCATCCCGACGCTAGAACAGATGTTCGAACACGTCGTAGTCTGATCCCTGTGAACGCCTACGTTCCGCCCGGCTGGCCTGCCGGTGTGCATCCCCCGGGCACCGAGAGGTTCGAGGAGACCGCGGTGGCCTGGCTCCTGGAGTTCGTGCCGGCCGAATACCGCCGTTACGGCGTGCTGCGCCGCTACCCCGTGGTTCTCGCGCGGATGGCCCGGCAGCACGTGTCCGCGAGCGTCGAGGCGGCCCGGCTGGGGTTCCGCACGGCCCGTACGGAGCTGTCCGGCGTCATCCCGCCGCACGGCGTGGAGGCAGTGCTCGACATCTACCGGCGCGAGGGCACCCGGCTCGTGGCGATCGCCGAGGGCGTCGAGCTGGTCGATCGCGCCCTGCGCGGCGACTCGTTCACTCCGAGACTCTGAACAGGTGCGCGGCGGCGCCGCGGTTGGGCACGCCGAGCTTGTGCAGGATCCGCGAGACGTGCACGCCGACCGTGCGTTCGCTGATGAACAGCGCCTCGGCGATCTGCCGGTTGGTCCGGCCGTCGCTGAGCAGGGCGAGGATCTCCCCCTCGCGCGCGGTCAGCCCGGGCACCGTCTCGCCCGCCCGTACCAGCTCCAGGCGTCCCCGGCGGGACAGGTCCTCGATCTTCCTCCGCAGGCTGTCCGCGCCCAGCGCCACGACCGTCTCGTGGGCCGCGCGGAGCAGTGTCGCGGCCTCCTCGCGTGAGCCCTTCGTCGCGAGGAGCGCCTCGGCTCCGCGGAACCGGCAGTACGCCGCGTGGTACGGCTCGCCGAGGTCCTCCCACGCGGCCCGCGCGTCCGCCCACGCGAGCGGGTCGGGCGTCGTGAGTCGCGTCGACTCCGCCTCGGCGGTGCGGCCGTACGCCTCCGGCTCCGGGCACGCGATCATGCCGGCGAGGAACTCCCGGCACTCCTTGAGGAGCGGGCCGGGGTCGCCGCCGAGCGACGCCTCGGCGGCCAGGCCGATCGCGCAGAGCTCGGGACCGAGCCGCAGGTACTCCGAGCCGCGGATCAGGTCCAGGCCGACCCGTACGCGTTCGCGGCACGCCTCGTTGTCGCCCTCGGCGGTCGCCAGCCAGGCGGCGCAGACGTGGAACGAGGTGACCAGCTCCCTGTTCTGCGACCGGGCGGCGATCTCCTCCACCGAAGACAACCGCGCGCGGGCGCCCTGGACGTCGCCGCGGCGCAGCGCGAGCTCGGTCATCGCCAGGGTGACGCCCCACCGCTGTCCGGGCGGCGCGTCGATGTCGCTGACCTCGTCGACCAGCCGGTCCGCGTCCGGCCAGCGGCCGAGCCGCACCAGGGCGCCCAGCGTGTTGCCCGCCGCGCACATGCAGGTCGTACGGCCGTAGCCGAGGCCGCGGCAGACGTGCACGCCCTCCATGCCGACCTCGGCGGCCTCCGCCCAGCGGCCCGCCCACAGCAGCGCGTCTGAGAAGTTGACGTAGGTGCGGCCCAGCTCCCAGGTGTCGCCGCGCGACTTGGCGAGCCGCAGCGCGGCGGCGAGCTCCTCCAGACCCTGCGGCGCCTCGCCGAGCATGGCGAGCGCCACACCCAGGGTGTTGCGGGCGTGGACCTCCAGGTCGGGCGCGCCCACGGCGACGGCCACGGCGATGGCCTCCCGGCAGCAGGCGGCGGCGTCCGTGTACCGGTTCTGGAGCATGAAGGCGTGCCCCTGGAGGGCGCGGACCTGGGCGCGCTCGCGCGTGGAGGCCTCGGCGGGCAGCAGCGCGACCGCCTCGTCGTAGGAGCGGCAGGCGGCGGCGACGTCCCCGGCCACCCAGTGGATCCGGCCGGCGAGGATGCGCAGGGCGGCCGCGCGCAGCGGTTCGGCGCCCGCGTCCAGTTCGGCCATCGACGCCTCGGTGAGGTGGAGGGCGCGGTCGATCTCCCCCTCGGCCATCGCGACCTCGGCGGCGCACCGCTGCAACTCCGCGTGATCGAGGCCGCAGCGGCTCTCCGCGTCGGCCACATCCGGCCACAGCCGCAGCGCGCGCTCGTAGTGCGCGAGCGCGACGGCCCAGGCGTTCGACGTCTGCGCGTCGATCGCCGCGGCGACGAAGCCGGCGAGGGCCTGTGGCCGGTGCCCCGCCGCGTGCCAGTGGCGTGCCGACTCGGCCGGCACGTTCTTGTCCGCGAGGGCCTCGGCGACCGCCAGGTGCAGCCGGTTGCGCCGGCCGGGCAGCAGGTCGGCCTGGAGCGCCTCGCGCAGCAGGGCGTGCCGGACGTCGTATCCGTCACCCGTGACGACCAGGAGCCGGTGCGAGACGGCCTCCTGCAGTGCGGCCTCCAGTTCGCCCGCGGGCAGCTCGGTGACGGTGCCGATCAGTTCCTCGTCTCCGCCGCGACCGATGATCGCGACCGCGCGCAGGACCTGCTTCGTCGCGGGCGCGAGCCGTTCGACGCGGGTCAGCAGCACGTCGCGCAGGCTGGCGGTCAGCCCCGTGCTCGTCGGCCCGGCGGCGAGCAGTTCCTCGACGAAGAAGGGGTTGCCGTCCGACCGGTCGAACAGGGACCGGGTCTGACGCGTCGCGGGCTCGGTGCCGAGGATGCCGGTGACCTGGGCGGTCACCTCATCGACGGACAGGCCGGTCAGCTCGACGCGCTCGGCGCGGCCGGAGCGTTCCAGCTCCAGCACGATGTTGTGCAGCGGGTGGTCGCGGGGAACCTCGTCGCTCCGGTACGTACCGATGATCACCAGGCCCGCGTGGCGGAGGTTGGCGCCGAGCATCGCCAGCAGGTCGGCCGAGGCCGGGTCGGTCCAGTGCAGGTCCTCCAGGACGAGGACGGCCGGGCGCAGCGCGGCCATGCGCCGGAACAGCCCGAGCGCCAGCTCGTACAGGCGTCCGCGCTCGGTCCGGTCGCGCCGGCTCGTCGGGCTTCCGCACAGCTCGGGCAGCAGCGCGCCGAGCTCCTGCCGCGCCTCGCCGAGGACGTGGGCGAGCTCGTCGCCGCTCAGCTCGTCGGCCAGCGGCCGCAGGGCGGCGACGAAGGGCGCGTACGGCGCGGCGCCCTCGGCCAGGTCCAGGCAGGCGCCGGAGAAGACGATCGCGTCGTTCTCCCTGGCCCGCGCGGTGAACGTCTCCACCAGCCGGGACTTGCCGATGCCGGCGTCGCCGGAGACGAAGAGCAGCACGGAAGAGCCGTCCCGCGCCTGAGCCAGCGCGGCGTCGAGCCGGGCCAGCTCCGCGGTACGGCCGATGAGGGTAGGGCACGAGACTCGCCGGGCCACACCAAGGAGTATGGATCACGTACGGCGAATGCGGTGAACAAAGTCAGCAAATAGGTAAATATGCGGATGCACCGCTGTCCGGCGCGAAGTGATCATGTAGTTGAACGAACGTCTACCCGGAGGACGCGATGGTGGGTCCCATCCAGGTTCATCCGCAGAACGGCGTCGCCTTCACCGACGTGTGCGAGGAGCAGCTCCGCCCTCTCTACATCGCCTCGCTCGGCGCGCTCGACCCCGGACCGGGGACGCGCCTGCTGCACGTCGGCTGCGGTAACGGCACGGCCCTCGAACTCGCTGCGCGCAGCGGCGCCGAGGTGGCCGGCCTGGACGCCTCGGTGGACCTCCTGAAGGTCGCGCGCGAGCGGCTGCCCGACGCCGACCTCCGCGTCGCCGACGCCGCCGAACTGCCCTACGACCGGGGCTGCTTCGACCAGGTCATGGCCTTCGACGCGATCCAGTACACCGAACCCCCGGCCGTCGCCGTGGCCGAACTTGCGCGCGTCACCCGGCCCGGCGGCTCGGTCGTGATCGGGCTGTGGCACAACTGGTCCGGCCGCGAGGCGAGCGCGTTCATCAACGCCGTACGCGGCCTCGTACCGGCCGGCTCCCCCGGCTCCCAGCCGGTCCGCGACCTTTATCACCTGCGCGAGGTGATGGTGGAGGCCGGCCTCGACGTGTACGCCTACGCCGAGGTGACCCGCAGGTACGACTTCCCCTCGCTCGACGCCGCCTGGGAGTCGATGCAGTCCTCCCCCAACGTGGCCCGCGCGATCGAGGTCGTCGGCATGGACGCCGCGTACCAGGTGTTCCTGACCAACTTCGGCAACCAGCGGCGCGCCGACGGGACCATCCAGCAGGACAACCTGTTCCAGTACGCCGTCGGCCGCGCCACCAGCTGAACTCCGGCGAGACCGGACGATGCCGGTATCGGCGCTCGGATCCGGCGCTATCGTTTGACGCGCTGTGGACGATGGCTTGACCGGGAGGACACACCCATGGCCAACGGCCTTCCGCTGCGCCCGGGCGATCCGCCCGAGCTCGGCGGCCACCGGCTCCTGCGCCGGCTCGGCGAGGGCAACCAGGGTGTCGTCTTCCTCGGGGAGAGTCCCTCCGGCGAGCAGGTGGCGATCAAACTACTGCACGCACGGATGGCGGCGGACCCCAACGCCCGCGACCGGTTCGTACGTGAACTGTCCGCGGCGAAGAAGGTCGCACGCTTCTGCACCGCGCAAGTGCTCGACGCAGATCTCGCGGGCGACCACCCGTACATCGTCAGCGAGTACGTCGAGGGACGCTCGCTGCGCTCCCACATCCTCACCGACGGCCCCCGCACCGGCGGCGCGCTCGAACGCCTGGCCATCGGCACGCTGACCGCCCTCGCCGCGATCCACCGGGCCGGCATAGTCCACCGCGACTTCACGCCGCACAATGTCCTGCTGGGCCCCGACGGACCGCGCGTCATCGACTTCGGCATCGCCCGCGCGCTCGGCGCGGCGGGCAACAACGAGTCCGCCCGTGCCGGCACACCGTCGTACATGGCGCCCGAACAGGTCAAGGGCGACGAGATCGGCCCGCCCGCGGACATGTTCGCGTGGGGCTCGACGATCCTGTTCGCCGCGACGGGCCACCCGCCGTTCGGCAACGAGTCCGTGCACGCGGTGATGGAACGCATCCTGCACGACGAGCCGGACGTCTCCGCCCTGCCGGAGCCGCTGCGATCGGTCGTGTCCGCCTGCCTCGCGAAGGACCCGGCCCGCCGTCCGACCGCCCAACAGGCCCAGGCCGGCCTACTCGGCCACGAGGCCACCGTCGACGAGCCCCTGATGCCACCCCCGGCCTTCGGCGCGGCCCCACCGGAGCAGAAGCCGGCCACCCCTACCCCGGCCGCCTCCCTGCCCGGCCAGCCGGCCGGATCCCCGGCCGCCGAACCAGCCGCGCCCCCGGCCACCGAACCGGCTTCACACGCGGGCACCCAACCGCCCGCGTCTCTGGTCGACCAGCCAGTCGCGTCCCCGACCGGCCAGCCAGCCGCACTCCCGGTCACCGAACCGGCCTCACGCGCGGCCGCCCAACCGCCCGCCTCCCCAGCCGACCAATCGATCGCGCCTCCGGCCGCCGAGCCCGCCGCGTCCTCGACCGGACAACCGGTCGCGCCGCCGACCAGCCAGGCAGTCGCGTCCTCAGCCGGCCGACCGGCCGCGTCCCCGGCCGGCCAGCCAGTCGCCCCCCGGGCCACCGAACCGGCCGCGCCGCCGACCGGACAACCGGCCGCGCCGCCGACCGGACAACCGGTCGCGCCGCCGACCGGTCAGGCAGTCGCGTCCTCAGCCGGCGGACCGGCCACGTCCCCGGCCAGCCGGCCAGTCACCTCCCGGTCCGCCGAACCGGGCGCACCCGCGACCGCCCGACCAACGGCGCCGCCGCCCGGCCAACCGGTCCCGTCCCCGGCTGCTCGACCAGCCGCACCCGCGACCGCCACGCAGGCGGCCATCCCCGCGGACACCGTTCCCCAGCCCGTCGTCGCGGCGGCATCACCGCCTCCGGCGTTCCCCGCATTCCCACCACCGGCCGCCGCCGACGAGACGGCCGCCGAAACCCCCGGCATGCCCCGACCGGTCACCGGGACATCCAGTGCGGCGCCACCGGCCGGGGAGGCACCGAGCCCATGGGCGGCGTCCGTACGTCTGCCAGCGACTGCCACGCCCGCCGCGCCGTCGTCCCCCGACGAATTCGCGCCGTCACCTTCCGAAGCGCCGTCGTCTCCCGCCACGTCCGCGCCTTCGCATTCCGCCCCGTCGTCGTCGCCCGCCGCGCCCGCGCCGCCGTCCCCCAACAGACCAGGGCCGTCACCTACCGGCGTGCCGTCATCTCCTCCCGCACCGCCGTCGCCGACGGGGCCGTCGGCTCCCAACACGCCCGCTCTTCCGCACGCCGCCGCACCGTCGTCTCCCACCGCACCCCCGCTCGCGCACTCCGGTACGCCCTCGTCTCCCCCCGCGTCCGCGCCACCGACGTCCACCGCGCCGCCGTCTCCGAACAAACCGGCGACATCATCTTCCGGCGCGCCGTCCTCTTTCACCGCACCCGCGCTCCCGCACTCCGCGACGCCGTCGTCTCCCACCGCGGCTGAGTCGCCGTCCTCCGAACTGGTGCCGTCACGTTCCGCCGCGCCGTCGTCTCCCGCCGGGTCCGCGCCGCCAGGCTCCGCCGCGCCGCCGACGGTGCCGGTGGCCGTGGCCTCGCCCTCGGGCTCCGGCCCGGCCCGTACGTCACCGGCATCGAGCTCCCCGCCGCGGTCCGTACCCTCGCCGGCGCGGTCGGCGCTGACTCCCGCCTCCACGCCCACCACCGCACCCGCGTCCGCCTCCGGGCGGCGGCGGACGGTCGGGTGGGCGCTCCTCGCCGGAGCGGCCGTGGTCGTCGCCGGTGCCGCCGTGGCGGTGCCGCTGTGGCCGGACGGCGGCGACGCCGCCACCGCTCCCCCGGTCCGTACGGCGGTCACCGTGCCGAGCACTCCCACGCCCACACCGACGCCGGTCACGCACCGGCCCCAGCTCAACGGCGTCCGGTCCGGCGCTCCCATCGCCAAGCCGACGAAGAAGCCGGCCAAGGGCTGCCGCGACTACCAGCGGGCGTACACCGTGACCCGAGCCGGTTCCGCACTGCTCAAGGTGTCGGTCTGCCGCGGCGCGTACACCGGCACCGCGGTCCTGGCCGACACCGCCGCCAAGGACGGCTGGGACCTCTGCCTCCAGCTCCGCGGGCACGTCGTCGGGGCCGCGAACACCTACATCAGCACGGTCCTGTCCTCCCGCGACGGCCGCGTACGCGCCTTCGACAACGGCCCCAAGGCGCGCTTCGGCCCGAAGACGAAACACACGGAGGATTCGGTGACCGTGAACGTCGGACGGTGCCGCGGATCCGGCGCCGCCCTCCAGACCTCCTGGCAGACCCAGGACAAGCTCGCCGCCGGCTAGCGGAACTGGCGCTCATCGACCTTCGGACCACGGTGGCGGCCGAGGGCGGGAGTGAACGCGGATTCATCCCCGCACATCCGCCATCTGAGACCTATCAATGCCGAGAAAAGACAATTCACTCGTTTTCCATTTCCGGCACCCAGATCAACGAAACCTTTTTTGGAATGCCCGAAATGTCACTGGAGTGGATTGGAACGGCTCGATATTGTGTTCGAGTCCAGGGCCGGAGACGTGCGGGGGGTGAATGCGCATGGTGACGTCCTTGCCCGGTGAGTTGTCCGACCGCGAGTTGGTCGAGGTGATGGTGGAGGCGCGTCAGCTGGCGTCGCGGGTGCAGGCGGTGGAGTTGGCGGCGATCGCGGAGCTGGCCCGGCGGCGGTTCGCCGAGGCGGAGGATCGTGATGCCGTGGTGGAGGTGCTTTCTGCGGCCGATCACGTGCACGACGAGGTGGCGGAGGCGTTGACGCTCACCTCTGCCTCGGCCGATGGGTTGGTCCGGTTCGCGACGGAGTTGACCGAGCGGCTGCCGGGTACGTTCGCGGCGCTGGCCTCCGGGCGGATCGACTACCTCAAGGCTCGGACGATGTGGCATGGCATCGACCAGGTCGATGACAGGCTCGCCTCCACCGTTGAGAAGATGGTGCTGCCCAAGGCGCCGGAGCAGACCACCGGGCAGATCCGCGCGAAGATCCGGCGGCTGATCAAACGGCTGGACCCCCAAGCGGCAGACCGGCGACGCGAAGAAGCTGAAACACACCGCGCCGTGGAGTTGGTCGAGACCGCAGAAGGCACGGCGCGGTTAAGCGGTGTGGACCTGCACGCCGACGCCGCCGGCGCCGCGTACGGCCGCGTCACCGCGATCGCCACCGGCCTCGAACACGACGGCGACGACCGCGCCACCGACCGACTCCGCGCGGATGTGTTCCTCGGACTCCTACACGGCACGTTCGTCACCGGCGAGCCCCCCGCCGACACGACCGACCTCCCCACCCTCAGGACAGGCGACCCCGGCTGGACCGCGGCAGACGACGCCATCGCCGAAACCGCCCGCACCGAACTGACCACCCTCACCAACACGCTCGCCGCACCGCCTCGCGACATCCACCGCGATGTCGTAGAGCTGCTCCCGGCACTGTGTCCGGCCGTGCGTCCAGGGACGGCTTTGTCAGCGAGAAGCACCCCGCGCACGGCGTCGCCCGTTACCGGCCGTCCACGGCGATGCGTCGGCTGGTCGGACACCGGGACCGCCGATGTCGCTTCCCCGGCTGCCGAAGAGCCGACCACACCACCCCCTACCACCGTGGCGGCGCCATCTGCCCCTGCACCCTTGCCATGCTCTACCGCCACCACCACCGAGATGTCCTCTTACGAGGGCGAGCACGATTGTGCTCACGCTGAGCTGAGCATGGCGAGCCTCGGGACGTCAGCAGGTCGGTTGGGACGGTAAGTACGGCGCTCAGGCTCGGAGCTCGAAGCGAAGAGCGCCGGTAAGCATGTCGTCAGCCGCTGATTGGCTCTCGACCTGGAACGGCGCGCCAGGGAGACTGGGCATCTGATCCCGTACATGAAGGAGTTGTGATGCAGGTAGCCGTGGTCACCTTCGACGGGTTCAACGAGCTCGACAGCTTCATTGCTTCCGCGCTGATCAACCGGTGTCGTAAGGATGGCTTGGAGTCCTTCATCACAACGCCAACGCCGGTGGTCACGTCGATGAACGGCGTCGAGGTGACTGGGCAGCGCCCGATGGAGTTCGTGACCGAGGCCAGCGTCGTGTTGATCGGTAGCGGAGTGAAGACACGCGACGTGGTCGCCGACGACCGGCTGCTTTCCATGTTGTCGCTCGACCCTTCGCGACAGCTGATCGGTTCACAGTGCTCTGGCGCGCTGGTGCTGGCTCGCCTCGGGCTGCTGGGTGGCATGCCTGCTTGCACGGACATCAAGAGCCGGCCCTTTGTCGAAGCCTGTGGCGTCACTGTGCTGGACGCGCCGTTCTACGCCGAGGGGAACATCGCTACGGCGGGCGGTTGCCTGGCGTCCCAGTATCTCGCCACGTGGGTGATCACCCGAATGCTCGGGGAGGATGCCGCGCGCGACGTCATCGGCTACGTGGCTCCGGTCGGCGAAAGCCAAGAGACTGTTGAGCGTGCCATGCGTGCCGTCCACTCGGGCGAGGTTGCACTGCGCTGAGGCCCCGCGAGCAGCCCTCTTGGGGCCGCCTGCAGTTATGGCGACGACTCCCGAGCGCATTGAGGGTTTGCCGTCCCGGACCGGCCCGGTCTGCGGCTGCGTACGTTGGAGGACGTGTTCGCCTACGCCGAGGCCGAAGGGGTCACGCTGCGCCTCGACCTGTGGCTCGGTGCGGTGCGCCCTGGACGGATGCACGACGTCACCCAGGTCCGGACCGAGGGCATCGAAGAGCAACTCCGACTGCACCCCACGGTGAAAGTCGAAGTCGACACCGGCTACACCGGGTCGGCCCGCGACCTCCCCCACCAAGTCAGCGCCCCACCGAGGAAACCCGCCAAGGACGCGGGGCCTGGTGAGAGGAGTCCGCGGTGGGCCGGTTATCAGCTCTTCGTGAGCCGGACGAGGCGATAGACGGGATCCGCGCGCGGCCGGTCCTGGTCCGGAAGTGCCTCGAGCCGCTCGCACAGGGCGGTCAGGTCGTCACCGGCGGCCTCGGCCCAGGCGAACGCACCGCCCAGGAGCCGTTCGCGCCACTGGCGTGGGGTTCGCCCCTGCCCGGTCCCGATGAACTCGGTCTGAGCGGTCACCGTCAGGCCGAGCCGGCCGGCCAGGTCGGTCACGCGGCCGGTGGCGTCCGTCTCCGGTGCCGCGTAGGCCGCGCGCACGGGCTTGACCAGTGCGGTGGTGTCGCCGCCGACGGCGAAGACCGCGGCGTTCTTGTCCACCGTCGTGAGCAGTGACCCGCCAGGCCGCAGCACGCGTGCGGCCTCCGTCAGGGCCGCGGCGCCGGCCGGTCCGTTCATCAGGTGGAGGAGCCAGATCATCACCACGGCGTCCAGCGACGCGTCGGCCAGTGGAAGCCTGGTCACATCGCCGATCGTGATCCGGTGGGGCAGTCGCGCCGCGGCGACACGGGCCATCCCCGCGGAGAGATCGACTCCGATGACCCGCCGACCCGGTCCCCCGAGGCGGGCGGTGACGATCCCGGTCCCGCATGCGAGGTCGGCCAGCCGCGCGGTGTCGTACGGCAACAAGGCCAGCACCGCGGCGGCCGCCGACGCGGCTCTGGCGTCCCCGCCGCGGGTCGCGTCGTAATGATCGGCTTCGCGGTCGTAGTCCAGCATGCTCATGCCGGACATCCAACACGCTTCGGATCACACCGCGTTCGCCCAGCGCGACGCGGACATCGACACCCAGCAGGTACGGCTCAGATGACGCCGCGTTCGGCCAGGGCGGCGCGCTCCTTCTCGCTCAGGCCCAGCAGGTCGCCGTAGATCTCGGTGTTGTGCTCGCCGAGCAGCGGGCCGAGCGCGCGTACGGTACCGGGCGTCTCGCCGAGGCGGGGGAAGACGTTGTGCATCGGGAGTTCTCCCAGCTCCGGGTGGACGAGACGGATGATGGCCTCGCGGGCTGCGAAGTGGGGGTCGGCGAACATGTCGCGGGCGGTGTAGATGCGGCCCGCCGGTACTCCTCCGTCGTGCAGTCGTGCGAGTAGTTCCTCCACGCCGAAGTTCGCGGTCCACCCGGAGATCAGTTCGTCCAGTTCCGCCATGTTGTGGCCACGTGCGGCGTGCGTGGCGTAGCGGTCGTCGGTGGACAGTTCCGGGTGGTCCATCACGGCGGCCAGCCGTTTGAAGACCGTGTCCTGGTTGGCCGCGATCAGCACCATCTCACCGTCCTTGGCGGGGTAGACGTTGCTGGGCGCGACGTTCGGCAACACCGGTCCGGTGCGCTCGCGCTGGTAGCCGGCGACCTCCCACTCGGGCAGGAGTGACTCCATCATCGCGAGTACCGCCTCGTAGATGGCCGAGTCGACGACCTGGCCCCGGCCGGTCCGCCGGCGGCCGTTCACGGCGGCGAGCGCGCCGAGCGCGGCGAACAGGCCGGCGAGTGAGTCGCCGAGGGAGATCCCCGTCCGCGAGGGCGGGCTGCCGGGATCGCCGGTGACGTGCCGCAGTCCGCCCATCGCCTCGCCGATCGAGCCGTACCCGGCACGGGGCGCGTACGGGCCGGTCTGCCCGAATCCGGTCACCCGCACCATGACCAGGCCGGGGTTGGTCTCGCGCAGCCGGTCGAAGCCGAGGCCCCAGCGTTCGAGCGTGCCGGGCCGGAGGTTCTCCACGACGATGTCGGCCCGCTCGATGAGACGCCGGGCCAGGTCCTGTCCCGCGGGGGTCCGCAGGTCGCAGGTCACCGACTTCTTGTTGCGCGCGATGATCGGCCACCACAGGGAGCGGCCGTGCGGCTTCTCCCGGCCCCACTGCCGCATCGGGTCGCCCGTGCCCGGCGGCTCCAGCTTGATCACCTCGGCGCCGAAGTCGCCGAGGAGCTGCCCGCAGAACGGGCCCGCGATGAGCTGGGCCATCTCCACGACGCGAAGGTCGGCGAGCGGCCCAGCGGAGGCGGACGAATCGGTCGGCATGCCTTCTTGTCCTTCCGGTAGAACTCAGCGGAGGCCGAACTCCCAGTTGCCGCCGTTCCGGTACTCGCGCAGGACGCGGCGTGCCGCGCTCTGCGTGTGCACCTCGTCCGGGCCGTCGTACAGGCGTGCCTCGCGTGCGTGCCGGTACATCCGGGACAGCGGCAGGTCGTCGGTGAGGCCCGCCGCGCCGTACGCCTGGATGGCCCGGTCGATGACGTTGTGCAGCATCCGCGCGCCAACGACCTTGATCACGGAGATCTCGACGCGTGCCTCGTCGCCGGCGTCGATTCGGTGCGCGGCCTGGAGCGTGAGCAGCCGCGCGGACTGGATCTCGGCGTAGGACTCGAACACGTGCCGCTGCATGAGCTGCTTGTCCGCGAGCGGTCCGCCGAAGGCGCTGCGGGAGTTCAGTCGTTCGCAGAGCAGGTCGAAGGCGCGCTGCGCCTGGCCGAGCCAGCGCATGCAGTGGAAGATGCGGCCGGGGCCGAGCCGCCGCTGCGCGATGCGGAATCCTTCCCCGCGCGGGCCGAGCAGGTTGCTCGCCGGCACGCGCACGTCCTCGTAGGCGACCTCGTAGTGACCGCCGGCGAGGCCGAGCACGGGAAGGTCGCGCACGATCCGGTACCCGGGTGTGTCGGTCGGCACGATGATCATGCTGAACGCCCGGTGCGGCGGCGTGCCCTCCGGCTCCGTACGGCACATGACCGTCGTGTACGCGGCGGCCGCGGCACCGGTGGTGAACCACTTGCGGCCCCGGATGACCCACTCGTCGCCATCCAGCTCGGCCGTGGTGCACAGGCCGGTCGGGTCGGAGCCGGCGACGTCCGGCTCGGTCATCGCGAAGCTCGGCGACACCTCCCCCGCCACCATCGGCGCCAGGTACCGCTCGCGCCAGCGCGCGTCGGCGTACTCGTGCAGCATGAGGGAGTCCTGGAGGGTGAACGTGCCGAGGGCGAGCTGGCCCCACTCGCTGCGGCCCTGCACCTCGTTGACGAACACGTAGTCCAGGAACGGCAGGCCGCCTCCGCCCAGTTCGGCCGGGTGCCCGAGTGCCCACAGCCCGGCGTCCTTGGCCTCGCCTCGCAGCTCGCGGAGCTTGTCGGCGGCGGCCGCGCCGCCGCCGACAAGGACCGGCTCGGCGGGCTCGACCCGCTCGGTCATGAAGGCGTACACGGCGTCGCGCACCGGCCGGACGCGCTCGGGCACCTCGAACGTCATCGGCCGTCTCCGGCGATGTCGTCGGCGATGTCGCGCGAGCCGTACCCCTCGGGCGCGGCCACCTCGACGACGGGCTCCTCCACGTCGTCGAACTCCAGCCGCAGCACCTTGGCCATCGTCGCGTGCATGTCGTACAGGCAGGTGATGTAGGTGAGCAGGAGGATCTCCTCGTCGCTGAGATGTCTCCTCAGCACCGCGAAGATCTCGTCGTGCACCCGGCCGCCGTCGAGCACGAGACCGTCGGTGTAGGCGAGCACCGCGCGTTCCAGCTCGGAGAAGCAGCCGGCGGTCTGCCAGTACGCGACGGCCTGGACCTTCTCCTCCGGCACGCCCAGCGCGCGCAGCTGCTTGCAGTGCTGGGAGAAGACGAACCGGCTGCCGCGCGCCCAGCCGGCCCGCGACTGGCCGAGCTCGCGCAGCAGCGGGTCGAGCTTCGCGTCGCGGTAGAGCGCGAAGCCGCGTACGGCGTGCCGGAACACCTCCGGGGACTGGGCGAAGACGGTCCACCAGTCACCGGGTGAGCCGGTCGCGGTGCCGTGGTCGACGGCAGGGTCGCGGTCGGGGCCGAACAGGCGGTCGTAGAAGAACAGGATCCGCTCGTCGGTGACCTCGGCGCGGGGTACCTCTCGCAGGCGGGGCATGAGTCCTCCGGGTCAGGCGTGCGTGGGCGTACGGCGGTCGGCCGCCGTCCTGGGCGTGTGGGAGACGTCGGCGTCGGTGAACTCCCGGGTCCAGCAGGCGAACTCCAGGAGGATGCCGTCGGGGTCCTGGAAGTAGAAGGACCGGACGAACACGCCGTCGTACATCTCGCGGGCGATCCCGGCCGGGCTGTCGTCGTGGTTGAGGATCGGGCTGACCGTGACACCCTTGGCCTTGAGCCGGCGGCGGTACTCCTCGAAGCGCTCGGGCGGCACGGTGAAGGCCACGTGGTTCATCGAGCCGACCGCGCTCAGCAGGTCGCCCTGCTCGGGCCGGCCGGGCGGCGCCGAGATCCCCGGCACGCCGTCGGGCGCGTCGGGGAACCAGAAGAACGCCACGCAGTCGCCGCCGCCGCAGTCGAAGAAGAAGTGCTGGCCCATGCCGCCCGGCAGCTCGATCGTCTTGATCAGCGGCATGCCGAGGACGCCGGAGTAGAAGTCGATCGTCTGCCGCATGTCCGAGCACACCAGGGCGAGGTGGTTGATTCCGCCCAGCTCGAACTCGGGGTTCCTTCCGGCCATGCTCACTCACTCCTCTGGGGTGGAGGCGAGGCGCGTGCGCACCTCGCGTTTGAGAATCTTCCCGGCGACGTTGCGCGGCAGCGCGGGCACGAACTCGACCCGCCGGGGCACCTTGTAGCCGCCGAGGTGCTCGCGGCACACGGCCGTGATGTCCTCGGCGGTGGCGTGCGCGTCCGGCCGCAGCGCGACCACCGCGCAGACGCGTTCGCCCCACGCCGGATCGGGCACGCCGACGACCGCGACCTCGGCCACGGCGGGATGGCGGTGGATGACCTCCTCGACCTCGCGGGAGGCGACGTTCTCCCCGCCCGTAATGATCATGTCCTTCATCCGGTCGACGATGTAGACGAAGCCCTCCTCGTCCCGGCGCACGATGTCGCCGGTACGGAACCAGCCGTCGCGGAAGCTCTCCTCGGTCAGCTCGGGCTCGCGCCAGTACCCGGACATCACCTGGTCGCCGCGGATCACCATCTCGCCGGGCTCACCGGCCGGGACGTCGGCGCCGTCCTCGTCCACGACGCGCAGCTCGGCGAGGTGCATCGGGCGGCCGGCGGCGGCCAGCAGGTGCGTCTCCCCGGCGGCGGCGCGGCGGTGGTCGGCGCGGCCGAAGTGCAGGACGTTGCCGCCCAGCTCGGTCATGCCCATGCCCTGGTAGAAGTCGCAGCGCAGGCGGGCGAGGCCCTCCCGCAGCACCTCGGCCGGGATGGCCGACGCTCCGTAGCCGATGGCCTCCAGAGTGCCCAGGTCGTACCGCTCGATGCCGGGGTGGCGCAGCAGGAAGGCGATCATCGCGGGGGCGAGCCCGGTCTGGGTCACCCGCCACTCCTGGACCAGCCGCAGGAACGTCTCGTTGTCATAGGACCGCATCAGCCCGACCGTGGCGCCGCGCAGGTGGTGGACCACGAGGGCGTAGCCGCCGACGTGGCACAGCGGGAAGCAGAACAGGAAGACGGTCTCGTCGGGCAGCTCCCAGTGCAGCGCAGAGCCGGTGACGCCGGTGGTCAGCGCCCGGTGGCTGAGCATCGCGCCCTTGGGCCGGCCGGTGGTGCCGCTCGTGTACACCAGCCAGGCGAGGGAGTCCTCGTCCGCCCGCGGCGGCTCGGACGCGTCGGCGCCGGCCACCAGGTCGGCGTACGCGACGTCGCCACCACCGTCGAGGCCGACGAGGGTCTTGACGGTGGGCATGGACTCGCGCAGGTCGCGCATGGTGTCCAGGTACTCGCCGCTCACGATGAGCACGGCGGCCTGCGCATGGTCCACGATCGCGGCGATCTCGGCCGGGTGCAGGCGGTGGTTGAGGAAGGTCAGCGCCATGCCGGCCATGGGCACGCCGTAGTAGGCCTCGACGTACTCCGGCCGCGTGCCGGACAGCACGGCCACCCGGTCCCCCGGCACGGCGACGGTGCGCAGGGCGTTCGCCAGCCGCCGTACGCGGTCGCGCAGTTCGGCGTAGGTGATGCTCTGCTCCTCGAACCGCAGCGCGACCCGCGCCGGGTGCCGGCGCGCGGGGAACTCGATGACGTCGCTGATGAGCATCGGTGTCGCCCTACTTGATCGCGAGGGGGTTGATCGGGGTGCCGATGCCGCGGGTGAACTTCAGCGGCGGCCCGGCGTAGAAGAACTCGTGGACGCCGTCCGCGGCGCAGTCCTCGGCGAGTTCCTCCAGGTCGAGCAGCTCGGCCAGGGTCAGGCCCATGTCGCGGATGAGCACCATGTGCAGCTCGAACAGCGCGCCCTCGCGTTCGCCGGGCAGCACCTCGATCCCCCAGTTGTCCGAGCCGACCACGGCGACGTCGCGGTCGCGCAGCCACCGCGCGGTGGCCAGGCCCAGGCCCGGCTCTCCCGCCATGAACGAGGCCGGGTCCCGCTCGGTGAGGAACTTGCGCCGGTAGCCGGTGCGGAACAGCAGGATGTCGCCCGGCCCGACGGTCACGCCGTGCGCCTCGCAGGCCGCGTCGAGGTCCTCCGGAGTGATCGCGGTGCCCGCCGGGAGCCAGTCGACGCCCTTCAGGCGCGCGATGTCCAGCAGCACCGCGCGGCCGGCGATGCCCCGCGCCTGGTGCTCGATGCCGTTGAACGCCGCGCCCTTGACGGTGACGCTGTCGCCCGGGTGACCGTTGTAGAGCCGGTCGTCGTAGTGGACGTGGGCGAGCCCGTCGTACTGCGAGGCGGCCTGGAGCGGCATGAAGACGTAGTCGTCGGCCCACCGGTAGCCGCCGGGCAGCACCTGTTCCTGGCCGTTCTCCGACATCAGCCGGATCGGATTGATCCGCGCCCCGCCGGGCTGGGGTCCGTCCGAGTCCAGGGGGATGCCGAGGTCGAAGATGTCGCCTCGCCGGACCAGTCCCGCGGCGGCGCGTACCCGCTCGGGCGTGATGAGGTTCGTCGCGCCGCGCTGGTCGTCCGCGCCCCAGCGGCCCCAGTTGCTGACCTTGCTCCCGAGTTCTCGCATGTCCGGCACGGCATCGCTCATGAGGACCCTCCACCGCCAAAAGTTGACTTGACAGTCAGGTCAACTTCTCCGCATCATTGGTCCGCCGACGCCGTACTGTCAAGACCTTGAGGCTGCGGACCCGGGCGGAAGGCGGAAGACGATGGCGGAAGAGAGCACGACGGCGCTGACCGAGCGCGGCGTGCGCACGCGGGAACGGCTGATCCAGGCCGCCCGCGAGGTATTCGAGGAGATGGGCTTCCTCGACACGCGGGTCCGCCACATCACCGAGCGCGCCGGCGCCGCGTACGGCACCTTCTACACCTACTTCGACTCCAAGGAGGCCGTCCTCCGGGAGGTCGCCGACCGGATCTTCGCCGACATGACCGGGCGCGACCGCCTGCCGCTCGGCCCGGACGCCTCCCCGCGGGACCGCGTGAGCCGCGCCAACCGCTCCTACTACACGGCCTACCTGCGCAACGCCCGGATGATGGCGATCATCGAGCAGGTCGCCACGTTCAACGAGGAGTTCCGCGAGATGCGGCGGCGGCACCGCGCCAGCGCGACCGGCCGCTCGGCCCGCGCGATCCGCCGCTGGCAGAGCGAGGGCCTGGTCGACGCGGGCCTGGACGCCGACCTGGCCGCACGCGCGCTCGCCGCGATGGTCGACCACTCCCTCTACCTGCGGCTCGTCCAGGGCGAGGGTGACGACACCGAACGTTTCCTGGACACCCTCGACGCGCTCACCGTCCGCGCGCTGGGACTGGATCGCCTCACCTGAAGGAGCCGCCGTGCACCCGGACCACGAGAAGCTCGCCGCCGGATTCGTCACCGCGATCACGACCGGCGACACCGAGGCACTGCGCCGGCTGTACGCCCCGGACGCGCGGATCTGGCACAACGGCGACGCGACCGAGCAGACCGTCGAGGAGAACCTCCGGACCCTGCGCTGGCTGGCCCGCAACCTGCACGACTTCCGCTACGAGGAGATCCGGCGCGACCCGGCCGCGCACGGCTACGTCCAGCGGCACGTGCTGCGCGGCCGGCTCCCCGACGGCACGGCGATCCAGGTGCCCGCGTGCCTGTTCGTCACGGTCGACGGCGGGCGCATCACCCGGATCGAGGAGTACGCCGACTCGCGCGCCACCGACGCGCTGCGCGCCCACGCCGCCGCCCGCCGCGCGGCGCGAGAGGCGAAGGGGTGAGCCTCGCCGGACGGCTCGCCGCCCGCCTCACGCAGGTCCGCGGCCGGCCGGTGGACGTGACCGGGTTGCAGCGGCTTTCGGGCGGGGCCAGCCGGGAGACCTGGGCGTTCGAGGCGGACGGCGAGCCGCTGGTGCTGCGCCGCGACCCGCCGGCCGCCCCGCAGCCGCGGGAGATGGCACGGGAGGCCGCCGCCCTGACCGTCGCGGCGCGCGGCGGCGTCCCGGTGGCCCGGCTGGTCGACCACGGCGACGGCGCGGGCACCGTCGGCTCGCCGTATCTGATCATGGAACGCCTCGACGGGGAGACGATCCCGCGCCGTCTCCTGCGCGACTCGCGGTTCGCCGGCGTACGGCCTGGCCTGGCGCGCGAGCTCGGCCGGATCCTCGCCCGCATCCACGCGCTGCCGCCCGGCGAGATCGCCGACCTGCCCGGCGGCGACCCGCTGGCGCAGATCGTCGCCATGTACGAGGCCTTCGCCGAGCCGCGCCCGGCGATCGAACTCGCGTTGCGCCGGCTCGCCCGCGACCGTCCGCCGCCCGGCGGGGACGCCGTGGTGCACGGCGACTTCCGCACCGGCAACCTCATGGTCACGCCCGAGGGCGTCCGCGGCGTCCTGGACTGGGAGCTGACGCACCGCGGCGACCCGGCGGAGGACCTCGGCTGGCTGTGCGTGAAGGCGTGGCGGTTCGGCTCAACGCACCCGGCGGGCGGCTTCGGGTCCCGCGCCGAACTCCTGGCCGGGTACGCCGAGGGCGGCGGCACGGTCCCGTCCGCGGAGACACTGCGCTGGTGGGAGACGTACGGAACCCTGCGCTGGGCGGTGCTGTGCCGGCAGCAGGCCGAGCGCCACCTGTCCGGCGCGGAGCGCTCGGTCGAGCTGGCCGCCCTGGGCCGCCGGGTCTGCGAACAGGAACACGACCTGCTGCTCGCCCTCGGCCTGACCGAGCCGAGCGAGGTCCCCGACCCGCTCACCGAGCGCCCGCCCGGCCCGGCCACGCCACCGCACGACCGGCCCGGCGCCCTGGACCTGATCGAGGCGGTACGGGGGTTCCTCACCGACGAGGTGATCGCCGACGGCGACGAGCGGCTGCGCTTCCACGCCCTGGTGGCCAGGTCCGCGCTGGGCATCGCCCAGCGGGAGCTCCTGCTGGGCGATGCTCACCGCGCCGCGCACCACGACCGCCTGGCGGCGCTCGGTCGCCGCGACGACGCCGACCTGGCACGCGCCATCCGCGCGGGCGACCTGGACGACCGGATGGACGAGGTGGTCGCCGCCGTACGCGCCACGGTGACCGACAAGCTCACGGTCGCCAACCCTCGCCACCTGGCCGTACCGGACGCCTGACCGCCGCCACCGGGCGGCAGGCGCGTACGGATCGGTGTCAGAGCAGCCAGACCGCCGTGTCGGAGGGCAGCAGGCCGCCGTCGACCGCGCCGCTGGCCAGGCAGATCTGCTGGTGCTCCGGCAGGCGCACCGGTTCGCGGCCCAGGTTGACCACGCAGGTCAGGCCCGAGTCGCGGGTGAAGGCGAGCACGTCCTCGCCCAGCGGAAGCCACGTCAGCGTGCCGTCGCCGAGCTTGTCCCGGCGGATCCGCAGTGCCGTCCGGTAGAGGTTGAGCATCGAGGACGGGTCCGGCTCCTGCGCCTCGACCGTCAGCGGTCCCCAGTCCGCGGGCTGCGGCAGCCACGGCTCGCCGCCATAGCCGTACGGCGGTGCGTCGCCGGCCCAGGGCAGCGGCACGCGGCAGCCGTCGCGCCCCCGGTCGGTGTGGCCCGACCGCGCCCAGATGGGGTCCTGCAACAGGGCGTCGGGGATGTCCTCGACCTCGGGCAGGCCCAGCTCCTCGCCCTGGTAGACGTAGACGCCGCCGGGCAGCGCCATGGCCAGCAGGGCCGCCGCGCGCGCCCGCCGTACGCCGAGGTCACGGTCGGAGGTCATGCCGTGCTTGCGGTCGCCGTGGTCGAAGGAGGTGTCCGGGCGGCCGTACCGGGTGACGGGCCGGGTCACGTCGTGGTTGGACAGCACCCAGGTGGGCGGCGCGCCGATCGGCGTGTGCGTGGCGAGCGTGTCGTCGATCACCCGGCGCAGCGCGGCCGGGTCCCACGGGCAGGACAGGAAGTCGAAGTTGAAGGCCGTGTGCAGTTCGTCCGGGCGCAGGTAGCGGGCGAACCGCTCCTGGTCCGGCAGCCAGACCTCGCCGATCAGGAACCGGCCGGGGTAGGTGTCGGAGACGCGCCGCCACTCGCGGTAGATCTCGTGCACGCCGTCGCGGTCGGTGTAGGGGTCCAGGCCGTCCGGCTCGGCGTCGGGGTCCTTGATGAGGACGGCCGCCGAGTCGATGCGCACGCCGTCCACGCCCCGGTCGAGCCAGAACCGCAGCACGTCGAGGAACTCCTCCTGTACGGCCGGGCTGTTCCAGTTGAAGTCGGGCTGCTCCGGGGCGAACAGGTGGAGGTACCACTCGCCGTCCGGCACGCGCGTCCACGCGGGACCGCCGAAGATGGACTGCCAGTCGTTGGGCGGACCGCCGTCCACCTCGCGGCCGGGCCGGAACCAGAACCGCTCCCGCGCCGCCGAGCCGGGCCCGGCCGCGAGCGCCTCCTGGAACCACGCGCTCTGGTCCGAGGAGTGGTTCGGCACGACGTCGATGATGATCTTGATGTCGCGCTCGTGCGCCTCCTGGATCAGCTTCTCGGCCTCGGCGAGGGTGCCGAAGATGGGCTCGATGCTGCGGTAGTCCGCGACGTCGTACCCGCCGTCGGACATCGGTGAGGGGTACCACGGGTTGAGCCAGATGGCGTCGATGCCCAGCTTGGACAGGTAGTCCAGGCGGCCGCGCAGCCCGGCGAGGTCACCAAGGCCGTCGCCGTTGCCGTCGGCGAAGCTCCGCAGGTAGACCTGGTAGATCGCGGCTCCCCGCCACCACGCTTCTTGCATGCTGCGCTACTCCTTCGAGACGACGTGTCGTGGTTCGATCCGTGGTTCGGCCGAGGGACGCACTCGGACCCGCCAGGGCGGATCAGCCCTTGAGGCCGCCGGCGGTGAGGCCGGCCATGATGTTGCGCTGGAAGACGAAGAAGACGACGACCGCGGGAATGCTCGCGATCACCAGCGCGGCGATGAGTACGTTCTCCGGCATCTCCTGGGACAGCTGAGAGATGGCGACACTGACCGGCATCCGGTTCGTGTCGGGCATCACCAGCAGCGGCCAGACGAAATCCTTCCAGACGTTCACCACGGCGAAGATGGACACGACGCCGAGGATCGGCCGGGAGACCGGGAGAATGATCGACCACAGCATGCGTGGCGCGGAGGCCCCGTCGATCGCGGCGGCCTCGAGCAGCTCCGACGGGATGGAGTCGAAGAACCGTTTGAGCAGGAAGATGTTGAACCCGTTGGCGGCGGCCGGCAGCCAGATCGCCCACGGCGTGTTGAGCAGGTTCAGGTGCAGGATCGGCAGGTCGCGTACGGTCAGGTAGGCGGGCAGCAGCAGCACGGTCGGCGGGATCATCAGCGTCAGCAGCATCCCGCCGAGCACGACGTTCCCGAAGATCGGCCGCAGCTTGGACAGCGCGAACGCCGCGCAGACGTCCACGGCGACCTGGATCAGCCAGGCGCCCAGGGCGTAGATGAAGGTGTTGAGCAGGTAGCGGCCCAGGTCCATCTGTTGCCAGGCCTTCTCGTACACCCCCGGGTGCGGATGCTCGGGGAAGACGCTCGGCGGCATCCGGACCAGCTCACCGGACGACTTCATCGCCCCGGTGACCATCCAGTACAGCGGGAAGACGAAGACCAGCGTGAACACCACGACGGTGAGGGTGAGCACGGTCCAGTAGATCACCCGCCCGCGACGGGTCCGCAGGCTGTGCGGCGAGACGAGCGTTCGCGGGCCCGTCTCCGCCCGCCGCGGTGAGCGGGCCCGCCGTACGGCGGAGCGGGCGTGCGTCGTACGGACCGGACGGTCCAGGACGTTCGACATCGAGGCTCCCAACCTCAGACCCGGGCGGGCCGGCTGTCCCGGTCATCACGGGAGAGCCGCAGGTAGACGGCGGAGAAGACGACGAGGACGAGCATCAGCATGAGGCCGAGGGCCCCGCCGCCGCCGTAGTTGTTGAAGTTGAAGGCGTACTGGTACATGAGGTAGACGACGCTCACGGTCGCGTTGTCCGGGCCGCCCCCGGTGAGCAGGAACGGTTCGATGAACACCTGCATCGTCGCGATGATCTGTAGCAGGAGCATCACCAGGAGGATCAGTTTGGTCTGCGGGATGGTGATGTGCCGGATCCGGCGCAGCAGCCCGGCGCCGTCGAGCTCCGCCGCCTCGTACAGCTCGGCCGGCACGGTCTGCAGCGCGGCGAGGTAGATCAGCGTGCCGCTGCCCATGTTCGTCCACGTCGCGACGATGACCAGCGAGATCAGCGCGGTCTTGCTCGAGTCGAGCCAGGCGAGCGTGGGCAGGTGGACGAACCGCAGGATCTCGTTGAACAGGCCGGGACCGGGGTTGTAGAACCACTTGAACAGCAGCACCGACACGGCCGGCGGCAGCATGACCGGCAGGTACACCACGAACCGCAGGTAGCCGCGCGCGTGCCGCAGCTCGTTCAGCAGCAGGGCGGTCACGAACGGCACGGCGTACCCGCAGATGAGCGCGAGCAGCGTGAAGATCGCGGTGTTCTTCCACGCGGCGCTGAACGACGGGTCCTGGAAGATCCGGTGGAAGTTCTTCAGGCCGACCCACTTGGTCTCGCCGATGAAGTTGGTCTTCTGGAAGCTGAGGATGACCTCGCGCACGATCGGATACCAGGAGAACAGCGCGAAGCACACGAGAGCGGCGCACAGGAACCCGTACGCGGTCAGGTTGCGCCGCACGCCACGTCCGCGGCGTGCTCTCGCGCTCCACCGCGTACCTCTCGACAGCGAGATGTCCATGTGTCTCCGTTTCTCCCGCTCGTACGGGCCGGTCCGTCGTGCGCAAAGCCTTGGTGCGGGGGCCGGTCCGCACGGTGACCGGCCCCCGCGGCTCTGCTCGCCTCCGGTCAGTCGGCGTTGGCGAGGATGCCGTTGACCTTGGTCTCCGCCTTGGAGAGCAGGCTGTTGATGTCGGCGTTCCGGTTCGTCAGCACCGAGGAGACGACGCCGTCCAGGACCGCGTAGATCTGCTGGGCCTGCGGCGGCTCGAGGCGGTACTTCACCTTCGGGTCGCCGTCGGCGAAGGCCTTGTAGTTCTGCACCGGCAGGTTGGCGTTCTGGGTGCGGACCTGGAGCTCCTCGGCCGCGGGCGGACCGGTGAAGATGTTGGGCTGCGGCAGGCCGACCGGCTGCTTGTCGGCGTTCTTCTGCGCCCAGTCGAACTGGCCCTTGCCCGGCGTGAGGTTCTCGAACTCCAGCCAGAGGATGCCGGCCTTGATCTGGTCCGGGGTGTCCTTGCGGTTGAACATGTAGCCGTCGCCGCCGATCAGGGTGCCCTGGGCGCCCGGCATCGGGGCCAGGCCGTAGTCCTCGAACTTGCCCTGGAACTGGTCCTTGATGGTGGGGATGTTGTCCGGCGCGGACAGGTACATGCCGAGCTTGCCGGAGGCCATCATCGGCTGGACGTCGGCGATCTGCAGGAGCTGCTTGCTGCCCATGCTGTTGTCGGTCCAGCGCATCTGCTGGAGGTTCTGCAGCACGGCGTGGCCCTGCGGGCTGTTGAACGCCGCCTTCTTGCCGTCCGGCGTCACGATGTCACCGCCCTGGGAGTACATCTCCGCGGTGAAGTGCCAGCCGCCCTGGTTGTTCGCGCTGTAGTCGGCGTACCCGACGATGCCGTTGCCGAGGGCCGCGATCTTCTTGGCGTCCGCGCGCACCTCGTCCCAGGTGGCAGGCGGCTGGTCCGGGTTGAGCCCGGCCTGCTGGAAGAGCTTGCGGTTGTAGAGCAGGCCCATCGAGTAGTTCGTCTTGGGCAGGCCCCAGAGCCGGCCGCCGCCCTTGAAGACGTTGAGCAGTTGCGGCTGCAGGTACTGGTAGTTCTTGACGCCGGAGACGTACTTGGTGATGTCGGCCGCCTGGCCGTTCTCGATGATGTTCTTCGCGTCGGTGAGGTAGACGTAGTAGACGTTCTCCATCTGGCCGCCGGCCAGCTTGGCGGTGAACGTCTTGGGATCCTCGCAGGGGAACGCGTCCTTGCTCACGATCGTGATGTTCGGATGCAGCTTCTCGAACGCGGCGACGTCGTTGTCCCACTCCTTGCGCAGCGCCTTGGAGCTCTTCGGCGGCTGACAGCCGACGGTGATCGACACCTTGGTGTTCGGGTCGAGCGGTCCGACGTCGGCGGCGGAGCCGCCCTTGTCGCCGTTGCCACTGCCGCTGCCACACGCGGCGACGCTGGCCAGCGCGGTCACTCCGGCCACCACGGCCGCGAGACGACGTGCTCTCTTCAATGGACTTCCCTCCTGAGCGGCACCCCGAAGGCCGGCAACCTGACGTGTTGCCAGGAAGATACAGAGACGGGCAGGAGAGAGCAAGACACAGTCATATAGATGAAAAAACTGAACAACGCTCGCCTCGTGGCGCTGTTCGCGGGGCACGGAACTCGCGTCACGACCACCTACCTGCGGGGATCCAGTGACGTGGATCACTGGCCGCCGAACGGGGATGCCCGGCCGGTCGGAGCGTCGTGACAGGATCGTGATGCTGGAGGCGCAGCATTCCGGGGTGCGCACTTCGATCAACATTCCGAACTTCGGGGACTTCGCCGACCCGCGGACGGTGGCGTCGGTGGCCGTGGCGGCGGAGCAGGCGGGCTGGGACGCCCTGTTCGTCTGGGACCACCTCACCCACGACCGCCGCCGGCGTCCGTTCGGCGACCCGTGGATGCTGCTGACCGCGGCGGCGCTGGCCACCACGCGGATCAGGCTCGGCACGATGGTCACTCCGGTCGCCCGGCGCCGGCCGCAGCAGCTCGCCCGGCAGGTGGCCACTCTGGACAACCTGAGCGGCGGGCGGGTCATCTTCGGCGCCGGGCTGGGCGATCGGGACGACTTCGCCGGCTTCGGCGAGCCCACCGACCCGCGCGTCCTCGCCGAGCGCCTGGATGAGGGCCTGGATCTGCTGGAGCGTTACTGGACGGGCGAACCCGTCACCCACCAGGGGCGCCACTATCGGGCGGAGGACGTCGCCCTGCTGCCCGCTCCGGTGCAGCGCCCCCGTCCGCCGATCTGGATCGCCGGGTTCTGGCCACGCCGTCGTCCGATGCGACGCGCGGCGCGGTACGACGGGGCGGCGCCCTTGTTCATCTCCGCCACGCACGGCCATGCCCCGCCGGTCGACGAGGTGCGCGACCTGGTCGCCTACGTTCGCGAGGAGCGCGAGGCACGGCAGGGCGGGCCGGCGACGGAGCCCTTCGAGATCGTGGTCGGCGGTGTCAGCCCCACCCGTCCGGGCGAGGCGTCCGAGGTGCTCGGACCGCTGATCGAGGCGGGCGTCACCTGGTGGGACGAACGGCAGCGCATGGACCGCGACGACCTCGACCGCCTCGCTCCGACGCTCGCCCGCGTCGAGCAGGGCCCGCCGGCCGTCTAGTACACCCGGGGTGCTCGGTCAGGCGGTGGTGACGCGGGCCGGGGCGGTGGAGCCGCGGACGACGAGTTCCGGCTCGTACAGGAGCTCCTCCGCGGTGAACGCGGTGCGGTCGATCTGGTTCACGAGCATCTGCACCGCGGCGCGGCCCATGGACTCGATCGGCTGACGGACCGTGGTCAGCGGCGGGTGGGTGCAGTTGATGAACGCCGAGTCGTCGAAGCCCACCACCGACACGTCGTCCGGCACCGACAGGCCGGCGCGGCGGACGGCACGGATGGCGCCCAGGGCCTGGGGGTCGCTCGCGCAGATGATCGCGGTGAAGCCGTTCGCGATCAGCCGGCGGGTGACCGCCTGGCCGCCCTCCAGGGAGAACAGCGCGTGCTCCACGGCCGTGTCGGGCAGGTCGAGGCCGGCCGCCTTGGCGGCGGCGGTGAACGCGGCCAGCTTGCGCCTCGACGGCATGTGGTCCTCCGGGCCGAGCACCAGGCCGATGCGCTCGTGGCCGAGCGAGAGCAGGTGCCCGAACGCCTGGTCCACCGCGACCATGTCGTCGGTCGACACGCGCGGGAAGGTCAACTCCTCGACGGCCGCGTTGACGAGCACGACCGGCAGCCGCAGCTCGTACAGCCGGTGGTAGTGCTCGTGCGGGGAGTTCGCCTCGGCGTAGTGGCCGCCCGCGAAGACCACGCCCGACACCTGCTGCTCGATCAGCATCTCGATGTAGTCGGCCTCGGACAGGCCGCCGGCGGTGCGGGTGCACAGGACGGGGGTGAAGCCCTGCTGGGCGAGCGCTCCCCCGATCACTTCGGCCAGCGCCGGGAAGATGGGGTTGCCGAGCTCGGGCAGGACGAGGCCGACGAGCCGGGCGCGTTCGCCGCGGAGCTGGGTCGGCCGTTCGTAGCCGAGGACGTCGAGGGCGGTGAGGACCGCCGCGCGCGTCGCGTCGGAGACGCCGGGTTTGCCGTTGAGGACCCGGCTGACCGTCGCCTCGCTGACGCCGACCTTCTTGGCCACTTCGGCGAGCCGGCGCGTCTTCGCTTCCCCGGGTGCACGTGTCACGCCGCAAGCATACGGCCAATGCACGCAAACGGCTTGCACGAATGAACGTCGCTTGCGCTCACGAGTGTTGGACGTCCGGGAGGAGGATGCGTCCAGTCCTCCTCCCGGACGCGTCTCTAGGAGGCGTACACCTCGAACTCGGACAGCTGCCCGGCCGGCCAGCCGGTGTTGGCGGTGATCTCCACGCGCACGTACCGCGTCTTGGCGGCGGTGAAGGAGACCGTGGCCGTGTTGCCGCTGGACGGGTCGAACGTTACGCCGCGCGAGCTGGCGAGCGTCGTGTACGAGGAGCCGTCGGCCGAGCCGAGGATCGACAGCGTCTGCGTGCGCGTCGCCCAGGCCGAGGAGGGCGGCAGCTTCAACACGACCCGGCCGACGCTGGTCGAGGCGCACAGGTCGACGGTGATCCGCTGCGGGAAGGTGTTGTTCGCGCTCTCCCAGTAGCTGTTCGCGTCGCCGTCGACGGCGTTCGTCTCGACGTAGTTCTGCGTGTGGCTGCTCGCGGTGACCGCCTTGCCGCGCGCCACGTTTCCGCTGCCCGGCTGGCAGGTGGGCGGCGGGTCGGTCGGCGGCGGGGTGGTGCCGTCACCGCCCGGGTAGATGTAGTTCGGGTCGGGCCACTGGCCGGTGCAGACGGTGGAGCTCAGGCTCCAGCCGGAGTTGCCGCTGCCGTACGTCGGGGCGAACGAGCCGCCGACGCAGTTGTGGATGTCGACGCCCGCGCCGATGTAGGACGCCGTGACGCCCGTGAACGTCGCGGTCGCCCCCGCCTGCGCCTGGATCATGTACGTCCCGGTGCCGGCGACGTTGACGTTGGTGAAGTTGACGGTGTGCGTGGCACCGCCCTCGATGAACTGGATGGCCTCGTACGAGCTGTCGATGATGTCGGAGTCGGTGACGTTCACCGTGGCGTTGATCGCCTCGTTCAGCCCGTCGAACCAGAGGGCGCCGACGCCGAAGTGCCAGTTGTAGTCGGAGTTGCCGGCCCGCAGCAGGGCGTTGCGCGCCACCGTGATGGTGCCCGCGACGGCGGTGCCGCTGCCGGAGTTGACGCCCGGATAGCGGTTGGCGACGTGGATGCCGCCGCCGTTGGTGACGGTGTCGGAGACGACGTTGTCGGAGATGGTGAAGTCCCGGCCGCCGTACGTCACGATGTTGTTGGCCAGCACGGGCGCGACCACCGTGTCGTGCGTGAACGAGTCGTTCACGTTCGGCTTGTTCTCGGGCCAGCTCGCCAGGCCGTCGTCGCCGGTGTTCCGTACGAAGGTGTTGGTGACGGTCGAGTTGGTCACGCCGGTGTGGAAGTTGACCCCGTCGGCGGTCTGGTCCAGGATCCGGCTGTTCTTGATCGTGAAGTGGTCCATCGGGCCGTCCATCCAGGCCCCGACCTTGGTGTGCTGGATCCACAGGTCGTCGACGGTGGAGTTGCTCATCGCGCCGCCGAGGCCGTTGACCTGGTCGGCGTCGACCCGCTCGGTGATCTCGCCGATGATGGCGAAGTCCTTCAGGGTGACGTTCTGGCTGGGGCCGCCGTCGGCGACGTACTTGCCGTAGATGCCGGCCGCGCGGCTGCGGTTGTTCGGGTCGCGGCCGGTGAGCACGCTGTACCACGGTCCGGCGCCGGCGAGCGTGACCCCGTCGACGATCACGTGGCCGTAGAGCGTGTAGGTGCCCTGCGGGATGTAGACGACCTTGTTCTGCGCCTTGCCCGCGTCCACGGCGGCCTGGAAGGCGGCGGTGGAGTCGGTGGAGCTGTTCTTGGCGGCGCCGAAGGAGTCCACCGAGAGGGACCCGGCGGGCTGCCCGATCGGCGCGGGCACCGCCTCGAAGTCGGCCAGGTCCACCGTCACCGCGGCGGTCGTACTGCCGGAGGTCTGGATCCGCACCTTGGCGCCGGCGGCGAGCGTCGAGCCGAACATCGTCCGGGTCTCGTCGTAGAAGTGGTGCGGGTTCCCGTCACCCGGGTTGTTGCTGAACGGGTAGCCGCCGTAGTACCAGGAGTACTTCGAGGTGAGGGACAGGTCCTTGAGCTTGGTGCCGTTCACGATGAGGTCGACCGGGGTGGTGATCCCGGCGCCGTTCGCGCCGTCGGGCACGCTGTAGCGCACCGACATGGCGTTGGCCGCCTTCGGGAGGGTGAACTCCACGTACTTGCCGGACCCGCTGAGGGTGACCGCGCGGCGGCCGGACGCCTCCGAGGGCAGGTGGGTGTAGACGCGGTCGGAGCCGACGACCGTGCCGTTGGTGGCCGCGTTCTCGGCCTCCACCTCGGTGAACGGCACGGTCGCGCCGCGCCCGGGGAAGGACCACGGCGTCTCGGCCGTGGTCGCGGCGGAGGCACTCGGCGCGGACAGGGCGGGGACCGCGGCGAGCACGCCGCCGGCGAGGCCGAGGGCGGCCGTCACGGCGAGCGCCATCGCCGTGAGCTTCCGGCGTGGGGTGGGGGGATGACCTGACGTCACCATCGCTTAACCCTTCTGGCGAAGAGCCGGAGTCATCCAGGGACGCGCTGACGACGAACCCCGGCGGGGGGATGGGGTCGGCCGCCGCACGGGGCGGCGTTGGGCTGAGCACACAGTAGGACGGCAAATCTTTTCGCGCAATAAACAGACGTAACATTGCAAAAATCTCTCTAACTCCTCCAGTGAAGTCGGTGTCATGAGGCGTCCACACGATGTTGTCCGCCTCGTCAGAGGCCCGTTCCATGACCGGCAGAAACGCCACCTGAACTGGATGACGTGCAGCTATCGCGACGGAACCTGCTGATCGGGGCCGCCGGACTGGCCGTGGCCCCCCGGATCCCCCGCCGTCATGGCGATCCGTTCACGCTGGGCGTCGCCTCGGGCGACCCGACCCCGGACGGCGTGGTCCTGTGGACGCGCCTCGCCCCGCGGCCCCTCGCCGAGGACGGGCACGGCGGCATGCCGTCCCGCGACACCGAGGTGGAGTGGCAGCTCGCCGAGGACGAGCGGTTCACCAGCGTCGTACGGTCGGGCACGGTCACCGCCCGGCCCTCGTGGGCGCACAGCGTCCACGTGGAACCGGCCGGTCTCCAGCCGGGACACGAGTACTTCTACCGCTTCCGCACCGGCGGGTACCTCTCCCCCACCGGACGGACCCGTACGGCGCCGGCGCCGGGGACCGCCCCCGGCCTGATGTTCGCCACCGTGTCGTGCTCCAACTACGAACAGGGCTACTTCACCGGCTACCGCAGACTGGGCGAGCAGCAGCCCGACCTGGTGGTGCACCTGGGCGACTACATCTACGAGTACGCGCCGGGCGGGTACAAGGCCGCCTCCGGCGCGATCGTCCGGCCGCACACCGAGGGCCACTGCCAGACCCTGACCGACTACCGGCGGCGGCACGCGCAGTACAAGACCGACGCCGACCTGCGGGCCCTGCACGCGCTCGCGCCGTGGATCGCGGTCAACGACGACCACGAGGTCGAGAACAACTGGGCGGGCTCCCATGCGGGCACCTCGGACCGGCCCGGGTTCGCCGAGCGCAAGCGTGCCGGGTACCGGGCGTACTACGAGCACATGCCGCTGCGCCGCGCCTCGACGCCGCGCGGGTCGCGCATCCAGCTGTACCGGCGGCTGGGCTGGGGATCACTGGCGACCTTCCACGTGCTGGACACCCGGCAGTTCCGCGCCGACCAGCCGTGCGACGACGGCATCCGGCTCGACTGCGACGAACGCCTGGCGACCGGACGCGTCCTGGCCGGGCCGGACCAGCGGCGCTGGCTCGCCGCCGGTCTGCGCTCCTCGACCGCGCGCTGGAACCTGCTGGCCCAGCAGATCTTCATGGCGCAGCACGACTACCACCTCGGCCCCGGCAAGGAGGTGCTGGTCGACACGTGGGACGGGTACGCCGCCGAACGCGACCGCGTGCTCGGCGACGTCGTCGCCTCGGGCGCCCGCAACCCGGTCGTGCTCACCGGCGACATCCACGCCCACTACGCCGGCGACCTGCTGACGAACTTCGACGACCCGGACTCGCGGCGCGCCGGCGTCGAGCTGGTCACCACCTCGATCACCAGCGACGGCGACGGGTACGACGACCCGGCGGGACGCGCGGTGGAACTGGCGGAGAACCCGCACATCGCCTACGCCGACCAGCGGCGCGGCTACGTCGTGTGCCGGCTGTCGGCCCAGCGGCTGCGGGCCGACTTCCACACACTGCCGTACGTGTCGAGACGGAACGCGCCGAGCACGGTCACGGCGAGCTTCACGGTGGAGGACGGCGCCCACCGCCTCACCCGGTCCGCCACCACGGCGCCCGGGCGGCAGGCCGCCGCCGCCGTCGCGGCCCCTCGCTGAGAAGACTCAGCGGAGCTTCCACAGCCGTACGGTCTTGTCGAAGCTGCCGCAGACCACGGTGTGGCCGTCGGGGCTGAACGCCACCTCCGAGATGCCACGCTTGGGACCGGCGAGGGTGTCGGTGCAGTGCCGAGTCGCCACGTCCCACAGCCGCACGGTCTCGTGGAAGCCGCCGGTGGCCAGGGTCCGGCCGTCCGGGCTGAACCTCACGGAGAGGACGACGTCTTCGTGCCCGAGAGTGGCGATCCTGCGTCCGGTCGCCACCTCCCACAGCCGCACGGTCTTGTCGTAGCCGCCGCTGGCCAGAAGCTTGCCGTCGGGGCTGAACGCCACCGACCGGAGGTCGTCGGTGTGGCCGGTGAGGGTGGCGGTGCCGCTTCGGGTCGCCACGTCCCACAGCCGCACGATGTCGTCGTCACCGCCGCTGGCCAGGATGCGGCCGTCCGGACTGAACGCCAATGAGGACACGTCGTCTCCGTGGGGGAGAGTGGCGATGCCGCGCCCGCTCGCCACGTCCCACAGCCGCACGATCTTCTCGTACCCGCTGCTGGCCAGGACGCGGCCGTCCGGACTGAACGCGACCGTGTTGACCTCGTCCCCGGCGACGAGAGTGGCGATGCCGCGTCCGCTCGCCACGTCCCACAGCCGCACGGTCTTGTCGGCACTGCCGCTGGCCAGGACGCGGCCGTCCGGACTGAAGACCACCGAGTCGACGGCGTCGGTGTGGCCGGTGAGGGCGGCGGTGCCGCTTCGGGCCGCCACGTCCCACAACACCACGGTCTTGTCATCACCGCCGCTGGCCAGGGTGCGGCCGTCCGGACTGAACGCCACCGCGTAGACGTCGCCCTGGGCGGTGAGGGTGGCGGTCGGAGGACGGGTGTCGAACTCGCGGATGATCGTGTACGAGATGGCGGCGAGGCCGGCCGTGCCGAGCGCGCCGAGAAGGAGGGCGCGTCGCGGCAACGGGACGGGTCGGCGCGCCGGTCCGACCCGCCGGACGCCGCCGTCATCGGTCAGCCGCCGGGTCGGGGTGGCGGTCGGTGCCGGCGGCCGCGGCGGCTGGACCGGCCGGGTCGTGACGTGTCTCCCCGCGGTGACGGTCGGCACCATGGTGACGGGGGCGGCAGGGGTGGCGAGCCGGGTGACGATCTCCTCGACCGCCGGACGGCCGGTGGGGTCCTTGCTCAGGCACGCGCCGATCAGTTCGCGGAGGTCGCCGGTGACACCGTCGAGGCGGGGCTCCTTGTTGACGATGCGGTGCACGATCGCGGGGATGGTCGCGGCGTCGAACGGCCCCTGCCCGGTGGCGGCGAAGGTCAGCACGCAGCCCAGCGAGAACACGTCACCGGCCGGCTCGGCCCGCTCGCCGCGCACCTGCTCGGGCGCCATGTAGGCGAACGTGCCGATGACCACGCCGGTCGAGGTCAGGGACCGGCGTCGTCCGGCCGGGCGATGCCGAAGTCGATGACGCGCGGCCCGTCCTCGGCCATGATCACATTGCCCGGTTTCAGGTCCCGGTGCACCACCCCACAGGCGTGGATCGCGGCCAGTCCCTCGGCCAGCCCCGCCCCCATCTCGCGCACCGTGGCCGGCTCCAGCGGGCCCTGCTCGGTGACCAGCCGGTGCAGGGACGGACCGGGAATGAAGGCGGTCACCAGCCACGGCGACTCGGCGTCGGGGTCGGCGTCGACGACCGGCGCGGTGTGGAACCCGCCCACCCGTTGAGCCGCCTGCACCTCGCGGGCGAACCGCGCCCGGAACTGCGGGCTGGAGGCGTGCTCGGGCCGGATCAGCTTCACCGCGACCTTCCGGCCGCCGGGCGAGACCCCCAGGAACACCTCGCCCATCCCGCCCGCGCCCAGCCGCCCGGTCAGCCGGTACGGCCCGACCTGGCGCGGATCACCCGGCCGCAGCGGATCCATCGAGGCATGCCCTCATCTCAAAAGAACACTTGTGTATGCCTCTCGGATCATCTCAGGAAGCGGACCTCCGGGCCACATGAACGCTCTCGGCCTCAGAGTCCGTTCCGCCGCTCCGGCACCCGAGCGGCAGGCCACCGCCGTCACGGCTCCTCGCTGGGAGAACCGGCCTCGGTCGGTGCTGGTGGCGGAGGGAGAGATCAGCCCAGCGTCGCGGTGGCCGCGCGAAGGTCCTCCAGGGCGGCCAGCGCATGGTGGGCGAGCCCTGTCGCGTCATCCCGATCGGCTTCGGACCACCGGGCGTAGCCCCGCTTGAAGGCGAGGACGCCCATCTCGGCCGCGAGGTGCGCGGTCGGATCGGGAACGCCGCGGGCGACGAGCGCGCCTGTCATGGCCGCCGCGAGACCGATGCTCTTCAACGCGTCCCGCTCCCGAAGCTCCGCGCTGGCCGCCACGGCGGCTTTCAGGCGGGGACCGAGGTCGCGATTCAACGGTCCCATCTCGCTCGACGCACGCTCGAGACCGGCGGCCACCGCCTCGAGCGGGCTGGCGCTCGCCGGGGCCTGCGCGATGCCCTCGGCGAGGAGCCGGCTCAGTGTCGCCTGCCCGGCCACCAGGACCTCACGCTTGTCGGAGAAGTGCCGGAAGAAGGTGCTCCTGGTGACTCCGGCGCGCTCGGCGATCTGCGCCACGGTGGTGGCGTCGAACCCCTGCTCGGTGAAGAGGTCCACGGCCGCGACGACCATTCGCTCCCGCGCCCCCGGTTCCCATCGAGCCATGCCGTCACTGTAACAGAGTGATGCGACAGGTGTCCCGTCACCCTGTTACGGTGATGGGACAGTAGTCCCATCACTCTGTCAGGAGAGCCCTCATGCATGTCTTCGTCACCGGCGGTACCGGCACCATCGGCTCCGCCGTCGTCGCCGAACTACTCGCGAGCGACCACACCGTCCTCGCGCTGGCCCGCTCGGACGCCTCCGCGCAGGCCCTCGAAAACGCCGGGGCCGAGCCGCTGCGAGGAGACATCGCCGACCTCGACGTCCTGCGTGCCGGTGCCGCGCGGTCCGATGGCGTGATCAGCCTGGCGTTCAGCCGCGACTACGGCGACCCGGACGGGCTCGCACGGGCCGTCACCCAGGAGAGCGCCGCCGTCGCCGCTCTGGGCAACGAGCTCATCGGCAGCGGCCGTCCGATCGTCACCGTCTCGGGCACGCCCTGGGTACCGGGCCGTCCCTCCACCGAGGCCGATCCGCTGCCGACCGACGGGCCCGTCGGCGGCCGCGGCCGTTCCGTCAACGCGCTGCTGGAACTGGCCTCGCGCGGTGTGCGCGCCACGGCCGTCCGGATGCCGCGAACGGTCCACAACGAGGGCAGGGGTGGATTCGCCGGTCTGTTGACCGACCAAGCGCGCCGCACCGGAGTGGCCGGCTACCCGGGCGACGGCACCCAGCGCTGGCCGGCCGTGCACGCCCTCGACGCGGCGGTCCTGTTCCGGCTGGCCCTCGAATCGGCACCGGCCGGAACGGCCTGGCACGCCGTGGCCGACGAGGGCGACGCGGTGCGCGACATCGCGACAGTCGTCGGCCGGCGGCTGGGCCTGCCGGTCGAGGCGGTGCCGGAGGAGACCTTCGGCCCGTTCGGCCCGATCTTCGCGATGGACCAGCCGGCGTCCAGTGCCCACACCCGCGACGCCCTCGGCTGGCAGCCGACACACTCCAGCCTCCTCGAGGACCTGGAGAACATTCGGCCCTGAGACCGCCATTCCTGTCCCCCGGCCGGGCCAGACCGCGGGCCAGGGCACTCCGCCGAACCGTCACACCACGGCGTAGCCGAGGAGCTCCCCGTTGGAGCCGCTCTGGACCGGCGTACGGGTCCGGCCGTGGACGCGGTACACCGTGCCGCCGAAGCCGCCGGCGCCCGGGGCGCCGACGTACAGGTCGCGGCCGTGCGCCGTCAGCGTCCAGCCGAACTGGGACGTACGGCCGGCCGGCGACATGATCAGGGCGCCGCGGGTCAGGCCGCGGCCGCGGTGGCCCGTCAGCACCTGGACGGCGCTCCGGCCGGTCGCGCTCGCGACCAGGTCGTCCGTGCCGTCGCCGTTCAGGTCGGCGGTGGCGAGCGTGGTGCCGAAACGGCCGTAGCCGCCCGCCTGCTTCAGGGTCCACACGTCGTCCCGGCCAGAGGCGTACAGCACGTGGACCGCGCCGGCGGCGTAGTTCTCCGGGATCCGGGTCCGGTCCTCGCCGGGCGCGCCGACGGCGAGTTCGTCGACTCCGTCGTGGTCGACGTCGGCGGCGGCGACGGCCGCGCCGAACTTGTCGTACCGCTCCGAGACCCCGCGTACGCCGGCGCTGTCCTGGGTGATCCGCCGGGACCGGTGCGCGGCCGGGTCGAGGACGGTCACCGCGCCCGAGGACTCGTCGCCGTCGCCGGGCGCGCCCACGGCCAGCTCCCGGTCGTGGCCGCCGTCGAAGTCACCGATCGCCAGGGCGGAACCGAAGCCGTCGGTCTGGCTCGTCCGCTGGCCGACCCAGGAGGTGCGTTGGGTGATGAGGCGCGCGTCGCGGAGGCCGTGCGTGTACACGGCGACGCCACCGCCGCCGGAGAGGCCGGGCGCGCCCACGACCAGGTCGTCGCGCCCGTCGCCGTCCAGGTCACCGGCCTCCAGGGCGGTGCCGAACCGGTCGCTGCCCGGTGTGCGGTGGAGGTCGCGGACGCCGAGGACGCGGCCGGGGCGCAGCCCTCGCGGCGAGCCGTAGTACACGGCGACCACGCCGGTGCCGTCGGCGCCGGGCCGCGGCGGGTCCTGGTCGGGGACGGCGACGGCGAGGTCGTCGCAGCGGTCTCCGTTGAAGTCGCCGGTGACGAGGGTGGCGCCGAACCCGGCACCGCGCCCCGGGACCCGCATGAACAGCCAACTCACGTGACCGCCGTAGCTCACGGCGACGGTCCCGGCGCGGACGCGCCCGGCGACGGTGGCGTACGGCGCGCCGATCGCATGGTCGCTCCGGCCGTCGCCGTCGAAGTCCGCGGCGGCGTGGCCGTGACACGGCCCCGCCGGGATGAACGCCGCGCCTCGCACGGGGCCGCGCCGCAGCCCGTCGGCGGGACGGCCGAGCGGTCCGGCGGCGGAGACACAGGTCAGCAGGATCACGGTGGCGCCGGCGCGCACAGCGGTCTTCACAGCCTCAGGCTGCACGCGCCGGGAGAAGCCCGGATTCACGGACAGTGTCCAGCAGTTGACTTCTCGGTCGACGATGCTGTCAGTGCCGGTGTAGGGCGCTGCCCTTCAGCCACCTGGCCCAGGACTCCTGGTAGTAGGACCAGCCGTTGTCCGGCTCCACCTGGCGGTCGGTGCCGGTGATGTCGACCGGGTCGCCGGGCTGGGACTGCTTGTAGTACCAGATGGCGTCGGTGGCGGGCTGGCGGATGCACCCGTGGCTGCAGTTGCTGACGCCGAGACAGCCCTCGTCGCCGGGCGTCTGGTGGAGGTACTCGCCGGCGCTGGAGACCCGGACCGCGTAGTGGATCAGTTCGCTGTAGTAGCCGGCGTCACCGGGGCCGCGGCCGGGCGAGGTCATGGTGACGTCCTCGTCCTTCTCCATGTTGAGGTGGATGCCGCTCGTCGTGGTGTACTCCGCGGAGCCGCCCATTCCCGCGCTGATCGGGACGTGCCGGACGACCTTGCCGTCGTGCTCGACACGCATCTGGTGCTTGGCGATGTCGAGGTAGGAGATGTGCGACGCGCCGATCCGGTAGGTGCGGACCAGGTCCTTGCCGCCGTACAGGTCCTTGCCGCCCTTGACCCCGCTGAGGTGGGCGATCAGTTTGACCGTCTGGTGCGCCGGCCAGTAGGTCTTCGCCCGGTAGACGACCTGCTTGTCGTCGAACCAGTGCCACGCGCCGAGGACCGGCTTCTCCGCGATCACCTGGAGCGACCTCTCCACTGCGGCGCGGTCGTGCACGGCCTTGTCGAAGTTGAGGATGATCGGCAGGCCCACCCCGTACGTCTCGCCCCTACGGCTCTCGAGGACCTCGTCCTGGGCCGCGGTGAACGTCTCTCCGGTGGCCTTCTCGGTGTTGAAGCTGCTCTGTGCGGTGGACACCCGGCCGTCGGCGTTCTCCGCGCTGGCCCGTACGTTGATCCTGCTGCCCGGCTGGAGACTCCACCGGGACTTCCACTGGGTGCGGTCCGCGTTGTACTCACCGGAGATCCGCTGACCACCGCTGTCCAGGACGACGTCGGCGAGGCGCCCGCCCGTCGCGCGGACGACGACCGGGGCGTCGGGGTGCACGCCGGAGCTGCCGCCGGCGGGAGTGATCACCACGCGCGCCGCCTCGGCCTTCTCTTTCACGGCGTTCTTGCCCGCGGAACTGCCACCGCCGCCGCCACACCCCGCACTGGCGATGATCGCGGCGCCGGTGGTCGTGGAGACGAACCATTTCAGACCACTGGCAGTTACGTGCATTCGCAACCCTTCCTGCGGCTCGGACCGTTCGACGCAAAGCGTGATCGACCATGAGATACCCACGCTGAGCAGCAGAGATGCCACCGTATCGCAGCAGCGAGAAAGGCCGCAGGAAGGAGTGCTCGCGACATATCGCCACGAACTAGTGCCGGACTATTCCGATATCAGGCGAGAATTCGACCAAAGTCCGTCGGATTTGATCGAGAATTCACCCTCACATTACCCAACCGCGTGGAAACCCGCGTCGAAACCACGCCGGAAGAGTTCGAGTGAACGCCGTGCGGCCGCCTCCACCTTCGTCCGGTCGGCCTCGTCCCGCACGGTGATCTTGATCAGCTCGAACGCCTCCCGCGGGTGCGCGTCGTCGTACTCGGCGTGCTCGGTGAGCCACCGCAACGCGTGCGGGTCGTCGGCGTACCGCTTGCGGAAGGCGGGCAGGACGAGCCGCGTCCACTCCCCCGTCGCACCCTCGATCGCGTAGTTCACCGCGCCGAACGCCTCGGCGAGCGAGCCGCGGTAGCACATCGACCAGAGGTACTCGTAGAGCGCGCCGACCTCGGGGCCGGGACGGTGGGAGACGAGTTCTTCCAGGCCGATGCCGTGGGCGGCGGCCCAGTCGGCGTACCACTGGGCGTGCAGGGCCTCGGTCCGGATGTTGCCGATCAGCCAGTCGCGCGCGAGGTGGTCGCCGGGCGTCTGGCCGAATGTGGTCTTGGCCAGGTACACGCCCATGTACTTCGGGAAGGCCTCGACGACGCAGAAGAAGTCGAGCAGGACCCGGCGCCAGGCCCCCTCGGGGAACTCCCCGTCCGCCGTCGCGGTGAACAGCGGCGACTCTAAGACCGCCGACCATTCCGGCCGGAGCGCGTCGATCATGGTCAGGGCCCATTCCGGATGGGGCGTCTCGGTCAGCTCCCGCTTCACCATCCGATGGTGCTGGGTACGGGAAGGCGGCCGGGTGGCGTGGCTGTTCGTCGTCATGGCGCGACTCCTCGCTCTCGGCCTCCCAGTATCCGCGCCCTATACAGAGGGTCAACATGCCGCTTTCATAGAACCGACTCGCCCCGTGGAGCTTTTGTCCGCCCCCGTCCGTCCCGGGAGGCCGTACATGAACCGCGACCACGCCGTCGTCATCGGCGGCAGCCTCACCGGGCTTCTCGCCGCCCGGATCCTCTCCGGCCACTTCGCCCGCGTCACCCTCGTCGAGCGCGACCGGTACCCGGCCGGGGCGGCGTTCCGGCCCGGCATCCCCCAGTCACGGCACCTGCACGTCCTCTGGACCCGGGGGCTCCGCCTGCTGGAGGAGCTGTTCCCCGGGCTGGAGAAGACGCTCCTGACCGCGGGCGCCGTGGAGATCGGGGTCCCGTCAGACGTCTTATGGCTGACCGCGGCCGGCTGGCGCACGCGGTTCGAGGTGACGCGGATGCTGACGTTCAGCCGCCCGCTGCTGGACTGGGCCTTACGGTCGCGGCTCCCGGGCGACGCGCCCTGTCTGGACGTGCTGGAGGGGCACGAGGTGGTGGATCTGGTGCCCCGGGGCCGCGACGTCGCCGGGGTGGCGCTGCGGTCGGGCGAGACGATCGCGGCCGACCTCGTCGTCGACGCCACCGGACGGGGATCGCGGGCACCCGAGTGGCTGACGGCCCTCGGCTACCCCGCACCGCCCGAGACGCTGGTGGACCCGCTGCTGGGGTACGCGAGCCGCTTCTATGCCATCCCGGACGGCTTCGACCCGGGCTGGAAGGCGCTCTACCTGCAGGCGGACCCGCCGGAGAGGCGCCGTACGGGCGGGCTGTTCCCGCAGGAGGGCGGCCGGTGGATCTGCAGCCTGTCCGGCGCGGGCGGCGACTACGGCCCGACGGATGAGGAGGAGTTCCTGGCGTTCGCCAAGGGCCTGCGCGACCCGGTGCTGTACGAGGCGATCCGCGCCGCGGAGCCGCTCGGCCCGATCCGCGGCTTCCGCCGCACCGCGAACCACCGGCGCCACTACGAACGGCTGCCCGCCTGGCCGCGCGGCTTCGTGGTGATGGGCGACGCGGCGTGCGCGTTCAACCCGATCTACGGGCAGGGCATGAGCGTGGCGGCCATCTCCGCCGTCGCCCTGGACCGCTGCCTGCGCGAGGACCGCGACGACCTCGAACGCCGCTTCCAGAAGAGAGCGAGCCGCAGCGCCGCGGGTGCCTGGCTGGTGGCCACCGGCGAGGACCTGCGGTACCGGGAGACCGTGGCCGCCCCGACCCGGCTGAGCACGCGGCTGATCAACGCGTACGTGGACCGGGTGGTGGCGGCGGCGAACGTCGACCGCCGCGTGTGCGCGGGCCTGCTGGACGTGCTGGCCCTCACGTCCGCCCCGGCGTCGCTGTTCTCTCCGGGCGTCCTGGCCCGAGTGGCGGCCAACATGGCGGCCCACACGGTACGGCCCGCGTCACCGCCCGGGAGGTGAGGGTCAGGAGGCCGGTTCCTCCGGAGGGAGGAACCGGTCGCGGCGGAAGGATTCCGGCGGGCCGGTCACCCCGCCCAGGTCGTGCCCCGGGGGTAGGTCCTGGCTGGGAGGCGGCGGAGGCGGAGGCGGCGGCGCGGCGAACGGGCCCGGCGGCGTCGAGTACGGACCGGAGGTCGAGGCCGGGGGGGCACCGAACTCCGTGGGACGCGCATGGCGTGAGCGGGACGGGCTGCTGTTCACGAGCCGCTCCAACTCGCCGCGGGCCTCGTCCGCCTCGGCGCGGGCCGCGTCGCGTTCGGCGATCATCGTGGCCAGGGCGCCGCGGAGCTGGTCGACCATCTGGGAGTGCTCGCGGGACTTGAGCTGCTGCTCGACGAGCCGGGACTGGTGCTGTTCGAGTTCGCCGCGGCACTCCGCCAGCTCGGCGGCGATCCGCTCGGCCTCGGCCAGGCGCGGCTTCGCGGCGTCCAGCTCCTCGCGGCACGCCACGAGGTCGGCGGCCAGCGAGTCGCGCTCGGCGACGATCTCGTCGCGTTCGAGGCTCATCTCCTCCGCGTGGGAGCGGGCCTCCAGCGCCTGACGGTCGGCCTCGGCGCACGCCTGTTCCGCGGCGGCGCGGGCCTTCTGCGCGGCGTCGGCGTCGGCGCGGGCCTCGTCCAGCTCGGACTCGGCCGTGCGGAGCCGGGTACGCGCCTCCTCCAGCTCCGCCGACCGTTTCTGCGCCTCCTTGGCGCCGGCGAGCTCCTCCCGCGCCACGTCCAGGGCGGACGTGAGCTCGGCGACCCGCCGCACGAGCCGATCACGCTCCTCCCGCACGGCGGCGATCGCGGTGTTGGCGGCCTCGGCGGTACGGGTCGCCTCGTTGCCCATCTCGCGGGCGGTGTCGCGTTCGGCGCGTGCGGCCTCGAGCTGGGCGGCCAGCTCGGCCACCCGCGCCTCGGCCCGCCGTACCTCGTCGTGCGCGGCGCCGAGCTGGGCGAGCCCCTGCTGGGCCTCCAGGCGCGCCGCCTCACGCTCGCGGTGGGCCTCGGCCAGGGCGGTCGCGGCCTCGGCCCGCGCCTCGGCCAGCCGGCGCTCCACGCCCGCCACGCTCAGGCCTCCCGTGAGCGACATCGCCAGCAGCTCCGCGACGTCCTCCAGCCGCTCCACCATGTCCCACGTACGCGCCACCTGGCCGGCGAGTCCTGGAGTGTCCTGGTCGCGCCGCCGCCGTTCGGCCGCGGCGTTCGCGCACGCGCCGCCGTTGTCCGGGCAGTACCGCACCACCGGCGACGAGTCACCTTGCTGCGGGAGCGGCCGCCCGCAGTAGGCGCACGGGCGCGTCCCCGCCCGGCCCACCTCGTTCGGGGCCGCCTCCCCGGCCGGATCCTCATCGGTCCCGGCGATCGGCTCGGCGGGCTCCTCCGGCGGCGGGAGCACCGCGTCCTGATCCGGTGTCCGGCTCTCGTCCTCGTCAGAGGACACGGCGGATGCGGGAACGTTCTCGTCCGTCGGGCCGGACACGCTCATCCCCCCTCGAGTATCGGGATGATCTGGACTGTCAGCCCAAAGACCGTATCCGGTTCCTGTCACGCGCGGAGTGCACAACCGTAACTCGCTCCCCCCAGAGGTCCGGATCTCGCGGCGTGGCGAGCGGAGCAAAATAATGGGCGACCCTTATAAAAGCGGCGACTGTCGGCAACTCGGACGCGCAGCCTGGGGAATATGGCCACATGAGGGTCATAAGTTGCGGCCCGCGAAGTAGGCGGGGCCACGTCCGAGGAGGAACCGTGAACTACGGGGGAAAGATCAGCGGCGATATGCAGAAGTGCATCGACGCCTGCATCGAAAGCTACAGCTGTTGCGAACAGACGATCGCGCACTGCCTGCAGCAGGGCGGCCAGTACGTCGACATGATGATGATGGGCCCACTGATGGACTGCGTCGACGCCGCCCGCGCATGCGCCGACATGATCACGCGCCAGTCGCCCCAGGCCGTGGAGATGGCCGCCACGTGCGGCCGCGTGGCGGACATGTGCGCCGAGGCGTGCATGACGATGAACAGTGACCCGGTGATGAAGCGCTGCGCCGGGATCTGCCGGACCTGCGCCGAGGCGTGCCGCAGCCTGGCCGGCGTGCGGGCCTGAGCACGGCCAGGCCCCCGTCCGGCCGTCCGACTCGCCGGGCGGGGGCCGAAACGTCCGGCGGATGCCCGGAACAGGTGACCCACTCCCCCTCTCGTACGCAGTCGCGTACTGATCAACGGCCACTCGCGGTAAAAATCGATTGAAACCCTTCGCCATGGCTTACTAATCTCCTCGGCCGTGGAGGACTTCCCGGAACTGCCCGAGGCGGCCGTCGCGGCGTCCATCGGCGCGACGAACCTCGCGCAGCGGATGCGCGCCGAGCGGCCGCGTGACGGCACGACCCTGTCGATGATCAGCGCGCTCACTCACCTGGGTCGTGAGGGGCCGCTGACGGCCGGCCGTCTCGCCGCCCTCCAGCGGGCCAAGCCGCAGACGCTGACGCGGACGCTCGCCCGGCTGGAAGAACGCGGCTGGATCGCTCGCGGGCCCTCTGACACGGACCGGCGGCAGGTCCTCCTCCACCTCACCGAGCAGGGCGCCGCGCGGCTCCGGGGGGACGTACGATCCCGCACCGCCTGGCTGGCACAGGCGATGGAGCGCCTGTCGCCCACGGAGCGGGAGGTGCTGCGGATCGCCGGGACGCTCATGGCGGACCTGGCGACCTGGGACGACATCGAGGACGCTCGGTGAGGTCCGCGCCCCGCGTGCGGGTCCTGCGCGACTTCGCCTCCGCCGCGCCCGGCCTGTTCGCCGCCGCCCTGGTGTTCATGGTCGTCGAGGCGCTGCTGCCCAACGTCGTCCTCATTGCGATGGGCCGTACGGTCGGCGGCATCCCGGCCGCGGTCGAGGACGGGCTCGGCTCGCCGGCCGGGCACCGGATGCTCGTGCGGCTCGGGGTCGCGGGCGGCCTGTACGCCGTCTCCCTGCTGCGCGGCCCGGTGGAGGACGCGCTGAGCTCGGTGGTCCAGGCGCGGATGACCGTCGTGACACGGCGGCGGCTGATCGAGGCCGTGTCCGCCCCGGCCGGGATCGACCATCTGGAGGACCCGGCCGTACTGGACCGGCTGTCCTCGGCCCAGGGCGAGCTGATGAACCAGGAACCCGCGGGCGCCGCGATGGCGCTGATCGGCCGTACCGGTGACCGGCTGTCGGGCGTGCTGGCGTGCGCGGTCCTCGCCGCGTTCCGCTGGTGGCTGGGGCTCGGCGTCCTGGCGATGTGGCTGGTGCTCAACCGGCCGCTGCGGGCCCTCGTACGGTCGCGGGTCGGCACGTACCGCCGGGCGACGGAGACGTTGCGGCGCAGCTGGTACTTCGCCGGGCTGGCCCGGGGTCCGCAGGCGGCCAGGGAGATCCGGGTGTTCGGCCTCGCCGACTGGCTGGTCGGCCGCCACCGCGCCCTGTACGGCGAGGCCATGCGGCCCTCGTGGGCGGAGGCCCGGCGGATCAACCGGCGGATCGCGCTGCTCAGCGCGCTCGTCCTCGGCGTGTACGCCGCGAGCGCCGCGACGCTGGGCCGGGCGGCGTACCACCACACGATCACGCTGGGCGCGCTCGTCGTGATGCTGACGATGCTCCCCGCGAGCATGCAGGCCGGCAGCGTCAACGCGGCCGACTTCGCCCTGGAGGGCATGCTCGCCTCGGTGCCGGACCTCGACGCGCTCACGAGCGACCTGACCGCCGCCGAGCCCGAGGGGGACGATGACGCCGCCGTCCCGGTCACGGACCTGCCGCGCGAGAGCGTGGTGTTCGAGTCCGTGGGATTCCGCTATCCCGGGAGCGATCAGGACGTGCTGTCCGGCCTCGGCCTGACTCTGGCGGCGGGCACGTCCACCGCGATCGTCGGGGTGAACGGCGCGGGCAAGACCACCCTGGTCACGCTGCTGGCCCGGCTGCGCGACCCGACCGCGGGCCGGATCCTCATCGACGGCGTACCGCTGACCGGCCTGCCGGCCCGCGCGTGGCAGCGGCAGGTCGCCGTGGTCTACCAGGACTTCACCCGCTTCCCGCTGACGGCGCGGGAGAACGTCGCCCTCGACCTGCTCGGTGAGCCGGTCGACCCCGAGGCGCTGGCACGCGTCGCGCGCCGCGCGGGCGCCGCCGACCTCGTCGACGGGCTGGCCGGCGGGTGGGACACGGTGCTGTCCGCGCAGTACGACGGCGGCCAGGACCTGTCCGGCGGTCAGTGGCAGCGCGTCGCGCTCGCCCGCGCGCTGTACGCCGTCGAGCGCGGAGCGCGGATCCTCGTCCTGGACGAACCCACCGCGCAGCTCGACGTCCGGGCCGAGGCGCGGTTCTACGACCGGTTCCTCGACATCACCAAGGGGGTGACGAGCGTGGTGATCTCACACCGCTTCTCGACCGTACGGCGGGCCGACCGGATCGCCGTGCTCGACGGAGGACACGTCACCGAGACCGGCACCCACGACGAGCTGCTGCGGGCGGACGGGACGTACGCGGAGATGTTCCGGCTCCAGGTCGCCCGCTTCGGGGAGAGCCGATGAGCGCCTCCGGCAATGTGCTGCGCGTCCTCGTGGGTCCCGCGTGGCGGGCGGCGCCGGGCGTGCTCGCGTGGGCGGTCGCCGCCACGACCGTGGCCGCGGTCGCGTCGGCGACGTTCCCGCTCGGGTTCCACCTCATGGTCGACGGGGCCCTCGCCCACGACGGGGCACGCGTCGTCACCGGCGTGTGCGTGGTCGCGGTGCTGTTCACCCTCGCGTGGACGCTGTCGACGATGGCGGCGGCGCGCAACTCCACGCTCACCGACCGGGTCAGCTCGTACCTCATGGCGCGCATCGCCATCCTGATCAACGCCGTGCCCGGCGTCGAACACCTCGAACGCCCCGACCTGCTCAGCGAGATCGACCAGCTCCGCGAGGGCCGCCGTACACTCGCGGGCGCCGCGCGGCAGCTCCTCGCCGGATGGCAGGTGGCCATCCGCAGCATCGCGATCATCGTGCTGCTCGCGACCGTGTACCCGCCCGTGATGGCCGTGCCGCTCGTCGGCCTGGCGCCGATGCTCGCCGACCGGCGGGCGAGCCGTGTCCAGCAGGCGTCCGGCGACGCGCTCGCCGCCGACCGGCGTCTCGCGGACCAGCTGTTCGGCCTGGCGACGACCGCCGACACCGCCAAGGAGCTGCGCACGTACGGCGTCACCGGCGCTCTGGCCGCCCGGCACTCGGCGATCGCCGAACGGGTGCGCGCCGGCTCGGTCCGCGCGGCGCTGCTCGGCGCGGCCTGGGAGGGGCTGGGGTGGGTCTGCTACGCCGCCGGGTTCGTCGTCGTGATCATCGTGCTGGTGCTGCGGGCGGTCCACGGGCACACCTCACCCGGGCAGGTGGTCATGGCGGTGAGCCTGATGCGCCGCGCCCAGGTGCAGGTCTCGAGCGCCACCGACACGGCGGGCTCGCTCGCCGCCGCGGTCCGTACCGCCCGGCGGCTGCTGTGGCTGGAACGGTACGCGGCGGCGGCGCGCTCGGCGGCGGACGGGGCGGTGCCGTCGGCGTTGCGCACCGGCATCCGGCTGGAGTCGGTGACCTTCGCCTACCCGGGCCGGGACGAACCGGTGCTGCGCGACGTCGACCTCACCCTGCCCGCCGGCGCGACCGTCGCGGTCGTCGGTGAGAACGGCGCGGGCAAGACGACGCTGGTCAAGCTGCTGACCCGCATGTACGTCCCGTCCGAGGGCCGGATCCTGGCCGACGGCGAGGACCTGGCCGCGATGCCGGCCGACCGGTGGCGCGAGCGGACGACCGCGGTCTTCCAGGACTTTCTGCGCCCGAGCCTGACCGCTCGCGAGGTCGTGGGCGTCGGTGACCTGCCGCGCGCCGGCGACGACGCGGCGGTCGGCGGCGCGGTGGCCCGCGGTGGGGCGCGCCGGGTCGTGGAGCGCCTGCCGGACGGCCTGGCGACGCCGCTGGGCCGGTGGTTCACCGGCGGCCACGAGCTGTCCGGCGGGCAGTGGCAGCGGCTGGCGCTCGCCCGCGGCCTGATGCGCCCGGCGCCGCTGCTGACCGTCCTCGACGAACCGACGGCGAGCCTGGACGCCGTCGCCGAGGCACGGCTGTTCGCCCGGTTCGCGGAGGTGTCCCGCGCCGGACGCGAGGCGGGCGGTGTGACGGTGCTGGTCTCACACCGCTTCTCCACCGTACGGATGGCCGACCTGATCGTCGTCCTGGACCAGGGCCGCGTCGCGGAGGTGGGCGACCACGAGACGCTCCTCCGCGCCGGCGGCACGTACGCCCAGCTGTTCACCCTCCAGGCCCGCGCGTACCTCGACCCGCCGTGAACTATCGCGGTTCCAGGATCGACTTGGTGAGCTGGGCGCGGGCGACCGTACGGCCGCTCGTCGTCGCGGTCACGGACAGGAACGCGAGCCGCCGGGTACGGCGGTCCACCTGTCCGCGCACCTCGACCCGGTCACCGTCCCTGGCCGCCGTGACGAGCTGCGTGGCGATCGCGTGGGTCACCGCGTCCTCCGCCCCGGACAGTTCGGGGAGCAGCGCCAGGTAGGCGGCCAGCTCGAGCACCGTGCCCAGCGCCGCGGCGTGGAGGGCGCCCCTCCCGTTGCTCGCCAGGCCGTCCACGACGAACCACGCGCCGGCGGCGGGCGCGTCCGGGTCGATGAGCCGGGCACCGAGGGATCGCTGCAGCGGGACGTCCAGGGCCGCCGCGGCACGGGCCGCCAGAGCCGCGCCCGTCAGGAGTTCGGCCATCCCCCGATCCTGCCGCCGCCGGGGAAACCCGCGGTGTAGCCCGCTGGACCGGCGGATGACCAGGACGCCGCGCTTGCGTTCGAGCGCGCTCGAACTCCTAGCGTCTCCGGCATGACATCACGAGCAGGGAATCAGCGGACATGGATCATCACCGGCGCGTCGGCGGGCTTCGGGCGCGCCATCGCCGAGCGTGCGGCCGGGCAGGGGGACAACGTCGTGCTGGCCGTACGGCGGCCCGCCTCGGTGGCCGACCTCGCGGCCGCCCACCGCGACCGGGTACTGGTCATCGAGTTCGACGTATGTGACACCGGGCGGGCCGGTGACGTCGTGCGTTCGGCGATCGACCGGTTCGGCCGGGTGGACGTGCTGGTCAACAACGCCGGACGCGGAGTGGTCGGCGCGGCCGAAGAGGTCGGCGAGGAGGAGCTGCGCGCCTCGCTGGAACTCCACCTGCTGGGTCCGGCGGCGCTCGTACGGGCCGTGCTGCCGTTCTTCCGCGAGCAGAAGTCGGGCACGATCGTGCAGATGAGCAGCCAGGGCGGTCGGATCTCCTTCCCGGGCGTCGGGGCGTACTCCGCGGGCAAGTTCGCACTCGAAGGCTGGTCGGAGGCGCTGGCCGACGAGGTCGCGCCGTTCGGGGTCCGGGTGATGCTCGTGGAGCCGAGCCGGTTCCGCACGTCGTTCAACGCTCCCGACGTGCTCCGGTTCGCCGGTTCCAGCCCCGTGTACGCCGGGGTGCTGGGGGCCGTCCGCGACGACATGGCCGGCGCCGACGGTGTCCAGGAGGGCGACCCGGTGCGGGCCGCGGAGATCATCGTGGACCTGGTCGCTGGCGAGGAACTGCCGCTGCGCCTGCCGCTCGGCCGCGAGGCGGTCGAGCGCATCGGACGGTCCTACCGGCGGGGCCTGGACGAACTCGAACGCTGGGCCCCGACCGCCCACGCCGCCGACTTCCCCGATGCCGCCACGTCGGCCCGGCCGATCTAGGGTGATGACGTGGCCACCGATGATCTGATGTCCCGAGCACTGTCCGCGCTCGACGAGGTCGACGGCCCCATGTCCGTCGAGGTGATCCACCGCCTCGTCGACGCGGGCGACGCGACCGCACCCATGACGATCACCGAGGTCGCCGACCTGCTCGGCATGTCGCCGCACACGCTGCGCTACTACGAGCGGGTCGGCCTGGTCACGGTCGACCGCGACGCCGACGGCCACCGCAGCTACGGCACGGAGGCGGTACGGAGACTGGTGTTCCTGACCCGCATGCGCCTGTCCGGAATGGCCATGCGCGACCTGCAGCACTACGTACGGCTGGTCGACGAGGGCGATGACACCGTCCCCGAACGCCTGGACATGCTCCTCGAACACCGCGACACGATCCGCCGCCAGCTGAAGGAACTGACGCTGTCGCTGGCGGCCACCGAATACAAGATCGCCACCTACGGCGGCCACACCGGCACGCGGCAGACCGACTGAGGGTAAGCCGCCTGTTCTTCAACATCCTCGACGCATTCGCCGGTCAGTCCGGCGACCAGTGCGGATCGAGGCTCTTACCGTGGCCATGCGGACAACGGCCATAACCGCTAACTGAGACATTCCAGTGATCGAAACAGTACGGCACGTCGCACGCCGGGCAGAACCCGGCGTCGTCGTAGAACTCGGCGGTGTGCACCCTCGCGAAGGTCCAGGGCACGGCGAAGGCCTCGGCGATCGCGGCGGCCCGCTCTGCCTGTATGTGGCTGCCGAGCCCGTTGCCGGCCACGACGCCTTCGAAAAGAAGATGCCATTCTTCCGCACGCCTGTATTCGTCGTAGGTGACGCGGCGCGATGCCGGCCACTCATGAAAATCGTGCGGCCGCAGCCCTGGCGGCACTACTTCAACGAAAGTCGCGGGCCGACCACAAGCAGCGCACAACGGACGGACGACGACTCGGCCGTGAGGAAGGTCCGACATAGCCGATCAGTGTGCCATCACGTCGATCCCGAAAAAAGGCAACGATCCACCACCGTCCCACGGACACGAGAGCGGGGGCGTCCGCGCCGGACGCCCCCGCTCTCAACGGTCCGGGGATCAGCCGGGGGTGGTCATCGAGTCGGTGGTGGTCTCCGCCGGGGTCTTGTCCGCGCCGACCACGACGTCCGCGCCCTCGCCGAGCTGGTAGCGCTCGATCGCGCGCTGCAGGACCTCCTGCTTGACCTCGCCGAGGCGGGCCAGGCGGGTCAGCACCGCGAGGGTGATGGACGCCGCGTCCACGTGGAAGAAGCGGCGGGCGGCGGCGCGGGTGTCGGAGAAGCCGAACCCGTCCGTGCCGAGTGACGCGTAGTCGCCCGGCACCCACTGCGCGATCTGGTCGGGGACCGCGCGCATGAAGTCGCTCACCGCCACGATCGGGCCCGGCTGGCCGTCGAGGACGCGGGTGACGTACGGCACGCGCTGGTCGGCCTCGGGGTGCAGGAGGTTCCACTCGTCGGCGGCGATGGCCTCGCGGCGCAGCTCCGTCCACGACGTGGCGGACCACACGTCGGCGGCCACGCCCCACTCCTCGGCCAGCATGCGCTGCGCCTCCAGGGCCCAGCGGACGCCGACGCCCGACGCGAGGATCTGCGCGCCCGGCGCCTCGCCCTCGACCTCCGGCGCCTCGGCGTACCGGTACAGGCCCTTGAGCACGCCGTCCACGTCGAGGCCGGCCGGCTCGGCGGGCTGCTGGTACGGCTCGTTGTAGACCGTCAGGTAGTAGAAGATGTCCTCGCCCTGCGGGTGCTCCTCGCTGGAGCCGTACATGCGCCGCAGCGCGTCCTTGATGATGTGGGCCAGCTCGAACGCCCACGCCGGGTCGTAGTAGACGCACGCCGGGTTGGTCGAGGCCAGCAGCGGCGAGTGACCGTCGTTGTGCTGGAGGCCCTCGCCGGTCAGCGTCGTACGGCCCGCCGTGGCGCCCAGCAGGAAGCCGCGGCCCATCTGGTCGCCCAGCGCCCAGATGCTGTCACCGGTGCGCTGGAACCCGAACATCGAGTAGAAGATGTAGACCGGGATCATGTGCTCGCCGTGCGTGGCGTACGAGGTGCCCGCGGCGATCGCCGAACCCATCGCGCCGGCCTCGCTGATGCCCTCGTGCAGCATCTGGCCCTGCTCGGACTCCTTGTACGACAGCAGCAGCTTGCGGTCGACCGCCTCGTACGTCTGGCCGTGCGGGGAGTAGATCTTCGCGGACGGGAACAGCGAGTCCATACCGAAGGTGCGGTACTCGTCCGGCGCGATCGGTACGAACCGGGCGCCGATGTCCTCGTTCTTGATCAGGTCCTTGAGCAGCCGGACGAACGCCATCGTCGTGGCGACGTTCTGCTTGCCCGAGCCCTTCTTCAGCTCCGCGTACACCGGGTCGCCGGGCAGCTTGAGGGCCTTGGCGCGGTTGTGCCGCTTGGGCAGATAGCCGCCGAGGGCCATGCGCCGCTCACGCATGTACTGGATCTCGTCGGAGTCCTCGCCCGGGTGGTAGTACGGCGGCAGGTCCGCCTCGAGCGCCGAGTCGGGGATCTCCAGGTAGAGCCGGTCGCGGAACTCCTTCAGCTCGGCCTTGGTGAGCTTCTTCATCTGGTGCGTCGCGTTGCGCGCCTCGAAGTCGGGCCCGAGCGTCCAGCCCTTGATCGTGTGAGTGAGGATCACGGTCGGCTGGCCGACGTGCTCGCGCGCGGACTTGAACGCGGCGTACAGCTTGCGGTAGTCGTGACCGCCGCGCGACAGCTTGCGGATGTCGTCGTCGGTCATGTGCTCGACCATCTTGCGCAGCCGCGGGTCGTCACCGAAGAAGTGCTCGCGGATGTAGTCGCCGGTCTCGACGGAGTACGTCTGGAACTGGCCGTCCGGCGTGGTGTTCATCTTGTTGACGAGCACGCCGTCGACGTCCTGGGCGAGCAGCGGGTCCCAGTCGCGGCCCCAGATCACCTTGATGACGTTCCAGCCGGCGCCGCGGAAGTACGACTCCAGCTCCTGAATGATCTTGCCGTTGCCACGTACGGGACCGTCGAGCTGCTGCAGGTTGCAGTTGATGACGAAGGTCAGGTTGTCGAGCTCCTCGCGGGCGGCCAGGCCGATCGCGCCGAGCGACTCAGGCTCGGCCATCTCGCCGTCGCCGAGGAAGGCCCACACGTGGGAGCGCGAGGTGTCCTTGATCTTGCGGTTGTACAGGTAGCGGTTGAACCGCGCCTGGTAGATCGAGTTGATCGCGGTGAGGCCCATGGACACCGTGGGAAACTCCCAGAAGTCCGGCATCAGCCGCGGGTGCGGGTAGGAGGACAGGCCGCCGCCCGGGTGGGAGATCTCCTGCCGGAACCCGTCGAGGCTCTCCTGCGGAAGGCGTCCCTCCAGGAACGCGCGCGCGTAGATGCCCGGCGCCGCGTGGCCCTGGATGAAGACCTGGTCGCCGGACTCGCCGTGGTCCTTGCCGCGGAAGAAGTGGTTGAAGCCCACCTCGTACAGGGAGGCCGCCGAGGCGTACGTCGCGATGTGGCCGCCGACGGAGAGCTCGGGGCGGTTCGCCCGCGACACCATGATCGCGGCGTTCCACCGGATGTACGCGCGGATGCGGCGCTCGACGTACTCGTCGCCGGGGAACCACGGCTCGCGCTCGGGCGAGATCGTGTTGATGTAGTCGGTGCTGCGCAGGCCGGGCACGCCCACCTGCTGCTCACGTGCGCGCTCCAGGAGGCGCAGCATCAGGTAGCGGGCGCGACTGCGGCCCTCCGTCTTGATGACGGTGTCGAGCGACTCCAGCCACTCCCGGGTCTCATCGGGGTCGATGTCCGGAAGCTGACTGGGGAGGCCGTCGCTGATGATCGAAAAGCGCTGGCGTCCGGAAGCCACGGGGTCCCCTTCTTACTCACCCAGGTGCAGGTCTGGATCGTCGGTTGTCCAGACCATCGTCGTACGTCGTGCCCGTTAACGCATCTCTACCCCCGGGTAACCGTAGTGCCCTCGCTCCCGGCCGGGGCGTAGCGCCGTGTGGAGAGCCCGTACTCAGGGGATACCCGCCGTCAGGAGGTGAAACGACCGTCGCGCCCGGACCCGGATCGATCTTTCCCAGACCACACCCGGACAGCCGTGCGGGACAGGTAGACAGAGGCACATGAGAACCGAAGTGATCCGGGTGGCCACCGGCAGCCGCGACACCGTTCAGGACATCACCGGCGAGTGCGCGGACTTCCTCGGCCGGACCGGCGCGCGCGACGGGCTGCTGCACGTCTTCGTGCCGCACGCGACGGCGGGGATCGCCCTGATCGAGCTGGGTTCGGGGAGCGATGTGGACCTGCTCGACGCGATGCGCGCGCTCCTGCCCAAAGACGACCGGTGGACCCATTCCCATGGGTCACTCGGACACGGCAGGTCACACGTGATGCCGGCGCTCGTCCCGCCGTACGCCACGATCCCCGTCGTGGAGGGGAAGATGGCCCTTGGGACCTGGCAATCCGTGGCCGTCGTCGACCTCAACGTGGACAATGTCGTGCGCAACGTACGGCTCAGCTTCATTGACGGCGGTTGACACAGGTGGACGGGTTTGCTCACATGCGGGCAAGACACTTGCGCGCGGGGTGGTCCGGCGTGTGAACTGTCCGGCAATGCCGCACCTCACGAGCGGCAGACAATGATCATCGTGGCCCGGCATGCGGCCCCGACACAGGGAGGACGTTCGTGAGCGCGACCGCGGGTCAGGCGCAGAGCAGCCTGGCCGAACGGCTCGGTATCAAGCCGAGCCAGGTGGTGCAGGAGATCGGCTACGACGACGACTGCGACGAGGAGCTGCGCAGCTCCATCGAGGAGGTCTCGGAGAACGAGCTGGTCGACGAGGACTACGACGACGTGGTCGACGTCGTGCTGCTGTGGTGGCGCGACGACGACGGTGATCTGTTCGACGCTCTGTCCGACGCGCTCACCACGTTGGCGGACGGCGGCCACATCTGGCTGTTGACGCCGAAGGCAGGGCGCGACGGCCACGTGGAGCCCAGCGACATCGGCGAGGCCGCCCAGACGGCCGGTCTGTCGCAGACGAGCAGCATCAGCGCGGCCCGCGAGTGGTCCGGCACCCGCCTGGTGACGCCCAAGGCACGGCGTTGACCCACCTCGCACTGGGGGATCGTCATCACTCGCGGCATCCGCGAGTCTCCTGACCGCCTCTTCGGTACCGGGTGGCAGACTGGCGCTTGCGTCCGAAAATCCGTTGAGAGGTTACAGAACATGGCGATTGAGGTTGGCGACGCCGCACCGGACTTCGAGCTGAAGGACCAGCACGGCACGCCGGTGAAACTTTCGGACTTCAAGGGGAAGAAGACCGTCGTCCTGGTCTTCTATCCGCTGGCGTTCAGCGGCATCTGCACGGGGGAGCTCTGCACGATCCGCGACGAGCTCCCCACGCTGGGCGGTGACGACGTCCAGGTCCTGGCGGTCTCCGTCGACTCGGTCTTCGCCCACCGCGCCTGGGCCGAGAAGGAGGGCTACGAGTTCCCGCTGCTCTCCGACTTCTGGCCGCACGGCGACGTGGCCAAGGCGTACGGGATCTTCAATGAGGACGCGGGCCTCGCCCAGCGCGGCACGTACATCATCGACAAGGACGGCGTGGTCCGGTGGAAGGTGGAGAACGCCATTCCGGACGCCCGTGACATCGACGAGTACCGCAAGGCGCTCGCCGAAATCTCGTAGTCTCCTGCGGCCGGACCCGTCCCACGGCGGGTCCGGCCCCGGACACTCTGGAGGGGCCATGCCCTGCTATCGCTGCGGGGCCCGGCAGACCGACCCGATCCGCGGCGCGAGCCCCTGGAAACGCGGGGTCCGCGACGAACGTCAGGTCCTGGTCTGCCCCGGATGCCAGACCATCGACGGCTGGGCCGGCGACCTGGACCACTGCACGGCCTGCCACTCATCGGTCCTGGTATGCCGCCTCGGCGAGATCGAATGCCGCGACTGCGGCCACGTACGCACCGCAGAACGCACCGGAGACACTCTGGTCACCTCCGGAGCCCCAGGCCTGTCAGAGGAGGTCGAAGCGGCCCTGAGCCGCGTCCTCCGCCGACGAGCCGCCCCGACCTGACCCGAAGAACCCGTTCGGTTTGCCAGGCAGCCCGTTGATTTCGGTAGGCTTTCCCGGTCACCGGAACTCCGGTAGCGGGCGCATAGCTCAGTGGTTAGAGCACTGGTCTTACAAACCAGGAGTCGCTGGTTCGAATCCAGCTGTGCCCACCCCTTGATCGACATGCGAAACGGTGCCTGACCTGCGGCTACGCGGTCAGGCGCCGTTGGTGTGAGGTCCGGCCGTCTCCGGCTGTGACCGGCTCTCGGCGGCGCTGGCTGGACCGTGCCGCCCCGGCCTCGGTTCAGAACGCGTATGGCCCGAACCTGCCCCATGCCACAATGGCGGCCAGGATCAGCAGTACTCCGCTGGGCGCCAGCGCCTGGAGCTCTCCGCGCCGCAGGTGCATCACCGCAGCGCCGGTCATGATCAGCGCCAGCCCGGTTGCGGCGAGCGGGACCAGAATCGGCGTGACGTTGACCGCGGCGGGCAGGATCACGCCGATCGCGCCCAGTACCTCCAGCGCACCGATCGCGTTGGGAGCCCAGCGCGGTGCGTCCTGGGCCCAGTCCTGAGCGGCGATGTATTTCTCGCGTGACAGGGCCAGCTTGAAGATCCCGGAGAAGAGGAAGGCCGCGGCGAGTAGTGCGGCGATGACCCAGAGAACGATGTTCATGATTTCCCCTCGGCAGAAGGAGCGTGCGTACGGGAGTTGGACAGGTGGCCGGATGGGGGGAGGACGTCGGCCAGGGGGTGACGTCAGGGGAGGAATGTGGTCAGTGTCTTTGTGAACCAGTCGGGGTCTTCTTCGGCGACGAAGTGTCCTGTCGGGGCGACCGCGCTCTGGAGGTTGTCGGCGTGGGGGGCCAGGGCCTGGACGGTGGCGGTGCCGGAGTGGGTGGAGCCGATGGCCAGGACGGGCATGGGGAGATTGCGCTGGGCGAGCAGAGCGCGGTTGTCCCGGCCGTCGTCCAGGAGGGTGCGGTAGTGCTCGAAGCCGCCGCGCAGCCGTTCGCGGCCGCTGTATGCCTGGGCGTAGGCGGCGAGGTCGTGGTCGCTGAAGGTGCCGGGGTTGGACATGGCGGTGAACGTGGCGGTGAAGAACTCCAGTTCGTGGCCGTCGAAGAGCATTTCGGGAATGTGCGGGGTCATGAAGAAGCCGAAGTGCCACATGCCGCCCTCGGCGACGTTCATCGCCTCTTCCAGGCCGAGGCCGGGCAGGATGGAGTCGACCAGGATCAGATGGGAGACGTCCTCGGGATGGGCGGCGGCCCAGGCAAGGGCGACCATGGAGCCGATGTCGTGGCCGGTCACGGCTACCGGGCCGGTGAGGTTCAGGGCTGCGAGGATGCCGCGTAGGTCGTCGGCCTGGTTGGTCTTGGCGTAGCCGCCCTCGGGTCGGTCGCTGCCGCCGGTACCGCGCAGGTCGGGTACGACGACGGTGTGCCGGTGGGCCAGGGCGGGCATGACGCGGGCCCAGGCGCGGGAGGTCTGGGGCCAGCCGTGCAGTAGCACCAGGGCCGGTCCGCTGCCTCCGACGGCGACCGACAGGCGGGTGCCGTTGGTCTCGATCCGCTGACGGGAGAAGCCGTCGGGAAGCCAGTCGGCAGTGCTCATGAGAAGCCCTTTCATCGAAGACAAGTGGTCAAGAGGTGTGGTGGGAGGGCCGCGTTGAGGCGGCTTCGGGTAGAGGGCTGCGCCAGCGCAGGTGAGGATGTAGCGGTGGCGCAGCCGTGGTCACGCCCCGGGGATGGCGAGCCGACGCAGGCGTTCCTCGCCGATCATGGTCAGCATGTCGGCGTGCTGGGGCTGCCAGCCCAGGTCGTGCTGTGCGCGGATGGCGCGGATGCGGCTGGAGGCGGCCATGACGAGGGCACCGAATTCGCCCCACACGCTGCCGGCCTCCTCGAGGGTGAGGCTGCGTGCTGTCACTCCGAGGTCGGCGGCGACGCGTTCGGCGATCCAGCGGTTGGGGGTCTCTCCGGCCACCGCGTGGTACAGCCCACCGGGCCGGCCCTTTTCGAGGGCGAGGGTGAACAGGCGGGTCACGTCGTCGATGTGGACGTGACTGTAGGTGTTCAGGCCCTGACCGACGTAGCAGGCCGCGCCTGTCCCGGCGACCGACTGATAGACCATCGACAGGTGGCCATGGTCTCCTGGCCCCCAGATCAGACCGGGCCGGATGACCATCGCGCGCAGCCCGTCTTGAGCGGCGGCCAGGACGGTGTCCTCGGCGGCCTTGCGGAAGTCGGCCAGGGGTTCGGGCGTGAACTGGTCGTCCTCGGCGAAGACGTCTGGGCTCCAGGCTCCTGCGGTGCGCTGCAGTAGCACTCCGCTGCCGGACAGGAAGATCAGCGTCTTGTCTGTGCCGGCCAGGGCCCGGGTGAGGTCCTGGACGGTGGCGGATTCCTGTTCCGGACCGGCCTGGGCGGCATAAATGACCGCGTCGGCGACCTGTGCCGCCTCGACGACGGCGGGTCGGCGCCCGTCAAGGTCTCCCGACGCAGGGATGATGCCCTGTGCGGTGAGGCTGGCGGCTGCGGTTTCGGCGCGGGCCAGGCCGATGACGGTGTGGCCTTCGGCGGTAAGGTGCCGGGCCAGGGCACCGCCGACGAAGCCGGTGGCACCGATGATGAAGATGTTCATGACGGGCTTCCTCAGGAGGGCAGGGCGCTCAGCTCGCCGCCGTCGGCGTACAGGATGGCGCCGTTGATGTAGGAGCTGGCCGGGCTGATCAGGAACGAGACGATCTCGGCGATCTCGCTGGGGTCTCCGGCGCGGCCGCGGGCGTTGGTCTTGTCCAGCATCGCGGTGTGTTCGCCGAGCATCGCCTTGGTGCCCTCGGTGTGCACGGGACCGGGCGAGACGGTGTTGACCCGCACACCGGACGGGCCGAACTCGGTCGCCCAGTAGCGGGTGAGGATCTCTGCTCCCGCCTTGGAGGCGCCGTAGGCGGCGCCGACGGGGGCGGGCATGCGGGCCGCGCTGGAGCCGACGATCACGATCGAGCCCTGCCCACGCTCTGCCATGCCCGGTGCCAGCGCGCCAACGAGCAGGAACGGGGCCCGCGTGTTGACCGCGACGTGCCGGTCGAAGCTCGCGGCGTCACTCGCCGCGGTCGGGACGAACTCATACAAGCCCGCACTGTTGACCAGGATGTCCACGGCTCCGGCCTCGGCGGCCAGGCGGAGCACGTCATCCGCATCGGCGAGGTCGGCAGCGACGAAACGGGCGTTACCGTCTTCCGCCGCGATCTCCTTGACAAGGGCTTCGCCACGAGTCTGATCGCGGCCATGCAGGACAACGTCCGCGCCTTGACGGGCCAGGCTCTGCGCGACGGCCTTGCCAATGCCTGACGTCGCTCCGGTCACGAGTGCGGTACGGCCCTGCAAGGCGGTGCTGACGCTCATGGTGATCTTCCTTGCTGTCGTGTTCTCGGCGCGCGGGACGGGCGATGCCCTGCGCGCTTTCGAAATCAATCTATGCGGCAGATGTTCTGTTGACAAGAACATCTGCTGAGCAGCATATGCGATAGGATGTGTGGGTGAGCGCATCCACGTCCGGGAACCAGCAGCCGCGTGACGAGTCGGAAAGCCTGACACTGGAGACCGACCTGGGCTGGGCGATTCGCTTGGTCTCTGCGGCCTTCCGTCGCGTCGCCACCGAGTCCGTCACGGAATTGCCCGGCGGAGCCCGCGGTTACCTGGTCCTGGTCGCGCTGGCCGGCGGCAGCGAGCCGCCTTCACAGCTCGCCCTGGCAAAAGAGCTGAGCCTCGACCGCACCGTCACGACCTACCTGCTCGAAGCCCTCGAAGCCGACAACCTGGTAGCCCGCAAACCCGACCCCCGCGACCGGCGCGCACGCCAGGTCCTCATCACCGACGCCGGACGCGCCCGCCTCGCGCAGGTGCGCCAGAGCCTCGGCGCAGCCGAAGCGCGCCTCCTTGCCGACCTCGACCCCAAGGACACCGCACAACTGCGAACACTGCTGGCCCGCGTCGCGCAGACCGCTCAACGCGAAGTCGCCGCTCCCGACGAAACAGAGTGCTAAATCGTTTCCGCCGCGGCGTCGTCGGTAAGCGCCGCATACAGCGCGGCACATCGCGGAACTTCCCGCGGAGCGCTTAACCAAGACGCCGATCGCTCGCAGGTACGCCTGCGAGCGCCCATCGACATCCATCAGGGTGCCCTTGATGATGGCGGAGCTCTCCGTTTTCGTCGCCGGATGCCTCCAAGTGTCGGGCCTGGCGGAGCGGCACAGGCCGGAGCGGCATAGGCCGGCGCGACCGAGGTGGTTTTCTCCCGGCCGGCTCTTGCGGCGAGGCTGACCAGCACGGAGCCGGAGGTTCCCGGGCCAGGTCGTCGGCATGTGGCGGCGTCAGCCGGTCTGGCCCCAGTGGTCGTAGTAGGTGATCTCCTGTACCGGTGGCCGCGCGCCGGGTGAGAACGTGGTTGTTGTGGTGTAGCCGACCGCGAGGAGCGACACCTGGGTGACGCCGTCGGGAATTCCCAGCAGCTTGGCCACATCGGACTCGTGCTCGGCAAGGTGGTAGCCCACGATGCTGCTGCCGAGCCCCCGCGAACGCAGTGCCAGCTGCAGGCTCCACAGCGCCGGGTACACCGAGCCGTAGAACGCGGAAAGCACGGCGTTTCCCCCGGCCGGTCGACCGGAAAGGCAGGGCAGCAGCACATACACCGGGATCCGCTCCAGCATGTCAAGCGGGTACCGGCCGGATGCGAGGGTGCGCGGCGGCGCCAGGTGGCCGTACTTCGCCTGTGACTTCTCGCCGGCCGCCCGGATCATCCCGGCCAGCTGGTTCTTCAGGTGCTGGTCGCGAATCACCAGCCAGCGGAAGCCGTCGGCGAACGCGCCGGCGATGGGCGCCTGCTGCGCGATGCTCAGGCATTCGGTCAGCACTTCGGGTTCCACCGCGCGAGACGTTGACCAGGGACAAGGTGCTCGCCGCCGCGCTGCGGCTGGCGGACACACACGGCCTTGCCTGGCTATCGATGCGCAAGCTCGCCGCGGAACTCGGTGTCGAGGCAATGTCGCTGTACAACCATGTGGCCAGCAAGAGCGATCTGCTGGACGGCATGGCATCCCGCGTATTCGAACTGATCGAGCTACCCGATCCGGCGCTGCCGTGGCCGGACCGGATCCGGGCGCTCGGCGTCGGCGCGCACAACACGTTCAGCGCCCATCCCGTCGTGGTCGGCGCGCTGGCATCGGACCAGGCCAACCCGCGCTCGATCGGCGCGCTGCGGCTCATCGACGCGCTGCTCGGCGCGCTGCTGGACGCCGGCCTCGATGAGCGCGCCGCGGCGCAGCGGTATCGGTCGCTGCTCGGCCTGCTGTTCGGCCTCGTACTGTCCGATTCGATGACCGCGGCAGGCGATCGGCCCGAGCGTGACGCACCGATCGCGGACTGGTTCGGCCGCATTGCCACCGCCGACGCGCTGCCCAGCCTGCACCGCGTCCTGCCGGCGCTGCTGGACCAGAACTGCGCCCCGGACGTGGAGCAGGAGATCGAATTCTTCATCGCCGGGGTGCGATCGGTGGCGCGGACACGCCGGAAACAAGCGGGCCGCGGCAAGCAGCGCTGACCAATGGCCAGAGCGGCCTTCGGCGAAGCCATCTTCTGTTCAAGGACCGCTGCTGCTGTCGGAAAGCGCATCCGTCGCATCGGAATACGTCAAGTTCACTGACCAGACCCACGTAGTCGGCTGCCTCTGCTCGCGGTCCTGCTATCTGCGGGACGACTTCAGTCCCTTCCATCCGCCGACGTCACGTTGTCATGAGGGCCAGGCCGACCGCTGCCGATCGGAAGCCGCGATGAAGCCCTCTCTGCCAGACCGGGTCTTCGACCTGCGGTCGCCGCCCGGCGGGCTACCGGCCGAGGTAGGTCGCGATCTCGACGGGCGCGGTCTCGCAGGAGTGTCGCGAGTCCGGGCCGGAGCACGGTGGCCTGCGGGGATCGGTGTGGCCGAGCAGGCATCGGACCCGCGCAGGGGCACGCCGGCCTCGATGGCCAGGTCCGCGCAGGCGTCGCGCAGGGCGCGCGGGGTGAGGTCCGGGCCGGCGGCGCGTCCGGCGAGGCGGACGGTGCGGAACACCTGCGAGTCGGCGACGCGCCGGCCGTTCCGCGTCGCCACGATCGGGCCTTCGGCGCGCCCGCCGGCCGCCCGGCCGATGGCCCGTGCGACGCCAGGAGGCAGGACCAGCCGCCGGGTTCCACCGCGGCGCGTCACGGTCAGCGTCCGGCGAGCGTGCGTGCTCCGGCCCCGGGGCTTCCGCGTCCCTGCCCGGTGAGTCTGGGGCGGCCGCGGCATGGCCGCGTGGATCGCGACCGGCTCTGCCTTACGCGGGCGGGGCGTGGCGGGCCCCGGCTGGTGTGCGAAGGTCGTCCAGGTCCTCGATGCGGGCGGTCGTGACGTCGCGGGCTCCGCAGCCGAGGAGGAGGATCAGGCGGACGACGACGGCGGCGCGCAGGCCGGTCTCGTCGGCGGCGTTGATGACCGCACGCGCCTGGTCGGCGGTCAGGTGGTGCGTCGCGCACGCCGGTGCGGTCAACGTACGGGCGGCGGGCGCGGGCGGTCGGTTCGCGGGTCACCGTGAGGCCGAACCGCCGACCCTCGTCGATCGCGTACGTGGAGGACGAGCCCAGGCTGGACAACATGCGTGCGCGAGTCGACGGCGCCTTTCCCGAACGTTCCAGGGACGCAGCCCATGCGTCGAGGTGGGCCCGCCTCGCCGTGAGCGGTTCGGCGTCGCGTTCGTTCAGCCAGGCCGCCCACGGCGCAGGCCACACCGATATCTCGACCTTCGAGCTCCGGCCGATGGCGCAGACCTGATCCGCCTGCCGGTCGGCCGGATCGAACATCGCCAAGTCCTTGGAGGACTGATTAACGAATATGAGAGAGCAGGCTGACCAAGGGCGCGCTCGGCCGCGAAGCCGCAGGTCAACATAGCAACTGGACACCGTTCGTGAACCACCACCAGCACCTCGGCACCCGCTCCGCGTTTCAGCAGGTCGGGTTCTGGTAGGCGCGAACGGTCGCGCGAGGAGCGCCGAGTGCACGCGAGATTCCGCGAGCGGCCGCCCGCACCGTGGGGGCCAGGGCGTGCGGACGGGCGTTGTCGGTCTGGACGACAAGAGAGACGGACGCGACGACGGTCTCGTCCGGGCCGAAGACCGGCGCGGCGACCGACACAGCGTCCTTGGTGACCTGCCGGGAGCTGACCGCGTAGCCGTCCCTGCGCACGTCGGCGAGGACGCGGCGCAGGCGGCCCGGATCGACGATCGTTTCGTCGGTGAAGCGCCGCAGCGGCGCGCCGAGGACCTCCTCCTGTACGTCCGCGGGAGCGTAGGCCAGCAGCACGAGGCCCACGCCCGTCGCGTGGAGGGCGAAACGGCCGCCGACGCGGGTCAGCACGCGTACGGCCGCGCGGCCCGCGATGCGCTCGACGTAGAGCACCTCGGTGCCCTCGCGCACTGCCAGCTGCACGTTCTCGTGGGTGACCTCGTAGAGATCTTCGAGGAACGGCATCGCGTGCTCGCGAAGGCCCAGCCCGCGCGGCGCCAGGGATCCGACCTCCCACAGCCGCAGCCCGATCTGGTAGCGCCCGTCGGGTCGGCGTTCCAGGGCGCCCCAGTCGAGCAGCTCGGCCGCCCGCCGGTGCGCGGTGGCCAGCGAGACGCCGGACCGCTGGGCCAGCTCGGTCAGGGTGAGGGCGGGAGTGGACGGGGTGAACGCCCCCAGCAGGCACAGAACCTTGCTGGTGACGGATCGGCCGGGCTCACTCCCCATGCCACTCCTCCTATCCGAGTCCGTGGCAGCTACCCCCTGGTGCGCGTCAGAGTTCCAGCACGAGGCGGGGGGACCGGGCGCGCGACACGCAGATCATCATCGTGTCGCACGCCGCGCGCTCCTCCTCCGTCAGCAGCGAGTCGTGGTGGTCGGGCTCGCCGTCGAGCACGGTGGTCTCGCAGGTGCCGCAGGTGCCCTCGCGGCAGGACGACAGGATCTGGAGACCGGCCTGCTCCAGGGTCTCCAGGATCGACCGGTCGGGAGGGACGACGAACGTCGTGCCGGACAGCGCGAGCCGGACCTCGAAGCTGGTACGCGGGCCGGTGTCCTCGATCGCCTTGAACCGCTCGACGTGCAGGGATCCGGAGGGCCAGGTCGCGCACCGGTCCTCGACGGCGGCCAGCAGAGGCTCGGGGCCGCAGCAGTAGACCGCCGTGCCGGGGCACGGCTCGCCGAGTAGGGAGTCCAGGTCCAGCAGACCGGTCTCATCCTGCGGGCACACCGCCACCTGGCTTAGTGCACCCAGCTCAGAGAGGAAGGCCATCGAGGCCCGCGTACGGCCGCCGTACACGAGCCGCCAGGCGGCGCCGCGTGACCGTACAGCGGCGATCATCGGCAGGAGCGGGGTGATGCCGATGCCGCCCGCGATGAACAGGTACCGAGCGGCGGGCACGAGCGGGAAGTTGTTCCGTGGTTCGCCGACCGTGACGACGTCGCCCTCGGCGAGGTCGTCGTGGACGGCACGCGACCCGCCCCGGCCGCCGGGCTCGCGCAGCACCGCGACCTGCAGGGACGATCGGTCGGCCGGGTCGCCGCACAGGGAGTACTGCCGGATGAGGTCCGATCCCAGCTCGACGTCGACGTGCGCGCCCGGCTCCCACGCGGGTACGGGGCCGCCGTCCGTACGGCGCAGTGTCAGCATCACCACCCCGTCGGCCACGGTCTCCTTGCGCGTCAGCACCATCGGCAGGTCGGTGGTCATCGCGTCCCGGCCAGGTCCCGTACCGGTGCCGGGGCGGTGGCGTGATGCCCCTCGGGATGGGCGAGCAGCCATTCCCACAGCTCGACCGGGTCCTCGGCCTCGTGCTCGGCGCCGCAGTGGCAGACCCCGACCAGCCGGTCGGTGCCCAGCCGCCAGTGCACGCGGTAGACCCGGTCCCCGCTCAGCACGGCGGCGCGGCTCATGCCGGCTCCTTCACCGGAGAGGCGGCCATCCGGGCCAGGATGCGGCGCGCGGCCAGGCCACCGGTGTCGATGTTGATGCTGAGCTCCTGGTACCCGTCGGCCTCGGCCGCGATGACCTTCTCCAGGGTGTTCAGCGCCGCGACGTCCTGCAGGACGACCGTGCGGTTGCTGTCGTGCAGGAAGCCCGAGACCTTCGCGTCCTCCAGGGCGAAGTCGCGGGCGACCGCCCAGAAGTCGTGCGTGCTGTGCTCGGTCTCCGGCGTGATCGCGTACACGACCTCCACGTGAAAGGCGTCCGGGTCGGTGCCGTCGGCGTTCGGCAGCACGCCGGCCGGGGCGATGCGGCTGTGCAGCAGGTACAGGCACGGCGGGCGGTACTCGATGTCCTGCCAGCGCGTGATCCGGCCCTTGATCCCGGTCGACTCGGCGTAGAAGGGCGGGCAGGCGGCGTCGGCCATGCGGCGGCTGACGTAGATGACGCCCTTCTCGTCGTCGACCTCGGTGGTGATGGGCGTCTCGGCGACCTCGGGCGTGCCGATGTACCCGCCGTGCAGGTACGTCTCGTGCGACAGGTCGAGCAGGTTGTCGACCAGCAACCCGTACCGCGCGGCCAGCGGCTCCATCCCCCGCACGGCCGTGTACGCGGGGTCGGCCAGCCACGGCGCCCGCGGGATCAGGTCGGGATCGGCGAGGTCACGCGAGCCGATCCAAACCCAGACGAACGAGTCCTGCTCCACCAGCGGGTACGACGCCACCCGCGCCGTACGCGGGATGCGTTTCTGGCCGGGCACGAACACGCATGATCCGGACGTGTCGTAGGTGAAGCCGTGGTAGCCGCAGACGATCGTGTCGCCGTCGCGACGGCTCTGCGACAGAGGGAAGCGCCGGTGCACGCACCGGTCCGCGAGCGCCACCGCCGTACCGTCCTCGGCGCGGAAGAACACCAGCGGTTCACCGCAGACCGTACGAGCGAACAGGTCGGTGCCGATCTCGTCGGCGTAGGCCGCGACATACCACTGGTCGCGCACGAAACTCGAAATCACGTCCCGCTCCTCGAAGATGCCGGAAAGGTGCCAATACAGTGACCTATGCGCCCACCTCGCGAAATAGAGGTTTTCAGTGGCTGAAAAATTACGGGCCTGCTGGGCGACCCACGGCCCGGTCGGGTTCGCCCTTGGTGCCGGCCGCGTTCTTACGCGGCCACTGGTCCAGTCAGGAAGTCAGCTCGTCGAGGTACACGGCGACCTCGGCGACCAGCCGTTCTGGACGCTCACGCGCGACGAAGTGCCCCTCGTCCTCGAACAGCACAGCCTTCGCGCGCGGAACGCTGCGGGCGGCCCGTAGCGCCGACTCGGGCGAGATGACGCCATCGCGCATCCCGGCGAGGATGAGCACGGGAACGTCGATGGTCCGCAGGATCGCGCTGAGCTCTTCGTTGGTCTTGGCCTCGGGGAACGGCATGCCCTGGTTGATCTGGGCCTCCTCGGCGCTGTACTCCAGGTGGCGCCGCACGAGCGAGGCGATGGTCTCCTCCCGGAGCGCGGCCCGTTCCGGCGTGTCCGTGGAGCCCCCGAGGATGCGGAACTGCTTCTCGATGACGTCCCTGTTCCTCCGGTTCTCGACGATGGCGCGGCGGCCCGCCGAGGAGGACGTATCACCATCGCGGTCGTGCGGGGTGCCCACCACCGAGATGAGCGCTTTCAGCCGCCGCGGATGGCGCCGGGCCAGATGCCAGCCGATGCCGCCGCCGTGCGAGACACCGGTGTAGACGAACCGGGACACGCCCAGATGGTCGGCGAAGGCGATCACGTCATCGGCCCATTGGTCGAGCCATCCCTGCTCCGGCGCCGCCCGCAGATGGGTGGAACGGCCGAACCCTCGCGCCTGGATGGTGAACACGTGGCAATTCGTCGGCGCGTTCGCGAGCACGGCCGGGTACCCGTCGAACCCGGAGGCACTGGACAGGACGACTTCGTCACCGCTCCCGTATTCGTCGTACCAGAGCTGCACGTCGTTCGTTTCGAAAATGGGCATGAGAACCTCCGTAGTAGCCCGAATTCAGCATGCGGGGAACAGCGTCAGCGCGCGCTGCTCGGCCGCGACCAGCAGCGGCTCCACCTCCGGCCAGAGCAGGAAGCCCTGAGCGAGCAAGGCCAGGCAGCTTTCCCGGTAGCGGTTGAGGTAGTCCTCGGCGGTCGGGTACCTGGCATTCAGCGACTCGGCGGAGAACGGCGTCATGTTCCCGGCCAGCCAGGTCATCGCCGCCGGCTCGATCGTCGGCATCCACGGTGAGGGCCGGCATGCCCCAGGCACTGGTGTGCTGTGCGGGTGGTATCGCGCGACCGGTGTGGAGATCCACGGGGTGCGGATACCTCCCAGGACGTTGCCGTGTTCGTCCCGTGCGAGGGACACCGCGTCCCCGTGGCGTTCCCCGTCGAATACGAAGCGGTCCGCGTGCGGCGGCGCCTGGCCTTCGGCGACCCACCGGTCCAGAAGGGAGAAGACGGCGCGGGCGACGAAATCCAGCCGGGCGTCACTCCTCATCTCCACGATCCGCCGGCTCGGGACCGGCAACCCGCGGCGGCGGTACTGCTCCTGGTTGGTGTTGACCTGATCCGGGCCGGTGCTGTCGTGCGAGGTACCCGCCACCTGATACAGCCGGTACCGGTCGGCCGGATCGTCGCCGTCCGGGCGCAGGACCGGGCCATGGGTTTCGGACTCGACCTCACTGAGTAGTTCGATCACGGGCGCGTCTTGCCCGCCGATGGTGCGCCGGCCGTCCCCCATACCGGGCAGGCCGGTGTCGTCCGACAGACCGGGGTAGCCCGCACCCGCCGCTCCTCCCGAGGAGATGCCGACGACGTAACCGTCGAAGACGGCCGCACCGCCGGGCAGCCGCCGGCGTTCGTAAAAGCCCTCGCCGAGGAATACCCGGCAGAAGCTGCCGGTCATCGACCAGCCCGAGAGGTAGGCGCGGGCGATGTCCGGTCCTTCGTCCCACAACCCGGCGGCGCGTGTGCGCAGCGCGGTGACGATGTCCGCGACGATGTCGTAGCGCAGACTGGGCGTGGGGATCGAGAGCTCGCCGTACCGGACCGGGTCGAACTCCGTCCGCATGGATTCGGCGATGCGCGGCTCCTGAGTGATGCCCACCCAGGCCGCGCCGGTGCGCATGATCCACGGGTGCAGCACGCGCCATGTGTTGGCCGTGTCGTACTCGGGATGCAGCGGTTCGGCCTGCACCACGCCGTTGAACCGCACCGGGTCCGCGGGTCGGCGGACGAGAACCCGGGTCGTGTAGGGGACGTCGGTATCGGCCGGCACCGCGCGCAGGTCGGCGTCATAGGTCCACGCGGTCGCGGTGCCTGTGACCAGGTACTCGTCTTCGCGGTACCCGGCGGAGGCGAGGTCGACGCCGAAGCCGGTTCCGGGGATCCGGGCGGCTCCGAGCGGCAACGAGCCGGCGGATGTCTCGAGCGGACGGGCGCGGAGGACTGTCATTTCGATCCTTCGGTCGTCGTCGATCGCGACTCGCGGGGGATATCGTCCTCGGCGTCCGGCGGAAGTTCGCCATAGCGGTGGCACGCGACGGCGCCGTCGACACCGGTGGGTTGTAGCACCGGTCGTTCCTGGAAGCACCGGTCCACGGCGAACCGGCAGCGGTGCGCGAACGGGCACGAGTCCCCGAGGGGCGCCGCGCGCCTGGGCTCGATCCGGTAGCTCGCACGCAGTTCACGCCGTTGTCGTTGCCGCAGCGGGTCGTGTACGGGGGCGGCGGCGAGCAGAACCCGCGTGTAGGGGTGCTGGGGCGACTGGACCACAGATGCGGCGCTCCCGGTCTCCATGACGCGTCCCCGGTAGAGGACCAGGACGCGGTCGGAGACGTGCTCGATGACGCTCAGGTCGTGGGAGATGAACAGATAGCTCACCCCCAGTTCGCGCTGGACATCGGTGAGGAGGTTGAGTATCTGTGCCTGGACGGACAGATCCAGAGCGCTGACGGCCTCGTCGCAGACGACGAGCCGGGGACGAACGATGAACGCCCGCGCGATCGCGATCCGTTGCCGTTGGCCGCCGGAGAACTGTGCGGGATAGCGGGAAGCGGCATTCTCCGGCAGTCCGACCCGGTCGAGCATTTCCGCCACCTGCCGGCGTACGTCTCCCGTCCCGCCGCGCTCCCGCCGTAGCCTGGCCACGAGCGGCTCGGCGACGGTGTAACCCACCGTCTTGGTCGGGTCCAGTGAGCTGACCGGGTCCTGGAAGACGACCTGTATGTCGGTGATCGGCTTGCGTCGCCGTACGCGACGCGGATCCAGTTCGCTGCCCTCGAAGCGTACGGTGCCGGCCGTGACGGGGGCGATCCCGAGGATCGCCTTGGCGATCGTGGACTTTCCGGAGCCCGACTCACCGACCACGCCCAGCGTTTCGCCGGGGGCGACGGTCAAATCGACGGAGTCGACGGCACGGAAGCGCTGGCGCCGCCTGCCCGGATAGTCGACGCACAGCCGCTCGACCTGAAGCAGCGGGTCGGTCTTCATCGGCGCGCCTCCCCGCCCAGCAGGGTGTCCACCCTGAGGCAGCGGGAGAGCCGCCCTTCGGATATGTCCTTGACGGGTATCGCTCCTTCCGTGCATCCCGGCTGCGCGAGGTCGCACCGGCTTGCGAAGCGGCAGCCGGCCGGCCAGCGCTGTGGCGTGGGAACGGAGCCGGGAATGGCCTGGATCCGCTCTCCGACGTGGGTGTTCTCCGGGCTGGACAGCAGCAGGGCCCGCGTGTAGGGATGTGCCGGCCGGTCGAAGACCTCGCCGGCCGGCGCGGTCTCGACCACCTGGCCGGCGTACATGACCACGACTTTCGTGCAGACGTCGGCGACGACGCCCCAGTCGTGTGTGACCAGCAGGATCGCCATGTTGTTCTGCTGCTGCAGCGAGCGCAGCAGGTCGAGGATCTCCGCCTGCACGGTCACGTCGAGAGCCGTGGTGGGCTCGTCGGCGATGAGCAGTTCGGGACGGCCGGCGATCGCCATCGCGATCGCGACCCGCTGGGCCATCCCGCCCGAGATCTGGTGAGGGAATCGGCGGGCGACGGCCTCGGGGTCGGGGATTTCGACCATGCGCAGCAGCTCGATCGCGCGGGCGTGCGCCGCCTTGCCCTTGATCCCGTCGACTGCCCGGACGACCTCCGCGACCAGGGACCCGATGCGGAAGGAGGGGTCGAGCGCGGCCATCGGTTCCTGCGAGATCATGGCGATCCGGCGGCCGCGCAGCTTACGGAACGCGCGCTGGTCCAGATCCTGCACCGGGCTGCCGTCGAAGACGACCCGTCCCGAGGTGATCTGGCAGTTGCCGGGGAGCAGCCCGATCACCGCGCGCGCCGTCATCGTCTTGCCGCTGCCCGACTCGCCGACCAGGCCGACGGTCTCTCCCGCCGCGATGTCGAAGCCGACGGCGTCGAGCAGGGTGAGTGGACGCTCACCATCGGTCGCCACCGACAGGTCGCGCACCGAGAGCAGCATGTCGGTGGCGGGTTCGGGCCGGCCCGCCGTCTCGGGCGTGCCGGTTCGCCGTTTGCGGCGTGAGGCGGGTGCGGCGGCGTACTTCTCCGCGCTGACGTCGCGGACGACGTCGCCCAGCAGGCCGAAGGCGAGCACCGTGAGCGCGATGGTCGCCCCGGGCGGCACGAGCATCCACGCGTCCTGGTTGAACACGGATGCGGCGTCGGCGACCATCCCTCCCCAGGTCGCCGCGGGCGGGGGAGGTCCCAGAGACAGGAACGTCAGACCGGTCTGCACCCCGAGAGTGACGGCCGCGAACAAGGACGCCTGGATGATGATCGCGCCGCGGCATCGGGGAAGCACGTGCCGCACGACGACCTGCAGCCGGGACAGGCCCATCAGTTCCGCCGCGGTCACGTAGAGCTCCTCGCGGGCGGTGAGCGCCGCCCCGCGGATCACCCGCATCAGGCCGGACGAGCCCAGCACGCCGAACGCGATCATGGCCGAGGTCATGCTGTGGTTGAAGATCGACAGCACCGCGAGCAGGATGATGACGACCGGCACCGACATGACCACCTCGGCGACGCGCATGGCGATCCGGTCGAAGGTGCCGCCGAGGTACCCGGCGAGCAGACCCGTCGGCAGCGCGACGATCAACAGCGTGACCACCGCCTCCAGTACGCCGAGCAGTGAGCTGCGACCACCGTGCAGCAACCGGCTGAGCAGATCGCGTCCCAGGCTGTCGGTGCCCAGCCAGTAGCCGCCCGACGGCCCGGACCGGACCGCGGACAAGTGCTGGGCCAGCGGGTCGTACGGCGCGATGAGCGACGCCAGCGCGCAGGCGAGGATGAGTACGACGAGGAACGCGACGACGATCGCGCCCCTGGGCGACCTCAGCACCGACCGCACCAGGCCCGTGTTCGCCGCGTTCGCCGCCGGGCGGGGCGCCGGTTCGGGCAGCGTTGTCAAGATGCCCTCACTTTCGGGTTCAGCATTCCGTATGCGAGGTCGACGAGCAGGTTGAGGATGATGACCACGACGGTGAAGTAGACGCCGATGCCGAGGATCACCGGCAGATCGTGGTCCGTGGTCGCCTGCGTGGCCAGGCTGCCGAGACCGGGGAGCACGAACACGCCCTCGACGAACACCGTGCCGCTGAGCATGGACACGGCGACCACGCCCAGCACCGTGACCACGGGGATGGCGGCATTGCGCAGCATGTGCTTGAGCACGATCCGCGACTCGGCGACACCGTTGCCGCGCAGGACCCGGATGTAGTCGGTGTCCTGCACCTCCAGCGTCGCGTCGCGGGCCTGCTTGGCCACCGCCGTGACTCCGAACAGGCTGAGCGCGATCACCGGCAGGACCAGTGAACGTACCCAGTGACCCGGCGACTCGGCGAGCGGAACGTAGCCGGTCGCCGGGAACAGGCGGATCTTCACGGCGAACAACGCCACCAGGACGATCGCCACCCAGAAGTTCGGCAGCGCGAGCCCGGTCAGCGACAGCACGTCGACCACGCGCGCCGCCGGCCCGCCGCGGATCGCGCTGAACATCCCGAGGGCGGTGCCGGCCACGGCGCTGACCAGCACGCAGCACAGCACCAGTGACACCGTGACCCCGAGCCGGGCGTTCAACTCCGAGGTGACGGCGTCACCGGTGAACAGGGAGGCCCCGAGATCACCGTGGAACAGCCCGGAGAGCCAGTGCCAATAGCGCTCGAGCCACGGCTGGTCCAGACCCATCTGCTGGTGCAGGGCGGCGATGCCTTCCGGCGTCGCGTTCTCCCCCAGGATGGTGCGCGCCGGGTCGCCCGGCACGAGCGATTCGAGGGCGAACACCACCACCGATACCAGCAACACCAACGGAATCGACAGGGCGACCCGGTGGGCCAGCAGCTTCAGCATGTCCGTCGTCCTCCTTCCGGCGTGGACGATTTCCCGGCGCCTACTTGCTCTTCCAGGCGAGATCGGCCGTGGGAGCCACCGGCATCGGGTTGGGGTTCAGCACCGAGGTCTTGACATTGGTCAGCTTCGGGCCGACGTACAGCAGGTTCTGGGTGGAGAACACCGGGACGTACCAGGCGAGGTCGTGATAGCGCTGGGAGGCCTGCTGGTAGAGACGCGTGCGGTCGGCGCCGTCGGACGCGAATGCCTTCGCCAGCGTTGACTCCAGTTGCCGGTCCTTGTTGCCGAACGGGTTGAACAACCCATTGGAGATCTGGTTGTGCGCCTGGAACATGTCGGTCCCCGCGCTGGGAAAGATGATCGCGGGGTACTTCCTGCTCAGCGCGTCACCGCTGAACTGCCCGATACCGGTCGATTCCACGTGCAGCGTGGCCTTGATCCCGATGTCCCCGAGCGCGTGCACGATGGCCTGCGAGTAGGTGGTGTTCCGGTCGAGGAGGGATTCGGTGAGGACGGTCATCGAGAAACCGTTCGCGTAACCCGCCTCGGCCATCAGGCTCTTCGCCTTGGCCAGGTCGTAGTCGTATCCGGCCTGCGGCAGGTACCCGTCGGTTCCGGGTAGCAGCACCTGTGTGCTGGGAGCGGCGTACTGTCCGCCGAGGGCGTTCGCCAGGCCTTTGCGATCGAGCGCGTAGGCGATCGCCTGCCGGACCCGAGCGTCGCCCAGTGGCTTACTGGTCTTCCCTGCGGAGTCGGCCAGGATCAGCGTCCAGTTGAAGAACGGTGCGGACAACACGTTCAGTTTGGCTTGTTTCGCCGCCTCGGCCGTCGAGGCGGCGCCGCCGGCGAACTGCACCTGCCCGGTCTGTGCCGCGGACAGCACGGCCTGCGCATCGCCGATGACGCGGATGGTGACCCCGCTGAACATCTGGGCGGAGGGGTTGAAATAGCCGGGGTTCTTGTCGTAGGTGTAGCGACTGTTGGTGACCGACGTCTTACCGTTGTAGACGTACTGCCCGGTTCCGTCGCTGGCCGTCAGCAGAGACTGGGGATTCGCGAGGCCCTTCGGTCCGATGATCGTCCCGATCCCGTGGTACTGCGTCATGGTCATGGCGGCGTCGGGGTTCGGGGACTTGTAAGTGACGCGGACCTTGTCCGGCCCCACGGCGGAGATCGAGTCGACCGGCCCGGCGTCGCCGACCAGGCCACCACCGGCCTTGCGGAAGTAGTTCATCGACGCCACCACCGCGTCGGCCGTCAGCGGGCTGCCGTCACTGAACTTGACCCCTTGGCGCAGGGTCATCTCGAAGACCTTGTTGTCCTGGCCGACGTAGTTCCAGGAGGTGGCCAGGTCCGGTACGAGCTTGCCATCGCCACTGAGATGGATCAGCGAGTCGTAGGCCAGCGCGGTGAAGACCGCCGAGAGCCCGTTGCCGCCCAGCGCCGGGTTGAGGCTGATCGGCGGCCCCGTGAACTGCAACGTGAGTTTCGATGACGAGGCACCGCCCGAAGACCCACCGCTGGACGACGAACACGCCGCCGCGCCGAGCAGGGTGATCGCGACAGCGCTGATCGCCCCCACCATCATCGGCGAGCGCCGTCCGCTACGTGAAGGTCTGCGCATTGTTTCCTCCTCATCTCCGGGGAGCGGCTGACCGCCTCACGCCAGCGCGGCAGTGCCGACCGTGATCGGGCAACGACGGCCGTGGCGCGGAGGCACCGCCGCCGGATCGCCGTCGAGTGTGCGGTGGATCGTATGTTCCTGATCTGCCAGGCGTCAACGGTTGTGTCGCACATTCTCCTCGGCGTACTGTTTGCGGGCGACTGGGCATGTGGATAAACGGTGCGGCTAGAAGGCTTCCTGCGAACAAAGGGATGTAGCTTGTTGCCACCAGTTGCGAGCTTATGTCGTGTTATCCGGTCCGCTGGTGGGCTCGCGATAACGGAATGGGGTGAGTGATCATGGATGCGCTCGGCCAACTCGCGGCGCTGTACGAGACACGTACCGGTCCGGTGCCCGCCGCCCTGGACGGTCGGCCGACGGTGGCGTATGTGGGCGCGGACGTTCCCGTGGAGGTGCTCTCCGCCGCCGGATTCGCCCCGTTCCGCTTTTCCGGCCGGTCCGGCGCGTACGAGTCGGCCGCGCGCTACTGCGGCCCGGGCATCGACGGGGCCGCCGTCTCCCAGCTCGCGCGGTTGCTGGATGGGGACGCGGCCGCCTCGGCCGGCCTGACGCTGTCCGCCGACTGCGAGGGCACGGTGCGATTGTTCTTGTACCTGCGCGAGATCCAGCGCCTGGAACGACGTCCGGGCATACCACGGCTCACCTTCTTCGACCTGCTGCACCTGCCGCAACGTACGTCGGCCGTCTACAACCGGACTCGGCTGGACGCCTTCATCGCCGAGATGAGCGAGTGGGCGCACCGGCCGATCACGGACGCGGACCTGCGGGATGCCGCTGCCGAGCACGACCGGGTCCGCGCGCTGATCCGTGCGGTGGGAACCGAACTCCGCAGCGCGCCGGACGGACCACGGCTGACCGGGGTCCAGGCGCTCGCGGTGATCGGCGCGGCCTTCGTCAGCTCACCGCGGGTATGGTGCGCACTGGCCGAGCAGCTGCTGGCCGACGCCGGCGATCTGCCGCGCCGGCAGGGGATCCGGGTGTTCCTCACCGGCTGCGGCCACGACAACCCGTCGGCCTACCAGTTGATCGAATCGCTCGGAGCGGTCATCGTCGGTGAGGACCACGACTGGGGCGCCCTTGCCGGCGAACGGGACATCGGACCCTCGCAGCACATCCGCAGCACGCTCGGGCGATCCCGCGCGCTGGCCGCGCCCGCATCCGCCGGGCATGCCGCGGCAGTACGCGCCGAGCAGACGGCACGGATGGCCGCCGCCTGCGGCGCGGACCTGGTCGTCGCCTGGGCTCGGCAGTACGACGACGCGCCGGCGTGGGATGTGCCGGTACAACGCGAGTCCCTCGAGCGCGTGGGCATTCCGCTCGCGACCGTTCCAGCACAGCCGTATGGCGCGGCAAGCCACGACGACGCCGCCGACCTGCTGATGAGCGCACTGCACGAACGGACCGCGGAGATGTCCCGATGAGCGAATTCACCCGAGGCCGTCGCAACGACGCCAGCCTGCCCTCCGCGAAGGCGGCCACCACCTACCAGCGGCAGTGGTTCGCCCGTCTGAAGGAGCGCGCCGCCGCCGGTGATCCGGTCGCACTCGTCAACGCCGACGCGCCGCAGGAGATCCTGCGGGCACTGGACATCCCCTATGTGGTCAACCAGTGGTGGGCATCGGTGTGCGCGGCGAAACAACGGTCCGGCCCTTACCTCCGGCTCCTCGCCGAGCGCGGCTATCCGGCGGACCAGGAGCAGTACAACAGCCTGGCACTGGCGTCCACGTTCGACGACGATCCCCCGTGGGGCGGGCTTCCTCCGATCAGCTTCGTCCTCGCCGAAATGACGGGGGACGCGCTGCGAAAGGTGTTCGAGGCCTGGCAACGCGAACGGGGCGCCACCTTCCTCGGCTTTGAACGGACTGTTCCGCGCGAGGTGGACCCGTACTGGTGGAACCGCATCGAGGACGATTGGGAAGCACTGGTCGGCAAGCAGCGGATTGACCTGATGACCGCGGAACTGACCGGCGTCATCCGCCATCTTGAAGTCACCACCGGCCGGACCTTCGACGAGGAACGCTTCCGTACGGTGATGGACCTGGTCAACGAGCAACAGCGGTACAACCGGGCGACTCGTGACCTGATCGCCCGCACGAGTCCCGCCCCGATCACCATCGCCGACAGCATTCCCAGCGTCATGATTCCCCAATGGCATCGGGGAACGGAATGGGCCCGCGATGCGGCGCGCACCTTCTACGAAGAAGTGCGCGAACGCGCCGACAACGGCGAGTCACCGTGCCCCGACGAGCAGATCCGCCTGATGTGGGTCGGTACGGGCCTGTGGTTCGACATGGGCTTCTACAGCTGGTTCCAGGAAACGTATGGAGCGATGTTCGTCTGGTCGATGTATCTGGGCCTGGCGGCCGACGGATACATCCGACACGGCGAGGACCCCCTGCGCACTCTCGCCGGCCGCTTCGCCGCGTTCCCCGACATGATCAACGCACCGCCCTGGGCCAGCGAGTGGTACGCCAAGGAATCCGTGCACAACCGCATCGACGGCGCCGTACACATGGCGACCACGGACCGGAGGGGCAACTACTTCGTCAACCGCGCCATCGAGGCGGCCGGTGTTCCGGTCCTGCAGATCGTCGGCGACAGCGGCGATGCGCGCAGTTGGAACCAGGAGGCCGTGCAAGCACAGGTCGCCGAGTTCATCGAGAAGCGGGTCGCACCAGTGGCCGCGCGGCGGCGAGCCCGCGAGGAGCGCCGCCGATGAGTGCCCGGCAGGACGCGACCCCACCTTCGAACCACCAAGGAACCTTCCATGACTGAGTCCACTGCCGAGATCCCCCGCCCGCTGGAGGGCGTCACCGTCGTCGACCTGACCATCGCGCTGGCCGGCCCGTACGCGACTCTCCTGCTCAGTGGTCTCGGCGCCCGCGTCATCAAGGTGGAGAACCCGGACGGGGGCGACCGGGTGCGTAACAACGCGCCCTACTTCGGCCGCGAGGGGCTGTCGATACGGCGGCAGCACGACGACGACATGTCGCTCGGCGTGCTCGAACGGACCCGCGGCAAGGAAAGCGTGACGCTCAACCTCAAAGACCCGGCGGCCGCCGAGGTCTTCGCCGACCTCGTCCGCCATGCGGACATCGTGGTGGAGAACTACAGCCGTGGCACGGCCGATCGGCTCGGTGTCGGTTATGCGGCGGCACAGGCCGCCAATCCACGCATCGTCTACTGCTCGATCTCCGGATTCGGGGCGGGAGGCGTCCCAGGCGCGGGCAAGGCCATGGACGCGATCATCCAGGCGCTCTCCGGCACGATGATGACCTCCGGCGAGGACGGCGATCCGCCGGTGCGTGTGGGCATCCCGGTAGGGGACCTGTCCGCGCCGCTGTTCGCCGTGATCGGCATTCTCGGTGCGCTGCGCCAAGCGGAGGCCACTGGAATCGGGCAACATGTGGATGTGTCCATGCTCGGTTCCCTCACGGCGTTGGTGGCCGGCGAACAGTCCCATCTGCTCGAGCCGCTCGGCCGGTCCGGTCGCACCGGTCGCTTCATGCCGCGCCTTGCGCCGTTCGGAGTGTTTCGTACCGAAGACGGATGGGTCGCGATCTGCGCCCCGGAAACGAAGTTCGCCGAAGGCGTCCTTGCCGCACTCGGGCAGCCCGAGTTGTGCCACGACGAGCGGTTCGCCAGCCGAGACGGCCGGGTGGAGCACGCCGACGAACTGCACGAGCTCATCGAGGAGTGGACGAGAACGCGCACCACAGAAGACGTCGTCGCGACTCTAGAGGCACGCGGCGTACCGTGTGCGCCGGTGCGCAGGCCGGCTGAAGCGGTGGGCGACGAGCTGTTGCTGTCCCGGGGCGACACGATGCCACTACGGCACCCGGCCTACGGGAGCGCCGAGGGACTGATCGGCAGCGGCCTGCCCGTGCACTTGTCGCGTTCCCGGACCGGTTACCTTTCGTCGGTGCCGGCCCTCGGCGAGGACAACGAGCGGGTGTACCGCGATCTCCTCGGATATTCCGGTGACCGGATCGACGAGCTCGCCGGCCGGGGAGTAATCGGATGAGTCCGGCGCCGTCCCTGGACCTGCCGAGGTCACAAGCGGGCTCGTCGTCGCAGCACCTGCTGACCACGTTGCTCGGTGACTACTGGATAGGGCGCACCGAGCACCTGCCTTCCGCCGCGCTCGTCGCCCTGCTCGGTGAATTCGACATCGGCCCCACAGCGGCCCGCGCCGCGCTCAACCGCCTGGCCCGGCGAGGAGTCGTGGTCCCCTCGAAAGTGGGCCGCAACTCCTACTACGGCTTGGCGCCCGGGACCTCGGACATGCTCCTGGCCGGCGGCTACCGTTTCGTTTCGTTCGGTCAGGAGAACGAGTCCTGGGACGGGCAGTGGACCATCGCGATGTTCACCCTGTCCGAGCGCGAGCGCGAGCTGCGCTACTCGGTCTACTCGCGGTTGCGCTGGCTGGGGTTCGCGCCGCTCTACGACGGCACCTGGGTCTCGGCCAGGCCGGTCGCGGAGCAAGCCCGCCAGGAGCTCGACGAGCTGGGCCTGGGAGAGGTCACCATCTTCCGCGCGGTCGAGCACACGCCGTCGGCACGGCGGCCGATCGATGCCTGGGACCTGGACGAGATCGCGGCACGCTACACCGAGTTCGTCTCCGCCTACGAACCTCTCCGCACACAGGTCCGCAACGGTGACGTCGGCGCGAGCCAGGCCCTGCTGTCCCGCACGCACATCATGGACAGTTGGCGGAGCTTCCCGGGTATCGACCCGGACCTGCCGTCGAACCTCCTGCCCAACAGGTGGCCGCGCCGCGAAGCGTACGAACTGTTCGTCGAGGTCTACGACCAGCTTGGTTCTCTCGCCGCGATCCGGGTGCGGCAGATCGTCGAACGGTACTCCCCCGACCTCGCCGAACTGATCAAGTACAACACGACCGACGATCTTCTCGAACTCGGCCGCCAAGCTCTCGAACGGCGCCGCGTGCCGCATCAGGTGGAGACCGCCGGCAAAGCGCCCAGCCTGAACGCCACAACCTAGATGGTTGATCGTATATGGGTACGGTTCCTTTTCAGGGACTGGTTGAGCTGGGGTTTTGAGGGTTTGGTCGCACGACGCGGTGGAGATCCTGGCCGATGATCTCAACTGCAGAAACCCGCACGGGAGCCCAGCGTCCGGCGCAGGCCGAGGCCGGTTTCCCACGGGGTGGCGTTGTCGCGGCGGTTCTGCAGGATCAGGACGTCGCGGGGACCATGCGCCGTGACCTTCACGGGTGCCTCGTTCGGAGCCAGTCGACACCTGCGCCAGCACGGCTTTGTCCTGGTCCGATAGCTTCCCGTCGGCCAGGTCGGCCGCGGCCTTCCAGATCTGGGTCAGCAGCGGAAGCGTCTCGTTGTGCAGCAACAGCGAATAGGTGACCTGCCGGAGGGTCAGTCCGTTCAGGGACAAGGTCGTGCCCGGCAGCGGGGCGGGCGTACGGTCGAGGCGGTCGGCCAGGGTCAGGTAGTTCCTGGTCACCGTGGGGATGTCAGCGCCGAGCCCGAGGGTGTCGTTGTGCGCGGCCGCGATGCGGGCGGCGTCGGGGAACCGGTCGGCCATGCCCTTGTTCCAGGTGGCGGCCTGCTGCTGCCAGACCAGGTTCGGGCCGACGTTGCCTTCGAGGATCATCCGGTCGGTGTTGCCGGGGAACAGCGCGCGGTACACCGCGCCGAGGTACGTGCCGTAGGACTGGCCCCAGTAGGAGATCTTCTTCTCCCCCAGCGCCTGGCGGACCCGGTCCAGGTCCGGCGCGGTGTTCGGCGTATTGAAGAACCGTATGTAGCCCGACGGACGAGGCGCACTGCCGCGCGGTCGTACGCGCCTGGGCGACGTTGGCCGTGATCGAGCCGTCGGCGGCGGGGTAGGGGAACAGGACCGCCAGGTCGGGGTCGTTCAGGCGGCAGCTGATCGGCGTGCTGTGCCCGACTCCGCGCGGGTCGAATCCGATCAGGTCGTACCGGTCGAGGACCGACGCCGGCAGGGTCGGTGCCATCTGCCCGGACATGTCCAGGCCCTCCAACGCCGGTCCACCCGGATTGAGTAGCGGTGGTCGAGGCCGAAAGCGTCGCTTGGGCCGCCGGCTTACCCGAGTCCGAATCCGAGTCGGACGAACACGACGTGATCATGTTCGCCAGCACCCCGATCCCGACCAGCATCGCCACCGCGACGCGGGAATTGCCGGTCGGGAAAACGTTTTTCATCGTCAAGTCATGTCTTTCAGGCAGGTATCTGCCGCGAATGGGATGTACGGGACGGCCGGCGCGTCGGCCGATGAATCAACACCCACAACGGAATCTCAGAGATCGCTCAGGCCGGGGTCAGTGCGGCGGACGCCTTGCGCCGGCGGATCTGGCCGCGGCGCTGGGCCCGGCGCAGGAGCAGGATCGTCGTGGCCCCGCAGACCAGGAGCGCGATGATGCTCGCCTCGGGGCCGAAGCTTCCGCCGCTCAACAGCGACGAGCCGGACACCGAGCTCTTGAACAGACCCAGCGTGTGGTCGGACGAGCCGGAGACGTTGGTCCCGAAGATGCCGCCCTCGGCGAAGTTCCAGCCCAGGTGCAGCCCGATCGGCAGCCACAGCGTACGCGTGAGGGTGTAGGCCGCGGCGAGCATCAGCCCGCCCTCGATGGCGATGGAGACCGCACCGTAAAGCGTGGCGCCGGAGTTGACCAGATGCAGCGCGCCGAACACGATCGCGGAGACCGCCATCGCGCCCCAGGTGCCGGTCTTCTCCTCGACGATGCGGAACAGCACGCCGCGGAACATCACCTCCTCGACGACGGCCACCGCGCACGTCATGCCGAACGCGCCGATGGCGGCGGCGAGGTTGCCCCACCCGTGGATGCCGTACCCGCCGAAGACGGCGATGATCGCGATGGTGACCGCGAACAGCCCGATGCCGAGCAGTGTCCCGCGGCATACCTCGGCGACCGCACCGGGCCGGCCCACCTCGCCCGCCTGGCGGCGTTCAAGGACGCGCACCATCTTGGCGTACCCCAGCAGCACGAGCCAGGCGAGAAGCGGCCCGACCAGAACCCCGACGATCAGGAGCGCGACGGCGTTGCTCTGTACGCCCGAGTAGATCGAGCCGATGACGCCGTCGGCCACCACGCTCAGCACCAGGAGCACGATCAGGCGCACCCACGCCGGTCGCGGCCCCCGCTGGGGCTCCTCCCCGCGCTGTTGCTCCACCCGTTCCTGCTCCGCCGTCGAATCGGTGTGTTTCCCCACAATGGCCTCCATCAGGTCGCGGCCTCGGATGCGGGCCGAACCGCCGGAAACGCTACGGACGGCAGGGCCGGGAATCATCACGCCGACGTGGGCAACCTGGGTAGCTCGCTCGGGGGATAACGCCGGTCAGTACCCGCTGACCAGGCCGTTCTGGTAGGCGAAGACCACCACCTGTACGCGGTCACGCAACCCGAGTTTGCTCAGGACGCGCGAGACATACGTCTTGACGGTCTCGTGGCTGATCGTGAGGGCCTCGGCGATCTCGGCGTTGGACAGCCCGTGCGCGATCAGCGTCAGGACCTCACGCTCCCGGTCGGTCAGTGGCTCGGCCGGGTCCCATTCGCGTTCCGCGACACGGACCCGCGAGCCGAACCGGCCGATCAGCCGGCGGGTCACGGCGGGCGCCAGCAACGCCTCACCGGCCGCGACGGTACGCACGGCCGCCACCAGTTCGTGCGGCCGCGAGTCCTTGAGCAGAAAGCCGCTGGCCCCGGCGCGTAGCGCGTCGTAGACGTACTCGTCGAGGTTGAACGTCGTCACGACCAGCACCTTCACCGGGTCGTCCACGTCCGGGCCGGCCAGCAGCCGGGTCGCCGCGATGCCGTCCAGCAGCGGCATCCGGATGTCCATCACCATCACGTCCGGGCGCAGCCGCCGGGCGAGTTCGACCCCGGCCCGGCCGTCCTCCGCCTGACCGACCACCTCCAGGTCGGGCTGGGCATCGATGATCGCGACGTAGCCGGCCCGGGTGATGCTCTGGTCGTCGCAGACCAGCACGCGAGTCGGGCTCCCCTCCGCCTGCGGGTCGGGCATGGTCACCGCCCGCCTTCCGCCGGGATGCGGGCGTGCACGGTGAAGCCGCCGTCCGCGCGACCGCCGGCCCGCAGCTCGCCTCCGACCACGCTGACCCGCTCACGCAGCCCGGTCAGCCCGCGTCCGTCGGCCGAGCGCGGCGTGGCACTACCGGAGCCATCCGTGCTCACCTCGATGTCGACCTCGGCCGCGTCGTGGCGGACCCTGACGACCGTACGGCGGCCGGGCGCGTGCTTGAGGGCGTTGGTCAGCGACTCCTGCACGACCCGGTACGCCGCGAGCTCTGCGCCGCGGGTCATCGGCCCCTGCTCACCTACCTCGCTCAGCTCGATCGGCTGTCCCGTCGAGCGGGTCTCCTCCACCAGGTCCCGCAGGCTCCCGACCGCCGGTGCGTGCTCCGGCTCGTCGTCCACCGGGTCGAGCACGCCAAGGAAGTAGCGCAGCTCGGCCAGCGCACGGCGGCCGGTCTCGCCGATCTCGGCCAGGCCGCTCGCCACCTGCTCGGGCAAGTCGGTGGCGAGAAACGTGGTGGCGTCCGCCCGGATCACCATGTTCGTCACGTGGTGGGTCACCACGTCGTGCAGCTCCCGGGCGATGCGCGCACGTTCTTCCGCGATCGCCGCGTCGGCGGCCTGCCGCCGGCGTTCGGCCTCCTGCCGGGCGCGCGCCCGCATCCAGGCGCCCACCGACCAGCTGCCGGCATAGGCGATCAGAAAGAACGCGAGGAAGTCGACCGGGCGTTCGGGTGAGCCCTGGGCCTCCACCACGACCGCGAGGACGATGTACCCGGCGATCCCGGCGACGGCCGGCACCCGGCGAAAGCGGTCCTGGTACGCCCCGACGCTGTACAGCGCGACGATCAGACCCTCGCTGGCGAACGTGGGCGGATAGCCGAACATCTCGTGGACGGCGAAAGCGACGGCGATGACCGTCAGACACAGGCCCGGCCGGATACGGCGCACGACCAGGGGAAGGCATTGGGCGAACAGGAGCACGAGAGCGAATGCGTCGACGGGACGGCGGGCGTGCTCCGCCATGATCATGCCCTCGTGCGCCACGCCGGGGGTGAACGCCAGGACCGCGACGAGCGCTGCCAGCGCACCGTCACGCACGGCCAGACCGCGCGCCCGCCACCACCTCGGGATCAGCAGGATCCGATCCGGCATCGCCGGCATGTTCCCGAACACGCAGAGAGCCTAACGGCGCGGGCAGCGTCCCGACTCAGGTCATGGCGCATCGTCCGCTGGCGATGACGATCGCACCGCGCCCCGCGGCCGCGCCGAACCTCTCCAGGCCGACACCTCAGGGCCGACACGCCCGCCCGGCCTTACATCAACGACCGCTCGCTGACCGGCGCCTCGAGGCGGTCGTCCACCCTTCCTGACCACCGTGCCGAATACGTGCCCAAATTCCGTCGGGCGACTGAATCGGCATGTGTTCGCGCACGCGGTTTGCGTGACGTTCGGACGAGCCGGAGCTGGACCAAGCCCTCGCCCACGGCGCCCGCGCGGCCTGGCCTCGTGGTCGTTCATCGCAGGACCCTTCCCGCCATCTCGGTCACGAGATCGTCAACGGGACGGGTGCCCTCCAGGCACAGGTCGGCATGGTCACGTCCGGGCAGGACGTGGTCGAGGTAGCCGGCGCGGCCTCGCTCCAGGTAGCCGCGGATGCTGGGTGCGATGTCGGCTCCGGCCTCCAGCTTGCGCAACATCTTGCGGGCCAGCCCGATGTCCATGGGGATCTCCAGCCACACCTTCAGGTCCGCCTTTGAGCGCACGGCGTCGAGGGTGAGGGCGAAGATGCCTTCGGCGATGACCAGCTCAGTACCGGCGGCGCGATGCCGGTCGATCTGTTCGAGGACGACGTCGACATCGAGATTGGCCGGATCGCTGAAGTCCACCCATCCGCCGGGCGGTGCCGGACGGTAGTAAGCGTCCATGCCCACGACCGGCACCGCCAGCGTGCGGCCCAGCGCCTCGGCCAGTACCGATTTCCCGGATCCGGGAAGACCGGAGATCGCCACGAGACGCTGCGCGGAAGACATTGCCGCTCCGAGGAGTGAGTGTGAGTGACGTACAGGCCCAGGACGAATCATTCGAGATAGGGACCGATTCCGCCGACGCTATGCCGTACCCCGCACAGCTTGGCATTGACGTCGAGTGTCTCGGGGCTGACCTCGGTGAGGTAGGCGCATACGCCGATGCGCGGACGCTGTCCGGCGACGGCTTTGGCTTCGGGCGTGGCTTGGACAGGATCGATGACCTGCTCGCCGGGATACTGCAGGCGGTGGCGCCGCACCAGGCGTCGGCGTCGCATCCCGACACCGTAATGACCAGACGGCAGTCGGAGATGTGAACTCACCAGTCCCCCATGAGTGTCATGTCGGGCACGGATCGTCGAGGCGGCGGGCCAACTCGAGCATCACGAGCGCCCGCGCCGTCTCGGTCGCGGTGAAGGGCAAGCCCGGCCGGTGCAGGCGGATCGGGCGGCCCGTCGCGGGCGCCAGCAACAACGTCTCGCGGCCGCGGGCCCGGCCGACGGGCAGGGGGTGCGCGTCGAGCATCGCGGCCAGCGCGGCCGGCAGCCGGCGGGGGTCGGCCCCCACGGAGGAGGCCAGCAGCAGCGCGCGGGTGATCGGGTCGACGAGCTGATGCATGGTGGCCGGCAGGACGCTCACCTCCCGGCCACCCGCCGAGGTGAGCGCCCTCACCAGAGTCTCGGCCGGTATCGGTGCCGGCATCCGTACATAGAGCTCGTCGACGGTGCCGCCGAGGTCGGACTGGCTGTTCAGCGACATGATGTTCCCACCGGCGGCCGCGATCGCGGCGGCCAGCGCGGCGAGCTGACCCGGTGTGTCGCGTACCTGGGCGCGTACCCGCCACAAGCGGGCCGGCGGCGACGCGATCACGTCCCGAGGGCCCGAGCGGCGGTGCGCCCACCATAGGTGCGCAGCGACGAGCGCACACAGGGCGACGCCGAGGCTGATCAGTATCACCGAGCCGGACTCGCGGTGCCCCAGCGCCGTGGAGAAGACGTGCGCGATGCCGGCCGCGATGAACAGCGCGCCGAACTCGACGGCCTCGCGCCGCCATGTCCCCCGGTGGCCGGGCGCATGGCCACGGCGGATCTTGAGTCGCATGACAACCACGATGCGGAGCCTTCGTTGCGACGGTGGACACACAGGGTGACACCGATGTAACGACGTCACTCGGCAGGCACGCCACGGCTTCTCCATCCGCGCGGCGGGACGCCCCGACATCGCTTCCGTGTTCCCTCCGGCGGAGCACATGGGCTCAGAGCATGAACTCGATCTCGGGGTAGGCCGGCGAGGGATGATCGAGGATGGGGGCGCTCTGGTGGGTGAGGAAGCGTTCGAAGAAGGCGGCGGTGTACGCGCGTACCACGGTCGGGGCACGGTGGTCGTCGATGTCGCCGAAGTCCAGGCGCCATGCCTCGGCGGGCAGTTGCTCGTCCAGGCCCCACGCGCGGGCGTTCACGGCGAGGTCGGTGAATCGGTAGTGGCCCGAGCCGTCCAGGCGGAGCCAGTGGCGCCAGCCTCGCAGCCGTGGCAGGAACACGCTCCAGGTGGGGTCCTGATCCCCGCCGTCGCCGGGTGCGTGCCAGCCGCTGCCGAACACCAGGAACGGGCGGCGCAGGCCGGCCCGCTGGACCGGGCCGATCACCAATCCGTCCAGGTCGATGCCGGCCCGGACGCGCTTGTCCTCGTGCATCGCCTCGGCGGTGGTCGAACCGCCCAGCGAGTGGCCGAACATTCCGATCCGGTGCAGGTCGAGGGACCGTGCCAGGCCGGCGGGCAGCGGGCGGTGTTCGGCGTCCGGATTCGCTCCGTGGGAGATCCGGGAGAGTTGGTCGAGTACGAAGGTGGTGTCGCGGACCCGTATGGCCTGCAGACGGTTCCAGAGGCGGTCGTTGTCCTGGTCGGAGCCTCGGGCGCACAGCGCGGCATCGTCCTTGACGAGCCGCCCGCGGGGGAACTCCACCTCGGCCGCTTCGTGCGTACTGGCCGTCGCGACGACGACGAAGCCGCGGCTGGCCAGCTCTTCGTCGATGAAGGTCGTGTCGGTGCGGTCGGAGCACCAGCCGGGATAGAACAGGACCACCGGGTGCCGGGCTCCCGCGACCGGGGCGTCGATGTGGCTGTTCGTGGTCGCGGCGGTGATCGCACCCGGCGGTAGATGGTGATCGGCCTCGAGCTGGGCGGCCTCCCCGGGCGGCATGTACGGGGCGACCGGATGGCCCGTGGTGTCCTGTGCGGGGTACCACAGCTGCACGATCAGCTCCCGTGGTCGTTTCCCGTCGCCCAGCAGGTCGGTGCGTGAGGCGTCGACGAGGTGGAGCGAGGCCGTGCCGACCTGGTGCGGTCCGGTGGGCGGCGGGAGGTACAACGGGGCGGTCGCCTTCTGGCCGGAGACCGCTGTCCCGTGCGCGTGGTCGGCCGTTGACGGCGTGGCCGTCGCCAGCGTGGCGGTCGTCAGCGTGACCGCCGCGAGCGCGGCGAGAGTCTTCCGTGCGTTGTCGATGAGCATCGGCACCTCGGGTGATCGTGGTGAGTACGAGCCCGGTCTCGGCGGGCTGCTGACGGCGACGCTAGATCGGCGTTCGGCGCGGGGCGTCAGACCGCGGGCCCGACTCTTCGCCGCCGCGCGGTACGCGGGTGCCATGGGGGGCGGGCTCGCCGGGCCGCGCGCGGCCCGGTCAGGAAAGGGAGCGGTGCCCGGTGCGTCGTACCCTGGTACCGGTCCGGCCTGGTGATTCGCGCCCACGGTCGGATGCCGGGGAGATGGTCGCTTTCTAGTGTCGGCGTCATGATCGAAGTTCACGGTCTTACCAAGCGGTACGGCCCCAAGGTCGCCGTCGACGATCTCTCCTTCACGGTCCGGCCCGGCACCGTGACGGGGTTTCTTCGCCCGAACGGCGCCGGCAAGTCGACCACGATGCGCCTCATCGTCGGCCTGGACGCGCCGACCCGCGGGCACGTCACCGTCGACGGCAGGCGCTACGCCGACTTCCGGGCGCCGATGAGAGAGGTCGGCGCTCTGCTCGAGGCGAGGTCCGCGCATCCGGGCCGGTCGGCGTTTCAGCACCTGATGGCGCTCGCCCACACGCACCGCATTCCACGCCGCCGTGTCGAGGAGGTGATCGAGATGGTCGGTCTCGGCGCCGTCGCGCGCAAACGGGTCGGAGGCTTCTCGCTGGGCATGGGCCGGCGTCTCGGCATCGCCACCGCGCTGCTCGGCGATCCGCGGACGATCATCCTGGATGAACCGGTCAACGGCCTCGACCCGGAGGGCGTGCGGTCGATCCGTGACCTGCTCCGGTCGCTGGCGGCCGAAGGACGGACGGTTCTGCACGCGACATCGGCTCGACGGCCGCCACGCTCGGCGTACCCGTGTTCGAGCTCGCGCCACGACCGGTCTCGCTGGAGGACGCTTTCATGACGTTGACCCGCGGTTCGGTCGAGTACCACGCGTCCACCCGGGACGCGGCCACGGGGTGGGCGGCGTGAGCGCGACGACGGCCGGATGCCGGCTGACCATGAGAGGTGTCGCCCGCGCGGAGTGGACCAAGCTGTGGTCCCTGCGGTCCTTCCGGATTCCCCTGCTGTGCACGATCGGAGGTACCGCGGCGCTGGGCGCTCTCATCTCGGGCGCGTACCGCCCAGGAGCCGAAGGGCAGGTCGATCCGGTCTCGATCGGCCTGTTCGGTATGAGCCTGGCGACCGCGGTGATCGCGGGGCTCGGGATCATGCCGGTGACCGGCGAGTACTCGACCGGCACCATCCGTTCCAGCATGACGGCCGTGCCCAGGCGGTGGCCCGTGCTGTGGTGCAAGGCCGCCGTGTTCGGCGCCGTGGCGCTCGGTGCTTTCGCGGTCACGGTCCCGGCGATCTTCGCCCTCTCGCAGTCAATGCTCTCCGGCACCGACATACGGGCGTCACTGTCCGATCCGGGGATGGTGCGCACGCTCGTGGGCCTGGTGGCGTCTGTCGAACCGCTGACCGAGTTGCATCCGGCCGCCGGAGCGCCGCCACTCCTCTCCTACGCGGTGATGGTCGGCTGGGTCCTGTTCGGCCTGCTCGCGGCGAGTGCGCTGCTGAGCCGGCGTGACGTGTGACGACGCCGTGGCGAAGGGCTCGCCACGGCACGACCCCAGGACCGATGCGTCCGCGCCGGCCCGGTGGGTCCGCCTGGTCTCCGGCTTCGTACGCGGGGTCGACGCACGTCATCCACTGTGGTGGGACGTCGGGCCGCCGATCGCGCTGGCACTGGTCACGCTGCCTTCCTACCTCGGTGCCGGGTCCGTGACCTGGGCGGTGTGGCTGGGCTTCGTCGTCCCCCTGCCGTGGCGCCGCAGACATCCCTTCCGCGTTCTGCTCGCCATGGCGGTTCCGGCCGTGGTCTCCCTGTGGAACGGGGCGGTGCCACCCAACGCTCTGGGACTCTGCGTCGCCCTGTACGGAGTGGCCCTGCGCTCGGCGATCTCACGTGTGACCTGGAGCGGGCTGCTGACCGGTGCGGCCATCGCCGCGGACGTCACGTGGTGGCCGGGCGACGGCCTGGGACTTCGGATCCTCACCGGTCTCATGCCCTGCGCCGCGAGCGTTCTGCTCGGATTGTTCGTCCGCATCCGCCGGGAGGAGATCGCCGCTCTCGAGGACAAGGCCGCCCTGCTGGAACGAGAACGCGATCAGCAGGCCCTGCTCGCGGCGGCCGCCGAGCGAAACGCGATCGCCCGCGAGATGCACGACATCATCGGTCACAATCTGTCGGTCATCGCCGGCCTGGCGGACGGAGGCAGATTCGCCGCGGCGAAGGCTCCGAACCAGGCCGTACAGGCGCTGGAGGCGATCAGCGACACCAGCCGGCAGGCCCTGGGCGAACTGCGGCGTGTGCTCGGTATCCTGCGAGACGGCGATCCGGCGCGACGGCCGGCGACTCTGGCGCCGCAGCCCACTCTGGCCGGCCTCGGCGAACTGTTGACTCGGCTGCGGGACACCGGGTTGACCGTCCGGTACACCACCACCGGAAGTCCGCATGACCTGTCCGCCGGATACCAGCTGATGATCTATCGCATGGTGCAGGAATCGTTGACGAACGTCCTCAAGCACGCCGGTCCGGACTGTGAGGCGCAGGTGCGAGTACGACATGGTCCGGAAGGGGTGTCGGTGACGGTGACGAACACCGGCGGCCCTGCCACGGTCGCCGCCGGCGCCGACGGCGCCGGGCAGGGACTCACCGGGATACGTGAGCGAGCGGCCTTGTACGACGGCACGCTGCGGACGGGACCGCTGCCCTCGGGAGGATGGCACGTCGACCTCTGGCTCCCCCGAGAGCAGGATCGATGATCGCCGTATTGATCGCCGACGATCTGCCGCTGCAACGGCTCGGCTTCCGGATGCTGCTCGAAAGCCAAGACGACATGACCGTGGTCGGCGAGGCCACCGGCGGCTCGGAGGCCGTCCGGATGACCGCGGAACTGGGGCCCGACGTCGTGCTGATGGACGTCCGCATGCCCGGCCTCGACGGCGTCGAGGCGACCCGTCGCATCGTCGCGTCCGGCGGCCCTGGCCGCGTGCTCATCCTGACCACCTTCGATCTGGACGAATACGCCTTCGCCGGGCTGCGCGCCGGAGCCAGCGGCTTCCTGGTGAAGGACGCACAGCCGGGCGACCTGCTGTCGGGCATCCGCACGGTCGCCGACGGTAACGCCGTCGTGGCCCCGTCCCTGACACGAAGGCTTCTCGACCTGTACGCGCACCGGTTCCCGGTCACCGGACCGGACAGAGAACCTGATCCCCGGCTGCGGTCGCTGACCGAACGCGAACGCGGCGTTCTCCTCTGCATCGGCCAGGGCTACAGCAACAGTGAGATCGCAGAGCGCCTGGTCCTGGCGGAGTCGACGGTCAAGACGCACGTCGGACGCGTGCTGGCCAAGATCGGTGCACGGGATCGAGTGCAGGCCGTGATCTTCGCCTACGACACCGGCCTGGTCACCCCGGAAACCCGCTGACCCGTACGGCTTCCGGACAGCCGCGTTGCGCCTGACTTAAACAGCGACCTGGGGACTCAGATGGGGCCGCCCCAACAGGGCGGCCCCCTTCAGTGTCGTACGAAGAGCTTGAGCCAGATCATTGGACGGACCGACGGCTACCGGGAGAACGCCGGGAGAGGAACGGCAGGTCAGGCTGCCAGGACCCGCTGATGGAGTTCGGTGACGACCTTGCGGGCGGAGGAGATCGCGCCGGCCTGCCAGGCGTCCAGGTAGCTCAGGTAGTCGCCAGCGAAGTAGACGTTGCCTTGAGCCTGGTTGAGCGGGGCGAACGCTGGGGCGTCGGGGCCGCCGGACATGGAGTGCCAGGCGGCCTCGATGTGGGGGGCGAGCTTCCATTGGTGCGAGTACGAGGCCGCGAGTTCCGAGCGGTACTTCTCACCGTGGATCTTCACGCCCTGGGCAACCGCGCGCTCCAGTCTCTGGGCCGGAACGAGCGCCGAGTAGGTGTCGGAATGGGAGCCGGTGTTGTAGTAGCCGATGATGGTGCCTCGCTCGCCGAGGTGACCGTAGGACGGGTACCAGATGTGGTCCAGGTCCAGGTCGGTCTCGGTGATACCGCCCATGATCTTGAAGTCGGTCTCCCACCAGCGGCTCTTGTACTCCAGGCCGATCTTGGAGGCCTGGGAGGGCCGCACGGCCTGCAGGGCGGTCTGCACCGCGGAGCCGAGGTTGTGGGAGGTCCGGGCGAGGATCCAGGGCGCCAGCGTGGCGATGCAGTAGTCCGCGTCGACGACCTTGGTCCTGCCGTTACGGGTGTAGGTGACCTCGACGCCGTCGGAGGTGTTCCTGACGTCGGTGACCGCGGCGCCGGTGAGGATCTTGTCGGGTCCGATGGCCTTTGCGAACGCCCTTGGTATCGCGTCCATGCCGCCGACCGGCTGGAACATCAGCATGGCCTGGTCGTAGCCGAACTCGAAGGAGAAGTAACGGCCGACGTTGGAGGCGAAGACCTCGGTCAGGGACGGTACGTCGCCGAGTTCGACGCCGGGGGTGCCCGCGGCGCCGGGATCGACGCTGAAGCCGCGGTGTTCGGTGCCGGTGTACTTGTAGTCGGAGCCGAGGGAGCCGTAGCTCCTCAGGAAGGTGAGCAGCCGCTCCTTGTCGTCGGCGGTCAGCTCGGCGTCGAGGGCGCCGGTGTTGGTGGCCTTGGCGAGCAGTTCGGAGACGTAGCCGTACACGTCCGCCTTGGCGGCACGGTAGGCGGCCGGGGTCTCCATGCCGGTGGACTCGTTGTAGATGAGTGCGCTGGCGTTGGTGTTGGTGAACACCTCGACCGGCACCTTGAGCTCTCGACAGTAGTCCAGGGTGACCATCCACTGGGCGAGACGGGCCGGGCCGCAGTTCATGTACTGGCCCTGGCTGAAGGTCACCTTCTGGGTGACACCGTTCAGGTCGGTGACGGTGTCACCGCCGCGCACGGTGAAGTTGCGACCGCCGACGCGCTCGCGGGCCTCGAGGACGGTGCACTTGTATCCAGCCTTGCCGAGCTCGTACGCCGAGGTGAGGCCGGCTATGCCGCCGCCGATGACGACGACCTTGGCGGGCTTGCCGCCCCGGCCCTGGAGGGTGAAGTCACCGCGTCGAGGAGCGATGAAGGGCGCCTCCTTCTCGGCGGCGTAGGCGGCGGTGGGGGCGAGATCGAGGGCCCCCATGGTGGCGAACATGGCCCCGGCACCACCGGTGATGCCGACGGCCCGCAGGAAACTACGTCGGCTGGTGCCCGTTCCCGGCTGAGGCTCTGCCATCTGGCGGATCCCCTTTCAATAGGACGCACCACCGGTGTCTGGGCACCGGTGGTGATCTTGAAAGACGAAGAGATCCTCACATCGGCGTGTTACGAGCCACCTCATTCAGGCGTTTCGTGCGCGTTACCTGGCTTTCGCAGCTGATGTAGTGCGATAGGCCATGAATCTGGGTGCTGATGTGCGAAAACGTGCTGTCGACCGGTGAGACGACGTGTATCTACATCGCGATACCGCCCGTCATCCAGCCTTTAATCCATAGGTTCCGGATTCGAGCCCCGGGCACCCCACCAGTCCCGACCTGCGAATTCATCCACCGTTAACCGGGACGACCAGGCCACGTCATCGACGCACCAGGACGTCCCGTTGCTATGCATCCGTCCGTATTTCACGAAGATCTGGAGAACTCGATGCGTAGATCCCTGGTGACCGTGGCGGCCGGCGCGGTGTTGGTGCTCGGCGGGGCGTCCGCCGCCGGCGCCGGCTCGCCTTCCGCCGGCAGCGCCTCGCACGTCGGCCGTGGCGACGATTACGAGATCGCGCTGATCGGCGACATGCCCTACGGAGACTCCGGACGCACCCGGTTTCCACGCGTCATCAACGAGATCAACGCCGACCGGAGCATCTCGTTCACGGTGTTCGACGGGGACATCAAGAACGGCAGCGAGCGCTGCGACCAGGGGCAGTACGACCTGGCGGCCAAGAACTTCGACTCGTTCCAGCGGCCTGTCATCTACGTGCCCGGCGACAACGAGTGGACCGACTGTGACCGGGCCAGCAACGGCGGCTACAACCCGAGCGAGCGGCTCGCGCTGGTCCGCCGTATGTTCGCCTCCACCCCGGACTCTCTCGGTCAGAGGAAGCTGCGGCTCACGCGGCAGTCCGCCGACTTCCCCGAGAACGTGCGCTGGCAGTACGGCGCGGTGACGTACCTCGGCCTCAACATCACCGGCAGCGACAACAACGCACCGCAGTTCGACTCGAGCGGTAAGCAGACCGACGGGGACCTCGCCGAGTACACCGCACGCAACGCCGCGAACCTGGACTGGCTCGACCGCGGTTTCGCCGCGGCCAAGGCCGTCAAGTCGAAGGCGATCGTCATCGACATCCAGGCCGACATGTGGGCGGCCTCCGACCCGACCGCGCACTTCGCCGACACCAAGCGCAAACTCGCGCAGCTGACGATCGGTTTCCCCGGCCAGGTCCTGCTGGTGAACGGCGACAGCCACTTCCTCCAGATCGACAAGCCCCTCAAGGACGCGAAAGACGCGACGATCGAGAACTTCACCCGGGTGCAGACGTTCGGCAGCGATCAGAACCACTGGGTGAGCGCGCTGATCGACCCGAGCGACCCGCAGGTCTTCACCTTCCACCAGCACATCGTCAAGGCGAACGAACCGGCCTACGTCAGTCCGTGACCCTGACGTCCCTCCCCGGATCGGGCCGGGCCCCTTCTCAGGGCACGGTCCGATCCACCGGTCTTTCCGCAGGCTGTGGATGGGTTTTCAGCACCCGCAGGGGTCGCGGCGCTCGAGCACTCGAGGCGGCCGGCCAACGATTACGGAGCATTGGGTGACGTCGGGTCAGGCAGGTTGACCAGGCGGTACTGGTAGGCCAGCGCGACCAACTGTGCGCGGTCTCGGGCGCCGAGTTTGGCCATTGCCCGGCTGATATGGGTTTTGGCGGTGGCCTGGCTGATGGATAGGGCCGCGGCGATCTCGTCGTTGCTCATGCCGTGCGCCGCCAGCCCGGTGACCTCTCGCTCCCGCCCGGTGAGCTTGGCCAGCGCTCCAGGGTTGATCTGGCGGGTGGGCGTGTGGTCGACAAGCCGTGCGATCAGCCGGCGGGTCAGGCCGGGCGACAGGAGTGCTTCGCCACCTGCAACCACCCGGATGCCCTGAAGCAGTTGGCCGGGATCGGTGTTTTTGATCAGAAAACCGCTGGCGCCGGCGTCCAACCCCTCGATGACGTATTCGTCGTGATCGAACGTCGTGAGGATCAGCACATGCACGCCCGCGAGGTCGGGAGCCTCGGCGATCTGGCGGGTGGCGTCCAGCCCGTCGACACCTGGCATGCGGATGTCCATGAGGACGACGTCGGGGTTGGTTTGTCGGGCCAGTTCAACCGCTGCGGCGCCGTCGGCTGCCTCGCCCACCACGATCATCTGCGGCTCGGCGTCGATGAGGACCCGGAACCCGGCACGGACCAACATCTCGTCGTCGGCGATAAGGACCCGGATCGGCTCGGTCATGCCTGACCAACACCAGGTGCTGTCGGTGGTCGTCGGTGTCCGCTCGTCCGGGTCACGCGTGGTTCCGGTTGGCCGGTCATTGGCGGGCGCATGTCGTCATCATGCCGGGTCTGGTGTGGGTATCACACACCGCACCTCGAAGCCGCCGTCGGGGTGCGGGCCGGCGGTGAACTGCCCGGACAGCGCCACGGCCCGTTCTCGCATGCCGCTCATGCCGTGCCCATCCTTACCGTTGGTGCCGCGGTGACCGGGGCCGGGGGCCGGCCCGTCGTCGCGGATCTGGATGACCAGCTGCGCGGGTTCGTAGCGCAGGTCAAGCTGGACGGTGCGGGCGTGGGCGTGGCGCACGACGTTGGTCAGTGCCTCTTGGATGATCCGGTAGGCGGCAAGATCGACGGCTGCGGGCAACGGCCGGGCGCTGTGGTGGATGTTCAGCTTGGGCTGGACGCCGGCTGCCCGAACCGGGTCCAGCAATGCGTCGAGCTGGTCGAGGCCGCCGCGGGGTGCCCGGGGCTGGTCAGGCTCGTCGCTGTCGGCGCGCAGAATGCCCAGGATGGTCTTGACGTCGGTCAGCCCCTGGTCGCTGATGTGTTTGATCGTGCTCAGTGCCTCCGCCGCCTGGGCGGGTCGCGTGGCGATGAGGTGGATGCCGACCCCGGCCTGCACGCTGATGCTGGCCATGGTGTGGCCGAGGACGTCGTGCAGTTCGCGGGCGATGCGCAGCCGTTCTTCGACCACGCGGTGGCGGGACTGCTCCTCGCGGGTCTGGGCTTCGCGGGCAAGCTGAGCGCGGGTGGCCACCAGCAGCGCACGGTTGTACCCGACCGCCGTGCCGGCGGCGCCGGCGGTGATGGCCATCCACATGGCGTTGCCCGTGATCCCGGCCGGCACGGCGGCGCCGAAGGCCAGGTGGATCGCCACCACCGCGGTGAGCGCGGTCACCACCGCGCCCGCCAGCCCCCACCGCCACCCGCGTCGGGCCGCCAGGGTGTAACAGGCGATCAGCGGGGTCAGCGGGATCAGGGGGCTGGGATAGTGGGCGGCTGACCAGACCAGGGCGACCGTGCTGAGGACGACCAGCACCGATCTCGGGTAGCGGCGGCGGAGCGCCAGTGCGCCGGCCACAACCCCGACGAGCCCGACCGCCCCGGCGTCGAGTGGGCGAGGGTTGTCGATCCACGGGAGTCTCGCGCCGGTTCGGCTGCCGGCCAGCACCAGCACCGACAACGCCACGCCGAGCCCGACAACGGCATCGGTGAGGTTCGGTGCGGCCTGGCGCACGGTGCTGAGCGTCTTTGGCGTCTGCATCGCGAGTCATTCTGCCGGTATCCGCTGGTCAAGCGCATCCGCTGCCTGGACTACCACACTCGGCGTACTGGTCTACCGCGTGGGGATGACCTACTCCGGCGGAGTGAGCCACGAAACACTCCCACCAGCCGACGCGAACCGCCTGCGCCTGCCGCCACGATCATTTCGTGACGAGCACCAGCGAGGAAGAACTGATGGTGGCGAAGCGGGCAAGGACACGACGCCAGACCGAAGGCGGGCCGGCGGCCAGGCGAACCGGTAGAAGCATCCCGGATGCATCGGGCGATTCGACGAGGTTCACCGCGCCCAAGGCGACGCTACTGCCGGAGAGCGGCTGGGAACTGCGTGTCGGCCGGGGCAGCCGGAACCGCGCGGCCCTGGAAGTGCACACCGGCGACGGGCTGATCGACGTAGCCGTCGCCGACGGTCTCGTCGCGGCCCTCATCCGCGGAGCCGTACGGGGACGGCGGTGGTCGGTGGCCTGGGGGCACCTACCTCGCGGTGGCGACGTGCTCGTGGAGTTCCGCTCCGGGAATTCGATGCGCCGCGTCCCCGCGATCACGATCGCGGGGGCCTTCTGGGCGGCCGAGGTGCCGGGGCGGTTCCGCTCGGTCGTCGTCACCACCGCCGCCGACCGGGCGTCATTCCGCCTGCGCCGCTTCCGGCAGCACGGGACTGCAGGACTCCGCCGCAGGCGTCGTAGCGGGCGTCGACGAAAGCGACGCCCGCTCACGGCTCCGCCCGTGCATTGGGCTCCAGGGATCCAAGGGGGTCGAGTACGACGCTCGAACGACTTGAGGAGAAGATGATGACAACCGAGGCTTCCCGTACGGATGGGGCTTTGGCGGGACTGGCCCGTTTCTGTTACCGACGGCGCCGTCTGGTCTTTCTGGCCTGGATCGTCGGCGTGCTCGCCGTTGCGTTCATCGGCTTCGGTTACGGCGCCGCCCCCGACAACGACATGTCCGGCGGGGGCTCCGGGTCCGCCAAGGCGCAGGCGCTGATCGAAAAGCACTTCCCTGAGCGGCAGGGGGACACGCTCACGCTCGCGATCAAGGCGGACAAGGGGATCGACGACCCCGCCGCCCGGCGGAAGATCGAGAAGGTCATCGCCGATCTTGACGCCTCACCCATTACTGGACCGGTGACCTCGCCGTACCAGGACAAGAACTTGGTGACCAAGGATCGTCGTATCGCCCGTACGATCATCCCGCTGACCGAAAAGGATGCGAAGAAGACCGAGGTCAAGCCTCTGGTGGACACGGTCAAGCAGGCTTCCGGAGACGGCGTGTCATTGGGGCTCGGCGGGGAGCGGGCAGAGAAGGCCGAGACACCCAAGCAGGGTCCGGGCGATAGCGTGGGCGTCCTTGCGGCGGCGGTGATCTTGTTCATCGCCTTCGGGTCGCTGGTGGCGATGGGCTTGCCGATCGTGACCGCGCTGATGGCGATCCTCGGCGGCCTTGCCCTGACCAAGCTATCGGGGTACCTCGTTCCCGCGCCGGACTTCACCGTGCTCTTCGCCGCGCTCATCGGGCTCGGTGTCGGCATCGACTACGCACTGTTCATCGTGACCCGCTACAAGGACGGCCTGCAGGAGGGCGACGATCCCGAGAGCGCCACCGTCAACGCCATCACCACCGCGGGTCACGCAGTGCTGTTCGCCGGTACGACCGTGGTGATCGCGATGCTGGGTCTGGTCGTCATGGGGCAGAGGCTGATGACCGGGGTGGCCATCGGCGCGTCGGCGACCGTACTGGTGACCATGATCGCCGCGGTGACCCTGCTGCCGGCGTTCCTGGGCTTCATCGGCCACAAGATCAACTCGCTGCGGCTGCCTCGCCGTACGTCCCGCCGGCCCGCGTCTACCGGTGGCCCGGCCCCCACGCGCCGTACCCCCGCCGAGCGCTGGGCCCGCACAGTACAGCGCAGACCATTGGTCGCTGCGGTACTGGCCGGCGCGGCTCTGCTGGTGCTGGCCGCTCCCGCGCTGTCGATGCGCCTCAGCCTGCCCGACGCCAGCGTGCAGCCCCACGACAGGAGCAGCTACACCTCGTACAAAATCCTCTCCGAGGGTTTTGGCCCCGGCTACAGCGCACCCCTGATCTTCGCCGCCGAGGCCGGCTCCAAGGACGAGCTGGGCCCCGCCGTCGAAATGGTCAGCGCGACCGAGGGCATCGCCTACGTCACGCCACCCCAGATCAGCAAGGATGGAGAGGCCGCCACCTTCACCGCCTTTCCCAAGACCGGATTCCAGGACGAGGCGACCACGCACCTGGTGCACAAGCTTCGCGACGACGTGCTGCCCAAGGCACCCGCCGGGGACAAGGTCTACATCGGCGGCCCTAACGCCGCCGCGATCGACTATTCCCAGGAGACCGGCTCGCGCCTGCCCCTGATGATCGCGGTCGTCATCGTGCTGTCGCTGGTGCTGCTGATCGCGCTGGTCCGGTCGGTCACGATCGCGCTGCAGGCCGCCGTGATGAACCTGTTGTCGATCGGCGCCGCCTACGGCGTGCTGGTCGCGATCGTGCAGTGGGGATGGTTCGGCTCGGCCCTCGGTTTCGCCACCGACATGCCGGTCACGACCTGGGTACCGCTGGTGATGTTCCCGGTCCTGTTCGGCCTGTCGATGGACTACGAGGTCTTCTTGATCTCGCGGGTCCGTGAGGAGTACGAGCGCACCGGCGACACCCGGACCGCCGTCACCCACGGGCTGGCGCGGACCGCCAAGGTCATCACGGCCGCGGCCGCCATCATGATCGCCGTCTTCACGACCTCCGTGCTCGGCCCCGACGTCTCGATCAAGCAGGTGGGCCTGGGCATGGCCGTCGCCGTGTTCATCGACGCCACCATCGTCCGGATGATCCTCGTCCCCGCGGTGATGGAACTGTGCGGCAAGGCCAACTGGTGGATGCCCGGAGGCCGGGCGCCGAAGACGACCTCGGCTGCACAGGCCGGGGTCGGGGAAAGGGTCGAAGTCTGACCCATAACCCGGCCGTCGAGCAGTCCGGCCATGCCACATTCGGCCGCGCGGCGACAGGCATTGACACCCGCATCCGCCACCTGTTGCCCGTCCTCACCCAGACACCGGAGACTCACCCATGCCCGCACCCAGCCACTACGCCAGCGTCCGCTACCTCGTCGACGACGTCCAGGCAGCCATCGACTTCTACACCACTCACCTCGGCTTCACCCTCAACACCAGTGCCGCACCCGCTTTCGCCGACGTCGTACGCGGGCCGCTGCGACTGCTGCTGTCCGGCCCCGCGAGCTCCGGTGCCCGCGCCGCCCCCGCCGAGAACACCGTCGCAGGCCGCAACCGCATCCACCTCATCGTCGACGATCTGGACGCCGAGATCGCCCGGCTGCGCACCGCGGGCCTGCCGTTCCGCAGCGACATGATCGTCGGCCCCGGTGGACGCCAGATCCTGCTCGCCGACCCCGCCGGCAACCTGATCGAACTGTTCCAACCGGCCGACCGGCCCGAGGCACCCACACGCTGACCCATGAGCACTCCCACCAACGTCCCGTCCGTGCGATGACCACGGCGTCATTCACCCCCAGCCGCGGCATCGTCTGGCCTCTCGCTTCGTCAGCGGGCCGCGGGCTGGAAGAGCTCGACGACGTTGCCGGAAGGGTCCTGGACAGGATCTGTTTTCCGCCCGGCCCGGTGATGATGTCGTTGCGGAAGTGCAGCCCGGCCGAGCGGAGCTTGTCCACCTCGGCGGCCAGGTCGTCGACGATCAGGTGGATGCGGTTCCAGCCCCCGGGACCGGGCGTGACGCCGTCGGGCATCGGCCGCCCTGCCGAGGACTTCGGCCCGCTCAGCAGCAGCCGCAACCCGCCGCGGGTGACATCGGCGAAGGCGGGTACCGCGGACGAGCGGAGCACGAACCCCAGGTGAGTGGTGTAGAAGTCGACGGCCTTCTGCACGTCGTCGACGATGTACCGTACGCTGACCAGATCTTCGGACATCGTCAGTCCTCACTCGCTAGGTGATGGATGAGGAAGCGGATACGAATGTCGAGTTCGGCGGCGGTTCGTTCGAACGCCGGATACTCGCCCCGCGCCGGGTTCCCGAATCGCTAGACAGTGAGTCAGCGGAAAGGCTGGGTTGCCAGACTGACGGACAGTAACCAAGGCAGCTGGGCATAGCAGTCTCGTCAGCGTCGGCGATCTGGGATGTAAGGCCATGTTCGTCATGGTCGGAGAGCCCCACAGCGCTTCAGCGAAAGAACTCCCGATGAAGGGTTCGAAAGTTCGATCAGTGGTAGATGGGGCGCAACCGGTGGCCACCTCCAGGCAACCAGCCGGCACTGCCATCGCGCGAACGTGTCCAGGGCTGACATTGAAGCTCTGAGCCCAACGACGTCGCGGGATCAGAGATGGTGACCACGGCGAGCGCGAGCTTGATCAACGCGAGAAGCCAGGCGACGGGGTGACCAACGATCAGCCGGCGTTGCGCGGCCTGACGCCAGCCGACACAGGCTCAGAAGAACAAACCGCACCCCGACAACACACCGAAGGGCAAGGCAAAGGGCAACCCCCACAAAGCGCCGACCGGCTGAGACCCCGAAGTCACTCGCCCGGAGTAACGGCCCAAGCTTCTACGGCGCTGTAGATCTTGTGCTATCTCATCCCGGAGACTCCATACCGGCGGACACCCGGACAAGCATCGCGGCGACCGTCGGGCGACACCACGTACCGGCCGCCACGCACCACCACACCGGACCGCTCCAGGCTGACCATCTCACCGCCATCGTCGCGATCGGCGCCGTGCTGTGGATCCTCGGCACCGCCTTCGTCACCAGCTGGCGGGACAGCGACCGAAGGTTCCACGGCATACTCAGCGAATTCGACGAGCACCACGACCCACATGCCGAACGACACACCGATGCACATACGGCGAGCCCACGTTGACGACCGTACGTCACCGAGACACCGCATTACGCATTCGCGCTCGCGTCGGCGGTGACCGCGCCGAAACCGGCAAGCCGCCGGAGCAGGCCGTCGACATCGGCCGGGGGCACTGCCCCACTCCAGGCGATGAACAGGTCGGGGCGAACGAGAAGGAGCGGCTGTGCGTAACTCTCGTCGGCGTGCACTACCGAGAGTGGGATTCCGAGCCTGGCTGCGGCCTGGACGAAGCGGCTGGCATCGCCACCGGCGCAGACCAGCGTGAATTCCCTGCCGAGAAGGTCGAACACCGAACGTCCGTCGGGCAGCCAGACGTGCGGAAAGCGGGCGCCTGGGGCGAGGCTCGGGCGGTACTCGTCGATACGTGTGATCGTGTCCTCCGCCGACCGGCCGTCCGCTGCGATCCCCGGCGAGTCCACGTAACGGGACCCGAACTGCACACCCTGGCTGTGCCACTGCTGCCGATCGAGCTTCGCGATGAGTTCCCCGACCTCGGCCCGCAGCCGGGCGCCCTCGGCGTCGTCGACGTGCAGCGCGGGGTCGCGGGCGATGGACGCCATGTCCCGGTCGATCTTGAGCGCCGCACGCGAGGTGGCCTCCCCCACGGAGCGGCGCTCGACCTCGTACGCCTCGAGAAGTTCGGGTCCGCCCCAACCGCCGAGCAGCGCCGTGAGGCGCCAGCCCAGCCCGACCGCGTCGGCGATGCCGGTATTCATGCCGAAGCCACCCAGCGGGAGCCAAAGGTGTGCGGCGTCGCCGGCGAGCACGATCCGGCCGTCGACGAACCGGTCGGCCACGAGCCGGCGCGGCGTCCACCGCACGACCTGGATCTTCTCCAATTCCATTTCCCGGCCGAGGGCGGCGGACAGGACCTCGTCCTCGTCGAGGTCATCCGGTGCGGTGCCCTCCGGGACGCGGGCATGGCACAGGAACAGGCCCTCACCATCGAGTTGTACGAACGAGCCTTTCAGGCGTGGTCCGTACCACCAGTACATCCAGCCGGGCCTCTCTGACGCGGCGAACTCGCGCCCCAGCTCCGCCGAGCGGAAGTAGACCGAGAGCCGGTTCTCCGCGGCACGGGAGTCACCCTGCAGCCTGGCGCCAATCGCCCGCCGGGTGGTGCTGGCCCCGCCGTCGCAGCCCACGACGTAGTCGGCGGTCAGCACCTTCTCGATGCCTCCGGCGATGACGCGCACCTCGACGATCTCGCCACGCTGCCGGACTCCGACGACTTCGTGCTCACGAGCGATCTCGACCGAGTCGTAACCGCGGACGTGCTGTTCCAGGATCGGCTCAAGGAAGATCTGTGAGATCCGGTGCTGGGGCTCGGGGGTGGGCCACTCGTCGAGCTCGGGCGCGGTCCGGTCCAGGATCTCCTGGGCGGACGAGAACCGGAAGCGGGTGAGCTCCCAGCCCGTCAGGCTCGTGCAGTACACGACGTCCGTGGCGTGGTCGAGCGGCAGCCCGGCGCGGCGGATCCGGTCCGCGACGCCGAGCCGGCGAAAGTACTCCATCGACCGGGCGTTGGTCGTGTTGCAGCGCGGGTTGTCCGTGGTGGTGTCCTGCTTTTCGAGCACGAGCGTGTCGACGCCGCGAGTGCCGAGCTCGGCGGCGAGTGTCAGGCCGACCGGTCCCGCACCGACGACGATTACGGAGCGGTGTCCGGAGGGGGTGGGCATCAGAGATTCTCCTCGGGGGTGTCGAGTGCTCGCAGCGCCTTGTCCGCGGCGGGAAAGACCCGGCAGAACGTGCGCCAGAAGACGTTCTCGAGATGCTCGGCGTCCATTTCGGACGCGAGCAACTCCTCCATCACGGCCGGCACGTTGTAGCTGACGGGGTCGGCATAGGAGTCGGTGCCGAACATCAGCCGTTCGGAGCCGAACCGGGTCACGAAGGTGTCGAGCGGGCGCAGCAGCGGGAAACAGATCGCGGTGTCGAACAGGATGTTGTCGAAGCGGTCCGCCAGATCCATGACGTACTGGATCTGGGTCGACGCCGAGAACGCGTCGAGGGCGACGATCGTCGCATCGGGATGGTCGCGGGCGAGGTCCGCGACCATCCACGGCGCTTCGAGGTTGGACTCGGCGAACATGTGCACGTAGCAGGGGAGGCCGCGGGCGGTGGCCTCGTCGATCAGGGCGTGCATCCGCTGGTCCGAGACGGCGACGCCCTGGTAGCGGGTGTGCCAGACGACCCCGTCGAGCCCCAGCTCGTCGACCATCCGGTCGAGTTCCTCGCGGCAGAGCGCGAGACCGTGCAGCGGCTCGACGGTGCCGAGCGCGGCGAGGAAACGCGGCGAGCGCTTCCGGTAGGCCGCGATCGCATCGTTGACCTCTCGGGTGTTGACGATGCCGTATGGACGCTCGTACTGCAGGCCGGGCATCACCGCGCACGCGGTCATGCCGAAGCGGTCGAGCATCGCGTGATGGGTGTCGACGTGGTCCCGCGACACCGAGGCCGTGGGCCGCTCCTCGGCCGCGCCGATCGAGAGGGCGCCAACGTGGTGGTGGGTGTCGACGACGTGCCGGACCGTCCGCCTCGTCATGTGAGCTCCCGGCGGCTCGCCGAGTTCGCGCGCCTGCGCAGGACCGTAATGGACAACAGACTGATCACCCCGAGCACCGTCATGTACGCGGCGACGGACCAGCCGGCCTTTGTCGCGTCGAGCAGGGCGGCGGTGATCAGCGGCGCGAGCCCGCCGCCGAAGACCGACCCGACCTGGTAACCCAGCGACGCTCCAGAGAAGCGGACGTCCGTGCTGAACAGCTCGGAGTAGAGCGCCACCTGAGGGCCGAACATCAGCGAGTGGACGGTGAAGCAGACGAACAACGCGACGAAGATCAGCCACAGATTGCCGGTGTCGATCATCGCGAACATCGGCCAGCCCCAGACCGCGACACCCGCGGCCCCGATGATGAACAGCCTCGGCCGCCCCAACCGGTCGGACAGGTGCGCGAAGTACGGCAGAAAGATCAACGGCGCGATGCAGGCGGCCAGGATCACCCCGAGCAGCGGAGCCCGCGCCAGGTGCAACGACTTGACGCCGTAGTCGAGGATGCCCGACACGATGATGAAGGCGACGGCGTTCGGCAGCACGAACGCGCCGCCCGCGAGCAGGATGGTCCGCCAGTGCTCGCGCAGCACCTTCGCCAGCGGAGGCCGCTCCGCCACGTTCGGCTCCGGGCGAGCCGCCTGCAGCTCCTTGAACTTGGGCGTGTCCTCCACCGCGCGGTGGATGTAGAGCCCGATGGCGATCATGACGAGGCCGGACAGGAACGGAATCCGCCACCCCCACGCCAGCATCTGCTCGTCCGAGAGGACGAACGAGAGCACGAGGAACGCGCTGATCCCGCCCATCAGTCCCAGTTGCGCGCCGACCTGCACGAAGCTGCCGAAGAACCCGCGCCGACCGGCCGGCGCGCTCTCGGTGAGCAACAGCGACGCACCGCCCCACTGCCCGCCGAGCGCGAAGCCCTGCAGCAGGCGCAGTAGCACGAGCAGCACTGCGCCGGCCCAGCCGATCGCCGCCGCCGTGGGCAGCAGGCCCATCAGGAAGGTGGCCACGCCCATCACCACTGTTGATGCGACGAGCACCGGTTTGCGGCCGTACCGATCACCGATGTGCCCCGCGACCGCGCCGCCGACCGGGCGGGCGACGAACCCGACGGCGAGGGTGGAGAACGACGCGAGCGTGGCGGCGGTGTCACCAAGCCCGGAGAAGAACAATGGGCCGAGAAAGATGGCGGACGCCGTGGCGTAGACGAAGAAGTCGAAGTACTCGACGGCCTGGGCCAGCACGGCAACGGAGATCAGCCGCTCCCATCTGGGGGGCTGCGCGGCCGCTGGGGCACCCGGCCGGTCGGCGGTAGCCGGCGTGGAGGGGGTGAGGTCGGTCATGCAGAGGAAGCTAAGCCGGACCCAGCGATAGCACTATGACGATTTTCGGCGACTTCACTGAGTCAAAAAGCTATCTCTCCTGGTCCAGCAGCTCCCGGATGCCATCCAGAAGCACGGTGGTCAGCGTCGACTGGAGAGCGGTGAGCCTCTTGCCGCGACGCCGCACCAGGTAGAGCTTGTCGTACAGCGTGTGCCCGGTGATTCGCACCTCGCGCAGGAGGCCCGCTTCCAGTTCGCGACGCACGGATTCTCGCCAGAGCAGCGCCACGCCGAGTCCGCCCTGTACGGCCACCTTCATGGACTCGGCGCTGCCGAGTTCGATCTCCACCCGCCGGTCCACGACCCCGAGAGAGGCCAACGCCGAGTCTTGGCTGCGGCGAATCGCCGCGCCGGACGGCGGGCAGACGAACGGAAGCGCGGTCAACTCGGCGACCGTCGCCGAGTCGCCGACCTGCTCATCATCGGGCGCCGCGACCAGGCAGAACGGCGGCCGAGCGATCAGTTCGGACTCAAAGGAGTTGGCGTCGAGCACGGCGTCCGTGGCGACGACCGCGAAGTCGGAGCGGCCGTCGAGCGTGCGCTCCAGGGCGATCTCCACGGTCGACTGGTTCAGCGAGATCGACGCCTGTGGATGTGCGCGACGGAAGTCCACCAGGATTTGCGGCAGCACGTAGTTGCCCACGGACATGCTCGACGCGATCGAAGCCCGCCCGACCACCCCGCGGGAGATGTCGCGCAGACTCCGGTCGAGTTCGGTGCGCCCCCGCAACACCTCGGTGGCCCACTGGTGCACCTCGGCACCGGCCTCGGTCAGCTTCATGCCCCGGCCGTCGCGTTGGAAGAGCTTGACCTTCAGGCGTTCCTCCAGCGAGCGCAGGTGGGCACTGACCACCGGCTGGGAGACGAACAGATCCTCCGCGGCGAGGCGGACACCACCTCGCTCCACCACGCTGCAGAACACCTCGAGTTTGTGCAGGGAGATCCGGTTGTCCGGCGCCGTCGGCGAACTCATAGCCGAAATGCTAATTCCTGATGCCGAACTTTCACATAGACCTATATGGCCGGGTAGTCGTAGCGTTCGGCGCATCCCCGCCATCGAGGAGGTCCCGATGCCGCTGGCCGTCGTCACCGCGTCGCACTCGCCGCTCATGCGTACCGTTGAGCCACGCGGCGACGCCCGGGCCGCGGTCGACGCGGCGTTCGCGCAGGCCCGGGCCTTCGCCGCGGACTTCCGGCCCGATCTGGTCGTCGTGGTCGCACCGGACCACTACAACGGCATGTTCTACGACCTGATGCCGCCGTTCTGCGTGGGCACCGCGGCCGAGTCCGTCGGCGACTACGGGACGGCGCGGGGACCACTCGCGGTCGACCGGGAAGCCGCACGGCACGTCGTCCGGGAGGTCCTGGCGGCGGGCATCGACCTGGCCATGTCCGAGCGGATGGTCGTCGACCACGGCTTCGCCCAGCCCCTGGAGTTGTTGTTCGGAGCGATCGACGCCGTCGCGACGGTGCCGGTCTTCATCAACTCCGTGGCGGTGCCGTTCGGCCCCGTACGGCGCACCCGCCGGCTCGGCGAGGCACTGGGCCGAGCCCTGCTCGCGCTCGACCGCCGGGTGTTGCTGCTCGGCTCCGGCGGCCTCTCCCACGATCCGCCGCTGCCCACGCTGGAGGGCGCGCCGCCCGAGGTCGCCGCCCGGCTGATCGCCGGCCGGCATCCAACACCCGAAGAGCGGGCCGGGCGCGAGGCCCGGGTCCGTGACGCCGGGCTGGCCGTCGCGGCTGGGGAGCCGGGGCCACGACTGAACCCGGACTGGGACCGCGCGTTCTTGGACCTGCTGGCCGAGGGGCGCCTCACCACCACCGACACCTGGACCAACACCTGGATCACCGCCGAGGCGGGCAACTCCGCCCACGAAGTTCGCACCTGGCTGGCCTGCTACGCGGCCCTGGCCACCGCCGGTCCCTACGCCATGCGCGGCAGCTTCTACCGCCCGATCCCGGAATGGATCGCCGGCTTCGGCATCACCACCGCAGAGACCCGGAGGAACGCGTGACCGTCCCCATTCCCGCCCCCGTCACCGACGAGCCGAGCATCTGGACCGCGCTGATCGGGCAGGACCTGACGATCCGACACGTGCAGGTCGGCGAGTGGAACACCCGTGTGCTGGAGGCCGGCACGGGACCGGAGACCGTGGTCCTGCTGCACGGCGTCGGCGGGCATCTGGAGGCCTACGCCCGCAACATCCCCGCCCTCGCCGCGCGGTACCGCGTGATCGCCTACGACTACCCGGGGCACGGGCTGACCACCCCGGCGACTCGGCCGCTCGAACTGCCGGACTACGTCGCCCACCTCATGAGCCTTCTCGACGCGCTCGGTGTGGAACGGGCACATCTGAACGGAGAGTCGCTCGGTGGCTGGGTCGCGGTGAAGGCCGCGTACGCGCACCCGGAGCGAGTGGGCCGGATGGTGTTGAACACCCCTGGTGGTGCGCTGTCCGACCCGGCTGTCCGGGAGCGGATCCGCACGCTGTCCCAGGGCGCCGCCGACGACCCGAGTGACGAGCGCATCCGCGCCCGCGTGAGCTGGCTGATGGCCGACCCGGCGAGTGTCACTCAGGAGCTGGTCGACGTCCGGCGGACCATCTACGCCCAGCCGCCGTTCGCCGAGTCGATGCGGAACATCATGTGCCTGCAGGACGGAGACGTCCGGGCGCGCAACATGATCACCGACGACGAACTGGCCGCCATCACCGTGCCCACGCTCGTGGTCTGGACCAGTGACGACCCCTCGGGGCCGGCCGCCGTCGGGCTGCGCATGGCGGACAAGCTCCCGAACGGGCGCTTCGAGCTGGTCGATGGCGCGGGGCACTGGCCACAGTGGGAGCGGCATCGTCGGTTCAACGAGCTCGTCCTGGACTTCCTCGGGCAGCGAGAGGACGCGTTTCTGTGACATCAACCCAGCTTCCGGGCAGCCATGACGTCGAGGCCATGACGGCCGATGGCGCACTGCCCGTCCGCAATCCCCGAACGGGGCGCGTCGACTACCTGATCCATCCACCCGACCGGACCGAGATCGCCGAACGCTGTGCCGGCCTCCGCAAGGCCCAGCCCGCGTGGACCGCGGCCGGGATCGGCCACCGGACGGCCGTGTTGCGCCGCTGGGCGGACGCCATCGAGGCGAACGCCAAGGCGATCGGGGACGCCGAGACGGTCGACACCGGCCGCAGCCGGGTGTCTCACGAGGTGCCGTACATGGTCGCGGCCTCGATCCGCGGATGGTGTGACGCCGCACCCACGATCCTCGAGCGCGCTCGGCTGCACGGCGTTTCGAGCACGTCCGCCACGGTGCGCTACGACACCGAGTTCGACCCGTACGGCCTGCTCGGTGTGATCAGCCCGTGGAACCATCCGTTCCTGCTCTCGACGCTGGACGCCGTGCCCGCGTTGCTCGCGGGCTGTGCGGTGATCGTCAAGCCGAGCGAGGTGGCACCCCGCTTCGTCGAGCCGGTTGCCGCCAGCATCGCCGAGGTACCCGACCTGGCCGCCGTGCTGCACTTCGTGACGGGTGGACCCGATACGGGCCGGTCCATCGTCGAGGAGGTGGACGCGCTGTGTTTCACCGGCAGCGTCTCCACCGGTCGCGCACTGGCGCAGACTTGTGCCCGCCGCTTCATTCCGGCGTTCCTCGAACTCGGCGGCAAGGACGCGGCGATCGTCACCGCCTCGGCGGACCTGCGGCAGGCCGCGGCCGCGGTCCTCAAGGGCGCTGTGCACAACACGGGGCAGGTGTGCTTCGCGACCGAGCGCGTATACGTCGACCGGTCCGTGCACGACGCCTTCGTCGAGGAGCTGACCAGCCAGGCCCGGCGGCTCGAGCTGAACTACCCGGACGTCGACCGGGGCCATATCGGCCCCTTCATCCTCGGCAGGCAGGCCGACATCGTCGACGCCCACCTGGCCGACGCGCTGGCCCGTGGCGCCATCCTGCACTGCGGCGGCCGCAGCGAGACGCTCGGCGGCGGTCGCTACATGCACGCGACGGTACTCACGGGCGTCGATCACGACATGAAGATCATGCGCGAGGAGACGTTCGGACCCGTCGTCCCGGTGCAGGCCTACGACGACATCGATGAGGCGGTCCGGCTCGCCAACGACAGCGACTACGGCCTGTCCGCCGCGGTGTTCGCCGGTGACGAGAACGAGGCCAGGGCGATAGGGCGGCGCCTCGACGCCGGCGCCGTCAGCCTGATGGACACCTCGCTGACCATCACCATCATGCGCGACGTCGAAAAGACCTCCTACAACCTCTCCGGGTTGGGCGGCTCGCGCATGGGGCCCAACGGCATGTTGCGCTTCCTCCGCCGCAAGGCGCTGCTCACCCGCTCCGGTCCGGTTCCGGATATGGACTCGCTGCGCGAAGACGCCTCCTGACCCGGCACGCGACGACACTGACAGGGAGGTCAGGCATGCCCAACGACTGGAACGACGAACCGATCGGCCTGGTGGGCGCTGGGACGATCGGCGGCGGATGGGCCGCCACTTATCTCGCCCGCCGCCGCCCGGTGCTGGTGGTGGATCCGGCACCCGCCGCGCTGGGGAGGCTGACGTCGTACCTTGAGGGCGTGTGGCCCTCGGTCCGTCGCACCGTGCCCGACGCGCCCATGTCGGCGCCCCTGGACCTGCTCCGGCTGGTCCCGACCGCCGGTCTCGGTGCCGCGACCCTGGTGCACGAGAACGTCCCCGAGTCCGTCGAGGCCAAGCAGGGCGCGTATCGGAGCATCGAGGCCGCGGTCGCGCCCGAGGTCCCGATCCTGTCGAGCAGCGGTGGCCTCATGCCGTCGGACCTGCAGACCCGCATGGACCACCCAGAGCGTCTGGTCGTCGCCCATCCGCAGAGTCCGGTCTACGCGCTCCCACTCGTGGAGGTCCTGGCGGGCAAGGCGACCTCGCCCACCGTCGTCACCGCGGTGCTTGCCCACCTCACCGACCTGGGCAAGCGCCCGGTGCTGCTGCACCGCGAGATCCCCGGCTACCTCACCAACCGGCTGACCTTCGCGATGCTGAGGGAAGTGACGCACCTGCTCGCCGAGGGCGTCGTGGACGCAAGCGGCATCGAGGACGCCGTGGTGCACGGCATAACCCCGCGGTTCCTGATCGGCGGCCCGCTCATGTCGCTTGCGCTGGCCGGCGGTCCCGACGGGATGCGTGGCGCGATGCGCTCGTTCGCGGACACCATCGAGGGGTGGTGGTCCGACCTGGGCACACCGCATCTCGACGAGGACGCCCGGGCCCGGCTGGTCGCGGCCGGGGACGAGGTCCTCGACGGCCGGTCGATCGGCGACGTCCTCGCCGCCAGGGACGCGGCCGCCGTTGATGTGCTCGCGCTGCTGCACTCCGTGGACCACGGCGCGGAGCCCCGCACATGAGCATGTTCGCAACGCCCGCGGTCGACTGCCGTCGCGATCCGGATGGCGTGCTCGTGCTGCGGTCCCGGATTCCGGCGGGTACGGCGACGCCGACCGTCCTGCACTGGTTGCGCCGATTCGGCGCCGAGACACCGGACGCCGCCTTGCTCACGGTAGCCACGGGCGCGGACCGGACGGCCTGGTCCTACGCTCAGGCGTGGGAGGACGTGAGCCGGGTCGCCGCGGCGCTGGTCCAGCGCGGTCTGCGGCGCGGGGACCGCGTGGTGGTGCTGGGTCCGAACTCCGTCGAGCACATGACCATGGGGCTGGCCACGATGCTGGCCGGCGCCGTAGCCGTGCCCGTCGCACCGCAGTACGCCGGGGCCTCGGCCGACCGAGGCAAGCTGGCCGATCTCCTCGCCCTGCTCGAACCGACACTGGTCTGGGCGGCCGACTCGGCCCACGCGGCGGTCCTGGCGGAGGCCCTGCCCGCCGGCGCACCGGCCCGCGTGCTCGTCGGCCGCCCGGCCGTCCGGGAACTGCGGTGCGCGACTCCCGACGACGCTGCACGGCCGGCGCCCGAGAACATCGACCCCACGGCCCCGACGAAGATCCTCCTCACCTCCGGTTCGACCGGTCGGCCGAAGCCGGTGGCCTACACCCAGTCGATGATGACGACGAACATCCAGATGACGCTCGACGTCTGGCCCTTCCTGACCGGCCACCGCCCGGTACTGGTCGACTGGCTGCCGTGGAACCACGCCTTCGGCGGCAACGCCAACGTCAACCTCGTGCTGTCCCAGGGCGGAACACTGCACATCGACGAGGCCGCGGGCCGGCCGGACCGCCTCGACGTCACGATCCGGAACCTCCGCCGTCACCGGCCCACCTTCCACGGCGCGGTTCCGTCCGGGTTCGCGGCACTCCTGCCCGTGCTGGAGGCCGATCCGGACTTCCGCGCGGCGTTCTTCGGCCGCCTCGACGTCATGTTCAGTGCCGGCGCGGCCATGCACCCGAGCGTGTTCCGCCGGCTGTCGGAACTCTCGGCGGCGGTGCGCGGACGCCCGGTCCCCATAGTGACCGGATGGGGCTCGACCGAGGTGGGCCCCGGCGCGACCATGGTGCACGCGCCCGGAGTCGCCCCGGACTGCATCGGGACGCCGCTGCCCGGTGTCGAGATCGGACTGCGTCCCGTCGCGGGAAAGCACGAACTCCTGGTCCGCGGGCCATGCGTCGCCGGCGGATACTGGCGACTGCCCGAGCAGAGCCGAGCGGCGTTCACCGCCGACGGCTGGTACTGCTCGGGCGACGCGGGCGAACTCATCGATCCCGCCCGCCCGGAGCGCGGATTGCGCTTCACCGGCCGGATCGCCGACGACTTCAAGCTGGCCAACGGCACCTGGGTCGACACCAGCGGCATCCGCGCGAGCCTGCTGGCCCGCAGCGCGGGACGGTTGCGCGACATCGTCGTGTTCGGCGCCAACCGGTCCGCACCGTGCGTGCTCGTCTGGGCGGACAGCCGTGCCGCCGCACCGTTCGGCGAGGACGACCTGCGGCTGCTGCTGGACGCCTACAACCGTGAGAACACCAAGCCGAGCACCCGGGTCCTCGACGGCGCCCTGCTCGAACCCGAGGGCGACGAGGTGGGCAGCAAGGGACAGCTCGTGCGCAATGTCATCCTGGAACGGCGGGGTCGGCTCGTCGAGCAGATATACGACCGGCAGAGAGCGGGATCGTGAAGATCGGGAACCCAACCAGAACCCTGGCCGTCGACCGCGCTGCCGACCTCCAAGCCCACGTCGGAAGCGAGATCGGGATCAGCGGCTGGGCATCGCTCGAGCAGGACGACGTGCTCGGCTTCGCCGAACTCACGCACGACCGGCACTGGATCCACACGGACCCGGTACGGGCCCGCGACGAGGCCGGCCTGAACGGTCTCCTCGCCCACGGATTCCTGGTGCTCTCCACGGTCACCGCGCTGGCGAACCAGTGCTACACCATCGCCAAGGCCACCAGGTGGACCAACTATGGGCTGGAGCGGATCCGGTTCACCGCACCGGTCTCCCCAGGCGATGAGTTCCGCCTGCGGTTGTCCCTGGACGCCGTGGCGCCGGGCCCCGGCCCCACCACCCGGCTCAGCCTTGGGTGTCGGCTCGAACGGCGGGCGAGCGAACGGCCCGCGATGGCGGCGACATGGATCGTCCTGGTGGAGGAAGCATGAACGGCGTTCCCGAGGGCTTCGTTCCGCTCGACCAGGATGGCACCTTCCTCGGCCATGTCGGCGGCCTGCTGTGGCGGCGCGGCACCGACCGGACCGACCTGTGCGTGTCGCCGGCACCGCACCATCTCAATCCCAACGGCACCGCGCACGGCGGTTTCCTCATGACCGTCCTCGACATCACCCTGGGCGCCACGGTCGAGTCCTTCCTCGGTGCGGACCCCGACCGCCATCCCGTGACGCTCCAGTTGTCATGCTCGATGCTGGCACCCGCGCGTGGTGGTGAGCTGCTGTTCGGGGAGGCGACGGTCGATCAGTCGACGCGGACGGTGACGTTCGTGTCCGCGCGGCTCCACAGTGAGGGGCGGACGGTCCTGACGGCAAGCGCGGTTTTCCGCAACCCACCGTCGCGTTCGCCGGCGCAGTTGATGCCCAGGGCGACCTAGACGGGCCGGTCGTCGTGAGGGTCACGATGGACTCGGCGCCCTCGGCGACGCTGTGCCCGAGGCCGCCGGTGAAGTCGTCGCGGTCTGCCCGGGGTCTGCGGCGTTGACCTTCACCTCCTTCAGTTCCTTGGCGTACTGCGTCGTGAGCATCGTGACCGCGGCCTTCGAGGCGCAGTAGAGGGGCAGGGCATACCGCGACTCGATCCGCGCCGGGTCCTGGGTCATGCCGAAGGAACCCAGAGGCCGCTGAGTGCCCCCCAAAGGCGGCATGTTGTGAACCACGTGGTTCACTTACCTCATAAACGAAATCGGAGGCTGGTCATGCGGGGGTTCACAAAGCGACAGCAGGTTCGTTTCGTCAGCGATGACGCCGAGTGCGCGGCGTGGCACTATGCGGGCGACAACGGCGCCTGCGTGGTCATGGCTGCGGGCTTCGGCGTGACCAAGGAGCCGGGTACCGATCGGTTCGCCGCCCGGTTCCAGGAGGCCGGGTTCAGTGTCCTGGCCTTCGATCATCGGGGGTTCGGCGACAGCGGCGGGGGACCGCGGCAGGTCGTCCGCATGCGGGAGCAGCTGGCCGACTGGAACGCCGCGATCGCGCACGCCGCGACGTTGCCCGGCGTCAACCCGGATCGGATCGCCGCGTGGGGTTTCTCCCTGGCCGGCGGCCACATCATCCGCGTGGCGGCGGACCATCCGAGTCTGGCGGCCGCGGTCGCCCAGACTCCGACGGTCGACGGCGTGGCCACCACGCTCAGCGCCGGGCGATACCAGCGGCCCACGGCGGCGCTGCGTTTGCTCGGCCGGGCCGTCCGCGACGCCGTGGGTGGCCGGGTCGGCCGCCCGCCCGTGCTGGTGCCGCTGGCCGGCGAGCCGGGCACCGTCTCGGCCCTGACCACACCAGATGGCAAGCAGGGGCCTCGGGCCCTCGACCCGGACGGCCGGTACCCGGAGTGGCAGATGGCGGTCGCCGCTCGCTCGACCCTGATTCTCGGCGGCTACCGGCCGGTCCGGCAGGCCTCTCGTGTCCGATGCCCACTGCTCGTCGTGGCGGGCGACAGCGACAGGTCGGCCCCGCCGAAGGCCGCGATACGTACGGCCGAGCGGGCACCGCGCGGGGAACTGGTCCGTCTCAAGGGCGGGCACTATGCGCCGTTCCTGGACGAGCACGAGAAGGTCGTGTCGGCTGAGCTGGAGTTCCTGCGGCGCCACCTCCTCGGCGAAGACGCACAGGCCGAGGCCACGGCGGCGGAACCGGGCATGGTGTGAAGGAGTCGCGCTGTCCGACGGGGCGTCCGAGCACGAGCCACACGGCGTGGACCGGGTCTTCGACTCTTCACGGCCCGATGAGGGACGGGGTGCTGTGCGACGAGACGGTCGCGAACCTGTCGCCCACCATCGCCGCCCGATCCCGATCCGGCCGCTGGTCGCCCACCGCCGCCCGACGAACTTTGACACGGTCAGCGTGAGGCGCCCTGACGAGGACTGCCAGGTAGGGCAATGTTCTCTTCGGTGATCAGAAAACTGAGAGGCTGGGATGCCGAGCGCGTCACGCGGCTCGAGGTCGTCGGCGAGCATCCACACTAAGATCCGCGGCCCTCCGACGAATTGCCTTGAATCCGTTGACGCAGCCGGGAGGGGAACGCCTTCACCTTTTGGAGCGGGCTCGTCATCGTGTTGCGGACGGATCAACCCATGCCCGAGCGTGGCGGCGGCGCGACCGGCGGAGGGCCGAGCTCGATGAGGCCATTCCGACCCCTTCAACGCCTCGGGCGGGAGATACGGCTACCTGCGGATGCGCTTCGAAGGGATGGATAGCGGAATTCCGCCGACACCGTGGCTGCGCGGACAGCCGAATTTCGCCCGACCGGGACACCCGGCCAAGAAGCGTCGCTCTCCCCCGGGTGCCGGCTCAGGGACGCTCGTTATCCCATAGCATGCTGGAAATCCACCACCGGCCGCCCGCATCGCGGTGGACCTGGATCGTGTTGACCCCGCGGAATGCCGGTTCCGGCTCGTCCAGCGAGTGCTTGCCCACGTAGGCGCTCCACACGTGGCCGATATTGCCGAACAACCGGATCTCGCTTTCGACCTCGATCTCATAGAGGTCGGTCGCGGCGAGCAGCGGCGTGACGTCCTCAATGAACTCATCGAGCGTCAGGACGTTCAAAGTCGGCCGCCCCTGGTCGTCACGCACGGTCCGCATAAGGCGGCAGTCGGGATGGAGCACCTCGCGGTCTCGCGACCAGTCCCGGGGCCCCGCTGGACCGGAAACCGTGGCGTACATCTCCGCGACCAGCCGGCGGACCTGGTCTTCATCGGTGGCGAGACTCATGATCGTAGGATGCCAGCTCACCATCAGAGGAGAGGGAGCCGAAACGCCGCTCCGTCCTTCTAGAGGGGCTCGAAATCCACGGCGAGGCGTCAGGGAATATCAAAGTCGCCTGTGCGGGCAGCACGCGGGCACTGGCCCGGCCCGCGAACTTTCGTGCCACCGCCCCGACCTGGGCGGCCAGGCGGGTGGTTCGGACGCCTGTCCCCGGAACGTCTGCCGGGGGCACCGCCAGCCCCTGCAGGCGAGCCGGCGCACCCGCACGTTCACCACCACCGGCCGCCGTCAGCCGGACAGACCCGCGGCGAGCCGTGATCGCCGCCCATGTCGGATCGGTCCCGATTCGTGCCCGCCGGCTGGTGGACCCGAATCGGCCATCTGGTTGATCGGGCGGTTCATCCGCAGGCTCGGAAGAACGGTTGGTGCGCGCCCGGGTCCCGGGTCGACACGCTGATGTCCGGACGGATGGAAGGGGTGTTTCGACGATGAACGAAGGGGTGCGGCGTCGTGGCCTGCTGACCGGCGCGGGCGCCGTCGTGGCCGCCGGAGTCGTGGGCACGCGCTCCTCCGGTGCGGCGGTGCCGGAAGAGCCGATGTTCGGGCCGGTGACGATCCGGCCGGGTGACGCGCGGTACGACGGCCTGCTGCGGGGCAATAACTTCCGGTTCGTGGGCCGGCCCGACGAGATCCGCGTGGCCGGCTCCACCGATCAGGTCGTGCGCGCGGTGTCTGAGGCGGTACGAGCCGGGCGGCGGGTCGCGGCGCGCAGCGGCGGGCACTGCTTCGAGAACTTCACCGCCGACCGGGCCGTACGGTCGCTGCTGGACCTGTCACCGATGAACGCGGTCGGCTACGACGCCCGGCGCCGGGCGTTCGCCGTACAGCCTGGGGCCACTCTCGGGCACGTGTACCGGACGCTGTTCACGGGGTGGGGCGTGACGATCCCCGCCGGCGGTTGTCCGGAGGTGGGCGCGGGCGGCCATTTCGCCGGCGGCGGGTACGGGCCGCTGTCCCGCCGGTACGGCTCGGTCGTGGACCACCTGTACGGGGTGGAGGTCGTGGTGGTCGATCGGGACGGCACCGCCCGCGCCGTGGTCGCCACCCGCGAGGCCGATGACCCGAACCGTGACCTCTGGTGGGCGCACACCGGCGGCGGTGGCGGCAACTTCGGCGTGGTCACCCGCTACTGGCTGCGCTCACCCAAGGCTGCCGGCGACGAGCCGTCCCGGCTGCTGCCTGCCGCGCCGCGGGAGATGCTGGAGTGTCTTGTCACCTGGTCGTGGGACGGGATGACCGAGCGAGCGTTCACCGGGCTGCTGCGCGCCTTCGGCGCCTGGCACGAGCGCAACAGCGCACCCGGCTCTCCATACGCCGGCCTGTACGCCATCCTCATGCCAGCGCACCGCAGCGCCGGAAGCTTCTCGATGGTCACGCAGATCGACGCGGGCATCCCGCACGCGGACCGCCTGGTGACCGACTTCGTCTCCGAGATCACCGCCGGCACGAGGCCGACGCTGAACGCCCGGCGGATCATGCCGTGGCTGCACGCGACGACGTGGCCGGGCACCGGCGAGCCCGGCGACGTGATCAGCCGCCGATACAAGATCAAGGCCGGCTACCTACGCCGGTCGTTCACCGACACCCAGCTCGCCGCCGTCCATCACCACCTGACGGACTCCGCCGGCGGGCCGAACGCGGGGATGCTGCTCGTCGGCTACGGCGGACAGGTCCGCGCGGTGCCGCCGGGCGCCACCGCGGTCGCCCAGCGGGACGTGGTGATGAAGGCGGTCTACGAGACGGTCTGGACGGACGAGAGCGAGGACGCGGCCAACCTCGCTTGGGTACGCGGCCTCTACCGTGACGTGTACGCCGACACCGGGGGTGTGCCCGTGCCCGGCGAGGTCAGCGACGGCTCCTACATCAACTATCCCGACGCCGACCTGGCCGACCCGGCCTGGAACACCTCCGGCGTGCCGTGGCACACCCTGTACTACAAAGACAACTATCCCCGCCTTCAGCGGATCAAGGCCCGCTGGGATCCACTCGGTGTCTTCAGCCACGCCCTGGCGATCGAACCCGGCTAGTACCGCGACTGCCGATCGGCAGCGGCGGGCTTGAGCTTGGCGACCGCGTCGCCGGCCGGCGGTTCGGGATCGATCGCCTCCGCGCCCATCCCAGGCCTGGTAGGACAACGCGGGAAGGGAATGGTGGGAGGATTCTGAGGGTGAGGGCGAACATCAGTGACATCGAAAAGGCGGCCGGTGTGCTGCGCGCCGGAGGCCTGGTGGCCTTCCCGACCGAGACTGTCTATGGTCTGGGTGCCAACGCCGAGGACCCTGTCGCGGTCGCGCGTACCTTCCAGGTCAAGAGGCGTCCGCCCTCCCACCCGCTGATCGTCCACATCGGCGACGCGAAGCATTTGGACGAATGGGTCGCCGATGTTCCCGCGACCGCACGCCTGTTGGCCGAACACTGCTGGCCGGGGCCACTCACGCTGGTCCTACGGCGTGATCGCCGGGTGCCGCTCGAGGCGACGGGTGGCCTGGAGACGGTGGCCGTGCGCGTGCCCGATCATCCCCTCGCGCTCGGGCTGCTGTCGGCCTTCGGCGGGGGCCTCACAGCCCCGTCCGCCAACCGCTTCGGCTCGGTCAGCCCCACAACGGCGAACCACGTCCGCGCCGAGCTCGGTGATGAGGTCGACTTCGTGCTGGACGGCGGCGCCTGCGAGGTCGGCATCGAGTCCACCATCGTCGACGCCACGGGTGAGACGCCGAGCATCCTGCGACCCGGCGGAGTGACACGCGAGGACCTCGAAACGGTCCTGGGCCGCTCTCTTGCCGTCCACTCGACGAGCCGCGTCCGGGTACCGGGCCAGCATCCATCCCACTACGCGCCGCGGGCGCGAGTCGTCCTGGTCGAACCCGAGAAGGTCGTCGCCGAAGCCGAACTCGCGCAGGAGCTGGGGCACCGGGTGGGCGTGCTCGTGCCCTCCTCCTTCGCTGAGGCCCCGGTCAAGGTGCACGCCGTGGTGGCGGTCCCTGGTTCGATGGCCGCCTACGCGCGCGGGCTGTACGGGTTCCTGCGCGAGCTCGACCAGGCCGGGTGTGACCTCATCGTCGCGTCCTTGCCGGTGGAGGAGGGGTTGGGACTGGCGATCGCCAACCGGCTCCGCCGCGCCGCGGGGCCCCGGCCCTCTTAAGCCCGCCGGCATCGGCACTGTTCGACGTTCCTGCTGGAGCGCCCACCGGATAAGCCGCCCCAGGTGCGCGAGGTCGTGGCCGATCTGAAGGGCCCTGCCTGCCCCGTTACGGTGCCGAGGTGACGGGCAGGTCCAGGCCGTGGGCCGCGACGGGGCGTACGGTGCCGTCGGCCAGGGCGTAGCACAGGCCCGCGACGGCGGCTTACGCGCTCGGCACGAAGGTGGGAGCGGTCCAGCAGGAGGTCGACGGTGTGTTGGATGTGCTCGGTGAGGATCTCCTCGGTGTTCACGCGTCCGGCGGCCGCCAACTCATCCTCAAGCCCCCGCACTCGTCGTCGCGTTGCGATCCTCACCGACCCGGGTGGGTCGGTGTGTGGGCATTCGCCTGCGCGCGACTGTGCCCACGCTCTGCCCGTCCCCCGCCGGCTGGTTGTACTGCCCCGTGTCGCCCGTACTCAACCTCTACGGTCAGTACATCGATCCGCTCCTCTAGACGTTCGATGTCGTAGGGGGCCAGGGGCCTGCGGCCTCCGGCGCGGCGGTCCTTGTCGAGCTGCCGGGCACTGCGGCGGCGTTCGGCGGCCAGGACATTGCGGGCGATGCCCACCAGCCAGGCCGTCTCGCCGCCGAGCCTGGCCCGGTACCGGTCCGCCGTCTCGATGGCGGCCAGGAAGACCTCTGTGGTGAGTTCGTCCACAAGATGCGGATCGAGCACCCGGCGGGCCACGAAGCCGGTCACCATCCGGACGTGCCGCCGGTAGAAGGCATCGAAGGCCTCTGGGTCAGTGCCGATGTCGGGACATGCATCGCCGTCCTCCCTGCGAAGTCGCTTTGCCCACCTTGGGAAAACCGCAGGGAAGCGTTACACGCCGATGCGCCGCCGGGCAGGGCCGGTCACCGCACGCCCGTTCCGTAGCGGGAGTCGAGGCGCTTGGCCCCTACCGGACGCCGCACCGTCACTCCGGAACGGAGCGGGTCGAGCCACCGGAGCCTGGTCATTCGAGGAATTCAGGAACGCGGCAGTTGTCGCCAAAATGATCAGGGGTAGCCGGGTGACGCTGATCGCTCACGGCTGTTCCGTTAGGGGATCGTCCACCGGAACAGCGAGCAGCCGGAGCGGACCCGCAGGTCGAGGCGTTCCGTAGGACTGTGCCGCGAATGCTCCGGTGGTGGGGGGCTATCCGGAACACTTGAGGTGTGAACGGGACCTCGTAGCTGGGCGATTACGCAATGCCCGGTCGGCGAGAATCCTGGCTCAAGAGAGCCGGGCTTTCTCCTGGTCCATGAATTCCAGGACTTACCTTGTGACCGCGACCTGCCGGTTGTTCCAGGGCCGCCGCGTCGCCCAGCCTGTTGCCCGGCGCCCGGTTGAACGGACCGTCCGTCGGGGTCGGCCAGATCCTGGGAGATCACCTCAGCGAGAGGTGCTCTTCCTCGACGTCCTCGCGGAAGCCTCCTCTCGCCTACATCAGCTTCAGGGCTTGCTGACCTGCCGATACTCTCACACTGTGCCCGAATTATGGGCCTATGGGCGTTTTGCGGCAAACATCCCTATACTCGATGAGCTGTACGCCATCGAGTCGGCCATGCAGATGGACGCATCCGCGGACGAATGTGGCAGGCCGACCACTCGGAGGTCCGTCTGTGATCGACATCCCGCTTTACTACGCTCCAGCCGCCGGCATGGAAGGACGGCGACGCCGCGCCGATGCGCCGGCCCGCCGGGCCGCGCGCTCCCGGCTCCGCGCAACCCTCGCCCTGTCGGGGGTGAGCGTGTGAGCGCCATCGGCACCTTCATGATCTGGGGCGCCCTCGCCGGCATCCTCCTCGCCGCCGCCGTGCTGTGGCGCGGCATCGTTCGTACGCGAAACCGCACGGACAGTGATGACGCGGACGTTATGTGGCTGGGGCAGCTAGGCGAAGAATCCGGAGAGGACACCTCCATCGACCGGCGGATCGCCGCTAACGACGCCAGCCGGCGTCGCGTAGCACGGATGGGCGAGCGCTGGCTGCCATGACCGTCAACACGATGGTTCAGACGCGTTCTCCTGAACGGGCTCAGGGCGATCGACGGCGCGTCGTGCGCCGCCCCGCCCTCTGGCGAACCGAATTGGCCGGGCCTAGAACTATAGAATGCGGTTCGGTTCGAGGAGGGGCGGTTGGGATGCGCGAAATCGCGGCGGCGGTGGCCGAGCCGATCGGGCGGCTGGGTGGAGCCTTCATGATCTCTCGAGAGGCGAAGGCCTACTCGAGAGAGGTGACGTTGACCGGCTGGGCGCCGTATTTCCGGGGTCGCTTCGGGGTTCTGGGAGACGTCGACGCCGATGTGGTCGTGTCCGCGGCCGGCTTCTTCCCGGCCGAGACCGTACGGGAGGCGTGGGAAGCCGGCGCCGGTCTCTCCGCGGCGACCGCGGCTGATCGGTATGCCGTCGTGGCTCATGACTTCGGCCGCCGCAAGCTGGCCGATTTTGCCGAGTCGGCGCGCCTGGCCGATCTGCTCCAGCTCGTCGTGGACGGTGGGAACGTGGTGGGTGCGCCGCTGTTCGCCGGTTGGCGGGCGATGCGGTTGCCTGAGGATGACCGAGCACGGGTGATTCAGCTCGCCCATGTCGTACGTGAGCTCCGTGGCGGCCTGCATATCGTCGCGGTCCTGGCGAGCGGGCTCAGCCCGTTGGAGGCGATTGTGAGCGGCACCTCGGCGATCCTGCCCGACGGTGAGGCGAACGCCGAATACTTCGGCTGGCCGCGGCCGTATCCGGAGGTCACGGAGGAGGTACGGCGCCGACATATTGCCGCGGAACGACTCACTGACGAGCTGATGGCCCCCACCTTCGCGGCCCTCGACAAGACAGAAGCCGACGAACTGGTCGCCCTCCTCGCGAAGGCGGAGCGAGCCGTCTTCGGCTGAGAACTCCCGACAGAGTGATCGTTTGAGGCGGCGCCAGATCTCCCAACGGATGCGTAGCCGGCGGAACCAGTGCGGCAAGGCGGTTCCCGCCCGTCAGCGAGATGGCCAAGGGAATGCCGCCGCCCTCACCGATCAGGTGATGGACCGGGCTCGGACCGGTTTTGGGCCGCCCTTCATCGCAGCGCCTGACCTGCGGCATCGAGGTCAGGCGCCGTTCGTGTGATGTCCGGCCGTCCCCCAGTGTGACCGGCCCTACGGCCGGAAGCCGTCGATCGCCAGTTCCAGCAGGCGGTCGGCCTGGGCGGTGCCGGCCGGGTCGCCGGGGGTGCGCCACAGGCAGCTCATCAGCAAGAGGACGTCGGCGGAGTCGAGGCCGGGGCGTACCTCGCCGGCGCGTTCGCAGGCGTCGAGGAGCCGGCCGATGGCGGCGGTGACGGGGGCGTACGTCGCGTCGACGATCTCCTGGGCGGCGGCGGTGTGCAGCGCGTCACCGAGGCCGTGCTTGAGGCGCACGTAGGCCGCGAGGGTGGTGAACCAGTGCCGCAGCGCGTCCAGCGGCGTATGGGCGGCCAGGACGTCCGGCACGGAGTCGACGAGGCGGCCGATGTCGTGCCGGTAGACCTCCAGGATCAGCGCTTCGCGGGTCGGGAAGTGCCGGTAGAGCGTGCCGGCGCCGACGCCCGCGCGCTTGGCGATCGAGTTGAGCGAGGCGTCCGGGGACTCGGCGAGCGTGTCGTGGGCCACCTGGAGGATCGCCTCCCGGTTCTTCAGCGCGTCGGAGCGCTGCGGCGCGGCGTCGGGCACGGGTCCTCCTGGTGTGCGGGCGATCGCCCGATTGCGAAGCGGAGAGTTCTCCGCTAGCGTCTCCGGAGCCAGACGGAGAGTTCTCCGCTTACTCTCGTACCCACTGTAGGAGCCCCCGTGCGCTACATCAAACTCGGCCGCACCGGCCTCGACGTCTCCCCGGTCGCCATCGGCGCCATGACCTACGGCGAGCCCGGCCGCGGCCACCCCGTCTGGTCGCTCGACGAGGAGACCAGCCGCCCGCTGATCCGGCACGCCCTGGAGGCCGGCATCAACTTCTTCGACACCGCCAACATGTACTCCTACGGCTCCAGCGAGGAGATCCTCGGCCGCGCCCTCAAGGACTACGCACGCCGCGACGAGGTCGTGATCACCACCAAGGTGCGCCACACCATGCGCCCCGGCCCCAACGGCAAGGGCCTCTCCCGCAAGGCGATCATGACCGAGATCGAGGACAGCCTGCGCCGCCTCGGCACCGACCACGTCGACGTCTACATGATCCACCGCCTCGACGACGAGACGCCGCTGGAGGAGACCCTGGAGGCCCTGCACGACGTCGTGAAGTCCGGCAAGGCCCGCTACCTCGGCGCGTCCTCCATGCACGCCTGGCAGTTCGCCAAACTTCTCCACCTCCAGGAGCGCCACGGCTGGGCCCGGTTCGTCACCATGCAGGACCACTACAACCTGCTCGCCCGCGAGGAGGAACGCGGAATGCTCCCACTCTGCGCCGACGAGGGCGTCGCCACCATGGTGTGGAGCCCCCTCGCCCGCGGCCGCCTCGCCCGCCCCGCCGGCCAGGCGAACACCACGGAGCGCGCCGCCACCGACGGCGCCTACGCCGACATGCTCTACACCAAGGCCAACGCCGACAACGACCGGCAGATCCTCGACGAGGTCGGCGCCGTCGCCGACGCCCGCGGCGTCACCCGCGCCCAGGTCGCCCTCGCCTGGCTACGCCGCAACCCCGTCGTCGCGGCCCCTATCGTCGGCGCCCGCACGATCCAGCAGATCGACGACGCCGTCGCCTCCCTCGATCTCGACATCACCGACGAAGAGGCCCGCCGCCTGGAAGCCCCCTACAGCCCCCGCCACGACTTCCAGGGCATCTCCGACGAAGCGGTACTCGAGCGCATCAAGGCCGGCATCCCCGGCTACGCCGACCTCTGACGCCGCGCCGGTGGGTCGCGACGCTCGTTGACACGGCGACCGTGGCCGCGAGAAAGTCCCGCCGATGAAGAATCCCGGCCTGACACCCTTTGAGCGCAAAGTATGGGACGCGTTCCCGTACGGCCGAGACGTCCAGTTCTCTGACGCCAACGGCGAAACGGCCGAGGAAGGCCATGCGTGGGGCCCGGAGCGCTCCGTACGCGCCGAGGTCATCCGGAGGCTTCTGGTCAGTGGCCGGCCCGCCGATGGCGAGATCGCGTCACTGCGCCTGGCCGGCGTACGCGTCACCGGCCGGCTGGATCTCAGGCACGCGACGATCCCCTATGCCGTCCGGTTCTGGAACTGCCACTTCGACCACGCCCCGAACCTGTACGCGATGCGGATCCGCCAGCTCAACTTCAGCCAGTGTCACCTGCCCGGGCTGGACGCCGCCACCATCCGCGTCGACGGCGTCCTGCGGATCACCGGCAGCCGCATCCCCGGCGCGGTACGGCTCGGCGGCGCGAGGATCTCCGGGGCCTTCTTCCTCGACAAGGCCGACCTGGGCGAAGAACGAGTCGATGACGCCGAACGCGACCCGATCCTGCAGCTCAACCACGCCACCATCGACGACGACATCTGGGCGCCCCGGCTGAGGACCCGCGGACAGATCCGGCTCGCCGGAGCGACCGTCACCGGCGCCGTGAACCTCGATAACGCCGACCTGAGCGAGCCGGACCACACGGTCATCGACGCCGAGAACCTCACCGTCGGATCCAACCTGACCGCCTGGCGACTCCACGCCGAGGGCAGGATCAACCTACGCGGAGCCAAGATCCCCGCCCAGGTCAACCTCGGCGAGGCCCGTCTGTCCAACCCCCGCGGCGTCGCGTTGCGCGCCACCAGCTGCACGATCGGCGAACTCTGGCTGGGTGACGCCGCGCCCATCAGCGGATCGGTCAACCTGCGCGGCTCCCAGATCGGCCTCATCCACGCCGCCCCCGAGGTCTGGCCGGCCCATGTCAAACTCGACGGGCTCACCTACACCTCACTCCAACCCCGCCTCCCCGCCGGCCCACGGCTGGCCGTACTCGAACGCGACGACGACGGCTATGTCCCGCACGCCTACGAACAACTCGCCGCCGCGTACCGGCGCGTCGGCGACGACGCCCAAGCCCGCGCCGTGCAACTCGCCAGACAACGCCGCCACCGCACCACACTGGCCTGGTACGCCAAACTCTGGGGACACGCCCAGGACGCCACCGTCGGCTACGGCTACCGCCCCACCCGAGCCATGGCCTGGCTCCTCGGCCTCCTGCTCCTCGGCACCGTCGTCTACGGCCTCCACCACCCACAACCCGTAGAGCCAGGCAAAGCCCCCGACTTCAACGCCCTCATCTACACACTCGACCTCCTCCTGCCGATCATCGACTTCGGCCAGGAGAAGGCCTTCAACCCCCACGGCGCCTACCAGTGGCTCGCCTACCTCCTCATCGCCGCAGGCTGGATCCTCGCCACCACCGTCGTCGCCGGCATCACCCGCGCCGTCAGCCGCCAGTGACCGCTCCGCCGCTCAACGCGCCCGCTGAACGCCGGCATACGGAAATGCGGCAACGCCGCTGCACGACCCCGTCCGGTTGGGAACTGCCTTTCGCGTCTTCTTGACCCCGGCCGGGAGCACTGGAAGAACGGACGAAGAATGGCCGAGGGTGATGATGTCCATGCTCTCCGAGCGGCACGGACCGAACGTCATTCAGGTCAATCGGGCCGCGATGTACCTATTATCTCCAACGGTGGCGCCGTCGCTTGCCCATCCGCCAGACTGTGAACTTCAGGCAGCGGTCGGACATGGTCGAAGCCGGCCTCGGACGAACCGGCGTCGAACGTCCCCCTGGAGTACACAACATGGCCATGAGACGGCAGGCACAGGCCGACGACGATTGCGGCGTCGAATGACCGCACTCGGCGATCCGCGAAGCTAGGTCTGTTCGAAAGCGCGGCAGAGAAATTCTGCCGCGGTAGCTCGAAACTTCCCGAACGTGACGCCGCAATAGCGGCCAGCCCCGCAGACGAAGAGGAGTTCGTAACACTTCTCCCCTATCTGAGTGCGTCTGATATAAAGGAAGGACTCCCGTTGTGTGGAAGAGAGGGCGAACGCCCTACATCGAGGGCATACGCAAAGATGAGAGCAACGCGCAGGTCAAACAGATTCTCAGCAATATCGGGTATCAGCGATACGCGCCGGACCTGCCAGACGTGATTCTGCAGCGCGAATACGCGCGCGGCGGCGAGCAGGCGATTTTGGACAGCATCCACAGCGGCCGGATAGTGAGGTGCACAGACGGCATCCCGTACCCGCAATATTTTGAAAGAATATGGCGCGTCCATCACGGGGAATAACAAATCGATGCGAATGCCAATTGACGACTGTGCGCGATGCACCCTCTGCTCCGTCAGGTCGACGAATGCGTTAACGGAGGAAATATGCGTGAGATGGTGAGTGCCGGCCTGGCCGCCAAGGGCCGTGCAGTCCAAGCCGCGCTCGCGAAGAACCCTGCCGCGTCCTTGATGCACCCGCTGAAGCCCGTACCTGGTGGAGCGCATGTCATACTATTCGACGCATTTCCACATTCACGAGCAAGCTTTTACGTGGGATTGGTCGATGACATCGTCTTCTATCTTACCGAAGCGCCAGAAGAATTCACTTCGATGATGCGTGCCTGCGGGCTTCGTATCGACAGACCCGAGGTCGCCGTTTCTGTCGCTCGCGCCTACATCGAGACGACGCGCTCGATGCGGCAGTTCAGCGGCGTCATCGACAGCGTCGACGACATACGAATGATTCCGTGCCGAGACGCGGAAGAAGAAAGGCTTTGCCTTGACGCGACCGCCAGGCTGCGCGGCATCGTCGACCCTCCGAGCGCACGGAAGATCGGATCCAGATATGTCATAACCGCCTATGTGCTGTGCGGATCCGACCTTGACCTACGGACCCTCACCATAACGGAAGACTGCGAGATCGCCAGCCGGAATGAGCTAATCGCGTCCGATCTGCCCGTACCACTCAGTATGTAATACCGCCGGTAAAGGTGTGCCGCGCTCGGCACTTCCCGCCGACCAGCCGTGAGGCGGCGGACCCACGCTCTGGACCGCTACCAGTCGGTCGCGTCGGGCGGGAACGTTCTGAGGGTGCAGATCATGGGCTGTGGCACTCCGGGTATCGGCTTGGCGCACACGGTGCGCACGACCGGGGTGGGCGGTGGCGGTGACGGCGGCGGAGCGGTCGGCACCGGCCGGTTGAGGGCGATCTGGCCGACGAGGCGTCCGTTCCGGTAGGCACGGACCGTTGTGGGCACCTTGTCGGAAAGCTCGGCCAGGCTGATCGCGGCCACTCCCCCGTTGCGGCCCCGGGCGACGGCCACGGTACGGAACGCGGTCACCGGATCGACGACGACCATCGGATCGTTCTTGCAGCCCGTGCCGGTCAGGATCAGGATCACCCTGAGGTGCCGGTCCACGGCCGCCGCGAAGGTCATCGAGGCCGGGATGACCGAGTGGCGCACCGACGAGACCCGTCCGGTCCTCTTGGCGGGCGGGCTCTGGTCCAGCCGCAGGGAACCGGGGCCCCCCTCCAGGCGGATCCCGCAGACCCTCGTCCAGGACGGCGCCGCCGGGCAGGAACAGGAGGTCGGCTGGCGGTCACAGGCCACCAGGGCCGCACACGATAACGCGGTCGCGGACAGGACCAGGCGGTTGATCGGCATCTCGCCACCTCGGCTTCACGAGGCCTGGTCGGGCACCCGCCGGCACCCGGCGTCACCGCTTGGACGGCGCCCGCCCGCGTTCCGTTCCACGAGGACCGGCGGACCGTCGCTCAACCCGCGCCCAGGCCCCGGTCGGCGAAGGCGATCAACCACTCGAAGCCGTCGTCGACGTCGACGCTCCGCTGGAAGCCGTTGGCCGCCTGCAAGGTGGCGAAGCCGTGGCAGAGACCGCGGAGCATGCGCGGGGCGTGGTCCACGTCGCCCTTTTTGATCTCGTAGCCGCGCAGCACCGCCGTGAACGCGTCGAGCGGCCGCTGACTCGCGGTGGCCATTGGCTCGTCCGGGCCGGTCGGTTCCACGCCGATCGTCGCGGCGTAGCGGCCGGGGGTGCTCCAGGACGAAGCCGCGGAAGGCGCGCGTCGCGGCCCGCGTACCCCTGGACCGCGCCGCCCACGGCATCGGCGGCCTCGCTCAACGCCAACGCCGCGATGCGCCGGTTGAGGTCTTCCTGGCCGCTCACGTGCTCGCACCGGACCGCCCAGGTGACGGACCACGGCGAGCAGATCACCGGCGATGGCGGTACGGCTCCAGGCCGGCGCCCGTCACCTCATACGGGATCGTGCCGCCGTCGACGGCGAGGTTCTCGGTCATGGCCGCGGCCGAGGTCCGAATAAAGTTCGGCGAATGCGGCGGCGAGCCGACGCCGCGCGTACGGAGTTCGGCGTGATGGAGGGATTTTCGTGGACGCGGTGGACCGGGAGATCCTGCGGCGGCTGCAGCGGGACGGCAGGCAGACCAACCGGGAACTCGCGCAGGCGGTGGGGATCGCCCCCTCGACCGCCCTGGAGCGGACGCGCGCCCTGCGCGAGCGCGGAGTGATCACCGGTTTCCACGCCAGGGTGGACATGACGGCGCTCGGCCGCAGCGTGCAGGCGCTGATCTCGATCCGGATCAGGCCGCAGTCGCGGGAGGCCATCGAGTCGGTGCGGGACAGCATGGCCAAGCTTCCCGAGACGCTCGGGGTGTTCGTCGTGACGGGCAACGAGGACCTCCTCGTCCACGTGGCCGTGCCCAGCACGACGTACCTGCGGGACTTCGTCCTCGACCGCCTCGCGCGGCGCAAGGAGTTCGTGGACGTGCGCACCACCGTGGTGTTCGACTACGTGCAACCGGCCGAGCAGTCCGAACTTTCGGACGTCGGAGAGCGGGATCACCGAAGCTCGTACGGCTGACCGCGGGGAAAGCGAAGCCCTGGCGAACGATTGACGGCCGGGCCGCACCCGCTCGAACGAAGTTCGCCTCCCGGCGTCTTTTCGCGCATTTCTCCCTAACGTCGCGGCCATGGAGCAACGAAACGACGTTTCCGGAGTGCTGCTGGTGCTCATGGCCGGAATCCTGTGGGGCACCGTCGGACCGGCCCAGGTGCTGGCCGACGTCCCGGCGGGGCCGGTCGCCCTGGGCGGCGCCCGGATCCTCCTCGGCGGCGTCGTGCTGGCGGTCGCCGTTCTGGTGACGGCTCCCCGCGCGTACCGCACGCTGTCCCGTACGACCTGGCCGCCGTTGCTGGCCGCCACCGCCGCCACCGCCACGTTCCAGGCCGCGTTCATGACCTCGGTCGCGCGGACCGGCGCTGCCGTCGCGACCGCCATCGCGTTCGGGATCGCGCCGGTCAGCACCGGAGTCTGCGAACGGCTGGTGCTCGGCACCCGGCTGACGCGGCGCTGGATCGCCGGTACGGCAGGGGCGATCGCCGGCTGCGCCCTGGTGATGACACCGGCCGGCGCCGTACGGGTCGACGCGTACGGCGCGGCGTTCGGGGTGTTGGCCGGCGGGTGTTTCGGCGTCTACACGGTGTCGGCCAAGCGGCTCATCCAGAAGGGCGCCGGCATGCCGGCCGCCGTATCGATCACGCTGCTGGCCGGTGGGGCGGTCCTCGCTCCGTGGACCCTGGCCGGTCTGCCCGCGCTCGGCACCGTACGCGGGCTCGCCCTGGTCACGTGGCTCGGTCCGATCACCGCGGCGCTGGCGTACTGGTTCTTCGTCACCGGCCTGCGCCGCGTCACCGCGGCGACGGCGGGCACGCTGTCACTGGCCGAGCCGCTGGTCGCCGCCGCCCTGGCCGTCTCCGTCCTCGGCGAGCGCCCGTCCGCGCCGGTGACCGCGGGTTCGGTCCTGCTGCTCGGCGGGCTCGCCATCGTCTCCGTACCGTCGAGGCGTACGCCGCGAGGTGCCGGACAGAGGACACTCTGCTCACCGCCGCCGGGAACGCGGCCGAGACCTAATGGGTCAGCACCCCGTGTCCGGTGGGGTTCTCGAAGGAATAGTCGATTCTCTTTCCGGTCCGGTACCTCAGTGTGATCACCGTGTCGGTGCAGTTGAGCCGTCCCGTCTTGATGTGCTCTTCCACCACCAGGCGGTCGGCGGAGGCCTTGGTGAGCTTGAGTTCTCCGACGCATCGCAGCGTCGTGTACGAGGAACGGCCGACGACGGCGCCGATCCGGCCCCGGGTGAGGGTGAGCACCACGGGATACGGGCTTTTGGACAATCCTTTCTGGTCGATCGAACCGTGCCACGTTCCGAGGAACTTGGCCGGGACGTCATCGCCGCCCTGCCCCGGCGGGGCGGTCACACCCGACCTCGGAGGATCGGCCGACGTCCCCGAACCCGACACCAGGGTCCTCATCATCCACACGAAGGCCGACACGGCCAGCACGGCCAGCACGATCAGCACGGTCACGATCGCGAAGAGACCGAAGCCCAGGCCGGGCGAGCGTTTCCGCGGGCGCGGCGGCGGAGGAGGCGGATACCGCACACGCGCCACACGGTGAGGGCGCGCGACCGGGACCGGCGCGTGCATCGTGATGGTGGGCGGCTGCTGTCGTCCGCCCGTGGAGGCGCCGACCGGTACTTCCGTGGCGGGACCCGGTGCGTCCGGGCGGTGGCCGGTCAGTCGCGTCAGGAGCTCGGGGACGCCGGGCCGGGCCTTGGGGTCCTTGGCCAGCGACGCTTCGACGATGTCGCGCAGCGAGCGGTCAAGGCCTTCCAGGTCCGGCGGCTCGTAGACCACGCGGTGCAGGATCTCCGGGAGCGTACGGCCGGTGAAGGGGCCGCGGCCGGTGCCCGCGAACGCCAGGACGCACCCCCAGGAGAACACGTCGGCGGCGGGGGTGACGTCGGCGCCGTTGATCAGCTCGGGCGCCAGGAACGCGGGCGTGCCCACCAGCTGTCCGGTCCGGGTGACCGTGGTGAGGCTGTCGAGAGCCCGGGCGATCCCGAAGTCGATGACGCGGGGTCCGAAGGATGAGAGCAGGACGTTGGTGGGCTTGAGGTCCCGGTGCACCAGTCCGGCGTCGTGGATGGCCGACAGTGCGGTCGCCATTCCCACCGCCAGGCCCTCCAGGTCCGATCCGCGCAGCGGCCCCTCGGACTCGACCGCGTCCTGCAGAGTGGGGCCGGTGATGAACTCGGTGACGACGTAGTAGGGAGGGCGGTCGAGTTCGGCGTCGAGTACGGGCGCCGTACAGAACCTGCGGACGCGGCGAGCCGCCCGGACCTCCTGCCGGAAACGCTCGGCGAAGGCGGTGTCAGTGGCGAGTTCCTGGTTGATGACCTTGATCGCGGCCTTCTGGCCGTCATCGTCCTCACCCAGGTACACGGTTCCCATGCCACCACGCCCGAGCCGGCTCAGCAGGCGGTAGCCGCCCAGGCGTCGGGGGTCGCCGGGCTGAAGATCCTCTGGCATGCGCGGTCCGTCCAAGGGGGAGGCGGCGTCGCGATCAGACTACTGATCGCACACGGCCCCAGAGGCGAATCGGCCTGGCCGGTCACGCCGCCGTACGGCGCCGGTCGGCGAGGACCACGACGCCGCCGACGGCCGCCAGGCTCAGCAGTACGGCGCCGAAGGCGGTCGCGCCCGACGTGAGGCCCACGGCGTCGCTGAGGTAGCCGGCGGAGACGGGCAGGAGACCGGCGGGCAGATAGCCGCCCACGTTGAGAGCCGCGTTGGCCTCGGCCAGGCGCCGGGCCGGGACGCTGGAGTTCAGCAGGGACAGCCCGCCGAGCTGCCCCATGCCCTGGCCGGCGCCGGCCAGCAGGGCGGCGGCGACGAGCGCCGGGACGGACGCGGTGTGCACGGCCGTGATCAGGGCGGCCATGCCGGCCGTGGTGCTGACCGCGCCGGCCGTGAGAACGGTGCGCCGGCGCAGCCGCTGGACGGCGAACTGCACCGCGGTGGCGGCGAGGAACATCACGAACGCCATGGCGCCCGCGACGACGCGGCTGGTGGTGCCGAGCAGACCGGACAGCAGCGAGGGGCCCAGCGACAGCACGAAGGACGTCGCGGTGATGCCCGGCGCGAACACGGCGACGCCGAGGGTGAGCTGCCGGCCGTTGCCGTGGGGGACGCGCGGGAGGCGCACCCAGGCGCCCGTGACCGGTACGGCCGGACGCGGCGCGGGCATGCGCACGACGACGAGGACGGCGGTGACCAGCAGCGCGGCCTCGACGACGAAGACGGTGACGGTCGGGCCCGGCACGACCTCGGAGAGCACCCCGGCCAGCAGCGGCCCCAGCCCCGCGCCGAAGACCATGGAGCAGGAGGCGAGCAGCGCGGCGAGCCGCCTGCGGTGCGGACCCGCCACGTCGGTGACCGCCGCCATGCCGGCCGAGACGACGGCGCCGACGGCGATGCCGGCGAAGAGCCGGGCCACGATCAGCGCGACCACGGTCGACGCGGTCGCGAAGATCACACAGGCGGCGAGGGCGAGGCCGAGAGCGGGCAGCAGCACGCGCCTGCGTCCGAGCCGGTCGGAGACCACGCCGGACACGAGCAGGGAGCCGAGCAGCCCCACGATGTAGCAGGCGAAGATCACGGTGAGCGTGCCCTTGGAGAAGCCGATGTCGCGCTGCCACAGCACGTACAGCGGGGTGGCCGCGTTGGACAGCACGAACACGGCGGCGACCGGCCAGGCGGCCAGCCACACCCACCACGTCGGCACCGGACGCTCCCCGATCCCGGGTCCGCGTGGAACGGTCTGACTCTCTGCCACTGCACCCTCCCGACAGTACGACAAAAGTCGAACTAGTACGAATAGGGTCGGACTGTAGCATCCAGTACGATCAGAGTCGAACAAGGAAACGTCGTCAGGAGGAGCCGCCCGTGCCGCCGACCATGGCCGCCGCGCCCGCCATCAGGGAGCTGCCCGAACCCCCCGGCCTGCCCGAGCCGCTGCCCGAGCCGGCAGTGGACGACCTGCGCCTGGAGACGGTGCTGAGCGCACTCAGCGAGCCGCTGCGCCTGCGCATCGTGCGCAAGCTGCTGCTGGAGCGGGAGAGCTTCGACCACCCGTGCGGCTGGTTCGGCCTCGACCGTCCGAAGTCGTCGCTCACCCACCACTTCAAGGCCCTGCGCGAGGCCGGGATCATCCGGCAGCGCCAGTACGGCCTGGAGCGCCGCAGCCACGTACGCGTCGCCGACCTCGACGCCCGCTTCCCCGGCCTGCTGGCCCTGGTGACGGCCTGGACCCCGGACGCCCGCTGACCGCCCCGAGGCCGGAAACACGGTACGCACCCCGACAACCGGGGAACGGCTCATATAGCGGCATCCGACACCTCGGCCGACGGGGGGAGGAAGACGATGTCCGGTCCGTTCCCGTGGCAGGTACGCGCCTCACCGGCGCACTGGCGGCGACACCGTGTCCTCGGCCTGGCGACGGCCGCCGCGCTCGCCCTCACCGGCGGCACGGCCCCGGCGAAGGCGGGCGGCATCGACTGGAACGCCGTGGGCCGCGCCATCGGCCGGCCGCTGCAGAGCGAGGCCGGCGGCGTGCACACCGCCGAGTGGCTGCGCACCGACCTGCACGTCGTCAACGCCGGCGTACGGGAGAACCCCGGCATGGAGCTGAACGCCGAGGCCTCCTTCCACCAGACCGCTCCCGGCCGAGCCCTGATGATCGGTGAGGTCACGCTGACCGGCCCCGAGGTGAACCGGGTCGCCGACCGCCTGCGGCAGGGCGGCGTGGAGATCACCGCCCTGCACAAGCACCTCCAGGACGAGACCCCGCGCCTGTGGTGGATGCACTACTGGGCCCAGGGCGATCCCGTCCGCATCGCCCGTACGGTGCACACCGCTCTCGCGCAGACCGGCATCCCCCTCCACCAGCCGGAGGGCACCGAACCCCCGGTCGCCCTGGACACCGCGGCCCTGGACCGCGTCATCGGCGCCAGGGGCGAGGACGAGCACGGCGTGCTGCAGTATCACATCCCCGTCGCCCAGAAGATCACCGACACCCGCGCCCACGTCACGCTGCCGTACCTGATGGAGGCCTCGACGCTGCTGATGTTCCAGCCGCTCGGAGCCGGACGCGCCGCGGTCAACGGCGACTTCACGATGATCGCCGACCAGGTCAACCCGGTGATCAACGCCCTGCGCTCGCACGGCATGACCATCGTCGAGCTGCACAACCACATGCTGTACGAGCAGCCGCGCCTGTTCTACCTGCACTTCTGGAAGACCGGAAACGCCACCGCGCTCGCCCGTACCCTGCGCGCGGGCCTCGATCAGGTCCACGCGCCCCGCCGTTGAGGCGGGTGGACGCGCCCGCGAGCGCCCACCCGCCCGAGCTCAGGCGCTCGGCGGCGGGGTGAAGATGCCGAAGTGGTTGCCGGTGGTGTCGCGCAGCTGGGCGAAGACCAGGCCGTCCGGCGTGGTGGTCGGCGGCACGATCGCCTTCGCGCCGAGCGACTCCGCCTTCGCCAGGGCCGCCGCCACGTCCTCGACCGTCACGTAGAAGATGGCGTAGCCGGGGAACCCGCCCTCCGAGTCGAAGAGCCCTCCACTGACGTGGTCGGCGCCCGGCGCCGTGATCTCCCGGTACGGCCCGTCGCCGGCGAACGTCCAGCCGAACAGCTCGCCGTAGAACTTCTGGGCCTCCTCCGGCCGGTCGGTCGCGACCTCGAACCATCCCACCGCGTTGTACTGAGCACTCATCATCGTCGCCTTCCGATCCGGGACTCCGCGCGGATCCGCGCGGACGACACGTACGATCCCGCCCGCCGGCGACAGCCCTATGTCGGTGTTTCCCGGGGAGTTCAGCCGAGTTGGAGTGCGTGTGCCACCAGGTCCGGAACGCGCGGGGCCATCTCGCCGAAGTCGCGTACGGGCGCGGTCTCCTCCAGCAGCGACGCCCGGCGGATGCGGTCCATGCGGAACAGGCGCGGGCCCTCGCGCAGGCGGCACCAGCCGACGAGGTACCAGTCGCGCGCGCCCGACACGAACGCGACCGGCTCGACGTCGCGTTCGGTCTCGGTGCCGTTGCGGTCGACGTAGGCCAGCCGCACCACCTGCCGCAGGGCCACGGCCTCCTCGACGACGGCGGGCACGACGGCACGGTCGTCCTCCCCGCCCGGCACCAGGAACCGGATCCGCTCGGCCAGCTCGCGCGCCTCGGCGCCGTCGGCGGCCGACATCGCAGCGATGATCTTGAGCAGGGCGGTGCGCGCGGACCGGGCGAACGGCGCTTCCGTGGCCCGGCCCAGCGCGATGCCCACGGCGACCGCCTCGGCCGGAGTGAAGTTCATAGGGGGCAGGGTGCGGGTGCGGTCGAGGGTGTAGCCGCCGCTGCGCCCGGTGTCGGCGTAGATCGGCACGCCCGCCTGCTGAAGCGCGCTCACGTCGCGTTCGATGGTGCGGACGCTGACGTCGAAACGGTCGGCGAGCGAACGGGCGCTGCGCCGGCCGGGCGCGCTCGCCCGGAGTTCTTCGACGATCGCGTAGAGGCGGTCGGTACGGTTCACGCCCCGAACGTAGGTCGCGACACCGACATTTACCGGCGAACGCCGTCAGGCGGTCTCGTCGGCGATTTGCCTGCCGTACCGGGCCAGAACGCGTTCGCGCAGGCCGGAGTCGTCGCGGGGTACGGGTTCGAGGAACACCTCATAGACCTCGTGGTAAGCCTCGTGCAGCTCGCCGTCGAGCCGCGCGCACGCGCGTTCGACGTCGGCGGCGCCGAGGGAGTCGTCGAAGTCCAGCCGGGCGCAGACGAGCACCTGGTCGGTGCCGACGTTCATCGTCAGCAGGTCGACGAGCTCCTCGACCTCGGGCGCGTTCGTCAGCATCCGGCGCATGCCCTCCAGCACCTCCGGCCGCGCCTGGCGGCCGACGAGCAGCTCCCGGTTCGTCCGGCCGAGCAGGAACGCGACCAGCGACAGCATCAGGCCGATGAGCAGCGAGGCGATGCCGTCACCGACGGCCGAGCCGGTCAGCTGGTGCGTCAGCAGGCCGAGAGCGGCGAAGGCGATGCCGAGCAGCGCCGCCGAGTCCTCGAACAGGACGGACTTGGCGGTCGGGTCGTCGGTCGTGCGGAGGAACTCCAGGAAGCCCTGGTCGCGCTCGCGCGCGTGCTGCCGGGTCTCGCGGAACGCCTGCCGCCACGAGATGAACTCCAGCACGGCCGAGATCGCCAGCACGACGTAGCCGATGAGCGGGCTGGCCTCCTCGGCGCCCTTGCCGAGAAGCGCCCCGATGCCCTGGATGAACGCGAACAGCGCACCCATCCCGAAGATGCACACGGCGACGAGCAGTGACCAGAAGTAGCGCTCGGTGCCGTGGCCGAAGGGATGCCGCGAGTCCGCGGGCCGCTTACTGCGCCGCAGCGCGGTGAGGAGGAAGACCTCGTTGATCGAGTCGACGAACGAGTGTCCCGCCTCCGCCGCCATGGACGCCGAACCGGTTATCAGCGCGGCGGCCGTCTTGGCCAGCGCGATGCCCAGATTGGCCGCGAGCGCCAACAGGACGGTCAGCAGGCCTTTCTGTTTCTTTACCTTCGCCACGCGCCATAGCGTGTCATGCCGCAGCTGAAACGCCCAATACGGCCTCGGCCGCGGTCGCGAGCTGGATCAGCCGCTCGATCTCCGTCCGGTGGAACGGCGGGGCCGCCACCCGGGCCAGGAGCAACGTCTGCGTGGCACCGCCGACCGGCACGCAGGCGTACCGGACCCCGTCCTCGCCGGTGAAGGCGCGGCCGGAGGAGGCGGGCAGCGGCGGCGGTACCACCGGGTCGGGCGCCTGCCAGCTCGCGTGCACCACCGTGCCGTCCGGGGTCAGCATGGCGGCCCAGTCGGCGCCGAAGATCTTGGGCACCGCCTCGACCAGCGCGACGACGCCGTTCGGCGGGTTCGAGGCCATCTGGCCCACGACCTCGACGTCGGAGAAGACGCCCGGCGCCTCGGTCGTACGCCAGACCCCGTCGACCACGACACCGCGGACCGAGTACAGCGCGTCGCACAGGACGTCGAGCGAGACGCCGTCCGGCCAGGTGACCGTGACGTCGTCGACGGCGCGGCCCGCGGCACGCTCCAGCACCACCACCTGGACGATGTCGGCGCCGGCGGCGCCCAGCGTGCGGGCGACCGTACCGAGTGATCCCGGCCGGTCCGGCAGCTTGATTCGGATGCGCAAGAGCGACAAAACGCTCACCTCCCTGCCGAACAAGGTGCCCTATCGACATTTCCGGCATGTTGCCCACGTGTATCCATGCCGCTACCAGCCGACCAGAGGGCGTCTCCGCAGGTCGGAACGGTCAGATCACCTTGGCCAGGAGCTCGGCCATCATCGGCTCACGGTCCCGCAGGGTGAGGCCCGCACCAGGCCGTCCATCAGCTCGGCGGGACCTCGACGGCGGGCGGCGCACCGACATCACGCCCTGACCGGCGTCAGGCGGCGGCCCAGGCGAGCAGGTCGTCCAGGCACATCGTGTTGACGACGCGCTCCGGGGGCACGCCGCACCGGGCCGCGCGCTCACACCCGAACGGCTGCCAGTCGAGCTGACCCGGCGCGTGGGCGTCGGAGTCGATGGAGAACCGGCAGCCCGCCTCCAGCGCGGGGCGCAGCAGGCGTTTGGGCGGGTCGAGCCGGTCCGGCCGGGAGTTGATCTCCACCGCGACGTCGTGCCGTACGCAGGCGGCGAAGACCCGCTCGGCGTCGAACTCCGACTCGGGCCGCTTGCCGCCGCGGCGGCCACCGGCCGCGACGATGCGGCCGGTGCAGTGGCCGAGGACGTTGACGCGCGGGTTCTCGATGGCGGCCAGCATGCGCGGGGTCATCTCGGCCGACGGCATGCGCAGCTTGGAGTGCACACTGGCGACGACGACGTCGAGCTCGGCCAGCAGCTCGGGGTCCTGGTCGAGCGAGCCGTCGTCGAGGATGTCGACCTCGATGCCGGTCAGGATGCGGAACGGCGCGAGCTCCTTGTTCAGCGCCGCGACGACGTCGAGCTGTGAACGGAGCCGCTCCGGCGACAGGCCGTTCGCCACCTTCAGCCGCGGCGAGTGGTCGGTCAGCGCGACATAGTCGTGGCCGATGCCGATCGCGGCCGCCGCCATCTCCTCGATCGGCGAACCCCCGTCCGACCAGTCCGAGTGCGTGTGCAGGTCGCCGCGCAACGCCGCACGCAGCGCCTCCGCGGCCTCGTCGAGCGGCTGCCCCTCGGTCGCCTCGAGCCGCCGCAGGTACACGGGCGTCTCCCCGTCGAGCGCCTCCTTGATCACCAGTGCGGTGACCTTGCCGACGCCGGACAGCTCCTCCAGCGTGCCGGCTCGCGCGCGGGCGGCCAGGTCGCCGGCCGGGGTGCGCTCGACCGTCGCGGCCGCGCGGCGGAACGCGCGCACGCGGTAGGTCGCCTCGCCGGCGCGCTCCAGCAGGAACGCGATGCGTTTGAGTGCCTCGAGGGGATCCATGGCCTTCTTTCTACCCGTGCCCCATACCGGAGTAGCACCCGCGGGATCCCTCTGACGTCGGACGCGTCCCGCGTGCGCGGCCCCCTAAGCTCGGCGCATGACCGGTGAGCGGAGCGCCGCGGCGCCGCGGCGTGGGCGCATCCGCTCCCGCCTGCGGGTGGGCCGCGTCGACATCGTCGTGGCGTTGGACTTCGTCATCGCCCTGCTGTTCTTCGCCCTCGACAACGCCGTTCCGCGCCCGCCGCACCCGTCCCCCGGTCATCCCTCCGACGTCCTGCTCATCCTCATCTCGTTCATCACCGCGGCGCCGCTCACGCTCCGCGACCGGCGGCCGCTCGCCGCGTGGCTGTGCTCGGCCGGCGGGGTCCTGGCCGCCCGCGCCCTGCTCCTCGCTCAGGGCCTCAGCCTGCCCTACCTTCCGGGCGCCGTCGTGGTCTACCTGCTGTGCCTGTACGCGGTGGGGGTCCGTGGCGGCAACCGCGTCACGGCCGGCGCCGCCGTCGTCACGGTCGTCGGCGCGGCGGTGGTCGACTCGTCCACCGCCGCGGTCGCGGTTCCCATGTTGGTCCCCCTCGTCGCCGGCCATCTCGTACGGATGCGGCGCACCACCCGGCAGGTGCTCGCCGAGCAGGAGGCGCGGCACGCGGCCGAGACGGCCGTGCTGGAGGAGCGCCAGCGGATCGCACGCGAGTTGCACGACGTCGTCGCCCACCACATGTCGGTCATCGCGATCCAGGCCGAGGCCGCGCCGTACAAGGTCACCGATCCCCCGCCCGAACTGGCCGAGAGCTTCGCCGACATCCGCGCCAGCGCCCTCGAAGGGCTGACCGAGCTACGCCGCGTCCTCGGTGTGCTGCGCACCGGCCACACGCCGGACACCACGCCGCAGCCCGGCCTCGACCGCCTGGAGGAGGTCGTCGCCTCCGCCCGGAGCGGCGGGCTGACCGTCGAGGTCTCCTCGACCGGCGAACCGCCGCCGCTGCCGCAGGGGGTGGCACTGTCGGCGCACCGCATCCTGCAGGAGGCGCTCAGCAACGCCATGAAGCACGCGCCGGGCGCATCGGTGACCGTGGACATCGACTACCGCTCCGACGAACTGCGCCTGCACGTCGTCAACGGTCCCGGCACCGCGCCCCGGCCGGTCGCCGAGAGCGGCGGCGGCCACGGTCTCGTCGGCATGCGCGAACGTGCGAGCATGCTCGGCGGCACGCTCGCCGTCGGCCCCCGGCCCGACGGCGGGTTCGCCGTCACCGCCGTCCTCCCGTACCAGAAGGCCCACACATGATCCGTGTGCTCATCGCCGACGACCAGGGCATGGTCCGGTCCGGTTTCTCCATCCTGCTGAACGCCCAGCCCGACATCCACGTCGTGGGCGAGGCGGTCGACGGTAAGGAGGCGGTGGCGCGCGCGGCGGAACTGCGCCCCGACGTGGTCCTGATGGACGTCCGCATGCCGGTGATGGACGGCCTGGCCGCCACCCGCATCATCACCGCGGGCGAGGCCGCGCCGAAGGTGCTGGTCCTGACCACCTTCGACCTGGACGACTACGTGTACGAGGCGCTGCGTTCGGGCGCCAGCGGGTTCCTGCTGAAGGACGCCTCGGCGAGTGAGCTGTCCGACGCGGTGCGCGTCGTCGCGCGGGGCGACGCGCTGCTCGCCCCGGTGGTGACCCGGCGGCTCATCGCCGAATTCGCCCGCATGGGCGCGCCGCGGGGCCCCGACGGCCGGCTCGCGGAGGGACTCACCGAACGCGAGAGCGAGGTGCTCGGCCTGGTGGCGCGCGGCATGTCCAACGCGGAGATCGCCGCCGAGCTCGTCCTGGCCGAACAGACCGTGAAGACGCACGTCGGACGCATCCTGATGAAACTGGAGCTGCGCGACCGCACCCAGGCCGTGGTCTACGCGTACGAGACCGGCCTCGTCCGCCCCGGCGGGTAACCCAAGCCCAGGCGGCTCGGACAGGCGGCCCGAACCCCGGCCGCTCAGACGGGCAGGCGCGCGGCCCCAACCCCAGCCGCCTGGGCGCAGGCCTAACCTCGACCGCGCAGGCGGGCAAGCCCAGCCCCAGCCGCGCAGGCCGAACCTCGACCGCGCAGGCCCAGCCTCCCAGGCGCTGGGCGCGCAGACGCGCGGCCCGAACCCCGCCGGCCCGGGCGCGCAGACCCAGTTTCGGCCACTCTGGCGGGCAGGCCCGATTTCGTCCACTCGGGCGCGCAGCCCCAACCCCAGCCACGCAGGTGGGCAGGCCCAGCCCCAGCCGCGCAGGCGAGCACGCCGAGCCCCGACCGCTCGGGCGAGCAGCCTCAACGCCAGCCGCGCAGGCCGAACCTCGACCGCGCAGGCCCGACCCTCCAGCCGCTTGGGCGCGCAGACGCGCGGCCCGAACCCCGACCGCCCGGGCGGGCAGGCCCAGCCCCGGCCGCGCAGGGCGCGGCCTCAACCTCAGCCGTCCGGGGCGCAGGCCCAACCGACCGCGCAGGTGGGCACACCGAGCCCCGACCGCTCCGGTGACCAGCCTCAACCCCGGCCCCGCAGGCGCGCCGCACCGACCCCAGCCGCCCGGGGACGCAGGCCCAACCGACCGCGCAGGCACGTAGGCCGAACCCCGACCGCGCAGGCGGGCACGCCGAGCCCCGACCGCTCGGATGAGCGGCACCGCCCCAGCCACTCGGGCGGCCGGGCCCGCGTCCGGCTGCGCAGGTGGGTGTGCCGAACCTCGGTCGCTCGTATGCCCACGACGTACCTGAGAGGTACGCGCGGATGTGCTCTCCGGAGGGACGCGCGGCACGGGCGGCCGTCCGTAGCTTCCTGTTCCGCCGCCCGGCCGACCCGGCCGGGCGGTGTGGACCGGAAGGAGATCGGGATGACGGCCCGCCGGGTGACCCTGCTCGCGTTCACGGGCGCCGCGCTCGTGCTCAGTACCGCCGCGGCGGGCGACGCCTCGTCCGGGCCGCTGCCCCTGCGGCCCCTGCCCGCCCTGACCGGACCGGCGCTGAGCGCGCGGTACGCGGCCGAGCGCGCGGCGATCGAGAGCGCCGCGCGCGGCACCGAGGACCCGCGCACGTCGCAGCGTCTGCGCGCGCTCGCCGCGCCCGGCCGTACGTTCCTCGACTTCGATCCGCGCGGCCGGGCGGTCGAGGTGGTCGGCGACCTGGCGACCGCGCGGCGCGTCGCCGTGCTGGTGCCCGGCGCGGACACGACGCCGGCCACCTTCGACTCACGCGGAACCGCGTCGCCCGGCGGGGGCGCCCGCGCCCTGTACGCCGAGGCCGAGCGGCTGTCCCCCGGCGCGCGGCTGGCCGTCGTCGCCTGGCTCGGGTACCCCGCCCCGGCCACGGTCAGCCCCGCCGTGGTCACCACCGGCCGCGCCGACCAGGGTGCCCGCGCCCTCCGCCCGCTGGTGACGTGGCTGGACGCGCGCGGCGCCGGTGTCGCGCTGTTGTGCCACAGCTACGGCACGGTGGTCTGCGGACGCGCCGCGAAGGACCTCGACGTGACCGACATCGCCGTGTTCGGCAGCCCGGGGATGACCGTCGCCTCCGCGGCCGGGCTGCGCACCTCCGCGCGGCTGTGGGCGGGGCGCGCCTCCGGCGACTGGATGCGGTACGTACCGAATGTCCGGGTGCTCGGCGTCGGTTTCGGCGCGGACCCGGCCGGAGCGGGATTCGGCGCCCGGCGGTTCGCCGCGGGGGACGGCGGGCACAGCGACTACCTTCGGCCGGGCGGCGTCGCGCTGCGCGACCTGGCGCTCATCGCGCTCGGCCGCGCCGGCGACGTGTCGCGTTGACATGTGACGCGCTGACCAGCCCCTTCCCGACACGTCCACACGGAAAGGCGGTTACCGTCACAGGTGACGAACCGCCGTCGGTGGCGCGTGCGCGGTCCCGGCCGATGCGCTCATCCGCCGGCCGGGGGTGGGAGGGTGGAGAATGTGAAGAACGACGGCGACATCCGCGAAGAGACGACCGAGCGGCTCGAGCAGGCCATGGGATCGCTCGGCACCGCCGCGACGGCCAGCATGGAAGAACGCCTGCCGTGGTTCCGCGCGATGTCGGCGGAGTACCGCTCATGGGTCGGCCTGGTGGCCCAGGCGGGCATCGCCGGGTTCGTCGAGTGGTTCAAGAACGAGGAGAAGATCCGGCCGGCCATCGCGGGCGAGGTCTTCGGTACGGCGCCCCGCGAGCTGATGCGCGCCGTACGGCTCCAGCAGACCGTCGAGATCGTGCGCGTCGTCATCGACGTGGTCGAGGCTCAGGTGAACAAGCTCGCCGCGCCGGGCGGCGAGACCCAGCTGCGCGAGGCCATCCTCCGCTACACCCGTGAGGTCGCCTTCGGCGCCGCGCAGGTGTACGCGCGGGCGGCCGAGACGCGCGGCGCGTGGGACGCGCGGCTCGAGGCGCTCATCGTCGACGCCCTGCTGCGCGGCGAGGTCGACGAGTCGCTGCACTCCTGGGCGGCCGCGCTCGGCTGGGCCTCGACCTCGGTGGCCGTCATGGCGGGGCACACGCCCGACGACGAGCCCGAGGCCATCATCGACGACATCCGCATCGCGTCGCGCCGCGCGCGCGTCGACGTGCTCGCCGGGGTCCAGGGCAGCCGCCTCATCGTCATCGTCGGCGGTGTGGAGGACGACCCGCTCGCCGCGGCGAAGCCGTTCACCTCCAAGTTCGGCGCGGGTCCGGTCGTCATCGGCCCGCGGGTGGAGGACCTGTACGCGGCCACCGGCTCGGCGCGCGCCGCGCTCGCCGGGCTGCAGGCCGTGGCCGGCTGGCCGGACGCGCCCCGCCCGGTGCTCGCCGGCGCGCTGCTGGCCGAGCGGGCGCTGGACGGCGACCAGGACGCGCGGGCGTTTCTTGTGGAGGAGGTCTACGAACCGCTGCGCGACGCCGGCGCTCCGCTGCTGGACACGCTCACGACCTACCTGGAGCAGGGCTCGTCGCTGGAGGCCACCGCGCGGCTCCTGTTCGTCCACCCCAACACCGTCCGCTACCGGCTCAGACGCGTCACTGAGCTGACCGGATACGTGCCCGCGGACGGCCGGGCCGCCTTCACGCTGCGCATCGCGCTCGTCCTCGGACGCTTCGTGTCGCGTGAGGCCCACTTGTAGGACCCTCACAAGGCGGGCTGCCCCAACTTCGTACCTCACCGCATGAACATGGCGCACCCCCACGCGGCACTGTGGGATGCGTGCTCGCCATCACCGCGCCCGGCCAGGGCGCCCAGACACCCGGATTCCTCGAGGCCTGGCTCGAGCTCCCGGGGGTGACCGAACGCCTCACCTGGTGGTCGGCCGTCACCGGGCTCGACCTGATCCGTTACGGGACGACCGCCGACGCCGACGAGATCCGCGACACCGCCGTCGCGCAGCCGCTGCTGGTCAGCGCCGCTCTCGTCGCGTACGAGGTGCTCGGCGTCAAGCCCGGTCTCGTGGCGGGGCACAGTGTGGGCGAGCTCGCCGCGGCCGCGATGGCCGGTGTCATCTCCCCCGAGGCGGCGCTCGTGCTGGCGCGTGAGCGCGGCCGGGCCATGGCCGAGGCGGCGGCCGTCACCGAGACCGGCATGACCGCGGTGCTCGGCGGCGACCCGGACGAGGTGCAGGCGGTCCTGAAGGAACACGGCCTCACGCCGGCGAACATGAACGGCGCGGGGCAGGTCGTCGCCGCCGGCACGATGGAGCAGCTCGCCGCGCTGAAGGAGCGGCCTCCGTCCGGGGCGCGGCTGCGCGGGCTCCAGGTGGCGGGTGCCTTCCACACCACGCACATGGCCCCCGCGGTCGACACGCTCCGGCGCATCACGCCGGGCATGCCCGTGGCGGACCCGGGTATACAGGTGCTGTCCAACCGCGACGGCACCGTCGTGGGGCGTGGAGGAGACCTCGTCGCCCGTCTCGCCGAGCAGGTCAGCAACCCGGTGCGCTGGGACTCCTGCATGGAGACGATGACGGACCTCGGCGTCACCGCCATCATCGAGCTTCCGCCGGCCGGCACTCTCGCCGGTATCGCTCGACGTGCGCTGCCGGGGGTCGAGGTCGTGGCGCTCAAGACGCCGGACAAACTCGACCAGGCCCGCGCCCTGGCCGAGGCCAGCCCCAGTGACGACACATTGGAGAACGCGTGACGTCCTTCCAGCTCCGTACCGGCGCCCCCGGGGCGCGCATCCTCGCGTTCGGCCACTACCAGCCGTCCAACGTCGTCACCAACGACGACATCGCCAAGACCGTCGACACCAACGACGAGTGGATCCAGAGCCGGGTCGGCATCAAGCAGCGCCGCATCGCCGGACCCGACGAGTCGGTGGTCGACATGGCCGTGCAGGCGGGCGGCAAGGCCCTCGCCAACAGCGGTCTGTCCCCGGCCGACATCGACCTGGTCGTCGTCGCCACCTGCACGCAGGAGGCGCAGATCCCGAACGCGTCGGCGCAGGTCGCCACCCGTCTGGGCATCGTCGCGCCGGGCGCGTACGACGTCAACGCGGCGTGCGCGGGCTTCTGCTACGCCCTGTCCAACGCCTCCGACGCGATCCGCGCCGGCTCCGCGCGCAACGTGCTCGTGGTCGGCGCCGAGAAGCTCTCGCAGTGGGTGGACTGGACGGACCGTTCCACGTGCATCATCTTCGCGGACGGCGCGGGCGCGGTCGTCGTCGGGCCGTCCGAGGAGACGGCGGTCGGGCCGGTCGTGTGGGGCAGCGCCGGCGACATGGCCGAGCGGATCTTCATCAAGGACCGGAACAGCTTCCTCTACCAGGAGGGGCAGAGCGTGTTCCGGTGGACCACCACGAACCTCCACAAGGTGGCACGAGAGGCGTGTGACCGCGCCGGCGTCGACCCGTCGGAGCTGGCGGCGTTCGTGCCCCACCAGGCGAACCTGCGCATCATCGAGGCGATCGCGCGTAAGCTCAACGCTGAGAACGCGGTCGTCGCCGACGACATCGTGGAGGCCGGCAACACCTCGGCCGCCTCGATCCCGCTCGCCCTCTCCCGGCTCATCGAGCGCGGCGACGTGCCCTCCGGCGCTCCCGCGCTGCTCATCGGCTTCGGCGCCGGGATGACGTACGCGGCTCAGGTCGTCGAGATCCCGTAACTCCCCCTGTTCCTCACTCACCTTCAGTACAACCCGATTCAGAGGAGTAATAACACCATGGCATTGTCCGAGCAGCAGATCCTCAAGGGCCTCGGCAAGATCATCGAGGAGATCGCCGGTGTGCCGGCGGCCGACGTCACCCCCGAGAAGTCGTTCGTGGACGACCTCGACATCGACTCGCTGTCGATGGTGGAGATCGCCGTCGCCGCGCAGGACGAGTTCGGCGTCGAGATCCCCGACGACGAGCTGAAGAACCTCAAGACCGTCAAGGACGTCGTTTCCTACGTGCAGGGCAAGGACGTTTCCGCCTGAAGGGCACATCCAGCGACGAGACCACCAAGGGAGAGCGTGACCGAATGAGTACCTCCGTCGTCGTGACCGGACTGGGCGCGACCACGCCACTCGGCGGCGACGTGGCGTCGACCTGGTCCGCTCTGCTCGCGGGCCGTTCCGGCGTCAAGCCGATCGAGGCGGACTGGGCCAAGGACCTGCCGGTGCGGATCGCCGCGAAGATCGCGGTGGAGCCCTCCGAGGTCCTGCCCAGGCACCGGCTGCGCCGTCTCGACCGGTGCCAACAGTTCGCCCTCATCGCCGCGCACGAGGCCTGGCGCGACGCCGGCCTCGCGTTCGGCGACGAGGAGTCGGCGGAGGGCTTCCGGGTCGACGGCGACCGCCTCGGCGCCGTCGTCTCCAGCGGCATCGGGGGCATCATCACCACCCTCGACAACTACGACACGCTGCGGGAGAAGGGCTGGAAGCGCGTCTCCCCGTTCGCCGTGCCGATGCTGATGCCCAACGGCGCCGCCGGTCAGGTGAGCATCGAGTTCGGTGCCCGTGCGGGTGCGCACGCGCTCGCGAGCGCGTGCGCCTCCAGTGCCGAGGCCATCGGCTACGGCATCGACATGATCCGCTCGGGTCGTGCCGACATCGTCATCGCCGGTGGCACCGAGGCGGCGATCCACCAGCTCAACCTCGCCGCGTTCGCGTCGATGCGCGCCATGTCGACGCGCAACGACGACCCGGAGGCCGCGTCGCGGCCGTACGACAAGAACCGCGACGGCTTCGTGCTCGGTGAGGGCTCGGGCATCGTGATCCTCGAGTCCGAGGAGCACGCGCGGGCCCGCGGCGCGCGCATCCACGGCATCGCCGCCGGCGTCGGATACTCCGCCGACGCCAACGACATCGTGCAGAACGACGCGGACGGCATGTCCAAGGCCATGAAGCGCGCGCTGACGGACGCGGGCCTCGAACCCGGGGACATCGTCCACATCAACGCGCACGGCACGTCCACCCCGATCGGCGATGTCGGCGAGATCAAGGCGATCAAGAAGGCGCTCGGCGAGGCGGCCGGGCAGATCGTCGTGACGAGCACCAAGTCGATGACCGGGCACCTGCTCGGTGGCACCGGCGCGGTCGAGTCCATCGCCACGCTGCTCGCGCTGCGCGAGGGCCTGGTCCCGCCGACGATCAACATCGACGATCTCGACGACGAAGTCGACCTCGACATCGCCCAAGGGGAGCCGAGAAAGCTGCCCGGTGGCCCCGCCGCAGCACTGAACAACTCGTTCGGCTTCGGTGGCCACAACGTGTGCGTCGCCTTTAGGAGGCATGAGTCGTGACCGTTGTCGACAGTCGTACCCCCGCTCCGGCGGCCGAGGAGATCCCCCAGCAGGCCGAGGCCGCACCGGACCCCCGTGACCCGCTCGTCCGCCTGGGGGCGCTCTTCGACGAGGGGTCGCTGCGGCTCCTCGCCGAACAGGACGACAGCGGCGCCGTCGCGGGCGTCGGCCGGGTCGAGGGCATGCCCGTCGTGGCGTACGCCAGCGACCCGCGCGTCCAGGGCGGCGCCATGGGCGCGGCGGGCTGTGAGCACATCGTGCACGCGTACGACCACGCGGTGCGCGAGCGGCTGCCCATCATCGGCCTGCTGCACTCCGGCGGTGCCCGCATCGCCGAGGGTGTGGAGTCGCTGCACGGCGTCGGCCGGATCTTCGCCGCGATGACCCACGCCTCCGGCGTGGTGCCGCAGATCTCGGTCGTGCTCGGCCCCGCCGCCGGCGGAGCCGCGTACGGCCCGGCGCTGACCGACATCGTCATCCTGTCCGAGGGCGGCCGCATCTTCGTGACCGGCCCGGACGTCGTCCGCTCGGTCACCGGTGAGGACGTGGACATGGCGACGCTGGGCGGCCCCGAGCCGCACAGCAAGCGCAGCGGCGTCGTGCACATCGTGACCAAGACCGACACCGAGGCCCTGCTCAAGGCACGCCGGGTCGCGGCGCTGCTCGGTCACCAGGGCCGGCTGCGGCCGGAAGAGGTGGCCGAGACCGACCTCGGCGGCATCCTGCCGGAGAACCCGCGGCGCGCCTACAACGTCAAGCCGATCGTGGCCGGCCTGCTCGACGAGGGTTCGGAGTCGGTCGAGCTGCACCCCAAGTGGGCGCCGAACATCACGACCACGCTGGGCCGCCTCGGCGGCCGCACGGTCGGGGTCATCGCCAACAACCCGATGCGGCTGGGCGGCTGCCTGGACTCGGCGTCGGCGGAGAAGGCGGCGCGGTTCGTGCGGATGTGCGACGCGTTCGGGGTGCCCCTGGTCGTCGTGGTCGACGTCCCCGGCTACCTGCCGGGCATGGGCCAGGAGCACGACGGCGTCGTACGGCGCGGGGCGAAGCTCCTGCACGCGTTCGCCGAGGCGGTCGTGCCCCGGGTGACGCTGGTCACCCGCAAGGCGATCGGCGGCGCGTACATCGCGATGAACTCCCGGTCCCTGGGCGCGACGCGCGTCTTCGCCTGGCCGACCGCGGAGGTCGCGGTCATGGGCGCCGTCGCCGCGGTCCGCATCCTGCACCGGCGCAAGCTGGCCGCCGTGCCGGAGGAGGAGCGCCACGCGCTGGAGGAGCAGCTCGCGGCCGAGCACGAGAAGGTCGTCGGCGGCCTCCAGCGGGCGCAGAACATCGGCGTCATCGACGAGGTCATCGAGCCCGCCAAGACCCGCCGCGCGATCGCCCAGGCGATCGCCGAGGCCACCCCGGCCCGCGGCGCGCACGGCAACATCCCTCTCTGACGGTCGTCGGACCCGGTACGCCCCGTCCAGGAGACACTCCTGGACGGGGCGTCGCTCTTCCGGGTCCGGCCCGGCGCCCGCCGCGTCAGGCGGGCAGCTTGGGGCCGAGGTAGCAGCCTCCGCTGGCGTCGAGCCACTGCCCGGTCACCCACCCACCGTCGGGCGAGGCGAGGAACGCGACGACGGCGGCGATGTCGGCGGGCATGCCGGTGCGTTCGATCGCCTGTGCGGCGTTCATCTGCTCGGCGAAGCCCGGGATGTCGTACATCGCGGCGGTCCGGTCGGTCCTCGTGGTGCCGGGCGCGACCGTGTTGACCGTGATGCCGCGCCTGCCCACCGTGTTGGCCAGCGTCCGGCCGAGCGTGTCGACGGCGGCCTTGGTCATCGCGTACGACGTCTCCGCCGCCAGCGCGATCCGGGTCACGCCGGAACCGATGTTGATGATGCGACCGCCGTCGCGAAGCATCGGCAGAGCCCGCTGGATGAGGAAGTACGGCGCCCGCACGTTCACCGCGAACAGCCGGTCGAAGGCCGCCGGGGTGTCCGACTCGATCGGGCCCGTGCCGCTCAGGGCGGCGTTGTTGACCAGGATGTCCAGGGCGGCCTCGCCGGTGTGCTCGCGCAGGCCGGCCGCGAGCCGCGCGACCAGGGTCTCCGCGTCGCCGTCGACGCCGAGTTCGGCCTGCACCGTGAACGCCCGGCCGCCGGCCGCCGTGATCGCCGCCACCGTGTCCTTGGCCGCCGCGTCGCCGCTGTTGTAGTGCACGGCGACCAGGGCGCCGTCTGCCGCGAGCCGCTCGGCGATCGCCCGGCCGATTCCCCGCGAGGCCCCGGTCACCAACGCCGTCTTTCCGGTCAGAACGGTCATCTTCCACTCCTTGGTCGTGTCGCCTGTGGTGATGACCAAAGATTCGCCGGAGCCGCTGACCGTCCACGCACCATCGGCGCACCGGCCCGTGGTGGCGGCCCGTGGTGGCGGCCCGTGGTGGCGGCGCTCCCCGCCGCCACGCGCGTACGCGTCGCGGGTCGGATCCAGGGCACGCCGGACCGGCCGAGCCCTCTCCTCACCCGCGGGAACGGGTCAGCCGGCGGCGTGCAGCCAGCGGACCGGGGCTCCGTCGCCAGCGCGGCGGAAGGGCTCCAACTCGTCGTCCCACGGCTTGCCGAGGAGCCGGTCGACCTCGTACTCGAAGGTCGCCTTGCCCGCCATGGCGTTGGCCATCGCCGAACGCAGGCGGTCTTCGGGCACGTGGACGTCGCCGTTCGCGCCGATCACGGCGGTGAAGACTCCCAGGGAGGGCGTCACGCTGTAGCGGACGCCGTCGCAGCCCGGCGTGGCGTCCTCGGTCACCTCAAAGCGCAGCAGGCGCCAGTCGCGCAGCGCCGACACGATGCCGGCCGCTGTGCCGGGACGTCCTTCCCAGCACAGCTCGGTGCGCATCGTCCCCGGAGCCGCGGGCTGATCGCTCCACGGTAGGGAAACGGGCACACCGAGGACGCCTGCGGCGGCCCACTCGATGTGCGGGCACAGCGCAGGCGGCGCTGAGTGGACGTAGAAAACGCCACGTGCGGACACCGGACCTCCTGGGAGCGTTGCGAGGTTCGTCTTCCCCAACGTCCTCGCACCAGACCGACCGTATGACCGCATGGTCATTGTGCCTCATGGTCATCACTCGCACCAGACCGCATACCCCGTAGGTATGGGTCGGCCCTACCAGATCAGTCCCGTGGGTGTCGTCCGCGCCACGCGCAGAGCCCGGCTCCGGCCACGATCACGACGGCGAGCCAGGGCACGTAGTCGCCGTGGCGGTCGTACGGCGTGCGCCCCTGTGACGGCGTAACCTCCACGACGACGGAGCCCCGCCGCGGTGTGTCCAGCCAGGCGATCCGCCGTCCTCGCGCGTCGAACGCGGCCGACACCCCGGTCAGCGCGGCCTGCACCGCGGGCCGTCCCGTCTCCGCCGCCCGTACGGCGCCGAGCGAGGCGTGCTGCGGCGGCGCCCAGCTGCCCTGGAACGACGAGGTCGCCGACTCGTACACGAGGACCCGGGCCCCGCGGTTCACGACCGTACGGGCCAGGTCGGGGAAGGTCGACTCGAAGCAGATCAGCGGTCCGAAGGTGACGTCCGCGCGCATCATCACGACGCCGGTACCGGGTACGCGGTCCTGCTTGGCCGCCTTGCTGACGCGGGTGAGCCAGCCGAGCGTGGTCCGCAGGGGGATGTACTCGCCGAAGGGCACGAGACGGTTCTTGACGTACCGGGCCTGCTCGCCGTCCGGCCCGATGAGCACCGCGCTCTTGGAGATGCGCCCGCCGGCGTCCCGCGCGTCCTCGTTGACGAGCAGCGGGCCGTGCGCGCGGGCGAGGGCCGCCAGCCGGGCCACCAGGTCGGGCCGCCGGCGCAGGTCGAAGCCCACGCTGCTCTCGCCCCAGACCACCAGGTCGACCTTTGGCAGCGCGGCGGTGAGCCGCTCCCCCGCCTCGAAGCGCGTGCCCGCGCCGACCACGACGCCCGGCTGCACGAGCGCGACCTTCAGCGGACGGCCGGCGGGCGCGGACCACGGCCGGTACGTGAGCGGTCCGGCCGCCGCGATCAGGGCGGCGAGCAGCACGGCGGTGACGACGCGGCGAGGCGACGGCCCCGCCGATCGGAACCAGGCGCCGGCCGCGCTCGCCAGCGCCGTGTTGACCGCCACGACGGCGAAGGTGACGAGCCACACGCCGCCGATCGAGGCCAGGCTCAGCACCGTCGGGTGCCGCCACTGCGTCGCGCCGTACAGCGCCCACGGGCCGCCGAGGGACTGCCAGGAGCGCGCCCACTCCGCCGCGAGCCACACACTCGGCACCACGACGACCGCGGCGACGAGGCGGCCGGGCCGCAGGAGCGCCCAGGCCGCGTAGCCCCACGGCGCCCAGAGCGCGCCGGCGGCCACGGCGAGCAGGAGCAGGCCGGGCCCGATCGTGGGGATCAGCCAGTAGAGCGCGGTGAGAATGAACCCGGCGCCGAACCACCAGCCGCGTTTGGCCGCCTCACGGCCGGTCGGCGCGGAGCGGGCGAGCAGCAGGCCGGGCACGAGCGCCACCCAGGCGAGCAGATCGAGTCCCGGGCGCGGGAACGCCAGCACCGGCACCGCGCCCGCGACGAGGGCCGGCGCCCGGCGGCGCAGGAGGGTCAGGGCGGCGGCGCGCCGGGTGACGGGACGCCCGCCGCCCGCCGACGGACCTCCGCCCGATCCGATCAACTCCGCCGTCGTGCTCACTCAACAAGATTGATCGTCCGCGGGGACGGAAGGCAAGGGGGCTCGGTTCGCCCGTTCCGCTGACCGCAGGCGACATCTCGGGGCACACTGCGTAACAGTCAATCGCTCTACGTGAGCGGCCGGAGGTGGGCGGTGTTCGACGAGACCGTTCAGGCGGCGCGGCTCGAACGCCTGCTCGCCCGCCATCGCGACGCCGTGGTCGCCGAGCCGGTCCGCGGGCGTCCGGCCCTTCTGCGCCGCGACCAGCTCCTCGTCGCCGGCCAGGACCTGCCGGCGACGGAGGACCTGGTACGCCGCTGGCACGACGTCACGGAGGACGGCCCGGGAGTGGCCCGCGTACGCCTGCGAGCGCGCGTCGACGTCTGCGAGCTGGCCGCCGAGCTGCACGGGCACCACGGGCTCGCGGTCGCACCCAACCACCTCGTCCACGGCCAGCCGATGTGGTGGACGGGCCCGGCCGGGCGGCCACGGCCCGCCGCGCCGCCCGCCCCGCCCGGCGCCCCGGGCGCGGGACGGCGTCCGGTCACGGTCGCGGTGCTCGACACCGGCATGTCGCCGCACCCGTGGTACGAGGCGACGGACTGGTACGCCGCACAGCGCGCGGAGGTCACCGAGGTCCTCGACGCCGACCTGGACTACGAGCTCGACGCCCAGGCGGGACACGGGACGTTCATCGCGGGCGTGCTCCTGCGGCACGCACCCGGGATCCGGGTCCGCGCGCTCCGCGTGATCGGCGGCGACGGCGTCGGCGACGAGCTCGGCGTCCTGCGCGCGCTGGCCCGCCTGTCGCACCGGGAGCGGGCGGACGTGGCCAACCTCTCGTTCGGCTGTCACACGTACGACGACCGCCCGTCCCCGGTCGTCGCCCGCGCCGTCGCCGCCCTGGCCCGGCGCACGGTCGTCGTGGCGTGCGCCGGCAACCACGCGAGCGACCGCCCGTTCTGGCCCGCCGCCCTGAAGCACGTGATCGCCGTCGCGGCGCTGGACGGTGAGCAGCGGGCCTGGTTCTCCGATCACGGCTGGTGGGTGGACGCCTGCGCACCGGGAGTCGAGGTCGCGAGCTGCTTCGTGAGCTTCGACGGCCCGCGCCCGCCGGTGCACGGCATCGACCCGGACGCGTTCGCCGGGTACGCGACCTGGAGCGGCACGTCGTTCGCCGCCCCGGCGGTGGCCGGGCGGATCGCCGACCTGGCGGCCGCCGACCGGATCTCCGCCTCTCTCGCGGCCGCCCGGCTCCTCGACCCGGCGGGCCGGCGGGTGTCACCGGACCTCGGCGTCATGTTCACGGCCTAGGTCCGGACGCCGCCCCTGAACGGGAGCAGCAGCACGCGCACGGCCAGACGGTCGGCCCGATCAAGGCGATGGGACGTCCTCGGATCCCGGGTGCCCATCCGTCTCGCTCCTCGTCGTGCCGACGATCGTGAACGGTGGCCGAACACCGGTGGAGAAATGGGCTGCGGCTTCAAGCGCGGCGGTGGCGCGGGCTTGGAGAGACATGCCGGTATCACCGGTGGCGTGGAGAGCCCCGAGGGCGATCTCCGCACCGCATCCGACGGCGGAGTATCCGTCCGCCAGCTCACCCACCTGGTAGTCCTCGCCGATTTCGAAGAGGCGCCCACGGACGCCGACGAGGAAGGATCCGCCCTCTTCCTGCTCGTTGTTCTTGCTGGCCCATCCGCCGTCTTTGAGTCCTTCGCGGACGCTGTTGATGAAGCCGGTGCACATGAAGGCGTGAAGGCCCTCATCATCCTCGGGCGGCACCGGAGCCTTGAAGGCGTATCGGAGGATCTGGCCCATGCGGAACGAGCTGGTGTAGCCGATCACGTAAGGCCCGTTGGTGAAGACCTTGGCGTCCAGGCGAGGCTGGGTGACACCCCCGCCGACACCGGCGGAGTCTCCGGCGATGACAACGGTCCTGCCGTCAGTGATGCCGACGATCGCGGTCATGCAGGCGCCTTTTCCGTCACGCAGGAATGCGGAACCGTCAGGATATGGCGGGTTCGCCTCTCCACACTGGTCCGAAAGTGGCCGACCGCGGTCTCCGGCCGCTTGGGCGGCCCCCGCCCGTCGGTGCGCCTGCACGACATGGAGCGGGACCTCCGTCGCCGCGCCCGCGGTGGCGGGTGCCGCTGGATCCCTTGACGCCATCTTCGCGACTTAGGGTAATCAGTTGATAACAGTGCGCTAATATCCCCGTTCGTGGAGGACATGAGCACAGGTGATCTCGTGCGGCGGGCGGGGCAGGGGGACGCGGAGGCGTGGCGGGTGCTCGTCGGCCGCTACTCGCGCCTTCTCTGCGCGATCGCTCGTTCGTACGGGTTGAGCGGTGCCGACGTCGACGACGTGGTGCAGACGACCTGGCTCCGGCTGGTCGAGCGGCTCACGTTGTTGCGCGACCCGGCGCGCGCCGGGGCCTGGCTGGCGGTGACCGCCCGGCACGAGAGCATGGCCACGCTGCGGCGGGCCGGGCGGGAGCGGCCGCTGAAGGGGGCCGGGCCGGCGGTGACCGGGCCGCACCATGTCGTGTTCGGCCGGGATCTGGCCGCCGCCGTCGGGGCCGCGCTGGAGACGATCCCTCCGCGCTGCCGTGAGCTGCTGGAGCTGTTCGCCGGTTCTCCCCGGCTCAGCTACGCGGAGATCTCGGCGGCGCTCGAGATGCCCGTCGGCAGCGTCGGTCCGACACGGGCGCGCTGCCTCACCCACCTGCGCCGTCGCCTCGGCGGTCGCGCGTGAACGGGCCCAGTGATCAGGAGCTGACCGTTGCGCTGCGTCGCGCGTTTCCGCCGGTGCCGGAGCGGCTGGTGGCGCTCGGGCATGCCGCGTTCGGCTGGTTCGAGCCGGCCGCCGCGCTCGCGACGCTCACCTCCGAGACGATCGCGGCTCCGGCGGGTGTCCGCGGGGGCGGCTCGCGGCTGCTCACGTTCTCCGGGGCGCGTGTCAGCGTCGAGATCGAGGTCTGCGGCCGGGAGATCGTCGGACAGCTCGCGCCGCCGTCGGCCGCGGAGGTGATCCTGCGTTCGCCCGGCGGGGAGCGGGGCACGCGGACCGACGACGCGGGGTCCTTCGCGCTGGCCGGGGTTCCGGCGGGCGTGGTCAGCCTGCTGTTCCGGCTGGCCGACGCGAGCTCGGTGGTCACGAGCTGGATCCGTGTCTGAGTCCCTGATAACGGCGGCGGCCGCCGACCCGCGGCGGGCCTACGACGCGGCCCTCGCGCTGGCGGACCACGGTGATCCGGCGCTCCGCGTGACGGCCCGGCGCGCGCTGGGCCTCGCCTGCAAGGAGCTCGGCCGGCTCGGCGAGGGTCGTGCGCACCTCGGCGAGGCGCTGCGGGTCGCCGAGGCCGAGGGGCTGGCGTACGCGTCGGCGCTGGTCAAGATGAACCTCGTCGGGCTGCTCGTCGCGGGCGGCGACGTAGCGGGCGCGCTCGCGGCGGCCGACGAGGCGGCGCCCGTGCTCACCGGGGCCGACGCCGACCGGCTCCTGGCGAACCGCGCCTGCGCCCTGGCCCGCGCCGGGCGCATCGAGGAGGTGGCGCGGATCGCCCGTACGTGCCGCGACCCGGAGGTGGCGATCGGCCTGCGGGTCAACGTCGGGCTGGCGCGGGTGTTCGCCGGGCGGCTCGGGCGCGGCGAGGCCGACCTGCGCGGCGCGCTGACGCTGGCCGAGCGCGCCGGTCTGCGGCACCAGGCGGCGATGGCGCGGCACAACCTGGCGGTGGTCGCGTCGCGCCGGGGCGACCTGCCGCGGGCACTCGCGATCTACGACGACGTCGAGGCGCGGCTCACCGGGGTCGGCGAGCGGCTGTGCCAGCTCCACCTCGACCGCTCCGAGGCACTGATCGCGGCCCGGCTGCCGGGCGAGGCACGCGTGCTGCTGGCGCGGACGCTCGAACGCCTCGACGGCGCCGGTTACCGCTGCGACACCGCCGACGCCCTGCTGCTGCTCGCCCACGCCGAACTGGCCGACGGCGACCCGCGTGCCGCGGCCGCGACGGCGGGGCGGGCGCGGGCCGCGTTCGGCGCCGGACGGCCGGGGTTCGCGCTGCTGGCCGAGCAGGTCGAGTTGCGGGCCCGCTGGGCCGACGGCGACCGGTCGGCCGCGCTGGCCGCCGAGGCCGAGCGCGCCGTGCAGCGACTCGAGCACGCCGGCTGGGCATCCGCGGCGGCCGAGACCCGCGCCCTGGCCGCGCTGGTCGCGCTCGCGCGGGGCCGCCGGGAGCACGCGCGTCGCCTGCTCGCCGGGGCATGCGACGGCGGCACGGTGAGCACGAGGGTCGCCGTCCGGCACGCCACCGCCCTGCTGCGGGTCGCCGACGGCGACCGGCGCGGCGCGGCCGCCGCGGTCCGCGCGGGCCTGCGGGCGGTGGACGAGCACGCCGCCGCCCTCGGCGCGGCCGAACTGCGCGGGCGCGCCGCCGGCTGGTCCGCCGAGCTGGCCGCGCTGGGCGTACGCCTCGCCCGCGGGCCACGGGAGCTGCTGCTCGCCGCCGAACGCGGCCGGGCCATCGCCGACCGGCCACCCGCCGTACGGCCGCCGCGCGACCGGCGGCTGGCCGGGCTCCTGGCCGAGCTGCGCCGGGTCAGCGCCGAGGTGCCGCACCGGCCCGCGCTGCTCGCCGCGCAGGCACGGCTGGAGGACGCCGTCCGCGCCCGTACCCGGCGGCTGACCTCCACCCGGCACGCGGTCCGCGGCTGGGCGTGGCTCGTGCCGGCGCTGTGCGACGCCCTCGGTGACCGGGTGTTCGCCGAGCTGATCCGCGACGGCGACGACCTGCTCGCGGTGACCGTCGCGGACGGCCGCTGCCGCCGTGTGCCGCTCGGCCCGTACGCCGACGCCGAGCACGACGTACGGCTGCTGCGCTTCGCCGTGTCGCGCCTCGCGCGGCAAGGGACCGGCGAGGCGGCGGAGCGCGGCCTGGCGTCCGCGGCGGGGCGGCTGGACGCGCGGCTGCTCGGTCCGCTGCGGCTCGGCGACCGGCCGCTGGTGCTGGCTCCGACCGGGGCGCTGCACGGCCTGCCGTGGGCCGCGCTGCCGTCGCTGGCCGGACGGGCGGTGGCCGTCACGCCGTCGGTGGCGGGCTGGCTGCGGGCCCGGCGGGCGCCCGCCTCTTCCGGGCAAGTAACGCTCGTGGCCGGGCCGGACCTCGGCCATGCCGCCGGTGAGGTGGCCGCCCTGCGCGAGCGGTACCCCGGCGCGGTGGTGCTGGACGGCGCCGCCGCGACCGCCGACGCCGTCCGTACGGCCCTGGACGGCGCGGCGATCGCCCACCTCGCGGTGCACGGCGAATTCCGGGCCGGGAACGCCCTGTTCTCCGGCCTCCGCCTCGTGGCCGGCCCGCTGGTCGCCTACGACCTCGAACACCTGCGCCGGCCGCCCCGGCTGATGGTCCTGTCCGCGTGCGACGCGGGGCGCGCCGACGTACGGGCGGGCGAGGCGGTCACCGGCATGGTCGGCTGCGCCCTGGCGTACGGCGCCGCGACCGTGATCGCCGGCGTGACCCCGGTCGGCGACGCCGCCGCCGGCGAACTCATGGTCGGCCTGCACGCTCGCCTGGCGGCGGGCATGCCGCCGGCGGAGGCCCTCGCCGCCGCGCCCCGGCCGCCGGCCGCCCTCGGGTTCGTCTGCTTCGGCGCGGGCTGGTGAGGTAGGAGCTGCTGGGGCGCGGCGGGACCGCCAGGTAGCGTACGAGCGTGACCGAGCGGACCTTCACCCTCAGTGAGGCACGTGCGCTGCTCCCGGAGGTGCGCGCGCGGATCGACGCGATCGTTGCGGCACGCGCCGACCTCGCCGAGCTGTCGTACGCGCTGCGGTCGGGTCAGCCGACGCGTCTCGGCGGCAAGCCGGAGCTGAAGGGGTACGAGGCGCGCATCGACGAGGCCGTGGGGTGGTTCACCATCCAGGGCATCGAGGTGAAGAGCCTGACCCCCGTGCTCATCGACTTCCCCGCGTACCACGGCGGGCAGTCCGTACGGCTCTGCCTGCTGGAGGGAGAGCGGGAGCTGACCTGGTACCACCGGACCGAACTCGGCTTCGCCGGCCGCCGCCGCCTGCCGGGCGCCTGAGCGGCCGCCGAACTCAGTCGCTCTTCTCCACCGGGCGGGCGGGGTCGGTGATCCAGTCGGACCACGAGCCGGCGTACAGGGCGGCCGGCACCCCGGCGAGGGTCAGGGCGAGGATCTCGTGGGCGGCGGTGACGCCGGAGCCGCAGTACGCGCCCACCTCGGCGGCGTCGGTCGCGCCGAGGCCGGCGAAGCGTTCGCGGAGCAGGCCCGCCGGCAGGAAGCGGCCGTCGACGCCCACGTTGCCGTGGGTCGGCGCGTTCACCGCGCCCGGGATGTGGCCCGCGATCGGGTCGACGGGCTCGACCTCGCCGCGGTAGCGCTCCGGCGCGCGGGCGTCGAGCAGCACGCCGTCCTTGGCCACGGCCAGCGCGCCGTCCGCGTCGAGCAGCGGCAGGTGGCCCGGCGCCGCGGTGAAGTCGCCCTCTTTCACCGAGGGGACCTCGGTGGTGACGGGCTGCCCGGCGTCCGCCCAGGCCTGGTAGCCGCCGTCGAGGACGCGCACCCGCTCGTGCCCGAAGTAACGCAGCGTCCACCAGGCGCGGGCCGCGGCGGTGGCGTCGGCGTCGTCGTAGACCACGACGAGGTCGTCCTGGCGGACCCCGGCACGTCGCATCGCCGCCTGGAACTCCTTCGCGTCGGGCAGCGGGTGCCGGCCTCCCGCGCCCGGCGGCGCCGCGAGATCGCGGTCGAGGTCGATGAAGACCGCGCCGGGCAGGTGGCCGCGCCGGTACGCCTCGATGCCGGGCGGACCGCCGAGGCGCCAGCGGACATCGAGGAGGGTCACGCCTCCCCGGGCCGCCCGGACGAGTGACGGGACGTCGATGAGAGGGTGCACACCGCCAGTCTGACCGTTAACCGCACCGTCCGCGAGAGGTGTCTCGTCGTTCATGACTCCGCCGTGAAGGTGAGCAGGGGCACGAGCTGTTCGGCCGGTACGAGGGAGCCGTGCATCCCGACCAGGGAGGACTCCAGCGGCTCGGCCTGGGTGGCGACGATCGCCAGGTCGGCGTACGGCACGGCGACCACGTCGCCGACCCGGGCCGCCATGGTGGCCGAAACCGGCCCGAAAAGACCTGCCGTTATCGCCTCGTCACGTGTCATGACCCATGCGGCCCCCTCCAGGCGCTCACGCCACACGGCGAGCACGTCGGGGGCGGCGCCGTCCCGCGCGTACAGGTGCCGCGCCCGTGGCTCGCCGCCGAGCAACGCGACGCCCTCGCGCAGCGCGGGTTCGGCGTCCACGTCGACGCGCGTGGCCGGGTCGGTCATGCCGTGGTCGGCGGTGACGTAGAGGGCGGCGTCCGGCGGCATCACCTCGGCCAGGCGCCGGACGAGCAGATCGACGAAGGACAGGTGGTGCCCCCAGGCGGACGAGCGCGAGCCGTGAATGTGCCCGGTGGCGTCGAGTTCGCTGTGGTAGACGGTGACGAACGACCGCTCACCCTGGCGTACGGCCCGCTCGGCGCCGGCCACGAGCGGGCCGAGCGCGTCCGCCGGGACGTAGCGCGCGCCCCGGTACACCGCCCGGGTCAGCCCGCTGTGCTCGAACGCCCGGGTCGACACGTGCGCCGCCGCGACGCCCGCGGCGGCGGCCCGTTCGTACACGGTGGCCGACGGCTGCCAGGCGAGCGGGTCGACGCCGTCGTCCCAGCGCAGGCAGTTGAGCAGGCGGCCCTCCCCCGGGATCGCCACCTGGTAGCCGAACAGGCCGTGGCCGCCCGGCGCCCGGCCCGTGCCGAAGGAGCCGAGGCTGGTCGCGGTGGTCGACGGGAAGCCCGCGGTCAGCTCGTGCCCGGCCAGGGAGGACAGGAACGGCGCCTCGCCGGCGTGTGCGCGCAGGAGTTCCCACCCCAGGCCGTCGACGAGGAGCACGCAGGCGCGCGGCAGCGCGGGCAGGCCGAGGACGTTCGTGTGCCCCGGGACGCCCAGCGCGGCGAGCACGGACGGCGTGAGGTCGGCGAGAGACCGGCGCCCGTACGCCGGAACGGGAAGGCTCATCGTTCGCGCTGCGCGATGACCTCCGAGAGCGCCTGGGCGAAGGCCAGTGCCTGCTCGACCGCGTCGGCGCCGTCGGCCGCCTCGCTGACCCGCAGCGAAAGGTCATCGGCGGTCAGAGTGCCGGTGTAGCCGTGGTCGGCCTCGCAGGACTCGTCGCCGCAGGAGGCGGGCTCCAGATCGACGTGAGAGATCACGCCCCAGCCGATCGTGACCATGACCTCGGTCGGCGGAACACCAGGGACGTAGGAGGCCGGTTCGGGGACGACGCGCGTCACCGCCACGGACTGGACCCGGCCGAGGCGGACCGCCTCCGTCGTGGTCGAGGCGTGCGGATGCGGCATCGCCTCGGTGGGCGGGTGCTCGTCGGTGTGACAGACGAGCAGGCGGGTGGGCGACAGGACGAGCACGGTGACATGCCGCCGTACCTCCATCGCCGGATCGAACGTCGCCTCGTGGTGGACGACATACGCGATCACGGACTCGGTGCCCAGAACCGACTCGACGGCGTCCGCGACGAGCGCGGGGTAGTAGCCGCTCCGCTCGATCGCCGTGCGCAGCCCGTGAGCCATCGCTCGGGTTTCCCTCATGACCCCATCCTGCACTGCCCGGGCGTCACACGCACACGTGCGGGTACAGAAGCGGCATGACTGGTACAACGGCCTCCCCCACTCCGCCGATGCCCGAGCCTCCGATGCCCCCGCCGGAGCCCCCGACCCCGCCGCCGGAGCCGCCCCCGGGTCCGGTGCCACCGGCGCCCGGACCGCCCCAGCCGGTACCCGAACCGACCCCGAGCCCGATCCCGCCGGTCCCCGAGCCCCTGCCCCCGCCGCAGCCCGAGGAGTTTCCTAACCAGCTTCCTAACTAGGCCGGAGCCGGCGGGCGTCCTCGGCGGGTCGTGCGTGCGGGCCGGCCAGGCGCAGGCGCGCGCCGCGTACGACCGCACCCGCCGGGCCGACCAGCACCGGTTCGAGGTCCAGGCGGGCGACCTCGGGCAGGTCGTCGGCGAGCCGCGACGCCCGTAGCAGCAGGTCCTCCAGCGCCCCGGTGTCGACCGGCTCGGCGCCCCGGTGGCCCAGCAGCAGCGGTGCGGTGCGCACGGCGCGTACCATCTCGGCCGCCTCCACGTCGGTCAGCGGCGCCAGCCGGTACGCCCGGTCCTCCAGGAGTTCGGCGGTCACGTCGTCCAGCCCGAACGACACGATCGCGCCGAACGAGGGGTCCTCGGACGTGCTGATCCTGGTCGCGATGCCGTGCCCGGCGCCGCCGACCGCGATGCCGTAGCAGGCGAGCAACGCGGCGGTCCGCTCCGGTGAGGGCGTCTCCTGCCCGGCGAGTTCCTCGACGAGCGCGCGGGCCCGATCGCGGTCCACCCCCGGCAGGTCGGGGATCCGCCCGTGCGGGCGGCGGCGCCAGCCCGCGTACCGCACGGCGTACGCCAGGGCGCGCACCGCGCTCTCCGGCGCCGGGTACGACGGCACGGACCCGTGCAGCAGGCCGCGTTCGCCCAGGTAGGCCGCGATGACCGGCGTGTCCGCGCGGTCGGCGGCGGCCACGATCGCGGCGGCGACGTCGGAGGTCGTGCCGCCGTGGACGGCCGGGGCGAACACCGTGACGACGGCGTCGGTCCCCTCGTCGGCGAAGGCCTCCTCGAGCGCCGCGGTGAAGTCGGCGGGGCCCGCCTCGGGCCCGAGGTCGACCGGCCGCCGCGGGCGCAGGCCCGCGACGGTGGCCGCGTCCTGGACGAGGAGCCCGATCGAGTCGGAGTTGCCGACGATCGCGACCCGGTCGCCGCGCGGCAGGGGCTGGTACGCGAGCAGCTGCGCGACGTCGAACAGCTCGCCGAGCGAGTCCACGCGGACCAGGCCGGCCTGCGCGAACAGGGCGCTGACGGCGTGGTCGGGCAGGCTGAGGGCCTGGGCCGCGTGGCCGAGCGGCACGCCCTGGGTCGTCCGGCCGCTCTTGACCGCGACGATCGGCTTGCTGCGACTGATCCGGCGGGCCAGCCGCGTGAACTTGCGCGGGTTGCCGATCGACTCGAGGTAGAGCAGGACGACGGCGGTGTCCGGGTCCTCCTCCCAGTACTGCATCAGGTCGTTGCCCGAGACGTCGGCGCGGTTGCCCGCGGACACGAACGTCGACAGCCCGAGATCGCGCTCGGCGGCCCACTGCAGGATCGTGATGCCGAGGGCGCCGGACTGGGAGAAGAATCCGATGGGCCCGTGGCGCGGCAGCGTCGGCGCGAGGGTGGCGTTCAGGCCGTCGGCGTTGTTGGCGATGCCCAGGCAGTTCGGCCCGACCACGCGCATGCCGCCCGCACGCGCGAGGCGTACGAGCTCGTTCTGCCGCGCCCGGCCCTCCGGACCCGTCTCGCCGAACCCGGAGGACAGGACGACGAGACCGTGCACGTCCTTGGCGGCGCACTGCGCGACCACGTCGGCCACCGCCTCGGCGGGGACCGCCACGACGGCGAGGTCCACGTCGCCGGGCACGTCGGCGACGGTCTTGTAGGCCCGGACGCTGCAGACGGCGGTGGCGCTCGGGTGCACGGGGTAGACGGGCCCGGCGAAACCGCCCGCGAGCAGGTTCCGCAGCGCGCTCTGGCCCACGCTGTGCTCCTCGCGGCTGGCGCCGATCACCGCGACCGAGCGCGGCGACAGCAGCCGGCCGATCGAGCGGGACTCGGCCCGGTGCTCACGCGCCGCCATGACCTCACGCGAGGTCTCGGTGGGTTCCAGGTCGAGGTTGAGGGTCAGGACGCCTTCCTCGTACCGCTGCTCGGCCTTGTAGCCCGCCTCGCGGAAGACCTTGCTCATGCGGCGGTTCTCGGGCAGCACGTCGGCGACGAACCGGGTGATGCCGCGTTCGCGGGCCGCGGCGGCGATGTGCTCCAGGAGCACGCTGGCCACCCCACGGCCCTGGTGGGCGTCCTCGACGAGGAACGCCACCTCGGCGGTGTCCGCCCCAGGGCGCAGGCGGTCGTAGCGCACGACGGCCACCATCGCGCCCCCGATGGTCGCGATGAGCGCCACCCGGTCGTCGTAGTCGACCGTGGTGAAGTGCTCGACCTCCCGGTCGGTAAGCCGGGGACGCGGGGAGAAGAACCGGTAGTAGATAGACTCCGGGGAGAGCCTGGCATAGAACTCGCGTAGCAGCCCGGCGTCATCGGCCCGGATGGGGCGAAGATGCGCCGTTCCCCCATCGGCGAGGACGACGTCGGCCTCCCATTGGTCGGGATACGGCACAGGTCGAGAGTAATGCGAGATACCAAAATCGCGTCTCGTTCGATACCCATCGGGGTACTCGGAGCTGTTAGGTTTTTGCTCCGGGTCGCAGCTCCCGCTCGCCCACAAGGGCGGCGACCGCAGAACAGGGTGGTGACGTCATGACGCGCGTGGTCGTGGTCGGTGATCTTATGACCGATGCCGTCGCGCGGGCAGCATACCCGCTGGCGAAAGGCGGCGACACGCCCGCCAAGGTGACGATGCACGGCGGTGGTTCCGGCGCCAACGTCGCGTCCTGGCTCGCCGTCGAGGGCGTCGAGTCCGCCTTCGTCGGGCGCCGTGGCGCCGACATCACGGGTCGCAACCGTGACATGGAACTCATGGGCTACGGCGTGGACGCCCGGCTCGTCATGGACCCCGAACGCGCCACCGGCACCTGTGTGGTCATGGTCACCCACAAGGGCGACCGCACCATGCTGTCCGATCCGGGCGCCAACGCCGCGCTGCTGCCCGAGGACATCCCGCAGGATCTGTTCGCCCCCGGCGCGCACCTGCACGTGTCCGGGTACTCCCTGCTCAACGAGGGATCCCGTAAGGCGGCTCTGCACGCCATGAAGCTCGCGCAGAACGCCCAGATGTCGATCACGGTCGACGGCGGCGCCAACTCCCTGCTCAAGCGGGCCGGCGCCGAGCCCTTCCTCGACTGGACCCAGGGCGCGCGGCTGCTCATCGTCAACTCCGCGCAGGCCGAGGCCCTGACCGGGCGGGAGAACCCCGAACAGGCCGCCAAGGTCCTGACCGCGTGGTACTCCCAGGTCGTGGTGAAGCTCGCCGACGAAGGCGCGCTCTGGTACACCAACGGCCGCGCCGAGCCCGTACGCGCTCCGGCGGAGCCGGTCGAGGAGGTCATCGACGGCACGGGCGGCGGCGACGCGTTCGTGGCGGGCTTCCTGCCCGCGTGGCTCGACGGCAAGCCGCCGGCGGAGGCACTGGCGGCGGGATGCCGCCTCGCGGCCCGCGCGATCGGCCACCTGGGCGCCCGGCCGATCCTCTGACGACCGCTCAGCCGGTACGGCCGTCCGGCGGTGAGGGCACGAAGTCGTACGGGGCCAGGGGGCCCTGCACGCGAAGCCTGATCCGGCCCGCCCAGCGATACCCGAGCTCGTCCACGGCCTTGCGGAAGCTCGCCCGATCGCCGTCGGCGACGAGGAAGGCCGCGTCCGCGGCGGTGTCCTCGTCGACCGGCGGGCGCGGCGCGACGGACACGGCGTGGGGCGACAGCGTCCGCACGAGTTCGTCGGTGTCGGCCTCGCGCTTGGCGTCGAGCGCGTGGACGATCAGCTCGCCGAGGCGGACGCGGTCGTGGTACGCGGCGTCGTCCGGGAGCCCGCGCAGGCTGTCCCTCAGCCGCATCACCTCCGGCTCCTCGGCGAGGACCTCGCGCAGCACCGTGTCCTGGACGTAGATTCCCGACACGCTGTACTCCGCCCGGCCCTCCAGCTCGGCGAGGACGCCGGTGAACCAGTCGTAGTACGGCTCGAGCATCTCCTCCACCGCGCCGGCGGCCGTGGTCACCACGGCGCTGAACCGCAGCGGCAGCATGGTGGTGTGCGCGGCCAGCGACGCGACGACGTTCTCGTGCGCGAGGAGTTCCTCGCGGGTGCCCAGCGCCCCGGTGGGCGGGATCTCGCTGATCACGGCGGCGAGGTCGCCGCACCGGACCAGGCGGACCCGGCCGCCGCCGGTGCCGCGCAGGCCGTCGGGCAGACGCGTGGACGCCGGGACGACGCCGTACACGTAGCAGACCCGCGCGTCCGGGCACTCCGCCTCGGCCTCCCGCGGTCCGGCCACGACCCGGCGTCCCCTCAGGGCGGCGACGTGCGGGCCGTCGAACTCGTGGCGCCCGTCGCCGGCGTCCTCCGTACGGGCGGGCGGACCGGTGCGCGCGGGAACACCCGTGCAGGTGACCGCTGAGGCATGCGAGAGCTCAGGCGCCGGGCCGACCGGCGCGACGGCGGGCCGCATCCACCGGGTCAACCCCAGCAGACGGGCCCCGAGAGCCGCTCCCGTGGTGTGCATCCCCTGTCCCCCGCGTCCAACGATCAGCGCCCGGCAGAACCGGACACCGTTGGTCACTCGCCGCAAACCTCACTTTACCTGCGAGGAAAGCGGCGAGAACGGTCGTTTCGGATTCGCGAATCGTGCGGGTCCGGGGTCAGGACGTCACCGCGAGGGCGAGCGGCAGCACCGCGGATGCTCCGGCCTCCCGCAGCAGCTTCGCCGCGACGGTCATCGTCCAGCCGGTGTCGACCTGGTCGTCCACGAGCAGCACCGGACCGGTGAGCTCGCCGAGCCCCTCCGGTACGGCCATGGCGGTCCAGAGCGTACGGACCCGCTGGGCGCTGTTGTGGCGGCGCGGCCCCGGGCCGCCGGCGGTGTAGGCGATCTCGCCGAGGTAGGGCAACCGGCCGATCGTCGCGACGCGCCGCGCGAGGTCGGCGATCATGCCGGGCCGGGTCGCGGACGCCATGGCGATCACCCCGGCCGGGCGCTGCTCCCAGTCCCAGGCGGACAGCACCGAGACGACGGCGGCGAAGACGTCGTCGGCCACCGGGGCGTCCGGCGCGCCGTCGGCCAGGAGACGGCGCAGCCGGGTGCCCCAGCCGAGGTCGGTGAGCCGCCCCAGCGCACGGCCGGGCGCCGCCTGCAGGCCCGGCGGGATCCGGCCCGCGATGCCCTCGTCCTTCATTCCCGTGGGCCACATGCGGCGCGGCGTCACCTCCACTCCCGGGCGGCTCAGCCGGTCGCGGGCGGACGCGGCGCCCGCGTCGGAGACCTCGGCGGAACGGTGGCTGCCGGTGCAGTTGTCGCAGCGTCCGCAGGGGGCGGCCTCAAGGTCGTCCAGCTCGCGGCGGAGGAACTCCATGCGGCAGGCGCCGGTCGCCTCGTAGTCGAGCATGGCGCGCTGCTCGCGGGAGCGCTCCGCCGCGACGCGCTCGTACCGCTCGCGGTCGTAGGCCCACGGCTCGCCGGTGGCGGTCCAGCCGCCGCGCACCCGCCGCACGGCGCCGTCGACGTCGAGGACCTTCAGCATCATCTCCAGGCGGCTGCGCCCGAGGTCGACGCGGGTCTCCAGGGCTGCCGTGGACAGCGTGCCCTCCTCCTCCAGCACGCGCAGCGCCAGGCGCACGACCTGCTCGGCGGGGAAGGCCAGGCCGGCGAAGTACGCCCAGATCTCGCGGTCCTCGGCGCCCGGCAGGAGGATCACCTCGGCCCGCTCGACGCCGCGGCCGGCCCGGCCGATCTGCTGGTAGTAGGCGACCGGCGACTGCGGCGCGCCCACGTGCACGATGAAGCCGAGGTCGGGCTTGTCGAAGCCCATGCCCAGGGCGCTGGTCGCGACGAGCGCCTTGACCTTGTTGTCGAGGAGGTCCTGCTCGGCCTGCAGGCGCTCGGCCTGCTCGGTCTGGCCGGTGTAGGCGGCGACGGCGTACCCACGGTCGCGCAGGAACGCGGCGATCTCCTGCGCCGCCGCGACGGTGAGCGTGTAGATGATGCCGGAGCCGGGGAGTTCGGCGAGCCGCTCGGCGAGCCAGGCCAGCCGGTGCTCGGCGCCCGGCAGGCCCACGACGGACAGGCGCAGGCTTTCGCGGTCGAGCGGCCCGCGCAGGACGAGCGTCTCGTCTCCGGTGCTGAGCTGGTCGGCGACGTCACGGGTCACGCGCGCGTTGGCGGTGGCGGTGGTGGCGAGCACCGGGACGCCGGGCGGCAGGTCGGCGAAGAGCGTGCGGAGCCGGCGGTAGTCGGGCCGGAAGTCATGGCCCCAGTCGGAGATGCAGTGCGCCTCGTCGACGACGACCAGGCCCGCACCGGCCGCGAGCTTGGGCAGGACCTGGTCGCGGAAGTCGGGGTTGTTGAGGCGTTCGGGGCTGACGAGCAGCAGGTCGACCGCGCCGTCCTGGACGTCGGTGAAGATCCGCTCCCAGTCGTCGGTGTTGGAGGAGTTGATCGTGGCGGCGTGGATGCCGGCCCGCTCGGCGGCGGCGATCTGGTTGCGCATGAGGGCGAGCAGCGGGCTGACGATCACCGTCGGGCCGGCGCCGCGCTCGCGCAGCAGGGAGGTGGCGACGAAGTAGACCGCCGACTTGCCCCACCCGGTGCGCTGGACGACGAGGGCGCGCCGCCGCTCGACGACCAGGGCGCGGATCGCGGTCCACTGGTCCTCACGGAGCCGGGCGTGCTCCCCGGCGAGCTCGCGCAGGCGCGTCTCGGCGCGCTGCCTCAACTCGATGTCGTCGGCCATGGGTCCTTGGTATCAGCACCCACCGTCGGTTGGGGACGCCGTTCAGTGAAGCCGGGCGAGCTCGGGCTGGATGACGGCGTCGAGCAGACCCGGGAAGCGGGCGTCGAGGTCGTCGCGGCGGAGCGTGAGGAGGCGGCGGGCGCCCTGGACGCGGGACTGCGTGATGCCGGCCTCGCGCAGGATGCGCAGGTGGTGGGACATCGTGGACTTGCTCACCACCAGGCCGGCGTCGTGCTGGATCTGCCCGCAGGAGGACTCGCCGACGCGGGCCAGCGTGCGCACGGTGGCCAGGCGCGCGGGGTCGGCCAGCGCCGCCAGCACCCTGGGCAGGCTCAGCGCCTCCGCCGGGGGGTGGATCGCCTCTTCGCTCACCGGTCAAGCATAAGTCGGATCGACCTTACGTTCGACTCACGTCGAACCAGTGGGCAGGCGGAGGCCGTCGAGCATGGTCTGGATCATCGGCTCGAGGTAGTCCGAGTCGCCGTGGATCTTGGCGATGGCGACGATCATGTCGAAGATCTGCTCGAGCGTGAGATCGTCGCGGACCTCGTGGGCCTGCTGCGCCGCGGCCAGCAGCGGCCGGCCGGCGGCGAGTGCCCGTGCGCGCTGGCCCTGGATGGCGGGGCGGTCGTCGTCGGAGTGTTCGAGCAGTTCGGCGACGATGAGGCGCTTGCCGGGGATGAAGGCGAAGACCCGGCGCAGCCAGGTGGCGAACGCCGCGCCGGGGGCCTGTCCGTCCGCGGAGCCGGCAGCCGCGCAGAGCGCGTCGACCTCGTCGACGTAGAGGGCCTCGAGAAGCTCCTGGCGCCCGGGGAAGTTGCGATAGAGCGTGGCCATGCCGACTCCGGCGCGCCGGGCGATCTCGGCCATCGAGATGTCCGCGGCGGGGTCGGCGAAGGCCGCACGGGCGGCGGTCAGGATCCTGTCGCGGTTGCGCGCGGCGGCCGCCCGCCTGGCGGGAAACGAGGTCTGGTCCGATGCCATCGATCTCCTCTCAAGTGGACAGCCTATCCGGCATCGGCCTATCGTTGGCGGATAGCCTATCCGGCAACTCGTGGAGGAGCGTCTCATGCCGCACCATCGTCAACGTGAGGAAGTGGCGAAAGCTCCCTCCCCAGGGCATGAGGCGCAGGATGTCGCCAAGCCGGGAGTGAGCCTGGCGATCATCGCCGTGATCGCGTGCGTGGCGCAGTTCATGGTGGTGCTCGACTCGAGCATCGTGAACGTCGCGCTGCCGTCGATGAAGACCGGGCTCGGCCTGTCGGTCGACGCGCAGCAGTGGGTCGTCAACGGCTACCTGATCGCCTTCGGCGGTCTGCTGCTGCTCGCCTCCCGCGCCGGCGACCTGTTCGGCCGCCGGCGCGTCTTCCAGCTCGGCCTGGTCGCGTTCACCGCCGCCTCCCTGTTCGGCGGTCTCGCCCAGGAGGGCTGGATGCTGCTGGCGGCGCGCTTCCTGCAGGGCGCCGGTTCCGCCGCGCTCGCCCCGTCGAGCCTCAGCCTGATCACGGCCAGCCACACCGATCCCGGCCGGCGCACGCGCGCGATGACCTGGTGGGGGGTCGCCGCCTCCAGCGCGGGAGCCGCCGGCATCGTACTCGGCGGGCTCCTCACCGCCACCCTCAGCTGGCGTTGGGTGATGCTGGTCAACGTGCCCATCGGCATCGGCCTGCTCATCGCCACCTTCACCTGCCTCAGGCCCTCCCCCGCGTCCGGGAGCCGCCCCCGCGTCGACGTCCCCGGCGCCGTCACGGTCACGCTCGCCGTCGCCGCGATCGTGTACGGCGTCTCGGCCGCTCCCGACCACGGCTGGACCTCGGGCCGGGTGCTCGCCGCGCTCATCGCCGGCACCGTGCTGCTCGCCGCGTTCGTGGGCATCGAGCTCCGCACCGACGAGCCGCTGATCCCGCCGGAGGTGTTCGCGGTGCACAACGTCCGGGTGGGCAACGTCCTGAGCCTGTTCGGGGGCATCGTGATCACCACTCCGCTGTTCTTCCTCTCGCTCTACCTCCAGCAGGTGCTGGGTGAGAGCGCGCTGCGCACCGGGGTGTCCCTGCTACCGATGGTGTCCGTGATCAGCCTCGGCGTCCTCGCCTCCCAGAGGCTGATCGCCAAGGTCGGCCCGCGACGTCTCGTGCTGGGCGGCGGCCTGGTCACCGCCGCCGGACTGGTGTGGCTCGCCCGGCTGCCGGCCCACTCGGACTACGTCGCCCACGTGCTTCTTCCCACCCTGGTCGTCGGCGCGGGAATGAGCGTGATGATGATGCCGGCCGTCGTCGCGGCGACGGCCGGCGTCGCCCCGCGCAACGCCGGGGTCGCCTCCGGACTGATCAACATGTGCCGCCAGCTCGGCGCCGCACTCGGACTGGCCGCTCTGGTCACCGTCGCGGCCACCGTCACCCGCCACGGCTCCGCGCCCGTCGTCGACGGCTACCGCATCGCCCTGCTCGTCGTCTCAGCGGCCGGCGTCGTCACCGCCCTCATCTCGTTCTTCCTGAAGGAGCGGGTCGACACGGCTAGGTGACGTTCTGCAGGATCTCCAGGGACGGTGAGGTCACGTCGCCGTGGCCGGACAGACGCAGTGTCAGCTCGGTCTCGGCGAGCAGGCAGCGCAGCACGTGCCGTACGCCCGCCTCGCCCGCCAGCGCCAGCCCGTACGCGTACGGGCGGGCCACCAGCACCGCCTTGGCGCCCAGCGCGAGGGCCTTGACCACGTCCGCGCCCGAGCGGATTCCGCTGTCGAACAGCACGTCGATCTGGTCGCCGACGGCGTGGGTGATCGGCGGCAGGGCGTCCAGGGCGGCGATCGCGCCGTCGACCTGGCGCCCGCCGTGGTTGGAGACGACGATGCCGTCCATGCCCGCGTCGACCGCGCGGCGGGCGTCCTCGGTGTCCTGGATGCCCTTGAGCGCGATCGGCCCGTCCCAGTGCTCACGCAGGAACACCAGGTCGTCCCAGGTCAGTGACGGGTTTCCGAACAGCGAGGCCCAGTGCAGGATCGGGTCGTCGCCCGCCGCGGCGGAGAAGACCGGGTCGGCGAAGTAGTTCTGGTTGCCCAGGCCGCGCAGGAACGGCAGGTAGGCGTTGTCGAGGTCGTGCGGCCGCCAGGCGAGCATGAAGGTGTCCAGCGTGACGACGAGCGCGGTGTAGCCGGCCGCCTTCGCCCGTTCGAGGAAGCTGATCGCCAGGTCCCGGTCGTTCGGCCAGTACAGCTGGTACCACCGCGGCCCGGCCGCCTCCGCGACCTCCTCCAGCGTGTACGAGGCGGCCGTGCTCAGCACCATGGTGACGCCCATCTTCTCGGCCGCCCGCGCGACCGCCAGTTCGCCGTCCGGGTGCAGCTGGCGCAGGACGCCGACGGGGCCGAGGAGCACCGGAGCGGGCAGCGTCTCGCCGAGCACGCTGGTGGTCAGGTCGCAGGTCGTGTGGCCCGCCAGCATCCGCGGCACCAGCCGATGGCGCCGGAACGCCTCGCGGTTCTCCCGTGCCGTGTCACCCGTGCCGGCCGCGCCCGCGACATAGTCGTACGCCTCGCGGGAGAGCTTCTTCTCGGCCAGGGGTTCGAGCCGGGTCAGGTCGGTCGGCAGTGAGGGGACGATGTCGGTGAGGCCGTTGAGATAGATCTCGTTCTGGAAGTCGGCGTACATGCGGCACTCCCCAGTTCGTGGACGGGTCCGGTGCGACATCTTCCACCATGGGTCCGCGGCACGCCGACGTCCACGGCGCAACCTGTCGGGCCGACCCGTCACAATGACAGTTATGGCACGACGCGGCACGCAAACCCCTCCCCCGCCGGATTTCGAAGAGAACATCGTCGACGTCGATGTCTCGGAGGAGATGCGGGGCAGCTATCTCGAGTACGCCTACTCGGTCATCTACCAGCGGGCGCTCCCAGACGCGCGCGACGGGCTCAAGCCCGTACAGCGCCGCATCCTCTACTCGATGAACGAGATGGGCCTGCGGCCCGACCGGGGACACGTCAAGTGCGCCCGCGTCGTCGGCGAGGTGATGGGTAAGCTGCACCCCCACGGCGACTCGGCGATCTACGACGCGCTCGTACGCCTGGCGCAGCCCTGGGCGATGCGGATGCGGCTCGTCGACGGGCACGGCAACTTCGGCTCGCTCGGCGGCGACGACTCGCCCGCCGCGATGCGGTACACCGAGGCCCGCATGTCGCGCGAGGCCGCCCTCATGGTGGCGAGCATCGACGAGGAGACCGTCGACTTCCGGCCCAACTACGACGGCCAGGAGCAGGAGCCGGAGGTGCTACCCTCGGCGTTCCCCAACCTCCTGGTCAACGGCAGTTCGGGCATCGCGGTCGGCATGGCGACCAACATGGCGCCGCACAACCTCGGCGAGGTGATCGCCGCCGCGCGCCACCTGATCAAAAACCCCGAGGCGTCACTCGATGACCTGATGCGCTTCGTGCCCGGCCCCGACCTGCCGACCGGCGGCAAGATCGTGGGCCTGGAGGGCGTCCGCGACGCGTACGAGACGGGCCGCGGGATCTTCCGCACCCGCGCCACCGCCCACATCGAGAGCGTCACACCGCGCCGCAAGGGCATCGTCGTCACCGAGCTCCCGTACGCCGTGGGCCCCGAGCGCGTCGTCGCCAAGATCAAGGACCTCGTCAACGCCAAGAAGATCTCGGGCATCGCCGACCTGAAGGACCTCACCGACCGGCAGCAGGGCCTCCGCCTGGTCATCGAGATCAAGAACGGCTTCCACCCCGAGGCGGTGCTGGAGGAGCTCTACCGGCTGACGCCGATGGAGGAGACGTTCGGCATCAACAACGTCGCCCTCGTCGACGGCCAGCCGCGCACGCTCGGCCTGCGCGACCTGCTCCAGGTGTACGTCGACCACCGCATCGACGTCGTACGCCGCCGCAGCCTGTTCCGCCGCAAGAAGCGCGAGGACCGCCTGCACCTCGTCGACGGCCTCGTCATCGCGCTGCTCAACATCGACGAGGTCATCCGGGTCATCCGCGAGAGCGAGGACTCCGCCGAGGCGAAGACCCGCCTGATGGGCGCGTTCGAGCTGTCGGAGATCCAGGCGCAGTACATCCTCGACACGCCGCTGCGCCGCCTGACCAAGTACGACCGGCTGGAGCTGGAGAGCGAGAAGGAGCGGCTCACCCGCGAGATCGCCGAGCTCACCGCGATCCTGGAGTCGGAGGCCAAGCTGCGCGCGCTCGTCTCCAGCGAGCTGGCGGAGATCGCCAAGACGTACGGCACGCCGCGCCGCACCGTCCTCCTGGAGTCCTCGGGCCAGACGAAGACGGCCGCCGTGCCGCTGGAGGTCGCCGACGACCCGTGCCGGGTGCTGCTGTCCTCGACCGGCCTGCTGGCCCGTACGACGTCGATCGAGCCGCTGCCCGCGGAGGGAGCGCGCGCACCCCACGACGTGATCGTGTCGATCGTGGGAGCGACCGCGCGCGGCCAGGTCGGCGCCGTGACGAGCGCGGGCCGGATGATCCGGGTGGACGTCCTCGACCTCCCCGCGCTGCCGCCGTCGGCCGCCCCACCGTCACTGGCGGGCGGTGCGCCGATGAGCGAGTTCGTCACGCTGGAGAAGGACGAGACGGTGGTCGGCCTGGCGTCGCTCGACGCACCCGGCCTGACCATCGGCACCGAACAGGGCGTGGTGAAGCGGGTCGCCCCCGACTACCCCAAGAACGCCGACGAGTTCGAGGTGATCGGCCTCAAGGACGGCGACCGGGTCGTCCGCGCGCTGCAGTTGGAGTCCGAGGACCACGAGCTGGTGTTCATCACCAGTGACGCGCAGCTGCTGCGCTTCCCCGCGTCCAGCGTCCGCCCGCAGGGCCGCGCGGCGGGCGGTATGGCCGGCATCAGGCTGAGCTCGGGCGCCCGGGTCGTCTGGTTCGGCGCTCTCGACGGCGAGCTGGAGTCCCGCGTGGTCACGATCGCGGGCAGCTCCACCGCCCTGCCCGGCACCCAGACGGGCGCCATCAAGGTCGCCGACTACGCCGAGTACCCCGCCAAGGGCCGCGCCACCGGCGGCGTCCGCGCCCACCGTTTCCTCAAGGGCGAAGACATCCTGATCCTCGCCTGGGCCGGGCCGGTCCCGGCCAGGGCCTCCGGCATGACGGGCAAACCGCTCGACCTCCCGACCGAGCTGGGTCGCCGTGACGGCTCGGGCGTGAAACTCCCGTCCCCGATCACCGCCATCGCCGGCCCGGTCGGCACGTCCGACGCGCCGGCTCAGCTGACGGAGCCGGCGGAGTCGGCGGAGGAGCCGGAGTAACTCACCCGGTCGCGGGCCGGGGCATGCTCCCGGCGCCCCCTCCCCGGCGCGCGCCGGGGAGGGGGCGCCGGCATCAGCGGTGCAGGGGCTGCTCGCCGTCGCGCTGAGCGGGGATCTTCGGCGGCTCGGCCATGGCCGCGATCGCCTCGAGGAGGTCGTCCGGGCCGCCGCCCGGCTCCTCGTAGTGCCAGAAGCGAACGATGCGTTCGGCGGGCAGCGGGAGCCGGAACTCGCCGTCGGTGAAGGTGCCGGCCTCGCTGAGGCGATCGAGGACCGGCGCGTCGTCGGGCAGCTCGGCGGCGTACGCGGCGGCGTTGAGCAGCGCCACCGCACTCCGCGCGTTGCGACCCTCGTCATGGTCGTCGGAACGGTTGAGACGCCACCAGGCGTAACGGCGGAGGCATTCAGCGATCATGAAGGTCTTTCGCACGCCGGTTCTCCTTGAGAAAGCATTCACATAGCTTCATAACGCACAGTAGTCGACTGATCACTTCTTGTCCTCCCGCGTCGCCCGGCGTCGCAAGGATCTACGCGCTCTTGCCCATGACCGTACGGATCAGCGATTCATCCCTCCGACGGCCGCCGCCCTGTTCGGAGGACCCGGCGCAGGGATCCGGAACGGTGGGCGGTCGAGCCGATGGCAGGGCGGGCGTCTCCGCCGGGACTCGGCGAGGCCACGGACATGGGCACGGGGCACCTCTGTACGGGTTCTTATGTGAGCGAAATTCTCTGCTCACATAAGAACGCTTCTACGCGGCCAGGGTGCGCGTCCAGGTTGGCGGTCCTCGCCGCCCGGCGACACGTCGCGGACCACGGCAGCGATCCGCGGAAACACCGGTCAGCCCAGGCCGGCCAAACCCCCGCGATACGCGTCCGTCACGGCCACGGGTACGCGCCCAGCTTGACGGTCCTGGGCGCCCGGCAGCACGTCGCGGGCCGCGGCGACCGTCCGCAGAAACACCCGTCAGCCCACGCCGGCCAAACCCCCGCGATACGCGTCCGTCACGACCACGGGCACGCGCCCAGCTTGACAGTCCTCGCCGCCCGGCGGCACGTCACGGGCCCCGGCGACCGTCCGCAGGAGCACCGGTCAGCCCAGGTCGGCCAGGCCCTTGCGGTACGCGTACGTCACGGCCTGGGCGCGGTCGCGTAGGCCGGCCTTGGCGAAGAGGTTGTTGATGTGGGTCTTGACCGTCGCCTCGCTGATGAACAGTTCGCGGGCGATCTCGGCGTTCGAGCGGCCCGCGGCGATCAGGGTCAGGACCTCGGCCTCGCGCTGGGTCAGGCCGTCCGGGAGATCGCCTCTGCGGCGGCGGGACGGCTGGCCGCCGGTGGCGAGGGCGTCGACCAGGCGGCGCTGGACCGACGGGTCGAGCTGGGCGTCGCCGCCGCGTACCGCGTCGATCGCTCGGGCGATCTCGTCCGCGCCCGCGTCCTTGGTGAGGTAGCCCCGCGCGCCCGCCTGGAGGGCGGCGAAGACCGACTCGTCGTCGCTGTACGTCGTCAGGACGACGATCTGCACCGCCGGGTACTCCGTCTTGATGCGCCGGGTGGCCTCCACGCCGTCCACGCGCGGCATGCGGAGATCCATCAGGACCACGTCGGGGCGGTGTTCGGCGACCAGGCGCAGGGCCTCCTCGCCGTCTCGGGCGGACCCGACGACCTCCAGGCCCGGCAGCAGGCCGAGCAGCAGCACCAGCCCGTCGCGTACGACGGTCTGGTCATCGACCACCAGGACACGCGTCACAGCGGCACCCGCAGCAGCACCCTGAACCCCTTCTCCACCGGACCCGCCTCCAGTGTGCCGCCGATCAACTCGGCGCGCTCACGCATTCCGACCAGACCGTATCCTCCGCCGCTCCCCGCGAGCGGGCCGGGTTCGCCGCCCGAGTCGGTGACCTCCAGTTCGCACCACCCGTCGATGTAGCGCAGCGCGACCATGACCGCCGCGCCCGGCGCGTGCTTGCGGACGTTCGTCAACGCCTCCTGCGCGGTGCGGATCACGGCGAGGCTCGCCTTCGCCTCCAGGTCCCGGGGTTCGCCCTCGACCTTCAGGTCGCAGACGGCGTCGGCGAGGAGCCGGTGTTCGTCGGTGAGCTCGCGCAGCACCACGTCCATCGGCGGGATGTCGCCGCGCAGGGTGGCCAGGGCGCGCCGTGTCTCCTCCAGACCGCTGCGGGCCAGGCCGCGGGCGCGTTCGACCCGGTCGAGCGCCTCGTCCGTACGGCCGCTGACCATGAGCAGCCGCGCCCCCTCCAGGTGGACGAGCTGGGCGGACAGCGAGTGCGCGAGGATGTCGTGGATCTCCCGGGCGATACGGGAGCGCTCGGCCAGGATGAGGTTCTGCTGCTCGGTCAGCCGCGCCGCCTCGCGCGTACGGCCGGCCCGGATTCCGGTGAACATCCCCAGCATGCCGACGATCGTCCACAGCTCGCCGAGTGGACGGCCCTCGGCCAGAACGCCGACCATCATCCCGACCGATCCGACCGCCGCCGTCGGGAGGGAGCGCAGCATCGACGCGCTCGAACCGGCGAACCCGACACAGGCGAAGATCAAGGCATTCCCCGGGCGCTCGGGCGCGATGGCGTACAGCGCGACTCCCGCGCCGGCCCCGGCCAGGTAGAAGATCCAGCTGCATGCCGGGACGCGGCGGGATGTCATCAGCGCGAGGAGGAGACAGCCGGCCCCGGCGACGCTCACGGCGGTGAGTGCCAGGTCGGCGCCGTGCAGCCCGGCGTGCGGGCGGCCGGAATGTCCGTGCTCGCGCAGCATCGCGTACAAGAACCACGTGGTCGCGGCGGCGACGATGGCGACGCGCAGGTACGGGCTGTCCCGGGAGTGAGGACCCGGCCGGCACGCCGGCCACAGCCGGGCGCCGAGCCGGCTTCGAAACTCTGCCATCACGGTTGCACGCTAACCCTGCCCGGGAGCTCGCGGGACCGCCAGCTGATGACCGCGTTCTGGGCGAGCAGCCACGCCGCGACCGAGATGAGCACCGTTCCGCTCCCCGGCCGGGCTCCGGCCGCGTGCCCGAGGGCGTACAGACCACCGCGTACGGCGATCGACGCCATGAACACTCCGAAGGTCGCCCAGGTCCCCCGGCTCCACAGGGAACCGTCCGCCTCCCGCCATACGTGCGTGGTCGCCCCGAGGCCGAGTCCGAGCAGCAGGGCCGCGGCGATCTCGGCGGCGAGCAGGCCGGTGCTGAGCTCGGCGTGATGCGCGTCGATCAGATGGCCCTGCGCGATGCCGACGACGCCGATGATGAGCGGAAGCACCAGCAACCGCCGTTCGTCGACCCGCCGCCGGGTGAACCGGCGCACGATCACGAGTACGACGACGGCGACGACGATCAGTGCGTTGAGAACCTCATGCATGGTCTCGACGGTAGGAAGCGCCGGGCCGGTGCGGATCGGCGCGCGGATGGAGCTTGCCCGGCTCCACCCCCGGGTGGAGCCGGGCCGCGATCCGGCCTACGGGCGACCCGTCGGGTCAGATGTCGATGCGGGCCTCATCCAGCTCGGCGGCGCCGCCCGAGATGAACTCGCGCCTCGGGCCCACCTCCGAACCCATCAGCAGTTTGAAGATGCTCGCGGCCTCCTCGGCATCCTCGATGCGGATGCGTCGGAGCATGCGGTGGCGGGGGTCCATCGTGGTCTCGGCCAGCTGGTCGGCGTCCATCTCGCCGAGGCCCTTGTAGCGCTGGATGGGTTCCTTCCACCGGACCGAGCGGCGCTCGAACTCCACGAGCTTCTTGCGGAGCTCCGCGTCGGAGTAGGTGTAGACGTGCTTGTCCTGCCCCTTTTTGGGGTTGGTCAGCTCGATGCGGTGCAGCGGCGGCACGGCGGCGAAGACGCGGCCCGCCTCCAGCATCGGGCGCATGTAGCGGTAGAGCAGCGTCAGCAGCAGGGTGCGGATGTGCGCGCCGTCGACGTCGGCGTCGGCCATCAGGATGATGCGGCCGTAGCGGGCCGAGTCGAGGTCGAAGGTGCGGCCCGAGCCGGCGCCGACGACCTGGATGATCGAGGCGCACTCGACGTTTTTCAGCACGTCGGTCACGGAGGCCTTCTGCACGTTGAGGATCTTGCCTCGGATCGGCAGCAGCGCCTGGAACTCGGAGTTGCGTGCCAGCTTGGCGGTGCCGAGCGCCGAGTCGCCCTCGACGATGAACAGCTCGCTGCGGTCGTCGGCGGTGCGGCAGTCGACCAGCTTGGCCGGAAGCGCGGAGTTCTCCAACGCGCTCTTGCGGCGCTGGGTCTCGCGCTGCTGGCGGGCGGCGATGCGCGCCTTGGAGGCCGCGACGACCTTCTCCAGCACGGCGCGCATCTGCTGCTTCTGGCCGCGCTTGGGGTTGTCGAACGCGTCCTTCAGCTCGCGGCCGACGACCTGGGAGACGATGCGCGTCGCCGCGGAGGTGCCCAGGACCTCCTTGGTCTGGCCCTCGAACTGCGGCTCGGGCAGGCGCACGGTCACCACGGCGGTCAGGCCTTCGAGGACGTCGTCCTTGATGACCGGGTCGTCGCCGTTCTTCATCAGCTTGGTGGCGCGGAGCTGGTCGTTCAGCACCTTGACCATGGCCCGGTCGAAGCCGGCCACGTGGGTGCCGCCCTTGGGCGTGGCGATCACGTTGACGAACGACCTGGTGATCGTTTCGTAGCCGGTGCCCCAGCGCAGCGCGACGTCGACGTCGATGTCGCGCTCGACGTCGGTCGGCGTGAGGTGGCCCTGGTCGTCGAGGACCGGGACGGTCTCGGTGAAGTGGCCGCGGCCCTGCAGGCGCAGCACGTCGGAGACCGGCTCGTCGGTGGCCAGGTGGTCGCAGAACTCGCTGATGCCGCCGTCGAATCGGAACTCGTGCTCGGCGACCTCATCGCCGCGCTCGTCCCGTACGGCGATGGTGAGGCCCGGCACGAGGAAGGCGGTCTGGCGCATCCGGTCGACGACGGTGTCGCTGCTGATCGACGCGTCTTTGAGGAAGATCTGGCGGTCGGGCCAGAAGCGCGTGCGCGTGCCGGTGATGCGCTTGGCGACCCGCTTGACCTGGTGGAGCCCGTGCCGCTTGGCGGGCTTCTTGGTGAACTTGGCGTCGGGGCCCTCGCCGGCGAAGTCGCCGGGCAGCCCGCGCTTGAAGCTCATCGCGTGCGTGTGCCCGTCGCGGTCGACCTCGACGTCGAGGCGCGCGGACAGGGCGTTGACCACCGAGGCGCCGACGCCGTGCAGACCACCGGAGGCCGTGTAGGAGATGCCGCCGAACTTGCCGCCGGCGTGCAGCCGCGTCATGACCAGCTCGACGCCGGTCAGGCCGGTCTTGGGCTCGGCGTCGACCGGGATGCCGCGCCCGTCGTCGCCGACCTCCATCGAGCCGTCGGCGTGCAGCGTGACCTCGATGCGCGAGCAGTGGCCACCGAGAGCCTCGTCGACGGAGTTGTCGATGATCTCCCAGAGGCAGTGCATGAGACCGCGGCTGTCGGTCGACCCGATGTACATTCCGGGCCGCTTGCGTACGGCCTCCAGTCCTTCGAGCACCGAAAGGTGCCGCGCGGTGTATCCGTGCGGATCCTCAGCGGTGATTGTGGCGGCGGTCAACGGCTTTGCTCCTCGGGGGTAGGACGTGCGGCAGCAGGCTACCCGTCAGCGCCGACAGTAGCCGACCGGCGCGCCGTTCCGTCCGCCCTCCACCGGTGGTTGCAGATCGCGAAGCTCCACCTTTCGTAGGTGGTTACGCCCGGATATGCGCCTCTAGGGTCCTTGACCATGTCCAACACGATTGTCGCCAATGACCTGCGTAAGCGCTATGGCGACGTGAACGCCGTCGACGGTGTCTCCCTGACCGTCGAGGCCGGCGAGTTCTTCGGCATCCTGGGGCCGAACGGGGCCGGCAAGACCACGACGCTCGAGATCATCGAGGGCCTGCGGCAGGCCGACGCCGGGGAGATCTCGGTGTTCGGGCAGTCCCCGTGGCCGCGCAACCCCGCGCTGCTGCCGCGGATGGGCGTGCAGTTGCAGGCGTCGGCCTTCTTCGAGCGGCTCACCGCGCGGGAACAGCTGCGCACGTTCGGCTCCCTGTACGGCGTCCCGGGCCGCAAGGCGGACGAGATGCTGGAGGTCGTCGGCCTGAGCGACAAGGCCGACACGCAGGTGGAGAAGCTGTCGGGCGGCCAGGCGCAGCGCCTGTCGATCGCCTGCGCACTGGTGCACGAGCCGGAGCTGGTGTTCCTGGACGAGCCCACCGCCGCCCTCGACCCGCAGGCGCGCCGCAACCTCTGGGACGTGCTGCGCGCGATCAACACCGACGGCCGCACCGTCGTTCTCACCACCCACTACATGGACGAGGCCGAGGTGCTCTGCGACCGGGTCGCGATCATGGACCACGGCCGGATCCTGCGCAGCGGCGCGCCGGCCACCCTCGTACGGGGCCTGGACTCGGCCGCGCGCGTCAGCGTGGCCAGCGGGGTCATGAACGCCGACGAGGCCCGTACGCTCCCGGGCGCCGACGAGGTGACCGACGACGAGGTCTCGCTGACCATCTCCACGCGGGACGCGCCGAAGGTGGTCGCCGCGCTCGCCGAGCGCGGGGCCCTGGAGGGCGTGCAGATCAAGGGCGCCACGCTCGAGGACGTCTTCCTCGACCTGACCGGAAGGGAATACCGGGCGTGAGTAGTTTCAAGAGTCTGGCCTCGGCGATGTTCCTCGGGCTCCGGCGGGACCGGGGGGCGCTGTTCTTCACGATCGCGCTGCCGCTGCTGTTCCTGGTGGCCATCGGGGGGTTGTTCGCCCAGCAGTCGACGCCGAAGTCGAAGGTGCTGGAAATCGGCTCGGTCGGCGTGGTCGACCAGATGCCGGCCGCCATGCGGGCCGACTTCGGGAAGTCGTTCAAGGTCACCAGGATCTCGGACCGGAACGCGGCGCTGGAGAAGGTCAAGAAGGGCGACTACGACGCCGCGCTCGAACAGGTCGGCGACCAGGTCGTCGTCCACTTCTCCGCGGCCGACCAGGTGAAGTCGGGCACCGTCCAGGGTCAGGTCAACGGCCTCGTACAGGCCGCGAACCAGGCCGCCTCCGGGCAGGCGCCGAAGTATCGGCTGCGGGCCGAGCAGGTCGAGGACAAGTCGCTGAAGGCGATCCAGTACATCACTCCGGGGGTGCTCGGCTGGGCGCTCGCCTCGGCGGGCATGTTCGGCGCGTCCACCACACTCGTCACATGGCGCACGAAAGGCATCCTGCGCCGTCTCCGCCTGTCCCCCGTGCCGATCCGCACGGTCTTCGCCGCGCGGGTCGCGGTCAGCCTGGGCATGGCGCTGGTGCAGACCGTGCTGTTCATCGGGGTGGCCACCCTGCCGTTCTTCGGGTTGAAGCTGTCGCACTACTGGTGGATGGCGATCCCGATGGTGCTGTGCGGGGTGCTGGCGTTCCTGGCGATCGGCATGCTGATCGGAGCGTGGGCGAAGACGCAGGAGTCCGCGCAGGCGGTCAGCCAGATGGTCGTACTGCCGATGGCGTTCCTCGGCGGGTCGTTCTTCCCCGTCGACGAGGCGCCAAAATGGCTGCGTGTCGTCTCGGAGATCTTCCCTCTGCGCCACCTGAACGATGGCATGCTGAAGGTCATGGCCCGGGGCGCCGGACCGGCCTCCGTCCTCCCGCAACTGGGGATCCTGCTGGCCTTCGCGCTGGTCGCGACGATCGTGGCGGTCCGGGTCTTCCGATGGGAACAAATCTGAACATTGATCGCGAGGGTGACCTTTGTCACCTCCGGGGCTATTCCGCTCTCGGCGTACACAGAACCCGCATGGGAACGCTCACGTCCGGTTAGATGTTGTCCTAAGCGACCGACCCCGAGACGAGGAAGGCGACGTGACTGGAGCTCTTGCCCCGACCAAGCCGCTGACGGCCGCGGACCGCTGCGACCGCTGCGGTGCCCAGGCCTATGTCCGCGCGATCCTCGCGGGCGGCGGCGAGTTGCTGTTCTGCGCCCACCACGGCCGCAAGTACGGTGAGTCCCTCCGTGCCGCGGGCGCCGAGATTCACGACGAAACCGACCGGCTGCTTGAGACCCCTGCCACCGCAGCTGCCGAAGAAGAGCGGTAGGCCAGGCGAGCCGTATTCATAACCGAGGAGACGGCGGTTGCCCATCCGGGCGGCCGCCGTCTCAGCTTCTGTTGGTGAGCCCTCCCGGGCTCCTGGGGGGACGATGCTGATCCTGCTGCCGCCGTCCGAGGGCAAGGCCGCCGAGGGAGACGGGCCGCCGCTCGACCTGGCCGGCCTCGCCTTCCCCGAGCTCACCCGGACCCGCGAACGCGTGCTCACCGCCCTCGAACGGGTCTGCGCGGGCCGCGAGGCCCGAGCGCGCGAGTGGCTGGGCCTGTCGCCGGGGCAGACCGGCGAGATCGAGCGCAACACCCGGCTGCGGGACGCGCCGACGCTGCCCGCCGCCCGGCTCTACACGGGCGTGCTGTACGACAACCTCGGCCTCGCCGACCTCGACCCGGAGCGTACGGCGCGGTCCGTCCTGATCTTCTCGGGCCTCTGGGGCGCGCTGAGGACCACCGACCACGTGCCCCCTTACCGGCTTGCCGTGGGGGCGCGGCTGCCCCGCCTGGGCGCTCTGGCGGCCGTCTGGCGGCCGGTCCTGACCGCCGCCCTGCCGACGGAGGGCCTGATCGTGGACATGCGCTCGGCCCCGTACGCCGCGGCGTGGCGCCCGGAGGCGGTGAGAGTGCGAGTGTTCCGCGAGCAGGACGGCCGCCGGACCGTGGTGAGCCACATGGCCAAGGCCACCCGCGGCGCGGTCGCTCGCGACCTGCTCCGGGGCGCCGCCGATCCGGCGACGCCCGAGGAACTGGTGAAGACCCTGCTGGACCTGGGGTACACCGCCGAGCTGAACGGCGCCGACGTGGACGTCATCGCCGGCTGAACCACCGATACGGCGAAGGGCCCGCCGGAAGCGGGCCCTTCGTCGTATGCGATCTAGTCGAGGTAGTCCCGCAGCACCTGGGAGCGCGACGGGTGGCGGAGCTTGGACATGGTCTTGGACTCGATCTGGCGAATCCGCTCGCGGGTCACGCCGTAGACCTTGCCGATCTCGTCGAGGGTCTTCGGCTGGCCGTCCGTGAGGCCGAACCGCATGGAGACCACGCCCGCCTCGCGCTCGCTGAGGGTGTCGAGCACCGAGTGCAGCTGCTCCTGCAGCAGCGTGAAGCTCACCGCGTCGGCCGGCACGATCGCCTCGGAGTCCTCGATGAGGTCACCGAACTCACTGTCACCGTCCTCACCGAGAGGCGTGTGCAGCGAAATGGGCTCACGGCCGTACTTCTGGACCTCGACCACCTTCTCAGGCGTCATGTCGAGCTCCTTGGCCAGCTCCTCCGGGGTCGGCTCGCGGCCGAGGTCCTGGAGCATCTGACGCTGGACGCGGGCCAGCTTGTTGATGACCTCCACCATGTGGACCGGGATGCGGATCGTACGGGCCTGGTCGGCCATCGCACGGGTGATCGCCTGCCGGATCCACCAGGTGGCGTAGGTGGAGAACTTGTAACCCTTGGTGTAGTCGAACTTCTCGACGGCGCGGATCAGACCGAGGTTGCCCTCCTGGATGAGGTCCAGGAACAGCATGCCGCGGCCCGTGTAGCGCTTGGCGAGGGAGACGACGAGACGGAGGTTGGCCTCGAGCAGGTGGTTCTTGGCCCGGCGGCCGTCCTCGGCGATCCACTCGAGGTCGTCCAGCACCTGGAACTCGAGGGTCTCGCGCTCGAGGGCGAGCTTCTCCTCGGCGAACAGGCCGGCCTCGATGCGCTTGGCGAGCTCGACCTCCTGCTCGGCGTTGAGGAGCGGGACCTTACCGATCTGCTTGAGGTAGTCCTTGACGGGGTCGGCGGTCGCGCCGGCGGCCGCGATCTGCTGCGCCGGGGCGTCCTCGTCGTCGTCGCCGATGACGAACGACTCGTCCTCGGACGTCGGGCCCTTCTTCTCCGCGGCGGGAGCGGGGGCCTCCTCGGGCTCGGGCTCCGAAGCGGAGTCGTCGCCGTCCTCACTCTCGTCGGAGTCGTCGCTCTCCAGGTCGGCGGCCTCGACGTCGTCGCCGAGGTCGTTCAGGTCCGCCTCGTCGATGTCGGTGACCTCGAGGTCGACGTCGCCGACGTCCTCTCCGTCCTCAGGCTCCTTCTCGGCCTTGGCGGACGGCTGGGGAGCGGCCTTCTTCGTCGGGGTGGCCTTCTTGGGCTTGGCGGCGCTCTTCTTGGCTCGGGCAGGCTTCACCGGCACCTCGGAGGCGTCCTCGTCGACGACCGCGGTCACCGAGTCCTGCTCTTTGGTGGCGGCGGTCGTCTTGGTCTTCTTGGTCGCGGGCGTCGCGCGCTTACTGCTGTTGCGCGCGCGCTTCGGCGCCGCGGAGTCGGCAGCGCTCACCATGACGGTCACACCCTCCTTGCTAAGACTCCGCAAGATGCTCGAGGCCTTCGACACGGGAATGTCGGCCTCCTCGAACGCACGGCGCACATCGTCAGCCTCGAGGTAGCCCTGGTTTCGCCCACGCTCGATCAATTGCCTGACAACGCTCTCGTGCAGCTCGGACGGCTTGGAGGTCGAACTCGCAGGCGACACAAACACCTCTCGAACGAACGTGTGGCTATGTTGACCCAGTGCTGTATCGGGCGCCGGCCCCTTCGGAGCTTTGCGTTGGGCAGCGTACCTCTCTCGATCTAGCATTCTGGCACGCCCGCCTATTCCGCACGGTGGAGTCCGGCCCGGTGACCACCACCTTAGAGGGCTCGGGGTGGTCCTTCGTACGTGCTACGCCGTCTTCGGTGGAACATGTAGGGCAAGTACGGTCACGTCATCATCATGGTCATACCCGGCCAGCATCCGATCCACCAGGAAGTCGACAAGTATCTCAGGATCCGCGAGCACCTCGGGCGGAGCATCGGCGGCGATGGCCACGATCTCGTCGAGGCCGGCGTCGAGTCCCCGTCTTCGGTTCTCCACAAGTCCATCGGAGTAGAACACCACAGTGTTGCCGGGTGGAACGGAAAACTTTGTCTGATGTCGCTGTGAGGGCCAGCCGAGCGGGGTGCCGGCCTCGGCCGTACTGACCTCGGGACGCCGGTCGGGGTAGATGAACAGGGGCGGCAGGTGCCCCGCGTTGCTGATCACGCCCTCGCCGGTGGCCGGGTCGATCACGGCGTACGCCAGCGTGGTGATCTGCTCCATGCCCTCGGTGGCCGAGAAGAGCCGGTCGAGGCCCGAGAGGACCGCGGCGGGCCGCGGATCGTTGAGCGCGAGCGCCCGCAGGGCGTTGCGCACGCGGCCCATTCCGGCCGCGGCCTTCACGCCCTTGCCCATGACGTCGCCGATCACGATCGCCACCCGGTCGTCCTGGAGCGGGAACGCGTCGTACCAGTCGCCGCCGACCTGTACGTGACGTGTCGCGGGCTGGTAGCGGGCGGCGAGCCGCATGGGCGGGAGCTGGGGAAGCTGGTCGGGCAGCAGGCTGCGCTGGAGCGCCTCGGCGGTCTTGTGCTCGCGCTCGAACAGCGTGGCGCGCTCGACTGCCAGCGCGCACTGGCCGGCGAGCGCCTCGAGGAAGACCCGCTCCTCCTCGGTGATCTCACGCGGCCGGGTGAAGGAGAACCGGAGGGCGCCGAGCGCGCGGCCGGCGGCCAGCAGCGGCAGGCCCACCCAGGCGCGCTCGTCGGTGACCTGGACGAACGCGTCGATCTCCTCGGCCTGGATCTGGAGGCGCAGGCTGGTGGGGTTCTCGGCGAGGAACGGGCGCCGTTCGCGTACGGCGACCGACATGACGCTCGGGTCCTCGACGCCGATCTCCTCGCGGGCCGGGCCCGGAAGCTCGGGGATGCCGCCCGGCGTGATCGTACGGAGCCGCACCTTGTCGTCGTCGAGCAGCGCCACCGCGGAACGGTCGGCGCCGATCGCGGACCGGCCGACCTCGGTGATCACGGCGACGACCTGGTTGACCGTCAGCGCCTCGGCCAGCATGGACGTGGCCTGCTGGAGCCGGGCCGTACGGAGCGCCGCGGCGGAGAGCTGCTCGGTGAGCCGCCCGCGCATCTCCTCGGCCTCGCGCTTGCCGGTGACGTCGGTGTTCGCTCCGACCCACTCGACGATCTCGCCCTCGCGCCGGATCGGCACCGCGCGTACGTCGTAGTTGCGGTAGCCGCCGGCCCGTGTACGGATGCGGTAGGTCGCCTCGAAGATCCGATCACCGGCCACGCAGGCCTGCCATGCCTCCTCGATGCGGGCGCGGTCCTCGCTGTGCACCGCGCCCAGCCAGCCGTCGGCGGCGTACTCCTCGTGCGTCTGGCCGGTGATCGCGCGCCACTCGGGCGCGTCGTCGACGACCTTCCCGGTCGGCATGGTCACCCAGACGACCTGGGAGCTGGCCTCCACCAGGGAGCGGTAGCGCTCCTCCTTGCGGCGGATCGCGGTCTCGGCGAGCACGCGGTCGGTGACGTCCACGACGACGAGGACGACACCGGTGATCTCACCGTCGGCGGCGTGCGCCGGCAACCAGGAGTACGCCCAGTGCCGCCCGCCGATCTCCAGATCGACGTCGAGCACCGGACGGTCTTCGTCGACGACCTTGCGCACGGCGGTCTCGACGATCTCGCCGAACTTCTCGGAGAGGACCTCGGACGGCTTCTTGCCCTCGAGGTCGGCGACGGCGACTCCGTGCAGGCGGGCCAGCGAGTGGTTGACCCGCTTGAAACGCAGGTCGGTATCGAAGAGCGCGAACCCGATCGGAGCCTCCCGTAGCAACGTGGCGAACAGCGCCGAGTCCGACGCGTCGAGACCGGAGAGCCGGGGATGCGGCACGGACGTATCGGCGCTCATGCTAGACACCTCCGTCGCGCGCCCGGCCCTACTGCTAGGCATTTCCGCATCACTATGGGTGAATGGGAGCAGGCTAGCGCTCCCGTCCTCCATCACAACACCGCTCGGAGTCAGGTTTTCATCATCTCGATGGTTCGCCGCCGACGGAAGTCCCGTTCGGCATCGTTATCGTCGGCCGCTGACGAACACGGCCCATACCCGCCCGGCCGGCGGCACGGCAGGAGACCGCGCATCCGGCGGAAGAGATGATAAGCGCCAGCAGGGGCCCGGCGGGCGAGATCCCCGATCTCGGCGAGTCACGCCTCCTCGTGGGGAGACGGCTTCAGCAGTGCGGATGCGGGTCCGATGTGGGCCGGATGTGGACCGGCATGGAATACGGACGCCGTAATGGCGAATATCGGCAATTCTTAATTACCTCATCTTTTCGGCGATGGCCCTGCCCAGAGGCGGAATGCCGGGCATGACCATCGACGACGATGTTTGTACATGTGCTGTCGCACGTGCAAACGCACGTGCTTTGGCGGGGTCGCGTGGGTGCGGTGCCCGAACGGTGCGATCGGTGAAGATGGTGGGCGTGTCGCGGGGCTCGACAGGGCTCGTGCCGGGTATCGCCCCTGAAGCCGGGCGCCCGGGACCGGAGCGACGGGGAGACACACCTCTTCTTGGTACGGGGACGACACGCGCAGCCGCTCGGCGGGGTTCGTGCCCGGTCCTGCTGGGCGTCCCGCCGCACCCGCGGTTCGGCTCGCTTGGGGCGGTTACTTCTTCGCGGCGGCCTTCAGCTGCTGTTTGTAGCTGCGGACCAGGCCGAGCGACTCCTCGTCGACGATGTCGGCGACCGAGCGGTGCGAGGACTCCTCGCCGTACGGGCCGGCCGCCTCGCGCCAGCCCTCCGGGCGTACGTTCAGTCGTTTGCCGAGCAGGGCGACGAAGATCTTGGCCTTCTGCTCGCCGAAGCCCGGCAGGTCTCCCACGCGCTTCAGCAGGTCCGGGCCTGTCGTCGCTTCCGTCCAGACCCGGGACGCGTCGCCGTCGTAGCGGTCGACCAGGACCTGGCACAGCGCCTGTACCCGCGCGGCCATCGCCTTGGGGAAGCGGTGCAGGGCCGGGCGTTCGCCGAAGACGGCCACGAGCTTGTCCGGGTCGTGGTCGGCCAGTTCCTCGGCCGTCGGGTCGTGGCCCAGCCGGCGGGCCAGGTCGGCCGGGGCCGCGAACGCGCGTTCGAGCGGCACCTGCTGGTCCAGCAGCATCGCGATCAGCAGGGCCAGCGGGCTGCGGTTGAGCAGCGCGTTGGCCTCCGGCGCGATGGGCAGCGATACCGTCACGGCGTCCTCCAGAGTCCCCCGGCACCTCGCGTTCTCCCTCATCATCCTGGCAGAGGGCGCTCGGAGCCCGCGGCGGCGGCTCACCGCGGGATCCGGTTCCGGCTCACTCCCGGCTCCGCCACAGGATCAGCGCGACGATCGCGTACGGCACGGCGGCCAGGGCGAACAGCGGGCCGGCGGCGAGCCTGGAGGAACCCAGCCCGTAGCCGGCGAAGGTCAGCACCGCCACGACCTCGGTCCCGAAGCCCGCCACGGACGTGATCGTCGCCCGCGCGCCGTCGGAGATCTGTTCCTGCAACCTCAGGTCGGCGGCGACGATCGCCCACTGGAAGGCGCCGAACGCCACCGCGACCGCCACCAGCCCGGCCGGCCGGCCCGACCAGGCGCCCACCGCCAGGAGCGACGAGGCCGCGGCCAGGACCGGCCCCACCCACGTGGTGCCCCGGCCGCCCAGCCAGCCTCCGGCCGCGACGCCGGCCGTGACCACGAGCACCAGCAGCGGCACGGTCGCCGCCCCGGCGCCGGTCGCCTTCGCCAGCAGCGGCACGTACTCGTCCAGCGCGTCCACTCCGGACACCAGTGCGACGACGAGCAGGCGGCGCCGGACCTCCGGGGCGCCGCGCAGTTCGGCGAGGCCCGAGCGGAGCACCGCGCCGTACCGCTTTTCCTCCTGGTCCTCTTCCCGGGCGCCGTCACCGCGGGACTCGGGGAAGGAACGGCCCACGGGCACGCCCAGCAGGGCGACGGCCACGCTCGCCAGGCCCACGGCGCGGTATCCGCCCAGGTGCAGGACCGGGGACGCCAGGGCCGTCGCCGCCATGACGGCGGTCGTGCCGACGGCCCTCGACCGGCCGATGAGCCGCCCGTACGCGTCGGAGGAGCCGAGACGGGTGAGTTCGTCGTAGACCAGGGCCTGCAGGGCCCCGGAGCGCACGGCTCCGCCGGCGCCCCACAGCACGAAGCCGAGCGCGAAGAAGGGATAGGACGGCAGGAACGTCCACAGGGCGTAGCCGGCGGCGGTGAGACCGGGCGCCAGGGTCAGCAGCAGGCGCCGGGAGAAGGCGTCCGCCCAGATCCCCGACGGCACGTCGATCACGAACGAGCTGACCGACCACAGGATGAACAGGGACGAGATCTCCGCCGCGGACAGCCCGGCATCGGCGAACAGCACCGCGTACACCGGGTAGAACAGGACGAAGTCCTCGAAGAACGCGTAGGCGTAGAGCCTGCGCGCGAGCCGGGACTCAGGTGAAGATCAATATCGCCACGTCATGCCCGCAGGCTACGACGGCGGCTTGGAGAACGCACGCGATTTATGACGGTTTCCTGACGGCATCGCGCGATCCATGGGCGTACGGCCCGGCGAGTGCTCGAATAGGAGACGTGAGCAGCGTGAGCAGCGAAGGATCACCGGTCGGGCGTCGTGTCGTCCTCGGCATGGTCGGTCTCGGTGCCCTCGGCGTCGCGACGGGCGCGTGGGTGCAGCGGGGCGTGAACCGCGCGCTCGGGCCGGTCGGCTCGGGGATCTCCGGCATCGTGCCGGCCGCCGGCGGGTTCCGGTTCTACACCGTGACCGGGCCGGTGAAGCGGATCGCGCCGGCCGACTACAACCTCAGGGTGCGCGGCCTGGTCGAGCGTCCGCGCTCGTACAGTTTCGCCGATCTTCAGCACGCGCTTCCGCAGACGCGGATGACCGACACGTTCCACTGCGTCACGGGCTGGAACGTGCCGAACGTCGCGTGGGAGGGCGTCGCGCTGCCGGACCTGCTCGACGCCGTCGGCGTACGACCCGGCGCGAGGGGCGTGCGGTTCACCTCCTTCGACGGCACGTACACCGAGAGCCTCACGATGGAGCAGGCGCGCCGCCGCGACGTGATCGTGGCGACCGGCATGCTGGGCGGCCCGGTCAGCCACGACCACGGCGGTCCGGTGCGGATGTACGTCGCGCCGATGTACGGCTACAAGTCGACCAAGTGGCTGAGCGGCATCGAGGTGGTCGGCGACGTGCGGCCGGGCTACTGGGAGGAACGGGGCTACGACGTGGACGCCTGGGTTGGACGCTCGAACGGGTACACCTCGTGACCGAGCGCAGCGAGGGAACCAGAGAGCACAGTTCCCCCGGTCACTCCTCCGACGAAGGAGGGCCCGTGATCCGGGTGAGCCGGTTCGCGCGGTCGGTGCGGTGGGTCCACCACACGACGGCCCTGTTCATGCTCGCCTGCCTCGTGACCGGGGCGGTGCTGTACGTCCCGGCGTTCGCCGAGACGGTCGGGCACCGGCACCTGCTCCGTACGGTCCACGTCTACGCGGGGTTCGCGCTGCCGGTGCCGGCGCTGCTGGGCTGGGCGTCCCGGGCGTTCCGCGACGACCTGCGCCGGCTGAACCGCTTCTCCCCCGACGACTGGGCGTGGCTGCGCGGACGCGACCGCCGCGCCACCGCCGGCGGGCGCGGCATCCACCCGGTCGGCAAGTACAACGCGGGCCAGAAGCTGAACGCGGCGTTCGCGGGCGGCGCGATCCTGGTGATGCTCGGCACCGGTCTGATCATGACGTTCCCGCACCCGTGGCCCGACTCCTTCCGCGGCGGCGCGACGTTCGTGCACGACTGGCTGTTCGTCGCGACGGGGATCGTCGTGCTCGGCCATCTCTGGTACGCGCTGCGCGACCGCGGCGCGCTCGGCGGCATGTTCCTCGGGCACGTTCCGGAGGACTGGGCGGCGCGTCACCACCCGGCGTGGCTGGACGAGCGGAAGGGACGGGATCGTGTCGCCGGGAAGTCTTGACACCCCTGACGTCAGAGTCGAGATTCGGAGCCGACGCGCACGTACCCGGATCTTCTGTGGCGGGAGGGTGTCCGCATGCAATCGACGCAGCTCATCTCACGTCTGGACGTCTCACCGGCGATCGTGAGGCGGCTCTGCCGCGACTTCACCGAGCTCTCCCCCGAGACCGTCGAACGCTGTATCACGGACGTCGGTCTGCGCGGCCGGCATCTGGGCGTGGACCTGACCCCGGAGGTCGTCGAGTCCCTCGCACGCGAACACCTGGTGAGCATGGTGAAGTCCGAACCACCCTCCGCACGACGAGCCGAACCTTCTTCGGGCGAGTAGGGTAAGTGGCCGGACACCGGACCACTCCTCCCTCGGGCGCCGCTCCCGGCCGCGCCATGGGACGTATTGCGAAAAGGCACCCACGTGAGCGACCTGCGCGAGCCGCTGGATGCGCGAGCATCGCTGGGAGGGCGCATGAGCGAACCGACCGGCGTGCGCCCGTCCACACGTGGTGAGGTTGCATGACACGGCGCCGTGCACAACCTCCGGAAGCCGTGTTCCAGGAGATGCTCCGCGCCGCCCGCGAGCTGCTGGCCGTACGCAGTCCCCTCGACGCCGAGCTCATCGTGAGCGAGATGCTCGGCGCCTGGTGGGGCAAGCGGCTGCTGCACGACGACGTGGAGGAGCTCGTCGGCGAGGCCCTGGTCGACTACGCCGCGAAGGCCGGTACGCCGGCGGCGCTGGCGCTGCTCACCGGCATCGCCTATCTCGGCACGCCACGGCAGGCGGCCAAGGCCGAACGCGCCGCGTTGCCGCTCATGGAGGCGGGGGTCGCGCGGCCGGGCTGGGCCGGGCGCGTCGGCATGGTCGAGCCCGACGACTGCTACGTCTCCCGCGACGTCTACGGCGACCAGGACTCCATCGTCTGCACCTACACCTATGGCGGTGAGGAGCGGCACGCGCTCGTGGTCGTCATCGACCACAACGAACGCGGCATGGTGGTCGACGCGTGGGTGTCCTCGCAGGTGGAGAAGTTGCTCGGCTACTGCCGCCAGGAGGCCGAGGACAACCCCCTGATGCTCTTCGACCCGCTCCCGGCCAGCCGCGCCCGCGCGATGCTGGAGAAGGCCCTCGCGATCACCGACGACACCGAAGAACCGCCGGTCAAGGACACCTTCGGCTCCTACCACGCGTTCGTGCGCGCGCGGATCCGCGCGCTGCCGCCCGGCGGGCGGCGGCCCGCCCCGCCGGTGCACAGCCGCGACCGGCGCGCGACCATGGCGGCGCAGTTCCTCGCCTCCGACGAGGCCGAGGGGCTGTCGGACCGCTCGGCCGCGAGCCGCTGCGTCGACCGGATCATCGACTACGGCTGCGATCACGACTTCGGCCGTCCGCTGCGCGTCAGCCCCATCAAGTGCGAGACGTTCTTGCTGCACTACCTGCCGCGCAAGGTCATGCTGTCCCCGGGCGAGCAGGACGCCATGCCGCACGTGCTGGCCGCATGGGTCCGCTGGGCGAGCCAGCGCACCCGCCTCCACGAGGAGGGCGTCCGCCAGACCCTCGACAAGGTCTGGGACATCACCGGCAAGTTCGCCGAGGCCTATCGCGACCCGACGACGTTCGGTCTCGACCGGGAGCTGGTCGAGCGGCTGCTGCCCGACGGCGACCTGGAGGCCCTCGCCCGCCGGGCGTTCGCCTTCCCGTTCCTGACCGCGGGCAACGCCGAGATCGACCTCACCCGGCTCGACCCGGCCGACGACCACGACCGGCACCGGCTGCTGGAGTTCGAGCACCCCGACCCGGACCGGGAGCACATCGAGGCGCACCTGCGCCTGGCCCGGCGCCTGTGGGACGGCGACCCGCCCCAGCTGTGGGGGATCGCCGAGTACCTCCTGGACAAGGGCCACGACCGCCACGACATCCTCCACCGGCTCATGGCGATCGTCGACGAGGTCGGCGACGACCCGCGCGCGCTGCGGGCCGCCCTGCGAGGCCTGCGCGACGAGGTCTGAGCGCACGGCGGGGATCCCCGATTCGGCCCGAATCATGGTAGAGACGTGACGTGCCCGTTCACCCCCGCACGGGCGTCCGGACATGCCGAAGGGACTCCCATGGCCGACAGCCTCTACCGTCCGCTCGGTGACGGTCGCTTCCAGGCGACCGAGCTGACCCAGGGGCCGTGGGATCCGCGGCACCAGCACGGCAGCCCGCCGGCGGCGCTGCTCACGCGTGAGCTCGAACGCACCGACCCGCAGCCCGACATGGCCGTCTCGCAGCTCGCCATCGACATCCTCGGGCCGATCCCGGTCGGCGAGGTCGTCGTGCACACCGAGGTCGTACGGCCCGGGCGGCGGGTGCAGTCCGTCGCCGCGGAGATGGTCGCCGACGGCCGCCCGGTCGCGTACGCGCGCGCCTGGCGCCTGCGGCGCGCCGACACCGAGGTGATCGCCTCCGAGACCGCGGCGCCGCGCTTCCCGCTGCCGGATGCCGCCCTGACCGAGTCGCCGCTGCCCGACTTCGGGTACTTCCACGCGCTGGAGTGGCGGTTCGCCGAGGGCGGCGTCCTGCTCAACGGGCCGGCCGTGCTGTGGACCCGGCTCGCCGTTCCGGTGCTGCCGGACGAGGAGCCCACGCCGCTGCAGCGGGTCGCCGGAGTCGCCGACACCGCCAGCGGCATCAGCTCCGAGCTGAGCTTCGCGGCGTACACGTTCTCGAACGTGGACTTCACCCTGCACCTGCTGCGGCCCCAGGCCGGCGAGTGGACCTGTCTCGACGCCGCCACGACGATCGGCCCGGCCGGAAGCGGCCTGTGCCGGACGCGGCTCTACGACGAGCGCGGTGACTTCGGCAGCGTGGCGCAGACGCTCTTCGTCGACCGGCGCGACTGACCGCCCGCAGCCGATTCGGCGCTCGCGGGCGGCCTGTCCGCGCTTGGATCGGGCATGACTGTGGCATGACCGCTCTCGAGCAACCCGGCATCCTCACCCCCTCCCAGGCGCGCGAGGTCTTCCGCACCGGCGAGGTGCCCGAGACCACGAGCGGCTGGTGCCGGGGACACGTCCAGGCGAACCTGCTCGCCGTGCCGCGCGACCTGGCCTTCGACGCGCTGCTGTTCGCCCTCCGCAACCCCGGGCCGTGCCCGCTCCTGGAGGTCACCGATCCCGGTGACCCGCACGCCCGCGAGATCGCCACCGCCGACCTGCGCACCGACCTGCCGGCGTACCGGGTGTACGAGCACGGGCGGCTCGTCGCCGAGGTCCCGGACGTCACCGAGTACTGGCGCGACGACCTGGTCGCGCTGCTGCTCGGCTGCAGCTTCACGTTCGAGACGGCGCTGGCCACGGCCGGGGTGCCGCTGCGCCACGTCGAGCAGGGCCGCAACGTGCCGATGTACGTCACCTCCCGGCCGTGCCGGCCGGCCGGGCGCCTGGCCGGGCCGCTCGTCGTCTCGATGCGGCCGGTGCCCGCCGGCCTCGTCACCACGGCCATCGAGATCACGGCGGGCCATCCTCTGGCGCACGGGGCGCCCGTGCACGTGGGCGACCCCGCCGAGCTGGGCATCGCGTCGCTCGACCGGCCCGACTTCGGGGACGCCGTGGAGTTCGCGGACGGCGACGTCCCGGTGTTCTGGGCCTGTGGCGTGACCCCGCAGGCCGTCGTGATGGCCTCGGAGGCACCCTTCGTGATCACGCATTCGCCCGGCCGGATGCTCATCACGGACCGGTCGGATGAGAACCTGGCGCAATGATCGACTTGAACGCGGATCTGGGTGAGGGGTTCGGGCCGTGGCGGCTCGGCGACGACCTCGCCCTGCTGTCCATCGTCACCAGCGCGAACGTCGCCTGCGGCTTTCACGCGGGCGATCCGCTGATCATGCGGCGCACCTGTGCGGCGGCGGTGGAGCGGGGCGTGGCGATCGGCGCGCAGGTGTCCTACCGCGACCTGGCGGGGTTCGGCCGCCGGGAGATGGACGTCGCGCCGGAGGAACTGACCGCCGAGATCCTCTACCAGATCGCCGCGCTCGACGGCATCGCGCGCGCGGAGGGCGGCCGGGTCCGTTACGTCAAGCCGCACGGCGCGCTCTACAACCGCCTCGTTCGCGATCCCGCGCAGGCGGAGGCGGTGGCCGCGGCGGTCGTCGCGTACGACCCGTCGCTGCCGCTGCTGACGCTGCCCGGTTCGGCGCTGCACGACGTCGGGGGCGTCACCGTGGTCGACGAGTGCTTCGCCGACCGCGCCTACAACCCCGACGGCACCCTGGTGTCCCGCCGCCGGCCCGGCGCGGTGATCGAGGACGAGCAGGAGGTCGCGGCCCGCGCCGTACGGATGGCGGTCGACGGCACGGTCGAGTCGATCGGCGGCTCGGTGGTACGCGTGGCCGCGCGGTCCATGTGCGTGCACGGTGACACACCCGGCGCGGTCGGGCTGGCCAGGGCCGTCCGCACGACCATCGAACGCGCCGGCGTCCGCCTGGGGCCGTTCGCGTGAAGGTGCTCCGGGCAGGCGACGCCGCCCTGCTGGTCGAGACCGAGACGCCGCACCGGCTGCACGCCGCCGTCCGGGCGCTCGGCCGGACCGAGATCGTCGACGTCGTCCCGGGCGCCGGCACCGTGCTGGTGACGACCGCGCCGGGCACCGACCTCGGCCCGCTCGGCGCGCTGCTGGGCGGCCTGCCGCTGCCGGAGACGAGTACGGCGGGCGGCGAGCCGCTGCGCGTGCCGGTCGTCTACGACGGTGCGGACCTGGACGAGGTCGCCGCGATCACCGGGCTGACCCGCGCGCAGGTCGTCGAGCGGCACGCGGCGGCCGAGTACGTCGTGGCGTACCTGGGGTTCTCCCCCGGGTTCGGCTACCTGACCGGCCTCGACGAGCGCCTGCACGTGCCGCGCCGCGACTCCCCGCGCACCGCGGTCCCGGCCGGGTCGGTGGCGATCGCCGGGCCGTACGGGGCGATCTATCCGTCGTCCTCGCCCGGCGGATGGCGGCTCCTCGGCCGTACGACGCTGCGGCTGTGGGATCCCGACCGTGAGCCGCCGTCGCTGCTCCAGCCCGGCACCCGGGTCCGTTTCGAGGCGCGCGCATGATCGAGGTCGTGCGCTCCGGGCCGCTCGCCACCGTCCAGGACCTGGGCCGCGCGGGCTACGCGCACCTGGGCGTGCCGCACTCGGGCGCGGCGGACCGGCCCAGCCTGTGCCTGGCGAACCGCCTGGTCGGCAACGACGAGAGGGCGGCCGGGCTCGAGCTGACGTTCGGAGGCGCCGCGCTGCGGTTCGACACCGGGGCGTGGATCGCGGTCACCGGCGCGCCGCTGCCCGTACGGCCGGGGACGATGAACGCGCCGTTCCACGTCCCGGCCGGCACGGTGGTGGAGTTCGGCGCGCCGTCCTCGGGGGTGCGCACCTATGTCGCGGTCCGCGGCGGCGTCGAGGTGGAACCGGTGCTCGGCAGCCGCTCCACCGACGTGCTCTCGGGGCTCGGCCCGCCGCCGCTGTCCGCCGGCGACCGGCTGGGCCGCGGTCACGCGACGGGCCCGATCACCGTGGACGTCGCGCCCGTGCCGGAGCCGGAGACCGAGCCGGTGCTGCGGATCGCGCCCGGCCCGCGCGACGACTGGTTCGAGAGCCTGGAGCCGCTGACCCGCGCGGCGTACGAGGTGACGGCGCAGAGCAACCGCGTCGGCGTGCGGCTGGAGGGCCCGGCGCTGACCAGGCGCCGGGAGGGCGAACTGCCGAGCGAGGGCATGGTCACCGGCTCCCTGCAGGTGCCGCCGAACGGGCTGCCGATCATCTTCCTCGCCGACCATCCCACGACCGGGGGTTACCCCGTCGCGGCGGTGCTGGCCGCCGACGACGTGCCGCGCGCGGCCCAGCTACGGCCCGGCCAGCGCGTACGATTCCGCCTCATCGGGCCGTGACCGGCAGGGTCACCAGGAGGCACCGTCGATGTGCCGCGCCCGGCCCGGCTACGGCCCGACCAGCACGTACGGTCCCGCCTCACCAGGACGTAACCAGCGGGATCACCAGGAGGCACCGTCCGCGCGCGGCCCGGCTACGGCCCGACCAGCACGTACGATTCCGCCTCACCAGGACGTGACCGGCAGGGTCACCAGGAGGCACCGTCCGCGCGCCGCGCGCGGCCCGGCTACGGCCCGACCAGCACGTACGGTCCCGCCTCACCGGGCCGTGACCGGCACAGTCACCACGAGGCACCGTCGGCGCGCCGTGTCTGGTGTGGAAGTTCGACGACGGTGACGTCGTTGGCGATGCGCAGGCCGGAGGCGGCCTCGCGGGCGACCGCCTCGATCAGCGCCCTGCGCCGGGCGGTGGCCACCTGTCCCCGCAGGACGACCACGTCCTCGCGGACGACGACGTCGATGCCGAACTCCACCGTGCGGGCGTCGGAGGCGAGCCGGTCCCTGATGTGAACCGCGAGAGGATGCGAGGCGTTGTCGGTGGCCATGCGCCGCTCCCTTCCCGGGCTCATCGTCTTCCGCACGATGGCACAACCGGGCCGGTTCCGCGCTCCGGACCGAGAAAGGCACTGCAACTTTCACGCGCGACTCCGGCCTCGCCGTCTGTGCCCCGACGTACGCCCGTCAAACGCGCTCGCACCTGCGCCACACCCCTCAGCGGCGTTTCCCGCACGTTAATTCATCGTCGCGCAAATAGTAATAATTACCCCATTATTACGGCAATCCAGGCAGCCATCGCCACAGCTCAGCAGGCGGATCATGTTTGAGCACCGCCGAGCGGTGCGACATGGGGTTGAGGCGGCGCATCGCGAACCGCGCCCGCCGGAAACGACCGCAGAATAGCTGATTTTGCCTAATCTGTGGCGAGTTTGGCGACATTGTCGCTGTGGCAAGGCTCTTCCGTAGGCCACCGCGTAAAGGAGCACTTTTGAGAATCGACATGGTCTCCGAGCACGCCAGCCCGCTCGCGACGCCCGGCGGCGTCGACGCCGGCGGGCAGAACGTCCACGTCGGCGCCCTCGCCACCGCGCTGGCGCGGCGCGGCCACGAGGTCACGGTGCACACCCGGCGCGACGACGTCGCGCTGCCGGACTCGGTCGGCTACGCGCCCGGCGTCACGGTGGAGCACGTACGGGCCGGGCCCGCGCGGCCGGTCGCCCGGGACGAGCTCCTGCCGCACATGGCCGAGTTCGCCGAGCGGCTGGCGCAGCGATGGGCCGTGGACCCGCCGGACGTCGTGCACGCGCACTTCTGGATGAGCGGGCTGGCGGCGATGGGCGGAGCACGGGACCTCGACGTCCCGGTGGTGCAGACGTTCCACGCGCTCGGCAGCGTCAAGCGCCGCTACCAGCGGGACGCGGACACCAGCCCGCCCCAGCGGCTCCGCGTCGAGGCCCAGGTGGGCCGGGACGCCGCCGCGGTGATCGCCACGTGCGCGGACGAGGTACGGGAGCTGGAGTCCTACGGCGTCCCGCCCGGCGCGGTCCACGTGGTGCCGTGCGGGGTCGACGTCGAGCGTTTCCGCCCCGACGGGCCGGTCGCCCCGCGCGGGGACCGGCCGCGCCTGCTCACGACCGGCCGCCTCGTGCCGCGCAAGGGCGTGGACACCGTCATCGAGGCGCTGTGCCATGTGCCGGACGCGGAGCTGGTCGTGGCCGGTGGCCCCGGCCACGCGGACCTTGGACGCGATCCCGAGGCGCTGCGGCTGCGGCGCCTGGCGCTGGCGCGGGGCGTCGCCGACCGGGTGCTGTTCACCGGCGCGGTCCGGCACGACGACATGCCGGCGCTGATCCGCTCCGCCGACGTCGTCGTGTCCGTGCCCTGGTACGAGCCGTTCGGGATCACGGCGATCGAGGCCATGGCGTGCGGCGTGCCGGTGATCGTCTCCTCGGTCGGCGGCCACCTGGACACGGTCGTCGACGGGGTGACCGGCCTGTACGTCCCGCCGCTGGTGCCGAGCGCCCTGGCCGGGCGGCTGCGACGGCTGCTGACCGATCCCCGCCTGGGCCCGTCCCTGGCGGCCGCGGCCGCGGTGCGGGCGCGCGAACGGTACTCCTGGAGCCGGATCGCGGCCGAGACGGAGACGGTCTACAACCGCGTGATCGACGGCCGGGCGGACGCGATGGCCACGACCGGCGACGCACGATCGTGAGCCTCCCGGCGGCAGGCCCGGACCAACTCCTGGAGCCGGATCACGGCCGATACCATCGACAACCGGCCGATCGACCACCGGGCGGACACGATGGCCACGACCGGCGACGCACGAACGTGAGCCTCCCGGCGGCAGGCCCGGGCCGCGGCGCTCACGAAGGCCGGTGTGAGACGTTCCCGGTCTCGTGCCGGTCCGTGCGCCGTGCGGGGCGGTGCGTCCGGTGCGGCGGGTACAGCCAGCCGCGGAACGCGCGGCTCAGCCCCGGCATGAACGCGTACGTGAGCGTGGGCACGACGACGAGGGGGAACAGCGCGGCGCGGAGCGGCAGCGGCCAGCTCTGCGTCCACGGCGCGACGAGCCCCTGGAAGAAGAGGCTGAGCGGGTAGACCGCCAGGAGGGTGACCAGCACCATCTTCGTACGCGCCGGCGGAGGCACCGCCTCGCCCGGCAGGCTGAACCAGGTCTCCAGACCCGTGGTGTGGTGGCGGTGCTCCTTGGCGATGCCATCGAGCCGCTCCAGCCACTCGTCGCGCTCGTCGGAGTTCATCCAGGCGTCCAGGCGCTCCTCGTCGACGAAGTTGAGCACCGTGTAGTAGCGGTGCCGCGACCCCTCCGCGCGCAGCCAGGTCGCCCCGCGGTGACCAGGGAAGTCCGTCGCGGTGTCGTTGACGCCGTGCGCCCACGTCTCGAACTCCGCCTCCCGGCCCGGGGTGACGTCCCAGGTGAACACGACGGTGGCAGGGTGGGCATCCTGCTCGGAACCGTTCATTCGGGTCACTCTCACCGCTCACGCGGCGTCGAAACCGCGGGCAGGTCAGTGCACGTTGATGAGCGCGACGCCGACGACGACCACGCCGGCGGCGGCGAACCGCGGCAGGCCCATCCGCTCGCGGAAGAAGACCGCTCCGATGACGGCACCACTGATCACGCCGGTCTCCCGCAGGGCCGCGACGGCGGCGAGCGCCCCGCGCGTCTGCGCCCACACGACGATGCCGTAGCCGAGCACGGAGATCAGGCCGCCGGGCAGGCCGAGCCGCCACTGGGCGGCGACGCCGCGCCACACGGCCGCCCCGCGCGCCAGGTACACCCAGGCGACGACCGGCGGGCCCATGCAGAAGAAGAGCCATCCGCTGTAGCCGACGGCCGTGCCCGCGTGCCGTACGCCGACGCCGTCGATCAGGGTGTACCCGGCGATCGATACGCCGGTGAGGAGCGCGGCGCCGATGGCGCCGGCCTGCCGCCGCGACACCCCGCCCGCGAACGCCAGGGCACCGAGACCGCCGCAGACCGCCGCGACGCCCGCGAGTTGGAAGACGGAGAGGCTCTCCCCGAGTGTCGTGGCGGCGACGAACGCCACGATCAACGGCCCGGTGCCGCGGGCGAGCGGATAGACCTGGTTGAAGTCGCCCAGCTCGTACGAGCGGGCGAGCAGGGCCGTGTAGACGACGTGCAGCGCGACGGAGGCGGCGATCCAGGGCCACGAGGCGCGCGCCGGCGTCCCGGCCGCGAGCACCATGAGCAGCCCGGCCGCGCCCTGGGCGGTGCCGATGAGGGCGAACCCGGCGTACCGGTCGGGCGCCGCCTTGGCCAGGGCGTTCCAGGTGGCGTGCAGGACACCGGCGAAGATGACGGCGAGGGCGGGGACGAGGGGAAAGGCGTGGCTCACGGCTCCAGCTCAACGGACGCGCGCCCGGCCGGGTAGAGATTTAGCTCTCGTCTGAATCGTCGAAAGCGCCGGTCCGCCCTCCGGGCAGCGGGCGGATGATGGGGCGATGACGTTGTCGACGGCGTTCACGGAGTTGTTCGGTGTGCGGCATCCGATCGCGCTCGCACCGATGGGCGGGTCGGCCGGCGGGGAGCTCGCGGCGGCCGTCTCTCGCGGCGGCGGGCTCGGGATGCTCGGCGGTGGGCGAGGCGATCGGACCTGGCTGGACCGCGAGCTGCCGATCGTCGCCGAGAGCACGGACGGACCGTGGGGCGTCGGTTTCCTGGCCTGGTCGGCCGACGCCGGGGCGGTCGAGCGGGCGCTGGAGTACGGCCCGCGGGCGGTGATGCTGTCCTTCGGCGACCCGGGCCCGTTCGCGGAACTCATCCGCCGGGCGGGGGCGGCGCTGGTCGTCCAGGTCACCGATCTGGAGGAGGCCAGGCGGGCCGTGGACCTGGGAGCCGACGTCATCGTGGCCCAGGGCACCGAGAGCGGCGGGCACGGGGCCCGGCACGGACGGTCCACCCTGCCGTTCGTACCGGTCGTGGTGGATCTGGCGACGCCGGTGCCGGTGCTGGCGGCCGGCGGGATCGCCGATGGCCGCGGCGTGGCGGCGGCGCTGGCCCTGGGCGCGGCCGGGGCGCTCATCGGCACCCGGTTCCAGGCCACCGCCGAGGCCGTGGTCGCCCCCTCCATCAGCAAGGCGATCGTCGAGGGCGGCGCGGAGGACACCGAGCGCAGCAGCGTGCTGGACATCGTCCGCGGCTCCCCCTGGCCCGCGAAGTACACCGCCCGCACCCTCGGCCATCCTCACCTCGACCGATGGCGCGGCCGGGAGGCCGAACTCGCCGCCGACCCCTCCGCGAGACAGGACTACCGGGACGACGTCGCACGCGGCGCCGTTCCCCCGCTGCCGGTGTGGGCCGGCGAGGCCGTCGACCTCATCACCGACCTGCCCTCGGCGGCCGATCTCGTGACCGCTCTGGCCACCGAGGCCGAGCAGGCACTGGCCCGGGCGGGCCGGCGTTGATCCGGACCGCTCGGGTGGCAGATCTCGAACGGCGTCCGCTGCTGTTCCTCGACGTCGACGGGCCTCTCATTCCGTTCGGCGCGGGGCCGTACCCGGTCCATCCGGCGGATCGCCCCGAACCCCATCCGCTGCTGACCAGGATCGATCCCGCACACGGGCCCCGGCTGGCGGCGCTGCCCTGCGAGCTGGTGTGGGCGACGACGTGGATGGACGACGCCAACGAGTGCGTCGGCCCGCGGCTCGGCCTGCCGCGGCTGGCCGTGGTCGCCTGGCCCGAGCCCTCCGACCTCGACGAGCGGGACGAGCGCGACGGCCTGCACTGGAAGACCCGCACGCTCGTCGCCTGGGCGGCGGGGCGCGCCTTCGCCTGGGTGGACGATGAGATCACCGACGCCGACCGCGCCTGGGTGGCCGCCCGGCATCCAGGGCGGTCCCTGCTGCGTCGCGTCGATGCCCGGGTGGGCCTGGACGACGACGACTACCGCGCGCTGGAGGAGTGGTCGCACGGGGCGTGACCCTGCGCCGGGCTACGACGGCGGGGTCGCGCCCCGGCGCACCAGGTCCAGCAGCCGGCGGGACCGCGAGTCTCCCGTGCCGGTCAGGGCGATGCCGTTGGCGAGCGCCAGCAGGTCGGCCGCGTCCACCCCGCGCCGTACCGTCCCGGACCGCCGCGCCCGGTCCAGAAGGGCCTCGGCGGTGGTGCGCATCGACTCGTGCCAGCCGTCGAACAGCTCCGAGCGCCGGCCGGCGCGGTCGTCGGTGAGGGCCAGCGCCAGGTCCCGCTTGGTCGCGACGTGCGCCACGAACGCCTCCAGCCAGGTGAACAGCGCGTCGCCCGGCGGGTCCGCCGCCAGCAGCGCCTCGCCGCGCGCGCACAGCTCCGTCACCTCATCGGAGTAGACGGCGATGAGGAGTTCCTCACGCGTCGGGAAGTGCCGGTACATCGTGGCGTTGCCGACCCCCGCCCGGCGTGCGACCTCGTCCAGGGGCGCGCCCGCGCCCCGTTCGGCGAAGACCTCCTTGGCGGCGGCCAGCAGCAGGTCGTGATTGCGCCGGGCGTCGGCCCGGCGCGGCCGGCCTCCCGGCTCGGCGGCCTGACGTGGCGGCATGGCCCTCCCTTGCTAACCGGGGTACTCCCCGGTTAATTTACCGTGAGCAGCGAAACGGGGAGTTCCCCGGTTATCCGCAGTGTTGTCGCGAGGAGGAGAACGATGACGGATGTCACCCCCGGACCGGGCGAGGTCCACCGGCGCGTGGTCGGGATGTACGACGAGGTCCTCGCCGGGCGGCTCGACGAGGCGCTCGCGCTGATCGACCCGGACGTGGTCGACCACCGCGGCGGGTCCTCCGGCGACCACCACGGCATCGAGGCCTGGCGGCGCAAGTGGGAGGGGTTCGGCCGGGGCGGCGCCTTCCACGACGTCTCGGTGACGATCGAGCAGAACGTCGTGGCCGGCGACACCTCGGTCAACCGCTACACCACCCGCGGCACGCACACCGCCTCCGGGCGACGCTACGAGGTCCTCGGCATGGACATGGTCCGCGTACGGAACGGCCGCATCGTCGAGCACTGGGCCCTGCGCGACTCCGACGCCATCCGCCACCAGCTCGGCCAGGACACCTGACCCCCGGATACCGTTCCTGACATGAGCGAGCGGAGCGAGAGCACGGCGCGCCTCGCCGCTCCTCCGACGAAGGAGGGCCCATGAGCGAGCGAATCAGAAACACAGCGCGCCTGATCACTCCTCCGACGAAGGAGGGCCCATGAGCGAGCGGAGCGAACGAATCGAAAACACAGCGCGCCTGGTCACGCCTCCGACGAAGGAGGACTCATGAGTGCGTTCGACTCGCTTGTGGGGCTGTCCGTCGGTGACGCGTTCGGGGCCCAGTTCTTCGCCACGGAGAACCGGCCGCTGCTGCTCGACGAGACCGCGCTGCCGGCACCGCCCTGGCCCTGGACCGACGACACCGAGATGGCCTGCAACCTCCTCGACGTCCTGTGGCGCCACGGGCAGGTCGAGCGCGACGCGCTCGCGGCGGCGTTCGCCGAACGCTACGACCCCTACCGCGGTTACGGGCCCGGCACCGTCGTCCTGCTCCGCGCGCTGCGCGACGGCGAGCACTGGCGGTCCGCCACTACCGCGCAGTTCGGCGGGCGCGGGTCGATGGGCAACGGCGCGGCGATGCGCGTCGCGCCGCTCGGCGCGTACTACCCCGGCGACCCGGCGCGCGCTGCCCTGGAGGCCACCGCCTCGGCCGTCGTCACGCACGCTCACCCCGAGGGTGTGGCCGGCGCCGTCGCGGTGGCCGTCGCCGCCTCCTGTGCCGCGAGCGGCGACGCCGCCGGACTGATCGAGACGGTCCTCGCCCACACACCGCCGGGCCTGGTCCACGACGGCGTACGGCGGGCCGCCGGTCTGCTGGACCGCACGCGGGAGGAGGCCGCGTACGAGCTCGGCAACGGCGCCCGCGTCCTGGCGCAGGACACCGTGCCGTTCTGCGTCTGGGCCGCCGTGCGCCATCTCGGCGACTACGAACGGGCCGTACGCGACTGCGTCGCCGTCGGCGGTGACATCGACACGACCGCCGCCATCACGGGCGGCATCGTGGCCGCCGGCACCGGAGCGGAGGGGGTGCCGCGCGCCTGGCGCGACGCCCGTGAGCCGCTGCCCGGGTGGCTCCCCACCGGCGAGCCGGGATGATCGAGCTGGACCTGGACGTCGAGGACCTCGTCGGCATGCGGTTCGCCGTGTCTCCCCTGATGGAGACGGTGATGAGCCTGCGCACCCCGCTGCTGCCGACCTACTTCGTGCTGCAGATGCCCTGGTGGCGACGGGTCGAGAAGGACGTGGCCCACCTCGACATGCGACCGCTGGCCTCGCTCGTCGGCGTACGGCGCTGGGTGCCGGACTTCCTCACGCCCCGGCCCGAGGTCCCGGTCCCGGACTTCGAGGACGAGCTCGAGATCGTCCGCCGGACGCCGCCGGAGAAGGTGGCCGCCGACATCCGGCGCGCCCACGCGGGCCGTCCGGTGCCCTCGATCCTCCGGCTGGACGAGCCGGCGCGGCTCCGCGACCGGCTCGCCGACCTGCTCCGGGAGTACTGGGAGACGGCGCTGGCCCCGTACTGGACGCGCATGCGCGGAGTGCTGGAGGCCGACATGCTCTACCGGGCCCGGCAGTTCACCCGCGGCGGCGCCCGGCTGCTGTTCGCCGACCTGCACCCGGCCGTGCGCTGGGAGGCCGGCGTGCTGCGCCTGGACGTGCCCGCGATCGACTACCGGGTCGACGTCACCGGCCGCGGGCTGTGCCTGATGCCGTGCCTGTTCGTCCGGAGCACGGCGCCGCCGATCAGCGCGGACGAGCCGCCCTCGCTCGCCTACCCGGCACGCGGCATCGCGACGCTCTGGGAGACCGAGCCGCCGACCGGCGGCGAGGCGATCGTCGCGCTCATCGGCCGCCGCAAGGCGACGCTGCTCGGCTGCCTGGACCGGCCGGCCTCGACGCTGGACCTGGCCGAGCGGCTCGGGGTCACGCCCGGAGCGGTCTCCCAGCACCTGAGCGTCCTGCACGGCGCCGGACTCGTCACCCGCGCACGCGTCGGCCGGGTCGTGCTGTACGCGCGCAGCGAGCTGGGCTCCCGCCTCCTCGCCAGGTGACCGCCTTCAGGGCTCCCACGGCCGCGACTCCGGCCAGCGAGCAGCCCCCCTACCTGAGGTGAACGAGCGGCGCGCCGATGACCGGCCTCAGGGCGCGGTCGTGGTCTCCTGCGGTCGCGACTCCAGCCACGGGGCGGCACGCTCACGGTCGAGCAGTTCGGGCCGACGCAGCTGGCCGAGCATGAGGTGGACGAGCGGCGCGGCGTCCCGCGTCCAGGCGTAGCACTGGTGCGCCGAGCCGCACTGGGCCGCCGCGCGGCTCTGCGCCACCGCGACGATCTCCGGCGCGTCGGCGCGGATCTGCTCGACGTCGGCGGCCGGGTCCGCCAGCGGCACGCCCGCCCGCTCGGCGACGGCACCGATGTCGGACAACTCGCCGTGCAGCCACTCCCACGGCGTGGCCTTGACGGCGTCGGCCCAGTTGCGCTCGCACGGCTCGACGCCGTCGAAGCGGGGATGGAAGTGCGCGGCCTCGAACGCCCCCGGCGTGCCGTCGACGCGGTCGAACAGGTCGGCACGCCACACCGGCCGGTCGGCCACGATCCGCTGCGCCGCGGACTCGCTGCCGCGGAGCGGCTGCGGCTCACGCAGCCGCAGCTCCAGCCGTACGCCGTGCTCGAGATGACTGTCCTTGGGACTCACCTCGAACCAGTGCCGGACCAGGATCGCTGTGTCGTTGTAGACGAAGGCGTGCAGCACCTGACCACCCCTTGATCACCATCCGGACACCCCGCGGCGACCCGCCCCGGGCACCGGATCACGAAGAACCGGCAGAGCGTTCTCTACCCTCCCAGAGGACTCATTAGTCGGACAAACCACTCTCTCATCCATCTCCTTGACAGTTGTCATCCAACTGATTGATTGATTAGCATCGCCCGCATGTCGGCACGAAGAGCGCCATCGCCGGAGGATCGCGGGAAGACGGCCGAACGGACGCGGGAGCGGATCCTCGACGCCGCCGTGGCCGAGTTCGGGGCCAAGGGGTACGCGGGCGCCCGCACCGCCGGGATCGCCGCCCGTGCGGGCGTGAACCAGCAGCTGATCTCGTACTACTTCGGCGGCAAGCAGGGCCTGCTCACTGAGTTGTGCCGCCGCCGGCAGCAGGCCGAGTCCTCGATGGTGCCCCCGGACGCCTCGTTCGAGGAATCGGTCGCCGCGTACCTGGACGCGATTCTCGACCATCCCGACTGGGCCCGGCTGGTGATCTGGCAGGCGCTGGGCGACCGCCCGTTCACCGACGCCGAGGAGGACGAGCGGTTCGCCGAGGCCCGGCGATCCACGACGGCGAAGGCGCTGGAGCGCATCCGCCGCCGGCAGCGGGCCGGTGAGGTCACCGGTGAGATCGATCCCGCCTTCGCGCTCCTGGTCGCGTACGCCGTGGTCCTCTCACCGATCACGATGCCGCAGTTCGTACGGGACATCTTCGGCGAAGACCCGCTGGCGCCATCCGTCCGTCGCCGGCTCCACGAGCAACTGGTCAAGCTCCTCGGCACCGCCGAGGGTTAGGAGGATTCAGTGGTCACGGTCGTCTTCGGTGCCCGAGGGAATGTGGGCCGCCACGTCGCCGACGGCCTGCTCGCCGCGGGCGAGCGGGTACGGGCGACGAGCCGCACCCCCGAGGCGGCGGGCCTCTCTCCACACGTGGAGGTCGTGGCCGCCGACCTGGAGCGTCCGGAGACGCTGCCCGCCGCCCTGGAGGGCGCCGAGAAGGTGTTCCTCTACGCCAAGCCGGACGGCGTTCAGGGCTTCGTCGAGGCCGCCGGGTCGGCGGGCGTCCGGCACCTGGTGCTGCTGTCGTCGGCGGCGATCGTGGCCGACGACGCCGAGCGGAACCCGATCGCCCAGGCACACCGCACCGTGGAGCTGGCGATCGAACGGTCCGGCATCGACTGGACGTTCATCCGCCCGGGGATGTTCGCCACGAACACCCTGTGGTGGTGGCGCACGTCGATCCGCGCCGAGGGCGTCGTCCGCACCCCGTACCCGGAGGCGCAGACCGCACCCGTCCATGAGAAGGACCTCGCCGCGCTCGCGGTGGCCGCGCTGACCGAACCCGGCCACCGGGGGCAGGCCTACACCGTGTACGGGCCGGAGTCGCTCACCCTGCGGCGGCAGGTCCAGCACATCGGCGACGCCATCGGCCGGGACGTCCGCCTCGACGTCGTCTCCGCCGAGGAGGCGCGGGCCGAGCTGAGCCGGACCATCCCCCCGATCGGCGTCGAGACCTTCCTCCGCCTGTGGGCGGCCCGCGACGGCAAGCCGGCCGAGACCTCGGCGACCGTCGAGGAGGTCACCGGCCGTCCCGCACGCACCTTCGCCGAGTGGGCGCAGGACCACGCCGGCGACTTTCGCTGAGACCGTCAGGCGCGGCGCTGGGCGAACTCGGCGTACGCCGAGCGGACGTCCTCGGCGGTCAGCGTGGTGAGGTCGGCGGTCGTGGCGTCCGAGCCGAGCGAGGCGATCCGCAGGTCGCGGAAACCGCACGCCTTCTCGTACAGCGAGCGCACGAAGCGGCCGTTGCCCAGCTCGTCGATGCGGCCCTGCCCGCGTACGTGCTGGAAGACGCCGGCGAGGTCGTCGAGCGCGTCCTCCTCCCACGAGTCGCCGGCCGAGGCCGCCAGGCTCACCGCGATCTCCAGCAGCTCGTCGGGCGTGTAGGAGGGGAACGCGACGCGCTCGGAGAACCGCGAGGCGAGGCCGGGGTTGGAGCGCAGGAACCGGTCCATGTCGGCGTCGTAACCGGCCAGGATGACGACCAGCCGGTCACGGTCGTCCTCGGCCCGCTTCAGCAGCGTCTGCACGGCCTCGACGCCGAACGCGTCGCCTCCGGCGTACCCGGGGTTGACCAGGGAGTACGCCTCGTCGATGAACAGCACGCCGCCCAGCGCCGAGTCGATCACCTTGTTGGTCTTCAGCGCCGTCGAGCCCAGGTGCTCCCCCACCAGGTCGGCACGCTGCGCCTCGACCACCTCGGGCCGGGCGAGCAGGCCCAGCGCGGCGAAGATGCGGCCGAGGACGCGGGCGACCGTGGTCTTGCCGGTGCCGGGCGGCCCGGCGAAGACGAAGTGGCGCATCGGCGGATGGGTGGCCAGACCCTGTTCTTGCCGGAGCTGCGCCACGCGCAGCTGGGCCGTGATGGCGTGCACCTGCCGTTTCACCGGTTCGAGGCCGATCATCGCGTCGAGGCCGGCGAGCGCCTCCTCCAGCGTCGGCGTCTCGGCGTAACCGCGATAGCGCTCGGTCACCTCGGCGAACGCCAGCTCGATGTCGGCGGCGCCGATCGTGACGAGCTCGTCAGGCGTCGGCTCGGGCGCCTTCTCGGCGCTCCGCGCCCCGTGCCGCCAGCCGCCGCCGACGATCCGCACGTCGCGGGCCCGCGCCGCGCCCTCGATCAGGGAGCGGACGAAGCGGCCGTTGCCCAGCTCGTCGACGATGCCACGCCGGCTGACCTCCTCGAACCGCGCCCAGAGGGTGGGCGCCGCGTCCGGGCCGAGGCGGTCGCCGCGCAGCGTGGCGTGGTATTCGGCGATCTGGAGCAGCTCGGGCGGGTCGTACCGGGGGAAGCTCACCCGCGTGCCGAACCGGGAGGCCAGGCCGGGGTTGGAGGACAGGAACGTGTCCATCTCCTCCTCGTAGCCGGCCAGGATGATCACGACGTTCTCACGGTCGTCCTCGGCCCGTTTCAGCAGCGTCTGCACGGCCTCGTTGCCGAACCGGTCGGGTTGCCCGTCCGTGCCGCCCACCAGGCCGTACGCCTCGTCGATGAACAGGACGCCGCCGAGCGCCCGGTCGACCAGCTCGTTGGTCTTGATGGCAGTGGCGCCCAGGTACTCGCCGACGAGGTCGGCGCGTTGTGCCTCGACGACCTCGGGTGACGGCAGCAGTGCGAAGGCGTAGAAGATCTTGGCGACGACGCGGGCCACGGTGGTCTTGCCGGTGCCCGACGGGCCGACGAACACGAAGTGCCGCATCGGCTTCTCGGCGGCGAAGCCGGCCTCCGCGCGCATCCGCGCCGCCTCGATCGACGCCGCGATGGCGCGGACCTGCCGCTTCACCGGCTCCAGGCCGATCATGGCCTCCAGCTCGGCGAGCGCCTCGTTCACCGAGATCTGCGGGACCTCCTCGACGGCGCGCCCGTGCGCCGGAGGGGCGTACTCCTCCGGCTCCTGGTAGTCCTCCTGCGCCCAGCCGGTGTCGTAGGCCTCGGCCGGCACGATGCGCCGCGCCTGCCACCAGCGATAGCACAGCACGACCAGCGCGGTCGCCCAGGCGGGCGCGGCGTTCAGCTGGGGGAAGGGGTGTGCGAGGGCGGCGGCCACGATGCCGGCGAGGGCGAAGGCGGCCAGGGCCGTACGCCACGGGGCGTACGCGCGGATGCGGTGGGCGAGGAAGGCCGTCGGGAGGGCGAGGGCGGCCAGGAAGACGGCCTCGTGGCCACCGGGCGGGTAGAGGTGGCTGAGCGGGAGGATCACGGCCAGCCAGCACATGACGACGAACGCCGTCGCCATGCCGCTGGGCGAGCGTAGGGTGAAGTCGATGACGAGCAGGATCGTGGCCGCGAAGACGACCGTCGTGAGCAGCGGCCAGCCGGTGACGACGGCGACCGCCGCCGCGCCGACCACGAGCACGAGAAACGTCAGCCGCCGCACACCCGCCTGAATCTGGAAATAACGCCAGCGTGCGCGTTCGAACACATCGCGCGCGATCTGCGGGTGCGATCGGGATCTGCCGAACGGTCGCATCGCCCTCCCCTCACGCCTGCAGACGTGTATAGCGCAGGTTCACCATGTAATGGCAGAACCTATTGTCTGGCGTGCCCCCATCAAGACGGTTACCGCCCGGCGACAATACGCGGGATTCGGGGCCGGTCTCAAAGTTCCCATCCGTGGAACGGCGGGACTTTGAGCCGGGGTGGTGGGGCCTGGCTAGGCTCCGACCAGCCGATCGGCCAGCTTCTTGTCCTTGGCGACCCGCACCAGCGCGGAGGCGAGACGGGCGAGTTCGCGGTCGCCGACGAGTTCGGCGAGGCGTTTCGGGTCGGTGGGCAGGCCGAGACGGTCGGCGCCCTTGAGCGCGAGCGCGTCGAACGACGGACGCAGCCACGGCCACACCGCCTGGGCCTCGCGGCAGAAGATCTCGGCGCCGACCGGGCCGATGCCGGGGAACTCCTGGAGCGCCTCCCGGGCCCGGTCGGCGTCACGCCCGACGTTCTGCGGCAGTCTGCGCAGGTCACCGGCATAGTCCTCCATCACCTTGTCGGCCATGTCGCCGAGCCGGGTGGAGGTGCTCTCGTCATAACGCACATAGTGCGCGCGGCCCAGTGCGTCGACGCGTCCCTGCCAGCCGAGCTTCGCCAGGCCGCGCGGCGTGCCGCCGCCGGCCTCGAACAACTCGCGCGCCGCCGCCACCGCGATCTCCGCGTTGATGCGGGTGCTGAGGAGATTCGTGAGTACCAGGAGCTTGAAAAGGGCCGCCGGCTGGTCCTTGAGGATGATTCCGGCGTCCTCCGCATAGGTATGGCCCGCCTCGGAGAGCAACGTCTTGGTCGTCTTGTCCATGGGCCACCTCCACTTATGGCGGGCAGGTACGCATTTCCTTACCCCGTGAAGGACCGTCTTAGTGCGGGGACACGGACCGAGTAGCGTTCGAGCAGCTCGGCGTTGCGCTCGTCGCCGCCCGGAACGTTGGCGCTGACCCACAGCGGCAGGTCCGCGCGGTCGGCCATCCGCGCCAGCAGCAGGTTCCACAGGTACACGCACGCCAGCGACGACAGGGCCGCCGTACGCGGCGCCTCGGCCGGGTAGGACACGTCGCCGGGCGGGACGAGCGTGTCGATGACCAGGTCGGCGACCTCGCCGAGCTTCACGCCGGCGCGCGCGGGCGCCGCCGCCATCGACGGGCCGGACACGAACGCGATCACCGGCAGGCCGTACGAGCGGGCCGCGCCGGCCAGTTCGACCGGGTAGGGGTTCGCGCCGCTGTTGGAGAAGATCACCACGACGTCGCCGGGCCGGGGCTCGGCCGCCTCCATGATCGGCCCGGCCAGGCCGGACCGGCGTTCCGCCTCGGTCGCGGGCCACGCGCCGTGCAGCGGTGAGATCTCCGGCGCGTACAGCGGGTGCACGCAGGCCAGGCCGCCGGCGCGGAAGAAGCCTTCGAGCACCATCGCGAGCGAGTGGCCGGATCCGCCGACGTGGACGAGGCCGCCGCCGGTCACGGCCGGGAGGAGGAGTCCGGCCGCCTGGTCGAGCGCGTCGGCGTTGTGCCGCTCGACGAGGTCGAGATGTTCCTGCATCCAGTTCACGAAAGATCGGTTTACCAGGTATGGCGCCGCGTTCCACGCACCCAGGACATTTGTCCTGCTTAGAAGCGGATGGACCACCATTCCCGGCTTCTCCGCCACGTCCTAGGGTGTCTCTCTGTGACCCACAGGGACGAGGCGCCGGACGCGCCGGGGTCGGCGCCGGATTTCGCCGGGCGGATCGACGACGGGCCCGGCCCGTTCGGGATCTACCCGTGGCTGCTGGTCGGGGCCGGCGCCGTCTCGGATGTCGCGCACGGGAGGGCGCGGCCGCTCTGGGCGTCCGCGCCGCTGCTGGGGTTGTTCGTCGCGCTGGTCCTGGCGGCGATCTGGTTCGGCTTCCGCCGTGGGCGGGGCGACCGGCTGGCGTCCGGCCTGCTCGTGGCGCTGACCGCGGACGCGTTCGTGCTGAACGCCTGGTTCGGGCACGGCATGGCCATGCTGTTCCCCCTGGCCGCGATGGCCGCCGGCGTCGTGGTGCCGTGGACCCGCCGGCCGTGGCCGGTGGTCGTGGTCGGGATGCTGGCCGTGCTGGGCGGCGTGGCCACGTGGCTTCGCGGCGCGTCGGCCGGTGACGGCTTCACCGTCGGGTACAGCACGCTGATCTCCGGCTTCATCGTCTCCATCATCCTGCTGCTGTTCGGCGCGATCCGCGAGCTCCGCGAGACCCGCGAGGAACTCGCCCGGACGGCCGTGTCCGAAGAACGGCTGCGGTTCGCCCGCGACCTGCACGACCTGCTCGGCCACACGCTGTCGGTGATGGTGATCAAGGCCCAGGCGGTGCGCAAGCTGATCCCGCGCGACACCGGCCTGGCGGCGGGCCAGGCGGCCGACATCGAGACGATCGGCCGGGACGCTCTCCGGCAGGTGCGCCTCGCCGTGAGCGGCTACCGCGGCCGGGGACTCGCCGCCGAGATCGACGGGGCGCGTACGGCGCTGCGCGACGCCGGCATCGAGCCGACCGTCCGTCAGGAGGGCACGCCGCTCCCGGATGAGGCCGGCTCGCTGCTCGGCTGGGTGGTGCGCGAGGGCGTCACCAACGTCATCCGCCACAGCGGCGCCGGCACCTGCGAGATCTCGGTACACGGCCGTGTGGACACCGCCGTACTGTCGATCCGCGACGACGGCCGCGGCGGGCCCCCGGTCATGGGCAACGGCCTGCTCGGGCTCACCGAACGCGTCAGCGGCGCCGGCGGGCGGCTCCAGGCCGGCCCGGACGAGCGGGGCGGGTATCGGCTCACGGTGACGGTCCCGTTGAATACGCTCCCGGTGAAGGGAGACGTCTCTTGATCAGGGTGTTGCTGGCCGAGGACCAGGGCATGATGCGCGGCGCGCTGGCGCTGCTGCTCGGCCTGGAGGAGGACTTCGAGGTCGTCGGTCAGGTCGCCGCGGGCGACCGGATCGTGCCCACCGCGCGTGAGGTCCGCCCCGACGTCGCCATCCTCGACATCGAGATGCCCGGCCGCAGCGGCCTGGACGCCGCCGCCGACCTGCACGCCGAGCTGCCCGACTGCAAGATCCTCATCGTCACGACGTTCGGCCGCCCCGGCTACCTGCGGCGCGCGATGGAGGCGGGCGCGAGCGGCTTCCTCGTCAAGGACGGCCCGGTGGAGGACCTCGCCCGCGCCATCCGCCGGGTGCTCGCGGGCGAGCGCGTGGTCGACCCCGAGCTGGCCACGGCCGCGTTGAGTGCGGGCCCGAACCCTCTCACCGGCCGCGAGCGCGACGTGCTGACCGCCGCGGTCGACGGCTCCACCATCGCCGACATCGCCGGACGCCTGCACCTGTCGGAGAGCACGGTCCGCAACTACCTGTCCGCGGCGATCGGCAAGACCGGAGCGCGCAACCGGATCGAGGCCGTACGCACCGCGCGCCACAACGGCTGGCTCTGACGTCGAAAATCTTCACGGACCTCGTGCGGGTCCACGCGCGGCCCGGTCGTCGCATCGATGAGGTCGAGGCGCAGTGGATCGCCTGGACGCTGCTCGGCCCCGGCGGCTCGTACCGGGTGCCGGTCCACGTCCGGCGCGGACCCGAGGGGCGCTACGCCGAGATCCCGTACGGCTCGGGAAAGAGCCCCGCGTGACCACCGCCGACGGACGGCCGCCGACGGACGCACCGCGGCGGCGGCATGCCGACGGTTCGTGGCGGATCGAGGTCACCAGCGGTTACCGCACCGGCAACGACCGGTTCGCCGGTGTCGGGCCCTGTGCCACGCCCACGACGGATCCGCCGGTCCCGGACCCGGACGTCCTGCCGCTGCCCACGCCGACCACCCCGACCATCGGCGACGAGGCACCGACGGCCGTCGATCCGCCCTGGCTCACCGGCGAGGAGTCGGCCGTCGTGGCGATCGAGCACCACTGCCGGCGCCGCCTCGTGCATCGGGCCACAGGACTGGGAGGCGGCCACCTGGGACCACCGGCGATGACCGGCCGTCAGATCAGGGAGAGCTGGCCCTCGATCTCGGGCCGGTGCTTGCGCAGGTGCCGCCACTCGGGCAGGTCGTCGAGGTAGGACCAGGACAGCCTGTGGTGCGGCGTGGGGCCGAGCCGCCGGAGCGCGTCCTGGTGCACGGGCGAGGGGTACCCGGCGTTGGCCGCGAAGCCGTACTCCTCGTGGCCCAGCCCGGCCATCAGCGTGTCGCGGTGCACCTTGGCCAGTACGGACGCCGCCGCCACCGACACCGACCGCAGGTCGGCCTTGATCTCGGTGCGGACCGGCCACGGCCGCCCGTCCGCGGCCGCGCGGTCGCCGAGGAAGTTGTGCGCGCCGTCGAGGATCACCGCGTCCGGGCGTTCGGGCAGCGCCTCCAGCGCGCGTACGGCCGCCCGGCGCAGCGCCTCGGTCATGCCCACATCGTCGATCTCCTCCGGGCCCGCGGCGCCGAACGCGTACGCGGCGAGCCAGTCCTCGAGAACCTCGGCGATCGCGGTGCGGCGGCGCGGCGTGAGCATCTTGGAGTCGGTGAGGCCCTCCGGCGGGGTGTCCATGCGGGTCACGGCCGCGCAGACGACGACCGGCCCGGCCCAGGCGCCCCGGCCGACCTCGTCGACGCCCGCGACGCGGACGGCTCCGGCGGCGGTCAGCTGCTCCTCGACGGCGTAGCCGGGGCCGCTCGGGGCAGGCGTGTCCTCGGTTCCCATGGCGCTCATGAGTCCTCCTTCGTCGGAGGGAGTGACCACCGGCGCCGTGCCTTCGATTCCCTCGCTCCGCTCGCTCATGAGTCCTCCTTCGTCGGAGGGAGTGACCACCGGCGCCGTGCCTTCGATTCCCTCGCTCCGCTCGCTCATGAGTCCTCCTTCGTCGGAGGGAGTGACCACCGGCGCCGTGCCTCCGATTCCCTCGCTCCGCTCGCTCATGAGTCCTCCTTCGTCGGAGGGAGTGACCACCGGCGCCGTGCCTCCGATTCCCTCGCTTCGCTGGGTCATGATGGCAGGTTCACGGGTCGCGTTCGCCGTGTTACGACGGCGTGCCGCCCCTCCCGCCGTTTCACGATCGAGCAACGGCGGACCGGACCGAGTGGACGCCGAATCGCTGCGGAGCGGATGATCTGACGGATACGTCCGCAGGAAGGATTGTCATGCGTAATCGGCCGATATACGACGTCGTCGCGCTGCTCGCCCGATGTGGTGTCGGCACGGTGTTCCTGGCCCATGGGTGGCAGAAGATCCAAGTAGGGGTGACCGCCACCGGGCGCAACCTCGACGCGATGGGCACCCCGTTGCCGACCGCCGCGGCGGTCTACTCGACGTTCGTCGAACTGCTGGGCGGGGCGGCGCTGATCCTCGGCCTCGCGCTGCCGGTCGCCGGGACGCTGCTCTTCCTCGACATGGCGGGTGCGTTGATCTTCGTGCACGCCAAGCACGGCATCTTCCTCGTCGACAACGGGAAGGTCCAGAACGGCTTCGAGCTGGTCATCGTCCTCGGCCTGGCGGCGCTGGTGTTCGCGGCCGGCGGTGGCGGGCGCATCGCGCTGGACCAGCGGCTGTTCGGCGGGCGGAGCCGCGGGGCGGACGAGGACGACGAGACGCCGCCGCCCTGGCGTCCGGTGCCCGGCACGACGGAGGAGACGCCCGTCGCGTCATCCGCGAAGCCCGCCATCGCGGCGGGCGCGTACCCCGTGCCCCCGGAGAGCCCGCAGGAGGACTCGCGGAAAGACGAGGACAAGCCCGCGGCCCGGCCCCGGCTGGCTGCCGAGATCGTGACCGACACCTCCCGCGACGTGATCGTCGCCGGCCGCAAGAAGCCCGAGCCGCCCGCGGGCGACACGGCTCCGCTGCGGACCCGCAAGAAGCGTCCCGAAGCGCCCTCGGACGACACGGCGCCCGCCCGGACCCGCAAGAAGGCGGCCGAGCCGTCCGGAGACGACACCACTCCCGTACGGACCCGCAAGCGCCAGCCCCGGTCGACCGACTCGTGACGTAGGCGGGCGCCCGCCGGTGAGCATCCCACCGGCGTCGCGGTCGAACCGCCCAGGTCACCGAGTCTCGGCCGCGCCGACCAGCCGGCGCCCGCCGGCTCGTGACCTGTGCGGATGCCCGGCCGGCGGGCCGGGCATCCGCCGGGGCGGTCAGCGGCCGCGCAGCCGCCGGTAGCGCTCCACCAGCGTCGCGGTCGAACCGTCCAGGTCGCCGGTGTCGGCGGCGCCGGTCAGCCGGGGCTCGAGGTTCTTGGCGAGCACCTTGCCCAGTTCGACGCCCCACTGGTCGAAGGAGTTGATCCCCCAGATCGCCCCCTGGACGAACACCTTGTGCTCGTACAGGGCGATCAGCTGGCCGAGCACCGACGGGGTCAGCTCCGTGGCCAGGATCGTGTTGGTCGGCCGGTTGCCGGGGAACGTGCGGTGCGGCACCTGCTCGGCCGGCACGCCCTCGGCGGCGACCTCCTCGGCGGTCTTGCCGAACGCCAGCGCCTGGCCCTGCGCGAAGAGGTTGGCCATCAGCAGGTCGTGCTGCCCCTTCAGCTCGCCGAGCTCCTCGACGGGCCGGGCGAAGCCGATGAGGTCGGCCGGCACGAGCTTGGTGCCCTGGTGGAGCAGCTGGTAGTAGGCGTGCTGGCCGTTGGTGCCCGGCGTGCCCCACACGATCGGGCCGGTCTGCCAGGTCACCGGCCGGCCCTCGCGGTCGACGGACTTTCCGTTGGACTCCATGTCGAGCTGCTGGAGGTAGTCGGTGAACCGCGACAGGTAGTGGCTGTAGGGCAGCACGGCGTACGTCTGGGCGTCGTAGAAGTCGTCGTACCACACGCCGAGCAGGCCGAGCAGCATCGGCAGGTTCCGCTCCGGGGACGCCGTACGGAAGTGCTCGTCCATCAGGTGGAAGCCGTCGAGCATCTCGCGGAAGCGCTCCGGCCCGATGGCGACCATCAGCGACAGTCCGATGGCCGAGTCGAAGGAGTACCGGCCGCCGACCCAGTCCCAGAAGCCGAACATGTTGGCGGTGTCGATGCCGAACTTGGCCACCTGGTCGGCGTTGGTGGAGACCGCGACGAAGTGTTTCGCGACCGCCTCCTCGCCGAGGGCCGACACCAGCCACTGCCGCGCCGCGGTCGCGTTGGTGATCGTCTCGACCGTGGTGAAGGTCTTGGAGGAGATGATGAACAGCGTCTCCGCCGGGTCGAGGTCGTGGACGGCCTCGTGCAGGTCGGCGCCGTCGACGTTGGACACGAAGCGGAACACCCGCGACCGGTCGGTGTAGGGACGCAGCGCCTCGTACGCCATCTTCGGGCCGAGGTCGGAGCCGCCGATGCCGATGTTGACGACGTTGCGGATCGGCTTTCCGGTCGCCCCGGTCCACTCCCCCGAGCGCACCTGGCCGGAGAAGGCGGCCATCCGGTCGAGGACCTCGTGCACGGCGGGCACGACGTTCTCCCCGTCCACCTCGATGACGGCGTCACGCGGGGCGCGCAGGGCGATATGCAGCACCGCGCGCTTCTCCGTGAAGTTGATCTTTTCGCCGGAGAACATCGCGTCGCGCAGCTCGGTCACCCTGCGGGCGGCGAGGAGCTCGCGCAGCAGCCGCAGCGTCTCGTCGGTGACCCGGTTGCGCGAGTAGTCGACGTACAGGTCGCCGGCCTCCAGCGCGTACCGGCTCCCCCGTTCGGGGTCGGCGGCGAACAACTCGCGCAGGTGCAGCTCGCGCGTCTCCTCGTAGTGCCGCCGCAGCGCCCGCCACTCGTCGGTCTGGTCCAGCCGCCCGCTGTCGGACATCCCTTTGCCTCCGTCTCGTCTGCCTACCCGGCCATCCAATCGAACGCGCGGGGGCGGCGCGCACCGAACCCCCGCGAGCGGCTCAGGGAACCCGCGCGGTCCACGCGTCCGTGCCGAACTTGGCGGCCACTCTCTTCTCGACGGCGCTCAGCTCGGCGGCGGTGAGCCGGTCGCCGGTCAGCCCGTACCGGCCGCGGAAATGGCCGATCATCCGGTCGATGATCTCCGACCGCGGCAGGCCGGTCTGGCGCCGCAGGGGGTCCACGCGCTTGCGCGCGCTCGTGATGCCCTTGTCCGACAGCTTCTCGCGGCCGATCCGCAGCACGTCCAGCATCTTGTCCGCGTCGATGTCGTACGACATGGTCACGTGGTGCAGGACGGCGCCCGAGCTGAGCCGCTTCTGCGCGGCTCCGGCGATCTTGCCCTGGTCGGAGGTGATGTCGTTGAGCGGCTGGTACCAGGCCCGGATGCCGAGCTCGCCGAGGGCGCCCAGCACCCAGTCGTCGAGGAAGGCGTAGCTGTCGGCGAAGCTCATGCCCTGGACGAGGGTGGCCGGGGCATACAGCGAGTAGGTGATCGTGTTGCCCGGCTCGATGAACATCGCGCCGCCGCCGCTGATGCGCCGGACCACCGTGACGCCGTGCCGCCGCGCCGCCTCGGCGTCCACCTCGTTGCGCAGCGACTGGAAGCTGCCGATCACCACCGCGGGCGCCGCCCACTCCCACACGCGCAGTGTCGGGGGCCGCCGCCCGGCGCCGACCTCCTCGGTGAGGACCTCGTCGATCGCCATGTGCAGCGCGGGGTCCTGCGGCGGCTCGTGGACGAGACGCCAGTCGTAGGCGCGCCAGTCGCTCGCGTCGGTCAGCGCCCGGCGTACGGCGACGCCCACGGCCTCGGCGGAGAACCCGAGCATCATCGTGCCCGGCGGCAGCTGCGCGTCGATGCGGGCGGCGATGTCGCGGGCCTCCAGGTGCGCGGGCAGGCCGTTCAGCGCCGCGGTGATCCGGTCCAGCGCGTGGTCGGGTTCGAGGAAGAAGTCGCCGCTGACCAGGGCGTGGCGCAGCCGGCCGTCCTCGAGGTCGAAGTCGACGACCACGAGCTTTCCCCCGGGCACCTTGTACTCACCGTGCATGTCGGCATCCCCGCTTCGTGTGCTGGCGTCCCCGTGACGCGATCACCTCAACCGTTCCGGCGCGTCCGCGATTCCGCGAATCGGTCCGTCGCGGATAATCCACCTCCGATCCGAACGCATAGACTCCGAGCATGACCGCGAGCGCTCCCAGCCGAACCGTCCTCGACCTGTCCGCCCTGTTCTCCCAGGCCAGTCACGTTCTCGAGACGCAGATGACGGCGGCGTTCACCGAGATCGGCATCACCCCGCGCGAGTACTGCGTGCTGTTCCACGCCCTGGAGGACGAACGCACCCAGATCCAGCTCGCCAAGATCTCCGACCTGGACAAGACCACGATGGTGGTGACCGTCGACGAGCTGGAAAAGGCCGGCCTGGCCGAACGCCGGCCGTCCAGCACCGACCGGCGGGCGCGGATCATCGCGGTGACCGAGGCGGGCGAACGCGCCGTCGCCGCCGGGATGAAGATCGCCGACCGGGTGCACCGCGAGGTCATCGACGCGATCCCGGAGGAGTGGCGCGAGGTGTTCCTCAGCGCGCTCACCGGCCTGGTCGCGGGCCATCTGTCCACGCCGGCGGAGAGCGAGCAGCCGGTACGGCGGACGCGGCAGAGGAAAATCTAGATCCAAGGTAGATCGTCTACTTCAAAACTATCTGCTACGGTCTCTCCTGTTCCTTCCCTGCGAACAGGAGCTTTCCGCGATGCCTCGCACTTCCCGTACGGCCGCGCTCATCGCGCTCTGCGCGGCCATGCTGATGATCGTTCTCGACGGCAGCATCGTCACCGTCGCCCTCCCCGCGATCCAGCGTGACCTGCGGTTCTCCCCCTCGAACCTCACCTGGACCGTCAACTCGTACATGATCGCCTTTGGCGGTCTGCTGCTGCTGGCGGGACGCCTCGGCGACCTCGTCGGGCGCAAGCGGATGTTCGTGGCGGGCCTGGCGGTCTTCACCGTCGCGTCCCTGCTCTGCGGGGTGTCCACCGGCCAGGACATGCTCATCGCCGCCCGGTTCGTCCAGGGCGTGGGCGGGGCGATGACCTCGGCGGTGAGCCTCGGGATGATCGTGACGCACTTCCCCGAGCCGCGTGAGCGCGGCCGGGCGATCGGCGCCTACGCCTTCGTCGGCGCCGCGGGCGCGTCGATCGGCCAGGTCCTCGGCGGAGTCCTCACCCAGGCCGTGAGCTGGCACTGGATCTTCTTCATCAACCTGCCGATCGGCGTGGCCGCCGCGCTCCTGGCCCTGCGGGTGCTGGATTCCGACCGGGGGCTCGGCCTCCGCGCGGGGGCCGACCTGCCCGGCGCCATCCTGGTGACCGCCGGTCTGATGCTCGGCGTCTACACGATCGTGGAGACGAGCCGGTACGGCTGGGGCTCCGCGCACACGCTCGGCTACGGCGCGCTCGCGCTGGTGCTGCTCGCCGGGTTCCTCCTGCGCCAGGCCACGGCGGCGGCCCCTCTCCTGCCGCTCGGGATCTTCCGGTCGCGGATCGTCGCGGGCGCCAACGCCGTCCAGGTCCTGATGGTCTCGGCGCTGTTCGGATTCCAGATCCTCATCGCGCTGTACCTGCAGGAGGTGCGCGGCTACGGGGCGGCGGGGACCGGGCTGGCGATGCTGCCGGCCGCCTTGGCCATCGCGACGGTCTCACTGCTCCTGTCCGCGCGGCTCAACGCGCGCTTCGGCGAACGCCGCGTACTGCTCGCCGGGCTCGCGCTGCTGGTCGTCGGCATCGGGCTGCTCACCCGCCTGCCCGTGCACGCCGGATACGCCGTGGACCTGCTACCGACGATGCTGCTGGCGAGCGGTTTCGGCCTGGCGACCTCCGCGCTCACGACGCTCGGCATGTCCGGCGCGGGCGCGGCCGACGCGGGGCTCGTCTCGGGCCTGTTCAACACCTCACAGCAGGTCGGCGGGGCGCTCGGCGTGGCGGTGCTGTCCACCTTCGCGGCGTCACGCACGCGGGGCCTGACCGCCGCCGGGCACGACCGCGCCACGGCGCTGACCGGCGGGTACCACCTGGCGTTCGGCATCGGCGCCGGTCTGCTGGTCGCCGCGCTCGTCCTCGCGGCCGCGGTGCTGCGGCAGCCCCGGGTCCGGATGGCACGGGCGTCCGGAAGTCAGGCGGTGGAGGAGACGCCGGTCCCCTCCGCCCCCTGACCTCCGGTGCCCGCCGATGGGCGGTCCGTCCTCGGACGGGCCGCCCGTCGGCTCATCCGGACAGGCCGTTCAACTCCCCGTAGTCCAGGGCGTCGGCGAGTTCGTCGTACGTGCCGTCCGACAGCACCTGGCGGGCGGCGCGCCGTACGACGGCGTAGGCCGCCTGGGCGATCCCGGAACCCAGGCTGATCCGCGAGACGCCGAGCCCCGCCAGCGTCGCGACGTCGGGTGCGCCCGGGCCGGCCATCACGTTCAGGGGCAGCGTCGTCCCCTCGACGAGCGCGGCCACCGTCTCGACGTCGGTCACGCCCGGCACGAAGATCCCGCTCGCGCCCGCGTCGGCGTAGGCCGCCGCGCGGGTCAGGGTCTCGCGCAGGCGCGTGTCCGGGTCGCCGACGCGCCAGAGATAGGTGTCGATGCGGGCGTTGAGGAAGAGCGGAACGTCCGCGGCGTCGGCGGCCCGGCGGGCGGCCGCGATGCGTTCGGCCTGGTCGGCGATCTCACGCAACCCCGCCGCGCCGGCGTCTTCGAGGTTGACCCCCACGGCCCCGGCCGCGAGCACCCCTTCGACCGTCTTCGCGACCCCGTCGGGCGTGTCGGAGTAGCCGCCCTCGATGTCGGCGGTCACCGGGACGTCGACCGCCGCGACGACCCGGGCGATGAGGTCGACGGCGCGGTCCTGCCCCAGGGTGCCGCCGTCGGCGGCCCCCAGGCTCCAGGCGACCCCGGCGCTCGTGGTGGCGACCGCCCGGGCGCCGGCGTCCGCCACCAGGCGGGCGCTGATGGCGTCCCAGGCGTTGGGCAGGACCAGGATGCCGTCGTGCAGCGTATGGAACAGCTCGGCCTTGGCCTTGATGTCAGATGTCATGAGCGCAGTCCACCAGTCGAACACCGATGACCTCTGGCAGAAATCCGACATCGACGTCGGGTCGTTACCCGGGCTCAGCCACCGGTTTCGAGCGCCGCCTCGATCTCCAGGACGATCTGGACCTTCTCCGAGATGAAGACACCGCCGCCGGGGACGGGGCTGTTGAAGCTGACCCCGAAGTCTCCCCGGTCGATCTCCCCGGTGGCGGTGAAGCCGGCGCGGGTGCCGCCCTCGTTCATCGGGTCGGGGGCGAAGCCGTTCACCTCCAGCATGAGCGGCACCGGACGCGTCACGCCCCTGAGGGTGAGCTCGCCGTCCAGGACGAGATCGTCGCCGTCGTGGCGGACGCCGGTCGAGCGGTACGTCATCGTCGGGTGCTTCTCCACGTCGAAGAAGTCGGCGGAGCGGATGTGGGCGTCCCGCTGCTCGTTGCTCGTGTCGACGGAGGCCAGGTCGATCGTCGCGGTCACGGTGGACTTCAGGGGGTCCTCCGCGGTGACGATCCGGCCCTCGAACTTCGTGAAGTGTCCGCGCACCTTGCTCACCATCACGTGCCGGACGACGAAGCCCACGTCGGAGTGGACCGGGTCGACCGTCCACGTGCCCGCGACATATCCGGGAATCTCCACCAGCTCGGCCGTCATCGTCTCTCCCGATTACGAAAAGTGTGTTGGTTACCGTTCATGGGGTGGTTCCTGATGGGAACCGGATCTATCGTGGGACGATCCGCCGACCGGCACAAGAAGGCATGTTTTTCTGCCTCAGGCACCTGGAGATAACCATGGCCCGACCTGCCCCCTCGGAGGCCCGCGCGCAGGAGTCGCCGCACTCGGTGAGCTGCCGGGCCCGCGACATCCTCGGCCGGATCGGCGACAAGTGGTCGCTGTACGTCATCTTCGTGCTCGGCGAGCAGACGCTCCGGTTCACCGAGCTCAAGCGCGGCGTCGAGGGCATCAGCCAGCGCATGCTGACCGTCACCCTGCGCGGCCTCGAACGCGACGGCATCGTGTCCCGGACCGTCTACCCGGTCGTGCCGCCCCGCGTGGAGTACTCCCTGACCCCGATGGGCCGCACCCTGCTCGACACGGTGGGCACGCTCGTGCGCTGGGCCGATGACCACGTCGAGCGGATCCAGCACGCCCGCACGGCGTACGACGCGCGCGAGGCGTAGCGGCCCGGCCGTATCAGCAGGCATCCGGTCGTGCCCTGGCGGTAACACTCCAGGTCATGGGAGACGGAACGCCGCTGTGGCTGTTCGGGGACCAGCTCGGCCGGCACTTCCACGCGACGCCGGAGAACCGGGGCCGGGACGTGCTGCTGATCGAGTCGGAGGCCGCGCTGGCCCGGCGGCCCTTCCACCGGCAGAAGCTGCACCTGGTCCTGTCGGCGATGCGGCACCTCGCCGTCGAACTCGGCGACCGGGTCACGCTGGTCCGGGCGCGCACCTACCGCGAGGGCCTGGCCCGGTTCGGGCGCCCGGTGGTCGTGCACGAACCCGGTTCCCACGCCGCGGAACGGCTGGTCGCCGACCTGATCGAGGAGGGGCTGGTCGAGGCCGAACTGCCCACGCCGGGGTTCATCCGGTCCAGGAGGGACTTCGCCGCCTGGGCGGACGGGCGGGGCCGCCTGGTGATGGAGGACTTCTACCGCGACCAGCGACGCCGGTTCGCGGTCCTGATGGAGCCCGACGGCGACCCGGTCGGCGGCACGTGGAACCTCGACCGCGCCAACCGTGAGCCGCCGCCGCGCCGCGCCGCCCTCGGCGTGCCGCGGGCCTACCGGCCGCGCGAGGACGACGTCGACCGGGGCGTACGGGACGACCTGGACCGGCTGCTGCGCGCCCGGCGGATCGGCCCGGTCGGCGTGGACGGGCCACGGCTGTTCGCCGCCACCCACGACGAGGCCGGACGGGCACTGAGGAGGTTCCTCACGACGCGGCTGGCCTCGTTCGGACCGCACCAGGACGCGATGCTCGCCGGAGACTGGGCGATGTCACACGCCCTGCTCTCAGCCTCGCTGAACCTCGGCCTGCTCGACCCGCTCGCGGTCGTCCGCGCGGCCGAGGCCCGCCTGCGGGGCGGCGAGGCGCCTCTGAACAGCGTGGAGGGATTCGTCCGGCAGATCCTGGGCTGGCGGGAGTGGATCTGGCACCTGTACTGGTACCTGGGGCCGTCCTACCTCGACCGCAACGCGCTGGACGCGCGCACCCCGCTGCCGGACTGGTGGCGGCGGCTGGACCCGTCTCAGGTGAGCGCCCGATGCCTGCGCACGGCGCTGGCCGGGGTCCGCGACCGCGCGTACGCCCATCACATCCAGCGGCTGATGGTGCTGGGCAACTTCGCCCTACAGCGCGGCTTCGCGCCGGGCGCGCTCACCGAGTGGTTCGCCACCGCCTTCGTCGACGGCCACCCGTGGGTCATGCCGGCGAACGTCATCGGCATGAGCCAGTACGCGGACGGCGGCATCGCGGCGACCAAGCCGTACGCCGCCGGGGGCGCGTACATCAACGCGATGAGCGACTACTGCCGGGACTGCCGGTACGACCCGCGGGTCCGGCTCGGCCCGGACGCCTGCCCCTTCACCGCGGGCTACTGGGCCTGGCTGGACCGCAACGCGACCCGGCTGGCGGGCAACCGCCGCATGTCACGGCCGCTGAGCGGGCTGCGCCGCCTCGCCGACCGCGAGGCCGTCGTCGAGCAGGAAAGGCACCGGGAGCGCTACTGATGACCTCCGGTCAAGCCCGTACCCGATGTCACCAAGTCTGGTGTCCTTCGCTGCCGGACGGGTCAGGAGCTCAGGAGATCCGCCTCGTGGGCTCGCGCGGCGGCCTCCGTACGGGTGGTGGCGCCGAGCTTGGTGAGGATCCTGGCGACGTGGGACGCGACCGTGTTCGGGGTGATGAACAGCTCCTCGGCGATCTGCGGGTTCGACCGGCCGCGGGCGAGGACGCGCAGGACGTCGAGTTCACGGCGGGTCAGGCCGAAGCCGTTCGGCGCCGGGGCGTCGGTGTCCTCGCCGAGGCGGCCGCGGGCGGTCAGGTCGCCGATGCGGGTCAGCAGCGGAGCGGCGCCCAGTTCGGCGGCGATGGCGCGCGCCTCGCGCAGCCGGGAGCGGGCGCCGGGCCGGTTGTTCGAGGTGAGCGCGGCGGCCGCGGCGTCGGTCAGCGCGGTGGCCGTCTCGTAGGGGTTGACGAGGCCGCGCCAGGCCTCGGCGGCGCGGTCCCAGGCGGCGAGCGTGTCGGCGACCTCGGCCTCGAACGTGCGGCGGTAGGCGGTGACCGCCGGGGTGACGGCGTGTACGGAGTCGGCGACGCCGGCCAGCTGCGCGAGCCGGTCGGCGCACTGCTCGGCGACCCCCCGGTTTCGCGGCGCCGCGGCGCGGCGGGCGCGCTGGGCGCGCGCGCCGAGCGCCGCGAGCCGCATGACGACATCTGCCTGCGGTGACGCCGGGGGCAACTGCTCGCCGAGGACGTGGTCGGCCAGTTCCGGGTCGCCCTGGTCGAGGGCCCAGGCGATGCGCTGGAGGGCGATCTCCACCTTGACCTCGGCCGCTCCGCGCGCGTGCAGGGCGAACTCGGTGAGCTGGCGGAGCAGGATCTCGAACCGGTCCGTCTCACCGCGGCAGCGTGCGATGTCGGCGGCCACCAGGCGCACGAACGCGCCGTACAGGGGCGGCGGGCCCTCGGCGAGAGTGTCCTCGACGAGCCGCAGGGCCTCGTCCCACCGGCCCAGCAGCCGGAGGGGGACCGCGCGGGCCGAGGCGAGCGCGCTACCGCGGGACCGGGCCCGGCCGAGCCGGTCGGCCTCTCGCCGCCCGGCACCGGCCAGTTCCGCGGCCGGCCCGTACCGGCCGGTGGACTCCAGGAGCGCGGCCTCCCACTGGAACGTGGTCAGGAAGGTCTGTACGTCCAGGGCCGCCTCGGCGGCACGGCGAGCCTCGGCGAACATGCGCTCGGCGGGCTCGGTCTCGCCGGCCATGCCGTCGAGCGCGGCCAGTACGAGCAGGGCGGGCGCTCGCAGACCGTCGTCGTCGAGCCGTTCGGCGATGTCCAGCGCCTCGGCCGCGTGCCGCCGGCTGTCGCCGTGGCGGTGCGCGCCGATGCCGACGAACGCCAGGGCGGACAGCAGACCGCCGCGCAGCGCGTCCGACGAACCCGCGGGCACCAGGGCGATCGCCCGTTCGAGGTCGTCGATCCCGGTGCCGTCGACGCGGTTCTGTGACTGGCCGCGCAGGCCGAGCAGCCGGGCCACCCGCTGCGGCTCGCTCTCCGGAGCGAGCCCGGCCAGCGCGGCGGTGGCGTGCCCGACGCCGACCGCCGACCTGCCCGCCGCGTGGGCCGCCGCCGCGGCCCGCTCCAGCACGGTCGTGCGGTCGGCGCCGATGAGCCGAGGCGGGTCGGCGACCTCGGCCCAGCTCCGCAGGATCAGTTCGAGCAGGTAGAGCTGCTCGTCATAGGCGTTCTGCCGGGCGGCGCGGTCGGCCGCGCGCCAGGCGGCGGGCAGCGCCCGTTCCGGCTCCCCCGCGGCGATCCAGTGCTCGGCCAGGGCCAGGTCGTCGACGTCGCGGGTGGCGAGCACGGCGGCGTACCGGGCGTGCCGGCGCCGCCGCTCCGCCGGGAGCAGCGAGGCGTACATGGCCTCCCGGATCAGCTCGTGCCGGATCGCGTACGCGTCCTCGTGGACCACCACGAGGTCGCGCCCGACCAGGTCGGCCACCGCGCGCCGTTGCCGCGGCTCGTCCAGGCCGCCGACCTCCAGCAGGATCCGGTCCGGCAGCTCGGCACCGGCGACCGCCAGGGCCGACAGCACCTCGCGCGCCGGATCCGGCAGGTCGGTGATCCGGTCGATCAGCAGGGACCGCAGGTCGCCGGCCGACGCCTCGTCCGCGTCGCTCAGCGTCTCGACGAAGAGCGGGTTGCCGCCGCTGCGCCGGTGGATCCGCTCGCTGCGGGAGCGATCCGGCCGGCGGCCGTCGATGGCCGCGAGCAGCTCGACCACGTGCCGGTGCTCCAGCGGGCCGAGGGCCAGGCGGACGACGTCGCCGCCGCGGCCCAGTTCGGCGAGCAGCTTCCGGTTCGGGTGCCCCGCCGCCAGCTCGCCGGTGCGGATCGTGCCGATCAGCAGGACGGCGCCGTCGTTCAGGTTCCGGGCCAGGTAGGCGAACAGCTCGCGGCTGGACGCGTCGGCCCAGTGCAGGTCCTCCACGACCAGGACGACCGGCCGCGCCTCCGAGACTCGCGTGATCAGCCCCAGCATCTCCTCCAGCAGCCGGACCCGCCCGTACGTCGCCGGTGACGGCCCGAGGTCGGGCAGCCAGTCGCCGAGCGCGGAGCCCGACGGCGGCAGCAGCGCCGCCACCCGGTCGCGCCCGAGCCGGCGTACGAGGTCGCGCAGGATCGCGACGAACGGCACGTACGGAGCGCCCTCCGCGCCGAGCTCCAGGCAACCGCCGGACAGCACGAGAGGCTCGCCCGGCAGCGTCCCCGCGACGGTGGCCACCAGCCGGGACTTGCCGATGCCCGCCTCTCCGCTGACCAGCACCGTCACCGGCCGCCGTGCCAGCGCCCGCTCGTAGGCCGCCCGCACAGCGGCGGACTCGGACGCCCGGCCGACCAGCACCGGGCTGACGATCGACCCGATCATCACCTGGTCACCCCTTCAAATCCGGACAGCATCTCATCAGGTCTGACGACGACGGCCCGTGCCCTGCCCCGGCAGGCTCATCCCATCACCGCGACCGGCCCGCCCGGTCCCCGAACGAGGAGTTTCCGATGACCGCACCGACCCGTCGCGTCGTCGCCAACATCTCTCTGTCCCTCGACGGACGCGTCACCGGCCCCGGTGGAGAGTACGACATGGGCTGGATCGCTCCGCACGCCCTGAGCGCGGGTGCCCGCTCACACATGGTGGAGGTTACCGGCGCGGCCACCACGGCGCTGCTCGGCCGCAAGAACTACCAGGGCTTCGCCGGCTTCTGGCCCGCCGTGGCCGACGACGAGGCCGCCGACGTCAGTGACCGGACCTTCGCGCGCTGGCTGAACGACGTCGAGAAGGTCGTCTTCTCCAGCACGCTGGAGAAGGTGGACTGGCAGAACGCGCGCCTGGCCACCGCCGACCCGGCCGCCACCGTCAAGGAGCTGCGGGAGCAGGAGGGCGGCGACATCATCGTCCTCGCCAGCACCAGCGTCATCCGGCAGCTCATCGACGCCGACGAGCTGGACCGGCTGAGCATCACCCTGTGCCCGGAACTCGTCGGCGGCGGCGCCCGCCTGTTCCCCGACGGCCCGGCCGCCTCCTCCTGGTCGCTGACCGCCACGAGCACCACCGAGAGCGGCGCGCTCTGCCTCCTGTACGACCGGGTCCGCCAGGCCTGACGGCACGCCGGGCGCACACGACGGGCAACGCTTGAAACCTGTGGATCACCGGGAAGGGGGCCACCTTCCCGGTGATCACGTGAGATCTCAAGCATGGCCGACGCGCCAACGTCGGCGGGGAAGACGCACCCGATCCTCCGCTGCGCTACCCATCACCGACCCCGCACAGTCGCCCACTCAGAGGGCCGTACTCCCCGCCGACCCCCGCGAGTGGCACGCGTGATTGTCGGAGGCCGCGCAGCGGATCGCGAGCGCGTGCTCCGATGACGCGCTCGACGCGCCGGTGTTCAACCCCGCGGGGGACGAGCGGCCCGGGACGCGGTTCTGGATGTCCAGCATGCTGAGATGCCGTCACCGGGGAAGCAACGGACGGCGCCGGGGACGTCTTCGCCAAGTCGACCGGGAGCCGGGCGTCCACAGCCGTGCCGCACCTGACGGCTTGACCTCAATATTGGTTGAGGTTTCAGGATGGGGGCCGCTACCGACGACGGGAGGAATGTGTGAGCACCATCAGTGTCGGCGCGCGGCCCGCGGGGCGGGTGAGCCCGCCGGTTACGGCGGCCACCGTGCTGCTCGGCGTCCTGGCGCTGGCCATGTCGATCGCGGGCACCGCGGTGGCGGTCCCGCGCATCGGGGACGACCTGGGCGTGTCCGGCGCGGCCCTGCAGTGGGTGGTCGCCGGATACAACCTGACGTTCGCCGCGTGCACGCTCGTGTGCGGCTCATTGGCCGATCTGTTCGGCCGCCGACGCGTCTTCACGCTCGGGGCGGCGCTGTTCACGGTGGCGGCGCTGGCCGGCACGGTCGCGAACGGCATCTGGCTGCTGGACGCGGCGCGGCTGCTGGCCGGCGTGGGAGCCGCCGGGATGATGGCCGCGGGCGGGGCGATCCTGGCGTCGACGTTCGACGGTGCCGCGCGCACCCGTGCGTTCGCCGGGATGGGGACCATGGCCGGCGTCGGCATCGCGATCGGCCCGAGCCTGTCCGGCTGGATGATCGGCGGGTTCGGCTGGCGCGGCACGTTCGGCGCGTACGTGGTCGCCGGCCTGCTGGTCCTGGCGGGCAGCCGGTTCGCTCCGGAGTCGCGGGCCGGCGAGCGTCCCCGTGTGGACCATGGGGGGATCACCACCTTCGTCGGCGGGCTGGCCGCGCTCATGTTCGGCATCATGCAGGGCCCGGAGCAGGGCTGGAGCGCCGCGCCGGTGCTCGTCGCACTGGCCGCGGGAGCTCTCCTGCTGGTGACCTTCGGCGTGGTCGAACGCCGTGGCGCCCACCCGGTGCTGGACCTGACGCTGATCCGGAACCGGCCGTTCATGGGCTGGTGCCTGGGCACCCTGGCGACCTCGATCGGGTTCGTCGGTGTGCTGGTGTTCCTGCCCACCTATCTGCAGGGCGTGAACGGGGTTCCGGCGAGCGAGTCGGGCGTGCTGATGCTCATGTTGACCGCGCCGGTGCTGGTCGTTCCGCCGCTGGGCGGCCGGCTGGTGACCCGCGGCGTGCCCGGCCGCACGCTGATGACGGCGGCACTGGGCCTGATCGCGGCGGGCAACGCCTGGCTGACCGTGCTGCGTCCCGGCATCGGCGTGGCCGGGCTGCTCGGCCCGCTGCTCCTGATCGGCGTCGGGATGGGCCTGTCGTTCGGGATCACCGACGGCCAGGCCATGAACATCGTCGAGCCCACACGCGCCGGGACGGCTGCGGGCTTCCTCAACACCGTGCGCGGCGCGGCCGAGGCCCTGGTCATCGCGGTGTTCGGCGCGGCGCTGGTCAGCCTCATCCGGGTGGAGACCGGATCGCCGGCCGCGGCGGCGCGGATCGCGGCGGGCGAGGTCGCCCGCACGGAGCGCGCCGCGTTCACGGACGCCTGGCACTCGGCCCTCAGCGGTGTCGCCCTGGTCACCGCGCTGTGCACCATCGCCGTCTTCGTCCTGCTCCGCCCGCGCCGCTCGTCTGTGGACGATGCCCTGGAGGGCAGGGGTCGTCGATGACGCCGCAGACCGACACCCGCCACCCGCCCGGTCCCACGCGCCTCGCCGGATGGCTGAACCGAATCAACGACTCAGGACACCGGCCGTTCGTGCCGGGGCGGGTGCCGGCGTGGTGCCGGCGCCCGCCCCGGGTGCGTCACGCCTTGGCGACGATGGCCTCGGTCAGGCCGCGCGGGACCTCGGCGTAGGAGGCGAACAGCATCGAGTGGCTCCCCCGCCCCGAGGTCCGGCTGCGCAGGTCACTGACGTAGCCGAACATCTCCGACAGCGGCACCAGTGCCCGGATGAGGCGGGCGCCGGACCGCTCGTCCACGGCCTGCACCTGGCCGCGGCGTGCGTTCAGGTCGCCGATGACCTCTCCCATCGCGGCGTCGGGGGTGACGACCTCGACCGCCATCACGGGCTCCAGGAGCACGGGTGCCGCCTGACGGGCGGCCGCGCGGAACGCGTGGTACCCGGCCTGCCGGAACGCCAGTTCGGAGGAGTCCTGCTCGTGGAAGGCGCCGTCGACGAGCGTGACGCGTACGCCCGTCATCTCGTGCCCGGCCACGATGCCGGCCTGCATCGCGTCCTGGCAGCCGGCGTCCACCGACGGGATGAACTCCTTCGGGACGCGGCCCCCGGTGACCTTGTTCACGAACTCGTAGCCGTCCGCGATCGGTTCGATCGAGATCTGTACCTTGGCGAACTGTCCCCTTCCTCCGGTCTGTTTCCGATGCGTGTAGCCGACCAGCTCCACCGGCCTGCGGACGGTCTCCCGGTAGGCGACCCGCGGCCGGCCGAGGTCGGCCCGTACCCCGAGCTCCCGTGCCATCCGGTCGACGAGGATCGACAGGTGCAGCTCGCCCATCCCGCCGATGACGGTCTGGCCGGTCTGCGGATCGGTCCGTACGACGAAGGACGGGTCCTCCGCGGCGAGCCGTTGGAGCGCCGACGGGAGCCGCTCTTCGTCCGCCCTCGACCGGGGGCGTACGGCCGCCTCGATGACCGGCTCCGGCAGGTCCATGGACTCCAGGACCACCGGTCGCCGCTCGTCGCACAGCGTGTCGCCGGTCGTGGTGCCCTTCAGCCCCATGAGGACGACGATGTCGCCCGCGCCCGCCGAGTCCAGCTCCTGGCGCCTGGCCCCGTACATCCGGAAGATGCGGCCGATCCGCTCCTTCTGTCCGCTGACGGAGTTGAGCACCGTCATGCCCGGTTTCAGCCGGCCGGAGTAGATCCGGGCGAACGCCAGCGCGCCCAGGTGCCGGTCGGTCACGATCTTGAACGCCAGGACGGCCGGTGGCTCGTCGTCGGACGGCGCGATCCGGCCGCTCCGTTCGACGTCGAGGACCTCGACGTCGAGCGGTGACGGCAGGTAGCGCACGACCGCGTCGAGCAGGGGCTGGACGCCCTTGTTCTTGAACGCGGTGCCGCAGAGCACCGGCGTGACCGTGACGTCCGCCGACGTGCCGGAGGCGATGGTGATCCGCCGGATCGCCGCGTGCAGGCGCTCCTCGGACGGCTCGCGCCCTTCGGCGTACAGCCGCATCATCTCCTCGTCGTGCTCGGCGACCGTCTCCAGCAGCCGGTCACGCCACTGCCGGGCGGCCTCGGCGTACGCGGCCGGGATGCCGGTGACCTCGTACGCCTCACCGAGGCGCGCCTCGGCGTGCCAGACGCAGGCCTTCATCCCGACCAGGTCGACGACGCCCGTGAAGGCCGCCTCGGCTCCGATCGGCAACTGCAGGACCAGCGGCACCGCCCCGAGCCGGTCGACGATCGTGTCGACGCAGGCGTGGAAGTCGGCGCCCGCGCGGTCGAGCTTGTTGACGAAGCAGATCCGCGGCACGCCGTACCGGTCGGCCTGGCGCCAGACGGTCTCGGACTGCGGCTCCACGCCCGCGACCCCGTCGAACACCGCCACGGCGCCGTCGAGCACCCGCAGGCAGCGCTCCACCTCGACGGTGAAGTCGACGTGCCCGGGGGTGTCGATGATGGTGACGGCGTGGTCGGCACCGTCGACCGTCCAGTGACAGGTGGTCGCGGCGGACGTGATCGTGATGCCGTGTTCGCGCTCCTGCTCGGTGTGGTCCATCAGCGTGTCGCCGTCGTGGACCTCGCCGATCCGGTACGCGACGCCGGTGTAGTAGAGGATCCGCTCGGTGGTCGTCGTCTTGCCCGCATCGATGTGGGCCATGATCCCGATGTTGCGGACCGCGGCCAGATCCAGACGAGTCGTGGTGGCCATGGGCTTTGATCCCTTCTGCGCTCGATGGGTGGACGACGACCGGTCGTACTGCGGCCCAAGTATCAAGTCGCGGCTCCCGCCACCGCACGTCATTTTCCGGGCCGTGTGCAATCGCCCGTTGATCGTCTTATTGGCGGCTTTGGCGTCGTTCGCCCAAAATTTGACTGCGCGCCCCTCCACGGCAAACCGCGCTCCCTAGGGTCCTCCTGCTGAAGATCGATCAGAGGAGACCGACATGCGCAGGAGCCCCGCAGTCCGGGGTCGCGGGATCAGGAAGTCCTTCGGCGATGTGGTTGCACTCGACGGCGTCGACCTCGATGTGGCAAGCGGGCAGGTCCACGGCCTGGTCGGCCCGAACGGCGCGGGCAAGACGACGCTCCTCGGTCTCCTGCTGGGCCTGGCGGTCGCGGACAGCGGCCGGCTGGAGATCCTGGGTACGACGGTCGGGCGGACGCTCGCCGTCCCCGACGGCGTCTCCGGCTTCGTGGACGGGCCGGGCCTCTACCCGTCGCTCACCGCGCGGCAGAACCTCTCGGCCCTGGCCGCACTGCGCGGGCACGAGACCGGTCAGGCCGCACGCGTCGGCGAGGCGCTGGAGCAGGTCGGGCTCACCGACGTCGCCGACGACCGCCTCCGGGGCTTCTCTCTCGGCATGCGCCAGCGGCTCGGGCTCGCCGCCGCGCTGCTGACCGAACCGCGGCTGCTCGTGCTCGACGAGCCTGCCAACGGCCTGGACCCCGCCGGCAAGCACCACGTGCACCGCGTCATCACCGGACTCGCCGCGGCCGGGACCGCGGTGGTCCTGTCCAGCCACCGGATGGACGACCTCGCCGCGCTGTGCTCGGAGGTCACCCTCCTCGCCACTGGGCGGGTCGTGTTCTCCGGGCCGGTGGGCAAGCTCGCCGCCGAGAGCGGCGAGCTCGACTACCGGGTGCGCACCTCTGACCCGGCCGAGGCTCATCGGGTGGCGCTGGAGACGCCCGGACTCCAGGTCAAGTCCGACCGCGACCCCGCCGAGCGGCCGGACACCGACGTGCTCGTGGTCCGCGGGCCGGTGCCCGTTCTCGACGACCTGGTGGTGCGGCTCGTACGGGCCGACGTGGCGGTACGGGAACTGGCGCCCGTCGTGTCGCCGCTCGAGGCCGCGTTCCTGGCCATGACCGGGCAGACCGATGAGGAGAACGAGGCATGACGATGACGGCCGCGCCGCCCAGGGTCGAGGCCCAGCCGGCGCCGGTGCTGCGCGGGTACCGGTTCGAGCTGGTCAAGCTGCTGTCGCAGTGGCGGATCCGGGTGCTGCTGCTCGCCTGCTGGATCGCCCCCGCGGTGTTCGTGGCCGCGGTGAGCCTGCAGAGCACGCTGCCCAGCGACACGGTGTTCGGCCGCTGGATGCACGCCACCGGCTGGGCGGGGGCCCTGGTCGTACTGGACTTCTCCCGCAGCTGGGCGCTCCCGCTGCTGACCGCCCTGGTCGCCGGCGACGTCTTCGCGACCGAGGACCGGCTGGGCACCTGGCGCCACCTCCTCGTGGCGGTCCGCTCGCCGCGCCGGATCTTCGTGGCGAAGGGCCTCGCCACCCTCACCGTGCTCCTGGTGCTGGTGGCCGGGCTGGCGGTGTCGGGCATCGCCGGCGGTCTGGCCGCGGTCGGCGACCACCCGCTCGTCGGCCTGGACGGGCATCTCCTCAGTCCGGGGGGCGCGGCCGGCACGGTCCTGCTCTCGTGGGCCTGCGTGCTGGCGCCGACGCTGGCGTTCGCCGGGGTCGGCCTCCTCGGCTCGGTCGCCCTGGGCCGCTCGACGATGGGCCTGTTGATGCCCGCGCTCCTCGCCTTCGCGCTCCAGCTCACGCAGCTGCTTCCGCTGCCGGTGCCGATACGGCTGGCCCTGCCGAGCCACGCCTTCCTCGCCTGGCGCGGGCTGTTCACCAGCCCGGCGCAGACGGGGCCCCTTCTCATCGGCATCGTGGTGAGCCTGGCGTGGGCGATCGTCGCGACCGTGCTGGCCTACCACCTGTTCCTACGCCGCGACTTCACCGACCTGGCGTACGACGGGTCGGGCCGGCGCGTCCTCGTCGCGGGGGCGCTTCCGCTGGCCGCTCTGGTCGGCCTCACCGCCGTACTGCTCGCCGTCGTGACCCCGGCCAAGGGCTCCGGGATCGAGCAGGCCAAGCTGCAGCGCTCGCTCGCCACGGTGTACGCCCACCTGTACCGCGTGCAGACGCGGGAGCTCCATCGTCCCGACGTCACCGAGGCGCAGCTCGCGGCCACCGCGTCCTGCGACAAGGGCGGCGACCGGGTCCTCGACCAGGGGCCGGGCAACGACTGGCGCTGTGTCGTGTCCTGGCACCTTCCCGGCACGGCCGCCGTCGGCCAGGCCATCTATCAGCTCGACGTCACCGCGGACGGGCGGTACGTCGCGGACGGAGACGGACCGAAGGAGGTGAACGGCTACTTCCCGGTGCGCACCGAGACCGGTGACGCACCCAATCCCCTGTGGCAGTTCGACGGAAACGTCGATCTGCTCGCAAGCACGAAGGATTAACTCATGCACGTTACGCGCCAGCGCGTCGCGAAGTCCCGTCGTAGATTCTTCGAAAGACGCACCGGCCGGCGGATCCACACGGTGGCGGCCGGCACCGCTGCTCTCGCCGTCGCCAGCGGGAGCATCGCCTACGCCTCCACCACGGGGTTCGGCACCGACCAGGTCGGCCAGACCACCAAAAAGGGCCAGGTCGTCTCCGGCAACCAGTACATCGACCCCATCGGCGAGCGCCTCGTCATCAACAACGGCAAGATCATGTCGTCCACGCTCAGCCCGGACGGCACCCACGTCGCGGCCTCGGTCACCGACGGCGGCATGGCGCTCGCCATCGTGGACGTGAAGAACTGGAAGGTGCAGCAGCTCGTCGGCAACAACGCTGCGGCGAACCTCAAGATCAGCGGCAACGACGTGGGCCAGGAAGGCCCCACGTACTCGCCCGACGGTTCGCAGCTGTGGCTGGGCCAGACCGACGGCTACACCAAGTTCACCGTGAACGCGGACGGCACGCTCGCCAACCCCGTCGCCGTCAAGATCCCGGCGGACGGGGCCAAGCACGCGCTGGTGGCTCAGGCGGTGTTCTCGCCCGACGGCAAGACCGTGTACTCCGCCGTCAACGGCCAGAACCGCGTGGTCGCCATCGACGCGGCGACCGGGGCCGTCCAGCAGAGCTGGGCCGTGGGCAACGCCCCGCGCGGCGTGGCGCTCGTCGGCGGCAAGCTGTACGTCAGCAACGAGGGCGGCCGCCCGGCCAAGCCCGGCGACACCACGATCAACTCCTACGGCACCCAGGTGCCGGCCGACCCGAAGACCGGTGCCACCACCACCGGCACGGTCAGCGTCATCGACCCGGCGAACCCCGCTGCCGCCGCCGCGAGCATCGACGTCGGCCTGCACCCGACGGCCCTGTACGCCAAGAACGGGGCGCTGTTCGTCACCAACACGGCCACCAACAACGTGTCCGTCATCGACACCGCCAAGAACAAGGTCGTCCAGACCATCGCCACCCAGCCGTGGCCGGAGGCGTCGGTGGGCTACGAGCCCGACGCGGTCACGCTCACCAAGGACGGTCACCTGCTGGTGACGCTCGGCCGCGCCAACGCGGTCGCTGTCTACCGGTACACGAAGCCGCTGGAGCCGGTCAGCTACGTCGGCCTGCTCCCGACCGACTACTTCCCCGCGGAGATCACCACTGTCGGCGACGACGTACTGGTCTCCAACACCCGTGGCATCGACGCCCGCCGTACGCCGCCCGCCAACAGCGCCGGACACGGCACCCACGACACCACGTCCAGCCTGCAGCGGTTCAAACTGCCGAGCGACAAGGTCATCCGGTCCTACACGGCCAAGGTCTTCGCGCAGAACGGCTGGGGCAAGAACGACGTCAAGCTGGCCAACGGCCGCTCCGCGCACGCGGTGGCGGTCCCGCAGCGGCTCGGCGACCCCTCGACGATCAAGCACGTCTTCATGCTCGTCAAGGAGAACCGGACCTACGACCAGCTCTTCGGCGACATCGCGAAGGGCAACGGCGACCCGACGCTGGCCCAGTACGGCGAGAACGTGACGCCGAACCAGCACGCGCTGACCGAGCAGTTCGGGCTGTACGACAACACGTACGACATCGGCACGAACTCCGCCGAGGGTCACAACTGGCTGATGCAGGCCGACGACCCGGAGTACACCGAGTCCTCGGCCGGTGAGTACCTGCGCAGCTACGACACCGAGGACGACGCTCTCGGCCACCAGCGGACCGGCTTCATCTGGTCCGGTGCGCAGGCGGCGGGCAAGACCGTACGGGACTTCGGTGAGTTCCAGCAGTTCCTGACCAAGCCGGCCGGCGCGACCTGGCAGAACCTGTACTGCGACACCAAGACCATGGCGGCGAACCCCGCGCAGGACACCGCCTACCCGATGAACTCCTACTCGCCGATCCCGTCGCTGAACAACGTGTCGGTGCACGGCTTCCCGAAGTTCGACACCAGCGTCCCGGACATCTACCGGTACGAGATCTGGAAGCGTGACTTCGAGAAGAACGGCCCGGCGAACCTCAACATGTTCTGGCTCTCCAGCGACCACACCGGTGGTCCGCCGAACGGGGCCGCTCAGGTCGCGGACAACGACCTGGCCGTCGGCAAGATCGTCGACGAGATCTCGCACAGCAAGTACTGGAAGGACTCCGCGATCTTCGTGGTCGAGGACGACTCCCAGGCCGGCACCGACCACGTCGACGGCCACCGCGCCCCGATCCAGATCATCAGCCCCTGGGCCCAGCACGGCACCGTCGACGATCACTACTACTCGCAGATCACGATGATCCGCACGATCGAGCAGATCCTCGGGGTCCACCCGATGAACCAGAAGGACAGCGCCGCCACGCCGATGAGCGCCGCCTTCACCAACAAGCCCGACTACAAACCGTTCACCGCGCTGCCCAACCGGACATCGCTGACCCTGGGCCTTTCCACCCTGCCGACCTGTGGCGCGGATACCCCCGCGGCGCAGGACCCGAAGGCCGCGGCCGCGCCGACGACGGCGGCCGTGCCGAAGGCCGAGCAGCAGGTGGCGGCGCAGTGGCAGGCATGGAAGGCCAAGCAGCCCTTCTCCGCGCCCAACGCCAAGGCCGACTCCGCCAACCCCGAGCAGATGAACCACTTCTCGTGGTACGAGGCTCACGGGTGGAAGAAGCCGTACCCGGGTGAGAGCAAGATCTACGCGCCGGACAAGGTGCCCGGCGCCTACATCCCGTCGTCGGACACCGACTGACGCGGGACTGATCACCTAAGGAGGCCCCTGGCCGGCGTCACCGCCGGCCAGGGGTCTCTTTTCGTGTCAGGAGACCCGGAACGCCCGCCGGTAGGCGCCCGGGGTCGTGCCCACCTGGGCGCGGAAACGGCGGCGCAGGTTGACCGCCGAGCCGAGACCGACGCGGCCGGCGATCGCCTCCACCGGCAGGTCCGTCTCCTCCAGCAGGGTGCGCGCCTCGGCCACCCGGCGGGACAGCAGCCACGCGCCCGGGCTCGTACCGAGCCGGTCGTCGAAGCGCCGCGCCAGCGTACGAGGCGAGACGCCGAGGTGCGCGGCCAGGTCGTCCACGGACAACGGCGTCCCGAGGCGCGCGCCCGCCCACTCGAGGAGACCGCCGAGCGCGTCCCCGGGCGGCGGAGGCGGCGCGTACTGCGCCTGACCTCCCTCACGGTGCGGCGGCATCACCATGTGCCGCGCGACGAGGGCGGCGTGCGCGGCCCCGTGGTCCTTGCGGACGAGGTGCAGGCACAGGTCCATGCCCGCGCCCGCACCGGCGCTGGTCGCGACGTCGCCGTGGTCCACGTACAGCACGTCCGGTTCCACCCGCACCGCGGGGAACTCGCGCCGCAGTCGCTCGGCACGCGCCCAGTGCGTGGTGGCCGAGCGGCCGTCGAGCAGTCCCGTACGGGCCAGCGCGAACACCCCGGAGCAGATCGTGACGAGCCGCGCCCCACGGCCGTGCGCCCGCAGCAGCGCACGGCGCACGCCGGCGGAGAGCGGCGCCTCCACCGGCGCCCAGCCGGGGATGAGCACGGTGTCCGCGGCCGCGAGCGCCGAGAGCCCCAGCGGCACGGACATCCCGTACCCGGCCGACGTCGGCACCGTGCCGGGCGTCTCCGTGCACACCTGGAACTCGTAGTGCTGCGGCACCCCGTCCCGTACCGTGCCGAAGACCTCGGCGGCACAGCCGAGCTCGAACGTCGACTGCACCGGCCGCACCAGGGCCACCACGCGATGCATGGCAGGAAAATACCCCATGGTGTCATTGCGGACGGTGTCGCTTCCTGACCCGCGCGCGGCACGGTGGATGGCATGCGATCCGAGATCCTCGCCCAGTCGGGCTACACCTCCGTTTCCGTCAGCGAGTCCCCGGTCCGCGAACTCTTCCCGGGCATCCGGCTGCGCCCACTGTGGAAGGGCCCGACCGGCGCGCACGCCAACGTGCTGGAGATGGACCCGGGCACGTCATGGCCGCACCGCGACGTCCACGAACCCGGCCCGGAGGAGGTCTACGTGCTGACGGGAACGTTCAACGACGGCGCCCGCGACCACCCGCCGGGAACGTTTTTGCACGCCCCGGCCGGAACCTGGCACGTGCCGTCCAGCACAACGGGCTGCACGCTGTTCCTCTTCTACCCGGAGGGCTAGTGCCGCACTTTACGCCGGCCGTTGATCCACATCGATGGTGATCACGACCTCATTGCCCAGAGAAGGTTCGACGCGGCAGTGCCGAGGTTGGATCAGCTGTTGCGCATGAACCAGGAATCTTCGTAGCCGGATCTGATCTGGGTGCTCGGAACTCATCCAGCTGGCGATGGGTCAAGGGGCAATGGTGATCGAAATGGAGCTCTAGGGGGTTAATCGAATCGCACAAGTCGACGGGCGCCTCATCCCTGGTACAGATCGATGTGGTTGCCGCCCGGGTCCGTCACCGTTGATGACCGTGGCTTCCACGGTTTGTCGGCCGGCGCTTCGATTTCGACGGCTCCGGCGATGAGTGCCCGTGCGTGCGCGGTGTCGACGTCGTCGACGAGCAGTCCGAACTTGGCCGGCCCGCCGGGCCAGGGGTGCTGTTTCTGGTCGGCCACCGTCACGAGGAAGAAGTCGTCGTCAGGGTAGCCGCCGAACTGAAAAGAGCTGATCTCTTCGTGGTAGGCGGCGTCGAAGGCGTCGCGGTAGAACGCGATCAAGGTGGGCAGGTCGTCGGTCACTATGGTGACTTGGACGATGCGACGGGTCTTCACCGGCAGCCCCTTCTCAAGGTAGCGCTCGACGTTTTCGATGAGCTGCGCCAGCGAGTCGGCTCTGGCGCGCAGCCGTTCATGGTGCTCGCTGAGTACGGCCTCGACGCCGCGTTCCCGAACCGTTCGCATCGCGTCGACGGGTACCTGGAGACGTCGCAACGCCGCGTACAGACGCGCCTCGCCGACCTGGTCGGGCCGGTACCGGCGGTATTTGGTGTCGGGGTCGACATAGGCGGGCGTCAGCAGCCCGACCTCGTCGTAGTGTCGCAACGCGGTGATCGACAGGCCGGTGACGAGCGAGAAGCTTCCGATGCTCAGCACGCGACCATTCTGCGAGTCTCGCGCCACCTGAGAGTCAAAAAGGCCACCGGAGGTGGGAGGCCTCAGGGCCCCTGCTTCCGGTATCGGCCGGGGGCCACGCCGAAGGCTCGTTTGAACGCGTTGGCGAACGCGAACTCCGATCCGTAGCCGACTCGGGTCGCCACCGCGCTCAGGGGGAGGTCGGAGTCGCGCAGGAGTCCGGCCGCCGTGGTCATCCGCCACCAGGTCAGGTAGGCCAGGGGCGGCCGGCCGACCAGCGCGGTGAACCGCCGGGAGAACGCCGCGCGGGACATTCCCGCCCGTGCCCCCAGTTCCTCGACCGTCCACGGCCGGGCCGGGTCGTCGTGGATGCCGTCCAGTGCCGCCATGATGCGCGGGTCGCGGAGTGCCGCGGTCCAGCCGGTCGCCGCGTGGCCCTCCGGCTGTTCGTCCAGCCAGCCGCGCACCATGTAGACCAGCAGCGCGTCGAGGAGTGACGGCAGGACGGCGTCCGCCCCGGGGCGGCGTCGTTCGAGTTCGGTTCCGAGCAGGTCGATCGCGGCGCGCAACGACGGATGGCGTCCGACGCGCGACGGCAGGTGGACGATCTCCGGAAGCTCGTCCAGCAGGGGATGCCGCCGGGTCCGGTCGATCAGGTAGGCGCCGCAGAGCAGCACGACGGAGTCGGGGCCGTCCGGCGGAAGCCGATCCTCCATCTCGGTCAGCGCGGTGACCGGAGGGTCGGCCGGCGGATCGGAGAGGCCGTCGGCGAGTTGGTGCGCGCTGCCGTGCGGCAGGAACACCGCGTCGCCCGTACCGAGCGCGATCGGCGAGCCGCCCTCGGAGGTCAGCCGGCACGCTCCCTGCAGGACCACGTGGAAGCCCGCTCCCGCGAACGACGAGTGGCGTACGGCCCACCGGCCGCGCCTCCCGGTGCGCGCCGAATGCGGCCTGCCCAACCGCATCGCGGTGATCGCGTCACTCAGCACGTCCATGAACGCCAGCGTATCGCCAGACGATCGCAGTGAGACGAACGCTTATGAACAAAGCACTATCGAGCATTGAGCGTCTTGACACAGGACTCATAGCGTCGATCTCACCCGAACCGCGAGGAGCAGATCCATGAAGATCGCCGTCTATGGGGCGAACGGCTATACCGGAAGACTCGTCGTCGCCGAGCTGGCCCGGCGAGGCATCGACCTCGTGCTGGTGGGGCGCGACATCGAACGCCTCCGCAAGACCGCGGCCGGAACTGAGACACGCGCCGCCGGAGTCGACGACACCGCCGCGCTCGCCGGCGCCTTTCACGGCTGCGACGCGGTGATCAACTGCGCGGGCCCGTTCAGCGTGTCCGGTGAGGCGGTCGTACGGGCCGCGATCAGGGCCGGCCGTCACTACGTGGACATCTCCGGCGAACAGCTCTACCTGAAGCGGATCCACGACACGTTCGCGCAGGAGGCCACGGAGGCCGGCGTGACGGTGGTACCCGGCGTGAACGACGACGGCCTGCCCAGCGACCTGATCGCGCACCTCGCGGCCCGGCGGGTCTCGCCGGTCGCCGAGCTGGTCATCGCCCTGGACCTGGCGCGCAGCGGCGCCTCACCGTCTCGCGGCACGCTGCGCTCCGCGCTCGCGAACATCGACACGTTCACCGACGGCGGCCTCACCTACCGCGACGGCGACTGGCGCCCGGACGTCCCCGCCCTCCGTACGTCGATCGTCTTCCCCGGTGGTACGGGACCGGCTCCGGTCGCCCGGTTCCCCCTGCCCGGCGTCGTCACCGTTCCCCGGCACGTGTCCGCTCGGCACGTCGAGGGGGTGGTCCGGACGGAGCTGGTGGCCGCCTTCTCCGCGGTCACCCCCGAGGTGGTGGACAGCGTGCCCGACGGGCCGTCCGAGGACGACCGCCGCGCCGGGCGGTGGACCGTCCTGGCCGAAGCCACCGGCCAGGACGGGCGCTCGGCCCGTGGCGTGGTGTCGGGCCCGGACACGTACGGCTCCACCGCGGTCATCGCGGTCGAGAGCGCGCGCCGCCTCGTCGCCGACGGAGCCGAGCCCGGCGTGCTCGCCCCCGCCCAGGCCTATGACCCGATCGGCTTCCTCGACTTCCTCACCGAGCACGGCGCCACCTGGACCGTCGAGGTCGGACCGGCGCCTCGTACGGGCCCCTGACGTCAGGCCCGAGCGTCGCCGTGGGCGCGGAGGGCTGCGATCAGCCACTCGAAGCTCGGTACGGCCGCCGGCCGCGGCGGGTGGCCGTTGACGATCGCCAGGAGCTGCCAGTACCGCTCCACCCGGGCGTCGACGAATGTCTCGAGCTGCTCGAGTATCCGGGCGCGCTGCGCGGCCGTGGTGTCCGGGGCGACGATGCGGTCGAGTACGGTCCGGGCCTGAGCGGAGCCGGGTGCGACTCCCTCCGCCAACGCCCCGCCCGCGTGTTCCACGACCGCGTGGTGGTCCGGGCCGTACTCCAGTTCGTCGGCGCCCCGGCCGGCCACCGCCATGGCGCGCACCCGGCGTCGGAAGTCCTCGTCCGCGACGAGTTCGCCGAGCTCGATCCACGCGTCCACCTGTTCGGGCGCCGGGTCGTCCGGCAGGTCCGCGGGCAGCCGCCGCATGCTGTCGGCGATCCCCATCGCGGGGGCGTCGGGATCGACGCCCGCCACGACGTACTGGACGAAGTCATCGATGATCTGCTGCCGCTCCCGGGCGGACATCTGGGCCAGCTTGTGCATCAGCAACGTCTCCTCAATCGTGTTCGCGCGCTCGGCGACGGTGCTGAGCACCGCCCGGCGCAACCGCAGCGTCCTGATCTCCGCGTCCAGGGCGGCGACGTGCGCCGACGCCACCTCGCTCACGGTGACGCTCCTGGACAGGACCGCCTCCACCACGTCCAGCCCGAGCCCCAGTTCGCGGAGGGTACGGACCAGCTCCAGCCGGGCCACCGACCCGGCGTCGTAGAGGCGATAACCGCCCGCGGACCGGCCGGCCGGCGGAACCAGCCCCGCATCGGACCAGAACCGGATCGTCCGCGCCGGCAGCCCACACCTCTCGGCCAGCTGCCCGATCGTGAACAGCCCCGCGTTCGTGCTCATGAGGACGACTGTGCACCTTCCACCCGCTGGAACCTCAAGCCCGGCCCCCCGGCCGCGGATGGGGGCGTCAGACGCGCTTGCGGTGCCGGAACCATTCGGCGCGGAGCTCCTCGAACGGCTTGCGCAGAGACCCGGGCGTATTGGGCGGCGCCATGTCGTAGCCGGACAAACGAGACAGGAGGGGGTTGGCGCCCAGACCGGGGTCGACGGCGTTGGTCGGGCACACGAGCGCCGAGCGGCCCACCCCATCGGACCAGACCCGCACCCGCCAGACCCGGAACCCGGGATGGACGGTCACACGCTCGATCTTCGTCCAGGGAATCCGGTGCCGCTTGAACGATGACACCAGTTCGACGCCGGAATCGTCCATGACCACGCGGCCGCGGAGTGCGGCGGCGATGAACACGGTCACGCCGAGAAGCAGCAGCACGAGGAGAAGCACGCCAAGACGCCGGCCGATCGAATGGTCCGGCAGATCGTCGGTGATGAGAAGCCACGCGACCTGGCCGCACATCGCGGCGAACGCCGCGACACCGAAGACCAGTAATCCGACCGTACGGCGACAACGAAGCGTACGAGGCTCTGACATGGCGGTGGATGTTAACGCATACCGACCCCGTCCCCCACAGAGCGGCCGTGTGTCCTAATCGAGGTGGCGTAGTCCCGGCCAGATCTGTGCCCAGTCGCCGTGTGGTCGCCGGCACAGGTAGATCGCCGCGTGCTGGGCGGTTTCCTCGTTCACGATGCCGCCGGGCATGGTGATGGGCTCGATCTCCTGCACGTCGGACCAGGACCGGCGCAGGTAGGCGGCGCGGAACTCGCCCACGCACAGCACGGTGTCCGGCGTCGTGCCCGAGGGCGGTCCCCACAGCAGGTAGCCGTTGTGTCCGCTGGATACGGGCAACCGCAGGCCCGCATCCGGGCCGAGGACGGTCAGCGCCCCGGCTTCGCCGTAGTTGCTGGTGAAGATGCCGGCGCCGGGCGGAAGGGTCTTGGCCACCTCCGTGACCTGGCGGACGAAGGCGGGCCAGCCGTACGTCTCCACCGGCTGGGCGTTGACCGAGCGGAGCGCGTTCTCCGCGCGCAGCGGCAGCACGGGCAGGCCGATCAGCAGCGCGAACACCCCGGACACGGTGATCGCGACCGGCCACCGCCAGCGCGGCCGGGCGGTCGGGGTCGCGGCCCCGGTGGTTCGGGCTTCGACCCACATCCCACCGGCCGCGAACAGTCCGATCAGGGCAGGCGCCGGGTAGTAGACCTTGCCACCGCTGGCGGTGAACACGACCACCGCGGTCGCCGCGACGACGAGCACCCATCGGTGGTCGCGGCCGGCGGCCGAACCCAGCCAGCGGATACCGAAGATCCACAACAGGACCAGCGGCGGGCCGGCCAGGGCCAGCGCCAGCTCGGGAAGATGCGCCAGGGAGCCGAGGGGGCCGCCCTCCGAGGCCGAGAGCGTGGCGCCCATGCGGAACTGCGCCCAACCGTGCCGCGCGTTCCACACCACATTCGGCGCGACCATCAGCACCGCCAGGGCACCGGCCAGCCACGGCCCGGAAGTACGCAGCACGGCACGGTGAGACAGCAGCACCCCGACGGTGATGCCCAGCACCAGCACCCCGATGGTGTCCTTGTTCTCCAACCCGATTCCGGCCATCGCCCCGGCCGGCAGCCAGGCGCGCACCGTGCCCAGCCGTACGGCTCTTGCCGTCATGACGAACACGGCGGCCCAGGCCACCTGGTCGGTGACGGTCGTGCCGAACAGCAGCGCGGCGGCGACGAACGCGGGGCAGGCCGCGACCGCCGCGGCGGCGATGGTCTGGGCCCGTGCCCGGCCTCCGAACTCGGCGGCCAGGGCGGCGACCAGCAGGATGCAGCCCAGTTGAGCGGCGACCGCGAGCAGTCGCAGCGGCAGGACCCCGCCGGGCAGGTCGGCGGCCAGCCGCGCCAGCAGCGGCGTCAGCGGCGGCTGGTCCGGGTACCCCCAGGCCAGGTGCCGGCCGGAGATCACGTAGTAGAACTCGTCACGGTGCCAGCCGAACCTGGTCGCCACCGTCAGGTGTACGGCGCCAGCCACGGCCACCACGGCCAGCACCGGTCGCCACGCCAGTGGCGCTGCCCGCCTCGCGACGGGCTCGCTCGAGCCGGACGCCGTTCGCGCGCCGGCCGGCGCGGATGCTGCACTCTCAGACACGGCTTCTCGTCTTTCCGGATCAGGTCGGTTCGGTGTCCACGTCCGGGGCGGGGAGGAACGCGGCGAGCAGGAGGTGGCGGACGGTTCGACGGCAGGCGTCGCCGTCGAGCATCGCCGAGTCCGGATCGTCGATCCGATGCCAGGCGAACCAGGCGACGGTCTCGGTGATGAAACGCGCCGCCGCCGGCACGTCGGGAACCGGGCGCAGTGCACCGGACTGGATGTGCCGGCGCAGGTAGTCGCCAAGAGTGGCCAGCAGCGTTCTACGACGCTGTATGAAGTAGTGCTGTGCGAGTTCCGGCAGGTCGGGGGCGCACCGCTCGATCAGGGCCAGCAGTCGCCGGTTGCGTTCGACGAACTCGTACAGCTCGTCGATGATGGCGCCGAACTCTTCGGCGACCGACTCGTGTCGCCGCCGTCCGCCGTCCGCCGCGGTCAACCGGGAGAAACCGCCGTGGTCGGCGGTCCCGGTGTCGACCACGGCCACGATCTCCTCCGGCGCCGGCGTGGCCACCGGAATCTCCAGGCCGGCCAGCGACTCCGGGCGGGCCAGGCGCAACAGAGCCAGGTACAGCAGAGCCGCCTTGCTCCTGGCGTAGGTGTACACCGCACCGTGGCTCATGTTGAGGGCCGCGGACACGTCGGAGATCCCGGCCCCTCGGTACCCCTTGGCCATGAACACCCGCGCCGCCGCTTCGGCTATCTCCTCGACCGGCCGCGCCGGCACCCTACCTCGCACCCGCCCAATTATTGACTGACCAAGTCAGTCAGTCAAATGCCCTGATACGCCGGGTGAGACGTCCGGGGTCCCGGCTAGGTGGATCGACGCCGGCCTGGCCGCGGCCAAGCGGGTCACCGGCCGGGTCGTCGTCTACGTCGCCCCGCCACCGTTCCACCGTGACCGAGCTCGGGGCTAACGCATTCCGATATGGGTATATGATTTCTGCCATGGCACGAGCAGCGACGACGTCGGACGTCTTCAACGCGATCGCCGAGCCGCAGCGCCGGGAGATCCTGGTGCTGCTGCGGGCGGGTGAACGGCCGGTGACCGAGTTGGCCCGGGAGCTGGGGATGACCCAGCCGGGGGCGTCCAAGCATCTGCGGGTGCTCCGGGAGGTGGGGCTGGTGCGGGACCGCAAGGCGGGCAAGCAGCGCCTGTACGGCCTTGACGCCCGCGGGCTGCGGCCGGTTCACGAGTGGACCGGCGGGTTCGAGCGGTTCTGGGACGAGAGCTTCGACCGGCTGGACGCGTACGTGCAGGACCTGAAGCAGGAAAGGCAGGAGGGGTAGCCGATGAGCGAGACAGGACGAGGAACGCCGGCGCAGTCCGCGACGGCCGACCGCGAGATCGTGATCTCCCGGGCCATCGACGCACCGCGGGAGCTGGTGTTCGAGGCGTTCACCGAGGTGCGGCACCTGTCGCGGTGGTGGGGGCCGGAGGGGTTCAGCACCACCACGCGGGCGTTCGAGTTCCGCGTCGGCGGGGTGTGGGACTTCGTGATGCACGGACCGGACGGGACGGACTACCAGGAATGGATCTCCTGGACCGAGATCACCCCGCCGGAGCGGATCGCGCTGCTGCACGGTGAGTCCCGCACCGACCCGAACGCCTTCGAGTCGGTCCTGACGTTCGCCTCCGAAGGCGCGGCGACCCGGATCGAGATGCGCACGGTGTTCCCCACCAAGGAGCTGCGCGACGAGGCTGCCGAGAAGTACCACGCGATCGAGGCCGGCCGGCAGACCCTGAGCAGCCTGGCGGCCTACGTCACCGACCTCGCGCGGAAGGGAGTTGAGGGCTGATGGCCGGGAAGGTGTTCTTCAGCGTGTCGATGTCGCTGGACGGGTTCATCGCGCCCGGGTCCCTCGGGGAACTGATGGGGCGGCAGTGGATGGAACTGCAGCGGTGGATCTTCCCGCAGCGGTTCTTCCGGGAGAACCTGGGGCTTGGCGAGGGCGGCGAGGAGGGGCGCGACAACGACATCGTGCGGGAGACGTTCGAGCGCACCGGCGCGAGCGTGATGGGCAAGCGCATGTTCGACGCCGGCGAGCGGATGTGGCCGGAGGAGGCGCCGTTCCACACACCGGTCTTCGTCGTGACGCACGAGAAGCGCGACCCCTGGGAGCGGCCGGGTGGAACCACATTCCACTTCGTCAACGACGGCATCGAGACGGCGCTCGACCAGGCCCGCGAGGCCGCCGGCGACCGTGACGTCCGCATCGCGGGCGGCGGCGCGACGATCCTGGAGTACGTGAACGCCGGCCTGATCGACGAGTTCACGATCGCGCTGTCGCCCGTGCTGTTCGGCTCCGGAATCCGCCTGTTCGAAGGCGTGGACGCGGGCCGCGTGGCCCTGGAGCCGGTCGGCGCGGAGCCGACGCGGCGGGTGACCCACCTGACCTACGCGGTCCGGGAGCGGTAACCGTCCCGACCTCGGCGGCAGAACCCGGAAAATCACGCAGGAGGGGAGCCGATGGATATCGGCTCCCCTCCTGAGGCGGGCGCTCATGCCGAGGATGCGGTATGCCCCCGGAGCTTGATGGCGGCGATGAGAAGGGCCAAGCCGGCACCGATGCTCAGCGCATGCTCGATCACCGCGACAACGGGGTACTCGGCCGTCACGTAGCCGCCGGGTCGGATGACGGCCAGCGGAAGCTTCCAGCAGCTCCAGGCGAACAGCGACCCTGAGGCCGCGAATACCGACGTCATCGGAATCCACAGCGGCAGGCCGGCCGGACGTCGACGAGCGAACACCAGCATGTTCGAGCCGCCGATCAGGGCCCATAGTCCCGCGTTCACGTTCAACAGCCGCCCGTTGAGGTCCCACTGGTCGCGATGAGAGGGGTCCAGGCCGATCGTTCCGCCGAACCCCCAATACGACCAGAGCAAGCCCAGCATCACGGCCGCGAGCATCCCCGCCCAGGCCCATCGTGATGCGCTCAACCGGAGTTGTCCGACGCGCCCCAGGAAATGATTCGGCCATCTCTGCCTCAGATAGATCGGAAGAGCCACGGCCAGCCCTACCGCCATCCCGGCGAAGCCGATGGCGATGAAGACCATCTCCCACCCTGGCACCGAGCCGGAACCACCGGACTGGTCGCCGCCTCGGTCGACGCCGGCCGCGTCCAGGACCGTACTGATCACCATGTAGGGAAGCATCGGAACCAGGAAGCCGGCGCCCACCCAGGAAATGAGGACCACGGGAAGCGCGGGCAGCCGCCGCCCCCATCGCTGGGCCAACGCCAGTCCCAGCATGACCCCGACCGCGGACATCCCCACGGTGACGGCGTTGAGCCCCACCCAGCCGGCGGTACCGGCGTCCGGCGGTCCATGCCCGACCAACGCGGCCGCGATCCAGATGACCTTGACCAACAGATAGAGCGACATGGTCAGCGCGGCCGAACGGCCCGCCAGCCTGCGTGCGGCGCTCCACCGCGCGCCGACGATGCCGGCGGACGGCCGCCCCTCCAGGCCGGATTTCACCTGCGTCATTCGGCCCCACCTTTCGCAACCGATGCGCGACGTAGGCGATCCTTCCGCCGGCCACCCGCACGCGGATCCCGCCGAGGGACGAAACATCTCTCAGGCGTCTCCCCACAACGCGCGGTCGCACGATCACCCGCCAGAGGGAGGACTCACCATTCGCGCTGAACAGCGCCCGTCGCACTGGTGGAGATCACTTATTCGAGCGTGCGCTGTTCGGACCGGTGTCTTCCTGCCGCACCCCGTGGGTCCACGCGCTCGAGCTTGGTCCAGCCGGTCCAGCCTCGCCTCTTCAGCAGCCCGATCAGCCGACGGGCCGGTGGCACGGTGTCGAACACCAGTGCGTCCATCAGGTTGGCCAACGGTGGGTCGATATCGACGTCGTCGACATAGTCCTCGCCCATCTCGTCGGCCATCCGCGTGATATAAGCGGCCAGCTCATCGGCAAGTTCCACCAGCCGTGGGTCGTCGGAGTTCCGATCGAGAGCCTGGCTCAGGGTGAGAAAGAAGTCGATGAGCCGCGGGTCGGCGATCTGCTCCCGCTTGCGCGCCATCCACTCCGGGACTCGCTCGGATGAGTGCGCGGCCAGCAGGATCCAGCCGTCGCGCTCGACCTCGACGATCCGCTCGTCGACCCCGAGCGCCCGCAGCCGGTCGAGATACCCGACCACCTCCGATGGCAGCGCCAGGCTGTCCCCGGCGGCGAGCCGGGCGATCCGTTTCCGGTGACGCTGCCGTTGCCGGATCTCCGCCCGCAGCCGCTCGTCGATGTCCGCGACCGCCGCGGCGAACTCCTCCTCGTCGGCCTGCAGCAGTTCTCGCACCCGCGCCAGCGGGATCCCGGCCTCGGCGAGGGTCCGGATCTTGATCAGCTCGATCACGGCGCCGGCACCGTACCTGCGGTAGCCGGAGTGGTCCCGCTCCGGCTCCGGCAGCAGTCCCTTGGCGTGGTAGTGCCGCACCGTGCGCACCGTCACCCCGGCGTACGACGCCAGCTCGCCGATGGTCAGCATCGCACCAGTCTCCTACGAGTGCGTTCAAGGAGCCGCCTGGCCGACTGCGCCTTGTGCACTCCGGATGATCTGGGCGATTTCCGGGCCATGGGTGAAGACCAGCCCGTGGTCGGCCTCGAGCCAGAACGTGGCGATGTGCGGCTGCTCGCGGACAAGCCGCTCGACGCCGGCACGCCAGTTCTGATTGAACCGTGGCGCATGCCCTTCGGCGCTGTCGCCGGCCATCGAGATCGACATGATCATGCTGATAGGCCGGTCGATCTTCCGGTACCGGTCGAGGATCCCTGACCGAACCGCATCGATCTCGACATTCAGGTCGAGAATCTCCTGGGCGGTGAGCAACACCTGACGCGCGGTGCCCCGCTCGGCCTCCTGCTGCGTCGCCATGTCCTCCCACATGGCGCGGAACTCCGGCAGGACGGCCTCGGTGATGAACGGTTCGGGCACCGGGTTCGCCCCGTCGATGAGAACAAGCCCCGCGACGCTGTCAGGATGCTCGGCGGCATAGTGCACGGCCAGGTCCGCGCCCAGCGAGTAGCCCACCAGCACGGGCGCCGTGTCCAGGTCGAGCCGCCCCAGCTCCGCCATCACGGCGACGAGATCGCTGAGGAACGCCTCGAAGGAGTAGCGGTCGGCGGCCGAGGCGAGGCCATGGCCCCGCAGGTCGAAGGTCACCACGTCGTGGTCGCGCCGCAGCAGCTCGGCCAGCTCGTGCAGGTCGGCCTGTGTCGAGTTCAGCCCAGGGCACAGGACCAACGGTCGCCCCCTGCCGCCGCGAGACACCGGGATCGTGACGCCGTCGTGGTGGATCGTGAAGTTGTTCGTGGTCATGCCGCCATGCTGAGAGATTGACCTTGCGTCAGGGTCAACCGCCACAGCGACACGACCTCCGCACACCCACCACTCACGCAGGAGGGGGAGCCGATGGACATCGACTCCCCCTCCTGACCTGCCATTCGCGCTGAGCAGCGCCCGTTGTCAGCTGCAGCCGCTGGTGGAGCCGCAGCCCTCGCAGACGTAGCAGCTGCCCGCAGGGCGCATCTTCGTGCCGCACGTGAGGCACAGCGGCGCGTCGGCGGTGCGGCCCTGGTGGCTCTCGATCAGCTCCGTCGAGGAGTGGGCCTCGGCGACGGCCGGGGCGGAGTTCTCCTGCTTCGGGCGCTCGACCGGGACCGACTGGGCCAGCGTCTCCTGGTCGACGTCATCCTCGGTGTGCAGGCTCGCCGGGTCCTGGCCGGCCGCCTGGGCGGCGCGCTCCTCGGCCGAGAAGATGCCCAGCTCGGCCCGCGTCTCGTACGGCAGGTGGTCGAGGGCGAGACGGCGGAAGATGTAGTCCATCATGGAGTTCGCCATGCGGATGTCCGGGTCGTCGGTCATGCCCGCCGGCTCGAACCGCATGTTGGTGAACTTGTCCACCCAGGTCTCCAGCGGCACGCCGTACTGGAGGCTGATGGAGATCGCCATGGAGAAGGCGTCCATGACGCCGGCCAGGGTCGAGCCCTGCTTGCCGAGCTTGAGGAACACCTCGCCGAGGCCGTTGTCCGGGTACGTCGAGGCGGTCATGTAGCCCTCGGCGCCGCCGACGGAGAAGCGGGTCACCGTGGCCGGGCGCCGCTTGGGCAGCCGCGTGCGCACCGGACCGACCTCGACCGGGGCCGCGGCGGGCTCCGCCTTGTCCTCGGTCTTCTTCTTCGCCACGGACAGCGGCTGGCCGACCTTGCAGTTGTCGCGGTAGATCGCGAGCGCCTTGAGGCCGAGCTTCCAGCCCTGGAGGTAGACCTCCTCGATGTCCTCGATCGTCGCGCTCTCGGGGACGTTGACCGTCTTGCTGATGGCGCCGGACAGGAACGGCTGGGTGGCGGCCATCATCCGGACGTGGCCCATCGGGCTGATCGCGCGCTCGCCCATCGCGCAGTCGAACACCTCGTAGTGCTCCGGCCGCAGGCCCGGGGCGTCGACGACGTGACCGTGCTCGGCGATGTACTCCACGATCGCCTCGATCTGCTCCGGCTGGTAGCCGAGCTTCTTCAGCGCCCGCGGCACGGTGTTGTTCACGATCTGCATCGACCCGCCGCCGACGAGCTTCTTGAACTTCACCAGCGCGAGGTCGGGCTCGATGCCCGTCGTGTCGCAGTCCATCATCAGGCCGATCGTGCCGGTCGGCGCCAGCAGCGAGGCCTGAGCGTTGCGGTAGCCGTTCCTCTCGCCGACCTTGAGGCACTCCTGCCACTGCCGGGTCGCCTCGGCGTGGATGGCCTTGTCGATCGCGTCGAGGGTGCGGATCTGGTCGTTGGCCGCGGCGTGCTTGCGCATGACCCGCTTGTGGGCCTCGGCGTTGCGCGCGTAGCCGTCGTACGGGTCGACGACACCGGCCATCTCGGCGGAGCGGCGGTAGGCGACGCCGGTCATCAGCGAGGTGATCGCCGCGGCGAGCGAGCGGCCGCCCTCGGAGTCGTACGCGTGGCCGGTCGCCATCAGCAGCGCGCCGAGGTTGGCGTAGCCGATGCCGAGCTGGCGGTACGCCCGCGTGGTCTCACCGATCTTCTCGGTCGGGAAGTCGGCGAAGGTGATGGAGATGTCCATCGCCGTGATGACCAGCTCGGCGACCTTGACGAAGGCGTCGACGTCGAAGGTGTTGTCGTCGCGCAGGAACTTGAGCAGGTTGAGGCTGGCGAGGTTGCAGGAGGAGTTGTCCAGGCTCATGTACTCCGAGCACGGGTTGCTCGCCGTGATCCGGCCCGACTCGGGGTTCGTGTGCCAGTCGTTGATCGTGTCGTCGTACTGGATGCCGGGGTCGGCGCACTCCCAGGCCGCCTTGGCGATCTTGCGGAAGAGGCCCTTCGCGTCGACGGTGTCGATCACCTCGCCGGTCAGGCGGCCGCGCAGCCCGAAGGAGGACTGGGACTCGACGGCGCGCATGAACTCGTCGCTCACGCGCACGGAGTTGTTGGCGTTCTGGTACTGAACGCTGACGATGTCCTTGCCGCCGAGGTCCATGTCATAGCCGGCGTCGCGGAGCGCGCGGATCTTGTCCTCTTCCCGCGCCTTCGTCTCGATGAACTCCTCGACGTCGGGGTGGTCGACGTCGAGCACGACCATCTTGGCGGCCCGCCGGGTGGCGCCACCGGACTTGATCGTGCCCGCCGACGCGTCGGCGCCGCGCATGAACGAGACCGGGCCGCTGGCCGTGCCGCCGGAGGAGAGCAGTTCTTTGCTGGACCGGATGCGGGAGAGGTTGACACCCGAGCCCGAACCGCCCTTGAAGATCACACCCTCTTCCTTGTACCAGTCGAGGATCGACTCCATCGTGTCGTCCACCGACAGGATGAAACAGGCGCTGACCTGCTGCGGCGACGGCGTGCCCACGTTGAACCACACCGGCGAGTTGAAGCTGAACACCTGGTGGACCAGCGCGTGCGTCAGCTCGTGCTCGAAGATCTCGGCGTCTTCGTCGCTCGCGAAGTAGCCGTGCTTGCGGCCGGTCTCGGTGTAGACCCCGACGACCCGGTCGACCAGCTGCTTCAGGCTCCACTCACGCTGCGGCGTGCCGACGGCGCCGCGGAAGTACTTCGACGTGACGATGTTGGCCGCGTTGACCGACCAGGACTCGGGGAACTCCACGCCGCGCTGCTCGAAGTTGACCGAGCCGTCGCGCCAGTTGGTCATGACGACGTCGCGGCGCTCCCACCGGACCTCGTCGTACGGGTGAATGCCGGGCTTGGTGAAGATGCGGCGCATCTTCAACCCCTTACGGCCGCCCCTCCCGCGCCGTGTCTGGCCGCTCACGGTCTCCGTCATGACCTCCCCCTTCTCAGGCCGAACCGGCCCATTTCAAGGATTACCTCGTACAACACGCGATGGGGCGCCGGTGTTACCGGCCGCGTTCCGCCGCGCGAAGAGTCTCGATTTCCTTCTCGAAGTCGTCGATCGACTCGAACCCCCGGTAGACGGAGGCGAATCGCAGGTACGCGACCTCGTCCAGCTCACGCAGCGGCCCGAGGATGGCCAGCCCCACGTCATGCGAACGCATCTCGGCGTTTCCGGTCGCCCGGATGGCCTCTTCGACGCGTTGCCCGAGCTTGGCCAGCGCGTCCTCCGTCACCGGGCGCCCCTGACAGGCCCGGCGCACCCCAGCGATGATCTTGTCGCGGGAGAACGGCTCGGTGACGCCGCTGCGCTTGGCGACCATCAGGAGTACGGTCTCCTGGGTCGTGAAGCGGCGACCGCACTCGGGGCACGACCGGCGCCGCCGGATCGCCGCGCCGTCTTCGGTGGAGCGGCTGTCGATCACCCTGCTGTCGGGGTTACGGCAGAACGGGCAGTGCACGATCCATCCCCTCCCCCCGGCGGGCGTTACGTCCTCGATTACAGCGACTTCACTGCGTGACCACAACCTGTGGTGAACTACATCCATGTAAGTACTAGATGTAGTGGTCTACCGTACGGCTCTACGAGGGCCTCCGCAACCTCGTCCGCCACATGAGCACGAAGACGCCGACGCCGTCACGGCGGCGTCGGCGTGTCGCGCCGCCGCCCCGCGAGGGCGCGGCGAGCGGCGAGCCCGTCAGCGCGCGGGGATGTAGATCTTCTGGCCCGGATTGACGACCGCGGTGGACAGGGCGTTGAGGTCGATCATGCGCTGGACCGTGACGCGGGGGTCGACCTCCGGCCGGGCGCGTACGGCGATGCCCCACAACGTGTCGCGCGGCCCCACGATCACCGACTCGCGCGCGACCGCCGGCCCCCTCTCGCCGCCGGACGTGGCGCGGGCGCCGTGTCGCGCCCCCGTCCAGTAGCCGGCGAGGAGCGCCAGCGCCACGGCGCAGACCACGACGACCCGGCCGCGCCGGGTGAGCCGGAGAGGTGTGCCGGGATGAGCCCGACGCTCGCCCATGAGCCCTCCCTCGGGAGTGACCAGGCTCACGCGCCCATCGATTCGCTCGCTCATGTCGATCTCCCCTCTGCCGAGTCGAAAGAGATTTCGATCGAACATCTGTACGAGTTGTACCGCGAGAGCCGACGAATTTCCAGGACATCTTCGAACAGGTGTTTGATCATTTAGCGGGAAGGCGCTAACGTCCGTGTACAGGAACGAAATACCGGCGACAGCGCGTCACCGGAGCGCAGTCATCCAGCGGAGACATATATGAGCAAGGTTCGGGAAATGCCCGACGGCCCCCGCGACGAGTCGGGGCTCACGGCACGCCAGCGCAAGGTCCTGGAGGTGATTCGCGACTCCGTCCAGCGCCGCGGTTACCCTCCGTCGATGCGCGAGATCGGCGAGTCGGTCGGGCTGACGAGCACCTCCAGCGTGTCGCACCAACTGCGCGCGCTCCAGCGCAAGGGCTTCCTCCTGCGCGACCCCAACCGCCCGCGCGCCGTCGTGGTCCGCATGCCCGGCTCGGCGGCCGTGGCCACCGAGCCGGAGTCGTACGAGACGACCTCGGGGCAGGAGACGGCGACCCGCCCGGCGCCCGCCTACGTGCCTCTCGTGGGCCGTATCGCGGCCGGTGGCCCGATCCTGGCCGAGGAGGCCGTGGAGGACGTCTTCGCGCTGCCCAAGCAGCTCGTGGGCGAGGGCACGCACTTCCTGCTCAACGTCACCGGTGACTCGATGATCGAGGCCGCGATCGCCGACGGCGACTGGGTGGTCGTCCGCCAGCAGCCGGTGGCCGAGAACGGCGACATCGTCGCCGCCATGATCGACGGCGAGGCCACCGTCAAGACGCTGAAGCGCCGCGACGGCAAGGTCTGGCTGATGCCGCACAACCCGGCGTACGACCCGATCCCGGGCGACGACGCGACGATCCTCGGTCGGGTCGTCGCGGTGCTGCGCAAGATGTGACCGACGCGTCTCTGGACTGTGCGCGGTGAGGGCGCCCCTCGTGGGGTGCCCTCACCGCTTTTCGTGTCGCCTTTGCGGGTGTTCGTCCCGCCCGGGAGGCGGGGTTACGCCGGGACGATGTTGACGATCTTGGGGGCGCGGACGACGACCTTGCGGATGCCGCGGTCGCCGAGGGCGGCCTGGATCTTCTCCGAGGCCAGCGCCAGCCGCTCCAGCTCCGTCTCGCCGATCTCCGGGGAGACCTCCAGCCGGTCGCGGACCTTGCCCGCCACCTGGACCACGCAGGTCACCGACTCCTGGACCAGCAGCGCCGGCTCGGCGGCCGGCCAGCCGGCCTTGGCCACGGACCCGTCCCGGCCCAGGCGCTCCCACATCTCCTCCGCGGTGTAGGGCGCCACCAGCGACAGCATCACCGCCAGCGTCTCGGCCGCCTCGCGCACGGCGGGATCGGCCGGGCCCGCCCCGGAGTCGATCACCCGCCGGGAGGCGGAGGTCAGCTCCATCATGCGAGCCACCGCGACGTTGTAGCGGTGCGCCTCGACCAGCCGGGTGACCTCGTCGATCGTCCGGTGGGTCACCTTGCGCAGCTCGACGTCGCCCGAGGCCGGCCCGGTGCCCGGCGCCGACGTCACGTCGGCGGCGACCCGGTGCGCGCGAGCCAGGAACTTCACCGCGCCGGACGGCGACACGTCGGCCCAGTCGATGTCGTCCTCCGGCGGCCCGGAGAAGATCATCGTCAGGCGTACCGCGTCGACGCCGTACTCGGAGATCTGCTCGCCCAGGTCGACCAGGTTGCCGGTCGTCTTGGACATCGCGGAGCCGTTGAGGATCACCTGGCCCTGGTTGACCAGCCGGGTGAACGGCTCGACGCAGTCCAGCATGCCCATGTCGTACAGCACCTTGGTGAAGAACCGGCTGTACAGCAGGTGCAGGATCGCGTGCTCGACACCGCCGGTGTACTGGTCGACCGGCATCCACCGGCGCGCCTTCTCCACGTCGAACGGGCCGTCGGTGTAGCCCGGCGAGCAGTAGCGCACGAAGTACCACGAGGAGTCGACGAAGGTGTCCATCGTGTCGGTGTCGCGCTTGGCCGCGCCGCCGCACTTGGGGCACGCGACGTTGACCCAGTCGGCGGCGGCCGCCAGCGGCGACACGCCCCGGGGCGCCAGGTCGGCGCCGCGCAGGTCGTCCGGCAGGCGCACCGGCAGCTGGTCGTCGGGGACCGGGACCTCGCCGCAGGCCTCGCAGTGGATGATCGGGATCGGCGTGCCCCAGAAGCGCTGCCGGGAGATCAGCCAGTCGCGCAGGCGGTAGTTGACGGCCGCCTTGCCCAGCCCGCGCTCCTCCAGGATCTCGGTGATCCGCGGGATCGCGGCGCCCTTGGTCAGGCCGTCCAGCGGACCGGAGTTGACCAGCTCGCCCTCGCCGGGGGTCGCGACGCCGGACTCGGCCGGGTCGGCCTCGCCGGTGTGCACGACGACCCGCACCGGCAGGTCGAACTTGAGCGCGAAGTCCAGGTCGCGCTGGTCGTGCGCGGGCACCGCCATGATCGCGCCGTGGCCGTACTCCGCCAGGACGTAGTCCGAGGCCCACACGGGCATGCGCTCGCCGTTGACCGGGTTGATCGCGTAGCGCCCCAGGAAGACGCCGGTCTTCTCGCGGTCGGCGGACAGCCGCTCGACCTCCGACTCGCGCGCCACCGCCTGGCGGTACGCCTCGAACTCGGCCCGCTGCCCGGCCGAGCAGATCTCGTCGGCCAGCGGCGCGTCGGCGGCCACCACGAAGAACGTCGCGCCGAACAGCGTGTCGGGCCGGGTCGTGTAGACGGTGACCGGCTCGTCGCGGCCCTCGATCTGGAACGCGACGTCGGCGCCCTCGGACCGGCCGATCCAGTTGCGCTGCATCGTCAGCACGCGCTCGGGCCAGTCGAGGCCGTCCATGTCGGCCAGCAGCCGGTCGGCGTACTCAGTGATCTTGAAGTACCACTGGGTCAGCAGGCGCTTCTCCACCAGGGCGCCGCAGCGCTCGCAGTGGCCGGCGATGACCTGCTCGTTGGCCAGCACGGTCTGGTCGTTGGGACACCAGTTGACCCGGCCGCCCCGGCGATAGGCCAGGCCGCGCTCGTAGAAGCGCAGGAACAGCCACTGGTTCCAGCGGTAGTACTCCGGGTCGGAGGTGTGCAGCCGGCGCGACCAGTCGAAGGAGATCGCGTAGCGGTGGAACGACTCGGCCTGCGTGTCGATGTTGGCGTAGGTCCATTCCGCCGGGTGGGAGTCGCGCTTGATCGCGGCGTTCTCGGCGGGCAGGCCGAAGGAGTCCCAGCCGATGGGGTGCAGGACGTTGAAGCCGTGCTGGTTCCAGTAGCGGGCGCTCACGTCGCCGATGGCGTACGCCTCGGCGTGACCCATGTGGAGGTCGCCGGAGGGGTAGGGGAACATGTCCAGCGCGTACTTGCGAGGCCGCTCATCGCCCGGGTCCTCGCTCGCGGTGAAGGGCTTCAGCTCCTCCCACCGGGCCTGCCATTTCTCCTGAATCGCCCGTGGGTCAAAGGTCTCGTCGGCGCCAGTCATCGTTCCTCGTCTGAGATTCGCACGGCTTCGGCTCATCGAAAATGTGCCCCTTGGAAAGCCTCTCCGCATGGAAAGGCCCCTCGCGCAAGGAGGGGCTGCCGCGTCGACCGATCGGTTACGTCAACGCGGCCGGCTAAGGAGCAGCCGAGAGCACATATCCCAAGACTAGCGCAGACGCAAGCAAGAACCGTCGGGCTTTACGCCGTGGAGGTGACGCCGCCCTCCCTCACGGGCCACCTTACTTTTAGGAAGGTTTCCAGTAAATTCTCGGACAGGGTCCCCGCCAGGACTCCCGTCCGAGGAGGTCACATGCACGGAAAGCTCGCCCTGGCCGTCGCCGGCGCCGCGGCCGTCGCGGTCCCCCTGCTCACCGCCACCCCCGCGTTCGCCCACGGCTACACCACCTCACCGCCCAGCCGCAGCTACCGCTGCGCCCAGCACCAGGTCACCGACTGCGGCGCGATCCAGTACGAGCCGCAGAGCGTCGAGGGCCCCAAGGGCTTCCCGCAGGCCGGCCCGGCGGACGGTCACATCTGCAGCGCGAATCACACGGAGTTCGCCCAGCTCGACGACCCGCGCGGCGGCGCCTGGCCGGCCGCGTCGATGACGAGCGGCGCCTCGTACAACTTCTCGTGGACCTTCACCGCCATCCACGCGACCACGTCGTTCCGCTACTTCATCACCAAGACCACCTACGACCCCACCCAGCCGCTGACCCGGGCCGCCCTGGAGTCCACGCCGTTCCTGCAGGTGAACTACGGCGGTCAGCGGCCGCCGAACCCGGTCACCCACACCGGCACGCCGCCGGCCCGGCACGGCCGGCAGCTGATCCTCGCCGTCTGGGACATCGCCGACACCGGAAACGCCTTCTACTCCTGCGCCGACGTCATCTTCAGCTGACAGCTCCGCTGCGATATCAATGGGAACCTTCCCATCGATATCGCAGCAGGAGACGCCGATGCTCAACCTCTCGGTCGTTCTGGACGACGCCGCACGCGACAACCCCGACCACGAGGCACTGGTCTTCGGCGACATGCGCCTGTCGTACGCGTTCGTGAACCAGGTGGCGAACCAGGTCGCGAACCTCCTGCGCGACCGCGGCGTCCGGCCGGGCGACAAGGTGGCGCTCGCCTGCCCCAACCTGCCGTACTTCCCGATGGTCTACTTCGGGATCCTCAAGGCGGGCGCCGTGGTCGTGCCGCTCAACGTCCTGCTGAAGCGGCGGGAGATCGCCTACCACCTGGAGGACTCCGGGGCGAAGGCGCTGTTCTGCTTCGCGGGCACGCCGGAGCTGCCGCTGGGCGAGGCCGGCTGGGGCGCGTTCGGCGACGTGCCGGACTGTGAGCACTTCTTCCTGCTGCCCGCCACTCCCCTGGCGACCGAGGTGCCGTACGGCGAGTCGATCTGGACGGCGCTCGCCGGGCAGCCGCAGGAGTTCGAGACCGCGCGGACCGACGCCACCGACACGGCGGTGATCCTCTACACGAGCGGCACGACCGGCCGGCCCAAGGGCGCCGAGCTCACCCACCAGAACATGCTGCTCAACGCCATGGTCTGCGACAGCATGTTCGAGACGGCCGGCGACGACGTCTTCCTGGCCGCGCTCCCGCTGTTCCACGCGTTCGGCCAGTCGGTGGTGCTCAACACCGGCTTCCTGCGGCACGCCACGGTCGTGCTGATGGCGCGCTTCGAGGCGGGCGCCGCGCTCGACCTCATGCTGGCGGAGAAGGTCACGTTCTTCGCCGGGGTGCCCACGATGTACTGGGGCCTGCTCACGCACGAGGGCGGGCACACGCGGGAGGAGATCGAGCGGATCGCCGCGTCCCTCTCGACGGCGTCGAGCGGCGGGGCCGCGCTGCCGCTGGAGGTCCTGAAGGGATTCGCCGAGCGCTTCGGGGTGAACGTCCTGGAGGGGTACGGCCTGTCGGAGACCTCACCCGTCGCCTGCTTCAACCGACCTGACCGCCCGGCCCGCGCGGGCTCGATCGGGCGGCCGATCTGGGGCGTGGAGATGAAGCTCGTCGACGACGAGTGGAAGGACGTGGGCGACGGGCCGGGTGAGATCGCGGTCCGCGGGCACTGCGTCATGAAGGGATACCTCCGGCGTCCGGAGGCCACCGCCGAGGTGCTGCGCGACGGCTGGTTCCGCACCGGCGACATCGCCCGGCGCGACGAGGACGGCTTCTACTACATCATCGACCGCTCCAAGGACATGATCATCCGGGGCGGGTTCAACGTGTATCCGCGGGAGGTCGAGGAGGTGCTGATGACGCATCCCGACGTCTCGCTCGCCGCCGTCGTCGGCGTTCCGCACGACACCCACGGCGAGGAGGTCAAGGCGTACGTCATCCCGGTGCACGGCGCCACGGTCAGCGAGGACGCGCTGGTCGCGTGGGCGAAGGAGAACCTCGCGAACTACAAGTACCCCCGCGTCGTGGAGTTCCGCGACGAGCTGCCGATGACCGCGACCGGGAAGATCCTCAAGCGAGAGCTTCGTTAATTCCGTACGCTTACGACCCGTGAAGACGCTGATTGCCGCCGCTGCCGCTTTCGTCCTAGTGGTGGCGGCGGCGATCGTGTTTCTGCTCAATCGCCACACCGACAGCGGCCCGGACGCCTTCCCCGGGGCCTATCCGCTGGTCACCGCCAACCCCACGGGCGTGCCCGCGTTGACGTGGCGGCCCACCGGCACGCCGGCCGGCCCGCTGCCGACCTTCCCCGGCGCCGGATCACGCACGGCCGGGACGATCACCGACCGGCAGAGCGGGATCTCCTACGCCCTGCTGGGGCCGCCCTGGGCGCGGCTCACCTCCCGGCTGAGCGTGAACCACACCTCCGGCGAGGAGGTGAACAGCAGGCGCAAGGACTACAAGCACTTCTGGTACGCCGCCGTCTACGTCGGCCCGCTCGACCCGAAGCTCGCCGTCGCCGGTTCGCAGCGGCTGCGCGCCGCCGCCGAGCTCACCGGCAAGGAGTTCGTCGACGAGCTGTACAGCGACAACGGTCAGCGGAAGGACCTGGCCGGCGCCGCGATGACGGTCGACCACCGCAACGCCTGGGTCACCGCGTTCCGGATGACCCACACGGCGAGCGACCGGGTGCAGAAGGGCCAGACGGAGGTCATCGTCGCCGTCGACACCGGCCGCCGGATGCCCGCGATCGTGGAGATCACGATCCCGAGCAACCAGCCGAACCTCCTGCCCGACATCAACCATGTGGTCCGTTCGCTCCACGTGGTGCGCTGAGGCTCTACAGCTCGTACGGCAGGCGCTTGATGCCGTTGATGAAGCTCGACAGCAGGCGGTCCGGCGGCGCGGTCGAGCGGATGCCCGGCACGTGGCGGAACAGCTCGCGGAACATCACGCCGATCTCGCGCCGGGCCAGGTGGGCGCCCAGGCAGAAGTGCGGGCCGGGGCCGCCGAAGCCGATGTGCGGGTTCGGGTCGCGGGTGATGTCGAACTTGTCCGGATCGGCGAACACCGACTCGTCGCGGTTGCCGGACCAGTAGTAGAGCAGGAGCTTGTCGCCCGCCTTGAACTCCTGCCCGTTCAGCTCGGTGTCACGCGTCGCCGTACGGCGCATCCAGATCACCGGCGAGGCGTAGCGGACGATCTCCTCGACCGCGCCGGGCAGGCGGGCCTCGAAGTCGGCCAGCAGCAGCTCCCGCTGGTCGGGGTGGACGGTGAACAGCTTGAGCCCGTGCGCGATCGCGTTGCGGGTCGTCTCGTTGCCCGCCACGACGAGCAGGATGAAGAAGGAGCCGAGCTCCTGGTCGGTCAGTGACTCGCCGTCGATGTTGGCGGTGACGAGCGCGGACACGAGGTCGTCGGAGGGGTTCTCGCGCCGGTGCCGGCCGAGCTCCTCGACCAGGTCCTTCAGCGTCTGGCCGGCCTGGAGCAGCTTGAGGGCGTACTCCTCGTCGTTCTCGGGGAGGAACTCCGCGTCGCCGCCGCCGAGGATGATGTTGGAGTTGTCGAAGACGGTCTTGTAACCGCTCTCGGGGATCCCCATCATGTCGCAGATGATCTTGAGCGGGAGCCGCGCGGCCACGTCGGCGACGAAGTCGCCGGAGCCCTTCGCGGTGATCTCCTCGATGATCTGGTCCGCGACCGCCTGCACCTGGTCCTCGAAGCGCTGGATCATGCGGGGCGAGAAGGCGCGGGAGACGATGCGGCGGATCTTGGCGTGCCGCGGGTCGTCCATGTTGATCATGGAGCCGAAGTACTCGTTGAGATCCGGCGGCATGTCCGTGATGTTGATGGCGCCGTTGCCCGAGCAGAAGTCCTGCGGGCGGCGGGAGGCCTCCACGATGTCGGCGTGCCTCACCAGCGCGTAGTAGCCCGGGCCCGTCGGCATGATCGACTGCTCCGGCTCGCGGAAGAACGCCGGGCGCGGCAGCTGCCGCAGCGCGCGGAAGGCCTCGTGCCGCTCGCTCAGCGGGCGGGCCCAGAAGGCCCAGTCGGTGAGGTCGATCTCCGACGGTTCGAGCGTGCCTGTGGTCACGGCCTGGTCAACTCCCCCAACTAGAATCACGTTCGGGTCTCATCCTGCCAAGCCGGAACGAGTCAGGACAAGAGCCTCACGAACATCCGTGGATCATGCGGCCAGCCACTCAACGACGAGCGTGTTGACGGCGTCGGGCCGCTCCAGGTGCACGAAGTGTCCTGCCCCGGGCAGGATCTCCGCACGCGAGCCCGGTGGCAGGTGCGCCGCGACGTTACCGGCCAGGGAGGCGGCGAGGCAGCCGTCGTCGCGGCCGTGCAGGTACAGAATCGGCCGGTCGCCGCGGGCGCCGGCGTACTCCTGCTCGGCGGCGTAGGCGGCCACGTGCCGGGACGGGTCGAACATCGCCGCGTAGTAGCCCATCGCCGCGTCGAGGTTGGCGGGTTCGCGCAGGCACGCCTTGACGTGCGTCAGGTCCTCGGCGGCGTCGTAGCCGGGCGACCAGTCCGCCCAGAGCCGGTCGAGGAAGGCCATGTCGTTCGCCGCGACGGCGGGCGCGCCGAGCGGTGTCTGCACCAGGAACATGTAGAACGAGCGCCGGAGCTGGTCGTAGTCGAAGAAACCCGAGGCGAGGGCGGAGATCGGCGGCACGGCCATGGCGACGGCGCGGCGCCAGCGCGAGGGCGCGTGCGCGGTCGCGGCGTACGTCGCCGCCGCGCCCCAGTCGTGGCCGATGAGCACGGCGTCCGCACCGCCGCCGAACGCCTCGTGCAGGGCGTTCGCGTCGGCGGCGAGCGCGCCCGTCTGGTACGCGCCGTCCGCCGGAACGCCCGTCGGAGCGTAGCCGCGCTGGAACGGCGCCACCGCGTGGTAGCCGGCGTCCGCCAGCGCGGGCAGCAGATGGCGCCACGTGTGGGCGGAGTCGGGGAAGCCGTGCAGGCACAGGGCGAGCGGGCCGCGGCCGGCCTCGAGGTACCCGAACGTCAGGCCGTTCGCCTCGACCGTCTGGATCACCGTCATGGCCGCGACGTTAGGCGCGCCGTACAGCGCTGTCCACGGCCGCCGGTGCGCTGGCACCGGCGGCCGGTGACGGGGTCAGCGCGGGAAGGGCGGCTCGAACGACGGGCGCAGCGGCATGCCCGAACGCCCGTCCTCGTGCAGCTTCACGCCCAGCACCTGGTGCAGCTGGATCCAGTTCAGCTCGAACCCGAGCCGCGAGCCGGCCATGTAGAGCCGCCAGACGCGTGCCGTGCCCTCGCCCACCTCGGCGACCGCCTCGTCCCAGTGGTCGTCGAGGTTGCGGCACCAGCCGGTGAGGGTCTTGGCGTAGTGCTCGCGGAGGTTCTCCTCATGGCGTACCTCGAACCCGGCGTCGTGCATCCGCGAGACCAGGTGGCCCGGTCCCTCCAGCTCGCCGTCGGGGAAGACGTACCGGTTGATGAAGCCGTCCTTCTTCATCGCCGGGCCGGTGTCGTCGGGCCGGGTGATGCAGTGGTTCAGCAGCCGGCCGCCGGGCTCGAGCTTGCCGTACAGGAAGGAGAAGTAGGACTCCAGGTTGTCCTTGCCGATGTGCTCGGTGAGGCCGATCGAGCTGACCGCGTCGAAGCCGGTCTCGGTCACGTCGCGGTAGTCCAGGTGGCGGACCTCGGCCAGCTCGGACAGCCCGGCCTCGGCGATCGCCTTCTGCGCCCACTCGGCCTGCTGCTTGGACAGCGTGACGCCGAGCCCCTTGACGCCGTACTCACGCGCGGCGTGCATGACCATGCCGCCCCAGCCGCAGCCGACGTCGAGCAGCCGCATGCCCTTCTTGAGGTCCAGCTTGCGCGCGACCAGGTCGAACTTGTGGAACTGCGCCTGCTCCAGCGTCGCGTCCTCGGCAGGGAAGCACGCGCAGGTGTAGGCCATCGACGGTCCGAGCACCCATTCGTAGAAGGTGTTGGACACGTCGTAGTGGTGGGAGATGGCCTTCGCGTCGCGGCGCTTGGAGTGGCGCAGCCCCGTGAGGAACGGCAGCCGCTCGACGCGCACCTCCTGCGGCGGCGGTTCCAGGCGCTTCAGGGCGGCCGCGCGCAGCAGCGGGTCGCCGATGATGTTGCGCAGCAGTGTGCGCTTGTCCGCCCAGGACAGTTCGCCCATCGCCGACTGCATCCGGAACAGCGCCGTGTACATGTCGCCGGTGACGTCCAGATGACCGGAGACGTACGCGCGGGCCAGCCCGATCGCGCCGGGGGCGTGGGTCAGATATGAGATCGCGTACGGCGACTTGACGGTCACCGTCACGTCAGCGTCGGCCGGTCCGGCCGCGCTGTCGTCATAGGCCAGGAACCTCACCTGCGCGTCGCGGCCCACGACGCGCTCGAATACCTCCGCGAGCCTCATGTTCACCTACCTCGTACCGTTTTGTCGTAGAGATCCAGCAACCGCCCGCCAGGGTCGTACGTCTCCTTCAGCCGCTTGTAGGTATCCCCGTCGTAGTGGCGCCAGAAGTCATCGCGCGTGTAGTACGCGGTGGAGTACAGCGACTTGTGCCCCTCGAGGCGGGCGACCTCGCGCTCGATCAGGCGGTTGTGGTGCTCGGGCAGGCGTCCGGGCGGGATCGGCACCGTGCCCCAGAAGCCGGCGTTGACGTACGTCCGTCCAGGTTCGAGCGGATACAGCGGCCAGCTCTCCTGTGCGCGCAGCGGGCAGAGCCACACCGGGCTCATGCGGACCTCGCGGCCGAAGAAGTCCAGGAACTCCGGGAGGCGCTCCGCCGGGACCTCGACGTCCTGGATGACGTCCTCGCGCGGAGGCCGGCCGAGCCAGCGGTCCACGCGGGCCGACGTCTGCGTGCGCTTGTCGAGGGCGACGAGGCGGCGGTAGACGTCCGAGCGCTTCTTGGCGTCGGGCCAGACGCGGCGCACCAGCGGGTTCTGCACGCCCAGCGCCCGCGAGCACCAGAACCAGTCGGTGTCCCAGCGCCACAGGTAGCCGTGGGTGGTGAGCACGTCGGTGGGCGCGGTGGAGGCGTTCAGCCAGTGGGGCCTGATGCTCCGGTCCTGGATCGACCGGTAGTAGATCTTCTGCCCGGTGTAGTCGGACACGTGGCGTGCGGTGTCGGCGAACCGGCCGAGCGTCAGGTAGAGCTCGTCGCCGCCGAAGACGACGCCGTCGACGAAGTCGTAGTCCGGCGCCAGCTTGTCGATGGCGTCCGTCAGCTCCCGCGCCGAGTCGAAGCGCACGTGCCACAGCTCGACGAACGGCTTCACCGGCTGGAGCCGGATCGTGAGGCGCAGCGTGTAGCCGAGCGTGCCGTAGGAGTTGGGGAAGCCGTAGAACAGGTCGCGGTGCTCGTTCTCGCGCGTCGCGGTGACGATCTCGCCCGCGCCGGTGATGACCTCCATCTCCAGGACCGACTCGTGCGGCAGGCCGTGGTGGTAGGAGGAGGACTCGATGCCGAGGCCGGTGACCGCGCCGCCCAGCGTGATGGTCTTCAGCTGCGGAACGACGAGCGGCATCAGCCCGTGTGGCAGCGTCGCGTCGACCAGGTCCTCGTACGTCGTCATGCCCTGGACGTCGGCGGTGCGGCGCTCCGGGTCGACGCTGAGTACCCGGTTGAACCCGCCGACGTCGAGGCCGGGCGCGCCCGTCTCGTCGCGGAAGCGGAACAGGTTGGAGGTCCGCTTCGCCAGGCGTACCGGCGTTCCCTCAGGGATCGAGCGGTAGGACTCCAGGAGTTTTTCGGTTGCCGCACGGTGACCAGTCACCCAGAGATCGTCTCATCCCGCGCGCTCCCGTCGAAGACCGGCCGCGTGTAATGTCCGAGTTGTCGTCGCGCATGGGGGTGTGGCAGTGGCAAAGCTCTTCGAGGCCATCGACCAACGACTACGAGAGTTCATCGAGGCCCAGCCGATGTTCTTCGTGGCGACCGCGCCGCACGAGGGCGGCCACGTCAACGTCTCCCCAAAGGGCTACCAGGACACCTTCTCGGTGCTCGACGAGCGGACGGTGGCCTACCTCGACCTGTACGGCAGCGGCGCGGAGACCATCGCCCACCTGCGCGACAACGGGCGCATCACCGTGATGTTCTGCTCGTTCGCGCGGCAGCCGAAGATCCTGCGGCTGTACGGCACGGGGCGCGTCGTCCGGCCGGACGACGACGAGTGGGACGCGCTCGCCGGCCGCTTCGGCGACGGTCACGCGGGCACCCGGGCGATCGTGGTGGTCGACGTCGAGCGCGTGGCCGACTCCTGCGGGTACTCCGTGCCGTTCATGGAGGTCGTCGGCGAGCGTTCCCTCCTCGACGACCAGCACCGGCGCCGCCCGGCCGAGCAGTGGCCGGCCCGCGTGCTGCGCAACGCCGAGAGCATCGACGGGCTGCCCGCGCTCGAACCCGACCATCCGGCGCCGCCCGGTCAGCGCGCGATGCGGAGCGTGAACGGGTAGCGGAACGGCGTGCCGGCCAGCGCCAGGAACGCGGCGACCAGCGCGACCGCCCAGGCGACGGCGTAGGCGACCGCGCCGACGCCGAGCGTCACCACCGTGACCGCCAGCAGCGTGAGCTGGAAGTTCAGCGACGCGGCGATGTGGTGACGCACGTACGGCGAGCGCCGGGCGCGCGTGCACATCATCACCATCGGGCCGACGAACAGCGTCACGATGCCGAGCACGTGGGCGAGCGCGGCGAGCAGGCGCTGCTCTGCGGTGGGATCCGGCAGCGCGACCGGCGCGGGTACGGGCGCGGGCGGCGGCGCCAGGTCCGACAGCACCGAGGCGAGGTCGTCGCGGGTCTTGGCGGTCATGGCGAGATGCAGCCGCAGGTCGAGCTCGGCCTTGTCGAGCCGCCCCTCGGCGTACGCCTGCTGGAGCCGTTCGACGACCGGCTCGCGTTCGTCGTGGGAGACGCGCAGCGTTCCGGGGTGCACGGGAGTGGTCATGTCCCGATCCTGCGCGCACGCGGGGGTGGAGACCATCGGGGATTCCCCCGACTCACCCCTGAGGCCATCCCCCATACGGTCTCTCTAAGCTGGGGCCGGTGACCACCGAACGCCCCGACGTGCCGCTGCTCGCCGACGAGCGCACGATGCTCCGCGCCCACCTCGACTTCCACCGCGCCACCCTCGCCTGGAAGTGCGACGGCCTGGACGACGACGACCTGCGCGAGCGGGCGTCGGAACCCTCGGCGCTCTCCCTGCTCGGGCTGGTCCGCCACATGGCCGAGGTGGAGCGCACCTGGTTCCGCAAGACCGTGAACGGCGAGCACGACCTGCCCAACGTCTGGTCCCACGCCGACGACTACCAGACCGCCTACGACCCGTCCGGCTGCACCCGCGAGGAGGCCTTCGCCGCCTGGCGGGCCGAGGTGGAGCACGCCCGCCGCGTCGAACGCGCGGCCCCGTCGCTCGATCTGGTCGTCCGCCAGCCCCGCTGGGACGAGGACGTCTCGCTCCGCTTCGTCATGCTGCACCTGATCCACGAGTACGCGCGGCACAACGGCCACGCCGACCTCATCCGGGAGGCGGTCGACGGCACCGTGGGCGCGTGACGCCGCCCCGGCATTGACACCACGCCCACGATCACTGACAACGAGCTACGCCCTTGGTCGGATCAGCGTCATGCGTCGGCGAGTCGCGACACCAGGCTGATGAGCTGACGCCGCTGGGCGGCCGTCAGAGGCGCCAGGAACTCGTCCTGAACGCCGTCGATGACTTCGTCGAGCTCGAGAAGCCGTTCGGCGCCCTTCGCTGTGATCGTGACGATGTTCCGGCGCTTGTGCTCGGGATCGACGGAGCGCTCGACCAGGTCGCGTGACTCGAGTTCGGCCAGGGCAGCGGTCACATCGCTGCGATCGATCGCGGTCTTCCGGCCGAGCTCGGCCTGACTCGCGGGTCCCCACTCCTCCAGCGCGGCGAGGAGCCGGTAGTGGTAACTGCGCAGTCCGCCGCCATGGGCCTCGAAACCGGCGCTGAGCAGCCGTGAGGAGCGTGTGTGCGCTCGACTGACCAGCCAGGTCGCGCGTCCTTGGAGCCGGGTGAGATCGGCGCCGGTGTCGTGGCGAGGCGTGGGCACGTGTCAAGCGTAACAGTTGTGGGTCACACCAACACCCGATATGTTGGCCCGACCAATACTCCCCATGCCCGACGCCGTCGCGCGGCTGGTGCCGACCTCGGTCACCGACAACCGACTTCCCCAGGTCAGCCAGGTCACGACGAGCAGCGATGACCGGTAACGCCCCGGCCCTCGCGCGGGGCAATTGTGCCCTCTGATGAATGTGAGGTTCTGTGGCTGACGCAGCAGGACTTTTCAAGGTCGTGGGATCGTTGCTCCGCCGCCCTGCCGTGGCTTCGGGCATGCGCTCGGCCGCGGACGCGACGGTGAAGGCGGCCAGGAGGCTCAAAGTGCCGCTCCGCCGCTGGCCCGGAAAGATCCGTGCCCGATCGGTGCCGCGCGCGCTTCGCCACGTGACGGGCGATCCGGTCGACGTGGCCAGCGGTGAGGTGCTGATGCACCAGACCGACGTCGCGCTGGCCGGGGTACTGCCACTGGTACTGGAGCGCACGCACGTCTCGTCATATCGGCAGGAAGGCCTTTTCGGAACCTGGGCGTCGACGCTGGATCAGCGCCTGGAGATCGATGAGCGCGGAGTGTGTTTCGCCTCTGACGATGGCATGGTCCTGGTGTATCCGCCACCGGCCTCCACGGGGATGGCGGTCCTGCCGTACGAGGGACCGCGCCGGCCGCTGACCCGTACCGGTGAAGGGTATGCGATAACGGATCCGGCACTCGGCCGTACCCTGCATTTCCGCAGTCCGATGCCGGCCGAACGCGATGGGTGGCTGTGGCCCCTGACGACGATTTCGGATCGCAACGCGAACCGGATCGATTTCCTCCGCACCGAAGACGGAACACTCAGCGAGGTATACCACCGAGGCGGTTATCGGATCGGTGTCGACGTCGAAGGAGACCGAGTCGTCGCGCTGCGACTGCTCGCTGGTCCGGTCGATGGCGATGCGGATGACCAGATTCTGATTCGCTACGGTTACGACGGCACCGGAAATCTGACCGAAGTCATCAATTCCTCAGGAAAGGCGCTGCGGTTCCGGTACGACGAAGAAGGCCGGCTCACCGAGTGGATCGACCGGAACGATGAGTGGTATCGCTACACATACGACGACTCGGGCCGTTGCGTCAGCGGTACCGGGTCGGGTGGCGCTCTCGGCGTGAGCCTTTCCTATGCGGATCAGACCACCGTCGCCACTGACTCGCTGGGCAATTCCACCACGTACCATTTCAACGAGCTGGGCCAGGTGATCGCCGAGGTCGACTCGATGGGCCATCTGACGCGATCGGAGTGGGACCGCTTCGACCGGCTGCTGAGCAGAACCGACCAGCTCGGCCGTATCACTCGCTACGGCTATGACGACGCGGGCGGCCTGACCACGGTCGCGTTGCCCGGCGGCTCGGCGACCACGATCGCCCGCGATGAACTCGGCCTGCCGATCCAGGTCACGACGCCCGACGGGGCGGTCTGGCGGCAGCGCTTCGACGAGCGGGGCAACCTGCTCACGGTGACGGATCCCCTGGAGGGCACGACACGGTTCTCCTACGACGGGCACGGGCATCTCGCCACCGTCACCGACCCGCTCGGCAACACGACACGTGTCCGCACGAACTCCGTCGGCCTGCCGGTCGAGGTGACCGACCCGCTCGGCAACGTCATTCACTGCGAGCGCGACGCGCTGGGACGGGTCACGGCGGTCACCGACGCGGTCGGCGGCATCACCCGGTTCGGTTGGACGATCGAAGGCGATCCGGCCTGGCGGACTCTGCCCAGCGGAGCCACGGAACGGTGGCGATACGACGCCGAGGGCAATCCGATCGAGCACGTCGACGCGGTCGGGCGGATCACCCGTACCGAATACACCCACTTCGACCTGCCCGCCGCCCGCATCGCCGCCGACGGCACCAGGCTGGAGTTCGCGTACGACACACGGCTACGGCTGGTGAGCGTACGGAACCCCCAGGGCCTGGCGTGGCGCTACTCGTACGACGCGGCCGGCCGTCTGGTCAACGAGGTCGATTTCGACGGTCGGCAGGTGACCTACGACTATGACGCCGCGGGGCAGGTGTCCTCGCGCACCGACGACGCGGGGAACACGACACGCCTCATACGGAACACGCTCGGCGGCGTGGTCGAGAAGCACACCGGCGACGGCGTCACCGTGTTCGCCTACGACTCGGCCGGACGCCTGATCCGCGCGGCGAACGACGTCGCAGACGTGCGCCTCACCCGTGATGCCCTCGGCCGAGTGATCGCGGAGACCGTGAACGGCCGCACGCTCGCCTCCACGTACGACGCGGCGGGGCGGCGCGTCGGCCGGCGCACCCCGGTGAGCGCCGAAACCGCCTGGGAGTACGACTCGGGCGGGCGTCCGGTCGGGCTGGTGACCGCGGATCGGAACATCCGCTTCGCCCATGACCCCGCCGGCCGGGAGATCGAACGCAGCATGAGCACCGGCGCCTACTCCGGCGTCGCCTTCCTCCAGCGCTGGGACGCCGACCATCGGGTCACGGCGCAGACACTCCGGAAAGTGTCACCGACGCCGATCGCCGGCCCAGAGGAGCCGATCCAGCACCGGACCTATGACTACCGCCCCAACGGAGAACTCATCGCCGTCGCGGATCGTCGGTCCGGCCCCAGGAATTTCACGCTGGACGCGATCGGCCGCGTCACCGAGGTCAACGGACACGACTGGATCGAGCGGTACCGCTATGACCCGGCCGGCAATCTCACCGAGGCCACGTGGCCCACCCGGCCTCAGGACGTGCGAGCCGACGGCGGACGCGAATACGCGCGGATGCTGGTCCGCCGGGCCGGTGGCATGCGCTACGAACACGATTCCCGAGGCCGCGTGGTGGCGCGGCGGTACCGGACCCTCTCCGGAGAGTCACGCGAGTGGCGGTTCACCTGGAACGCGGATGACCGCCTGACCTCCGTGGTGACACCGGACGGCCGGCGGTGGCGCTACTCCTACGACCCGTTCGGACGGCGTATCGCGAAGGAATGCCTTCGCCCGGATGGCACGGTCGCCGGGCGTACCGACTTCACCTGGGACGGGTTCTCCCTCTCCGAGCAGATCAGTCGGGGCGAGGCCGGCCTCGTCTCCACCACCTGGGACTACCGGCCGGGCGGAATCGAGGCCATCGTCCAGACCGTACGGACGTCCACGCTGGACGCGCCACACCGGTGGATCGACCAACGGGTCTACGCGATCGCCACCGACTCGGCAGGCGCTCCCGTGGAGATGGTGGACGCGGACGGCGAGGTCGTCTGGCGTTTTCGCGCCACGCTGTGGGGAAACCGCGTTTCGGCCGAAAAGAACCAGGCCTATTGCCCGTTGCGTTTTCCAGGCCAGTATCACGACCCGGAAACCGGACTGAACTACAACGTTCATCGCTACTACGACCCTGTGACCGCCCGCTACCAGAGTCCTGATCCGCTCGGCCTCATCTCCCACGCCAACCCATACGCTTATGTCCACAATCCCACCCGATGGGCCGACCCTCTGGGCCTCAGCCCCTACCTGATAAAAACGCAAAGAAATCGAATGCCCGAAAGGCTCGCCGAGGAGCTGACGGGTAATGCACCCGTGCTAACGGAAGGCACCTTCGCGTTTCGCTATATATTGGAAAGTATCCCTCGCGGGCAGACCCGGCGCTACCGGTGGGCGGTCGACGAACACGGAGTGCTGAAACTCACGTTTCCCGGACCGGGCACAAGCCACGCGGCGATGACCGGCGGAGGGCCGGTACGAGGCGCTGGAATGGCTGAGATCGGGCCGGGTTACAATCTTATGACCGGAGAACCGATCCTCACCGTTCACGAACTCACGAATGAGACCGGACATTTCTTGCCACCGCGAGGTCTCGCGCAGCAGTTCATCGACGTCGGAACCGACGCGTTCGAACGCAACGGCATCCAGGTGGCGGTCAAGACGATTTATCCCGGGATCTGACTCGAGCTTCGTCCTCCCCGTGGAAGTAGGCCCGGCCCGGCTTGATCGGGTGCGCCGCGAGGAGTTCGGGCACGGTGACGAACGTGAAGCCGCGCTTGGCGAGGCCGCGGAGGATCTTCGGTACGGCCCGCACGGTCGTCGGGTGGATGTCGTGCATGAGGATGATGTCCCCCCGGTGCGCCCGCGTGATGGCGCGGTGGGCGACGATCGCCGAGTTCCGGTCGAGCCAGTCGTCGGTGTCGACGTTCCAGATGACCTGGGCCAGCCCGAGGCGCCGGGCGACCTTGGCGACGTGCCGGTCGGTCGCCCCGTACGGCGGGCGCATCAGGGTGACCGGCCGGCCGGTCACCCGTGTGATCGCGGTGAGCGTCCGGGTGAGCTGCGTACGGACCTGCTTCTCCGAGAGGTTGTCGAGGTCGGGGTGGCTCCACGTGTGGTCGCCGATGGCGTGGCCCTCGGCCAGTTCCTGGCGTACGACCGCCTCCCGGCCGTGGATGTTCCCGCCGATGAGGAAGAACGTGGCCTTGGCGTGACGGGCGGCGAGCATGCGCAGCAGCCGGGCGGTGTACGGGCCGGGCCCGTCGTCGAAGGTGAGGGCGACGCACTTCACCTTGCGGCAGTCGACGGGCGGCCGGCTCGGCGCGGGCCGCTGGCGCCGTACGGCGGGACGGCGCGCGGCCGGCGGAGGACCGCTCGCCGCGGCGGGGACCCGCGTCTCGTTCGCGCGGGCGGGGCCGAGGCCACTGAGCCAGCCGAGGAAGAGCACCCCGGCGACCGCGCCGGCGATGATCCGCGCACGGCCTGCGGGAATGGCGAACCGCATCAAGGCCCCCGTAATTGCCTTTGTCACGACAACGCACAGATTAGTGGCGCAGAACGTTGATAAGTGTCGAGTTGTGAGGATCTCATGATTTATGCCACATCTATGCAACTGGGAACCGCAGCCGCGACAGCGACGTTGAAGACGTGACCGATGACGGGACGGGGGCAACGGGTTCTTGAGGAGGACCTCGATGAAGTGGGGCGATCGCTTCGGGATTCACCGCCGGCGTGGTGAAAAGGTGACCACCCTCGACCGTGAGGCGAACGACGCCGACATCGAGTCGCTGATCGCCTTCGCCCGCGGCCGTACGGGGGTGGAGTTCTACGTCGAGCCGGAGACGTTCGCGACCGACACGACGGCGATGGCGATCGCGGCCGACGGCGAATGGACCCGCCGGCGCGTGGGGTCGCCGAGCGTGATCCAGAAGGTCGCGCGCGACCTGCGCCTGCCGGTCTACGACGTGCAGATCACCGGCTATCCGCAGCGGATGCGCGACTTCAACGAGCGCCGCCGTCGCCAGGGCGGCGCATCGCTCTGACGCGGCCCGTACGGTCGAGGCACGTGTAATGGGCGTCCGAGGTCCGCGTCACCGGTAGCGTCTGCTGTCGTGCCCGACGACCTCCTCGACTCCGCCTCCGACGAGACCGACCTGCCCGACGTCTCCGCCCTTCTGGCCGCCGCGGTCTCCGGCGTCGGCGGCGCCGAACGGCCCGGCCAGGTCAAGATGGCCGAGGCGGTGGCGCACGCGATCGACTCCGGCGAGCACCTCGCCGTCCAGGCGGGTACCGGCACGGGCAAGTCCCTCGCCTACCTCGTGCCGGCCGTGCGCCACGCGGTCGCCCGCAACACGTGCGTGGTCGTGTCCACCGCGACGATCGCCCTTCAGCGCCAGCTCATCGACCGTGACCTGCCCCGGCTCGCCGAGTCGCTGAAACCGCTGCTCGGCCGCGAGCCGGTCTTCGCCATCCTCAAGGGCCGCCGCAACTACCTGTGCCGCCACCGGTTGCAGGTGGACGCGCCGGAGGACCCGGAGGAGATCCTGTTCGACCCGCAGACGGTGTCGGCGGCCGGACGTCAGGTGCAGCGCATCCACGAGTGGGCCGAGACCACCGACACCGGCGACCGCGACGAACTCGTACCGGGCGTGAACGAGCACGCGTGGCGGCAGGTCTCGGTCAGCGCCCGCGAGTGCCTCGGCGCGCAGCGGTGCCCGTTCGGCACCGAGTGCTACGCCGAACAGGCCCGCGACCGGGCCGGCGACGCCGACATCGTCGTGACCAACCACGCGCTGCTCGCGATCGACGCCCTGGAGGACTACCAGGTCCTGCCCGAGCACGACGTCGTCATCGTCGACGAGGCGCACGAGCTGGTCGACCGGGTCACGTCCGTGGCGACGGCGGAACTGTCCGCGCAGGCCGTGGAGATCACCGCGCGCCGCTGCGGGCGGCTCATCGAGGAGGACCTCGCCGACCGGCTCAAGGAGACCGGCGAGGCACTGGCGCCGGTGCTGGCCGACCTGCGCCCCGGCCGCCTGGACGTGCTGCCGCAGGAGGCCGGCGTGTCGCTCGCCGCGATCCGCGACGCCGCCCATGCCTGTGCCACGGCACTCCGTACGACACTGCAGGGCGCCGGCGACGACGCCGAGCGGCTCGGCGCGGGCCGCGCGGCCCTGACCTCGCTGGAGGAGATCCACGACACGGCCGTGCGCTTCCTGGAGTCGTTCGCGGGCGACCTGGCGTCGCGGCACGACGTGGTCTGGCTCGACAAGCCGTTCTCGGACGACTCGCGGCGGCCGGTCGCCCTGCGCGTCGCACCGCTCGGCGTGGGCGCGCTGCTGCGCGAGCGGCTCTTCCGGCGGCGTACGACGGTGCTGACGTCGGCGACGCTGTCGCTCGGCGGGTCGTTCGAGCCGCTCGCCCGCCAGTGGGGGCTGCCGGCCGCGTCCAACGAGTCCGATGAGCCCGAAAAGTCCGGCGAGTCCCGCGAGTCCGGCGGCGAGGGAGCGCCGATCACGTGGTCCGGCCTGGACGTCGGCTCACCGTTCGACCACGCGCGCAGCGGCATCCTCTACATCGCCCGCGGACTGCCCTCGCCGGGCCGCGACGGCCTGCCGGAGGCGTACCTCACGGAGCTCAGCGAGCTGATCGAGGCGGCCGGCGGCCGCACCCTCGGCCTGTTCTCCTCGATGCGCGCCGCCAAGCAGGCCGCCGAGGAGTTGAAGGGCCGCATCGCGCAGCCCCTGCTGTGCCAGGGCGAGGACTCGACGTCGCAGCTGGTCAAACGCTTCGCGGAGGACGACGCGACGTGCCTGTTCGGCACGCTGTCGCTGTGGCAGGGCGTGGACGTGCCGGGCCCGTCGCTGCGCCTGGTGGTGATCGACCGGATCCCGTTCCCGCGCCCGGACGATCCGCTGTCCTCGGCGCGGCAGCGGGCCATCGCGGCACGCGGCGGAAACGGCTTCATGGCGGTCGCCGCGACGAACGCCGCCCTGCTCCTCGCCCAGGGCGCCGGACGCCTGCTGCGCAGCATGGACGACCGCGGCGTGGTCGCGATCCTCGACCCGCGTCTGGCGACGGCCCGTTACGGATCCTTCCTGCGCGCCTCGCTGCCCCCGTTCTGGACGACGTACGACTCGGCGACGGTGAAGGCCGCTCTGCGCCGCCTCGACGCGTCGTAGCGCCGGCTTCCGCGGGAGCCGGACGAGACCGCGTGATCAGGCTCCCGTGAGCGAACCGGAACTCTTCAGGGCGTCGGCGGTGGAGCGCGTCGCCGCGACCTCGGCGGCGGTTCGAACGAACGCGGCGAGCGCGCGGTCGCGACGTTCCTCGGACCAGGCGGCCAGCAGTGTCGTCCGGCGATCGTCGACAGGGACGGCGATCAGGTCGGGGCCGAGCCGGCAGGCGACCGACTCGGGCAGCACGGCGGTGATCTGTCCGAGCATGATCAACTCGGCCACCTGACCGGTGTCGGTGATGACCGGCCCGCTGCCCGGTGACTCGTCGGACCACCGGGGAAAGACCTCGTCGGCCAGATCGACCGTTCGCACCGACGCGCGGCCGGCCAGCCGATGGGTGCGCGGCAGCACCACCAGCTCGCGCTCGGTCAGCAGCTCCTCGGTGGCCAGCCCGGACAGATCATTCTGCGGCGTGCGCAGCAGCGCGACGTCCGCGGTTCCGTCGCGCAGCAGGCTCTTCTGTTCGCCGATGCCGCAGATCAGCACCTCGGCCTCGACCGTGTCGGGGTGTGCGGCGAAACGGGCCAGGATGGGTTCGAGGAGGCCGGCGTCGCCGGCCGGTTTCGTCACCACCACCAGCCGCGGCTCGCGGCCGGCGCGCCGGGTCAGCCGCTCGGCCGCCGCCAGGTTGGTGAGCGCCTTGCGTCCCTCGTTCAACAGAACCTCGCCGGCGCGGGTCAGCGACACCTGGCGGCTGGTGCGCTCCAGAAGCCGTACGCCGAGCCGCCGCTCCAAACGCTGGATCGCCCGGGACAGTGGCGGCTGGGCGATGCCGAGCCGGTCGGCCGCCCGGCTGAAGTTCCGCTCCTGCGCGACCGCGACGAAGTAGACCAGCTCCCGGGACTCCATACCGGCAGGGTATAGGTGCGCGTCCCCATCGGTCTTGGTTCCGTTCGCCGGTGGCCGGTGAACTGGCGTCATGACGCACACGACCACGATCGCTCTGGTCACCGGGGCGAACAAGGGCATCGGCCACGCCATCGCGGCCGCACTCGCCGAGCGAAGGATGACCGTACTCGTCGGAGCCCGCGACATCGAGCGACGGAACGCGGCGGTGCGAATGCTGCGCGCCGCCGGCGGCGACGTGCACGGGATCACCCTCGACGTGACCGCCGCCGACATCATCGCCATGGCCGCCGAAGAGATCGCGACCCGGTACGGCCGGCTGGACGTCCTGGTCAACAACGCCGGAATCACCGGCGACGAACGGCAGATCCCCGGCGCCGGCGCGGACGTGCCGGCCGAGGTCCGCAGGGTGTTCGAGACCAACGTCTTCGGCCTGGTCGCGGTGACCGAGGCGGTGCTGCCGCTGCTCCTGCGCTCACCGGGCGGACGTGTGGTGAACGTGTCCGGGCGCGGCGGCTCGCTGACCGCGATGGCCACGCCGGACGGAGCGTTCGCCGACCTGCCACCGCTGCTGGGTTACCCGGCGAGCAAAGCCGCGGTCAACGCGGTAACGACGCAGTACGCCAAGCATCTGCGCCGGAACGGAATCCTGGTCAACGCCGTCTGCCCAGGTCACACGGCGACCGAAGGGAACGGGTTCACCGGCGACCGCACCACCCGGCAGGCCGCCGCGATCGCGGTACGCATGGCGACGCTCGGCCCCGACGGTCCGACGGGCGCCTTCGTCGACGAGAACGGGCCGATTCCCTGGTGAGCCCTGGCGGGCGAGGCGTCCTCTCGCGCCGTCAGGACATCGCGTTCTCCTCGCGGAGGACGCGGCGCAGGACCTTGCCGAGCATGTTGCGCGGCAGCGTCGGGCGCAGTTCGACGAACGCCGGCACCTTGTAGCCGGCGAGGTGCTGGGCGGCGTACGCCCGGATCTCGTCCGGGCTCGGCGCGGGCTCGCGCGGGATGATGTACGCGGTGACCACCTCGCCGTGCGCGGAGTCCGGTACGCCGACGACCGCGGCCTCGGCGACGCCCGGGTGCGCGGCCAGGACGTTCTCGATCTCGGACGGGTAGACGTTGAAGCCGTCGACGATGACGACGTCGCGCTTGCGGTCGATGAGAGTGAAGTAGCCGTCCGGGCTCATCACGGCGATGTCTCCCGTACGGAACCAGCCGTCGCGGGAGAGGCTCTCGGCGGTCTCGGCGGGCTGGTTCCAGTAGCCGGCGAAGATCTGCGGCCCGCGTACGATCAGCTCCCCCGGGTAGCCGACGGGCAGCACGCGGGTCGGGTCGCGCTCGTCCACGATGCGCGCCTCGGTGCCGGGCAGCGGCGCGCCGACGGAGACGTGGCGGGCGTTCCCGTCGAGCGGATTGGCCATGACGACCGGGGACGTCTCGGTCATCCCGTACCCCTGCACGACCCGGCCGCCCGTCCCGGTCCGGAACGCGTCGACGGTCGTACGGGCGAGCTTCATGGCCCCGGACACGCAGGTCCGGATGTCGCCGACGCCGGCCTTCTTCGCCTCGGGCGCGGCGGCGAGCTGCTGGTAGATCGGCGGAACGCCCGGGAAGAGCGTGGGCTTGTGCTTGCGTACGGCGTCCAGCACCAGGTCCAGGTCGAACCTGGGGACCAGCACGACCATGCCGCCGATGAGCATCGTGCAGGTCAGGCAGAACGTCAGGCCGAAGACGTGGAACAGGGGCACGACGGCGAGGTTCACGTCGTGGCCGGGGCGGATCGCCGGATCCCACGCGACGGTCTGGTGGGCGTTGGCGACGAGGTTGCGATGGGTGAGCATCGCGCCCTTGGGACGACCGGTGGTGCCGCCGGTGTACTGCAGGACGGCCAGGTCGCGGATCGGGTCGACCGGGGTCTGCTGCGGGTTGTCCGGCCCTTCCTTCAGCAGGTCGTCGAACCAGAGGATGTCGGCGTTCTCCGGAAGCTCGGTGCTCAGCTCGGCGAGGAGCCTCCTCGCCTTGGCGACGGGCAGCTTCAGCAGCTCACGCTTGACGAACGGCAGGTAGTCGGCGAGTGAGGTGACGACGACCTGCCGGACGTCGGTGCCGGGCATGGCCTCGATCAGCGTCTCGTACGCCTTGTCGAAGACGACCACGACCCGCGCCCCGGAGTCGGCGAGCTGGTGGCGCAGTTCGGAGGCCGTGTACAGCGGGTTGGTCGGGACGACGATGGCGCCGATCCGCAGGATCGCGTAGAACGCGATGACCTCCTGGGGGCAGTTCGGGAGGATCACCGCGACGCGTTCGCCCTTACGGAGCCCGATCCGGCGCAGCGCCCCGGCGAGACGGTTGACCGCGTTCAGCAGCTTGGCGTACGTCATGGCGCGCCCGAAGAACATCAGGGCCTTGCGGTTCGGGAACCGCTCGGCCGACGCGTCGAGCAGGTGCGTCAGCGGCACGTCCGGGACCTGGACGTTCGCCGGCACGCCGTCGGCGTAGAACCGAAGCCACGGCCGTTCATCGTAGGGAGTGCTCATTCGTCGACCATTACTCCCGAGGACAAGCGAAACATTCCCGTTACCTTGGCACTAAGCACACTCTCATGCACAGTCGTTGACCGACTACGCATACGGGTCATTCCGTACTCGTGAGCCGTCCGCGGAGTGGACTTCAGTGTGCTGAGCTGGGGTTTCGTGGGGTTATCCACAGAACCGCTCCGAGGGCTGTCCGTCCACTTCCCGCCACGGCACGCTCGTTCCCATGAACCCGAACACGCTCCGCCTCCGCTCCCCCGCCGACGTCGTCTGCGCGATCCCCTACCTCATCGGCTTCCATCCGTCCGACAGCGTGGTGGTGCTGGCGTGCGACGCCACGACCGGCGCGTACGCCGTGCGGCTCGACCTGACCGCGGCCGAGGGGTTACTCGAGCACGTCGCCGGCCTCCTCGCCCGCCGGGGGCCGGACGGAGTGATCCTGGCGGGCTACGGGCCGGCCGGCCGGGTGACGCCGATGATCGAGCGCGTCCGCGACCGCCTGCACGACCACGGTGTCCGGGTACGCGAGGCGCTGCGCGTGGAGGGCGGCAGGTTCTGGTCCTACCTGTGCGCCGACACCGGATGCTGCCCGCCGGAGGGCACGTTCGTGGACGTGACGGCGAGCCCGGTCGCCGCGACCGCCATCGCGGGCGGCCTGGTCGCCCTGCCCGACCGGGCCGAGCTGGAGCGCATGGTGGCCCCGGCCGGCGGCCCCGGCATGCGCGCGGCCACGGTCCACGCCGAGCGGCGGCTGGCGAGGTGGGCCGAGAGCGACGCCTCGCGTGTCACGGAGCTGATGGCCCGCGAGGGCGTGTCCCTGGTCCGCGACGTCATCGACCGCGCGTGCGCGGGTGAGAGGCCGCCGGGAGACGAGGAGACGGCCTGGCTGGGGGTGCTCCTGTCCAGCCTGCGCGTCCGCGACGAGGCGTGGGTCCGGATGACGGAGCCGCACCTGCAGGCGCACCTGAGGCTCTGGCGCCACGTCCTGACGAGGGTCGCCGAGCCCTACGCCCCCGCCCCGGCGAGCCTGCTGTCCTTCGCCGCCTGGCGGGCCGGCGAGGGAGCCCTGGCCAACATCGCCCTCGACCGCGCCCTGTCGGCCGACCCGGCGTACTCGATGGCGCTGCTGCTGCGCGAGCTGTTCGTCAGCGGCCTGCCCCCGTCGTCCGTCCCCCTGGACCTGACCCCGGACGACCTCGACGAGCCCGCCTGACATGGCCGGTCAGCGATGCCGATGAGACGACCGGCTCACCTGACGTCCCACCGGACGCCGGCCCGCGGGGAAGAGCCGGGCAACGCCGATCAGGAGTCCACGCGAGGGGCGAGACGAGCGGAGACCGGGCCGACGAGGGCGCCGAACGCGAGGGTGCCCTCGTCCGGGCCCACTCGATGGGAGGTCGATGCCGGGGCACGGCGAGATGAGCGCGTGGTGGGTGCGGTCTTCCCGGCTCGGCGCAGGTCGGGAGGTCCGCACCGGCGGGCACGCGTTCCTCGCGCGCTCAATCCGGCGACGGGGTCCTGCGCGTCGTCCGCCGTCGCGGTGAACGGCTTCACCGGGAGCACCGCGCCGGGGAGCAGAGGAGGGCGACACAGCGACACGAATCGTACGGGTGAGGCCATTCCGGCGCGGCCTGGATCACGATGTCCGCACCGGGCGGAAAAATCATCGCCGAACGGCGGTCAGTCGGCGGTCGCGTTGTGCACCGCGCCCACGGCCATGTAGCCGACCAAGCCCAGCGCGCCGATTTCGGCTGCGAGCCAACTCGGCTTGACGTATCCATACTTAATCGGATACTTCATGCCTTTCCACAGGTTACGCGCGCCATACGCCTGCGCCCCCGCCTCGTGAAGATAAACATACAGTCCGGATTTATTATTCAATACGAAATGAGCGTAACCCAGCACCGGCGAACGAGGAGTCAACACCGAGTGGAACAGCTCATGCCGCACGGTCTCATGCAGCTCTCTCGGATCAACCTTCATATCCCCGGAGATGAACACGTTCCCGGTGGCCATGGAGGTCATCCCGGCCACGCCCTCGTCCTTGCCCTTGAAGCCTTCCCTCATGAAGGCGATCTTGCGTCCGCGAGGACCGGAGAACACATGATCCGCATCACGCATCAACGCTTCTTCATCCAGTCCGGGAAAGCGAAAGAGCCGCTCGACGGCTTCGAAGACTCCTGATTTCCCGGACATCGCGGGCGATCTTACACGCGCCGCCTATTTGTGACACGCCAATCCGGCCATCGCGCCCCGCGAACACTCCAACAGCCGACCGGGCGACCTCTCAGAAGTCGGCGCCGAGCAGGCCGGCCGCCAATCCCGCACCCAGCCCCCGACGGACCCGCGCCACCCACGAAAGCCCACGCCCAGCAAGCCCACCACCGAACCCCACGCCCAGACCCCAACGGACCGCGCCACCCACGAAAGCCCACGCCCAGCAAGCCCACCACCAAACCCCACGCCCAGACCCCAACGGACCGGTTGGCCTCTCACGTGTCGGCGTCGAGGAGGGCGGCGGCCAGGCCCCGCGCGTAGGTCTCGTCGGTTTCGGGGAGGGAGAAGACCACGCGGAAGTAAATGGGGGCGACGATCCGGTCGAGTACCCGTTCCAGCGACGGTGGCGTCTCGCCCCGCTCGCGGGCCGCGTCGAGGATCGTCTCGAAGCGGGTGCTGACGCGCTGCAGGCATTCGCGCAGGCCGGCTCGGCGTTCGTCGACGTCGGGCGCCACCTCGGCGCGGAAGAACGCGACTCCGCCCGGGCGGGACAGGTCCGCCAGCGTCCACGCCGCGTGGTTCGCCAGATCGTCGTGCAGGTCTCCGGTGGGTTCGGGGGCGGTGTCGGCCCGCTGGGCGGCGATGTCGGCCAGGAGCGCGGGCAGCGTGCCCCAGCGCCGGTAGATCGTGCTCGGGTTGACCCCGGCGCGCTCGGCCACCGCGGGGACGGTCACCTGGTCGGCGCCGCGCTCGGCGACCAGGTCGGCCGCGGCCCGGTGCACGACCGCACGCACGCGCGCGCTGCGGCCGCCCGGCCGCCTCGCTCGGGGATCGGCACTCACGTCGGCCATGCTAACGCACACACCTTTGCTTTAGCGGTCCCCGCCTTGTAGCCTGCCGTTAAAGCACACAACTTTGCTTTAAGCTCTCAGACTCACGAGGAGACACCTGTGACCAGCCACGACACCGCCTACGCCCTCGGCAAGCAGTTCCACGCCGCCCTCACCGCGGGTGACTGGGAGGCGATCCGGTCGTTGCTGCACCCCGACGCCACGTGGACCCTGCCGGGTGACAACACCGTGTCCGGCACCGTCGTCGGCGCCGACGCGGTCGTACGGCACGCGAAAAAGATCGCCGGCTACGGTCTCGACTTCCAGCTCCTGCACGTCCTGGTCAGCCGCGAGAACGTGGCGCTGTCCCTGCACAACACCGCCCGCCGCGACGACGCGGTGCTGGATGAGCACCTGTCCACGGTCTGCCGCCTGCGCGACGGAAGGATCGCCGACATCGAGACCTACCTGTCCGATGTTCCCGGCATGAACGCCTTCTTCGTATGACCCGACGCGCTTCCCCCTGAAGACTCGGGAAAAGGCTTTGATTCGAGCCACGGCCGATGCCGACACTGGCCTCATGACCGAACCGATCTACCCGCCCAAGCCGCGGCCCGGCGACAGGGTGGCGATCGTGTCGCCGTCGGCCGGTCTGCCGGAGCTCTTTCCGCTGCCGTACGAGCTGGGGCTGCGGCGGCTGCGGGAGGACTTCCGGCTCGCGCCGGTCGAGTATCCGGCCACCCGGCGGATGGGGGCCTCGCCGGCAGAGCGGGCGGCCGACCTGCACGCGGCCTTCGGCGACCCGGACATCAAGGCCGTCATCGCCAGCATCGGCGGCGACGACCAGATCACCGTCCTGCCGCACCTCGACGCCGGCCTGATCAGGGCGAACCCCAAGCCGTTCTTCGGCTACAGCGACAACACGAACCTGCTGACCTACATCGCCGATCTCGGCATCGTCGCGTACCACGGCGGTTCCGTCATGGCGGAGTTCGGACGGCCCGGCGCGATGCACTCGCTGACGACGGTCTCGCTCCAGGCGGCGCTGTTCACGTCCGGCGAGTACGAGCTGCGCGAGAGCACGGTGTACGGCGACGTCCAGCGCGACTGGGCGGATCCCACGACGTTCGCGTCCCCGCCGATGATGCAGGCCTGCGACGGCTGGCGCTGGCACAACGCCGACCAGGTCGTCGAGGGGCCGGCCTGGGGCGGCAGCCTGGAGATCCTGTCCTGGCTGCTGATGGCCGACCGCCTGATCGGGCCGCCCGAGGCGTACGACGGCCGGGTTCTGCTGATCGAGACGAGCGAGGAACTCCCGTCCGCGACCGAGGTGTACCGGATCCTGCGCAACATGGGCGAGCGCGGCATGCTCGGCCGGTTCGCCGGTGTCCTCGTCGGGCGCGCCAAGGCATGGTCGTTCGAACGTCCGAACACCCCCGACGAGAAGGCCGCGTACGCCAAGGAGCAGCGCGAGGCGATCCTGCGCGCGCTGGCCGCGTACAACCCCGAGGCGCTCGTCGTCTTCGACGTCGACTTCGGGCACACCGATCCCCAGGTCGTCATCCCGGTCGGCGGCTGGGTGCGGGTGGACGGCCACGCCCACCGGATCACCGTGCGCTACTGAACGGACCCTCTGCGTCGAGGCCGCCATTGTCGAAGGAGCGATGAGCAGGATAAAATCCGGCTCCCGTCACATTCCATTTCGGCAGAAAGCCGATGAGTCGGGCGGTGTTTCGTCCGCAATCGTCCACGGTGACGGGATTCTGGCCAATGCTCGTTGTCATTCTCAGATCGGGTCGGTGACCGAGACTTGAGTGCTGGATCCGGTGTCGTCGCGGCCGGTGCACGGCTGGGCCTGTTCGGAGGACTGGCGCGCCTTTTCAAAGGCCCGGTCTCACGGCTGGCAGCCGATGACACAAAGGGCGGGACACGGCTGACTCGGGCGCTCCGCGCCGGCCGGGGCGGTGCGGGAAAGGCACGGACCTACGCGTCCCGCGTCCTCACCAAGGATCCCATCGACGTCGCCAGCGGAGAGGTGATCCTGCGGCAGATCGATGTGGAACTGGCCGGCGCGCTGCCTCTGGTACTCGAGCGGACGTACCTGTCCTCCTCGCGCATTGACGGCCTGTTCGGAGTGGCATGGGCGTCAACGCTCGACCAGCGGCTGGAGATCGACGCCGACGGCGTGTGCTTCGCGTCCGCCGACGGGATGGTGCTGACCTACCCTCCGCCGGCGGAGGGAACGCGGGTCCTGCCCGACTCGGGTCCACGATGGCCGTTGCGCAAGACGGGTGACGGTGCCTACACGATCACCGATCCGCCGACCGGCCGGGAATGGCATTTCAGCGGCCGGACGGGGACGGTACTTCCCCTGACCTCGATCGCCGATCGGAACGGGCACCGCATCGAACTCGTCCACGACGACGACGGTCTGCTGTCCGAGGTACGGCATTCAGGCGGATACCGGATCGCGGTCGCCATGGACGGCGGTCGGGTCGCCGCGCTACGGCTGGTCACGGGGCACGCGGACGGGCCCCTGCTGGTCCGCTATCGCTATGACGACGCCGGCCGTCTCAGCGAGGTGATCAACTCCTCGGGCGCTCCCCTGCGCTTCGCCTACGACGACGCGGGACGCCTCGCCGGCTGGGTGGACCGCAACGGCTTCTGGTACCGCTACGCCTACGACGAGCGAGGGCGAGCCGTCCGGGCCGAGGGCTCGGACGGACTGCTGAACGTCACCCTCGGCTACGCCGAGGACGGCTCGGCCACGACCGTGACGGACTCGCTCGGCCACCCGACGACGTTCCATTTCAACGAGTCACGTCAGGTCGTCGCGGAGGTCGATCCGCTCGGCCGCCGTACGGTGTCCGAATGGGACGATCAGGACCGCCTGGTGGCCCGTACGGACCCGCTGGGACGCACCACGAGGTACGCCTACGACGACCGGGGCAACCTGACCTCGATCATCGGACCGGGCGAACGACGGCTTTCCGCCCGGTATGACGAGTTCGGCCGTCCCGTCGAGTGCGTCGAGGCGAACGGGGCGGTCTGGCGGCAGGAATTCGACGACCGGGGCAACGTGAGCGCCATCATCGACCCCCAGGACGCCGTCACCCGCTGTTCGTACGACGATCGCGGTCATGTGACGGCGATCACGGACGCTCTCGGCCGCACCACGCGAGTGACCCTCGATGCCGCCGGACTCGCCGTGGCGGCCACCGATCCCGGCGGCGCGACGACGCGGATACGCCGGGACGCCTTCGGCCGCGTGACCGCGATCGAGGACGCGACCGGCGGCGTGACGCGGTTCGGCTGGACCCTCGAGGGCAGACCGGCATGGCGCACACTGCCCGGCGGCGCGACGGAACGCTGGCAGTACGACGCCGAGGGCAACTGCGTCGAGTACCGCGACGCCGAAGGCCACCTCACCCGCACCGCGTACGGCCCGTTCGACCAGCCGGTCGCCCGCATCGGGCCGGACGGCGCCCGCCTGGAGTTCGCCTACGACACCGAACTCCGGCTCGTCGCGGTCACGAACCCCATCGGCCTGGTCTGGCGCTATGAGTACAACGGCTCCGGTGACCTGGTGCGCGAGACCGACTTCAACGGACGCACCGTCTCGTACGCCCACGATGGCGCCGGCCGGGTCACCACCCGGGTCAACGGCGCCGGGCAGGCCACCCACTACACGCACGATGTGTTCGACAACGTGGTCGAGCAGCGCAGCGGGGACACCGTCGCCACCTTCACCTACGATCCCGCCGGCCGGCTCATCCGGGCCGTCAACCCCGACGCGGACGTGCGGTTCGACCGCGACCGCCTCGGCCGGGTCATCGGCGAGACCTGCAACGGACGCACGCTGACCAGCGTCTATGACCTGATGGGACGCCGGGTCCGCCGCCGCACCCCGTACGGCGCCGAGGCGGTCTGGCGATACGACGGCGGCGGCCGGCCCACCGTCCTGCGGACGGCGGGCCAGACGATCGGTTTCGCCCACGACGCGGCGGGCCGGGAGGTCGAACGCCGGATCGGCGGCAACGCCGTGTTCGCCCAGTGGTGGAACGCCGACGGCCGGTTGGGTTCCCAGACTCTCTGGAGGACCGGCGGCGACCGGCCGTCGCAGCATCGCGTCTACCGTTACCGGGCGGACGGCGCGCTCGTCGGCGTCGCCGACCGGCTCGCCGGGCCGGCGAGTTTCGATCTGGACGTCGCTGGCCGGGTGACGGCCGTTCACGGGGACGGCCGGCGCGAGCGCTATGCCTACGACCCGGCCGGGAACATCACCGGGGCCGACACCGGCACCGACCATGACGCGGCGGGTCCGCGGGAGCACGTCGGCGTCCGCGTCCGGCGTGCCGGGCGGACTCACTACTCCTACGACGAGCAGGGACGTGTGGTGGTCCGGCGGCAGGTCACGCCGTCGGGTAAGTCGCTGACCTGGGAGTACGTCTGGGACGCCGACGACCGCCTGACCGCCGTCACCACCCCGGGCGGGAGGCGGTGGCGGTACCGCTACGACGCGCTCGGCCGGCGTGTCGCCAAACAGCTCCTCACCCGCGACGGCCGCGCCGTCGAGGAACAGACCGACTTCGTGTGGGACGGCGCCGTCCTCGCCGAACAGGTCCAGAGCGGGCACGTCACCACCTGGGACTACGAGCCGGAGACCTTCCGCCCGCTGACCCAGACCGAAGGCGTCCTGACCGACGGCGTGGAGCGGATCGACCAGCGGTTCCATGCGATCGTCACCGACCTGATCGGCACGCCCACCGAGTTCGTCACCGGCGACGGCGCCGTCGCCGGGCGGCTCCGGACCACGCTGTGGGGCGCTCCCGTCGCCGGGGGCACCGTCGACTGCCCGCTCCGCTTTCCCGGGCAGTACCACGACGCGGAGACCGGTCTCCACTACAACTTCCAGCGCTATTACGACCCGGCCGGAGGCCGCTACCAGAGTCCGGACCCGCTCGGCCTCGCCCCCGCGCCCGATCCGTACGCCTACGCCGTCAACCCCACGCTGCGGATCGACCCCCTCGGACTGGCGCCCTGCGAGCCCGAACGTCACTTCGCCCTCGGGCTCAAGCACCAGATGTTCACGGGAAGACCACTGCTGGAACCGTTCTCCGAGAAAGTCGGCGCTCACAACTTCTTCAACAAGCCGGCCGACTGGTGGCACGGCAGCAATGAAGAGACCGTTCTCCACCTCTTGAAGGACCCCAAGACGAAGGTGTCGTTCAATATGACCGGCGTGGACGACCCTTATGAGGCGTTCCTACGGGTGGAGAAGAACCGGGGGAACATCGGCAACGGCGCGGGGTTCACGGACTGGGAGCTCTACCAGATCAGCAAGCATCCGGAGACCTGGTCCAAGATCACTTTTTACAACGAGGGCAAGGTCGTCGGGAATCCCTTCGAATGGAAGGGCGGGGAGCTCACGCACCCCTTCGGCTGACGTGCCCGCCTCACGCGCGGCGGGTGGCCAGGAACTCCCCCAGCCGGCCGATCGCCTCCTCCAGGTCGTCGGCGTGCTGCAGAGTGACGATGCGCAGGTGGTCGGGGGTGGGCCAGTTGAAGCCGGTGCCCTGGACGACGAGGATCTGCTGGCTCTCCAGCAGGTCGAGGACGAAGCGTTCGTCGTCCTCGATCGGATAGATGGTCGAGTCGAGCCGAGGGAAGACGTAGAGGGCGCCGGCCGGCTTCACGCAGCTCACGCCGGGGATCTCGTTGAGCAGGCGGACGGCGCGGTCGCGTTGTTCGCGCAGGCGCCCGCCGGGCAGGACCAGGTCGTTGATGCTCTGGTAGCCGCCGAGGGCCGCCTGGATCGCGTGCTGGCCCGGGACGTTCGGGCACAGGCGCATGTTGGCCAGCATGTTCAGGCCCTCGATGTAGGACTCGGCGTGCTCCTTGGGGCCGGAGACCACCATCCAGCCGGAGCGGAAGCCGCAGACCCGGTACGCCTTGGACAGCCCGGAGAAGGTCAGCGACGGCAGGTCGGGCGCGAGCGGCGCGATCGAGAAGTGCTTCGCGTCGTCGAACAGGATGCGGTCGTAGATCTCGTCGGCGAGGATCAGCAGCCCTTCGCGGCGCGCGAGTTCGGCGATGCCTTCGAGCAGCTCTTTGGAGTAGACGGCGCCGGTCGGGTTGTTCGGGTTGATGATCACGATGGCCTTGGTGGCCGGGGTGATCTTCGCCTCGATGTCGGCGAGGTCGGGCATCCAGCCGTTGTTCTCGTCGCAGAGGTAATGGACGGGCGTACCGCCGCCGAGCGACACCGCGGCCGTCCAGAGCGGGTAGTCCGGTGCCGGGATGAGCACCTGGTCGCCGTTGTTGAGCAGCGCCTGCATCGCCATCACGATCAGCTCGGACACGCCGTTGCCGAGGTAGACGTCCTCGACGTCGAGGCCCGCGAACCCCTGCTGCTCGTAGTGCTGCACCACGGCGCGCCGGGCGGGCAGGATGCCCTTCGAGTCGCTGTAGCCGTGGGCCACCGGCAGGTTGCGGATGACGTCCTGGAGGATCTCGTCCGGAGCCTCGAACCCGAACGGAGCCGGGTTCCCGATGTGCAGCTTGAGGATCTGGTGCCCCTCGGCCTCCATCTGCATGGCGCGCTTGAGCACCGGCCCACGGATGTCGTAGAGGACGTTGGCGAGCTTGTCCGACTGGCTGACCTGCATGGCGACAACCCTAACGGGCCCGTCGGGCGACGGGCATCAGGTTATCGACACCGCGCCGCCCCGCCGTTCCGGAGCCGTACGGCCCGGCTTCCGGTACGTCCGGGTCAGTCGCGGTCCTGCGAGGTGCACAGGCAGACCCGGTTGCCCTCGGAGTCGGCGAGGACCCAGAAGCGCGGCGCCTCCTCATCGCTGACCAGCGTGCCGCCGGCGGCGAGCGCGGCGTCGATGCGCGGCTGAACCTGGGCGAGATCGACCCAGATGTCCGGGTGCCAGCGCTGGCGGGGTTCCTCGCCACCGGACGCCTGGAACCAGACGGTCGGCAGGGCGTCGGCCGGGTCGTGCAGCTCGTCGCCGAACTCGGGCTCGGACCGATGCTCCATCGCCAGCACCGCCGCCCAGAATGGGAGGACCTTCTCGCGTGCCGGGGTGTCGAGGGCGAGTTCGAGCCGCGAGACGTTCGCGGAGTCCAGCCGCGCGCCCGCGCCGGCCGCGATCGAGGAGATCGTGCGGGCGAGCCGGACGTCGCGGTCGGTGACCCCGTGCTCGTCGTGACTGGTCAGACGGACGTCGACGTGGGGATAGCGCAGGTCGAGGTCGGGGTGGTGGTTCATCTCCTCGGCCGCCGCGCCGATGGCGTTGACGACCGCGAGCCCGGCCGCGAAGTCACCGGTGTGGATGCGGGTCTGCAGGCCACCGAGCAGGTAGGCCCATCCGCGCAGCTCCTCGTCGGCGATCTGGCCCTCGGTGAGCCTAGCCATCCGAAGCCTGCCGCAGGTCGTCGACCCGCGCGCCGGACGCCCCGGAGGTCGGGGAGGACACGCCCTCGTCGCGGCGGAGCCGGGTCGCGCCGGAAACCCGCGCCACCTCGACGCAGGCCTGGTCACTGATGCCGCCGCTGCGGGAACTCTTACGCCATTGGGGGATCACGTGTATCTCTCCAGATACTGCTCGATGATGGCGCGTGAGCCATCCTCGGATGCGGCTTTCGCGCCGATACGATCGAATTTTACTGCGAACTCCTTGACCTCGCCGGTCCCCTCGATCAGGCGGCCACCGTTCTGGGCTCCGGAATAGGCCACGTCCCGCCCCTCCAAGCTGATGACCTGGAACGGACCGTCGATGCCGAGGTGAGGCCCAGATGAGGTGGGAACGATCCGCACGCTCACGTAAGGCAGGCGGGAAAGGTGGAGCAGGTGCTCCAGCTGCTCCTTCATGACCTTCGCGCCGCCCACGGGAAGTGCCAGGACGCTCTCGTCCATCAGCGCCCAGAGGTATGGCGGATCCTCCCGGCCGAAGATGCCCCCCTTACGAGCGATCCGTTCGGCCACCGCCGTGTCGAAGTTTCTCGGATCATTCTTCTCCAGCAGCGCGCGGATGTAGTCGTCGGTCTGCAGCGGGCCGGGAATCGCCTGGCCGTGGTAGATCTTGATTGCCAGGGCCTTGGCTTCGTAGTGGCTGTACTGGCGGAACCAGTCCGGGTCGTGGGCGGTGCGCGCGTACCAGAGCAGGAGCTGGAAGAGAAAACCGGATTCCCACGTTTGGTCGAGGGTCCGGGCCTGCCGGTCGTCGATTTTCCGGCGGCCGGCCTCGATGTTGGAGACGGTCGATGGGGCGGCGCTGATGATTTTCCCCATCTGGTTGAGCGAGAGACCGCGTCGCTGGCGCTCGTACCGTAGCTGCCAGGCCAGGAAGTGCCAAAGAGAGAACTTCGGGTTCACAAGATCTTTGCCGACCACCATGGCAGCCCCCATCGTTATCAATCGCTTCCAGCGCGACCGAATCTAGCCCGAAAGATTCGTTCTCGACGGAGAAATCAACAGCTTCGAACGTCTTCCTTATTGCGCGCGATCCGGCCATTACGAATAACGCGATTTGTCCCCAGGGCTTCGCGCCCCGCCGGGCGGCGTTGAACCGGTATCGATGAGTGTCGGCGCCAGGTCAGGTCGATGAGGACTCCGGTGGGCTACGCTGTACGGCGATGATTACCGGGACGGCATCGCGCCACACACGGATTGGCGACCCGGTGCCCTCCTGAGCGCCGCACGGGCCGGTGCGGGCCCGCCGTTCGATCGAGGATCTCGCGCAGTCGCGCGGGCCCCGCCTCCGTCGTGTTGATCACAGGCTCGACACATCAACCACGACAGGAGAGGTCATGCCCACCAAGACTGTGCGGATTCCCACCAACGACGGCCAGGCCGACGCCTTCGCCGCCTTCCCCGACGGTGGCGGCCGGCGCCCAGGGGTGTTGATGTACGCGGACGGCTTCGGCATCCGGCCCGTACTGCGGGAGATGGCCCGCGAACTGGCCGGGCACGGGTACTACGTACTCGTCCCCAACTTCTTCTACCGGCACGGCCCGGCACCGGTGATCGAACTTCCCGAACACATCGGAGAAGAGGCCCGGCCCGCGATCTTCGCCCAGCTGATGCCCTTGATCGAGGCGCACACCACCGAACGGATCCTGAGCGACGCCGACGCCTACCTCAGGTTCCTCACCACCCAGCCCGAGGTCGGCGCCGGACCGGTCGCGGTGACCGGCTACTGCATAGGCGGCCTCCTGGCGGTACGCACCGCCGCAGCCCACCCCGGCCAGGTGGCCGCCGTCGCCGGATTCCACGGCCCCGTGGGCGCCGTCGGGCCCGACGGCCTCTCCACGCTCACCGCCCAGGTCCACTTCGGCCACGCCGAAACCGACATCACGCCCGAGGCCCTCGGCGAGCTGAACCAGGCCCTGGATGCCGCAAGCATCGACTACACCTCCGAGATCTATCCCGGCACGGTCCACGGCTTCACCATGGCCGACACCGACGCCTTCAACCCTTCCGGGCTCCAGCGCCACTGGGACCGCCTGCTCCCCCTCCTCGACCGCGCCCTGGCCAACGGCTGAGGCTCGGGGGCCTGTGGATCTTGGACTCCGCGTCCAATTGTGACCCGGGCAACATACAAGCAGGCTTGATTGCATGTTTTGTCGCGCCTACCGTCGAAGGCGTGTCAGTCAGCAGTCGCCGTCGCCACGGCCACCACCGGCACGCGGCCTCCCGTACGCAGGAGGAGCGGCGAGCCGAGACCCAGGGACGCCTGCTCGACGCCACCATGGAGTGTCTCGCCGAGCTCGGCTGGTCCGGTACGTCGACCACCGAGGTCGCCCGGCGCGCGGGTGTGTCGCGCGGAGCGCAGCAGCACCACTACCCCACCAAGATGCTGCTCGTCGCCGCCGCCCTCGAACATCTCCTCGAACGGCAGCGCCTCGCGTACGAGCGTGCGTTCGCCGACCTGCCCGACGACCGCCGCAACGTCGAAGGGGCGCTCGACCTGCTCTGGGACACCTTCCGGCAGGCGCCCTCGCTCGCGCTCATGGAACTCGCCATGGCCGCGCGGACCGACGAGACCCTGCGGGGGCTCAGCCTCGACATCAACGAGCGCGTGGTGCAGGTGATCCTGGAGACGTTCCACCGGCTGTTCCCCACGTCGCTGGACCCCGAGGCGGCGAGCACGGTGATCCGCACCCTGTTCGCCACGCTGATCGGCCTGACGCTGCAGAACTCCCTGGACGACGACGCCCACGGACACCAGGCGGCCGTACTGACACAGCTCAAGAGCTTCGCCCGTCTGCTCATTCCGGCCGAAACAGGGGAGTGATCATGCCCAACCCGACGAGCACGACGCTGGACGAGGAAGTCCGCGAGAAGGTCGCGGACCGCAAGGCCTACGTCGGCGTCATCCAGCGGCTGTCGAAGGCCTCCGTGGACAAGCACTGGGAGGCGTACGCCGACATCCCCTGGGACGACCCCGACTTCAAGGTCGACCCGAACGACCCCCGCTGGATCCTCCCGCCGATCGACCGGCTCGGCGCCACGGAGTGGTACCGCAGCCAGCCGGAGCACGTCCAGGCGCAGATCGGGCTGTGGCGCGTCGCGACGATGATGAAGATCGGCCTGCAGTTCGAGAACCTGCTGAAGCGCGGCCTGCTCGCCTACGCGTACAAGCTGCCGAACGGCTCCCCCGAGTTCCGGTACGTCCTGCACGAGACGACCGAGGAATGCCATCACGCGATGATGTTCCAGGAGTTCGTCAACCGTACGGAGATGCCGATCAAGGGCATGCCCCGGAGCCTCGACATCATCGCGCAGGTCGCGCCGCACATCCCCCGGATCTCCACCGAGCTGTTCTTCGTGTTCGTGCTCGGCGGCGAGGATCCGATCGACTACTTCCAGCGGCAGACGATCAAGGGCGGCCAGGTCAAGCACCCGCTCCAGGAGAAGATCCTGCGCATCCACATCGCGGAGGAGGCGCGGCACATCTCCTTCGCCCGGCACTACCTCAAGCACCGGGTGCCGCGCATCAACCCGGTACGGCGGAAGGCGCTCAGCGTGCTGTCCCCGCTGATCCTCGGCCTGATGGCGCGCATCATGCTCGCGCCGCCCGGCACGATGGTCCGCCACTTCAACATCCCCAAGGACGTCATCCGCGAGGCGTACAGCAAGAACGACGCCTGGAACGGCGAGATGAAGAACTGCGTCGCCAAGGTCCGCGATCTCGCCGCCGAGATCGGCATGGTCGACGGCTTCAGCCGCCGGCTCTGGCAGGCCGTCGGCCTCTGGGACGAGCCGCAGAAGAAGGCGCAGAAGACCGGGAAGGCGGCCAAGTGACCCGCATCGCCGTCATCACCGGTGGCGCCTCCGGCATCGGCCGTGCCATCGCGACCGGTCTCGTCCTGCGCGGCGACAGCGTCGTCGTCGCCGACCTCGACAAGGAACGCGCGGAGAGCGTCGCCGCCCGCCTGTCCGAGCGGGGCACGGCCGAGGCCGCCGCGCTCGACGTCACCGACGCCGAGCAGGTCGCCGCGCTGTACCGGGACGTCGCCGAACGGCACGGCCGGCTCGACCTGGTCTTCAACAACGCCGGCATCGCGGTCGGCGGCCGTACCGACGAGCTCACCCTCGACCACTGGAACAAGACCCTCGATGTGAACCTGCGCGGCGTCATCCACGGGGTGCACGCGGCGTACCCGATCCTGCTGAAGCAAGGACACGGGCACATCGTGAACACCGCCTCGCTCGCGGGCCTGGTGCCGGCGCCGCTGATGCTGCCGTACACCACGACCAAGCACGCGGTGGTCGGCCTGAGCCTCGCCCTCCGCGCCGAGGCGGCGCCGAGGGGCGTACGGGTGAGCGTGGTGTGCCCCGGCTTCGTGGACACCCCCCTGCTCGACAACGCCAACCCTGACCTGCCGGCCACTGAGGCGGGAACCCATGCCCGAGAGGCGGCACTGAAGGTGCAACGACGCCTCTACACCCCCGAGGCGCTGGCCCGCGACGTGCTGCGCGGCGTGGAGAAGAACCAGGCCATGATCGTCGCCCCGGCCTCGGCCCGCGCGGCCTGGCGCGGCGTACGCCTGTCCCCGGAGGGCGCCGTACGGATCGCGGGCCGCAGCCTCGGTCGCCTCGGTTCGACGGTCACCGACAAGCCGAACGGCTGAAGGAAGGTCTTTTCGTACCCGGTTCACGCCGCCGCGCCCCCGGGGCCGTGGCGGCGTGAACCGTTTCTCCTCTGCCGTCAATCGATATGACGGAAAAATGACCCGGCCGTTCCGTGCGGAAGCTCACACCGAGATGTCCACTTCTGGCCCTAAGTTCCCGATTTTTGCATCTTTTTCATAACGACTATTGCTTCACCATAGGAGCACCGAAATCCTCTCGTCGCGGCCTTACGCGCCGCTGACGAAAGGACTGGTGGATGTCACGAGACGGACGACGCCGTCGCGCTCTGACAGCCGCAGCCGTGGCTCTGCCGCTCGTCGCGGCGACCTTCGCGGCTACCGGCACAGCGCAGGCGAGCGACCGGCACACGGTGGCGGGGACCAAGCCGACCTGGGCTTCCTCCTCTGTCGACCGCGGCAAGACCGACAGCAATCAGCGAGTCGACGTCAAGGTCTGGCTTACCGGCCGCGACCCCAAGGGACTCGACGCGTACGCCCTGGCCGTCTCCACTCCGGGTAACGCGCTGTACGGCAAGTACCTCACCCCGCAGCAGTTCAACCAGCGCTTCGGGGCGAGCCGGCAGCAGATCGACGCTGTCACCTCGTGGATCCGCAGCTCGGGCCTGTACGTCGACCTCGCCGGCTCGAACAGCCACTACCTCCACGTGACCGGTCACGTGGACAAGGCGACGAAGGCGTTCGGCACCGAGTTCCGCGACTACGCGGCTCAGGGCACGGTCGCCCGCGCGCCGGAGAGCAACGCCACGGTGCCCGATGCGCTGGCGTCCTCGGTTCTCACGGTGACCGGGCTGGACACCGGCAAGCACCTGCGCACGCACGACGACACGCTGCCGCCGCCGGAGCCGAACTACAACGTCGCCGAGCCCTGCGCCAAGTACTGGAACGAGAAGGTCGCGACGGACAAGCCGACCGCGTACGGCAAGCACCAGTCGCGGGCGATGTGCGGTCTCCTCCCCCAGCAGCTGCGCGGCGCGTACGGCTCGACCGCGAGCGGGCTGACCGGCAAGGGCGCGACGGTCGCGATCGTCGACGCCTACGCCGCGCCGAAGATGGAAGAGGTCTCCAACCAGTTCGCCAAGAAGTACGGCAGCCCGGCGTTCGCCAAGGGCCAGTACCGTGAGGTGCTGCCGCCGACCTTCGACCTCGTCGACGAGTGCGGCGCGGCCGGCTGGTACGGCGAGGAGGCGCTGGACGTCACCGCCGTGCACGACCTGGCGCCCAAGGCCAACGTCGTGTACGTCGGCGCCCAGAACTGCGCCGACGGCCTCGACGACGCGCTCGCGAACATCGTCGACAACCACCTCGCCGACATCGTCAGCAACTCGTGGGGCGACCTGGCGGAGCACTACACCCAGGCGATGATCCAGGCCGAAGAGTCCATCTTCAAGCAGGGTGCGATCGAGGGCATCGGCTTCTACTTCTCCACCGGTGACTGCGGCTACGAGGTGCCCGGCACCCCGTGCCAGGCCCGGTACGGCGACGCCGGCTCGACGAGGCGCCAGGCCGACCTGCCCGTCTCCGACCCGTGGGTGACCGCGGTCGGCGGTACGACCCTCGCGGTCGGCAAGAGCGACAACTACGAGTTCGAGACGCACTGGAACGTCCAGTACGACAACCTCGCGGCGGACGGCAAGAGCTGGAGCTACCCGCCGCCCGGCAGCTACCCGACGACCTACTCCGCCGGTGGCGGTGGCGGTACGAGCGACCTGTTCACCCAGCCGGGCTACCAGCGCGGCGCCGTGCCCAGGTCGCAGAGCACCGCGCTGCCGGACGGTACGACCGCCAAGCAGCCGATGCGTACCATCCCGGACATCTCCGCGGTGGGCGACTCCGGCACCGGCGTCCGGTACCCGGAGTGGAACCAGCGTCCGGACGGCTCGTTCGGTTACACCGAGAGCCGCGTCGGCGGCACGAGCCTCTCCTGCCCGGTCATCGCCGGTCTGCAGGCGCTGGCTCAGCAGGCCCAGGGCCGGCTGCCGATCGGCTTCGCCAACCCGGCGATCTACCTGCGGGCGGGCACGAAGGCGTACCACGACGTGACCGACACGCCGCTCGGCAAGAACAACCCGGTCGCGTACGTCCGGACGAACTACACCGACCCGTACGCGGCGACCGGTCCGCTGAAGTACATCCTCGTCACCTCCGGGAACAAGGGCATCCCGGCGCAGGACGCCCTGAGCGCCGTCCCCGGCTATGACCGAGGCACCGGTGTGGGCAGCCCGACCGCCGCGTACCTGCGGTCCTTCAGGTAGGGCACGACCCGTACGAAGGACGCGGGGCCGGGTGCGACTCATCGCACCCGGCCCCGCGCCTTTTCTGTTCCGGTCCTACTCCGGCAGGCCGATGGACCGGCCCAGGCCCCGCATCGCGTAGTCGAAGACCGCGGTCAGGTCGGAGACGACGTTCGCGTACTGCCCGAACAGCTCGAAGCTGACCGCGCCGAACAGCCCCGGCCAGACGGTGGCCGCGCGGGCGATGACGTCGCCGGGAACGCCGGGCATGATCGCGTCCCTGATCCTGGCGGCGTCGGCGGCCATCGACTCCGGCACCGGCGGGTAGCCGCCCGGCGGGTCCAGCACGCCCGCGCGGAAGGCGTCGCCGACCAGCCGGCCGAAGACCTCCGCGGACGTCGACGCCGGGGCGATGGTGTCCTCCGGCGCGCGGTAGCCGGGCACGGGCGAGCCGTACAGCAGCGCGTACTCGTGGGGATGCGCGAGGGCCCAGTCGCGCAGGCCGTGGCAGAGCGCGAGCCAGCGCCCCATGAAGTCCGCCCGGTCGCGGGCGGCCTCGGCCTCCCTCACCGCCCCGCCCACGGCGTTGTAGCCGTCGATGATCAGGGCGGTCAGCAGATCGTCGCGGCTCGGGTAGTAGCGGTAGATCGCCGAGGAGACCATCCCCATCTCGCGGGCGACGGCCCGCAGGGACAGCCCCGCCGCGCCGTCCTTGGCCAGGTGCTTGCGGGCGATGTCGGTGATCTCCGCCATGAGCTCGGCGCGCACCCGTTCCCGTGCCGTACGGCTCGCGTTCATCCCTCGACAGTAACAGAGCATCGCAACGAAACGAGAGCAGCGCTCCGAGTTCTAGGGATCAGTCCGCGACCGCACGGCCGAGGCCCGCGAGCGCCTCGGCCAGCAGCCGCTCGCGTCCGGTGTCGGCGGCGTACTCGGCCAGGGCCGCGCACAGGAACACCGCGAGCACCCGCGCCCGCAGTTCCCGCTCCGCACCGACCGGCCCGTACGCCGACAGCAGGGCCGTACGGGCCGGGCCGGCGAAGCCGCCGTAGGCCAGCGACAGGTCGACGGCGGGGTCGGCGGCGCACAGGTCGCCCCAGTCGATGACGCCGGCCGCCTCCCCACTCTCCGGATCCACGAGCAGGTGACGAATGTGCAGGTCGCCGTGGGAGACCACGACCGGGGCGGTGGGCGTCCCGAGCCGCTCGCCGTCGCGCAGGAGGCGTTCGACCGCCGGGTCGGGCGCCCAGACGCCCGCGGCGGCGAGCCGGGCCAGCCGCTCGCGCGCCATCGGGGCGCGTACGGACGGCTCGGCGCGGCTCAGCGGGTCGCGCGGCAGTTCGCCCTCCAGGCCGGAGACCAGCCCGGGGTCGTGCAGGGCGCGCAGGAACGCGCCGAGACCGGCCGCCGCGGCGGTCCGCGCGCCGTCGGGCAGGCCCGCCTCCGCCAGCTCACGGCCGGGTACGCGCCGGGCCCCCCAGAACGGCCACGGGAACTCCGGCGACGGCGGCCCGGCGAACTCCGGCACGGGTACGGGCAGCGGCAGCCGCGGGGCCAGCCGGGGCAGCACGGCGAGCTCCCGCCGCACGCCGGGAAGCGCGACCGAACGGCGCGGGAACCGGAAGATCCACTCTCCGCCGACGAGGAACACGGTGTTGTCCCAGCCGGTGGCCAGCGCCTCGACGGTCGCGCCGCGCAGGCGGGGGAACCGCGCGCCGATGAGGTCGGCCGCGCGTTCCGCCGAGACGGTCCGCTCCGCCTCCCACGCCGTCGCCCCTCCCCCGCTCACGGGTCGAACCTATCGGGCCGGGAGGCCGCGGATGATCGAACCGTTCCCGTTTGGGTAGGGCCGGAACGTGACGAACGACGACCCACGAGGAGGCGATCCGATGGAGACCGAGGCCGGGCGCGACGACCAGGCGCCCAAGGAGCAGGAGGACCGGAACGACACCACTCCCGACGCGTCGGAACTGTCCGACCGCGCCGCCGAGTCGGTCGGTCGGCGTTACGACGCCACCAAGGAGACGCACCACGAGCCGCTGCCCGGCGACGAACGCTCGGACGAGGGATGAGGCGTCAGTGCGCGACCCGGCCCGTGGCCGGACCGCACCACTGACGTAGCGCCGCGCGTACGCCCGACCGTGCGTCGGGCCCCTCCGCGGCCCAGGCGATGTACCCGTCGGGCCGTACGAGGACGGTCGTGCGCGTCGGCCCGCCCGCGGTGACCAGGTCGACCCGGTCGCGCCAGGCGGCGATCCCCGAGCCGTCGGTGCCGGGCGGTACGACCAGCAGGAAGCGGCCCGGCCGCAGCGCGCGGTAGAGCCGGCGCGGCGCGTCGCCGGCCAGCGGGATGTCCGGCGCGCGGCGGCCGACGAGAGGATGCGCGCCGCGCGGTGCCGGATAGGACAGGTCGATCATCGAGACGGCGCCCGCCATGCGCCGTGCGACCGGGCGCAGGCCCGCCGCGACCCGCAGGGCGGTGTCCCGGAGCGCGCGCAGGACGCGCGGGCGCAGGAGCCCGGCGCGCAGGATGGTGCCGCTCGTGCGCAGGACACGCCGGCCGACCGGATACCGCTCGTCGTGATAGGTGTCCAGCAGCCCGTCCGGCGCCCAGCCCTGGATCGCGGCGCTGAGCTTCCAGGCGAGGTTGACCGCGTCCTGCAGGCCGGTGTTCATGCCCATGCCGCCGGCCGGCGAGTGCACGTGGGCGGCGTCCCCGGCGAGGAAGATCCGGCGGTCGCGGTAGCGCGGCACCTGGCGTTCGTCGCTGTGGAACCGCGAGATCCAGCGCGGGTCGTGCATGCCCAGGTCGGTGCCGAGGACCGCGTGGGTGACCCGGCGGACCTCCTCGAAGTCGACCGGGGCGGTGTCGGGGAGCTGGTTGCGGCGGTTCCAGGCGATGACGCGGTGCCAGCCGTCGCCGAACGGCGCGATGAAGACGAACCCCGCCCCGGTGGCCCGTGCCGTCACCGTGTCCGGCGGGGACTCGGCGAGCCGGACGTCGCAGATCATCACCGAGCGCACCACCGAGCGGCCGGGGAACGGCAGGCCGAGCTCGCGGCGTACGGTGCTGTGCACGCCGTCGGCGCCCACGGCGTAGTGGGCTCGCAGCGTGCGCGTCGCACCGCCGGCCTCGCGCACCGTCACGTCGACGCCCTCGGCGTCCTGGCGCAGCGCCACCACATCGGCGCCCGGCACGATCACCGCGCCGGCCGCGCGCGCCCGGTCGGCGAGCACGCGCTCGGTCTCGTACTGCGGTGTGATCAGGACGTACGGGAAGCGGGTCGGCAGCGTGAAGAAGCGCAGGCCGAATGGGCCGAGGCCGGACGCCGGCACGCCGGTCGCCACGAGGTCGTCGGCGAGTCCCCGCGCGTCGAGCAGTTCGAGGGTGCGCGCGTGCACGCCGAAGGCGCGCGTGAGGTTGGACTCCTGGTCGCGGCGTTCGAGGACGGCGCAGGCGACACCGGCGGCGGCGAGGTCGCCGGCCAGCATCAGGCCCGTCGGCCCGCCGCCCACGATGAGCACGTCCGTATCGGCCCGCATGCGATCCCCCTGGGTCGTCGCCACCGGCGGTCAACCGCTCGTGACTGACGACCTTCCCGCGAAACGGGCCCTTCGCACCTCGGGCGGGTCAGTCGCCCGGCTCGTCCTGCCCGGCGGCGTCCTTGCGCACCTCGGCCTCGCGCCGGACCTCGCGTTCGGCACGCTCGCGCGCCTCGGCGAAGTAGCGGCCCGGATCCTTGATCATCCGCTCCGACCTGTCGTCGGAGTCCCGCACCACGATGTCGCCTGGCATAGGCCCCCACTCCCCTTCTTCCGTCAGTGTCCGGAACGCCGGACGAAAGGTCAAACGAATCAACGCACGAGGCGCCGGATCCCCTCCTCGTTCGTCCCGTACGCGAGGGCGCCGGCGAGCAGGCCCGCCAGCAGCCGTGCGAACGGGATGTCGGACCGGCTCACTCCCCCGACGTTCATGGCGTCCACGGTGAGGATCCCGTACGGCGTGTGCCCGGCCACGACGGGCACGGCGACGAAGGACCGGTAGCCGTGGTCGGCCGACCCGGCCCAGCCCGGCGGCGGGTCACGGTCGACGTCGGCGGAGTGCGCGTGCTCGTTGTCGCGGATCATCGCGAAGACGGAGTCGCCCTCGGGCGTGCCCTCGGTGAAGACCGTCAGGGGCGCGTCCGCGCGCCCGGCGTACTGGACGGGCACGAGCTTCTTCGGGCTGCCGTCCTCGAGCCGGAACAGGCAGGCCCGCACGCGGCGGCCCTTGATCAGATGCGCCGCGGAGTCGAGGACCATGGGGATGGTCGCCTCCCGCAGGTTTCCCCGCTCCTGGCGGTTCGCGGCGGTCGCGATGCGCCCCAGCTGACGCACGATGGGGTCGAGCGCGTCGTTGATCGTGACGCGCATCTCGACGGCGGCCTCGATCGCCTCCTGCTCGGCGGTCTTGCGCTGGCGTTCCTTGCGGATCTGCTCATAGCCGGGGACCGCCGCCCCGACGACGCTCATCACCACGCCGAGCACGATCCACCAGGGCTTCCACGGACCGGCCTCGCCCGCCTCGGCCCCGGAGATCGCCACCAGGGCGACGGAGGCGATGCCGACGGTCGTGGTGAGGTAAAGCCGTCTTCTGGGGGGAATGCGCACGCACGCACATTAAAGGATCATCGACGAACTCCGCGTGTCGACGGTTCATCCACGGCAGGCCATGACCATTTCGGTCAAGCCGTTACCGCCCTCGCCTGGCCGTTCACCGCCGCGTCCGCGTCGGCGGCGGGCACGCCCGCGGCGATGAGGCACGTGCGGGCGACCTCCCGGGCCGGGTCCGCGCTCTGCCACAGCCCGTCGTTGACCGCCTGCAGGAGCCCGAGGATGAGCGACTCGAGGGCGTGGGCGAGCACGCTCGGCGGCAGGTGCCGGGTGAAGTCGCCGCGCCGTGCGCCCTCCTCCAGCAGGCCGGCGACCCCCTCGCGCGCGGGCCGCAGGTGGTCGCGGATGCCGCCGCCGGTCAGGTTGCGCTGGGCCAGGGAGATGAGCAGCCGGTAGCGGTCGCCGATCGCCCAGGTCGCGGTGGTCGCGGCCACGAGCGCATCGACCGGCGAGGTGACGCCGGTGGTGGCCCGGCTCAGCGCGTCGGTGACCTCCCGGGCGACCTCGTCGGCGATGCCCTCGATCAGCGCCTCACGGCTCGGGAAGTGGCCGTAGACGGTGCGGCGCACGACGCCGGCGGCGCGGGCGATGTCGTCCATGCTCGCGTCCGGGTCGCGGATCAGCTCCCGCGTGGCGACGGCCAGGATGTGCCGCCGGTTGGCCTCGGCACGGCCGGTCCGCCTCGCCTCGCTCATGTGACTCCTTTCACAAGCCACATTCTTGCACACCGGTGTGCAGATGACTAGCTTGCACAGTGGTGTGCAAATTGATCTCATATCGGAGGGGCGATCATGAATCGGACGGACCGGCCGTACTCCCGCCGGTGGGCCGCGCTGGCCGTGCTGTGCCTGAGCCTGCTGATCATCGTCATGGCCAACACCTCGCTGCTCGTCGCGGCGCCGGCGATGACGCGCGACCTCGGCCTCAGCAGCAGCGACCTGCAGTGGGTCATCGACGCCTACACGGTGCCGTACGCGGCGTTGATGCTGGTGATGGGCGCGATCGGCGACAAGTACAGCCGCCGTGGCGCGCTCCTGGCCGGTCTCGTGGTGTTCGCCGCCGGCTCGGTGACCGGCAGCCTGGTCCATGAGACGGCGGGAGTGATCACGGCCCGGGCGGTGATGGGCGTCGGCGCGGCGATGATCATGCCCGCGACGCTGTCGCTGCTGAGCGCGACGTTCCCCCGGCGGGAGCGGGCGCGGGCGATCACCATCTGGACCGCCACCTCGGGCCTGGCCATCGCGGCCGGGCCGCTGCTGGCCGGGTGGCTGCTCGAGAGCCACTCGTGGGGGTTCACGTTCCTGATCAACGTCCCGGTCGCGGCCGTCGCCGTGGTCGCCGCGCTCGTGCTCGTACCGCCGTCCCGCGCGGGCGGCCGGGAACGGCTCGACCTCATCGGCGGCCTGCTGTCGGTGATCTTCCTGGCCGCGCTCGTCTACATGATCATCGAGGGGCCCCGGTTCGGGTGGGGCACCGGTGCGATCACGGCCGCCGTCGTGGCCGGCGCCGGTCTGGCCGCGTTCGTCTGGTGGGAGCTGCGGCACCCGCGCCCGATCCTGGACGTCCGCCGGTTCCACGACCGTACGTTCGGCGGGGCGAACCTCGCGGTCGCGCTGTTCTTCCTCGCGGCGTTCGGGTCGATCTACTACCTGACGCAGCACCTGCAGTTCGTCCTGGGCTACGGCCCGCTGTCCACCGGCGTACGGCTGCTGCCGCTGGCCGGCGCGGTGTTCGCGGGCGCCGCCGTCACGGGCGTGCTCACCCCGCGGCTCGGCACGAAGGTCACGGTGGTGCTCGGCATGGCCCTGGGCACGGCCGGCATCCTGCTGCTCACCCGCGTCGGCGACGGATCCGGGTACGGCACGTTCCTGCCCTCGCTGCTGCTGCTCGGCGTGGCGATCGGACTCAGCGTCTCCCCCTGCACCGACGCCATCATGGGCGCGTTCCCCGAGGAACGCCTCGGCGTGGGCGGCGCGGTGAACGACACGTCGCTCGAACTCGGCGGCTCGCTCGGCATCGCCATCCTCGGCTCGGTCCTGGCCGACGCGTACCGAGCGGACGTGACGACGGCGATCGGCGGCCGGCTGCCCGCAGCCGCGGCGAAGGCGGCCGAGGAGTCGATCGGCGGGACGCTGACCGTGGCGGAGAAGGTGACCGCCACCGCGGGCCCCGGACGCGCGGCGTCACTGGTACACGCGGCGGACCACGCCTTCGCCCACGCGGTCGCGCACACGAGCCTGGTGGGCGGCCTCATCCTCGGCGCCGGGACCGTCCTGGTCGCCCTGCTGCTGCCGAACACCCGCCGCCCCGACCCCGCCGTGTCTCCCGGCGAACGCCCCGCGTCGAAGGACCGCGAGCCGTCGATGTCCAACGCGACACGACGTTGATCCGGGTGGTCCGGCGGGGTTCTTACAGCCGGGCCGAGGCACGATCCAGCGCCGCATCCGCGACTACCCGCGCCGCCGGATCGTTCGCGTGATCCCCGAACGCGAGGACCAGATCGCCAACCGCCTTCGACGCCGAGGCGTACAAATGCCGGAACATGATCGAACGCCGCTTCAACAAGCTCAAGCAGTTCCGCGCCATCGCCGCCCGCTGCGACAAGCCGGCCAGCCGTTACCGGGCAGGGCTGCTACCGGCCAGCCTCATCCTGTGGCTCCGCCACACCGAATTGTCAGACAGGACCTAAGTCCGGCCGGACCGCCCGAACCCCCGGCGGACCGACTGGCTCCCAGAGGTGGGGGCAGGTCGATTTCGCGCCGGGATCGAAGGTGCCTTGCCTTCCGGCCCCGCCCCCGCGCAGCAACACGGCTCGGGGTTCCGCGCCGGGCTGATCACTGACCTCGCCAACCTCGAAGCCGCCGTCCTCGACCTCGTCCTGATCCTCCGCTACGGCCTCGGCATCCGAATGCCGCTCGGCGGAACGGCCCGGTCCCCCCGGCGCTCGGGACGCGCGGCGGCGAGCGGGCGGCATCTCGGCTACCCGCACCTCCGCCCGGAAGGCCCTCGGGCACGCGGCGGCGAGCGGTATGCCGGAGTCGGGGCCAAGGTCCTCCGGGGTTCGGCGGGCCGTCGGCCGCGGGGCGGCGCGGGGTGCGCGGGTCCGTACGGCGAACCGGGGCGAAGGTCCCTTGACCGACTTCCGTGCGGCCCTGCCCCGAACCGGTCATCACGACCGACCATGGTTCACATGCCGACATCACACGACCTCCCGCTCCGGGCCGACTCCGGTGGCCGGGACGGCCGGTGTTGTCGGTCCGTCGCGATCGGCGCGTCGTCGCCGGCGCTCTCCTCCTCCGGCAGTCGTCGTTCGGCAGTCGTCGTTCGGGAAGGCGGAAAATGGCGAAGATCGCGGTGATCGGGGAAAGCGGAAAGGTCCTGGAGTTCGGTCTCGCGGGGGCGATCGTCATCCCCGCCGAGGAGCCCGAGGCCGTACTCGCCGCCTGGCAGTCGCTGGGCGATGACGTCGCCGTCGTAGTGCTGACCTCGCGCGCGGCACGGACCCTGGCCGGCCGGACGGCGTCGTGGCCGCTCACGGCGGTGATGCCGCCGTGAGCAGGCCAGATTCACGGCCCCCGCACGGTCGCCGCCCCGGCGTGACGGGAAGACTGAAGGAACGGGCCCAGCGGGGGGAATGAGGTGAGCGGGCCATGCAGAGGAGATCCGGGGAGTGTGAGCTCGGCGGCGACATAACAGCGGTGATCTTCGGAGTGGACGGCGTGGTCATCGACAGCGCGCGTACGTCGGCGGGGGCCTGGAAGACGGTGTTCGACCCCTTCCTGCGCACGTACGCGGCGACCCACGAGACCGTCTTCGTGCCGTTCGACGTCCGGGCCGACTTTCTGCGTTACACGCACGGCAAGCCGCGGCTGGCGGGGGCACGGGACTTCCTCGCCTCCCGTGACATCTGCCTGCCCTACGACGATCTGCGGGGACTGATGATCCGGCACGAGGAGTTCTTCCTCGGCGAGGTTCACCGGCACGGGGTGAGCCCGTTCGCCTCCGCGGTCACGCTGATCCGGGAGTCCCACCGGCGCGGTCTTCGCACGGCGGCGGTGTGCACGCAGCGGCACGGTACCGAGGTGCTGAGGAACGCCGGTGTCGTGGACATGTTCGACATCGTCCTGGACGGCCTGCGCGCGCCCGGCACGCGGCTTCCGTTCTGCCCCGACACCGCGCTGTTCGTACGGGCCGCGCTGCAACTGGGCGTCGAACCGCGTCACACCGCGGTCATCGAGGAGTCGCCGGCGGCCCTGATGGCCGCCAAGCGCGGCGGGTTCGGCCTGGTCGTCGGCGTCGATCGCCTGGGCGGCGGAGCGCTGCGCGAACACGGCGCGGACGTCGTCGTGACGGACCTGTCCGAACTCCACGTCGGCGGCCACCGCCACGCCGCCTGAGGAAGACGCACCAGGCCGATCAGGCGCGCCCTCGCTCCGGCACGTCCCCGCAGGGCACCAGCCAGCGCAGCCATTCGCGGTCGCCCTGGACGGCCAGCCGGGCGAGCTGGGTGCGGTCGCCGCGCGCCTGGCTGCCGTGGGCGCGCATCGCGTACTGCTGGGCGTTCCGGCGGACTCGCAGCTCGAAGTCGATCCGCAGGTCCGCGTCCCCGGTCACCGACAGCCCCGTCGCCTCCCGTACGGCCTTGGCCACGTCGTGCGGCAGTGTCCAGCCGAGCACCGGAACGGCGAGTTCGCGGCCCGCGTGGCAGGCCACGCAGGCGGCGATGCGGTCGCCGAGGCGCCCGTCGACGGTGAGAAGGAGGTCGACGTTCCACTCGCGCACCATCCGGATCACCCGTTCGGCGAGCCGGGCGACCGGCAGCCGCCGCAGCTCGGCCTCCGGGTAGTCGGCGAGCATGCAGTGCGACGCCCGCAGCGCGCTCGCGGCGGCGTCGAACTCGAACGGCCGGACGGAGGTGAGCCGCTCCATGGAGTCGTTGTACGGCGACGCGTCCCCGCGGCTGATCGCGAGCACGCTCACCTGGCTGCCGGCGCGGCGGAAGGCGTCGAGCACCGCGCCGAGATAACAGGCCTCATCGCCTGGCCGTGCCACGACGGCCAGGACGCACTTGGCGTCCGGCAGCCGCCCCAGCGTCCCCGACGGCCACATTCCGGTATCCGCGGTCATCTGTCATGCGCCCCCTACCTCGCCTTTTCCGAGGCTCCCTGTTTCGAGCATCGCCGGAGGCGGCCGGTGATGTGACCGGCGAAGGTCCCCGCCCGGCGGGACCCCGGGCCCGTGCGGGGTCGCCGAAGGTCAGTTCCGCGGCCGTACGATCGCCACCGGGCACGGGGCGTGCTGCAGCACGGCCGCGGCCACCGCGCCGAGGCGCAGTCCGGCGACGCCGCCGAGCCCGCGCCCGCCCACGACGAGCAGCGCGGCGGTGCCCGCCGCCTCCAGGAGCGCGTGCCGCGGGGTCCGCATCGACAGCACCGTGTCCGCGTCGACGTACGGGTACTTCTCCCGCCAGGGCGACACGGTCCGTTCCAGGCGACCCGCGGCCATCACCCGCAGCTCCTCCGGGTCGGTGATCATCCCCATCTCGGCCGACACGATCGCCTCGGGCTCCCAGCAGCCGAACACCGCCCGCAGCGCCAGGCCGCGCAGCGCCGCCTCCTCGAAGCCGAACGCGAGGGCGGCGTCCGAGGCGGCCGAGCCGTCCACCCCCACGACGACCGGGCGGCTGCGGTCGGGCGCGCCCCGCACGACCAGGACGGGGCAGTGCGCGTACGAGGGCAGCTGGACCGCCGACGAACCCGCCTCCAGCCCGGCGAAGGCGCCCGCACCGTGGGTGCCGATCACCGCGAGCGAGGCGTTCTTGGACTGGTTGACCAGCATCGCCGGCGCCGGCCCGGCGGCGAGCCGGCCGCGTACCGGGGTGCGCGGGGACGCTTCCTGGGCGATGATGACGCCCCGGTCCAACGTGTGCTGGGCCATCTTGCGCACCGTCTCCACCGCCTCGGGACCGGACGGCGGCACGGGATAGGGCCAGTGCCACGCGTGGCAGACGGTCAGCGGCATGCGGCGCAGGCGCGCCTCGTCGACGGCCCAGCGCAGGGCCCGCTCGCTCGCCGCGGACCCGTCGAAGCCGACCAGCACGTACGACCCGTCGAACCGGTCCATGTCCCCCTCCCCCTTCAGCGTGACGACGGCCGCGACACGCCAGAAGAGGCCGAAAGTCCCCCGCGACCGGCCCGCCCGGCCCTGTCCCGTCCTCACTCGCCGCAGGGTTACCATCGCACCCGGTAAGGGCAGGTCAGGGGCCAAAGCCCGCGGTCCGTAGGACCCTCGGCGGAGTCCACGGGGACCAGCGCCTCTCCCGAGAAGGGGTCGAACCGCCTAGTCTGCGGAATAAAAGGCCGTAACGGAGGTGTCTATGCGAACCTTCACGATCAAGCTTCTGGGCGTGATCCGTTACGTGCGCCCCGATGGCAATCCGCTGCGCCGTCCGGTCGACCGCACACACGTCCGGATGATGATCGTTCTCGGCCTCCTCTTCCTCGTCCTGGCGCCGCTGTCGGTGGTCGTGACCGCCCGGCTGGCCGGCGGCGCGGGCGCGAGGGCCGAACGCGTGCAGGCGCAGACCCGGCACCGGGTGGAGGCGGTGGTCGTCGACACCTCTCCGACCGGGTCGCGCGGAGTCCTGGATGAGACCGTGCGCATCGGCTGGCACGACAGGGCGGGCGCCTACCACACCGCCGTCGTCCCGGCGGCCGGCAACGAGACGATCGGCGCCCATCGCACGATCTGGATCGACCACATCGGACGGCTGACGACTCATCCGCGCAAGCACTCCCAGACGGTCGCCGACAGCGTCATGGCGGCGACGACGGCTCTCACGATGCTCGCGCTGCTGTTCTCCGCCGCCCGCATGCTCATCGAGCATCGCCTGGACCGCCGCCGCCTGGAGCTGTGGGAGCGCGAGTGGGCCGCCGTGGCGCCCCGCTGGACGGGCCTGCCCTGAGCCACCGGTCCGGCCGGCCGAAGCATGGGCGCGGCGGGTCCGCCAGGGACCTTGGTCCACGGGATCTCCGACGTTCGTACCACGGTGATCCGAGGAACGCCTCCTAACGTGAGGACACAGGCCGGCGCCCGCCGGCCCCGCACGGATTGCGAGGCCAGGCCATGACGATCCGGGTTTTCCTGCTCGACGACCACGAAGTGGTCCGGCGCGGCGTCGCGGCGCTGCTCGAGTCCGAATCCGACATCGAGATCGTCGGGGAGGCCGCCACCGCCGCGCACGCCATCGCCCGGATCCCCGCCGTACGGCCCGACGTCGCCGTCCTGGACGTGCGTTTGCCGGACGGCGACGGGGTGAGCGTGTGCCGTGAGATCCGCTCCCGGCTGCCGGGCCTGGCCTGCCTGATGCTGACGTCGTTCTCCGACGAGGAGGCCCTGTTCGACGCGGTCATGGCCGGGGCCGCCGGGTACGTGCTGAAGCAGATCCACGGGTCGGACCTGGTCGCGGCGGTCCGAACGGTCGCCTCCGGGCAGTCGCTGCTCGACCCGCACAGCACCGCGCAGATGCTGCACCGCCTGCGCGAACGCCAGACCCGCAAGGACCCGCTGTCCACGCTGTCCGACCAGGAACGCCAGATCCTCGAGCTCATCGGCGAGGGCCTGACCAACCGCCAGATCGGCGAGCGGCTCTTCCTCGCCGAGAAGACCGTGAAGAACTACGTCTCGAACCTGTTCACCAAGCTCGACATGCGCCGCCGTACGCAGGCGGCGGCGTTCGTCGCCCAGCTCAAGGCCGCGGGCGACCGGTCGCGCGACGAATGATCACAGCTCGCCACGCGTCAGCTCGGTGACGGACCGGCGCACCACGTTCGCGTGGGCGATCCCCAGCCGCAGAATCATCTGCGGATAGGCCCCGTCGCAGAACCGGGTGCGGATGAACTCCCGCAACTCCGGCACCTCCAGCGCCTGACCGTGGAACGCGGCCGACACCTCGTACTCGGCCGCGCAGAGCAGGATCCGCTGGAGCGCCTGCCCGGCGCACAGCCGGTCGCCGCACCCGTCGCCGTCGGTGAGCAGGACCGCCACGACGCCCGTCGCGTCCCGGTTCTCGCTGCCGGCCCCGCCCCATCCCTGGCCGGTGGCGAAGTCGCGGCCGGCGAAGTCCGGTTCCAGGCGGGCCGACTCACGCGGGCAGGTCTCCTCGGACGCGGCGCCGGGCGGCGGGGCCCAGCGGGCCACCTCCGCGACGTACGCCGGGTTCTGCCGCTGGACCTGCTCGGCGGCCTCGGTCAGCGCGGCGAGCGCGATCCGCGCCCGCGGGTCGGCGACGATGCGCAGCGACACCTGCTCGCAGTAGGCGTGGGTGCGCAGGGCCTGGAGCAGGCCGATGGGCAGCCCGCCCGGCCGGAACCCGCCGGTGTGCGTGTGCCGGTGCCGGATCTGGGCGTACATCTGGCGCTCCTCGGCGGTGGCGGGCCGCTCGCCGCCGACGCCGACCTCGGCGATCAGGTCGGGCCGGTCCGGGTCGGGCAGCATCCGCACCAGGGGTATCCGGCCGAGGTCACGCATGGCCAGGCGCAGGGTGTAGAGCGCCGCGCCACAACTGATCATCGTCTCGCGGCCGTCCGGATCGGCCACCTCCAGCCGGCGCTCGGGGTCGGCGTGCACCGTGACGGTCGAGCCGCGCGTGCCGAACCGCCACGGCCGCGTGTCGTACACCGAAGGCGCCCACACCGCAGCGTCGACGAGATGGTGCGCGATCTCGTCGGCGCGCGGCGTCTCGACGGCATCCATGTGCGCTCCTGGTCGTCTCTCCGGTCTTCAGCGCACCATCCGGGCACCGGATCCGGGCAGAGACGAAGGTCCCCGCGAACGGGGACCTGCGGCACGGTCGGCCCGGGGCCGCGCCTACCTACCGGACGGTACGACGGCCAGCGGGCAGTGCGCGTGGTGCAGCAGGCCGTGGCTCACCGAGCCGAGGATGAGGCCGGCGAACCCGCCGCGGCCCCGCGAGCCCACCACGAGAAGGTCGCAGCGCGCGGACACCCCGGACAGGATCCGTACCGGGCGGCCGTGGACGACCTCGGTGACCACCTCGACGTCGGGATACTTGTCGCGCCAGACCGCGAGCGCGTCGTTCAGCCGGCGCGTGTGCTCGACGCCGATCACGTCGGCGTCGTAGACCAGCGGCGTCATGCCGCCGAGGTCCACCGCGCCGGGGTCGGACCAGACGTGGACGGCCCGCAGTCGCGCCCCGCGAAGGCCCGCCTCCTCGAACGCGAAGGCCAGCGCAGGGTCGCCCAGCGGCGGCCCGTCGACGCCGACGGCGACCTCCCCGCGGTCGACCGGCTCGACGTGGCGTACGACGACGGCCGGCACCGGCGTGTGCGTGACCACCTGCAGCGCGCTCGACCCGAGCAGCAGGCCGGCGACCGAGCCCATGCCGTGGCTGCCGACCACGATGAGCGAGGCGTCGCGCGCCCGTTCGACCAGGGCGCGGGAGGCGCCCGCGGGAACCATGTCGCCGTCGACGTCGATGCCCGGCGCACGCGTGCGCGCGGCCTCGATCGCCGCCCCGATGACCTCCTGGCCGCCGGCGAGGAGCCATTCCCGCACGGCCACCAGGCGCGGGTCGACGTTCCGGTCGTACAGCCAGGGCGCGACGGCGTGCACGATCCGCAGCGGCGCTCCCCGCAGGGCCGCCTCGCCGGCGGCCCAGTCGACCGCCCGCAGGCTGTGCCGCGACCCGTCGGCGCCGACGATGATCGGGTCCATGACCGTTCTCCTCCGGTCCTCCCGGGAGCTCTGACACCTCCATCCCAGGCGGGAATCCGGCTTCGCACTCAGGGCCCTACGGTCCCGCGCCCACGCCGATGGTCCCTTCGGACGGTGTCTCCCGGCACCGTCCGCCAGCGCCGTGGCCGCCGACCATGAAAGGACCATGCGCGGTCATCACCCGCGCCATCCGGCCGATTCGGAGCCGGCGGCCCTCGTTCGCTCCGCCGGTCCGGAAACCCGCCGCCACCAGGGCGGATCCGCGCTTAAAGCGGCTCCGCGCGGCCACTCCACTAGTGGTCAAGTTGTGGCATGTAACCGACAGTCAGTATTGCTCCCGGCGAACCGGACATGTGAGGTTGAACTAGGCGATGAGGCCATAAAAGGCACAAATCGCCTGGCGTGACAATGACCCGTCATGCCGTCGGTACCAACCAGGGAGGTAGTTTCCATGGCGATTTCGAAGCGACTCGCGGTAGCCATCTCCGGTGCGGCCTTCGCGGGCGCGGCCGCGCTGACGATGGGTGCTGCGACCCCCGCCGGCGCGGCCACGGCAAGCGCTCCGGCGACCGGCCGGCACATCGCCAGCCTCGCCTCGTGGTGGGGCTGTGGCTGGGACTGCTGCGACGACTGCGACTGGGACTGCTGGGACTGGTGCTGACGGCGTGACCGCACCCACCCGGTGATCCACCGGAGGGGCCTCGCCCCCACCAGCGCGAGGCCCCCAACCCCCACCGGTACCGAATCCATGACCCGCCAGATGACTACGCCCCACCTCGGACCATGGCCCTCACGCTCCGGTCCGCCGTCCCGGGGCCGGATCACCGGCCCCGGGACGGCCATGTGTCAGGAGGCGGCGCGGTCGGGGAACAGGGACGGGACCTCGTGCAGCGCCGCCGCGGCGGCCGTGTCGCTCTGCTCGCGGCGGGCCTGGAGTTCGGCCTGGACCCGGGCCACGTAGTTCTCCGTCTCGCGTTTGGCCGTCTCGTCGTCCCAACCGAGGATCGGCGCGATGAGGCCGGCGACCTCGGGAGCGGCCGCCGCGCCCTGGTCCCACTCCTCCATCGACGCGCGCAGCCGGCGGCGCAGCACGTCCTCCAGGTGCAGGGCGCCCTCGTGCGTCACCGCGTACACCGCCTCGGCCTTCAGGTAGTCGCTCGCGGCCGGGATCGGCTCCCCCAGGGACGGGTCGCCCTCGATGAGCGCGAGGACCTCGTCGACGCACGAGCCGTACCGGTTCAGCAGGTGCTCGATGCGCGCGACGTGCAGTCCCGCCCGCGCCGCCAGCCGTCGGCGGTCGTTCCACAGCACCTCGTAGCCCACGGCTCCGGCGAGCGGCAGGCGGTGGGTCACCGAATCGGGCACGTTCAGCGGCAGCCGGCCGGCGACGGCGTCCACGACGTCCTCGGCCATGACCCGGTACGTCGTGAACTTGCCGCCCGCGATGACGGTCAGGCCGGGCACCGGCTGGGAGACCGTGTGCTCGCGGGACAGCTTCGTCGTCTCGTCCGAACCGCCGGACAGCAGCGGGCGCAGCCCCGCGTACACCGCCTCGATGTCGTCGTGGGTCAGCGGGATCGTCAGGACCGAGTTGACGTGGTCGAGCAGGTAGTCGACGTCCGCGCCGCTGGCGGCGGGCTCGTCCTTGGCCAGCTCCCACGCGGTGTCGGTGGTGCCGATGATCCAGTGACGGCCCCACGGAATGACGAACAGCACGCTCTTCTCGGTCCGCATGATCAGGCCGGTGTCCAGGCGGATGCGGTCGCGGGGAACCAGCAGGTGGACGCCCTTGGACGCGCGCACCTCGACGTCGCCGCGCGCCCCCGCCAGCCGGTGCGTCTCGTCGGTCCACACGCCGGTCGCGTTGATCACCTCGCGGGCGCGTACCGTGATCTCCCGGTCGTTCTCCAGGTCGTGGACGCGCGCGCCGGTCACGCGCTCGCCCTCCCGTACGAACCCGGTCGCCCGCGCCCGGCTGACGACCGTGGCGCCGTAACTCGCGGCGGTCCGCGCGAGCGTCATCGTGAAGCGCGCGTCGTCGACCTGGGCGTCGAAGTACTGGATCGCGCCGACGAACGCGTCCCCGCGCAGCGCCGGCGCCACCCGCAGCGCGTGCCGGTGGCTCAGGTGACGGTGGCGGGGCACCGCCCCGGCGCCGCCCATCGTGTCGTACAGGCCGATGCCCGCGCCGACGTAGAAGCGCTCCCACATCCGGTGCTTGAGCGGGTACAGGAACGGCACGGGGTGGACGAGGTGGGGCGCGACCCTCGTCAGCAGCAGGGCGCGCTCCCGAAGCGCCTCGCGTACGAGATGGAAGTCGCGCTGCTCCAGGTAGCGCAGGCCGCCGTGGATCAGTTTGCTGGAGCGGCTGGACGTGCCGGCGGCCCAGTCCGCGGCCTCGACCAGCGCCACGGACAGGCCGCGCGACACGGCGTCGAGCGCTGCGCCCGCGCCCACCACGCCGCCGCCCACGACCAGCACGTCGAACTCTTGGTCCGCCAGTTCGCGCACCGCACGCGCGCGATCGGCCGGTCCCAGGGATGCGGGTTTCATCGTCGGGCTCCTCGAAAGCTTCGGAGGGGAGAGAGATAGAGGCCGGACGGGGCACCGCGCGACACCCCGCCCGGCGTTCGTGCCTTAGTCGACGTCGACCCAGTCGAGGGTGCGGTCGACCGCCTTCTTCCAGCCGGCGTAGCCGGTGGCGCGCTGCTCGTCGCTCCACCGCGGCTCCCAGCGCCGGTCCTCGTTCCAGTTCTGCTTGAGCTCCTCGGTGCTGCCCCAGAACCCCGTGGCCAGGCCCGCCGCGTACGCCGCGCCGAGCGCCGTGGTCTCGGCCACCACCGGCTTGGACACCGGCACGCCGAGGATGTCGGCCTGCAGCTCCATGCACAGCTCGTTGGCGGTCACGCCGCCGTCGACGCGCAGCACGTCGAGGGAGACGCCGGAGTCCTGCCGCATCGCCTCGACGACGTCGCGGGTCTGGTAGCAGATCGATTCGAGCGTGGCCCGCGCCAGGTGCGCGTTGGTGTTGTAGCGGGACAGGCCGACGATGGCGCCGCGGGCGTCGGACCGCCAGTACGGGGCGAACAGGCCGGAGAACGCCGGCACGAAGTAGACGCCGCCGTTGTCCTCGACCTGCCGGGCGAGCGTCTCGCTCTGCGACGCGCCGGAGATGATGCCGAGCTGGTCGCGCAGCCACTGCACCGCCGACCCGGTCACCGCGATCGAGCCCTCCAGGGCGTAGACCGGCGCCTCGCCGCCGAACTGGTAGCAGACCGTGGTCAGCAGCCCGCTCTTGGAGCGGACCAGCTCGTTGCCGGTGTTGAGCAGCAGGAAGTTGCCGGTGCCGTAGGTGTTCTTGGCCTCGCCGACGCCGAAGCAGACCTGCCCGACCGTCGCCGCCTGCTGGTCGCCGAGGTCGCCGGACAGCGGCACCTCACCGCCGAACGGGCCGTTCGCCAGCGTCTTGCCGTAGAAGTCCGGGTTGGACGACGGCTTGATCTCCGGCAGCATCGCGCGCGGGACGCCGAAGAACGACAGCAGCTCGTCGTCCCAGTCGAGCGTCTCCAGGTTCATCAGCATCGTGCGGCTGGCGTTGGTCGGGTCGGTGACGTGCACGCCGCCGTTCGTGCCGCCGGTGAGGTTCCACAGCAGCCACGTGTCGGTGTTGCCGAAGATCGCGTCGCCGGCCTCGGCCGCCTCGCGTACACCGTCGACGTTCTCCAGGATCCACTGGATCTTGCCGCCGGAGAAGTACGTGGCCGGTGGGAGCCCGGCCTTGGCGCGGATGACGTCGCCCCGCCCGTCGCGGTCGAGCGCGGAGGCGATGCGGTCCGTACGGGTGTCCTGCCAGACGATCGCGTTGTAGTAGGGGCGACCGGTGCGGCGGTTCCACACGACGGCGGTCTCGCGCTGGTTGGTGATGCCGACCGCGGCCAGGTCGGCGGCGGTGAGGTTGGTCTGGTGGAGCGCGGTCTCGATCACCGAGCGGGTGCGCTCCCAGATCTCGGTGGGGTTGTGCTCCACCCAGCCCGGCTTGGGCATGATCTGCTCGTGTTCGAGCTGGTGCTTGCCCACCTCGTTGCCCGAGTGGTCGAAGATCATGAAGCGGGTGCTCGTGGTGCCCTGGTCAACGGCTCCGACGAAGTCGGCCATGGAAGGTCGCCTTTCTCTGATGGGGGAATTCAGGCCTTCTCGAGCTCCGGGTCGTTCGCGACGCGCCCCGGCTCCTCGGTCTCGGCGGGCAGGAAGCGGGCGACCAGCGCCTGGTACAGCCCGGCGCCGAGGACACCGCCGATGATCGGGCCGATGATGGGCACCCAGAAGTACAGCCCGCCGTACTGGTCGCGGAAGGCGGTGCCGTACCCGGTGATGAACGAGGCGAGGCGCGGGCCGAAGTCACGCGCCGGGTTGATCGCGTACCCGGCGTCGGTCCCCCACGCCATGCCGATCGCGACGACGATGAGGCCGACGATGAACGGGGCGAGGTTGGCGGCGGGCGCGGAGTTCTTCAGGTCGGTCACGGCGAGGATCAGGAAGAGCAGGATCGCGGTGCCGATCACCTGGTCGCGGAAGGCGCCCCAGGTGTGCACGGGGAGCGCGCCGTTGCCGGGCAGGGTGGAGAAGACGCCCTGGGTCTTGATGGTGTGACCCGGGTCGACCTTGCCGAGGATCTCGGTGTAGTTCCACCGGACGATCAGGGCCGCGACGAACGCGCCGAGGAACTGCGCCAGCGAGTACGGCAGGACCTTGCGCCAGGAGAAGCCCTTGAAGACGGCGAGCGCGACGGTCACCGCCGGATTGAGATGGGCGCCGCTGATCCGGCCCGCCACATAGACGCCCAGGGTGACGCCGAGGCCCCACGCCCAGGCGATGCTGTCGTGGTCGCCGATGGCGCCGCCCACGACCTGCGCCACGACGCCCACGCCGAACAGGATCAGGATCAGCGTCCCGGCGAACTCGGCGGCCAGTTCGCCGGCCAGCCCTGGGATCTTCAATCGCTCTGCCACGTCTCCTCCTTGATGACGAAGCCCGGTGGGAACATCACGAGGCACCGCCGTGTGAAGGGCGGTGTCCCGGGGCGGAACAGCGCCTCTCACGGCTGACCGGACGGTAGGTCGGCGCGGACAGAGGGTCAATGGACATGTGCCGACATTGTCGAACGCCGCCCTGCGTTGCCAGCTCCGGACGATCATCGGAGGGTGTTTCGGGGTGACGTGGATCACTACTGGGGGCGTTCGGCCGACTACAGAGCCCCACAATGCCGACATTGTCGAATATGTGTCGACATGACGTATTATCCGCCTCGTGCCCGGTCCGGTTCAGTCGATTGAGCGCGCGGCGGCGATCCTGCGCCTGCTCGCGCGCGGCTCCGGCCGGCTCGGCGTGAGCGAGATCGCGGGCTCGCTCGGCCTGGCCCGCGGCACCGCTCACGGCATCCTCCGCACGCTGCACGGTGTCGGCTTCGTCGAGCAGGACGAGGAGACCGGCAAGTACCGGCTCGGCGCGGCGCTACTGCACCTGGGCACGAGCTACCTCGACGTCAACGAGCTGCGGTCCCGCGCGATCAACTGGGCGGACGCGCTGGCGGCACGCAGCGGCGAGGCCGTGCGCATCGGCACGCCGCTCGACGGCAAGGTGCTCGTCGTCCACCACGTCTTCCGGCCCGACGACACCCTGCAGACCCTCGACGTCGGCGCGCTCCTGCCGGCCCACGCGACGGCACTGGGCAAGGTGCTGCTGGCCTACGACGCGGGAGCGGCCGCCGCGCTGCACGGTGAGCTCGAACCGTTCACACGGCGTACGACGACCGTTCCCCGCGAACTCGCCCGCATGCTGGCCGAGGTCCGCGACATGGGATGGGCGGCCGAAGTAGAGGAGATGACGGTCGGGGAGGCGGGCGTCGCCGCTCCCATCCGCGGTCAGGGCGGCCTGGTCGTCGGCGCCATGGGCATCACCGGCGCGGTCGAACGGATCTGCGGCCCCGGCGGACGGCCGAAACCGACGCTGGTGACCGGCGTACGCGACGCCGCGCGCGCGGTCTCCCGAGATCTCGGGGCCTCACGCTGGTGAGACCCGTGGAGGTGGGGACGCGATGGTAGAGCGCTACGTGATGGCGGTCGACCAGGGCACGACGTCCACGCGCTGCATCCTGTTCGACCACGGCGGACGCCTGGTGTCGGTGACGCAGCGGGAGCACAAGCAGCACTTTCCCCGGCCCGGCTGGGTCGAGCACGACGCCATGGAGATCTGGCGCAACCTCGAACGGATCGCCCCGGAGGCGGTCGCCCAGGCCGGGGCCACCCCCGACCAGGTCGCCGCGCTCGGCATCGCCAACCAGCGCGAGACCACGGTGCTGTGGGACCGGCACACCGGCCGGCCGATCGGCCACGCGATCGTGTGGCAGGACACGCGCACCGACCGCCTCGTCGACGAGCTGGCCGCGCACCCGCTGGCCGACCTCGTCCGCGAGCGCTGCGGGCTGCCCCTGGCGACCTACTTCTCCGCCCCGCGCATCCGCTGGATGCTCGACAACCGTCCCGGCCTGCGCGAACGCGCCGAACGCGGCGACGTGCTCTTCGGGACGATGGAGAGCTGGCTGATCTGGAACCTCACCGGCGGGCCCGAGGGCGGTCTGCACGTCACCGACGTCACCAACGCCAGCCGCACGCTCCTGATGAACCTCACGACCCTCGACTGGGACGACGAGCTGCTCGCCTTCTTCGGCGTGCCGCGGGCGATGCTGCCGCGGATCCGGCCCTCGACCGAGACGTACGGCCCGGCCCGGCGGGTGCTGCCCGGCGTACGCATCGCCGCCGCGCTCGGCGACCAGCAGGCGGCGCTGTTCGGGCAGACCTGCTTCGCGCCCGGCGAGGCCAAGTGCACGTACGGGACCGGCGCCTTCCTGCTCCTCAACACCGGCAACGAGCCGGTCCGCTCCGCGCACGGCCTGCTCACGACGGTGGGGTACCAGATCGGCTCGGAGCCGGCCGTCTACGCGCTCGAAGGGTCCATCGCGATCACCGGCGCGCTCGTGCAGTGGTTCCGCGACGGGCTCGGCATCATCGGCAGCGCCCCGGAGATCGAGACGCTGGCGCGCACCGTGGACGACAACGGCGGCTGCTACATCGTGCCCGCCTTCTCCGGGCTGTTCACGCCGTACTGGCGCAGCGAGGCGCGCGGCATCATCGTCGGCCTGACCTCCTACATCACCAAGGGCCACCTGGCCCGCGCGGTGCTGGAGGCCACCGGCTGGCAGACCCGCGAGGTGGTCGACGCGATGAACGCCGACTCCGGACTGGCGCTCAAGGCGCTCAAGGTGGACGGCGGCATGACCGCCGACAACCTGCTCATGCAGTTCATCTCCGACGTCCTCAACGTCCCGGTGATCCGGCCGATGGCCGCCGAGACCGTCTCGCTCGGCGCCGCGTACGCCGCCGGGCTCGCGGTCGGCTACTGGCCCGACCTGGAAGGGCTGCGGCGCAACTGGCACCGCGCGGCCCAGTGGCTCCCCGCGATGGACCCCGCGCGCCGCGAGGTGGAGTACGACAACTGGCGCCGGGCCGTGGAACGCACCTTCGACTGGATCAAGCCGGAGAGCTGACGGTCATCCATCGGCCGCGACGGCGTTCGCGGCCGTCCGGCCCGTCCAGTCGAGGCAGAGCACGACGGCGTCGTCGGCGAGTTCGATCCCGTCGTGGTAGTCCAGCAGGCCGCGCGTGAGCGTGCGCACCATCTCCGACGGGCTCTGCAGCTGTGTCTGGCGCAGCGCGGCGGCCAGCGCGGAGGCCCCGTACGTCTCGCCGCGCGGTGACCGGGCGGTGTGGAAGCCGTCGCTGAAGATGACCAGGCGGTCGCCGCTCTCGACGGTGAACTCCTGCTCGGTGTAGTTCGTGTCCTCGAACATGCCGAGGGGAAGCTGAGCGTCCAGCGACACCGGCTCGACCGTGCCGTTCCGCATCCGGAAGATCTTCGGGGACCCCGCGTCGATCGCGCCGACCCGGCCCGTCGCCACGTCGAAGCGCAGCAGGAGCGTGGAGATGTGACGCTGCCCGTGGTGCTGGTTGTAGATCGTCTCGTTGGCGAGCGTCGCCTGCTCGATGAGGTCGGCCCCGGACCGGCGGGCGTTGCGCAGGGCCCCGACGGCCAGCTGCGTGAGCAGCGCCGCCTCGGCGCCCCTACCCATGCCGTTGGTGACGGACACGGTGAGGTGCTCGGCCGAGGTCGACCAGTCGAAGTTGTCGCCCCAGATCGCGTAGGCGGGTTCGAGCTGTCCGGCGAGATGGTATTCGTCGGTCACGCACGAACGTCCGGGCAGCAGCTCCCACTGGATCTCCGCGGCGAGAGTGAGCCGGTTGCGCCGCCGGATGTTCCGGAAGACGTCGGAGCCCACGTCGGCGATCTTCAGTGCGCGGGCGATGACGCCGGCGACCGCGTGCAGCTCCTCGCAGGTGGCGTCGTCCGGCTCGTCCGGCAGGGCGACCGTGAGCACGCCGCTGCGGTCGCCCCGTACCGTGAGCGGCACGTGGACCTCCCAAGTGTCACCGTCCCCGGTCTTGACCGTCACCGTCTCCTGCGCGGCGAACGCGCGGCCGGCGGACGTGCCGTCCATGGCGAACGCCGGCCGCCCGGAGACCACGGGGACGAGAAAGTCGAGCCGGTAGTCGGCGAGGAGCAGGTCCGCGGAGATCGCTCCGTAGGCCTGTTCGATCGCGGTCGCCACGGCACCCGCCAAAGCGTGCGGCTCCGCCTTCCAGGCGACACGCTCGACGGTGGTCAGCCGATTCTCAGACATGATCTCGTCTCGTTCGGGCACACGTGGTGTCACGCATGAGGAGTGACTGCACACGCGCGATGGGTGACAGGCGGGGTATGGTGTCGGATGTGGGTGAATCATCGCGGCTGCCGGAATGCGCTGCCGCGATCGATATTGCGGCCGAGGCGCTCGTCCGGATCTGGACAGGTCCGCAGAGCGCACCCGGGGTGCCGGTGCCGGCGACCCAGCTGCGTGTTCTGTTGGTCGTGGAGCAGAGCGGTGCCATCAACCTCAGTCGCCTGGCGAATGAGCTCGGGGCGCTCCTGTCGTCGGCCAGCCGGCTGTGTGACCGCCTCGAGGCCGCTGGGCTGATTGTACGTGAGTCCGGCCAGCAGTCCCGTCGCGAGATCGCGATCCGGCTGAGCCCCGACGGCGAGGCGCTGCTGGAGCGCGTACGCCGCGAGCGGCAGGAGCAGATCACCAAGGTCCTCGCGCAGATGCCCCCGAGTGCCCGCCAGGCGCTGCTCACCGGCCTCACGGAGTTCCAGAACGCGGCCGACGCGCGCACCCGGCCGGGCACGCCCGGCTCGGCGCAGTCGTTCTCACTGCCCGCCTGAGGCGGCGTCTCTCAAGGGTCGTCGGTCACCGCGTCCTCGTCATCCGTCTCGCGGCGAAGATCCTCCGGCCGCGGCCCGATCCGGAACATCAGCAGGCAGGTGTCGTCCTCGCGCGCGCTGTCGCGGAGCATCTCCACCAGGACGCCGTCGGCGACGGCGTCCAGGTCGCCGTCCGCCCGGCCGAACGCGCGCGTGAGCCGGTCGATGCCCTCGCCGAGGGGGACGCCGCGCCGCTCGATGAGACCGTCGGTGTAGAACAGCACGATCGAGCCGGGCTCGGGCCGGAGGCTGAACTCCCGCAGGTCGGCGTCCTCCAACGGCATGCCGAGCAGGAAGTCGTGGCCCTCCAGCACGGTGACCGTGCCGTCGGGCGCGCGGACCAGGGGCGGCGGGTGCCCGGCGTTGGACCAGCTCAGCAGGCCGTCGGGCGACACCTGGGCGAGCACCGCGGTGGCCAGGTCGTCCGGCTGCAGGTGCGAGAGCATGCGGTGCATGCGGGTGAGCACCTCGCCGGGCCCGTCGCCGCCGTCGACGGCGTACGCGCGCAGCGTGGTGCGCAGCTGCCCCATCAGGGCGGCGGCCTGCAGGCCGTGGCCGGTGACGTCGCCGACCGCGGCCATGATGTGCCCGTCCGGGCGTTCGAAGGCGTCGTACCAGTCGCCGCCGACGTTGAGACTCGCCTCCGCGGGCAGGTAACGGGAGGTGAACCGGAGTCTCCCGGCCGCCGGCAGGTCGGTGAGCATGGCGCGCTGGAGGATCTCGGCGACGTCACGCTCGCGTTCGTAGCGCAGGGCGTTGTCGGTGGCGGCGGCGGTGATCCGGGCCAGCTCGCCGAAGACGACGACGTCCTCGGCGCCGAAGGAGTCCGCGGGCGGCTCGACCGCCAGCACTCCGAGCGTCGTGCCGCGCGAGATCAGCGGGATGGCGAGGAGCTGCTGCCGGTCGACGGTGGTGTCGACGTCGGCGTTCGCCGGCTCGTCGCCCGGCGCGCGGGTGGCGTGCTGCGCCCGGCCGCTGGCGAAGGCCTTCTCCACCATCGGCGGAGGACGCTCGAACCCGGGCGCGGCCGGGAGTGGCTCCAGCAGGCCGGGCTCACGGACCAGCCACGCGGTCATCGCGGACGCGTGGCGCGGGACGACGATGCCGTAGAGACGGCCGAGGATCTGCTCGTGGTCGAGCGACTCGGACAGGATCGCGCTGGTGTGGGCCAGGAAGGCCAGCCGGGCGCGGGAGGCCTCGGCCGCGGCGTGGGCCGCTCGCTCCGCCTCCAGCAGCCGGTGCTGCTGGTCGCCGGCCTGGCGGAGCCGTTCGGTGGTCTCGGCCAGCTCGGCGTGGAGCGCGAGCACGCCCTGGTTGGTCTGTTCCAGCTCCTGCCGGTGCCAGTCGAGGGCGTCGTGCTGTTCGACGATGAGGTCGAGCAGCGCGGTGCCGTCGTCGTCCCGTCCGGACCCGTCGCCGTCGGCGATCGGGGCCGTGGCCGTACGGTCCGCTCCCCCGCCGCCGTCCACCGTCGCCCGCAGGAGCGACTCGCCGACGGTCAACGTCAGCCGGCCGCCGGGATGGTGGTCGCGCATCGCCTGGGCGACCGTCGCGAGGAACCCGGGCCGCTCGTCGGCGGCGACACCGAACCGGCTCATCGCCTCCGCGACGGCCGACAGGGCGGCCGCCGGGTCGGTGACCGGCCCGTGGTGGATCCGCCGGCTCATCGAGCCTCATTCCGCGGTGCCGTCCGGACGACGACAACCGTGGCGTCGTCGTTGCCGCGCAGGGCGTCGCGCCAGATGAGGGCCGCGAGGACCGCCGGATGATGGTGCTCGGCACGCGGATAGTCGGCGAGGTTCCACCGGCTGGTGATGCCGTCGGTGTGCAGGATGAGGGCGGCAGGCGCCTGCCAGTCGGCCGTCACGACCCGGTGCGACCGAGGGCGGGTGACGATCTCGGGGCCGGGACCGGCGCCGAGGATCCCCGGTCGTGAGACGAGCGCCTGATCGGCGCCGGGCCGGAACAGCCGGCCCGTGACGTTTCCCATGCCGGCGAAGCTCAGCCGGCGCGACCAGCCGTCGATCTGGGCGATCGCCGCGGCGGCGCCCCGGGTGACCCGGAGGCCGACGTCGATCTCGCCGAGCAGCCCGGCGGAGTCCAGGGCGGGCTGCCGTTCGAGCAGGTCCAGCGCCGCGCTGCGCGCCTCGGCCGCCTTGACGCCGTGGCCCAGGCCGTCGACGACGCCGACGGTCATGCGGTCGCCGTCCCAGGCCAGCCCGAAGCCGTCCCCGACCGCCGACTCGTCCGGGTGCGGGGAGATGACGCCGCCGACCTCGACCGGCCCGGAGGGTTCCGCCGCGGCCGGGCCGACACGTGCCAGCGCGACCGTGCCCTGCCCGACCCGGCTGTAGAGGTCGAACTGCGACGCACCGCGCCGGCAGGCTCCGAGCCCCGCGCCCAGCGAGGAGTTCGTGGTGAAGCCGTCCGTCAGCGACGCCGCCACGTCGGCGATGCCGGGGCCGTGGTCGACCGCGACGAGCTGCACCGCTCCCCGGCCGAAGACGTTGACGAGCAGCCGCCCGCCCACGGCGTGGCGCACGAGGTTCGTGGCCAGCTCGGTGGCGAGCAGCTCGCAGGTGGCGAGGTCGTTCGGGTCCAGGCCGGCGGCCAGCGCGGCGGCCGACGCGGCGGCGGCCGCGCCGTGCACCTGACTGTCGTCGGCCACGACGACGTCCCACGCCTCGGTGACCATGACGCGGCCGCTCACGAGCCCTCCTTCGTCGGAGGAGAGACCAGGCGCGCTGTGTCACCGATTCGCTCACTGCGTTCACTCATGAACCCTCCTTCGTCGGAGGAGAGACCAGGCGCGCGTGTTCTTTGATTCGCTCACTGCGTTCGCTCATGAGCCCTCCTTCGTCGGAGGAGAGACCAGGCGCGCGTGTTCTTTGATTCGCTCGCTCATCGCGGCACTCTCTGGGCCATACGCGACCAGGCGACCGCCGTCACGGTCGTCCCTCCGCCGGGCCGGCTCTCGATCGTGAAGTCCTGCACCAGGCGGCGCGCGCCGCCGAGGCCCAGGCCCAGGCCGTTGCCGGTGCTGTAGCCGTCCGACAGCGCCACGTCCACGTCGGGGATGCCCGGTCCGTCGTCGGTGAAGGTCAGCCGGATGCCGTGGCCGCCGGAGTTCTCCACCACGGCGAGCTCCATGTGGCCGCCACCGCCGTGCACCAGCGTGTTGCGGGCGAGCTCGCTCGCGGCTGTGACGATCTTCGTCTGCTCGACCAGGCTGAAGCCGGCGGCGACCGCCGCCTGGCGTACGGCCTGACGCGCTCCGGCGATCTGCACGTCGCTGCCGATCTCCAGCCGTGTCACTTCGTCCCGGCTCATCGACCGGCCTGCCCCCGGAACACCGCCATGGCGTCTTCCAGCGAGCGCGCCGTCTCCAGCCCGCGCAGGCCGAGCCCCATCTCCACCAGCGTAATGGCCACGGACGGGCGCATCCCCGCGACCACCGTACGGCCCGCGAGCATGTTCGTCGCCGCCGCGATCTCGGACAGGACACGCGCGAGGAACGAATCGACGATCTCCACGCCGGAGATCTCGATGACCACACCGCGGGCGCCGGCGGCGGCCAGCTCGGTGAGGTCCTGCTGGAGCGCGAGCGCGGACTCGTCGGTCAGCTCCTGCTGGATGGCGGCGATGAGGATGTCGCCCATCCGCAGGACCGAGACGCGCCCCGCCCCGATCTCCGCGGTCACCCCTCCCCCACGACGACGGAGACGCCGGCCTTCCCCAGCGCCCACTTCAGCGCGTCGGCCAGGGTCGCACGCGTGGTGATGTCGCCCAGATCGATGCCCAGCTGCACGATGGTCTGCGCGATCTGCGGCCGGATGCCGCTGATGACGCACTCGGCGCCCATGAGCCGCACCGCCATCGCGGTCTTCAGCAGGTACTGCGCGACGACGGTGTCGACCATCGGCACACCGGTGATGTCGAGGATCGCCATCCCGGCGTTCTGGTCGACGATGGCCTGCAGCAGCGCCTCCATCACGACCTGCGTGCGGGCGCTGTCCAGGGTGCCGATCAGCGGTACGGCGACCACCCCGTCCCACAGCTTGATGACCGGGTTGGAGATCTCGAGCAGCTGGGCGCGCTGCCGGTCGATGAGCTCGGCGCCCTCGCTCAACGCGATCTCCACGACCACGACCCGCAGGGTGCCCATGAGCTCCACCGCCGCCACCGCACCGTCGGCACCGCCCGTCTCGCGGGCGACGATCTCGAGCAGGGGACGCTTGAGCTCCGCGACCTCGGCGGTGATCTGCTGGTGGGTGGCGCCGGACCGGGTCCGCGCCGTCACCGTCTGCGCCAGGTGGGGGCGGACCCGCTCGAAGTCGGGTGCGGAGGTGTCGTCGAGACGCCCGTGGCGGGCCACCTCGGCCAGGACCCGTACGAGCCGGTGCGCGGCCGCCACGGCCGCGTCCCGGCCGGTCGTGTAGACGTTGCGGAAGAGCGGGAGATCCGCCCACTGCTGTGCCACCTGCTCGCCGCGCGTCTCCAGAACCTGCGCCACCGTCGCGGCACCGGAGCCGTCTGAACCCACCGAAGTCACCCGTATTCTCCCTGGTTACATGATCGAACCGACGGAGTCGGCGCCCCCGCGCCCAGCCAATCGGCAGCCCCGGACCGAGCGGATCCCTCCACCTGGCCCGGGGCCGGAACAGTGTCCGCGTCCAGGATCACAGAAAAGCTTGCCAAGCGACAATCGTATCGAATCGGCACCTAAAACGCGCGTCAGGTCGCGCGGTGGGCCCAGCGCGCGACGCGGCGTCCGATCAGAAGGTAGGCCAGGACGGCGCCCAGAGTGTTGAGGATGACATCGTCGGCGTCGAACGCGCGTCCGGCGATCATCGTGCCCTGGACGGACTCGATGCAGAGCGAGACGAACCCGACCGTGAGCAGGATCCGCAGCGGGCCGCGGAACCGGTTGGACAGCACCGGCAGCAGTACGCCGAGCGGCGCGAGCAGCACGATATTGCCGCCGATCTCCAGCAGCGCGGCCTTGACGCTCGGCTGGTCCAGGTAGAGCCGCAGCGTCTGCCCGGGATGGGTGTTGTCGTGCACGTACTTACCGGCGCCCGGCTCGGGCTGGAGCGTCAGCCGGCTGATCACCCAGGCGAAGGCGGCGACGCCGGCGAGCCCCGCGAGGATCCACAGGCCGCGCACCAGGTACGACGAGAACGACCGGGTCTTCTTCTTGGTGTTCGTGCTCGTGGAGGAGCCATCTTTGTGCTTGCTCGTGGACGGCATGGACGTCTTCTCGATACGGGGCCGGCGCCGGGCTCGCGGGGACGAGCCGGTCTTGGACGCGGGCTTACGGGACGCGGGGGATGGCTTCGTCGTGGACACGACCTAGCAATCCCCAATCCAGGACGCCCTATCCGTCCCGTCCGCCCCCGGTTTCGCGCGTTCCGTCGGCGCCGGTGACGTTTTGACGGGCGAGGCCGGTCAGACGAAGGTCTCGTCCACGAAGCACCAGCGCCAGTCCTCCCCCGGCTCGAAGGAGCGGACGACCGGGTGGTCGGCCGTACCGGCGTGCGCCCGCGCGTGCCGGTTGGGCGAGGAGTCGCAGCAGCCGACGTGCCCGCAGCTCAGACATTCGCGCAGGTGCACCCAGCGGGATCCGATCCGCAGGCAGTCCTCACAGCCGGCCGTGGTGGACGGGGTCACGTCGGAGGGCAGGGTGACCACATGCGCGCAGGTCTCGGACATCGCGCGACCATCCTCGTCACTCGGGCCGGCCCGGACGGGCCGACGGTGTTCATCGACAGCGGTGTTCCATCGACAGCGGCATCGACCGCGTTCGGTTCCAGCGTCTCACCACGGCCCGCCGCACCACCACCGGCCCTCCCCCGCGCGCGGTCAGTCCTCCCGCGCGCCCAGCGCCTCCGGAGGGTGGACGGTCAGCGCCAGCCGGCCGGGAACCGCCGTGGCCAGCAGCGCCAGCACCGCCACGCCCACGACGACTCCCAGGTAGGCGAGCGGCGGGAACGCCGGCCGTGCCGAGCCGGTCATCCCCGCGCCGTACGCCGACAGTGTGCCCACCGCGATGGCGGTGCCCAGCACGACTCCGGTGAGCGTGACGCTCAGGGTCTCCAGGCGGAGCATGCGGCGGATCTGGCGCTTGGTCGTGCCGACCAGGCGGAGCAGCGCGAACTCCCGGGACCGTTCGGCGGTCGCCATCGCCAGCGTGTTGACGACCGCGATCGCCGTGAAGGCGATGATCAGGCCCATGATCACCAGGTTGACCTCGGTGCTGTTCCGCCGGCCCGCCGCCTGGGCGGCCGGTGACATCCGCACTCCCGGGTAGCGGGCGACCGCCCGCCGCAGCGCGTCCGCCGAGCCGCCCGCGACGAGCACCTGCCGTGGGAGCGGGTCGTCGACGTGCGCCGCGACGACGCCGTACGGGAGGAGCACGTCGCCGAAGCCCAGCCCACGGCCGTAGATCGCGGCGACCCGCGCACGCAGCGGTGTGCCGTCGCCGAGCGTGACGTTCAGCTCGGTGCCGAGACGGGCGTGCAGGTGCCCGGCCGCGGTCGCGCTGACCGCCACGTCGCCCGCGCCGAGCCGGTCGAGCGAGCCGGCGCGCACGCCGGGGTCTATCGTCCGGGTCAGCCCGGCGGGCGTGATGCCCTGCGCGGCGTACTTGCCCTCTCCGACGCGGATCGAGGTGGGCACCATCGCGGTGACCGCGCGGACACCGGGCAGGCGGCCCAGTTCCGCGGCGCCGGGGACCCGGCCGGCCAGGACGTGCTCGGCCCGGACCCCCTCGCGCGCCTGCCGCGTGGCCGCGCCGGCGACCGTGGCGGGGGCGAACAGGATCGTGCAGGTCATGCCGACCGCGAGGGTGAGCGGGGTGATGATCGAGGCGAGCCGGCGCGTGCCGGCCCGGCCGTTGGCGGCGGCCAGGTGACCGCTGACCCGCGACAGCCGCAGCGGCACGGCCAGCACGGCCGTCGCGGCGCGGGCGAGGAGCGGACCGAGCAGCGCGACCGCGAAGGCCCCGAGCACGACCGCGAGGAAGGTCACCGGGGTCGCGGCCGCCTCGACGTCGAGGGCGCGCAGGACGGCCAGCAGGGTGACGTGCCCGGCCAGGACGACCAGGCCGGCGAGGGTGCGCGCCACCGGCGGCCGGCGGCGTTCGACCGAAGCCTCGGCGAGCGCCTCGGCGGGCCGGATCCGTACGGTGCTCCGGGCGGACAGCCGCGCGGCGGCCCAGGCCGCGAGCATGGTCGCGGCCAGCCCGGCGGCCATCGGGAACGGGCTGAGCACCAAGCCGAGGTTCGGCGGCATCACGCCGTGCCCGACGAACAGGGACCGCAGCCACCGGGCCACGAACAGGCCGCCGGCCGCGCCTACGAGGCCCGCGCCGGACCCGACGAGCAGGGCCTCGCGGCCGATCATCTTCCGCACCTGCCGGGGCGTGGCGGCCACGGCGCGCAGCAGCGCCAGCTCACGCCGCCGCTGCTCGATCGTCAGCGTGAACGTGCCGACCACGACGAGGATCGCCACCAGCAGCGACGTGCCGCCGAGAGCGCCGCCCATGCTGACCAGGGTCACGCGCGCCTTCGACGCGTCGGCGAACTCCAGCGAACCGCGGTCCCGGCCGGTGTAGACCTCGGCCGGGGTGCCGCGCAGCGCCGCGCGTACGGCGGGCGCCGCGGAGGCGGGGAACACGCCGATCGCCGCGACCTGGCCGGGCCGCCCGGCCAGCCTCCGTGCCTCCTGCTCGGTGAAGAACAGGTTCGCCTGCCGGGGCGTCGCCTGGGCGGTGATCCCGACCACGCGGTAGGTCCGCGGGGCCGCGGTGGCCAGGACGGTGATCGTGTCCCCCGGCCGCGCGCCGGCGCGCGCGTCGGCCACGACCTCGCCGTCGGCGCGCGGCTCGCGGCCGGTCGCGAGCGTGAACGGCGTCAGCGCCGCGGACGCCCACGCGTGCCCCTGGGCCATGCCGTGCGCGGTCTGCGCCGGGAAGGTCACCTCCGGGACGATCTTCGTCACGCCGGGCACGTGCGCGATCCGGTCCGCGACGTCCGCGGCCAGCCACGCGCGTTCGGTGAGCGGCTTGGACTTGGTCTTGACCTTGTGCTTCTTGTGTTTGGTCCAGTGGAGCTGCTGGTCGGCGCCGACCACGATCGGCGCGCCGGCGTAGCGCTCGGGGGCGACGTGACCGCGCAGGCCCGTCTCCAGCAGCACACCGCAGGCGGTGATGAGCGCGGCCGCGCACAGCAGGGCGGCGAACGCCCCGGCGAAGGCGCCCTTGCGGCTGCGCAGCGTGTGCAAGGCGAGGGACAGCATCAGACCCGCCCTCCCAGCCCGGCCATCCGCTCGGCGACGAGGTCGGCCGACGGGGCGTCCAGCGTGCCGGCGATCCGGCCGTCGGCCAGGAACAGGACGCGGTCCGCGTACCCGGCGGCGACCGGGTCGTGGGTGACGATCACGACGGTCTGCCCGAGAGCGTCGACGGCCTCGCGCAGCAGCGTGAGGACGTCGCGTCCGGTGACGGTGTCCAGCGCGCCGGTCGGCTCGTCACCGAAGATCACCTCGGGCCGGGTGACGAGCGCGCGGGCGAGCGCGACCCGCTGTTGCTGCCCGCCGGACAGCTGCGCGGGGCGATGGCTCGTACGGCCCGTCAGGCCGACGCGATCGATGATCTCCTCCAGCCACGCCCGGTCGGTCCGCGTGCCGGAGAGCCGCAGCGGCAGCTCGATGTTCCGCAGGACGTCCAGCGAGGGAACGAGGTTGAAGGCCTGGAAGACGAAGCCGACGCGGCTGCGGCGCAGCTCGGTGAGCCGCACCTCGTTCATGCCGGACAGGTCGGTGCCGCCCAGCAGCACGGTGCCGGAGGTGGGGGTGTCCAGGCCCGCGGCGCAGTGCAGGAAGGTCGACTTGCCGGATCCCGACGGCCCCATGACCGCGGTGAAGGTGCCGCGGGGGATGGTGATCGTCACGTCGTCGAGTGCGGTGACGGCGCCGGCCCCCTTCCCGTACACCTTGCGGACCGACGTCATCCGGACCGCGTCGGCGTGCGGCGTCGCGGGTCTGTCTCGGCGCGGCATGGGCGCCTTCCTTTCAAGAGTGGGTTCGGTGAGGGGCGCGGACGGCCGTCTCACTCTGAGTCCGAGTCGGTGGCGGGAAACGCCAGGAAGCGGGCGTAGACGGGCCGGGCGTCTTCGGGTACGTCTCCGGGGTCCCGCTTGAAGCGGTTGACGAGCCGGATGTACTCCTCGAAGAACTCGCGGACCTCGTCGAGCGTGAGGTGCAGGAGCGAGCGGGAGTACGGCACGGCGTCTCCCCACTCGCCGAGGGACCCGCGCCGGCCGAGGAAGCGCCCGAACGCCTCGACGTCGGCGTCGAACGCCATGCGGTTCAGCTGGTCGAGCGCGGCGCGCACCTGCGGGCTCTGCCGGCTGGGCGGCGGGAACCGGCGGTCGCCGGGCACGGCGCGCCACCATCGCTCCCGCCCGTGCGCCCTGTCCGCGAGCTCCTCGACGAACCCGTGCCTGGCCAGCTCGCGCAGGTGGTAGCTCGTGGCCCCGGTGTTGAGGTCCAGCGCGCGGGCCAGGGACGCCGACGTGGCCGGGCCGTGCAGGGCCAGGTGCTCGAGCATCTTCTGCCGCCGCGGATGCGCGAGCGCCTTCAGCACCTCGAGGTCGTTGATCTCCTGCGGTTCGGGCATGAGTGCACAATATTCTGTGCACAGAGAATTGTGCAACTACGCCACGGGAGGCCGGCGGGAGGTCGCCGGCCTCCGCTACGGAATCAGCACGAACTTGCGCCCCGCCCCGGCGCCGAACCTCGCGTACGCCTCCACGGCGCCGTCCAGCGGCACCGGGGTCGCCCCGACGACGTCGCCGATCGCCAGCCCGCCCGCCAGGAGGGCTTCGGCCAGCTCGTCCTGGTAGCGGCGGGCCGGCGTCGCCCCGGAGCCGACGGTGAGCGCCTTGGACCAGATGCCGCCGAGGTTCACCCCAAGGGCGGGCCGGCCGGCCGCGGAATAGACGCCGGGGACGGCGATCGCGCCTCCCGGCCGGACCACCGAGACGACGTCGTTGAGCGCGGAGGCGAGCGGCACGCCGTCGCCGTCCAGTCCCGGAGCGGACGCGCCGACGCAGTCGATCCCGGCGTCGACGAGCGGCCGGCCGGTCAGGTCCGCCACCATCTCGGGCAGGTCGCCACGGGCCAGATCCACCGCCTCGAACCCGACGGACCGGGCGTGCTCCAGGCGCTCGCCGTTGAAGTCCCCCAGGATGACGACGGCCGCGCCGAGCAGCCGGCAGGCCGCGGCGCACGCGAGTCCGACCGGACCCGCGCCGGCGATGTAGACCTTCGCGCCAGGACCCACGGCCGCACCCTTCGCCGCGTGGTAACCGGTCGGCAGGATGTCGCCCAGCAGGGCCACGTCCAGCAGCCGCTCCCGAGCCTGGTCGGCGTCGGGAAAGACGTAGAGGTTGAAGTCGGCGTACGGGACCAGGGCGTACTCGGCCTGCAGGCCGGCCCATCCGCCGAAGCCCTCCCCCATCCCGTACGTCGCGCCCGGCCGGTGCGGGTTGACGCCGAGGCAGTGACCGGTGAGTCCGGCGCGGCAGTTCGCGCAGCGCCCGCAGGCGACGTTGAACGGCACGGAGCACACGTCGCCGACCCGCACGCGCTGGACGTCCCGGCCGACCTCGATCACGACTCCGGTGAGCTCGTGGCCGAGGACCATGCCGGGAGCGGATCCCGGACCGTGCAGGGTGTGCTGGTCCGAGCCGCAGACGCAGGTCGCGAGCGTGCGCAGGATCACGCCGTGGTCGCAGCGGCGTGGCAGCACGCCGGGGGCGGGCCGTACGTCCAGCCCGGGCAGGGCCACCTCGCGGAGTTCCACGCGGCCCGGCCCGGCATAGACGACGGCCCGTTGCACGTCACCCGTGACGGGGAGGGGCCCCGCGCCGGCCGCGTTCACAGGCTTCCCGACGCCTCGAAGCTGCGCCGGCCGCCCCGCCGGGGCACCAGGACGCGCTCGAGGAGTTCGACGACGCCGAACAGCACCGCCCCGATGACCGTCAGCCAGGCGACCGAGGCGAACACCGTGAGGCTGTCCATGTCACCGCGCGCGGTGATCAGCAGCACGCCGAGCCCCGTGTCGGCGCCGACGAACTCCGCCACCACCGCGCCGACGACGGCGAGCGTGATGCCGACCTTCACGCCGGCGAAGATGCTCGGCACCGCCCACGGCCAGCGGACCTTCCAGAACGCCTGCCACCGGCTCGCGCCCATGGACCGGACGAGCATCAGGCTCTCCGGGCGAGCGGCGCGAAAGCCCACCATGGAGTCGATGACGACGGGGAAGAAGCAGATCAGCGCCACCATCAGCACCTTCGGCAGCTGTCCGAAGCCGAACCAGATGATGAACAGCGGCGCGATCGCGACCTTCGGCACCACCTGGGCGACGATCAGCAGCGGGTAGACCGCCCGGCGCACGACGCTGCTGTAGACCATCGCCACCGCGATCGGGAGGGCGACGACGATCGCGAGCGCGAACCCGACGAAGATCGCGATGATCGTCGGCACCGACTGGTCGGCGAAGGTGCCGAAGTCGGAGAACATCTTCTTCACGACGGCGCCCGGAGCCGGCAGCACGTACTCCTTGACGCCGCCGAACGACACCATCGCCTGCCACACCGCGACGATGACGACGACGAGGATGAGGGGCAGCACCCCGTCGGCGATCCGCGACCGGAGCGGCCGGCGTCTCCGGGCGCGCGTTCCGGTGGAGGCGGTGGCCGGCTTCTTCCGCTGGTCCGTGCTGGTCACGTCCGCTCCTCCGTGAGTACTCCGAGGTTCTCGAAGACCTCGCGGATCTCCCCGACGAGGCCGGCGAACTCCGGCGTGGCCCGCGCGCTCAGGTGCCGCGGCCGGTCAAGCGACACACGGAAGTCCGCCGCGATACGGGCGGGACGGGGCGAGAACACGAGCACCCGGTCGGCGAGGAACACCGCCTCGTCGATGCTGTGGGTCACGAACACGACCGTCTTGCGCCGCTCCATCCACAGGTGCTGCAGATCGATCTGGATCTGGTCGCGGGTCAGGGCGTCGAGCGCGCCGAACGGCTCGTCCATGACCAGGATCTCCGGATCGTGCAGCAACGCCCGGCACAGCGACACGCGCTGCTGCATCCCGCCGGACAGCTCGTCCGGGTAGCGGTCCTCGAACCCGCCGAGGCCGACCTGGGCGAGCAGTTCGCGCGCCCGCGCCTCCGACTCCCGCTTGGAGCCACGGCGGATCTCGGCCTGGAGCATGACGTTCTGCAGCGCGGTTCGCCAGGGCAGCAGCTCGGCTCCCTGGAAGACGATCCCCAGGTCCGTGTACGGCTCGAGGATCGGCCGGCCCGCGACTCTGACCTGTCCGGTGGTCGGCTGGGTCAGCCCGGCCAGGGCGAGCAGCAGCGTGCTCTTCCCGCACCCGCTGGGCCCGACGATGGCGAGGAACTCACCGCGGTCCAGGTCGAAGGACATCTCGTCGACGGCGGTCATGACACCGTCACCGGTGTCGAACGCCTTCGTGACCTGGTCGAACTCGACGAAAGACGCCATCGCTACTGCTTCCCGAGCTGGTCGGAGCACTGGCCGAGATAGGCGTTGCTGGCGACCTCCGCCGGCTTGACCTTGCCGGCGGCGACGCCGCCGTGCTGCTCCATCTGGGCGATGGTGCTCTGCCAGTCGGCCGCGGCCATGCAGCCGAATGCCTGGTCCTTGGTCTTGTCCGTGTGCATCAGCTGGGCGGAGGCCAGCCACTGCTGCTTGACCACGGCTTTGGAGAGCGTGCTCGTCTTGACCACGTTGAAGAAGGACGACACCGCCGCGTCGACGTTCTTGTCGGTGTAGTCCACGGCTTCGGCGGTCGCGGCCAGGAAGTTCTTCACCGCGTCCGGGTGCTTGCCCGCGAAGCTCTTGGAGGTGACGATGCCGGAGCTGAGCACGTTCAGACCGGCGTCCGCGTAGCTGAGCGCGGCGAGCGTGCAGTGACACTTCGCCTCGATGGTCGCCCGGCTGACGTTCAGCAGGCCGAAGCTGAACTGGGTCTTGCCCTGCACGAAGAGGCTGTCCCGGGTCGGGATGTCGACCTTGTTGAGATGCACCGACTGCGGGTTCAGCCCGCTGGCCTTGGCGAAGGCGGGAAACAGCGTCTCCGGGGCGGACCCCGCCGTGAAACCGGCCGTCTTGCCCGCCAGGTCCGACGCGCTGCGGATCCCGGAGTCGGTGCGGGTGAAGATCGCGAGCGGTGAGCGCTGCACCATGCCCGCCACCATCTCGACCGGCATGCCCTTGCCCGCCGCCTGCACCAGGGCGCCGCCGTCGGCGTAGCCGAGGTCGTCCGAGCCGTTGGCCACCGTCTGGAGCGTGGTCGCCGAGCCCTTGCCCGGGTTCAGGGTGACGTCGAGGCCGTGCTTCTTGTAGATGCCCTTGTCGATGCCTGCGAGCAGGGGCAGCACGGCACCCGTGTAGAAGACGTCGGTCCGCACCTTGACCTTGGTCAGTCCCGAGGCGTCCTTCGACCCGCCGGATCCGCCACAGGCCGAGAGCGTCAACGCGCCCGCGATCGCGAGGGCGGCGCCCGGCAGCGTCCAGCGCCGGCCGCGGAGTGCGGCGAAAGAGATGTGCATCGGTTCCTCACAGGGCTGAGCAGACGACCGAGCCGCCGTCCGAGCTGGGCATCCGCCGAGGCGGAGGGGATTTAGCTTGGCACGGAGTATCTTGTAGCTAAATATCTTGTGTCAAGATATCTTGGTTCCGATAGTCTTCCCCGGCGGATTTCGCCCCAGCCGGACGGACGGTGTCATGGAAGCGGTCGAGAGGGTTCTCGAGGACTGGCGACGTGAGCGACCCGACCTGGACGCATCGCCGATCGGCGTGTTCGGTCGCGTACGCCGGGTGGACCAGCTGTCGCGCCACGAGCTTGAGGTGTTCCTGGCGCCCCACGGCCTGACGCCCAAGTCCTTCGACCTGCTGGCCAACCTTCGCCGCAGCGGGCACCCGTACCGCAAGACCCCCTCCGAGCTCGCGGAGTCCTCACTGCTGTCCACGGGAGCGATGACCGGCCGCCTCGACAGCCTGGAGGCGCAGGGCTGGATCCGGCGCACCCCGCACCCCACCGATCGTCGGGTCATGTACGCCGAGCTGACGCCGGACGGCGTGAAGCGCATCGACGAGATCTTCGCCCTGCACCTGGCCAACGAGGAGTCCCTGCTCGGCGACCTGTCCCAGGAGGAGCGCGACCGCGTCGCCGCGGCCCTCGCCACACTGGAGGAGGCCCTGCAGGCCGCGGTGGCCAGAAGGACTCCCGGCGGTCCGCAGGCTCCCCGGCCCCGCAGGGCACGCACGGCGCGCCGCGTCGTGTGAACCACCCCGGACCGCGAGGCGCCGGAGGACCACCGACCGGCCCCACACATCGCCTAAAACCTTAGCGCTAAGGTATATCCGCCACGTCATTCGGTGGAAGGCGGACTTCATGGACCAGATCAGGGATGAGATCCTCGTCGGCGGCGACTGGCGCCGGGGCGCCGGCGCTCTCATCGAGACCCGCGATCCCGCGACCGGCGCGCTCATCGCCGCCGTTCACGGCGCGGACGCCGAAGACGTGGAACTGGCGGTGGCGGCGGGCCGCCGGGCCGCCGCCGATCCGGCCTGGCGCGATCTGCTGCCGCACGAGCGGAGCCGGTTCCTGACGAGGATCTCCGACCTCATCACCGAGCGGGCCGAGGACCTGGCCCGGCTGCAGACCGCGGACACCGGCAAGTCGATCAATGAGACACGGGCGCTGGCGGCGAGTGCGGCCGGCACGTTCCGCTACTTCGCCGCCGCCCTGGAGACCGCGGAGGAGGCGCTCACCCCGCCCCGCGGGCCGTACCTCACCATGAGCGTGCACGAACCGATCGGCGTCGTCGGCGCCATCACCCCGTGGAACTCGCCGATCGCCAGCGACGCGCAGAAGCTCGCCCCCGCGCTGGCCGCCGGCAACGCCGTCGTGCTCAAGCCGGCCGAGTGGACTCCGCTCGTCTCCCTCGCCCTCGGCAGACTGATCACCGACGCCGGACTGCCCGCCGGGCTGCTGTCGGTGCTGCCCGGCCCCGGACGGACCATCGGCGACGCCATCGTGCGCCATCCCGGCGTGGGGAAGGTGACGTTCACCGGCGGCACGGCCACGGGCCGGACCATCGGCGCGGCGGCCGCCGAGAAGATCATGCCGGTGTCGCTCGAACTCGGCGGCAAGTCGCCGACGATCGTCTTCCCCGACGCCGACCTCGACCAGACGGTCGCCGGGGTGCTGTTCGGGATCTTCTCCTCGTCGGGTCAGAGCTGCATCGCGGGATCGCGCGTGTTCATCCACGCCGACGTCTACGACGAGGTGCTCGACCGGCTCGTGCGGCACACCGAGAAGCTGCGGATCGGCCCGGGCACCGACCCGGCCACGCAGGTCGCCCCGATGGTGACGCACGCCCATCGCGACAAGGTGGCCGCCATGGTCGACCGCGCCCGCGAGGAGGGCGCCCGGGTGCTCTGCGGCGGCGGAGTGCCGGACGGACCGGAGTACGCGGCCGGCGCCTACTATCTGCCGACCATCCTCGACGGGCTGGCCAACGACTCGGCCACCTGCCAGGAGGAGATCTTCGGTCCGGTGCTGGTGGCCCTGCCGTTCGCCGACGAGGAGGACCTCGTCGCCCAGGCCAACGACACCGTGTACGGCCTGGCCTGCGGCATCTGGACCGGGGACTATCGGACCGCGTGGCGGGTGGGCCGCCGGATCGAGGCGGGGACGGTCTGGATCAACACCTACAAGCAGTTCAGCATCTCCACGCCGTTCAGCGGCCTGAAGGGAAGCGGCCTCGGCACGGAGAAGGGACGCGAGGGCATCCGCTCCTACACCCGGCAGAAGAGCCTCTACTGGGGGCTCACCGAAGATCCCCTGCCCTGGGCGGGCGTCTGAGACCTGGACCGGGTCAGGCCTCGCCCGCCGCGGCGGCGGGCGGGTGCTGCTCGGCGTGCTCCAGCGAGCGCTCCAGCTTGCTGAGCAGCAGGCCGAGCTGACGCCGCTCGGCCTCGTTGAGTCCCGCCAGCATGCGGTCCTCATTGGCGAAGTGCGCCTTGGCGACGGTGTTGACCACGTCGAGGCCCTTGTCGGTGAGCTGGGCGAAGACGACCCGCCGGTCGTCGGAGTCGCGCTCCCGGGTGACCAGACCCGCGGACTCCAGCCGGTCGAGGCGCAGCGTGATGCCCCCCGTCGTGACCAGTGCGATCTGGGCGAGCTCACCCGCCGTCCTGCGGTACGGCGCGCCGGAGCGGCGCAGCGCGGCGAGCACGTCGAAGGCGGCCATGTTGAGCCCGTGGCGGTCGAAGAGCTCGGCCACCAGACCCTGGTAGCGAAGGAAGCTGCGGTGCAGCCGGCCGAGGACCTCCATCGGCGAGGCGTCCAGGGCAGGCAGCTCCCGTGCCCACTGCTCCAGGATCAGGTCCACCGCGTCGGGCCGACCTGGAGAAGATCTGCGCGTCATCGCTGGTCGGGAAGACGGCACCCGGCCGACTCGCCCTCCTCCTTCCGGCACCCTGATCCGTCGAAAGATGTCTGAGACCTAAGGTACAGCGCTTCCATCCGCGCGGGCCCGCCTCTTGTGCGAACCGCGGGCCGATGCTAGAAATCTCACCGGTAACTTACTTATAGCTAAGTTTATTTCGCGTGGCAGACGCGATGTCGGTCCTGCTTTCACGCAAAGTCAGGAGGCAAGGACGAATGCGCTTGCTCCCCGCCGGCCTGGTCGCGCCCACCCAGCGCACCATCCCGGATTTCGACCTGCACCGTCCGCGCACGATCGCCGAGGCGGTCGCCGCCGGGGCCACCGGGGGCGCGGTGTACGCGCAGGGCTGCACCGACCTGTTCGCCCGGTTCCGCGAGGGCCTCGACTGCACCCGCCTCGTCTCACTCGACCGGATTCCCGAACTCGGCCGGATCGACCGGGACGGCGCGACCCTGGCGATCGGCGCGGCGGTCGGCCACCACGCCGGCTCGGGCGACGCCGCCGTCCGTGCGGCCCTGCCCGGGTTCGCCGCGGCCTGGGCCCGGATCGCCAACCACAGGATCCGGCAGCGGGCCACCATCGGCGGCAACGTCATGGCGCGTCGCACCCGCTATGAGATGTCGATAATGCTCGACGCGCTCGGCGCGAACCTGGACTTCGCCACCCCGGACGGCGCGGTCGTGCTGTCCCCGGCGGACCTCTGGCAACGGCGGGAGCCGCACGGGGCGCTGCTGCACACCATCCGGATCCCCGACGTGCCCGGCGTGTGGTTCGGCTACGAGCGCTCGCTGCGGCCGCTGCTGACCGTGGCCGCCGCCGTCCGCGGTGGGACCGTACGGCTGAGCGTGGGTTCGGAGTACACCCGTCCCTTCACCGTCGAGGGCGAGCCGGGCATCGATCCCGCCCGGCTGGCCGCCGCGCTCCCGGACGAGATCGGCGACGCCGCCGGGAGCGCCGACTATCGCCGGCACGCGGCCGGTGTCCTGCTGGGCAGGCTGCTGGGCCGTTTCACGGCCGGAGAGGAGGACCCGCGGTGAGCTCGCGCGTCTCGATCGACTTCGAGGTCGACGGAGTGCGGCGGAGCGAGGAGATCGCACCGAACACGGTGCTCCTCGACCTGCTGCGCGATCGCCACGCCCTGACCGGGGTGAAGGCCTCCTGCGAACGCGGTGTCTGCGGCGCCTGCACGATCCTGGTCGACGGGACGCCGACCGCCTCGTGCGGCGTCTTCGCCTTCAGCGTGGACGGCGCCGCCGTGGAGACGATCGACGGCCAGGGACGCGAGGGCGGGCTCGGCCCCGTGCAGCGGGCGTTCGCGGAGTGCGGCGGTTTCCAGTGCGGCTACTGCACGCCGGGCATGGTCATGCTGACGACCGCCCTGCTGCGGGCACACCCGGAGCCGGATGACGAGCGGATCCGCTCCTGGATCTCCTCCAACGTCTGCCGCTGCACCGGCTACCAGATGATCGTCGATTCGGTGCGCCGCGCGGCCGAGCTCAGCCGTGAGGAGCAGCCGTGACGAACCAGCCCGCCGCGGTCGGCACCAGCGCGCGACGGCACGACGCGGCCGCCAAGGTGACCGGCGGCGCGCTGTACACCGCCGACGTCCGGCTGCCCGGGATGCTCCATGCCAAGGTGCTGCGCAGCCCGCACGCGCACGCACGTCTGCGGTCGGTCGACGCGACCCGGGCGCGGGCGCTGGCGGGCGTGCACGCCGTGCTCACGCGCGACGAGCTCGCCGGTCTCTCCCCGACCTACGGATACTTCATCAAGGACCAGCCGGTCGTCGCGATGGACAAGGTGCGCTATGTGGGCGACGTGGTGGCGGCGGTCGCGGCGGAGGACGAGGCGGTCGCGCTGCGGGCGCTGGAGCTCATCGACGTGGTCTACGAGCCGCTGCCCGACGTGCCGGACGTCACCGCCGCGCTCGCCGAGGACGCGCCGGAGCTGTTCGAGGAGGCGCCGCCCGGGATCGTCCCGCCGTACGGCACGGGCGCCTCGGGGCACCTGCGGCCGCGCCGGAACGTCTGCTACGAGTTCCGCTACGCGACCGGCCCCGCGGACGTGTGGCAGGAGTGCGACCACGTCTTCGAGGACACCTTCGCGTTCTCCCGCATGAACCACTTCCACCTGGAGCCGTTCGTCACCGTCGCCGACGTGCGCGGTGAGCAGATCGAGATCTGGAGCTCGACCCAGAACCCGTTCCCGCTGCGCAAGGAGCTGGCCCGGGTGCTGCGGGTCGGCGAGAACCGGATCCGGGTCCACGTGCCGTACGTGGGCGGCGGGTTCGGCGCCAAGCACAACTGCAAGACCGAGCCGATCGCCATCCTGCTGTCGCGCATGGCCGGCCGGCCGGTGCGCTACTGCCTGACCACCGAAGAGGGCTTCCTCACCCTCAGCCAGCACGCGGCGGTGCTGAAGGTGAAGACCGGTGTGAAGGCCGACGGGACGTTCGTCGCCCGGGAGAGCGAGGTGCTGCTCGACGCGGGGGCCTACTCCGACGGCAGCCCGCTGGTCGCCGAGAAGGCCGCCTACCGGATGCCCGGACCGTACCGCTGGACGCACGTCAAGTCCTCCTGCGCGTGCGTGATGACCACGACGACGCCGGCCGGGCCCTTCCGGGGGTTCGGCGCCACCCAGTCGACCTGGGCCGGCGAGAGCCAGGTGGACATGATCGCGCGACGGCTCGGCATGGACCCGTACGAGCTGCGGATCAAGAACCTCAAGCGGCTCGGCGAGCCGTTCGTGCCGGGTGAGAGCGGCATCGACAGCGACCTGGCCGAGGGGCTGGACAAGGTCGCCGGCGAGCTGGGCTACCACCGGCGGGCGCGGATGCCGAATCGCGGCCTGGGCCTGGCCATCGGGTTCAAGGACGGCGGAGGCGTGAACAAGCCCGCGCAGGCGAGGGTGAAGGTCACCGCCAACGGCACCGTCTATGTCAACTCCGGCACCGTCGAGATCGGGCAGGGCGCCTCCACCACTCTGTGCCAGGTCGCCGCCGAGGTGCTCGGCGTCCCGCTCGAACAGGTGGCGTACGCCCCGATCAACACCGACGTCACGCCCTTCGACCAGGGAACCAACGCGTCGTCGGGCATGACCGTGATGGGACGGGCCGTGCTGCGCGCGGCGGAGGCCGTCAGGGCCCAGGTGCTGGAGTTCGCCGCGCGGCAGCTCGGCTGCGAGGCGACCGCCCTGACGCTGGAGAACTGGGCGGTACGGCGCGGCGACGAGGCACCCACACCGCTGCCGGGCTTGATCATGAAGGTGTTCGGCGGCACCGGTTACGAGTTCTCCGGCGAGGGGTTCTTCAAGGCGCCCAACTCCCCCGAGGCGCCGCTGGACGCGCCCTGTGTGTTCTGGGAGATCGGCTGGGCGGGCGCCGAGGTGGAGGTCGACCCGGACACCGGCAAGGTCACCGTGCTGCAGCTCGTCGCCAGCGGTGACGTCGGCAAGGCGATCAACACGCTGGTCTGCCGGGGCCAGGACGAGGGCGCGGCCGTGATGGGGCTGGGTCAGGCGCTGTTCGAGGAGATGCGTTACGACGGGAGCGCGCTGCTGAACGGCGAGGCGCTGGACTACCGCGTGCCGATGGCCGAGGACCTGCCGGAGCGGTTCGTCTCCGTCACGCAGGAGCAGGGACACGGGCCGGGCCCGTTCGGCGCCAAGGGCGCCGGCGAGGGCGCCATGGTCCCCGTGGCCGCCGCGATCGCCAACGCCGTGCACGACGCGACGGGTGTGCGGGTCACCGCGCTGCCGCTCTCTCCGGAACGCGTGTTCAACGCCCTGCACCGCCGCTGAACTGAACGGATCTCGACGACACGCGCGGAACCGTACCCAAATTACTTAGCACTAGGAAGCTTGTTCGTTGATAGCTTGTCAGATAATATCTTGGCACTAAGCTAATAAGCCCGCGAACCTGGAAGGCAGGGCAACACCCATGAGCGAGACCCCGACCACCGCGCCGGTGGACCTGGACGCCCTCATCGACTCGTGCATCGCGAGCCGCGACAGCCGGTACGAGGACTGGGACACCCTCGGCTTCCAGGCCAAGGCCGGCGACGAGTTCCGTCGCGCGCAGATCCGCTACGTCGGCTCCGGCGCCACGGGCGACCACGAGACCGACAACCGCATCATCCCCGCCGGCGGCTTCACCTTCTCGAACATGCGGCTGCCGGCCGGCGCGGTGGGCCCCGAGCACACGCACCACGACGCCGAGGAGGCCTTCTTCGTTCTGGAGGGCAACCTCGAGGTGACCGTGCACGACGTCGAGGACGGCACGAAGACCGCGAGCCGCGTGCTCGGCTACCGCGACCTGATCCGGGTCCCCGCCGGAGTCCCCCGCAGCCTTCGCAACATCGGTGACACCGACGCGCTGTTCTGCGTGATCATCGGCACGACCAAGCCGCAGATCCCGACCTACCCGCCGACCTCCGCGATGCACGGCGTCACCCGGGACTGACATGCTCACGCTCCGCCTTCACCAGCTGACCTGGCTCGCCGAGGGCGTGGTGCGGTTGGAGTTCACCGACCCGCGGGGGGCCGGGCTCCCCGCCTGGGAGCCGGGTGCGCACCTGTCGCTGCGGCTGCCCGGCGGGCTGGCACGGGAGTACTCCCTGTGCGGGGACCCCGCGGACCGCACCCGCTACGCGGTGGCCGTGCAACGGGAGAAGAACTCCCGTGGCGGCAGCGCGTGCGTGCACGAGCGGCTGCGGGTCGGTGACCTCATCGAGGTCGACGGGCCGAAGAACAACTTCGCGCTGGAAGACGCGGCCGCTCATCTGCTCATCGCCGGCGGAATAGGGATCACCCCGATCAAGGCGATGGCGGAGTCGCTCGCGGCCCGCGGCGCGCCGTGGCGCCTGTTCTACTGCGGCACCACGCGCGCCCGGATGGCCTTCACCGAGGAGCTCGCCGGCCTCGGCGACGTCGTCCTGCACGCCGACGACGAGGCCGGCGGCCCTCCGGACCTGGCCGGCGTACTCCGCGACCTGCCCGCCGGCACGCTGGTCTACTGCTGCGGGCCCGAACCCCTGCTGCGGGCCGTCGAGACCGGGCTCCCCGACTCGTCGAGCCTGCGCGTCGAGCGCTTCCGCGCGCCGGAGGCGCCGAAGGCCGGCGGCGACACGGCCTTCACGGTGACCTGCGGACGGTCCGGCGGCACCTTCACGGTGGAGCCGGGCGTGTCGATCCTCAAGACGCTGCGCGCCGGCGGCATGGATCTGCCGTCCTCCTGTGAGGAGGGCATCTGCGGCACGTGCGAGACGCGGGTGCTCGCCGGCGAGCCCGACCACCGGGACTTCCTGCTCACCGACGCGGAGAAGGCGGCGGGCGGCTCGATGATGCTCTGCGTCTCCCGCTCCCGCAGCCCCGAACTCGTCCTTGACCTTTAGGGGAAAGCCCCATGACTCTGCGACTGCAGCCGATCCAGTCACGCCGACACGAGCTCACCAGCTACGAGAACGCGCTGGCCGACGAGCTGGAGGCCATCTTCGGCCGTGGCGTGCACGACCTGCCCGGGTTGGTCAGCGCCCTCAACGAGACCGGTGTACGCCCGGCCGGCGGCGCCGACTGGACCGAGGAATCCTTCACCGCCGAGATGGCACGACTGGGAGACCCAGAATGACCGGACATCCGGCCAACGCCGCCCTGAACACCGTCGACGGCCTGATCCGGCTCGGCGTCCGCAACCAGTGGTACGCCCTGTGCCCGTCCGAGCGGGTTCCGGCCGGGGACCTGATCCGGCTGGACCGCGCGGGCGAGGAGCTGATGCTCTGGCGCGACGCGGCCGGCACCGTGCACGTTCAGGAGGACCGCTGCCCGCACCGCGGCGCGCGGCTCACCCAGGGCGTGCACATGGGCGACCGGGTGGCCTGCAACTACCACGGGGTGCAGGTCGACGGCGAGGGCCTGGTCGTGTCGGTCCCCGGAGTCCCCGGCTGCGCGCTGGAGGGCAGGCGTGCGCTGCGGACGTTCCCCGCGCGCGAGCACGGCGGAGCGGTCTTCGCCTGGTTCGGCGACCCCGATGACGCCGAACCGCTGCCCTTCGAGGTGCCCGAGCAGCTCTCCTCCGACGGCTGGGATCACTTCCTGGCCTACGTCGAGTGGGACGCGCCCTGGATCTACTCCCTCGACAACCTCATGGACCCGATGCACGGGACGTTCCTGCACCGCAAGTCCCACACGATGGGCAGCGGGCGGCGCGAGGCGCTGTTCCAGATCCGCGACACCGACACCGGCTTCGTGTTCGAGAAGACCGACCAGGCCGGCGTCAACTTCGACTGGTCGGAGTGGATCGCCGGCGGCACCCCCTGGGTGCGCCTCGCCATCCCGTACCCGGACACCGCCGGGCCGGGCGGCCCGTTCACCATCGTCTGCACCGCCACGCCGATCAACGAGACCCAGCACGCCGCGTTCTTCTGGCGCTGCCGGCAGGTGACCGGCTGGCAGCGCGACACCTGGCGGTTCCTCTACAAGGCGCGGCTCGAGGCCCGGCACTGGGCGGTGCTGGAACAGGACCGCGTCATGGAAGAGGCGATGCCGCTCGACGCCTGGTCGCGCGAGACGCTCTACCAGCACGACCTGGCTCTCGTACGGCTCCGCCGCGCCATCCGCGGTGAGGCGCAGCGGCAGCTCGCGGCACGCGAGGAGCGGACCGCCGCGGAGGTGCGTACATGAGCGGGGAACCGATCGCACGGCTGCGCACCCTGCGCAGCGTCGCCCTGCGCACGCCGGAGGCGTCGCAGACCGCGGAGTTCTACCAGCACGTGTGGGGACTGTCGCAGATCGACGGCGACGACGGCACCACCTGGCTGCGCGGCAGCGGCCAGGAGCACCACATCCTGGAGGTGCGCCAGGCCGAGCAGAACGCCCTCGGCAAGATCGCGTTCGCGGTCGCCACGCCGCGCGAGGTCGACGAGGCGGCCGCCCGGCTCGCCGCGCGGAACATCGCCCTGGTCGCCGAGCCCGGGCCGCTCGACCAGGCCGGCGGCGGGTACGGCCTGCGCTTCGCCGACCCGGAGGGGCGGCTGGTCGAGCTGTCCACCCAGGTCGAGGCCGTCGCGCCGCGGGACCCGAGCGGCATCGAGGCGGTGCCGCGCAAGCTGGCCCACGTCGTCCTCAACACCGTCGACATCGACGCGGCCTGCGCGTTCTACACCACGGTCCTGGGCATGCGGGTGTCGGACTGGTCGGAGCACCAGATGGTGTTCCTGCGCTGTAACAGCGACCATCACGTCATCGCGTTCAACCAGGCCTCATGGACCTCGCTCAACCATGTGGCCTACGAGATGCCGTCGGTCGACCACTTCATGCGCGGCATCGGCCGCCTGCGCCACCACGGCATCACGCCGAAGTGGGGTCCGGGCCGGCACGGGCCGGGCAACAACACCTTCTCCTACTTCACCGACCCGGCCGGGCTGGTCTGCGAGTACACCTCGGAGGTCGAGCAGGTCGAGGAGGACGCCTGGCTGTGCCGGGTCTGGCGGCGTGTGCCCGAACTCTCCGATCTGTGGGGTACGGCCGGGCCGCCCTCGGCGGACGTCCGCTCGCACATGGCGGGAGTCCCCGACACCGGAAGGTGGTGGGAGAAGTGACCCGCGTCGCCGTGGTGGGGCGCGGCTCCATCGGCGGCGTCGTGATCCGGGCCCTGGAGTCCGGGGAGGTGCCCGGCGCACGGCTGACCGCCGTCGTCGACCTCGGCGACTCCCTGGACGACGCCCTCGCCGTGGCGGACCTCGTGGTGGAGTGCGCCGGCCAGCGGGCCCTGGCCGAGCTCGGCCCACGCGTCGTGGCCGCCGGCAAGGATCTGCTCGTCGTCTCGATCGGCGCGCTGACCGACGACGCGCTGCACGAGCGGCTGCGCGGCGGTCCCGGCCGGCTGTTCCTCACCTCCGGCGCGATCGGCGGCCTGGATCTCCTGCGGGCCGCCGCCCTGATGGCGCCGCTGGAGAAGGTGCGGATCGTCACCACCAAGAAACCGGCCACGCTGGGGGTGCCCCACGCCGCCGAGCCGGTCGAGGTGATGCGCGGCCCGGCCAGAGAGGTCGCGGCGGCCTTCCCGAAGTCCACCAACGTGGCGGCGGCGGTGGCGCTCGCGGCCGGGTCGTTCGACGTCGTCGAGGCGGTCGTCGTCGCCGACCCGGCCGCCACACTGACCTCGCACGTGATCACGGCGTCGGGGCCGGCGGGCGACTACCGCTTCGAGATCCGCAACCGGCCGTCCGAGCAGAACCCGGCGAGCAGCCAGGTCGTGCCGCACGCCGTCCTGGCCACGCTGCGGGACATCGTCCGATGACCGTTTATGTGAACGAGTACGACGGGCCGGGAGAACCGGTTCTGCTGCTGCACGGCATCGGCGGCAGCGCGGACTCCTTCACCGGCCAGTTCGCCGCGCTGTCGGCCCGCCACCGGGTGCTGGCCTGGGACGCCCCGGGCTACGCGCGGTCCGCCGCCCCGCAGGAGGCGCCCCGCATGACCGGTTACGCCGCGACCGCGGCGGCGGTGCTGCGCGAGCGCGACGCCGTACCCGCGCACGTGGTCGGCGTCTCCTGGGGCGGCGTCATCGCCACCCGGCTCGCGTTGGAGCATCCCGAGGTGGTCCGCTCGCTGGTCCTGGTGGACTCCACGCGCGGCTCGGGCCGTACGGCGGAGCAGGCGGCGGCGATGCGGCGGCGCGCGGACGAACTGGCCGAGGTGGGCCCGGACGCCTTCGCCCGGGCCCGCGCCCCCAGGCTGCTGTCCGCCGAGGCACCCCCGGAACTGGCGGAACGGGTGGCGACCGCGATGGCGCGGTCGATCCGGCTGCCCGGATACGCCTACGCGGCCGCCTCGATGGCCGAGACCGACCACGACGACGTGCTCGGCCGCGTCTCCGTGCCGACGCTGGTGATCGCCGGTGATCGGGACGTCGTCACGGGAGTGACGGAGAGCGAGGCCATCGCGGCGGCCGTTCCCGGCGCCCGGTTCGAAGTGATCGAAGGTGCCGGGCATCTGTCCAACGTGGAGTGCCCCGAAGAGTTCAACCGCCTGGTTCTGGAGTTCCTGTCATGAAGGACCGACTGGTCGTGGTGACCGGTGCGGGTCGCGGGCTCGGCCTGGAGATCGCGCGGGCGGTCGGCGAGGCCGGCGCTCGCGTCGTGATCGCCGAACGGGACGCCGGGCGGGCGGCCGCCGCCCACGCGGAGCTCACCTCCGCGGGCGTCGAGACCCACCGGGTGGACACCGACGTCGCCGACCCCGCCTCGGTCGCCGCCCTGGCCGCCGCCGTCCGCGACCTCGGCGGAGCCTACGGGCTCGTCAACAACGCAGCCCTCGCCGACGGGGTGGGCGGCAAGCCGTTCCACGAGATCGACGTCACCGAATGGGACCGGCTGATGACGGTGAACGTGCGCGGTCCGTGGCTGGTGGCGCGCGAGCTGTTCCCGCACCTGTCGCGGCCCGGCCGGATCGTCAACCTGGCCTCCGACGCCGCCATCTACGGCTCGCCGCGGCTGGCGCACTACGTCACCTCCAAGGGCGCGGTGATGGCCATGACCCGCGCGCTCGCACGCGACGCGGGTCCCTACGACATCACGGTGAACGCGGTCGCGCCCGGCCTGACCGAGGGCGAGGCCGCCGACATGATCCCGGCCGAGCGGCACGAGCTGTACCGGATCAACCGGGCGCTCACCCGTCCGCAGCAGCCCGGCGACCTCACCGGCGCCGTCGTCTTCCTGCTGTCCGACGCCGCCTCGTACATCACCGGGCAGACGCTCGTGGTCGACGGCGGGTTCGTCTTCAACTAGAGGGGCTTGCTCGTATGGATCTCGGCTTGGACGGCCGCGCCTACGTCGTCACCGGCGCCAGTTCCGGTGTCGGCCTGGCGACCGCCGCCGCACTGCTGCGGGAGGGCGCCCACGTGGCGGCCTGCGCCCGCGACGAGGAGCGGCTGAGGCGGGCGCTCGACCCGCTGCCCCGCGCGGCGGGCGCCCGGGTTTTCGCCGCCGCGTGCGACGTGGTGGACGGCTCGGCGGTCGAGGCGTTCACCGTGGAGGCGGCCCGGCGGTTCGGCCGGATCGACGGCGTGGTCAACAACGCCGGGCGCTCGCTGATGGCCTCGGTGGCGGAGACCTCCGAGACACAGTGGCGCGAGGAGTTCGATCTCAAGATCTTCAGCGTGCTCAACACGATCCGCGCGGCCGAGCCGTACCTGCGTGCCTCCGACGCCCCCGCCGTCGTCAACGTCAACGCGATCCTCGCCCGTCAGCCCGAGCCACGGCTGGGGGCGACCTCGGCGGCCCGGGCCGCGCTGCTCAACCTGACCAGGACCCTGTCCGGCGATCTCGTCCCCATCCGGGTCAACTCGGTCTGCCTCGGCCTGGTCGACACCGGCCAGTGGCGGCGCCGCTACGACACCGCGGCGACCGGGCAGAGCTATGAGGAGTGGTCGGCGGGGATCGCCGCCGATCGGGGCATCGCGCTCGGCCGGCTGGGCCGGGCCGACGAGGTCGCCTATCCCATCGTCGCGCTGCTGTCCCCGCGCGCGTCCTACATCACCGGCTCGACCATCGACGTCGGTGGAGGAGTTTCCAGATATGTCTAACGGTGGGGACCTGCTGGTCCAGATACTCCGTGAGCACGGCGTCGACACGGTCTTCGGGATCGTCAGCGTGCACAACCTCCCCCTGGTGGAGGCCGTCGACCGGGAACTGCGGTTCGTGGCGGTGCGGCACGAGGCCGCGGCGGTCAACGCGGCCGACGCCTACGCTCGCGTCAGTGGCGGCCTCGGCTGCGCGCTGACCAGCACCGGTACCGGTGCGGGCAACGCCGCCGGGTCGTTGGTCGAGGCCCTCAGCGCGGGCAGCCGGGTGCTGCACGTCACCGGCCAGATCGACAGCCGGTACCTCGGCCAGGGCCGCGGCGTCATCCACGAGACCAAGGATCAGCTCGGCATGCTGACCGCGGTCTCCAAGGTCGCGGTCGGCGTGCCGTCGGCCGAGGCCGCGCCGCGGGTCCTGCGCGAGGCGGTGCGGGAGGCGCTGGCCAAACCGTACGGACCGGTCAGCGTGGAGTGGCCGATCGATCTGCAGTACGCCGGGCAACCGGTCGCGGAGCCGGGAGTCGCCCCGGCACGGGAACGGCCGGTGCCCGACGTCGCCGAGGCCGTACGGCTCGTGGCGAGCGCCCGCAGACCCGTCATCTGGGCCGGCGGCGGGGCCCGGGAGGCCCGGGCCGAGCTGCGCGCGCTGGCCGAGCTCCTCGGCGCGCCGGTGTTCACCTCCAACGCGGGCCGCGGGGTCATCGGGGAGGACCACGAACTGGTCATCGGCAATTTCGCCGTCAACCCGATGGCGGCGCCGCTGCTGGCCGACGCCGACCTGCTGATCAGCGTGGGCACGCACTTCCGGTCCAACGAGACCCGGCACTACAAGCTCGCGCTGCCCGAGCGGCACCTCCAGATCGACATCGACCCGGCGGCGATCGGGCGCGTCCATCCGGTCACCGTGGGACTGTGCGGTGACGCCGCGCCCACGCTGGCCGCGCTGCTGGCGGATCTCGGCTCCCCGGCGGTGGCGGACGGCTGGCGAGAGCGGGCGGTCGCCGGCCGTACGGCGGTGCGGGAGAGGCTGCGCGCCGACATCGGCGAGTACGCCCGGATCTGCGACGCCATGCGCCGGCACCTCGATCCGCGTTCGCCCATCGCGCGGGACGTCACGATCCCGTCGAGCCAGTGGGGCAACCGGCTCCTGCCGATCCACGATCCGGCGACCAACGTCTTCCCGCTCGGCGGGGGCATCGGACAGGGACTGGCAATGGGGATCGGGGCCGCGCTGGCCCGTCCGGACGTCCCCACCCTGGTCATCGCCGGCGACGGCGGACTCGCCGTCCACCTCGGTGAGCTCGCCACCCTCGCCCAGGAGGCGCCGTGGCTGGTGCTCGTGGTGTTCAACGACGGCGGCTACGGCGTGCTGCGCAACATGCAGGAGGCGGGCTCCGGACGCCGCTCCGGCGTGGATCTGTACACCCCCGACTTCCGGGCGCTGGCGGCCTCACTGGCGCTGCGGCACAGCCTGGTCACCGACGCGGACGACTTCGACGAGGTGTTCGCCAAGGCGGTCGAGACGCAGGAGCCCTACCTCGTGGAGGTCGACGTCACCGCCGTCACGCCGACGCCGGTGCCGTTCGTCCCGCCGGTGGAGGTGCCGTGAGCCAGGAGCACTCGGGCCATGGGCACGGTCCCGCCAACCGGGGGCGCAAGGTGCTCGCGACCGCCGCGCCGCTCTTCGTACGGGAGCCGGACGGCGAGCCCCGGGGCGGCGCTGTCGTGCTGCACGACGTCTTCGGGGTGACCGAGTACGCCGAGGAGGTCTGCCGCGCGCTGGCCCGCGACGGCCGGCTGGCGGTCTCGCCCTACCTCTACTACGAGCGTGGCGGTCCCGCCTTCGACGCCGGTGAGCTCGCCGTGGCCCGCGCTCACATGGACGGGCTGACCGCCGACGACCTGGCCTGCGACGTCGCCGCGGCGCTGGAGTACGTCCGGGCCCGTACGCCGGGGCCGATCCTCGTCGTCGGCTTCAGCATGGGCGGTTACCTGGCCACCTGGGCGGCGGCACACCATCAGGTGGCGGCCGCGGTCGCGGTCAGCCCGTCGGGCGTCGGAGCACCGCCCTGGCCCGGCGTGCCGCCCGCCGAACTCCTGGTCGCCGAGCGGCGTTCGCCCTGGCTGGGCGTGCTCGGCGGGGCCGATCACACGGTGGACGCGGACCTGCTGACGATGGCGACCCAGGCGCCGGGGCCGCCGGCCGCCGTCGAGGTGGTGGCCGACGCGGGCCACGGCTTCTACCGGAGCGGACGTCCGGGGCACGATCCCGTCGCCACCGCCGAGGCCTGGCACAGGATCCACCGCTTTCTGCGGAAATAATCTTTGTGCTCACTTATTGACCGCCAAGATACCTCCCCATAGGGTCTCCGCAACCCTTCGCGGAAGGAACCCCCGAATGACGACCGTCACCCCCGGAACATCCGCCGGATCCATCGCCGACCGGCTCGAACGCCTGCCGAACTCGCGCTGGCACGTCAGGGTGCGAAGCCTCATCGGCGTCGTCACCTTCTTCGAGGCGTTCGACCAGTTGCTGGTCTCCACCGCCCTGCCCGTCCTCACGAAGCAGTGGCACCTCACCTCCGGGCAGGCGACGTTCGCCGTCACCAGCGGCTCGGTCGGCATGCTGGCCGGCGCGTTCGCGGCCGGCTGGCTCGGCGACCGGATCGGCCGGGTACGGACGGTCGCCCTCGGCGTCGCCGTGACCGCGCTCGCCAGCCTGGCGCTCGTCTTCTCACCGGACCTGGCGTTCTTCGCGGGCCTCCGGTTCGTCCAGGGGATCGGCATCGGCGGAGTCGTCCCGGTCGCGGCGACGTACATCAGCGAGATCGCCAAGTCCCGTCACCGGGGCCGGTTCGTGCTGCTCTACGAACTCATCTTCCCCGCCGGCCTGACGAGCGCGACCCTCGTCGCCTCCTGGGTGGTGCCGCACTGGGGCTGGCGGGCGATGTTCCTCATCGGCGCCGCACCCGCCCTCGTCTTCGCCTTCCTCCAGCTCAGGGTCCCCGAGTCGCCCCGCTGGCTCGCCTCCCGCGGCCGCCTCTCCGAGGCCGAGCAGGTCATCTCCCGGATCGAAGAGGAGGTGGAGCGGGCCACCGGCCGCCCCCTTCCCGACCCGGGCCCCGCGGCCGCCGCCGAGCCGACGGCGCGCGGCGGCCTGCGCGACCTGTTCGCCGGCCGGTACCTCCGACGCACCGTCGTGGTCGCCTTCCTGTGGTTCTTCGGCTACTTCGTCAACTACGGCATCACCGCCTGGCTGCCGACGCTGTACACCAAGACGTTCAAGCTCGACCTGCAGACGGCGCTCGACTACAACGTGGTCAGCAATCTGGCCGGTCTGCTCGGCTGCCTCGTCGTCGCCCTGGTGATCGACCGGGTGGGCCGGCGGCCGGCCCTGGTCGTCGGACTCGCCGGCGCCGCCGTCGCGCTGCTGGCCCTCGCCGTCTCCGGTACGGGTTCGGGCGGACAGGTCGCCGTCTGGGCGTCGATCACGTCGCTGTTCGTCTACGCGACGAATGTCAGCCTCTACCTGTACACACCCGAGCTGTACCCGACCCAGAGCCGGGCGCTCGGCGCCTCGCTCGGCGGCGTGTCCAACCGCCTGGGCGTCATCGTCGGACCGATCGTGGTGGGCACGATCATCGGCTCGGGCGCGGGCATCGCCACGGTGTTCACCGTACTCGGCGTCGTCGCGCTCGCCGGGGCGCTGACCGCGCTGTTCGCCGTGGAGACCAGGGACCGCACCCTCGAACAGCTCAACTCCTGACCGAGGGCGGCGTCCGGGACGTACGCCCGTTTATTCGCTGGTGCGGCGAGCGGTCGATCGCCAGACTTACCTGCCGTGGTGACTCTGCACGTCTTCGACATGGACGGCACGCTGCTCGAAGGGACGACGGCCGGCCTGCAGATCGCCCGGCACCTCGGATCCACGAGGGAGCTGGTCGAGCTGGAGGCGCGCTTCGCGGCCGGCGAGATCGACACCCGGGGGTTCGCGACCGCCATCCATGCGCTGTGGCGGGACCTGACGCCGTCGGCCGTCGCCGAGGTGTTCGCCGCGAGCCCCTGGCTGACCGGCATCCGCGAGGTCTGCGCGGACATCCGGGAGCGCGGTGAGCGGTGCGTGGTGATCACCATGTCACCCGACTTCTTCGCACGGCACCTTCTCGGCCTGGGGTTCGACGAGGTGGTGGCCTCGCGGTTCCCGGCGCTGCCCTTCCTCGAACCGCTCGACCCGGCGAAGATCCTCACGCCGGGCGACAAGGCGCGGATCGTGGAGGAGATGTGCGAGCGGTACGACCTCGCGCGCTCCCGGTGCGTGGCCTACGGCGACTCGATGTCGGACGCTCCGCTGTTCCGCCGGCTGACCAAGACGGTGGCGGTGAACGCCGATCATCACCTCGCCGACCTGGCCGCCGTGAGTTACCGCGGCAACGATCTGGCCGGGGCGTACGCGCTCGGCCGTGCTCTCCTCGCTTCCTGACCCGAGGCCGGCGCCGTGAGGGCTCAGGGCCGGCCGCGCCCGGCCGGCGTGCCGTAGGCCTTCAGGAAGGTGTCGACCGCCGCTTCGGCCACCGCACGCGCCTCCGCGGCCGGAACCTTGCGGGTGCCCAGCCCGGACCGGGCCTCCATCGGGCCGGTCAGCAGCGCCAGGAGCTGTTCGGCGGCCCGCGCCGGGTCGCAGGGGCACAGGCGGCCGGACAGTGACAGGCGTGCCAGCCGGTCCGCCAGCGCCTCGCCGAGCCCCTTCGCGGTACGGCCCTGCACGACGTCGATCAGGTCGGGGAAGCGGGCGACCTGGGCGTAGGTCAGCCACCGCAGTGCCAGGGAACGCTCGCCGCAGCACACCTGGAGCATCCGGTACGCCACCTCCTCCAGGGCGGCGTGGAGGTCCTCCCCCGGATCGCGCAGCCGCTCGATGACGGCGAGGTTGTCCGCCAGGACCGCGTCGGCCGCGGACGCCATGGCGGCGCGGAAGAGGTTCTCCTTGTCGCCGAAGTGGCTGTAGACGGTCGGCTTGGCGACACCGGCCTCCTCGGCGATCTCCTGCACCCCGGCCTCCGCGTACCCCCGACGGGCGAAGACGGGAAAGGCGGCGTCCAGGATGGCCTGCCGCTTGTCGATCCGCCCCCGCGAGCCCGTACGCCCGGCCACCACGTCTACCACGCCCGCAGTCTATCGCCGGAGCTGACGCGTGAGTTCAACCAGCTGAACCCGCTTGTATCCGAACGTGTCGTGGCGTTAAATTGAACGCGCAAGTTCAATTCAACAGCCTCATGGGTAAGGACAGGAGTCGTAGCATGATCGTCAACATCCTGCGTTTCAGCTTCAAGGACGGCACCAGCGAGGAGAAGAAGGCCGAGGTCCTCGCGGCGATGAGACGGACGGCGAGCGTGGAGTCGGTGTCCTTCGCGACCGTCGGCCAGGACCTGGGCGACCCCGCCGAGGGCTACACGCACGCGTTCTGCGCGGCCGTCGAGGACCTGGCGGCCCTGGAGCGATACATGTACGACCCGGTCCACCTGGCCGGCGACCCCGGCATCCTCCCCCACTTCGAGCGCCTGTCGGCGGTCCGCCTGTCGGACGACCCGGACGGCGAGCTGCACGAGAAGATCACCGCGATGCACCTGCGGAAGGTCGCCACGCACCCGGAGTACGGCCGCCTCCTCGACGAGATCCCGAACGGCCGCATCCCGACCCAAGCCTGACGGCCCCGCGCAGCAGCGTGCCCGTACCCGCCAGCGCGCTCCACCCCAGGCACTGTTCGGCCGCGCTGGGCACCACCCAGCGCGGCGACAGCCAGACGCACCGGCCCAGACGCCGCACCGACCCGCCGACCCCAATTGCTCTCCCGGTCTGGCCTGCCTTCCGTAACAGTGGGCGCACCGAGCCGCGCGCCGTGCCCGTCAGACGGGGATGCTCACCAGTCGGCCGCCGCCCTCGATCAGGACGTCGTAGCGGCTCACCTCGCCCGGCGACGCCGCGATGCCGCCGTGGACCTGGAGGTGGGCTCGTGAGCCGGGCACGCCGTAGCCCTTCGGCGGCACGGCCCACTCGGTGACCGCCTGCTGTCGTCCCGACCGGAGTACGGCCACCAGCCGGCAGGTCAGCGGTCCGCGGACGCCGGCCAGATCCAGGCCGACCTCCGTGCCGAAGGTCTCCGGCCGGGTCGCCACCACGGCCACGGCGTGCGTCGTCGGGTCGGTGGCCGTGTGGCGTGTGCCCTTGGCGAGAACGTCGGCGGCGGGGCTGCCGTGCTGGTGGGTGCCGCCGCCCGGCGAGACGAGGGCGGCGCCGGCCGTGACTCCGCCGGCGACGAGCGCGACGCCGGCCGCCAGTCCGATCACCAGCGTGCCGCGTCGCCGGCGGCGGTCCTCGCGCCTCCGGCGGCTCAGCAGGTCCGGAACCCCGTCGGGGAGGTCGCCGTCGTCGGCCTCGACCGGGCCGACGCCGGTGAGCAGGGCCCGCATGCCGGCGAGGCCGTGGAGTTCGGCCGTGCATTCGGCGCAGCCGGTCACGTGCTGCTCGAACGCCCGGCGGTCGTCGTCTTCGAGCAGGCCGAGAGCGTAGGCACCGACGTCGGTGTGCTCGACGCTCATGTCGTCACCCCTCGCTCCTCGAGCAGGATGCGCAATGCCCGGAGCGCGTAGTAGACCCGGCTCTTAACGATGCTCACCGGCAGGCCCAATATATCCGCGGCCTCGTTGACCGTACGCCTCCGCATGACGGTCTCGGTCAGGACCTCGCGGTGATCCCGCGAGAGTCCGTTCAACGCTTCCGCGATCACCACCTGGCGCAGGGCGTCCTCCGATCCGTCAGCGGCCTTCACTGGAAACAACGGCCGCCGTGCTCCGCGGGTTCATGACGGCGGCGCCTCAGCGGACGGACCGCCGGCCGGCGATCGCCAGTACGTCACGGAGGGCGTCGGCCGCGTGGCGTACGGCCTCGTCCGGCACACCGGCGAGGACCTCCAGGTGGGCGCGGCCCGAGGCGTCGAGCGCCGTCGCGACGAGCTCGCGTCCAGCGCCGGTGAGCCCGACCCAGCGGCTGCGCCCGTCGCCCGGGTTCGCCCCGCGTTCGACGTGGCCACCCGCCTCCAGGCGCTGCAGGACGTTGCTGATCCCGCCCGAGGTCAGGAACAGCGACCGGGACAGCTCGCTCGGTTTGAGCCGGTACGGCGGGCCGGTGCGGTTCAGCGCCGCGAGCACGTCGAACTCGGCGTAGGTCAGCCCGAGCTCGCCCAGTTCGGCGCGGATGGCCTGCTCGAACAGGCCGCTCACGCGGGACAGGCGCTTGCTCAGCTCCAGGGCCGCGACGAGCCGGGGCGGCAGCTCGGCCGCCCAGCCGGGCACGAGGGCGTCGACCTCGTCGCGGATCCCGTCGTCTGACACGGGTCCACGATACTGTCCACGGATATAGCTTTCGCGAAAGCTTTTTCATAAGCTATGTGTCCATGAGCATCCTGCTGCGGGGCGCCGCCGCCGTACTCGACACCGACCCGCTCCCCTCCGTCACCGGCCACACCGACGTGCTCGTCGAGGACGGCCTGATCTCCGCGGTCGGCACCGGCCTGCCGTCCCCGCCGGGCGCGGAGGTGATCGACGCGACCGGGCGCATCGTGCTGCCGGGGTTCGTGGACACCCACCGGCACACCTGGCAGGCGACGATCCGCGCCATCGCGCCGGACATCTCCTTCCCCGGCTACCTGGAGCGCGTCCTCGCCGGACTCGCGCCGCGACACCGGCCCGAGGACGTGTACGCGGGCAACCTGGCCGGCGCGCTCGAATGCCTGAACGCCGGGATCACGACTCTGCTCGACTGGTCGCACGTCCAGTTCTCCCCCGCGCACACGGAGGCGACGGTCGCGGCGCTCCGCGCCTCGGGCATCCGCGCCGTCCTCGGCTACTGCTACGGCGGACCGGACGGCCCGGAGGGGATCGCGAAGGAGGGCCGCCGCGTCCACCGCGCGTACGCCGGCGTCGACCCGTTGGTGACTCTGGCGGTCGCGGCCCTCGGCCCGGAGATCGCCGGCGAGGGTTTGGCCGCGCACGAGTGGCGGCTCGCCCGCGACCTCGGGCTGCCGGTGACCGTGCACATGGGCGGCCACGGCCGGGACAGCGCCGAGCGCGGCCTGGCGTTCCTGCGGGAGAACGGCCTCTTCGGCCCGGGAATCACCTACGTCCACCCGAACCACTACACCGACGACGACCTGAAACGGATCGCCGACAGCGGCGGCACGGCGTCGGTGTCACCGCTGGTCGAGGTCGAGCTGGGCATCGGCTACCCGGCGACGGGCCGGGCCCGCGCCGCCGGCGTGCCGACCGGCCTGAGCGCGGACACGGTGGCGAGCGGACCGGGTGACATGTTCGGCCTGATGCGCGCGGCGTACACGCTCGAACGCGCCCGCGGCTCGGAGGTCACCACCCGCGACGTCCTGCGGATGGCCACCATCGAGGGCGCCGAGGTGGTGGGCCTGGGCGAGGTGACCGGGTCGCTGCGCGTGGGCAAGCAGGCCGACCTGGTGCTCGTCCGCGCCGATTCCCTCGCGACGGCGCCGGCGCACGACCCGGTCGGCGCCCTGGTCCTGTCCGCCGACACGAGCTGCGTCGACACCGTCCTGGTGGCGGGCCGCGTGGTCAAGCGCGACGGCCGGCTGCTCCACCACGACGTGCCCGCGGTCCTGGCGTCGCTGCGGGAGTCGGCGGCTCACGTCGCCGCCTGATCAGCTGTGCAGCGTCGTCCGGGGCGTCTGCCCGTACGCCCGCCGGTACTCGGCGGCGAAGCGCCCGAAGTGCAGGAATCCCCAGCGCGCGGCGATGGCGGTCACCGTGTCGCCGCGCGTGGGGTCCGCGCGCCGTAGGTCCTCGTGCGCGCGGGCCAGGCGCACCCGCCGCAGATAGGCGGTCGGCGTGGTGCCGCGGTGGCGCCGGAAGGCGTACTGCAGCGCCCGGGGCGTCACGCGGGCCGCCTCGGCCATGTCGGCGACGCTGATGTCACGGTCGGCGTTCGCGTCGATGAACGCGATGGCGCGGCGCAGCATCGCGGGCGTGCTGTCGGCCCGGTCTCGCGGCGCCGGGGCGGGCACGATCGTGTTCGGGAAGGCGGTCAGGGCCGAGGCGGCCAGGAGCCGGGCGGCGTTGCCGATGATGAGCGGCTGCGCGGCGGCCTCGGCGTTGGTGAGCAGCCGTTCCGTGACGTACGCCGCGGTGCGCTTCCAGTTCTCGGCCGCCGCGGGCGTGACGGGCCGGAAGTCGTCGAACCGGAGGGGACCCGGCGCCTCGCCGTCGGGCGCGCCGGCGACGTGCCGGAGAAGGGACAGGTCGAGCGTCACCGTCTGCGCCTCGAGGCCGAGCGTCCGGGCCGAGTACGGCAGGTCGGGGCGGGCGCTGACGTAGATCTCCCCGGCCGCGAACCGCTCCCGCGAGCCCGCGGAGCGACGCTCGATCGCGCCGGCGTCGATCCGGGTCACGATGAGCCTGCCCACGGCGTCCGCGTCGAAGTCGAGGTCCGCGGGCATCTGCAGCTCGTCGACCGTGAACGGCCCGGCGTCGACCCGGACGAACCGGAACCGGGGGCGTACGGCGGTGGGAGCCATGCGCAGGCCCGTCCCGTACGCGCCGGCCAGGTACTCCCGCGCCGACTCCGGATCGGTCGTGACGAACTCCCCGCGCGCCAGCGGGGTCGTGGACGGGTCGCTCATTGGGGAGGCGCGATCCGAGGGGCGTGGCTGAGCGGCCGCCCGGTGCGTACGCCGAGGTGAGGACGGCGCTCGGTGCGGGTGAGGCGTTCGACCGTCAGGTCGGGAACGCGGGCGGACATCGTCGGCCTCCGGGATCGAGGAAATCCCGGGCCGCTGCTTGACCCGTCGCGGGCCGCCGGCCCGCGCCCTCCGACCTTACTGTGCCCCGGTCCATTCGACGAACGACACACGACGCGAGGGGAAACGGCGTCTTCGGCCTGCTCTCTCCTTGGGCCGCTCGCGCTAACGCGGCCCGGGCTCCTCGGGGGCATCGCCGTCGTGGGTCTGGGCCGCGATGTGCACGGTCTGGGGCGCGGAGGCGGGCTGGGCCGGGTCGGCCTCGGCCGGGAGCGCCTGCGCCGTGGCCATCACGCCGGTGGCCGTCGCGGTGGCGGCCGGCGGCGCGGAGACGCGCGGCCCCACGGCGGCGGACAGCACCTGGGCGTTGGGCAGCCGGTACTCCCCGTCCGAGGCCTCGATCCGCACGTACGTCAGGCCGATCTCCAGGACCGTGCCGTCGAACTCCCCGCCGAGCGGCCCGGACCACAGGTGCACGTCGTCGCCGACCACGAACGGCTTGGACAGCAGCAGGATGATGCCGGCGAACAGGTTCGCGAGCGTCTGCTGGGCCGCGATGCCGACGAGCACACCGGTCAGGGCGCCGCCGAGCACGAGCTGCCCGACGGGCAGGCTGAGCAGTTGCATCGTGAGCACCAGGGTGGCGAGCCCGGCGATGAGCACGATCAGCAACCGCACCATCGTCGCGTGCGCGTTGCCGATGCGCGGCAGCAGGATGTCGCGCGCCCGCCCGGACAGCCCCAGCGTGGCGCCGAACCCGAACACGAAGAACGCCGCGGCGCAGCCCGCCGCGGCCATCTCCAGCGGAAGACTGCCGTGCACGTCCCGTGAATGCTGGCGGGCGAGGATCGATCCGATCATGGCGAGCACGGCCAGGAGCAGCGCGAAGATGGACCGCCACGGCCGTGCGCGGTTCCGTACCTTGGCCACCTGTTCCACCAACTGGTCGACCATCTGGGTCTGGTTCACCCGCGAACTCCTCCACGCGGTCGAGGCATCGGGCACTCCGGCCCCAACCGTATCGGCGGTGTCCCGAGCCTCTGCCGCGCGGTCCGTGCTCGCGCGTAATCCGTGCCGGGCCATTGTCGTACGGATCCGTGCGGTTGTCTCGGTCCCGGCGCCGAGTTGTCCACAACCCCGCCCTTCGGCCCGCGAGCGTCCCCGGCGCCTTCTAAAGTGGCCGCTTGACGTCCTCCCCCGCCTGAAGGCAGGGGATTCCAACCCGATCCCCTACGCAGAGGAGGGAACAGGTTGAGGTTCGCGGTTCAAGGCCCCGCCCGACGGCTGGAGGGCTCCCCGCGCTGTCACCGTCCGTCCGACGGCGATGTTCTTGGCCGCGTTCACATCCGCGTGATCGACATGCCCGCAGGCGCGACAGCGAAAGACCGCTTGGCTCTCACGGTTATCCGCTGCGCAATGCCCACAGGCATGACAGATTTGAGACGAGTACGCGGGATCGATCTTCTCCACCCGGCCCGCAGCCTTCTGCTCCAAGCGGGTCGCCAGCTGGCCCCATCCGGCCGCGTGGATGGAACGGTTGAGCCCGGCCTTGGCCCGCACGTTCACCCCCGGTGCGGCGATGGTGCCGCGTGCGGAACGGACCATGTTCTTGATCTTCAAATCTTCGACGCGGATCAGGTCGAAGCGGCGGGCCAGATCGGTGGAGGTCTTCTCCACCCAGTCCTTACGCCGGTCGGTTTCGCGGGCTTTCAACCGGGCGATCGCGATCTTGATGCGCCTGCGCCGGTTCGACCCCGGCGCAGCGCGCGCCAACCGGCGCTGCAGCCGCCCCAGCCGCTCGGCCTCCGTCTCGCGCAGGCCCGACGCCGAGGACAGCTCACCGGTGGACAGGGCGGCCGAGACGGCCACACCACGATCCACACCCACGACCACACCCGTACCCGGCCCCTCGACCGGTCGCGGGATCACCGCGAAACAGACATGCCAGCGGCCCGCCCGATCCCGGTTCACCCGAAACGACTTGGCCTCGGCGGGGATGTCACGGGACCAGCGGAACCGCACCCAACCCACCTTCGGAACCCACACCTCACCCACCATGCGAGACAGCCGCCGAACATCCCACTGACGACCGCGCTGCCCAACAATCCGGAACCCCTCATGCACACCCGCCTTACGCCACCTCGGACGCCGATGCGTCCCGGCGAAGAAATTCGTAACGGCCTGAGCGAAATCCCGCAACGCCTGCTGCTGCACCGTCTGAGACCCCGCCGCCAACCACGCGAACTCTCTCCTGGCCTCAGTCAACTGACGGGACTGCTCGGCATACCCCGGCGCACTCACCCGCCCCGGCCGCCAATGCAGATGCTGCTCACACGCGAGATTCCAGACATACCGGGCATGTGCGCAGTGCTCCAGCAACGCCGCGTCTTGAACGGGCGTGGGCTGGAGCCGAAATCGCATGCCACGACGCTAACCACCACCACCGACATTCCAAGGAGGGAGCGGCGTTTCTTCCCCGATCTGAAGACCGGGTCTCCACGCCGCGCAGCCGCATGACCGCCCCGGCTCTCGATCTCCACGACAGCGACGCGTCGCAGGTGCTGCGACGGGTCTTCGGCTACGACGAGTTCCGCGAGGGGCAGGGCGAGATCATCGAGCACGTCGTGGCCGGGGGCGACGCCCTCGTGCTGATGCCGACGGGCGGCGGCAAGTCCCTGTGCTACCAGATCCCGGCTCTCGTACGGCGCGGCACCGGCGTGGTCGTCTCCCCGCTCATCGCGCTCATGCAGGACCAGGTCGACGCCCTGCGCGCCCTCGGCGTACGGGCCGACTTCCTCAACTCCTCGCTCGACTACGACCAGCAGCGCGTGGTGGAGGCGACGTTCCGCGCCGGGGAGCTCGACCTGCTCTACCTCGCGCCGGAGCGGCTGCGGCTGGAGTCGACGCAGAAGCTGCTCGACGGCGGCGACATCGCGCTGTTCGCGATCGACGAGGCGCACTGCGTCTCCCAGTGGGGGCACGACTTCCGGCCCGACTACCTCGCGCTGTCCGCCCTGCACGAGCGCTGGCCCGACGTGCCGCGGATCGCGCTCACCGCGACCGCCACCCCGGCCACCCACCAGGAGATCGCCGGCCGCCTGCGGCTCGAAGACGCCCGTCACTTCGTGGCGAGCTTCGACCGGCCGAACATCCAATACCGCATCACCCCGAAGACCGAGCCGAGGCGCCAGCTCCTGGAGCTGCTGCGCACCGAGCACGCGGGCGACGCGGGCATCGTCTACTGCCTGTCGCGCAGTTCCGTGGAGAAGATCGCCGAGTTCCTGGTGGCCAACGGCATCCCGGCGCTCCCCTACCACGCGGGCCTCGACGCCGGCACGCGCGCGGCCAACCAGGCGCGGTTCCTGCGCGAGGACGGCGTCGTCATCGTGGCGACGATCGCGTTCGGCATGGGCATCGACAAGCCCGACGTGCGTTTCGTCGCCCACCTCGACCTGCCCAAGTCGGTCGAGGGCTACTACCAGGAGACCGGCCGCGCCGGGCGTGACGGGCTGCCGTCGACGGCCTGGCTGGCGTACGGCCTGCAGGACGTCGTCCAGCTCCGCAAACTGGTCGAAACTTCCGAGGGGGACGACGCGCACCGGCGCCGGCAGGGCCGGCACCTGGACTCCATGCTGGCCCTGTGCGAGACGGTGGAGTGCCGGCGGGTGCAGCTGCTCGCCTACTTCGGCCAGGAGGGCAAGCCGTGCGGCAACTGCGACACGTGCCTGACGCCGCCCGAGTCCTGGGACGGCACGATCGCCGCCCAGAAGGTGCTGTCGGCGGTGTACCGGCTCGACCGTGAGCGCCGGCAGCGGTTCGGGGCCGGCCACGTCATCGACATCCTCATGGGCAAGAAGACGCCGAAGGTCATCCAGTTCGACCACGACGAGCTGACCGTGTTCGGCGTCGGCGCCGACCTGTCCGCGAACGAATGGCGGGGCGTCGTCCGGCAGCTGCTGGCCCGCGGCCTGCTGGCCGTCGAGCCCGACCACGGCACGCTGGCGCTCACCGACGGGAGCGCCTCGGTGCTCCGCCGCGAACGCGAGGTCTTGATGCGCCGCGAGCCCGAACGCACCCCGAAGGCCAAACTCGCCAAGGCCGCGAAGGCCGCCGCCGCCGAGCTGCCGGAGGAGGCGGCACCCGTCTTCGAGAAACTCCGCGCCTGGCGCGCTGCCAGCGCGAAGGAGCAGGGCGTCCCGCCGTACGTCGTGTTCCACGACAAGACCCTCCGCGAGATCGCCACCGTACGCCCGTCCTCACTGGAGGAGCTGAGCACGGTCAACGGCGTCGGCGAGAACAAGCTGGCAAAGTACGGCCAGCAGATCCTCGACACCCTCGCCGAGTAGCCACCCCCGGTCCGAGCGTTCCACTCATGCCGCTGGACCTCGAGTGGACGCGAGATCGGCGAAGGCGCTCTCCTCCCCTGGGGCCCGTAGCGAACGCGTCTCCTTGTGGAACCGCGGGGTCACGCCGGTGACGGGTGGTGGCGGCTGGTCCGGGGACGGTCATCGAAGTCCCGGCGGACAGGTTGAAATGCGAGGAGCCCCCCGAGGTGATCGCGGCCTGAACGGCGTGCGGCGCGAGCGCACGAACGCTGCCGACCGCCCTTCGGAGGCGGCGGTCGTTCCCACCCGGGCCGCGAGGTCCGCCACACTCCACCGACCACGGCGAATGACCCCACAGGCGAGGGGTTGTCGGCCGCACCCAGGCGTGGTATTACGGTAAACAACTCTTACAAAACCGGTTTAGCAAGCGGCCTCCCCCTGTCGATAGGTTGACCAGATCTCGCTGGTCAAAGCCGAAAAAACCGGTTTGTAACACCACCTCAAGTCCGCCAGCATGAGGAGGATCGGAATGCGACTCACCCATCGAATGGCGTACGCGGCCGTCGCGCTGCTCGCCGCCTTAGGCCTGACCGCGGCCGGCAACGCCGGGACCGTCGCCGTCGCACGGCCCATCGCCACCGGCGCTCGCCGCCCCGATGCCGTGCGACCGGCCGCCACGGCCGCCGGCGTCGTCGCCTACCTGAAGACGATCTCCGGTGATCACACCGTCTCCGGGCAGCACAACCGCGAGCCCAACGCGTCGCCCGCCATCTGGACCGACAAGGTGCACGACATCACCGGCGTGTATCCCGGGCTGTGGGGCGGCGACTTCCTGTACTCGCAGGATGACATCGCACACCGCGCCACCATGGTGGCCGAGGCCCGCAACGAGTGGAACGCCGGCTCGCTCGTCGCCCTGATGTGGCACATGTGCCCGCCCACCATGGCCGAGCCGTGCGGCTGGGAGAGCGGCGTCGAGAGCCACCTGACCGACGGCCAGTGGAGTGAGCTCGTCACCAACGGCACGGCCCTGAACAACGCCTGGAAAGCCCGCCTCGACACGATCGTCCCGTACCTGCAGAGCCTCAAGGACGCCGGCGTGCCCGTGCTGTGGCGGGTTCTGCACGAGATGAACGACGGCTGGGCGTGGTGGGGCGGACGCCCGGGCCCCGGCGGCAGCGCGAAGCTGTACCAGCTCACCCACGACTACCTCGTGGGCACCAAGGGCCTGACCAACCTGATCTGGGTCTGGAACGTCAAGGACCTGAACGCCGGCGCCATCTCCGGCTACTACCCCGGCGCGTCGTACGTCGACGTGGCCACGCTGGACAGCTGGAACAACGCGTTCCCGCCGAGCCAGTACTACCAGGCGATGCAGTCGGTGGCGCCGGGCAAGCCGATCGCGCTCGCCGAGGTGGGCACGCTTCCCACGCCGGCGCAGCTCGCCGCGCAGCCGAAGTGGACGTACTTCATGGTCTGGGCGGAGTACCTGACGAACGACAACAGCGACGACGCCATCAAGGCCACCTACTACGACTACCAGGTCCTGCACCGGGGCGACATCCACCTGTGACCGGATGAGACGGGCCGCCGCGCGGGTCAGGGGCTCAGGCCGAGCTCGCCCGCGCGGAGACCCGCCTGGAAGCGGGAGTCCGAGTCGAGGGCGCGCAACAGCTCGGCCACCCGGCGGCGGTAGGTGCGCAGCGAGATGCCCATGCTCCGGGCGGCGACCTCGTCGGTCATGCCCGCGCCGAGGGTCCGCAGGATCGCCCGGCCGTCCGGGCCGATGAGCGGCAGCTCCAGCCGGTCGGCCAGGGACGCGGCCGCCTCCCAGGTGGCGTCGAACAGCGCGTGCACCGGGCCGATCAGTCCCGGTGACGTCGTCACGGTGAACTCCCGGTCGCCCTGCACCCACGGACCGGCGAGGATCATCACCCGTCGATCGATGATGATGGTCTCGTGCGGGAGGCCCGCCTCGCAGATGCGCACCTGGGCGCCGATGCCCAGGAGCTGCAGCAGTTGCTCGCGCTGCCCGGCGTCGGCCAGCGCGGCCGAGGTGTAGAGCTTGCGTACGGTGAGGTCCCTCTGCTGGATCGTCGGCTGCATCCGGGCGGCGATGACGGTCCGCGTCGAGGGCTGGGACCAGGTGTCCATGTCGGTCGCGGCGCACAGGAACTCTTTGTTGACCCCGGTGAACAGGTGCCCGGCGCGCGCGGCGAGCTGGCCCTCGCCTCGGACGGTGATGACCTGGTCGTTCGGCATGTTCTCCAGTCTGAGGCGGCCGAGAGCGCGGGGCAATGGCAGTTTGCTGTCAGCGAATGGCCGCCTCCCGGTTTCCGCAGCAGGGTTGAGCCCATGACGACGAACATCATGGCCGCCGCGAGCGGCGAGTTCACCTTGGGCGGCGACCGGCCGGTACGCCGGATGGGCTTCGGCGCCATGCGCCTTCCCGTCGGCGTCTTCGGCGGCACGCCGCGCGACCCGGAGACCGGCATCGCGGTGCTGCGCCGCGCGGTCGAGCTGGGAGTGAACCACATCGACACGGCCGGTTTCTACGCGTGGGGCGGCGTCGAGGCCAACGACCTGATCCGCCGGGCGCTGTCCCCGTACGCCGACGACCTCGTGATCGCCACCAAGGTCGGGCCGCTGCGCGGTCCCGACGGCCTGCCGTCCAGCCAGGCCGGCCCGGAGCGGCTTCGCGAGCTGGTCGAGGACGACCTGCGCGCGCTGGGCCTGGACCGTTTCGACCTGGTCTACCTGCGCATCGGCGGCATGGCACGGGATCCGGAGGAGTCGCTCGGCGAGCGGTTCGCCGTGCTCGCCGGGCTGCGTGAGGAGGGCCTGATCCGGCATCTGGGCATCAGCAACGTGGGCGCGGAGCAGCTCGCGGAGGCGCGGTCGATCGCCCCGGTCGCGGCGGTGCAGAACCACTTCCACGTGCACCACGCCGACGACCTCGGACTGCTCCGCCAGTGTGAGGAACTGGGCGTGGCGTACGTGCCGTACTTCCCGCTGGGCGGAGGCGACCGGCCCCTCGACGCCGAACGCCTGGCGAAGGTCGCCGCGCGGCACGACGCCACCGCCGCCCAGGTCGCGCTGGCCTGGCTGCTGGCGCTGTCCCCGGCGATGCTCGCGATTCCCGGGACCGGCTCACCCGAACATCTGGAGGAGAACGTCGCCGCCGCGGCTCTCACCCTGACCGAAGAAGACCTGGCCGAACTCGCGGGGCAGAACGGCTGAACGTCCGCGTCAGTCCCGGCACGATCGTGCCGGGACTGACCTGTTCCCTCGTCACGTCCCGGCGCGGCGCGTGGAGTACGACACGTACCGTGGGCCGCCGAGTCTCCGTCAATGGTCACGCTTTAGCAGTTTTCGAATTGTTCGCCGTTCGTTGAGACGCCGCGTTAATTTCTTCGCGACAGCACGCGACAACGGAAGGTCGAGCATGCCCACGATGAAGAGGTTGGCCGCGAGCGGTGTGGTGGCGCTGGCCGCCGCGGGGACTTCGGTGATCGCCGCGAGCCCGGCCCACGCCGACTACAACCGCTGCCCCTACGGCACGGTGTGCCTGTTCACCGAGACCTGGGGGAACGGCACCATGTGGCGGGTGCCGCACTGTGGCGACAACGCGCTGCCGGCCTCGGTCTCCATGGCCGTGAAATCGGCTCGCACTTACGGCAACAGCATTTCGTTCTACTACAAGGACAGCGCCGGTAGCCTTTGGAACACCGGCGCCGTCAACACCTGGACCTCGACGAACCTCGGTTCGGAGTCGGCGAACAAATTCAACCTCGTCACTGTTTGGTGCTAGGCCGCGGCCTCGTTCGGCGAGGCGGTCTCGCGGGAAAGGACGTCGCGTAGTGCGGCCGCCGTGCGCTCCGGGGCCAGGTCGGTGACGTACGCGCCGGCGGCCAGTTCGCTGCCGGCCAGGAACTTGCGCTTCGTCGCCGTCCGGTACGGCGGGGACAGCTCCAGGTGCAGGTGCGTGACGTCGCCGTGGCCGCCGGTCGCGGGCTCCTGGTGCACCGCCATGACGTACGGCATGGAGAAGCCGAACAGGCCGTCGTAGGCGACCAGGACCCGCTTGAGGACGCGTGCCAGGTCGTCCCGCTCGGGTGCGGTGAGCGACGGCAGGGCCGGCGCGTGGCGGCGGGCGCTGATGTACACCTGGTACGGGAACCGCGCCCAGAACGGCACGTACGCCGCGAACGCGTCACCACGGACGACGAGCCGTTCGCTCGTCTCCTCGCGTACCACCACGTCGCACCACACGCATGAGCCGTGCTCGGCTCGGTACCGTCGCGCGGCGGCGATCTCCTGCGCCGGGATGGGCGGGATGTCCGGGTAGCCGTAGACCTGGCCGTGCGGATGGTTGAGGGTGACGCCGATCTCCTCGCCCTTGTTCTCGAACGGGAAGACGTATCCGATCTCGGCGCGGCGGCCGAGCACGGTCGTCCGGTCGGCCCACACGTCCACGAGGGCGCGCAGCCGGGCGACCGGCAGCTCGGCCAGCGTGGCGTCGTGGTCTTCGGTGAACACCACGACCTCCGCCCGGCCCACGGCGGGTGCGACGGGGGTCAGCGCGTCACCGGTCACCGACGGCTCCGGCGGGTCGGCGGTGAACGACGGGAACCGGTTGTCGAAGGTGACCAGGTCGTACGAGGGGGCCGGGATCTCGGTCGGCGGTCCGCCGGGCGCGGTCGGGCACAGCGGGCACTGGTCGGCCGGCGGGAGGAACGTACGGTTCTGCCGATGGGTGGCGAAGGTGACCCACTCGCCACGCGTCGGGTCGTATCTCCGCTCCGTCATGGAATTTCCTTCGTCGCGTAGTAGGTGATGGCACGGCCGTCGGCGAGCCGGTCCTGCTCGGACCGCAGCGCGGGTACGGGCCCGGCGAGGTGACGCAGCAGGTCCGCGAGCACCGCCGTGGCCATCGGATCGCCCTCCCGGGCGGCCGTGAGCAGCGGAAACTGGCAGACGAGCAGCCGGCCCGGCCCGACGCGCGTCTCCCCGACGACCGTGCCGGCGATCTCGTCCGGGAACGGTTTCCACATCCCGGCGATCAGGTGTTCGGGGAAGGGACCGTCGCCGAGACGGGTCCACACCGCGTCCGGCACGATCGTCATCGGCTCGGTGGTCAGGACGGTGGCCGGCGGCAGCGCCGGTACCGCCAGCTCGCCCGTCGTGAACAGGAACGGCGTCGACCCCCAGGCGGTGGCCACCTCGGTCAGCTCGGCGGGGATCGGCAGGTGCCGCGCCCGGTCCGCGTCCTGGGCCAGCACGAGGACCGGCCGGCCGGCGGCCAGGGACTCCGCGACCAGGGCGCCGCTGTCGGCGTCCAGGGCGCCCTCGGCGACGACGAGCGGCGCCGCGTCGTCCGTGACGATCTCCGCGCCGGCCAGGCTCGCGGAACCGGCGAGCCGGACCGCCACCCGCGCGGGCTCTACGGACACCACGTGCAGCGGATACCGGTTGACCACGGTGACGCCGTCGCCGGTCAGCCGTACCGTCAGCTCGTGCGTCCCGGTCACCTCCGGCGCCGGCACGCGGACCGTCGCCACCTCCGACGCGGTGTGCGCGGGCAGGTCCACCGGGCCGTACCGAACCGTACGGCCGCGCAGGGCGGCCTCGATCGTCACCCCGGTCAGCGCCGGGCCGTCGTTGGCCACGGACACCGGCAGCTCCACCGCCTCGCCCGCGGCCACCGTCCAGGAGGTCCGTGCGACGATCGGCAGCACGTCCTCGCAGGCGAGAGCGAGCTCCGCGAGCGCGGCGGGTTTGCCCTCCCGCTCCAGGCTCCACAGGCCGTTGAACTCGTGCGGCACGTCGGTCAGCTCGGTGAGGCACCAGCCCGCGATGCCGTCGTGACGGCGGAACAGCTCGATCTGCAGCCGGTCGGCGAGGCCCTGGTAGCGCTGGGTGCCCTCGACGAACGCCGCGGCAGTACGCGGCCAGGGCGTCCGCTCGATCGCCGCCCTGAGCGTGTCGCCGTACCACCAGAACGGCGCGTTCTCGCGCGGCTCCAGTGACGGCAGCCCCCAGTCGCCGAACTCGCTCATCAGGAACGGGCGCGGCGAGGCCGCCCACGGGGCGGCCTTGGCCGCCAGCTCGGTCAGGTACGCGGTCGACAGCCGCCCGTACCAGTGCGCGGTCAGGATCGGGCTGGCGAACACCCGGCCGGGGTCGGGGTCGACCCAGTCGTTCTCGATCACCGGCCGGGTGGGGTCGGCCTCCGTGACCGCCGCGTACATGCGCCGCGCGAACCCCTCGTACCCGTCGCTCGCGCGCGAGGGCTCGTATTCGAGGCCGAGCTCGTTCATCGCCGACCACAGCACGACGCTCGGGTGGTTCCGGTCGCGGCGGACCTGCTCGGTGGCGGCCGTGGCGCAGCGGTCGGCGACCTCGCCGTCCGCGCCGAGCTCGGCGTGGGCGATCGGCTCGGCGACCGGGATGTCGCAGTGCACCAGCATGCCCAGTTCGTCGCACACGTCGAGGTAGACCGGATCGAACGCCTTGATGTGCAGCCGCAGCGTGTTCAGCCCGAGCCGCTTGGCCGCGGCGACCTCGGCGACGATCGCGTCGCGGCCGGGCTCGGCGTACAGGGTGCCGGCGTAGAAGCCCTGGACCAGCGCGCTGCGCATCCGGTACGGCTCGCCGTTCAGCAGCAGCCGGTCGCCCGCGACGGCGATCGTCCGCAGCCCGAACCGCGTCGTGCGCGTGTCGCTGATCTCCTCGCCGGCGGCGACCGTGACCTCCGCCTCGTGCAGCACCGGCGACTCGGGCGACCAGCGCGCCGCGCCCGACGCGCCGAAGGCGAGGACCGCACGGCCGTGCCCGCCCGGCGGCAGCACGACCTCCGCCTCCCGCACGTCGCCGGGCACGGCGACGCGTACGCGCGCGGTCGCGGTGTCCGGCGAGCGGTTGGACAGCTCGACGGCGACGGTCAGGTCCGCCGGGTCGCCGTCCACGAAGACGTCGTCGACGGCGACCGGCCCGTGGCGGCGCAGGGTGACCGACTGCCAGATGCCGCCGTAGGTCAGGTAGAGGCTGGGCGGGCTGGGGAAGGCATGGTTGGCCCAGCCCTGCTTGCCGTGCGCGGTGCGCGGGTGCTCCGGGTCGTCCAGGGCGTGGTCGGTGACGCGCACGGCGAGGACGTTCTGCCCCGCGACCAGCGCGCCACCGGGGTCGAGCTCGAACGGGGTGAACGCGCCGACGTGGCCGCCCAGCGCGACGCCGTTGAGGTACACCTCGGCGACGTCCATGACCGCGCCGAACCTCAGGGTCCACCGGCCGGACGGGTCCGCGCAGTCGAAGGTGCGCCGGTACCAGACCACGCCGTCGAGGGCCGGATCGATCTCCGCCTCCCAGAGCCCGGGCACGGTCACGGGCCGCGACGGGACGTCGGCCAGCCCGGCGATCCCCGGGTCGCCGACGATGAGGTCCCAGGTGCCGTCCAGGGTGAGATGCATCATTTCCCTTCGAGAGGCGGGCTCAGACGGTGAGCCGGATGACGTTCCAGGACACCGGCGGCAGCTCTACGAGCAGCGGCTCACCGGCCCGCACCGGGACCTCACTCCGCTGGGGCGTCACCCGGCCGGGCTCGGCCTCGGTGTTGGCCGCGCCCGTGTCCGCGTCGGACAGGACGATCCGCTCGGCGCTCCGCACGCCTGGCAGGGCGCGCAGGTCGAGGGTGAGACCGACGGACTCCTCCACGTCGCGGTTGACGGCGAAGACGGTGACCCCGTCGTCGTCGTGGGTCGCCACCGCGTCCACCAGCGGCACGTCGCCGTACTTGGCGGTCTCCACCCGCGGCGCGTCCAGCACGACCCGCAACGCGTCGCCCTTCGCGTACGCCGCCGCGTGCGCGAAGGGATGGAAGATGGTCTGCCGCCAGGCGGGGCCGCCCGGCTCGGTGCGGATCGGCGCGAGGAGGTTCGCGAGCTGCGCCTGGCAGGCGACGCCGACCCGGTCGGCGTGCTTGAGCAGCGAGATCAGCAGGTTTCCGACCACGACGGCGTCGGCGACGTTGAACAGGTCCTCGCTCATCCGGGGCGCCTGCTCCCAGGTGCCGCCCTCGAAGGAGTCGGTGTACCAGACGTTCCACTCGTCGAAGGAGAGCTGGATCCGCTTGGACTTGCGCAGCTTGGCCCGTACGTGGTCGGCGGTGGCGATGACGCCGTCGATGAAGGCGTCCATGTCGACCGCCGAGGCGAGGAAGCTCGGCAGGTCGCCGTCCTGGCCGTAGTAGGCGTGCAGGGAGACGTAGTCGGCCTCGTCGTAGCAGTGCTCGAGGACCGTCGCCTCCCAGCTCCCGAACGTCGGCATGTGCCCGTTCGAGCTGCCGCAGGCGACCAGTTCGACCGACGGGTCGACGAGCTTCATCGCCTTGCCGGTCTCCTGGGCGAGCCGGCCGTACTCTGTCGCGGTCTTGTGCCCGATCTGCCACGGACCGTCCATCTCGTTGCCGAGACACCACAGGCCGATGCCGTACGGCTCGGCCCGGCCGTTCTTCACGCGGCGGTCCGACAGGGCGGTGCCGCCCGGATGGTTGCAGTACTCCAGCAGGTCGACGGCCTCCTGGACGCCGCGGGTGCCGAGGTTGACCGCCATCATCGGCTCCACGCCCGCCCGGTCGGCCCAGGTCATGAACTCGTGCAGCCCGAAGGCGTTGGTCTCCAGCGACTGCCACGCGAGGTCCAGGCGGGCCGGGCGTTCCTCGACCGGCCCGACGCCGTCCTCCCAGCGGTAGCCGGAGACGAAGTTGCCGCCCGGGTAGCGGACGACGCTGACGCCCATCTCGCGGGTGAGCGCCAGGACGTCCTCGCGCAGGCCGTCCGCGTCGGCCCGCGGATGGCCGGGCTCGTAGATGCCGGTGTACACGCAGCGGCCCATGTGCTCGACGAACGAGCCGAACAGGCGGGGCCGCACCGGCCCGACGCGGAAGGCCGGGTCGAGGATGAGAGTCGCGGTCTTCATTTGAGTCCCGTCGTGGCGATGCCTTGGATGAACTTGCGCTGCACGAAGAGGAACGCGATCACGATCGGCAGGGTCGTGAGCGTCGCCCCGGCCATCACCACGCCGTACTGCGAGACGTGCTGTCCCATGAACAGGGCCAGCCCCGCGGGCAAGGTCTCCATCCGCGTGCTCGTGGTGAAGATCAGCGGCCACAGCAGGTCGTTCCAGTTGAACATGAAGTCGAACAGGGCGATCGTCAGCAGGGCCGGTTTGGACAGGGGAAGGATGATCCGGGCGTAGATCCGCCAGTCGCCGGCCCCGTCGATGCGGGCCGCCTCGTCGAGCGAGCGCGGGATGCCGAGGAAGAACTGGCGCAGGAAGAAGATCCCGAAGGCGTTCGTGGCCCGCGGGATGATCATGCCGGGGAAGGTGTTCATCAGCCCGAGCTTGGCCACGAGCTGGTAGATCGGGATGAGCGTGACCTGGTACGGGATCATCAGGAACAGGATGATCGCGATGAACAGCGCGCGGCGGCCGGGGAAGTCCAGCCGGGCCAGCGCGAACGCGCACATCGAGTTGAACGCCAGGGAGAACACCGTCACGCCGCCCGCGAAGATGATCGAGTTGAGGAACTGGCGGGCGAACGGGATCTGCCGGGTCACCTCGCGGTAGTTCTGCGTGGTGACGTGCTCGGGCAGCAGTTGTGCGGGGTTGCCGGTGATGTCCGCCTCGGGCTTGACGGAGGCGAAGACCATCCACACGACCGGCAGCACGATCACCGCAACGGCCACCAGGAGACCGGCGTAGAGGCCGACACGACGAACCATCAGTACTTCACCTGCCGCCGGCCGAAGTAGAAGTTCTGCACGAGGCTGATCAGGAAGACCAGGAACACCAGCACCCACGCGACCGCCGAGGCGTAGCCGAACTCGAAGTCCTTGAAGCCCGTGCGGTAGACGAGGTACACCAGCGTCTCGGTCTTGAAGAACGGGCCGCCGTGCGTCATCACGAAGATCTGGTCGAACGCCTGCAGCGAGGCGATCGCCGCGATGACGAACACGAACAGCGTCGTGTTGGACAGCAGCGGCCACGTGATGTGGCGGAACCGCGCCCACGGCCCGGCGCCGTCGATCGCCGCGGCCTCGTAGAAGTCGTTCGGGATCGTGCTCAGGCCCGCCAGGTACATCACCATGTAGAACCCGGCGTTCTTCCAGACCCCGACGAACATCACGTACGCCATCGCCCAGTTCGGGTCGTTCACGCCGTTGCCGAGCGACAGGCCGACGTGCTGGAGCCAGCGTGGGAGCACCCCGATGTTGGGGTCGAGCACGAAGTCCCACGCGATGCCCATGACGCCGAACGAAAGCACGGCGGGCAGGAAGATCGCGGCGCGGAAGAACGACCGGCCGCGCAGGCGGCGGTGCAGCATCAGTGCGAACACCAGCGCCAGCCCGACCGCGAGGGGCGTGACCACGGCCGCGTACACCAGCGTGTTGACCAGGTCGCCGCGGAACGTCGCGTCCGCGAACAGCTTCCGGTAGTTGCCCAGCCCCACGAACGTCGGCGGGGCGAACTGGGACGCCTCATAGAAGGAGGTGCGCAGCGACCAGATCATCGGCCAGGCGAGGAAGACGCCCAAGATGATCACGGACGGCGCGATGAACCCGTACGCGCTGAGGCTGCGCCGGGCGCGCAGCGTGAGGCCGCCGCGCGCCCGGACACCGGATCGACGCATGAACCGGTCAGCTCCCCGCCAGCAACGTCCGGAGCTGCCCCGCGCTCTGTTTCAGCAGCGCCGCCGGGTCGCCCTGGCCGTTCAGGATCTTCTCGAACCCCGGGTCGATGACCTCGCTCTGCATCTGCGCGAACTTGGTCTGGCCGGGCAGGAACGGCACGGCCTTCGGCGCGTACTTGGCGAACACCGCGACGTTGGGGTTCTTCAGGTCCGACGCGCCGACGTCGGTACGGGTGGGCGGGAAACCGGTGGTGTTGGCGAAGTAGATCTGGGAGTCGCGGGAGTTCCAGTAGGAGAAGAACTCCTCGGCCGCCTTCTTCTTCGCGCCGGTCGCGCGGCTGCCGAGCGAGAACTGCACGCTGTCGCTGAGCGTCGTCTGCGCGGCCGGTCCGGCGGGCACCATCGCGAGGCCGTAGTCGATCTTCGACTGCTCCAGCGAGGACGTCAGCCAGGGGCCGTTGATCTCCATCGCCGCGTCACCGGACTGCATGAGCTTGTCGGCGTCCGCGCCCGACGTGCCCACCGGCATGACGTGGTTCGTGCGGACCAGGTTCGTCCACGTGGTCATGGCCTGGATCGACTGGGGGCTGTCGAGCGTGACCGTCCTGCCGTCGTCGCCGATGACGCCGCCGCCCTGGCCGGCCAGCAGGATCGGGATGCCCTCGACCGTCTCGTGCGTGCCCATCGTGATGCCGTACTGCGCCGGCTTGCCGCCGGGCCCCTTGCCCTTGGTGAGCTTCTTCAGGTCGGCGATCCACTCGTTCCAGTCGGCCGGCGGCGCCGCGATGCCGGCCTGCTTGAACAGCTTCTTGTTGTAGTAGAGGAGCAGCGGGGTGAAGTTCGCCGGCAGGCCGTACTGCTTGCCGGCGTACTGGCCCGCCTGCAGCGCGCCGGGCACGATCTTGGACTTGTCGAGGCCGGCCGAGAAGGCGTCGTCGAGCGGCTGGAAGACGCGCTTGGCGGCGTACTGCGCCACCTGGTTGGCGCTCATCGCCGTGACGTCGGGGCCCTTGCCGGCGCCGTAGGCGGGCAGCAGCTTCTGGTAGAAGACGTCCCACGGCATGATCTGCATGTTCACGTGGATCTTCGGGTGCGACTTGTTGAACTCGTCGACCAGATGCTCGACGCCGGGCCGGTCGCCTCCGGTGAAACCGTTCCAGAACGACAACGTGACGGTGCCACCGCTCTTGTCGTCCGACGTGCCGGACCCGCCACACGCGGCGGCGGCGGCGAGCGTCGCCAGCGCGGCGAACGCGGTGAGCTTTCTGCGTAGGTCCACGGCGTCTCCTCCCTCATCGGCAGCGATGAGCCGGCCCGACGTCTCCTCACCGGGCCGGAGTTACCGGGACCATACTCGCGAAGGTAAACGATGTACACCCCTCACCTCGGAGTAACTCATGTCGCCCATGGTGCAGCTTCCATCGATGTAGTAATCGATATACTCTCGTCCGGCGACAAGAGGGGGTCGGGGATGACCAGCACGTCCGCGCAACCAGGACGCCGCTCGGCGAGCATGAAGGACGTGGCCGCCCGTGCCGGAGTGTCGGTCAAGACCGTCTCGAACGTCATCAACGGCGCGCACGTCGGCGCCGCGACCCGCGAACGCGTCGAGCGCGCCATCGCCGACCTCGGCTACCGGCCCAACATCAGCGCCCGCAACCTGCGCCGCGGCCGTACGGGGATCCTGGCCCTCGCCGTGTCCGAGGTGGACGTCCCGTACTTCGCCGAGCTCGCCCGGCTCATCGTCGACACCGCCGAGGAGCACGGCTACACGATCCTGATCGACCAGACCGGCGGCGACCCGAAGCGCGAGCAGTACGTCGTCGACGGCATGGGCGCCCGGCTGGTCGACGGCATCGTGTTCAGCCCGGTCGCCATGGACCACCTCGACATCGCCCGCCGCACGGACACGACACCGCTGATCCTGCTCGGCGAACGCGTCTCGGCCGGCACCGCCGACCACGTCGCGATCGACAATGTCGCCGCCGCCCGCACCGCCACCGCGCACCTGGCGGGTCAGGGCCGTCGCCGCATCGCCGCGATCGGCACGCAGCCGTCGTACGCGCAGGGCACCGCCACCATGCGCGAGAGCGGCTACCGCGCGGCGCTGAACGACGCCGGGCTCCCGGTGGAGGAATCTCTGATCGTGGCCGCCCGGCAGTACCACCGCCGCGACGGCGCGGAGGCGGCGGCGTACCTGACCGAGCTGGAGGATCCGCCGGACGCGGTGTTCTGCTTCAACGACACCCTGGCCCTGGGCGCGATGCGGACGCTGCACGACCGCGGCTACCGCATCCCCGAGGACGTCGCGGTCGTCGGCTTCGACGACATCGACGACGGCCGGTACAACGTGCCGAGCCTGACGACCATCAGCCCGGACAAGGCCGGCATCGCCCGCTCGGCCCTGCGCCTGCTGCTCGACCGCATCGCCGCCGTCGACTCCCCGCCCCGCGAGGTGACGGTGAGCCACGAACTCCGCGTCCGCGAGAGCTCGGGAGCGGGCCCCCGACGGCGCCCCTAACGCCGTCGGCGTACGACGAGGACGGACGAGTCGACCTGCGGTGGCGGGCGGAAGGCGCGGCGGGGCAGCGCACGGCCGGCCCGGACCTCCCAGCGGCCCGGTCGCGAACGCCCCTCGGTGTACCGGCGGACCACCGCGCGCTGGAGGACCAGGTCGGCGGCGACCAGCCGCGACCGCGGCGCGAGCAGGAGCCGCAGCAGCTCACTGGAGATCGCGTACGGCGGGCTGGCGACGACGCGGAACGGCCGGCGCGGCAACGGCAGGGCCAGCGCGTCGGTCTCGACGACCGTCACATCCGTGCCCGCGAACCGCTCGCGCAGCCGCTCGGCCCGGCCGGGATGCGGCTCGACCGCGACGACCCGGGCTCCGGCCGCCAGCAGATGGGTGGTCAGCGCGCCACGGCCGGCGCCGATGTCGAGCACGAGCTGCCCCGGGCGTACGCGGGCGTCCTCGACGACACGGCGGGCCCACTCGTCAACGAGCGGATGCCAGCCCCACGCCCGCCGCGACCGCCCGGAGGCGACCACGGCGCACCATGTTCATGAAGCACGTCATGCCGTTCACCGTAGGAGGCCCCCACATGGCCCGGCAATCGAATTACGGGCGCCGTGATCGCTGCCCCAGGCGCGAACCCGAACTCGGGGAGGCGAGCCGATGACAGTGCGGAGCGCGGTCGTTCTCGGGCCTGGCGGCGTGGTCGGCACGGCGTGGCTGGCCGGGCTGGCGGCGGGGCTACGCCGCGAAGGTGTCGACCTGGGCGCCGCCGACCTGATCGTGGGCACGTCGGCGGGCGCGATCGTCGGGGCGATCCTGGCCCGCGGCGAAGACCTCGACCGGCTTGCCACGCTGCCCGCGCCGACCGGTCCCCCGGACGGTGCACGGCCCGATCCGGCGAAGCTCGCGGAGGTGTTCGCGACGCTCGGCGACACCGGGATCGACCGCGCCGAGGCCACGCGCCGGGTCGGCCGGCTCGCCGTCGCCGCCACGACCGGCGCCGAGGAAGCGGTCATCGCCCGGATGCGGTCCCTGGTCGGCGGAGCGGAGTGGCCGTCGCGGCCGCTGCTGATCCCGGCGGTGGACGCCGAAACCGGCGAGGCGGTGGTCTGGGACCGGCGAGGCGCCGCGTCGCTGCCGGAGGCCGTGGCCGCGAGCACCGCCTTCCCCGCGACCGCCCCGCCGATCACCATCGGCGGGCGCCGTTACATCGACGGCGCGCTCCGGGCCGGAACCAACCTCGACCTGGCCGGTGACGCGGAAACGCTGATCGTCGCCGAGCCGATGGCGCACGGCTTCGGCCCGAGCGACGCCGGAGAGGGCGAGCGGATCGTCGTCCGGCTGGTTCCGGACGCCGAGGCGACCGAGGCGATCGGCCCGGATGTCGGCGACCGCGCCGCATGGGCGCCCGCGTATCAGGCCGGCGTCAGGCAGGCCGAGGACGCCGCCGAACGCATCAGGGAGTGTTCCGCGATCAGGTGACGGGACGGGAGGCTCCCGTCACCGTCATGCCACCGCCAGGTGATGATCTTCGCCCCCGCCGGTAAAAAGACCCCGGCGGGGGTCACGGTCGTGATGATCTCGCGGGGAAACCCTCTTCCGGACGCCGGGCCACGACGTCCGGAAGGCCGAACTCGACGGGGGAACAGAAGATGATCAAATCCATCGGACGACACGCCCTGACCGCCGCAACGACGATCACGCTCAGCGGCGCCGCGGTCGTCGCGCCGTACGGGCCAGCGGAGGCGTCGAGCTTCTCGGCCACCTACACCTGCACCGTGCCGGTGCTGGGCTCCCGCCCGGTCACCATCAACGGCCGCCTGACCGCCTCGGCCGACCAAGCGACGGTGGGCCGGCCGCTCCGCTTCCACCTGCGCATCTCCCGCCTGAACCTGCGCACGCCGGTACCCATCGACAGCTGGACCGCGGTAGCCGAGATCGACGTCAACGGCGCACGGACGGGTTCGTTCCGCATGACCGGAACCGGCGGCCCGGTAACGCCACGAGAACCCATCAGCGGCGACCTGTTCGGCTCCTGGACCCCGAGAACACCCGGTACGGCCCGCTTCCGCGGCGCCAACGTGGCCCTGACCGCCCGAGTAGCCCGAGTAGGCCAACTAACCGCAGCCTGCACCCCGACCACCCCCCGCCCGGTAATGGAAACCGTAACGGTGCTCCAGCCATAACCAACAAGCCAAAACCAGAGGCAGAGAACCGCCGGGCCCAGACAACGGGCCCGGCACCCCCGGCATCCGAACAACCCGAGCAAAAAACCCTCGTGAGACCCCAGCCACGTGGGGGCGTGGGGGCGAAGCCCCCACATCGGGGGGAATGAGGGGTCGCCCCCCAAAAGGAATAGCGGCCCAACGCGAAACCGCCCCCCGAAGGGGGGCGGTGAGTAAGTTGAGCCAGCCCGTGGAGCTATGGGGATTCGAACCCCAGACCTCCTCCATGCCATGGAGGCGCGCTACCAACTGCGCCATAGCCCCGCGCGTCTTTCAGGTCTCCCTGCGACGCCCCGTCAGTGTATAGGACCTGACGGCCATACCTGTAATCGATCAGCCGTCACCCGCGGCACGGTCGTCACTCAGGACGGGTTCCGGCAGCGTACCGGCGTTGTGCTCGACCAGACGCCAGCCGAGGCGACCGTCCTCCAGCACCGACCAGCAGCAGTTCGACAGGCCTCCGAAGCGGCCCCACAGCTCCTCGGGGAAGCCGAGCCAGTGCAGCATGCCGATGCGGACGGCCGCGCCGTGGGAGACCACGACGAGCAGGCCGTCGTCCGGGATGCGGGTCAGCGCGCGTTCGAGGGCGGCGCCGAAGCGCTTGGCGACCTGTTCCGCGGTCTCGCCGCCTGGCGGCTGCCAGATGGCGTGCTCGCTGGGGTAGCGGGTGCGGATCTCGTGGTTCGTCAGGCCTTCCCAGGCGCCGCCGCCGCGTTCGATGAGGTCCGGGTCGTGGTTGACCGGCAGGCCGGTGACCTCGCTGAGCGCGCCGGCGGTGGCGCTGGCCCGCTGCAGCGGGGACGAGACGATCGCGGACGGGAGAAGGGCGGCGAGGAGCCGGGCGGAGCGGGCCGCCTGCTGCACGCCGGTCTGGTCCAGCGGGATGTCGGTCGTGCCCTGAAAGCGACGTTCGACGTTCCAGGCCGTCTGGCCGTGTCGCCACAACACGATCTTGCGCGGCCCGGTCACGAGCGCTCGCCTTCGTCCGGATGGATCTGCGGGCTCACCGGCCGTCACCCGCGCGTACACGTTGTGCCGCGTGGGCGTTGACGTCTTCGGGCAGAGCCATCTCCGGGCAGTCCTTCCACAGGCGCTCGAGCGCGTAGTAGACGCGGTCCTCTTCGTGCTGGATGTGCACGATGATGTCGGAGTAGTCGAGGAGCACCCATCGGCCTTCGCGCTCGCCCTCACGGCGAATCGGCTTGGCGTCGGCGTCCTCGCGCAGGCGCCTCTCGACCTCGTCGACGATCGAGCGGACCTGACGGTCGTTGGCGGCCGAGCAGAGGACGAAGGCGTCCGTGATGACGAGCTGCTCGCTCACGTCATAGGCGATGATGTTCTCGGCCAGCTTCTCCGCCGCGGCCTCGGCGGCGAGTTGGACCAGCTGGTTGGCCCTGTCGGATGCGGTCACGATGCTGTCGTGTTCCTCCCTGCGGGGGCTTCGTCGTCAGTCGCCACGATAAAGCCCTCGTTTATTGATGTATTGCACGATTCCGTCTGGCACCAGGTACCACACGGGCTCGCCGGCACGCACGCGTTCGCGGCACTCGGTCGATGAGATCGCCAGAGCGGGCACCTCGACGAGGCTCACCCCGCCGCCGGGCAGCCCGGGGTCGGCGAGGTTGTGGCCGGGACGCGTACAGCCTATGAAATGTGCGAGGTTGAAGAGCTCATCCGCGTCACGCCAGGACAAGATCTCGCCCAGAGCGTCAGCGCCGGTTATGAAGAACAACTCGGCGTCCGGCCCGTGTATTTCGCGCATCTCCCGCAACGTGTCGATGGTGTAGGTCTTCCCTGGCCGGTCGATGTCGACGCGGCTGACCGAGAACCGGGGGTTGGACGCGGTCGCGATCACCGTCATCAGGTAGCGGTCCTCGGCCGGGGACGTCTTCCGCCCCTCCTTCATCCACGGCTGGCCGGTCGGCACGAAGATCACCTCGTCCAGCGCGAACAGGTGCGCCACCTCGCTCGCGGCCACGAGGTGACCGTGGTGGATGGGATCGAAGGTGCCGCCCATGACCCCGAGTCGACGTTTCATCCTCTTGTGGCGCGGAAACCCCCGGTGCCACGACCGGGGACGATGCGCCTCCTCCTCACAAGTCGATCGCAGGACAGCAACTTGGGTCACGAACTGTCGGTGGCAGTCCGTAACGTCTCCGCCACGAGAACGGAACGGAATCGCGCGGAGGGAGGGTGGCGGTGACGTTGCGGAAGTCGGCGGTCAAGCAGGCAGGGTGTTCCTCGGTGGTACAGGTACGCCTGACGCCCACGCCTGAACAGGCGGTCCGGCTGGCCGCGGCCGTGGCGGTCTGCAACACCGCCGCCACCTACGCCTCCCGCATCGCCTGGGAACAGGGCGTGTTCGGGCAGTTGGCGTTGCACCGGCTGATCTACCGGCACCTGCGCGACCACTTCGCCGACCTTGGCGCCCAGGCCACCGTACGCACGATCGCACGCGTCGCCGACGTTTACGCCAACCGCCGATCGACCAGGAAACGGGCGCACGTCTTCCGGCCACACGCCGCCGTGCCCTACGACGCCAGAATGATCAGCTTCAACCGAGACGCCCGCATCGCCTCCGTTTGGACCCCCGCCGGCCGGATCCACGTGGCTTATACCGGCCGGGACAGCGACCTGAAGGCCATCGCCACGTTGCCGATCGGGGAATGCGACTTGATCGAACGCAACGGACTCTGGCTTCTTCAAGTCGCCGTCACTCTTCCCCGGCCGGATTTCGCCGAGCCGGTCAATGGCTTCCTCGGGGTTGATCAGGGCACGGCGAACCTGACCGTCACCTCCGACGGAGAGGTCCTGCCCGGCACGATCGAGAACAACGGTCACATCCGTGGTCTCCGCGACCGTCGGCACCGGCAACGCCGACGGCTGCAGGCCAAGGGCACCTCCGCGGCCCGGCGTCGGCTGCGCACGCTGGCCGGGCGCGAGTCGCGGATGATGAAAGACGTCAACCACCAGATCAGCAAACACCTGGTGCGTAAGGCCTCGGTGTTGTCCGCGCACGGAGCCGGCACCGGCCGCGGTATCGCCATGGAGCGTCTTGATGGCATCCGCGGCCGGGTAAGGGCTTCCCGGTCCCAGCGACGCACTCTGCACGGCTGGGCATTCGCCCAGCAGATCACCTTCACCCGCTACAAGGCCGAACGCGCCGGCATCGCCTTCACCACCGTCGACCCGGCATACACGAGTCAGACCTGCCCGCGATGCGGACACGTCACCCGGCTCAACCGGCCTGAGCGCGGCACATTCAGGTGCCGATCCTGCGATCTCGCTGGACACGCAGACCACATCGCAGCCATCAACATCGCCAACCGCGGTGTCGAGGGCTGGGGCGCCATCAACCGCCCACACGCTACCGGCCTCCCTTCAGCCAGACGGGCCCCGGAGAGCAAGCCACAGACGTCAACCCGTGGCCGTTGATGGCGCGACCCTAACCAGCGGCGCCGACGTCCGATTCGTACGCCCCCTCGATTCGCCGCCCGGCATCAGTGCTCGGCCGCGTTGCGCAGTTCGAACGTGACGCCGGCCAGGGACTTGACGCTGCGGTATCCCGATCTGAACACCATGCCGAGGGTCGAGCCGTCCGCCCAGGCGCAGGTCACCACCGTCCCGTCCTCGTCCCTGCCCCTCCCGCAGCGGAGCACACCGCCGAACCGCCCGGCCGTGTAGTCCTTCGCGCTGTCCTTTATCCCCAGCGGCTCGAACACCCAGTCGACCTGCTCCGACGGCGTGGCGGCCCGCAGCTGCCTCGCCGCCGCCGGAGCGTCCTTCGCCGAGAGCCCGATGAAGACGATGGGAGGCTCGGTGCTTCCGCGCCTCTGGTAGATGGCGGTCTTCGCGTGCGTGAACGCGCCACCGTGCGGTGCCATCTCCTGAAGCATGGCCTTCTCGGCCTGCTGCGCGTCGCTTCCGGTCTTCCGCTGGTAGGGGCCGAAGGTCTCGGGGACGACGATCGCGTGCACCTCGTGTGGGGCGCCCAGTGGCCCAGCCATCACGAGCAGCATGGACATGGCGGGCACGGCGACGGACACGACGGCGGCCACGACGACGAGCCCGATGAGCAGGCCCCGGCGGTTCTTCTTCGGCGGCAGCGGCGCGCCGTACGGCACGGACGGCGCGCCGTCGGCGTACGACCGAAACAAGCCGTTGCCGTACGACGCCGGGCCGCCGGGGGCCTCATGGCCTCCCGGGCCGCCGCGCGGCGTGTCGCTCCGGCCCGCCAGGCCCTCATCAGGCCGAGGGTCGCCGTCCGGCGGCACGAACCCCGGCCCGTCGTCCTGTCCGTCGTTCACTCGTCCCCCGTCAGCGTTCGGCGGCGTCGCGCAGCCGGAGGGTGACCCGCGCCAGCGTCGCGGCCGACTTCTGGGGCTGGGCGACCATGCCGAAAGTGGAGGAGTCCGCCCACGCGCAGGTCATCGCCGTCATACCGCCCAGATCACCCTTGCCACAGCGGAGTACGCCGCCGAAATGCCCGGGCGCGTAGTCCTTGGTCTGGGCCACTCCCGTGCCGAGGAACATCTGGTCGACCAGCTCCGACGGGGACGTCGTTCGCATCGCTTCGGCGATCTTCGGGCTGTCCTTGGCCGACATGCCCACGAAGAGCAGCCGACGGTCCGGGTCGCCGCCGTAGGTATAGATCGCGATCTTCCACTTCGCGTACACGTCGGCGTGCTGACGGTCCTCCTTGACCATCGACTGGCGCATCCTCTGGACCAGCCGGTCCGCGACGTTGCCGGTCAGCCGCCGGTACGTTCCGACGGTCATCGGCGGCACGATGGAGTGCGTCACGCTCTCGGCCGCCGGCGAGGTCGCGTCACCGGACGGCGCGGCGGCCGCGTCCGGCCGGGTGTGGTGGTCGCCGGATGACAGGACCACGCCGGCCAGTGCGGCGACGCCGCCCAGCACGACGACCGCGCCGATCGCCAGACCGACGATCAGCCCCGTCCGGCGCCGGCTCGACGGCTCCTCCCACGGCTCGGGTCCGTACGATCCGAACCCTCCACCGTACGAGCCGGGCTGCGTGCCGTACGCCTCGGGCTGCGTGCCGTACGCGCCCGGTCGTCCCTCGTATCGCGGCTGCGCTCCGGCCCCGTACGGCGCCCCGTCCTGCGGCTCGTCCGGCCACCGCCCGCCATCCGGCGGCGCGAAGCCACCCTGTCCACCGTTCACGACACTCCCCGCTCCAAGCACTCCCCGCTCCAAGCCCCGTCACCGATCAAAGGATCGGTAAAGGTTAGCCAGTGAACGAACGGCGTTATGTCGCAAATGAGCATCAATGAGGGGGCTACAGGCCGGGTAGCGGTGCCTCTCCGGACTCCCAAGTCACCACGCGCACCGCCTTGCCGATCTCCACTCGCGGCACCGTGCCGGCCGGCAGCACCCGGACCTCGCACGACAGGCCCAGCTCGGCCGACAGCTCCTGCTCCAGCCCCGGACCGGCCCCCTCGCACGCCACGATGAGCCGCGGCATGGTCGCCCGCCGGTCGACGATCACCTGGTAGTGCGGCGAGGCGTGCCGCAGCAGCACCGCCTCGATCTCGCGCGGATAGACGTTCACGCCCCGGACGACCAGCATGTCGTCGCGGCGGCCCAGCACCTTGCTCATCCGGACGAGCGTGCGCCCGCACGGGCACGGCGCGGTCGTCAGCGACGCGATGTCCCCGGTGCGGTAGCGCAGCAGCGGCATCGCCTCGCGCGTCGTGGTGAACACCAGCTCGCCCGGCGTGCCCTCCGGCACCGGCGAGCCGTCCTCGCCGACCGCCTCCACGAGGAAGTGGTCCTCGTTGACGTGGAGGCCGTCGCGTTCGAGGCACTCGGTGGCCACTCCCGGCCCGATGACCTCCGACAGGCCGTAGATGTCCAGCGCGGCCAGGCCGAGCAGGTCCTCGATCGTGCCGCGCAGCTCCTCCGACCAGGGCTCGGAGCCGAACAGGCCGGCCTTGAGGTTCAGCTCGACCCCGGCGTCCCGCGCGGCCTCCCCCAGGCGTACCGCGTAGGACGGCGTGCAGGTCAGGATGTCGGGCCGCAGGTCGGCGAGCAGCCGGATCTGCCGCTCGGTCATGCCGCCCGACATCGGCACGACCGTCGCGCCGAGGGCGACCGCGCCCTGGTGGATGCCGAGCCCGCCGGTGAACAGGCCGTAGCCGTAGGCGTTGTGCACCACGCTGTCCGGGCCGGCGCCCGCGCAGACCAGGGACCGCGCGCACATCGCCGCCCACAGCTCCAGGTCGCCCCGCGTGTACGGGACGAGCGTCGGCCGGCCGCGCGAGCCGCTGGAGCCGTGCACCACGACGACGTCGCGCATCGGCACCGCCAGCATGCCGTGCGGGTAGGAGTCCCACAGGTCCTGCTTGGTGGTGAACGGCAGCTTGGGCAGATCGGCGAGCGCGACGTCCTCGCCGCCCGTGACGCCGGCCGCGCGCAGCCGCTCGCCCTGGACGCCGCCGGCCCGTACGAGCCGGTCGATCAGTTCGCGCAGGCGGGCCCGCTGCAGTGCGGCCCGCTCGTCGCGCGACATCGTCTCCGCGGGCCCTGGCCCGTACGCCTCCACCATGAACCGGACCATAGATGGCGCACACGCGGGAGGGGAACCCTGAGCGGGGCACAAGCGTCGGACATAGCATGCCGGACATGACGAGCAACACGCCCGACCGTTCACGCACGCGCTTTCCGGGCATCAGCTCCCGGGCCTACGAACACCCCGCCGACCGGTCGGCGCTGGTGGCGCTGCGGTCGCTGACGGGCTTCGACACCGTGCTCAAGCGCCTGGCGGGCCTGTTCAGTGAGCGCGCGATCCGGTTGATGTTCCTCGGCGGGAGCGTACGCGCCGGTGAGACGCAGTTCCGCAACATCAACGACATGGTCCGCGACGCCTCCTACATCCTCGACCTGCCCGAGGTGCCGGAGCTGTACGTCGTGCAGGACCCCACGCCGAACGCCATGACGATCGGCACCGACCACCCGTTCATCGTGCTCAACACCGGCCTTGTCGACCTGCTCGACGACGAGGAGCTGCGGTTCGTCGTGGCCCACGAGGTCGGGCACGTGCTCTCCGGCCACGCGGTGTACCGGACGATGGCACTGATCCTGACCAACCTCGGCGCGCGGATCGCCTGGCTGCCGTTCGGCAACATCGCCATCTCCGCGATCCTCATGGGCCTGAACGAATGGCAGCGCAAGGCCGAGCTGTCCGCCGACCGCGCCGGGCTGCTCGCCGGCCAGGACGTCGACGCGGGCAAGCGCGCCCTGATGAAACTCGCCGGCGGCGGCCGCCTGACCGAGATGGACTCCGAGGCGTTCCGCGAGCAGGCTCGCGAGTACGACGCGGCCGGCGACGTGCGCGACGGGCTGCTGAAGTTCCTCAACCTGCTGACCCGCTCGCACCCGTACGCCGTGGTGCGTTTCGCGGAGCTGGAGCACTGGGCGAACGAGGGCGAATACCAGCGCATCCTCGCCGGCGACTACCCGCGCCGGGCCGACGACGCGAACGCCTCGATCTCCGATGAGATCAAGAACGCCGCCCGCGCCTACCGCGAGTCGTGGAACCGTAGCGAGGACCCGTTCATCGGCGTGGTCAAGGGCGCGGCCGAGGGCGCCGTCAACGTGGGCGAGAAGATCTTCTCCCGCTTCGGCGGCCGCCCGGGAGACGACCGCAACCGCGAGTCCTGACGGGGGGTACGCCGCCCCCTCATCCCCGAACGGACGCCCGGCAGCCGGAGACGGTCTGCCGGGCGTCGACGCGTTCCGGTACGCCGGTCCGCTCAGACGGTCTAATCCGACTTGGTGTCCGAGTTCCCGAGGAGGAGCGCGAGCAGCGTGTTCGTGATGCCGGTCTGCAGCAGACGGCCGATCGCCAGCTCCTCCGGAATGGCGACCTGACCGCCGGGGATCATGAGGGAGCCCGCTATCTGCGCCGCGGTCACGCCGCCGTCGAGGAGCTTGAAGATCTTGTAGGAGGCCAGCCCGATCGGCACCACGCCGCCGGCGATGAGCGCCGTCACCAGCGCGCCCTTGTGGTGGTCGATGAGGTTGTTGATCGCGCCCTGCGGATGGTCGATCGTCTGCGTCATCGACGTTCCGGCCGCGCTCTGGACGGCGGAGGTCGCGCGCTGTCCGTGGGTCTTCGCGTCGGTCACCGCGGGCTGAACGTTGGTCGCGTGCTGCTGGTACACGGTGCCGACGGCGTGTGCCGTGTCCTCATTGGCGTTCGTCCAGCCCGCGGCTCCGGCTATGCCCATGAGGTTGAGCAGCTTGGCAAACCAGCCCGGGAGCTCTATCGCCATTGGATCGTGTCACCTTTCCGGCCGCGTCCGGCCTCCTCGGATCAGGGTCAGACCGACTGGGTCAGGCCGGTGTTCGCGTCTTCCGCTCCGGTCATGTTCCCGGACATCACCTGCATCGCCTGCCCGTGGCTGTGCAGCACGTCGAGGTTCTGCTGGCCGGTGGACATCATCATCTGGTGGACGGCCGTGAAGCACCCGCCGAGCACGCCCCCGATCAGATCGTTCGGGTCGTTGTTGGGGTTCCACCACTCGCCGAACCCCTCGATCTGCGTCTGGGTGTTGGCCAGGTGGGTTCGGGCGTTCTCGTGGGCGGTCACGATGCCGTCGCCGGCCAGCTTCAGCTGCGGCCGGTCGTACTCGATCTGCGGCTCGGTCATCCTTGCTCCCTCAACGCTCCGGCTCGATGCCGTTGATCACGTCACTCAACGCCCGGAAGTAGGACTCCAGCCGGGCCATGTTCCGTTCCCTCAGCTGGCCGAGTTGTTTCTTCACCGCTTCCGGATCGACGTCGGCCTCCGCCCGCCGGTCCCGCGTCCTGGCGTCCAGGTCGTCCAGCGCGGCGTTCACCGCGGTGACGACGTCCCGTTCGAGCTCGACGGTGCCGCGTGTCGCGCGGGCGTCCAGAACCAGTGACTTGAGCCGGCCGACGGGGACGCACACCGCGCGCACCGACGCCCGCGGGGCCTCGCCCGTACCGGTGAGCTCCTCGTCGCCGAGGTGCCGCGCCTCGTCCACCGTTCGCAGGAGGCCGGTCACCTCGTCGACCATGTCGTCGACGTTCAGGGTCGGCAGATCGGCCACCCTGACCCCGGCCTGGCGCAGTTCGGTGACGACGTCCGCGGCGAACTCCATCCGCTGGCTCATGTCGCGCCGGAATTGCTCGTTCGCCTTCTGCAGGTCGGCGATGATCTCGCGCAAATCGAAATCCGGGGCCTCGCCGTCGAAGCGACGCGCGCGGAAGTCCTCGAGCGCGGCGTTGACCGCCTCGATGAGAAGCCGGCTCAGCTCCTCCCGTGAGGATCGCAGCAGCCTCGGTTCCACACGTACGGTCTCCAACCGCTCGTCGACCACGGTCGCCCGTACGCGGCCCTCGTCGGCTTCGCCGACACCGCGGGGGGTCCTTCCGGGGCCGGTGTCCGACCGCTCTACCGACCACTGCGCCATGGCCTGATCGTACAGCGATCGCGCCTTACCTGAAGGATCGACGGCAAACGCCGGAAGTGCCGCTATGACACTTCGAAGATGTGCGATAGCGGTGAATGCCGCGAATGACGATCGCCGTGCGGGGCCGAGTCCCCCATGACGCCGGACCCGCGACACACGCGGTGCACGCCGGCGAGTGTACGGAGGCGGGTTACTCCGAGCACGGTTGCGCGTAGCCTGGAGTTCACTTCTTGAACACCGTAGACCCGCTGGGGGACCGATGGTGGCGATGCCGGGCTCGCAGACGTCCCTGCGGGAGGCCAACCAGCGGCGGGTCATCGAGGCGGTGCGCGAGTCCGGGGCGCCGACCCAGGCCGACATCGCGCGCACCACCGGGCTCTCCCGCGCCACCGTCTCCAACATCGTGCGCGAGCTGACCGCCGGCGGGCTGCTCGTCGTGACGCCGACGTCGGCCGGCGGGCGCCGGGCCCGCGCGGTGTCGCTGGCTCCCGGCGCCGGGCTCGCCGTCGGGGTCGACTTCGGCCACTCGCACCTGCGCGTGGCGATCGGCAACCTCGCCCGCGAGGTGATCGCCGAGCGGGTCATGCCGCTCGACGTCGGCGCGTCGGCGGCCGACGGCCTGTCCGCGGCGGAACGTCTCATGGACGGGCTGCTGGCCTCGGCCGGCGCGACGCGCGAGGACGTGGTCGGGATCGGGCTCGGCGTGCCCGGTCCGGTCGACGCGGTGACCGGCACGATCGGGTCGAGCACGATCCTGCCCGGCTGGGCCGGCATCCACGCCGCCGACGAGGCCGCCCGGCGCCTCGGCCGCCCCGTGCACGTCGACAACGACGCCAACCTCGGCGCGCTCGGCGAGATGACGTGGGGCGCGGCGCACGGCCACGCCGACGCCGCGTACATCAAGATCAGCTCTGGCGTCGGCGCCGGCATCGTCATCGGCGGCCGTCTCTACCACGGGCCCGGCGGCACCGCGGGCGAGCTCGGGCACCTCACGCTCGACGAGAGAGGGCCGATGTGCCGCTGCGGCAACCGCGGCTGCCTGGAGACCTACGCCGGCGGCCGTTACCTCGCCGAGTTGCTGCGGCACGCGCACGGCGACGGCCTGACCACCGCGCGGATCGTCGAGCTGGCCCTCGCCGGCGACGCGCCGTGCCGCCGCGCGGTCGGCGACGCCGGCCGTTACGTCGGCGCCGGTGTGGCCGGCCTGTGCAACCTGCTGAACCCGACGCGAGTCGTGGTCGGCGGCGACCTGGGCCGTGCGGGGGCGCTGCTGCTGGATCCGATGGCCGAGGCGGTGAGACGATCGGCGATCGCCAGCGCGGCCTCGCTGGTGTCGATCGTGCCCGGGGTCCTCGGCGACCGCGCGGAGGTGCTCGGCGCGCTGGCGCTCGTTCTCCAGGTCGCGTTCAACTCTTGAACGATTCTGGCAGGCTTCGGCCAAACTTAATTCAAGCCTTGATTTGATCTTCGGCTGGGTCTTTGATCACAGAGCCTCTTCTTGATCCCCCGCCTGGAGACACGCGTCATGAGACTGAGGTCCAGGGCCGCCCACATCGGGCTGGCCGTTACTCTCACCCTTTCCGGCCTGGCGTTGAGCGCGACCGGCGCCAGCGCCCAGTCCGGATATCAGGACCCGCACGCCCCCGTCCCCGCCCGTGTGGCCGACCTCCTCAAGCGCATGACGCTCGAGGAGAAGGTCGGTCAGATGACCCAGCCGGCGGTGGTCAACATGCAGGGCGACTGCCAGTGGGCCGGCGGCGCCCTGGTCGAGTCCTGCATGAAGCACATCCTGACCGACCTGAAAGCCGGCTCGGTGCTGTCCGGCGGCGGGGAGACCCCGCCGCAGAACACCCCCAAGGACTGGGCCGACATGGTCAACGCGGTCCAGAAGTACGCGATCGACCACTCCCGCCTGCACATCCCGATCGTGTACGGCGTCGACGCCGTCCACGGGCACAACAACGTCCTCGGCGCCACGAAGTTCCCCCAGCAGGTGGGCGTCGGCGCCACCTGGGACCCGCAGCTGTCCGAGGCGATGGGCGAGTCCACCGCGCGCGCGGTCAAGGCCACCGGCCCGCAGTGGGACTTCGCGCCCGTCGAGGACATCTCCCGCGACACCCGCTGGGGCCGCTACTACGAGACCTACTCCGAGGACCCGTACCTCGCGGGCTCGCTCGGCGCCGCCAACATCCAGGGCCTGCAGAAGTCCGGTCAGGTCGCGGCGACGGTCAAGCACTTCGCCGGCTACTCCGCGCCGTTCGCGGGCCACGACCGCACCGAGGCGCACCTGGACCCGCGCTACTTCCAGGACACGTTCCTGCCGGCCTACAAGGCCGCGGTCGACGCGGGCGCGCTGACCCTCATGGCCAACTCCGGCTCGGTCAACGGCATCCCCGCGCACGCCTCGCACTACCTGCTCACCGACCTGCTGCGCAGGCAGTGGGGCTTCAAGGGCGTCGTGGTCAGCGACTGGAACGACGTCCAGAGCCTGCAGACCGCCTACCACCTGAGCGACACCTACGCGGGAGCCGCGGCCATCGCGGTCAACGCGGGCGTGGACATGGCGATGCTGCCGCCGGGCAGCGTCGACGACTACGTGAACGGGCTCATCGCCGACGTCAAGAGCGGCAAGGTGTCCAAGGCGCGCATCGACGAGGCCGTCTCGCGCATCCTGACGCTGAAGTTCAAGCTCGGCCTGTTCGAGCACCCGTACGTGGACGCCTCCCAGGCGGACGGCATCGCGCTCGGCGCCGACAAGGACCTCGCGGTCCGCGCGGCCACCGAGTCGCAGACACTGCTGAAGAACGACGGCAACGTGCTGCCGCTGTCGACCGGCGTCGGCAAGGTGGTCGTGACCGGCCCCAGCGCCGACTCGATCCCCAACCAGGACGGCGGCTGGACGATCCAGTGGCAGGGCATCCCGGACGGCGTCAACGATCCGGGCGTCACGGTCTACCAGGGCATCAAGAACCTCATCGGCGACCACGCCAAGCTGGTCAAGGACGCCGGTGACGCGGTCGACCAGACGAAGGGCGCGGACGCGGCCGTCGTCGTGGTCGGCGAGAAGCCGGGCGCCGAGGGCACCAACGACAACGAGACGCCCGAGCTGGCCGCCGACCAGCAGAAGCTGGTCGACGACCTGCAGGCCACCGGCAAGCCGGTGATCGTGGTGGTCGTGGCCGGGCGGCCGCTCGCCCTCGGCGGCGCCGCCGACGCCAAGCAGCTGCTCATGTCCTGGCTGCCGGGCAGCGAGGGCGGTACGGCGGTGGCGAACGTCCTGTTCGGCAAGGCCAACCCCAGCGGACGCCTGCCGGTGTCGTGGCCGAAGGTCGCCGGCGACGAGCCGATGTTCTACCAGCAGCTGCCGGGCACCAACTCCGGCACCAGCTCGTCCTACGATCCGCTGTTCGGCTTCGGCGCGGGCCTGTCCTACACCTCGTACGCGGTGAACGACGTCTCGGTGTCCGGCGGCAGCACGGTGAAGGTGTCGGTCAAGGTCGCCAACACCGGTTCCCGCGACGGCGACATGGTGGTACCGGTCTTCGCCCAGCAGCCGGTCAGCCGCATCCTCGTCCCGCCGAACCGCCTCGTCGCCTACACTCGCGTGCCGCTGAAGGCCGGCCAGTCGACGACCGTCTCGCTGTCGTTCCCGGTGTCGCGCCTGGCCGTGACGCAGGGCGACATCAACGGCTCGTCCACCCGGTCGGTCGTCCCCGGCCAGTACAAGATCGTCGCCGGCGGTAAGTCCGCGGACCTGACCGTTCACTAGGCGACGCCGGCCACCGGCCCTCCGCCGGGAGAGGCGGTCGCCCCGGCGGGTCCGCAACCCACCCGCCGGGGCGACCCAGCCTTTCTCACCGGCGGCGACCCCACGCCCGGTCGCCGAGCAGGGCCAGAGCGGCAGGGAGGAGCACGCCGCGTACGAGGGTGGCGTCGAGCAGGATGGCCACGGACAGCCCGACGCCCATCATCTTGTACTCGATCGCGGTCAGCACGACGAAGACGCTGAAGGCCGCGGTCATGATGACGGCGGCGCTGGTCACGACGCCCGCGCTCGCGCCGACGCCCTCGACGATCGCCTCGCGCGGACCGGCTCCGCCGGACCGGCGCTCGCGGATCCGGCTGAGGATGAAGATGTGGTAGTCCATGCTCAGGCCGAACAGGACGACGAACATGAACACCGGGAGCCAGTCGACGATCCCTCCGTAGGAGGTGAAGCCGAGCAGCGAGCCCCCGTGGCCGCCCTGGAACACCCAGCCGAGCACGCCGCACGCGGCACCGATCGACAGCAGGTTCAAGGCGATCGAGACCAGCGGCACGGTGAGGGAGCGGAACGCCACGGTGAGCAGGACGAACGCCAGGACGAGCACGAACCCGAAGACGAGCGGCGTACGGCCGGACAGCTGCCGGGTGAAGTCGTACGCCAGCGCGGTCCGGCCGGTGACCGCGTACTCGACCCCGTCCACGTGCCCGAACGCCGCGGGCAGGGACCGGTGCCGCAGCGTGCCCAGCGCCCGGACGGCCGTCTCCCCGTTGCCGAAGTCGGCCAGGGGCACCCGCAGGAGCAGCGCCCGGCCGACCCGCGCCTGGGCGATCGGCTGCGCCCCGTCGCCCCGCAGGCCGTCGACGGCCCGCCGTACGCCCGGACCGTCGAGCGCGCCGTCACGTGTCTCCCACACCACCACGCGAGCCGGAGACGGCGTGCCCGGGAAGGCCTCCTGCATGCGGACGGCGGCGTCCACGACGGGCACGCTGCGCGGCAGGCTGTCGGTCACGGCGGCGTCCTGCAGGTGGATCCCGAACACGGGCAGCGCCATCACCACCAGGGCGAGCACGGCCGCGCCGCCCCACAGGAGCGGCCGCCGCACGACCACCCGCGCGACCGCCGTCCAGGTGCGTGACTCCGCCGCGGCCGTACGCCGGCGGCCCAACCATGGGAGCCGGCCCCGGTCCACCCAGCGGCCCAGCAGGCTCAGCAGCGCCGGCAGCACGGTCACCGAGCCGACCATCGCGAGGCCGACCACGAGGACCGCGCCGATCGTCAGCCCGCGCAGCTCGGCCAGCCCGCTGAACAGCAGCCCGGTCATGCAGAGCATCACCGTCAGGCCCGAGACGAGGATGACGTGCCCGGAGGTGCGGGCGGTGACCCGCAGCGCCTCCCGGACGGTACGGCCCGCGGCGCGCTCCTCACGTTCGCGTCGCAGGTAGAACAGCGAGTAGTCGATGCCGACGGCGACGCCGATCAGCAGGACCATGGAGTGGGTCGCGCTGTTGATCGGGGTCCAGTGATCGACCACCTGCAGCAGGCCGAACGCGCCGATGACGGTGCTGAACGCCAGCAGCAGCGGGATGCCCGCCGCGATCAGCGAGCCGAACACCACCAGCAGGATCACCACGGTGATCGGCAGTGAGAAGTGCTCGGCCCGCTTGAAGTCGCCCTTGATGCCCTCGTCGACCGCGGAGCTCAGACTGCGGTCGCCGGCCTGGGCCACACGCGCCCCCGGATGGCGGGCCGCCACCTCCGCGACCGCCTTCACGACGGCGTCGTACTGCGCGTCCACCTGTTCGTACGGTCCCGCGAGCTGGAAGGTGACCAGGCCGGAGCGGCCGTCCCTGGACACCAGGGGCGAGCGGAGACCCGTGACCGTGCCGGGCGTCCGCCGGAGCGCCGCCTCCAGGTCCCGCGCGGCCTGGCGCAGGTCCGGGTCGTCCGCGAACCGTCCGCCCGTACGGGACTGGACCAGCACGTTCTCCAGGACCGGCACGTAGGCGTGCTGGGCGTCGAGGACGCGTTGGGCCCGGCCCGACTCCCCCGGATCGATGCCGCCGGCGCCCTGACCCGGAATCAGCGTGCCGGCGAGCACGGCGAGGATCACCAGGGCGAACCAGCCCGCGATGGCCGGTGTGCGGTGCCGCACCGACCACCCCGCGACGCGCTCCACGAGGGGCGCGGGCCCTGCCGGGGCCCGCGCCGCGGTCTCCGGCGGGGCCGACTTGCCAATGCGCAGCATGAACTGCTGTCCTTTCCACGAAGGGGTATTCGACGAGAACTCGCCCTCGGGCGAGGTGATGCTTCTTCGCTACCTGGGCCGCCGAGTTGCAGCTCGGCGGCCCGGGGTCCTCCGGTCGTTACTCGACCTCTTTGAGGATCCGTTCCAGTGAGGCCAGGCGCCCGCGCATGTCCTCCAGGACCAGGGTGATCTCCCGGAGCTGAAGGTCGGTCCTCTCCTGCACGGCCGCGGTGCTCTCGGCGAGCTCCTGGTACCTCCCCTCGCGCGGCGCCAGGATCTTGGCCCGCACGATGGCGGCGACCTGCCAGATGGTCACGGCGACCACCGTGGAGAGTCCGGCGGCTCCGATGACTTCCGCCAAGGCATGCCCGTTCATATGGGTGATTCCTCCCCGCCGTCGCGCTGGACGATCTCGGGTGTGGTGAGAGTGAGTACGGCGGCCGCGACGGCCTCCGGGGTGAGCTGGATGGAGAAGGGGGTCACCTCGTAGAACTTCATCGCCTTCCCGTCCTCGGACAGCTCCATCTGGGCCGACACGAGCCCGGCCGCCTGCAGCTTCCGTAGGTGCACCTGGAGCAACGCCCGGCTGATGCCCAGCTCACGGGCCAGCCGGCTGACGTAGTTGCGCTCACGCGCCAGCGCCGCGACGACGCGCAGGCGATGCGGGTTGGCGAGCGTCGCCAGCACCTCCACGAGCTCGTCACCGGTCGGCACGGAGACCCTCCTAACAAAATTTTGCCCCTGCAAAGAAAAGTTAGCATGTAACCCTTCCTTCGCCAATGACCAAGTAAGGGTGTGATCCGGCGGAACGGTGAAGGAGGCGGACCGATGCGCGGCAGGCACGCATCGCCGGCAGAGGTCGCCACCGACCCTGAGGCGTTCGAGCGGTTCTACCGGCGCCACGTCGACGCGGTCACGCGGTTCGTGGCCCGCCGGCTCGACGATCCTCACCTGGTCGCCGACCTGGTCGCGGACGTGTTCGTCGCGGTGATCGACTCGGCGCACACCTACCGCGCGGACCGTGGCACCGAGGTCGCGTGGCTGCACGGCGTGGCGCGCAACACGCTCGCGGCGTACCGGCGGCGGGAGGCACGACAGCAGCGGCTCGAACACCGGATCGCCGGCCGTCGCCTGCTCGACACGGACGACGTGTCCCGGCTCGAGGACCGCATCGACGCGGAGAGACCGGCGCGCCGGCTGCTGGCCGCGATGGCCGGCCTGCCGCCGGGCGAGCGCGCGGTGCTGGAACTCGTGGCGATCGACGAACTGACCGTCGGGGAGGCGGCCGCCGTCCTGGGCATCCGGCAGAACACCGCCCGGGTCCGCCTGCACCGGGCCCGCCGGTCGCTGCGCGGCGATCCCGACACCGGCCCGACCGTCGCCGTGGAGGGACTGCGATGAGCTTCGAGGACAGGCTCCTGGCGGAGCTGAAGACCGAGGTGGCGGACCGAGCCTCCCGGCGACGCGGCACGGTGCGGCGGCGGTGGCGCACGGCGGGACGGCCCACGAGGGTCCGGTGGCGGCCGGTGACCGTGGCGGCCGCCGCAGTGGCCGTTCTCGCCGCGCTCGCCGTCCCCACGCTGATCGGCCCGGAGGCCACGGCGGCCTACGCGGTCACCCGGAACGCCGACGGCTCGATCACCGTGACGGTCAAGGAGTTGCGCGCGGCGGCCCGGCTGCAGGCGGAACTCGCGGACGACGGCGCCCGTACCGACATCACCTATCTGCCCCAGCACATGAGATGCACCGGCGAGCGGGGCGCCGTGGTCGACCAGCCCGCTCCCCCGACCCCGTCGAAGTCCGTGACGAAGATGTCCGACCTGCCCCGGTCGTACCGGGACATGCTCGCGCACCAGCCGCTCGTGTGGCCGGCGTCGAAGCGCTCGTTCCAGTCCTTCAAGATCTTCCCCCAGCGCATCAAGCCCGGTCAGACGCTCGTGGTGGAGCTCGCCGAGTCGCACCGCACGAAGTTGTGGAAGCTCGGGTCCTACCTGGTGGCCGGGCCGGTCCGGCCCTGCGTGTTCGAGAACGACCCGTACTGGAACTGACCCGCGACTGAGACCGCCTTCCGGCGGCGCGTAACGCGCCGCCGGGCGGCCGGTGACGCTTGTCCGCGCACTATTGGACGAAATTACAATAAGGAGCCGCTTTGCCGCACCTTCTCGCCGACGCGCCCGTCTCGCGGCTGCCGTCCCGCCGACCCGCCGGACGTTCGCGGTGGGCGGCGCACGCGCCGTTCGGCGTGGTCCTCGCCGTCGCGGCCGGGCTGCGGATCGTGACGATGCTCGGATACCGGCCCGGCCGGGTGTACTACATCGACTCCTACGAGTACCTCGGCCTCGCGCTGCACCTGCGTCCCGGGACGGGCTTCCGCGGCATCGGCTACCCGCTGCTGCTGCGCCTGTTCCTGCCGTTCCACAGCGTCCCCGTGGTGGTCGCGACGCAGCACGTCCTCGGCCTCGCGACCGGCCTGCTGATCTACGCGCTGCTCCGCCGCAGGGGCGTGCCCGGGTGGGGCGCGGTGCTCGCGACGGTGCCGGTCCTGTTCGACGGGCAGATGCTCCAGCTCGAACACGCCGTGCTGTCCGACACGCTGTTCCTGTTCCTCGTGGTCGTCGCGGTGGTGACGCTGATGTGGTCGCCCGGCCGCCCGTCGGCGCGTGCCGCGGCGGGCGCGGGCCTGGCGCTCGCGGCGGCCGCGCTGACCCGCAGCGCAGGCCTGCCGCTGCTCCTGCTCGTACTGCTCTACCTGGCCGTACGCCGGATCGGCGTGCGCCGGTTCGCCGCCGCGGCGGTCGCGGGCCTGCTGCCCCTCGCGCTGTTCGCCGGCTGGTACCGGGCCGACAACGGCCGCTTCGCCCTCTCCGGGACCGACGGGGTCGCCCTCTGGGCGCGGACCATGACCTTCGCGGACTGCCGCCGGATCCAGCCGCCGCCGGACGAGGCCGCGCTGTGCCCGAACGGCACCCGGCAGGACGCCGCGTCGGAGTACGTGTGGGATCCCCGCTCGTCCCTCAACCGCATGCGCGGGGGCGCCGCCGCGAACAACGACCTCGCCCGGTCGTTCGCGCTGCGGGCGATCCTCGCCCAGCCCCTGGACTACCTCGGCGCGGTCGGCCGCGACGTCTCTCTGACCTTCCACTGGACACCGGCCCGCCATCCCCGGCGCGTGACGCCCGCGTTCGGCTTCGCGAAGGGCCGCTGGGCGCCCGTCGGGGTCCCGCCGTCGGCGCTGCGGACGCTGTCCTCGTACGACCCCGGCGCCACCGGGGAGTACCACTCCGTCGAGCCGTACGCCGCCGTGCTGCGCGCCTACCAGTACCCGGCCTACCTGCGCGGCCCGTTCCTGGCGGCGATCCTCCTCGCGGGCGCGCTCGGCCTGCGGCGCGGCGGCACGCTGCTGCCCTGGGGCACGGCGGTCACGCTGCTGGTCGTGCCGGTCGCGGTCCTCGACTTCGACCACCGGTACGTCCTGCCGGTCGTACCGGTGGCCTGCCTGGCCGCGGCGCTGGCGCTCGCCGGACGGCCCGGCGAACGCCGGGTCAGGCGCCCCTCAGGTGACCCTCGCCGGTGACGACGTACTTGGTGGAGGTCAGCTCGGGCAGCCCCATCGGGCCGCGCGCGTGCAGCTTCTGGGTCGAGATGCCGATCTCCGCGCCGAAGCCGAACTCCTCGCCGTCGGTGAACCGCGTCGAGGCGTTGACCATGACGGCCGCCGAGTCGACCAGGGCCACGAACCGGCGGGCCGCCGACTGGGAGTTCGTCACGATCGCCTCGGTGTGCGCCGAGCCGTACCGGCGGATGTGCGCGACCGCGTCCTCCAGCGAGCCGACCACGGCGGCGGCGAGGTCGAGCGAGAGGTACTCGTTCGACCAGTCCTCCTCGGTGGCGGGCACGACGTCGTCGCCGTACGCCCGCACGGCCTCGTCGCCGTGCACGGTCACGCCCTTGCCGCGCAATGCCTCCAGGGCGCGCGGCAGGAAGTCGGCGGCGATGTCGCGGTGAACGAGCACCGTCTCGGCCGCGTTGCACACCGACGGCCGCTGCGTCTTGGCGTTCACCAGGATGTCCACGGCCATGCCGAGGTCGGCGTCGGCGTCGACGTAGACGTGGCAGTTGCCGACGCCCGTCTCGATCACCGGGACGGTCGACTCCTCCACGACCGAATTGATCAGCGACGCGCCGCCGCGCGGGATCAGCACGTCGACCAGGCCGCGGGCGCGCATGAGGTACTTCACCGAGTCGCGGTCGCGGCCCGGGACGAGCTGCACGGCGTCGGCGGGCAGGTCGGTGAGCGCGGAGCGCATGACCTCCACCAGCGCGACGTTGGAGTCGTACGCCGAGGAGGAGCCGCGCAGCAGCACGGCGTTGCCGCTCTTGAGCGTGAGCGCGGCGGCGTCGACGGTGACGTTCGGCCGGCCCTCGTAGATGATGCCGACGACGCCCAGCGGCACGCGGACCTGCCGCAGCTCCAGGCCGTTCGGCAGGGTGTAGCCCCGGACCGACTCCCCCACCGGGTCCGGCAGCGAGGCCACGTGGCGTACGGCGGCCGCGATCTTCTCGACGCGCTCGGTGGACAGGCTCAGCCGGTCGATCATGTACTCGGACGTGCCGGCCTCGCGGGCCCGCGCGACGTCGCCGGCGTTCGCCTCGACGATCTCGGCCGACCGGGCGAGGAGGGCGTCGGCGATCGCGTGCAGCGCGGCGTCCTTGGTGGCGCGCGGCAGCGGGGCGAGCTCGGCCGCCGCCTGCCGGGCGCGCCGCGCCACGTCGAGAACCTGCTCCTGAGTGGTCACGTTTCTGTCCCCTCCTACCCCGCCGCCGACCGCGACGGGGTCTCCGGATTCGCCAGGACGACGAGGTCGTCCCGGTGGATGATCTCGCGTTCGTACTCCGGGCCGAGCTCGCGCGCCAGCCAGCGCGTCGAGCGGCCCATGAGGTCGGGGATCTCCCCAGCGTCGTAGTTGACCAGCCCGCGGGCGATCAGGCCGCCCTGCTCGTCGCACAGGTCCACCGGGTCGCCGGCGCTGAAGTCGCCCTCGACGCCGGTGATCCCGGCGGGCAGCAGCGACTTGCCGCGGCGTAGGACGGCCTCGACCGCGCCCGGGTCGAGCCGCAGCCGCCCCTGTCCGGTCGTGGCGTGCGCCAGCCACTGCCGCCGTGCCGAGGGCCGGGTCACCGGCGGGTGGAAGTAGGTGCCGGCGTCCTCACCGGCCAGCGCCTGTTGGACCGAGGCGGCGTCGGTCAGCACGACCGGCACGCCCGCGATCCGCGCGGCCTCCACCTTGGTCACCATGCCGCCGGTGCCGACCCGCCCGGAGGCGCCGAGGCGTACGCCGTCGAGGTCCGCCGGCCCGCGGACGTGCTCGATGCGGCGGGAGCCCGGCAGCCGCGGGTCACCGGTGTAGAGCGCGTCGACGTCGGAGAGCAGGATCAGCGCGTCCGCGCGGACCAGGTGGGCGACGAGGGCGGCGAGCCGGTCGTTGTCGCCGAAGCGGATCTCGTCCGTCGCGACCGTGTCGTTCTCGTTGACGATCGGCACGACGCCGAAGGCCAGGAGCTGTTCGAGCGTGCGCCGGGCGTTGCGGTGGTGCGAGCGCCGCATCATGTCGTCCGCGGTGAGCAGCACCTGCCCGACGCCCAGGCCGTACCGCGCGAACGACGACGCGTAGCGGGCGATGAGCAGGCCCTGGCCCACGCTCGCCGCCGCCTGCTGGATGGCCAGGTCACGCGGGCGCACCGGCAGGCCGAGCGGGCTCATCCCGGCGGCGATCGCGCCCGAGGACACGAACACCACCTCGCGGCCCCTGCCGCCGTCCGGGGTCCGCCAGCCGGCCAGGGCGTCGACGAGCGCGTCGATGCGGGCGGCGTCGATCGCGCCGTCGGGCGTGGTGAGCGAGGAGGAACCCGCCTTCACCACCACGCGGCGGGCGCTCGCGATGGCGGTACGCATCAGCTCGTCCGCCTCCGGCGCGTCATCGGCCCTCCAGCCTGGTGTCGGTGCCCCGGCGGCCCAGCCCCTGCTCGGATCCGGCGAGCACCTCCGGCTCCCAGTCGAAGACGATCGAGTCGTCCTCGGTGCCGATGAGCACGGTCGCGCCGGGTTCGGCCCCGGCCTCGGCCAGCCGCTCCTCGACGCCGAGCCGGGCCAGCCGGTCGGCCAGATAGCCGACGGCCTCGTCGTTGGAGAAGTCGGTCTGCCGGAGCCAGCGGCGCGGCTTCTCCCCGGTGATCAGGAAGCTGCCGTCGCCGAGGCGGCGGATCTCGAACTCCGGGCCGCCGACCGGCTCCGGCCGGATGACCAGCCGGGTCGGTTCTTCGGGCGGCTGCGCGGCGCGGTGGGCTCTCACCATCTCGGCCATCGCGAAGCCCAGCTCGCGCAGGCCCTCGTGCGTGGCGGCCGAGATCTCGAACACGCGCAGGCCGCGCTGCTCGAACTCGGGGCGTACGAGGTCGGCGAGCTCGCGGGCCTCGGGAACGTCGACCTTGTTGAGCACGATGACGCGGGGCCGGTCGGCCAGCGGCCGGTCGCCGAGGGCGTTGTAGGCCTCCAGCTCGGCCTCGATGACCTCGAAGTCGGAGATCGGATCGCGGCCCGGCTCCAGGGTCGCGCAGTCGAGCACGTGCACCAGCGTCGAGGCGCGCTCGATGTGCCGCAGGAACTCCAGGCCCAGGCCCTTGCCCTGACTGGCCCCCTCGATGAGGCCGGGCACGTCGGCGACCGTGAACACGGACTCCCCGGCGCTGACCACGCCGAGGTTGGGCACGAGCGTGGTGAAGGGATAGTCGGCGATCTTGGGCTTGGCCGCGGACATGGCCGCGATCAGCGACGACTTGCCCGCGCTCGGGAAGCCGACGAGCGCGACGTCGGCGACGGTCTTCAGCTCCAGGACGACGTCGAGCTCGTCACCGGGCTCGCCGAGCAGCGCGAAGCCGGGCGCCTTGCGCCGCGAGGTGGCGAGCGCGGCGTTGCCCAGCCCGCCGTGCCCGCCCTGGGCGGCGACGAACCGCGTGCCGGCGCCGGTCAGGTCGGCGAGGATCTCGCCGTCCGGCGTCTTGACGACCGTGCCGTTCGGCACGGCCAGCAGGAGGTCGGCGCCGTTGGCGCCGTTCTTGTGCGACCCCTGCCCCTGCTTGCCGCCGTTCGCCTTGCGGTGCGGGCGCTTGTGGTATTCGAGCAGGCTGGCGGCGTTCGGGTCGACCTCGAACGTGATGTCGCCGCCGCGCCCGCCGTTGCCGCCGTCCGGGCCGCCGAGCGGCTTGAACTTCTCCCGGTGCACCGAGGCGCAGCCGTTCCCGCCGTTGCCGGCCTGCAGATGCAGCGTCACCCGGTCGACGAACTGCGCGCCCTTGCCGCCCGGGGCGCGGCCTCGGACGGGGGCGTGATCGTCCCGGTGGCCGTCGTGCTCCCCCGTCGCGGGGGAAACGGCACGATCCGGCATGGTTCCTTCTTCCTGTCGTAAAACACGACAAGGGCGGGCCGATCGATCGGCCCGCCCTTGTCTCGAAGTCGTGTCGCTCCGGCGGACCTATTCCGCCGGGGGGACGATGCTGACGGCGCGACGGCCGCGGTAGCGGCCGAACTCCACCGCGCCCGCGACGAGCGCGAACAGCGTGTCGTCGCTGCCACGACCCACACCCGGACCCGGGTGGAAGTGCGTGCCGCGCTGGCGGACGATGATCTCGCCGGCGTTGACGACCTGGCCGCCGAACCGCTTCACTCCGAGCCGCTGCGCGTTGGAGTCACGGCCGTTACGGCTGGACGAGGCGCCCTTCTTGTGTGCCATGTCTGCGACCTACTTTCCGGCCTTGATACCGGTCACCTTGACCTGGGTGTACGGCTGACGGTGACCCATGCGCCGCTTGTACCCGGTCTTGTTCCGGTAGTGCATGATGTTGATCTTCGGACCCTTGGTGGCCCCGAGGATCTCGGCGGTGACCTCGTACTTGGCCACATCGGCAGGCGCGCTGACGACGTTGTCGCCGTCGACGACGAGCACTGCTGGCAGCGTCACCGTGGAGCCGACCTCACCGGACAGCTTGTCGACGGCGAGCACGTCGTCGACGGCCACCTTCTCCTGCCTGCCGCCGCAACGGACGATCGCGTACACCGCGGAACCTTTCCTTTGCGTGCCTCGGGCACGACTTACCGAACTGAAGCTCATTTCGGAAGCTGCTGCCTGTGCCCCATCGGGCGAGGGGCCTCAGGCGCGCTAACAACGACGCGAGAGCGCCGGGCCCTCAGGATACCGGATCGGGAGCCCTGAGGTCGAACCGGACGCCTTTCCGGGCCGTGGACCGGCGCGGACGCGCCGATCCACACCCGGGCAGGTCAGTCGGCCGCCGCCTCGGACTTGGCCCGCGGCGACCGGCGGGTACGCCGGCGGCGCCCGTTCGCGGTCGGCTCGGCGTCGCTCACCTCGGCATGGTCGGCCGGGCCGCCGTGGTCCGCGGGGGCGGGCTCGGCGGCGCCGTGGCCGTTGTCCCCGGTGTCCGCCGTGGCAGGCTCCTTGGCGTCCGCCTTGGCGGGCTCCTTGGCACGCTCGGCCTGGGCCATCTTGTCCTCGACGGCCTTCTCGATGTCGCCCTTGCGCTTGCGGCGACGGCTCGACCCGCCGGACTTGTCGGCCTTCGGCTCGACCGGCGACAGTGTCACGTGGATCCCGCGGCCGTTGCAGCACTCACACGGCTCGGAGAAGGACTCCAGGAGGCCGCCGCCGACGCGCTTACGGGTCATCTGGACGAGCCCGAGCGAGGTCACCTCGGCGACCTGATGCTTGGTGCGGTCACGCGACAGGCACTCGAGCATCCGGCGCAACACCAGGTCGCGGTTGCTCTCCAGGACCATGTCGATGAAGTCGATGACGATGATGCCGCCGATGTCACGCAGCCGGAGCTGATGGACGATCTCCTCGGCGGCCTCGAGGTTGTTGCGGGTGACGGTCTCTTCGAGGTTGCCGCCCTGCCCGGTGAACTTCCCGGTGTTGACGTCGACGACCGTCATGGCCTCGGTACGGTCGATGACCAGCGAGCCACCGCTGGGCAGCCACACCTTGCGCTCCATCGCCTTGGCGATCTGCTCGTCCACCCGGTAGCCGGAGAAGACGTCCTCACCGTCGGACCAGAGCTCGAGCCGGTCGGCCAGGTGCGGCGCGACGTAGCCGACGTACTCCTTGACCATGTCCCAGGCGTCCTCGCCCTGGACGACGAGCTTGCTGAAGTCCTCGTTGAAGATGTCGCGCACGACACGGATGGTCAGGTCCGGCTCGCCGTACAGCATGGCCGGGGCGTTCGCCGTCTTGGACTGCCGCTTGATGTTCTCCCACTGCGCGGACAGGCGGGAGACGTCGCGGGCCAGCTCCTCCTCGGCCGCGCCCTCGGCGGCGGTGCGCACGATCACGCCGGCGTTCTCGGGCATGACCTTCTTGAGGATCTGCTTGAGGCGCGTGCGCTCCTTGTCGGGCAGCTTGCGGCTGATGCCGGTCATCGAGCCGTCCGGGACGTACACGAGGTAGCGGCCCGGAAGCGAGATCTGGCTGGTCAGCCGCGCGCCCTTGTGGCCGAGCGGGTCCTTGGTGACCTGGACGAGGACCGACTGGCCGGACTTCAGCGCCGACTCGATGCGGCGCGGCTGGCCCTCCAGCCCGGCCAGGTCCCAGTTGACCTCGCCGGCGTACAGCACGGCGTTGCGGCCCTTGCCGATGTCGACGAACGCCGCCTCCATCGACGGCAGGACGTTCTGCACCTTGCCGAGGTAGACGTTGCCGACGTAGGACTGGTGGCTCGACCGGTCGACGTAGTGCTCGACCAGCACGTTGTCCTCGAGGATGCCGATCTGCGTACGGTCGCCCTCCGAGCGGATCACCATGACGCGCTCGACCGACTCACGGCGGGCCAGGAACTCCGACTCGGTGACGATCGGCGGCCGGCGACGGCCCTGCTCGCGTCCCTCGCGGCGGCGCTGCTTCTTGGCCTCCAGGCGCGTGGAGCCCTTGACCGCCTGCACCTCGTCCTCGACGGCGCGGGGCTCACGGACGTGCACGACGGTGTTGGGCGGGTCGTCGCCCGCGACGTCGTCGCCCTCGCCCCCGCCCGTACGGCGACGGCGGCGGCGACGCCGGCGGCTCGAGGAGGAGCCGGCGTCCTCGCGGTCCTCGTCCTCGTCGTCGGACTCCTCGTCGGCCTGCTGGGCGTCCTCGTCGGTGTCCTTGGTGTCCTCGGTGTCCTGGCCGTCGCGTGCCTTGCCGCGACCGCGGCCGCCGCGGCGACGCCGACGGCGTCCGCCCTTGTCGGTGCCCTCGTCGTCATCGGCCTGGTCGTCGGCCTCGTCGGCCTTCGGCGCCTCCTGCTTGGGCTCGGCCTTGGGCTTGGACTCGGCCTTGGGCTTGCCCTCGGCCTTGGGCTTGGGCTGACTCTCGGCCTTGGGCCGGCGCGGCGGGGCCTCTTCGGCGGGCAGGGCCGGCGGCTGGAAGACGACCATCGGCGGCTGGAACGCCGCGTCGGGGACCTCCGAGGTCTTCGGCGCGCCGGAGGGGGCCGGCGGCTCGGCGGACTCGGCCTTCACCGTGGCCTTGACCGGCGCCTCGGCCTTGACCGGCGCCTCGGGCGTGGCCGGGGTCTCCGGCTCGGCCGCGGGCTTGCGCGTGGTCCGGCGGGTGCGCGTGGTCTTGGATGTGGCCTTGGCAGGGGCGGCCTGGTCCTCGCCGGCGGGCGCGGACGGCGTGCTCTCCTCTGGTTCAGGAGGCGGTCCGGCCGGACGGCTGGCCCGGCGCGGGCGGCTCACCTGCTTGGTCTCACCACTCGATTCACTGCCGTTGTGTTCAGTGCCGCCTGCGGCGTCACCGATCTCGTTGTCAAGCATGCGGGCGTTCTCCCGTCAGCTCCCGGGCGCGACCCGCGAGGGTGCGCCGCACAGGAGCGATCCGTTTCTCCTTGGCGCCGGCTCGGCCCTTCGGGTCGTGCCGACAAAGTCATCAGGGGTGCGCCCGGCTTTCGGTGAGAGTCCATGCGATGCACGGAAACCACCTACGGCTGGGCACCGACGGCGTCCGGCTCCGCCATCCGTACGGCGTCCGCGTGCGCGGCGGCGACATCGCCTGCCGGTGCGGTCTGCCGGTCGGGGGCCAGCGGGTCGGTGAGCTCACCGGTGTCATCGGCGAGCAGTCCCTGCGCCAGCCGCGTCACCAAAGGAGGCGACGGCGGCGCGAGGTCGGCCACAAGCCGAAGTCCGGTGAGGACGTCGTCAGGTCGAACAGCGGGTGTCGTGTGCCGAACAACCATTCGAAGTATGGCACACTGCGCATCCGCGCCCTCGGTGGCACGCCGGTCGAGCTCGCACGCGATGACCGCGGCGCGGGCGTCGAAGGTCCGGCGGCCCTTCTTGGTGAGGCGTTCGACCTCGATCTCATCGGCCGCCAGGAAGGCGGCCGCGGCGGCGCCGGCGGTCTCCGGGGTGACCCCGTCGAGACGTACGAGCCAGCTCGATGCCTCCAGGCGGTCCGCCAGAGCTCCGTTGCGCGCCTCGACGACGTCGAGGATGTCCAGACCCTCGGGTAGCGCGTCGTCGAGATCGGCCCGCAGCCGACCTGGGTCACAGGTGGCGGCAAGCCCGATTTCGAGGTACTCCGCCTCACTGGCCACACCAGTTGCCGCCGCACCCGAATACGAGATCTTCGGATGCGGGCTGAATCCGGCGCTGAACGCCACCGGAATCCCGGCGCGCCGGATGGCGCGTTCCACGGCCCGGGAGATGTCTCGGTGGCTGGTGAACCGCAGCCTGCCGCGCTTGGCATAGCGCACGCGAAGCCGCTGGATCACGGGGGCCGGCGCCGGGCCCTCCGGCATGGGTGCCAGTGTTTTGATCCTTCCTACTCGTGCCAGTGCGAAAGTCTTTTGTTCTAAGAGTACGGGGTCACGGACGCCGTGCATCCAGGCCGAGCGCTCTGGAGACCGAACGTCCGGCCGCGCGTACGGGTTCCAGGACATAGTGGCGGAACCAGCGGGCCGCCGGTACCACCGTGACTCGCCAGACCTGCCGTACGGCGCGCAGCACCGGCCTGAGCACCATCCGCCACAGGAACCTCAGGGGCCGTACGAGGAGGTGGTGGAGAATGACGCCGGCGAGCCGCCAGGTGTAGGCGATCAGTCGGCCGAAAGCAGCCAGAACCGGCCACAGCACGGCGCGCCACAGCGCGGCAAGCGCCCGGCCGACGGGCCGCGCGACGAACATGAAGAGCCGGCCGGCGAGCGTGGCGAGCCAGGCGACGCCGCGCAGGAGCGGCACCAGGACGTACCGCAGGATCGCGCGCCCCAGCGGCAGCAGGAGCACCCGGCCCACCCATCGCAGGGGCAGCACCAGCAGGACGAGCACGAGCCAGCGGATCGGGCGCCAGACGAGTTCGCGCAGGATCCACGCCACGGGCCGTGCGAGGCCGTTGTAGAGCAGCCAGCCGAGCGGGCGCAACACGTACGCGCGGACGAACCGCCCGATCAGGCGCAGCGCCTCCCACACGAGGCGAAACGGCAGAACGATGATCAGAAGGGGGATCGTCACGCAGCCCGGGGGACGGCTGTCCATGCTGTTCACTCACCTAGGACGCGGCCGTCACGAATTTCGTTTCGTCCGCGGGGGCGGCGCGGTGGTGCGGCGAACGATCAGCCGGTGTTCCATCAGGACGCACGGCGCCGGATCGTCGCGGGACGGCTCGAGCAGCAGCCGCCCGGCCGTGGTGCCCTTCTCGGTGATCGGCTGACGGACGGTGGTGAGCCCGGCCGGCTCGGCGGCGGGCACATCGTCGAACCCGACGACGGACAGCTCATCGGGGATGCCGATGCCCCGCTGGGCCGCGACGTCCATCACCCCGAAGGCGATCTCGTCGGTGGCCGCGATCACGGCCGTCGGCCGCGGGTCCAGGTCGAGGATCCGCGCGGCCGCCCGGCGCGCGATCTCCCGGTCGTTCGTGGTGGGGTGAATCGGGATTTCGGACCAGCTCAGACCGGCTTTCAGACACGCGTCGTGGTAGCCGGCCACCCGGGCGCGGCCCGCGCCGAACCGGTGGGCGGCGGCGAGGTCGATGTCGAGCCAGGCCTGCTCGTGACCACGGCCGGGGACCTGGGCCGCCATCGGCTGCGCCGCGATGATCGCGATGTGCCGGTGCCCGAGTTCGAGCAGGCAGGTCGCCGCCTCGCTCGCCGCGGCGCGGTCCTCGATGCCGACGAACGGCACGCCGGGGACGTACGGATGGTCGACCGTGACGACGGGAAGCCTGCGGCGCAGGACGGTCTCCACCAAAGGGTGGGCCTCCGGCGAGAAGAGGCAGAAGCCGTCGACGACGGCGTCGCCGATCACCTCCTCCGCGACGCCGGGCGAGGGCCAGCCGATCAGATGCAACCCGGTGCCGGACTGCTCGGCCACGCGGGCGAGCCCGCGCAGGAAGCCGACGGCGTAGGAGTCGGCGAAGGCGTACGACAGCGTCTCGGTGAAGACGACCCCGATCACCCCGGCGCGTCCGCGGCGGAGCGTACGGGCGGCGGGGTTCGGCCCCGGGTAGTCGAGCTCCTCGGCGACTTCCATGATCCGCTGCCGTAGCTCCTGTTTGAGCTGGTCGGGCCGGGAGAAGGCGTTCGACACGGTCGTTCGTGAGACGCCGACCCGGTCGGCGATCGTCTGCAGCGTGACGCGTTCCACATCGGAAACCCTAATTCTGAATTGATTCAGAAGCGACATGGACGTAGGCTCATGCCTGGTTCTGAATCGATAAAGAGACCTAGAGAGGGCAAATGGAACCGCTGCAGATGATCGCGTTCGAGTCCGCTCGCCGTCAGGCGCGGCAGCACCTGCTCGACTCGCGCCCGGAGGCACCCCGCGTGCCCTACCGGCCGACCGCGCGCCACGAGGCGACGGCCCAGGTCCGGCAGACCGCCCGCGTGCACCTCGCGGGCCTGCTGCGCCGCACCGCCGACCGGGTCGACCCCTGCGCGACCCCGTCCGCGGGCTGAGCCCCCGGCCCAGCCCGACGCGCGGACCGAGCATCCGCCCGGATCCCGCGTACGGACTGAGGTCCCAGCCCAGCCCTGCGCACGGACCGAGCACCCGCCCGGCCCGCTTACGGGCTGAGCCTTCAGCCCAGCCCCGGCGCGCCGAGCACTCGCTCGATCCCGCGTACGGGCTGAGCCCGGCCTGATCCGGCGGTCGAACCGCACGAACCCGTGCTGACGCCCCGGATCCCACCGACTCCCGTCGCCGCCCGAAGGCCGCCCGCTCCGGCCGTCCGGCGACAAGCCCTGTGAGACTCTCCGCTCGTCGCGGAGACATCCTCACAGGGCTGCCTGCTTTTCCGGAGCAGGTCCCCGCCGACCACGCGCGGACAGTCTGGTTATCCACAGCCCCCCTGGACGGCCTTCCGCCGGCGGACCAGGGGGCTGGACAATGAAAGTGGGCTGGAGCCCCCAGGGCGGGTGGGCCGCACCACAGGCGGGCCGCACCACAGGCGGGCCGCACCACAGGCGGGCCGCACCACAGGCGGGCCGCACCACAGGCGGGCCGCACCACAGGCGGGCCGCACCACAGGCGGGCCGCACCACAGGCGGGCCGCACCACGAACGGGCCGCCCCCCTGCGACGACGTTGCGCTCGCCCTCCATCCGATCCTCGGTCGGGCCGGCTACCACCGCGACGCTCCGCCTGCCACGATTCCCGATCGCCACCGCGACCGCCCGCAGGCGCGCGGTCCGCCGACCGCCTCATCGACCACCGCCCGGTGCCGGAACTGAGCGGCGTGGACTTCGGCGAGTCCCTCGGCGTCCACGTCGGCCTAAGGGCACCGGCCCTGCCCACACGGCGATCGAACCGATGCCGCCACCACAGCCCCGCACATCCCTCAGATCGAGTCCAGATAAAGCCGGCCGGGGAAAGACAACTCAGGTCGAGGTCCAGCGGGCGGCGGCCACATCAGGACCGCCCTGGTCTCACCACCGGCACGCCGTGCCGCCGGTGGGACCCGGGGATCAGACGACGGTCAGCGGGAGGAGTTTCTTGCCCGTTGGGCCGATCTGGATTTCCGTGTCCATCGTCGGGCAGACGCCGCAGTCGTAGCACGGGGTCCACCGGCAGTCTTCGACCTCGGTCTCGTCGATCGCGTCCTGCCAGTCCTGCCACAGCCATTCGCGGTCCAGGCCGGCGTCCAGATGGTCCCAGGGCAGGACTTCGACCTCGTCGCGCTCGCGGACGGTGTACCAGTCCAGGTCGACGCCCTCCAGGGCCTTCTCGGCGCAGGACTGCCAGCGGGCGAAGCTGAAGAACTCGCTCCAGCCGTCGAAGCGGCCCCCGTCCTCCCAGACGGCCTGGATGACCTTGCCGACCCGGCGGTCGCCGCGGGACAGCAGGCCCTCGATGATGGACGGCTCGCCGTCGTGGTACCGCAGGCCGATGGCACGGCCGTACTCCTTGTCGCGCCGCAGGGTGTCCTTCAGCGCGCGCAGGCGCCGGTCGACCGTCTCGTGGTCGCACTGGGCGGCCCACTGGAACGGCGTGTGCGGCTTGGGCACGAACCCGCCGATCGAGACGGTGCAGCGGATGTCGCGGCGCCCGGTCGCCTCGCGGCCCGCGCGGATGACGCGCCTGGCCATGTCGGCGATGGCGAGGACGTCCTCGTCCTCCTCGGTCGGCAGGCCGCACATGAAGTAGAGCTTGACCTGCCGCCAGCCGTTCTCGTACGCCGTGGTCACGGTGCGGATGAGGTCGTCTTCGGAGACCATCTTGTTGATGACCTTGCGCATGCGCTCCGAGCCGCCCTCGGGCGCGAACGTGAGGCCCGAGCGGCGTCCGCCGCGGGAGAACTCGTTGGCCAGCGTGATGTTGAACGCGTCGACCCGCGTGGACGGCAGGGACAGCGAGGTGTTGGTGCCCTCGTACCGGTCGGCCAGGCCCTTGGCGATGTCGCCGATCTCCGAATGGTCGGCGCTGGACAGGCTGAGCAGCCCGACCTCCTGGAAGCCGGACTCCTTCAGCCCCGTCTCGACCATCGAGCCGATCGTCGTGATCGACCGCTCCCGTACGGGGCGGGTGATCATGCCGGCCTGGCAGAAGCGGCAGCCTCGCGTGCAGCCGCGGAAGATCTCCACGCTGAAGCGCTCGTGCACGGTCTCGGCGAGAGGCACCAGCGGCTTCTTCGGGTACGGCCACTGGTCGAGGTCCATGACCGTGTGCTTGGCCACCCGCCACGGCACGCCGGGCCGGTTGGGCGCGACCCGCTGGATCCGGCCGTCCGGCAGGTACGTGACGTCGTAGAACCGTGGGACGTACACGCCGCCGGAGCGCGCCAGCCGCATCAGCAGCTCGTCGCGGCCACCGGGGCGGCCCTCGTCCTTCCACTCGCGGATCACCTCGGTGATCGCGAGCACGATCTCCTCGCCGTCGCCGAGCACGGCCGCGTCGAGGAAGTCGGCGATCGGCTCGGGGTTGAAGGCCGCGTGCCCGCCCGCGAGCACGATCGGGTGGTCGTCGGTACGGTCCGCGGCGTGCAGCGGGATCCCGGCGAGGTCGAGCGCGGTCAGCATGTTGGTGTAGCCGAGCTCGGTGGAGAAGCTGATCCCGAACACGTCGAACGCGCCGACGGGGCGGTGGGCGTCCACGGTGAACTGCGGGATGTCGTGCTCGCGCATCAGCGCCTCGAGGTCGGGCCACACGCTGTAGGTGCGTTCGGCGAGCACGCCCTCGCGCTCGTTCAGGATTTCGTAAAGGATCTGGACGCCCTGGTTCGGCTGCCCCACCTCGTACGCGTCCGGGTACATCAGCGCCCACCGGACCTGCGCCTCGTCCCAGTCCTTGACCGAGGAGTTCAGCTCACCGCCGACGTACTGAATCGGCTTTTGCACCGCGGGGAGCAGCGGCTCCAGGCGGGGAAACAGCGACTCGACGGACATGGCGGAAGCCTCCGGGAAACAGGGTGGGAATCAAGTTCCGAGCCTACCGCCGCCGGGCCGTGGACCCGGACATGACGACGAGGAACAGAGCAAGTCTTGTACGAGGGTTCTCTAATTTGACATCCATCGTACTTTGCCATGGAATCGATCATCGGCTTCCGACGGAACGGATGGTGTGCGATGGCCGGAACGGTGCTGTTCCACGAGCTCGGCGGGCCCGAGGTACTGCGACTGGAGGATGTGCCGGTCGGCGAGCCCGGCCCCGGCGAGGTGCTCGTACGCGTGGAGGCGATCGGCCTGAACCGGGCCGAGGCGCTGTTCCGCAGCGGCCACTACATCGAGCCGGTGCGACGGTTTCCGGCCAGGCTGGGCACCGAGGCCGCCGGCGTGGTCGAGGCGATCGGCGAGGGCGTCACCGGGGTGGCGGCGGGGCAGCCGGTCAGCGTCATACCCGCCTTCTCCCAGAACGACTACGGCGTCTACGCCGAGCGCGCGATCGTGCCGGCCGCCGCGGTGCTGCCCCGCCCCGACGGCGTGGACGCGGTCGCGGGCGCGGCGGTGTGGATGCCGTACCTGACGGCCTACGGCGCGCTGGTCGAGGTCGGCGGCATGCGGGCCGGGGACACCGTCGCGCTGAACGCCGCGTCCAGCAGCGTGGGGCTGGCCGCCATCCACGTCGCACGCCGCATGGGTGCCGTGCCGATCGCCCTGACCCGCACCGACGCCAAGAAGGACGCGCTGCTTCGTGAGGGCGCGGCCGAGGTGATCGTCACCGGGGCGGAGGACGTGGTCGAGCGGGTACGGGCGCTGACCGGAGGCCGGGGCGTGGAGTTCGTCTTCGACGCCGTCGCCGGCCCCGGCGTGCTGGACCTGGCCCGGGTGGTCGCCCCGGGCGGCACGCTCCTGGAGTACGGGGCGCTCAGCGGCGAGACCACGCCGTACCCGGGGTTCGCGCTCGGCATGCCCGCGCTGAACATGCGCACCTACACCGTCCACGAGACGACGAGGGACCCGGAGCGCCTGCGCCGCGCGGAGGCGTTCGTGGCCTCCGGACTGCGGGCGAACGCCTTCCGCGCCGTGGTGGACCGCACCTTCGACCTCGGTGACATCGTCGCGGCCCACCGGCACATGGAGTCCGGCACACAGGTCGGAAAGATCGTCGTCACGACCGCCCCCTGACCGACGGCCGGCCACTCCCACGCGGGAGCGGCCGGCCGGATCACACCTTCTGGATCAACGGCGGGAGCTTCACTCCGCTCGCGTCGACCAGCGCCTTCAGATCGTTCGGGTCGCTCGTCAAGATGGTGGTCGCCCCGCGCTCGATGGCGGTGGCCACCACGAGCGCGTCGACGGCGTCGGTCGTGCCGGTGCGGCCGAGCAGTTCGCCCGCCCGCTTGGCGGTGCTCTCACTGGGTGCGTCGACCACACAGCGCCGCAGAAAGCGACCGATGACCGCCCGCTTACGTCCGTCGCGCCAGACCTGGGCGAGGACCGGCGTGCTGACGATGAGCTCCTGTCCGGTGATCAGCGTTTCGTCGTAGACGGTCCAGATCACACGGCTGCGCGACTCCGCGGAGATCAGCGAACCCGCGTCGAGGATGATCGGGCGCACGGACGACATCAGCCCGCCTCCTTGTCACGCGCGACCAACTCGTCGAGCTTGCGCTGGTGCTCGTCGGCCGTGTCGAGGATGGCCCGGGCCGCCGCCCTGTCCTCCTCGGTGAACGGCCCCTCCTCCGTTCACCCGAAGTCACCATGGTCGTACACGGTCACCGGGACGCCGGCCGCGACGAGGCGGGCGTCGATGAGAGGCTCGACGCGCTCCCAGCGTCCGCCGGCGAGGCCGCAGCCGATGCGGGGCATGTGGACGCTCGCCCCCAGTGCGGCGGCCGGTTCGGCCAGCCGGCGCAGGCACTCGTCCAGCGCCTCGTAGCGGATCGGCGGCCCGCTGCTCCGGCCGCTCCTGGTGCCGTGCTGGCCGATCATGTTGGCGACCCACGTGTCGGCGCGGACCTGCACGAGCTGGACCGCGCCGAGCCCGAAGTCGTTGCCGGCGCGGCCGCGGTGCCACCGCCGGTAGGCCTTCTCCGGGTCGGGCCACCGCCGCGACACCGCCACGACGAAGCCCTTCCCCCACCCGCCCCGGTCGTTGCAGACGTGCGCGATGACCTTGGGGCCCTTGGCCTGGGGGCACGTGGCGTCGCCCCGCACGTACCGGATCTCCGTCACGATCCGCACGATAGGCGTTGCCTCTGACGGATCCCGGTCACTCGTACGGGTTGTGGCGCAGGTGCACCGCCTCCAGGAGCCCGACGGCGATCATGTTGGCGAACGTCGCCGAGCCGCCGTACGACACGAACGGCAGCGGCAGGCCGGTGATCGGCATGATGCCGACGGTCATGCCGATGTTCTCGAACGTCTGGAAGGCCAGCCAGCACACCACGCCCGAGGCCACCAGCAGGCCGAACAGGTCGGCCGCCTGCATCGCGATGCGCAGGCCCCGCCACAGCACCACGCCCAGCAGCGCGGTGATCAGCGCCGCGCCCACGAAGCCGAGCTCCTCCCCCGCCACCGTGAAGATGAAGTCCGTGTGCTGCTCCGGCACGAAGTGACCGATCGTCTGCTCGCCGTGGAACAGGCCCTTGCCGAACAGCCCGCCCGAGCCGACGGCGATGCGCGCCTGCTCGGCGTTGTAGCCCGCGCCCTGCGGGTCCTTCGACGGATCGGCAAACGCCGTGAACCGGTTGATCTGATACGGCTTGAGCAGGTGCAGCCACCACACCAGGAACGCCCCGGTCACGGCGCCGCCCAGCAGCCCCAGCACCCAGCGCTTGGGCGCGCCGCAGACCGCCAGCATGCCGATGACGACCGCGCCGAACACCAGGGTCGTGCCCAGGTCCGGTTGGAGCATCACCAGGCCCGCGGGCAGGGCGGCCAGCGCCAGGGCCAGCAGGATGTCGCGGCGTCCCGGGCCCACCTCGCCGTCGCGCGGCTCGCCGAGGATCATCGCCAGCAGCACCACCAGGCCAACCTTGGCGAACTCCGACGGCTGGAGCTGGAACCCGCCGCCCAGCGTGATCCACGAGTGCGAGCCGTTGATCGTCGCGCCCAGCGGTGTCAGCACGACGACCAGGCCGACGCACGCGGCGGCGTACACGATCGGCGCGTACGCCCGCAGCAGCCGGTAGTCCAGCGCCGCCGTCACGCCGCCGAGGATGACCCCGATCGCGATGTTGAACAGGTGTTTCTTCAGGTAGGTGTACGGATCGTCGCCCGCCTCGCTCAGGCCGCCGCGGGTCGCGGAGAACACCAGCACCGAGCCGATCGCGGTCAGGATCGCCGTGACGCAGAGGAGCGTCCAGTCGAGCCGGCGCAACGGCGAGTCGGACAGCCGGCTCAGCCACGAGCGCCCTTCGAGCGGCCGGCCGTACCCGCCGATCATTTGTGCTTCTTCCGGCGGGGGGCGGGAACGGACGCGGGCGTCTTGTCCTCCGGCTCGCCGAAGCCGGGCGGTGGAACGATCGTGCCGTCGGAGGCGAGCGCCGGGAGCCGGTCGGGCACCTTCCCGTCGGGCAGGTCGGCCTTCTTGCCCTTGCGCAGGCCGTACATGTCCTCCCAGATCTCGCGTACGGCCGGCGCGGCCGTGGTCGCGCCGGTGCCGGTCTGGGTGACCATCACCACGACGACGTAGTGCGGGTTGTTGGCCGGGGCGTAGGAGGCGAACCAGGAGTTGTCCTTCTTGCCCCAGACCTCCGCGGTGCCGGTCTTGCCGGCGACGGGCAGCTTGTCGAGCGGGAACCCGCCGAACGCCCCGGCCGCCGTACCGGACTTGGGCACGTCGGCGAACGCGCTCCTCATGTACGCCAGCACCTTCTGCGAGATCGGCAGCGTGCCGGCCTTCACCGGATCGATGCGGCGGGCGATCGTGCCGTTGGGCGCCAGCACCGCCTTGCCGACGCGCGGGCTCCACAGCGTGCCGCCGTTGGCCACCGCGGCGTACGCGCGGGCGAGCTGCAGCGGTGTGACCAGCACGTCGCCCTGGCCGACCGAGAAGTTGGCGGCGTCGCCGGCGCGGAAGACGTAGCCGTCGACGCAGTTCTCCGCGGCCATCTGCTTGAGGTACGCCGCGCGCGCCGGGTCGGTCTTGGCGACGTCGGGATAGCCGGTCTTGCCGTGCTTGCAGTCGGAGGCCTTGGTGGCGTCCCAGTAGTCCGTCTTCCACTGCCGGCTGGGGATGCGCCCCGGGGACTCGCCGACCAGGTCGATGCCGGTGCGCTTGCCGAACCCGAAGTCCTTGGCCATTTTGATCATCGGGTCCTTGGGGTTCTTCACCGGGTGCATGCCGCCGTCGCGGAGCCACTCCTCGTACGCGAACCGGTAGAAGATCGTGTCGCAGGACATCACGATCGCCTGGTGCAGGGTGATGTCGCCGCCGGACTCGCCCTCGAAGTTGCTGAACGCGCGCGCGCCCACCATGTACGACGACGGGCAACCGTAGATGCCGTGCAGCGGGTAGCCGTCACGGATCGCCGCCGGCAGCGAGGAGACCTTGAACGTCGAGCCCGGCGCGAACTCGCCCTGAGTGGCGCGGGAGATCAGCGGCTGTCCCTTGCTCTTGTTGAGCAGCCCGTCGTACTCGCTCTGGGAGATGCCGCCGGTCCACACCGCCGGGTTGTAGGTCGGGTAGCTGCCGAGCGCCATGACCCGTCCGGTGCGCACGTCCATGACCACGGCGGCCCCTGAGTCGGCGGGGTCGCCGCGTTTGTGCGCGGCGTCGATGGCGTGTTTGAGCGCGGCCTCGACATCGCCCTGAACCTTGGCGTCGATGCTGGTGACGAGGTTGCCGCCGGACACCGGCGGCTTTTCGGACGCGACGCCGGTGACCCGCCCCTGGCTGTCGACCAGCACCCGGCGTACGCCCGTCGCGCCGCGCAGGTCGCCGTCGTAGATCGCCTCGAGGCCGTCGCGGCCGATCAGGTCGACGCCGCTGTAGCCGGTGACCTTGATGCCCTTGCGCTTGTTCAGCTCCTCCTGGGTGATCGGCTGGAGGTATCCGAGGGCCTGCGCGGCGCCCGCCCCGTCCGTACGGGGATAGTCGCGGACCGCCTGGAGCTGCGCGCTGATGCCGGGAAAGTCCTCTTGGCGCTCGCGGATCTGCAGTGCCTTGCGGGCGTCGGCGTTGTCGTCGAGCGGGATCGGCTGGTACGGGGAGCCGGTCCAGCAGGGCCGGGTGACGCCCGGCCCGCACAGGCGGACCTTGGCGGCGAGCTGGGCGTACGGCACTCCGAGCACGCCGGCGAGCCGTTGGAGCACGGCCCTGCCGCCGTCCTTCTGCCGCAGCAGGACCGTACGGTCGGCCGAGACGACCAGGGCCGTGCGGTTGCGCACCAGCGGACGGCCGGCGTCGTCGAGGATCTGCCCGCGCGGCGCCGGCACGATGATGTCGCGGATGCCGTTGTCGGCGGCCACCCGGCGGTAGTGCGCGCCGTTCATGACCTGCAGGTACCAGAGCCGCCCGCCGAGCGACAGCAGCAGCGACATGACCATGACGTGCAGCACGACGAGCCGCACGCGAGAACGTGAGCCCATCGGCCTACCTCGCCCGGTAGAAGCCGGGCACCGGGTCCAGCCCCGCCGAGTCGCGTGGGCGTTCGGCGCGGTTGGTCAGCCGGAGCACGGCCCACACCACGAACGGGCTGGCGACGATGTCGTAGAAGACCTGAAGCGGCAGCACGTGCGAGACCACCGGCCAGCGGGCCCGTGGATCGCCGAGCATGGCGCCGACCAGCGCGTACAGCACGGTGCCGGCGAGGGCGCCGGCGGCCACCGCCACGAACGGCAGCAGCGGCGCCCGGTCCATCTCGACGGCGACCGACCCGCAGACGTAGCCGATGAGGCAGAAGACGAGTGCGTACCGGCCGATCGTGTGGTCGGCCGGCGGGATGATGTCGGCGGCCAGGCCCGCGCAGAACCCGGCGACGAGCCCGCGCAGCGAGCCGTTGACCAGGGCGAGCGCCACGACGGCCAGCAGCACGAGGTCGGGCACCACCGAGCCGGGCAGCGGCAGCCGGTTGACGACCGTCACCTGCAGGATCAGCGCGGCGACGATGACGATCGAGGCGAGGACGTTACGTGACACGGTCAGCCTCTCGACGTCGGTGACGGAGCCGGCCGGGACTTCGGCGGCGCGGACGAGCCGGCCTGGGCCGGCGGCGGTTGCGATGGCGTGGGCGTGGGCGTGGGGGTCGACGGCGAGGGCGAGGGCGGCAGCACCGAGTCGCGCGGGTTGCGCTTCGGCGCCGCGACCACCACGCCGACCACGTCGAGCGAGGTGAAGTGCACGAACGGGCGTACGACCGCGGTGCGGGTCAGCGACCCCGACGTCCGCTCGATCCTGGTGATCGTGCCGATCGGGACACCGGGGACGTACGGCCGGTCGTCCTCGGAGCCGAACGAGACGATGCGCTGGCCGGGCTCCATCACCACCGTGGAGTCGAGCAGCTGGAACTTCAGCGACGAGCCGCCGTGGCGGCCGGCGCCCTGCACGATGCCGATCTCGTTGGAGCTCTCCAGCCGCCCGCCGACCGACGACGCCGCGTCGGTGGCGAGCATGACCGTCGAGGTGGTCGGCCCGACACGGGTCACCCGGCCGACCAGCCCGTCGCCGGACAGCACGGTCATGTTCGGCTGCACGCCGCTGCGGCTGCCGACGTCGAGCGAGACGGTGTTCTCCATGCCCTCGCCGGAGGAGATCACCTCCGCCGGGACGATGCGGTAGCCGCCGAGACCCGAGGAGCCGAGGAGGCTCTCGAGCTCGCCGGCCCGCCGCTTGTCGAGTTGTCCGGTGCGCAGTTGCCGGCGCAGCTGCTGGTTCTCGCGTTCGAGCCGGGTGATCCGCCGGTGCGCGCTCGGCGCGCCGGTGAACGTGTGGAAGGCGCCGGCGATCGGATGGACGACCGCGGTGGCGCCCTGCTCGATGGGGCCGAAGATGGCCTCGCCGAAGCCGCGCAGCACCCTCAGCGGGGAGTGGTCCCCACCGCGGTAGTCCACAGTGATCATGGCGAGCGAGACGAGCAACAGCACGCCGAGGACGGCGCGGGTTCGCCGGGTGTCCTTCACCGGCCGGGTGTCCTAACGCCTTGGTTCGGGTACGAGGACCTGCCGCAGTGCCTCGAAGTCCTCGACGCACTTGCCCGAGCCGAGCACGACCGAGTCGAGCGGATTGTCGACCATGTGGATCGGCATGCCGGTCTCTTCGCGCAGGCGCTCATCGATGTTCTTCAGCAGCGCGCCGCCTCCGGTCAGCGCGATGCCGCGGTCCATGATGTCGCCGGACAGCTCGGGCGGGCATTTGTCCAGGGTGGTCTTGACCGCGTCGACGACGGTGTTGACCGGCTCCTCGATCGCGCGGCGGATCTCCTCGGCGGAGATCACGACGGTCTTCGGCAGCCCGCTGACGAGGTCGCGGCCGCGGATCTCGGCGTGCGGCTCGTCGTCGAAGGGGTACGCCGACCCGATCGCCATCTTGATCTCCTCGGAGGTGCGCTCCCCCAGCATGAGGGAGTACTCCTTCTTGGCGTAGGAGATGATCGCCTGGTCGAGCTCGTCGCCGCCGACGCGGATGGACTGGCTCGTCACGATGCCGCCGAGCGAGATGATCGCGACCTCGGTCGTGCCGCCGCCGATGTCGACGACCATGTTGCCGGTCGGCTCGTGCACCGGCAGCCCGGCGCCGATCGCGGCGGCCATGGGCTCCTCGATGATGTAGACGCGCCTGGCCCCGGCCTGGTAGCCCGCCTCCTTCACCGCCCGCTGTTCGACCCCGGTGATGCCGCTGGGCACGGCCACGACGATGCGTGGCTTGGCGAAATGTCGGCGTTTGTGAACCTTTTGGATGAAGTAGCGCAGCATCCGTTCGGTGACGTCGAAGTCGGCGATGACGCCGTCCTTCAGCGGACGCACCGCGACGATGTTGCCCGGCGTACGGCCGATCATCCGCTTGGCTTCGATCCCGACGGCGACGATCTTGCCCGTGTGGGTGTTGATCGCCACGACAGAGGGCTCGTTGAGCACGATGCCGCGACCGCGGACGTAGACCAACGTGTTCGCCGTACCCAGATCGACCGCCATGTCGCGGCCGAGGAACGACAGCTTGTTACCCATGAAGAAAGGCAGCCCTTCGAGATTGGCGGGCGTGCAGGAGCGCATTGTCATGGTAACTCGGAACAGGCCAGTTGATGCAGGACCAATCGTCGCGCGTCGTCGCTCCGTAACGCTCCGGTCAGGAGCCGGTCACGCTAAACAAAACGCGCGGACCGGAGTCGCTCCGGACCGCGCGTCTTGGCGCCGTCGTCAGAAAAGGTTCGGGAAGAAGAGCTTGATCTCACGCTCGGCGGAGTAGGTGGAGTCGGAGCCGTGGACGATGTTCTCCTGGATCTCCAGGGCGTGGTCGCCGCGGATCGTGCCGGGCGCCGCGGCGACCGGGTCGGTGGCGCCGGCGAGCCCGCGGAACGCCTCGATGGCGCGCGGCCCCTCCACCACCATCGCGACGAGCGGGCCGCCGGTGATGAACTCGACGAGGGAACCGAAGAACGGCTTCTCCCGGTGCTCCTCGTAGTGGGTCTCGGCGACCTCGCGCTCGAGCGTGCGCAGCTCCAGCGCGACGAGCTTGAGGCCCTTGCGCTCGATGCGCGAGATCACGTCGCCGACGATCCCCCGGCGTACGCCGTCGGGCTTGACGAGGACAAGAGTGCGTTCGGACACGGGTTGGTTCTCCTCGCGTTCTTTGGATGACGATCGTCACGGGGCCGGGAGGGCGGTCGCCGCATGACAGGCTGCGATGCCGAGCTCGGCGATGACGGCTCGCGGCCGGGCCTCCGCGTGTGGCTGCGATCCTACCCGTGTCACCCGGTGGGAAGGGCGGCGCCGCTGGAGCCCGGAGCCGCGGCGACGGCGGCGTCCCGGCGCGCCCGGCCGCGCCCGGTCCAGGCGGTCGCGACGGCGAGCACCACGGCGATCACGCAGGCGCTCACCAGCCACATCCGGTACGCGTCGGTCAGCGCCGCCAGCGCCTGGGCGGTGCCCCCTCCCGTCCTCGTCACCGCGCCGACCCTGGCGACCTGGAGCGGCCCGACGACGAGGTGGCCGCCGAGCACGGCGGGCAGGCACAGGGTCAGGCCGAAGAGCGCCGGGCCCGCCCCGGCCGGCCGCAGCGTGGTGCCCAGCGCCAGGCCCATGCCCGTGCCCAGGGCCCCCAGCGCGCCGGACAGCTCCCACCGGTCGGCCCCGGCGCCCATCGCCACGAGCGCCACCATCGCGGCGGTGACCAGGCCGAACCCGCACATCACCGCGCCCCGTCCGGCCGGCCGGCGGGTCGCGGTCGCGGTGAGCACGGCCAGCGCGGCGCACCCCGCGCCCACGGCGAACGGCCCGAACGGCACGCCGCGCCCGCCCAGCAGCCCCGCCAGCGGTCCGGTCACCGGCATCGACAGCAGGCCCACGGCGACCATCACCACGGCGTACCCGAGCGGGCTGCCGGTGACGGCGCCGCGCGACCCGGCCAGGGCGATGCCGAGCAGGCCGGTCACGGCGCACGCGGCCAGGATGAGCTGGCCCCCCGGCGACCAGGCGTACGTCGTCACGACGGCCAGGAAGGCGAACCCGGCGGCGGGCGCGACCGGCAGCAGCAACAGCACGCGCTCCCCCCGCGTGGGCGCCGGGACGCCCGGCCCGATGGGCGGCCGCAGGCGCAGCACGCCCAGCAGGCCGGTGCCCACGAGCGCGGTCGCCCCGAGCCACCAGTACGGATGCAGGATCACCCGCCACTCGGCCGCGTAGGCGCCGTACGGGCCGGGCGTGACGGCCAGGACGGCGGGCGTGGCCAGCAGCAGGGAGCCGGTCAGGGCGGCCGCCCACACCCCGGTCGCCAGGCGGCGTTCGGAGCGCTCGCAGGCGAGCAGGAGGGCCGCCGGCAGGACGGCGCCCGCCCCGACCCCCTCCACGGCCCGCAGGAGGCCCGTGAGCGGCACGGAGGTGGCGTACGCGGCCGACGCCTGGGCGCCGAGCAGGAGGGCCAGGCCGCCGAACAGGACGCCCCACGGAGTGCGCCGCCGGGCCAGCACGGCGGCGAGCGGGGTGGCCAGCAGGAGCGCCGGCATCGCGAGGCCGGTCGCCCGTACGAACCCGGCCGCCTCGCCGCCCGACAGGCCGAGGTCGCGGGCCGCCTGCGGCACGACGTAGGACGCGGTGTTGGGCAGCACGAGAACCGCGGCGGGAATGGCGGTGACCAGAACGAGAAGGAGAATGGCGAGCCCGGCCGGGTCTCGCCGTTGCACGTCATGACTTTCGGGGCGAATTTCGGGAAGATCAGTCATCGGGCGGCCTCCCGGAGTCATCCCCGTTTCCAACGAATTCGGTAAATGTCCGACTTTGCTGGAATTGATATTCTGTTCGACGGGGAACGCTGAAGAGTCAACCCGACATTAGCGCGCCGGAGCGCCTTCCACCCGCCATCCGAGCCAAATCGCCGTCGCCCACAGAGCGGCGAATATGATCCCGAGAACGAACATCGTCGTCACCACGAAACCGGTCGCTATCACCAGAACCTGCAACACGCTCCCGGCGACGTACGCCCACCGGAACCGCAGCAGACCCGCGACGACCAGCCCGGCCACCGCCAGGACGCCGCCCACGACACCCGCCGTCGTGCCGTCCGCGTGCGCCACGGCGATCGCCACCGGAATCGACAGAGCGGTCACCACCGCCTGAAGGGCGAGGACGACGGCACACAGTCTTCTCACGCTCGACCCGCCTTTGCGGCGCGGAACTCCGGGCCCGTGCCGATCATTGTGACGCCTTCATCAGCAACCGGGCATCGCCCGCCGTCGCCACCGAACCGGTGATCAACACCCCGGCCCCGGCGAACTCTCCCGACTGGTCCGCGAGCCCGATCGCCTGGTCGATCGCGTCGTCCAGCCGGGCCACGAGATGAACGCGATCTTCGCCGAAGACATCGCGTGCCACCACCGCCAGTTCGTGCGCCGGCATCGAACGCGGTGAGGAGTTACGCGAGACGATCAACTCGTCGATGATCGGCTCGAGCTCCTCCAGCACTCCCATCACGTCTTTGTCCGCCATGACGGCGAGAATCCCGATCAGGCGGGTGAACCCGAACTCCTCGGTGATCGCCGCGACGGTGGCCGCCATGCCGGCCGGGTTGTGCGTCGCGTCGACCAGGACGGTCGGCCCCGTCCGCACGACCTCCAGCCGCCCGGGCGCGGGCGCGCCGGCGAACGCCGCGCGCACGAGGTCGGCGTCGAGCCGGTCCTCACCGCCCGGCTCGGCGGTGGCCCGCCCGCGCGCGAACGCCTCGACCGCGGCCAGCGCACAGGCGGCGTTGCTCGCCTGGTAGTCGCCGAACAGCGGCAGGAACACCTCGTCGTAGGTGCCGAGCAGGCCCTGCAGGCGGACCCGCTGCCCGCCCACCGCCAGCTCCCGCTGCAGGACGCCGAACTCGATGCCCTCGCGCGCGACGGTCGCACCGACCTCGGTGGCGCGGCGCAGGAGCACCTCGCCGGCCTCGACCGGCTGCTGCGCGAGGACCGCGACCGCCTCCGGCTTGATGATCCCGGCCTTCTCTCCCGCGATCGCCTCGATCGTGTCCCCGAGGTACTCGGTGTGGTCGAGCCCGATCGGCGTGACGACGGCCACGGACCCGTCGGCGACGTTGGTGGCGTCCCACGCGCCCCCCATGCCGACCTCGACCACGGCGACGTCCACGGGGGCGTCGGCGAACGCGGCGAACGCCATCGCGGTCAGCATCTCGAAGAAGGAGACCTTGACATCGTGCTTGGCGTCGACCATCTCGGCGTACGGCAGGACGTCGTCGTACAGCTCGGCGAAGCGTTCCTCGGTCACCGGCTCACCGTCGACACTGATCCGCTCGCGCATGGTGTGCAGTTCGGGACTGGTGTAGAGACCGACCCGCAGCCCGCGCTCGCGGAGAAGGGCGTCGATCATCCGCGCGGTGCTCGACTTGCCGTTGGTCCCGGTGACATGGATCACCGGGTACGCCCGCTGCGGCGAGCCGAGGATGTCGACCAGGTCCCGGATCCGGTCCAGCGACGGATCGAGGTCCCACTCGACCCCACGCGCCCTGATCCCGGCAACGGCGTCGTCATAACTGCTCCGTGTCACGCTCGCAGCCTAGTCAGCTTTGCGGGTCCAATGCCCCCGAGCTTGCAGGTAGGGCCTCACCGGCGGTGCGGTCGCCTCCGGCGTCCCGGCCATCGGACTTGTGGTCCGACGGCCGGGACGCGTGACTCACGCCCCGCCTTCCACACGCGTCTTCACCACGATCACCCGCCGGGAAGTCATGGAGATCCTCCGCGGATAGCGTGGCGTGTGCGCGCTTGGGAGGACAAACGATGACCGGCGAGGGCGATATCGCCTTCTTCTACGACGAATGGGGCCGTCGCGGCCCTGGGGACCGGCGTGACCTGGATCGGGCCGCGCGGCTCGCCGACGTGCTCGGGCTCCCCACGATTCCCGTCCTCACCGTGGTCGGGTCCAAGGGCAAGGGCACCGCCGCGACGTACGCCTCGGCCTGGCTCGTGGCGGCCGGGTGCCGGGTGGTGACCGTCACCAGTCCCGGCCTGCGCCGGGACACCGACCGGATCCGTCTCGACGGGGCCGCGATCGCCGAGCGTGACCTCGCCGGGCTCGGCCGCAGGCTCAGGGACGGAGCGCGGTCGCTGCCGCCGCGCGAGGCCGGGTACCTCTCGCCGAGTGGCCTGTTCACCCTCGCCGGTCTGCTGCACGCACGCGACGCCGGGGCCGACGTCATCGTGCTGGAGGCCGGGATGGGCGGCGCCTCGGACGAGGTGAGCCTGGTGCCGCCCACGGTCGTGGCGATCACCGAGGTGTTCGGCGAGCACCTCGGCGTCCTCGGTGACACGCCGGCGGAGATCGCGGCGGACAAGGCCGGGGTCGTCGCGCGGCTCACGCGGGCGGTCGTGTCGCTGCCGCAGGCGCCGGACGTCGCGACGGCGATCGAGGCGACCGTCGCCGCACGTACCGGCCGCCGGGTCGACGTGGTCACCGACGCCCCCTCCGCGCCTCCCGGGCTCCAGCGTCCCAACGCCCTCCTCGGCTGCGCCGCCGCCCGGCGGCTGCTCGAGGCGATCGGCCGGCCCGCCCCGGACCCCGCGCGTACCGCCGAGGTGCTGGCCTCCGTACGGCTCCCCGGCCGCGTGTCCTGGCACACGGTCCCCGGCGCCACCCTGCTCGTCGACTCCGCCGTCGAGGCGAACGGCGCCGCCGCCGCGCTCGCCGAGGCGTACCGCCGCTGGGACCGGATCGACCACGTCCTCGTCTGCCTGCCCGACCACAAGGACCTGGAGGGCGTCCTGGCCGCGCTCGGCGGCCTGCCGGTGACCACGGTGCGGATGCCCGACCGGGAGAGCCTGCGCTTCACCCGTACGCGCGACGGCCTCGACATCGCCGACCTCACCCCCGCACGGCTCGCGGCGTACGGGGAGCGGATCGTCGTCCTCGGCACCGTGTACTTCACCGGCCGGGTGCTCGACCTCGTCGGCGCCGACACCACGCGCCTGTTCGACGCCTGAGCCGCCTCACTCCTCGATGCGCAGGACGATCAGCGCCATGTCGTCGTGCGAGGGCTCGCCGGAGAAGGCGCGTACGGCGCGGCTGACCCGCGCGGCGACCGCGCCGGCGCCCAGCCCGGCACAGCCCGCGAGGATGCGTTCGAGCCCCCGGTCGTCGCCCAGCAGCCGGTCGCCGTTGCGCCGTTCGGTCACGCCGTCGGTGAACCCCAGCAGCAGGTGCCCCGGCCCGAGGGTGACCGTCCGGAGGGAGTACTCCGCCTCCGGGAACGCCCCGAGCATCAGGTCCGACTCGTCGTCGCCCACGACCGTGCCCGCCGGGCTGAGGAACAGCGGCGGCGGATGGCCCGCGGTCACGTACGTCACGCGGGCGCTGCCGTCCTCGAGCGGCTCGACCTCCCCGTGCAGCAGCGTCAGGAACCGCGCGCGCGACCCCTCGTCCAGGATGAGGGCGTTGAGGCGTTGGAGGACCTCGGTGATGGCGTAGTCCTCGCGGCCGAGGATGCGCAGCGCCTGGCGGGCCAGGCCGGTCACCGACGCGGCCTCCGGCCCGGTGCCGCACACGTCGCCGATGGCGAAGCGCCACCGCGAGCCGACGCTGAACACGTCGTAGAAGTCGCCGCCCACCTCACTGCTCTCGCCGGCCGGTTCGTACACCACGGACACGTCCAGGCCCGGGATGACCGGGATCTCCGGCGGCAGGAGGCTGCGCTGGAGCGTACGGCTCATGTCCGCCTGCTCCTCGTACAGCCTCGCGTTGTCGATGGCGAGCGCCGCGCGCCCGGCGAGGTCCTCGGTCAGCTCGAGCATGTCGCGGTTGAACCGGGCGCCCTTCGGGCCGCCGACGACCAGCATGCCGATGCTGCGTCCGCGCGCCAGCAGCGGGAACTCGTGTGCGACGTCGCCGGTGACCCGGTGCGCGGTGGGGGGCATGCCCTCGCTGGGCGCGGGCCCGAAGCCCTCCCACGGCCCGGGTTCGGCCGGCGGCGGCGCCGGCGGCAGCAGGTCGAGGAGCACGCGCAGGTCGGCCACCATCGTCTCGTCGGCGTGCCAGGCGTACGCCGGGAGCGCCGCCCCGTTGTCCCGTACGGTGAACAGGGCGCACCAGGTCGCCAGGCGGGGCACGATCAGCTGCGACACCAGCGCCATGGTCATCTGCTGGTCGAGGGTGCCGGCGAGCAGGCTGCTCGCCTCGGCGAGGAAGCCGAGCCAGCCGCGCCGGGCCCGTTCGAGCTCCATCAGGCGGGCGCGTTCGAGTGAGGGCGCCTGCCGGTCGGCGACCTGCTGGAGGCGTTCGACGTCGGCTTCGTTGAAGTGGGCCGCGTCGCGCGAGGCGGCGATGATCAGCCCGATGCCCCGGCCGTCCACGACGAACGGCGCGGTGACGAGCGAGCGGATCCCGGCGGCCTGCAGCGCCGGCAGGTTGTACGGGCTGCCGCCCAGGTCGGCGTAGACGCCCCTCCCGCCGACGGTGGCGCCTTCGAGGCCCATCTCCAGCGCCGTGCCCTCGGGCCGTACACCGGACGTCGCCTTGAGCACGAGGTCGGCGTCGTCCTCGGTCAGCAGGACGTACACGCAGTCGGCGCCCAGGGCGTCCTGCGCGCTCTGCGCGGTGCGGTGGGCCAGTTCGTCGACGGTCGGCCGGGTGGGGCGCGGCGCGGTGACGATCTCCTCGTACGAGGGCGGCGGAGGCGGTGGCTTCTCCCCCGAGACTCCGGGGACGGTGAACCAGACCTGTTTGTCGCCCTGGCCGTACGTGACGCCCCAGGAGATCGCCAGCGTCTCGGGGAACAGCAGCCCGCGGCCGCTCACCTGGTCGCCGGGGACGGGGATGCGCCGCGCCTGGTGCCGGTCGTGGACCTCGACCCGCACCTGGCCGCCGAGCGCCTCGCACACGACCTCGACCTCGGTGCCGGCGTGGACGATTGCGTTCGTAACCAGTTCACTGGTGAGTAGCATGGCGTCGTCCACCTCGTCGACGCCCCAGTTACGAAGCGTGTCCCCGACAAAACGCCGTGCAGCCGCAACTGACGCGACCTCCGGCGGGAAGGTCGCGTACCTCTTTGGGTTCTTCTCCACAGTCACTTGGATTCGTCTCGGGGATGCACGACGCTGCCATCGTGGCAGATTCCCCGGGTGGGCTGAACATATCCCCGACCACGTCGCATGGAAGGCGAGGTGCTAGTTAATGCCTCGAAGCACGTCCCATGCACCGGTGAGCGTCCAGTACGACGAGGCTGACCTGCGGCCCGTCCTCGACGCGCTCAGCGCCCTGCGCGACGGAGATTTCGAGACCAGACTCGATGCCTCCGGTGATGATGTCCTGGCCGAGATCGCCTCCGTCTTCAACGATGTGCAGGCACGTGCGGGCCATCTGACCGGGGAACTCGTCCGTGTGCAACGTGAGGTTCGTCACGAGGGCCGGATCGACGAGCGGCTCGGCGCCGGCGGGGAGGGCGCCTGGGCGACCGGGAACGCCGCCGCCAACGCGCTCATCGACACGCTGGTGCAGTCCGCGACCGCGATGGCACGGGTGGCCGACGCGGTCGCCGACGGCGATCTGAGCCAGCGCATCGAGCTCGACACCGGCACCCGTCCCTGGCGCGGCGAGCTGCTGCGGATGGGCTCGGGCGTCAACCGCATGGTCGAGCACCTCGACGAGTTCGCCGCGGAGGTCACCCAGCTGGCCCGCGAGGTCGGCGCGGAGGGACGCCTGGGCGGCCAGGCCAAGCCGCGTGAGATGTCGGGCCGCTGGCGCGACGTCACGGGCGCGGTCAACGCGATGGCGAGCCGGCTGACCGGCCAGGTCCGCGACATCGCCCTGGTGACCACGGCGGTGGCCAAGGGCGACCTGACCCGCAAGGTCACGGTCGAGGCGACCGGCGAGCTGCTGGAGCTCAAGGCGACCGTGAACACCATGGTCGACCAGCTCTCCTCGTTCGCCGACGAGGTGACGCGTGTGGCCCGCGAGGTCGGCACCGAAGGACGCCTCGGCGGCCAGGCACAGGTCAGCGGCGTGTCCGGCGTCTGGAAGGACCTCACCGACAACGTCAACTCCATGGCCGGCAACCTCACCGGCCAGGTGCGCAACATCGCGCAGGTCGCCACGTCCGTCGCCAACGGCGACCTGTCCAAGAAGATCACCGTCGACGCCCAGGGCGAGATCCTCCAGCTCAAGGACACCCTCAACACGATGGTGGACCAGCTGTCGGGCTTCGCCAACGAGGTGACGCGTGTGGCCCGCGAGGTCGGCACCGAAGGACGCCTCGGCGGCCAGGCACAGGTCAGCGGCGTGTCCGGCGTCTGGAAGGACCTCACCGACAACGTCAACTCCATGGCCGGCAACCTCACCGGCCAGGTCCGCAGCATCGCCCAGGTGGCGACCGCGGTGGCCGGCGGCGACCTGTCCAAGAAGATCACCGTCGACGCCCAGGGCGAGATCCTCCAGCTCAAGGACACCCTCAACACGATGGTCGACCGGCTGTCGGCGTTCGCCGACGAGGTCACCCGCGTCGCCCGCGAGGTGGGCACGGAGGGCAACCTCGGCGGTCGCGCGAAGGTCGGCGGCGTCAGCGGCGTCTGGAAGGACCTCACCGACAACGTCAACTCCATGGCGGACAACCTGACCTCCCAGGTCCGCAACATCGCCCAGGTGACCACCGCGGTCGCGAACGGCGACCTGACCAAGAAGATCGACGTCGACGCCCAGGGCGAGATCCTGGAGCTGAAGACCACCATCAACACGATGGTCGACCAGCTGTCCGCGTTCGCCGGCGAGGTCACACGTGTGGCGCGCGAGGTGGGCAGCGAGGGACGGCTGGGCGGCCAGGCCGAGGTCGAGGGCGTCTCCGGCACGTGGAAGCGGCTCACCGAGAGCGTGAACGAGCTGGCCGGCAACCTGACCCGGCAGGTGCGCGCCATCGCGTCGGTGGCCAGCTCGGTCGCCCGCGGCGACCTGAGCAAGTCGGTCGCGGTCGAGGCCCGCGGCGAGGTCGCCGAGCTGGGCGACAACGTCAACCTCATGGTGGCCAACCTCCGCGAGACCACCCGCGCCAACCAGCAGCAGGACTGGCTGAAGACCAACCTCGCCCGCATCGCCGGCCTCATGCAGGGCCACCGCGACCTCATGGAGGTCGCGCGGCTGATCATGAGCGAGGTCACCCCGCTCGCCTCCGCGCAGTACGGTGCGTTCTACCTCGCGGAGGAGGGCGGCGACGGGGAGCGCGAACTCGTGCTCAAGACCGGGTACGGCGTGGGCCGCGACCAGGTGGACCGGGTCCGCTTCGCGTTCGGCGACCGCCTCGTCGGCCAGGCCGCCGTGGAGCACAAGCCGATCCTGGTCGACGACCTCCCGCCGGGCTACATCACGATCGGCACGGGGCTCGGGCAGGCGTCCCCCGCGAACGTCATCGTGCTGCCGATCCTGTTCGAGAACCGCGTGCTCGGCGCGATCGAGCTCGCGTCGTTCAGCCCGTTCAGCGAGGTCCACCTGGCGTTCTTCGACCAGTTCGTGGAGACCATCGGCGTGACGATCAACACGATCACCGCCAACTCCCGTACGGAGGCGCTGCTCGCCGAGTCCCAGCGACTGACGGTCGAGCTGCAGGACCGCTCCAGCGAGCTGCAGCGCCAGCAGGCGGAGCTGCGGCGCTCCAACGCCGAGCTGGAGGAGAAGGCGGCGCTGCTGGCCAAGCAGAACCGCGCGATCGAGATGCAGAACTTCCAGATCGAGCAGGCACGCCGCACGCTGGAGGAGCGCGCCGAGCAGCTCGCGCAGTCGTCGCGCTACAAGTCCGAGTTCCTCACCAACATGTCCCACGAGCTGCGCACGCCGCTCAACAGCCTGCTCGTGCTCGCCAAGCTCCTGGCCGGCAACCCGGACAAGAACCTGACGGCCAAGCAGGTCGAGCTGATCAAGACGATCCACGAGTCGGGCAGCGACCTGCTGCGGCTCATCAACGACATGCTCGACCTGTCCAAGGTCGAGGCGGGCAAGATGGAGCTGCACCCGCAGCGCATCGCGCTGTCGGAGCTGGTCGACTACGTCGACGCGACGTTCCGGCCGATGGCCGCCGACAAGGGGCTCGCCTTCGACGTGTACGCCGAGCCGGGCCTCCCGCACGAGCTGTACACCGATGAGCAGCGGCTCCAGCAGGTGCTGCGCAACCTGCTGTCCAACGCGGTCAAGTTCACCTCCTCCGGCGAGGTGCGCCTGACCGTACGGCGGCCGGTGGACGTCACCTTCGTCGACCCGGCGCTCGCCGAGAACCCCGACGTCATCGGCCTCGCGGTCACCGACACGGGCATCGGCATCGACGAGCACAACCTAAAGTCGATCTTCGAGGCGTTCCAGCAGGCGGACGGCACCACCAGCCGGCGCTACGGCGGCACCGGGCTGGGCCTGTCGATCAGCCGCGACATCGCCGCGCTGCTCGGCGGTGAGATCCACGTGTCCAGCCGCCCGGGCGACGGCAGCACGTTCACGCTGTACCTGCCGGTCCGGTACGCCGGTCCGGTCGACACGGCGCTCGCCGCGCCCAGCGACAGCCGGCCGACGCCGCAGCCGCCGCCTCCCGCCCCGCAGGCGACGCTCGAGCTGCCCGAGGCCGAGGAGCAGTTCGCCGAGAACCCCATCGACGACGAGGTGCTGTCGGGCCGGAAGATCCTGATCGTCGACGATGACGTGCGCAACATCTTCGCGCTGACCTGCGTGCTGGAGCAGTACGGCATCGAGGTGCTGTACGCCGAGAACGGTCGCGAGGGGATCGACACGCTCGACCGCAACGAGGACATCGACCTCGTACTGATGGATGTCATGATGCCCGAGCTCGACGGCTACGCGACCACTGAGGCCGTACGCCGGATGCCGCAGTTCGCCGACCTGCCGATCATCGCCCTCACCGCGAAGGCGATGAAGGGCGACCGGGAGAAGAGCATCGAGTCCGGGGCATCCGACTATGTGCCCAAGCCTGTCGACGCGGACCACCTTCTTGACATCATGAGAGCGTGGCTCAGTCGGCCGCGCACATGATGGAGGCTTGAACCGTGGCCGAGAAGGCGAACATCCTGCTGGTCGATGACCGCGACGAGAACCTCGTCGCGCTCGAGGCGATCCTCAGCTCCCTCGACCAGAACATGATCCGTGCCCGGTCGGGCGACGAGGCCCTGCGGGCACTGCTGACGAACGAGTTCGCGGTGATCCTGCTGGACATCGTGATGCCGGGCATGGACGGCTTCGAGATCGCCCGTGCGATCAAGCGCCGTCGAAAGACGCGCGAGGTACCGATCATCTTCCTGACGGCGGTGGACGCCGGCCCGGACTACGCGTTCCGCGGGTACGCCGCCGGCGCCGTGGACTACATCTCCAAGCCGTTCGACCCGTGGGTGCTACGGACCAAGGTGTCGATCTTCGTGGAGCTGCACCGGAAGAACCAACAGCTGCGAGAGCAGTCAGAGCTGCTGCGCACGCAGTTCGCGGCCGCTCCCTCAGGTGAGTTCGCCGCGGAGCTCAGCGAGCGTCTGACGGCCGTGGAGCAGCAAATCCGGGTGCTGTCCGAGTGGTCGTCGAAGGATGAGGAGGCGGCCAAGGCGATGGGCACGCTGGAGCAGCGTGTCGGCGAGCTGCGGACCGCGATCGACACGCTTCGTCCGCCGGCCGACTGAGACCCCTCCTCGGAGCTCTGCGGCGGGGGCGGCCTTCGTGCCGCCCCCGCCGCTTTGCTGTCCGACCGAGTGTGGAAATGAAAAAAGAGGCCGTTGTTTGCGGCCCCCACCTGAAATGCGAGAAGAGGAGAGAACACTCCGCGAATGTTTCGCGGGGTTCTCTCCTCTTCCCGACTATATGTTGATGTCCGGCGGTGTCCTACTCTCCCACACCGTCCCCGGTGCAGTACCATCGGCGCTGGAGGGCTTAACTTCCGGGTTCGGAATGGGACCGGGTGTTTCCCCACCGCTATGACCACCGAAACGCTTAACAGAACATAACCAGTGGAACAATGGTTCCCGGTCGTGTTCCGGGAACCGCACAGTGAACGCGAGCAACAAAACGTGAGTGTGTTCAAGTCACTCGGCCTATTAGTACCGGTCGACTCCACACCTTGCGGTGCTTCCATCTCCGGCCTATCAACCCAGTCGTCTAGCTGGGGGCCTTACAACCATGAAGGTTGGGAGACCTCATCTCGAGGAAGGCTTCCCGCTTAGATGCTTTCAGCGGTTATCCCGACCGAACGTAGCCAACCAGCCATGCACCTGGCGGTACAACTGGCACACCAGAGGTTCGTCCGTCCCGGTCCTCTCGTACTAGGGACAGACCCTCACAAGTCTCCTACGCGCACAGCGGATAGGGACCGAACTGTCTCGCGACGTTCTAAACCCAGCTCGCGTGCCGCTTTAATGGGCGAACAGCCCAACCCTTGGGACCTACTCCAGCCCCAGGATGCGACGAGCCGACATCGAGGTGCCAAACCTTGCCGTCGATATGGACTCTTGGGCAAGATCAGCCTGTTATCCCCGGGGTACCTTTTAGCCGTTGAGCGACACCCCATCCACACGGTGGTGCCGGATCACTAGGCCCTGCTTTCGCACCTGCTCGACATGTCTGTCTCACAGTCAAGCTCCCTTGTGCCCTTGCACTCAACACCTGATTGCCAACCAGGCTGAGGGAACCTTTGGGCGCCTCCGTTACTCTTTGGGAGGCAACCGCCCCAGTTAAACTACCCACCAGGCACTGTCCCCCACCCGGATCCACGGGTGCGGGTTAGACGCTCAAAACGACCAGAGTGGTATTTCACCAACGACTCCACGGTAACTGGCGTCACCGCTTCACAGTCTCCCACCTATCCTACACAAGACGCTCCAAACGCCAATGCCAAGCTATAGTGAAGGTCCCGGGGTCTTTCCGTCCTGCTGCGCGTAACGAGCATCTTTACTCGTAGTGCAATTTCACCGGGCCTGTGGTTGAGACAGTGGGGAAGTCGTTACGCCATTCGTGCAGGTCGGAACTTACCCGACAAGGAATTTCGCTACCTTAGGATGGTTATAGTTACCACCGCCGTTTACCGGCGCTTAGATTCTCAGCTTCACCCCGAAGGGCTGACCAGTCCTCTTAACGTTCCGGCACCGGGCAGGCGTCAGTCCGTATACAGCGTCTTACGACTTCGCACGGACCTGTGTTTTTAGTAAACAGTCGCTTCCCCCTGGTATCTGCGACCCCCACCAGCTCACAACGCTAGGTCGGTCACCAGCAGGGGCCCCCCTTCTCCCAAAGTTACGGGGGCAATTTGCCGAGTTCCTTAACCACAGTTCACCCGATCGCCTTGGTATTCTCTACCTGACCACCTGAGTCGGTTTAGGGTACGGGCCGCCGACACACATCGCTAGAGGCTTTTCTCGACAGCATGGGATCACTCACTTCACCTAAATCGGCTCGGCATCACATCTCACCCTCATGCACCACGGATTTACCTATGGTGCGGGCTACATGCTTACCCCAGGACAACCATCGCCTGGGCTGAGCTACCCTCCTGCGTCACCCCATCACTTGCCTACTACCACCTCAGGTCCCGCACTCGCCCCGGCAAGGTCCCCGAAGGAACCAAACGGAGTCCGCGTGGTTAGTATCAGTGGGTTCAGCATGGGCGCGTGTCAGCGGGTACGGGAATATCAACCCGTTGTCCATCGACTACGCCTCTCGGCCTCGCCTTAGGTCCCGACTTACCCTGGGCGGATTAGCCTGCCCCAGGAACCCTTGGTCATCCGGCGGAGGGGTTTCTCACCCCTCATTCGCTACTCATGCCTGCATTCTCACTCGTGTGGCCTCCACGACTGGCTCACGCCGCCGCTTCACCGCCCACACGACGCTCCCCTACCCACCCCAACCCCTGGATGCGACCCACAAGGAGTCTCACCTGAGTATTGCTGGGATGCCACGGCTTCGGCGGTGTGCTTGAGCCCCGCTACATTGTCGGCGCGGAATCACTTGACCAGTGAGCTATTACGCACTCTTTCAAGGGTGGCTGCTTCTAAGCCAACCTCCTGGTTGTCACGGCAACTCCACATCCTTTACCACTTAGCACACGCTTAGGGGCCTTAGCCGATGATCTGGGCTGTTTCCCTCTCGACTACGAACCTTATCGCCCGCAGTCTCACTGCCACGCTCTCACTTACCGGCATTCGGAGTTTGGCTGACTTCAGTAAGCTTGTCGGCCCCCTAGGCCATCCAGTAGCTCTACCTCCGGCAAGAAACACGTGACGCTGCACCTAAATGCATTTCGGGGAGAACCAGCTATCACGGAGTTTGATTGGCCTTTCACCCCTACCCACAGGTCATCCCCCAGGTTTTCAACCCTGGTGGGTTCGGTCCTCCACACGGTCTTACCCGCGCTTCAACCTGCCCATGGGTAGATCACTCCGCTTCGGGTCTACAGCATGCGACTCAAACGCCCTATTCAGACTCGCTTTCGCTACGGCTCCCCCACACGGGTTAACCTCGCCACACACCATAACTCGCAGGCTCATTCTTCAAAAGGCACGCCATCACCCCAACACCCACAAGGAATGCAAGGCTCTGACGGCTTGTAAGCACACGGTTTCAGGTACTCTTTCACGACCCCTCACCGGGGCACTTTTCACCTTTCCCTCACGGTACTAGTCCGCTATCGGTCACCAGGAAGTATTTAGGCTTACCAGGTGGTCCTGGCAGATTCACACGAGATTTCACGAGCCCCGTGCTACTCGGGAAACACCCAATGGAGACAACAAGGTTTCACCTACCGGACTATCACCGACTACGGTCGACCATTCCAGATCGTTCGACTACCTCATTGTTTTCTTACTCCACGCCCAGTCAGCGGACCAGACAAGAATGCTCCCACAACCCCACACACGCAACGCCCGCCGGCTATCACACGCGCATGGTTTAGCCTGATCCCCTTTCGCTCACCACTACTCAGGGAATCACATGTTGTTTTCTCTTCCTACGGGTACTGAGATGTTTCACTTCCCCGCGTTACCACCAACCACCCTATACATTCAGGTGGCGGCAACACCCCATGACGGGTGCTAGGTTTCCCCATTCGGAAACCCCCGGATCAACGCTCGGTTGCCAACTCCCCGGGGCATATCGCAGGCTCCCACGTCCTTCATCGGCTCCTGATGCCAAGGCATCCACCGTGTGCTCTTAAAAACTTGAACACAACACAAGAAAAAAGATGCTCGCGTTCACTATGCAGTTCTCAAAACACGAACGGGACACCAACCAACAACCACCACCACGACCACCAGAAACCTGATGCGGTATGTGAGGCTCAGCCGGCCCGCCCGCCCAAACCCCACCCACCAACCATGGCAGACAAGATCCGAGACGGCCCGAAGAGACGAACCCGAAAAGCTCCAAGAGCTCCCGTGCCCGTTCCCTCAGGACCCAACAGTGTGCCCGGCCCCTACCGGCCAGCTCCGAACCGCGTTCCTGAACCCGTACAAGACGAGCAGTACTAACCGTTGAAACCAACCAGAGAGAACCGAATAGCCAGTGCTCCACCTATGAGCAAACCCACCCACGAGACATTCGCCCGTGGCATGAGTCATGGACCAACACCCCAGACTCGATCGCCTGGTGCGTGTGGCCAGTGATGCTCCTTAGAAAGGAGGTGATCCAGCCGCACCTTCCGGTACGGCTACCTTGTTACGACTTCGTCCCAATCGCCGGCCCCACCTTCGACGGCTCCCCCCACAAGGGTTGGGCCACCGGCTTCGGGTGTTGCCGACTTTCGTGACGTGACGGGCGGTGTGTACAAGGCCCGGGAACGTATTCACCGCAGCGTTGCTGATCTGCGATTACTAGCGACTCCGACTTCATGGGGTCGAGTTGCAGACCCCAATCCGAACTGAGACCGGCTTTCCGGGATTCGCTCCACCTCACGGTTTCGCAGCCCTTTGTACCGGCCATTGTAGCATGTTTGCAGCCCAAGACATAAGGGGCATGATGACTTGACGTCATCCCCACCTTCCTCCGAGTTGACCCCGGCAGTCTCCCATGAGTCCCCACCATTACGTGCTGGCAACATGGAACGAGGGTTGCGCTCGTTGCGGGACTTAACCCAACATCTCACGACACGAGCTGACGACAGCCATGCACCACCTGTCACCGGCCCAAAAGGACCCCGCATCTCTGCGAGTTTTCCGGTGATGTCAAACCTTGGTAAGGTTCTTCGCGTTGCGTCGAATTAAGCAACATGCTCCGCCGCTTGTGCGGGCCCCCGTCAATTCCTTTGAGTTTTAGCCTTGCGGCCGTACTCCCCAGGCGGGGCGCTTAATGCGTTAGCTACGGCACGGAGTCCGTGGAAAGACCCCACACCTAGCGCCCAACGTTTACGGCGTGGACTACCAGGGTATCTAATCCTGTTCGCTCCCCACGCTTTCGCTCCTCAGCGTCAGGTAAGGCCCAGAGAACCGCCTTCGCCACCGGTGTTCCTCCCGATATCTGCGCATTTCACCGCTACACCGGGAATTCCATTCTCCCCTACCTACCTCTAGTCTGCCCGTATCCACCGCAGGCCCGAGGTTAAGCCTCGGGTTTTCACGGCAGACGCGACAAACCACCTACGAGCTCTTTACGCCCAATAATTCCGGACAACGCTTGCGCCCTACGTATTACCGCGGCTGCTGGCACGTAGTTAGCCGGCGCTTCTTCCCCACCTACCGTCACGTTAGCTTCGTCGGTGGTGAAAGAGGTTTACAACCCGAAGGCCTTCATCCCCCACGCGGCGTCGCTGCGTCAGGCTTCCGCCCATTGCGCAATATTCCCCACTGCTGCCTCCCGTAGGAGTCTGGGCCGTGTCTCAGTCCCAGTGTGGCCGGTCACCCTCTCAGGCCGGCTATCCGTCGTCGCCTTGGTAGGCCATCACCCCACCAACAAGCTGATAGACCGCGAGTCCATCCTCAGCCGAAAAACTTTCCACCCTCACACCATGCGGTGGAGGGTCATATCCGGTATTAGACCCAGTTTCCCGGGCTTATCCCAGAGCCAAGGGCAGGTTACTCACGTGTTACTCACCCGTTCGCCGCTCGAGTACCCCGAAGGGCCTTTCCGCTCGACTTGCATGTGTTAAGCACGCCGCCAGCGTTCGTCCTGAGCCAGGATCAAACTCTCCGTTAAGGTCAAAACGACAACCACCCGAAGGCGACTGCCAAACCTGAAGAGAAAAACAATCCCGACAAGAATCATTCTTGCCAAAGGAATCCAAAACCAAACCGACCAACCCATAAGACGATGGGCCAACCAGCCTGGTCGAGGACCAAAAGGCACTGGCTTTTAGCACACTGTTGAGTTCTCAAGAAACGGACACACACCGTTGAGGATCTTTTGGAAGATCCCCGCTGGGGCGTTTCCTCTATCTTAGCCTTTCCCGTTTCCTTTGTCGAATTGCTCCGACTTTGGAATCGAGAGTCCTTTGGAAGTCCTTTCGAACTCCCTTGGGACATTTCCCATCTTACCGTTTCCGCTCCGTTTGTCGAATTGACCGACAAGCGACACGAACTCGGCCCGCCCAACACTCAGACCGGGAGCCCAAAGGCTTCCCGTCCGATCGAAGGGAGGTACCCGGAGATTGCCTCATCTCACGATGATCAGCAACCCGACCGGGCCGACACATCCAGTTGGTCCCGTGACGAACGAGATCCGCCACAGCTCTTCGTTGGGGTGTCTTCCGCGGGGCCGGCCGTCTTTCGACGTCCTGCTCCCCCGCAGGCTCGGACAAGCTTAGGACACCCGGGCGTCGAGGTCAACCCACCGACGCGGGCGTATGCGTAGGTGCAAGTCACTCCTGCACCCTGGACTGATTCCCGCTGCCCCAGGACCTAAACCCAGCCACCAGATTTTTCTGGTCGGCCCGTGCCGACGGCCTCCAGGGCCAGGTGCCGAGCCGCCCTACGTCGACCAACGCTGCGCCGACAGAGCGTCCAGAGGAGGAACCCACGAGACGCCGCGCATATTCCCGAGCGGCAGGCCGGCCCCACGTCGCCGGCCTGCACGACGCTCCGCTCCCAGCTGGGCGCCTAAGTGACGCAAGCCGCCCGGTACCGGCGACCATCATGCGGCTGTGGAGCCGATGAACACAGCCCCAGAGGAAGACACCACCCGCATGCTGAAGCGAGAGGAGCGCCGGACCGCTGTCTCCCTGACGAGCGGAACCGCGTGCGCATCGAGACGGCGAACACCCGCGATGGCGCGGCCCTCATCACCGCGCTCGGCCCGGAGACCGCGCGGCCTGCCACGTCGATTGAACGGCAGGGCGCCGATCGCCACGAAGAGACCCGCATGGTCTCCGAGCCGTCCAACCCGGACGCCTGGAAGGCGGCGCCCTCATCGGCCGCCTCCCACGCCCCCGCCGGACATCGTCTTCCTCCGCGAGACCTAAGACCCCGGGCCGACGCACCGCCTGAGTGGCGCCAGGCCAGTCGCGTCCGGGATCCAGTCGACGATCAGCTATCCCCGGTCGGCCGGCGGTAGTCGCAGGTGCACACTTCTTGGGTGCCGAGGGCGTCTCGTTCGGCGGCTTGTGCCTCGTTACCGGGTGTGGCAGGTGCGCAGCGCATCCTGTGTTGCCTGTGGGGTCGATCCCGGGGTCGCCGTGTTGGGGCGTGTCGCTCGGCGATCTGCGATCTGCGCCTTACCGTTGGGCGCGACGCGTCTACGGCGAGTTCTGCTTTGGCGGTGCTGGTTCTGGTCTGGTGACCGGCCGGCGGGCCTGCGGTCTCGCGCCTCTCAAGCGTGAGCCTGGCTGGCCCCGTTTCTTCTGGTTCGACCGGCCTCCGGCCACCGGATTCGCCCCACACCCGCCGCACTCAATAACGAGGCACGAGCCGCCGAGCGGCAGGCCCTCGGCACCCGGGAGCGACCCGCACCAGATCGGCCACCTCTGGAACACCCCGCAAGCACCACAGGATTCGCCCCACAACCCACCGCCCCCGATAACCAGGCACAAGCCGCCGAACGACACGCCCTCGGCACCCGGGAGCGACCCGCACCGGCGGGCCGCTCCCGGACGTGAGGACGCGCCGTTATCCCGCGGGCAGGGCCGCCAGGCGGCTTTCCAGGCTCTCCACGTCCGTGCGGGCCTGTTCGAGGCGGGCTCGGGTCTTGGTGACCACCTGCTCCGGGGCCTTGGCCATGAACTGCTCGTTGCCCAGTTTGCCCTCCGCCTGGGCGATCTCCTTGCGGGCGGCGGCCAGGTCCTTCTCCAGGCGCGCGCGTTCGGCGGCGACGTCGATGGCTCCCGCGGTGTCCAGGCGTACGGTCACTCCCTCGACCGGCAACGACGCGGTCGGGGTGAAGCCCTCTCCCGCCGGCGTCAGGCGCAGGAGCGTCCGCACCGCGTCTTCGTACGCCGGGTCGAGGCCCTCGATCGTCGCCGCGACCTTCTGGCCCGGCTTCAGGCCCTGGTCCGCGCGGAACCGGCGTACCTCCGTCACCAGGCGCATCAGGCCGGCGATCTCCGCCTCCGCCGACGCGTCCGAGAAGCCGTCCGCGGACGGCCAGGTGGTCGTGACGATCGACTCGCCGCCCGTCAGCGCGGTCCACAGCTCCTCGGTGACGAACGGCGTGAGCGGGTGCAGCAGGCGCAGCAGGACGTCGAGCACGCGCCCCAGCACGGCCGGGGCGTCGGCGCTCATGCCCGGCACCTTGGACAGCTCGACGTACCAGTCGCAGAACTCGTCCCACGCGAAGTGGTAGAGCGTCTCGCACGCCTTGGCGAACTCGAAGTTCTCGAAGTGGGTGTCGACCTCGGTGACCACCGACGACAGGCGGGACAGGATCCAGCGGTCCGCGACCGTGAGGTCGGCGGGCAGCTCCCGGATGGCCGCTCCGTTGATCAGGGCGAAGCGGGTGGCGTTCCACAGTTTGTTGCAGAAGTTGCGCGACCCCTGCGCCCACTCCTCGCTGACCGCGACGTCGCCGCCCGGGTTCGCGCCGCGCAGCAGGGTGAAGCGTGTGGCGTCCGCGCCGTACCGGTCGATCCACTCCAGCGGGTCGACGACGTTGCCGAACGACTTGGACATCTTCTTGCCGAACTGGTCGCGGACCATGCCGTGCAGCGCGATGACCTTGAACGGCTCCACGCCGTCCATGGCGTACAGGCCGAACATCATCATCCGGGCGACCCAGAAGAACAGGATGTCGTACCCGGTGACCAGCACGGAGGTGGGATAGAACGCGCGCAGCTCGGGGGTGTCCTCCGGCCAGCCGAGCGTCGAGAACGGCCACAGCGCCGAGGAGAACCACGTGTCGAGCACGTCGGTGTCCTGGGTCCAGCCCTCCGGGGGCTGCTCCCCCGGGCCCACGCACACCGCTGAGCCGTCCGGGCCGTACCAGACCGGGATGCGGTGGCCCCACCACAGCTGCCGGCTGATGCACCAGTCGTGCATGTTGTCGACCCACTCGAAGTACCGCGGGGCCATCTCGGCCGGCACGATCTTCACCCGGCCGTCGCGTACGGCGTCGCCCGCGGCGCGGGCGAGCGGTTCGACCCGGACGAACCACTGGAGGGAGACGCGGGGTTCGACCACCGTCTTGCACCGCGAGCAGTGGCCGACGGCGTGCACGTACGGGCGGGTCTCGGCGACGATGCGGCCGTCCTGCCGCAGCGCGTCGACCACGGCCGGCCGGGCCTCCAGGCGGTCGAGCCCCTGGAACGGCCCGTGCGCGGTGATCGTGCCGCGCTCATCCATGATCGTCAGCATCGGCAGGCCGTGCCGCTGCCCGATCTCGAAGTCGTTCGGGTCGTGGGCCGGCGTCACCTTGACGGCGCCGGTGCCGAACTCCGGGTCGACGTGGGGATCGGCGACGATCGGGATGTGCCGGCCGGTCAGCGGCAGCTCGATCTCGCGGCCGACGAGGTGGGCGTAACGCTCGTCGTCCGGGTGCACCGCGACGGCCGTGTCGCCGAGCATCGTCTCGGCGCGGGTCGTGGCGACGACGATCGCGTCGTCGCCCTCGCCGTACCGGATCGAGACCAGCTCGCCGTCGTCGTCGGAGTGCTCGACCTCGATGTCGGAGAGCGCGGTCAGGCAGCGCGGGCACCAGTTGATGATGCGTTCGGCCTGATAGATCAGGCCGTCGTCGTACAGGCGCTTGAAGATCGTCAGCACGGCGCTGGACAGGCCCGCGTCCATCGTGAAGCGTTCGCGAGTCCAGTCGACGCTGTCGCCGAGGCGGCGCATCTGCCCGAGGATCTTCCCGCCGGACTCGGCCTTCCACTCCCAGACCTTCTTGACGAAGGCGTCGCGGCCGAGGTCGTGCCGGGACAGGCCCTCCTTGGCGAGCTCGCGCTCCACGACGTTCTGGGTGGCGATGCCCGCGTGGTCCATGCCGGGCAGCCAGAGCGTCTGGAGACCGCGCATGCGCTGCCGGCGTACGAGCGCGTCCTGGATCGAGTGGTCCAGCGCGTGGCCCACATGGAGGGATCCGGTCACGTTCGGCGGCGGGATGACGATCGAGAACGCCGGCGCGCCGGGTACGACGGCGGGCGTGAACAGGCCGCCGTCGGTCCAGCGTTGGTAGAGCCGTCCCTCGACGTCGGCCGGGGTGTACTGAGTCGGCAGAGCATCAGGCGAAGTCACGCGTCGGAGTGTACGGAGGTTCTTCCGGAACCGTGGTCTCGCCCCGCAGATCGAGGGAACTACGGCAGAATGCCGGGTTCGATGTCACGCACCGGTGGAAAGGTCCTGTCAGCGTGACCCATGACGGCCGCGCCACTGGGGGTGAGGCGTGGTATCGGAGGACAATGTGACAGGCAGCGACCAGCTGAGGCACAGGGGGAGACGACTCTCGTGAAGGCGCTCCTGGCCATCGCGGTGCTCATCGTCGGCCTGGCGATGCTGGGCCTGGCCGCCGGATTCGCCGCCGGCGCCATCCGGCGTACGCGGGCCGCCGAGGCGGCAGACGACGAGTCACCGTCACCGGCGCCACCCCCGCATCCGTACGCCGCCGCGCCCGCGCCACCGGAGTCGCCCCGCGGGATGTGGGCGGGAGCGGGCATCAGCGCGGCCCTCGGCATGGGCGCCCTGATCACCGCCGCGATCGCGCTGCTGTCGGTCATGGCGGCGCCGACACGGGTGCTGAACACCCCCGCCCAGGCGGGCGGCCTCCAGCGTGACGACTCCCCCGGCACTCGGCAGCTCACCGACCGGCAACGGGAGCGCCTGAAGGCGGCCGGCATGCCGAACCCGCTGACCGCCGTCTACCACGGGGCCGCGGCGACGACCACGACCGTGCTGTTCATCGGGGCGTCCGGGCGCCTCGCCGACCCGGCGACGCAGCTGAAGGAGTTCATCAGCGGCCTGGCGACGAGCACGGGCGCGGGCGGCCGCGCGCTGACGCCGTATCCGGCGGGCCGGCTCAAGGGCACGGTCATGTGCATCGACCAGCTGAGCACCGGTCAGGCGACGCTGGCGACCTGTGGCTGGGCCGACGAGGGCACGCTCGGCGTGATCACCACCGACGCGGGCGACGCCGCGCAGACGGCCGGACTGCTCCTGTCGATGCGCGACGACATGGAGAAGAAGGCCTGATCAGGCGGACTTCTCCCGCGGCTCGCGCTTGGTGCGTTCCCGGGGCACGAGCGTCGGGTTGACGTGCTCGTGGACCGCCTCGCGGGTGATCACAACGCGGGCGACGTCGGCGCGGCTCGGCACCTCGTACATCACCGACAGCAGCACCTCCTCCATGATGGCGCGCAGCCCGCGCGCGCCCGTGCCGCGCAGGATCGCCTGGTCGGCGATCGCCTCGAGGGCGTCGTCGGTGAACTCCAGGTCGACCCCGTCGAGCTCGAACAGCCGGTGGTACTGCTTCACCAGCGCGTTGCGCGGCTCGGTGAGGATGCTGATCAGTGCCTCGCGGTCGAGGTTGTGCACGCTCGTGACGATCGGAAGGCGTCCGACGAACTCCGGGATCATCCCGAACTTCAGGAGGTCTTCCGGCATGACGTCGGCGAACAGGTCGGCGACCTCGCCGTCGTCGTCCTTGGTGCGCAGAACCGCGTTGAAGCCGATGCCCTGCTTGCCGACGCGCTGCTCGACGATCTTCTCCAGACCGGCGAACGCGCCACCGCAGATGAACAGCACGTTGGTGGTGTCGATCTGGATGAACTCCTGGTGCGGGTGCTTGCGGCCGCCCTGCGGCGGCACGCTCGCGGTGGTGCCCTCCAGGATCTTCAGCAGCGCCTGCTGAACGCCCTCACCGGACACATCGCGCGTGATCGAGGGGTTCTCGCTCTTGCGGGCGACCTTGTCGACCTCGTCGATGTAGATGATGCCGGTCTCGGCCTTCTTGACGTCGTAGTCGGCGGCCTGGATCAGCTTCAGCAGGATGTTCTCGACGTCCTCGCCCACGTAGCCGGCCTCGGTGAGGGCGGTCGCGTCGGCGATGGCGAAGGGAACGTTGAGCAGTTTGGCGAGCGTCTGCGCGAGGAGCGTCTTACCGGACCCGGTCGGGCCCAGCAGCAGGATGTTGGACTTGGAGAGCTCGACGCCCTCATCCCTGCCGCCGCTGCCCGACTGGATCCGCTTGTAGTGGTTGTACACCGCCACGGACAGGGCCTTTTTGGCCTTGTCCTGTCCGATCACGTACGAGTCGAGGAACTCGTAGATCTCGCGTGGTTTCGGCAGGTTGTCCCACTTGAGGTCGGATGACTCGGAGAGCTCTTCCTCGATGATCTCGTTGCAGAGATCGATGCACTCGTCGCAGATATACACGCCCGGACCCGCGATGAGCTTCTTGACCTGCTTCTGGCTCTTCCCGCAGAACGAGCACTTGAGCAAGTCACCACCGTCGCCGATGCGTGCCACCCTGTCTCCTTTACGTGGGGCCGCTCATCCTCGGTCCGCGGGATCGAGGGAGCGTGCTGAGGCTCTCGACGTTGTCTCGACGTTACCGCCTGGCGGGCAGTGAGTGAGCCCTCCGGTGTGGTCGATATGGCCGACACCTGAGGGTCACTCAAGGGCCGCTTACGACGACACTACCTCGGAAACGCGCTTCTTGCGGCTCTCGATGATGTCGTCGATGAGACCGTAAGTCTTCGCCTCCTCGGCCGTCAGGAATCTGTCGCGCTCGATGTCCCGGCGGACCTTCTCGACGTCCTGACCGCTGTGCCGCGCCAAGATCGTCTCCATCTCCGCGCGGATGCGGAGGATCTCGTTCGCCTGGATCTCGATGTCGCTGGCCTGACCATACCCACCTTCGGTGGCCGGCTGGTGGATCAGGATCCGCGAGTGCGGCAGCGCGGCGCGCTTGCCCGGCGTGCCCGCCGCCAGGAGCACCGCGGCGGCCGAGGCCGCCTGGCCGATGCAGACCGTCTGGATGTCGCAGCGGACGAACTGCATCGTGTCGTAGATCGCCGTCATGGCGGTGTACGAGCCACCGGGCGAGTTGATGTAGATGCTGATGTCACGCTCGGGGTCGATGGACTCGAGCGTGAACAGCTGGGCCATCACGTCGTTCGCGGACGCGTCGTCGATCTGGACGCCCAGGAAGATGATCCGCTCTTCGAAGAGCTTGTTGTACGGATTCATCTCCTTGACGCCGTACGTGGTGCGCTCGACGAACGACGGGATGATGTAGCGGCTCTCCACGGGCTGGATACCGGCCCGGATCTGATCGCTCATCGGGTTCAGTCCCCTCCGGTCGATGTTCATGAAACCGCACCCTCTGAGGCGACCTGGTTGGCGTTGTGCACCACGTGGTCGATGAAGCCGTAGTCCTTGGCCTCGTCGGCGGTGAACCAGCGGTCGCGGTCGGAGTCGGTCTGGATCTGCTCCAGCGACTGGCCCGTGTGGAAGGCGATCCGCTCGGCGAGCGTCTGCTTCACGTACAGCATCTGCTCGGCGAGGATCTTGATGTCGGACGCCGTGCCGCCGATGCCGCCGGACGGCTGGTGCATCATGATCCGCGCGTGCGGCAGGGCGTAGCGCTTGCCCGGCGTGCCGGCGCAGAGCAGGAACTGCCCCATCGACGCGGCCAGGCCCATGCCGACCGTCGCGATGTCGTTCGGGACGTACTGCATCATGTCGTAGATCGCCATGCCGGCGGTCACCGAGCCGCCCGGCGAGTTGATGTAGAGGTAGATGTCCCGCCGGGAGTCCTCCGCCGCGAGCAGCAGCAGCTCCGAACAGATGCGGTTGGAAATGTCGTCGTCGACCTGCTGCCCGAGGAAGACGATCCGCTCGCGCAGCAGACGCTGGTAAAGCTGGTCGCCCAACGGCAGTAGGGGCGCCTCGGCCGTGCGCGCCTGCACGGGCGACGGCGGTTCGAAGGTCGGAGGCGTGGTCACTGCGTCACCTGCTCCGGAATCGTGGTCGTGGTCGGTTGCTTGCGACATTAACGCGCTGCGGCGAGGGCTTTGGCCGCGAGGGAGGCATGTTCGCTGTCGGCGTGGAAGGTGGGCCGGCCCCGGAGACGCGAACGGGCCGGCGCGCACTGCGCCGGCCCGTCTGGTCGCGGATCGATCAGGCGTCGGCCTTCTCGTCGCCGGCCTCTGCCGTCTCGGCGGCCTCAGGGGCCTCAGGGGCCTCGTCGGCGTGGGCCTCGTCCTCACCGGCCTCGTGCCGCAGCATGGCCGCGATGTCGACCTCGGCACCCTTGTCGTCGGTGGCCTTGACGTGCTCGACGACGAGGTTGAGGGCCTTGGAGCGCAGCACCTCCGACACGACGGCCGGGATCTGGTTGTTCTCCGTCAGGTGCTTGGCCAGGACGTCCGGCTGCACGCCCATCGACATGGCGTTGCGGACGACGTAGTCGGTCAGCTCCTCGTTCTCGACGGTCAGCTTCTCCTGCAGGGCGAGCTGGTCGAGGATGAAGCCGCCCTTGACCGCGTCGCGGGCGCCGTCCTTGATCTCCTGGTCGTACTCCTCCTCGGACTTCCCCTCGTCCTGGAGGTACTTGTCACGGCTCATGCCGTACATCTGGAGCTGCTGGTCGAGCTGCTCGTTGCGGCGCTGGATCTCGTTCTCGATCACGCTCTCCGGGAGCGGGATGTCGAGCTTCTCCATGAGCGCTTCGAGGGCCTTGTCGCGCGCCTCGCCGAGCTGCTGGTGGAGCTTCTGGTCGGCGAGACGCTTACGGACGTCCTCCCGCAGCTCCTCGATCGTGTCGAACTCACTGCCGAGCTGAGCGAACTCGTCGTCGAGCTCCGGCAGCTCCTTGACCTTCACGCTGTGCACGGTGACGGTGACCTCGGCCTCCTTGCCCTCGTGCTCACCGCCCACCAGGGTGGTGGTGAAGGTCTTGGAGTCACCGGCGTTCATGCCGACGAGCTGGTCGTCGAGGCCCTCGACCGAACTACGGCTGCCGACCTCGTAGGAGTAGCCGCTCGTACGGGCGTCCTCGACGTCCTCGCCCTCGACGGTCGCGGCGAGGTCGATCGAGACGAAGTCGCCCTCCTGCGCCTCCCGGTCGGCGTTGGTCAGCGTCGCGAACCGCTCGCGCAGGTTGGAGAGGGTCTCCTCGACCTCCTCGTCGGTCACCTCGGCCGAGTCGACCGTGATCTCGAGGCCGTCGTAGTCGGGCACCTCGAACTTGGGCCGGATGTCCACCTCGGCGGTGAACGCGAACTGCTGGTTGTCCTCCAGCTCGGTGATCTCCACGTCGGGCTGGCCGAGCGCGAACAGCTCGCTCTCCTCGACGGCGCGGCCGTAGAGGCCGGGGAGCGCGTCGTTGACCGCCTCCTGCAGGACCGCGCCCCGTCCGACGTACTGGTCGATCAGGCGCGCCGGCACCTTGCCAGGGCGGAACCCCTTGAGGCGGACCTGCTGCGAGAGCTCCTTGTACGCCTTGTCGAGGTTGGGCTTCAGCTCGTCGAAGGGCACCTCGACGGTGAGCTTGACCCGCGTCGGGCTCAGCTCCTCCACATCGGTCTTCACTTTGGGCGGTCTCCTTGGATCCGGCCGCGGCACGGATTTCACGTTGGATGTCGTGGGCGGCTGCGTTGTCAGCCGGGACGCGGGCACGTCAAAGTGCGTCACCGCGCCTTCGCGCGCCAAGTCTATGGTGTTCCGGCCCGCGCGCGGACAGTTGGGGCGGCAATGCGTCGCCAAGTATTGCGAAAGGGCGCCTACGAACCCCTCTGACGACTCTACGGCCGCTACTCGGCAGACCCCTCGGCGAGGGCCACCCCGTACGGGTGGACGACCGGGCGTGACCGGGTGGTCGGAGGTGACCCGACCTGGGCGAAGGGCCGGAGGTGACCGCCGGAGACGCCGGGGACCTTCGTCCCTGCAACCGGGGCGTTTCGGACCACCGGCACCGAGGCCATCGTCGTTAGCGTCGAAACCATGGCGGCCGAGATCCCTTCCGACCATCTCGACCCGGACCGCCGCCGCGCAGGGAACGCGGGAGACAGGTTGAAGGCGCTGACCTCGTGTACGACTCGGAAGGCTTGAAGATACTGACCGAGCGAGAATGCCGTGAACTGCTCGGCAGCGTCCCCCTAGGCCGCATCGTCTACACCGACCGAGCCCTGCCCGCCGTCCAGCCGGTCAACTTCGTCATGGCCGGCGGCGAGGTGGTGATCCTGACGTCGGCGGGGTCGAAGCTCGCCGCCGCCGCCCGCAACGCGGTCGTCGCCTTCGAGATCGACCAGTTCGACCACGAGATCAAAACCGGCTGGTCAGTGGTCATCATCGGCCACGCCCGAGTGATAGCGGAAGACGGCGAGATCTCCCGCCTACGCGACCTCCCGTTGAGACCGTGGACCGCCGGCGAACCCGCCCACTACATCGCCATAACCCCAGAACTAATCTCCGGCCGCCGCCTCCCCACCCCAAAAGAACAAGCCCAAACCCAAAAAACCAAAAACCAAGAACCAAAAGAAGCCTGACCCGAGAGCCAACCAACCCAAGAGCCGAAGCCGAGAGCACAACCCGGGAGCCGGGAGCCGAGAGCCGAGAGGCGAGAGGCGAGAGGCGAGAGGCGAGAGGCGAGAGGCGAGAGGCGAGAGGCGGGAGCCGAGAGGCGAAGCCGCGAGCCGTGAGAACCGAGTGAGCAAAGCCGAAGGCGAGCGAACATCGGGGGGCTCCGGGGGGTCGTCCCCCCGGGCAAAATCGCGGGCCAGAGCGAAGCCGCCCCAGCGGCGAGCATGCGTAGCCGCCTCGTCGGGCTGGCCGGATTTGAACCGGCGGCCCCCGCGACCCAAACGCGGTGCGCTACCAAACTGCGCTACAGCCCGTGAACGTGTCGAGTGTAGCCCGGCTTGCGCCGGTCGAGGGTCACATTAATCGGCGCACCTGATCACGCCTGTGAGTTGCGCGCCGTGGTGCCGGGAACCGGTACGCTACGCGGGTGACGTGTTGGGGTCCGGTCGTTCCGGCCGGTCTCGACGGCCACGCGGGCGTAGCTCAATGGTAGAGCCCCAGTCTTCCAAACTGGCTACGCGGGTTCGATTCCCGTCGCCCGCTCCAACGACGAAGGCCCAGGTCAACCGGAGTTCCGGGACCTGGGCCTTCGATCTTCAACCGGTCCGACTCGGTTCTCAGCCTCGGGCGGGCCGGGTCGTCAGCCGGTGTCGGTGGGGCCGGCGATCAGTTGGTAGAACTCCCGGACGTCGCGGGCGACGAGGTGGACTCCGCCTTCATCGCCCATGGCGACGACCGGCGGTGCCGCCCGCGGTCGTCCTTGCGCCAGATCCGATGGGCGAGAACAGGTCCGCCACAGGGGTCTCCGCCCATGATCACTTCCGGGTGCTGGGCGGAAGCCAACTGGATCGGGCACGACCTCAGCCGGGATGGCGATCGCGCCAGCGCTCAGCCGTCATTCGCCACAGGACGTGCGGCTGTAGCGGATGATCTTCGTCCACCAGTGGGTGGTCGAAGTCGTCGGCGGGGTCATTGGACATGCCGATGCGCTTCATGACCATCTGGGAGCGCAGGTTGGTGTGGCTCGTCATCGAGACGACCTCGGCGAGTCGGAGGTCGTCGAAGGCGAAGGTCAGCGCGCGCTGGGCGGCTTCGCTGGCGTAGCCGTGGCCCCAGCTCGATCGGGTCAGCCGCCAGCCGATCTCCACCGCCGGAGTGAAGTGCGCTTCGAAGTCCGGCACCGACAGACCCGTGAACCCGATGAACTGCCCGGTCTCGGCGACCTCCAGAGCCCAGAGCCCGAATCCGTGCTCCTCGAAACGGGCTTCGATCCGGTCGATCACCGCGTCGCTCTCTTCCGGAGTGAGCGTGGCGGGAAAGTGCTCCATGACCTCAGGGTCGGCGTTCATCGCGGCGAAAGGCGCCCGGTCGCCGTGTCGCCAGCGCCGGAGCATGAGCCGTTCGGTCTTCAGCATCGGTGTTTCAGGCACCCGTCCGACCGTACAAGAGCCAGCTGTTGACTCTCAGCCCCAGCCGATAGTTCGTTGACGAATAATTCGTCAACGAACTATATTGCGACCAGTGCCTCACCTGCGGTGCGGTCGATCCTTGATGGGAGAAGTCTCGTGCCCGAACCCCTGACTCCACGCGAGGTCTTTTTGAAGCTTGTGCACGGCGTCTGCGAGGGACGCTGGGAGGAGGTGATCGAGCTCTACGCCGAGCAGACCCATGTAGAGCATCCCTTCCATCCATTCGCGCCGCCCCCGCTTCGATCGCTCGATGAGCTGCGCGCGCACTTCGGGGCCAACGCCCCGCCTGGCGCCCATACCGGGCACACCCTGCGACGTCAGCCGGCCGGCATCACGGTCCACGAGACAGTGGACCCCGAGGTCATCGTGGCCGAGTTCCGGTACGAGGGGATCGTGGTGGAGACCGGCGAGCCGTTCACAATCCCCGCGATCTTCGTCATGCGGGTCCGTGACGGGAAGATCGTTGAATCCCGTGACTACCTGGACCACCTGCGCTCCGCCCAGGCGCGTGGCCAACTCGGTGAAGTCCTCGACGCCGTCAGGCAGCACCACGAGCCTGCACACGAGCGCTGAACCCGGATCGCACCGGTGGTTCAGGGTCGTTGCCGGGCGCCGTTCACGGGGATGACTCGTTTCCCGTAGCGGAGGCATGCCGACGGTGTCCCCGGCCCCGCGACGCGGTGCCACCAAGCCGCCGCTTGGCGCCGTGCTGCGACGCCGCCGGCTCGTACGGTGCTGCGACGCCGCCGGTCGGCGCGGTGACGGTACGGCCGGTGTCCGCCTGGCGGGACCGGCCTCAACGTATGCTCGGCGCGGTCAGCGGCCGATGCCGTGTTCGACCGAGTCGCCGACGCGCAGGGTGGCGTGGACCGCGCCCGTGTCCGGGTCCTCCCAGAGTTTCGCGCCCAGGGTGCGCAGCAGGCCGACGGCGGCCGGGTTGGCGGCGTTCGTCTCGGCGATCAGAGCCGTCTTGCCGTGTGCGCGGGCCTCCTCGATCAGCTGGTGGAGGGCGGCCACGCTGTGTCCCTTGCCGCGGGCCTGACGGGTCAGCCAGATGCCGATCTCGGCGGCGCCGGGCGCCTCGGCCGGGGTCAGGCGCGTCGCGCCGATGATCTCTTCACCGGTCATGATCGCGTAGGAGGGACCGGCCGTCCTGCGGTGGAAGTCGCCGAACGCGGCGCGGCGTTCGGGGGTCCATCCGGGCGGGCCCGGGACGGGAGGCATGGCCTCGGCGGGGTCCGTTCCGGACACGGCCGCCTCGAGGACCCGCGGCAAAAGCTCCTCGTCGATCTGCCGCAACGTGACAGTACTCATGGGATCAGCCTGCCAGGTATGTGATCGTCGCGCTCGCCGACACGAGCGGTATCTCACTTGCGCCAGATCAGCACCAGTGCGCAGTCGTCGTCGCGCGCGGCCGCCATCTCCGCGACGAGCTCATCGGCCCCTTCGTGGAAGCCACGGGGGATCAGTCGCTCGGCCTCGCCGACCAGCCGGTCGATGCCCGCGTCGAGGTCACGTCCGGGCGCCTCGACCAGGCCGTCGGTGTAGAGCATGAGGGCGTCGCCGGGGCGGAGGGTGCCGCGTTCGGGCACGGCGCTCATCTGGGGTACGACGCCGAGGACGATGCCCTTGGCGGGGCTGACCTGCCAGGTGCCGCTGCCCGCGTCGAACTGCACGGCCGGCGGGTGGCCGGCGGACTCGACGGTGTACTCCCCCGTGGTCAGATCGATGACCAGGTGCACGGCGGTGACGAACCCCTCGTCCCAGCGCTGCCGGTGGAGATAGTCGTTGCACGCTGGGAGGAAACGCTCGGGCTCCACCGAGCCGAGCAGGCCGCCGAACGCGCCCGACAGCATGAGGGCCCGCGTGCCGGCGTCCACGCCCTTTCCGGAGACGTCGACCAGCGCCACCTCGAGCTTCTTGCCGTCGCACACCGACACGACGAAGTCGCCGCCGAAGGAGGAGCCGCCCGCCTGGAGCAGCACGACCTTGGCGTCCCAGCCCTTCGGCAGCTCGGGCATCTCGCCGTGGCGGCGGAGGCGGTCGCGGAGTTCGAGCAGCATCTGCTCGCCGCGCAGCCCCTTGACGCCGAGCTGCTGGCGGCTGCGGGCCAGCACGATGGCCAGGATCGCGGTGACGACGATCGTCGCCATGACGCCGGGACCGACCTTGTGGAAGCCGACCGCGATGGCGTCGTACACCAGGGCGGCCGCGACCACTCCGAGCAGCACGCCGAGGCCGCGTACGCGGAGGGTGAGCCCGCCGGCGAGGACGGTGAGGACCACTCCGCTCGGGGAGAACCACGTCTGCGACACGGGCGCGGAGATGGCGAGCGCCGCGGTGATGACTATCAGGCCTATCAGGGCATTTCGGTCACTGGTGAGATGCCCTCGCCGCGCCCACCGGTAGAGCCACACCAACACGGGAATCCGGCGCAGGAAGACGCGGACTCTGGCCGGCAGCAGGTGCACGAGGCGGCTAAGCATGATGCGGGCACTGTACCGACCATCACCGTGTCCGCGCTGGAAGGCGGCACACCATACCCAAATCAAGACCGCCCGAAATGTAGTGGCCGAATCCGGCCGAAGGGCCGCGACACCGCGGCCTCAACGCCCCGCCGACCACGCCGCCGACCGGGCCGCCGGGTTTCGCCCGGGCCACCCCGGGGAGATCATTAGGACCTGCCCCGTGCGTCCCCCGAGCCCGGCCGGACCGCCGGACAGGCACTGGACGACGCGATGGAGGCACTGATGGGTCAGGGGATGCGTGTCACGGTCGACGCGGCGATGCGGGCCCGCGACGTCTCTCGCATCCGGCCGCAGGACGAGGATCCGCGACCCGCCGATGACTCGTCGGCCGAGGCCCCGCAGCCCGGATCCCAGCCCACCCGGCTCCGCCGCGCCGAGAGGCGCCGGCTCGCCAAGCGCCGCGCCGCCAAGACGACCTGACCCGGCGGCGGCTCAGGCGTCTCAGGGCGTGGGGAGTTCGCCGGTCCGCTCGTACGCGCTCAGCATCGCGATGCGCCGCGTGTGTCGTTCGGCGCCCGTGAACGGCGTGGTGAGGAAGACCTCGACGAACCGCGTCGCCTCCTCCAGCGTGTGCATGCGGGCGCCGACGCTGATGATGTTCGCGTCGTTGTGCTCGCGCGCGAGGCGTGCCGTCTCCTCGCTCCACGCCAGCGCCGCGCGTACGCCCTTGACCTTGTTCGCCGCGATGGCCTCGCCGTTGCCCGAACCGCCGATGACGATGCCGAGCGCGCCCGGGTCCTCCACCGTGCGAGACGCGGCGAGCAGGACGAACGGCGGGTAGTCGTCCTCGCCGTCGTACTCTTCCGGGCCGCAGTCGAAGGCCGTGTGACCGTGAGCGGTCAGCCACTCGATGAGGTGTCGCTTCAGCTCGAAGCCCGCGTGGTCGGAACCGAGATAGACGTGCATGCCGCAGAGTCTGTCAGGTGCGGTGCCGCCGACGCGCACGGGACCAGCTCAAAGCTGGAGAGACTTGATCTCGCAGAACTCCTCCAGCCCGTGCACGCCCAGTTCGCGGCCGACGCCGGACTGCTTGTAGCCGCCGAACGGCGCGAGCGGGTTGAACCGGCCGCCGTTGATCTCGACCTGGCCGGCCTTGAGCCGCCGTCCGACCGCCATCGCGTGGTCCTGGTCCGCCGACCAGACGGCGGCGGCCAGCCCGTACGGGGTGTCGTTGGCGATGCGGACGCCCTCGTCCTCGGAGCCGTAGGCCATGACGGACAGGACCGGCCCGAAGATCTCCTCGCGGGCGATGGTCATGGAGGGCGTGACGTCGGCGAAGACGGTCGGCAGGACGTAGTAGCCGCGGCTCAGCGTGGTCTCGGTGCCGCCGGTCACGAGCCGCGCGCCCTCGGCGACGCCGCGGTCGACGTAGCCGCGCACGCGGTCGAGCTGGGTGCGTGAGACGAGCGGGCCGAGCCGGGTGCCGTCGGCGAACGGGTCGCCCGGCGTGTAGCGCTCGGCCGCCTTCGCGGCGAGCTCCACGGCCTCGTCGTAGCGGGCGTCGGGCACGAGCATGCGGGTGAGCGCGTTGCAGGTCTGCCCCGAGTTGACGTACGCCTTGGCCACGCCGACCTTGACGGCGAGCGGCAGGTCGGCGTCGTCGAGGATGAGGTTCGGCGACTTGCCTCCGAGTTCGAGCGCGACGCGTTTGACCGACTCGGCGGCCAGCGCGGCCACCCGCCGGCCCGCGCGGGTCGAGCCGGTGAAGGAGACCATGTCGACGCCCTCGTGCGCGGCGATCGCCTCGCCGACGACCGGGCCGTACCCGGAGACGAGGTTGAAGACGCCCGGCGGCAGGCCGGCCTCGTCGATGATGTCGGCCAGGGCGTACGCGGCGAGCGGCGCGACCTCGCTCGGCTTGAGCACGACCGTGCAGCCGGCCGCGAGCGCCGGCGCGACCTTGGCGACGACCTGGTGCAGCGGGTAGTTCCACGGCGTGATCGCGCCGACCACGCCGACGGGCTCGCGCACGATGAGGGAGTTGCCGCAGCGCTCGCCGGTGAAGTCGTAGCCGTCGAGGATGTCGAGGATGCCGCTCAGCACGGCGATCGGCGTACCGACGTGGATCTTCAGCGCGACCTGGTACGGCGCGCCCAGGTCGGTGGCGATGAGCGTGGCGAGGTGCTCCTGGCGGGCGGTGATGCCGTCGAGGACCACCCGCAGGAGGGCGGCGCGCTCGGCGGGCGGGGTCGCCTCCCAGGCGGGCAGGGCGCGGCGCGCCTCGGCCACCGCACGGTCGACGTCGGCGGCCGTGCCCGCGGGGACCCGATCGATGACCTCCTCCGTCGCCGGATTGACGACGTCGATGGTGTCCGAAGCCGAGGAGTCCGCCCACGAGCCGCCCGCATAGATCACATCGCGCATGTGCTCATCCTTCCCCGGTGAACGTACGGGGACCACCCAGACCGGTTAATGGACTTCCGGCCCCAGATGGCGCGCAGGTAGCTGTTGCAAAGGATTTGCAACAAGGATTGAATGGCAGGACCTACCCCCGACCGAGGAGCGACCATGGCGATGGCACGGTCCACGACACCTACCCGGCTCGGCCGTGCCGAGTGGGGGCGGCTGGCCGGCATGACCGGTTTCGTGGTGTTGCTGCACGCCGTCGGGTGGGGGCTGCTCTTCCTGGTCGTCCTCCCCGGGCGCTACCACCTCGGCGACGGCAAGCTGTTCGGCGTCGGCATCGCGCTGACCGCGTACACGCTGGGGATGCGTCACGCGTTCGACGCCGACCACCTGGCGGCCATCGACAACACCACCCGAAAGCTCATGTCCGACGGGCAGCGTCCGCTCTCGGTCGGGTTCTGGTTCTCCCTCGGGCACTCCTCGGTGGTGTTCACCGCGTGCGTGCTGCTCGGCTTCGGGATCAAGGCCCTGTCCAACGGCATCTCCGACGAGCACTCGGGCCTCCACACCGTGACCGGCACGATCGGCCCGACCGTCTCCGGCACGTTCCTGGGCGTCATCGCGGTGATCAACCTGGTGATCCTGGTCGGCATCCTCAAGGTCTTCCGCGACATGCGGCGCGGCGTGTACGACGAGGCGGCGCTGGAGGAGCAGCTGAACAACCGCGGCTTCATGAACCGGATCCTGGGCCGGTTCACCAAGGCGATCACCAAGCCGTGGCAGATGTACCCGCTGGGCTTCCTGTTCGGGCTCGGCTTCGACACCGCCACCGAGGTGGGCCTGCTCGCCCTGGCCGGCTCGGCGGCGGCCGCGAGTTCGCTGCCCTGGTACGCCGTGCTGTGCCTGCCGATCATCTTCGCCGCCGGCATGTCGCTGTGGGACAGCATCGACGGCACGTTCATGAACTTCGCGTACGGCTGGGCCTTCTCCAACCCCGTGCGCAAGATCTTCTACAACATCGTGCTGACCGGCGTCTCGGTGGCCTTCGCGTTCGTCATCGGCGGCACGGAACTCCTCCAGGTCGCCCAGGACCGGTTCGGCCTTCGCGGGACGTTCTGGGACTGGGTGGCCGGCCTGGACCTCAACACGGCCGGGTTCGTCATCACCGGCGTCCTGCTGGTGCTGTGGATCGGCGCGATCGCGATCTGGAAGTTCGGCCACATCGAGCAGCGCTGGTCCGCCGCCCTGCAGGACTCCGAGGGCTGACGGCCCCGGCGTGACGATCGAGGCGCGCCGATCGGCCAGTGGTGGCCACGGACGCGCGGGGAGGCCGCGCACCGCACTTGTAGAACGTGCGGGCGGGCGCCCGGCGTCCGCCCGCACGAACCAGCGCGAAACCGTCAGTCGAAGATCGGGTCGCGGGTGCGGCTCCGCTTGAGCTCGAAGAAGCCGTCGGTGCCGGCGACGAGGCGTACGCCGTCCCACAGCTTCGCGGCGGCCTCGCCACGTGGGATCGGAGAGACGACGGGGCCGAAGAACGACGCGCCCTCCACCGAGATCACCGGGGTGCCGACCTCGTAGCCGACCCGGTCCATGCCGTCCTTGTGCGAGGCGCGGAGCAGGGTGTCGTACTCGTCGGTGTCGGCGGCGTCCGCCAGGTCACGGTCGAGGCCGGCCGCCTCCAGGGCGGCCTCGATCGCCTCGCGGTTCGGCGGGAGCTTCTCGTTGTGGAAGCGCGTGCCGAGCTGGGTGTACAGCTCGCCGAGCACCTCCTGGCCGTACTTCTCCCGGGCGGCGATGCAGACGCGAACCGGGCCCCACGCCTCGTCCATCACCTTCCGGTAGTGCTCGGGCAGGTCCCGGCCCTCGTTCAGGACCGACAGGCTCATGACGTGCCAGCGGACCTCGATCGGGCGGAGTTTCTCGGCTTCGAGGATCCACCGCGAGGTGATCCAGGCCCAGGGACACCTCGGGTCGAACCAGAAGTCCACCGGCGTGCGCTCGGCGTCGGCCACCGCAACCTCCACAGTGTTCGTGCGTCTTGTCGTACGGGGCTCAACCGGCGCGCTCTCCGAAGCATTCCAACCTTAGGGTTTGCTGAGAGTTTGGACCAAGATCCCCGCCCGGCGGGTTAGATGGTGTGGCGGCGTGCCGTTCCGTGCGCGTGTCGGCGCGCCGTACGGTGGGATGGACAATGACGTCGCATTCATGCACTTGAGGCGAGGAGTTCACTTGGCTGGCAACCTGACGCGCGATGAGGCGCGCGACCGCGCCCGGCTGCTCACCGTCGAGTCGTACAACGTCGATCTCGACCTGACGACGGGTTCGGAGACGTTCGTCTCGGACACCACGATCAGGTTCGGCTGCGCGGAACCCGGCGCCTCGACGTTCGTCGATCTCCACGGAGCGAAGGTCCGCGAGATCACGCTCAACGGTCAGAGTCTCGACCCGGGCTCCTACGACGCCGAGAAGGGGCGCGTCCCGCTCCCCCGGCTGGCCGCCTCCAACGAGCTGCGCGTGATCGCCGACGCCGCCTACTCCCGCACCGGTGAGGGGCTGCACCGGTTCGTCGACCCGGTCGACCAGAAGGTCTACCTCTACACGCAGTTCGAGACCTGCGACGCGCACCGGATGTACACCTGCTTCGACCAACCCGACCTCAAGGCGCGCTTCGAGCTGAGCGTCACCGCGCCGGAGGACTGGCAGGTCATCACCAACAGCGCGCCCGACTCCGCCGAGGGCGGCCGGTGGCACTTCCCGGCCACGCCGGGCATCTCGACCTACATCACCGCGCTGGTCGCCGGGCCGTACCACGTCGTGCGCGACGAATATCGGCAGGACGACCAGGTGATACCGCTCGGGGCGTACTGCCGGGCGAGCCTGGCCGAGTACTTCGACGCGGACGCGATCTTCGAGGTCACCAAGCAGGGCTTCGACTTCTTCCGCAAGACCTTCGCCCGGCCGTACCCGTTCGACAAGTACGACCAGCTCTTCGTGCCGGAGTTCAACGCGGGCGCGATGGAGAACGCCGGCTGCGTGACGTTCCTGGAGGACTACGTCTTCCGGTCCCGGGTCACCGACGCCGCGTACGAACGCCGCGCCGAGACGATCCTGCACGAGATGGCGCACATGTGGTTCGGTGACCTCGTCACCATGCGCTGGTGGGACGACCTGTGGCTCAACGAGTCCTTCGCCACCTACATGAGCGTGCTGTGCGAGGCCGAGGCCACGCAGTGGACCGGCGCGTGGACCACGTTCGCGAACCTGTGGAAGACCTGGGCGTACCGGCAGGACCAGCTCCCGTCGACGCACCCGATCTCGGCCGACATCCCCGACATCCGGGCGGTCGAGGTCAACTTCGACGGCATCACGTACGCCAAGGGCGCGAGCGTGCTCAAGCAGCTCGTCGCCTACGTCGGCCGCGACAACTTCATCAGCGGCGTCCGCAGCTACTTCGACCGGCACGCGTGGGGCAACACCTCGCTGTCGGACCTGCTCGACGCGCTCGAGGAGACCTCCGGCCGCGACCTGACGTCCTGGTCCAAGGAGTGGCTGGAGACGGCCGGCGTCAACACGCTGCGCCCCGCGTACGAGGTCGGCGACGACGGCGCCTTCACCTCCTTCGCCGTGCTGCAGGAGGCCCCGGAGGCGTACCCCACGCTCCGCTCGCACCGCGTGGCCGTGGGCCTGTACGACCGCACGCCCGAGGGCATCGTGCGGCGCAGGCGCGTGGAGCTCGACGTGGTCGGCGCCCGCACCGACGTGCCGGAGCTGGTCGGTGAGGCCCGGCCCGACCTGGTGCTGGTCAACGACGATGACCTGACCTACGCCAAGATCCGACTCGACGACCACTCGATGCGCACGCTCATCGACGGCATCGGCGAGATCACCGACGGGCTGCCGCGCGCGCTGTGCTGGTCCGCCGCATGGGACATGTGCCGCGACGCCGAGGTGGCCGCGCGCGACTACGTGCGCCTGGTGCTGTCCGGCATCCGCGGCGTCACCGACGTCTCCGTCGCCCAGTCGCTGCTCCGGCAGGCCCGCACGGCGACGCGGCAGTACGCCGACCCGGAGTGGCGCGCGACCGGCTTCGCCCTGCAGGCGGACACGCTGCGCGAGCTGATGGCCGAGGCCGAGCCCGGCTCGGACCGGCAGCTCACCTACGCCCAGGCGTTCGTGGCCGTGGCGACCTCGGACGAGCACCTCCAGTACGTCCGCGGGCTGCTCGACGGCTCCGTCGTCCTGGACGGGCTGGTCATCGACACCGACCTGCGCTGGGCGCTGCTGCGCCGGCTCGTCGTGCGCGGCGCGGCCGGCGAGCCCGAGATCGCCGCCGAGCTCGAGCGCGACCCGACCGCCGCGGGCGAGCGCCACGCGGCGGGCGACCGCGCGGCGGTCCCGACCGCGGAGGCCAAGGCCGCCGCCTGGGACCGCATCATCGCCGGCGACCTGCCCAACGCCGTGTTCCGCGCCACGCTCGGCGGGCTGTTCGACGTGGACGACACCTCGCTGGTGGAGCCGTACGTCGAGAAGTACTTCGCCGAGGTCGGGCGGGTCTGGTCGGCGTGGTCGAGCGACATGTCGAGCACGTTCGCCGAGCACGCCTACCCGTTCCTGGTGACCGAGCCGAGCACGATCGAGCGCACCACCGCCTACCTCGACGAGCAGAACCCGCCGCCGGCGCTGCGGCGGCTGCTCCTGGAGGGCCGCGACGGTGTCGCCCGCGCGATCCGGGCCCAGGAGAAGGACCGTTCTGCGCGCTGATCACCGGGTTGGTGCGGCTGTGCCACGGTTGGTCGTGACAGAGTGAACGGGTGGAAACCGCCCGCGATGTTCTGACGACGCTCGCCCGGCGGTACGCCTTCGGCGACCTGGCCGCGCTCTGCGAGGCCGGGGCGGCGAGGCTGCCGTCGGGCGTCGCTGCCGAGGTGCGGCTGCTGTGCTCGTTCGGCCAGCGACTGATCGACCTGGACGCCGAGGACTTCGGCATGCCCGAGCGCACCGGCGACCCGGTCGTCGACGAGTACACCGTGCCCGAGCACCTGCTGGCCCGCGCCCGCGCCAGCCGGATGCCGCAGTCGGCGAAGGAACGTTCCCGCGGGGCGCTGCGCACGCTGCGCCCCGCGTACGGCCTGCTGCTCGAGGTGATCGCGGCGCGCTGGCACCGCCGCGAGATGGCACCGCTCGTGGCCGCCGTGCACATCGCCTCGGAGTACCTCCCGCTGCTCGCGTGGCAGCCGGTCCTCGGCCACGCCGGCGACCCGGCGCTGCTGCCGACGTCGGTGTCGGGGCCGGGCAGCCGGTTCGGCGTGCCCGGCGGCGCCACCCGGCCGCGCGACTGCTCGCTGACCCGGCCGCAGCAGTCGGCCGCCGAACGCGCCCTGCGCGTCGCCCGCGAGCCGGGACCGGGTTGGCGCAACTACCTCGACCGCCAGCACAGCACGGTCGCCTCGGCCCTGTGCACCTGCGCGGTGTCGTGCCGTACGCCCTGCGACGTCGTCACGCGCCTGAACCCGGACGTGCTGTCCGCGCTGTCCGAACGCTGCCGGGTGGCGCAGGAGTTCGCCGACGGCGCGCTCGTACGCCTGCGGCACGCGGCGCCGGTCGGTCACGGCTTCGGCGTGCCCAATCCGGACGAGGTCTCCGACGCCTGGAACCGCACCCGCACGTCACTGGGCCGGCTTCCCCTCGGCGACCGTGTGGTGGGCGACGTCGCCGACTATCCCCTGCCGGGCCTGCCGGAGGCCTTCTCCGCCGCGGCCGGTCACGAGATCGTGCCGGACACGCTGCTGCGCGACCTCTCCGACCACCTCGTCGCCATCCTGCAGAGCTAGCGTGTCACGCCACCCACATCAGGTCCGGGTCGGTGGCGCACTCATCGCTGCCGTCAGGAACGTGATCGCCCATCGCCGGGCCGCCTCGCCCGCTACCGGGGACGTGCAGCCCGGGGAGGGCTGCTGGTGGACCTCGAGGCGGTCGACGGCCGTCACGGCGAGGATCCCCCGTATCCGGAACCGCAGCTCCTCCGGGGAAAGGCCGGGCAGTACGCGCGCGAAGGCCGCGAGGTAGCGCTCGCGGACCGTGTCCTCGCCCGGGCCGGTCCAGCCGCGCGCCTCCTCGGCCGGGTCGCTGAGGATCGTCACGATCAGCCGGGACGTCCGGGAGCCGCCCTCGTCGCCGGCCGACATCTCGTCGAACAGCGGCCCCGCGAATGCCTCCACCAGTTCGCTGACCGATGGGTCGGGGGTCCGGGCGAGCAATTTGTCGAGCCCTGCGCACTGGGCAGCGTTGATGGGCTCGATCACGCGGCGGGCGACCGCGGCCATCAGCTCCGCCTTCGACCCGAAGTGGTAGCCGACGGCGGCCAGGTTCGCTCCGGCGAGTTTGGTGATCGCGCGGACCGAGGTGCCGCGGTATCCGTGCTCGGCGAAGAGGTGCTCGGCCGCGTCGAGGAGCTGGGTGCGGGTGTCCGGGGTCGCCACACGAGGGACTATACATATGTTTGAATGAAACGAACGTATGATTCAATCGAACGTATGAAAGAAGGCGGTCATGAAGCTGCTCGTGTACGGCGCCGGGGTTTGCGGCAGCCTGTTCGCCGCCCGCATGCATGAGGCCGGCCACGACGTCTCGCTCCTCGCCCGGGGCGGGCGCCTGACCGCTCTGCGCCGGCACGGCGTGCAGCTCGCCGAGGGAGACGGTCCAGCCGTCAGGCGGGTACCGGTACCGGTGATCGAGCACGCGGGCAGCGAGTACGACCTGATCACCGTCTTCGTCCGCACCCACCAGGTGGACGCGGTGCTGGAATCACTCGCCGGCGTCCAAGGTGACGTGCTGTTCCTGCTCAACTGGGCAGCCGGCCCGGAGACGCTGGGCGCGGTGATCGGCCACGAACGGGTGCTGCTCGGCTTCCCCACGGCGGGCGGCACGATGGACGGCGACGTGATCCGCTACAGCAAGAGCAGTTTCATCACCCGTCGGGTCGCGATGCCGATCGGCGAGCCCGACGGCCGCACCACCCCGCGACTGGAACGGATCGTGGAGACGTTCCGTACCGCCGGGATCAACGCCAAGGCCGAGCCGCAGATGGACGCCTGGCTCAGGACGCACGCCGCATTCGAGGTGCCGCTCGGACAGGCGGTACATGCGGCGGGCGGCCCGGTAGCGCTGGCCGACGACCCGGACGCGGTCCGCGGCATGCTCCACCTCATGCGGCAGAACCTCGCCGCGATGGAGACGCCGCCGGTACCTCGCGCGTTCGCCGCGTTGCGGGCTCTGCCGCAAGGGCTCCTCGTGGCCGTGCTCCGGCGCTTCCTGAAGAGCTCGACGGCCGTGCACAGCGGACTCAACGACCCCTCGCCTGCCACGGCGGCCGAACTCGAGCGGCTGACCGAACAGCTCCGCGCCCCCGCGAGAGCCCGCTGAGAACTCCCAACAGAAAGCGTGCTGGCGGAAGCGCTGAGAGACCTTGGATCGAGGTGACCAAATCTGCGGCACGCCGGCGTCTCCCTGCGGCCGATGCACACCCGGTGGCCTGAACAACTACACATCCGGCACCTACCACCTGGCGTCGTTGTCGAGGAACACGACGCCGAGGAGGAGTACCAGGGCCTGCTGCCCGCGACGGTGCTTGCCGCGGCCCCCGACACTGGCCACGACCTGCCGTACGACCACCTTTATCTGGCCGATGCGGAGACCTTCGCCTCCGACGATCTGCCGCTGCTCGGCATCGACATCCATGTGAACGACGCGGGCGACGAGTCCTGGCCTCGTGAGGAGCCGTTTCGCGTTCCGGCCCTGCATATGACCAACCTCGAAATCAACGACAGCCTCGGCAATTTGTCCTTCATTGAATTCCACGGCTCCGACTGGGCGGGTTTCGAGATGTATGTGGCGGGACCAGGGACGGCCATGTACGAGGAGTTCCGCCGGATGGATCAAGAGGACGAGCGCGACTGACGGATGTGAGCCCGTCCACATGGAGACGGGCCCGCCCCACCCGGTCGGCTGCTCGGGCGGAGCCGAGCGCGGAGACAGCCGGGCCGGGGGAATGAACTACGAACCGTCGTTGCCGTCGCGCAGGGAATGGATCATCCTCCGCAGGATCCGGAACGCGTCTGACTGCTCGGTCTCGGTCATGCCGGCCAGCATTCTGACCTCGACCGACCGGACCGCCACGGTCGCCTTCTCGAGGCTCCGTCGACCGCGAGGCGTGAGTCGCGTGGGAAGAACCTTCCCGACGGGCGCCTCCGCCGGCCTGGTCACGTAGCCCTCTCGTTCCAGGGCTTGGAGCAGGACGTTCATCGACTGCCGTGTCACGAACGCGCCCCGCGCGAGCTCGGAGTTCGACAAGCCCGGCCGTTGAGCCAGCAACTCGAGGCAGGCGTAGCGCGTCACGCTCAGCCCGAGCGGCCGCAGCACCTCTTCCATGGCTGCGCGGAGGGCGCTCGACGCCTCTTTCAGCAGGTAGCCCAGTGACGTCTCCAGGTCGACGCCGACACCGTCTTGACTCATGTCAGCATTCTGACATAGGTTGGCCTGTGTCAGAATGCTGACACGAAAGAAGGAGTATCCTCATGCCGGCCACCGGCCCCGACTTCATCTCGCTCCAAGCGCGCGACCTCGAGGCTTCGCAGGCGTTCTACGAGCACTACCTCGGCCTCGTCCGCTCGCAGGCCGGGCCTCCGCACGCCGTCGTCTTCGAGACGAAACCGATCGCCTTCGCACTCCGCGACGTCATTGCCGGCACCGACCTCACATCCGCTGCCCAGCCCGGCATCGGCACCGCGATCTGGCTCCACGCCACAGACGTCCAGGCCATTCACGATGCTCTGGTCGCCGACGGGCACACCATCGTCTCTGCACCGATCGACGGCCCCTTCGGTCGGACATTCACCTTCGCCGACCCCGACGGCTATCAGATCACCCTCCACGACCGCGTCTGAGGCGAACAACGATCCCAACCGCCTTGCTCAGCACGAGTCGGTCATCGAGGCTGCGCAATGGCGCGTCCGGCCTTCGGTTCCAGGTCCGCGTGAGAGCGGTATGAGCGGCACATGAGAAAGGCCTTTGAAACGCCACTCATCCATTTCTCATGGTCACATCAGCCTGGTCCCATCGAACGTCTCCACATTAGGCCGGGTGAAACGTCTGCTCAGACGCCGCGTTCTCCTGCTCAACGGTGCGCTCGCCGTTCTGCTGGCCGTGGGGATCGCCGTCGGATATCTCTCGCTCAGCGGTGGGGACGACGCGGCCGGCGCGTCCTCCACCCGCACCGCGCGGGTCGCGCGCGGCAACGTCGTGTCATCGGTGTCCGCCTCCGGCTCCGTGGCCAGCTCCCGTACGCGGGCGCTCACCTTCGGGACCTCCGGCACGGTCACCGAGATCAACGTGGCGGCCGGCGACAAGGTCAGGAAGGGCCGGGTGCTGGCCAGGCTCGACCGGACCGAGGCCGAGGAGAACGTCACCTCGGCCAAGGCGAGCCTGGCCGCCGCCGAGTCCGGCGACACCTCCAGCGCCTCGGGCTACTCCCAGTACGTCTCGGCCAAGAACTCCTACGAACAGGCCGTACGGGCGCTCGAGGGCACCAGGATCGTCGCGCCGTTCAGCGGGACGATCGTCGCGGTCAACGGCGCCGTCGGCGGCTCCTCCGGCGGCTCCGCCTCCTCCTCGTCCGGTTCGTCCTCGTCGGGGCAGGGCTCATCCGGCGGCTCGACCGGGTCGTCGGGCTCCTCCAGCTCATCCAGCACTGACGGCTCCAGCTCCTCCGGGTTCATCGAGCTGGCCGATCCGGGCCGGCTGGAGGTCACCGGGGAGTTCACCGAGTCGGACGCGACCAAGCTGAAGACCGGCCAGTCCGCGACGGTCTCCTTCGACGCGCTCACCGGCGTCACGGCCACCGGCGAGGTCACCGAGATCGACATGTCGCCGACCACGAGCGACAACGTCGTCCAGTACGGCGCCACCGTCGAGCTCACCGACCCGCCGTCCTCCCTGCGGCTCGGCCAGACCGCGACCGTACGGGTCACCACGGCCTCGGCGGAGAACGTGCTGTACGTACCGGCGGCCGCGGTGCGGACGGCCGGCGGGCAGAGCACCGTGACCGTCCGGCAGGGCGGGAAGCAGGTCGCCGAGCAGGTTCAGACCGGCGTCTCCGGCGACCAGGGCACGGAGATCAAGTCGGGGCTGAACGAGGGCGACGAGGTCGTGATCACCACGACCACCGGCAGCGGCGACAGCGGCTCCTCCGGCGGGTTCCCCGGCGGCGGGGGCGGTGGCATCGGCGGCGCCGGTGGCGGCATCGGCGGCGGAGGACGGCCGTGACCGCGCCGGTCCTGGACGTGCGCGAGGTGACCAAGGTCTACGGCGCGGGCGACACGGCCGTGCACGCCCTGCGCGGCGTCTCGCTGCGCGTCGAGCGGTCCGACTACGTCGCCATCATGGGGGCGTCCGGATCCGGCAAGTCGACGCTCATGAACATCCTGGGCTGCCTCGACGTGCCGAGCGACGGCCGTTACCTGCTCGACGGCACCGATGTCGGGGCGCTCGACGAACGCCGGCTGTCGATCCTGCGCAACCGCAAGATCGGTTTCATCTTCCAGTCGTTCAACCTGATTCCCCGGATGTCGGCGCTGGCCAACGTCGAGCTGCCCCTGGCGTACGGCGGCGTGCGGCCGTCGCGACGCCGGCGGCGGGCCGAGGCCGCGCTGCGCCAGGTCGGCCTCGGCGAGCGGATGGGCCACGAGCCGAACGAGCTGTCCGGCGGCCAGCAGCAACGCGTCGCCGTGGCACGGGCGCTGGTCACCGCTCCGGCGCTCGTCCTGGCCGACGAGCCGACCGGCAACCTGGACACGCGGTCCACCGAGGACGTCCTGGACATCCTGGACGGGCTCAGCGCGTCCGGGCGCACGATCGTGCTGATCACCCACGAGGACGAGGTCGCCGCGCGGGCCAAGCGCGTGATCCGCCTGGTCGACGGGCGCGTGATCGACGACCGCCGGCAGGCGGCCGTGGCCGGTCCGCCGCCCGCGGCGGCCCGGGTGGCGGGCGGCGCCCGGTGAACCCCTGGGAGATCCTGCGGTTCGCCGTGCGCGGGCTGACCTCCAACAAGCCGCGCAGCGCGCTGACCATGCTCGGCGTCCTCATCGGCGTCGCGGCCGTGATCGTGCTGGTCGCGGTCGGGAACGGCTCGTCCCAGCAGATCAAAAACAGCATCTCCCGCCTCGGCGCGAACTCGCTGACCGTCACGCCGTCGACGTCGGCGGGCCGGCGCGGTGGCGGCATGGGCGGTCCCGGCGGCGGGTTCGGCGGCTTCGGCGGGGCCGCCGGCGGGCAGAGCAACGGCCCGCGGACGCAGGCCCACGACCTCACGGTGGACGACGCCAAGGCCCTGGTCGACCCGGTCAACGCGCCCGCGGTCAAGAGCGCCTCCCCGGTCGTGACGTCCTCGTCGGTGACGACGACGTACGTGGGCACGAGTCACGCGATCAGCCAGTTCGTCGGCACCTATCCGGCCTACTTCGCCGCCGCCGACAAGGTCGTCGACCGGGGAACGGGGTTCACGAACGACGACGTGACCGGCGGCCGGAAGGTCGTGGTGATCGGGACCACGGTGGCCGAGGACCTGTTCGGCACCGTCGACCCGCTGAACAAGCAGATCAACGTGGGCGGCGCGCTCTTCACCGTGGTCGGGGTGCTGCGGGAGTCGGGGTCGTCGGGCATGCAGGACGCCGACGACGTGGCGATCGCCCCGCTGCCGGTCGTCCAGTCGAACCTCACCGGGTTCGGAGGGCTGAGCGACATCGTCGTCGAGGCCGAGAGCGCGAAGGTCACCGACGAGGCGCAGAGCGAGGTCACCGACATCCTCGACCAGCGGCACGGGATCTCCGGGTCCAACACGGCCGACTTCCAGATCCAGAGCCAGGCGAGCCTGCGGTCGGCGGTGAGCGACTCCGGTAAGACCTTCACCGTGCTCCTCGGCGCGGTCGCCGCCATCAGCCTGCTGGTCGGCGGGATCGGCATCACCAACATCATGCTGGTCACCGTCACCGAGCGGACGCGCGAGATCGGCGTCCGCAAGGCCATCGGCGCGCCGCGGGGCGCGATCCTCGGCCAGTTCGTCGCCGAGGCGACCGTGCTGAGCCTGCTCGGCGGCCTGTCGGGGGTGGCGATCGGGGTCGTCGCGAGCCTGTTCCCCCTCGCCGGCGTACGGCCCGTGCTGGTGCCCTCGTCGATCGTCCTGGCCCTGGCCGTGTCCGTGGCGATCGGCCTGTTCTTCGGCGGCTATCCCGCCGGCCGGGCCGCGAGGCTGCGCCCCATCGAGGCGCTGCGACACCAATGAGCGCGAGGAGAGAGAAGATGAGCGCCCGCACCCGACGCGCCGTACGCGCACCGGCCGCCGCGGAGGGCGAGGAGCTCTCCGAACCGCCGTTCGAGGACGATCTGGCCGAGGAACCGGCCAGGGCGCCACGCGTCCGCAGGCGGCCGGGCCTGACCACCGTCCTCGGCGCGGGCGTGCTGGTCGCCGCCGGTTTCGTCATCGGCGCCCAGGTGGACCGTCACGCGGCGCGTCAGAGCGCCGCGCCGAGCACGCCTGCCGGGAGCGGTCTCCGGGGCCAGAACGGCACGCCGCCGGGCCAGGGCGGCACTCGAGGCACCGGACAGTCCGGTGCTCCGGGCGCCTCCGCCACGGCCGGCGTGACCGCCGGCACCGTGCAGAAGATCTCCGGCCGGACCATCTACGTCCGGACGGCGAACGGCGACGTCGTGAAGGTCACGCTGACCGGCGGTACCGACGTCAGCGTGCTCCGTAGCGGTTCGGCCACGGACCTCAAGGCCGGAACGAGCGTCGTCGTGCAGGGTGACCAGGCCAAGGACGGCACGGTCACCGCGACATCCGTCAGCCAGGGCCGCTCCTCCGGCCGCTGACGTACGGAAACCCATTCCAGGAGACGACGATGATCGATGGTCAGGCGGCGGTCCGGCTGTTCGGCGGGGCGGCGGTCGCGGCCGCGCTGCTGTTCAGCGCGGCCTGCGGCGGCTCGGACCAGAGCGGTTCCGGCCAGAGTCCGACCGCCGCGAAGAGCGGCGGGTCGAACGAGGCGATGGCCGCGTACCGCGAGTGCATGCGGAAACAGGGCGTCTCGACGCCCGGCCGCGGACCGGGCGGCGGCCCGGGTAACGGCGCGCCCAGCGGAGCACCGAGCGGCACCCCGACGGCCCGTCCGTCGGGCCGCCCGAGCGGCATGCCGACCATGTCGGCGAAGCAGAAGAAGGCCGCCCAGGCCTGCGCGTCACTCCGCCCCACCGGCGCACCCAACGGCGGCCAGGGCGGCCCCCCGGCCCGCCGGTAACCGGAAACACGACACGCGTGAGGCCCGGGGACGCCTCCGGGCCTCACGCCCCCAGAAACGGCACGTCACTCCAGGCGAGCCGCGGTGCTCCCGGGAAGAACCCCGGCTCAGGTCCCCGGGGGCCGTACCGGTTCCGTGGCGGCGCGGACGTGGCGGTCGTCGGGGAGGTCGTCCAGAAGGACCGGGTGGCCCTCCGCGTCGGTCAGCGGGACCCGCCAGTTCGGGTACTCATCCGTCGTGCCCGGCTGGTTCTGGGTACGGCGTTCGCCGACCGCGTCCGCCAGGGAGACGCCGATCAGGCGGGACGGGGTGCGGGCGAGGAAGGCGTGCAGGGCGGTGGTCATGTCGGCCGGGTCCAGGCCCAGGGAGGTCAGCAGTTCGCGCCACTCCCGCAGGCCCTCCTCCAGTTCCTCGTACTCCTCCGAGGCCGGCCGGGTCAGCAGGCCGAGGCGCTCGCGCAGCGCGACGTGGTCGCCGTTCAGGTACCCCTCGATGGGCGGCATGTCGTGGGTGCCGACGGTGGCCAGGCACAGCTCGCGCCACTTGCCGGGCGGCAGCGGTCCGCCGCCGGGGTCGCGTTCGAACCAGGCCATCGACGTCCCGAACACGCCGCGTTCGGCGAACACCTCGCGCATGTAGTCCTCGACCGTGCCGAGGTCCTCGCCGACGACGACCGCGTCCGCCCGGTGCGCCTCGTACAGCAGTGCCCCGAGCATCTCGTCGTGCGGGTAGGCGACGTACGTTCCCTCGGAGGCCGGCGCGCCCTCCGGCACCCACCACAGCCGGAACACCTGCATCGCGTGGTCGAGGCGGAGGCCGCCCGCGTGCCGCAGGACGTGGCGGAGCATGGCGCGGTACGGCGCGTAGCCGGAGCCGGCGAGCCGCTGCGGGTGCCACGGCGGTTGTCCCCAGTCCTGTCCGCGCTGGTTGAACGCGTCCGGCGGCGCGCCGACGGTGATGCCCTGGGCGAACAGGTCCTGGTACGCCCACGTGTCCGCGCCGCCGGGGTCGACGCCGACGGCGAGGTCGTGGATGACGCCGATCGGCATTCCCGCGGCGCGGGCGGCCGACTGGACCGAGGCGAGCTGGTCGTCCAGGAGCCACTGCAGCCACGAGTGGAAGCCGATCCGGTCCGCGAGCCGCTCGCGTTCGGCGGCGACCGCGGCCGAGGCGGGGTCGCGCAGCGGAGCCGGCCACGAGCGCCAGTCGGCGCCGTGGAGCTCGGCCAGCGCGCTCCAGGTCGCGAAGGCCGTCAGCGCCTCGCCCTCCCGCTCGCGGTACGCGGCGTAGGCGGCCTCGCGGCCGGGCGAGCGCGGCAACGCGTACAGCAGCTCCAGCGCGGCGCCCTTGGCCGCCCAGACCGCGTCACGGTCGAGGATGTCGGCCGTGTGGTCGCGGGCCCGTGCGGGAGCCGCGAGCTCGTCGACGCGCCGCCGCAGGTCCGGGTCGGCCCCGGCGTACTCGGGCACGTCCTCGGGCCGCAGGTAGAGGGGGCTGGTGAAGCGGCGGCTCACCGGCAGGTACGGCGAGGGCCGGATCGGCGCGGCGGGCTCGGCGGCGTGCAGCGGGTTGACCAGCACGAACCCGGCGCCGAGGTCCTGCGCGCTCCAGCGCGCCAGGCTCCGCAGGTCGGCCAGGTCGCCGAGGCCCCAGGAGCCGCGCGACCGCGCGGAGTACAGCTGCGCCATGAAGCCCCACGCACGCGTTCCCGGATCGGGTGCGCGTGGTGGGGCCACCAGCAGCGGGGCGCTCGCCGTACGGTCGCCGAGGCGGGCGTGCACGGCGTGGTCGCCGGGCGGGACGTCGGCGGGCAGCCGGTAGGAGCCGGCGCCGGACGGGGCGAGACCGATCTCGCCGCCGCCCGGCAGCTCCACCCGCAGGTCCGCTCCCGCCGGAGCGGACAGGTTCTCACCCGGGTACGCCACGAGGGACGGCGGCAGCAGCCGGGTGCGCCTCTCGTGCGCGAGACGCTCCAGTTCGGCGCGGACGGTGGCCGGAGAGGAGACGTCCGCGCCCAGCGCGGTCAGGACCGTCCTGATCGTGTCGGGTGAGACGTCGGCCGGTCGCCTCCGCCAGTCGGTGTAGGAGGTCTCGACGCCGTACGCGGCGGCCAGCTCGTTGAGATCGTTCACGCTGCCTACGATGCCCCGAGCCCGGCGGTCGAATCGACGGGTCAGTCCCAAATCGGAGGATGCCGGTCGGCCCAGGGACGGGCCGCCTCCAGCTGCGCGGACAGCGAGATGAGGGTGGCCTCGTCGCTCATCCGGCCGACGAGCATCACGCCGATCGGCAGTCCGTCGTCGCTCCAGTGCAGCGGGACGTTGACGGCCGGCTGGCCGGTGATGTTGTAGATCGAGGTGAAGGGCGTGAAGCGCTTCTGCCGCTCGAAGTTCTCGGCCGGGTCGACGTCGTCGAAGTGGCCGATCGGCACCGGCGGCTGCGCGAGGGTCGGGTGCAGGATCACGTCGTACTGCTCGGCGACCGGCATCGCCAGGCGCACCGCGAGCTGCAGCGCGCCCTGTGCCATGAACAGCTCCGGCGCGGTGATGGCGTTGCCGCGCTCGCGCAGGTGGCGGGTGAGCGGCCGCAGGCGCTCCTCGCGGTCCGGCGGCACCGGGGTGAGCGTGGCCATCGCCGCCCAGAGCGTCTCGAAGTGCGGCACCAGGTCGGCGCCCAACGGCATGTCGAACTCTTCGACCTCGTGTCCCAGCTCGGTGAGCAGCTCCGTGGCGGCCTCGTAGGCGGCCACGCAGTCGGGGTGGATCTCCGCGCCGGGGACGGCCGAGGCCATGCTGCGGCCGATGCGCAGCCGGCCGGGCGCGCGGTCGGCGGCCTCCAGGAAGGTGCCCTCCTGCGGGGCGGCGTGATACATGTCACCCGGCCGGTTGCCGGAGATCAGGTCGAGCATCAACGCGGCGTCGCGCACGTCGCGGGCGATCGGGCCGTTCGTGGCGAGCCCGGTCAGGTCGGGCACGATCGGGCCGTGGCTGACCCGGCCGCGCGTCGGCTTGATGCCGAACAGGCCGCACACGCTGGCCGGGATCCGGATCGACCCGCCACCGTCGCTGCCCTGGGCGATCGGCGCGAGACCCGCGGCGACCGCGGCGGCGGCTCCCCCGCTCGACCCGCCGGCGGACCGGGACAGATCCCAAGGGGTACGCGCCGGGGGCGCGACGTCGTTCTCGGTATAACAGGGCAGTCCGAATTCCGGCGTATTGGTCTTACCCAGCAGAATCGTGCCCGCCTCACGGAGCGACGTGACGACGTTGTCGTCGGCGAATCCCTGGAAATCGTCGAAGGCGGCCGAGCCGAGTGTCATCGGCACGTCCTTCACCATGTTCAGGTCCTTGATGGGCACGGGCACGCCCAGCAAAGGCGGCGTGTCCCCCTGCGCGACCGCCTTCTCGGCGGTTTTCGCCTGCTCACGTGCCATGTCGGCGGTCACCGTCACGAACGCGCCCACCTGGTCGCCCAGCCGGTCGATGCGATTCAGGTAGTGTTCGGTGACGTCGACGGGTGAGAGTTCGCGGTCGCGGATCGCGGCGGCCTGCTCGCGCGCGCTGAGGTCATGAATTTGGGTCACAAGTGAAGACGGTACGCCCACCGAAAGTTGCACGGCCACCGTGGGGGATGATGCGAAATCTACCCCTGTCTTACCGGGGCTAATCAACGACTCAGGGGGACAAAACTGTCGACATGACACGACTAGGCACTCGGCGCGAAGCCTCGTTACCCTTCCCCAAGGAAGATCATGTTCGCTGCCGTCGATCGAGCAGGGAGTGTCGGAAATGGCCCCTGTGGAGCGGGATACGTCCACCCAGACCTCCACACGCGAGCAGGATGACGCATCCCGGCCGGAGGAACAGAGTCCGTTCGAACGCGAGCGCCCCAAGCAGGAAACGTACGGCGACATGATCGGTGATCCCCAGGTCCAGAGGTGGATCCGCCGGTCGGTCGCGGCGCTGGCCCTCGGGCTGCTGTTCGCGCTGCTGGTCAATCTTCCGGTCGGCCTCCTCGTCGCCATCGTGGTGGTGGTCGCCGACGTCGCGCTGAAGAACCGCAAGGAGTCGAGCGTCGAGGCGTGGCGCAAGCCGTCCGTCGCCGAGCGCAAGACCGAACGGCAGCTGCGCGGCATGGAGAAGTCCGGCTACCGCACCCTGCACGCCCGCGCCGTCCCGCGCGACGACGAGGGCGTCAGTGACGGGCAGATCGATCACCTGGTGATCGGGCCCACCGGCGTGTACGCGGTCGACTCCGAGAAGTGGGACAAGCGGCTGCCGGTGCGCGCGATGTCGCACCGCAAGCTGTTCCTCGGCCCCTTCAACAAGAAGGAGCGCCTCGACGAGGCACGCTGGGAGTCCGAGCAGGCCAGCAAGTTGATCAGCGGCGCGCTCGGCTACGAGGTGCCGGTGCAGCCCTCGCTCGCCATCTACGGTCCGGCCATCTCCTGGAAGGTCCTGATGGTCCGCGACGTCGACGTGTACGCTGGCGCCCGCGCCCGCAACTACCTGCGCCGTCGCCCGAAGATCCTCTCCTCGACGGACATCGACCGCATCTACGAGGCCGCCGAACGGGTGCTCCCGCCGAAGTACCCGTCGGACGACGACTGAGCTCCTCAGGTCAGGGTCGTGGTGCCGCCGATCACCGCGACCAGCGCCGGCTCGCCCTCGCGCACGTCCAGCTCGACGCCGAGGGCGGCCAGGCGTTCGCGTACCAGCGCGGGCTCGGGATGGCTGGCGGCGAACGCCGTCAGCGGCACGACCGGCAGGCGGCGCGCCGGATGCGGCGTCCTCCCCCAGTCGATCAGGAACGGCACGACGGCCTCGTACGGGTAGGTCAGCCGCCAGCGCAGCACCTCCCCGTCCGGCGTGCGGCGTGACAGCGGCTCGATCGGGCCCGGGTCGTACCCCAGCGTGCGGGACCGTGCGACGCGCGCCTCGATGTCGGCGGCCCGCACCGCCCAGGCGGCCAGCCGCGGCTCGGTCAGCTCGTCGATGCCGAACGGCCGTGGCCCCTCGGGCTCCGGCTGCTCCGGATCCGGTCCGATGATCTCCAGATAGCGGAGTTCGCCCAGGCCGATGAGGTGGTTGCGCGTGCCGAGGCCCAGATGCGGCCCGCCCTCCACCGGCCGTACGCCGGTCAGCTTGGCGAGCTGCCGGACGCTCTCCTCCAGGTCCGGAGTCGCGTAGACGAGATGGTCGAGTGTCATGGCCGTCCTAGTTGTGCCCGCGATGTAAGACGCACTGTCTCAACGCTGTGCTTCTACCCCGTACGATCGGAGTCTGAGCACAAGGGATGGAGAGGTCATGCCGCCGCTGAGGTCACGAACGGTTACGCACGGCAGGAACATGGCGGGCGCACGGGCGCTTCTCCGGGCCACCGGTGTGGCCCGTGAGGACTTCGGCAAGCCCATCATCGCCGTGGCCAACAGCTTCACCGAGTTCGTGCCCGGCCACGTGCACCTGCGCGAGGTCGGCCAGGTGGTCGCCGCCGCCGTCAAGGAGGCGGGCGGCGTGCCCCGCGAGTTCAACACCATCGCGGTCGACGACGGCATCGCCATGGGCCACGGCGGCATGCTCTACTCCCTGCCGTCCCGCGAGCTCATCGCCGACTCGGTCGAGTACATGGTCAACGCGCACTGCGCGGACGCCCTGATCTGCGTGTCCAACTGCGACAAGATCACGCCGGGCATGCTGATCGCGGCCATGCGGCTCAACATCCCCACCGTCTTCGTCTCCGGCGGCCCGATGGAGGCCGGCAAGCCGGTCGACGGCACGACCAAGCTCGACCTGATCGACCCGATGATCGCCTCCGCCGACGAGTCCGTCTCCGACGACACGCTCGCGCAGATGGAGGAGAACGCCTGCCCGACCTGCGGGTCCTGCTCGGGCATGTTCACCGCCAACTCCATGAACTGCCTGACCGAGGCGATCGGCCTGGCGCTGCCCGGCAACGGCACGGTGCTGGCCACCCACGCGGACCGCAAGAAGCTGTTCGAGGACGCCGGCCGGCGGGTCGTGGAGATCGCCCAGCGCTACTACGCCGGTGACGACGACTCGGTGCTGCCGCTGAACATCGCCACTCGCGACGCGTTCGAGAACGCCATGGCGCTCGACGTCGCGATGGGCGGCTCGACCAACACGATCCTGCACCTCCTGGCGGCGGCCCGCGAGGCGGGCGTGAACTTCGGCCTGAAGGAGATCGACGAGCTGTCCCGCCGCGTGCCGTGCGTCTGCAAGGTCGCGCCGGCCACCGCGAAGTACCACATCGAGGACGTCCACCGCGCCGGCGGCATCCCGGCCATCCTGGGCGAGCTCGACCGCGCGGGCCTGCTCAACCGTACGGTCCACACGATCCACGGCGACTCGCTCGGTGCGTTCCTGGACGCCTGGGACGTGCGCTCCGACAGCGTGTCGGCCGAGGCGACGGAGCTGTTCCACGCCGCGCCCGGCGGGGTCCGCACCACCCGGCCGTACAGCCAGAACAACCGGTGGGAGGCCCTCGACCTCGACCGCGCCGAGGGCTGCATCCGCGACGCCGAGCACGCCTACACCAAGGACGGCGGGCTGGCCGTGCTCTACGGCAACCTCGCCGTGGAGGGCGCGGTCGTCAAGACCGCGGGCGTGGAGGAGGCGCTGTGGCGCTTCGAGGGCCCGGCGGTGGTGTTCGAGAGCCAGGAGGACGCCGTGGAGGGCATCCTCGGCGACCGGGTGAAGCCGGGTGACGTGGTGGTGATCCGCTACGAGGGCCCCAAGGGCGGCCCGGGCATGCAGGAGATGCTCTACCCCACGTCGTTCCTCAAGGGCCGCGGCCTCGGCAAGGCCTGCGCGCTGATCACGGACGGCCGCTTCTCGGGCGGCACGAGCGGCCTGTCGATCGGGCACGCCTCACCGGAGGCCGCGGGCGGTGGTGACATCGCCCTGGTCGAGGACGGCGACCGCATCGTGATCGACATCCCGGGCCGCGAGCTGCGCCTCGACGTGCCGGCCGACGAGCTTCGCGCCCGCCGCGAGCGCCTGCTGAAGGACCTGGGCTCCTACCGCCCCCGCGACCGGCACCGCCCGGTGAGCGCGGCCCTCCAGGCGTACGCCGCGATGGCCACCTCCGCCTCCACGGGCGCCGCCCGCGACATCTCCCAGCTCGGCGGCGGCCAGGGCTAGGGCTAGGGTCTGTCTCAAAGTCGGGCTTTGAGACAGACCGCAGCCGGCCGTCGCGCTTCGGTCAGTCGAGCCAGGGGCGGAAGCCGCCGACCGTTATCGTCTTCGAGGCGGGAGTGCTGGAACTCCAGTCGATGACGCGGCTTCCGCCGCCGTTCGGCAGCGTTATCCGGATCTTCGACGGGCTCGTGTGGTCGCCGCTCCCCGTCGCGAAGGTCAGGTCGAACACGGCCTGCTGGTCGGGGCCGACCTCGGTGGTGATTCCGTCCGCGCCCTTGCGGAACCGGTAGGGCAGCGCCTTACCGTTCTCGTCGAGCAGCGAGATCTTCGCGCGGCCCGTCAGCACGCAGCTCCCGTCGCCCCCGGCCGTGACGGACAGCGGCTGGTCCAGCCCGCCGTCGATCTCGTACGGGTGAGCGAACGCGACGGTAAGCCGATCCGCGGTGAACGAGCAGGCGTGCGACTGCGCGCCCACCGCCGTGGCCTGCGCCGGCGCCGCCATGGCGGCGATTCCGACGATTCCGGCGAATCCGGCAACAGCGATCGTCATACTTTTCTTCACCTGTCGCTCTCACTCTCCGATCAGAACGATCCCGCTTTAAGCGGGAGGGACGAGGAAACCGTCCCTTTTACTCAGACAGCGACAACGCGACAAAGGTTTACTCATCGGAGAAATCTCTCCGAAACAAAAGTCAGCGCCCCGAGTTAAGGCCGGCGCGGATCTCGGGCGCAGGTCGGCGCCGGAGGCCTCGAGCAGGTCGTGCCGCAGGAGCAGGTCGAAGGCGTGCGGCCGGCGCGCCGCGAACCCGACGTAGGCGCGGGCGAGCCGGAGCGGCGTCTCGTCGGTGGCGTCGAGTTCGCCGCCCAGTTCGACGGCGACGCGCGTTGGCGAGATGGCCCAGCAGCGACGTACGGGAGGGGAAGTGGCGGCGCGGCGCTCCGTGTGAGACCCCGCACCGTCGCGCCGTCTCGCGAATGGTCACGGCCTCGATGCCGCTGTCGTCGAGGAGCCCGGCGGCGGCGTCGAGCAACCGCTGCCGCAGATCGTCGTCCGTGGCCCTGTGGTCCGGGCGGGTGAGCACCGTCCTGCACACCGGCTACGCCGTCGTCCTGCAGAAGGCGTACGGAGGAGGCGAGTTCTCGGTCGTCTACCCGGTCGGCCGGGGAACGACTCCCGTGTTCGTCACGCTCGCCGCCATCCCGTGGGCGGGCCGGCCGGCGCCGAAGGCGTGGTGCGGCGCCGGCCTCGTGCTGTGCGGCGTGGTCCTCACGGATGACCGGTGGACGCGGTCGGAGATGTCGCGCGGCTCCGTCCTGGGGCTCGCCGTCGCGGCGTGCAGCTGCGCCTACACCCTGTGGGACGCCTACGCCGTGGCCGGGCTCGGGGCACGGGTACTGCCTCGCGGTGGGCGACCTCGGCCAGGTGGCGGTGCTCTCGGCGGTCGTCGCACCGCGTCACCGCCGGGCGGGCCGGGTCCTGGCCCAGTGGCGCCGGGCGCTGCCGGTCGCCGCGCTGGTCCCGGCGAGCTACGGCCTCGTGCTGGTCGCGATGTCCCTGGAGCCGGTGGGCGCGGTCGCCACCGGCCGCACCCTCAACGTCGTCCTCGGCGTGGTGATCCTCCGCGAACGCCTCACCCCCGTACGGGCCGCCGGCCTCGCCGCCGTCGCCGGCGGCGTGCTGCTCGTCTCCGCCTGACCACGGCTAGGTGTGCTGTCCGGACAGGTTGGTGACGCGGCTGGCTGGGGTTTGGCCGCCGATGCCGGTGTGGGGTCGGTGGTAGTTGTACCAGTCCAGCCAGTCGATGAGGACGGTTTGGCGTTCGGTTTCTGAGGTGTAGGGCTGGTGGTAGGCCCATTCCTCGGTCAGGGTGCGGTGGAATCGTTCGACCTTGCCGTTGGTCTGGGGCCGGTAGGGCCGGGTCCAGCGAGGGCTGATGCCCAGTTCGTCGCAGATGGTGCGCCAGGTGGTCTTGGTGTAGGCCCAGGCGTTGTCGGTCAGGACCCGTTGGATGGTGATGCCGCGGGCGGCGAACCACGCGGTGGCGCGGACGAGGAAGGCGGCGCAGGTGGCGGCGGTCTCGTCCGTGAGGGTTTCGGTGTAGGCCAGGCGGGAGTGGTCGTCCAGGGCGGTGTGCAGGTACAGGTAGCCGATGCCGGCACGTCGCTGGTTTTTGCGGCCGGCGGCGCGGCCCAGGGTCTTGTGTCCGCCGCCGTCGGGGATGCGGCCGAGTTTCTTGACGTCGATGTGGACCAGGTCGCCGGGGCGTTGGCGTTCGTAGCGGCGGATGGGTTCGCCGGTGGCGCGGTCACAGACCGCCAGGGGTGGCAGGCCGTGGCGGGTCAGGATGCGGTGAGCGGTGGAGGGCGCGATGCCGGTGCGGGCGGCCAGCCGGAGCGGGCCGATGCGGTGCGCCCGGCGCAGCGCGACCACGTGTGCCTCGATTTGTGGTGGGGTTCGGCGCGGGCTGTGGTGCGGGCGGCTGGAGCGGTCATGCATGCCGGCGGCGCCCAGTTGCCGGTAGCGGGTGGCCCAGCGTGCGGCGGTGGTGTGGCTGACGCCGAAGCGTTCGGCGGCCCGGCGTAGTGGCCAGCCGTCCTCAACGATGCACTGGGCCAGGCGCAGGCGGCCGGTCGGGGTCAGCGGGGCATTACGGTGGGGCATGAGGGCCTCCTGGACGTCGGTGCAGATGTCGCAATCCACACCGAAACCAGAAGGCCCTCCCCTTGTTCAAGAACCACCCAGGGCGTGTCGCCTGTCACCAACGTCCCCGGACAGCACAGCTAGGGCCTGTCTCAAAGGTCCCCGTCCGTAGCGAGCGGTGTCCAGGCGGCGCGTCGCAAGGCGGAGGAGGGAGTCAGCCTGGTGTTGGCTGGCGACCGACGACAACGCGGCGAGGCGTCGTCTGGGCGCCGCAGTAGGACAGCGGGGCTTTGAGACAGGCCCTACGGCCGGGTCGCGCCGGCGAGTTGCATGAGGCCGTGGGAACGGCGGCGTACGGCCGAGAAGCCCGCCGCGCTCAGACCTTCGGTGAGCTCGCGCGCCCCGAACATGCGGATGCCGGTCGCCCCGCTCACGGCCCCCAGGCCCGGGCCGAGGAGCGGCAGTCCCGGCCGGTGCGTGGTCAGCACGACCAGGCGGCCGCCCGGCCGGAGCACACGGGCCATGCTCGCCAGGGCCGCCCAGGGGTCGGCGAACAGGTACAGCCCGCCGTAGCAGCACACCGCGTCGAACGCCGCGTCGGCGAACGGCAGGTCCGCCGCGTCACACCGGACGTACGCCACCTCCGCCGTCCCCGGGGCGGAGGCGGGCGTGTCGGCCACGGCGCGGCTCAGCATCGTGGCCGACGCGTCGGCGCCGATCACCAGGCCGCCGTCCGTGACCCCTTCGGCCAGCGCGCGGGTCACGTTGCCCGGACCGCAGGCCACGTCCAGGACGGTCGCGCCCGGCGTCGCGGCCAGGTCCAGCCACGCACGGGCCAGGGCGTACTCCTGATCGGTGCTCGGCCCGAGCGGGCCGCCCTTGGCGAGCCCGAAGAGCACCGGCCGCCACACCTGCTCGTAGATCCGCGGCAGCCCGGAGGAGCGCATCAGCCGCTGCGCGAGCGTGTCGTGCGTCCCCTCCTCCCCCAGCAGGTCCAGATAGCCGTGGGAGACCTCCGGACGCGCCGGGGGCGACGCGAGCAGCTTCAGCACCCGATCCAGAGCGTCGTCAGCGACCATCCGGAATCCTCAGCCCCGTGTGGGCGGCCGTGAAGGACAGCGTGTCCACGGTCAGTTCGACCGAGCGGCTGATCGCGCGGGAACCGTGGCCGACGTCGGCCTCGTTGCGCAGCAGGATCGGCCGCGCGGCGTCGGAGGTCGCGTGCTGCAGCGCCGCGCACATCTTCCGCGCGTGCAGCGGGTCGACCCGGGTGTCGCTCTCGAACACCGTGAACAGGGTGGCCGGGTAGGCGACGCCCTCGCGTACGTGGTGGTACGGCGAGTAGGCGTAGAGCCACTCGAACTGCTCGGGGTCGTCGGCGGAGCCGTACTCCACGTTCCACGTCTGGCCGAGGCCGAACTTCTCGTACCGCACCATGTCCAGCAGCGGCGCGGAGCACACCGCGGCGGCGTACAGGTCCGGCCGCTGGGTGATCGCCGCGCCGACCAGCAGGCCGCCGTTGGAACCGCCGGAGACGGCCAGCCGGTCCGGGGTGGTCCAGCCGTCGGCGATGAGCTTCTCGGCGGCGGCGTGGAAGTCGTCGAAGACGTTCTGCTTCTTGTCCAGCATGCCCGCCCGGTGCCACTCCTCGCCCTCTTCCGAGCCGCCGCGCAGGTTGGCCACGACGAACACGCCGCCGGCCTCCACCCAGGCGAGCGTCGTGGCGTTGTACGCCGGGGTCAGCGGGATGTTGAAGCCGCCGTAGCCGTACAGGATGGTCGGGCGCGGTCCCTCGCCGCCGGGGCGCGCGACGACGAGCATCCGGACCTCGGTGCCGTCGTAGGAGGTGTAGGTGAGCTGCCGCGCCTCCACGTCGGGCACCTCGACCGCGCCCGGCGCCGATGCCCAGAGGGAGAGTTCGCCGGTCCGCGCGTCGAAGCGGTGCACCGAGACGGGCGTGGTGTTGTCGGAGTAGACGAACCACGCCTCGTGGCCGCCCTCCGGGCGTTCGCCGATGCGGCCGATCGAGCCGAGCCCCGGCAACGGCACCTCGCCGATGCGCTCGCCGGTCTCCAGGTCGTGGATCGTGATCTCGCTGAGCGCGTGACGGGTCCAGCCGGCGAGCAGCACCGGCCGGTCGAGGTCGTCCAGGATCGCGAAGTCGGACAGGACCGCCTCGGGGTCCTCCGGGATCAGGTCGCGCCACGTCTCGTGCGACGGCGAGGCCGGGTCCGTCACGCACAGCCGGCTGCGGGGTGCGTCGCGGTCGGTGAAGACGTACGCGCGGCCGTCGCGGCCCACGTACAGGCCGGTCTCCGCGTCGACGCCCTCCTGCACGGCCGTGAACTCGGGCGCCTCCAGCGACGAGGTGCGCAGGTCGGCGATCCACAGGTCGTTGCGCGGCGCGGTGCCCTGGGAGGCCGACAGCGTGAGCCAGTTGCCGTCGCGGCTCACCGAGACACCGTAGTAGTTGGTCTTCTCCAGGCCCGCACCGAAGATCATCACGTCGTCGGTCTCCGGGTCGGTGCCGACCCGGTGCAGGTAGACGCGGCGGTGGTACTGCTCCTCGCCGGCGGGCACCTGGTCGGCCGCCAGGCGGCGGACGTAGTAGAAGGCCTCGCCGCCGGGCAGCCACGCGACCGCGGTGTAGCGGCACCGGTCGATGGGCCCTTCCACCCGCTCGCCGGTGGCGATGTCCATGACGTACAGCTTCGACTCCTCGTTGCCCCCGTGGGACAGCTGGTATGCGAGAAGCCGGCCCTCCTTGTCGGGCTGCCAGGAGTCGAGCGTCGTGGTGTGGGTGGGGTCGAGCGCCATCGGGTCGATGAGCGCGCGCTCGGTCCCCTCTTCCCCCTCATTCGCCGGAGGGTCGACCGTGTAGAGAACGGCGTGCTCCTGCTCGGCCGTACGGCGCATGAAGAACCGCCGCTCGCCGCGCCAGACGGGCGCGCCCACGGTGCCGGCGCCCAGCAGCTCACGGATGCGGGCGCGCAGGCGGTCGCGGCCGGGCAGGTCGTCCACCTCGCGGTGGAACAGCTCGTCCTGCTCCGTCAGCCAGGTCTTGGTCTCCTCACCGTGGGGGTCCTCGAGCCAGCGGTACGGGTCGGGTACGCGGTGGCCGTGGATCTCCTCGACGAGGTCCTCACGCCGTGCAAACGGATACAGCTCTCGATCCCCGAGTCCGACTCCGTCGGAGGAGTGACCAGGGACGCTGTGCTTGTCGATTCGCTCGCTCCGCTCGCTCATGAACGCACTCTACGAGGTCGTGAGGCGGGACAGGACGCGGCATCGCGGTTTAACGCCAAATGTTCGACACCAGGGCTTTTGCCGATGATGGCCGGGCCGTTCGGTGGTTTCCGTGGGATCGTCCGCCGTGGACGGGCCGCGGGGCGTTCGTGACCGAATGATGACGGACACCGGTGGAGCCGGACGGCCCGCCCGGTCAGGAGAGCCGTAGCCTGGGCCTTGCATGTCGATCGGGGGGTTGGACATGAGGGGATACATCGCGCTCGCCGCGATTCCGGCGCTGGCCGCCACGGGGATCGTCCCGCCGGCGTACGCGGCTCCGTCGCCGGCGGCCGACCTGCGGATGGAGTACGGGCATCCGCAGATCGCCACGGACAACTCGGGCGTCACCTGGCACTGGGTGCTCACGAACAAGGGCACCGCGGGCGCCGAGACGGTCGTCGCGACCCACCGGGTCTCGGCCGACCAGAAGATCGTCGGGGTCTCCCAGCCGTGCGCCGCCGGCCAGGCGGGCGACATCGTGTGCCGGTTCGACTCGATCAAGCCCGGCGAGAGCCGCAGCGGCTGGATCCGGACGACGGTGGCCGCGGCGGGCGGCACGCTGCGCGTCAACGCCCAGGTGACATGGCACCAGGCGCCGGGCATCCTGCCCGGCATCGGCGCCCCCTCCCCGGTGGACGCCGGCGTCGCGGCGCCCGGCGGCCCGATGACCGGCACGGACGCTCGTTGACCGATCCAGGATCAAGACCCCTTTACAGCGATTGCGGTCTTATGGGGTAGCGAAATCCGCATCTCAGCGGCCACACTGATTTCAGTTCGAGTATCACCCGTGAGGAGGTCCTCGTGGCGGGTGCGCTGGTGCTGATGATCGTTGAGCCTCGTCTCGAGGCGCGCTGGAGCGTGCCCCGCGGGGCGACCGGCGCCTGCGTCCCGGAGGCCGTCTGATGAGACAGGTTTTGCTCCTCAACGCCACCTACGAACCCCTGACCACGCTGCCCCTGCGACGGGCCGTCTGTCTCGTCCTGCGGGAGAAGGCGGAGATCGTCCACCACGACATCTCGGGTGCCCGCCTGCACTCGGCGACCGTGGTGGTCGAGATGCCGTCGGTGATCCGGCTGCTGCGCTACGTGCGGATCCCCTACCGACAACGGGTGCCGCTCACCCGTGCCGCGCTCATGAGGCGCGACAACTACCGCTGTGCCTACTGCGGCCGGCGCGCGGAGACGATCGACCACGTGATCCCCCGGAGCCGTGGCGGCAAGCACCTCTGGGAGAACTGCGTCGCCTCCTGCACGCCCTGCAACCATCGCAAGGCGGACAAGCTGCTGGAGGAGCTGGGCTGGCAGCTCCCGGTCGCGCCCGCCGTCCCCCGTGGCGCCCACTGGCGTCTCATCGGCCTCGTCCACGACGGCGACCCCCAGTGGGCGCCCTACGTCAGCGAGCCCGCCGCTTAACTGCCGGAGCGTGCGTCTCACCCCTGGCGGACGCGGGCAGAGGACGTATTCTGAGCGGGTGCCACGTTATGACTACCGCTGCCGCGCGTGCGGTTCGACGTTCGAGCTGAGCCGCCCGATGGCCGAGGCCTCCGCCCCCGCCACCTGCCCGGACGGGCACGACGACACCGTCAAGCTGCTGTCCACCGTCGCGATGACCGGCGGGGCGGCCGCCCCGCCGCAGGCCGGCGGCGGCTGCTGCGGAGGCGGCTGCTGCGGCTGACCGTCCGCTCAGCGCACGAGACTTTTGCCGAAGTACACCGTGACCGTCGGGCCGGTGACCCGGCGGTCGAGCTCCTGCCAGCCCGACGAGCGGTACAGCTCCATCGCGACCGGCTGTTTCACCGTCGTGTCCGCGCGCAGCACGTGGTAGCCCAGCTCCACCGCCCGCTCCTCCAGCACCGTCACCACGGCCGCGCCGTACCCCCGGCCCTGCCGATCCGGGCGCACCCGTAATCGGACCATCTCCGCCACCCGGTCGCTCACCCGGCGAAGACCGCCGATCGCGGCGATCTCCCCGGCGACCTCGCCGACCAGGAACTCACCGCCGGCCCGCAGGTAGACGCCCTCCACGTCGGCCAGGTCGTCGTCGTAGTAGACCCCGTCACCGGGCCGCAGGCCGACCTGGGCCAGGCCCTCCCGGTGGAGGGTCAGGACCGTGGCGTGGTCGGCCGGCGCGTAGCGGCGGATGCGCATCGCGCAGAAGGTCCAGACAGGCGGATCCTGACACCGGCGCCTGGGTGCGCCGGCGTCGAGCACACGTGCCATCGGTCAGGTCTGCTTCTCGCCGGCGCCGCTCCTGGTCGGCGCCGCCAGGATCGCACGGAACTCCTTCGTCTCGTTGGTCTCGCCGTACTGCGCGACCGCGGCTCCCACGAGCTGACGGGCACGCTGGGCGATGATGTCGGTGAACTGGCCCGGTGACAGGGCGAGCACGGTCTCCGTGGCGGTGCGCAGCGCCTCCTCCGGCTCGCCCTTCTGCAGGCGGCACGTCGCGCGGTCCAGCCAGATGAGGGTGCGGTCGAGCTCGGACGTGGAGGGATAGAGGGTGAGCGCCCGGCGCAGGGCTTCTTCGGCGTGCGTGTGGTCGCCCATGTTGGTGTAGGTGTCGCCGACGTGGAAGGCCAGCTGCCGCTCGGTGTAGCCGAACGCCGTGTCGGCCACGTGCTCCTTGCCGAGCTGACCGAAGACGGCCTGGCCGCGCGCGATGGCGCGTTTGGCGCTGCCGGCGGCGTCGCTGCGGCCGCGTTTGACGAGCATGCCGAGCGCGCGGGCCTCCACGATGGGGGCCATGGCGGCGGCGGCGCTCGGCGTACGGCCGGCCAGGTCCTGCGCGCGCCGGGCCAGGTGGAGCGACTCGCGCGGGTCTCCGTAGTACATCGGCACCAGCGCCTCGCGCACGCTCACCCACGACCGCAGGCTCCGGTCGCCGGTCTCGTCGGCGGCGGTGCGGGCCGTACGGAAGAAGGAACGGGACAGGCGGTGGTCGCCGAGGTTGATCATCAGGGCGCCTGCCAGCCCGGACAGCTGGGCGGCGAGGCGGCAGAGTCGCTCCTGGAGCTCGATGGGCTGCCGCTGCTCGCACATGCGGCGTACTTCGCTGAAGTCGAGCAGGACGTCGCAGAGCAGCCGCAGCGGCGGCGTCGAGGTGTACTGCTTGCCGTATCCGAGCGCGGTCTCCTCCCACTGGTCGAGCATCGTCGGGGAGACCGACGCGTTGACCAGTGTGTCGTCCATCTTGCGGCGGACACCGTCCACCGCGCCCAGGATCTGGCCATCGAGCGCCACGCCCGCCCCGGCCAGGATCTGCAGAAGCGTTCGCCGAAGCACTGTCTCCTCCTCCTCTCCGGCGCCGCCGCGGGGGTCCTCGGCGCGGTACTGGACCCCGGTGATGGGCGGCACGGAGAACGGTTGTCGTGATGTCGTCAGCGTGTCGGGTTGGAGCACGACGCCGGGCTCGAGGAGACGGGCATGGGGGTGTCCGCAGACGCACGGCCCCCGTAACCCGAGGTCGGCGGGCTCGGCGTGGTAGACGCGGCAGAGATCGTGCAGGTAGGCGGGCCCCGGCCGCTTGTAGCCGCTCTCGTACGCGGACAGGAGCGTCTCGCCCAGTTTGGGCGGCGGACGGCCCTCGAGTTCGTACAGGGCGCGGACCTGGGCCACGACGTCGGAGAGCGCGATGCCGTGTGCCAGGCGGTGCGCCTTGATCTGGCTGGTGCCGTGGATCGGCGCGCACACCTCGTGGATCTCTCGGGCGATCTGCGGAGGCGCATGACCGAGCGCGAGTCCGCGGGCCCGCATCTGGCGGGCCAGGTCCGCTTCTTTCCTCGGCGGTCCGGGCTTTTCGGGTTCTGTCATCTCCGGCCTCCTCGGGGGGAAGGAGCCGAACGGCTACTAAAGCGAGACAACGAGCGTACGCAGCGTAACGCCGCCGTCGCCATGCGCCAACCGAATCGCCGTGAAATTGCATGAGACGGGTCGCATTCCCCGCTCCGGCGGCACAGCTTCGTCATGCACCGGTGGAGGATCGTTCGGCCCCGTTGAGGATTCGTGCGCCGGGAACCGGCGACGTTCCTTGACCCTCCCCGACGACCTTGCGATTCTCGCTGCGCGTAGTCGATCGCGTCCATAATGTGAAGGGAAGTCGCGGTGATGCCGGATGAACGCCGGGTCGGATACCTCGAAGGCCTGGTCCGCGAGTTAGCCGACCGGGGCCTGGTCGCCAAAGTGGTCCGTTCCCGTTCCGGGCCGGCCTTCTGCCGGGTGGTCAACCCCGAGGCGGCGAGCCTGTCGGAGAACGTCATGTGCGCGCCCGCGCCCGGCGACGCCGCCCAGCCGCCCTGGTACTTCTGGTGGTCCTGGGGGGAACCACTGCACGCCGTGGAGGACCCGTACGGCGCCGCGGCGAAGGTGGCGCGGGTGCTCGAGACGCGGCACGGCTAGAGGAACTTCTCCCGCGCGTTCGAGGGGGGAACGCGTCCCGCGGGACCGCGACCGGTGGCGCGGACTGACCGGTCCCGCGGGACCGTCCATAGCAGACGGCCGTCCGCCCACGGGGCGGAGACGACCGAAAACAGCACGTGACCGGGCATGAGAAGGCGCACACCCATAGGGGCCGTCGGGGTCCTCCCGTTCGCTTAACATCGGAGACGCTCGCAGGCTAGGCGGTCGAGGACCGACCGGGGAGGGTTCTTCTGTGCTCGCGTCTTCCGCTGTTCCCATGGTGTTCTTCACGAGCAAGGGCAGCGCCGGGGACTTCTGCCGGAAGCCGGTGACCACGGGCTGCCGGCTGACCTGGAACATCAGCCACAATTCCGACGTCACCAGTACGTTCAGCAACTGGATCGACAAGCCCCTCACCATCGCGCTGAAGATCATCATTTCGGTCGTCATCGCGATGATCCTGCGCCGCATCGTGAACCGGCTGATCACACGGATCACGCTCCGGATGGCCGAGGGCACGATGCCCGAACGCCTCCGCGAACGCACGCGCACCGTCTTCGACGGCAGCCCGGTGCTGGTCAGCGAACGCCGCCGGCAGCGCGCGGAGACCACGGGCTCGGTGCTGCGCAGCGTCGCCTCGATCATCATCCTCGGCAGCGCAGCGATCAACATTCTCCGCTACCTGCACCTGGACGTGACGCCGTTCCTCGCCAGCGCGAGCATCATCGGCGTCGCCGTGGCCTTCGGCGCGCAGAACCTCGTCAAGGACTTCCTCACCGGCATGTTCATGCTCCTGGAGGACCAGTACGGCGTGGGCGACGTGATCGACGTGGGCTCGGCCAAGGGCACCGTCGAGGCGGTCACGCTGCGCACGACACGGCTGCGCGACGTCAACGGCGTCGTCTGGTACATCCCGAACGGCGAGATCAAGCGGATCGGGAACGAGTCGCAGAACTGGGCCCGCGTCGTGCTCGACGTGCCGGTGGAGTACGACGTCGACCTGGACAAGGTCCGTACGATCCTGGCCGAGACCGCGGGCGCGATGGCGATCGACGTGCCCTGGGACGAGGCCATCCTCGACGAGCCGACGGTGTGGGGCGTCCAGGCGCTGTCCGGCGAGGCCGTGGTGGTGCGGGTCGTGTGCAAGACGGCGCCGGGCCGGCAGTCGGACGTCGCCCGCGAGCTGCGCGAACGCGTGAAGAAGGCGTTCGACTCGGCCGGGGTGAACATGGCCACCTTCACCGCCGCATAGGGTGGGGCACGCCATGGCAGATGAAGTCACGTTCTACGAGGCGGTCGGCGGCGAAGAGACCTTCCGCCGGCTCGTCCACCGGTTCTATGAGGGCGTCGCGGCGGACCCGGTCCTCCGCCCGCTGTACCCGGAAGAGGATCTCGGCCCGGCCGAGGAGCGGCTGCGGCTGTTCCTGATCCAGTACTGGGGCGGTCCCCGCACGTACGGCGAACGGCGCGGCCATCCGCGGCTGCGGATGCGGCACGCCCCGTTCCGGGTCGGCCGCGCCGAGCACGACGCGTGGCTGGCGCACATGCGCGACGCGGTCGATGAGATCGCACTTCCGGAGCCGCTCGAGAAGATGCTCTGGGACTACCTCGTCATGGCCGCCAACAGCATGATCAACACGCTGGACTGACGGCTCACGACCGGTCGAGGCTGGGCTCGGGCTCGGCCGTTCGTCCCGTGCCGAGACGGCCGGGCACCAGCAGCGCCGCGACCAGGGGAAACGCCACCGCGGTGGCGAACGCCGCACCGTACGACGCGCCGGCCACGAGCGTGCCGAGCACCGGCGGGGTGGCGGCGGCCAGCAGGTTCTGGCCGGTGTTCTGGATGCCGAGGGCGCGCCCGGCCCACGACCGCCCGGCGTACTCCGCCACCGCGGTGAAGGCGAGCCCGTTCGTGGTCACCGTGAGCACGGAGGCGGCGAGCAGCGCGACGGTGGCGGCGGCCGAGCCGGACAGCGCTCCGGCCGCCAGCACGAGCACGATGACGCCGATCGCCACGGCGAGCGTGCGCATGGGCCGTACGCGGCTGCCCACCCGGTCCGACCAGTGGCCGACGGCGAGCCGCGCGACCGCCCCGCCGACCTGCGCCACCGCCAGCACCCGGCCGGCCGTCGCGGCGTCCCAGCCGCGCGCGTCGACCAGGTAGACGAGGGCGAACGCGGACACCGCGAACTGCGGCACGACCAGCAGCGCGCTCGCCGCGTGGATCCGCCAGAGCACCGGCGTGCGGTACGGCGACCGCCCGCGGTGCTCGTCGTCGCCCGCCTCCGGCCGCTCGGGGTCGCGGACCAGCACGCCGACCAGGAGGGCGGCCGCCAGGCAGCAGGCGGCCAGCAGGTACAGGCCGCCGTGCAGGCCCGCGCGGGACGCCAGCGGCGGCAGGGTGAGCGCGGCCAGCCCGACGCCGAGCGGCTGGCCCGTCTGCCGTACGCCCATGGCCAGGCCGCGTTCGTGCGCGGCGAACCAGCCGAGGATCAGCCGCCCGCTGGCGGCATGGATCGACGCGCCGCCCGCACCGGCGACGAAGAAGCAGGCGCCCAGCGCCGGGATGCCCGTCGCGGTGGTGGCGGCCAGCAGCGCGAGGCCGGCGACGGTCAGGCCGGTGGAGAGGATGATCCGCTCACCCCAGCGGTCGGCGGCGATCCCCCAGAGCGCCAGCGCGATCAGCAGCCCGGCGACGGGACAGGAGATGAGCGTCGCCGCCTCGCGGAGGGAGAGCCCCTTGTCGGCCCGGAGCGCCGGGATCAGGTAGGGAAGGCCGTACTGGTACGCGCATCCGGCGATCATCGCGAACAGCCCGACAATGAGGATCAACCACCGCCTGTTCATAATGCGATACTAGCGTCTCGAATGATGAGACGCCTTCAGGGTGAGAGAAACCCCCGCCGAAGGTCTTCGACGGGGGTCGTCTCGGTCAGAGGCGCGGGTGCCGCGCCAGAATCGGGTCCTCGGTGACCTGCGGACCGGTCAGGGCCTTGGCCTGCTGCGCCGCCGAGGAGACACCGGCCCAGCGGAGCAGGTCGGCGGTCACCTCCGCCTTCTGCGCGGCCGGCAGCGTCGCGATGAGATGCGAGCTGTGGTTCTGCCCCGGCGACACGTAGACCTTCGAGTCACGGGCGTGCGGGCCGACGCTGAACGCCTCGGCGCCCCACGGGTCGTTCTGGCCGTAGATGAACGCCATGTGCGTCGCGCTCGTCCGCACCCAGTGGTCGACGTCCTTCATCGCGTTCGGGTCGAACGTCATCGGGATGTCCCGCGGGACGTACGTCCGCGGCTGGTAGGTGCTCTCGTGGCGGAGCAGCGGGTGCAGGTACTTGAAGCTCGGCGACGGCCAGCCGAGCTGGGTGCCCGCCTGGTAGTAGTACGGGATGAACGGCTGCAGGCTCTGGTCCGTGTAGGTCAGGGCCCCGGAGATCAGGTCGAAGTAGTCGTAGATCGCATCGGTCGATGCGGTCGTGGACGGCACGTCCTTGCACTCCGCCTGCAGGTGGTACTGCCAGAACGCCCACTCGAAGTCCATCACCGAATTCTCGAAGGCGACGTCGACGGACTTGATGATGTTCCAGGTGTAGCCCGCCTGCTGGGCGGCGGCCGTCATCCGCGCCTCGATCTCGGTGCGGCGCTTGAGCAGCTCGCGCTGGAGGTTCTGCAGGTCCGTACGGCACTGGGGGTCGGTGCCGACGGTCTTGAAGAACCGGTCGTACGCGCTGTCGTCCTTGTTGTTCACGTCGTTCGGCGCGACGTAGGCCACCGTGCCGTCGACGTCGTTCGGGTAGAAGCGCTTGTGGTACGTGGCGGTCATGCCGCCCTTGCTCGCCCCGGTGGAGATCCACTTGCCGTGGTAGATCGTCTTGAGGGCCTTGATGAGCACGTGCTCGTCCGTCGCGGCCTGCCAGATGGTGTCCTTGCTCCACTGTGCGGGCTGGGGGATCGACGGGTCGAAGAACCGGTACTCCACCGAGATCTGGTTGCCGTCGACCAGCGCGGTCGGCTCGGACAGGAACATCGTCTCGGGAGTGTTGTAACCGCTGGTGTAAAGGACCATGGGCCGGTCGTCGGACTTGTGCTCGAGCAGGACGCGCTGTTCGAACCAGCCCTTGTCCGGGTGCCGATGGTCGACCGGCTGGCGGTAGTCCAGCCAGAACCACCGGTAGCCCGTGAGAGAGGAGGTCTTCTCCTGCACCGTCATGCCGGGAATCGCCTTGAGCCTGGCCAGGATGTCGCCGTCGGCCTTGGCGGTCGTCGCGTGCGCGGTGCCCGAGACACCGCTGAGACCCGCCGCGAGCATCACGGCCAGCAACCCTCGTGAGACCCTTCGCATCCTCACCCCTATGTGATCGCGCCAATGGGCAGGCGTGACATTACGGGCAAGAATGGGTAAAGCGGCGCTTCTGTCGGGTTTGTTACTAAAATGTCGTCAGCGACGTTTCACTCACCGGTATGCCTCGAGGAACGCGATCTCGTCCTCATCGAGCCGGCGGGAGCGGGTGTTCTCCAGGTCGTACGCGACGATCACCGAGGAAGCGCGAACGTAGACGTGCTCGTCGTCCCGGATCTCGTACGCCAGCGTGAACGAGGCGGCGCGCAGCTCGGTCACCCAGGTCTCCACGCGGACCGGCTCCGGCCGGAACAGCAGCGGGCGCTTGTAGTCGATCTCGTGCCGGGCGACGACCAGCCCCTTGAGCGGCGCCGTCCCCTGGCGCAGGGGATCGAGCCGGAACATCGACACGCGCGCGTCCTCGAGGTAGGTGAGGTAGCGGCAGTTGTTCACGTGCCCGAGCACGTCGATGTCGCCGAACCGCACCTGGAACTCGTGGATGTGGCGGCGCACCTCGTCTCGCCGGTCGGTGTCGAGGGCAGGCTGAACCATGCGTCATCCATCTCGCGAGGCCGTACAGGTCGCCCCAAGTCTCCCCGCCCCGCCTCGGCCGGCGTACGGCGGGGTGGACATGATCAGGCGGTGGGGGTGTACGGCGGGGCCACACCCCAGCCCCAGCGGGGGACGGGAGCCTGCTGCGGGGGGCGGGCGCCCGGCTGGGAGTTGGCGAAGGCGAGGCGGGTTCCCCACTCGATGTAGCTCGCGAACGCGGCGCGGAACTCCGGATCGGCGGGCAGACCGACCTCGTCGGCAGCGTCCATGAGGAGGGCGACCCAGCGGCGGCGCTGGGGTTCGCTGATGGCCTTGCCGATATGGCGGGCGAGCATGTGGTGATAGCCGCCTCGCTCGTCGGTGTAGCGGGACGGGCCGCCGAAGACCTCGGCCAGCCACATCGCGACGTACTCGGGGTGGCCCGGATCCATGTGAGCGAAGAGGGGACCGATCAGGTCGTCCTTGAGGACCTGGACGTAGAACGACTCGGTGAGCCGCTCGAACGCCTCGGCGCCACCCGCCCAGTCGTACAGGCTGGGCGTCGAGGAGCCGGTGCCGCACACGGCGGTGCGCTCGTAGTGCCGCATCTCCTCGATCTGCTGAACGTACGGTTTGATCTCCGCGAAGAACGCCCCGAAGTGCTCTCCGCCGCGGAAACCCTGCGCGTGGTCCTCGACGGAGGTCCACGTAATACGCAGGACGTACCATTCGGGCTCTTCGACACAGCGAGACAGCTCGTAGTCCACACACTGTGGCGCGGCCGCCAAGGGCACCGCGGCACGTGCGTAGGCGGCTTCGAACTCCTCGGCGTCCTGCCGGCCGATCCGGTAACGGATGTACTCGACAGTCATGCGGCCCTCGCCTCTGAAGCAACTGTAATTTTGTAATCATAGCCAGAGGCCGAACCTGAACGCCATCGGCGGCACGGCCGGCGGATGGCGGTGCCATCCGCGACCGTGCCGCCGATGTGTCGAGCGCCGGTGGTCAGCGGGTGAGCTTGCGGTGGGTGACGCGGTGCGGGCGGGCCGCGTCGGCGCCCAGGCGCTCGATCTTGTTCTTCTCGTAGTCCGCGAAGTTGCCCTCGAACCAGAACCAGCTCGAACCCTCTTCCCACGCCAGGATGTGCGTGGCGATGCGGTCGAGGAACCACCGGTCGTGCGAGGTGATCACGGCGCAGCCGGGGAACTCCAGCAGGGCGTTCTCCAGCGAGCTCAGCGTCTCGACGTCGAGGTCGTTGGTGGGCTCGTCGAGCAGGAGGACGTTGCCGCCCTGCTTGAGGGTGAGCGCCAGATTGAGCCGGTTGCGCTCACCGCCGGACAGCACGCCCGCGGGCTTCTGCTGGTCCGGGCCCTTGAAGCCGAAGGCCGCGACGTACGCGCGGCTGGGCATCTCCACCTGGCCGACCTTGATGTGGTCGAGCCCGTCGGAGACGACCTGCCAGACGTTCTTGTCCGGGGCGATGCCGCCACGGCTCTGGTCGACGTAGGAGATCTTGACCGTGTCGCCGACCTTGAGGCTGCCCTCGTCCGGCTTCTCGTCCGCGGTGACGCCCTCCGGGGCGCCCGCGCCGGCCGCGTTCACGATCATGCGGAACAGCGTGGTCTTACCGACGCCGTTCGGGCCGATGACGCCGACGATGCCGTTCGGCGGCAGGTTGAAGGTGAGATCCTCCATCAGGAGACGGTCGTCGAAGCCCTTGGTGAGGTGCTCGGCGACGATCACCGTGGTGCCCAGGCGCGGGCCCGGCGGGATCTGGATCTCCTCGAAGTCGAGCTTGCGGGTCTTGGCCGCCTCGGCCGCCATCTCCTCGTAGCGCTGGAGCCGGGCCTTGCTCTTGGTCTGGCGGGCCTTCGGGTTGGAGCGGACCCACTCGAGCTCCTGCTCCAGACGCTTCTTCTTCTTGGCGTCCTTCTGCCCCTCGACCTTCAGGCGCTCGGCCTTCTTCTCCAGGTAGGTGGAGTAGTTGCCCTCGTACCCGACGAGACGGCCGCGGTCGACCTCACAGATCCAGCCGGCGACGTTGTCGAGGAAGTACCGGTCGTGGGTGACGGCGAGGACGGTGCCCTCGTACTTCTCCAGGAACTGCTCCAGCCACTGCACACTCTCGGCGTCGAGGTGGTTGGTGGGCTCGTCGAGGAGCAGGAGGTCGGGTGCCTCGAGGAGGAGCTTGCACAGGGCCACCCGCCGGCGCTCGCCGCCGGAGAGCTTCGTGACGTCCGCGTCCGGAGGCGGGCAGCGGAGGGCGTCCATCGCCTGCTCGAGCTGACTGTCGAGGTCCCAGGCGTTGCGGTGGTCGAGCTGCTCCTGGAGCTTGCCCATCTCCTCGAGCAGCTCGTCGGAGTAGTCGGTCGCCATCTTCTCGGCGATCTCGTTGAACCGGTCGAGCATCGCCTTGGTCTCGGCGACTCCCTCCTCGACGTTGCCGAGAACGGTCTTCTCTTCGTTGAGCGGGGGTTCTTGCTGGAGGAGACCGACGGTGAACCCGGGCATCAGCCGGGCCTCGCCGTTGGAGGGCTGCTCGATACCGGCCATCAGCCGGAGCAGCGTGGACTTGCCGGCGCCGTTGGGTCCGACGACACCGATCTTTGCTCCGGGCAGGAAGCTGAGGGTGACATCGTCGAGAATGACCTTGTCACCGTGCGCTTTGCGCGCACGCTGCATCGTGTAGATGTACTCCGGCATGTACCCAAGCCTATGGCCTCCGAGGCGGTGGCCTTACCGGCCTGAGCGGATGTCGCGGGGTCGTTTTCCGCCGTTTCCGCCGTCTGGGTCCTCTCGCCTTGCGACGCTCCGGCGTTCTCGGCTCGGCGGCGCCGCTGAGCCGGGGATTCGTCTTTCCAGGTGACCCGCGGCGCTGCAGCGGAGCGGGATTTGGAAGTTCGGGCGGCTCGGCGTGATCATCTTTTGCCTGTGCGGGGAACCGGAGAGAAACCCCGCCACGCCTTATCCGACGAAGCCCGGTCACGCTCACGCGAGGCCCAGAGGTCACGTGAGACGTCCGTTCTCGCTTACATGTGGGCTCATATTTCAGGCGCGAACTTTGCCAGGTCCCCACGAGCGCCACGCCTCAACGTGTGCTGGAGCTGGCCGCGGCCAAGGCATTGACGGCGTCGAGCTGATCGCCGGCAAGGCCCTGCACCGCCGGATGAGAGCCCGGCCACTTCGGGCGTGAGGAGTCCGGTTACTCCTCGCGCGTCGGCGACCTTCTCTGGCCCAGGGATCGTCGTCAGCCCGCCACGACCACCGATCAATGTCGTACGGCGCGGCGTCGCTCCTGCCCCGCGGTCATCGACCACTGCGTCCGAGCAGCGTCCGCAGAGGGGATCCGCGCGCAGTCGCGGACGCCTGATGGATGCGTTTCGCCCCTCTCCGCTGCCCTCTCCTCGCCGTCCGCGTCACCCTTCCCGTGCAGAAGCCGGACCCTTCGCGTGCGAGTCCGGCGTTGTCGTGCGGGGGGTCAGGCCTTCTGGGTCGCGGGGAGGCAGATGCGGTCGCGGCCGGACTTCTTGGCTCGGTAGAGGGCGAGGTCGGCGGAGGCCAGGAGTTCGAGGAGATCCTGGCCGTGCGTACGGAAGAGGGCGACGCCGACCGAGACCGTGACGGTGACCGACTCGTCGTCGGCCGGTACGGAGAGCCGGCGTACGCGGTTGCGGAGGCGTTCGGCCACGCGGCAGCCTTCGAGGATGTCGGCGCCCGGCAGGAGGACGACGAACTCCTCGCCGCCGAACCGGCCGACGACGTCGTACTCGCGCAGTTGGCTGACGAGCGTGCCGGCGACGCCGATCAGCACCTGGTCGCCGGCCAGGTGCCCGTGAACGTCGTTGACCCGTTTGAAGTGGTCGATGTCGATCAGCAGGAGGGCGAGGGACTCGCCCGTACGGTTGGCGCGAGCGATCTCGGTGTCGGCCTCGCGCTGCCAGGCCGCGGCGTTGAGCAGGCCGGTCTTGGCGTCCGTACGGGCGGCGGCCTGGAGCTGCTGGTGCATGAGGCTGCGCTGAAGCAGCATCACCGGCGGCAGCGCGACGAGAATCAGCGCGGGGCTGAGCGCGCAGGCGATCGTGACGAGAACGCCGAGGCAGAGCTCGACGACGTCGAGGACCAGGTGCTCGCGGTTGCGCAGGTGCTCGTGCCAGCGGCAGCCCGGCGCGGAGCTGTGCGCGGCGACCGCCACGATCGCCGTGTTGATCACCGTGAACAGGACGGCACAGGCGACCATCACCGGGATGACCGAGTCGAGATCGGCGAGCCATCGGGTGCCGGCCTGGAGCGGATCCGGTACGACGAGGTGGAAGGTCACCGAGGCCGCGGCGCCCGCGAGGCCGTGAGCAGCGGCGACGATGGCGCGCCGATGCAGCAGGGTGCGGCGTACGCGCAGTTGCAGCAGCGCCTGCATCGGGATGGGGATCAGCAGCGCGTACACCGGTGGCAGGAGCAGCGCCACGGGAAGCCACCAGGCGGAGAGCAGGTCACGCGCGATGCCCGCGGGCATGCCGAGCCGCCGTGAGGCCTCGATGCAGAGCGCACCGGCCCCCATCAGAGCCGCGAACGTGAGCAGCGCCGCCGGCCGCCACTCCGTACGCGCGGCGAGCATGCCGATCAGTACGAAATGCAGCCCCACCACCACGACGACGTACGCGATGGTCGGCGCGGGCTGGGCCAACAGTGGCCAGCGTGGAGGCTTTCTGGTCACGTCGCCCCGGCCCTCGGCGGCCGACTGATGCAGTGCCGTCATCATTCCCCCAACGGATCGGGCCAAAGCCGCACGTCGGGACTGCCCCCTGGCTGAGGACGGGCCCGCGCTCACCTCATCATCGAATCACATTCAGTAATAGGATAGTTGCAATGTGTGCGGAGTGGGCGGGAAAAGCTGTAGCTTCTTAGAGCGCCCGTCGGATGAAGGGCGTACGCTCAGGCCCGCAGGCGCTCATCGCCCCCCTGAGTGCCCCGTCACCCCGTCCGGCCCGACGCCGGGTGGGACGCAGCATTTCCGGAAAGGGAATCAGGATGCGCGGAGTCTCCTGGATCTGACGTGGACAGGGCCACCGCCCTGCCGCCTGCCCGACCCCGCTGGCCAACGTCCATCTGGGCCGAGCCATCACGCCTCGCACGCCAGCACTGCCCACGACGCATCGCGGGCGACCACCGCATGGCCGCCAGCGCCACGCCGACAACCACCGCACGCTCACAGAATCACCCGACGGCCGGCCCGCCGGCTGCGACAACAATCCCGACGGCACATGGCCGGCGCAACCGCAGCCGCGTCGTTTCACTTGCGGTGATCGTGAGATCGCAAATCCAGACAAACGTTTACGATCCGCAGGTTTACTGCCACCTGGGAACCGGTGGTGCCGTGCCCACGAGCGGTCCGGAGCTACTGACCACCCGGGACGGAGGGAACTCGCGGACCGGTGCGGTGGCAAGTCACGCCACCACCGTCGTGCGGGTGGCGCTGGGCCGCGGCGCGTCGCCTGCGGGCGATCGCTGTCTGCCAGAGTCGGTCCGACACCGATCCGATGTTCCCTACCCTGGTCCGCCGCCGCGCAGCGACCGTCCACCGGAGTCGGTCCGACACCGATCCGATGTTCCCTACCCTGGTCCGCCGCCGCGCAGCGGCCTTGCGGGGTGAAGCACCGTCAGGCGCGTCGCCCGCACGGGCCGCTGCGCGGCGCCCCCTCCTGCGGTCGGATGATGCGTCCCGCGGCCAACCTCCTCTCCGGCTGCCTCTCCATGCCGTCTCTCTGTCTCCGTCAAGAGCTAGTGGTGTCCTCCCACGCAGACCTCGCAGGGGGAAGCGCGAGAACGCTTCCAGGTGGTTCGGGCTCTTGGCTGCCTCTCTGGCTGCATCTCCAGTTGGCATCGATGGCTGCTCTCTTTCACCGGGCTGTCCGGCCGCCCCTCTCCGGCCGCCCTCTCTGCCCGATTCCGGCTGGCTCCCTGGTTGCCCTCCTTCGCTCTCCGGCTGTCGCTTCGGGTCCGTGGGCTTTGGCGTCTTCCGAAATCGGCTCTCGACGGGCGCGACGCGGTTGAGGGCGGGCTCCGGGGACGAGTACGGCTAAGGGCATCCCTGCCGCGACCTCGGGGCTCATCCAGGACAGGTTGCACGTCGGTCGGCGGCTCACCGACAGCAGCGTTCAGTCCTGTGGTGAGGCTCGGCGGAGCATCTGGCTCTCCCCCGGGGCCTCGCCTCTCAGATCCAGGAGACGGCTCGCGGGAATTGCATCGTCTCCCTCCTCCGACACCTTGAAAGGGTGAATGGGGGTCTCCCGCCGGCCACGGGATGCCCGGGCGGCTCTCGGCCGCACCGGTCGGCCGGGGTGGATGTTCCCGGCCCTCTCGGCTTCCTGGGCGTGTTTCGGCTCGTCTCGTTGGTGTGCGACTCGACTGACATGAGCGATGGTTCTCCATTCGGGGATCGGCACGTCGGGCTTGGCGGGAGCGCCACGGCCTCAGCCATGTTGGGACCGGCACGACCTCATCCACGGCGGCATCGGCATGGTTCAGCGACACCGGTCCGACGGGCAACCACGGCCAGGGTCGATGACCTGCGCGGCCAGGACCGGTGGGCTCGCCGCAGACAGGATCGAGGCGCCCGCCGCAGGTTGAGGCCGGCCAGCCTGCCACAGGTCGGGAGCGGTCCGCCTGCCACGGGTCGGAACCGGCGGGCCCGCCGCGGCCAGGACCGAGGTGCCTGCCGCAGCCGGGACCGGTCGGTCTGGCGTGGTCGGGGCCGGTGCGGTTGCCGTGGTCGGAGTCGGTGCTGGTAGACGGATGGTCGGTCAGGCGGCGGCGCGGAACGGGGGCGTGTCGCCGTCCTCGTCCGTGTCGTCGATGTTTTCGGACTTGTCGGTGATCTGGGTGGTGAGTTCTTCGGCGTCCTCATCCAGGTCGGCTTCGAGCCAGCGGTCGGCCATGTCGTCCGCTTCGCGGCGGTCTTCTGGGAAGGCGGAGCGCTGGGCGCGTTGGAAGCGGGCCACTCCCCGGCTGAGGTCATGGCCGACGGTGGTGGCTTCGATCTGGGCGGAGAAGCGCTTTTGCCCATCCTTGACGTACTCGCGGATGCGGAGCTTGCCCGTGACGATGATCGGGTCTCCGCGTTGGAGCTCACAGGACTGCAGGTTGTCGGCGAGCGTGCGCCAACAGGTCACGGTCAGGAACATCGGGTCGTCGTCGCGCCACTGGCCGATCTCCCGGTCGTAGCGGCGTGGGGTGCTGCCGATCCGCAGCGACATCAGCGACGTGCCGCTCGCGAGAACTTCGAAGATGGGGTCTTGGGCGACGAAGCCGATCACGGTGACGACTGCCTCGTTCACGAAGGGGTCCTCCGGTCTGTCAGTGGCGGTCCGGTGCCGCCGATGTGACAACCACGGTGACGGACATCGAGTGGGCACCACCAGACCCCTGCGCAGCCTGTGGATAACTCATCGTGAGCGAACGATGGCGCATGGCTCGCCCGGCGCTCAGCCTGTACTGACCGTCGTCCCGGACGACCGGTCCCGGCCCAAGCGGAGACGGGATGGTACGGCTGCGCAGCTCAGGCGAACGTAATGAATGCGAACGCGCCCCGCGCTCACCCGATGCCGACCGGCGTCCCGGCATGGCGCGGCCGACCGCAAGGAGCGTCCGGACCGGAGTGAGACGGTCCGGCAGCTCAGTGGACGAGTGGGCTGATGGCGGTGGAGAGTTCTTCGCGGAAGGTCTTGTACACCGCCAGCTCGCGTTCGACCGGTTCGAGGACCAGGGTGCGGGCGGACTCGTTGATGCCCGAACGCATTCGTTCTTCCAGGCGTTCGCTGTGGCGGACCGAGGACAGGGCGATCATGTTGCGGGCGGCCGAGGACGTGAAGGCGCCCAGGCCCAACGCACAGACGATCAGCAGGCAGACGTACGGAATCAGGCCCGTGTCGCCCAGGACGGTCCACGGTGCGTGGCCCAGCTTCAGCGCACCGTAGGCCACGATGGTGCCGAGCCAGACCAGGCCCAAAACCGAGGCGGCGATGAGGACCCACTGCCAGGCGCGGACGATCCACCACCACGCCGGGATCTGGTTGAAGGTCGGCACGACGTCGCGGAGCGCGTTGCCGAGGGACTCCGGAAGCTGTTCCGCCTTCGACCGGCCCGCCTCGCGGACCGAACGCTGCCACGACGGCGGCAGGTCCTCCACGACCCCCTCCGTCACCTCCTGCAGGGCGTTGTCCACGTGCGCCTGCTGGGCGTTCACCGGTGTCGTGAAGGCCGCGCGCAGCTCCTGGCGCAGTTCGCCCAGCCGCATGCGGCGCAGCGGGTCGGAGTGCATGCGGGCGGCCAGGCGGCCGACCGGCCAGCCGACGTAGTCGTGGGCGCGCAGGGAGTAGGCGCTCTCCATCGACTCCGCCACGGCCGGAACCCCGGCGGCGTCCGCGAGGGCCTCGACGAGAGCCGCGGCGCGGCGGTCGTCGACCTTCTCGGCAGGCTCGGCGGGGCCGTACTGGCCCTCGAAGCGCTTGACCAGGCGGTCGATGTCGGCGACGAGACGGTCGAGCCGGGCCTGGCGGGCGGCGACCGCGTCGGCGAGCACCTCGCGGAAGCCGTCGACGCCCGTGCCGGCCTTGGCGGAGGTGGTCAGGATGGTCGGGCCGCCCATGCCCTCGGCCTCCAGCAGGCGCCGGAGGTCCTTGACGCACTCGGTGACCTCTTCGGGCTCCAGGCGGTCGATCTGGTTGAGGATGATCAGGGTCACGCCGGTGTGGCCGGAGAGCTGCTCGAAGTAGCGCCGGTGGACGGCGAAGTCGGCGTACTTCTGCGGGTCGAGGACCCAGACGATGAGGTCGGCGACGCTGACGTACTTGTCCACCTCGGCCAGGTGCGCCGCGCGGATCGAGTCGTGGTCGGGCAGGTCGAGCAGCACCAGGCCCTGCAGGGAGCCCACCTGGCCCTCGCCGTCGAGGGCGCTGGCGCGGGCGTAGCGGTGACGCGACTCGATCTCCAGCCAGTCGAGCAGCGGGCCGGCGCCGCCGAGGCCCCAGACGCAGGCGTGGGCGGAGCTGGTCATCGGACGGCGCAGGCCGGTGGGTGACAGCTCCAGGCCGCACACCGCGTTGAACAGCGATGACTTGCCGCTGCCGGTGCCGCCGGCCAGGGCGACCACCGTGTGCTCACCGGACAGCCGCAGGCGCTCGCCGGCGCGGGTGAGCAGCGCCGCCGCGTCGTCCATGAGCGACTGGTCGATCCGGCCCTCGCCGAGGGCGACGAGCCGGTCGAGGACGTCCAGGCGGGTGGACAGGCCGGACGGCGCGGGCCGCGGTGGAGTCTGGATCTCCTCAAGCGAGGAGACCGGCGGTGTCGTCGCCGTCATCGGTCGCGCTCCTCGTCGTGTCGGGAAAGTACCCGGGAGTGGCTCACCGGGCGACCTCAAGGTTGTATGTGGCCTGGTAGAGCTGGACCGGTGTGGTCTCGTCCGGCACGCCCGCGCCGTCGAGGGCCTGCCCGAACCGGATGGCCTCCTCGTCGTAGAGCATCCCGATCCGGCCACGCAGGTCGGCCCTGGCCTTGGCGCTCATGCTACGCAAGGATTCGGCCCCGAACAGCGCCTTGAGCAATCGCTGCGGCACGGCGCTGGTGCCCGTCTCGACGGGCGCGTCGCTCGTGCCGAACCCGAGGAGCCCGACCATCAGCACCAGCGACAGCGCCTCGTCGTCGTAGGAGACGAACTTGGCGACGGACCGCTTGGTGACGCCCTCGGTGCGGATCAGGTCGATGATGTGCTCCTGCCAGGAGCTGACGGCGCGGGTGGCGCGGCGGGCCAGCTCCGCGGAGGCGCGGCCGAGCTCGTCGGCGCGTCCTTCGAGCAGCTTGGCGCCGGCCGGGCGGTCCCGCCACCGGGCCACGACGTCCTCCGCCGCGCGTTCGGCGGCGGCGATGACGAGGGACTCCAGGCCGCTGCGCAGTGCGACCTTCAGCGCGCGTACGCGGGCCGGGGCGCGACGGCGGCGTCCGCCCCGGTGGCCCGCCTGGCCGCCCCGCGACTGCAGGGCGCGCTCGAGATCACCGGTGCCGGCGAAGTCCTGCCAGCGTGCCAGCACCTCGCCGCGCAGCAGGGAGCCGTTGCGCGTGGCCTCGTCGAGCTCGGCCAGGGCCTCGGCGTACGCGGCCTCGGCCTCGTCGCGCAGCACCGTGCGCAGGGCGACCTGCTCCTCGACCCGCTTGGCGAGCTCGGGGACGCGAGTGCGGAAGGTGTCCAGCACGCTACCCAGCGTAGACCTGATGACGTCGGCCCGGCCATCTTCGTCCTCGGTGATGCCGGTCAGCCACTCCTGCACCTCGTCGGACATCTCTTTGGGCAGCATGCCGCCGGAGACCTTGGTCTCGGGGATGGTGAACTGGGCCGCCGCCTCGAGGCCGTTGTCCTTGAGCATCTCGGCGAAGTGGGCCACGACCTCCTCGCCGCCCTCCTCGGGCACCCGCGACAGGACGATGCCGAGGGTGGCGCCGTGGTCGCGCGCCCGGTGCAGCAGCCGCCAGACCTGCGCGTCGGCGTACCGCGCGGCGGTCGTCACGCACATCCAGATGTCGGCGGCGGCCAGGAACTGGGCGGCGAACTCGTGGTGGTCCTCGAACACCGAGTCGACGTCGGGGCTGTCGAGCAGCGCGAGCCCGCGCGGCAGCACCTCACTCTTCATGATCACGAGCTGGTCGCCGACGACGGCGTCGGGCGCCGGTCCGGGCACCCGGCCGAACCCCGGCAGGACGTAGCGTTCGTCCAGCCACCAGTCGGCGTCGTCGGGGTGGCAGACCAGGATCGGGCTGCTCGTGGTCGGCCGTAGCACGCCCGTGGCGCTGACCCGGGCGCCGACGAGCGTGTTCACCAGCGTGGACTTGCCCGCGCCGGTGGAGCCGCTCAGCACCACGAGCAGCGGGGAGTCGGTGCGCCGCACTCTGGGCAGCACGTAGTCGTCGAGCTGGTTCAGCAGGTCCTGCTGTGTGGTCTCCGCCTCTTCGGTGCCCGGTGCGTCAAGGACGAACCGGACAGAGGCGATCTGGTCCCGCAGTTCGGCCAGGACCTCGTCGAGTGGGAGGGACGCCGCCCTGTGCTTGGCGGCGCCCTGATCAGCCGGGGGTGTCACGGAGCCGCCCCATATCCGCTCGCAGCAATTCGATCTCTTGAGCCACCTGAACGACCTCGCCGGCGACGACGATCGCCGGTGGCCGTACTCCGCTGGCCGTCATCTCGTCCGCAACAGTCGCGAGGCTCGCCATGAGCGTGCGCTGGCTCTGCAGCGTACCGTCTTGGATCACCGCGACAGGTGTGTCCGGCGACCGACCATAGCGCATGAGAGTGTCGGCGATCACACGCATCCGCTCGACGGCCATGAGGAGAATGAGCGTGCCGTGGGAGCGCCCGAGCGCCTCCCAGTCCACCGTCGAGGCCGGGTTTCCGGGGGCGACGTGCGCGGACACCACGTGGAACTCCTGCGCGACGCCCCGGTGAGTGACCGGGATGCCGACCGCGGAGGGTACGGCGATCGCACTCGTGATGCCGGGCACCACGGTGACCGGAATGCCCTCCCGTACGCAGTGGAGCACCTCTTCGGCGCCCCGCCCGAACACGAAGGGGTCGCCGCCCTTGAGGCGCACGACGAACCGGCCGGCGCGCGCGTGCTCGACCAGCGCGGCGTTGATGTGCTCCTGTGTGACCGACCGGCCGTACGGGATCTTGGCCGCGTCGACGATCTCCACGTCGCCGGGGAGTTCGTCGAGCAGTTCGCGCGGCGCGAGCCGGTCGGTGACGACCACGTCGGCCTGGGCGAGCAGCCGGCGGCCGCGCACCGTGATGAGGCCCGGGTCGCCGGGCCCGCCGCCCACGAGGGCGACGCCGACGGGCTTGCGGCGCGAGTGGCGGGCGGTGATGCCGCCGTCGCGCAGGCCGTCGAGGACCGCGTCGCGCACACCGGCGGCACGCCGCGGGTCACCGCCGGCCAGCACCGCCACCGAGGTCTCGCCGACGCGGCCGCTCGCCGGGGTCCAGGCCGCGGACGCCTGCGCGTCGTCGGCCCGCACGCACCAGATCCGCCGCGCCTCGGCCTCCGCGGCGACCGCGGCGTTGACCTCGCCGTCGTCGGTGCAGGCCTGCACGAGCCACGCGCCGTCACAGTCGCCCGTGCGGTACGGCCGGCGCTCCCAGGTCAGCTCCTCGCGCGCGACCAGGTCCTCCAGAGCCGGGGTGACCTCCGGCGAGACGAGGAGCACCTCGGCGCCGGCGGCCAGCAGCGCGGGCACGCGCCGCTGGGCGACGCGCCCGCCGCCCACGACGACGACGCGGCGTCCGTCGAGGCGCAGGCCGAGCAGGTAGGGGGGCAACTCTCGGGTCTCCTGAGTCGAGCTCGGGTCAGGCACGGCCACGGGCACCGGCCATCACGGGTTCTTCGCCACCATGTTCAGGCACCAAGGTACTCGTCCCTGGTCAAGCCTTGTCCGCCACACCGGCGGAGTCGAAGGTCGCGACTTCGTGCAGCACGCGTACGGCGCTCTGGACCAGCGGAAGCGCGAGCAGGGCCCCGGTGCCCTCGCCGAGCCGGAGTTCGAGATCGACGAGCGGACGCAGTTCGAGGTGCTGGAGCGCGGCCGCGTGACCCGGTTCGGCGGAGCGGTGGCCCGCGACGCAGGCGCCTCGTACGTCGGGGGCGAGGGCCGCGGCGGCCAGCGCGGCGGCGCCGGCGATCACGCCGTCGAGCACGACGGGCACCCGCGCGGCGGCACCGCCGAGGACGAAGCCGGCGATCGCCGCGTGCTCCAGGCCGCCCACCTCCGCGAGGACGGTGAGCGGGTCGCTGCGCTCGTCCAGGCCGGCGCGCTCCAGCGCGGCGCGCACGACCTCGATCTTGCGGGTGCGGGTGGCCTCGTCGACGCCCGTGCCGTAGCCGGTGACGTTCTCCGGCGCGCGGCCGGTGAAGGCGGCGATGAGGGCCGCGGAGGCGGTCGTGTTGGCGATGCCCATGTCGCCGGTCACCAGGCAGCGGTGGCCGTCGGCGACCAGGTCGCGGGCGAGCTCGATGCCGGTTCCGACCGCCGCGCGCACCTGTCCGTCCGTCATGGCGGGTTCGCGGGTCATGTCCGCCGTGCCGTGGGCGGCCTTGCGGACGATCAGTCCGTCGGCGGCGGGCAGGTCGGTACGGACGCCGACGTCGATGACGCGGACGTCGGCGCCGGTCTGGCGGGCGAAGGCGTTGACCACGGCCCCGCCGGCGAGGAAGTTGCCCACCATCTGGCCGGTGACCTCCTGCGGCCAGGGGGTGACGCCCTGGGCGTGGACGCCGTGGTCGGCGGCGAAGACCGCGACGGCGGCCGGCTCGGGCATGGGCGGCGGGCAGGCGCCGGCGAGCCCGGAGAGGCGCACCGAGAGCTCCTCCAGCACGCCGAGCGCGCCGCGCGGCTTGGTCAGCCGGTCCTGGTGCGCCCGTGCCGCGGTCATGGCCGCCTCGTCCAGCGGACGGATAGCGGCGATCGTCTCGGCGATGAGGTCCATGAGGTCTCCTTGACTGAGGGGTGAGGGTCGAGTCAGAGCCGGAGGACGTCGGCCAGTTCGGCCACGAAGGCCGTGACCGTCGACTCGTCGCGCACGGCGACGCGGAACCAGTCGGGGCCCAGGCCGGGGAACGTGTCGCCGCGCCGCACGGCGTAACCGCGCTCGCGCAGCGCCGCGCGCACCCCCGAGCCGCCGGGCGCCCGGACGCACAGGAAGGACGCGCGGGCGCCGGGGACGACGTGCAGGCCGAGGCCGGTCAGGGCCCGGGCGAACCGTTCGCGGTCCACGGTGAGCTCGCGGGCCCAGGCGTCGGCCTCGGCCACCGCCCGCGGGCTCACGCAGGCCTCGGCGGCCACCAGCGCGGGCGTGGACACCGACCAGAGAGGCTGCGCCGCGGCCAGGCGCGCGACGAGCTCGGGTTCGGCGAGCACGTACCCGGCGCGGAGCCCGGCCAGGCCCCAGGTCTTGGTCAGGCTCCGCACGACGACCAGGCCGGGCAGGCGGCGGCCCGCGAGGCTCTCGGTCTCGCCGGGGACGCAGTCCATGAACGCCTCGTCCACGACGAGCGTCCGGCCGGGGCGGGCGAGCGCGGCGAGCTCCTCCGCCGGGTGCAGCACCGACGTGGGGTTCGTGGGGTTGCCGACCATCACCAGGTCGGCGTCGCCGGGGACCGGGCCGAGCCGGAAGCCGCCGGTGAGGACGACGCGTGCCACGTCGTGGCCGACGGCGCGCAGGGCGCTCTCCGGCTCGGTGAACTGCGGGTGCACGACCACGGCGTGCCGGGGCCGCAGCACGCGGGCGAGCAGCACGAACGCCTCGGCGGCGCCGGCGGTGAGCAGGACCTCGTCCTCGTCCCGTCCGTGGCGGCGCGCGACCGCGCGCCGCGCGCGGGCGGGATCGGGGTAGGCGGCGAGGCCCGCGACGCTGTCGCGCAGCAGGCCGGCGAGCCACTCCGGCGGCGTGCCGTGCCGCACGTTCACCGCGAGGTCGACCAGCCCGGGGCCGACCTCGGCGTCGCCGTGGTGCCGCAGGTCGACGTCAGTGTGCATGGACGTGGGACGGGTCGTCGGGGTGGTGGTGCGGGCGCTGCGGCGCGCCGACGCGGTGTTCGAAGCCCGGCATCGGCAGCCGGTACACGCACGTGTCGCAGTTCATGCGGATGTCGCCGTGCAGCGCCTCGTCGTAGCGTTCGAGCACGAGGTCGGCCAGCCCCTCGCAGTCGCCGATCACCTCCGCGCAGCGCACCTCGGCGCCCGTGAACGCCCGCGCCTCCTCCGCCACCCGGTCCGGCAGCACGCCCGGGAACAGGAAGTACGGCAGGACGACCACGCGACGGGCGCCGAGCCGGCGGCAGCGTTCGAGGCCCTCCGGCACGCTGGGGCGGGCCAGGGAGACGAACGCGGTCTCCACCATGGCCAGGCCGCGGCCCTCCCACAGCAGCCGGGCCGCCTTGCAGACCTCCGCGTTGGCGTCCGGGTCGGTGGAGCCGCGGCCGACGAGGAGTACCGCGGTGTCGGCGCGCTCGGCCGGGTCAAGCACGGCGTCCAGGCGCTCCTCCAGCAGCCGCAGCAGCGTCGGGTGCGGGCCCAGCGGACGGCCGTAGGCGTACGTCAGGCCCGGCTGACGGGCGCGCTCGCGGGCCAGCGCGGCGGGCATGTCGCCCTTGGCGTGCCCGGCCGCCACGAGGACGAGGGGAACCGCCGCGACGTGCCGGTGCCCGGCCGCGTACAGCGAGGCGACCGCGTCGGTCAGCGGGGGCGGCGAGAGTTCGATGAACCCTCCGGCGACGTCCACGGGCAGCCGCCCGCGCAGGCGTTCGACGAAGCGGCCGAACTCGGCCACGCCCGCGTCGTCGCGCGTACCGTGGCCGACCACCAGCAAGGGAGTCACGAGCCCTCCTTCGTCGGGGAAGGTGACCACGGAGGCGCGCTTTCCGGTTCCCTCGCTTCGCTCGGTCACGCGTCCCCCTCGAAGTACAGCAGGGCGTTGAGCGCGGCGGCGGCGACGGCCGACCCGCCCTTCTCCGAGACGTTGCTGACGGCGGGCAGGCCGCTGTCGCGCAGCGCGGCCTTGGACTCGACCGCGCCGACGAACCCGACCGGCAGGCCGATCACGAGGGCCGGCGCGACGCCGTGCTCGATGATCTCCTCCAGGGCGGTCGGCGCGTTGCCGACGACCCAGACCGCGCCCGGTCCGGCCTCGGCGTAGGACAGCCGGATCGCCGCGGCCGAACGGGTGAGCCCCTCGACGCCGGCGGCGGCCGGGTCGGAGATCGAGCAGATGGCCGGCCGCGCGGTGATCCCGGCGGCGACCATGGCGACGTCGGTCACGATCGGCGCGCCGTCGCGCAGCGCGCGCAGGCCCTGGCGGAGGTGCTCCTCGTCGGTGACCAGGTCGGTGGCGTACTCCAGGTCGGCGCTGGCGTGGATGACGCGTTCGGTGACGGCCCGGGTGAGGGGTGGCAGCGCGCCGAGGTCGACGCGCGAGCGCAGGATCTCCAGGGACCGCGCCTCGATGGGGTGGACGGTTCTCATCGCTTGCGCGGCGTGGAGACCCTGGCCTTCGGGCCGGGGAGGAAACGCCGCCCCCTCCTCAGAATGTCGGTGGTGGTGGTTAGCGTCCTGGCATGCGATTTCGGCTCCAGCCCACGCCCGCCCAAGAGGCGGCGTTGCTGGAGCACTGCGCGCACGCCCGATATGTGTGGAACCTCGCCGTCGAGCAGCATCAGCATTGGCGGCCGGGCCGGGTGAGCGCGCCGGGCCATATGGCGCAGTCCCGCCAGTTGACCGAGGCGAGGAAAGCGTTCGCCTGGCTGGCGGCGGGCTCCCAGACGGTGCAGCAGCAGGCGTTGCGTGACTTCGCCCAGGCCATGACGAATTTCTTCGCCGGGACACATCGACGACCCACCTGGCGTAAAGCGGGCATGCACGAAGGTTTCCGGATCGTCGGGCAACGCGGCAACCACTGGGACGTGCGTCGCCTGTCCCGCAAGGTGGGTCAGGTGAGGGTCCCGAAGGTGGGCTGGGTGCGATTCCGCTGGTCCCGCGATGTTCCCGCCGAGGCCAAGTCGTTTCGGGTAAAGCGGGATCGGGCGGGACGCTGGCACGTCTGCTTCGCGATGATCCCCACACCGATCGACGGTCCCGGTACGGGTGAGGTCGTCGGTGCCGACCGTGGCGTGACCGTCTCGGCAGCGCTGTCCACCGGTGAGCTGTTGCCCGCGCCTGGCCTGCGCAATACCGAGGCCAGGCGTTCGTTGCGATTGCAGCGCCGGCTGGCGCGGGCCAAGCGGGGGTCGAACCGGCGCAAGCGGGTCAAGACCGCGATCGCCCGGTTGAAGGCGCGTGAAGCTGACCGGCGCAGGGACTGGGTCGAGAAGACCTCCACCGATCTGGCCCGCCGCTTCGACCTCATCCGTGTCGAAGACCTGAAGATCAAAAATATGGTCCGTTCCGCGCGCGGCACCCCCGCCGCGCCGGGGAAGAACGCGCGGGCCAAAGCCGGACTCAACCGGGCCATCCACGCAGCCGGGTGGGGTCGGCTGGCGGCCCGCCTGGAGCAGAAGGCTCCGGGCCGGGTGGAGAAGATCGATCCCGCGTACACGTCCCAGACCTGTCATACCTGTGGGCATTGCGCAGCGGACAACCGTGAGAGCCAAGCGGTCTTTCGCTGTCGCGTCTGCGGGCATGTCGATCACGCGGACGTGAACGCGGCGAAAAATATCGCGGCAGGGCGTGCCGTGACGTGCCTGCCCCGACCAACCGACCCCGACCGACCCCCCGTGCGGGGAGCCCTCCAGCCACTGGGCGGGGCCATGAACCGCGAACCTCAACCTGTTCTCTCTTCTGCGTAGGGGGATCGGGTTGGAATCCCCCGCCTTCAGGCGGGGGAGGACGTCAAGACTCCTCGATGGCGTCGGCGGGGCAGACCTCGACGCAGTCACCGCAGCCGGTGCAGCGGGAAAGGACGTGGAGGGGGCTCATGCGGTCGCCGGCCCAGCCCGCGCGGGGCCGGATGGCGCGTTCGGGGCAGGTCAGCAGGCACGCGCCGCAGCCGGTGCAACGCGAGGTGACGCGCACGGTCACGCCCATCGGTACCCCCGCGGGGTGACGAAGCGCCCGGCCACCGTACGGCTGCGGCTGGAACCGACGACCACGACGGTGAACATGTCGACCCGCGCGGGGTCGACGTCCGCCAGGGTGGTCAGCGTGACCGACTCGTCGGGGCGGCCGGCGTTGCGCACGTATCCGACCGGTGTCGAGGGCGGCCGGTGGGCGGCGAGGACGCTCAGCGCCTTGGGCAGCTGCCAGTCGCGCGCCCGGCTGCGCGGGTTGTAGAAGCAGACCGTGAAGTCGCCCTCCGCGGCGGCGGTGACGCGGCGCTCGATCACCTCCCACGGCGTGTGCAGGTCCGACAGGGAGATGTACGCGTGGTCGTGACCGAGCGGCGCGCCAAGGAGGTTCGCGGCGGCCACGGCGGCGGTGACGCCCGGCACGCCCTCGACGTCGATGTCGTCCCCGGCGAACTCCAGCGCCGGGCTGGCCATCGCGTAGATGCCCGCGTCGCCGGAGCCGATGAGCGCCACGGCGTGGCCCGCCGCCGCCTCCGAGACGGCGGTACGGGCCCGTTCCTCCTCCTGGCCGAGGCCCGAGGCGAGCACCCGCGCGCCGGGGCGGATGAGGTCGCGCACCTGCTCGACGTACTGGTCCAGGCCGACGATGACGGAGGCACGCTGGAGCACGGCGACCGCCCGTGGCGTGAGCAGGTCACGGGCGCCGGGGCCGAGCCCGACGATCGCGAGCCGCCCGCGCGGCCTCAGCCGGGCGACGGCGGCGGTGGCGTGCGCGGACTTGCGCTTCTCCACGACGAGCCGGGCGCCCGGCCCGGCGGTGAGCAGCGCGGCTGCCTCGGCGACGCTGGGCGTGCCGACCTCGGCGCGTACGACGTCGGAGGGGTTCGGGACCGCCACGGAGGCCAGCGCGTCGGCCGGGTGCGTGACGACCTCCCAGCCGCGTTCGCGCGCCGCCTGGAGGATGCCCTCCTCGTCGGCCTTCAGGTCGGCGGTCGCGAGGTACCGCACCGACTCGGGCGCCAGTTCGCCCTCGGCCAGCACCGAGTCCACGAGCGCGGTCACCTCGGCCGCGGGCACCCCGCGCGCCGAGCCGACGCCCACGACGAGGGACTTCGGGCGGTAGACGAGGGCGCCGTCGAACCGGCCCTCGTGGCACATGCAGTCGTACGCGGCCTGGTCGGTGACGAGTATGCGGTGGCCGCCGGGCGGCGCGTCGGGCGAGACGTTCGGCGGAAGGGGCGGCAGCGGCCAGCCGTCGGCGCCCTCCAGGCGCACCGGCTCCCCCGACAGCACGGCGGCTCCGACGTGCGCGAGCAGCCCGGGGTCGTGCACGGTGAAGCCCAGGTCGGCGCCGTAGGAGTCGAGCGGGGTGACGTTGCTCGCCTCGCTCGCGGTCGTCACGACCGGCGTGCAGCCGAGCACGCCGGTCAGCCGGTGGGCGAGAAGGTTCGCGCCGTGGTGGCCGCCGAGCACGGCGACCGCGAACGTCATCGACTCGTCCACGCAGACGACGGCCGGGTCGGTCGTCTTGTGGCCGAGCAGCGGCGCCAGCACGCGCACGGTCGCGCCGACGGCCAGGAAGCTCACCACGGCGTCGCAGGTGCGCCACGCCTCGCGCAGCGCGTCGGCGGCCTTCTGGTCGGTCAGCAGCCGCACCTCGTCCGGCCAGGCCGCCTGAAGCGTCGCCGCGGCCGTACGCCCGCCCGCCGTGGCGGCGACCACTCCGATCATGAGAGCCTCCCCGCCAGCAGGAACACCGGGTTCTGCGCGTCGAGGCGGAACGAACCGCCCGGCAGGTCGGCGAAGCGCGAGGCGGCGAGCTGCACGCCCTCGACGGCGTACCCGGCGTCGGTGAGCGCGCGGCGGGCCCGCACGGCGCGGTCGACCGCGGCGTACGTGGCGACGACGGTCCGCGGGCGCCGGGCGAGCACGCCGCCGAGCGCGGCCAGTCCCCCGCCGCCGACGAACACCGCGTCCGGGTCGGGCAGCCCCTCGAAGGCCTCCGGCGCGCTCCCCGGCACGAGCCGTACGGCCGGTCCGGCGTTCTGCCGGATCAGCTCGCAGGCGGACGGGTCGCGCTCGACCGCGATGACGGCGGCGTGGTGCGCGGCGCACTCGACGCCGACCGAGCCGCTGCCCGCGCCGACGTCCCAGACGAGCATGCCGAGGGTCGGCCGGAGCCGGGCCACGGCGACCGCGCGCACCTCCCACTTGGTGATCATCCCGGCGCGGTGCCGGTAGCCGTCGCCGATCCAGTCGCCCGGCGGCGCGGCGGGCTGGTTGTGCGTCCGCGCGGCCGACTCGGACTCGCGCACGACCAGCACGACGTTCGGCTCGGCCCATGCGCGCGCCGCGGCCTCGGCCGGCGCGCAGCGGGTGATCCGCTCGTCGCCGGCGCCCAGCCGCTCGGCGACGTACAGCGTGACGTCCCAGCCGGCGAGCCCGGCGCCCAGCTCCGCCGGGCCGTACCCGGGCGCGGTGAACACGGCCGTCTTGGGCATCGCCCGGCACGCGTTCACCGCCGTACGGGGGTCGCGGCCGTGCGCGCTCACCACCACCGCGTCGTCCCACGGCAGGCCGATCCGCGCGAACGCGCCCGCCACCGAGGACACCGCGGGCAGCACCTCCGGCGTGTGACCGCGCTCGCGCAGGGCCCGCACGATGCCGAAGAAGCCGGGATCTCCGCTGGCCAGCACGACGGCGTCACCCGCCGCGCCGACCTGGTCGAGGGCCGCGGCGACGTCGCCCATGACCACCTGGCGGACGTGCGCCGGCGGGCGTACCGCCTCCAGGTGCCGCCGTCCCCCGGCCACCACGGAGGCGGAGGACAGCCGGTCCATCGCCCGCCGCGGCAGCGGGGAGCCGTCGCAGCCCACGACCGTGATCATCTGCTGAGCCGCCCGTACATCGCGATCATGCGCTGGCCGGTGAAGTCGACGAGGACCACCTGGGCGGCGATCGTCCGGCCGGCCTCCGTGGTGAACTGCTCCAGGACCTCGGCGACCCGGCGGCACAGCTCGCGCCCGGCCCGGCCCAGCAGCCCCTCGCCCTCCCACAGCTCGTACGCGTGCCGCGCCGTGTTCGCCTCCGCGACCCGCGCGGCGAGCTCCTCCGAGCCGCCCATGACGCGGGTGATCTCGGCGAGCAGGTCGGTGTCGACCTTCGAGCGCGTGTAGTGCGTCATCAGCACGCCCGAGGCGAGCTTGGTCAGCTTGCCGGCCATCCCGACGAACACCACCTGGGTGACGCCGTGCTCCACGGCCCTGCGGAGCGCCGCCCCGGTGAAGTCGCCGACCTCCACGAAGCACACGTCGGGCAGCTGCGGCAGCAGCCGCATCGCGCCCTTCTCGGTGCGGCCCCCCGTGCACAGGACGAGCGTGCGCTCCCCCTGCGCGCCCATCACCGCGACCGCCTGCTCCACGCTCGCCCGCCACGACGCCGTCGAGAACGGGCGCACGATCCCGGTCGTGCCGAGAATCGATATCCCGCCGAGGATGCCGAGCCGTTTGTTCGTCGTCTTGCGCGCCATCTTCTCGCCGTCGGGCACCGAGATGACGACGCGTACCCCTCGCGTCTTAAGGTCCACAGACTCCCCCACCGCCTGTTCGATCATCTTGCGCGGCACCGGGTTGATCGCCGGGCCACCGAGCTCCAGGCCGAGGCCGGGCTTGGTGACGACGCCGACCCCGATGCCGCCGTCCAGCTCGATGCCCGGCTCGTCCCGCCAGCGGGCGGTCGCGGTCAGCCGGGCACCGTGCGTCACGTCAGGATCGTCGCCCGCGTCCTTGATCACCACTGCCTCGGCCCGGTCGGCGTGGATCAGGCACGAGTCGACGGCGAACGTCACCCGCCGGCCCGACGGCAGCGCCACCTCGACCACGTCCTGCGCCCGCCGCGACACGAGCGCCTCGGCCGCCGCCTTGGCCGCCGCCGACGCGCACGTGCCGGTCGTCCAGCCGGTGCGCAGGGCCTGCTGCCGGACCTTCATGGTCCGGGGCAGGTCCGGTTCGTACGGGGTCCGCTCAGCCGCCACGGAGCACCTTCCGCGCCGCGGGGTCGGCACGCCGGTGACCGTGGAAGTGACCCGGGTGGTACAGGTGCGAGCGGGTGCCGCCCGCCTCCAGCGCCGGGCCGACGAGCACGAGCGTGTGCTTCCACAGCCGGTGCTCGCGGGTGGTCTCGGCGAGCTCGTCCAGACGGCAGCGCACGATCAGCTCGTCCGGCCAGGTGCACTGGTAGGCGACCACGCACGGAGTGTCGGGCGGGTAGCCGCCCGCCAGCAGCTCCTCCTGGAGCTGCCGCGACCGGGCCGCCGACAGGAACAGCGCCATCGTCGTGCCGTGCCGGGCGAACTCCCGCACCTCCTCCCCCGGCGGCATCGGCGTCTTGCCACCGCCGAGACGGGTCAGCACGACCGACTGGGCCACCTCGGGGATGGTCAGCTCCCGGCCGACCGCCGCGGCCACCGCGGAGAAGCTCGACACGCCGGGGACGATCTCCGTGGCCAGGCCGAGCTCCGCGCATCGGTCGAGCTGCTCCTGCAGCGCGCCCCACAGCGCCGGGTCGCCGGAGTGGATCCGCGCGACGGTGAGCCCCTCGGCAGCGGCGCGCTCGTAGTAGGGCAGCACGCCCTCCATCGGCAGCGCCGCCGAGTCGACGATCTCCGCGTCCGCGCGGGCGTGTGCCAGAACGTCCTCGTGGACCAGGCTCGCCGCCCAGATCACCACGTCCGCCTCGGCGATCGCCCGTGCGGCGCGGAAGGTCAGCAGGTCCGCCGCGCCCGGTCCGGCACCGACGAACACGACCCTTCCGTCGGTCATGAGTCCCTCGCCTTCAGTTTCCCGCCCAGGGACGTACGGCGTCCGGGCACGATCAGGGTGGACAGGTACGGCACCGGGCCGGTGATCTCGCTCGCCGGGCGGACGTCCTCGTCGGGCAGGCCGAGCCGCGCGCCGTACACCGCGTCGCCGAGCCGTCCGGCGTCGGCGACCGCGGCGAGCACCTCGTCCGCGACCTGGCCGAACTTGTACGCCACGACGGTGTCTCCGGTGGCCAGCGCCGTCCGCAGCCCGCCGGCGCCGCCGGTGAGCGGCAGGAGGGTGAGCGACTCGGTGCCCTCGGCGAGGACCGTGCCCGAGCGCGCCGCCAGATCCTGCATCGCGGTGACGCCCGGGACGGTCTCCACCTCGACGCCCGGCGCGCGCTCGCGTACGGCCTGGGCGAGGTAGGTGAAGGTGGAGTAGACGTTCGGGTCGCCGATGGTGGCGAACGCGACCGTACGTGCGCCCTGCTCGAAGGCCTCGACGACGCGGCGCGCGGCGGCGTCCCAGGCGTTCGCGCGGCGCTCGGTCACCCCGCCCCGGTCGTTCAGCGCGAAGACGACGCGTTCGGCCTCCGCGACGTGCGCCCGCACGACGGCCTCGGCGCGGCCCTGCTCGCCGGGCGCCATGACCGGGACCAGCACGAGGTCCGCCTCGCGCAGGACCCGTACGCCGCGAACGGTGACCAGCTCGGGATCGCCGGGCCCGACCCCGACGCCGACGAGCCTCACAGCTCGTCCTTCAGCAGCCGGAACCGCACCATGTCGGCCGGTTTTCCGCCCGGCAGGGGCCGAGCCTCGCGGAGCACGTCCTCCCGGGTGAACCCGGCCCGCTCGGCGACGCGCTGCGACGCGACGTTCCCGACGGCGGCGAGCAACTCGACGCGTGTCAGCCCCAGCCCGAAGGCGTGGCGTGCCACCGCGCGCACCGCCTCGGTGGCGTAGCCCCGCCCGCGCGCGGCCGGACCCAGCCAGTAGCCGGTCTCGGCCACGCCCGTCTCCCAGTCGGCCCGGCCGATGCCGACCCCGCCCTCAAGCCGGCCGGCGTCCCCCGGGACGATCGCGAAGTTGAGCGCCCGCGACAGGTCGCCGGCCGCCTCCTCGGTGCACCAGCGCACGGCCTTCTCCCGCGTGAAATCCTCTGACCAGGGCATCCAGCGGCGGACCTCGTCGTCCACGGCGGTGAGATAGGCGTCGACGTCGCCCGCCTCGATCGGCCGCAGGGTGAGGCGGCCGGTGCGGAGCGTCGTGGGCGCGAAGCCGGCCATCACAGCTCCCCCTCCAGCAGGCTGAACAGCACCATGTCGGAGCGGCCGTCCGGCGCGGGACGCGCCTTGCGGAGCACGCCCTCGCGGGTGAACCCGGCCCGCTCGGCGACACGCTGCGAGGCGACGTTGCCCGGGGCGGCGAGCAGCTCCAGCCGGTACAGGCCGAGGCCGAAGGCGTACCGCGCCACCGCGCGCACGGCCTCGGTGACGTAGCCGTGCCGCCGGTCGGCGGGCCCGATCCAGTAGCCGGTCTCGGCCACGCCCGTCTCCCAGTCGGCCCGGCTGAACCCGATCACGCCGCCGAACCGGCCGGTGCGCTCCGGCACGATCGCGAAGGACGCCTCCCGCCGCGGGTCGCGGAACGCCTCCTTGGCGCACCACCGGCGCGCGCTCTCCAGCGTGTACCCGCGCGCCCACGGCATCCACCGCCGCACGACCTGGTCGACCGCGGCGAAGCAGTCGGGCGCGTCGCCCTCCTCGGGCGGCCGCAGGACCAGGCGCTCGGTCCGCAACGTGGTGGGTTCAAAGAAGGTCATGACAGCTCGCTGGCGAGGAGGCTGAACAGGACCGCGTCGGACCGGCGGCCGGATCCGATGAGCATCGCCTCGCGCAGCACCGACTCGCGGGTGAAGCCGGCCTTCTCCGCGACGCCCTGGGAGGCGACGTTGCCGACGGCGGCGAGCAGCTCGATCCGGTGCATGCCCTTCTCGAAGGCGTACGCGGCCACGCCGCGCGTCGCCTCCACCGCGTACCGGTTGCGGCGCGCCCAGGGCGCGATCCAGTAGCCGACCTCCGCGCGCCCGTCGGTCCAGTCGGTACGGCCGATGCCGATCGAGCCGGCGAACCGCTCGCCGGCGACGATGGCGAAGTTCATCGCCCGCGCCGGGTCGGTGTGGGCGTGCGTCGTGCACCAGTCGACGGCGGTCTGCGTCGTCTGCGCCGACGCCCACGGCATCCAGCGCCGGATCTCCGGGTCGCGGCTGGCGGCCAGGAGGTCCTCCGCATCGTCTTTGTCGAAGGGCCGCAGCAGCAGCCGTTCGGTCTCCAGCAGAACACCCTCGTCGAAAGTCATGCGGCCGCCCCCACGAAACGCGTTGCCATCTGAGGCATCCCAGCCCAGTGGAGATGAAGGTAGGAGGCAAGGCGATTCGCCGAGCTGAAGCCATCCGGTCCCTCGGCGGACCACTGCCAGGCGGGTGGAGCGTCCGCGCCCCGCGAGCAGACGGTGCGGTGGAACTCGTGCCCGCGCACCCGCTCACCGGCCCGAGCCACCGGCGAGTCGCGCACCGCGACCGCCTCCCGGTAGCCGAGCGTCAGCCGCCCGGTCATCCGCGCCTCCGCGTCGAACACCCCGCACATCGGCAGGTCGTCGAGCCGCCGGGCGAGATAGAGCAGACCGGCGCACTCGGCGTAGATCGGGCCACGGAACGCCGCGACCGCGCGACGCAACGGCTCGTTGGCCGACAGCTCCGCGGCGTACGTCTCGGGGAATCCCCCGCCGATCACCACCCCGCCGGTCTCCGGCGGCAGGGCGGTGTCGCGCAGCGGGTCGAACCGCACGACCTCGGCCCCCGCGGCGGCGAGCAGTTCCTCGTTCTCGGCGTAGCCGAACGTGAACGCCGCGCCGCCCGCGACCGCGATCCGCGCGCGCCCGGCCGGCGCGGCGACGGCCGGGTCCCAGGGCTCGGCGGCCAGCGGCGCCGCGGTGTGCGCGAGCGCGACCAGGCCGCGCAGGTCGCAGCTCTCCGTGACGAGCGCGCCCAGGCGTTCGACGGTCGCGAGGGCCTCGGGACGGCGTTCGGCGGCCGGGACCAGGCCGAGGTGACGTGACGGCGTGGCCGCGTCGTCGCGGCGGCGCAGCACGCCCAGGACGGGCAGCCCGGTCTCCTCCACCGCCGCGCGGCAGATCTCCTCGTGCCGGTCCGAGCCGACCCGGTTGAGGATCACGCCGCCGACCCGGACACCGGAGTCGTAGGTCACGAAGCCGTGCACGAGGGCCGCGACGGACCGGCCGGCGGACGCGGCGTCCACCACCAGCACCACCGGCGCGCCGAGCAGCTTGGCCACGTGCGCGGTCGAGGCGAACTCCCCCGCGCCGGCCGCGCCGTCGTACAGGCCCATCACGCCCTCGACGACGGCGATGTCCGCGTCCCGCGCGCCGTGCAGGAACAGCGGCGCGACGAGCTCCTCGGCGGTGAGCCACGGGTCGAGGTTGCGGCCCGGTCGCCCGGCGGCGAGCGCGTGGTACCCGGGGTCGATGTAGTCCGGGCCGACCTTGTGCGGCGAGACGTCGAGGCCCTGTGCGGCCAGCGCGGCGATCAGTCCGGTGGCGACCGTCGTCTTGCCGCTCCCGGACGCGGGGGCGGCGACCACGAGCCGCGGGATCACCACTCGATGCCCTTCTGCCCCTTCTGGCCGGCGTCCATGGGGTGCTTGACCTTGCCCATGTCGGTGACCAGGTCGGCGATCTCCAGGAGCCGGGGGTCGGCGTCGCGGCCGGTGACGATGACGTGCTGGTGGCCCGGTCGCGCCGCCAGGGTGGCGACGACGTCGTCCACGTCCACCCAGCCCCACTTCATCGGGTAGGTGAACTCGTCCAGGACGTAAAGCGTGTACGTCTCGGCGGCGAGGTCGCGTTTGATCTGCTCCCAGCCCTCGCGGGCGTCCGCGGCGTGGTCCTCCTCCGTGCCGGGCCGCTGGATCCACGACCAGCCCTCGCCCATCTTGTGCCAGACGACCGTCCCGCCCTCGCCGGACGCGCCGAGCACGCGCAGCGCGCGCTCCTCACCGATGCGCCACTTGGCGGACTTGACGAACTGGAACACCCCGATCGGCCAGCCCTGGTTCCAGCCGCGCAGCGCCAGCCCGAACGCGGCGGTCGACTTGCCCTTGCCCTGGCCGGTGTGGACGATCACGAGCGGGCGGTTCCGCCGCTGCCGCGTGGTCAGCCCGTCGTCCGGGACGTTCTCGGGTTTGCCGCGCGGCATCAGGCGACCCTCCGATCGCGTACGACGCCGGCCAGGCCGTCGGCGGGCAGGTCCTCCAGGCGGACGATCTCGGCGCCGAGGCGTTCGGCGAGCCGTGCCGCGAGGCCGAGGCGCACCGGGCCGCTCTCGCAGTCGACCACCACCGAGGTGGCCTCCCGCAGCAGGGCGGCGGCGCGCAGCGCGTCGTCGACCGAGCCGTGCGTCGCGCGGCCGTCGGTGACGACGACGACGAGCGGGCGCCGCGCCGGGTCGCGCAGGTGCTCGGCGCGCAGGACGCCCGCGGCCCGCAACAGGCCCGCGGCGAGCGGCGTGCGGCCGCCCGTCGGCAGGTCCTCCAGGCGGCGTGCGCCGGCCTCGACCGAGGAGGTCGGCGGCAGCGCCGTCTCGGCCGAACCGCCGCGGAAGGTGACCAGGCCGACCTTGTCGCGTCGCTGGTAGGCGTCGAGGAGCAGGCTGAGCACGGCGCCCTTGACCGCGCGCATGCGCTGCCGGGCGGCCATCGAGCCGCTGGCGTCCACGACGAACAGCACGAGGTTGCCCTCGCGTCCCTCGCGGACCGGCTCACGGATGTCATCGGCGCGGATCACCAGGCCGGGTCCGCTGCGTCCGCGCGACCGCTGGTGGGGCGCGGCGGCGAAGAGGGTGCCGGCGAGGTGCACGGTGCGAAAGCCCGGCCGGGCGCCGGTCGTGCGGCCGTACGGGGTGCGCGCGCGGGAGCGGCGGCCGGGCGCGCCCTCGCCGATGCCCGGCACGACGAACAGGCGTGGGCGGTAGGCGGCGTCGGCCGGGGACGTCGTCGGCCGGTCGGGGCGCGGCCCCGCGTTGCCCGACAGCGCCTGGCCGATGTCGACCAGCGCGCCCTCGGCGGGCAGGTCCACCGCGTCGGGCACGGGCGTGCCGGAGCCCGGACCGTCGGGATCGGTGTCCGGATCGGGCTCGGGCTCGGGGTCCTCGGTGGTGACCTCGGCGCCGGCCTCTGAGTCGTCCTCCTCGACCGGTGGCCGTGGCTCGGGAACAGGCGGCGAGGGCGGCTTCGGCCGGGTGGAGCCGGGCCGCGGGTCCTCCTCGGTGTCGTAGTCGCCGGTGCGGTCCAGCACGTCGTCGAGCCGGTCCTCGTCCAGGCCGGGCGCGTCGAACGGGTCACGGCGCCGCCGGTGCGGCAGTGCGAGGCGCGCGGCGAGGCGTACGTCGGCGGGCGTGACGGCGCCGCGGTCGTGCCAGGCGGCCAGCGCGATCGCGGCGCGGGCCATCACCAGGTCGGCCCGCAGGCCGTCGACCTCGAACTCCGCGCAGACCGCGGTGATCTGCCGCAGCGCGCCGTCGGACAGCACGACCCCGGGCAGGCGGTCACGGGCGGCACGGATGTGCCAGGCCAGCTCGGCGTCGGCGCGCGACCAGTCGGCCGCGAACCCGCCCGGGTCGGCCTCGTAGGCCAGCCGGCGGCGTACGACCTCGGCGCGCTCGTCGGGGTCGCGGGTGGCGGCGACCTCGGCGGTCAGCCCGAACCGGTCGAGGAGCTGCGGGCGCAGCTCACCCTCCTCGGGGTTCATGGTGCCGACGAGCAGGAACCGGGAGGCGTGCCGCACCGAGACGCCCTCGCGCTCGACGTAGGACTGTCCCATCGCCGCGGCGTCCAGGAGAAGGTCCACCAGGTGGTCGTGGAGGAGGTTCACCTCGTCGACGTAGAGCACGCCCCGGTGCGCGGCGGCCAGCAGGCCGGGCTGGTACGCGCGCACGCCCTCGGTGAGCGCGCGCTCGATGTCGAGGGAGCCGACGAGCCGGTCCTCCGACGCGCCGACCGGCAGCTCGACGAGCCGGGCGGGCCGCTCCTGCCGCTCCGCCTCGTCGTGCGGGCCGTCGGGACACTCGGGGTCGGGCGCGTCCGGGTCGCAGGAGAACCGGCAGCCGGCCACGGTGGAGACGGCCGGCAGCAGCCCGGCCAGCGCGCGGACGATGGTCGACTTCGCGGTGCCCTTCTCGCCGCGTACGAGGACGCCGCCGACCGACGGCGACACCGCGTTGATCAGCAGGGCGAGCTTGAGGTCCTCCAGCCCCGCCACGGCGGAGAACGGGTAGGTGTTCACCCGGTGTTCGTCCTTCCTCGGGTTGCGCGCCCGTAGGTGGCCTGCAGGTGGCGGCCGGAGTCTCCTGGCTGCCGGATCGTCGCCCGTCCTCGGCCTTCCGGCTCACGCCGTGGCCGTCGGTTGAGGACGGACTCCCCGGTCACAGTTGCGCGACAGCCCCGGAATCTCACCGGGTTCCTCCGCGTACCGCCGATGCACAGCATGGCACACGGCCGATCTCGGCTCGACAGGTGTGCGCCGGTCTGCTCCTGTTTAGATGAAACAGGTTCTACTTCTCCCGGAGGCGCGCATGAGGCTCGGCATCAACCTCGGCTACTGGCAGCGGGACCCCGTGGACGACACCGAGACCGTGCTCGCCGCCGAACGCCTCGGCTACGACCAGGTCTTCACCGCGGAGGCGTACGGATCCGACGCCTTCACGACGCTGACCTGGTACGGCGCACGCACCTCACGGATCGGCCTGGGCACGGCCGTGACGCAGATGTCGGCGCGCACCCCGGCCGCCACCGCCATGCACGCGCTGACCCTCGACGCCCTGTCCGGCGGACGGCTCACGCTCGGCCTCGGCGCGTCCGGGCCGCAGGTCGTGGAGGGCTGGTACGGCGTGCCGTTCGCCCGGCCGCTCGCGCGCACCCGCGAGTACGTCCGGATCCTGCGCGACGTGTGGCGACGCGCCGAACCGGTGACCAGTACCGGCCCGCACTACCCCCTGCCGCTGCGGTCGTACGGGGTGGGCGACGGGGTGACGGGCCTGGGCAAGCCGCTGAAGTCGATCGCGCACCCGCTGCGCCCGGACATCCCGATCTACCTCGGCGCGGAGGGCCCGAAGAACGTCGCGCTGTCGACGGAGATCGCCCAGGGCTGGCTACCGCTGTTCGTCGACCCGGAGCGGATCGAACCGGTCTTCGGCGCGTCGCTGCGCGACCGCCCGGACGGCTTCGACATCGCCGCGACGGTCACCACGATCGTCACCGACGACCTGACGGCCGCGCTGGAGGTGGCCAAGATCCCGCTGGCGTTCTACATCGGCGGCATGGGCGCCCGCGACCGCAACTTCCACCTGGACCTGATCGGCCGGCTGGGGTACGCCGAGGAGGCCGCACGAGTGCAGGACCTGTTCCTCGCGGGACGCCGGGACGAGGCGGTCCGGGCCGTACCGGACGCACTGGCGGACGGGATCTCCCTGCTCGGCCCGCTCGACCGGATCCGCGAACGCCTGCGGCTGTGGCTGGACTCCCCGGTCACCACCCTGCTCATCGCCGGAGTGAAGGACGAACCGACCCTCAAGGCGATCCGCGCCATGGTCCCCGCGTAAGCCACCGGCGATCAGACGCCGTCGATCCAGTACCGGTGCAGCCGGGCGATGGCCTCCTCCTTGGTCATCGCCGCGACTTCTCGCTCGTCGAGACCGGCCCTGGAGATCAGCAGATGGACGAGATCGGCGGGCAGCGCCTCCGGCGGTGGCGTGGGCATCCCGCGATCGGGCACGACCTTGTCCTGGACACAGGCCCAGAAGCTCGCCTCATCCACCTGGAGTTGATCGCGGAGTAGGTGACCCCAGATGCTGCGGCCGTAGATACTCCGGTCGACCGGATGGGAGATCCGGGTCCTCAGGATCCGGCCGTCGGGGAGGTCCAGTTCATAGGTGACGCGATGGGTCCCCGTCCGCCCCCGGGCGGTCCGTACCGGACGCCATCCCTCGGTCTGGCAGAAGCGCTCGTGATCCTCACGGGTCGGTTGCGGCCAGGTCACCGGGTCTCGCCCACCAGCCAGTCGCGCAACTGTGCGTCATCACTGAGGCTGATCAGCTGGACAAGGCCCCAGTTCTCACGGTGGCTCGGAGCGTCGAGCAGGTGGTCCTGCCAGTCCTCCGCGTACTCACGCAGCGCTTCGATCATCTCGGCGACGGCCTCGTCGAAGGTGGCGCCGTCCGCGGCGACGGGCAGTCCCGGGATGAAGAGGGACCAGCCGCCGGATTCGGGGACCACCTGCGCGTGAGACGGAGTGACCGTCGCGAGGTAGTGGCGCAGCCGCTCGACGTCCACGATGGCGGTCGTGGCGGACTCGCGGCGCACCGTGGCCACCAGGCCTCTCTCAGCCGCGTCCAGGAGCGCCTTCAGATGCGCACGGGCATCCGTATAGCTGTCGAAGTGAACGGCGCCCATGGGCATACCTCCGTCGGAGCGGGCCTTCAGAGTGGCATCCGGCGTCAAGTACATCAAGTACGGCACGTACTTAGCACGCCTCCGGTTACGGGCGTAGCGTCGAGTAGAGGATCTGGTCGTGCCAGCCGCCGGCTCGCCACTGGGCCTGGCGGAGGACGCCCTCCCGTTCGAAGCCCGCCTTCTCCAGCGCTCGCTGTTCGGCGACGTTGCCGCTGTCGGTGAAGGCCTGGATCCGCTGGGCACGGGTGTGGTCGAACAGGTAGGTCACCAGGAGCCGTTGCGCCTCGGTGCCGAGACCCCGGCCCTGGCAGCTCGGCCGCAGGCCGATCGCGACGGTCCAGCACCACGACGTCTCCGGGCGGCCCCACAGGCTCCTGAACCACTCGACCCGGCCCGCGACGGTGTCGTCCTCGCGGACCGTGAGGGTTCCGCCGTCCGGCGCGAGCAGGCCGGTCTCGGCGAACCGGCGCCGCAGGTCGAGGGGGCTGCGGTACCCGAACCACTGGTGGACGCCGGTCCCCTCGGGGCCGGCGAACTCGGCCTCGAAGACGTCGATGTCCTTCTCCTCGACCGGCCGCAACACCACCCGGCTCATGGGCTCTCCCGTTCTGCCTCGACATCGGAACTGGCGAACTCTAACGGGCGATCAGTCCCAGGCGCGGGAGAGCATCCAGGTGTCGCTCGCCTCGTCGTAGCGGAGTTCGTACACGCCGATCTCATGGTCCGGGGTGGCCTCCACCTGCCAGAACTCCCGGGCGGTCGACTCCTCGGACTCCGGGTTGCGGTCGCGCCACCAGTCGCGGGTGGTCACCCAGTGGTCCAGGACGCGCAGCACGGTGTAGAGACGGCCGTGCCAGACGAACCGCGACGGCCGGCCGTCGGTCCGCCAGACCTCGACCGGGTCGCCGTACGCCCGGCTCATCCGGACACCGTCCACGCGTCGCGTCGACGCCGATCGCTGACTCCGGTCACGCGGACCGCCCACCTTCCCGGTCAAAAAGCCGCCGAAAGTGCCCGGGGGAAGACAGGCGTCATCGAACATACGTTCGGCTCAACGTTTTGGGAAGAGGGCGGCGCCCGGCACCGATCGGTGATCCGGCCGCGACGCGCCGTGCGGATCCGGCGCCTCCCGCCGTCAGATCACCCTTTCGGGGCTCCCTTACCCGACAAAAGGATGAGCGACATACCATTGAACAGGTAAAGTGCGATGTCGTGGCAAGAGGTACTCGTACGACAACAGCGCGTAACGCTTATTTTCACGACAATCCGCTTAAATGAGGCAGAGCGGTAGTATCGGGCAAAAACTCCGTCCCCCTCGATCCGATCCCGCGCACGCTTCCGCAGCGATCAGCGACTCCAGGCAGTTGATCCGTCATCCGCCGCCACCGCCCACCGCGGCCCCTCGTTCCGTCCACCGCCCCCGCTCAACCCCTCCGTCCCGGACGGTCGCTCTGGAGGTGCTCGATGTCCGACGCGCAAAGCCCAACCGTCCGCCGACGCCGCCTCGGGATGGAACTCCGCAGGCTGCGTGAGGCCTCCAACCTCATGATCGAGGACGTCGCCAAACACCTCGAGTGCTCGATGTCGCGGGTCAGCCGCATCGAGACCGGCAAGTCCGTCGCCCGGATCCGGGACGTGCGCGACATGCTCGACCTGTACAAGGTCGGCGACGAGGCCCAGCGCGAACAGCTGCTCACCCTCGCCAAGGACGCCCAGCAGCGAGGCTGGTGGACCGAGTACGAATCGGTGCTGTCCGCGGGACTGGACACCTACGTCGGGCTGGAGGCGTCGGCGGCCTCGCTCCGCACGTTCCAGACCCATCTCATCCCCGGGCTCATGCAGACCGAGGAGTACGCCCGCGCGCTGATAAAGGTCGGCCGGCCCACCGAGAGCACCGCCAACATCGACCGCATGATCTCCCTGCGCCAGCGACGGCAGGCCATGCTCGCCGACGACGGAAGCCTGGAGGTCTGGGCCGTGCTCGACGAGGCGGTGCTGCGCCGCCCGATCGGCGGCGTCCCGGTCATGCGCGCCCAGCTCGCCCGGCTGCTCGAGGCCGAGGAGCTCCCCAGTGTCACGATCCAAGTGCTGCCGTTCGCCCGTGGCGCCCATCCCGGGCTCGGCGGCGCGTTCACCATCATCGGCTTCCCCGACCCGACGGATCTGGACGTCGTGTACGTCGATTCGCCCGCGGGGAACATCTTCCTGGAGAAGGACAGAGACGTCCGCCGCCACACCACCTGGTTCGACCATCTACGAGCCGCCGCGCTACCGCCGGACGAGTCGACCGACTTCATCGCCGCGGTCGCGGATGAGCTCAAGAAAACGTCCCCGTACCCACGGGGATGATCGGTTCACCACGAAAGGAGAGCTGGGGGATGGGTTGCGACCCCGATCTCGCGGACATTGGCTGGCGTACGAGCAGCCGCAGCTCGCAGGGGGCGGACTGCGTCGAAGTGAGCGTCCTCGAAATCGTGAGCGAGCACTGACGTAACTGCGCCGGGCGGCCGCGGGAGTCGATCTCCCGCGGCCGTCTCCGGCTCGGGATACGGTCGGACGCGTACCCGAGCGAAGGAGCACGGATGCCACCCTGGTCGGCCGCACCCGCCGGACGCCTCGACGAGCACGTCATCGACAGCGACGCACTGCGCGGCAACCCTCTCGGCGATCCCCACGAGCGCCCGCTGGAGGTGTACGTCCCGCCGGGGTACGACGAGGAGCCGGAGCGGCGTTACCCGTCCGTCTACGTGATCCAGGGGTACACCGGCCAGCTGCCCATGTGGCACAACCGCGCGCCGTGGCGGCCGACCTTTCCCGAGCTGGTCGACCGGCTGTTCGCCAACGGGGAGGCGCCACCCGTCATCGTCGTCTACGTCGACGCCTGGACCTCGGTCGGCGGCAGCCAGTTCCTCGACTCGCCCGGCACCGGGCGGTACCACACGTACCTGTGCGAGGAGGTCGTGTCCTTCGTCGACGCCCGCTACCGCACGCTGGCGAGCCGCGACCACCGCGCGATCAGCGGGAAGTCCAGCGGCGGCTACGGCGCCATGGTCACGCCGATGCTGCGACCCGACGTGTTCGGCGCGCTGGCCACCCACGCGGGCGACGCCCTGTTCGACGTCTGCTACCGGCCGCACTTCCCGAAGGTGGCGCGGCAGCTGCGCGACTCCTACGACGGGTCGGTGGAGGCGTTCCTGGCCGACTTCCGCGGTCGCATCGCGGGCACCAAGGAGACCGACTTCGCCCTGATCGAGCAGTACGGCTACGCCGCGGCCTACTCCGCCGACGCGGACGGGACCGTGCGGCTGCCCTTCGACGACACCGGCGACGTGATCCCCGAGGTCTGGGAGCGCTGGCTGGCCCGGGACCCCGTACTCATGGCCGCGCGCCCCGATCACGCCGAGGCGCTGCGGTCGATGCGCGCCATCTGGATCGACGCGGGCACCCGCGATGAGTTCCACCTCGACTTCGGCGCGGTCGCGTTCCGGCGCGCGGTCGAGGCGGCCGGCGTCGCCGACGACGATGTCCACTTCGAGCTGTTCGACGCCGGGCACCGCGCCATCGAGTACCGCTATCCGCCGGCCCTCGCCTGGCTCGCCGAGCGCCTCACGCCCTGAGCTACCCCGCGGAGGGCAGGCTCGCGCGGAACACCGTGCCGGTCCCGGTCACCTCGACGGGGCCGCCGCGGTGCCCGGCGAACACCGCGTCGCCGCGCCGCAGCTCCAGCTCCTCGCCGTCGCGGCGGAGCCGTACGCCGCCGTCCGCGCACAGCAGCAGCTGCGGGCCGGCGGCCGGCAGCACGGGCCGCCGGGCGGCGTCGAGACGCGACAGCCGGAACTCCGGCGCCGGGGTGACGAAGACGTCCTCGCCGTCGCGGTGCTCGGGGTCGAGCACGTCCGGCGGGCCCGGCTCGAACGACGCGACGGCCAGCAGCTCGGGCACGTCGACGCGCTTGGGCGTGAGCCCGGCGCGCAGCACGTTGTCCGAACCGGCCATCAGCTCCACCCCGGTGCCGCTGAGGTAGGCGTGCGGACGGCGCGGCGGGACGTACAGCGCCTGCCCCGGCCTGAGCCGTACCTCGCTCATCAGCATGGCGACGAGCACGCCCATGTCGCCGGGGTGACGCGCGGCGAGCGAGGCGTACGGCTCGGGCGCGACCGCGGCGGCCTCGGTCACCACGTCCTTCGGCGACGGCCAGGTCAGCAGTGTCTCGACCGCGGCCCGCAGGTCACCGGCGGCGAGCAGGTCCACGACGGGCCGCAGCGCGGCGATCGGGGCCAGCAGCTCGGCGCTCTCACGCGGGTCCCGCAGGCCGCACAGCGCGTGGAACTCGGTCAGCGCGCACAGGATCTCCGGCTTGGGCCAGGAGTCCTTGTAGTTGCGGGACGGGTCGCCCTCAGGAGCGGTCTCGGCGGCGAAGCCTCGCTCGGCCTGCGCCCGGTCGGGGTGGACCTGCAGGGAGAGCGGCTCGGCCACCGCGAGCACCTTCAGCAGGAACGGCAGCCGGGGCCCGAAGGCCGACACGGCCGCGTCGCCGAGCGTCGCCCCGGGGTCGGCGGCGATGAGGTCGCCCAGCGGCCGGCCCGACCGCAGCCGCGACGGCGCGGCCGGGTGCGCGCCGATCCACAGCTCCGCCTCCGGCGCCTCGGTGGGGCCGGGGCGGCCGAGGAAGTCGGCGAGCACCTCGTGGGATCCCCAGGCGTACTCCTGGATCGGGTTGTCGAGAAGTTCCATCTCAGGCCGTTTCGGGGTCGTGGACGAGGGCGGCGACGCCGAGCAGGCCGGCCTGCCCGTCGAGCGCGGATCGGACGATCTCCACGCGGCGTACGAAGGCGAGTCCGGCGTAGTCGGCCATGGCGGCGGTCAGCGGGGGTTCGAGCAGGTCCCAGGCTCGTGCGACGCCGCCGCCGATCACCACGCGGTCCAGGTCGCACAGCGCGGCGGCGGAGGAGATGCCGGCGGCCAGCGCGCGCGCCGACCGGTCGAACGCCGCCAGGGCCACCGGGTCGCCGTCACGGGCGGAGGCGGCGAGCGCCACGCCGGTGGCCGCCGGGCCGGACCAGCCGTTGGCGAGCGCCCAGCGGACCATCGCGGGCCCGGAGGTGATCGTCTCGACGCAGCCCCGCGCGCCGCACGGGCACGGGTCGCCGCCGAGGTCGACGACCGTGTGCCCGATGTGCCCGGCGTTGCCGGTAGGCCCGGCGTACACCCGCCCGTCGAGGATCAGGCCGCCGCCGACGCCGGTCGAGACGACCATGCCGAGCATGGCGCGGACGCCGCGGCCCGCGCCGTGGTGGTACTCCCCCATCGCGCCCGCAACGGCGTCGTTCACCAGGACGACCGGGCGGCCGCCCAGCAGGGCGGCGAGCCGGTCGCGCACCGGGAAGCCGCGCCAGCCCGGGATGTTCACCGGGCTGACCGTGCCGGCGATGGCGTCGAGCGGTCCGGCCGAGCCGATGCCCGCGCCGGACACCTCCTCGCCTCCGACCGCCTCGGTGGCGACGGCCGCCAGGGCGGAGAACACCTCCTCGGCGTCGCCCTTGGGTGTCGGGCGGGTGGCGAGGGGGCCGATGCGCCCGTCGGAGTGGACGAGCGCGGCGGCGAGCTTGGTGCCGCCGATGTCCACGGCCAGCACGCTCAAGAGCCCTCCTTCGTCGGTGGAGGGACCAGAGGCGCTGTGTTCGTCGGTTCGCTCGCTCCGCTCGCTCACGGAGGATCCATTGGTCTCTGCGGCGGTCGCGGGGGTCGTGGACGCCGTCTCACGCACGTCGGTCAACGTCGAAGCTCCAGCACGTGCACACCATACGGCTCCAGCGCCACCTCCTCACGCGCGGGTTCCGCCCCGGCGGACGCGGCCGCGACCTCGGCGACCACCTTGAGCTCCTCATCGGCCTGGCTGACCAGTACCGCGAACCGGGCGCCGTCGGCGCGGACCAGCACGTCCGCGGACACCCGCGGGTCGGCGACGGTGACCGGGCGGCGCACCCCCGCGAGCGTGGCGAGCGCGTCGTACAGGCGGTACGTGGGCTCGGGGTTCACCCGCGGGGTGACCGCCGCCATGTGCTCCAGCGGGTACGCGCACAGCACGAGGGAGCCCTCGCCGTGCCGGCGGCGCAGCAGGGCCGGCCGGCCGTGCCCGTCCACCGCGACGACCTCCGCCGTGGTGGGCCGGACCGGCAGGTACGAGCGGCTGTGCTCGGTGCCGGCGGCGCGGAACGCCAGCGTCGTGCCCTCGGCGAGCGGGCCGAGGGCGGCGGTGAAGGTCAGCTCGACGACGTCGTCCTCGATCGGGTCGGCCAGGCCGTACCGGAGCCGGTGCTCGACCCCGAACATCGCATTCATGTGGGAGTACCACGGTCCGCGCTGCCAGCCGTGCGAGCCCGCGCAGTAGGAGACGTACACGACGGCCCCGCCCGCGGCGAGCTCCTCCAGCCGGTGCCAGCCCGGCCCGGTGAGCTGCTTGGCCGACGGGACGAGGTACAGCCGCGCGTCCGGCGCGATGCCGTCGCTCTCGCGGGTGAGGCCGGCCGGCAGGTCGGCGGCCCGCGCGGTCACGTACGCCTGCCGCAGCGCGCCGAACACGTCGGTGCGGTCGGCGGTCCGGGTGAAGGGGTAACCGGCGTCGAGCACCGAGGGCACGACGAGCGCGATGTCGGTCGCGGCACGCTCGCAGGCCGCCAGGTCGATCCGGTCGAGGGCCGCGCCGAACCGGCGCATCTCCTCCAGCGCCGGCTTCGGCGTGCCGTCGACCTCCGTCAGCCCGAAGTGCAGCTCGAACGGATGGTGGCTGTACGGGGGCTGGTCCACCAGGTCGAAGTCGGTGTTGTTCCAGCCGAGCCAGCCGGTCGCGCCGCCGAGCAGGCTGTTGTGCAGCACCTGCCGGTAGTAGTGCGCGGCGTTGTCGTCGGAGACGAAGTCCGAGGAGCAGCCGAACTCCTCCAGCACGACCGGCCGGCCGTACGTCCCGGCCAGCTCACAGATGAACGCCGCGCCGTAGTGCTGGCGGACCAGGTCGTCCTCCATGCGGTACACGTGCGGGCCGACGAAGTCGGTGACGGCGGCCAACTCGCGTACCGAGAAGCCGTTGTCCTGCCCGGTCACCTCGACGCCCCAGGCGCCGTCGCCGATGGAGACCGGTTCGGTCGCCCCGCCCGCGCGCACCGCCCGCACCATCAGCCGGGCCCACGCCGTCACCTCCTCGGTCGGCGCCTTACCGCCGTAGATGGGCATCTCATTGGTGATCAGCCAGCCCGCGACCGCCGGGTGCCCGGCGTAGCGCCGCGCCATCTCCTCGGCGAACCACGCCTGCCGGTCGACCATCCACACGTCCGCGTACAGGTCGCGGCCGGCCCGCCAGGCCGGGTCCCAGTTCTCCCCGGACATGTGGCCGACGATGAACGTCGGGATGGTCGCCATGGCGCGTTCGGCGTGCGCCTCCAGGAAGTCGGCGTAGTGCCCGGCGAGGGTCTCGTCGATCCGGTCGGGCTCGGGCATGAAGTCCGGCCAGTAGAAGAACGACCGCGTGGTGTTCAGCCCGTGCTCGCGCAGGACGTCCAGCTCCTCCCGTACGACGCGGGGGTCGTAGGAGCGCCACATCAGCGGTCCGCCGGTACGCGACCAGAAGTTGACGCCGAGCCACGCGGCGCCGGGCAGTTTGGCGAAGTTGCGGTGCAAAGAGGTGCCTTTCTGCAGGAGCCCGTCAGGACTTGACCGCGCCCGCGGTCAGCCCGTGGACCAGGAAGCGCTGGAGTGCGAGGAAGCCGACCACCACCGGGAGGCTGATGACGAGTGACGCGGCCATCACCTCGTTCCAGTAGACCTGCCCCTGGTTGGAGTACTCGCGCAGGCCCACCGCGAGGGTGCGGGTCGCGTGGTCGGTGAGGACGGAGGCGAACAGCACCTCGCCCCAGGCCGTCATGAACGCGTAGATGGCGACCGCGACGACGCCCGGGGCGGCCACCGGCAGGATGACCCGGAACAGCGTCCGCATCGGCCCGGCGCCGTCCACCCGCGCGGCCTCGTCCAGCTCGCGCGGGATCGTGTCGAAATAGCCGGCGATCAGCCAGATCGAGAACGGCAGCGCGAAGGTGAGGTAGGTGATGATCAGCCCGAGCCGGCTGCCGTACAGCGTGATGCCGGTGTACCGGTCGATGTTGACGAAGATCAGGAACAGCGGCAGCAGGAAGAGGATGCCCGGGAACATCTGCGTCGACAGCACGGCCGTCATGAACGTGCCGCGGCCGGCGAAGCGGTACCGGCTGACCGCGTATCCGGTGAAGATCGCGATGATGACCGAGCAGACCGTCGCGCAGCCCGACACGACCAGGCTGTTGATGAAGTAACGGCCCAGCGGCACGGTGTGCCACATGTCGACGAACGGCCGGACGGTCACGTGCGTCGGGATCCAGTGGAAGGCGCCCTGCACGTCTCGCAGCGGCTTGACCGACGAGACGACCATCACGTACAGCGGCAGGACGGTGAAGACCGTCAGGAGGGTCAGCACGACCCGGCGCGCCCAGCGCACCGCCGACGACTCACGCATGACGGCTCCTCAGCCGACCGGCGCCCAGGTACCCGAGCGTGACGACCAGCAGGAACGCCAGCAGCAGCACGGACATCGCCGAGCCCAGGCCGAAGTTCCAGGTGAGGAACGAGGCGTTGTAGATGTGGATGGAGATCATGTCCGCGTCGGCCGGGGGCTGTTCGAACAGGACGTAGGCGGTGTTGAAGTCGTTGAACGTCCACAGGAACAGCACGAGCAGCAGCACCCGGTTGACCGGCCGCAGCAGCGGCAGGGTCACCGACCGCAGCCGGCGCGCGAAGCCCGCGCCGTCGATCGCCGCCGCCTCGTACAGGTCGCCGGGGATGCTCTGCAGCCCGGCCATCAGTGTGAGGAAGGCGAACGGCCACAGCCGCCAGACGTTCACGACGACGATCGCGACGAAGCTGTTGCCGCCGAGCAGCCAGAACGGATGGCCGTGGGCGAGGTGCAGCTCGTCGGACAGCAGGGCGTTCACCATGCCGTTGTCGCGCTGGAACATGAACCGCCAGGTGATCACCGCGGTGAAGACCGGCAGCGCGTACGGGACGAGGAACAGCGTCCGCAGCACACCGCGCCCGCGGAACGGCTTCTCCAGGAAGACCGCGGCGGCCAGCCCGAACATCCACGACAGGGCCACGACCAGGACGGTGACCGCGACCGTGATGAGGAAGGAGTGGATGAGGTCCTTGGCGACCGGCCCGTTCGTGTCGACGGCGACGCGGTAGTTGGTCAGGCCGCCGTACGGCGCGGCGGTCCAGTTGCGGATGAAGAACTGGGTGAGGTGCAGCAGGCTCATCCACGCGCCGACGAGCATGGGGATGACGTGGATGGCCAACTCGGCGATGAGCGCCGGCAGGACCAGCAGGTACGGCAGTAGCGCGCGGCGGGGCCTGCGGACCCGGTGGGCGGGTGCCCCCGGGGCGCGCGAGGGCGCCTCCCCGGGGGCGGTGACGGTTCGGCTCATCCGCCGGACTGCATCTTCTTGTTCGCGGCGGCGAGGCGGCTCTGAATGGTCTGATCGTCGACGGGCCTGCCCGCGGCGGCGTCGGCGATCAGCTGCTTGACGGTGTTGCCGACCAGCGTCTCGAACTGGGCCTCCTGCGGGATCATCGGCAGGGTCTCCGAGGCGTTGGCGAGGATGTCCCGGAACGTCTTGATCTCCGGCGTCTGGAACTTCGGGTCGCTGTACGCCTGCTGCACCACCGGCAGGGGACCCAGCTGGGTGTCGAGGATCTTCTGCTCGTCGGGGCTGGTCAGAAAGTCGATCAGCTTGAGGGCGCCGTCCTTGTTCTTGGTGTTCTTGAACACTCCGATGTTGATGCCGGCGACGTGGCTGCTGACCTTGTGCCCGCCGGGCGGCAGCGGGTCGGGCGCCGGGATCGGCACGACGCCGAACTCCCCGGCCTTCATGCCGTTCTCCGCGAGACCCTTGGGCGCGTAGCTCTGGATCATCATCATCGCGGCCTTGCCCGCGGCGAAGTCCTTGAGCATGTCGGCGTCGTTGAGGTACTCCGCGTTGCTCGGGTTGACGACCTTCTGCCCGGCCATCAGGTCGACGTACTGCTTCACCCCGGCGACCATCTGCGGGGAGTCGAAGCCGGGCTGCCCGCCCTGGAACAGGTTCGCGCCGTTCTGCCGGCCGAACATGAAGGCGAAGTGCGCGCCCTCGGTGTAGCTGGCGCCCTCCATGACGACGCCGTACTGCTTCTTGGCGGGATCGGTGAGCTTCTTCGCGTCGGCGACCAGTTCCTGCCAGCTCTGCGGCGGCTTCAGGCCCGCGTCGGCGAACAGCTTCTTGTTGTAGAACAGCCCGTACGCCAGGCCGTAGAGGGGCACGAAGGCGGGCGGCTTACCGGCCGCCCCGGTCGAGGTCAGCGTCGAGGGGATGAACTTCGCCTTGCCGCCGACCTTGGCGATGGTCGCGTCGTCGAAGGACTGGAAGGCACCGGTCGCCTGCAGTGAGGCCGACCAGGTGTTGCCGACGTTGACGACGTCCGGCCCCTGGCCGCTGGAGGTCGCCGCGAGGATCCGGTTGAGCAGGTCCGGCCAGCCGATCACCTCGAGCTTGACCTTGATACCGGTCTTGGCCTCGAACTTCTTCAGCTCCGGCCCCAGCACCTGCTGGTCCTGCTGGATGCTGCGGCCCTGGTTGCTCGCCCAGTAGGTCAGGGACTTGGGCGACGAGTCGTCGCCTCCGCCGCTGCCGCAGGCCGACAACCCGGCGGCGAGCGTGACGCTCGCCGCGAGTGCCGCGATTCCGCGTGCCTTCACCTGTGTCTCCCGTCACCCGTCAGTCGTGTGAGGACGCCCCCGGCTCTGGTTCCATGCATCGGACCACTAAACCGGTTTAGCGTCAACAGGTGATGTGAGACGGCGTCAGCGGACCGGTCCGGTGCTTCCCCGGGGCGACAGGACCGCCGTCGCGTGGCAGGCGCTCGTCACCGGCCGGCCGGCCGCGAGGTCGGCCAGGCGCCGCGCGACCTCCGCGCCGTACGCGGCGATGTCGAGGCCGACGGCGGTCAGCGGCGGGTGGACGAGCCGGCAGAGCACCGAGTCGTCCCAGGCGACGATGGACAGCCGGTCGGGGACGCGGATGTTCATCTCGGCCGCGACGCCCAGCCCGGCGACGGCCATGACGTCGTTGTCGTAGACGATCGCGGTCGGTGGGGCGGAGGAGGCGAGCAGCCGCCGCGTCACGCGGGCGGCCGCGTCGCCGGTGTAGTCGGCGGTGCCCCCGGACGGCGTCACGCCCAGCTCGCGGGCGATCCGCTCGAATGCCTCGTCGCGCATGACCGTGTGCCACAGGCCGGGCAGCCCGGCGACCCGGGCGATGCGCCGGTGTCCGAGTGCCACCAGGTACTCCAAGACCGCGCGGACCGGGGCGATCTCGTCGTTCCACAGCCCCGGCAGGCCGCCCAGGCCGTGGGGGCCGCCGACCACGATCGCGGGCATGCCGAGCTCGGCCAGGACCTTCGTGCGCTCATCGTCCACGCGCAGGTCGACGAGGAAGACCCCGTCGACGCGGCGCTCGGCCCACCAGCACCGGTACGTCGCCTCCTGCGCGCCGGCGTCGTCGGTGACCTGGAGCAGCAGGGCGGTGTCGCGGCTCGACAGCTCGGCCTCGATGCCGGAGATGAGCTGCATGTAGAAGGGTTCGACGCCGAGCGTGCGGGCCGGCCGGTCCACGACGAGGCCGAGAACGCCGGCGCGCCCGCCGGACAGGGCCCGCGCGGTCCGGCTCGGCTGCCAGCCCATCTCGCGGGCGATGTCGAGGATGCGGGCCCGGGTCGCCTCCGACACTCCGGGCCGGCCGTTCAGCGCGAACGAGACGGTGCTCTTGGTGACGCCGGCACGCCGGGCGATGTCCGCGATCGTGGGACGCTTCATTCGGACTCCCCCATGTGCCGGCGCTCACTTAACCGGTTTTCCTGAGAGGACAACTGTAACGCGATGACCGGTGGCGATGCCCCGGCGCGCAGGGCGTCAGGGACGGGGGATCGCCATCAGGGTGGCGCCGGCGTGGAGGAAGCCGTTCTGCCGGCACAGGTCCGGCCGGAAGGGCAGCCCCAGCGTCACCCGTCCGGGGGCCAGTTCGACGACCTCGACGCCCCAGGGTCGTCAGCAGCGTCTGACGCGCGATGCTGTCGCGGATCCGCTTGTCCTGAAACGGCTCCAGTGCGGTCATGCCGATTCCCCTTTCGTCCCGGAGCGTGCGCGGCGGTCGCTCACGGGGGCATTCTGTCGGCATGCACGTGCGTTGCGTGGGGGCGATCGTCCACGACGCCGAGGGCCGGCTCCTGCTCATCCGCCGGGGGCATCCCCCGGGTGAGGGCCTGTGGTCGCTGCCGGGCGGGCGGGTCGAGGCGGGCGAGTCCGACGCCGAGGCGGTGGCGCGGGAGCTGGCCGAGGAGACCGGCCTGGTCGTCGCGCCGGGCCGCCTCGTCGGGTCGGTGGAGCGCGCGGGTCCGGCCGGGGTGACCTACGACATCCACGACTACGCCGCGGTCGTGACGGGCGGCACGCTCACGCCCGGCGACGACGCGTCCGACGCCCGATGGGTCGCCCCGGAGGAGCTGCGCCGCCTCCCGGCCAGCCCCGGCCTGGTGGAGACGCTGACTCGGTGGAGGGTGCTCCCGCCGGTCAGGGGATGAGCAGCAGCTTGCCGGTGGTGCGGCGCGACTCCAGGTCGTCGTGCGCCCGCCGGGCCTCCGCCAGCGGATAGCGCCCGCCGATGTGCACCGACAGGTCGCCGGCGGCGATCCAGCCGAACAGGTCCTGGGCGCGCAGGGTCAGCTCCTCGCGGGTGGCGGTGTAGTGGACGAGGGTGGGCCGGGTGAGGAACAGCGACCCGGCGGCGTTGAGCCGCTGCGGGTCCACCGGCGGCACCGGGCCGCTCGACGCGCCGTAGAGGGCCAGCATGCCCCGGGGCCGCAGCACCGACATGCTGTCGTCGAAGGTCGTCTTGCCCACACCGTCGTACACCACGTGCACGCCGCCGGTCAGGTGGCGCACCTCCTCGGCGAAGTTGTCATAGCGCACCACCTCGTCGGCGCCGGCGTCGCGGGCGAGCTTCTCCTTCTCCTCCGTGGAGACCGTCCCGATCACACGGCCGCCCCGCAGCTTGATCATCTGGGTGAGCAGCAGCCCGACGCCTCCCGCCGCGGCGTGCACCAGGGCGATGTCGCCCGGCTTGATGGCGTATGTCGAGTGGCTGAGGTAGTGGGCGGTCAGACCCTGGAGGAACACGGCCGCGGCCTGCTCGGGGTCGGCGTCGCCGACCGGCACGGCGCGGTCGGCGCGCACGACGGCGCGCTCGGCGTAGGAGCCCTGGATGTCGGCCGACACCACGACGTCGCCGATGGCGGTACCGGTCACGCCCTCGCCCACCGCGCTGACCCGGCCCGCGCCCTCCAGGCCGGGGACGTAGGGGAGGTCCTTGGGGTACGCGCCGGTGCGCTCGTAGGTGTCGCGATAGTTGACGCCGCTCGCGATGAGGTCGATCACGATCTCGCCGGGGCCCGGCCGCGGGTCCTCGTAGTCGGTGGCCCGGAGCACCTCGGATCCGCCGAACTCGGTGATGACGATCGCACGCATGTGACCTCCCAGAGCGGTGGTTCGATCCCGTTCGAACTTAGCGCACGGGCGGCGGGGAAATTGAGGTGAGCCCGCCGCGTCTCCCGTACTAAGTTGGTGACTTTGCGCTCCCCCACCTACCGGAAGGGTTCTGTCATGCCTGCCCAGGAAGCCGAGGACATCGAGGCCGAGATAACCGCCGAGCGCGATTATCTCCGGCGTTCCCGGGCGGCGCTGGGCCGGATGCGCGAGAACGTCCTCACGCTCGACGCCTCGTCCGCCGGCGACTGGGTGTCGGCGGAGGTCCTGGCGCGCGACCTGGCCAAGCGCGCGGAGGCGCTGCTCGACGACCCCTCGACCGCGCTGTTCTTCGGCCGCCTCGACCATCCGGGCGAGCGCCTCTACATCGGCCGCCGGCACGTCCACGACGACGGCGGCGAACCCCTGGTCATCGACTGGCGGGCGCCGATGTCCCGGCCCTTCTACAAGGCGAGCACGGCCGACCCGATGGGCCTCGTGCTGCGGCGGCGGTTCGGCTACTCCGGCGGCGAGCTGACCGCGTTCGAGGACGAGGACTTCACCACGCAGGCGGAGTCGCGCATCCTCATCGAGGAGATCGAACGCCCCCGCGTGGGCCCGATGCGCGACATCGTCGCCACGATCCAGCCCGAGCAGGACGACATCGTACGGGCCGGCGCCGAGCACACCCTGTGCGTGCAGGGCGCGCCCGGCACCGGCAAGACCGCGGTCGGCCTGCACCGGGTCGCCTACCTTCTCTACGCGCACCGCGAGCGGATGCGCCGCGGCGGCGTGCTCGTCATCGGGCCGAGCGCCTCGTTCCTGGACTACATCCGCGGCGTGCTGCCCGCGCTCGGCGAGATCAACGTCAAGCAGGAGACCCTCGACGGGCTCCTCGACGCCGTGCCGGTGAAGGGGCGGGACGACCCCGCGACCGCGCGGATCAAGGGCGACGCGCGGATGGCTGAGGTGCTGCGGCGGGCGGTCTGGAGCCACCTGCGCGAGCCGGACGAGGCGCTCGTGCTGCCGCGCGGCACCCGGCGCTGGCGGATCCCGGCGTACGAGGTCGCCGAGCTGGCCGGTGAGCTGCGGGCCCGCGGCGTCCGGTACGGCGCGGGCCGCGACCTGCTCTCCCACCGCATCGCGCACGCGATCCTCGTCCGCATGGAGTCGGCCGGCGAGGCGTGCGACGACCGTACGCACGAGGCCGTGCGCCGCACCCGGCCGGTGAAGGCGATGGTCGACCAGGCCTGGCCGGCGCTCGACCCCGTACGCGTCGTGATGCGGCTGCTGTCCGACGCGGACTTCCTCGCCGCGGCGGCCGACGGGCTGCTCGACGCCGACGAGCAGGTCGCGCTGCTGTGGGACCGGCCCGCCCGTGGCCCCAAGTCGGCCCGCTGGTCCCGCGCGGACGCGGTGCTGGTGGACGAGGCGGCCGACATCATCAGCCGGACGCCCAGCCTCGGCCACGTCGTCCTGGACGAGGCGCAGGACCTGTCCGCGATGGAGTGCCGCGCGGTGGGACGGCGGTGCGAGACCGGCTCGGCCACGGTGCTGGGCGACATCGCCCAGGGCACGACGCCGTGGGCGGTCGGCGACTGGGCGACGCTCCTGCGCCACCTCGGCAAGCCAGAGGCGGAGCGCACCGTCCTGGACCGCGGCTACCGGGTGCCGCGCCAGATCATCGACTTCGCGAGCCGGCTGCTGCCCTCGATCGCGCCGGGGCTGGCCCCGCCGACCTCAGTGCGCTCCGCGCCGGGCTCGCTGGAGATCCGCCGGGTCGACGGCGGCGACGCGGACGCGGCGGTCGTGGCCGCCTGCCGGGAGGCGCTCGCCGACGAGGGCTCGGTCGGCCTGATCACGGCCGACGCGAGCGTGCCCGCGCTCACCCGGCTGCTGACCGCCGAAGGGCTCGACCACGTGACGCTCACCGACGGCTTCGCCGGAGCGCGCCTGGTCCTCACGCCCGCGACGCAGGCGAAGGGCCTGGAGTTCGACCAGGTCATCGTCGTCGAACCCGCGGACATCGCCGACGCCGAGCCGGTCGTCGCGCCCGGCGACGGCGGGATCGCGCCGGGGCTGCGGCGGCTGTACGTCGTGCTGACCCGCGCGGTGTCGCACCTGACCGTGCTGCACACCCGCGACCTTCCGGCGCCCCTCGCCTGACGGCTCAGGGCACCGCGGACCAGGCGCCGGGCAGTGTCTCGGCGGCGAGCGCGACGAACCCGCGCACGCGGGGCACGACCTCGGCGGGCTCGGTGATCTCGTCCCGTACGCAGGTCTCGTAGGCCACCCGGACGACCGACATGAACGCGGCGACCACCAGGTGGGGCCGCGGATCGGTCACCTCGTCGACGCCGGCGCGCCGCGCGAGGATCCGCGCCGCGGCCTGCTCGGTCTCGGCGAACCTGCGCAGCTGCCCGGCGGCGACGCTGGGCGTGCCGTCGATCAGGCGGTGGAGCTTGCGGAACCGCGCCGTGTCCGCATCGTCGCTCTCGCGGATGGCGTCGAGGGAGACGTCGAGCGAGGCCCGCAGCGCGACCACGGGCGGCTCACCGGGCGGGCGCTCGGCCAGGGCCGCGATGAAGAGGGTGTCGTAGCCGGTCAGCAAGGACAGGGCGATGTCCTCCTTGCCGGCGAAGTACCGGAAGAAGGTGCGCTGCGACACGTCGACCGCGGCGACGATCTCGTCGATCGTGGTCGCCTCGTAACCCTTGGCCAGGAACAGGTCGAGCGCGGCGTCGACGAGCGCCCAGCGTGTCCGCTGCTTCTTGCGTTCGCGCAGGCCGGCGACGTGGGCGTCGGTCATGCCTGCCATCGCGCTCTCGCCTCCCTTTCTCCTTCAGATTCTGCCATATGACAGCAAGTGACTCTTCGGAGACGTTTGTCATTTGTCAGTAGCTGCCATAACTTTCAGAGGAGACCGCGCTCATACCGATCGAGGGGGATGGATGTCTCAGCCGGTCGCACAGCACTCCGTACCCGCCGCATCCGGCCGTACGGCCCGACGCGGGCACGGCAATCCCTGGCTGACGCTGATCGCCGTCGCACTCGGCGTGATCATGGTCACCCTCGACACCACGGTGGTGGCGATCGCCAACCCGGCGATCTCCCGCGACCTCGGCGCCTCGCTGCCGGACCTGCAGTGGGTGACGAACGGATACCTACTCGCGCTCGCGGTGTCGCTGATCACCGCTGGCAAGCTCGGCGACCGGCTCGGCCACAAGCCGGTCTTCCTCATCGGCGTCGTCGGCTTCGCCCTCGCCTCGGCGGGCATCGGCCTGTCCAAGGACATCGGGCTGATGATCGCCCTGCGCGTCGTTCAGGGCCTCTTCGGGGCGATGCTCCAGCCGACCGCGCTGGGACTCCTTCGGGCCGCGTTCCCGGCCGAGCGCCTCAACCTGGCCATCGGCATCTGGAGCGCCTGCATCGCGGCCTCGACCGCGGCCGGCCCGATCGCCGGTGGCCTGCTCGTCCAGCACATCAACTGGGAGTCGGTGTTCTTCATCAACGTCCCGGTCGGCGTCGTCGCCCTGGTGGTCGGCGGCCTGTTCCTGGTGAACGCCCGCGGTGGCGACCGGGGCTCCTCGTTCGACATCCCCGGCATCCTGCTGTTGTCGGGCACGCTGTTCTCGCTCGTGTGGGCCGTGATCAAGGCGCCGTCGTACGGCTGGGGCGACGTGAAGACGCTGGCGTTCCTGAGCGCGGCCGTCGTGCTGCTGGCCTTCTTCGTGCTGCGGGAGGCCAAGGCCCGCGAGCCGCTGCTGCCGCTCGGGCTGTTCCGGTCCGTCCCGCTGTCGGTCGGCGCCGTGCTGATGATGCTCATGGCGTTCGGGATGTTCGGCGGGATGTTCTTCCTGACCTTCTACCTGCAGAGCGTCCACCTGCTGTCCCCCGTGCAGACCGGCGTACGGCTGCTGCCGATGATGCTCGCGATGATGGTGGCCTCCCCCGCGGCCGGCGGGCTGATCAGCAAGGTCGGGCCGCGTGTTCCGCTGGTCGCCGGGATGGTGTTCGCCGCCGTCGCGTTCCTCGGGCTGACCCACATCGGCGTCGACGCCGGCTTCTGGGCGATGACGCCGTGGTTCGCGCTGCTCGGCATCGGGCTGAGTCCGGTGCTCGTGGCCGCCACCGACATCATCGTCGGCAACGCCCCGGTCGCCCTGGCCGGAGTCGCGGGCGGGCTCCAGCAGGTGGCGATGCAGGTCGGCGGCGCACTCGGCACGTCCGTGCTCGGCGCGGTGATGACCGCCAAGGTGGCGAACGTGCTGCCGGGCCACATGAAGGACGCCGGCCTGCCGGTGCCGACCCCCGCGCAGGTGGACCTGATGAAGGAGGCCATCTCCCAGGGCGTCGCGCCCGTGCCCGCGAACACCCGGCCGGAGGTGGCCCGGCTGCTGGTCCGGGCCAGCAACCTGTCGTTCATCGACGGGATGCACCTGGCGTTCACGGCCAGCGCCGGCATCATGTTCGTGGCCGCGCTGCTCAGCCTGCTCGTACGGGCCGGGCGTCAGGTGGAGGGGGCCGCGGCTCTCGTCTGACGTCGTACCGGGCTTGCCAACGGTCCGGCGTGCTTTTCGTCACTTTAGGTGCGTTCTGTCGCCCGAAACCCGGGTAAACGTCCTGGCGATTTCTCATCGATCATCGGGGGCGACAGGAGGATCCATGGTCCTGGAGCCGGGCGAGGCACGGCGAGCACGCTCCCTCGGCGACGACGAACGCGGAGCGCAGGTCCGGATGGCCGCGATCGCGAGCGTGGTCGGCACATCGATCGAGTGGTACGACTTCTTCCTCTACAACACCGCGGCGGCGGTCGTCTTCAAGGACGTCTTCTTCCCGTCGTCGAGCGACTACGCCGGGACGCTGTCGTCGTTCGCGACGTACGCCGTGGGATTCGCCGCGCGCCCCGTCGGCGCGGCGATCTTCGGGCACTGGGGCGACCGCCTCGGCCGCAAGGCGACGCTGATCGTCACGCTGGTCGTCATGGGCCTGTCCAGCGCGCTCATCGGCGTGCTGCCCGGCACGCACTCCATCGGCGTGGCCGCGCCGATCCTGCTGGTCGTGCTGCGCGTCCTGCAGGGCGTCGCGGTCGGCGGCGAGTGGAGCGGCTCGGTCCTGCTCTCGATGGAGTGGGGCGATCGTAAGAAACGCGGCCTCATGGCGAGCTGGCCGCAGATGGGCGTGCCGATCGGGCTGATCCTCGGCACGGTCGCGATGTCCTCGGTGGCGAGCGCGAGCGGCGACGCGTTCAAGAACTGGGGCTGGCGGCTGCCGTTCCTGTTCAGCCTCGTGCTCGTCGCGATCGGCCTGTGGGTGCGGCTCCGCGTCATGGAGACGCCGCTGTTCGCCGAGGTCGTGGAGAAGCGCCAGGTCGCCAAGGTGCCGGTGGCCGAGGTCGTCCGGCGCCACCCCAAGGAGATCGTGCTGAGCGCGCTGCTGCGCTGCTCGGAGCAGGCGCCCTTCTACATCTTCACCTCCTTCGCCCTGACGTACATGGAGAAGGACGCGGGCCGGTCCAACACGTTCGCGCTGAACGCGGTGGCGGCCGCCGCCATCGTGGCGCTGGTCATCATTCCGGTGGCCGGGCACCTCAGCGACTCGCTCGGCCGCAAACGGGTCTACGCCGCCGGGGCACTCCTGACCGCGATCATCGCCTTTCCATATTTCGCACTGATCAATACCGGCATCGGCGTGGTCATCTTCCTCACCGTCATGCTGTCCGAAGTGCCGCACGCGTTGCAGTACGGGCCGCAGGCCTCGCTCATCGCCGAGGTCTTCCCGACCAAACTCCGGTACGGCGGCGCGGGCATCGGCTACCAGCTCGCCTCGGTGATCGCCGGTGGGCCGGCGCCGCTGCTGGCGACCTGGCTGCTGCACGACTACGGCTGGTGGGCGATCTCGGCGATGATGGTGCTGGCGTCCGTGCTGACGCTGATCGCGACCGCCCTGCTGCCCGACCGTTCCCGCGTGGACATCACCGACGACGCCGTCTACGCGTGATTCTCGGCGGCGGCCCCGCGAGGGGCCGCCGCCGTTTTCCCTTGACAAAGGCTAACGGGTTTGCTTAGGGATTCGTACATAGCGGTCACAAGAGGGTGTCGAGTTGCGGTGGTTGCTCAAGATGGCGACGGCGGGGTGCGCTCGGTGGGGTTTCCCGGGTAGATGGTCGACGTCCTGACGAGCTGGCTTCGCTTGAATTTTCGAATCGTCACGCGGGGCATCGACACGGATTGTTACTGTGCGTGCATGCTTGGTTGCGTGTCATCCGGTCGTGTCGCATGAGCCGGAAACTTCCGCTGGCTGAGGGTCAGGTGGCCCGGACGGCGACCGCCCGGATGTTGCTGCGTGGCGGGGTTGATGAGAAGACCGGGGAGGCCCTGACGGCGCGGATGGTGGCTGAGCGGGTGGGGTGGGCCGCGGATCTGGTCGCGGGGATGACCGCCGGTCTGCTTGCCGAGCGCTGGAATGCCGGTGATGTGGCCAGGCTGGCCGGTGGGGTGGATGGAGCGGGTCGGGTGTTGCCGTCGAATGCGTGGATGGCGTTGCGGCGTTTGGGCTGGGGTGCGAGGGTCCCTGCGGGACTCAGGGTCAATGACCGGATCGTGCGGATGGCCCAGGAACAGGCTGGGCGGATTCTGCGTGGTGCGCAGCACCGCGCCCAACTGACCACCGGAATCTTGAGGACCTGGCCCGCCGACGCGGGCAAACGCACGCCGGCTGAGTGGGATGCCGTCCGTGAAGCGGTCCCCGGCGGCCGGTCCCTGCCCGGTAGCGTGATCAAGGCGCGGACGAGGCAGATCACTGCCTTCACCCAGAAGCATGGGCGGTTTCCGGTCGATGTGTTCGAACTGGAAGAGGCGCCGCGGGCGGCGCGGATGCTGGTGCTGGCGGCGGTCGACCGCCAGCAGGCCACCTTGGAACGCGCCGAAGACGACCCGGCCAGGGTGCTGCTGCGGCTACAACTGCCTGTGCGCCCGGATCCGCGTTCCTACGCAGACTGGACCTGGGTGGCCTGCCCGCTCACGTTGCCGCCCACCGTCCCGCCCGATGCGGTGCTGCACCTGCCCACACTCCGCCCCCAAGACCACAAAGTACGCGCGGATCTGGCGTTCTCCCATCCCGTCCCCAAGAGCGAGCCGATGGGTCACACGACGGCTTTGGGGGTGGACTGGGGCCTGAACACCTTGTTGTCGGCAGGCGCGGTGCGCCGCCACAATGACGGCGCCATCACCGCACTCGGGGCCGGGGCGATGTTCCGGGCCGCCGGGGTGATGGCCCGGCAGCACCGGCTCCGCCGCCACAGCGAACACCTGCACGCCAAAACCGGCACCTACGCCCGCCTCACCGGCGGCCAGGGGGCTCACTACCTGTCCGCCAAACACGCCGTCCTGACGGCCGAACGCCGACACGTGGCCGACCGGCGGTCGGGGCTGAACGACGCGCTTTCCTGGTCGGCCGCACGCTGGGCAGTGGATCAGGCGATCGCCGTCGGCGCGAGCGTGATCTACCTGGAAGACCTGCGGTCGATGGAGGCCAAAGGCATGGGCCGCACCCTCAACACCCGCCTCTCCCAAACGGTGCGCGGGCAGATCACCGAGAACATGCGGCATCTGGCCGCCGAGGCCGGCATCGCCGTGGTCACCGTCCCGGCCCGCCACACTTCCAAGCACTGCCCGCAGTGCCTGGTCCCTTTGCGGCACTGCAAGGCACCCGACCGGCCTGCCACACCCGGATGGAAATGGGCGATCTGCCCCGACCCGCAATGCGGCTGGCAAGGCGACCGCGACCACGGCGCCTGGCGGCGCATCGCCGCCCGCGGCCTCACCCACCAGCCCACCACCACCATCGACCGCGCCACCGGCCACATGACCATCCCCCGCGTCATCGACACGCTCGAAGCGGGCGCGGTCATCACCCCGACCACGACCCGGCAACACCAGGCCAGCGGGGGTGATCGGTCCAAGACCGGACCCACCCCTCGCCGAACTCCACGCCCCGTGCCCAGGCGACGCGGGGCACCCTCCACCCCCGGCCCCCGCGGGCCGGCGGGTCAGCGTCCGGAGGGACACGCTCACACGGACCCCAGACCGCCCCGGGCGGCCTGCCGGCACCAGGGCGTGCACACGATCAGCACACCCACCACCCGCCGGCACCACCCACGGCACCGGCCCAAAGGAGCGGCACTGGGCGCAGGCTTCCACCTACACGCCCACGCCACCCCACCCCGGTGGACAGATCCCCCAACCACAACACTCAATGTGACTACGGATCCCTAAACTGATCAGAGACGCTCAATCGCACTCGGCATCAATCACCGGGAACCAGCGCGATCCGCCCACTAGTCTTATCGACTGTTGACACGGGAGGATCTGGACCGCTGTGACCCAAAACCACGTGACAAGCCCTCTGCGGCCCAGCGATCCGCAACAGCTGGGGGACTATCGGATCGTCGGGCGGCTCGGACGCGGTGGGATGGGCATCGTCTACCTCGCCGAGTCCGCGACGGGTGAGCGCGCCGCCGTCAAGGTGATCAGTCCCGAGCTCGCCGACGACGAGACGTTCCGCGACCGGTTCCGCCGGGAGGTCGAGTCGGCCCGCAAGGTCCGGCGGTTCTGCACCGCCCCGGTGCTCGACGCGGAGCTCGAGGGCGAGACCCTGTTCGTCGTCACCGAGTTCGTCGACGGCGCGAACCTCCATGACTTCGTCACCGGCAGCGGTCCGATGCGCGGCTCCAGCCTGGAGCACCTGGCGGTCGGCGTCGCCACCGCCCTCACGGCGATCCACGGCGCCGGGGTGGTGCACCGCGACCTCAAGCCGGCGAACGTCCTGCTGTCCTCCGTCGGCCCCCGCGTCATCGACTTCGGCATCGCGCGCGCCCTGGACACCGTGTCCGGCGCGACGCGCACGGGCCAGTTCATCGGCACCCCGGCGTACATGGCGCCGGAGCTGATCTCCGGCGGCAAGGCCTCACCGGCGTCCGATGTGTTCGCGTGGGGGTGCGTGGTGGCCTTCGCGGGCACGGGGCGGGCGCCCTTCGACGGCCCGACCGTGCCGTCCGTGCTCTACCAGATCACGCACGGCGAGCCGTCTCTGGACGGTCTGGACGAGGGCCTGCGGCACCTGGTGGCCCGCGCCCTGTCCAAGGACCCGGCGGGGCGTCCCTCCGCGCAGGAGCTGCTCGACGTGCTCACCGGCCGGCCGCACGCCGAGGCGTCCGCCGCCGCCGAGACCATCGGCCGCACGTGGGCGCACACGGTGCCGGACGGCCCGCCGCCACCCGGAACGGGCCCGACGCAGGGATGGTCTCCGCCCGGATCGCGGACGCAGGCGTGGCCGGGGCAGGCGCCGGCGCCGTCCGGTAAGCCGTTGTGGCGGCGGCCGCCCGTGCTGGCCGCGGCCGTGGTCGTCCTGGTGGCCCTGGTGGGCGGCGCGGTGTACCTGGACACGCGGGACGGCGGGCCGCCGTCCAATCCCACCACGGTCTTCTCCGACGACTTCTCCAACACGAACTCCGGCTGGTCCGGCTCGACATGGATCGCCGACAGCGGTTACTACGGAACCGGCTATCGCATCGACGCGGGCGGCGTCTCGGCGGAGCAGTGGTCGAAGGCTCCGGTCGACAACGCTCTGCCGACCAGGCTCCTGGTCAGCGCGGACGCGACGGTCAAGCAGAGCCCGCCGTACGGTCTGATGGGCGTCTACTGCCGCGGCGCCGGCGACGGCAGCGACTCGTCCTCCTACGACTTCTTCGTCCGGGCCGACGGACGGGGCGCGCTGATCCGCAAGGAGGCCGGCAAGGCGGGGTCGAAGGAACTGGTGCGGAAGAACTCCGCGCCGGGGTTCAAGAAGGGTGCGAAGAACCGCCTGCAAGCGGCGTGTGAGCAGGACGACAAGGAGGTCCGCCTGCGCCTGTGGGTCAACGGGAAGCTCGCCGCCGAGACCACCGACGACGACGCTCCCCTGGCGAACGGCGGCGCCGGCCTGATGGCCCGGCTCGACAACGGCGCGAGCGACGGCACCCAGGTGCTGTTCGACAACTTCGATCTGGCCCAGATCGACTGACCTCACCGCCTCCCCGGTCTCATAACTCGAACCAGTAGGTGAGGCCGCTCTCGTCGGCGCGGAAGCCGGAGCGGGCCGCGAGCCGCCGGATCAGCAGCACGCCCCGGCCGCCCTCGCGGAGCTCGCCGTCCGCCGGGAGGTCGCCGCGCTCATGGAGCGTGGGGACGGTGCCGGCCCCGCCGTCGCCGACCTCCACGCGCAGGCCCGCGGCGGTCTCGGCGACCGCGACGGTCACGGCCGGACCGGTGGTGTGGATCACCGCGTTGGTGACCGCCTCGCTGGTCAGCAGCAGTGCGGTGGCGGTCTCCGGCCGGTCGCCGAGGATCTTGGCGACGAACCGGCGGGCGGTCGCCACCTCCTCGGGCCGGCGGGCGAGCGTGATCGCGCCGAGCACCGGCCCGCCGGCGCCGGCCGGGATGCCGGACCGCCCGGTGCCCGCATCGATCCCGCCACCGGGGTCCGTTTCGCCTATATCACGCTCGCGGGGATGACCGAACGGTGTTTCGCGCATGGCGACATCACCCTTCACGCCGAGTTTTAGGGAGGGTAAAGGAACTATGCTGTGAGCATACGACCACAATGTGTGACCATGCAACAGGGGGCCGAGTTCGTCTCGAACACCGGAGTGCCGACGCAGTGAACCTCAACACCCTCCATGAGATCGCCACGATCTCCGACCCGATCGAGCGCGCCAGCGCGCTGGGCCGGGCCATGACCGAACAGCAGAACCTCGTCGAGGAGGCGGCGCGCATGCGCCGCCAGGCGATCGCCGAAGCCCGCGAGAGCGGCCATCGGCTCGAAGAGATCGCGAGCGTCCTCGGCGTCTCGCCCGGCCGCATCTCCCAGATGCGCAAGGGCCCGGCGTCGCGCGCCCCGCAGCCGCCGCCGGAGACCAGACCGCAGGTCATCGTGCACCGCGCGCTGCCCAGCGCGCCGGGCGCCCTCGGCAACGGGGCCGCGTTCGTCACCGCGGCGGAGCGCCAGGGCGTACGCCCCGGTCACCGCGTGCTGTTCGTCGGCACCGAGCCGTCGAGCGAGCACGTCGCGACCTGCCTGCGCGTGCAGACGGGCGACGAGGTCATCGCGCGCCGGCGGCTGATCCTCGCCGACGACGTGCCGGTGCGCCTGGTCACCTCCTACTTCCGCGCCGACCTGTTCGCGGGCACGCCCGTGGCCGAACCGGGCCCCGTCCGGCCCTCGCTGCGCGAGTGCCTGGAGGAGCTGGGGCACGCCTTCGGCCACGCGGAGGAGACCCTGATGGCCCGGCCCGCGACGCGCCCGGAGGCCGACGCCCTGGAGCTCGACCTGGGCGAGTGGGCCGTCCAGGTGCTGCGGGCGTCCTACTCCACCGACGACACGCCGGTGCACATCCTCGAGTCGGTCTGCGCCGCGAGCCGGCACATCTTCACGGTGAGCCAGGAGGGTGGGCAGCAGGAGTTCTGACGTCCATGTAGGCCGCCAGCCAGCGGTCCAGTTCCGCGAAGAACCGTTCCCGTACCGGCGCGGCGGACAGGGACAGGTCGTGCAGGCCGCCGTCGACGCGCACGCAGGTCACGTGCGGTCCGAGCCGCGTCGACCAGCGGGCGATGTCGTCGGCGTTCAGCACGGCGTCCGCGCTGGTCCGGTCGTCGTTCTTGCGCCGTGCGCTGCGCGTGGAGGCCATCACGAGCACCGGCACGTCGATGGCGAGCCCGGCGTGCACCTGCCGGTGCGCCTGGATGATCGCGGCCAGCCAGCCCAGGCGCACGGTGCCCTTCTCGGGCTTCCAGGCCAGGTCGAAGTCCCACTCACCGTCGTGGTCGCGGTGGATGGTCCGCACGTACGACTCCGCCGACGGGGCCGGGAACACCCCTTTGGGCCGCACCCGGGCGGCCGCGCGCACGAGCGGCCCGGCGAGCACCCGCACGGCCGCCGGGACGTTCAGCTCCAGGAAAGGGCTGTTGAGGAACAGCCCGTCGACCAGCCCCTGACCGCGCACCCGGTCGGCCCACAGCGCCGTGATGAGCCCGCCCGTCGAATGCCCGTTGACGAGCAGTACGTCGTTCTCCTCCCGGATCAGCCGTACCGCCTCGTCGAGCTCGGGGAAGTAGTCGGCCATGCTGTGGGCGAAGTACGGGGTCTGGTGCGGCAACAGCGACCGGCCGTACTTGCGCAGGTCGAGCGCGTAGAAGCTGTAGCCGCGCTCGACGTAGAAGTCCGCGAGGTGCGCCTGGAAGAAGTAGTCGACGAAGCCGTGGACGTACAGCACGGCCTTACGCCCGGGGGCGCGCCGGCGTACCAGCGTCGCGACGACCTCACCCTCGCCGTCGTCCTCGAAACTCAGCCGCAGCGCCTCGTAGTCCGCGCCCAGAACATCCGGTTCCATGACGGATGAGCGTACGGCGAGACGCTGCCGGACGACACCACCCGGATCACACAAGACAGGACAGCGCGGTCCGACGCCGTCAGGGCAAGTGCCGGGTGCCGTGCGCGCCGGGGTCCGCACGCAGGCGCGTGGCGTCCTGGCCCGGCGGAACGCCGAACAGTCGCCGGTACTCACGGTTGAACTGCGTGGGGCTGTCGTAGCCGACGAGATGTCCGACGCCGGCGACGTCACCGGGGCTGGTGACCAGCAGGGACCGGGCCTCCTGGAGCCGGATGCGTTTCTGGAACTGCAGGGGGCTCAGGGTCGTGACGGCGCGGAAGTGCCGGTGGAACGCCGACGGGCTCATCCCGGCCAGCCGGGCCAGGTCGGAGATTCGCATCGGCTCGGCGTAGTTGTCGCGGATCCACCGGATCGCACGGCTGATGTGGGACAGGTTGCTGTCGGCCAGTCCGATCTGGCGGACCATGCCGCCGTGCGGCCCGGTGAGCAGTCGCCAGAGGATCTCCCGCTCGATCAGCGGGGCGAGCACGGGTATGTCCGCGGGGTGGTCGAGCAGCCGCAGCAGCCGCACCACGGCGTCGAGCAGTTCGGGCCCGACGGCGCCGGTCGCGATCGCGGGCGCGCCGGCTCTGGACTCGGCCCAGCGTCCGGGCGGTGCGTCGAGCAGCAGCGGGGCGATGGCCTCCGGCCGCAACACCAGGCCCAGGCCCAGCGCCGGGTCCTCCGGGCGGGCACCGAGGAAGTGGCCGGTGACGGGCAGGTCGGCGGTGACCACGAGAAGCTGCCCCGCCCGGTACTCGAACACCTGGTCACCGAGCAGGAGACGCTTGCGGCCCCGCGCCATCACGACCAGCAGCGGCTCGGTCAGCGAATAGTCCGGTGGCGCCGTCTCCACCTTCGACAGCCGCAACCCGTCGATCGGCGCCCGCAGGTCCGGCCGGGCGTGCACCGCGATGAGGCGGCGGATCTCGTCCAGGACGTCGGAGGTGGAGCGCACACCTCACGGAACCACAGGCACGCACACGGGGCAAAGCCGATCGGAGCGAGGTCGGCAGGATCGGGCAAGAGCTCGCGCGGATCGGTCTACCGCCGACCACCCGGTGCGCGTTTCGATGAGCGGGTCCATTCCCCACGGCACAGGAGCACGTTCATGCCGCTCGATCACTACGTCACCCTCGGCCGGTCGGGGCTGCGGGTCAGCCCGTTCGCCCTCGGCGCGATGACCTTCGGGGAGGATCCCGGTGGCGCCGGGTGCGGCGTCGAGGAGTCCGAGAGGATCCTGGCGACCTACCTGGACCGCGGCGGGAACTTCATCGACACCGCGAACTTCTACACCAACGGCCACTCGGAGAAGATCCTCGGTGACTTCTTCGCCGCCCGGCCGGGGCGGCGTGAGCACGTGGTGCTCGCGTCGAAGTTCTTCACCAACCTCTTCCCCGGCGACCCCAACGGCGGCGGTGCCGGCCGCTCGTCGATCATCGCTCAGCTCGACCAGACCCTGCGCCGGCTGCGGACCGACCATCTCGACCTGTACTGGTTGCACAATTGGGACCGGAACACTCCGATCGAGGAGACCCTCCGCACCCTCGACGACCTCGTCCAGGCCGGGAAGATCCGCTATGTGGGCTTCTCGAACACGCCGGCCTGGGTCACCGCCCAGGCGCAGACCACGGCGCTGCTCAGAGGCTGGACCCCGCTCATCGCGCTGCAGGTCGAGTACTCGCTGCTGGCCCGTACCGTCGAGGGAGAGCTCGGGCCGCTCGCCCGCGACCAGGGCATGGCCCTGGTCGCCTGGAGCCCGCTGAAGAACGGCTTCCTGTCCGGCAAGTACCGCCGTGGCACGCCGGTCACCGACTCGGCCCGCACGGCCTACGTCGGCGGCCCCGGTGAGGACGAGTACACCGTCATCGACGCCGTCGCCGCGGTCGCCGACGAGCTCGGAACCACCTCGGCGGCGGTGTCGCTGGCCTGGCTGCGCGCTCGCGAGGGCACGGTCGTGCCCATCCTCGGCGCCCGCCGTGTGGGCCACTTGGAGGACAACCTCGCCGGCCTGGAGGTCGCCCTCACCCCCGAGCACCTTCGCACGCTCGATGAGGTGTCGGCTCCGGACCTGGACTACCCGGCGCCGATGCACGGAGCGTTGCGGGCGATGCTGCAGTTCGCGGGCACCACCGTCGATGGTGAACCGTCCTCCGTGTATCCACCGTTGCTGCGGAGCGAGGTCCGATAGTCAACTTTATCCGGCCCCAATGGACCGGGTTTGGAGGTAGCGCCCGGCTGGCCGCTGGGTGGGCTCCTCCGTTCAGGCACCTCTATGGGGTGACAGAGACGCGTGCGGGCGATGTTGCGGGAGGCGTTCCGGTCCGCGTGGGCAACGACCCCGCAGTTCCGGCAAAGGAAAACCGATTGACTGACCCGGTTGTCGCTGTCGATGTGGCCGCACTCGCAGCACTGTTGTGAGGTGTAGGCCGGATCGACGAAGACCACGGGCACACCGGCCCGCCGGGCTTTGTAGACGATGAAGTCTGCGAGCTGGGCGAAGGCCCTGGAATGGAGAGTGACCCGTTGGGGCTTGCGGAGCCGTACCCTCTGCCGGATCCCCTTGAGGTCATCCAGGGAGATCCCGGACGCGCGAGGGCTCATGCCGCTCGGCCTCGGGCACCTCACACGTGGCGATCAGATAGAACACCCCATCACGCTGGACCAGATCGGACTCACCCTGCCGGTAGGCCCGCAGCGTCTTGAGCGCACCCGGAGAACAGACGAAGGGAACGTTCTTCACCCGGCCGTCGACGGTCCACACCGCCACGGTCCCGGCGTCGTACTGCCACGACAAGCACCGGTCGTCATACGGCTGCGCGGACCTGCCCTGGCCGGTCGGGTCCCTCAGAGGTGTGTCCGCCCGCTGCCTGCACCCTGAGTTCCCCGCCCGCATACGCCGAATAGATCATGCTGAACCCCGAGAACACGACCGGGATCTCAGGAGGCGAACATGGACGAACGAGAGACCGTCGGGTGGTCCGACGCGGCGTGGCTCAACCCGCCGCTGCGCGTCGAGACGGACGGGGACGCGCTGCTGGTCACGACCCGGCGCGAGAGTGACTTCTGGCGTACGACGAGCTACGGCTTCGTACGGGACGACGGGCACGCGCTGCTCACCGGCTTCCCTTCCGGGTCCGCGGTCGAGGTGGAGTTCGTCGCGCGGTTCGAGGAGCTGTACGACCAGGCCGGACTCATGATCCGGGTCGACGCGCAGACCTGGATCAAGGCCGGGATCGAGGTCAGCGACGGGCTGCCCCAGCTCGGGGCCGTCGTGACGCGCGGGGTCTCGGACTGGTCGGTGGCGCCCGTGCCCGAGTGGTCCGGGCGCCGGGTCACGGTACGGGCGAGCCGGGCCGGTGACGCGGTCACGGTACGGGCGCGCTGCGAGGACGAGCCGTGGCGGATGGTCCGGCTCGCGCCGCTCGATCCCGACGCGACGGCGGCGGCCGGGCCGTTCTGCTGCTCACCGCAGCGCGAGGGCCTGACCGTACGGTTCACCGGCTTCGTCCTCGGCCCGGCCGACGCCGCGCTGCACTGACGCTCACGCCCTGGCGACCGCGCTATCCGCCGGTGATCACGCAGGCCTCGCCGGCCGCGACGGTCACGGTCATCCGGTGGCCGTGGATCCGTTGGGCCGCAGGGCGGAATCCCGGCCAGCTCCCGTCGGCGGCGACCTGGCGGCCGTCGACCCGTACCTGCGGCGCGTCGAGCGTACGGCCGGCGCCGGACGGATCGTAGGGGGTCATCCGGTCGACCAGCGCGGTGGAGCCGGGCGCGGACACCGTGAGCGTCACCGGGTGATCGCCCTTGTTGATGAGGAACAGCCGCCGCTCGCCGGATCCGCCTTCGACGCGCCATGCCTTGACCTGCGCCGTGCCCGGATCGTCCGCCGTCACCGGCACCGGGCGCAGGCCGGTGCCGCCTTGGGCGAACCGGCCGAACACCAGGGCGGCGTAGTACAGCGGCGCGGCCGCCGGCGCGCCCATGGCGGGGGTGACGTCGTAGTCGATCGCGTTGTAGTAGCCGTTGCCCTCCTCCGGCGCGAAGAACGCGCGTACCTCGGCGTTGTGGAAGTTGACCCCGACGGCGCCGGTGCCGCACGTGGCGTTCGCGGCGGGGTCGGCGGGGGGCTGCGGGCAGGCCGCGTGGAACATCAGGTCGAGCCCGTACGCCGCGGCGGCCGCGACGTTGCTCACGCCGTCCGCCCCGCGCCCCGCCGCGGTGTTCGTCTCCTCCAGGCGGTAGCCGAGACCGTGATCGCGTGCCTCGCCCGCGTGGGCGTACACCTGGTAGTCCAGGCTCGCCATGTGCTCGTCGGAGAGCAGGGCGCCGATGCTCGGACAGCGGTACGGCTTGTTCGGGCAGGTGCGCGCCAGCGGGTAGAAGTGGTCGCTCGCGTACGCGCCGAACGCCCCGGCCCGTGCCCGCGTCAGCGGCGCGGCCGTGTCGAGGATCCGCTGCCAGTCCCAGAAGAACCGCGTGGGCACGGTGCGCTGGTCGATGTCCTGCCAGGGCAGGATGTCCTCGCTGGTGTTGGGGACGATCACGGGGAGGGGACCCGTGACGTCCGGGTCGGCGTACGCGTTCAGGTCGCTCAGGTAGGCGTCGAGGTCGGAGTGGTAGGACAGGTCCGGCTCGTTGCCGAGCTCGATGCCGGCGATGTCCCGTTCCGCGCCGGCGAACGCCGGCTCGACGCCCTGCCGGACGAAGGCGCGGGCATGGTCGGGGCCGGCGAACGGCCGCGACGCGCTGGGCGGCGCCATCGCGGTGCCGAGGACGACGCCCCACGACGGGGTCCGGCGCCGGCCGTTCACCGCGTCGAGTGTGGAGCGGATGGCGTTCAGGTCCACCGGGGTGATCACCTGGTCGCTGTCGGGTGCGTCCGGCTCGAACGGCATGAGGTCCTGGGAAGAGCCGCCGACGCGCAGCACGCCCGTGCCCAGGTTGCCCAGCAGGTTCGCGAAGGCGTTGCGCGCGGCCGGCCCCATGTACCGCTCGACCAGCGACCATTCAACGCTGAAGCCGACGAAATGGCTCGGGACGCGGCCCTGGTCCTCGTGCGCGGGGTCGAGGGTCACGGACGCCCGCGGCGGTGACGACACCGCCGCGGCGCTCGTGGCGGGCGCGATGACCAGCGCACCGAACGCGATCAGGGTGGCAAGGCAGCGTCGATGGCTCACCGTCATGGAACTCCTCCCGAGGTCAGCCCCGAGAAACCGGTTTCTGAGGAGGCAGTTCAGCACCGATCACGGAAGGGGTCAATAGCCGGCCGTGAATCCGGCCGGGCGTTCAGCCGCCCGCGCGTTCCCCGACGGCGACCGCGTCCTCCGTGGCACCGATCGCCTTGCCGGTCGACTCCCGCACGACGAGGGTCGGCTCCAGGCGGACCGACGCGCCGGCCCCGTGGTCGCCGAGCTGGTCGCGCAGGACCTCCCAGCTCCTCCGGCCCAGCTCGGCCTTTGGCAGGCGGACGGTCGTCAGCGCGGGATGGACGAAGTCGGCGGCGGGGATGTCGTCGAACCCCACCACCGACATCTCCCCCGGGACCGCGACGCCGAGCGCACGGAGCCGGGCGAGCGCCCCGAACGCGACCAGGTCGTTGAAGCAGATGACGGCGGTGGCGCCGGCCTCGGCCGCCGCGGCGGCCGAGGCGTAGCCCTCCTGACTCTTCGAGCCGGTCGGGATCACGACCGCGCCGGGCAGGCCCCGCTCCAGCGCGCCCAGCCGGTCGGCGTTCGACGAGGAAGAGGACGGCCCGGCCAGGTAGGCGATCCTGCGGTGCCCGAGCTCGGTCAGGTGCCGGATGACCGCCTGCATTCCCCGGCCTGAGTCGATCATGACCGAGGCGGTCAGCGGCGGGTCGACCATCCGATTGGTGCACACCGTCGGCAGCCCCTTGCGGACGACGCGGCGCAGGTCCGCGATCCCGGCGCGCGGGGAGCACAGGACCAGACCGTCCACCCGGCGGGAGACGTCCTGGATCAGGCGCAGTTCGGCCTCGGGGTCCTCGTCCGAGTCGGCGACCACGACGCTGAAGCCGTCCTTGCCGGCCGCGACCGTCAGCGCCTTGACCACCTCGGGGAAGAACGGGTTGGCCAGGTCGGGGACGACGACGCCGACCGTGTGGCTCGCCCCGCGCGCCAAGCCCTGCGCGATGGCGCTCGGGTGGTAGCCGAGGCGGCGGCTGACCTGGCGGACACGTCCGGCCAGCACCGGGTCCACGGTGTCCTGGCCGTTGAGGACCCGTGACACGGTGGCGCGTGAGACGCCGGCCTTCCGGGCGACGTCGGCGATGGTCACCCGGCGCCCGCCGGCACCGGACGGATCGCGTTTCGCAGGCACACGCCAACGGTAACCGTCGAGGGCGCGACGAGGGCCGATACGGGTCAGGCCCGCCGAACGGGGGTCGGTGATCTATTGACGCGCGGTGCGAACGGTGCTGGACTGCACCCTCAGAAACCGGTTTCTCGGGGCTGACCTCAGACGAGTCCGTCTCACGACGGCAGCGACATGGACACTGGGAGCCTGCACATGGTGAGAGAGATCGTGAGTCGTCGCGGTACGGGCGGAGTCATCCGGAGATCGTTGTCGGCCGTCGGGTTGGCGACCGCGCTGACCGCCTCGGTCGCGGTGGCGGCACCGGCCGCTCCGGCCGACTCCACCGCGATCACCCTGACCCCGAGAGGCGTCCCGGACACCGGGGCGATCACCGGCGAGAACCTCGGCTTCTCGGTCGAGTCGGCCGACCTCGCGCACGGGTTCCTGACCAAGCCGCGGATGTCGCAGTGGCTCAAGACGCTCGGCCGGCACGGCGTGCTGCGGCTGGGCGGCTACTCGATGGACCTGGTCTGGCCGGCGTTCGGCGCCTACCGCGACGCCCCCACGCCCCCGGAGGCGATCGGCGGCCGGGTGGACCGGTCCGATCTCATCCGGCTGAAGGCCCTGCTGCGCGACAGTGGCTGGAAGGCCACCCTCGGCGTGCCGCTGAAGAAGATCATCGATCCGTCGAAGATCAAGTCTCCCACCAAGGATCCGTCCCCGCCGGTGACGCTCGACCAGGCCGTCGCGGAGGTGAAGGCGGCGCACGAGATCCTCGGCGACGACCTGCTGGCCGTGGAGATCGGCAACGAGTACGACAACGTCACGACGCTGACCCCGGCCGAGTACTACGCGACGATGAAGCAGTACCACGCCGCCATCGAGCAGGCGGTGCCGCACGCGAACATCAAGGTCACCGGACCGTCGGCGAACACCGCCAAGACCAACACCCAGCTCGACGGGTTCGTCGCCGCCGTGCAGGCCGACACGGGCAGTGACCCGCGGCAGATGATCGCCGAGTTCACCAACCACCTGTACCCGCAGAGCCACTGCGGTTCGTCGAACGCCACGATCGCGGGGTTGCTGTCGCCGGACACGTACGTCACCGACCGGAACAAGCTGACCGGCATCATGGACATCACCGGCCGCCTGAACAGCGGGATACCCGCGGTGATCAATGAGTCCAACAGCGCGTCCTGCAGCGGCCAGCCCGGAGTCAGCAATGCCTACGCGACCAGCCTGTGGTCGCTGGACTACCTCCTGCAGACCGCCCAGAGCCGTGTCTCCCAGGTGCAGTTCCACACCAACACCGCGGCGATCTGCGGCGACTTCAAGGCGCGTGACTCGAAGGACTACCCGATCTCCTACCGGTACTACGGGGCGTTCTGCGCCGCGGACCAGCACGCGCTGGACTCCAACCGCCTGTCGGCCGCGCCGCTGTACTACGGGCTGTGGGCGTTCCACCAGGTCCCCGAGGGAAGGTTCCTCGACGTCGGCCTGCCGGACACCGCCCTGTCGCGGCTGCGCGCGTACGCGGTCGAAGGGCGGAACGGGGCGCTGACGATGGTCCTGATCAACGTCCAGGACCCGGCCGCCTCGACCGGCGACGACGACGTGACGGTGAACCTTCCGTCCGCCTACCGCAGCGGCGACGCGGTGACGCTGCGGACCTCCGCCACGGACGGCCTGGCCTCGGTGGACGCCTCCGCCATCTCGCTCGGCGACCGTACCCTCTCCGACCGCGGCGTCCCGTCCGGCCGGCCGGGCACCACGCCGGTGCGGGTCTCCGGCGGCAGGTCGACCATCACGGTGGCTCCGGGCACCGCTCAGATCATCACCTTCTCCGCGCGCTGACATGAGGAGCGATCGGGCAGCGGCGGCCGGGGCACTCCCGGCCGCCCTGCTGGCCGGAGCACTGCTCGGCACGCCCAGCGCGGTGGCGCAGGCGAGCACGACCGTCGCGTCCTCCGATCCGCGGATCGGATTCGTCGGGCGCTGGGAGCGCCACTACGCGGGCGACGAGGCGGCCACGGTGAACTCGGGATCGCGGGTACGCCTGCGGTTCACCGGCGGGCAGGTGACCGGCCTGTTCGACGTCTCCACCGTCGCGGTGCCGCCACAGCTGTGGGTGACCGTCGACGGTGGGCCTCGGTCACTGGTGACGGTGGACCGGCCGGAGATCGACCTCGCACCGCCCGGGCTGCGTCCGGGCGCGCACACGCTGCGCGTCGACGTCAAGGACACCGACCAGGTCACCAACCGCTGGCTGCCGCCGCTCGGCGACGCCGTGATCATTCGCGGGTTCCGCCTCGCGCCCCGCGGGCGGTTGCTTTCGCCGCCGCGGCCGGCGCCCGTGCGGATGGCCTTCTTCGGCGACTCGATCACCGAGGGCATCCGCGCGCTCGGGCAACCGCTGACCCCGGACGGAGCAGACGGCACGCGCACGTACGCCGCGGTCACCGCCCGTGCCTTCGGCGCCGACATGCAGCTCGTGGGCTTCGGCAAGCAGGGCGTCATGCGCGAGGGCGTCGGCAACGTGCCGACGGCGCCGGAGTCCTTCCCGTACAACTTCGCCGGATCGCCCGCCGACTCCGGGTTCGTCCCGGACGTCGTGGTGGTGTTGCAAGGCTCCAACGACAGCACGGTCACGGATGAGCAGTTCGCGCCGGCGTACGTGAGCTACCTGAGCGAGGTCCGCGCGGCGAACCCGCATGCCTGGATCTTCGCGATGGAGCCGCTCATCGGCCGGCACACGGCCGCGATCCAGTCCGACGTGGCGGACGCCGCCGATCCGCGGATGGTCTTCGTCGACACCGATGGCTGGCTGGACCGGCACAGCACCGCGGATTACACCGACACGGTCCATCCGACGGTCGCGGGCCATCTCAAGGTCGCCTCCCGGCTGATCCCGATGATCAGCCGGGTGACCGGGTGGCCGGTCAGGTCCGGGGCTCCGTGGGAATCACCGTAGGTCGCCGCCGTCTCTTGGCCGGCTCTGGCGTTCACAGCCTGGTGACCGTCTCGATCGCGAGCCCGAGCAGTTCCGGCCGTACGGCGGCCGTCGTCCATGCGCGGTGGTCCCAGGCCTGGCCGCTCACGTCGTCGCCCGCGTAGAGGTACTGAGCGAAGCGCACGTCACGGAAGCGTGCGACGGCGAGGAACGCGGCGGTCTCCATCTCGACCGTCAGGCAGCCCTCCTCGCGGCGCGCCCGTACGCGCTCGGGGGTCTCGCGGAACGGGGCGTCCGTCGTCCAGGTCGTGCCGGTGACGTGGGGAATGTCGTGTGCGGCGAGCGTGGCCACGGCCGTCTCCACCGCGGACGGGTCGGCGCTCATCAGGCGGGAGGGCGCGGCGTAGTGGTACGAAGTGCCCTCGTCGCGTACGGCGGCGTCCGGCACGACGACGTGACCGAGCGCCAGGCCGGGCCGTACGGCGCCCGCACCGCCGCAGGCGACGAAGTACCGTCCGCCGGCGGCGATCGCCTTCTCGAAGTGCTGCACGGCGAGGGGCGCGCCGACGCCGGGGTGGAACACGGCGACCGGCACACCGTCATGGACGAGCCGGTAGACGGCGTGACCGCCGAGTTCGCGGGAGTACGCGCCGATGCGTCGCGCGCCGTGCGTCTCTCCGAGGCCGTCGACGATCTCGGGGAAGAAGCACATCACGACGCGCTCGGGCAGTTGCTCGCTCAGCGGCGGAGGGGTCGGCGGGACCAGACCGTCACCGCTCGGCTCGAACTCCGTCAGTGGAAGGTCCATCGCGCTCCCCCGAGAATCCCGCGCTCGGTAGCTCCGCCACTTCCACACAGTTGCCCTGCGTGCCGTCGCTCGTCCAACTGCTCTTTCGCCATACCGGGGAGGTCATGTATAGGTCTCCATCAGTTCCCGAATCAGACGACGGGAGGAGTCTACGGGCTCGGCCACAGCCCCGATTCGGTCGAATCTCGTCTCAAGCTCGCCTACCTCGGCTTCCTCGGGCACCAGCCTTCCGCCGTTCAGCGCCTCCACATAAGCCAATACGCTCTTCCTCAACGTGACGATCTTGAAAGGTCCATCGAGACCGAAGTTCGCGCCTGCCGAGTTCGGGACCACGCGCAGGGTCACGTTAGGCAACTCCGAGAGTTCCAGCAGGTGGGCGAGTTGAGCGCGCATGCCCTTCTTGCCGCCGACATGAACGAGCAGAGCCGTTTCCGCGAGCAGAAGCCAGACCTCGGGCGGGTCCTTCTTCGTCAGCAGTCTTTGCCGCGCCATTCGTGCTTCCACCGCGCCTTCCACATCCGGCCATCGACCGGCCGTCAGGACCGCTCTGGCGTACTCGGGGGTCTGGAACAGGGCCGGGATCAGTTGGCCGCTGTAGATCTTCATGACCAGGGCGCGGAGTTCGGCGTCGGTGAATGACTTGAACCAGTTGGGGTCGTGGCCCAGGCGCGCGAAGAACAGCAGCACGCCGAACAGGCCGCCGGTCCTCCACTCGTCGTCCACCTGCGCGGCCTGCGCCTCGGTGAGCTTGGCGTCGGCGTTCTCCAGTCGGGAAATCGACGAGCGGGCGCAGTTGAGCAGGTCGGCCAGCGCGGCGCCGGACATGCCGCGCTCCATCCGGTGAAAGCGCAGCAGGTAAGCCATGAATGCCCACAGCGACGATCGCGGGTCGGGCGACTCATTGATGTTCATCGGCGCACACTCCAGGGGGAGAAGTTCCAGAAGTACCTGGGAATGGTGACATATAAGTCCGTCCTCGCAATGCTGATACGCGAAACCGCGATATACGGCGATGCGACATTTACGGACAGGAGCCCCATTTCTCATGGCAGCGCAACGCGATCCGCATGACTCTCCGGCGATTCAAGCGTTCGGTATCGCGCTCCAGAAGATGCGCGAGGCCGCCGGCCTCACCAGGACCGAACTCGCGGAGACCCTGGGCTACAGCCCGCAGTTCGTCGGCCAGATCGAGACGGCGAGGAACGTTCCGTCCAAAACGTTCGCCGAGGATCTCGACACGTACTTCAAGCTGGGCGGCCTGTTCCTCGAATTCTGGAAACTCATCAAGGGAACGCGCCGCCTGGGGACGCTGCCGCCCGGCTCAGCGGCATACCTGGAGCTGGAGCGGAGCGCCAACACGATGCGCGTGTTCGAGACGCGTCTCATCCCGGCGCTCTTCCAGACCGACGACTACGCTCGCGCGCTACTGGGAAAGGTCATGAACCCCGACGAGATCGACGAGACGATCCGGACGCAGGCCGAACGCAAGGCACTCTTCGACCGGAAGAATCCCCCGCACGTCTTCCTCGTCATCGACGAGGTGGCGCTGCGCCGGAAAATCGGATCGCCCGACACCGTTCGCGAACAGCTCGCCCATCTGCTGCGACTCTCCGAGCGCCCGGAAATCAGCATCCAAGTGCTTCCACAGGACACCGACTACTATGTCGCGTTCTCCGGAAGTTTCACGGTCCTGGAGTTCAACGGCGAAAGCGACGTCGTTTACCTCGAATCGGCGGGACACGGAACTCTGATCGACCGGCCGCCCACCGTCGCGACCTGCGCGATGCGGTTCGACCTGCTCCGAGGCCACGCTTACTCGATCACGGAGTCGCGATCCATCATCCAGAAGGCGCTGGAGGCCCTGTGACGACCCCAGTCGCATAGCTATTGCTGTTGCGAGCAAGTTGCAACAAGATGGCGTCATGTCCCACCTGATCCCGGACACCGGACCCCAGCGCGTCGTCGCGGCCTCGAACTTCGTCTACACCGTCGGCAGCGGCCTCTACCTCACCGCCGGAGTCCTGTACTTCACCCAGGCGGTGCATCTGCCGGCGAGCCAGGTGGGGCTCGGGCTCGGCATGGCCGGCCTCCTCTCACTGGCCATGGGCATCGCCGTCGGGCATCTCGCGGACCGGCGCGGCGCTCGTGGCGTCTACGCGGCCACCCTCGTCGTCCAGGCGCTGGCCACGGCCGGCTTCGTGCTGGTGGACGGGTTCTGGCCGTTCGTTCTCGCGGTGGGCGCGGCCACCGGGGCCAAGGCGGCGGGACTGGCCGCGCGCAGTCCGATCATCAGGCGGTACGGCGGGGACCGGCCGCAGGAGTTCCGCGCCTATCTCCGCGCCGTGACCAATGTCGGCATCTCCCTCGGCGCCCTGCTGGCGGGCTGGGCCGTCGAGGTGGGCACCCTCACCGCGTACCAGACGCTGGTCATCGGCAACGCGGTCGCCTTCGCGGCCTCCGCGGCGATCCTGGCCTTCCTCCCGCCGGTCACGGCGAAGCCCGGCGTTCACGGACCTCGCTGGATCGCCCTGCGGGACCGGCCCTATCTTCTGCTCACCGCGCTCGACGGCATCATGGCCGTCCAGTTCAAGGTGCTCACCGTGGCCGTCCCGCTGTGGCTGGTGGGGGCCACCGCCGCTCCGCGCTGGCTCGTGTCGGGGACGATGGTCGTGAACACCGTCATCGTCGTCGTGTTCCAGGTACGGGCCAGCCGCGGCATCAGCGACCCCACGGCCGGCGGGGTCGCCTACCGCCGCGCGGGCGTGGCCTTCCTGGTGTCCTGCTCGCTGATCTCACTGTCCGCGGGGACACCCGCGTGGGCCGCCGCGACGCTGCTCATGGCCGCGGTCGTCGTCCACACGGTCGGCGAACTGTGGCACTCCGGCGGGGGGTTCGAGGTGTCCTTCGCCCTCGCCCCGGAGCATGCCACCGGGCAGTATCTCGGCGTGTTCGGCCTGGGCGCCGGGCTGTCCGAAGCCGTCGGGCCGAGCGTGCTCATCGCGCTCTGCATCACCTGGGGCCGCCCCGGCTGGTACGTCGTCGGGGCGCTGTTCGCCCTGACGGGGCTGGCCACACCGTTCGCCGTCCGCTGGGCGCGGCGGACGGCAGGCCTCCTCGTCGCGCCCGCCACATGAGAACGTCCAGGCCGGCCCATCCACGGGCCGGCCTGGACGTACCCACCAGACCAGGTCAGATCAGATCAGACGAGCTCAGACCAGGTCGTACCGGTCCAGCATCATCACCTTGTCCCACGCCGCGACGAAGTCGTTCACGAACTTCTCCTTCGCGTCGTCGCTCGCGTACACCTCGGCGACCGCGCGCAGCTCGGAGTTGGCGCCGAAGACCAGGTCGACGCGGCTGGCGGTCCACTTGACCTCGTCCGAGGCGTCGCGTCCCTCGTAGGTCTCGGACTCCTCGGACACCGGCTTCCACACCGTGCCCATGTCGAGCAGGTTCACGAAGAAGTCGTTGGTCAGCGTCCCGGGGCGGTCGGTGAGGACGCCCAGGGAGGACTGCCCGTGGTTGGCGCCCAGGACGCGCAGCCCACCGAGGAGGACCGTCATCTCGGGCGCGCTCAGGGTGAGGAGGTTCGCCCGATCGATCAGGAGGAACTCGCCCGGCAGCAGGTTGCCCTTCATGAGGTAGTTGCGGAACCCGTCGTGCGACGGCTCCATCACCTCGAAGGACTCGACGTCGGTCTGCTCCTGCGACGCGTCGGTGCGTCCCGGAGTGAAGGGCACCACGATGTCGTGGCCGGCGTCCTTCGCGGCCTTCTCGACGGCCGCGCACCCACCGAGCACGATCAGGTCGGCCAGGGAGATCCGCTTACCACCGGTCTGCTCGGCGTTGAACGCCTCCTGGACCTGCTCCAGGGTGCGCAGCACGGTCGTCAGCTCGTTGGGGTTGTTGACCTCCCAGTTCTTCTGCGGCTCCAGCCGGATGCGCGCGCCGTTGGCGCCGCCGCGCTTGTCGGTGCCGCGGAACGACGCGGCCGACGCCCACGCGGTGGTGACCAGCTGGGAGACCGAGAGACCGGAGTCCAGGAGCCGGGCCTTGAGCGCGGCGATGTCATCGGCGTCGACCAGCTCGTGGTCGACCGCCGGGACGGGGTCCTGCCAGATCAGCGTCTCCGACGGGACCTCGGGACCGAGGTACCGCTGGATCGGGCCCATGTCGCGGTGGGTCAGCTTGAACCAGGCGCGGGCGAACGCGTCCGCGAACTCCTCGGGGTTGTCCTTGAAGCGCCGCGAGATCGGCTCGTAGATCGGGTCGAAGCGCAGCGAGAGGTCGGTCGTCAGCATCCCCGGTGCGCGGTTCAGCGTGCCGTCCTCAGGGTCGGGCACGGTGCCGGCGCCGGCGCCGTCCTTCGGCCGCCACTGGTTCGCCCCGGAGGGGCTCTCGGTCAGCTCCCACTCGTAGCCGAAGAGGAGCTCGAAGAAGGTGTTGTCCCACTTCGTCGGGGTGGGCGTCCAGGTGACCTCGAGACCGCTCGTGTGGGAGTCCCGGCCCTTGCCGGTGCCGTAGGAGTTCTTCCAGCCCAGGCCCTGGTCCTCCAGCGGGGCGCCCTCGGGCTCGGGTCCGATGGCGTCGGCCGGGGCCGCGCCGTGCGTCTTGCCGAAGGTGTGGCCACCGGCGATCAGGGCGACGGTCTCCTCGTCGTTCATCCCCATGCGGCCGAACGTCTCGCGGATGTCGCGTGCCGCGGCGACCGGGTCCGGGTTGCCGTTCGGGCCCTCGGGGTTGACGTAGATGAGGCCCATCTGCACCGCGGCCAGGGGCTTTTCCAGCTCGCGCTCACCGCTGTAGCGCTCGTCGTCCAGCCAGGCGGTCTCGGGGCCCCAGAAGACGTCCTCGTCGGCCTCCCAGGCGTCCTCGCGGCCGCCGCCGAAGCCGAAGGTCTTCAGGCCCATCGTCTCCAGGGCGACGTTGCCGGCCAGGATCATCAGGTCGGCCCACGAGATCTTCTGGCCGTACTTCTGCTTGACGGGCCACAGCACGCGGCGGGCCTTGTCGAGGCTCGCGTTGTCCGGCCAGCTGTTGAGGGGCGCGAAGCGCTGCTGCCCCGCCCCGGCGCCACCCCGGCCGTCGCTGACGCGGTAGGTGCCCGCGCTGTGCCACGCCATGCGGATGATCAGCGGCCCGTAGTTCCCGAAGTCGGCCGGCCACCAGTCCTGTGAGTCCGTGAGCACCTGCGCGATGTCCTGCTTCACGGCGGCGAGGTCGAGGCTGTTGAACGCCTCGGCGTAGTCGAAGTCCTCGCCCAGGGGGTTGGCCATGGGCGGGTTCTTGACGAGCAGCTTCAGGTTGAGCCGATCCGGCCACCAGCCGCGGTTGCCGCCTCCCTGAGTGGGGTGCGGGGCACGCCCGTGCGCGACCGGGCAGCCGCCCGCGCTCTCATCGTTCGTCTCTCCAACAACGGTGTCAGGAGTGTCAGACACGGGAATCCTTCCGGGATCAGAGCGGGTGCTCAGGAATTGCGTGCGGTGGAACAGTCGGGGCACAGGCCCCAGTACACGACCTCGGCCTCGTCGATCACGAAGCCGTGGTCGTCGGACGGAGTCAGGCAGGGAATCTCACCGACCGCGCAGTCGACGTCGGCGACGACACCGCAGGACCGGCAGACGACATGGTGGTGGTTGTCCCCCACGCGTCCCTCGAACCGGGCCGGGCTGCCGGCCGGCTCGATGCGGCGTACGAGCCGGGCCGCGGTGAGGGCGTGCAGGGCCTCGTACACGGCTTGGAGGGAGACGTGACCCACGCGATCGCGCACTCCGGACGCGATCGCCTCGACGTCGAGGTGGTCACCGTGCCGCACGGTCTCGAGCAGCGCGACGCGTGCGGCGGTCACCCGCAGGCCGGCACCGCGCAACTCCTCGGCGGGGGTCGGAGTCTGGGATGCGGTCATGGCGCCAGACCTACCTTCATAACGCGAATGATCCAAGACAACGAACGACGCAAGTGTAGACCCGCCCCGGGCGAACGGTCACCCCTTTCCGCCGTGTCGTGTGAGGTGCGTCACTCGCCGCCTTCGAGGTCGCCTTCGAGGCGCAGGTAGGTCTCGCGGAGCCGGTCGAGGGTCTCGGGGTCCGGCTCGGCCCACAGGTCGCGGTCGGCGGCCTCCAGCAGGCGTTCGGTGATGCCGCGCAGCGCCCAGGGGTTCGAGCGCTCCATGAACTCGCGGTTCTCCGGGTCGAAGACGTACTCCTCGGCCAGCTTCTCGTACATCCAGTCGTCCACCACGCCGGCCGTCGCGTCGTAGCCGAACAGGTAGTCCACCGTCGCGGCCAGTTCGAACGCGCCCTTGTACCCGTGCCGGCGCATCGCCGCGATCCAGCGCGGGTTGACCACGCGGGCGCGGAACACCCGGTGCGTCTCCTCGCCGAGCGTCCTCGTCCTCACCTGTTCCGGCAGCGCCGAGTCGCCGACGTACGCGGCGGGGCTGCGGCCCGTCAGCGTACGGACCATGGCCACCATGCCGCCGTGGTACTGGAAGTAGTCGTCGGAGTCGACGATGTCGTGCTCGCGGGTGTCCTGGTTCTTCGCGGCGACGGTGATGCGCCGGAACGCCGCCTCCATGTCGCCGCGCGCCTCGCGCCCGTCGAGTCCGCGCCCGTACGCGTAGCCGCCCCACACGGCGTACACCTCGGCCAGGTCGCCGTCGTCGCGCCAGTTGCGCGCGTCGATCAGCGGCAGCAGGCCCGCGCCGTACGCGCCGGGCTTGGAGCCGAAGATGCGGCTCGTGGCGCGCCGCCAGTCACCGTGCTCGCGCGCGTCCTCCAGCGCGTGCGCCCGCAGGTGATTGTCCGGTTCGTCCAGCTCGGCGACGGTCGCGATCGCGTCGTCGATGAGGGTGATGACGTGCGGAAAGGCGTCGCGGAAGAAACCGGAGATGCGCAGCGTCACGTCGATGCGCGGGCGGCCCAGCTCCGCGCGCGGGATCACCTCGAAGCCGGTGACCCGGCGGGAGGCGTCGTCCCACACCGGCCGTACGCCGATCAGCGCGAGGACCTCGGCGATGTCGTCGCCCTGGGTGCGCATCGCCGAGGTGCCCCAGACCGTGAGGCCGACGCTGCTCGGGTACTCCCCTGTGTCGGCGAGGTGGCGGGCGACCAGCGAGTCGGCGAGGGAGACGCCGACCTCCCAGGAGCCGCGTGAGGGGATCGCCTTCGGGTCGACGGAGTAGAAGTTGCGCCCGGTCGGCAGCACGTTGACCAGGCCGCGCGTCGGCGAGCCCGACGGCCCGGCCGGGACGTACCCGCCGTCCAGCGCGTGCAGTACGGCGTCGATCTCGCCGGACGTGGCCGCCAGGCGCGGCACGACCTCGCGCGCCGCGAACTCCAGGAGCCGTTCGACGTTCTGGTCCGCCGAGCCGAGCACCTCGGCGCAGACCGCCGGGACCTTCGCGGCGTCCCAGCCGAGGGTCTCCATGCCGACGACGAGCCGCCGCGCGACCGCCTCGAGCAGGTCGATGACGTCGGACGCGGTACGAGAGGGGCCGTCGGCGAGTTCGGTGAGCCCGCCGGCGTCCGCCGGGGCGCCCGGCTCGGCCAGCAGCGCCTTCTCCTCCAGCCCGTACCGGGCGGCGACGGCCGCGCGCAGTCCCGGCAGCGCGCCGGAGCCGCCGGTCCAGACCTGGGCGGCCCGCAGCACCGCGAGGACGAGGTTGACCCGCTGCTCCGCGTCCGGCGCGTCGCCGAGGATGTGCAGGCCGTCGCGGATCTGCACGTCCTTGACCTCGCACAGGTACCCGTCCACGTGCAGGACGAAGTCGTCGAAGTCGTCGGCGCCCGGCTCGTCGGACACGTGCAGGTCCTGGTGGAGCTGGGCGGCCTGCACGAGGGTCCAGATCTGCGCGCGCACGGCGGGCAGCTTGGCCGGGTCCAGCGCCTGGACCGTGGCGTACTCGTCCAGCAGCTGTTCCAGCTTGGCCAGGTCGCCGTACGTGTCCGCGCGGGCCATCGGCGGCACCATGTGGTCGACGACGACGGCGTGGCCACGGCGCTTGGCCTGGGTGCCCTCGCCGGGGTCGTTGACGATGAACGGGTACACCAGCGGCAGGTCGCCGAGCACGGCGTCGGGCGCGCACTCGGCGGACAGGCCCAGGCCCTTGCCGGGCAGCCATTCGAGCGTGCCGTGCTTGCCGAGGTGGACGACCGCGTCGGCGCGGAACGTCTCGTCCAGCCAGCGGTAGGCGGCCAGGTAGTGGTGCGACGGCGGCAGATCCGGGTCGTGGTAGATCGCCACCGGGTTCTCGCCGAAGCCGCGCGGCGGCTGGATCATCAGCAGCACGTTCCCGAACCGCAGCGAGGCCAGCACGATGTCGTCGCCGTCCGTGTAGAGCTCACCCGGCGGCTCGCCCCAGTGCTCCCGTACGGCCTCACGCAGCGAGTCGGGCAGCGCGGCGAACCAGTGTCGGTAGTCCTCCAGCGGCACCCGCGCGGACGCGGCGCGCAGCTGCTCCTCGGTCAGCCACTCCACGTCGTGGCCGCCCGCCGCGATGAGCGAGTGGATGAGCTCGTCGCCGTCGTCGGGGTGGTCGCCGACCTGGTAGCCGGCCTCCTTCAGCGCGGTCAGCAGGCGTACCGCCGAGACCGGGGTGTCCAGGCCGACCGCGTTGCCGACGCGCGCGTGCTTGGTCGGGTACGACGAGAGCACGATCGCCAGCCTGCGCTCGGCGGGCGGCGTGTGCCGCAGGCGCGCGTGGCGCACGGCGATGCCGGCGACGCGGGCGGCGCGCTCGGGATCGGCGGCGTACACCGGGATACCGTCGGGGCCCTCCTGCTTGAAGGAGAACGGCACGGAGATCAGCCGTCCGTCGAACTCGGGGATGGCCACCTGCATGGCCGCGTCCATCGGCGACAGCGCCGCGTCGGAGGCCGCCCACACCTCCCGCGAGGTCGTCAGGCACATGCCCTGGATGACCGGGACGTCCAGCGCCGCCAGCGCTCCCGCGTCCCACCCATCTTCGGCGGAGGCTCCGGCCGCGAGCACCGTCACCACGATGGCGTCGGCGCGGCCGAGGAGTTCGAGCAGGCCCTCGTCGGCGGAGCGGAGCGAGCCGCAGAAGACCGGCAGCGCGTTGCCGCCCGCCGCCTCGATCCGCTCGCAGAGCGTGTCGACGAACGCGGTGTTGCCGGACAGTTCGTGCGCCCGGTAGAAGACCACGCCCACCGTGGGCCGGTCCGCGCGGGCCTCAGGCTCACCGTGCACGCCGTACTCGGGCATCCGCTGCGGCGGCGCCCAGGGCTCCTCGTCACCCGGCGACAGCATCCCGGCGAGGAAGCGACGCAGCTCGCGCAGGTTGCCGACGCCGCCCTCGCGCAGGTAGTCCAGGGCTTCGGCCGCGACGCCCGCGGGCACGGTGGACAGCGCCATCAGCTCGGCGTCCGGGGTGGCCTCACCGCCGAGCGCGACCAGCGGCAGACCGCGCCGCCGCAGGTCCTCCACGCCCGCGCGCCAGGTCTTCAGACCGCCCAGGAGCCGGACGACGACGGCGTCCGCGTCCGCGCAGAGCGCGTCGAGGTCGGCGAGGGCCAGCCGGGCGGGATTGCCCGTGGCGTACCCGGCGGAACGGGCCGACAGCAACTCGGTGTCGGCGGTGGAAAGCAGCAAGACGCGCACGTGTGGGTCCTTCCCTCGGGGGTCCTCGCCCCGGCTCGGGTGCCGATGCCGACGGCGGGAAGTCTCCTGACTCTCGGGTCACCGCGCGCGAGTGCGCTATCCGATCACAGTTGCGGGACAGTCCCGGAATCGCACCGGGTTCCTTCCCTCGCCGTCGCGCGGCCAGTCTATGAGGAGGAAATTCTCCGCGGCAGGGACGCGACGTGCCGTTCGTCACGGTTACCGTGGGGGCCATGAGCAGCTCAGCTCTCGTCATGGAGCGAGCCGAGGTGACCCCGCCGGCACGCCTGGCGCCGCTGGTCGCCCACTACTCGGGCTACCGCTACGAGGGTCTGCCGCCGGGCACCCACCGCGGGCTGCCCTCGCCGTACCTCACCGTGGTGCTCAGCCTCGGCGCGCCGACCCGCGCGACCCAGCCCGGCCGTCATTCGGACGCCGCGGGGTTTCCGGCGCTCGCCGGGGGGATGCACACGCGCCCGGTGCTGATCGAGCACGACGGCGACCAGTACGGCGTCCAGCTCAGCCTCACCCCGCAGGGCGCCCGGTCACTGCTGGGGATGCCGGCCGGCGAGCTCGCGTCGGTCGTCATCCCGCTCGACGGGCTGCTGCGGACGCGGGCGGCCGAGCTGACCGAGCGGCTGGCCGAGGCGCGGTCGTGGCCCGCGCGGTTCGCCGTACTGGACGAGGTGCTGTCCGGTGACGCCGGCCGTCCGGGCGCGCCCCCGGACGAGCTGCGCCACGCCTGGCGGCTGATCGTCGGGAGCGGCGGCCTCGCGCGCGTCGCCGACATCGCCTCCGAGGTCGGCTGGAGCCGCCGGCACCTGGCCGCGCGGTTCACCGCCGAGTACGGCCTGACGCCGAAGGAGACGGCGCGCGTCGTACGGTTCCAGCGCTCCAAGCGGCTGTTGTCGCGGCGGGACCGGCCGTCGCTCGCCGAGGTCGCGGCCGTGTGCGGGTTCTACGACCAGGCGCACCTGGCGCGCGAGTGGAACGACCTGTGCGGCTGCCCGCCCTCGGCCTGGCTGACCGGCGACGATCTCCCATTCATCCAAGACGGCGGCGAGGACGCCGGCGGACGATGACGGCATGAGCGAACGTAGTGAGCGAATCAACGAACACAGCGCCCATGGTCACTCCTCCGACGAAGGAGGATTCATGAGCGAAACTTTCATCTGGCCGTCGTTCCGCTACTCCGACGCCCACGCCGCCATCCAGTTCCTGACCGACGCCTTCGGCTTCGAGCGCGTCGCGGTCTACGAGAGCGGCGACCGCGTCGACCACGCCGAGCTCCGCTGGCCCCTCGGCGGAGGCGTCATGCTCGGCAGCGCGTCCCGCGAGGACAGCTCCATCGCCGGCCTGCCGTCCGGCACCGGTTCGGCCTATGTCGTGACCGACGACGTCGACGGCCTGTTCAAGCGGGCGCGGGCGGCCGGCGCCACGGTGGTGCAGGAGCCGCAGGACGAGCCGTACGGGCGCGGTTTCACGGTGCGCGACCCCGAAGGCGTCTTCTGGAGCTTCGGCACCTACGCCGGGGCCGGCGGCTGACCGATCACGGCGTCACCACCGGGCAGCCGAGCCACTGCTCGACCCGGCTCGGTGGTGGCGTCGCCCCCTGGGACACCGCGAGCCGCAGCGGCGCGAAGTCGCCCTCCGGCCGTTCCGCCGCCAGCCGGCCCAGGAACGCCGACGTCGACAGCAGCACGCTGGCCCGGTGCCGCCGCACGCCCTCCGCGACCAGGGGGATCGAACGCTGCCGCGAGTCGAGGACCGCGCAGGAGCCGGTGAACAGCGGAAGGAAGATGGTGTTGCGCAGGCCGACCGGGTCGTAGGTCTTCGACACCGAGAACAGCACGTCGTTCTCGCGCAGCCCGAACGGCTCCATCGCCAGGTAGGACTCTTCGGGGTCGCGGTGGGCGTACGTCGTGGCGTGCTGGCCGTACGCCGGCGCCTCGGGCAGCACCGGGTACGGGTCGGCGAAGGCGGCGGCGGGCAGCGCGGCGATCAGCTCCACAGGCGTGATCGTGTGCGGGTGGCGCCCGGGCGAGCAGACCGCGAAGGCCGCCGGGGGCAGCGCCGAGGCGTCCGGGTCGGCCAGGACCGCGATCGCGCCGATGCGTACGGCGCCGAGAAACGACCAGACGAGCTCCATCGAGCCGGGCAGCGCGATCGTCACGCGGTCGCTCGGCGCGACCCCGTGCGCGCGCAGCAGCGACGCGGCGCGGGCCGCGCCCCGGTGCACCTCGCCGTGGGTGTAGACGTCGTCACCGCACAGGAACGCGGCCCGTTCAGACCAGCCGAACGCGTTCGTCCACTGCCTGAGCACCTCCGCCAGATTCGCATCCGGGGATGGTCCGGGCATGCACACTCCTCCCCATCGTGGGCCCCTCAGCGACATTAGGCCGGGCGGGCGTGCCGGGACAGACCCGGAGCGTGATCAAATGGTTCCCGAGGAGGCCATCTGTGGACACCCTTCGGGTCGCGTTGATCGGCTATGGCACCGGAGGTGCCGTCTTCCACGCGCCGCTCATCTCCGCCGCGCCGGACCTCGAACTGGCCGCCGTCGTCACGGCGAACCCCGAACGCCGGGCGAGCGTCCGCGACCGGTACCCGGACACGGAGATCCTGGACGGTACGGACCCGGTGTGGGCGGGCGGATACGACCTGGTCGTGGTCACGACGCCGAACCGTTCCCACGTTCCCCTCGCCCGCGCCGCGCTCGACGCCGGCCTGCCGGTCGTGGTCGACAAACCGGTCGCGCCGACCGCGGCCGAGGCACGGTCCCTCGCCGGCGGGCCGCTCGTGATCCCCTTCCACAACCGGCGCTGGGACGGCGACTTCCGCACGGTCGCCCGGCTGTGCTCGGCGGGCACGCTGGGCCGGGTGCTGCGGTTCGAGTCGCGGTTCACCCGCTGGCGCCCGGAGATCAAACCGGGCTGGAAGGAGACCGCCGACCCGGCCGCGGCCGGCGGCGTCCTGTACGACCTCGGCGCGCACCTCATCGACCAGGCGATCACGTTGTTCGGGCCGCCGGCCTCTGAGGTGTACGCGGAGGTGGACGTCCGCCGCCCCGGCGCGGAGGCCGCCGACGACGCGTTCGTGGCCCTGACCCACACGAACGGCGTCCGGTCGCACCTGTGGATGAGCGCGGTCAGCGCCGAGCTGGGCCCGCGCTTCCGCGTCCTCGGCGACCGGGCGGCGTACACGACCTACGGCCTGGACGGCCAGGAGGCCCAGCTCCGCGACGGGCTGACGCCGGACGACCAGGGTTTCGGCGTGACGCCGCCGGAGGCGTACGGGCTGCTCGGCACCCCGGGCAGAACACGGCCGCACGTCACCGAGCACGGCCGCTACCAGGACTTCTACCCGGCGGTCGCCGCCGCGATCCGGGGTGAAGCGCCGCCCCCGGTGACACTCGACGACGCCGTCGCCGGCCTGGAGGTCATCGAGGCCGCTCTTTCCCGTGTGCTCTAGACGAGTCCCGCGCGACCGAGAATGTCCGCTCCCGGGTGTAGCTTCGACCGGTGACGATCGGCCTGATCTCCGCCCCCACCAACCTGGGGTTGCGCCCGCCCGCGCCGACGAGCGTGCCCGGCACGGCCAAAGCGCCTGAGGCGCTCCGTGAGGCCGGCCTTCACCGACGCTTCGCCGAGCGCGGCGGGCACGATCGCGGCGCCGTACTCCCCCGCCGGTACGCCGACGATGCCCGACCAGGCGTGCTCCGCAATCACCAGGCCATCGTCGAGCACGCCCGGCGGCTGGCCGAGCGCATCGAGACCCTCCGCGCCGACGGCCTTACACCCCTGGTGGTCGGTGGGGACTGCAGCCTGCTCGTGGGGACGGGGATCGCCCTGCGGCGAGCGCCGGGGCGTTACGGCCTGGTGCATCTCGACGGACACACCGACTTCCGGCATCCCGGCAACTCCGACCAGTGCGCCAGCCTGGCCGGAGAAGATCTGGCCGCCGCGGTGGGCCTGCACTGGCCCACGATCGCCGACATCGATGGCCTCGGCCCGTACTTCGCCCCAACCGACACCGCCCATGCGGGCTGCCGCGACGACGACTCGGCGCTTGAGGAGACCACCGCGCTTCTGGGCACGGTCATCACCGCCGCACAGATCCGATCGCACGGCGCCGCGGAAGCCGCGCGCCGGATTCTCGATGTCGTCGATCGTGACGACCTCGACGGCTACTGGCTGCATCTGGACGTCGACATCCTCGATCCGAGCGTGATGCCCGCCGTCGATTCCCCGGACCCCGGAGGACTCAGCGTCGTCGAACTGACCGATCTTCTCGCGGCTCTCGCGCCGCGTGCCACCGGAGCCCAGGTGACCGTCTTCGACCCTGATCTCGACCCGGATGGCAGCCGAGCACGCCTCCTAGTCGACCTGCTCGTCACCGGCCTCGCCACCCTGGGCGAGCGCCGCTGAGCCGGCGCGCACTAGAGGTGAAGCGGCGTGGCGGCACGGCGAAGCCGGGCGGCGGTTCCGGGGTCACGGCGCCGGGGGCGGGTCGGCGACGGGGGTGTTCTGGGCGGCGGCGAGCCACCAGGTTCCGTGCCGCTTGATCAGGACGTACATCGCCATCTCGGAGAAGCCGGGCTCGTCGGTGCCATCGGTCAGGGCACGCCGGCGGATGTGGGCGACGGCCACGCCGGGCGCCGGTGCGAGGACCTGGACCGGCTCGAACCGCGACGGAGGCGCGACCCTCTTCGCCATGAGCTTGTGGTGGATCGCGTTGAGCGGCGCGTACCCCGCCAGCGTGCGTCCGTAGGGGCTGCCCCAGAGGATGTCCTCGGCGAACATCCGGTCGTACTCGTCGGCGTCGACGGTCTCGCCGCCGCCCTGGAGCGTCTCGATGAGCCGCTCCACCGCGGCGGAGGCCTCGGCGTTCTCCGCGGGCGAGTGCAGGCGCGGCCGCTCGCCGTCGGGGGTGTCCGGCGTCGAACGCAGGCCCCGCAGCGACCGTCCCCAGCGCGCCAGGCCGGTGAGCATCCGGCGGCGCGCCTCCTCCTGCCGTGCCCGCGGCCCGCATCGTCCCTGGTCGTCGAAGTCCTCGAAGAGGTCGAGCGCCACCTGCGGCCCGACGCCGGCCATGCCGAGCTCCGCGGTGATCCCGCGCAGGTGCTCGACGGCCCTGACCCCGCCGCCGGTGCCGTAGCCGGCGAAGGCCACGGCCTTGTCCTGCCACTCGGCGTACAGGTGGTCCAGCGCGTTCTTCAGCACGGCGGTGGTGGAGTGGTTGTACTCCGGTGACACGAGCACGTAGGCGTCGAAGCCGGCGACCAGTTCCGCCCAGGCCCTCGTGTGCTCCAGCGCGTACCGGCCGAAGGCGGGCGGATCGGGTTCGGCCAGCATCGGCAGGCCGACCTCCTCCAGGTCGACGACGGTGAGGTCGAGGGCGAGCTCGGCGGCTTCGGGGCCCGCGCAGATCCACTCGGCGACCGCCCTGGCCCGCCGGGCCGGGCGGGTGCTGCCGACGAGTACTCCGACGCGCAACGTTTCGGCCATGGTGTTCCTCCTGTACGTCTCGTGGTGAGATGGCCGAGACGCTAGGGGGTCAAGTGAACTTGAACGCAAGCCCGCGGCCGCGCGATCGCGAGGCCGCGGAGTGGCACGTCTCCGGCCTCACGGTCGGCCAGGTCGCCGAGCGCATGGGCATCGCCAGGTCGGCGGTGCGCTGGTACGCCGACCAGGGTCTGTTGCCCTGCGAGCGGACGAGCGACAACCAGCGCCGCTTCTTCGCCGACGTGCTGTGCCGCGTCGCGATGATCCGCGCCGCACAACGGGTCGGGCTCACCCTGGAGGAGATCCGCGTGGCACTCGCGGCCCTCCCGCCCGGCGGGCCCCCGACCCGCGAAGACTGGGACAGACTCGCCGAACGGTTGCGCGCCGTCATCGTGGAACGCGTGGACCAACTGCTGAACATGCTGGATGAGTTCGCGCCGGAGGCGGACCCCGCCTGATGTGGGTGCTATTTGGGCAGCTCCGCGACGATGTTCGGGGCGAGCAGGTCACGTGCCTCGGAGTACGGCAGGGTGACCGCGTAGAACGGGCACTCGCTGCCCACGTGCGACCACGTGACGTCCAGGCCCTTCGGGGTGAGGAAGGGCGAGACGCGCGGCGGCTGCGGCCGTTTCGTGTTGAACGGCCGGCCCGGGCGGAAGTCGTCGGGGGCCGTCCCCTCGGTGCACACCAGCGCGAGGTCCGGCTTGGTGGTGTGGGGCTGCACGCGTCGCATCAACGTGTCGATGCCGCTCGTCGTGACCGTGCCGGCGGCGAACACCTGCTCGGGCGTCAGTGACTGCCCGGTGCGCAGGTCGACGGTGACGGTGATGTGCGGCAGTTCGAAGTCGAGCGGGTAGCACAACTGTTTCGGCAGTTCGTACCGGACGGTCACCAGGTGCGGGCCGCGCAGCCCGATCTCGGGCTTCGCCCCGAGCACGCTCGGCTTCGTGCAGGGCGGCTGTGCCTTGGCGGTCATCTGCCGAATCTCGTCGGCCGCCCATTCGAGCGGGGCGGCCAGAGCGTCGTTGATACGGCGGCGCAGGGCGGCGTCCTTCCCGCCGCTCACCTGGACGGAGTGGGCGCCGCTCAGGTCCAGGCCGGTGACCTGCCGGTTGTAGGAGGCCAGTTCGACGCGCAGCGGCGCCACGGCGGCCTTCTTCGGCTTGTCATGGTGGGTCAGCACGATCGCGGCGGTGCCCGCCCCGCCCACCACGACCGCGCCGGTGGCCACGGCGATCACCTTGGTCGCGGCGTTGCCGCCGAGCAGTTTGGTCAGCGCCCCGTGCCCGGCCTTGCCCGCCGTGGCGCCGGCCTTGCCCGCCGCCGCACCCGCCTTGCCCGCCGCCACGCCGGCGTGGCCCGCGTGGGCGGCCCCGCCCGGGGCCACCTTCGCGACGAGCATGGCGAACGGGAATAGCGCGGCCAGGCCGGCCGCCGCCTCGGCCAGACGCCGCCAGCCATTGGACTCCCACTCCGGCCCGTACGCGGCGGTGGCCGCCGCCTCCAACTCCGCGGCGAACTCGGTCGCGCCGGGCGGGCGGCCCTGCGGGTGCTTGGCCAGGCCGCGTTCGACCAGGGCCCGTACCGGCTCCGGCACGTCGTCCGTGGGGATCGGGCCGACCATGTGCTGCGCCCGGTACGCGGCCAGCGTGTCCGCCCGGTATGGGGTGCGGCCGGTCACGCACTCGAAGAACACGCAGGTCGCGGCGTACACGTCGGTGCTGGGCGAGGCCGGCGCCCCGTCCCACTGCTCCGGCGCCATGTACGGCGGGGTGCCGACGACCTGTCCCGAGTCGCCGGAGCGCAGCGCGATGCCGAAGTCGATCAGTTTGCTCTGCCCGTCGCCGCCGACCATGACGTTGGCGGGCTTGTAGTCACGGTGGACGACGCCCACGCGATGCGCGGCCCCGAGGCCGAGCAGCGACCCCTTCAGCACGGCGAGCGCGGCCTCCGGTTCGAGGTTGCCCCGCTCTTTGAGCAGGGCGCGGAGCGACACCCCGTCGATCGCCTCCATGACGATCGCCGCGCCCTGCGGCGTCTCGACGTAGTCGAACAGGGTCACCACGTGCGGGTCCCGTAGCCCGCGCAGGATTCCGGCCTCCGCGCGGAACTCCGTGCGGAAACTCTCATCGGTCACGTGCAGGTACTTGATCGCGACGTGTGTGCCCGAGGCGTCGTGGCGGGCGAGCACGACGCGGCCGAAGCCGCCTCGGCCCAGCTCTCGGAGGGCGGTGTATCCACTAAGTGACCATTCGTCCACAGGGAGATCATGACGCATGGCCCCGCCGCCTCGGTGGGAAATCGCCCGATCGGCAGGTTCCGGTCAGCCGAATGTCAGCCGAAGGGGGTTGCGGGCGGGCCGCCGACGCCCGGGCTGACGCGGAAGATCCGGCCCGCGTCCGGCTCGGCCTCGCGCTGCTCCGCGGACAGGCCCTGCTGGGAGGTCGTCACGAACAGCGTCGTGCCGTCGGCACCGCCGAAGCAGCAGCTCGACACGTTCGTCACCGGCAGCCGCACGACGCCCGCGAGCCGGCCCGACGGGTCGTAGCGATGCACCGCCCCGCCGCCCCACAGCGCCACCCACAGGAAGCCCTCGTCGTCGACGGTCATGCCGTCGGGATGCCCGCCCTCCACCGCGACGAACGGCCGGCGTCCGGACACCGCGCCGGAGTCCGCGTCGTAGTCGAACACGTCGACGCGCCCGGTCGGGGTGTCGATGTAGTACATGAGGCGGTGGTCCGGGCTCCAGCCCAGCCCGTTGGAGATCGTCACGCCGTTCAGCACCGTGCCGGGACGCCCGTCGAAGACGTACAGCGAGGCGATCGGCCGCGACTCGTCGTAGGCCATCGTGCCGGCCCAGAACCGACCGGCCGGGTCGCACTTGCCGTCGTTCATCCGGAGCGGTGACGGGTCGGCGAGATCCTCGGTCAGCGGCGTCACGGTGCCGTCCTCGTCGAGCCGGAGGAAGGCGGTGCCGGCGGCGAGCACCCAGCCGCCCGCCGCGTCCGGCACCGCCGCACCGAGCGGCCGCCCCACGTCGTGGGACCGCGGCGCGGTCAGGGTCGTCCCGTCGAAGCCGGCCAGCCACAGCCGCCCGGCCATGATGTCCACCCAGCCGAACCGGTCGCCGTACCAGAACGGGCCCTCGGCGTGCTCGACCCGGACCGGCGAACAGGGCTCCGCCGTGAGTTCCATCAGAGTCTCCCGAGGGGACTGTCGCTTTGAGGCGACGGGGTGATCGCGAGCGGGTAGGCCGCCGAGGCGCGAGTGCGGCCTGGCCTGTCGGGTTGGCGGATCACGGATTTCCTTGCGGGTTTGTCGGTGCCGGTCGATAGCGTGGTGTTCTCGTTACCAAGCGTGAGGGGTGGGTGTGCGTAGGTCGTTCAAGTTCTTGTTGCGCCCCACCGGCAAGCAGGCCATAGCGCTCAGGCAGTGCCTGGATGACCATCGGGAGTTGTACAACGCCGCTCTGGAACACCGTCGTACGGCCTACCGCAGAGCCGGGGTGAGGGTGCGGTACGGCGATCAGTCGGCGGAGTTGAAGCACATCCGCGCCGGCGACCCCGATGGTCAGGGACGGTGGTCGTTCTCCTCCCAGCAGGCCACGCTCCACAGGTTGGACAAGGCGTTTCGTGCGTTCTTCGACCGCCTCAAAGCAGGCCGTACGCCGGGGTTCCCCCGTTTCAAGGGACGGGGCCGGTTCAACACCGTCGAGTGGCCCAAGGACGGCGACGGGGGCCGGTGGGACTCCCAGCCCCACCACCCGACCGCGACCTACGTGCGGTTGCAGGACATCGGGCATGTGCGGGTCCACCAGCACCGGCGTGTGCTGGGCACCGTCAAGACGATCAGCGTGAAGCGAGAAGGCGCCCGCTGGTTCGTCGTGCTCTCGTGTGACGACGTACCCGCCGGGACGCTGCCCGCGACGGGCGCGGTCGCCGGGATCGACCTGGGAGTCGCGTCGCCGGCCACGACCAGTGATGGCCGGCATCTGGCCAACCCGCGTCACCTGGCTTTGACCGCCGGCCGTCTCGCGGCGGCACAGCGTGACCTCGCCCGCAAGAAACGAGGCGGTCGGCGGCGGCGTAAGGCCGTCGCCCGTGTCGCCGCCTTGCACGCGAAGGTGCGGCGGCAACGCCTCGACAGTGCACACAAGGCCGCGCTCACACTGGTCCGCGACCACGACGTGATCGTCCACGAAGCGCTCAAGATCACCAACATGACCAAACGAGCAGCACCTCGACCGGACGGCGACGGCGGCCACCTGCCCAACGGCGCCACCGCCAAATCCGGGCTGAACCGTTCGATCCTGGACGCGGGTTGGGGGGTGTTCCTGACGATCCTGTCGCACAAGGCTGAAAGCGCCGGTCGACAGCTGATCGCGGTGAACCCCGCCAACACCTCCCGCACATGCGCCGAATGCGGGCACTGCGCGAAGGACAACCGCACCACCCAGGCCGTGTTCCGATGCACGGCGTGCGGGCACACCGCACACGCCGACATCAACGCGGCGATCAACATCTTGAGGGCAGGGCTTGCCCTTCGCGACGCTGCGCAAGCGGCTTAGCGAGAAGCCGCTCCCCTCAGGGAACGGAGGAGTCACGATCCTCCTCCGGTCGGGTCAGAAATGGAGGTAGTTCCCGACGCTGCTCGCGCTCACCGTACGGGTGTCGTAGTTGTGCGCGCTCAGGTAGTTGTACTCCTCCAGCAGAATAGTGCCGTCGCTGTTCACCCGTGCGACGTAGGCCACGTGGCCGTACGTGCCGGTGTTCCACTGGGCGATGGCGCCGACCTTGGCGGTGTGGTCGACCTTGACCCCGGCGGAGGCCGCGGCGTTGTCCCAGTTGATCGCGTTGCCCCAGTGCACGCCCCGGTAGGAGTTGGTGAAGTCGACGCCCAGCCGCTGGCGGATCCGCCAGGCCGCGAACGACACGCACTCCCGCTTGTAGAAGTTCCAGGGGTCCGCCTGGCTGGAGGAGTCGGACTTGTACGGGTAGTCGTCGGTCAGCGTGGTGACGCACGGCGGGGCGACGGTGCCGTCCGACCCGGTGTAGACGTAGGCGTCCGAGACGTAGCCGGCCGGGCTCGTGATCTTGTCCCAGACGCTGCTCGTGCCGTACGTGCCGGTGATCGTCGTGCCGCGCGTCTGGCAGCTGATGGTGACGGACTTCCCGTCCGCCACGCTGCCGACCGTCGGGTAGCTCGTGCCCGCGCCGGAGCGTACGGAAAGAGCCGTGCCGCTCGTGTTGACCGTTCCGGTCGCCGCGTCCGCGGCCGTCGCGCCGAGCATGATCATGCCGGCGCTCACCGCGGCCAGCAGGCCGCCTCGCTTCATCCAGGCCACGTCGAACCCCTTTCTGGCGGGTATTCGATGTGACGGTAAGTCGATAATTTCCTAACTTAAAGGCTTGACTGTGACTAAATCACGGTTATTCATGCTTCACGCGCATGCCGTCGGTCATGACCTGGATGAGGTGATCGACCTTCGCGGGGTCGGTGACCTGGTCGACGGCGCGGATGCAGCCGACCATGAGCGCCCTCACGTCGTCGCGGTCCAGATCCGGCCGGACCGCGCCGGCCCGCTGCGCGCCGGCGAGTAGGTCGTCGACCAGCCGCCAGAAGGATTCATGCGTCCGCGGGCTGCCGTAGCGGACTCCTCGTGACGCCTCCAGCGCGTCGGACAGCGCCTTGTTGAGCGAGGCCTGCCTGACCTTGTGGTCGAAGAAGTGAAAGAACGCCGTGCCCGGATCCTCGTCGGCGAGCAGGCGATCGGTGTCGGCCAGCAGGGCCTCGACGCGGCCGGCGATCACCGCCTCGAACAGCGCCTCCTTGGTCGGGAAGTGCCGGTACACGGTGCCGGCGCCGACGCCGGCGCGGCGGGCGATCTCGTCGAGCGGCACGGCGATCCCCTGCTCGGCGAACATCTCCTCGGCCGCCTTCAGCACGCGCTCACGGTTGCGCCGCGCGTCCGCTCGCATCGGCGCGGCGCCTCTGTCGCCCGTCATCCGCTCACCCTACCGTCCTCTCGTTGACAACCGGGGCGTGCGTTCCGTATCTTCCCCGTCGAAGCGGGGCGATCGTTCCGCTTTAGTCGCCCGGGAGGGAAATCGTCATGTCGATGCAGGACTCCACCGCCGCGCGGTCCGCGCTGGAGGTCACGCGCCGCTTTCTCGAGGTCAGTTCGCGCGGCGCCTACGACGAGCTGGCGGACCTCTACGCGGAGGACGCCGTGATCGAGATCCCGTTCGCGCCGCCCGGGATTCCGCGCACGTCGCAGGGGCGGGAGGTCTTCCGCACGCGCTTCAAGTCCGCCGAGAAGGTGTGGCGGATCGAGGGCGTCGACCAGGTGACGGTGCACGAGACCACGGACCCCGAAGTCGTCGTCGCCGAGTTCACGCTCCACCGCCGGGTACGAGAGTCCGGCGAACGGCTGTCGAGCGCCTACATCGTGGTCATGACCATCCGCGACGGCCTGATCCGGCACAGCCGGGACTACGCGGACGTCATCGCCGGGGCCCGCGCGCTGGGAAGGCTTCAGGAACTCATCGGTGACGGAAACGGCTGATCGTGAAGGCGGTGATGTGATCGGCGATGAAGGCGTGCAGGCTGCGCGGCGGATTGCCGGTGATCGACGCCACGTCGTCGGACAGCCACGCCGCATCGCCTTCGGCGATCAGGCCGAACACCTGGGCGTTGGAGGCCGGGACGGTCTCGGGCACGCCTACTCGGATCATCGCCGCCCGGTGCTCCTCGGGAGAGATCTGGCGGTGAAGGACTGTCCGTCGCGCACCGTGCTGGACGTGCTGGCCGACAAGTGGTCGCTCTATGTCCTCGGCCTGCTCCGGCGTCACGAGCGGCCGCTGCGCTTCACCGAGCTGCGCCGCCGCATCGAGGGCGTGACCCAGAAATCCCTCACCCAGGCGCTGCGCAACCTCGAACGCGACGGGCTGATCAGCCGCACCGTCTACCCGACCATCCCCCCGCGCGTCGAGTACGCGCTCACGGACCTCGGCGTCGAGGCCGGCACCCTGACCACCGCGATCGCCGACTGGTCCCTGACCAACGCGGCCCGCGTCCACGCCGCCCGCGCGGCCTACGACGACCGGCCCGCCGACCAGCCGTGACAACATCACCCGGCGCACGATGTTCGGCACCCACGGTCGGAAAAAGTTCGGCACTGACCCGTTGGAGCGTCGGCTGCCCGGACGACGATGAAAGTGTGACGGACCCGCAGGTTCGGCCCGACCCGGCGTTCGGGCTGCTGAAGCTGTACGACGATGCGCTGCCGCACGTCTACGGCTACCTGCTGGCCCGCTGCGGCGACACCGGCCTGGCCGAGGACCTCACGGCCGAGTCGTTCCTGGCCGCCGTGCACGCGAGCCGCAAACCGGGCGCGCCCGATCCGTCGATCCCGTGGCTGATCGGGGTTGCCCGGCACAAACTCGCCGACCACTGGCGGCGGGTCGAGCGGGAGCAACGCGGGCTGCGCCTGCTGGACGCCGAGCCGGCCCGCGTCGACGACCCATGGGAGACGGCCGTCGACCGGATCCGGGCTCGTGAGGTGCTCGGCCGTCTCGGCGCGCACCACCGGGCCGCGCTCACGCTGCGCTACCTCGACGGGCTGCCGGTGCCCGAGGTGGCCCGGCACCTGGACCGCACCGTGCACGCCACCGAGGCGCTGCTGGTCCGGGCCCGGGCCGCGTTCCGCCGGATCCATGAGGGAGAGGAGGGCTCGCGATGACGGATCCGTTCGAGGCTCTGCGCGAGCCCATCACGCCGGTCGATCCCGATCCCGACTTCGCCGGGCGCCTGCGGCTGCGGCTGACCCGGGAGGTCCTCGCACACCCAGGAGGAACCATGTCCCAACAGACCGTCGCGGCCCCGGTCGAGCGCGAGCCCGCCCGGCCTCCGGCGCTGACCCCCTACATCGTCGTGTCCGACGCCCGCCGCGCCATGGACTGGTACGTCGAGGTATTCGGCGCACAGCGCCGCGGCGAGCCCCATGTCAACGCGGACGGCACGATCGGCCACGCCGAGGTCGGCATCGGCGACGCGGTGCTGATGTTCGCCGAAGCCTCCGACCTCTGGCCCGACGTGCCCGTGCGTGCGCCCGATTCCCCCACGACGTTCAGCCACACACTCCACCTGGAGGTCGACGACGTCGACGCCACGACCGAGCGGGCCCGGAGCCACGGCGCCTCGGTGGAGCGGGAGCCGGCCGACCAGCCCTACGGTCGCGGCTCGGTGATCGTCGACCCGTTCGGGCACCGGTGGATGCTGCTCCGGCCGCCAACGCGCGCCACCCGGCAGCGCCAGGGGCCGCCGGTCGGCTGACCGAAGCGCGACGCCTCAGGTGTTTCCTGTTGCCGGTCGCTCTAAGGTCGTCCCATGACGATCGCTCGGGGTCTGGTGGCCGGGGCCACGCTGGACGCGCTGACCGGTGATCCGCGGCGCGGCCATCCGGTGGCCGCGTTCGGGCGGGCGGCGGCGGCCCTCGAACGCCGGCTGTACGGCGACTCCAAGGTCCGCGGCGCGGTGTTCGCCGGGCTCTGCGTCCTCGGCGCGGCCGGGCTCGGAGCGGCGAGCCGGGGCCGTACGGGGCCCGTCGCCGCCGCGACCTGGGCGGTCCTCGGCGGCACCTCCCTGGCGCGCGAGGGGCGGGCGATGCGGGCGGCCCTGGAGGCCGGCGACGTCGAGGCCGCCCGCGCCCGCCTGCCGCACCTGTGCGGGCGCGACCCCGACGCCCTCGACGCGAAGGAGCTGGCGCGCGCCACCGTCGAGTCGGTCGCCGAGAACACCTCCGACGCCGCGGTCGCGCCGCTGTTCTGGGGCGCCCTTCTCGGCGGCCCCGGCCTGCTCGGCTACCGCGCGGTCAACACGCTGGACGCGATGGTCGGCCACCGCAGCCCCCGCTACGCCAACTTCGGCTGGGCCGCCGCGCGCGCCGACGACGTCGCCAACTGGGTGCCGGCCCGGCTCACCGGGCTGCTCACCGTCGTGTGCGCGCCGCTCGTCGGAGGCTCGCCGCGCGAGGCGTACCGCGTGCTCCGCCGCGACGGCGCCGCGCACCCCAGCCCGAACGCCGGCCGCTGCGAGGCGGCCTTCGCCGGCGCGCTCGGCGTGCGGCTCGGCGGCGTCAACGTCTACGGCGACCGCGTCGAGCACCGGCCCGCACTCGGCGACGGCCGTCCACCCGAGCCCGATGACATCCGCCGCGCCGTCCGGCTGTCCCGCGCGGTCGGCCTCGCCGCCGCCGGCCTCGCGGCGGGTGTCCGTCTCGCGTTCGGGCGTGGCCGGTGAAGGGCGCGCTGCTGGTCGCCGGGACGACCTCCGACGCGGGCAAGAGCGTGCTGACGGCCGGGCTGTGCCGCTGGCTGTCCCGCCAGGGCGTACGCGTCGCGCCGTTCAAGGCGCAGAACATGTCGCTGAACTCCATGGTCACCGCCGACGGCGCGGAGATCGGGCGGGCGCAGGTCATGCAGGCCGCCGCCGCCCGCGTCGAACCGACCGCGGACATGAACCCGGTGCTGCTCAAGCCCGGTTCCGACCGCCGCAGCCAGGTCGTCGTGCTCGGCCGCCCGGTCGCCGAGGTGGACGCCCTGGGATACGGCGAACACCGGGCGCGGCTGCGCCAGGTCGTCGCGGCGAGCCTGGCCCGGCTGCGCGCGGAGTACGACGTGGTGATCTGCGAGGGCGCCGGGAGCCCCGCCGAGATCAACCTGCGGCGCGGCGACCTGGCGAACATGGGACTGGCCCGCGCCGCCGAGCTGCCGGTGATCGTCGTCGGCGACATCGACCGCGGCGGGGTGTTCGCCGCACTGTACGGGACGGTCGGGCTGCTGGAACCGGAGGACCAGCGGCTCGTCGCCGGTTTCGTCATCAACAAGTTCCGCGGCGCTCCAGAGCTGCTCGCTCCGGGCCTGGCCCAGATCAGCGCGCTGACCGGCCGGGACGTCTACGGCGTGCTGCCCTGGCTGGAGGGGCTCGGCCTCGACGTCGAGGACTCCCTGGCCCTGGACGGACGCCGTACGGCGCCGCGCGCGGGCGAGGGGACCCTTCGCGTGGCGGTGGTACGGCTGCCGCGGATCTCCAACTTCACCGACGTGGACGCGCTGGCGACCGAACCCGGCGTGGTCGTGTCGTACGCCACGACGCCGGGCGAGCTCGCCGACGCCGACCTGGTCGTGCTGCCCGGTTCGCGCGCCACCGTGTCCGACCTCGGCTGGCTGCACGAGCGCGGTCTCGCCGCCGAGATCGTCCGCCGCGCCCGCGCCGGGCAGCCGGTACTCGGCATCTGCGGCGGCTACCAGATGATGGCGCGGGAGATCCTCGACGACGTGGAGTCCTGCGCCGGCGCCGTCCCGGGGCTGTCCCTGCTGCCGGCGCGCGTGGAGTTCGCCCCGGAGAAGACGCTGCGCCGGCCGGCCGGTTCGGCGTACGGCGAGCCGGTGGAGGCGTACGAGATCCACCACGGGATCGTCGCGGTGGAGGGCGGCGAGCCGTTCCTCGACGGCTGCCGCGAGGGTTCCGTGTGGGGGACGACCTGGCACGGGGCCCTGGAGAACAACGGCTTCCGCCGGGCGTTCCTCACCGACGTCGCGCGTACGGCGGGACGCGACTTCACGCCCGCGCCGGACACCGACTTCGCCGCGCTGCGCGAGGCCCAGCTCGACGCCCTCGGCGACCTCGTCGAACACCATCTGGACACCGACGCGCTGACCAAGCTCATCGAGGCGGGCGCCCCGTCGGGTCTGCCGGTCGTCCCTCCCGGAGGCGCGGGTTCCTAGGTGTGCTGTCCGGGGACGTTGGTGACAGGCGACACGCCCTGGGTGGTTCTTGAACAAGGGGAGGGCCTTCTGGTTTCGGTGTGGATTGCGACATCTGCACCGACGTCCAGGAGGCCCTCATGCCCCACCGTAATGCCCCGCTGACCCCGACCGGCCGCCTGCGCCTGGCCCAGTGCATCGTTGAGGACGGCTGGCCACTACGCCGGGCCGCCGAACGCTTCGGCGTCAGCCACACCACCGCCGCACGCTGGGCCACCCGCTACCGGCAACTGGGCGCCGCCGGCATGCATGACCGCTCCAGCCGCCCGCACCACAGCCCGCGCCGAACCCCACCACAAATCGAGGCACACGTGGTCGCGCTGCGCCGGGCGCACCGCATCGGCCCGCTCCGGCTGGCCGCCCGCACCGGCATCGCGCCCTCCACCGCTCACCGCATCCTGACCCGCCACGGCCTGCCACCCCTGGCGGTCTGTGACCGCGCCACCGGCGAACCCATCCGCCGCTACGAACGCCAACGCCCCGGCGACCTGGTCCACATCGACGTCAAGAAACTCGGCCGCATCCCCGACGGCGGCGGACACAAGACCCTGGGCCGCGCCGCCGGCCGCAAAAACCAGCGACGTGCCGGCATCGGCTACCTGTACCTGCACACCGCCCTGGACGACCACTCCCGCCTGGCCTACACCGAAACCCTCACCGACGAGACCGCCGCCACCTGCGCCGCCTTCCTCGTCCGCGCCACCGCGTGGTTCGCCGCCCGCGGCATCACCATCCAACGGGTCCTGACCGACAACGCCTGGGCCTACACCAAGACCACCTGGCGCACCATCTGCGACGAACTGGGCATCAGCCCTCGCTGGACCCGGCCCTACCGGCCCCAGACCAACGGCAAGGTCGAACGATTCCACCGCACCCTGACCGAGGAATGGGCCTACCACCAGCCCTACACCTCAGAAACCGAACGCCAAACCGTCCTCATCGACTGGCTGGACTGGTACAACTACCACCGACCCCACACCGGCATCGGCGGCCAAACCCCAGCCAGCCGCGTCACCAACCTGTCCGGACAGCACACCTAGGGCCTAGTCCGGCGCGGACCACCATTCCTCGAAGGAGCGGCAGCGGCCGTCCTCGGCGAAGCGCATGATCCACAGGTCGCGGAACTCCTCGTGGTCCGGCTCGCCGTACGTCACCTCCACCCGCACCACGGCCGTGTCACCGTCGACCGCGACGATCTCGCTGGTCATCTCGAAGACCTCGTCGGGACCGGTGCGCTCCTCGTCCCACATCTCCTCGATCTCCGGCAGACCGGTCAGGGGTTCGTCGTACGGGCCCTGCCGGTAGGTGGCGTCCGTGGTGAAGAGCCCGGCCAGCGGCTCGGTGCCGGGGGTACGCCAGGCTCGCTCGTAGCCGTCGATCCACGCGGCCACCCGTTCCTTGTCCATGGGATCAGTGTGGCCGAAAGATCGAGCGTTCACGACGGAACGGCCGATCGGTCACCTACTTGTCGATTTGGCGCTGACCAGCTGGACGAGCCGGGTGACGACGTTCTGCACGACGAAGCGGTGGGATTCGTTCGCCAGGTCGAGGTCCACCATGTCCACGACCTGAGGCGCCTGCCCCGCGACGTCAAAGCGCAACCTGCTGTTCATGTGCTCACCGGTCGGCATGCCGGACAGGCGGACCCCGACCTTGAAGATCATTCGTTTCTCGTGGCACTCCCACGTGCCGTCATCGGTGAAGCATTCACCGGGGCCCAGATCACGCCGGGCGGACCAGTAGCCCTTGGCCCACTTTCCGTCAGGTCCGAGTGACGACTCGCCGGCCGCTTCCTTCATGGCGCGGCGATCTTCGTCGTAGTCGTGTTTCATCCACTGCGGGTCGCCAACGCCGTCGAGGCCGATGTCGAACGTGAACCCGTATCGGTAGGTCGCCCCGGCCTTGTCGGTGAAGCGTCCGGGGAAAAGAAGGTCGATCGTGCAGTCCGCCTTCTTCGCGACGCCTATCTCACGCCCCCGGGTGGTCTTGAGATCGACGTCGTGGGCCTCGAAGGAGATGTCGGCCGCCTGCGGGAAGACCGCCGTCAGCTCCGCCTTGGATACGAAGGCGCACGCGTCCGGCCACTGCGTCACGTCGGCATAACCGGACTCGCCGGAGGTCGCGGGAATCGCAACGTGCCGCTTCTCCGGCTGCACCGCCTGCACGGTGATCGCCGTCGGCAGCGCCGCCTTCGGCGCGTGCGAGCTGTGCGAGGAGCATCCGGTCAGCGCGAACACCACGCCGCAGGCCAGGACGAGCCGTTGAAACCCCATGAGCCGGAAAGCTACTAGGAACGCGGCGGCCGGAGGGCGAACCGGTCGATCGGCGGTGCGCCCTCCAGCAGGTCGGTGACGAGCTCGCCGATGAGCGGGGCGAACTTCGCGCCGTGCCCCGAGCAGGGCGAGCAGACGACGATCGGGCCCTGCCGGTCGAGCACGAAGTCCTCCCCCGGCGCCCAGGTGTACAGGCACGTCGTCTCGGAGCGCGGAACCGGGTCGACGCCGGGCAGCCACTCCCGCGCGTACGCGAGCGCGCGCTCGCGTGCCTCCGGGTCCACGGTGAAGTCGCGGGTGTCGGCGGTGGTGACCGTGCCCCGCAGGTGCTCGCCGAGCTTGACCCAGGGTCCTTCGGGCAGCGCGTACATCTCCAGCGCCTCCTCCGACGAGCCGTGCACGATCGTCGGCCAGGGGCCGGGCTCGCGCGGCGCGAAGAAGAAGACCTGCTGCTGGGTGACGGTCAGCGGTGGCAGCGGGACGAGCCCGCCGAGCAGCGGACCGGTCCAGGCGCCCGCCGCCACGACGAGGGTCCGCGCCTGCCAGGTGTCCGCGCCGGCGCGGAACCGTACCCCGTCTTCGTCCGGCTCCAGGTCGCGTACGGGCGTCTCGTGCGCGACGGCGGCGCCTTCGGTGGCCGCGAGCCGGGTCATCGCGGCGATCGTCGCCTCGGGGTCGATGACCCCGCCCTCCGGGTCGTGGACGACCGGGCCGGTGAACCGGATGCCGGGCCAGCGGACCGCCGCGTCGGCCGGGTCGAGCAGTTCGGCCGCGACCCCGTGCTCGCGCAGCAACGACGCCATGCGCTCCGGTTCGCGGCCCGGCCCGTGGTCGACGCCGCCGACCCGGTCGAGCAGACGCTCGCCGGCCTCGATCTCCAGGCGCTCCCACAGCCGCCCGGCCCGGCCGGTGAGCTCGACGTAGAACGGGTCGAGGTAGGCGCGACGGTAGATCCGCGCGTGCCCGTGCGAGCTGCCGCGCCGGTGACCCGGCGCGTACGCCTCGAACGCCGCCACCGTGTGCCCGCGCCGCGTCGCCGCCCAGGCGACCGCCGCCCCGGAGAGCCCGAGTCCTGCCACTGCCACATCAACGTGCCGCATGAACTCATCCTGTATGAGGCCGAAGTCGGCCGCATCTCGTCTGGCCGGGCCGAAAGGCGCATATTAGGATACGTATGCACCTTGCACATAAACTTGCGACATAGGAGGGGTTCGGTGACCCACCACCCCCACACCGCCCTTTCGTCCCCCCACACGCCATGAACAGCCCGGCGGCGGCCGAGACCGGCTGGAGCCGGCTCGACGAGGTCGCTCTCGGCAGTCTGCTCGCCACGGCCGCGGCGGCCGGCACCGGGCCGGTCCGGCTGGTCGGCGCGCAGCTGCACGACCTCGCCGCCCGGCTGGTCGTCGACGGACTGCCCGTCGAGGCGACCGTGCCCGGACGGCGCGGGGCGCGCGCCCTGCGCCGGGCGCTGCGCCGGGCCGGGCAGCGTTCGGCGGTCGCCCCGATCGTCGCGAACATCGGCATCGACCTGCCGTTCTCCGACTCGGCCGCGCACGTGCTCGTCTGCCGGCTCGACCCGCAGACGTTCCCGTTCCCCCGGCACACCGTCCGTGAGCTGGGCCGTGCCGTCAGCCCCGGCGGCACGGTCGTCCTGCTCACCGGCGGGCAGGCTCCCTGGCCCGCCGGGCTGGTCGACGCCTGGGCCGTCTCGGCGGGCCTGGCGCCCCAGTCCGAACGCGACACCGGCGGCGCACTGCCCTTCGCCGGCGCCGTCTACGAGTCCCGTCCGGCGTAGCCCCGGGAGGCCGGGGTCTCGGCCGGCTCCGCCGGCGGTTCGCCGAAGCGGGCGAGGATCAGGGCGCCGGCCACCGCGAGCGCGAAACCCGCCGCCGCGAGGCCCACGTACCCGTGGCGGGTGCGGTCGCCCAGCAGCAGCACGCCGACGAGGGCGGGCACCAGTGTCTCGGCCACCACGACGGTGCCCGTCGTCACGGTCACCGAGCCGCGCTGCAGCGCCGTCGTGAAGAACAGGAACGCCACCAGGCCACCGGCCGCGACGACGTACATCGCCGGATCCCGCAGCAGGTCCCACGGCGCCAGGCTGCGGACCACGCGTGAGCCGATCGCGACGAACCCGAAGCCGAGGCCCGCGGCCAGGCCGAGCACGGCGGAGCGGGCCCGGCCCCGTAGCCGTCCCGCCACGGCGCCGCCGACGCCGACCACCACGACGCACCCCAGCAGCACCAGCTTGAACCGCAGGCTGACCGCCGCCGGGTTCTCGTGGCCCGCGGAGAGCCCGAGCATGGCCAGACCGGCGCAGACCGCCGCGACCGCCGCCCACTCGGACCCGCTGAGCCGTACGTGCAGCACGCGGACCGCGACCACCGCCGTCACCGCGAGGTTGGCCGCGACCGCCGCCTGCACGACGAACAGCGGCAGCGACCGCAGCGCCGCCAGCTCGGCGAAGAAGCCGAGGATGTCCAGTCCGGTGCCGAGCACGAACGGGACGCGCCGGAGGAGACGGACCAGCAGCCGGGGATCGACGCCCGCCCCGACCGGGGTCGTGCGCGCCGCCACCGCCTGCATCACGCTCGCGACCCCGAAGCACACGGCGGCCGCGATCGCGCCGAGCAGGCTCAACACCAACACGCGACCACCATACGGGCCGTCAGGCCGCCTGCCACAGGGAGGCGTACTGGCCGCGGTCGCGCAGGAGCTGGTCATGCGTGCCGTCCTCGACCACCCGGCCGTGCGCCATCACGACGATCCGGTCGGCGTGCCGGGCCGTCTGGAGCCGGTGCGCGATCAGTACGGTCGTGCGCCCGGCGGCGACGCTGTTCATCGCCCGGGTGACGCGGGCCTCCGTGGCGAGGTCGAGGTTGGCGGTGGCCTCGTCGAGCAGCAGGATCGCGGGGTCGACCAGTTCGGCGCGCGCCAGGCAGATGAGCTGCCGCTGCCCGGCCGACAGGGTGGCGCCGCGCTCGGCGATCTCGTGGTCGTAGCCGCCGGGCAGCCGCATGATCAGGTCGTGCGCGCCGACGGCGCGGGCCGCCCGCTCGACCTCGGCGGCGGAGGCGTCCGGCCGCCCGTACGCGATGTTGTCGTGCACGGTGCCGCGGAACAGGAAGGTCTCCTGCGGGACGTACCCGAGCTGCCGCCGGTAGGCGTCCAGATCGAGGTCGCGCAGGTCGTGGCCGTCGACGACGATCCGGCCCCCCTGCGGGTCGTAGAAGCGCGCCAGCAGCTTGACCAGGCTCGACTTGCCCGCGCCGGTGGCGCCGACGAGCGCGACCGTCTCCCCCGGCTCGATCGTCAGGTCGACCTCCCGCAGCGCTTCCTCCTCGATCCCCGGATAGCCGAACCGCACGCCCTCCAGCCGGATCGCCCCGTGGAGCGGGCCCGGGTCGACGGGCGCGGCGGCGACCGGCGTCGCGACCGGCTCGGCCATGAGGTCGCGGATGCGGGCCATCGACACCCGGGCCTGCTGCCAGTCGTCGAAGACCTCCGAGAGCTGCTGGATCGGGGAGAAGAACAGGTTGACGTACAGCACGAACGCGATCAGCTCGCCCGGCGTGAGGGAGTGGCCGCGCACCATGTGGTAGCCGAGGGCCAGCACGACCACCGCCGCGACGTCGGACAGGAAGTCGACGAACGGGAAGTACAGCGAGATGAGGCGCTGCGCGGCGAGGCGGGCGTCGGTGTAACTGCGCGTGATGCGCTTGAACTCCCGCTGCCTGCGGTTCTCCTGGGTGAACGCCTGCGACTCCCGTACGCCCGCCATGCTCTCCTGGAGGCTGGCGTTGACGATCGCGATCCGCTCCCGCGCCTCCCGGTACGGCTCGGCGGACAGCCGGCGGAACGCCACGGTCGCGACGAACAGCGGAATCAGCACGAGCGCGGTGGCGCCCGTCAGCACCGGGCTCATGACGAACATCGCCACGGCGACGCCCACGAACGTGAACAGCGACGCGACCGCGCTGATCAGGCCGTCCTGCAGCAACGAGGAGAACGCGCTCACGTCGGTGGTCATCCGGGTCATGATGCGCCCGGCCATCTCACGGTCGTAGAAGTCCACGGCCAGCCGCTGCAGCTGGGCCCAGACCCGGATCCGCAGCGCGAACATGAGCCGCTCCCCCGTACGCCCGGCCACGAGCGTGACCGCGCGGGAGATCGCCAGGTCCACGAGCGCCACGCCGAGGAAGATCCCCGCCGCCGTGAACAGCGCTCGCTGCGATCCGGTGAGCACGCCCTGGTCGATGCCGTCGCGGGACAGGTACGGTCCGGCGACGCCGGCCAGCGCGTCCAGGATCACCAGCAGCAGGCCCAGGCCGAGCGGGAGGCGGTACGGCCGCAGGAACCGCCACAGCGTGAACCGCGACTCCGGCTGTGACTCCCGTGCGATGTCCACCTCGGGCAGGTCACGCGAGGGCGGCAGCGCCGAGACGCGCCGGAGCATGTCGTCGTGGGCGAACGCCCCGCCCAACCCCGGCCGGTGTCCGTCCCCGGCCTCGGCGCGTGCGGCCGGGCCCGGCGAGGGCTCCAGATCGTCGCCCTCACCGGACAGCAGCCGCCGGTAGAGCGGGCAGCGGCCCATCAGCTCGGCGTGCGTGCCGTCGTCGATCACCCGGCCGGCGTCGAGCACGGCGATCCGGTCGGCGAGGCGGAGCGTGGACCGGCGGTGCGCGACGAGCAGAGTCGTGTGCCGGTGAAGGACACGCCGCAGCGTCGCGTGGATGCTCTCCTCCACCTTGGCGTCGACCGCGCTGGTGGCGTCGTCGAGCACGAGGATGCGCGGGTCGGACAGCAGGGCGCGGGCCAGGGCGACCCGCTGGCGCTGGCCGCCGGACAGGGTCAGGCCGCGCTCGCCGACGATCGTGTCGTAGCCCTCGGGCAGGCGGGTGATGAACTCGTGCGCCTCGGCGGCACGCGCCGCGGCCTCCACCTCCGCGTCGGTGGCGTCGGGCCGCCCGTAGGCGATGTTGTCCCGCAGCGACTCGGAGAACAGGAAGCTCTCCTCGAACACCATGCCGATCTGCGAGCGCAGCGAGGCGAGCGTGACCTCGCGGACGTCGTGCCCGTCGACGCGTACGGTCCCCTCCTGGGGGTCGTGGAACCGGAGGAGCAGGTGCGCGGCGGTGGACTTGCCCGACCCCGACGCCCCGACCAGCGCGACGACCTCGCCGGGGGCGATCCGCAGGTCGAACCCGTCCAGCACCGGCTCGGACCGCCAGAAGCCGAACCGTACGTTCTCGAAGGAGATCTCACCGCGCAGGCGGGGCAGCTCACGCGCTCCCGGCGCGTCGGTCACCGCGGGCGTCGTGTCGAGCAGCTCGAAGATGCGCTCGGCGCCGGCGCGCGCCTGCGGAGCGGCGCTGAGCATCCGCGCGATCAGGCGCGCGGGGTTGATCAGCAGGACCAGGTACGAGGCGAAGGCCAGGAACGTGCCAACGGTGATCTTGTCGTTGAGCGCCAGCCAGCCGCCCAGCGCCAGCACGCCGACCTGCCCGAACGTCGGGATCGACTCCAGCAGCGGCTGGTAGCGCGCCGACAGGCGGATGGCCCGCATGCTGGAGCCGTACAGGTCGGACGCCGAGCCGGCGAGGCGCTCGAACTCCCGCTGCTCCTGCCCGAACCCCTTGACGACGCGTACGCCGGTGACCGCCTGGTCGACGACCTGCGCGACGTCGCCGGTCCGCTGCTGCATGTCCCAGGTCGCCGGGTAGAGCCGTGTGCGCATGCGGTACGCGCCGACGACGAGGATCGGCAGGATGACCAGGCTGATCAGCGCAAGCAGCGGTGAGAAGGCGAACATCACGCCGAGCGAGGCGACCATCAGCACGAGGTTGCTCGTCAGCGTCGGCAGGACCCGCAGCACCGTCAGCACGAGGCTGATGTCGGAGTTGGCGCGGGAGACGAGCTGGCCCGTGGCCATCCCGTTGTGCGCCTGCAGGTCGAGCCGCTGCAGCTCGCGGTGGATGGCGCCGCGCAGCCCGTACGCGACCTCGAGCATGACCTTGGAGGAGTTGAACCGGCGGGTGCGGGCGGCCACGAACCCGACCGTGCCGAGGGCGAACAGCAGCACCAGCCACGGCGTGAGCGGGGCGCGGGAGGCCAGGATCACGTCGTCGACGACGTGACGCTCGACCACCGGGACCAGGGTGCTCACGCCCGCCCAGATCAGTCCCGCGATGAACGTGCGGACCAGGCTGCCGCGCTGCCGGAGCACGAACGGCAGCATCCGGCGGATCCAGCCGCCCCGCACCCCCGGCCTGCCCCCGCGCTCAGCCATCGGCGAGCCGTTCCATCAGGCCCGCGGCCAGCCGGAGCAGCTCGCGTTCGGTCGGCGTGAGCCGCTCGGCCATCGCCTTGGCCAGCCACGCCTCTCTCCTGACGGTGTCCTCGTCGAGCACGGCGGTCCCCTTGTGGGTGATCTCGATCCGTACCTGGCGGCGGTCCTTGTCGTCCGGATGCCGGACGATCAGGCCGTCGTCCTCGAGCCGGGAGAGCATCCGCGTCAGCGACTGCGGCTGCAGGCGCTCGGCGGCGGCCATCGCGGAGGCGGTCATCGGGCCGTTCAGCGCCAGCAGGTTGAGCAGGCTCAACCTGCTGCGGCTCAGGCCGTAGCTGACGCGCTCGGCACGCAGCCGACGGCCGAGCTGGCCCATCGCCTGGCGCAACGCGCTCGCGGTCGACCGTGTCTCATCCTCGTCCACACACTAAGCAAAGCTTAATATCGGGTGCCTGGCAAATGCTTACATGTCCTAAACAGGGGGTAAAAAGCAACGCATTGCGTACCGTTGAGTATATGGAGGCGGGTTTCGGCCCGTGGGGTTATCCGCCCGTAGGGTTATCCACAGGCGGGCCAGGGGCCTTCCCACGGGGAGTCCCGACGCTTGACCATGGAAGTGGGCTGGAGCCCCCGTGGCGGGCGGGGACCGTGACGGGCGGGGACCGTGACGGACGGGGACCGTGACGGGCGGGGACCGTGACGGGCGGGGACCGTGACGGACGGGGACCGTGACGGACGGGGACCGCAACCGGCGGGGACCGCGACCGGCGGGGACCGTGACGAGCGGGGACCGCGATGGGCCGGGACCGCGACCGGCGGGGACCGTGACTAGCGGGGACCGTGACTAGCGGGGACCGCGATGTGCCGGGACCGCAACCGGCGGGGACCGCGACCAGCGGGGACCGCGACCGGCGGGGACCGTGACTAGCGGGGACCGTGACTAGCGGGGACCGCGATGTGCCGGGACCGCGACCGGCGGGGACCGCGACCAGCGGGGACCGCGACCGGCGGGGACCGTGACTAGCGGGGACCGTGACTAGCGGGGACCGCGATGTGCCGGGACCGCGACCGGCGGGGACCGTGACGGGCCGGGACCGTCACGAGCAAGGACCGTGACGGACGGGGACCGTGACGAGCGGGGACTGGGGCGGGCGGGGACTGGGGCGGCTGGCCGATCCGGGGTCTCCGGCGCCCTTGCGCGCGCCGTTGGTCTGTCCGGTGGTCTGTCCGGCGACCTGCGGCCGCTCAGCCCCTCGCCGGACGATCCCCGGCGCCGCTCGGGGCGGCGGTTTCAGTTCAGTCGGAAGACGGGGTAGCCGGGGGCGATCTCGAGCAGCTTGTCGTCGGAGGCGTCCGGGCCGACCCCGTCGAAGAACATGGCCACCTCGAACTTCCAGCGTCGCAGGTAGGACCGCAGGATCTCCGGCTTGTCGCCGTCGGCCACCTCCGTGGCGGTGAAGACCTCGGTCCGGCGGCCGAGGTGGAGTTCGCCGCCGCCCGACACGCGCATGTTGCGGACCCACTGCGTGTGGCCGCGCGGGGCGACGAGGTAGCGCTCACCCTCGTGGACGAGGAGGTTGACCGGTGTGGTGCGCCACTCGCCGGTCTTGCGTCCTCGGACGTAGAGGATGCGCGAGCCCAGCAGGCTGATCCCCATGCCCGTCAGGCCGCTGACCAGCCGGCGGGTGGCGCGGTCCAGGAGGTTGTTGCCTTTGACGACCCGGAGTTCGGCGGCCATGGGTGCTCCTTCATCAGATGAGAGCAGTGCTCTCGACTAAGAGCAGTGTGCACCCGCAGATACCCGCGAGTCAAGAGCACTGCTCTCGGAAGTGGTCGCCGCTCCGGTCACCGCCTCGCGGTCCAACCGAAAACGGACCGGCCACCGTGGATACGGTGACCGGTCCGCGCGCTTCGGACGGCTACGGGCGCGTCCACCAGACCGCCGTGTCGGGCGGCAGCTCACCACCGTCGACCGGCGCGCTCGTCAAAAGGACCGTTCCATCGACCTCGAGCCGTACGGGGGCGGCGCCGACGTTCACCGCGCACACGAAGCCGGGGTCGCGCTCGAACAGCAGGACGTCCTCCGGGGCGTCGAGCCAGCGCAGCTCCCCGTCGCCGAGGGCCGGGTGCTCCCTGCGCACCCGGAGCGCCTCGCGGTACAGCCGCAACATCGAGCGCGGGTCGCCGGACTGGGCCGTCACCGTGAGCTCGCGCCACTCCGGCGGCATCGGCAGCCAGGTCTCCTCCACCGTCGGCGGGCCGAAGCCGAACGGCGGCTCGGCATAGGCCCACGGAATCGGCACCCGGCAGCCCTCCCGGCCGAGGCCGTTGCCCCACTGGGGGTCGAGGAGGTACTCCTGCGGCAGGTCGGTGACCTCGGGCAGGCCGAGCTCCTCCCCCTGGTAGACGTACGTCGAGCCCGGCAGGGCGAGCGTGAGCAGGGCCGCCGCGCGCGCCCGGCGCAGGCCCACCTCGCCGCCGCCGTACCGCGTGACGTGACGCTGGACGTCGTGGTTGGACAGCACCCAGGTCGTCGGCGCGCCGACCAGGCCGGTCGCGGCGAGCGAGTCGTCGATGACCCGCCGCAGGCCGGAGGCGGACCAGCCGGCCTGCAGGTAGTGGAAGTTGAACGCCTGGTGCAGCTCGTCGGGGCGTACGTAGTGGGAGAGCCGCTCGGCGTTCGGCGCCCACGCCTCGGCGACCGCGATGCCTCCGTAGGAGTCCAGCAGCCGCCGCCAGGACCGGTGGATCTCGTGCACGCCGTCCTGGTCGAAGTAGGGCAGCTCGGCGTGGCCGAGCATCTGGATCTGACCGGTGTACCCGGCGTCCGGCAGGCCCTCGGCCTTGATCATGCCGTGCGCGACGTCGACGCGGAAACCGTCCACGCCCCGGTCGAGCCAGAACCGCATGATGTCCTCGAACTCGGCGTGGACCTCGGGGTTCTCCCAGTTGAGGTCGGGCTGTTCGGGGGCGAACAGGTGGAGGTACCAGTCGCCGTCCGGCAGGCGGGTCCACGCGGGGCCGCCGAAGATGGACTCCCAGTCGTTGGGCGGGAGGTCGCCGCGGCCGGGGCGGAAGATGTACCGGTCGCGGTCGGGCGAGCCCGGCCCGGCGTCGACCGCCTTCTCGAACCACGGGTGGGCGACGGACGTGTGGTTGGGCACGATGTCGACGATGACCTTCAGCCCGTACCGGTGCGCCTCGTCGATCAGGGCCTCGGCGTCGCCGAGGGTGCCGAACTCCGGGTCGACCGCGCGGTAGTCGGCCACGTCGTAGCCGCCGTCCGCCATCGGCGAGCGGTAGAACGGCGTGAGCCACAGCGCGTCCACGCCGAGCCAGGACAGATAGCGCAGCCGGCTGCGGGCACCGAGCAGGTCACCGACGCCGTCGCCGTCGCCGTCGGCGAAGCTGCGCAGGTAGACCTGGTAGATGACCGCGTCGCGCCACCATCGCGCGTCGCGATGGGCGGACTCGGCCGCCGGATCGGCGAACTGCTGCTGAGTCAGGACCGTTCCTCGACCGCGCATTCCGCAACTCCTCCCGCAAGGACGACAGCGTGCGTGACCCCCCGAGCATGATTCGGGTTGCGCAGAATGTAACAGCGGTGAAGCCTGATTGAAATACTTGCGGAAAACTTGTGAAATGCGCTACTCCGTGTCGGCCGCGACCGGACCGGTCGAGCGGCGGACCACGAGCTCCGGGCGGAACACCAGCTCCGTGTGGGGCGACCCGACGCCCTGGATCTCGTCCAGGAGGCTGCGGACGGCCACCAGCGCCATCTCGCGCACCGGCTGGCGGACCGTGGTCAGCGGCGGGTCGATGTAGCCCATCAGCGTCGAGTCGTCGAAGCCGACGACGGAGACGTCCTCGGGCACCCGCAGGCCCTGCTGCCGCACGGCGCGGATCGCGCCGATCGCCATCATGTCGCTGCCGCAGCAGATCGCGGTGCAGTGGGCGTCGAGCAGCTCGCGGGCCGCGGCCTCGCCGCCCTCGATCGTGAAGATGGTGTTGGCGATCCAGCGGTCCACGTCGGTGACGCCGAGCCGGTCGGCCATCCCCTTGCGGTAGCCCTGCGTCTTGCGGATCACCGGGACGAACCGCTCCTGGCCGACCGCGAGGCCGATCCGCCGGTGCCCCAGCTGCACCAGGTGCTCGACGGCGAGCTCCATCGAGCCGGACTCGTCGCTGGAGACGAAGGTGGCGTCGACCTCGGCGGTGTACCCGTTGATCAGCACGATCGGCAGGCCGCGGTCGGTGAGCCGCCGGTAGCGGCCGTGGTCGGCCTGGGAGTCGCCGTGCAGCCCGGACACGAAGATGATGCCCGACACCCCGCGCTCCAGCAGCAGGTCGGTGTAGTCGTCCTCGTTGATGCCGCCGGGCGCCAGCGCGCACAGCACCGCCGTGTAGCCGTGCACCGCCAGGGTGTTCTCGATCACCTCGGCGAAGGCCGGGAAGATCGGGTTGGACAGGTCGGCGACGATGAGGCCGATCAGGCCGGCACGCGGCTGCCGCAGGCGGGCCGGGCGGTCGTAGCCGGAGGAGTCGAGCGCCTCGACGACCGCCTGCCGGGTCGCGGGCGCGACGCCCGGCTTGCCGTTGAGGACCCGGCTGACCGTGGCCTCGCTCACTCCGGCTTGGGCGGCGATGTCCGCCAGGCGCGTGCTCACGGCGTCGAATCTACCGCCGAACGTCGTTTCAGGACGGCAGTCCGTTGCGGTAAGGCCGCCGAATCCTCCGCTTCATCTTGCGCAAGTTTTCTGAAACATTGATGAGCGCTCAGGACGGAGTTACCGTCTTGGACACACAGCCGAAACAGCGGCCGCCACGTCTTCGGGGACCCCGCCATCCCTTCGCCCCAGGAGGCCCCGCATGCTGAACCGCCTCTTACCCGCCCTGACCCTCGCGCTGACGGCCGTGGCCGTACCCGCCGTCCAGGCGACACCCGCCGCGGCGTCACCGCCCGGCGACAAGGACGTGATCGCCAACCTCTTCGAGTGGAACTGGCCCTCCGTCGCCGCCGAGTGCACCAACGTGCTCGGCCCGCAGGGGTACGGCGCGGTGCAGGTCGCGCCGCCCGAGGACTCTCTGACCCGCGACGGCCACCCCTGGTGGGAGGTCTACCAGCCCGGTGACTACGACGTGAACAGCCGGATGGGCACCCGGCAGCAGTTCACCTCGATGGTCCAGGCCTGCCACGCCGCGGGCGTGAAGGTCTACGCCGACGCCGTCATCAACCACATGACCGGCCAGGGCAGCACGACGTACGGCGGCAGGAGCTTCAGCAAGTACAACTATCCCGGCATCTACTCCTCCGCCGACTTCCACGATTACCCCGCCGACTGCCCGGAGTCGGACGACCAGATCCACAACTGGAACGACTTCACCGAGGTCACCAAGTGCGAGCTGTCCAGCCTGTCGGACCTGCGCACCGAGACCGACCACGTCCGGAGCGAGATCGCCGGCTACCTCGACGACCTGCTGGGCCTCGGGGTGGACGGCTTCCGCGTCGACGCCGCCAAGCACATCGGCTCACCCGACCTGAAGGCGATCGAGTCCAGGCTCACCAGGTCCGCCTACATCTACCAGGAGGTCATGCCCGGCGGTTCCGGCGACCTGGCGCCCGGCGCCTTCGAGGGCTCCGGTGACCTGCTGGAGTTCGTGTACGGCCAGAAGCTCAAGGAGCAGTTCAACGGCAGCATCGCCAACCTGCAGAGCTTCGGGCGGTCGTGGGGCTTCGAGCCGAGCGACAAGGCCGTGGTGTTCGTGGCGAACCACGACACCGAGCGGAACGGAAGCACGTTGTCCTACAAGGACGGCGCGAAGTACCGGCTCGCCACCATCTTCTCGCTGGCCTGGGGATACGGCACGCCGCAGGTGTACTCCGGGTTCGACTTCAACGGGACCGACGACTCGCCGCCGGCCGACTCCAGCGGCCATGTGAGCGGCACGAACTGCTCCTCGGGCTGGCAGGGCTGCCTCGACCGCACGCTCGGCGGCATGGTCGGCTGGCACAACGCGGTCACGGGCACCTCGGTCACGAACTGGTGGTCCGACGGCTCGAACCAGATCGCCTTCGGCCGCGGCGCGAAGGGCTACGTGGCCATCAACAACTCCGGTTCCACTCTGAGCCGCACGTTCGCCACCGGCCTGCCCGCGGGGACGTACTGCGACGTCGTCGGCGGAGGCGTCTCGGGCGGGACGTGCACCGGCACGGCGGTCACCGTCGACGGCTCCGGCAACGCGACCTTCCAGGTCGCCCCGGGCTCCGCGATCGCGATCGACGTGGCCGCGACCGGCCAGGGCGGCGGCACCGGCAGCATCCGCGTGACGTTCGACGAGACCGCGACGACCACCTGGGGACAGAACGTCTTCGTCGTCGGCTCGATCCCCGCGCTCGGGAACTGGGCGCCCGCGAACGCCGTCGCGCTCTCCTCGGCGAGCTACCCCGTCTGGTCGGCCACGGTGACGCTGCCGACCGCCACGACCTTCCAGTACAAGTACCTCAAGAAGAACACCGACGGCTCCGTGACCTGGGAGTCCGACCCGAACCGCACCTACACGACGGGCACCGGCACGACCGCGACCGTCAACGACACCTGGCGCTAGGTTCGACCTGCGCGTTTTGTCGATCAAGCCCTCGGGTAGCGGGATATTCGGGGGCCGAGAAATGGTCGAAAGCGCACCGAAGAGGCCGCAGCCCGAGCGAGAGCCCGGCGGCGAACGTGCCGTGAAGAAGGGCACCCACCATGACGCGCCGCCACCGAAACGGACCTCGGGCGAGGGACCGGACGTCTACCTCGACGTTCCGATCCTCAAGGTCGAGGAGATTCACCTGGACGTCGAGAACCTCGAGGCCCACGTGTCCCTCAACGCCGCCGTCCTCGACCTCCTGCACCTCAGCGTCGGCGCGGACGTGTCCCTCGGCAAGGTCGACCTGGAGATCACCGGGGTGGACGCGCAGGCGCTCCTGGAGGTCCGGTTGGACAATGTGGCCGACATCGTCGACCGCGTACTCACCACGGTCGACCGGAACCCCGAGATCCTTCAGCGGATCGGCCGTGGCCTGGAGTCGGTGGTACGGGACGTCGGCGCCGGCGCCGGGCAGGCCGTCGGCGACCTCGGCACGGGCGTGGCCGGGGCGGTGGAGGACGTCGGGAGAGGCGCCGGCGGCGCGGTGGAGAACGTGGGACGAGGCGCCGGCGGCGCGCTGAAGGACGTGGGACGAGGTGCCGGCGGCGCGCTGGAAGACGTGGGCGACGATGTCGGCGGCGCGCTGGAGGGTGTGAGCGAAAGCGTCCGCGGCGAAGTCGGCGGGCTCGGGAGAGGCACGGGAGGCGCCGTCCGGGATGTGGCCGGAGGCGTCGGCGAGACCGTCCGGTCCGTGGGCGAGACCACACCGCCGGCGTCCGGGCGCCCGCCGCCGCGCGAAGCGGAAGGCGGTAGGCCACGGTGGAGACGGGAGGCTCGGCGACACCCCAGGTCCGGCCGCCCGGCCGAAGGACCGGTGGCGGGCGGTGACGAAGGGGCGGAGACGACGGCGCTCCAGGGTGCTCTCCGGGAGACCGAGGAGTCGGTCCGTGAGCTCGGCCGGGCGCTCCTCCAAGCGGCGTCCAAACGCACCCGGGCCCCGGCCCGCCCCCCGCGACGAGGGGAAGAGCGCCCGTGACCCGGCGCTACCCCCGGCGGAGGCTGCGGCGGTCGGCGGACATCGTGTTCACCGCGACCGTGCGGGCGGAGGAGCTTCGCTTCCACACCGTTCCCGACACCTCCGTGGAGTTCACCGGAGACGCCGACGCCGAGTCGACGTCCGGCAGCGTTCGTACGAACCTCCCGGACCAGGTGGCCGAGTCGGTGGTCTACCGCGACGTACGGATCGACTACGCCATCGCCGCGAAGCTGAGACGCGAGGATCGGGCGGGAGACTCCCGGCCGGCGCTCGGTCAGCAGCTCCAGTCGACCGAGGCGCTCCCGCCGTTCGAGAAGTAGACCGAACCGCTGTGGTGGCCCCAGCACCAGCCGCCGTCACGGGTCGCCGTGACGCCGGCGGACTCTCCGGCGTTCAGGTAGCCGCCGCCGCCCGCGCTGAGGCCGTCGCTCGTGCCGGTGACGCTCCAGTTCACCGGGCCGCCCGACGCGGTGACCGTGACGGTGCAGCTGCGGCGGCTGCGCATCGAGCAACCGGAGACCATCAGGGTGCCCGCCGGAGGAGGTGGCGGCGGGTTCTGCGCCGCCGGGGAGGAGGAGGCCGGGTCCGGCGTGGTCCCCGGCTTGCTGTGCTTGGGCGTCGGGGTGGGCGTGGGCGTGCCGCTGGAGTCGGACGGCGTCGGGCTCGGTGAGGTGGAGCCCCGGCCGGACAGCGGAACGCCGGAGTCGGAGGCGGACGGCGTCCCGGACAGCAGGTCACCGGACCGGGACGGCATGGCCTGGGTGTTGCCGGCGTTCTGGCTGCCGGAGCCGGCCAGGGCGTAGAAGGTGCCGCCGGCCATCGCCACGGCCAACGCGACCCCGCCCGCGACGGGCCACAGGCGCGAGCCGCTCCGTGACCGTTCGCGCGGGGCCCTCCGCTCGCCGCGGCCGGCCGCCGACTCGGCGACCGCCGTCAGCGGGGAACGCGCGTCCGCGAACCAGGGATCCTCGGCCGTGGCCGCGAGGAACTGTTCGCGCAGGTCGTCGGGGATCGCCGCGACGGGCATCGCGTCCAGCAGCCGCGCGGAGGACACCTCCAGGTCGTCGCGTGTCCCGCAGATCGGGCAGGCGGCGATGTGGCGGGCGAGGATGCCACAGGTGCGCGCGTCGAGCGGCCGGTCCGCCGGGCCGGCGAGCCCGGAGATGCTCGGGCAGTCGCCGCGGCCGGTCGTCATCACGAGGACCGCGGCGAACGCGTCGTCCAGCTCGCGCCGGGCCCGTACGACGGTCGACGCGGCCTCGTCCGGCGACGTGCGCAGGACCGGGGCGAGGTCGTCCGCGCGCAGACCGTGCCGCAGGGTGAGGTCGAGCACCTCGCGCTGCCGCCCGCTCAGCACCAGCAGCGCGGCGTGCACGAGCCGCCGGGTCGCCTCGTCCGTCGTGCCGAGCGTCGCCTCCGTGGCGAGCCGGCGCTCGGCCGGGGCCTCGGGCCGGCGACGCAGGCACACCTCGCGCGTCACGGCGTAGAGCCGGCCGCGGAACGAGCGCGGGTCGCCGCCGTTCTCGCGCATGGCCAGCAGCGCGTCGAGCAGGGCCTGACCGGCGGCCCGCTCGTCGCGCAGCAGGACGTGGCAGTAGTCGAACAGCCGCGCGGCGTACAGGTCGTACAGACGAGCCGGTGCGGCCCGGTCGGAGCCCAGCGACTCCGCGAGCCACCGGTCCTCGGCTCGTTCGATATTCGGCCAGCCGGCCACGTGTCCTCCCCATGAAGTGAAGGCGAGTCGCGGCCAACACACCCCATCCGCAACTTCAGCCGACAACCCTCCCAATAAAACCGCACTAACGCATGTCTTGCGCCGGAACACACGGAACCGCCCGCCCGCCGGGCCGGGCCGCCGCTCTCAAGATCACCTGGCGAACGCCTCCGACCTGCGGTGGGAACGCTCCCACAAATCCGGCAAAGGCTATTGCATCCGAGATGTAACGGTTTTAACATCGCGGCAGTCGAAGCGCTTCGACGCGGGAGCGAGACGTGGTGAAGATCTCTGACGTGGCCCGGCACGCCGGCGTCTCGCCGAGCACGGTGTCGTACGTGCTCAGCGGCAAGCGCTCCATCTCCGAAGAGACGCGCCGCCGGGTCCTCGACAGCGTGCGCACGCTCGGATACCGCCCGCACGCCGGCGCGCGCGCCCTGGCGAGCAGCCGCTCGAACGTCATCGCCCTGGTCGTCCCCCTGCGCTCGGGGATCCACGTGCCGGTGGTGATGCAGATGGCGATCGCCTCGGTCACCACCGCCCGCACCCACGACCACGACGTGCTGCTGCTGACCCAGGACGAGGGCGTCGGCGGGCTCGAACGCGTCGCGGGCACCGCGCTGGTCGACGCGATCATCGTGATGGACGTCGAGCTGCACGACGTACGGCTGCCGGTCCTCCGTTCGCTCGGCCGGCCGTCGGTGCTCATCGGGTTCCCGGCCGACCCGACCGGGCTGACCTGCATCGACCTGGACTTCGAGGCGGCCGGCGCGGCGTGCGCGGAGCACCTGGCCGACCTCGGCCACCGCGAGATCGCGCTGATCGGCGCGCCGCCCGCCGTGTACGAACGCGGCACCGGCTTCGCCGAGCGCACCCGGGCGGGCTTCCAGCGTGCCGCCGCCGAGCGCGGCGTCCACACGGTCGTGCGGCCCTGCGACCCTCAGGACGCCCGGTCGACGGCCGCCGGGCTCCTCCGCGACCACCCGGACCTGACCGGAGTGGTCATCCACAACGAGCCGGCCACCGAACCGCTGCTGACGGCGTTCCGCGCGGCCGGCCGCCATGTCCCCGACGACCTGTCCGTCCTCGCCATCGCGCCCGACGACCTCGCCGAGCGTCTCGGCCTCACCTCGATCGCCATTCCCGCCGACGAGCTGGGCGCCCAGGCGGTCACCCTGCTCATGGCCAAGCTGGACGGGCGGGAGGTGCCGGCGGCGACCCTGCTCCCGCCGCGCCTCGTCGTCCGGCAGAGCACTCCGCCCCTCCCCTGAGGAAACCCCATGTTGAAGACCGGAAAGACGCTCGCGGCGCTCGCCGTGGGCCTGCTGACCCTGTCGGCGTGCGGCGGCAACGGATCGAGTTCCTCGGCCAAGGAGCTCAGACTCTGGCACTACGAGACACCGGACAGCGCCATGGGGGTGGCGTGGAACCAGGCGATCAAGGAGTTCGAGCAGACCCATCCCGGCGTGAAGGTGAAGTTCGAGGAGAAGAACTTCGAACAGATCCAGAAGACCGCGCCGATGGTGCTCAACTCCAAGGACGCCCCGGACATCCTGGAGTACAACAAGGGCAACGCGACCACCGGCCTGCTCGCCAAGCAGGGCCTGCTCACCGACCTGTCCTCCGAGGTCGTCAAGCGCGGCTGGGACAAGCAGCTCAGCCCCAACGTCGCCGAGACGGCCAAGTACGACGCGAAGGGCGTCATGGGCGGCGACAAGTGGTACGGCGTGCCCAACTACGCGGAGTACCTCCAGGTCTTCTACAACAAGAAGCTGTTCGACAAGTACGGCGTGAAGGTGCCGACGACGTTCGAGGAGCTCACCGCGGCGATGGACGCCTTCGTCAAGCACGGTGTCACTCCCCTGGCCAACGGCGGCGCGGAGTACCCGGCGCAGCAGTACCTCTACCAGCTCGCCCTGAGCAGGGCCGACCGTCCGTGGGTGGACCGCTTCGAGCGCTACACCGGCAAGGTCGACTTCCACGATCCGGCATGGACGTACGCGGCGACGACCTTCGCCGACTGGGTGCGGAAGGGCTACATCGCCAAGAGCACCGTGAGCACCAAGGCCGAGGCCGCGGGCACGGCGTTCATGTCCGGCAAGAACCCGATGTTCTTCTCCGGAAGCTGGTGGTACGGCCGCTTCGAGAAGGAGATCAAGAACTTCGACTGGGACACGTTCCTGTGGCCCGGCACCAGGATGACGCTCGGTTCGAGCGGCAACCTGTGGGTGGTGCCGAAGGGCTCGTCCAACAAGCGGCTCGCCTACGACTTCATCGCCATCACGATGAAGAAGGACATCCAGAACCTGCTCGCGAACAACGGCGGCGTCCCGGTCGACGCCGACCCGGCCGGGGTCACCGACCCGAAGAACAAGAAGCTGATCGAGAACTACCGCACGCTCGTGACCAACGACGGGCTCGGCTTCTACCCCGACTGGCCGGCGCCCGGCTACTACGACGTGCTCGTGGCCGGCACGCAGAAGCTCATGAACGGCACGTCCTCGCCCGCCCAGGTGCTCGACTCGTTCGCCAAGCCGTACGACGAGAACCTGTCGAACGTCGGCCACTGAGCCACCCATGAGGCAGACGCAGACGCCCGCCGCACGCCGGCGCCGCGAGCTCACCTACGCCGTGTACCTGGTCCCCAGCGGCGTGCTGTTCGTCGCGGTCATCCTGGTGCCGTTCGTGATGAACATCGGCATCAGCCTGACCACGTGGGACGGCATCGGCAGCCCTCGCTGGGCCGGGGCGGGCAACTACACGAAGCTGCTGGCCGACGGCGACTTCTGGGCCTCGTTCGGGCACAACGTCGCCCTGGTCGTCGCCATGGCGATCGTCCCGGCCGCGATCGGGCTGGTGCTGGCCGCCGCGCTGTTCGACGTCATCGGCCGCAGGTTCGGCCCGCGGACGGCCTCGGTGCTGCGGGCGTGCGTCTACCTGCCGCAGGTGCTGCCGTTCGCCGTCGCCGGCATCGTGTGGGCCTGGATCCTGGCGCCCGACGACGGCGCGCTCAACGAGACCCTGCGCGCGGTCGGTCTCGGCTCGCTCCGCGAGGACTGGCTCGGGAACCCGAAGCTCGCGCTCTACACCGTCATGGGCGTCATGGTCTGGGTGCAGATCGGCTTCCCGCTGGTCGTGTTCATGGCCGGTCTGCAGCGCCTCGACCCCGCGCTGCACGAGGCCGCCGAGATCGACGGGGCGTCGTGGTGGCGGCGGTTCTGGTACATCACGATCCCGCAGATCCGGCCCGAGCTGTACGTCGTGCTGCTGATCTGCACGGTGGCCGCGATCAAGAGCTTCGACAAGGTCTACATCCTGACGGGCGGCGGACCGGGCAACGCGACGCGAGTGCCCGCCTTCTACTCCTGGCAGAACTTCTTCGAGAAGACGCAGGTCGGGTACGGCGCCGCGATCGCGACCGTGCTGACGCTGATCACCGTCGTGCTGACCGTGGTGTTCCTGCGGCGGCAGGCCCGCGCCGAGGAGGCGAACCGATGACGGTCATGGTGCGCAGACGGACGCCGGGGTCGTACGCGGTCCTCGTCTCGCTCATCGTGCTCGCGGTGGTGATGCTCCTGCCGTTCGTCATCATCGCCCTCAACGCGGTCAAGACGCCGGCGGAGTACTCCTCGCACGGGCCGCTCAGCCTGCCGAAGGGCGTGTACCTCCAGGGCCTGAAGGACTTCTGGGAGCGCGTCGACTTCGGCGGCAAGCTGGTCAACAGCGTGCTGATCAGCGGCTCGGTGGCGGTGCTCGCGGTGGTCCTGTCGGTGCTGAACGCCTACGCGCTCGGCATCGGGCGGGTGCGGGGGCGGGTCTCCATCATGGTGGTCTTCCTGCTGGCCAACACCATGCCGCAGGAGGTCCTCGTCTACCCGCTGTACTTCATCTCCAAGAAGGCCGGCCTGTACGACACCCGGCTCAGCGTGGTCATCATCTTCACCGCGATCCAGACCGCGTTCGGGACGTACCTGCTGTCCTCGGTGCTGTCCGCGTTCCCGCGCGAGCTCCTCGAGGCGGCCCGGATCGACGGCGCGGGCCGGCTGCGGATCCTGTGGCGGGTCGTCGTGCCGATCAGCCGGCCGACGCTCGGCGTGCTCTTCGTCTTCTTCTTCATCTGGACCTGGAACGAGTTCTTCCTCCCGCTGGTCTTCCTCATCTCCAACGAGAACCAGACCGTGCCGGTGGCGCTCGGCGTCCTGCAGGGCCAGAAGATGATGGACGCCACGACGACCAGCGCGTCCGCGCTGCTCGGCGTCCTCCCCGCGATCGTGTTCTTCCTGATCTTCCAGCGCACTCTCACCCGCGGCATCACCGTGGGCTCGGCGAAGTAAGGGGCTGGGTTGAAGTTCACCGACGGCTACTGGATGCTGCGCGACAGCGTTCAGGCCTCCTACCCGAACGGGGTCCTCGACGTCGAGACGGGGCCCGGCTCGTTCACCGTGCACGCGCCGACGCAGCCGATCCGGCACCGGGGCGACCTGCTCAGGGGGCCGGCGATCACGTTGACGTACTCCTCCCCCATGCCGGACGTGATCTCGGTGACGATCACGCACTTCGCCGGTGAGGAGCCGCGCGGGCCCCGGTTCGCGCTGCGCGAGGAGGACGCCGGCGCGGTGGTGTCGGTCGACGAGGACGCCGCGGTCCTCACCTCCGGCGCGCTGTCCGTACGGGTCGCCCGCACCGGGCCGTGGCGCGTGGAGTTCTCCGCCGACGGCCGCGTCCTCACCGGGAACGGCGCCAAGAGCACCGCGATCATGGAGACGCCGGACGGGCACCACATCCGCGAGCAGCTCGATCTGGGCGTCGACCACCACGTGTACGGGCTCGGCGAGCGGTTCGGCCCGCTCGTCAGGAACGGCCAGAGCGTCGACATCTGGAACGCCGACGGCGGGACGGCCAGCGAGCAGGCGTACAAGAACGTGCCGTTCCTCCTCACGGACGCCGGCTACGGCGTGTTCGTCGACCACCCGGGCCACGTGTCCTTCGAGGTGGCCGCCGAGAACGTGTCGCGCACGCAGTTCAGCGTCGCGGGCCAGACGATGCGGTACCTGGTCGTCCACGGTCCCGCGCCGAAGGACGTCCTCCGCCGGTACACCGCGCTGACGGGGCGGCCCGCGCGGCTGCCGGCCTGGTCGTACGGGCTGTGGCTGTCCACGTCGTTCACCACCTCCTACGACGAGGAGACGGTGACCGGCTTCATCGACGGGATGGCCGAGCGGGACCTGCCGCTCTCGGTCTTCCACTTCGACACGTTCTGGATGCGCGAGTTCCACTGGTGCGACTTCGAGTGGGACCCGCGGGCCTTCCCCGACCCGCGCGGCATGCTGGACCGGCTGCGGGCGCGGGGCCTGCGGATCTGCGTCTGGATCAACCCCTACATCGCGCAGCGTTCGGCACTGTTCGCCGAGGGAAGGGCGCGCGGCTTCCTGCTGAGACGGCCGAACGGCGACGTCTGGCAGTGGGACAAGTGGCAGCCCGGCCTGGCCGTGGTCGACTTCACCAACCCGGCGGCGCGCGAGTGGTACGCCGAAAAGCTGGCGGCGCTCCTCGACATGGGCGTCGACTGCTTCAAGAGCGACTTCGGCGAGCGGATCCCGACCGACGTCGTCCACCACGACGGCTCCGATCCGGAGCGGATGCACAACTACTACACGTATCTCTACAACGAGACCGTGTTCGAGCTGCTGCGCGAGCGCCGCGGCGAGGGCGAGGCCGTGCTGTTCGCCCGCTCGGCCACGGCCGGTTCGCAGGCGTTCCCGGTGCACTGGGGCGGCGACAGCGAGTCCACGTTCGAGGCGATGGCCCAGAACCTGCGCGGCGGCCTGTCGCTGGGCATGTCCGGTTTCGGCTACTGGAGCCATGACATCGGCGGGTTCGAGGGCACGCCGGACCCGGCACTGTTCAAACGGTGGATCGCCTTCGGCCTGCTGTCCTCGCACAGCCGCCTGCACGGCAGCTCGTCGTACCGGGTGCCGTGGCTGTTCGACGAGGAGGCGGTCGACGTGCTGCGGGTGTTCACCCGGCTGAAGGCACGGCTCATGCCGTACCTGCTGGGCGTCGCGCGCGAGGCGTACGGGCAGGGGCTGCCGATGATGCGGGCGATGGTGCTGGAGTTCCCCGGCGACCCGGCCGTGACCCACCTCGAACGCCAGTACATGCTCGGCGGCGACCTGCTCGTCGCGCCGGTCCTCTCCGCGGACGGCGAGGTCGCCTACTACGTGCCCGAGGGCACCTGGACGCACGTGCTGACCGGCGAGCCGGTCGCGGGCGGGCGCTGGGTCCGCGAGCGGCACGGGTTCTCGACCGTGCCGCTGCTGGCCCGGCCGGGCTCGGTGATCCCGTTCGGCGCGGTGGACGACCGGCCGGACTACGACCACGCCGACGGCGTCACCCTGCACGCGTACGCGCTGCCCGACGGCGCCCGGGTGACGACCGAGATCCCGGGCCCGAACGGGGAGACCGCGGCCACGTTCACGACCACCCGCGACGGCGACGTCGTCCGGGTCGCCGCCGAGGGCGCGGGCCGATGGCGGCTGCTGCTACCGGGCGTACGGCCCGCCGCGGTGTCGGTGGAGGGCGGCACGACGACGGAACACGAACAGGGCCTGCTGGTGGGGAGCCACGCAGGCGCCATCACTGTAAGGGGAGTCGCTGGATGAGCTTCGTATGGGGTGCGGCCACGGCCGCGTACCAGATCGAGGGGGCCGCCGACGAGGACGGCCGCGTGCCCTCGATCTGGGACACCTACAGCCACACGCCGGGCCGGGTACGCGACGGCGACACCGGTGACGTGGCCACCGACCACTACCACCGCTGGGCGCAGGACGTGGAGACGATGAGCGCGCTCGGCCTGGACGCGTACCGGTTCTCCATCGCGTGGCCGCGGATCCACGACCGGCGCGGGATCGACTTCTACTCGCGGCTCGTCGACGCGCTGCTGGAGCGCGGCATCGCGCCGGTCGCCACGCTGTACCACTGGGACCTGCCGCAGTCGCTGGAGGACGCCGGCGGCTGGCCGGCGCGCGACACCGCGTACCGGTTCGCCGAGTACGCCGAGCGGATCGGGGCCGCGCTCGGCGACCGGGTGCACACCTGGACGACGCTGAACGAACCGTGGTGCTCGGCCTTCCTCGGGTACGCGTCGGGCGTGCACGCCCCGGGCCGCACCGAGCCGGCGGCGGCGCTCGCCGCCGCGCACCACCTCAACCTCGCGCACGGCCTGGCCGCGCGGGTGCTGCCGGGCCGGGTGTCGGTCACGCTGAACCTGCACCACGTACGGGGCGACGCCGAGGCCGCCCGCAGGGTCGACGCGGTGGCCAACCGGGTCTTCCTCGGGCCGATGCTCGACGGCGCGTACCCCGCCGACCTCCTGGAGGACACGGCCCGCATCACCGACTGGTCCTTCGTACGCGACGGCGACGAAGCGACCATCGCGGCGCCGCTGGACGTGCTCGGCGTGAACTACTACACGCCGACGCTCGTACGGCCGTGGAACGGCGGCACGCCGCGCGCCACCGCGGACGGGCACGGCGACGGCACCGCGTCGCCGTGGGTGGGCTGCGACGACGTGGAGTTCGTCCGGCAGCCCGGGCCGTACACGGAGATGGGCTGGAGCATCGACCCGACCGGCCTGACCGACCTGCTGCTGCGCCTGCACCGGGACCACCCGGACATGCCGCTGATGATCACCGAGAACGGCGCCGCGTTCGACGACCAGATCGACGCCGACGGGCGGATCCACGACCAGCGGCGGATCGACTACCTGCGCGACCACCTCGCGGCGGTCGGCCGGGCGATGAAGGCCGGCGCGGACGTGCGCGGCTACTTCGTCTGGTCGCTGCTGGACAACTTCGAGTGGGCGCACGGCTACTCCAAGCGCTTCGGCATCGTCCACGTCGACTACGCCACCCAGGAGCGCACCTGGAAGGACAGCGCCCACTGGTACCGCGACCACATCGCCGGCAGACCCTTCGACTACTAGGAGGTCGTCACCGTGTCATTAGTCGGACGAGCCCTGACGGCGGCCCTGCTGGCCGTCGTCGGGCTGGGCGCTCCGGCCCATGCCCAGACCACCTATCCCTTCCAGAATCCCAAGCTGTCGCTCGACGCCCGCGTCGACGACCTGCTGGGCCGGCTGACCCTCGACGAGAAGGTGTCGCTGCTCCACCAGTACGAGCCGGCCATTCCCCGCCTGGGGATCAAGGCGTTCAAGACGGGCACCGAGGCGCTGCACGGGGTCGCCTGGTCCACCGACATCCACAACGGCGGCGCCGTCGTCACCGCGCGGGGCACGGTCTTCCCCCAAGCCGTCGGCCTGGCCTCGACGTGGAACCCGGCGCTGATCAAGCAGGTCGGCTCGGCCGTCGGTGACGAGGCTCGCGGGTACCACACGATCGACCCGGACGTGTGGGGACTGCAACTGTGGGCGCCCGTCGTCAACCTGCTCCGCGACCCCCGCTGGGGCCGTAACGAGGAGGGGTACTCCGAGGATCCGTACCTGACCGGCGCGATCTCCACGGCGTACGGCTCCGGCATCGAGGGACCGGACCCGGACCATCTCAGGGCCGCGCCGGTGCTCAAGCACTACCTGGCCAACAACAACGAGGCGAACCGGGACACCACCTCCTCGGACCTGCGGCCGCGGGTGGAGAACGAGTACGACCAGAAGGCGTTCTCCGCCGCGATCTCGGCCGACGCGGCCACCGGCGTCATGGCGTCCTACAACCTGGTGAACGGGCGGCCCGACACGGTCGACCCGGACCTGAACGACGTCGTACGGAAGTGGACCGGGCGGGACCTGCTCAACGTCAGCGACGCCGGGGCCCCGAACAACCTGGTCGGGAGCGAGAAGTACTACCCCACCCTGGCCGCGGGTGACGCCGCGGCTCTCAAGGCGGGTCTGGACAGCTTCACCACGGACGACACCAACGCGGGCCCGACGACCACGGCCGTCAAGGAGGCGCTGTCCACGGGACTGCTGAAGGAGTCCGACGTGGACACCGCGGTGCGGCACATCCTGAGCATCCGGGTGCGGCTGGGAGACTTCGACCCGGACGGCGGGCCGTACGCCGGGATCGGCGCGGACGTGATCGACAGCCCGGCCCATCGGAAACTGGCCCGCCAGACCGCCGACCAGGCCGCGGTGCTGCTGAAGAACTCCGGCCACGCCCTGCCGCTGAGCGCCCGGACCGGCACGAAGGTCGCGGTGGTCGGCCCGCTGGAGAACACCCTCTACACCGACTGGTACTCCGCCGCGCTGCCGTACACGGTCACCCCGCTCGCCGGGATCAGGGAAAGGCTCGGCTCCGCCGGCACCGTCACCGACAGCGAGGGCGCCGACCGGATCGCGCTCAAGGACGTCGGCACCGGCAAGTACATCACCGCCGGGACGGGCGCGTCCGGGGCCGCGCTGAAGGAGAGCGCCACCAGCGCCGACAGCACCACCCAGTTCGACGTCTTCGACTGGGGCCAGGGCAAGCTCACCCTGCGCAGCGTCGCGAACGGCAGGTACGCCGGCCGGTACAACTGGGGCGACACGATCGTCAACGACCAGGCCCAGCCGAACGGCTGGTACGTCCAGCAGATGTTCACGCTGGAGAAGCAGGACGACGGCGGCTACCTGCTGCGGTACGCCGGCTACGAGACGGACGAGTCCTGGTACGGCGACAAGAAGTACCTCAAGGCCGGCGTCGACGGCACGCTCGTCCTGGCGACCAAGGACGAGGCGTCGCACTTCAGCAAGGACCTCATCGCCAGCGGCACCGACCAGGCCGTCAAGGCGGCCAAGGGCACGGACGCCGCCGTCGTCGTGGTGGGCAGCATGCCGTTCATCAACGGCCGGGAGGCGCACGACCGCACCACGATGGCCCTCGCCGAGAGCCAGGAGAATCTGATCAAGGCGGTGCGCGCGGCCAACCCGCACACGATCGTGGTGGTGGAGAACAGCTACCCGACCACGCTGAACTGGGAGCAGGCCAACGTCCCGGGAATCCTGTGGACCACGCACGCCGGCGCGGAGACCGGGCACGCCATCGCCGACACCCTCTTCGGCGACAGCGACCCGGCGGGACGGCTCACCCAGACCTGGTACCGCTCCGACGGCGACCTGCCGGACATCCTCGACTACGACATCATCAAGTCCGACCGCACGTACCAGTACTACCGGGGCACGCCGCTCTACCCGTTCGGCCACGGCCTGTCGTACACGACGTTCCGCTACGACGACCTGCGGGTGAGCGCGGCCGGCGGGCGGGTGACCGCCACCGTCAGGGTCACCAACACCGGCAGGCGCGCCGGTGACGAGGTGGTCCAGCTGTACACCCACCAGCGGACCTCCCGCGACAAGGAGCCGGCCCGGCAGCTGCGCGCCTTCCAGCGGGTGCGTCTGAACGCGGGCCGCAGCACGACGGTACGGCTGACGTTCAACACCTCCGACCTGGCGCACTGGGACGTCACGCGGGACAGGAACGTCGTCGAGACCTCGACGTACGACGTGCTCGTGGGCGCGTCGTCGGCCGACATCCGGCAGCGGGCCGCGCTGCGCCTGAACGGTGAGACCATCCCGGCGCGCGACCTGACGAGGACGACCCGCGCGGTCGACTTCGACGACTACCGGGGCGTCCGTCTCGTCGACGAGACAAAGGAGCGCGGTGACGCGGTCGGCGCGGCCGAGGGCGACTGGCTGAGGTTCGCCGACGTGTCGCTCGGCGCCGGCGCGGCGACCTTCACCGGCTCGGCGGCGAGTGCCGGCAGCGGCTCCATCGAGGTCCACCTCGACTCGCCGACCGGGCCGCTCGCGGGCACCGCCACGGTGGCCGGCGCCGGGGACGTCTACGAGTACGCGACCACGACCGCCGCGCTGCACGGCGCGAAAGGCCGCCACGACGTCTACCTGGTGTTCCACGGCGACCTGCGACTCAGCACCTTCTCCCTGAGGGGAGCCGGGTGACCGCTCAGCCGGGGATCAAGGCCGCGGTTCCGCTCACCCTGACACCGCTGCCGTTCTCGGGAGGCACATCGACGAGCAGGCGGCTCGGCCGGCCCATGTCCTCTCCCTGGTGGATCGTGATCCGGGCGGGAGGTTCGACGAGGCCGAAGGTCCGCAGGTATCCGCCGAAGGCCGCGGCGGCGGCGCCGGTGGCCGGGTCCTCCACGACGCCGCCCGGCGGGAACGGGTCGCGTGCGTGGAAGACGGTCTCGGACTCCTGCCACACGAGGTGCACGGTCGTCCAGCCACGACGCGCCATGAGGTCGCCGAGCGCCTCCTGGTCGTAGTCGAGGTCGGCGAGCCGCGCGCGGGAGGACGCGGCGAGGACCAGGTGATCGTTACCCGCGTTCGCGATGCGCGGCGGCAGCCGGGGATCGAGGTCCTCGGCGCTCCAGCGCAGGGCCGTCAGTGCGGTGGCGAGGTCGGCGTCGCCGGCCTCGCGGACGGCCGGGGCGACGCTTGTCAGCGTGGCGAGGATCCGGCCGTTCGCCGCCCGCGTCTCGACCCCGATCTCGCCGGCGGGGGTGAGGAACCGCAGGTCGCCGGTCCCCTGCCGCTCGGCCAGGGCGACGGCGGTGGCGATCGTCGCGTGCCCGCAGAAGGCCACCTCGGCCAGCGGACTGAAGTATCGAACTCGGAAGCGGCGCTCACCGTCGCCCCCGTCATGCGTCAGGAAGGCCGTCTCGGAGAACCCCACCTCCGCGGCGATCTCCTGCATTCGGGTGTCGTCCATCCCTCGCGCGTCGAGGAGGACCCCAGCGGGGTTGCCGCCCTCGCCGTCCACGTCGAAGGCGGTGTAACGCAGAATCTCCGGTGCCGTGTCGTTCATGCCCAGGAGTCTGCCCCCTACGATGACATCGCGTCTAACGATGGTTTCCGATGAAGGGCATTCGAACACCCGATGGACACCCGCCTGCTGACCAGCTTCCTCACCGTCCTGCGCGTGGGCGGGATCACCACCGCGGCGGCGGAGCTCGGCTTCGTGCAGTCCACCGTCACCACGCACATCCAGGCGCTGGAACGCCTGGTGGGAACGCCACTGCTCGACCGGCACCCGGCCGGCGTCTCGCCCACTCGCGCCGGCGCACTGCTCGCCGTGCACGCCCAGCGGATCCTCGACCTCCAGGAACGGATGCTCACCGAGCTCACCACCTCCGCCGCCGAGCCGACCGGCCCGGTACGGGTCTGCGCGCCGGAGTCCGTGTGCGCCTACCGCCTGGCTCCCCTCCTGCCCGAGGTGAGGACGCGGTTCCCGGACGTGGGCCTGTCACTGTTCCCCGCCGACACGCGGACGGCGCTGACCGCACTCACCGACCGCCGCGCCGACCTGGCCCTGGTGCTCGAACCCTCCGTGCACCGGCCCGACGTCGACCTGGTGGATCTGGGCGTCCAGCGGCTGTCCCTGGTCGCGGCGGCCACCACCGCCCTTCCCCGCGATCGCCCCGTCACGCCGGTCGAGCTGTCCGCGGCCGACGTCCTCCTACTGGAGAAGGGCTGCTCCTACAGCGACGAACTCGCCGCGCTGATCGCCTCCGCCGATCCCATCGCGAACCCGCCCCGTTTCGGCGGCATCGAAACGCTGAAGCGGTGCGTCGCGGCCGGTCTCGGCGTGACCCTGCTGCCGACGGTCGCGGTCGCCGACGAGCTCGCCGACGGCCGCCTCGTCGAACTGCGCCCGCCCGCCGACCTGGCCCGGCAGCACCTGTGGCTGGCCGCGCCGTCGTCCCGCTGGAGATCCCCGGCCGTCCGGGCCGTCCACGACACCCTCCGCGAGACCGCCCCGCCGGTCCGCTGACGCGCGGGCCCCGGGCCTGCTGCGGTTTTCCGCACCCCGAGTCGGCGGTCACCCTCATGGTGTCCTGACCTGCCGGTTTCTAGCGGCTCGCTCGTGATGTACGGCGTGGATGGCTCCTCCTACTCGCCGCCTGTGTCTATGAGGACCTCGGGCAACGGCGTGCCGCGCAGGCCAGCGGTGACGTCGCCCACCGGTTCGGGCAGGAGGCCGAACACTCCGGCCTCATCATCTGGTCGTTGGAGCTCAGGGCGTGGCAAGCACTATTCGACGGCGAATACGCCGAGGCGGTCGAGATCTGCCAGGCGGGCATCGGACAGGCCGCCCCGTTCTCCTCCGCCTCGGCGCAACTGACGGCCCAGAAAGCGCGCGCGTGGGCGCGGGTGCGGGACGGCGTGGAAACGCATCGGACCCTGAATGATGCCGCCGAGATCGTGAGCAGGCTTCCCGTTCACCTCTTATCGTGTGACGGCGCGTCGCCACGGCCCGCCTCGACCTCGCGCTGATCCTCGCCGCGCGGAACGAGCATGATGAGGCCGGCCGGCTCGGAGGGCAGGCGATCGCATCGGGTCGCCTGGTGTCCTCGAACCTGTGGCGCGCGGTCGAACTCGACGACGCCCTGGCCGTCCCCGGTCGCAGAACGCCCGAGAGCGCGGCGTTCCACGAACAGCTCACCGAGCTACGGCGCGCATACCTCCCGGCGCACTGAACACGTCCCGCCGACGTACGGACCCCGGCCCGTGGGGGGGCGTGGGGGGCGAAGCCCTCCACACCGGGGGTTCCAGGGGGTCGCCCCCCTGGGCCGGCACAGTCCTAGTAGTACTGGCTGAACAGGTCGGTCGTCGGCCAGGTCGTGGTCGCGTTGGCGACGTTGTGCAGCGGGGCGCTGATGGTGGTGTAGTCGTAGGGCAGCCCGGACGGGTCGTCGCGCTGGTCGAACAGCACGGCCCAGGTGATCCCGTCGTAGCGGCGGGTCACGATGGTGGTGGTGCCCTGCAGGCTGCCGTCGTGCCAGGTGTTCTGGCCGCCCGTGACGTCCCGTACGAACCAGCCGAAGCCGTAGTAGGAGCCGCCGGAGTTCAGCCCGGTCTCCGGCTTGGCGAACATCGCGTCGACCGACGCCTTCGTCAGCACGCTCGTGGTCAGGTCGAAGATCTGGGTGAACTTCACGTGGTCGACCGCGGAGCTGAGCCAGCCGCCCATCGCGGTGCGGTTCTCCACGTTGAACGAACCGTACGGCGCGGGCACCGTGGTGCCGGCGGCGTCGAACACGGACGGGCCGGTGTACTGGGAGTAGTACGGCACCTCACCCGGCGCCTGCCCGCTCTGGAGCGACCTGCCCGGCCGGTTGCGGGTGATCCCCAGCGGTGAGAACACCTTCTGCTGGACGTAGGTCGCGTAGGGCAGCCCGGAGACCTTCTCCACGATCTGCCCCAGGAGCAGGTAGCCGTAGTTGCTGTAGGCGTACGTGCTGCCCGGGTCGTGGTCCAGCTTCAGCCCCGCCCCGTACTTGACCATGTCGGCCTTGCCGATCGGCAGGGGCACGCCGAGCGTGGTCGCGATCTTCCGGTCCTGGTACGTCGGGTCGGGCGTGATGTCGCGGTCCCAGCCGCCGAGGTGTTGCAGCAGCCGCCGTACGGTCACCTGGTCCAGGCGCGAGTCGGCGGTGGTGCCGGTGGGCGGCGTCATGTCGATCAGCTGGGTCACCGGCGTAGAGAGGCTGAGCGCGCCGTCCTGCACGAGCCGCATCACGGCCGTCGCGGTGATCGCCTTGCTGAGGCTGGCGAGCCGGAACAGTGAGGTGGGCTGGACGCTCAGCGTGGCGTCGTCGCTCCAGGTGTAGCCCCTCGCGAGGATGAGCTTGCCCTTGCGCATGACCGCCAGCGAGCCGCACGGGATGTTCCGTGCCTGCATCAGCGTCTTCATCGCCGTGTCGAACCCGCCCAGTCCGGACCCGGCCGACCCCGACATCCGCCACGTACGGGTGGCGGCCCGCGCGCCCCGCGTGCCGACCAGCGCGGGCGCCGCGATCCCCAGCCCCGCCACGCCCAGCAGCCGCCCGAAGTCGCGACGGCTCACCCCTGCCTGCGTCAAGACGCCTCCGATGCTCCGTGATCTTCACGGAGCACCCTAACCAAGATCGCCTCGACGAGCCGGGCGTAACGGGCGATGGCGCCGAACCGACCTACGTCAATTAACCAGCGAGACAGCCCGCCGAAACCGCATGTTCACTTTTCCGGCGGCCCGACACCGGCGCACGCAGAACTAAGATCGATATAGTTCGTTATGCATTACTCAAGAAGCAGGACAGCCACATGAGTCTCGATATCGAATGGCCACGATATCCGACCGATACCGGTCCGACCGACATTTCGTCGCCAGATATACCTGAAGCCGAGAGCGGATTCTTCGTCGACTACAAAGTCTTCGACGACGTGATCGGTGCACTACAGTGCGAGGCCGACGCTCTGAAGCCCGGAAGCCCCCCGGACTCCCGGCCGGATAACCTCAGGCAGTGGACGACCTTTATCAAAGAGCTCGAATCAGACGATCCCGGTTATTTCCTCGTCGGCGACTATCCGGCCGGGCTGGGCCTGGTCAACTCCTGCTACCAGGCCGCGGGGGTGCTGTACGCGATCGGGTACTACTACCACAGCCTGTTCGCCACTGTGGCCACCCTCGTCGCCGAAACGAAAAAGCAGCATCTGGCCGCGGAGGATCACGCCGGTGACATCCTCGCCAAGACCAATGCCACACGGCTTACTCCTGACGGACTGACGAACTTTCCGGAATTCTCCGGCGGTGTGCCCGGGCCACTGATCGAGGATGGGAACGCATGGAAAGAGAACCATGACCTGGGCTACTATTACGACCACATCCGCCAGAAGGCGACCGATGGTGACTGGGATGCCGGCTACGACGACCTGTACAAGATGGTTCACTCACTCCGGCCCGACCTGATGGACATCGCCGGGACGCGCTTCCATGGTTTGGCGAACGGCATCGAGGACTCCCGGAAGGTGCTGTACGAACAGGCATCCGACCTGGCGAAAGGATGGCACGGGGCAACGGCCGGAGTGGCCTTGCGCTGCATGGAGCGCCTTTATGATCTCGGCGCGCACATCGTGAGCGCGGCATGGTTGAGCGGAAGCGCACTCCAGTGGCACGCCGACAAGCAGCGCGCCTGGCAGAGGGCCGTGAAACCGAAAGACGACCTGTCGGAGTTCTTGGACGACTGGATGCCCTGGAACCACGTCGGCGACGAGCTGAAGAAGGCGATCCAGCAGCAGACGGTCGAAACGACCAACGCCTTCCCCACCAGCGTCGCAAGCCCGTTCTTCTCCTGACCGCGGCATGACGCGGGGGCGCGGGGGGCGGAACCCTCACATCGGGGATTCCAGGGAGCCGCCCCCTGGACCGGCACCACGCAGGCGGGTGAGCAGGGCGAGGAGTTCGGTGGCCACCTCGTCCGGGGCCTCGTAGACCGGGGTGTGGCCGGCGTCCAGCAGGTGCAGCCGCGCGCCCGGGATGGCGTCGGCCAGCTCTCGTGCCTGGTCCGGTGTTCTCGTCGGGTCACGCCGGCCGTGCAGCACGGTGACCGGGCAGTCGATCCGGGCCAGTTCCGGCGTCAGGTCCAGGTCCCGTTGACTGCGCAGGGCGTCCAGCGCCGCCTGGACGGGCACCGCGGCGGCGTAGTCGAGCAGTTCGTCGCGGAAGGCCGGATCGGGCGGCGTGGCGAATGACCGGTCCAGCACACCGGCGTGCAACCGCGGGCCCCAGTCGGTGGCCAGCGCGGTCAGGATGGCGTCCACATCGCCGTGGCCGCGCATGTGCGCGCCGGTGTCGACCAGCAGCAGACCGGCCACCAGGCCGGCGTGGGCGGCCACCAGCCGCAGCGCGATGGCGCCGCCGGTGGAGTGCCCGACGACGACGACCGGTGCGCCGTGCCGCCGCGTGATGTGCGCGGCGAGCCGGTCGGCGACCGTGCCGAGGTCCCAGGGACCGGGTTCGGTCATCCAGGACACCGCGTCGAACTCGACCTGCCCCGCCAGCCGCCCCGCCAAGGGCCGGAACACCGCGGGCGCGCACAGCGTCCCGGGAACGGCCAGCACCACCGGCCCGCGTACGCCTCGCTCATCGTCTCCGGTCGGCATCGCCCCTCCTCGCGCCGACCCTAACGGCCCGAGCGGCCCCGGCGATACGTCAGCCCGGCGGGCGGTCCAGGTGGGCGGAGACGACGACGTTCTGCGGGGTGTCGCGGCGTCGGCGGTCCGCTCCGGCGCGTACGGAGATCAGGCGGAGCTCGGGGCGGCCGGTGGTCGAGCGCTCGCGGGCGATGGCGTGGCGGACCGCGTCGGAGGAGTTCCGGTGGCCGAACGGGACCTTCGCAAGCCGGCGTACGGAGTCGACCTTGAACCAGGCGACGCTGTGGTCGTGCCGGACCACCTTCACCCGGTCGCCCTCGGCGACCTTCGTCAGGCGGTGGAAGGCGGCCGGGCCGCGTTCGGGGTCGACGTAGCCGACGATGATCTCGGGTGACTCCTTGTCGCCGGCGCGGTGGACCACGGCGCTCTTGCCCTCCGGACCCGCGCTCGACGGTGACGCGTGGGACGTGCGCCGGCGGATCGCACGGACGGGGATGTTCGCGTCGCCCAGGACGGCCCGCTCGGGGCTCGACGACTGCCGGGCGGGAACGTGCCGGCGCGCCCAGCCACCGTGCGCCTGGTGCATGCCGGTGAGAATGGCGGCCGTGAGCAGGACGGCCGCGGCGGCGTTTCCGTTCGACACGTAAGGGTGATACCCGAGCCCGTCGGCCGAATACCAGATCACCCGGCAAAAATGACAGCAAGCCAAAGTTAAAATGGCACGACAGGCCACAATCCGGGCATTCCTTCGCGACGGTCTTTCCCCACTCGCATTTCTGTACCCTGGCGACTTCATTCCATGAGGGCGCGGTCAGAATGCGACAGGGGGCTTCATGAAGGGCATTCGAGGACGTATCACGGCGCTCGGCGCCGCGAGCGTACTGGCGGTCATCGCGCTGCCACCGGACACGGGCGCGTGGGCCGACGGCTCCTGCACCGGGGCCACCTGCCCGGTCACGGAGCGGGCGCACACCCTTCCGGCCCTGGTGGACGCACGCCCCGACGTCCCGCGGACTCCCGGGGCGGCGGCGGCCGCGGCCCGGGCGGCGCTCCGCGACCGGCCGGACGCGTGCGGCGGCCCGTACGTCAAGGGCCACGGCGAACTCGGCCCCGCTCATCTCCCCCGTGCCGGCTATTTCGGATCCCTGGTCCGCGGCTATGTCCGGTACGGCGGACTGAGCCCGGCGGAATTCACCTACCGCTACTGGGACGGGGCGGCCAATCCGGCATACTGGCGCTATCCACCGGATCTCGGATTCACCCATTCCGGCGGCTGGAGCAACGGCCGCATTCTTCGCGAACGGGAGACACTTCCCGAAGGATCACTCCTCGACCGCTTCGGCAGCCCGTACGGCGCCTTTCTCGCCCCTGCGGGCAGCGCCTTCAGCGCCCGCGCACTGCCGCCGGACAGCCTCAACACGAAAAGCGAGGATCCGGCGCATCTGTGCAATTACCACCTCTACCGGGTGAACCGGGCGTTCGACGTCGACGCCGGCCCGATCGCGCCCGCCTTCCAGCAGCGGGGCGGAGGCCGGCAGTACGTGCTGATGAGCGCCTACCTGCCGGGCGCGCCGTCGTCGGTGAACGTCATGTGGCTCGTCGCCAACGGGTACCTGAGCGTCATCTACTGATCCAGCGCCTCGGGATCGCGCGCGAGCACCGAGCGGCCGCCGTCCACCGGCACGGTCGCGCCGGTGACGAAGCTCGCGTCGTCCGAGAGCAGGTGGGCGATCGCCGCCGCGACCTCATCCGGCCGGCCCACGCGGCCGGCCGGATGGATGCGGGCCATCTCCTCCTCGATCCACGCGGCCGCGTCCGGTTCCCGGCCCGCGAGGAGGTCCGCGTACCGCTCGGTGCCGACGGACCCCGGCGCGACCGCGTTGACGCGGATCCCCCGCCGTCCGTACTCCACCGCGAGCGCCCTGGTCAGCCCCTCGATCCCGGCCTTGGCCGTCACGTACGGCACACAGCCCGGGACCGCGCGGACCGCCTGGTGCGAGGAGACGTTGACGATGGCCCCGGGAGTCCCGGCGGCCAGGAACCTCCGCACGGCGGTCGCACAGCCGACCAGGGCGAGGCCGAGGTTCAGCGAGACGCGGTCCAGAACCTCCCGTACCGGCCCGGTGTGGAAGGACGCCGCCCCCCGAACACCGCCGCGTTGTTGACCCAGCCGGCGAGGGGCGCGGCGGCCTCGGCCAGGTCGGCGGCGCGCTCCGCGACGCTCTCGTCCGCGGCGTCGCCGGTCAGCGCGACGACACGCCCGCCCGCCCAGTCCAGCGCCGCCGGATCACTTTCGATCACCACGACGGTGCCGCCGTCGCGCGCGAGGCGCTCGGCCACCGCGCGGCCGATGCCCCGGCCTCCTCCCGTGACCACGTACGAACGGTCCATGGCTTCTCCTTTCGCCGTTCTTGCCCTAGTGTGGCAAAAAACTTCGATCGAAACAGTTCGATGACCACCATCAGAGATGTGGCCGTCGAGGCGGGCGTCAGCGTCTCGACGGTGTCGCTGGCGCTCAACGCGCCCGAGCGGGTCAGTGAGCCGACCCGCCGCAGGGTCCTGGCGGCCGTCGACGCGCTCGGCTTCGTACCGAAGGCCGACGCCGTCGCGCGGGCGCGGCGCGGGGCCGGCCGGATCGGCGTGCTCGCGGCGTTCTCCGCCTACCGCTCGGCCGCCCGCCGGGTGAACGGCGTGATGAGCGCCACCGGCAGCCGCCCGCTGGAGATCGTGCTGTTCGACCAGGAGTCGTCCGCCCGGAGCGCCTCGCCGCTCCTGGCAAGCCTGCCGGTCACCGGCCGGCTCGACGGGATCATCCTGGTGAGCCGGCCGCTGGACGACGCGGTGGCCACCCGGCTGCGTGACCTGCGCCTCCCCACCGTGCTGGTGGACGTACGCCACTCCGGTTTCGACTCCGTCCACACCGACGATGAGGCCGGTGGGCGGCTCGCCGCCGGGCACCTGCTCTCCCGCGGGCACGCGAGGTTCGCCTTCCTCGGCGAGGAGCAGCGGTCCGACCGGTACGTGTCCCCGTCGCAGCGGCGGCTCGCGGGCTTCCGCACCGCCCTGGCCGAGGCCGGTCACACGCCCGTCGTACGGCTCGCCCGGCATGAGGTGGGCCAGGCCCTGGCCACCGCGCGCGAACTGCTGGCCGCGGAGCCGCGTCCGACCGCGGTCTTCGCCGCCGACGACACGCTGGCGGCCGGGGTCATGCGGGCCGCCCACGAACTCGGCCTCGCCGTGCCCGCGGACGTCGCCGTGGTCGGCTTCGACGACGGCGAGCTGGCCGAGGCGCTCGGCCTGACGACCGTACGGCAACCGCTGGAGGAGTCCGGGCGTGCGGCGATGGAGCTGCTGCTGCGGCGGATCGACGGCGGGACCGGAGCCGTACGGGAGATCATGCTCCGGCTCGAACTGACCGTCCGCGGCTCCACCTGAGGAATTCGTGGCCGCACCAGGTCGTTTTCCCTTTGATGGACCCGTTGTCACTGGCCGACCAGCTGAACGCGGAGCGCGAGAAGACGCTCGAGCGCATCGCGGCGCTCGCGCACGACCGCGAGGGCGTCATCGAGTCCTGTGTCTCGACCGGCGTGGACGACGAACACGACCCGGAGGGCGCCACGATCGCGTTCGAACGCGCCCAGATCGAGGCCCTGCTGGACCAGTCGCGCCGTCACCTGTCCGACCTGGACCGCGCCCTGCGCCGGCTCGACGAGGGCGCGTACGGCCGGTGCGAGGTCTGCGGCGCCCCGATCGCCGCCGAACGCCTGGCCGCACGCCCCACGGCACTCACCTGCATCGCCTGCGCCTCGCGGCGTTGAGCGAGTTCTCACGCGGCTTTAATGATCGCCTCATGGGAGGCCAATCTCGGGCGCCGACCGTGGATCCATGAGCCTGCCGACGTCTGTCTCCCTGCCTCCCGGGCGCGCCGTGCCGGCGGCCCGAAGCCCCCGCGGCTCCTCCGACGACCCGGTCTGGGCACGCCCGGCACTCCTCGTGCTGCTCGCCGCCACGGCCGTGCTGTACGTCTGGGGGCTGGGCGCCTCACACTGGGCGAACGCGTTCTACTCGGCGGCGGTACAGGCGGGCGCGCACAGCTGGAAGGCGTTCTTCTTCGGCTCCTCCGACGCGGCGAACTTCATCACCGTCGACAAGACGCCACTGGCCCTGTGGCCGATGGACCTGGCGGCGCGCCTCTTCGGGGTGAACTCCTGGAGCATCCTCCTGCCACAGGCCCTCATGGGCGTCGCCACGGTCGCGCTGCTCCACGCGAGCGTACGGCGCTCGCTCCGGCCGCTCGGCCCGCGCACCGCCGCGGGCGGCGCGCTTCTGGCCGGGGCCGCCCTCGCGACGACGCCGATCGCCGCGCTGATGTTCCGCTACAACAACCCGGACGCGCTGCTGGTCCTGCTGCTGACCGCCGGCGCGTACGCGCTGCTGCGCGCCCAGGAGCGGGCGAGCACGCGGTGGCTGGTCGTGGCGGCGAGCTGCGTGGGGCTGGCGTTCCTGGCCAAGATGCTGCAGGCGTTCCTGGTGCTGCCCGCGTTCGGGCTGGTGTACCTGATCATGGCGCCGGCTCCCCTGCGCCGCCGGCTGTGGCAGCTGGCCGTCGCCGCGATCGCGCTGATCGCCTCGGCCGGCTGGTGGGTCGCGATCGTCGCCGCCGTCCCCGCGGGCTCGCGGCCGTACATCGGCGGCTCCCAGCACGACAGCGTGCTCGAACTCGCCCTCGGCTACAACGGCATCGGCCGTCTCAGCGGCAATGAGACGGGCGGCCTGGGCAACACGAACCAGGACGCGGGCTGGACGCGCATGTTCGGGGTGGAGCTCGGCGGGCAGATCGCCTGGCTGCTCCCCGCCGCGCTGATCCTGCTGGTAGCCGGCCTGGGCGTGATCGCCGCCGGTCACGTACGCCGCGCCGCTCTGGACGCCGGACCTCGGCCTGCCGTGCCCGCCGGGGACGAGGACGGGGCGAGCACCGACGCTCTTGAGACGGATGAGGCGTCCGCCGCGTCCGCCGCGTCCGCCGCGTCCGCCGCGTCCGCCGCGTCCGCGACCGAGGATCGCGCATCCGAGGCTTCGCAGACCGGGATCTCACGAGCCGGGATTCCGCGGGCCGGCATCTCACGGGCCGGGATTCCGCGGGCCGGCGGCCCGACGTCCGGTGGCCTGCGGGCAGACGGCGGGGCGGCCGCGTTCTTCGTGTGGGGCGGCTGGCTGCTGGTCACCGATGCGGTGTTCAGCCTGATGCAGGGCATCTTCCACGGCTACTACACGGTCGCGCTCGCGCCGCCGATCGCGGCACTCGCCGGGCTGGGCGGCGTGCTCCTGTGGGTCCGGCGCCGGCATCCGGTGGCCGTGGGCGCGCTGGCCGCGACCGTCGTGGTGACGGCCTGGTGGTCGTACCGGCTGCTCGGGCGTACGCCGGACTTCGCACCGTGGCTGCGCCTTCCCGTGCTGGCCGGCGGCCTGATCGCCGCCGCCGGGTTGATCGCGGGATGCTGGCTCTCCCGCCGCTCACCGGGCCTCGCCGGACGGGTGCTGGTCGCCGGCGGCGTCGTGGCGGTCGTGATCTCGCTCGCGGGACCCGCGGCGTACGCCGTGGACACCGCGACCACCGCGCACAACGGCGCCATCCCGTCGGCCGGACCGTCCGGAATGGGCGGCCCGGGGGGAATGCGCGGTCGCGGGGGCTTCCCCGGCGGCCCGCGGAACGGGACACCGAACGGTACGCGCGGCGGGCAGAGCGGCTTCCCGGGAGCGGGCGGCTTTCCCGGAGCGGGCGGCGGACAGGGCGGCATGCCGGGAGCGGGCGGCTTTCCCGGAACGGGCGGCGGGCAGGGCGGCATGCCGCAGCCGCCGAACGGCACCGGCGGCCAGAATCCGGGCGGCGGCATGGGCGGCGGGATGCGCCGCGGCGGCATGGGCGGGCCCGGCGCGCTGCTCGACGCCCCCACCCCCAGCGCGGCCCTGACCGCACTGTTGAAGCAGAACGCGGGCAGGTACACGTGGGCCGCCGCCACGGTCGGCTCCAACAGCGCCGCCGGATACCAGCTCGCCACGGGTGAGCCGGTCATGGCGCTCGGCGGGTTCAACGGCACCGACCCGGCGCCCTCGCCGGCCCGGTTCCAGCACTACGTGCGCGAGAAGAAGATCCACTACTTCATCGCCACGTCGCCGCCCATGGGCGGCGGTCGCGGAAGTTCCGGCAGCGACGACGCGCAGCAGATCTCCGCGTGGGTGGCCAAGACGTACACCGCCAAGACCGTCGGCGGCACAACGGTCTATGACCTCGGGTAGGAGCTCCGGCCGTCACCTTCTCGCCGTTCCGGTCAGGGATGAGGGATTCCGGTCACGCCGTACGACGATCAGGGTGTGGCCGGAACTGGCCCCTCACTCCGAGTCGTGACAGTCCGTAACAGGACAGGTGAATTCCGGTTGATCGTCTATGTCAGACAAAGATCGAACAAGTTATGCGACTGATACGCATCGCCGCAGCTCCCGGCGATACGGCCGGTTCCGGCCACACCGGAGCCCGTCCGGCAGGCGGCCGATGGCGGTAAGCGGCCACCGGCTCCACATCAACGCTCCGGAGTCCGTACACTCTGATCGACCGGCGCCCATAGCTCAGCCGGATAGAGCATCGGACTTCTAATCCGACGGTCGGGGGTTCGAATCCCTCTGGGCGCGCCACCGTCCACCCGGGGCATCTCAGTCGTGACCAGCGTCATCGCGGTCAGGTGCCACTCAGATGATGTCCGACTGTAAGCGACTCGTATCGACCGTCCCCGGGTGCCTGTGCCGAATACGTGCCCAAGTTCTGCATCTGCGGGTCCGGTCCACGAGCCGGGAATCGGGAACATCCCCGCGTGCGCGGAGAGCACTCGCCGACGTGGGCCGCGTGCCGTGACGCGGTGGGACCATCCCAGCGCGGAGATGATCCCACCGACAAGGGGATCCGGAAGGTCACGACGTCATGCTCCCCGCGCACGCGGGGATGGTCCCGGACGCGAAGATCGAATCCCCGTGATCTCACTGAACCCATTTCATCCTCGGGTCGCTTGAGCGGCTCGGTGATTTTGCAGGACGGCGATGGCCTTGACGAGGTGGCCGGCCTTGGTGGGGCCGCACCGGAGTTTCCGCAGAATCCTCCATGACTTGAGCTGAGCGTTCGCACGCTCGCCGGGTCCGCGGAGCTTGGCGTGTGACCGGTTGGCCTGCTTTTGAGACTCCGGCTTGTTCTTGCCCTCGTAAGGGGTGATGACGACCGCGCCCTCGGCTCCCTGGTAGCCCTTGTCCGCGAGCGTGAGGATTCCGGCCTTCTCCAGCTCACGCAGGATGCCCCATATTCGTGTGGCGGTCAGGTCGTGGTGGAGCCAGGCAGCGCTTCCGATGTCCACAGGATCGTCCCGTCCGGTCCGGCGATGACCTGGACGTTCATCCCGTGTACGCGATGCTTGCCGGAGAAGTAGGGCCGGTCGGCTTTGACCCGGTCGGTATGGATGAGGGCCCCGTCCAGGGTCACGTGGGTCAGCCGGTCCTTGTTGGCCTTCCGCAGGGCTTGCGTGAGCCATGCCGTGACCTGCACATCCCCCGCGAGGATGAAATGGGTTCACTTATCAAGTCGTCTCAGCATTAATCTGCCACTGGGCAATCGTCATACCCGTGATGGCCTGGAAAGCACTGTGATAAGACTCTACTGTCTTATTGATGACGGATTGAGGAATTGGAGGATTAGGAGAAATGCCATCCCAAGAAGAATTCATTAGCCATTCTCTTAGGTATCTCTTGTCGAGAGACGCGGGCGCTTTCCCGGGCCGCCATTCAGAAGCAATCCAAAAGCGAGAGGAGTCGGGCGTGAAGACCTCATCCGCAAGACGGACCTCCTTTCCGTCTATTCCGAATTCGAGCTTGGTGTCCGCAATAAATATTCCTCGTTTTTCGGCATAGTTGAAGGCAAATTCGTAGGCGGACATAGTGAATACCCTCAGCTTCTCATACAGCCCTTCTCCGAGCAGCGAAATAGCCTGCTCTCGAGTGAGATTCATGTCGTGTCCGGTGGACATTTTCAATGATGGCGTGAAGAGCGGCTCAGGGAGCATGTCGCCCGACTGGAGATTGCCTGGAAGGCGGTAACCAGCGACGGTCCCTTTTTTCGAATACTCGCTCAACGCCGAGCCATAGAGAAAACCTCTGGCGACACATTCAATCGGAATCATGTCCAAAGTCTTGATCTTCATTATCCGCCCAATAAAGGGATGCGCAGAAATCGGTATTTCCGATGCGCGCCAACCTAGCATATGATTAGGCATGAGATGACTCATCCAATCAAGCCAGAATTGCGTCATTGCTGTTTGAATGACGCCCTTTCCTGGTAGGTGCACGTTAAGTGATCGGTCGAATGCAGACAGGCGGTCGGTAGCCAGGAGAAGCAAGAAGTCACCAGACGGGTTGCTTTTATCCATATGCCCAGTTGCCTGAATTGTTGGCTCAAATATCTCCCGAACCTTTCCGCTTCTAACATGGCGGAATCCTGGTATTTCCAAATGTGAAGCGATCGCCACAGACCTATTCCGGTGCGGTTCCGGAACGGGCGATATCGCGTCCTGGCCGCGTGGTGGCTCATGAGCGACGAGTTGGCCCGGGTCCCCATGGTTCCGCGCCGGGGTCTCAGGGGGCTGGGAGGACAAGGCCGCCGGGGCGTGGCCGGTCGGGTCTTGCCCGGAAGGCGTCTTACCGGACAGTTCCGCGGCTGGAGTACCCGGATCGGCAGAGTTCGTGGCGCCGTGGTGAACCGGTTCGTCAGTCGGAGGGGTAGGCGTGTCCCGCACGGGTGGCCGGTACTCGGGCGGGGGCGGGGTGCCGGGGTTTTCCGCGCTCGCCCGGGTGACCGGTCCCGGCGGATCGCCGGGCCGGTCCGCCGGATCGGCCGTCGGCATCGGCTCGGCCCGCGCCGACCCGTCCTGCGTCGGCTCCCCTCGCGCCGGATGGACTCGTGCGGCTTCGGTCGACTCGGGCCACGTCGGGTCGGGGCGGACCGCCGTACCCTCGCCGCGCTCCCCTGCCGCCGGCTCTCCGGTGTGACCGCCTCGGTCGGCCGGTTCTCTCCCGCTGAGCGCCGCGGCGATCGTGTTCGGCTCCGCGTCGTTGTGAGCCTCAGCCGTGTCGCCGCCGGGTCTGCCGACCGCGGCAACGGTGCCTGTGTTCTCCTCCTGCCTCGCTCCTACGCCGCGCGCTGTGCTGGTGTCGCGAGGTGGGGTGGCCGTGAGCTCGGTGCGGGGCATCCGGTCGGCGGACTGAACGGTGCCGCCGTCTTTCGCGACGACCTCGCCGAGAATGTCGTAGCCGGTTCCTGTCTCCTTGCTGCGGAGGGGGTAGGGCGACATTCTGTCCGGGTTGTCGAGAACGCCGTCTGGAGATATCCATCGAGACACCCCGCCCGGGGAAGCGGCGGCGGAACGGCGGGCTCTGAACCACTGGTGGGCTTTACCGGCCAGTTCGGTGCCGGTGCCGATGAAGGCCATACCGAAGCCGGTCTCGGCGGCGTGTTCGAGGTCCCACCCGTGCCCGCTCACCGCGCCGGCCGTCGCGATGGCCGCGGTGCCGACACTTCCGCCGACCACGAATCGGGTCGCGCTCCCGCCTGCACCGGGTGATTCCATCGCGTGGGCCAGCCAGGTCAGTGCCGGGGACCGGCCCGCCAGAGCGGGCAGTCCCGCGTCTGCGACCCCCATGAGCCCGCCCGCGAACGCGCCCTGCCACAACGCCCCCAGCAGTTCACCTGGATGGAACCCGTCCCACCGCACCAACTGGCCGATCCCATCGAGGCCGGCCGAGTACACCAACCCGAGCGCCGCCTGGCGGATCACCCCCAACGCGATTCGCAGCGCCAGGCCCTCCAGCCGGATCAACGGCAGCACGGCCGCCTCGGCCCACCCGCCGAGCACAGCCCCGTACCTCATCAACGCCACCACGAACAACGCCGAGGGCAGACACTGCCACCGTGCCCTCACGATCGCATCGGCGCCGCCCTCGCAGTACTGCGCCAGATGCTCACAGCGGGCCGCCAGGCTCTCCAGCAACCCCGCCTCACCGTGAACCCGCCGCGCAGTCGAGGTGAACGCCTCGGTCGCGGCTCCCTCACCACTCCCGCTCACCCGCCGCGCGTGCCCGCCGACCAGGTCGGCCACCTCCCCGACCACACGCGCCATCGTCCGTGCCGCCTCCCGCCACGACTCGATGCCGCCGAGGTCACCGTCCGGCCAGGAACATCCGGCTCCCACCGCCTCCAAGATCCACACCGCCTGTTTCCAGATCGGTGGCGCCGGTGTGGTGACCGCCATCTCTTGCGGAACCGGCTTCAGCACATAGCTCTCCGGCACCCCTGCCGCACCACGCCGCGGCGACGGGACCGCAGCGCCCCGCGTTCTCCGGCCGCGCAGCTGGTCCACCAGAGTTCCATCCGCCTCGACATACACCTCGCCCGAGGTGACCAGCCCGGCCGCCATCCCCCGCAGGAAATTCACCGTCCACGCCAGGTCCTTCAACAACCCGTCGCGTATCCCCACGAACCCCGATGCCCCGGCGCCGGAGTCCCCCTCAAAGAGTGCCCGTCCCAGATCATCACTCCCGAACGGCGATCCACCACCCAACGCCAGGCGAAACGCATCCACCCCATCCGCTAGCACATCCGAAGCCTGACTGATTCCTTTCGCCGCCCCCACCCACGCCTCGGGAACAACCGCGAACCCGTCCATCACAGCGTCCCCTTCCACCCGGTCGGTGACCAAGCCACGCGGATGCCTGTAGGAGGTATCTCTCCAGGAGTGGGGGCCTGTCCAGCATTTCTAAAAATGCCGGATTTTGTTGACAATCGGGGTCTCCGATGACTACGGAGATCTCTCATGCCCATCGCCGCAACAGCAGCTCGACCGCCAGGCCCAGCGACGCCTGGCGGTCCTTCGCCACGCCGAGAAAGTCACCGAAAGAAACGGGTCACGTCCAGCGGAGTGGTGTAAGACGGCCTCCTCGTGATCCTGTTTCTGCAGGTTAAGAGGTGATCCCTTGTGTGGTGGGGTTTTTGTCCGGCGTTTCGCTCTCCAGCACGCGCAGGCGCGTTCCGGCGAGAAATTCCAGGCCCATGTAGCGGCGGGCTTCGGTCCATTCTTCGGTCTGTTCCATCAGCACCGCCCCGACGAGGCGGATGATCGCGGTGCGGTCGGGGAAGGCCGCTCCCGGCCGCGGCGAGGACTTGAACGGCCCGGCGGCGCAGCCCTACGCGGCGCTCACCAGCACCAATTTCGACGGCATGACGCCGAAGATCCTCATCGTCGTCGGAGAGAAGGACTGGCACCCCTTCTTCTCCGACCGGCGGGACTGGCGAAGCGATCCCTACACCGCGGCTCCCGCGCCGAAGACTCGACTGGAGATTCTCGACGCGGAGCATGGGCGGTATTTCGACCTTCGATGCGGCCGAGACCACCGACGAAAACCCCGACCGTGGCGCTGCCGTACGAGCGCTCATCTGGGCTTATCTGCGCAGCGAGCTCTACCCCGAAGATCCAGCCTGGACGCGGGCCGCTGCAGCGCTCGCCGGCAGCACAGCACCGATCGGACGCGTCGAGTCGAAGTAGACCCCTCCGCGCACGCGGCCCCACCCGAGGTCACCGCACCTCCGAGAGCCCGGCCGCCGGCCGGGCTCTGTCGAGTGTCGACTGTGTCGCCTACAGGCGCTCGCCGCCGGTGGCGTCGATGATCTGGCCCGTGATCCACCGGGCGTCGTGGGAGGCGAGAAGAGCGACGACGTCGGCGATGTCGGCGGGCCCGCCGACGCGGCCGAGGGCGCTCTTCGCGACGATGGTGGCCATGGCCTCGGAGTTGCCGCGCAACCAGTCGGCGTTCATGTCGGTGTCGGTAGTGCCGGGGCGGACGGCGTTGACGGTGATGCCGCGTGGGCCGAGGTGCTGGGCGAGCGGGAGTGTGAGAGCTTCGAGGGCTCCCTTGGTCATGGTGTATCCGATGATGCCGGGGATAGGGACGCGGGTGGCGCCTGAGGAGACGTTCACCACGCGTCCGCCGTCGGCCAGGCGTGGCAGGGCGGACTTGATGATCAGGAACGGCGCGGTGGTGTTGATCTGCTGCTGGCGGATGAAGTCCTCGGCGGCGGTCTCCTCGATGACGCCGTTCACGACGATCCCAGCGTTGTTCACCAGCACCCGCACGGGCACGTCGCGCAGCGCGCCCGCGGCCGCGTCGTAGGAAGCCCAGAAGGCGGTGCCGGTGTCGGGTTCGGCCAGGTCGGCGGCGAAGGAGAACGCCGTGCCGCCGGCCGCGATGATCTTCTCGACGACGTCGGCCGCGGCGGTCGAGTCCTGGCGGTAGTGAACTGCGACGGTGTACCCGTCGGCGCCGAGACGGCTGGCGATGGCCGCCCCGATACCGCGGCTGGCGCCGGTGACAACAGCGATGCCGTCGGACTTACGGGCGTTGAGCGCTTCGATGTCGCGCAGGTCGGTGTCAGGCATGATGCCTCTCTGTCGCCCGGGATCGGGCGGTACTGGGTGCTGATGACGTGCGACGCTTCCGCGCCCTCGTCGCGGCGGCTGCCGCAGAGGGGCGAACCTCGACTCCCGGACTTCTATTCCGAGCGGAATAGAAGTCCGCCCACGGCGGCGATGCGGGTCGTGCCGCACGCAGCCCTCGGTGACCACCGACAGCAGGTACCGACACGCCGAGGTAGGGCGAACGGCGGGAGTACGCTGCGCACATGGCTGGTTCGCGGAACGTCGTCATGGGTCGGCCTCGAGAGTTCGATATCGACGAGGCGCTCGAGCGCGCCATGCAGATGTTCTGGGAACGGGGATACGAGGGGGTCAGCCTCACCGATCTGACCAAGGCCATGGGCATCACGAAGCCAAGCCTGTACGCGGCCTTCGGCGACAAGAAGGAGCTGTTCCGCAAAGCCCTGGAGCGCTACACCGAGGGCCCGGCCGACTACGGGACGCGCGCCCTGGAGGAGCCGACCGCACGAGGCGTGGTCGAGGCGATCCTCCGCGGAGCGGTTCAGACCACGACGCCCCCCGGCGGCCCTTCGGGATGCCTGGGCGTGCAGGTCGCGCTGGCGTCGAGCGAAGCGGGGCGGCCCGCGCACGACATGCTGGTCGAGTGGCGGAACGCTTCGGCTCTACGCCTTGAGGAGCGTTTCCGGCGGGCCGTCGACGAGGGCGATCTGCCGCGCGACGCCGACCCTCGACGGCTCGCCCGATACGTCATGACGGTGACGTTCGGCATCGCCGTCCAGGCCGCCAGCGGCCTCGGCCGGGACGAACTCCAGGAAATCGCCGACACGGCACTGGAGTGCTGGCTGCCGAATGGCGTGCGACGGACGCACCCGGGATCCGCCCCTCCCCCGGCGTACGGGTGAGGGGTGGCCGGTGGCGACGAGCCGTTGCACCAGCAGATCAGCCGCTCGGCGGAGAAGGCTCACTGATGTAGAGGTCGAGACCGTTGAGACGATATTCCTGCACACGATCGGCGAAGCCGTTGATCGTCACCCTTCCTTGGCCGTACTCGCGGAGGATGACGTAGTACTCAGGAACAGTGATCTGCCCCTCCTCCAGCATCGGGACCAGGACCTTGTGCACAACGATGTTGTCCATTCGGCCGGGGAATTCGGCGTGGACGATTACGTCGGTCGGCCGCTGGTAGGTGTAGAACCACACCTGCCCCTTGGCGTGGTCGACGTACACGGAACGCAGCACCGGGTCGGATTCGATGGCGTTCAGCAGTTCCATAGGGGTCGCGGTGTGGGGGTCGAGGCCGGCTTGGCGGAGTCTTCGCATGAATTCCGGGCCGAGTCGTTCATATTTCGCTATTTCCTCAACCGCGAGGCGGGCGCCCGCCTCGCCGCTGGCAGGGTCGTTGAGCCAGATGTCGCCCACGCTGGTGGCGATCTGCCCCGGGGCGTCGCCCCGGCCGGGATCGACATCTTGGGCCTTGGTCTGTTCGTTGTACCTGGTCGCCTTGACGGAGTTGACGGCGTAGTCCCCTCGCGCCTCGGTATAGGTCTGCGGCATGAGGTGTTCCAGGACCGCGGCCGTGACCGCGGCGGCCATACGTTCGTCGGGTCCTCTGCCGTGGGCCTGGACGATGTCGTGTCCGAAACCTGAGAGCATGCTGTCGATCACCTTCACATCCGAATACGGATGAATGGTGGGCGCCAGGCGCCGTATCGCATTGATGTAGCGCAGCGAGTCTCTGGCCACCTGCCGGGCGTGATCGCCGTTGTGGTACAGGTACACGCTCTCGGGCAGATGGGTGCCGCCGTGCACTCGAGGACTGTCTGCCCGACCATAAATGGCGTCGACATGCGCCAGCAGGAACGCCCCCGCGGCGACCGCCTCGTCGACCAGAACCCGGTTCTGCGGTTTGTTCCGCACATCCTCCGGGATGAGGTCCAATACCTCCTGGGCGTTCTCACTGTGCCGCCACCGCTCCCTCGTCTCAGGAGTCATGGCGTCAAGTTCGTCGAGCAGTCTCCGGATATCCGGATCAACTTTCCGGATCCAGGAGAAGTCACGTTCCGCCTGTTCCCTCCAGTCCCCGACGACTTCGGGTGGTGCCGGCGGTTCGGCGGAACCGTGTCGCTGGTCCAGTGGCTGGTGTCGGCCGTCAACGTTCACCGCCTCCGTGACGCCGTGACCGGGGAGAGCGGCCACGACGTCCGACTGACCTGTCTCCGGCCGCCCCGTGGTGAGGTTCTGGGAGTCGGGCAGGCCGGAGGGCTTGAAGTTGATGATGTCGGCGATGCCGCGCCGGCCGGGTGGCGGGGGTGAATCGGTGAGATCGGTATGCACGGAACTGAGGGCGGACGTCGCGGGGCCTGCCGCCGGCCCGTCTGCCGGTGGCGCGTCAAGCCGCGGTTGAGGCTGTGCTCCGGTGGCCGACGCGGGAGGGGCGGGTGCTCTGGGCTGAATGCCGTCGATGTCGGGGGCGGTGGCAGCGTCACCGTTGGCGTGGACACTTTCCAGGTCACCGCCGGTTGCGATCCGTTGGCCGTGGACGGTGCCCTCCCCAGGGTCGACGGCGTGGCCGGGGTTGGCCGGGTTCGTGCCGGGCGGCTGCGTGTGTGTCTCAGCCGGCGTGGAACGGGAGGTTCGATCTGGGCTGTTGCGCCCATGCTCTGCCGCAGCCGTGGGAGGTGGTTGTGGTGTTCTGCCGTCGGCGACAGCGTCTGTGCCGTCGGCGACAGCGTCTGACATGAGGTGGTCGCTTTGTACGGGGGAGGGCGGCTGGCCGGCGAGGCGGAAGACGTCCCTGACGTGGGTGATGGTTTCGCCGCCGGCGCCGATGAGGGCCATACCGAACCCGGTCTCGAAGGCGTGTTCCCAGTCCCAGCCGTGCCCGCTCATCTTGCTGGTGGCCGCGACGGCGCCGGTGCCAACGCCCAAGCCGACCGCGAAGCGGGACACTATGCCGACGAAACCGGGGGATTCCATGGCATTGGCCAGGCGGGTCAGTGCGGGTCCGCGGCGCAGCAGTACGGGCAGGCCCGCCTTGGCGCCGCCCATCAGCCCGCCCACCATCAAGCCTTGCCCCAGCGCCCCGCCCAACTCGCCCCACTCGATGTGACCGGTGCGGAACAACTGGTCGATCACATCGAGTCCGCCGGAGAACACCGCGCCGACCGCGGCTTCGAACACGGCCTTGACCAATAGTCGCAGGATGATCCGCAGCGCCTCACCTTCTCGCCGGATCAGCTCCAACGCCGCTATCAGCCCGGTCTCGACGAGCGGGCCGAGCATGCTGACCGCGACCATCAACCCCACCACGAAGACCGCTGAGGCCACAAAATGCCACTGGGCCTTGACGATCGCGTCGATGCCTTTTCGGCAGTAGGCCGCCAGTTCCTCACAGCGCTGTTTCAAATCCGCCAGCAGGCCACCCTCACCGTGCACCACCCGCGCGGCCTTATCGAACGCATCGGTGGCGGCTCCGGACCCGCTACCGCTCACCCGACACGAATGATCAGCGACCAGGCAGGTCACCTCATCGACCACTGCCGCCATCGTCGTCGCGGCATCCCGCAAGGCCCCCACGCCGCCGACGTCGCCATCAGGCCAGGCGAACCCCAGCCCGGCGGTCTCGAAAAACCATGACGCCCGAAGCCAGATGTCCGGCGGCGAGATCGTGGAGGGCGACCCATCAGGAACCGGCTGCGGCCGGTACACACCGGTGCCCGGCGGCAGGCCCGGCGGCGGCACCGCGCCTGGTCGCCCGCCCAGCTCATCGACGATCGTTCCGTCGGCCGTGATGTACCGGCCGCCCGCATCGACCAGCCCCGCGCCCATCCCGCGCAGCAGGTTCACCGCCGCAGGCAGGTCCTTCAACAGTCCATCCCGGCGCCGTACGAACCCCTCGAACAGCCCACGGCCCAGATCATCACTACCGAACGGCTGCCCACCCACCGCCCGGCAGAACGCATCCACCCCGTCGGCCAACCGCGAGGAGGTCTCATCGACACCACGCCCCGCCCGCACCCACAGCTCAGGCGCGACATCAAACCCTGTTGATGCGGTCATTCAAACGGCCCGTCTGGGGTGGATGGCCCTGAACCCTCTTCTGTTTTGCAGACACGTCGGGGGTTGCGACTACGCGGCATCGTAGCCGGGCTGTCGGCCTATCCAGCTAACAGTTTAAATTGTTTCGAAAAGTCAGTTACGGAATGACAGAACGCCAAAACGATGCCGACGTCCTCCGTCAAGGAGGCAAGAAGGAACTGCCGCGCACTATCGGCACGGTCCAGAGGGGTCGGCCGCTGGGCGACGCGCCTGACCCGCAGGCGCCGCCGGTACGCCGGACGGCCCGAATTATCCATACTGGACGGCCTAAAACCTGCTACCATCACGACACGAGCAGATCGGCTCCCATTAGAGAAATTTCCCCCGAAAACACCTCTGGTCGTCGACATGCACCATCGCACTATCGCTCCCCGCGAACGAGCACGTAGGCGAGCCCTCACCCACGTCCGCCGCGGTCAGGCTCACCGATGACCGCCATGGGCGAGGCGCCGACGGTTGATGTGAACCTCCGCCGGCGCCAGGCACTCGATGCCATCCGGGATGCACTGACCCGCGACCTGAACCGCTATATGCCGGCCAGTGGATACCGCGATTTCTACGGCTGGGCCCTCACCACGGAAAACCCGGACAGAGACGGCTTCTGCCGGATCATCGCGCTCAACCAACTGGCCGTGATGACCACCGCGATGCTGGATGGCCTCGGCGAGGCCGCCGATTGGCCGATCCTGCTGCGCCACGCCGTCCCCGTGAACCTCTACCAGGTATTCGAGGTCGTCTCCGACAATCTGGGCCTGGGCCTGGCCCGTGTCCGGCGCGGCGCCCCATCGGCGCAACGGGACCTGCTGGTCGACTTCAACGACACCATGATCGCGGATCTTCGTACACCGTCCGCGACGCCGGCGGCCGAGTTGCTCGCCCGGCTCCGCACCCCGGCGGCGGTGTTCTCCGGATCAGCGCAGAGCCTGGCCCCCGACAGTCACACCGCGGCCACGCGGCACTACGCCGAGGCGCACGGCGAGGTCACACTCGACGAACTGGATCACGCCGTCTGGCTCGGGCTGGTCGCCAACGTCGAAAGTGGACGCGACGTGCTCGCCGCGATCAGGGGAACCTACACGGAGCCGCTGGTCCGCGACACCACCATCGACCGCTACCAGGCGGTCAACCGGATCCTGCAGAGCCGGCACCTGTCCCGTCTGGAACGTGCCGTCCTCGGTGCCCAGACAATTCTGGTCGTGCCGACTCTCGGCTACTTCACGGCCGTCCTCGGCGAAGTGGTCGGGACGGACATGGGCTACCGCCGTGCGGTCGAGGACGGCTCGCTGCTGGAAGCGATGTCGAACGCCGCGTTGCTGGTACGCCTGCAGAACGACCTTGGCACCCGCCTGCTGAGGATGACGCGGGAGCAGCAGAGGGCATTCCTGCGAGAGCTGCCTGAGCGCCATCCACCCGCCGACGGCGAGGATGTGCTCGCGGTGCTGACCCGGGCTTCGGACGCCGAACCGGTCCTCAACCGCTTCCGGAAGGACCTGAAGCACGGTGAGTTCAATGTCTGCCTGAGCGAGCTGAACCCACAGGACGACGTCCACGACGGGTTGGCCGTGCTGTCCGACTCACTGGCCTACTTCACCGCCCTGTACACGCGGCACAGGAGGGCACTCGTCGACGATCTCGCCCAGCTCGAGACTCGCCTACGCGATCAGCGGATCACGGCGCTCATCAAGAGGTTCGTTCTGTTTCACGAGAAGATGTACGCCCTCCACTACGACGGTGGATCCGGCGACTACGCGGTCTGACTCTCTTCCGCTCCCAGGATCTGTCCCAGCCGGATGAAGTTTCTCCCCACCCTGCGACGAAGCAGAAGGATGAAAAGCGGTCCGAGCGGAAGAAAGATCCCCGTGATGGTAACCGTCGCATCCATCGTGAAACGGGTGCGGCCGGGAGCCACCGGCTCGAAGATGTACGTCGCGGTGAAAGGAATACGCGAGTCGACCGACGAAAGCACGACACGATGCGGCGGCCGCGGGTCACTCACCCGGATCCGCGCCCGGTATCGAAGACCCAACATCGTGAGGCTCTGCTCGTACACGTCGTCGGCCTCTGAAACGAGCCTCACTCCCGTGACTCCGCGATACCACTTGATATCGTTGCGTGGATCGGAAATGAACTCGTAGGCATCCTCAATCGGCACGTCGAGAAGAAGCCGTTCGATGTGCTTCAGCGTTCGCATCGCCAACCCGCCTTACTCTCTCCGCTCGACCCGCATGCGAAGCCGGCTCGGTATCAACGTCGCGGACGCCTTCTCCACCGTGCGGTCGACCGGTCGCAACCGGACGCGCGCGGCGATCGTCGCCGTCACCGTCGTCATCTCCAGGAGGGCGAATCCCTCGCCGATGCAGTTGTGCGCGCCACCGCCGAACGTCATGTACGCGTGCCGGGGCACCTCGCGGGCTCGCTCGGGCGACCAACGGTCCGGGTCGAAGCGCTCCGCGTCGGGATAGACCGCCGGATCACGGTGGGTCGCGTACGGGCTGAAAAGCACTGAAGCCCCGGCGGGCAGGTCGTACCCGCCGAGCGAGACCGGTTCTCGGACGCGTCGTGTGATCAGCCATGGCGGCGGGTAGAGGCGGAGCGCTTCGCGGATCACTCTCCGCGTGTACGCGGACCCGCCCGCGTCGACCTCCTCGTGCAGGAGATGCTCCACGTCAGGGTTTGCCGCGAGCGCGTGCCACACCCATGCCAGCGCGTTCCCGGTCGTCTCGGTACCGGCGAAGAGCAGGTTGACGACCTCGTCGCGGATCGCGGTGTCGTCCAACCCCGCTCCGGTATGGGCGTCGTGCGCGCTCATCAGGAGAGACAGCAGATCGTTGTGGTCCAGGCCGTCCGCTCGATAGCGCTCGATCAGTTCCTCGACCGTGCGCCGTAGCCTCGCGTTGGCCGCGGCGAAGTTGCGGTTGAAGGGCAGCGGCAGCCGCTCCAGCGACTCGATCGGCGACAGCGCGCGCCAGGGAATGCCGCGCAACACGACCGGCAGATCGCGCTGGATCACCGCGACGGCGTCGGCCCCCAGCTCCGCCGAGCACATCGCGCCGACCACCACCATGAGCGACAGCCGCCGCATCGCCTCGTCGACGGCGATCACCTCGCCGTCCTTCCAGTCATCCACCATCGATGACGCGAGGTCGCCCATCAGCGTCGAATATCTGGCAACGCGCTGCGGATGGAACGCCGGCTGCATCAATCGGCGCCGGTCCCGGTGCGCCACCCCGGTGGCCGTCGAGAGCCCGTTCCCGAGCAGCGCCTTGAGTTTGTCGTACTGGACTCCCTTGTCGAAACGACTCACGTCCGCGACCAGAATCCGGTGGACAAGCTCTGAGTCATTCACCACGTACATCGGCTTGCCGGCAACGTGGATGACCACGACGTCACCGAGCGCGCGCAGCGACCGCATGAACGGCAACGGCGCGCGCAACAAGTACGGCAGGTGACCGAGCAGCGGCAGCCGACCCGGCGCGGCGGGAATGACGGTCGCCACCACTGTCTCCGATCGGGACCCTTTTTGAAGGAATGCCAGTATGCCCAGTTAACGCGATGGACCGGAACCCCTACAGAGTTTATGAAAATATAGCGAAGTGCATTCCATTAGCGAAATTGCAAGGCGCGCTTGTCAGCCGGTGAAGGATCCAGGGCCGAAGCGGCCCCACGCGATGAAGGCCGCGAGCAGGAGGTAGATCAGGTTCAGGACCACGAAATTCGGCTCGCCGCGCCGGCCGTGGGTGATCATCGCGCCGACCATCAGCAGCACCCAGCAGGTGGCGGTCACCGGCACCAGCACCGGTGCGACGCCGGCCACCGCGGGCAGGATCAGGCCCGCCGCGGCCAGGAGTTCGAGGACGCCGAGGGTCTTGACGAGGCCGACGCCGGCGTCGCCGGTCCATCCCCCGCCCGGGGCCGCGGACAGTTTCTCCTTGGGCACGAATGTCTTGCTGATGCCGCCGGTCAAGGCGACCACGGCCAGCAGGCCGGCGCAGATCCACAGCGCGAGGTTCATGAGAGGTCTCCCTAAGGTGTGCTGTTGTGGGTGGTTCGTCCACCAGGTGCCGGCGCCGCGGGATGTGTGACGGCTCAGGCGTGTGACGTGCGCCATAGGCAGACGGCGACCGTCTGCCCGCCGTGGTGTGATGTGTCGAGATGAGGAGCCATCGGTGGCAGAGCACGACGTACGACCCGGCGTGAGCGACGGCGCTCGCCCGGACCCCGCTACCGAGGTGTTCGTCGCCCACCGCAACCTGCTGTTCACCGTCGCGTACGAGATGCTCGGCTCCGCCGCCGACGCCGAGGACGTCCTGCAGGAGACCTGGCTGCTGTGGACCGACATCGATCTCGACACGGTGCACAACCGGCGCGCGTACCTCGTGCGGATGACGACCCGCCAGGCGCTCATGCGCATGCGCACGCTCAGCAGGCGCAAGGAGACCTACGTCGGCCCCTGGCTGCCCGAACCGCTGCTGACCACGCCCGACGTGGCCGATGACGTCGAACTCGCCGACAGCGTGTCGCTGGCCGTGCTGCTGGTGCTGGAGACGCTCGCGCCGACCGAGCGGGCGGTGTTCGTGCTGCGCGAGGTGTTCGAACTCGACTACGACGAGATCGCCGAAGCCGTCGACAAGACTCCTGCGGCCGTCCGCCAGATCGCGCACCGGGCACGGACACACGTCGCCGCCCGCCGCCCGCGCGACGTCGTCTCCCCGGCCGACAGCCGGGCCGCGCTCCAGGCGTTCCAACGGGCGGTGGAGACCGGTGACCTGCAGGGCCTGCTCGACGTCCTCGCGCCGGACGTCGTCGCCCTGAGCGACGGCGGCGGAGTCAAGCAGGCCGTACGGCAGCCCGTCGTGGGAGCCGGCAAGGTGTCCCGTCTGCTGGCGGCCGGTCTGGAGCGAGTCGGCGCCCAGACGTCGGTCGAGCCGGTGCAGGTCAACGGCTGCCCGGGGCTCATCATGCGGCTCGACGGGGAGATCGACGGCGTCCTGGCGGTACGGGTCGAAGGCGGCCTCGTCACCGGGCTCTACTTCGTGCGCAATCCCGAGAAGCTGTCACGTGTCGAGCGGGAGACGGCGCTGAGCCGCTGAGGGTGGACCGCCGTCGTCGGCCGGGGTGAGGGGTCGCCGGTCAGAAGCCGAAGCCGGCGACCGACCAGCCGGGCCTGGCCTGCGCCTCGCGTGCCCACCCGACGCACGACTCGATCGCCATGAGGACCTCCTCGTCGAGAGCGTCGCGCTGCTCTTGGGCCGTGGCCTCCCAGCCGGCCACCGCCTGCGCGCACTCCTTCGGCGACCATTCGCCGTAGCAAGGGAGATGATCGGGAGGGGGCAGCTCCGAAGGGACCGTGCCGTACATGAAGTCGGTGACGCGGACACCGATGCCGAGCTCGGCGAGCCCCTGGTCGACCGTCTCCAGCCAGTCACCCCGGAACGGCGAGAACTCGCTGTTGTCCAGGAACCTGCCGTGGAACTGGCAGATCGTCTGGTAGGCGTAGCCGTACTGGAAGCCGTACGCGGCGTCGTACGGGCCGCCGTCGATCACCGCCCTGATGGCGTCGTACCGCGTGGGAGCACCCGCCTTGATCTCGCTGTCGAACCACTCGTCCGCGTGAGCGATCGTGGTCTTGAACCGGCCGCCGATCATCCGGCGGAGCTTGTCGTCGCCGGAGCCGATGGCGCCCCGGGCCTTCTCGAGGTCGACGAGATAGAGGCTCAGCGAGTAGCTCATGCCGGGAACCGTAGCGGCTGGTACCGACATCGACGCCGCGGCGGACGGGCTCCGCGGTGGTGCGGGGTTCGCTATCGTGCGCGGATGGCATCCTCGGCTCTCGATCGGGCGTTGCGTGGTGAGGCCGGGCTTCGGCCGCTGCCCGAGGAGGTGGACGGGCTGCTGCGCCGGCTCGACGCGCCTCCTCGGCTCGGGGCGCATCTGCGGGCGGTGCACGATGTCGCGTGCCGGCTGCTCGACGCACTTTACGAGCGGTTCCCCGGCGTGGACGTCGATCAGGAGGCGGTGCGCTACGGCGCGGCAACGCACGACGTCGGCAAGGCCTACGTGACCGCGGAGTTGTCGGGACCCGGCTCGGAGCACGAGCGGCGCGGGCATCGGCTACTGCTGGACCACGGCGTCGAGGAGAGGCTCGCGCGGTTCGCGCGTACGCATGGCAGCTGGGACGGGCCGGACGTCACGTTCGAGGATCTGCTGGTGAGCCTGGCCGACAAGGTGTGGAAGGGCAAACGGGTGCCCGACCTGGAGCAGCGTGTCGTCGACCACCTCGCGACGGCCGTCGGGCAGGAGCCGTGGGAGGTGTTCATGACACTCGACGACCTGCTCACCGAACTCGCCGCCGACGCCGACCGGCGCCTGGCCTTCCAGTCCGCTCATCCCATCACCTCCTGACCCGGACGCCGCCGACCTCTCCGACGCACGCCCGGCACAACCCTGCTGCGGCCTGCGGCCTCCAGGCCGCGCCCTGCACCATCGCCCCTGCTCCGGGTACCGCGAGCCCCGATCCCCAGCCCGCGCCCCCTGCGGTCGGCGACCTCCCGCCACGCCTCCCAGTACGCCTCTGCCTTCCCATCACCCTGATCCGGGCGCCGCGAACCCTGGTCCTCAGCTCACGCCCCCGCACAACCCGCCGCGAACTGCGGCGCCTTGCGACACGCCTCCGCCTCCCCACCACCCCCGATCCGGGCGCCGCGAACCCCGACCCCCAGCTCACACCCCCTGCGGTCGGCGGCCTCTGGGTCACGCCTTCCAGCGCGCCTGTGTGTCGCCTCGTGGTTCGGCGCGGGGGTACGGCTCGCCGTCTAGTGATCGCGGCGGGTGATCATTCGTGCGAGGGTGGTGAGTTCGTCGGCGGGGCGGGCGGCGGGATTGGCCGAGCGTAGGTGGTGGAGGGCGTCGGCGAGCAGGTCATCGGCCTTTCGGCGGCACCAGGCGCGGCCTCCGGCGCGTTCGACCAGATCGGCCGCTTGGATCAGTTCGTTGTCGGACATCGGCAGGTCTCGGTGGTAGAGCGCGGCCAGTTCGTGGCCGGCCGGCGTGCCCGAGGTCAGGGCGGCGACGACCGGCAAGGACTTCTTTCTTCGGCGCAGGTCGGCGTAGACGGGCTTGCCGGTGAGCTTGGGGTCGCCCCAGATGCCCAGCAGGTCGTCGGCCACTTGGAACGCCAGGCCCAGCTGCTCGCCGAAGGCACGCAGCCGGACCGCCTGATCGGGCCGGCCGGCGAACAGCGCGCCAAGGCCGCACGCGCAGCCCAGCAGCGACGCGGTCTTCCCGCCGGCCATCGACAGGCACTCGGACAGCTCCACGTCGGTGCGCGTCTCGAACGAGATGTCGGCGCTCTGACCGGCGACGAGCCTCTGCACGGCGGCACTGACCCACCGCATGCCCTCGGCGGCGGCCGGATGCCCGCTGGCCGCCAGCAGGTCGAAGGCGAGTGTCAGCAGTGCGTCGCCGCCGAGGATCGCGGCGCCGACCCCGAACGCGGCCCAGGTCGTGGGGCGATGCCGGCGCGTACGGTCGCCGTCCATCACGTCGTCGTGCAGCAGAGAGAAGCTGTGCACCAACTCGATCGCGGCCGCCGCGGGCACCGCCACCGCCGGCGCGGCGCCGACGGCCTCGGCGGCCAGCAGGGTGAGGGTCGGGCGGATCGCCTTGCCTCCGGCGGCGTGGGCCGGCTGGCCGCGTTCGTCCCACCAGCCGAAGTGGTGGCCCGCGATCAGCCGCATCGGCGCGGGAAGCGTGTCGACGGCCGAGCGGAGGGCCGGGTCGACCACGCTCCGGCTCCAGGCCAGAATCTCGCCCGCCTCGCGCGTCGTCGCCGGGTGGTCGGTGGTGGTCATGAGGCCTCCCCCGCCGGCGAGGAGACCGTAGGGGCTGCGCTGCTGATTCTCTCGCTTCGCTCGGTCATGGGGCCTCCTTCGTCGGAGGGAGTGACCACCGGACCGTGCCTTCGATTCCCTCGCTTCGCTCGGTCACGGGGCCTCCTCCGTCGGAGGGAGTGACCACCGGACCGTGCCTTCGATTCCCTCGCTTCGCTCGGTCACGGGACCTCCTCCGTCGGAGGGAGTGACCACCGGACCGTGCCTTCGATTCCCTCGCTCGGTCATGGGTGCCTCTCGTCAGCGGGAGATCTCGACGTTCTCGAGGATGCCCAGCGCGTCGGGCACGAGAACGGCGGCGGAGTAGTACGCGCTGACGAGGTAGGACAGGACGGCCTGATCGTTGATCCCCATGAACCGCACCGAGAGGCTCGGCTGCACCTCGTTCGGGATGCCGGTCTGGTGCAGGCCGATGACGCCCTGGTCGTCGACGCCGGTCCGCATCGCGATGATGGAGGTCGTACGGTCGTCGCCGATCGGGATCTTGTCGCAGGGGAAGATCGGCACCCCACGCCAGGAGGTCACGGCGTGGCCCTCCACATCGAGGCTCTGGGGGTAGACGCCCCGGCGGTTGCACTCACGGCCGAACGCGGCGATGGCCTTCGGATGGGCGAGGAAGAACCGGGTCTTGCGGCGGCGGGTGACCAACTCGTCCATGTCGTCCGGCGTGGGCGGGCCGGAGCGGGTGTAGATGCGCTGCTTGAGGTCGGCGTTGTGCAGCAGGCCGAACTCACGGTTGTTGACCAGCTCGTTCTCCTGCCGCTCTCGCAGCGCCTCGATCGTCAGCCGCAACTGCTGCTCGACCTGGTTCATCGGCTGGTTGTACAGATCGGCCACCCGCGTGTGGACCCGAAGCACCGTCTGGGCGACGCTCAGTTCGTACTCGCGCGGCGACAGTTCATAGTCCACGTACGTGCCCGGCAGCACCGGCTCACCCGAGTGCCCGGAGGCCAGGGTGATCGCGGCCTCGCCGTGTTTGTTCTGCGGCGGCCGTTCCTGGTCGCGCAGGCCGGCGAGGTGGTCGCGCAGTTCTTCGGACTGCTCGACGAGTTCGTCGAAGCGTTCGCGCGACAGGGCGAGCACGATGCATTTGGTCTGGGCCTTGGCGGTGAAATCCCACGTCTCCTGAGACCCGGCCAACGCCCGATCACCGAAGTAATCACCATCCGCCAACACCCCCAAAGCCGTCTCATCACCATACTTACCAACCCCCACCCGACTCACCTTGCCATGCGCGATCAAAAACACCTGATCCGCAGGCCTCCCCACCTCCACAATCACATCCCCAGCATCAAACTCCTGCTGCACAAAACGCCCCGCCAACGCATTCAACGTCCCCTCATCCCCAAACCCCCGCAACAACGGAAGCTCACACAACTCCGGCGGAACAACCCGCACCTCCGACCCCGTCGAAGAAAAACTCACCCGCCCATCCCCCACCGCATAACTCAACCGCCGGTTCACCCGATAAACCCCACCCGACGCCTGAACCCACGGCAGCATCCGCAACAACCACCGAGACGAAATCCCCTGCATCTGCGGCGCCGACTTCGTCGTCGTCGCCAAATTACGCGCCGCCGCCGTACCCAGACTCAACGGCGAACCCTCAACACCCAGACCCGACTGCGCCGACTCCGTCACGACACACACCACCATTCTGTTTTCACTGTCAGTTGTTGATCCGTACGGGGAGAGGCGCGGAGCGCGTGCCGCTCCGCGCCCATCGGCGGCCCGTTATTCGTTCGTCGGAGCGGTTTCCACGTTTTCGAGAATGCCCAGCGCGTCGGGTACGAGAACGGCGGCGGAGTAGTACGCGCTGACGAGGTAGGAGATGATCGCCTGGTCGCTGATGCCCATGAAGCGGACCGACAGGCCGGGCTGGTATTCGTCGGGGATACCGGTCTGGTGGAGCCCGATGACGCCCTGGTCCTCTTCGCCGACGCGGAGCAGCATGATCGAGCTGGTGTGGGCCTCGCTCACCGGGATCTTGTTGCAGGGGAAGATCGGCACCCCGCGCCAGGCGGGCACCCAGTTGCCGGCGAAGTCGACGCTCTGGGGGTAGACGCCCCGGCGGCTGCACTCACGGCCGAACGCGGCGATGGCCTTCGGATGGGCGAGGAAGAACCCCGGGTTCTTCCAGACCGTCGACAGCAGTTCGTCCATGTCGTCGGGGGTGGGCGGGCCGGAGCGGGTGTAGACGCGCTGGCTGAGGTCGGCGTTGTGCAGCAGGCCGAACTCACGGTTGTTGACCAGCTCGTTCTCCTGCCGCTCTCGCAGCGCCTCGATCGTCAGCCGCAACTGCTGCTCGACCTGGTCCATGGGCTGGTTGTACAGATCGGCCACCCGCGTGTGGACCCGAAGCACCGTCTGAGCGACGCTCAGCTCGTACTCGCGCGGCGACAGCTCATAGTCCACGTACGTGCCCGGCAGCACCGGCTCACCGGTGTGTCCCGACGCGAGCGCGATCGCGGCCTCGCCGTGCTCGTTCTGGTCTCCGGTGGGCCCCTCGCGGTAGCGCTCGAGGTGGGTGCGGAGAGTGTCGGACTGGTCGACGATCTCCTGGAAGACCATCCCGGAAAGGGTCAGGACGATGCATTTGGTCTGGGCCTTGGCGGTGAAATCCCACGTCTCCTGAGACCCGGCCAACGCCCGATCACCGAAGTAATCACCATCCGCCAACACCCCCAAAGCCGTCTCATCACCATACTTACCAACCCCCACCCGACTCACCTTGCCATGCGCGATCAAAAACACCTGATCCGCAGGCCTCCCCACCTCCACAATCACATCCCCAGCATCAAACTCCTGCTGCACAAAACGCCCCGCCAACGCATTCAACGTCCCCTCATCCCCAAACCCCCGCAACAACGGAAGCTCACACAACTCCGGCGGAACAACCCGCACCTCCGACCCCGTCGAAGAAAAACTCACCCGCCCATCCCCCACCGCATAACTCAACCGCCGGTTCACCCGATAAACCCCACCCGACGCCTGAACCCACGGCAGCATCCGCAACAACCACCGAGACGAAATCCCCTGCATCTGCGGCGCCGACTTCGTCGTCGTCGCCAAATTACGCGCCGCCGCCGTACCCAGACTCAACGGCGAACCCTCAACACCCAGACCCGACTGCGCCGACTCCGTCACGACACACACCACCATTCCGTGTTCGTACCGACTGGGGAAACCGACGGGTGATTAATTCAGCCGCCGAACCGGCTGCCAGGAAGGGCGGCATATCGGCCCGGCACTGAATTAACACCTTTGCTCGCGGATGACATTACGTTGTGTATCCCTTTGATCACAATAGGCAATCGAAGGTTGTTCTCCGGGTCGCCGAGGCGCGCCGTCACGGGCTCTCGCACGCTCACGGAGCAGCCGCGAACGCCACGCCGGCACCCGCCGCGATGACGGCCGTGATGACGACGAGCACCATCAGCGTGGTCAGCGGATTCTTGTGCCGGGGCGGCGCGGGCGCGGCCTTCGGCCTGGACGCCCTGCGGTGCTGCGCCGTGACCGGCGCGGACGGCCGGTGCGCCGCGGGCGGTGTACGCGTCGGGGCGGCCGGCACGGCACGGGCCACGACGGGCGCCACCGGGGCCGGGGATGTGCCGCCAGGAGGAAGCGGAGCGGCGGGCGGCGGTGGTGCCGGGCTCGGCGGCGGCGCCGGCGGTGTCGGGGGCGGAGTCGGTGGCGTCGGCGGGGGCACCGGCGGTGACGGTGCCGGGCCGCAGTCGCCGAGCTCCGCGCGTACCGTCACGAGGTTGAGCACGCTGACGTAGACGCACAGCGGGTAGATGGCGCGGACGCTCACGTGCGCGATGTCCGGCTGTCCGGCGGCCGCCGAGGAGGCGGAGCCGACACCGAGGTCGGCGGCGAGCACGGACAGAGGCGTGGGCCCACCGCCCGGCCGCAGCGCACCCACCAGGGCCAGCGGACCGTTGCCAGGGCCGAAGGCCGACGCCGGAGAACCGCCGGCGACCGGCGACTCATCGGCGGCGCTTCCCTCCCCTGCGGACGCCTCCGGCGCGCCGCGCTCCCGAGGCTTGGCGGCGAGCACGGGCAGAGGTGTAGGGCCACCGCCCGGCCGCAGCGCACCCACCAGGGCCAGCGGACCGTTGCCAGGGCCGAAGGCCGACGCCGGAGAACCGCCGGCGACCGGCGACTCATCGGCGGCGCTTCCCTCCGGCGCGCCGCGCTTCCGGGGCTTCGCGGCGAGCACGGGCGACGTCGTGGGGGCGCCGCCCAGCCGCAGCGCCTTCACCAGGGCCAGCGGACCGTTGCCAGGGTCGAGGGCCGACGCCGGAGAACCGCCGGCGGCCCGCTCATCGGCGGCGCCTCCCTCTCCTGCGGACGCCTCGGGCGCGCCGCGCTCCCGGGGCTTGGCGGCGCCCATGTCGCCGGCGGCATGCCCAGACGGGGAGGAGGACGACGCGCCTGCGTCTTCCGGCCGGGAGGCATCGGCGGACGACGGATGACCGGGGGCGCGCCCATCCGGAGCATGCCCGGCAGGCGTCTGACCGGCCCTGACCGGCGCGCCCACGTCTCCCGGCGGGGCGGCACCGCCAGAGGGCGGGCCGCCGAAAAGGCTCGCGAGTCCCGCGGGCGCCCCGGCCTGCCCGCCCGCGTCTCCTCGCGAGGAGGCACCGGCGGAAAGCGGGCCGCCGGCGAGGCCAGAGGTCGGCACGGGCGACCCGGCCCGCCCATCCGAAGCACGCCCGGCAGGCCTCTGACCGGACCTAACCGGCGCGCCCGCGTCTCCTGTGCTTGGTACGGGCGATCCGGCGGACGCCTGAGCGGACCGGCCCGGGACAGCCGCCTCCCTTCGTGGAGAGGCACCGGCACGAGGAACGTCAGCTCCTCTGGGCGACCCGGCATTCATCCGTGGGGAGCGCCCCGCGGACGGCCGGCGCGCCCGGGTCGGCGTACCCGTGTCGCTCCGTGGGGCGGCGGCGGGGTTCCCGGCTGCTGGGGGTGGCCCGGCCTTCCCCTCTGGGTCTGTCGTGTCGGCGTCGCGCCGTTGGGGGCGCGTTCGCGGTGAGCCGTCGGCCGACGGGCGGGGGCGTCGCTGGTCGGTTCGGGTGGCGGGGGGCTGGTCGGTGTTCGGGACGGTCGCGAGGGCGGGGGTGGCGGTGAGGCCGACGACCGTACCGGCCGCGAGGACGGCCGCGCAGGCGGTGCCGGCGGTACGAGGGGTGGGGGCGACACGCATCAGCGGCTCTCCGGGATCTGCTGGAACTCGTGCTGGGCGGTGATGTACGCGTCCGGCTTGACGCGCAGGGCACCGGTGAAGACGTGGGAGATGTCGAAGGCGAGGAAGACGCCGAAGCCCAGCAGGGCCGCCATCACGCCGAGCGGCACGATCGTCATCGCACGGGGCCGGGCGCCCGCCATGAACGGGAAGATGAGGACGACGAGACCGGTCAGGATGGTCATGTAGAGCAGGCCCGCGGGCGGGTGGGTCCGCGCGTCCAGCGCGCGCTGGCCGCGTGCCGTGGCCAGGGCCTGGAGCTGCTCCACGACCGCGTCGCGGTCGTCCTTCTGGTCGTCGTTGGCCACGGGCAGGGCGTTGAGCTTCGAGCGGAGCGCGGTGAGCCGGTCGTCGCCCTCGGCGGTGACGTGGCCCCGCTTCATCGAGTTCCATTCGCGGCCCACGACGAGGTCGGTGTAGGCGCGCAGGTCGGCCTGCACGTCACGGCCCTGAGGAGCGGGCAGCGCGGCCGCCGCCCAGTACGCCTCGACGAGCGCGCGGCTCTCGGTGTAGGTGTTCTCGCGCGCGGAGTCGGCGTTGGTCCACGGGATGACGATGGCGATGGCGAAGACCAGCAGGAACAGCGCCGACAGCATCGAGCCGGCGTGACCCGCGGTGGCGCCGCCGGGATCACTGTCGTCGGAGCCGCGGCCGAACTTGCGGAAGAGCAGGGCCGCCGCGACGACGACTCCGACCGCCGCGACGACGGCGAGAATGCAGACGAGCATGACCGGCTCCAGGTCTTTGTGTGGCTGGCGGGGAGGGGCGGATGCCCGGCATGTGCTGAGCGTTATTTGACTATCACATTGGGTGACCGTGGTGAAGCCGTGAAACGAGCCGATTCCGACCTCTCGAAGAGGCGCCCGGATGGGATACCTCGCGGCATGTCCACTATCGGGACGAATGACCTGCGATGTCGTGCACGATGAGCGCCGAATGATCCGTCCGTGCGGTTTCACACACGTCCGGGGCGACCGCTTCCGGACACCGCCGGGTTCCCGCGGCCACCTGCGGGTCCGCCCGTAATACGGGCATAAGCCAAGCCGTTTGTGGAAACGATCTTAAATGCGCGGCGAGGTGACCGACATTTAACCAATGGCTTCGCCGGGACGAAGGACCCCTCGATTAGCGTGACGCGTGAAACAAAGGGAGAGAACGGCGAATCGGGGGCCAATGGACGCGATGAGCCCGACCACGACGCAGGGCGCCGGGCCGAACCCGAGCGGGCCAGGACGCCACGCGAGCAGCACCGGGCCGGGACCGTACACGGGCGGGGCCGGGAGGCGGTTGAGAGACGCCGTACGGGTCTGCGGGGTCACCCCTCTCATCGGGATCTTCGACATGTTCTCCGCGTCCGTCGCCGCCCGGCACTACGACGGGCTCTTCGTCTCGGGGTTCGGCTTCGCCGCCTCCTACTACGGGCTGCCCGACATCGGCTTCATCGCCTGGCCGGACATCGTCGCCTTCGTGCAGCGTCTGCGGCAGGCGTTTCCCCGGCACCATCTGCTGGTCGACATCGACGACGGCTACGCCGACCCCGAGGTCGCCTGTCACGTCGTCGCGCAGCTGGAGGCCATCGGCGCCTCCGGCGTGGTCCTGGAGGACCAGGACCGGCCGCGCCGCTGCGGTCACGTCGACGGCAAGCGGATCCTGCCGCTCGGGGAGTACCTGGAGAAGCTGCGCATGGTGCTGGAGACCCGCCGGGACCTCGTCGTCGTGGCCCGTACGGACGCCACCGGCGAAGAGGAGATCCTCCGCCGCGCCGAGGCGCTGGCCGCCACGGACGCCGACGTCATCCTGGTCGACGGCGTGCGCAGCGCCGCGTGGATCCGCAAGGTGAGAGCGGTCGCCGGCGGGAAGCCGCTGCTGTTCAACCAGATCGCGGGCGGCAGGTCGCCGCGGTTCTCGCTGAGCGACCTGGCCGAGCTCGGCGTCGACGTGGCGATCTACAGCACACCGTGTCTGTTCGCCGCGCAGTCCGCGATGGAGGAGGCGCTCACCCGGCTCGCGAAGGACGACGGCCGGCTGCCCGAGGACTCCGTCGGCGTCGCGGACTGCCTTGACCTGCTCGAACGCAACATCAGCCGCCATCACGAACGCTGATCGGGGCCCCGCCCGCGCACGGTTTCATTCTCTTGGCGAGTATGTGTTCATTAGTGCATGATGCGAGCACGATTCGCGCAGGAACGAGCACGTGGTGGAGGCGGGTTTGGCGGACTATCACGTCGAGGCGGAGATCGACAGTCAGCCGTCGTGCTGGCGGCAGGCCGCCGAGCGGCTGCCCGGCGTACGGGACGCGCTGCCACGCGACGGCGAGCGGGTCGCGGTCTTCGGCTGCGGCACGTCGCTGTACATGGCGAAGGCGTACGCCGCCCTGCGGGAGGCCAGGGGTCTCGGGGTCACCGACGCGTTCGCCGCGTCGGAGCTGCCCTACGGCCGTGACTACGACCGCCACGTCGCGATCACCCGTTCCGGCACGACCACGGAGGTGCTGCGGGCCCTCGAACGGCTGCCCGGGACGACAGTGATCACCGCCGTGCCCGACGCGCCGGTGCCCGCCGGCATCCGTACCGTCGTCCTGGAGTTCGCCGACGAGCGGTCGGTGGTGCAGACGAGGTTCGCCACGTCGGCGCTCGCGCTGCTGCGCGCCTCCCTCGGCGACCCCGTGCCGGACGCCGACGCGGTGCGTGCGCTCGGCGAGCCGCTCGCCCCGGAGTGGCTGGAGGCCGGGCAGATCACCTTCCTCGGCAGCGGGTGGACGGTCGGGCTGGCCGACGAGGCGGCGCTGAAGGCGCGCGAGGCCGCGCAGCTGTGGACCGAGTCCTACCCGGCGATGGAGTACCGCCACGGACCGATCAGCATCGCCCAGCCCGGCCGACTGACCTGGATGTTCGGCTCCGCGCCCGACGGGCTCGCCGAGGACGTGGCCGCCGCCGGCGCGGCGTTCGCCGCGAGCGACCTGGACCCGATGGCGCACCTCATCGTCGCCCAGCGGCTCGCCGTCGCCCACGCGCGCGCCAGAGGACTGGACCCGGACCGGCCGCGGTCCCTCACCCGCTCGGTCGTCCTCCCATGATCGTCGCTCTCGACGTCGGCGGCACGTCGATGAAGGGCGCGGTCATGGATCGCGACCTGGAGCGGACGGCCACCGTACGGCGGCCCACCCCACGCGGCGACGCCGCCGTCGCCGCGGTCCTGGACACCGTCGGCGAGCTGGTGGCGCAGGCCCCCGGGGCCGAGGCCGTCGGCCTCGCCGTGCCGGGCATCGTCGACGACGAGACCGGCGTCGCCGCCTGGTCGGAGAACATCGGCTGGCGCGACGTGCCCTTCCGCGCCCTGATCGAGGAGCGCACGGGCCTGCCGGTCGCGGTCGGCCACGACGTACGCGCGGGCGGCACGGCCGAGCAGCGCCTCGGCGCGGCGCGCGGCGCGCGCAACTCCCTCGTCGTGCCGATCGGCACCGGCATCGCCGCGGCGATGGTCATCGACGGCCACCTGTGCGTCGGCAGCGGCTACGCCGGGGAGATCGGGCACATGTCGGTGGGCGCGGACGAGCCCTGCGTGTGCGGCGGCACCGGCTGCCTGGAGGCGGTGGCGTCCGGGCCCGCGATCGCCCGCCGGTACGCCCGGCGCACCGGGCGGGAGACGACCGCGGACGCGGTCGCGGCGCTGGTCGCCGAGGGCGAGCCGGACGCCGTGGCGGTGTGGGCCGAGACGGTCGGCTGGCTGGGCACCGCGCTCGCCGCCGCGACCGTCCTCGCCGCGCCCGAGGTGATCGTCATCGGCGGCGGCCTGTCGCGCGCCGGCGACCTGCTGCTGGGACCTCTCGCCGACGACATCGAGGGACGCCTGACGTTCCACCGCAGGCCGCGCCTGACCACGGCGCGTTTCGCCGACGAGGCGGGGTGTGTCGGCGCCGGACTGTGGGCACTCGACCTGTTGGAGACGCAATGACCGTGTTGAGCGCGGACCGGGTCGTCGCCTTGGACGGCGTCCTCGAACCCGGCTGGGTGGAGGTGGCGGACGGCCGGATCATGGCCGTCGGCCACGGCGTGCCCGAGCACGCCGACCTGCACGGCGCGGTGATCGTGCCGGGCTTCGTGGACCTGCACTGCCACGGCGGGGGCGGCGCGTCGTTCGACTCCGCCGACTCCGGCGAGTGCGCCCGCGCGGCCGCGTTCCACCGGGAGCGGGGCACCACGACGCTGGTGGCGAGCCTGGTCACCGCGGCTCCGGACGTCCTCGAACGCCGCGCGTCCGTGCTGTCCGAGCTCGCCGCCGACGGCGTCGTCGCCGGCATCCACTACGAGGGGCCGTTCCTGTCCCCGGCGCGCAAGGGCGCGCACGATCCCACGCTCCTGCGCGACCCCGACGCCGCGACGGTCGAACGGCTGCTCAGGGTCCCGCACGTACGGATGATGACGATCGCGCCCGAGCTGGACGGCGGCCTGGACGCGCTGCGGCGGGTCCGCGAGGCCGGCGCCCTGCCCGCCGTCGGCCACACCGACGCGACGTACGAGGTGACGCGCGAGGCGGTCCGCGCGGGCGCGCGGGTGGCCACGCACCTGTTCAACGGGATGCGCCCCCTGCACCACCGTGAACCGGGCCCGATCCTCGCCCTCCTGGACGCGCCGGACGTCGTGGTCGAGCTGATCGGCGACGGCACGCACCTGCACCCGGCGGTCGTGGGCCACGCCGCCCGTACGGCCGGGACCGGGCGCGCCGCGCTGGTCACCGACTCGATCGCCGCCGCGGGCATGTCCGACGGCGAGTACGAGCTCGGCGGGCTCGGCGTGGAGGTGCGCGAGGGGGTGGCGCGCCTGACCGACGGCGGCTCGATCGCGGGCAGCACGGCGACGGCGGCCGAGATCTTCCGCCGCGCGGTGCGCGACTCCGGGCTGTCCCTGGAGGAGGCCGTGCGCATGTCCGCCACCACCCCCGCCGCCCTGCTGGGGCTGTCCGACCGCGGCGCCGTCTCTCCCGGGCTCCGCGCCGACCTGCTGGTGCTCGACGACGACCTGGGGGTACGGAAAGTCCTCACGGCATGATCGTCACGATCACGCCGAACCTCGCGCTCGACGTCACGTACGCGGTGACGGAGCTGCGCCCCGGCGAGACGAACCGGGTCGACTCGGTGCACGCGCGGGCGGGCGGCAAGGGCGTGAACGTCGCGCGGGTCCTGCGGTCGCTGGGCCATGACGTGCTCGTCCTCGGCCTGGCGGGCGGCCCGACCGGCGAAGCCGTACGCGCGGACCTGGAGGCGTCCGGGCTGGCGCACGACCTGGTGCCGGCCGCCGGGGAGACGCGGCGGACGGTGACCGTGGTGGCCGGGGACGAGGCGACGATGCTGGGCGAGCCCGGACCGGCCGTCGCGCCGGAGGAGTGGGCGGCGCTGGAGGCGCGCGTGCCGGACGCCGACGCGCTGGTGATCTCGGGCAGCCTGCCGCCCGGCGTGGACGGCGAGGCCGTCGCCGGCCTGACCGCGCGGCTGTCCGCGCGCGGCGTCCCGGTGATCGTGGACACGTCCGGCGAGGCCCTGCTGCGCGCGGCGCCGCACGCCTGGGCGGTCAAGCCCAACGCCGAGGAGCTCGCCGGGACGACCGGCACCGACGACCCGGTGGCCGGTGCGCGGATGCTGGGGGCGTCCGCGGTGGTCGTGTCGCTGGGCGCCGACGGGCTGCTCGCCGTCACCGCCGGCGGGGTGCACCGTGCCGCGCCGCCGCGGCGGGTGTCCGGCAACCCGACCGGCGCGGGCGACGCGGTGGTGGCGGCGCTCGCGGCGGGAGTCGCCGCCGGGGGCGCGGTGTCGTGGCCCGGCCTCCTCGCCGACGCGGCCGCGCTGTCGGCCGCGGCCGTGCTCGCTCCTCTCGCGGGCTCGTTCGACCGATCCGCGTACGAGGAATTCCGAGCTCGGCGTCCGTCTTCGCCGCAGAGCGGGCGTGATGCCGAGAGCGCGGGATAAGGTCCGGCCGCGCGGCGCGACGGTGGCCGGTGCCTAACGGAATCCTTAGTCTCTTTGGCTTAGGATCGTCAAGACCCCGGACACCCAACACGGTTGAACCGATCAGCCGAACCCCTTTGGGCAGTTTCGTGAACTCCGGCAGGTCACGGGGGATGGATGAGCGACATCAACGACGTCATCAAGGGCTGGGGAGCCCGAAATGTCTGACAAGCCAGTAAATAACGGTGACGCGAACCTGTCCGCGGACGGCGGCGGCTCGCGACGCGAGCCGGACGAGGACGCCGCGGCGACGCGCGGTGACGAGGTCACGGAGAACACGAACGACCCCGAGGACACGGCGCACGACACGCCCGTGAGCGACGCCGACCCGGCCGCCGAGGAGACTCCTGTCCGCGGCGCGGCGACCACCGCCCGCGACATCCCGGTCGCCGGTATGCGCGACACGGACGACGAGCGCGACGAAGCCGACCGGAACGACGACACGTCCGAACGCGACCTCGCCGACGACGACGGCGAAAAGGGCGACGACGCCACGGCCGCGACGCCCCCTCCGGGCGACACCCCCTCCCCCGGATCGACGGACGAGCCCGCCCCGGCCGACGCGACCAAGCCGGTCATCATCCCGCCCGAGGACGACAAGGCCGACGAGGACGCGGACGAGCCCGGGGGCGTACGCCTCGCGGCCGCCGCCTCCAAGGACGCGCCGGGAAAGCCCGCCAAGGCGGGAAAGAAGACCAAGAAACCGCAGGACCGCCGCATCAAGTACGCGCGGCGGGCGGCGTACGTGCTCGGCGTCCTGGTGCTGCTGCCCATCATCGGCTTCATCGTCGTCTACCTGATGACACCGGTCCCCAGCTCCGCCCAGCCCACCGCCAAGGCGCAGCAGTCGGTGTTCTACTACAACGACGGCAAGACGGTCATCGCGCGCACCGGCGACTTCGACCGCCGCCCGATCGACCTGAAGGCCGTCCCCCCGCAGGTGCGCGACGCGGTCATCTCGGCGGAGAACCGCAGCTTCTACAGCGACTCGGGCGTCTCGGTGAAGGGCTCGGCGCGCGCGGTCTGGGCGACGCTGACCGGCGGTTCGATGCAGGGCGGCTCGACCATCACCCAGCAGATGGTGCGCAACTACTACAGCGGCCTGTCCCAGCAGCGCACCGCGGGCCGGAAGCTCAAAGAGATCATGGTCGCGCTGAAGGTCTCGCGCGAGAAGAACAAGGACTGGATCCTCCAGCAGTACCTCAACACCATCTACTTCGGCCGCGAGGCGTACGGCATCGAGTCGGCCGCGCAGGCGTACTACGGCAAGGACGTGCAGCAGCTCACCCCCGCGGAGGGCGCCTACCTCGCGGCGGCGATCCAGGTGCCGACCTACGCCGGCGACCTCACCATCCCGGGCGCCCAGGGGTACATGCAGGCGCGGTGGCAGTACGTCGTCAGCGGCATGGTCCAGATGGGCGCCATCAGCCAGCAACAGGCCGCGACGATGAAGTTCCCTCCCCCGGCGAAGCAGAAGCAGAAATCGATCTACGCCGGCGACAAGGGCTACATGGTCAGCCAGGCCAAGGCCGAGCTGCGCCGCATGGGCTACACCGACAACCAGATCAACATGGGCGGGCTGAAGGTCCGGACCACCTTCGACAAGGACCTCATGGCCGCCGCGCGGCAGGCGGTCAAGCAGAACATGCCGTCCGGCACGTCGAAGAAGATCCTGACCGGGCTGGTGTCGATCGATCCGGACAACGGTGAGATCAACGCCTTCTACGGCGGCAAGGACTACGTCGACCAGCAGTTCAACAACGCCTTCGACGCGAAGGTCCAGGCGGGTTCGGGCTTCAAGCCGTACGTGCTGGCCGCCGCGCTGGCCGACGGCGAGAGCCTCAACACCTACGTCGACGGCAGTTCGCCGCAGCGCTTCGCCGGGGTCGATCTGCAGAACGACAACAACGAGAACTTCGGCATGGTGAACCTCGTCACCGCGACGCAGGACTCCATCAACACCGCGTACCTCAACCTCGGCCAGAAGGTGGGCCTGGGCAAGGTGGTGTCGATGGCGGAGAAGGTCGGCATCCCGGCCGCGCAGCTGGAGCCGCACAAGGACGCCGCCACGCTCCCGCTCGGCGTCGCCGACGTCAGCGTCCAGCAGCAGGCGGCGGGCTACGCGACGTTCGCCTCGGAGGGCGTCTACCACGCGCCGCACGTCATCAGGTCGGTCACCGCTCCCGGCAGCAAGCCGCGCAAGGTGTCCGAGCCGGGCAAGCGCGTGTTCAGCACGACCGTGGCGCGCGACGCGACGTACGCGATGCAGAAGGTCGTCGACGCCGGCACCGGCACCAACGCCGGGCTGCCCGACCGGAACGCCGCCGGCAAGACCGGGACGACGAGCGACGGCAAGCAGCTGTGGTTCAACGGGTTCATCCCGCAGCTCACGGCCTCGGTCGGCATCTTCCGCAGCGACAACAAGCCACTGGTCATCCCCGGCTACTCCTCGTACGGCGGTGACCTGCCGGCGCGGATCTGGCGTTCGTACGTGGTCCAGGCCGACCAGGCGCTCCACCTGCCGCCGAAGTCGTTCGGCGCGCCGTCGGTGTACACCGGCGGGGGCGGCCGGTCGACGACCGTCCCGGTCAACCCGCGCCCGCACCCGACCGGGTCGCGGCCGCCGGCCCCGCCGACGTCGGGTCCGACGGATCCGGTGCCGCCGCCGGTCGACCCGCCCGGAGGCGGCAACGGCGGTGGCGGCGAGCCGCCGACGGACCCGCCGCCGACCGGTGGCACGCAGCAGCGCGGCCTGCAGCGGCACGGTCACCGGATCCATAACCTGTCCGGCTGACCCAACCGCGAACCGCACACCCGCCCGAAGCACCCGTCAACGGGGCGCGTCGGGCGGGTGTTGTATTCTCTCCGTCAGGTCATGAGCGCCAGCGTCAAGCCCCGGCTTGCTGGCCGGCAACCCTCCGTCCGTGGCGGGGTGCCCCGGGTGATGACCAGGTCCGGCACGACCGTGTCAGGCAAGCGCGGACCCCTTCGCGGGTCCCTGGACTCCGCTGGAGGTTACGCATGTCCCCTGCGTCCGCTGTCATCGACCTCGCCCCCGCTCCCCTCCGGGTCATCGGTCAGGACGTTCCCGTCCCCGTCTCAGGCGGCAGCGTTCCGTACGCCAACCTCGACTACGCCGCGAGCGCGCCCTGTCTCGAGAACGTGCGCGCGGCGATCGACGCCGCCCTCCCCTACTACAGCAGCGTCCACCGCGGGGCGGGCCACGCCTCGCAGGTGACCACCGACCGGTACGAGCGCGCGCGGAGCACCGTGCGCGCGTTCGTCGGCGCCTGGCGCCGCGACGCGGTCGTGTTCACCCGCAACACCACCGACGCCATGAACCTCCTCGCGCACGCGCTGCCGCAGGGCACCACCGTGGTCGTCTTCGAGTCCGAGCACCACGCGACCCTCCTGCCGTGGCAGCGCGGCGGCAGGGTCGTCCGGCTGCCGGCCCCCGTCTCGCCGTCCGCGGCGGTCGCCGCCGCCGACGAGGCGCTGGCCTCCGCCCCGGCCGGACCGCGCCTGCTCGTGGTCACCGCCGCCTCCAACGTGACCGGCGAGCTGTGGCCGGTCGCCGAGCTCGCCCAGGTGGCGCGGGAGCACGGCGCGCGCATCGCCGTGGACGCGGCGCAGCTCGTCCCGCACCGGCCGTTCGACATGACCGCGCTCGACGTGGACTATGTGGCGTTCTCCGGGCACAAGCTGTACGCCCCGTTCGGCGCGGGCTGCCTCGTCGGCCGGGCCGACTGGCTGCGCGCCGCCGAGCCGTACCTGTTCGGCGGCGGCGCGACCGCCAGCGTCGGCGACCAGGTCGTCTGGTCCACCGACCCGGAGGCGCGGCACGAGGCGGGCACCCCGAACGTCCTCGGCGTCGTGGCCCTCGCGGCGGCGTGCGAGGCGCTCACCGACTGGGACCGGCTCATCGCGGAGGAGGAGCGACTGCTGGCCCGCCTGCGCACCGGCCTGGCCGCCATCCCGGGCGTACGTGAGCTGTCCCTGTGGGGCGACCTGAGCCCGCGCGTCGGCATCGTGTCGTTCGTCGTGGAGGGCCGCCGCGCACGCGACGTCGCGACCGAGTTGTCCGAAAAGTACGGAATCGGGCTCCGTGACGGAAAGTTTTGCGCACATCCGTTCCTGCGGCGGCTGCTCGGCGAGGGCGCCGGCGACTGTGAGAATGGTGACGGAACGGCGCTGCGCGCGAGCTTCGGCATCGGCACGACCGAGCAGCACATCGACCGGTTGCTCACCGCCCTGCGGCGGCTCGGTCACTGAAAGTCGCATGTCATCGACGAAGTGCACCGACAGGGCGACCCAGATGTCCGGAGCGCGCCGGGCCGTCCCACCGGACTCGGCATACTCCGCAGCACCGCCGGTTTCATCCGGGTACGGTGGACACTCCGCTATCGAGCTTCCGGGGGGTGGCGACATTGACCGACGCGTGGGAGCCAGCGAATCAGCTCGAAAACCAGCTCCGTGACGCGCTGCGCGATGGCGACCAGGACACCTACTTCAAACTCGTGAGCGGCGCGGAGCTGTTCGTTCCGCTGCCGCCGGGCGAGGCCGAGTCGGTGCTGGCCGACCCGGGGGCGTTCACCTGGCCGACCAGCACCCGCGACGGCCGTACGCAGGTGCTCGCCTACACCTCCGGTGAGGCGGGGCGCGCGTGCCTCGGCCCGGCGTACCAGCACTTCGTCCACATGACGTTGGCCGACATGGCCCGCACGTGGCCGGACCAGGAGTGGTGGCTCGCGTTGAACTCCGGCCTGCCCATCGAGGGCTATCTGCCGGCCTGGTTCATCGGTCAGCTCACCGCGGGCATCGCGCCGGTTCCCGGCGAGGAGCCGCAGCAGGGCGTCGCGGCGGCTCCCGGCGCGGAGACCGCGCCGCCCCCGCAGGCGCAGGAGGCGCCGGCGCCGCCGGTGGGCGACGCCCCGGCTCCGGACCCGGCCCTCGCGCCGCCCGTCCCGGCCCAGGAGGCCGCGCCGCCGCAGGAGTCGGTGCCGCCGACCGCACCGCTTCAGCAGGTGGCGCCGGCGACCGTGCAGAACGGCGCGAACCCGGACGCCATACCGTCCGAGGACGCCTTCGAGACGACCGTGCACGACGGCATCCCGATCATGCCGAAGCACGGCGCGCCTCCGGCGCCCGAACCCACGCCGGCGCCCGAGCCCGTACCGGCGCCCGAGCCCGTGCCGGCTCCGGAGTCCGGCCCGCCCGCTCCCCCGCCGCCCGTTCCCGCACCGGCCGAGCCGGTACCCGCCGAGCCCGTACCCGCCGAGCCTCTGGCCGCCGAGCCCGCACCGGCCGAGCCCGTGCCGGCCGAGCAGGGTCCGGTCGAGCAGGTGCCGGTGGGCGTCGCCGACCCGGTGGCCGAGCCCGCGCAGGGCGCGCCGCCGCCCGCGCCGGCGTACGACGTGCCGCCGCCGCTCGACGGGCCGCTCGACGTGGACGCGTCGCCGCTCGTGCTGCACTTCACCCCCGACGCCGAGTTCACGCCGCTCGACGAAGAGGAGCGGAGCCTGCTGGACGCCGCGACGCGCGGTGACCGCGAGGAGTTCCTGCGGACCCTGCTCGGCGTACGCCAGATCTGGGTGCCGGTCGTCGAGGGCGGCGACTCGATGCTGGCGCCGGGACGCCCCGGGTTCCAGTGGTACGTCGACGACTCCTCCGGGCGTCCCGCCGTGCCGATCTACACCGGGCCGGGGCGGATGCGCGACGCGATGGGCGGTCATCCGTTCGTGCTGTCCGACCTCGCCAAGGTGCTGCGGTTCTGGCCGGACCCGGCGCTGGAGCTGGTCATCAACGGCGGCACCGCGATCGGCGCGTCACTCCCCGGCGACCGCGTCACCCCGATGGCCGAGCAGGTCGACGCCGCCGCCGCGGCGCGGCTGGCCCGCGACTTCCCGGCGCAGAGCGACGCCGAACGCCAGATGTTCGACGTGCGCGGCGACGCGGACATGATCGTGAAGGTCCTCATGGACGCCACGGTGTTCCTGCCGGTCTGGAGCCGTACGCCGCCCGCCGTGCAGACACGGCCCGGCGACCCGTCCTTCCCCTGGTCGGCCGTTCCCGTACGCGGGCGGCCGTCCGTGCTCGCGTTCACGTCCTTCGACTGGATGAAGGCGGCGGTCGGCACGACCGGCTTCGTCATGCCGACCTTCGCCGAGCTGGTGGCGGGCTGGCCCGACCACGGCTGGAGCGTCTCGGTCAACCCGGGCACGCCGATCGAGCTGGTCCTGTCCGGGGAGCAGATCCGCGCGCTGTCCGCCGTCGGCCCGGAGCGGGTGGCCGAGGACATCCCCCCGCCCATGCCCGAGGGCGGGATGCCGCTCGGCGGCGCCGCGGCCCCGGTGTCCGTCGGCGAGCCGCGCCGCGAGGGCGACGCCGAGGCGGCGCAGGAGGCCGGGGCACGGCCCGCACCCGCCGCCGACCGGCCGGTGGAGGCGCCGCGCGGGCCGTTCGCCATCATGCAGAAGGTCGTGCCGCACGACCAGGTCGCGTGGCACCTGGAGCAGGCGTACGACCGGGTGGCCGGCTTCGTGCACCGGGTCCAGGACGTGGTCGACCTGAACACCCCGAGGCTGCTGTACGAGTCGCTCGGCCTGCTGCGCGAGGGCTCGCCGTTCCACCCGGACGACGCCGAGGTCCACGTCATCCGCTGGCCCGCGTACCGTTCCGGGCTCTACCGCATCCCGTTCGGCGGTCAGACCGAAGAGGCGATGCGGTCGTGGGGCGACGGCGGCTGGGTGCTCGAACTCCCGCCCTTCGGCGGCGACGGCTTCGCGCCGGGCAGCGCCGGCAGCATCCGCGAGTACAAGGTCGACAGCATGCGCCTGCCGCACGGCTCGGAGATGTACGCCATCGGCGGCGACGGCTCCGAACGCTTCGTCGCGCGCTGGGACGCCGACCGGCTGGTCTGGGGGGACACGGAGTGATTCGCGACGGCTACACCGCACGCTGGCGTGACGCGGAGTACGACGCCACGCCCGGCGTGGACGGCGAGGTGCGGCTCTACGCCACCGCGCCGGAGGAGGGGTTCGACGAGGTACGCCCGGGCCGGTTCGTGCGGGTCGTCCGCGACGCCGAGGTGGACGACCTGCGGTACGTCCGGACGCACTGCACGTGGCGGGGAGAGCCCTTCGTCGTCATCGGCGAGCACGGCGGCTGGGTGCGGCTGGAGTACGCGGGCGGCCGCGCCCCGGTCGCGGTGGCGCTGGGCCTGGAGACGGTCGACGCCGGCGTGTACCAGATCTGGGTCTCACGCGAAGAGATCGACCAACTACGCGAAGAGAACATTTAGGGCATTGGAGGCGACAAGTTCGCCTGCCCTGTTGATTGATCGGGCTTGACGTGATCGCATGATTCTTACCCCACGCATGACGAAGCGTAGGGTTGATATCAACGGCGATCGTTGAGGAGGTCGTGGGCGGTGCTCGCACGATCGGTACGAACCCCACTGATCATCAGCGTTGGCACAGGCATCGTCCTGGTCAGTGGCACCGCGGCAGCCATCGCTGCGACGGACACCCCCTCGCCCACGGTGGACGCCTCCCCGACGGGCTCCGACACCCCGACGCCCACCCCGACCCCCACGCCACCGCCGGACCCGACGCTGTCTGTGGGCTTCACGCACACGCCGAGCTCAGTGCTCCAGGGGCAAAAAGCGACCATGTATGTGCAGGTCACACCGCACATTCCGAAAGGCTCCAAGGCCCCCACCGGACTCACGTTGCATGTCGGGAGTTCGCAGGCGACTGTCCTGTTCGAGTCCAACAGCAAGCACGACCTCGCCATCAAGTCGCTGGCCTACACGAAATCGGTAGCGATCACCGTCGACGTCCCAGACAAGGCGTCCACCAAGAGCAAGGTGGTCGTATGGGCGCAGGCCGACGCAGACAACACCCCTGCGGTCAAGGCGAGCCCGTCCTTGTCCCTAACGGTGAAGGCGAAGGCATCGTCGTCGAAGTCCAACAGCGGGTCGAGTAAGAGCAGCAGCTCCAGTGGGAGCAGCAGTAGCAGTGGCAGTTCGAGCACGTCGAACCTGCCTAGCGGGTTGGGTAAGTCGTCCGGGGCCGGGGCTACGCCGTCGGTCGCTCCCTCGAACGATCCGGCCGTGTTGCCCTCGATCGCGCCGACGCAGGCGCCGTCGACCGCGCCGGTCGTGAACACCGGCAACTCCCAGCAGATGCGCGGGACCACCGACGCCGCCGACGAGCTCACCTTCGACAAGCTCGCCAGCACCCAGGCGGCCTGGCTCGCCGCGCTGCTCGTCGCCTTCTCGCTGCTGCTGACGCAGGTACGGCTCGGGCGGGCGAACGCTCGCTCGCCGAAGCAGAAGGGCGCGCACCGCAGGACGCGCCGTTCCGGCGGCGCCGCGCACTAGTCCCAGCGAACCGGCCGCTGGTGCTACAGGACGCCGGGGCGCATCAGTTCGTGGCAGGCGATCGCCGCGGCCGCGACCACGTTGAGCGAGTCGACGCCGAGGTCCATGGCGTCGCCGCTCATCGGGATGCAGACGGGTTCGTCGGCCTCGCGGAGCCAGCGGGAGGACAGGCCGTCGCCCTCCGCGCCGAGCATCAGGGCGACCCGCGCGCCCAGCGGCGCCTTGCCGAGCGGCGTGGCCGACTGGTCCGGGGTGAGCGCCAGCAGCGTGAACCCGGCCGCGCGCAGTTCGGCCAGCCCGCCGCGCCAGTCGGTCATCCGGGCGTACGGCACGGCGAAGACCGCGCCCATCGACACCTTGACCGACCGCCGGTACAGCGGGTCCGCGCAGCGGGGTGACAGGACGACCGCCTCGACGCCGAGGGCCGCGGCGCACCGGAAGATCGCCCCGACGTTGCCGTGGTCGACGAGGTCCTCCAGGACGAGGATCCGCCGTACGCCCGGCAGGAGCGCGCCGACGGACGGCAGTGGCAGGCGTTCCATCGACGCGAGCGCGCCGCGGTGCACCGGGAACCCGGTCACCGCCTCGGCCACCGCGTCGTCCACGACGTACACCGGCGCGTCGCCGAGCACGTCGGACAGGGGTTCGACCCAGCGATGCGCGGCCAGCACGGACCGTACGGGGTGGCCCGTGGCGATCGCCCGGCGGATGACCTTCTCGCCCTCGGCCATGAACAGGCCGTGCTCGGCCTCCAGGCTCTTGCGGAGGTTCACGTCGCGCAGGCGGGTGTAGTCGGCGAGACGCGGGTCGGCCGGGTCGGCGACGGGGATCAGGCGGGCCATGCCTCCAGTATCGCGGCCCCCACGGCGAAGACCGTGCTCCACTCGGCCAGGGGTCCTCCTTCATCGGAGAGAGCGACCACCGGGGCGCGCCCTTTGATCCCCTCGCTCCACTCGGCCGGGGGTCCTCCTACATCGGAGAAGGTGACCGCCGGGGCGCGCCCTTTGATCCCCTCGCTCCACTCGGCCAGGGGTCCTCCTACGTCGGAGAGAGCGGCCGCCGGGGCGTGCCTTTTGATTCCCTCGCTGCGCTCGGTCAGGGCAGCCGGAGTTCGGTGAAGAGGGCGCGGTGGTCGCTGGCGGGCTGGAGGTAGACCTTCACCCGTTCGATCGCGCAGCGCCGGTCGGCGAGCACGTGGTCGATCGTGATCGGCGGCCAGGGGCGGAACGTCGGCACGAGGCCCTGTCCGGTCGCGTCCGCGGCGTCCGTGAAGCCCTCCCCGATCAGGCGGCGCAGCGGTGCGTGGTCGAGTGTGGCGTTGAAGTCGCCCGCCACGATGCCGACCTCCCCGTGCGGGGTGGGCGGCGGGATCTCCTTCAGGTCGTGCCGCCACCTCGCGGCGTCCGGGCCGAGCGGCGCCGGCGGGTGCGCGGCGGTGAAGCGTACGGGCGCGGCGTCCGGCACCCGCACGATCGCGTTCACCATCGCGAACGTGGTGGGTCCGCGGTCGGGCTGTTCGGTGAGCGGATAGCGGGAGTACAGGCCGGTGCCCTCCGGACCGCCGCGCGGGTCGATCACCCGGTACGGCATGAGGCCCTCGATGCCCGCCGCGTCGAGCCGCTCGGCCGCCGCCGGGGTGAACTCCTGCACGCTGAGAATGTCGGCGCCGGTGCGCCGGACGAGGTCGACCAGGCCCTCGTCGCCGGCCTGGCCGAACTTGAGGTTGGCGGTGAGGATCCGCAGCCGCGGGCCGGCCGCGTGCGGCTGCCCGCCGCCGAACGCCCTGGGCAGCACGATGCCGGCGTACACCGCGGCGACGGCGACCGTGACCGCGAGCGCGACCCGGTCGCGGGTCAGTGCGGCGACGGCGAGCGGGATGACCACGCCCGCCGCGACGTACGGCACCACGGCCATCGCCGGGATCAGGATCGAGGAGAAGGAGGACAGCCGGTCGACGCCGACGAGGCGGGCGACCGCCCAGAGCAGCCAGACGGCCACGAGAATCCAGGTGATCACCGTTGTCCACCGCCGTCGCGTGACCGGGTGTGCCGTCGCGTCGTCGTCCCGTACGGTCGCGAGTCTCGTCATCTGCCGCTCCCCCGTCGACGTGGGCCCCTGCCCTACTGTGCACGACGAAGCTGACCGGCGGGTTCAGGTTCGCCCGTATACCAGACCGAATCCGTTGACGCGACGTGGGCGGGCCGTCACCGGCGCTCGCCCGGGGCGATCGGGTCAACCGGCCGTGACCGGATTCCTTACCGCCTCCTTTCCACGACGGCGCAGCGCATCGGCCCGGAAGTCAACTCACGGGCGCTCACCGAAGTTCGTTTCTTTACCGGCGAGCAAGGTTTCCAGTCATGACCGGCCCGCGTTGACCTGCGGAAAGTTCTCACTGGCCTCTTTGGTCACATCGGGAAGGGGAGGCTACAGTGCCGCTCTATATCCACCCATCTCCCGCGAAAGAGGACATCGTGAGCGGACGTCGCCGCAAGGAGGAGCCCTCAGGCGGCACGCCGGAGGAGGGGTGGCCGGGCCGTCCGGTGCCGCCCACCGGCGCGAACTCCGGCGACACGGGTCCTCAACACCCGCCGTCCCAGCGGGATCCGTTCGGCGCGAGCGGCGGACGCGACCCGTACGGCGGTTACCCGAACGACCCCGCGGGCGGTGGCGGGTACGCGGGCGGCCCGGCTGACGACCGGGGCCCCGGGCAGGGGCGCGACGGCTACACCGGACCCGGTCTCGGCCGGTCCGGTGTCGGCATGGCGGCCGGCGGGTACGGCGGCTCGGACTTCCGCAGCCAGGGATACGGAAACTACGGAGGGCCGCCGAACGGTCCGGGTCAGGGCCTTCCCCCCCAGGGCGGCCCCGGCGGCGCGGGCCAGGGCGGTCCGGCTCAAGGCGGTCCCGGACAGGGCGGCCCCGGTCAAGGTGGCCCCGGACAGGGCGGCCCCGGTCGAGGCGGTCCGGGTCAAGGCGGCCCCGGACAGGGCGGCCCCGGTCGAGGCGGCCCGGGTCAAGGCGGCCCCGGTCGAGGCGGTCCGGGTCAAGGCGGTCCGGGTCAAGGCGGTCCAGGTCAAGGCGGTCCCGGGCAAGATGGCTTCGGGCAGGACGACTTCGGGCAGGACGGTCACGGCCGCGACGGTCGGAGACGGCGCGGGAGCGGACGCGACGAGGGCGGCCGCCGCCGGGCGGGCTCGGCCCCGGGCGGCGGAGGGCGGCGCCGCGCCGCACGCCGCCGGTCGCTCAGCACGCTGATCGGCCCGCTCGCGGGCGCCATCGGCCTTGCCATCCTGCTCGGCGCGGGCGCGTACGCGCTCGCGGGACCGCGGGGCTGCGGCAGCCACGCGATCAAGCTCAACGTGGCGGCGGCGCCGGAGATCGCCCCGGCCATCAGCCAGGTCACCAAGTCCTTCGACGACGCGCGGCACTCGGTGAACGGCAAGTGCGTGCAGGCGACGGTCAAGGCGTCCGACCCGGCCGGCATGTCCACCGTGCTGTCCGGCGGAGGGTCCGTGCCGGGCGAGGCCGACCCGGACGTGTGGATCCCCGACTCCTCGCTGTGGGTCACGCTCGTACGCAGCACGGCCAAGGGCGCGTCGAGCGTGCATCTGACCCCGACCTCGCTGGCCAAGACGCCGATCGTCGTCGCCACGTCGCGGACGTTCGCCAACAAGATCCACAGTGAGGGCATCCGCCCGACGTGGGACATGCTGCTCAAGGCCACCGACGCGCTCTCCGCGGGCGCGGTGAGCAAGAACGACATGCTCCCCGCCGACTCGGTGCACCTGCAGATCCTCGACCCGAACCGCAACGCGGGCGGCATCGGCGCGGTGGTCATGACCCGCGAGCTGCTGCAGGGCGACCCGAACGCCGACCCGATCTTCACCCAGATCGTCCGCAACGTGCAGAACAGCCTCTCGCCGACGCCGCAGGCCCTGTTCGCCAGCTTCCACCGCGACCTGCACGGACGGGCGCCGGTGGTGATCGTGCCCGAGCAGGCGGTATGGAAGTTCAACCGTGGCAACCCCTCCGCTCCGGCCACGGCGCTGTATCCCAGCGAGGGCCTGCTGAGCCTCGACTACCCGTTCACGCTCGCCACCGACGACGAGGACAAGGTGAGCGCGGCCGGCCTGCTCGAGCAGGCGCTCGGCGGCACCGAGGCGAAGAACGCCGTGCGCTCGCTCGGCTTCCGCACCCCCGACGGCCATCCGGGCGACGGCTTCACCACCCAGAACGGGCTGAGCCCACGGGTGCCGCGCGCGCTGCCGACCCCGGCCGCCGGTGACGTCACCGACGTCATGCAGGCGTGGACCAAGCTCTCGCTGCGCACCCGGATGCTGACTCTCCTCGACGTGTCGGGGTCGATGGCCCAGCCGGTCGGGAACGGCCTGACGCGCATGCAGGCGACCGCGCAGATCGCGCAGAACGGCCTCGCGATGCTGCCCGACGACACCGACCTGGGGCTGTGGACCTTCTCCACGAACCTGAACGGCGCCCTGGACTACCGGACCGAGGTGCCGATCGGACCGTTGTCCACGCGTCTGGGTTCGGGCACGCGAAGGCAGGCGATCCTGTCCGCTCTCGGCCGCGTACGCCCGAAGCCGACCGGCAACACCGGCCTGTACGACTCGGTACTCGCGAGCGTGCGGTCGCTGCAGAAGACCTACAAGCCGGGCTACTACCACTCCGTCCTCGTGCTGACCGACGGGAAGAACGACGACGTCCACGGCATCTCCCTCGCCGGCCTGCTCAGCACGCTGAAGAAGGAGGCCGACCCGGACCGGCCCGTCGAGGTCGTCTTCATCGGCTTCGGGCCGGACGTGGACATGTCCGCGATGCAGAAGGTCGCCGCGGAGACCAACGGTGAGGCGTTCCACGCCCTGAAGCCTCAGGACGTGCAGCGTTTCCTGCTGGAGACGATCGCGCGGCGCATCTGCGCGCCGCAGTGCCACTGAAATCGCCAACACGAGTTCATATCGGTCTAATCATTCGCGAGAGGATTTTCTTGGAGTAGTGGCAGGATCCTGTAAACCAGGCTCCCGGCTGCGGCGTCTTGTACATGAAGGAGGCCCGACGGGAGCGGGGCGTCGGGCCTCCTTCTTCACTTCCGGGGGCCTGTCCGGGCATGACACTCTCGGGAGGACCCTGTGGCCGGTTGGCCCAGTCTCGGCCGTGTAGAGGATCGTCGGCTGGCGCAGTCGCTGCGCGACGGTGACGCCGCCGCACTCGCGGAGATCTACGACTTCTACGCGCCACGCCTGTTCGACTACTGTCACGCACTGCTCCGCGACCAGGACCTGGCCGCGGACGCCCTGCACGACTCGCTCATCGCGACGCAGGAGCACATCGGCAAGCTGCGCGAGCCGGAGCGTTTCCGCAGCTGGGTCTATGCCATCGTCCGCAACGAGTGCCTGCGGCAGCTCGCCGACCCGGAGCGGCCCGAACACGGCCACGCGGCGCCGGAGCAGAACGAGGACGCCTTCCTCGACGCCGAGGAGCGTCAGCGGCTCGAGGAGACCCGGCAGCTCGTGCACAGCGCCCTCGCCGGGATGGCCGCCCGCCACCGCGAGGCGATCGACCTGTCCGCGCGGCACGACCTGTCCGCCGAGGAGCTCGGCGGCGTGCTGGGCATCTCGTCCCAGCAGGCGACCGAGCTGGTCGCCCAGGCACGCGACGACCTCGACAACTCCCTCGCCGCCGCGATCATCGCGCGTACGGGACGCGGCGACTGCCCGAGCGTGGCCGCGCTAGTGAACGAGGACGAGTGGCCGCTGCCGCAGGACGTCGCGCGCAAGCTGATCCGCCACATCGAGTCCTGCCCGGTCTGCCGCGACCGCCGCAAGCGCAAGGTCTCCACGAACCGGCTGATGCAGGTACTGCCGGTCGCGGCGATCCCGTCCGACCTGCGGATGGCGGTGCTGTCGCTCGCCGAAGCGCCCGACCAGCACGAGAACCGCACGCGCATCGCGCAGCGCGCCGAGCCGTTCGACGTGTGGGGCTGGCCGACCAGCCTCGAACGCCGCGCGCAGCCGGCCCGCAAGGAGAAGCGGGGCGACGGGACGTCCTCGCACCTGCTGCCGGCCGTCGCGGTGGCCGCGTGCGTCGTGCTCGTCATCGGGGCGATCTTCCTGCTGACGGGTGGCGGGTCGGACGCCCCCAAGAACCTGAACAACAAGGTCCCCGGCGACGCCGCGGCCGCTCCCCCGAGCGACAGCCCGTCGGACTTCCCCTCGCCGACCGACAGCGTCGAGCCGTCCCCGTCGAAGACCAAGCACTCGCCGTCGCCCACTCCCACCAAGCACACGCCGACGCCGACCCCGACCACCCACCGCCCGGCCCCGCCGAAGACCCACAAGCCGGCCCCCAAGCCGACGCCGGGCACCCTGTCCGTCGACGGCACGTGCGACATGGACTCGGGCCAGGACTGCACGATCAGGGTGCAGGCCGTCGGCGGTCCCGTGTCGTGGAACTCCTCGACCAGCGGGCCGATCTCGGTCTCCCCGTCGAGCGGCAAGCTGGCGAGGGGAGGCAGTGTGACCGTCACGGTGACGCAGAGCGAGGACGCCTGCCCCGACACGAAGAGCGCCAAGGTGTTCTTCTCGCCGAACGGTTCCACCAGCGTCTCGTGGTCGTGCGGCATCTTCGGCTGATCGTCACGGTATTTACCTGATCGGTGGGGCAGTGCCAGGATGCGCACATGACCCCCGATGCCGCCACCTTCAAAGCGGCTCGCGACTTCCTCCTGGCGCGGGCCGAAGACTACGACGCCGCACGCAGCGGGTTCCGATGGCCCGACGCGCCCGGCCTGAACTGGGCCGTGGACTGGTTCGACGGCGTGCTCGCCGCCGAGTCGCCGGACGCCCCGGCGCTGTGGATCGTGGAAGAGGACGGCTCGGAGACCAAGCTCACGTTCGCCGAGCTCGCCGGGCGGTCCAGCAGGGTGGCGGGCTGGCTGCGGAGCCACGGCGTCGCACGGGGCGACCGGATCCTGCTCATGCTCGGCAACCAGGTCGAGCTCTGGGAGACGATGCTCGCCGCGATGAAGCTGGGCGCCGTCGTCATCCCGGCGACCACGCTGCTCACCCCGACCGACCTCACCGACCGCATCGAACGCGGCGGCGTCCGGCACGTCGTCACCGGCGCCGGTGACACGGCCAAGTTCGACGGTCTCGCCGGCGAGTGGACGCGGATCTCGGTCGGCTCGGCCGAGGGCTGGCTGTCGTACGAGGACGCGTACGGCGCCGAGCCGTACGCCGGGGGTGAGGAGACGACGCACGGCGAGGACACGCTGCTGCTGTACTTCACCTCGGGCACGACGGACAAGCCGAAGCTGGTCGAGCACACCTACGCGTCGTACCCGGTGGGTCACCTGTCCACGATGTACTGGATCGGGCTGCGCCCCGGCGACATCCACCTCAACGTCTCCTCACCGGGCTGGGCCAAGCACGCGTGGAGCAACTTCTTCGCGCCGTGGAACGCCGGCGCCTGCGTGCTGGTCTTCAACTACACGCGCTTCTCCGCGCCCGCGATGCTCGACGTGCTGAAGCGCTGCGAGGTCACGAGCTTCTGCGCCCCGCCGACCGTGTGGCGCATGCTCATCCAGGAGGACCTGTCCGCGTGGCGGCTCCCGCTGCGCACGGTCGTGGCGGCCGGCGAGCCGTTGAACCCGGAGATCATCGACCAGGTGCGCAAGCACTGGGGCCTGACCATCCGTGACGGGTACGGCCAGACCGAGACGACGGCGCAGATCGGCAACTCCCCCGGCCAGCCGCTCAAGCCCGGCTCCATGGGGCGGCCGCTGCCCGGTTACACGATCGCCCTGATCGACCCGGCCACCGGTGAGAAGGGCGACGAGGGCGAGGTCTGCATCGACCTGTCCGACCGCCCGGCGGCGCTGATGGTCGGCTACCACGGCGACGCCGAGCTGAACGACGCGGCCATGGCCGGCGGCTACTACCACACGGGCGACGTCGCGACGAGAGACGCGGACGGCTACATCACGTTCGTGGGCCGTACCGACGACGTGTTCAAGGCGTCGGACTACCGCATCTCGCCGTTCGAGCTGGAGAGCGTGCTGCTGGAGCACGAGGCGGTGGCCGAGGCCGCCGTGGTGCCCGCGCCCGATCCGGTACGCCTCGCGGTGCCGAAGGCGTACGTCAGCCTGGCGGCCGGGCACGAGCCGACGGCCGAGACGGCGCGCGCGATCCTCGCCCACTGCCGGGAGCACCTCGCGGCGTACAAGCGGGTGCGGCGCGTCGAGTTCACGGACCTGCCCAAGACGATCTCCGGCAAGATCCGCCGGGTCGAGCTGCGGGGGCTGGAGGACGGCGAACGCCGCTCGGAGGAGTTCCGCGAGGAGGACTTCCCCGACCTGAAGAGCTGAGGGGCCGGAGGGTCGAGGGTCACCGGTGACCGTCCGTCACGGGACTCGCGGAAGATCGCCGGATCTGACAACGCTCGGTAGCTGATCATGACTTAATTGCCATTAAATCCTCCAAAGTAGCTGTAAATGGTGGCAGGATCCTGTGAACCCACGCACCGGGTGGGGCGTCTGTGACCTCGTGCCCCACCAGTTCAGCAGGAGGACTCAGTGGCCGCATGGCCGAGTATCGACAGGGCCGCCGACCAGCGACTCGCGCAGTCGCTGTACGCCGGTGATCCCAACGCCCTGCCGGAGATTTACGACTCGTACGCCCCACGGCTGTTCGACTACTGCCACGTCCTCCTCCGCGACCAGGAGGCCGCCGCCCAGGCACTGCACGACTCCCTGATCACCGTCCAGGAGCGCATCGGGCGCATCACCGACGCGCGCCTGTTCCGCGGCTGGCTGTACGCCGTGACCCGGGAGGAGTGCCTGCGCCGCCGCGCGTACGGCGAGGCGCCCGCCGAACGCCAGCGCGCGCCGGAGGCGGACGGGGCCGAGGCGGACGAGGCGACGCGCCGGCTCGTGCACGCGGCGCTGCTCGTGCTCAACGGCTCCCAGCGGGAGTCGCTCGACCTGTTCCTGCGGCACGAGCTGGACCCGCACGAGCTCGCCGAGGTCCTCGACGTGACGCCGCACGAGGCGTCCGTGCACGTGGCCCAGGCCCGGCACGACCTGGACGACGCGTTCGCCGCCGTGGTGGTGGCGGCGACCGGGCGCGAGGACTGCCCGAGCGTGGCGGCGCTGGCCGGTCCGCCCGACGCGCCGTTGGACACCGAGTCCTGCGGGAAGCTCGCCCGCCACATCGCGAGCTGCCCGATCTGCGGCGAACGGGGCAGCCGCAAGGTCGCCACCGCGCGCCTCCTGAACGCCATGCCCGCGGCGGCCCTCCCCGCCGCGCTGCGCTCGCGCGTGCTCGGCACTGCCGCGGCCCCCGAGCTCGCGGAGCTGCGGGAGACGATCGCGATGCGCGCCGATCCCGCGCCCGAGCCGGAACCCGTGCCGGAGCCGGGGCCGGAGCGCAGGGGCTCGCGCCTGTGGCCGGTCTTCGCCGCCGTCGCGTGCGTGCTCGTGATCGTGATCGGGGTGTTCCTCCTGCTGCCCGGGTCGGGCCAGGAGAAGACGAGTGGCCAGCAGCCCATCGCCGCGCCGAGCGAGTCATCGTCGGCCGACGACCGGCTCCCGTCGGACTCGGCCGCGCCCGAGCCGTCCGCCAGCGACACGCCGAGCCCGACCCCGTCCAAGTCGAGCAAGACCCCGACGCCGACCCCGAGCACGACGAAACCGCGCACCCACCACCCGAAGCCGAAGCCGCCGCAGCAGCCGGGCACGCTGTCCGTCTCCGGCTGCCACATGTCCGGCACCCGCCACTGCTCGGTGACGGTCACCGCCAAGGGCGGCCCGGTCACCTGGAGCGTGACCGGGACCAGCGGCAGCATCAACGCGGGCGGCGGCGGAAGCCTCAGCGCGGGCGGACACGCCTCGGTCACCGTCACGAGGACCGACAGCTTCTGCTTCGGCAGCGGCAGCGGCTCGGTGACGTTCGACTCGGGCGCGTTGGCGAACGTCACCTGGAGCTGCTGACCCGGCCCACCGGGTGGTCCGGCGCCGCGGGCCTCAAGTGGCCCTTCTGTCCGGTCGCGCCGGGCCGTACGGTCGGGCGCATGAGTCTCATCGACAAGGCCGCGCGGCTGCGCGAGCTGCACCAGAGCGGGTCGCTTCTCATCCTGCCCAACGCGTGGGACGCCGCGAGCGCCCAGGTGCTCGCCGCCGCCGGATTCCCGGCGCTCGCCACCGCCAGCGCCGCCGTGTCGCGCGTGCTCGGCTACGAGGACGGTGAGGGCGCGCCGCCCGAGGAGATGTTCGCGGCGGCGGCCCGCATCGCGCGCAGCGTCGACGTGCCGGTCACCGTCGACGCCGAGTCCGGCTACGGGCTGACGCCCGCGGAGCTCGCCGAGTGCCTGCGGGAGGCCGGCGCCGCCGGCTGCAACCTGGAGGACACCCTGCACGGCGAGGCGGCCGGCGAAGCAGCCGGTGAGGAGCGCCGGATGGCGGGGCACGTCCTGGCGGACCTGAAGGCGCAGGCCGACCGCATCCGTGAGCTGCGGGCGGCCGATCCCCACCTGGTGATCAACGCGCGCACCGACGTGTTCGAGGACGGCGCGCTGCCGGGCGCCTCGCCCGCGGAGATCCTCGAAGAGGCGGTGGCGCGCGGCCGCGCGTACCTCGACGCGGGGGCCGACTGCGTGTTCCCGATCATGGTCACGGACGAGGCGGCGATCGGCGCGCTGGTCGAACGGCTTCCCGGACCGGTCAGCGTCCTCTACCGGCCCGGCATGCCGTCACCGGTCCGGCTCGCCGAGCTGGGCGTGGCACGGGTGACGTTCGGGCCGGGCCTGCACCGCGCGACCATGGCCGTGCTCGGCGACCTCGCCGGGCGGCTGCGGGACGGCGCCGCGCCGTACTGACCCGCTTCCGGCCTCGGCGATGTCACTTGCGTGCAATCGCGATCACATCGCGATCAAACGCGCCACAGTCGCTCTCAATGCCGGCAGGATCCTGTGTTCCCACGACCGGTGGGAACCCCTGTGACCTCGTGTCCCATAGTTCAGCAGGAGCACTCGTGGCGGGATGGCCGAGTCTCGACCGGGACGCCGACCGGCGGCTGGCCGCGTCGCCCGCCGAGCGCCTCCTCGTCCCGGAGGCGGCCGGGGCCGAGGCGGACGAGGCGACACGCCCGCTCGTGCGCGCCGCCCTGCACGTGCTCAGCGCCGCCCAGCGCGAGGCGCTCGACCTGTTCCTGCGGCACGAGCTCGACGCGGACGAACTGGCCGAGATCCTCGGCATGTCGCCGCACGAGGTGTCCATGCACGTGGCCCAGGCCCGGCACGACCTGGACGAGGCCTTCTCCGCCGTCCTCGTGGCGGCGACCGGGCGCGAGGAGTGCTCGGGCGTGGAGGAGCCGGCCCCGCCGGGCACGCCGCTGGACACGACCACCTGCGGGCGGCTCGCCCGCCACATCGCGAGCTGCCCGATCTGCGGCTCGCGGCGCGACCTCACGGCCACCAACGCGCGGCTGCTTCAGGCCATGCCCACGGCGGCCCTCCCCGGCGCGCTGCGCTCCCGGGTGCTCGACACGGCCTCGGCTCCCGCGCTCGCGGACCTGCGGGCGACGATCGCGCGGCGCGCCGATCCCCCGCCTCCCGAGCCCGGGGCCGTACCGGAGCCCGACCGCGCCGGACGGCGCCGGTGGCCGGTCGTCGCCGCCGTCGCGTGCGTCCTGCTCGTCGTGAGCGGCGTGTTCCTCCTCCTGCCCGGGCCGGGCCAGGACGAGGCGAGCGGCCGGTCCGCGCCGAGCGGGTCGTCCTCGGCCGACGGCCCGCTGGTGGGCTCGCCCGAGCCGGCCGGCGGTCCGACGCCGAGCCCGACGCCGGTGAAGAAGACCCCGAAGCCGGCTCCGCCGACGCCGTACACCCGGCGCCCGAGTTCGCCGCAGCGGACGGGGACGCTGTCGGTGACCGGCTGCCACATGCGCGGCACCCGGCACTGCTCGGTGAAGGTCACCGCCCGGGGCGGCCCGGTCGCCTGGCGGGTGACCGGAACCACCGGCACCGTCACCGCGAGCGGCGGCGGAAGGCTCCGCGCGGGCCAGAGCACCTCGGTCACCGTCACCCGTACCGACCGGTTCTGCATCGGCGTTCCCAGCGCGTCGGTCACCTTCAACGCGAACGTGACAGCCACCGTCACACCTTCAACTGCTGACCGCGGGTGCGCGGCCGGTCAGAGCGCGCCCTCGTCCAGGACCTGGTGGGCGCGGTCGAGGTAGACCGGGACCGACGCGCCGATCCGGTCGAAGCCCTCGCCGACGGTCGCCTTCTGCAGGTACCGCGCGTGGATGCCCTCGAGGATGACGGCGAGCTTGAAGCAGCCGAACGCCACGTAGAAGTCCAGGTGGGACAGGTCGTGGCCGGTCAGGTCGGCGTACCGGCCGGCGAACTCCGCCCGCGTCAGGAAGCCGGGCGCCGAGGTCACGGTCGAGCCGACGGCGGTCGGCGTACGGTCGGCCTCACCGGCGTCGGCCCAGTAGGTGAGCGTGAGCCCGAGGTCGGACAGCGGGTCGCCGAGCGTGGACATCTCCCAGTCGACGACCGCGGCGATCTCCGGCTCCGGCCGCAGGCGTACGAGCGCGTTGTCGAGCCGGAAGTCGCCGTGCACGAGCCCGGTGAGCCCCTCGGACGGCAGCCGCTCGCCGAGGCGCCGGACGAGCCGGTCGTACGCCTCGTCGGTCCGCCCGCCCTCCTCGGCCGAGTGCGAGGACTCCCACTGGCGGCACCAGCGCTTGAGCTGCCGGGCCATGTACCCGTGCGGCCGGCCGAAGTCGCTCAGCCCGGCGCGTTCGACGTCGAGGAGGTGGATGGCGGCGAGCGCCTCCGCGAGCCGTTCGGACAGGGCGCGCGCCTCCGCGGCGGTGACGTCGGCGGCGTCCTCGGGGGTGCGCATGACCCGGCCCTCGACGTGGTCCATGACGTAGAACGGCGCGCCGATGACGTCCTCGTCGGTGCACAGGGCCAGGGGCGCCGGGACCGGCACGTCGCTGCCGGCGAGCGCCGAGAGCACGGTGTACTCGCGGCGCATGTCGTGCGCGGTGGGCAGGACGTGGCCGAGCGGAGGGCGGCGGAGCACGACGCGGCGGTTCTCCAGCCGGACGAGATAGGTCAGGTTGGACCGGCCCCCGGCGAGAAGGTCGATCCCCGTGATCGTCCCCTCCCCCGGCAGCGCCTCCGCCAGCCAGGACGACAGGTGAGGAACGTCGATTCCAGGGACGGACACCTGATCAGCCATGGGTCCTCCTTCGTCGGAGGGGGTGACCACAGGCGCGTGCCTTTTGATTCCCTCGCTTCGCTCGGTCATGGGCTCTCCTCGTTCGGCTCCCGCTTATTAGAACGCGACTCGGTCGGCCCGCGCGACCCGGGTTCGGGGCCTCCGGGGATCACCGCGGAGGCGCCGTCGCCACGCATCGGCCGGATCCGGCCCCGGGAGGGTGGCCGGGAGTCACGAAGGGTACGCCGTCAAACCGTCGATGCATCAAAACTGGACCAACAGGGGAGGTTGGCACATAAGTTCGCAAAGTTCACATGGTCGGAGCGAACTCCGCCCCACCTTGGTAAAGACTTGCACAGTGACCGTTCGGGACACGACCCGACCCGACTGGGGGGACTCATCGTGGCCGACGCATGGCTGCCCGGCGCCGTACGACTGCAATCCCGACACGACGGTGGCTCACTGCGGGGCGGAGCGCCTCGCGCCGTCTGGCATACGAGCGAGCACGACCCACTGGCGATCTCCGCGCGCTCGGTGGCACAGCACCTCGAGCAGCGGGGGACCAACGCCCACATCGTCTGGAACCCCTTCTCCGGCGAGATCGTGCAGATGGTGCCGGCCACCCAGGCCGCGCTCCTGCTCCCGGACGGCGTCGGCCGGGAGGGCCGGAGGTGCCTGCAGATCCTCGTGGTCGGGCTCGCCCGCGAGCCGTTCACCGACGGCGCGATGCAGGGCCTCGGCCTGATCGTCGACTGGCTCGACGCGTGGCAGGTGCCGCGGCGCTGGCCGGCCGGCGATCCGCTGGCGCCCCCGGAGGCGTACAGCGCCCCACGGGATCGCAGACCGTGGGCACGCGGCGGTCACTTCGGCGTGTCCCAGGTGCCGCACGCGCAGGGCCCGGCCCCCGGCGCCATTGACACCAGCAGGATCACCGGTCCGGTCACGCCCCCGGAGATGCCACGGATCACGGTGGGCGAGGTGTCGCTGCCCGGCGCGGAGAGCCTGCCCATCGCGCACCTGGTCACCGGCGGCACGACCCCTGAGCCTCCGATCGAGGCGCCCACGGGGCCTACCGCCGACTCGCCTCCCGGACCAGCTCCCGTACGAGCGAGCACCCCGACCTGACCTGGGAGACCGTCGCTCCGCCGTACCCGAGGACCAGCCCGTGCACGCCCGGGCTGGTCGAGTAGCGCTCCCGCAGGGAGGACAGCAGCACGCCGCGCTCGGCGGCGCGCTCGATGACCACATCCGTCACGCCGGCCGGCAGCTCGACGACGAGGTGCAGGCCGGCGGTGTCGCCCAGCAGCGGCAGGTGACCGAGCGTCTCCACGATCGCCGCGCGCCGGCGACCGTACTCGGCACGCATGCGGCGCACGTGGCGATCGAGGTCACCGCGTTCGAGGAGGATCCGCACCGCCTCCTGGGACACGACGGCCGTGCTGTCGCCCAGGCGCAGCCGGGTCTGGGCGATCGCCTCCACCAGATCGGGCCGGGCCACCAGCCAGCCGGTGCCGACGCCCGACGTCAGCGTCTTGGACGTGGTGCCGAGGTAGACGGTGTGGTCGGGCCCGAGGCCGTACAGGGCGGGCAGCGGGGCGACGTCGTAGCGGAACTCGCTGTCGTAGTCGTCCTCGACGATCAGCGCGTCCTCGCGCCGCGCCCAGGCCAGCAGCGCCTGCCGGCGCGGCACCGGCAGCCGTCCGCCGAGCGGGTACTGGTGGGACGGGGTCGTGTAGACCAGGCGCAGGCCGGCGGGCAGCGCGTCGACGATCAGCCCGTCCTCGTCCACCGGGCACGGCACCACCTCCACGTCCCGCGCGGCCAGCACCTCCCGCGCGTTGGCGTAGCCCGGCTCCTCCACGCCGGCGCGGTCGCCGGGCCGCAGGACGGTCGCGGCCAGCAGGTCGAAGCCGTTCGTCGCGCCGCGCGTCACCACGACGCGTTCGGAGGGGCAGGACACCCCGCGGCTGCGGCGCAGGTAGTCGACCAGGGCCGCGCGCAGCCCCGGCAGGCCGCGGCGGTCGGGCCGGGCCACCGGCGGTATCCCCGCCGCGAGCCGCCAGGCGCGCCGCCACGCGGGCGTGTCGAGCGCGCCGACCCACGGGATGCCGGGGTTCAGGTCGATGACGCCGGTCTCCGCCGGCTCGTCCCGCGGGGCGTACGCGGGCTCGGCCGGGACGCTCTGGGCGGCGATGTCGGCGACGTACGTGCCCGAGCCGTGCCGGCCCTCCAGCCAGCCCTCCGCGTAGAGCTGCTCGTACGCGGTGGTGACGACGGTGCGGCTGACACCGAGCGCGGAGGCGAGCGCGCGGCTGGAGGGCAGCCGCTCCCCCGCGCGCACCCGCCCGTCGTTCATGGCCTCGCGGAGCTGGCGGCCGAGCTGTACGCTCAGCGGCTGCTTCGCGTCCCGCTCGACGACGACCGGCAGGTCGAACTGGTTCCGCGGCAAAGTGGCTTCCCTCTTCGACGTCTCAGTGGCCATTCTCTACAAGCCACTTGGATCCTAACGTGGGACGTATGAGCACTTCAGCGCCCCTTTCCAGTACCGAGCGCACCCGGATCCGGCGGCTGCCCGAACGTGCCGCGTCGGACCGTTCGGCCCTCTATGAGATCCTCGACGCCGGCCGGATCTGCCACCTCGGTGTGGTCGTGGACGGGTCGCCCCGCGTCATCCCCACCGGCTACGGGCGGGACGGCGACACGCTCTACCTCCACGGCTCGACGGGCGCGACCAGCCTCCGTACCACCGAGGACGTCTGCGTCACCGTCACCCACCTCGACGCCCTCGTCCTCGCCCGGTCGCTGTTCCACCACTCGATCAACTACCGCAGCGCCCTGATCTTCGGCCGCCCCCGCACGGTCACCGACCTGGAGGAGAAGCTGACCGGCCTGCGCGCGCTGGTCGAGCAGCTGACGCCGGGGCGCTGGAACGTCGCCCGCCGGCCCACCCGCAAGGAGCTCGCCGCGACCTCCGTCCTGGCCCTGTCCCTGGAGGAGGCGTCGGTGAAGACGCGGCAGGGACAGCCGAGCGACGACGAGGAGGACTACGCGCTGGACGTGTGGGCGGGCCTGGTGCCGGCGGTCCAGTCGTTCGGGCCTCCCGTGCCCGACCCGAAGCTGCGTCCGGGCATCGCCTACGTGTGACGTACCCCACAGTCGGCCCGCCTCGGTCGCCGGATCCGCGGTTCTCCTCACTCAAAGTGTCCTGGCAGGACTTATGGTGAAGGTCATGAACGACCGGCTGGTCTGGATCGACTGTGAAATGACCGGGCTCGATCTGCGGCACGACGCGCTGATCGAGATCGCGGCTCTGGTGACCGATGGTGAGCTGAACATCCTCGACGACGGCATCGACCTGGTGATCAAGCCTCCGGAGGAGGCCGTACGCCAGATGTCCGAGGTCGTGCACGAGATGCACACCACCTCGGGCCTGCTCGAAGAACTGCCCTCGGGGATCACGCTGGCGGAGGCCGAGACCAAGGTCCTCGACTACGTGCGCCAGCATGTGCCGGGGGCGAAGAAGGCCCCGCTCTGCGGCAACTCGATCGCCACCGACCGGTCCTTCCTCGCCCGTGACATGCCCGCGCTGGACTCCCACCTGCACTACCGCATGGTCGACGTCTCCTCCATCAAGGAGCTGGCCCGCCGCTGGTACCCGCGGGCGTACTTCGCCAGCCCGCCGAAGAAGGGCGGCCACCGGGCCCTGGCGGACATCACCGAGAGCATCACGGAGCTGCGCTACTACCGCGCCGCCGTGTTCGTGCCCCACCCGGGCCCGGACTCGGAGACGGCGCGTGCCATCGCCGCGAAGCTCGGTGACTGAGGACCCGTCGGGAACCGCTACACTGCTTCATGCCGCCTTGTGCGGCCGCGGTGGGTGTAGCTCAGTCGGCAGAGCACCAGGTTGTGGTCCTGGGTGTCGGGGGTTCAAGTCCCCTCACTCACCCCAAGTAGTACGAAGGCCAAGGGCCTGGTCGTCGGCATCGACGACCAGGCCCTTGGTGTTGCTCCCGACCTAGTGCCCCATTCGCTCGGACTGGAGCACATAGGGGATCTGGGCGTCGTCCATCCACGGCTGGTGACTATGCCGCGGTCCGTGCGGCGTCAGGCCCCGCCGGACGGGCATCCGGCTGGCCAGCGGAACGTCTTCCGCCGGCCTCTCGTCTTCCGCCGGACCAGATCAGCGGGCTGTACGAGCCAGCCTTCCTAAGCCGTGTGCCGCGTCATCGGTCGTCGGCCATCGGAATCTCGATGAGCAGTGATGTGCCGCCGCCTGCTGGACTTGTGATCTTGAGCGTGCCGCCGAGTGCCTCGACACGGTCTTTGATGCTGAGGAGTCCTGATCCGCGGTCGGGATCGGCTCCTCCCTTCCCGTCGTCACGGATCGCGAGCCGGATGATCGCACCCTCGACGACGAGGCCGACGTGTACCACGGAAGCGTCCGCGTGCTCGGCCGCGTTCGTCAGTATCTCCAACACGACGTGGTAGACGGTCGCTTCGAAACGCTCCGGCAAATCCTGGGCGACGCACATGTTGAGCTCAACTGGAATGGGGGAACGGCGCGCAAGCGTCCTGAGGGCGGGTTCGATGCCCCTCCTGGACAGGAGTACCGGAAGAAGGCCTCGGGCGATCTCACTCAAATCTGCGATGGCCTCGTCCAAAGCTTGAGCCATGTGAGACAGCCGTGCTCTCAGCTGGGGCGGCGCTGCGGCCTCTACAGAACGCATTTCGAGCAGGAGCGAGACCAGACGCTGTTGCATTCTGTCGTGCAGGTCGCGCTCGATGAGGCGGCGGGTCGCGTCGGCCGCGTCGATGGCGCGGGCTCGGGAGGCTCGCAGTTCGGCGCGGCTCTCGACGTTCTCGATGGCGACGACCAGCAGCTCGGTGAAGTTGAGCATCCGCTCCTCGGTGCCCTCGGGCAGCGGATCGGACGTCGACGCGACGAGCACCACCCCCCACAGGCGCCCACCGACCTTGACGGGACACCCGACCTCAGCTTTGACCCCCATACTGCGCAGCGCAGAAATGACCTCACCGCCACCTACAACGGCTTCGAAGTCGTCCATGCGTACCGGCGCCTTCGTCCTCGCCACGAGTTCCCGGACGGTCCCTACCTCGAGCGGGAAGCGCGAGCCGAGGGGCAACGTAGCGACATGACCGGCATTCCAGATACCGACCGAGGTCGCGGTGGCGTCCTGCTCGTAGCGGATCACTGCCGCATGCCGTGCCCCCATGATCTGTCCCAACTCGCATGCGACCGCACCGAAGATCTCGCCCGGGGGGGCACCGCGCGCGACGAGCGTCGCCAAACGCCTCAACGCCGCCTGCTCGTCCGCGACCCGGCGTAGCTCGTTCAGATCAGCAGAGACTGGAATGGTCCGCGTACCTCGATCTGCGTCCGTTCTGATGCAAAGTCGTTTTGGCCCCGCAGTGAGTGCCCTGCCCAGTACTCACGATCCACATGTACGGACAACGCGTCTTTGGAGCCAGACACTCGACGTCACCAGGTCCGGCGGTCCGGCCTGTCCGACCGCTGTCCTAGGGTGACGGCCATGGTCGACATCGAGGTGCGGAGCCGGATGCCCGGCGCGTCCGGCGACGATCTGCCGGCGGTGCTGGTGCGGCTGGCCGAGGATCGCACGACGGTGCGGGAGCTGATCCGGCGCACGGTCGAGGAGCAGATCCGGGCCCTGCGCGCCGACACGGCGCGCTGCCGCCGGATCCTCGACCGCCAGTACCTGTCCGACGACGATCTCCGGACGCAGGCCCGCAACGGCGCGATCAAGATGCCGCCGCAGGCGCCGGCGGACCCGGACGTGACCACGGAGGTGGGCCGGGCGCATCGGGCCTTCTCCCGGGGCACGTTCGCGATCTTCGCCGGCGGGCGGCAGGTCGTCGACCTGGACGAGGAGGTCGCGCTCCGGCTCGGTGAGCCGGTCGTGTTCCTGCGGCTGGTCGCTCTGGCGGGAGGCTGATCGGGGTGGAGCGCCCCATCCCCGAGGGCTACGTCGACGTCGTCCACGCACACCGCGCGGCACTGTGGCGGCTGGTGGACCAGGCGCGGATCGCGGCGAAAACCGGCGACTCGACGGCCCTTCGGGACACCGCCCAGGAGATTCGGCTCCGGCTCAAGCAGGGCGACGACCAGACGATCGGCAACCTCGCACCGCACGTGGACGACATCGTCGCGGAGCTCGACGAGCTCTACGACGCCGTCTTCCCGACCGGCCGGCCGGACGACATCACCGCCCTGCTGGCCGCGCCGTGGCCGACGGCTCACCGGAAGGCCCTGCTCGCCGCATACCTCGGGTGCGACGTCCGGCACCGGCTGGTGCTGGACGAGGTGGCGGAGCGGGCCATCGCCGCCGCCGACACGCACCTGCTGCGGATCCTCATTCTCACTCCGCTCGGCACCCTGGGCCGGGAGACGGTGGCGCGCGTTCTCGACCGGCTGCACCGGGCGGACGCCCTGGACGCCACCGTGGTCGAACAGGCCTTCACCGATGACCACTACCTCGGCTACGCCATTCTCGGCCGGTCACCGACCGGCGACCCGACCGGCCGGCCGCTGGCCTGCGCGGACGCCGTACGGGACCATGTGGACGCGCTGACCTGGCGACTCGTCTCCGCCCCGGTCCCGGCCGACTGGGACGAGTTGCCCAAGGTGCCGACGCCTCGTGGCCTGCGATTCGTGCGGGCGGCGCTGACCTGGCACGGTGACCAGCGCGTGGCCGACCATCTCGGCGTGGCCGAACTGACCGGCGAGGAACGCACCGCCCTGCTCGACCTGCTACGGGACCGGCCGGTGGAGGAGCAGCGCCAGGCGTTCGAGTGGCGGCTGCACGCGGGTGACGCCGACACGCTACTGCCGCTGTTCGGCCTGCAACGCGCCGCGCCGTTGCTGCGCCTGATCCGGGCGATGCCGGTCGGCGAGGCCACCCGTCACGACCGGGCCGTCCTCCTCGCCGCAATCGAGGACGCCGGCACGGACGCCGCCCGGCGCCTGCTGGAGCTCGTACCCAATGAACTGGTCTCCGCGGTCATGGGGTCGAACCGCGTCCAGGTGCTGAAACGCGTCAAGCACCACGCGCTGCAGGGCATCGCCGCGTTCGGCATGCTGCCCCTCGCCCCGGACGAAACGGTTCTGGACCGCTACCTGGCGTTGCGCGAGTCCGCGAAGAAGGGCGCCAAGCTCGGGCCCAACCGCAGGCACAGCCACGCCGCCGCGATCGCGGTCGCCCTCGACCATCTGGCGCAGGTGGCCGGCGTCGCGGACGCGAGCCGCCTCGAATGGGACTGCGAGGCGCGCATCGCCACCGAGACGCCTGCGGAGGTCGACGTCGGCGATTACCGGATCGCGTTGCGGTTCGACGGCGCCGACCCGACGATGACGGTCCGCCGGGCGGGCAGGGCACTGAAGTCGGTGCCGGCCGCCGTCCGCTCCGACCCCGGCTACCAGGGGCTGCGTGAGCATCAGGAACGACTGCGGGACCAGGCTCGCCGGATGCGGACCGGGCTGGTGGAGCGGCTGGTCGCCACCGCCGGGACGCTGACGCCGGACGAACTGGCCCGGCTACGGTCGCTGCCCGCCGGTGCGGCGATGCTGCCCGCGCTGCTCTGGCGGGACCGCGCGGGGACGATCGACCTGCTCGACCAGCTCGACACCACCGGTCCGGTCACCGCCGTGCACCCCGTCGAACTGCACGAGCGAGGAGTGCTCTCCCGCTGGCAGGCGGAGATCGTGCGGCGTCGGCTCCGCCAGCCGGTCAAGCAGGCGTTCCGTGAGTTGTACGTGCTCACTCCGGCGGAACGCGAGGCGGGCGACGTGTCGCGGCGGTTCGCCGGGCAGACGGTCGGCGGCGCGGTCGCGGGCCGGTTGCTGTCCGGCCGGGGCTGGTTCACCCACGGCGAGTACGACGACCACCAGGCGACCCGCGCCGTCGGAGACGGTCTCATCGCTGCGCTGCGCTGCGACTTCCACGGCTACTTCGGGCTGGGGGACGTCCTCGTCGGCGAGGTCCGCTTCCTGACCGGCGGCCACCGCGGCCCGGGCCGTTACGGCGCCCCGACCGGCTCGGGCAGCGTCGGCGGCACACCGGTGCCGCTGGCCGACGTGCCGCCGGCGGTTTTCTCCGAGGTCATGCGAGACCTGGACCTGGTGGTGTCGGTCGCCGGCACCGAGCCGGAGACATACCTGTCGCCGGCGCAGGCGGCCGGCCGGGCGCAGATACTCGCGGCGCTCATCGCCGACCTGGGGCCGGCCCGGGTCGCCGTCGAGGGAAACTCGGCCGTGGTGAGCGGCACCCGGGCGACCTACCGGGTGCATTTGACGAGCGGCAGCATCCACGTCGACCCGGGCGGCCACCTTTGCGTGGTGCCCGCCTCGTTCGGCGCCACGGCGCACCGGCGGCTGTTCCTGCCGTTCGCCGACGAGGACCGGATGACGAGCATCATCCTGAGCAAGGTGCTCCTGCTCGCCGAGGACGAGAAGATCAGCGACCCGTCCATCCTGGCCCAGCTCGCCTCCCTCACCGGCAAGGCCGAGGACGGCTGAGCGGTCCGCGGTCGGCCGGGACCCGGCGAGTCAGTGCACGGCGCGGGTGCCGCCGTGACGGCGGCCGATCCGGATTCCGCCGAACACCAGGTCGGCGATGAAGACCACGATCCCGATGATCAGCAGGAAGAAGAGGCCTTTCACCACCCACCCCGCGATGCCGAGTCCCACCGCCAGGAGGATGAGGGCCAAGAACAGCGCCATGTCGCGCCTCCTTACAAAGTCCCTGTTCAGGGACATACCCGCCGAATGACGTCCGTACGACCCGGACGCTGGGAACAGCGGACTCCGTTCCTCCCGGATCCGGCTCCGGTCCGTGATAGGCATCGGGACGTGAGACGCCTTGTACTGCGCACCATGGTGTCGTTGCCGATCCTCCTCGCCCCGACCGATCGCGTGGGAGCGGCGACGGCCGCCGGACCGGAGGAGGCGCGGGCTCCGGTGGCGGTCCGGGCTCCGCTCAGCGCCGGAGTGCTTCGGGCGATGGCCCGGAAGCGGGTGTCGGCCGACGCCGCCGTCGCCGATTACTGGACCGCCGATCGGATGGAAGCGGCCGACCATGTGCCGGGGGGCCGTCCTGATGCCGGTCGGCGGCTCCCGCCCGTACGGGCCGTGGATCAAAAGACGAGCACGGGTCGGATCACCAGCCGGACGGTGGGGAAGGTCTTCTTCCGGAGCTCCGCCAGCGGCCGGGACTACTCATGCTCCGCCGCGGCGGTCAGTAGCCCGTCCAGAAATCTGATCAGTACCGCGGGTCACTGCGTGTACAACCGGGACGGCGGCTGGCATCAGAACTGGGTGTTCGTTCCCTTCTTCGATCGCGGCCGGCGGCCGTACGGGATCTGGCGCGCGACCTGGCTGGCCGCCTTCACCGGCTGGGTGGGGCGGACGGAGCCGGGCCTCGACGTGGCCTTCGTGAAGGTGGCCGCCGCCGATGGCGGATCGCTGGTCGATGCGGTCGGCGGCAACGGGATCCGCGTCGGAGCCTCGTCTCGGACGCGGCGGCTGACGATCCTCGGGTATCCCTTCCTGCCGCCCTACCCCGGAGACCGGCAGTTCTCCTGTCAGGGCGTCACCGTGCCGGCCGGGCGCCGCCTGCGGATGGCGTGTCCGCTGACCACCGGTGCCAGCGGAGGCCCGTGGCTGGAGGATTTCGACGCGGCGACCGGCCGGGGCTACATCGGCGGAGTGACCACCAACACCGACCTGGCCAACACCTCGTTGTGGAGCCCGGACTTCGATGACGGAGTGTGGGCCTTGTACCGCTACGCCGATCGGCTATAGGGCCACGGGGTCCAGCCACAGCCGCGGCGAGCCGGGGTCACGGAGCCGGCGCAGGAAGGTCAGCACGCCCGCGGTGCCGGTCGACCAGCTCCCGCTGCTGCCGTGGAGCGAGGTGTCGGGGAAGACGGGGGCGTCGGCCGGCCCGCCGGCCCTGTCGAGGATCAGGTCGGCGACCCGGTGCGCCTGGCCGAGGTACGTCTCGTCTCCCGTCAGCTGGACGAGGTCGAGGAAGAACTCCCCGATTCCGGCCAGCCCGCAGCACTGTGTGAGCGCGTACATGCGCGGCGCGAGATCGCGGCAGGCCGCGGCCGCTTCGCGGGCCAGATCCAGATGACCGTCCGCGCCGAGCTCGTGGGCGGCCCGTACGAGTGTCGCGCCGATCCCGGCGAGTCCCTGGCAGAACGACGCGTGCATCGGCTTGGCCGAGGGGGACCTGGCGGCGTCGATCAGTGGCACCACATGCTGGGCGAGCAGGTCGCATCGCTTGCGCAGGGCGGGTTCGACGGCGTCGCCCGTCGCGACCACCCGGTAGGTGAGCAGGAAGTGCACGATCCCGGCGAGGCCGTGCGAGAAACCCAGGGTGCGCGACACCTGCGCGCAGTCGGCGTAGTCGGGCGTCTCCTCGGTCAGGGCCGAGTCGCTCGCGAGGAGCCGTGCCGCGCACTCCGCGGCGAGGTCCCTGCGGCGGGCGTCATCGGTGAGCCGCCACGCCAGCAGTTGCCCGGTGCCGATGCCCGCCAGGCCGTTGTGCTGATCGTCCGCGGTCACGCGGGAGAGCACCGGCCGGGCCATGGGCTCGGCGAGGGAGACCAGGATGTCGTCGTCCAGCGTGATGCCGGCCGCGGCGAGGAAGACGGCGATGCCCGTGTCGCCCGTGTAGAACGCGGGCCGGCCGTGGCGCAGGGTCCGCTGCCCGCTGGTCCAGTAGGCCAGGGCCCGCGCCAGGTCCTGAGCGGGCCCGTGGTGCAACAGCTCCATGCCGATGCCGGCGCCGCCGCGGTAGACGTTGACGGGGCTGGCCACGATGCCGCCGGTGAGATCCGTGCCGGCCATGAGCCGGACGGCGTACCGTGAGACCTCCGTGACGCTGTGCTCGATCGCCGTGTTCAGCCGACGGGTCCGCTCGGCGGCGGACCGTACAGGGGCATGCGAGGAGGGCGGGACCGCGGGTTCGCCGCGGAAGCGGCCCGAGCGGATCGCGTCCGCCGCCATCCGCCGTCGTCCGGTGTCGGCGGCCAGCAGCCCGAGGATCGTGTCGCTGATTCCGCCACGCCCGTCCAGGACGGCGGCGGCGCGCTCGGTGTCGTGGTTGTACGGATCGTCGGTGAGCCAGGTCGGCGGCAGGCCCGTCGCGGCGTAGAAAAGTGTGGCGCCCAAGGAGTAGTAGTCGGCCTCCACGGTGGCCGGCTCGTCGCGTTCTTGCTCGGGCGGGCTGTAGCCGGGGGTCCACCCGAACATCTGCGGGCCCTCGACATGGCTGATCTCGAAGTCGACCAGGCAGGGACGGCCCGTGGCGCCGTCGAGAACGATGTTGGTCGGGCCGACGTCGCGTACCAGCACCCCTCGCTCATGCACCTGGTCGAGGAGCGCACCCAACGCGGCGGCCAGCCGGGGAAGGCTCCGGCCGCGTGGCGCCGGGTCGGCGGTGTAGAGCCCGTTCTCGGCGACGTCCCGGCCGAGCGCCAGCGCGCCCATGTCGGTGATGGCGAGATATTCGCGGTCGCCGTGCCGGAAGTGGTCGACCACCGTGGGTATCCCGTCGAGGCCGCGCAGCTTCTCCAGCACGTACCGCTCGTTGCGCAACCGAGCCCGCGAGTCGCGTCCCCGGGAGTCCTCGTTGACGAAGGCCCGCGCCTCCTTGATGATCACTTCCCGGTCTCCGGCGAGGTCGACCGCTCGGTACACGACGCCCTTGCCGTTGCGGGTCAGCGCCCGGACCACCTCATAGCGCCCGCCGAGCATGGCCGCCCCGGCCTCGCCGGCGCGCTCGACGGCGGCGGCGGCGAAAGGGTCGGGGGCCCACGGAGGCTGCCAGAAGGATTCGCCCGCGGCGCCCGGTGACGTCCGGCCGTCCGGGCCGGTGACGACGAGTTCCAGGTCGCCATCGTCGTTGTCGGCGTAGGTCGCGCGGAAGGGCCCGTACCGGTAGTAGACGGGGGCGTCCGGCGCGACGCGACGGTCGCTGTAGACGCGGGGCCCCTCCAGCCCGGCGAGGTCGGCGGCGAGCCGACGGGCCAGATCCACCACATCGGCTTCGTCGGCATAGATCGTCACGGCCTTACCGATCGAGCCGGGATGGTTGTTGGAGGAGTTGAGGTCCCGCAACAGCGGGCCGGACCTGATGACCTTGAAGTGGCAGGGAACGGACAGCAGCGCGGGCAGGCTCCGCCGGAGCGTCTCCAGCAGCGTCACGGGGCGCGCGGCCAGGTGGATCTTCCAGCCCTGCGGTGGAAGCCGGAACCCCGGATCCTCGACGACGAGCCACATGCCGTTCGGGTGGTGCGGCCGGGAGTGCCCGGCGACCGACTCGGCCAGTGCGGCACGGACGGCTTCCTCTTGGGGCCCGAGGGCGGTGTCGATGGGCATGTTCGCCGGCCTTCCCGCTCGATACTCCTCGCCGGCGCACGGCCGGTCCGTGAAAAGCCCGAGGGACCATCACGTTCGATGGCCCCTCGGCCGCCCGGCGGTCAGAGCACGCTCGCCGCGGGCGTCAGCACGGTCGCCCGGTCAGGCCTGGGTGCTGAAGTCGTCGCACAGCTTGGTCATCCCCCAGTGACACACCGTGCAGCTGTTGGCCTGGAACTCCGGCGCCTCCGACGGTACGGCGGCCAGGGACTCCGGCTCGATCACACCGGCGTCGCGGGGTTCGGTCAGCGTAAGCATGCTCTCCTCCTTGGTCACTCTCTGTCATGGAATGCATGCACAGAGTAACATAACGGTGCTGGACGGCAATAGAAGGCGACGTTCGAGCACCACGCACCATGAACCATGGGAGATCAGATGACCACCCGTTTGCCCCCCGGCGACAGCCGGTCCGCTCCCGGCAGCGAGGACACCGGATCCTCGCCGAGCGCCGCGGCGGCGGTGCCGGTCATCCACGCTCGTGGCCTGGCCAAGTCCTATCCGGAGGGGCCCGCCGTACGAGGGATCGACCTGACCGTTCCGGCCGGTCAGACGTTCGGTTTCCTCGGCCCCAACGGCGCCGGGAAGACCACCACCATCGCGATGCTGTGCACACTGACGGCGCCGTCCGCCGGACGGGCCCGGGTCGCCGGCCATGACGTGACCACCGACGCGCACCAGGTACGGCGCCATATCGGGCTGGTCTTCCAGGACACGACTCTCGACCAGGGGCTCACCGCCTGGGAGAACCTCCGTTTCCACGCGCGTCTTCACGGCGTCCCGGCATCCACCGCCCAGACACGTGCGCGGGAGCTGCTGGACCTGGCCGGCCTGAGCCACCGGCGCGACTCCCTCGTGGGGACCTTCTCCGGCGGTATGAAACGCCGCCTGGAGATCGTGCGCGGTCTCATGCATCGACCCCGTGTGCTGTTCCTGGACGAACCGACCATCGGCCTCGATCCGCAGACACGCGCCCAGATCTGGGACCACCTGCACCGGCTACGGCGCCAAGAGGGGATCACGCTCTTCCTGACGACGCACTACCTGGATGAGGCCGAGCACTGCGACCGCATCGCCATCATCGACGACGGCCAGATCATCGCCGAGGACACCCCTGCGGCGCTCAAGACCGTCATCGGCGCGGACCGCGTCGAACTCCGCACGAACGACGACCGGGCCGCCACCGCGCAACTGCGCGACCGGTTCGGCCTCGACGCCGTCGCCGACGGCGACTCCCTGTGGCTCCGTGTCGAAGACGGTGCCGCCTTCGTGCCCCGCATGTGCTCGGCCCTCACCGTGGCGATCCGATCGGTCACCGTCACGCGACCGAGCCTCGACGACGTGTTCTTCCACTACACCGGACGCACCATCCGCGAGACCGACCAGCCGGAGGCCGGGCGATGAACGTACCGGCACCCGCTCTGGCCGCCCCCCGGGCCGCCCGGCGGCTCACCGGCGAGCTGGCCGCCCTGCTGGTGATCTGGCAACGCGACATGCTGCACTACCGCCGCGACCGATTCAAGATCCTCGTCACCGTGCTCCAGCCGATCATGATGCTCACGGTCCTGGGCGCGGGCCTGGCCTCGCTGCTGCCCGCCACCCCCGGAGGCGCCGACTACCGGACCTTCCTGTTCCCGGGCATGTTGATGATGACGGTTCAAGCCCCGGCCATCTCGGCCGGTGTCGCGCTGGTGACCGACCGGCAGTCGGGCTTTCTCCGTGAGATCGTCATGGCCCCCGTACGCCGGGAGACCGTGCTCATCGGCCGATGCCTGGGAGGCGCCAGCATCGCCACCTGCCAGGGCGCCCTGCTCCTGCCGCTGGCCGGGATCGCCCGGCTGCCCTACGACCCGATCACGCTCGCCCTCCTGCTGGGCGAAATGGTGATCAACGCGTTCATGATGACCGCGCTCGGTGTCCTGCTCGCCATAGCGATCACCCGCACCGAGTCCTTCTACGCCGTACTGAGCATCGTCACGATGCCGCTCATCTTCCTGTCCGGAGCGATGTTCCCGGTGAGCGGCCTGCCCGGCTGGCTGTTCTCCGCGGTCCTGGTCAACCCGGTGAGCTACGCCGTCGACGCGCTCCGCCGTACGACCGTCGCCCGCCTGCCGGGCCCCGTACCCGCGACGCTGTTCGACGGACCCCGGTGGGGCGGCTGGCGTCCACCCGTGCTCCTCGAACTGGCATGCATCGTCGTGGCGGGCGTCGCGATGCTCGCCCTGGCGAGCCGCCGCTTCAGCCGGAACCCTTGACGGGGGCCCGGCACGCGTCGCCGATGGAGTAGGCGGCGATCAGGGTGAACACGTACGCCTGCACGGCCTGGACGAACACCTCCAGGGCGGTCACGACGACCGTGAAGGCGACGCCGACGACGCCGACGGGCACACCGAGCGGCGTCGGCGCCTGGATGAGGAAGTGGTAGCCGACCGTCGCGAAGAGAGCCACAAGCAGATGGCCGGCGAACATGGTGGCGAACAGCCGCACGGCATGCGTGAACGGCCGCAGGACGAACGTGGACAAGAACTCCAGCCCGCCATCCAGCGGTCGCCTTGGGCGCCCATCATCGGCCGGGCGATCTGGTCGCGGACGAACAGGTAGGCCAGCTCGCCGAGATTCTGCATCCGGCCGGGCACGAGCGCCGGCCGGGCGAACGCCGGGACGCCGAGGGCCTGGCCGCTCTGTCCATGCGACGGCTGGCGGCCGACCTGGACGCCGGCCCGATGTCGCCGTACTCCTACATCACCGGCAAGGACGAGCTCATCGAACTGATGGTCGACGCCGTCACCGCCGAGTTCCTCCGCCCGGACGGTACGGCGCGCGGCGACTGGCGGGGCGAGGTACGCGGCCTGGCGGACCGCATGCGGTCGGCCATGCACCGCCACCCCTGGCTGGCGGAACTCGGCCTACGGCGCCAGGCCGCCAGCCCCAACCGGATCCGGCTCTTCGAGCAGGTCCTCGGCGTCCTGGACGATCTGGGGCTGAGCATGGACGCGATGCTCACCACCATGAGCATGATCTTCGTCCACGTCCACGGGTTCGTGCAGATCGAACTCGCCGATCAGGAGGGTCAGAGACGCACCGGCGCGGACCTCGCCGACTGGATGCGGCGGCAGGTCCCGTACATCGAATCGGTCATCGGCGGCGGCGAGCACCCGATGTTCGCCCGGATGACCGCGGAGGCCGGCCGTACTCTGACCGGATTCGACGACCGCTGGGACTACGCACTGGAACGCCTGCTGAACGGCGTCCAAGGTTCGGCCGCGAAGCCGCCGGGCCGCCCGTGAGACCGCTTCTCGTGGGTAGGGCAGCGGACGAGACCCGTCGCACGGATCGGCCGGCGGGGTCCGTCACCAGGTGAAGGAGAGAGATCATGTCGAAGCCGCCCCTCCCCGAGTCCGCGGTCACCATGCTCGAGAAGGCCAACCCGGCGGTCATCGCCACCCTGCGGTCCGACGGTCAGCCGGTGTCCACGGCCACCTGGTACCTCTGGGACGACGGCCGGGTGCTGATCAACATGGACGAGGGCCGCAAACGGCTCGACCACATCCGGGGTGATCAGCGGGTCTCGCTGACGGTCCTCGACGGTGACGACTGGTACAACCACGTCACCCTGATCGGGCACGTCGCCGAGACGCGCGACGACGAGACCCTGGCCGACATCGACCGGCTGTCCCAGCACTACACGGGCCGGCCGTACCCGCAGCGCGACCGCGGCCGGGTCAGCGCCTGGATCGAGGTCGACCGCTGGCACGGCTGGGGCGGCTTCAAGGACAGCTCCCAGGCGGGCGGCTAGCACACCTCGCCGCGGTCCTGGCGCGGGCGGACCAGGACGACCAGTGCCGGCACCGCCAGAGCCAGGGCCGCGAGCATGACCAGGGCCATCGGCAGTGAGCTCCGCTCGCCGAACAGACCGACCAGCGGGGGCGCCGTCGAGCCCGAGCTCGTGGCCGGCCTCGGTGAGGACCGCGAGCGCATCGTCGCGGCCCTCACCGTCCTCTCCGAGACCTTGGAAACGGCGACGGACCGTACGGCGCTGAGCGGCTCAGCGCCGAGGCCGGTGACGGATCACCTCGGCGGGCAGAAGGTCTCCTTGATGGTGCGGGGGCTCACCCAGCGCAGCAGGTTGTAGACCGAACCGGCCTTGTCGTTGGTACCCGACGCCCGCGCGCCGCCGAAGGGCTGCCGGCCGACGACCGCCCCGGTCGGCTTGTCGTTGACGTAGAAGTTCCCGGCGGCGAACCGCAGCACCCGGCTCGCGCGCTGCACGGCCGCCCGGTCGTTCGCGATCACCGAACCGGTGAGCCCGTAGTCCGAACCGGTGTCGATCCGGTGCAGCACCTGCTCGAAGTCGGCGTCGTCGTAGACGTGCACCGCGAGGATCGGCCCGAAGAACTCGGTGGTGAACACCTCGTGCGCGGGATCGTCGCCGACCACGACCGTGGGACGGACGAAGTAGCCGTTCGAGCCGTCCGCCGTACCGCCGGCGAGCACCTTGAGCGAGGGCGCCTCGTGGATGTCGCGCAGGACGCCGGTGAGCCGGTCGAAGGAACGCCGGTCGATGACCGCGCCCATGAACGTGCCGGGGTCGGCGACGTCGCCGACCGTCAGCGACTCGGTCTCGGCGGCCAGGTCGTCGCCCATCCGGGCCCACACCGAACGCGGGACGAAGGCACGGGAGGCGGCCGAGCACTTCTGCCCCTGGTACTCGAAGGCGCCGCGGAGCAACGCGGTGCGCAGGACGTCCGGGTCGGCCGACGTGTGCGCGACGACGAAGTCCTTGCCACCCGTCTCACCGACCAGCCGCGGGTAGCCGTGGTAGTCCCCGATGCGGGCCCCGACCTGCGACCACAGCCGCCGGAACGTCGCGGTGGATCCGGTGAAGTGGATGCCGGCCAGCGACGGGTCGGCCAGGGCCACCTCCGAGACGGCCAGGCCGTCACCGGTCACCAGGTTGATCACTCCGGGCGGCAGGCCGGCCTCCTCCAGCAGGCGCATCGTCAGGTGGGCGGCCAGTCCCTGCGTGGGCGACGGCTTCCACACCACCGTGTTGCCCATCAGCGCCGGCGCGGTCGGCAGGTTGGCCGCGATGGAGGTGAAGTTGAACGGGGTGATCGCGTAGACGAACCCCTCCAGCGGGCGATGGTCGAACCGGTTCCAGGCGCCGGACCCGCTGAGCGGCTGTTCGGCGTACACCTGCGCGGCGAAGTGCGCGTTGAACCGCCAGAAGTCGGCCAGCTCGCACGCCGCGTCGATCTCGGCCTGGACGGCGGTCTTGGACTGGCCGAGCATGGTCGCCGCGTTGATGGTGTCGCGCCACGGCCCGCACAGCAGGTCGGCGGCGCGCAGCAGGACCGCGACCCGCTCGTCGAACGGCGTGTCCCGCCAGTCCCGGGCGGCCCGCAGCGCGGCGGACACGGCGGCCCGGGCGTCCTCGTGCGTGGCGTTGGCGGTGGTGCCGAGCACCCGCGCGTGGTCGTGCGGGGCGACGACGTCGAACCGCTCGCCACCGGCCATCCGCTGTTGGCCGTCGATCGTCGAGGTCAGCTCGTACCGCCGGTCGGCGATTTCCTTGAGCCTGGCGGTCAGGCTCATCCGCTCCGGCGTCCCGTGGGCGTACTCCCGCACGGGCTCGTTGCGGGGCACGGGCGGACGGGTGATCGCGTCCATGATCTTCTCTTTCCTTGGTCGCCGGTCAGGCGGAGACGGGTTCGGTGCCCGAGGGCGTCTCGCGTACGGTGTCGCGGCCGAGGGACAGGTCGCGGGTCTCGCGGAACGCCAGCAGCACCACGAGGGTGGACACCACGGCGATGGACATCAGGTACACGCCCGGGGCGAGAGAGCTGCCCGTGGCCGAGACCAGCCCGGTCGCCACGAACGGTGCGGTGCCGCCGCAGAGCACGTACGCGGCGGTGTAGCCGATCGCCGATCCGCTGGCCCGCAGCCGGGCGGGGAACATCTCCACGAGCGCCGGCACGTTCGAGCTGCCGATCACCGCGACCAGCACGGCGAGCAGGGACGTGCCGACGATCGCCCCGGTGAGATCGGCCCTCATGAGCGCGAACGCCGGAAGCGGCGCGACCACGAACCCGGCACAGGCGATCAGCAGCATCGGCTTGCGGCCGAAGCGGTCGCTGGCCGCGGCCGCGAACGGGCAGGCGATGCTGTAGGCGAGCATCGAGATCACGTTCGTCAGCTGGGCCTCGCTCTTGGCGTAGCCGAGCTCCTCCGACATGTACGCGATCATGTAGCTGCTCATCAGGTAGTACCCGATCGCGTTCGTGATGCTGTACCCGAACAGCGTGGCGATCTGCCGGCCGCACCGCCGTACGGCGTCGCGCAGGGGCGTCTGCGCGATGTCGTCCCGGCGTTCCAGCGCCTGGAACACCGGCGTGTCCTCGACGCGGGACCGCAGGTACAGGCCGATCAGGCCGAGCGGCGCGGCCAGCAGGAACGGGATCCGCCAGCCCCAGCTCTGCAACGCGGACGTGCTCAGCGCGGAGGTGAGCAGGAAGCCGAGGCCGGAGCCCGCCACGCTGGCCAGCCCGACGGTGACCGGGACGGCCGACGCGAACCGCGCGCGCCGCCCGTCGGGCGCGTACTCCATGATGAACGCCGACGCGCCGGTGTACTCACCGCCGGTCGAGAAGCCCTGCACGCATCGCAGCAGGAACAGCAGGATCGGCGCCGCCACGCCGATCATCGCGTACGTCGGCAGCAGCCCCACGAGGAAGGTCGCGCCGCTCATCGCCAGCACGGTCAGGGCCAGCATGCGGTTGCGGCCGATCCGGTCGCCGTACCGGCCGAAGAACGCGGCGCCGAGCGGGCGGGCGATGAACCCGCCCGCGAAGATCGCCCAGGTGGCGAGCAGCGCCGCGGTCCGGTCGTAGGTGGGGAAGAAACGCCCGGCGATCGTCGCGGACATCACGGCGTAGGCGGCCGAGTCGAACCATTCGACGAAGTTGCCGATCGCGGAGGACAGGATGACCGTCCGGCGGATCGCACGCGCGTCCGCCGCTGGAACGAGAGTCATGAGCGGTCTCCTCAACCGATGCCGGGTCGGTGGCCTGCGTCGCGTTGACGCAGTTCGGCGCGCCGGATCTTGCCGGTCGCCGAGCGGGGCAGGTCGTCGACGAACTCCACGAGCCGCGGGTAGGCGAACCGGGAGTGGGCCGCCTTGGCGTATTCACTGATCTGCCGGGCGAGCTCGTCGCTCGGCCGGTGGCCCGGTGCGAGCTGTACCCACGCCTTGACGACCTGGCCGCGCACCGGATCGGGCACGCCGACGACCCCCACGTCGCGCACCGCCGGGTGGGCCCGCAGCGCCTCTTCGACCTCGTACGGCCCGACGCGGTAGCCGGAGGTCTTGATCACGTCGTCGGTGCGGCCGAGGAACCAGTAGTAGCCGTCCTCGTCGGCCACGGCCTGGTCCTTGGTGTGGAACCAGTCGCCGCCGAAGACCTCGGCGGAGTCCTCCGGCCGCTCCCAGTACCCCAGCGGGAACTGCGGGTTGCTGCGGGACCGCAGGCAGACCTCCCCCGGCTCTCCGCAGGGTACCGGCCGTTCGTGCTCGTCGAGCAAGGCGACGTCCCAGCCCGGCAGGGGGCGGCCCATCGAGCCCTCCTTGACCGGTACGCCCGGGAAGTTGCCGATGAGCGGATAGGACTCGGTCGACCCGTAGTAGTCCAGCGGGGTGATGCCGAACTGGTCGCGGAACCAGGAGATCAGGTCCGCGGTGAGCGGCTCGTTCGAACAGCACACCACCCGCAGCGACTGCGGGTGCCGCCGCCCAGCGTCGGGCACGTCGGCGCGCATCTTGCGCAGGAAGGTGGGGTTGACCAGCGCGGTGGTGACCTTGTTACGGGACATCGCGGCGAGCAGCCCGGCCGGGTCGAAGCCTCCCGCCGGACGGTAGACCAGGTGGACCGCGCCCGCGCGCAGCGGCCCCATGAGCTTGGCCATGGACCAGGCCCAGTCGCCGGCGCCGTAGAACACGTCGCCCGGCCGCAGGTCGTGGCAGTAGCGGAACTCGTTGTGCCCGAGCAGCGTGCGGTGCGCGTGTACGATCCCCTTGGCCGCACCGGTGGTGCCGGACGTGTAGAAGATCAACGCCGGGTCGTCGGCGGCCGTGTCGGCGTCGTCGAAGCTCGCCGGCAGCGTGTCGATCGCGGGGTCGTCCACGTCGACGACCACGCCCCCGAAGTCCCCGGCACGGTGCACCGCGCCCGGCTCGGTGACCAGCACGCCGGTGCCCGAGTCGGCGAGCCGGTAGCGGATCGGCTCGTCGGCCCACAGCAGCGACATGGTCACCAGCACGGCCCCGGTCCGCAGCACGCCGAGGTAGACCGCCGGCGTGTCCGGCCGCTGGGGCAACATGACGGCGACGCGGTCGCCGGGCCGGACGCCCAGCCCCCGCAGATGGGTGGCCACCCGCCGCGACCGGTCCTGCACCTGCCCCCAGGTGACCTCCTGGCGCGCCCCCGTGTGGTCCTCGTAGATCAGCGCGAGGTCGCCGCGCTCGTGCCGGTCGGCGACGTCGACGGCCATGTTGTACCGTTCCGGCACCTCCCAGCGGTGTCCGTCCCGCATCCGGGTGTAGGTGTCATTCATCCCTGACGCTCCCCTGCTCAGCGGCGACGGCCGGCGAGGAACCGGGCCATCTCCCGCTGGGGCTCGCCGCTCGCGTACGCCGCGGCGTGCACCTTCTTGGCGGCCCGTACGGCGGCGGCGAGCGCGTCGTCGTCCAGCTCGCGCAGCCGTCCCTTGGTCAGCGCCAGCGCGCCCGGCGGCAGCGCGGCGAGCTCGCGGGCCTGCTCGACGGCGGAGGTCAGCACCTGCTCGGCGTCCACCAGGCGGGTCAGCAGGCCGAGCCGCTCGGCCTCGGTGCCGTCGACGAGCCGGCCGGTGAGGGCCAGCTCCGCCGTCCTGGCCCGTCCGAGGACGTCCCACATCGCCCAGATGCCGGTGATGCTCGGGATTCCGGACAGCACCTCCGGCTGCCCCATCCGCACGTCCCGGTGCCCGACGCGCAGGTCGGCCAGCAGCGCGAACTGGAACCCCGAGCCGGCGGCCACCCCGTTCACGGCGGCGATGGTCGGCTTGTCGAGGTCGCGGACGGCCCGGTAGAGCCGGTCGAATCCGTCGATCCACGCGTCGGAGGCCGCGTGGTCGTCCGGGTCGATCCCCGCGGTCTCCTTGAGGTCCTGGCCGGCGCAGAACGCGCGGCCCGCGCCGGTCAGCACGACGGCGCGCACGTCCGGGTCCGCACCGGCCTTCGCGAGCGACTCGATCAGCAGGTCCCGCATCCGCGCGGTCCAGGCGTTCAGCTTCTCCGGGCGGTTCAACGTGATCAGCGCGACGGGTCCGTCACGGTCGAGCAGCACCGAGTTCGCTTGATCATCAGTCATGTGGGTTCCTCCCGGCTTCATGTGGAAGACATTTGCCGGGATACAAACAGGGAGAGCGCCGAACAGGCCAACATCAATAACGACCGGCCGTCATATCGGAACGATATGATTCGGCGGTGGAGCTGCGACATCTGCGCTACTTCGCGGTCCTCGCCGAAGAACTCCACTTCGGTCGCGCCGCCGAGCGCCTGCACATGGCACAGCCCCCGTTGTCCCAGCGCATCCGCGATCTCGAACGCGAACTCGGCGTCACGCTCTTCGACCGGACCCGGCACCGGGTGACGCTGACCGAGGCCGGCGCGCTGCTGCTCGAACACGCCCGCCCGATCCTGGACGGCACCGAGGCGGCCCGTGAGGCGATGCGCCGCATCCGGCCGGGCGCCTCCGGGGTGCTCCGCGCCGGGGTGCCACCCGACACGGCGCCGCGCACGCTCCAGACCCTCGTGACGGCGTTCACCGAACGCGTCCCCGACGTCCTGGTCGAACTCCACGAGCTGACCACCGAGACACAGCTCGGCAGGCTGCGTGAAGGCGAACTGGACGCGGGTCTCGTACGGCACCCGTGCGACACTGTGGGCCTGGCGTCGGGCCCGGTGGTGCACCGGAGGCTGGGAGTGGTCCTGCCGGAACGCCACCCCGCGGCCGATCAGGAGCTCGTACGGCTCCGGGTCCTCAACGGCTCACCGCTGGTGATCTTCCCCCGCGAGATGGCGCCCCGGCTGTACGACCACATGCTGGCGGCCTGCCGCGACAACGGCTTCCTGCCGGGCGCCATCCGCCATGCCCGCAACCCCGACTTCGTCCTCGGCCTGGTGCTGGCCGGGTTGGGGGTCCATCTGAACGAACCCCCGGCGGGCGCCCTCCCCGCCGGCCTGGTCTGGCGGCCGATCGACGAGCCGCGGCTCACCTGGTCGACGTCGGCGGTGTGGCGGCCGGCGCAGTCCGGCGACGCGGTCGCCGCCTTCGCCGACGCCGCCCTCGAGGGCCTGCGCGCGGCCGACCACACCTGACCTCAGGGAGCCACCGGCGACCGGGTGCCGAAGATGCCGGGCAGCCCGCGACCATGGCGCTCCTTGACCCCAGCTAAAGAACGGCGGCGTTCAAAGCGTCCGCAGGATGCTCTCCGGCTCGCTCGACCCGGCCGCATCGAGCAGGACATCGACGGTCTGCGGTCACCGCCGCATCCGCCCAGGCCGGTACCGCCTCCTCCATCGCTGACGGGCGGCCGCGCGGTCAGCGGTCGGCGTAGACCTCGGGGGTGCGCGGCGCCGTATCACCGGCGGCGAATCCGCTGAGGCGCAGCAGCACCGGCGTGAGGACGAACAGGGCGGCGGCCAGGGCAGCGACGGCGACCATCGCCCCGCGCAGTCCCGCGGCGTCGGCCCACGCGCCGACGTACACGGGCCCGAGAAGGAAGCCGAGGTAGGAGACGGTGCTGACGATGGACGTCGCGCGCCCCCGGTAACGCTCCTCGACGTTGCGCGAGACGACGCCGACGAGCGTGGGAAAGAGCACGGCGGTTCCGGCGCCGGCGAGCACGAGCCCCAGCGCGGCGACGAACAGGGTCGGGGCGCTCGCGATGACGAGCGCGCCGCCGGCGGCGGCCAGCGCGCCGATGAGGATGACGGACCGGGCATGGGCGGTCTTGAGGCCCCCGACGGAGAACCGCGTGATCGCCACGGTTCCCGCGAAGACGGCGGGCGCCACGGTGGTGAGCCAGGCTCCGGCCTTCAGCTCGTCCTGGGCGAAGACCGCGCTCCAGCTCTGGTGGGCGTTCTCGCTCGCGAACGCCAGTGCCCCCAGCACGCCGATGATCAGCAGCGGCGCGAGCCGGCCGCTCCGGGCGGGCGCCGGCGCCTCGTCGTCGCCCTCGTCGTCGGGGGGCACGCCGCGCGAGACCGCCGCGAACATGGCGGCCCCGGCGACCAGGCAGAGAACCGCCACCGCGATGAACGGCACGGCGAGCGGCCAGGAGGCGGCGGAGGTGATCCCCGCGCCGAGGCTGGTCAGGACCACGAAAGTGGAGAAGACGCCGTGCACCCGGGTGATGACCGGCCGTCCGGCGTTCTTCTCGGCGCGTCCGGCCACCGCGTTCATCGTCACGTCGGCCGCGCCGCTGGAGGCGCCCGCGACCCCGAGGCCGACGCACAGGCTCGGCAGGTTCACCGCGGTCAGGGCCAGGCCGGCGCCGACCACGCCGAGCAGGGCGATCGCGCCGGCGGCGACGTTCAGCCCCCAGCGGTCGAGCGCCCGGCCCGCCAGCAACATCGCCGGCAGGGCGCCGGCGCCCACGAACAGGAGGGCGAACCCCAGCTGGCCGTCGGTGACCTCGGCCTGGTGCTGCACCCGGGGTACCGAGGCCCCCCACACACCCCAGAACGAACCAAAGGCGGCGAAGGCGACGAACGCGGAGACGACCAGGTTGCGTGACCCGTTGATGGAGGCTCCTTCTGACCCTGCTCGGCAGTGCGACGGCGATCTTCGCAGGGGCGATCCGGCTACGCAAGACGCATTGCGGGCTACGCGCCGACGAAGGTGTTCATGAGGAGGACACCGCCCAGGCCGAGCACCGCGAGGGCCGTCGTGTAGGTCGTGCGGATCTTGATCGCGTCCACCACCGAGAGGTTCAGGTACTGCTTGAAGAGCCAGAATCCGGGGTCGTTGACGTGGCTGGCGGCGATGCTGCCGCAGGTGACGGCGAGCACCATCAGCTCCGGCGAGGTTCCCGAGCCCTGCACGAGCGGGAGCACGATGCCGGCGGCGGTCACGACCGCGACCGAGGCGGATCCGACGGCGATGCGCAGCAGCACCGCGATGGCCCATGCCAGGATGAGCGCGGAGACGTGCCAGCCCTTGGTGAAGTCGGCGATGTAGTCGGCGATCCCCGACTTGACGAGGACCTCCTTGAAGGCGCCGCCCGCGCCGATGACCAGGATGATCATGGCCATCGGCTTGACCGCTTCGGCGCACGAGTCCATCGCGGCCTGGAAACGGCCGCGCTCCACGACGGCGGTCTCGGCGGCGGACACCGCGGGGGCGGCGGTCGCCGTGGCCGTACCCTCACCGCCGGCGGGAACGCCGCCCGTGCCACCGGCCTCGGCCGGAGAGTCGCCGGCGTCCTCGGTTCCGCCGATCTTCGGCCCGAGAAGGATGACGGCCAGGAGCAGGGCGATGAGCAGGGCGACCGGAGCCTTGCCGAAGAACTCCAGGTAGGGCAGGACCGTGTTGCCGTCGCTCATGCTGAGCTCGGCGACGGCCGAGGCGCCCATCAGCACGATCGGGATGACGACGATCACGATGCACGTGCCGAACCGGGGCAGCTCGTCCTCGGCGAACACCCGGTTGGTGATGAGCGAGACCGGGACGCGTGGGTTGATCCGCTTCACGAAGGCCAGCCGCGGCCACACGTAGCAGATGATCGAGGCGGACACGATCGCGATCGGGAGACCGTAGAGCAGGGTGAGGCCCTGGCTGGCGTGGAAGGTGCCGGTCACGGCGGCCGGACCGGGGTGGGGCGGCAGGAAGCTGTGCATCGTCGACAGGGTCATCGACATGGGCAGCCCCACCCACAGGAGCGGCAGCCTGCACTCGCGGACGATGGTGAACACCAGCGGGATGAGGAGCACGAAGCCGACCTCGTAGAACATCGTGATGCCGATGCAGGTCGAGGTCAGGACCATGGCGAGCTGGACGCGGCCGATGCCGAAGACGTCGACCACCGAGGTGGTGATCCGCTGCGCGGCGCCGCTGTCGGCGAGAACCTTGCCGAGCATGGCGCCGAACCCCAGGATCAGGATCAGCTCGTCGAGTTGGTCACCGACACCGGTGACCATCGCGTCGTAGATCTTGGTGAGCGACAGGCCGCGCGCGAGTCCCACGAACAGAGCGGCGACGAACAGGGCGATGAAGCCGTTGATCCTGAATTTGGTCATCAACACGAGCAGCAGCACTACGGCGAGCGCCACGATGATCAGGGGCATTTCGCTCTCTCCTTCCTGCGACGTGGCCCGGGCGCCGGCGGGCATGAACCGGGCATGTGACGCACGTCACGGGCAGTGGTATCGAGGAGCGTAAAATCGTCGACTAATGCGTGTCCAAACCCGATGAGACATCAAGTGATACCTTTACGGCATCATGTTCTCGTTCGACCAGCTCCGCGGTTTCGTCGCCGTGGCCGAAGAACTCCATTTCGGACGCGCCGCCGAACGGCTCAACATGACGCAGCCGCCGCTGAGCCGGCAGGTGCAGAAACTGGAGCGGGCGATCGGGGTCCGGCTCTTCGAGCGCGACAACCGCCGCGTCGAGCTGACCGCGGCCGGGACGGCCTTCCTGTCCGAGGCCAGACGCCTCCTCGCGCTCGCGGACAACGCGCCCGACCTGGCCCGGAGGATCTCGGCCGGGTCGGCGGGCACGGTCCGCATCGGGTTCACGGCGGTCTCGATGCTCGCCGTCCTGCCCGCGGTGCTGCGCCGCATCGACGAGCGGCTGCCCGACGTCGACGTCGACCTGTACGAGATGGTCACCGGGGAGCAGATCGACGCGCTGCTCGCCCATGAGCTCGACCTCGGCGTTGCCCGCCCGCCGTTCGACCCGGACGTCTTCGGCTCACGGGTCATCAGCCGCGAGGCGATCATGGTCGCCGTCCCGGCCGGCCACCGGCTCACCGGCCTGGGCCGCCCCGTCGAGGCACGCGACCTGGCCGCCGAACCCTTGATCATGCACGCCCCGAGCAAGGCCCGCTACTTCTACGATCTCGTCGTCAGCCTGGTCCCGATCAGCCATCGGAACGTCGTGCACAGCGTCAGCCAGGTCCTGACGATGGTCTGGCTGGTCTCCGCGGGCCGGGGGATCGCCTTCATCCCCGAGGCCGCCACCCGCCTGGGCATCGAGGGTGTGGAGTTCCTCCCGCTCGCCGGCGTCGACAAGCCGGTGGAGTTGCACCTGCTCTGGCTGAAGGACGCCAAGAACCCGGCTCTGTGGCAGGTCCTCGGCCATCTCGACGGCTTCCAGGTGTGATCCACGCGATGCCTCGCGAGTATCAGTCGATGCAAAGTTGATCCTGGCCGGGTATCACGGGCCGTTCTAACGTGGTCGTGCCGTACGGCACTCCCCGCCGGTCCTACGAAGGGTGATCAGGTGGCACGTACACCCACCATCGCGTCGGTCGAGGTCATTCCCGTCGCCGGCCACGACTCGATGCTGTTGAACCTGTCCGGCGCGCACGGCCCCTTCTTCACGCGGAACATCGCCGTCGTCTCCGACAGCGACGGCCGTACGGGACTGGGCGAGGTGCCCGGGGGCGCGCCGATCGCCGACACGATCAACGACGCCGCTGAGCTCCTCGTCGGGCGGCCCGTCGCACTGCTGGGCTCCCTGCTCCGGGACGTGGACCTCCGGTTCGCGGACCGTGACCGCGGTGGTCGCGGCCGGCAGACCTTCGACCAGCGCACGACCGTCCACGCCCTCACGGCGCTCGAATCCGCGCTGCTGGACCTGCTCGGTCAGTATCTGGAGGTGCCCGTCGCCGCGTTGCTCGGCGACGGCCGGCAGCGTGACGCGGTACCGGTGCTCGGCTACCTGTTCTACGTCGGCGACCACACCGCGACCGACCTCCCGTACGTCGTCGAGGAGCAGGCCGCCGACGACTGGGAACGGCTGCGCCGGCGCGAGGCGCTCGACTCCGGATCGATCGTCGCGCTGGCCGAGGCCGCTCAGGCGCGCTACGGGTTCCACGACTTCAAGCTCAAGGGCGGTGTGCTCCCGGGTGAGCAGGAGATGGAGGCCGTACGCGCTCTCGCCGCCCGCTTCCCGGACGCCCGCGTGACGCTGGACCCCAACGGCGCCTGGTCGCTCTCCGACGCCGTCGCGCTGTGCCGCGACGCCGGTGGCGTCCTCGCGTACGCGGAGGACCCGTGCGGCGCCGAGGACGGCTACTCAGGGCGGGAGGCGATGGCGGAGTTCCGCCGTGCGACCGGGCTCCCGACGGCGACCAACATGATCGCGACCGACTGGCGTCAGCTGGCGCACGCGGTCCGCGCGAACGCGGTCGACATCCCCCTGGCCGATCCGCACTTCTGGACGATGCGCGGCGCCGTCCGCGTGGCCCAGCTGTGTCACGACTTCGGGCTGACCTGGGGCTCGCACTCCAACAACCACTTCGACATCTCCCTGGCCATGTTCACCCACGTCGGCGCCGCCGCACCGGGCGAGATCACGGCTCTGGACACTCACTGGATCTGGCAGGACGGCCAGCGGCTGACCACCGCGCCGCTGGAGATCCACGACGGCCGGATCGCCGTACCCCAGAGCCCCGGTCTCGGCGTCGAGCTGGACCGCGACGCGGTGGCGGCGGCGCACGAGCTGTACGTCGAGCACGCGCTGGGAGCACGCGACGACGCCGTCGCGATGCGGTGCCTGGTGCCGGGCTGGTCCTTCGACCCGAAACGGCCCGCGTTCGTCCGCTGACCGGTCAGGGTCGCCCGCCGAACTCCGCGGTCCCCACCGTCCAGGCGCGGGCCTGCTCGGTCAGGGTGATGCCGAGACCGGGCCGCTCGGAGACGTACATGCGACCGCCACGCGTCTCCAGCCGCTCGTTGAACAGCGGTGCCAGCCAGTCGAAGTGCTCGACCCAGGGTTCGATCGGGTACGCGGCGGCGAGGTGCAGGTGGATCTCCATCGCGAAGTGCGGCGCGATCTCCAGCTGCCGGTGCTCCGCGTAGGCGGCGAGCTTGAGGAACTGCGTGATGCCTCCGATGCGGGGCGCGTCCGGCTGCACGATGTCGGCCGCGCCGGCGTCGATGAGACGGACGTGCTCGGCGACGCTGGAGAGCATCTCGCCGGTGGCGATGGGCGTGTCGAGAGCGCGCGCCAGGTTCGCGTGGCCCTCCGCGTCGTACGCGTCCAGCGGCTCCTCGATCCAGACCAGGCCGAACGGCTCGAACAGCCGGCCCATCCGCATCGCCGTGGCGCGGTCCCACTGCTGGTTCGCGTCGACCATGAGCGGGACGTCCGGGTCCAGCGCCTCGCGTACCGCGGTCACGCGCGCGATGTCCTGGCGCCAGTCGGGCTGGCCGACCTTGAGCTTGATGCCGCCGATGCCCGCCGCCAGCGAACTTCTGGCGTTCTCGATGACCTCGTCGACCGGGGTGTGCAGGAAACCGCCGGAGGTGTTGTACGTGCGGACCGAGTCGCGGTACGCGCCGAGCAGCTTGGCGAGCGGGAGCCCCGCGCGTTTGGCCTTGAGGTCCCACAGTGCGACGTCGATCGCCGCGATGGCCTGGACGGCGAGGCCGGAACGGCCGACGGAGGCGCCGGCCCAGGTGAGCTTGGTCCAGATCCTGCCGATGTCGGCGGGGTCCTCCCCGATCAGGACGGGCGCGATCTCCCGGGCGTGGGCGAACTGGCCGGGGCCGCCGGCCCGCTTGGAGTAGGAGAACCCGATGCCCTCGTGGCCGGCCGCACTGACGATCTCGGCGAAGAGGAAGACCACCTCGGTCATCGGCCGCTGCCGGCCGGTGAGCACCTTCGCGTCGCTGATCGGATCGGCCAGCGGCAGGACGATGGAGGAGAGCCTCACGTGGGCGATCCGGTCGGTCATCGGTCGCCGCCCCGTCCCGTACGATCCGTCTCCGGCCGGCCGTCGCGCCACCGGACGGCGCCGTCGGGGTCGTCGTCGCGCAGCTCGCGTGGAAGCAGGTCCGCGGGCACGTCCTGATAGGCGACCGGCCGGAGGAAACGCTCGATGGCCCGGGCGCCGACGGACGTCGTCGCCGGCGCCGACGTGGCGGGGAACGGACCGCCGTGCACCATCGCGTGCCCGACCTCCACCCCGGTGGGCCAGCCGTTCACGATGAGGCGTCCGGCGACCAGTTCGAGCCGGTGCAGGAGCCGGGCGGCGGTGCCGTGGTCGCCGGGCGAGAGGTGGACCGTTGCCGTGAGCTGCCCTTCGAGGCGGTCCACGATCTCCGTGAGCCGCTCTTCGTCGCGGACCCGGACGATGACGGCGGCCGGGCCGAAGACCTCCTCGTGCAGCCGCCCGTCGGCCAGGAACGCCTCGCCCGTCGTGACGAACAGGTGCGGCTCACCCGGGCAGGCGAGCGGCCCGCCGATGGCACCCCGCGCGACCTCCTCGACCGCTCCGATCGATCGGAGCGTCCCGACGCCGCTCTCGTACGCGGCGGCGATCCCGGCGCTGAGCATCGGCGCGGGCGCGACGGCCCGGACCGCCTCGCTCGCCGCGTCGACGAAGCGGTCCGCGTCCGGCCCGTCGAGGACGAAGACGAGTCCCGGCTTCGTGCACAGCTGACCGGCGCTCCCGGTCATGGAGGCGGCGAACCCGGCGGCGAGCGCGACCGCCCGCTCCGCGAGCGCGCCGGGCAGCAGGAAGACCGGGTTGACCGCCGACATCTCGGCGTAGACGGGGATCGGTACGGGACGGCGCGCGGCCGCCTCGACCAGCGCGAGGCCACCGCGCCGGGAGCCGGTGAAACCGACCGCCCGGATGTACGGGTGGGTGACCAGCGCGTGCCCGAGGTCGGTGCTCGTGCCCTGCAGCAGGCTGAACGTGCCCGCGGGCAGATCGTGTTTCCGCACGGCGGCCCGGACCGCACGGCCGACGATCTCGGCCGTCCCCGGGTGAGCCGGCTGCCCCTTGACCACGACGGGCGCGCCGGCCGCGAGGGCGGACGCCGTGTCGCCGCCGGCGACGGAGAAGGCGAGCGGGAAGTTCGACGCGCCGAACACCGCGACCGGGCCGACGGGGACCGACCGCTGCCGGATGTCGGGCCGGGGCACGGGTTCGCGGTCCGGGTCGCCCGCGTCGATCCGGGCCTGCCGCCAGGCGCCGTCCCGTACGACGCCGGCGAACAGCCGGAGCTGGCCGGTGGTGCGGGCGGTCTCCGTGGCGACCCGGCCCGCGGGCAACCCGGTCTCCTCCTGGACCCGCGCGGCCAGGGCCGGCGCGACGTCCTCGATCTCGGCCGCGATCGACTCCAGGAACGCCGCCCGTACCTCGGGCGTGGTGGCACGGTAGGCGTCGAAGGCCTGCCAAGCCTGCTCGGCGGCCTGCTCGACCTCCGCGGTGCCGCACTCGCCGAACCCGGGCTCCAGGCGTGCGCCCGTCGCGGGATCGACGGCGTGGAACGTGCCCCCGGTCCCCATGACGTCCACCGCCCCGACCAGGGACCGGCCGGTGAGCGGCGCGTCGGTGTTCTCCGTGGGCTCCGCCATGGTCAGCTCACCTTCCGCACGAGGGTCTCGAGCTCGGCGAGCTCGGCGTCGGTGAGATCCGTCAGTGGCGGGCGGACCGGGCCGGCCGGCCGCCCGATCACCCTCATCCCGGCCTTGATGATGCTGACCGCGTACCCCGGCCGGCGGTTTCGCAGGTCGGTGTACGGGATCACGAACTCCGACAGCGCCGCCATCACGGCCGCGTCGTCACGGCGGCGGACCGCGTCGTAGAAGCCGGCGGCGTAGCGCGGCAGGAAGTTGAAGATGGCAGACGAGTACGTCGTCAGCCCCAGCGAGAGATACGGAAGGGCGAACATCTCCGCGGTCGGCAGCCCGCCGATGTACGTGAGGCGGTCACCCAGCCGGGCGTAGATCCGCGCCATCTGCTCGATGTCGCCGACGCCGTCCTTGAAGCCGACCAGGTTCCGGCACTCCTCCGCGAGGCGGTCGACCGTCTCGTCGGTGTACCTCGCGTTGGCGCGGTTGTAGACGATCACCCCCAGGCTCGTCGCGTCGCACACCGCCCGTACGTGCGCGCGCAGCCCCTCCTGCCCCGCCTCGGTGAGGTACGGCGGGAAGAGCAGGATGCCGTGCGCGCCCGCGCGTTCGGCGGTCCGGGCCAGTTCCACGGCGGTGGCCGTGCCGTACCCCGCGGGCGCGATGACGGGCAGCCCCTCGGAGGCGGCGCCGACGGCCGCGGTGACGACGTTCTCGACCTCGGGGAGGGTGAGGGAGAAGAACTCGCCGGTGCCGCCCGGGGCGAACAGGCCGGCGGCCGGAAACTGCGAGAGCCAGGCGACATGCTCCCGGTAGGCCGGCTCGTCGAAGGCGCCGTCCCTGGTCAGGTGAGTGATCGGGAAGGACAGGAGGCCCGACCCGAGCTGCCGGGCGACCTCCCCGGGCGTGCGGTTGGCCATGCCACGGTCTCCTTCTGGGCGCGGGAGTGCGGTCTACCGCGACTGTAGGAAGACGCCGCGATTCTCGTCCAACACCGCATTGGGATGGCTCGATACCTTGGCGACATGACACCGGGCCCGGCACCGCCCTCGGGCGCGGTGCCGGACCCGTAGGGTCAGCCGGCGATCTCCTCCAGGGAGCGCCGGCGCGTGGAGACGCCCATCGTGACCACGGCGACCACCGCGACGGCGATCACCGCGCACAGGGTCAGGAACACGCCGGAGAACTTCAGCGACGTGTAGGTCGCGCCCATGATGATCGGCGCGAGCGCGGCACCGACCCGGCTGAACACCGCCGACGCGCCCACCCCCGTGGCGCGGATCGGCGTCGGATAGACCTCCGGCGTGTAGGTGTACAGCGGCGCGTAGGCGCCGTTGAGGAAGAACGCCAGGGCGATGCCGAAGATGAGCACCTGCACGTTGCCGCCGGCGAAGGCCAGGCCGACCGCCGACAGCGCGCTGGCCGCCAGGAAGACGACGATGCTCCACTTGCGGTCCAGCCGCTCGGACAGCACCGCCGCCGGGTAGTACCCGAGGACCTGCGCGACCTCGATGACGATCGAGTAGCCGAAGCTCTCGCTGATGGTCAGGCCCTTGTCCACGAGCAGCGTCGGCAGGAACACCAGGAAGCCGTAGTAGGCGAAGCTGAAGCAGAACCACAGCACCCAGATCAGGATCGTCTGCCGCAGCATCTTCGGCCGCCACAGCGCCGCGAACTGTTCGAGCACGCTGCGCATGGACAGGTGCTTGTCCGGCTCGTACCGCACGTCGGTGTCCACCGGCGGCAGGTCCTTGCCGGTGACCCGGCAGACCTTCGCCTCCAGGTCGTCAATGATCGCCCGTGCCTCGTCGATGCGGCCCTTGGAGAGCAGGTAGCGCGGCGACTCGGGCAGGTTGCGCCGCCAGAGGACGGCCAGGATGATCGGCAGGCCCACGATGAGCTGCGCGATCCGCCAGCCCTGGTCCATCGTCTGGATGACGAAGTAGCCGATCAGCGCGGCCAGCACGAACCCGAAGCCGAAGAACCCGGCCAGCGACCCGACGAAATGGCCGCGCTGTTTCACCGGCGCGAATTCCGCCAGGTACGGAATGATGATGTTGACGTTGATTCCGATGGCCACACCGGCGGCCACCCGGGTGACGATCAGGAAGGCGCCGTCCGGCGAGACCGCGCCGACGATCATCGCGGCGCTGTAGAACGCCATGGAGTACAGGAGCAGATTTCTGCGGCCCGTACGGTCGCCGATGAAGCTCACCGCGATCGCGCCGGCGAACGCTCCGATCAGCGACGAACTGCCGAGGAATCCCTGTTCGACTCCGGACAGCGAGAAAACGCCCGTGACGATCGGCAGCAGGAACGAGACGATTCCGTTGTCGAGCCCGTCGAACGTGGTGGTGAGACCGCCCTTCAGCAGGATTCCGCGCTGTACCGAGGTGAACGGCAGGCGGTCCAGCCGCGCTGCCACCTCGGCGTACGCGGCGGCGGCCCGCCCGTCATCGTAGGTGTCGGAGGACGATTGAGAGGAGGAGGATACAGCCATGACCATCGCCTTTCGGCAAAGCGCGTCGCACGTGGCGACGCCGGGATCAGTCGAGAAGAACACTCGCTTTCTTCGTCACCGGGACTCGTCATTTCCGCGTTCACACGTGCCGGGCGGTCAGCCCTTGAGGCCGGTCAGCCCTTAAATACGTGACGGTAGAAACGCATCCAGTTGCCGCCCATGATCTTGGCGGTCTCCTCGTCGCCGAATCCGGCATGGGTGGTGAGGCATTCGGCGAGCGCGGGGAAGTCGCGGGTGGAGGTCATGAATTCCACCGGCTTGGCCTTGCCGGGGTTTCCGGCCGATCCGGCGCCGTACTGCGTGGTGCGCGTCCAGCGGCCTTTTCGCATCCACTGGAGCTCTCTGTCGCCGCTCTTGCGGCTGAGGTCGGTGCCGATCCCGACATGGTCGAGGCCGACGATGTCGACGGTGCGGCGCACCATGTCGCACCATGTCTCGCGCGACTCCGCCCACGGGCCGCTGATGTTCCGGTACGTGGCCAGGCCGATGACGCCGCCGTTCTCGGCCAGCGCGCGCAGCAGATCGTCGCCCTTGTTGCGCGCGTGCTCGTACAGCGAGCGGGCGTTGGCGTGGGTCACCGCGACCGGCGCCTCGGACGCCTCGATCGCGTCGATGCCGGTGCGCTCGCCCACGTGTGACAGGTCCACGACCATGCCGACCCGGTTCATCTCCCGTACGACCTCCCGGCCGAAGCGGGTCAGCCCCGAGTCGTGCGGCTCGTAGCAGGAGCCGCCGATGGCGTTCTGGTTGTTGTAGGTGAGCTGCATGACCCGCAGGCCCATGTCGTGGAATAGCTCCACGTACCGGATGCGGTCCTCGATCGGCGAGGAGTTCTGCGTGCCGAGCAGGATGGCGGTGCGTCCGGACGCGTGCGCCGCCTCGATGTCGTCGGCGGTGCGGGCGATCGTGATCAGGTCGGCGTTCTCCCTGGCCAGGTCGCGCCAGCGGCCGATCTCGTCCATGGTCTCCCCGGCGTCCTCCCAGAACGCCACCGTGTTGGTGACGCAGGCGAGGTCGCCGTCGCGCAGCTCCTGGAAGACCTCCCGGTCATAGACGCTGCATTCCAGCCCGTCGATGTACATGTGCCGTGTCCTCTTCCGTCTCGGGGGTGAGCGCGCTCAGCGGGTGGCGGGGGTGGCTGCGTCCGGCTCCTGCGCGTCCTCGCCGAGCTCGCCGACGATGCGGCCCTGCGCGTCGAAGACCGACCGGCCGGTGTGGCGGCGCGACACCACCGAGTCGGGGGTGAGCGCGAGGTTGCCGAGGTGGAACAGGGCCCACCACAGGTGGGCGGGGACGTCCGTGCCGTCGTGCAGGATGCCCGCGGCCGACGGCGGCCCGGAGCCCTCGTACGACGGGGTGGCGGGACGGCACCTGAAGCGGCCGGGTCCGTCCGGGGCCAGCGTCAGTCCGTGGTCGGGCGCCACGTGCGGGAGGACGGCGAGCAGTTCGTCCCGCTCCGCGCCGGTGACCAGTACGGCGGCGTCGCCCAGCGCGGCGGCGAGGTCGACGATGTCGGGGACGGCCGCCAGCGCGTGCTTGCCGGCCGCGTCGATCACCAGCTCGTCCCCCGCCCTCGTGTACGTGACGGGACGGGCGGCCGTGGCGCCGATGGCCGCGCCGTCGGCGTGCAGCGCGCGCAGCCCCTCCAGCCCGGCGGCCTCGGCCGCGACGATCGCGTCCACGATCGCCGGGATCGCGCCGGCCGGTGCTCCGTGGTGCCACAGCACCCGGTAGCCGACCAGGCGGCATTCGCGCAGCGACACGTTGATGACGTCCGGGCCGGTCTCCTCCGGCAACGCGGTCGTCTCCGGCATGGTGGTCATCGCTCCTCCGGACGGCGGGGGTAGATCCAGTCGGCGGCGTGCCCGGCGGCGAGATCGGTCGCGACGGGCGCGCCGTGGAACAGCAGGCCGAGCACGTTGCGGCCCAGGCCGTCCACGGTCTTGTCCAGCCCGTGGAACGCGGCGTTCATCAGCCGCACGATGTGCGCGGGGGTGAAGTCGCCGGCCAGCATGTTCATGTGCGGCGAGTGGTACCTCCGCCCGGCCAGGCCCTGCACGCGCTGCACGGTGGCGCGTTCGGCCGGGTGCGCCGCCAGGAACTCGCCGACCGTGCGGCCGGCCGGCTCGTCGCGCAGCGCCCGGGCGAGCCGCTGGACGTCGCCGGGCAGGTCGAGCGCCCATTCGAAGCCCTCGGGCACCTCATCCACCGGCCCGCGCCGCGGCTCCTCGGCGTCGCGCGACTTGTACCAGCGGAACCGGCGCTGCGCGGGATCGGCCAGGTCGAACCGGCGCGTCCACGCGTACTCGCGGTCCAGCAGCTCGCGCAGCTCGCCGACGCGCTGTGCCGGGCGGCGGGTCAGCGTCTCGTCCACCGGCTGGTACCGCAGCCACGCGTCGGTGGTCTCCGGCCGCAGTTCGAGCAGGATCGCGTTGCCCACCTCGACCGCGTCCGGCCCCACCTCGGCGGCGGCGTCCACCAGCTCGCCGAACGTGCGGGGCGGTTCGGCTCCGGCCATGGCCTTGACGATGAGGCGCAGGCCGTCGGCGACCGTGGCCGCCGGGGTGAACGAGTGGTACCGGAAGGGGTCCTCGTCGTAGAACGCGATGGCACGTTCCAGGAGCTCGGCGGCGCGGTTCCACTCGGCGTCGCCGGGCACCGCCGGCCGGGCCCGCGCCTCGGCGACGGCGGCGAACCGGAGGGTCAGCCAGCGGTCCAGCAGCGCCGGGTGGTTATTGGCGAAGAAGACCAGGCCGAGCGCCGAGCCGTTGCCCAGCCCGAGCAGCCGTTTCAGGTCCGCGTCCAGCCGGACGGCGCCCGGGTTCGCCAGCCGCGCCAGGTGCTCGGCCAGGTCGAAGGAGAACTCGCGCATCAGGTACGCGGACAGCATCTGGGCCTGGTACGGCCCGCGCAGCGGGTGGTCGTCCTCCAGCGCGAGGTACGAACGGGTGCCGAACGTGCCGTTGCCGTCCAGGCCGGTGTTCCGCATCAGGTAGCCGACGCGCCACAGCTCGTCCACGTCCGGCTGGCGCCCGCTCGCCAGCCGCTCGATCACGTGGTCGAACAGCCGCAGGCTGCGGTTGGACCGGCACCAGACGAGCGTGCCCGGCGTGGCGCGGCCGGCGTACAGCTTGGGGAACTCGGCGCGGGTGGCGCGCATGTCCGCCTCGCCGGCCTCGCCCTCGACGAGCGCGCCCATCATGTCCCAGTCGGTGCCGATGATCCGCCCGGTGCGCCCCTCCAGCTTGGGCTCGAACGAGAACACCATGAAGTCGAACGTCCGGCCGGGGGCGTGCACGCGGTACAGCGCGTCTCCCCGGGCCCGGTCGTCGATGTCGAACCGGACGACCTCGATGCGCCAGCGTTCCCGGCTCATCCGGTTGATGAGCGCGCGGCTGGCCGAAAGCCGGGTGGGCGGCAGCGTGGCGAGCCGCTCCGGACGCATGAACGCCTCTGGATCGGGGCCGAGGGCCGGATCGGTGTCGGGCGCGGCGGTCTGCATGTCCCTCCTGTACGGGTGATGGGTTAGGAGCCCCAGGGAGCGTCCGCCCCCGGGTCGACGCTGGTGGTCAGGCGGGACAGCCGGGCGGCGGCGGCCGCGAGCGGCTCCCGTGCGGTGAGCGGGTCGAAGCCGGTCCTGGACCCGACCGCGCAGAGCGCCACGCTGGGCTCCCCGGTACGGCCGGAGACCGGGAAGGCGATCGCGGCGAGCCCTCCGTCGGGGTCCGCCTCGGGAATGAGCGCGTATCCCTGCGCACGGATCTCGGCCAGTTCGGCGTCGGTCGGCACGTCGACGTCCCGTGCGCGCAGGCCGGCGACGACGGCGGGGTCCGCGAACGCGAGCAGCACCCGTCCGGTGGCGCCGAACCGCAGGTCGAGCCGGCGGCCCAGGGCCAGCGTCACGTGCGCGGCGGTGCCCGGCTCGGCCCGTTTGACCACGCGCGTCGCATCGTCGTCGAGCACGGCCAGGCAGACGGACTGCCCGGTCTCCGCCGCCAGGTCGACCAGCATCGCGGAGACCCGGTCGCCGAACCCGGCGTGCTGCAACGCCGCGTGCCCGAGGTGCGCGGCCTTCACCGTGAGCTGGTACGCGCCGTCCGGCAGCCGCTCCATCCACCCGGCGGCGACCAGCGTGACGAGGTGCCGGTGCACCTCCGACCGGGTGGCCCCGAGGGTCCGTGCGAGATCGGCGACCCGGACCGGATCCTCCGACTCGCCCACGACGTCGAGCAGCCGCAGCAGCTTCAGGGCCGACGACATCGGCCGCGTACTCGCGGAGTCGTTGGCGTCTGTCCTATATTTCATGACAACATCCTAGAATGTGTGACACCGCGAACGTAAGGTAGACCCAGACCGACCGTCAAGCGGCGAACAGGCCCCGAATTGTTCGCCGCATTGTTTGTTTGATCGGAGTTCCTGGCCTGGCCTTGCCCGGTACCCATCACCGAACTCACGCTGGATCCGCGCCGCAACGGGTTTCGGCAACGGTGAAGGGAGCCGTGATGAGTGACGGAGACTGGCTTGATCTGGCAGATGTCGTGCATGCTCTCCGCCGGGAGCTGGCGCAGGCGACCGCGGAGGGTTCGGAGGCCGAGGTCCGGTTCGAGCTCGGCCCTGTCGAGCTGGAGTTTCTCGTCGATGTGAAGAAGGACGGCGGCGCCGAGGCCGGGGTGCGCTTCGGGGTGGTGTCCTTCGGCGCCAAGGGCACCGTCACCTCCGGGTCGACGCACCGGTTGAAACTGCTCCTCACGCCCAAGGACGGCTATGGGCGCGCACCGTACGTGACCGGCCAGGGAACACACGTTCCCGACCGGTGAGGAAATCGACGATGGTGAGACGAGAGAAAGTCGCCGAGACGTTCGCGCGACGCGCGGACGGCACATGGGAGTTCGGCTCGGGCTATCTCATCGCACCGCGGCTGGTGCTGACGGCGGCGCATGCGGTCGTCGTCGACGGCGCTCCGGCGCCGACGGTCATGGTGCGGTTCCTCGGCGACCCTTCGACGCCAACCGGCCGGGTCGCGTGGTGGCGCCATGACGACACGGTCGACGCGGCGCTGGTGGAGGTCACCGGCCCGGCGGAACACGTGCCCGAGGCGGCTACGGTCCGTTGGGGACGACTCACTGGCACACGCGGCGGGGTACGGTGCGAGGCCACCGGGTTCCCGGACGCACAACGCGGTCCGGATGACATACGAGACACCGAGCACCTGTCCGGCACGATCAATCCCGGCACCGGGGCGAAGGCCCGCCGTTACGACGTGCTGGTAGACGCCTGGCCTGACTCCCGCACGCGTTCCTCGGCCTGGGCCGGCATCTCCGGGGCGGCGCTGTTCTGCGGCGAGGACGCGTTGCTCACCGGTGTGCTGGTGGCCGATCCGCCCGAGTTCGGGAGCCGGCGGCTGACGGCGGTTCCGGTGGCACGGTTCCTGGACGATCCCGGATTCGTAGCACTCGTTGGCGAGCAGACCACCGAGTCGGTGGAGCTCGCGCCGTTGTTCGAGCCCCCGACGGTCGTGGGCGGATCGCGGTCCCCCGCGTACCTGCTGGCGGCCGACGCGGAGGTCGTGCCGTTCCATGGCCGAACGGAACTCCTGGCGAAGCTCTCGGCGTGGTGCGAGGAGCCGGACACCGTCTCGACCTGGCTGGTGACCGGCCCGGGAGGCCAGGGCAAGACGCGCTTGGCGCGAGAGTTCGCCGCCCGGCGGCGAGCGGCCGGCTGGGCGGTCGGATGGCTGCGTCCGGACAACGGGGATCCCCTCGACGTGGGCCCGCTCGCCGCGTCGGCGGTTCCGGTCCTGGTGATCGTCGACTACGCCGAGACAAGGACCGATCAAATACGGCGGCTCGCCACCCGGATCGGTGCCGTACGGGACTCCGGGCTGCGCGTGCGGTTACTACTGCTCGCCCGCCACGCCGGTGAATGGTGGCGGCAACTGGTCATCGGGAGTTCGGTGATCGAGCGGGCGCTCGGCCGGCACGTCACTGAGCTGCCTCCGCTGGAGGACACCGCGGAAAGGCGTGCGCCGCTGTTCGCCACGGCGGTGGAGCACTTCGCGCGTGCCCTACGCCGACGCGGCGACCAGATCGGGCCCGACCTACCGGACCCGCCTGACGATCTGGGCCACCCGCGGTACGGCTCCGTGCTGACCGTGCACATGACGGCGCTCGCCTCGTTGCTCCAGCTCGGGTTCGAGCCGGTACCGGAGAAGAAAGGGGAAGGCGTCGAGGACGTCCTGCTCGGCCACGAGGAGCGTTACTGGGGATGGACCGCCTACGCGCGGGGCCTACGGTTCGCGTACTCGAAGGCTCTCCGCAGGGCCGTCGCCACGGCGACTCTTTTCAGCGCGACCACCGAGACGGAGGCCGCGCACCTGCTGGGAGGCGTGCCCGGCCTGCGTGACCAGCCCGAGGAACGCCTTCTGGCCCTTGCCGAGTGGCTGCACGACCTCTACCCCGCCGCCGACAGCCGGTACTGGGGCCGCCTGCAGCCCGACCGCCTCGGTGAATATCTGGTGGCTCGTGTCACCGCCGAGGACACCGACCTGTTCGACGGCCTGTTCGGGCACGTGCCCGCGCGCGATACGCAATACGGATTCGAGGTGCTCAGCCGGGCGGCGGCACTCCGGCCGGCCGCCGCGGACACCATCGCACGGTTGGTGTCGTCCCGGCCCGAGCTCGCGTCCGTCGCCGCCGTCGCCGCGACCCGCAGCGATCAGCCGGACCCGCTGATCACGGCGATCGAACCACTGACCGCCCAGGTCACCGCAGAGCCCGATTGGCTCGACGAGCTCATCGCCGTCACCTGGGCCGCGCCCTCCCTCTTCGGCCGGTGGAGCATCGAGGCGTTCCGCCGTCTCGTCGACCGCTACCGCGAACTCGCCCGTGATGACCCGGCGACCCATCGGCCCCGCCTGGCCTCGCAGCTGTTCGCGCTGGCGGAACGGCTGAACTCCGTCGGTGAGACAAAGGAGGCGCAGGAGAGCCTCGAAGAGGCAGTGTCCCTAGGGCGTGAGCTCCCGGACGATGCCGAGACGGGGCTGGCGCCCGCGCTGGGTCTCCTCGCCAACCTGTACATGAGTCACGGGCAGACCAGGAAGGCTCTGGCCACGGCGAAGGAGTCGGTAGAGCAATGGGAGCGGAAGAACCCGCCCGATCTCCACGGCACCGTGCAAGCGCTGTCCAACTTGTCCGCGATCCTTAACGAGTCCGGCGATCGAGAGGGAAGCCTGCGCACGGCGGAACATGCGCTGGAGGTCTACCACCAGGTAGCGGAGCCCGATCCCTGGCTGACGATCATCGCCACCAGCGCGGGGACGAACAGGGCGAACCGCTTGATCGACTTCGGTGTGCAGACCGTGGGTCTGGCCATCCACCGGGAGGTGGTCGACACCCGTCGCCGCATCGTGGAGGACCACCCGACCCTCTTCGACCACGACCTCGCGTCCGGCCTGCACAACCTGGCGAAGACGCTGCACCGAATGGGCGAGGACGAGGAGGCGGCCCAACACATCGAGGAGGCCGTCTCGATCTACCGGCCGCTGGCCGAACGGCTCCCCGCCGTCTATCTGCGGAACCTGGCGGACACCCTGGGCACGGAGGGAGTCATCCTTCTCGGCCGGCCGGGGAAGGCGCGAGCGGCCGTCGAATCTCTTGCCGAGTCTGAGCGGATCGCCACCGCGATCGACGACAAGGTCCTGATGTTCGCCGCCACGGGCGGACTCGAACTCGCGCGCCGCCGCTCCCCCGAACTCCGGAAGTACGTGGCCGAGCTCAGACGTTACCGGTCTCGCTCGGATCCGCCCGGCCACGGCCAGAAGTCTCGGCCGGATCCGGCACGCGTGGTCCGCAACCAACCGAAGAGGCGGTCGCGCCGGGATCGCAAGAAGGAATGACCGTGCCGTTTCCGCTGCCCTTCGGCCTGGGGTCGAGACGCGGTCCCCACTATGCGCCTGAGCCGTCCGGCAGTGCCGCCACGACATCGATCTCGACGAGGATGTTCGCGAGGTCGGAACCGACCGTCGTCCGCACCGGGTAGGGCTTCGGCAGGAGCGACTCGTACGTGGCGTTGAAGCCCGGGAAGTCGCGGTGGAGATGCTGCAGGTGGACCGTTGCCTTGACGACGTCGGCCAGCGTCAGGCCACGCGCCGCGAGGACCGCCTCGACGTTGCGGATGACCTGCGCGGTCTGTTCCTCGATGGTGTCGGCGACCGCGCCGGTGCGCGGGTCCTGCGGGCCGAACCCCGCGGTGTAGAGGAACCCGTTCGCGACGATGCCCTGTGAGTAGGCGCCGGCCGGGCGCGGCGCGTCCTCGGTCCGTACTTCCTGTCGTGTCATCGATGCTCCTTCAGCTCGTGGTCTCGTTCAGCAGGTCCGCCGCCGCGCGGACCGGGTACAGGCACGCCACCGCGTGCCCCGGCACGTCGTGGTCGACGAGCGGCGGCCGGGTACCGGCGCACTCGTCGCGGGCGACCGGACAGCGGGTGCGGAAGACGCACCCGGACGGAGGGTCGGCGGGCGAGGGCGCCTCACCGCGCAGCACGATGCGGCGACGCGCCCGCTCGGCCTTCGGATCGGCGATCGGCGCGGCCGACAGCAGGGAGTGCGAGTACGGGTGCCGCGGATTGGTGAAGAGCTCCTCGGTGTCGGCCAGCTCGACGATGCGGCCGAGGTTCATCACCGCCACCCGGTCGGCCATCTGGCGCATCATCGACAGGTCGTGGGAGACGTAGACGTACGTCAGCCCGCGCTCGCGCTGCAGGCGCCGCAGCAGATTGGTGATCTGGGCCTGGATCGACACGTCCAGGGCGCTGGTCGGCTCGTCGCAGATCACCAGTTTCGGTTCGAGGGCCAGCGCGCGGGCGATGCCGATCCGCTGCCGCTGTCCGCCGGAGAACTCGTGCGGGTACCGGTCCTGGACCGAGGCGTCCAGGCCGACGGCGTCCAGCAGCTCCGCGACGCGTTCCCGTGCCGCGGCGCGGCCGCGCCGGCCCCGCGGCACCTTGTGATGGGTGATCAGGGGCTCGGCGACGATCTCCCCGATGCGCATCCGCGGGTTCAGGCTGGCGTACGGGTCCTGGAGGACGACCTGGAGGTCCTGACGTACCGACAGCATCTCGCGCTGTGACAGTTTCAGCAGGTCGCGCCCGCCGAACCGGATCTCGCCGGCGGTCGCGTCGACGAGACGGAGGATCAGCCGGGCGAGCGTCGTCTTGCCGCACCCGGACTCGCCGACCAGCCCGAGCGTCTCGCCCGGGCGGACGTCCAGCGAGACGTCGTCGACGGCGAGCACCGTCGATCCGGGCCCGCGGCCGGCGAACTCCTTGCGCACGCCCCGCAACGACAGCAGCGGCTCGTCCCGCGTGCTCACGTTCCGCTCACCCGCCTTCCTTCGCTCGTTCCCGGGAGGTCGTCGTCGGTCAGGACGCAGGCCGCGGCGTGGCCCGGCGCCTTCTCCTCCAGGGCGGGTACGGTGCTCGCGCATTCCGGCCGGGCGAAGCCGCAGCGTGGGTGGAAGGCGCAGCCGGACGGCAGGTCCAGCAGGTTGGGCGGTGCGCCGCGGATCGGGTCGAGGACCGCGCCGCCGGGGACGTCCGGCCGGGGCATCGACTCCAGCAGCGCCCGCGTGTAGGGCATCCTCGGGCGCTCGAACAGGTCGTCGGCGCCGGCCGCCTCCACGGGCCGCCCGGCGTACATGACCAGGACCTTGTCGGCCACCTGCGCCACGACGCCCAGGTCGTGCGTGATCAGCACGATCGCCATCCCGAACCGGTCCTGCAGATCGGCCATCAGCTCCATGATCTGCGCCTGAACGGTGACGTCGAGCGCGGTCGTGGGCTCGTCGGCGATGAGGAGCTTCGGCCGGCAGGCGAGCGCCATCGCGATCATGACACGCTGCCTCATGCCGCCGGAGAGCTGGTGCGGGTACTGGCCCGCGCGCGCCTCCGGGTGGGCGATGCCGACCTCGCGGAGCGCCTCGACCGCGCGGGCGCGCGCCTCGCCGCGCGGCAGCGACCGGTGCCGGCGCAGCGACTCGACGATCTGCGCGCCGACCGTCTTGACCGGGTTGAGGCTGGTCATCGGGTCCTGGAAGATCATCGCTATCTCGTTGCCGCGGACCTGGCGCATCTCGCGCTCCGGCAGCGTCAGCAGGTCGCGGCCACCGGCGACGATCTCGCCGCCGGTGTAGACGCATGGCGGCGTGGGATGCAACCGCAGGATCGACAGGGCGGTGGCGGTCTTGCCACTGCCGGACTCCCCCACGACCGCGAGCGTCTGCCCGGGCTCGACCGAGAAGGACACGCCGTTGACGGCACGGACCGTCCCGGTGTCCAGGCGGAACTCCGCATGCAGGTCATTGACCTCGAGTACCGGCACGGCGGTCACCCCTCCCGGGTACGGGCCAGCAGGCGGCGGGCGATTCCCTCGTAGACGTCGACGGCGTCCACGAGTTCGTCGAGCGGCACGGACTCGTCCGGCCGGTGGGCCTGCGCCAGGCTTCCCGGGCCGCAGATCACCGTCGGGATGCCGGCGCCGACGAGCTTGCTCATGTCGCAGCCGGCGTTGAAGCCGGTCGCCCGGTCGGCGGGCCGTCCGGCGTCGCCGAGCGCGGCGAGCGCGGCGGCCACCACGGGCTCGCCGGCCGCGGTCTCGGACGGGACGGTCGCCACGACGACCTCCGGGTCGGCCACGTCCAGTCCGGGTCGGGCGGTGCACAGCCCGGCCAGCATCGCCGCGAGCCGCCGGTCGCAGTCCTCGTGCGTCTCACCGGGGACGAGCCGCCGGTCGACGATGAGCGTCGCCTCGTCCGGGACCGTGTTCTGCAGGGCGCCGCCGGACGTGATCGTCACGGTCATGGTGGCCGGTCCGAGCGCCTCGTGCGGGAAGGCGGTGAGCCGCTCGGTCTCCTCCTCGCAGGCGGTCACGAACGCCGCCGCGTCGGCGACGGCGTTGCGGCCGAGCCAGGGCGAGGCGCTGTGCGCCGCCCGGCCGCGGAACCGCAGGCGTTTCATGTACGTGCCCTTGTGCGCCCGGGCGACGGTCAGCCCGGTCGGCTCGCCGACCACGGCCGCGTCCGCCCGCAGGCCACGCTCCACCAGGTGCGCGCTGCCGAGCCCGCCGGCCTCCTCGCCCATGACGGCGGTGAGCAGGATCTCGCCGGTCAGCCCGGACGGCCGGGCGGCCAGCCGTTCCATGGCGCAGAGCATGGCGACGAGGCTGCCCTTCGCGTCGCAGGTGCCCCGCCCGATCATGTGCCCGTCCCGGACGACCGGCTGGTACGGCGGCGTCGCCCAGTCCTGCGACGACGGGTCGACCACGTCCAGGTGACTGTTGAACACCAGGCGCGGTCCGTCGCCGAAGCGGAGGCGGGCGAGGACGTTGTCCGCGACCGGGGTGACGTGCTGGCGTGTCACCGAGGCGCCGAAGTCCGTGGCCCAGCCGGCCACCCAGTCCGCGACCCGGGTGACGTCGCCCGGCGGGGTCGGGCTGGGCAGCGCGACGCACGTCGCGAGCCGTTGGATCACCGTCGCGCCGTCGCTCATCCGCCGCTCCTCACCGGGGCGCCGAACACTGCGAGGAGCTCGTCCGGGTCGGCGCGGACGTCGCCGGCCGGCGGCGGCGCCGCGCGTTCCAGCGCGTCGGGCTGCTTCTGGCCCGAGCCGGTCACCACCGCGACGACCACGTCGTCCTTCGACACCCAGCCCTGGGCGCGGGCCCGCAGCAGCGCGGCGACCGAAGCCGCCGCGGACGGCTCGGCCGTCACTCCCTCGGCGCCGAGCAGCCGCATCGCCTCGAACAGGTCGCCGTCGTCGACCGCGACCGCCCGGCCGCCGGACTCGTAGATGGCGCGCAGGACGCGCACCCCGCCCTGGATCGGCGCGTCGCCGGCGATGCTCTGCGCGACGGTCCGCGTGGCGTCGCCGTGCGCGCCGGCGGTGGTCCGGCCGTCGGTGAAGGCCCGTACGATCGGCGCGGAGGCGGAGGGCTGGACGCCGATCATGCGCGGCAGCCGGTCGATGACGCCCATGCGCCGCAGTTCGCGAAAGCCCTTCCACGCGCCCCACAGGCCGCCGCCGGTGCCGACGGGGTGCACCATCACGTCCGGGGCACGCCAGCCGAGCGCCTCGCAGATCTCGTAGGCGTACGTCTTCATGCCCTCGTGCCGCACCGGGTTGATGAAGTTGACGAACGAGTAGAAGCCCGCCTCGGCGAGCGCGCTGACACCGGCGAAGATCTCCAGGCTGGAGCGGTAGCGCAGCCGCAGCACCCGCGCGCCGTACAGGCTGATCGCCGCGACCTTCGTGGGGTTGGCGACGTCCTCGACGAGGACCGTGGCGTCGATGCCGGCGCGTGCCGCGTAGGTCGCGAACGACGCGCCGGCGTTCCCGGAGCTGTAGGTGAACGCCTCCTCGACCCCGAGGGAGCGGGCGAAGCCGACCGCGACCGCGAACCCGCGGTCCTTGAAGCTGCCGGTCGGCATCAACGTGTCGTTCTTGACGCGCAGGTTCGGGATGCCGATCCGGTCGCCGAGAAGCCGCGTGGTCAGCAGGGGCGTGTCCCCCTCGCCCAGGTACAGCGGTTCGGTCCCGTCGGTCACCGGGAGCAGGTCGGCCCAGCGCCACAGGCCGATGTCGCGGCGGCCGGCCGCGCGGGTGAGGATCTCGCGCGAGGCGCGCGTCAGGTCGTATTCGATCTCCAGCAGCCCGCCGCACGCCGTGCAGAGCAGAGCCGGGGTGTCCAGCGGCGTACGCGCGTGGCAGTCGTCGCAGACATAGTGTGACGCGAGGTTCATTTCGTGTATGCCTTCGGGTCGGCGACGTCCCGGAGCATGTCGCCGGTTACGTTGATGGAGAGTGTGGTGAGCATGATCGCCGCTCCGCTGAAGACCGCGATCCACCAGGCGCTGCGCAGGTAGAGCTGCCCGTCGGCGAGCATCCCGCCCCAGGTCGGGATGCTGGGCGGCACGCCGAGCCCGAGGTAGCCCAGGGACGCCTCCGCGATGATCATCGCCGCGACCTGCAGGGTACCGATGGTGACCAGCGGCGCGGTGATGTTCGGCAGGAGATGGCGGGTCATGATCTGCCGGTCGTTGTCGCCGATCGCCCGGGCCGCCACCACGAACTCCCGCGACCGCAGCGACAGCACCTCGGCGCGGACGACGCGTGCGTAGTTGACCCAGCCGGTCAGGCCGAGGACGAGGATGACGAACCAGAGGCTCGGGCCGAGCACCGCGATGATCGCCAGCGCGAGCAGGATCGTGGGGAAGGCCAGCTGGATGTCGGCGAGCCGCATGAACACCTGGTCGCGCCATCCGCGGTAGTAGCCGCTGACCAGGCCGACCGCGGTGCCCACGACACCGGACAGCAGCGTCGCGGAGACGCCGACCAGCAGGGAGATCCGGGTTCCGTACACGATCCGGCTCAGCACGTCGCGGCCGAGATTGTCCGTGCCGAGCGGATATCCGGGCTGGTGCCCGGCCGACCAGAAGGGCGGACGGAGCTTGAGGGTGAGGTTCTGGGCGTTCGGGTCGTGCGGCGCGATCAGCGGCGCGAACACGCCGACGATCACGACCAGGAACAGGACGCCGATCGCCACCTTGGCGGCGTGGTTGCGGCGCAACGCGCGCCGGACGGCGTGCCACATGGTGTTCGAGGCGGGCCGCGCCGGAGCACCGGTCCGCCCGGCCGTCGCGGTGGTCATCAGCTCAGCCTCACTCGGGGGTCGAGGGCGGCGTAGGACAGGTCGACCAGCAGGTTCACGACCACGAACACCGTGGCCAGGAACAGTACGGTCGCCTGCATCAGGGGGTAGTCGCGGTAGGTGACGGCCTCCACGGTCAGCCGTCCGACACCGGGCCAGGCGAAGACCTGCTCGGTGAGGATCGCTCCGCCGAGGAGGTTGCCGATCTCCAGGCCCACGACCGTGACCACGGGGAGGGAGGCGTTCCGCAACCCGTGCGCGGTCACGATCCGCCAGCCGGTCAGGCCCTTGGCCCGCGCCGTACGGATGTAGTCCTCGCCCAGCACGTCCACCAGCGACGACCGCAACAGCCGGGCGACCATCGCGATGGAGTACAGCCCGAGGGTGACGGCGGGAAGCACGAGGTTCTCGATGCCGCCCATCCCCGAGGCGGGCAGCATCTGGAGGTTCACCGCGAAGACCAGGATGAGCAGGATGCCCACGAAGAACGCGGGCGTCGACTGACCGACCAGGACGGCCGCCATCACCGTGGTGTCCGTGGCGGTGCCGCGCCGCAGGGCGGACACCACGCCGGCCGGGATCGCCACCACCAGCACCACGACCAGCGCGCCGGCCGCCAGGGTGACCGTGGCGGGCAGCCGCTCGGCGATCACGTCGAACGCCGGGCGGTGGAAGAACAGCGACTGGCCGAGATCCAGGTGCAGCAGGCCGGTCATGTAGGAGACGTACTGGCCGAGCAGCGGCTGGTCGAGACCCAGCTGGGCGCGCAGCGCCGTCTCCTGCGCCGCCGTGGCGTCGGGCGGGAGCATCTGGCGTACCGGGTCGCCGGAGATCCGGACGAGGAAGAACGACACGGTCGCGACGCAGAACAGCACGAGCACCGCGTGGCCGATCCGCCGGCCGACGAAGGACCAGAGCGCGCGGTCGCCGATCCGGGGCAGCGTCAGCCCCCCGGACCGGGCCGTCAGGTCTCCGCTCATGTGAGCTTCGCGCTCGCCATGGCGAGTGTCCCGTTCGAGTTCGTCTTCCACTGGACCCGGTCGTTGACCGCGAACAGGCTCCTGGCCTGGTAGAGGAACAGGAAGGGCGCCTCGTCCACGAGGAGCTGCTGGAGCTTGGTGAAGGCCTGCTTGCGGGTCGCGGAGTCGACCGAGCCCTCTTCGGTGTCGATGAGCTTGTCCGCCTGCGGGTTGTTCCAGCGGCTCTGCCGGCGGTCGTGCCGGATGAACGACTGCAGGTTGCTCTCGGCGTCCATCGTCCAGCCGGTGTTGCCGGTGAAGTACATCGGGCCGAGGGCCTGCTTGTTCGAGGAGACCAGCCGCTGCTTGAACGTCGCGGCGTCCATGATCGACACGCTCGCCGTCACGCCGATCTTGGCGAGCTGACCGGAGATGGCCTGCGCCATGTCCTTGTCGACGGCGGAGGCCGTCAGCTTGGTAGTGAAGCCGTTCGGGTAACCGGCCTGCGCGAGCAGGTTCTTCGCCTTGGCCAGGTCGTACGGGAACGCCTGGACCGAGGGGTCGTAGCCGAACGACTGGTGCGGGATGAGCGTGGGGGTCTGCTGCCCGGCGCCGTTCAGCACGGACTTGATGAGCGTGGGCACGTCGAGCGCCATGTTGAGCGCCTGGCGCACCTCCTTCTTGCCCAGCGGGCCGCCGCTCAGGGTGTCGATGGACACGAAGAACGTACGGATCCCCGGGGAGGTCACGACCTTCAGGCCTGGACCGTTCCCAAGCTGCTGCGCCGCGTCCGGGCTGAGCTGGGACACGATGTCCACGCCGCCGGACTGCAACGCGGCCAGCGACGAGGCGGCGTCCGGCATCACCTTGAAGGTGACCTGCTCCACCCCCGGCTTGCCGCCCCAGTACTTCGGGTTCGCCTTCAGCACGATCTGGTTGTCGCGCTGCCAGGACTGGAAGACGTACGGGCCGGTGCCGACGGGGTTGGCCGCGAAGGCGGCGTCGCCCTTCTCCTTGATGTACTTGGGCGGCACGATGACGCCGCCGAACAGCGACACCTTCTGCGGCAGGATCGGGTCCGGCTGGCTGGTGATCACGTCGACCGTGCGCGCGTCGACGACCTTGGCCTTGGTGACGAACCGCAACTCGACGATCGGGGACTTGGTCGCCGGGTCGATCAGGCGCTGGAGGCTGTACGCCACCGCGGCGGCGTCGCACGGCTCGCCGTTGTGGAAGGTCACCCCGCTGCGCAGGTGGAAGCGCCAGGTCGTCGGCGAGACCGACTCCCAGCTCTCGGCGATGCCCCCGACCAGGCGATCGTTCACGTCGCGCACGGTCAGGGTGTCGAAGATGTTGATCAGGACGTTCATCGACGGCAGGTCGCCCTGCTTGTGCGGGTCCAGCGTGGTCGCGTCGGCGGGCTGGGTCACCCGGAGGACGTTGCCCGCCTTGCTCGCGGGGTTGGAGCCGGCCTTGCATGCCGTCAGCAGGCCCGGCACGGATATCCCGGCGACCGCGAGCCCGCCGAATCTCAGCAGCTCACGGCGGCCCATCGTGATGCGTTCGGTCACGTCTCGCTGCCTTCCTCGTAACTCCCGCAGCGCCGCACCCAAGGGGAAAGAAGTGACGGACAGGGCGCGATCGGGCATTTTGCGTTTCATATTGTGAAACGCCGTGTCGTATGGTTGAATATGCCGCATATCGGTCCGGCCGGTCAACCCTTTAGGTGCGTGAATGAACTCGGTGGAGAAGACACTCGCGGTCCTGCGCGCCCTTTCCAGCCCCGACCAACCCCGGCGGCTCGCCGACATCGCGGAACGAACCGGCATCAACAAGACGACCGCCCACCGGATCCTGCAGATCCTCACCGCGGAGGGGTACGCGGTCACGAGCGGCGACGGCGCGTACGCCTCCGGACCGGCGCTGCTCGCACTGGCCGGCTCCGCCCTGGCCGACCGCGACCTCGCCTCCGTGGCCCGGCCCATCCTGGAGAACCTGCAGCGCCAGACCGGGCACACCGCTCACTTCGCGGTACGGAGCGGCACGGTCGCGGTGTACCTGGCCAAGGTCGAGTCCCAGGAGCCGTACCGCATGGCGTCCAAGGTCGGCATGCAGATCGCGCTGCACTGCACGGCCATCGGCAAGGCCCTCCTCGCCGGCCTCCCCGATGAGGAGGTGCGCGCCGTCATCGCGGCGTCCTCACCGCTGATCAGCCACACGCCGGCGACCCTCGTCGAGCCGGACGAGCTGCTGGCCGATCTGGCGGCGGTGCGCGAACGCGGCTACTCCATCGACGAGGAGGAGAACGAGCGCAGCGTCCGCTGTGTCGGCGCCGCGGTCCGCGACCGGCACGGCACCGCCATCGCCGGGGTCAGCGTCTCCGGTCTCACCTTCACCCTGAAAGAGGACGACGTCGGGCTGCTCGGCCCGATGGTCGTGGCGGCGGCCCGCCGCATCTCCACTGCGCTGGGCATGCCCACGGAAAGGAACAGTTCATGACGGTGGACCCCGCCGGCATCATCGCCCGGGCCCGCGCGGACCGGACGTTCTCCGGAGCGGCATGGGCGTACGGCGGCAGCGCCGGGGTCGTGGACCGGGGCACGTTCGGCACGCTGTCGTGGGACGGCGACCCGGTACGGGACGACACGCTCTGGGACCTGGCGTCGGTGACCAAGCCGATCGCCGGGCTCGCCGTGATGAGCCTGGTCGAGGCCGGAGCGCTGACCCTCGACGATCCGATCGCCGCCCACCTGCCGGAGTACGCCGGCACGGACAAGGCCGAGATCACCGTCTTCGAACTGCTGACCCACACGTCCGGCCTGCCGGGGCAGGAGCCGTTGTGGCGCCGGTGCGCGACCCGCGCGGAGCTGCTGACCGCGTTGCGGGAGCTGCCACTGCGCTTCCCGCGCGGCACGGAGGTGGAATACAGCTCCGCCGGGTTCATCGTGCTCGGCCTGATCGCCGAGCGCGCCTCGGGTACTCCCCTGGACACGCTGGTCGCCGAGCGCGTCACCGCGCCCGCGGGCATGAAGGAGACCCGTTTCCTGCTGCCGGAGGAGGACCGCGCGCGGGCGGCCGCCACGGAGGACTGCCCGTGGCGCGGCCGGATCGTGCGGGGCACGGTGCACGACGAGAACGCCGAGGTGCTCGGGGGCGTCGCGGCGCACGCCGGGCTGTTCGGCACACTCAACGACCTCGCCGCCCTCGGCCAGGCCCTCTGCCGGGGCGGCCGGGGAACGGGAGGCCGGATCGTCGCCGAACGCACCCTCGCGGTGATGACCGAGCCGCGGACCGACCGGCTCCCGCTGCGGCGGGCCCTCGCCTGGCAGGGCCGCGACCCGCACCGCTGCTGCGGCGGCGACCTGCTGACCCCGGCGGCGTACGGGCACACCGGTTTCACCGGGACCAGCATCTGGGTCGACCCCGTCCTCGACGTCTTCGTGGTGCTGCTCACCAACCGCGTGCACCCCACCCGCGACTCGGACGCGATCACCCGGCTCCGGCCGCGCTTCCACAACGCGGCGGTGACCGCGTGCCTGGCGGCGTCATGATTATCGACGAGCCGCTGCGGGTCATCGGCGGCCGTACGGCCCGGCTGGCACCGGGTCCGGACGGGGTGCGGCTCACACCGGACGACGGACCGCCCGGCGAGCTGTTCGTCGGCCCGGGATGGGCCGACGCGCACGCGCACGTCTACGACGGCATGACCGAGATCGGCGTGGCGGCGGACGAGGTCGGCCTGGCCACCGGCGTCCACCTGCTGGGCGACGCCGGCAGCGCGGGCGCGGCGACGCTGAACGGGCTGGTCAAGTACGTGATCCCCGCCGCCGAGGTGCGCATCCGCGCGTGGGTGAACATCGGGTCGTACGGCCTGGTCCACATGCGGGAGACCGCCGACATCCGCGACGTCGACGTCGACGCCACGCTCGCGGCGATCGACCGCCACCGCGACATCGTCTGCGGTGTGAAGGTCCGCTCCAGCGGAGTGATCGTCGGCGCGATGGGACTCCAGCCGCTGCAACTCGGCCGGCTCGTCGCACGCGAGGCGGGACTGCCGCTCATGGTGCACATCGGCGAGGCGCCACCGCTCATCGAGGACGTCCTGGACCTGCTGGGCGACGGCGACGTCGTGACCCACTGCTACCACGGCAAGACCGGTCACCCCTGGCGAGCCGACGGCCGGCCGTCTCCGGCCCTAGACCGGGCGCTGAACCGCGGCGTCCGGCTGGACGTCGGCCACGGCGCGGCGAGTTTCGCCGCCGACATCGCGCGCCGTGCCATCGCCGCCGGGTTCCCCCCGCACTCGATCAGCACGGACGTCCACGTCCGGAACATCCGCGGGCCGGTCCACGATCTGCCGACGACGATGACGAAACTGCTCGCGTGCGGCATGCCGCTCGACGACGTCGTCGCCGCGGTGACCCGCGCGCCGCGCGACATCCTGGGGGCGGCGGAACCCTGGCTGGACGAGGACGGCGTGGTGCGCCACGCGACCGTGTTCCGGCTGACCGAGACGGCCCCGCCACACCGGACTTACAAGGACGCCCGCGGGGTGATACTCGATCCGCAGGCGCACATCGTGCCGGTGGCGACGGTCAGAAACGGGACGCTCACCGCGGCAGGGCCGGGATAGCGGAACGGTGATCATCGACCGCTGCCCATTCCCCGTCCGAGGCGTTAACCTGGTTCGGCAGTTTCGACGCTATGCGGTTGGGGTGCGATATGACGGAGCAGCCGCTCGATGTGCATTACGCGGGCCTGACGCGCGCCACCCGGTACAGCCGGGAGGCCGCCGACATTCTGACCGGAAAGGTCAACGAACACCTCTCCGGCTGTGCGGCGGCCGGTGACACCCACAGGGGCTGGGAGACCACCGCGGCGCTGAACGAATGCGTCGAGGCGTGGGCCTCGCATCTTCGCGGAATCGTCGACGACGCCCATGACATCGGCCAACGGATCCATCGCACACGCGGCAACTATGTAGACGCGGAATTGGACTCGCACCGGCGCAGCAACGCGGTGGTGCCACCGCCCGGCATCCAGGAAGTGTGATCACATGGGCGGCATCACCTACGACGATCTGCTGAACGCCACTCCGCACCAGTACAAGAGCACCGCCGACGCGTGGGGTAAGTGGCGGGACGCGGTGGACAAGCACGGCGGTGACCTCCTCACGGTCAATCAGCACGTGTCCGGAAACTGGGACAGCGCCGCGGCCTCCGAGGCGCACGCGTTCATCGACGCGAAGCACTTGAAAGTGCAGGAGTCCTCCAGGATTCTGGCGCAGGTGGAAAGCACGCTGACCACCGCGTACACGAATTTCGCGGAGGCGCACAACAAGCTGGTGCAGACCGTTCAACTGGCGACGGCCAATGGTTTCGACTGCACGGGCGGCAAGGTCACCGACACCCGGCCGCCCACCGACACGAAGCGCGACACGGACCGGGCGACAATCCAGCAGGGATACCAGGACGACATCGACGCCGCCCTCAAGGAGGCGACCAGCGCCGACAGTTCGGTCGCGACCGCGTTGCGTGACCTGATGCCCGGCACCGACCTGTCGAGCGGCAACGGCACCGGCCCTGGAAACGGACACGGGACCCCGCTGTCCGCCCCGGTCGACTACGCGCACTCCGGCAGCATCCCGGTGCCGGCCAACGCCAGCACCCTCGCGCCCAACCCCCGCGCACAGCAAATAATCAACTGGGCGCTCACCAAGCTCGGCGACCCCTATGTGTGGGGCGCCGCGGGACCGGACCGGTTCGACTGCTCGGGTCTCACCTCGCAGGCCTACCACGCCGCGGGTATCGACATTCCGCGCACCTCCGACGTGCAGTGGCAGCAGGAGCCGTCGGTCCCGGCGGGCCATGAGCAGCCCGGCGACCTGGTCTTCTTCCACATGGGCAACAGCGGACCGGGACACGTCGGCATCGTCTTGGACCCCGAAAAGGGCACGATGATCGTCGCACCGCATACGGGCAGTTACGTCCAGATCCAGAATTACAAAACCCAGAACCCCATCGGCTTCGCCCGTCCCACCTGAGCCCACCCGGAGAGCAGCGTTTCCCGGGCGACGCAAGGAGATCACCGCGCAACGTAATGTCGCGCTCCGGCCGTCTTCCCACCTCACGGGGCGCTCAGTGAGCCTTTCTCGGTCGGCGAGTGCGTCGATGACGCCGCGGGCGCAGGTCATATCGGTGCGGATGAGGATGACACGCGAGGCCTCGGCTAGAAGTGATCTCTAGGTCAAGATCACTTCTAGCCGAGGCTTGCGGCTTTCCGGGTGTTGGGCCAGCGGGCAGGCCGTCCTGGCGATCACACATCGTCGCCGGCCGTTACGGAGAGGCTCAGTGTGCCGCGTCCAGTTCGGCGCGCTGCTCCCCGGTCAGCTCCAGGTCCACGGCCGCCAGACTCTCCTCCAGTTGCGCCACCGAGGACGCGCCGACCAGGGGGATGACCGGTATCTCGCCGCCGATGAGCCAGGACAGCACCACCTGGTTGGGGGTCGCCCCGGTTTCGTCGGCCACCTGGTGCAGCGCCGCGAGGCGGGCGGGCGTGCCCGCGTGGTCGAAGCCGGCGTCCAGGGGCTTGTCCTGGCGTACGTAGGCGCCGCCCAGCAGCGGGGAGTAGGCGACCAGCGCGAGGCCGGGCTCGGCCCGCACATAGCTGAGCAGGTCACCGGAGACTGTGCCGATCTCCCCGTCCGGGGAGCGCCTGCTGGGCAGGTCGCCCCGCCGCCGCAGGTAGCTGTGGTGGTACTGGAGGACCTCGTAGCCGGGCAGGCCGGCGGCGGCGGCCAGGTTCCTGGCCCGCTCCAGGCTCCACGCCCAGTGGTTGCTGGCGCCCAGCAGGCCGACCGTGCCGTCTGCGACCAGTGCGCCGAACGCCTCAACGATCTCCTGCCACGGCGCGTCCGGGAACCCGATGTGCGCGTACAACAGGTCCAGCCTCTCCACGCCGAGGCGCTCGCGGCTGGCGGCCGAGGACTCCCGGATCACCTTGGCGTTCACCCCCTCAACGCCGTCTGAGGGGACCAGCCTGCTGGTGGAGCCGGTCGGCTTGGTGGTGGCGGTCGGCCGGCCGCCGAGCTTGGTGGCGATGGTGATCTCCTCGCCGACGCCGCGGCTGCGCCGCCAGCGGCCGAGCAGCGCCTCGCTTTCCCCGCCCTGGCTGCCGGTGTTCCAGTAGGCGTAGTTGTTCGCGGTGTCGATGAACGTGCCGCCCGCCTCGACATACCGATCGAGAATCGCGAACGACGTCTCCTCGTCGATGGTCGTGCCGAACAACATCGCGCCGAGACTGAGCACGCTCACCTCACGCCGCGTCGCCGGGTCAGCGCCGATAGTGCGGTATTTCACTCAGTTCCCTCTCATTTGGCCCAGAGGAAAGAGATGTGCGAGAGATCGGTGTGCACGCGAGGCACGGCATGCAACAGAGAACGTAGAGGTCTTCATGTTTATGATCATCAAGTAGGCGTACCGCGGTGGCGTAGAAGATTCCTGTTCATATCCGCTCACCCGGGCCGGCCGGTCTCAGCATCGCCCGGACCGCGCTGGGTAGCTGTCCTGTGTGCTGTCGGAACACGCGGGTCAGGTGGGCCTGGTCGGCGAAGCCGTAGGTGGCGGCCAGCGTCCGCAGTGAGGAGTGTCCGTCGGCGAGGTCTTCGGCCACGGCGCGGACCCGTAGCTGGTTGCGGTAGTGGTTGAGGGTCTGCCCGGTGACCTGGTGGAACACCCTGCTGAGGTGGAAGGGGGAGCAGCCCACCTGGCGGCCGAGTTCCTCCAGGCTCACCGTCAGCGGCCCGTCGATCAGCACCGCCCGCGTGTGGTCGACCAGCCTGCGGTGCGCCCGGACAGTGGCGGCGCGCCGCCCGGTCCGTGCCAGAGTGTGCGGGGTGGGGACCGTGGTGAGCAGGTGATGCACCCGCTCGGCGACCTCGAAGCGGTCAATCCCTGCCCGGCAGGCGGAGACCAGCCGCCGGTGGGCCAGGTCGAGCGCGGCGGTAACCGGTACGACAGGATTCTGGGCCGGTGGCAGGAGGTCACCGTAGACGTCCTGGCCGAGATCGAGCATCGTGCTGATGTCGCGGGTGTGGGCCGGGTGGGCGAAGGCCACCTCATCGCCCTGGCGAAGCACAAATCCCGTGACCGGGTCGGTGAACTCCTCACGGCCGTTGACCCGCGCCAAGAACCCGCCGGAGCGGACCAACAGCATCCGCGTGACCCCGGCCTCGGGCCCGGAGACCAAGACCGGCGGACGAAACGACCGCCGGTCGTCACAACAGGTGATCTCGACAATGTCGAGGGACGAATCCTCCGCCAGAGGACGTCTGATTCCCGGCCCGTCACCCAGCGTCTCCCGACACATCGCGGCCACCCGCCCCAGACCCTCGATCACCTCAGCGCCACCCAGAGATCCCCACAGCAAGGGCCCACTCAGCCGTATTCCCCCGCAGTACCGCTCGCCCGCCGACTTGCGATTTTAGGATGGACGGGGTCCTCATCCGCACCGATCGGGTGGCCGTGCCCCCGCACCTGGGCCAGGAAGCGGCCCAGGCGATCGAGGACGGCGTCGTCCTCGCCGACTGCCTGGCCGTTCACGAGGGCCGCGAAGAGGCGTTCCGGCGGTACACCGAGCGCCGCTACGAGCGCTGCAAGCTCATCGTGGAGTCGTCGGTGCAGCCCATCCGACGTCACCGAAGTTCCCACCCGCGAGTGAGCCGTTCAGACCGGATCGCGGCCTATGCTTCAGGCAGACGATTATGTCTGTTTGGTTCGGCTACGCCCCGGGCCGTGCCGGTGGAGTCGGGAGGCGGATGGTGTTCTCGTTGGACAACGGGTCGGGCGCGGTCTACCAGGTGGAGGACGCGCCCTTCAATCCCCCGGGCGGCCGGGCGAGGCTGCACCTCTGCCGCGACCACGCCGGACGCGAACGCGTCGCCAAGCTCTACCCCGCTCCCGTCGCCGACCCTCAGGCCGCCGAATCGATTCGCGCGGCGGCGGCGCGGGGCGCGGCGGTCGTCACCGGCGCGGAGGCCGCCGGTACGGTGGCCGAAGCGGCGGACACCTCGATCAACTTCCCCGTCGACGTCCTGGTCGACCGGCAGGCCGTCGTCGGCGTGGTCCTGCCGTTCGTCCCCCGGCCGTTCCGGTACGACGACGGCCGGCCCCGCACCCTCGACCACCTGTGGACGAGCCCGGCCGGTCCGCCTCCCGCGGCCTTCCGCGTCGGGGTGCTGCTCCGGGTCTGTGAGATCTTCGCCGTCTTGGAGGACGCGGGGCTGGTCCACGGCGGCGTCTCCCCGGAGAATCTGCTGTGGCGGCCCGATCGGCCGCACGCCTACCTCATCGGCTGTGACGGCCTGCGGCCGGCCGGCTCGCTCGGCACCCGTGGCGCCGGCGCCCCGGGCTTCGCCGACCCACGCTGGATCACTCACCGGATCGCCGCGCACGACGAGCACAGCGACCGCTACGGCCTGGCCGTCCTGGTGCACCACGCCCTGCTGCCGGGCTCTCCCCCACCGGCCCTGGCCGGGGACGCCTGGCACCGGCCCACCGACCTGCCCGGCGAGCTCGACCCCCGGCTGCGCGCCCTGTTCGACCGCGCGTTCGGCGACCCGTACGCCACCGACGCCCGCCCCGGTGCCGCGGAGTGGCGCGACACGCTGCGCGGCGTGTTCTTCGGCGAGGACGGCACGAGCCCTCGTGGAGATGCCCTCGCGGTGCTGGACCGGCACGGCCGGCGGTTCGGGGACAACGCGCCGCCGCCCGCCATGGCCGGCGGTCCGTGGCCGGGTATGGCGCCCCTGCCGCCGGGACCGCCCATCCCACCCGGACCTCTACCGCCCGGACCACCCCTGCCGGCGGGATCCCCCATGCCGCCCGGCCCGCTCGGGCCACCGCCACCGCCCGGGCCACCCGGACCGCCGTACGGGCCCGGTCCCTACCCCGGTCCGATGAGGCCGGCCGCCCCGTCGGGAGCGCGGACGGCGGCCATCGTCCTCGCCCCGATCGTGGCGGTGGCCGTGATCGTGCTCGGCATCGTGGCCCTGCAGAGCGGCGGCGGCACCAAGAGCGCGCTGAGCACTCCGTATCCGCTACCGGACTCGGCCACGAGCACCCCGGACGCGGACCCGACCAGCCCCTACCCGGACCCGACCACGAGCGCCCCGTACCCGGACCCGACCACCGCGCCCCCGGAGACCGATCCGACCACGCCGTACGAGCCGCCCCCGCCGCCGGAACACTGGGGCGCCATCGCGGTGGCGCACGATGGCAGCCTCGGCAAGTCGTGGGACTACGGCTCGGAGTCCGGCGCCAAACGGCGAGCGATGAACGAGTGTCCCCGCTCCGGCTGCAAAGTCCTCGTGACCTTCGTCAACGCCTGCGGCGCCGTCGCGTTCAACCCGCGTACCAACCGGTACTGGGGCGGCCACGGCTCCACGAAGGCCGCGGCCGAGCGGAACGCCATCTCCAACGCGGGCGGCGGCCACTGGATCACCTGGGTGTGCACCACCCGCTAGCAGAACCTCAAGCCAGGTAGGGGATCGTCTGGGGTCCCTCGGGGAGTACGCAGAGCCGTGCGTCCGGTCCGGCGGCGGCCAGGGCCCGGGCGACCGTCTCGGAGACGTCGCCGGTCTGCCGCAGATGCGCGGAGGCCAGGTCGTCGTCACTGAGATGGGAGGTGTGCATCACGACCTGGGTGTCGCACTGGATGCGGGCCTGGATCTGCACCTGCCACTGGTCGGGCACGGTCTCACGGGCGGAGCGTGCCGCGATGCCGTCCAGCAGGTGCCGTGGGGAGCGCGCCGACGCGAGCACCTCACGGTAGGAGCCGTGGTCGGGGAATCCGTCGCGGCACTCGGCGGCGCACACGATCGTCCCGCCCGGGCGTACGACCTGGTAGGCGGCGGACATGCCCTTGACGGCCTGATAGAGGTTCTGGTCCAGGGGAAAGCCGGAGTTGGTCGTCACCACGACGTCGAACGGCGCCGGCACCGGCCGCATCGCCGTGCGCTTGGCGAACGCGGTCGCGGCGGCGTGCATGGCCGGCAGGTCTCCGCCGAACGCGGCGACGATCTCCTTGTCCCGGTTGAGGACCACGTCGAGGGCGAAGGTGACGCCGGTCGCCTCGGCGATGGCGCGTACGTCGTCATGCACCGGGTTGCCGTGGGTGACTCCCCAGGTCGCCCGGGGACTGCCGATCCGGGCGGCGTCGTGCAGGACCAGGACCGTCTCCAGCGCCGCCAGACCGGGGGCCACGAGTTTGGGCCCGCCGGAGAAGCCCGCGAAGAAGTGCGGCTCGACGAAGCCCGTGGTGATCCGTACGTCGGCCTGGGCCCATTCCCGGTTCAGCCACACGGGCACCTCGTCGCCGAAGGTGCCCATCCAGGTCAGCTGTTCGCGGTCGCGGGCGTCGTGGTTGACGATGCGCACGTGGTCCACGACCTCGTCGCCGAGCATCTGCCGCAGTTCGCTCTCGCTGTTGCCGCGGTGGGTGCCGGTGGCGACGAGGATCACCACGTCGTCCGGATCGACGATCCCGTCGAGCTCGGCCAGCACGGCGGGGACCATGAGATGCCTCGGCTGCGGGCGCGTGCCGTCGCACACCGATATCGCCACCGACTGCCCCGGCCGCACGCGTTCGCGCAGCGGCGGTCCGGCCACGGGCGAGCGCAGCGCGGCGGTCAGAACGCCGGCCTGATCGTGCGCGGCCTCATGGTGGACCGGCTCCACGACGGTGGCCGTCTCGGGGTCGACGTCGATGTCCAGGCCGGTCTCGCCGTAGGCGAGGCGTACTCTCACGGTCAGGAACCGAGCTCGGGAAGGTTCTCGGCCAGCGGCACGAACTCCGTCACCGTCAGCAGCCCGTCGTGATCGACGTCGTACTGCTCGAACAGCGCCTTGACGATCCCGGACAGGTCGTTCACCTCCGCCGCCGGGAACATCCCCGCGATCGCCGAGGTCACCTCGTCCGCGGTGAGCCGCCCGTCGCCGTCGGTGTCGTACCGCGCGAACACCGCCTTGTAGTCAGCCGACATGTTTTCCCTCCTCCATAGTCACCGGAGCACTGATCGTAACCAGGTGATGGGAACCACGTGACCGGCGGGGACGCGCGTGTACCCGATCAGTACCCGGCTGGGTCATCCTCCGGTCTCAGAATCTGTCGAATGCGCAGAGAGGGACCGATGTTTCCACGTCGAAATTCCGCGAGACGCCGGGCGTTCGTACTGGCCGGCGCGGTTCTGCCCCTGGTGCTCGGAACGCCGGCGATCGCCTCGGCCGCCGCCACTCCGGGTGGCCGGGTCACCGTTGAGAACTCCCGGCCGGCCTGGACGAACGCCTCGGCCGACCGCGGGCCCACGAACCCCTCGACCTCGTTGGACCTGCGGGTCTACCTGGCCGGGCGCGACCCGCAAGGGCTCGCCGCCTACGCGGCGGCCGTGTCCGACCCGCACAGCGCGGCCTTCCACCACTATCTGACGCCCGCGCAGACACGGTCCCGTTTCGGCGGCACGGCCGCCCAGACCAAGGCGGTCACGTCGTGGCTGACCGGTTCGGGGCTGAAGGTGGACAAGGTCACCGACCACTACGTGTCCGTCCGCGGTTCGGTGGCGTCGGCGCAGCAGGCCTTCGGCGTCGCGCTGCACGACTACACCGTCAAGAACGCGACACTGCGCGGGCCGGCCGGTGAGGTGACCGTGCCGGCGGCCGTCGCGCCGGACGTGCTCGGCGTGACCGGACTGGACGACGGGAAGCACCAGGCCGGCCCCGCCGAGGACCCGCCCGGTCCTCCGACGGTCACCATCCGCGCCGCTCCCTGTTCGCACTACTACGGCGAGACCAAGGCGACCGACCAGCCGCCGGCCTACGGCCACACCGGCGTGTGGACGCAGTGCGGTGACACACCGCAGCAGATCCGTTCCGTCTACGGCCTGGACAAGGTCGCCGCGACCGGCAGCGGTTCGACCGTCGCGGTCGTGGACGCGTTCGCCTCGCCCACGATCGCCGGCGACGTCACCCTCTACAGCAGGATCCACGGCACCGCGGACTTCAAGGCGGGGCAGTTCACCCAGAACCTGCCGGACGACTACAACAGCGTCGAGGAGTGCGGCGGCCCGATCTGGGGGCTCGAGGAGACGCTGGACGTCGAAGCCGTGCACAACGTGGCGCCCGACGCCGGCGTGACGTACGTCGGCGCGGCCTCGTGCCAGGACACCGACCTGGCCGACGCGCTGAGCCGGATCGTCGACGACCACCTGGCCGACATCGTCACCAACTCGTGGGGCACCGAACTGAACGGCACCCCGCCGGCGCTCCGTGCCGAGTACGACCAGATCTTCCAGCTCGGAGCCACCGAGGGGATCGGCTTCTACTTCATCACCGGCGACTGCGGTACCTGGGACCCGGCGACGCCCTGCGGCGCGGGCAACGGTTCCACGGCCCAGCAGGTCGCGTTCCCCGCCGAGAGCCCCTGGGTGACCGCGGTCGGCGGCACGACCCTGGCGGTCGGCGGCGACGGTCGTGAGGTGTTCCAGACCGGGTGGGGGAACGTCAGGTCGGCGAAGACCTCCGACGGCACGGGGTGGACCCCGGTGCCGCCCGCCGGCTACCCGGCGAACTTCTACCAGGGCGGCGGTGGCGGCACCAGCACCGACTACCAGCAGCCGTCCTACCAGGCCGGCGTGGTTCCGGCGAGCCTGTCGAAGACCCTCCTGGACGGGAGCACCACGACGACGCCCATGCGCGTGCTTCCCGACGTCGCCACGGAGGGGGACAACAACACCGGCATGCTGGTCGGGGAGACCCAGCTGTACAAGGACGGCACCCCGCACTACCACGAGACCCGCTGGGGCGGCACGAGCCTGTCCGGTCCGCTGTTCGCCGGTCTGCAGGCGATAGCCCAGCAGGCGCAGGGCGGCGAGAAGATCGGTTTCGCCAACCCGGTGCTCTACGCCAGGCACGGCACGTCCGCCTACGAGGACGTCACCGACACCCCGAAGGGCGCCGGAACGCTGCTCGGCGTCGTCCGCAACGACTACACCGACCCGTCCGACTCCAGCAGCCCGGTCATCACCCGCCTGTGGACGTTCGGCGAGGACGGCCCGCTGCACGCCGTCGCCGGTTTCGACAACGTGACCGGCCTCGGCGCGCCCTCGACGCGGTACGTCCAGTCGTACGCGGCCGCGGCGAGGGCACGGCGGTGAGCCGGGGGCCGCGATACCGCGTGTGTACCCGGCCGGTACCGGCCCGCGGCGGAACCCACCGCACAGGTCCTTGAGTACCGCGGTCTGACGGCTCACTCGTACGGCGGGGATGCCCCACCTCTGGCGCGGCATCCCCGCCGTATGACCGAACGGGCCGGGCGGCCGGGCTACTGAGCCGGGAGGACCGGCGCCGCGGTCCCGGTCTCGGTCTCGGAGGAGCCGATTCGGGCGAAGACCTGACGCGCCTCACACCCGGCCTCCTCCGCGACGGCGGCCGCGCCGGTTGCCGGCCGCCTCGGTCGCGGCCAGCGCGCACCGGTGCGTCTCCCGCCAGTCGTCGAAGTAACACATGACCTGGTAGAGCTGGTTTCCGCCGAGAGCCGGCTCCCAGCACAGCTCGTCCAGCCTGAGCTCGGCGGTCTGCCGTACGGCGGCCAGGAGCGACAGCCGTTCGACGTGCAGCCAGGCGAGCGGGGAGGCGACCTCGGGCAGCGTTCCGGCCACCAGGTCCGGCCGCCAGCGAGGCGCGTCGCCGCGAATGATCGTGTGGTCGCCGCCCTCGTCGGCGCGGTGCACGATCTCGGTGAGCGCCAGAACCGCGCCGAACGCCCGTACGAGAGCCGCCCGGCGCGCGTCCTCCGGCTCCTCCGCCTCCGCGCGTTCCCGCGCGTAGATACGGACCAGGTCGTGGAAGCCGTACCGGACGCCGCGCGCGGCCGAGGTGGCCGTGACGCTCAGCAGGCGCACGTCGACCAGTTCGTCCAGCAGGTCCTGGGCGGTACGCGGCGTACCGTCCAGCAGGGCGGCGGCCGTCCACACCGCGAAGTCCGGTGTGTCGAGCAGGCCGAGCAGCCGGAAGAGGCGGCGCGCCGGGGGGTCGAGCGCCCGGTAGCTCAGCCGGAAGCTCGCCCGCACCCCCAGGTCGCGGTGGCGGAGACCGTCGAGCCGGTGACGGGCGTCGGCCAGCCGCGCGACGAGGTCGGCGACCTTCCAGTGCGGCCGGGTCACCAGCTGCGAACCGACGATCCGCAGCGCCAGCGGCAGCCCCGCGCACAGCTCCAGCAGGCGTTTCAGCTCCGTCGGGTCGGCCGCGAGCCGCCCGCTTCCGACGATCCTGCGCAACAGCGTGTCACCGTCCGCCTCCGGCAGCCCCCCGAGGTCGATCCGGTGCGCTCCGGCCAGCCCGCCGAGCCTCCGCCGGCTGGTGACGATCACCGCGCAGGTGCCGCTGCCCGGCAGCAGCCGCTCGATCTGCCGCTCGTCCCGGACGTCGTCGAGGACCACGAGGACCCGCCGGTCGGCCAGCAGACTCCGATAGGCCGCGGCGCGCTCGTCCTCGTTTCCGGGTACGGCGGCGTCCGGCATGCCGAGCGCGCGCAGGAACCGCCCGAGCACCTCGTGCGGATCGGCGGCCGTCGATCGCGCGCCGTCCAGGACGGCGAAGAGCTGGCCGCCCGGGTTCGCCTTCCGCAGCCGGTGCGCGGCGTGCACCGCGACCGTCGTCTTCCCGATCCCGCCCTCGCCCGACACGGCCACGACCGGCGCCGGCCGGTCCGGCTCGCGGTCGCTTCTCAGGACCGCGTCGATGCCGGCCAGCTCGGCCTCGTGGCCGGTGAAGTCGCCGATGTCGCCCGGCAGCATCCGGGGCACGGCGGTCCCCCGCGACCCCGGTTCCGGCGGGCCGGCGGTCCGCGCGCCCGCGGCCTCCGGCTCGGGCAGGTCGAGGAAGGGCGCGCCGACCAGGATCGCCTCATGCAGGTCCCGCAGCTCGCGCCCGGGTTCCAGGCCGGTCTCCTCGACCAGGACGTCCCGCGCTCGCAGATAGGCCTTCAGCGCGTCCGCGCGGCGCCCGCAGCGGTAGAGCGCCAGCATCAGCTGCGCCCAGATCCACTCCCGCAGGGGATGCTCCCCGGCCAGCGCGGTCAGCTCGCCGACCAGCTCCGTGTGGCGGCCCAGCCGGATGTCGACGTCGACGCGCTGCGCCAGCACCGACAGCCTGACCTCCGCCAGCCGCGCGGCCTCCGCCGCCACGATCGGGATGTCGACCATGCCGTAATAGGCCTCGCCGCGCCACAGCGCCAGCGCGTCGCGGAACAGCTCGCTCGCCCGCACCGGCTCGCCGCCCGCATGGACCGCACGCGCGGCCGCGACCAGGTCGTCGAACCGGGTGACGTCCGACTCGTCCCGCCCGACCCGCAGCAGGTAACCGGAGTTCTGATGGACGATGCGCCCGGGGTCCCCCAGGCGGCGGCGCAGCTGGTGAACGTAGGTCTGGATGTTCTTGGCGGCGCTCTTCGGCGGTTCGTCCCCCCACAGCGCCTCGGTCAGCACGCCACCGGCCACCGCCCGGCCGGGACGGCCCAGCAGCACCGCCAGCAGCGCCCGGGCCTTCGGCGGGCCCAGGTCCACCGGCACGCCGGACCTCGACACCGCCAACGGCCCCAGGACCTCGAACTCCACAGCCGCTCCCTCAGCCCCGCCGGCCGCGGGCCGATCGCGGAGCCCACCGCCGTACCCGCCGTACGGATCTTTGTGTATCGATCAAGCTAGATCCGCCATGCCGGGACGAATCGCCAAATAACGCACCGGCGTTCGCCACATCTCGCATCCCCGGCGGCGTGTGCTCGCTGGGGACTCAGATCCGCACAAGTCCGGCAGACAGTGCTGTACGTTGCGATCGGCAGCGTGTCATCGGTTCGGCTCCGGAAGGCTCTGAGACGTGGTCGTCGCTTTCGATTCAACCGGCCTGCAGCGTCTCGACGAGACGACCTGGGCGCATCCCGCCAGCGGGGACCGGATCCACATCTCGCTGAACGGCTCACCGCTGAGCGAGCCGGCCTGGCTGGAGAACATCCCGGCCATGCGGCACAACCTCGCCGTCGAGTACGCGCAGATGGGATGCCTCATCGAGGCCGAGCCGGTGGTCCTCGGCGGTGTTCGCGGGGTGTGCCAGGTGGTGAAGGCGCCGATCCCGAACGCGCCCAGCGGGCAGGTCTTCCTGGCGAACATCTTCCTGGCGAAGGCCGACCGTCACGTGATGTTCGGCTGCTCCGCGGGGGAAAGCGGGATCACCGGAGTGCGCGAGGCGGCGATCATGGCCGAGCTCGGCCTCATGCCGGACGGCTGGGTGCTGCCGCATCCGTACGCCCCCGAGCTGCGGGGCCGACTGCCGTACCATCGCGGCGACGACCCGGCGTGGGACGCGCGGTTCCCCGAACATCCGCTGTCGCGGGTACGGGCGTGGGTGCGGTGGGTGCTCGCCACGGCGACGGTCGATCCCGCGTTCGCCGCCCTGCCCGACTTCGTGCCCGGCCCTCCGGCACCGGGCCCCGGCTCCGCCGGATAGCCCGACCAGCGCCGAGCACGATCTGGCGACTCCCCGTGCACGAATCGGCGAGCCGGTCACCCGCTGCTCGCCTAGCGTGGACGCTCTGTTCCCAACGCCGGTCGGGGTAGCGGCTCCGTACGTGATCGGCGGTGCCCTCCCCGGCCGTCGTGACGTCAGCCGCTCCACGGACACCGGGCCGGACTAGGTGTACGGAGCGATGGGTGAATGAAGTGAACCGGTCGGCCGACCCGGCCGACGAGACGCTGCGCCCGCAGGTCCGGGTGCTGGCGGCCGGTGCGGTGGTCGGCGTGGTGCTCCTCGGCGCGGCCGTGGTGATCGACCTCACCGGGGCCAACGACGCGCGGACTCCGCAGCTGCCGACCCCGGGCTCCACGTCGGTGCCGAAGATGCCGGGCATGCCCCCGATGCCGTCCGAGTTCCCGTCCGGGGTACCGACCGGCATTCCGACGACGCTGCCGTCCTTCCCGACGGACCTGCCCACCATGCCGAGCTTTCCCGGGAGCGCGCCGTGACGGGCGGGCCGACGATGGGCGGTCTGGTCCAGGACGACGCTCTCGCACGGGGACGGGCCCTGCTCATCGCCCGGCTGATGATCGCGGTCTACCTGGTGGAGCTGCTGCTCAACTACCTCCGGCCGCACGTCCAGGCGAACGAGCCGACGCTGTCGATCTTCCAGAAGCTCCCGGGGACCTCCGGCTCGATCGGCCGGCTGCTGTCCCTGCCCCCCGCCATCTTCTGGACCGTGCTCGCCGGCATCGTGGCCGGCGCCGCGATCCAGGCTTTCGCGGCGGTCAGGCGACCGGAAGGGCGCCGGGCGGTGGTGCTGACCTGGGTGACCCTGGTGCTGCTGCTGGGCCCGTTCACGCTGATCCCGCTGGCGGTCGTGCTGGCGTACCCGTTCCAGGCGCTGGTGTGCGTGCCCGGCACCGCCTTCGTCCTGCTGCTGTTGCACGGCGGCCAGCGGTTCGCCCGGATGCCTCTTCCGGTGCTGCTCGTCGCGTTCGGCTGGGGCGCGCTCGTCGTCTTCGGTCTCGGCCGCGCGTACACCGGGCTGGCGTTCGGGACCCTCAACGGCTACCTGGGCAAGCCGTCGGGCTCGCTCGGCTCGCAGATCAAGAACCAGTACCACGCGATCGACCTGATGATCCTGCACCTCAGCATCGTGAACGCCTTCCTGGTCGCGGCCGGTGTCCTCCTCCTGTTCGTCCTGTTCCGGCATCGCGTCACCGACGCGGTGACCGGGCTCGTCCTCGGGGCGGCCGCCGGACTCGGCTACAACCTCGTGGAGAGCGTCCTGTTCATCCGGATCTACGGGTCGCTGGGCTCGTTCATCAGCGGGGCGACGGGCGGCTTCGAGTACTACGTCCGGCAGGCCATCGGCCTGCTCGGCGGGCAGGCGGCGTTCGGGGCGCTGCTCGGCGCCGGGCTCGGCCTCGCCGTCCAGTCGCGGCGGCACCGCCCGCTGATCGCCGTCGCGGCGGTCGTGGCCGCCATCGGCGCCTCCGCGGGCACGGAGACGCTGGCGGGCTGGTTCTCCCACGGGGTCCACGACCACCTCGCGACCGGTGGGGCCTTCGACACGCTGATCGTCTCTCCGTTCCTGTGGCTGGTCCCGCAGGCGCCGTTCATCCTGCTGGCCGCGCTGCTCCTCTGGCTGGGCCGGCGTACGCGAGCCGCCGCGGCCCGGACGGCGGTGACGGCGGAGGCGTCCGCGCCGGACTCGGCGATCACCCCCGCCGAGGCGCCGTACCTGACCGACCCGGCGCTGCGCCTCTGGGCGGTGGTGAGCACCTGGCGCTCGTACGGTCAGCCCGCCGCGCTCGCGCTCCTGCGCCTGCAGTCCGCCCAGCTCGCCCTGGCCGCCTGGCGCTGGCAGCGGCGGGACTCCGCGGACGAGCCCGCGGCCCGCGAGGAGGGAGACCGATTGCGCGCGAGAGTGCTGCGGTTGAAGCGGGCCCCCGGCCCGCAGCGGGTGGTGGCGCCATGATCCGCCGTGGACTCGCCGCCGTCGCCACGGCGGCCCTCCTCGTCGTCCTCGCTCTGCCGCTGACCGCCCAGCCGGCCTCGGCCTGCGACGTCAGCTACGGCTACAAGCCGTCGCTGAACCTGAACAAGCCCAACTTCGGACGCGGCGCGGCGTGCTCGACCGGCACCTCGCTGGCGGGCGCCTTCTTCGTCGCCCTGCTCGCGGTGGGCGCGGTCGTCGCCGGCGGCGCCCTGGCGTATCGGAAGGCCGAGACGCGCCTCCGGACGTCCACACCGCCACCGTCCGGTCCGGGCCACCCGGGTCCGGGCCACCCCGCTCCCGGCCACCCCGGTCCGGCGGCCCCGCCGACGGGACAGGCATGGCCCGGGCCCACCGGACCCTGGCCGCCCCCGCCGCACCAGGCACCGCACCAGGCACCGCACCAGGCCGCACCGAACACGGCCCTCATCCGCTACCTCGACGCGGCGGGCATCGTCCCGCCCGCCGCTCCGGGCCGCGGGCCGGTGGAAACAGGAGGCGACCATGGGCGTCCAGGTTCCTGACCTCCGCCGGAGGGGGCGAGTCGACGCCACGCCGACCCGGCGCTTCCGACGCCGCCTGGGTGCGCTCCTCGCGGCGGCGGTCACCGCGTTCTCCCTGGCGGCGCCGGGTGCGCTCGCCGGGCCGACGCCGCCCCCATCGCACGACTCAAGCTCCACGACCGTCATCTGGCCGGGTCTGGATCCGGCTTCCAAGAAGACAACGCCCGCCCAGCTCGATGAGGCCTACAAAGAGGCCGGCCGACGGCTCGCCGCCGACCCGAGGGGACGTGCGCTCATCCGGGCCTGGAGGGACTGGGCGAAAGGACTGCGCCTGCCCTCGAACATCTCCGTCCAGTGGTTCGACTTCAGCTGGATGGAGAGCGATCCGCAGCTACCCGTCTGGTTGCGGAACAACGTCGACGACTTCTACCGCATCCTCACGGAGGCGGTGAGCCGGTATCCGGGGTTCAAGGATCCGGAGGGTTACCGCGTGACGACACAATCGGTCGCCGTGGATACGGAGGCAGACCTGTACGACTCGCTGGGCGTGCCCAAGAACGGCCTGTTGTTCCAGGTGGCGACGGGCAACGAGAAGTGGGCGGGCCACTCGGAGGAGAACGGGCTCGAGTGGACGACCCGCGCCGTCAACACGTCGCTCCGTACCCTGGCCGAGAAGACGATCGGCCGGAAACAGATGGGGTTCAACTCCTTCAAGAAGGAGACGAACCGGATCCTCGCACGGGCTCCCCGCGGCCTCGCCGGGCAACGTACCCCCTGCGCCGGACGGTGCGACATCCAGACCAAGGCGTTCTCCAGGAATCTGGCGATCGCCGACTACACCAAGGCGGGAACGGCGAGCTCCAGGATCGCGCAAACCGTTGTGCGCAGGGTCATGCAGGAGGGGGAGGCCGAGCTCAGCCGCCAAGAAAACGGCGTGAAGGAGAAGGCGAAGAAGGCCGAGGAGATGGCCACCCAGGACCTGGGCCAGTGTCACTCGTCCGGGGGCCTGCGGCGGCCAGGCGAGGACTTCGGCGGAAACGGCGTACGGATGGCGGTGTGGGCCGCTCCGCCCGCCGATGACTGTTCCAGGACCGCCCTGAGCCCGCTGGCAGAGGCACTCTCGTCACAGAACCTCGGCGGCGTCGACTTCTCCACACTGGGGATCCGCTATATGTCGGACAACCCCGGCTCGGGCGGCGTGCGGTACTCCCTCTCCGGGCGTCCGGCCGCTCCCGGCTCCTCCCAGGACGCCGACTCCGGCCTTGACGCGCTCACGAACAGCACCGCCGACCTGCGGACCTGGCTGGCGTTGGATCCCAGCAAGTTCTGGGTCAACCTCAACCCGACCGAGCCGAACCGGATCGTGGACCCTCAGCTCGGACGGACGAACGCCGGGAAGGCGCTGCTCGAGGCCGATCTGCGGATGAAGCAGACCGAGGGAAAGCTGATCGATCCGAAGACCCCGCTCGGCGCCCGGTACTGGAAAGCGATGGGCGGCCCCACGGACACGATCTGCTACTCCTCGCGGCTGTGGATCGTGCCCGGCGACGTCGAGGTACGGCAGGACGGCTCCTCTCTCTACATCGTCAAGGCGACGCTCCACGTGAAGGCGAAGGCGCAGCACCTCGGCGGCGGGTACGGCTGCGACTCGGATCCGGCCTCCGACGCGCGGGGTGAACGGCTGGAGCAGACGATGCTCGTGCCCAAGGTCGAGGAGGCGGTCAACACCGCGCCGGAGTACGCGCCGATACGCCGCGCCTTCCTGGCCCGCGTCGTGGCGCAGTGGATCCGGGACCGGCACCAGAGCGGTCACCACACGTCCTTCGACGGCCTAATCGACTCGGGTGACCTGGGTCCGGCCGTGCTCACGGACGGCTGGCAGCCCCGGCAGGTCTTCGACTCCTACGTCCGCGCGCTCCACGACAAGGACTTCACCTACCACCAGACGATGCGCGTGGGCGACACCCGCGTCATCCGTACGATCACCTATGGCGGCGTCGACTTCAGCAAGCTGAGTTCCGCACGGCTCAGCGCGGCGCAGATGAACCAGCGGCTCCCGCGGTTGTCGCAGATCGTCAAGGCGTCGGGCACCCACCCCGCCAAGGCCTCGGACGGCTCGATCTGGCTGGGAGAGAGTGCCGGGTCGGGGAACAGCGGCCTGTGGTCCAGGGTCAGCGGCACGGTCGGCGCCTTCGTGACCGGGCGTACCGGCATCCTCGTCCTCATCGTCGCGGCGCTGGGCCTGGTCACGTTCGGCATCCGAGGATCCGGCCGTAAACGGCGGGCCTAGTGCGGTGACCACGAACGGTCGCCGGGTTTGATCATGCTGCCTTGGGGCGTGGGCGGCCCCAGCGTTGCCTGCGTTCGCTGCGGAACAGCCGTGGAAGTAGCGAGCCGTGGGTGCGGCGGTAGGTCGCCGGGAGCCGGTCCGGCCGGCAGGCCGGCGCCCACGCCGACCCGTGGCAGGGGCGTATCGAGATCGGCCCGAACTGGTCGAAGGCGAAACACCGCTCGGGGAAATCGAACGGACGCCGCAGTCTGGCCGGGCGCGTCGTGGCCGTCTCGACGATGAAGGCGATGTCATCGTCACCGATCAGGCGGGGACGGCCTCCCGCCCACTTAGGGTCCAGGCAGGCCGGCCCCTGTTCGTTGAACGCGTGGATCACATTCCGGACCGTGTCCTCGTCCGCGGCGACCAGCCGGGCGATCGCTGGCACCGGCGTCCCCGACGCCGAGGCCATGATCATCATCGCCCGGCGGACCCGGATCGACTCGCCTCTGCCCCGCCGCACGGTCTGGGTCAGCCGCTGACCCCTCCTGATCGGTCAACCGCCGTGCCCGAACCTGATCACCGGCCGGGTGGACCTGATCGGGTTCCAGGGGGTGGCGGCGATCCGTAGGGACTCGCGGCTGGAGGGCTCGAGGTCGATCACCATGCCGGCGAAGTCCCAGCCCAAGGTCCACGGGAACGGGCGGTCAGAGTCTTCGTTTCCTTCGTCGGTGAATTGTCTTCACCCCCGACGGCAGATCGGCGCAGGTGGCTCAACATGGGTGCGCTGCACCCACGCGCCAGGCGCCGGGCCAGATTACTGTCGTCGACGTGGACAGTGAGAACAAGCTCGGTGACTACCTGCGAGCTCGGCGGGCGCTGATCCGGGTGCAGGACGTCGGTCTGCCCGATGACGGTCCGCGGCGGGTGCCGGGGCTCCGTCGCGATGAGGTGGCGCTGCTGGCAGGGGTGAGCACGGACTACTACATGCGCCTGGAGCAGGGCAGGGAACGGCATCCCTCCGATCAGGTGCTGCGGTCGATCGCCAGGGCACTGCAGCTGGATGACGACGCCGCGGCGCATTTGTTCCGGCTCGGCCTGCCGGTGTTCGGGGCGCGTGCGGCCACGTCGCTGACCGCCGCTCCGGAGCTGGTGCGCCTGATGGACGGCATGCCGGACGTGCCTGCCTTCCTGGTCAGTGCGGCGCAGGACATCCTGGGCGCGAACGCGATGGCACGGGAGCTCTACCGCGGGTTCGCCCGGTACGACAACCTGCTGCGCATGATCTTCCTGGACCCGTACGCGAGGTCCTTCTACGGCGACTGGGACGCCGCGTCGCGGCTCGCGGTGAGCAACCTGCGAGCGTCGTCCTCGCAGTTCCCCGCGGACGAGCACATCGAGCGGATCGTCGGCGAACTGAGCCTGCGCAGCCCGGCGTTCGTGAACCTGTGGGCCCGCTACGAGGTGCGTCCGCGGACCAGCGAGGTGAAGCACTTCGTACATCCACGGGTGGGCGAACTGCGGCTGCACTTCGAGACGTTCGCCGTCGCCAGCGCGCCCGGGCAGCACCTGTCCGTCTACAGCGCCGAACCGGGCAGCACCGGCCACGACGGCCTGGTCCTCCTGCGCCGCTTGGCCGAGCAGGCAGCCACCGATGCCGAGAACTCCGCATCGGAGCAGGCTTTCGAGAAAGGGGACACCCGATCATGACCGCCTCCCTCGCGGACGGCGCAGGCACCTTCGAAATCGCCGGGAAGAAGGTCGCCCGGTTGGGCTTCGGCGCCATGCGGCTGACCGGGCTCGGGATCTGGGGCGAGCCCGAAGACCGCGCCGAATGCGTGCGTGTCGTACGGCGCGCCGTCGAACTCGGCGTGCAGCTCATCGACACCGCCGACTCCTACGGACCCCATGTCAGCGAGGAGATCATCCGCGAGGCCGTCCACCCGTACCCGGACGATGTCCTGATCGCGACCAAGGCGGGCCTGACGCGCAACGGCCCGGACGTCATCCGGCGGGGAGACGAGCTGGTACGCCTCGGGCCCCGGGCCTGGCCTCCGGTGGGTCGCCCGGAGTATCTCCGCCAGCAGACACTGCTGAGCATGCGCCGCCTCGGCCTCGAGGCCATCGATCTGTTCCAGCTCCATCGTGTCGACCCCGCGGTTCCGCTGGAGGACCAGGTCGGCGAGCTGAAGAACCTGCAGGACGAGGGCAAGATCGTCGCGATCGGGCTGTCACAGGTCACGGTCGGCCAGATCGAGCGGGCGCGGCGGATCGCGGACATCGCCACGGTCCAGAATCGGTACAACGTCGCCGACCGCGGTTCCGCCGACGTCCTGGACTACTGCACCCGCCACGGCATCGGGTTCATCCCCTGGGCGCCCGTGTCCGCGGGGCGGCTGGCCCGCCCCGGCGGGCCGGTCGACCACATCGCCGCGGCGCACCACTCCACCCCGGCCAATGTCGCGCTTTCCTGGCTGCTGCACCGATCCGACGTCGTCCTGCCCATTCCCGGCACGTCGAAGGTCGCCCACCTGGAGGAGAACCTGGCCGCGTCCCGGCTCCGCCTCAGCGACGCGGAGCTGGCCGAGCTCGACGCGGCGGCATAACCGACTCTCGCACTCGTCGGCCCATTGCTTCGAGAGAACCAAGCAATTGTGGCGGCGCACCCGCGTGTCAAGAACGCGGACGCATCGTGCGCCTCATCTCACCCCGCTCGAACAGCCCGCAGCTTTCCGTGTCTGCTGCCTGATGACGAAAAAGGAAACCATGGAAACCGTCTTCGTGATCTACAGGTCGGGCGGAAAGGACTTCCGGTTCGACCACGACTCCTACGTGTCCCAGCACCTCCCCCTGGTGCGCAAAGCGTGGGAACCGTACGGACTCGAGTCCAGCACCGCCCTCCACCGCGACGTCCCTTTCACCTACTGAACAATGACTTCGACATCAAAGACATCGGCCCGGACGTGGTTGGGCGTGCTCACACTGCTGGCCGGCACACTGCTGCCCCCACTGGATTTCTTCATCGTCAACCTCGCCATCCCGTCGATCCAAGACGACCTCGGCGGTGGTGACATCCTGGGCCAGCAGGTCGTGGCCGGCTACGCCGCCACCTACGCCGTGACGCTCACCCTCGGCGGGCGGCTCGGCGATCTGCACGGACGACGGCGGGCTTTCGTCGTCGGCCTCGTCGGGTTCGCCCTGGCCTCGCTGCTGTGCGGGTCGGCCGGCGAACCCTGGCTGCTGCTCATCGGGCGCGTCCTGCAAGGGTTCACCGCCGCGCTGATGGCGCCGCAGTCCCTGGCGCTCATCCGCGCGAGCCTTGATGGCCGAGACCAGGCGATCGCCCTCGGCTTCCACGGTGCGACCCTCGGGCTCGCCGCGGTCATCGGCCAGTCATCGGGCGGCCTGCTCGTCACCGCCGATCTCTGGGGCCTGGGCTGGCGGGCGATCTTCCTCATCAACCTGCCGATCGCCGCGCTGGCGCTGCTGGGCAGCCTGTTCCTGCCCGACCCGCACACCCGAGGCGAGGCGAAACTCGACTGGACCGGCGCGATCCTGCTCTTCGTCGGTCTCGCCGGGATCGTCGTACCCCTGGTCGAGGGGCGCGCCCTGGACTGGCCATGGTGGTGCTTCGTCGTCCTGGTCGCCGCGGCCGGCCTGCTGCACAGGTTCTGGCGCTACGAGACCACGCTCGACGGCGAACGGCGGCGCCGTCGCGTCATGCCCCTGGTGCCACCCCGGGCACTCACCGCGCCCGGAGTGCGGATCGCGCTGGTGGCGGTCGCCCTGTTCTACTCGATCGCCTCATTCTTCCTCGTCTTCTCCGAACGCGAGCAGGCCGCCGGGCGCACCCCGCTGCAGGCGAGCCTCGACATCCTGCCGCTGGGCATCGGGTTCCTGATCGGCCCGCTGACCGTGCCGCACCTCATGCGGGTACTGCCGCGCCGGATCGCCGCGCTCGGCCTGGGGCTGGAAACCGTCGGCTTCCTGGTGTTCGCGGGGCTCGTCGCCGCGTTCGGCCAGACACCCTGGGCCGCCGCACCCCTGGCGCTCATCGGCTTCGGCCAGGGACTCGCGCTGCCGTCGCTGATCCGGATCACGGTCACCCACATCCCGCGCGCATTCGCCGGCCTGGCCAGCGGTCTGGTCAACGCCACCCTGCAGATCAGCGCCGCCCTGTCGGTCGCGGTCATCGGCGGCGTCTACTACACCGCCGCCGGCGCGTTCGGCTCGGCTCACGCCATCACCGCGGTGTCGGTCCTCATCGCCACGCTGCTGTTCGGCTCCGCTGTGCTGTCCGTGCGGGCCGAACGTGTCCCGTCCCTGGATACGCCTCCGAAGATCGACGGAACACCCGATCACCAGGCGAAGGAAAGCACCAGCCGGGCGCCTCGCTGAGTCGCCGGGAGGCGACATGGCCGGAGAGGCGAAGCCCGACCTGGCAGGGGGCGTGCCGTGCAGGCGGCGGGCGGCGCAACCAGGGAAGACCGCCGGCGGGCGGCCGACGCCGCGCCGTGGTTCTGGCCACCCGCCTGAGCCCGACCGGGCCGAAGGGCACGCTTCCCCGTCATTCCACGCTGCCGGGCCGGGGCTGTCGCAGGCCCGCCAGCAGGATGCCCAGATAACGGCGGCCAGCGGCGGCCCGCTCGGTGGCGTCGAGTCCGGTGTGGATGTTGACCGCGTACGCGATCCCGCACATCAGGGACACCAGATCGGCTTCGGACACGCCGGGGTCGATCACGCCGGCCTCGTGGACGCGGGCCAGCAACCGGCCGAACCGGCTGGTGACCTTGTGCTTGAGCTCGGTGGTGCACGGGAGCGCGTCGGTGCCAGCGGCGAGCACCGGCGCGACAGCGGCGTCGGTCAGCTGCACCCGGATGCCTTCGACTAGGAACCCGTGCAGCGCCTGCCACGGGTCCGGGTCGGCCAGCGCTTGCTCGGCGCGCTCAGCCAGAGCCTCGAACGTCGGTGCGGCGACGGTTTCCAGCAGCGCCTCCGGTGTGGGGAAGTGCCGGTAGACCGTGGCGACCCCCATGGACGCCGCCCGGGCAACGTCGTTCAGCTGCAGCGGCTTGCCTTCGTCCACGTAGCGGCGGGCGGTCGCGACGATGCGCTCCCAGTTGCGGGCGGCATCCTTACGCAGCGGAGTGGTGGGCACCACCACATCATAAACGGATAACTTATCTACTTGCGCTATGGTGAAACGGATAGACCATCCGTATCTTTCGGAGGGCTGCCATGCTCACCACCACCCGCGACAGCGTCGATGTCGCCGGGACGAGACGCACGTTCACCACCGTCCGCCCCGCCGGCGACGGGGTCGGCCGCGCGCTGGTCCTGGTCTTCCACGGTTCCCGCCAGAGCGGCGACAAGCACCGCGCGTTCACCGGCCAGGCCTTCGACCGGTTCGCCGCCGGCTCCGCGGTGGTCGCCTACCTGGACGGCTACCGCGGGAACTGGAACGACGCCCGCAAGGAAAGCTGGTTCCCGGCCCGGCGCGACGGCGTCGACGACCTCGCCTTCACGCGGGCGGTGATCACCAAGCTGGCCGGCGAGCACCGGATCGATCGGCGCCGGGTGTTCGCGATCGGCTACTCCAACGGCGGCCAGCTGGTCATGCGGCTCGCTCACGAGGCGCCGGGGCTTCTCGCCGGCGCGGCGGTGCTTGCCGCGACCATGCCCGCCCCGGAGAACTTCCTCGCGGCGGACACCCCGCCCGCGCCGCTGCCGGTGATGCTCGTCCACGGCACGAAGGACCCGATCGTCGCCTACGAGGGCGGCACGATGAGCTGGTGGCAGCGGCGGCTGTTCAAGGTCGGCGGGGGGAGCTGGTCGGCGCCCCGCACCGCGCGATACTTCGCCGAACGCAACGGCATCACCGCCGCGCCCGTCGTCACGCGTGATCCGGCCCCTGCCGGTGCCGTCACCGAGGTCGAGCGCTCGGACTACCGCGAGGAGGGGAAGCCGCCGGTGGTGCTCTACACCATCCACCGCGGCGGGCACACCGTTCCCGGCCCGGCCAAGAACCCGGCGGTGCTCGGCAGGACCAGCCGCGAAGCCGACGCCGCCGAGCTGATCGGCACGTTCTTCGGCTTGCCGGTGGGCGCCAGCTGCTTGAGCGAGATCATCCCGTCGACGTAGCGCCAGAACGCGTCGCTGTCGAGCGCGTTGGCCCGTTCTAACAGATACGGAAGCAAACCAGTGTCGAAAGCCCTTCAAAGAGGGAGCGACTGTGCGCGCGCACCGGCGGTATGGCCTCGATCAGCGGGATGAGCCGGGTGATGTCTTTGCGGTTGCCGCCGGTGAGTGAGATGGCCAGCGGGATGCCGTTGCCCTCACTGATCAGGTGGTGCGGGTTGCTCACCCTTCCTCATGCCGAGATCAACGATCAACCGTCCGGGCAGGCACGGACCAAGATCATTCTGTTAGGAGTTCCAAGCCCCGCCATCACGGACGCCGACCGGCGTGTCACCAGACCCGGCGAACGTTCGTGGTCACCGCACTAGATGTGCTGTCCCCACCGGTCGGCGATGCGGCCGGCGGTGCGCAGGCCGGCCCCGGCCAGGAGCAGCACGCACGTGCCGGTGACGAAGGGCTGGTCGCCGGCGAGCGCGAGCGCCGCCGAGGGCAGTACGGCGACGAGGCCGAGGACGAACGGTGTGCCGGCGGTGACGCGGAGGCGGACGTACCCCAGGTAGTCGGCGGTCGGCCGGCCGGGGCGGATGCCGGGTACGAACGCGCCCTCCCGCTTGAGCCTGTCGGCGACGCGCACGGGGTCGACCGCTCCCGCCGAGCTCAAGACGCTCAGGACGGCGACCGACACGAACAGCACGACCATGAACCAGACGCTGCCCTGGTCGGGCGACGTCCACAGTCCGTCCGGCCGCCCGCCGCCGGGCCACAGCCGGGCGGCCAGGCCGGGCAGGTGCAGCAGCGCCAGCATGGTGAACGCCGGCACGAGCCCGGCGTGGTCGAGGCGCAGCGGGACGTAGGTGGCCGCGCCGCCGAACCGGCGGACCCCGATCATCCGCCGGGCGTACTGGATCGGCACCCGCCGTTCGGCCCGGTCCAGGACGAGCACGGCGACGATGACGAGCAGCACGGACACCAGGACGGCGGCCGTCGTGGCGGCGAACGCGCCCGTGCCCTCTTCTTGCCGTACCCGCCAGAGCAGGCCGGGGAAGACGGCGGCGAGCTGCACGAAGAACAGGACCGCGAGACCGTCGCCCAGCCCGCGCGAGGAGATGAGCCGCATCAGCCAGGTGGTGACCAGCGTGCCGGCCGTCATGGCGCCCGCCGGCGCCAGGACGGTGCCGACGCCCGAGCCCGCCAGGACGTCTCCGCCGGGAAGGCGTCCCTTCGCCGCCGCGACCGCGACGGCCGTTCCCATCAGGGCGCCCATCACGACGGCGAGAATCCGGACGTACCGCTGGATCCTGGCGGCGCCCGCCCCGCCGGCCGCGGCGAGCGCCCTCATCCGCGGGACGGTCACCACGAGCAGCTGCACCACGACGGACGCGGCGACGTACGGGAACACCCCGAGCCCGAGAACGGAGAGCCGGAGCAGTCCCCCGCCGCTGAGCATGTCGATCAGGCCGTAGAACCGGTCGTCGCGGACGGCCGCGTCGGCGGCCGCCCGGAGCGCCCGGACGTCCACGCCCGGACTCGGGAGGTTCTGCCCGAGCCGGTAGAGCACCACGGCCAGAACCGTCAGCGAGAACTTCGCGCGCAGGCCGGAGACGCGGAGAAAGCCACTCACCACTCAAACATACATTCATGTCTGTTGAATGATCTCGCCGCGAGCGTGAACGGTGAATGAAGCCGCGCTAGCCGGTCGACACCGGGAGGTATGACGGACCGCGCAGGTTGATGCGGCCGTTCCACCTCACCTCACCGTCCTGGGAAAGGTGGGGGAAGCGCGCGGTCAGCCGTTCGAAGGCGATGCAGGCCTCCATCCGCGCGAGGGACGCGCCGAGACAGTGGTGCGGGCCCGCGCCGAACGACACGTGCTGGCGAGCGTTCTCCCGGTTCAGCCGCAGCTCACCGGCGTCCGGCCCCCAGAAACGCTCGTCCCTGTTGGCCGAGGCGAGACTCGCCATGACGAACGCGCCCGCAGGGATCTCGACGCCGCCGACGGTGACCGGTTCGACGGTGATCCGCCGGCTCGCCTGCACCGGGCTGTCGTAGCGGAGCATCTCCTCCACCGCGTTCGCGACCAGCCCCGGATCGTCGCGCAGCAGCGCCTGCTGCCCGGGGTCGCGCAGCAGGGCGAGCGCGCCGCCCCCGATGAGGTTCACCGTCGTCTCATGGCCCGCGATGTACAGCAGCAGGGTCTGGGCGATGAGCTCCTCCTCACCCAGCACGTCACCGTCGTCCTCGGCGTTGATGAGGGCGGTGAGCAGGTCGTCCGCGGGGTTCTCGCGTTTCCAGGCGATCATCTCCGCGGCGATGCCGGCCAGTTCGGCGTCGGCCGCCACGATCGCCGAGACCAGGTCGGGGTCGGCGACCGGCTCCAGCGAACGTACGACGACGCCGGTCAGCTCCCGGATGCGTTCGTGGTCGGAGGAAGGCGTACCGAGCATCTTGGCGATCACCGCGAACGGCAGCGGGAACGCGAGGGACTCGATGAGGTCGACGCGGCGGGCCCGGCCCATCGCGTCGAGCATGCCGTCGACCAGCTCGACGACGTGGGGCCGCAGGGCCCGTACCGCACGAGGGGTGAACGCCTTGGCGACCAGCCGGCGCAGGCGGGTGTGGTCCGGCGGGTCCCGGTCCAGCATGGACCGGGCGTCGAATCGCGGCAGCCGGTCGCCGTACATGGCCTCCTGCATCATCCGGAACGGGCTGCTCTCGGCCAGGTTGCGGTCCTCGACCGAGAGGCCGGCCCGCAGCAGCCACGAGACGTCCTCGTACCGGGTGAGCAGCCAGAACCCGACTGGGTGCTGATGCACCGGCGCGCCGTCGCGCATCTCGGCGTAGTGGGGATACGGATCGTCAGTGAAGCCAGGCGCAAACGGGTCGAAGACCAAGGCGGAAGGCGGGCTTTCGGTCACGACTGGATCCCTTCTCTTCGTACCGCGAGCGGTCGGACCGGACCTGGGTGAGGTCGACGCCGGTGGCGGCGCGTACGGCCCGGTGGAACCGGGCGGTGCCCTCGGCGACGGCGGGGTGGCTCGCGTACGCGTCCACCAGGCGCCGCAGGTCCGGATGGGTCTCGGCGACCTCGTCGAGGACCGCCATGACCGACGCCTCCGGGTGGGCGGGAGGCGCCTCGATCAGGGCGTCCAGCCGTGCCTCGGCGGCGGTCTGGAGACGCCGCTGGACGTCGTGCAACAGCTCGCCGAGGTCGCCGAACTCCGCCTCGATCGCGGGCAACCACTCGTCGACCGCTCCCGGCCCGTTCCTCGCGACGTCCCCGGCGACGTCGTGCACCAGCCGGTACCTGCGCCGAGCCTGTTCCCAACCCGCCATGCACGGTCACCTACTCTTTGAATGTCACATACTCTGTGTATGTCAATAGACTCACCGTATGCCGCCTGTCAAGAGTCGACGCGAGGCCTACTCCGAGGCCACCAGGGCCGCGATTCTGGAACAGGCGACCAGGCTGTTCGCGGAGCGCGGGTACACCGCGACGTCCCTGGAGCACGTCGCGTCGGCCACCCGGGTGACCCGCGGCGCCGTGTACCACCACTTCGCCGACAAGCAGGCACTCTTCGAGGCCGTCCTCGACGACCAGGAGAAACGCGCGTTCGACGAGATCGCCGCGGCGGCGACCGCCGCGGATCCGTGGGACGCGGCGCTGCTCGCCCTGGACGCCTTCCTCGACAAGTGCTGCGACCCGGCGTACGGACGGCTGGTGTGGCAGGAGGGCCCGACCGCGCTGGGGTGGCAGCGCTGGCACGAGACCGAGGAGAAGTACGCCTACGGGCTCGTCGAAGGGTTCATTCACGCCCTGGTCGACGCGGGTTACGTCGAGAACCGGGCGATCGAGAGCACGGTGCGCTTCTGCTTCTGGATCCTCGGCGGGGCCGGCCTGGCCCTGGCCGACGCAGCCGAGGAGGACAAGGCCCGCACCCGCGACGAATGGTCCTACCTCATCCGGCGAACCCTCAACGCCTTCCGGATCAAATGACCTGAGCTCCGCCGGCTCGTCGGGGACATGGGGGCGGCCCCGGGCGTGCGCGGTGAGGTCTCCATCAACAGCGCCCTCACCGCCGCCCGCCTCGCCACCGCGTGACTCAACGATCTTGCCGCTGCCCCGGCGAAGAGAGTCACTCGGCTCCCGGCACGCCGATCGCCCGGCGGGGGTCCGGCCTCAGTTCGGCGGCGTCCGTCCGATCGAGGTCGACCGTGATGTGCGGTGCCAGGGCCGTCAGGAAGTCCGGCGCGTCGAAGATCTCCCCGGCCGAGGCGACGCCGGCCGTTCTGGTCCTGCCGGTGAGGATCCGGTGGACGGCCTCCACGGCGAGCGGTGCGGTGACGGCGTAGATGTCCCGGCCGTACGCCGCCGCGCGCCGTTCCCGTACACCCGAGCGCACGACGACGTCGACGACGAACGACTGCGCGGACCGCCCGTGTTCGTCGGCCGCGACCGGGGCCGGTGTGTCCGGGGAGGCCACGTCCCTGGCCGCCTCGACGGTCATGTACGTGCGCACCTCCGGGACGGACACGTGGCTGGGAATGGTCACGACGTCGGCCATCGTGAACTCCCCGATCACGTCGCGGGCGCCCATCGGATCGGGGAAGACCCACTTGTGGGCCGGCGGCTCGTCGTCGCGGTACTCCAGCCGGCCGCGGGCGTAGCGGACCCGCCGGCCGTCCCGCCGCTGCCGGGAGACCGCGCCCGCGGCACGCGTCCCGTACGTGGGGTGCCAGCTGTCGAGGCCGTACGCGACGTGCACCTCATCGGCGCCGGTCCACTCGTCCATCGCGGCCGTGACCAGTAGGTCGGCGAGCCCGCCGTAGAAGGCCATCGCGGGCACGACCGCGGCTCCCGCGGCGCGGGCGCGGTCGGCGAAGTGCGCGAACGTGTCGACGATGGCCTCGATCTCGGCCGCGACGTCGACGTACGGCACTCCGCCGCGCAGGGCCGCCTCGATCACCGGGGCGGCGGTGGCGGCGAAGGGCCCGGCGCAGTTGATCACGGCGTCCGCCCCGGCCAGCGCGCGGTCGAGGGACGCCGGGTCGTCGACCGACGCCCGCCGGGCGTCGAGTCCCGGGTGCGACGCGGCCAGAGCGCCGAGTTTCTCCGGATCCCGGCCGGCCAGAACGGGGACGAACCCGCGCTCCAGCAGCTCCGCCACCACGAAACGGCCGGTGTGCCCGTACGCGCCGAAGACCACCACCGTACGACCCGTTCCCATCAGCTCTCCCCTGTCCGGTAGCTCGTTCCGGACATCGTGGCGACCGCCCGGATCCCCGCGCGAGCGTCTGGAACGACACGATGCATACAATTCCGGACGTGAGCACAGTCGCGATGGTCATCGCCGACGGGATCCTGCACTTCGAACTGGCCCTGGCGTGCGAGCTGTTCAGCTCCGCACCGCCGGTCCCGGTCGAGCCCTGGTACGAGCTCGTCATCTGCGGGACGGGCGACGTACGGGCCGACGGCCGCTTCCTGCTCGAACCGGACTGCGGACTCGACCGGCTCGCGCTGGCCGACACCGTGATCGTGCCCGGCTGGGCCGACGTCGACGAGGACCCGCCGGTGGACGTCGTCGACGCCGTACGCGGAGCCCACGAGGCCGGCGCGAGGGTGGCCTCCCTCTGCACGGGCGCCTTCGTACTGGCCGCCGCCGGCCTGCTGGACGGGCGGCGCGCCACCACGCACTGGGCGCACACCGGGGCGCTGGCCACCCGCTTTCCCCGGGTCGAGGTCGACCCGGACGTCCTCTACGTCGACAACGGCAGCGTGCTCACCTCCGCCGGCAAGGCCGCCGCGATGGATCTGTGCCTGCACCTGGTCCGCCGTGACCACGGCTCGGCGGTCGCCAACGCGGTCGCCCGGAGGCTGGTCGTACCGCCGCACCGCCCCGGCGGGCAGGCCCAGTTCGTCGCCACTCCGGTGCCCGAACAGCGCGACCACCCCCTGAGCGGGCTGCTCGCCTGGGCGGCCCAGCGGCTGGACCAGCCGTTGACGGTGGAGGATCTGGCCCGCCGGGCGAACATGAGCTCACGCCACCTCGGCCGCCACTTCAGGTCGATGACCGGCACCACCCCGCTGCAGTGGCTGCTGACCCAGCGGATCCGCCGGGCCCAGGAACTCCTGGAGACCACCGACGAGAGCATCGACGCCATCGCGGAGGCCACCGGCATGGGCACCGCGACCACGCTCCGCCGCCATTTCAACCGAACGGTCGGCGTGCCACCCGACACGTACCGCCGCACTTTCCGCAGCCGGCGGGCCGACGGCCTCGGAACGAGATGAGAGGGCGTCCTCCTCTCGTGTGAGCATGCCGGCCCGAGTGAACCGCTGGACGCCCTCGCGCATCCCAGGTAGGAACGACAATGATGCACTGGCGAATGGCGTGGAATGTCGGAAAACGTTTCGGGTACTCGATGCCGAGCAGGAAACAGTTCGCCGTCATGTCCCTGCTGTTAGTTCTGACGCTGGCCATGGCCGCCACGATCGCGGCATTCGGCTGGACGGTGAATCTGCGGGGCCTCGGCGATCCGGGAGCCGGTTCGGCGGGCGGCCCCGCCACACCTCCGCCTGCCGCAGGGCCGGCCGTCTCACCGACGCAGGAAGGTTCCTCGCCGCCCGCGCCTTCGTCCGCTCCGGCTCCGAGCGTGTCCGCCACCGCGGAAGGCGACTCGCCGGCGCAGGCGACGATCGCGATCAGCGGCACCGGAAGGGACCTGGAGCGAACGATCAGTGTGCAGGTGACCAGACAGCCGCAGGCGGGACACCGGCTGTGGCTGGTCGCGCAGTTCCCCGGCCGGAAGGGGCCTCCGCTGCAGTCCCCGTGGGAGCGACTCGCGCCGAACAGGCCCGGTTATTCGATTCCCCGGTCCTTCAAGGATCTCGACGTAGGCCCCGAAAGGTCGTTGTTCATCGTGGACGCCGACGCGAAGGCCGATAAGCTCATGGCGGACTACATGAAGCGGGGCGACGAGTTCAAAGGACTTCCATCCGGCGCGCTACAGGTGTCGAACTCCGTCGACGCGACGAGAGTGGGGTAGCCGCTCCCCTGGGCCGGTGACCTGGGGGCGAAGTCCCCTTACGTCGACCCCCGGCCGGGCTGATCGTCTAAAGTCTGATCGCCCGCCCGATCGCCCGAGGAGGTCATGTCGTGCCGGACCGCGGCGAACGCGCGCCTGGGCGCCTGGACACCAACAGGCCGAGCGTCGCCCGGATGTACGACTACTACCTGGGCGGCAAGGACAACTACCAGGTGGATCGGGACGCCGTCGACCGGGTCGAAGAGGCGATGCCCGGGACCCGTCAGGTCGCGCACCAGAACCGCGCCTTCCTCCGGCGCGCCGTGCGCTACATGGCACAGCAGGGCGTCCGGCAGTTCATCGACATCGGTTCGGGGCTGCCCACGGTCGGCAACACGCACGAGATCGCGCAGGAGGTCGACCCGTCCGCGCGGGTCGTCTACGTCGACAACGATCCCGTCGTGCTCAACCACGGCCGGGCGCTGCTCGCCGCCAACAGCCACACCACGGTCGTCACCGCCGACATGCACCGGCCGGCCGAGGTACTCGAACACCCGGAGACCACCAAGTTCATCGACTTCGACCAGCCGGTCGGCGTGCTGATGATCGCAATGGTCCACTTCCTCACCCTGGAGGAGCGGCCGTACGTCATGGGCCGCCTGCATGACGCGCTCGCGCCGGGCAGCCACTTCACCGCCACGCACGCCACGACGGACGTCCTGTCGCCGGAAATGGTGGCGCAGACGGAAGCCGTCTACGCGACCACACCCACGCCGATCCACTTCCGGCCGCGGGAGGAGATCGCGCGCTTCTTCGACGGGTTCGAGCTCGCGCCTCCCGGCCTGGTCATGCTGAACGAGTGGCGCCCCGACGCCGAAGCCCCGGTGCCCCAACCGTGCTGGCTGTACGGCGCGGTCGGCCGCAAGCCCTGACCCCGTCCACCGTCGTCGCTCAGCCGGTGGCCTGGAGGTCCTGGGTTCCGGCACCGCGCGTGAAGGTGCGCCGGTACGCGGTCGGGGTGGTGTTCAGCGTGCGCCGGAAGTGCAGGCGCAGGTTGGCGGCGGTGCCCAGCCCGCAGTCGCGCGCCACCTGGTCGATCGACAGGTCGGTGGTCTCCAGGAGTTCCCGCGCCAGGCCGACCCGTGCGTTGACCAGCCACTGCAACGGCGTCGTGCCCGTCTCCTCGGCGAAGCGGCGCATGAACGAACGCTGTGACACGCCGGCGTGGCGGGCCAGTTCGGCGACCGAGAGCGACCGGTCGAGACGACGCAACGCCCAGGCGCGGGTCTCGGCGAGACCGGTGTCGCCGGTCGCGGCCACCGGCGCGGGCACGTACTGGGCCTGCCCGCCGTCGCGGTGCGGCGCGGCGACCAGGCCCCGGGCGATCCGGTTGGCCACGACGGCGCCCAGGTCCCGGCGCACGATGTGCAGGCACAGGTCGATGCCGCAGCACGCTCCGGCCGAGGTGAGCACCTCCCCCTCGTCGACATAGAGCACGTCGCGGTCCGCCTGGACGGCCGGGAACTCCCGTTCGAGGTCGTCGATGTGCCTCCAGTGCGTGGTGGCGTGCAGTCCGTCCAGTACGCCGGCCGCGGCCAGCGCGAACGCGCCGGTGCAGATCGACACGACCCGCCGGCCCCGGTCACGGGCCTCGGCCAGGGCGTCGAGCACGACCGGCGGTGGCGGCCGCAGGGGCGGCTCGACGCCCGGCACGATGACGGTGTCCGCGGCGCGGACCTCGTCGAACCCGCCGTCCACGACCAGCTGGAAGCCGGCGGTCGTCGTCACCCGATCGGTCGGCGCACACAGCGTCATCTCGTACGGGGTCTCCGGCCGCGCGCTGAACACTTGCGCGGGAATGGCCAGGTCGAGCGGGGTCACGCCGTCCAGCGCCAGCACGGCGACACGATGAACCGACATGGCAGGATCCTAACGAAAATGGGCAATACCGCCACTCGCGGATACACACACGGTGGGACGAACCTCGACGTATGACCGAACCCATCACCGACCACGGCATGCGCGGCCCCGCGGGACGGGAGGCCATCGCGCCGCCGGTCGCCGAACGGCGTCCCCGGCGCGGCGCGCTGGCGCTGCCGGCCTCGATCGTCGTCTCCTTCCTGGCCGCCTCCGGCGCGCCGACGCCGCTGTACGCCACTTACGCGGGAAGGTGGCACTTCTCGCCGATCACCACCACCGTCGTCTTCGGCGTGTACGCGATCGCCGTCCTTCTCGCCCTGCTCGTGCTGGGCCGCCTGTCCGACCACGTCGGCCGCCGGCCGGTGCTGCTGGCCGCGCTCGCCGTACAGACGGTCGCGACGGTCGTGCTCGCCACCGCGGGCGGCGTCGACGCCCTGCTCGCCGGCCGGCTGCTCCAAGGAATCTCCACCGGCGGGGCCCTCGGCGCGCTGGGCGCGGCGATGCTCGACGTACACCCCAGACGCGGCGCGATCACGAACGCCGCCACGCCGGGGATGGGCACCGGCGCCGGCGTCCTGCTGTCCGGGCTGCTCGTCCAGTACGCGCCGGCGCCGACGCACCTCGTCTATCTGGTGCTCATCGGCACGTTCGTCCTGCAGGGCGTCGGTGTGGTCCTGATGCCGGAGACCGTCACCCGCCGGCCGGGCGGGCGCGCCGCTCTCGTGCCCGAACTCGCGGTGCCACCCGGCCTGCGCGGACCCGTGCTCGCCGCCGCGCCGATCCTGTTCGCGGTGTGGGCGCTCGCGGGCTTCTACGGCTCGCTCGGCCCGGCGCTCGCGCGGCAGTTGTCCGGTTCCACCTCGGTGGTCGTCGGCGGACTCGGCTTCTTCCTGCTGGCCGTCGTCGGGTCGCTGGCCACCGTCGCGCTCGACCGTACGCCGCCCCGGACCGTGATGCTGTTCGGCATCACGATGCTCGCCGTGGCGTCGACAGGGATTCTGATCGCGGTCGAACTGTCCTCGACGGCCGGATTCTTCGCCGGCACCTTCGTCGCCGGGATCGGATTCGGCGCCGGGTTCCAGGGCGGCATCCGCACCGTCGTCCCCCTCGCCGCCCCGCACGAGCGGGCGGGCGTGCTGTCCGTCCTCTACGTGATCTGCTACTGCGGGATGGGCGTGCCGTCCGTCGCCGCCGGAGTGCTGGTCGTCCACGGCGGCGGGCTCATCGGCACCGCCCGCGACTACGCCCTGTTCATCCTGGCGCTCGCCGCCACGGCACTGGCCGGACTGTTGTCGACGAGCCGTTCCTACCGAAAGTAGTGGCCCTCCTTGAGATCGGCGATCAGCCCGGGGCTGGTCGGCTGCCATCCGAGCAGGTCGCGGGTGATCCGCGCGGAGGCGGGACCGTCGGTTCCCCAGAACCGGCCGAGCCAGCCGACGTACTCTCCGGCCTCCTCAGGCGTGACGGAAACGGCGGGGACGCCGAGGTGCTCCGCGAAGACCTCGGCGACCTCACGGATCGGCACGCCCTCATCGCCGACCGCGTGCAGCACCGACCCGGCCGGCGCGGACTCGAGCGCGAGGCGGAACAGGCGCGCGGCGTCGTCGCGATGGACCGCCGGCCAGCGGTTGGCGCCGTCGCCGACGTACGCCGCGGCGCCCTTCTCGCGTGCGAAGCCGATCGCGGTCGAGGTGAACCCGTTGTCGCCGGCGCCGTGAGTGGCCGGTGGCAGCCGTACGACCGATGAGCGAACTCCGTGGTCGGCGAGGGCGAGCGTGTAGTGGGCGTTGGCGATCCGCCCGTTGGCGCCGCCGATCGGCACGTCGCGGTCCCCGGTGCCGGGGGCGAGCCCGTCGCGTTCGGTGGCGACGGCGCCGGGCGGGAGGCCGAGCACGCCCAGGATGCCCGAGGCGATGACGAACGGCTTGCCGGTGCCGGCCAGGGCCTCGCCGAACGCCTCGATCGCCGCGCGGTCGGCGGCGGTGGCCGTGGCGTAGTCGCCGGCGAAGGCGATGTCGTGCCTGAACGCGAGGTGGATGACGCCGTCGGCCGAGGCGGCGGCCGTGCGCAGGGTGCCCAGGTCGTCCAGCGATCCGGCGCGGACCTCGGCGCCCGCGGCGCGCAGCGTCCGGGCCGCGGCATCCGAGCGGGCGAGCCCGGTGACCTCGTGGCCGGCGGCGATCAGCTCGGGGACGAGCCCGCGGCCGACCCAGCCGGACGCTCCGGTGACGAGAACGCGCATGAGCAACCTCCAGGATCCGGGCCCCCGTCGGCCGGTGACCCTTGATGTCGTGCTCCATTCTTTGTACGGTCGTACTATAAATGTCAAGCCGAGACCGGGAGGCGGCGATGGCGGGGCGTCCCGTCGACCATCAGCGGCGAGCCGAGCTGCTGGACGCGGTGGTCGACTACACGGTCGAGCACGGGTTCTCCGACCTGTCGTGGCGGCCCGTCGCCGCCGCCCTCGGGGTCTCGACGACGACGCTGGTGCACCGCTTCGGCACCAAGGAGCAGATGCTGGTCGCCATCCTCGCCCGCCTGCGCGAACGCATCTTCGCGGCCACCAGCGAAACGCTCGGCGAGCACCCCGACCTGGCCACGGCGGCGCGCGCGGCCTGGACGCGTACCTCGGCTCCGCAGCGGGAGGCGGAGTTCAGGCTGTTCTTCGCCGTCTACGGACGCGCTCTTCAGGCGCCGGAGCAGTTCGCGGGCTTCCTCGACCGGGTCGTCGCCGACTGGATGAACGCCCTGCGCGACGCCCAGGGACCCGGCACCGACCCGCAGACCGCGACGCGCACGGCCACACTGGTGATCGCCACCATCCGTGGGCTGCTCCTCGACCTGCTCGCCACCGGAGACCGGGAGCGGGTCCAGGACGCGGCCGAAGCCTTCCTCGCCACCCTTCCGAGGAGACTCTGACGGGCGGCGGCCTACCCGCCGCCGTCGTTCTGGTCGCCGCCGTAGGAGCAGAAGGGGTCCCACTGGCACTGGCTCTGGTCGGTGAAGGTCACCTGGACGGCGTCGCCCCGGTTGACGGGCTGTCCCGCGGGAGGGTCCTGGCCGACCACCGTGTTCGGCTGCTGGCCGTTGTCCGGGGCCTGCTGCCGCCATTGCGCGTTCAGGCCCAGCGCGGCCAGCTTCCGCGCGGCCCGGCTCGGAGTGAGGCCGCTCAGATCCGGCATCGTGATGCCGCGGCTGACCACGATGGTGACGGGTTCTTCCGGGTTCTGCTTCTTCCCCGCCGCCGGCCTGGTCGTGATCACGTCACCGCGCGGCACGGTGGCGCTGTCCTGCCGGACCTGCCGGCCCGGCTGGAGTCCCGCCTGCCGCAGCAGCTGTTCCGCCTGGTCGAGTGGCTGCTTCCGAACGTCGGGCACGGCGACCGGCGGCTTGCCCGTCGACAGGACCAGAGTGAGCAGTGTGCCCGTCCTGACCTGCGTGCCGACGCCCGGCTCGACCTGGGCGACCTTGTCCTTGGGCACCCTCGGGTCCTGGCGGGACGAGCCGGCCTTGACCTTGAGCCCGAGCTTCTCGGCCCGGAGACGGGCGTCCGCCTCCGACAGGCCCACGAGCTGGGGCACGCGCGCGGTGCGTCCCTCCGTCTGGAACCACACGAAGCCCCCGAACAGGAGCGCGACGACGACGCAGGCGGCGAACAGCCCGGACGTGCGTCGGCGACGCCACCGCGTCCGAGGCGGACCCTCGAAACCGGAGATCACCATGGTGTGCGGATTCGGCGTCACGTCGTGGCCGGACGACGGCGCGTCCGGGGACACCCGGAAATTCTGCGTCACCCGCTCGGACAGCGGCGCTCGCGCCCCGTCGGCCGCCTGAGACGGCCCGAGCGGCACCGGCACGACGGACGCCGACGTCGAGTCGATGTCCGGCGGCAGCGCGTGGAGCACCTCACCGGCCGCCGCGTCGAACCGGCCGGCGTCGGGCGGACGCCGCGCCGGGTCGCGGTCGGTCGCCCCGGCCACCAGCGCGTCCAACTGTGGCGGCAGGCCCGGGATCACGCTCGACGGGGCCGGCACCGTCTCGTTGACGTGCCGGTACGCCACGGCCAGCGGGGTGCCCGCCTGGTACGGCTGGTACCCGGTCAACAGCTCGAACAGCATGATCCCGGCGGCGTACACGTCGGTGCGAGCGTCCGCGTCGCCTGTCAGGACCTGCTCCGGCGCGAGGTAGGCCACCGTGCCGATGAGCATGCCCGTCTGGGTCTGCCTGCTCGCCGTCACCGCTCGGGCCAGCCCGAAATCCGTCACCTTGACCTGCCCGTCGGCGGCCAGCAGGACGTTCTCCGGCTTGACGTCCCGGTGGACCAGACCGACGCGGTGCGCGGCGCCCAGCGCGGCGAGTATCGGCCGCAGAACCTGGAGCGCCGCGCGCGGGCCGAGCCGGCCCCGCTCGGTCAGCAGGTCGCGCAGAGTGCGCCCGGCGACGTACTCCATCACGAGGAACACGCGCCCCTGATCGGTGCCCTGGTCGTACATCGCGACGACGTTCGGGTGCGACAGGGCGGCGGCGTGCCTGGCCTCGTCGACGAAGCGCCGCACGAAGTCCTCGTCGCCAGCCAGGTTGGCGTGCATCACCTTGAGCGCCACCGTACGGTCCAGCTTGGTGTCGTGCCCGGCGTAGACCGTGGCCATGCCGCCACGGGCGATCCGGGACCGTACGACGTAGCGCCCATCGAGCACCTGCCCGATGAGTGGATCCGCCTCTGCCCTCTCCATCAGATGGAGTGTATGCGGATTTAATGCGCTGACCTGCCACTTTGCCGTCGGCTCCACCCGCTCGCCGGCGTCCTCCCGCGATCAGTGAGGCGGGGCGTGCCCCCTGACCGCGAGAGCCGGGACTCAGTCCACGAGCGCGCCGCCGGACAGGTTGGCGACTGTTCCGGTCATGGCACCGGCGCGATCCGAGGCCAGGAACGCCGCCGTCTCTGCTATCTCGGACAGCGTGGGAAGCCTCTTCAGGAGAGTCCCCTGCACCATTCCCCCGCGGTCGAGGAACTCCTGGACCGACTGCCCGGCCGCCGCCGCGGAGCGCTGGAAGAGGTCCTTGGTGTAGGAACCCGCCGCCGGCGCGTCGATGACGGCGTGGGGACGGATGTCGATGACCCGGACGTTGCCGGGTGCCAGCTCCGCGGCCAGGAGCCGCGAGAACGCCTCCTTGCCGGCCGAGCTCACGCCGTGCCCCAAGATGCCGCCCACCGCCAGTTTGGCACCCGGCTCCGACAGGGTCAGGATGACGCCGGGACGCTCGCGCCCCATGTGCCGCGCCACGGCCTTGCTCGTGATGAACAGCGCCCGCAGAAAACCATCGATCGGCCGCATGAACTCCTCCAGCGAGAGATCCGCCAGCAAAGTCCCCTGGTCGTGCATGACGCTCACGGCGTTGAGGGCGATGTCGATGCCGCCGGCCGTCGACGCGATCGCGTCGGCGTGCTTTTCGACCGCCTGCTGATCGAGAACGTCGACTTGCGCGGTCTCGGCCGTTCCGCCCAAGGCGGCGATGTCACGCGCCACGGTGTCGAGCTTCGCCTGCGTCCGCCCGGCGATGAAGACCCTCGCGCCTTCCCGGGCGAACACCCGCGCGACGGCACCGCCGATGGCGCCCCCGCCTCCATAGATCACAGCGTTCTTGTCCTCAAGCAGCAATCCACTCATGTGCGCCTCTTCCAGGTGATTGATTCCGAGCAAAATAGTAACCAGTCATGGTTGTTAAAAACAACTAGTACCGACAGTAGTTTAGGATCAACTTGGACAAGGGGGTGGCCATGCCGACCAGCCGTAGCTATCGGGACTCGTGCGGGATCGCCCGGGCGCTCGACGTCGTCGGGGAACGATGGGCCCTGCTGATCGTCCGCGAGCTGCTCCTGGTGCCTCAACGTTTCTCGGAGTTGCGGCGTGCTCTGCCCCACGTCAGCTCGAACCTGCTTTCGGACCGGCTCCGAGAGCTCGAACACAACGGAGTGATCCGCCGTGGAACGGCACCGGCGGAAGGCCCGCAGGTCTACGAGCTGACCGAACGGGGCCGGAAGCTGGAACCGATCCTGCTGGCTCTGGGCGACTGGGGGATCGACGCCCCGCAGCCCCCGCCCCCGACCGCGCTCAGCGCCACCTCCGTACTGATCTTCTTGCGAGGTGCCGCGCGCCCCGACCCCGCGGCACCTCCGACGACTTGCCGTCTCGAGCTCGACGGTCGGATTTGGACGGTCCGCCTGGCGTCCGGACGGGTTCAGGTGCAGCCCGGTGAACCCGCGACGGCAGACGTCTCGCTCCGTGCGGAGCCCAAGACCCTCAGCGCCCTGCTGACCGATCCCGCCGCACTCGCGACCGCGTGCGCCGATGGCAGCGTCGCCGTCGTAGGAGATCTGTCGGCGATCGGCCGGCTGCTGCACGCGGTCACCGACCCGTGGCCCTCCGAAGATCGGACGAACCCGGTGGACGTCCAGGCCGGTGACCGCGCGTAGAAGCGCGGGGGTGCGCCGGCGACGGCGGGATCAGGCCGGCAGCTCCTGGACGGCGGCTTTCAGGCCGGCCAGCGCCGCGCGGTAGAAGCGGGGGCCGTAGGACACTCGCGCCACGCCCAGTTCTCGGAGTGTGCGCAGGTCCAGATGTTCACTGCTGTTGCCGTTGACGGGAATCGCCAGTTCAGCGACCACTGTGGCGATGGCGCTCCGGTCGCGCACGCCGATCGGGTAGATACAGTCGGCGCCGGCGTCCCGGTAGAGCCGGCCCCGCCGTACGGCCTCCGCGACCCGCCCCGATTCGGGTATGCCGCTGCTGGGCAGAAAGGCATCCACGCGGGCATTGATGACGATGGGCACTCCGGCGTCGCTCGCGGCGGAGCGCACGTCCGCGAGCCACTGGGCGTGCTCACCGGGTTCGCGCAGGCCGCCCGTCCGGTGGTCGGTGTCCTCCAGGTTGCAGCCGACCGCACCGATGTCCAGCAGCCGGTCCACCAGTTCACGCGGTCGCATGCCATATCCCGCCTCGGCGTCGACCGTGACGGGGACCGACACCGCCTGGGCGACACGCCCGGCCGCGGCGAACATCTCCTGCCACGGCGCACCCTCGCCGTCGGGGTGACCGAGCATCGCCGAAATGGCGGCGCTCGCGGTGGCCATCGCGGGGAACCCCGCTTCGGCCACGACCTTCGCGCTCGCCGCATCCCACACGTTGGGCAGCACGAGCATCTCTCCGCTGTGCAGATCACGGAGTGTTTCGGCGTTCCTCTTCAGGTCCGCCACGTCAGCAGACATCGACATCCTCCAGGTGAGAACAGGGCGCGTCCTAGATGTGGCGCGCCGATGATTGAGCAGGCCGAGGTACGGCCCGCACGGTCGGCTGCCGGGACACCCGGCTTCGCCGTGGAATGAGCAGGCCCGAGAGCGCACCGGCGAGTGACAGTGCGCCGCTGACCGCGATGGCGGGCGCGAAGCCGTCGGAGAAGGTTCGTGCGGTGCCGTACCCGCCCTTGGCCGTGAACACCGCGGCAAGGACCGCCACTCCCAACACCGCGGCGAACTGCCGGAGCATGTTGAAGACCCCGGACGCCTTGCCGATCTCCTGCGGCGCGACGGCGTTGATGACCGAGATCTGCGTGGCGGGCATCGCCATGCTGACTCCGGCGCCCGCGATGATCATCGGCGCGATCAGCCGCGGATAGCCCAGTGACGGCTCCGCGATGAGCCCGATCCAGCTCATCCCGACGGCCTGCAGCGTCATCCCGGCGACCGTGAGCGTCCGGGCCCCGAGCCGGTTCACCAGCACTCCCGCGACGGGCGCCACGACCGTCACCGTCCCGGTCCATGGCATGAGCCGAAGTCCGGCGCCCATCGGCCCGTCATTCAAGCCCGTCTGCAGGAACTGGGCCATGAAGAACAACGAGCCGTACAGCGAGGCGTACATGAAGAGCCCGGCCGCGTTGCCCGCGGAGAAGCCGCGCGACCGCAGCAGTCGCATGGGCACCATCGGCTGCCGGACGCGGAGTTCCCAAACGACGAACACCGCCAGCAGCACGCCCCCGGCCACCAGTGCGCCGTCCACCTCGGGCGCACCCCAGCCGACGCTGTTGGCGCGGATCAGGCCCCAGACCGATCCGAGCGCGCCCCCGGTCACCAAGACGACACCGCCGAGATCGAAGGAGGCGCCGGCGCCGCGGTGCTCCGGAATGCGCTGGAACACCAGCGGGATGACGACCAGGCCGATCGGCACGTTGAGCCAGAAGATCCATTGCCAGGCCAGCCCCTGGGTGACGATCCCGCCGACGACCGGACCGCCCACTACCGCCAACCCGGTAAGGCCGGCGAAGACGCCCAAGGCCCTGGCCCGCCGTTCGGGCGGGAACCCGTTGCTCAGCAGGGCCATCGCCAGCGGCATCACCAGCGCGGCCCCACCGCCCTGCACGGCGCGGGCGGCGATCAGCCAGCCGATGCCGGGGGCCGCCGCACATGCCGCCGAGGCCGCCGTGAACAGCGACAGCCCGCCCACGAACATCCGTCTGCGCCCGAACCGGTCCCCGAGCGCGGCCCCGGTCATCAGGAGCACGGCGAAGGTCAGGCTGTACGCGTTCACCGTCCATTCGAGCTGTTCCATGCCGGCCGACAGATCCAGCCGGATCCTGGTCAGTGCGGTCGCTATCACGGTCGCGTCCAGCGCCACCATCAGCGACGCCGTCGCGGTGAGGCCGAGCAGCCAACCACTCGTCTTCCTGGCCATGCGTTTCCTTAGGAGTGTTCGAGTAATCGCGCGTGAGCATCAGTCGGCGATCATGCCGCCGCTGAGGTTGGCGATCGCTCCGGTCATGGCGGCGGCACGGTCGGAGGCGACGAAGGCGGCGACGTCGGCGATTTCGGCGACGGTGGGCAGTTTCTTGCGCAGTGTGCGCTCGGCCATGCGGGTCTCGAACGCGTCGCGGGTGATGCCGTAGGCGTTGGCGTGGAGGGTGTAGACCTCGTTGAGCTGGGTGGTCTCGGGCATTCCGGCGGCGTTGAGGCAGACGACGCGGACGCCTTGGGGTCCGAGTTCGGCGGCCAGGCCGCGTGAGAGTGCTTCGACCGCCGCCCATGCGGGCGCCATGCCTCCCATGAGCGGGACGGCGGTACGGGACGGAGACGCGGTGATGGTCAAGATCACGCCCGTTCCCTGGGCGGCCATGCGGCGGCCGGCGGCTCTGGCGGTGAGGAAGTTGGCCCTGGGGTAGGTGGTGATGGGCAGGTCGAAGTCGTCGGCGGGCAGTTCGACGAACGGGGTGCCCTGGATGTGGGTCTGGGGCAGGCTGGTGGCGTTGAAGGAGACGTCGAGGGATCCGGCTTCCTGGAGCACCGCGTCGGCGTGTGCTTCTACGGCGTCCTCATCCAGCACATCGACCGTGGCGACGTCGGCGACGCCGCCCGAGGCGCGGATCTTCTCCGCGACGGCCTCCAGTGCGGCGCCGGTGCGCCCGGCGAGGAAGACCCGGGCTCCCTCCGCGGCGAAGGTGCGGGCGACCTCGCCGCCGACCGCTCCGCCGGCGCCGTAGATGATCGCGTTCTTGTTCTCGAGCAGCACCGTTCCTCCTGGTCATCGATAGGCACGGACGAAAGTCCGTCACTCCTACCGACTCGCCGGCCCACCGAAAGGAATCGGCCCGGAGTCGCCCGGCGCGAACACGACGGCGCCGAGCCCCTAGTCGAGGGTGATGGTGATGCCTTGGAGGCGGTCCGGGTCGGCGGTGATGTCGATGGCGCTGATCGCCGTCCCGCTGAAGGTGAACTGGATGACCAGCGAGAGCCTGCCCAGCGGGGCCATGACGAGGGCCGGGTCTCCGTCGACCAGGGCCAGCGCGGTGGAGCGGGCGCGGGGGGCCGCGGCGAGGGCGCTTCTGGCGACGGCCAGGGCGCCTTGCAGGGTGAGGGGTTTGGCGGCACCGGTGACCGCCGCGTCGGCGCGGAGTTCGACCTCGGGGTCGAGCAGGGTCAACAGCGCCTCGAAGTCCCCGGTGCGCGTTGCCGCCAGGTAGGCCTCGACCGCGTGACGCCGACGGGCCGGATCCACGGGTCGTGGCCCGGTCCCCCGTACTTTGGCGCGGGCCCGGCTGGCGAGTTTCCGGACCGCGGCGGGATCGCGCTTCATCATGTGCGCGATGTCGGGGAAGGCCGCGTCGAACATGTCGTGCAGGACGAACGCGATCCGCTCCGCCGGGCTCAGCCGATCGAGCACGACCAGCATCGCCAGCCCGACCGAGTCGGCCAGCTCGGCCTCCTCCTGCGGGAGCCGATCCTCGTCGGCCGCGCCGAGCCAGTCGGAGGTGAAGCTCTCCAGCGGCTCCTCGCGCCGGGACTGCCGCGCGCGGAGCAGGTTGAGACAGACGCGGCTGACCACGGTCGTCAGCCAGGCCGCCAGGTTCTCCACCTCTGACAGGTCGGTCCGGTCGAACCGCAGCCAGGTCTCCTGCACCGCGTCGTCCGCCTCGGCGCCGGAGCCGAGCATCCGGTAGGCCAGCGCCCGCAGCCGGGGCCGCTCCGCCTCGAACCTGTCGATCGCCGGAAAGTCTTGGATCACCGTGTCACATTCCTGAGCCCGGCCGGGTCATAGCCGTGTCGCATCGCGAATCTACAAGAGGGAGACCAGGACATGTCCTCCACCATTTTGGTCACCGGCGGCACCGGGCTTCTCGGTTCGCAGGTGGTTCCGCTCCTTCGGCAGGCCGGGCACAGGGTCCGGGTGCTGAGCCGGCACGATCGGGAACCGGGCGACGGCGTGGAGTACGTGGCCGTCGACCTGCTGACCGGGGCCGGCCTCGACGAGGCGCTCGACGGGGTACGGACCGTGCTGCACCTCGCCGGAGGGCCCAAGGGCGACGATGTCGGCACCCGGAACCTGGTCCAGGCCGCCGAGCGTGCGGGCACGGTGGAACACCTGGTGCTCATCTCGGTCATCGGCGCGGACACCGTGCCGATCGGCTACTTCGCCCGCAAGGCGGAGGCGGAGCGCATCGTGGTCGCCTCCGGCATCCCGTACACGCTCCTGCGCGCCGCGCAGTTCCACGATCTCGCGCTGAAGACCGTACGGGCCATGGCGAAGGCGCCGATCCTGCTGGCGCCCGGTGGGGTGCGCTGGCAGCCGGTCTCCACCCGTGAGGTGGCGGTCCGGCTGGCGGAACTGACCCTGGGCGACCCCGCAGGCCGCGTCCCCGACCTGGCCGGACCGCGCGTCTACACCTTGGAGGAACTCCAGCGCACCTACCTGGCCGCCGTGGGCAAGCACCGGATCCGGCTCCCGATCCACGTCCCGGGCAAGGTCGGCAGGGCCTACCGGTCGGGGGCCAACCTCACCGAGGACGCCCCCACCGGCAACGGCACCTGGGAACAGTTCCTGACCGCCAACGCGTGACGTGCGACCCGGTCAGGACGGATCCCGTCCGACGCCACGGCCTTGATCGGCGACTACCATTCCGGCGATCTCCGCGTACTGACGCTCGAGCGCCTTCGCCGCGCCTCCGCGCCAGCTCTCGGCCATGGTCGCAGCCATCGGATCGGGGAAGATGTCCTCCTCCTCCCTCTCCACCCCGTCGAGGATTCCGCGGGCGACGGACTCCGGAGCCGACTTCGGTATGTCGGCGTCCCGGCTCATATCGGTGTCCACAGGGCCGGTGAGGACGGCATGAACACGCACGCCCTGCCCGGCCAGGAGGGCACGCAGCGACTGGGTCAGGTTGAACAGAGCCGCCTTGGAGATCGAATATGCCGGAATGACCGGGAACGGGGCGAAGGCGTTGACCGACAGGTTGTTGACGATCACTCCCCCAGAACGCGTGAGCAACGGCAGGAAGGCCCGGGTCACGTCGTAGGTCCCGAAAAGGTTGACGGCGAGGTGCCGCTCGAGGACGTGACGGTCGCTCAAGTCGTCGTAAAGCGCGATGCCGGCATTGTTGATGAGGATGTCGAGAGACTCGACCGCATCGACGGCCAGCTGGATCTGGCCCCTGTCGGTCACGTCCAGAGCCACCGGCGTGACCCGCCCATCCGGATGGTCCACAGGAGTACGCGTACCGAGGTACACCCGGCTCGCGCCCCTCCTCAGGGCCTCCTCGACCAACGCCTGCCCGATACCGCGGTTACCGCCGGTAACGAGAACTGCCTTGTCGGCGATTGTCGCCATGATGACGATCTCCTTTTCCCATGCAGGGGTGTAAGCCGCCCGGTCTATTTCGCGAGTTCGGGGGCGAGCCCGAAGATCGGTACGAGGTCCGGGTTCATGAACGCGGTGATGCGGCTGATCCGGGTCCCGACCAGAGTCAGCACCTGGATGCCGTACGCCTCGTACCCGCCGTCGTTAGTGCGTTCGTAGATGACGAAGGCGGGCTGGCCGTTGGCGCTGGTAGGCACCAGCCGCCACAGGTCCCTGCTCAGGACCCGGTTCGCCAGGAATCCCAGGACGGCGGACCGGCCGGTGAACCACGTCGGGATCGGCGGCATCTCCAGCTCGACGTCGGCGCGCAGCAGGGCCACCAGGGCGTCGGGGTCGGCGCGGGTGAACGCGGCGACATAGTCGTCGAGGAGGGCCCGCCGGACCGCCTCGTCCGGCTCGGCCAGGTCGTCCTGCACCGGTCCGGCCTCGGCCAGGCGAGACCGGGCGCGGCGAAGCGCGCTGTCCACGGCCGAGGTCGTCGTGTCCAGCATCTCGGCGACCTCGGCCGAACGGAACGCCAGCACGTCGCGCAGCGTCAGGACGGCCCGCTGCCGGGCCGGGAGGAGCTGGAGCGCGGCGATGAACGCGAGCCGCACTCCCGTACGGTCGGCCACGATCGCCGCCGGGTCGCCGGCGGCGAACAGCGCGTCCGGTGCCGGCTGCAGCCACGCCACCGACGGCTCGCTTTCGGCGACGGCCACCCGGTGATCGTCCGAGGGTGCGCCGAGCCCCGACGGAAGGGGCCGCCGGGCGCGCCTCTCCAGCGCCGTCAGGCATGCCATCGTGGCGATCTTGTACAGCCACCGGCGGACCGAGGAGCGGCCCTCGAACCGCCCGAACCCGCGCCACGCACGCACGTACGTCTCCTGCACCAGGTCCTCGGCGTCATGGATCGAGCCCAGGATCCGATAGCAGTGCGCGAGCAGTTCCGGCCGGAACGGCTCCACCAGGGCGGCGAACTCGGCGTCCGTCGGCATCGCGGATTCTCCCGTGGGTACGGTGCTGTTCACGGCTCAGCCGAGCGGGCGCAGCCCGGCGCCGGCGACCAGGTAGGCCGGAGCGCCGTCGCGGTCGCCGGCGAGATCCACGACCGCCTTGGCGACCTGCTCCGGGGTGAGGATCGGCTGCAGGCCGCCGATGAAGGTGTCCTGGTCGACGCCTTGCCGGGCAGCGTAGTCGGCGATCCCCTCCGCCCCGAGGCCGGTCGCGGGCGTGAGCTGCGGAAGCAGCGCGACGAAGCGGATGCCGAGGCCCGCCCTGTTCGACTCCTCGGCGGCGTAGTCGCTGATGTACCGGATCGCGGCCTTGGCGCCGGCGTACCCCCCGCTGAGCGGGGACCCGGCCACGACCGCCCCACTGGACATCGCGACGACCACGCTGCCGGGCGCCAGCGGCTCTACCAGCGCCGCCCGGGTCCAGGCGAAGACGTGCCGGGTGTCGACGTGCCAGTTACGGCTGAAGGTCTCCCAGGTCTGCTCGTGCACAGGCGCCATGTGCGGCCTGGCCCCGGCGTTGAGGACGAGCAGGCCGGGACGGTATTCGCGGATCACGCTATGCGCGAGCGCCTCGTCGGTGGCGTCGGCCACGACCGGGGTGAAGCCTCCCCCGAGTTCCTCACTTACGGTACGGAGTTCCCGCTCGTCACGGGCGATGCCGACGACACCGGTGCCCGCGGCGACGAGCGCGGCGGCGATCGCCCGCCCGAAGCCACGGCCGGCCCCGGTCACGACGGCCGTTGGGAAGGAATCGGACATCAGACGCTCCGAGAGTCGAGTCGAGTGCGGTCGGTATCTAGACCAGCCGCCGCCGAAGAATCCGTCTCCGCGATCCGAGCCAGAGAGGTGATGTAGGTCACAAGGGCGGGTTCGACCTCGACCGATTCCTTTCGGCGACTCGCCGAGTCGATAGGTGCGAGGGGAACTTCGATGATGACCGAAGGGGCGAAGCATGGCAGAGACCCGCACCGGGGAGGTGACGCGGATGAGCCGCACCGACGTCAATGCGGACGGCGACGTCTTCGCCCGGCTGACCCACTCGTACCGGCCGGAGCTCCTGGCCTACTGCTACCGCATGCTCGGTTCGGCCCACGACGCCGAGGACCTCGTCCAGGAGACCTACCTGCGCGCGTGGCGCTCGTACGAGGCGTTCGAAGGCCGGGCGTCACTGCGCACCTGGCTCTACCGGATCGCCACCAACGTCTGCCTCACCGCGCTTGAGCATCGCAAGCGCCGGCCGCTGCCCTCGGGCCTCGGCGGTCCCGCCGACGACCCCGAAGGCCCGCTGGCACCACCGCCGGAAGTGGCCTGGCTCCAGCCCATCCCCGACCGTCTGGTCCACGCCGACTCCGGCGATCCCGCCGCCATCGTCGCCGCGCGGGCGACTCTGCGGCTCGCCCTGATCGCCGCCCTGCAGTACCTCCCCCCGCGCCAACGCGCCGTCCTCATCCTGCGTGACGTACTGGCGCTGCGCGCGGCGGAGGTCGCCGAGTTGCTCGACATCTCCGTCCCCGCGGTCAAGAGCATCCTGCAGCGCGCTCGCGCCCAACTCGGCCAGGTGGCGCCCTCCGAGGACGAGACCACCGAGGCCTCCGGCGCGCGGCAGCGTGAACTGCTGGACCGCTACGCCGCGGCCTTCGAGAACGCCGACGTCGAAGCCCTGATGGGGCTGCTGACCGAGGACGCCGTACTGGAGATGCCGCCCACCCCGACCTGGTTCGCCGGCCGCGAGTCCATCGGCCGTTTCCTCAGGTCCAGGGTTCTCACGGTTCCCGGCGCCTTCCGGACGATCGCGACCACGGCCAACGGGCAGCCCGCGCTCGCCTTGTACCAGCGCGGCCCGGACGGCGTCCATCACGCACATGCGGTGATGGTCCTCTCGATCTCCGCCGCCGGGATCACGCGCATTGTCAGGTTCCACGAGCCGGGCCTGTTCGAACTCTTCGACTTCCCCCGGACACTCGGGTCGACGCCATGACGACTCCGGCAGACGGAGCCGCGATGCTGGAGCGCGCGATCGGCTATGCCCTCGGCGCCGTCCAAGGCGTATCGCCGGAACAGCACTCGAACCCCACACCCTGTACGGCCTGGAACCTACGGACGCTGCTCGACCACCTCAACGACTCACTCGACGTGCTCCAGCAGATCATCGATACCCGGCACCTCGATGGCAGCGCCGTTCCGGCCCCCCACGACGACCGGCCGATGACCGACCCCGTGGCGCACTTTCGGCGCCGGGCGACCCACCTGCTGGGATCGTGGTCCGCCTCCGCCTGCCGGGACCACGTCACCGAAATCGCGTGCCTCCCGGTGCCGAACGAGATCGTGGCCTGTACCGGAGCGCTCGAGATCGCCGTACACGGTTGGGACGTCTCCCGGGCGTGCGGACATCACCGGCCGATCCCGGCCGCCCTGGCCACCGACATGCTGCGAGTCGCACCGATCCTGGTCACCGAGGTCACCCGCCGGCCGCTGTTCGCCGCCCCGGCCCCGGTGCCGCGGCGGGCCGATCCCGGCGACCGGCTGCTCGCCTTCCTGGGCCGCAGACCAGATGCCTGAACCGGGCGATCGCCCGGCGGGCGGCGGCTTTCGTCGTTATCGGTTCGCCTTCGCCGCCGCTTCTGCCCTATGATCATCAACAGCGCGATGGAGCAGTTCGGTAGCTCGCTGGGCTCATAACCCAGAGGTCGCTGGTTCAAATCCGGCTCGCGCCACTCATCGCCTGGCCCCCGCTCATCCGCGGGGGCCAGCGCCGTTCGGCCAGATCCACGGATCCCAAAAGGCGCCAGGTCGCATGACGCAGGCGTCAATCACCCCTGAGCACCTCGTCGATGTCCGCGACCGCCTGCGAGTCGACGCCGTACCCGAGTGTCGCGTCACGGTGCCGGACGTAGGCCGTGACCGATGGCCACATCCGGACCTCGACTCTCTGCCGTACCTCTGACAACAATGGTCAACAACCTCTGACTGTCTGGAGCGCTCACCCCTTCTTCCCTGGTCGGCTTACGAACGCGCAGCCCAGAACCGGCTACCTCAGATCGGAAACGCCGTCGCCGCGGTAGTGCCGTTGACTGTTCCCGCCCCCGTCGATAGCGGCGTACGCCCACATGAGGCGTACGGTCCGTGCTGATCCCGGACCGCGGGGAACCCGCGTTAGGCGAGCTCACGCGGGGGGAACTAAGATCCACTGGTTGTCCAGCCCCCTAGACGCCCGGGATGGCCGTGAGCCTCGACGGATGATTACAGCCTGCCTCAGGTGTCTTGCGTTTAGTGATCTCTGTGCTCACGATGATTCCGTAGGCCGCCGTCCAGGTAACAGCACATTCGACAGGAGGTTTCGTGTGACCGGCAGTCTCGCCATTGGACAGACATTAGAGCGTTCATAGTCGTCGGGACCTGACCACTTCCCCTTTTTAGACCCCGACTTATGAGAGCGGACACCATGACCAAGGCTCTTCTGTCTCTGTCGACCGACGACTTCATCGCTGGCGTCGAAGCTGTCGCGTCCAAGTTCGACTCCGCAACCTACCCACAGCAGAACCTCCCCGCCGACGACTGGGCGCTCCTGGTGGGAAGCGGCGTACTCCTGCCGGCCCTGCCCAAGGAGTACGGGGGCCGCGACAGCCACATTGACATGTGCCGGGTCTCCGAGGTCGTGTCGGAGCAGAACCTGGCGCTCGGCGTACATGTGACGGTCAATACCGTCCTCGGGCTGCGGCCCATCGCGATGTGGGCCGGCGAGGAGGCCAAACAGGAAATGCTCCCGCTGTTCGCCGGCAGCGATCCGCTGATGGCCGGATTCGCCGCCACCGAACCGGGCTGCGGCTCGGCCATGTCCGGCATGACCACCACGTTCGAGGAGACCGACGGAGGTTACCGGATCCGCGGCCGCAAGCACTGGCAGGCCCTCAGCTACTCCGCGCACTGGTGGCTGGTCAGCGCGAAGAACGAGGACCATGGTCGCCGCGAGTACGGCTTTTTCCTCGTCAAGCGCAGCGAGGGATTCCGTACCGTGCAGCGCTACGAGCCGTTGGGCCTGAAGGTCGTCGATTACGGAGTCAACGAGATCGACGTGGTCGTCCCCCGGCATCGGCGGATCAGTGCCGATGGACGGAACCTGAGTGCCATGGTGGAGATACTCATGGCCTCGCGAGCGATGATGGCGGCGATGGGGTGTGGCTTCCTCCGCCGCATCAGCCGCGAAGCGCACGCGTACGCGGATGGCCGCCTGATCGGGCGGGCACCGCTGTCGGCGATCCGGTTCGCCCGCTACCGGCTCGCGATGATCGACGGCTCCTACACCATCGCCGAGGCGCTCAACCACTATCTGCGGACGGTGCTGGACCTCAAGGCCGACATGACCCCTGCGTTCCCCGCCGTACAGGCCATCAAGACCGTCGTCACCGAGCGGATGGTCAGCGCGGCGAACCATTACCAGCAACTGGCCGGCGGCGAGGGGTACCGGTGCGGCTCACCCACCAACATCGCCGGTCAGGCCTTCCTCGATTCGAGGGTCTTCACCATCTTCGACGGTAACAACGACCTGCTCAGCCAACAGCTCACCGAGTACTGCCTGGCCCGGCTGGAGGGCCGCTCCCTCAGCGGCTTCCTGGCCGATTGGCCGCTCACGGCGCCCGCCGTCAGGACGCTGCGGCTGGACCTGAGATTCCTCGACCAGGAACTCGGACAGGAACACATGGTCCTGGCCGGCCGCGCCATCGCCTACCTGTTCGCGATCGCCCAGGTTCTCAAGTGGGCCGCCGAGACCAACGCCGACTCGGGCAGGGTCCTGCCCGCCATCGAGTTCCTCAAGACCGACATCGTCGGAGTCACCACGGAGTTCCGCCTGCTGGCAACAGGCATACTCGACGCCGACGACGGAGTCCCGGCGCAGTCGACCGGCGTGCTTTCTCAGTCCATCCCTCTCCACGCCAGGGCGTGACGGGACGGGCGGAGTACGAAGGCTCTAGCCCGGCAGGCCATCGAGACGGTCGATCAACTGGATCAGGTCGGCGGCCTTCTCCTTGATGAGGTTGAGTCCGGGACGACCCCACGGGCGCGGCTCGCTGTCGACGAAACAGACCGTGCCGAGAGCCGTGCCCGTGTGGTCGATCAACGGAGCTCCGACATAGGTCCGGATGCCCAGCCCGTCAACGATCGCGTTGCCGGCGAATCGCGGGTAGTCGCAGACATCGTCCAGGACGAGGGCCTTGCGCCGGACGACGACATGCGGGCAGAAGCCGAGGTCGAGGGGGGCTTCCCGGTTCTGTAGCAGGGCGTTGGCGGGAGAGGCACCCGGCGGGGTGTAAAGACCTCCGAGAAACTGATGGTCCGTGACGAAGTTCACCATCGCGAAGGGAGTGTGATCGGCTCCTGAGAGCGCCTGGGCGGCTTCGGCGAGCTCGCGGGCGAACGCATCCAACTCGCGGTCCGGCGCCTGGCCCAGGCCCAGTGCTCGCAGTCGCGCCATGCGTCGGGGCACCTCGGGGTCATCGGGCGTCAGCAGGTGACCGGGGGACTCGAACATCTGGTCGTTCGTCACAGAGGCCTCCATGTGAGGGGCTACAGGTGTATCAGGCGGACTGGGCGGGCACAGCGGCGAGGAGATGGCGGATCAGGGACCGGAGCGTCGATGTCGCGGAACGGGTGTCCCGAGCGTCGCACATCACGATCGGCACACGGGGGTCGAGTTCGAGAGCGGCTCGCACCTCTTCTGGTTCGTAGTGGAACGCGCCGTCGAACTCGTTGACGGCGACCAGGAATTCGATGCCCCGGTTCTCGAAGAAGTCCACGGCCTCGAAACAGGCCTGCAGGCGACGGGTGTCGGCCAGCACGATGGCGCCCAGCGCCCCGGCGGACAGCTCGTCCCACATGAACCAGAAGCGCTCCTGCCCCGGGGTGCCGAAAAGGTAGAGCACGATTTCGTGTTGCTCGATGGTGATACGGCCGAAGTCGAGGGCCACCGTGGTGGTGGACTTGTCCTCTATCCCGCTGAGACTGTCGACACCGACGCTGGCCGCGGTGATGAGTTCTTCCGTGTTCAGCGGCTCGATCTCGCTCGCCGCGCCGACGAATGTCGTCTTTCCGACGCCGAAGCCACCCGCGATCAGAATCTTGACCTGGGTGGGGAACAAATCAGATTCCTTGTAGGCCATCGAGCAGCTTCTCCAATAGAACTCGGTCGGTGGCGCCGGAAGTAGTACTCGGGGCCCGCATCGCCATGGCCTCGCACTCCACCAGGTCCGCAAGAAGGATCTTGGTGACCGCTACCGGAAGGCGCATGTGCGCCGCCACCTCGGCGACGGAGATCGGGTTGCGGCACAGTCCGAGCACCTTGTGGTGTTCGGGATCCATGCCTCTCGGGGGCTGAGCGATCGCGATCACCAATGACACCAGATCCAGCTTCACGGTGGGATGAGTGCGGCCCGCGCTCACCGTGTACGGGCGAATGAGAGGGCCGGCCTCCTCGTCGAGCCATACCTCGTCGTCACCGGCTACCGTCATTCTCACCTGTTCCAGTCGTCAGACGCGGTGGCCGGCGGCCGGGCCGCGGTGTCCAGGAAGGGCCGGACGGCTTTGATCAACCGGGCCATCTCGAAGCCGACGACGGCAGGGTCGGCCTCGCCCGTCGCCAGCACCGCGAGCACCGAGTTGAAGCCCGCCCACGTGAGGTACAGCTGGCTGGACTTCAGTTCGGCGACGACCTGACGCACCTCGTTGTTGCCGTCGAACTTGGCGCCGGCGCTCCGCGCCATGGAGAACAGACCCGAGGCGAGTGCCGCGAGATGTTCTGAACTCGCGCGATCCATGCCGTGGGCGGCTTTCATCATTCCGTCGGAAGACAGCAGCACACTGCCGCGAATGACGGGGACCTCGTCCGCCAGGCCCTTCAGCAGCCAGGCAAGATCCTGCGCCTGGTTCGGCGAGACGGCGTTCAATGGACGCTCCTTCTAGGTAGGTGACGTTGCATCAGGCACCGCCACCGGTTCTGTCCGTCGTGTCTTCTTCCTGACCGCTGCGCATTCCGTTCTGGAACGCCGCCATCAGGCCCGGGTTGTAGCCGGTGTCCGCGTCGTCATCCTCGTCGTCCTTGGATGCGGGAGTGTTGAGGAGCTCAGGTGCCAGGTTCGACTGAGCGCGACGTCTCGGCAGTTCCGGGCGCTGCCCCTCGGCCCTCGGCGGGGAGACGTCGGTGCGCCTGTCCGTCTGCCGGGCGGGCGCGGCAGCGCCCTGAGTCTGTCGTGTCCCCGAGGGAACGCCTGTACGGGCACGGGGGCCGGCGGAGCCGCTGGGTACCGGACTTCCTTCGACAAGGCCGGAGACAGGTGTCGAGGACGAGGGTACGCCCGTGGCGCCGGCCGACAGGGCCGGTACGGCTTCGGCGGGCTCCGGCGCCGGTTCCAGCCGCCGGGTGCTCGCCTCCTGCTGTTCCGAACCGATCAACTCATTCGGTATCACGACGACGGCCTGGGCGCCGCCGTAGAGGTTGGTCTGCAACCTGACGACGACGTTGTGCCGGCGTGAGAGAGCCGACACCACGAGCAGTCCGATGCGGCCGTCCTTCACATATTCGTCGACGTCGACGTGTTGAAGGTTGGAGAGCAGGCCGTTCAGCCGATGCTGGGTCTCGCGCGGTATGCCGAGGCCGCGGTCGTCGATCTCGATGGCCAGGCCGGCGGTCACGGATTCGGCGCGCAGCAGCACCTGCGTGTGCGGAGGTGAGAACTTGGTGGCGTTCTCCACGAGCTCGGCCAGCAGATGGATCACATCCGCGACCGCGCTCCCCTCCAGTGTTCCCTCGACCGGTGGCACCACCTTGACCCGGCTGTAGTGCTCGACCTCGGCGATGGCCGAGCGCAGGACCTCGTACACGGTCACGGGCCTACTCCACTGACGCCGCGAGGCGGCCCCGCCGATCACGGCGAGGCTCTCGGCCTGACGGCGCATGCGCGTGCTGAGGTGATCGACCCTGAACAGGCCCTTGAGCAGATCCGGATCCTCGACCTGGTTCTCGAGCTCGTCGAGTCCCTGGATCGCGCGGTGGGACAGCGACTGCATTCGCCGGGCGAGGTTGACGAAGACCTCGACCCTCTGCACGGAAGCGCCGGTGTTCCGCTGGTTCGCCGCCGCGCCGATCAGCGCGTTCCAGGCTTCGATCTGAGCCTTCTGCAGCTCACGCGCGAGGTACGCGAAGGGATCGCCGTTCGCGTCGGGCCAGGAGTCGACGTTGCGTGGTGAGACGGCCTCGCCGGCCGCGATCCGCTCCGTCAGGCCCTGGAGGTCCTGACGACCGCGGGCGATCAGGGATCCCAGCTCGCCGAGTCGCCGCTGCATCGCCTCCGTCCCGGCGGGTGGATGGCCGGTCGCCCGGCGCTCCCGGCGGGTCGCGGTGTCCGCCCCGAAGACCGCGGCGCCCATGACCACCACCGCCACCGCGGCGATGACGACCAGTACGAGGCGAGACTTCGGCGACGAGGATCCCGCCGCGAACAGGTCGATCACGGCGGCCACCCCCAGCAGCGCCATGGCGGCCGCCGGGAGGATGGAAATGCACATGTGCCGCGCGTGAAAGCTGGTCGGACGACGTCTCCCGCGACGCGATGGCCTGCCATGGCGTCCAGCCTCTTGGCGTTCGGAGACAACGGCAGGCTGGGCGAACTCAGACATCGGCGTCCTTGGGGCGGGGGGGACCGGTCGAACAACAGGGGTCACAATACTGAGTGATTCGGACCTACATCGGAACACTCCGCGGTTGGGTCAATCCGGCTCCTCAGACACGACGGAGACCGACGGGTACCCACGGATGACCTCGGTAAACGCAGCGAAACTGTCAGTCTTCGGGGAACCCTACCCTTACAGCTCGGGAATCCAGAGGGTCGCTGACCTGCGATTACCTTATTAATCCAGGCCGCGCGCGCCCCGCTGTGATGACGGCCGCACTGCGATCTCCAGCGACGGGCGCCTTCCCCTGTGTATCCTCCGCCGACCCCCTGGTCAGCTCGATCGTCGACAGAGCCCGGTCCAGCGGGGGGAACCGTACTTCATCGGTCCATGTCAGCCGCGGACGTAGACTCGCGTGCCGATCGGCAGTAGCGCCGCCACGATGTTCGAGGTGTGCATCGGCACCCGCACGCAGCCGTGCGAGGCGGGGTGCAGCGGCACCTCGGGCTCGCCGTGAATGGCGTAGCCGCCACGGAAGTAGTTGGCCTTGTACAGCTTGCCGAGCGGCGAGGTCTCCCAGCCTGCGGCCTTCCGGTAGACCGAGAAGTCGCCACGGGGCGTATGCGCGACGCTCCAGTGCCCCTGGGAGTAGTAACGCTTCTCGGAGCCGCTCGAGATGTGGCTGGTCAGCACGAGACGACCGCTCTTGTAGATGTAGAGCAGCTGGTGCTTGATGTCGACCTCGGCCCGGTTCTTGGCTCCCTTGGGGACGAGAGGCGCAGGCGTGCGCGGATGGGCGAGCGCGGCCTTCGTCTGGCTACCGACCCTCGATGCCGGGCTGATGTGGTTCACCTTCTGGAACGCCCACACGGCGACACTCGTGTTGTTGCCCCAGATGCCGTCGATCGTCCCGGGGTCGTAGTGCATCGCCTTCAGACGCTCCTGCAATTGCTTCACCGCTGGTCCGCGGTCGCCGAACTGCATCGTCGGAATGGCGGCTGCCTGGAGAGACGCCCTGGCAGGAGACGCCGTCGCCGGAGCGGCCAGCGCCGGCACGAGGACGGACGCCGACATCGCCGCGAGAGCGACGGTCCTGCGAAGACTGACCTGCATATCCGCTCCTAAGACCCAGCAGGTGACACAAGCGACTTGTTTCTACCACAGAGTCCGTGAGTACGACGCTTTGTCAACAGCCAATAGGGGTTCTACAGATATCGCGTGACATGGCGCCCCCGATACGCTATTCAGCCGAAACCAACTCACCTCGGAGCGTTCACCTTGCGGAAGCTCGCCCTCGTCGTAGTGGCCGGTCTTGGAATGGCTGGGTGTGGCGGCGGAGGTACCCATCACGCCACGGCCTCGACGTCGGCGAACGGCCGGCCAGGGTCCGTCGACGGGCCGTTGCCGTCCGGCTCGCCGGTCGGTGACAGCGCCGCCGGCATGTGCTCGACCATCTCCTACCGGGTCACCTCCGCCGGGGTCGAGATCACCGCGAAGGTGGCGAAGACTCCGGCGACCATCAACTTCGAGGCGGATGACAAGGACGATAATCCGGTCACCGGAGATCCGGATACCTCGGGAACGACCTACACGTTCAAGGGGAACGACACGCGACACCTCCTGGTGATCAAAGGTGTGCGGTCGCTCGACCATCTGACGGTCATCGCCTTGAACACCTCGAATGACGACTCCTGCCGGGCCGGCCGCCGGTAGCCGTACTCGCTGAGCGGCCCCGTCACGCGTGCAGGCGGATGTGGATCGGACCGGGCCGGCGGCCAGGCGTCCATGACACCTTGCGCCCGCCGACCCGGAACGACCCCGTCGGGTGGAACCGCAGGGTGCCACTGCGGAAACCGGCCGGCACCGAGAAGTACAGCCGCGTGTCGGCCAGCGACGCCAAGGAGGCCGAATCCGCCGCGACAGCTGCCCCGACCTGCCCGTGGCCGCGCGCGGTTCCGCCACCGGTGAGATCCAAGGTGAAGCTGGCGCCGACGTCGAGGTCGTAGCCGAACGCCTTGGGCCCGACCGGCGGCGAGACCGCGGCCGCGTCGCCGTTGAGGCACAGCCAGGCCCTGCCCTTGCCCGCCCATCCCGCGCGGGGCAGGTACGGTTGCAGCGTGGCTTCCTTGGTGCTGACGCTCAGGCCGTAGGGGGCCCGGCCGACGATGCCGGACACGGACGCGTTGAACCCACTGCCCTTCGGCACCGGATAGTAACCGGCGATCGCGTCCGCGCCCCGCTTCCCGGTGGCGAGGTCGAGGCTCTGCGTGCGACCGGAGTCGGTCACCGCGAGCACCGGGTCACCCGCGGCCGGCACGCTCATCAGGATCGTGTTCTCGACGGCAAGGTCCGAGAAGCCGCCGGGCAGCCGAAGCGTCGTCCCACCGACCCGCAACTCGGCCCGCACCCCATCCGGTGAAACCTGTTTCATCGGGTCGTTCTCCAGCGCCGCCGTCACCTTGTGCCGCGCGGTGAGCAGCATCATGAAGCGATGGCCCGGAGCGGCACGCATCGGCCCGATGTCGCTGACCTGTTGCTCGAACCCGATCGCCTGGTCCTGCGTGAGCCGATCCGCGAAGGCGACCCGGTCGATCTGGAGCGAGTAGTGCGGGCCGACGAGCCGGGCGGAGTCCTCCGGAAAGCGGGCCACCGGAAGCGGGAAGGCGCTTCCGTCGCCGAACTCGGCATACGTGGGGGCGGCGACGCGTACGGGCCGCCCCGAGGACGACGGGCTCGATGTGCTCGCAGTACAACCCGCGATGAGCAGTGCGGACCCCAGGGAGAGGAGGACCCGAGATCCCATACGGATCGCACCTGGATTCGTGATCAGCATCGCTCTCCATTTACGCGATCCGTCCGGGAGTTCGCACCGCCCCGTAGGAAATCCTCTGAACGCCGCGTGATGCCATCGTTTCGGGCCAGAGCGAAAGGTCAGCACCTTCGTGATCCAGCCGTCGACCATGAACCAGACCTGTGCCGGGCCGCGTTGGCGTGTCGGGCCGTTCTGAGCGGCGGTCTCAGGACTATTGATCGAAGGGATCCATGTGACGACCGGATACGGAACGCCGGGAGAAGGAACGGCCGGAGGCGATGATGAACTCGCCGCGTTCATCCGCGATCCGGACGGCGCCTGGATCGAAGCAAGGTCCGACGAGGAGCTCGCCGATCTCGCCGAGCGTCTCGGCGGGTATTCGGACCGGCTGTCCGCCACCGGAAGCGCCGCCGAGGCGCTGTCGGCCTCCGGCACGGCGCTCAGGATCTATCGCGCACTGCTCGGCCCGGGGCGACCGCCTCGGCCGTTCGTCCTCGCCGGCCACGCCCGTGCGGTAGCACGCCAGGCACGGCTCCTCACCGCGGCGGACCCTACGGACGAGATCCAGCGGCTCACCGAACAGGCCGTCGCGATCCGGGAACGGGTCAAGGAGAGCGCGCACCGTCAGACCACGGTCGCCCGGCATCGGCTGGATCAGATGAGAGCGCGGCACGACGTCGTTCAGCGCTGGTCATGGCTTGAGAGCACCGTACGGAAGGCGAAGGAGGAGAGTGGGGCCGGTGCGCCGGCGATCGCGCGGCGGCTCGCCGCGCTGCCCGTTCCGTCTGACCCGCCACAGGTCGATCTCTCCGCAGCCAACGAGTTCGGCCAGGTCACGGCCGATGCGGCCCGGTCTATCCTGCTGGCGTACACCGGAGACGGCGGCGAGGAACACGCCGGGCGGGCCGGCGACGTCCTCGGGCGGATCGCACCGGCGCTGGTGCTGGCGGGTCGCTACGTCGCCGAGGTCGAGGACGTCGATCTCGGCACGTACGTCGTCAGGTACGAGGAGGCGGCGCCGAGGCTGTGGAACTCCGGGGTGCCGGCCGGCTGTCCCGAACCGGCGGCGCGCGCGTGCCTGCTCAGCCTGGAACACCTGGCGGCGCGGAGTGAGAGCGCCCGCGAGCTGCTCGAGCTGTGCGCCTGCCTGGCCGCCGACGCGGACATTCCGCTGGACCGCCTGCTCGCGGCGGCGGAGCCGCTGCCCCCGGCACTGCGTGCGGCGACGGACAACGACCTCGCCGCGGCGATCGGCGTGGCGACCGGGCTCGGGCTGCTCTCCCGCACCGGTGCCGCCACCGTCCGCGTCGATCCGCTGGTGCAGGCGATGGTGTGCGGATCGCTCGGCGATCGCGGGGACGCACTGCGCGAGACCGCCGGGCTGCTCCTGCTCGCGGCCTTCCCGCGGACCGACCCCCTACAGGGGGTCCAGCCTGAGGACGAGCCGGGAGCCACGGCGTTGGCTCCGCACATGGTGGCGCTCGTCGCCGCCCTCGGCGACACCGCCCCGCCGCTGAGCGCGATGCTCCTCGACGCGCTCGCCGCCCGCCACATCGCGCGCCGGGAGTTCGCGGAGGCCGAGCGGACCGCGGCGCGAGCACTCGCGATCAAGGAACGGGAGCTGCCGCCAGACTCCGGCCAGGCAGTCTCGGCTCTCGACCTGCTCGCCCGGATCCGCTGGGAGCTCGGCGACGTCACCGGCCGACGGGCCGCCCTGGACCGCTCCCTCGCGATCCAGGAGGCCAGGCTCGGCGGTAACGCGAGCGCCATCGCGCACCTCCTGCGTGGACACGCGGACTCTCTCATCGAACTCGGCGACCATCAGGGGGCACGCGCGGCACTGGAACGTGCCCGGGCGCTGCTGGAGGACGCACCCGACATCCGCCCGGAGACGTACCTGAAGATCCTCGACCGGATGGGCGGCCTCCTGGCCGAGCTGGACGACCGTACGGAGGCCATCGCGGTGCACCGGCGGGCGCTCGCCGTCCGCGACCGCCTCTTCGGCCCGGACGACCCGGAACTCCTGGACACTCTGCTGCCGCTGGCCGGACTTCTGCGGGAGGAGGGCGACCTCGCCGGAGCGGGAACGGTGCTGGAACGCGCCCTGGCCGTCCACGAGGCGTCCTTCGCCCCGGATCGCCCACGGGAGGCGATCGGGCGCGGCCTGCTGGACGTCACCGCCGCGCTCGGCGAACGCCCGGCCGCCCGCGCCGTCGCCGGGCGGCTACTCGACCTCTACACACCTCACCTCGGCTTCGACCACTCCGACTTCGCGGGCATCACCACCGCGCTGGTCGACTCCCTGGTCAGGCAGGGCGACGACGACATGGCGGCGACGGCCCTGGAGCGCATCGCCGCGGCGAAGGAGTCCGGCTACGGCCCGAAGCACCCTGAGGTCTTCGCATCGCTGGCCCGGCTGGCCGACGTCCAGCGCCGCCGAGGTGACCAGGCCGCGGTCGTCGCGGCCCTGGAACGGCTGGCCGAGGCCAAGGAGCAGCGCTACGGCGATCACGAGGCGGTGGCCGCCGTTCTGCTCGAACTCGGTGCGGCCAAGGCTTCGGCGGGCGATCTCGCCGCCGCGCTGCCGGTCCTCCAGCGCGCGCTCACGGTCACCACCCGGCTGCGCGGTCGCGGCCACCCGAAGACCGCCGGCTTCGCGGTCGAAATCGCGCTCGTCGTTCACCGCGCCGGGGATCTGGAGCGGGCGCGGACCCTGCTGGAGATGGCCGTCGGGCTCTGCGAGTCGGCCCACGGTCCCGACCACGCCGAGACACGGCGCGCCCGTGAGGCCCTCGCGGACGTGCTGGAACGGCTCGGCGACGCCACGGCGGCCGGGGCCCCAAGCCCCTCACCGGCCCAGGTCCGGGATGCGGAGCACGTCCCCGTCACGGACGCACCGACCCGCGAGGACCCGACGGAACGAGTCGAGAGGACCGGCGGTGGGCCGCCCTCCGGCGGCCGGCTGACCCCGGAAGACCTCGACGGGCTCGAACCCGGCTGGGTGGATCCGATCTCCAGCGAGGACCTGCGGGGTTTCGCTCGCCGACTGCAGGCGCTGGCCGCCGAACTCGAACGAGCGGGCCAGGTCGAGCAGGCGTTGCGGGCGACGACAGAGGCGGTCAGGGCAGAACGCCTGGTGGTCGCGCGGATGACCGACGGCGACCTCCAGAACCCCCAGAGCTGGCTGGCGTTCGCCAAGCTGACGGGACACCGGATCCGTCTGCTCAGGGCCACCGGCCGCGTCCAGGAGGTCGTGCACGCCGAAGCGGAGATGAGGACGCTCCACCGGCGCGTCTCGTCCTGGCTGCCGCGCCTCCAGGAGGAACACGCGCGGCGGGCGAGGAGGAACTCGGAGATCCTGCGGGAGCGGGCGAAACTGGTCACGCGGTTGGTGGAGCAGCGCGAGCTCGCCGACCGCAGAATCGTCTCCGTCACCCGCCGCATGACCGGCATCCCGACGCCGGAGACGCGGAGCCTGCCACCGCGGAGCCCGGGTCGCCCCGCCCACGACGAGCGGATCGAGGCGGCGTTCCGTACCTCCCGCGTCGTGACGGCCGTCAGGGACGCCGCCCTGACCTACGCGCGCACCGCCCCCCACTCCCTCGTCGGGTGGATCGATGCCGGGTCGCGGATCACCCTGCTCAACGACCTGTCCCGGCTGGCCGAACGGATCGGAGTCCGGTCCACCCTCCCCGAGGTGGCCGCCGAACTGGCCCGCCGTCCGGACTGGCTGCTGGTCTTCGCCGACGCGTCATCGGAGGAGCTCGCACACTTCACCGCCCTCAGCACCGGTAACGTCCTGATCGCCACGACCGGCGACAGCGCCGAGGCTCCCGACGACGCGCTGAGCCGGCTCACCGACCCCGCAGGTATCGAACTCCTGCGGATCTGTGCCTTCCTCTCCCCCGTCGCCGACATTCCGCTCGACCGGCTGACCGCCCCGATCGACCTGCTGCCCGACGCGCTGAGCGCCGCGGCCGAGTCCGACCCGGGCCTCGCCGGACCGCTCAGCGCGCTGACCCGGCTCGCCCTCCTGGCACGCGAGGGGACGGCCGCCCGCATCAGCCCGGCCGTCGCGGAGGCCGTCAAACGCGGCCTCACACCGGACGAGCTCCGGAACCGCCGCGAACAGGCCGCCATGCTGGTCCTGACCGGGTTGACCGGATCCCCGAATCGTGCCGCTCCGCTGGTGCCGCACGCGGCCGGGCTCGCCGATGAGACCGCCGCGAGCCACCCGATCCTGGCCATCATGCTCCTCGACCAGGTCGCCGCCCACCTCGTACGGCACAGGGAGCCCACCGCTGCGGCCGCCCTGCTGCGCCGGGCCCAGGGACTCCGCCGCGAGATCTACCCGTTCAAGGACCCCGAGACCACGAAGGCGGCCACACGCCTCGTCGCTCTGCTGCACGAGATCGGCGACCACGCCGCCGCCGCGGAAGAGATCGACCACCACGCGAAGACGCCGGACGGCGCGGTCTCCGAAGCGGCCGCGGAAGCCCTGCACGAAATGGCCGACCGCCTCCGCAGGAACGGTGACCGCTCCGCCGCCCAGAGCGTCGTGAAATGCGAGCTGGCCATCCGCGAAGAGCTCGGCCCCGACTCCGCCGAGGTCGCCGGCCTTCTCCGCGTCATGGCCACCGACTACCTGTGGCCGGCCGGAAGGAACGACGAGGCTGCGGCGGCGCTCGAACGATCAGTCCTGATCACCGAGACGCTCCACGGCCCGGACTCCCTCCAGGTCTATTACGTTCTGGGGGACCTCGCCCGGATCCTGACCGACGCCGGGGACGCGCACGCCGCCAAGCCGGTCCTGCGGCGCCGCCTCGCCATCATCGAAGCGATCCAAGGCCCCGGCGACATGGCCACCGAGCTCTGCCGCTCCCAGCTCGACGCCCTGGACAACTCCCCGGTGCCGCCGTCGTGACGGCATCCCACCGCGGTCACGAGCCGCAGGCCTGCTCGGGATGCTCGTTCGGGTAGTCGAACGGTGGCGGGCCAGGGCGTGCGCGAAAGAGTTCTCGCCCGTACGGACGGAACGCGCGAGCGAGCCGAAGCCGCGGTAGAAGATCCCGCCATAGAGCCGCGCGACGTCTCGGAGTGCTCCGGTCCGCGACGTCATGCCGAGCCCGGTGGTCGTGCACAGGGCCTGGGTGGTCCACGCGCCGGCCGGCACCTCGAACATCCGCCGCGTCGCGTCCTCGCCGACGGGCGGCTCCCGGCCACCGCCGACGTGCGGCCTACGCGGATCGAGCGGTTCGCCAAGGCCTTCGCCGGCTGGGCGGGCTGGTCCACGACCATGTCGCGGTCGGCGATTACCGATTCGTGGGTGCCGTGTCCACGGGAATGGTGGCGAGCAGCGCGCGGGTCTCGGCGACGACGCGGTCAGCGAAAGCGGGGTCACGGACTTGAGCGGAGCCGACCATCGGCTTGCCGTTCTCGTCGTAGTACACCCCGGTCCGATCCGACCCGTCGGTCAGTACGCCCGTAATCATCCGGGCGGCACGCTTCGGGGTGCTCCAGTACTTGATGAGGGGCGCGAGCGGCGCGGCGACGTACTTCGCCAGAAACCGGGCGGCGGCGTTCGCGTCGCGGCCGAGGCCGGTGCCCGGATTGAAGCCCGGTTCGACCGCGTTGAAGCGCAGCCGCGGAGTCTCACGCGCGAACGCGAGCACGGCTGCGAGGTTGCACTGCTTCGAGGTGGCGTAGGCGTCGAATCCGGCTTTGGACGAGCCGCCGGGCTGCCATGCGCCGCGCAAGCCGGCTTCTGCCGAGATGTAACGCCCGCCGCGGAAGCCGGCGGCGACCGCGGGCCTCCGCTCCGGATCCTCGACGCCCGAGCAGACGAACACGACGTTCGCACCGTCGGGAAGGTGTGGAATGAGCGCCTCCGTCAGTGCGAATGGTCCGAGGTGATTGGTCGTGAAGGCGAGATCCCACCCCTGTGCGGTCTGATCGGCGCGGGTCGGCATGATGCCCGCGTTGTTGAGCAGGCCGGCGATCGGAAGACCGAGCGCGACGATCCGTGCGGCCGCGCGCCGCACGCTCGCGATGTCGGAGAAGTCGCAGACCACCGATACCGCATGACCCTCGGGCCGGGCGTTGATCGCGGTTTCGACCTCTGCGAGCTTGTTCGGGTCGCGGCCCACCAGCACGACGGATCCGTGCTCGGCGAGCTCGAGTGCGGTGCGCCGGCCGATTCCGGACGTCGGCCCGGTGATGATCCACGTCCTGGCGGGCGATGTGCTGCGGCTGGAGTTCGGCACGTCGGTTCCCTCGCGGTGGAGATTATGGGAATGGATGGAGATCAGACGGCGGGCGCAGCGGAGGAGCCGGCCAGCACCCGCCAAATGGCGTCGAACGCGACACTGCCGCGGGCCTCGGCCTCGGCAGGCTCGCGGATCATCTCGTCGATCGTCGCCTCGGCGATCGCGTTCACCAGGGTCAGGACGAAGCCAAGCGGCACGTCCTGCATCGGCCCGTGGGCCCGGCTTCGTTCCAGCAGGTCGGCGATGCTGCTGAACGCCTGGCTCGCCGCCCGGTGGCTGTCGGCGGTGATGTCATCCGCCACTTGGAGCTGTGCGAGCGCCCGCCGCTTGTCCGGGTTGGCCGTCGCCCAGCGCCACCACTGCGTCCACATCTGGCGGACCTGCTCGCGAGGTCCGTCTCCGGCGCGGAGATCGGCGGTTGCCGCGGCGCCCATCTCCGTCTTCAGGGCGACGTAGAGCTCGTTCAGAAGCTCCACTTTCGTGTCGAAGTAGGTGAACAACGAGCCGTTGGAGACGTATGCCTCCTTCGCGATCGCCGCTGTGGCCGCCCCGAGCCCCTGGGACGCGATGACGCGGGTGGCCGCCTGCAGGATCGCGTTACGCCGATCCTCACTCCGTGGTCTGGGCATGCCCGGGACGGTATAAGAGAGTGTCTAGTCAGTCAAGATTGTGCCGGGAGGTCGAGCCCGTGGGCGTCCAGGCCCCGCACGGAAACCGGCGACACGGTGCGTCGCCGTCGACGCGTACTCGGGGCCGGCGATGATGGCCGGCTCCCGGTAGCCGAGTTCGGCGAGGTCCAGTGCCGTTGCGACGGCGAGTGGCCTCAACCTGGACGGCCGTCTGCTTCTCGCTGCCCATCCGAGGCTCCAGAGCCTGGGCAACGGTACGCGCGATCAAGAAAATGAACGACCCCGCCCGCCCAGCCCCATCAGCAGGTTCCTGTGGAAGCATCCGACCGCGCCAGCAGCGCGAGCCAACCGAGTACACGGAAGAAGATGGGATAGAAGAGTCGTAGCGCCACAAGACTCCTGTTCGTCGCAGACGTCGTCCGCCTGCCGTACAGGGAACGAGGCGGCCGGCTTGGTGACAGCGCGGCGGGGCGGTGGCGCCGTTATGGTGCGCAGTCCGTAAGCAGCGCTCATCCGGGAGCGGTCATCGCGTCACGGGCGGGGGCAGCGCGGCGAAGTCCACCGTGCCCAGGCTGGCGGCGAGCTCGGCGGCGGCCTCCCGGATGCGGGCCGGCAGGCCGATGTCGTCCGGCTGGTCGGTCCAGCGGTCGAACGCGGCGCGGAAGATGGCGACACCGACCTGCGCGAGCAGCGTCGCCTCCGATGCGGCGGTGCCCCGGTCTCGCAAGGCGTCCGCCACCGCCTCGGTCGCGGCCGCGAACTTGGTCCGCCCCCGTTCCTGCAGTTCCGGGCTGGCCTGGACGACCGCGCGCCGTTGTACGGCTAGCGGGGCCTGGTCGGCCAGCCCGCCGGCCACGTCCACGAGACCGGTCAGGAGTGCCTCGAAGGGCGAGAGGGTGTCGTCGGCGTGCCGGATGGACCGGGCGAGGACGGCCGGAAGTTGTTCGGATCCGGCAAACAGGACGTCCCGCTTGTCGGTGAAGTAACGGGAGAACGTGCGCCGGGTCAGCCCGGCCCGCTCGGTGATCTGCGCGACGGTGACGTTCTCGTATCCATGCTCAAGGAACAGCTCCAGCGCCGCCTCGCGGAGGCGGTCTTCGGCACACGGGTCCCATCGCGGCATGGCCACCATCCTAGCGGTGATGTCTCAGTGAGACATCACCGCTGCTATGGTGATGACTCACTGAGACATCAGCGTTCGAGGCAGAGGAGTAGACGCCATGGCTCTTTCAGGTCAGCGCATCGTCATCATCGGCGGCAGTTCAGGAATGGGGCTGGCCACGGCCCGCGCCGCGGCGGCGGCCGGGGCGGCGGTCACGATCGCCTCAAGCGACCAGGGGCGCCTGAAGTCCGCACTCGCGCAGCTGCCGGACACCTGTGAGGGGGTGGTCGTCAACACCCGCGACGAGACGAGCGTCGCCGCACTGTTCGACCGCGTCGGCGAGCTCGACCACCTGGTTTACACGGCGGGTGACGCGGTGCGTCCACAGCCGCTGGCAGTCCTGCCGCTCGACGCCGCCCGGAAGCTGTTGGAGGTCCGCTTCTGGGGAACGGTCGCCGCGGTCAAGCACGCGGCAGGACGCGTCCGTGATGGGGGTTCGATCGTGCTGACGTCCGGGACGGTCGCCGTCCGCCCCGCACCCGGTACGGCGCTCGCGGCCGGTGCCGCCGCCGCCACAGAGGGCCTGACACGAGGGCTGGCCGCCGAGCTCGCCCCGATCCGCGTCAACGCGGTCCGGGCGGGAGCGATTCGCACGCCGCTGTGGGACCCGGTTCCGGAGCCGCAGCGTGCCGCGCTGTTCTCGACCCTCGCTGATCAGACGCTCACCAAGTCGATCGGGGAAGCGGACCAGATCGCCGCGGCGCACCTGTACCTGATGGAGAACCACTTCGTCACCGGAACCATCCTCACCGTTGACGGAGGCGCCACCCTCGCCGGGAACTAGCCCGCTCACCGTGCCGCCCAGGAAACCAGGGACGGCATGGTCGCGAGTTGAAGCCGTGCCTCACGAAACCAGCCCCGTGAGGCACGGCGACGGACCTTAAAGCGCCGAGCAGCGTGATGCGAGGCCGCGCATCCCTGTCCCTCTCCCGATCTTCGCGTGCGTACCCGCGAGTCCCCGGCTCGGGGGTAAGGCCAACAGCCGCGTGTGAGCGCCGTGTGCGCTCCGTGTGAGCGGTCCGCGTCAGCCTTTGCGTGGCTCAACGAACACGAGGGAGAGGAACACTGATGAACACAGACGGCTGGGTCCGGACCTGGGGCGCCTCGCCTCAGATGGCCCCGGGTGTGCTCGGCTCGCTCGAGACCTGTCCGGCCTTCACCGACGTGACGCTGCGCCAAGTGGTGCGCATCAGCGGCGGCGGGCGTCAGCTACGTATCCGCATGACCAACGAGTTCGGGACCACGCCCCTTGACATCGGCGCGGCGCACGTGGGCCTCGCGACGCCCGGCGGCGGGGTTCGGCCGGGCAGCGGCCGGGCGTTGACCTTCGCCGGCAGGCCGACGGCCACCGTCGCGACGGGCGCGCTGATCCTCAGCGATCCGGTTGACCTGCCCGTGCCCGCCCTCGCCCGGCTGTCCATCGACCTCTACCTGCCGCGACGCGTGGCGAGCTGCACCTGCCACGACCCGGCGCTGGATACCGGCTGGATGATCCCCGGGGACGTCGTGGCCGCACCCGCCCTTCCCGAGAACGCCGGGTCGCTGCCGGTGCGGGCGCTGATCTCGGCGGTGGAGGTGCTTCCCGACTCCCCGGCCGAGGCCATCGTCGTGTTGGGCGACTCCCGAGTCGACGGGATCGGCTCGACCCCTGACGCCAACCAGAGCTGGCCGGACCTGCTCGCCGAGCGTCTCCTCGAGCGGGGCGGGGCCGCCGTCTACGTCTCCAACCAGGGCATCAGCGGTAATCGGATGCTGAACGACGGCCTCGGCACCTCCGCCCTGGCCCGGTTCGACCGCGACGTGCTGGCGACGCCGGGCCTCGGCCACGTGGTGGTGTCCGCAGGCGGCAACGACATCGCCATCTCCTTCGCCCCACGTGACGATGGCGGTCCGCCGGCCGGGTTCCTGACGAGATTCCCCGGTGAACCGGTGACCACGGACGAAATCATCGCGGGGTACCGCCGGCTGATCGCCCGCGCGCACGAACGCGGCGTGAAGATCCACGCCACCACGGTGCCGCCCTACGAGGACTCGGAGACCTTCTCGCCCGCGGGCGAGCGCGCACGCCTGGCGGTCAACGCCTGGATCCGCACCAGCGGCGCCTTCGACGGGGTGATGGATTTCGACGCCATGTGGCGCGACCCGGCCCGCCCCAGCCGGATCAAGGACGGCTTCCACATGGGCGACTACACGCACGGCAACGACGCAGGCTACCGAGCGCTGGCGGAGTCCATCGACCTGTCGCTGTTCGGGTGAGGGGAGTTTCTCGTGCATGACGTAGTGATCGTCGGCGCCGGCCCGGTCGGCCTGTTCCTCGCCTGCGAGCTCGGCCTCACGGGCTGCTCCGTCCTGGTGATCGAGCGGGACCCCGAGCCCCGCTCCCCGTGGAAGGCGATCCCGCTGGGGATGCGCGGCCTGTCCGCCGCGTCGGTCGGGGCGTTCTACCGCCGCGGGATGCGGCAGCCGCTGCTGACGGCGTCGGGCGTCCGCGACGATCCCGGTGCGAACTCCGATACGGACGAGCCGCCGCCTCCTCGTGGCGTGGGCCATTTCGCCGGCATGATGCTCGACCCGGCCGACGTCGAGGTCGCCGCCCTTCCGTTCCGGCTTCCCGGCCCGGCTCTGGACGGCATGATGTCGAGCCTCGAAGCGGTCGAGACGGTGCTCGCCGAGCGGGCGTCCGAGCTCGGCGTGGAGATCAGGCGCGGAGTCCCGGTCTCGGCCATCGCGCAGGACGACGAGTGCGTGGTCGCTCGAGCAGGCGAGCACGAGTACGCTGCGCGCTGGCTGGTCGGCTGCGACGGCGGACGCAGCGTGGTGCACGGGCTCGCCGGCTTCGAGTTCGTCGGCACCGAACCGCAGTTCACCGGCTACGCGGCGCTCGTCACCATCGCCGATCCGGAGAAGCTGCCCCCCGGGTTCAACCTGACGCCGACGGGCATGTACCTCCGGACGCCCTTCGAGGGACACCTCGGCCTGATGGACTTCGACGGCGGCGCGTTCGATCGCTCGCAACCGCCGACCCTGGACCATCTCCAGGCGGTTCTGCGCCGTGTATCCGGCACCGACGTGACGCTGAGCGCCGTCCATCTCGCCTCAACCTTCACCGATCGGGCGAAGCAGACGACGACGTACCGGCAGGGGCGCGTGCTGCTCGCGGGCGACGCCGCCCACATCCACTCGCCCCTCGGAGCGCAGGGTCTCAACACCGGCATCGGCGACGCCGTGAACCTGGGCTGGAAGCTCGCGGCGACCGTGCACGGGTACGCCCCCGACGGGCTTCTCGACACCTACACCCGCGAGCGCCACCCGATCGGCGCCCGGGTGCTCGACTGGACGCGCGCCCAAACGGCGATCATGAAGCCGGACCCGCACGCCCAGGCGATCCAGAGCCTGGTTCGAGACCTGATCGGAACCCGTGACGGAACGACCTACATGTACGAACGAATATCGGGATCGTCGAACCGCTACGACCTCGGAAGCGAGCATCCACTGGTCGGCCGCGACGCTCCGGACTTCCATCTCGAGGACGGCACTCGCCTCGGCGAGCTGATGCGAGAGGGACGAGGCGTCACGCTCGACTTCAGCCCCGACCGGAGCCTACGCGGTTCAGCCATGAGCTGGGAGAGCCGGATTCGGTATACGAGCGGGCAGGCCAGAAACGACCTCGGATTGGGTGCCGTGCTCGTCCGGCCGGACGGCATCGTCGCCTGGGTAGGTGATCGCACCACCCCTGATCACAACGAATTCGAACGGGCCGCGAGCAGTTTGTTCGGCAGTTCGGAGATCGAAAAACGAGCCGGTGTCAGATCCCCTGTCGGCCCGGGTTCCTGATCGGCAGCAGATAGCACCGTTATCGCAGCGTCATGTCTCGCGGTCCGCGGAGTTGGACGGAGGTTGTTCCGCGTGGTCGTAGGCTTCCTGAGACGCCGACACCTCGCCGAGGTGCGCGATCGCCCATTCCTCCAGCGCGCGCAGCGGTTCGCGCAGAGTGCGGCCCGCCTCGGTCAGCGCGTACTCGACGCGGACCGGAACCTCGGGGTGGACCGTACGGCGTACGAGCCCGTCCCGTTCCAGTCCCCGGAGAGTCTGGGTGAGCATCTTCTGCGAGATGCCCTCAATACGTCGGCGCAGCTCCGAGAACCGGACACTGCCGTCCCACAGGGCGCCCACGATGAGCACCGTCCAACGGTCGCCGATGCGATCCAGGATATGGCGGGTCGGACAGTCCGCACGATAGGGGCTGCCGCGGAGCACCGACTCGGCGTGAGTGGTTACCACAAAGTGCCTTCTTCCCATCAGAGAGCTGCGCTCCTACGGTAACCACAGGGCGTCACCTGACGCCATCCGTCCCGGAGAAAGGCACCTCGTGTTCCGTATCACCGTAATCGGCGGCACCGGCTACGCCGGTTCGGCCATCGTCGCGGAGGCCGCCGCTCGCGGCCACCAGGTCACCGCGCTGAGCCGCTCGCTCCCCGACACACCGATCCCGGACGTGGACTATGTCCAGGGCGACGCCGCCGACGAGACGACTCTCTCAGCGTCCATGGAGGGCGCGGATGTCGTCGTGGCCGCACTCGCGCCACGCGGCCCGCTGGCCGTCACCTTCCGCGACGTCTACCGCACCATCGCGCGTCTGGCCGATGCCGCGGGCCTACCCCTGTACGTCGTCGGCGGCTACTCCTCCCTGCGCCCCGCCCCGGGGGCGGCCCGCTTCGTCACCGACCTCAGCCACATCCCCGCAGAGCTCCACGACGAGATCCGCGCCGGAGCCGCGCTCATCATCGAGGACCTCCCGGCCACGTCCCCGACCCTCGACTGGGTCTTCGTGAGCCCGGCGCTCAGGTTCGGCGCACATATGCCCGGCGAACGACTCGGCCGTTACCGGATCGGCGACGACGTCGCGGTTCAGCCGGAAGACGGCGGCGCGATCTCCGCCGCGGACTACGCCCTCGGGTTCGTCGATCTGATCGAGAAAGGCGACCACCACAGGGCACAGGTCAACCTCGGCCACTAGTAGTGCTTGTCACGTTTGTGATCTTGGTGGCGATGATCTTGTCTGAGGTCTAGGGAGGTTGCCGCGGTCGGATCAGCGTGCCACCGGTGGATTGTATGTGGGGGGTTTGTTGCTGGACGGGCAGCGTAAGTCGATCCGAAGTGGCGGTTGGCGATCGAGATGCTGGACGAACTGCGCGGCTGGGGCTTGGAGGCACCGGTGATCTGCGCGGACGCCGGTTACGGCGACAACGCCTTGTTCCGGGCCGCGCTGGCCGAGCGTGGCTTGGGTTACATCGTTCAGGTCAAGGGCAGCCGCACCGCTCACGGCGCCGACGCCGTCCTGAGCTGCTGCCCTCCAAGGGTAAGGGCTGGCGTGGCCTGCCGCGTTATCGCACCAGGCCGGTCTCGTTGCGGGAGCATGTGCTGGCCGCCGGCCGCACCAGCGCTCAGCGGATCTGCTGGCGCCAAGGTTCCAAAGGCGAGTTGGCCGGTGACTTCATCGCGCTGCGCGTCCGCCCCGCCGGACGCAAGCCCCGCCATGCCGATGACGGCACCTTGGCGCAGGCCTGGCTGATCGCCCAGTGACCGGTGCTGGAGCGGTACCAGAGACGGACCGCCCGCCTGGCCATCCAGGTCACAGCGGTGGTACGGGAGTTAGCGCCCGCGTGTTGCCCCGCGCTGGGAGTGCGGATCCCCCATGCCGCGTTGCGGGCGCTGCTGCGGATCCCGCTTCCGCTGGTGGCGACGCCGCGGGTACTGAGCGTGGACGACTTCTCGCTGCGGCGCTGTCGCACCTACGCCCGCTCTGGGGCGAGGCGCGTCCGACAGAACGCCCAGGCGAGCGGTGGAGTGACCGGCCGGTGCGTGGCGACCCGCTCGAGGGTCACCTCGTCGCGGGGTCCGTCATTCCTCCGCGTCGCGGACCAGGAGCGCGATCTGTACCCGGTTCTCGACCGCCAGCTTGGCGAACAGGGCGCTCGTGTGCGCCTTGACGGTCGCGATGCTGATGTGCAGCCTTTGGGCGATCTCCGGGTTGCCCAGCCCGTCCGCGATGGCCTGGGCGGTTTCGAGTTCTCGTTCGGTCAGCGCGGCCAGCTGTTTCCGTGCGGCTTCGCGGGACGAGTCGCGAGCGTAGGAGGACCGTGGACCGGTGGCCGCGGCGATCACACGTGCCGTGGCCGCTGGAGACAGTACGGGGTTGCCCTCCGCGACGGTCCGCACCGCATCGAGAATCCGCGGCGGTGGGGTGTCCTTGAGGACGAACCCGAGTGCGCCTGCGTCCAGCGCGCCGAGCACCAGAGCATCGGAGTCGAACGTGGTCAGCATGAGCACCCGGGGTGGCGCCCGGCGGGTGAGGATTTCCCGGGTCGCGCTGAGACCGTCACGGCCGGGCATCCGCACGTCCATCAGCACGACGTCCGGCCGCTGCTCATCCACCGCGGTGATCGCGGCGTCCCCGTCGGCGGCCTCCGCGACGACGGTCAGGTCCGGTTCGCCGTCGATGACAAGCCGCAGCACCCCGCGCACCAGCTGGTCGTCGTCGACGATGACGACGCGCACCGGCTCCCGCTCGCTGTCCACTCATGTTCTCTTTTCGTGGGTGGGGTTCGGCCAGGGTAGTCGTGCGGTGAGGACATATCCGTTGTCGGGTGTGGGGTGATGGTCGAGTGTTCCGCCGGCGAGAGTGATTCGTTCACCGAGGCCGAGCAGGCCGAATCCCGACGCCGGCGGTCGCACGTTTTTCGTGCTGGCTGGGGAGTTGCGGACACTGACCTCCAGTTCGCCGCCTTCTGTTCCTTCGAGGGTGATGTGTATGCGTGCGCCCGGGGCGTGTTTGGCGGCGTTCGTCAGTCCTTCTTGGACGATCCGGTAGCAGGTTCGCCCTACGACGTCGGGCGGATCTGCCGTCATGCTGGTGGTGAGTGTGACGTCCAGTCCGGATGCGCGGGCGTCGGCTGCCAGTTCGGGGATGCGGTCGAGGGAGGGCTGTGGTGGTTCCGGGCGGGTCGGGTCGGCCCGCAGCACACCGAGGACATCCCGTAGTTCCTCCAGGGCTTGATGGGAGCCGTCGGCGATGGAGCGGACCAGCACGCGGTTCTCCTCCGCTGTGAGGTCGCCGCGGTGGTCCAGCAACCCGGCCTGCATGGCGACCAGGGAGATCCGGTGCGCGAGCACGTCGTGCATCTCGCGCGCGATCCGGTTGCGTTCCAGGGCCCGTGCCTGCGCCGCTCGCGCGGTCTGTTCCCGTTCCGCGCTCTCCGCCCGGTCCCGCAGGGACCGCACTTCGACACGCCGCGCGCCGATGGCCATGCCCATGGCCGCCGCGATGCCCGCGGTCAGTGCCGAGAACGCGAGCGGGACCCACCAAGGGCCGGACGGGCTCGGGCCCCGGACCGGGTTGAGCCCGACGGCGAACTGTGCCGCGGTCACGTAGGCCAGCCCGACGACCCCGATCTCCAGCGGACGGCGACGGGTGGAGACCGAACCCAGCGCCACGAGCGCGGCGCCGGTGGCGAGTGCCGACGCGGTCGACGCGATCGCGACCGTCGTGGTGACGGCGAGCGGGAACCGCCGCCGCCACACGAGCGCCGTCAAGCAGCCGAGCGCCACCAGCGGATCACCGATCAGGAACCAGGAGCCCGTTCCGGCCGCCTGTCCCTTCAGCAGCACACCGGTGGCGAGCCAGACCGGTATGCCCACTGCCGCGGCCGCCGCCAGCCGCCAGGTCTGCGGCCACCACCCGAGCAATGGTGCGACGTCCGTGTTCACCTGGTCATTATCGCGACACCGTATGTCCGGTGAGTCAGACCGAGGGCTGATACGCCCCGGACCAAAGTCGAATGACCGTCTCGCCTGTGGTCGAAGGCCTTTCGAGCCGTCTCGCCTGTGGTCAAAGGCCTTTCGAGCCGTCGGGCTGATGTGGAGGCCGCGCCGCACGGACAGACTCGTTCACGTGCCGAGACAACCGGACACGAGACGAAGAAGCGCGATGCGCGAGGGTGGCTTCGGAGCCCTTGAGGCGGTGGGGATGGTGATCACGGCTTGGCCGCCCAAGCGGTGATCCGCGGTCTGCTCAACCGGGACTCCGAGTTGCTGTGGGGCATCTTCGACTGGGTCCCGGGCGGCCTTGCCGGCCGGATGGCTCTTCTCGGATCCATCGCGCTCGTCGCGATGGTGCTCGGTGGCTGGGCACACACCCACCGGGAACCGGACGCCGGGTGGGCCGGTGATTCCGGAGAAATCCGCTGCCGAGAAACGGCCTGACGCGATCCGGCACGCGGCCAGGTCCTGTCCGGCCGGCCTCCACGGGCCGGCAGGACCGGCGGCGGGCGTTCCGAGCCCTCGTTCCGGCATCCCCATGCGCCCCTTCAGGAGGACATCAGATGCGCAGAACCCTCTCCCTCGCCCTTGCCGCCACCGCGGTGGCGGTGACCGCGATTCCGGGAGTTTCATTGGCGACGACGCCGGACACCGTGCGGTGGGGCCCGTGCCCGGAGGACATCGCCTCACCCCGTCTCGAGTGCTCGACGCTCGAAGTCCCCCTGGACTACCGGGATCCCGCCGGTCGGCAGATCGAGATGGCGATCTCGCGGCTGGCGAGCGAGAACCCCTCGCAGCGCCGCGGCGTGCTGCTGACCAATCCAGGCGGCCCCGGCGGTACGGGACTCGACTACCCGGCCCTTCTCGCCGGCTCAGGACTGCCCCAGAAGGTGCTGGACTCCTACGACATGATCGGTTTCGACCCACGCGGCGTCGGCCACAGCGCGCCGGTGACCTGCGATCTGACGCCGGAACAGCAGGCACGCCGCAACTTCCCGCCGTACGCGCACAACGCGGCCGATGTCGCGCGGGAGGCGAGGTACGCGCGGACCATCGCCGAGCAGTGCGCCACCTCGCGGACGGCGTGGATGCTGCCGTACACCACCACCGCGAACACCGCGCGCGACATGGACCGGATCCGGGTGGCGCTGGGCGAGCCGAAGCTCTCGTACCTCGGTCATTCGTACGGCACCTACCTCGGTGCGGTGTACACGACGATGTTCCCCGAGCGCGGCGACCGGGTCGTGCTCGACAGCAACCTGGGCCCGGGCGGTTACGACGTCACGGCCATGCGGTTGTTCGCCCGTGGAATGGAGGACCGGTTCCCGGACTTCGCGGCGTTCGCGGCCGCGCGTCCCGAGTACGGTCTGGGCACCACGCCGGAGCAGGTGACCGCGAAGTTCTTCGACCTCGCGAAGCGGTTGGAGGCGAAGCCGGTCCAGGGCATCGACGGGACGTTGTTCCGCGGGCTCACGTTCGAGTACCTCTACAGCGATGCGACCATGCCCCTGCTGGCCGCCAGTTGGCAAGCACTCGAGAAGGACCGGCCTCTGCCCACACTGCCGTTGCCGGAGAACATCGAGAACAGCATGGCCTCCCGCTTTTCAGTGATATGCAGTGATACACGCTGGCCGGGGAGGGTCCAGGACTATCAGCGCAACGTCGCGGTCGACCGGCTGAAGTACCCGATGCTGGGCGGGTCCACGGCCAGCATCGGACCATGCGCGTTCTGGCCGGACGAGCGGATCGAACCGCCGGTGCGCATCGGTGACCGGGGCCCGTCGAACGTGCTCATGGTGCAGAACGAACGCGACCCGGGGACACCGCTGGCCGGCGCCCAGAAGCTGCGGAACGCGTTCGGGAAGCGGGCCACGATGGTGACGGCCGACCAGGGCGGGCACGGCGTCTATCCGTTCGGCCCCAACACGTGCGCGAAGGACGCGGTGACGGCATTCCTGACCACTGGGCAACGCCCGCCGCAGGACCTCGCCTGCGCGGCGGAGCCGAGCGAGTAACGGGAACCGGGACAGGTTCAAAGAGTGGCGGCGTCGTCCGGCGATGCCGCCGGGGAACGAGGGCTCAGGGTTCTTCCCTTCTGCCCCTTCATCCGTGGCCGGATGCCGAGTCCGATACGTCACGAGCCGATAATCAGGAAAGGGATTGAGGCTCCTCATGAACTCGCAGACCAACCCCAGCGCACCGGACGCCGTTGACCCTGGAACAACGGCACGGGCGCTGGATGACACGCGTCCCTTCGGTACGCACATTCGGCTGGCGTGGTGGAAGTCGCTGATCGTCATCGTCGCGATCCCGGTGATGCTGCTCGTACTTCAGCTAGGGCTCTATCTGCTGGCCGGCCTCGTCGGCGGCGACGATGATCCCCTCGAGTCGACGCTCACTCCGCTCAAGCTCTTGGCGGCCAACATCAGCACTGTCCTGACGGCGTTGCTTGTCCTGGCACTCTTCTCCTCGTTCGCGAGGGTGCCGTGGCGCCGCGTCTTCAGCTCGCCTCGGCGCTTCGATCAGCGGCGTCTCGTGACCTATTTCGCGGGCTCCGCCGTGCTCGTCGGCGCAGGTACCGCTGTCGTGGCGGTCGTGGCACCCGACGCTCCGGGGTGGGTCGGATTCGGTGTCAGCGGCACCACCGTGGCGATGCTGGTGGTCGTGTTTCTCACCACTCCGCTCCAGTCGGCCGGCGAGGAGATCATGTTCCGGGGCATGGCACTCCCGGCCGCTGGTTCGTGGTTCAGTGCAGTGCGACCGGCGTTCATCGCCGGGCTCGTTGTCTCGAGCCTCTCATTCGCCGCCCTGCATGGGGCCGGAGATCCCTGGCTCATCAGCTACTACGTGTTCCTCTCAGTCTGCACGGCGCTCATGGGATTGATCACTCGCGGCCTTGAGGCCGCGACGGGGTTCCACATCGCGAACAACCTGGTCACGACGACCGTGAACGTGCTCATGGCCGGGGGCGGCGCTCTTGTTGTCGATCGCCGTGAAGGCGCGGGTGGCGGTCCCACGCTAATCGTTCTGGCCGTCGTGAACGTGGCCGTACTCGTGTTCGTCTGGCTTCGCGAGCGAGCACACCGCGCCAGATGACCTGCTCCCCCGCACGCGAAGCGACCCTCCGGGTGGTCCCGCTCGCATGAGCCCTCCGCTCCACGCGATCATCGTCGGCGGATCACTCGCCGCCTCGCCACCTCACAAGCGCTTGCCGGCCGCGGGCTCAGAGTGACCGTCCTCGAGCGGGCCGGGCGCACACCCCCGACAGCGTGATGCGCGGCGCCGTGCTCATCGGCTACCCGCTCGAAGGGAGTCGTCGACCTGGCCGGAGTCGTGGCGGGCGGCCATTGGCGCATCGATCGATCGTCGCGCTGTCGCGGGCATACCCATCGCCGAGTACGTTCCGATACCCGGCTCACCCCACACCACGAGTCCGGACCCGTACCGTCCGCCGCCCGAGCATCGCCCCTCATCGATCACGATGGACGACAGATCGACCGACCGATCTGGCGGGGTCCGCAGCGCCCTACGCTCGACACGTGAGCCAGCCCGCACGCGGCGCCGTGCTCGAGGAGAAGACGGTTCCTTCGTCTGGATCGACGTCGAGGTCGGGGCCCCGTCCCGACGACGAGGTCTGGTCCGCTCACTCGTGATCGGCATCTACATCACCGACGCCCCGGTGCGCAGGGGACTGACATTGGTCCCGCCGCGGGTCGTTGTCGGGCACCGCCCCGTGCAGCCGCCCAGCGTTGTCGCACGAGGACGCGCAGTTCACCGATGACCGGAGGAGCCCGTCCGCGGGACATGAACACCACGACCGCCACCCTCTCGTGGCGCCGCGAAGGACGTGATGACCGATGACCACCCCCGCCACGACGAGCTGGCCGAGCCTGCGGGTCTCGGACTGGACCCCCACCCGCGACACGCTGCACATGTGGACCCAGATCGTGGGCAAGATCCGCATGGCCCACGCTCCGATGCTCAACCACTGGTGGCAGGTGACCCTGTACGTCAGCCCACGCGGGTTGACGACGTCGGCCATCCCGCACCGCACAGGCGCCTTCGAGATCGAGTTCGACTTCGTCGGCCACCAGCTCGAGGTCCGCAGCAGCGACAGCGGCACCCGGAGCCTCCCGCTCCGGCCGATGCCGGTCGCCGAGTTCTACACCCGGATCCTGGACATGCTCGACCAGCTCAGGATCGAGGCACCGATCCGGCCGCACCCCAACGAGGTCGAGCCGGCGATCCCCTTCGCCGAAGACCACGTCCACGCCTCCTACGACGGCGAGGCGGCCGCCCTGTTCTGGCGACAGCTGTTGCAGGCGAACCGGGTGATCGGCGAGTTCCGGTCGCACTTCGTCGGCAAGGTCAGTCCGGTGCACTTCTTCTGGGGAGGGATGGACCTCGCCTGCACCCGCTTCTCCGGGCGGGCAGCTCCGCCGCACCCCGGTGGAGCACCCAACTGCGGGGACTGGGTCATGGTCGAGGGCTACTCCCGGGAACTGTCCAGCTGCGGGTTCTGGCCCGGCGGTGGTGAAGAAGGCGCCTTCTACTCCTACGCCTACCCCCAACCCGATGGGTTCGCCGATCAGCCGATCGGCCCCGAAGGGGCCTACTTCAGCACCGAGTTCCAGCAGTTCCTGCTGCCCTACGAGGCCGCCCGCGCCGCACCCGACCCCGACCGCGCGGTCACCGAGTTCCTCCACACCACCTATGAAGCCGCCGCGAACCGCGGACACTGGGACCGCCCCGCGCTGGAAGACAACCCCTTCCGGTGGCACCGAACCCCTGCACCTCAAGGAAACAAGGATGCCTGAGGGCCCGGGTACGAGGAGTGATTTCCAGCACCGGCGATCCGCTACGACTGATTAGGCCAACGCATGCTGCTGGGACGACTCCCGGTCGGGCTACGGCCGGTCCACCCCCGTCCCGAGCCGGACCGTGGCCGAGACGGCGGCGGACTGTGCTCGCCTGATCGATCACTTGGGTATCGCCGGCTACTGCGGTTTCGGTTGGTCCGGCGGGGGTCCCCATGCGCTGGCGAGCGCCGCAGTGGACGCTCACCGTGTCTCCGGTGTTCTGATCAGTGCGTCGTTTGCTCCCCCACCGCGTCGGGTCTCGACTTCGTCGCCGGCATGGGCGAGCAGAACGACATCCAGTTCAGGAGCCTGCAGGAGGGCGATCGGGCCGCACGCGCGGTCGTGAGCCGGATGGCGGCCGCGGTCCGTGGGAACCGCTCCGAGGACGTCACCGCGCAGCTGTCCTCCCTCTTTCCGGATGTGGACGTCTCCGTGATGATGAGTTCGCCCCGACGAGGACGAGGAACGAGGTCATGTCCAGGCCTCGCAGGTGTGCAATCGATCATCGGCACACCGCCGGGTCAGTCACCGGCCGTGCTGAACCGTAGGCCCCCCGCGAAGTCGATCCGGGCCAGGTCGGCGCGGGAGGTGATGCCCAGCTTGGGGTAGACATTGGCGAGGTGGTGGCCGACTGTTCGAGGACTGATCAACAGTTTCGCCGCGATCTCCCGGTTGGTCAGACGGTCCGCGGCCAGCCGCGCGACCCGCAGCTCCTGCGCAGTCAGCCCGGCTGCCGTTGGAGAACCGGGTACGTGGGGGGCGGTCGGTCGTTCGGTCAGGGCTTGCTCGCGTAGCGCCCGCGCTCGCAGCGGTTCCGCCCCCAGACGGTCGAAGACCTCGGCGGCCCCGGCGAGTTGGAGCCGGGCATCGGCCCGGCGGCGCGCCCGCCGCAACCACTCCCCGTACAGCAGCCGGGTGCGGGCGTACTCGAACGGATTACCCGCCGCCCCCACGACGTCCAGAGCGGCTCGGAACGAGGCCTCGGCCGCCGACCTGCCCTGGACGAGGGCGCGGAGACGGTGGCCGGCCGTGCGGGCCCAGGTCGCGCCCGTACGCTGCGCCCACTCCTCCACCATGGCGACCTGAGCCTCGACGACGTCAGTGTTCCCGACCTGCACCGCCGCCTCGACGGTGTCCACAGCGGCGAACAGCGCGCAGGTGGGGTGAGCGGCCTCGTGGCCGGGCTCGGCGAGACACAGCAGGTCACTCAGCGACTCCTGGGGACGACCGTCGAACAGCGCCGCCCGTCCACGGTGCCAGTAAGCCGCTGCGCTGAGCGCTCGTACCCCACGCGGAACCGAGACCTGCAGGATCCGGGTGGTGTGCTCGGCGACGGCGCGGCTGTCGCCCCGGGCGGCGGCCAACGACCCGAGGGACGCGTGGCACTGCGTCGCCACGTGATCCGCCCCGACCTCCTCCGCCAGCTGCAGCCCCTCGGTCGCCGCGGCCTCGGCGGCACCCCACCGGCCCGCGCCGAGGTCGAGGACCGCGGTCTGAGAGAGCACCACTGCCAGTGCGGCGAGCTCGTGCCGACGCCGCAGCTGTGCGGCCTGCACACGCAGCACATCGAGCAGCCCGCCCTCGATGCCCCAGGCCTGGACCAACGGCACGGGCGGGAGCAGCTCCCACGCGGCCGTACCGAGCCGGCCGACCGTGCCGCTGGCCATGTCCAGGGGGATCGGGGTGACCTCACCGGTCTGGTCATAGCAGGACCACCAGTTCCGCAGCACGGGCAACAGCTCCGACAGGGCGGGGTCCCCGTCGGTGTTCACGGCCCGCACCTGCTGCAGCGCCTCCTGCTGGAGGTCGGGCCGACCGGCCGACCACGCGGCGCGGACCGCCACCGTTCCCAGCTCCACCGTGCGGGGAGTCTCGGGGACCACGGCCATGTCGCAGACCAGGTAACGGTGGGCCCGCTCGGGCATGCCGTAGGCGAACTCGAGGATCCCACGCAATCCGCCGCTCATCCGCGCGACGGGAGGCTCACCGCACAGGCGCTCGGCGTCCTCGAGTAGTTGCCGCGCGGCCTTGGCGTTGCCGGCGGCCCACGCGGCGCGGGCGGCCGCGGCCAGCCGGCGCGCAGCCGCGGCCGGCGTCGGCGAGAGCTCCGCGGCCCGACGCAGCGTGCGCGCCGCGATGGGCCCCGCACTGCGTTGCAGGCACTGCTCGGCGGCCTGCTCCAGCAGGGTGGCGACGTCCTCGTCCGGCCCCTCGGCGGCCGCCGCCAGGTGCCAGGCCCGTTCCGCGGTGGCGTCCATCGGCAGGGCGGCGGCCAGCGCCCGGTGCGCGGCCTGCCTCTCCAGGAAGGGGGCGCCGTCGTAGACCGCCGCCCGGATCAACGGGTGCCGGAACTCCAGCCGGGCCCCCGAGGCGCGGATCAGACCGGAGCGCAGGACCTCCTCCCAGGTGGACGTGTCCACGCCCCATCCGGACCCGGCGCGGTGCACGACGTGCCGGTCGCCCCGGTCCTCGGCGGCGGCCAGCAGCAGCAGCGCCCGGGCCGACGGCTCCAGGGCTTCGACCCGCGCGCAGAACGCCCGCCGCAACCGTGGCCCGACCGGCACCGGTCCCCCGGACGGCAGGAGAGGCGCCTCGCCGTCGGTCTCGCGATCGAGGGTGGGCAGCTCGTGTAGCGCCAACGGGTTGCCCCCTGCCGCCCGGATCGTGTGGTCGACCAGCGCCTCGTCGGCGTCCGGCACGACGGCGTCGACCAGCCGGCGTGCGTCGTCGTCGGCCAGGCCCACGACCTCCATCGCCGGGAACCCCTCCCACGGCCCCGAGGCGGGATCCTCATGCCCGCTCAACAGCACCACGACCGGGTCCGTCGCCACTCGTCGCGCGAGGAAGCCCAGGCAGTGCGCGGTCGCCTCGTCGACCCACTGGGCGTCGTCCACCACGACGAGCACCGGACGTTCCCGGGCCAGACCGGCGACCAGTGACAGCACGGCCGCACCGATGAGGAACGGGCTGGTCGTGTCCCGGCTCATCCCCAGCGCACCGCGCAACGCCGCAGCCTGCGGGGCGGCGAGCGTCTCCAGCCGATCCATCACCGGCCACAGCAGCTCGTGCAGCGCCGCGAACGCGAGCCCTGCTTCCATCCGGGTGCCCCGGCACCGCAGCACCGTGGCGTCGGACGCCGCCGCGACGGCGTAGTCGAGCAAGGCGGTCTTGCCGATACCCGGCTCACCCCACACCACGAGCCCGCCGCCCGCGCCATCTGCCGCCCGATCCAGCAGCCGATCCAAGGCCGCGGTCTCGGCGCGCCGCCCGAACAGCTCCATGTCCCACCCCAGAACGTCCCGCCAGGCCGCGATGGTGCGGCCGTTTCGAGGCTATAGCCCGATCTGCCCATCACGGGCGACCGGTTGACCGGCCGATTCGGTGAAGGCCGCGGCGCCCGACACTCGATCGCGTGATCCCTCCGCGCGGCCGTACTGCCGAGACTCCCGGCAGGTCGGCTCGTCCGCGACCACGGTCGAGCCGGGGAAGTTCGATCGAGGAAGTGCCATGAGCCACCCGACAGTTACACGACCAGGTGCGGAGCTCGCCGGGAGTCCAGCCGGTCGGACACGACCCCGTCCAGGAGATCGAGGAGGCGGTGTCATCCGTCGTTGTCGGGGAGCCGGTCGAGGACCCGTTCGAGCGCAGGTCCGATGACATCGAGCTCGGCGTCGGTGAGCGCGCCGATGAAGTGCCGCCGGACGGCGGCGACGTGTGCGGGAGCGGCGGCGACGATGGCCGTCCGGCCTGCGTCGGTACTAGATGTGAACACAGCACCAAGGCGCTACCGGGGTCGCATTCGCCTGGGAGACGCAGCTGCTCAACACTCCCACCCCCACCACCGGCACCCGCGCGTAGCAACGTGGTCGACCGGCACAGCGGCGGGGCCGGCGCAGCGCAACGCCGACCCCGCCACATTTTGTTGACGTGTCATATTCTTGGCGACACTTGAAGACTCAAGTGCGATGGACATCCAGGAGCAACCCGATGAGCGACCTCGTGCTCGGCCTCGGCACCTTCGGTGACGTGCCCGAAGACGACTCCGGCGCCCCCGTCTCCCACGCCGAGGCGATCCGCCAGGTCGTCACCGAGGCGACCCTCGCCGACGAACTCGGCGTCGACGCCATCTCTCTCGGCGAGCACCACCGGCCCGAGTACGCGATCTCCACACCCGAGACCGTGCTCGCCGGTATCGCCGCCCGCACCTCCCGCATCCGCCTCGGCTCTGGCGTCACCGTGCTCAGCTCCGACGACCCCGTGCGCGTCTTCCAGCGTTTCTCCACCCTCGACGCGATCTCGTCGGGCCGCGCCGAGGTGATCCTCGGGCGCGGTTCGTTCACCGAGTCGTTCCCCCTGTTCGGCTACGACCTCGCCGACTACGAGGTGCTCTTTGAGGAGAAGCTCGAGCTGTTCGTCCAGCTCCTCGACGAGAAGCCGGTCACGTGGACCGGCACCGTGCGCGCCCCGCTCGAGCACGCCGATGTGTACCCCAAGACCGACTCCGGACGCCTGACGACCTGGGTCGGCGTCGGCGGTTCACCACAGTCGATCATCCGCACCGCCCGCTACGGCCTGCCGCTCATGCTCGCCATCATCGGCGGCCCGCCCGAGCGGTTCACCCCGCTCATCGAGCTCTACCGCCGCGCCACCGACCGGCTCGCCACGCCCGCGCGGCCGGTCGGCATGCACTCACCCGGCTTCGTCGCCGACACCGACGAGCAGGCCAAACAGCTCCACTACCCCCGCTACAAGGTCATCCGCGACCGCATCGGCGCCCAGCGCGGCTGGCCACCACTGCGCCGCGAGGAGTACGACGCCGATCTCGAGCACGGCTCGCTGTATGTCGGCTCCCCGGAGACCGTCGCCCGCAAGATCGCCAATTCCGTGCGCACACTCGGCGTTGGCCGGTTCGACCTGGTCTACACCAGCGGCTCCCAGCCGATGAGCGCCCGCCTGCGGGCCGTCGAGCTCTACGGCACCAAGGTCATCCCCATGGTCCGCGACATCCTCGCCGAGACGACATGAACACCACCATCGCGATCCTGGGGGCCGGCAAGGTCGGCACCGTGCTCGCCCGGCTCGCCATCGCCGCCGGCTACCGCGTGCTCGTCGCCGGCTCGGGCGACCCAGCGAAGATCGCGCTCATCATCGAGGTCGTCACGCCCGGCGCGACCGCCACGACCGCCGCCGAGGCGGCCGAGCAGGCCGACTTCGTCATCCTCGCCCTCCCCCTCGGCAAGCACCGCACCATCCCCGCCGACGCGCTGCGCGGCAAGCTCGTCATCGACGCCATGAACTACTGGTGGGAGACCGACGGCATCCGCGACGACCTCACGGACCCGCGCACCTCCTCCAGCGAGACCGTGCAGGCCTTCCTGCCCGAAGCACGTGTGGTCAAGGCGTTCAACCACATGGGCTACCACGATCTCGAGGCCGAAGCCCGCCCAGCCGCAACGCCCGGACGCAAGGCGCTCGCCATCGCAGGCGATGATGCCGCCGACGTCACCGCCGTCGCCCAGCTCGTCGACGCGCTCGGCTTCGACCCCGTCATCGCAGGTCCCCTCGCCGAAGGCGTCCGCTTCGAGCCCGGCGCCGAACTGTTCGGTGCGGATGTCGACGCAGAAGAGGTCCGCGCCATGCTCGAGCGTTTCCCCGGGTCCCCGCGCGGCCGTGTCGTCGCGCGAGCCCGCTCGGCCGGGTCCGGCGAAGTCACCGTCGAGACCATCACATGAGCAACACCGAAACGGTCCCGGTCGAACTCACCTGCCCTGGCGGCGCGCCCGGCACCGGCGGGGTCGAGGTCCTGTCCGCACGGGAGGTGCCGCTCGGTGGTCCTCGGGCGATGACGGTCCGGCGCACGCTGCCTCAGCGCAAGCGATCGCTGATCGGCGCATGGTGCTTCGCCGACCACTACGGACCTACCCCCATCGACCGCAGCGGAGGTATGGACGTGCCCCCGCACCCGCACACCGGCCTGCAGACCGCGACCTGGCTCTTCACCGGGGAGGTCGAGCACCGCGACAGCCTCGGCACGCACGCGATCGTACGGCCCGGCGAGCTGAACCTGATGACCGGCGGGCACGGCATCTGCCACTCCGAGGTCTCCACCGCGGGCGCCACGACCCTGCACGGCGTGCAGCTGTGGGTCGCCCTGCCCGACACGCACCGCCACACAGCACGCGCCTTCCACCACCACACGCCGCCCTCGATCGACATCGGCGGCGCCACCTCGCGAGTGTTCCTGGGCAGCCTCGCGGACGAGACCTCCCCCGTGCCGACCTTCACCCCGCTGCTCGGCGCCGAGATCGTCCTCGATCCGCGGGCCCGCATCACACTCGCCGTCGACCCCACCCACGAACACGGCGTCCTCGTCGACACCGGGACGGTCGTGCTCGCCGGCACCGGCCTGGCCCGGGCCGACCTCGGCTACCTCGCGCCCGGCGCTGCGAGCCTGGAGCTGGCCAACCCCGGCGGGCAGTCGGCCCGGGTGCTGCTCCTCGGAGGCGCCCCGTTCGACGAGGACATCGTGATGTGGTGGAACTTCGTGGCCCGCGGTCACGACGAGATCGTGGCCTTCCGCGAGGCATGGGAGAGCGAGTCCGACCAGTTCGGCCGCATCGACGGCTACACCGGCACGCCACAACGCCTGCCCGCGCCCGCACTGCCCAACGCGCGGCTCTCCCCCCGGAGCCGCAGATGACACACCCCACCGTCGAACGAGCCGACAACCGCTACCCCGCGACGTCCTGACCCGGCTGGCCGCAGGCCACTAACCGGAACACCCATCAGAAGGACTCCCTGACCGCATCCGTGACCGAGAAGCCCGCCTTCACGGGGCTGCGCGCGACGTACATCAACTGCACCCTCAACCGCTCCCCCTACCCGAGCCCAACGGACCATGCCGACCTCTCCCTCTCAAAGGAGAACCTTGCCGGCCCAGCCGAGTCGACCAGCCCGGTCGACACAGACCCGATACCGGGGGCCTGGCATTCAGTCGCGAGGAGTTCCTTGTCGCCGCCGGCAATCCGAAGGCCGTGCTGCTGTTCACCGCCCTGCTGCCCCAGTTCGTCTCGGGACCCGGATCGATCGTCGGCGGCCTGCTGCTGGTCGGCGCTGGTTACCTCGTGGTGGAGACCCTCGTCGCTCTGGTCTACGCCGTCCTGGGTTCCCAGCTGCGGCGCATCGTGATCTCCGCCCGCATCGACCGCCTGGTGGCGCGAGTCACCGGTGTCTGCCTGATCGGCTTCGCCGCCTACCTCGGGACGAGCCAACGACCTACCTGAGCAGGGGGTGTCACGAACAGACGCCTGGTGTCACGCTCCTTTGCGGCATGCTCCGCCAGATCCGTGCCCGTCTCGTGCCGGCACCATCATTCGCCCGTCGGTCGCAGCCTGTCTTCAGCCTCTATCAGCGTCGTACGGTACCGACGGAGGTCGTGACGGCGTCAAACCAGCCGGTTACTTGAGATCGAGGACGGCTTTGCCGTGGAGGCGACGGTCGAGCAGAACCTTGACCGCCTCGGAGTGGCGAGTCCAGGGGCCGCGCCAGTTGATGCCCGGATCGAGGCGGCCTACGGCGATCTCTCCGGCCAGCCAGGTCAGATCCGCAGAGAAGTCGGTGGTGGGGTCGCCGAGGAGGAAGAAGGTGCGGATCGACCGGTCGTGCCGTCCTTCGTTGCCCAGCAGGGCATCCGGTGACAGCACCGCGTCGGCCTCGGAGGAGCGGCCTACGCTGACAAGGCTGCCGCCGGCCGACAGGGAGGCGAAGGCGTCGACGAGGTGCTGTCCGCCGACGTTGTCAAGAACGGCTGCCACGGGCTGTTGCACGGCGGCCGGCCCGGGGTGGACCTCGTGGGCGCCCAGGGCTCGCAGCCCGTCCGCCTGGGCGGGGCTTCGGCTGATGGCAACGACGTGCGCGCCGGCGCGGGCGGCCAACTGGACGGCGTAGCGGCCGACGCCGCCGGAGGCACCGGTGACCATCACGCGGCGACCGAGCAGCGGTCCCATCCGGCGCAGCACGTGCAGGGCGCTCAGCCCGGCCACGGGAACGGTACTCAACGCGCCGGGATCGGCGTCCTTCGGCGCGGTGCCGAGCAGGGCGGCGGGTACGGCCCGCAACTCGGCCCAGCCGGCCTCACCGAGGGTGACAACCCTCTCTCCCTCGGCCGGACCCGAGCCGTCGGCGGCCGCCTGGACGACCACGCCGGCCGCGTCCCACCCGAGCACTGTGCCGGCCGGCATCTCCGGACGGGTGGCCTCATGGACCTCACCGAAGTTCAGCGAGACCGCCTCGACCCGCACGAGCGCCTCGTGGGCGGCGGGTCGCGGGGCGGGGACGTCCGTCAGTGACAAGTGACCGGGTGAGGTGTGGTCCACGACGAGTGCGCGCACAGGGAGATCGCCTCTCATAAAATGCCACAGGCCTGGTAACAGTAGGCCACCGGCCAGTGGCCTGTGGGTCTTCACGCCACCAATACTGCTCCGGGATGCGCCGCAGGTAAGGAACCACACCTCAGCAGCCAACAGCCGGTGACGAATGCTTTCCGGTCTCGTCGCGGATCTAGCCGAGGAAGGAGCGCAGGGCTGAATTAACCTCATCTGCGTGCGTCCAGAGCAACCCGTGTGGGGCGCCCTCAATCTCCACATACTGCGCCTCGGGCAAGTCCCGTCGAAAGCGGCGGCCGGTAGCGTCGATGGGTAGGATCTTGTCGGCTGTGCCCTGCAGGATCAGAGCCGGCTTGCCGCTGTCGCGGACCGCTTCGACGTCGGCGCGGAAGTCTTCGATCCAAGCGGAAACGACCGCATAGGCCGCCACGGGGGCACTCGAAGTCGCCACGTTCCAGCTCGCTGTGACGGCCTCCTGGCTGATCCGACTACCAAGGTTCTCCTCAAGATTGTAGAAGTCCGAGAAGAAATTCGTGTACCAGGCGTATCGATCACCTTTTGCCGCTGCCTGGATTCCGTCGAAGACCTCCTGCGGCACACCCTCGGGGTTGTCGTCCCGGGCGACGAGGAAAGGCTCCAGCGGAGCCAGGAACGCCATCTTAGCGACCCTTTCATGTCCGAATTGTGAGACGTAACGGGCGACTTCGCCCGTACCCATCGAGAATCCCACCAGGACGACGTCGCGAAGGTCGAGCGTCTCCAGCACGGTGTTCAGGTCTGCGGCGAAAGTGTCGTAGTCATACCCGGAGTTCACCTTTGACGATTTGCCGAAGCCCCGACGGTCGTAGGTGATGACGCGGTATCCGGCGGCTAGGAGATTTCGCGTCTGACGCTCCCAGCTGTGACCGTTCAGTGGGTATCCGTGGATGAGGACGACGGGCTGACCTGCGCCCTGATCCTCGTAGTAGAGCTCGATCGGCGTGCTGTTTTCATTCCCTACGGTGATGTACCCCATTTACTCGTCCCTTCTGAGTCGCTGTGGGCGTCGAGGCCCGGAGGATCAGATCCCCTGTGTTCTAGCGTCGATCGGCAAGGTGCAGCGGCGCGCTGGTACGATCCTGCCCGCCTGGTGTCAGACCATCGGGTTGCCGCTGACGGTCGCGTAGAAGCCCTCCAGCCCCGGCACGACAGCGCGAAGCGTATCCAGGCCGCTGGGCATCTGGGGACTGTGCTGCACGTAGGGTTCAGCCCAGTACCGGTCACCAGTCATGGTTATGCCTCCTCGATAGTTCCGACAAAGTTGCAGAGAGTGCCGTCGACAGTCACGTTGGAGTACACCGTCCCATTGGCGATGCGCCCATGTTGAATCTGTAGCTTTTACCTACTAGCTGCTCGATCATGACGATCCCCCATCTTGTTTCCGGACCGGCTGTTGTTTTGGGCCTCGAAGGGCGTGCTGTCGTTGTTCGTGGGGAATCGCGCGCTCACGCGGGGAGCAGTACGAGCTTGCCTCCCAGGTGCCCGGACTTGCTGACCTTGAGCGCGGCTGCCACCTCGCCGAGGGGATACGTCCGCTGGATCGGAACGCGCAGCCGCCCCGCTTCGATGAGGGCGAGGATGTCCCTGAGCGCTCGTAGCCCGCCGGATCCCGGCTCGGTCATGTGGATGTGGATACCGCTCCCGGCCGCATCGAAAGCCACGAGTGAGAGGACGCGTTCCGGGCCGCCGGCGAGTTCGATCGAGTCCGGGATCTCACCACGACCGGAGGCATCGAGGACCGCATCGATTCCCTGCGGAGAGATGCCCCGCACACGCTCGACCAGCCCCTTGCCATAGGTGACCGGTTTCGCTCCGAGGGAGCGGAGCTGCTCGTGATTACCCTCGCTCGCGGTGCCGATGACGAGCGCCCCCCGGTCGGCGGCAAGCTGCACGGCGAACGTACCCACACCACCGGCGGCGGCATGGACCAGGAGGGTCTCACCCTTGGCGATCTTGAGCTTGTTCAGCGCTTCCCAGGCGGTGATACCCGGGCCGGCCAGGGTTCCGGCCACCTCCCACGGGACAGAGGCCGGCTTGGCGACCAGCGCACCCGGGTCGGCGAGCGCGAACTGGGCGTAGGACGGGGTGATGGAGGCTCCCAGCACCTCGTCCCCAACGCTGAAGGCGGTCACGCCTTCCCCCACCTGGTCGACCACACCGGCCACGTCGGATCCGAGACCACCCGGGAGGTCGCGGGGCATCGCCTGGCGCATGTAGCCATGCAGGATCTTCCAGTCGATCGGGTTGACACCCGCGGCCCGCACCGCGAGCCGCACCAGGCCAGGACCCGCGTTGGGCGACGGAACATCGACGACACGCAGCACGTCAGGGGTGGCGTACTCGGAGAACTGCACTGCGAGGGACATCTGCTCGACTCCTGGTTCTTCTGGGGCACTTACGCGTGAGAGGGCGGGTCAGCCCGACGCTGTCTGACCGCATGGCCCCGCGTGGTCGCAGTACGGCTGAAGACTGCTCTGCCCGCAACCGCACAGAATGACCCTGGTCTCCGCGCGCGGGCCCGCCGCCGTGTCCATGCTCAACTCGCCGCGCGCGATCAACTGCCCGACGGATTTGCGCGTGATCCGCGTAGGCCGGTCCGGGGTCTCCGCCCGTCCGTCCACGAGTTCGTACTGCAGCGCACCCGAGGGACAGCGCCGCACGACTTCGGCCACGCGCTCGGCCTCGGCGCCGTCCGGCCGGATCCACGGGCGCTCGCCCGGGTCGAAGACCTCCGGCAAACCGTGGACGCATTCGGCGGCGTGCAGGCAGCGCCTGGCCTCGAAGGTCACGGTGATCGACTGGCCCTCGTACGCCTTCCGGGTTCCGCTGCTCATGCCGACCTCCGTCGCTGCCATGCCCGGTGTTCAGTCGCTGACTTTGCTGCGGGACTGATACAGCAGGTCCTGGTACTCGGGGTGTCGGGCGATCCACCCCGCGAAGAACGGACAGGTGGGTAGCACCCGCAGGTTCGCGGCGCGCGCCTCGTCGAGAGCGGTGCGAGCCAGCGCTGCCCCAACCCCTCTGCCCTCGTACTCCGGCGAGACCTCGGTATGCACGAACGCGACGAGTTCCGTCGTACGGATGTACTCCGCGACGCCCGCGACCTTGGACTCTCCATCGACCCGGGCTTCGTACCGCTTGGCTTCGGGAACGTCACTCACTTCCACTGCCATGTGTCCTCCATGTGCCTTCCGCGTGAGACTTGCTTCACGCTGAACCCAATCCAGCTGATTAATCAGTTTGTCCAATTCGCAAGCGCGGCCACATCCACTTACCGCAACGCCGCCATATCCGGCGACCCGTTACGAAAAGGTGCGGTTGGCCTCCAACTCCCTGGAACTGGACCTGCAGGACACGTGGCTCCAACCACTCGCCCTTGGCTCCGAACCTGCCCCAGGAGGTCGACACCGGCGTCGCCGGCCCGTTCCTGATAGGCGATCAGCAGTTCCTCAACGCCCGGGAACATCATTTTGGGCACCGGCGCCCAATAGTGAGTGCGGCATTCGGATCCGGCCCGGTGGGGATCATGGCGAAGTAGTTCGGATAAAGGAGCGCGTTGTTGACGCCAAGGCCCATGAGTCCGACGACCGGCTGTTGTCCGCGAGGGAACCGGTCAGCGACAGGCAGTACCCGATACGGATGGGAACCGGCGCGGTAGGCATGTCAGGCGCCGCTTCCGGCGGCGCGCTCGGCAAGGAGCCGCATCTCCCAGGCGAAGGCCACACCGGTGGCACCGCCGTGATCCTGCTGGAGCTCGGCGGCACCCGGCACGGTCTTCTCGCGGGCCCGGTCGCGCTGCCACTCGCCCATGACGGCCGGCCAGGCGATCGGAACCACGCCCGCCTGGACCATGTCGTCGATCAGTACGAGCACGCCCTCCTCGGGCGTCGGCAACGCGTTGAGTCCGGCCTTGTTCTCAGTGCTCATGGGAGCCCCCTTCTGGAGCTTCGCGTCCGCGGGCCCCAGACGGTGCACCGACATCTCGATGCCTGCAGTGAGCCGATTACGGGCTCACCGGCCGGTGGCCCAGACAATTTGGTTGACGCATCATCTAGATTAGGCGCCAGTCGTTGATTCGTCAACTAGTTGCCGAGTCGTTGACCTGTCGACGCTCGCCGGGTGGCTTACCGAAACCGGTGACGGGCGGATGCGCTTCATGGACCTGGTGAAGCTGGTGGAGTGGGAGAAGAGCCGTATGTCCCACCAGGTCAGGCGGATGACGAAACGCGGACTGGTGGCCAAGGAAGAAGAATGTCCCGACGACGGACGAGGAGCGTTCATCGTCGCCACCTCGGCCGGATACAAGGCGATCGAATACGCCGCGCCCATACACGTCGAACACGTCCGCCGACCGTTCATCATCGCCCTTCGAATGGCCCATGTCCTGCACCGTGACTCACCTCCCCGGACAGCACGGCCCTGCGACACGTCGAAACCTACGTCGGACGGTCGTGGTGCGGAATCGGTCGCGGTATCGGTCGGTGCGCCGGCTCGCCGGGGTCACCGCTGTGCCCGCTTGACGATCGGCGACGGCGATGCTGTTGAGCATCATCAGCTCGAGACTGGTCGAGCGCACGGTCTGAACCTGCTCGGACTGGAACGCTTCAGACGCCACCCACCGTGTGATGCCTGCTCAGATCTGGTTCGTGCCACCGTCGACGTAGAAGTTCGCGCCGACGACGTAGCTGCTCTGTTCCGAGGCCAGGAAGACCACGACTGCGGCGGCCTCCTCAGGCCGGCCCATGCGGCCCTTGGCCACGGTCGCGGCGACATTCTCCTTGACGGCCCGGGCGGTCTCCTCGTCGCCGAAAGCGGCGGTGCCCCCGGGAGTCTCGATCCACGCCGGCGAAACCACGTTGACCCGGATGCCACGGCCCTTGAGCTCGTTGGACCACGTCCGCGCGAAGGACCGGACGGCCGCCTTCGACGCCGCGTACGCGCCGAACGCCTCTACTCCACGGTCGCCGGCCGTCGAACCGACCAGGACGATCGAGGCTCCGTCGTTGAGCAGCGGCAACGCCTTCCGCACGGTGAACAGTGTGCCTCGGACGTTGACCGCGAAAGTCTGGTCGAAGTGCTCCTCGGTGGTCTGTTCCAGCGTCACGAACGCACCGACCGCCGCGTTCGCCACGAGCACGTCCAAACCCTCGCCTCGCGCCCGGACCGCGCCGTAGAGCCGGTCCAGGTCCTCCAGCTTCGAGATGTCACCGACGACCGCGGTGGCCCGGTCCGCTCCGATGGTCTTGACGGCGGCCTCCAGTTCGGACTCGCGTCGGCCGGTGACGAACACGTACGCGCCCTCGTCCGCCAGGCGTACGGCGGTGGCCAGACCGATACCCGTGCTGCCCCCGGTGACCACCGCCGTCTTGCCTTCCAGCTGTCCCATGTTGGCGTCTCCATCACTCTCTCGATGCCGATCTGTTCGACATCGATACTGCGGGAGATCGGGGATACTATCCATGATGCAGAGTCCGGCATTCTTTACGTATCGTCCAGGAGGGGTCGTCGGTGAGCCGGACCGGGTCAGCCCGCGAGTTGCTTCTTCAGCGCCTCGACGTCGTGGACGTTTGACATCTGCACGAACTTTCCGTCGTGGATCCGGTACATGGCGACCTCGTCGATCTCGATGGGAGCGCCCGCGGGAGCCACCCCGAGCCATTCCTTGGTGGGGGTGCCGTGGTTGACGGAATGGCAGGCCAGAGTTTCACCATGGATCACCACCTCCTTGATCTCCCAGTGGATGTCGGGAACCGCGTCGGCGATGCCCTTGAGCGCCGCGACGACATCCGCACGAGTGGCCGGTTGGCCGTGCGAGAGGATGGACTCGCTAACGAACTCGTCCATACGGTCCCACTCATGCGCATTGAGGGCCTCGCAGTAGCGGTCGTAGAACTCGCGCGTGTTGAAGTCGGACATGACTGCCTTTCTCGCCCGTGTCCGGGCTGCACTCTGTGCTCATCGTTCACTTGCGACATCGATACTGCGCGAGAAACGAAGTACGATCCATAGCGCATGGTCCACATTTCTTTACGTATCGTCCAGGAGGTGTCGTCGTTGCTTGGCTTTCGGGATCCAGTGGCTGACGCGATCGGCCTGCTCCGTCCCCGTACGGTGATCGGGCCCAGCCTCCGGGCCGCAGGTGAGTGGGCGTTGCGCTTCGACCCGTTCTTGCACGTGCGGATCGGCGGCCTCGTGCGCGGCACGTGCTGGTTGATCCTCGAAGGGCACGAGCCGGTGCTCCTGCGGGAGGGTGACACCTTCATGCTGGGCAACCCGCCGCCTTACGTGCTCGCCAGCACGCTCGACGCAAGCCCGCGCCCTGCGGAGCCGGTATTGGCGGGTGCCGAAGACGGGTTCGTGCGGATCGGCCCGGAGTCTGAGGAGGACCTCTACCTCTGCATCGGGCACATCGCGTTCGACGACAGGAACGCGGCCCTCCTGACCGATCTCCTGCCGCCGCTCGTGATCGTCCGCGTGGACGATCCTCATGGCAGGCGGCTCGCACAGCTGATCGATCTCCTGGCCACCGAGGTCGGGGTCGCCGCCGCCGGCGGCCCGCTGGTGCAGAACCACCTCGCGCAGATCCTGCTCGTGCACATGCTGCGTGCTCACGCCGGTCAGACAGACCGGCCCACCGGCTGGCTGGGCGCCCTGAACGAGGACGGCATCGGTGCCGCCCTGCGTGCCGTGCACGCGGACGTGGCCCACTCCTGGAGCCTCAAGGAGCTCGCCGAGATCAGCCACATGTCGCGTTCCGCGTTCGCCCAGGCATTCAAGAGCCACGTCGGGGTCCCGCCGTTGGAGTACCTGATCCAATGGCGCATGAGCCTCGCGCGCGACGCCCTCGCCCGCGACACTCTGTCGATCTCCGAGCTCGCACGGGCCACGGGCTACCTGTCCGAGAGCGCGTTCAGCACCGCGTTCCGCCGCGTGGTCGGCTCATCGCCCGCACAGTTCCGGAACCAGGCACGACAGCCACCACGCTCGGCCGCGAACGGAAACTGAAGGAGACGTCCTGCGCTCAGCTGCGCCGCTCACGCCGGCGACGAAGACACCAGCACACCGCCCGCCGACACCACTACCAGCGACGCGAACGCGGGCGTCGGCGCTGCTGTTGCGGATCGTTCACGGTGACTTGGTGGGAAGCGATCGGTGACAGAAGACTTCGTTTAGTGGAGAGGGTGAGGACGCCTGCCGCGGCGAGCTGGTCGCGCACGGGCTCCTCCGCCGTGGTGGCCTTGTTGTGCAGATAATGCAGCCAGTTCTTCGGCTTCTCCCCAGATACGTCACGCCACACATCTGCGAGGAAGTGATCGTCGGGTGCCTTTCGGGTCACCGGCTACCGCACCAACCCCGACTCGACGGTCACCGTGCTGCTGGAGGGCGGGACCACGGCCGAGGCCGACGGGCTCATCGCCGCGGACGGAATCAACTCCCGTGTGCGCGCCCAGCGCCTTCCCCAGGTCCGGGTCGCCGATCTCGGCGCGCGGCGCATCGCCGGGAAGATTCGCCTCACCGACGAGGCCAAGGCCAAGCTGCCCGCGTAGATGTTCAACGCCTTCTCTTTCTGTCTGGTCAGGCGCTACTTGGCGGCTCAGGACAGTTTCGGGAGAAGGACGCCGGGTCGGAAGCGGAGCGGAGTTGTGCTCGTCGGGAGCGCCGGCCATGAGCCCGGCGTGCCAGATGTCGGCCGCCTTCGCCTTCGTCGCCGGATCCTCGGCAACAGGCCGCCTTAGATCACTTGGGGTGGCCCCGGTGCGGCAATGTACCGGGGCTATCTGCGGATCCCTGGGCCACCGTCCAGGGCGGCCAGTACAGGCGTTCGGGTCAGTGGCCGGGTTTGCGTGCGAGGACGAGCCGGCCCAGCGGGCTGGCGACGATCTGGGCGTCCTGGAACCCAGCCTCACCCGTTTCAGTGGCAAGGGTTTCGGCGGAGAGTCCGTAGGAGGCGTTCTGCTGTCGGTAGAAGAGCTGATCGAGCTGGGCACGGATGGAGGGCTCGTCCTGTGTGGCCAGCGGCGGGAAAAGCTCCTGCATCAGGAGCAGACCGCCGGGTTGCAAGGCGCGGAAGATCGTGGCGATGGTGGCTGCGCGAGTGCTGGTGGAGAAGAAGGGTTGGGCCCAGTAGGAAACGGTGAAGGCTGACTCCTCGTTCAGGGCACGCGCATCAATGGCGCGGACCTCGAGGCGGTCGGCGACGCCGGCCTCCTGCGCGCGGCGGCGGGTCTCGGCGGCGATCTCGGGAACGATCTCGACGCCGACAGCGTGAAGTTCGTCGAACAGGGTTAGCGTCGTGAGCAGAGCACCTCCGACTCCACTGCCGACGTCGAGTAGGGGACCGCCCTGTTCGAGCCGGTCCCGGTATTCCGGTAGCGCCTGGTAGATCAGCCCGTACAACTGCTGCACCCCGATGGTGGGCCGCAATCCCCAGTCGCGGGCGAGCACCAGCGCCTGCCCACCATCGAGACCGCGTCGGCGATCAGTCGGCTGGACTGCCTGCCTGGCCTGGTCGCGCGCCAGGTCCACGGCGTCGAACGGTACGGTCATGTCGAAGCCGGAAACACCGTCAACGAGGGCGTCGAACGTCGTGCTCAGACAAAACGAGGCTGCCTTGGCCTGCACCACGCCGGCCGAAGTGAGTACCGTCAACACGTTCGAGACCTGCTCAACCGAGACACCGTTAGAGGCAGCCAGTTCCTCGGCGGTCGTCTCGCCTCGCAGCTGATCGAGCCAGCCCGCGTGGTAGGCCGCTTGGACGAGCTCGATGAGTTCCGCGCCCTCGGCCCAGCTCCTCATCGCAGATCGTGCCGCCAACGCAGCCTGTAGCCGCTCAAGACCTTCGGCCTGCTCAATGTTCTCGTTCACTGCCCGCTCCCTGGAGCGTCGAGGATGCCGGGGGCACCCGGTGATCTAGTCTTCCCACCCGACTACGCGGGCACCCCGGCCACATTAAGGGACAAAAATATTCTGATAGAACGAACGTTCTGTCTTGATGAGCGTGGCAACTTCGCCATGCGCTGTCAAGACCGAACGTTCTACCCCATAGACTGCCTTCATGAGGCGAGAATCCGAAGGCCGGCCCTCCGAGGCGCGCTCCCTCCTGCTCGGCATGGCGACCAGGATCTTCTACGCGGAGGGGATCCACTCGGTCGGATTCTGCGGATTATCGTCTTGATCTCGGCCCAGCGGATCATGACCTCAGAGGTGGCGGATTGGCGTTCGTAGTCGCGAGCCAGGCGCCGGTGGACGGTCGGTTCGAGATCGTCGTAGGTGGTCCCCACGATATGTAAGAGGGTCCCGAGGGGAGCTGTGTCAGGCGTGGTACACAGGTCATTTCCGGGAAGCACGGAGATGTCCGTGAGGGGGCTCAAGCCTCAACCTTACGGCCAGGGTTCTCAGGTTCTCTCATTGCATGACGGAGATGCAGGCGGTGTCCAAATCGCGTCGCTTCGTAACGGCACGTACCGCGACATACGAGCACCCACGGAGCACCCATCATCCGCGACATATTGGTCAGCAAAGCCGGATAGTCGTGACAGCTTGTGTGTCCGAAATCCTGCAGGGAACGGGGTCGTGGACTTGGAGGCGCGAGCCGAGGCCGGCGCGTGCCGCTGGGCGACGCGGCCCATGCGATGCCTCCCACCGCCTCGCGCTGGGCGCGAACCAGGTACTGGAGGATGTCTGGATGCTCCTGCGCCGCCCGGCCGCCGACACGGCGACGGCCAGACAGGCCTACGAACGCGACCGCCGCGGATCGGCGGCACTCGCCTCGCTGGTCGACACCCCGAGCCTGGCTGTCACCGGGCCGAAGACGATACTCCAGGGCGAAGGATCGATGCGCATGGCCGGGACCACCTCGCGGACGTCCACCTGCTGCGTAGCCACACTCCTTCAAAAGATCAGCAAGCTCCTGCGGACCGAGTGACCACCCCGCCTGCATGAGCCACCAGCGGTCCCACCACCTCATGCGGCTCGACCCCAGGCGACAACGCCGAGTCGCGAACTTCAGCCACATGGCCACGTAGGCCGGGATCATTTGTGTCGCGTTCGTCGTAGACATCTACTCCCGCACAATCGTCGACTGATCGGCCACGACGAGCAAGCGCGCCAAGCTCGCGCGTCACCGGCTCAGGCTGTCGCCATCCCATACTCCCCTAGCATCAATCGGTCACAAGCTCATCAAGTCTTTCCACTGCTTCGGGCTCCTCCAAATCAGCCGACAGCCGGAGGAGGCGTTGATAAAAATCACGCGATATGGCAAGTGAATCTTCGTACAGCCAGGAGCAGAGAGTATCAAACGCCATCCCTATCTCACCCACATAAACCAACTGCTTGACGTCAGCACGTGCGCCACTCCTGACAATTGGCGATTCGCCCAATAGGGCCATTATATCCGCCTGCGCCTGCCTGAAATCCACAACGTCACCCGATCGAAAATCCCCGTAATTACCCTATCCGTAGCTGGTTCATATACCGGGGCGAGCGCCACACCGGCGGACAGGGCTTTGATCTCTTCATTGTTCCGCGATGTGATCGTCCCTGCTGGTTGGGCCCATATGTGGCGAGACCCCGGTGGTCCTCGTCCTGCCCGCAGGCAGGTCTGTGGAGCGGGTCGGCGGCGAGGAAGGCCAGGTGGGCGAGGGCGATCATCGCGAGGGTGACGTGCCGGTACCAGGCGGTGTACACGAACTCGGTAGTGACAGCCTCGTTCTTGGCCGCCTGGAATAGCTCTCGGTAAAGTTCAACGACTTCGACACCCCACCGGGAGTGCTCGGCTCCGGCGAGGGTGCACAGGCAGCCGGAGACCTTCTGCCTGCCGCCGCTCCACCCCCCGCCTCGAGCGCCCCGCCAAGTCCTCACCGCAGCCCCGGCAACAGCCCGGCTCATGCCGCTCACGCCGATCGCTTTCGGCGACCTGACACAAACGTCTGCCCCCCGATGCCCGGCCTGCCCGCCCGGCCACCGCCCGCTCCTGCCCGCAACGATCTCCGCGGCGGCTTGACCGACCGTCCGACGACGGCGGCTTAGAAAAGTTCGAAGAGTTCTTGCCCAATTGCACCTCAAGCTCGGCGATCCTCGCCTCCGCCCGCTCCAGCCGAGCCGACAGCTCCACCACCAACGCCGCCAACTCCTCATAGCAGGGCTTGTCAGCGACGGGCACCCGACCATGATCGACAGTCAGGACAACCAAGATCAAAGCGGACTGCTCGAGAAGAGCTGACCAGTCACGACGTCACGAACGTATCTCGCAGGCGGCCCTGGAGGATTATCTCATTGACTGGCCCGTGCGCCTTTGATATTCGGTTCGAGCGAGATAAAGCAGCGTCTCAGCCGACTGGAGCCTGGGAGCGACAAAGTCAATGAAGCGCTCCGAATAATCGAGCACCACCCGCACCCTTTCCCGCCCAGCGTACGCAGTCGCCGCTCAACCCGCCCCACTGCCGCTTCGACGTCCGCCCGACCCGTAACAGCATTCGAGCCGATCACTGACCAGAAATCAGCAACCATTATTGACCCCACTCCTCGGCACCGGGAAGCATCGGCTGGTTACGCCTATCGAGCATGCTCTTCCCAGGAGAATTATAGTCATTCGACAAGGGGATGCCCTGTTTGCGCAACTGCTGAATTTTCAGGTGTTCAGCCACAAACACGTCGTCCTCACATCCGCACACATGCGTGATCTCGACGTCATCCATGCTCGCCAACCGACCACTACGGAGGTGGGCCCCCAGCCGATTCGTCAAATTTATCGACTCCACCCATCCCGGGGCAGACCAGAGCCTCCACCGATTCCGGAGCGGTTCAGGGGCGGCATCGTCCGTCCTGCTCTCACGGTGGTGTGATCCCTTCGTGATCCCGGCCGTCGACGCCGCCAAGAGCCTGCTCAGCGTTCCACGCGTGGTGGCTCATCGTGGCGGACCGCGTTCAACTCGTGTCGATCTTGTTGCCCTTCGGGTTGAGCACGTACCACTTGGCGCCAAAGGAGTTGAGGGCTTGGCCGGTGATGTCGCCGGGCTTGGTGTCGCTGACGAAGTAGTACAGCGGCGGTGGCCAGGCTCTCGCGCAGGCGCCGTAGCAGGTCGATTTGGTGCCCTTGTCCGCCTCGAACAGGTACAGCGTGCGTCCTTGGCCGTCGACGAGGATCTTGCCGAGTTTGGAGTCACGGACCGCGACGGGAACGCCCGCGGCATGGCAGCTGCCGGCGGGGGTCTTCGCGGTCGGGGAACCCGGCGTGGCTGGGGCGACCTTCAGCCGGCTGAGCGCGTAGCGGCTGACGGCGGCGGCGAGTTCGTTGGCGGATCGGTGGTCGAGCCGGGTGTGCGCGCCCGCCCAGGTGCGACTGAGCCCGGTTTCGGTCGCGGCGCCGCTGAAACTGGTGAAGGTCTTGGTGACGCCGGGCGTGCCCGGTGAGGTGAGGGTGAAGGTGTTGCGGTCGCCGTAGAAGCCGGCGAGTACTGCCGCGGCGGCCGCGCTCACCCCGCTGCTCAAGCCCGGGTAGGACGGGTCGGGGGGGATGATGACAAGGGGGGTCCATGCGGGGTCGCGTTTGACCTGCGGGTTGCCGGCGGCGAGGCGGATGGCGGTGACCGGCCGCCAGAGCCGATAGTGGTATTTGGCGTCGTAGAGGCCTATGGTGACATCGGCGACAGTGAGGTTGAACAGGGCGAACAGGTCTGCCGACTGGTCGAGGTCGCTGTGCCGCGCGGCGACTTGCTGGGCGATGTCGTTCCAGGCGTACTGGGCGGGGGTAGCCCAGAACTTGGCGGCCGTGGTCTGTTCCGCTGTGCGTGTCGTGCTGTGGGCGGCGCCGATGGCTTTGACCTCATTGATGGCGGCCGCGTAGGCAGGGCTGGCCAGCGGCGGGGGCCCGGCGGGGCGGAACTGGTGGCCGGTACGAAGCAGGAACGGGGCGACGTTGCCCCAGTGGGTGAATTCCGGTGTCTTGAAGGCGGGCGGGGTCGGCCGGTAGTCGCCGGGTTTGCCGGTGGTGGTATAGCGCGGCGGGGTGGCGTCGGCACCGTCGTGCGCACGCAGCGCGAGGATGCCATGGGCCGCTCGGGCACCGACCTGGATGCCCTCCTGCTTGGCGCGGCCGTTCGGAATGCCGGCGAGGTCGCCGACCAACTGCTGGTCCAGGCTGGTCTTTCGCGCCGGGTACAAGGCGGTGAGGGTGTCGTGCGCGGCCGCCGCAGCTGCGGCGGGGCGGGAGGCGTCTCGCGGTGCGGTGAGGCTGATGCCGTAGAGGGTGTGAGCACGGCTGATCGCGTTAACCGCGTCATAGACGGCTGCGCTCATGATGGCGAAGTTACGGGTGGGTTGAACGGTGGCCGGCTGTGCGTGCGGAGTCCGCACGATCCCGAGCAGGGTCCGGTTCCACTCGATCACCACATTGTCCTGCGGCGGCCTCTCGACGACACTCGCGGTCGCGAACGGGGCGGTATGGGCGGCGGATGTCGGGGTGCTTTGGACGCCGAGCGCCAAGACCGCCACGGCTGGCGCGAGCATAGACCGACGCTGAGTTTTCCGCGGTTCTGGAAAGGCGAACATCCTCACGGTCGTCCTCCTGTCGGTTAGCTGGAGGAAAGCTGCGAGCCGCTTCGGCGGTTCCGCGTCGGCCAGGATCGACCGTGTCGAGGCCGACACGCGCTGGGACCGGCGTGCTCAGACCAGTCAGGAATTCGGCCCTGGACCGGTCGAGTCACTGTAGCCATGCCCCACCGGCGTAGCCCAAAACGAACGGCCCCCACCGTGTGTACCTGGTGACAGGCCCCTTACTGGTGGGTCGATATGGCGACAACGCACAGCGTCTACGGTGCCACGACCAGGGCCTTCACCGGGTCGGCTTGGTCGCGGAGGCACGGATCCGCCGGTCAGGGTCGTGTGATGGACCGGCGCTAGGGAATGTCACTGGGTGTGACCGACGTGGTCGTTGATGTTGTCTTGCCCTGCCTGGACGAGGCCGAAGCCCTGCCGTGGGTGCTTGGCCGGTTCCCCGAGGGTTTTCGCCCGATCGTGGTTGACAACGGCTCCACGGACGGGTCGCGGGAGGTTGCCCGGTCACTCGGCGCTGTGGTGATCAGGGAGCCGCAGCGTGGGTTCGGCGCGGCATGTCACGCGGGTCTTTCGGCGGCCGTCGCCCAGGTTGTCTGCTTCTGCGACTGCGACGCGAGTCTGGATCCCCGGCAGCTGCCCCGGGTCGCGGCGCCCGTGTTGGACGGCTCTGCTGATCTGGTGCTGGGATACCGGCGCCCTATCGCACGTGGGGTCTGGCCGCTGCCTGGTCGGCTGGCCAACCGAGAGCTGGTGCGGCGTATTCGGGGGCGCACCGGCTTCCGGGTGCGTGATCTCGGGCCGATGCGGGCAGCCCGGCGTGTGGACCTCCTCGCGTTGGGGCTGGCCGATCGGCGGTGCGGTTATGCGCTGGAGATGCTGGTGCGTGCCGTGGATGCCGGCTGGCGGGTGCGTGAGGCTGAGGTGGACTACCTGCCACGGCTCGGCCGATCGAAGGTCACCGGGACGCTGCGCGGCTTCCGGCAGGCGGTCCAGGACATGAGCGCGGTGCTCACCCGGTGAAAGGCGGCAGCGTCGGGTTCAACGGCGATTCGGTAACGACGCTGCTGGTCATCGCGAAACAGCCGGTGCCGGGGCGGGTCAAGACACGGCTGGTGCCGCCGTACTCCTTCGAACAGGCGGCTGTGCTCGCCGAGGCCGCGCTGGCGGACACGTTGCGCGCGATGCTCGCCGCGCCCGCCTGTCGCCGGGTCCTGGTCCTGGATGGGCGACCTGGGCCATGGCTTCCGGACGGATTTGAGATCGTCCCCCAAGCCTCGGGGGAACTGGACGAGAGATTGGCCGCGGCGTTCGGGGCGGTGTCGGGGCCGGCGCTGCTGATCGGTATGGATACTCCACAGGTCACACCTGATCTGCTCACCGTCGGCTGGGATGAGGTGGACGCGTGGTTCGGTCCGGCCGCCGATGGGGGCTTCTGGGCCTTGGGATTACGTGAGCCTGACCCCGGCCTGCTGCGGGGCGTGGCCATGTCCACTCCGGCCACCGGCGCTGTGCAGCGGGGGCGGCTGTGCGCTGCCGGTCTGCGGGTGGCGGATCTTCCTCTTTTGCAGGACGTCGACACCGCCGCGGACGCCGCCGCGGTCGCTCATCTCGCCCCATGGACCCGTTTCGCCGCCTGCGTACGCGACCTCACCCCTGCCGTTTCCGGGCCACGGCGACGGTTCGCTCGATGACTCGCCGCCCGGTGTGGGGAGTCGGGCCAGGCGGCGTGGGGAATGGGAGGGGAAGTGGCAGTCAGGGGGACTTGTGACAGATCGGCCATCGCCGGGGGACGCGCATCACGAGGCCCGGTCCGCTGACCGTCCGGGCCGACGTGGCAAGCTCCGTGGACGGGGACGAGCCGCGTGGCTTCGCGCGCACCCGCCACCTGGGCCGTTTCGCCGGGAGTTCTGGCGGAGCCCGCTGCGCGGGCCGTGGCTGACGTCAGTATTCGGCGCCGTCCTGTTGATCGGGATTACGTTGGTCGCCGTCACCGGGCTGCTGTCTTACGCCGCCTACGATCCGCGGTTGGCGGGCAACGACATGACACCGCGGAAGGGCCTGCTGGGCTTCTACCTATTCGACTGGCCCACCCATCCGGTCTGGTTTTACCGGCTCAGCCAGACGGTTCACGTGATCCTCGGGCTCACGCTCGTTCCGATCCTTCTGGCCAAACTGTGGTCGGTCATTCCCAAGCTGTTCGACTGGCCGCCGGCGCGTTCTCCGGCTCAGGCGCTGGAGCGGATCAGCCTGCTCTTGCTGGTCGGTGGTGCGGTGTTCGAGTTCGTCACCGGCATCCTCAACATCCAGCTGTTCTACGTCTTTCCGTTCTTCTACCCGGCACACCTGTATGGGGCGTGGATTTTCCTGGCGGCGTTCGTCGTGCATGTCGCGTTGAAGCTGCCGCGGATGGTCAGCGCGCTCAGGTCGCGCAGTTTCCGCCGTGAGCTGCGCACCGGCCTGGCCGACACCCGACCAGAACCGCCTGACCCCGATGGTCTGGTCGCGGTTCGCCCCGGAGAGCCGACCGTCTCGCGGCGCGGGCTGCTCGGTTTCGTCGGCGGCGCCTCGCTCACGGTGTTCGGCCTGTCGATCGGCCAGACCATCGACGGGCCGTTGCGGCGTACCGCGTTGCTGGCGCCGCGCGGACGCGAGTACGGCCCTGGGCCCAACGACTTCCAGGTGAACAAGACCGCAGCCGCCAAGGGAATCACAGCGCGCGACGTCGGCCCGGGCTGGAGGCTGGAACTGGTCGGCCCGCGGCGGATGCGAGTGTCCCGTCCGGATCTACTGGCGATGCCGCTGTACACGTACGATCTGCCGATCGCTTGTGTGGAGGGCTGGTCCACACAACAAAGGTGGACCGGCGTGCGCCTCGCCGACCTGGCCCGGCTGGTCGGAGCCACGCCCGGCAGAGATGAGGTCTTCGTCGAGTCCCTCGAGCGTGGAGGCGCTTTCGGCCACGTGACCCTCAACGCCCGCCAGGTCGCAGACCGGGCCTCGTTGCTCGCGCTGCGCGTCAACGCCGCTGACCTGTCCCTCGACCACGGGTTCCCGGCCCGCATCATCGTTCCGAACGCGCCGGGCGTGCACAACACCAAGTGGGTCACCCGGCTCAGCTTCAGGCCCGCAGGACCATGAGCGCCAGGTCGCCATCGCGGATCCGTGCCGTCCGCCGGCGAATCGCCGCATATTACGGCGCCGACCCGCTGCACCTGCTCGCCTTGATCGCCTGCTTCGCCCTGGCCGGTTACGCCGCGAGCCGGGTCGTCGCCGCCACTGATCCGCGAGGGCAGCGAATCTGGGTCGGTTTCGCGATCTGGTTCATCGGTTCGGCGATCGTGCACGACCTTGTGCTGTTCCCGCTCTACGCGCTAGCCGACGTCGCCGTGCAACGACGCCGGTGGGCACGGCGCCGGCCGAGCCCGCACGTCCAGTGGAAACCGTGGATCAACTATCTGCGCATACCAGCCGGGCTGTCGGGGCTGCTGCTACTCATCTGGTTCCCGCTCATCCTCCGGCTGTCCGGCGAGACTTACCGCAAGACGGTCGGGCTGGACATCAGCCCCTTTCTGGGGCGGTGGTTCTTGGTGACCGGAGTGCTGTTCGCCGGATCCGCCCTTGCCTATGCCGTGCGCCTACGGTCAGCAGCGTCCGCACGGCGTGGACCGCGCCCGAAACAACGGCCGAAAAGACCTCGCCGGGAGTAGGGGGGATGCCTGGTGAGCACACGTCCGATCAGCGATTACGCACTACTGGCAGATTGCCGGTCAGCCGCTCTTGTCACCTCGGACGGTTCGGTGGACTGGTTGTGCGCCCCCCGATTCGACAGTCCGGCGATCTTCGCTCGGTTGCTCGACGATGACGCCGGGCACTGGTCGATCCGTCCCGCCGGTCCCGCTGAGGTCACCCGAAGGTACGTGGAGGACACGCTCGTCCTGGAGACCACCTTCCGTACCAGCGGTGGCACGGTCGTGCTCGTCGATGCGCTCGCTCTGGGCAGGCGCGAGCGCGGGCACGGCATCGGCGTGTCCTCGCCGGGTGTTCTCCTTCGCGAAGCGACCTGCGTGGAAGGCACCGTCACACTGGAGATGGCGTACGCGCCACGCCCGGAGTTCGGACTCGTGCGTCCCCTGATGGAGCCCGTCCGCGGTGGCCTGATCGCCCGAGGCGGCGCTCACGTCCTGACGCTGTCGGTCCCCGCCGAATTGAAAGTGGACGGTTCGACCGCCCGCGCCACGGTCACCCTGACGGCGAGACAACGGCTCGGCTTCGCCCTGCACGCCGGCGCGGGCTGGGAGACCGAACCTGGGTGCTGGAATCGGCGGCTCATCCACCGCCGTATCAAGGACACCATCGAAGGCTGGCGGTCCTGGTCCCGAGAACACGCCCGTTACCAGGGCCCCTGGCAGGACCAGGTGGCTCACAGCGGACGGGTGCTTCGCGCACTGACATTCGCTCCTACCGGTGCGATCGTCGCCGCGGCCACCACCTCGCTACCGGAGGAGGCCGGCGGAGTACGCAACTGGGACTACCGCTACACCTGGGTCCGGGACGCGAGCTTCACCTTGCAGGCCCTCGACACCGCGGCGTGCGAGAAGGAGGAGGCCGCGTTCTTCGGCTTCCTCGCCCGCGCTGCGGCCACCCGGCTCGACCGCGATTCCGATCTGCAGATCATGTACGGCGTCGGCGGAGAACGCGATCTCAGCGAACGCCTACTGCCGCATCTGACCGGCTGGCGCGGCAGTACCCCCGTACGCGTCGGAAACGATGCATGGCGCCAGCGCCAGCTCGACGTCTACGGTGAACTCCTCGATGCCGCCCACCAGCTGTGCTCCGACACGGCGCGCCAGGAGTACGAGACGGTCACGCGCACCTTCCTGCTCGGCGCCGCCGAGACGGCTGCCCGCCGTTGGCAACAACCAGATCAGGGCATCTGGGAGATCCGCGGGCCAAGCCGGCACTTCCTGCACTCCAAGCTCATGTGCTGGGTCGCCTTGGACCGCGGCATCGCCCTGGCCCCGGTCCTTGGAGCCGCCGACCGCGTCGGCGCCTGGGAACAGACCCGTTCCCAGATCCGCGCGGCGATCCTGACGCAAGGCTGGAACCCGAATGCCAGCGCATTCACCCAGGCCTTCGGCGACCCGAGCCTGGACGCATCCGCCCTGACCATGCCGATGGTCGGGTTCCTTCCCGGTGATGACCCCCGGGTCCGGGCCACCGTGAACGCCATTGCGACGCACCTCACCGACGCACGCGGTCTTGTCCGCCGATACACCGCCTCTGACGGACTGCCCGGCGGCGAAGGAAGCTTCCTTCTCTGCACGTTCTGGCTGGCCCATGCCCTCGCCCTGACCGGCCAGGCCACACCAGCCCAACACGTGTTCGAGGCCGCCGTCCAGCACGCCAACGACGTCGGTCTGCTGGCCGAAGAAGTCGACTCCGACACCGGTGAACCCATCGGCAACTTCCCACAGGCATTCAGCCACATCGGCCTGATCAACGCCGCGAGTGCCATCCGTGACTGCGAAGGCGGACGCCCTCACGACGGATCGCAGTCGTGAGGTCACCAGGCCATGCAGCCTCAAGGTCATGGCGTTCACCGCCGCCCCGCCTCGCCGATGAGTCCACGGTGATCACACCTCATCGGCGACCGATGGTCTGCGTACGCCCATGAAATGCGGAGCTTCTTACGAGGTGCGTACGGTCGGTCGCGCTGCGGAACTCAGCCGGGCCGTCTCTGGTTAGCGTGCGGGCATGCACGTACTGGTCACCGGCTCGGCCGGATTCATCGGTTCCCACGTCGTCGAGGCGCTGCGGGAGCGTGGCCATGACGTGCGCACGTTCGACCTGCGGTCCGGTGAGGACGTCCGGGACGAGGCGACGCTCACGCGCCGCCTGACCGGGCTGGACGCGGTCTGCCACCAGGCGGCCAAGGTCGGCCTCGGCGTCGACGTGTCGGATCTCCCGGCGTACGCTTCGGCGAATGTCCTGGGCACCGCGGTGCTGCTCGCCGCGATGGCACGGACGGGTGTGGACCGGCTCGTGCTGGCCTCGTCGATGGTGGTGTACGGCGAGGGCGCCTACGGCTGCCCGGATCACGGCCGGGTGCGGCCCGGCCCTCGTGCGGTCGGCGACCTCGCGGCCGGCCGTTTCGAACCGCGCTGCCCGGTCTGCGCCGCGTCACTGACACCCGCCACCGTCCGGGAGGACGCCCCCATGGACCCGCGCAACGCCTACGCCGACACCAAACTCGCTCAAGAACACCTCGCGGCCTCATGGGCGCGGGCGACCGGCGGCACCGCGGTGGCACTGCGCTACCACAACGTGTACGGGTCGCGGATGCCGCGCGACACCCCCTATGCGGGCGTCGCCGCCATCTTCCGGTCCTGTCTGGAACGCGGCGAGCCGCCCCACGTCTTCGAGGACGGCGGCCAACGGCGCGACTTCGTACACGTCCGAGACGTCGCCCGCGCCAACGTCCTGGCGCTGGCGTCCGCGCCCGGCGCGGGTGAACTGCGCGCCTACAACATCGCCAGTGGTGAGCCGCACACGGTCGGTCAGATGGCGGTCGCCCTCGCGAAGGCCTACGGCGGACCGGATCCGGTCGTGACCGGTGAGTACCGTCTGGGCGACGTGCGCCACATCGTCGCATCCCCTGACCGAGCCGCCATCGACCTGGGATTTCGCTCCTCGATCCGGTTCGACGAAGGAATGGCCGCGTTCGCCGCGCAGTCATGAGCGCGCCGGCACACAGCGCCTGAGGCAGCCCGGCCGACGAGATGTGCTTCACCATGGCGAACGCACGACGGCCTCGATCACAAGCCCGGTCACCGCCTGCGCGAGCAGCATCGTACGGGCCGGTGGGCGGTGGACGGCCGCCACGGCCACGACCCACGCGGCGTACGGGATCCAGATCCGCTCGACCTCCCCACGTGTGACGCCGGACAGGTCCAGCGCGAGCACCCCGGCGAGTGCGGCTGCGGCGAGCCACCCGAGCCTGCCCGAGCCAGGGTGCCCTTGACCGCCGGGTGGCGTGGTGAATACGAGACCGGCGGCACGCCGAAGTGCGGCTGGCAGGGGCATAGCGGCCGCCGGACCGATCAGAAGGGCCAAAACGGCCAAGTCGCCGACGAGAAAGTACGAATACGGTCGCCTCGAGCCGAGAGAGATGAGCCAAGCGGCGTGTGTACCGACCACCCCGTCCCACCAATAGAATCCGGCGATCGTAAAGACGATCGGAACGACCAGGCATCCGGCGGCCAGCGCGATGAGAACCGGCCATCCGGGCCGCGTCAAGATGAGCACGGCGAGCGGCAGCGCGAAAATCGGCAGCAGGCCATAACTCAGGTACGGCAGAGAACCGAGCAGCAGCCCGCCCGCGAACGCTCTTGCGGCCATCCCCAATGCGGACGATTCGGTACCTACATCACGTTCGAGCGTACTGCTCAGGGACGAGCCCGACTCGGCGGCCGCGACAGCGACCAGCGCCACCGCCCACGCGGCCACCCCGAGGAAAAAGGCGTCCATACTGGTGGCGATCCACAGCGCGATCGGCGAGAGCACAAGGAACGGCACCGCCCGGCGCGCGACGTCCTCACCAGCGATGACCCGCACCGTGACCGCGATCGCGGCCGCCTCCGACCCCCCAACCGCGATCACAAGGGCCGCCGCCCACCCCGCGCCGGCCAGCCCCATCCATTGCATCGTCCACAAAACCAGCATGGGCAGCGGCGGATGCCCCTTCACGTGTGTGGGGTAGGCCTGCATCTCCTTGGTGAAGCCCCGCAGCCAACCCAGGGGATCGTCGCCCATGGCGGGAAGCCCGGCCAGATACTCGGTCGGGGTGGTCAGTGGCCGGGCGAGGCCATCAGGGAGTTGCAGCAGCACCGCCCAGCCGGCCGATCCCAGCCACGCGAACACCAGCAGCGGCCGCCACGGCAGCCACCGCGCCGTCACCGGCAGCACCGTGACCGCGACCAGTCCAACGGCCGCGGCGGGCAGCAAGGGGCCGAGCAACAACCGAGCCTGGGCGTGCAACGGCGGAAACGCATCCACCGGCAGCGCCCCGGCCCGGCGCAGCACCGCACCCGCCCCGAACGCGACCACGATCAGGGCAGCCCAACCGACAAGCGGAAGCCACGCCACCCATCCCGGTTCCCGCCTTGCCGGTCCACCGCAATCCGGCACTGGCCCGGACCATCCCGACGGTCGGTACTGTCCTACCTTCTGCCAGGTACGCGGACGCCACCGCAAGCCACCGCCCGACTTTCGAGAGAGCCGAGACCGGTCCTGTCCCGAATCGGCATCTGATGTCGCCAGCCGGAAACGGATCATGCCTTAACCGTAGGTCTGGCCAGGCCAGATACTCGGCTACGCCGTCACCGCGAAGGTTGATTTTTGGTGCCGAGGACGGTGATCAGTACTGGGCCGACCGGGCGGTGCTGGTCGCTCTCGCGCGGCGGCTGCCCAAGCGGCTTCGGCTCCACCGCATCGTCACACCAGGCACTTTGTCGGCCTGGCACCGCCGGCTGGTCACTAAGCGCTGGACTTACCCGAACAGTCGGGGCATCCCCAGAGGCCTTCACCGATACGACGACCAAGTCGACATCCCAGCCTCTATGCCGCCTTCGGCAACAAGGAGGGACTGTTCCGCAAGGTCCTCGCCCGTTACCTCGACGGCCCCGGCTCCTACACCGCCGACGCGCTGGACGCGCCCACCGCCCGCGACGTCACCGGCCAGCACCAGGGAGGCGGCGATGAGCGAGGCCACGCGAAGTAGGCGCCGTGCGGCAGGCCGGCGACCAGCCGCGCCACCAGCAACGTGCCGTAGTCCGGCGCCAGCGCGGTCAGCGCGTTGCCGAGCAGGAACGCGACCATGAGACCGAGCGCAAGCCGGCGGCGCGGCAGCCGGGCACCCAGCGCCGCGATTACCGGCGCGCCGATCACCACACCGAGGGCATAGGCGGAGATGAGGTGAACGCCGGTCGGGATGTCCACGCCGACGCCTCGGGTGATCTCGGGCAGCAGGCCCATGGACACGAACTCGTTCGTGCCGATCGCGAAACTCCCGAGGGCGAGTGCCGCGATCGGGAGGGCCGCCGGGCGGGATGCGGGGCCGTCCGGCCGGGTCGTGGGCGTCGGTTGGCCGGTGGTGGTGAGGGTGTTCACATACCGCCGTCAAGGCGGCCTGCGACCTGTGCATTCCCGTCCTGCGCGACCGTCGTCTCGCAAGGGCGCGCGGTCACCGGGTCAGCGACCGCGCCCCCACCTGCGCAGTCGCTGCGACTGGGCCGCGGGTCACCCTCCACGCGGAGCCGTCTCGGCTGCGCGGCACCCAGACGGTCGGCTCGCGGCCCTACGGGCTGGGGCCGGCACGACTACGCAAGCCCCGTCACGGCCGCGCCTGGCCACACAGGTCCGGTCCAGTCGGCCTGGGAAGCGGCACCTGGGTTGCTCTCGGTCCCTTTCCCCAGGCCGCTCGCCGAACCCGCCGTGCCGATCTCTCGGCACCGGTCAAGGCGGCGGGGCGAGCTCGGAGTCGAGCGCCTCGTTCACCCGCGTCAGCGTGTCGATGTGATGAGCCAGCCACACCATGAACTGGGTTTCCGCTGAGCGAATGTCCATGTTGAGTGCGCGGCTGACGCGGTTCAGCTTGTAGAGGGTCGTGTTGCGGTGCAGCCCGAGGCGCCGGGACGCCGCGTTGAGGTTGCCCGACTCCGCCACATAGGCGAGCACGACGGTTTCGAGGCTGCATGCGTTGCCGTCCGCGCGACGCAGCGGGGCGAGGAGCTCGGCGGCGAACTGACGACCGCTCTCGGAGTCGGCCAGTTCGCGGATGGCGACAAAGATGCGCAGGTCGTCGTAGCCGGCGACCGGAGGTGCGTCGACGCGGCGGGCCAGCGCGAGCGCCGTGCGAGCCTCGCGGTAACTGGCGGCGATTCTGCCGGCGCCGGCTCCTGACCGCCCGAACGCCACGCGCGGCTCCGAGTCGAGGCGTTCGCGTAGCACGCGACGGATGGCGCCGGTGATCTCCCGTATCGCGGTGTTGTCTGCGGTATGGCTGACGGGGCAGACCGCGACGAGCTTCCCGCCGATCTGCGTCGCCAGGGTGGGCAGGCTCGCGTCGGGGTCCAGGCGCTCGACGGCGCGCGCCGCGGCGCTGAACCGGCGCACGGCCCTGGCGTCGTCGGTGATGGGCGGATCCAGCTCGGCGACACAGACCGCGTAGGCGGCGTCGACATCGAACCCGTGGTGCCGGGCCCGTGCCTGCAACTGCTGGCCGTCGGCGAAACGGCCGTGTACCAGCTCCACGATGAAGTCGCCACGGGTCCGTTCCTCGGCCTCGGTGATCGATCGGATCCGGTGCATCTCCGAGCCGATCAGTACGGCGCCCTCGTGGGCGATGATCCGATGCTGGGCGCGGTCATGCGAATCAGCGTCGGCCGATTCGAGCACGGCGGCGATCCCGGTGATCTCGCCTCCGAACGTCACGGGTGAAGCGATGAGCATGAGGCCGTTCGGATCGTCGCCCACGGGGCTCAGAACGGCCGGTCCGGCCGGAAACGTCGCGGCGGGCAGGCCCTCGACGTGGCTGATCAGCGCACCGACAAGCGGCTCCGGAGACGATTTCTCGGCCCCGCAGACGCTCTCGTACGCCAGCAGCGCGCCGTCCAGATCGACGACCAGCACAGGGGCCTTGGCCATGCGCGCCATGCCGTAGGCCAGCGCCGACACTCCGGCTCCCCGAGTGAGGATCTCGCCGAGCGACCGGTGCACCCGGTCGCGGTACTCCAACACGTGCGTCGACTGGGCGAGCACTTTTGTGGCCACGAGTTGGTTGACCGTCCGGTAATCGGCGCCGGGAGGCAGGAGCGCGAGGGGAAGCCCGGTCGCGTCCGCGGCCGCTCTTGCCTCGGGGAAGGCCGACCGCAGTGCTGCGGGCGATCCCACGTCGGGCGGCTCGAGCCGGACCAGGAGCGCCACCGCGCCCTCGTCCTTCGCGTGCCGAACGGTCGCCGGGGCCACGTCACCGCGGATCAGCTCCACCGGGGCGTAGACCGCGATGTCTTCGCCGTCCGCGGTCGTGGCCAACTCGGAGAGCGGCAGGCACCAGCGCACCGACCGGTCGGTCCCGGACGAGCCGGCGACGAGGGTGTTGCGCAGCAACGGTTCAGCGAGTAGCGCGGCGACCGTCAACGGTTCGGGCGCCTCTGCCTCGTCCAGGAGCGATCGATCCGCCTCCGTCGCCGGCGTATCGCCCTGCCTCTGTGCCATATGCCCACATCCGATTGTCGAGCCGGTGCACTTCGTCCAGTTTCAGCAATGGTGCTCTTGCCCGACAATTTCCGGAAGCCGTCACAGTCCACAATTCGTCGGAGGTTCTTCGTGCACTTCGCACCATCGGCTTCCCCTGTCGGGGGGCTCGCGCCACCCGACCCCGCAGACGGCCGGTCCGTCGATCCCGCCGCACCTGGACGGGTCGTCCATACCTTCCGGCCGGCCACGGCGGCCGACGTCCATACCGCGATCGACGAGGCCGAGGCCGCCGCTCGCGAGTGGGCGGCGAGCACACCGCTGCGCCGAGCGACCGTCCTCGCCGGGATCGCCGACGGGCTGGAACGCCGCCGCGATGAGCTGGCCGCTCTGATCACTTCTGAGGAGGGCAAGCCGGCCGGTGCCGCGCGCGGCGAGGTCGGCAAGTCCGCGGAACAGTTCCGGCTCGCCGCCCAGCTGGCCTACCTCGTCGAGGGCACCACATACCCGGGCGAGGCCCCGGGGACCTTCGCCTTCACCCTGCGCGGACCGCTCGGAGTGATCGCCGCCATCACTCCCTGGAACTTCCCGCTCTCCCTGGCCGCCCGCAAGATCGCGCCCGCGCTCGCGGTCGGCAACGCCGTCGTGTTCAAGCCCTCTCCGGTCACCGCGGGGACCGGCGCGCTCCTGGTCGAGATCGCCGTCGAGGCAGGGCTCCCCGCACCGGTGCTGCCAGTGCTGCAGGGGCACGATTCGGAGGCGATGGCCGCGTTGCTGGGCGATGAGCGGATCCGGGGAATCAGCTTCACCGGCTCCGACGGCGTCGGCGCGCTGATCCGCGCTCACGCCCACCGCCAGGCTCGGCTGCAGCTGGAGCTCGGCGGCCGCAACGCCGCCGTCGTGTGCGCGGACGCCGACCTCGAGAAGGCCGCCGCGGACATCGTGGCAGGCGCGTTCGGCCTCACCGGCCAGGCCTGTACGTCGACGGACCGCGTACTCGTCGCCAAGCCGGTCGCGGCCGAGTTCACGGCCTTGCTGACCGCGAAGGTCCGTGCCTTGCGGGTCGGCCCGGGCGATCGAGACGGGGTGACTACCGGACCGGTCGCCACCGCCGCCCAGTTCGAGCGGCTCACCGCCCTGAAGGATCACGCGTTGGCCGCGGGGGCCGGGGCGGTGGCCGAGGCCGAGCTTCTCGACGGCCGTGACCCGGACGGATACTGGGTCGCCCCCACCCTGTTCACCGAAGTCCCGGAGAATCACCCGCTCGTCGCGGACGAGGTGTTCGGTCCGTTCTGCTCGGTGGTCCCCGTCGGCGACGTGGAGGAGGCCCTCGCGATCGTCAACGCCTCCTCACACGGTCTGGTCACCGGCGTGCACACCGCCGACCTCGCCGGTGCCCACCGGTTCGCCGCGGCCGCCCGCTGCGGGATCGTCAAAGTCAACGCGCCGACCACCGGCAACGGCGTGGCCCCACCGTTCGGCGGCTGGAAGGCGTCCTCCGGCGGCGCCTTTCCCGAGGGCGGGCGCCAAGCCCTCGACTTCGTCACCGACACCAAGACTGTCTACCTCACCCACGGAGCGAAATGATGCAGGTCATCCACCGCCTGACCCTCGAGGACGCGCTGGTCATCCTCAAGGCCGCCGAGGCCGAGGCCGAGCGGATCGGCGTCAAGCAGACGATCTGCGTCGCGGACGACGGCGCTCACCCGATCGCGCTGCACCGGATGACCGGGGCCCGGCTCACCGGCGTCGACATCGCGATCGCCAAGGCCTTCACCGCCGCCGGCCACCAGCGCGCCACCCACCTGTTCAACGAGCCGCCGGACGGGCCCGCGCTGCCCGGTAATGAGGCCTTCGGTATTCAGCACATGCACACCGGGAAGTTCACCGTGTTCGTGGGGGGCTTCCCGATCGTGCACGAGGGCCAGGTCATCGGCGCGGTCGGCGTGAGCGGGGGCAACGGCGAGCAGGACAAGGCGGTCGGGGCGGCGGCACTCGCTGCGTTCGTGGAGCACGTCGCCGGCACCACCACGGCCTGAGCGTCCGGTCCGGGTACCTCGCACCGCCGTCGTACGGTCCGAAGTACCCGGACCGTTCTCAGCGAGGCGTACGGCCGGCGAAGGACACGAGCAGCGCCAGCAGGGCCATACCCGCGCAGACGAGGGCCATGGCCTCGGACGAGCCATCTCCGCCGGGAGCGTCACCGGCGATCACGGCGACGACCGCGCCGGCGAGTGTCGCGCCGACGAAACGGAGCATGTTGAAGACCCCGAGGCCGGTGCCCGAGTCGGCCTCCTGAGCCGAGCGGCTGGCCCCGGCGGTCGCCGGCGTCTGGGTCAGGGCCATCCCCGCGCCGATGAATGTCACCACGGTGACGAGTGCCATCATCGGTCCGCCGCCGGACCCGCCCACCGCGACGACGAGCGCGAGGGCGACTTCGGCCAGGGCCAGGCAGACGAGCCCGCCCCGGAGCGCGCGGCGCGGGCTCCAACGCTCGGTGAGCAGGCCCGCCACCGGAGCGAGCAGCGTCATCGCCAGTGGCAGCGCGACGACGAGCATCCCGGCCGCGTGAGAACTGACGCCCAGGCGCGCCGTCAGATGCAACGGAACCGTGAGCAGCGTGGCCGTCAGGCAGAACATCTGGCACAGCGCGGCCACCGCGGAGCGGACGAAACGCGGCTCGGCCAACAGCCCCAACGGCACGAATGGTTCCGCACGGCGCCGTTCGACCAGCACGAACGCGCCGAGCGCGGCGATCCCGGACCCGAGCCCGGCCCACACGACCGGCGACCACAGGCCGGCGGGCGCCACCGCCGAGGCCCCGACGAGCACGAACGCCACGCCGGCGGCAAGCGGGAGTGCCCCCGCCAGGTCGAGCCGTACGACTCGCGGTGGAGTCCGGGGTATCGAACGCCAGCCTCCGGCGAATGCCACCGCCGCGAAGGGCACGATCACGACGAACACCGACCGCCAGCCGAAAGCGTCGGTGAGAAGTCCGCCGACGGTCGGGCCCGCCGCCTGGCCCGCCCCGTTGGCGGCGGCCCACCAGGACACGGCCCGCCCACGCCGCTCGGCCCCGGCGGCCGCGGTGAGCAACGCGAGCACGGTCGGCAGCACGAGGGCCCCGGAAAAGCCCTGCACCAGCCGGAACACGACGAGCACGCCCAGCGTCGGCGCCGTCGCCGCGCCCAGGGCGCCGAGCATCACACCGATCATGGACAGGAGGAACACTCGCCGCCGGCCGAGCCGGTCGCCGAGCCAGCCCGCGAAGGGCAGCCCGACCGCACAGGTCAGATTGAACGCGACGACGATCAGCGTCCCGCTGGTCAGCGGCGCGCCGAGATCCGCGGTCATCACCGCCAGCGGCACGTTGACCAGAGTGTTCGCGATCGTGCTGGCGAAGGTCCCGACCATCAGGGCCGCGGTGAGCAACCCGAGGGGACCGCTGCTCACGGAGCTCGTGGGACGTTCTCGTACTGCTCCGGTCACGTGCCGGCCTCTCCATCTTCCGCCGCCGCCTCAACGTACGGCCGCGATCAACTCCACCTCGACGGGGGCACCACCCGGCAACGTGCGTACTCCGACGGCCGTTCGGACGGGCAGGGACTCCTCACCCAACCGGGCGGCGAGCGTCTCGGAAGCTCCATCGGCGACGGCGGACAGCCCGGTGAAATCGTCCGTGCAGCGGACATAGACCGTCATCCGGACGCAACGCTTGATGCGGTCGAGCCCGCCCGCCGCTTCGCTCACCGCCACGAGGGCGTTGCCCGCCGCGAGCCCCGCCGCCCAAGCCGCCATGGCAGCGTCGAGGTCCTCTCCGACCCGGCCGGTCACGACGAGGCGGCCCTGGCGGCGGGGAGTCATGCCGGCGCTGTACGCGAGCCCGCCGTCGAGCAACGCGGCCCGGTATCGGCCCTGCGGGACCGGGGGAGCGGGAAGCTGCGGCTCGGAACTGTGCTCAGACACCGAGGGCCACCCCTTCCTGGCGTGAGTCCGATCCACCCACGAGGCAACCGCGTTCGTGGTCGACCGAGACGACCTGCGCGCTCCCGCCCGCACCCCAGTCGCCGACCGGGACCACCGCGTGCCCCCGATGGCGCAGCGCGTCCAGGACGTCCGGCCCGAGCCGGTCCTCGGCGCGCAGCTCGGAGGGGGACCCGAGGTCCCCGGCATCGCTGCCGGGGAACACGGAGAAGCGCGGGGCGTCGACGACGGCCTGCGGTCCGGCGCCGTGATCGAGCAGATGGGACAGCAGCTGAGCGTTCCACTGCACCTGGCCGTCCCCACCCGGGGTGTTGCCGACGTGCCGGAGCCGGCCGTCGGCATCGGTCACGAGCCAGGCGTTGAGGGTATGCAGCGGCCTACGCCGCGGCCGGACCTCGTTGGGGTGCCCGGGCAACAGGTAGGCGCCGCGGCCGAGCCGATTGTTCAGGACGATCCCGGTGCCGGGGATCGTGATCCCAGCGCCGAAGGTGAACGCGAGTGAATGGATCAGGCTGACGGCGCGGCCCTCGCCGTCGACGGCGACCATCGAGGTGGTGTCCCCGCCCGGCCACGCTCCGGCGGGCCCGGGTAGGTCGCCGGCGCGGATGCGGGCGCGGGCCGCCTCGACGGTGGCGGGCTCGCCGCCGCGCCGCCAGCCGTCGGAGTCGCTCCCCGCCCGGGCGTAACGGTCGGCGAAGGCGATCCGGGCGGCCCCGGCGAGCCAGTGCACCTCCAAGGCCGACAGCGGGGCGCCGCCGAGTTCCCCCTCGCACATGGCGAGCTGATCGAGGACCATCCAGCCCGGCGACGGGATCGGGGTCTGGTACACCCAGTGGCCGCGGTAACGGCGGCGCGGCGCGGGCTCGGGCCTCACCGCACCGGTCGCGGCCCATTCGTCGCCGGAGAACGGCGCGCCGAGTCCGTTGAGGTGCGCGACGGCTCGTTCGGCCGGCTCACCGGTGTAGAACGCGGCGGGGTCGGCGGCCAATCGCTCGATGGACGAAGCCAGCAGCGGCTGCGGAAGCCGGGTCCCGACCGGCGGGACCACCCCGTCGGGCAGCAACGCCGCGGCGGTATCCGGATCCGAGGCGAGGCGAGGCATGTGGCGCTGAATGTCCCCGGCGGTCCGCGCGGTGCACGGCACACCGCGCAGCGCCAGTGCGACGGCCGGCGCCCACAGGTCGGTGAGTGAGCGCGTCGCGCCGGATCGGTGGAGTGCCGAGAGCGCCGCGATCGCTCCCGGCACGGCGACCGAAAGGGCACCATGCCGGGGAAGGCGAGGCATGTCCGCATAACGTTCGGGCGTACCGCCGTCGGGGCCGAAGCCGCTGCCACAGAACGCGCGGACGGTGCCATCCGGCTCATGGACCAGGGCGAACGCATCTCCTCCGATACCGCACTGCCCAGGCAGAGCGAGCCACGCCACTGCGGCCATGGCCAGTGCGGCATCGATGGCCGTACCGCCGTGCGCGAGAATGTCCGCGCCGGCGCGGCTGATCGCGGGGTGACTGGCGGCGGCCATCCCCTCGCTGCCAAGGCTGGAGGGTCTGAGCGCGTCCGGAAACGGGGGTGGTGGTGCGCTGACGGTCATCCGGGCACCATGACGCACGGCCGGGCGGATTCAGTAGGGGCGGACTGCACATGGTCGGTCGATCGATCTGTGCACTCTGACGACCCGGCAATATGCACAATCCGAAACCTGCGATATGTGCATTGTTGTCATAGCCGCATCACCGCAGCTGAGAGCACCGTGACCCGCCACACCACCACAACGACCGCCATCGTTGGTCGGGAAGGAGGCCGCAGTGGGCCTGACTGCAGCGCACTGGGTCTACCTAGCGGGTGTGCTCCTCATCATCGGAGTCACCATCGCACGCAAGAACGTCCTGATCCCCGCACTGCTCGCCACCGGCGCCACGGCCTGGGTCATGACAGGCAGCCCCATCACCGGCATCCAGGCGATCTTCAACGCCAGCCTGGTCGCAGCGTCCGAACTCTTCAACATTCTCCTGATCATCGCCATGGTCACCGCGCTGCTCGGCGCGCTACGGGTGATGAAGGCCGACCAGCGTATGGTCACGCCGTTCCAGAAGGTCATGCGGGGCGGCTGGTCCGCCTACGCGGTACTGGCCGTGGTCACGTACGGTATCAGCCTGTTCTTCTGGCCGACGCCTGCCGTGCCCCTCATCGGCGCGATCCTCGTCCCAGCGGCGATCCGGGCCGGGCTACCGGCGATGGGGGCCGCGATGGCGATCGCCGTCGCTGGACAGGGCATGGCCCTGTCCAGCGACTACGTCCTGCAAGTCGCGCCTGGGCTGTCCGGAACCGCGGCCGGGGTCAAGGGCACCGCCGTGGCCGACGCCGCGCTCGTCCTCTCACTGATCACCGGCCTCACCGCGCTCGCGATCACCGCGGTCATGCTGCGCCGCCACATGCGCGCGCCGTCCCCTGAGAACCTGGAGCGATGGGAAGCGGGCGTCGTGGCCGAGCCCCGCCCGGCGCGGCGGCTTCTCCGCGGTATGTCGGCGTCGGCCCCCCGGGAGCCGAGCCCGGAGCCGATCTCCGTCGTCGAGGAAGTCGAGGAAAAGGTCACCGTCGGCGCCGCGATCGGTGACACGGGCGCGCCGCCCGGCCCAGGTGGTGCGCCTCGCCCCAGCGGAGCGGGCGGAGACGGCGCAGGCGAAGATCCGCTGACCGTGACGGCGAACCCGGAGGAGCCGGAGACGGAGCTCGACGACCCCAGGATCACCCGCCTGGCGAAGATCTTTTCCGTCGGGGTGCCGGTCGTGTTCGTGCTGATGATCGCGTACATGGTGCTCGGAAAGTTCACCCGGCTCGTGCCGTCGCTCGAGGGCGGTTCGGCCGCGGCGCTGGCCGGGGGGCTCGCGGCCATCCTGCTGATCATCGCCGTGGTGGCACTCGACGGCCCGAAGAAGGCACTGGGGTCGGTGGGCGAGCATGTCACGGACGGCTTGATCTTCGCCGTCCGTGCGATGGGCGTCGTGCTCCCGATCGCGGGGTTCTTCTTCCTCGGCAACGCCGAGTTCGCCGGCAAGATACTGGGCTACGAGAACGGTCACCATGCCCCAGGCCTCCTGGTCGACCTCGTCACGGCGGGCGAACGGTTCATCCCCGGCAACCGGGTGGTCATGTGCTTCGGCGTGCTCATCATCGGGATGGCGTGCGGACTGGAGGGCTCGGGCTTCTCCGGGCTGCCGCTGACCGGTTCACTCGCCGGGGCACTTGGGACGAACCACGGAATGGATCCGGCGACCCTGGCCGCGGTCGGCCAGATGGGCTCGGTGTGGGCTGGTGGAGGTGTGCTCATCGCCTGGTCGTCGCTGCTCGTGGTGGCGGGAGTCACCCGCGTTCCCGTGCTCGACCTCGCGCGCAAGTGTTTCCTCCCCGTGTGCGCCGGCCTGATCCTGTCCACTCTGGTGGCGGCGCTCGTGCTGTAGACCGTCTTCTCGCTGCCCTTCGGACGGCTCCGATGCCTCGTGCACCGGAGCCGTTCGTGCGTCCGGCAGGCTGTGCGAGGTGCTGCAAGAACTCCCTATTTCCTGTGCGTACTGACCAGGATCTGGCGATTCTTCCGGACTAGCGTTCTTCACATCGGGTCAGGCCGGAGCGCCATCGGCCACCCGGTTCCACCACTCCCAAGCGACTCCTGAGGAGGGATCGCCATGACCCTGACGGTTGACAACCCCGCCGGCTCCGGCACGCCGGGGATGCTGTCCCGCGAGGACTTCCGCGCGGCACTGGAGAAGGCCATCAAGGGGCGCGAGGCCAAGAACGCCTCGTTCAGCCGGGCGTGGGCTGACGGCGAACTCACCCGCGAGCACTTCTCTCGCTGGGCCGAGAACCACTACCACTACGTCGGCCCGTTCGCGGACTACCTCGGCTACATCTACGGCAACACCCCGGACCACTTCACCGATGCCAAGGACTTCACGCTGCAGAACATGTACGAGGAGGAGCTCGCCGACATCCGGCACACCGATCTCCTCATCCGCTTCGGCGAGGCGTGCGGTACGACGAGGGAACGCATCGAGAACCCGGAGAACATGAACGCGGTCACCCGCGGCCTGCAGGCCTGGTGCTACGCGGTCGCGATGCGCGAGCACTTCGTGGTCGCCACCGCCGCGCTGGTCGTCGGCCTGGAATCGCAGGTTCCCAGCATCTACAAGAAGCAGATCGTCCCGCTACGTGAGAAGTACAAGTTCAGCGAGGACGAGATCGAGTTCTTCGACCTGCACATCACCTCCGACGAGGTGCACGGCGAGCGCGGCTACCAGATCGTGCTCAACCACGCCGACACCCCCGAGCTGCAGCAGCGCTGCCTACAGCTCGTCCGGTGGGGTGCGGAGATGCGCTTCTCCTACACGAAGGCGCTCTACGACACCTACGTCGCGCCCTCGCTGTAACGCACCGACCGATCCCGTCGCGGCGAGCACACGCCCGCGCTCGCCGCCACCCGTCCAGGAGGTCACACCGTGAGCGACACGGAGACTCAGTACTGGGTGGCCACGGTGCCGCTCGCGGACCTGAAGCGTCGCAAGAAGACCCGCGTCGAGGTGGGGGCCCGGGCGGTGGCCCTGTTCCTGGTCGGCGACCGGGTCTTCGCTCTCGACGATGTCTGCGTTCACAAGGGACGCTCGCTGTCCCGCGGGGTGATCTGGCAGGGCAAGGTCGTCTGCCCTGGTCACCAGTGGACCTTCGACCCCGAGACCGGCGAGGCCGAAGACCAGGACGACTGCCAGCCGGTCCACGACGTCCGGGTGATCGACGGCGTTGTGCACGTCACCGCCTTCCCGCGCGGCTAGAGGAGGCCTCCCATGTCCGACCTGCCTCGCAGCTTCGTCACCGTCGGGGGCGGCCAGGCCGCCGTGGCCGCCGTTCGCCTGCTGCGCCGTCGCGGCTTCGACGGACCCGTGACCGTACTCTCCGACGAGACCCGGGCTCCCTACCAGCGCCCCCCGCTGTCCAAGGACTTCCTGCGGGGAGAGACCACCACCGAAGAGGTCACCCTGCTCGACGAGGCCTGGTGCGCCGCCAACGACGTCGACCTGCGCCTCGGCGCACCGGTCGAGTCCGTCGCGCCAGGCGAGGCACGGCTGGCGGACGGATCGGTCGTACCGGGCGAGGCGATTCTGATCGCCACCGGCGTGCGCGCCCGCCGCCTGCCCGGTGTCGACGGCGACCGGGTGATCCATCTCCGCACGCTCGACGACGCCGTCCGGCTGCGTGACCTGCTCCCGTCCGCCGAGCGGATCGCCGTTGTCGGCGGCGGGCTGATCGGCTCCGAGGTCGCGTCCTCGGCTCGTGAGTCCGGCATCGCGGTGACCGTACTGGAGGTCGCGGAACTGCCGATGCTCGCGCAACTCGGCCCGCGGATGGCCCGTTTCTACGCGGACCTGCACCGCGAGGCCGGTGTGGACCTGCGCTGTGGTCAGAAGATCGACACCGCCGACAGCACCGCGGCGGGGGTGGCGTTGCACACCGCGGACGGCACGGTGGAGGCGGACCTCGTCGTGGTCGCGGTGGGAGCGGTACCCAACGACCTGGTCGCACGGAGATCCGGGCTCGCCGTCGATCCGGCCCGCGGTGGAATCATCGTCGACAGCGCCTGCCGCACCGCCATGCCGGGCGTGTTCGCCGCCGGTGACATCGCGACGCGTGCGGTCCAGGACCGGTACACCCGCGTGGAGCACGTCGACAACGCCACCACACAGGGCGCCGCCGTCGCGAAGGCACTGATCGGCAAGCCGGTCGGCGGCGCGGATGAGACTCCGTGGTTCTCGTCGGATCAGTACGGACTGGACCTGCAGTTCGTCTGCCGCCCGCACCCCGGCGCCGAACTCGTGGTCCGGGGCAACGTCGCCGACCGCGACTTCACCGCCTTCTACACCACCGACGGGATCGTCCACGCGGCCTTCACGGTCGACCGAGGTGGCGACATCCCCGCCGCGAAGCAGCTCATCACACTCGGACTGCCGGTGCCCGCCGAGGCCCTGGCCGCCGACGACACCGACCTGTTCGATCTCCTTGACACGATCGGCGCCTGAGGGAGAAAGACCGTGGAGTTCCACAAGATCGCCCGTTCCGGACAGATACCCGAAGGGGTCGTCCGCCGCTTCTTCGTCGGAGAGGTCGAGGTCGCGCTCGCCCGCTCCGACGGGGAGATCCACGCGACATCGAACTACTGCAGCCATCTCGACTGCCTGCTCTCCAGCGGCAAGGTGACCGACGAGGGGTTGCTCTGCTCGTGCCACGGCAGCGTGTTCGACTACGAGTCCGGCGAGCCACTTCAACCACCCGCCACGCGCCCGATCACCGTCTTCCCGGCAATGGAGAAGGACGGGCACGTCTTCGTCGGGATCGACGACGAGCTGGCCGAAGCCGCCATGCGCCGCCGCGCCGCAGGTTCGCGCCGCCTGAGCCCGCCGACCGCGACCTCATGACCCTCCACTGGGAACAGCGCGCACCCGCCGTCGGCACGACCCCTGCCACCGGTACTGCCGCTGCCGGCGCCCCTGCGGCACGACGCCCGGCCGCGGACCGGCTCGATCTGACACTGATGCTGGTCCTCACGTTCGCGACCGGCATCGTCGACGCGATCGGATATCTCGGCCTCGACCACGTCTTCGCCGGAAACATGACCGGCAACGTCGTCATCCTGGGCATGGGGCTCAACGGGGCGGACGGCCTTCCCAGCCTCGGTCCGGCACTCGCGCTCGTCGCGTTCGTGCTCGGCGCCGCCGCGGTCGGACGGCTCCTGCGGCCGGTCCAGGCGAAGGGCTGGTCGGGCGTGCACACCGCCCTGCTCGTGGTCGTCGGCGTCGTGCTCGCCGTCGCCGCCGCGCTCCTCTACGCGTCCGAAGCCCGGCCGGTACGGCCATGGAACCTGGTCATCACGGCCATGCTGGCCCTCGCGATGGGGGCGCAGGCCGCGACCGCGCGGCATGTGGCGGTCAAGGACGTCACGACGGTCGTCGTGACCTCGACGATCACCAGCCTCGCAGCGGACCGCTGGCGCGGCGCCGAGCGCCAGCCGTGGGTCCGGCGTGTGCTCGCGATCGCCGGTATCGCCGCGGGCGCCTTGGCCGGGGCGTCGCTGCTGACCGTCCACATCGGCCTCGGGCCGCTCGTGGCGGCGGTTCTGGTCCTCGCGGTCGCCCTCGTCGGATGGGTCGGCCACCGGCACATCGACGCCTGAACCGCCATCACGCGGCGGAGCGGACGACCTGAACCGTCCGCGGTCACTCCTGGAGGCTCCCGTGTCCGTGCCCGCTTGGCTCTGGGCGGTCACCATCGCCGGTCTGCTGCTCGTGGTGCTGGCCGATCTGACAGCCGACAGTCGCCGCCGTCATACGGTGACCGTCCCCGAGGCCGCTCGCTGGCTGGGCATCTACGTAAGTCTGGCGGTCCTGTTCGGTCTGGGGATCTGGTTCTTCGCGGGCGGTACGTACGCCGGTGAGTTCTTCGGCGGTTACATCACCGAATACTCACTCTCGGTCGACAACCTGTTCGTCTTCATGATCATCATGGGATCGTTCCGGGTGCCGGCCGTTCATCAGCACCGCGTGCTGCTGGTCGGCATCGTGATCGCGCTGTTCATGCGGGGCGCGTTCATCGCCGTTGGCGCCCTGGCGATCAATGCCCTGAGCTGGCTCTTCTACCTTTTCGCCGCGTTCCTGATCTACACGTCGGTGAACCTGGTCCGGCAGGGCATGGGCGCGGACGAGGAGTGGACCGAGCCGAAGGTCGTCGGCCTGGTGCGTCGGCTGCTCCCGGTGACCGATCGGTTCTGCGGAGCCAAGACGACCGTACGGCTCGATGGCAAGCGCTGGTTCACCCCGATGCTGATCGTGATGATCGCGATCGGCCTCACCGACCTGCTCTTCGCACTCGACTCGATCCCCGCGATCTTCGGCCTCACCCGGGAGCCGTTTCTGGTCTGCACCGCGAACTCGTTCGCGCTGATGGCGCTCCGGCAGTTGTACGTCCTGCTGGGCGGGCTGCTGAAGAAGCTGGTCTATCTTTCCTACGGGCTCGCCGCCATCCTCGCGCTCATCGGCGTGAAGCTGGTCCTGCACGCCCTGCACGAGAACGAACTGCCGTTCCTCAACGACGGCAACGCCATACCCATCCCCGAGATCAGCATCGAGATCTCGCTCATGGTCATCGTGGGCGTCCTCGCCATCACCACGGTCGCAAGCCTGGTGGCGGTACGGCGCAACCCGGCGCTCGTCGCCCCAGCGGAAGAAGACGGACATCCGGGCGGCAGTGCGCCTGACCTGCCGCCTCAGCAGCTCATCCGAGCCGATCAACGCACGGCTCGGCCAGGCAGCGATCAGCCGACCCACCGCTGAAGGCGCGGCGACGGCCACGTTCGCCGCCGGACTCACCACGCTCGGTGTGGTCAGTCAGCCTCGACGAACGTCGCCTACACCTCCTCCAAGCCGATTTTCGGCGGAGCCCTGCGTCCACGGTTCGGGGAGTGCGCGTCCAGGTCTGCCGACAGCCGGCGCATTGTCGGAAGCGACAATCCCCGAAGGGTGCCGAGATCGCCGTCCATCGACTCGACGAACCAGCCGCCGAGACCGTCGATCTTGAAGACCTCTGCGGACCCGGGCTTGCCGTGCACCGTCCCGTCGAACTCCAACACCGAGTCGCAGCCGACGACCAGGCCTTCGTCCACGCCACTGACCTGGACGACGGGGTCCAGGCCTGCCCGCCGGAGCAGGGCCAGGCGCGACGGGGAGGCGGGCGCCAGAATCAACTTCACCATGAGTCGTCATCGGTGCGCTGGGCGTTCGACATCGGGGATCACCACCTCCCGAGCAGGAACGACTTGCTGAGGACGAAAGCATGTGCTTATTGGTTCGTGTCCAGCCGCCGTACAGAGCCCCCATCTCGCCGAAGAAGAGTCGACACTCGGATTGAGTCGCTCAGCGTGAGCCGCCCTTACGAGGACTGCCAGGTAGGACAACGCTCTCTTCAGCATCACTGGAGGCCAGCTGACGGCCCCGTCCGACAAGATCGTGACATTCGAGCACCCACCGAACATCCACGGGGTGCAAACCGCCCCACAACGCACACTGGGCACTCTCGACAGCGTCGAGAATGCCCAGCTCAGCACGGGTGCGCCGCCAGGGACTTGAACCCCGAACCCGCGGATTAAGAGTCCGCTGCTCTGCCAATTGAGCTAGCGGCGCTTGCGACATCCGTTACTCTAGCAGCCCCCTCACACCCTCGCGAATCGAACGATCCCGCCCTCGGATCCGGTTCAGTGCCGGGTCTGCCACAGGCTGATCGCGGCCCCTCGGGAGTTCACCTCGAGCTTGGCGTAGATGCGGTTGACGTGGTTCTTCACCGTCTTCTCGCTCAGGAACAGCTCCCTGGCGATCTCCCCGTTCGAGCGGCCGCTGGCGATCAGGTCCATGACCTCTGCCTCTCTCGCGGACAGGCCCAAGTGGGCGCGGCCGGCGGCGCGTACGGCCTGGAGCAGCCTTCTCGGGGTCAGCTCCTTCGGGCGGAGGCAGCCGCTGGCGCCCTCGCGCAGGGCCGCGGTCGCCGCCGAAGGCGAGGGGCACAGGACGAAGACGCAGGCCGTACGGCTCAGTGGGGCGGTGTGCGCGGCGGACGACAGACCCAGCAGCACGACGTCCGGCCTCAGGCGTTCGGCGGCCTCGATCGGCTCGGCCGGCTCTGGGAGCACTTCTACCTCATCACTGCTCCTGAGCGACGACGTGAGCGAGGGGTCGCCATCGACGATCATCACGCGAAGTGGTCGGTCCGAACTCATCCGGCCTCCGGGGGGCACCTGTAAGGCCGGAGCATAGCCCGCTCACATGCGATCGGAGATGAAGATCTAGCGTCGATCCGACGGTCGGCCCGCCTGGACGCCCGTAACCGCGACACTGGACGGGCCGGCGCGGGGACCGCCCGGCCGGTGACGGCGAGCGACGGGACGGTGTGCGGATGAGCGGAACGGACGTGCTGGTGGTCGGCGGCGCCGGAGTCGACACGATCGTGCGCGTACCGGCTCTGCCGCTGCCGGTCCGCGACTCGATCACGGTGCCCCCGATCGAGGACTTCACCGCGCACACCGGCAACGGCGTCGCCCTCGGCTGCCACGCGCTCGGCCTGCGGACCGCGTTCGTCGACGTCATCGGCGAGGACGACCAGGGACGCCTGGTGCGCCGCACGTACGAGGAGGCCGGTCTGCCGTTCCGGTACACGACCCATCCCAGCGGCACGCGCCGCAGCGTGAACCTCGTCGACCCGCAGGGGAACCGCCTGTCGCTGTACGACCCCCGGCACCCGTCGGACCTGGACGTCGATCCCGCGCTGTACCGGACGGCGGTGGGCGAGGCCCGGCACGTGCACGTGTCGATCATGCCGTGGGCCGCCGAGGCGCTGGCCGCGGCCGTGGCCGCGGGGACGCCGACCTCCACCGATCTGCACGACTGGAACGGCGAGGACGACCACCACCGCCGCTTCGCCAGACGGGCCGACGTGGTGTTCGTGTCCGCCGCCGAGCTGGGCGACCGGGCCGACGCGGTGGCCGGGGAGATCATCGAACGGGGCCGGGCGCAGGCCGTCGTGGTCATGGCCGGAGCCGCGGGCTGCCGCCTGACCGTCCGCGGCGAACCGGTCCGGGCGATCCCCGCCGTCACGCTGCCCGGCCGGCCGGTCGTCGACAGCAACGGCGCCGGGGACTGCTTCGTCGCGGCGTTCCTGTACGCCCGGCTGCGCGGCGACTCCTGGGCGGACGCGGCGCGGGCCGGCGCGATCGCCGGGGCCTACGCCTGCGGCACCGCCGGCACGCACACCTCCTTCGTCGACGCCCCGACGCTCGACCACGAACTGGCCCGCGGTTAGGCAACGGCGAATCGGCCGCCTCAGGCGTCCCCGCCGCTCGGGCCGGACCCGTTGAGGCGGCCGCGCCACCAGGGAGTCTCGATGAAACCCCGTTTCAGGTTGAGCATCTCCATATTGGCGGTCCAGCCCTGGACGCCGGGGAGGGGTCCGAGCGTCCTGGTCACGAAGTCGAACACGTCGCGCGTCGTCGGCAGGATCACCTCGCACATCAACGAGCTTCCGTTGAGCGTGGCCGCGACGTACCGGACGCCTCGGTAGGTGGCGAGTTCACGAGCGGCCGAGTCGAGGTTGGCCGGCGTCACCGTGATCATGAAGATGATCTCGGACTCGAAGCCGAGCGCGGGCGCGGGGACCAGCGTGTTGACCAGGATGCATCCCCTCGCCCGCAGCGTCTCGAACCTGCGGCGGACGGTGCTCTCGTTGACCCCGATCACGTCCGCGACGCCCTGGAAGCTGGCCCGGCCGTCGTCGCGGAGCACGGCGACGATCGCCCGGTCGGTGTCGTTGAAGTGACTGGAGTCGCACTCGTGCGGCTCGACGGGCGTGTAGACGTGATCCTTTCCGGTCAGGAGCTGACGGCTCCAGTCGTTCGTGGCCTTGTAGGTGTGGAGCAGCAGGTCGGTCTCGCATCGCGACACACCGTCGATCGCCAGCACCTCGTCGATCAGGCGCGTGTGCAGCGAATCGTCCGTCCGCACGTTCAGCTCGGCGATGATGTCCGTCTCTCCGGTCACCAGCGTGAGGAAACGGACATCTTCGCGGCGGACGAGCTCCAGGGCGACCTCGGTCTGGCGGCCCGGCTCACAGCCGATGCGGAGGATGAACAGGTTCACCGGACCCGCGTGGCTGATGTCCGGGGTCACGCCGACCCGGACGATGCCCTCGGCGAGGAGCTGCTGGGCGCGGCGCGCCACCGTCGGCACCGACGTGTCGCAGACGTCGGCGACCGACGTCCAGCTCGCCCGGCCATCGCTCTGCAGCGCGACGATGATGCGCCGGTCGAGTTCGTCGAGTTGGTTCAGAACCGGATTGATGCTCATGCCTTATCGCTGATCGGCGCCCACGTCGCGCAGGAAGTCGCGGACGACCGTTCGCCACCGCACGGCCTCCTCGATCTGGGGAGAGTGCCCCGACTTCTCGAAGACGACCAATTCGGCGTCAGGAATGAGCGACACGATTTTCTCACTGCTCTCGACCGGGGTGATCCAGTCATCACGCCCGACGGTGACGAGGGTCGGGCAGATGATATCGGGCAGCTGCGCCTTGATGTCGTAACCCGGCTGGTTGACCGCGAAGGCGAAGTTATGCGTCTCATACCGGTAAGGGGTGGCCGCGACCTTCTCTTCGACTTTCGCCGGGTCGTAGACATGGTCATAGAGCGGCAGGATCTCGCGCCAGCAGTCGCGCAGGTCATCGTTGTCGCGTACGAGGCCGTTGTTGATGCGGTCGAGTTTCTCCACGTCGACGGTGACCCTCGTCGAGTTGAGGGCGTTGCGGCGCGCGGCCTCCTCATTGTCATGGTCGGGTGAGGTGTCGCGCAGGACGAGCGCCTTGACCCGCCGCGGATGGCGAATCGCGTACTCCATCGCGATGAAACCGCCGTACGATCCGCCGGCCATGACGATCTGCTCGGCCCCGATCCACTCACGCAGCCCGTCGACGTCGGCGGCCCACTGCTCGTGGGTGAACGGCGGATTGCCGCCGCTCTCCCCCGATCCGCGGGCGTCGAAGACGACGACCCGGAAGGTGTCGGCGAACGGCGCGAAGGTCGCCCGCGGCTCGGCGCGGGAGCCCAACCCGGGAGCACCGTGGTGCGCGATGAGGACGGGCGCGCCCTCCTCTCCGAAGACCTCCACCGCCAGTTCGTTGCCATTGATCGTGACGAACACGATCCCTCCTTGCTAGACGGGGACGACGACGTCGTCGAGCGAGCGGGGATAGAAGGTGAAGGGGGTGGCCGCGTCATCGGTGACGAGCATGCTGTCGGAGATCCGGTATCCGGCGTGCCCGGTGACGTAGATGCCGGGCTCGTTGGACACGACCATGCCCGGCTCCAGGACCGTGGCGTCGCCGTCCTCCAGCCATGGCGGCTCGTGCATGCCCAGCCCGATGCCGTGTCCCTGGCGGTGTCTGAGGAATCCCTCCAGCCCCGCGTCCCGGATGACGTCCAGGCAGGTGCGGTTCACGTCCGCGCACCGCGCCCCCGGCCGGATGCTCGCCGCGCCCACGGCCTGGGCCTCTCGTACGGCCTCGTAGTAGCGACGCTGCTCCGCCGACGGCTCACCGAGCACGAACGTCCGCTCGCCCTCGACGAACCGGCCGCCGACCGCGCACCCGAGTGAGAGCACGAACGTGTCGCCGGGGCGCAGCCGGCGAGCCGACGGCAGCCCGTGCGGCCGCGCGCTGTTCTCCGCCGCGTAGACCAGGCCGCCGGCCAGCGGCGAGACCACCACGACGTCGTCGTGCTCGGCGTACATCGTGCGGCTGCCGAACGAGGTCACGTGCGCGGCGAGTTCGGCCTCGCTCGGCAGTTCCCCGCCGGCGCCGACGGCCTGTTCGATCAGGTCTCGCCCCGCGGTGAGCATCGCGTCGGTGATCCGCCCGGCCTCCCGGTGCAGCGCGATCTCCTCGGGCCGTTTGCGCAGGCGGGCGCGTTCGGCGACACCGGTCCGGACGAAATCGGCACCGGGAAACGCGGCACGGACGGCGGCGAGGCGGTCGACCGCCATGCCGCCCGGATGGCCGACGCGCCGGCCGCGGGGCACCCGCCCGGCGAGCGCGTCGAAGGGCGGGACGACCCCCGGATACTCCGGATAGACCACGAGCTCGGCCACGGTGTTCTGGACCCGGGCGTGCTCGACTTCGAGCTCGGGCAGCAGCAGGGCCGTGGTCCCGTCCACGCCGATCCATACCGCGACCGGCCGCTCGCAGGGATGGTGGAAGAACCCGGTCAGGTACGCCACGTCCTCCGGAGAGTCGGTGAGGAGGGCGTCCACCCGCTCGGTGGCGAGAGCCGCGCGTACGCCGTCCTGCACGTCGGCGTAGAAGGCGGCGGGAAGCCGCTGGTCGAACGCCACGCTCAGTCCTTCCTCGTCCGCGGGTCGCGGGCGTCGTTGTAGGCGATGGAGAGCAGGGTCGCGGCCACCACCAGCGCGAGAATGGCCAACGACGGGAAGAGCGTCGTCCACCACGCCTCCTGCATGGCGCCGGACTGCTGGGCCTCGAAGAGGATCCGGCCCCACGACCAGCTGTTCGGGTCCCCGAGCCCCAGGAACGCCAGGCCCGCCGCGGACAGCACCGCGCGGGACGCGGTGAGCACGACGGAGACCGCGATCACCGGTGCCACGGCCGGAAGCAGGTGCTTGCGGATGATCCACAGCGGCGAGCCGGTGGCCAGCCGCGCGGCGTCCACGTACGGCAGCCGTACGACCGCGAGCGCCTGTGACCGCACGACGCGGCTGACCTCGGGCCAGGAGAAGAAGGCCAGGACGAGCACGATGGTCTGCAGGCTCGGCCCGACGAGGGCGGCGACGAGGATCATCAGCGGGAGCACCGGAAGCGACAGGAAGAGGTCGACCAGTACGCCCATCACCCCGTCGACCCAGCGGAAGTACGCGCTGCACACGGCCACGGTCACGCCGATGACGATCGCCAGCGCGGTCGCGCCGGCCGCGACGAGCATGCTGGACCTCGTGCCGTAGACCACCTCGGCGAACACGTCGCGGCCGAGGTTGTCGGTGCCGAACCAGTGGGCGGCCGAGGGCGGTCGCAGGATCGCCGTGCCGTGGCCGCGCGGATAGCTCGCGAGCAGCGGCGCGACGAGCGCGACCACGATGAGCAGTGCCAGCAGCACCATCGCGAGGATGCCGAGCGGATTGCGGCGGAACGCGTCCCAGGTCGCCTTCGCCGCGGCGGGCCGGTCCGCCACGTCCGCCGCGTCCGCCGTGCCGGCCGTGGACTCGATGAGTGAGGTCATGCGGTTCGCACCCGTGGATCGAGTAGCCCGTAGGCGAGGTCGGTGAGCAGGTTGGCGACGATCACCGTCGCCGACAGGAGCACGAAGGCGCCCTGGAGAACCGGGAAGTCCAGCTGGGTCACGGCCTCGTAGATGCCGCGCCCGATCCCCGGGTAGGCGTAGATCGTTTCGGTGAGTACGGCGCCGCCGACGACGAAGCCGAGCTGGAGCCCGACGAGTGTCGTCGTCGGCAGCAGCGCGTTGCGCAGAGCGTGCTTCCAGAGGACCTTGCGCTCACCCAGCCCGTTCGCGCGGGCCAGCGTGCAGTAGTCCTCGCCGAGCGCGTCGATCAGCGTGGACCGCAGCGTGAGCACGTACGAGCCGAGCTGGACGAGCACCAGCGACAGGCACGGCAGGACCAGGTGCCGCAGCACGCTGCCGTACCAGGCGATCCCGTAGGTGTTCTCCGTGTAGGCGCCCCCGATCGGGAACCAGCGCAGCTTCAGACCGAGGAGGTACAGCAGGAAGATCCCGATGCTGGGCACGAACAGGGACTGCCCGACGACGCCGCTGAGCTGCACGGCCCGGTCCCAGAACCCACGGCGCGAGGCCGCGAGCACCCCGAGCGGGACGCCGATGACGATCGTGACGACCAGCGCGGAGAGGGTGAGCAGGAGCGTCCACGGCAGCCGGTCCATCAGCGCCGTCGTGACCGGCACCGACTGGCTGAACGACACGCCCAGGTTGCCGTGCAGGAGCTGCCACAGGTACTTGCCGTACTGCACGGCCAGCGACTGGTCGAGGCCGTACTGGTGAAGGAGCGCCTGCCGCGTCTCCCTCGTCATGTTGGGGTTGGCCACCGCCAGCGCCGGGTCGCCCGGCAGCAGGCGGAGCATGAGGAAGGTGACGGTCACGGCGAACCAGATCGTGACCACTCCGCGAAGGACCCGTCGCAGCGCGAACCGGGCGAGAGGCGGCATGGCGGTGGCCCTTCGTCAGCTGCTCGACTTGACGTTGGCCAGCGACTGCGGATCGACGATCGACAGCAGTTCGCTCGGCTTGACGACGAACCCGGTCCAGTTCGAACGGTGCGCCACGTAGAGGTTCTGCGTGTACATCACGTTGTCGTAGACCTGGTCGTGCACCAGCTTGGCGGCGGCCTGGACGAGCTTCTTCTGCTCGTTCACGTCGGTCGTCGCCTGCGCCTTGGTCACCAGCGTCGACAGGTCGGAAGCGTCGACGTGGGAGTAGTTGATGATGCCCTTCGGCAGGTACGTCAGGGTCATGTTCGTCGCCGGGTCGTCCATGATGGCGAAGTTGCCGGCGTAGATGTCGTAGTCACCCGCGTCCGTCTTGGCCAGGTAGGTGTTGCGCTCCAGGCCCTGCGGCTTGATGGTGATCCCCGCCTTGGCCGCGTCGTCCCTGACCAGGGTCGCCCACTGCGCGGTGACCGGGTCCTGCAGGGAGTAGATCATCCGGAACGACAGCGGGAACTTTCCGCTGCCGTCGGCGGTGTACCCCGCGTCCTGCAGCAGCTTGCGCGCCATCGCCGGGTCGAACGTGTACTCCTGGAGCGACGGGTCGTGGAACTGCTTGAGCACCGGCATGATCGGGCTGCTGCCCGTGGAGACCGCCTGACCCTGCAGGACGACCTTGCGGATCGCGTCGTAGTCGACGGCGTGGGACAGCGCCTGGCGCACCTTGACATTGTCGAGGGGCTTCTTGTCCATGTTGTACGCCAGGTGCGCGTAGCCCAGACCCGGGACCTCCTCGACCGTGATGCCGGCGGCCTTCTTGAGCGGCTGCACCTGCGCGGGCGGCAGCGCGTTGGCGATCGCGTCCACGTCGCCGTTCTTCAGCGCCAGGATCTCGGTGTTGACGTCCGGGTAGACCTTGTAGACGACCCGGCTCACCGTGGGCCGGCCGCCCGGCGCGAAGGGGTACGGCGTGACCCGCTCCAGCGTGTAGCTCTGCCCCTTCGCCACCTTGGTCAGCCTGAACGGCCCGGCGCTGACCCAGTTCGCGTTGTTGGCGAACTTCGCGACGCTGCCGGCCTTGCCGAACACGTGCTCGGGGACGACGTTGCCCCAGAAGCCGACCTCAGGAATGACGGTGGCATCCGGTTTGGACAGCTTGAGCTCGACCCGGGTGGGTGACACGGCCTTGGCCGACGAGAAGTTCGCGAGCTGCCCGTACAGCGTGCCGGACGGCTTGTCCTTCTTCACCGCGTTGAGCGTGTACGCCACGTCCGAGGCGGTCAGCGGCGTTCCGTCGCTCCACTTCATGTCGCCGCGGATCTCGTAGAACCCCGTGGTCGGGTTGGTGTACCCCCACTTGGTCGCGAGGGAGGGACGCTTGCTTCCGTCGTTCCCGACCGTCAGCAGGTGGGGGTACATCAGGTTGGTGAGCCAGTAGTCGGTCCGGCTGTTGCCGATGAGGGGGTTGAAGTTCACCACGTCGGTGGTGGTGGCGATCCGCAGTTCGGCGCCCCCGCCCGAGCCCGACTCCGCCGCCTTCTTGCTGGGCGCGCAGGCGCCCAGCGCGCCGGTCAGCACGGTCACCGCGGCCGTGCCGGCCATGAGTCCGGCGCGCCGGCGCATCACACCCACACCTCTTCCAGCACGCGTAGGGTGTTGCCGCCGACCACGGCGCGGATCTCATCGTCGGAGTAGTCGTGGGAGACCAGCCAGCCGATGATGTTGTAGAAGCACTCGGCCGGGTTCTCCAGGCCGTCGACGTACTCCACCTTCGGGAACTCCACGCCGCTGTGCGCCTGCCCGATCGAGAGGTTGGCGGAGAACGCGTCGTGCAGGCCCACGTGGTCGCCGAACAGGGTGTCGGGCCCGAAGGTGACGTGTTCGATGCCGACGAGTTCCACGCAGTGCACGAAGTGGTCCATCACCGACTCCAGTGAGTGGCGCGGATGGGCGTGGGACAGCGTCGTGTGCGGCGCGGCCTCCAGCCCGAGGACTCCGCCGCGCTCGGCACAGGCCTTGATGACCGCGTCGGGCTTCATCCGGTTGGTCGGCCACACCTCGCGTGACCCGCAGTGCGTGATGAAGATCGGCTTGGTGGACTTCTCGATGACGTCCATGGCGGTCCGGTCGCCGGAGTGGGAGACGTCGATGGCGATGCCGAGCTTGTTCATCCGCTCGACCGCGCGCTCGCCGAAGTAGGTCAGCCCGCCGTCGCCGCGCTCCTTCAGGCCGCTGCCGAGTGTGTTCGCCTCCGAGTAGGCGATGCCCATCTGGCGGACGCCGAAGCCGTACAGGACGTCGAGCCGGTCGACCTCGTTCTCGATCATCGTCGCGGCTTCGAGGCCGAAGATGTGCGCCACGCGGCCGGACGCGTGAGCGTCGTGGATGTCCTTGACCGTCTCACCCTTGACGACGAAGTCCTGGTGGGCGAGGTCGGCCATCCGTACGCCGAGGTCGAACAGGACGTCCTGGTACTTCCAGCCGGCGTCGCTGCTGATGCAGCACGTGCCGTCCATGCCGTTGTCGAACACGGCGGTCATCCCCGAGCGGGAGAGGCCCTCGTAGCCGGTGGGCTCGCGGCCCTGCCGGATGTGCTCCCGGAGGTCGGACATGTCGTCGGGGAAGACCTGCACGTGCTCGTGCAGCGAGATCACGACCTCGTCGGTCAGCAGGCGCTTGGTACGTTCCAGCTGCGCGTCGGACAGCTCGAGGCCCTGGTACGGCGGTACCCGGCCGATCTGCTTGGCGTACGCGATGTCCCGGTAGTCCTTGCCGCGCTCGAGGTACTCGTAGGCGGTGTAACCGGTGTAGCGCTTCGCGGGCTCGAGCACTGGCTCTCCTCTCGTCTCCCGACTCACCCGGACCGATATCGCCGTTGCGGCACGTCCGATAGTCGGGAGTTCGTATGGCCGCATACTCTTGCCAAACTTCGGCGGGAGTGTCAAGGTATCGGCAATATTCCGGCCGAATACACGTCTCAGCTTGTTACATCCGGCGCTAGGAGGTTTCGTGGCGGTTACGTCAACCTCACCGACGACGACGCGATCCGCGTTGCGCGTACGCGGCCTGTCCGTCGAATTTCGGACGCGGCGGGGTCCGGTGCCCTCGGTCAGGGGCGTGGATCTCGACGTCGCGCCGGGCGAGCTCGTGGCGCTGCTCGGGGAGTCCGGATCGGGCAAGTCCGTGACCGTGCGCTCGATCATGGGTCTCGACGCGGACAACGCGCGGTCGAACGCGGACGAGATGCGGCTGGGCGACACCGACCTGCTGGCGCTGAGCGGCGACGAGCGCCGCCGGCTCCGCGGACACCGGATGAGCATGGTCTTCCAGGACGCGCTGTCGGCGCTGAACCCGGTGCTCTCGGTGGGCGACCAGATCGGCGACCTGATCCGCGCCCACACCGACACCTCACGGCGTGCCGCCCGCGCCCGCGCGGTCGAGCTGCTCGGGATGGTCGGCATCCCCGGGGCGTCCCGGCGGGTCGGGGACTACCCGCACCAGTTCTCCGGCGGGATGCGCCAGCGGATCCTCATCGGCATGGCGATCGCGCTCGAACCGGAACTGCTCCTCGCCGACGAGCCGACCACCGCCCTCGACGTCACCGTGCAGGCGCAGATCCTCGAACTGCTCGACCGGCTGCGCCGCGAGCTGGACATGGCGGTCCTGCTCATCACGCACGACCTCGGGGTGGTCAGCGAGGTCGCCGACCGGGTCGCCGTCATGTACGCCGGGCGGATCGTCGAACGCGGCAGCGGCGACGACCTGCTCGCACGGCCCGCGCACCCCTACACCGAGGCGCTGCTGACGTCGGTGCCGCAGGCGGAGGGCCTCGGCCGGGACCTGGTGACCATCCCCGGCTCCCCGCCGAACCCGGAGCGGGTCCCGCCGGGCTGCGCCTTCCATCCCCGCTGCTCGTGGGCGGTGGAGGCCTGCCGGGAGACACGCCCGGCTCTCATCGAGGTGCGGCGCGGGCGCGAATCCGCCTGCCACCGCGGTCAGGAGGTCGTCGGTGCCGGCAACGAGTAGCCCCCACACGCCGCAGCCGGCCGGAACCGCGCCGCCCGGAGAGGTCGTGCTGGAGGCGCGAGACCTGGTGAAGACCTTCACCACCGGACGTGGCGGCCTCAGCCGCACCCGCGTGTCCAGCGTGGACGGGATCAGCCTGTCACTGCGGGCCGGCGAGTCGCTGGGGATCGTCGGAGAGTCCGGCTGCGGCAAGTCGACCCTCGCACGGATGCTCGTCGGCCTGGAGGTGCCGGACTCGGGCTCGATCAGCTACCGCGGCCGCGACGTGACCGCCGCCCGTCGCGGCGACCGGAGGCTGCTGCGGCGAGGCGTGCAGATGGTCTTCCAGGACCCCTACACCTCGTTGGATCCGCGGATGACCGTGCTGGAGATCGTCGGCGAGCCGCTGACCGCGTCCCGTACGGGCACGCGGGCCTCGCGGCGCGATCGGGTCGCCGAGTTGCTCTCCCTGGTCGGCCTGGCGCCCGGCCTGATGGAACGCTATCCGCACCAGTTCTCCGGCGGACAGCGGCAGCGGATCGGAATCGCCCGCGCGCTGGCCCTGGAGCCGGAGGTCCTGGTGTGCGACGAGCCGGTGTCCGCGCTCGACGTCTCGGTGCAGGCGCAGGTCGTCAACGTCCTTCGCGACCTGCAACGACGGCTCGGCGTGACGCTGCTGTTCATCGCCCACGACCTGTCGGTGGTCCGCCACGTGGCCGACCGCGTCGCGGTGATGTACCTCGGGCGGATCGCCGAGATCGGACCGACCGCCACCGTCTACGAGGCGCCCGCCCATCCGTACACCCAGGCGCTGCTGTCCGCCTCGCCGGTGGTGGACCGGGCGCGGCGCGGACGGATGGCGGCACGGATCGTGCTCGACGGCGACCCCCCGTCGCCGACCAGTCCCCCGCCCGGGTGCCGGTTCCACACCCGGTGCCGGATGGCCCGCGACGACTGCCGGACCGACGTGCCGTCGCTGCGCCGGCCGTCCGAGGCGCAGGAGCGAGCGCGGCTGGCCGCCTGCCACCACGCCGAAGACGCCCTCACTCGCCTGGAGGACGTCTTCGGCCCGGCGTAGCGGGTCTCGCCCGGTTTCCGGCGCGTTCCCGGAAATCCGCACCAATCCAGGCAGTCATCCGCTCCGAATCCCCTCTGCGGTCCCGGTGAGCCGGGGCCGCGGCGCGAACGGCGCCGAGTGATCCACGCGGCGCGTTCGACGTTATCGGGCGATCCCGGAGGGTAGTCGATGCGACATGACTCACTGTTCGACCGTGCCGGGCAGGACCGATCACGTGATCGTGGTCGGTGCCGGGCTGTCCGGCCTGGCCGCCGCCTCGCACCTGTGCGGGCGCGGCCGCACAGTGACGGTGCTCGAACGCGACGGAGTGCCGGGCGGCCGGGCGGGCCGCCTCGACATCGGCGGCTACCGACTCGACACCGGGCCGACCGTGCTCACGATGCCGGACATCGTGCGCGACACGCTGGCGGCCACCGGCGCCTCGATGGATGAGCGGCTGCCCCTCATCCGGCTGGACCCGGCGTACCGGACGTTCTTCGCCGACGGCTCGTCGCTCGACGTGCACACCGACGCCGAGGCGATGACCGAGGCGGTACGGGCGTTCGCCGGGCCCCGCGAGGCGGAGGGCTACGCGCGGCTGCGCGCCTGGCTGACCCGGCTGTACGAGGTCGAGTACGCCGGCTTCATCGCGGCGAACGTCGACTCACCGCTCGGCCTGCTCACCCCGCGGTTGGCCCGGCTGGCGGCGCTCGGCGGCTTCGGCCGGTGGGAGAGCGCCGTCCGCCGGTTCCTGCGCGACGAACGGCTGCTGCGGGTCTTCACCTTCCAGGCGCTGTACGCCGGGCTGTCCCCACGCCGGGCGCTCGCGCTGTACGCGGTCATCGCCTACATGGACACCGTCGGCGGCGTGTTCTTCCCCCGCGGTGGCATGCGGGCGCTCCCGGACGCCCTCGCCGGCGCGGCCGCCGACGCCGGTGTGGAGTTCCGCTACGGCACGCGCGTCACCTCACTCGAACGCCGCGGACGCCGCGTCACCGCCGCGCTCACCGCCGACGGCGACCGGATCCCGTGCGACGCCGTCGTCCTCAGCTGCGACCTGCCGGCCGCCTACCGGCTGCTCGGCCACGTCCCCCGGCGGCCCGCCCGCCTCGTCGCCGCGCCGTCGGCCGTCGTCGTGCACCTCGGCGTCTCCGGCGACGGGCGGCCCGGCGACCGGGCCGGCGCGAACGGCACCGCCCACCACAACCTGCTGTTCGGCCGGGCCTGGCGCACCACCTTCGACGACCTGATCCGCGCCGGCCGGCCGATGCGCGACCCGTCGCTGCTGCTGACCCGCCCGACGGTCACCGATCCCGCGCTCGCCCCCGACGGACGCCAGCTCGTGTCCGTCCTCGCCCCGGCGCCCAACCTCGCCCGGGCCCGGCTCGACTGGGACCGGATCGGCCCGGCGTACGCGGAAGAGGTCATCCAGGCCACGGCCGTCCGGTCCGGTCTGCGCGTCCACGTGAAGGACGTCCTGCACGTCATCACCCCCGCCGACTGGCGCCGCCAGGGGCTCCTCGCCGGCACACCATTCAGCCTGGCGCACACGTTCGGCCAGACCGGGCCGTTCCGGCCCGCCAACCTCCCCCGTACGACGGACAACGTGGTGCTGGCCGGCTGCGGCACCGTACCCGGCGTCGGCGTCCCGACCGCGCTGGTGTCCGGCCGCCTGGCCGCCGACCGGATCACCGGCAACCCGTGACCGCCAGAGAGCTCGACGCCGCCGGGATCACCGACCCGTCCCTGCGGGACGCCTACCTCCGGTGCCGGACGCTCAACGCCCGGCACGGCCGGACGTTCTTCCTCGCGACCCGGCTGCTGCCGCCGTCGCGGCGGCCGGCCGTCCACGCCCTGTACGGCTTCGCCCGCCACGCCGACGACATCGTCGACGAACCCGCGCCGGGCACGCCGGTCGCGCGAATCGCCGCCGCGCTGGACCGGCTCGCCGCCGCGCTGGCCGGCGGCCTGCGCGCCGGCCGCAGCGACGACCCGGTGCTCGCGGCGGTCGTGCACACCGCGGGCCGGCACGGCATCGAGGGCGGTCTGTTCGACGCGTTCCTGCACTCGATGCGGATGGACCTGACCGTGACCGGCTATCCCACGCGAGCGGCGCTGCGGGAGTACGTGTACGGGTCGGCCGAGGTGATCGGGCGGCAGATGCTGCCCGTGCTCGGCACGATCTGCGATCCCGCCGAGGCGGCCGACGCCGCCGCGGCGCTCGGCGAGGCGTTCCAGCTGACCAACTTCCTGCGCGACGTCGCCGAGGACCTGGACCGCGGCCGCGTCTACCTGCCCGCCGACGAGCTCGCGGCGTTCGGCGTCGACCGTGAGGTGCTCGCCGGGTGCCGGCGAAGCGGCCGGGCCGAGCCACGGGTACGGCGCGCGCTCGCCGACCAGATCGCCCGGACACGCGAGGTGTACGGCCGGGCCCGGCCCGGGATCGACCTGCTGCATCCCGCCTCACGGCCCTGCATCGCCACCGCCTGCACGCTCTACTCCCACATCCTCGACCGCATCGAGGCGCACGACTACAACGTCTTCGACGGGCGCGTCTCCGTGGGCACCGGCCGCCGGCTGGCGCTCGCCGGCGGCGCCGTCGCACGCTCCCTGTGGGCGCGCGCACGGGCGCCCGCCGATGAGGCACGGTGACGGCGGCGGAAAGGAACGAGATGGACCATCTGCAGTACCTGGCCCTGCTCGCGGGCTGTGTGGCGGTCACCCTGCCGCTGGAGCTGTCGGGCAGCCGGGTCTACCGGCGGCCCCGGCGGCTCGCCCGCGCCGTGCTCCCCGTCGCCGCGGTCTTCGTCGTGTGGGACGTCGTCGCGATCGCGGCCGGCGTCTGGTGGTACAACCCCCGATACGTCACCGGCATCACCCTGCCGCTGTCCCTGCCGCTGGAGGAGGCGCTGTTCTTCCTGGTCATCCCGGTCTGCGGGGTACTGACGCTGGAGACCGTCCGCAGGCTCGCCCCGCGGCGGCGCGCTCCCGCACAAGAGAAGGAGGACGCCAGATGAGCGGAGTCGGGTACACCGTTCCCGCCGTCGCCTCCGTCGTGGCCGTCGTCGCCCTGGAGCTCGGCCGGCTGCGCACCGGGCTGTTCCGCAGCGGCGCGTACTGGATCACGATGGTGATCGTGTTCGCGTTCCAGGCCGTGGTCGACGGCCGGCTGACCAAGCTGTCCTCGCCGATCGTCAGCTACGCCCCTCACCAGCTGTCCGGCCTGCGGTTCCCGTTCGACATCCCGGTGGAGGACTTCCTCTTCGGCTTCTCCCTCATCACCGCGACCCTGCTCCTGTGGGAACACGCGCGTAAGACCGGAGAGACCCGATGACCCCCCTGGTGCGACGGCGGGTGCCGGAGGCGTTCGACCGCGGCGCGTCCGCGTACGACCGGCTCGTCGGAGCCAACCCCGGCTACCACGCGGACCTGCGGCGGTCCGCCCGCGCGTTCGGCTTCGGCGACCGGCCGGTCCGCCTGCTGGACCTGGGCTGCGGCACCGGCGCCTCCACCGCGGCGCTCCTGGCCGCCGCCCCGAACGCCCGCGTCGTCGGCGTCGACGCCTCGGCGGGCATGCTCGCCCGTGCGCGCGCCAAGCGGTGGCCGGACGGCGTGGAGTTCGTGCACGCGCGGGCCGAGGAGCTGGCGGGCGCCGGGGTCACCGGGCCGTTCGACGGCGTCTTCGCCGCCTACCTCATCCGCAACCTGCCCGACCCGGACGCCGTGCTCGCGTCGCTGTGGTCCCTGCTGCGGCCCGGCGGCCGCCTCATCGTGCACGACTACTCCGTACGCGATCATCCGCTCGCCCGGCTGGTCTGGCACGCCGTGTGCTGGAGCGTCATCATCCCGGCCGGCCGGCTGACCACCGGCGACGCGGGCCTGTACCGCTACCTGTGGCGGAGCGCGCTGGACTTCGACCGGCCGCCGGAGTTCGCCGAGCGCCTGCGCCGCGCCGGTTTCACGGACGTACACGCCGCCACCATGACCGGCTGGCAGCGGGGCATCGTGCACGCGTTCGGCGGCCGGCGACCGGACCCGGCGTCGTGACCGCCGGGCGCGCGCCGGGCGCCGACCGCCGCCGGGTGCACCATCCGCCGCCGCCCGGCGTGCCGGACGCCGGCCGGCTGTCCCGGCGGCCGCGTGCCGTGGTCGTCGGCGGGGGCATCGCCGGGCTCACGGCCGGCGTCGCCCTGGCCGAGCGCGGCGTCACCGTCGACCTGTACGAGCGGGAGAGCCATCTCGGGGGCCGCGCGGGCGGCTGGGACGCCGCGCTGCCGGACGGCACCCGCGTCGGCATGGGCCGCGGTTTCCACGCCTACTTCCGGCAGTACTACAACCTGCGGACGCTGCTGCGCCGCGCCGACCCGGGGCTCGACCGGCTCACCGCCGTGCCGGACTACCCGCTCGTCGACGCGGAGGGCCGTACCGACACCTTCCGCGGCCTGCCCCGCACCCCGCCGTGGAACGCCCTGCTCTTCGCGCTCCGCAGCCCGACCTTCCGGCCGCGCGACCTGCTGCGCCTGAACGCCCGCGCCGCGCTGCCGCTGATCGGGGTCAGCGTCCCCGGCACGTACGAGCGGCTGGACCACCTGGACGCCGAGACCTTCCTCGCCCGGCTGCGGTTTCCGCCGGCAGCGCGCCACCTGGCCTTCGAGGTGTTCTCCCGCAGCTTCTTCGCACCGCCCGGCCGGCTGTCGGCGGCCGAGCTCGCGGTCATGTTCCACCTGTACTTCCTCGGCTCGGCCGAGGGGCTGCTGTTCGACGTGCCCGGTGTGCCGCCGCCCGAGCTGTGGACGCCGCTCGGCGAGCACCTCACCTCCCTCGGCGGCCGCGTGCACCCGGGTACGCCGGTCACGGCCGTCCGGCCCGGCGAGTCCGGGTTCGCGGTGGACGCCGCGGGCGGCACCGTGGACGCCGACGCCGTCGTCCTCGCCCTCGACCTGCCGGGCCTGCGCGACCTGGTCGCCGCCTCACCGGGGCTCGGCACCCCGGCCTGGCGGCGGCGGATCGCCGCCCAGCGGACGGCGCCGCCGTTCCTCGTCCGCCGTCTCTGGCTGGACCGGCCCGTCGCCGCCGACCGTCCCGCGTTCCTGGCGACCGGCGGGCTGCCGCCGCTCGACAACGTCAGCGTGCTCGAACGCTACGACCGGCAGGCCGCGGCGTGGGCCGCCACCACCGGCGGATCCGTGGTCGAGCTGCACGCGTACGCGGTAACGGGCTCACGGGAGGATGCCGCGGAGCGGCTGCTCGACCGCCTGCACGAGCTCTACCCGGAGACGGCGGCCGCCAAGGTGCTCGGCGAGTTCAGCGAGTGGCGCGCCGACTGCCCGCTGTTCGCGCCCGGCACGTTCGCGGACCGGCCCGCCGTGGCCGGACCGGTCCCCGGCCTCGTACTGGCCGGCGACGGCATCCGCGTCGACCTGCCCGTGGCCCTGATGGAACGCGCCGCCACGACCGGCTGGCAGGCCGCCAACCTGCTGCTGTCGGACTGGGGCGTGGCCGGCCATCCGCTGACGACCGTGCCGCTGCACGGGCGGCTGCCCCTCCCCCGGCCGCGGTCTCAGAGCGTTCCGGAGCGCAGCGCGTAGCGGCGTTCGGCGTAGGCCAGGTCGTCGCGCCACAGGCGGGCGGCGGCCCGGCTCATGGCCGGGCGGATCAGCGGGGCCATGGCGCGGGCGGCCGCGAAGCCCGGCCGGCCGGACGTGGCGACCACCGCCTCGACCACCGCCGTACGCGGGCGGCCGTCGCGGCCCGGCCCCAGGGGCGTCGCGTGGGTCTCCACCACGCTTCCCTCACCCTCGCCCTCGACGATGCGCATCAGGACGGTGCGAGGGTCCGGGCAGAGGAACTCCGCGAGCACCGGGACGCCCAGCCACGGCCCGACCCGGAAGGTCACCCGCACCAGGAAACGGTCGTCCGTCTCGTCCGGCGTGGACTCGACCCGCAACCGGGTGAAGGAGTACGGGTGGAACCAGGCGCCGTGCCAGGGGTCGAGGCGGTTCGCCACCACGTCGCCCGGTTCGCAGACGCCGACCATGCGGGCGACCGCCCCCACGCCGCCGGCCAGGCGCGGCCGGGCGGCGGCCACCGGCACGTCGAGCGGGGTCTCGCCGCCGGCCCGGTCGTGGCGTACCCACACGAGCACGCCGTCGTCGTACGCGGGCAGGGTGCGCCACTCCCCGGTGCCCTCGGCGGGCAGCCGCAGGCCGTGCCACCGGCACGTCAGGCAACCGTCGATGACGCGCCCCTCGGCGAGCCGCGCGCCGAGATGCGGGCACGCGCCCGGACCGGCCACCGGCCGCCCCGTACGGTCACGCCACAGGACGACCTCGCGTCCCGCGACCTTCGTGCCGAGCGGCCGGTCGGCGCGCACGACCCGGCTCGACGCCACGACGAACCAGTTGCCCGACGGCCGTGCCTGGGCACGCTTCAGCGCCGCCGTGATCAGCGCCGGGTCGGCGTCGTCCGCGGTCGGTGTCTGCGCCGACCACCGCCCACGGGGCACGGTGCGCAGCGGCCACCGTCCGGGACGCAGGGGCTGGTCGTCGGCCATCGGTCCACGCTCTCTCTCGGCGGAATGCCCACAAGGTCACTCTGCCCCGTACGGACCGTTTCAACGGGGTTGCGACTGCCGGCTTCGCGCCCGCCCCACGCGCCGTCCGGCCAGCGGGTCGCGGAGCATCAGGGTGGAGCCGTCCGTGAAGTCGACGCGGATGATCTGCACCGGCGGCACGCTGCGGCCGGCGTACGGGGCCGAGTAGCCGAGCACGGAGCCGGACGGCTGCTCGGCGAACGTCTGGAACAGCGGTTCGCCGGGGGCCGGGGTGTGGAAGAGCCTGGTCGTGTAGATCACGGCGACCCGGTGACTGGTCAGGACCAGGCGCGCCTCGCCGCGGCTGTGCGCGAGGTGGTCGCCGAGTCGGACGGCCTGCTGCTCCGCGTGCGCGGCCTCCACGACGAAGGCCACGGTCGGATCGTCGGTCCAGTGGTCCGGCTCGACGTCCGCCGGCAGCGGCCAGCGGCACCGCCCGAGGTCGAGTTCGGGCACCGGGCCGAGGGGCTCGTACGGGAGCCGGAAGTCGGTCCCGATCCGGGCCGCGACGTACCCGCGGATCGGGGCGCAGCCGAACAGCAGCCGCTCGCCCGGCCGGATCCAGTGCTTGGGCAGCTCACGCTCGACGATCTCGTCGTCCTTGTCGTGGCCGCGCTGTACCGGGGTCATCGGCCGCTGACCAGGACCGCGAGATGCTCGATCATCGCCGGGTCGGCGGCGGGCAGCAGGAAGTCCAGGCCCGAGCCGTCGGCCAGCACCACGCGCAGGCAGGGCACGGTGCGGCGCCCCTGGGCCCGGGTGTCCGGCCCGACGCTGACGATCCGCTCGCGGGCGAACTCCTGGACCGGCGACCACTCGGGCAGGGCGAGCGGCTCGCCCTCGATGTTGTCGCCGTACCGCTCCCGGGAGTCGGCGAGGATCCGCCCGATGTCCCGTCCGGTCTCGACCAGGCCCTTGCCGAATCCCGCCGCCCGCCTCGCGAGCGACCGGTTCTCCTTCTTCTTCGGCGGGTCCGGGGGCGGCGCGACGGCGAGCACGCCCAGGCGGTGGGCGGTGAGCGCCCACAGGCGCCGGCCGCTCGTGCCCGGCGTGCCGAATTCCGTCGCGGCCCGGTGGGCCAGGCAGCCGGGCGCGGGCCCGAAGACGATCAGGTCGGGCGGCGGCGGCCGGTCGCCGCTCTCCCCGCCCTCGTCGTCGCCGAGCATGACCTCGACGCCGTCGAGCAGGAAACCGCCGAAGCCTTCCGCGCCCCGCCGCAACAGGCTCTTGTGGGGCTTGCCGTACGGGTCGTGGCCCGGCAGGTCGAAGTAGAAGACCCGGCGGTACGCCGCCCAGAGCAGTTGTTCGTCCGGCCGGCAGAACCGGTGCCGTGCGGCGGTGGCCGCGCCCAGCGGTTCGGACATCGCCATGCCGCCCACAGTAGCCGGAATGATCACGGCGGCTTGCGACGGTCGCACGGACGTTGAAGTGTTTTGTTGCTCATGGTGGCTTTTGCGAATTAAGGCGCTCATCATACGGATGCCCTCTCGTTTCTCCCCGCCAGGAGGCACCGTGCAGCGTCCCTTGTTCCGCCGCGCCAGACGCACGTTGATCTGGTTCGCCGCGCTCGTCCTGACCGTTTCCGTCAGCGCACCGGCCGGCGCCGCGCCGCGCACGGCGGCGCCCGCGGCCACGACGCACCGGATCCTGTTCGACAACACCAAGGCCGAGACGGCCGGGAACGCCGACTGGATCATCAGCACCAGTCAGCCCGACCCGCTGCAGCAGGACGCGTCACCGCAGGCCGAGACCGACTGGACGGGCGCGCTGTCCTCCTGGGGAGTGGCGCTGCAGAAGACCGGCCAGTACACCCTCGACACGCTCCCGGCCGGCAACACGATCACGTACGGCAACACGTCGAGCGCGCTGGACCTGTCGCACTTCGACGCGTTCGTGCTGCCCGAGCCCAACGTCCAGCTCACCGCCGCGGAAAAGACCGCGGTCATGCGTTTCGTGCAGAACGGCGGCGGGCTCTTCCTCATCTCCGACCACACCGGCAGTGACCGCAACAACGACGGCTGGGACTCCCCCAAGATCCTGAATGACCTGCTGACGAACAACGGCGTCGACGACACCGACCCGTTCGGGTTCTCGATCGACAGCCTGAACATCACCACCGACGACCCGGTGGCGATCCACGACGGCTCCAACCCGATCCTGAACGGCCCGTTCGGCACGGTCACCGGGAGCATCCTGCGGAACGGCACCACCTTCACGCTCCACCCGGCCGACAACCCGAACGTGCGCGGCCTGGTCTGGCTGACCAGCGCGAACCCGTCGGGCACCACCGGGGCGTTCCTGGTCAGCAGCACGTTCGGCAGCGGGCGGGTCGCCATCTGGGGCGACAGCTCCACCATCGACGACGGCACCGGCCAGTCGGGCAACACCCTGTACGACGGCTGGAACGACCCCGAGGGGACCGACGCGGCCATCGCCCTGAACACGACCGCGTGGCTCGCCGGTTCCGGCGGCGGCACGTCCGGCGGCGGAGGCGGAACCCAGCTGCTCGGCAACCCCGGCTTCGAGACCGGGAGCGCGGCGCCCTGGACCCAGACCGCCAACGTCGTCTACAGCGGCACGAAGGAACCGGCACGCTCCGGATCGTGGGACGCCTGGCTCGACGGGTACGGCACGACGACCACCGACACCCTCGGCCAGCAGGTCACCATCCCCGCCACCGCCCGCTCGGCGACCCTCTCGTACTGGCTCCACGTGGACACCGCCGAGACCGGCACCACGGCGTACGACACGCTGAAGGTCCAGTTGCTGAACTCGTCCGGTGCCGTCCTGGCGACTCTCGCCACCTACTCCAACCTCGACCACGTGAGCGGATACGTCCAGCACAGCGTCAGCCTGAACGCCTACGTGGGCCAGACGGTCACGGTGCGGTTCACCGGCGCCGAGGACTACCAGAAACAGACCTCGTTCGTCCTCGACGACACCGCCGTCACGACGTCCTGAGACGTACGCGCGTCCCCGAGCCGTCCCCTCCGGGCTCGGGGACACGACGGCTGAGGAGTGCAGGGCGTCGTGCAGGAACGCCGAGGCGACCGGATCGGCCGCCGGTTCTTCGGCTTCGACTGGTGTGGACGAGGGCGATTCGTCCTTCATGCAGGTTGACACCCCTCCACGTCAACGGTTCTACTGAGGACCGTGTCCACTGTTATGGAGACCAAAGCGACTCCTTCCACAGCAGTCAACGCCGCGCCGTTCCGGACACACGTGGACTCCGCCCGCGTCGGCCCGATGTCCGTGGCCCGGATCCGCGGCGTCTTCCCCCAGACGGCGTACGAGATGCGCCGGGTCGTCTCCGCCGAGCGCGGCCGGTTCGCGGTGGCGCTGTATCGGAGCGGCACGGCGCACGTGGCGCAGGACGGCCGCCGCTTCCAGGCCGGCCGCGGCGACCTCGTCGTCCTCGACACCGGCAGGCCGCATGAGCTCTCGATGGCCGGTGCCTGCGACATCGTCGTGATCGAGCTGCCGCACGGCATGCTCGGCGCGAACGCCGACCTCGTCGGCCGCCACGTCGCCACCCCCCGGCGGTGCGACCACGGTGCCTGGGCGGTCCTCGCCGCCTTCCTGTCCGGCCTGGCCGATCGCATCGACGGCCTCGTCGGCATGCCGGACATCCACCTGGCGGACGCGCTGGTCTCCCTGATCGTCGCGGCCTTCGCGGAGCCGGCGCCGGAATCGGCGGAGGCCGGCGACGCCATGACCGACCAGATCCTCGCCCACACCCTGGCGAACCTCAGCGACCCGGCCCTGTCCGTCGATTCCGTCGCCCGGCGCCACGGCATCTCCCCGCGCTACCTCCACCAGCTGTTCCAGCGGCGCGACCTCACCTTCGCCGCCTGGGTCAGGCACGAACGGCTCATCCGCATCCGCCGGGACCTCATGGATCCCGCGCTCGCCACCCGGACCACCGCGGTGATCGCCGCTCACTGGGGGATCCATGACCACGGGCATCTCAGCCGGGCGCTGAAGAAGGAGTTCGGACTGACCGCGGCCGAGTTCCGCCTCATGGCACGGGCCGACCGGCACAACGCGTGACCTGCCTGGTCGCGGTGCACGGAATGGCGACCCACGGGGATCACGGTGTCCGTCCTCTGCCTGGCGCCGCCCGTCGTCGAGGCGCTGGACCCGTCCGGGTTCGCGGACGTCGAAACGGGACCGATCCCTCCGGACAGCGCGCTGCGGGAGCTCGCCGTCGAGCCGGGCGGCACACTGACGGTCGGCTGGAACGCGGCCGTACCGCCGGCGCTGGGCACCGCCTTCCGGATTCTCGACGCGCTCGTACGGCAGGTCAGCGACGGCGCGCTGCGGTCCACCGCCGACGCGCTCCCGCCGGTCGTGCACCGGCGCGTGCCCGAACTCCGGCGGCGCGCCACGTCCGCCGGGGCGGCGGCGTTCGGCACCGTCGGCGGGCGGCCCGCGTACGCGATCCTCGACGGCGACGGCGCGGTCTTCTCCGGGCACGACCGGACGGCCCTGTCCACCGGTGGCCAGGCTCCGCCGCGAGCCCCGGCCCTGACGAGCGGGGACGGCGACCTCCTCGCGACGGCCGGCGACGACGGGGCGATCAGGGTGTACGACGCGCATACCGGCCGGCCGCCGCACGCCCGCGCCGGTCATGACGGCCCGGTGACCGCGGTGGCGGCGGCCGCGTTCGCCGGCCGGCGGGTGGTGCTGTCGGCCGGGGACGACGGCGACGTACGGATGTGGGACGCCGAGACCGCCGACGACCTCGGGTCCGTCTCCCTCGGGGACGCCGGGGTGACCGGCCTCTGCCACGCCCGCGTCGCGGGCCGCGCCCTGGTCTGCGCGGGCGCCGACGACGGCGTCATCCGGGTGTGGAGCGCCGATGACCGCGACGTCATCGGCACGCTGCGCGGTCACTCCGGCCGGGCGGCGCGCTCGCCATGGACGGCGACCTGCTGGCGTCGGGTGGCGCGGACGGGACCGTACGGCTGTGGGAGCTGCCCGCCGGACGGGAGCTCCACGCGCTGACCGGGCACGATGACAGCGTCACCGGCGTGGCGCTGACCAGGGCCGGGGACCGTACGCTCGCCGGCTCCTGCTCACTCGACGGAACCGTCCGCACCTGGGACGCGCGCACCGGCGAACCGCTGGCCGCCCGGCCCGCGCGGAGCGACTGGCTCGCCGCCATCGCCTTCTCCGGCACCGACGACGGACCGGCCGTCGTGACCGCCGCGACCGACGGCGGCGTACGCCTGTGGGCGGCACTGACCGGCGATCCGATCGCCGTGCTCGCCGACGGACCCGCCCCGAGCGCCGTGGCCTGCGGTCGCCGCCTGGTCGCGGCCGGCCACAAGGACGGTTCGCTGCGCCTCTGGAGCGACGGGACCCTCGCTCGTACGATCCCCGCGTCCGGCGGAGCGGTCACCGCGGTCGCGTTCGGGCCCGGCGGCCTCATCTGCGGTACGGACGAGGGCGCGGTGCGGGTGCACGATCTCGACAGTGGCGAGGAGGTTCGGACTCTGACGCCGCACACCGCGCCGGTGTTCGCCCTGGCGTTCGCCGGCGACCTCCTGGTGTCCGGCGGCGCGGACGCCACCGTACGGACCTGGGACGCGCGGTCCGGCGTCCCCCGCGACCGGATGCTCGGCCACACCGGACCGGTCGCGGCCGTGGCGGCGGGCGACGCCGGCGGGCGCACCGTGCTCGCCTCTGCCGGATACGACCGGGTCGTCCGGACGTGGGACGCCGCGTCCGGCCGGCCGCCGCTCGCCCTTCACGGCCACCTGGCCCCGGTGTACGCGCTGGCGTTCGGCGGCGGCCTGCTCGCAATCGCTATGCGCTCTCATCGGGCGCGCGGGCGGGGTGATGAACTTCCCGAGTGCAATCCCCATCGTGCAGTGCTCAGAGCACGTGCCAGGACCCAGGCCGCATTTCCAGGTTGTTCGAAAAGTTCGACCCGCGTGCGGCGCGGGTGACAGGCTTCTCATCGCCCTTCTCGTCACCTCTGAAGGCGTCATGGTCACATCTCCGGTCGGCTGTCACGACGACCTCGGGCTCGACGACTACCGGCGCATCGTGAACGTCATGGACACCGTCGCCGGCGCGACGAGCCACACCGACCTGCGCGATCGCCTGCTGCGCTCGCTGGCGCGGGAGTTCGGCTGGACCGGCGCGTACCTGCTCGACGGCGACACGGCGTCCCGGCCCGCCGCCGGATCGGCCGGCACCGCGCTGCGGATCCGCGTGGCGGCGAACCCCGGCATCACCGCGACGATCGTCGTGCCGCTGGCCAGCGGACGCGACGCCGGACCACGAGAGCGCACGGTCGCCGACCGGCTCGGCCGGTTGCTGGCCCCGTCCTTCCGCGCCCACTTCACGGCCCACCCGCGCCCGGGCGCCGAGTGGTCCCTGACCGAACGCGAATGCCAGATCGCCGAACTCGTCGCCGCCGGAATGACCAACCGCGAGCTGGCGGAGCGCCTGCACGTCACCGTCGACACGGTGAAGAAGCACCTCACCAGCGTGCTGAGAAAGACGGGCTGCACCAGCCGCACCTGCCTGGCCGTCCTATGGCGCCGCACTTGAGCCGGACCTTCGGCCAGCGTTGGCGCGGCGTCGTATGCCGCGCCCATCGGAGTGCCCTGACCTGGAGACCGGTCCGGCGCGACCGATCGCCCGTGCTCGTACGACCTTCGCCACCGTCACCGGTCGGAGACCGCCCGGAACCGGCCGCGGGCGGCGGGCCGGGAGGCGAAGCGTCCGCGGTACGCCGCCGCGCGGCAGGGGACCCGGTTCCGGGCGGCCTCTCACTCAGACTCAGAAGTCGCGGTTGCGCATGGCGTGCCTCCCCTCCCGACCAGGGTTCCTTGCCCGGAGGGTCTCCCTGACCTCACTCGAGAAGCGCCGCCGCGCGGCAGGAGATCGGGCTCCGGGCAGCCTCTCGCTCAGACTCAGGCGTCGCGGTTGCGCATGGCGTGCCTCCCTCCCGACCAGGGTTCCTTGCTCGGAGGGTCTCTCCCGATGTCATACCAAGAGCGACATTTCAAGAAATCTCGTAAGCCGGCGGGTCAGGAGGCGCAGCCCGAGCCGAGCAGGTGCAGTTTCGCCTGAATGGCAGCGAGATAGGCGCAGCCGTCCCGCTTGTTCGGCTCGATGTGGCCGCCCTCGTGCCACTCGTTCCACGCGTACACCAGGACGAAATTGTCGACGGCCGGGGGCCGCGCCGAGGCGTCGATGTCGGACTGGACGTTCGCCAGCAGGGTGCCGAAGCGGTCGATCGAGTGGTCGTCGTACCAGTGGAAGGACGCTTCGAGCTGCTGCTCGGTCGCGTTCGCGCCGGGGTCGGCGATGGCGATGCCGTCCCGCGGCCGGTCGTCGAAGCCCGAGGAGGCGCAGCGCATGAGCGTACCGGGGAAGTTCGCGAAGTACGCGCGCTGGTTGTCGGCGTAGTGCTGGAAGGACCGGGACGTGTCGTACTGTCCCTGGCACTGGGTGCCGTCGAAGCCGCTTGCACCCGCCGGCACGCCGAGGTCGGCGTTGAGGGTGATCAGCAGGTCCTCGCCGTACTCGTTCCGCGCCTCGGTGCGGAGCGCGTCGGTGAACCGCTTGGTCGCCTCCGCGTCGACGGACGTCGCGGTGCCGTCACCGATCCCCCGGGTGTCGCAGACCTGGATCATGGGGCGGCCGTCGTTGGCGCGCAGGTAGTTCGGCTGCCCCAGATACTCGTCCGCGATGGTCTTGGCGGCCTTGTCGATCTGGTCCTCCGGCAGGTGCAGGGACACGTCGCCGTTCGACCACGGATGCAGGCAGGGCATGACGCTGAAGTCCATGCTCGACCGGTTGGCGGCCTTGAGGAACGCCTTCAGCCCGTCGATGTACTGCTCGGCGCCGCCTCCGGCGGGATTCCAGTACCAGTAGAAGGTGAAGTAGGACAGCCCGGCGGACGAGGCGGCGGAGATCTGCTTCTCCAGCGTGGCCGGCTGGGAGTCGTCGTAGTAGCCGATCGACGGTTCCAAGTCCGAGAAGTCGGTCTGGGGCCAGTGCCACCGGTTGACCGGGACGCCGGAGCCGGCGAAGTCCCGTACGCCGCCCCACCAGTCCCCGTCGCGCCCGTAGACGGACTTGACGTGCGCCATGAGGTCCTGGTTGCCGTCGGCGTCGAAGCTGCCGAAGTAGATCGCGCCCACCTGGTCGTAGGTCGGGTACACGTAGCCGAGCGGCCCGTCGGTGCGGTAGCCCTTCGCCGTGAACGCGGCGCGCTGCGCCTCGGGCACGACGCGCCATTCCGATCCGTTCGACATCCGCCACAGCTCGTCCGTGCCCGGCTGCTGCGAGGCGGCGGCGTAGCCGACGATCCCCTCGCAGTCATAGCCTCCGGACTGGTCGAGCGTGTCGCACTCCTGCTTGGAGGCGCTCAGCAGGTACGTCGGCTTCGCCAGAACACGGATCCGGTAGATCGGCTGCGAGCCGCTGAAGGGCTGGGCCCGCAGGTAGCCCAGCCGGGTGTGCTGGAGGCTCATTCCGCTGCTCGCGGCGCTGTTCGCCTCGGCCTCGTTCAGCGTCCAGAACCAGCCGGCGTTCCCCGCGGTGCGCAGCTCCAGCAGCGGCACCGGACGGGTCACCTTGCCCTGCTGGTCCGCCGCGTACGCCCGGTCTCCGGGACGTACGACGACGACCGCGACGGCGACAAGCAGCGCCAGCGCGACGACGGCCCGGCGTATGTACGGCACGAAAGTCCCCCTGCCGAAGGAGAGGCCCCAAAAGACAGTCCGACAGACTGACACGCCAATTACAGAAAGGTCAATTAGCCAAAAGTGGAAGATCTACCACCAATTTCTGCCAATCACCAGGCACTCTTCCGTTCTCGACGCGGGTGTCCGCTAAGTTCCTCTCTGTGACCGGAAAGACGACGCCCCAGCAGAGAAGAGCGCGGTGGCTCGCGCCGGTCATCGTCTGGGGTTCGCTGTCGGTCGGCGGCCTCATCGTCCTGGCGCCCCCGCTCTGGACGTACGCGCTCGGCGAACCCACGGTCGCGAGGGTCGAGTCCTGCGAGACGTCGGTCCACGTCGACCAGCACGGCAACGGCCACGACGAGACGACCTGCCACGGCTCGTGGACGGCCGGCGGCGCACGGCGGTCGGGCACCATCGACGGCGCACACCGGGGCCTGGTCCACCAGGACGTCCGCGTCCGCGCCCGCGGCGACAGCGCGGCCACCACGAGCACCGTCGGCAGGTCACTCGCGGCCTGCGGCATCGCGGCCGTCATCGGTGTCGTCGCCCACATCGCCTGCTACCGCGCCCTCGCCGGCGGGGCGCGGCGGTGAGGGTGCCTCGCCGGAGGACGGCGGACGCCCGGGCTCGGTGAGGACGAGGAAACGGAAGCCCTCCCAGGCGTACCCGTCCAGATGCCGGAAGTCGCCCCGGATGACGTCGTCCGGCAGCCGCGCGAGCCACCGGAACCGGTTCTTGTCCGACCGGCCGAAGCACCCGGGGATGTGCGGCGTCCTCGTCCCGGTGCCGGGCGGAACGTCGCCGGCGTCCGGCCGGACGCCGAGTGCCTCCAGGGAGTCGCTCGCCCGGTCCAGGGCCCGGCGCGCCCGGGTGAGGTCGCCGACCGCCAGCAGGCCCCGGCCGAGCGCCCGGGTCGCGTACGCCAGGCGCAGCGGCTCGCCCTGCCGCTCGAAGAGATGCATGGCCCGCGTCGCGCATCGGACGACGGCGCGGCCGTAACAGGCCGGGCAGATGCTCAGGTACAGCACGCTGAGGTCGAGCAGTGCCACGGCCTGTCCGTGGTGGTCGTCCCGCTCCCGGGCCAGCCGGAGGGCGTGGCAGAGGTGCCAGATCCCGCAGCCGCCGTACCACACCGGATTCCAGCCCAGCAGGACGAGCGCGAGGTTGATCCGGGCCTGCGTCAGGCCGCCGGCGTCCTGAAGGTGTTCGAACACCTCGATGGCCCGTACGAGCGACGCGGCCGCCTCCTCGTACTCCTCCCGCATCCGCAGCGCGTCGCCCAGCGCGCAGAGCGACTGGGCGGCGCCGAGCAGGTCGCCGGCGTCCGAGCAGATGCGCAGGTCGTTCCGGTGGCACTCGACGGCCCTGGCGTAGTCGCCGAGGTTGAAGTACACGAGGCCGAGGTCGTGCCAGGCGTTCCCCTCCGCCGGGCGGTCCGGCGCCAGGTCGAGCGCCCGCCGCAGCTGCCGCTCCGCCTCCTCGTACCGCCCGGCGGCCCGGCAGGCGTTGCCGAGCGACAGCGCGGCCGGCGGTACGCGCTCGGGCTCCAGGTGCCCGGCGGCGTCGAGGGCCAGGCGGGCGCAGGCGACCCACTCGTCGGTGTGGCGGCGGAACTCCAGGTAACGGGCGAGCCTGACGGCCGGCTCGTACGCCCGGCGCCACAGTCGCGCCTCGTGGGCGGCCGCGACGGCGGCGGCGACGTTGCGGTGTTCGGCGTCGAACCAGTCCAGCGCCTCGGCTCGGGAGGCGAACCGGTTGACGTGGAAGAGGCGGAGCGTGCCGGGGGCGGCGAACCGCCGGTCGGCGTCGGTGGCGGCGCTCTCGTAGTGCTCCAGCAGCCGGTCCAGCGCGCCGCGATACCGTCCGGCGTCGGCGCGGGCGTGTTCGGTCGCGTAGAGGCGGACGAGGTCGTGCATGTCCCACCGGCGACCCGGATGTCCCCGGATCAGGTGGAGACGGGTCAGGTCGGCCAGGAGCCGTTCGGCCTCCGGCGGCGTCCGGTCGAGGACCACGGCGGCGGTGTCCGGCCCGAAGTCCGGGCCGGGGACCACGCCGAGCAGGTCGAAGGCCCGGCTCTGCTCCTCGCCGAGGCGCGCGTAGGACAGGTCGAACGCCGCGCGGACGCCGAGGGCACGGCCCTGCTCGTCGACGTCGTCGTACCGCAGCCGGTCGAGCCGGTCCCGTGCCTCGCCCAGCGCGGCGACCTCGGCGGACAGCGACCGGTGCGGGTCGTCGAGGAGCAGCGCCGCGACGATCCGCAACGCCAGCGGCAGCCGCCCGCACAGCTCGGCGAGCCGCTCCGCGTCCCCCGGGCCCGCGGCCACCCGGTCGTCGCCCGGAACGGTACGCCGCAGCGCCCGGTCGAGCAGGCGCACCGACTCCCCGGCGTCGAGCGGCGTCAGGCCGACCCGGTGTGCCGCGAGGCTGGAGAGCGTGTTGCGCGACGTGACGATCACGTGGTGCGGCGGGTCCGGGAGCAACGGCGAGATTTGGCCGGCGGACGCGACGTTGTCCAGCACGATCAGCAGCGGGCTGCCCGCCGAACCGGCGAGCGCGGTCCGCCACCGCCCGACGGGCTCGGGCGGGGCGTCGCCGGGCTCCGGCTCTGCCACGCCGAGCATGCGCAGCAGGCGTTCGGCGGCGCTTCCGGCCTCCAGCGGCCGGCCCTGGCCGAAGCCTCCTAAGTCGAGGAAGAGGATCCCCCCGGAGAAGCGGCCGGCCCGGTGCGCGGCATGCACCGCGAGCGCGGTCTTGCCCACGCCGCCCATGCCGGTGACCGCCGTGACCGTGCCGTCCGTGCTCCGCAGGCGCTCCGCCAGCTCCGCCAGGGCGGCGGCACGGCCGGTGAAGCCCGCCGGGTCGGGCGGCAGCGTCATCGGCCGCGGTGCGGAGCCGCCGGTGGCGCGGACCGTCCTCGTCCGGCGGGGCCGGCCGCCGCGGTTCGCCCGCTTCTCCTCGCGTGCCCGCGCGAGCGCGTTCTTCCAGCCGTCGGGGAAGTGCGCCGACGGGTCACCCCCACGCTCGCGCACCTCCTGCCGGAGGTATCCCACGATCTGGGAGAACGCGCGCTCGGATCGCTCCGAGGGGATGTTCGTCCCGGTCAGCCAGCCGTGGATGGTCGCGTCGCTGGTCGTGACGGGCGGCTTCTGGGCGCGGCAGTGGCGGACGAGACGGTCGAGCGTCGGGCGGCCCGCCGCATGGTGCAACGACCTCAGCTCGGCGGAGAAGCGCTCCACCGCACCGCCCGTGCCCATCGGCTCCCCTCGCCCGGAAAACCGGAGATCTCCCGTCCGGCCAGGGTAGTCGGGGCCGTCGCGCCTGACGATGGATCGCCGGAAACCCTTCGGACGTGGCATTCAGTAGGTCCCCGGCGGGCGAGAGTTCCCGCCTCATTCCCAGGGAGGTCTCCCGATGCTCGCACTGCTCCGTCACGTGTACGCGGCGGGCGGCGCCGCCGGCGTGCTCTACGCGCTGACGGTCGCCGTCACCGCCATCACCTCCGTCGCCGCCCCCACGCCGCGGCGCCGCAAGGACGCCCGTACGACGCTCCGGCTGCTCCTGCCCCGCGGCGCCACGCGCCGGCGAGTCACCCCGTCCCGGTGACGGACTCCGGCTCGATGACGAAGATGACGCGGGCCTGGTCGCGGCCGCCGTACCAGGGGTAGGGCCGGCCGAGGTACCGCTGGGCGAGCTCCTCGATGTGGGCGGCCGCGCCCTCGGTGGTGACCTCCAGCACGCGGCCGCGGATCTGGACGTAGCGCGACGGCCGGTCCGGGTCCGCGACGGCCACGGCGACCCGCGGGTCACGCTCGATGTTCCGGGTCTTCACGTGGGTCTGGACGCTGTTGATCAGAACGTGCTCGCCGTCGGTGTCGACCCAGGTCTGGGTCACCTGCGGCGAGCCGTCGGGCATCGTCGTGGCGAGGTAGCAGGTGCTCGGCCGCCGCAGCAGCGTGCGCAGATCGTCGTTGAGCTTCACGGCCGGTCACTCTGGCCGAGCCGGGTGGACCGGCGCAAGCGCGGTCAGTCTCCCGGGAAGCGGAGTTCGGCGATCTGCAGGAAGCCGTCCGGCGTGCCGGGGGCGCGGCTCGCCAGGTCCAGTCGCACGCTCGTCGTACGGACCGGGTCGAAGGTGATCTCGGTCGGCTGGTTCGAGCCGGTCGCCCACGTGATGCTCAGGTTCCGCACCGGGACGTACCGGCCGTCGCGCAGGTACGACACGGCGACCGACGCCGGCAGCGCGCGACCGGCGCCGACGGTGAAGTACGGCGTGACGCCGCCGAGCGTGCGGGTCTTCGGCCAGGTCACCGACACCCACTCGCGCGGATGCGCCAGGCTGTACGCCGGCAGCAGGGCCGTGGCGGGCTTGTTGTAGTAGTTCGACCAGCCGCCCGACTCCGTGTCGCCGTCCAGCAGGGCGGCCGGGAGTGTGCCGGGCGCGCCGGAGTAGCTCGCGTCCGCGGTCACCGTCGGGGCGGCGGCCGGAGCGGCCCGCACCGGCACGGGCGCCGCGACGGTCGCGCCGGGTGTGCCGCCGGTGGCGTGGATGACCGTGGACGCCGGGTGCAGGCCGGCGCCGGTGACCGTCACCGTGATCGGACCCGGTGCGGTCCCGGACCGTACGATCGCCAGCGCCTTGCCGTTGAACGCGGCGCGGACCGGCGCCTTGTAGTTCTCCGCGCTCTCCTCCTGCCCGTTGTCCAGCCCGGCCAGCGAGCCGCCGGTCACGGTGAAGCGCAGCGAGTCGTCCGCGCCGGGCACGGTCACGCCGTGCGCGTCGACGACGTCCGCGGTGACGTAGGACAGCGACCGGCCGTCCGCGTCGATCGTCCGGCGGTCCGGTGACAGGCGGACCGTGTACGGCGCGCCCGCCGTCTTCAGCACGTCGGTCGCCACGACCTTCCCGTCGCGGGTGGCGACCGCCTTCAGCGTGCCCGGCTCGAACGGGACGTCCCAGGTCAGGTGCAGCTTGCCCGCGCTGCCGTTCGGGCTGGTGTAGCTGCCCGGGTACGGCCCCGAGGTCACGGTCTTGTCGTCGTGGGTCGCCTCCGTCGTCTCCAGGTACCCCCGGCCGTCCGTGGTGGTCTTGTGGTCGAACCGGCGGGTGCCCAGCGACCGGCCGTTCAGGAACAGCTCCACGGTGTCGGCGTTGGAGTACGCCCACACCTGCACGGGGTCGCCGCGCCGGTGGTCGGTCCAGTTCATCGGCAGCAGGTGGACCATGGGCGCGGTCGTCCACTGGCTCCTGAACAGGTAGTACATGTCCTTGGGGAAGCCGGCGGTGTCCACCGCACCGAAGAAGGAGGCCTTGACCGGGAACACGTTGTACGGCGTGGGCTCGCCGATGTAGTCCATGCCCGACCACAGGAACTCCCCGGCGTACCAGGCGCGGTCGCGGTCCTTCTTCAGCCCGTACTCCCCGCTCATCGTCCACGAGGCGAGGTTGTTGTCGTAGGAGGAGGCCCCGCGTTTGCCCGGCGTGTGGTTCTCGCCGGTGTTGAGCTGCTGAGGGTCCTGGTAGACGCCGCGCGTGGAGGTCTCCGAGGACGACTCGGACTCGAAGAAGAACTTGTCCGGATAACGGGCGTGCAGCCCGTCGATCGAGGCCGCGGTGTTGTAGTTGAGGCCGATGCCGTCGAGCATCCGCAGGATCTGGTCCTGGGCCGATCCGGGCGCCGGCACGCTGCGGTACTTGTCCGACCCCATGACGATCGGCCGGGTCGTGTCGACCGCCCGGACGTCGGCGATGAGCCGCCGCGCGATCGGCACGCCGACCGTGACGGAGGTCGAGTCGGGGATCTCGTTGCCGATCGACCACATCACGACGGCCGGTGAGTTCTTGGCCGCGTTCACCATCTCGGTGATGTCGGCGTCGCTGTTCGCGTCGAAGAACCGGCCGTAGTCGTACTTCACCTTCGGTGTGTGCCAGGTGTCGAACGCCTCGACCATCATCACGATGCCGAGTTCCTCGCAGACCCGCACCATCGCCGGCGACGGCGGGTTGTGCGAGGTGCGGAAGGCGTTGGCGCCCATGCTCTTCATGATCTTCATCTGCCGGTACAGGGCGTCCTCGGTGACGGCCGCGCCGAGCGCGCCTCCGTCGTGGTGCAGGTCGACGCCCTGCAGCTTCATCCGCTGGCCGTTGAGGGAGAAACCGCCGTCCGGGCTGAAGGCGGACCAACGGACGCCGAAGCGGGTCGTGGTCGTGTCCACGGTCCGGCCCGCCACGACGACGTCGGTGCGCAGCGTGTAGAGGTACGGGCGGGCGGTGGACCAGAGTTCGGGGTGATCGACGCGCAGGTCCGCCGCCGCGGTCCCCGCCGACACGCCGGAGGCTCCCCGGGCGACCGTACGGCCGCGGGCGTCCCGTACGGTCGCGACGACCTGCGTGTCCGCGGTCGCGCCGGCGACGTCCGTACGGGCGTGGACGTTCGCGTAGCCCGCCTTCACGGTGTTCGCCAGGTCCGGCGTGGTGACGAAGACGCCGTGCCGCTGGACGTGGACCGGCGCGGTGACGGTGAGGTGGACGTCACGGTAGATGCCGCTGCCGGAGTACCAGCGGCTGCTGGGGAGCTGGTTGCGCACCTCGACCGCGAGCACGTTCGGCGTCGTCCCGTCGGTGTGCGCCAGGTCGGTCAGGTCCACATCGAACCCGGTGTAGCCGTACGCGTGGGCGCCGACCTGCCGACCGTTGAAGTAGATGACCGAGTCCATGTAGACGCCGTCGAACTCCGCGGAGATCCGCCGGCCGGCCATCGAGGAGGGCAGCGTGAAGGTCTTGCGGTACCAGCCGAGCCCGCCCTGCAGGAAGCCGGTGCCGGCGTTGGTGCCGCCGTCGGGCGTCGGGTCGCGCTCGATGCTCCAGTCGTGCGGGAGGTTCACCCGGCGCCACGAGGAGTCGTCGTAGCCCGGATCGGCGACGTGCGCGTAGGCGCCGGTGGGGTCGGTGACGCCTTCCGGGTTGACGAGGGCGAACCGCCAGTCCTGGTCGAAGTCCACGCTCCGCCCGGTGCCGGCCACGTGTTCGGTGACGGCGGATCGCGGAGGTGGCGCGGCGGCCTGCGCCCTGGCGGGGAGGGCGGCGAGGACGAGCGACACGGCCACGAGCAGCCGGGCGGCGAAGGCGGCGCGGAAGGTTCCGGACATCGGTGCCCTTCGGGTGCAGGAGGCGCCTTGTTCGATATTCCGAACAAAGACTCGCATTACGGACACCCGACGATCCGTCAGGTCAGGGCGATCAGTCAAGAGCCCAAATTGGGCATTACGATCGGGCCATCTGCTCCCGAATCCCCGCCGGGCGCTTCGTGCGACGGAACAGCTCACGCGGCGACCGGCCGCCGCCGAAGCACCACAGGGCGATGACCGGGTCGCAGATCGCGCAGCCCAGCGACGAGTCATGGGCGAACGGCAGGATGGGGTGGCCGTTGAGATGGTGGACGACGTCCCAGGCGGTGTGCAGCAGCCAGCCGATGCCGACGAACGTCCACGACTCAAGGCCGCGGTAGGCGACATAGACGAGCAGCGCGCCGAACGCGAGCTCCCAGGCGCCCAGACCGCCGCCGCTGAAATAGGTCGCGCCGGCTCCGGCGATCGTGAGCGCGTTGACGCGCCGCCGGTGCGGTTCGCGGATGAGGGACATCAGCAGGGCGTACGCGACGCCGATGCCGACCGGCGCGATGAACCGCAGGTAGTCCAATGTCATTTTCCAATGCCGTGAGAATTCAGCGCGGAACCGGTGCGCGGAGGGCACCTCCGCGCACCGGAAACCCAAGCTACGCAGGCCGCAGGACCGCCTCCAGCGGCGTGAGTGACACGTCCCAACGGAAAATCGCCAACGGCGGGTTGCGCTCGGGGTTCAGTCGAGGATCTCGACGTATCCGTCGGTTCCGTGAACGCGGATCCGCTGCCCGTCCCGGATCAGCCGGGTGGCCTGCTCCACGCCCACCACGGCCGGCAGGCCGTACTCCCGCGCGATCACCGCCCCGTGCGTCATCAGGCCGCCCACCTCCGTCACCAGCCCGGCGACGGCGACGAACAGAGGACTCCAGCTGGGATCGGTGTACGCGGTGACGAGGATGTCGCCCTCCTCAAGGTCGGCCTGCGCCATGTCCAGGATGACTCGGGCACGGCCCTCGACGGTCCCGGCCGAGACCGGGAGGCCGGCCAGCGCGCCGGGCGGGGCGTCGTCACGCCGATACCGGCCGACGATGACCTCGCCGTCCGACGTGATGACCCGGGGCGGTGTGAGCGCCTCGTACGACCGGAACGCCTCCCGCCTCTCCCGGATGAGTCCGGCGTCCGCGTCGCCCGTTCGCGCGACTTCCCGCAACTCCTGGAACCGGAGGAAGAAGATGTCCTCCCTCTCCCGCAGGACGCCGGACCGGACGAGGCGATCGGCCTCCCGCAGCAACGCCTGCTTGTAGATGAAGTAGCGGCTGACCATGTCGTACTTGGGGTACTCCCGGTATCCGGCGAAGGTGCGGACACGGTCGATCATCCGCTTGGTCTCCTCGGCCTTCTCGTCCCCGTCGGGCAGTGCGCGCAACCGCGTCAGCAGTTCCTGTTCTTTCTGTCGCGCCTCTTGGAGTCCTTGTTCGAAGCGTCGCCTGCCGGCGCCCGGCTCGAAGTTCTTGGCGTTGCCGAGAATGGTGGGGACGAGCGTGGCGGGATGCTCGCTCCAGCGCGTCCTGGTGATGTCGATCTCGCCCGCGCAGCGCATGCCGTACTCGTCGAGGTAGCCCCGGATGGCGTCACGCGCCTCCCGTCCGCCGGGCAACCCGGCCAGCTCGTCCAGGAAGCCGTCGCCCTCCCGGCCTTCGTCCACCACACGCTGCAGGAACGCCATGACGTCCGGGTGCGGCCGGACCATGTCCGCGACGTCGAGGAGCGCCAGCCCCATCTCCGACGTGACGTTGTGGGGGACGGACTGCGTGAGCACGTCGGCCGCGTTCTTCTCGCCCAGCCACGTCTCCAGGTGGTCGTTGAGCCACCAGCTCGCCTCCATCCCCGCCATGATCGCCGGGAGGCTCTGTGGATCGGACCGGACGCGCTTCAGCTCCGCGATGTCGGCCAGGATGAAGTCGAACAGCGCCGGCCCGGACAGATCCTCGATCTCGCGCCGCAGGGTGGCGACGGACTCCTGACTCTGCCGGATCAGGCGGGTGACGATGGCCGGATCGGTCTCGATCGGGGCGGGTGGGTCACCGACGGGTGCGGCGCCGGAATCCTCGTCCTCCGGGAGCGTGCGGACGAAGCCGCGGTCGACGACGGTTCGCAGCGCGTCCCGGATCAGCGGGTCGGACCTCCCCAGAGTGTCGATGAGGCGTACGCGACCCGCGTTCGTCGCCAGCACGGGGGCCACGTCGACGAACAACCGGCCGCCCGCCTCGGGCATCGGATGTGGGGTCGTCAGCTGCCACACGGAGAGTCCCAGCGGCTTCATCGCGTCGGTCATCATCTGCTGGTGACCGACGGAGACGTAGACGTGGTTCTCCTGGTCCTCGGTCGTCGGGATGGGGAACAGGGTGGTGATCGGCCGGCTCTGGACGATGTGGAAGTCGTCGCCGGTCCGGCACCATTCGATGTCCTGGGGCCGGCCGAAGTGCGCTTCGATGCGCCGGCCCAGCCGCACCAGGCGCACGACCTGCGCGTCCGTGAGAGCCGGCTGCGTCTGCCGCCGCGGTTCGATCGGCGTGTCCTGAACACCGCCTCCGGGCGACGCCTGGACGGACCGCTCCTTGGTGGCGACCGTCGTGGTGACGACCTGGTCGTCACGCACCGTGTAGACGTCCCCGGCGACCAGACCGGAGACCAGCGCCTCCCCGAGCCCCCACCCGGCCTCGACGGTGGCGGTCTTCCGGTCCGAGGTCACGGGATCCGCGGTGAACAGCATCCCGGCCGCGTCCGGGAACACCATCTGCTGCACGACCACGGCCATCCGCACTTTCCGGTGGTCGAAGCCATTACGGCACCGGTAGGTCACGGCCCGCTCGGTGAACAGCGAGGCCCAGCACCGCCGGACGTGGCGAAGGATCTCCGTCAGGCCCACGATGTTCAGGTAGGAGTCCTGCTGGCCGGCGAAGGAGGCGGTCGGCAGGTCCTCGGCCGTCGCGCTGGAACGCACCGCGTAGGAGGCGTGCTCCCCGAGCCGGGTGAGCGATTCGCTGATCGCCGCCACGAGATCGTCGGGCATCGCGACGTCTTCGACGACGCGGCGTATCTCGGCGCTCAGGGTGCGGATCGCCTCGCGGTCGTCCGGTTCCACGCGCGACAGAAGGTCGAGCTGAGCGTCGATCGACGGCGCCTCGGCCATGATCCGCTGGAAGGCGTCCGTCGTGACGCAGAAGCCGTCCGGCACGCGGACGCCATCGATTCGCGAGAGCTCGCCGAGGTGTGCCCCCTTTCCGCCGACGTCCGCGACATTCGTCGCGTCGATCTTCTCGAAGCCCATCACGTAGGCCAATTCCGTTGCTCCTTGCGTCGATTCGGTTCGCAACGGCGGCAGTATGAAGCAATTTTTGGCGCCTCATGAGGCGCACTTATCTGCTATAAAGTGAAACTGGGGGGAGCGGCCGAGATTCAGCCGGTCCGGCCGTCCACGAGCGCGAAGGCCCGTTCCCAGCGGTCGACGATCGTGTCGGGGGCATACCTGCGGACCGAGACGCGCGCCGCGTCTCCCAGCGTGTCACGGAGTCGCCGGTCGTCCATCAACCGCTCCAGGGCGGCGGCGAACTCCATCACGTTCCCCGGCGTCACGACCAGCCCGTCCCGCCCGTCGGTGAGCAGCTCCCGCACGCCCGGCGCGCAGTCGAAGGCGACCGTGGGCAGCCCGTACGCCATCGCCTCGATGATCGACATGGGGAAGCCCTCCTCCCGTGAGGAGAGCGCGAAGATCGAGGCGCCGGTCAGCGCGCTCTCCAGGTCGGAGGTCGAGCCGGGGAACTCCACACTGGCGTCCAGGCCGAGCGCGGCCGCGCCGCGCCGCAGCGCGTCCTCCTCGGGGCCCGTCCCGTACAGGCGCAACCGCCAGGACGGGTGGCGCGCGGCCACCTCCGCCCAGGCCTCGAGCAGCATGTCCTGCCCCTTCTCGAAGGACAGCCGCCCGAGCCGTACGACCACCGGCTCGGTGCGCGGGGACGGCGACGCCGGTTCGACGTGGAGCGGGTTGGGCATGGCGGCGGCCCCCGACATGTCGTCGAACGCCCAGGCGTCCGCGTCGGCGCGGGTGAGCGCGAGGAACAGGTCCGCCCCGGCGAAGTGGCGTTTCACCCGCCGGTACCGCGACGACCGCCGCGTCGCCGCGTACGACTCATGGCTCATGCCGATGACCGGCATCCCCGCGGTGTCGGCACGCGCGACCCATTCCATCGCCCAGACCTGCGCCGCGATGACGACGCCGCCTGGCCGGGCGGTGCGCAGCAGCGCGCTCAGACGCGCGGCGCCCTGGCGGACCGTGGCCCGGTGGGCGAGCCGGGACACCGGCCCGCGGCGCGGCCCCGGCCGGCGTTCGTGCAGAACGGTGACGGTGTACCGCGGGTCCCGGCCGTAGTCGTGGGACCGCTCCGCGTGCGTCACGCCGACGAGGTGGACGCGGTGGCCGCGGTCGGCGAACAGGTGGGCGATGTGGTGCGCCCACCGCTGGAGGCCGCCGAGCTCCTCGACGTTGTTGCAGACGATGAAGATGTCGCGGGACTCAGTCACGGCCGCCTCCGGTGAAGAAACGCTCGACGATGGCCTTGGCCGCGGTGCCGGTGTCGTACTCGCCGAAGCGCTCGGTGAACAGCCGGCGCCGGTCGGCGTGGTCCCGGTGCACGTGGTCGAGGTCGGCCAGCGCGGCGAACAGCCCGTCCTCGTCGGCGACGATCGGCCCCGGTGCGTGAGCGGCCAGGTCGAAGTACGCGCCGCGCCGCAGGGCGTAGTCGTCGCCGTCGGGCGTGTAGAAGATCATCGGGCGGTCGCGGAGCGCGTAGTCGAACATGACCGACGAATAGTCGGTGACCAGCGCGTCGGCGAGCAGCAGCAGCGGCGTGACGTCGTGGACTCCGCCGACGTCGACGACGGTGCCGCGCAGGCCGGGCGGCACCACCGCCGTGCTCAGGTAGTGCGCGCGGATGAGGAGCACGTGCGAGTCGCCGAGTTCGCGCGCGAAGCGTTCGAGGTCGAACGGCGGCTCGAACCGTGCGACCGGCCGCCCCTCCTCGTCGGCACGGAACGTCGGCGCGTACAGCACGACCGTACGGGCGTCACCGTCGAGCCCCAGGCGGCGGCGCAGCTCGGCAAGTTCCTCCGGGTCGCCGCCGCTCACGAGCGGATCGTTGCGCGGGTACCCGGCCCGCAGGGGCGGTGCGGTCACGCCGAGGCCTCCGGCCAGCGTCCGCACGTCGTGCTCGGACCGTACGACGAAGTGGTCGAACCGGCCGGCCATGGTGCGCCGCCGTACGTGCTCGGCTCTGGTGCCCTGCTTGACGGACGGCTCGTCGAAGCCCATGCGTTTGTACGCCGAGCCGTGCCAGGTCTGGATGTAGGTGGTCTGACGGCGCTTGGTGAGCCCGGCGGGGAAACCCTGGTTGTCGACCCAGAACTCGGCGCGGGCCAGCGCGCGGTAGTACGCCCACGACCCGCGCTTGACCAGGACGGCGTCCTTGGGGAAGCCCCGCCTGCTCTGGTCGTAGGACCAGATCGCGCGGTACGACGTACCGCGCCGGCGCAGTTCGAGGTGAACGTACTTCGGGTTGTCGGAGTACTGGGCTCCGAGGTGGCTCTCGAAGACGACGGTGCCCTTCCTGACCGGCAGCCGCACGAGCACGCGGTTGAACACGGCGATCTTCGTCGCGCGGCCGGTGAGCCGCCTGCGCAGCGCCTTCTCGGCGCGTATGAGGCTCCGCCAGAACCGCACTCCCAGTCCGGTGCGGGCGACGTCACGGATCAGCGGCAGGACGGCGCGGGCGGGAAGGCGGCGTCCGACGATGCGGAACGCCAGTTCTCCGGAGTCGGCGACGTACGCCTCCAGACGGTCACCGACGATCCGGGTCAGCCGGGGCCGTACCGGCACCTCGACGCCCTTGTGGGCGGTGCCGGTCGAGGTCAGGCGGACCACGACGGTCTCCTCACCGACGTCGACGCACAGCCAGAGCCCCCAGGTCTGGTCCACCAGCCCGATCGGCCGGATCCGGCGGACCGGCGCGAACCTCGCCTGCCAGCCGATCCGGTCGCCCTCGTGGCGCAACGTCACCGGAACGCGGAACGCTCGGCCCTTCCTGCGGCGGTCCCGGATCTCCAGCCTGCCGGTGAGCTCCGTGGCGGCGCCGATCCGCCCCAGAGGATTGATGAAGTCGCCCGCGAGGGACAGCTCGTGCCCCTTCGTCCTCATGGCCGTCAGCCGGCCGCCGAGCCGGAGCTGCTCGAGCGGCACGGAGTGGATGCCCAGGTCGGTGACGTCGAGGATGCGACGGCCCGGCGCGGTGTCGAGGAATGCCTCGGACCAGTAGATCAGACCGTCGCGTTCGACCGGCGCGATCGACAGCGTCGGGGGCACGTCCCTCCTCGGCGCGCGGTCCGCGGCCGCGATCGCCCCGTCCAGGTCGCCCTGCCCGACGAGGAAGCCGGCGATCGCGGCCATCGGGTTGCACTCCTCGAACACCGCGGTGTCCATCGTCGCCAGGTATCCCTGGGCGAGTTCGAGGAAGGCCTCGCGGTAATCCGGGTCGCGGCTGCGGAGCTCGCGCAGGTAGAGCAGCAGGTCGTGGTTGACGAACTTGACGTTCTTGTGCTTGGCGAGCTCCTCGGCGCCACGGATCCGGAAGGTGGCGTCGATCCGCCGGTGGATCTCCAGCCGGTCGGCGAAGTTGCGCAGTTCGGCGCGGCGGTGCGTGATCGACAGCGTCTCTCCGCGCGGGACGATGAGCCAGTTGTAGACCCGGTGCGGGATGATCGCGATCTTTCGCGCGCTGACGTAGGCCTGCGCGCTGAACAGCAGGTCCTCGTAATGCAGGCGGTCGACGAACAGCAGCCCCTCGCGTTCGAGGAAGTCGCGCCGGTAGCACTTGTTGGTCGAGAGGGTGTCGTACAGCAGGTCGGGTTCGTCCAGGATGTTCGTCACGACGCGCGACTCGCGGTAGAGCGACGGGTACCAGTTCTGCTCGCGCTCCGGCAGCACCCGGACGCAGCGGCCGGAGACCAGTTCGGCCCCGGTCTCCTCGGCGGCGCTCACGAGGTTCCGGCACGCGTGCGGATCGAGGGTGTCGTCGCTGTCGAGGAACATCACGTAGCGGCCGCGCGCCTGCTCCATCCCGGCGTTGCGGGGGCGTCCGCACCCGCCGGAGTTCTCGGGCAGAGTGATCACGCGGACGCGGTCCGGCCGCCCGGCGGCGAGCCGCGCCGCCACTCGTGGGGTCGCGTCCGTGCTGGCGTCGTCGACGATGACGACCTCCACGCCCGCCAGAGACTGCGCCAGCACCGAGCGGACCGCGCGGGCCAGGCGCCCCGCGTCGTTATAGACGATCACGATGACCGTGACGTCGGGTTCTCTTACCGGAAGGCTCACACTCATCGCCCTGACCGTGAGGAGATATCTACTATTTCGGTAGTACGACCGCGACAGTAGGAGGGCGTGGGTTACCGGAAGGCAAAGGTGTGCTTACCTATGCGGGAGCACGCGTCGGCGCGACGACGATGAGGGATACGCGCACACACCGGACCCGCCCGGCGGCGAACCGGGCGTCGATCAGGCCGAGGGGCCGCCCCTCAGGCGTCCTCGCCGCCGCGCAGCAGCCGCTGCAGAAGCGCCTCGTCCTCCGGGCTCAGCGACGACACGAACCTCGCCAGCACTCCCGCGTGGTCGTGGCGGCGACTCAGCAGATCGGTCATCGCCCGCGCGGTGTGGGAGGCCTCGTCGACGGTGGGGAGGTAGGAGTACCCCTTCTTCACCGGGCGGCGAGACACCAGCCCTTTTCGGTGCATACGCGCCAGAGTGGACATCACCGTCGTGTAGGCGAGCCGGTCGTCCAGCCGGTCCCGCACCTCGGCGGGCGTCATCGCCCGCCCGGCCGTCCAGAGCACGGCCAGCACCTCGTCCTCGAGCATCCCGGGCTGACGCCTGGCGCCACCGCCGGAGGACCGCCCGACGGAGGGCTCGCGCGCAGGGGACTCGGCACTCATTCCGCCGAGCGTACTCTCCGGTAGTACTACCGCGATAGTGAACCCGCTCGCCGCAGCTCAGCGCCGCATTCGCCATATTCGCCGCACCTGCCGACCACCACGATGACGCGGCGCAGGCGACGCCGCACAGGTGGGGCCGATACATCTGACTGAAGGACGAGGACATCGACCGCGCGCTCCGGGTCGAAGCCCTCGGACGGATCACGGCATCAGATGACGCGGCGGCGCAGCAGCACGGCGAAGGTGCACGCGGCGGGTGGCAGCGGCAGCCAGACCGTGATCATCCGATAGCCGAGGACGGTCGCGACGGCGGCCGTCGAGGAGACGCCCGCGGCGACGAGTCCCGCGACCAGGGCCACGTCCAGGCCTCCGATGGCGCCGGGCGACGGGACCACCGCCGTCAGCGAGGACATGCCGAGGTAGACGACCAGCACCGTCCCGGCGCCGATCGATGCCTGGAGGCCGCGCAGCAGCGAGAACAGGATGAGCGCGTGGAAGAGCGGCAGAGTCAGCGAGCCGAGCCAGAGCGCGGCGGCCCGGCCCGGATGGCGCAGGACCTCGCCCAGCTCGCGCATCTCCCGTACGAGCCGCCGCGCCGCCGAGGCCACCCGTCGAGCGCGTCGCCGCAGCCGCCGCCTCGATCCGCGCAGCGCGACCAGGGCCCCGGCCGACAGCACGGCCGCTCCGACGGCCGCGAACGCGACCGGCCCATGTGACGACGGCGGGACGATGGTCCGTACGTCCGGCCGCGGCAGGTGGACGCCCACGCGGACCAGCGTCGACGGGGCGACCGCGACGGCGGCCGCCAGCAGCACGACGTGGGTGATCCCGGTGGCCAGGGAGTTCAGTCCCACCGCGCCCACGGCGGCGCCGCGGCTGATCCCCTGTCGCTGCAGGAAACGCACGTTGACCGCCATCGCCCCCGAGCCGGCGGGCAGCAGGTGGTTGGCGAAGGACGCCGCGAACTGGACGGCGAGCACCCGCCCGAGCGGCGGGCGCACCGGGATGGTGCCGAGCAGCGACACCGCGCCGGCGAGCCACATCGCCACGGTGGCGAGCACCGCGAGTACGAGCCACTCCCCGTCCGCCCCGGCCAGGCTGTCCCCGCCGGCGTCGACGGCCGTACGATGCGCGACGCCCAGGACGACCACCGCCAGTGCGGCGCCGGCGCCCAGCAGCACTTTCACGGCGGGCCGCCGGAGAGGCTCCCCGGCCCGCACGCCATCGGGATCCGCGGACCGCCGGGACCGTCGCCTCACACCAGCCCCAATCCGCTCAAACCGATCAACTACCGCGATAGTACTTGCAGTCCGGCAGGAGGTTCGTGCTCAGCCGAGGTTCCGCGGTACGCCGTAGCGGTGCCGGCCGGCGGCGGCCGGGGTGAAACGTACGGGCAGCGCGGTCAGGGCGCGGTTGAACGGGCCGGGCCGCCAGGTCGCCTCGCCGCGCGGGAACGCCAGCCTCAGACCGGGCAGGCCGTCGAGCAGCTTCTCGATGGCGACCGTCGCGATGAGGAGCGCCGGCCGCTTCGCCGGGCAGCCGTGCGGGCCCGCACCCCAGGCGAGGTGCGCCCGGTTGCCGACGCGTGATCCCGCCGTGGTGTACGGGTCGGTGTTCGCGGCGGAGTAACCGATCACCACCGGCTGGTGCGCGGGCAGGATCGTCCCGCGGAACTCCACGTCGTGCCGGGGATAGGTGAAGCCGAAGTTCGCGATCGGCGGGTCGGTCCACAGCAGTTCGTCCAGCGCGTCCTCGATGAGCAGGTTGCCGCCCCAGACGTCGCCGGCCACCTCCTCGCTGGCCAGCAGCAGGTGGACGCCGTTGGCGATGAGGTTCTGCTGCGGTTCGGCCCCGGCGCCCATGAGGAGGAGCACCTGGTGCAGCGCCTCCTCGTCGGACAGCCCCGCCGGGTCCGCCAGGATCTGGGAGGTCAGATCCTGGCCCGGCCGGCGCCGTTTCAGCGCGATCAGCTCGGCGACGCCCCGGCTGAGCTCGGCGTTGGCCTTCTCCGCGTCGACGCCGTCGAAGATGCCCTTGTACCCGCGGGCCAGCCGCTCGCTGAGGGCGGGCGGGCAGCCGAGGAGCCGGTTGAAGAGCAGCAGCGGCAGGGGCCGGGCGAACTGGGCCAGCAGGTCGGCCTCACCCGCGGCGGCGAACCCGGCGATGAGCTCCTCGGCGATGTCGCCCACCTGCTCACGCAGCGAGGACGGGTCGATGAGATCCAGCGCGTGGGTGACCGCCTGCCGCAGCCGCGTGTGCACCGGGTCGTCCGTGTACATGCAGTTCGGCCGGTACATCATCAGCGGCAGCACCGGGCAGTCCGGCGGGATGTGCCGCTGCCACTGGCGCGGGTCCTTGGGGAAGGTCACCGGATCGCGCAGCACCTCGAGCGCGGCCTCGTAACCGATGATGAGGGTCGCCGGCACGCCGGGCGCCAGTTCGACCGGCACGGCCTCGCCGTACTCCCGCATCCGCGCGTAGGCCCACGCGGGGTCCGAGGCGAAGGCCTGGTCGTACAGCCGTACCCGCTCGAGCTGCTCGGCGGGCGCGGGCGGCGGAGCATGGCCGGCTCGGCGGGGCGCGGTGTCCATGGTGGTTCCTTCGATCTGATCGGCGAGGTCAGTGTGCGGCCGGGGTCCGCGCCCGGGTGGCGCGTACGGCGCGGAGCAGCAGACCGGGCCGGATGAGGGTGTTCGGGTGCGCCCGCATGTGCGTGACCTGGAGGAAGCGGTGGTTGATGTCCGCGTCGGTCACCGAGGCCCTCAGGATCAGGTCGCTGAGGCGGTGCGCGACCCGGAAGCCGCGCGGGTACGGGCCGTCGACGTGCGGCAGCCCGAGGTCGTTGGTCGTCGAGGTCTGCCAGGCGGCGTCGACGACGATCCGCACCAGGTCGAAGTAGCCACGGGCCGGCGCCGAGATCGTGGGTCCCGACCGCAGGTAGGCCGACAGGCAGGAGGCGTGCAGCGCGGCCGAGGACATGCCCTGGCCGTACACGGGGTTGAACGAGGCGACCGCGTCGCCCACGGCCACGAGCCCGGCCGGCAGCCGCCGCGACGCGTGGAAGTCGCGGCGCCGGGAGTCGGCCTGCCGGTAGGTCGCGACCGGACCGATCATCGGGCATCTCTCGGCCACGCTCGAGAAGATCTCCGGGAGCCGCCGGCAGCGCGCGCGGAAGTCCTCCGGGTCCCGTGTCGGGTGGTCGTCGGCGAATCCGGACAGCAGCATCGACCAGCGGCCGTCCTCCACCGCGGTCAGCACGCTGACCCCCGGGCGCTGCCCTGAGCCCGGCAGGACGACCGCCTGGACGGTGGAGGCGCCGGGCCGGGAGTCGTCGCGCCGGAACTGCGCGGTGGCGTAGCCGAGGTCGATGCCGACCCGCCGCATCGGCGGCCGGGACCAGCCGGCCTGTTCCAGCCAGTCGCCGAGCCGGCTGGAGCGGCCCATCGCGTCGACGACGAGGTCGGCCGGCAGGTCCGTGACCCGGTCGGCCGGATCGCCGTCGGCGGTGTACCGCACGCCGGTGACCCGGTCCCCGCTGAATGTCAGCCCACGGGCCCGTGCCGCGACGAGCCGGACGTTGCGGAGGGCGAGGGCACGGGCGCGTACGCGGCTCTCCAGGAACGGCCGGCCGGCGCTGAGGATGTCGCCGTCCGCCGGCACCTTGAGGTTGCCGTCGACGTACATGCGGATGGCGTCGCTCTTCGACAGCACCGCGCCGTCGGCGAGCATGCTGTGGGAGAACCCGGGGAACCAGCGGTCCAGCTGCACCCGCCCGCCGTCCAGCAGGACGTGCACCTGCGTGCTCTGCGGCACCCCGGGCCTGGTCCGGCCCGGGTCCTGGTCGTCGCGTTCCAGGATGATCACTTCGGCGGCGTGGTCGCTGAGGACGCGTGCCGCGAGCAGCCCGGCGATGCTGCCGCCCAGCACGACGGCGCGTCGCAGCAGGACCCTGGTGTCGGCCGGCGGCCGTGCGGCTCCCAGTTCGCGGAAACGGCGGACCGGTCTCATAGGCGTTCGTTCTCCGATGTGTGGCTGGTCGTGGTGCGAGGTCAGGCTGAGGGGGCGTCCGGCTTGCGGGCGACACCGCCGAGCTGCCAGACGCGTTCGGCCACCCGGTGCGGCACGGCGAGGTCCGGCCGCCAGGACGGCAGCCAGGTCAGACCGGGTTCGGCGAGGGAGAAGTCGCCGAAGAAGCCGGTGATGCGCTCGCGCTCGCGCGCCGTGGCCGAGGACACGATGGACCGGTAGACGTCCATGACGCGTCCGACCTGCCCCGGGCGCGCCTCCGGGCACGCGTGGGAGATGACGAGGTGGCTGCCGGGGGCCAGTGCGTCACGGATCGTCCGCACGATCTCCTCCGGGCGGTCGGCGTCGGAGAGGAACTGCAGGACCGGGGTGAGCAGCACCGCGACCGGCTCGTCCAGATCGATGAGCCGGGTGAACTCCGGGTGGCCCAGGATCCCGGCCGGGTCGCGCAGATCGGCGCCCACGACCCGGACGCGGTCGTTCTCGGCGAGCATCGCCTGACCGTGGGCCACGACGATCGGATCGTTGTCCACATAGAGCACGCGGGCGCCCGCGTCGTCGCGCTGGGCGATGTGGTGGGCGTTCTCGGCGGCCGGCAGGCCGAACCCGATGTCGACGAACTGGGTGACGCCGCACTCACGGACCAGGTACTGGACGGCCCGGCGGGCGAACCGGCGGTTCTCGACGATGACCTGCCGGATCCGCGGGTCGGCGGCGAGCGCCGCCGCCGCTCGTTCGCGGTCGACGCGGAAGTTGTCCTTGCCGCCCAGCAGGCAGTCCACGACGCGGGCGATCGATGGGGCCGCCCACGTCACCGCGGGCCGGGGGGCGCGGATCGGCCCGTCGGCACGCCGGAGCGGTGTCTCACCGCTCATGGGCGGCAGGTGGTCGCGGACGGTGCCGCCGGAACGTGATGCACCCGGGAATGGTGTCGCCGCACGGGTCCACGGGGCATCCGTCGATGTACGGAGTCCGGTACGTAATCCCCCATACCGGGGTCTCCCGCCGACGGTGAAACGGATTGCCGACTCGGCCACGGGACGGCGGCGGAATCACTACCATTCAGGTGATCATGTGACGTACGCACACCCGCGGCGGGGCGCGAAGACGGGCGGATCGAGTGACGGAACGCACGGCGGACGGCTGGCGCGACGGCTACGTCCCGGCCGAGCTCAACGGCTTCGTCGGCCGCCGGGAGCTGCTCTCTTCGGCGAAGGCGCGCCTGTCCGACCCGCGCGTCCGGCTGCTGTCCCTGACCGGCGCCGGCGGTACGGGCAAGACCCGGCTCGCGATGCGGCTGGCGAACGACGCCCGCCGCGCCCACCCCGACGGCGTGTGGTGGGTCGACCTCGCCTCCCACACCGACCCGGCCTCGGTCGGACGGGTCATGCTGGACGCGCTGCCCGTCGACGACGTGTCGGCCCGGGAGCCCGGAGACGTCCTGGTCGCGGCGCTGAGCAGACGGGCGGCCCTGCTCGTGCTCGACAACTGCGAGCACCTCATCGGGACCCTTGCGCCCCTCGTCGTCCGCCTCCTGCGCGGCTGCCCCGACCTGCGGATCATCGCGACCAGCAGGGTGCCGCTCCGCTGCGAGGGCGAGCATCTGGTCGACGTGCCGCCGCTGAGCGTTCCGGCCGACCCCGACCGCGCGGTGGTGACCGAGTACGAGGCCGTACGGCTGTTCGAGACTCGGGCCTCCGCCGCGCGCGCGGACTTCGCGATCACGCCGCGGAGCGCGGCCGACGTCGCGCGTCTAGTGCGGATGCTGGACGGCATCCCGCTCGCCATCGAGCTCGCGGCGCCGCTGGTGCGCGTGATGTCCGTCGCGGAGATCGTGTCGATGCTGTCGGTGTTCCGGCTGCGCACGCTGTCGGAGGGCGTGAACGCCCCGACCCGCCACCGGACCCTCTGGGACAGCTTCGAGTGGAGCTACCAGCTGTGCTCGCCGGCCGAACGGCTGCTGTGGGTCCGGCTGGCGGTGTTCGCGGGCGGCTTCACGATGGATGCCGCGATGGCCGTCGCCGCCGGCGGCGAGCTGGAGGCGGGGCAGGTGCCGATGGTCCTCGGCGAACTGGCCGCCAAGAGCATCATCGTCGCCGACACCGACTCCATCCCGACCCGGTACGCCATGCTCGCGACCGTGCGCGAGTACGGCCTGACACGCCTCGGCTCGCGCACCGGGGACCTGCCGGAGCCGGAGAGCCGGCCCGCGCCGCCGTCCGACGATGAGATCGAGGCGCACCGCCGGCTCAGCGCGCACTTCCTCGATCGCGCCGAATGGTGCAGCCGGCACTGGTACGGACCGGACGAGGCCCGGTACCTGTCGGAGGCGCGCCAGGACCTGCCGAACCACCGGGCCGTTCTCGACCGGTGCGCCGCCGCGACGACGCGGGAGGGCGCCGAGGTCGGCGCGCGGCTCGCCGTCGCGCTGACCGAGATGCGGCTGTGGTTCTTCGGCGGAACGCTCGGCGAGGGGATGCGCGCCCTGACGCGGGCCGAGGAGGCCCTGGCCGCCAACGCGGCGGCCGCCCCCCTCCGGCTGACCGCGCTCTCGCACGCGGGCTGGATCGCGCTGTGCCTGGGCGACGAAATCAGCACCGAGTCCCTGCTGCGCCGCTGCCGGGCGCTGGCATCGGAGGTGTCCGGAGCAGACGAGGCGGCGTTCGCGCTCGCCGTCCACCGCTACTTCATCGCATCGACGGCCCTGATCCTCCACGGCGACTCGACGGCGCTCCCGCTGTGGGCCGGCGTACGCGACGAGCTGGCCGCGATGAACGACACACGTGTGCTGCCCATGGCCGAGATGTTCCACGCCATCGCCGCCGCGTTCACCGCGCCCGCGCCGGACGCCTTCGCCGTCACCGAGCGGCACCTCGCCGACGCGCGCGCCCACGGCGCGCCCTGTGCGACCGCCTGGGCCGAGTGGGCCCGTGCCCTGGCCGAGCTCCGTCACGGTGACGCGGGGTCCGCCGTCGCGCTGTTCCGGTCCGCGCTGCGCTCCCAGTGGGACATCGGGGAACGCTGGGGGGCGGTCTGGTCCATGGAGTCGCTCGCGTGGTGCGCGATGGCCCGCGGCCACCACGAGGAGGCGGCCCTGCTCCTGGGCGCCGCGCGGAACATGCAGGAGACGCTCGGCGTGGCCATCCACCGGCTGCGGCCCTGGGCCGAGGCGCACTCCGCCTGCGCCGAACAGGCCCGGCTGGCGCTCGGCGAGGCGTACGACGTCACCGAGAGCTACGGCGCGGAGATGGAGCTCGGCGCCGCGGTCGACCTGGCGCTGGGCCAGCCGTCCACGCCCCGGTCCGACGCTCCGGCCCGGCGGCGGTCGGTGAACCGGCTGCTCAGCGACAAACAGCGTGCCGTGGCCGAGCTGATCGCCGAGGGGAAGACGGACAAGCAGATCGCCTCGGTGCTGTTCCTCAGCCCCCGTACCGTCCAGTCCCACGTGAGCGCCATCCTCCGCAAGCTGGGGTTCACCAGCCGGGCCGAGATCGCGGCGTGGGTGGTCGAGCAGCAGAGCGGCGCGGCTCCGCGCTCCTGACGACGACCGGGCGCACTTCGTTAAGGATCGGGGCACGGCCGTGAAGGATCCGTTCGCGCCCGTACCCCTCCGGATCGGACGCGCCTAGCGTCGCCCGTCATGGACGATCCTCGTACGGCCCGCCCCGAGGTCACGCTGGTCACGGTGACCGGGACGATCGATATCTTCACCGCGCCGCGGCTGCGCGAGTCCGTGCTCGCGCGGATCGACGTGGGCGCGGTCCATCTCCTGGTGGACCTGGAGAGGGCCGTGTTCGCCGACCCCACGGCCGCGGCCCTCCTCATCGGGTTCTGGTGGCGTGTGCGGGCCCGTGGCGGCCGGCTGTCGCTCGCCGGCGCGCCAGCGGCGATCCGGGACGTCTTCCAGGCCGGCCGCCTCTCCCCTGGCGTCACGTTCCACACGTCGGTGGAAGAAGCCCTCCGTGAGTACCGTCCGGTCGGCGTGGGCGCCGCGTCGTGACCGTGCCGGGCCGTCGTCCCCCTCGGAGGGTGTGGACGCCGAGGCCGGCCCGGGCCCGCGCGTTCTGGCGCCCGGCGGCGCGGCGGCTCGGGCTGGACCGCAACCCGATGCGGCGGCCCGCCGACCGGGCCGACACGGCGGCCGCGGTCGGGTTGGCGACGGTGTTCCTCCTCCTCGTCCCGCTGGTCGTCATGGGAGTCGGTCACCACCTGGAGACCTCCTGGCGGCGGGCGGAGCGGACGGAGACGGCCCGCCATCGCGTCACCGCGACGCTCCTACGCGACGCGGAGCCACCGGTCGGGCGGCTCGGCACGGCCGTTCCGAAGGTGCCGGTCCCGGCCCGCTGGGCGGCGCCGGACGGTTCGGCGCGGTTCGGCGACCTTCGGGTGCCCTCGGGGGAGAAGGCCGGTGGCACCGCCGCCGTCTGGATCGACGGCGAGGGCCGGTCCGTCGATCCGCCGCTGCGGCGGTCGCAGCTCGCCGGGCAGAAGGCCATCGTCTCGGGGTTCGCGCTCGCCGCGCTGTCGTTCGCCCTCATCGGCGCCCGGCAGGCGGTACGGCACGTCCTGGACCGGCGGCGGATGGCCTGCTGGGAGGAGGAGTGGTCGGCCGTCGAACCTCGCTGGACGAGGCGGCGCCACTGAGGGTCCGGTCCGTCCTACCGCACGGCGAGCGGGCGGTAGTCGGGCAGCGTGATGTTCCCCGCCTTGGCGAACTGCGCGGCGATCAGCGAGCGCATCGGCCACCGGGTCATCGAGCGCATCGACGCGGCCCGCATGCGGATGGCCAGAGCGCTGGACGGCGCGAACCCCGAGGCGCCGCCCGGGGGCAGCTTCTGCGCCTCGGTGACGTACGGGCGCATGATCTCGTCGTAGCGCGCGAACGCGGCACGGTGGTCGCCGGTCGTGGCGAGCTCGCCGGCCAGCACGTACGCGCCGACCAGGGCAAGGCTGGTGCCCAACCCGGTGAGCGGCGTCGGGCAGTGGCCGGCGTCGCCGATGAGCGCCACCCGCCCGCGCGACCAGCCGTCCAGGTGCACCTGCCCCATCGACTCGAAGAAGAAGTCGGACGCGGTCTCCATCCCCCGCAGCAGGCGCGGCACCTCCCAGCCCGTGACGCCGGCGAAGCGGCTCGCCACCAGGGCCCGCTGGGCGCCGAGGTCGCTCCGGTCGTACACGAGCGGCGGGGACCGGAAGGCGAGGGCGGCCTTGACCTCGCCGGGGAGCCGTCCCGGGCGCGCCGACGCGACGAGCCCGCCCGGCGCGTTGAACATCTTGTACCAGCCGCCGAGCTCCATGGCGTCGGTCGTCGTGAACCAGGCGTTGTAGACGTCCAGCGGGCGGACGCAGTCCGACTCGGGGGCGAAGGCGAGCGCGCGCACCACGGAGTGCGTACCGTCCGCGCCGACGACCAGGCCGAACCGGCGCGAGTGCGCCTTCTCGAACGTCACGGTGACGCCGTCGTCGTCCTGGTCGAGGTCGGTGATCGTGTCATCGAAGACGTACTCGGTGTCCGGCAGCGTCGCCTCGTACAGCACGCGCGCCAGGTCGCCGCGCAGGATCTCGATCTCGGAGATGATCCCCTCACCGCCGAAGGCGTCGACCGGCATGGTCGCCTTGACCCGGCCCTTCGCGTCGACGAGGGCCATGCCCTCCTGGTCGACGGCCACCGCGCGCGCCTGGTCCATCAGTCCCATGCGGGCGACCACCTCACGGCCCGCGCCGCGCAGGTCCACGGTCTGCCCTCCCGGGCGCGGGCCCGGGGCGCGCTCCACGACCGTGACCGTGAAGCCCGCGGCGCGTAGCCAGTACGCCAGCGCCGCTCCGGCGATACCGCCGCCGGAAACGAGTACCTCGGTGTTTCGCATGACTGGAATGTACGGTGTACATATCGCGCCTTGCAAGGCTGTGACCAGTGAACTTTCAAGTGGTGCACTAGTGCTCTAGGAGTACTCGCCGCTCGCGGAGCGACGCGGTCACGGGTGTCGGCGCAGCGTGGCGGCTAGGGTGAGTGCACTAGTGCGGAGGTGGTTCCGGTGGAACGGGGAACGTCGCGTTCGGGCCAGATCGTGGCCGAGCTGCGGCACCGGATCGTGACGGGCGAGCTGGCGCCGGGCGATCGCGTGCCCTCCACCCGGGAGATCACCCGGCGGTGGGGCGTCGCGATGGCGACCGCCACGAAGGCGCTCACGCAGCTCCGCCACGAGGGCCTGGTCCGCGCGGTGCCCGGCGTCGGCACGGTCGTGGCGACCGGCACGGGTTCCGCGCCGCGGCCCGCCGCCGCGCGGCCGGGCGGGCCGCGGCCGCGCCAGAGGCGCGGGGACGAGCAGGCGGCGTCCACGCGGATCGTCGCGGCCGCGATCGCCGTCGCCGACGCGGAGGGGCTCGCCTCGGTCTCGATGCGCCGCGTCGCCGCCGAACTCGGCATGGCGACGATGTCGCTGTACCGGTACGTCACCGACAAGGACGACCTGCTGGCGCAGATGATGGACGCGGCCTTCGCCGAGCAGCCCCTTCCCGACGAACCGCCGGAGGGCTGGCGCGACCGGCTGGAGCTCGCCGCCCGGACGCTGTGGGCGATGTTCCGCCGTCACCCCTGGCTCGCGCCCGCCCTCTCGGTGACCCGGCCGCAGCCGTTGCCCAACGCCCTCCCGTTCACCGAGTGGATGCTGGGCTCCCTGGCGGACCGGCTCGACGTGCAGACGATCCTGACCATCCACCTCACCCTGTTCAACTGGGTGCGGGCCACCGCGATCAGCATGGAGGCCGAAGCGGAGGCCGAGGCTCTCAGCGGCCTGGACGCCGAAGAGTGGATGGACGGCCAGGAACCGGCGCTGCGGGAGATCTTCGCCACCGGCCGGTTCCCGCTGTTCGAACGGCTCAACACGGAGGGGTACGACTTCGACCTCGACGGCCTCTTCGAGTTCGGCCTGCAACGCCTCCTGGACGGCCTCGCCGTCTTCGTCGGCGAGGCGCCGCGCTGACGTCGGACGCGGTCAGCGGCGCAACTCGATGACCTCGACGAGGCTCTCGACGTCGACGTGGGCGAGCGCTGCCTCCGCCGACCGGTAGTACCCCTGCCCGAGGCCCGGAGTCCCGGGGCCGAGCAGCACCCGGCGCCACGAGACGCGGATCCACTGCTGCGGGCCATGACCACGATCGAGACGGATCACCTCGACACGCCGCCCGTACCGATCGACCATGACACTCACCGGGACAGCGTACGTGACCTGCGCGAACACCGGTGACGGGCGGCTCGGGCACCGCGCCGCCCCGGGCGGGGCCGGCCAAGCGCGTAGCAGTCATACCGCCACACGGTGGACAATGGGCGTTCCCCACGCGCACCAACCGTTCACCGGAGGCGACCATGCCGGGTTCCCGACCACTACGGCCGGACGATCCGGAGCGGCTGGGCGACTACCGGCTGATCGGCCTGCTCGGTGAGGGCGGGCAGGGCGTCGTCTATCTCGGCGAGCGGCTCGACGACGGCGATGCCTCCGACGGCGAGTCCTCCGGCGACGCGTCACGGGAACGGTTCGCGATCAAGCTGCTGCGGACCCACCTGAGCGGTGACGAGCGGGCGCGGCGCTACTTCGCCCGCGAGCTCTCCGCCGCGCAGCGGATCGACCCCTCGTTCACCGCCCGGATCGTCGAGGCCGACGTCGAGGGCCGTGCCCCGTACATCGTCAGCGAGTACGTCGAGGGCCGCCCGCTGTCGGACACCGTACGGGAGCAGGGCCCGCTGGCCGGCGCCGAACTGCACGCCCTCGCGGTCGGCACGCTGCGCGCGCTCGCCGCCATCCACCAGGCCAACGTCGTGCACCGGGACTTCAAGCCGAGCAACGTGCTGCTCAGCGCCGACCGGCCCCGCGTGATCGACTTCGGCATCGCGCGGGCGCTCGACTCGACGATGTCGATGACGAGCGGCGTCGTGGGCACGCCCGCGTACATGGCGCCCGAGCAGCTGAACGGGCACCGGCTCACCCCGGCGGTGGACGTGTTCGCGTGGGGCGCGACCATGGTCTTCGCCGCGACCGGCCGGTCGCCGTTCGGCCAGGACTCGATCCCGGCGATGATGAACCGGATCCTCACCGCCGACCCGGACATCGGCGCCATCGCGAGCCCGCTGCGCGAGCTGGTCTGGTACTGCCTGTACAAGGACCCGGCGCACCGCCCCACCGTGCCCCAGCTCCTGGCCGGCCTCGAGGAGAACACCTCGGCGGCGGGCACCTTCGCGCCCACACCGACACCGCAGCCGGCCGCACTGCCCGAGCCGGCGTCACCGTGGGGCGCCGGACCCGGCCAGTGGGAGGGCGGCTGGCAGAGCCTTCCGCCCGCCGCGCCGCCGCCCACCCAGCCTCCGTGGGGTGCTCCGCCGCACGACACGACGCCGCCTCCCGGCGTGCGGAAGAACCGCCGCTGGCTGCCGGCGGTCGCCGCGTCCGCCGGCGTCGTGCTGGTGGCCGCCGCCTCGGTCGCGATCGTCCAGCTCACCCGTAAAGGTGATCACCCGTCGCCCGGGCCGACGGGCAAGGCCGGCGTCGCGGCGGCCGCCGACGCGGCGCTCACCAAGGTGGTCAACCCCTCGACCGCCAAGGGCGGGACGCTGAGGCTGACGCAGCCCTCCGACTTCGACTCGCTCGACCCCGGCGACATGTACCTCGCCGGGTCGTGGAACATCAGCCGGCTGTACGCGCGGTCGCTCCTCACCTACCGGGCCGGAGCCGGCGCCGCGGGGTTGCGCCCGGTGCCCGACCTGGCGAACGGCCCCGGCCAGCCGAGCGATGACCTGAAGACCTGGACGTACAAGCTGCGTTCCGGCGTGAAGTTCGAGGACGGCACGCCGGTCACGGCCAAGGACGTGCGGTACGCGGTCGCGCGGACGTTCGCGACGGACGTGTTCTTCCTCGGCCCGCAGTACTTCCGCGAGATGCTCGACGCCGGATCGTACGCCGGGCCGTACAAGGACAAGAACCTGGACGACTTCGACGGCGTCACCACGCCCGACGACCAGACGGTGGTCTTCCACCTGAAGAAGCCGTTCGCCGACTTCGACTACCTGGCCGCCCTCCCGCAGACGGCGCCGGTGCCGGGGACCAAGGACACCGGCGCGCAGTACAAGAACCATCCGGTGTCCACCGGGCCGTACAAGTTCGAGTCGTACTCGCCGGGGAAGTCGCTGTCGCTGGTCCGCGACCCGGCGTGGGGTTCCGACGGCATCCGCACGCAGCTGCCGGACCGGATCGAGGTCCAGTTCGGCCTGGCCGCGGACGCCGTCGACCAGCAGCTCCTGGGCGGGCAGGCCGACCTGAACCCGAGCGGCGTCGGGCTGGCCGACGCGGCGCGGGCCAAGGCGTTCACCGACCCGAGCCTGAAGAAGAACACCGACTCGCTGACCAGCGGATACCTGCGTTACATCGCGCTGTCGACCAAGGTCGCCCCGTTCGACAACGTGCACTGCCGGCGCGCCGTGCAGTACGCGGTGGACCGCACGGCGGTGCAGACCGCGGACGGCGGGCCGCAGGGCGCCGAGGTCGCGACGAACATGGCGCCGCCGGTTCTCGTGGGCCGGCAGCGGTTCGACCAGTACCCGGCGAGCGCCGACAAGGTGCGGGAGGAGCTGACGGCGTGCGGTAAGCCGTCGGGGTTCACCACCACGCTGGCGATCCGGCAGGGCCGGCCGAAGGACCTGGCGGTCGCCGGCGCGGTGCAGCAGTCGCTCAGACGGGCCGGCATCGAGGTCAAGGTCCAGCAGTACGACACCGCGCGGTTCTTCACCGACTACGCGGGCAAGCCGTCGTACGTCCATGGGCACGACATCGGCATGATCCTGTCGGTGTGGGGCCCGGACTTCCCGACCGCGACCGGTTTCTTCCCGCTGGTGGTGGACGGCCGGCAGATCCTGTCGAGCGGCAACAACAACCTGGCCGAGCTGAACGACTCGACGGTCAACGGGCTGCTCGACCAGGCGGACCAGGCCAGGGACCAGAGCACGCGCGAGGGCCTCACCGCGCGGATCGACCAGGCGGTGATGGCCACGGCCGCGATCGTGCCGCTCGTGTACGACAAGGTGGTTCTGTACCGCGGCACACGGCTGACCAACGCCGCGGTCAGCCCGGTGTACGTCGGCTACGACCTGGCCACCACCGGCGTCGGCTGACCTGCCCGGCGGTTTACCCGCGGGTCAATCGTCGTCCTTTTCGCGGTCGGCGGCGGCGAGTTCGTCGACGGCGACGGCCACGGCGAGGACCAGGGGTACGTCCGGGTGGCCGATCTCGATGCCGTAGGTGTCCCGGATCCGGAACCACTTGCGCGAGGTCGTGGCGACGGTTCCCTCGTCGCTCTCGATCTCGTAGTTCTTCTCGATGAGGTCGCCGGTCGCCGTCCACTCCTGCCCGTCCGCGAGCTCGATCGCCATCGAGTGCCGGAGCGGGCTGAACAGCTTCTTGCGAACCTTGGCCACCGTCTCGCCCTCGCGTTCGACGACCATCGTGTCGCGGATGCTGACCATCTTCTTGCGGATGACGGCCAGGACCTCACCGTCCGGCCCCTTGAGCTCGAAGGTCTGGCGGAGCCGCAGCGCCTTGCCGTCGACCAGGAAAACCCGCTGTCCCGCCTCGTCCTCGACCCAGAAGTCGTCGCCGATGCTGAAGACGCGTTCGCGCATCATGAACTTCACGCCGCCTGCATCCCCGGAATGAAGTCGGGCAAACCGGCGACCACGCCGGGGCATGGGAAACCGGCGCATTCGTCACGTACGCGATCGGCCCGGGACATCGAACGATCATCTGACGTTCGGCGCACTGGCCGAGCATTCAGGGGCTTATGCCGCGTTACGTGCGGTTTGACCGACTTAATGAGGACCACCATGTGCCTTGACGGAGCTTGTGAGCACGACGCGGCCGCCCGGCCCGCGACCGGTGACCGCGACGGCGGCGGCGCGCTCGACCGGCGGCGGCTGCTGATGGCGGCCGCGACCGGAGCCGCGCTCACCCTCGCCCCGGTCTCCTTCATGCAGGGGCGCGCCGCCGCCGGCACGCCGAAGGGCACGCCCGACGGTGGCGACGTCACGCGTACCGTCACCGGGCACCTCGACACCGGCGCCGCCGACTTCGTCTACCTGCCGGTCCAGGTGCCGAAGGGCGTGCGGAAGATCGCCGTCGAGTACTCCTACGACAAGCCGTCCGTACCGGCCGGCACGCCCGGCAACTCCTGCGACATCGGCGTCTTCGACCAGCGCGGCACCAAGCTCGGCGGCAAGGGCTTCCGCGGCTGGTCCGGCGGCGCCCGCACCGCGTTCGAGATCAGCGCCACGGAGGCCACGCCCGGCTACCTGCCCGGCCCGGTCGAGGCCGGTACGTGGAACATCGTGCTCGGGCCGTACCAGGTCGCACCCCAGGGCATGAACTACCAGGTCAAGATCACTCTCACCTACGGCGCGGACGGCGCGCCCTTCACGCCGAACCACCCGCCGACGAAGGCCAAGGGCCGCGGCCGCGCCTGGTACCGGGGCGACGGCCACCTGCACACCGTGCATTCCGACGGCAAGCGTCTCCCCGCCGAGGTGGCCGCCGGGGCGCGGCAGGCCGGGCTGGACTTCATGGTCTCCACCGACCACAACACCTCCTCCGCGCACGCGGTCTGGGGCGAGTACGCGGGCCAGGACCTGCTCATCATCACCGGCGAGGAGGTCACCACCCGGAACGGCCACTGGCTGGCGCTCGGCCTGCCCGCCGGCGAGTGGATCGACTGGCGTTACCGCTCGCGCGACGACGCCTTCGGCCGGTTCGCCCGCCAGGTGCACCGCTCCGGCGGCCTCGTGGTGCCCGCGCACCCGTACTGCCCGTACATCGCCTCCCAGTGGAAGTTCGGCTACGCCGACGCCGACGCGGTCGAGGTGTGGAACGGCCCGTGGACCTACGACGACGAGTCCGCGGTGGACACCTGGGACGCCGGGCTCGCCGAGGCGGTGCGCACGGGCGGTCGCTGGCTGCCCGCGATGGGCAACAGCGACGCCCACAGCGAGCCGCAGGTCATCGGGCTGCCGCACAACGTCGTGTACGCCGACGGCCTGACCACGGACGCGATCGTCAGCGGGATCCGCGCCGGCCGTAACTGGATCGCCGAGTCGTCGTCGGTGAGCCTGACGTTCACCGCGTCCGGCGCCGGCCGGGAGGCGGGCATCGCCGAGACGCTGACCGCCCGCGCCGACGCGCCGGTGGACGTACGGCTGGAGGTGGCCGGCGTGCCGAACGGCACCGTACGGTTCATCACCGATGAGGGCCAGATGCACCAGGAGTCCCTGCCGGCCTCCGGCACCGGCACCGTGGTGTGGCGCACCACGACGTCGCTCGCGGCGTACGTGCGGGCCGAGGTACGCCACCCGATGGCCGACGGCAGCCCCGGCAAGGGCAACACGATGGGACCCGCCCTGGTCTGGGGCCCGATGGCCGCGCTCACGAACCCGATCTTCCTCAAGCGGGCCTGACGCCCTCGCCGGCCGCCTGCTCCTCGCGGGCGGCCGGCAGCGGAGGATGACCTCCGCCGAGACGGTGATGTCCTCGGGTGATGTCCTCGGTCGTCGTCGAGGCGTCGCGGACGCCGATGCGCATGGCGCGCTCGCCGTGCCGTACGGCGCCGCCCGCCCGGCACGGCGCGGTCGGCCTGAACGGCGGCGATGACCGCGTCGGCGGTCCGGTCGTCGCCGAACGTACGCGGACCTGGTCCCACCACGGCCGCCGATCTGGACTAGGCGCTACCGGCGGACCCCACCTGCGGGCCCGACTGCCGGCTCGCCACCGCCATCTTCGCCGAGCGCACCGGCGCGACGGAGTGACCGTCGCGGCCGGCAGCGTGTTCGCCGTCACGCCCGGCACCGTGGCCGACCGGATCCGGGTCCCGCTCCACGTGTCACGCCGGCCCACGAAGCCGAACGAAGACCTGACGCGACTCCGTACGACGACCGCGCGTGAGCGGGCGAGCACACGACCAGGTCCTTTTGCCTCTGCTTTACCGGCCCTTTACCCATTCACGGGCTGGCGGCCATCGGGCACTGATGACGTTCTCGCAACATCCGTTCCCCGCAGAGGAGAACTCTTCATGACCGCATCGTCGAGGCTGATCCGCCGAGGCGCCGTCGCCGCCGTCGCCCTCGGGGCACTGACGGCGGCGGCACTCCCGACGTTCGCCTCCGATGGCGACAAGACCACCGCGGTCCGCGCCGCGGTCAAGGGCGGGAAGGCCCGCAACGTCATCCTGTTGATCGGCGACGGCATGGGTGACTCGGAGATCACGATCGCCCGCAACTACGCCAAGGGCGCGGCCGGCCGGCTGGCGATGGACACGCTCCCGCTGACGGGTGCGTACACCACGTACTCGGTGAACAAGACCGACCCGAGCAAGCCGGACTACGTCACCGACTCGGCCGCCAGCGGCAGCGGATGGTCGACCGGCCACAAGACCTACAACGGCGCGATCTCCGTCACCCCGGACGGCAAGGCGCAGCCGACCGTGCTGGAGCTCGCCAAGAAGGCCGGTTTCCGCACCGGCGACGTCACGACGGCCGAGCTCGGCGACGCGACTCCGGCCGTCCAGGCCGCGCACGTCGAGGACCGGTCCTGCGAGGGGCCGGCCGACATGGCCAAGTGCCCGAAACAGGACAAGGTCAACGGTGGTCCCGGCTCGATCTCCGAGCAGCAGGTGCAGACCGGAGCCGACGTCTACCTCGGCGGTGGCCGGTCCCGGTTCGCCCAGACGGTCAAGGCGGGGCCGTACCAGGGGAAGACCGTCATCGACCAGGCGAAGGCCGCCGGCTACAACGTCGTCACCGACAGCGCCGGACTGTCCGCCGCGAAGCCGGACCGCAAGCTCCTGGGCCTGTTCGCCGACGGCAACCTGCCGCTGGAGCAGACCGGTCCCCTGGCCAAGGTCGGCGGCACCGAGCCGTCCCGCTGCGCGCCGAACGGTGAGTTCACCGGCCCGCACCTGACCGCCATGGCGGACAAGGCGCTCCAGCTCCTCGACGCCCAGACCAGGCACGCCAAGAAGGGCTTCTTCCTGCAGATCGAGGGCGCGTCGATCGACAAGCAGGACCACGCCGCCAACCCGTGCGGTCAGATCGGCGAGCACGTGGAGTTCGACAACGCGGTGAAGTCCGCGCTCGACTACGCGCGCCACCACGCCGACACGCTGGTCGTGGTCACCGCCGACCACGGTCACACCAGCCAGATCATCCCGCTGGAGGCCGACAGCCCGGGCCAGACCGCCACGCTGATCACCGCCGACGGCGCCCCAATGAAGATCAACTACGCGACCACGAAGCCGGGAGTCTCCCAGGAGCACACCGGCACCGAGGTGCGCATCGCCGCTCAGGGCCCGCAGGCGGCCAACGTGGTCGGTGTCACCGACCAGACCGACCTGTTCCACACGCTGAGCCGCGCCCTCGGCGTCGGCCGCTGACCTCTGCCGGGCCGGTCATCCAGCGGGAAGGCCGGCCCGGCCGGACGCCGTCTCGATGACCTCGTCCAGCACCTCACGGGAGCGGACGAGGTCGCCGATCATCCGGTCGATGCGGTCGCGCTCGGCGGTCAGGTCGGCGACGAGACGGGGCGTCGCGAGCGGGGACGGCCCGCCGTCGGCGTCGCGCATGCAGGGCAGCAACTCGGCGATCTTGGTGCTGTGCAGGCCCGCGGCGAACAACTCCTGGATGAGGACGACCCGGTCGACCGCGTGGTCCGGGTAGTCGCGGTGGCCGCCGGGGGTACGTCCGGCCACGAGCAGCCCCTGCTCCTCGTAGTAGCGCAGCGAACGCTCGCTCACACCGGTACGCCCGGCGAGTTCCCCGATCCGCATGTGCACCTCGCGGGTTCCAGCTGACGCGTTGATGGCGGGTTCCACCGTATCCGCCCGCCGCCCGGTCAGCCGCGCGGTGACCGCCCCCGCGGTCGGCGCAGGCCGGACAGGTCGTGTCTCACGACGGTGTTGCGGTCGGCGACCGTGTTGCCGAAGGCGAACTGGGGCCAGTAGCCCAGGATCTCCTGTCGGCTGCGCTCGCTCCACGCTCGGGCCTGCTCGCCGCGCGACTTGTGGAAGTTCAGCGCGTACCCCTCGGTGTGCAGGCGCAGCAGGGAGAACCCGCCCGGATACTCCTTGACCGCGGCGACCTCCTGCAGCGTCACCCCCGGGGCGGCCGGGCTGACCGTCCGGTGGTTGCGGTGCGTGTGGCCCGCATGGTGGAGGAAGACGCCCGGAGTACGCGCGTAGGCGTCGAGGATGGAGGCCGCCTGGGCCGCGTCGAGCGCGTTGCTCGGGCTGGTCGGGAACGCCGACTCCTCCACGACGAGCGGGTGGTGCCCGAACACCAGCGTCGGCTGGTCCCGGTGCGCGGCGAGGTCGGCGCGGAACCACGACAGCTGCTCCGCCGACAGCGCCCCGGCGTCGCCCCCGCCGCCCGGCTTGTCGTAGGTGTCCAGCCCGATGACGTGCAGGCCCGACAGGTCGGCGGAGAAGTACGTCGGCTCGTCACCGGGGAAGTAGGCGTCGTGGAAGCAGTCGTTGCCCTGCCACTGCCCGGCACGGCACGCGGCGTACGGGTCTCCGGTGTGCGCCCGGTCGTGGTTGCCGCGCACGACGAACCAGTCCTCGCGGTACCGGCCGAACCGGCGCAGGAAGTGCCCGGCCCGGCCGAGGTCGGCCGGCACCGCCTCGGCGGAGATGTCACCGGCCGCCAGCAGATACGCCGGGCCGAGCCGCGCGACGTCCTCGATCAGCGACTCGATCATGATCTCCGGGTACGGCGGCAGCCCCGGCAGCTGCGAGATGCCGGGGTACTGCGGCTGGCCGCCGACCAGACCGGCCACGGTCTCGCCCAGGTGCAGGTCGTTGCACAGCACGATGGAGAACAGGAACCGGCCGGGCGGCGGCTGCGGCGTGGTGAAGGAGAAGGGACCGTTCGTGCCGAGGCCGTAGTCCGAGGTGCCGACGGCGTTGCCCGCGATGAGGGTGAACGGTGTCGGCGCGGCGCGCCGGCCGTTCGACCGCGCCTCGTAGTAGTACGTGCGGCCCGGCTCCAGGCCGGTCAGCTCGACGTGGTGGTACGGCGTGTGGGACGAGATCCCGCCCGCGACGTGGTTCAGCCGGGAGGGGTGGGTGCCGTACCGGACCTCTCCGTCGGCGGGCGCGGGCACCATGCGGCCCAGGCCGTCGTCGGTGCCGGCCTCCCCGGTGTACCAGGTGATCACCGCCCGGTCCTCGGTGAGCGTGACGAGCTCCAGGTCGACCGGGACCGCCGTGGCCCTGCCGGTCGCCCGGGTCTCGGCGCGGGCGAGGCCGGTCGCCGCCAGCGGCGACGCGGCGGCGGCGACCGCGGACCAGCGGAGCAGGTCGCGGCGGGTGAAGTCACAGCCAGGCATGAGCCGGACGGTACGCCGCCACGGTGCCGAAGTCTCCGGCATGACCTGGCGCGCGGGTATCCGTCCGGTAAAGGGTGGACGTCACGGCAGCCCAGGCCGGACGCCGGTGTCCGCACCCGGCCACGGCGCCCGGGGCGGTGGTGCGCCCTGTCACGCCGTCCGGTCGATCGGCCCCCGTGCCACCGAGCCGTCCGGAGCGAAGCCGAACCTCTCCAGCAGGTCCGCCTCGTGGCCCTGCCCGTCGGCCCGGAGCCGCTCGATGAGTCACCGCGCCGCGGACGGCTCGCCGGAGTGCACCAGCGCCCGCAGCCGCTCCGTGTCGCCGGCCCCGGCCGGCAGGTCGACCGGCTTGCGCGCCGCGGCCTCCTGTCTCCCCGACGCCGGCAGTATTCCTCCGGCCCACTGCCGGACGAGCCGGTCTCCGCCGGGGAGAAACGGCGTCAGGTGATCCAGCGCTTCTTCCACCCTGCCCGCCCCGGTCAGCAGCAACGCGTACCGGCGCGCGGCGGGATGATCGCCGTCGTCGCAACGACGCCGACGATCGCAGGGGCGGATGAGCGTCGCCGAGTCATTGAGGGGAGTCCGTGCCCCTCCAGCGGCGGCGCAGGGCGAAGGCCGCGGACTTCGGGCGGCGGTCGCGGGTGAAGACGCCCTTCTTGTTACCGTCCACCCGGTTCACGCCGTATCCGGTGGCGAAGTCGGCGAAGTTCCAGACGTGCTCGCCGACGACCGAGTCGATCCGGTCGAACACCCGGTGGAAGGTCTCCAGGAGTTCCACCTGGTAGTCCTCGGTCCAGGTGCCCGCCGTGACCGAGCGCACGCCGGCGACGGCGTCCGCGCCGTACTCGGTGACGATGATCGGCTTGCCGTGCCGCCGTACCCACTCCCGGAGCTCGGCCTCCAGCTCGCGCTCGGCGGTGGCCAGGTCGCCCGTGTCGACGTACCAGCCGTTGTAGCGGTTGAGGCAGATGACGTCGAACAGGTCGCTGATGACGTCCCGGTCCGGGGGCAGCTGGACCTGGGCGAAGCAGACCGGCCGGCTCGGGTCGGCGGCGCGCGCCGCCGCGACGAGCGGCTCGAAGTACGGACGTGCCTCGGGCCGGGCGGAGTCCGGTTCGTTGGCGATGCTCCACATGACCACGCTGGGGTGGTTCTTGTCGCGGGCCACGAGTTCGCGGATCGCGCGCAGGTGCGCCGCCCGCGTGGTGTCGTCGACGGCGGCGAAGATGTGCTCCGGGTCGCCCGGCACCAGCGTGTGGGCGATCTCGAAGTTGAGCCCGACGGCCGGCGTCTCGTCGATGATCACCACGCCGCGCCGGTCGGCGTACTCCAGCACCTCCTCGGCGTACGGGTAGTGGGAGGTGCGGAAGGAGTTCGCGCCGATCCACCTCAGCAGCGCGAAGTCGTGCACCATGAGCACGTCGTCGTGGCCCTTGCCGCGCACCGCGCCGTCCTCGTGCTTGCCGAAGCCGCGGAAGCGGAACGGCTCCCCGTTGATCAGGAACCGGTCGCCGTCCACCCGTACGTCGCGCAGGCCCACCGGCAGGACGTACTCGTCGGGGTCGGCGCCGGCCGTACGGACCTCCAGGTGGTGCAGGTGACCGTGGCCGGGCCGCCACAGCTTCGCGTCCGCGACCTCCAGCGTGCCCTCGGCGGCCGCGGCCCGCGCGCGCTCGGTGCCGTCGGCGTCGCGCAGCACCACCTCGGCCACCCGTCCGCCGGCGACGTCGACGCGGTAGCGCACCCGGGCGTCGGCGCCGGTCACCTCCGTGGTGACGGTGATGTCCTCGACGTACTCGGGGGGCGTCGTGTACAGCCAGACCGTACGGTGCAGGCCCGCGTAGTTGAAGAAGTCGTGGAAGTACCGCTGGCGGCGGCGTCCGTCCGGCAGGACGTCGACGATGCCGGGCGGGATGGAGGCCAGGTGCAGCCGGTTGTCGACCACGACGGTGACCCGTGCGGTCTCGCCGGACCGTACGTGCGCGGTGACGTCGCACTCGAACGGCGTGTAGCCGCCCTCGTGCCGCCCGACCTCGACGTCGTTCCACCAGACGACGGCGCGGTGGGCGGCCGCGTCGAAGCGCAGCACGACGCGGCGCCCGTCCCACCGGGCCGGCACCCGTACGTGCCGCTGGTACCAGACGTCGCCGACGTGGTCGTGGGCCTCGCGGGTGGCGGGCACGTCGTTGTAGCTGGCGGGCACGGGCATCTCCACCGCGCCGGGCAGGTCACCGCGCCACCACTCCTCGGCGCGCCCCCGGTCGGCGGGGTCGAAGGCGAAGGCCCAGAGCCCGTCGAGGCGGACGCGTTCGCGGCTGGAGGTGTCCTGGGGACGGAGCACGGGTGCCTCCGGGCATGGTTCGGGCCGGGTCCGGCACCCGAATCTAACCCACGGGCTCCTCCACGCTCGGCCTCGCGCGGCGCGTCCGCGTGCCGGTGGTGGCGAACGGCGAGTAGCGCGGCACCCAGCGCAGCAGGGCGATCGCGGCCAGGACGCCGACCACGCCCATCGTCTCGATCCCGGCGGCGAGACTGCCGAGCCCGGCGGCGGCCGAGACGACCAGCGGCCCGGCGGCCGTACCGGAGTCCGAGCACAGCCGCCACACGCCGAGGAACTGCGAGCGGGTCCGCGGCGGCGCGACGTCGGCGCCGAGGGTCATCAGGAGCCCGCTGCCGATGCCGTTGCCGAACCCCATGAGCATGGCGACCACCGCCAGCGTCACCAGTCCGTGGGTGAGCGGCAGCACGGCCTGGGTCGCCCCGAGGACCAGCATCGACGGGATCGCGATCCACAGGCGGCCCGCGCTGTCCATCACCTTGCCCGACGGGTAGAAGGTCATGGTGTCCACGAGCCCGGCCAGCCCGAAGACGACGCTCGTCGTGGACGGGCTCAGGCCGAGGTGGTCGGCCCACAGCGGCAGGACCGTCTGCCGGGTGGCGCGTACGGAGGCCACGAGCAGCACGGCCAGCCCGAGCGTCAGGAAGACCCGCCGGTGCCGCACCACGACCGAGCGTACGGACACCGGGTCGCGCCGCGGCCCGTGCGCCGTCGCGGGGCCGGCCACGTCGGGCACGAGGAGCACGACGAGCCCGGCCGCGATCGCGCAGGCCAGCGCCAGCCAGTAGATGTCGCGCACCGGACGGCCGTGCACCACCGCGGCGCCGATGAACGGCCCGGCGAACGCGCCGACGCGCGTCATGCCGCCCAGCGTGGACAGCGCCCGCGCGCGCAGCCGCTCGGGTACGACCTCGGTGAGGTACGCCTGCCGGGCGAGGATGAAGACGGCGTTGGTGGCCCCGGTGGCGGCGACGCCGACCGCCAGTTGCCAGAGCGTGTCGGCCAGGGCGCAGCCGAGCAGGGTGACGATGGCGACCCCGGCGGCGATGAGCATCGCCCGGCGGTCGCCCACGCGGGCGGCGAGCGCCCCGGCGGGCACGTCCCCCAGGATCTGGCCCACGCCCAGCAGCGCGAGCACCAGCCCGGCCATCCCCACGGAGGCGCCGAGACCCCGCCCGCTCAACGCGATCATCGGGATGAGCGCGCCCATGCCGATCTCGAAGATGAGCGTCGGGAGGAACACCGCCGGTGCGACCCTGAGCAGGGAGACCGGTCGGGAACTCACCTGGCGGAGCCTCGCTTCTCTCTCACCGGTCGGGCGGCACGGCACTGCCCTGACATGCTATTACGCGGCTCCTGACCAGGTGCGGACGGTCCCGGTCAGGACGGCATCGGTCCGCGCGCGTGATGATCGGCGTGCGAGACGACCATCCTCGATAATCGACGACCGTGGATGCCGATCATGCGGCCGCGGACGAACTGCGGCGCCTGCGCGGCGGGTTCGACGCGGCGGCCGAGGACTACCAGCGCACCCGGCCGGTCTGCCCGCCTCGGCTGTTCGACGACCTGGTCGAGCAGGCCGGGCTCGAGCCGGGAGACCGGGTCGTCGAGATCGGCTGCGGCACGGGGCAGGCGACCGTGCCGCTCGCCCGGCGCGGACTGGCCGTCACCGCCGTCGAGCCGGGCACCGAACTGGCGGCCGTCGCCCGGCGGCGCCTGGCCGGATTCCCCGCCACCGAAGTGGTGACCTCCTCGTTCGAGGACTGGCGGCCGGGAGGCGCCCCGGTCGACGCGGTCGTGGCCGTCAACTCCCTGCACTGGGTCGACCCGGCACTTCGCTACGCCAAGCCCCACGACCTGCTGCGTCCAGGGGGCGCCCTGGCCGTCGCGGGCTGCCTGTGGGCACGGCCCACGGACGCCGACCCCTTCTGGACGGAGGTGCAGGAGGACTACCAGGCCGTGGGTTTCGAGGGCGACCCGCCGCCGCCACCGGAGCGGATCGGCCCGCGCCACCTCCCGCCGGAGGCGGAGCGCCTCTTCGAAGAGGTGGCGAGCCTGCGCTACCCCTTCGAGGTCGTCTACCGCGCCGACGACTACGTCGCCAATCTCGCCACCCAGTCGGGCACGAACGCACTCGGCGAACCCCGCCGCACCGAGTTCCTGACCCGCGTACGGCACCGCCTGGAGTCGCTCGGCGATCCACATCTGACCGCGACGTTCGTCGGCCTGCTGACCGTCGGACGCCGGAAGTGACCGGGGAGGCGCGGGCTAGGAGCGTGGGTCGGTAACGGACAAGCCGCCGAGCGGTCGTGATCGACTGTCCGGCCGTTCGGGGTCTTGTGGTGGTGACGGGGCGGGTCCAGGGCGGCAGCGACAATGTCCGGTGTTGTCCCAGGGGCGGGTGGCAGTCCTGCCGCCGGGGCCGTCAGGCTCGGGCTGCGGGCAGCCCGGCGGTTCCGGCGTGCCGGAAGATCTTGCGGAGGTTGTGGCAGGCGGCCAGTAGCCGCCATTCGCCGCGGGCTCCGGCCTCGCCGCGCAGCAGGAGTTCCCGGCCGTCCTGGCAGGTCATGATCTGGCCGAATACGGGTTCGACGATGGCTTTTCGGCGGGCATAGGCGGCCCGTCCGGGTTTGGTCCGCAGCTTGCGGGCCATGCGCTCCTTCGGTGCCGCGTCGGTCGGGATGCGTCCGCGCGGTGGCGCCGGGACCTGCTGGTCGTGGGCGAGGCGGCCGGTGGCCATGAAGGTGTCGGTGCCGTGCTCGGCCTTGCGCGCAGCGGCGGCTTGAAGGTTTGCCTCGGAGCAGTACCCTGCGTCGACCAGGGCCTGACGTGCATGGATGCCGGTGTTGGTGGCGGACTGGTCCAGCATCGTCGTGTAGTTCAGCGCGTCCGACGGGTTCGTGGTGACGTCGGCGGCGGTGATCTGGTGGGCGTCGTCCACGACGGCTTGGGCGTTGTAGGCCTGGATGTAGGCGCCGTCGCCGTTTTTCATGATCCGCGACTGCGGGTCGGTGAAGTTGGCCTGGGCCTTGTCCTTCGGGCGGGCCGTAGCCTGCGCCTGGCGGCCGGCGGCCTCGACAGCCCCAGGGTCGTCGTCGCCGGACCGGTCCTGACGGCGGCGTTCTTTGTCCTCGGCATGTTTGCGCGCCTTGGCGGCGGCCTCGGCCTCGATCTGCGCGCGAGCGGCCTGCAACCTGGCCAGGCGCTTCTCCCGCCGGTCCAGCTCGGCCGACAGGTCGGCGTCCTTGCCGTTCACGCCGAAGCGCTCGTCCTCGGCGGCGTCGGCTGCGGCGTCGGCCAGCAGCGCAGCGGCGGCGGCTTCGAGCTGGGCGATCTCGGCTTCGACGCGTTCCTCCTTGTCCACCTACCATCAGCCGCGGGTCATACGGCGGGAATCCGCGCTTCTCGGTGTAGGCCGCCAGGACCGGACCGAGGTTCAGGACCTCGTCGACCAGCTCGGCCACGAACCGGGCCAGATGCCCTTCGGGCAGCCATTCATCAAGCGACGGCGGCAGCAACAGCATCTGATCCGGTGCAAGCGCCCGGAACGTCTTCTTCACCGGCGGCGCGGCCCTCGGCTCCACTCCCGCCGGATCCACCTCGAACAGGCCATCCCCGCCAGACATAACAAGATCTTCTTATGCAAAAGATCGCACGAACGGCTGGTGGGGTTGGCGTGCCGACCAACGCTCGTAGCTTCCTAGACGCCCGATCTACGACAGCGATCGGCGACCGTGAAAAGGTAGGTTGTGCCCGCTGACGCCTGTGCGAGGCTTTCCCGCGTGACGACCTACTACTGGGACTCGGTTTCCCTCGACGCGTCGGAGTTGGAGGCCGCCCGCGCGGAGTTGGTGAAGTCCTCCAGCGGCGCCGCGTTCGTCGACGCCCTCCTCAAGCTCCTGCGAAGCGGGCAGCGGGTGCCCGTCAGCGTCGCCCTCGCGCGGTTCCAGTATGCGGAGGCTGAAAGCAGGTGGGGCGGCGGCAATCCATGCGAGCCGTACGAAGCGGAGATCCTGGAGCGGGCCCGCTGGGTCCTGCGGCAGCCTCCGCTGACGGCCGCGGAAAGCGGCGCCGGGAGAGACGGGGCCGATCACGCCAGTGCGCTGCTGGCCATGACGAATCTGGCGCAGCCGGAGGACGCCGAGCTCATCGCCGACGTGATGGAACGGACAACCGACCCCGAGGTGCTGTCGAACGCGAGCGGCGCGGCGACGAAGCCGCTCGAACAGGCCGACACGCCGAACCCCAGGCTGATCCAAGTCATCGGCCGCATCGCCACGGACGACTCGCGGGACGTCCGAACCCGGGCCGAAGTGATGGAGACGCTGAGGTTCGCGCAATGTGCCGAAGGCGCCGAGATCGTCATGCGGCTCACCGAGTCCGACGAAATCCAGCTTCAAGTCAGCGTCGCATCGGTCCTCGCCGCGGCCCATCTGGCGACCCACCGTGAGGTGGTGGAACGCCTCATGGCTGCGTGGCCGCAGGACACGCCTGGCGCATACTACCCGCGCATGTTGCTGGATGAAGCCGACGAGGAGTAGGGCCGGGCAGGGTACGACCCCGGAGCCATGGACCGCCAAACCACTCTTCAGCGGGGTTGGCATTACTGACCCACGCTCCTAGGCGGCGGACTCCGTGGCGGCGAGGGTCAGCGCTCCGATCAGGCCCGCTCGCGGGCCCAGCGAGGAGGTGCGGACCTGGACGCGGTCGCTGATCGCGGGCTGCGCGAAGCGGCGCAGGGACTCGCGGATCCCTTCCAGGAGAGCGTCGCCCGCGGTGGCGAGTTCGCCGCCGATGATGAGCATCGCGGGGTCCAGGGCGTTGCACAGGTCGGACAGGACCCGTCCGATCCGGCGTCCCGCGTCGGTGATGATCCGGGCCGCGACCGGGTTGCCGGCCAGGGCGGCCAGGGAGAGGTCGTCGGGCCATTCGGTTCGTTCGGGAAGCGGCAGGCCCGCCGCGACGAGCTGCCGCCACACCTCGCCGATCGACACCACCGACTCGAGGCAGCCGCGCTGCCCGCACCGGCACTGCGCACCGCCCTCCTGGATCAGCGTGTGCCCGATCTCCCCCGACGCGCCGTACGCTCCGGTGTAGCGCCGGCCCGCGAGGATCAGCCCGGCCCCGATGCCGTGGGAGGCCTTGACGTAGATCAGGTCGGACGCGTTCCGCCCGGTCCCGTGGGTGTGCTCGGCCAGCGCGGCGAGCTCGGCGTCGTTGGCGATCAGCACCTCGCCGCCGAGGCGGGCGGTCAGCTCCTGCCGGGGACGGACTCCGGTCCAGCCCGCGAGGATCGTGGCCGACTGGATCCGGCCGGTCGCCTGGTTGACCGGTCCCGGGATCCCCGCCGCCGTCCGCAGCACCGAGCCGGCCGGGACTCCCGTCCGGTCTAGGAGGTCGGCGACCAGGACCGCCGCCTGGTCGAGCGCGTTGCCGGCCGAGGCCTCCACGTCGAGGCGCGTCCTGGCCTCGGCGACGATCTCCTGCGTGGTCGTGGCGAGCGCCGCCGCGATGTGCGTGTGCCCGAAGTCGATCCCGACGAGGTGTCCCGGCGGGCGGCGGGGGGACAGCCGCGACGACGGCCGGCCGCGTCCCGTCTGGCCGTCGGCCGCGTGTTCCCGCACCAGCCCTTCGGCCAGCAGCCCCCGGACGATCCCCGCGACCGTGCTCGGCGCGAGCCCGGTCCGGCGGCTCAGCTCCTGCCGGGTCGCGGGGAAGGACTGGTTCAGCGCGTCGAGGATCGTGCGCCTGCTGCGTTCGAGCCGCTGGTTCGGTGGGGTGGCCACGGGCCGAGCGTACCTAATTACGATGCTTAGCACCCTAATTAGGTTGTATTAAGAATATTGACCAGAGTCTTTCTGTGTATCTACGATCACGAAGCTTGTCGTGGAGTGTTCTCCGCCACTCCACCCCTCCCACACGAAGAGGCATGTATGAAGCGTGATGGCACGGAGTGGCGAAGAAGACGGGTGGGACTGCTCACGATGACGGCGGCCCTGCTGATCTCAGGAGGAGTCGTGGCGCCTCAGGTGCAGGCCCAGACCCGAGCCGAGAAGCCCGCCGCGCCCAGCGGTCTCGTCGAGGTCGCTGGGAAGGGCGCTCAGGTCGTCGACTCGCCGGACGGCGACCTGCGGGTCGCGGTCACCTCCGACGGCGGACGTCTCACGTACAGCGTGAGGAAGCGCGACAGGGTCCTCGTCGGCGCCTCCGGACTCGGCGTGGATCTGGCGGGACGCCCCAGCCTCACCCAGGGCATGTCGATCAAGTCCGTCGAACGACGCACGATCGACGAGACGTGGAAGCCCGTATGGGGAACCTCCAGCACGGTCCGGAACCACGCGCGCGAGCTCACCGTCCACGCGGTCCAGGCCGGCACCGGGTTCGAGCTCGACCTGGTGTTCCGGGTCTTCGACGACGGGGTCGGCTTCCGTTACCACTTCCCCGGCCAGCCCGGGTTGGGCGCCTACACCGTCACCGCCGAGCAGACCGAGTTCGCTCTGGATCCCGGTGCGAGGAGCTGGTCGATCGCCGCGGGCACGACCTGGAGCGCCGACGAGCAGCACTATCGCGACCTGCCCCTGTCCGCTGTCGCCACGGCCCAGACGCCCATCACCGCCTCACCCGCCGCCGACTCCTATGTGGTGGTGCACGAGGCCGACCTGACCGACTACCCCAGCATGACGCTGAAAGCGGTGCCGGGGCAGCCCGGCCGGTTCTCCAGCGACCTGATCTCCCTCCCCGACGGCACCAAGGCCAAGCTGAACGGCGAGTTCGCCACGCCCTGGCGCACCCTGACCGTGGGCGACCGACCCGGCGACCTGGGTGAGTCCCATCTGACCGAGAACCTCAACGACCCGTGCGCGATCTGCGACGACACATCCTGGATCAAGCCCGCGACGTACACGGGCGTCTGGTGGGAACTCCAGCGGCGGGAGACCACCTGGAACGCCGGGCCCAAGCACGGCGCGACCACCGCGCGGGTCAAGCAGTACATCGACCTGGCCAAGCAGGCGGGTGCCAAGTTCGTCCTCGCCGAGGGCTGGAACACCAACTCCGGCGGAGCCTGGACGGGCCAGGACTTCCTGACCCCGCAGGCCGACTTCGACCTTCCCGAGGTGCTCCGGTACGCCAAGGCCAACGGCGTGGGGTTCATCGCGCACAACGAGACCCGGGGCGATGTCGACTACTACGACCAGAACATGGAGAAGATCTTCTCCCGGTACGAGGAACTCGGCATTCACGGGATCAAGACCGGCTACGCCACCAAGTTCGTGCTCGGCGGGGTCAACCGCAGCCACTACGACCAGGAGGCCGTCCGCCATTTCCAGCGGGTGATCGACACGGCGGCCCGGCACCACATCATGGTCGACGCCCATGAGGCGATCAAACCCACCGGTCTGGCGCGCACCTACCCGAACATGATGACGGGTGAAGGCGTCGCGGGCATGGAGCAGCAGAACTACATGGGCGTCAACGGCAACCCGCCCGCGCAGGCCACGATTCTCCCCTTCACCCGGTACATGGGAGGGCCCGCCGACTACACGCCCGGCGTCCTGAACGTCACCTGGGACCCCGCCCACCTCGGGACCCGCGTCCAGACCACCTCGGCCGCGCAGCTCGCGCTGTACCCGACATTCTTCAGCCCCCTGCAGATGCTCGCCGACACCCCCGAGAACTACGCCGCCCACCCCGGCTTCGCCTTCCTCAAGGACATGCCCACCACCTGGGACGAGACCCGCGTCCTGGACAGCGCCATCGGGGACTACACGACGACGGCCCGGCGGAAGGACGACACCTGGTACCTCGGCGCGATCACCGACGAGAACGACCGGACCCTCCAGGTGCCGCTGTCCTTCCTCTCGCACGGCACCTTCGTGGCGGAGATCTACGCCGATGCCCAGGAGACCACCTGGAAGGGCGACCCGCTGCCCGTCGAGATCCGCAGGACGCTGGTCAAACCGTCCACCCGGTTGTCCATGTCGCTGGTCGCCGCCGGCGGCCAGGCGGTCAAGCTCAGGCCCGCGACCGCCGCGGATCTGGCGGACCTGCCCTGGTACGCCGCGCCGCGTGCCGGTTACGGCACCACCCAGGCCGTACTGGACCCGGCCACCCAGCAGCTGACCGTGAAGGTCCCGCTCACCAACGGCGGCAGCACCGTGGCCGCGTTCGAGGCCCAGGTGTTCCTCGACGGCCGCCCCGCCGGTGAGGCGCGGCGCGTCCGCGTCGCGGGCGGCGGAACCCGGACCGTCGAGTGGACGCTCCCCGCCGCGGAGGTGCCGGACCGGGACTTCCGGGTCGCGGTGGGCGCGCCCGGCGGCGAACGCGGCAAGCCGGTGCCGGTGGAACAGACCCGTTCGGTGCTCGACCTCGTCCGGGAACTGCACAAGTCCGGCGAAGTGACGTCGTCCGCGCTGGCGCGCCTCCAGCCCGCGATCAACAGGGCCGAGACCACGCTCCGCCAGGGCGACCCGACGGGCCGTCTCCTGGCCCTCCAGGACGTACGGCTCGCCCTCTACGACCTGCCCCTCACCGACGTGACCGCGCCGGCCCGTACCGCCATCGACGACCGGCTCGCCCCTCGGCTCGGCGCACCGCAGGGGCTCTTCTCCCTCGCGTTGAAGGTGCGGCAGGCCACCGACACGGGGGCCGTCGACTCCGCGCTGTCCGGCAGGCTCGCCTCCGAGGTCAAGGCCGCCGTCGCGGCGGCGGTCGCGAAGAACCCCGGGGACATGCGGGAGGCCCTGGGCCGGTTCACGACCCTGGTCGAGGCCGGACCGATCACCCCGGACGCCGCGGCCGACCTGCTGGCCACCGGCCGGATGCTCGCCACCGCGCCCCGTACGATCGAGGCGGAGTCCGCCCAGCTCCTCGGCGCGGCGTGCCGGCGCACCGACCACACCGGCTACACCGGTACGGGCTTCGTGGCCTGTCTGAAGACCAAGGACAGCGGCGTACGCTTCACCGCCCCGGTCCCCGCCGACGGCGTCTACACCGTCCGCCTCCGCTACGCCAATGCCATGGGCGCGACCCAGACCATGTCCCTCACCAGCGGCACGCGAACCGTCCAACTCGGGCTGCCGAACCTGGCCACCTGGGACGTCTGGTCGGACCACCAGGTCAGCCTCCCCCTGAGCCAGGCCGCCCCGCTGAACTTCGTGTTCGGCCCGAACGACAACGGCAACGTCAACCTCGACTCCATCACCCTCGAACCCGACCCAGGCGTCATCCACCGGTAGCCATGCCGGTCATGCGGTAGCGCCGCCGTCCCGGGTGCCGGTAGATCTCCACGAGATCTACCGGCACCCGGCTTCGTGGTCAGGCGCCGGGGTGCCGCGCGGCGGAGTGGATCCTCATGGCGGGCGCCGGACGCCCAGCGCACGCCATTCCCACCCTCATTAAGGACATGCCGAAATCGACATTTAATTACACGCGGCGAGTCCGGTCCACATGAGCTCCATGCGTCCAACCGAGGGACGCCCGCCTATTGCGAATAGCGGCAGCGGCAAAACCCCGACCGGGGATCCGATGGAGATTCCGTTAAGCTTCTTATCTCTCCGCTTCTTCGACGTTATCGTGGTTTGGGGTCGGCAAAGGGGGAGTCCTCACATGTTGCGGCAGACCAGGTGGTTGACGGTCGCCGCGCTGCTGGGAGCCGCGGTCTGCGGCCCGGCCGTCTCCCCCGCCCACGCCGATCCCGCCGGAGACGCCCAGACGCTTTACTGCGCGAAACCGGGAAACAAGCGTCCGCTTGTGGACACCGCGGTGGCGCTGGGCCTGGCCGGCCGGGGAACTCATGACAAGCCGCTTAAGGTCAACGGCCGCGATTACGCGGTCAAGGACTGGCGGCAGGCCTTCCCCCTCGATTTCGGCCGTGCCTGTGCCGCGCTCGTCGCGGTCCGGAAATTGCCGGAGACCTCGAGCGGCTGGACCGGCGAGCTGGTCAAGACGGTGATCGGGCTGATCCCCGTCGGGGTCGGCGCGCTGCTCGCGCTCGGCTCCGGCATGCTGACCACACGGAAGGCGAGCGCGGAGAGGGCGGCGGGAGAGCTGCACGCCGCGGCGACGGCCTACGAGCGGGCCTGCCGCGACTGCCTGATCGGCTGGCGCCGAGGCCAGGGGCGGTCCCTCGAAGCGGCCATGGACGCACCGCTCAGCGCGCTGCTGGCCGACCTCCAGCGCCGCAAGAGCCGTCATCCCCGATGGAGACTCGAACGGCTGATCACGGCGATCAGAATCCTCGACCGGGACATCCGCGAGGCCGACTGGCCGACCGAGCCCGCGCGGCTGAGACAGGACGCGCAGCGGCTCCTGGACCGGCTGGAGGCACGGCACGCCGACGCCATGGAGGTCGTCTCCCGGCTGGACCGCCCCTGGCGGTGGTACGGCCCGGTGCGGACCGAGCACGACGAGACACCGCCATGAGCCACCCCGACGAACGCGTCAATCCCTTCTGCCGGGACGAGGGGCACACCATGCCCAACCCGCCGCTGAAGTGCCTCCATCCCGAGAGCTGCACGTGCCACGTCGACGTCGACCATGCCGGCGAGAGCTACGAGCTCTTCCGGACCGCGCTGAACGGCGTCGGGACGCTCCAGCAGACCGGCCTTTTCGTCGCGGTGGGCGGCCCCACCGGCTGCGGCAAGACCTCGCTGGTCAACCGGTGCGCCGTCTGGGCCCAGCGACACCTGGAGGACAAGGGCGTCAAGACCCTTCCGCTCAACTTCAGCGGCCTCGAACGCGACGGGCAGACCATCGACCGGCGCGTCCGCAAGGTGGGCACCAGGATGTACCGGGCGGTCTCGCGCAACCAGCAGCTCGTCGAGGGCGACCTCCCGCAGATCGACTGGACGGCCGACCTGGAGGAGCTCACGTTCACGCTGAGCACGACCATGAAGCCCGAGACCGCTCTGATCGTCGTCGCCCCGCCGGCCGAGCGGTCCTCCGAGGTCGCCGGATACTGGGCGGCGACGCAGCGGAAGATGCTGGTGTTCTCCGAATCGGCCGACGAAAGCCTCCAGCGACGCAAGAACGAGTGGAAGATCAATGAAGTGGCGCAGCCGATCTACTTGAGGACCGGACCGCTACGACCAGGCGACGGCGCCGTCTTCCGCAATGCCAGAATCAATGTTCCGGGCCTGAAGAAAACCTTTCCCGATCTGGCACCCGACGCCATTGACGCACTCACTGGAGGTCAAGAGTTGTCCATCGGATTTGTGCAGACGTTGCTATGGAAGATCTACGAACATTATAAGAGTAATCCGTGGCCGACCGGAGATATAGTAACACTGGATGACTTGACGAGCTTCATAGCGGGCGAGCTGGAGGGGCGGGCGGGATAGTTGTGATGAATGCCCCTAATGCGCGCCAAGAACAGCTAATTGACGACAATCCCTTCCCTCGCCCCTCAGCCGACCCCTGGGCGCTCGGCGTCGACGTGGTCAGCGTGCCGACGCCGGCGATCGACGAGGCGATGCGGCTGCTCGACGCCCACCTCGCCGAAGACGGCACCGAGGGTGTCGTGCTGGCGGTCTCCGGCGACTACGGCACCGGAAAGACCCACCTGGCGACCCAGTTACTCCGCAAGGTGCGCTCATCGCACGGCGACGACGCACGCTACGCCTATGTGGGCGCGCAGGAGGGCGGGTTTCACACTCTTTATCGCGGCAACTATCTTGCAACTTTCAATCGCGACGACGTGATCCGCCATATCCGCGAATATTACGCCCACATCGTGGCCGACTCGCTGGAGAATACCGGATTCCCTCCTGAGGTCACTCGTCGCCTGCGCGAGCTGGAGATCGATCCACAGCATTTCGTCACGCAGTTCAATCTGGCCGAGAGCACCTTCCTGCAACGACTCAACGCGGATCTGGCGAAGGTCACCCGGAATGAGGAGTACGGCACCGCCCTCATGCTCCTGCTACGCAACGACCTGGCCGATCAGGTCTGGGAGTGGCTGCGAGGAGAGGAGCCCGATCCCCTGCTCCGCGAGCGGGGCATCACCAGCCGGATCGACGACGAGCCACGTGCGCTCGAGGCGATGGGCGTGCTGGCGCTCCTCTACCGCGGCCGCTCGCGCCACTTCGTCCTCGTCTTCGACGAACTGGAGAAGGTGCTTCCGAGTTCGAGCCGTCCCCCCGCGGAGACCATCGCGGCGTTCCGCGCGCTGACCGACCTCGCGACGCGCCAGGGGATCTTCCTCGTGCTCTGCGGCCTGCCGGAGTTCCTGGAGGCGATCGGCCAGAACAACGCCGAACACGCCATCACGGCGACGATCTCCACCGACGACGGCCTGTCGGCGGAACAGGTGCTCGACTACATCGACAAGAGCATGGCCGCCACGCGCTACGGGCCGGGGCTGGGTCCCTTCAGCGCGGAGATCATCCAGTTCATCTACCTGCTCACCGGGGGCAACGCTCGCCGGATCATCCAGATCTGCCAGTCGTGCTACCGCATGTCGCTCGACACCGGCCGGGTCGACCGATTGATGGTCCGCCGGGCGGCGAAAGGCAAGTCCGAGGTCGTCGACGAACGTACGGTCCGCAAGCAGATCGCCACCGAGCTGCAGAAACAGGCTCGCGAGTACCACACCGACCACCCGGTCGGCGGCGAGGACGGCCCCCGCGCCCCCTACTGGGTCCCCGTCTACGACTCGGGGTGCGCGATCTTCCTCACCGACTCGGTCCTGGACGAGGCCGACGCCCAGCGGTTGATCGCCAACGCCAGGGCGGTCCGTACGACGGCTCCCCGCAGCAGGACCGCGCTCATCGTCAACGGCTTCCTGGCCGACCCGGTGCGCCGGGACCTGGAGGAGAGTTTCTCCGAGCCGCCCCTCATCTTCGCCAGGGAGCGGTTCTCCGAAGACTTCGAGTCGCTCCTGCGCCGGTTGACCGGACCGCTGGAGGCCGCCGAGGGCGAGACGGCCGTGATCCGGGCCAACATCAGCCGGCTCGCGGCGGCGCAGACCAACGCGCAGCGCTATCTGGAGGAGCTCGCACTCCAGGTCGAGTCGATGCGCGACACCACCGAACGCCAGTACGCCGCCCTGGCCCGCGATCTGCAGGACCTCGATCCGCGCCGCCGCCAGCGGCCGCTGCCCGAGCACGTTGAAGTGATCTTCACGGAGGTGGTCACCGAACTGAAGGCGCTGACCGGCCTGGACGCCGCCCTCGGCGAGCTGTTCGGCGCCGAGTCGCCGGGGAGCGTGAGCGGCGTCCTGCTGCGGCTGCACAGCAGCGAGGCCGTGCGCACGGTCGGCGTCGCGAAGCTCACCGAGGCGTTGATCGCGGCCTTCCGTACCGCGGTCGAGGACTGGTACGGGCAGCTGGACGGTGCGACGCCCAGCGCGCGGCAGCTCGAACGGCTGGCCGTCTTCTGCCGCGCCTTCGACACGGTGCTGGAGGAGCTGCCGGTCTACCAGCTGAACACGCTCAACGACCTGCTCGCGCGACCCTCATCGCGGACCGCGGTCATCGAGCAACGCACCCGGTCTCGTCGGCAGGCCGACATGTACGTGCTGCTCAGCGAGCTCGGGCACCGCGTCCGGCAGGCCTTCTCGGCCACCGGCCCCGGCGGGCTCCACGGCCGCTGAGGGGACGAGCCGGGCGTACGCCGTGTTGCTCACGAGATAGAGCAGGTTGATGACCAGGATGGCGGGGGCGACCACGGCCACCGTCCCGGCGAACGCGGGTTCGAGGAGCAGCGCCAGCACGATCGCCGTGATGCCGTTCTGCTGCGCCAGCGCCAGGTACACCGTGTCGCCGCTGCTCTGCGAACGTGTCAGCGGAAGGCTGACGACCGCCTGGGCGCCGAACGCCGCGAGCCCCAGGACGAGCCCGGCTCCGGGCGAGATCCCGAGCGAGAGGATCAGGCCGAGCAGACCCGTGGCCAGGACGAAGGCGAGATCGACGGCCCGGTCCAGCAGCCGGCCGACGGCGCGCGGCCGGCCGGGGATGACCGGCCGCACCGCCAGGCCGACGAGGGCCACGGCCAGCACCCACACCTGCCAGATCGCGACGGCGACCGTGCCGGCGAGCAGGAGACAGGTGACCGCCAGCCGGGGCCACGGACGGAACCGCCGGACCCACCGGTAGGCCAGGAACACCGCGCCGGCCAGCAGCACGTTGCCCAGAAGGTCGAGGGCGAAGGACCCGGGTCCGCCGAGGTTCAGCGCGGCGGCCGACCCGCCGTGCCGCGCCGACAGCGCCAGCGCCCCGACATAGATCGTGAGGAGCGTCGTGACGGGGTCGTCGAAGGACGCCCACGCGAGGAGCAGGCCACGTCCGCGCGCGGAGAGCCGGGAGGAGCCGCCGAGGGCCACCACCGACAGCGGATCGATCTGCGCCACGGCGATGCCGAGCACCAGCGAGCCGGGCCTGGGGAAGAACGCGAGCATGACGGCGCTGATCAACGCGGCTTTCAACAGGACGCCCACCGTGACGGCGAGCACGACCGTACGCAGGTCGCCGCGCAGGTGCTCGAGGTCGATGGCGTGCGTGCTGCCGTAGAGGCCCAGCGCGAGAAGCCCCGTCACCACCGCCGGGTAGTAACCGCTGTTGAGCAGCGCCCCGACATGTCCGAAGTATCCGCCTGCGAGAGCGCCTAATCCGACTATTACGAGCATTAACGCAAATCGCTTCGCCATGGCGCCGGACACTTCCCGCGAGCAGGGGACAAAGACAATGACGACGCTGTCGTTTCGAGTGTAGAATATTGTCAGACCGACGGCAATTGTTACTGTCCGAAACTCGCCCCGGCGCCGACAAGGCCGGCCACGAGTTCGCCCATTCTCCGGTCGGCCTGACTCACGCGCTTCTGGTTGACGGTCACCCCGACGAGGTAGTCGCGGGGGCCGAGGCGGTAGTAGTAGACGGCGCCCTGTTCGACGTCCAGCACGATGCGCAGCATCCGGCCGCGAACCGCCTGCCGGGCGAGTTGGCTCAGCTGCCGGGTGAACGTGACGAACCCCTCGGCCGTGCGCCGGTAGAGCGTCCGCATCGCCGGAGGCGGCAGATGCGCCGGCCGCAGCGCGACGACCTGCTCGTGGTCGAGGAGGTCCGCCTCCGCGACGATGTCTCCCGACCGGCAGTGCGCGAGGTAGACGAGTTCGTCCGGTCTGAGCAGGTCGGGCAGCCGGCCACCCAGCGTGGACAGCGGCGAGCTCCGTCGCTGGACCGCGGATCGGAAGGTCTCGTCGTTCGCCGGTTCGTCCGCCGACGGCGCGTTCGCCGCCGGCATGGTACTCTTCCAGCCGCCGGGGTTCTGGGACGGGATCCCGAGCCGGTCGCGGAGCCCGTCGACGATGCCGCTGACGAACACATCGGCGTCGCGGACGAGACCGACCTGTGGCAACACCCGGGCCGTCCGGCCCTTCACGGCGGCGGCGGCTCCGAAGACGATCGCCAGGACGTAGTTCTTCGGCGTGACCGACATGCAGAACATGGCCCCGCGCTCCGCGTGCAGCACCATGCGGATCAGCCGGCCCGTCTCGAGGTCGTTCAGCTGCTGGTCCAGGGCGGTCATCATGAAGGCGAGCTGCTGCCCGGCCGCCTGGTAGAAGTGGCGCCGGTCCGGCGACGCGTCGGAGCCGGCCGAGAAGAGCTCCCCGGCGTCGAGCACGTCCACGGCGAACTCATAGACGCCGTGGTCGTACTTGGCCAGGTAGTGCGGACCTCCCTGCCGGCATACGTAGTCGTGAAAAGTGCTGACCGTAACCTGCTCGATGCTGCGGCTGCCCGTCCATTCATGGACACTCGCACGAGTTGTGCGAAGCTCCCCCATTGCCGCCTCCTTCGAAAACCCGCTTTTCCCCATCAGATGATTGGAATGTCCACATAAATGGCGGAAGTAATGCTCGCTTCGGTCAGGCCCTCAGCCGTCTCGAGCGCCGCGGCGGCGACCTCGGTATAGGGGTGTTCGTCCCCCAGATAGTCGAGCAGGTCCGCGGCGGTCGCCTCGTGCAGTCGCAGCGCCTCGTCGGCCCGGCCGAGACCCGTCAGCGCCCGTGCCTCGTGCAGCGCGGCCACCATCGCCCACGGATGCTGCTCGCCGAGCGCGGCGACGAGCCGCTGTCTCGCCTCCCGCACCGTCGCGAGGGTGTTCTCGGGCGCCTCCATCGTGCCCTCGAACAGGCCGAGGTCGAGCCGGCACAGCTGGACGAAGGGATGGCCGGGGCCGTACACGCCGACGAGGTCGTCGAGGAGCCGCCGGCCCAGCCGCGAGGCCCCCAGGTGATCGCCGGCCTCGTCGAGCTCGATCGCCAGGCTCAGCTCGGCGGCCAGGGTGCTGGGATGGCCGGCGCCCAGGACCGCGCGGAACCCGCGCACGGCCCTCCGGATCTTCTCGTCCGCGGCGTCCACCCCCCGCTGCCGGTCGACGATCGCGAGGCTCCTCAGCAGGTCCATCTCGCTGAGCCGGTCGGGCGTCTTCTGGTCACGCGCCTGGCCGAGGCTCATGACGAGCAGGCGCCGCGCCTCGTCCTTGCGCCCGTTCGCGAACTTGTAGTCGCCGACCCGGCGGGCGATGCGCAACGCGATCGGGTCGGTCTCCCCGAACTCGGCCACCTGCTGCCGCCACGCGCGTACGGCCGTGTCCTCGGCGAGCTGGTGCTGTCCGGTGAGGAAGGCGGCCTCGGCGAGGTTGTTACGGGCGATGGTCGTGTCGCGGTGGCCGTCGCCGAGGAGCAGCCGGGTCTCCTCGTACACGCCCTCGATCTCGCCCAGCGCCTGGCCGAACTGCCCCAGGCCGCGCCGGTCTCCGGTGCGGCCGCGGCCCGCGGTCAGTGCCCAGTAGCGGCCCGCGGCGTCCGCTCCGCGCAGGATCGTCAGCGCCTGCTCGCTCGCCCGCAGGGCGTCGTCGAACCGGCCGAGGTCACGGCGGAGGTTGGCGACCTGGACGAGCAGGCGCCCCTTGAGCAGGTCGTCCGGCCAGGCCGGCAGCAGCTCCTCGACCATCGGGAGCATGAGGCTCCAGCTCCCCCGGTCGCCGGTGACGTACTGGAATCGCACCTGCTCGACGAGCCAGCGGCGAGCGTGGGCGTCGAGGCTCTCGGCGGCCCCGGACGGGCCCAGATGCCGGTGGAGCTCGGAGAACACCTCCCCGTGGAGGCTCACCGGGCCGTCGGCCTCGACGGGCACGATGTCCGCGAGGGCGCCGATCGTCTGCCCCTGCCGCTCGGCCGCCTGCTCCGGGGAGAGGCGGTCCCGGATGAGCTCCTGCACCCTCCGGTGCAGCAGGATCCGCGGATCGCGGCTCCACTGGACGTCGGCCAGGCCGAAGCGCACGCAGAGCCGCAGCAGCTGGTCCAGCACCATGCTGTCGGCGGCGACGAGCTCGCCGGCCTCCGGACCGGCCGCGACGGCGAGCCGGTCGAGGAACGGCGCCGACGCCAAGAGCCGGTGGCTCGCGCCCTCGGGCGCGAGCCAGGCGCAGAGTTCGAGCAGCCGGGCCGCGAGGCACCCGAGCGGGCCGTCCTCCATCGACTCGAACGTCACGTCCAGGCAGGCCGCGGTCGGCTCCGTCCCGGGCGTCCTCATCCGCTGGGCGACGCGTGCCTTGAACTCCGCCACCGCCCACGCCGTCGCGCCGTCGGTGTCGAGCGCCCTGATGGCCAGCAGGTAGTCGACCGCCTCGCGGATCCACGCCGCCGCCAGCCTCAGCGCGAGCGGCAGGCCCTCGACGATGCCGACGACGGTCTCGGCGTGCTCGTCCGACAGCCCGTCGATCCGCTCGCGCAGGAAACGCCGTCCCGGGCCGGTGTCGACCGGCCCGAGGCGGTCGGCGGCGTCCCCGGCCGTACGGCTGGTGATGAGCACGTGGCCGGGACCGCCGGACGGGATGAGGTCCTCCAGCGCGGCCAGGTCGTCGGCGTCGTCGTAGACGAGCAGCCAGTTGTCCTGCCCGGAGGAGCGCAGCGCGGTGACGACGGCCGCCGCGGGGTCGCCCTCCGGGGACACCCGCAGCCGCGCGGCCAGGGCGTTCAGGTCGAGCCGTGCGAGCTCCGGCGTGCGCGCCGAGACCCACCAGATGATCCCGTAGTCCTCGCCGAAGGCCCGGATGTAGTGCTCGACCATGGCGGTCTTGCCGATGCCCGGCGGGCCGCCGAGGACGTGCGGCTCGCAGCCGTCGATGTCGCGCATCAGCCGGTCGCGCAGCGCGGCCAGGTCTCCGTCGCGCCCGACGAACGGGCCGTCGTCGGGCAGGACGTGGTTGGCGACCGCGCCGTCCGGGGGCGGGTCGAGCGGATACGCGGGGACGAAGCCGACGGGCGGTGAGGGCAGGCCGCCGGCGACGAGGCCGAGCCGGCCTTGTAAGAGCCGGATCGCCTCGCGTTGCTCCCGGCCGGCGAGGTTCAGCGTGAGCGGCGTGTCCGGCAGCCGCTCGGCGACGTCGTCGGACACGCAGAGCACGAGGGCGGGGTCCGTGCCGTGCCGCGCGTCGGCGAGCGCCGGCAGCAGGTGGGCCGAGGCGATCACGACGACCCGGCCCGTGACCGGCTCGCCCTCCGCGGCCAGCGTGACGTCGGCGCCGAGGCCGCGCAGCTGCGCCTGGACCCAGTCGGCCCAGCGGCGGTCGGCCCGGTCGTGGACGACCGTGAACCGCTCGGTCTCGCGGGCTTCGTCCAGACCGACGGCGATGCGGTAGTTCGCCCGCAGCGCGGCCGGCAGCTCGGCGTGACCGGTGACGACGCCGCCGGAGAGCCGCTCGGTCAGCCGGCCGTACGCCCGCACCACCTCGCTGTCCGGCTCCTCCGCCAGGGTCGCGAGGATGGAGCGGCCGGCCTGCCGGGACAGGAACGGGACGGTGAGGACCTCTTTGCCGGTGCCGGGCGGTGCCTCGAACAGCTGGGTGAGGAGGTCCGCGTCGACCTGGGCGATCTCCGGCCCGGTGGTGCGGGGACCGGCCCGCAGCGGCAGCAGGTCGATCCCGGCCGCGGCCTGCGCCTGGATCGCCTCGGCGAGGTTCGCCGCCTGAAGGGCGGCCAGGCGGCCCGGCCCGAAGGCCACGACGGCGACGTCGCTGCCCCGGGCGATGACGTCGATGATGTCGGCGTTCGGCTCGGTGGGCGCGTCGACGAGGATGTAGCCGTAGGGCAGGTCCTCCATCGCGTCGCGCAGCCGCTGGACGATGACGTCGATCGGTTCCGCCCAGGGCAGCCCCGGCAGCGACTCGCCTCGCCCGGGGCCGAGGGGCGTGACCAGGTCGACCGGGCCGGCGTCTCCGGGAGGCTGGAACCGTTCGGGCCGCCACGTGCCGGGGTCCTGTCCGGTCAGCCGGTCGAGGAGCGCGCCGAGCGCGGCGACCTCGGGCGGCTCACCGACGCTGAAGGGCTTGAAGTAGCCGCGATCGGTGGGGCGCTCGCCGCTCCAGTCGACGACGAGGACGCGCTCACGCGCTCCGGCCAGGATCATGGCGGTGTTCGCGACGGCCGCGGTGCGGCCGAGCCCCCGCGCCGCCGAGGTGAACGTCACGCACCGGGTCGAGCGACGGCCGGTCACGCCGTGCCGCCTGCCCTCGTGCCGCGCTCCGTCCGGCGCGAGCCTTCGAGGACCGTGTCATTGATGAAGCTGGCGTATCCCGGCGTGCCCTCGTCGCCCTCGCGGCGTCTCCGGGCCAGCGCCCAGCCCATGACCGACTCGTCCTGTTGTAGGTCCGGAGCCTCCAGATCGACCCCCGAGAGGTCCACCAGAGCCGGCTGCCCGTTTCCCCGCATGCCTCCACCGCCCGCACCCAGAACCGACTTCTATAATAGACACCGCTTTTTACATGGTCCCCCACTAAAGTGGTTTGTAAAGCGTCACTCGACACTATCGACCCCCTAGACCCGGCGTAGGCTCCGGTTCATGATCAACGGACTTATTGGCCGCAATCGGCCGATCAAGAAGCCGACCCCCTTCCGTCAGTTCATTCTCAAGGTGCACAGTCGGTGCAATCTCGCCTGCACCTACTGCTATCTGTACACGATGGCCGATCAGCGCTGGCGGCATCGGCCACCCGTCATGTCCGCCCGAATCGCGGACTTAGCCGCGGCCCGGATCGCCGAGCACGTGCGGTCGCACGACCTGACCGACATCGCGGTCGTCCTGCACGGCGGAGAACCGCTCCTGGCCGGCCCCGATCGGCTTCGCCACGTCGTGACGGCCGTGCGCGGCGCGGTGGGCGACGCCGCGACGGTCGACTTCTCCCTCCAGAGCAACGGGACCCTGCTCGACCGCCGCTTCCTGACCCTGTTCGACGAGCTGGGGATCCGCGTCGGAGTCAGCCTGGACGGCGACGCGGCCGCCCACGACCGCGCCCGGCGCAGGCCGCGAGGCGGCAGTCACGCCCAGGTCACGCGAGGGCTGGACGCGCTGACGGGCCCGGAGTTCGGTCACCTGTTCTCCGGGCTGCTGTGCGTCATCGACCTGGCCAACGACCCGATCGCGACCTACGAGGCGCTGCTGGCCTTCTCGCCGCCCGCGATCGACCTGCTGCTGCCGCACGCCAACTGGAGCAACCCGCCGGCCGGGCCGGCGGGCGCGTACGCGGCCTGGCTGATCCCCATCTTCGACCGCTGGTTCCACGCACCGGTGCGCGAGACGCGGATCCGGCTGTTCGAGGAGATCATCAATGTGCTTCTCGGCGGCGCGTCGGCCGTCGAGGGGATCGGGACGAGCCCCGCCGCGATGATCGTCGTGGAGACCGACGGGCAGATCGAGCAGTCGGATATCCTCGCCGCGGCTTTCGACGGCGCCGCGTACCTCGGCCTGGACGTCGGCGATGACGATTTCGATGCCGCGCTCCGACATCCTGCCACCATCGCTCGCCAATTAGGCATGACCGGAATACCCGGGCAGTGCCGCGAGTGCCGCTGGGCGGCCGTATGCGCGGGCGGACATTATTCCCATCGTTATCAGGACCAAAAAGGGTTCGACCATCGTTCGGTTTACTGTGCCGACCTTTTCGCGTTGTTCGACCACATCCGTACGGCACTGGTCACCGCACTCGCGGCGCGCGCCGCCGCCTCCCCTCCGGCGCTGACCGTCATCCCGTAGGCGGACGGCCGGACCGGCCGGTGCGGGCGATGGCGGTCTCCACTCCGGCGATCCGGTCGGCGAGCAGGCCGAGGGCGCCGACCGCCCGGCTCATCGGGTCGTCCTCCTCACCGCCCAGCGCCCGGGCCCGTACGAACGCCGCCTTCACCTCCGCCCAGCGCTCGCTCTGCTCGGCGGTCAGCGTGCCGCGCAGCTCGCCGAGTTTCAGCAGGTTCGCCTCGGCTCCGGAGGCCAGCGTCTGCGCCTCGCCGAGGTAGTGGTCGTCGACGACCGCCTCCAGCTCCGCGTCGTTCATCGCCGGCACGATGCGTTCGGCCAGCTTGTTCATGTTCCGGTAGGAGCCCTGCAGCTGGAACGGCGGCTCGGTCCGCGACGCGTCGTTCTGCGCCGCCGAGGCGATGTAGGCCCGGTTGCACGCGAGCACCACCCGCTGCACCCTCAGCAGCTTGCGCAGCACGGCGGTGATCTGCTCGACCTCGGTCGCGGAGTACGGGTGGACGAGCCGGTCGGGCATTGCCGTGGAGTCGCCGCGCGCGAGGCGTACGAACAGCTCGACGTCGGCGCGGTCGCGGGTGGACAGCGGGGCGAGCACGGGGTTGGAGGTCAGGGCGTTCTCCACGTAGCTGAGCGCGAACAGCTCCTCGCGCCCGGACAGCACGTCGCCGAGGTTCCACACGTCGGCGCGGTTGGCCAGCATGTCCGGGACGCGGAACCGCCGGCCCGACTCGGTGAACGGGTTGCCCGCCATGCACACCGCGAACCGCTTGCCGCGCAGGTCGTACGTGCGGGTGCGGCCCTCCCAGACGCCCTCGATGCGGCGCTGGGCGTCGCACAGCGAGATGAACCGCTGCAGCAGCTCCGGCGACGTGTGCTGGATGTCGTCGAGGTAGAGCAGCACGTTGTTGCCCATCTCCAGCGCGAAGGAGATCTTCTCGACCTCCTGGCGCGCGGTGGCGTTCGGCGCCTCGGCCGGGTCCAGCGAGGTGACCGACTGGCCGAGCGCCGGCCCGTTGATCTTGACGAACATCAGGCCGAGCCGCCCCGCGACGTACTCCATCAGCGTCGTCTTGCCGTACCCGGGCGGTGAGATGAGCATCAGCAGGCCCATCTGGTCGGTGCGCTTGGCGTCGCCCGCCGCGCCGAGCTGCTTGGCCAGGTTGTCGCCGATCAGCGGCAGGTAGACCTCGTCCAGCAGGGCGTTGCGCACGAACCCGCTCATCACCTTCGGCCGGTACTCCTCCAACCGCAGCCGCGACCGCTCGGCCGCGACCAGCTCCCCGCGTCGCTTCTGGTACGCCCGGTAGGCGGGCACGCGTTCGGCGCGGAACCGGCGGGTACGGGTCAGCACCTCATCGAGGCGGAGTTCCAGCCGCCGGCCGGTGACGCGCGGGTGCGTGCCGAGCAGGCCCTCGACGGTCGCGGTCAGCGGCGCGGAGGACTCATAGCGCGGCAGCGGCCCGCACAGCTCGATCGCCACCGCCTCGGCCAGATCGCCGGCGGGCGAGGCGTCCGACGCCACGTACGCGCTCAGCCAGGCCTCGACGAGCTGCCGCCGTGCCGCCAGGTCGTCGCCCAGCTCGCGCAGGTCGGCCTCGAACCCCGGATCGCCGCCGAGCGCCCGCCGGAACCCGTCCAGGAGGGCGCGGGCGCCCGCGCCGGTGACGAAGCCCTCCGGCGCGGCGGCCAGCTCCTCGAACAGGTACTCCCCCGCGAGGTCGTGCGGCCCGGCGTCGAGGGCGGAGGCCGCGATGGCCGCGGTCAGTTCGGCGCGCAGCCCCGCGACCGCCGCCGCGTCGCCGAACGCGGCACGCGCGCGGGCGAGGGACCGGGCCCGCGCGGCCCAGGACGTACGGTCCTCCTTCGCGGCGCCGTGCGCCCAGAACAGCTGGGCGGCCGCACGCGCGGCCGGTGGGTAGCGCAGCAGCCCGGCGTCGTCGTGCAGCCGCAGCAGCGCCGCCACGATCAGAGCGGCGTCGCGGTCGTGGACGCCGCGCTCGTAGCCCTCGTCGTACCGGGTCTCGGCGGCGCGCCGCACCTCGGCGAACAGGCCGTCGGCGGACTCGGCCGCGCGCCGCAGCGCGCCGAGCGAGGGGCCGGTGAGCAGGTCCGCGGCGAGGTACTCGGCGCGGTAGACCTCAGGCGTCTCGGAGACCAGCGACTGGTCCCAGTACGGCCGGGTCGCCGCGAAGTCCGGGTCGCGCACCGGCTGCCGGTAGTCGGTCGCGGTCACCGCGTAAGCCAGGCCGCCCTCGTACGGCACGAGGGTCAGGTCGAGGGGCTGGGTGTTGACCGCGAACCGGTGCCGGCCGAGGCGGATCGCCTGCCCGCCGCCCTCGTACAGGTCGACGCGGTCGCGCAGGACCCGGCCGGCGTCCTGCCGGGCGGCCTTGAGCCGTCCGGCGAGTTCCTCCGCGCGCACCGCGTCGCCGAGGTCCCGCAGTTGATCGGCGACGCCGCGGACCTTGGCCACCATCGGGTCGGCGGCGAAGTAGGTGTTGATCTCGTCGAGGGAGTCCAGTTCGGCGACGCGCTGCTGGATCCCGGTCAGGACGCGTTCGGCCGACTCGGCGAGCCGGTCCGCCCGCCGTACCTGCTCGTCGACGAGTGCCTGCTTGCGCGTGGAGAACGCCTCGTAGACCTCCTCGCGCCGGGCGGACAGCTGCGCGACGAAGTCGTCGAACTCGGCGAACCGCGACTCCAGGTTCTCCAGCTGGAGCATCATGCGGCCGAGCTGGTCGTCGCAGTGCGCGGGAGAGTCGGCCATCGCCAGGGCCGCGGTCACGGCCTGGCCGAGCAGCGCGAACTCCGCCGCGAACGCGGCCCGGCCCTCGGCGTCGAGCAGTTCGCGGCGGCGGGCGGTCAGGCTCGCCTGAGCCTGGTTGATCTCGGCGAGCGCCTCGCCGATCCGCTCCAGGATGGAGGTGCGGACGCGGGCGTCGGCGACGTCGAGCGATCCGACGACCTCGGTGAGCGTCTCCAGGCCGTGGGTCTGCTCGGCGAGCCGTTCCCGTACGGGATCGGCCTCGGCCGCGGTCGCGATCGCCTCGGCGTCGGCGGCGATCCGGCCGATCCGCTCGTGGTAGCCGGTGAAGGCGTCCGGCCCCTGGAGGAACGCCACGGCGCGACCGCCCGTCGCGGTGAGTTCGTCGCCGAGCCGCCCGGCCAGCGCGTCGATCCCCGCCGTGTCCGCGTACCGCATCTCGCGCAGCGTCTCGAGCCGCCCCTGCGAGCGGCGCAGCTCGGCGAGCCGGCTCACCCACGCGTCGGCGGTGGCCGGCGACTCGCCCCTCGTCTGCCGGATCAGGGTGGTGATCCGCTCCTCGGCCTCGGCGAGCGCGCCGGACGCCTGCGCGGTGAGCCGCTGGACGTTCTCGTACTCCTCCAGGACCTGCTCGGCGGCGGCGCGCACACCGTCGAGCGGCTCGCGCAGGCCCTGCTCGCCGAACCAGAAGTAGCGGTCCGCGGCCCGGTCACAGGCCGCGATCAACGCCTCGAGCACCGCCTCCGACGGCTCGCTCTCGGCCACCGTACGGGCGATCGAGAGGGCGTCGGAGATGCCGCGGACCAGGTCGGCGTTGCCGACGCGCTCCAGCGGCCCGGTGCCGACCGGCTGCGCCGCCGCGTACGTGTCCGACACGTAGGGGGTCTGCCACACCTGCATCTGGTGCACCCGGGTGGGCTCGGCCGAGTCGGCGCGGAACGAGACCAGCGTGCCGTCGTCGAACAGCGAGTAGCCGTGGCACGTGATCGGGGTGGCGACCTCCTTGCGGATCACGTTGTACGGCAGCAGGAGGTACCGGCCGGCCTCTCGGGCGTGGAAGACGTAGAGCGCGTCCTCGCCGTTCGGGGACCGGATGACGCGCTCGTACTCCAGCCGGTCGGTCTCGGTGTCGAAGGTCTTGGCCGTCCCGGTGACCAGGTAGTAGCCGCCCGGGAAGATGATCCCCTGGTCCTCCGGGAGCCGGCGGCACGCCTGGCCGATGCCGTCGAGCCGTACGACGGACCGGGTGCGGGTGTTGAAGACCAGGTGCCGCCGGTCCTCCTCCTTGTACGGCCGCACGCGCAGCAGGATCAGCGCGCCGACGCGGGCGTACTCCACCTCGGCGTCGGCGAGGCTCTGCAGCGGCTCGGCGACCGGCTCGCGGTAGACGCCCTCCCCGGTCTCGGTGTTGTTCTCCAGCTTGACGGTCAGGTCGCCCCCGACGGTCTCGACGAAGATCTCGTCCTCGATCGAGATGTGGGGGTGCCGGCCCAGGACGTGGTCGTCGCGGGTCGTCTCGGTCCAGGTGAAGTCGTGCGACGGCGGGAAGACGTGGTCCGGCTCGCCCAGGTTGTCCTGGTAGACGACGGTGCCGTCCGTCCTGGTCTTCCATCGGAGCACGCGGGTGTCGTGCTCGGCCTCCAGGCCGGTCTGGAAGACGGCCAGGAGCTTGCCCTCGACGTGGCGGAGCTGGAGCAGCCGGCTGTCGCGGTAGTAGCGGTACAGCTCCGTGAAGTCGCGTTCGAACTGCGGGTCGCGCAGCAGGTCCGACTCGGCGGCCTCGAACCGGAACTTCTCGCCGTCCCGGACGAACCGGTGCACCGCGAACACGTCGTCCACCGACGTCTCCGGGCGGAGCCCGATGAACACGTTGTACCCGAACAGCAGCAGCTCGCCGACGGCCGCGACGTCGCGGGGCACGCAGTTGTTCTCGGTGCGGATCCGCTCGGCGCCGACGAGCCGCAGCTCGGCGCCGCCGAAGGTCTCCACGCGCCGGGCGTTCAGCGTCTCGGCCCGGCCCGCCAGCGCTTCGGCCTGCTCGCCGAGCCGGGCGCGGAGCACCTCGTAGGTGCCCGCGTCCAGCTTCGGCTCAGGCTTCTCCTCTCCTACCGTCACTGGTCGATGACGGCGACGGAGGAGACGGCGGCGTCGGCGACACCGAGGCGTTCGGCGTGGTCGAGCAGTTCCTGCGCCTTGGCGCCATCCGACCCGCCGCCCCGGATCCGCTGCATGAGCAGGGCGGACAGGGTGAGGTTCTTCACGTCGTCCGTGCTGACCGAGCCGAGCAGCCGGGTGAGGTCCTCGGGGAAGCTGCGGTCGCCGTTCAGCCACGGCCCGGCGAGGCCGCGCGCCACGCCGGAGTGCTCGACGAACCCGTCCATGCTCTTGCCGACGCCGATCGCGCCGACGACCTTGTCGAAGAACGTGCTCTCGCCGCCGACGATGTCGATGTCGGCCTTCTCCAACGCGGACGCCAGTACCGTCGCCTGCTCGCCGGCGACCTCCCGCTGGACGTCCAGGCCGGCCAGGCGGATCTCCTTCTCCGCCTCCAGCCGCAGGCGGTACTCCTCGTGCCCCCGCGTCGCGTCGTCCATCGCGGCCATGCCGGCGGCCTTGTCGGTGAGGCCCTCCGCCTCGGCCTTGAGCTTCTCGCGGATGCCGTCGGCGGCGGCGAGGGCCTTCTGCCGGTCGACGGCGGCCTCGGCGTTGCCGACCTTCTCGATGGCCTCGGCGTCCCGCTCGCGCACCTGCACCTCGGCCAGGCCCTCCGCCGCGACCTCGGCCTGGACGCCCTCGGCCAGCCGGATCTTGGCCTGCGCGTCGAGCTCGGCGGTCTTCTGCCGCGCCTCGGCGAGCAGCAGCTCCTGGCGGGCCTGGAACTTGGCCGCCTCCTCGGCGGCCTCGGCCGCCTTGATGCCCTTGACGAGGTTCTCCTGCGCCTCCGCCTCGGCCTGGATGACCAGGGCCTGGCGCGTGCGCTCGGCCTCCTCGACGACGCGGAGCTTCTTGATGTTCTCCTCCTGCTCGGCGACCGTCTTCTCCACCGCGATGCGCTCGCGGATGACGTCGGCGATCTCCCGCTTCTCCGCCTCGACCTCCTTGTCCTTGGCGATCCGGGACAGCTCGGTCTCGCGCTCGCGGGCGATCACCTCGAGCAGGCGGTCCTTCTCGATGCGCTCGCTCTCCACCGCGATGACGCGTTCGCGGTTCTTCTCCGCGACGGCGATCTCCCGGTTGCGGTTCTCCTGCTGGATGCCGAGCTGCTCGTCGGTACGGATGTGCGCGCTCTGGGAGGTCAGCCGCTCCTCGGCCTGCACCTTGGCGATCTCGGCCTCCTCGCGGGCCCGGACCGTCTCGATCTCGCGCTTCTTCTTGACCTCGGCCTCGGCCTGCCGGCGTTCGAGCTCGAGGATCGCCTCACGCGCGTCGACGTTCTGCCGCGTGATCTCCTTCTGCTCGTTGCGCTGGTACTCGTTGGTGCGCACGTGCTCGATCGCGGTCAGCTCGGTGATCTTGCGGATGCCCTGCGCGTCGAGGATGTTCGTCGGGTTGAGGCTGTCCAGCGGCGTCTGCTCGAGGTGGTCGATGGCCGCGTCCTCGAGGTGGTAGCCGTTCAGGTCGGTGCCGATGATCTGCACGATCTGGTCGCGGAACTCGTGCCGGTGGGTGTACAGGTCGACGAAGTCCATCTGCTTGCCGACGGTCTTCAGCGCCTCGGAGAACTTGGCGTTGAACAGCGTCTGGAGCGTCTCCTCGTGGCTGGCGCGCGCCGTGCCGATGGCCTGGGCGACCTGGATGACGTCCTCGACGGTCTTGTTGACCCGGACGAAGAACGTGATGCGGATGTCGGCGCGGATGTTGTCCCGGCAGATCAGGCCCTCGGCGCCCGAGCGCTCGATCTCGATCGTCTTCACCGAGATGTCCATCACCTCGGCCTTGTGCAGGATCGGCAGCACGATCGCGCCGGTGAACGTGACGTGCACCTTCTTGATCTTCGAAACGATCAGCACGCGCCCCTGCTCCACCTTGCGGAACAGCCGGAGCATCACGATGACACCGGCGAGCACGAGCAGAATCGCGGCGACCAGCACGCCGAGCCCGACGAACAGCGAATCCATCAGTGGTCCTTCATCGCGGGAGTGAGAATTGAATCAGCGAGGTGAACGGTGGGGGTCGAGCTCCGCGTCATACGGCATCACCCAGAAGAACTCGCCCTCGGCGTCGTAGTCGAAGATCAGTGCGGTACTACCTGCTTTGAGGGCGGGTTCGTCGTCCCGGTTCCGCTGTTGCCGTACCTGAATGACGGCGGCCGAGCCGTCGGCGGCGCGCACGACGGCCTGACCGAAACGGAGATCCACCCGGCCGGTGCTGATCACGCACATCCGGCCGACGAAGTCACGCCGGGTGGGCACCGCCTCTTCGGCGATCATGCGCCGCAGCGGTCGCATCAGCAGGCGGGTGAGCAGGGCGGACAGCAACACGGAGGCGACCAGCACGCCGGTGGACGGCAACACGCCCGACACGTCGCCCCGGCGCAGCAGCACGGCTCCGGCCAGGCACGCGAACCAGGCGACCGCCACGAACAACGACACCAGAACGGCCACGGCGGCGCCGGCCAGCGCGTCCAGCGCCCCGCACGCGACCAGCGCCCAGTAGGCGAGCACCACGAGGAGGAAAAGGCCCGGAACGACCGCCGGAAAATCCAATGCCACCCGTAGGAATTCCGTCATCTCTCGCGCCTCCCCCGGCATGCCTGTCGTTGTTGCCGACCAGGCTTCCCGGCGCTCCGAAGCGGAACTCTACGCCTTAAAAAGGCCGTGGAAATGTGATCTATGCAACATGGGACGAGCGGAACCGGATCGTCGGAAAGACTCGGGTCGTCAGGCGTCCCAGGGGACCGAGGCGCTGGTCCAATGGGTGAGGCCGGCGAGGTCCGCCTCGGTGGTGACGTGGCGCGGCGGGGTGGCGAACGTCGCGTACGGGCGCAGGCGCAGCACGACCCGTTCCTCCCGCCGGGCCATCTCCTCGACCTCGGCGCGGGAGTCCTCGCTCAGCGGACGGCCCGCCATGACGCCCATGATCTTGAAGAACAGGTCGGCGCCGGCCTGCGGGTCGTCGTCCACGACCGCGTCGCAGTAGACGTTGAGGTAGGTCGGCGGCCACTTCTCGTCCAGGACGCACAGCGAGACCTTCGGGTCGCGGCGCACCGCCGCGGCCTTCGCCCGCGCCCGCATGGTGGAGACGAGGATCTCGTCACCCTCCACGATGTAGTACAGCGCCGACATCGCGGGTCCGTCGTTCTTGCGGGAGTAGCCGAAGATCGCCGTACGGTGGTCACGGACGAACCTGCGTCGCTCTTCCGGTGTCATGTCCTCCAGTCTGCGCCACCTGCTCCAGGCGTCCCAGGGCATCGCGTACTCCGCGGAATGCGTTGAGCGACGCGGCGGCACGCCGTACGCTCATTGATCACCGGCTAATCCGGCAGTGGGGAAACCACCATGGGACTGACGGTCTCCGATGTGATCACGTCCGCGCCGAGCACGTGGGGTGCCGCGAACGCGGCGAGTGCCGCCATCGTCTACCCGCTCGCCGCCTTCGTCGCGGTGCCGCTCGCCACGCTCGTGTCGGATCCCGCGCAGATGTGGCACGCGGGCCAGCGGTACGGCGAGGTCGCCGACCGCCTCCGGACGGCGAGTTCGGAGGTCTCGCAGGCCGTGGAACGGCACGCCTCCGCGGACCACTGGAAGGAGAAGGGCAAGGACGCCTTCATCGCCAACCGGGTCAAGCCCTACCAGGACACCCTCGGCGCGGCCGCGGACATGTACGACAACGTACGGGACACGCTCTGGGGCTGCGCGGTCGGCTACACGGTGGCGGGCATGGCGTCGGCGGTCATCGGGTCCGCGCTCCTCAACTTCGTGGCGGCCAAGCTCGCCGCCGCGGTCGTGCCCGCGGTGGACGTCGCCGCGGAGTACGTGGCGAACAGGTTGATGGTCCAGGCCGCTCAGACGGTCCGGGCGCTGATCAAGGGCCTGGCCGCGATCAATGGCGTGGCCATTAAGATCATCGGCGACGTCTCCAGCGTGAAGCTGCTCCTCGCGACCGGGGCCGGCTCGCTGATGAGCGGCACCTACATCGGCGCCGCGGCGGCGCCGAGTTTCGAGAGCACCCAGACCACGCTCACCTGGCCCCGGCGGCTGGCGTCCGGCGAGGCCGTGCCCGCCGGCTACCACGCCCCCAGCGCGGCCGACGAGAACGCGATCAGGAACATCGAGCCCGCGTCGCTCACCGCGCTGAGCAAGGATCTGGACCGCAACGCCGCCAAGACGCTCGCCGGAGCGTACGACCACGCGCAGGGGAACGACGTGGGCTACCCCGGCTTCGGCCTGGTCGGTCTCCACCTGGCGCACGCGCACAGCGTCATGCGCGAGCACGCCGCACAGCAGCTCGCGGCCTGCCGCGACGAACCGGGAACGTGGCTGCCGGGGCTGCGGTCGAACTCCGGCGTCTGGGTCTGCGCCGACCAGGCGAGCGCGGACGCCGCCAAGCACGTCAAGTGACGCGGCCGGCGTGACGGCGGTCAGAACAGCGGGTAAGGACCCGGTCGGCGGACGCCCTTATGTATCGCGCCGGTTTTCCGCCTCTTCGTGCCGTCGACGGGGCGCGCACCAGGCCTGCTACCTGGTCATATTCTAGATTCGCGGCAGAACCATTAGTTGGCGTAACTGTTGATGCCGCGACGCTTTTTTGCGGGATATAGCGGACCGCAATTCTCGGCCTTGGATTGAATATTCGTTGGGCTTGCCATTCCGTCGCGCACGGGTAGGGAGCGATTGGTCAGTACGGACCACATCGTCAGGGGGGATCCATGAAAGCGACTCGCTCCACTGTGGCGGGCCTTCTCGTCGGGCCGGCCGTCGTCGTGGGGGCGCTGGCGGGCGCCGCGCAGGCGGCGACTCCCGCGGGCCACGCCTCCGCCGCACCGGCGGCCCACGCCGGGATGCCGGGCTGGGACCACGACCACGGCTGGGACCACGAGCACGGCCAGGACCGCTGGGGTCACAACCGCGACCCGCGCTGGGACCCGCGCAACGGCAACCACTACGACCCCCGCTGGGGCTACTACCGGCACGACCCGCGCTGGGGCTACTACCGCTACGACCCGAGAGTCGGCCGGTACCACTGGGACCACCGCTGAGTGACGCGGTGACGCGGTGACGCGGTGACGCGGTGACGCGGTGACGCGGTGACGCGGTGACGCGGTGACGCGGTGACGCGGTGACGCGGTGACGCGGTGACGCGGTGACGCGGTGACGCGGTGACGCGGTGACGCGGTGACGCGGTGACGCGGTGACGCGGTGACGCGGTGACGCGGTGACGCGGTGACGCGGTGACGCGGTGACGCGGTGACGCGGTGACGCGGTGACGCGGTGACGCGGTGACGCGGTGACGCGGTGACGCGGTGACGCGGTGACGCGGTGACGCGCGGACCCAGGGCCTTCGGCCGGGTCCGCGCGTCACCGGACTGTCATCTCATGGGTGACGGAGACCGTCGTCGACGGCGCGTTCCGCCCGCGCGGGCCCGCCGTACCTCTCCCCCAGCGCCGTACCCCGGGCCCCCCGCCGTACCGCCGAGGATGACCGGCGGGCGGACCGTGGCACGAGGAGACGTCAGCTCTTGCGGCCGACCGCTCCGTACAGCCACCCGGTGGCGTCCGGCGCCGGGTCCTCCGGGTCCGGGCGCCACACGTCGAGTGTGACCAGGCCCGGGTCGACCAGGTCGAACCCGTCGAAGAAGTGACCGATCTCCGCGTGGTCGCGGAAGTAGATCGGCGTCGGCGTCGTGGCGTACACCGCCTCGATCTGCGCGACGGCCTCCGCGGCCTTGCCGTCGGTCGTCACGTGGGTCGCCGTCAGGTGGCTGCCGGGGGCGAGCGCGTCGCGCAGCCGGCTCATGACGGCCGACCGCTCCTCCACGGTCAGGAAGTGCACCATGGCGATCATCAGCACACCGACCGGCTCGTTGAAGTCGATCAGCTTGAGCGTCTGCGGGTGCTCGAGCACCTGGTCCGGATAGTGCATGTCGGCCGTCGCCACCGCCGTGTTGTCGTCGGCGGCGAGCAGCGCGCGACCGTGAGCGAGCACGACCGGGTCGTTGTCGACGTACACCACCCGTGCGTCCGGGTTGATCTCCTGCGCGATCTCGTGCGTGTTGCCGACCGTCGGCAGGCCCGAGCCGATGTCGATGAACTGCCGGATGCCCTGCCGGGCCATGTACCGCACCGCGCGACGCAGGAACGCGCGGTTCTCCTGGGCCAGCTGCCGGATCTCGGGCATCGCGTCGGCGACGCGGTCGACCGCCTCGCGGTCCACCCGGTAGTTGTCCTTGCCGCCCAGGTAGTAGTCGTACATCCGCGCCACACTGGGCCGGCTGACGTCGATCTGGGGGATCGTGGGGTCGCTCTGCTGTCCGATGGGAATGCCTCCGTCCAAGCCATGCCGACGGATCGTCGCGCCGACACGATGCCTCCCCGCCGCGATAAACGATCTTAGTAGAGAAGCGACGGACGTACGGGAGGATTCTGGCAGACACTGACGCTAATTGTGGACGTCCGGACGGTTCCGTTCGCCGTACGCGGAGGGGTTCGCGCCGGTACGGGTCGCGGTGCCCGGCGGGGACGGTCCCGCGGCGGGCACACGCGCTGCCGGCCCCCCCCCGGCTCGTACGGTCCGGATCGACACGATCGGCCGCCGGAAAGATCGAATGGCGCCCGCCGATTTTCCCGGCGGATCTCACTGGCCACCACGGGTAATTGGATTTACTCTGTTTCTGCTCTCGCGGAATCCGGGGTTAAAGCGCGACGCGAGGCAGAAGGGGAATGCCGTGAACTGGTACGTGGCGGTACTCAAGAACTACGCGGGTTTCAGCGGCCGGGCACACCGGACCGAATACTGGATGTTCTTCCTCGTCAACTTCGTCATCTCCGTCGTACTGAACATTCTCTCGACCTGGGCGAAGGTGTTCAGCTTCATCGACCTGATCTACGCGCTCGCGGTGCTGATCCCGTCGATCGCCGTGGGTGTTCGCCGTCTGCACGACACCGGCCGGACCGGGTGGTGGACGCTCATCGGCTTGATTCCCATCATCGGCACGATCATCTTGATCGTCTTCCTGGCCACCGACGGCCAGCCGGGCGACAACGAATACGGGCCGAATCCAAAGCACGCCCCAGCCGTGGCCTGAACCGGCCACCATGTGAACCCGAGGCCCGGGAGAAGTTTCTCCTCCCGGGCCTCACCCTTTTCTCCCCACCCATTCCGCTGAACCAGAATTCGCCCTCCCGTCGAAAAGGCATCGCCGCCTTCACCCATCCCGGAAACCCCATGCGGCGAACGGCGGGTACCCGCCGCTGAGTAGGGTCGGCGGACATGAGTCCCCCGAGTGAGCCGCTGGACCCGGTCGACGAGTCGTGGTCGCGCGCCCTGGCCGTGGTCGCGCATCCGGACGACATGGAGTACGGGGCCGCCGCGGCCGTGGCCCGCTGGACCCGCCAGGGCAAGCGGATCACGTACTGCCTGGCCACGAGCGGTGAGGCGGGCATCGACGCGATCGCCCCCGAAACGGCCGGCCCGCTGCGCGAGGCCGAGGAACGCGCGGGCGCGGCACTGGTGGGCGTCGACGAGGTCGAGTTCCTCGGTCATCCGGACGGCGTGATCGAGTACGGCCTGAACCTGCGGCGCGACATCGCCCGAGCCGTACGGCGACACCGGCCCGACGTGGTGATCACCGGCAACCATCACGACACGTGGGGGCCCGGCGCCCCCAACCAGGCCGACCACATCGCGCTGGGTCGCGCGGTGATCGACGGAGTACGCGACGCCGCGAACCGGTGGGTGTTCCGCGAACTCCTCGACGAGGGCCTGGCCCCCTGGCGCGCCGCACGGGTACTCGTGGCCTCCAGCCCACGGGCGGCACACGGCGTCGACGTCACCGCCACCTTCGACGAAGGCGTCGCCTCCCTTCGAGCGCACGCGGAGTACCTGCGCGGCCTGGGCGAGAACGCGATGAGCGACCCGGAGAAGTTCCTCGCCGAACTCGCCCGCCCGGTCGGAGCCCGGCTGGGCACCCGCTACGGCGTCGCCTTCGAGATCATCAACCTCTGACCGGCCGGCGCCATCGAACCCACCCGCAGCGTGCATCGCGGCTTGTGTCTCGAGCCGACGCTGATCCGTGTCAGATCTCGTGTGCCGACCGGTGCTTTCTGACGTCCCAGGCGGGCCGCTGGAGCTCGTCGTTGTTCACGATGATGTCGGCGTGGTCGGTCGGGTGGTCCCGAGTGAAGTAGAGCCGTTGGGAGGGGATGTAGCGGTTGCGCCAGGACCGCTCGATCTCGGTCGTGTCGGCGGTGAGTCCGGCCAGTGCCGTGCCGCGGGCCTGGGCGCGATCCAACGTCCGATCGAACGTGACGGCCATGAAGATGCTCAGGTCCCACCGGTCGAGCAGCTCTGGGCGCAGGAGGAAGACACCGTCGAAGAGCAGCACGGCGTCCGCGCGGGCCGTGGCGACCGGGAGCGACAGTGTGGTGTCCGTTTCCCGGTGGTAGACGGCTGTCTGGAACCTTCGATCTCCGTTCGGGCCCAGCGGGTCGAGCAGCACCCGGCGCATCGAGTCGTGGTCGTGGGCGTCGAAGTAGCAGCCTTCGGGCGAATACTGGCCGCGTCGATAGCGCTGTGCGCGGGGGAACAGGAAGTCATCGATCGTCGCGCGGATGACTTCGCGGCCCTGTGCACGGAGAACGACGGCGAGTTCGTCGGCCAGCGTGGTCTTGCCCGCGGCGGGCGGCCCGTCGATGGCGACCCTCAGCGGGTGCGTGGTCGTGGCGGATCCGATCTCCGCGATCAGTCGGCCGAGGAGATCGTCGCGGGTGCCGTGTCGCATCATCTGTCCCCATCCGTGCGCCTGGCGCTTTGCCCCAATGTATCGAATCGATATATCGAGGGGATATGGCTTACGGGGGATGTGCGCGCTCCCGGCGTGTCGCCCATCAGTCCGGTCAACAACGCGAACCAGCCGCGTGGACGTTGCCGTGTGTGACACGTGCGGCGTGATCGCCACCGGGCGGCGCGGGAGATCGAACTCCCATAACGGCACACGTAGGAACACGGGTATTAATCCCGATGTCTCCCGCCCGTACCGGAGGGAGGGTGGTGTCACCGGCCAGGCCGCGACGGGATCCCCCCAGCGGACGCCGGGGCCGCCGGCGCCTTCCCCCCGTCCTGCCGGCCCCGGCGCCGCTGCCCCCGCCCGCATGGGCCGCCGAGCCCGCGGGGACCCGCGGCTGTTGAGCCGGCGATCTCCTGTTCTCGCCGCCGGGCGTCACAAGGTCGACGGACGCACGGCCCCCGCCGCTGCGCGGAGGGTGGGCGAATCCGCAGCGGGGAACCAGCCCCGTACGGGAAACTCCGCTCCTCCGCACCGGCGCCGAGTCGCGATCTCACGTTCTGGCGCCGTGGCGCGTCTACAAGATGTGACCATGCAACCGTTCGAGCAGATCGTGACCGCGTACGGCCCGATGGTGCTGCGCGTCTGCCGGGCCGTGCTCGGGCCGGAGGACGCCGATGACGCCTGGTCCGAGACCTTCGTCGCGGCGATGAGGGCCTACCCCGGGTTGCCCGCCGGCGCGAACGTCGAGGCCTGGCTCGTGACGATCGCCCACCGCAAGGCCATCGACGTCACCCGCGCCGCCGCGCGCCGGCCCACGCCCGTCGAGGCCCTGCCCGAGCGTCCCAGCCGTACGGGCCGGCCGGAGGACTGGGACGGTGACCTGTGGCAGGCGTTGCTCGGCCTGCCCGCCAAACAGCGCCAGGCCGTGGCGTACCACTACCTCGCCGGACTGCCGTACAAGGAGATCGCCGGGCTGCTCGGCGGGAGCACGGACGCCGCGCGCAGGGCGGCGGCCGACGGTCTGAGGACCCTGCGCTCCACCTACCCGGCCACCGACCACGAGGAGATGGCTCGATGAACACCGCACAAGACCCTCAGCACCTGCTCGCGGCGCTGCCCGCCGACGACGAACCCGCGCTGGCCCGGCTGCATGACCGTCTCGCGGACCGGGCCGAACGCGAGGGGATCCTCGACGTCGCGTACCGCACGCTGGACACGCCGGTCGGCTCGCTCCTGATCGCCGCCACCGCGCGGGGCCTCGTACGGGTCGCCTTCGCCGTCCAGGACCACGACGCGGCGCTGCGCCTGCTCGCCGACCAGGTCAGCCCCCGTGTCCTCCACGCGCCCGTACGGCTGGACGCGGCGAGCCGGCAGATCGAGGAGTACTTCACCGGCCGGCGAACCGGGTTCGACCTGCCGCTCGACTGGCGGCTGTCCCGTGGGTTCCGGCGCGACGTGCTGTCCCACCTGCCGGACATCGGCTACGGCCGCACCGAGACGTACGCCCAGGTGGCCGCGGCCACCGGCCGCCCGCGCGCGGTACGGACGGTGGGGACCGCGTGTGCCACCAACCCGCTGCCGATCGTCGTGCCCTGCCATCGGGTGGTGCGTTCCGACGGCACACCCGGCGGGTACGCGGGCGGCCCCGAGGCCAAGCGCACTCTGCTGGCCCTCGAAACCGGCTGATCAACCGGCTGACAGGTCCACGCCGCTCCCGACGGACTCAGAAGTCCATGCCACCCGCGTCGGGAGCGGCCGGAGCCCTCTCCTCGGCCCTCGCCCACGTCGTGTGACTCCCGGCATCGGGACTGATCCTCTCCGTAACGGGTAGAACCTACCCCACGCCGTGCGCGGTGCGACCGGGTGAACAGGGGGAACGATGGCAGGTCTGACCGACGCCGACGGGCTGTACTTCATCGGCAACGCCACCATGGTGATCCGCTACGGCGGCTTCACCCTGCTGACCGACCCGAACTTCCTGCGGCACGGCCAGCGGGCGTACCTCGGCTACGGGCTGAGTTCGCGCCGGCTGCGCGACCCCGCGATCTCGATCGACGAGTTGCCCCGGGTGGACGCCGTCGTCCTGTCCCATCTGCACGGTGACCACTGGGACCGGGTCACCACCCGGCACCTCGACCGCGACCTTCCCATCGTCACCACGTCCCATGCGTCGCGGGGACTGGCCCGGCGCGGCTTCGGCCGTACCCGTCCCCTGCGGGTCTGGCAGGAGCACGAGTTCATCAAGCAGGGGCGCAGCGTACGGATCACCTCGATGCCCGGCCGGCACGCCTTCGGTCTCACGGGCCGCATGCTTCCGCCGGTGATGGGCTCGATGCTGGAGTTCGGCCCGGCCGGCGGCGGCACCGAGCTGCGGATGTACATCAGCGGCGACACGCTGATGTACGACGGGCTGAAGGAGATCCCCCGCCGCTATCCCGACATCGATCTGGGAGTCGTGCACCTGGGCGGTACGACGCTGCTCGGCCTGTCGATGGTCACGATGGACGCCCGGCAGGGCGCCGACTGGACCGAGATGATCCGCTGCCGCCGCGTGGTGCCGGTCCACTACGACGACTACACCGTCTTCACGTCGGGGCTGGCGGACTTCGAGGCGGAGGCCCGCGACCGCGGCTTCACCGACAGGCTCCATCCGGTCGGGCGCGGCACGAGCATGCCGTTCGGCGACTTCGCGCGGACCACCACGCGGTAGGTGAGCCGCGCGTCAGCCGGACGGGCCGGCGGCGGCGTCCTCCTCCAGGGCGGTGACGACGGCCGTCGCGACCGCCGAGCCGACGTCGTCGAACGTGGGGATCGCGCGCGCGACCGCCGTGATGTCGAACACCTTGCGGACGATGCCGCTCGGCGCCACCGCCGCGTACAGCGGGCGGCCCGTCGCACGGGCCCGGGTGTTCGCGCGCAGCAGCGCGTTGACCGCTGAGGAGTCGCAGAACGTCGTCCCGGTCAGGTCGGCGATGATCGGTTCGTCGCCGGAGTTGAGCAACGCGAGCAACTGCTCACGGACCCCGTCGGCGTTGGACGTGTCGACCTGCTCGGGCAGCTCGACGACGGTGTAGCGGCTGGTGCGCCAGGTGGGCAGAGCGGAAACCACGGCCCGTACCATCCAGATCCCCCTTGTGTCATTCCGAATGGTGGGGCGGCCTCACTGTTGGACCGCGACGACTCGTCTCACCGATACGACGCGCCGCCCCCTGCGGCACGCCTTCGGATCCTGCGGTGTTTCGCATCAGCGGCCGGACATCCCCCGTCCGGCGGTCACCACTCTGATGAGACGCTCCCCTTGCCAGGAGGTTATCCCCTCATTCCCTGATAGATACACCGATTTACTGCTAATCCGGCATAGATCACAGCACGGGGAGTATCGCGACTCGGACACACCGGTACGCCCGCGGAGAGCAGAGAGCCGAGCGTCCGAACGCGAGGACAATCATGGCGCGTTGTTTCGTGTAAACAGACTGGTCAGCGGGGTAATCGATGCGACATGCGCATCGTCGCGGGCCCGACCGACCACGTGGTCGTCGTCGGTGCGGGCCTGTCCGGGCTGGCCGCCGCCCTGCACCTGTGCGGGCGGGGCCGGTCGGTAACCGTCCTGGAACGTGCGGCCGTGCCCGGCGGGCGTGTCGGACGCCGTGACGTCCGCGGTCACCGGCTCGACACCGGGCCCGCCGTGCTCACGATGCCGGACGTCGTCGAGGAGACCCTCGACGCGGTCGGCGTCGCGCTCGACGACCGGCTAACGCTGACCCGCCTCGACCCGATCTGCCGCGCGTACCTCCCGGACGGCTCGGCGCTGGACGTGCGGGCCGGGCGGGACGCCGTGACCGAGGCGCTCCGCGCGTACGCCGGCCCGCGTGAGGCGGCCCGGTACGGGCGGCTGCGCGACCGGCTCGCCCGGCTGTGCCGAGCCCCGTACACCCGGCTCTCCGGCACGCCGGCGCTCCTGCCCGGCGGTTTCGGTCACCGGTTCCCCCGTGCCGAGCCGTCCCCAGCGCTGGCCGCGGTCGCCGCCATGGACGCCGCCGGCGGAGCCTGGTTCCCGCACGGCGGGATGCGGGCGCTGCCGGACGCCCTGGCCGGAGCCGCCGCGGGAGCCGGCGTCGACCTGCGCCACGGCACCACCGTGTCGGCCCTGGAGCGCCACGGCCGCCGCGTCATCGCCGCCCACACCACCGGCGGTGAGCGGATCCCGTGCGACGCCATCGTGCTGGCCTGTGCGCCCGCGACCGCCCGCCGCCTGCTCGGCCACGCGCCGTCGCACCCGTACCGGGCCGCGCCGTCGGCGGTCGTCGTGCACCTGAGCGCGACCGGCGACGGCCCGGCGCACCACAACCTGCTGTTCGGCGACCCGGCGGGCGACACGCCGCTGCTGGTGACGCGACCCACGGCGACGGACCCGGCGCTGGCGCCCGGCGGGCGGCAGATCCTGTCCGTGTCCGTCCCGTTGCCCCGTCCGGGCGACGGCGCGAAACGCGCCGCGCAGGCGTCCTCGGAGGAGACGGTCGCTCTCGTCGCCGCCCGGTGCGGCCTGAGCGGGGTGGAGACGCTCGCCGCCTTCACCGCGGACGGCGCGGAGATCTCCGGCCCCGCCCTCGCCCGTACGGCCGACAACGTGGTGTTCGCCGGCCACGGCGCGATCCCCGGTCTCGACGTGCCCACCGCGCTCCTGTCGGGACGGCCGGTCGCCGACCGCGTCACGGGCACGCCGGTCCCGCGCCCCCGCCCGTACGCCGGGATCACCCGGTGAGCGATCATCCCGGCCGCGTATGGACGCCCGCGTGGACCAACTGCGGTAGCTGCCCCTGGTGCTGCTTCCGGCCGGCTCCGTGGCGGTCCCCGTCTCCTGCGGCCTGTCCGGCGGCCGGGCGTCCGGCCACCCGGCGCGGACGCGCCTGCCCATCGCCGTGGTGTCCGCGGTGCGGGACGTCGTCGCGACCGGCCTGCGGCGTGGCATCGGCCGGATTCTGCCGCTGCCGCTGGAGGCGCTGTCTCCTGTGAGCCGCCGCGCCTGAGGGTCCGGCGCGCTCAGCGTTGCGCCGCGAGCCGCCGCCGGGCGGCCGGCCGGAACAACCTCAGGTCGCCGCCGGGGTACGCGCCGCGCGCCGGCTGGTCGCCGTTGAGGACGGTGCCGAGCACGCGTGCGCGCACGGTCTCCAGCCGCTCGACCGCCTGGGCGACGTCCTCCCGCCGCGTCCGGCCGTGCCGGGCGACGACGAGCGCGCCCGCGCACCCGTGCGCGAGGACCGCGGCGTCGGTGGCGGACAGCACCGGTGGCGTGTCGATGAGCACGATGTCGGCCCGATCGCTCAGCGCGTGGATGACCGAGGGCATCGACCGCGACGCGACGAGGTCTCCGGGGTTGCCCCTGGCGGCGCCGCCCGGCAGCACGGACAGCGTGTCGGGGCCCCACTGCCGGAGCACCTCATCGACGGTACGGCCGCCGCTGAGCAGCTCCGCCAGCCCGTCGGCCTCCTCGACGCCGAGCCGGGAGGCCAGCGGCGAACCGCGCAGGTCGGCGTCGACGAGGATCACCTTCCAGCCCGCCTCCGCCAGCGACACCGCGAGATTGCACGCGACGGTGGTCTTGCCCTCGCCGGGAAGGGCGCTGGTCACGACCACCGATCGGGGCAGGGCGTCACCGTCCTCGGTGAACCGCAGGTTGGCACGGATTCGCCGGAACGCCTCGGCGAGCGGCGCGTCGCCGCGTACGCCGAGGTCGATGCGGCCGTCGGCGGGCACGGCGCCCAGCGCGGTACCGCCCGCGACCTCCCGCAGCGCGCCGGCCGAGCGGATCGAGGTGTCGGCGCGGTCCCGCAGGACGGCGCCGGCCACGCCGACGGCGGCGCCGATCACCAGCCCGATCCCCAGGTTGACCAGGGGCCGCGGGCTCACCGGTCCTCGGGGCTGATCCGCGTCGTCGGCGACCGTGACGCGTACGCCGGCCGGCGCGCTCCGGTCCGGCCGTTCGAGCCGGTCCACGTAGCCGGCGAAGGTGGTGCCGAGGGTGCGCGCGATCCGCGTCGCCAGCTCCGGAGAGCCGTCGGTGACCGTGGCGCGCACCAGGACGGTGTCCGGCACCGCCATCGCGCTGATCTTCGGCTGTAGTTCGTCGGCGGTCATGCCGTCGCCCAGCGCCGCCGCCACCGCGGCCACGACGGTCCGGCTCTGGATCAGCTTGGCGTACGACTTCGCGCGGTCCTGCGACAGCAGCGCGCCCTGGTAGGCCACTGCCGCGTTCCCCCCGTTGGCGGGCGCGGAGACGATCATCGTGATCGTCGCGGCGTACCGCGGGCTCATCCGCGTCGTGGCGAAGGCCGCCGCGATGAGGGCGAGCAGAATCGAGGCCGCGACCAGCGTCCATCGGCGCCGCAGCAGGCGAAGGTAGTACAGCGGTTCCATCGCGCTCCCCTTCCGGCCGGAACTCACGTGGTGCGAAGCCGCTCGTCGTGCTTGGCGTACACCGGCACCTTCAGCAGCAGCCACACGAACACGCCGCCCAGCCCGGTCGCGACGGCGAGGGGCACGGGCGCCGGCACCCAGTCCCACAGGACCGGCAGGACCGCGAGGCAGGTGACCGCGGCCGCGCCGGACAGCGCGAGCGCCACCTGTCCGGTGCTGAGGCCGAGCCGGCGCAGCCGGTGTGAGACGTGGTCGGTGCCGCCGAGCATCAGCGGCCGGCCCGCACGGTGCCGTGACACCAGGACGACGCAGGTGTCGACGGTGGCGACGAAGGTCACCATGAGCGGCCCGGCGACGCCCGTGTCGTCCGACCGCGCGAACACGAACAGCGCCGACGCCGAGATCACGAAGCCGATGAACAGCGAGCCGGCGTCGCCCATGAAGATCCGGGCCGGCGTCCAGTTGTGCGGCAGGAACCCGGCGCATCCGCAGGCCAGCGCGACGAGCAGCACGCTCACGCCCCGCTGCCCCACCATCGTCGCGGGCAGGGCGAGGGACGCGCCGGTGACACAGGCGACGCCGGCCGCGGCGCCGTCCATGTTGTCGAGCAGGTTGAAGGAGTTGGTGATGACGACGATCCACAGCACCGGCAGGACGTAGTCGAGCCAGTTCCCGAAGATCTTCACGTGGCCGCCCGCGCCGACGACGGCCGCGGCGGCCACCCCCTCGACGGCCAGTCGCGGGTACGGCGACAGCGGCCGCAGGTCGTCGACGAGGCCGAGCAGCGCCACGGCCGTCGCGGCCACGAGCAGGATCCGCAGGTGCGCCTCCGCACCGCTCAGCGCGGCGACCGTCGGCACGATCACGCCGGCGGCGATGACGACGCCGCCCAGGTACGGCGTCGGCCGCTCGTGACTCTTGCGCATGCCGGGCCGATCGGTCAGTGCCAGCCGAACGGCCAGCCTGCGGACGAATTCGGTCAGTATCGCGACCAACACGAATGCAGCGACCGCCACCCACGTCATTGCCATTGATTCTGGTCTCTCGTTGACGGCAGCAGCTTCTCAGCTCTGTTACCGCGAGAGACGGCCCGCAAAACACCGGCGCACGGGAGAACAGTCGGCACAGCCGTGCACGTTTCGGGACACCGCGAATCGAAACATTCACCCGAACAAAAGATTGTCAACGGTGGTCAATATTTGCAAGGGTTCAAAGAATCGGCCCAGCGTGATAGCGTGCGGCTGATTTTTGAACGGGACCACGCATGCCATTTTCCGGAATGGCACAGAGGGCAGTTCAAGCGCGCGGATAACGAAATGTCCAGATTGGCCAGGGGGGCCTGATGGGTTCGGCAATTAGAGTATCTGGCGGTATCGCCGCCGCCGCACTGATGATGACTGGAATGGCCGTCGCACAGCCGGCGTACGCCCGCCAGATCGTGTACGTGCCCTGCAACACGGCGGCGCTGATCGCGGCGGTCAATGGCGCCAACACCATCGGTTCGGGGACGCTCCGGCTCGCCTCGAACTGCGACTACGTCCTGACCGCCCCGTCGGCGACCGGGCGTGGCCCGGACGGGCTGCTGGTCACCGGCGACATCTCGATCATCGGCGGCAGCTCGACGCGAATCACCAGGTCGGCCACTGTCGCGGCGTTCCGGGTCCTCGAAGTCGGATCGGGCGCCAGGCTCTACCTGCGGAACGTCTTCATCTCCGGGGGACTGACCGACAACACGGTGCCCGCCAATGACTCGGGCGGCGGCATCCTCAATTCCCGCGGAACAATCGTGCTGTACCGTACGACCGTCTCCGGCAACACCGCGGACAACGGCGCCGGGATCTCCAATGACAGCGGACGCCTGATCACCAGCTACACACTCGTCCAGAACAACTCCACGCGCGCTGGCGGTGGCGGCGGCGGCGGCGTGTACAACGACGGCGCGATCATGGCGTCCAACAGCATTATCAGGGGCAACCGCGCCAACACGAACGGCGGCGGTCTCTACAACGGCCAGGGCGGCCGGGCCGAGACGTACCGGACCACGATCGACCACAACACGGCGGGCGCCAACGGCGGCGGTCTCTACAACACCGCCGACGCGCGGTTGCTCCTGCGAAGCACTCTGGTCCAGCTGAACTCCGCCACCAACGGCGGCGGGATCTTCAACGGCGGCATTCCGAGCCGGGTGTCGCTGAACAACAGCCTCATCCAGCACAACACACCGAACAACTGCGTGCCTCTGGGCTCGCTGTTCGGTTGCACGAACTGACCCGGGTTCGACCCGTCACGGCGGTCGTCGCCGGGTACGCGCGTACCCGGCGACGACCGCCCGAGAATGGAGATGCGTGGTGGCCGGCATGGCTGAACTCCGCACCAGCGACGGGCACACGGGCCGCCGGTCCGCCGGCCACGGACGACCGCCGACGGCGGCCCTCCCGGCCGGGCCCGCACGCGTCTGCCTGCTGATCGGCCAGCTCGGCCTCGGCGGCACCGAGAAACAGGTCGTCCTGCTCGCCCAGGGCCTGCGCGCCCGCGGCATCGACGCTCACGTGCTCCTGATGTTCGAGGGCGGTCCGCGGGAGAGCGCGCTGCGGGCGGCCGGTGTGCCCGTCGTCCATCTGGGTTTCGCCTCCAGTGCCGTGGGAGCGCGCATGCTGCCGGCGAACGCGGTCGCCTTCGCGCGGCTCGTCCGCCACCTGCGGCGGCTGCGGCCCGCCGTCGTGCACGCGTTCCTCTTCCACAGCTACGTGACCGCCGCCCCGGCCGCGCGCCTGGCCGGCGTCCGGGTGCTGGTCGCGGGCCGGCGCAGCCTCGGTGACTTCAAGCGCGGCCGCCATGTCATGCTCGCGGTCGAACGCCTCGCCACCGGCATGACCGACCTGCTCGTGGCGAACGCCGAGGCCGTCGCCGAGGACACACGGCGCCAGGAGAAGGTCTCTTCCGACAAGATCACCACCGTCTACAACGGCCTGCCGGACTCCGCGTTCGCCCCGGCCGCCCCCGCGGTCATCGACACCACCGCGCCGGTCGTCCTGTGCATCGCGAACCTCAAGCCCGACAAGGGCCACCGCTTCCTGATCGACGCCGTCGCGCGCCTCCGCGACCAGGGCCTGCCGACCACTCTCGCCCTCGTCGGCGGCGGGCCGCAGCGCCGCGCGCTGGAGGAGCAGGCGGCGCGCCTGCGTGTCGACGTGCGCTTCCTCGGCACCCGTACCGACATCGAGCCGCTGCTGGCCCGCGCTCAGGTCGTGACGCTGCCGTCCCTGCACGAGGGCATGAGCAACGCCGTCATGGAGGCCATGGCCGCCGGGCGCCCGGTGGTCGCCACCGACGTCGGCGGAACCGGCGAGCTGCTGCGCGACCGCGGCGTCCTGGTGCCGCCCTCCGACGCCGCGGCGCTCGCCGAGGGGCTCGGTCGCGTACTGCGCGACCCCGGACTGGGCGACCGCCTCGCCGCGCGGGCGCGCGCCTGGAGCCTGCGGCACCTTCACGTCGACGCGATGGTCGACCGCCACGTCCAGATCTACCGAGAGCTGCTGGAGCGCCGATGTGCGGAATAGCGGGAACCGTGTCGGCCGGCGCACCGGACGCCGGGCTGGTCCACCGGATGTGCGACGCGCTCGTGCACCGGGGCCCCGACGGCGCGGGCTTCCACACCGACGACCACGCCGCGCTCGGCATGCGCCGGCTCGCCATCATCGACGTGGCCGGCGGTGACCAGCCGGTCTACAACGAGGACGGCACCGTCGCCGCGGTCCTCAACGGCGAGCTGTACGACTACGGCCGGCTGCGCGACTCGCTGCGCCACCGCGGGCACCGCCTGACCAGCGAGGGCGACACCGAGTGCCTCGTCCACCTCTACGAGGAGTACGGCGACGGCCTGGTCGACCAGCTGCGCGGCATGTTCGCGTTCGCCATCTGGGACGCGCGCCGGCGGCGCCTCCTGCTCGCCCGCGACCGCGTCGGCAAGAAGCCGCTGTACTACCGCTCCGACGGCGCCTCGCTCGTCTTCGGCTCGGAGCTGAAGGCGCTGATGCAGGATCCGTCGATGCCGCGCGAGGTCGACCCGGTCGCGCTGCACCACTACCTCACCTACCAGTACGTCCCGGCTCCCTGGTCGATCCTTCAGGGGGTGCGCAAGCTCCCGCCCGGGCACGTGCTGGTCTGGCAGGACGGCCGGCACGAGGTCCGCCGCTACTGGCGGCTGGACTGCACGCCGCGCCACGTCGCCGACGAGCGCGAGGCGGCCGAGGAACTGCGCGAACGACTCCTGGACGCCACCCGCGTGCGGATGGTCAGCGAACGCCCCCTCGGCGCCTTCCTGTCCGGCGGCCTGGACTCCTCGGCGGTCGTGGCGGCGATGGCCCGCCAGACGACGGGCCGCGTGAAGACCTTCAGCATCGGCTTCGAGGAGCAGAAGTTCGACGAGCGGCACTACGCCCGCAGGCTGGCCGAGTGGTACGGCACCGACCACCACGAGCTGGTCGTGCGCCCGTCCGCGCTCGACGTGCTGCCGGCGCTGGCGTGGCACTTCGACGAGCCGTTCGCCGACTCGTCGGCGATCCCCAGCTTCTACGTCGCCCGGATGAGCCGCGAACGGGTGACCGTCGTGCTCAACGGCGACGGGGGCGATGAGACCTTCGGCGGCTACCGGCGGTACGTCGCGATGAACCGGACGCGGCGGATCCACCTGCCGGCGGCGCTGCGGCCCCGGCTCGGGCGGCTCGGCTCGCTGCTCACCTCGCGCAACGCGCCGCAGTCGCCCGCGTGGAAGGCCGGGCGCGTCCTCGAACTGCTCAGCCACCCGCCGTCCCGCCGCTACGCGCGGATGATGTCCTACTTCGACCCCGAGCAGAAGCTGGCGATCTATTCCGACGCCCTGCGCGAGCGGCTCGCCGGCGTGGACAGCTACGAGATCCTGGACGCGGCGTTCACCGCCTCGTGCGCCGGATCCCAGCTCGGCGCCATCATGGACGTCGACGTCAACACGTACCTGCCGGGCGACCTCCTCGTGAAGTCCGACATCACCACGATGGCCAACTCCATCGAGGCGCGCTCGCCCTTCCTCGACCACCACCTGATGGAGTGGGCCGCGGCGCTGCCGGCCGACCTGAAGATCCGGTCGGGCACGACCAAGTACCTGCTGAAGAAGGCGGTGGCGGAGTGGCTGCCGCCCGAGTTGGTCAACCGCCCGAAGATGGGCTTCGGGGTGCCGCTCGCGGCCTGGCTGCGGACCGAGTTGCGCGACCTGTCGCGGGACCTGCTCACCGACCACACGGCGCGATCGCGCGGCCTGTTCCGCCACGACGCCGTCGAACGGCTGCTCCGGCAGCATGAGGAGGGCACCGACCACAGCCCGCGCATCTGGGCGCTGATCCAGTTCGAGCTGTGGCACCGCGTCTTCATCGACGGCGCGCACACGCGGGCCGACACCGCCATCGCGGCGGGCGTCGACAGCTGGCGGGCCTGATGGCCGACCGGCCGCTGCGCATCGTGCTGTCCATCGGGTCCCTCCAGGTCGGCGGGACCGAGTCCCAGCTGGTCAAGCTGGCAGGGCGCCTGACCGCCCGCGGCCACGAGGTGCACGTGCTCGCGGTCCGCCGCGGCGGACCGTACGAGGACGATCTGCGGGCGCTGGGCGTGCCCACGCGGATCTTCTCCTACTCCGGGCTGAGGTCGCGCGCCCCCTCCGGCCGCCGGGACCCGCGGATCCTGCTCGCCGAGGTCCGCGAGCTCCTGGCCATATGGCGGCACCTGCGGGCGCTACGGCCCGACGTCTGCCACGGGTTCCTGTTCACCTGCTACACCCACGTCCTGCCGCTCGCCCTGCTGGCGGGCGTACCGGCGCGGGTCAACGGGCGCCGGGGCGCGGCCCCGCAGCAGCCGACCGGGCTCCTGCGCGCGGCGCTGGACTTCGCCGGCCACCGCTCCTCCAGCCTGTACGTGACCAACTCCCGCGCCCTGAGCGCCCGGCTCGTACGGGAGGAGAAGGTGCCCGCCGGTCGCATCGAGGTGATCGCCAACGGGGTCGAGCCGCCCACCCGCGTCGCCGATCCCGCCCGGAGCCCGGCGCGCGGGATCGTCGTCGCGAACCTCATCGCCTACAAGGGGCACGCCGACCTGATCGAGGCGCTCGCGCTGCTGGACGCGCCTCCGCCCGTCCGCCTCGTCGGCGAGGGACCTGAGCGCGAGCGGCTCACCGCGCTGATCGAGGCGCGCGGGCTCGGGCACGTCGTCCGGCTCGCCGGGGGCGCGCCCGACGCGCGTGCGCTGCTCGCCGACCACCAGTTCGCCGTGCTCCCCTCCCACTCCGAGGGGCTGCCGAACGCGGTCCTGGAGGCGATGGCCGCGGGCCTGCCGGTGGTCGCCACACGCGTCGGCGGCGTGCCCGAGGTGCTGGCCGACGGCGTGGCGGGCCTCGTCGTACCGCCGCACGACCCGGCCGCACTGGCCTCGGCGATCGAGCGGCTCGCCGGTGATCCGGAGCTGCGGCGGGCGATGGGCGCCGCCGGGCGGCGCGCCGCCGAACGCCTCAGCGTCGACGAGTGCGCCGCCCGGCACGAGGCGGTGTACCGGCGGCTGCTGCGGTGAGGACCGCGGTCCGCCAGGTCGCGCACACGGTCGGTATCCGCGCCCTCTTGGTGGTCCTGGGCGCGGTCAGCGGCATCGTCATCGCCCGCGCGCTGCAGCCGGAGGGGCGCGGCGCGTACTACGTCATCACCACGATCGGCACCATCACGATCTCCGTCGGCCACCTGTCCATCGAACAGGCGCAGGTGTGGCTGTGGTCCCGCGGCGCCGACCGGCGGGCCCTGACCGCGAACGGGCTGGTGCTCGGGCTGGCCGTCGGCGCGCTCGCGGCGGTCGCCGCCGGGGTGCTCGTCGGCGTGCTGGGCCAGGACGTCATCCCGATCGCCGGCTACGGGCAGCTCGCCACCGCGCTCGCCGCGATCCCGTGCGCGATGGCCGTGGTCTATCTCAACAACATCCTCGTCCTGCGCTCGCGGGTGCAGGTCGTCAACACGGCCGCGCTGCTCGGCGGAGTGCTGCAGTGCGGGCCGCTGCTGCTCCTCGCGGCCGTCGCCCGGCTGTCTCCCGCGCAGGTCGTCCTGTTGTGGGCGGTGTCGGTGACAGTCCCGCTCGCGGTGCTCGTACCGGCGGCGCGCCCGCGGCTCCACCACTGGGACCGGTCGCTCGCGCGGCGGGCGGTCGACCGCGGCCTGCGGTACCACCTCGGCCTGACCTCGCTGTTCCTGCTGTTCCGCGCCGACATCCTGATCCTCGACGGGATGACGACGACCGCGGCGGTGGGCCTGTACTCCCTCGCGGTCAGCCTCGCGGAGCTGACCCGGCTGGTCACGGACGCCATCGCGCAGATCGCGCTGCCCCGCCAGCTCGGCACCGACGACGAGGGGGCGGCCGCCGCGACCCTGGCCGTCACGCGCCTCAGCACGATCGTCGCGGTCGCCTCGGTCGCCTCGATGTGCCTGGCCGCGCCGCCGCTGATCCCTCTCGTGTACGGCACGGCGTTCGCGGGCAGCGTGCCGTCGCTGATCGCGCTCGCGCCGGGGCTGCTGGCGCTCGGCGCGACCCGGCCGATCGGGGCGTACCTGCTGCGGCTGGACCGCCCGATGCTCGCCTCATCCATGTCGGTGGCGGCGCTCCTGGTCAACGTGGCGCTGAACCTCGCGCTCGTGCCGTTCTTCGGCATCGTCGGCAGCGCGGTCGCCTCCAGCATCGCCTACGCGACGCTGGCCGCCCTGCAGGTCGCGTGGTTCGTACGCGCCAGCGGCGCGTCACCCCGCGACCTGCTGCCCGGCCCCGCGGAGGTGGCGTACGCGCGGGGCCGGCTGGCGGGGCTGTCAGCCGCGCGCCGGAGTGCCTGACGCGCGTTCGAAGAGGTACTCGTTGCAGCCGATGCCGCCGGCGCAGGTCTTGAGGTGGCGCAGCTCGAAGCCGCGCTCGCGCATGAAGGCGAACACCTCCTCCGGCTTGGCCACCTCGAACGGGTAGCCGCCGACCCAGTCGACCAGGTCGTGTCTCACCGACATGCCGCGCGCCCGCGGCGGGCGTACGAGCGTGGTCTCGCCGCGGACCATCCGGAGGGCGGTCGCCAGCGGCTTGCGGCGGTACAGGTAGGCGGCGCTGCCGAGGACGAGCATCCGCCGCGCCAGCGCGCCGGACCTGTTGTACCGGCGCTTGACCCGCCGCCACATGCGGCTCTCCATGCCCTGGTCGTTGTAGATGGAGATGAACAGCAGGCCGTCCGGCGCGACGAGGCCGGCGGCGTTGTCCATCGCCCGCCACAGCTCACCGGTGTGGTGCAGCACCCCCCACGAGTAGACGATGTCGTACCGGCCGAGCCCGGCGACGCCCTCCTCGTCCAGGATCGACCCCGTCGAGACCGTCCAGTCCGCGTCCGGCGCGAACCGGTCGCGCAGGGCGAGCGTCGCGGCGACCGAGTCGGGGTCATAGTCGAAGGAGCGGACGCGAGCGCCCATGCGGTGCGCGGCGAGTGAGAACAGGCCGCTGCCGCACCCCACGTCGAGGAAGGTCCGGCCGGTCAGATCGGTGGTGCCGAGCGGTCCGGCGAGTGAGCCGGCGGCGGCCTTGATCCTCCCCTCGTCGACGAGCTCGATGAAGGCACGCCAGTTGTTGCCGAAGGCGAACCGATCACCGTCGAGGACCTCTTGCCTGCCGTCGATCATTTCTGTGCTCCCGGTGCCGAGGTGATGGAGTGCTCCCGCGACGCGGGAGCGGCGAGCAGGCCGCCCACGGCCAGCCAGAACGGCGTGCTGACCACGAGGTTCGCCAGCGGGTTGGCGAAGAGCATGCCGACCGCGTAGGCGGCGACCATCGCGCGTTGTATCGCCGCCTCGCCGGACGCCGGACTTCTCATCGCAAGCCAGATCAATACGAGAAAGACGATGAGCGCCGGAATTCCGGTCTCGGCGGCCAATCGCAGGTAGTCGTTGTGGGTGGCGATGTAAATGCCGATCTGGGAGGAGTTCGCGGCATGGAAGGGAAAAACGCCGTAGCCGATTCCGCGGAGCGGATGCTCGGCGGCGACCTTCGCGGCGTACCACGCGACGTGTTCGCGGACGGAGGAGTTCTGGCTCAGCTCCGTGGCCGTCCGGTGGCCGACCGCCACGTGCTCGGCGGAGTCGATCGCGGCGGGGAAGACCGTGCCGAGGACGACGGCGACGGCCACGATCGCCACCTGGATCCCGCGCCGCCGGCCCTGGAGCAGCACGACGGCCAGCCCGGCCCCGGCCGAGACGAACGCGCCTCGCGACTGGGTCGCGGCCATCGCGGCCACGCAGACCCCGGCGGGCACCAGCCACGCGGGCCGCCGGTGGCGGAGCGCCAGCCCGGCCGCGGCGACGAACGGCAGCGCGAGGAGCGCGCCGAGGAAGTTGGGGTTCTGGGCGAACCCCACGAGCCGTCCGCCCTCCCGGTGTCCGGCCGCCAGGGCCCATCCGGCCGCGGCCGACCCGGCCGCCGCGGCGACCCGCGCCATCAGGCCCGGCGGTGGCGGGGACGCGGCGACCGCCGCCGCCAGTCCCAGCCCGGCGAGCAGGCAGATCAGGTCCGAGAACCGGTCGGGCGAGCCGCCCGGCCCGCCGGCGGGCAGCACGTACGCGAGGAGCACCAGGAGCCCGAGCACCGCGATCCACAGGTGCGCCGGACGGGGCGTCCGGGTGCCGGCCACGAGCTGGACCGCCACGACCAGCGTCACCACGGCGATGGCGCCGAGCGTGACGGTGGGCGCGTCGAACAGCCCGGCGAGCAGGCTCACCGGGATCAGCAGCAGGACGCCCGCCGGGCCGGCCACCGTGAGCACGCCGAGGACCAGCATCGCCACCGCACCGAGCACCGGCCATGAGCGGTTGACCGCGAGGAAGGCGACGACCGGGGCGGACAGCGGCAGCAGGGACGACGGCCGGGCCGCCGCGCGGCGGAGCGAGGCCGCGAGCGCGTCCGTGGTCGTGCCGCCGCGTCGCATCGCCCCCCGCCCGCCGTCGCGGACTCCGCCGATCCGGCACCGCGCTGATGTCGTGGCCGGGTTTCTGATGACCGACTTTTTTGATCACCAGGATCCGGCCCGAAGTGACTAAGTGATCACGAAGGGTAGTGCTACCTGCACTGACCACTCGGAATTTCGAGAGGGCGTGTCATGGCGGACAGTACTGGAACGCGCTATTTGGTGACGGGCGGCGCCGGTTTCATCGGTTCTTATCTCGCTAATGCACTATTAACCCGTGGTGACACCGTTGTCGTCCTGGACAATTTGCAGACGGGGCGGCTGGCCAATCTCGAAGAGGCGAGCGCGTCTCCGCGCTTCCATTTCGTGCACGGCTCGGTGCTCGACGAACTCGTGGTGGACGAGCTGGTGCACCAGTGCGACGTGGTCGTGCACATGGCGGCGGCGGTGGGCGTCCGGCTGGTGGTCGAACAGCCGCTGAAGTCGCTCACCACCAACATCCGCGGTTCGCAGGTGGTGGTCGAGGCGGCCCACCGGTACCGCCGCAAGATCCTCATGACCAGCACGTCGGAGATCTACGGGAAGAACTCCCTCGGGCCGCTGCGGGAGACCGCGGACCGCATCTTGGGCGACCCGTCGATCGTCCGCTGGGGCTACAGCACCGCCAAGGCCGTCGATGAGATCCTCGCCAACTGCTACCACCGCGAGCGCGGCCTGCCCACGATCGTCGTCCGGCTGTTCAACACGGTCGGCGCGCGGCAGAGCCCGGCGTACGGGATGGTCATCCCACGGCTCGTGCAGCAGGCCCTGCGGGACGAGCCGCTGACCGTCTACGGGGACGGGCGGCAGACCCGCTGCTTCGCGCACGTCCTCGACGTCGTCGACGCGCTGCTGCGGCTGCTCGACGACGACGCGGCGGTCGGCCAGACGTTCAACATCGGATCCTCCGAGGAGATCAGCATCGGCCGTCTCGCCGAAGCGATCATCGCCCGGTGCGAGAGCCGGTCGCGGATCGAACTGATCCCCTACGAGGAGGCGTACGGGGCCGGCTTCGAGGACATGCAGCGGCGGGTCCCCGACACGACGAAGCTGCGCGCCCTCACCGGCTGGCAGCCCCGCTACACGCTCGCCGACGTGCTGAACGACGCCATCACCGAGGCGCGCCGCGAGGCGGCCCCACGAGCGGACCTGGTGTCACCATGAACGAGCGAAGCGAGCGAATCGACAAGCACGGCGCCCTGGTCCCTCCCCCGACGAAGGAGGGCTCATGATCGATGGGGAGCGCATCCGGGTGATGCGGATCATCGCGAGGATGAACGTCGGCGGGCCGGCGCTGCAGGCGAGCGTCCTGATGCGCGGCCTGGACCGGGAGCTGTTCGACCAGCGCCTCTACACCGGGACCGTCGAGCCGGGCGAGGCGGACTATCTGGAGCTGCGCGCGCGTGACGTCACGCCGCACCGGATCGCCACGCTCGGCCGGTCGATCCGTCCGGCCGACGACGCGCGGGCGGTCGCCTCGCTCGTCGCCGAGATGCGGCGGTTCCGCCCGCACATCGTGCACACGCACACGGCCAAGGCGGGGCTGCTCGGGCGTACGGCGGCCGTCCTCGCCCGGGTGCCGGCGCGCGTGCACACCTACCACGGCCACCTTCTCTACGGCTACTTCTCGCCCGCGAAGACGCAGCTGGTGGTGCAGAGCGAGCGGATGTCCGCCCGGCTCTGCGACCGTCTCGTCGCCGTCGGCACGCGGGTGCGCGACGAGCTCATCGGGGCGGGCATCGGCCGGGCGGAGCAGTACGCCGTCGTGCCGCCCGGCACCGAACTCCGCCCGCCGCCCGCTCGCGCCGCCGCGCGGCTGGCTCTCGGGTTGCCCGGCGACGGGCCGGTCGTCGCGTTCGTGGGCCGCCTCACCGGCGTCAAACGACCGGACCGGCTGGTCGAGGTCGCGCGGGAGCTGCGCCGGCTCGTCCCCGGCGTACGGTTCGTGATCTGCGGGAGCGGCGACGCCGCCGGCGAGATCGCCGCGGCGGCGCCGGAGTTCGACGGCGCGATGCGGATGGTGGGCTGGCGGCGTGACGTCGAGACCGTGTACGGCGCGGCCGACCTGGTCCTGCTCACCTCCGACAACGAGGGGATGCCGGTCTCGCTGATCGAGGCGGCCCTGTCCGGCCTGCCGGTCGTGGCGACCCGCGTCGGCAGCGTCGCGGAAGTCGTGCACGACGGTGTCACGGGTCTGCTCGCGCCGTGCGACGCGGGCACGCTGGCCCGCCGGGCGGCGGGTCTGCTCCTGGACGATCCCCGGCGCCGCGAGATGGGCCGCCGGGCGCGGGCGTGGGCCACCCAGCGGTTCGGCGCCGAGCGACTCGTCGCCGACATCACCGGAATCTACGGGTCCATCGCCGAGGAACGGGGCTGGTGGCCCGTACGACAGAAGGAGGAGGCCCGATGAACGTCCTTGTCACCGGGGGCGCCGGCTTCATCGGCGCCAACCTGTGCCGCGAGCTCGTGGAGCGGCCCGAGGTCGACCGGGTGGTCGCGCTCGACGACCTGAGCACCGGCCGCGCCGACAACCTCGACGGCACCGGCGCCGAACTGGTCGAGGGCAGCATCCTCGACGCCGCCGTGCTCGCCCGGCTCGTGGCCGACGCCGACGCCGTCGTGCACCTGGCCGCCCGCCCGTCGGTCCCCCGGTCGCTCGCCGACCCGGTGGCCAGCCACGACGTGAACGCCACCGGCACGGTCCGGGTCCTTGAGGCGTGCCGGCGCGAGACGGTCCACGTGGTGGCGGCCTCGTCCTCCTCGGTGTACGGCTCGGTCACGTCGCTGCCCAAGCACGAAGGGCTGCCGACGCGGCCGCTCAGCCCGTACGGGGCCAGCAAGCTCGCGGCCGAGGCGTACGTCCTGGCGTACGGGGCGAGCTTCGGGCTGCCGTCGCTGGCCTTCCGGTTCTTCAACGTGTACGGCCCGCTGCAGCCGGCCGGGCACGCGTACGCCGCCGTGGTGCCGGCCTTCGTCGACGCGGCGATGCGCGGCGAGCCGCTCCTCGTCCACGGGGACGGCCACCAGACGCGCGACTTCACGTTCGTCGGGACGGTCACGCAGGTGCTCGCGGACGCCGTCCTGCGGCGGGTCACCAGCGACGAACCGGTGAACCTGGCGTTCGGCACCCGGGTATCGGTGCTGGACCTGACCCGCCGGCTGTCCGGGGTGCTCGGCACGCCGGTCGAGGTGCGGCACGGCCCGCCGCGCGCGGGCGACGTCCGCGACTCTCAGGCCGCGGACGAGCGGCTCCGGCGGCTCTTCCCCGGCGCCACGGCCGTGCCCCTGGAGGAGGGACTCCGGCGGACGGTGGCCTGGTTCCGCGGGCGTCCGGTGTACGCGGCCGCGCGCTGACCTGCGCGCTCACTCTGGAACTGGGGGACATCATGGATCGGTCACAAGGCGATCGGCTCGTCGAATGGGACCTGGTCGTCGTCGGCCTGGGCTACGTGGGGATGCCGCTGGCCCGCGAGGCGGTGCGGGGCGGGATGCGGGTCGCCGGGCTCGACGTCGACCCGGCCCGGATCGCCCGGCTCAACTCCGGGATCTCGCACGTGGACGACATCTCCGACGGCGAGGTCACGACACTGCTCGGCGAGGGCTTCCTGGCCACGTCGGACGACAGTGTGCTGGCCGCCGCCGACACGGTGGTGATCTGCGTGCCCACGCCGCTGGACGAGGATCGCAGGCCGGACCTGGGCGCGGTGATCGGGGCCGGCCGCATGGTCGCGGACCGGCTCGGCCCGGGGACGCTGGTCGTGCTGGAGTCGACCACGTGGCCGGGCACGACCGAAGAGGTCCTGCGCCCGCTGCTGGAGAAGAGCGGCCTGTCCGCGGGGATCGACTTCCACCTGGCCTACTCCCCCGAGCGGATCGATCCCGGCAACCCGGTCTACGACCTGCGCAACACCCCGAAGATCGTCGGCGGCGTGACGGGCTCGTGCCTCGACCGCGCCATGGCGTTCTACGGCAAGCTCGTCGAGCAGGTCGTGCCGGTGCGCGGCACTCGCGAGGCGGAGATGGCCAAGCTGCTGGAGAACACCTACCGCCAGGTCAACATCGCGCTCGTCAACGAGATCGCCGTCCTGTGCGACGAGCTGTCGATCGACGTCTGGGACACGATCACGGCGGCGGCCACCAAGCCGTTCGGCTACCAGCCGTTCCGGCCCGGCCCCGGCGTGGGCGGGCACTGCATCCCGATCGACCCGAGCTACCTGTCCCACCGGGTGCGGCGCCTCGGGCACCGGTTCCAGTTCGCCGAGCTGGCCCAGCAGGTCAACGACCGGATGCCGGCGTACGTCGCCGAGCGGGCCACGCGCCTGCTGCACCGGCACGGCCGCTGCGCCAACGGCGCCGAGGTCGTGCTGCTCGGCGTGACCTACAAGGCCGACATCGCCGACGGCCGCGAGTCGCCGGCCGAGCCCCTCGCCCGGCGGCTGCACGCCGCGCGGGCCAGGGTGAGCTACCACGACCCGCTCATGGACGACTGGCCGGCCGGCGGGGTGCCGGTGCGGCGGGTGCCCGACCTGCAAGAGGCGCTCGACGCCGCCGACCTGGCGATCCTGCTCCAGCCGCACCGGTCCTTCGACCTGTCGCTGGTCGCGACGCGTGCGCCGCTGGTGCTGGACACGCGCGGCGTGCTGCCGCCGTCGGACACCGTCGAGCGCCTCTGAGGGCCGTCACATCGTCGAGGCGGCGTGCCTGCGCTCGTCGGGCATCATGATCCACAGCGCGATGTAGACGAGGAACTGCGGGCCGGGCAGCACGCAGGAGATGATCGCCAGCAGCCGTACGGTCCAGGCGCCGAGTCCGAACCGGCGGGCGAGCCCGGCGCACACGCCACCGATGACGCGACCCTGGCGCGGGCGGTGGAGACCGTTCATGTCGTATTCCTCCTTGGGATGACCTGCTTCTACGTTAGGGACGGGGACCGCTTCGGCGCGTCGCTCTCGGGGACCCTTTCCAGGTCCCCCGGGAGGGGGACGGCTCATGCGGAGGTCGTACGGCGCGCGCTCCTCTCCTACTCACGAAGACCGATGCCGTCGACGGGGCGGGTCCGCAGGACCCGCCGGGACGGCAGGAGGGTCGCCACGACGCCGATCAGCACGACACCGCCGAGCACCGCGACCCAGCCGCCGGGCGGGATGTACGGCGTCGCGGAGCCGGTGATGCCCCGGACCATGGGGATGAGGGTGCCCGCGGCGATCGCGGCGCCGAGCACCAGCGCCAGCCCCAGCAGCAGGACCTGCTCCAGCCGGACCATGCGCAGCACCTGCGTGCGCGTCGTGCCCGACAGGCGCAGCACCGCGAACTCCCGGCGGCGGCCCAGCGCGTACATCGCCAGGGTGTTCACCGCCGCGATCACCACGTAGATCAGCAGGACGGCGGTGACCACCTTGTTCGTCCAGGCGTTCTCCTCCAGGTTCCGGTCGAGGCCGACCTGGAAGGCGTCGCGGCTGACGACCGAGGAGCCCGGCGCCACGGCGTCGAGCTCGGCGCGGAGCGCCGCGGTCGCGTGCGGGTCCGCGGTGGCGACGAACACCGCGTCGTCCAGCCCGGAGCCGGTGTGCGGGGCGAGCGTGTCGTGCGGGAGGGTCAGCGCGGCGAACCCCAGGCCGCGCGTGTAGATCGCGACGACGCGGAGGGTCACCGGCGTGCCGTCGCCGAACCAGCCGCGGAAGCGGCCGCCGACGCGAAGGTGCATCGACTGGGCGGTGAGGGCGTCCACGGCGACCGCGTCGCCCCGCAGGCCGGCCAGGTCGCCGCGGGTCACGTCCAGGTCCAGTGTCCGGGCGAGGCCTTCGGTGTCGACGCCCTGCGCCGGGAGGTCGGTGATGCCGCCGCCCTGACGGGTGAAGAGCGTGCCGTGCACGACACCGGTGGCGGCGGTCACGCCGCCGATGCGCCGGATCGCCGCGGCCTCCTCGGGCCGCAGGCCGGGCGCGGCGGGCGTGACGACCTGGTCGGCCACCAGCCCGGCCCGGCTCTGGCGGCTCGCGACGTGCAGTTCGGAGGTCTGCATGAACCACAGCGAGCCGCCGAGCCCGACCGCGAGGACGAGACAGCTCAGCACGGACGAGAGCCGCCGCGCCGAGGTGGCGGTGGTGGCTCTGGCGAGGCTGCCGGTGGCGCCGGCCAGGTGCAGCAGGCGGCCGAACGTCGCGGCGGCGGCGCGGATCAGCAGCGGGCTCAGCAGCGCGACCGCCACCACCAGGGTGAACACCGTGCCGATCGAGGTACCGGCCGCGCTGTCGCCCGACACGGAGCCGGACACCACGCACAACGTGATCCCGCCGGCCAGCGCGACCAGGCCGAGCGCGGACCGGACCAGGCCGACGCCGCCGCGTTCGACGGCGGTCTCGGCGAGCGCCGCGGTGGGCTGGATCCGGCTGGCGCGAAGGCTGGCCATCCATGCCGCGACGACCGCGATGACCAGTGCGGATCCGGCGGCGACGAGCGGCGGCAGCCACGAGAGGTGCGTGCGGAAGGTCTCGGGGACCATGCCGCGCGCGACGAACTGGTCGCGCAGCCGGTCGGCGAACAGCAGGCCGGGCCCCACGCCCAGCGCGCCGGCGAGCAGCCCGAGGGCCATGGCCTCCCGCACCACCATCCGCCGTACCTGGCGCGGGGTCGCCGCGAGCGCGCGGAGCAGGGCGATGTCGCGGTGGCGTTGCCGGACCGACAGGCCGACCGTACCGGCGATGACGAGGACGGCGATGAGCAGCGCGCAGCCCCCGAACACCCCCGAGACGGAGATGGCGAACTCACGCCCGTTGCCGACGGCGGGCGACTCGACGGTGCCGCGGCCGACCCCGGAGTACACGTGCGGGTAGGCGCCGGTCAGGCGGGCCGGTGCCGGCGGAAGCGTACGGCGTACGGCGCCGGCCAGGGTCTTCGGCCCGACGCCCGGATCCGGCAGCACGCCGATGACCTGCGTGACGCCGCCCGCGAGCGCGCGGGCCCCGGCGTCGTCGAGGAAGACCGTGGGCGTCTCCGGCGCCGTGCCGGCCGGCGCGGCGACGCCCGCCACGGTGTAGGTGCGCGCGGCGGAGGCGAACCCGAGCCGTACCCGTGCACGCGGCCGCGCGCCGATGCGGGCGGCGAGGTTCTGGTCGAGCACGACCTGGCCGGCCGCCGGGGCGGCCCCGGCGCGGAGCGTGAACGGCGCGAGCCGCGCCGCCGACCAGGGGTGCGCCTCCACGGGCGCGGTACGCCCGCCCGCGTCGAGCCGAGCCGGCAGCGCGACGTCGGCGACCGCCTCGCGCACGCCCGGAGCCGCGGCGATCCGCGCGGGCAGCGACGGGTCCAGCCGCCCGCGCACGGCCAGCGGGTAGTGCTCCGTGTCGGGCTCCTGCCGCGGGCCGAAGGTCACCTGGATGTCGGTGGCCGCGACGAGAACGGGCGCGGCGGCGTAGCGCGCCACCGTGCCGTTGTAGCGCACCCCGGACTCGAGCATGGCGCCGCACATCGTCACGATCACGACGGCGAACCACAGGGCCAGGAAGGTCGCGAGCATGCTCGCGGGACGCTGCGTCAGCATCCGCCAGGCGATCCTCACCATGCCGGCGCCTCGCCTCCGGCGCGCGCGGCCCCGAGGTGCGCGAGGCGCTCGGCGATCGCGTCCACGCCCGGAGCCGCCAGGTCGTCGACGATCCTCCCGTCCGCCAGGAACACGACACGGTCGGCGTACGACGCCGCCACGGGGTCGTGGGTGACCATGACGACGGTCTGCCGGTCGGCGTCGACCGCCTGGCGCAGCAGGGCCAGCACGCGCGCCGCCGTGGTCGTGTCGAGCGCGCCCGTCGGCTCGTCGCAGAAGATCACCTGCGGCCGTACGGACAGGGCGCGGGCGATCGCGACCCGCTGCTGCTCACCGCCCGACAGCTGGGCCGGCCGGTGGCGCAGCCGGTCCCGCAGGCCCACCCGCTCCACGACCTCGGCCAGCCATCGCCGGTCCGGCCGTACGTGCGCCAGCCGCGACGGCAGCAGGATGTTCTCCCGCACGGTGAGCGCGGGAACGAGGTTGAAAGCCTGGAAGACGAAGCCGACGCGGGTGCGGCGCTGCCGGGTCAGCGCGGTCTCCGACAGCCCGGCCAGGTCGGTGCCCCCGAGCATCACCGTGCCGGCGCTGGGCCGGTCCAGGCCCGCCGCGCAGTGCAGCAGGGTGCTCTTGCCGGACCCGGACGGACCCATGACCGCGGTGAACGTGCCGGCGAAGAAGTCGAGGTCGACGGCGTCGAGCGCCTGGACGGACGAGGCGTGACGCCCGTGGGTCTTGCGCACGCCACGCAACGCGACGGCGGGCACGGGCTCGGTCCGGGGCTGGGGTGGCGGCGTATTCACTGGTTCTCCGTTCGAGGAAGCCAGAGAAGACGCTAGGTTTCCGGCGTACGCCGGGACGATCCGGTGAGCTGGCGGGTTCTGCTGGGGCCAGCCCCAGGGTGCTGGCACGTGGGTGCCGCGCAGTCACGCCGCCGTCAGGTGGTGATCGCGCCGTCGGCCGCCCGTACGTCCAGCTCGCGGGCGAACCAGTCGATGGTCCGCCGCAGGCCGTCCGCGCTCGGCACCGTGGGCCGCCAGCCCAGCCGTTCGCGTGCGAGTGCCGTGTCGGGCCGCCGTACGGCCGGGTCGTCGGCCGGACGCTCGACGAACGTGATCGGCGACTCGCTTCCGGCCAGGTCGCGGATGGTCACGGCCAGGTCCAGGACGGTCATCTCCTCCGGGTTGCCGATGTTGACCGGACCGGCGAAGTCGTCGCGGGCCATGGCGAGGATCCCGGCGACCGTGTCGTCGACGTAGCAGATCGACCGGGTCTGGCCGCCGTCGCCCGCGACCGTCAGCGGGCGGCCCATGAGCGCCTGGCAGACGAACGTCGGGATCGCCCGCCCGTCGTTCGGCCGCATGCGCGGGCCGTAGGTGTTGAAGATCCGTACGATGCCGGTGTTCACGCCGCGGCTGACGCGGTACGCGGTCGTCAGCGCCTCGGCGTAGCGCTTCGCCTCGTCGTACACGCTGCGCGGCCCGACCGGGTTGACGTTGCCCCAGTAGTCCTCCCGCTGGGGGTGCCGGAGCGGGTCGCCGTACACCTCGCTGGTGGAGGCCAGGACGAACCTGGCGTTCTTCTCCCGCGCGAGGCCCAGCGCGTGCAGGGTGCCGAGCCCGCCCACCTTGAGCGTCTCGATCGGCAGCCGGAGGTAGTCCACCGGTGAGGCCGCCGACGCCAGGTGCAGGACGAGGTCGACGCCTCCGGACACGTGCACGAAGCCGGTCAGGTCGCACTCGGTGAGCCGGAATCCGGGCTCGCCGAGGAGGTGTGCGACGTTGCGCGGCGATCCGGTGAGGAAGTTGTCCATGCAGGTCACCGCGGCCCCCTGCGCCAGCAGCCGCTCGCAGATGTGGGAGCCGAGGAAGCCCGCGCCCCCGGTGACCACCGCGTGTTCGATCATTGGCCATCACCTCCGGGAAGAACGCTCGTGATCTCGCGGGCCCGCGCGACCAGGCGGCTCGTCGAACGGCCGTCGAGGTAGGGCAGCAGCACCACCTCGCCCCCGTGGCGGCGTACCACCGCGGCCTCGGCGAGGTCGATGCCGGCGTAGTCGGCGCCCTTGACCCAGATGCCGGGCCGCAGGCGTTCCAGCAGCGCGACGGGCGTGAGCTCGTCGAAGACGGCGACGGCGTCGACGCACTCCAGCGCCGCCAGCACGCGCACGCGATCGCCGGCCGGGACGAGCGGGCGGTCCGGGCCCTTGAGCGCCCGTACGGAGGCGTCGGAGTTGACGCAGACCACGAGGCAGTCGCCGAGCCGCCGGGCCTCCCGCAGCAGGCCGACGTGGCCGGCGTGCAGCAGGTCGAAGCATCCCCCGGTGGCCACCACGCGGCCGCCCGAGGCCTGGGTGCGCCGCACCAGGTCCCACACGTCGTCCGCCGCCACGGCGGCGGTGTCCCGCGGGGTGGCGGGCGCACCGAGCGAGGCGGCTCCGCCCGCCGCGACGAAGGCGCTCGCGCGCCGTACGGCCTCGGCGACCGCCTCGGTGACCATGCCGCCGTCGTGCAGTACGTGGGCGGCCGCCGCCGCGAAGCAGTCGCCGGCCCCGCACCCGTCCGCGCGCGGTCCGGCGACGACGGGAGCCGGGATGACGTGGGGCGCCGCCCCGCCCATCGACAGAAGGGCGCCGTGCTCGCCCAGCGTCACCGCGACCCCGGTCACCCGCCACCGGCCGACGAGGGCGGCCGCGTCGGCGGCGGCCTGCGGAAGCGGTTCGTCCGCCGCCGGTCCCCCGGCGAACCGGCGTGCCTCGGCGTGGTTCGGCGTGACCAGGCGCGTGCCGCGCGGGGGCCGCGGGCCGACCGGATGCGGGTCCCACGTCACCGGCACGCCGTCGGGCAGGGTGGCGAGCAGGCGGCGGATCCCGGAGTGGGCGGCGACGCCGCGCCCGTAGTCGGAGACCAGTACGGCGCCGGCGCGCGCGAGGGCCTCAGCCGCTCGCGGCGGCAGCGGTCCGTCGGCCGCGCGGCCGTCGCCCTCGTCGATCCGCACGAGGGTCTGGCCCCCGGCGCGGATCCGGGTCTTGCAGCTGGTCGTCCCGGCCATCGGCAGGCGGACGACGTCGGCGTACGCCGCCAGGAGCGCGCCCACGCGGTGCCCGGCCTCGTCGTCGCCGACGGCGGTGACGAGGACGACGTCCCGTCCGGTGATCTCGGCGGCGAGCCGGGCGGCCAGGCCCGCGCCGCCGGCCCGTCGATGTTCGCGGGTCCGCTCGACGACCGGGACGGGCGCGTCCGGGCAGAGCCGTCCCGCGGTCCCCTCGAGGTCGATGTCGAGGAGCGCGTCGCCGACCACGACCAGCGGCCCGCCCCGTGGCCTGCCCCGTGACATCACGGGGTCTCCTCCGTCATGAGGCCATGCCTTCTCCGGCGGCGCGGTCCGGGCGGCACACGATCGCGTCGACGGAGGCGCAGAGCATGTGGATGGCGGCGAGATGGATCTCCTGGACGGTCGCGGTGCGCGGCGCGTCGACGGCGACGGCGTCGTCGCAGACGCCGGCGAGCGTGTTCGGCCCGGGGCCGGTCAGCGCCCAGGTGCGCATGCCGAGGTCGGCGGCGGCCTCGGCGGCGGCGATGACGTTGCGGCTCTCGCCGCTGGTCGACAGCCCGATGAACACGTCCCCGGGCCGGCCGTGCGCGCGTACCTGCCGGGCGAACATCTCCTGCGGCCCGTAGTCGTTGACGATGGCGGTGAGGGCCGGCAGGTCGGCGTGCAGCGGGATGGCCGCGTACGGCGGGCGCTCGTCCTCGTACCGGCCCACGAGTTCGGCGGTGAGGTGCTGCGCCTGCTCGGCGCTGCCGCCGTTTCCGCAGGCGAGCAGCCGTCCGCCGGACTCCAGCACGCACGCGAGCCGCCGCCCCCACTGTTCGATGTGCGCCGCGTGCGCGTCGAACCGGCGTACGGCCTGTTCCAGCGCCGCGAGGTGGGAGACCAGGGCGCTCATGCGCGGTCCGCGACGGCGACCGGGGCGGCGGAGGCCGCGATCAGACGTTCGTAGACGGCCTCGGTCTCGGCGGCGATCCGCTCCCAGCCATAGCGGGCGGGAACGCGCTCGGCCGCCGCGGCGCCCAGGGAGCAGCGCAGCTCCGGATCGGCGAGCAGGCGGCGCAGCTGCGCGGCCAGCGTGCCCGGCCGCCGGGCCGGCACGTGCAGGCCGGTCACTCCGTCGAGGACCGTGTCGAGGTGCCCGCCCACGGCCGAGACGACCACGGGCACGCCGCAGGCCATCGCCTCCACCGGCGCGATCCCGAACGGCTCGTACCAGGGCACCGACACGGCCACGTCGGCGGAGCGGATCAGCGACGGCAGGTCATCGTGCGCGACCCGGCCGAGAAACGTCACCCGGCCGGCGACGTGCTCCTCCCGTGCGACGCGCGCCAGCCGGCGCACCTCCGCGTCGCGGCAGAGGGAGCCGCGGTCGGGGCCGCCGGCGACGAGCAGTTCCGCGTCGGGCACCCGGCCGAGCGCCTCGATGATCGTGTCGACGCCCTTGCGCGGCACCAGCCGGCCGAACGTCACGACGCGGAACCGCCCGTCGCGCGCGTCCGACGGGCCGTCCGGGCGGAAGCACGTGGTGTCCACACCGCAGGGCACCACGAAGACCCGGCCGGGCGGCGCTCCGTACGCGGTGAGCTCCCGCACCTCGTCGGTGCAGGTCGCGATGATCGCATCCGCCTCGCAGGCGATCCGCCGCTCCAGGTGGATCCGGCTCTCCGGGCTGGTGTCGGCCTCTCTCTGGTGCCGGCGTTTGACGCTGCCGAGGGCGTGAAAGGTCTGTACGACCGGAATTCCGCGGCCCCGCGCGCCGTCGAGGGCGGCGAGCCCGCTCATCCAGAAATGCGCGTGCACGACGTCCGGCGGACGGACCAGCCACCGCCGCGAAAGGGCGGCGGCGAAGTCGTGCATATAGGCCAGCAGCCGGTCCTTGGGCACCCGGCGGGGTGGCCCCGCCGGGACGTGCTCGACCGTGACCCCGGGCGCGAACGGCACCACGGTCGGGCGGTGCGCATCGTCACGACGCGTGAGAACGACCACTTCGTGGCCGCGCCGGGCCAGCGCCACGGCCAGCGCGCCGACGTGGACGTTCTGGCCGCCCGCGTCCGGACCGCCCACCCGCGCGAGCGGGCTCGCGTGCTCCGAGACCATTTCGATCTTCATGAGTCACTCCTTTATCAGGCGGCCGTATTGACACAATTACCGGATAACAACCCCCGAAACCCCACTTGTCCGAGCATGATCAATACACGCCAGAAAGGTAATTATTCGATCGATGACCCTTTAAGCGGGTTTTACCGGTCCGGCCATTCCTCGATCAGCAGGCGAATGGCGCTCTCGACCGATGCGGGCACGGGCCGGCGCCGGCGCAGCGCGGCCGGCAGGCGCAGCGCGGCGGCCACCAGCGCGGCGCGGGCGTCGCCGTCGCGCACCGCCGCCAGGCCCATCCGCGCGGTCTCGGCCAGGGCGACCGGCGCGGGACGGCGCATCCAGGCGGTCAGCACGATGTTGCGCAGCTCCGCACGGCGCCGGTCGCGGGCGACGGGACGGTGCGGTGACGGATGGTGCACCGCGACGATCCCGGGCACGTAGCACCGGGCCCAGCCGGCGGCCGCCAGGTCGTAGGCGAGCAGGCGCTCCTCCCCCACGAAGAACAGCAGCGGGCTGAAACCTCCGGCGTCGAGGAACGCCCGGCGGCGGACGATCGCGGCGCACCCGAGGAACCCCAGCACCGGAGGGCCGGGCAGCCCGGGCTCGGCGGGCAGGGGTGAGGCGGCCATCGCCGCGTTGATCGGGTCGGGGCGGCGCTCCTCGCCGACGAGCACCCGCGCCGCGACCAGCCCGAGACGCGGGTGGGCGTCGAACAGCGCGGCGGCGCGGGCCAGGGCGCCCGGCTCCCACCACGAGTCGTCGTCGCTGAAGGCGACGTACGGCGTACGGGAGAGATGGACGCCGATGTCGCGCGCGGCGGCGCCGTGGTTACGGCCGAGGGGCACCAGGCGGACGTCCGGATGCGCCGCCCGGACGGCCGCGGTGGTGCCGTCGTCCGAGCCGTTGTCGACCACCACGACGACCGGGCGCTCGGGCAGCGCCTCGATCCGGGCCAGGGTGTCCAGCAGGCCGGCCCGCCGGTTCCGGGTGATGACCACGACGGTGAGGCGGCCCACGCCACCTCCTTTTCGGCTCATTCTTGGCTTGTCCGGCCCGGTGACCCGCACCACTCGGCTGCCCGCGCCGCGCTCACGGCAAACGCCGCTTTTCCTCGGTGAGCCGCTCTTCTACCGGCTCTATGCACCGCGTGTACCCGGGGGATAGGCGCTGCGTCAGCCGTCGCGGTAGGCGGAAGCCCCCGGGGGTAGGTCCCGGCCTGAAGCGCACCGGGTCACTACGGGAGGAATCATGGACAGCGACTCGAAGCGGACCGGACGGACGGCGGAGGCCGATCCCGGACTGCTCGGCGTCTACCTCAACGACCATCTGGCCGGGGCGACACTCGGCAGTGAGCTGTCCGCACGGCTGGCGTCGGCACACCGGGACTCGGAGGACGGCGCCGTCCTCGAACGCCTCGCCACGGAGATCCGCGAGGACCGGGCCGCGCTGATCGAGCTGATGGCGGCCCTGGAGGTTCCGGTCCGGCAGTACAAGGTCCTGCTGGGCTGGGCGGCCGAGAAGGCCGGCCGGTTCAAGCCCAACGGGCGGCTGCTGGAACGCTCGCCGCTCAGCAGCCTGGAGGAGCTGGAGGCCATGACCCTCGGCGTGGTCGGCAAGTCCGCCTGCTGGCGGGTGCTGCGGACCCTGGCCGACCACGACGACCGGCTCGACCCCGAACGCCTCGACGATCTCCTCCGCCGGGCGAAGCGGCAGGCGGAGACGCTGGAGGAACTGCGGCTCCGCGCCGGCGCCCGGCTGGCCACGTCCGCCGCCTGATCGTACGCGACCGGCGCCTTTACCCAGGTCAGCGGGTTGACCGGGAACCGCGACCGGGAGATGGTGGTGCCAAGTCGTGACGAGGAGGTTCCGCCTGGGGGGCGGGTTGTGCTCGGCCGATCCCGCGAGCCGTTTCGCGCGATAACCGTGTGTTTTGACCTGTGTGACGTGAGTAGCGGGGGTAGAGAACCAGACAACACGGTTCGCTGGTCGTCACGGACGGGGGGCCTTGATGACGAAGAACGCGCACGATCTGATCGACATACTGACCCATGACCAACGGGAGCTGGAGGACCTGCTCGGCGAACTGACCGCCGCACGGGACCTCGGCGAGCGCCGCCGCATCCTCGACGACGTCACGATCGAACTCGTCTGGCACGCGGTCGTCGAGGAGACGCACCTGTACCCGGCGGTGCGCCGGCACCTGCCGGACGGCGACCGGGTCGCCGACAAGTACGCCTCGGACAACGCGCAGGTCGAACGGCTCCTGGAGGAGCTCCGGCGATCCGCCGCCGCCGACCGCGTCTTCGCCTCGCTGACCCGGCGGCTCATGGACGAGGTGCACGAGCACATGCGGGAGGAACAGCACGCGCTGCTCCCCCGCCTCGCCGAACACGCGAGCCCGGAGGACCTGCGGCGGCTCGGCGAACGGGTCGAATCCGCGATCAACCGAGCGCCGAGCCGGTCGGACCTGACCGCACCCGCCCGCCCACCCGAGGCCGGCGACCTGGCCCACCGCGTCCGCGAACGCTTCCCACACGAGCCGGAATCGGCACGGGGACCACGGCCACGCCGCCCGCGTACGCCGAAGAGCCCCGACGCCTGCGACCAGGACAGCATGTGGCCGGACCTGTGGGCCGGCCACCGCTGCACGTAGACCCTGTCTTAAAGCTTCCGTCCGAGGGGCCCGCCCGAGGGCCCGCCCAGGGGTCCCCGCCCGCCCTGGGGGGCCAGCCCACTTCCATTGTCAAACGCCGAAGTCTCCGGGCGGAAGACCGGCGCGGGGCCTGTGGACAACGCGGATCGGGCGCCGGGCTGCGCGGGCGGCGGATCGCCGCCGCGACGTGCCCGCAGGGCCGGCGATCGCGCTCGGCGTCGGTGGTCCTGCCCGCCCGGCCGGGCGGGGGCGGCGAGGCATGCTCGCCCGGTCCCACCGCCGGGTCGCGTAGGCGCTCCGGCAGGCCGGGGCGGTGTTTGCCGAGCGGCTTGTGGGGCAGCGCGAGCGCTCTGTGCCCCGGGAAAGGCGACAGACAGGCTCTTGCGAGGGAGGTCAACGTGCGGGTACTCGGGATCAACGCGATCTTTCACGATCCGGCCGCGGCGCTCGTGGCCGACGGTCGCATCGTCGCGGCGGCCGAAGAGGAACGTTTCAGCAGACGCAAGCACGGCAAGCGGCCGGTCCCGTTCTCCGCCTGGGAACAGCCCGTCCTGTCGGCCCGCTGGTGCCTGGAGCAGGCCGGTCTGCGGCCCGAGGACCTCGATCTCGTCGGCTTCTCCTACGATCCCTCGCTCGCACGGCCGGCCGAGTCGATGGGCCTGCACGACCCCTGGGACCACCTGCGGATCATGTACGCCGAGCAGGCCCCGAGCCTGCTGGCCGACGCCCTGCCGGGGCTGGATCCGGCCAAGGTACGGTTCGTCCCCCACCACGTCGCGCACGCCGCCTCGGCGCTGCTCGGACGCGAGGGCAGCGTCCTGGTCTGCGACGGCCGCGGGGAGTGCGCCTCCCACCTGAGCGGCCGTGACTCCCCCGACGGCCTGGAGGTGCTGGCGAGCCAGGAACTGCCGCACTCCCTCGGCCTGATGTACGAGGACCTCACGCAGCATCTGGGCTTCCTGCGCTCCAGCGACGAGTACAAGGTCATGGCGATGGCCTCGTACGGCAAGCCGCGCCACCTGGACCTGCTGCGGGAGTCCGTGCGCGCCACCGAGGACGGCGGGTTCGTCACCGGCGCGATCGACTGGGAACGCCTGGCGCCCGCCCGCGCCCCGGACGAGCAGTGGACGCAGGAGCACGCCGACCTGGCCGCGAGCGTGCAGCGGCGGCTGGAGGAGGTCCTGCTCGACCTGGCGAACTGGATCCACGAGCGCACCGGCGACCGCACCCTGATGATCGCGGGCGGCACCGGGCTCAACTGCGTGGCCAACACCGTCCTGTCCGAACAGGGCCCGTTCGACCACGTCTGGGTGCAGCCCGCCGCCGGGGACGCCGGCACGGCGCTCGGCGCGGCCGTGCACCTCGCGCGGAGCGGACCGCTGGAGTTCGCCCCCGGCCTCGGGCGCGAGTTCGGCGACGCGGAGATCGAGGAGGCGCTGCGTACGGCGCGGGTGCCGTACGAGCGGCCGCCGGACGTCGCCGAGGCCGTGGCCGAGACGCTGGCGGACGACGGCATCGTCGCCTGGTTCCAGGGGCGCGCCGAGTACGGTCCGCGGGCGCTGGGCCACCGGTCGCTGCTCGCCCACCCGGGGCGCAAGGCGAACCTGGAGCGGCTCAACAACGTCAAGGGCCGCGAGCAGTTCCGCCCGGTCGCGCCGATGGTGCTCGCCGACCGGGCCGCGGAGATCTTCACGCGTGGCCCGCTGCCCAGCCCGTACATGCTCTTCGTGCACGACGTGACGTCCGCCTGGCAGGACCGGATCCCGGCCGTGGTGCACGTGGACGGCACCGCGCGCGTGCAGACCGTCGATCCGGCGGCCGAGCCGCTGGTGGCCCGGATGCTCACTGCCTTCGAACGCCGTACCGGCCTGCCCGTCGTGGTCAACACCAGCCTCAACACCGCCGGGCGTCCGATGGTCGACAGTCCCCGAGACGCGCTGGAGTGCTTCGGCGCCACTCCCATCGACCTGCTGGCGATCGGCCCGTTCGTCCTCCGGAGGCCGGCATGAGGTACGCCGTCGTCATCCCGACCATCGGACGTGCCTGCCTCGCCGACTGCCTGAACGCCCTCGAACGGTCCCGTGGTCCGGAGCCCGACGAGATCGTGGTCGTCGACGACCGGCCAGCCGGCGGCCTCCCGCTCGACGTGCCCGGCACGGTCGTCCGCAGCGGCGGTCGTGGCCCTGCGGCGGCCCGCAACACCGGCTGGCGGATCACCACCGCGCCCTGGGTGGCGTTCCTCGACGACGACGTACGGGTCACCGAGACCTGGCGGGAGGACCTGCGGCGCGACCTGGAGAACGCCTCGCCGGAGACCGGCGGGATTCAGGGCCGCGTCACCGTGCCGCTGCCGGACGGGCGCCGCCCGACCGACTGGGAGCGCGGCACGGTCGGGCTCGCCGACGCCTGGTGGATCACCGCGGACATGGCCTACCGGCGTGACGCGCTGGTCGAGACCGGCGGGTTCGACGAGCGCTTCCCCCGCGCGTTCCGCGAGGACGCCGACATGGCTCTGCGGACGATGGACGCCGGATGGGTGCTGACCAAGGGCGAGCGGCGCACCGTGCACCCCGTACGGGCCGCGTCCCGGTGGGCGAGCGTGCGCGCGCAGGCCGGCAACGCCGACGACGCGCTCATGCGCGCCGTCCACGGACCCGGATGGCACAGCCGGGCCCGCGCCGATCCCGGGCGTCGCGGACGGCACCTGGCGATCACCGCCGCCGGCGCGCTCGCCGCCGGGCTGACCGCCGCCGGCCGGCCCAGAGCCGGGACGCTGGCCGGCGCCGCCGCGCTCGCCGGGATCGCCGAGTTCGCCGCAGCCCGCGTCGCGCCTGGTCCCCGGACCCGCGACGAGATCCTCACCATGGCGGCCACCAGCGCGCTCATCCCCCCGATGGCCACGTGGCACTGGCTGCGCGGCCTCGCGACGACCCGCGGCGAGCGTGCCTGGCCGGGCCCGGCGAAGGCGGTGCTGTTCGACCGCGACGGCACGCTCGTCTACGACGTCCCGTACAACGGCGATCCGGAGAAGGTCGAGCCCATGCCGGACGCGGCCTCCGCGGTGCGCCTGGCCCGTGACGCGGGCGTGCGTGTCGGCGTGGTCTCCAACCAGTCCGGCGTCGCGCGCGGCCTGATCACCGAGGACGACGTCCAGCGCGTCAACAAGCGGGTGGACGAGCTGCTCGGGCCCTTCGACACGTGGCAGGTGTGCCCGCACGACGGCGGATGCGCCTGCCGTAAGCCGGCGCCCGGCCTGGTGTTCCAGGCGGCGGCCGCCCTCGGGGTCCGCCCCGACGAGTGCGTGCTGATCGGCGACATCGGCTCGGACGTGGCCGCCGCCCGCGCCGCCGGAGCCCGCAGCGTCCTCGTGCCGACCGCCGAGACGCTGGAGTCCGAGTGCCGGGGCGCGCGGGTGGCCGGGTCGCTCACCGAGGCGGTGCGGTTCGCGCTCGGGGAGCGGCGATGAGGACTCTCGTCGTGCGCCTGGACAACGCGGGCGACGTACTGCTGTGCGGCCCCGCGGTCCGCGCGGCGGCCGCCGGGTCCCGGCACGTGACGCTGCTCGCCGGACCGGAGGGCGCGGACGCCGCGCGGCTCCTGCCCGGCGTCGACGAGGTGATCGTGTGGCGCGCGCCCTGGGCGGGCTTCGACCCGCCGCCGGTGGACCGCCGTGAGGTGGCGGACCTGGTCGCGCGGCTCGGCGGTTTCGACCGTGCGCTGATCCTGACCTCCTTCCACCAGTCGCCGCTGCCGGCCGCGCTGCTGCTTCGGCTCGCCGGGGTCGGGCACATCGCGGCGATCAGCGAGGACTATCCGGGCTCCCTGCTCGACGTACGTCACCGGGTCGACGACGACATCCCCGAGGCCGAACGCGCGCTGTCGCTGGCCCGCGCGGCCGGCTTCGACCTGCCGGCCGGCGACGACGGCCGCCTCGCCGTCCGCCGTCCCCTGCCGCCCGCGCCGCTCGACGGCCGGTACGTCGTGCTCCATCCAGGGGTGTCGGTGCCGGCGCGCGCCTGGCCCGAGGGGCACTGCGCGCGGGCCGTACGCGAGCTGGCGGCGCGCGGCCGGCGGGTCGTGGTGACCGGCGGGCCGGGCGAACGCGCGCTGACCGCGCGGGTCGCGGGCGACGCGGGCCTGGACCTCGGCGGCCGTACGACCTTCGCCGAACTCGCCGGCGTCCTCGCGGGGGCGAGCGCCGTCGTGGCCGGGAACACCGGCCCCGCGCACCTGGCCGCCGCCGTCGGCACGCCGGTGGTCTCGCTGTTCGCGCCGGTCGTGCCCGCGGTCCGCTGGGCGCCGTACGGCGTGCGGCACGTGCTGCTCGGCGACCAGGACGCCCCCTGTCGTGACACGCGCGCACGTGAGTGCCCCGTCGCCGGGCACCCGTGCCTGACTTCGGTGCGGCCCGCCGACGTGGTGGCCGCCGTCGAGGAGGTGTGCTGACGTGAGAATCCTGCTCTGGCACGTGCACGGCTCGTACACCACGGCCCTCGTGCAGGGGCGGCACGAGTACTTCGTCCCGGTGACGCCCGACCGCGGCCCCGACGGGCTCGGCCGCGCCCGTACCTGGGACTGGCCCGCGTCCGTCCGGGAGGTGCCGCTGGACCGGATCGCCGAGACCGAGCCCGACATCGTCATCCTGCAACGGCCGCACGACGAGGAGCTCGTACGGCCTCTGGGCCGGGTGCCGACCGTCTACCTCGAGCACGACGCCCCCTGGGGGGACGTGCCGCTCAGCCGGCATCCGCTGGCCGACCGGCCGGACCTGCGCCTGGTGCACGTCACCCACTTCAACGACCTGTTCTGGGACTGCGGCACGACTCCGACGACCGTGGTCGAACACGGGGTGGTCGACCCGGGACCGCTGTGGACCGGGGAGGTACCGCGCGCCGCCGTGGTGGTCAACGAGCCGGTCCGGCGGGGACGCTACGTCGGCACCGACCTGCTGCCCCGGCTGGACGCGCCGCTGGACGTGTTCGGGATGAAGGTCTCCGGGCTGACCGGCTGCCGCACGTACGAGGACCTGCCCCAGGACCGGATGCACGCCGAGCTGGCCCGCCGCCGTGTCTACGTCCACCCGATCCGGTGGACCTCGCTCGGCCTGTCCCTGCTGGAGGCGATGCACCTGGGGATGCCCGTGGTCGCGCTCGCCACGACCGAGGTGGTCGAGGCGGTGCCGTCCTCGGCCGGGACGATCTCGACCGACGTCGACGTGCTGCGCGCCGCGATCCGGCGGTATCTCGCCGATCCCGGCGAGGCCGCCGAGGCGGGGCGCGCCGCCCGCGAGAGCGTGCTGGGCCGGTACGGCCTCCAGCGGTTCCTCGACGACTGGGACCGCGTCCTGAAAGAGGTGACGGCATGAGGATCGCGTTGGTCTCCGAACACGCCAGTCCACTGGCCGTGCTGGGCGAAGCGGACGCCGGCGGGCAGAACGTGCACGTCGCGGCGCTCGCCGACCACCTGTGCCGACGCGGTCACGAGGTGACCGTGCACACGCGCCGGGACGACCCCGGCCTGCCCGACCGCGTCGTCGTCGACGCCGGATACACGGTCGAGCACGTGCCGGCGGGACCGCCCGAGCCGGTGCCCAAGGACCTGCTGCTGCCGCACATGCGGGAGTTCGGGCAGGAGCTGGGCCGCCGGTGGCGGGCCCGGCCGCCCGACGTGGCGCACGCGCACTTCTGGATGTCGGGGCTGGCGTCGCTCGCGGCGAGCGAGGGCGCCGTCCCGGTCGCGCTGACCTACCACGCGCTCGGCACGGTCAAGCGGCGTCACCTGGGCGAGGACGACCCGAGCCCGGCCGACCGCCTCGACGTCGAGCGCCGCATCGGGCAGGACGCCGACCACATCATCGCCACGTGCAGCGACGAGGTGTTCGAACTGGCCGCGATGGGCGTGACCCACCGCAGGACGACCATCGTGCCCTGCGGCGTGGACCTGGCGCGGCTCCGCCCGGACGGGCCGGCCGACGACCGCGTGCCGCGCCGCGAACGCCACCGGCTCATCTACGTCGGCCGTCTCGTCGAGCGCAAGGGCGTGGAGACGGCCGTCCGGGCACTCGTGGACCTGCCTGACGCCGAGCTCGTCGTCGCCGGCGGCCCCGCCGCCAGCGAGCTCGACGGCGACCGTGAGGCCTGCCGGCTCCGGAAGGTCGCCGCCGAGGTGGGCGTCGCCGACCGGCTGGTGATGCTGGGCGGTGTGCCCCCGGTGGACGTGCCGGCGCTGCTGCGCTCGGCCGACGTGGCCGTCTTCACCCCCTGGTACGAGCCGTTCGGCATCGCGCCGGTCGAGGCGATGGCGTGCGGCGTGCCGGTGGTCGCCTCGGCGGTCGGCGGGATCGTCGACACGGTGGCGGGCGGGGTCACCGGCGAGCACGTGCCGCCGCGCCGGCCCGACGTACTGGCCGCCACGCTGCGCGCGCTGCTGGACGACCCGGAGCGTCTCGCGGCGTACGGCCGCGCCGGCGCCGAGCGGGCCCGCTCCCGCTACTCCTGGGAGCACGTGGCCGCCCGCACCGAGACCGTCTACGACCGGCTGGCACGGCGGCGGCCCATGGCGGCGAGCCAGTGAAGGAGATCCGATGAAGCCCGTGGTCATCGTCGGCGACGTGATGCTCGACCGCGACCTGGACGGGCGGGCCGAACGGCTCAGCCCGGACGCACCGGTCCCGGTGGTCGACGCCGTCGAGGAGCACACCCGTCCCGGAGGCGCGGGGCTGGCCGCCTTGCTGGCGGCCGACGACGGGCCGGACGTGGTCCTGGTGACGCCGCTCGGCGCCGACCGCGTCAGCCGTACGCTGCGCGACCTGCTCGCGCCGCGCGTGCGCGTGGTCGCGCTGCCGCTCAGCGAGAGCCCGGCGGAGAAGACCCGCGTCCGCGCGGGCGGCCATCCGCTGGTGCGGATCGACCGAACCGCGCCGGGTGCCGTCGGCGAGCCGGGCCGGGAGGTCCAGGCGGTGCTCGCCGACGCGGGGGCGGTCCTCGTCTCCGACTACGGCCGGGGCACGGCGGCGCAGCCGCGGATGCGCGAGCTGCTCGCCGACGCCGCGCGCCGGGTGCCGCTCGTGTGGGACCCCCACCCGCGCGGCGCCGACCCGGTGCCCCGCGCCCGGCTGATCTGCCCGAACCTGAGCGAGGCCCTCGCCTGGTGCGACCGGCGGGAGGACGACCTCGACGCGGTGACCCGGAGCGCGGAGGAGATCCTGCGCCGCTACCGGGCCGACGGCGTCGCGGTGACGATGGGCGAGCGCGGCGCGCTGCTGTCGCACGGCTCGGGCGCTCCGCAGATCTTCCCCGCCGAGCCGGTCACGGGCCGCGACACGTGCGGGGCCGGCGACCGGTTCGCCGCGACCGCGGCCCGCCTGCTGGCCCGGGGCGCGCTGCCGTCCGAGGCGGTCGAGGCCGCCGTGGCCGCGGCCGCCGCCTTCGTCGAGCGGGGCGCGGCCTCCGCGCTCTCCCAGACCCCGGCGCCCCGGCCCGTGCGGGACCCGGTGGCCGCCGTGCGCGAGGCGGGCGGCACCGTCGTGGCGACGGGCGGCTGCTTCGACGTCCTGCACGCCGGGCACGTGGCGACGTTGCGCGCCGCGCGGGCGCTGGGCGACTGCCTCGTCGTCTGCCTCAACTCCGACGCGTCGGTGCGCCGCGCCAAGGGCCCCGACCGCCCGGTCAACCCGGCCGCCGACCGGGCCGCCGTGCTGAACGCGCTGGAGTGCGTCGACGCCGTGGAGGTGTTCGAGGAGGACACGCCGGAGGAGATCCTGCGCCGGCTGCGCCCGGACGTGTGGGTCAAGGGCGGCGACTACACCGTCGACCGGCTCCCCGAGGCGTCGGTCGTGGCGAGCTGGGGCGGGCGCACGGTCGTGCTGCCCTACCTGCCCGGACGCTCCACGACGCGGATCCTGGCACATCGATCATGAGGGTGCTCATGCTGCGGGCCCTCGGGCTCGGCGACTTCCTCACGGCGGTGCCGGCCTACCGCGCGCTGCGCGCGGCGTACCCGGAGCACGAGACGGTCCTGGCCGCGCCGCCCGTGCTCGCGCCCCTGGCGGAACTGACCGGCGCGATCGACCGGCTCCTGCCGGCGGGTGAGCTGGAGCGGCTCTCCTGGGACGGCCCGCCGCCGGAGGTCGCGGTCGACCTGCACGGCGACGGCCCGGCCAGCCACCGCCTCGTGGAGGAGCTTTCCGCCCCGCTGACGATGCTCTACGCCTCGCCGCAGGCACCGGACGCGAAGGGTCCCTGGTGGGACCCTGGCGAGCACGAGGTCACGCGGTGGTGCCGGCTGCCGGAGTGGTACGGCGTGCCGGCGGACCCCGGCGACCTGCGGCTGCGTTCGCCGGGCCCCTCTCCGTACGCGGGGGCGGTCGTGCTGCACCCCGGCGCCGCGAGCACGGGCCGCCGCTGGCCCGCCGGGCGGTTCGCGGCGGTCGCCCGCGCGCTGACCGCCGAGGGACACCGCGTGGTCCTCACCGGCGCGCCGGACGAGCAGGACCTGACCCGGCGGGTCGCGGCCGAGGCGGGCCTGCCGCCCGACGCCGCCCTGGAGACGACACTGGCGGAACTGGCGGCCGTCATCGCGTCGGCCCGCGCCGTGATCAGCAACGACACGGGCACGTCACACCTGGCCACGGCGTACGGAACCCCCTCCGTCACGCTCTTCGGGCCGGTGTCCCCGGCCCTGTGGGGTCCCCCGCCGGACCGTCCGGAACACGTCGCCCTCTGGCACGGCACCGGCGGCCGGCCCGGCGACGCCCACGGCACCGAGACCGACCCCCGGCTCCTGCTGATCACCGTCGAGGAGGTACTCGACGCGACGACGCGCGTAGCAGGTCAGGATCGCCGCCACCGGCTGGACCGATAGCGGCAGGAGGCCGGAGACGCGGCGTTCGCTTCTGAAGACGCGCGTGCTCACGTGTCCGCGAGGTACTCCTGGAACCACTTCACGGTGCGGGCGAGGCCGTCGTCGGGGTCGATCCGGGGGTGCCAGCCCAGCTCGCGTTCGGCGAGTGAGCAGTCCGGCCGGCGTACACGCGGGTCGTCCACCGGGCGGTCGATGAACTCGATCTCCGATGAGGAGCCGGCGAGCGCGCGGATCCGCTCGGCCAGGTCCAGGACGCTCATCTCCTCGGAGTTGCCGATGTTCATCGGGCCCGGGTGCGCGGAGCCCGCGAGGGCGAGGATGCCGGACACGGTGTCGTCGACGTAGCAGATCGAGCGGGTCTGGGAGCCGTCGCCGGCCACGGTCAGCGGCTCGTCGCGCAGCGCCTGGCGGATGAAGGTGGGGATCGCGCGCCCGTCGTCGGGGCGCATGCGGGGGCCGTAGGTGTTGAAGATCCGGACGATGGCGGTGTCGACGTCCTTGCTCGCGCGGTACGCGGTGGTGAGCGCCTCGGAGAACCGCTTGGCCTCGTCGTACACGCCGCGCGGGCCGACGGGGTTCACGTTGCCCCAGTACGACTCCGGCTGCGGGTGGACGAGCGGGTCGCCGTACACCTCCGAGGTGGAGGCGAGGAGGAAGCGCGCGCCCTTCTCGACGGCCAGGCCGAGCGCGTGCAGCGTGCCCAGGCTGCCGACCTTGAGCGTGTCGAGCGGCAGGCGCAGGTAGTCGATCGGTGACGCCGGCGACGCGAAGTGCAGGACCAGGTCGACGGGCCCCGGCACGTGCACGAAGTCGGTCAGGTCGCAGCGGATGATCCGCATCCGCGGATGTTCCTGCAGGTGCGCCAGGTTGGCCGGGGCGCCGGTCAGGAAGTTGTCCAGGCAGACGACCTCCGTGCCGGTCTCCAGCAGGCGTTCGCAGAGGTGCGAGCCCAGGAAGCCGGCCCCACCGGTGACCACGGCACGCTCAAAGGTTCGCATCGTCACAGCTCAATCCCTTCTCCCGCATTACCCCACGTACCTTCGGGCGACGGACCTGCGTTGCGGCTCCTCCAGTAGCCGCAGTCCCTCCTCGACGTCGCGCGGCACCACGCGGCGTTCGCGCACCACCCACGGCAGCCCGGCGACGGCGGCGGCCAGCGCGCGGGCGCTCGTGGTGTCGCGCGGCAGCGAGCCGACGACCACGCCGGTACGGCGCAGCGCGTCCCGGACCGGCCGCCGCAGCCAGGTCGTCCACAGCGTGTTCCGGATGCCCAGGCGGCGGCGCTCGGTGGCGTCGCGGGCGGACGAGGCGGCGTGGTGGACCACGACGTCGCCGCGGTAGCACATCCACCAGCCGCGCGCGGCCAGGTCGATCGCGAGGAGCTCCTCCTCGCCGCCGAGCCACAGCCGCGGTGAGAACCCGCCGACCTCGCGGAACGCCGTCACGCGCAGCATGCTGGCGCCCGCGAGGATGCCGAGCAGGGCGGGGCCGGGCAGCCAGCCCGGCGCGGGCAGCGGCGAACCGTCGAGTTCGGCGACGATCGGGTCCTCCGCGCCGCCGGGCTCGACCACGATCCGGCCCGTCACCGACGCCAGCCCGGCGTGGGCGTCCAGCAGGTCCGCCGCCGTGCTCAGGGCGCCCGGCTCCCACCAGGTGTCGTCGTCGCAGAACGCGACGTACGGCGAGGCGACCTGGTGCACGGCCACGTTGCGCGCGGTCGCGCCGAGGTTGCGGTCGCTCCGCAAAAGCCGTACCCGGGGGAAGCGGTCCGCGACCATGGCGGCGGTGCCGTCACGTGAGCCGTTGTCGACGACGATGATCTCCGGGCGTTCCGGCAGCGCGACCATGTGGCCGAGAGTGCGGGCGAGCTCCGCGCACCGGTCACGGGTGATGATGACGACGGTCACCCGCTCGTCGCGGGCCCTCACACCGTCTCCAGCAGTCGCGCGTGACGCTCGACGGGCTCCGGCAGCCGCCGCCGGTCGCGCAGCGCGGCCGGGAGGCGGACGAGCGCCGACGGCCAGGCCGACCGCGCGGCGGCCGAGGTCGCCGCGCGGCCCGCCAGGCTCAGGGTCCGGGCGAGCGCCAACGGCACGGGCCGCCGCAGCCAGGCCGTGAGCATCTCGTTGCGCAGCTCCAGGCCCCGGCGGCGCTCGGGTGCGTCGCGCACCGGCGAGGGCCGGTGGACCGCCACCACCGAGGAGACGTAGCTCAGCCCCCAGCCGGCCGCTGCCAGGTCGTAGGCGAGCAGGCGTTCCTCCCCCACGAAGAACAGCACCTCGCTGAAGCCGCCGACCTCCAGGAACGCGGTACGGCGCACGATCGCGGCGCAGCACAGGAAGCCGAGGACCGCGGGGCCCGGCAGGCGGTCGTCGGCCGGCAGCGGGCTGTCCGCCATCAGGCCGGCGATCGGGTCGGGCCGCCGCTCGTCCCCGACGAGCGGCCGCCCGGCGATCAGGCCCAGGCGCGGATGGGCGTCGAACAGCTCGGCGGCGGTGGCGAGCGCGCCCGGCTCCCACCAGGAGTCGTCGTCGCTGAACGCGACGTACGGCGTGCGGGCCTCCTCGACCCCCAGGTTCCGTGCGACCGCGCCGAGGTTGCGCCGGAGGGCGAGCACCCGTACGCCGGGGAAGTCACGGCGCACGGCCTCGGCGGTGCCGTCGGCGGAGGCGTTGTCGACGACGATGATCTCGGGACGGTCGGGCAGCCTCCGCAGCCGGCGCAGCGTGTGCGCCAGCTCGTCCCGCCGGTCCCGGGTCGCGATGACCACGGTGACGCGTGACGCCATGAGCCTCCCCCTTCGTCGGCCGCCGACCTGTCACCGGGTTCCCGCTCTACCCTCCCGCCACGGAACATGCGCCCCCGTACGGCGCCGCGGACCCTTCACGCCCCCCTTTCCCCATCGTGTACCGCGGACCCGGCGGACCGCTACGGCCCGCCGATGACACCTGGTGCCGCCTTCGGCCACGACGACCAAGCGGCCGACCGGCAGGTCACGGCTCGCCGAAGGCCTCGCGCAGCTCCGCGGCGATCAGACCGATCGCGTGGTCCCCGGCGGACAGGGCGCCGCAGAAGTTCAAGAACGCGTGCATCGTCCCGGCGTACTCCACGTGGGTCACGTCCACGCCCGCCGCGTCCAGGCGGGCGGCGTAGGCGCGCGCGTCGTCGCGGAGCGGGTCACGCCCGGCGCCGATGACCAGGGCCGGCGGCAGCCCCGCCAGGCTCGCCGCGCGCAGCGGCGCCGCGTACGGGGTGACCTCCCGCCCGGCCAGGTACGCCGCGTTCGCCCAGCCGGGCCGGGCGCTGAGGAACACTCCGTCGAACTCACGGGCGGAGTCGGTGTCCTGGCCGAAGTCGAGCAACGGGTAGCACAGGACCTGGCGGGCCGGTGGCGGGTCGCCCTCGTCGCGCCCGGCGAGGCAGGCGGCGGCGACCAGGTTGGCCCCCGCGCTCTGCCCGCCCGCGGCGAGCCGCCCGTCGCCGCCGAGGACCGGCCCGTGCTCGGCCAGCCAGCACATCGCGTCGCAGGTGTCGTGCAGGGCGGCCGGGAACGGGTGCTCGGGGGCGAGCCGGTACTCCAGCGAGGCCACCGCGCACCCGGACAGCCGTGCGAGCCGCGAGCACACGTGGTCGAGGTCGCCCACCGAGCCGCCGATGAAGGCCCCGCCGTGCAGCCACAGCAGGATCGGCCGCGGCCCGCCCGGCGTCCGGTAGAGCCGGACGAGGACCGGCCCTCCCCGGGCGGGCAGGTACAGGTCCGCCGCCCGTACGGCGGGGTCGGGCGCTCCGGCCAGGCCGGGGTCGGCCGGGTCGGCGCGGGCCGCCAGCAGGCTCGCGTGGTCGGTGATCTCCTCGACGGGACCGATCCGCGCCAGCAGGGCGTCGGTCTCCTCCGCGAACCCCGGTTCGCGGATGACGCGGGCCCTCACGACGACGCCTCGGGCAGGCGGCCGAGGTGGATCGCGGCGTGCCAGTACGCGGGGCGGCCCGGCACGGTCCAGACCCGCTGCGCCAGCGCGGCGCCGGAGGGCTCGATGCGGCCGAACTCCGCCAGCACCGCGTCGTGCACGGCGCCGAGCCGGTGGAGCAGCAGCTCCGAGGGGATCTCCCGGCCCGCCTCCACGCCGGCGCGGTTGAGGATCCGCCCGGCGTCCGGCGTCTCCCAGCGGGCGTCCAGGCTCCAGTGCGCCCGGCCCGCGGCCGCCTCGCTCAGCACGGCCAGGTTGATCTCGTCCCACATCAGCACGTGCGCGACCAGGTCGTGCAGTGACGCGCAGAAGTCGCCGAGCGGCCCGGAGTCCACGCGGTACTCGGCGGTCAGCTCCTCCTCGCCGCGCCCCTCGACTCGGGTGAGCAGCAGCTCGCGGTCGGCACGGAGACGACGTGTCGCCTCCCCGATCGGCAGAATGTCCATGTTCGCCCTTCTCGTCGTACGGGCCAACGACGGAATCACGCGGAACCGGCGCGGGCCAGCGGACTGACGGATACCGTCAGCCGTCCGGCGGTGTCTCAGCGCAGCAGCAGGGCGACGAGGTCCGTGCCGAGCGCCTCGACGGCGGCCACGTCGAGGTGGTACCGCACGAACCGGCCGTGACGGACGGTGCCGGCCAGACCGGCCGCGGCCAGGGCGCGCAGATGCCGGTTGACCAGCGTGGGGTCGACGTTCCACAGGGCGGCGATCTCGCCGGCCGTCCGCGGCTCCGTCGCGATGGCGCGAGCGACCTCCAGCCGCCCCCGATGCGCCACGGCCTCCAGCCTCCGCAGCAGCTCCGGCACGGACGGGACCGGCGTGCCGCCGGGGGCGGCCGGGTGGATGAGCAGGAGCGGCCGGCCGGGCACGTCCGCGACGTACACGTGGGGGCGGACGAACACGCTGGGCGCCACGAGCAGGCCGCGGCCGGACACGTCGTGCCGGACGTCCTGGATCTTGGCGATCCGCACCTCCCCGCCGGCCGCGCCGAGCGTCACCGACGGGTCGAGCGTGGTCAGCGCCGCCGCCGCGCCGTGCGCGTCCACCGTGGTGGCGAAGCGCCTCGCCCGCGCGGCCAGGACCGGGCGGATCCGGTCCCACTCGGCGGCGAACCACTCCTCCCGGCTGCGTTCGAGGAACCCGAGGAAGTCCGCCACGGCCTCCTCCGGCCGGGCCGCGAGCGCCTCGACCCGCGCCCGTACCGCGGGCCGGCGCGCACGCGCCCACCGCAGCGCGGCCGGAACGTCACCCGACCGGGAGACCGGCCGGAGCAGCTGATCGGCGAGCAGCCGCGCGGGCACGGCCCGCAGCCGGTCGAACGCGCCGGAGTCGTCCGGCGGCTCGGGAGTGACGAACGGCGTCGCTCTGATCGCCTGGGCGGTCCACCACCACGACTCGGTCCACTCCGCGAGGCGAGGGCTCAGCGAAGCCCGGATCCCGGCGGCCCAGGGGTCCGCGCCGTGGTGGCCGGGGTCACGCAGCACGTGCAGCGCGGAGCCGAACTCCACCAGCGCCGACACGACGGGCGCGGGCCGCGCCGGGCCGGCGCCGGCCAGGCCGGTGATCACAGTCGGCACGGGTCAATTCTCGTACGGGTGCCGCAGCCGCCGGTCCGCGCGTTCCTCCAGCAGCGCCACGGCCAGCAGTTCGCCGTCGACCGGCCCGAAGCGGTCCAGCGCACGCCGATAGGTGTCCTCGACCAGCTCGGACAGCGCGAAGGGCACCCCGTGCGCGCGGGCGAGGCCGGTCACGGCGGTGAGCTCCTCCAGGCACCGGTCGAGGCCGAAGGACGTCAGGTAGTCGCCGGCGAACAGGGCGGTCAGGTCGCGGCGGATGAACTCACTCCCCGCGGCGCTGCCGGCCAGGACCCGCCGGAGCGTACCGAGGTCCAGGCCGGCGCTCGCGCCCAGCAGCAGAGCCTCGGCGGTGGCCACGGCCTGCCCGAACCACAACAGGTTGACCAGCAGCTTCGCGGTGTAGCCCGCACCGTGCCCGCCGACGCGCACGATCTGGGCGGGATCGGCGAGGATCTCCAGGATCGGCCGGCACCGCGCGAACACCGCCTCCTCGCCACCGGCGAAGATCCGCAGGGTGCCGGCGCGGGCCGCCTCCACGCCCCCGCCGACCGGCGCCTCCAGCACGTCCGCTCCGCGCGCCAGGACCCGTTCGCGTACGGGGGTCGTGGCGGCCGGGTCGTTGCTGGTCATGTCGATCCAGACGGCGCCGGGCCGCAGCGCGTCCACCGCACCCGCCATCGCGTCCGTCACCTCGCGGGGACCGGGCAGCATCGTGATGAGCACGTCCGACTCGGCCGCGAGGTCGGCCATGCCGGGCAGCGGGCGGGCCCCGGCGACGACCGCCTCGGGCCGGATGTCGGTGGTCGCGACCGTACGGCCGGCCCGTACGAGGTTCGCGCACATCGGCGCGCCCATCCGGCCCAGCCCGGCGAAGCCGATCCGGCCGCTATCCCGGATGGATCTCACCTCCGGCGGGCACGAGGTTCTGTCCGGTGTAGAAGGAGGAAAGCCGGTTACTGGCGAAGAAGACGTACGACGGCGCGATCTCGTCCGGCTCGGCCGCCCGGCCCATGGGCGACTGCTCGCCGAAGCCCTCCACCCGTTCGGCGTCGAACGTGGCCGGGATCAGCGGCGTCCACACCGGACCCGGCGCGACGCAGTTGACCCGGATGCCACGGTCGGCCAGTGACTGCGCCATCGACTGGGCGAACGTCATCGCGGCCGCCTTGCTCGCCGCGTAGTCGATGAGCGTCTTGTTGCCGCGCAGCCCGTTGATCGAGCCGGTGAACACGATCGACCCGTCGTCCGGCATGTGGTCCAGGGCCTCCTGCACGGCCCAGAACAGGCTGTACACGTTGACGTTGAACGTGCGTTCGAGCTGGTCCGTGGTGATCTCGCGAACGTCCTGGACCGGCTTCTGCGTGCCGTGGTGGAGGACGAGCACGTCGATGCCGCCGAGCTCCTGCGCGGCGCGGCGTACCACCTCACGTGTGTGAGCCTCGTCGGCCATGTCGCCGCCCAGAGTCACGCAGCGCCGGCCCTCCTGCTCGACCAGCTTCTTGGTGTGCCGCGCGTCGGCGTCCTCGTCCAGGTAGGTGATGGCCACGTCCGCGCCCTCCTTGGCGAACCCCACCGCCACCGCCCGGCCGATCCCGGAGTCTCCCCCGGTCACCAGCGCCCGCCGGCCCGCCAGCAGCCCGCTCCCGGTGTAGTCGCGCATCTCGTCACGCGGCCGCGGTGTCATCTCCCCGGTCTCGCCCGGGTACGGCTGGCTCTGCGCCGGTTTGTCGCTCATGAACCCTCCTTCGATCGGCTGCTGGTACGGTCGGCGCGCTACCCGTGCGGCCCGGCCCGAAACGGCGGGGCGGCAATGCCCGAATGGTCCCTGACCTGGCGGGTAGGGCCGGAAGCATGAAGCGGAACAAGCACACCGAACGCGATGTGGAGCCGGACGAGGCCGTGGCCGCCAGCCGGGACACGGGCGGCGTGCCCGACCCCGACCAGCCCGACCAGGCGACGACGACGGGCACCACGCCGGACGAGGAGTTCGTGGGCCGGGTCACGGGCCAGGACGTGGGCTACGCGGAGGAGACCGGCGCCGAGGCCCGCGCCGCCGACCACTCCCGCGACCGGGACGCGTAGACACCCCGTTCTTCCGCGAAGGGGGCAGGTGAGAGATCGTGAGTGTCACGGCTCTGGTCGTCATCGACATGCTCAACCCGTACGACCACGAGGACGGCGACCTGCTGGCGGCCGAGGCGGAGAAGATCGCCGAACCCCTGCACGGGCTGATCGAACGGGCACGCGACCACGATGAGGTCCGCGTCGTGTACGTCAACGACAACTTCGGCGACTTCTCGGCGAGCCGGCAGGACCTGGTCGACCGTGCCCTCAAGGGCCGCCGGCCGGACATCGTGAAGCCGATCGTCCCCCCGCCGGACGCGACGTTCCTGACCAAGGTGCGGCACAGCGTGTTCTACGGAACGCCGCTGGAGTACCTGCTGCAGCGCATCGACGCCGAACGCCTCATCCTCACCGGCCAGGTGACCGAACAGTGCGTGCTCTACAGCGCCCTGGACGCGTACGTGCGCCACTTCCCGATCATGATCCCCCGCGACGCCGTGGCCTGCATCGACCCCGAACTGGGCGACGCCGCACTCCGCATGATGGAACGGAACATGCGCGCCGACATCGTCACCACCGCCGAGTGCCTCCGCTGACCGCCTCGGCCGACGACGGCCTACCGGACCGGGGCGTTCAGCCCTCGCGCCAGGCGGCGGAGTCCAGGGCGCCCGCCGCCTGCGGCCCCATCAGGACCAGGCCGCCGTCGACGAACAGCGAGGCGCCCGTGACGTACGAGGCGGACGGGTCGGTGAGGAACGCGATGGCCGCCGCCACCTCGCGGGCGTCGCCCGGGCGGCCCAGCGGGTAGCCGGGACGGGTGTCCGGACGGGGCGGCTGGTCCTCCTGGCCCGTCATCGGCGTGGCGATCTCCCCCGGCGCGACGGTGTTCACGGTGATCCCGTACGGGGAGAGCTCCAGCGCGAGCACCCGCGCCAGCATCTTCAGGCCGCCCTTGGCCGCACAGTACGGCCCGGCGCCGACCCGCGGATACTCCTCGTGCACGCTCGTCACGTTGACGATGCGGCCCCCGCCGCCCTGCGAGGTCATCCGGCGGGCCGCCCGCTGGGCGCACAGGAAGGCGCCGTCGAGGTCGACCGACAGCACGGACCGCCACTCGTCGTACTCCATCTCCAGGAGCGAGCGGCCGCTGCCGGTGCCGGCGTTGTTGACCAGCACCCCGATGCCGCCCAGCTCGTCGGCGAGCTCGTCCACGACGCCCGCCGCGGTGACCGGATCGGTCAGGTCGTGGCGGCGCACCGCGCACGTCCGGCCGAGCGCGCGGACCTCCTCGGCGGTACGCCGTGCGCCGTCCTCGTCACGGTGGAAGGTGATCCCCACGTCGAGGCCGCGCTCGGCCAGCGTGACCGCGGTGGCCTTGCCGATGCCGGAGTCGGCACCGGTGATCACCGCGATGCTCGGGTAGCCGGTCCCATGGACCGGGGCGTCTGCTGCGGTCATGCCCGCGCCCTACCCGTACGGGGCGTGAGGAACCCGAGCGCCTCTCACACCCGGTGCAGCCGGCGGTGGGCCGCCGCGAGACCGGTCGCGACCTGGTCGTCGCACGCGAAGCCCACCAGTTCGGCGACCCGGCGGACGGAACCGGTGTCCGGCAGCGCCACGCACGCCGGAGTGTGCAGGACGTCGGCCCGCCGCCGGACCCGCGTGATCGCGCGCAGGCCGGCGCAGTCGCAGAAGCTCGTGGTCGTCAGGTCCACGATCAGCCCGGCCACGCCCTGGTCCAGCACGCTGAACAGCGCGTCACGGATCATCGGCGCGTTGTAGGCGTCGATCTCGGGCGGCAGCACGACCACGGTGTCTCCGCGCACCGTTGTCACGGGCAGCTGGAATGGCGTCAAGGCAGGCATTGCCGGCTCCTCACATCGCAAATGGTGAGGGCCGCGTGTTTGGACCCTTCGCCCGCGACAAGCGGCGGGCGGCTCTCTCCACCATCCACCCGGCGACCGTCCGCAGTCAACCGCCCCGCCAAGCCGTGCACGGGCACGCCGCATCCCGTACGGCCGGGCGGCGGCTCAGGCGTCCCGGCCGGACAACCGGCTGACCAGCGCGTACAGCGCGGAGTGGTCCAGGCCGCCGTCGCCCTGGGCCTTGAGCGCGGCGAGGAGCTGGGCGACCGCCGCACCCAGCGGAATGACGACGCCCGCCTCCCGCGCGGCGCCGGTGACGATGCCCATGTCCTTGTCGTGCAGCTCGACGCGGAACCCCGGTTCGAAGTCGCGGGCGACCATCGAGGAGCCCTTGCGTTCGAGTACGACGCTGCCCGCCATGCCGGCGCGGAGCGCCTGGAGGGCGGCGTTCGTGTCGACGCCGTGGGCCTCGAGGAACACGATCGCCTCGGCGAGCAGCTGGAGGTTGCCGGCGACGATGAGCTGGTTGGCCGCCTTGACGGTCTGGCCGGCGCCGGACGGTCCGACGTGCACCATGGTGGCGCCGACCACCTCGAAGACCGGAACGGCGTCCGCGAAGTCGCGGTCCGCCCCGCCGACCGCGATCGACAGCTTGCCGTCGATCGCGCCCTGCTCGCCGCCGGACACGGGGGCGTCCAGGACGCGGAACCCGCGCTCGGCCCCTTCGGCCGCCAGCTCGGCCGCGACGTCGGGCCGGATCGTGGAGAAGTCGATGACGAGCGTGCCGGGCCGCGCGTGTGCGAAGACCTCGGTGAGCACCGCGCGTACGTCCGGTGAGTCGGGCAGCATCGTGGCGACGACGTCGGCGTCGCGTACCGCCTCGGCGACGCCGTCCGCGCCGCGGCCGCCGCGCTCGACGAGGCGCTCGATCTTGGCCGGAGTGCGGTTGTATCCGATGACCTCGAAGCCGGCCGCCACCAGGTTGGCGGCCATCGGGCCGCCCATGATGCCCAGTCCGATGAACCCGACGGTCGTCATCGTTGCCCCTCCAGATCGCCCCGGCGCAGCCAGGCCAGGCTCTCGTCGGTCGTGGTGGACGGCCGGTACTCCAGCGAGACCCAGCCGTCGTAGCCATGGTGCCGCAGCGAGGCGAGGTGACCGGCGAGGTCGAGGTCGCCGGTGCCGGGCTCGCCTCGGCCCGGCGCGTCCGCGATCTGTACGTGCCGGATCGCGCCGACGTGCCGGGCGATGGCGGCGCCGACGTCGTCGCCGTTGACCGCCAGGTGGTAGAGGTCGCAGAGGAACCCGACGTTGTCCGCTCCGGCCGCGGCGTTCGCCGCGTCGACGACCGCGACGGCCTGGCCGGCGGTGCGCAGCGGGTACGGCTTGGGCCCGCTCACCGCCTCGATCAGCACGACGGCGCCGATCCGGCCGGCCGCCTCGGCGGCCAGGGCGAGGCTCGCCATGGCCGTCTCGTGCTGGAGCCCGGACGCCACATCCTCGACCCGGTTGCCGTACAGGGCGTTGAACACGCGGACGCCGAGGCGTTCGCCGATGCCGACGGCGACCTCGACGTTGGCGCGGAACTCCCCGGCCCGCCGCGGGATGGACAGCACGCCGCAGTCGGGTCCGGCCAGGTCGCCGCCGAAGAAGTTCAGCCCGACGAGCCGTACGCCCGCGTCCTGGATCGCGGACACGAAGGCGTCGACCTCGGCGTCGCCCGGCACCGGGGAGGCGAACGGCCACCAGAACTCGACCGCCTCGAACCCGGCCTTCCGTGCCGCGGCGGGGCGGTGGAGCAGCGGCAGCTCGGTGAACAGCATCGAGCAGTTGGCGAGGTAACGCGTCACGATGGCCTCACGATGACGACTGCCGCATGAGGGACGCCCTCTCTTTCCGGTCAGGGTTTGCGGGCGACGCCGGCGAGAAGCCATCCGGTCGAGTCGCGCAGCGGACGGTCGGGGCGCCATCGAGGCGGCGGGACCAGGCCCGGCTCCACCAGGACGAGGTCGCCGAACAGCGCCTCGATCTCCGCGCGGCTGCGTTGGGCCATCGTCACGTTGAGGGAGGCGGCGAACTCGGCCGTCACCGCCCGGTCCTCGGGCGGGATGCCCTCGGGGTGGTAGTGGGTCAGTACGACGTGGCTGCCCGGGGCCGCGCCGGAGACGAACTCCTTCACCAGCCCCGCCGGGTCGTCCTCGTCCTCGAAGTAGTGCAGCACCGCGGTCAGCACGATCCCCACCGGCCGGCGGAAGTCGATCAGCTTGCCCACCTCGGGGCTGGAGAGGATGTCGCCCGGCCGGCGGATGTCGGCGAGCAGCGCGGTCGCCACGCTGGAGCTGGACAGCAGCGCCTGGAAGTGGTTGACGACCATCGGCTCGTTGTCGACATAGACGACCGTGGCGGACGGCTCCGCGGCGGCCACGAGGTCGTGGACGTTGCCGCGTCCGGGCATGCCGCAGCCGAGGTCGAGGAACTGCCGGACGCCGACGGACAGCAGGTGGCGTACGGCCCGCCGCATGAACTGGCGGTTCTCCCGGACCCCGGCCAGCGCCGAGGGCAGGGCGGCCCCGATCTGCTCCGCGGCGTCCCGGTCCGCCCGGTAGTTGTCCTTGCCGCCCATCGCATAGTCGTACATCCGAGCCTCATTGGGCACGGCGGGATTGAAGCGCTTCGGCGGGCGGTCGTGGGAAATGCCGATACCTCACCTTCCGGACGTACACCGAAGGTTAGCGAAAAACTTAAATGGCGGGTTAATGCTATGCAGCTCGTCCTGCACCCGGCGACGTTCGGCCGGCTCATGGACCGGCTGGCGCGGCGCGGCCATGGGACAGCGGCGCGACCGTTCCTCACCAGGCGAGGAGCCCCCAGTAGGCCGCCCACGGGACGAAGATCGCTCCTGCGGCCACCAGCGCGGCGACGCGGACGCGACCACCTGTCACAGGCGTACGCCGGTTCCGCCAGGCGGAGATCGCGGTGACGACCGTGGCGACGGCGACGATGACGGCGAGGAGCTGGAGGATCAGCCACGGGAGCGGGCGACCGGCAAGGACCGGGCCGATGAGCTGTCCGCTCGTCGCGAAGACCGAGAGCGCGAACAGCAGCGTTCCGACGACGGCCATCAGGCCCGCCGCCGCCAGCAGGCGGGCCGGACGGCGGGCCGCGGCCGCCGCGGAGCGCCCGGTGATCCGGCCCACGATCCCGGTGACCGGGTATCCGACGAACACCAGCAGGAAGAACGCGATCACGGCCCACTGAACGCCGTTGGCCTCGTACCAGACACCGTTCGACGGGGCACGGCTGGTGAGCGCCTGCCGTGGAGGCGCGGCGGCGCTGGACAGGGGCGGACGGCCGTCGGCGACCTGGTGGATCCACGCCGTCATCGTGGCCGCGTAGCCGGGGGCGAGGGCGCCCAGTGGGTGGCCGCCCAACAGCGGGCCGCCGAGATTCTCGAACCCGTCGGTCGTACGGTGACCGTTGTGGCCCGCGCCGGCGACGAACCGGATGGTCACGTGATCGTTCCCAGCGCGAGCGAGGACGCGTTCGAAGATCTGCGCGCTCTCTCGCGGCGGCACCTGGGTGTCGTGCTCGCCCCACAGCGCGAGCACCGGCTGCCGAAAGCGTGCGAGCAAGGGCACCGGGTCGTACCCGGCCGCGGGGAACAGGCCCGCCCCATCGACGAGGTGCGCCGCCGGGCCGGCGATCGTGTCGAGCAGGGATCCGGAGACATGGTCGTGGCGCAGATGGACGGCGAGATCCCAGGTCTGCGTGCGCAGCGGCGTGTAGGCGGGGCCCCCGATCGTGATCAGGAACGCGATGTCCGAGGACCGCGACGCGGCCAATGGGGCGACCCAGCCGCCCTCGCTGAAACCCCACAGGCCGACCGTCGCCGGATCGACGCCGGGACTGGCCTGGAGGGTCCGTACGCCGGCGAGCGCGTCGGCGGCCAGGAGGGAGAAGTCGCGGTGCATCTTGGAATAGCCGATGGTCCGCTTGTCGTACACGAGCGCGGCGATCCCGGCGCGGGCGAACGCCTCGGCCTCCTGCGCGTACTCCTGCCGCGGCCCCGGACCGGATCCGCCCACCAGGACGACGCCCGGAACGCGGCCCGTGCTCCTGATCGGCGCGACGACCGTCCCGTGCAGGGTCAGGCCGTTGCCGCCGCGGAAGGAGACATCGGTGCGGGTCAGGCCGTCGCCGGCGGAACGCGGTGCCGCGGCGTCGTACGAGGCGGGGGCCGCCGTCGCCGGCGTCGGCATGAGCGCGAAGAGCGGCGACGCCAGCAGCCCGATCGCCCACCCGGCCGCACGCCGGGATCCGCGGGATTTGAACGAGAGCAGCACGACGTGCTCTCCTTTCTCTGGGATTCGTGTACGCGAAGACACGCCCGCCGAGGGCGTGGTGATACGGGTTCCGCTCAACGGGTCGCCGAGCGTGCAGGCTCGGCGACCCGGGTCATTCCGCGGGTTCGGCGGCGGCCGCCTCGGGGACGCCGAGCAGCCGGACGTGTACCGGGCGTGCGCCGGGAGGCATCTCCTCCGTCGATCGGGAGAAGCGGTAGATCATCGCGATGTACTCCTCGAAGAACTCCTTCGCCTCGTCGAGGGTGAGACGAAGGGTGGCGCGGGAGAACAAGAACGCATCCGCCCACTCGCCCAGCGCCTCGGGGTCGGCGGCGAAGCGGGAGACCAGCTCGACGACTTCGGCGACGTTGTGCCGCATCATCTCCGAGAGCGCCTCACGCACCTCCGGTGTCTGACGGCTGTACGGCGGGAACCGGCGATCAGCGGGCACGGCGCGCCACCAGCGTTGCCGTCCCTTGGACAGCTCCGGCACCTCTTCGATGAAGCCGTGCTTGGCGAGCTGCCTGAGGTGGTAGCTGGTCGCTCCGGTGCTCTCGCCGAGCGCCCGGGCGAGGGTCGCGGAGTTCACCGGCCCATCACGCAGGCACTCCTCGATCCTGCGCCGGAGTGGATGCGCGAGCAGCCGGATCGCCGCGGCGTCGGTGATCTGCTGAGCCGGAGGACGATCTGCCACCCGTTGATCATAAGCACTCGCAAAGAGCTTTTGCAAAGACTCTTTGCATGGGGCGGCGTCCGGCGCACCGGCCGGCTCAGCGGCCCGGTGCCGTACGGTCAGGTCTCGGCGAGTCCGGCGTACGCGGCGAGGACGAGACCGGCGCCGCGGGCGTCGCCGGTGAGGCCGCCGGCCATGCGGTTCATGACGTACGACACGGTCATCCCGGCGTCCAGGTCCGCGACGACGACCGAGCCGCCCCAGCCGCCCCACGCCACGGTGCGGGGGTTCGGCAGCGGCAGGCCGCGGGAGGGCAGGCCGTACCCGAGGCCGAACCGCACCCACGTGCCGAGCACGCGGTCGACACCGTCGGACTGCTGTTCGAAGACGCGTTCGCAGCCCGCGGCCGACAGGAGCGAGCCGCCCCCGGTGGCCATGACCGACTGGATCCGGGCCACCGACCGGGCGTTGCCGTGGCCCCCGGCGGCGGGGATCTCGGCGCGGCGCCACTCCGTGGTCCAGCTCACCTCGGCCATGTGCCGCGGCGGGGCCGGTGGAGGGGCGTCTTCGGGCGGGATGACGTGGGCCACCCGGTGGTCGTGCTCGGTGGGCAGGCCGATGTGGAAGTCGGCGCCGAGCGGGCCGGCGACCTCCTCGCGGAAGAACGTGCCGAGCGTCCGGCCGGTGATCCGGCGCACCACCTCGCCGACGAGGTAGCCCTGCGTCAGCGCGTGGTAGCCGGACTCGGTGCCCGGCTCCCACTCCGGCTCCTGGGCGGCCAGCAGCGACGTCGCCTTCTCCCAGTCGTACAGGTCGGCGCCGTTGAACCGGCCGGTCCACTTCGGCAGGCCGGCGGTGTGGCCCATGAGGTGCCGGACCTCCACGCGTTCCTTGCCCGCCGCGGCGAACTCCGGCCAGTACCGCGCGACCGGCGCGTGGAAGTCCAGCTCACCGCGGTCGGCCAGTATCAGTGCGCACAGCGCGGTCATCGTCTTGGTGATGGACCAGACATTCGTGATGGTGTCGCGCCGCCACGGACCGTCGTGGGTCTGCCCGCCCCACAGGTCGACGACCGGCTCGTCACCGAGGTACACGGCGACCGACGCGCCCACGTCGGCGCCGCCGGCCAGGTTCGCGGTCAGCGCCTCGCGCACCGCGGCGAAACGCTCGTCACAGAATCCCTCGACGTCTGCCACACCCAGGACTCTAGGACGAGACGCCCGCCGGCACACGGGGCCCGCGTCACGCGTCGTCGGCGGCGTACACGCGTTCGCCGCCGACGTACGTCCGCAGCACCCGGGTCGCGGCGATCTCCTCCGGCGGCCCGGCGAACGGGTCGCGGTCGAGGACGACCAGGTCGGCCAGCATCCCCGGCGCGATGGTGCCCGTGTCGTCGAGGTGGTTCGCGTACGCGCCGCCCGCGGTGTACGCCGCCAGCGCCGTGCCGAGGTCGAGCCGCTGGCCGGGCAGGAACGCCGGCGCGGCGACGCCCGGAAGCCGCCGGTTCACCGCGACGTGCATGCCCTGGATCGGGTCGGGACTGCTGACGGGCCAGTCGCTGCCCGCCACGAGAGTGGCCCCGGCCCGCAGCAGGTCGCCGAACGGGTACTGCCAGGCGGCGCGCTCGGCGCCCAGGAAGGGAATGGTCAGCTCGTCCATCTGCGGTTCGTGCACCGCCCACAGCGGCTGCAGGTTCGCGGCGGCGCCGAGCGCGCGGAACCGCGGCACGTCGTCGGGGTGCACGACCTGCAGGTGGGCCAGGTGCGGTCGGGTGTCGGTCCAGCCGTTGGCCCGCCGCGCCGCCTCGACCGCGTCCAGCGCCTCGCGTACGGCACGGTCGCCGAGCGCGTGGAAGTGGACCTGGAAGCCGGCGGCGTCCAGCGCGGTGACGTACGCGCGCAGCGCCTCCGGGTCGACGAAGGAGATGCCCGCGTTGTCCGACGCGTGGCCGCACGCGGTGAGGTAGGGGCCGAGCATCGCGGCCGTGTGGTTCTCCGCGATGCCGTCCTGCATGATCTTCACGCTCGTGGCGCGCAGGCGGCCGCCGGTCAGCCGCTCGCGGCGCTCGACCAGCTCGGAGATCTGCTCGGCGCCACGGGCGCGGTCCCACCACAGCGCGCCCACGACGCGGGCGGTCAGGCTGCCGTCGCGCACGGCCGCGAGGTACGCGGGCGCCCCGTCGGCGGTCACCGGGTTCGCTCCGACGATCGCGTCCTGCCAGGCGGTGATCCCGTACGAGTGGAGCAGCGCCTGCGCCCGGAGCAGCGCCTCCAGCTCCTCCTCGGCCGTCGGAGCGGGCACGAGGTCGCCGACCAGGCGCATCGCGCCCTCCTGGAGCATCCCGGAGGGGCCGCCGCCGACCTCGCGCTCGATGCGCCCGTCCACCGGATCGGGGGTGGCGGCGGTGATCCCCGCCAGCTCCAGGGCGCGGGTGTTGACCCAGGCTCCGTGGTGGTCGCGGTTGGCGAGGTGAACGGGCCGGTCGGGGACCAGCGCGTCGAGTTCCGTACGGGTCGGCGTGCCGCCGGGAAAGGTCTCCAGCGACCATCCGCCGCCGGTGATCCACGGCAGGTCCGGGTGCGCGTCGGCGTACGCGCGGATCCGCCGCCGGTACTCCTCCAGCGTCACCGCGCCGCTGAGGTCGCACCGGCCCAGTTCGAGGCCGCCGCCGACGGGATGCACGTGCGCGTCCTGGAAGCCCGGCACGAGCAGCCGCCCGGCCAGGTCGACCACCTCGGTATCCGGCCCGACCAGGTCGCGCACCTCGTCGTGGCCGACCGCGACGATCCGCTCGCCGCGTACGGCGACGGCCGTGGCACGGGTGCGGGCGGCGTCGACGGTGTGCACCGGACCCCCGGCGAAGACGACATCGGCGGCTTTCATCGGCATGCTCCTCACTGCCCGCGAGCAATGGTGTGCGGGGCGTCGCGCGGGGCGCTCCCTAGGAGAGGGGTCCTGACCAGCGCGGCTAATTCGTTTGCCAAAATGTCAGTGCTCCCCGCCATCATGTTGCCGCACCATCTTGAAGACAGCGGTCCCCCCGCGCATTGACGATTGGAATCCTTCATTGAGCACCCTTTCCTCACCTGAGGTCACCAACGACCCACCTGAGGCGTCCGGCTCGTCGGGGAAGCTCGACCGGGGCGTGCTCGCCGTCGCCACGGTCGTCGTGCTCGGCGCGGTCATGTCGATCCTCGACGTCACCGTCGTCAACGTCGCGATCAAGGATCTGGCCAGCGAGTTCAAATCTCCGCTGTCCACGATCCAGTGGGTGGCCACCGGTTACACGCTGGCGCTCGCCACGGTGATCCCGCTCACGGGATGGGCGTCCGCCCGGTTCGGCACCAAACGCCTCTACATGATCTCGATTGCGCTCTTCGTGATGGGATCGGCGCTGGCCGGCATGGCCTGGTCGGCCGAGTCTTTGATCGCCTTCCGGGTGTTGCAGGGTCTGGGCGGCGGCATGATCATGCCGGCCGGTATGACGATCCTCACACAGGCCGCCGGCCCGAAACGCGTGGGTCAGGTCATGAGCATCGTCGGCGTCCCGATGCTGCTCGGCCCGATCTGCGGTCCCATCCTGGGCGGCTACCTGGTCGACGACGTGTCCTGGCGCTGGATCTTCTTCATCAACCTGCCGATCGGCGTCGTCGCGCTGTTCCTGGCCGCCCGCATCCTCAAGCGCGACACGCCGCGTCCGGGTGAGCGCCTCGACGTGCTCGGCGTCGTGCTGCTGTCGCCGGGCCTGGCCTCGCTCATCTACGGCCTGGCCAAGGGCGCACAGAAGGGCGACTTCAGCTCGGCCGAGGTCCTCATCACCACGATCGCGGGCGCGGTCCTGGTGGTCCTGTTCGCGGTCCGCGCGCTCACGGCGAGCAACCCGCTGATCGACCTGCGCCTGCTCAAGCGGCGTTCGGTCGCCGCGGCGTCCGGCACGATGGTGCTGTTCATGTGCGCGTTCATGGGCGCGATGCTGCTGCTGCCGCTCTACTACCAGGTCGTACGGCAGGAGAGCGCGCTGTCCGCGGGCCTGCTGCTCGCCCCGCAGGGCATCGGCGCGATGGTGACGATGCCGATCGGCGGCAAGCTCACCGACCGCATGGGCCCGGGCCGCGTCGTGCTGATCGGCCTGGTCGTGGTGGTGGCGTCGGTCGCGGGCTTCACGAGCCTGCTGCACGCCGACACGTCGTACTGGGCGCTGGGCTCGGTGCTGTTCGTGATGGGTCTGGGCATGGGCCTGACGATGATGCCCACCATGGCCGCCGCGATCCAGACCCTGGTCCACGACGAGGTGCCGCGCGCCAGCACGATGCTGAACATCATCCAGCAGGTGTCGGCCTCCATCGGCACCGCCCTGATGTCGGTCCTGCTGGCCAACAACCTGTCCGACAAGCTCGGCGGCGGTTCGTCGGGCGGCGGCCTGTCCGCCACCCAGAACATCCCGCCGGCGCTCATGCAGAAGATCGCCGGCCCGATGGCGGAGGCGTTCCAGAACACCTACTGGTGGTCGGTCGGCCTGCTGGCCCTGGCCTTCCTGCCGGCACTGCTCCTGCCCCGCCACCGCCCGGACCCGAGCTCCGACGGTCCGGCCGCGGTCCCGATGCACTGACGGTCCGCACCGGCAGGTTCCCCTGCCCACGTTCGACGGCCCGGCCGAGATCCTTCGGCCGGGCCGTTGCCGTCCGTGCCGAGATCCTCTTGATCCATGTGGCGCCGGTGGACTGTCGGCAAGCACGGCTGGTACCGGACTCGCGAGAGACGGCGTCCATCGGATGGGCGACGTTCGGTCGGCGCGGACAGCCACGGCCACAGGGATGCCACCGCGTGAACCGCGCGCGGGTCCCGACCGAGACGCGGCTGGGCCGCGGCGTGAGCGGCGGGGTTGGACCGTCACTTTCGGCGGCGCTTATTGTCGTCATGAAATTTGGCAAGGGCGCCCGCGAGCCAGTCGTCAAAGGCGACGTCCATGTCGACCGGCGGCTGCTCAGGTTCGGATGGCGCTAAGAGATCTGTGACGATCACTGGCTGGTCCGCGCTCCACTGGAGTCGCATTTCGGGCATCTTCCTGAGTCCGAGAACGGCGCTCAGGTTGAAACCCCATGTGGCGGCGTCCCGCATGAGGCGCTCGATCCGTTCACGGCGTGCGTGTTCGCTTTCCGTACCGTCCTCGGGAAGCGGGCTGGCGGCTGCCTTCACGGCCTCCTGTATGTCACTGGCGGCCTCCACGAGACCCGTCAGCTCCGCTTCTTTCTCTCCCCACCGCAGCTTGTGCACCCGGCCGAGAAGCTGTGTCAGCGGGCGGCGGAACACCAGGCCGACCGCACGCGCAACGGTCGCCGCGCAGCACCTCCACCTCCGTGCCGTGCACCACGGTCGGGCCACCGCCGCACGACGGGTCGGGCACGGGCACCGGCTCGGTCATCGGTCGCCCGCGTCGGCCTCCGGTTGCGAGAGCTCGGACAGCGACAGGTCGGCCTCCGGTTGCGAGAGCTCGGACAGCGACAGGTTCCGCGCCGTACGGGCCCGGCGCAGGTTCGCGACGGGCACGTGGCGTCCGGCCCGCCGGTACTCCCTCTCGTTCGATCGGCCGCACGACAGCGCCGCCGGAGCGCGTTGACTCGCCGCGATAGCCGTCTTACGTTCGGTTCATCGAACGGATCAAGGCGATCGTGATCGGCGCGGGGATCATCGGCACCGCGTGCGCCCGTGAGCTCGCTCTCGCCGGTGTCCGCGTGACCCTCGTCGACCGTGCCGGCGCGGCCGGGGCGACCACCGCGCACGGCGAGGGCAACGTCCTCGTCTCCGACAAGGGGCCCGGCCCTGAACTCCGGCTGGCTCAGTTCTCCCGGCGGCTGTGGCCCGAGGTGGCCGGTGACGGCACGGAGTGGCAGGCCAAGGGCGGCATCGTCGTGGCCACCACCGGGGAGGGCGCCCGCGAGCTCACCGCGTTCGCCGCCGCCCAGCGGGCCGCCGGGGTACGCGCCGAGCCGCTCGACCCGGCCGGGCTCGCGAGCGCCGAGCCGTACCTCACCCGCGACGTCACCGCGGCCGTGCACTATCCGGACGACGCCCAGGTCCAGCCCGCCGGCGCCGCCCAGGCCCTGCTCGACGCCGCCTTAGGCGAGGGCGCCACGCTGCTGCCCGGCTGCGAGGTCCTCGGCGCGGAGGTTTCCGGCGGACGCCTCAGAGCGGTCCGCACCACGGGCGGCACGTTGACGGCGGACCTGTTCGTCGACGCCGCGGGCCCGTGGGCGGGCGCGCTGAGCCGCAGCCTCGGCGCGCCGATCGACGTACGGCCCCGGCGCGGCGAGATCCTGGTCACGACACCGCTGCCACCGACCGTCTTCCACAAGGTGTACGACGCCGACTACGTGGGTGCGGTGGGCGGCGACGCGGCCGAACTCCAGGCCTCGGCCGTGGTCGAGTCCACGCCCGCCGGAACCGTTCTGCTCGGCTCCTCACGCCGCGCCGCGGGTTTCGACGAACGGCTCCGGCCGGAGATCCTCTCGGTGATCGCGGAGCGGGTCCTGCGGCTGTTCCCGTGCCTGTCCGGGGTGCCCGTGATGCGCGCGTACGGCGGCTTCCGCCCGTACGTGGCGGACCATCTGCCGATCATCGGCCCCGACCCTCGCCTCGACGGCCTGTGGCACGCGACGGGCCACGAGGGCGCGGGCATCGGCCTGGCCCCGGGCACCGCGCGCCTCCTCACCGACCTGATCACCGGACGAACACCGGAGGTCGACGCCGCGCCGTTCCGCGTTGACCGGCCCGCCGTCCTGCGCCGGGGAGCCGCGTGATGCCCCACAAGCCGCCCGGCGTGAGAATCACCGTCGACGGCACCCCCGTGACCGGCCGGCCCGGACAGACGATCGCCGCGATCCTCATCGCCGCAGGCCGCCACTCGTGGCGACGCGGACCGTCCGGTTCCCCACGTGGGGTGTTCTGCGGTATCGGCGTCTGCTTCGACTGCCTGGTGACCGTGAACGGCACCCGAGACGTACGCGCCTGCCTCCGCAGGGCGGACGACGGCGACGCGATCACCACCCAGCCCCGCACGAAGGGGGCGCCGTGACGCGTCACGTCGTCGTCATCGGTGCCGGACCAGCCGGGCTCGGCGCCGCGACCGCCGCCGTACGCGCCGGGGCACGGGTGACGCTGCTGGACTCCGCCGATCAGGCAGGTGGGCAGTACCACCGGATGCCGCCCGACGCGTACGAGGCGAGGCGTCCCTTTCGCATCTGTGAGAGTGAACGCTGCGACTGGTGGCCCGGGGCCGCGGTGTGGGCGCTCGAGCGACGCGACTCCGGCCCACCACGCGTGCACGTCGTGCGTGGGCCGGACGCGGACGGTGACGGGCGCCGCCGGTGCGTTCTCCGGGCCGACGCGCTGGTTCTCGCCCCGGGGGCGCACGATCGGGTGCTGCCCTTTCCCGGGTGGGAGCTGGCCGGCGTCGTGACCGCCGGCGCCGCCCAGGTCCTCGCCAAGGGCGAGCGTGTCGCGGTGGGCGGGCGTGTACTGGTCGCCGGTACCGGTCCGTTCCTGCTGCCGGTGGCCGCGTCGCTGCTGGACGTGGGCGCGCACGTCCTCGGGGTGCTGGAGGCGGGTACCGCCGGCGCGCTCCTGCGTGGCTGGACCCGCCGGCCGTGGGAGCTCGCCGGGCAGGCGGGCAAGGGCGCGGAGGTCGCCGCGTACGCCGCGCGGCTCGCCCGTGGCCGCGTCCCGTACCGGACCGGCCGGGGGGTGGTCGAGGCGCGCGGCGACGGCCGCGTCGAGGAGGTGGTCACCGCGCGGCTCCGCGGCGACTGGTCGGTGGTGCCCGGCAGCGAGCAGGTCATGACCGTGGACGCGCTCTGCGTCACCCACGGGTTCACCCCGCGGCTCGAGTTGCCCGTCGCTGCGGGCTGCGCGCTCCTCGACGGCTTCGTCGCGGTGGATGAGGACCAGGCGACGAGCGTTCCCGGCGTGTACGCGGCGGGTGAGGTCACCGGGATCGCCGGTGCGCCGGCCGCGCGGGCCGAGGGCGTGGTGGCCGGCTGGACGGCGGGCGGCGGCACGCCCGGACGGCTCGGCGCCACGAGGCGGCGGCGCGACGAGGGGCGCGCCTTCGCGTCACGGCTGGCCGCCGCCCACCCCATCGGCCGCCGCTGGGCCGGCTGGCTGCGCCCGGACACGATCGTCTGCCGCTGCGAGGAGACCGACTACGGCACCCTCCGCGACGCCGCCGCGTCGCGGCTGGACGCCCGTGCCGTACGGCTCGGCACCCGCGCCGGGCTCGGCCCCTGCCAGGCGCGGATCTGCGGCCCCACGCTCGCCGAACTGCTGGACACGAACCCGCACCACCGGCCGATCGCCTGGCCCATCCGGCTCGGCGAACTCGCGAACCCGCCCGCAGAACCGAAGGAGGGCACTTGAACAAGCAGGTCAAAGGGCTCGGTGGCGTCATCGTGGCGACCGCGCTCCCGTACCGTGAGGACGCCTCCGCGCCCGCCGGGCTCGCGGTGGACTACGACCGGTACGCCGAGCACTGCCGCTGGGTGGTCGACGGCGGCTGCCGGGGCGTCGGCCCGAACGGCTCGCTCGGCGAGTACTCCTCCCTCACCGACGAGGAGCGCCGCCGGGTCGCGCGTACGGCGATCGAGGCGGTCGGTGACCGGGCCGTCGTCGTGGTCGGCGTGCACGCACCCGGGTCGCACCTGGCCCGGCACTGGGCGGAGCTGGCGGCCGAGGACGGCGCGGACGGGCTGCTGTGCCTGCCTCCGACGATGTACCGGGCGAGCCGCGCCGACGTCATCGCGCACTTCGAGGCGGTGGCCTCGGTCGGCCTGCCGGTCATGGTCTACAACAACCCGATCGACACGAAGGTGGACCTGACGCCCGACCTGCTGGCCGAGATCGCGCAGATCGAGAACATCGTCGCGGTGAAGGAGTTCTCCGGCGACGTACGGCGGGTCCTGGAGATCCAGGAGAAGGCGCCGGGCCTGGAGGTCGTCGCGGGCGCGGACGACGTGACGCTGGAGGCGCTGCTCATGGGCGCGACCGGCTGGTTCGCCGGTTTCCCGAACGTCTTTCCGGCCGAGTCGGCGCTGCTGTACGAGCTGGGCGTCGCGGGCCGGCTGGAGGAGGCGCGGGACCTGTACGAACCGCTGGTGGCGGCGTTCCGCTGGGACTCCCGTACGGAGTTCGTACAGGCCATCAAGCTGGGCATGGACAAGGTGGGGCGGTACGGCGGTCCCTGCCGCCCGCCGCGCGGGCCGCTGACCGGCGAGCAGCGCGCCCAGGTCAAGGCGGACATGGACCGCGCGATCGCCGCCCTCGCGAGGAAGCGGAGGAGAGCCCGGTGAGATCGATCCGTACGATCAGCGCGGTCGACTCGCACACCGAGGGCATGCCGACGCGGGTCGTCACCGGCGGGGTGGCGCCGATTCCGGGCGCGACGGCGGCCGAGCGCCGGCGGTACGCCGTGGAGCACCTGGACGACCTGCGCCGCTTCCTGGTCGACGAGCCGCGCGGGCACGCGGCGATGAGCGGGGCGATCCTGCAGCCGCCGCTGCGCCCGGACGCCGACTGGGGTGTGGTCTACATCGAGGTCAGCGGCTTCCTGCCGATGTGCGGCCACGGCACGATCGGGGTGGCGACGGTGCTGGTGGAGACCGGGATGGTGGACGTCGCCGAACCGGAGACCGTCGTACGGCTCGACACCCCGGCGGGCCTGGTGGAGGCGCGGGTAACGGTCCGCGACGGGCACGCCGAACGCGTCACACTGCGCAACGTCGCGTCATTCGCCCTCGGCCACGACCTGACCGTGAGCGTGCCGGGCCTGGGCGAAGTGCGGTACGACATGGCGTACGGCGGGAACTTCTACGCGATCGTCGAGCTGTCGTCGGTCGGCCTGCCCTTCGACCGCGCCCGCAAGGACGACATTCTCAAGGCGGGCCTGGCCGTCATGGCGGCGGTCAACGAGCAGCGCATGCCGCGTCACCCGGCCGACCCGCTGATCGCGGGCTGCAAGCACGTCCAGTTCCTGGCGCCGGGGGCGGACGCGCGGTCGTCGCCGCACGCGATGGTCGTCCATCCGGGCTGGTTCGACCGGTCGCCGTGCGGCACGGGGACCTCGGCCCGGATGGCCCAGCTGCACGCGCGGGGCGAGCTGCCGCTGGGCGCGGAGTTCGTGAGCGAGTCGTTCATCGGCACCCGCTTCACGGGCCGGCTCGTGGACACGACGCGCGTCGGCGAAGTGCCGGCCGTGATCCCGGAGATCTCCGGCCGCGCCTGGATCACCGGCACGGCGAACTACCTGCTCGACCCGGCCGACCCCCTGCCCCACGGCTTCGTCCTCTAGTAGTGCTTTGTTACGTTTGTGATCTTGGTTGCGATGATCGTGTGTGAGGTCTGGGGAGGTTGCCGCGGTCCGGTCGCGGTTGGAGGAGTTCGCGGCGGAGGTGTTTGCGGGTTTGCCGCGGTCGGATCAGCGTGTGACCGGTGGGTTGTATGTGCGGGGTTTGTTGCTGGATGGGCAGCGTAAGTCGATGCAGCCGATGGCGGAGCGGCTGGGGGTGGATCATCAGCGGTTGCAGCAGTTCATGACGTCTTCGACGTGGGATTTTGTGGGGGTGCGGCGTCGGTTGGCTGCGCGGATCGAGCAGGTGGTGGCGCCGGTGGCGTGGGTGATCGATGACACCGGGTTCCCCAAGTACGGGACGTCCTCGCCGGGGGTGGCCCGGCAGTATTCGGGCACGTTGGGCAAGGTCGCCAGTTGTCAGATCGGGGTGAGCGTGCACGGAGTCACCGATGCCGCCTCGGCCGCGTTGGACTGGCGGTTGTTCATCCCCGAGTCCTGGGACGATACGTGCACCGACGATCCGGTCATGGCCGAGGAGATCAAAGGCAGGCGCACGCGGTCGAGTATCCCGGCTGCCGAGCGGAACCGGCCGAAGTGGCAACTGGCGATCGAGATGCTGGACGAACTGCGCGGCTGGGGCTTGGAGGCACCGGTGATCTGCGCGGACGCCGGCTACGGCGACAACGCTGTGTTCCGGGCCGCGCTGGCCGAGCGGGGCTTGGGTTACATCGTGCAGGTCAAGGGCGCCTGCACCGCCCATGCCGCCGACGCCGTCCCTGAACTGCTGCCGGCCAAGGGCAAGGGCTGGCGTGGCGTGCCGCGTTATCGCAGCAAGCCGGTCTCGTTGCGGGAGCATGTGCTGGCCGCCGGCCGCACCAGCGCTCAGCGGATCTGCTGGCGCCAAGGCTCCAAAGGCGAACTCGCCGGTGACTTCATCGCACTGCGCGTTCGCCCCGCCGGGCGCAAGCCCCGCTATGGCGATGACGGCACACTCCCGCAAGCCTGGCTGGTCGCCCAGTGGCCGGCGGACGAGGACGAGCCGGTCAAGTACTGGTTGTCGAACCTGTCCGCCGACACCCCGCTGGAGGAGCTGGTCCGGCTCGGGAAGATCCGCTGGCGCATCGAACACGACTACCGCGAACTCAAAACCGGCCTGGGCCTGGACCACTACGAAGGACGCTCCTGGAGAGGCTGGAACCGCCACGTCACCCTCGTGACCGCCGCCCACCTATTCCTCACAACCCTGCGCCTGACCAGCCCAAAAGCAGCTGGGGCAGCCTGACCCTCTACACAATCCTCCGCGAGCTCCAAGCACTGCTCGCCACCTGGACAGGCCACTGCCCCACCTGCCAACAACCCCTCGCCTTACCCACCTAACAAAGCACTACTAGCCGGCCGTGCTCCCGGCTTCCTCTTCCTCGATCTGGCGGTTCCACTCGCGCTTGCCGGCGCGCCAGCCCTCGTCGTCGGTGCCGTATCGCCAGTAGCCCGAGATGGACAGCTGCTCCAGCGGAACGCCGCGCTCGACGCGCAGGTGGCGGCGCAGGCGCTTGACGAAGCCCGCCTCGCCGTGGACGAACGCGTGCACCTCGCCGTCCGGGAACTCCAACTCCTGCACCGCCTCGACCAGCGCGTCGCCGACCGGCGCGTCGCCGCGGTGCAGCCACACCAGCTTCGCGTCGCCCCGGGTGGTCAGCTCCTGCTCCTCCCCCGGGCCCGACACCTCGACGAACACCCGCGCCGGGGCGCCCGGCGGCAGGGCCTCCAAAGACGCGGCGATGGCCGGCAGGGCGCTCTCGTCGCCGACCAGCAGGTGCCAGTCGGCCTCCGGGGACGGCCGGTAGGCGCCGCCCGGGCCGAGGAACAGCATGTCGTCTCCCGGCTGGGACCCCGCGGCCCACGGGCCGGCCAGGCCCTCGTCGCCGTGGTAGACGAAGTCGATGCTCATCTCCAGCGCGTGCGGGTCCCAGCTCCGTACGGTGTAGGAACGTGTGCGGGGCCACTGGTCGCGGGGCAGGTCACGGTGGATGACGTCCATGTCGAACGGCTCGGGGTAGCTCACGCCCGGCACCGGGAACAGCAGCTTGACGTAGTGGTCGGTGAACGCGCCCGCGCCGAAGCCGGCGAGGCCCTCACCGCCGATGACCAGGCGGATCATGTGCGGGGTTATCCACTGGACCCGCAGGACCTTCGCCCGGGTCAGCTTTCTGCCCTTGCGGGCCGGTCGGTCGTTCGCCATCGAAGACTCCTCAACGGGTTGCTTAGGTCAACCTAACTAACGCCCCTGTGTGACAGGTTATCCCCTGCGGCAAACGCGCGCCGCTACGAGGCGAGCCCCGCGCCGAGAAGGTCGGCGATGCCGGCGAGGTCGAACGCCGGCAGGCCGACGTCGCGCCAGTGCGCGTGGTTGAGCAGGGCGACGGCGAAGGTGGTGGCGGCGGCGATCCGTCGGCCCTCGGGCACCGCGGGGTCGGCCAGCGCGCCGTCGACGGCCCGGCGTACGAGGCCGATGAGCTTGGCGTTCACCTCGGCGAGCGCCCCGCTGACCTCGGGGTGGGTGGCCGCCTCGCGGAACAGGATGAGCCGCACCCCGGACGACCGGGTGTACCAGACGTCGAAGTCGGCGGCCACATTGCGCAGGGTCGCGGGGACGTCGCCCGGCACCACCTCGGTCTCCAGCGACGCGATCTGCTCGATCGGCACCCGGTCGACGAGGGCCAGCAGGATGTCGATCTTGCGGGCGAAGTAGTGGAAGACGAGCCCCTTGTAGACGCCGGCGCGCTCGGCGATACGCGACGTGGGCGTGGCGTCGTACCCCTCCTCGGCGAAGAGCGCCTCGGCCGCGTCCAGGATGCGCGCCCGGCTGTCCTCGGCCGACCGGACGCGTGAGGTGCCGGGCATGGGGACTCCTCCCTGAGATACGGCTCTCCGGGGATACGGCGAGGGGCCGGGCTGCCCGCCCGGCCCCTCGTCAGGGTACGTGTGTCGGTGGGGATCAGTGGGTGACGGCCCGGCGGTGCGTCAGGTCGCCGGTGACGCCGACGCCGAGGCCGGCCAGTACGGCGATGACACCGACGATCCAGGAGGTCCACGCGGCACCGCTGTGCGACGTGTAAGTGATCACCCAGGGGGCGACGAAGAGCAGGACGCCCCAGAGAGCGATCAGCCACTCCGTCACGGCACCGGCCGCGCGGGCGAGGGAGACGAGGCTCGTGACCACGAGCAGCGCACCCAGAACGATCAGCGAGGCCACGGCTCCGCCTTCGTGCGTGGTGTCGACCCAGATCGGAGAAAGAGCCGCGTACAGACCCGCGACCAACGCCACCCAGTCCTGCCATCGAGTCCAGGCTTTCATGATGCCACCTCCGTCTCGTTTGACTGGCCGGACGGTCAATCACCTCGTCATAACTGGCCGCCCGGTCAATCGATTCCCCACGGAGGAATGTGATGTGCGCCACAGGTCGGCGATCCGTCGTCTGTGCTCGCCGGGAGGAACTCCGTACGCCGCCTTGAACGCCCGGTTGAAGGTCGCGGCGTCCCGGAAGCCCCATTGCGCGCCCACGTCCGCGACGGTCCGGTTGATCAGCCGTGGGTCGGCGAGGTCGGCGCGACAGCGTTCCAGGCGTTGCCAGCGGATGAGTTCGCCGAGGCTCCGCCCGTCCTCGTGGAACAGGTGATGGAGATATCGCACCGAAATATGGTGTGCCGCGGCGATCATCGCAGGCGACAAGTCGGGGTCGTGGAGGTTGCCGAATACGAATGTCTTGATCTGCTGCAGGAGTGCCTGCTGCCGGGTCTGCGGCGGAATCTGGCATTCCGTATCGGTCAGGCCGGCGAGGAAGGCCGTCGCGAGACCGATGGCCGCGGACTCCAGCCGGTCGGTCACGCCGCGCCGAAGCACGGTCGCCTGTTCGGCGAGCCCTTCGAGGAATCGGGCCATGAGGACCCCCGCTCCCGCTCGCGACGGCATCGGCCGCGCCACCAGACTCCGAAGCGCCTGCTCCGGAACCGGCAGGGCCTGCCGTGGTAGGTGCAGCATCACGGAATGGGTGTCGCCTACGCCACGAATGGCACCTGATTCGTACGGGCGGGACGTGTCGTACATCACCAGGTCGCCAGCCTCCAGACAAGCCCGGTTACGACCCTGCTCGATCCAATAGGAGCCCTCGAGCACCAGCATCAGCTCCCACCATTCCGGGTCCGAACGCTGGACCAGATGGTGGGTGCGCACCACCGATCGCACCCCGGAGCACTCCAGCACCAACGCGGTGAGACGCCCCAGGTCCAGCTGCCGCGCAGAGGTCCGGAAATCCGCCACCGAGTCGACGGCGAACCGCGTGGGCACCAGGTCCTGAGCCGTCAGCTCACACCACCAGTCGAATCGGTCGGCGACCGGTACGTCGGAACTGCACACCTCCATCAACCGGAATCACCTCCCGTTGCCGTTGCCCTCCACGTCAATGATTCGTGCGCTCAGTGCCAATGACGTTCGAGTCACTCCCAGCAGCCAATCAAATCGTCTCAGCAAATACATCGTGGAAAACCCTGATGTGGGCGATCCCGCCACGACCGAAAGGTGAAGTGAAATGATCAGGAAAGGCATGGCCGCGGGTGCGATTGCGGCCATCGGCTTGCTCACCGTGACGGCCGCCCCCGCGAACGCGGCCGCCACCACCCCCGCCGCTACCACCCGTGCCGCGTGCACGTCTTGGCGGACCGTTCACACCGCACGATCCGGGGCAGATGAGGTCGCCCTTCAATACAACTCGAATTGCCACTATGTACGCGCGTACATGATCGATTGGGACGACTCTCCCGGATGGGAGATCTGGGTGTACAACAAGGTCTCCGGGGCGACCGCTGCGGCTTACAACCCGCACGTCGTCACCACCTCGGTCAACGACTGGGGCATGCTCTCGCACGCATGCGTGCAGCAGAGGGGACGCGCGAAAAGCTGTACGCCGTACTACTGATCCCTGAGCACAGCGCCCGCTACTTCCGCGCCGGCTCGTTCGCGAGTGTTCCGCGGCCGGGCCATGCGATGTCGTCGACGGCGAGAAACGGCTCGGCGGCCACGGTCGCGGGGGTCGCCCCGGTGAACGCCATGACGTCCCGATGCAGGTGGGACTGGTCGGCGTAGCCGGCGTCGGCCGCGACCCGGGCCGCGCCGTCACCCGCGACCAGACGGTGGGCGGCATGGTCGAAGCGGACCAGCCTCACGGCGCGCTTGGGCGGCAGGCCGAGCTGCGACCGGAACCGGGACCACAGCCGCTTCCGGCTCCACCCGACCTCGGCCGCGAGTCCGTCGACCCGGGCCAGGCCGCGGCTGCCGACGATCCGGTGCCAGGCCCAGGCCACCTCCGGATCCACCGGTGGCCCCTCTTCATACCGGCGGGCGAGCAGCGCGTCGATCAACGCGAAGCGCTCCTGCCACGACGAGACATCGCTCAGCCGCTCGCGGATCCGTGCCGCCTCCCGGCCCCACAGGTCACCCAGGGGCACGACGGCGCCGTCGAGGTCGGCGGGCGAGGCGCCCAGAACCGCGCCTGCGATCACCGGGGACAGGCGCACCTGCACGCACTCGACGTTCTGTCCCCGCGCCCGGAGCGCACCTCCGGAGCCGAGCCCGGGCCCCGCGACGAGGCACCCCCGCTGCTGCCGCCCGGCCGCACTGCCAAGGACGGGCGAACCGGCGCCGAACTCCAGGAGCACCGTCACGGCCGGATGCGGAACCATCCTGAGCTCGTCCAGGTCACGGACCCGGAACCCGGCCATGGTGACCCCGGCCACCCGGCTGGGCCGCCGCGGGCACGCGACATCCCACACCGCCGCACCGTGCACGAACGTCCGCACCGTCCCATGCTACGGGAGTCGGTTCGAGGGGAACATTTGTCCAATCCTCCGGCGCGTACCGGAGACGACAGTGGGCTCATGACCCTTTCTGACGGCGGTCCGTACGTGAACGGCGGCGCCGAGAGCACGACCCTGTCGCTGGACGACGGCGACATCCACGTGTGCCAGGACGGCCCCCGCGACGCCCCCGCACTCCTGCTCATCCACGGGACCGCGTCCTCGACCCGCTCATGGGACGCGCTGGTTCCGCTGCTGGCCGGATCTCACCGCCTCATCCGGATCGACCTGCTCGGGCACGGCCGGTCCTCCGAACCCGCCGACGGCGGCTACGCGCTCCCGGACCAGGCACGCCGGGCCGGCGTGGTACTGGACCGGCTCGGCGTCGAGCGTGCCGTGGTCGTCGGTCATTCCAGCGGCGGCGCGGCCGCCACCGCCCTCGCCGAACAGCGGCCCGACCTGGTGACCGCGCTCGCGCTCATCAACACCGGACCCAGCCTGAACGCCTTCATCGCACCGGAGACGGCCGCGCCCTCGCAGTGGCCGCCGACGGACGAGCAGCTCCGGCTGTTCGCGAGCACCGGTTTCAGCCGCGCGGGCTACCAGATCCCCGAAGAGCTCCTGGACGACGCGCGCGGGATGACCCACCACGCGCTCATGGCGACGATGCGGGCCACCACCTCCTACCTGGAACAGCAGGCGCTGCCGGATCGGCTGGCGGTCCTCGGCAAGCCGCTGCTGGTGATCTTCGGCGAGGACGACCGCCGATGGCGATCCTCATCCGCCGCCGACTACCGCGCCGTTCCGGGCGCGAGGGTCGAGTTGCTGCCCGGTCTCGGGCACTCGCCCCTGCTCGAGGACCCGCCGCGGACCGCCGCGCTTCTCCTGGCCTTCACCGTACGGGGGACCGAATGAGGACGAGGGGTGCCAAGCGGGTTCTCGTCTCCGGCGCCAGCATCGCCGGCCCGGTGCTGGCGTACTGGCTCACCCGGCACGGCTTCTCCGTCACCGTCGTCGAGCGCGCGTCGGGTCTGCGCAAGACCGGCGGCCACGCGGTCGATCTCTTCCGGCCCGCGATGAACATCTCGGAGAAGATGGGCGTGCTGCCGCGCGTCGAGGAGCGGGCCACCGGCACGAACCGGATGACCGTCCATCGGGAGGGCGCGCGGCGTCCCGTCCGGGCGGACCTCTCCAAGATCTTCAGCGCCGCCTCCGACCGGCACGTCGAGGTCATGCGCGACGACCTGAGCGAGATCTACTACGACGCCACACGCGAGGACGTCGAGTACGTCTTCGACGACTCGATCACCACGATCTCGCCCGACGGCGAGGTGCGGTTCGAGAACGCCCCGCCGCGCCGTTTCGACCTCGTCGTCGGCGCGGACGGGCTGCACTCCAACGTGCGCCGCCTCACCTTCGGCGAGGAGTCCCGCTTCAGCAGCCATATCGGGGCCTACTTCGGGGTGCTGTCCCTGGCCAACACCGCCGGCCTCGACGGCGAACTCCTCATGCACGTCGGCGTCGGCCGCACGGCCGGCATGTACGGCGCGCGGCACCTCGGCGACGCGCGGGCGTTGTTCCTGTTCCGGAGCGAGCGCGAACTCGACCACCACCACCGCGACGTTCACCGGCAGAAGGAGCTGCTGCGCGGGGCGTTCGCCGGCCTTCACCCTGACGTGGACCGCTGGCTGGAGGAGCTCGACCGCACCCCGGCGTTCTACTTCGACTCGATCAGCCAGCTCCACATGGACACCTGGTCACGGGGGAGGGTGACGCTCGTCGGCGACGCGGGCTACTGCCCCGGCCCGGCCGTCGGCGGCAGCACCACCCTCGCCGTCGTCGGCGCGTACGTCCTCGCCGGGGAGCTGGCACGGGCGGACGGCGACCACGAGGTCGCGTTCCCCGCCTACGAGCGTGCGATGGCGGACCACGTGCGCGCGAGCCGCGCGGTCGCGCTGAGCGCCGCGAGGACCCTGATCCCCGCCTCACGCCTCGGCGTGTCCGGACTGGCCCAGGGCGCCCGCCTGATCTCCGCCCTCCCCGCGGGCCCCGGCCGCGCGCTCCTCCGCCTCACCACCGGAAGCGCACGTCTCTACAACTCCATGACGGTCGACGACTACCCGCCGTCGCCCGCCGTGCCAAGAGCCCGGGTCGAGTAGGGCGGGTCGACGAGCCCGGCGTACAGCTCGCGGGTGCGCTCGGCGATCCGCGCCCAGGAGAAGTGCTCGACCGCCCGGCGGCGGCCCGCCCGGCCCATCGCGGCGCGGTCCGGCGAGGCGATCAACGCGTTGACCCGCTCGGCCAGGTCGGCGACGAAACGCTCGGGGTCGACCGGCAGGCCCGTACCGTCGGCGACCTGCTCGATCGGCACCAGCAGCCCGGTCTCCCCGTCGGCGACGACCTCGGGGATGCCGCCCGTCGCGGTGGCCACGACCGGCGCCTCGCAGGCCATCGCCTCCAGGTTCACGATGCCCATCGGCTCGTAGATCGACGGGCAGGCGAACACGCTCGCGTGGCTGAGCAGCTGGACGACCTGCGGGCGGGGCAGCATCTCCGCGATCCACACGACGCCGTCGCGTTCGCGGCGGAGGCCGTCGACGAGCGCGTCGACCTCGGCGGCGATCTCGGGGGTGTCCGGCGCTCCGGCGCAGAGCACGAGCTGCACGGACGGGTCGAAGGCCCGGGCCGCCCGCAGCAGGTACGGCAGCCCCTTCTGCCGGGTGATCCGGCCCACGAACACCACCGAGGGCCGGCCGGGGTCAACGCCGAACCGCTCCAGCACCTCCGTGCCGCGGTCGGGCGCGTACTGCGCCGTGTCGATCCCGTTGTGCAGCACGGTGACCCGCTCGGGGTCGACCTCCGGGTAGCAGGCGAGCACGTCGCGGCGCATGCCCTCGGAGACCGCGACGACCGCGTCGGCGGCGAGGATGGCGGTGCGCTCGGCCCACGAGGAGATCGCGTACCCGCCGCCGAGCTGCTCGGCCTTCCACGGCCGCAGCGGCTCCAGGCTGTGCGTGGTGACGACGTGCGGGACGCCGTGCAGCAGCTTGGCGACGTGTCCGGCCAGGTTGGCGTACCAGGTGTGGCTGTGGACGAGGTCCGCGCCGGCGCAGGCGGCGGCCATCTCCAGGTCGACGCCCAGCACCTGGAGTGCGGCGTTGGCCGACTCCAGGCCGCCGGGAACGCGGTGGCTGGAGACGCCCGGCTCGTCGCGCTCGGCACCGAAGGCGTGCACCCGGACGTCGCAGAGCGCGCGCAGCTCCCGCGCGAGGTACTCCACGTGCACCCCGGCGCCGCCGTAGACCTCCGGCGGGTACTCACGGCTGAGCAGATCGACGCGCATGCTCAGTAGGGTAGAGCGAAAGATCCCATCACGTCTGTTCCGGGGGTGACCTGGGCGGTTATGGTCACTCCATGGCGACGCCTCAGGTCCTTTCCATGGTGCTGGCGGGTGGCGAGGGCAAGCGACTCTTGCCGCTGACGGCCGACCGGGCCAAACCGGCGGTGCCCTTCGGCGGCATGTACCGGCTCATCGACTTCGTGCTCTCCAATCTGGCCAACGCCGGTTACCTGCGCATCGTGGTGCTGACGCAGTACAAGAGCCACAGCCTCGACCGGCACATCTCCCGTACGTGGCGTATGTCGACCCTGCTGGGCAACTACGTCACCCCGGTGCCGGCCCAGCAGCGGCTGGGCCCCCGCTGGTTCTCCGGCTCGGCCGACGCGATCCTGCAGAACCTCAACCTCATCGAGGACGACTGCCCCGATCACGTCGTGGTGTTCGGCGCCGACCACATCTACCGCATGGACCCGCGGCAGATGGTCGACCAGCACATCGCGTCCGGCGCGGGCGTCACGATCGCGGCGATCCGCCAGCCGCTGTCGCTGGCGGACCAGTTCGGCGTCATCGAGACCGGCCCCGACGGGCGCGGTGTCGCGGCGTTCCGGGAGAAGCCGAAGGACGCCGTCGGCCTGCCCGACGCGCCCGACCAGATCTACGCCTCGATGGGCAACTACGTCTTCGACACCCGCGTGCTCATCGACATCGTCAAGCGGGACGCGCTGGACACCGCGAGCCGGCACGACGTGGGCGGGGACATCATCCCCAAGCTGGTCGAGGCCGGGCAGGCGCAGGTGTACGACTTCGCCGACAACCAGGTGCCCGGCTCCACCGACCGTGACCGGGGCTACTGGCGCGACGTCGGCACCCTGGACGCCTTCTACGAGGCGCACATGGACCTGATCTCGGTGCACCCGATCTTCAACCTCTACAACCGGCGGTGGCCGATCTTCTCGGGCCACGACCCGCTCCCGCCGGCCAAGTTCGTCTTCAACGAGGAGGGCCGGCGCGGGTACGCGGTCGACTCGATGGTCTCCCCCGGCGCGATCCTGTCCGGCGGCACGGCCGAGCGGTCGATCCTGTCGCCGGACGTCCACCTGGACTCCGGCGCGTCGGTGTGCGACTCGGTCCTCATGGACGGCGTACGGATCGGGCGCGGCGCCGTCGTACGGCACGCCATCATCGACAAGAACGTGAGCGTCCCCGACGGCGCGCGGATCGGCGTGGACCTGGAGGAGGACCAGGAGCGCTTCACCGTCACGCCGAACGGCGTCCGCGTGATCGAGAAGAACCAGATCATCCCGGGCTGACGCCGGGGGCCGCGGCCCCCGGCACGGGACGCTCAGGACCGGCGGACGTTGTAGGCCAGGTGGGTCACGCCCTGTCCCTCGATGACCTCCGGGCCCTCCAGCCGGGCCGGCGCCGTGGCGAGGTTCTCGAACCACCGGACGCCGGTGCCGAGCAGCACGGGCACCAGGTCGACGTGGATCGCGTCCAGCAGCCCGGCGTCGAGGCACTGCTGGGCGATCTTCGCGCTGGCGATCACGACGTTCTTGTCGCCCGCGGCCTCGCGGGCGACCTTCACCGCGCTCTCGACCGAGTCGGCGAAGGTGAAGGTGTCCGGGTTCGGCTTGTCGGCCGGCGGCTCGTGGGTGACCACGACGACCGGCACGCCCAGCGGGTGGGTGCCGCCCCAGCCGTGCGTGATGTCGAACAGGTGCCGGCCCGCCACGAGGGCGCCGACGCTCGCCATCGACTCGCGCATGTACGCCGCGCTCGCCGGCGACATGCGGAACGTCGCCCACTCCACGGCGGTGGGCACCTCCACCTCGCCGCTGCCCATCCAGCCGAACAGCTCGTCGATCCCGTCGGCGGGGTCGGCGATGAAGCCGTCCAGCGACATCGACATGTTCGCGATGACCTTGCCCATTTCGAATCTCCTTAGGTGTTCTCTCGGTGACGTGTTCAATGCTGGCGGAGCGCGCGACGCGGAACATCGGCCACCTGGCCGATGCCGGGAGCCCGGGTGGATGAGGGCGGCTGGCAGACTGTGCCGAGATGTCCGCGATCCGACCTGACCTCCCGGTTCCGCCGACGACCTTCGTCGGCCGCGAACCGGAGCTGCGCGCCCTCGCCGCCGCCCTGGGCGACGCGCGGCTGGTCACCATCGCCGGGCCGGGCGGCTGCGGCAAGACCCGGCTGGCGATCGAGGCGGCGGCGACGGAGGCCGTACGCCGGCCGGACGGGGTCTGCTGGGCGGATCTGACGACCACGGCCGACGCCCTCATCGTTCCCGAGCTGGTCGCGACGGCCGCCGGGGTCCTCCCGGCGGCGGACCGGGACGCGATCCCCTCGCTGGCCCGGCAGCTCGGCGACCGCCGGATGCTCGTGTGCCTGGACAACTGCGAACACGTCGTCGAGGCCGTCGCGGAGCTGGCCGCCGCGCTGACGCGCGCCTGCCCCGGCGTGACGGTGCTGGCCACGAGCCGCGAACCGCTCCGCGTGCCGGGCGAGGTCGTCTGGCGCGTTCCGCCGCTCGGCGCCGAGGACGCGGTCGCGCTCTTCGAGGAGCGCGCCGGACCGGTGCCGGCGCCGGACCGGGACGCGGTGCGCACCGCCTGCGCGCGGCTCGACGGCATCCCGCTCGCCATCGAACTCGCCGCGGCCTGGTCCGGCACTCTGTCGGCCCGGGAGATCCTCCAGGGCCTGGACGACCGGTTCTCCCTCCTCGTACGGGGCCCGCGCGGCGTCGCGGCGCGGCACCAGACGCTCGCCGCGTCGATGGCGTGGAGCCACGACCTGCTGGAGGAGGACGACCGGACCCTGTTCCGCCGTCTCGGGGCCTTCCACGGAGGTTTCACGCTCGACGCGGCGCGCGGGGTCTGCGGGTTCGGCCCGCTCGACGGGATGTCGGTGCTGGCCGGTCTGGGGCGGCTCGTCGACAAGTCGCTGGTCGTCGCGGACACGCGAGGCAGCGTCGCGCGGTACCGCATGCCCGAGACGGTCCGCGCCTACGCCGTGGCGCTGCTGGAGGCATCGGAGGAGGCCGACCGGGTCCGCGACCGGCACCTCGACACGTACCTGGCGCTGACGGACGACGTCCGTCCCCTGCTGGCCCGCGACAAGGACGCCTGGCGCGCCGCCGTCGGCGCCGAGCACGAGAACCTGTGCGCCGCCGCCGCGTGGGGCCTGTCCCGGGACGATCCCGGACGCGGCCGTCTGCTCCTCGCGGGCCTGCCCTGGCTGTGGCACCTGAACGGGCGCGGTCACGAGGGCCTGGAACTGCTGCGGCGGGCCGTCGACCGCGCGCCGGACGACCGCACCGCGCTCCAGGCCCGCCTGCTGACCGGCCTGGCGCTGGTCGCCGACACGACCCACCCGGCCGGGCCGGACCATGACGCGGCGGCGACGGCGCTGGACATCGCGGTCGAGGCCGGTGACGTCGCGACCGCCTGCCTGGCGCGGCTGCTCCGGGCCGTCGGCCTGTTCTTCGGAGACTTCGACACCGCCTGGAAACTGGCGGAGACGGCGCGGAGCGAGGCGCGGGAGTCCGGCGAGGAGTTCGTCGCCGACGGCGCGACCGCCCTCATGGGGATGATCCGGCACCTGCGCGACGAGCACGACGAGGCCGAGGACCTCTTCCGGACCGCGACGGAGGGCCTGCTGCGGCGCGGAGACCGCGGTGTCGCCTCGACGACGCTCGGATTCTGGGCCTGCGGGACGCTCTACACCGGCGACGTCGAACGGGCCCGCGCGCTCGCGGCCGAGGCGGTACGGACGGCCCGCCCGCTCGCCGACCACCATCGCGTCGGGTCGGCCGCCAGTGTGCTGGCGACCGTGGAGACGGCGGCCGGCCGCCTCGACGAGGCGCGTGCGGCCCTCGCCCCGCTGGTCCGGCTGGTCGAGGGCGCCGAGCGGCCGCCGTTCGTGCCCGGCCTGGCGCGGGCCATGGGCGAGCTCGAACTGCGGTCCGGCCGGCCGCATGAGGCGGTCGCCTGGTTCCGGTCGGAGACGAGCTGGCTCGGCGACGGCGCCGGTCAGGAGGCCGCGCTGTCCCCGCAGACCCTGACCGGGCTCGCCGCCGCGCTCCAGGCCACCGGGGACGACGCCGCCGCGGCGTCCGCCTGCGAACGCGCTCTCACCGTCGCCCGCGCGGTCGGCATGCCCGGGGTGATCGCCGACGCGCTCGAACGGCAGGCCCGCCTCGCCGAGCCGGCCGGCGCGGAGCGGCTGCACCACGAGGCCCTGGCGTTGCGCGCGGAACACGGCCTGTGGCTCGGCTGCGTCGGGAGTCTGGACGCGATCGCCCGGATCGCGGTCGCGGCCGGGGCGCACGCGGAGGCGACCCGGCTGTTCGCCGCCTGCGACCGCGCGCGCACCGACATGGGCCTTGCCCCCGTGCCCGCCGATCCGGGCTCGCGCGCGGCGCTGGGCGAGACAGCGTACGCGGCCGCGTGGGCCGAGGGCGGTGCGCTCGACGTACCCGCGGCGGTCGAGTGGGCCCGGCGCGCCCGCGGCCCGCGCCGGCGGCCGTCGAGCGGCTGGTCGGCGCTCACCCCGGCCGAACGCAGCGTCGTACGGCTGGCCGCCGAGGGCCTCAGCAACCCCGGCATCGGAGCGCGGCTGTTCATGAGCCGCAGCACGGTCAAGACCCACCTGTCCCACGTCTACGCCAAGCTCGGCGTCACGAACCGCACCGAGCTCGCCGCGCTGGCCACGCCGCACCTCGCCGAAGACTGACCGCGTCCCGGTCATCCGCGCATCGGCGCGTACCGCTCGAAGGCGCACTCGAGCAGGCCCTCGCCGTGGGTCAGCCCCGGCAGCCGCCGTTCGAGCTCGTGCACTCGTGCCGCCGGGATCTCGCCCTCGACCGTACGGACCGTGCCGTGCACGTCGGTGGTGCGCGGCACGGCGCCCAGCCGGGCCAGCACCGGCGCGAGCCCGCCGTACGTGTCCTCGGGCACCTCCAGGTGGAACCGCTGCAGCGGCTCGCAGACGACCGTGCCGGCCCGCCGCAGCGCCGCCGTCAGCACCGACGGCGTCAGGCCGCGGAAGTCGCCGGCGGTGCTGGCCGGGGGGAAGTAGCCCGCCCGGGTCATGGTCACCGTGCAGTCGACGACCTGCCGGCCGCTCAGCCCCCGCCGCAGCGTCGCGCGCACGGTCTCCTCGACCGCGGCGAAGAAGGCGTACGGCAGGCAGCCGAGCTCGACCTCCAGCCCGAAACGCGTGCCGGAGCCCGCCGGGGCCGGATCGACGCGCAGCCCGATCGTGGCGAGGAACGGGTTGCCGTCCTTCTGCCCGACCGCCACGGCCTCTCCGGTGCCGGCGGGCCGCTCGACGCAGATCGTCGTGGTGTCGCGGAACTCCACGTCGAGGCCGAACTCACCGGCCAGCGTCGCCTGGATGACCTCCTTCTGCACCTCGCCGTACAGGGACACGGAGATCTCCTGGCGGAGGTCGTCCTGCCGGAGGCCGATCAGCGGGTCCTGCTCGGCGAGTTCGGTGAGCGCGGCGTGGAGCGCGCCCCGGTCGGACCGGCGGCGCGGCACGACCACCGTCTCCAGCGTCGGGGGCGCGAAGTGACCGGTGGCGTCGCCGGACGGTGGTTCGCCCAGCGAGTCGCCGATCCGTACGCCGACGAGCCCCCACAGCCGGGCGATGTCCCCCGGCCCGGCGCGGCCGCGCGGCACCGCCCTCCCGCGGTCGAAGACGCTGAGCGCGGTCACCTTCGACTCTCTCTTGTCGCCGTACCGCAGCGCGTCCCGCACCCGGACGGTGCCGTTGAACAGGCGCGCGTAGGCGATCCGCTCCCCCGCCGCGCCCCGCTCGATCTTGAAGACGGTGCCCGAGACCGGGCCGTCCGGGTCGCCTCCGGCCCGGGGCAGCAGGTCGCGGATGCCGGCGGTCAGCGCGTCCACGCCCGTCCCGGTGATCGCCGAACCGAAGAACACCGGATGCGCCAGCCCCTGCCGCACCTGGGCGGCGAGCGCCCCGCCGAGCCGGGCGTGGGTGACCGCCGTCTCATCCTCGACGTACGCGGCGAGCAGGTCGTCGTCGCGCCGGGTGAGCAGGTCGGCGAGCGCGGCGCGGAAGTCCTCGTCGGCCGGGCCGTACGGGGTGACGGCCGCGTGGCGTGTGCCGAGGCCGCGCACCCGGCCCATCGGCACGATCGCGGGCGTCAGCCGCTCGGCCAGCGCCCGCAGCAGGCCGTCGTACCGCGCGCCCCGCCGGTCGACCTTGTTCACGAAGACGAGCGTGGGGATGCGGAGGCGACGCAGGGTGCGCATGAGAATGCGGGTCTGCGCCTGCACGCCCTCCACGGCGGAGACCACGAGCACGGCCCCGTCGAGGACGCAGAGCACCCGCTCCACCTCGGCGATGAAGTCCGGGTGGCCGGGCGTGTCGATCAGATTGACCGTGGCGTCGCCGAGACGGAACGACACGACGGCGGACTTGATCGTGATGCCGCGCCGTCGTTCGAGCGCCAGGGAGTCGGTCTGGGTACTGCCGTCGTCGACGCTGCCGACCGCCTCGATGACACCGGCGGCGTAGAGGAGCCGCTCGGTCAGGCTGGTCTTACCGGCGTCGACATGCGCGAGAATCCCGAGGTTGAGCGTTGTCACCGAGCGTCATGTCCTTGAGGTAGGCGATAACTCCTTCGCGTGTGGACATGGACGCCTGGCGCATTGGTCTCTCCGTGGGTGGGCTACCTGACAGCGGGATTACAGCAGGTGACCGCCCGGAGGGCAACGGAATTCACGCGGCCCCCGCCGGTCGCCGGGCGACGCGCCCGGCGCCGGGCGGGACGGTCGCGTCAGACGCGTTCGAGGACGACGACGGGGATCTCCCGCTCGGTCTTCTTCTGGTAGTCGTCGAAGGCGGGCCAGGTCTCGGCCATCGCCTTCCACAGCTCGGGCTTCTCCTCCGGCGTCGCCGTACGGGCCCGTGCGGCGAACCTGTCGCCCCGCACCTGGACCTCGACCTCCGCGTTGGCCTGCAGGTTCGTGAACCACAGCGGCGGCTCGTCGGCCCCGCCCTTGGAGGCGATCACCGTGTAGGCGTCGTCGCCCTTCCTGCGGTAGATCAGCGGCGTCGTGCGCTTCTGCCCGCTCTTGCGGCCGACCGTCGTGAGCAGCAGGGTCGTCGTGCCCTGCCAGTCGTGCCCCTCGGCGCCGCCGGTCTCCTGGTAGCGCTCGACGTGCTCCCGGCCGAACAGCATGTGCCTCACCTCATCTGATCGAGATCTCCGTGCCGCACAACCAACGAGCACCCGCGATCCTTCCCCGGGCCCGTTGTCGCCCGGCGGCCTCCGTTGATCGATACTGGCTTCGTGAGCACCGATGAGACCGGGACGGTCCAGCTGGTGGAGGAGTACGGACCCGAGTGGGCGCCGGGCGTGTTCGAGCGCGGCACCGACGGTCCGCTGATGATCCTCGCCGGCGTGGACGGCTCGCCGACGGCCATGCGCGCCGGCGCGTACGCCGCCGGGCTGGCCCGCCGCCAGCGGTCCCGCCTGGTGTTCGTGTACGTCGCGGCGCCGTCGCTGTGGACCGGCATGTCGGCCGGGCCGGCGGTCGCCGCGCAGGAGCAGCTGTTCGGGGAGCTGATCGACGAGCTGCGCACGCAGATCCGCGAACGCGCCGACGAGATCGCCGTGCCGATCACCTTCGTCGTACGGCGCGGCGACGCGTTCGTCGAACTGCGCGACGCCGCGACCGAGCTGCACGCCGACATGGTGGTGGTCGGCTCGTCCGAGCAGGCGGGCCACCGGCTCATCGGCTCGGTCGCGTCCCGCCTGGTCCGCGCGGGCCGCTGGCCGGTGACGGTCGTCCCGTAGCCGCCGGGGGCTTCAGTTGAGCTGCTCCGCCAGTCCGACGACGATGCCCTCGGGGCCGCGGACATAGCAGAGCCGGTAGACGTCCTCGTACTGCTCCAGCTCACCGACGAGTTCGGCGCCGTGGGTGCGCAGACGGGCGATGACGTCCTCGATGTCGTCGACGGCGAACATGACGCGACGAATGCCCAGCGTGTTCGCCGGCGCGTCCTTCGGCTCGGGGGTGATGGCCTTCGGCTGGTGGAACTTCACCAGTTCTATTCCGTTGTGGCCGTCCGGGGTCCGCAGCATGGCGACGTCCTGGCGGACGTCCTTCAGCCCGACGACGCGTTCGGCCCCAGGCCAGTCGAGTGGCCCCTTGCCCTGCAGCTCCATCCCGAGTTCGACGAAGAACGCGATGACCGCGTCAAGGTCTTCGACGACGATGAGAACGTTGTCCATCCGCTGGATCGCCACGCTGGGCCCCCTTCGCTTGGTACGGCCACGGTGGCCGCGCCTGCCCCTGAGACGGAGCCGGCGAGCCATTATCGTCTTCGGCCCCGACGAAATTCGGTCGCCGCCGGCCGGGGTGGCTGTCTAGGGTCGGCCGGGTGCTGAGCGACGCGCAGATCAAGGAGTTCGCCGAGCGCGGTTACGTCCTGGTCCCGCAGGTGGTGCCGGGCGACCTCCTGGACGAGGCGGCCCGGCGGATCGACGAGGTCGCCGCGGCCGACCCGCCCGCCGAGGACGAGCGCGGGCCGCACTTCTACTTCCTGGAGACCAAGGACGAGCCGGCCCTGATCGCGCCGCTGACCGGCAGCCCGGCCTTCGGACTCGCCGAGGACCTGGCCGGCCGTGGCACGCTGGACGTCCCCTGGCAGGTCCAGGTCGCGCTGAACATCCCGCCGTACTCCCACCGCCCCGGCGGGCCGCACATCGACGCCGCCCACGCCGAGCCGGAGGACGGGCCGATCCGCGGCACGTTCACCCTGCTGGCCGGGATCCTGATGACCGACCAGCTCACGGAGAACGCCGGCAATCTGTGGGTCTGGCCGGGAACCCATCTGACCCATGCCGCGTACTTCCGCGAGCACGGCCCGCGCATGTTCTGCGCCTACCCGCCGATCGACCTGCCCGAGCCCGAGCAGATCACCGGACGCGCCGGCGACCTGCTGCTCGCGCACTACCTCCTCGGCCACAACATCGGCGGCAACTACGAGTCCGACCAGACACGGCGCGCGCTGTACTTCCGGCTCAGCAACACCGACCACGCGTCCCACCGGAGCGCGTTCCTCCAGGACGCGTGGCTGGACTACGAGCCGATCAGGTCCCACCCGGCGACCGCCTGACGGCTCCGCGCTCTCTCAGGCGGGTGTTGTTCACGAGGAGCCGGCGCATCGCTCCGTAGCTCATGCCGAACTCCTCGGCGACGCGCCGGATCGGCCACCCCTGGTCGTACAGGCGTACGGCGTCCTGTTCGGTTCGCTCTCGTCCGGAAGAGCGGACCGATCGCAGGGCCGCGGTGATCTCGGCACGGCGGTAACGGCGATGGCCGCCCGGCGTCGCCACGGCGGAGAGGATTCCGTCGCGCGCCCATCGGGCGATCGTCGTCGTGCGTACGCCGAACATCTCGGCGACCTCACGCGGCCGGAGCAGATCATCATCGGGCGAAGTGCTATGGGGAGGCACAGAGGAAGACCAATCCAGTTCGTCGGGAGAGAGAGGGGAACGGCATTCGCATTCATGGAGTCTTCGGCGCGCCGGCGAGAATAGCCCACACGCACTTGCCGGAGGTCGCGACGTGACACCCCCACGACTCCGCGAGGGCAGAGATCAGGTGCATGCCCCGCCCGTGCTCCTGCTCGAAGTCGATCGGGAGCACGATCGGACGGTGCGGCGACGAGTCCCATATCTCAAGGCGAACCCTTCCGCCGTTCCAGTCGACGGCGACGACATAGTCCGCACTCGGCGCGTGGATGAGAGCGTTGTTGAACATCTCGCTGACGAGCTGAACACCGTCGTCCACCTGGTGGGACCGCCCCCAAAGGCGAAGCCTGGAGGCGACGAAGTCACGCGCCACACCGGCAGAGGCGAGAAAGGGCGGCAAGCGCCGTTCCTGCCGAAGTGGATTATCGGAATTATGCAGGATTAGTCCGAATTGTGGCGCGTTACAGCGGTCCATACTTGCCTCCTGGCTTTCTTTTAAGAAAGCCTGGACCCATGACACAAGGCGGCGATACCTTTTCGAAAGGACGGAAAGTTGAAAGGGGTCACCATGGTCGATGAACTGGTCGATCCGGATTCGTCGCTGTGGGCCTGGCTGGCTCACGACGTACGCTTCTATCGGAAGAAATACGGCCTCACGCTGCATCAGCTGGCCACGGTCATCCAGAGCAGCGGTCCGAATGTTTCAAATATCGAAGCCGGGCGGAGGAAGCTCACCGACGAGCAGGCCCTCGCCCTCGACGTGCGATTCAAGACCGGCGGCCACTTCTCCCGGCTGCTGCGGTTCGCTCGCCGGGGCCATGACCCGGACTGGTTCAAGCAGTACGCCCACCTCGAAATCAAGGCCCGCCTGATCAAGACCTATCAGGCCATCACGGTCCCCGGCCTTCTCCAAACCCCGGAGTACGCCACCGCGCTGTTTCGAGGTGGAGGCGTGATCGACTTCGAGGGACCATTAAGCCAGCGCATGGCACGGGCGGACGTGTTCAAGAAGAGCGACCCGCCTCTGTACTGGGCGATCGTCCCGGAGAGCGTGATCGACTGGCCGATTGGCGGCCCGGAGGTCATGCGGAAACAACTCGCCCACCTCTTGGACATGTCCAATCGGCCGAACATCAGCATGAGGGTTGTCCCCCGGACCGCAGGAGCCCATGCTGGGGTAGATGGGTCTTTCTCCCTCATATCGGGCAGCGAAGGGGACGTCGCCTATACCGAGTCGCCAGGTGGAGGGAGGCTGGTGGCCGATAGCGGCGAGATCCGGGAGTTCGGTCTCCAGTACGACCGGATCGGGCAGGCGGCCCTCCCCGAATCGGCGTCCCGAGAGATGATCCGACGAGTCATGGAGGCTCTCTGATGGACCGGCAGGTCACCGACGACGGATGGCGGAAGAGCACCCGAAGTGGGGCCAATAACCCGGAGTGCGTAGAGGTCAAGGTGGTCAAGGCTTGAGCTTGGAGGCCGTGTAGTGGACAGACACATCACACGAGACGGCTGGCGGAAGAGCACCCGCAGTGGAAGCACTGAGTGTGTCGAAGGCAAGGTCGTCACGCGGGAAGAGGCCAAGTCTCTCGGGATGAAGTAACCACCTCCGACGCTCCCGCCCCCTCAATCCCCGTGGCCCGACCTGCATATTCGCGAGCGCCGATGTGGCGTGGACCTCAGCGGGCGGATGCTAGATACGCCGAAACCGGGGTAGCGGAGGGCTCGTGACCCCATGGCAGCGACATGTCGAACAACGATTCACCGACGTCGCCGGGCTGCGAGTCCCGCTGCCCGGCAGCGGGGCGACGCGTGAGCGCTGGGCCCTGTTCGCCCTGCTCGCCGAGGAGGACCTCTCCCTCGCCCGGCTCAGCGAGGGGCATTTCGACGCTCTGGCGATCCTCGCCGAGCTGAACGGGCCGCGACCGGCCCCCGGCGACCTCTGGGGCGTGTGGGCGGCCAAGCCGCCGAGTCTGGAGGCCGACGGCGGGCGGGTCAGCGGCGTCAAGCCGTACTGCAGCGGAGCCCGCGTCTGCACGCGGGCGCTGGTCACCGCCGGCGACCTGCTGTTCGCGGTGGAGCCCGGCGAGCCGGTCGAAGGCACCTGGCCGGCCACCGGCATGGCGGCCAGCGACAGCCTCGACGTGCGGTTCGAGGGCGTTCCGGCCGAGCAGGTCGGGCCGCCGGGCGGGTACACCGGGCGGCCCGGGTTCCATCACGGGGGCGTCGGGGTCGCGGCGGTCTGGTACGGCGGGGCCCGTGCGGTGGCCCGTCCGCTGCTCGGTGTCCGCGAGCCGCACGCGCTGGCACACCTGGGCGCGGTGGAGATCGCGCTGACCTCGGCGCGCGACGCGCTGGAACGGGCGGCGGACGAGATCGACGCGGACCCGCTCGACCGCAAGCAGCAGGCGGCGGCCCGCGCCCTGCGGGTGCGGTCCCTGGTCGCCGAGGTCGCGGCGGAGGTGCTGGACCGTACGGGCCGGGCTCTCGGCGCGGGACCGCTCTCCCACGACGAGGCGCATGCCCGGCGGGTCGCGGACCTGACCGTGTACATCCGCCAGCACCACGCCGAACGCGACCTGGCCGCCCTCGGCGCGATGGTCACCGGGGACGACTGGTGAGCGCCGACCCCATCGAGCCGAACCCCATCGATGCGCCCGGCACGACGGAGGACGAGTGGCGCGCGTGGGACGGCCTGGCCGAGCTGCCCGCGCTCGACGCGTCCGCGTGGCGCAGCGTCGTCGTGGTCGCGGCGCACCCGGACGACGAAATTCTCGGCGTGGGCGGCCTGATGGCGATACTCGCCGACCGCGGCGTACGCCTGCGGCTCGTCGCCGTCACCGACGGCGAGGCTTCCCACCCCGCCGTCGCCCCCGAGGAGATCGCCGCCCGCCGGATCGCCGAGTCGGCCGCCGCGCTGGCGCACATCGGCGCGTGCGAGACCGTACGGCTGGGGCTGCCCGACAGCGGCGTGAAGGACGAGGAGCTGCGCCGGCTGCTGCCCGGCCTGATCGACGGCTTCGACGCGTGCCTCACCCCGTGGGAGTACGACGTGCACGCCGACCACGAGGCCGTGGGGCGCGCGGCGCTGGCCTGCGGCGGCCAGGTGTGGCGGTTCCCCATCTGGACCTGGCACTGGGCGCGCCCACGCGACCCTCGGCTGCCCTGGGAACGGGCCGTACGGGTGCCGTTGCCGCCGCCGGCCCGTGAGCGGAAGCGGGCGGCGATCGACTGCTTCACCAGCCAGTTCGAAGGCGCCGAGCCGATCCTGCCGCCGGGCGTCGTGGCGCACTTCACGCGGCCGTGGGAGGTGCTCTTCCATTGACGCTCGGACCGGAGTACTTCGAGCGCGTCTACGCCGCCTCGTCCGACCCGTGGGGGTTCACGAGCCGCTGGTACGAGGAGCGCAAGTACGCGCTGAGCCTGGCGATGCTGCCGCGCCGGCACTACGAGGACGCGTTCGAGCCGGGCTGCTCGATCGGCGTGCTCACCGCGATGCTCGCGCCGCGCTGCGACCGGCTCCTGTCCTGCGACGTCTCGCCGGAGGCGGTACGGCAGGCCCGCGAGCGGGCGCCCGGAGCGCGGGTGGAGCGGCGGACGCTCCCGCAGGACTGGCCGGACGGAACGTTCGACCTGATCGTGTTCTCGGAGTTCCTGTACTACCTGGGCACGGCGGACCTGGGCCGGGTGCTCGACCTGGCCACCAAGTCCCTCAAGCCGGACGGCACCCTGCTGGCCGTGCACTGGCGGCACCCCGTGGCGGACTACCCGCAGAGCGGCGACGCGGTGCACGCGGCCCTGGCCGCCACCGGCCTGGCCCGGCTCGCCGAGCACCGGGAGGCCGACTTCGTCGCCGAGGTGTACGTGAACGGCGAACCGGTCTCAGTGGCCGCCGCCGAGGGCCTCACGTGATCACCCGAGCGGTAGCGACGCAGCGAGTGGAGTGGGCGGTGAGGGACGAGCCGCCCACGGAACGAGTGAGGAGCGGACGCGACCAGGAAACCCGAGCGGGAGCGACGCAGCGAGTGGAGTGGGCGGTGAGGGACGAGCCGCCCGCGGAACGAGTGAGGAGCGGACGCGACCAGGAAACCCGAGCGGGAGCGACGCAGCGAGTGGAGTGGGCGGTGAGGGACGAGCCGCCCGCGGAGCGAGTGAGGAGCGGACGCGACCAAAAAGCCCGAGCGGGCGTGGTGGTGCCCGCGCACGACGAACAGGAACGGCTGCCGGCCTGCCTGGCCGCGCTCCGTGACGCCCTGGTCGTGGTCGTCGCCGACGCCTGCACCGACCGTACGGCCGAGGTGGCCCGCCGGCACGGGGCGCAGGTCGTGGAGATCGCCGCGCGCAACGTCGGCGTCGCCCGCGCGGCCGGCGTCCGGGCGCTGCTGCGGCACGGGGTGTCGTGGGTGGCCACCACCGACGCCGACACGCTGGTGCCGGCGGACTGGCTCGACTCCCAGCTGCGGTACGCGGCGCGGGGCTGGGACGCGGTCGTCGGCACGGTCAAGGTCACGGACTGGGCGGGGCATCCGCCCCGGCGGGTCGCCGCCTACGCCGGCCACTACGCGCGCGACCCCGCTCCCGTGCACGGCGCGAACCTCGGCTTCACCGCGCACGCGTACGTCACGTCCGGCGGATTCCCGCCGGTCCGCACGGGCGAGGATCGCGCGCTCGTCGCCGCGATGACCGCCGCCGGCCACCGCGTGCTGCACACTCCGCAGGTCGAGGTCATCACCTCCGCGCGGCGCCGCTACCGGGCACCGCAGGGCTTCGGGCACCTCCTCACCACGCTCGGCTGAGCGCATGAACGGCGGGCGCTGGGTAGGGCTCCAGGCGAGAGGAGGCCTCATGAGCAATATCGGGATTCTGGCGGTCATCGGGCTCATCCTGATCGTGATCGTCCTGATCGGCTGGATCTTCATGACCGTGCGAGCGAACCGGCACCCGATGAAGAGCAAGGACCCGGGCGGCAGGCTCAAGCGCGGCCCGGTCTCGGGCGGGGCGATCCACGGCGACCCGGGGCAGAACATCCTGACCGGTGAGGCCCCGCGTCAGGACGCTCCCGAGGAGCACCGGAAGAACGTTTAGTCACGTCCGTAACCTGGGTCGCGCCGGGCCTCCTGGGTGAGATTCCGGCGCGGCGGGTAGAGCGTTACCCATGCGCATCGGTGTCCTCGACGTCGGATCGAACTCCGCCCACCTGAAGATCGTGGAACTCCGGCCCGGGCGGCCGCCTCGGCCGGTCCGGTCGGTCAAGCACCCGACGCTGCTCGCCGACGCGATCACCCCGGACGGGCGGATCGGGGCACCGGCCGTCGAGCGCCTGGTCGAGGCGGTCGGCGCGACCGCGCGGGCGGCCGAGGACGAGCACCTCGACGAGCTGATCGCGTTCGCCACCTCGACGGTCCGCGACGCGGCCAACCGGGAGCCGATCCTCGAACGGGTGGCGGCCGAGACCGGGATCCGGCTGGGACACCTGTCCGGCCGGGACGACGCGCGCCTGACCTTCCTGGCCGCCCGCGCCTGGTACGGCTGCTCCGCCGGGCGGATGCTGCTGATGGACATCGGCGGCGGGACCACCGAACTCGCCTACGGCGACGGCGAGGAGCCGGCGCTCGCCCTGTCCCTGCCGCTGGGCGCCGGCCGGCTGACCCGCGCGTACCTGCCGGGCGACCCGCCGTCTCCCCGCGACGTACGGCTGCTGCGGCGGCTCGTGTACGAGCGCCTGGCCGAGGTCGGCGGGCGGATCCGCGGCCTGCCCCCGGCGCGGCGGGTGGTGGCGACGTCCAAGACCTTCAAGCAGCTCGCCCGCCTGACCGGTGCGCCGGGAGGCGCCGCCGGCCCGTACGCGCGCCGGGTGCTGAGCCTTGACCTGCTGCGCGAGCGGATCCCCGAGCTCGCCGCGTACGACGACCGGCGCCGGGCCCGGCTGCCGGGCGTCGCGAAGAGCCGGGTGCACCAGCTCGTCGCGGGAGCGATCCTGGCCGAGGCCCTGATGACGACGCTCGGCTTAGAGGACGCCGAGGTCTGCCCGTGGGCCCTGCGCGAGGGGATCGCGGTCCGCCGCACGCGGACCTCCCCGGCGCTCACGGTCACCGACGAGCTGGGCGGCCTGATCCAGCACTCCTTCGGCCGTCGGCGTCCCCCGCCGGCGTACGCCCGGGAGCGGGCCGGCCGGAACGCCACGGTCGCCGCGGGCCGGTCACGATGAACCGCCGTGGTCGGTGAGGATCTCCCAGACGGCCTTCTCCGCCGGCCCGCGCGTGGCGAGCTCGCCGAGGTCGCGTCCCTTGCCGAGGTCGGCGAGCGCCGGCTCGATCGTGATGCCCTGCTCGTACAGCTCGATGATCCGCGGGTCGATGTAGGAGGCCCGTGCGACGGCGGGGGTGTTGCCGAGGTACTCCGAGACCTCGCGGACCACCCGGACGACCGCACGCTTACGCGCGTTCTCGCTGGTCGCGGCCGGTTTGGAGACGGCGAGTCCCACCGCGGCGAGCACGGTGGCGTGCCAGGTGCGGAAGTCCTTGGCGGTGAAGTCTCCATCGGAGATCTCCCGGAGGTAGTCGTTGATGTCCCCGGCGGTGACGTCGTGCCAGCGCGGACCGCTCCGGTAGGCCAGCAGCTCGTCCCCGCCGCTCCGCCGCCGCTTCAGGCTCCGTACGACGGCCATGACCTGGTCGTCGACGAGGGCCTGCTCGCGCTCCTTGGCGCCCTTGGCGGTGTAGTCGAAGACGATCTCTCCGTGGGAGCACGTCACGTGCTCACGGCGGATCGTCGCCAGGCCGTACGTGCCGTTCTCCGCGGCGTACTCCTCGCCGCCCGGCCGGAAGAAGCCAAGGTCGATCAGGCGTATCGCGGCGGCGAGCACGCGTTCGCGGCTCAGCCCGGACCCGCTCAGGTGGCGCTCCACCCGCTCGCGGACCCGGGGCAGGGCGGCGCCGAACGCCAGCATCCGGTCGTGCTTCTCCCGGTCGCGCTGCTCACGCCACCGGTCGTGGTAACGGTACTGCCGCCGGCCCGCCGCGTCGGTGCCGACGGCCTGGATGTGCCCGTTCTCGTCGGGGCTGATCCACACGTCCTCCCACGCCGGGGGGATCACCAGCGCCTTCACGCGGGCGAGCGTCTCGGGGTCCTTGATCGCGACGGCCTCTCCGTCGAAGTAGCGGAACCCGCGTCCGCACCGCCTCCGGCGGATGCCGGGGCCGCCGAGGTCGCTGCGCGCGAGCTCGACCGTCACGACGTCCTCCTGCGTGTCACTCACCCTCTTCGCGTTACCCGCCTCTCCTCCTGCCTATCACCGCGCCGGCGCGTACCCGTCAGCAGGTGTGAAACGCACAGAGCGGGTAGGCGAATGCGTGACGGCCGACCGCGAAAGGAGCACCTCGATGCCGAGAGCACAGATCAAGGACGAGAAGACCTACCAGAAGCTCCGCGACAAGGGCGAGAGCAAGGAGAAGGCCGCCCGGATCGCCAACGCGTCGGCGGGCAGCTCACGCTCCTCGGTCGGCAAGAAGGGCGGCAAGAGCCCGTCGTACGACGACTGGAGCAAGGACGACCTGGTCAAGCGCGCCCGCGAGATCGGCGTCAAGGGCCGCTCCACGATGACGAAGGCCCAGCTCGTCAAGGCCCTGCGCGACCACTAGGGGGTCGACGGAAGGCGGGCGCGGGTCAGGCCGCCCGTGGCGAAGACCACCGCGCCCGTACCGTCGATCAGGGCCGCCCGTCGCCAGGTCGGCAGGAGCGCCACCGCACCCGCGCACGTCGCCGCGTGGAGCAGGTCCACCGCCGCGCCCGCGCGGGCGAGACCACGTGTCGGACGGGCCAGCTCGACGCCCGCCTGCAGGAGGTGGCGGGTGCCGAGCACCCGCAGGACCCGTGTCTGCGACCGCGTCGCCGGACGGCCCGTGAGCGTACCCAGGACCAGGTCCGGCCTGGTCACGAGCAGCCCGCCCCACGCGAGCCGCGCCGCCGCGAGGCCCCTCATCGGCACCGGCCCCGCAGCAGGCCCAGGCCGGCCAGGCCCAGTGCCGCGCCCGCGGCCGTCGCGAGGGCGACCCGGTGCTGCGCGGCCCACAGCTGGTAGCTGCGCGGATGGGCCCTGTCGTCGAAGCCGCCGTGCGCGCCGTAGTCGTGGCCGTCCTTGCCGTCGGCGGGTTTCCACAGGTTGGCCGGCTGGTGCGGGTCGCGCGGCTGGTCGGTCTGCTGGGAGTCGAAGCCCGTACGGGCGAGGTAGCGGTCCAGCAGGCCCGGGATGACCCGGTTCGCCAGCAGGGTCGCCACGGTGCTCCCGCCGACCCAGTACTCCCGCCGATTCGGATGGTCCGCGGCGTACACCAGCGCCCGCGCGGCCACCTCCGGCTGGTAGATCGGGGGCACCGGCTGGGCGTGGTTCGGCAGCTTCGACTCCACCCAGTCGAACTGCGGGGTGTTGACCGCCGGCATGTGCACGATGGTCGTCCGTACGTTGGTGCCCCGGTGCAGCAGCTCGGTGCGCAGCGACTCGTGGAAGCCCTGGACGGCGTGCTTGGCGCCGCAGTACGCCGACTGGAGCGGGATGCCGCGTTTGGCCAGGGCCGACCCGGTCTGCACGATCGTGCCGTGGTCGCGCGGCAGCATGAGGTCCAGCGCGACCTTCGTACCGTGAACGAAGCCGAGGTAGGTGACCTCGGTGGTCCGCTTGAACTCGGCCGGCTCGATGTCGACGAACTCGGAGAACACCGAGCTGAACGCCACATTCACCCACACGTCGATCGGGCCCAGCACGGCCTCCGCACGCTCGGCGGCGGCGCGTACCTGGTCGAAGTCGGCCATGTCGGTGGGAATGGCCAGCGCCTCACCGCCGGCCGCGCGCACGTCCTCGGCGGCGGCGTTCAGGCCGGTCTCACCCCGTGCCAGCAGAGCGACCTTGTCACCCTGGGCGCCGAACGCACGGGCCGCCGCACGGCCGATCCCACCACTCGCGCCGGTCACCACCACGACCCGCTTGCCGCCCATCGAGCTCCCCCTCGGTCACGTTCCTCTCCGTCCACGGTCACCGCTACCCACCCGCGCCGACGCCATGCCGGTGCCCGGTGTGATCCACTATTGGCATGGGGGGTGCGCTCACGAGCCTGGTCGCGGTGGCCGGCACGCTGCTCGGCTCGGCTCTGACCTATGTCTTCCAGCGACGAACCGCGGGGCGCGCCGAGCGGTTCGCGCGGGACGAGCGGCTGCGGCAGGAGCGTTTGTCGGCGTACAGCGCATTCGCCGAGGCGGTCATGGAGTACCGGCACGAAGAGCTGAAGGTATGGCTGCACCGTCATGGGGAACTCACCCATCCTCTTCCGGAGCGCTTCGAGGTCGAACAAGGGCGTCTCCGCTCGGTGGCGTTGCGAGCGAGATACCGCGTCCAGCTCCTGGCCGATGAACAGGGACTGATCGAACTCGCCGACCAGTCCATCGATGCGGTGGCCGACATTCACCGCGCCAAAGACGCGACCGAGCTGATGGAGCACGGCGAGCGTACAGAGCGACACGTCGAAGGCTTCATCCGAGCGGCGGCCGCCGAGGTGCGTTGAACCACCCACGGCCCGGCGCCGCGCCCGCGCCTGGCATCCTCGAAGCGAGCGGACCGATGACGGCCAGGAAGGGAACGAAGCCGATGAACAGCGCCGAACTGCTGACCGACGCCTTCGAACGCGTTCGCGAGACCGTGCACGAGGTCGTGGACGGCCTGTCCCCGGACCGGCTCGCCGCGCGCCTGACGGAGGACTCCAACTCGATCGCGTGGCTCGTCTGGCACCTGACCCGCGTGCAGGACGACCACATCGCCGACGTGGCGGGCGTCGAGCAGGTGTGGACCGCCGGAGGGTGGGCGGAGCGGTTCGGCCTGCCGCTGCCGCCGTCCGACACCGGGTACGGTCACGACGCGGAGGCCGTAGCGGCGGTCCGCGTCGAGTCCGGCGAACTCCTCACCGGCTACTACGACGCCGTGCACGAGCAGACCCTGCGGTATGTCGCCGGACTGAAGGACGCCGACCTCGACCGCGTCGTGGACGAGGCGTGGGACCCGCCGGTGACGCTGGGCGTACGGCTCGTCAGCGTCATCAACGACGACACCCAGCACGCCGGCCAGGCCGCCTTCCTCCGCGGCATCCTTCCCTGAGGTCTGCGCGGCGGACGACGACGGCGGAATTGTCACCGTCGGCAATTACACGGCGCACGACTCTGGCTACGGCACTACTTTCCGTTATTAGCACCTTCCTTACCGAATAGTTGACATCAAGCCAGAATTCATGCTTTCATCCGCCAGCGCCATTCGCCGTACACCCCCGGCCCCTCAGGATCATTCGTGCCACGGAAATCCGCTCGATGGACGATCGCCGCCCTCGCCGTCCTTCTCGCCGGTGGTGTGTCCGCGCTGCTGACCTTCCCCCGTGACGGGCACCCCTCCGGAGCGCGGGCCGCGCTCTCCGCCCGGGCGACGGCCGTCGACCTGAATGACCCGCGCGAGAAGGACATCGCCATGCAGGTGGTCTCCAGTGCGGAGAACTCCTCGCTCGACTGGCGGGCGCAGTACAAGTACATCGAGGACATCGACGACGGGCGCGGCTACACCGGCGGCGTCATCGGCTTCTGCTCCGGCACCGGCGACATGCTCAAGGTCGTCCAGGCCTACACCGACGCGGAGCCGGGCAACGCCCTCGCCAAGTACCTGCCGGCGCTGCGCGCGGTGAACGGCACCGACTCCCACGAGGGCCTCGACCCGGGATTTCCCGCCGCCTGGCGCAAGGCCGCCGCCGACCCGGCGTTCCAGCGGGCCCAGGACGACGAGCGCGACTCGGCGTACTTCGACCCCGCCGTCCGGCAGGCGAGAAGCGACGGTCTGCGGGCGCTCGGGCAGTTCATCTACTACGACGCCATGGTCATGCACGGGCCGGGAGATGACGCGGACAGCTTCGGCGGAATCCGCGCGGCCGCCCTGGCGAAGGCCGAGCCCCCGGCACAGGGCGGCAGCGAGGTCACCTATCTCAACGCGTTCCTCGACGCGCGGAAAGTCGCGATGAAACGCGAGGAGGCGCACAGCGACACGAGTCGCGTCGACACCGAGCAGCGCGTCTTCCTGAACAACGGAAATCTCGACTTCACCCCGCCGCTCGCCTGGAAGGTGTACGGCGACGGCTACGCCATCGGCGCATAGAACTCCGGCGGGCGAACACGGCTCCCGACCGCGTCCGCCCGCCGGTCCGCCGACCCCGGCTCAGCGAGGGCGCAGGCCATCGAGTACCAGGTCGAGGAGTCGTCGCCAGTCGCCGCTGCCGGTGCGGATGGCCGCGGAGAGCGAGCCGGCGATCATGTAGACGTCCCCGACCGTGCAGTCTTCGCGGAGCGCTCCCGCGGCCTGGTCTTTTTCGATCAGGAGTCGCACGGTCGATTCAAGGTCGGCGCGTACGGTTCCCCGGGGTTCGCTTCCGGGCGTGGCCCGGGACGTTTCGATGGCGATGGACAGTCCCCGGTCGCCCGCCAGGATCTCTCCGACGTGACGTAGGTAGCACGCCAGCGCCGTACCCGGGCTCGCGTTGTCCAGGCATTCGGTGCGGGCGAAGTCCTGGATCTCGGCGAACCGGTGGTCGGCGGCGGCCTCGATGAGCGCGCGCTGAGTCGGGAAGTGCCGGTAGACGGTGCCGATCCCGACGTCGGCGGTCCGCGCGATCTCGGGCATCTGGACCTCGGCGCCGCGTTCGGCGAAGAGCGTACGCGCCGCGTCCAGTATGCGGAGGCGGTTGCGCTCGGCGTCGGCACGCGGTCTACGGCTGGCGGATGGCGGCCTTGACAAGGATGACGCTCCTCTGCGACGCTCCCCGAACCGGAAGCGGATTCCTATTCCATTTATCTACCGAAGAGGATACTACCGATGTCTGAAGATCGTTTCCTTGTGCTCGAGCCCGGCGAGGCGCGACCGGGCCGTGTACCGATGCCCCCCGCGTTCGCGGTCAAGGCGATGACCGAGGACACCGAAGGACGGTTCTCGTTGCTGGAGGTCCGCCTGGAGCGCGACATCCCCCGGCACACCCACCACGTGGCGGACGAGTGCGTCTACGTGCTGGACGGCGACCTCGGGGTCGACTTCGACGACCGGAGTCTCACGGTGAGCAAGGGGTCCTTCGTCCTGCTACCGCACGGGGTGCCGCACGCCCTGCGCCGCGCCTCCGATCCGCCGCCCCGCGTGCTGCAGATCTCCTCACCCGGCGGATGGGAATGCTATTTGGCCGACCTCTTCGAGGCCGGTCCGTCGGTACTCACCGACGGCGCACTGGACCCGGCGAAGATCAACCCGATCGCCGCGAAGTACGACATCCACTACGAGGTACCGCCGAAGCCCTAGCGGCGCTAGGACACCCGAACAAAATGGGCCCGGCCCTTTCGGGCCGGACCCACGTACCGCCGTACCGGGCCGGGAGCGATCAGTGCCCCTCCCCCGGCCGCCGGCCCGGCAGGAGCTGGACGAGCGCGGCCGTGACGAGGCAGCAGGCGATCACCGTCGTGAGGCCGGCGACGAACGCGGCCGAGAAGCGGGTCGTGCCGAGGACGTCGTAGAAGACGACGCCGACGACCGCGACGCCGATCGCGCCGCCGGACTGCAGCGAGGTGGAGACGACACCCGCGGCCGAGGCGGCGTACCGCGGCTCGACCCCGGTCAGCGCGGTCGCGGGCAGCGGCGCCATCACCAGGCCCATGCCGCAGCCCGCGAGGAGCAGCCCGGGGATCAGCCAGCCGATCCCGCCGTCGGTCGCCCCAGCGACGAGGGCCAGCAGGCCGTACCCGAGGGCCATGGTCAGCGCGCCGAGGGCGAGGACCTGACGGCCGAGCCGGGCCGCGACCTGCACCGCCCGCGAGGACGAGACGAAGTAGCCGGCCCCGAGCGCCAGGAAGATCAGGCCCGACTCCAGCGGCGACAGCCCGCGGCCCTGCTGGAGGTACAGCGCGAGGATCAGGAAGAACGAGGCGACGGCCATCTGGCTGAGCAGCGCGATCACGGCGCCCACGCTGAACGCCCGGTGCCGGAACAGGCCGAGGTGGATCAGCGCGCGCTCACCGGCACGCCGCTGGTACACGGCGAAGGCGGCGAGGACGAACGGCGCCGCGCCCAGGCACAGCCAGGTCCACAGCGGCCAGCCCTCCTGGCGTCCCTCGACGAGCGGCAGCACGATCAACACCAGCCCGGCGGTGACGAGAAGGGCGCCCACCACGTCGAGCCGGGCCTTGCCCGCCCGCGACTCCGGCACCAGGCGCATCGCCGCCGGCACCGCCACGAGCCCCACCGGCACGTTGATCAGGAAGACGGTGCGCCAGCCGAGCCCGGCGATGTCCGCCTTGATGAGCAGCCCGCCGATGAGCTGCCCGAACACGCCGCCGAACCCCATCGCCAGCCCGTACGCGTTGAAGGCCCGCGCCCGGCGCTCGCCGGTGTAGACGGTGCCGATGATGCCGAGCACCTGCGGCATGAGCAGCGCCGCCGCCATGCCCTGCGCGACGCGTGCCCCGACGAGGAACCCGGCAGTCGGCGCGAGCCCGCACGCGAGCGAGGCGAGGGTGAACAGGGTCAGCCCGAGCGTGTACATCCGCCGCCGGCCGTACAGGTCACCGAGCCGTCCCCCGGTGATCAGCCCGGCGGCCAATGCGAGCCCGAAGCCGGCGACGACGAACTGGATGGTGGACGGCCCGGCGTGCAGGTCCCGCTGGGTGGCCGGGATCGCGACGTTGACGATGAAGAAGTCGAGCGTGGTGACGAAGGTCCCGGCGAGCAGGACGAGCAGTGTCCCGAGGCCGGGTACGGCGGCGGCCCGCTCCTGGGCCGGTCTTTCGATGATCGCGGTGCTCATGCCGTAAGGTTCGCCGCCGCGGGGTCATCCGGTCGATTACCTCTCAGGTAAGCCGGATGCGTTCCATGAAGCCTGCCATCTCACCGGCGAGGGCCCTCGGACGTCACGGGTCGACATGATCGCGCGGTGAGACCAGCCGATTCTCATACGCGTACACGACGGCATGGACCCGATCGCGCAGGTCCAGCTTGTCCAGCGCGTGACCGAGATGGGTCTTGACGGTGGTCTCGGCGATGCGAAGCGCTCGGGCGATCTCGGTGTTGGTCCGACCTGCGACGACCAGGTCGAAGACCTCGCGTTCACGGGCGGTCAACCGGGCGAGTGCGGCAGGGGGACGAGCGGATGCGGAGGGCCGGGTGGTGAACGCCCCGATGAGGCGCTTGGTGACGGCCGGTGAGACCAGCGCACCGCCTTCGGCGGCGGCGCGTACGCCGAGGAGCAGTTCCTCCGGCGGCGCGTGTTTGAGCAGGAAGCCGCAGGCCCCGGCGCGGAGGGCGTCGTAGACGTACTCGTCCAGGTCGTAGGTGGTGAGGACGACGACCCTGGGCGCACTGGCCGAGGCGCCGGTGACGATCCGGCGGGTCGCCTCCAGGCCGTCCATGACGGGCATCCTCACGTCCATCAGGACGATCTCGGGTGCGAGCTCGTGGGCGAGGGCGATGGCGTCGGCGCCGTTGGCGGCCTCGGCGACGACGGTGATATCGGGTTGCGACGTCAGGAGCGCGACGAGGGCCGCACGGACCATCGCCTGGTCGTCGGCGACCAGCACCTTCAGCGGCCCATCGGGCTTCACGGCCGTCCCCCGCGGTCGTCGTAGGGAAGCGTGGCGGCCACCGCGAACCCGCCGGACGCCGCCCTGGCGTGCAGCCGCCCACCGTAAAGCTCCGCCCGCTCTCGCATGCCCGGCACTCCACGGCCGCCCGTGCCCGGACGCGCCACCGCCGTCCGGATCACGGCGGTGGCGTTCCCCTGCGGAGGGGGTCCGTTCACGACCCGCAGCGCCAGGTGGTCGGTCTGATAGCGGAGGGTCACGAAGGTTCGGGCGCCCGGGGCGTGCTTGAGCACGTTGGTCAGTGATTCCTGCACGATCCGGTAGGCCGACAGCTGCAGGCCCGGACTGAGATCCCGCTCCGGTCCGATGACCGCCAGGTCCGCCGGGGTACCGGCGTCCCGGGCGGCTTTCAGGAGCGAGCCCAGCTCGGCCAGGGAGGGAGCCGGACGCCGGCCCGGGTGGTCCGCGTCGTCGTCTCGGAGCACACCGAGCAGGTGATTGAGTTCGGTGAGCGCTTCGCGGGACAGCCGTTCGACCGTGGCGAGCGTCCCGTCAGGGTCCGAGCCGGTGATCCGGGCCACGCCGGACTGGAGGGTGATCGCCGAGAGCTGGTGCGCGAGAACGTCATGGAGCTCGCGGGCGATCCGGGTGCGTTCGGCCAGGTGGGCGGCCTCCGCGGCGGCAGCGGCCTCGTTACGGCGCGCGGCGGCCGCGTCGCCGGCCAGGAACGCGGCACCGATCAGCGCGAACGGCAGGCCCGCCATCCGATCGTTGTTGAACGTCACCCCGATCACGGCGGCGATGATCAGGCTGAGCCGGCCGAGCCGACCGGCGTGGCGCCCGGCGCCGGTGGAGTAGGCGCCCAGCCCGTACGCGGCCACCAGCACCGCGGCGAACGCCGCGATCTGGTTCTGGTGCAGTGCGTGGCGGGTCAGGAGCACCGCGGCCGCGAGTGCGAACACCAGAACGGGAGAACGCCGGCGCCATGCGAAGGGAACCGACGCGGCCAGCGCCAGGACCAGGTACCCCAGGACGACCGGGGTGGCGGGTACGTGTCCGGCCGGCCGCCACCACCACGGCACGTCCGGAGCCGCCCACGCGAACAGTCCTACCGCCATGAGCAGGTCGACCCGCCGCGCGGTGGCCGGATTGAGCGGCATGATCCGACTGTGGGTTCTCATCAGGTCACCTCGGCGCGGCGGAACAGGGCCAGGGCGGCCACCCCGCACACGGCCAGCGTCGCGGACAGTCCCACCAGGCCGAACAGATGGCCGGGCGTCGCGCCGCCGGAGCCGATGAACCGGGACCAGAAGTTGTCCGGCAGCGCGGTGATCGAACGCTGCCCGGCCGCGAATCCCATCCAGCCCTGCACCCAGGTGGCGGGCGTCCACCGGCCGATGCCGGGCACCGCGGCCGCGACGAGCATCGCGATGTCGATCCCGGCGGAGGTCGCCATCGTGCCGATCGTTCCGCGGGTCACGACGGCGGCGAGCAGGCCGATCCCGGCGAACGCGGCGAGTACCAGCAGCGACCGTCCCGCCTGGGAGCCCGCCCACGTCGCCGCCTGTCCCACCGGCTCGTGCGGATCCGGCAGCCGGTACGCACGGGTGAGGATCGGGCCGGCCACCGTGAGTGCCGCCCAGCACGCGGCGATCACTCCGACGCCGGCCAGCCAGAGGCTGACGAACTTCGCGACCAGCACCCGCCACCGGTGGCCGCACTGGGTGAGCACGTTCTTCAGCGTGCGGCCCGACCATTCCCCGCCGACATGCCCTCCGGCCAGCAGCGCGAGAACCAGCGCCCCCGGCAGGGAGGCCATGAGCCCGGCGGCCTCGGCGCCGGCGGCCACCGGATTCAGCTGCGCGGAGGTGCGCGTCGCGGCCGACAGCATCTGGCGGCGGTTCTCGGCGAGCCGGTCCCCCATCCGTGCCCGTACATCCGCGCAGGCAGGCCCCTCGGGCACGCCCATCGCCGAGCAGGAGACCGGACGCGTCGCCTCCACCGTGTACCGGTGGGCGTTGGCGGCACCGCCGATGGCCAGCAGCACGCAGAACAACATGGCCGCGAGCGTCACCCCCCACAGCAATGGCCGGTTGAGTTTGCGCAGTTCAGCTCGCAGAAGACGCATCGCGTTCCTCCTCGGTGAGGGTCAGCCGCAGGAAAGCCTCTTCAAGCCCAGGGCGCTCGGTCCGGATCTGCCGCGCCCACACTCCACCCCGGCCCAGCGTCTGGTTCACCTCACGCCCGTCCGCACCGTCGACCACGAGCATCCGCTCACCGTCCGTGCGTACCGGCCATGCGGAAAGGAGCGCCTGCGCGGCGTCCTGCTCGGTCTCGTCCACGGCGACACGCACCCTCGGCCGGGTCGCCGCCAGCTCACCGACACGGCCGTGTTCGACGAGCCGACCCCGGCTCATCACGGCGACCTGGTCGCACACCTGCTCCACCTCGCTCAGCAGATGGCTGGACAGGAACACCGTCATGCCGTCGCCGGCCAGGGAGCGCAGCAGGTCACGGAACTCGCGGATGCCGGCCGGGTCCAGGCCGTTGGTCGGCTCGTCCAGAAGCAGCAACGCGGGCTCGCGCATCAACGCCGCCGCCAATCCCAGCCGCTGCCGCATGCCCTGGGAGTACGCCTTGACCTTCCGCCGCGCGACGGCGGTCAGGCCGACCCGCTCCAGCGCGGCGGGGACGCCGTCGGGGTTCGGCAGCGGCGGCCCGTGCAATGCCAGGACCTCGAGGTTGCGCTGGCCGCTCAGCCATGGATGGAACGCGGGCTCCTCGACCATCGCTCCGATCCGGGACAGCCCGGAGGGATCCGGAAGCCGCCGCTCGTTCACCCAGGCTCGCCCGCTGCTCGGTCTGATCAGGCCGAGCAGCATCCGCATCGTCGTCGTCTTGCCCGACCCGTTCGGCCCGAGAAAACCGAACACCTGACCGGATTCGACGACCAGATCCAGGCCGTGGACGGCGACCGTGGATCCGTACCGCTTGGTCAGCCCCTCGCATCGGATGACTCGCATGACGCGAACGTAGGCCGGGGATTCCGCGGTGTCCTCATCCTCCGCGACGAATCCCGTCTCGTCGATTCGACGAGGGGCGGTGCGGCGTCAGGTCAGGAGTCGACCCAGCCGCGGTCGCGGGCCAGCTCCAGCAGGTGCCGGCGCAGCTGGAGTATCTGTTCGCCGGTCAGGCTGGGCACGCGGAGGAGCACTTCGGTGATGTCCTGGGTGAACTCACCGGCCGAGAGCACGTCGCACAGCTCGTCGGCGTCCGGCAGGTCGCCTCGCCGGGACGGCGGGCCGGACTGCCGCACGAGGCGCACGGTCGACGCCTTGAGTCCGCGGTCGCCCTCGGAGATGTCGAACTCCACCCGGGCGCCGACCTTGTACAGGGCCTTGTCCGCCACGAGGTCGTTGGCGTGGACGAAAACGTCCTCCCCGCCACCCTCCGGCGCGATGAAACCGTACCCGCGAACCTCGTCGAACCGCACAATGCTGCCAGCCGCCACCGCACAACCTCGTTATCCGCAAACTCCCCATCAAAGGCGAGGCCATGCTACCTCCGCCCCTGCACCGGCCTAGCCTAGAATGACGTTCTAAAAAACGCTTCCGCGATCAACGGAGGGGCCGATGGGCGGCGAGTTGAAGGTCACGTGCGATCCGGCGGAGGTGGGCCTCGATGCGGGGCGGCTGCGCCGCATCGACTCCCACTTCGCCCCCTACGTCGACGACGGACGGCTGCCCGGCTGGCTGACTCTGGTCAGCCGGCGCGGTGAGATCGCCCACCTGTCGGCGTACGGCGCGCGCGACCTGGCCTCCGGCGCTCCGGTCGAGACCGACACCCTCTTCCGCATCTACTCGATGTCCAAGCCGATCACCTCGGTGGCGGCGATGATGCTGTACGAGGAGGGCACCTTCGAGCTGACCGACCCGATCAGCCGCTTCCTCCCGGCGTTCGCCGACATGCGGGTGTACGAGAAGGGCACGGCCGAGGCGCCCATCACCCGCCCCGCGGCGGAGCCGATCCGTGTCTGGCACCTGCTCAGCCACACGTCCGGGCTCGTGTACGGGTTCCAGCACGTCAGCGTGGTCGACGAGCTGTACCGCGCGGCCGGCTTCGACCGGTCGACGCCGCGCGGCCTCGACCTGGCCGGCGCGGTCGACCGGCTGGCCGAGCTGCCCCTGCTGTTCGAGCCCGGCTCTCAGTGGAACTACTCCATGGCGACCGACGTCCTCGGGCGGCTGGTCGAGGTGGTGTCCGGGCAGCCGCTGGACCGCTTCTTCGCCGAGCGGATCTTCGACCCCTTGGGGATGACCGACACGGCGTTCCACGTCGGCACGGACGACGCCGACCGGATGGCGTCCCTGTACTTCGCCGGCGCCGACGGCCGCGCCAAGCTGCTCGACATGGGCGACACCGCCTTCCGGCCGCCGCGCGCGCTGTCGGGCGGCGGAGGCCTGATCTCCAGCGCGGGCGACTACCACCGGTTCTGCCAGATGCTGCTGCGCGGCGGAGAACTGGACGGCGTACGGCTGCTGGGCCCGCGCACGGTCGCGTACATGACGCGCAACCACCTGCCGGGCGGGGCCGACCTGGAGGAGTACGGCCGTCCGGTGTTCGCCGAGGTCTCCTACGCGGGGATCGGCTTCGGCCTCGGGTTCGCGGTCGTGGAGGACGCGGCGAAGACGAAGTCGCTGACGTCGAAGGGCGAGTACAACTGGGGCGGCGCGGCGAGCACGGCGTTCTGGGTCGACCCGGCCGAGGAGCTGGCGGTCGTCTTCCTGACCCAGCTGCTGCCCTCGAACACCCACCCGATCCGCACCCGGCTGAAACAGCTGGTCTACCAGGCCCTGGTCGACTGAGCCGGCCGGGTCACGCCCGCGCGGCACGCGTCTCGCTGCGGAAGCTCCGGCCCAGCTCGGGGCCGAGGCCGAAGTAGTGACGGAAGTTGTAGATCAGCGGGCTCCAGCGCGCCGGGTCGACGTGCTGGGTGCCCGGCACGACGAGCCGGGGATCGGCGTGGACCCGCAGGACGTGCGCCTCGACGATGAGGAACGCGTCCGTGCTGTCGGGCCGTACGTCGACCGCGCGGGCCTCCAGCTGGATCGGGCACTCGGCGACGCGCGGCGGCCGGACCAGCTCGGCGGGCAGCGGGCTCAGTCCCGCGGTGCCGAACTTGGCCGGCTCGTACCGGAACGTGCCCCGCTTGTGCGGGGGAACGGGATCGTGCCCGGTCAGCGGCGCCAGCCGTTCGACGGCCGCCCAGTGTTCGGGCGCGGGCAGGTTGATCACGACCTCGGGACGCGCGAGCAGGTTGCGACCGGTCTGTCCGTGCGCGCCGAGCCCGAGGACCACCGTCTGCCCGAGCGCCCAGGCCGACGACATGGGCGCGAGGTTGGCCGTGCCGTCCTCGTTCTCGGTGCTGAGCAGCACGACCGGCGTGCCGAAGTACAGGATGCTGGGCGTGATGACCTGGTGTTCCGCCGTGTGGATCTCCATGAGCCGAGACCGTAGCCGCGGATCATTTCCACGCCGGTCGAATCATCGGCGCTCGACACCCTGGCGACCCGCCGTCTTGGTCAGAGCCAGCCGGCGTCGCGGGCGATGCGGATCGCGTCAAGTCGGTTGCGGCCGCCGACTTTGCTGATGGCGTGGGACATGTAGTTGCGCACGGTGGCCGGCGAGAGGGCGAGTTGTCTGGCGATCTGATCGGTGGGCTTGCCGCTCTCGGCTGCCAGTAGCACCTTGCGTTCCTGGTTTGTCAGCGGGGAACTGCCGGTCTCCAGCGCGGCTGCGAGCAGGTCGGGATCGATCACGCGGTCGCCGGCCGCGACCCGCCGGATGCCATCGATGAGGGTATGGGCCGGCGCGTCCTTGACGATGAAGCCGCGTACATGGACCTTGAGCGCGCGCAACAGATTGCCGGGCTGGCTGAGGCCGGTGAGCACGAGGATTCGGCAGCCCGGCAGCTCGGCCGCGAGCTGTTCGGCCACGGCCAGCCCGTCCATGCCGGGCAGGTCGATGTCGAGCACGGCGACGTCCGGGCGGGTCCGCAACGCGGCGGTGAGCACCTCGTCACCACGGTCGAGCTCGGCGACGACCTCGAGGTCGGCTTGCAATGACAGCAGGGCGACCAGGGCGGCGCGGATGATGTGCATGTCCTCCGCGAGCAGGATTCTGATCATCGTGTCTTCCGGTCGGGAGCATGGGGAATCGAGACGCCCAGACGGAAATGTTCGCCGTCGTGGGAGGCCGTGACGGTCCCGGACAGGGCGCGGGCCCGATCCGCGAGGCCGGCCAACCCGCTGCCGCGGCCCCTGCCGGCCGAGGCACCGTCGTTGACGATCGTCAGTTCGACGGTCCCGGCTCTCGGGGCGATGGTGATCGCGCAGGTGCGAGCTCGGCTGTGGCGCAGCAGGTTGGTCACGCCTTCGCGGACGGCCCAGGCCAGGAGCCTCTCCTCCGGTGACCCGAGGTCGGCCGGGAGATCCGCGGTGATGTCGGTCTGAATGCCGGCGGTGTCGAGTAGCACGGCGGCGCCGTCGAGCTCCGATCGGAGTGACACGGAGTGTTCGCCGCGGGTGATGGCGCGAATGTCGCGCAGCGCGTCGCGAGCCACCTCGGCCATGCCCGCCACCTCCGCGCGAGCCATGAGACGGTCCTGGTCGAACAGGGCGAGCGCGAGATCGCCCTTCAGCGAGACCGCGGACAGGCTCTGGCCCAGCAGGTCGTGCAGGTCACGCGAGAGCCGCAGCCGCTCTTCGCTGACGGCCGCCGCCGCCAGCGCCGGCCGGGTCTCCCGCAGTTCCTCGACCACCTGGACCAGGAGCACCGATCCGTAGAGCGAGCCTGCGGCGACGGTCAGCGCCGCCAGGTCGTAGGCCGCGCTCAACATGCCGAAGAGCGGGCCCAGCCGGACCGCGTCGATCAACGCGGGAGCGATCAGCAGCCCGGCCGCGATGGGCAGCCACAGCTTCGGACGCGGCCGCAACAGCAGGGCGAGCGAGGCCACGCCGAAACACTGGGTGCTGACCCAGCTCCAGCTCCACCACTGCAGCGGCAGGTAGACCAGGACCATCAACAGTGCCAGCGACACCGGCCATCCCGGCGATGGGCCGCCGCGCAGGCAGGACATCGCGTGCCACACATGGAGCGCTCCGACGGCGAGGGCGATGACGACCACGAGCAGCGGGTTTCCGACGCTCGTCCCCGGTTCCTGCCCGGTGACCGTGTACGCCACCGGTGGCACCAGCCAGGCGACGGTGACCGCCACGATGAGCCACCGGGAGCCGCTCATCGGCCGCGCTCACGCAGGATGACGTCACCGTCGGCATCGATGGTGAGGACGTACGAACCGCCGGGTCGCCGAAGCAGCTGGGCCACGGCCTCCCGCACCGCCGGCCGCGCCCGCTCATCGGCCGTGGGGCGCAACGGCTGACGCGGCGCCACGACACCGACCGACACACCGGCGGCCGCCAAGAGCGCGACCGCCGTGTCGAGTTCGCGGCGTAGCGACGGCTGCTGGTAGCCGCGGATCAGGAACCGGGCGCCGGCCAGGGTCCGCCGGGACGCGGCCACGAGGTCGTCGAGTTCGGGAGTCACCGGCCGGTCCGTGACCGCCAGGGCCTGCGCCCTGTCCGCTATGGCAGCCAACTCGGCTCCGATCGAGTCGCGCAGTTCGTCGTCGACGCGCTCGCGCTCGCGTACGACCGCCTGCGCCGCCAGCAACTGCCGCGCCGATTCCAGTCGGCCGATGGAGCGCGCCAGCAACAACAGCACATACGGGCCCAGCACGGCGTTGACGCTCAACGAGCCCCAGATCCACTCCTCCGGCGCCCCCAGCAGCAGGTCGACCGGGATCGGCGCCACCAGGAGAAGCCCGTAGAGCATCGGCGACCACGGTCTGCGGACGACGATCAGCACGGCCAACGCCAGCGGCCCGAACGAGCGCGGCCACAACGGCCCGGCCCACGGAGCCAGGCCGATGATGATCAGCGCCATCGCCACCAGGAGCCACCATGCGTGCCCCGGCCGCCGGCCCTGGGTCTCCCTCCACACCAGGCGGAGGAAGAACGGCACGTACAACGCGGTGCCGATGGAGTAGATGACCAGCGGCGACCGCGACGTGGTGCTCAGAAAGACCGCGGTGATGTTCATCGCCGGCACGGTGAGGCTGAAGACCCGCACACCCGCGATGGCCCAGCGGGGCAGCCGCGCGGTCATCCGGTCCAACGTGCCCTTCACCGCCTCCGATGCGTCCCGGCGTGCCACGGCGTGCCGGGCATCGGGGGCATTCGCTGCCGCCGACGCCGAACAGGGGTGGTGCCCAGCGGCGGCGAGCATCACGGTCATGCCCGCATCCTGCACCGTCACCGGCCGCGAGAGCAGATCCAGATGTCGTCGATCACTGATGACGAACATCATCGCCTATCTGCGACTTCGGCATCTACCGGCCGGGCGGACGCGTCCTCCAGAGTTGGCCACGTCGCCGGACGACATCCCCTCACCGTCCGGGCCGGCGATCACAATCATGGAAAGGATCTGCGATGACCTCCACCGTCGCGCTCAGCGATGAGATCAAGACCGTTTTCGACCAGGTGTACGCGGCCTGGGCGGCCGGGGACGCCGACGCGTTCGCCGCTGTGTACACCGACGACGTCACCGTGGCGATGCCCGGGGTGTTCAACAAGGGGCGCACGGCCGTACATGAGCACATGGCCGCCGGGTTCGCCGGACCGCTGAAGGGTTCGCGCGGTGTCGACCAGCCCCTGGACATCCGGGTGTGGGGCGACACCGCCATCGTCGTCAGCAGGGCCGGGATCGTGCCGGCCGGCGAGACCGAGGTGCCGGACGACCGGGAGGTCCGCGCCACCTGGGTCCTCATCCGTGCGGACGGCCAGTGGAAGGTCGCGGCCTACACCAACACCCCCGCGAACCGATGACCACGCTCACCAACGTCAGCACCGGCACCGGCGCATCGGCCACCGTGCGCCGGCGGCCGATGCTGGCCGTCCTGCTGCTCGGGCAGTTCATGGGCCTGCTCGACGTGTTCGTCGTCAACGTGGCCATGCCGGTGATCGGCGTCGAACTGCCCGCGTCCGGCAGCTCGCTGCAACTGGTCGTCGGCGGGTACACCGCCGCTTACGCGATGTCGCTGGTCACCGCCGCGCGGCTGGGCGAGATCTTCGGCCATCGGCGGATGTACCTGATCGGCGTCATCATGTTCACCGCCGCGTCGCTGTGTTGCGGGCTGGCACCCGGCAGCCTGGCGCTGATCGCCTCTCGGATCGTCCAGGGCGCCGGCGCGGCCGTGATGGCACCACAGATCATGAGCATCATCCAGACCAGATTCGAAGGCCCCGAGCGAGCCAGAGCCCTGTCCGCGTACGGGGTGGTCCTCTCCATCGGCGCCGTCGCCGGACTGATCGCCGGTGGCCTGCTGGTCAACGCCGACCTCTTCGGCACCGGCTGGCGCCCGGCCTTTCTGGTCAACGTCCCCATCGGCATCCTGCTCGCCGTCCTGGTTCCGCGCCTGGTCCCCGCCGACCGGCCGGCGCGGCGCCGCGGGCTCGACCTCCTCGGACTGCTCATCGTCGCGCCGGCGGTGTTCCTGGTGGTCCTGCCGCTCGTCCTCGGACGGGAGCTGGGCTGGCCCGCCTGGACCTTCGTCGCCATCGGCGCGGGTCTCGTCCTCGCAGGCCTGTTCGCCCCCGTCCAGCGACGGGTCATGGCGCGCGGCGGCGACCCGCTGCTGGACCTCGGAGTCCTCCGCGCGCCCGGCCTTCGCGCCGGCGTAGCGACGTTGTCGGCGATGCAGGTGACTTACGGCGGGTTCCTGTTCGTCTTCACTCTGCACCTGGAGAACCGGCTCGGCGCCGGTCCACTGATGGCCGGCCTGACCTACCTGCCGATGTCAATAGCGTTCGGCCTGGTCGGATTCTGCTGGCGGCGACTGCCCCACCGCCTGCACTCCATGGTGACCCCGGCCGGTCTCGCCCTGTGCGCGCTGGCGTACTCGGCCATCGCCATCGACGGCGACCACAGCGGTCCGCTGACCTGGACCGCGTTGATCCTGACAGGAGTGGGCATGGGGCTGTCCGCCAGCCCACTGCTCACCCAGTCCTTGCGGCAGGTGCCCCACGGCCAGGCCGCCGACGCCAGCGGTCTGCTCGGCACCACCATGCAACTCGGGCAGGTCATCGGCGTCGCCGCCTTCGGGACCCTCTACCTCTCCCACGGCGACACCACCGCATTGCCCACCAGCACCCTGTGGATGGCGATCGTCAGCGTCGCCGGCGTCCTCGCCGCGACCAGACTCGCCCGAACACTCCAGTCATGATCGGTGCCGGCCGGTCGAACCATCAGCGCCGCGAGCGGCGGGGGCAGGCCTTCGCCCGGGTCAGCAGGGTGCGCATCTGCAGCACGCCGTGGGCCGGATTGCGCAGCGGGACGGGGAACGGCAGGCGCACGTCGTGGTACCCGCTCGCCCGGCTGAGGCGCAGGACGATGCCGTAGCGGTCGACCCGCAACGGGTCCACGCGGGTCACGCCGAGCAGCGACCGGTGGTCGACCAGCTGGGCCAGCAGCTCGACGGCGTCCCCGTGGGCGCCGGCGAGGTGGGTGAGCAGCTCCGCCTCGGTCGCCGCGAGCGGGTCGGGTTCGGCGGCGGTCAGCTCGTCCACCTCCAGCTCGAACCGCCGCCCGTCGTGCCCGAGCTCGGCGGTCACCGTCTCGAAGCACAGCGCCTCCGCGTTCGCGCCCTGCCCGTCGACGCTCAGCCATCCGCCCAGCAGCACGCGCGCGCGGATCCGGTCGGGCACCGACACCGGCGCGACGTCGGTGAACTCCAGCGAGGCCGCCAGGTCACCGCCCGGCGCCCGGGCGACCTCCGCGCCCACGTGGCTGCCGGCCGGCACGTTGAGCAGCAGGCGGCCGGGAGCCTCCAGCGAGTGCAGGCCGACGAGGTCGACGCGGTGCGCCTCGGTCGTCAGGGTCAGGGAGCGGGCCGCGGCGAGCACGGAGCGGACCAGCTCGGCGGGGGTCGGCTCCGCGACGGGCGCGGTGGGGTGATCGGTGGCGGACATCCAGCCTCCCTAAGTAAGGTAAGCCTAACCTTAGTCACCGAAGGGACGTCCGTGAACAGCTCGCGCCCGAAAACCAAACGCTCCCGCGCCCTGGGGATCCCGCTCACGCCCAAGTGCGTCCGCTACTTCGAGCGCCGCCCGTACCCGCCCGGCGTGCACGGGCGCGGGCGCAAGCAGACGTCGGACTACAAGACGCGGCTGCTGGAGAAGCAGCGGCTGCGCGCCCAGTACAACGTGAGCGAGAAGCAGTTGCGCCGCGCCTTCGACCGGTCCGCGCGCGGCCCGGGCCGTACCGGCGACACGCTGCTGGCCGACCTGGAGACCCGGCTCGACGCCGTGGTGCTGCGGGCCGGGTTCGCCCGCACGATCTACCAGGCCCGGCAGTTCGTCTCCCACCGGCACAACCTGGTGAACGGCGAGCGCGTCAACGTGCCCTCCTACCGCGTACGGCCCGGCTCGGTGATCAGCGTGGCCGAGCGCAGCCGGGCGATGCCGCCCTTCCGGGAGGCCGCGGCGGGCGCGCACGCGCCGGAGCGCCTCCCGGACTACCTCCAGGCCGACCATCCCCGGTTGGCCGCCCGGTTCGTACGCCTCCCGGAGCGGCACGAGATCCCGGTACGGTGCGACGTCCAGCTCGTCGTGGAGTACTACTCACGCTGACCGAGGACCTCGGGCACGGGGGCGCCCAGGCGCTCCAGGAGGGCGGCGAGCCGGTGGTCCAGCTCGACCCCGACCGCGGCGATCGCCGCGTCGCCGAAGCTCGCGAACCGCGTGCTCGGCTGGTCCACCGCGAACCACGTCCGGCCCTCGGCGTCCTCGTAGATCGCGGTGCGCAGCGGGGCGTACAGCATGACGGCCGGGTCCCGGGTGAACATCCGCTGCGCGGTCGTGTGGTCGCCCATGAGGTACTCCACGCAGTTCCACCGGTCGCCGGCGAGGTTCATGAGCGGGGTGACGTCAAAGCCCCAGTAGCGGAGGAACCCGTGCGGCGCGCTCTCCTCGGTGGCCCGCCGGACGGTCTCCCACGGCGCACCGGCCCGCTGGAGTTCGGCGAACCGATCCGCGTCGAACGCCGGCACCGCCCGCTCGTACCGTCGGCGAAACTCCCCGTAGGGCACGCCGGCGGCGACCTCCAGTCGGTTCACCTCGTGGGCGACGCTTCGGATCACAGCACGGGTCATACCCCGGTCGCACGGCCCCCGCCCACGTCAGCGCGCCGGGACGGACCAGCAACGGGTCAGGAATCACTTCACAACTTTAATCAAGCCGATAAAGAAGCGATTAACCAGCGAGTTCGATCTCTTGACGGGTCTGTTTTCCCCTTGTTTAATCACGCCATGAATTAAGCCCCAGACCGTGTGGAGACCCCAGGCCCCGCCAGAGCCGCCCGGTCTCCACTCCCCCTCAGGAGACGATCCATGAGATCTCTGCCCCGTCCCCGCGTGGCCACGGTCCTCTGGGCCATGGTCGTCGCACTCACCGTCATGTTCGTCGCCCCGCCGCGGCCCGCCCACGCGGCGGACACCCTGCTCTCGCAGGGCCGGCCCGCCACCGCCTCCTCCACCGAGAACTCCGGCACCCCCGCCTCCGCCGCGGTGGACGGCGACACCGGCACCCGCTGGTCCAGCGCCTTCAGCGATCCCCAGTGGCTCCAGGTCGACCTCGGCGCCTCCGCCACCATCAGCCAGGTCGTGCTCAACTGGGAGGCCGCGTACGCCACCGCGTACCAGATCCAGGTGTCGGCGGACGGCTCCAGCTGGAGCACCGTCTACTCCACCACCACCGGCGCCGGCGGCACGCAGACGCTGACCGTCAGCGGCACCGGCCGCTACGTCCGGATGTACGGCACCGCACGGCACACCCAGTACGGCTACTCGCTGTGGGAGTTCCAGGTGTACGGCTCCACCGGCGGCGGCACGCCCCCGCCCGCCGGCGGTGGAGACCTCGGACCGAACGTCAAGGTCTTCGACCCGTCGATGTCGAGCGGCAGCATTCAGAGCCAGCTCGACTCGGTCTTCAGCCAGCAGGAGAGCAACCAGTTCGGCTCACAGCGGTACGCGCTGCTGTTCAAGCCGGGCAGCTACAACGTCAACGCCAACATCGGCTTCTACACCTCGATCGCCGGTCTGGGCCGCAACGTCGACGACGTGACCATCAACGGCGGAGTCACCGTCGACGCCGGCTGGTTCAACGGCAACGCCACCCAGAACTTCTGGCGTTCGGCGGAGAACCTGTCGATCACCCCGTCCGGCGGGTACGACCGCTGGGCGGTCGCGCAGGCGGCGCCGTTCCGCCGCGTCCACGTCCGCGGTGACCTCAACCTCTCCCCGACCGGGTACGGCTGGGCCAGTGGCGGGTACATCGCCGACTCCAAGATCGACGGCACCGTCCAGCCGTACTCCCAGCAGCAGTGGCTCACGCGCGACAGCCAGATCGGCGGCAACCTCAACGGTGTCTGGAACATGGTGTTCTCCGGGGTGGTCGGCGCGCCCGCGCAGAGCTTCCCCAACCCGCCGTACACCGTCCTGGCCAACAGCCCGGTGACCCGGGAGAAGCCCTACCTGTACGTCGACGGCGCGGGCAACTACAACGTGCTCGTGCCGAGCCTGCGGACCAACTCGCGCGGCACCACCTGGGCGAGCGGCTCCACCCCGGGCACGTCGATCCCGCTGAGCCAGTTCTACGTCGCCCATCCCGGTGACAGCGCCGCCACCATCAACGCCGCGCTGAGCTCCGGGCTGAACCTGCTGTTCACGCCCGGCGTCTACCACGTCAGCCAGTCGATCAACGTGACCCGCGCCAACACCGTCGTCCTGGGCCTCGGCTACGCGACGATCGTGCCGGACGGAGGGGCGACCCCCATGACGGTCGCCGACGTCGACGGCGTGAAGATCGCCGGGCTGCTGTTCGACGCCGGGACGACCAACTCGCCGGTGCTGCTCCAGGTCGGCCCGAGCGGCTCGTCGGCGAGCCACGCGAGCAACCCGACCTCGATCCAGGACGTCTTCTTCCGCATCGGCGGCGCCGGGGCGGGCAAGGCGACCAACAGCCTGGTCGTGAACAGCGCCAACACGATCATCGACCACATCTGGGCCTGGCGCGCCGACCACGGATCGGGCGTCGGCTGGACCACCAACACCGCCGACACCGGCCTCATCGTGAACGGCGCGAACGTCACGGCGTACGGCCTGTTCGTCGAGCACTACCAGAAGTACAACGTCATCTGGAACGGCCAGGGCGGCAAGACGATCTTCTTCCAGAACGAGCTGCCGTACGACCCGCCGAACCAGGCCGCCTACATGAACGGGAGCACGCGCGGCTACGCCGCCTACAAGGTGGCCGACAACGTCACCAGCCATGAGGGCTGGGGCCTGGGCAGCTACTGCTACTTCAACGTCGATCCGTCGATCGTCGACGAGCACGGCTTCGAGGTGCCGAACAACTCGGGCGTGAAGTTCCACGACCTGCTCACGGTGTCGCTCGGCGGCAACGGAGTCATCAACCACGTGATCAACAGCACCGGTGCCGCCGCGCAGGGCACCGACACGGTGCCGGTGGACATCACCAGCTACCCGTGATCGCGGCGTCGGCCGGGCCGCAGGGCCCGGCCGGCGTGTTTCAATGAGCGCGAACCGGTCGGCCCGTGCCCACCATGGCTGGGTGCGGGCCGGCCGGTTCCCGGCCTCAGCCCCAGGCCAGGAACCGGTAGTGCAGCCCGGTCGACGATTCCTGCCACGCCCCGACGGAGTCCGGTGGGCGCCCCACGTCCGGTGCGTGCGTGTCACCTTCGAAGGACTCCCGGATCTCGGTGACCACGATCCGGTCCGCGAACGGCAGCGCCGCCCGGTACACCGCGGTGCCGCCCATCACCCACACGTCACCGGACACCGCGGCGAGCGCCTGCGGCAGGTCGGGGAACGTCTCCACGCCCTCCTGCGGCGTGCGCGACAGCACGAGATTGCGCCGGCCCAGCAGCGGCCGGAACCGCGGCGGGAGCGACTCCCAGGTGCGGCGGCCCATGAGCACGGCCGCGCCCGCGGTCAGGGAGCGGAAGTGCTTCTGGTCCTCCGGCAGGCGCCACGGCAGCGTGCCGTCGCGGCCGATGACGCCGTTCGCCGACTGCGCCCAGACGAGCCCGATCACACCGCCACCGGTGCCTTGATGCCGGGGTGCGGGTCGTAGCCGTCGAGCGCGATGTGCTCGTAGGTGTAGTCGAACAGGCTGTCCGCCGGCTTCAGGCCCAGCGTGGGGAACGGCCGCGCCTCGCGGGCGAGCTGCGTGCGGACCTGGTCCTCGTGGTTGTCGTAGATGTGACAGTCGCCCCCGGTCCAGACGAAGTCACCGACGCCGAGGCCCACCTGCTCGGCGATCATGTGCGTCAGCAGCGCGTAGCTCGCGATGTTGAACGGCACGCCGAGGAACAGGTCCGCGCTGCGCTGGTACAGCTGGCAGGAGAGCCGGCCGTCGGCGACGTAGAACTGGAAGAACGCGTGGCACGGCGGCAGCGCCATTCGCGGGATGTCGGCGACGTTCCACGCGGACACGATGATCCGCCGGGAGTCGGGGTTCTCGCGCAGCGTGCGGAGCACCTCGCCGATCTGGTCGACGTGCCCGCCGTCGGGCGTCGGCCACGACCGCCACTGCACGCCGTAGACCGGGCCGAGGTCACCGTCCGGCGCGGCCCACTCGTCCCAGATCGTCACGCCGTTCTCCCGCAGCCACGTGACGTTCGCGTCGCCGCGCAGGAACCACAGCAGCTCGTACGCGATCGAGCGGAAGTGGACCTTCTTGGTCGTGATCAGCGGGAAGCCGTCGGACAGCCGGTAGCGCAGCTGGTGCCCGAAGATCGACCGGGTGCCCGTACCGGTGCGGTCCTCCTTGCGGGCGCCCGTGTCGAGCACGTGGCGGAGCAGGTCTTCGTACTGGGTGTCCGGCATGCCCGTGACCTTAGTGCCCCCGCCGTACCGGGAGGGTCGCCAGCCGGTTGATGATCAGGGACGGCAGCCGTTCCAGCGACTCGGCGGGCACCGCGAGCGTGAGGTCGCCGAACCGGCGCAGCAGCGCGGCCAGCGCGATCCGGGTCTCCAGCCGGGCCAGCGGGGCGCCCAGACAGTGGTGGACGCCGTGGCCGAACGCCAGGTGGCCGCCGGCGTCGCGGGTCAGGTCGAGGACGCCGGGGTCGGGGAAGCGCGCCGGGTCGCGGTTGACCGCCAGCAGCGCGACGACGATGTTCTCCCCCGCCGGGATCCGCCGCCCGGCCACCTCGATCGGCTCGGCGGTGATGGCCGGGATCGGCACCTGCGCCGGAGAGTCGTAGCGCAGCAGCTCCTCGACCGCGGCGGGCAGCCGCTCCGGCTCGGCCCGCAGCAGCGCGAGCTGGGCGGGGTCGGCGAACAGCGCGTTCATCCCGTTGGCGATGAGGTTGACAGTCGTCTCGTGCCCGGCGAGCAGGAGCAGGTGGACCATCGAGGTCAGTTCGTCCTCGGTCAGCCGGTCCTCGCCGTCGCGGACCGCGATCAGCGCGGACAGCAGGTCGTCGGCCGGGGCACGGCGCTTGTCCGCCAGCAGCCCGCGCAGGAACGCCACCATCTCCTCCGACGCGCGGTGGTAGGCCTCGTACCCGGCGAACCGGCCCGCCAGCAGCGGCCCGGCCCACGCGCGCACGTCCTCCCGCGATCCGGGCGGCACGCCGAGCAGCTCGCAGATCACCGTGATGGCCAGCGGCGCGGCGAACGCGGTGATCAGGTCCGCCTCGCCCTCCGCCTTCAGGGTCTCCTCCAGCCCGTCGAGCAGTTCGTCGCAGATCCGCTCGATGCGCGGCGCCAGCGCCTCGACCCGCCGCCGGGTGAAGGCGGCCGACACCAGGCGCCGCAGCCGGGTGTGCTCGGGCGGGTCGGTGTTCAGCATGTGGGAGTCCAGCGCCGTCACCAGCTCGGCCGACAGCTCGGCCCCGTACGGCGAGGTGGACGCGCCGCTCTTGACCACCCGCGGGTCGGTCAGCACGGCCCTGGCCTCGGCGTGACCGGTCACGACCCAGGCGTCCGCGCCGGTCGCGAGCCTCAGGTGGTGCACCGGGCCGGCCGCGGCCAGCTCGGCGAGCGCCCGGTGCCGCGCACCGTCGCGTACGGCGATGAAAGGGTCGTCAGCGGTCGTCATGCGGCGATCCTGCCATGATCCTTCCGGAACTCGCAGCCGTCAGTGGGTCACGTAGGGGGTCAGGGCGTCACGGATCTGGCGGATGTACGGGGTGCCCTCCCGCACGCTGCCACGGGGGTCGTTCGCGTGGACGACCGTCGCCGGTGAGCAGGGGTCGCCGTTCTCGTCCTCGTCCGCGCCGAACCGGTCGCCGGAGAACCGCGCGGTGGCGACGCGTGCGCCGGTGCGGGCCGCGTACAGGGTGACGCGAAACTCCGTTTTGTACAGGTCGACGGAGTAGTTTCCCGTGGGCCCGCCGGGGCCTCCGAGCGGGCCGTCGATGGGCCCGGACTGCGCGGTGTAGTCGCAGCGCTTCACGAACGCGCCCCGGCCGGCGGTGTCGACGCACGCGACGAGCTGCACCTTCGCGGGGTCGGCCGGATCCCAGACGTCGAGCGCCCCGGCGCCGAACGCCTCCGGATGGTCCTCACGCACGTTCCAGTAGCCGTACACGAAGACCGGGTGCGGTTGCGTCGCGGAACGCGCCGCCGCCTGCTTGAAGCCGTGCGGCTTGTCGCACATGGCGCGGTAGCGGGAGACCGTGAACGGCTCGTCGTCGTGGAACAGCGCGAAGGCGCCGCCGCCGAGGACCACGACTCCGGCGAGCACGCCCGCCACGATCGTCAACCGTCTCACCCGTGATCCTTCCGCCCGGCCCACCCCCACCCGACCGTACGGCAGAGCCGCCGTGCGTCAAGTGCCCGTCGCCCGGCCGGGCGACGGTCATCGTGCGGCCGGGGCCGACTCTCGTCCACGGCCGCCCCGGCTGAGGAAGTCGGCGAGCGGCAGCGTCGCGGCGCCCACCGTGACGGCGTCCGGGCCGAGCCGGCCCAGCTCGATCGTGGTGCGTTCGACCGGGTGGCGCAGGGCGTACGCGCCGGCCGCCCGGCGCACGGCGGGCAGGGAGTGCCGGCCGAGCATGAGGCCCGCCCACCCGCTGATGATGATCCGCTCGGGGTTGAAGAGGTTCACCAGGTCGGCGATGCCGGCGCCCAGGTACTCGGCGGTCTCCTCCAGCAGCGCGGCGGCCTTCTCGTCCACGGCGCCCCGGTCGCCCTCGTCGTCGGGCGCGGCGGACGCGAGGAACGCGGCGAGCGCGGTCTCCTCGTCGGCGTCACCCGGATCGCCGCCGATCTCCGCCCAGCGTTCCAGGACGGCCTCGGCGGAGGCGTACGCCTCCAGGCAGCCCCGCGCGCCGCAGCGGCACGCCCGGCCGCGCACCTGCATCGTCGTGTGGCCCCACTCGCCCGCGCTGCTGTGCGCGCCGCCGTACAGGACGCCGTCGGTGATGATGCACGCGCCGACGCCGGAGCCGATCAGCGCGATCACCGCGTGACGCGCTCCCCGGCCCGCGCCGAACCACATCTCCGCCTGGCCGAGGGTCTTCGCGCCGTTGTCGATGAACAGCGGCACCTCCGGCGGCAGGGCGGCGGCGTCGCGCAGCAGCGACTCGATCGGCACGGCGTCCCAGCCGACGGTCTGCCCGTGCACGACCGCGCCGCCGGGCGAACTGCGGTCGACGATGCCGGGCACGCCCACGCCGACGCCGAGCAGCGACTCGGGCGCGACGTCCGCCTCGCGCAGCACGTCGGCCACCGCGTCGCGGATGAACCCGACGATCCGGTCGACGTCGTACCCGCGCGCGGCGAGCGGCCGCTCGGCGCGCGCCAGCTCGGTCAGCGCGAGGTCGAACAGCTCCACGCGCACCCGCGTCTCACCGACGTCGACGCCGATCAGGTAAGCGCTGCGGCGCGCGACGCGCAGCAGAGTGCGGGGGCGGCCTCCGTCCGAGCCGACCGAGCCGGCCTCCTCCAGCAGCCCGTCGGCGGTGAGCTCCGCGACGACGTTGCTGATCGAACCGGAGCTGAGCCCGGTGGCCGGTGCCAGTTCCTGCCGGCTGAGCGGCCCGTCGAAGTAGAGCTTGCGCAGCACGGCCGAGCGGTTGGTGCGGCGCAGATCGCGCACCGTCCGCTTCTCTCGATCCCTCATCACGGCCATCCTCCCCGATGACGCAACCTACCGCCCCCAAAGTCTTGACGAGGATCTTCTCTCACGTCTTAACTCATAACCTAAATTAACTTCCCCGCCGAAGTCGCCTCCGGAGAGGGCCCCGACCATGCGCAGGACCCGGATCACCGCTGCGATAGCAGCCATCACCGTCGCCACCGCCGCCCTGACCGCATGTGGCGGCGGCACCGCCACCGGCAACGGCGGTAACAAGAGTCCCAAGACGCTCACCTACTGGGCGAGCAACCAGGGCAAGAACCTCGACGATGACAAGCAGAAGCTCACGCCCGAACTGCAGAAGTTCGAGAAGCAGACGGGGATCCACGTCAAGCTCGAAGTGGTCGGCTGGCCGGATCTGCTCAACCGCATCCTGACCGCCGCCTCCTCGGGCCAGGGCCCCGACGTCCTCAACATCGGCAACACCTGGTCGGCGTCGCTACAGGCCACGGGCGCGCTGCTGCCCTTCGACGACGGCAACTTCAATGCCATCGGCGGCAAGCAGCGGTTCGTGGCCTCCGCGCTCGGCTCGACCGGCGCGGCCGGCAAGGACCCGGCGGCCGTGCCGCTCTACTCCCTCGCCTACGGCCTCTACTACAACAAGAAGCTCTTCAAGGACGCCGGCATCGCGAACCCGCCGGCCACCTGGTCCGAGCTGATCACCGACGGCAAGAAGCTGACCGGCGGCGGAAAGTACGGCCTGGCCATCGAGGGCGCGAACAACGCCGAGAACATCCACCACGCGTACATCTTCGCCAAACAGCACGGCGGGGACTTCTTCGACGCCTCCGGCAACCCGACCTTCACCTCCCCCGGTGCCGTCGCGGGCGTCAAGCAGTTCGTCGACTTCATGGCCAGCGACAAGATCACCGCGGCGGGCGACGCCGAGTACGCGCAGAACCAGTCGCTGGAGGACTTCGCCAAGGGCAAGGCCGGGATGCTGCTCTGGCAGGCCGCGGGCGTCCAGCTCGCGCAGCGCGGCATGAAGGCGGACGACTGGGGCATCGCCCCGGTGCCCGTGCAGTCCGGCGCGCCGGGCCAGGGCACCCAGGTCGACACGATGGTCGCCGGCATCAACCTCGCCGTCTTCAAGAACACCCAGAACCGCGACGGCGCGCTGAAGTTCGTCAAGTTCATGACGAGCGACGAGGAGCAGAAGATCCTCAACGGCAAGTACGGCTCGATCCCGCCGGTGACCTCCGCGCAGTCGGACCCGCAGTTCTCCAACCCGGAGCAGACCGTCCTGCGTCAGGGTCTCGCCAAGAGCGCCGTGGCGCTCCCCCAGGTGGCGAAGGAGTCGCAGTTCGAGGACGTGGTCGGCCCCGCGCTGAAGGACCTGTTCGCCGACGCCGCGGCCGGCCGGCCGGTCACCGACGACTCGGTCCGCAAGCGCCTTGAGAAGGCCCAGCAGCAGATGGCGGGCTGAGGTCGCCCCCATGGCCGCGACCACCAGCGCGACCGCGCCGAGCCGGGAGGACGGTTCTCTTCCCGGCTCGGCGCGGGGGCGCAAGAAACCCCGGCGGAGCTACTCGGTCGGCCGGGGCGCCGTTCCGTACCTGCTCGTGCTGCCCGCCATCCTCATGGAGCTGCTGATCCACCTGGTGCCGATGGTCGTCGGCGTCGTGATGAGCTTCAAGGAACTCACCCAGTTCTACATCCGCAACTGGGGACAGGCGCCCGGGGCGGGCCTGCGCAACTACCGCGTCGTCGTCGACGTCAACGGCGCGGTCGGCAGCGCACTGCTGCACTCCTTCCTCATCACCTGCGCGTTCGCCGTGCTCGCCGTCGGGTTCTCCTGGCTGCTCGGGATCACGGGGGCGATCCTGATGCAGGACACCTTCCGCGGGCGGGGCTTCCTCCGCGCGCTGTTCATGACGCCGTACGCGCTGCCCGTCTACGCGTCCGTCATCATCTGGGCGTTCATGCTCCAGCACGACAACGGCCTGGTGAACCACGTGCTGCACGACCAGCTGCACCTGACCTCCAAGCCGGCGTTCTGGCTGATCGGCGGCAACAGCTTCATCTCCGTGGTCGTCGTCTCGGTCTGGCGCAACTGGCCGTTCGCGCTGCTCGTGATCATGGCCGGCCTCCAGAACATCCCCGACGAGCTGTACGAGGCCTCCGCGATCGACGGCGCCGGTATCTGGCAGCAGATCCGGCGGATCACCATGCCGTCCCTGCGCCCGATCAACCGCGTGCTCGTCCTCGTGCTGTTCCTGTGGACGTTCAACGACTTCAACGTGCCGTACGTGCTGTTCGGCCAGTCGGCGCCCCCGGCGGGCGACCTGATCTCCGTGCACATCTACCAGGCGTCGTTCCACACCTGGAACTTCGGCTCCGGCTCGGCGATGTCCGTGCTGATGCTGCTCTTCCTCCTCGTGGTGACCGCGGCGTACCTGGCCGTCACCTCCCTGAGCAACCGGAGGAGCAATGCCTAGCGCGTACCGGTCGCCGACCGCCCGGCCGATGTCGTTCGTGTGGACCCGGCGGATCGTGCTGACCCTGATGGGGCTCTTCGCCGCCGTGCCGGTCTACGTCATGATCAGCACGTCGCTGAAGCCGCTGCAGGACGTCACCGACAAGTTCCGCTGGTTCCCCGGCCGCCTCACGCTCCGCCCGTACGTGGACATCTGGCACACCGTGCCGCTCGCGCACTACTTCGTGAACTCCACGATCGTCTCCGCGGCGGCGACCGGCCTGTCGGTGCTCATCGCGATCTTCGCGGCGTACGCGGTGAGCCGCTACCGGTTCAAGGGCAAGCGGATCTTCACGATCACGGTGCTGTCCACCCAGATGTTCCCCGGCATCCTGTTCCTGCTGCCGCTGTTCCTGATCTTCGTCAACATCGGGAACGTCACCGGCATCGCGCTGTACGGCTCGCGGGGCGGGCTCATCATCACCTACCTGACCTTCTCCCTGCCGTTCTCCATCTGGATGCTCGCCGGGTACATGGAGTCGATCCCGCGCGGCCTGGACGAGGCCGCGATGGTCGACGGGTGCGGGCCGCTCGGCGCGCTGTTCCGCGTGGTCATCCCGGCCGCCGTTCCCGGCATCGTCGCCGTCGCCGTCTACGCCTTCATGACGGCGTGGAGCGAGGTGCTGTTCGCCTCCGTCATGACCAACGACGTCACCCGGACCCTCGCCGTGGGCCTCCGCGGCTACTCCACCCAGTACGACGTCTACTGGAACCAGGTCATGGCCGCCTCGCTGGTCGTCAGCGTGCCGGTCGTCGCCGGGTTCCTGCTCCTTCAGCGCTACCTCGTCACCGGTCTCACCGCCGGGGCCGTCAAGTGACCCACACAGAAGGGCAGTCCGTGCACGACCTCACCTCTCTCCCGGCCGACTTCGTCTGGGGCACGGCCACCGCCGCGTACCAGGTCGAAGGCGCCGTCGCGGAGGACGGCCGATCGCCGTCCATCTGGGACACGTTCTCCCACACCCCCGGCAAGATCGACGGGAACGACAACGGCGACGTCGCCTGTGACCACTACCACCGCTGGCCCGAGGACATCGAGCTCATGAAGCGGCTCGGCGTGAACGCCTACCGCTTCTCGATCGCCTGGCCGCGCGTCGTGCCCGGCGGCGACGGCCCGGTCAACCCGGCCGGCCTCGCCTTCTACGACCGGCTCGTCGACGCGCTCCTCGAGGCCGGCATCACGCCCTACCCGACCCTGTACCACTGGGACCTGCCCCAGGTGCTCCAGGACCGCGGCGGCTGGCCCGTCCGCGACACCGCCGAGCACTTCGCCGCGTACGCCGCCCACGTCGCCGCCGCGCTCGGCGACCGGGTGACCCAGTGGACCACGCTGAACGAGCCGCTCTGCTCGGCGTGGATCGGCCACCTCGAGGGCACGATGGCGCCCGGCCTGTCGGACATCGCGGTCGCCGTGCCGGCGTCGTACCACCTGCTCCTGGGCCACGGCCTGGCCACCCAGGCGATCCGCGCGGCCGTACCGCACGCGCAGGTCGGCATCGTGAACAACCTCGGGTACGCCGAACCGGCCAGCGACTCCGAGGCCGACGTCGCGGCGGCCCGCCGCGCCGACGGGCACTCGGTCCGCTGGTGGCTCGACCCGGTCCACGGCCGCGGCTTCCCGGCGGACATGGTCGAGGTCTACGGCGTCGATCTGCCCGAACGCCCCGGCGACCTGGAGACCATCGCCGCGCCGCTCGACTGGCTCGGGCTCAACTACTACTTCCCGACCACCATCGCCGACGACCCGTCCGGACCCCCGCCGTTCACCCGAGAGGTGCACCGGCCGGACGTCCGCCGCACGGCGATGGACTGGGAGATCCGCGACGAGGGGCTGGAGCGGCTGCTCATGCGGCTGACCGATGACTACGGCGCCTCACGGATCCACGTGACGGAGAACGGCTCCGCCTGGCCCGACGTGGTCGGCCCGGACGGGCAGGTCGACGACCCGGAGCGGATCCGGTACCTGGAGGAACATCTGGCCGCCTGCGTCCGCGCGTCCCGCCGCGGCGCGCCGGTGGCCGGCTACTTCGTGTGGTCGCTGCTGGACAATTTCGAGTGGGCGTACGGGTACGACAAGCGCTTCGGGCTCGTGTACGTCGACTATGAGACGCAGCAGCGGATCATCAAGGGCAGCGGGCACCGGTACGGCGACCTCATCCGCACCCACCGCCGCGACGGCGAACGCGCCGCCTGACGCAGCCCTGCCCCGGCGGCCTGGTCACGGGCCGCCGGCGGTACCGGCCGTTCACCTGGGCGGCTACCTTGAGCGCATGGAGGAGAACCGAGCACGACGGGTCGTGGACGCGCTGCGCGACCGGGGCATCAACGCGCATCTGCTCCGGGCCGGCGTCGGCCAGTTCGGCGTACGCGTGTCGCTGCCCGGCGGACGCGACGCCGAGTGGGACACCGACGGCACCGCCGGCCTGGAGGCACAGGTCATGCGCAACGGGATGCTCGTCGGCTTCGTACCGAAGATCGAGGGTTCGGCGGACTTCACGGAGGAGCAGGTCGTCGACGCCATCGCGCGGACCGACTACGACCAGCCGGTGGCGCGGCAACGCGAGACGGCACCCCCACCGTCCAAGCCCCTACCGCGCGAGGGCGGTGTGTTCCGCCGCTTCCTCGACGGCTTCCGTTATCGGTAGCCCGTCGTCTGCCCGCGGGGCGGGCTCGGCTCCCGCCCACCCGCACCGCCACCCGCCGAACCGCCACCACGCCAGGACGGCATGTCCCGCCACCTCCTCCACGGCTACCGCTACCGGTAGCCCGCCGTCTGCCCCGCGAGGCGGGCTCGGCTCCCGCCCACTCCCACCGCCACCCGCCGAACCGCCACCACGCCAGGACGGCATGTCCCGCCACTTCCTCGACGGGCTACCGCTACCGGTACGTGTGCCCGCGGGGCGGGCTCGCCCACTCCCACCGCCACCCGCCGAACCGCCACCACGCCAGGACGGCATATCCCGCCACCTCCTCGACCGCTACCGCTGGCCGGTTCCGCGGACCGGCCCACCCTGCGGCCGGTAGGCCGTTCCGCGTGCCGCGCGTGTGGGGAATGCATGACTCTCACTGATCACGGCGCCATACCGGGGACCCGTTGTCTATGGTGTGCGCGCATGGTGGACATCGGGCGATCGGGCCGGGTCATCGCGGTCGTGGCCGTGGTCGGAGCCCTGGTGGCCGCGTCGGACGCCATCGCGGTGCGCCGGTACACGCGGACTGGCGACGGGCTGCCCGGCGGATCAGGCTGGCGGACGACGCCCAGCGTGGCGTGCCGGAACGTGATGGGACGCCGCGACGTGTTCGGCGAGTTGTCGGGGATCACCGCGACGGGACCGCACGACGCGTGGGCCGCCGGCTACTGCGGCACGACCGGAGCCCCCGGTGTGTGGGGGACGTACGTCGGCCTGATCGAACACTGGAACGGACGCCGGTGGCTGCGAGTCCCCACGCCGCGGGCACAGAGCTATACCTCGGTCGTGGCTGTCTCGCCGCGCGATGCGTGGGCGACGGCCGGTCCCTCGCACGCGCCGGGAATCTCTCCGCCTGCCGCGATCCACTGGGATGGACACCGCTGGTCGCCGGCGGCCGGCGGCCTGCCGAGGAACGCCGCGTTCGAGGCCCTGGCCGTGACGTCGTCGGGGGTCTGGGGCGTCGCCGACACGGGCGACGCCTCCTCACCGTTCCTGGTCCGCCGGCAGGCGGGTTGGTGGTCACGGGTCACGGTGCCGGGACCGCCCATGGGGGACCTCGACTACTCGTCCGCCATGGGCGTGGATCCGGCCGGAGGGCTGTGGCTGGGCCTCCAGGGGACCCCGGACAGAGCCGAAATCGCGCACTACCAGGACGGGCGGTGGGCCCTCCTGCCCGTACCGCGGTCGAGAAGGTACAGCGATCTCACCGCGGTGGCCGTGACGAGTGATGGCACGTGCACGGTCACCACGGAGGAGTACGACAGCCAGGAAGACGCGTCGCACCGGACACTGGTACGCGCGTGGGATGGACGTCGCTGGACCCGACGGAGCACTCCCATGGGCTTCGACATCGACAAGGCGACCAGTGACGGCCATGGGGGCCTGTGGCTCTGGTCCTCCGACGGCCACAGCCTCATCCGCGGCGACAGCCGGCATTGGACGGGCGCGCCACAGCCCCTACGGGGTGCGACGACGAAGAACGGTGAGACGCCGACCGCCGAAGTCCCCGGCACGTCGACCCTCTGGAACGTGGGGGCGGACCACTTCCGCACCGTGCCCCGATCGACGTTCCCCTTCTCCGCGTGGGGCCAGCCGGTCATCAAGGCATTTCGCCCGTAACCGTGGACCAACCGCCTCGTCCTCCGCCTGAGCCCGTCGCCTGGGCCCCTCTCGCCCGTGGCCTCGCGCTGGGTCCTCCCGGCCGCGGTTCCTCTCCCGCCGGGTCCCTTCCGCCGGAGCCCTCCCGCCGGAGCCCTCCCGCCCGGGGGACCATCCCACTTCCAGTGTCCAGCGTGGGGGCTTGTCGGCGGAAGGCGCTCTCATGGCTTGTGGATAACCATGAGCGCCTTCCGCCGACCGCTGGTCGCCTCGCTCAGTTACCGGCGTACGGGTCGGGGCCGTCGGCCTTGACCACGTAGGTCTTGACGACCTTGTCGTGCAGGGCCTGCTTCTTGGAATCCCACAGGATCCACAGGTCGTCGAGGAGGCCGCCGAGTCCGCAGGTGACGTACGTGATGAGGTAGGTGAACAGCACACGCCAGGCGGCCGTGCCGTAGCCGATCGGGCCGCCGTCCTGTGCCCGGACGACCCGGATGCCCAGGGCCCGTTTGCCGATCGTCCGGCCCCACTTCCCGTGCTGCCACGTGAAGTAGATGATCGCGATGATCGCGGTGACGCCGTTCGCTGCCAGCCGGCTGCCGAGGTGTTTGTTGTCGTACATCGCACTCGCGCCGGCGAACGGTGCCGCGATGATCCAGCCGATCACGCTGTAGATGATTCCGTCGATGATCGCGGCGAACAGGCGCGACCAGCGGCCTGCGAGTTCCGCCGTGATTCCGGGCGGGGCCGACTGTCCGTACGGTTCCGCGATCGGCGGTGCGGCGGGGTACGGCTCCGCGGCCGGGGGTGGGGACGCCGCGGAGGTGGTTTCCGGGCCTGGGTCGGGTGGCGGGGCGGCGCCTTCGGCGCCTGCTCGTTCCTCTGGGTGATCAGGCGGTTGCGTCATGTCAGAACAATAGACCCGATTTGCTAGAAATGGTCGAAATCGTTGTTGAACCGTTTCGTGTGCCTCCAGCCGAGGTGCGGCCGATTGCGCCGGAGTAACGTGCGGCGCATGAATTCGCCCGACCGGCTTCGATGGAACGCCAAGTACGCCGCGCGGACGACATCGTCCTTTTCCGTCCATCCCCTGGCCAGTCGCGCGCTGGCCCTGCCCCTGCCGGACGGTCCGGTGCTGGATCTGGCGTGCGGGATCTCGGGCGACCCGCTGTCGGCGGCGGAGGCCGGACGGGCGGTGACCGCGGTGGACGTCTCCGACGTCGCCCTCGAACGTCTCGACGCGGAGGTACGCCGGCGGGGCCTCGGGGACCGGATCACGCTCGTCCACGCCGACCTGCTCGAATGGCGTCCGCCCCGGTCGTCGTATGCGGCGGTGCGCTGCTTCGGCTACTGGGACCGGGAGCTCTTCGGCCCGGCCGCCGCCGCGGTACTTCCCGGCGGCGCGATCGCATGGGAGGCGTTCACCGAGGACGCCCGACGGCACCGCCCGCTGCCCGCGTCGTGGTGCCTGGCCCCGGGCGAGCCGGCCGTGCTGCTGCCGGAGGACTTCACCGTGCTCGACCTCACGGATGAACGGGGAAAACGCCGGATGCTGGCCCGCCGCGACCCGACGCTTTAGACGGTCAGCCCGAGCCGGCTGTCGAGGTACGCCCGATTGAGAAAACACCGCATGGCCACTTTTCCCGACGTGCGAGTGACTCAGCGCGGGGAATGTCGGCGGGTGCTGGTGAAATGAAAGGCGTGACAGAGCATGACGAAAGGCAAGGGCTGTTCTGGGACGTACTCGCCGGGCGGGTCGCTCCCCCTCCTGCGGCCGAGACGCTCGGCTGGCAACTGGTCTCGGTGGACCCGGCGCGCGGCACCATCGAGGTGGCTTTCGACGCGAGCGAGCGGTTCGTCAACCCGGCGGGCGTGATCCAGGGCGGCTTCCTCGCCGCGATGCTGGACGACACGCTGGGCCCGGCCCTGGTCGCAACGCTGCCGGAGGGCCAGTTCGCCCCCACCCTGGACCTGCACGTCCAGTTTCTGCGCCCGGCGCGCCCGGGCCGCCTGACCGGCCGCGGCCGCGTCGTCCAGCGAGGCAGGGAGGTGTGCTTCCTGTCCGGCGAACTCTCCACCCCCGATGGCAAGACGGTCGCCGTGGCCACCGCCACCGCCCGCATCCAGACCCTGCCCTGACAGCATCTCCGCCGGCCCCGACGCCCCCGGACGAACGCTCCCCACGGCGTCACCCGCTTCCGGCCTAGCCTCGCCGGTCGTTGGGAGGTTCGGCGAGGCGGTTCTCCCAGGCCCAGGCGGCGATCTCCACTCGGTTGCGCAGGCCCAGCTTCGTCTGGACGCTGGCGACGTGGCCCTTGGCGGTGCTCATGGAGATGAACAGCTCGGTGGCGATCTCCTGGTTGGTACGGCCTCTGGCGATGGCCCGGACGACCTCGGTCTCCCGGTCGGAGAGCCGGCTCGCGGTGTCGGAGACGCCCGGCGCCTTGACGGGGGCGAGATGCTTGAGGAGCCGTACGGTGATCGATGGGGAGATCAGGGCGTCTCCCGTGCCGGCGGCCCGTACCGCTTCGACGAGCAGGGTGGGACCGGCGTCCTTGAGGATGAAGCCGACGGCCCCGGCTCGCAGCGCCCCGTACACGTATTCGTCGAGGTCGAAGGTCGTGACGATGACCACCCGGAGCGGGTCGTGGACGTCGGGACCGGCGAGGGCGCGGGTGACCTCGATGCCGTCGAGACGGGGCATCCGGATGTCGATGAGGCACACGTCGGGACGCAGGCGCCGGGCCAGGGCGATGGCCTCCGCACCGTCCGCGGCCTCCGCCACCACGGTGATGTCGGGCTGGTCTTGGAGGATGAGGCGTAGCCCGTTGCGGACCATCGCCTGATCGTCGGCGATCAGGACACGCACGGTCATGCCTTGCCAGGAGCGGGCAGTGCGGCGTGCACCGACCAGCCGACATCGGGGCGCGGGCCGGCGATGAGGGTGCCGCCGAGGGCCTCGACCCGTTCGCGCATCCCGACGAGACCGTACCCGCTGCCGTGATGGAACCGGGGCGAGGCGGCCGGGGGCGCGTCGTCGATGATCTCCACGGTGATGGCCCGTTCGTCGTGGGTGAGGGTCACGGTGGCCTGGCGCGTGCCGGATGCGTGACGCTTGATGTTGGTCAGGGCTTCGGTGACGATCCGGTGGATGGTGGTGGTCACCTCTGGCGGCCAGGTCGGATCGGGCGGGCCGTTCGGCAGATGGAGCCGCACCCTGGGGCCGTGCTGGGCGAAACGGTCGACGAGGTCTGTCAGCTGTTCCGGGGCGGGTGCGCGTCCGCCCGCGTCGTCGCCGTTGCGGAGCAGAGCGATGACCTGGCGCATGGAGGTGAGCGCGTCGTTCCCGGCGGACTCGATCTCCGCCAGGGTTGCGTCCAGTGTCTCGGTGTGCTTGCGGGCGGCGATACGGGCGCCCTGTGCCTGGAGCACGACGCCGGTGATGTGGTGCGCCGCCGAATCGTGCAGTTCCCTGGCCAGTTCCAGGCGCTCGTCCCGCCGTACCGCTTCGATGACGGCCCGGCGGCGGGCGTCGAGGAGGCGAAGCCACAGCCCGGCCGCGAACGCGGTGCCCCAGCCCAGTCCGAGGATGCCCATCACGGCGGAATGACCGCTCATCGCACCGATCGCCACCGCTCCCCCGCCGGCCACGATGAGCGCTGCCGACTGGAAGGGAAGCACCCGGATCGCGGAACCGACGAGGACGAACAGGGCCAGGCTGGCCGCGATGCCCGGCTGGCCGCGCAGATCCCACAGCTCGGCGACCAGCTCGGCGGCTCCGGCGACGACGAGGCTCACCCCTGCCGTCCACACGTGGCTGCGCGCACGCAGGAGGGCGGCCGTGCACACCACCAGTCCGACGGCGCAGTCGAGCAGCCAGATCTGGTGGAGGACCGCGATGTTGTGGTCCTCCACGGCGAGCACGACGGCGAACACGACGGCGAGGCCGGTGTTGACCGCTGCCCCGCGCCATCTGGCGAGGCGATCCAGCAGGTTCACGCGGTTCAGGCTACGCAGACGGCGGGGCCCGGGACACCGGTCGAAAGTACTGTCCGGCCTGCGCGAACCGTACTTTCAGCCGGTACACGCTTCCGATCGGCATCGGCACAGTTGACCGCATGCTCTTCCGACCAACCACCCACAAGGAGCCGGCATGACCGCTGTCTTGCAGGCCCGGCACCTGGGCAAGAGATACCGGCGGCGCTGGGCGCTGTCGGAGTGCACCCTCGACGTCCCGGCCGGGCGCGTCGTCGGCCTGGTCGGCCCCAACGGCGCCGGGAAGACCACCCTGCTGAGCCTCGCCGGCGGCCTGCTGACACCGACGGCGGGCACGATCGAGGTGTGCGGCGGGCGGCCAGGCGCCGACCGGGCGCAGTTGGCCAGGGTCGGCTTCGTCGCCCAGAACACACCGACCTATGCCCGGCTGACCGTCGCCGACCACCTCAAGCTCGGCGCCAGGCTCAGCCCCCGATGGGACGCGGGGCTGGCACGACAGCGGATCCAGCGCCTCGGCCTGCGCTCCGACCAGCAGGCCGGGAGCCTGTCCGGCGGCCAGCGCGCTCAGCTGGCCCTGACCGTCGCCCTCGCCAAGCGGCCCGAGCTGCTCATCCTCGATGAGCCGGTCGCCGCACTCGATCCGCTCGCCCGCCGCGAGTTCCTGGAGGATTTGCGCGCCGCGACCGCCGAGCAGCAGCTCAGTGTCGTGCACTCCTCCCACCTGGTCTCCGACATCGAGCGGGTTTGCGACCACCTCATCGTCCTCGTCGCCTCCCGCGTACGGCTGGCCGGTGACGTCCGTGAACTGCTGGCCACCCACCGTGTGATGACCGCCCCCCGCCTGGACCCGGCCGCCCTTCCGGCTGGGCTGCACGTCGTCTCGGCCGACCACACCGACCGGCGGACCACGATGCTCGTCCGGTCCGACTCAGGGGTGGACGACCCCGCCTGGATGGCCAGTCCGGTGAGTCTGGAAGATCTCGCCCTGGCCTATATGAGCCAGTCCGTTCCCGTACCGGAGGCGCTCCGATGATCTGGCTGACCTGGCGCCAGTTCCGCACGCAGGCGACGGTGGCCTTCGGCGCCGTCGTCGTCATCCTCGCCGCCCTCGCGGCCACCGGCCCGCACCTGGCCCACCTGCAGCAGACCCGCGGTGACCGATTCCTCGACGGCATCGGCGGTCTCGAGACGAACCTCTACCTCGGCACCGTCCTCGCGCTGCTGGTCCTGCCCGCCCTCATCGGCATGTTCTGGGGCGCCCCGCTGGTCACCCGCGAGCTGGACGCCGGCACCCATCGGCTGGCTTGGACCATGACCACACGCACCCGCTGGCTGGTCGCCAAGCTCGGTCTCATCGGCTTGGCCGCCATGGCCGCCTCCGGGCTGCTCGGCCTCGCGGTGACCTGGTGGGCCGGTCCGATCGACAAGGCCATCGCGGCCAGAAACGGCGCTCCCGGGCCGGGGTTCCTCCTCTTCCCGAGGCTGGCCCCCGAGGTGTTCGACTCACGCGGCATCGTCCCCATCGGTTACGCCGCGTTCTTCTTCGTTCTCGGCGTCACGATCGGGATCCTCGTACGCCGCACCCTGCCCGCCATGGCGATCCTCGGCGTCCTGTTCGTCGCCATTCAGATCACCATGTCGATGGCGGTCCGGCCGCACCTCACCGCCCCTGAGCGCATCACCACGACGATCTCGAGCCACAACATGCTGAACATCAACATGTTCGATCACGTGACGGTCACCATCGACGAACCCGGCGCCTGGCTCGCCGCTCAGCAGACCGTCGACGCGGCCGGTCGCCCGGCCGCGGTGCCCTCCTGGTTCGTGGACTGCGTGGGCCGGTCGGAGCAGGAACGCCAGGCGTGCTTCGCCAAACTCGCTCACCTGGGCTACCGGCAACAGGTGACCTACCATCCCGCCGGCAGCTTCTGGAGCATTCAGCGAAATGAAACGGCCCTCTACCTCGGCCTGACTCTTCTGCTGGCCGGGTTCGGCGCCTGGTGGATCCGCCGCCTGTCCCGATGAGACACGGCACCGAGCTCGCATTTCACGCGATGGAGAGAGGACGACACGAGAAGATGCAACGAGACCGCGCGTCGACCGCCGACCATTCCGATCACCGACCGCGCTCCGCCAGGCCTCGCACGGCCGGCACCCGATCTCCGCGGCCGACCGCCGCGATATGGGCGCTCGGCCTGCTCGCCGTCGTTTCCCTATCCGTCGCCACGTCACAGCCAGGCGATGCGGCGACGCCGGCCACCGCCTCGACGTCGACCGCACCGCCGGTGCCAAAGCTGGACTGGAAGACCTGCGACGGGGACTTCCAGTGCGCGACGGCGCGGGTCCCCTTGGACTACCGGGACCCGCGCGGCAAGACGATCACCGTTGCCGTTGAGCGACACCGGGCGACCGACACCGCGCACCGCATCGGCTCACTGTTCGTCAACGGCGGTGGTCCCAGCGTGCAGCTGGCGGGCTTCACGGCCGGCTACGAGCAGCTTCCCGCAGCCTGGCGAGCCCGATACGACATCGTCGGGTTCGACCTGCGAGGGTTCGGCTCCAGCACCGCCGTGCGATGCTTCCCGACCACCGAGGCGGAAGACGAGTTCCTGTCCGGCGCGCCGATCGGGTTCCCCGTCGGCGCGAAGGAGACCTCGGCCTGGATTCGCACGTGGACCGGCTTCGACGCGCGATGCGCCGAGCTCAACGGCAGCCTGCTCCAACACATCAGCACGGCGGACGTGGCCCGCGACATGGACCTGCTACGCCAGGCCGTCGGCGACCCGAGGCTGAACTACATGGGCCTGTCCTACGGCACCATACTCGGCGCCACGTACGCCAACCTGTTCCCCGCCGAGGTCGGGCACATGGCGCTGGACGGGGTCCTCGACCCGGTCGCCTACACCAACGGGAAGGACGGACTGCCGACCTTTCTGAGCACAGGCAACGACCAGGCGTCCGCCGCGGTGTTCAAGGACTTTCTCGACCTGTGCGGCGAGGCGTCCACGACCGCGTGCGCGTTCTCCGCGGGCACTCCGGCCGCGACACACGCCAAATACGAGACGCTGCTGCGCCGCCTGCGTCGACATCCGGTGACCGTCGGCGACACGCAGAACTGCGGCTACGCCTGCGGGGTGCTCAGCATCCCCCTGGGCAGCGTGTCCCAGTGGGCGTTGGGCGCCGACCTGCTGCAACAGATGTGGGTGGCCTCATCGGGCGCACCGGCGGCCTCCTCCCCGTCCGCTCCGAAGCGGCAGGCCAAGGGATCCGGCGCCGACGCACCGTCGACGGCCGTCTACACCGGCAGGGAGCAGTTCCTGGCCATGGTCTGCTCCGACAGTCCCAACCCGCGTGACCCGAGCGCCTACACGAGCGCCGCGCGGCTGGCCTACGCCAGGTCGGGCCCGATGGGGCTCGATCCCGCCTGGAGCACAGAGCCGTGCGCGGGATGGCCGCAGGGCGAAGACCGGTACACGGGACCGTGGAACAAGCGCACGGCCAATCCCGTCCTCCTTCTCAACAACTCCAAGGACCCCGCCACCTCTTACAAGGGAGCGGTCGCCATGTCCCACGATCTGGCCCGCGCCCGCCTGCTGACCGTCGACGGGTACGGCCACACCGTCTTCTCGAACCCCAGTGCCTGCGCCGTGGAGTACGAGACCCGCTACCTGCTGACCGGCGCCCTTCCTCCCACCGGCACCGTCTGCGAGCCGGACGCCACCCCATTCGCGGAAGCATCCGCCCCATGAAGCCGAGCTGCAGGCGACTCGCGGCCCCAGCCGCCACCGCATCGGGTCGGTCGTCGGTCCAGCCACGCCGCCGAAAAGCGCCATCGGCTCCTACCGACTCCCCCAAGCGCCGCCGGACCGTCCGCGGGTCAGCCGCCGGGCCGGAGCCAGGACTCCAGGCCATCGAGCAGGCGTTGCAGGCCGAATTCGAAGCCGTCCTCGCGCAGCCGCTCCAGGTCCGCGTCCTTGTTCTGCGACCACCACTTCGTGTAGCTCGGGTACTCCCCGGCGATGCGGTCGAAGTACGGCTCCAGCTGCTGGACCAGCTCGTTCGCGCCCTTGCCGGATCGGGTGGTCGCGGTGTGCATCGCCACGTCCATAACGGCCGAGCCGAGCGCGTGCGACATGAGCAGCGAGCTCGCATGGGCCAGTTCGAGGCCCGAAAAGCCGGCGGCGGTCAGCACGGCGATCAGCCGGTCGCTCAGCCGCATCGCCTGGGGGCCGATCGCGGGGTGGATTCCGTACAGGCCGGCCATCCAGGTGTGGCGGAGGATCACCGTCCGTACGCTCCGGACCGATTCCGCCACCGCGGACCGCCAGCCGGTGGCGGCCGGGTCGGGGAGCTCGACCTCGCCCATGGCCTCGTCCAGGGCTAGTTCGAGCAGTTCGTCCTTGTTCGCCACGTACCAGTAGACCGAGGTGGCGCCCGCGCCCAGCTTGGCGCCGAGCCGGCGCATGCTCAGGCCGCTGAGACCCTCGGCGTCCAGCAGCTCGATGGCGGCGCGCACGATGTGCTCCCGGCTCAACGTGGGTTGCTCGCTCCGGCGCGGCCGGGACGGTCGCACCCAGACCGAGGTGGAGATCGGGTCGGTGTCGCGTGGCATCGGACGCCTTTCGCACGAGAAACGCTCCATCGCAGGATATCGGCCCTCGCACACTGTTCGAGGACGGTAGTACGCTGTGCGACAGACTCGCACACCGTACGAACGGAGGACCCATGTCCACTCCCCCGACCCCGGAAGGCCCCGCGCCCTCGGCGGGCTCCGCGGGCGAGACGTCACCTCATCCGCGCCGATGGCTGATCCTCGGCGTCCTGTGCCTGAGCCTGCTCGTCGTCGTGATCGACAACACGGTCCTCAACGTCGCGATCCCCTCGCTCATCCGCGACCTGCACGCGAGCAACGCCGACATCCAGTGGGTCCTCGACGCGTACGTGCTGGTCCTCGCCGGGCTTCTCCTCACGGCGGGTTCCCTCTCCGACCGGTACGGCCGGCGCACCGGCCTGGTCATCGGGCTGATCCTCTTCGGCGGCGCGTCGGTCCCGGCGGCCTTCTCCGGTTCCTCCGGCCAGCTCATCGCCTCCCGGGCGCTGATGGGCGCGGGCGCGGCCTTCCTCATGCCGGGCACGTTGTCCATCCTCACGACGGTCTTCGACGACGAGGAGCGCAAGAAGGCCATCGCCATCTGGAGTTCGGTGCTCATGCTGGGAGCGCTCGGCGGTCCCGTCGTCGGCGGCCTGCTGCTGGACCACTTCTGGTGGGGATCGGTGTTCCTGCTGAACGTCCCGATCGCCGCGCTCGGCATCGTCGCGTCCCTGCTGCTCATCCCCGAGAGCCGCGGCCCGGCGGGCCGGCCCGACCTGCTCGGCGCGTTCCTGTCGACCGTCGGCATGACGGCGCTGGTCTGGGGCGTCATCGGCTCGGCGAAGGACGGCTGGTCGTCCGCGCAGACGATCGGCGGCTTCGTCGTCGCGGTCGTCGCGCTGGCGGCGTTCGCGGTCTGGCAGCGCGTCAGCCGGGCGCCGATGCTGCCGCTGGCCCTGTTCCGCGATCGCGACTTCAGCGGCGCCGGCCTGTCCGTCGTCCTGCTGTCGTTCGCGTCCGGCGGCCTGATGCTGGCGCTCACCCAGTTCCTGCAGTTCGTGCTGGGCTACAGCCCGATGAAGGCGGGGGTCTCGTTCATCCCGCTGCTGGTGACCGTGATCGCCTTCAACGGCATCGGCGTGGCCGTCGACAAGCGGTTCGGGGCCCGCGCGACGCTGGCCACTGGGCTGGTGCTGCTGGCCGCGGGCTTCGGCCTTCTCTCTCTGCTGTCGCGGGACGACGGCTACGGGACGCTCGTGATCGCCCTGATCGTCATGGGCGCCGGCAGCGGCACGGCGGGCCCCGCGGCGTACGCGACGCTGCTGGGCGCGCTGCCGAAGGACCGGGCGGGCGTCGGCTCGGCCGTCAACGACACGGTGTCGCAGATCGGCCAGGCGCTGAGCATCGCCGTGCTGGGCAGCGTGCTGACCGCCGCGTACGCGGCCAACATGCCGGACGACGTCACCGGCCCGGCCCGCCACTCGATCGGTGAGGCCCTCGCCGTCGCGGCCTCCCGGGGTGACGCGGCCCTCGCCTCGACGGCCAAGGGCGCTTTCGTGGACGCCATGACGACGATCTCCGTCGTCGGTGTGATCGCCGGCCTGGCCTCGGCGGTGGTCGCCGTACTGATGCTGCGGGCCCGCCCGCGGCGGCAGGCGTCCGCGCCCGTGACGCCCGAACCCAGCCACCGGTAGCACACGCCGAGTGGACAGCATCCGGTTTCGTCTGTCCGTCCCGCCGGGCTTGGGGCCACGACATTCGGAAAGCGTCGAGCGCCTTTCCGAATGGCCGTTGCCCCAGCGCTTCTCCGCGATGCAGACCGCGTTGTTCCTGCAACTCGACGAACGCTTCCGAATCGCCAGCCGTTCGATCGAACCGACGGTGCGAGGTGAGCGGGCCTCTCGCGCACTCGTGCCGGGATTCGCTCACCACCGCGCTGCGGGCGGCGAGTCCGTCGTCCTGGCGCAATTACTGGTATCGGGTGCAGTGCCCGTCGCGGATCGCGCACTATGAGGCGCTCCGGCGGCTGAGCGGCGAACCGTTCACGGCGGATCAGACGCGGCGGTTCGACCCGTGGGCGGTGCCGGCCCGCTCCTGCGGCTGGTGGTGGCCGCGCGAACGCGTCTGCGTCGTCTCCGACCGCCCCGTCTCGCTCAGCACCGAGGTGTGGCAGGACAACGGGAACGTACGCCTGCACGACCCGGACGGCCGCGCCGGCCGGGCGTCCGCTGGACGCCGGTGCCTCCGGAGGGGGTGGAGCCGCTGCGCGATACGGCCGGCGGCCATTCGCACACGCTGGTCGCCGCGCCGGGCACCTGCCGCTGGACCGGCATGGGGACCGACACGAACGGGCTGACTCTCGGCGCCTTCGAGGCCCTCGCCCCGGTGTACCTGCTGCACGCGGAACACGGCGCGACAGGCTGCGCCCCCGGAAAGTACGCGGTTCGCCGCCAACGCGAGGTCGAGGGCCGCCGCGCCCGCCTGGTCGCCGACTGATCCGAGCGGTGGCCCGGGCCACGAGCGCTCGATGAGCTAGACGGTGGCGGAGCGGCGTACGGCGGGGATGACCATGGGAGTGTCGGTCTCCGGGTCGGGGATGACGCGGCACGGCAGGCCGAAGACCTCCTCCACCAGTTCCGCCGTCACGACCGTAGACGGGTCGCCCTCCGCGACCACCTCGCCGTCGCGCATCGCGATCAGGTGGGTCGCGTAGCGGGCCGCGTGGTTCAGGTCGTGCAGGACGGCGACCAGCGTGCGGCCCTCCTCCTGGTGCAGCCGGGCGCACAGGTCCAGGACGTCGATCTGGTGGGCGATGTCGAGGAACGTCGTCGGCTCGTCGAGCAGCAGCAGCGGCGTCTCCTGGGCGAGCGCCATCGCGATCCAGACGCGCTGCCGCTGGCCGCCGGAGAGTTCGTCCACGTACGCGCCGGCCAGGTCCGTGACGCCCGTCGCGGCCATCGCCTCCGTGACGACCCGTTCGTCCTCGCCGGACCACTGGCGCAACAGGCGCTGGTGCGGGTAGCGGCCGCGGGCGACCAGGTCGGCGACGGTGATGCCGTCCGGCGCGATCGGTGACTGCGGGAGCAGGCCCAGCGTACGGGCGACGGCACGCGTGGGCAGCGTGTGGATGTCGTTCCCGTCCAGGAGTACGGTGCCCGAGCGCGGCTTCAGCGTGCGCGCCAGGGCGCGCAGCAACGTCGACTTGCCGCAGGCGTTCGGGCCGACCACCACGGTGAACGACCGGTCGGGCACGGCCACGCTCAGTCCCTCGGCGACCGTGCGCCGCTCGTAGGCGAGCGTCAGGTCGTTCGCCCGCAGGCGTGTCATATCCGTCCCCTCCTTCGCTGGGTGGCGAGCAGCCACAGTAGATAGCCGCCGCCGAGTACACCGGTCAGCACGCCCACCGGGAGCTGGTGTCCCGGGATGATCCGCTGGCCGGCCAGGTCCGCGCCGGTGAGCAGCGCCGCGCCCATGCACAGGGAGGCGACGAGGTTGGGGCCCGGGTCGGCGGTGAGCCGCCGGGCGAGCTGCGGCGCGGTGAGCGCGACGAACGAGACCGGGCCGGCCGCGCCCGCGGCGAACGAGGCGAGCAGCACGGCCGCGGCCAGCAGCATCAGCCGCAGCCGCTCGACCCGCACGCCGAGGGCGTACGCCGTCTCGTCGCCCATCTCCAGCATGCGCAGGCCGCGCCCGCCGCCGAGTACGACCGGCGGCACGGTGACCGTCACCGCGACGAGCAGGGGCACCACGTCGTTCCAGCCGCGCCCGTTGAGGCTGCCGGTCAGCCAGAGCACGGCGCGGGTGGCGTCCGGGATGTCCGCGCGGGTCAGCAGGTAGCCGTTCACGCCGGTCAGGATGGCCGCGACGCCGATGCCGATGAGCACGAGCCGGTAGCCGTGCACGCCCTGCCGCCAGGAGAGGGCGTAGATCAGCACGCCGGTGGCCACGCCGCCCGCCACCGCGCCGCCCATGAGCGCGACGCTGCCGCCGCCGGCCACCACGGTCACGAGCGCGCCCGCCGCCGCACCCTGGGTGAAGCCCAGCAGGTCGGGGCTGCCCAGCGGGTTGCGCACGAGCGACTGGAACAGGGCGCCGGAGAGTCCGAGGGCCGCCCCGGTGAGGAGCGCGGTGAGGACCCGGGGCAGGCGTACCTGCTCCACGATGAACGCGTCGGCGGCCGAGCCGTACCCGGCGAGCGTGCGCACCACCGCCGCCGGGCTCATGGGGTAGTCGCCGCTGCCGATCGCGACGACGGCGAACACGAGCGCGGCCAGCAGGCAGAGCGCGCCCACCGCCAGGGCGCGCGTCCGTACACGCACCGACCATCCGCCGGGAGTCCGCAGGATCATGCGCGCGCCCACCGTCCGCGCCGGACCACGTGCAGGAAGAACGGGCCGCCGAGCACCGCGGTGACGATGCCCACCTGCACCTCGCCGGGCCGGGCGAGCACCCGCCCGAGCACGTCGGCGCCGAGCAGGGTCGTGGGCGCGAGCAGCGCGCAGTACGGCAGCAGCAGGCGCAGGTCGGGACCGGTCAGGGCGCGTACGACGTGCGGCACCATCAGGCCGACGAAGACGATCGGCCCGCACGCGGCGGTGGCGGCGCCGCACAACAAGGTGACGGCGACGATCGTGCCCGCTCGCGTACGGGCGGGCCGCGCGCCGAGCGCGTTCGCGGACTCCTCGCCCAGCGCGAGGGCGTTCAGCGGGCGGGCCAGCAGGAGCGCGAGCACGGCGCCGGCCGCGACGAAGGGCAGGATCCCGGTCACCGTGGCGGGCCGCGCGGAGGCCAGCGAGCCGACCGTCCAGAACCGCATCCGGTCCAGCGAGTCGGTGTCGAGCAGCTGCACCGCGTTGACGTAGGCGTACATCACCGCGTTGACGGCCGTGCCGGCGAGCGCCAGCCGTACCGGGGTGGCGCCGCGCCCGCCGCCGACCGCCCAGACGAGGACCGACACCGCGCCGGCGCCCGCGAACGCGAACCACACGTAGCCGGTGAAGGAGTTGATGCCGAAGAACGAGATGGCCGAGACGACGGCGGAGGCCGCGCCGGCGTTGATGCCGAGCAGCCCGGGGTCGGCCAGCGGGTTGCGGGTCAGGGCCTGCATGAGGCCGCCGGCGAGGCCCAGCGCCGCTCCGGCCAGCAGGCCGAGCAGCGTGCGCGGAAGCCGGATCTGACGGACGACGGTGTAGCCGGGCGCGTGGGGGTCGGTCAGCCCGTGCCACACCTCGGCCGGGGAGAGTTGCTTGGCGCCGAACGCGAGGCTCAGCACGAGCACGGCCAGCAGGAACAGCGCCGCGGCGAACGGACCGGCGACGCGCACCGCGCGGGGGCGGACGCCGGCCGGCGCGTCCGGTCGCGACTCGACGCGCGCCAGGTCGGTGACAGGCACGTACCAGCTCCGATCCGGATCGAGAGGCCCGGCCCCTACTGGACAGGCCGGACTTAGGTTAGGTTAACCTAAGTCCGGCCCGACGATCAGCCCCCGCATGACTTCGGTGACCATTCCCTCCTAGTGACGAGAGAAGGCCTCGCCATGCCCGGAACGCACGATCTGTCCCGTCGCGGTCTCCTGGCCGCGGGCGGCGCCGCCGGACTCGGCGCGCTGCTCGCCGCCTGCGGCGGAAACGGCGGCGCCCGCGCCACGACCTCCGGAGGCTGGTCGTTCACCGACGACCGCGGCCAGAAGGCCACCGCGAAGAGCCGGCCGAAGCGGGTCGTCGCCTACGTCGGCACCGCCGCCGCGCTGCACGACTTCGGCGTCGGCGACCAGCTCGTGGGCGTCTTCGGGCCGACGAAGCTGAAGGACGGTCGCCCCGACCCGCTGGCCGGGAGCCTCGACGTGAACAAGGTCACGATCATCGGCAACGCCTACGGCGAGTTCAACATCGAGAAGTACGCCGCGCTCCACCCCGACCTGCTGGTCACCGAGATGTTCCAGCCGCCGAACCTGTGGTTCGTCCCGGACGACAGCAAGAACAAGATCCTCCCGCTGGCGCCGAGCATCGGGTTCACCGACTCACACGTCAGCCTGCCCCAGCCGATCCAGCGGCACGAGCAGCTCGCCGCCGCGCTCGGCGCCGACCTCAAGGCCGCGCCGGTCACCGCCGCCAAGGCGCGCTTCGACCAGGCCGTGGAGTCCGTACGCGCGGCGGCCAAGGCCAACCCCGGCATCAAGGTGCTGGCGGCGTCCGGCAGCCCCGACCTGTTCTACGTCTCCGACCCGCGCGTGTACGCCGACCTGTCCTACTTCCAGAGCCTGGGCGTCGACATGATCGTGCCGAACAAGGTCACCGGTGGCTTCTTCGAGAACCTGAGCTGGGAGAACGCCGACAAGTACCCCGCCGACATCATCCTGCTCGACAACCGGACCGCCGCGTTGCAGCCGAAGGACCTCACCGCCAAGCCGAGCTGGTCGAAGCTGCCCGCTGTCAAGGCCGGCCAGATCACCCCCTGGCTGAGCGAGGCACGGTTCAGCTACGCGGGCTGCGCGCCGGTGCTGGAGGCCTTCGCCAAGGCCGTACGCGACGCCAAGAAGGTGAGCTGACGTGGCGCCCGCGGCGACGCGCCCGCGGACGGCGCCGTTCTGCTTCTTCGACGTCCACGTCGTCCGCGCCGAACTCGTCGGCCGCACCATGAGGCGGATCACCTTCGGCGGCGAGGGGCTGGCCGGCCTGACGTGCGGGGGCCGCGACCAGCGGGTCAAACTGTTCCTCCCCCATCGGCACCAGGAGACGCCCGCGATGCCCGGCGGGGACGACGACTGGTATCCGCGCTGGTGCGCCATGGACCCGGACGTACGCGCGGTCATGCGCACCTACACCGTGTGCGGGCAGCGGCGCGAGCCGGAGGAGTTCGACGTCGAGTTCGCGCTGCACGGCGACAGGGGGCCGGCCTCGCGCTGGGCGGCCTCGGCGCGGCCCGGCGACCGCGTGGCCGTCCTCGGCCCGACGGCCGCCGACAACGGCGGCGTCGACTTCCGCCCGCCGCCGGACACCGGCTGGGTGCTACTCGCCGCCGACGAGACCGCGCTGCCCGCCGTGGCCGGGATCCTGTCCTGGCTGCCGCCCGGCACGCGCACCCGCGCGTGGATCGAGGTGCCGCACGCCGATGACATCCGGCGGCTGCCGACCGAGGCGGACGCGGAGATCACCTGGCTCGTCCGCGGACAGGCCGCCCCGGCCCGCCCGACCGTGGACGCGATCCGCGACGCCGCGCTCCCCGCCGGCACCCCGTACGCCTGGATCGCCGGTGAGGCCGGATCCGTCCGCGCGCTACGCCGCCACCTGGTCGGCGAACGCGGTTTCGACCGTCGCGCGGTCAAGTTCACCGGCTACTGGCGCCGGGGCGCGTCGGAGGAGGACCTCCTCGCGGAGGCCGCACGAGCCTCTTAGAAGATCGTGACGTATCGGACCGGGCGGGAGGCAGGCGAGAAGAAGCCCGCCATCGGCCACCCGGAGCCCCTCGCCGGCCGGCCGGCACGGGACCCGGCTCTAGCCGAGGTTCCACTCCCCGGTCTGGCCGGCACCCAGGTCCATCGCCCAGCGGACCTTGGTGATCGTCGCGTCCTGGGGCACCTCGAAGGGGATGTAGCCGGTCTGCGTGCCGCCCGCCGGGACGTTGACCGTACTGATCAGCGGGTTCACGGACAGGTGCAACGCGACCTTGTCCTTGTAGGACTTGCCCTGGGCGTCGACGACGGTCGCGGCGTCGACCGCCGTCTTGAAGGGGTTCACGCCCCGGTCGGTGAAGGTGAACTCGACCGCGACGAGACGGTTGCCGGGAGCCGGACTCGCCAGTGGGTCGTCCCCGCCCTTGACCGGGTCGGCGACCTTGGTGGCGGCCACTTCGATCTCCGACGGTCCCAGGTTCGGGTCCGGTTTGTCGGTGCCGACGCCCGACCTCAGCTTGATGGTGCTGCCGAGCGCGGCGGCGATCGTCGTCTGCGTGGGCAGAGGACTCAGCGCCGACTCACTCGGCTCGTCCGTCGCGCCGTTCCCCGAGCAGGCGGTGAACAGGGCAACGGACAGACCGAAACCGGCGAGTGCCCGGAAGAACCGGTAAGGGCTGTTCACCCCTGGAGGCTAATGCCCGCCGACGAAGCGTCTCTCCGCCCGTGCGCGAAATGGCGAAGGCCGGTGCGCTCCATGGCGACCACACCGTTGGGGCCGGCTCTAACCGCGCGTTTCGGCGAACCGGTCCTGACCCAGCACCGCGAGCAGTTGCAGCTTCTCGTATCCCTCGGTGCGCGGGGGCGCGGTGAGCACGAGCAGCGCCTGTGACTGGTCCTCGGTGAACAGCACCTGGCAGTCCAGTTCGATCGGGCCGATTTCGGGGTGGATGAGCGTCTTGTGGTCCTCGAAGCGCTTGGCGACCTCGTGCCGGTCCCACAGCTCGGTGAACTCCGTGCTCTCCTTCCGCAGGGCCCGTACGAGCTCGCCGGCTCGGGACCGCGAGCCCATCGGGCCGTAGGCGGCGCGCAGGTTCGCGACCATGGCGCGGCTCTGCCGGTCGCGGTCGTCCTCGGGGTAGCGCAGCCGCTCGGAGGGGTCGGTGAACCAGCGGTAGACCTCGCTGCGGGCCAGGCCCGTGTAGCCCGACCTGTCGCCGAACAGGGCGTCGGCCATGCGGTTCTGCACGAGGGTCTCGCCCAGGTTGGACAGGATGAGCGCCGGAGTGTCGTCGAGACGGTCCAGCACCCGCATCAGGGCGGGGGCGACGTGCGTCGCGGCCGACACCGAGGTCGGGGCGCTGTGCCCCGCGATCTCGAACAGGTAGTCGCGCTCGTCGCCGGTCAGCCGGAGCGCGCGGGCGAGCGACGCGAGCATCTGCTCGCTCGGCTGCGGACCGCGTCGCTGTTCGAGGCGCGTGTAGTAATCGGTCGACATCACGGCGAGGGACGCGACCTCCTCACGCCGCAGGCCCGGGGCCCGGCGCCGGGCGCCCGAGGGAAGGCCGACGTCCTCCGGCTGCAACGCCTCTCGGCGGCGGCGCAGGAAGTCCGCCAGTGCTGCGCGATCCATGGACACCATTATCGGCCGGTTTCGCAGGTGAACCAGGGATCGCCGATCCCCCGATGAACGGTCTCTGCCACCGGGACGGCCGCGTGGACAGGATCGGGGCATGAACATCTCCGGAAACACCATCTTCATCCCCGGCTCCACCAGCGGCATCGGCCTGGCCCTCGCCCTGGAACTTCAGGCCAAGGGCAACACCGTCATCGTCGGCGGCCGCCGTACCGAGCTGCTCGAACGGATCGCCGCCGAGCACCCTGGCATCGACACCGTCCGGATCGACACGGCGGACGCCGCGAGCATCGAGTCCGCCGCGAAGGAGGTGCTGGCGAGGCATCCCGACCTCAACGTCCTCGTCACGATGGCCGGCATCATGAAGATCGAGGACTGGCACCGGCCCGAGTCGTTCCTCGCCTCGGCCGAGTCGGTCGTGACGACCAACGTGCTCGGGCCGATCCGGCTCATCGCCGCGTTCGTCGAGCACCTGCGGGCCCGGCCGGACGCCACGATCGTCACGGTCTCCTCGGGTCTGGCGTTCACGCCGCTCAAGGTCACGCCGAGCTACAACGCGTCGAAGGCCGCGATCCACATGCTCAGCGAGTCGATCCGGCTCCAACTCGCCGACACGAGCGTGAAGGTCGTGGAGCTCGTGCCGCCCTCCGTCCGCACCGCGCTGCTGCCGGGGCAGGAGAGCAGTGAGTTCGCGATGCCGCTGGAAGAGTTCGTGGCGGAGGTCGTCGCGCTGCTCGAGACGGAGCCCGACGCGAAGGAGATCCAGGTCGAGCGGGTGAAGTTCCTGCGGTACGGCGAGGCGCGCGGCGACTACGACCAGGTCGTCGCGACGCTCAACGCCGCCGACCCGCACGGGAATTGACCAGCGGGAGGAAGACGTCGTCGACGATCTCGACGAGCGTGGACTCCGGAACCGGGGCGGACGTCAGCAGCATCTCGTGCCGGAGGAGGTCGGCCGGCAGGGTGGTGATCCGCCGGCCGACCGCCCCGGGCCGGATCTCGCCGCGGTCGGCGGCGCGCCTCAGGATGGTCTCCATCACGCCGGTCATGATCGAGAAGAACACGGGGTCGAGGTCGCGCGCCTCGGCCATCAGGCCGTGCACGACGTCCGGGCCGACGTCGTCGTAGCGCCGCGCCATCCGGTCGAGCACGGCGAGGACGTCGCCGCGCAACTCCCCGGTGTCGGGAACGTCGTCGGCGATCGACACGACGCGGGACCGCATGGCGGCCAGGACCAGCTCGGCCCGGTTGCGCCAGCGGCGGTACAGCACCTGCTTGCCGGTCCGGGCGCGGTCGGCGACGCCCTCCATCGTGAGGTTCATGTAGCCGACGGCGCCGAGCTCCTCCCAGGTGGCGCGCAGGATCGCCGCCTCCAGCTCGGAGCCGCGCCGGCGTCGTACGGCCGGGGCGTCGTCGTTCATCGCACCCTCCATAAGAGACCTTGCGTCTCCTAACGACGCCACTCTACACTCCTCGGCATTAGAGACAGGGCGTCTCTTATTCGTGTGGAGGTGGACCGTGGCGGACACGGCACGGGCGGAGCGGCTCGACCCGGCGGTGCTCAAGCTCGCGATGATCCTGGTCGTCGGTGCGCTGGCGCCGCTGCTGGACAGCACGATCGTCAACGTCGCGATCGACGCGCTGGGCCGCGACCTGCACACGTCGCTGGCGGCGATCCAGTGGGTGGTCACCGCGTACCTGCTGGCCCTCGCGATGGCGATCCCGGCGACCGGGTGGCTGACCGGGCGGTTCGGGGCCAAGCGGATGTGGCTGATCTCGCTGGTGCTGTTCCTGGCCGGGTCGATGCTGTGCGGCCTGGCCTGGAACGCCGGCAGCCTCATCGCCTTCCGCGCGCTGCAGGGCGTGGGCGGCGGGCTGATGCTGCCGATCCTGCAGACGCTGCTGCTGCGCGCCGCGGGCGGGCGGTCACTCGGCCGGCTCATGGCCACGATCACCATCCCGGCGCTGGTCGGCCCGATCCTCGGCCCGGTGATCGGTGGGCTGATCGTCGGCAACGCGAGCTGGCGGTGGATCTTCTACGTCAACGTCCCGATCTGCGCCGTCGCGCTGATCCTGGCCTGGCGCGGCCTGCCCGCGGACGCGCCGCGCGGCGGGCAGCGCCTCGACCTGGTCGGGCTGGTGCTGCTGTCACCCGGGCTGGCCGCGATCATCTACGGGCTGTCCCAGGTCGGCGCGCACGGCGGCTTCGGGCACGCGACCGTCCTGTACCCGCTGGCGGCGGGAGTGCTGCTGCTCCTGGGCTTCGTCGGGCACGCCCTGCGTACGGGCGGCGAACCGGCCGTGGACCTGCGGCTGTTCCGCGTACGGTCCTTCGCCGCGTCGTCGGCCCTGCTCTTCCTGTCGGGCCTGTCGCTGTTCGGGGCGATGCTGCTGCTGCCGCTGTACTACCAGCAGGTCCGCGGTCAGGGCGTCATCGCCGCCGGGCTGCTGCTCGCGCCGCAGGGCCTGGGCAGCCTGCTCACGCGCGGTCCGCTCGGCACGCTCGTCGACCGCGTCGGTCCGCGGCCGTTCGTCCTCATCGGCACCGTGCTGACCGCGCTCGGCACGCTGGCGTTCACGCGCGGCGAACCCGAGTGGCTGCTCGCCGTCTCCCTCGTCGTACGCGGCGCCGGGATGAGCGGGGCGAACATCGCCGTCATGGCCGCGGCGTACCAGGGGCTGGACCCCGCCGACATCCCGCACGCCGGCAGCGCGACGCGGATCCTGCAGCAGGTCGGCGGGTCGTTCGGCGCCGCGCTGCTCGCGGTGATCCTGCAGTGGCAGCTCGCCGCGCACCCACGGGGCACGGCGTACGCGCACACCTTCTGGTGGGCGATCGGCTTCAGCGCGCTCGCCCTGGTGCCCGCGCTCCTCATGCCCGGCGTAAGAGCCCGCGAGGTCACGGCCGGAACATGATCACCAGCCGGCCGCGGACGCCGCCCGCCTCCAGGCGGCGGTGGGCGTCGGCCGCCCGCTCCGGGGGGTACGTCTGGGCGACGCGCAACGTGACGGCGCCGGTCTCGGCGAGACGGCGCAGTTCGTCCAGCTTGTCCCACTCGCGGGCGTACCCGCTGACCCAGATCTCGTGGACCGCGATGTCGCGCTCGGTCTCGGCGCCGAAGCCGCGCACCGCGGCGAGCGCGCCGCCGTCGCGTACGGCCGCGAGCAGAGGAGCACCGATGACGGCGCCGTCGGCCACGGCGTCCACGCCGTTCGGCAGCGCCTGCCGGATGCGCAACGCGACCCCGTCGCCGCGCGCCACGATCACGTCGGCGCCGAGCCTGCGGACGAGCGGCTCGTCCTCGGGCGAGGCGTCCGCGACGACCCGCAGGCCGCGGGCCTTGGCGAGCTGCACGACGTACCCGCCGTACGCCCCGGCGGCCCCGGTGACCGCGAGGGTACGGCCGGGTTCGAGCGCGAGACGGTCGAGGGTGAGCTGCGCGGTCATGCCGTTCATCGGCAGGGTGCACGCCTCGGCGTACGTGGCGCCGATCGGCATCGCCGTGGCCGAGTCGGTCGGCACGACGACGTGCTCGGCGTACCCGCCGCCCAGTCTGCTGCGAGGCAGGGTGATCGCCATGACGTCGTCGCCGACGGACTGGCGGACGTCCTCGCCGACCTCGTCGACGACGCCCGCGACGTCCATGCCGGGGATGTACGGAGGCGGCCGGTCGCGCAGCGCCTCGGCGCTCGTCACGCCGGCGCGGAAGAGCGTGTCGGTCGGGTTCACGGCCGCCGCGTGCACGCGGACGCGGATCTCACCCGGCCCGGGATGAGGCTCGTCCAGCTCGACGACCTCGAGCGCCTCGGGCCCGCCGAAACGGGAAACACCTACTGCCTTCATATACCTGCCATCCAATCCGATCCGCGGCCCGCGCGGAAGGGCGGACCACGGACCAGATCCGCGACGCAGCCGCCGCCCCGGGCTACCGGCCGGGCTTCGGGCGGCGCCCGGCGACCAGGTCCGCGACGGCCGCGCACAGCGCGATCAGCACGAACGCCGTCACCACCAGCAGTCCCCGGCGGAAGGCCGTCGCCCAGTCGCCGTGGGAGGCGCCGACGGCCGCGAAGAAGACCGCGCCCACCCCGGCGATGCCGATCGCCGTGCCGATGCGCTGGCCCGTCTGCAGGACGCCCGCGGCGCTTCCGCCGCCCTCCGGCGGCACCTCCGACAGCGTGATCGCCTGGTTCGGGGAGATCACCAGGCCGCTGCCGAAGCCGCCCAGCAGCAGCGGCAGGGCGGTGGCGAGCGCGGCGTGCGAGCCGGGCACCGCGCGTACGGCCAGGAAGGCCGCGGTCAGGCCCACGGCGACCAGGACGAGTCCCAGCGCCACCAGGGGCCGACCGAGGCGGCCGACCATCCGGCCGCCGATCGTGGACCCGGTGGCCGAGCCCAGCGCGAACGGGGTGATCGACAGGCCGGCGAACAGGGCGCTGTAGTGCAGGCCGTTCTGCAGGTAGAGGGTGAAGATGAAGAAGATCGAGGTGAACCCGGCGAAGTAGAGCAGGGCGATCGTCGAGCCCAGAGCGTACGACCGGCGGCGGAACAGGGACAGGTTCACCAGGGGCTGCCGGTGCCGCCGCTCCCACTGCAGGAAGCCCAGCAGGATCACCGCGGCGGCGGGGATGAGCAGCCACTTCGCGCTCCCGTGCCACTGCTGCTCCTGCACGAACGGCAGGAGCAGGCCGACCACGCCGGCGCCCAGGAGCAGCACGCCGACCGGGTCCAGGCTCTCGCGGCGACGGCCCTCGCCCGGCGGCGGCAGCAGGCGCCAGGCGAGCGGAAGGGCGACGAGACCGACCGGGATGTTGACGTAGAACACCCAGCGCCAGCCGTCCTGCGCGCCGGCGAGGGAGATCAGCGCTCCGCCGAGGATGGGGCCCGCGGCGGTCGCGATGCCGATCGTGGCGCCGAGCGCACCGAACGCGCGGCCTCGCTCGTGTCCGCGGAACAGGATCTGGATCAGCCCGGCGATCTGCGGGTTGACGATGCCGGCGGCGACTCCCTGGACCAGCCGGGCCACCACCAGCCACTGGATGGCCGGCGCGATCCCGGCGGCGGCGCTGGACAGCGTGAACAGCGTCAGCCCGGCCATGAAGACGGCGCGGCGGCTGCGGGCGTCGCCGAGCCGGCCGGCCGGGACGAGCACCAGCCCGAACGCCAGCGCGTACCCGCTGAGGATCCACTGCAGGCCGTCCGGCGAGGCGTGCAGGCCCGAACGGATGGACGGCAACGCGACGTTGACGATGCTCACGTCCAGCAGGGTCATGAACGCGGCGACGAGACAGACCGCCAGCGCCTGCCAGCGCCGCCCGGTGACCTCGTCCGAGGCCGGGCGGCCGTCATCACGGGTGTCAACGGACAAGCGTCGGCACTCCTCCCGGGTTCCCGCGGCCGGGCTCAGCGCATCCGACGCACCCCGATGCCGCTTTATGTACTGATTTGACCTTCCCTGCATCCCTACCCCGTCGTTCCCGGCCATGCCTCCGCCGGCGATCGGCTCCTACGCTGGGCGCATGCGTACGCTGACGACGGCACGGCTGGAACTCCGGCCCTGGGACGCGCGCTTCGAGGATGACTTCCTCCGGCTCGCCTCGGACGAACGGGTGACGCGCTTCATCGGCGACGGACGGCCGTGGAGCCGCGAGCGCGTCACCGAACGCCACCGGGAGCACCTGGAGCACTGGGCACGGCACGGGTACGGCTGGCGGGCGATCCACCACGACGGCGACTTCGCCGGTGTGGCCGCCCTCAACCGCCTGGGTTCCCTGGTGCCCGGCATCGAGGAGTCGGCGCTGGAGATCGGCTGGTGGATCGACCCGCGATGGTGGGGACGGGGGTTCGCCACCGAGGCCGCCCTCGCACTGCGCGACGAGGCGTTCGCCGACCTGGGCGCCGAGCGCATCGCCGCTCGTTACCAACCCGCCAACACCGGCTCCGAACGCGTAATGATCAAGATCGGCATGCGCCGCCACAGCGACACGGTGGGCCGCGTGGGCGAACCGGTGCGGGTGTACGAGCTGAGCCGTCCGGACTGGCTCGCCCTGCCGGACCAGGAGGTTTGACACCCCGGCCGACCGGGCATCCCGGAGTCTCATCGAGCCGACCGGCACGACGAGAGGACGCTCCCATGAGCGACCGGACAGCACCCGAACAGCACGATGCCCAGGCCGCGCCGAAGCGCGAGCCGCAGGTCCTGAGCGGCGACGAGCTGATCGTCTATGAGGCGATCGCTACTCTGCGCGGCCCCGTCGACGTCGACGGGCTCGCCGGCAAGACGGGCCTCGCGGAGGACACCGTACGCGCCGCGGTCGACCGGCTGACCGCGCTCGAGATGGTGGAGACCGGCGAGCACGGCGCGCGCATCGGCCCGAACGACTGGGACGTACGCGGCGCGCGCTGACGTACGTCCGCCGCGGCCCGTGACACGGGCCGCGGCGGTCACGTCAGGCGGACACCTCCGGAAGCACCTGCTCGGCGTAGAAGGCGAAGAACTCCTCCTGGTCCGGGCCGATCTGGTTGACGTAGACCTCGTCGTACCCGGCGTCGACGAAGGCCCGCAGGGCCTCGATGTGCCGCTGCGGGTCCGGCCCGCAGGGCACGTTCTCCCCCACCATCTCCTCGGTCACCAGCGACGAGAGCTGCTGGAAGTGGCGGGGCAGCGGCAGGAGCTGCGCGGCCTCCCCCGGAAGCTGGTCGTTCGGCCACAGGCGGTGCGCGGTGCGACGGGCCTGAGCCTCATCCGGCGCCCAGCACACCTTGAACCCGCCCTGGGCCGGCTTGTCCCCTCCGGCCGCCGCACGGAACGTCTTGACCAGGTCGGCGTCGGGCTTCACGCACATGAAGCCGTCCGCCACCCGCCCGGCCAGCTCGGCCGCGCGGTCGCCGAAGCCCGACATGTAGATCGGCGGAGGCCGGTCCGGCAGGGAGTACAGCCGGGCGGTGTCCACGTGGTAGTGCTTGCCGTGGTGCGTGACCAGCTCTCCGGTGAACAACCGCCGGATCAGGCCGATCGCCTCCTCCAGCATCTCCAGCCGCTCGCTCGCCGGCGGCCAGCGGGAGTCCAGGATGTGCTCGTTCAGTGCCTCCCCCGAGCCCACCCCCAGCACGAAGCCGTTCTCGTTCAGCGCCGCGCTCGTGGCCGCGGCCTGGGCGATGACCGCCGGATGGATGCGGATCAGCGGGCAGGTCACCGCCGTGGTGATCGGCAGGGACACCGCCTCGGACAGTGCCCCGACGACCGACCACACGAATGACGCTTCGCCCTGTTCGTCCAGCCACGGGTGGTAGTGGTCGGAGATCCACAGCGCCTCGAACCCGGCCTGCTCGGCCAGCCGTGCCTGGCGGACCAGTTCACGCGGTGAGTGCTCCTCGCTCGACAGGAAGTACCCGAACCTCGTCATGCGTCTCCTTCGGCATCAGCCCTTGCGGGCGAACATTTCCTGTGCCTTGGTCTTCAGGCCCTTCCGCACGACGCCGTAGGCGTCCGGGTCGCCCTTGATGATCGCTTCGGCGGCGTCCTTCATCTGCTCGAAGTCCGCGTGCGGCGGGATCGGCGGGATGTCGGGGTCGCAGCGGACGTCGATGACGACGGGCACGTCGGCGGCCAGGGCGCGGTCCCACGCGGGGCCGATGGCGTCCGGCTTCTCGACCTCGATGCCCTCCAGGCCGATCGACCGGGCGAACCCGGCGTACGACATCTCGGGCAGCGCCTGGGACTCCACGAACTTCGGGGCGCCGGACATCGCGCGCAGCTCCCAGGTCACCTGGTTCAGGTCGTTGTTGTGCAGGACCGCCACGATCAGCCGCGGATCGCTCCACTCGGACAGGTAGCGCTTCATGGTGATCAGCTCGTTCATGCCGTTCATCTGCATCGCGCCGTCGCCCACGAAGGCGATGACCGGGCGGTCCGGGTGGGCGAACTTCGCGCCGATGGCGTACGGCACGCCGCAGCCCATCGTCGCGAGCGTGCCCGAGAGCGAGCCGCGCATGCCGGCCCGGAACCTCAGGTCACGGGCGTACCAGTTCGCCGCCGAACCGGAGTCGGAGGTCACGATGGTGTCCTCGGGCAGACGCGGGTTCAGCTCCCAGAACAGCAGCATCGGGTTGACCGGATCGGCCTCGACGTGGGCCTGCCGCTCGATCACCGACCACGAGCGCGCGACGTTCTCCTCGACCGTCTCGCGCCAGGAGCGCTTCTTCTTCCGCTTGAGCAGCGGGATGAGCGCGCGCAGCGTCTCGGCCGCGTCGCCGACGAGGTTGACCTCGGTCGGGTAGCGCATGCCGATCATGCGACCGTCGATGTCGATCTGGATTCCCCTGGCGTCCCCGAACTCGGGCAGGAACTGGCTGTAGGGGAAGTTGGATCCGACGATCAGCAGGGTGTCGCAGTCACGCATCAGCTCATACGACGGGCGCGTTCCGAGGAGGCCGATCGCGCCGGTGACGTAGGGCAGGTCGTCGGGCAGGACGTCCTTGCCGAGCAGTGCCTTGGCCACTCCGGCGCCGGTGAGTTCGGCGACCTCCATGACCTCCGCCGCGGCGGACCGGGCCCCCTGGCCGACGAGGATCGCCACCTTCGACCCGGCGTTGAGGATCTCGGCGGCCTTCTCGATCTCCTTCTGCGGCGCCCGCGTCACCGGTGGCACATAGCCGGGTGTGGACGACGGGACGTTCTTGAACGCGTGGGACGGCGGCTCGTACTCCTCCTCCTGCAGGTCGGAGGGGATGATGATCGCCGTGGGCGCGCGCTCGGCCATGGCGATTCGCATCGCGCGGTCGAGCAGGTTCGGCAGCTGCGCGGAGACGTTCGCCTCCTGCACGTACGCGCTCGCGACGTCCTTGAACAGGCTCAGCAGGTCGACCTCCTGCTGGTAGTTGCCGCCCATCGCGCTGCGGGCGGTCTGCCCGACGATCGCCACCACCGGAACATGGTCGAGCTTGGCGTCGTACAGGCCGTTCAGCAGGTGGATCGCGCCGGGCCCGCTGGTCGCGAGGCATACTCCGGGCTTCCCGCTGAACTTGGCGTAGCCGACCGCCTCGAAGGCGGCCATCTCCTCGTGCCTGGCCTGGACGAACCGGGGCTGGTCATCGGCCCGGCCCAGCGCGGCGATGATCCCGTTGATGCCGTCACCCGGATAGCCGAACAGCCGTTCGACCCCCCACTCCCGCAGACGCTGCAACAGGTAATCCGCAACGGTAGGAGCCATCACGATCTCTCCTTTCCACCGTGGCCTCTCTTCACGGCCTTCCCCGGCGGCGCGACGGAAACCCGCGTACGGGCATCCCGCAGGTAAAGCCGCCAAAAGCAGGCGGAAAGGGACCGGTGGGCCCGTGACGGATGTCAGGGGCCCACCGGGTCAGACGTCAGCTCACCAGCGATACCAGCGGCCGCGACCGCCGCCCGAACCGGCGCCGCGGAAGACGAATCCGAGGAGCCACAGGATGAGCACGATGATCGCGATCCACCAGAGGGCCTTGAGCGCGAAGCCCGCGCCGAACAGGATCAGCACGAGGAGTAGCACGAGGAGCAACGGGACCATGGTCAGTCACCTCCTGTGCCCGCATATGCCCTTATGAGCGAGGTTCATGCCGAATTACCCTCAGGGGCCCTCGGCCCGGATGAGCTTCGGCAGCAGGTACCACAGCCCGACGAACAGCGCCGCGATCGCGGCGCCGAGCCCGGCCGCCCAGCCGAGGCCCGCCACGACGTCCAGGACGAGGAACACCGCGCCGATCATGGCGACCAGCAGGGCCGCCAGGCCCGCCTGCGCGAGGGTCGAGGCGGTGCGGACGAGCTGGGGCTTGCGGCCCTGCCGGAAGACCTGGCGGTGACCGCTGACCGGCGCGATCAGCAGGGCCGTCGCGGCCGCCGCCGCGACCAGGGTGATCACGTAGACGACCTTGTCCCGGTCGCCGACGTCGCCGAACCGGTTCGTGAACGGGAGCGTCAGCAGGAACGCGAACAGGATCTGCACGCCGGTCTGGGCGACCCGCAGCTCCTGTAGCAGCTCGACGAAGTTGCGGTCCCAGCGTTCCATGCCGGTCTCGTCGCGGTTCTCCTCCGCCCGCTCCGCGTCGCCACGCGTCCCGCGCCGCGCCGTTCCGTACGAGCCGGTCTCGTCGCGGTTCTCCTCCGCCCGCTCCGCGTCGCCACGCGTCCCGCGCCGCGCCGTTCCGTACGAGCCGGTCTCGTCGCGGTTCTCCTCCTCGGGGCCCTGGTCGCCACCGCCCGCGCCCCGCTCCGTTCCGTACGTCTCGGTCATCCGCCTACTTCTTCTTCCCGAGCTTGCGCAGCGGCTTGCGCTTGGCCGCCTTCTTCGCCGCGGCGGGCAGGTCCTCCAGCACGCGCGCCGCCTCTCGCCGTTCCACCTCGGCCAGCCGGCCGGCGACGAACGTGTCGGCGGCGGGCGTGTCCGGCCATCCGGTGGTGGCGGCGAGGCGCTCGGCGGCGACGACGCCGTCGTGGTGCTCGCCGAGGACGTCCTGGAGCCGTTCGGCGCGACGGGCGAGCTTCGCGGCGGGCGAGCCGAGCGCCGCCGAGGCGGCTTCGGCGGTGTACCGGGCGCGCTTGGCCGCCTTACGCGTGTCGTGCAGCGCGGCGTCGCGGTCCTGCCCGGCGGGCAGACGGGCGGCCCGGTCGTACCGGCGCATCATCTTCCGCCACGCCCTGGCCACCAGCCGGGGCGTCTCCTTGGCCGCCGGACGGGCCGCGCGGGCGCGCAGCGGCGGATCGGCCAGGAAGGCGTCCAGGGCGTCGAGCAGGTCGTAGTACCGCCGGGTCAGGAGCACCTCGCGCACCTGGTCGCGGGCGCGGTGCTCCTCGTCCGCCATCGCGAGCAGCCACGCCGGGCTCGGGTGGGCGCCGGGCAGTTCGGCGAGGCGGCGGTGGAAGCGCGCGTTCTGCACCTCCAGGTCGCGGACGTCGCCGAGCGCGCCGGCGAGCCACCTCAGCTCCGTGTCCAGGGTCCGGATCCGTACCGGGTCGAGGAGGCGCCGGTGGGTGCGCAGGACGCTGCGAGTCCGACGGACGGCGACGCGCATCTTGTGCACCGAGTCGTCGTCGTTCTCGGCGAGCCGCACCCGCGGGTCGTACGCGAGCAGTTGCTCGACCTGCTCGCCCAGGTACCTCAGCAGCACGTCCCCGGCGGTACGGGTGGCGGTGGGCCGCCGGACGGGAGTGATGTCGTCCTCCAGCGCCCGCGCCAGCTTCGAGGCGGCCGCCGACTCGCGGGCGCCGGACTCGCGCAGGCGTCCGCCGATGCTCTCCACCACCTCGCGGGAGCCCTCGACCGCCTCGACCTCCAGCTCGCGCCAGCGCATCAGCGCGACCTCATGGCCGTCCCGGCTCAGGCGGCGGGCGTGCACGGTGTCGTCCGCGAGCTCCGCGAGGACCGTGCCGTCCTCGCCCAGCAGCCCGCGTTCGGTGCGGTGGGTCTCCACTTCCGCGACTCGGATGAGGGGGCGGCCGCGGACGTGCGCGGCGACGAGCTCGGACAGCTCCGCGGGCACCGTGTGCGTCCCGGCGTCGAGCGGCGTCCGGATCTCGCGTTTCATGTCCTTGCCGGCCGGCAGCTTCAGGTGCCAGCCCTCGTCGCCGCCTCCCTCCCGGCGCCGCAACGTGATCCCGCGCGCGGCCAGCCGCAGGTCCTCGGTGTCGAAGTAGGAGGCGCGGAGGATGTGGGTCTCCGGCGGGCCGACCCTTGCGCATCCGCCGACCTCGCGCAGGTCGGGCAGTGCGAGATCGGCCTCGGCGTCGTACTTGCGCTCCAGCTCGATGTGGCGTGCCACGGTCTCTCCCTCGATCCGGTATCGGCACTTCAGGCGGTACTAACGCCTTACCCGTACAGAGAGCCTCAAAAGTGAACTTTTGCGGCACCCCGCGACCGCGACGACTACTCGGGCGGCAGGAGAGGTCCGAGGGGACCGAGATCGAGGTTGAGGTCGCGGGCGTCGAGGCCGAAGCGCTCCCGCAGTTCCGTCATCGCCTCTTCCAGCCGCATGAGCGCCAGCCCGAGTTCCTCGACCTTGTCGTCGGGCAGGTCGCCCGCGTCGACGCGACGCAGGGCCTGGCGCTCCATGAGCTGACGCACGAGCTCTATCACGGTCAGCACGAGACGTACGAGATCGCGCTCCACCTGCTCGGAGTCGGTCTCCAGGCGGTGCGGCATCCGGTGACCGCGCCCGTCCTCGGGGGCGGCGTGACGCGGACGGTACGCGCCGCCGTGCCTGTCGGACCGCTCGCTCACGGCGGGGGATCCTCCCAGGTCACCACGCCCTCGATCGGCTCGTCGGAGCGCTCGGCCGCCACCACCCGCTCCATCTCCGGCCGGATCGAGGCGATGATCGCGCGCAGCGAGACCCGTACGAGGTCGACGTCGGCGATCGAGATGGTCACGTCACCGGTGATCACGACGCCGCCGGCCAGGAGCCGGTCCAGCAGGTCCACGAGGGCGATGCGCCGGCCCCGCGCGGGCACCGGCGTACGCGTTTCGGGCAGGTCGCTCAGTACTCGGTCCACGCCTCCTCCTCGGCGGCGAACGAGTAGGGCGCCCAGGGGCCGGTGAGCTGGAGCCGCAGCTCCGGGCGCGTCCCGGCGAGCCGCGCGACGGCCGTGCGGAAGTCCTCCGCGCGCTCGTCGTCGACGAGGTAGGCGGCGTTGAGGATCATCCAGCCGCGCTCGCCGGACAGCTGGGGGTCCTGCGGCCGGTGCAGGCGCCGGGTGGCGGCGATCGCACACAGCTCGTCGTCGACGTGGCCCGCCAGCGTGAGGATCTCGCGGCGCGTCTCCTCCTCGTCGTGACGCTGGGCGCTGCGCCGCCGCAGGTACGCGGTGCCGGGCCGGGCGTCCGCCGGAGCCGGCGCCGCCTCCCGTGACGCGGCCTCGGCGAGGTCGGCGTACATCTTGACGCCCCATTCCGTACGGCCGGTGATCCGTCCGAGCGCCCGGGTGAACTCGTCGTGCCGCTCGCGCAGCGCGCCGCGCGCCCGGTCCTCGTTCCGGTACACCGTGGCCAGGCCGAGCGGGACGATCACCCCGTGCTCCGCGACGGCGTCGACGACGGCGTGGTGCGCGCGGGCGGTCGCCTCCAACCAGTCCAGGTGTTCCAGGTTGCGCCGCAGGGCGTCCTCGCCGAACTCGGCCAGGCTCACCCGGCTCACCACCGCGGTCAGCCCCTCCGCGTCGAGAGTCGCCACGGGCGCGCCGGCCACGCCGCGGACCCCCGCCACCGCCTCGGCGGGCACGTCGCGGGCGATGCCGTACACGTAGATCGCGGTCTCATCCACGGTCGGTCTCCTCCGGTGGACGCCGCCGGCCCCGGCGACCGCGGGGCTCCCGCTCCTCCTCGTACTCGTCGTCGTAGTCGTACTCGTACTCGTACTCGTCGTCAGGGTCGTCGCGGGCCGCCCGGCTCACCGCGCGGCGGTCCCGGTGCCGGAGTTCCGGCTCGGCGCGCTCCTCCTCGTCGTCCGCGCCCTCCAGTGCGGCGAGCCGTTCGCGCAGCCGGCGGTTCTCCGCCGCGATCTCCTCGCGGTGGGCCGCGGACGAGAGGGTGGGGTCGTGCTCCCACCAGTCGATCCCCATCTCCTTGGCCCGGTCGACCGAGGCGATCACCAGCCGCAGTTTGATGGTCAGCAGCTCGATGTCGAGCAGGTTCACCTGGATGTCACCGGCGATGACGATGCCCTTGTCGAGCACCCGCTCCAGGATGTCGGCGAGGTTCGCCGACTCCGGGCGCCGTGTCTGCGCGGGCTGCCGTCCATAGCCGTATCCGGTCAGCCCCCGCTCCATCGGATCCGTCACGTCACCTCTCCCCCACCTGGCACCGGATGTAGCGGTCGACGCGGCGGTAGGCCAGCAGCTCGCCCTCCGGGTCCAGCTCGGCCTCGTACACGGCGAGGATGTCGGTCGTCGCGGGGATCCGGTGCGTCTCGACGACCTCCACGCCGACCGTCCACCGGCCGTCCTCCGCCTGTGCCAGCGAGGTGATCCCCTCGAAATCCTTGCCGGTCATCTCGGCCACGTGGTCGGCGGCCAGCCGCGCGGCGCGGTCCGCGGTCGGCGGAGGCGGGCGCCGGGTACGGCGCCTCGGCTCATCGTTCCGGCGGTCGTCCATTCCCGCCCTCCGGGAAGCCGGAGCGTTGCCGCGACATCATCCGGGCCAGCAGTTCGTTCTCCAGCGCGGCCGCCTCGTCCTCCGGCAGCCGGCCGGCCCGTACCTCCGCCTCGATCTCGGCGATCTGCTTACGGATCAGCGCCGGGTCGTACAGCTGGCGCTCGGCCTGCTCCAGGATGCGCTCGGCCAGCCAGGCGACGCTCCGCACGGGCGCGAGCGGCAGGGTCAGCAGGCCCGTGAGCAGTCCCATGTCTCAGTTCCCTCCTCCGGGCGGCGGCGGAACGAAGTCGTACGGCGCGAGCGGGCCGACCATGCGCAGCCGGACACGGTCGCCCCAGCGTTCGCCGAGCCGGTCCACGGCCCGCTCGAACTCCTCCAGGTCCCGGTCGGCCACCAGGAACGCCGCGTCGGCCGCCGCGTCCTCACCGGCCGGCGCCCGCGGCGCCACGGCACGGGAGTACGGCTCCAGCGTGTCGATGAGCTCGTCGGTGTCGGCCTGCCGCTTCTCGTCCAGCGCCTTGACGATCAGCTCGCCCAGGCGGATGCGGTCGTAGTAGGCGGCGTCCTCCGGCAGTTCGCGGACCCGTTCCCGTAGCCGCGCCGCCTGCGGGTCCTCCCGGAGAACCTCGCGGAGGACGACGTCCTCGGCATAGACGCCCGAGACGGCGAACTCCCGCGCGCCGCCCAGGTCGTCCAGGACGTCCAGGAACCAGTCCTCATGCGGTGCCAGCATCTCCTCGGCCAGCGCGTCCGCCGTGGTGACCACCGCGCCGAACCGCAGCGGCAGGGTCGTCGTCTCGTTCGCGAGGGCCTCGACGACCGCCTCGTGCGCGAGCAGGTCGTCGCGGGTGCCCAGCGCCTGCACCGGGGAGATCTCGCTCACCGCGGCCGCCAGGTCGCCGTACCGGACCAGGAACACCTCGCCGCCCGCGATCCCGGTCAGGTCCTCGGGCAGCCGCGCGTCCGCGCGGACCACGCCGTACACGTAGCAGGCCAGGGCCATGTCGCCGGGGGCGCGCTCGGGCGCCTCGCTCCTCGGTCGTGTCGTCACCGCTCACGCTCCCTACGCGAGGACCGGCGGCGCTCCCGCTCCTCCGCCCGTTCCTTGCGCTCGTCCAGCACCTCGCCGACCGTCTCCCGCGCGGCGTCGAGCATGCCCTTGGTCTTGCCCTTGGCCCCGCCGCGTGTGCCCTTCTCGGTCAGCTCGCCGACGAGATCGGGCAGCCCCGTGCCACCCTTCTCGTACAGGTCCAGGCGGTTGGTGGCCTCCGCGAAGCGCAGGTAGGTGTCCACGCTCGCCACCACGATGCGCGCGTCGATGGTGATCAGCTCGATGCCCACCAGGGACACGCGGACGAAGGCGTCGATGACGAGACCCTTGTCCAGGATCGTGTCGACCACATCCACCAGCGCGCTTCCGGACGACCGTTGGACGGGCCCCGACCCTTCGTACGGGGAGACCGTCATGGGGAGTCACCTCCGTTCGGCGTGTTTCCTTCCGGTCACTCGGACTCGTCCTCGCGAGGGCGGGCGGGCCCACGGCGCCTCGGCATCCGCGCCGGCCGTTCCTCGTCCTCGTCCTCGGGCTCCTCGGCGGGGCGACGGCGCCGGGCCGGGCGCCGGGGCCGTTCCTCGTCCTCGTCCTCGGGTTCCTCGGCCGGGCGACGGCGGCGGGGCCGTTCCTCCTCGGCCTCCTCCTCGGCGCGCCGGCGTCTCGGCCTCCGGGGGCGCTCCGCCTCGGGCTCCTCGCGCTCTTCTTCCGGCTCCTCCGGCTCCTCTTCGCCCTCTTCGCGTTCGGCGGCCTCGCCGGGCTCCTCCTCTTCCTCGCCCTCTTCTTCCTCTTCGGGGGCCTCCTCGCGCTCCTCCTCTTCGGGCTCCTCTTCTTCGCCGCGCGCCCGCTCTTCCTCCTCCTCGCGGGCCCGTTCCTCCTCGTCGAGCGCCTCTTCGTGGGTCTTGACGACCTCGCCCTCGCGGATCTCTCCGCGCCAGCCCTCGATCTCGTCGGTCCGGAGCAGCGCGTGGACCATCGCATGCCGGCGGAAGTGCTTGAACTCCAGGCGTGCGCGCCGGCCCTGGGCCCGCCAGATGTTCCCGGTGTGCTCGAACAGGCCCTGCGGGTGGTACTCCATGACCAGGCAGATACGGGTGAGGTTCGGGGCCAGCTCGGAGAAGGAGACCGCGCCGTCGACGTAGCCCTTGGCGCCCTTGGAGCGCCAGATGATGTGGGAGTCGGGCACCTGTTCGAGCGTCGTCGCCTCCCAGGAGCGGTGGGACAAGAAGACCTGCGCCTTCCAGTTCGACTTCTCGTCCTCCGGACGCTCGACGTGCTCGACCTTCTTCATGAACGAGGGAAAGTCCTCGTACTGGGTCCACTGGTTGTAGGCGACCCGCAGCGGCACGCCGACGTCGATCGTCTCGACGATGTTGGTGAGCTTGGCCTTCTTGCCCTTGCCGGCGCCGAAGAGCTTCTTGACCTTCTCCTTCAGCCCGGTGGCGCCCGCGCCGAGCGCCGCGCGTACGGGCCCCTTGCCCTCGGTCAGCGCCGTCAGCCCCGAGACCGCGGCCTTGACCCCCGGGCCGGCGCCCTCCGCGTCACCGACCTTCTCGAGCAGCCCGTGGCTGAACTCGTTGACCTTGTCGCTGACCCTGTCTCCCACCGAGGACAGGACCCTCTCCGCGAAGGCCTCCAGCAGGCTCTTGGCCTCCTTGGCGAGCCTCTGCGTGGGCAGGCTCTCGGTCAGTTGGGCGCTCTCCCGGCCGAGCCGGTCACCCTCGGTCATCGCTGCTCCCTCCCCTGGGCGTTCGCTCAAGGTCGCGAGATCGGCCCCGGCGGACCCGGCTCACGGGTACGGCGGCCCCGGAGAGCCGTCAGCGGGGTGACCGTCCCCTTCTCGGGCGGTCGTCCTCACGCCTCGGCGTCCGGCGGCGCGGCTCCGGCCGCGACGAACGGGCCGGCGGGCGGCGGTCCTGACGGGGACGCCGCTCCGGCTCGGAGCCTCCGCGCTCGTCCTCTTCCTCTTCCTCGTACTCGTCCCGGTCGTAGTCGTCCCGGTCGTAGTCGTCCCGGTCGTAGTCGTCCTCGTCCTCGTACTCGTCGTAGTCGCCGCGGCGCGGCGCGCGCTCGCGACCTCGGCGGTCGTCCTCGCGCTCGTCCTCGTCGCGCTCGTAGTCTTCGTCCTCGTCGTACTCGTCCTCGTCGTACTCCGGCTCGCGTGTGCGCCTGCGCCGGGAGGGTTCCTCACGGCCCCGCTCGCGGCGGCCCGGTTCCTCGCGCCTGCGCCGAGTGGGCTCCGCGCGCTCGCGCCGTGGCCGGGCGCGCTCCGGCTCCTCCTCGCCCTCTTCGGGGGCCTCCTCGCGTCTCCGGGTGCCCGACCGCAGCGTCTCCGCGCGCTCCTGCAGCCGGTCGCTCAGCGAGTCGATGCGGCTGCTCGCCGCCTTCTTCGCGACCGACATGCCGGCGTCGACGATCTGGCCGCGCAGATCTCCGGTGAGCTTGTCGAGCTGCCCGCCCAGCGGCGTCTTGCGCAGCAGATCCTCGGGCCCGACGGGAAGCTTGCCGCCCCCCGCAGCCATGAGCGCCAGCAGGATCGCCATCCGGGTCTTACGGCTCCGCCCCAGGACATAGCCCCCGACGACGGCGACGGCGATCTGACTTCCGCACTTCATGCCATCTCCCCCCTGCGCTCCCCCCGGCGCGACCCGAGAACTCAGCGGTACCTGACGACGGTGTCGGGGCGCGGAAGCCGCCTGGCCGTGGCCTCCGGGGCCTCGGAGGGAAGAGAGGGCGGTCTCGGGACCGGCGTCCGTCGGCCAAGGTCCTTGTCGCCAGGGGCCGGGCGCGAGCCGAGTCGTGCGACGCGGCCGACCGCGGGTCGCGGTGTCTTTTGTATCGACTCTACCCAAGTGATTCCCGTTAGAGCAGGTCAGAGCCTTTCTTTGCGAGGTCTTCACTCCTCGCGCCCGCGGCTCGCACCGGCCGATCCGGGCGTTCGGCGCCGTCTTCGGCGTCGTCTTCCGCGGGCTCCACCGGGATGGCGGCGAGAACGGACGTGCCCCCGCCGGGCGGGCTGATGATCTCTATGGTCCCGCCGAGCGCCTCGACCCGATCTTTCAGGCCGACGAGGCCGGACCCCCGGGTGAGGTCGGCTCCGCCACGGCCGTCGTCGCGGACCGACAGCCGTACGGCCCCGTTCTCCAGGCTCAGGTCGACCCGTACCTCGGAGGCCCGCGCGTGCTTGGCGACGTTCGTCAGCGCCTCGGCGGCGGTGTAGTAGACGGCGACCTCGACGCGTTCGGGCAGGCGTTCCGCGAAGCCCGTGCCGAGCCGTACGGTGACGGGTGAACGCCGGGCGAGGGAACGCAGCGCGGGGCCGAGGCCGCTCCGGCCGAGGATCGGCGGGACGATGCCGCGCGAGACCTCCTGCAGGTCGTCCAGCACGCCGGACAGATCGTCGACGAGGGCGGACATCTGCGCCCTGAGGCGTTCCTGACCGGGGGCGACCGCGGTCTCGAGCGTACGGACCCGGAGCGCGAGCGCGACGAGCCGCTGCTGGGCTCCGTCGTGCAGGTCGCGTTCGATGCGGCGGCGGCTCTCGTCGGCGGCCGCGACCACGCGGGCCCGCGACGCGAGGAGGTCGCTGCGGCTCTGGGCGCCCGCGATCGCGGTACCGACGAGTTCGGTGAACTGCCGCATCCGCTCTTCGGTCCCCCCCGGCGGCGGTTCCTCGTCCATCGAGTGCAGGAACATCGCGCCCCAGACGCGGCCCTCGACCTTCACCGGGCAGCCCACCACACAGCGGATCCCCGCCTGGCGCGCCCAGACCCCGATCGCGCTGGTGGCGCGCTCGTAGTCGCACATCCGCGCCGGGCGTTCGGTGTTGCGCGTCGCGGCCGTGACGGTGCCGTCCTCGACCGGCCAGCGCCCGCCCATGGGCGGCATGGCCCTGGGCACGCGCGGGTCGCTCCAGTGGCCGACCACCCGCGCCGTCTCGTCGGGCTCGAACCGGATGATCGACGTGTGCTCCACCTTCAGAACGCGCCCGACCTCGGCGGCGACGGCGTCGAACACCTGCGCCGGCGAGACCCCGCACGCGACCAGCGTGGCGACGCGCCGCAGCGCGCGCTGCTCGTCGGCGAGGGCGTCGGCGAGGTCGGCGGCCTGCCGGATCGGGCGGACGACCAACCGGGGAAGGAAGGCGACGAACGAGACGAACAGCAGCGCCGCGGCCGCGCAGACCACCGCGGAGACCGTCATCCTCCGCGCCACCTCGGCGGCGTGCCGCCCGGAGCCGGCGACCGCGTTCGTCCGGGTCGCCTCGAAGCCCGCGCTCCGCTCCCGCAACGAGGAGAGCCGCGACAGCCCCTGGCCGTCACGCACCATGGCGCGCGCCCCGGCGGGATCGCCGCGGGCGGCGTTCACCAGGGGGGTGAGCCGGTCGCGCACGTAGGCGTCGTCGGCCTGAACGATCTCCCGGGCCAGGCGGGCCTCGTCCGGGTCGACCCGCGCGGTGAGCCGCGCGAAGTTCGCCCCCTCTCCGGAGAAGGCGGCCCGCTCGGCGTCGTAGGCGCGGAGGTAGGCGGGAGCACCGGTGAGCGCCAGGGCACGCGCGTCCCCATCGAGGGCGAGCACGAGCCGGTCGAGCCGGTCGGCGGAGATCAGCACGGCCGCGGACCGCCGGGCGGTCGCATCGGCGTCCCGCAGGGCGGTCACCGCCGAGAACAGGAGCGCGAACGCTCCGATCATCGGCAGCGCCATGACACCGCCGACGAGGATCAGCCGAAAGGCCGGCCCCCTCCGCCGCACGATCCTCCACCTTGGGCCCGGGCCCGGCACCCTCACGCTCACCTCCTGATCGATACGGCAGGCGGTCCAGGTGGCCACCGGCGGCAAAGCGGCAATGTCGCCATGCTCCGCGAAGCCCCCCGTCCCCACATCGGCCGGTCGGGCAGGTTGTACGCCCTGCCGGGAACGTCCCGGGCAGGCCGTACGGCCGGGTCGGGCGAGTTTGGAATGGCGTTCGGCCGGGCGTCACAGGGCGTAGCCGTCGCGCATGGGTTTGTACAGGGCAGGCCACCCCCGGACACCGCCGAATCCCGCCAGCCGACCCGACCTGCGGATATAGCGCCACTAACGATTCAGCTTCAGGAAAAATCACGCGCAATCACCTCTGATTTAGAGGTACTTTTCGTACCTGTCCCCCGAGCCATCTCCTGTGGAGACGGTGGCGCTTGCCCGGATTCCTTTCGCCGACAGGAAGAGTTGCGTGTGCTGATCCGACTTCTGCGCGCCTATCTGCGCCCGTACCGAAAGCCGTTGGCGCTCGTGGTGGTGCTTCAGCTGGTGCAGACCCTGGCGACCCTGTACCTGCCGAGCCTGAACGCCGACATCATCGACGACGGCGTGGTCAAGGGCGACACCGGCTACATCATGCGGACCGGCGGCATCATGCTCGCCGTCGCTCTCGTACAGATCGTCTGCTCGGCGACCGCGGTCTACTTCGGCGCCCGTACGGCGATGGCGCTCGGCCGTGACGTACGGGCGGGGATCTTCAATCGCGTGCAGGAGTTCTCCGCGCGTGAGGTGGGCCGGTTCGGCACGCCGTCCCTGATCACCCGGACCACGAACGACGTGCAGCAGGTCCAGATGCTGGCCCTGATGACGTTCACGATGATGGTGTCGGCGCCGATCATGGGGGTCGGCGGCATCGTGCTGGCGCTCAACCAGGACGTCGAGCTGTCCTCGCTGCTGCTGGTCAGCGTGCCGGTGCTCGGCGTGGTGATCAGCCTGATCATCACTCGGATGCGCCGGCTGTTCCGGCTGATGCAGGAACGCATCGACACGATCAACCGGGTCCTCCGCGAGCAGATCGGCGGCGTCCGGGTGATCCGGGCGTTCGTACGGGACCGGCCCGAGCAGGAGCGGTTCGCCACCTCCAACACCGAGCTGCTCGAGGTCTCGCTCGGCACCGGGCGGCTGATGGCCCTGATGTTCCCGACGGTGATGCTCGTCGTCAACGTCTCCAGCGTCGCGGTGCTGTGGTTCGGCGGCCACCTGATCAACGACGGGTCGATGCAGATCGGCGCGCTGACCGCGTTCCTCAGCTACCTCATGCAGATCATGATGTCGGTGATGATGGCCACCTTCATGTTCATGATGGTGCCGCGCGCCGAGGTGTGCGCCGAGCGCATCCAGGAGGTGCTGGAGACCGAGCCGAGCGTCGTCGCGCCGGACGAGCCGGTCCGTACGCTCGCCGTGCACGGTCATCTGGAGCTGCGGGACGCCGAGTTCCGCTACCCCGGCGCCGAGCAGCCCGTGCTGAGCGGCATCGACCTGGTCGCGCGGCCGGGCGAGGTCACCGCGATCATCGGGTCGACGGGCAGCGGCAAGACCACGCTGCTCAACCTGATCCCCCGGCTCATGGACGTCACCGCCGGCACCGTGCTCGTCGACGGCATCGACGTGCGCACGCTCGACCCGGACGTCCTGTCGGAGGCGGTCGCGATCGTGCCGCAGAAGCCGTACCTGTTCTCCGGCACGGTCGGCTCGAACCTCCGGTACGGCAAGCCCGACGCGACCGACGAGGAGATCTGGCACGCCCTGGAGATCGCGCAGGGCCGCGACTTCGTCGAGCGCATGGACGGCGGCCTGGACGCCAAGATCGATCAGGGCGGCACCAACGTCTCCGGCGGCCAGCGGCAGCGCCTGGCCATCGCCCGGGCGCTCGTACGCCGGCCCGAGATCTACCTGTTCGACGACTCCTTCTCCGCCCTGGACTACGCCACCGACGCGGCGCTGCGGGCGGCGCTCGCCGCCGAGACCTCCGACGCGACCGTCGTCATCGTCGCCCAGCGCGTCTCCACCATCCGGCACGCCGACCGCATCATCGTCCTCGACGAGGGCCGCGTCGTCGGCACGGGCACCCACCACGAACTGATGGACACCAACGAGACCTACCGGGAGATCGTCCTCTCCCAGCTCACCGAGCAGGAGGCCGCATGAGTCGCCCCGCTGGGGAACGTCCCGTACCGGGTCGCGGCCCGGGACCGGCACCCGGTACGGCCCGTGGACCGGCCGCGTTCATGGCCGGGCGGTCGGTCGAGAAGTCCCTGGACTTCCGGGGATCGAGCCGGCGGCTGCTGCGCATGCTGCGGCCCGAGCGGCCGCTCATCATCGTCACGCTGCTGCTGGCCGTCGCCAGCGTCACCACCACCGTGATCGGTCCGCGCATCCTCGGCCGGGCCACCGACCTGATCTTCGCCGGAGTGGTCGGCCGTCAGGCGCCGGCCGGGCTCACCAAGGCCCAGATGGTCGCGCACCTGCGCGCGAGCGGCCAGACGACCCTCGCGGACATGCTCAACTCGATGGACTTCGTGCCGGGTCACGGCATCGACTTCGGCAAGGTCGGCACGGTGCTGCTGGTCGTGCTGGCCCTCTACGTGGTCGCCGCGGTGTTCGGGCTGCTGCAGGGCCGGCTCACCACGACGATCGTGCAGCGGTCGATGTACCGGCTGCGCGAGGAGGCCGAGACGAAGCTGGCCCGGCTGCCGCTGGGCTACTTCGACCGGCAGCCGCACGGAGAGGTGCTCAGCCGCGTCACCAACGACATCGACAACCTCCAGCAGACGCTGCAGCAGACGCTCAGCCAGATCCTGACCTCGCTGCTCACCATCGTCGGCGTGCTCACCCTGATGATCGTCATCTCGCCGCTGCTGGCGCTGATCGCGCTGGTGACCGTGCCGGTGTCGGTCTTCGTGGCGGCGCGGATCGGCAAGAAGGCCCAGCCGCAGTTCGTCAAGCAGTGGGCGACGACCGGCCGGCTCAACGGGCACATCGAGGAGATGTTCACCGGGCACGCGCTGGTCAAGGTCTTCGGGCGGCAGAAGGAGTCGCGGGAGACCTTCGAGCGGCACAACGAGACCCTGTACGCCGCCAGCTTCCGCGCCCAGTTCATCTCCGGCATGATCCAGCCGGCGATGATGTTCATCGGCAACCTCAACTACGTGCTCGTCGCCGTCGTCGGCGGGCTGCGGGTGGCCTCGGGATCGCTGTCGCTGGGCGAGGTGCAGGCGTTCATCCAGTACTCCCGGCAGTTCACCCAGCCGATCACGCAGGTGGCCAGCATGGCGAACCTGCTCCAGTCGGGGGTGGCCTCGGCCGAGCGGGTGTTCGCGCTGCTGGACGCCGACGAGCAGGAACCGGACCCGGTGACGCCGGTACGCCCGCAGGACGTACGCGGACGGGTGGCGTTCGAGCACGTCTCGTTCAGCTACGACCCGGAGATCCCGCTGATCGAGGACCTGTCCCTGACGGTCGAGCCGGGGCAGACGGTCGCGATCGTCGGCCCGACCGGGGCCGGCAAGACCACGCTGGTGAACCTCCTGATGCGCTTCTACGAGGTCACCGGCGGCCGGATCACCCTCGACGGCGTCGACGTCGCCGAGATGACCCGCGAGGACCTGCGCGCCCGTACGGGCATGGTGTTGCAGGACGCCTGGCTGTTCGGCGGCACGATCGCGGAGAACATCGCGTACGGCGCGGCCGGCGCGACCCAGGAGCAGATCGTGGAGGCGGCCCGCGCCACCCACGTCGACCGGTTCGTCCGTACGCTGCCGGACGGCTACGACACGGTCATCGACGACGAGGGCGCCAACGTCAGCACGGGCGAGAAGCAGCTGATCACCATCGCCCGCGCGTTCCTCGCCCGGCCGTCGATCCTGATCCTGGACGAGGCGACGAGCTCGGTCGACACGCGCACCGAGGTCCTCATCCAACGGGCGATGAACTCCCTGCGGGAGGGCCGCACCAGCTTCGTCATCGCCCACCGGCTGTCCACGATCCGGGACGCGGATCTGATCCTCGTCATGGAGTCGGGGAGCATCGTCGAGCAGGGCACCCACGACGAGCTGCTCAAGGCGGAAGGGGCCTACGCCCGCCTGTACACGGCGCAGTTCGCGCAGGCCGTCGTCGAGGTCGACTAGTAACGAGAGGGCGGTTTCGACGTTTCGAAACCGCCCTCTCTCCGTATCAGCGGCGCAGCCGCCGGAAGCTCCGCACCGACAGCGGGAAGAAGATCGCCACGATCAGCAGCGGCCACGCGACCGCCATGGGCAGCGCGTGGTGGACGATCCACGAGTCGCCGCCCCAGCCGGGGTTGCCGAACAGCCGCCTGGTGGCCGAGATCGTGGCGGACAGCGGGTTCCATTCGGCGATGGCGCCCAGCCAGCCGGGCATCGTCGCCGGGGAGACGAACGCGTTGGCCAGGAAGCCGATCGGGAACTCCAGCGTGCGCACCGCCGTGACCGCCTCGGGGTTGCGGTGGAACGTCAGGCCGAGGTAGACGCCCACCCACACGAACGCGAACCGCAGCAGCAGGAGCAGGCCGACCGCGAGCAGCGCGTCGCCCAGGCCGCCGCGGGCCCGCCAGCCGACCGCCAGCCCGCACGCGATCATGGCGGCCAGCGCGAGAGCGGAGTTGAGCATGTCGGCGGCGGCGCGGCCGACGACCACGGCCGTCGGCGCCATCGGCATGGAGCGGAACCGGTCCGTGACGCCCCGGGCCGCGTCGGTGCTGACCGAGACCAGCGTGGCCCCGATGCCGAACACCATGGTCATCGCGAACATGCCCGGCATCAGGAATTCGAGGTACCGCCCGTCCCCGGGCGTCCTCATCGCGCCGCCGAACAGGTACCCGAACATCAGCACGATCATGATCGGGAACAGCACGCTGCCGGCGATGACGGCGCCGGGCCGGCGGGCCCAGTGCGTGAGGTCGCGGCGGGTGACGGTCCAGCCGTCCGCGACCGCCCACCGCATCCGGTCGAGCGGCCCGCGCGGAAGCGCCGGGGCCGGCGTGGTGGGGGTCATCGGCTCGCCTCCGCGTCGACGCGGTCGCCCGGCGCCGCGGTCAGGTGCAGGAACACCTCGTCCAGGGTGGGGCGGCGCAGCGCGATGTCCTCGGCCACGACGCCCTCGTCCCGGAGCGCGCGGGCGGCCTCGGCCAGGGCGGCGACGCGGTCGGCGGGCGGGCGCACGGGCACGCTGACCCGACGGGTGTCCTCGTGGGTCTCCGGTCGCGCGCCGAGCGCCCGGCCGACGACGGCCGCCGTCGCGGGCAGGTCGGCGACGTCGCGCACCACGACGTCGAGCCGATCGCCGCCGAGGGCGGCCTTCAGCCGTTCCGGGCCGCCCTCGGCGATCACCCGCCCGGAGTCGATCACCGAGATGCCGTGCGCGAGCTGGTCGGCCTCCTCCAGGTACTGCGTGGTGAGCAGCACCGTGGTCGTGCCGTCGGCGACCAGTGAGCGCACGGCCGCCCAGACCTCGTTGCGACTGTGCGGGTCCAGGCCGGTGGTCGGCTCGTCCAGGAACAGCACCGGCGGCGCGACGATCAGCCCGGCGGCGAGGTCGAGGCGACGGCGCATCCCGCCCGAATAGTCCTTGACGGCCTTCCGCCCGGTGTCGGCCAGCCCGAACCGCTCCAGCAGCTCGTCCGCCCGCCGCGCGGCCGCCCTCGCCCCGAGGTGGTACAGGCGGCCGAACATCGTCAGGTTCTGCCGCCCGCTGAGCGCCTCGTCCACGGCCGTCTGCTGCCCGACCAGCCCGATCCGGGCGCGCACCCGGTCGGCCTGGCGCCCCACGTCGTACCCGGCCACCTCGGCCCGCCCGCCGTCGGACCGCAGCAGCGTGGTCAGCACCCGTACGGCCGTGGTCTTGCCCGCGCCGTTGCGGCCGAGCAGGCCATGCACCGTGCCCGCCCGTACGGCCAGGTCGAACCCGTCGAGCGCGGTCGTGCCGCGGAAGCGTTTGCGCAGCCCCTCGGCGACGACCGCGTAGTCGGTCAAGCTCATGAGCCCCATCTCTCTACGCCGTATAAAGTTGGACGCACAGATTACCTTACGCCGTAGAGAGTTCAAGCCGGCCTGCTGACGCAAGGACAATGGCGGGGTGACGACGGAGTACAGCGCCGCGGGCGACCCGAAGCGCAGCCTCGAGCTCCTCTGGGGCGCCGAGGGGCGCGACGACAGACCCGGCAGACCCGGCCCCAAGCCACGGCTGACCGTGGACGGCATCGTGCGGGCCGCGATCGAGATCGCCGACACCGAGGGGCTGGCCGCCCTGTCGATGCGACGCGTCGCCGAACGCCTCGGCGTCACCGCCATGTCCCTCTACACCTACGTGCCGGGCAAGGCCGAGCTGATCGACGTCATGCTGGACCGGGTCTACGGCGAGACCACGACGCCGGCCGCGCCCGAGGACGGCGACTGGCGGGCCCGGCTCCAGGCGATCGCACGGGACAACCGGGCGCGGTACCTCCGCCACCCCTGGCTCCTCCAGGTCGCCACCAGCCGCCCGGTGCTCGGCCCCAACGAGACGGCCAGGTACGACCGCGAGCTACGCGCCGTCGACGGCCTCGGCCTCTCGGACATCGAGATGGACCTGGTGGTCAGCGTGCTGTCCGACTACGTCCACGGCGCGGTACGAGGCGCGGTCGAGTCCGCGCAGGCGCAGCGGCGCACCGACCTGACCGACGAAGAGTGGTGGCAGGCCCGCGCCCCGCTCCTGGAGAAGGTGCTCGACGTCACCCGCTTCCCCACGGCCACACGCGTCGGCGCCGCCGCCGGGGCCGAGTACGGGTCCGCGCACGACCCTGCGCGCGCGTTCGAACTGGGCCTCCGACTGATCCTCGACGGCCTCCAGGCCCTCATCCAGGCCCGCTCCGACGAGTCCGGATGAACCCGTCGCCGGCCCCGGTCACGGCTCGGGAAGGATGAGCGGCCCGGCCGCCTCCGAGGCGGACGCGAGGCCGGGGCCCAGGTCGCGGGCCAGCGTGGTGGCCAACGCGCGGAAGGCCCGTACCTGCGGGCGGATGTCGTCCCTCCGGCTGGCCAGCACGCTCTGCGCCCAAGGCGCGTCGATCACCGGGACGAACCTGATGCCGGGCCAGCGATAGAGCCGGGAGAAGGAGTACAGCGCGGCCCCGATCGCCCGCCCGGCCGAAGCACTGGTGAGCACGTCCTGGATGGTCGCCGCCTCGTCGACGCCGCACCGTGGCGACATGCCGTTGCGCGCCGAGGCGAAGTACAGGTAGTCGGTGAACACCCGGGGCACGCCCTCGGGCAGCCCGACGAAGGCCAGGTCGAGCACGTCGCTCAGACGCAGCGCCTCCGCGTCGCCGACCGGGCCGGCCGTGGGCAGGATCAGCACCCGGGGCTCGGTGGTGAGCACGTCCACGTTGAGGCGCTCGTCGTCGGGCCGCGGGCGGACGAACGCCAGGTCGACCCGGTGCTCGGTCAGCGCGGTGGTGTGCTCGGCGAAGGCGAGGCTCTCGACGATCAGCGGGATGGTGGGCTGCGCCCTGCGGAAGGCCCTCAGGATCACGGGCGTCAGCTCGGCCGAGCCGGGAGCCATCACGCCGACGCGCAGCGGGAGATCGTCGTCGGTGCGCAGATCGGTGACGGCGTCGGTGGCGGCGTTCGCCGCGGCGAGCATCGTACGGGCGTGGGGCACGAGGCGCTCGCCCGCCGGGGTCAGCGCGATCGGTGAGCGTTCGAGGAGCTGCACGCCCAGCTCGCGTTCGAGCCGCTGGATGTGGCCCGTCACCGCGGGCGGCGACAGGAACAGCCGGGCGGCGGCGCGGGCGAACTGGCCCTCCTCGACGACCGCCAGGAACGACGCGAGTTGCCGTAGTTCCACGGTTCTCACCGTACGTGACCGGCCGTCCGGCGCCTGAGGGCGATTCAACTTTCGTGAACTTCGTCCGCTCCTTCGGCCACGCGGCGTTATACCGGAAGCGTGACCGCGAACACGTTTTCCCCGGCACCGGGCCCCTCGGCATCCCTGGGCCATGCGTTTCGCCGTCGGCGCGGCGGGTCCCCGGCCCGCCGCCGGTCCGCTCACCGCCGTCACCGCCCAGCCCTGGTCACTTCCCCCATCGGCGCTCGCGTCCCCACGCTCGCCGGCCAGGGTCTTCCGCCGCACCGGTGGCGGCGGTGAGCGCCTCATCTCTCCTATAGGCCACATTCCCGGCATACGGGATGTCTCGGAATCGACCTCACACTTTGGGTGATGGTTCAGTTACCGACGGAGAAGAAGGTAACGCTTCCGGGCGATTGAAGCAGCGAACGCCTGTCACCACCATGAAGCTGCGCTTTCACCTGCACATCAGACGTACCGGAAGGACCGATCACATGGCGAGTGAGTTCCAGAGGAAGAAGATCGCCGGGGTGTTCGAGGCGATGGACGCCGACGGCGACGGCTTACTCCAGGAGGCCGACTTCGCGGCCCTGACCGCACGCTGGATCGCCATCCGGGGGACGAGCGGCAGCGTCCGGCTGACCTCGATCATGATGGGCTGGTGGGACACGCTGCTGGCCGCCTCCGACGCCGACCGGGACGGCAAGATCACCCTCGATGAGGTCCTGCTGGTCGTCGACCGGCTCGGCGGCATGCCCGGAGCGGTCACCGACACCGCCGAGGCGATGTTCGTGGCCGTCGACGAGGACGGCGACGGGCGCATCTCCGCCTGGGAGTACAACCGGCTGATCGAGGCATGGAGCGGCCGCCCGACCGACACCGACGAGGTCTTCCCCCTGCTCGACCTCGACGGCGACGGCCACCTGTCACGCGAGGAGTTCGTCCGGCTGTGGACCGACTTCTGGGCCGGCGACGACCCCGCGGCACCCGGCACGTGGCTGTTCGGGCGCTTCGAACTCCCGGTGGGCTAGTGCCCGTCCTCAGTGCAGGACCCAGCCTCCGTCCACGCACACGGTCTGACCGGTCATGAAGGCGCTGTCCGGGCCGGCGAGGAAGCTCACCACGTTCGCGATGTCCTCGGCCAGGCCCCGGCGCTGGAGCGCCTGACGCGACAGGGCCTGCCGCTCCATCGCCTCCTGGTCCGGGTAGGCCTCCAGCTCCTCCTCGGTCCGGATCGCGCCCGGCATCACGGAGTTGACCCGTACGCCCGCCGGCCCGAGGGCGCGGGCCATCGAGCGGGTGAAGCCCAGCAGGCCCGCCTTCGTGGTGGCGTACGGGACCGAGTCCGCCGCGCCGATCCGGGCGAGGACGCTGCTGACCGTGACGATCGCGCCGCCCTCGGCCGGCGATTCGCCGAAGGCGCGCCGCGCGCACAGCCACGCGCCGGTGAGGTTGACCCCGAGGATCCGGTCCCAGTCGGCCTCGGTGAGATCGGTCCACTCCGTGCGCCGGGTCACCGCCGCGTTCGTCACCAGCACGCCGATCCGGCCCAGCTCCTCCTCGCAGCGGCCGAACATCGCGTCCACCGCGCCGGCCTCGGCGATGTCCGCGACGTACACCGCGGCCGTGCCGCCGTCGTCGCGAATCCCGGCGGCGACCCGGTCGGCCGTGGCGACCATCCGCTCCTCCGGGTGGGAGTTGATCGCCACCGCCATCCCGTCCCGCGCGAGCCGCCGCGCGGTCGCCGCCCCGATGCCCCTCGACGCACCCGTCACCAACGCCACCCGCTCCGGCATCCGCCCCGCCTCTCTCTCACACCGTCCGACGACCAAGAGTCTGGAGCAGCGGACGGGAGCCCGGCCAGACGCCGGACGACCGAGGCCGTCCATCGACTTTTTGCAATCAAAAGTCGGCCTCTTGCGTTGCCTTGTCGGCGAATCTAATCTCTGTGATGCGTCCCACATGCCTCCCCCAGGCACGTGCCCCCTCCAGAGCGCCGACCGTGCGCGGTCGGCGCTGTCGCAGACGAGAGGCGCAATGAGACCCCACCACACCCGCCTGCGGCTGATCGCCGCCACCGCCGTGATCAGCCTGTTCGCCGCCCTGGGACTGGCGTCCCCCGCCGCCGCGTCCCCCGTGCCCTCCTCGCCCCGTCCGGCCGCCGACACCGACCTCGCCGCCGGAAAGCCGATCACCGCCTCCTCGCACGTGTACGACTTCGTCGAGACGAACGCCAACGACAACAACGTCGGCACCTACTGGGAGAGCGCCTCCGGCGCGTACCCGGCCACCCTGAGCGTCAACCTCGGCGCCAAGGCCGTCATCAGCTCCGTCGTGATCAAGCTCAACCCCGACCCGATCTGGGCCGCCCGTACGCAGACGATCGCGGTACTCGGCCGGGCGACGCACTCCGGCGGCTACACCACCCTCGTCGGCGCCAAGAGCTACTCCTTCGACCCGAACAACGGGGCGAACACCGTGACGATCCCCGTCTCCGCCACGGTCGCCGACGTGCAGCTGGCGTTCACGAGCAACTCCGGCGCGCCCGGCGGGCAGGTCGGCGAGCTCCAGGTCATGGGCTCCCCGGCCCCGGCGCCCGACCTGACGATCGGCGACATGTCGTGGACCCCGTCCTCTCCCGTGGAGACCGACACGGTCACGCTCAAGGCCACCGTGAAGAACATCGGCACCGCCGCCTCCGACGCGACGAACGTCAACTTCTACCTGTCCGGGCAGAAGGCCGGCACCGCGTCGGTCCCCGCGATCGCCGCGGGCGCCTCGGCCTCGGTGTCCGCCTCGGTCGGCACGCGGACCGCCGGGACGTACCAGCTCGTCGGCAAGGTCGACGAGTCCGACACCGTGCTGGAGCTGAACGAGAACAACAACACGTACACGAACCCGGCCTCGCTGGTCGTCTCGCCCGTCGCCAGCTCCGACCTGGTCGCCTCGTCGGTCAGCTGGACGCCGGGCAACCCGGCGAGCGGAAACAACGTGTCGTTCAGCGTGACCGTCAAGAACCAGGGCACCGTCGCCTCGGGCTCGGGTTCGCACGGGATCACGCTGTCGCTGCTCGACGCGAACAACTCCGTGGTCAAAACGTTCACCGGCTCGGTCAGCGGGACGATCGCCGCGGGCGCCACCGCCGCACCGGTCACCCTGGGCTCGTGGACGGCCGTCAACGGCAAGTACACCGTCAAGACCGTCCTCGCGAACGACCCGAACGAACTGCCGGTCAAGCAGGCCAACAACACCAGCACGACGCCGTTCTTCGTCGGCCGCGGCGCGAACATGCCCTATGACGCCTACGAGGCCGAGGACGGCGTCCTCGCGGGCGGCGCGACGATCGTCGGCCCGAACCGGACCATCGGCGACCTCGCCGGTGAGGCCTCGGGCCGCCGGGCGGTCAAGCTGGCGAGCACCGGCGCCAGCGTGGAGTTCACCACCAAGGCGTCCACCAACACCCTGGTCACGCGGTTCGCCATGCCGGACGCCTCCGGCGGCGGCGGGATCAACTCCACCCTGGACGTCTACGTCAACGGCACCTTCCTCAAGGCGATCGACCTGACCTCCCACTTCGCCTGGCTGTACGGCGACGAGACCAGCCCGAACAACGCGCCGAGCTCGACGCCCCGGCACATCTATGACGAGGCGCACGCGATGCTCGGCACCACGGTCCCGGCCGGCAGCAGGATCAGATTGCAGAAGGACGCGGCCAACACGGCCGCGTACTACTCGATCGACTTCATCGACACCGAGCAGGTCTCCCCCATCGCCAACCCCGACCCGGGCAAGTACACGGTGCCCGCCGGGTTCACCCAGCAGGACGTGCAGAACGCCCTGGACAAGGCCCGCCAGGACCCGAGCCTCGTCGGCGTCTACCTGCCCGCCGGCACGTACCAGACGTCGAGCAAGCTCCAGGTGTACGGCAAGGCGATCAAGATGGTGGGCGCGGGCCCCTGGTACACGCAGTTCCAGGCGCCGACCGGCCAGGAGAACACCGACGTCGGCATCCGGGCCGACTCGTCGGCGAACGGCTCGACGTTCTCCGGGTTCGCCTACTTCGGCAACTACACCTCGCGCATCGACGGGCCGGGCAAGGTGTTCGACCTGCAGAACGTCGCGAACGACACGATCGACAACATCTGGGTCGAGCACATGGTCTGCATGTACTGGGGCAACAACACCGACCACATGACGATCACGAACGACCGCATCCGCGACACCTTCGCCGACGGCGTCAACATGACGAACGGCAGCTCGGACAACCTGGTGTCCAACGACGAGGCCCGCTCGACCGGCGACGACAGCTTCGCGCTGTTCGCCGCGACCGACTCCGGCGGCACCGGGGAGAAGAACAACACCTACCAGAACCTCACCGCGATCCTGCCGTGGCGCGCGGCCGGCGTCGCCGTGTACGGCGGGCAGGACAACACCGTCAAGAACGTCTACATCGCCGACACGCTGACCTACTCCGGCATCACGATCAGCTCGCTCGACTTCGGCTACCCGATGGAGGACTTCGGACCGGACCCGACGAACTTCGGCAACATCTCCATCGTGCGGGCGGGCGGCCACTTCTGGGGCGCGCAGACCTTCCCGGGGATCTGGATGTTCTCGGCCTCGAAGCAGTTCCGCGCGATCCGGGTCAGTGACGTCGACATCATCGATCCGACGTACTCGGGGATCATGTTCCAGACCGACTACAGCGGAGGGCGGCCGCTGAACCCGGTCACCGACACCGTGCTGACCAACATCACGATCAGCGGCGCGCACAAGAGCGGCGACGCGTACGACGCCAAGTCCGGCTTCGGGATCTGGGCGAACGAACTGCCCGAGTCCGGCCAGGGCCCGGCGGTCGGCTCGGCGACGTTCAACAACCTCAAGCTGAGCGACAACGCCGTCGACATCCGGAACACGACGTCGACGTTCACGATCAACGTCCAATAAGGGGAGGCGGACGGCCCCGGCGCCTTCCAGGCGCCGGGGCCACGCGCCGTCCAGGCGCGTACGGCGGGCTATTGGAAGCCGTAGACGTGCTGGTCGGTGGAGCAGCGGTTGTCTGGGCAGGCTCTGGTGGTTTCGGTGACCTGCTTGGCGTTAAGTCCGCCTGGAGTTCGCCGGTCAGGAGTCGGACGGCTGTGGGGAGCGCGGCCGTCCGGGCCACCGGCGTCAGGGGCACCGCTCGCGCCTGGGCAGCGGGGACGGCGAGGAGGCCGATGGCCGCGGACGGGCCAGCCGCTGAGGCGCCCACGGCCGGGATCTTCACTGTGGTACCACCTGAGCTCGGAGATTGAACGCTCCACGGCTGGAGTGAGCGCTCCACCGCCCCCGCTGTGGCGGGGGCAGTGGAGCCGCCGGCGCTGTCTTGGGGTGTCAGTAAGTGAGGACGACGCAGCCGTTCGCGCCGGGGAAGCCGCGCCGGTAGGGGGCAGGAGCCGAGTCGGCGCCGTTTCCGCCTCGGCCGACACCGGCGGGGCAGGCGCTGGAGACCCCGGCGCCGGGCGCGCCTCCGGGGCCTCCCGTGTCTTTGACTCCGGCCGTGCCGGCCTGGCCGAAGTTCTGACCGGCGTCGTCACCGGCGCACCAGGTGGCGTTCATACCTCCCGCGCCGCCGGCGTTGTCGTGGCCGCCGGGGCCGGTATGGCCGCCGCCGCCGGCGTCGGCGCTGGCGCCGCCGGCGTCGGCGTAGGCGACGGAGGAGGCCGTCCCGGCGAGACCGTCGCCGTTCGGTGCGGCACCGCCGGTGCCGACGGTGATGGTCATCTGGTCACCGGGATGGACGGCCAGCGTGCAGAACGACGTGGCGCCCCCGCCCCCGCCACTGCCAGAGGACAGGTAGACGGTATTGGATGTCCCCATGCTGCCGCCTCCCCCAGCACCGGTCAGGACGACCCTGATCCGGGACACACCGGTGGGCACGGTGAAGGTGTTCGTGCCCGGCGCGGCGTAAACCCTTTGGGTCTGGGCGTAGGCGGGAACGGTCCCGGCCGTCGACAGCAGTACCCCGGCCGCCGCCGCGACGCCCACGGCGCCTCCTCGGACGCGGCAGAAGAGGTTGCCCGTGCGGCGACCGGGCTGCGGTGTGTGGGTGTGCATGCACTCTCCCATGTGATGGTTACCTATGGTGTCGGAATGACTACACAGAATAACCATCACTCGGGACGGCGAAGCCCAGCAACTCCGGGCGTACGGCGCGCCGGCGCCACTCCGCGGCCGGGTCCCGGACAAGGCGTCGCGTCCGCAGGTCGAGCAGGCCGCTCACGTGCTTCAGCTCCGCGGCGACCGTCCCGTCGATCCGGCGCAGGACGTGCCGCACCTCGTACGTCCGGCCCGGCCGCCAGGCCCAGGCGCAGGAGACGTCGACCGTGTCGCCGCCGCGCAGCTCGGCCCGGTAGTGGATGACGGTTTCGAGGTTGACCGGGCCCATGCCGTCGGCGATCAGTTCGTCCACCGAGACCCCGGCCGCCTGGACGCAGGCGAACCGTGCGTGGTCGGCGTACTGGTGGTAGACCGCGCCGTTCACGTGCAACTGCGCGTCGAGGTCGTAGAGCCGCACGTCGAGGCGTACGGAGAAGGGGTCAGAGCTCATGGCCGGGCTCCTGTTCGGCGAGCCACCGCACCGATCGGGTGGTCAGGTAGCGGAGCCCGTCGTCGCGGACCTCCAGCCAGTCGCCGCGGACCCAGCCCCCGGCCGCCTGGGGGGAGAAGCCGTGCCGGCGGAAGAGGTCGCTGGCCTCGGCGCGGGTCAGACCACGCCGGCCCCAGGCGACCATGAGGTCACGGTGGCGCTCCTCTTCGGACCGCTCCCCCGTGCCGCCGTCGAGCGCGTCCGCCAGCGCGGTCAGACCCTTGCTGATCTGCCGCAGCGCGGCGGCGACCTGAGTCGACTCCATGGCCGAATAGCATAAGCGATCGATAGCGATCGCCATAGCGATGAAGGAGGCTAAGCGGCGCTGCGCGCACTGACCGGCCGGCGACGGAGGGCCGAATCCCGCAGGGCGGGGGGCAGGTAGGCCTGGTCGAGCGTGCCGACATCGGTGCCGGGCGGGACGATCTCGTCGATCCGGTCGAGGATCTCGTCGGTGAGGGCGACGTCGAGGCCGCCGAGAAGGTCGTCGAGGTGGTCCATCGTGCGCGGTCCGATGATCGCGCTGGTCACGTCGGGGTGCGCGATGGCGAACGCCGTCGCCAGGTGGGTCAGGCGCATGCCCGCCTCGTCGGCGAGGGAGGCGAGCCGCTCGGCGACGTCGATGCGGCGCTCGTCGTTCAGGTGCTTGACCAGGCCCGCGCGGCGCAGGTCGTTCGGCCGGCCCCTGCGGACGCGGCCGGTCAGCATTCCCTGCCCGAGCGGCCCCCACACCAGCACGCCCATCCCGTGGCGCCGCACGGTCGGCAACACCTCGCGCTCGATGCCGCGGCTGAGAATCGAGTACGGCGGTTGTTCGGTGTGGAACCGTTCCAGTCCGCGCCGCTCGGCGACCCACTGCGCCTCGACCAGGTCCGATGCCGGTATTCCGGACGTCCCGATCGCGCGGACCTTTCCGCTGTGGATCAGGTCGGAGAGCGCCGACAGCGTCTCCTCGACGTCGGTCGCGGGGTCCGGCCGGTGGATCTGGTACAGGTCGATGTGGTCGGTCTGGAGGCGGCGCAGCGAGTCCTCGACCGCCTTCATGATCCAGCGCCGTGAGGCGCCCTGCCGATTGGGATCGTCGCCCATCGGGCGGCTCACCTTGGTCGCGAGGACGACGTTGTCCCGGCGCCCCTTGAGCGCCTTGCCCACGACCTCCTCGGAGTCGCCGTAGGCGTCGGCGGTGTCGATGAAGTTGATCCCCGCGTCCAGCGCCTTGTGGATGACGCGGGCCGAGTCGTCGGGATCGGGGTTGCCGACGGACGTGGCGAACATCAGTGTGCCGAGCGCGTACGGACTGACCTTGATCCCGGTCCGGCCGAGGGTGCGGTACTGCATGCGATCACTCCTGAGATGACGGCCGATGCCCTATCCTCGACCTAAGTGGAAAGCTCTTCCGGAACTATACGGAAAGGCTTTCCGGTTATGCAACCAGAGGAGTGTGGTGACCGAGAACACCCCGTCGGCCGGACGCACGCCGCGCCGGCTGCGCGCCGACGCGCAGCGCAACGTCGACTCCCTGCTCGAAGCGGCGAAGACCGTGTTCGCCACCTCGGGAGTGGACGCCCCCGCGAAGGAGATCACCGATCTGGCCGGCGTCGGCGTCGGCACGCTGTACCGCCACTTTCCGCAGCGCTCGGACCTGGTCGCGGCCGTGCTCCAGCGCGGGATCGACGTCTGCGCCGAGGCGGGCCCGGCGCTGAGCGCCGCGCACGAGCCGGGCACGGCACTCATGAAGTGGCTCCACCGGTACACCGAGTTCGTCGGAACCAAACGAGGGCTCGCGTCGGCCCTGCACTCGGGCGATCCGGCGTTCGACGCCCTGCCCGGCTACTTCATGCGGCGGCTCGAACCCGTCCTCGGGGCGCTGCTCGACGCGGCGGCCGCGACCGGCGAGGTCCGCGCCGACGTCAGCGCGAAGGACCTCCTGCACGCCGTCGCCCTCCTGTGCCAGCCGGTACGCGGCGAGGGGCTCGACTACAACCAGCGCATGGTCGCCGTCCTCGTCGACGGACTGCGCCGAACCGCCGAACGGCGTGGAACGGTGGCCGCGCCGCCCCGGCCAGTGGAATGATCGTTAGGACGTACCACACCCGTTTTCGTGCCCGATGTCGCGATTCATAGGATGTGGTCAATCCTGCCCTTGACCTCGGAGGGGTTATGAGCATTGTCGGCACCCGCGTCGTGCGAACCGAGGATCCGCGCCTGCTCACCACCGGCGCGCAGTATCTCGAAGATCTCCGGCTGCCCGAACTCCAGGGCGCCGCGTACGCGACCTTCGTGCGCAGTCCGATGGCCCACGCGCGGATCACCGGCATCGACGTCTCCGCGGCACTCGACGAACCCGGCGTGGTCGCCGTGCTGACCGCGGACGACCTCGACGACATCCCGGAGTCGCCGCCCGGCCGGGAGCCGCTGCTCGCCAAGGACGTCGTGCGCTTCGTCGGCGAGCCGGTCGCGATCGTCCTCACCGAAGAGCACTACCAGGGTGAGGACGCCGCCGAGCTGGTCAGCGTCGACTACGACGAGCTGCCCGCCGTCGTCGGCGTCCAGCAGGCGCTCACCGACGAGACCCTGCTCTTCCCCGACAAGGGCACGAACGTCCTCAGCCGGGGAGGCGCCAAGGAGTTCGACGACGAGGCCTTCGCCGACTGTGAGGTCGTCGTCGAGCGCACCATCGTCAACCAGCGCGTGGCCGCGGCTCCGCTGGAGGTCCGCGCGGCCGCCGCCCGCTGGGCCGACGACCGGCTGACGCTCTGGTCCAGCACGCAGAACGTGCACGGGGTCAGGGACGAGCTGACCGGGAAGCTCGGCCTCGACAAGAAGGCGGTCCGCGTGATCGCCCCTGATGTCGGCGGCGGCTTCGGCGCCAAGATCGGCGCCGACCGGGAGACGGTCGTGGTCGGCTGGGCCGCGCGCCGCACCGGCCGGCCGGTCCGCTGGGTCGAGACGCGCAACGAGAACCTCATGGCCATGTCGCAGGGCCGCGCCCAGCTCCACACCATCACGATCGGCGGCAGCCGCGACGGCCGCGTCCAGGCCTACCGGCTCGACATCGTCCAGGACTGCGGCGGGTACGTCCGCATGGGCGGCATGCTGCCGCACCTGACGATGCTCATGGCCAGCGGCGTGTACGACCTGCCGCGCGTCGAGACGGCCTTCCGCAGCGTCGTGACCAACACGACGCCGATCGGCGCGTACCGCGGGGCCGGCCGCCCGGAGGCGACCGCCGCGATCGAGCGGGCGATGGACCTGTTCGCCGCCGAGATCGGCATGGACGCCGCCGAGGTACGCCGCCGCAACTTCGTCGCGCCCGACAAGTTCCCGTTCACTACGCCGACCGGGGCGACCTACGACACCGGCGAGTACGCCAAGGCGCTGGACACCGTGCTGGAGGCCGCGGGCTACGACGAGCTGCGCGCCGAGCAGCGGCGGCGCCGCGAGCGCGACGACCCGATCCAGCTCGGCATCGGCGTCTCGGCCTACGTGGAGATCACCGGAGGCGGCCCGGACGCCGGCGAGACCGCCCGGGTCTCGGTGCACCCCGACGGCACGGTCACCGTCTGGACCGGCAGCTCGCCGCACGGGCAGGGCCACGCGACCGCGTGGGCGATGCTCGTCCAGGACGAGCTCGGCATCCCGATGGACCGCATCACCGTACGGCACGGCGACACGGACGTGCTGACCGAAGGCGTCGGCACCTTCGGCTCCCGGTCCCTGCAGATCGGCGGCACCGCCGTACGGAACGCGGCCGTGGAGATCAAGGAGCGGGCGCGCGAGCTGGCCGCCGAGGAGATGGAGGCCGACCCGGCCGACCTCGTGCTGGACCTGGAGAGCGGCACGTGGACGGTACGCGGCGTGCCGGGCCGGGGCGTGCCCTGGGCGCAGCTCGCCGAGCGCGCCGGGCCGGAGGGGCTGTCCGCCGACACGACGTTCGCCACGGACCAGTCGACCTTCCCGTTCGGCGCGCACGTCGCGGTCGTCGAGGTCGACATGGAGACCGGCCGGCCACGGCTCGTACGGCACGTGTCCGTCGACGACGCCGGGCCGGTGGTCAACCCGATCCTCGCCGAGGGCCAGCGCCACGGGGGCATCGCCCAGGGCGCCGCGCAGGCCCTGTTCGAGGAGGTCTCCTACGACGAGTACGGCAACCCGGTGACCGCCACCCTGCTGGACTACACCTTCATCAGCGCCGCCGAGCTGCCGAGCTTCGAGCTGGTGCCGATGGAGACGCCCACGTCGGTGAACCCGCTGGGCGTGAAGGGCATCGGCGAGGCCGGGACCATCGGCTCCACCCCCGCCGTACAGAGCGCCGTCGTGGACGCGCTCGGCCACCTCGGGGTACGGCACATCGACATGCCCGCCTCACCCGAACGCGTCTGGACCGCGATCAACGAAGCGAGGACCGCCCAGTGAACGTGACGATCACTGTCAACGGCGAGAAGACCAGCCACGAGGTGGAGGACCGCACGCTGCTGGTCCACCACCTGCGGGACGTGGTCGGCCTCACCGCGACCAACGTCGGCTGCGACACCAGCACCTGCGGGGCGTGCACCGTGCTCGTCAACGGCGAGTCGGTCAAGTCGTGCACCGTGCTCGCGGCGCAGGTCGACGGCGACGAGGTACAGACCCTCGAAGGCCTGGCCGGCGAGAACGGCGAGCTCGACCCGATGCAGAGCGCCTTCCGGGAGCACCACGCCCTCCAGTGCGGATTCTGCACCCCCGGCATGGTGATGGCCGCGACGTCGCTGCTGCGCGAGAACCCGCACCCGACCGAGGAGGAGGTACGGGCCGCCCTCAAGGGCAACCTGTGCCGGTGCACCGGCTACCACAACATCGTCCAGGCGATCATGTCGGCCGCCGAGAGCGCGGAGGGTGCGCGATGATCCCCCCGAAGTTCGCCTACCGGCGCGCGGGCTCGGCGGAAGAGGCGGTGAGCCTCCTCGCCGAGTACGGCGACGAGGCCAAGATCCTCGCGGGCGGGCACTCGCTGCTGCCGCTGATGAAGCTGCGCCTCGCGCAGCCGGAGTTCCTCATCGACATCGGCCGCGTCCACGAGCTGTCCTACATCCGCGGCGAGGCCGACCACATCGCGGTCGGCGCGCTCACCCGGTACCACGACCTGGAGCACTCCGAGCTGCTCGCGGCGGAGCTGCCGCTGCTCGCGCACGCCTCGGGCAAGGTCGGCGACCCGCAGGTACGGCACCGCGGCACCATCGGCGGCTCGATCGCGCACGGTGAGTCCGCCTCGGACGTGCCGGCCGTCGTCCTGGCGCTGGACGGCACGCTGGTCGTGTCCGGCCCGTCGGGCGTACGGGAGATCCCGTCGAGCGAGTTCTTCCTGGGGCCGTTCGAGACGGTTCTGGAGCCCGACGAGCTGCTCACCGAGATCCGCCTGCCCCGTCCCGCGTCGCCGGGCTGGTCGTTCCAGAAGCTGACGAGCCGGGCCATCGACTGGGCCATCGTGGCGGTCGCGGTCCAGGGGTCGTCGGTCGGGCTGGTCAACATGGGCTCGACGCCGCTGCGGGCGACCGCGACGGAGCGGGCGCTGGCCGACGGCGCCTCGATCACGGACGCGGCGGCCCGGGCGGCCGAGGGCACCTCGCCGTTCGCCGACCGCAACGCGAGCCCGGAGTACCGCAAGCACCTGGCCCGCGTACTGGTCCGCCGCGGCCTGGAGGAGGCGGCCGGACGGGCGGGCTGATCAGAGCCAGTCGCGGCGCTTGAACAGCACGTACGCCACGATCGAGCCGAGCAGCATCAGGGCGAGGGCGAACGGATAGCCCGCCACCCAGTGCCGCTCCGGCATGTGCTCGAAGTTCATCCCGTACACCGTGCCGACGAACGTGGGGGCGAAAAAGATCGCCGCCCAGGCGGAGATCTTCTTGAGGTCCTCGTTCTGCGCGAAGCTGGCCTCGGTCAGGCGCTTGACCTCCTCGTTCTGCGCCTGGCCGATGAGCGTCGACTTGATGGTGAGCACGGTCCGGTAGAACTCGATCACGCCGTGGAGGTACTCCTGCTCGCCCTCGGCCAGGTCGCGCACGCGGGCGAGCCGGTCGGCCGCGTCGGCCACCAGCGGGCGCCCGGCCGGTGAGATCCCGGTGAGGGCCTGCATCCGGCCGTACGTCGCGGCGCCGAGCGCGCCCATGGTCCGTACGGCGAGCAGGCCGTGGCGGGCGCGGAACAGCTCGTTGAGGAACTCCTCGGGGTCGCCGACCTGCCCGCCCGTGACCCGCTGTTCGAGCCGCCAGACGTCCTTGGTGACGGTCTCGACGAACTCCTCCTGGGTGCGGATCATGGCCGAGACGATCGCGTGCGACAGCTCCCACGAGGAGGACGGGCGCAGGCGGCCCGCCCGTATCCGCCGCAGCACGGTGCCGGTCTCCCGCAGGGCCGCCTCCGGGGGCACCGCCGGGTTGACCGGGCCGTGCACGGTGACCAGATAGTTCCGGCCGACGAACTGGTCGAGCTCGACGTAGTGCACGTGGCCGCGCTCGCCGCGCTTGGGCGTGTGCAGGACGACGAAGACGTGGTCGGGATAGGCGTGCATCTTCGGCACCCGGTTGCGCTCGACGCACTCACGCACCGCCAGCGGGTGGAACCCGAACACCTCCGACAGCGCGTGGGCGGCGTCCTCGTCGCATGCCGGGATGTCGACCCAGACCAGCCCCTCCTCGCCGTGCACCAGCGCCGGCAGCTCCTCGGCGCGGCGATCCTCGACCCCGTCCGCGGTGACCAGGCGAACACGCATCCGCCTCACGCTCCTTCGACCCCCGCCGTGCCCCGTGTCCGATCATGCCAAGCATGTTCCGGTGTGCAGTAGGACGGGTCGGTGTGGCGTCCGGTTCACCGCTCCAGTTCGGCTCGTACGCCGAGCAGGCGCACCGGCCGGTCCGGGGTGAAGGCGTCGAGGGCGGCGAGCGCGGCCCGCTCGACCGCGTCCGTCTCGGCGGTCGGCATGGCCGGCGTCCGGCCGTGCGTCCGGGTCGTGAACGGCGCGTACCGCACTTTCACCACGACCCGGACGGCCCGGCGCCCGTCGGCGGCGACCTCCTCGGCGACGCGCCGCGCGAGCCGTGCCACCTCCGCGCGCACCTCGGTCCAGTCGTCGAGATCGCGCTGGTAGGTGGTCTCCCGGCCGCGCGAGCGCGGGACGTGCGGCGCGGCGCTCACCGGCGAGGAGTGCTCGCCCCGCGCGATCCGGACCAGCCACGGACCGGTCGCCGGGCCGAACCGGGCGGCCAGCGCGTCCGGCTCGGTCTCGGCGAGCCCCCGTACGGTGCCGATGCCCAGCGCGGCGAGCCGCCGGGCGGTCTTGCGCCCGATCCCCCACAGCGCGTCGGCCGGCCGGTCGCCGAGCACGTCGAGCCACGTGGCGCCGGTCAGCCGGAAGATCCCGCCGGGCTTGCCGAAGCCGGTGGCGACCTTGGCCTGGAGCTTGTTCTCCCCGATCCCGACGCTGCAGTCGAGGCCGGTCGCCGCGTGGACGCGGCGGCGGATCTCGCGAGCGTCGGCCTCCGGGTCGCCGGTGTCGACGGCCAGGAACGCCTCGTCCCAGCCGAGCACCTCGACGACCGCGTCGTACGCCCGCAGGACCGCCATCACCTCGGCGGACGCCGCCTCGTACACGGGCCGGTCGACCGGCAGGAACACCGCGCCGGGACACCGCCGCGCGGTCGTACGGAGGGGCAGCCCGGAGTGCACGCCGAACTCCCGCGCCTCATAGGAGGCCGTGCTGACCACGCCGCGCTTGGCCGGGTCGCCGTCGCCGCCGACGACGACCGGGAGGCCGCGCAGCTCCGGGCGGCGCAGCACCTCCACCGCGACCAGGAACTGGTCGAGGTCGACGTGCAACACCCACGGGGCCACACTCCATCTTCACCCGAGAGTGTCGACACTGACCTGCCACAGGCGCTCGGCCGCCTCGGGGTCCAGGGCGTGGGCCGCGACGCCGGAACGGGTGCCGGGCCGGTGGGGCTCGGCCTCATCGCAGTCCTCGAAGTAGCGCCCGCTCACCCCGTCGAGCAGCGGAGAGGCCGCGACCAGGACGGACGTCGCGGCGCCCTGCTCGGGGGTCTTCCACTTCGGGCCGCCGCCGCCCACCGCCGCGCGAAGCCGGTCGAGCTCCTCGTCGGTGACGTGACGCTGCAGGTTGGTGCGGATCCCGCCCGGCATCAGGGAGTTGACGGCGATGCCGTCCCCGGCCCAGCGCCGGGTCGCCTCCACCGCGAACAGGACGTTGGCCGTCTTGGACTGGCCGTACGCGGACCAGGGCTCGTACGGGCGCTCGCGGAAGTGGATGTCGTCGAACACGACCGCGGACCGCAGGTGCGCGCTGGAGCTGACGGACACGACCCGCGCGCCCCCGGCGGCGGCGAGCGCTTCGTGCAGGCCGGTGGCCAGGATGAAGTGGCCGAGATGGTTGGTGGCGAACTGCAGCTCCCAGCCCTCCGGCGTGCGGGTCTCCGGCGCGGCCATGACGCCGGCGTTGTTCACGAGGATGTGCAGCGGGCCCTCCCAGTCGGCGGTGAAGCGCCGCACGGAGGCCTGGTCGGCGAGGTCGAGGTCGGCGACCAGGACCTGCTTGTTGCCGGTGGTCGCGATGATGTCCTCGGCGGTGCGCTCTCCGGCCTCGCGCCTCCGGACCGCGATCGTGACCTCCGCGCCCGCGCCGGCCAGTGCCCGCGCGGTCTCCACGCCGATGCCGGACGCGCCGCCGGTGACGATGGCGCGGCGTCCGGTGAGGTCCACGCCGTCCAGCACCTCGGCGGCCGTGGAGGCGAAGCCGAAGGGCGTGGTGATACGTGTTGCCATGATTTTTCCGTCTCCCCGGGGTCCTGCGGTGCGCAGGTCCGGCCGGTAGGATGTGAACCGGAGGAACCTCCGAATGACTGCCACTTTAAGCGGAGGATCCTCCATTTACAAGTCTCGCGCCACCCGAGGAGGAGCCGTGCCACCCACCGGCCCCCGACCGCTGCGCGCCGACGCCCAACGCAACCGCGATCGTCTCCTCGACGCCGCCGCCCGCGCCTTCTCCCAGGCCGGCGGGGCGGAGGTCACCCTCGACGCGATCGCCAAGGACGCCGGCGTCGGCATCGGCACGCTGTACCGGCACTTCCCCACCCGCGAGGCTCTCGTGGAGGCCACCTATCGCAAGGAGCTCGCGCGCCTGTGCGACGCCACGTCGGAGCTGCTGGAGAGCCTGCCTCCCGACGAGGCGCTGCGCACCTGGATGGACCGCTTCGTCGACTACATGACCACCAAGCGCGGCATGGCCGACGCCCTGCGCGCCGTCATCGCCTCCGGCGGCAACCCGTTCTCCGAGAGCAAGGCCCGCCTGACGGAGGCCGTCACGACGCTGACGCGCGCCGGCGTCGACGCCGGCCGGGTACGGCCCGACGTCGACGCGGCCGACCTCGTGGCGAGTCTCGGCGGCGTCTCCCTGATGGCCGCCGAGCCCACTCAGCGCGAGCAGGCCGGCCGGATACTCGACCTGCTGATGGACGGCCTCCGCTACGGCGCGCGGGGCACGGCCGCCGAACCCGGCACGTAGCGCCTCACCCCTGACGGGCGAGGCACACGGCCGGCGCGCCAGGCGGCCCGGGACGGCCGCCGCCCGCACAAGAGCACGACCAAGCCCTGGACCGGCTCCGGCACGTACCGCGCCAGCCCTGGCATGGCCGGCGCGCCGGCGGCCGCCGCCCGCACAAGGTGCGCGACCAGCTCCTGTAGCGCGTCAGCCCTGGCGGGTGAAGCGCGCGGCGGGTGCGCCCGTCAGGCGGTCCGGGGGCAGGCGCCGTCCGCACAGGAGCACCGCCAGGTCCTGTGCGGCGCCGGTGACCGGTTCGCCCGACCCGTACGACCAGTCGATGTCGTCCGCGCGCAGTTCGACGCCGTTCAGGTCGACGCCGAACCACTTCAGGCCCCTTTCGCTCGCCAGGCCGTCCAGGACGAGGCGCAGGCGCTCCTCCGGGACCTTCCGGTCGAGGCCCAGCGGCACCGTGACGTCCAGCCCGTGGACGACGTCATGGGTGAGTGCCGCCCCGTACCCGCCGCGCGGTGGCTTCCACGGGTGTTCGGCGTTGTCCCGCAGCACGGCGGTCAGCTCTCCGGCCGACAGCGCGGCCGTGTCGCGGCGGGCGGCGCGGTCCAGCATCCGGTCGAAGCCGCCCCTCGCGCGTACGAGCCCGAAGATCACCTTCGGGGCCGAGTAGCGGAACGCCATCGTCATGTGCGCCACGACCTCGCGCACCCGCCAGCCCGCGCACAGGGAGTCGGCGTCCCACGCGTCGGCGGGGAGGCCCGCGAGCACGGCGGCCAGCTCACGGCGCTCCTCCGCGATCTGCTCCCGGATCTCGCTCATCGGTTCCCGGCCTCCCACGCCGCCACCACGCGCTTGGGGGCGCGGGTACGCCAGGCGAGTTCGACCAGCCGGCCGAGCAGGTCCACGTCCGCCTCGCCCAGGTCCAGCTCGACACCGATGACCTTGTCGAAGCGCCGTAGCTCGGTGAGCACCGGGTGTTCGGCGACCAGTGCAGGCACCTGCTCGGCCGGCACGGACAGGCCCGCGTGGCCGTTCGGCAGCATTCCGGCGAAGCCCTTGCGGCGCACCTTGAAGTCCACCAGCCGAAAGTGGGTCCCCTCCTCCGTCTCGGGGAGGGCGAGCGCCAGGCGGCGCAGATCGTCGAGGTCGGCCATTGCCGTCTCCTCCGTTCGTCGTCATGGTCTTCCGGTTCACCCCACCGACGAACGGCCCGGACGCGGGAGGACACCCTCAGGCCAGAATCTCGGTGAGCCGGCGGCCGAGGTAGCGCCGCTCGGTGTCGGTGGTGGTCAGTTCCAGCGCCGCGCGGTAGGCCGCCGCGGCCTCGTGTGTACGGCCGAGCCGGCGGAGCAGGTCGGCGCGGGTCGCGGGCAGCAGGTGGTAACCGGCCAGGGCGCCGGACTCGTCGAGCCGGTCCACCAGCGCCAGTCCCGCTTCCGGCCCGTGGGCCATGCCGACCGCCACCGCGCGGTTCAGCTCCACCACCGGGGTGGGCACGAACCGGGCGAGCCGCCCGTACAGGGCGGCGATCTGGGGCCAGTCGGTGTCGGCCGGGCCGGCGGCGGTGGCGTGGCAGGCGGCGATGGCGGCCTGTACCTGGTAGCGGCCCGGCGCCCCGCGCCCGAGCGCGCCGTCGAGCAGGGCCACGCCCTCCTCGATCCCGGCGGCGTCCCACCGGCGGCGGTCCTGGTCCTCCAGGGTCACCAGGTCGCCGGCGGCGTCGAGCCGGGCGGCGCGGCGGGCGTCGTGCAGCAGCATGAGGGCGAGCAGGCCAGCGGCCTCCGGCTCGTCCGGCATCAGCGTGGCCAGGACGCGGGCCAGCCGGATCGCCTCGGCGCCGAGGTCGGGACGCGTCAGGTCGGCGCCGGCCGTCGCGGAGTAACCCTCGTTGAACAGCAGGTACAGCACGGCCAGGACGGCGTGGAGGCGTTCGGGCAGCAGGTGTGCGGGAGGCACCCGGTACGGGATGCCGGCGTGGCGGATCTTCCGCCGGGCGCGTACGAGCCGCTTGGCCATCGTCGCCTCGCCGACGAGGAACGCGCGGGCGATCTCGGCGGTCGTCAGTCCGGCGAGGGTGCGCAGGGTGAGCGCGACGCGCGCCTCGGGCGCCAGCGCGGGATGACAGCAGGTGAACATCAGGCGCAGCCGGTCGTCGGGCACGCCGCCGTCGTCGGCGTCCTCGCCGGGTTCGGCCGGGGACAGGGCGGCGACCTCTCGCAGCTTGGCGGCGCCGATCGCCTCGCGGCGCAGCCGGTCGACGGCGCGGTTGCGCGCGGCCGTGGTCAGCCACGCGCCGGGCCGGCGCGGGATCCCGTCGCGCGGCCAGTGCCGCAGGGCTTGCGCGAAGGCGTCCTGCGCGCACTCTTCGGCGAGGTCCCAGTCGCCGGTGACCCGGATCAGGGTCGCGACGACCCGGCCCCACTCGTCGCGGAAGGCCCGGTCGACGGCGGCCTCGACCTCGGTCGTCACGGCTGCCGGACGGGCCGGACCTCGATGGTGCCGTAGGCCGCGGCCGGATGCCGGGCGGCGATCTCCAGCGCCTCGTCCAGGTCGGCGCAGTCGATCAGGCAGAACCCGCCGATCTGCTCCTTCGTCTCGGCGAACGGCCCGTCGGACAGCAGCACGGTGTCGTCGCGCACGCGTACGGTCTTGGCCTCGGACGGCGGCCGCAGCCCGGCCCCGTCGCGTACGACCCCCCGGCGCAGCATCTCCTCGCTCCAGCCGCCGCAGCCGTCGTCGGCGTGCTCGGCGGCGGACTCGTCACCGCAGATCAACAACAGGTACTTCACCGGATCCTCCTCATGCCGCGCTGCGGCTCATCCGCTCGCTACGGCGCGGTCGAGCAGCTCGTGAACCAGGCCGACGACCTCGTCGGGGGTGAACTCCATGGCGTTCTCGCCGACGCTGATCTCGAACGCGCACCGGCGCGGGTCCGGGAGTGAGCGCACGCGGGGGAACAGCTGCACGCCCGTCTCGGCGAGCAGCGCGGCCCCGGCCCGCTCGACCGCGTCCTTCGGCGCCGGCAGGTGGATGTGGAAGAGGGGCGTCTGCGGCGGCTCCGGGCACGTGCGGGCGGCACCGTCGGCGTTGACCGCCGCGGCGATGGCGAGCGCGTGCTCGCGGAAGACCGGCATGCGCGGCGGGATGGTGTCGAGGCCCGCGAGGGCGGTCAGCGCGAGCGGCCACGCGTCGGGAATCGAGCCGCCGAGGCGGGTGCGCCACACGTCCGCGGCGGCGATCGTGGCCGCGTCCGCGGCCAGGACCGCGCCTCGGGTGCCCTGAAGGCTCTTGTAGAGAGAGACGTACACCGTGTCGAACAGGCCGGCGATCTCCTCGAACGGGCGACGGTAGTAGGTCTGGGCCTCCCACAGGCGGGCGCCGTCCAGGTGAGCCGCCGCGCCGCCGGCCCTGGCGACCGTGACCTGCTCGGCGAGGTCGTCCCACTCGGGGAGCAGGCCGCCGAGGTCGCGCTGCGGCAGCTCCCAGAGCACCGCGGCGAGCGGCTCGCCGATCGCCGCGAGGTCGGCGGCGGTCATCAAGGTGTTCGGGTCCCCGGCGCGGTGGTACCAGAGGCCGTGCACGGCGTTGTAGCCCTGCCTCTCCCACTGGTCGAGGTGGCAGTGCGGGTGCGCGGCGAACCCACGGCGCCCGCTCCGCTCGGCATGCACCCGCAGCGCGACCTGCTGCGCCATCGTGCCGCTCGGGAAGAACAGCGCGGCCTCCTTGCCCAGCAGCGCGGCGAGGCGGCGTTCCAGCACCGCCATCGGGCCGTCGGGCCCGTCGGGCGGCGTGTCGGCGTCCACCAGGGCGAGCAGGCCTTCGAGCACGACGCGGGGCCGCCGGCGGATCGGCGCGTGCAGGAACAGCGACCGCCGGATCTCCGGAGTCGTCGCGGTCACCCCGGCCGCCTCAGGACTCGCGCCAGCGGGCGGGGGCCCCCGGCCAGGTCGGCGGGGCGGGCCACCGCGCGGCGGAGGCACCGCCGCGACCGGTGAGCCAGGCCAGCAGCTCGTGGCCCGGCGCGCTGATCTCCGGGCCGTCGCCGAGGCGTACGTCCACGTCGAGGTCGGTGGCGCGGACGCGGCCGGCGGCCAGGCCGCCGTCGAGCCGGATCGCCGCGAGCGTCTCGCCCAGTTCCCACCGCACGTACGCCGGCGACCAGTCGGTGTGGGTGTAGCCGAAGTCCAGGTCGACGTGGTGCGCCTCGACCTCACGCCAGCGGCGGTGCAGGACGTACCAGGCCGGATGCGTCCAGCCGGAACGGGCCGCGACCGTGGACCGCCACGCGGCCTCGGGCAGCGTGGCGGCCTGGAGGGCGAACCGCTCGACCGCGAGGCGGAGTTCGGCGCGCAGCTCGGTCGCGGGGCGGCCGGAGTTGGCCTCGACGCCGGCCTCGCGGACCCGGTCGTCCGGGTACTGCCGGATCATCGCCCCCGTCCGGGCCCATTCGAGCAGGTTCCAGCACGAGTCGGCGTTACGGGCGAGATGCGCGAGCACGTGCCCGCGGGTCCAGCCTGGCAGCCGCGACGGGGCACGCAGGTCGTCGTCGGTCAGCTCCGCCGCGGTCGCCGTCAGCCGCTTACTCGCGGCCTCGACCTCCGCCAGTGTCGCGCGTACATCCTCCATCGGCTCTCCTCCCGCCGGGCCCACCGGACCGAAGCATCGTCCCGCAGGGCACCGACAGCCCACCACCTCGGCCCACCGGACGGCGGCGTACGTCCGTTACTCAACCGTTACTTGTTACCGACTGGTCAAGCATCTCTGACTCAGTTAATTTACTGGTCAGTAACCTCCATGTGACCTGCTTCACACCCCTCCGGCACGCCGTCCCCTGCTCCCCCTCGCCCCCGGGAGGATCCGTGCTGCCCCGCCGCGCACTCCGGTCCCTGCTCGTCGCCGTCACCGCCCTGCTGGGCACGACGCTGCTCGCCTCCGCCGCCCAGGCCACCGACCCCGTCGACGCCGCCAAGGCCCTCGCCGCACCCGGCGTGCCCGGCGCGAACGACTGGTCGTGCCACCCGAGCGCCGCACACCCGCGTCCGGTCGTCCTGGTCCACGGCACGTTCGCCGACGGCACCGTGAACTGGGTCGCCGCCGCTCCCGCCCTCGCGGCGCGGGGCTACTGCGTCTTCGCCCTGACGTACGGCGCGCAGGCCGGCGTCCCGGTGCTGCGGGCCATCGGGCCGGTGGCCGGCTCCGCCGCGCAGCTGTCCACGTTCGTCGACGGCGTCCTCGCCGCGACCGGGGCGTCCCAGGTCGACATCGTCGGGCACTCGCAGGGCGGCATGATGCCGCGCTACTACCTGAAGTTCCTCGGCGGCGCGGCCAAGGTGCACACGCTCGTCGGCCTGGCGCCCTCCAACCACGGCACCACGCTCGACGGACTCGCGGCGCTGGCCACGCAGTTCCCGGGCGCGACCGACGTCCTGAACTCCGCCTGCCCCGCCTGCGTCGACCAGTTCGCCGGATCGGACCTGCTCAGCCGGCTGAACTCCGGCGGCGACACCGTCCCCGGCGTGAGCTACACCGTGATCGCGAGCCGGTACGACGAGGTCGTCACGCCGTACTCCACCCAGTTCCTCAGCGGCAGCGGCGTGCACAACGTGACGCTGCAGGACCTGTGCGCCGCCGACATCTCCGAGCACGTCGCGATCGCCTTCGACCCGGTCGCGCTGCACGAGACCGAGAACGCCCTGGACCCGGCGCACGCCTCGCGGACCACCTGTCTGTCACACGGCTGAACCACCACCGGCCCCGCCAGGCGGAGGCCGGGGATCCCATCGACGGATCCCCGGCCTCCGTGCACCACGCTCAGGCGATCCAGCCGCCCTCCCGCGCCTGCTCGAGCGCTTCGTGCGCCCCCGGGGTGTCGAGCATCTCCAGCCCGCGGATCGCCCAGAACCGCACCGAGTCGTCGTCGCTCTCCAGCTCACCGGTCAGCACGCGCAGGGCGCGCGGCGACCGCGCCTCGGAGATCAGCTCAAGGAGCCAGCAGCGCAGCTCGTCATCCCCTTCTCGGCCGAACTCGGCGATGAGCTCGTCCACGTACGCGTCCGCGTGCTCACGCAGGAAGTCGAAGCCGTGCGTCCGGAGCCGCGCGTCCGGGCTCCGCATCGACTCGAGCGCCTGCGCGAAGCGCCGGTTGGTCATCAGGTCGTCCTCGCGTCCACAACGAATACGGAATACGGACGCGTCGAATGCTAAACGCCGGATACGACATTTGCTCCGGTCTCCCCCGGTACTGTCACCTTCGTCGCATCCGTCGTTGGAGGATCAATGCCGCAGGCCCTGCGCACCGGAGACCCCCAGAAGATCGGCGACTACCGGCTGGTCGGGCTCCTCGGGGAGGGCGGCCAGGGCGCGGTCTACCGCGGCGAGGCTCCGCGCGGCGAGCCGGTGGCGATCAAGCTGCTGCACGCCCGGTTCAGCGGGGACGCCAAAGCCCGTGCCCGGTTCGCGGCCGAACTCGCCCACGCCCGGCGCGTGGCACCGTTCTGCACGGCCCGGGTCCTCGACGCGGACCTGGACGGCGACCGTCCCTACATCGTCAGCGAGTTCGTCGAGGGACCCACGCTGTCCGACGTCATCGCCAGCGGGCCGCCGCCCGAGGGATCGGCGCTGGAGCGGATCGCCATTGCGACGGTCACGGCGCTCGCCGCGATCCACGAGGCCGGTGTCGTGCACCGTGACTTCAAGCCCGGCAACGTCATCATGGGCCCCGGCGGTCCCCGCGTCATCGACTTCGGCATCGCACGCGCGCTCGACGCCACCGGCACCCTGTCGAGCGCCGTGGTGGGCACGCCCGCGTACATGGCACCCGAACAGATCGCCGGCGGCGCCATCGGACCGGCCGCGGACATCTTCGCCTGGGGCTGCGCGATGGCCTTCGCGGCGAGCGGCGTGACGCTCTTCGGGCAGGACTCCATCCCTGCGGTGATGCACCGGATCCTGCACGAGGAACCCGACCTGGGCCGGCTGGCCACGCCCCTGCGTGAGATCGTCGCCGCGTGCCTGGCGAAGGAGCCGGACCGGCGGCCGAGCGCCCGGCAGATCCTGCTCCGGCTGCTCGGCGGGGCCGAATCCGCCGTGACCCCAAAGACCCTGCTCACCGAGGGTGCCCGGATATCGGCGTCGCCGCCGGGCCCGCGAAACGCCACGCGCCCCTGGCCGCCCGGCGATCCGTCCTCGCCGGCGTACGGTCCAACTCAACGGGCGTACGGGCCGGCCGGGCAGGCGTACGGGCCCGGGCAGCCGGTGGCCGTACGCGGCGGGACACCGAGGAGTCACCGGGCCCTGACACGCGCGATGGGCGTCGCCGCCGTCGTCCTCGGCGTGACGACGCTGCTGCCCTGGGCGCACGTCGGCCGGCGGCTGATCGGAACATCCGTACCGATCGACGTCGTCGGCGTCAGCGGGCTGCGGACGCTCTGGGGGGTGCTCATCCTGGTCATGGCGGTGATCGCCGTCAACCTGGCGATCATTGATGAATTCTCGCCGCGCCTGTCGGCCGTCTGGGCGGCCGTCCCCGGCGGGGTGACGATCGTCTCGATCGCGGGGTTCGTCGTCCGGCGGCAGGACCTGTTGAGCAAGCACCCGAACTTCGGCCTGCTCTCCGTGGACGACCTGCACAAGATGGGCTACGCCCTGGACATTTCCCTGTCTCCAGGCGTGTACGCCGCGCTGGCCGCCGCGGTGGTCCTCACGGCCCTCGCCCTGCTCTCCCGGCGTTAGAGCGGGACGGACCAGTCGAGACGCCGGACGACCTCTTCGTCGGGGATCCCCGCGGGCCCCGTGCCGGGCCGCCGGGCGGGTGCGCGGCCCGCCGTCAGCCGGGCGCTGGTGGCGGTGTTGAGCTCCACGCGGGGACGCCGCAGCCGTTCGTACGTCTCCAGGGCCGCGTCCGTGGACGGTGCGTCGCGCAGCGCCTTGGCCAGCACGATCGCGTCCTCCATCGCCATGGAGGCGCCCTGCCCGGTCGCCGGGGAGGCGGCGTGCGCGGCGTCGCCGATGAGCAGCGTCCGCGTGGTGCGCCAGCGCCCGCCCGGGGGCAGGTCACAGGCGTTGACGGCCATCAGCCGGTCGCCGGTGGCGGCGACGATGTCCGCGGCCGGGGTGGCGTCGGGCCGCAGCAGCGGCAGCAGGTGCTCGCGCCACGCATCCGGAGTGCCGCCGGTGAGTTCCCCGGCCGTCAGCGCGGCCCCGGCGACCCGGGCGAACCAGTAGGTCTCCCCGGCGGGAGAGACGGCGTGCCCGAACGCGACGGCACTGCCGCGGATCATCTCGATCCGCTCGGGCTCCCCGTACGCGGTGGTGGTGTAGCCGTAGAAGACGCGCTGTCCGGCGTAGCGCGGCGGGCCGCAGTCCGGATCGACCGCCGCGCGCGCGGCGGAGCCCAGCCCGTCGGCGGCGACGAGGAGGTCACCGGCCGCGCCGTCGCCGTCCGCGAAGCGCGCCACGACCTCGTCCGGCCCCTCGGTCACCGAGACGAGCCGCCGGCCGTGCCGTACGGGGATGCCTCGGTGGAGCACCTCGGCCCGCAGCGCCGCGCACAGCTCGGCGCGCCGCAGGCAGCGGTAGCGGGCGAGCGGTTCGTCGTGGCGGCCCAGCGGCACGGTGGCGAGCGCGGCGCCGTCGGCGCCGGTCACCCGCATCGAGGTGAGCGGAAAGCCCGCGTCCGCCACCCGGCGCGCGGCGTCGACCTGGGCCAGCGCGATCATCCCGTTGGTGGCGAGCGTCAGGAACGCGCCGAGGTCGTCGCCGCTGGTCGGGTGCGCCTCGTACACCGTCACCTCGGCCCCGATCTTGTGCAGCGCGAGTGCCGCCGAGAGCCCGCCGACACCGCCACCGATCACCAGAATCCGCACCGATCCCCCTTCACACCGCGTCCTGCGGCCAGTCTCGCAGGGACCCGCGCCGGTCCTCTCGTGCAAGGACGCGATCAGCCGCAGTGAGATTTTCCTGAGTCCCAGTAGTACTGGTGCCCCGCGATGATCTCGGTACCTTCCCAATCGATGCATTTTCCTGGGGCCGTGACCCTCACCGGGCCCGCGTAAGTGCTGTAGTAATCGCCGTCGAAATCGTAATCGTCGGTACCGTAGATCTCGACCTGGGCATCGACCCAGTTGCCGTTCGGGCTGTCCTTCCACGTGACGACGCAGTTCTTGGTGCCGTTGTACATCAGGTAGACGACGGCCGGGCCGAGATCGTGTGAGTCGATCTCGTGGTACGAAGTGCCGTCCGCGTTACATGCCGCGATCGGAGAGGACGCCGCCGACGCCGGGGTGCTCGTGGCGACCGATCCGGTCACCGCTGCCGCGGCGGCGAGCGCGAGCGCGGCCGCGGAGCGCTTTGTGATCTTCACTCGGGTCCCTTCGGGAGAAATGAGCGTCTACCTTCGCTGCCTGAGACGAGACAGCCCGGCCGGCTGTGACATCAGGACGGAGGACAGGTGGAAGAAGACCCTCGCCGCCGCTTCATTCCGGGCTCTCAGCCCCCTGGGGCGCGGTAGAACTCCGCGTCGTCCGGCTTCAGCGGTGTGTCTCCCAGGATCAGGTCGGCGGCCTTCTCCGCCACCATCATCACCGGCGCGTAGATGTTGCCGTTGGTGATGTACGGCATGACCGACGCGTCCACCACCCGTAGTCCGTCCAGGCCGTGGACCCGCATGCTGCCCGGGTCGACGACGGACATCGGGTCGGTGCCCATCTTGGCGGTGCACGAGGGATGCAGGGCGGTCTCGGCGTCCCGTGCGACCCAGTCGAGGATCTCCTCGTCGCTTCCCACCCGCGGACCGGGCGAGATCTCGCCGCCGTTGAACTCATCCAGGGCCGGCTGGTTCAGGATGTCGCGTGCGACGTTGATCGCCTCCACCCATTCGCGCCGGTCGTTCTCCGTGGACAGGTAGTTGAAGCGCAGTGCCGGATGTTCCGCCGGGTCGGTGGAGCGGATCTTCACCGACCCGCGTGTGTCGGCGTACATCGGGCCGACGTGGACCTGGTACCCGTGGCCGCCGGCCGGCACCGAGCCGTCGTAGCGGATCGCGATCGGCAGGAAGTGGAACATCAGGTTCGGGTAGGCCACCTCATCGTTGCTCCGCACGAAGCCGCCGCCCTCGAAGTGGTTGGTCGCGCCCGGCCCGGACCGCAGGAACAGCCACTGCGCGCCGATGAGCGGCCGCCGCCACTTCGCCAGCGCGGGCTGTACCGAGACCGGCCGCTTGCAGGCGTACTGGACGTAGACCTCGAGGTGGTCCTGGAGGTTCTCCCCGACGCCGGGCAGGTCCGCCACCACGTCGACGCCCAGGGCGCGCAGCTCGGCGGCATCCCCGACGCCGGAGAGCTGGAGCAGCTGCGGGGTGTTGATGGACCCGCCGCACAGGATGATCTCCCCGCCGTACGCCTCACGGCCGTGGCCGTACCGTACGCCCACCGCGCGCTCGCCCGCGAAAAGGATCTTCGTGACGTGCGCACGGGTCCGTACGGTGAGGTTGGGCCGGTTCTTCACCGGGTGCAGGTAGGCGCGGGCGGCCGACAGCCGCCGGCCCCGGTGGACGTTGCGGTCGAACGGGGCGAAGCCCTCCTGCCGGTAGCCGTTGACGTCGTCCGTACGCGGGTAGCCGGCCTGCTCCGCGGCGGCGAAGAACGCCTCGAACAGCGGGTTGGCCGCCGGCCCACGCTCCAGCACCAGCGGGCCCTCGTGGCCGTGCCACTTCTCGTCGCCGGCCAGGCAGTTCTCCATGCGCTTGAAGTAGGGCAGGCAGTGGGCGAAGTCCCAGTCCTCCATGCCCTCGTCGGCGGCCCACCGCTCGTAGTCCATCGGGTTGCCGTGCTGGAAGATCATCCCGTTGATGCTGCTGGATCCGCCGAGGACCTTGCCCCGGGCGTGGTAGATCCGCCGTCCGTGCATGTACGGCTCGGGCTCGGACTCATAGCGCCAGTCGTAGAACCGGCTGCCGATGGGGAAGGTCAGCGCGGCCGGCATGTGGATGAACACGTCCCAGCGGTAGTCCGGACGGCCGGCCTCCAGCACCAGGACGGTGTTCCCGGCGTCCGCGGACAGCCGGTTGGCCAGCGCGCTGCCGGCCGACCCGCCCCCGACGATGACGTAGTCGTACCGCTCGCGGCTCACGACACCACCTCGGCGTCGTCCGGCCTCGTCCACGCCCGGCGACGTATCGCCAGCATCACGCCGCCCACGACGACGATCAGCACGCTGGTGAGCAGCGCGCCCCACTGGTAGTACCAGTGGTCGGTGCCGTAGACCGCGCCGCGCGGCCAGAACAGGTTGACGATCATGGCGATGCCGTACAGGACGGCGAAGGCGTTGACGGCGAGGCCGAACCGGCCCATCCGGAAGTACGGCCCGTGGTCGGGGCCCGGCCACGCTCCGCGCAGCCGCCGGAGCAGCATCGGCCCGGTCACCATCAGGTACGGGATGTAGAAGAGGATGATCGCGGTCGAGGTGAGCACGAAGAACGCACGCTGGTTGCCGATGTTGATCAGCAGCACGACGATGGTGAGCATGCCGGTGATCAGGGCGGGCACGACCGGCGTCTTCGAACGCGGCGAGACCCGCGAGAAGGACGCGCCGAAGGGCAGCCGCCCGTCGCGGGCCATCGCGAAGATCATGCGGATGGCGGCGGTCTGCACGGCGAGGCAGCAGACCGTGATCGCGATGGCCGAACAGATGAGGAAGACGTCGCCGAGCGTGTTGCCCAGGGTGGACTTCAGCAGGTAGGGCATGCCGGAGACGCCGAGCTCCTTGGCGTGGATGTCGCCCACGGCCATCATGCCGACGAGCATCAGCAGGCCGCCGACGACGAAGGCCGCGGTGATGGCGCGGATGATCGCGCGGGGCGCGTGCCGCCGCGGCTCGACGGTCTCCTCCGCCAGCGACCCGGCGGTGTCGAAGCCGTAGAAGACGTACGCGCTCATCAGCGAGGCCACCAGGAACGCGCCGAGGTATCCGGCCGAGTGCCCCGCGCCCGAGCCGCTGGTCTGGAGCACCACCTGCGGGCCGCGCTTGATGTGCACCGCCAGCGCGAGGATCAGCAGGATGATGCCGCCGAGCTCGACCGCGACGCCGAAGTTGTTGATCTTGGCCATCACCCGGACGCCGACGATGTTGATGACCGTGGTGAAGACGACGAGGCCCAGGGCGAGCACGATGGCGTTCTTCGCGCCTCCCGGCGTCGAGGTCGCGCCGATGTCCGCGGCGCCGCCGACGATCTGAAAGCCCGACCAGACCTGCGGCAGGATGATCTGGTACGCCACGGCCACGGCGGCGGCGGTGACCACCGCTCCGATGACCATGATCCAGCCGGCGAACCACGAGGTCACCGGCCGCGCGATCTGTTTGGACCACTGGTAGACCGATCCGGCGAGCGGGTACTGGCCGGCCATCTCGGCGAAGCAGAACGCCACCGCCAGCTGGCCCAGGAAGACCAGCGGCCAGGTCCAGATGAACGCCGGGCCGCCCGATCCGAAGCCGAAGAAGAAGAGCTGGAACACCCCGGTCATGATCGAGATGTAGCTGAACCCGGAGGCGAAGCTGGAGAACGATCCGAGGGAACGTTCCAGCTGCTGCTTGTAGCCGAACCCGGCGAGGTCGGCGCTGTCGGTGTCGTCGCGCCCCGCGTTCACGGGGAGTGAATCGCCATGGACTGCCATGGCCGGCTCCTTTGTTCGATCGACCCTCAGCCGGAGAACCAGCGCGTGGGCTCAGGGGCGGTGTTGTGGTAGATGTGCTTCTTCTCCTGGTACTCCTCCAGGCCTGAGGGGCCGAGTTCACGGCCGATCCCCGATTTGCCGAAGCCGCCCCACTCCGCCTGCGGAAGGTAGGGGTGAAAGTCGTTGATCCAGACGGTGCCGTGCCGCAGCGCCGCGGCCACCCGCTCCGCCCGTCCGGCGTCGGCCGTCCAGACCGCTCCGGCCAGGCCGTAGCCGGTGTCGTTGGCGAGCCGTACCGCCTCTTCCTCGGTGCCGAACCGCTCGACGGTCACCACCGGCCCGAACACCTCCTCGCGGACGACCGCCATCTCACGGGTGCAGTCGCCGAGCACGGTGGGGCGGAGGAAGAACCCGCCGGCGAGTGCCGGGTCCGCCGGACGGGCGCCGCCGGCGAGCAGCCGCGCGCCGTCCGCGAGCGCGCGCTCGATGTGGCCCTCGACCTTGGCGCGGTGCTCGGCCGAGACGAGCGGCCCGCACTCGGTCCCGGGATCGAGGCCGTTGCCGAGGCGGATCCGGTCGGCGCGGGCGGCCAGCTCCTCGACGAACCGGTCGTGGATCTCCTCCTGCAGGATCAGCCGGGCGCCGGCCGAACAGACCTGGCCGGAGTGGAGGAAGGCGGCGGTGAGCGCGTAGTCCACCGCGGTGTCGAAGTCGGCGTCGGCGAACACGACGTTGGGGTTGTTGCCGCCGAGCTCCAGCGCCACCCGGCGTACGCCTCGCGCCGCGGCTGCCATGATCTCCTGACCGGTGGCCAGCCCGCCGGTGAAGGAGATCAGGTCGACGCCGGGGTGGGCCACCATGGCCCGCCCGGCCGTGCCGCCGGCGCCGAGCAGGAGGTTGACGACGCCGGGTGGCACCGCCGCCTCCTCGACCAGTTCGACCAATGCCACCGTGGTGAGCGGGGTGAGCTCGCTGGGTTTGAGCACGGTCGTGTTGCCGGCGGCGAGGGCGGGGGCCAGCTTCCATGACATCTGCAGGAGCGGGTAGTTCCACGGCGCGATGAGGGCGCAGACACCGACCGGCTCGTGGGTGATCCGGCTGACGACGTCCGGCCGCCCCGGATCGACGACCCGGCCCGCGTGTGTCCCGGCGAGGCCCGCGTAGTAGCGGAACACCGCGGTGACGTCGTCGACGTCGGCGCGCCCTTCCTTCAGCGTCTTGCCCGTGTCGAGGCTCTCGGTGCGGGCGATCGACTCGCGGTCGCGCTGGAGCAGGTCCGCGATCCGCGCGAGCGTACGGCCGCGCTCGGTCGCGGGCGTACGCGGCCAGGGGCCGGAGTCGAAGGCGGCGCGGGCGGCGGCCACCGCGCGGTCGACGTCGTCGGCGGACGCCTCGGCCACCATCTCCAGCACGGTCGCGTCGAAGGGATTGAGCGTCGTCGACGTCGCACCGGTGGAGGAGTTCGTCCACACGCCGTCGAGGTAGAGCTGCCTGATGCCGAGGTTCCTCTCGTCTTACCCCTTTCGCTCCCCTTGCGTACGTTTGTACATAAGTGAGGGACCGGCGTCAATGCACCCGTGCGGCCTCGGCCGCGGTTTGGGAGACTGCTGAGCTATGTCGACGGACGGGGACCTCGGCAGACGAGGACGGGGGCCGACCGATCCGGCCCGCCGGGAGAAGATCGCGAACGCGGCCATCGCGGTCGTGGCCGAACGGGGTGTCGAAGGCGTGACCCACCGCGCCGTCGCGGCGGCCGCCGGCGTACCGCTGGGGTCGACGACGTATCACTTCGCGACCCTGGACGACCTGCTGGCCGACGCCCTCCGCACGGCCGCCGACCACAACGTCGCCCGCCTGCGCGCGTGGGAGCGCGACCTGCCCGCCGACGCCGACCTCGCCGCCGCGCTCACCGAACTCGTGATGCGCGGCCTCACCGACGAACGCCCGCAGACCGTCGTGGAGTACGAGCTGTACGTCGCCGCGCTCCACCGCCCGCCGCTCCGGCACGCGAGCAACAACTGGGACGACGCGCTGGTCGAGCTGTTCGCCTCCCGTACGGACGCGGTCACCGGGCGGCTGCTGGCCGCGGCCTTCTGCGGCCTGCTGATGCAGGCCCTGCTCGCCGACCCGCCCCCGACCCGCGACGAGATCGACGCCCTCTTCCGCCGCGCCCTCGGCGAGCCGCCGGCCTCCCGCCGGCCCTAGGATCCGTCAGCGGCGGGGCACCGCGGCGACGCCCTCGACCTCCACGGTCAGTTCGGGCGCGGCCAGGGAGTCGACGACCATGAGCGAATGGGCCGGCCAGTCGCCCTCCGGGTACCACGCCGCGAAGATCTTCTCCCGTGCCGCGCGGCTGCCCGCGAGGTGCTCGCGCGCCGAGACCATCGTCAGCAGTTTGACGAGGTGCGCCGGACCGGCGCCGATCGAGTCGAGCAGCGTCGCGATGTTGACGAACGCCTGACGTGTCTGCGACTCCGCGTCCGGCCCGGCGAGTGTGCCGTCGTCGAGCACGCCGACCTGCCCGGAGATGAAGACCAGCTCATGGTCGGACGGCACGGAGGCCAGGTGGCTGTACTGCCCGATGGGCGCGGCCACGCCGTCCGGGCTCCAACGTCGAATCATGCGTCCTCCAGGCGGATGTAGCCGGCGAAACGGCCCGTCGTACGGTCGCGGCGGTAGGAGTACAGCTCCGGGGTCTCGATGGTGCAGCGCCCGTCGTGGTGGATCTCGGTGACGCCCTCGGCGGCGAGCTGCGCGGTGATGCCGGCCCGCAGGTCGAGGGCCGGGGTCCCCTCGCGTGTCGTGGACCACGACTCCGGCAGCTTCGCGGCGACCTGGTCGCGCAGCTCGGCGGAGACCTCGTAGCAGAGCCCGCAGGCGCACGGGCCGATCAGGGCGCGCATCCGGGCCGGATCACCGCCGCGGGCGGTCATCGCACGGACCAGGGCGGGCACGACGCCCTGTTCGGTGCCGGCCCGCCCGGAGTGCGCCGCGCCGACCAGCCCGGCGTCCGCGTCGGCGATCAGCACCGGCGCGCAGTCGGCTACCAGCACGCACAGGGCCAGGCCCGGCTCGTCGGTGAACACGGCGTCCAGCGCGGGCGGCTCGGCTCCGAACGGCGCGGTCACGTACGCGACGTCCGCGCTGTGGACCTGCCGCATGTAGACCACGCGCGCCGGGTCGGCCCCGAACTCCAGCGCCGTCTTCTCGCGGTTGCGGCGGACCGCCTCCGGGTCGTCGCCGACCGCTCCGCCCAGGTTGCGGCCGTCGTACGGCGCGGCGCTGACGCCACCGAGCCGATCGGTGATGACCATGTGAACTCGACCCGCCGGCTTCATCGCGTGGCTCCCCCCGATGCGTCGCCGCCGAGCTTACCGAGCCGTGCTCATCCCCGCCCGCGACGCCCGCCGTGGTGCCCGTCGTCGGCCGCGGAACGGGCGACCGGGGAGCCGCCCTCGCAGGCCACCGTGACGGCGTACTCCTCCTCGTCCGACTCCAGCTTCAGCGTGACCGAGGGCGCCGGTCCGCGCGCGAAGCCGTCGGTGTGGAAGCCCTGCGCCGGGGTGACCGCCACGATCGTCACCCTCCCGCCCGCGCAGCGCGCGGTGACCGTTCCGCCGCCCGTGCCGAGACTGCGGGTGACGCCTCCGGTCGCGGACGCGCTCGGCGACGGACTCGGCGGCGCGGCCGGTGACGTGCCGCCCGTACGGCCGAGGGCCCGGTGCACCGCGTCCTCGTCCAGGGGACGCACGCTCCGTCCGGTGATGCCGCCTTCGAGGACGTCGATGGCGGCGACTCCGGCCGCGGTCGCGGCCGCCGCGACGGCGAGCCAGCCCGTGATGCCGAGGAGGACGCGCCGGTTCATGCCGCCATCATCCCCCCGCCGACCGCTAAGACGGGGTTAAGACGGAGGTAAGGCGCGTCCGGCGGGAAGCCCGGCGATACCCCCACGAGTTACCGTGCTCGGGTGCCCCAGGTGCTCATCGTCGAGGACGACAACCAGATCCGCGCCTCACTGGTGCGGGCTCTCACCGAACACGGCCACGCCGTCTCCTCCGCGCACACCGCGATGAGCGGTCTGCAGCGCGCCGTGGAGGACCGGCCGGACGTCGTGGTCCTGGACCTCGGCCTGCCCGACCTGGACGGCCGCGAGGTGCTGCGGATGCTGCGGGCCGTCAGCCGCGTCCCGGTGGTCGTGGCGACCGCGCGGGACGCCGAGGAGGAGATCGTCCGGCTGCTCGACGCGGGCGCCGACGACTACCTCATCAAGCCGTTCGGCACCGCCCAGCTGGAGGCGCGCATCCGGGCCGTACTGCGCCGCGCCACCGAGAAGGAGGCCGCGCCGATCATCACCGTCGGCGCGCTGAGCGTCTCCCCCCGCGCCCGCGAGGCCGTGCTGGACGGTGTCACGCTGGACCTCAGCCCACGGGAGTTCGACCTGCTGCACTACCTCGCCGCGCGGCACGGCGAGGTGGTGACCAAACGCGACCTGCTCACCGAGGTCTGGCGGGTGCCGTACGGCGGAACGGACAAGACGGTCGACGTGCACCTGTCGTGGCTGCGCCGCAAGCTGGGTGAGACGGCGCAGCAGCCGCGCTACCTGCACACCGTACGCGGCGTCGGCGTCAAGCTCGTCGACCCGGACGCGACGCGATGAGACGCCGGCTCACCCTGCTCGTCGCCGCCACGACCTCCCTGGTCCTGGTGGCCTTCCTCGTGCCGCTGGCCCTGCTGGTCCGTACGGTCGCCGCCGACCGCGCGCTCAGCGGAGCCACCCTGGAGGTCGAGTCGCTCGCCTCCCTCGTGACGACGGTCGACCGGCAGCCGCTGACACTGGCACTCGAACAGGCCGCCGCGTCCGGCGGGCGGCCGGTCACGGTCTTCTTCCCCGACGGCAGCACGGTCGGCGCGCCCGCACGCCGGTCGGCCGCCGTCGACCTGGCCGCACGCGGCAACAGCGTCACCGCGAAAGTGCCCGGCGGCCGGGAGATCCTGGTCGCCGTCGAGGGCATGCCGGCGGGCACGGCGGTGGTCCGGACGTACGTCTCGGACGGCGAACTGTCGCGAGGCGTCACGCGGGCCTGGCTGATCCTGGCGATCCTCGGCGTGGCGCTCCTCGGCCTGGGACTGCTGGTCGCCGACCGGCTCGCCCGCTCCCTCGTCGGCTCGGCCCGCGAACTGGCCTCGGTGTCACACGAGCTCGCCGCCGGCCACCTCGGCACACGGGCGCAGCCGGGCGCCACGCCCGAACTGCGGGACGTCGCGACCGCGCTCAACCACCTGGCCGGCCGGATCCAGGAACTCATCGCGCAGGAACGCGAGGCGGCGGCCGACCTCTCCCACCGGCTGCGCACCCCGCTTACGGCGCTCCGCCTGGAACTGGAGTCCCTGCGCGACCCCGACGAGGCCGCGCGCGCCGAGGCGTCGGTCGCCGCGCTGGAGCGCGCGGTCAGCCAGATCATCGCCGACACGCGCCGCCCCTCGCGTACGGCCACGGGCGGCCGATGCGACGCGGCCGAGGTCGTCGGTGAACGGGTCCGGTTCTGGGCCGTGCTGGCCGAGGACCAGAACCGGCCCCTGACCTTCCCGAACGCGAACGGCCCTCTCCCGGTCGCCGTCTCACGCGACGACCTCGCCGCGTGCGTCGACGCGCTGTTCGGCAACGTCTTCGCGCACACACCGGAGGGAACCCCGTTCGCCGTGGGCCTGACCGCACGACCGGAGGGCGGCGCCCGCCTGACGGTCGCCGACGAGGGCCCGGGCTTCGCCACCCCGGACCTTCAGGAACGGGGAGTGAGCGGTGCGGGCTCCAGCGGTCTGGGCCTCGACATCGTCCGCCGCACCGCCGAATCCTCGGGCGGCACCCTCACCCTGGGCCGCTCTACGCCCGGCGGCGCCCTCGTAACCCTCGACCTCGCCGCCCCCTGACGCACCTGTTCGTCCGGGGTCCCGGGTCGCTCCATCGGCGGTGCTCTCGGTCTTAACGGTTCCTTAGGAACGGCGCAGCGCGGCCCTATCCGCCCCTGGGCGAACCTCTTCTCACGCCGGCCTCCACGAGACGGAGGTCGCACGCGAGGAGGGTCACGACATGCGTAAGAAGGCAGTCATCACCGGCGGCGTCACCGCGGCCGTGCTGGGCGGCGCGCTGGTGCTCGGCCTGAACGGGGGCGGTACGGCCTCCGCGGAACGGACCGCGGCGGCGCGCCCGGCGGCGGCGTCGCCGTCGGTGCGGAGCATCGGCCGGGCGGAGGCGGAACAGATCGCGCTCACGGCGGTTCCCGGCGGCCGGGTGCGCTCGGCCGAGCGGGAGACCGAACACGGCGCGCCGGTCTGGTCCGTCCGTGTCGTCAAGGACGGCGTGACGCACGACCTGCACATCGACGCGCGCACCGGCAAGGTCCTCCGTGACCGCACCGACCGGCGCACGCCGACCGGCCGCCGGCACGATGACTCCCGCGCGACGGAACCCCGGCACGCCGCGACCGCCCAGCGCCACGACCGCGGCCGGGAGACCGAGGCCCGGCACGGCACCGACGACGCGACGGACGACCACGGCCACGGCCACGCGGCCGAACCCGGCGACGACCACGGCCACCACGGCGCGGGCACGGACGACCACGGCAACGACGACGGCCACCGCGGCCACGACGGCTGACACCGGCGATGGGCCCGCCGCACGAACAGCGGCGGGCCCACGGCCTGGTGTCCTGAGTCGTTGGTTCGGTTCGGATATCCGGCGAGACGTTCGAGGATGCGGTTCGAGACCGAAGGTCCGCCGGCGCGTGGCGTTGGCGGACGCGGACGTGTAGGACCGGGCGGGTGGCAGGTGCCGGTCTGCGACGTTCTCATGACAGCAGAATTCTCTACTCACGGAAGAACCGCGTCATCGATCGCCCCCGGCCTCCAGGGCGTCATCCACGGACGCCGAGACGACCGCCGCCACGACGACGCGGACGCCGGGCATCGTCAAGGTGCGGTAATAATCCCGCCCGCAAACGGCGGGAGCACGATCATCGCTCTCGCATCGGGTACGCCAGCGGAGCGCGCTACCGCAACAATCCCCGACGTAACCGAGGTCACGAGGAATGATTCACCATGTTGTCGCCATTTCCGCCGCGACGACCTTCATCGGGACCACCCGCACCCCGCCGTCGAAAGCGGCGCCCGCCATCGTGCGTCGCGATGGCGACCACCACGGCAACGGGCACCACAACCGGAACGTGATCTCGTCCGGGAGTCCCACCCACAACCGCGGCTACCAGCACACCAGCAACGGCAACGCCGGCGGTACGAACCCGGTCCAGAACGCGCTCTGCCGGCACGTCACCTCCTGCACCATCAGCCAGAAGGTGAACATCATCCAGCCGGAGCGGCCCGCGCCGGCTCCCGCCTCCCCGGCCGTCGAGGTCCTGCCGCAGACCATCGTGCCGCAGACCGCCGCACCGCAGACCGCCGCACCGCAGACCGTGCCGCGGACGATCGTGCCACAGACCAGGACGGCGCCACGACCGCGACCCCGCCCGCGCGCCCCGTTCATGTACATGGGCCCGGAGGGGTTCGTGCTCATGGCGTCCGACGGGGGAACGGGCTTCGGCACCTCGGCGGGCACCGGAGCCTTCCCCCTGCCGTTCGGATTCTTCGGCTGATTCCGGCCGGGGCAAAGAGAGGGCCATCATCCGCGCCCGTACGCGGTGCCCCGGCGGCGACCGGGTATGGAGCGAATGCACCCTGATGTCCGCGCCGAGCCGGTCGCGCTCCCGCCGAAAGGAATCCGTCCATGAGAGGGAATGGCGGCCTCGTCGTCTTCCTCGCCCTGGGGAGCTGCCTGGTCACGGCCCCGGCGTACGGCGCGGCTCTCGGCGGCGACGTCAACCACAACGGCAACGGTTCGTACAACCACAACGCGTTCTCGATCCGCAGCCCGACCCGCAACAGCGGCTTCCAGGCCATCTCGAACGCCAACGCGGGCGGGGCGAGCTCGAGCCGCAACGCGTTCTGCAAGCGGGTGCGGTTCTGCCACCTCCACCAGGTGTCATTCCCCTGACGCCTGATGAGGGGACGTACTCAAGCCCGGCCCGCGAAGGAGTAGACGACGCCGCCATCCCTCCGCTCGGGCACGACCGGCACCGCGCGGCCGGTCCGCCACGCGAGGTCCGCGGCGGTCGCCAGGTCGAAGGCGGCGAGCGCGTCCAGGCCGGTGACGGCGGGCTCGGTGCCGTCGCGGACGCAGCGGGCGAACGCCTCCATCTCCTCGGCGTAGGCCAGCGGGTACCGCTCCTCGAAGTCGCGATTGATCCCGTACGTCGCGCCGTCCGGCGTCAGCCACTGGTAGTGGCGGTGCTGCGGCCGGTCGATCCGCACCGTGGCCGACCGGCCCATCACCTCGGTCGAGCACTCGTACCCGTACCCCGCCGCGCGGCTGTTGTCGATCACTCCGAGCGCTCCGCTCTCGAACCGCAGCACGACCAGCGCGGTGTCCAGATCGCCGATCTCGCCGATGGCCGGGTCCGCGAGGGCCGTCCCGTACGCGGCGACCTCGACGACCTCCCCGACCATCCAGCGGGCGGTGTCCAGGTCGTGGATGGTCATGTCCACGAAGAACCCGCCGGAGCCGGCCAGGAACTCCACCGGCGGCGGCTTCATGTCCCGCAGCGACGTACGGAACAGGTACGGCTCGCCCATCTCTCCCGCGTGGATGCGCCGGGTCGCGGCCACCCAGTCGGGGTCGTGGCGCCGGTGGAAGCCGATCTGGAACCGCACGCCCGTGGCCGCGACCGCCTCGACGGCGCGTACGGTCGCGGGCCGGTCGAGGGCGATCGGCTTCTCGCAGAAGACGTGCTTGCCGGCCCGCGCGGCGCGGACCACGAGATCGGCGTGGGCGGCGGTGGGGGTGGCGACCGCCACGGCGTCCACCGTGGGGTCGTCCAGGAGCGCGCCTGCGTCGGTGGTCCAGGGCACGTCGAACTCCGCGCCGGCGGCCTCGGCCATGCCGGCGTCGGCATCGGCCACGGCGGCCAGTTCCGCCGACCGGCAGCGCCCGGCCAGGTTGCGCGCGTGGACGCGCCCCATCCGGCCCAGGCCGATCAGGGCGACTCGCACCTTCGGTCTCATCGGACTCCTCGACGTCACTCTCAGGGGACGCCGTACAGACTGACAGCCGCGCGGGGTCAGGGTTCCGGCGCGCGCCGCAGGCTGATGCGGAAGCAGGCGCCGCCGTGGTCGCCCGGCTCGTAGTGGACCTCGCCGCCGTTCGCACGGGCGAGGCAGCGGACGATCCACAGTCCGAGCCCCGAGCCCTCGGTTCGCCGCTCCCCGCACGGGTTCCGGGCGAAACGGTCGAACAGGCGGGGCACGAAGTCCTCCGGGACGCCCGGACCGCAGTCGCAGATCCACAGCTCGATCCGGCCGTCCGACCCGGTCGCGCTCACCGTGATCGGCGGCCGCCCGTACGCGAAGGCGTTCTCCAGGCAGTTGACGAACATCTCCGACATCTCACCGCGGTTCACGAGCGCGGTCAGGCCGGCGTCGCAGGTGACGACCACGTCGCCGGCCTGCTCGCCGAACTCCGCCAGGCGTTCAAGGACCAGTTCGAGGAGGGGCACGCGTTCGGGCGGCGCCCGTACGGTGCCCTCGTCGATCCGCGCGGCGGTGAGCAGCTTGGCGACCATCGCCTGGAGGAACACCGTCCGCTCCGCGATGCGGTCGACGACGTCGGCGCGGCGCTCCGGGGTGAGCGTCGCGGTGGGGTCGCGCAGCACGTCGGTGAGCGTGCGGATCGCCGCCAGCGGGTTGCGGAGCTCGTGGGCCACCACCCCCGCGGTCGCGTGCTGGCGCTCCAGCGCACGCCCCAGTTCCTGTTCGAGGTGGTGCCGGCGGGTGACGTCGCGCAGCGCGGCGACGTGAAGGCGCTCTCCGTCCAGGATCGTGCTGGTGACGCGCATCTCCACGATCCGCTCGCCGCCGTCCGGCAGCATGAGTTCCACCTCGGTGGCGCCGCCGGCGACGATCGGGAAGCCGAACGGACCGCCCAGCAGGTCCTCGGCGGGACGGCCGAACAGTTCCTCGGCGGCGGGGTTGCAGAAGCGGATGCGCCCGTCGCCGCCCACCAGGACGATGCCGTCCGCCGACGCCGAGATGATCGCTTGCCCGGCGTCCGGACCGGCCCGCGCCCTGTGGCCGGAGACGGGGATGCTCATGTGCCCTCCTCAGCCCGCCGCGCCGTGCTCGCCGGCTCGCTCGCTCATGATGCGCCCGCCTGGTCGCCGCCTCCCGCAGCGGGCTCGCGCACGGCGGCGTCCGGCCCGGCCGGCCACGGCGGTTGCTCGGTCAGCGCCGCGCTGCCGGACAGCACGTGCGCGACCCGCGGCAGCGGATCGCCGATGTGCATCCCGGCGTCGTCGACGGTGACCTGCCGGATGGCGTGGTCGTGGTCGCTGCCGCGCGCCTGGAGGACGGCGATCGCACGCTGGATGTCGCCGATGCGCTCGACGTAGCGGAGCATGATGGTGACGTCGGTGACCCGCGCCAGGTCGATCCCACCGGACGACGGCTGCCCGCCCTGCGGCGCCTGGCCGGTGTAGGCGGCCGTGATGAGCGTGGTGATCTCCTTTTCGCGGACCATGGTCGTCAGCGCGATGACGAAGTCGAGCAGTGACTGCGTCGAGACCACCCGCTCCAGCGACGAGAGCGTGTCGACGACGACGCGGGTGGGCGCGTAGTCGGCCACGGCGTGCCTCAGGTGCATGAAGTGGTCCTCGGGTGACGCCGACTCTGGGTAGTCGGCCTTGACGAGCAGCCGGTCCGCCGCCTCCATCGCCTCCAGGTGCAGGCCCCAGCTGGCGGCGTCGCGCACGAGCTGGTCGTGGGTCTCGTCGAACGTGCAGTACAGGCAGCGCTCGTCCGTGCCGGCCGCCCCGCACGCGAAGCTCAGGCCGGTGAGCGTCTTGCCGACGCCCGCCGGGCCGGTGAGCAGCGCGATCGCGTCCTTGAACAGGCCGCCGCCGACCATCTGGTCCAGCCCGGCGTTGCCGGTGGACACGCGGACCGTGGAGGCGTGTGCCGGCGGGTGGGCCACGCCCAGCGGGATGACCACGAACCCCTCACGCGAGTCGATCGTGAACAGCCACTCCCCCGTACGGTGCGGCAGGCCGCGGAACTTGACGATCTCGACGGTCCGTCGCCGTCGCCCGTCCCGCAGGACGTTGCGGAGCACGATCACGTTGTCGAGCACGAACTCCTCGACGCCGTACCGGGAGATGCCGTCGTACTCCTCGGTCCGCTCGGAGGTGAGTATGAGGGTGACGCCGAGCGACTTCATGCCCGCCACGATCCGGACCAGCTCGCGCCGCATGACGCCGAGGTCGGTGAACCGGCCGATGATCGAGCTGAACGAGTCGAAGGACACCCGCCGCGCCCCGCTACGGCGGATCGCATGGTCGATCCGGGCCATCAGCGCGCCGAAGTCGTACGCGCCGACGGTCCTGATCGGTTCCTCCTCGCCCTCGATCGGCGAGGCGTCGACGAACGCCCACCGGCCCTCGCGCTCCCACTGCTCGATGTCGAAACCGAGCGACGCCGCGCTCGATCGGACCGAGTCCGCGGTCTCCTCGGCGGTCACGAACACCCCGGGCTGGCCGAAGAGCACGATGCCGCGGGCCAGGAACTCGATCGCGAAGCACGTCTTGCCGCTGCCGGTCGTCCCGGTCACGAGCGTGGGCCGCCCCAGGGGCAGGCCGCCCGCGGCGATGTCGTCGAAGCCGCTGATCCCGGTCGGGAGCCGCTCGATCGGCCCGCGTGCCGTCATCGTGGTCCCTCCTCCAGCACCGCGCTGGGCAGCCCGAGCACGGCGGCCGCGCGTTCGTGGTCCGACAGGTCGCCGATGACCCGCAGCTGCGGCGCCGGGGTGAGCCGGATGACGGTGGGGGTGGCGAGGATCCGGGCCTCCTCCGCCTGGTCGGGCCGTTCCGCGACGTCGATGATCTCGATCGCGTGGCGAGCCAGGCGCGCCTCGCACAGCAGGCGCAGGTTGGACTCGGCCGCCTGGGACCTGGCGGTCCGCCCGGCGACGTAGAGCCGGAAGGAGTAGTCGGCCATGAATCCTCCTGGGCCGGAGGGAGTGACCACCGGGGCCGTGCTCTCAGGTGCCCTCACCGCGCTCGGGTCGCCGGTGGGATGACATGCCTGGGTACGCTAGGAAATGTCCTGTTCCTCGGCCTACCCGCGCCGTACGGTCCGGACACCGGGTCCGGTGGCGGTCACGGGCCGTCTGGAGGCAAGCCGATCATGGGCCGTGCGTTCGGATGACACGAGTACTGCTCGTGGAAGATCAGCGAACCCTCGCCGAGGCTCTCGCGATCGCCATCGACGCGCAGCCGGACCTGGAGTGCGTCGGGGCGGCGAGCACCGCCGAGGAAGGGCTGCTGCTGGCCCGTACGCGTGCTCCGGACGTCGTGCTCATGGACGTCCACCTGCCGGGCGCCGACGGCATCAGCGGCACCCGGCTGATCAAGGCGGCGTGCCCGGACGTCCGGGTCTTCGTCCTGACCGCGGACGCCACGGCGGAACTGTTCGCCGCCGCCTTCGCGGCGGGAGCCGCCGGGTTCCTGGCCAAGGACGGGCCGTTCCCCGACGTCCTCGCGGCGATCCGCACGCCTCCGACGGCCCGCGCGATGGTGGCGGGCGGCACGTTCACGGCGCTGATCGCCGAGTTCCGTCGTGCCGGGCACGCGCAGGCCGCCCAGGAGGAGCGGGTCGCCCTCACCCGGCGCGAGGGCGAGGTGCTGGCGCTGATGGGCGAGGACCTCGGCGCGCGAGCGATCGCGGCCCGGCTGGGCATGAGCGAGCACACCGCCCGTGACCACGTGAAGCACATCCTGCGCAAGCTCGGCGCGCACAGCCGCGGTGAGGCGGTCGCCGCCGCCACCCGCACGGGGCTGCTCCCCGAAGGTCGTCAGGAGGGGTCGAGCGCGAAGGAGCCGAACGCCGGGTCGCCGGCGCGCTCGTAGGTGTGCACGGTGACGCCGGCGCCGGTCGTCCGGGTCGCCACGTGGCGCATGGTCGCGGGCACGGCGCCGGATCCGAAGAGGCGCTTGCCCCGGCCGAGCACCACCGGGTACACGAACAGCCGGTACTCGTCGACCAGGTCGTGGGCCACCAGGGTCTGGAGGAGACCCGCGCTGCCGTGCACCTGCAGGTCGCGGCCGGGTCGATCCTTCAGCTCCCTGACCTGCTCCACCACGTCGCCCTTGAGCAGGGTGGTGCCCTCCCACGCGGCCGTCTCCAGGGTCCGGGTCGCGACGTACCTCGGCAGGGTGTTGATCGCGGCGGCCACCGGGTCGTTCGGGTCGGTGACGCGGGGCCAGTGCGAGGCGAAGATCTCGTAGGTCGTACGGCCGAGCAGGAGCGCGTCCGCCGTCGCGAACCACTCGACGACGTGACGGCCCATGTCCTCGTCCGCGAAGGGCACCAGCCAGCCGCCGAGGTCGAACCCGCCGCTCGGGTCCTCCTCGGGGCCGCCGGGGCCCTGCATGACGCCGTCGAGGGACAGGAACGTGGTCACGGTCAGTTTCATCGCTGCTCTCCTGGCTTCCTGGGATCCGCGGCAGGGTCCTGCCGTCGTGATCGCGTGCCCCCACTCTGGTACCGACAACTTTTTTTGTCAAGACTCCTCTCGTTGTCGGTGATGCGCGGAGACCGCCGCGCGGCACGGGGGGGTTGGCGTGGAGCCATCGCCTGGCATTTCTGTTCGCCCATTGGCTGCTCGTCACGCCGGGCGAGACCGCGTGCGAGTCGATCGTCCCGACCTGGCCGTGCACGCGCGCGTCTCCGTGGAGCGGGCCGCGGCCGCCTACGACGGGACGTACCGCGGCGCCAAGACGGTGGGCGCGCCGCTCGGCGGCCTGCTCGTCGGCGCGGTCGCGTACGCGGGGATGCCGTTCGGCGGGCCGCCGGCCGGCGCGCTCACCACGGTCGGCGGGCGCACCGTCACCGTCGTCGTCCTCGCGGGCGTCTACCTGCTCGCGTCCGTGCCCTCGTTCGCCGTACCGGCCTGGCGGACCTTCGGACCCGGCCCGGAGGCGCGTACGCCCGGCCGCTCCGCCTGAGAGCCGCCGTCGAGGGCCGCGATCTCCGCGCGTACGCTCTCGGCACGCTCGTCGCCGATCGCGGCGTAGCAGGCCAGAGCCTCCTCGAAGGCCTTTCGAGCCGCCTCCGCCTCGCCCAGCTCCCGCAGGGCGACGCCGAGATCATGGCTGCGGTCGCCGACCCAGAGCGGACCGCCCTGCGTGCGCAGCAGCGGGATCGACTCCCGCAGGCTGTCCGCCGCCGCCCGCCATTCGCCCAGCGCCGCGTGGTCGGCGCCGAGGCGGGCCAGCACCAGGGCCAACGTCGTACGGCGAAGGAAGGGCCCGCCTCGGTACGCCGGATCGCGCAGCTCTTCGAGCAGCGCGCGATGCTGCGCGAGGGCGTCACGGGGACGGCCGAGGAACCGCAGAACGTCGCCGTAGGCGCTCATGGCCTGGCGGCGGCCGTCCCACTCCTCGGCCGCCTCGAACCGGGCGATGGCCTCGCGAGTGTGGTCGGCGGCCGCCTCCAGCGAGCCGGGAATCCGCCGCAGGGCCAGGCCGGCGTACTGCAGCGCCCAGCCCTGCTCGCGCAGGTCGCCCTCCTCCACCGCCAGTTCGTACGCCCGCATCGCGCGGTCCACGCTGTCCTGGAAACGCCCCTGGCAGGCGCACAGCGCCCAGGCGAGGTAGTTGAGGTGGACGATCTCGGCGTGCCGGTCCCCCAGCGCGCGGGCGGCGCCGCTCGACAGCTCGAACAGCTCCACCCAGTCGTCCCAGTGCACCACCAGGTCGGAGAACCAGTGCAGCGCGCCGGTCACCTCGACCACCCGGGCGTGCTCGCCTTCCTTCGCGGCCGAGCGCAGCGCGGCCAGCCAGTTGGCGCTCTCGCCCTCCAGCCAGGCCCGTGCCTCCTCGCGAGTGCCCAGCGACACGAGGCCGTCGAAGCCGGCCGGCGGCTCGCCGTACTCCGGCTCGAACCACCGGCCCGCGACGGTCGTGACGTCGAGCAACCAGGAGTTCATGCGGCGGAGGACCCTCCGGCGCGCGTCTTCCGGCTCCTCTTCGGTCAGCCGGGCGCGGGCGAACAGCCGGACGAGGTCGTGCAGCCGGTAGCGCGCGAGATACGGCGCCTGGAGCAGGCCGAGCTCGACGAGCTCCTCGAGCGCGTCCTCCGCCTCGTCCGGCGTGACGCCCGCGAGCACGGCGCCGATCGCCACCCCGAAGTCGGGCCCCGGGACGAGCGCGAGACGCCGGAACAGCTCGGCCGCGCGACCGGACAGGTGCCGGTACGACAGGGCGAACGCCGCGGCCACGTGCAGGTCGCCGGCGGCGAGTAAGTCGAGCCGCCGCTCCTCGTCGGCGAGCCGCCCCGCGAGCTGCCCGGCGGTCCAGCCGGGCCGGCTCAGCAGTCGGTTGCCCGCGATCCGCATCGCGAGCGGCAGGTGACCGCACAGCCCCGCGACGGAATCCAGGTCGCCGGCCCCGCCACGTTCGCCGCCGAGGATGCGGCGCAGCATCGCGACCGAGTCCTCCACCGGCATTCCGGCCAGGGGAACCTGGTGCACCCCTTCGAGACCGGCGAGCGACCGGCGGCTGGTGATCAGCACCAGGCTGCGACCGCCTCCCGGCAGCAGCGGGCGCACCTGAGCCTCGTCGAGGGCGTTGTCCAGCAGGATGAGGCTCCGCCGGTCGCGCAGTGCGGAACGGTAGAAGCCGGCGCGCTCCTCCTCGTCCTTCGGGATCCTGGCCTCGGCCACGCCGAAGGCCCTCAGCAGGCGGGTCAGCGCGGCTCCGGCGGCGACCGGGGTGGCGTCCATGCCGCGCAGGTCGATGAAGAGACAGCCGTCGGGAAAGCGGTCCGCGAACAGCTCCGCCGCGTGCACGATGAGCGCGGTCTTGCCCATGCCCGGACCGCCCGACACGGTGGCGACCACGGCCGGGCCGTCTCCGGCGGCCTCGGCGGCGAGGTGCTTCAGCCGGGCGAGCTCGGCGGCACGGCCGGTGAAGTCGCCCACGCCCCGCGGCGGCTCGCAACCGCCCGCCGAGGACGCCGGGGCGCGCGGCCGTCCCGCCCGCGCCGCGTCCTCCAGCGCCCGCCGCTCCACCGGCCCGAGCCCGAGCGCGTCCGCGAGCGCCGCCACCGTACGCCGCTGAGGGCCCCGGCTGCGCCCGCGCTCCATGTCGCCGATCGCGCGGACGCTGACGCCGGAGGCGGAGGAGAGATCCTCGATGGTCAGCTCCGCCGCGTGCCGGTATCCGCGCAGGAGCTCGCCGAACGCTCCGGTCCGTACCATCGCCACCTCACCCGCCGTCGGCCGCGACCGGCGAACGCCTACTTCTGCCGGTACTTCTGCCTGGCCGGGCCGGGCGAGCCCCTGCTTGCATCGGAAACACGGCCGCCACGGATCCCGGCCGCGCCGCCCTCCGGGTGCGACGGCGAACCGCCGCACCCGGATTTCGGCACGCCTGCCAATCTTGCCTCCGCGCACGGCGGAACGCCTAGATCGTCGGCGGGTCGAGTGTGAACCGGCCGGCCCCCTTACGCCGGTTCGTCCATCAGCTCGTCGATGTGCAGCCGGAGCCGGCGCAGGGCGTGGTGGACGCGCGACTTGACGGTCCCGACGGGCAGGTCCAGCAGCACGGCGGCCTCGGCGGCCGTACGGTCGGCGAAGTAGACCACGCTGAGGACCTCACGGTGGGCGGGCCCGAGCCGGGATAAGGCCCTGGCGACGACCACGGAGTCCACGACGGCGCCCGCGTGGTCCTCCGCGGACGGGGCGGCGGCGGCGTCCGCGGCGACCTCCGCCGGGCGCGCCCGGCGGGCGCGGAACCGGTCCACGCAGATGTTGTGCGCCACACGCCTCAGCCAGGCCGCGGTGGAGCCCTGCCCGGAGCTCAGGCGCCCGGCGTTGCGCCAGGCGCGGAGCATGGTCTCCTGGACGACGTCCTCAGCCTGGTACGGGTCGGACAGCAATCGGGTGACGTAGGCGAGCAGCATCGCGCCGTGGTCGGCGTACAGCCGGTGGACCAGAGTCCGGCCCTCGTCCTCCGGCAGCGGGCCGGTGTCGCGGGACGGGCGGCGGTGGCGTTCCGGTGCGAGGGGACTCATGGGGGCGCTCCAGCTTCACGCGGTCATCTCCGATGTGACGATGCAAACAAGCGCCCTGGTCACGGGCCAGGCAGAAGCACAGGCAGAACTTCCGGGCGGAACCCCCTCACGTCTCCGTGTCGCCGGCCGCCGGACCGTCCTCGCGGGGCTCCGGACCGGTCCCGGAGTCGCGCGGGCCCGGCCGCTCCGCCCGCGAGCCGTCGCAGGTCTTCTCGGCGGCCATCGGGTCGAGCAGGTCGCACGCGATCTTCAGCAGCCGGTCCACGTCGACAACGGGCTTTTGCAGGTACTCGTTGGCGCCGCTCGCCAGGGCCTTCTCGCGTTCGCCGGGGATGGCCTTGGCGCTGAGCACGACGATCGGCAGGCTCGCGAACCGCGACTCGGCGCGGATCGCCCGGATGGCCTCGTACCCGTCCATCACCGGCATCATGATGTCCATCAGCACAAGCGACACGTCCGGGTCGCGCTCGAGGATCTCGATCGCCTCCCGGCCGTTCAGCGCGTACCGGACGGGCAGGCCGACACGTGCCAGCAGGCGGGTCAGCGCGATGACGATACGGATGTCGTCGTCGACGATGAGGACCTTGCCCGACAGCATCCGCGCGGCGCGTTCGGCGTTCCACTCCTCCAGCCGCGTCGCGGCGCCGGGCCGGTCGTCCCGCGCCTGCCAGCGCATGGCGTCCGTGTCCTCGTCCTCGGCGATGGCTCCCGGCGCGACCCTGCCCACCAGCACCGGCGGCTCAGCGACCACCGGATGGCCCGGGTGCACGACCGGGACGTACAGGGTGAAGGAGCTGCCGACGCCGGGCTCGCTCTCCGCGGTGATGCGGCCGCCGAGCAGCGTCGCCAGCTCGCGGCTGATCGACAGGCCCAGGCCGGTGCCGCCGTACTTGTGGCTGCCGGCACCGTGGGCCTGCTCGAACGCCTCGAAGATCGTGCCGAGCTTCTCGCGGGCGATGCCGATGCCGGTGTCCTCCACGGTGAAGGCGATGGTGTCGCCGAGGTCGCGGGCGGCCTCGGTGCCGGCGCGTTCGACGCGGAGTGTGACCCGTCCCTGCGGCGTGAACTTGATCGCGTTCGACAGCAGGTTGCGCAGGATCTGCTGGAGCCGCTGCTCGTCGGAGAACAGCTCGCCGGGCGCGTCCTGGGCCACGTGCACCTCGAAGTCCAGGCCGCGGTCGCGGGCGATGGGCCGGGACGTCGCGTTCACGTAGTCGAGCAGCGTGACCAGCGGCAGCTTCTTCGGGCGGATGTCGAGGCGGCCGGCCTCCACCTTCGACAGGTCGAGAATGTCGTTGATCAGCTGCAACAGGTCGGAACCGGAGCGGTGGATGCTGGTGGCGAAGGTCACCTCCTCGTCCGAGAGGTTCCGCCGCGCGTTGTCGGCCAGCAGCCGCGCGTAGATCAGCATCGAGCTGAGCGGCGTGCGCAGCTCGTGCGACATGTTGGCCAGGAACTCCGACTTGTACTGCGACGAGGAGGCCAGCAGGGCGGCCTTCTCGGCGAGCTCCTCGTTGGAGTGCTGGAGCTCGCCCTGCTGCCGCTGGAGCTCGTCGGAGCGCTCCTGGAGCTGCTGCGCGAGGTTCTGGGACTCGGCGAGCAGCATCTCGGTGCGGGCGTTGGCGAGGATCGTGTTGAGCGCGACGCCGATCGTGGTGACGAACTGGTCGAAGAACGCCAGGTGCACGTCGGAGAAGCGGGAGAACGACGCCAGCTCGATGATGCCGAGCAGCGTGTCCTCGAACAGGATCGGGATGATGACGATGCTGGCCGGGGACGACTGCCCCAGCCCGGAACTGATCTTGATGTAGTTCGGCGGGATGTCCTCCAGGAGCAGCCGCTTCTTCTCCCGGGCGGCCTGCCACACGAGGCCCTGGGCGAGCGCTCCGGACGACTCGGTGTCGCCGTCCTGCAGGCCGTACCCGGCGATCAGCGCGAGGCCGCGCCGGTGACCGGCCGGGCGGCCGGGCCAGTCGCCGCCGGCCTCGGTGTCGGCGAGGAAGAACGCGCCGTACTGGGCGTTCACCAGCGGCGTCAGCTCCCGCAGGATCAGGTCGGCGACCTCCACCAGGTCACGGTGGCCCTGCATCAGGCCGGCGAGACGGGTCAGGTTGGACTCCAGCCAGTCCTTCGCCCGCGTCGTCTCGCGGAGGTTGGAGACCATCAGGTTGATGTTGTCCTTCAGCTCCGAGACCTCGCCGTGCGTCTCGACGGTGATGTGGCGCGACATGTCGCCCTGGGCGACGGCCGAGGTGACCTCGGCGATCGCGCGGACCTGGGTGGTGAGGTTGCGGGCCAGCTCGTTCACGTTCGTGGTCAGGCGCTTCCAGGTGCCGTGCACGCCCTCGACCCGCGCCTGGCCGCCCAGCCGGCCCTCGCTGCCGACCTCGCGGGCCACACGGGTGACCTCCGAGGAGAACGAGGACAGCGTGTCGACCATCGTGTTGATCGTCGTCTTCAGTTCCAGGATCTCGCCGCGGGCGTCGACGTCGATCTTCGCGCCCAGATCGCCCTGGGCGACGGCCGTCGCGACCTGGGCGATGTTGCGCACCTGCGAGGTCAGGTTGGCGGCCATGAAGTTGACGTTGTCGGTGAGGTCCTTCCAGACCCCGGACACGCCGCGGACCTGCGCGCGGCCGCCGAGGTTGCCCTCGGTGCCGACCTCGCGGGCCACGCGCGTGACCTCGTCCGCGAAGGCGGACAGCTGGTCGACCATGGTGTTCACCGTGGTCTTCAGCTGGAGTATCTCGCCCTGGGCGTCCACGGAGATCTTCTTGGACAGGTCGCCGTTCGCCACCGACGTGGTGACCTGGGCGATGTTGCGCACCTGCGACGTCAGGTTCGACGCCATGAAGTTGACGTTGTCGGTGAGGTCCTTCCAGACCCCCGACACGCCGCGGACCTGGGCCTGCCCGCCGAGGTTGCCCTCGGTGCCGACCTCGCGGGCCACCCGCGTCACCTCACCGGCGAACGCCGACAGCTGATCCACCATCGTGTTGATCGTCGTCTTCAGCTCGAGGATCTCGCCGCGGGCGTCGACGTCGATCTTCTTGCCCAGGTCGCCGCGCGCGACCGCGGTCGCGACCTGGGCGATGTTGCGCACCTGGGACGTCAGGTTGTCCGCCATGAAGTTGACGTTGTCGGTGAGGTCCTTCCAGACCCCCGAGACGCCGGGCACCTGGGCCCGGCCGCCGAGGTTGCCGTCCGTGCCGACCTCGCGGGCCACCCGCGTCACCTCACCGGCGAACGCCGACAGCTGATCCACCATCGTGTTGACGGTCGACTTGAGCTGGAGGATCTCGCCCTGCGCGTCCACCGTGATCTTCTTGGACAGGTCGCCGTTCGCCACCGACGTGGTGACCTGGGCGATGTTGCGCACCTGGTACGTCAGGTTCGACGCCATGAAGTTCACGTTGTCGGTCAGGTCCTTCCACACCCCCGACACGCCGCGGACCTGCGCCCGGCCGCCGAGCCGCCCCTCCGTGCCGACCTCGCCGGCCACCCGCGTCACCTCACCGGCGAACGCCGACAGCTGATCCACCATCGTGTTGACGGTCAGCTTCAGCTCCAGCAGCTCGCCGGTCGCCTCGACCGTCACGGACCGGGTCAGGTCGCCGCTCGCCACCGCCTTGGTGACCACCGCGATGTCGCGCACCTGGGCGGTCAGCCGGTCGGCCATCGTGTTGACCGCCTCGGTCACGTCACGCCAGCTGCCCGACAGCCCGCGCACCTTCGCGCGCCCGCCGAGCCGGCCCTCCGTGCCGACCTCACGGGCCAGGCGGGTGACCTCGCCGGTGAACATCGACAGCTGGTCGACCATCTGGTTGATCCGCTGGCCGAGCCGGCGCAGGTCGCCGCGCAGCGGGTGCTTGCCGTCGCCGGTGTCCATCCGCTGGGACAGGTCGCCGCCCGCCACCGCGTCCAGCACCCGGGTGGCGTTCGCCGTGGGGATCACCAGCGCGTCGATCAGCGTGTTCACCGAGTCGACGCTCCCCGACCAGGCGCCGCCCGGCGCCGGGCAGAGACGCTCGTCCAGCCGGCCGTGGCGTACCACCTCACGGGTCACCCGGGCCAGTTCGCCGGCGAAGTGCTCGTGCCGGTCGGCGATCTGGTTGAACGCCCGTGCCAGGTCCGCCGTGATCCCCTCGTGCTCGGCGGGCAACCGCGCCCGGAAGTCGCCGTCGCGCAGGGCCGGCATCGCGGCCAGCAGCGGCCGGAGCTCGCTCACCCGGATCCATCCGTCGCCGGGCGGATGATTCACTTCTCTTGCCGTAGTCGTGCTCACGTGGAAATTCCCCCCGTACGGCCGGTCCTCCGGCGCTCATCTGTGGGCGCGGATCGGAGCACGAGCCGGTACGCCGGACTGACCTGATCGGGTCCGAAGTGAGGGCATCGGCGGCGCCCGTCAACCGCAGTCCGACGGACGGAAGCGGGCGACCGTGTCGTCCGGCCCCGCCCGGCAGGAGACGGCGGGCAGGGTACGAACCGGTCCAGGCCGCGCCTGGACGATCATGTTGTGGCGAGCCTCGCATCGCCGTACGCGACATCCCCCGTCGCCGTATTGGTTTTGACCCTATGGGACAAGCCGCCGATTGGCGAGTATGCCGCCATGATTCCCTCCGTATCGTCGATCCAGGTCGCGTCCCGCCCGCTCCTTCGGGACCTACGACCGGTCGATGACACCGCGGGAGTACACCGTGACGTTCGGACATCACCGCTGGTCGTACGGTGGCGCGCGTAGCATGGAAGCTGGCGATGCTAGGACAGTGGCGGCCCGAGATCGGGCACGAACCCGATGGCCCGGTCCCTCAACGAGGACGCGTGGTCCTCGCGGACGACGACGTTCTGTTGCGCGAGGGCGTGGCGAGCCTGCTGACACGCGAGGGATTCGACGTGGTCGGCCAGGCCGGCGACGGTGCACGGCTGCTCGAACTGGTCCGCGAGCACCTTCCCGACCTGGCGGTCGTGGACGTGCGCATGCCGCCGACGGGCACCACCGAGGGACTCCAGGCGGCGACGGAGATCCGCCGGCGGTTCCCCTCCGTGGCGATCCTGGTGCTGTCCGGGTACGTCGAGGTGGACCACGCCCTGGAACTCCTGTCCGGCGGTGACCGCATCGGCTACCTCCTCAAGACGCGGGTCACCGACCCGTCCGAGCTGATCGACGCGCTGGAGCGCGTCGGCAAGGGCGGTTCGGTGATCGACCCGTACCTCGTGCAGCGGCTCTTCGCCGCTCACCGGCGCGTCGACCCGCTGGCCAAGCTGAGCGCGCGCGAACGCGAGGTCCTCGCCCTGATGGCGGAAGGCCGGTCGAACGCCGGCATCGTCCACAAGCTGTGGATAACCGAGCCCACGGTGGAGAAGCACGTGCACAGCATCCTGACCAAGCTGTGCCTGCCGGAGACCGACGCCGACCACCGGCGGGTCCTCGCGGTCCTCGCCTTCCTCAACGCCGACTAGAACCGCTGGACGCGGACAGGAGTTCCCGGATGCGCGCGGGCGAGACGGTGGTCTTGTCAAGGAAGCCGAACGCCGGATGGGCGGCCACCAACGCGGTCAATTCATCCTCGGTCTGGGTCGACACCAGGATGACGACCGGACTCCAGCCCGTGCCGGCGGCACTCTCGTCGATGCGACAGGCGACGTCGAAACCGCTCTCGGACCCCAGGCGGACGTCGACCAGCACGATGTCGGGGTGGGTGTCCGTCGCGCGCTCGACCGCCTCCGCGCCGTTCGAGGCCGTGGCCGCGACGACCGCCCCGCCGCGTTCGAGCATGTGACACAGAGCGGTGCGGAAGCCGGTGTCGTCGTCGACGACCAGGCAGCGCATGTCCATGTCTCCAATATGACTCCGCAGGCCCCGGTCCCGCATGGTGGGCCACCCCCAGACGCCCTGGTGGACAACCACACCCGGCCGTGGCGGTCAGCCGACCGGCACGCGTGACCGCTGGGTGGCGTCGGCCGTCAGCACCGCGTCGAGCAGGCCGGGGAAGAGCGCGTCGAGGTCGTCCCGGCGGATCGCGGTCATCTTGGCCGTGCCCCGGTAGACCTGGTGGATCACACCGGCCTCACGCAGTACGCGGAAGTGGTGGGTCGTGGTCGACTTGGTGACCGCCAGGTCGATGGCCGAGCACGGCGCCTCCTCCCCCTCCGCCAGCCCGGCCAGGAAGCGCACCACCTGGAGGCGTACCGGATCGGACAGCGCGTGGAGGACGGCCTCCAGCCTGATCTCCGCGCGAGTGGGGTGATCGAGGGTCCGGACGGTCACGGTGGGCTCCCTTCGCCGCCGGCTCCGGCCATTGTACGAGAGCCGTCGTAATTTGACGTGTATCGTAGTTCGATAAGCGCCGTACTATGGCGTCTTTCGTACCGGACCATGATGGAGGAGCGCGGCCGTGAGCGCACTGTTCGAGCCCCTGACCCTGCGAGACGTGCGGATCCCGAACCGGATCTGGATGTCGCCGATGTGCCAGTATTCCGCGCCCGACGAGGGACCGGACACCGGGGTCGCCGGCGACTGGCACCTCGCCCACCTGGCGGCGCGTGCCGTGGGCGGCGCGGGCTTGATCTTCACCGAGGCCGCCGCGGTCAACCCGGAGGGCCGGATCAGCCCCGCGGACCTCGGCCTGTGGAACGACCGCCAGCAGCGCGGACTCGCCCGCATCACCGGTTTCCTGCGTGAACACGGCAGCGTGCCCGGCATCCAGCTCGCCCACGCGGGGCGGAAGGCCTCCACCGAGCGCCCGTGGCGCGGCGGCCGGGCCATCTCACCCGACGACCCGTACGGCTGGCGGCCGGTCGCGCCGAGCCCGGTGGCCTTCCACGACGGCGACCCGACGCCGGCCGAACTGACCCGCGAGCAGATCCACGGCATCGCCGAGGACTTCGCGGCCGCCGCCCGGCGCGCCTTGGACGCCGGCTTCCAGGTGATCGAACTCCACGGCGCGCACGGCTACCTGATCCACGAGTTCGTCTCCCCGCACACCAACCGGCGCACCGATGAGTACGGCGGCTCGTTCGAGAACCGGACGAGGTTCGCCCTGGAGGTGGTCGACGCCGTACGCGCGGTGTGGCCGGCCTCGCTGCCGCTGGTCTACCGCGTGTCGGCGACCGACTGGCTGACCGAGAACCCGGAGGACGACCGCGAGGGCTGGACCGTCGACGACACCGTACGCCTCGCCAAGGAACTGCTCGCCCACGGCGTCGACCTGCTCGACGTCTCCAGCGGCGGCGCCGCCCCCAGGGCACGGATCACCACCGGCCCGGGCTACCAGGTGCCGTTCGCGGCCAAGGTGAAGGCCGAGACCGACCTCCCCGTCGGCGCGGTCGGCGAGATCACGCAACCGCGGCAGGCCGAGGAGATCATCGCCTCCGGGCAGGCCGACGCCGTACTGTTGGCCCGTGAGCTGCTGCGCGACCCCTACTGGCCCAACCGCGCCGCCCACGAACTCGGTGCCGCCCCGTCCTGGCCCGACCAGTACCTGCGCGCCTTCTGACGAGCCCTGATCCCATGGCGTGGGGCATCCGCGGTGTTCCCCGGCCGGGGAGCCGGCCGGCCGACCGGCCGTTGCTGTACCTGGACGTCGACGGGGTGCTGAACCCCCTGTCGCCCTCCGACCCGGCACGGTTCGTACGCCACGAGACGGGCGGACCGGCCGTCCGGCTCTGCCCGGAACACGGCGGCTGGCTGCGGGAACTCTCCGCACGCTACGAGCTCGTCTGGGCGACGACATGGGAACATCTCGCCAATGAGCACCTCGGCCCGCTGCTCGGCCTGCCGGAACTGCCGGTCGTGGAGTTCTCCGCGTACCGGCGCCGGCATGACGACCCGAGGTTCGGCATCCTCCAGCTCTTCGAGTCACGCAAGTGGGCCCCGATCCTCCGCCACGCCGACGGCCGCCCGTTCGCCTGGGTCGACGACGTCATCCCGATGCGAGTCCGGCGGCAGGCGTGGCCCTATCGGGGCATCCTGCTCGTCCCGGTCGCCCCGGACGACGGACTCGCCCGCCATCACGTGGAGCGCCTCCTGACCTGGCGCCGAGCCACTCCCGCCGGGTGACACGCGGCCCGTGGAACGTCCGCGAAAACCACTCTCCACACGAGGGCGACGACCCCGGACTCCGACGACCGGGATCGGCACGGGCGGCGGCCACATCGTGGTCGGCGGGCGGTCCGTCAGCGAAGGTCGGCGGCGGTGATGAGGCGGAGTTGGGCGTCGACCCAGGTTCGGGTCATCGCGTCCGCCTCGCCGATCCGGGAGGCCGCCAGGAAGGCGGTCGCCGCGTCCGCCGTCGCCGTCAGGCCGACCCGGCGGAGTTCGACGGCCGCCTCCTCGATTCTCCGGTGGACGCCCGGCGTCGCGTGGCGTAGCCCGCGGTGGGCGATCTCCGCGAAGGCCGTGAGCGCCGCCTCCAGTGCCGTGTCCAGGCGGTCTCGTGCGGTGGGCACGTGGACGGCCAGGTCGCCGTCGCCCTCGCCCGGAGCGAGGTCCGGCACCGTGACGCCTCCGGCGGTCAGGACCGCGATCGGGTCGATCACCAGGGCGCCCCGGCCGCGGCGCAGGAAACCGGTGATGACGCGGGGGCCGTCGGCCAGCGCGGCGGCGAGGACGTCCAGGGCTCCCGGACAGTGTGCGCGGTACTCCGCCGTAAGCCTGGCGGTGCCTCCCTCCGCGTCGGCGATCTCGGCGTCCAGCCGCTGGGCGCCCGGGTGATAGCCGACCTCACGCACCTCGGCGACCTCGACGACCCGTACGTGCTCGGCCGCCACCCGTGGCCGGATGAGCCGGGGCGGCAGCTCCTCCAGCGCGCGGGACGCCGCCGCGAGGTCGCGGACCATCACCGGTGCGGGCAGCCGTGACCAGGCGTCGCCCACCGGCGTGACCGTCGTCCTGGCGACCCGACCCGGCGCGATGTGCACGACCCGGCTGGCGCTGCGCGAGGCGGACTCCGAGACCAGGTTGGCCACGGCCAGAGCCCCGAGCGACGTGCCCGCGACCCGGCGTCCGGCCAGGTCGTGCCCTGTCGGTTGCGTGTCCGGCGGTACGTCCCAGCGCCGCCGCAGCACCAGCACCGTCCCGTCGCCGGCGTGCGCGAAGAACACCTCGGCGACGCGTTCGTCCACCGTGCCGCCGACGCGGCAGCCGAGGCTCACGAGCCGTACGCGGCGCAGCGGCGTACGGCCCGGTTCACCGCCACCCAGGATCTGCGAACGCAGCCCACCGGCGGCGGCCGCACGCCTGCGCGCGTGCAGTTCGGTGAGGAGTTCGGCGTAGTGCTCCGCCGAGTAGCGCGCGCCCCGCGCGGCGTACGCGTCCAGTTGCTCGACGAGATCCTCCAACGCCCCGGCGGGCCAGTGCAGCCCCTGCTCGCCGACGGTCCGGCACATCCGCCGCAACGCCGCCCCGAGCACCGGACCGGCGTGCATCGCCCCCTCGGCCAGCAACTCGGTGGCGAGCCCGGCAGCGGACTCCATACCGGCCGGAACCTCGACGCCCGGCCTGGCCAGACCGCCCTCGCGACCCCCAGCCCGATCACCGACCGCACCGCCCCGGCCATCCGGCCCCGCCGCTCCGCCGTCCTGCGGCCCGGCCCCGTCCGATGCCCCCGTACCGCCCTCCCGCAGCCCGGCATCTCCACCCGGCGCCGGCCCCGCCGCTCCGCCCTCTCCCGGCCTGGCCCCCGCATCGCCCTCCCGCAACCCGGCATCTCCACCCGGCCCGGATCCGTTCTCCCGCGACGCAGCACCGCCGCCGGACGCTCCCGTACCGCCACCTGACGCCGCCGCTGCGTCCGCTCCCGGCCCCGCACCGGACTCCGGCCCCCGCGCACCGCTCTGCCGCGACGCGGCACCACCGCTCGATTCCGCCGGGATCTTCTCCCGCTCGACCACGTCCAGGCGGACCTCTCGTTCGCCCGGGGCATGCTCGTCCGCCTCGCGGAACGCCCAGACGGCCAGGGCGATCGCCTCGGCGCGTTCGGGGCCGACCGCGTCCGTGTGGGCGTAGCCGAGCTCGCCCGGGACCAGGAACCGTACGGTGCAGGTCGCCAGTTCGACCCACGGCGCGGGCGCGTCCCGGTGGACGTACGCCGAGTAGCCCGCGGCGCGTCGGCGGCGGGCCGCCGTCAGGGTCCGGGCGCCCAGTACCTGCCGTAGCGTCTCGTCGTCGATGCCTCCCGGCGACCACTCCGACGCCGGCCCCCGTTCGGCGGGCTCCGTCTCGCGCTGGTAGGCGAGGACGAGCCCGACACGGTGCCGGCAGACGCCCGTCGCCGGGCACGTACACGAGGCCGTGTCCAGCCCGGCGCCCACCGGGAAGGCGACCTCGACCCCGTCGGGGAACCGCCCGCGTACGGTGCCGTCGGCGTCGGTCGACAGGGCCGGTACGGCGCCGGCGTCCAGCTCTCTGGCCGCGCGCTTGACCAGCCCGCGGTTGGCCAGCGCGACGAGGGCGTCGGTGTCGAGGGCGAGCAGGTCGGCGCGCGTCATCGGCCGATCCGTTCGGCGACGAAGGCGGCGAGCTGACCCGGTGTCATCGCCCCCACGTGGGCGCCGACGTCGGCGAGCCGCTGGGCCAGCGCGCGGTCGTAGGAGGGGTTGGCCTCCTCGTCGAGCGCGGCGAGCCCGAGCACGCGGGTGCCCTGTTCGGCCAGGCGGGCGACGGTACGGACGAGCCGGTGCTCGTCGCCGCCCTCGTAGAAGTCGGTGATGACGGCGAGGATCGTACGACGCGGGTTCTCGATCAGGCTCGCGCCGTACTCCACCGCACGCGCGATGTCCGTACCGCCGCCGAGCTGCACCTTGAGCAGCAGTTCGACCGGGTCGGAGACGTCCGCGGTCAGATCCACCACGTTGCTGTCGAACGCGATGAGGTGCGTCTTGAGGCCGGGGAGGTTCCACAGGCAGGCGGCGGTGACGGCGGAGTGGATCACCGACCCGGCCATCGAACCGGACTGGTCGACGATGAGCACGAGCTGCCACTGTTCGAGGTGCGGGCGTACGCGCGACACGAACTTCGGGTGCTCGATCAGGATCCGCCGCTCCTCCGGCTGATAGTGCGCCAGATTCGCCCGGATCGTCCCGTGGAAGTCGAAGTTGCGCGCCTGGCGGAACCGGCTCGGCCGGCGCGTACGGGTGCCGCTGAACGCCTGCCGTACCTCGGGCACGATCCGCTTCATCAGGTCGCGTACGACGGCCTCGACGATGCGCCGCGCGAGCCGCAGGACCTCGGGGTTCATCAGGTGCTTGGTGCGCAGGACGGCGCGGAGCAGGGTCGGGTTGGGCTCGACCCGGGACAGGACGTCGGGGTCGGTGACCACCTCGTGGATCTGGTACCGCTCGACGGCGTCGCGTTCGAGCCGCTCGATGGTCTCGCGGGGGAACAGCCGGTGGATGTCGTCGAGCCAGTCGACCGTGGTCAGCGCCGAGGGCCCGGTGCCGCCCTCACGGGTGCCGCTCTCTCGGGTGCCGCCGCGCCGTACGCCGCGGCGAGCCAGGTCGGGGTCGCGGCCGTAGAGCCAGTCCAGCGCCCGGTCGCTCGCGGCGGCGTTACCGTTCAGCCCGCCGGTGCACGTCTCGGCGGGCGCGCCGAGCACCAGCCGCCAGCGTTCGAGCCCCGGATCGGGTGCGCTCACGAGATCTCCTCCGCCAGAGGTCACCGGAACTGTGCCGTCGGTCCCCTCACCGCACTCGGTCATGAGGCCTCCTTCGTCGGGGGAAGTGACCACCGGGGCGTGTCCTCGATTCCCTCGCTCCGCTCGGTCACGAGGCCTCCTTCGCCGGGGGGAGTGACCACCGGGGCGTGTCCTCGATTCCCTCGCTCCGCTCGGTCACGAGGCCTCCTCCGCCGGGAGGAGTGACCACCGGGGCGTGTCCTCGATTCCCTCGCTCCGCTCGGTCACGAGGCCTCCCCCGCCGGGAGGAGCGACCACCGGGGCGTGCCCTCGATTCCCTCGCTCCGCTCGGTCATGGGAGCAGCCCCTCTCCGGCGAGCAGGCGGCTCGTCCGCTCCTCCAGCGCTCTCGCCTCCGCGATCAGTAGTGGGTCGGCCGTCGTACGGAGGAGGGCCCGCGCCGATCCGGTGAGCCGGCGGCGTTCCAGCAGCCGTCGGGCGATCAGCTCGCGCTCGCGCGGCGGGAAGTAGGCGAACGCCTGGCGGAGCGCGGGCAGTCCCGCCAGAAAGTCCGGCATCGTGGTGACGAGGTCGTCCAGCACCGCGAGCACGCCGCCCCCGGCCGGCCCCCCGTCGGCGAGGACCTCGTCGCGGGCCAGCGCGAGCAGGCCCGCGAGCCAGTCGCCGAGCGTGTCCGCGCCGGCGGCGCCGCGCAGCGCGCGTACGGGATCGGCGGAGGCGCCGAGCGACCAGCCGAACCCGAAGGCCGCGCCGCGCAGGTCGGGCGGCGCCTCGCGGTCGGCGCCGATGCGGGCCATGACGTCCAGGGCGGCCTCCCGGCCGGTCGAGAGCACCTCGTGCGCGTGCAGGAGGGCGTCCCTCGTGGCGGTGACGGCGCGCAGCCGGGCCGGGTCGGCCGGCGCGGGACCGCCGTGCACCCCCTCGGCGAGCCACAGCACCCGCGTCACCGCGCCGTCGATCACCGCGGCGTACATCGGGCTGCCGGCGGTGCCGAGGACGCGGTCGTGCCGCCAGAGGGCGAGCACCGTGGCGAGGGCGTCGCCGAGCGGACCCAGCTCGCGCGCGCCGGCGATGTTCGCGGCGATGAGCTCGGCGATCTGCTCGGACAGGTCGGTGACGCCGCACAGGGCGGCGTCGAAGAGCACCGCGGCGAGACCGTCCGGCTTCGTGCCCGCGGCGGCGACGCCCTCGGCGAGCACGGCGGTGGCGGCGTCGCGCAGCGTGCCGCCGTACGCCCCGGCCTCGATCAGCGCGGCCGTGCGCTCCTCGTCGTCGGTGAGCTCCCAGCGCTCGTCCAGCACCGGGTCCGCGCCGGAGACCGGCCCGGACACTCGCCTGTATCCGGGGACCCGCAGCACCCGCAGGCGGTGCAGCGCACGGGCGCGGACGAGATCGCCGGCATCGCTGAGGTCCAGCTCGACCGTGCCCGTACGGTCGAGGCCGAGGCGCGCCAGCTCGGCGTCGACGTCGTGGACGAGCGGCGGCGCGGGCGTGTCCGGGTGCAGGCGGCCGGTCCGGTCGCCGCTCAGCGCGGCCACCATCTCGGCCACGACCGGATGGGCGCCGGGCTCGAGCGCGCCGCGGCGGGTCCACGGCAGCGGCTGGTCGAGGTCGTCGGAGACGAGCGCGCTGACCAGCCCGTCGAGGATGTCCGTACGGGCCGGGTGCGGGTGGCCGCGCAGCCGCGCGAGCCCCGCGGACAGGGTGCGGGCGGCGATGAGGTCGGCGGTCGAGACGGCCACGCCGCGCCCCCGCAGCCTCGTCGCGACCGCCTCGACCAGGCCGTCCGCGGCGGCGTCCGCTCCCTGCTCCCAGAGCCGCTGGTAGTACTCGGGCGACGGCATGCCGGACTGGTAACCGGAGAAGGCGTCGAGCCGCCGGAACGAGTAGGGCACCAGGTAACTCCCGCCCACCGCCCCGGCCGCCGGGCGGGGAATCTCCGGCCAGCCGCTCGACGCCGCTACCAGCGGCGACGCAGCGGACCGCGGCAAGCGGTCGGCCGCCCCCGCCGGATCAGCCCCCACATCGGCACGGGCGGCCTCCGGCCCGTCACCGCCCGAATGAAGACCTCCGCCCACCCCCACCGGACCATCCCCCGCGTCGGCGACCGGCGACGCACCAGGCGCCTGCGAACGGTCGGTCACCTCCAACGGGCCGGCCGGCTCCTCCGTCCCTGTTCGCGGGACAGGCCGGTGCAGGCCACTCGTCACCTCCACCGGAACGGCCCTCACGTTGATGATCTCCGGCACGACGCTTCCCGGCTCGGCCACCAGTCGCCGCAGGGCGGGGCGGTGGAAGCCGCCGGTCACGACGACGACCGGGCGGTCACCCGCGTCGGCGGCGGCCGCGCGTACCCAGGCCGCCATGTACGCCTCGCGCGCGGTGTCGTCCTCGCCCGTCTCCGTCTCGCCGCGGACCAGGTCGAAATAGGTCGCGAGCCGCTCCTCCAGGCCGTCGTCGGGTTCGACCTCGACCAGGCGATCCCACAGGGCGTCGACGTTGTCCACCGCGAACGCCCGGCACAGCCGGTCGGCCGCGTCGGCGTAGCGCTGCTCGGCGTCGGCGTAGCGGTTGCGGCGGCCGGCCAGCGCCGGATGCCAGGCGGGCAGGTCGATGAACCGCAGCTTCGCGCCGTGGGCGCGGCCCACCGTGAGCGCCACCCATTCGGGCGAGTACGCGCAGAACGGCGCCCACGACAGGTGGGCGCGCTCGTCGTCGCGATAGTGGCTGAAGATCGCGATCGGGAGTTGGTGCCCGAGCAGCAGCTCGTCGAGCCGGTCGTTGACGTCGGCCGGCCCCTCGACCAGGACGTACGCGGGCCGCAGCGTCTCGATGGTCCGGCGGACCAGCCGGGCGCAGGCCGGGCTGTGGTGCCGGACCCCGATGAAGGTGACGGCCATCAGCCGGGCAGCAGGTGCCGGGCGTCGTGCAGGGCCCGCCACTGGTCGCCGCGCCGCCGGGGCACCTGTTGTTCGAGGTAGCGGCGCAGTCGTGCCAGGTCGTCGGCGTTGTCCTTGGCCGCCGTGCCGGCGAGGCACGCGACGATGTCGGCGGCGGTGCCCGGTTCGCCGCGCAGGAACCAGCCGCGCAGCCCGACCGCGTGCGCCACCGACACCGTCTCGGCGGTGCTCATCACGGTCGAGAGCCGGTCGGCCGGACCGCCGTCCGCGTTGGTGCCGGCGCGCAGCTCGCGGAACGTGGCGACCAGCACCTCCAGCACGTCGCGGCGCGGCGGCACGGTGACGCCGGAGGCCTCCAGCAGCGCCCGCGCCTCGGCCTCGACCAGGTCGAGCTCGGTGGCGAAGTCCGCGATCGGGAACACGGTCTCGAAGTTGAAGCGGCGTTTCAGGGCCGCGCTCATGTCGTTCACGCCTCGGTCGCGGGTGTTGGCGGTGGCGATGACGTTGAAGCCCTGGCGGGCGAAGACCATGCCGTCGGTGCCGTTCAGCTCCGGGATCGCCAGCACGCGTTCGGACAGCGGTGACAACAGCGAGTCCTGAACCTCCAGCGGGCAGCGGGTGATCTCCTCGAATCGGACGATCTTGCCCTCGGCCATGCCCTTGAGCAGCGGCGCCGGGACGAGCGACCGCGGCGAGGGCCCTTCGGAGACGAGGAGCGCGTAGTTCCAGGAGTACTTGATCTGGTCTTCGGTGGTGGCCGCGCCGCCCTGGATGGTGAGGGTGGAGGTGCCGCTCACCGCGGCGGCGATGAGCTCGGACAGCAGCGACTTGGCGGTGCCGGGCTCGCCGACCAGGAGCAGGCCGCGGCTCGTGGCCAGGCTCACCAGCGCGCGGTCGATCAGCGAGGGGTCGCCGACGAACTTGCGGCGGATCCCGCGCCGCTCGTCGCCGACGATGAAGGCGCGTGCCGCCTCCAGGCTGAGTGCCCAGCCCGGCGGCCGGCCGCCGCGATCGTCCTCGCCCAGCCGGGCCAGCTCGTCGGCGTAACGGATCTCCGCGGGCGGGCGCTGGAAGGTCTCTTCGGTCGTCATTCGGGTGCTCCGGGGGTCAGGCCGTCAGCTCGGTGAGTTCGGCGATGACCTCCGACGCCGTCACCGGGTCGAGGTCGTCCAGCCGCAGTGGGTCTCCGTCGTGGCGCGCGTAGCCGTCCGGCCGGTCAGTGATCCAGATCGAGTCGAGCCGGGTCTCGGGGAACTCATCCGGGTAGCCCACCACAATGCCGGGATCCAGGCCGATCGTGATGAAGCGGCCGTCTCCCGCCGGGCGGGAGATCGAGCCCTGGATGCCGGCGTCCTGCGGGAATTCGCGGAGCCAGCCGCGGCGTTCGAGGCCGATCACCGCGCGGCTGGGCACCGTGGCGCCCTCGAACCGGGTCAGCCGCGAGCCCGCCCGTTCCTCCTCGGTCAGGGTGTACGTCGGCCGGCCGAGCTGCGGGAACGGCTGCAGGATCTCGTAGTCGGCGAACACCTCCGACCACGCCGCCAGCGTGCCGGGCAGGTCGAACGGGTGGGCGATGCGAATCGGGCCGTCCGGCACGGACACGGTGTTCTCTTCGACGTCGGCGAGCGTACGGTCCTCGGCGATGCGGAACTCGGCGCCGCCGGCGCCGACCCAGACCAGGCGGCGGGCGACGTGCCAGGTCAGCGGATGCCCGACGAACAGGTCCGCGAACTCCGCCGGAGTCCAGCCGCGCTGCGTGACCATGGCCGTCTCCAGCCGCCGGATCAGGTCCCCGGCGATGGTCCGCACGTCCTTCTTCAGCGCGGCGAACCGCTTGCGCTCGTCGGCCGCCTTGTCGTCGTCGCGCGCCCCCGGCGCCGGCAGGTCCTTGCGCCGCTTGCCGTTCTCGTCGAGGACGTACGGCTTGAGCTGCTCGTCGAAGCCGACCACGAACCGCCGCGGCCCGTAGTCGAGGGTCATGCTGCCGTTCTCGTCCAGGCCGAAGTCGGGTACGAGCCGGTCGGCGAGCCGCTCCGGGGTCAGCCCCAGACCCTCGGCGACCTCCTCGATCTTCTCCTGGGCCCGTTCTTTGAGCCCCTTGAACTTCACCCGCTGGGCGATGCCGTTCAGGTGCACGAGAGCGATCTCGGTGCCGATCTCGGCCAGCACCTCCAGCCCGGCGACGGCCCTCGTGTGACCGCCCTCGCCCGGCCAGGCCCGGATGACCGGGGTGAGCCGGCGTACGGTCTCGTCATCGCCCAGGCGACCCAGGCCGGTCAGCGCCCAGCCGTCCTTGGCCGGCATCCCCGCGAGCTGCCACTGCCGGAACACCGCCCAGCCGAATTCGGCCAGGGACGCCCGGTCGCACGCCTCCCGGACGATCTCGAGCCCGGCGTACGGCTCACCCGGCTTGGAGATCGTGAGCATGGTGACGACGTGCCCGGCGGCCTCGGGCGGCAGCGCCCGCTCGCGGTCGCGCAGCAGGACCTGCGGCAGCCGTTCCTGGTCCAGCCAGTCGCCGATCTTGGGCAGCCGGGACGGTACGGCGTCGAGCGGGTCGGCGGCGAGCATCACCTCGACGGCCGCCGCCGCCTCGTCGCCGTGGACCTTCGCCGCCGTGACCACGGCGTTCGCGTCGTGGGTCGACGCGAGGTGCCGCAGCGCGGCCTCCGCGCCGGTGCGGGCCCGGCCCGCCGGGCCGACGGCGTCGGGGACCAGCAGCGGAACGGCGTTCAGGCCGTGCGCGCCGAGCCAGCCGGTCGCGACCTTCCGCGCGGACTTCAGCCGGGCCAGCCAGTCGGCGACCAGCCGGGCCACCCGGACGTCGAGGAACGGCAGCAGCAGACCGCCGACCACACTCGGAGTGTCCTCGAGGACGAGCCCGAGCGTGAGCCGCAGCGCGTCGAGCTCGAACCGGGCGATGATCGGGCGCATCCAGTACTCCGCGCCGTACCGGCGCGGAGCCGGCCAGTCGGCGACGTACGGGCGGAGGGCGTCGACCGGCCCCAGGGTGAACAGGGCCTCCTCCTCGATGGAGTTCAACGCGCGGGCCCCGTACCGGCGGATCATGTCCGGCCAGTCGCTCTCCTCCAGGTGGCGGGCGTAAGGCGTGGCCGAGCGCAGCCATTCGTCGCGGAGGCCGTCCGGCCAGACGATCGAGGAACCGTCCGGCGGCGTCAGGTCCGGGATCACGATCGGCTTGGCCGGCTTGCGGCGGCGCGTCCACGGCGGCGCGACCAGGAGCGGCGGCAACGCCTCCGCCGGCGCCGACGCGACCCGCTCGGCCCGGTCGCCCGTCTCGGCGGCGATCCGCTCGACCATCGCCCGCGCTCCGGCCGGCAGAGCGGGCAGCGCGGCGGCGGCCGCCTCGGGATGGCCGTGGACGTGCCCGGCGAGCAGGTCCCGGGCCGCGGCGGCGTCCTTCGAGGAGCCGTCGGCGGCGACGGCCAGCAGCCGCACCGCGCGTACCGGATAGCGCTTCATCGCGTCGAACAGTGCGGGCGTCACATGCTTTTCGCCTCGGTGGTCGAGCAGCACCCCGAAGGCCTCGTCGGTGGGCAACCGGCTCAGCACCTCCGCGCCCACCTTGCGGTCATCGGCGTACGTGGCGTCGAACGCGCCGGCCATCATCGCGACCACCGCGTCGACGCCGGCCGCCTCGATCAGGGTGGCGATCACGCCGCGCGACCACTCCCCGTACCCGAAGTGTGCCCTCGCGAGGAGGGCGGTGAGCTGTTCGGCCGACCCGACGGAGCAGAACAGCATCGTCCGCAGCGAGTCGAGGTGGCCGGCGGCCTCGGCGCAGCACTCGTCCATCCAGTCCGTCTCGGTCGGCGCCAGGTAGGACACCAGCACCCGCTGCGCCCCGGTCCGCCGGCAGCCGGCGAGCGCCTCGACCGCCGCGCGGTAGTCCTCCTCGGACGCGTCGGCCAGCAGGTCGCGCATCCGGTCGGCCGTCGCCTGCCAGGACCACCTCCAGAACGAGCGCTGCTCGGTGGGCCCGGTGCGGAGCCGCCACCAGCGCCGCCGCCGGTTGGTGTCCTGCCACCAGACCTGGACGTCCGTATCGGCGATCTCGGCCGTCGCGGCGGCGGCGAAGGCCAGGCCGTGCGCCGACGCCCAGGCGTCGGCGAAGGCCCCGCGGTCACCGACGGCGGTGCGGTCGTCGTCGGCGGGCGCGGCGATGACGTGCGCGAGCAGGGCGGCGGCGCGCGGGGTGACCCGGCCGGAGAGGTGGGCGCGCAGCTCTTCGGCGAGGGCCTGGTCGCTCTCCGGGTCGGCCAGCGCCTGCTCCGTACGCTCGGCCGCGCGCTCGGTCCACCCGGCCACCGTGGCGACGGCCCCGTCGTCGACGGTGACCGGGGTCCGGGGCGGGCCGCCGCGCCGGCGGCGTACGACGCGCCGCCAGGAGGCCGGCATCTCGAAGGTGTCCTCGTCCGAAACCGCGAAGTCAGTGGCGTTCATACCTGTTCTCATGAATAGCTGGGCGTAGGGGGATCATCTAGGTCATACGGGTCTCGCGCGGGCGCGTGGGCGTCACGTGTCAGCCCGCCGGCTCGGTGAGCTCCGCGAGCACCTCCGGCGCCGTCACCGGGTCGAGGTCACCGAACCGCAGCGCGGGCTCCCCCGAGAGCCGGTGGCCGTCCGGGACGGTGCCGATCCGGACCGCGGCGAGCCACCGGCCGGGGACGTCGTCGAGGTCACCCGCCGCGATGCCGCGGACGACGAAGCGGCCGGGCCCGGCCTCGCGGGAGAACCAGGGATCTCAAAGGTCTCCTCGTCCGGGAGAGGGCGCCTCTCCTCGGCCACCTCGGCGTGCCGCACGCGTGCCTCCACAGCCGTCCGTTCGAGCGGTTCGCGGGTCACCGTAACGAGGGGGTGCGACAGTCTCCGGTCAGGCCTGGTACTCGAGCTTGAACTCCGCCAACACGACGTCCAGCGAACGGGAGGCGTTGTGGGCGACGCGCAGGCCCAGCGGCACGTCGGGAGAGACGAAGATGGCCCAGGACTTGGCGAAGCACTGCATGCCGGGCGAGGCCCTGCGGTGCTCGGTACAGGTGGTGTCGATCTTTCCCAGCGGATCGCGCGCGAACTGGTCGCGCAGTTCGGTGGCCGCGCCGCCCGAGGCGGTCTCCCACTGGATCATCGCGTACAGCCGCCCCCACGCTTCGTGGGCCGGCCAGATCAGCGCGCTGGCCTTGTCGGAGGGAAACGGGTGACGGGTCCCGCCGCGTGTCTCGGCGTGCATGTTGTCGGGGTCGTAGTTCTCCGCCGATCCGTACGGGAAGGGCACCAGGTGGTAGTCATCGCCGGCCGCGACGGGCAGCGGTCCGCCGTCCCGTTCGGCGTCGAACTTCAGCGAGCAGATGTGCTGCGCCATGTCCACCTCCATCAGCCGCGGCGGCTGTCAGGGGCCGTACGAGGAACACACGCCACCGTACGGCCCCGAACCCGCCGAATACCGGCATATGGCGGTCTTCAGGTGTCGGCGAGCCAGTTGCCGTGGAAGCCGTACGGGACGCGGGCGGGCAGGTGGACGCTCGCCACGGGCGGCGCGGCCAGGTCGTCGGCGTCCAGGATGACCAGGTCGCTACGGTCGGTCGCGGCGTCGTACACGTAGGTCAGCAGCCAGCCCGCACCGCCCGGCACGTCGTCGGCGGGGGCGAAGGACGCCTCGGCCGGGAAGCGCCCCGGCGCGAACCGGTGCGCGGCGACCGCCCCGGTCCGCAGGTCGTACCGGAGCAGCGCGCCGCCCTCCGGACCCTCGCCGACCGTGACGTGCCCGAACCGGGAGTCCAGCCCGACGAGACGGTCGTCGACGCGCGGGAACTCCGCCGCACGGTCGTCGATCTGCTCCTCGCGCACCGTGCCGGCGGTCAGGTCGAGGGTCCAGCGCCACAGCGTGGCCCGCTCCGGCACACCGCCCGATCGCGGACCGCCGCGCCACAGCTCGGCGTAGCGCATCACGTGGATGACGATGCGGTCACCGTCGTCGTGCGCGTTGAGCGGGTGGAAGACGTAGCAGGGGTCGAGGTCGAACCAGCGCACCGTCCCGTACGGGTCGTCGCGGCGCAGGACGCCCAGGCGGGCGCCGTACCCGTCGTCCCAGCGGTACGGCATGGTGCCGGCGAGCGCCAGCTCCAGGTCGAACACCACGGGCAGGTCCATGAAGACGACGTGGCCGGCGGTGAGGTTGAAGTCGTGCAGCATCGTCGGACCGGGCACGTCGACGGGCCGGCTGACGACCAGGTCACCGGCGGCGTCCGCACGGTGATAGGTGAGGTACGGCGCCTCGATGCCGTAGCCGAAGAAGTGCATCTCGCCGGTCGCCGGGCACGTCTTCGGGTGCGCGGTCATCGCGGTCGTCAGTCGTCCGCCGAAGTCGTACGGGCCGACCGTGTCGAGGTCGCAGATCCCCGGCGGCAGCGGCGCGGTCCCGGACAGGTGCAGCTCGTGCGGGAAGGACGACTCGACCAGGGCGAGCGTACGGCCCGCGTGCCGGACGACGTGGGTGTTGGCGACGCCGGCCGCCAGGTCGAGGCGGCCCTCCCGGTCACGCAGCGGCGCGCCGTCGGTGAAGGTCTTGGTGCGGACCCAGCGGTTGCGGTACGAGGTGGCGCGGCCCCCGCCGAGGCGTACGCCGTGGATCATGCCGTCGCCGAAGAACCAGTGGCCGGAGGCGGCGTCGTGCGGGTTGGGCCCGTTGCGGAGGTACCAGCCGTTCAGTGCGTCCGGCACTCGGCCGGTGACGGGCAGGTCGTACGCGGTGAGCTCTTCGGCGACGGGGGCGTAGTTGCCGGCGAGGTGCGCTGCGGGCATCGGCTTCTCCTTGCTTGCTTCGGTGCTGTGGCGGTCAGGCGCGCCGCGCCCTGGCCCGGACGTGGGAGACGTAGCGCTGAGTGAAGACGATCGGGACGACGAGGGCGGCGATCTGGACGGCGACGGTCGCGGCGACGTTGCCGTGGGCGACGGCGGCCAGCACGACGGCGGCCACGACGAACGAGGCGGTCCACACCGACGTGATGATCGTGTTGACCCGGACGAAGGCGGGCAGCTCCCAGTACTCACGCGGCGTCGTCTGCTTGGCGATGCCGAGCGTGAACGGCCGCCGTACGGCGAGGGAGACCAGCGCGATCACCGCGAGCGTCCCGTTGGCGAGCGCGGCGGAGTAAGGATGCAGGCCCGAGTGCGGGTCGGCGAAGGCGATGGCCGCGAGCACGGCGAAGAAGACCGTGGAACCGATCTCGATGATCATCGCATCGGCGCCCCGGCCGGCCCGTACCTGCCCGGCGATCAGGATGAGCGCGACGACGAGGGCGGCGAGCGCTCCCCACCGCCAGCTGCCGGAGGGGACCACGGCGTAGACGATCCAGGGAAGGAAGGTGCGGACGTACGTCATCGCGGGCTCCTCGGCAGACGTTCCTGTTTTGACATGTCGACAGTAGAAGGTCCAGTCGCGACATGTCAACGTTGGAATGTAGAGTGGCCGCATGAGCCTTCGACACGCCCTGCTCGGACTTCTCGTCGACCGCACGGCGAGCGGCTACGACCTGCTGAAGCTGTTCGACACCTCACTGGCCAACGTCTGGCCGGCGACGCAGAGCCAGATCTACGCGGAGCTCAACAAACTCGCCGACACGGGCCTGATCACCATCGCGGCCGAGGGCCCGCGGGGCCGCAAGCAGTACGCGCTGACCGACGACGGCCTCGCCGAGCTGCGCCGCTGGCTGACCGAGACCGAGCCGCAGCGCAACGTGCGCAGCGAGGTGCTGCTCCGGGTGTTCTTCCTGGGCGTGGTCAGCCGGGAACAGGCCCAGTCCTACCTCGCGGACCTGGCCACGCGCTTCGCCACGGAGGAGAACGCCCTGCGGGAACTGGAGAACGCCGTCGAATGGGACGAGAGCGACCTGTCGCTGTACGGCCGGATCGCCCTGGAGTACGGCCTGCGCTTCAACACCATGCGCCGCGAGTGGGCCGAATGGGCCGCCGACCAGGTCAAGTAACGAACACGCCGGAGTCGAAGCCGTCCTGGGATCGGGTGGAGGGGCCCATCCCAGTTCCATCGTCAAGCACCGTGGTCGGTGGGGGCACGGCGCTTCCCTGGGCTGTGGACAACCCGAAGCGCAGGGGGCGGAGTGGTTTTAGATCAGCGGTCGAGGCCGGCCGCGTGGCGCATGGCCTCTCGGGCGCGGGTCGGGGCCGACGGGTCCTCCAGCAGCTGGATCTCCTGGTTGGCGGCCATCGAAAGGCCGATCAGCGTCGTCACGACCTCCTCCGGCGGCCGGTGCGGGCCGGGCAGCTCGGCCTGGGCGGCGGCGACCTCCGCGGCCAGGCGTTCGCGGGACGAGGTGACCGTGCTTCGCAGGCGGTCGCGCAGCGGGCCCGGGCGTCCGTCGAGTTCGGATGAGGCGGCGGTGACGAAGCATCCGCCGGGGAACGGGCAGTCGGCCAGGTAGTCCACCCACGCCGTGATCAGCCGCTCCAGGCGGCTCCGGCCCGGCGGCAGGTCGGCCAGCGGCTCGATCACGGCCGACCAGAAGATCTTGCCGGAGTGTTCGAGGGCGGCTTCGAGTAGCTGCTCTCGGGAACCGAAGGGGCCGACGAGCCCGGCCTTGCTCATGCCGAGCCGCCGCGCGAGGGACCCGACCGTCAGCCCCTCCAGGCCCAGGCGGGACGCCTCGTCGACCGCGGCCCGCACGATCCGCGTACGGGTCCGTTCCGCTTCGGCCATCGAACTCCGAGGAGACATGCCCCGACTATAGCGAACGGGCGTACGCTAATCAGATAACGTACGACCGTTCGCTATCTTCGACACCCCTGGAAGTGGATCCGTGGACGTAAGCCTGCTGCGCCTCGACGCGACCGCACTCGCTCTGCTCGGCCACGACGTGGCGCTCATCCCCGATTCGGCACTGGCGAACCCGACGCCGTGCGAGGGCTGGACGGTCGCGGACCTGATCCGCCACATGAACGAACGGCACGAGGCCGTGAACCGGACCGTGCTGCCGCCCCTCGACGCGGAGAGCGACGACCCGCGCGAGGACTTCGCCCGCATCACCGCGCGCTGGCTCGCCGCCGCCGAGAGGACCGGCCCGACCCTGGACCTTCCCGGGAGGGGCCCGACACCGACCGACCGCGTGCTCGGCATCCACTTCGTCGACATGCTCGTCCACCGCTGGGACCTGGCCGCCGCCCTGCGGACCGCACTCGTCGTACCGGGACGGCTGACCGACGCCGCCCTGCCGCTCGCACGCGCCAACACCGCCCCGGACAGTCCCCTGAACGGGCCCGGCGGCGTCTACCGCCGGCCCGTCGCCGAGGATCCGGGCGGCTCGGCGATGGACGCCGTCGTCGCGCTCCTCGGCCGGAACCCCCGCTGGTCCCCGCCCGATCGGTGAGCTCGACGGCTCAGGCCAGGGTGACCAGACGGGCGCCGCCGTCGGCCTCGATCACCGTGCCGGTCATGTTGGGGTTCACGGCGGCCAGGACCACGACCTCCGCGACGTCGTCCGCGGTCGCGATCCGCCGCGTCGGGAGCACCCTGGCGGCGTTGGCGAAGTAGTCGCGCCGCGCGTCGTCCGGCAGGCCGCTCCACCACGGTGTGTCGACGATGCCCGGCGACACGCCGTTGACCCGGATGGGGGCGAGCTCGGCGGCGAGCGGCCGGACGAGCGCCTCGACGGCGCCGTTGACCGCCGCGAGCCCGGCCGTGCCCGGCATGCCCGTACGAGCCGTGATCGCGCTGACCAGCGTGATCGAACCGGTGGGCGCCAGGTGCGGCAGCGCGGCCTGGATCGTCGTCAGCTGACCCCAGAACTTCGCGTCGAAGGCCCGGCGGAGCACGCCGAGGTCCAGGTCCGCGAGGGGCCCTGCCCCCTCGCCACCGCTGAGCGCGACGACGAGCCAGTCGATCGTGCCGATCTCCTCCACGACGGCCGCGATCGCGTCGCGGTCGCCGCCGTCGGCGCGGTGGCCGACGATCTCCGGGTCGGTGGCCGCGAGGCCGGCGAGCCGCTCGGCCCCGCGCCCGGCCACGTGGACGGTGGCCCCGCGTTCCCGCAGGCGGCGGGCGGTCGCCAGCCCGATGCCCGAGGTCCCGCCGACGACGAGTGCGGTGTGATCGCTCATCACATCTCCTATTTCGAACCGTAACGTCTCGTCTCGAAATAACGCTAGCATGGATTCATGAGCACCCAACCCGGCCGGCCCGGCCGTAAACGGAGCGAGGAGAGCCGCCGCGCGATCCTCGCGGCGGCGGCGGAGCTCACCGCCGAGGTCGGCTACGCGAACCTGACCATCGAGGGGATCGCCGCCCGGTCCGGCGCGGGCAAGCAGACGATCTACCGCTGGTGGCCGTCAAAGGCCGACGTGCTGCTCGACGCGCTCGCCACCAAGGCGGACGTGCACATCCCGATCCCGGACGAGGGCGCGTACGAGGCCGACCTGCGGGCCTTCCTGGCCGCGACGTTCACGCTCGGCAGCCGGCCGCAGGTGGTCCAGCTGCTGCGGGCACTGATGGCCGAGGCGCAGATCAACGCGGAGTTCGGCGAGCGGTTCCGCGAGACGTTCCTGCGGCAACGGCGCGCCGCCCTCGGCGTGATCGTCGAGCGCGCCGAGGCCCGTGGTGAGCTGCCGCCCGGCCTGACGCCCGACACCGTGGTCGACCTGGTGTTCGGCATGCTCTGGTACCGGATCCTCGCCGCCCACCGGCCCGTCGACCAAGCACTCATCGACGAGCTGATCACCGTACTCACCGCCAGGAGACAGCGTTGACCGACGAGCGGACCATCCTCATCACCGGCGCCACGGACGGGCTCGGCCGGGCGCTCGCCGGCCGCCTGGCCTCGCGCGGCGCCACCGTGCTGCTCCACGGCCGTGACCAGAGCCGGCTCGACACCGTGGCCGACGAGATCCGCGACACCAACGGCGTACGCCGCCCGCTCACGCTGCGCGCCGACCTCGCCGAGCTCGACCAGGTACGGCGGCTGGCCGGGGAGGTCCGCGAGGCGACCGGACGGCTCGACGTGCTGGTCGGCAACGCGGGCATCGGCTCGGGCCTGCCGGAGGGACGGGAGCGGAGCACCAGCCGCGACGGGTACGAGCTGCGCTTCGCCGTCAACTACCTCGCCGGCTTCCTGCTCACCCTGGAGCTCCTCCCCCTGCTGCGGCGTTCGGCGCCGGCCCGGATCGTGAACGTCGCCTCCCTCGGCCAGCACCCGATCGACTTCGACGACCTGATGATCGAACGCGGCTACAGCGGCGGCCGGGCGTACGGACAGAGCAAGCTCGCGCAGATCATGTCCGGTTTCGAGCTTGCCGGCCGCCTCCCGGCCGAGGAGGTCACGGTCAACAGCCTGCACCCGGCGACGTACATGCCGACCAAGATGGTGCTCGAGGAGATCGGCCACAGCGCCGACAGCCTGGAGACGGGCGTGGCGGCGACGGACCGGCTCGTCAGCGACGAGAGCCTGGCCACGACCACCGGCCGTTTCTTCGACCGCACCCGGGAGGCACGGGCCGACGCCCAGGCGTACGACCCCGCCGCCCGCGCCCGGCTTTGGCGGCACAGCCTGGAACTCACCGGCGCGAAAGGCATCACCGACTAGCGCCTTTCCGGAAACGGAGTGCGGTGCGAGGGTGCCGTGGCGTCACAGTCGGAGAAGGTCGCGTTACAGCGGCATACCGTCGAATGGTCGTCGGCCGGCCGGCCGGTAAGCAGCTAAAAGCGATGATGCTCGCGTTAGGAATGTCATACGCGGGTGAGACCGTCCACCGCATGTTCGCCTCCAGCGGCCAGGAGGCGTTCTTCGATCCGTTCTATTGCCGGCCGGACATCGGGGGCACTCATGAATAGGGCGGGGTGGAAGACGACACCGCACGGCCGGAGAGCATTTCGCGGTCGAACAGCCGTTACTCAGGCCCTTGCCGGAGGAGGTGTTCGAAGCGTCGGCGGTGCCACCCTCATTCGGTGTGGAGAACGGGCTGGCGGCGGCGAGCGGTCGACGGGCGCCGACCACGTCGGCGCTGGCCACCCCCAGTCCGGCGGCCGGCCACGCAACGGCAGCGCGCCGGCACGCCGAGCCACAGGTACGCGATCCGCCGCCGCCGGTGCATTATGCGCCAATCGTAAACCCAGCAGGCCAGGACATCGTGGATGCGCTATGGCGGCCAAGCGCACCCGGCCCATTGATTTTCCTGCTAACGTCTCGTCGCACGCTTGGGCATTCTCCCCGATACAAGGAGCATCCGCGATGAAAAAGGCAATGTTGGCGGCCGTCCTGGTCGCCGCCGGTAGTGCGCTGGCGACGGTGACCGCGGTTCCCGCGGAGGCGGGTACCGCGAGCCCGTACCCGTGCGGTTTCTTCATCGAGGACGGGCGAAGCTACTACTATAACTGCTCCCAATTCGACGCAGGCCTTAGGGTCGTGCACAAAAACGGACAGCTCACCTATGCCTGCATTCCGTCCTACATAATGAGTTACCTCGGTGAGGCATACGACGTCTCGGGCGCATATACCTACAAGACCTGCTGAGGCCGACAGGGGTGGTGCCCGCAGCCGGACGGACGCGGGCACCACGACTGAGGGCACCCCGGTCCGGCAGCGCGCCGACAGCGGACGCGCACACACCACGCCGAGCCGACCCGGGTACGGCGGCCGGCCGGGGAGGTCCGCGAGGCGACCGGACGACTCGACGTGCTGGTCGACAACGCGGGCATCGGCTCGGGCCTGCCGGAGGGACGGGAGCGGAGCACCAGCCGCGACGGTTGTAGCGGCACAGCCTGGAGCTCACCGGCGCGAAGGACATCACCGACTAACGCATTTATGAGAAACAAAACTGGCAGACGGCAGAATCTCCTGCTAACGTAATTCACGTGATTGCCGGATCGGCCTTGGGCCACGACCGAGAAAGCTCGCCGGCCATGCCGTGATCGCCGGTCGGCGGGCCCGCGGCCCGCCGATTCTCCGCGCTTCGACCAACGGAGTCGCGCGGAGAAGGGAGGTGATCACATGAGTCAGCCGCACACACCCGCCCCGCTGTCCGCCTGGCAGGACTTCCTCGTCCGGCACGCGGAGGGCGGCGCGCTGGACGGACGCGTGGCGAGCGTCGTGCCGTTCGGCGCGTTCGTCGAGGTGGGGGACGGCATCCACGGGCTGCTGCCGAGCGTCGAGTGGACGACACGTCCGGAGGTCGGCGCCGACATCCGGGTACGCGTCAACGTCGTCGACATCGACCGTCGCCGGATGAGTCTTCTGCCCGCCTGATGAATGGCACGTATGGCGGTCGCCTGAATGGCGACCGCCATACGGTGCTGTCCTTTTCAGTATTCGAGAGAACGGCGCCATACGACGTCGTTCATATCGCCCTGCCCGCACGCCGCCTTTTCCTCGGCGCGGCGCGTCACGACGGACCGGAAATGCGGGCACTCGGTCAGATCCTCGTGAGTGCAGGCCAGCGCCGACTCGACCATTTCGAGCGACGCCCGCGCCCGCGCGATGCGGCGGGTGAGGTCGGAGTGGTGCCGCTCCAGCGTCGCCCGCCGAGCCGCCGGATCCCGGGCCGCGATGAACCGCCGGAAGTCCTCCAGCGCGAGTCCGGCCTCCTTCGCGCGCAGGATGACCGCCACCCGGTACAGGTCATCGGGTCCGTACCGGCGCCGGTCGCCCACCCGCTCGGGGCTGAGCAGACCCACCGACTCCCAGTGACGCAGCACATGCGTCGCCAGGCCGAAGCGCGCGGCGACCGCGCCGATGCCCATGCCGTCGGTTGACTTCATGCCGACATTAAGTCGCAGCATGTCGCGCATGTCGACACAAGACGAGATCGAGGCGCTGGTCGCGCGCCTGGACGCGGCCGACGCGTTCCCCGGCGCGGCGGAGCTGCGCGACCGTTCGTACCGGCTGCTCGGCCTGCGTACGGGGGCGCGTGTGGTGGACGTGGGCTGTGGCGCGGGACGGGCGGTCGCGGAGATGACCGAGAGCGGCGCCGACGCGGTCGGCGTGGACGTCGCCGAGCCGATGCTCCGCATCGCGCGGCGGCGCTGGCCCGGCTCCGACTTCCGGATGGCCGGCGCGTACACCCTGCCGTTCGAGGCCGGCACGATGGACGGCTACCGTGCGGACAAGGTCTACCACGAGCTCCGCGACCCGGTCCGCGCGGTGCGCGAGGCCCGGCGGGTGCTGGCCCCCGGCGGGCGGATCGCGCTCGTCGGCCAGGACTGGGACACGCTCGTGGTCGACGCCGCGGACGGCACGCTCACCCGGGCGATCGTCCACGCGCGGGCCGAAACGATCCCGAGTCCCCGCGTCGCCCGCCGTTACCGGGCGTTGCTGCTCGACGCCGGATTCACCGACGTCGCCGTCGAGGTGCGCACCGCCGTCCTCACCGGTGCGGGAGCGCTGCCCCTGCTGACCGGGCTCGCCGGCGCCGCCCGCGCGGCCGGCGCGGTCACGGAGGAACAGGCCGCGGCGTGGGCGGCCGAGCAGACCGACCGCTCGCGGACCGACCGGCTCTTCGTCGCGGTCCCGATGTTCGTGGCCTCCGCCACCCGGTGACCGCCCGGACACGTCAGGCGACGGCTCGCACCGCGCTGACCTGGGCCGAAACCGGCCAGCCGGTCGCGTCGCACTCGTCCGCCGGGGATAACCTCAGTGCTGCGATCAGTTTGCAGCGGTCCACCCGAGTCGGCGGGAGCCCGCCGCGCGCAGTTCCGGGGAGATCGGGGATCATGACACGCAAGGTGGTCGGTAACCTCATACTGGGCCAGGCCGTCCTCTATGTCGGCCTGCTGATGTGCGTGGCGCTCAAGCCGGACGGACTCGGCGCCAACGACGGGATCAGCTACTACGGCAACTTCCGGCAGACCGTGGTGCCGTACGCGATCGCGATCCTCGGGCCCGGGTACTTCATCTGGACGGCGCTGCGCTCGGCGGCGCCGTTCGCGCCCGCACCGGTCTACGTGCGCCGCATGGCGAACTGGCTCGCCGTCTTCTCGGTGCTCGTCGTGCTGACCCCGTACAGCGCCAACCTGGTGTTCGACTGGGTGCACACTCTGGCCGGCACCTTCCTGTTCGTGCTGCAACTGGTGCTCGGCCTGCGGCTGCTCGGCTGGAGCGGCGGTGACGGCTGGACAGCCGGGCTGTTGCTGGCGCAGTTCGTCAGCGGTGTCTTCTGCGCGGTGTACGTGCTGCCCAAGCACGGTTTCCTCCTCCAGGGACAGGTGGCGTTCCAGGTCGCGTTCGGGGCCCTGCTCGTCCGCACCATGCGCCTTTTCGTGCCCCAGACGATCGCCCAGACCACCTGACCCTCCCCGCGCTCGGCGCCGCGTCACCGTGCACGTAAAGTGACGATATCCACGTTCATTCGTGGGGCCGGCCACCTCACCGGCCGGGGGAGAGATGAGGACAGGAGCCCGGCGGCAGCGGTTCGGCGGGCGGTGGGGCCTCACCGCCCGTCTGGCGATGGCGAGCGCGCTGTTGTCGCTGCTCATTGGCGGTGTGTTCACCTATCTCATCATGGCGGTCATCAGCATGCGGGACACCGCCACGCTGGCCCGTCACTCCGAACGCACGCTCGCCGCCGCGTACGACCTCGAACGGGTGGTCGTCGACCTGGAGACCGGGGAGCGCGGCTACCTCCTCACCCGCGACGAGGCGTTCCTGGGCCCCTGGAAGATCGCGCGGGCCCGGTTCGAGCCTCAGGCCGCCCAGCTGCGCGAACTCTCCGGCGGGTACCCCTCACAGCAGGAACGCGCCAAGAGGATCACCCGGGACGGGCGCGCGTACCTCACGCAGTACTCCGAGCCGCTCATCCGCGACGCGCGGCGGGACCCGGCCGCCGTGGCGACGCCCGCCAGGATCGCGGAGGAGAAACGCCGCGTCGACACGATCCGGGCGGATTTCGACGACTTCGTGAGGTTCGAGCAGAAACGCGCGGCGGACCGGGTCGCGCGTTCCGACGACGCCGCCCGGCGAGCCGTCCTCGTCGCCGTCTGCGGCACGGCCGGGTCGGTCCTGCTGATCACCGGTTTCAGCGGCCACCTGACGCGCCAGGTCGTACGGCCGGTGCGGCGCGTCTCGCGAATGGCCGTCGCGGTCGCGCGGGGCGATCTCACCGTACGGCTGCGCGAGACGGGGAAGGCGGAGATCGGTCACCTCGAACACTCGATGAACACCATGGCCCGCTCCCTCGAGCGGAACCGCGACGAGCTGATCGCCTCACGGGCCCGCATCGCGGCGGCCGGGGACGCCGCGCGCCGCCGCATCGAGCGCGACCTGCACGACGGAACACAGCAGCGGCTGGTGGCGCTCGGGCTCGAACTGCGCCTGGCCGAGGACGATGTGCCGCCTGACCAGACGACTCTCCGGCACCGGCTGGCGGGGCTGGTGACCCAGACGACCGACGTCGTGCAGGAGCTGCGGGAGCTCTCTCGTGGCATTCACCCGGCGATCCTGACGAAGAGCGGCGTCGTCCCCGCCATCACCGCGCTGGCCCGGCGTTCGCCCCTCCCGGTGGAGACGGACCTGCGGGTCGACCGGAAGCTGCCCGAACGCGTCGAGGTGGCCATCTACTACGTCGTGTCCGAGGCGCTGACGAACGCCGCCAAACACGCCCACGCCTCGTACGTGCGGATCACGCTGACCGCGACCGACCGGGAGGCGCACCTGACGGTGAGCGACGACGGCATCGGCGGCGCGAACCCCGGCCGCGGGTCCGGGCTGATCGGCCTGCGGGACCGCGTCGAGGCCCTCGGGGGCCGGGTGGAGATCAAGAGCCCGCCCGCCGGCGGCACCACGCTGTCCGTCTGCCTTCCGATGCGGTGAGGGCCGCACTCCTACGGGGCGCAGGCGGCCGCGCGTTCGAGCAGGAGGGTGCGCTCCCGCGCGTTCCGTGTGAGCGAGGCCGCGCGCTCGTACTCCGAACGCGCCTCGGCGAAGCGGCCGAGCCGGGCCAGCAGGTCGGCGCGCACGCTCGGCAGCAGGTGATACTTGGCGAGCGCCGGCTCCCCGACGAGCCGGTCGGCGTGCTCCAGCCCACGAGCCGGGCCGAACGCCATGCCGAGGGCGACCGCGCGGTTCAGCTCGACGACGGGTGAGGGGGTCAGCTGAGCGAGCGCCCCGTACAGCGTCGCGATCCGCTCCCAGTCGGTCTCCTCCGCGCTCCGGGCCTGGGCGTGGCAGGCGGCGATCGCGCCCTGCACGACGTACGGGCCGAGCGGTGCGCCGGCCTTCTCGGCGCGGAGCAGCGCGGCGAAGCCCCGCCGGATCAGGAGCTGGTCCCAGCGGCCGCGGTTCTGCTCCAGGAGCGGGACGGGCTCGCCGCCGGGGCCGGTACGGGCCGCCGCGCGGGACGACTGGATCTCCATGAGGGCGACGAGGCCGTGCACCTCGGGTTCGTCCGGCGCCAGCTCGGCCAGGATCCGGCCCAGGCGCAGCGCCTCCTGGCACAGCGCCGGGCGCATCCAGTCGTCTCCGGCGGTGGCCGAGTACCCCTCGTTGAAGATCAGGTACAGCACCTCCAGCACCGACGACAGCCGGGCGGCGCGCTCATCGGCCGGCGGGACCTCGAAGGGGATCTGTTTCCTGGCCAAAGTCCGTTTCGCGCGGACGATCCGCTGGGCGACGGTCGGCTCCGGCACGAGGAACGCCCGGGCGATCTCGTCGGTCGTCAGGCCGCCGAGCAGGCGGAGCGTGAGCGCGACGCGCGCCTCGGTGGACAGCACCGGATGGCAGGAGATGAACATCAGGCGCAGCAGGTCGTCGCCGACCTCGTCGTCGAGCGCGGCGTCGACCTCGTCCTCGGCGGAGGCCTGCTCGGTCCGCAGTTCGTGACCGAGTTGCTCCTGCTTGCTCTCGAGGCGGATGTCACGACGGACCCGATCGACCGCCCGGTGCCTGGCGGTGGCCATGAGCCAGGCGCCCGGGTTGGTGGGAACACCGGACTCCGGCCACTTCTCCAGGGCGACGACGAGCGCGTCCTGCGCGAGCTCTTCGGCGACGCCGACGTCGCGCACGATCCGCATCAGGCCGGCGATGATCCGCGCCGACTCGAGCCTCCACACCGCGTCGATCGCGCGATGGACATCATGGACATCCGAAGCGGTCACGCGACCGATCAGAGCATTTCCGCCGGCTGGGGCGCAAGCGGGCCGGTGGCGAGTGCGGCGCCGGCCGCCGGTTCAGGGGCCGAAGACCTGACGGATCTCCCCCTCGCCGTCGCCGACGATCGACCAGAACCGCTTGGAGAGCTCGATCGCCTCCTCCCGCGACCTGACGTCGATCAGGGCGAACCCGACGACGGCCTCCTTGGCCTCGGCGAACGGCCCGTCGGTGACCGTGACGTCGCCGCCGGAGCTCTTGATGTGGATGCCGTTCGGGTCCAGCCCACCGGTCGCGAGCAGCACGCCCGCCTTGGTCATCTCCTCGATGAACTGCCCCATCTCCCTCATCAGCTTCTCGTCCGGGGGGTTGCCGGTGGAGGACTCGTCGCCCTTGGTCATCAGCAGGAATCGCATCGCCTGTCTCCTTGTCGAAGCGGTCTCGGGCCGGGTCCGATCCCGGTCCGTCCCCTACGCGTCGAACGGGCCGCGGCCGGATCGACACCTCGCTCGAAAAAACTTCCCGGAAAAAAACTTAGGCGAGGTGTCGATCCGGCCGTCCCTCGTTCGACGCGTCAGCACGAGGCCGGGTCGAGACACGATCTCCGGCCGTCCGACGAGAGGAACCGACATGAGCACCCAGACCCTCGCGACGCCCGCCACGACGACGGACCGCCGTACGGCCGTGAACATCACAGTGTGGACGATCCAGATCCTGCTGGCGGCGTTCCTGCTGATCGCCTCCGCCGCGCCCAAGTTCGCCGGCCAGCGGGACGCGGTGGAGACCTTCCGGCAGATCGGCTGGGGCCAGTGGCTCCGCTACCTCACCGGCACCTGCGAGGCCGCCGGCGCGATCGGCCTCCTCGTCCCCCGGCTCGCCACCCCCGCCGCGATCGGCCTCATCGGCCTCATGATCGGCGCGGTGCTCACCCAGCTGCTCGTGCTCGCTCCCGCGTGGGCGCTGCTGCCGGCGTCGTACGGCGTGCTGTTCGCGATCATCGCGTGGTACCGGCGGGAGGGCTTCCAGACTCTCGTGAGCCGCCTCCGGCACTGAGAGTGGTGCCAGAGAAACGCCTGGTCAGCGTGTTGAGCGGGAGGCCACGGCGGTCGTCAACCGGCTGTTCTCCGCCGTAGAGTGACAGGCAGGGACGCGCCGTCACAGGCTGTTCGGGGGGATGACCAGTGGGCGCACGGGCGCTGTGCCGCGTCCGGCCGGCGTCAGGTCCGCGGCCAGGACTCACTCGCCGTATCGTCGTCGCGAGCGCGGTCGTCATGCTGCTCGCGATCGGGGCGTACGCCCTGCTGTTCTCGGTGATCATGGACCTGCGCGACTCCGCCGCTCTCGCGAACCGGTCCAAGACCGTCCTGTCCTCGGCGAACCGGCTGGAGCGGCTGGTGACCGACCTGGAGACCGACGTACGCGGGTTCATCATCACCGGTGACCGGCGCCTGCTGGCGCCGGTCACCGACGCCCAGGGCCAGGCCGTCGAGGAGGGCCGGCGGCTGGAGCGGCTCACCGCGCGGAGCGATCCGGCTCAGGCCGGGCAGGCCCGCCGGATCGTGAGCGACGCCGAGGCGTACGTGCGGGACTACTCGATTCCGCTGCTGGCGGCGATCCGGCAGCAGCCCGCGTCGGCACGGGCACTCGCCACGATTGCCGAGAGCGAGCAGCGCCTCCAGCCCCTGCGCGACGAGTTGGACCGATTCATGACCGCGCAGCGGACGCTGGTCCAGACGCACGAGGACCGGTCCAGCACCGACGCGGCCCGGGCCACGGCCATCGCGGCGGCCGGAGCGTGCGGTGCGCTCCTGCTCCTCCTGCTGTTCTCCGGGTACCTGACACGCGCCATCCTGCGCCCGGTGCGGCGTACCGCGGCCATCGCCGGCGACCTGGCCGGCGGCGACCTGTCGGTACGGATCCCCGAGGTGTCGCACAACGACGTCGGCGTGCTCGAACGCACGTTCAACGTGATGGCGGGATCGCTGGAGGCGGACCGGCGGCAGCTCCGCAGGGTCGTGGCGGAACAGGGCGCGCTCCGCCGGATCGCGACGCTCATCGCCCGTGGCGTGTCACCGGCGGAGATCTTCACCGCGGTCGCCAGCGAGCTGGGCCGCGTCCAGGACATGCAGTACGCGGTGATCAACCGCTTCGATCCCGCGCTCATCGCCACGTCCGTCGGCTACTGGACCGCCTCCGGCGCGGCGAACATCCTGCCGCCGGTGAACGGCCGCTGGCCGGTCGAGGAGGAGAGCGTCGCCGCGCGGATCGTCCGGACGGGCAGGCCGGCGCGGATGAACACCGACACGGCCACGAGCACGATCGGCGTCTGGTCGCGCCTCCACGGGATCCGGTACGTCGTGGGCTGCCCGATCACGGTCGGCGGGCACCTGTGGGGCATGATCGCGGTGTTCTCGCGCAGCGACCGGCCGCCGCCGGAGCACACCGAGGATCGCCTCATGAGGTTCGTCGAGCTCCTCGCCACCGCGATCGCCAATGCCGAGAACCGCAACGAGCTCCTGGCCTCCTCGGCGCGGATCGTCGCCGCCACTGACGAGGCCCGTCGCCGCATCGAGCGCAGCCTGAACACCGGGCCGCAACGACGCCTGACCGCCCTCGGGGAGGAGCTGCGGCACACCCAGGCCCTCATCGCGCCGGAACACGAACAGCTGAGAGCCCAGCTGGCCAGGACGGTCCAGGGCGTGGACAGCGTGCTGGACGACCTGAGGGAGATCTCCCACGGGCTGCATCCGACGGCCCTGTCACGCAGCGGCCTGCGGCGGGCCCTCGAGGCGCTGAGCGAGCGGTCGGAGGTGCCGGCCCGGCTCGACATGCGCGTCGACCGGCCGCTGCCCGACCACATCCAGGTCGCGATCTACTACACGGTGTCCGAGGCGCTCACGAACGTGGCGAAGTACTCCCACGCGGCCGTCGCCCACATCGCGCTGACGCTGGAGCACGGGACGCTGAGGCTACGGGTCGACGACAACGGCATCGGCGGGGCCGATCCCGCCCGCGGTTCCGGTCTGGCCGGGCTGAAGGACCGCATCGAGTCGCTCGGCGGAACGATCGAGGTGATCAGCCCGGCCGGCGGCGGCACGTCCCTCGACGTCGGCATCCCGATGCCGTCCTGAGCCGAATAGCGGCCGGTTCCTGACCGCTGGCCCGTGCATGATGAGTGCATGGCGAACACGAGCTCACGGACCCTGCGGTTGCTCTCCCTGCTGCAGACCCACCGGTATTGGCCGGGCGCCGAGCTCGCCGGACGCCTGGGCGTCTCCGTGCGCACCCTGCGCCGCGACGTCGACCGGCTGCGCGAGCTCGGCTACCCGGTGGAGGCCCAGCGGGGCGTCGACGGCGGTTACCAGCTCGCGCCGGGCGCCGCGCTGCCCCCGCTCGTGGTCGACGACGAGGAGGCGGTCGCGCTCGCCATCGGCCTGCGCGCCGCCGCCCAGGGCGCGGTGGCGGGCATCGAGGAGGCCTCGATCCGTGCGCTCACCAAGGTCGTCCAGGTCATGCCGCCCCGGCTGCGCCGGCGTGTGGACGCGCTGCGGACCGCCACGGTGCCCGCCGTGTGGGCCACCGGCCCGACCGTCGACTCGGAGGTGCTGACCACGGTGGCCCAGGCGTGCCGCGACGAGGTACGCCTGCGGTTCTCCTACACGGCGCACCGCCGCGAGCGGACCGCCCGCTTCGTCGAGCCGCACCGGCTGGTCTCGCTCGGCCGCCGCTGGTACCTGGTGGCGTACGATCTGACCCGGCACGACTGGCGCAGCTTCCGGCTCGACCGGCTGGAGCGCCCGGAGGGCACGAGCGAACGCTTCCGCCCGCGCGAACTGCCGGGCGGCGACCCCGTGGCGTTCGTCCGCGCCGGCATCGATGCCATCCCCACGCCCTTTGCGATCGAGGCGATCGTGCACGCGCCGGCGGCGAGCGTCCGCGTCCAGGTGGGCCAGTGGACGACGATCGAGGAGGACGGCGACGACCGCTGCCGTCTCCGGATGACCGCCGACTCCCTCACCTGGCCGGCCCTGGTCCTGGGCATGGCGGGCGCCGAGTTCGAGCTGGTCGATCCGCCGGAACTGACCGACCTCATCCGCGAATGGGGCACCCGCTTCACCCGCGCCGCCGGCACCTGAGCCTCGGACGGATTCCGGATGCTCACCGCCTCACCAGACAGGGCTGGCGACGAAGTGCGTGTCGTAGCGATCCTGTTCGGCGAGCAGGCTGTCGCGGCCGGCCTCCCCCCGGCGAATACGGGCGACCTGGCGAAGGTAGTCGAACCGCTCGACGCCAGGGGTGATCACAATCAGGGCATCGGCGGTGCTGAGCGGGGTGGCGCGGAAGGCGTGGTCGCAACTCGCTGGAACGACCAGGAAATCGCCCGGGTTCGCAGTGATGATCTCCGATCCGACGAGCAGCTCGAGCGTTCCGTCGATGATGAAGAGAATGCTGGATTGATGGCCTAGCTTGCTAGCATGTTAGCCTCGACATCATGGGTCACGAGGAGGTCAAGCAGTTCAATGTGTACCTGCCGATCGGACTGATCAGGCAGGTCAAGCATCACGCGATCGAGGCGGGCACGTCCCTGTCGGCGCTGGTCGCCGACGCGCTGCGCGCCTACCTCGACGACACTCACGGACAGCGACAGCAGTCTTCCGAAAAGGAGTCATGACATGGCGACCGAAGGGCTCGACGCGGTGTTCCTGGAGACCCGCAACTGGGGGAAGACCGCGAGGTTCTTCCAGGCACTGGGCTTCGAACTGGAAATCTCCGCCGGCGACGGCTCCGGTGTGTTCCGCAACGGCGAGGGTCCTTATCTCGTGGTCGCTGAGATCCCCGAGGATCGAGAGCCCCAGATGCAGGTCGCGCTGAAGGTGTCCGATGCGGACGAATTCCGTCACGATCCCGCCGTCGAGGTGGTGACCCCGTTCGAGGACACCCATTACGGCACCCGGGAGATGACCGTTCGCGACCCCGACGGGCGCGTCTGGAGCCTGCAAGCCCCCGCCGAGCACTGACACATGCCGGCGGTCCGGGCGAGCCGATCGGAACCGGCCGGCCCGGACCGCCGGCGACCGCGGTGGCCATGACCTACGGAGGGATACGGATGAACAGATGGCGCGGCGACCCCTGGGCTGTGCTGCTGACCCTCAGCCTGGGATTCTTCATGACGCTGCTGGACATCACGGTCGTCAACGTCGCCATCCCCAGCATGATCGATAAGCTGCACGCGTCGCTCGACGAGATGCTGTGGGTGATCAACGCCTACATCCTCGTTCTCGCCGCTCTGCTGATCACCTCCGGACGGCTGGGCGACGTGCGCGGGCCGCGCACCATGTTCATCGGAGGCGTCACGCTGTTCACGGTCGCGTCCGTGCTGTGTGGCCTGGCGCAGGATCCGGCCCAGCTCATCGCCGCCCGTGTCGCGCAGGGACTGGGTGCCGCGGCGCTGGTGCCGCAGACCATGACGATCATCATCGGCACGTTCCCGGCCGAGCGCCGCGGCACCGCACTCGGCGTCTGGGGCGCGGTCGCGGGCGTGGCCACGATCGCGGGACCCACACTCGGCGGGTTCCTCGTCAGCGCGGTCGGCTGGCGCTGGATCTTCTTCGTGAACGTTCCGATCGGCGCGGTCGTGCTCGCGATGGCCGTCGTGCTCGTGCCCGACGTCCGGCGCGGCGTCCGCCACAAGCTGGACGTGCCGGGCGTCGCGCTCGCCACGGCGACACTGTTCTGCCTGACCTTCGGGCTTACCGAGGGCCAGCGGTACGACTGGAACGCCGGTATATGGGCGCTGCTGGGCGGTGCCGCGCTGTTGCTGGTGGTGTTCCTGATCTACCAGGGCACCCGGCAGGATGACGAACCGCTGCTGCCCTTCGCACTCTTCCGCGACCGCGGTTACGCGGTCATGAGTTTCGTGTCCGCGACCGTCCAGGTCGGGATGATCGGGCTGTTCCTGCCGGTGATGATCTATCTGCAGTCGGTGCTGCACTTCAGTGCGCTCAATGCCGGTCTGGTGATGGCGCCGTCGATGGTGGTGTCGGCGTTCCTGTCGCCGGTCGCGGGCCGCATGTCGGACCGGATCGGCGGCAAGTACATCCTGATGACCGGCCTGAGCCTGTTCGCGGTCGGCATGGCCTGGCTCGCCCTGGTCACCGGCGTCGGCCGCGCGTGGTGGGAGTTCCAGCCCGCCCTCATCGTGGCCGGGTTCGGCATCGGCTGTGTGTTCGGCCCGATGGTCACGGTCGCGATGCGCAACGTGGAGCCCGCGATGGCCGGAGCCGCTTCCGGCGTGCTGAACACGATCCGGCAGATCGGCACGATCTCCGGCAGCGCCGCGGTCGGCGCGGTGCTGCAGAACCGTCTCGCCGCCTCACTTCACGCCGAGGCGGCCAAGCGGGGAGCCGGCCTTCCGGCGGGCGTCCGCGGCCGGTTCGTGGCCGGCTTCGACGATGCGGGGAAGGCAGGTCTGGAAGTCGGCGCCGGGCAGACCGGCGTGGTGCTGAAGCCGGCGCCGGGAACGCCGGCGAGTCTCGCCCGGCACATTCACCAGCTGGCCGCGTCGGTGTTCGAGCACGGCTTCGTCCACGCGATGCGGCCGACCCTGGCGCTGCCCATCGCCGTGATCTCGGTCGGTGTCGTCTCGTGCCTCTTGGTGCGACGCCGAGCGGCGGACAGCACGGCCGTCGTTCCGGACGCCGCCGACTCACCCGCCGTGTGATCGACTCTGGGCGGGTGGCACCACGCGGCCGGTACCCCTAGGGCACCGGCGACGAACGGATGGTGGGGCGACGACGAGCTCGTGTTGATGCCGGTTCACGCCGTGAGCCTCGTCGCGATGGGTCTGTGGCTGCTCGACAACTGCCACCTGGAGGCGTGCGCGACGACGGCTGCCGAGCTCGGCCAGTGGGACTTCCAGCTCGCGGTCGCGCCGGTCCGCTTCGCCGGTACGTCCGGCAGCCCGGTCAACCCGATCGCCACCTTCTGACCGCGGCACGCGCGCCCGGCGGTGTCGGCGCCCCTTCACCGTCCGGGAGTCGATCAGCCCTGCGCCGGGCTGCGGGTCACGGCTCCAGGCGGGCGAGGAGGAGGGTGGCGTCGTCGGCGCTGTCGCCGTTGTGCAGGTGCTTGACGATGGTGTCGCAGGTGCTCTCGAGGTCGGGGGACGCGCCGGGCAGGAGGGAGCGGAGTTCCGCCAGTCCCGCGTCCATGTCGCGCGTGCGGCTCTCGATCAGGCCGTCCGTGCAGAGGATCAGGGTGCTGTCCTCCGGCACCCGCAGTTCGAGCGCCTCGTAGCTGGCCTCTCCCACGCCCAGCGGCAGGCCCGGGGGCAGGTCGAGGATCCGGGACGAGCCGTCGGCAGCCGCGAGGACCGGCGGCACGTGACCCGCCCGGGCGATCGTGAGGACGCGGCGGCCCGGGTCGCAGAGGGCGTACACGCAGGTCGCGAACTGCGCCGTCGTCAGCTCCTGGGCGATCTCGTCCAGGTGGCCCAGGAGGTCGGCCGGGGGCAGGCCGAGGCGGGCCAGGATGCGCACGGCCGTACGGAGCTGGCCCATGACGAGCGCGGCGGCGGTGCCGTGGCCCATGGCGTCGCCGACGACGAGCCCGACCTTTCCGCCGGGCAGCGGGATCGCGTCGTACCAGTCGCCGCCGATCCGGCTGGTCTGCCCGGCGGGCAGGTAGCGGTGGGCGATCCGCATTCCCGGCGGCGTCTTGAGCGCCACCGGCAGCAGGCTGCGCTGGAGCGTCTTGGACGTGCGGCGTTCGCGGTCGTACAAGCGGCCGTTGTCCATGCAGACGGCGGCGTGGTCGGCGAGCCGGCGGGCGAGCCTGCCCTCGGCGGTGCCGAACGGCCGGTCGCCGGACCGGCGGGCGAGGACGGCGAAGCCGAGGACGTTGCCGCGCGCGATGAGCGGGACGGCCAGGAAGCTGTCGTAGTGCAGTGCCTCGTTGATGCGCGGCCGGATCGACAGCCGGTTCTTGAACCGGCCGAACGTCGTGCTGTCGAGCGCGGTGAAGACGATCGGGCGGCCGTTGGTCATGCTGCGGACGACCGGCGTGTCGGCCGGGAAGGCGATCACCTCGTCGGCGGGGAACGCCGAGGACCACTCGAGCTGCGTCACGTCGGAGACGCGCAGCGCCATCCGGCGTACGACGACACGGGCCTCGCTGTCCTCGTACGACGGAAGGTGGTCGTCGACCAGGAGGCGTTCGAGGAGGTAGACGCCGGCCCCGTAGCAGAGGCGGGACACGAGGACGTCGGCGAGCTCGCGGGCGGTCTGCCGCAGGTCCAGGGTCGCGCCGATGCCGAGCACCGCCTGGTCCGGGTCCTCGGGCGGGGCGTCCCGGTGCGGCAGCGCGCTGATCCCGACGCTGACCTCGCCGGTGGGCTCGATCACCGGCTCCCAGCGGAACTCCACCGGGACGACGGTTCCGCCGGGGAGCCGTACGGGCAGTGAGCCCACGGAGGCCGTTCCCGCGGCGGCGCGTGTGACGGCGGCGTCGAACGCCTCGCGATGCTCGCCGCCGAGGACCGCGTCGCACAGGTCGCGCCCGCGCACCTCGGCGTCGGTCCGGCCGAACAGCTCGGCCGCCGCCGGACTCCAGCGCAGCACGTGACCGGTCGCCGCCACACCTAAGGTGACGAGCGCGCTCAGCCCGGGGACGGTCACTCGATCCTCCTCAGCGCGCGTGTCAGCGGCGGAAATCATCCACTCCGGCATTGGCATTTGCCGAACTATATTCGCATAAGTGGCGCTGCCATCGACCTGTGCCGCGCCAGCCTTTAGGCTGACTCGGGGCCGGGCGTTCTGTCAGCGTTCCGGCCGAGCCCATGACCCCGGTACACGAATGGCAGGCACGTGGAGCACGAGAGCTGGGCACCTCCGGAAGTCGACGTCGAGCGCGCCAACGTGGCCCGGATCTATGACGCTCTGCTCGGCGGCTCGCACAATTTCGCCGTCGATCGGGACGTCGCGAGCGCACTGACCGCGATCGAGCCGTCATCACGCGAGGCCGCACGCGCGAATCGGCAGTTTCTCGGCCGGGCGGTCAGGTTTCTCGTCAAGTCTGGAATTCGGCAGTTCCTTGACATCGGGTCCGGCGTTCCGACCTTGGGAAACGTCCACGAGATCGCGCAGTCGGCCGCCCCGGACGCCCGCGTGGTGTACGTCGACACGGACCCGGTCGCCATCGCGCACAGCAAGTCGATCCTGGCCGGCAACGACCAGGCCACGATCGTCCAGGCGGACCTGCGCGAGCCCGACGTGATCCTCTCCCACCCCGACGTCAAGCGGCTCATCGACTTCGACCGGCCGGTGGGGCTCCTGCTCGTCGCGGTGCTGCACTTCATCACCGAGGAGGAGCACCCCGGCGACCTGGTGCGGCGGCTGGCGGACGCCCTGGTGCCCGGCAGCCACCTGGTCATCTCGCACGCGACGCTCGACGGCCGCGCGCCCCAGGTGAACGAGGCCGTCGAGAAGCTGTACTCCCGCACCTCGGCGCCGGGCCGGCCCCGTGACCACGCGAGCGTCAAGGCGTTCTTCGACGGCTTCGAGATCCTCGAGCCGGGCCTGGTCTACCTCCCGCAGTGGCGCCCGGAGGAGGGCGACCTGACGTTCGAACGGCCCGAGCAGGCGTGGGGCTACGCCGGAGTCGGCCTCAAGACCTGACCCCGGCGGGTCACCAGAGGGCCAGGGACCGGGTGAGGATGTCCGCGATGTCCTCCTCGGTCGCCTCGCGCGGCGCGGTGGCCAGCAGGCGCTGCTGTTTCAGCGTGCCCGCGACCAGGTCCGGCACGTCGGACTCGGTGTAGCCGGTCGCCCCGATCCCGTTCGGCAGGCCGATGTCGCGCATCAGGCGCAGCAGGGCGGCAGGGAGGTGCTCCGACGGGTCGCCGCCGTGGTCGAGTTCCGGGTCGAGCAGTTCGGCCGCGCGCACGTGCCGGTCCGGGCCGGCCTCGAAGGTGAACCGGAACGCCTCCGGCGCCGTCAGTGCCACGGCCATTCCGTGCGGCACCATCGGTTCCTCGTCCGGGTAGCCGTCGGGGTGGAAGTCCTTGACCTGGCCGGCGATCGGGTAGGCGTTCGCGTGCGGGAGGTGCACGCCGGCGTTGCCGAAGCCGAGCCCGGCGAAGGTCGCGGCGAGGGCCATCTCCGTACGGGCCGTCATGTCGTCGCCGTCGCGTACGGCGGTGCGGAAGGACCGGGCGATCAGCCCCAGGGCGCGCTCGGACCACATGTCGGCGACGGGGTTGGCACCGCAGTACGGCACGCGCTGCTCGGGCCGCTTGCGCTCGTAGGAGGTGTACGGCCGGGCCGTGTAGCTCTCCAGCGCGTGGCAGACGATGTCCATGCCGGCCGCGGCGGTGACCCCGGCCGGCTGGCTGCGGGTGAGCTCCGGGTCGACCACCGCGAGCGTGGGCCGCAGGCGCGGATGGCTGATGCCGGTCTTGACCCGCAGGGCCAGGACGTCGAGCACGCAGACGGTCGTGCTCTCCGCGCCGGTGCCGGTCGTGGTCGGCACGGCCACCAGCGGGTTCAGCGGACGCGCCGGGGCGCGCCCGGCCCCGATCGGCGGGTTGAGGTAGTCGGCCAGTTCACCGTCGTTGGTGGTCAGCAGGTTGATCGCCTTCGCGGTGTCGATGCTCGACCCGCCGCCGACCGCGACGATGGCGTCCCACGGGCCGGTCTCGCGGGCGTACGCGACGGCCTCCTTCATCGAGGCGTCCGTCGGCTCGACGTGGACCCGGTCGAAGACCTCCGCCTCGATCCCGTACGCCTTCATCTGCTCGGCGACCCGCTGCGGGCCGCCGGTGGCGGCCACCCCGGGGTCGGTGACCACCAGGACGCGCCGCGCGCCGTACTGGCCGAGGTCGTAGCCGATCTCCGCGGAGGAACCGGCGCCGAACTTCAGCTGCGGCGCGCCGTAGGTGAACACCGACTCGGGGTTACCAGGCAAAAGAGGCATATTTCGGATCTTCCGGATCCCGTCGTTCCATGTCAACGCATGGCGGCGTCCGGGATGAGCACGGCGAACTCCGGTCCGGACGCCCCGGCCGCCAGCTTGATCGCGCCGGCCGGGTCGTCCAGGCCGACCGTGCGCGGTTCCAGGACGTCCAGGTTCAGCGTTCCGGCGGCGACCATGCGCCACACGTCGAGGACGGTCTCCGGCGGGGACATCCACGAGCCGCGCACCGTGAGGCGCCGACGCATGATCTCGCCGTACGGCAGCGGCAGGTCCTGCCGCACCCCGCCGATCAGCGCCATCGTCCCGCCCGGACGCAGGGCGTCGAAGCCGGTCAGCGTCGGCTCCGGGCCGGGCACGGAGCCGAGAGCGTCGATCACCACGTCCACCTCGCCGATCGCGGCGGCGTCGCGGGCCCGGTCCCCGGTGAATGCCACGGTCCGCACGCGCGGGTCCATCCCGGCGAGCCGGTCCAGGACGGCGGTGTTGCGGCCGACCGCCACGACCCCGGCGGCCCCGCGGGCCAGCGCGGTCAGCAGGGTCGCCACGCCCAGTTGGCCGGTGCCGCCGATGACCGCGACGGTCTGGCCGGGCCGCTGACCGGCACTGTTCAGCCCCTCGGCCGCGATGGCGAACCACCCCAGGACGGCCAGCCGGTCGAGCCGCGCGTACTCCTCGGCGCCGGCCAGCCGTACGACGGTCTCCTTGGGGCACAGGGCGCGCTCGGCCCAGAGCCCGTGGCGCCACACCGCCCGCATCGCGGTGGTCGTCGCGGTCGCCCTGCCCCGTCCGCCCACGCCTGTCCAGCCGACGAGGATCTCCTGCGGTCCGTCCGTCTCGCCGGAGCTCAGCAGCGGGTTGATCATCACGATGTCACCCGGCGCGACGTTGAAGACGTCGTCGGCCACGGACTCGACCCGTCCGATGCCGCCCGCGCCGAGGACGAGCGGCGTCGGGATGGCGCCCCGCGCCCCCTGCGAGAGGGCCTCGGTATAGGCGGGCAGGTACGCGGCGAGCACGCTGACGATCACGCCGCCGCCGCGCGGCGCCGGCTCCGGCACCTCCGCCAGCCGTATCGGTCGTCCTGCTTCTTCCAGTGTCCATGCACGCATACCGACCAGTCTGTGAGCGTCTCAACCTGGTATCCAGAGCCGGTTTATTCTGGAACTGTGACTACCGTGACCACTCGCGTCCTGCGCCGGCGCGAGCTCGGCACCTTCCTGCGCAGCCGCCGCGAGCGCGTCTCCCCCGCCGAGGCAGGGCTGCCGACGACGGGCCGGCGCCGCACCCCCGGGCTGCGGCGCGAGGAGATCGCCCTGCTCGCGGGCATCAGCGCCACCTGGTACACCTACCTGGAGCAGGGCCGCGACGTCCGCCCCTCCGGCCAGGTGCTCGAGGCGCTCGCCAGGGCGCTGCGGCTCAGCCAACACGAGCGCGACCACCTGTTCCACCTGGCCGGCGACACCCCGGCCGAGCAGGCCGACGAGCCCGAGCCGCTCGCCCCCGGCGTCGCCGGCGTCCCGGCGCTGGTCGAGCCCAACCCGGCGTACGTCACGGGCATGCGCTACGACGTGCTGTGCCACAACGCGGCCGCCGCGGAACTGCTCACCGGCATCGACACGTCACCCGAGCCCAACCTGGCCCGCTGGGTGTTCACCGAACCCGCGGCGCGGCGGGTCCTGGTCGACTGGGAACAGGAGGCGCAGAACGTCCTGGCCCGCCTGCGCGCCGCCGCCGGCCGTCACCCGGACCATCCCCGCTTCGCCCGCCTGGTCGACGAGCTGCACGCGGAGAGCCCGGAGGTACGCGCCTGGTGGCCCCGCTACGACATCCAGAGCAGCCGGGCCGGCACCAAGCGGCTGCGCCACCCGAGGCTCGGCGTCATCACCCTGGCGCACACCGCGTTCCACGTCGCGGAGCGGCCGGAGCAGACCCTGGTGATCTACTCCGGCCTGCCCGCGACCCGGTCCTGATCCGGGTCAGGTGGTGTCGAAGCAGCCGTCGAACTCCCACAGCGGGTTGGTCACCGTGGCGCCGTCCGCAGCCGTGATGAGCTGCTGCCCGTTGAGGTCGACCGGCCCGTCGCCGTCCGCCGTGTAGCAGCCGTTGGTCTGGACGTGCACCTGGTACTGCGCGTTCACCGCGATGTTCGGCCCGGTGTTGAACCAGGTCACCGTGCAGGTCCAGTCGTTGCCCGCGCCGCTGTCGGCGGTCTGCGCGTCCCCGCGCGAGCAGTCGGCCTTCGAGTTCAGCGACGCCGCGGTCACCTTGCGGCCGCGGAGCGACTGCTGGATGACGTACAGGTTGGCGAACGTCGGCGCGACCGCGTGGTCCAGCCGCGCCTTGGTGATGCCGGACGAACCGCAGCCGGAGACGCCGACGAGGACGGCGGCCGCGACCGCGGCGGCGCGCCCCAGGGCACCCGAACGCATGATCAGCCTCCCGTGATGTCGCGACGGCGCAGCAGCGCGTACGCGCCGCCGACGCACAGGACGAAGTAGCCCGCGCACACGATCGCGCCCTGGACCAGCGGCCCGTAGAACGGCGTCGCCGTGAACAGGCCGTGCCACGCGCCGAACGGCGTCGTCAGCAGCAGCGCGCGGACGGCCGCCGGCGCGTTGACCAGGGACGCCAGCTGCATCACCAGCCCGACCACGACCGGCCCGCCGACGCCGACCGCGCTGCTGCGGCTCGCCACCGAGAGCAGCAGCCCGAGCGCGGTGAAGCCCAGCACCGGCAGCAGCGTCGTCGCCCAGCTCTCCAGCACGAGCACCGTGCTGTGCCCGGGTGACAACAGCGTCCCCGACAGGCCGATCAGCGGCTGCCGGCCGACCACCAGCACGCCCGCGGCCAGGCTCGACAGCCCGAGCAGCACGGTCGCGGCCACCGAGAACGTCAGCGCGGCCAGGGTCTTGCCGGCGAAGATCTGGGACCGCCCGCAGGACCGGGTCAGGATCGTCTTCCAGGTCCCGTACCGGTCCTCGCACGCGAAGATGTCACCGGCCACCACGCTGGTGACCGCCGGCAGCGCCCACTGCCCGGCGAACCCGAGCACGACGAGCGGGACGGAGAAGCCCGAGTCGTGCACCCACCGGCCGAACAGGGTGTCCTGTGGCGTGTTGCTCTGCACGTTCAGCGCCGCCACGAACAGGAACGGGGCGAGCAGGCACAGCCCGAACACCACCTGCGCCTTCACCTGCCGGCTGAGCTTGATCAGCTCCCACCGGTAGACGACCCACGCCCCGGCCCGCGCCGCCGGGCGCGTCTCCGTGCGCTCCGCGACCGCCGTCACGGTCCCTCCTTGGTCGGTACGCCGCGTTCTTCGGCGTCGCTCTCGGTCAGGCGGAAGAACAGCGCCTTCAGTGCCGAGGACTCCAGGTCCAACCGGCGTACGGCGACGCCGTCCCGGCCGAGCGCGATCACGTACGCGTCGAGCTGCTCGCGCTGCGCGTGCACGAGCAGCCCGTCGCCCTCGGCCCGTACCTCGACGCCGGGGCCCGCCAGGGCGAGCGCCCGCTCGTCGTCGCTCGTGGCCAGCCGGAACGCCGGGTCGGGCGCCTTGTCCCGCAGCTCGTCCATCGTCCCGTCGAAGACCACCTGCCCCGCTCGCATGATCGTGACGTCGTCACAGAGGTCCTCGACCTCGTCCATGTCATGGCTGCTCAGCAGCACCGTCACGCCGTCCTCGGCGAGGCGGGCGATCAACGCGCGCATGTCGCGCATCCCGGCCGGGTCGAGGCCGCTCGCCGGCTCGTCCAGGATCAGCAGCCTCGGGTCGCGCAGCAACGCCGCCGCGATGCCCAGCCGCTGCCGCATGCCGACGGAGTAGCCGCCGACCCGCGCTCCGGCGCTGTCGCTCAGGCCCACCACCTCGAGTGAGGTGTCGATCCGCGCCCTCGCGCCGCCGCCGTCGAGGTCGGCGAGCAGCGCGAGGTTGCGCCGCCCCGACAGGTACGGGTAGAAGCGCGGAGCCTCCACGAACCCCGCGACCCCGTCGAGCGACCCGCCCTGTTGTCCAAGAATTCTGATAGTGCCCGCGTCGGGGCGTACGAGACCCATGAGCATGGTCAGGAGAGTGGTCTTGCCGGCCCCGTTCGGGCCGACCATTCCGTGGACCCGGCCGGGGCCGACCCGAAGGTCGACCCCGGCCACGGCCGTCGTGTCCTCGAAGCGCTTGACCAGACCGTGCGCCTCGACGGCGGGTTGATTGTCAGCCATTCGCCTTGTGCGGTGTCTGGGCCCGGCTCGACGGCAGGTCGTTGTCCACCGAGTTGGGCGCCGTGGTCTGCGGGAACTTCTTCAGGACCTCATCCGGCGTCATGACCTTGGAGTCGCCCGGGTACGGCCGCTTCCAGCCGGTCGTGGCGTACCAGGTCATCCGGTTGAAGGGCGCGAACGCCAGCTGGTCCTCCGAGCGGAAGTCCTGCTTCTCCGACCACTCCAGCCAGGTCTTCTGCATCGGGTTCGTGGCCTGCGCGGCCGTGACGTTCATGGTGTCGAGCGGGATGTTGTTCGGCAGCACGTCGAACGGCTGGTAGTTCGGCGTGTCGCTGAACGCGCCGTACATCGGCTCGGCCGCCATGTCGAGCTGGTTCATCGGCGGGAGGCCGAGGATCTGCTCGATCGTCCGGACCACGTTCTCCTGGCTGTAGTAGGTGTGGTCGACCGCGCCGTGCCGCGCGTACGGGCTCGCGATGTACACCGGGGCGCGGTGCCCGTCGACGTGGTCGATGCCGTTCTGCGAGTCGTCCTCGACGACGAAGACCGCACTGTCCTTCCAGTACTTCGAGTGCGAGATCGTGTCGATGATGCGGCCCGTGGCCAGGTCGTTGTCGGCGACCATGGCGGACGGGATCGGGTAGCCCGCGTTCAGGCCGTTGGTGTGGTTGTCCATCACCCACAGCATGTTGAGCGACGGCAGCTTCCCGTCCTTCTCGTACTGCTTGAAGTCCCGCTCGAACAGGTCCGCGCGGTACTGGTCGGTGATGTTCGTCTGGAAGTTCGGGAAGTCACGGGAGAGGATCTTGTCCAGCGACGGCACGTCGGCCGTGGTCTGGCAGTACCCCACCGGCACGTGCGGCGTGCCCGTGGCCTTGCCCTCCAGGATCTGCGAGTCCTTGTACCAGTCCGTCCACGTACCCGGGCAGGTGGACTTGTCCGGGCCGTTCCAGAACTCGGCGTACTCCCCCCAGACGTGGGCGGTCAGGCCGTGCGCCTGGGCGTTGTCCCACAGGAACCCGGACTTGGGGTAGACCATCGCGTCCGGCTGCCCGTAGGAGCGGGTGTAGTTGGCGTAGGACCGCTCCAGGTAGTCGTTCACGAAGCCCGCGTCGAGCCAGGTGTGACCCACCGCGGAGTTGGTCCCCTCGGAGTACAGGTCGTCGATCAGCGGGAACTGCTTGGCGAGCGCGTGCGCGTTCGGCGTGACGTTCTGCCCGAACTGCGCGTAGTCGGGCTTGCCGTTGCCCCGCGGGTCGTCGCCCAGCACCTGGTCGTACGTCCGGTTCTCCTGCACGATCACGAAGACGTGCTTGATCTTCGACGGGTCGCCGGTGCGGAGCGGCACCGCGACCGGGCTCGCGTGCCCGGAGCCCTGCTTGTTGCGGTCCTTCAGGCCGTACCACCGGTTGTTGGCGAAGACCTGCGCGGTGTACTTGGCGATCTGCTGCCGGGTCGGCGTGGCGACGATGCCGATCGTGCCCACGTCGGCGAACACCTGACGGCCGGTCGCCGGGGTGGTGCCGGGCCCCTCGCTGATCGTGCCGTCCTTGCCGAGCGCGCCGACGCCGGCCTGGTTGGCGACGATGAGCCGGTTCAGCGCCTTGTCCCAGTGCAGGGTGCCCGGGTACCAGGCGGTGGGGATCAGGCCGTCGAAGCTCGCCGGCCGGCGCGCCCCGCGGTACTCGTACACCGCCAGCGCGTTGTCCCGGCCCAGGCTCACCGCGAGGTGGGAGGAGTCGAGGAACTCCAGGGCGTTCGGTGAGCTGCCGAACGGCTGGCCGGGCAGGGGGTTGACGTTGAGGGTCTGCGCGACGCGGCCCTTCGCCGTGTCGATGATCGACACGGTGTCGTCGCTGGAGTTGGTGACCAGCAGGTCGGTGCCGTGGGCGAGCAGGCTGCTCGGGTCGAGGCCGACCTTGTAGGTGTTGACCACCTGGTTCGTCGCCAGGTCGATCTCGGAGACGGTCCCGGTGTCGGCCCGGCCGTCTCTCTTGTCCGCGACCACCGGCGAGTCGTAGCTGAGGTTGGTGAAGTCCTTGTCGGTCGGCGTACGGCCGCCCTCGTTGCTGACGAACGCGTGGTTCCCGATGAGGACGATGTCCCGGGGAGCCACTCCGACCTTGGTCGGCGCGCTGAACGTACCCGAGGCGGGGTCGAGTACGGCCACGCGGTCCCAGCCGTCGAGAACCGTGATGATGTGCGTGCCGTCGGGCGCCCACACCATCCCGGACGGGAGTGGCGCCGCGGCGGCGCCGGCGGGGTTCTTCGGCACGTCGGCGTCGGCCGGGATCTTGATGACGCTCGGGATGCTCAGCGTGCCGTCCGCGGCGACCGAGAACTTCAGGATGTCGGTGGTCTGCGTGGCGTACAGCGTGTTGCCGTCCGGGGAGTACAGCAGGCCGACCACGCCGACGTTGCCGGCGCCGGTGCCCTTGGGCGGGGTGTACTGCTGCAGCACCTTGTGGTTGACCAGGTCGACGACCGTGAACAGGCCGCTTCCGGACTTGGTGAGGTCGACGGCGGTCTTGCCGTCCGGCCGGACGGCCAGGTCCATCGGCCGGCCGGTCTGCTCGATGCTCACGCCCGCGGGCGTGACGTACTGGTTGTCAGGGTTGAGCACGGACCCGTCGCTCTGCCGTCCGACCAGGTGGTCCGACAGCGGCTTGTTCTGACTGGACGCGCTCGCGGCGTACGCCGCCGTCGAGGTCGCGAGCACCGCCGCGGCCCCGAGCACCGACATGGTGAAAGATCTTCGACGCAACGCTCCCCCTCGTGGCATGTCGCCATGCCGCCGGGAATCTTGGTGAACAGTGAGGAACTTAACCCACATTTACGTGAAGATCGAGTGAAATCTAACGCGATTGTCACATCTTTCTGGCCAGAACCTGACTGCTCTTGACTCGGCCGGGGTGTCAGTGGCACCGCCTACCATGGGCCGCCCGACGCACGCCGTTCCCGGAGGTGGTCCCCCTATGGTCGACATGGCCGACGTCATCACAGCTCAGCCCCACCCCGACGAGCTCGAGGCGTACCGGGTGCAGCTGACGGGCTACTGCTACCGCATGCTCGGCTCGCCCTTCGAGGCGGAGGACGCCGTCCAGGAGACGCTAGTACGGGCGTGGCGCGGGCTCGACCGCTTCGAGGGACGCTCGGCGTTGCGGTCGTGGCTGTTCCACATCGCCACCAACGTCTGCTTCGACCTGCTCAAGGGGCGCGGACGCCGCGCCCGGCCGATCGACCTCGGTCCCGCGTGGGAGGGCTCCGCGCTCGGCCCTCCGCTCGCCGAGTCGACCTGGGTCGAGCCGGTGCCGGACGCCCGCGTCCTGCCGGGCGGTGGCGGCGACCCCGCCGACGAGGCGGTCTCGCGCGAGACCGTCCGCCTGGCCTTCGTCGCCGCGCTGCAGCACCTGCCGCCCCGCCAGCGCGCGGTGCTGATCCTGCGCGAGGTCCTGCGCTGGAAGGCCGCCGAGGTGGCCGAGCTGCTCGGCACCTCACCGGCCTCGGTCAACAGCGCCCTTCAGCGGGCCCGCGCGACGCTCGACGACCTCGGCCTCGACGACTCCTCCGACCTCCAGCCGCTGGACGCCGCGCAGCGTTCACTGGTGACGCGCTACTGCGACGCCTTCGAGCGCTACGACCTCGACGCGCTCGTCGCGCTGCTGCACGAGGACGCCACCCAGTCGATGCCGCCCTACGACATGTGGGTCCGGGGTCCCGCCCGCATGCGCGAGTGGTGGAGCGGGCCGGGCATCGAGTGCCGGGGCTCCCGGCTGCTGCCGACGGCGGCCAACGGTTCCCCCGCCTTCGGCGGATACCGCCCCAGCGGGCCGGGCGGCCGCCACGAGCCGTTCTCCCTGCACGTACTGGAGTTCCGCGGCGACCGCCTGATCCGCCTCAACTACTTCCTGGACGTCGACCGGCTGTTCCCGCTCTTCGGCCTGCCGGCCCACCTTTGATCCCCGCTCGGCGCGGTCAGCTCGCGGCGACGAAGCGCTGCCGCAGCTCGCCGATGCCGCTGACGTGGCTGACCAGTTCGTCGCCCGGCGCCAGCCAGCGCTGGGGGGTGCGGCCGAGCCCGACGCCCGCGGGCGTGCCGGTGAAGATGACGTCGCCCGGGAGCAGCGGCGTCACCGCGGACAGCTTGGCGATCAGCTGCGGCACGGGGAAGATCATTTCCGAGGTACGGCTCTTCTGCACGGTCTCGCCGTTGATCGCGCAGCCGAGCTCGAGGTCGTCCGGATCGTCGAACTCGTCCACGGTGACCAGGCAGGGGCCGATCGGGCCGAAGCCGGGATAGGACTTGCCGAGGCTGAACTGCGGCGGCGTGGCCGCCATCTGCAGCACCCGCTCGGACAGGTCCTGCCCGACCGACAGCCCGGCCACGTGGGACCAGGCGTCGCCGGCAGCGACGTCGCGGGCGGGCTCGCCGATGACGGCGACCAGCTCGACCTCCCAGTCGACGTTCCCGCCGGGCGGGATGACGACCTCCGTGTACGGGCCGGTGATGCTGGAGACGAACTTCGTGAAGACCGGCGGCTCGGTGTCCGGCGGCACGAATCCGGACTCGGCGGCGTGCTCGTCGAAGTTCAGGCCGATCGCGAACACCTGCCGGGGGGCCGGGACGGGCGAGCCGAGGGCTCGCGGGTCGTAGGCCTGCCCGGCCGGCAGGCTCGCCCGGCCCGCCCACGCGGTGAACTCGGCCCACCGCTGGTAGACGGCCTGCGGGTCCGGGCCGAACCGGCCGCCGCTGGCCGTCTCGACGTCGACGGCCAGCCCGCCGTCGAGGACGGCCAGGCGGCCGGAGAGATTCGCGATGCGCACGTCGGCTCCAGGGTGCTCGCGCCGGTCACAGCTCGCCGGCGATGAATCCGGTGACCAGGTACTCGAACTTCTCGGGGTGTTCGATCTGCGTCCAGTGTCCGCACTGGCCGAGTACGTACAGATTGGCGCTGGGGATGTGGGTGGCGAAGTAGGTGCTCGCGGCGAGCGGGATGATCCGGTCGTCCCGGCCGTGGACGACCAGCACGTCGTGCTCGATGGTGGCGAGTTCGTCCGGGTGGAAGAACCGCCGCGCCGGGGCCATGTTGAAGCTGCCGGCGTGGGAGCGCCGCACGTCCTCGCGCACGACGTAGGACATCCGCTCGGCGACGACCTGGTCGATGCGACCGGACAGCGGCTCCAGGTCGTACACGAACTGCCGCAGCAGCTCCCGCAGGCTTTCGTGCGTGGGGTCCGCGTAGAACTCGCGCAGGTGCCGCAGGCCGGGACTGGCCGGCAGGTCCGGCGCTCCCCCGCTGCCCATGAGCACGACCTTGCCGACCTTCTCCGGCGCCTGGAGCACCATGAGCAGGGCGATCGAGCCGCCCATGGAGTTGCCGACGAGGTGCACCTTCGCCAGGCCCAGCACGTCGAGCAGGCCGAACAGCGCCGCGGTACGGACCTCGTTGAACGCGGCCATGCCCTGGGGCGCCGGGTCGGGATGGCTGGAGTCGCCGAAGCCGATCATGTCGGGGGCGATGCAGTAGAACGAGGAACCGAGGTCGGCGATGATCCGCTCCCAGTTGGACAGGCCCGTGGCGCCGGGGCCCGACCCGTGCAGGAACAGGATCGCCTCGTCGGCGGGCGTCCCCGCCTCGTGGAGCCGGAACGTCAGGTCGCCGACCTTCACGTCCCGGCTGGTGACACGCGCGCTGCTGTGCTTGCCGGTTCCCTCACTTCGTTCGGTCACGGGGCCTCCTTCGTCGGCCCCGTGCCCAAGGTGCTGTGCCTGCCGGTTCCCTCACTTCGTTCGGTCACGGGGCCTCCTTCGTCGGCCCCGTGCCCAAGGTGCTGTGCTTTCCGGTTCCCTCACTTCGTTCGGTCACAGGTGCACCTCCGGGAGGTTGCCGCTGCCGAGCCGCCGGCCGGCGAAGGCGTTGCCGAGCGGCTCCTCCACCAGGAAGGCGTGGCCGATCGCGGCCATGACGTCCTGGTAGGCGCGGTGCAGCGGGTGGTCGACGTAGGCGGCCCGGCCGCTGGCAGTCCGCATCAGGCTGACGATCTCATCCACCGCGACCTGCGCCGCGTGGGCCACGTCCCAGCGGTAGAACGCCCGCTCTTCCTTGCCGGGGACGGCGCCCGCCTCGGCGGCGGCGGTGAGTTCGGTGGCGGCGCGGCGCAGCTTCAGCTCGGCGGCGTCGACGGCCCAGGCCGCCTTGGCGAGGTGGTTCTGTACGACGGGTTCGTCGCGGAGGACGCCGCCGTAGTTGGTACGGCGGTTCCTGGTCTCGGCGGTCCAGCGGTCGAGGAAGCCCTTGGCGGCGCCCACCGCCGCGGCCGAGATGATGGCGCCGAAGACCACCGCCCACGGCAGCCGGTACAGCGGGCCGTCGTTGACGGCCTGCCCCGGCAGGGGCGTGCCGAGACCGTGCGTGTAGTCCAGGTGCGACTGGGCCCGGTACGCCGGGACGAAGACGTTGTCGACGACGACGTCGTTGCTGCCCGTGCCCCGCAGGCCGGCGGTGTTCCAGGTCTGGTCGATCGTGTAGTCGCCCTTGGCCACGACCACCGAGGTGAAATCGCCGTACTCCCTGCCGTCGAACTCGCGGGTGCCGGCGATGCCGCCGAGGATGATCGCGTCCGCGTGGTGGGAGCCGGAGGAGAACGACCAGCGTCCGGAGACCGCGAATCCCCCCTCGACCGCCTCGACCTTGCCGGTCGGAGTGTACGAGGACGCGATGACCAGCGCCGGGTCGTCACCCCACAGCTCGGCCTGGGCCCTCTCGTCGAAGAGCGCGATCTGCCACGGGTGGACGCCCACGACCGAGGCCACCCAGCCGGCGGCGGGCGAATGACGGCCGATCTCCACGATGGTGGCGAGGTACTCGGCGAAGGGCACTTCACCGCCGCCCCAGCGCTTGGGTTGCAGCGCGCGCAGGACGCCGATCCGCTGCAGCTGGGCCCACGCCTCGTCGCTGAGGTAGCCGAGCCTGGCGCTGTCGGCGTCGCTGGCCGCCAGCGCCGGCCCGGCCTCGCGGGCGCTGTCGAGGATGCTCATGTCTGTTCTCACTTCGTCACTTGGGCGTGGCGTGGTTGGGGGCGTAGCTGCCGAAGCGTCCACGGTGGAAGATCAGCGGTTCGGGCGGTTCGTCCGCCGACCGCGTGGCGAGGTCGACCACCCGCCCGACGACGAGGAGGTGGTCGCCGACCTCGTGGACCTGCTCGAGTTCGCAGTCGATCCAGGCCGTGGCGCGTTCGAGGATGGGCGAGCCGGTGGGACCCGGCCGCCACCGTACGGAGGCGAACCGGTCGGCGCCCTTCGCCGCGAACAGGCGGCACAGCTCTTCGTCCTGTGCCGACAGGACGTTGGCGCAGAACGCTCCCGCCCGCCGTACCTTCGGGAAGGTGGTGGACTTCTTGTCGGGGAAGAAGCCGACCAGCGGGGGCTCCAGCGACACGGAGGTGAAGGTGCCGACGACGAACCCGGTCGGCTCGCCGTCGTCGATGGCGGTGATGGCGCAGATGCCCGTGGGGTAGTGCGAGAGCACCGAGCGGAAGCACTCCGGGTCGATCATCTCGTCGACCGCTCCTGTGGTCGTACGGGTCAGGGTCATGGCGTCGTCCCATCGCCGAGAGAGCCGCTGAGGAAGTCGCCGATCACCTTGCTGAACAGCGCGGCCTGCTCGAACTGCGACCAGTGCCCGCACTTGGCCATGACGTACAGGTCCGCGGCCGGGATGTGCCGGGCCAGGTAGTGACTGGCCTCCAGCGGCACGATTCGGTCCTCACGGCCCTGGATGACCAGCGTCTTGTGCGTGATGGCGGCGAGCTCCTCCGGGGAGAAGGTGAGCATCGGCCCGGGAGCGAACGTTCCCAGGTGCGAGCGCCGCACCTCCGGTCGCGACGCGACCGTCAGCCGCTGCTCGGCGATCGCGTCGATGTCCGCGCCGAAGGAGCCGACGTCGTGGACGAAGGCGCGGAACAGGTCCGCCATCGCCTCCCTGGTCGGGTCGTCGTAGAACGTGATCAGCTTGACCAGGTCCGGGGTGGGCTTCAGGCCGGGCATGCCGCCCGAGCCCATCAGGACCACCTTGTCGACCCGCTCCGGCGCGAGCTGGACCAGGCGCAGCGAGTACATCCCACCCATCGAGTTGCCGACGAGGCTCACCTTGTCGATGCCGAGGGCGTCCAGCAGCTCGATGAGCTTGGGCACGCGGAGCTCGGCGTTGGCCAAAAAGCCCTGCGGCGCGGGGTCGGGATGCGTGGAGTCGCCGAAGCCGATGATGTCCGGCGCGACGCAGTGGAAGCGGTCGGCCAGGGTCGTGATGACCTCCCGCCAGTTCGACAGGCCGCTGACCCCGGGACCGGAGCCGTGCAGCAGAAGGACGGCCGGCCGACCGGGCTCACCGGTCTCGTAGACGCGCGTGGAGAAGGCGTCCTTCAGCGGTACGTCCGAGGTGCGCACGGCGTCGGTGGACGTCGCGGTCATCGGGTGGCCTGCCCCTCGAACTTGTGCACGATGCCGGGCGGGGCGGTCATGTACCGCTCGCTGCGGTGGTGACCCCAGATGCTCGGATGGTGGTTCGTACGGGCGATCCAGGTGAGGTCGTCGACGCGCAGGCCGCCGTACCCGTACTCGACCTGCATGCCGGACGGGGTGGCGATGTAGATCGACGTCATCAGGTCGTTGGTGTGCCGCCCCAGGGACAGCAGGATGTCGACGTCGTTCTCGCCGCACAGGTCGATGCAGTGGCCCAGGTCGTCGAAGTCGCGCACCTCCAGCATGAGGTGGTTGATGCCGACCATTCCCGGGATGTGCGCGACCGCGAGCGAGTGGTGCCGCTCGTTGCAGTGGTAGAAGCGCAGGTTGAAGATGTCGGAGATGATCCGGTCGGAGAGCCGGAAGCCGAGCACGTCGGCGTAGAAGGCGTTGGCGGCCTCGATGTCGGGGACGATCAGTACGACGTGGCCGAGGCCCAGGTCGCCGGTGACGAAGCCCTTGCCCTCCAGGCGCCGGCCGGGGGTGAACGTGCCGGGGTACGACGAGCGGCCCCACGCCAGCTCGTGGCGGATGCCGAACGGGTCGGCGAACCAGTACACGTCCGCGGCCTGGCGTTCGGCGATCGTCTGCTCGTCGGCGTGGTGCACCTCGACGCCGTGCGAGCGCAGGTGCTCGACGAACTCGGCGAGGTGCCGCTCGTTGGTGACGCCCCAGCCGACGTACCCGAGCCGGTCCTCCTCACCGGGATGGACGGCGATGCGGTAGCCCATGTCGTCCACCCGCAGCCTGGTCGCGCCGTCGGGGCCCGCGGGAGCCGCTTCGGCGCCCAGCACCTTGGTGCCGTAGCCGATCCACTCCTCGTACGCCGGGGAGACGATTCCGAGGTAGCTCAGTTCCGATATCGCGTTCACAGCATGACCTCCGGGGCCGAGGCGCCGAGCTTGCCGGCGCCGTAGTACTGACCGATGGCTTCCGACGACAGGAAGGCGTGCCCCAGCTCGGTGGTGACGTCCTGGAACAGCCGGTGCAGCGGGTGGTCGACGTACGCGGTGCGACCACTCGAGATGCGGTACAGGTGGTTGATCGCGGCGCCGGCCTCCTGGCAGCCGCGGGTGATGTTCCAGCGCAGGCGGGCCCGCTCGGGCTTGGCCAGGAACACTCCCGCCTTCGCCGCCTCGGTGATCGTGGCGACCGCGTCGTACATCTTCATGACCGCGGCCTCGTGCGCGTACTCGGCCTCGGCCAGGTGCAGCTGGGTCAGCGGGTCGTCGCGGACCATGCCTCCCCAGTTGAGCCGCCGGCGGGCCGTCTCGCCGGTCCACGCGTCGAGGAAGCCGCGCGCCGCGCCGAGCATCGGGGCGACGAGGACGAGGTTGAACATGACGGCCCACGGCAGCCGGTAGAGCCAGCCGTCGTTGAGCGCCTGGCCGGGCGCCGGCGTGTCGGGGTTGTACTCGTACTTCAGGCTCAGCAGCACGCGGTGCCCGGGGACGAAGGCGTCGTCGACGACGATGTCCTTGCTCCCGGTGCCCCGCATGCCCGCGGTGAACCAGTTGTCCTCGATGCGGTACTGGTCGCGGGTGAGCAGGAACGAGCCGAAGTTGGGCACCTTCGCGTCGCCGGCCTGCACGAACCCGGCGTTGGCGCCGAGGATCACGCCGTCGCACAGGTCGCAGCCGGAGGAGAACGACCAGCGGCCGCTGAGCCGGTAGCCGCCGTCGACCACCTCGGCCTTGCCGGTCGGCGCGTAGGACGAGGAGGTCGTCTTCGCCGCGTCGGCGCTCCAGAAGTCCTGCTGGGCCTGGTCGGCCATCAGCGCGATCTGCCACGGGTGCGAGGAGACGACGCCGGCGACCCAGCCCGCGGACGGCGCGAGGCGCGCCACCTCGTACACGTTGGTCAGGTGCTCGGCGAGGTCGAGTTCGCCGCCGCCCCAGCGCGCGGGCTGGAGCCCTCGGAGGATGCCCAGCTCGTGCAGGTGCTTCCACGTGGTGTCACTCAGGCGGCGATTCTCCGCGGCCTCCTCCTCGCCGCCGCGCCACTGGTCGGCGAGACGCCGGATTTCATCGATGACGCTCATCTGTTATCACCTCTTCTTCCCTGTAACAATCACTACAGGGATGGGACGGACGGTATCCGCTCGATCGATCGCTGGCAAGGGTCTGAGCCGCGCCCGACGGTCAGGCGGTCGTGGAATGGCGGCGCACGAGGGTCGCGAGCGCGACCGCGAAGACCAGGCCGCCGCCGTAGAAGACGTCCTGGATCCAGCCGGACAGCCCGAGCAACTGCAGGCCGAAGATGCCGGTCTCCAGGACGTAGATGCTGATGATCGTGCCGATGGCGTTGAACTGGCCGGGCTGGACGACGGCGGTGCTGAGGAAGACCGCGGCGAGGGTCGGCAGGAGGTAGGTCGCCGCGTCGGTCGGGTTGAACCCGCCGACCGACGAGACCAGCACGACCCCCGCCAGGCCGGCGAGGAACCCGGCCGTCAGGTACGACCCGGCGCGGATGCGGTTCACCCGGATGCCGGCGAGCCGCGCCACCTCCCGGCTGGCACCGACGAACATCAGGTGCCGGCCCAGCGGCGTACAGGAGCACACGTAGGCGAAGGCCGCGACGAGCACCAGGCCGTACCAGAAGCTGACCGGCATGCCGAGAACGCCGTACTGGGTCAGGTCACGGAACGCCTCGTCCGGGATGATCGAGACCGCGCCGGAGCCGGCCAGCAGCTTGGCGATGCCGATGGCGAGCGTCCCGGTGCCGAGCGTGACCACGAGGGACGGCACCCGCAGCACCACGACGAAGAAGGCGTTCACGGCGCCGCAGGCGGTGGCCGCCAGCACGGCGACCAGACAGGCGAGCCAGATGTCGACCCCGTGCCGGCCGTTGAGCGCGGCGATGATCGTCGCGGCGATGCCCATGACCGAGGCCACGGACAGGTCGAACTCCCCGACGACCAGCGTGCTCAGCGCCGCCATGGCGAGGAAGACGAGCAGTTGCTGTGAACCGAAGATCGCCTGGATGGAGGTCGTCCTGGCGAACTTGTCGGGCATGATCGCCAGGTAGACGACCGCCATCGCGACCCACACGCCCACCAGCGCGTACCGGCTCCCCAATGAGCCGAGCCGGCTCCCTCTCCCGGACGGGTCCGGAGCGGGCGGGGGCGGATCGGTGGCGGACTGGTCGATCGCGGGCGGGTCGATCGCGGGGCCGGCTTCTGGAGGCTGGGCGTTGGTCTGCATCGTTCCTCTTCGCTCAGGACGCGGTGGGGGTCGGCGGCGTGGGTGCGGTGGCGTACACCGCGCCGAGCACGGTGTCCGGGTCGTCGGTGCGGATCTCCTCGAGCCGGTCGGGCCCGTGGTAGACGAGGATCCGGTCGCACGCGGCGGCGAGGTCGGCGGCCTCGGCGCTGACCAGCAGCACCGCGACGCCGGAGTCCGCGGCGCGACGGACCGCGTTGAGGATGTCCGAGCGCGCCCCGACGTCCACCGCCTGAGTGGGCTCGTGCAGGATCACCAGCTTCGGGCCGACCGACATCCACTTGGCCAGCAGGACCTTCTGCTGGTTGCCCCCGCTGAGTTCGCCGACCAGCCGCATCGGGGTGTTCGGCCGGATGCCCAGGCTCCTGATCGCCTCGGCCGTCTCCCGCTGCTGCCAGCGCCGGCCGACCCAGTAGCGCCTGCCGTCGCGGCGCAGCCTCGGCAGGCAGATGTTGTCGCGGACGGACAGGCTCATGGCCAGGCCGTCCCGGTCGCGGCGTTCGGGGACCAGCGCCACCCCGGCGCGGATGCACGCCCCGACGCCGGCCTTGGGCAGGTCGACCACGGTGCCGCCGACGGCGAGCCGGCCGGCCCGGGCCGGCCGGGCCCCGGCGATCAGATAAGGGAGGTGCTCCACGCCGCTGCCCGGAATGCCGGTCAGCCCGACGACCTCTCCCGCGCCGATGCTGAGATCGAGGCCGGCGGCCCCCGGCCCGTACAGCCCGCTGACCCGCGCGGCCGGCGCCGGACGCGCGCCCGCGGCGGGTGCGGTGACGCGGTCCACGTCCTTGCCGAGCATGAGCCGGGCGACGGCCTGTTCGGTCTGCCCGGCGGTGTCCAGATCCCGGCCCACGACCCGCCCGTCGCGCAGCACGGTGACGCGGTCGGCGAACGTCAGGACCTCGTCGAGACTGTGGCTGACCAGCAGCACGGAGGTGCCCGTGTCCATGACGCGGCGCAGCATCTCGTGAAACCGGCGCAGTTCGTCGCGGCCGAGCGAGCGGGTGGACTCGTCGAGGATGACCAGGCCGCCGCCGGGAACGAGGTCGCGCATGGCCCGTGCGATGGCGACGCCGGCGCGGTGAGCGGCGCCGAGCGTCCCGACCGGCGCGGCGGGGTCGAGGTCCAGGCGCAGCGAGCGCAGTGCCTTCGCCGCGACCGTACGCTGGGCCCGCCAGTCGACGCGGCGCAGGTAGCGGGTGCGGGAGTAGCCGCCGACGCCGATGTTCTCCGCCACCGTCAGGTGGTCGAGCAGGCCGAGGTCCTGGTGGACGACCGAGACGCCGGCCGCGTGCGCCTGCGCCCACCGCACCGGCAGGCGCAGTTCCGCACCGTCCACCCGGATCGTGCCGCCGGCGTCGGGGGCGTGGTACCCGGTGAGGACCTTGACCAGCGTCGACTTACCGGAGCCGTTCTGGCCGACGAGGGCGTGCAGCTGACCCGGCCGCACCGTGAGCCGCGCGTCGGACAGGACGCACGCGGAGCCGAAGGTCTTGCCGATGCCCGCGACCTCCAGCCGCGGCGTGGCCCCTGCGCTCACGACTTGACGCCCCAGGCGGTCAGGAAGTCCCGCTGCCACCGGTCACCGCCGTACCACGCGGTGCCGTTGTAGTTCGCGTCGCTCAGGTCGAGGCCGCCCACGTTGTCCTTGGTGAAGACCCGGATCGCGCCGTCGTTCTCCGGCTGGATCGGGGCTCCGGCCAGCAGGCGTACGGTGGCGTCGGCGAAGCCCCAGCCGTTGTAGACGGCCCCTTGGCCGACGTTGTAGGCGAGCTGGCCGGCCTTCAGTGCCCGCAGGCCCGCCGTGGTGCCGCCGGCGGCGATCACCTTCAGCTTGTTCGTGAACCCCGCGCTCTGGATCCCGGGCAGCGCGGCCTGCAGGAACGCGTCCTGCGGCAGGATCAGGTAGTCGATGTCGGGGTTGGCGGCGAGCTTCGCGCTGATCGCCGAGCCGAGCCTGCTCATGTCGGCGGTGAGCGTGTCGACGGTGGTGACCTCGCACTTCGGGCAGTGCTGCTTCAGCTCCTCGATGCCCACCTCGTTGTTCTTGGTCGTCACGCTGGAGTCGGTCAGCTTCACGACCAGCGCCTTCGCCTTGCCGTCGCTGTCGGCGATGGCGGCGTCGGACATCAGCCTGAACGCCTGCTGGGTCAGTCCGGACGGGTCGAAGAAGCCGAGGTTCTTGCCGGGCTTGGCGCCGCCGGTGACGGGCACGCCGCCGACGAGTACCGGGATGCCCTTGCCGACCAGGCTCTGGAAGGCCGACGGCGCGCTGGCGTAGTCGACGAAGCCGGTGACGACGGCGCTCGCGCCCTGCGTCGCGGCCGTGTTCATGCAGTCGGCGATGGTCGTCGGCTGGAACTTGCCGTCGCAGACGTGGACGCTCGCCCCGAGCCGGCCGAGGGCGTTCTGCATCTGGGTGCCGATGGTGGCCAGCACCGGAACACCGGTGCCGATGGGCACGTACCAGACGGTCTTGCCGTGCAGTTCGGGAGGCTTCGGCACCGAGACCGGCGTGCCGTAGGCGTCCCGGGTCACCTCGTACTTCTTCAGCTGCGCCTTGGCGTACGCGACGCCGGTACCGACCGCTCCGGAGTCGCCGCCCGCGACGGCGGCGGAATCGGTCGTGCCGCCGCCGGAGCAGGCGGTGAGCAGGGCGATGGCCACGGCCGCGACGAGAGACGCGGCGGCCTTGGAACGTATGGGAAGTGCCACGGGACTTGGACCTTTCGGTGGAGGTGTGGTGACTCAGGCCCCGGTCTCGTGCGGCTCGTCGCATCGCGGGGTCCAGGGTCAAGGCCCTGTGTTGACTGCTACGGTTCCCTGTAGTGACCGTTACGGCAGGAGCATGTGGCCGGTAACGCGGATGACACAAGAGCGGGCATCGATCGTAACCTTTTCGTAATCTCCGCTCCCTTACTGGCCAGCGAAGCAGGGCAGGCCGACGGCCGTCGCGAACGACCCCGCACAAGTACACTTTCCGTGTACGCCGCGCTACATGGCCGATCCCCCGCAGGAGTCGAACACGATGCCCAGACAGTCCCAGCGCCGCCACCAGCAGGGCGAGGAGTCACGGCAGCGCATCCTCGACGCGGCCTTCGAGATCGCCTCCGAACGCGGCTACGACGGGACCACGCTCGCCCTGGTGACGAAGCGCGCCGGCCTGCCCGCGAGCTCGGTGTACTGGCAGTTCAAGAACAAGGACGAGCTGCTCGCCGAGGCCATCGAGCACAACTACCGTCAGTGGCGCGCCAGCCGGACGTCCTGGACCGAGCTCGCCGACAACGCCGACCTGGACGTCCAGGTCGAGACCGCCCTGCGCAACCTGGCCACCGGCCTGGTCGACCAGCCGTCCTTCCAGCGGCTCGGCCTGATGCTCGCCCTCGAACGGCGCGCGGTCGAGGCGAGCGCCCGGGCCCGCTTCCGCAAGGTACGCGACGACACGATCATGATGATGACCGGCTGGTGGCACCGCGTGCTGCCCAGCTCGGCGATCGCGGCCCACCCGCAGGCCCCGCACGAGCTGGCCCAGATGATGATCGCCGTCTCCGACGGCCTGTTCATCGCGACGCAGACCGATGAGGGCTTCGACCACGCCCGGCTCGTGGAGCTGATGACGATCGGCATGCGCGGCGTGGTCCATCACTTCCTGGCGGCCGCCGGAGACGAGGACGCCGCGGCGGCCGCCGGAGGCGCGGGCGCCGCGCCGGCCGCCGCCAAGGCGGCACCCGCGCGAGCCGCCCGCGCCAAGACGGCGCAGGCCAAGCCCGCGAAGCGGCCCGCGACAGGCTCCAAGCGCTCGGGCTCCACCGGCGCGGACGCCTGAGGCCCGCCGCTCCTGAACTCTGGGCCCGTCTCGGCCGCCCGCCGTCCCACCGCGCGGTCGAGACGGGCCCTGGTCGTTCTCGGCCTGCCCGCGCGGCCGTTTCCCAGGTCCCGCCCGTAGCGCCCGGCGAACTGCCTCTTGCGTTACGGCGGTGTGTCATGCGAATGTCCCTGTAGCAATCACTACATGCTTCCATGCGACGTCCCGGATGGACGGACGTCGCGGCGGAGCCCCACAGGGAGAAGTTCGATGTCCGCAATTGACGGACCGGGCGTACCGCACGGCCTGGCGAGCGACACCGACCCGGCCCGACGGCGCGCGGCCCTGCGCGATCTGCTGAGCGCCCCGGAGCCGCTCGTCCTGCCCGGCGTGAGTGACGCGCTGGGCGCGCGGCTCACGGACCGGGCCGGGTTCGCGGCCTGCTACGCGAGCGGAGCCGGGATCGCCAACGCGCAGTTCGGCGTCGCCGACGTCGGCCTGGTCTCGCTCGGCGAGGTCGTCGAGCAGGTCGAGCGGATCACCGACGCCACCGGCCGGCCGGTCATCGTCGACGGCGACACCGGGCATGGCGGGCCGCTGTCGGTGATGCGCACGGTCCACCTGCTCGAACGGGCGGGCGCCGCGGGCATCCAGCTCGAGGACCAGCAGATGCCGAAGCGCTGCGGCCACTTCGACGGCCACCAGCTGGTCGACGCCGGAGAGATGGTGGCCAAGATCCACGCCGCGAGGCGCGCCCGGTCCGGTCAGGGCGCCGAGGCGCTCGTGATCCTGGCGCGCACCGACGCCCGCGGCGTGTACGGGCTCGATGAGGCGCTGCGCCGGGCGCACGTGTACCTCGACGCCGGTGCCGACGGGCTGTTCGTCGAGGCGCCGCAGGGCGTGGAGGAGCTGGAGCGGGTCGGCCGGGAGTTCCGTGGCGTCCCGCTGGTGGCGAACATCGTCGAGGGCGGCAAGACGGTGCCGCTGACCGTCGCCGAGCTGTCCGGTTTGGGCTTCTCGATCGTGCTGTACGCGAACTTCCTGATGCGCGCGATGGCGTTCGCCGGTCAGCAGGCGCTGCGGTATCTCGCCGAGCACGGCGAGACGAACGGCTTCACGGACCGGATCCTGCCGTGGGCGCAGCGGCAGGAGCTGTTCGCGCTGCCTGGCCTCACCGCCCTGGACTCCGCGTTCGCCGAGGTGATCGCCGGAGCGGAGGGATGAGCGAGCGCTACGACGTCGTGGTGCTCGGCGGCGGGCTGGCCGGAGCCGCCGCCGCGGCCCAGGCCACCGAGGAGGGCGCGCGCGTGCTCCTGGTGGAGAAGCGTGCGGTCCTCGGCGGCAGCTCGGTGCTCAGCGCCGGGCTCACCGCCTTCGCCGGCACCGACGAACAGCGTGCCGCCGGCATCGACGACGGCCCCGGCCTGCTGCGCAGCGACCTGGTGGAGGTCGGCGCGCACCGCGCCGACGAGAGCCTCATCGACACCTACTGCGCGGAGCAGATCGGCACGTACCACTGGCTGCGCTCCCACGGCGCGGTCTTCGGCGCGCCGCGCGCCGCGTCAGGCCAGTCCGTGCCGCGCTCGCACCCCGTGGACGTCGGGGCGCTCATCGACTCGCTCACCCGGCGGGCGCGGGCGCGAGGCGCCGAACTGCGCCACCGGTCCCGGGCCAGGCGGCTCCTCATGGACGGCGACCACGCCGCCGGGGTCGTCCTCGACGGGTCCGGCGGCGTGTCGGAGGTGACCGCGCCCGCGGTCGTCATCGCCACCGGCGGCTTCGTACGCAACCCGCGGCTGCTCGCCGCCTTCGCGCCCGCCATGGAGCGCGCACTCAAGGCCGGCGGCGACGCCAACACCGGCGACGGGCTGCTGATGGGGTGCAAGGCCGGCGCGGGACTGGCCGACATGCCCTACGTCAAGGGCACGTTCGGCATCTTCCCGTGGCCCTCTCCGGCCGAGGGCGGCCATGGCATCCTCGCCGTCTACAAGGGCGCGATCGCGGTCAACGGCGAGGGCCACCGCTTCGTCGACGAGTCACGTCCGTACAAGGAGATCGGCGACGCCTGCCTCGCGCAGCCCGAGGGCATCGCCTTCCAGATCATGGACGACTCGGTCCTCGCGCAGACCGATCCCGAGGTGGCCATCTACGACTTCGCGCCCCGTCTGGCGGCCGGCCAGGTGCAGCGGGCCGACACCCTCGCCGGGCTCGCCGACGCGCTCGGCATCCCGGCCGACGCGCTGGAGGCCGGTGTCACCGACTACAACGGACGCCTCGAACGCGGCGAGCCCGACGCGTTCGGCCGGGCCACGCTCTCCGGCGGCGTCGGCACGCCGCGGCCGATCCAGGGCCCGCCGTACTACGGCTACCCCTGCACCACCGTCCTGCTCTCGACGTACTGCGGGCTGACCGTCGACCCGGCCGCGCACGTGCTCGACGTCTTCGGGGAGACGATCCACGGCCTGTACGCCTCCGGTGAGGTCACCGGCGGCTTCCACGGCGCCGGCTACGTCACCGGAACGTCCCTGGGCAAGTCCGCCGTCTTCGGCCGCATCGCCGGTCGCGAGGCCGCCCGGCACGCGGCCCGCGCGACGACACGAGAAGAGGCCCGCCATGTCTGATCCGTTCGACCTCACCGGCGACACCGCGCTCGTGGTCGGCGCGGCCGCCGGCGGGCTCGGCGCCCGCGCCGCACTGACCCTCGGCCGGCGCGGTGCGCGGGTACTCGTCGCCGACCTGCCCTCCCGCGCGGACGACCTCGACCGGACGGTCGACTCGCTCGTGTCGGCGGGCGCCTCCGTCGAGGCGCTGACCTGCGACGTCACCGACGAGTCGTCGGTGGCCGAGGCGGTCGGGCACGCCGGGCGGCTCGACGTCCTGGTCAACGCCGCCGGAGTCATGCTCCGCAAGCCGGTGGCCGAGACGACCGTCGAGGAGTTCGAACGCGTCCTGCGAGTCAACCTGACCGGCGCGTGGCTGCTGGGTCGCGCGGCGGGCGCCCGGATGACCGCCCAGCGCGGCGGCCGGATCGTCAACTTCGCCACCGTCTACGCAGAACGCGTCGGACCGGTGCCCGAGTCCGCCTACTACTCCTCCAAGGCCGGTGTCGCCAACCTGACCCGGTCGATGGCCAGCGAGTTCGGCACCGCCGGCGTACGGGTCAACTGCCTGGCGCTCGGCGTCTTCTACCCCACCAACATGACCGCGCCCCTCGCCGACGCTCCGGAGACCCTGGCCTGGTTCTCCGACCGGACGCTGCTCAAGCGGCTGGGCGACCCGGAGACCGACCTCGACGGCCCGCTGCTGCTGCTGGCGTCGCCGGCCGGATCGTACGTCACCGGCCAGGTGATCTACGCGGACGGAGGCTGGTCGGCGTGGTGACCTCCCCTACGACGAAAGGTGACGAGACATGAGTCGCACCGCACTGCTGATGCTCGACTACCAGGTCGCGATGTGCGACTCCGGCCCGCACGGCCGCCAGCCCGCGCTGGCCGAGCAGGTCGCCGCACGCGACGTGATCGCCCGCGCGGCGAAGACGCTCGACGCGGCGCGCTCGGCCGGCCTGTTCGTCGTGCACGTACGCCTCGCGTTCGACCCTTCGTACGAGCTGCGCACCAACCGCTCGGCGCGCTTCACCGCCTACCGCACCGCCGCCGCCATGCTGCTGGGCTCGACGGAGGCGGAGTTCGTGCCGCAGGTCTCGCCGCTGCCGTCGGAGCCGATCGTGACCAAGGGCGGCGTGAACCCCTTCATCGGGACGCCCCTGACGGAGATGCTGCTGGGCAACGCGATCACGAGGGTCGCCCTCGGCGGCGTGGCCACCAATCTCGTCGTCGAGGCCGCGGCGCGCCACGCGGTCGACACCGGGCTGGACGTCGTCGTACTCGAGGACCTGTGCGCCTCCTTCGCCGCGGACATGCACGACTTCGCGGTCACCCGCACGCTGCCGCTGTTCGCCGAGGTGTCCGACAGCGAGCGGTTCCTCTCCTCCATCGCCGAAGGGGCCTGACATGGCGACCACTCAGTACGACGTCGTGGTCGTCGGAGCCGGCGTCGCCGGGCTGTCCGCGGCGCTGTCCGCCCACGAGTCCGGCGCGACGGTCGCCGTCGTCGACCGCGCGGACGCCGCGGCCAGTGGCGGCAACACCCGCTACACCGAGGCGTTCCTGCGGATGAAGTCGCTGGACGAGCCGGCCGACGACCTGGCCGACCAGCTGCTGGGCGACTTCCAGGGCCACCCCGACCCCGGCATCGTGGCCGGCACCCTCGCCGACCGCGGCCGCTGGGACGGCCCGACCGCGACGGTGAACATCGTCGACCACGGGTACGTCTCCACGCTGCTGGACGAGGCCGGACCCACGCTGCGCTGGCTGACCGGCTTCGGCGTCCGCTTCGCCACGCTGCCCACGCCGTTCCCCACCACGTCCACCAGCCGCATGGCGCCGGTCGGCGGCGGCCTGGCGCTCGTCGAGTCGCTGACGCGGACGGCGCGTGCGGTCGGCGTGACCTTCCACTTCGACACCACCGTCCGCGAACTCGTCGTCGACGGCGGCGCGGTCCGCGGCGTACGCGGGCTCGGCCCGGACGGCCCGGTGGAGCTCGCCGGGCGGGTGGTGCTCGCCTGCGGCGGCTACGAGGGCAACCCCGAACTGCTGGCCCGGTACCACGGCGACAAGGGCATGCTCTGCCGTCCGGTCGCGCGTGGCGGGCACTACAACAAGGGCGAGGGCATCGAGATGGCCCTGGCCGCCGGGGCGGCCTCGGCCGGCAACTTCGCGCTGTTCCACGCCGAGCCGGTCGACCCGCGCTCGGGCGAGCCCGAGGCGGCGATCTTCGCCTTCCCGTACGGCATCCTGGTGAACGCGGAGGGCCGGCGCTTCACCGACGAGGCGCCGGGGCCGTCCGACGCGTGGTACGAGCGGGTGACCCGCATCATCCAGGCGCAGACCCGCGGCGTGGCTTACCTCATCCTGGACGCGGAGGCGCAGAAGGTACCGAACATCCGCGCCTCGATCCGCACCGACCTGCCGCCGATCGTCGGGCACGACCTCGACGAGCTCGCCGCGGGTCTGGAGGTCCCGCCGGACGCGCTACACCGGACGGTCGAGGAGTTCAACGCGGCCTGCCGTCCCGGCACGTTCGACCACGGCGGCCCGGACGGCCTGGCCACCGAGGGCCTGGTGCCGCCGAAGTCCAACTGGGCGCGGCCGGTGGCCGCCGCGCCGTTCCACGCCTACCCGATCATGGCGGCGAACGTCTTCACCTTCGGCGGGCTGCGCACCGACGAGAACGCGCAGGTACTCGACCGCGACGGCCGCGCCATCCCCGGCCTGTACGCCGCGGGCGAGCTCACCGGGCTCTACTACTCCAACTACACCGGCTCGACTTCGGTGCTGCGCGGGGCGGTCTTCGGCCGCATCGGCGGACGCAACGCCGCGACGGCCGTCGGAGTCCCGGCATGACGCGCGTCTGGCACCAGAGCTTCACCGTCCTGGAGGACGTCGGCCCGTACGTCGAGGCGATGCGCCGGCACCTCGACGCCCGCAGGCTGCCGGACACCACGATCGACTTCCACGGCATGCGGCCCGGCACCTACCCCTCCGCGTATCCCGGCACGCACATCCGCTACTCCTACCTGTCCGGGCTGCACAAGGAGCAGTTCGTGGCGGCGGCGCTTCAGGCCCGGGCCGAGGACTACGACGCGTTCCTGATCGCCACCATCCCGGACACCGGGTTCGAGGAGATCCGCTCGCTGGTCGACCTCCCCGTCGTCGCGTTCGGGAACGCCTCGGTGGCCTTCGCCGCGACGCTGGCGCCGACCGTGGGCATCGTGAACTTCATCGACGCGCTCCAGCCGCAGCTGCACCGGAACATGCGCGACTACGGCTTCGGGGAGATCGTCGGGCCGATCGTCTCGATCGGACGCGGCTTCACCGACATCGTCTCCGCCTACGACGACCCCGCACCGCTGCTGGCGGCCTTCACCGTCGCGGCGCGGCGGGCGATCGCCGACGGCGCGCAGGTGATCGTCCCCGGCGAGGGTCCGCTGAACATCTTCCTCGCCGACCAGGGCGTGTCCCGGGTCGACGACGTCCCGGTGATCGACTCTCTCGGCGTCGGCCTCGCGCTGTGCGAGGTACGGGCGCGGATGTACCGCACGAGCGGGCTCGTCCCCTCGCGGCGCGGGTTCTTCTTCGAGACACCGCCCGCCCCCGTCCTGGAGGCGGCGCGCGAGTTCTACCGGGGGGCGGCCGAATGAGCACCGACGCCGAGGTCGTCGTCGTGGGCGCCGGCGCCGCGGGCATGACCGCGGCGCTGCGCGCGGCCCGCGGCGGCCGGGTCATCGTGTTCGAGAAGAGCACCCGGCACGGCTGCAACACCCAGTACTCCAGCGGCAGCCTCGCCGCGGGCGGCACGCGGCTGCAGGCGGAGGCGGGCATCGAGGACTCGCCCGAGCGGCACGCCCGCGACATCCTCGCCGCCAGCGGGGATCCCGGCGCCGCCGCGCTGGTACGGGCGGTCTGCGCCGCGGCACCGCGATACGTGGACTGGCTCGTCGACGAACTCGACCACCCGCTGGAGCTCGGCATCGACATGCCCCGCGCGGGCCAGTCGGTCCCGCGGCTCCACACCGACCCCGGCCGCGGCGGCGGCAAGGTGCTCGTGCAGACGCTGCGCCGCGCCATGTCCGCGGTCGCGGACATCACGTTCGTCGACGAGACCCCCGTCATCGGCCTGCGGTACGACGGCGCGCGGGTCACCGGCGTACGGGTGCGCGAGCACACCGGCGAGCAGGAGGTCACCGCCGACGAAGTGGTGCTGGCCTGCGACGGGTACGGCAACAACCCGGACCTGCTGCGGCGCTTCACACCGGACGCCGCGACCGCCTTCCACGGCGGCGTCAGCACGAGCCGCGGCGACGCCGTGATCTGGGGCGAGCGGATCGGCGCGGGACTGCGGAACATGGGCGCCTACCTCGGCCACGGCCAGGTCGTCGCCGGCCACGGCACCCGGCTCAACCCGAACCTGCCGTTCCTCGGCGCGTTGATGGTCGACGGCGCCGGCCGCCGGTTCTGCGACGAGAAGGCGCAGGGATACTCCAGGCTCGGCGGGCTGATCCGCCGGCTTCCCGGCGAGCGCGCGGTCATGATCTGGGACGAACCGGCGCACGAGGTGGCACGCCACTCGGAACTGATGCGCGAGTCGATCGCGGCGGGCGCGTTCCGCCGCTACGCGGACCTGTCGTCGCTCGCCGGGGGCCTCGGCCTCCCCGAGGACACGCTCGGGCGGACGCTGGACGGCTTCGTCGCAGCGTCGGACCTGGTGAAACGTCCCGTGGAACGCCTGCGGCCGCCCTGGTACGCCGCGTGGATCACGCACGGCATCCTCACCACACAGGGTGGCCTGCTGATCGACGCGGAGGGCCACGTGCTGCGCCCGGACGGCACCCCCATCCCGGGCCTGTCGGCCGCCGGCGGCGCCGCGACGGGCATCTCGGGCCCGTCCCCCGACGGTTACAGCTCGGGCAACGGCCTGCTCGCCGCGATGGGCATGGGCTGGATCGTCGGCAACCGGCTCGGCTCCGCCGACTGAGAATTCTCGGCGGCCCCTCCACAGCGGAAGACATCGTGCATGGGGCAGGAGTCGAGCCTGCACAATGCGAAGCGGGCAACTCCATAAAAATCGCTCACCATTTACACCGGTATGCCCTGAAACGAGTGACCGCACATTCTGCGACTATGTGCCGGTCACAACAAAAGCCATCGGCAGAAGTAATGAAGCACTATGGTTTTGGTCATGCAGCTCCGCTACAACTACCGGACCTACCCGGACGCCACCCAGCGCCGCGCGCTGGCCCAAGCGTTCGGATGTGCGCGTGTGGTGTGGAACGACTGCTTGCGCGCTCGCAATGACGCGCACGCCGCCGGGCTGCCGTATGTCACGTCGGCGGAGCTGTCCAGGACATTCATCACCGAGGCCAAGCGCAGCCCAGAGCGGGAGTGGCTGGCCGATGTGTCAGCGGTCGTCCTCCAGCAGTCCCTACGGAACCTGGACACCGCGTTCAAAAACTTCTTCGAGTCGGTTAACGGCAAGCGCAATGGGCCTAAGGCCGGGCCGCCCCGGTACAAGTCGAAGAAGGACACACGGCAATCAATCCGCCTCAATACCAACGCATTCTCCATCCGCGGCAACGGCACAGTGTACGTGGCCAAGGTCGGCTATCTCAAGGTGAGATGGTCCCGTCCGCTTCCCGCCACGCCATCATCGGTGACCGTCACCAAGGACAGCTCCGGCCGATATTTCCTCAGCTTCGTCATCAACATGGACCCCCAGCACCTGCCTGCCACCAGCGCCGAGACCGGCGTAGACCTCGGGCTGGGGCACTTCGCAGTGCTCGCCGACGGGACCAAGGTCGACTCTCCGCGCTTCCTGCGCCGGGCGGAAAAGAAGCTTAAGAGAATGCAGAAGACCCTCAGCCGCAAGGCCAAGGGCAGCACCAACCGCGCCAAGGCGCGGACCAAGGTCGCACGCCAGCACGCTCGCGTAGCCGACCAACGCCGGGACTGGCTACACAAGCTCTCCACCGAATTGATTCGCGATAACCAAGCGATCTACGTGGAAGACCTCGCAGTCAACGGCTTGGCCCGCACCCGCCTGGCCAAGTCGGTACACGATGCGGGCTGGACGCAGTTCGTGAGCATGCTGGAGTACAAGGCCACCAAGCACGGCCGCTATGTCGGCAAGATCGACCGCTTTGAACCGACCTCTCAGGTCTGCTCGGCCTGTGGCGCCAAGGACGGCCCCAAACCCCTCAACGTCCGACAATGGACCTGCGTGAAGTGCAAGACCGTCCATGACCGCGATATAAACGCAGCACGCAACATCCTGGCGGCCGGACGGGCCGACAGACTAAACGCCTCGCAGAGCGCAAGTAAGACCAGGACGAGAGTCCTGGCACAGCGCGTTGAAGCAGGAAGCCATCGGAAGGGGCAAACGCCCCAGGCCGAAATCCCCGGCCCAAAGACCGGGGAGCTCGTCAAAGCCGCTTGGTCTCACCCATGACCAGGCCCATGCAAAGGGTGAACAGGGGGATTCGAACCCGCCTCTTCCGGGGCCACAACCCGGCGTGCTTCCGTTACACCATGATCACCATGGCGTCCCTTTTCCGTGGGACGCGGTCGACCGAGCAGGAGTCGAACCTGCCACGCGCGCCGTGTAAAGGCGCCGCTCTGCCGATGAGCTACCGGTCGTGACGTACCCTCGGCCGGAATCGAACCGGCGACCTACCGCTCCGGAGGCGGGCGCTCTTTCCGCTGAGCTACGAGGGTCTGGCTCCGGTGGCCGGATTCGAACCAGCATGTCGCGGGCAACAACCGCGCATCCTGCCGTTGGATGACACCGGACCAGTCGCGCAGGTGGGATTCGAACCCACGATCTCCCGGCTTATGGGGCCGGTGGGGACGGCCTGACTCCCCTACTGCGCTGTGATTTTCTTCTGGCGGAAGGTGAGGGATTCGAACCCCCGCAGGTGCGACCCTGGCCTCCGTTTTCGAAACGGGCGCGATACCGGACTCCGCCAACCTTCCATTGCGTCGATGACCGGGCCGTCGCCCCCGTCAGGACGGCCCGGTCGTCTCTCGCGTACCGCCACAAGGATTCGAACCTTGACCTTCGCGTCCTGAGCGCGACGCCTCTACCGGTTGGGCCATGGCGGCGTGGTGAAACTGCGTACGCTCGGCGGGATTCGAACCCGCACCTCCGGCTCCTCGGGCCGGTGCCTCTGCCAGTTGGGCCACGAGCGCTTGACGAAAGAGCCGCCGCCCGGTGCCGACCCGGGCCACCCGCTGTACGAAGGCGGGGTCACAAGCCGTGTGCGGCGGCCTCGCTCCCTGGCAAGGATTCGAACCTCGATCGTGCGGTCCAGAGCCGCATGTCCTTCCGGTTGGACGACCAGGGAATGACCACGTACGCGCCTCCGCCAGGACTCGAACCTGGGGCCTCCCGCTCCGCAAGCGGGCGCTCTCTCCACTGAGCTACAGAGGCTGGGCGCGGCGGCCGGGAACCCGGAAAAGGCCGCCGCGCGTAAATGTCTTCCGCTGTGGAGTTGTCAAAACGCGCTCCCCCGCCATAGGCAGGAGAAAAGCATGGGTGGCAGGAGTCGAACCCGCTTCTCGCCGGACTTGGAAACCGGCCGCCTATCCGTTGGCTCACCCACAAGCGTGGCTTACTTATGAAAAGAGCCGCCCGGGACGATGTCCTCGGGCGGCCCGTCACGACAGGCGCGACCTATCCCGAGGATCCCCTGAGGAGGACATGCAGCAGCTCATATCGCGTGCCCTGCGACATCTGCCAGTGCGCGGTATTCATTCGCGCTTCCTCCTCTCCTGTCGTTCTGATGCTTCCATCATAAGAACCCTCGCCGCGAGGGCAACGTATTTAATTCGGACGCCGTACCCGCGAATCGGGTTCCCCTCAGCCGTCCAGTTGTTCGATCGTCGCGATCGACGGCGCCTCCGTACGGCTCAGGTCGTGGGCCGTGTCCTCGGCGGCGCGCAGGACGCGTACGGCGTTGCCCCAGGTGAGCTTGGCCAGGTCCGGCTCGGACCAGCCGCGGCCGAGCAGTTCGGCAATCAGGTTCGGGTATCCGGCCACGTCGGACAGGCCGTCCGGGGTGAACGGGATGCCGTCGAAGTCGCCGCCGATGCCGAGGTGGTCGATGCCGGCCACCTCGCGCATGTGATCGAGGTGGTCGGCGACCGTGGCCGGGGTCGCGACCGGCCGCGGGTTGGCGGTCTCGAACTCCGTCCGTGCCTTGGTGGCCTCCGGACCGGTGTCGAAGCGGCGGAAGCCGGCCGCCTCGACGTGCTCGTCGGCGGCCTTGGTCCAGTCGATGGCCTCGGGCAGCACGAACTTCGGCACGAACGTCGCCATCGCGACCCCGCCGTTGGCGGCCAGGGACGTCAGCACGTCGTCGGGGATGTTGCGCGGGTGGTCGCAGAGGGCGCGCGAGGAGGAGTGCGAGAAGATCACCGGGGCCCGGCTGACGCGCAGGGCGTCCCTCATGGTGTCGGGGGCCACGTGGGAGAGGTCGACGAGCATGCCCAGCCGGTTCATCTCGCGGACGACCTCCTCGCCGAAGCGGGTGAGGCCGTTCGCGGCCGGCTCGTCGGTGGCCGAGTCCGCCCAGGGCACGTTGTCGTTGTGCGTCAGCGTCATGTAGCGGACGCCGAGCGCGTACAGGGCGCGCAGCGTGGCCAGCGAGTTGTCGATCGAGTGGCCGCCCTCGGCGCCCATCAGCGACGCGATCCGGCCGTCCGCCCACGCCGCCTCGACGTCGTCGGCGGTCAGGGCGATGCGCAGGTGGTCCGGGTAGCGCGCGGCGAGGGCGCGGACGCAGTCGATCTGCTCCAGCGTCGCGCTGACCGCGTGGTCGCCCCCCAGCTCCGAGGGCACGTACACGGACCAGAACTGCGCGCCCACCCCGCCCGCGCGCAGGCGGGCGAGGTCGGTGTGCAGGCGGCCGGTCTGGTCGGCGGCGATGTCGCACGCGTCGAGGTCGTATCCGAACTTCTCGCGCAGCGCCCACGGAAGGTCGTTGTGCCCGTCAACCACGGGGTGGCCGGCGAGCAGCGCGCGGGCGCGCTCCAGATGGCCGGAATCGACGGTGTACGTCATACGGTGTCCTCACTGACCGCTGTCGGATGGTGCTCAACGCAATTCTGATACGGCCGCCAGCAGCCGTTCGACGTCGGACCGGTCGTTGTAGTGCACAAGCCCGGCGCGTACGGCGCCGCCCTGGTCGCGGATGCCGAGGGCCGCGGTGAGCTCCCACGCGTAATTGTGCCCGTTCCAGACGTTCACCCGGCGTGAGGCGAGGTGCTCGGCGACCGCGCGCGGCGTGTGCCCGTCGACGGTGAAGTAGACGGTGGCGGTACGCCGCCGGGGAGCGCCGATGAGCCGTACGCCGGGGAGGGCGGCGAGCCCGTCGAGCAGGTGGGCGAGCTCGGCCTGTTCGTGCGCCTCCACCGCGGTCATCGAGGCCAGGATCCGCTGCCGCCGCGTGCCGGTGGCGTCGGAGCCGAGTCCGGCCAGGTGGTCGACGGCGGCGGTCACGCCCGCGAGGTCGGCGAACGGCGCGGTGCCGGTCTCGAAGCGTTCGGGCACCTCGGTGGTCGAGGAGGCGAGCTTGTCGGGCTGGACGGTCTCCAGCAGCGACGGCGCGGCGACGACCGTGCCGATGTGCGGGCCGGACCACTTGTAGGCGCTGGTCGCGTAGAAGTCGGCGCCGAGCGCGGACACGTCGATCGGGGTGTGCGGGGTGGCGTGCACGCCGTCGACGTAGGTGAGCGCGCCGGCGTCGTGGGCGCGCTTGGTGATCGCCGCGACGTCGGGCATGGTGCCGAGGATGTTGCTGGCGGCGGTGACCGCGACGAGCCGGGTGCGGTCGCCGAGGAGGGTGTCGTACTGCTCGGCGGGCAGTTCGCCGGCGGGCAGGTCGACCTCGGCCCAGCGGACGGTGGCGCCGGCGCGCTCGGCCGCCTGAACCCAGGGCCGTACGTTCGCGTCGTGGTCCAGGCGGGACAGCACGATCTCGTCGCCGGGACGCCAGGTACGGGAGAGCGCGTACGAGAAGCGGTAGGTCAGTGTGGTCATGTTGGGCCCCAGCACGACGCCGCGCGGATCACCGCCGACCAGGTCGGCGACGGCCCGGCGGGCGTCCTCGACGATGGCGCCGGAGCGGTCGCTGGCCGGGAACGCGCCGCCGACGTTGCCGATGCCGCCCACGTACGCGCCCGCGATCGCGGAGATCACCGACTCGGGGACCTGTGTGCCCGCCGCTCCGTCCAGGTAGGCGTAGCCATCGCGCAGGGCCGGGTACGCTGCGCGAATCGATGCCAGGTCCAGGGTCATGTCAGCTCCAAAACACGCGTTCGGTCCGAAACTACGTGGCCCCAGGCTCTCGCGGGACGGCGGAGAGGGGAACCCCGGCCGTCCCGCGCGAATCCAACGGGAATGAAAACGGCTAGGCGGGACATACTCCGCGTGGAGCCCCCGAGTACGGAGGAGATCGCATGATCCTTCCCGGCGTTCTCGCGCTTCTCGTCGGCGCGGTGCTGGCCTTCGCCGTCCACGGTGACGTCGGGGGCGTCGGCGTCGGCACGGTCGGCGTCATCGTGATGATCCTCGGTGCCCTGATCCTCATCGCGGGCCTGCTGCGCCTGCGCCGCGGCAGCCGGCAGCGGGTCGCCGGCCACCGGGACCGGGTGTACCGCACGAGCAAGGGCAAGATCATCGCGATGGTCATCGCGGTGATCTACATCGTGTCCCCGATCGACATCATCCCCGACTTCCTGCTGCCGGTCGGCGTGATCGACGACGCGACGGCGTTCGGCTGGCTGCTGTTCGCCATCGGCCAGGAACTGACCCGCCGCCGCGGCGGCCAGGCGGCCTAGATGATGGGTGATCCGAGTCCGATCAGCCGCCGCTGCCGTACGGGCGGGTGAGGATCTCCAGGTTGTGGCCGTTCGGGTCGTCGAAGTACGCGCCTCGGCCGCCGTCGCGGTGGTTGATGCTTCCCTCCTCGTGGTGGGCGGGGTCGGCGTAGTAGTGGATCCCGGCGTCCTGGATGCGCCCGAAGATCGCGTCGAACTCCTCGTCCGACACCAGGAACGCGTAGTGCTGCGGCACGATCCGGTCCGGTTCGGCCTCCATGAAGTCCAGCGTGACGCCGTTGGCCGTCTGGACCGGCAGGAACGGGCCGAACGGCGCCCCGACCTCCAGGCCCAGGACGCGGGCCGTGAACTCCGCGGAGGCCGCCTTGTCGCGGGCCGCGACGATGGTGTGGTTCAACTGGATCGACATCGGTCTCACCTCTTCCCGAGACTCCTCACCCGGGGTACCTACCCAGCCGTACCCGGGTCGGCGGGCAGGATGGCGGGGTGCGCATCCGGCCGATCACCCCTCCGCTCCTGATCGAGGAGATCGCCGACCGTGTCGCGTCCGCCGGAACGCCCTGGGTGCGGGTCGCCGTCGACGGGGCGCCGCCCGCGCGGCCGGACGAGCTCGCCGACGCGCTGGCCGGGCCGCTGCGGCTGCGCGGCCGGGCGGTCGTGCGCGTCTCCGCGCGTGACTTCCTGCGCCCGGCGTCGCTGCGCTTCGAGCACGGCCGTACCGATCCGGACGTCTTCTACGACGACTGGCTCGACGTGGGGGCGCTGGACCGGGAGGTCCTCGGTCCGCTCGGGCCCGGCGGCACGGGCCGGGTGCTGCCCGCCCTGTGGGACAGCGAGACCGACCGTGCGGTGCGGGCCGCGTACGTCACGCTGCCGCCGGGCGGGGTGGTGCTGGTGTACGGCGCGCTGCTGCTCGGCCGCGGCCTCCCGTTCGACCTGACGGCGCATCTGTGGCTCTCCCCGGCGGCGCTGCGGCGCAAGGTCGCGGCCGACGAAGCGTGGACGCTGCCGGCCTACGAGCGGTACGAACGCGAGGCCGACCCGGCCGGAACCGCCGATCTGGTCGTCCGCATGGACCACCCCGATCGGCCCGCGCTCGTCGAATGAGCCGTAAGGGCCGCCGGAAAGGCGCCCGCGGACACGCCGCGCTGTTCCACGGGCACGTAAATGGGCGATGATGAAACGCACCGCCACTTCCCCGAAAAGCCGTGTGGAGCCGATGTGTCAGAGTCGTTGACCTATGTCGACGCGCTGAGAATCCTTGGTGATCGCCAGAGCCGACTCGTCAGCCTCCTCGACGGCGTGATGTCGGCGGGCCTTGCGACCTGGGCGGCGACCGCGTGGACGATGGGCGGCGACGCGTCCGCGCCGATGAACCTGTTCGACCTCAAGGACGAGGTGGTCCGGTTCGGGCACGAGTCGATGCGCCGGATCTCCGAGCGCCGCAACGGCCTGTCCCGGTACGACCGCACCCAGCGGCTCGCCGCCGCGCACGCCGTGCTCGTGGTCTCGTCCTACTTCGAGACGCTGGACCGTACGGAGCTGCCGCTCACGCCGGACCGGCTCGCCGTCGCGGCCGGTGAGCGGCTCGCGCCGGACGAGAGCCCGTCCAAGGGGTACGTCGACCTGATCGACGGGCTGCTCAGCGACCGGCTGCCGATGCCCGAGCCGCACGTGCCGTACGCCCGCACGCGCGAGGCCATCGAGGGCGTCTACGACCTGATGTCACGCCGTCTCACGACGCTGCTGCGCGCCGCGCCGGAGTGGAGCGCCCTGGCCGGGCGCGAGCGCACCCGCGTGCTGGACGCCGTGCGCCGCATGCCGCCGCAGGCGCTCAGCGCGTACGACGACGCGTTCCGCCGGCTGGCCTCCGACAACCGCGAGTTCGAGGTGTGGGCCAGCTTCACCGAGGCGTCCGGGCTGAGCGCGGGCCTGGCCGAGGTGGGCCGGCTGCTCGGCGAGATGGCGGGCCGGCAGGCCGGCGACCGGCCGCGCAGCCACCTGATCCGCGCCTACCGCGCCGCACTCGCCGAACCGGTCGTGACCACCGGGCACGCCCCGGAGTGGGTCTCGTTGCCTCCGCTCGGCGAGGCGTACATCAGCCCGCGCTGCAAGGCGGCCGAGGTGGGTCCGGGCGACACGCCGTCCGGGCAGGAGTGGTGGGACGCCCACGAGCCGGTGCCGTACGTCGAGAGGTTCCTCGCCGGGTACCTCACGCTGCCGCGCGCGGTGCGGGTGCCGCTCGTGGTGCTCGGCGAGCCCGGCTCCGGCAAGTCCAAGCTCACCGAGGTCCTCGCCGCCCGCCTGCCCGAGCAGGACTTCCTGCCGATCCGCGTCGAGCTGCGCGACGTCGAGGCCGAGTCGCTGATCCAGGAGCAGATCGAGCAGGCGATCTTCCGGCAGGCGGGCGAGCGCGTCTCCTTCCAGGACCTGCTCGACGCGGCCGCCGGAGCGCTGCCGGTGGTGATGCTCGACGGCTTCGACGAGCTCCTGCAGGCCGCCGGGGTCAACCGCTACGACTACCTGGAGCAGGTGCGCGACTTCCAGCGGCGGCAGCTCGCGCTGGGCCGTCCCGTGGTCGTGCTCGTCACGAGCCGTACGGTCGTCGCCGACCGGGTGCGGTACCCGGCGGGCAGCATCGCGCTCCAGCTCCAGCCGTTCACCGACGCCCAGGTGCGGCAGTGGCTGGAGGTCTGGCGGCGGCACAACGCCGACCTGCTGCGGGCGCGCGACCTGCGCCCGCTGACCCCCGAGGCCGCGCTGGCGCACCGCGAGCTGGCCTGCCAGCCGCTGCTCCTGCTCATGCTCGCGATCTTCGACGCGACCGAGAACGCCCTGGTGACCCGCGACGCCGGCCTCGGCCAGGCCGAGCTGTACGAGGCGCTGCTGATGGACTTCGCGCTCCGGGAGATCCGCAAGTATCCCGGCAACCAGTCGCTGTCGGCGTCCGCGCAGCGCAAGCTCGCCGAGAACGAGCTGGACCGGCTGGCGATGGTCGCGCTCGGCATGTTCGCGCGCGGCCGCCAGAGCATCACCGACGCCGAACTCGACCGCGACCTGGCGCTCCTGCGCCCGGAGCCGGACGCCGTCGATCCCGGCGACGAGGCGGCGCTCAGCCTGGCCCAGCGGGCGATCGGCCGGTTCTTCTTCATCCACCGGTCCGAGGCGCATGCCCGCGGCCACCGCACCCGCACGTACGAGTTCCTGCACACGACGTTCGGGGAGTTCCTGGTCGCCTGGCTGACCAACCGGACGCTCGGGGACCTCGTGGCAGTGCACGACCTGGTCCGCGACCGGCCGACCGCGGCCGCCGGGCGGCTCGACGACGGCTTCCTGTTCGCGGTCCTGTCGTTCGCGTGCGTGGCCGAGCGGGCGCCCGTGACCGACTTCCTCGCCGCGATCTTCCACGGGCTTCCCGAGGAGACCCGTGACGGCTACCGCGAGCTGCTGCTCCAAGTGCTCGACGGCGCGCTGTACACCCATCCGAGCCGGTCCTACGCGGCGTACGAGCCGGCGCGTCACCCGCTCACGCGCCGCCTGGCCGCTTACTCCGCGAACCTGACGGTCCTGCTCGTGCTGCTGTCCGCCGAGGGCATCGGGGTACGCGCGATGTTCGCGGGCGCCGCCGTCGAACGCTGGGTCGAGCACGGCCACCTGTGGAAGGGCCAGCTGACCCCGTCGGAGTGGAGCGGCCTGGTGAACACCGTACGGGGCCGGGTGAGCCGCGGCGAGGCGGGTGTCGACGTCACCCTGACCCGCGAGGACGGCTCCCCCGCGCGCCTGCTGGAGACGTTCGTCATCGTGCCACCCGGCGCGGTGACCGACACCACCGACTACGACGTGCTCCTGTCGCACGACCCGAAGACCTGCGACCTCGCCGTGCCGGCGTCGAGCTACCTCGGCCTGTCGATCCGGGAGCTGGCGTTCCTGCCGAACTGGCACACGGGGATGCTGCTGCTCCAGGCCGTGCCGTACCTGCGGGCGATGGGCGAGCAGCTCCGCTGGCGCCGGGGCGAGGACGGCGCGATCCTGCCCGCGTACCTGCTCTCGCTGCTGGACCACACCAAAGAGGCGCCGGCGTGGGAACGCGTGGAACACTACGCGCCCTGTTTCGAGGCCCTGCCGGCGTTCCCGGCACTGGGCCGGCTGGTCCTGCTCCGACTGCGTGAGGACGCCCGCTCGCTGCCGGTCGCGACGACGGTCGACCTCCTCCGCGAGGCCGCCTGCGTGCCGCCGTCAGAGGCCTACCTCGACATCGTCAACGACCTGTGGGCCCGCCACTCCGGCAAGACCTCCCCCGGCATCGGCGGCCGGGGGATGGTCATCGCGCTGGTACGCGCGCTCCGGCAGAAGTGGCCGGACGCGGACCTGGACGGGCTGGCTCCGGGCCTGCGCTCGGCCACGTTCGGCAAGCGCCGCCCGGAGTCGTGACCCGCCCGCTCAGACGCGCAGCGCGCGCCGGGCGAGCCGGAACCCGAGGTCCAGCCCGAACTGCGTGAGTACGCCCGCTCCGCAGGCGCCGGCGATCGCCAGCGCGATCGGCTCGAGGAGCGGGAACAGTGCGCGCATCACCGCGGCGAGGTCGCCGGGGATGCTGATAACGATGGTCATGACGGACCTCCCGTCTCCGCGCCGGAGGGCGCGGCGCCGGACCCGTCACGCGTCAGCGACGGCGCATGCCGGGTGCGACGGATCGTCGCCGGTGGGACACCGGCCGGGATGACAGGAACTCAACTCCGTCTCACCTCCTCAGACATGCGTCACGCCTCGCGATGAGGCGCCGTTTTCAGTGAAACCGCAGTTCACCGGGCTTGTCAAACAATTGCGTGAATGGGAGGAAACCGGGGCGGCGGCCGTCGCCGGGCCGGGTAGGCACCCTGCATGTCCGCTGGCTACGGCGGTTCGCTGTCCACCTTCCGGCGTTCGCCGATAAGACGCGCGATCGGCCGCGGGTCGATTTTCCGGCGCCTCGACTGGGTGCTGCTGGGCGCCGTCCTCGGGCTGACCTGGCTGGGCACGCTGCTCGTCTGGTCGGCGACCCGGCCCGGCCTCGTCCAGGCCGGCCGCGACCCGGAGAGCTACCTGAAGAAGCACCTGCTGACCGTGGCGGTCGGCCTGATGCTGGCCCTCGCGGTGTCCATGCTGGACTACCGGCTGGTCCGCGCGTACGCGCCGGTGCTCTACGTCGCCTCCTGCATCGGGCTCGTCGCGGTGCTCACCCCGCTCGGCTCGACGATCAAGGGCCACCACTCGTGGATCGAGGTGGGCGGCGGCTTCCAGCTCCAGCCGGCCGAGTTCGGCAAGGTCGGGCTGGTGATGGTGCTCGCGGTCCTGCTCGGCGAGCCGCGCGACGGCCACACCGAACCCGGCGCCGGCGACCTGCTCGCCTCCCTCCTGCTCGCGGGAGTGGTCGTCGGCCTGATCGTCATGCAGCCGGACCTCGGCACGACGATGGTCCTCGGCGTGCTGATCCTGGCGATGGTGGCGGTGTCCGGGGTGTCCCGGCGCTGGCTGTTCGCGCTGTCCGGCGGCGCGGTGGCGGCGGCCGTCGCCGGCTGGCAGCTGCACGTGCTCAAGCCGTACCAGGTCGACCGGTTCATCGCCTTCGCCTACCCGGCCGCGGACCCGAAGGGCGTCGGCTACAACGCCGCGCAGGCACGGATCGCGGTGGGCTCGGGCGGCGTGTTCGGCCGCGGCCTGTTCCGCGGGCAGCAGACCGCGGGTCACTTCGTGCCCGAACAGCACACCGACTTCATCTTCACCGTGGCCGGGGAGGAACTCGGCTTCATCGGGTCCGCATTGATCGTCGCGCTGCTCGGCCTGGTGGTGTGGCGTGCGCTGCGCATCGCGATCAACTGCGAGAACAGCTTCGGCGTCCTGCTGGCGTCGGGTGTCGCGTGCTGGCTGGGCTTCCAGGCCTTCGAGAACATCGGCATGTGCCTCGGCCTGATGCCGATCACCGGCGTACCCCTGCCCTACCTGTCGTACGGCGGATCGGCGACGCTCGCCAACATGGTCGCGCTGGGCCTGCTCCAGGCCGTCCACGTACGCCGTCACACGTTCGCCTGACGCGCAGTGATCACCGAACCGTTCCGGACCCCCGGTAGGCGGGGTATGGAGTAGTTTCGAAGGCCACCGACCAGGAGGTTTCATGCCGGCCGCCGACCGCACGCGCAGGTCGCCGCTGGCCTGCCTGCTGGTCGCGCTGGCTCTCGCGCTCGGGCTGAGCGGCGCCGCGCAGATGGGCGCCGGAGCGGGCGGCGGGCACCCGATGGTGACCGCCGCGTCCGGCGTTCCCGGCCCGCAGGCCGTTCTCGATCTCCACGCCCAGCCCCGGCTCGGTGCGCCTCGGGCGGACGCCGCGGCGGTGCCGTCCGCGCTGCTCGTCATCCTGCTGCTCGGCCGCCGGCTCCGCCGGATCCCGGCGCGCGCGGCGCGAGGAGCCCCGGGCCGCCCGCCGCGCGGCGGCCGGGCTCCCCCGGCCTCCCCACCGGTCCAGGGCCCTCTCACCGCGGAGCTGTGAGGACGGGCCTTCGGGCGGGGCGGTCGTGGGAGGACCGTCCGGCCGGGCCGGTTCGCGCCCGCGGTGTCCGTACGGGACCCGTGTCACGCACGGACGGTGCGTCTTCCGCCGTCCGCCGATTCCACGTGGAGACGTCTCCATGTCCACTCTTGCCATCTGCGTCGTGGTCGTCACGGTCTGCGGCGTGGCCCTGCTCGTCGCGATGTTCCCCCGGAGCGACAACCGCCTGGGGATGGCCGGGCTGGGCGTGCTGATGGCCGCCGACATCATGGCGATGGTGCACGCGGCCCTGCACGCCTGAGCGCGGCTTCCGGGCCCCTCACCCCCCTGAACCGGCCGCGACCTGCGGCTTAGTCTGGGAGTGAGGGGCCCAGACCGTTCGCCGCCCCGGCCCCGGGCGGATTCGACGGGGGGAAAGACATGACATCTCCGGATGACAAGCAACGGCAGCTCGACGCCTACCGGGTCGATCCGTGCGCCGCCGAGATGACCACGGATCTGGGGATTCCGATCGGCGAGACCGACAACTCCCTGACGGTGGGTGAACGCGGGCCGACGCTGATGGAGGACTTCCACTTCCGCGAGAAGATCACCCATTTCGACCATGAGCGCATCCCGGAGCGGGTCGTGCACGCCCGGGGCGCGGGGGCTTACGGGCACTTCGAGCTCTATGAGTCGCTCGGTGAGTACACGCGCGCGCGGTTCTTGTGCGACACCTCGGCGAGCACGCCGGCGTTCGTGCGCTTCTCGACGGTCGCCGGGTCGCGCGGGTCCTCCGACACCGTGCGGGACGTGCGCGGATTCGCCACCCGGTTCTACACGAAGGAGGGCAACTTCGACCTGGTCGGCAACAACATGCCCGTCTTCTTCATCCAGGACGGGATCAAGTTCCCCGACTTCGTCCATGCCGTGAAACCGGAACCGCACAACGAGATCCCGCAGGCGTCCTCGGCCCACGACACGCTCTGGGACTTCGTGCAGCTCCAGCCCGAGACCATGCACATGATGATGTGGATGATGTCGGACCGGGCGCTGCCGCGCAGCTTCCGGATGATGCAGGGCTTCGGCGTGCACACCTTCCGCCTGGTCAACGAGGCCGGGAAGGGCACGTTCGTGAAGTTCCACTGGAAGCCGAAACTCGGCACCCACTCACTCGTCTGGGACGAGACCCAGAAGGTGGCGGGCAAGGATCCGGACTTCAACCGGCGCGACCTGTGGGAGGCGATCGAGTCCGGCCAGTACCCGGAGTACGAGCTCGGCGTCCAGCTCGTGCCCGAGGGCGAGGAGGGCCGGTTCGACTTCGACCTGCTCGACCCGACCAAGATCATCCCGGAGGAGGAGGTCCCGGTACGGCCGGTCGGCCGCCTGGTGCTGGACCGCAACCCGGACAACTTCTTCGCCGAGGTGGAGCAGGTGGCCTTCCACCTGGGCAACGTGGTCCCGGGCATCGACTTCACCGACGATCCGCTGCTCCAGGCCCGGCTGTTCTCCTACCTCGACACCCAGCTCCTGCGGCTCGGCGGCCCGAACTTCACGCAGCTGCCGGTGAACCAGCCGGTCGCGCGGGTCGACAACCACCAGGTGGACGGGCCGCACCAGACGCGGATCCCGCAGAGCCGCGCGACCTACCACCCGAACTCCATCGGCGGCGGCTGCCCGGCCCTGGCGGACGAGAACGCGTACACGCACTTCCCGGAGTACCTCGCCGGCCACAAGACGCGCAGGCGTCCCGAGAGCTTCGCCGACCACTACTCGCAGGCCACGCTGTTCTGGAACAGCATGGCGGACTGGGAGAAGGAGCACATCGTCGCGGCGTTCCGGTTCGAGCTGGGCAAGGTCGACCGCCACTACGTGCGCGAGGGCGTGGTGGAGAACCTCAACCACGTCGACCACGACCTCGCCGTCGCGGTCGCCGAGGGGGTCGGCGTCGAGCCGCCGGAGAAACCGGTGACGGACAACCACGGGCGCAGCTCGCCGGCCCTGAGCCAGGCCAACACGGCCCACAGTCCCGCCACCCGCAAGATCGCGATCCTGGTCGCCGACGGAGTGAACGCCGAGGACGTCGGGACGGTACGGGACGGGCTGCGCGACATCGGGGCGACGCCCGAGGTGCTGGCCCCGCGTGACGGTTCCGTACGGTCCGCCGACGGTGCGGCCGTGGAGGTCACCCGTGCGCTGCCGACGGTCGACTCGGTGCTGTACGACGCGGTGGTGGTGCCCGGCGGCGCGGAGTCGGTACGGACGCTGTCCCAGGACGGCGGTGCGGTGTACTTCCTCACCGAGGCGTACAAGCACTACAAGGCGATCGGCGCGCTCGGCGAGGGCCGCGACCTGCTGTCCGCCGCCCGAGTCCCGGACGGCGGCCTTGACCTGGGCGTCGTGGTGACGGACCGGCCGGACGGCGCCTTCGTCAAGGAGTTCGGCGACGCCGTGGCGGCCCACCGCCACTTCAACCGGGAGACCGCCGCCGTACCCGCCTGAGCGGCGCGAGAGGCGGACTCAGCGGACCGTCGGGGCCGGCGGCGCGACCGCCTCGCGCAGCTCGGCGGCGGCCTGGGCGACGAGCTCGGCGAGGGTCGCGTCCGGGTCGGCCAGCCAGCGGGACGTGGCGCGCCGGGAGATCGCTATCGCCACGTCGATGACGAAGCGTGCCTCGCCAGGCTCGACGCCGCGACGCTCGAGCGCCCGTGCCAGCGCGCCGGCGATGTCGGCGAGCTTGTTCAGATCGCGCTCGGCCAGTGCCGGGTTGGCGGCGATCACCTTGACGCGGCGCAGCAGGAGCTCGCGCGGGCGAAAGATCTCGTCGGCGGTCCCCAGTGCGGTCAGGAGCGCCTCGAACGGTGTGAGGCCCGGATCGGCCGCCTCGACCTGGGCGACGAGGTGGGCCTCGAGCTCGTCGCCGGCGAAGAGGACCTCCCGCTTGTCGGGGAAGTAACGGTAGAAGGAGCGTTCGGTCAGACCGGCGGTGCGCGCGATCTGCGCGACCGAGGTGCGCTCGAACCCCTGCGTCTCGAACAGCTCGAGCGCCGCGCGCTCGAGCCGGCCCTGTGCGTCGGACTCCCACCTTGGCATGCCCACCAGGCTATGACAGCAGAGGCTGTCGTCGCAGTGCTACGGTCGATGACAACAGATGCTGTCATCAGGTGGGAGATCGTCATGAAGGCTCTTCAGTTCGACCGATTCGGATCCCCGGACGTGATCGTGCTCCGCGACGTCCCGAAGCCGGAGCCGGGACCCGGCCAGATCCGGATCGCCGTTCGGGCGTGCGGCCTGACCCCGGCCGACTGGCACACGGTCGACGGCCTCCTCGCCGACCAGTTGCCACCGCTGCCGCGCGGGCTCGGCTTCGAGGTCGCGGGCACCGTCGACGCGCTCGGTGCGGGCGTCGACGGTGTCGAGATCGGCGACCGTGTGTTCGGCCCGGCGACCTTCGACGGCCCGACGGCCGGGGCCGCCGAGTACGCGCTGATGGCGACCTGGGCACGCATCCCCGAGGGCGTCGCCGCCGAGCAGGCCGCCGCGCTGCCGATGGCGGCCGAGACGGCGTGGCGCGCGCTCGACGACCTCGGTGTCCAGCCGGGTGAGCTGTTGCTTGTCCACGGCGCGGGCGCCACCGTGGGTGAGGCGGCGGTGCGCTTGGCGCTGCACCGGGGTGTCCGGGTGATCGCCACCGCCGGGCCGGCGCGGGCCGCCGCCCTGGAAGAGATCGGCGCCCGGGTGACCGGCTACGGCGACGGCATGGCCGAACGCGTCGCCGCACTGGCCGGTGGCCGCGTCGACCGTGCTCTGGACACGGCCCCGACCGGTGGCCGGGTCGACCGCGCCGACCAGGCCAGCCCGGCCGGCGGCTCGCTGCCGACCCTGATCGAGCTGACCGGGGACCCCGACCGCGTCCTCACCGTCTCGGACTTCGCCGCCGCGGCCGAGCTGGGCACCCGGGTCACCCGCATCGACATGCGCTACGACCTGCTGGGCGAGTTCGCCCGGCTGGCCGGCGAAGGCGTCCTGGTCGTATCGGTCGCCCGCACCTACACGCTCGACCAGATCCAGGAGGCGGCCGAGCTCAGCCGGTCCCGCCGGCCCGGCGGCAAGCTCATCCTCGTCCTGTGATCGCCTTGCCGCCCTGGTCGGGCGAGACGTAACAAGATCGCGAAGTCGTACCGGCGTACTAGCCGCGGTGGATGATGACCTGGGCGAAGCCCTCGGCGCGCAGGCCGGGGATCGACGCGCGCAGTTGGTCGTACTGCCGGTCGACGAACTCGGCGGGCACGCGTCGTCCCCAGCGTGCCGAGCCGATCGGGCCGGGCCGGATGGCGTTGCGCGCCTGGGCCAGATGCAGAGGCGTGTCGACCACGAGGGCCACGGCGGGCATCTCGTGCGCGGCGGCGAGATCGAGCAGGGGGCGGCGTGCGGCGGCCTCGACGTTCGTGGCGTCCACGACGGTGGTGAGGCGGCGGCGAAGCCTGCCGTCCAGCACGGTGTGCAGGGCGCGCACGGCTTCGCCGGTCGCGGCCTGGTTGTTCTCGTCGCCGCTGACGATCTTCCGGAAGCCGTCCAGGCTGAGCACCTGGGACGGGCGCCACTTCGCGGCGACCGTGGACTTGCCGGAACCGGGGACGCCCATGAGCACCACCAGGACGGGGTCGGTGGTCAGCGGTCCGGTCAGGCGCCGGCCCGCGGTCCCCCGGCCGAGAGCGGCGCCACGGAAGAAACGCGTCGCGACCTGGAAGGGCCCCAGCCGCCCCGCAGCGTCACCTATGGCGTTCAGGTCGGGGACCTCCGCGCGTCAACCGTACTCGGGGGCGGGGCACGGATTGCTCTGCCACACGTTCGACAGCCACTTCACCAGGTAGATCAACGCGATCAAGGCGGCGAGGACCACGGTCGCGGCCCACAGGTACTGCTCCGCCTCCCACAACGAGAGAACACCCGCGACGAAAAAGGGGGCGAACACCAGCAGGGCGAAGGTCGCCGCGATGGCGATACCGATGACTTTTCGCGTGTGACAGTTGAAGGCCTGGATCGTCTCCGCGTTGTTCCTGTCCATGGCACTCTGGTTTTTGGCCTGCGTCTGAATATCGCCGAGAAGCTGATGGTAGGTCGCCTGCGTCCAGGCCTGGTGGCCGTCGCTCGCCCGCCCCGACCACGAGTCACCGAGGCGTTCGAGCCCATCGAGCGTGGCGGAGTGCAGCCGGTTCGCGGTGCGTGTGACGCCGTCCAGCCGGTCGGCCGCCTGGAGGTACTGCCCGGGGTCTCGCACGTTGCTCCGAAGAAGCGCACCGATGGGCTGGACGAGATGTCCGAGTCCGACGAGATTCGCCGCTTTCTGAAGGCTCTGGTAGAGGCGGAAGATGTCCTCGGCGGAGGTCGAGTCCGAGGAGGTCACCGTGGTCGCCGCCGTGGTGTCCAGGGTCTGCCCGGTCGGCTGCGGCGGGGTGCCCGGCGGCGAGGAAGGCGGATCCGCCGCGACGCCCGGCTGCGAGGCGAGCCAGGACCGCCATTCGGCCTGCCCGTAGCCGGCCATCGCCGTGTCCATGTCATCGATATGGCCGTCAACGTGGCGACGGGCTCCCTGAACGACGTCGTGCAGGCCGTCGAGCGCCACGTCGCGGTTCTTCGCCGCGTCTGCGACCACGGCCGGAAAGGCGTCCGCGGAAAGGCCGGCGGCCGCGATCGCCTGATGAAGACCCGGCAGGCTTTCGGCGACATTGGTCAGAGTGCCGTCGCGGAAATCCCGCAGTCCCGCGGTCTCGACCGTATATCCGTCCAACGCCTGGTCTGTCATCGCCCCTGACCTGCTTCCGCGATCGAATTCCGGCGCGCGAGACCACGGTAAGGAGAGGCGATGAAATCACGATGAAACAGTGGTCAATCGCCTACGCGGAGAGCGCGGCGAGGAACCATCGCGCGGCCGGCACCGGGTCCGTACGGGCCGGCGCGCCGTTGATCGTCGCGAGCAGCCGCAGATAGCGCGTCACCCGGGCGTCGGCGCCGATGCGGATCCGCTCGGCCAGCCACGCGCGGAACTCCCGGTCGTCGCGGCGGCGGTGTGCCTCGGCGAACACCGCGACGAGCCGGTCGACGATGGGGCGGGCCTCCGCGGAGGCGGGTGGCAGCCCGTCGGCGAGCGCTCCGCCGGCCAGTTCCAGTACCGCCTCCTCGGCCGCCTGCCAGTCACCCGGGTCCCCGCCGTCGGCGCCGGTCGCCCGGTCGGCCGCGTGCCGTTCGAGCGCCCGCCGTACGGCCGAGCGGAAATCCGGGTCGCTCACGAGGTGGGCGAGCTCCACCCAGGCCTCGATCCGCTCGGGGTCGTCGGGTGGCTCGGGCAGCAGGGAGCGCAGCCGGGCGGCGAAGCCCGGTTCCGGCTCGAGCCCGGCCGTGGCCTCGGCGACGAGCCCGGCGACCAGCGCACGGCGCTGCCCGCCGGACAGCCGCGCCAGCCGACCGGCCCGTACGAGCCCGTCCGCGTCCGTGTGCCGCGCGGCGGTGTACCGGAGCACGGCCTGGCGTACGCGCAGGTCGGCGATCCGCTCCTCCAGCGCCGCGGCCTCACGGGCGGCGACGTCGGCGACCGCGCGCTCGTCGGCGAGGATCCGCGCGACGGTGGCGAGGTCGACGCCGAGGTCGCGGAGGGTGCGGATCAGTTCCAGCCGGCGCAGTGCCTCCCGGTCGTAGAGCCGGTGGCCGCCGGCCGTCCGCGCGGCGACCGGCAGCAGACCGGCGTCGGAGTAGAACCGTACGGTCGGCACGGACAGGCCGCTGAGCCGCGCCACCTGGCCGATCGTCCGCAGGTCGTCCATGCCGCCCAGTGTCGCTCATCCCTCCTCCAGCACGAGACCGGCGACCGTGCCGGGAGCCTCCAGATGGACGTCGTGGCCGGTCGGGACGTCGAGCAGGCGCAGCAGCGGGGTGGCCGCCGCGACGGTGCGCAGGCGCCGGGCGAAGCCGCGCCGGTACGCCCCGAACGCCTCGGCCACCTCGGGCGGCAGGAGCTCCTCCATCTCCGGCCGCGCGGAGGAGACCACGACCAGCGGGCAGCGCGGCGCGGCGTACGTGGCGAACAGGTCCAGTGCGTCGAACTCCGCGATCAGGCGGGTCAGCGCGGGATCCCCGGCCTGCTCCAACGACGCGTCCAGGAACCCGCGCATCGTACGCCGGGCGGCCGCGGCGTCGACGCCCTCGAACGGGCCGGTCGGGTTGGTGTGCCCGTCCAAATTGACCGCGAGCGGGCACTCCGGGTGCCGCGTCGCCCAGATCGCCGCCACGAGGCCGCCGAGCGAGTGGCCCACGACCGCCGGCGCCGCCAGCCCGCGATGGGCGATGACCGCGGCCAGGTCGCCGACCGCGCCCGGCCAGGACCAGAGCGCCGCCCCCGACCGCCCGTGCCCGCGCAGGTCGGCGGTGACGACCCGGCGTCCGGCCGCGACCAGCAGCGGGACCACCGCGTCCCAGTCGTCCATGGTCCGCCCGCCGCCGTGCAGAAGTACGACCGCACGCCCGTCTCCGCCGTGGTCGCGTACCGCGATGCCCACGCCGTCCGACGGCACGACATGCTCTGAGACCGTCACCGCCGCTCCTCTCGTCGTTCCGGCGCGAACGACTATGAGGTCTCAAGCGACTTGAGCTTCAACCCTGCGATCAGGAGGCCGACCAGCCGGCGCGCGTCGTAGCGGGGGCTGTTGCCGGCGCCCGCGCACAGGCCCCCGATGCCGCGCATGAGCTCGTAGGCGTCCTGGCCGGGGCGGATCTCGCCGGAGCCGGCCGCGGCGTCGAGCAGCCGGGCGCACACGGGCACGAGGCGGTCGACGAAGTAGGAGTGCAGGGGGTCGAAGCAGGGGTCGTCGGACTGCAGTACGGCGGCGAGTCCGTGCTTGGTGACCAGGAAGTCGACGAAGAGGTCGATCCACTGCCCCAGTGCGGCGTACGGCGTCGGGCCCTCCGCCAGGAGGGCGGGGCCGGCCTCGGCGAGAGCCTCCACCTGATGCCGGTAGACGGCGATGATGAGGTCCGCCCGTGTCGGGAAGTGGCGGTAGATCGTGGCCGTACCGACGCCGGCCTTGGCCGCGATGTCGCGTATCGGCGCCTCCACGCCCGAGGAGACGAAGACCGCGGCGGCCGCGTCGAGCAGGGTCTCCTTGTTGCGCCGCGCGTCCGCCCGTTTGGGCCGGTCCGCACGCCCCGCGCTCTGGTCGCTCACGCGCCCTTCCCTTCGCCACCGGCCTTGCTAAGCGGGACAGTGTCCCGTATGTTCAAAACGGGACAACGTCCCACTTATCCATCATGCCAGATCACGGGCCCGGCACCAAGCCGCGCGCGCCCGCCGGGCCGCCCGCCGCGAACCAGCCGAAAGAAGATCCCGACATGACCGAATCAGACCCGGCGATCACGGACGCGGCCATCGGCCTCGGCGCGCCCACGCCGATCGTCTCGGTGAAGCCGATAACGCTGCCGGCGCCAGGCCGGGGCGACGACCTGCAAGTGAAGGTGTCCGCGCCGACGACCGGGCGCGACCTGCCGATCATCGTCTTCTCGCACGGCTCCGGCTCGTCGCTGGACGGCTACGGCCCCTTGGCCGACTTCTGGGCCGCTCACGGCTTCGTGGTCATCCAGCCCACCCATCTGGACTCCAGGACGCTGGGCATCCCTCGCGACGATCCCCGCACACCCCGGATCTGGCGCCTCCGGGTCGAGGACCTCAAGCACGTGCTCGACCGGCTCGATCTCCTGGAGGCCGCCGTTCCCGGCCTCGGTGGACGCCTGGACCGGAGCCGCATCGCCGCGGCCGGGCACTCCTTCGGCGGCCAGACGGCGGGCAATCTGCTGGGCCTGCGCGTCCTCGATCCGGAGACCAAGGAGGAGGCGGACCTGTCCGACTCGCGGGTCAGGGCGGGCGTCCTGTTCGCCACGGCAGGAGAGGGCGGGGCCAACCTGACGCCGTTCGCGGCCGAGCACTTCGCGTACATGAACCCGAACTTCGCACACCTGACCACGCCGACCCTCGTGGTCGCCGGGGACCGGGACGACACCCCACGGAAGCACCGGCTGACCGTTCGCGGGCCGGACTGGATGACCGAGCCGTACCTCCTGAGCCCCGGCGGCGAGAGCCTGCTCACTCTCTTCGGGGCGGAGCACTCGCTCGGCGGAATCGCCGGCTACGAGGTCAGGGAGACGACGGACGAGCACCCCGGACGAGTCGCCCTGGTCCAGCGGCTCACCTGGGCCTACCTCCGCCACGCGCTCGGCATCGACGACGCCGGCTGGCGTACGGCGGAAAAGGCCCTGACGGAGGGCACCCACCCACTGGGCCGCATTGAGTCCAAGTAGTACGAGTCGGAACATAGGTGACATTTCTTAGGTAGTCGCTGGAATTTCGGGCGCAAACGGCTCGATGACGCGGCACCGCCGTCGAGTGGACAAGTGACGTCGAAGAGGGGTCATTTGCCCGGCCCGCTATCGACTTACATTGACAGCCTGTAACCGAGCCGACGCCCAGGGTGATGTCTTTAGCAGTGCGAACAATGGGGGGTGTCCTAAACGAGCGCCGATGACGTTCCGTGAGTCGAGGCCGGGGACGGCTGGGATGTATGTGCGACTATGCCACCCCATTCGTCCGGCTCTGTCGCATGTGCGGTGTCACGCAGGGTGAGCGATAAAGTGTGCCTGAAGAAGCGGTGCGCGATTGACTTTCCGAAGCCGGGTAATGGCCGCTGGATTTCCTTGGTCATTTTTGCGGGAGGAATCCGGGTGAGAGTGAGCCGGAGCTTCACAACAGAAAACCGCGAGACCGCCGACACCGTACCGCCATGACGAGCGGCGATGCGACCGGTCGCGCACCCAATGTGAATTGTCCCGATTCGCTCTTGCAGAACAGGCGCGATGCAGGAGTGTGATGAAATGGCAATGATGACCATTTCGCTGCGGTTCATGGGTGATCGTGGCGACGACCCGCTGCTGTCCGGACCTACCGCACGTCACGCCTTGTCGGCCTGGGCGCGGTACGCGACCGGGAGCGGCGGCGGGCCGGACCCGGCCCCCGGTGGCGGTCGTGGGTGACCAGGCGCCGCGGTCCCGGCGCTCCGGAGAATCCGGGAGCGAGCGGGACCGGGCGGGCCGTCGCGGCCCGCGGCGCTGCCGCATCATCCTCTTCGTCCTCGGCGGCCTGCTCGGGCCCGGCTACTGGCTGTGCGGCTCGGTGTGGGGCGGCCGGCTGGTCGGGAGGTCACCGGCGGAGGGCCGCTTCACGGAGTTCGTCCTCGCGATGGTCGTCGTGGTGGTGGCGTCCTGGGGGCTGCTGCTCATCCTCGGCGAGGCACTGCTCTTCGCGCTCGCGGTGGTCCGGGCCGACGACCGGGAGCGCTACGACATCTACCGCAACCTCATGATCCTCTGGGGGTACGTCCTGACACTCGGGATCCCCCGGCACTTCCGCAAGCTGCCGGCCCAGTTCGGCACCCTGCCCGACGACGCACGGCCGCGGACGGGCGGAAGGCCACCGGCACGCGGGGACGCCCGGACGGGCCGGACCGTGAACGTGCACCACGACCGTACGGAACGCGGACAGCAGACCCGCGAGACGGCTCCCCGCCCACGGACGCGAACCGGCGCGGAGGACCGGACCCGCGAGGGCGCGCGGGACCGCTCGGCGACGCCGGAACGCACCGACGTTCGCGACGACCGTACGGAACGCGGAGAGCAGATCCGAGAAGCGGCCCCCCGCCGACGGACGCGAAGCGGCACGACCGCCCCGAGGCCCCGCACGAGCGGCGGAACGGAGGACCGGGACTCCTCGGCGGCGCCGGGGGCGCGGAAACGAGCAGCTTCGCTCGGCGCCGTCGCGCGGGAGGGCGCTCCGCCGTTGGGGCCGATCTTTCCGCCGCGACCGGCGGCCGAGGCCGAGACGACTCCTGTCTCCGGGCCCGCCTCCGGGCCGGTGGCCGCGAGCGCGCCCGTCCCGGTCGCCGCGGGTCCGGCGGCGGAGGCACGGCCGGGAACCGAGTTGCGGGACGCGCTCGACCTCCTCATGCGGTACGCCGCGCGCTTCGGCATCGGTGAGCCCGGTACGCCGGAGCCGGCACCGCCGGATCCCGGGACGCCGTTCGGCGTCGTCGCCGAGGCGGGAGGAGACACGTGACCGTGCCGTCCCGCAGCTTCCCCGGACCGCCCGGAGAACCATGTCCCGTCGAGTGACGGGCGAGGGTTCCCGGGCGGTTCGCGCATGGATCGCCGGGAGCCGGGCGGGGTACCGGCCCGGAGCCGCTCTGGACGAGCATGGTGACGAGTCACCGCCCGTACATCACGCGCCGGAGGCAGGGGTAGCCGATGGCGGGCTTCTTCTGGGAGGAGAAACTTCTCCTGTCAGGAGAACCCCTCGAGAGGAACCACCCGCCTCTCGCCCCTTGGAATCGACCGTTAGACGAGGTCTTCCGGCGTGGCGAGTACGGCCTTCAGCAGCCCCGGGAAGCAGGCGTCCAGGTCCTCGGTCCGCAGGCTGATGATGCGCTGGGCGCCGTGGACGCGCTCACGGAGGATCCCCGCCTCGCGCAGGACCTTCTGGTGGTGGGAGAAGGTCGGCTGGCTGATCGTCAGGCCCGCGGTGTGATGCAGCTCGACACAGGGTGACTCGTCGAGCGCCGCGAGGGCCCGCACCATGGTCAGGCGGACGGGATCCGCGAGCGCCGCGAGCACCTTCCTCAGCCGGAGATCCTCGGTCGCGGGATGCCGGTCGTCACTCATGACCCCACCATATCGACAACTATCGATCTGATCGACTAACGTTACAGACATCGACGGACATCGATATATGGAGCGTGTCATGACCTGGACCACCGCCTTTCTCGCCGCGCTGGGTGACCCGGACGGAACGCCGCCCTTCATGCCACAGCCCCGGTCGTTCTCCGCCCAGACGGTGCGGCAGGCCGTCCGGCTGCGGCGCGGCGGCCGCTCCCTGCGGCTCACCCTGAGCAACGAGTTCGGCCGTACGCCGCTGGTCATCGACGAGGTGACGGTGGCGGGCGGCGTGCCCGTCCCGTACCGCGGTGGGACGCGCTGGGAGATCCCGCCAGGAGAGACCGCGACGAGCGACCCGGTCCCCCTCGACACCTCGGCGGGCGACGAACTCCAGGTCCGCTGCTTCGTGGCCGGCCGCGCCGAACCGGCCGCGTACCTGCACTCGGCCCAGCGCACCGGCGAGATCCTCCCGGGCGCCGAACGGTTCCCCTCGCTCTACTGGATCAACCGGGTCCACACCGACGCGCCCGCGACCGGACCGGTCGTCGTCGCCCTCGGCGACTCGATCACCCGAGGCGACGGCACCTCCGCCGACCGCGACCAGCGGTACCCCGATCACCTGCAGCGGAGGCTGCTCTCCGCCGGGATCGAGGGCGCCGTCGTCCTGAACGCGGGCATCGGCGGCAACCGGCTGCTCGGCCCCTTGTTCGGGCCGACCATGACGGAGCGGTTCACCCGCGACGTGCTCGGCGTCCCCGAGGTCACCCACGTCCTGATCATGGGCGGGCTCAACGACCTCGCCATGGGATCGACGGCGGGCGACATCACCGCGGCCCTGTTCGCGCTGGCCCGCCGTACGCAGGAGCACGGCGCCCAGCCGATCCTGGGCACGATCACCCCGGTCGGGGGCAGCACTTATGAGATGTTCCAGGCCGACGGTCTCGAAGGCGAGCGGCGAGCCGTCAACCAGGCCGTCACCGGCCAGCGGGACTGGCCGGTCGCCGACTTCGCCGCCGCCCTCGCCGACCAGGACGACCCCACCCGGCTCCCCGCGGCCTTCGACTCCGGCGACGGCGTGCACCCCGGAGACGCGGGTGCCCGCGCCCTCGCCGAGACCGTGGACCTCGACCTGCTCAAGTAGGCCGGACGGCTCAGAGGGCGACGAACGTGAGGCCGCGCTGCTGAAGGGCCGGGATGACGGTGCGCAGGGCCTCGATCGTCTCGGAGCGGTCGCCGCCGCCGTCGTGGCAGAGCAGGATGTCGCCCGGCTTGGCGGCCAGCATCGTCTCGGTGATGTGGCTCGTGCCGGGGCGCGCCCAGTCGCGGGGGTCGACCGCCCAGTCGATGTTGATCATGCCGTGCTCGGCGGCGGTGTCGAGGACCTGGGTCGACCACGCGCCGCCGGGCGAGCGGAAGAACTTCGGCGCGACCCCGGTGGCCTGCGCGATCCGGTCGTGCGCCTCGCCGATCTCCTGCCTGATCTTGTCGGAGCCCATTCCCGGCAGGTTGAGCGGGTGCGTCATCGTGTGGTCCGAGACCTGGTGGCCCGCCGCCACGATCCGCTTGACCAGCTGTGGAGTCTCGATCACCTGTTCGCCGATGAGGGAGAACGTCGCCGGCACCTTGAACTCCGCGAGCAGGTCCAGCATCTTCGGCGTCCAGGTCGGGTGCGGACCGTCGTCGATGGTCAGCGCGACGGCCGTGGCCGGAGCGGGCGGCGACAGGTCCTTCAGCCCGTGCACGGGACGCTGGAGCGCCTGGATCGGCCCATGGGCGTACCCCGGATCCGGCGGAGGGCGATGCGCGGCCGCCGTACGGGCCCGCCGTTTCGCGGGCTTCGTGTCCGGCTGAACCGCCCGTACGATCACCGGCCCGCCTCCGGCCAGGAGGCCGAGGGTCCCGGCGGCCGCCGTAAGCAATACCTGACGTCGGTCAAGTCCGCCCATTGCGCCTCCCCGAGTGCCGGTTCTCTTTGGTGACTTGCCCCGACATGAGAATGCGGATACTCCCCGTCAGGTTCATGCTTCGGTGAAGGAAGAGTATTGCCGCGTCCACGGGCGTACCGCCGCTTTCCGTGGCGTGTCGCCGACCGCACCGAAAAAGGGGGCACCGTACCAGGATCGCCCCCGCGAGGACATAATCGTGTGGTGTTCGGAAACGGACCGCGCTTCCCCGTCATCGAGTCCACCTGCGGCTGGTCGGCGGCGCCCGTGGTCAGCGACGACCTGATCCTGCTCGCGGGCGGCGCGAGCGGCCAGGAGGTCGGCGACGCGCCGATCCTGCAGGCGATCGACCATGAGAACGGCGTGGGAGAGCGGTTCCGGCTGACCCGCGAGGCCAGCGGCCGGGAGATCGAGCCCGGCGAGATCACCACCACTCCGGGCGGCGACATCGTCCTGCCCGTCTACGAACACGACACCTCGCTCCACGTCATGCGGATCGCCCGCGACGGCGACGTGCGCGCCGTGGACGCGCTCCCCGACGACGAGCCGTACGACATCGTCGCGTACGACCTGGGCAGCAAGCTGCGGGTGGCGGTCCGTGCCCTGGACGACGAGGGGTACCTGTGCTCGTGGCTGTACCGGCAGGGCCGGCGGCAGGGCATCACCTACCGGCGCTGGGGCGAGGACGGGTACCTGTGGGGCAGCGAGGAATGGCTGCTGCACGCGAGCGGCGACATCGTCGTCGGCGCGACCTCGCCCGACTACGGCCGGCCGGGACCGGCGCAGCGCTGGGTCGGACGCGACGCCGCCACGGGCACCACCCGGTGGTTCACCGAGACCGCAGGGTACGTGCTGGCCGGCCGGGCCGGTGACGCGCTGATCGCCATCGACCTGGCCTCCTTCGACCGCTCCGATCGCGGCGAGCGCGACGACGACTTCGTCACCTGGGCGCACGACACCGGGGTGCACGCCATCGACCTGGCCACCGGCGTACGGCGCTGGACCAGTACCGTGCCGGGCCGGGTGCACAGCGCCGCCGTCGGACCGGACGGGGTCGCGCTGTGCGCCGAGTCCGCCGACGACGGCACCTGGCGGGTGCACCACCTCGACCTCGACGGCGCGTACACGGGCGTGACGCCGCTCGGCGGGCACGCGTGCGTGGTCGCGCGTACGGTCGAGTACACGTTCGCGCTGGTCGAGGGGCAGTGGCTCATGGCGCTGGACAACCCCGGCACCGCCGCGTCCGGCGCCGCCGAACCCTGGACCATCCCCATCCCACTCGGCGGCCTCGCGCCGAGCTACGCCGCCCGGGTGGCCGACATGCGGCTCGACACGGTGCCGATCACGCTCGCCGGCACCCGCTGCCACCTGCGCGGAATCGACAGTCTGCAGATCATCGAGATCTGATCCGAGAAAGGAGCCAATCCGCTCCGCGTCCGGCCCCGAATAAGGGGGCATGGACGGAAAACCGGCAGACGGCGTCGCGGGTGTCATCGCCGGCGGAGTGGCCCTCGGCGTCGCCGAGTTGTCCGCGGCCGCCGCCGGTGGGCAGCAGGCATCGCCGCTGATCGCGGTGGGTGCGGCGGGCATCACGTTGGCCCCGGAGTGGCTCAAGGATTTTGCTATCCGGCATTTCGGGACGAATGACAAGCTCGTCCTGCTCATCGGCCTTGGCGCCGGCATAGCGGCGATAGCCGTAATCCTCGGAATCATCACGCGTCGGCATCCGGTGATCGGTCTGGCGGGCCTCGGCGCCCTGGCCGTACTGGGCGCCGTGGCGGCGGTGACCCGGCCGGCCGCCGGTTGGACCGCCGTCATCCCCTCGATCGTCGGCGGCCTCGCGGGAATGGCCGCGCTGGCTCTTCTCGTACGCCCCCATGATCACCCACGGACCGGTCAGGCCGTCGGCGCGGATCGGCGGAACCTCCTCCTGACCGGCGCGGGGGCGGTGGCGGTCGCCGGGGCATCCGGTCTCGGCGGCCGCCTCCTGCTGGAGCGCGGGAACGTCGACGCCGCCCGCAGGTCCGTACGGCTGCCCCGCGCGGCCTCCGCGGCCAGGGCGGTGCCGGCCGGCGCGCAGATCCGGGTGCCCGGCATGACGCCGTTCGTCACGCCCAACCCCGGCTTCTACCGGGTCGACACGGCGCTGACGCTGCCGCAGGTCGCGCCGCGGGACTGGACGCTGCGGATCCACGGCTTGGTCGACCACCCGGTCGAGCTGTCCTTCGACGACCTGCTGAAGCGCCCGATGCTCGAACGCGACATCACCCTCAGCTGCGTCTCGAACCAGGTCGGCGGCAGGTACGCCGGCAACGCCCGCTGGCTCGGCGCCTCCCTGGCCGGGCTCCTGCGCGAGGCCGGGCTACGGTCCGGCGCCGACCAGATCCTCAGCCGCTCCGCCGACGGCTTCACGGTCAGCACACCGATCGAGACGATCATGGACGGCCGCGACGCCCTGCTGGCGGTCGGCATGAACGGCGAGCCGCTCCCGGTCGCCCACGGGTTCCCCGCCCGCATGGTGGTGCCCGGCCTGTACGGCTACGTCTCGGCGACCAAGTGGGTGGTCGACCTGAAGGTCACCCGGTTCGCCACCGACAAGGCCTACTGGACCGAACGCGGCTACGCCGACCACGCGCCCGTCAAGACGCTGTCCCGCATCGACGTGCCCCGCGCGTTCGCGCAAGTCAAGGCCGGCCGAGTGCCGGTGGCCGGTACGGCGTGGGCGCAGCACCGGGGGATCGACGCGGTCGAGGTCCGCGTCGACGGCGGGCCCTGGCGGCGGGCGGAGCTCGCCCCCGTGTCCGGACTGGACACCTGGCGCCAGTGGGTCCTCGAGTGGGACGCCACGCCGGGCTCACACCGGCTGGAGGTCCGGGCCACCGACGGCACCGGCGCGATCCAGCCGAGTACACGCGTGCCGCCCATCCCCGATGGGGCGACGGGTTGGCACTCGATCGTGGTCACCGTCACCTGACGGGCCCACAGGAAACCCACAGTTGAAGGAGAAGTCTCGTGAAGACCCGTGTTCTGACCGTCGGCATGCTCACCGGTGGTCTCCTGCTCAGCGCCGCGGCCTGCGGCGGTGACGGCAAGAGCGGCGACGGCGCCTCCTCCGCCGGGGCGGGCGGCGGCGCGCCGACGTCGAGCGCCGCGATGGCGGACAAGCCGTTCGGCTCCGGCTGCTCGGCCGTGCCGGACTCCGGCAAGGGCAGCTTCTCCGGCATGGCGCAGGACCCGGTCGCCACCGCCGCCTCCAACAACCCGGTCCTGTCCACGCTGGTCACGGCGGTCAAGAAGGCCGGCCTGGTGGACACGCTGAACTCCGCGCAGAACCTCACGGTGTTCGCCCCCACCAACGACGCCTTCGCCAAGATCCCCAAGAAGACGCTCAACAAGGTGCTCGCGGACAAGAAGACCCTGTCGAGCATCCTCACGTACCACGTCGTCGGCCAGAAGGTCGCGCCCAGCGGACTGACGAGCGGCAGCTTCAAGACCCTCCAGGGCGGCATGGTCAACACCAGTGGCTCGGGCGAGTCGTACAAGGTCAACGACGCGAACGTGGTCTGCGGCAACGTTCAGACGGCCAACGCCACCGTCTACATCATCGACTCGGTGCTGATGCCGAAGAAGTAAGCGGGGCGTCCCCGGCCCACCGTTCCGCGGCGGGCCGGGGGACCGTGGGCCGGGGAAACGCCGTCAGCCGCTCTTGCGCAGGATCACCGTGACCTTCGTGGCCGGGCCGACGTTTCCGGCGGCGTCGATGGCGCGGTACTCGATGGTGTGCCGGCCGTAGCCGGGCGGTACGTTCTCCCAGGCGACGGCTCGCGCGGGTTTGCCGAGCTTGCCGTAGTAGAGGTCGTCGATGTTCGTGCCCAGGGGTGTGAACACGAACGGCGCGGTGGAGTCGGTCGGCCAGCCGAAGTAGCGGTACCAGCCGTCCCCGTCGACCTGGAACTCCGCCAGTGTGCTGCCCGGCCCGTCGTCGGACGGGTTCAGCTTCATGGTGAACCGGTCGTCGAAGACCTTGGTGCCGCCGTGCGTCGCGGCCGGTGTGGAGAACTGCGCGGCGATCGCCGGACGTCGCGCGTCGACCTTCCAGGACAGCGGCGCCGACCGGGCGCCGGTGGCGGGGTCGGCCGCTCGCGCGGTGACGGTGTGCGTCCCGGAGGTCAGGTGGAAGCGCCCCAGGTCGAGGTCGCGGTCGTTCCCCGGGGTCGTCACCCGCCGGCCGTCGACGGTCCACCGGACCGCCGGGACCGACACCGTCGGGTGCGTCGTCTCCGCGTAGATCACGTCGTTCGCGCCCACGTCCGTGCCGGCGGGGGTGGCGTCCGTGAAGCCCACGGCGGGGGCCACCGGCGCGGTCGTGAGCCGGGTGTCCACCGTCCAGGTACGGGTCTGGGTGAGGGCCGCGGAGGACCTGATCGCCGGGTCGCGTACGAAGCCGGTGGGGTCGTCGACCTTCGCGGTCAGGGTGTGCGTGCCCGGCCTGAGGTGCCGCCGGGCCAGGTCGAGGTTGTGCCGGTCCGTACTGCCGGGGACGGTCCGGCCGTCGAGGGTCCAGGTGATGTGCAGCGGGTGGCTCACCGGGTGGAGGGTCTCCAGCCAGACGACGCGGTCCGCGCCGACGGGCGCCCCGGTCGGGGTCTGGTCCTGCACCAGGTCGAGCTTGGCGGAGATGGCCTGCGTCATCCGTTCGCGTTCGACCTGGTCGTAGGCGTAGCCGAGGGTCTTCATCATCGAGTGCTCGCTCGGCCGCCACACGCCCGTGGTGTCGTAGACGCCGCCCTCGTAGCGGCCGACGACGCCGCCGGCCGTGCTGCGGTCGCCGAGCCAGCGCCACCATTTGGCGTGCTGCTCGCGCATCTGCCGCTCGGTGAGGAGGGTGTGGTGGATCGAGTCCGGTTCGCCGCCGGTGTACGCGCCGCCGGGCACGCCCCGCTGGTAGTAGTTGTACTCGTCCTGCAGGCCGCCGAGTGAGTGGCCGATCTCGTGCGGCATGATCAGCGAGGACATCGCGTTGCCGCCGGACGCCGTGGCGTACGTCCCGCCCGCGCCGCCGTACGTGGTGCTGTTGGCCAGCGCGACGATCTGCCGGTTGGCGGCGCTGGTGCCGGTGACCAGGTCCGCGTACCTGCCGGCCGCGTCATCGTCCATGACCAGCAGGCGCTGGATGCCGTCGGTCCGGCAGCCGCTCCAGAACCGCATGCTCAGCGGCGTGGTGCGCTTGGCGGAGTTCACGGAGGGGTCGCAGCTCACGCCCGACTCGCCGGACGTGATCTCGACCCGGTAGACGTTGACGTAGCTGCGGTAGGACTTCCACGGTTCGAACCCGAAGAGGGTGCTGACCTCCCGGTCGACGTTCTCGCGGAACTTCGGCATGTCGGCCTCGGTGTAGCCGTCGCCGAGGATGACGACGTTGAACCGCTTCGCCGGATCGCCGGTGACCTGGACCGGCACGACCTTGGCACCGCCGACGTCGTCGGCGTGTGCCGGACCGGCCGGCGCCACGAGCGACGCGGCGACCGCCATCGTCGCGATCATGCGTCTGAGCATGAGAGGCCCTCCTACGGATGCGCATCGGACCAGCTGATCATCGTCCGCTGGAGGCCGATGCGGAACCGTCCGCCACGCCCTGACCCGGCTGATTTCCCTTGTGACGGAGCTCGGTGACCGGGCGCTGTGGGCAGGAAGGATATCGAAACGCCTATCACTCCCCATTCATATGCATCTTGGACTTTTCGCTGGTCAGCTGCTGTCCTTGTCGGCCTGACGAAGTCTGGCGGACAGAGGGGAGTCCGATGATGCGCCGATCCCGCATGGTCGCCGTCGCGGTGGTCGCGGCCGTGGCCGTGCTCACGGGGGTGGGAGCGGTGTGGTTCCTGCGTGACGACGACGGGCCGGGCGACACCGCGAAGCGGTACCTCGCGGCCTGGAGCGGCGGCGACTTCGTCGCCATGCGCGCCCTGACCGACCGTCCGCCCGCCGATTTCGCGACCCGGTTCACCCGCATGCGGGACGACCTGGGCGTCACCAGACAGCACTACCGGATCGCCTCGGTCGGACACGCCAAGGACGGCGAGGCGGGCGGCTCGTACCGGGCCGAGCTGACGCTGTCCGGGGGACGCGTCTGGACGTACGGCGGGTCGCTGCCGTTCGTCGAGCGGGACGGCCGGTGGCGGGTGGCCTGGTCTCCGCGGGTCATGTACCCGGGTCTCGAGGAGGGGCAGCGGCTCCGCGCCGCGCGCACGTGGCCGGACCGGGCGGACATCGAGGCGGCGGACGGCAGCGGTCTGAGCGGGTCGCCGTCCGGGTCCGTCCAGCAGCTCACCGGTCCGCTCGGCCCCGCGTCCGCCGCCGCCGCGAAGAAGCTCGGCGCGCCGTACCGCGCGGGCGACACGATCGGCGTGGACGGGCTCCAGCGGCAGTACGAGCGCCGTCTCGCCGGTACGCCCGCCCTCGCCGTGCAGATCGTCGACGCGCACGGCACGCCGGTGCGGACGCTCCAGCGGTTCGGCGGCACCGAGGGCCGGCCGCTGCGGACGACGCTCGACCCGAAGGTCCAGAGCGCCGCCCGTGACGCCCTCGCCGACGTGGCCAAGCCCACGTCGCTGGTCGCGCTGCGACCCTCCACCGGGGAGATCCTCGCCGTGGCGAACAAGCCCGGCGGCTACAACCGGGCGCTGATGGGCCAGTACCCGCCGGGCTCGACGTTCAAGGTGGTCACGGCGGCGGCGCTGGTCGCGGGCGGCATGGACGCCGGGACCCGGGTCGGCTGCCCGGCCACCACCACGGTCGGGGGCCGCTCGTTCCACAACTACCAGCAGGAGGACTTCGGGACGGTCGCCCTCCGGGAGGCGTTCGCGCACTCGTGCAACACCACGTTCGCGCGTCTCGCCGTGGACCGGCTCGGCCAGCGGCGGCTGGGCCAGGTCGCCACCGAGTTCGGTTTCAACGCCCCGATCATCGCCGGGCTGCCCGCCGTACGGGCCTCGTTCCCGGACAACAAGGACGACGCCTCCTTCGCCGCCGCCTCGTTCGGGCAGGGGCAGGTCCTCACCAGCCCGCTGAACATGGCGAGCGTGGCCGCGGCCGCCGCCGACGGCACCTGGCGCTCGCCCCGGCTGGTCGACGCCTCACTCGTGTCGCAGGCCGTGGACGCCGGCGGCCACCGGCCCGAGCCGCCGCACCGGTTGCGGCCCGCGGTGGAGCGGGCGCTGCACTCCCTGATGCCCGCCGTCGTCAGCGAGGGGACCGCCGCCGGCGTCGACTTCCCGTCCGGGACGGCGGGCAAGACCGGCACGGCGGAGTACGGGACCGGCGCCGAGCCGCCCACGCACGCCTGGTTCATCGGCTACCACGGCGACCTGGCCTTCGCCGTGATCGTCGAGGGCGGCGGGACCGGCTCCGAAGCCGCCGCGCCCATCGCGGCGAAGTTCCTCAAGGCCGCCGGATGAGCGCGCTGGTCAAGCTGCTGCGACTGCTCGGGGCGGCTGCCTTCGCGGGGGTACTGGTCGGTCTGCTGGCATTGCCGGGTGTGGGCAGTGTGGGGATGGCGGCGCGGGACGCGTCAGCGGGTTTCCAGGACATGCCGGACTTCAGCCTGTCGCCGCCGCCGGAGCGGAGCACGGTGTACTCGGCCGACGGCCAGGTGATCGCACGGTTCTACTACCACAACCGTGAGTCGGTGAGCCTGGACCAGGTGGCGCCCGTCATGCGGAAGGCGATCGTCGCGATCGAGGACGACCGGTTCTACGACCACGGCCCGCTGGACTTCAAGGGCTCCTTCCGCGCGCTGGTGACCAACGCGCAGGACGGCGGGATCAAGCAGGGCGGTTCGACGTTGACACAGCAGTACGTCAAGAACCTGCTGGTGGAGAACGCCAGGACGGACGAGGAGGCGCAGGCGGCCAAGGCGCCGAACTTCGGGCGGAAGCTGCGGGAACTCCGGTACGCGGTGAATGTGGAGAAGCGGCTGACCAAGCAGCAGATCCTGCAGGGTTATCTCAACATCGCGTACTTCGGGTCGGGCGCGTACGGGGTGCAGGCGGCCTCGCAGTACTACTTCAGCAAGAACGCCTCACAGCTGACGCTGTCGGAGGCGGCGCTGCTCGCCGGTGTCACCAACAGCCCGTACTTCTATGACCCGGAGATCAACCAGAAGGGCGCCACCGACCGCCGCAACACGGTGCTGTACCGGATGGCGCAGCTGAAGATGATCACCAAGGCGCAGGCCGACGCCGCCGCGGCGACACCGATCACGCTGCACATCAAAAAGCCCAAGGCCGACTGCGTCGACAGCAAGGCCCCGTTCTTCTGCGAGTACGTCAAGGACGAGATCCTGGGCAACCCCGCGTTCGGCAAGACCGCCGCCGACCGCGAACGCCTCCTCTACCGCGGCGGCCTCACCATCCGCACCACCCTCGACATGAAGGCACAAAAAGCCGCCCAAAGAGCACTGGCGCTACGACCGAACAAGGCCAAGACCGCGACCGAGGCGATGGTCAAACCCGGCACCGGCGAGATCAAGGCCATGGTCGTCAGCAAGACCTACGGCGACAGCAGGAAGAAGGGCCAGACCACCCTCAACCTCGCCGCCGACTACGCCCACGGCGGCAACGGCGGCTACTCCGCCGGCTCCACCTTCAAGATCTTCACCCTCGCCGCCGCCCTCGACAAGGGCTACAGCGTCGGCACCACCCTCCCCGCACCCAACAGCACCACCGTCAGCGGCTACACCGACTGCGAGGGCAACCACTTCGAGCCGTGGTCGGTACGCAACGCGGAGACCACCAAGGCGTCCTCGGCCAGCTTGTCGACCGGCACCTGGGAGTCGCTCAACACCTTCTACGCCTACCTCGAACAGCGCGTGGGCCTGTGCGACTCGGTCCGCATGGCACAGAGGTTCGGCATGGCGCAGGCGACCGGCCGGCCGCTGCAACAGGTGCCCTCCCAGGTGCTGGGGACCAACGACATCGACGTCACCCACCTCGCCGCCGCGTACGCCGCCTTCGCCGCCCACGGCCGGTACTGCGCGCCGATCGCCGTCACGGACGTCACCGACTCCACCGGCAAGAGGATCGACGTCCCCAGGGCCGAGTGCGACAAGGCGGTCGACGCCGGCGTCGCCGACGAGGCGACGCGGATCCTGCGGGGGGTGCTCACCAAGGGCACGGGCCGGGGCCTGGGCATCGGCCGTCCGGCGGCCGCCAAGACCGGCACCTGTGAGAGTTTCTCGTGCGCGGCGTTCGCCGGCTACACGCCCGACCTCGCGGCGGCCGTCTGGTTCGGCGACCCGGCCGCGCCGTTCGGCGACCCGAGCCCCGGCGTCTTCGGCGCCAACGTGGGCCCGATCTGGCGGGCGTCCATGGAGGGCGCGCTGCGCGGCGCCGCTCCGACGCCGTTCACCGCCCAAAGGTGATCATTGTGGCGGTCCCTGTCGTAGGTCTGCTCTAGGGTCGGGCGCCGTGGGAGACAACCATGCTGCGACAGCGGACGAGGACGCCCTGGACATCCCGGAGTCGTGGCGGCGCCGGCTGTATCCACGGCGCGGCGGGCGGCCGGGACCGGCGGTCAAGGTCGACCGCTCGGCGGTCGCGGACGTACGCGAGAAGCTCCAGCGGATGGAGGCCGCGCGGCCACTCGCCGAACGGGCCGATGTCGAGCCGGGCCTGGCCGAAGCGGCACGGGAGTACGTCTCCGGCGGCGCGAATCCGCTGGGTGCGGCCGTGGCCGCCACGCTGCTCCTCGGCGAGCGGCCGGGCTACTACGCGATCGAGAAGCTCGCGGTGCCGCTGGCGGACGCGTGGGTGACCGAGCACGGGCTGCCTTTCGCCGCCTGCGCGTTCGCCGAGTTCAGTCAGCTCCAGTGGGACTCTTCCGAGCTCCGGCTCATCGGGGACGGAAGCAGTGCCTCGTCGGTCGTCGCGAGTCCCGCGGCGAAGGCCGGTGTGCGGCTGCGGGGCCTGCTGGCCGTCGCCGGCGACCGTGAGTACGCGGAGGCCGTCGACGGCCTGGCGGGGCGCCGCCGCACCGCGTCACAGCGGGTGGTGGTCTCCTTCCTGGTGCCGTCCCGGCACGACTGGGTGGAAGAGTGCTGCGCCGCTCCGCCCGACGCCAGGCACGAGGCCCATTTCTGGTGGATGCTGTACTGCTCGCTGGGATCGTCCCGCCATGTGGAGCTGATCGCCCCGCACGGAGTCGTCTTCCACTATTCGTGGAACCGGTCGCACCTGGTCACCCTGCTGGACGGCGTCGGCGCGGACGCCGTGCCGTTGCTCGTGAAGGCCTTCGAGGCCGATCTCTACCTCACGGACCTTCGCAAGCTGATCCTGGAGACGCTCGCGATCGTGCCGAGCGACGAGGCGTTCCAGGCTCTGGTCGACCGCGCCGACCAGAAGTACGTGCGGGCCGCCCTGCTCACGGCGATGACGCACTTCCCCGCCCGGGCGCTGCGGCTGCTGGCCGGTGCGCCGCAACTCGCCGATCTGCTGGCCGCGCACGCGCGGACCCACCAAGAGCTGGTGGCCGAGTTGCCGCCCGCGCTACAGGACGCGATCGGTTCGCTGGACGACCAGGACCGGCTGCCGGACGCCCCGGCGGACGCGCTGCCGCGACCGCTGGCCGACCCGCCGTGGCTGCGCACCACCGCGCCGGCCGAGCCGGTCGTCGTCAACGGGCTCACTCCGCCCGCCGAGCCCGGGATGCGGTGGGAGCCCGGTGAGCAGGAGCAGTGGGCCAAGACCGATCAGCGGCACAGGGTCCCGGACAGTGACGACTGGGACAAGCTGATCGAGGAGTTCCGCGCCGGGAAGGCCAACGGGTACGGATTCGGCGTCCTCACGTACGGCCCCGTGGAGAAGGTCGGCCCGCTGCTGGCCGACTGGTCCCCGCAACTGTGGGAGGCCGAGATCTGGCTACGGCCGATCGTGGCCCGGTCCGGTGTCGACGCGCTGCCGGTCGCACGGCGGATCGCGGAGGCCGACCCGGCGGGTCTCGCCGATCGGGCACTGCCGTTCCTGGACGCCGGTGTCGCGCGGGTGATGGCCGAAGGCCTGGCCAAGCCGAAGCGTCGCGAACTCGCGCTCTCCTGGTTCGACCGGCATGGCGTGGACGCGGTGCCTCTGCTGGTGCCGGCCGCGCTGGGCAAGCCGGGCGCGCCGCGCCGGGAGGCCGAGGCCGCGCTGCGCCTGCTGGCCGGAAAGCACGGGAACGAGAGCGTCGTCGAGGCGACGGCGCGCGTGCACGGCGACGAGGCGGCGGACGCTCTGAAGGCGCTGCTCTCGGTGGATCCCCTGGAGCTGCTGCCGAAACGCATACCGGTGGTCGGCGAGTGGGCCGACGCGATACGGCTGCCGCAGATCCGGCTCCGTGACCGGGACGACGCGCTCCCGGCCGATGCCGTCCGCCACCTGCTGACGATGCTGGCCATGTCCAAGCCCGACGAGGTGTACGCGGGCGTCGGGATCGTCAAGGACGCCTGCGACGCCGGTTCGCTCGCCGCGTTCGGATGGGCGTTGTTCGAGGAGTGGCAGCGGGGCGACGCGCCGGCCAAGGACGGATGGGCACTGACGCAACTCGGCTGGTTCGGCGACGACGACACCGTCCGCCGGCTGACGCCGCTCATCCGCAAGTGGCCGGGCGAGGGCGGTCACGCCAAGGCGGTCGCGGGCCTGGACGTCCTGGCCGCGATCGGCACGGACGTGGCGCTGATGCACCTGTACGGCATCGCGCAGAAGGTGAGGTTCAAGGGCCTCAAGGCGCGTGCGCAGGAGAAGATCGAGGAGGTCGCCGACGGGTTCGGCCTGACGGCCGAGCAGCTGGGCGACCGGTTGGTCCCCGACTTCGGCCTGGACTCCGACGGCGGGCTGGTCCTGGACTATGGGCCGCGCCGTTTCGTCGTCGGCTTCGACGAGCAGCTCCGGCCGTACGTGGCCGACGAGGGCGGCAGCCGCCGCAAGGCCCTGCCCAAGCCGGGCGCCAAGGACGACCAGGAGCCGGCACAGGCTGCGTACCAGCGGTTCACCGCGCTGAAGAAGGACGTGCGCACGGTCGCCGCCGGCCAGATCCGGCGGCTGGAGTCGGCGATGGTGGCCCGGCGCCGCTGGACGACCGAAGAGTTCCGCCGGCTGTTCGTGGCGCACCCGCTGATCTGGCACATCGCGCGGCGTCTGGTGTGGGTCAGCGAGGACGGCGGCAAGGCGACCGCGTTCCGCGTGGCCGAGGACCGCACGTTCGCCGACGTCGACGACGACGTGCTGACGTTGCCCGAGACGGCGCTCATCGGCATCCCGCACCCGCTGGAGCTGGGCGATGCGCTGGACGCGTGGTCGGCGGTGTTCGCCGACTACGAGATCCTCCAGCCGTTCCCGCAGCTCGGCCGCGAAGTCCACGTCCTGACCGACGCCGAACGCGCCAGCCGGCGACTGAAGCGATTCGAGGGCGTCACCGTACCGCCCGCTGCCATCCTCGGCCTGGAAGGCCGAGGATGGCAGCGCAGCTCCCCGATGGACGCCGGAATCCAGTTCTGCGTCTTCCGCGAGGTCCCCGGCGGCCGGTACGTCAACATCAAACTGGACCACGGCATCGTCATCGGCTACGTGGAGGACAGCCCCGACCAGAAGCTGGAGGAGATCCGGCTCGACGACCGCCCGGAAGACGGCTACTGGTCGCCGAGACGCGAGGGGCTGCCCTTCGGCGACCTGGACCCGGTCACCACCTCGGAAGTGATCGCCGAGCTCACCGACGCGGCGTCCTGAATGTCAGCACGTCATTTCGACCGGTACGAAGAGCTGCTCGGTGAGATCTACTGCCTCACCTTCGTTCGCGGCGTCGACGAGACCGGGGCCCTGCTGCGCATGGGCGGGTTAGCGGACACGATCCGGCCCCGCCCGCTGGCCCACGTGTGGCAGGAGATGCGGTCGTACGAGGCCGGATACCCCACGATCGCCCAGGCGTTGAACGCCGGACCGTGGACGGTCGTCATCGAGCCGAGCGGGGTCCACGGGTCCGGCGCCCAGCTGCTGAACGCCGTGTCACGGGGCACCGAAGCGGTGTCGGTGCTCCGCCACGACTACGCCAATGACCACCTCGCCTACAGCGTCGACGGCGAGCTGGTGACCGAGCTGGTCGGCGCGAAACCCGCGATCCGCCGCGGAACCGAACCGGACCGGATCCTCCCCCAGCTACGCGCCGCCGGCCTGGATCCCGAGGGACCTGACGACGGCGATCCCCTGATACACCCCCATGTCGGGATCTTGCGTCTCGTCGGTCAGATCACCGGCTTCCTGCCCGACCTCACCGGCGGCCCGCTGGCGAGTGCCCACCTCGAACCATGGTTCAACGCGACCGAGCCCTCGGCCGTCCACCGCCTCTCGCACGAGGAACTCACCGACGCCCTGACCGCCGTCCCCGCCTCCCTGCGCCGTACGGGAGGTCCGCCGCCTGGCCGAACTGCTCGACGTCGCCCATCACCGGGACGTGTCCGAAGCCCTGGATACGGCCGAACGCGAAGGAAGCGTGGCCGTACCCGCCGGCTCCGCCCTGGGCCACCGCGTACGCGACTGGCTGATGAACGGAAGACGCGCCCACCACGTACTGACCGACCCCACCGAACGCCACCGCATGACCGAAGAAGAGAGAATCCAAGCCACCCGCCTGTGGTGTCTGGCCGGAGCACTACGCGGCGCACTACGGTCCGACTCTCCCGCAGGCGCGTTCGAGGCATTACGCCCACTCATCGTCGACGTCTTCGACTGGGCCGACGACGCCTCCCACCGCGCCGCACTCCTAAGAGAACTCCACGCCCACTGATCAGCGCCAAGAAGCGCTCAGTGACAGCTCACTCGCCGCCCTCAATGACCGCAACCTGCACACAGTCGCCCTCCTGGTTGCCGCTGCGGGTGCTCTTGCGCCACGCCGGAGCGCTCACGCCGACTCAACGGTCTCAGCCACGGCGACCTCGACGCAGTCACCCTGCTGGTTGCCGCTACGGGTGCTCTTACGCCAATCGAGAGCGCTCATCCCAATGCCTCCATGTACTGCTTGATCAACACGCGGGACTGGTCTTCAGGCAACGCTTTCTGCCCAATCCGGTCATAACGTAGAACGTATGACCGGACTTCCGTAGGGGAAAGCACCAACCTTCCGCCACCGGTCGCCTCGGTGAAGGCCACGTCTCCCGACGGTCCGGTCATCACCTTGAAACTTCCGTTCATGCCGTAATGGGCACCAGCCGCTTTCGGCACGATACGGATCCCGACATTCGGCCGCTCCGATACCTCGCCGAGGTAGGCGAGCTGCTCCCGCATCAGGCCTGAACCTCCCACGGGCCAGTCGAGCACGTTTTCCGTTAGTAACACCAATAGTACGGGCGGAGGTTCTCTGGTCAAGATCGCCTGACGACCCATTCGTTCCTCGACGAGTTCTTCGACGTTCGAGGCGCCGCTTTCCGCAATCAGCGCGCGAGCGTACTCGGGTAGCTGCAGCAAACCGGGCACGACCTGCGACTCGAAGACCTTGTGAACCGAGGCTTCGGACTCAACGTCGATGTGTTGCTGGAACCAGTTCGGGTCGTGGCCGAGACGAGCATAGAAGAGCAGCGTGCTGAAGTGGCCGCCGGTCTCCCAGCGGGCGTCCAGGATCTCCATCTGGCGTTCCGTTGGCTTGGCCTCGTTGTTCTCCAGGCGGGAAATGGTGGATCTTCCGCAGTTGAGCAGGCGGGCCACGGCGTCGCCGGACAGGCCGCGCCGCAGGCGGTAGTAGCGCAGGTCATGGGCCAGCCAGGCCCACATCGATGACTTCGGGTCCGGGGATGGCTTGGGGAGCACGGCGCACCTCCGTGATGTCCATAATCTTCCAGGTCTTGAGTGGAACGGCGACAGATTAACCCGCCCCATGCATTCTTGTTCGCAGTTCTGGACGAAAAAGCGAACGGCAAGGAGGGCGGCGGATTGCACGCGGCACCGGATACGAAAACCTGCGGCGAAGAGTGTTCATCGCCGCAGGACATGGCGGAGAGCCGCACGTATCGGCTTCCACTTCCTCCTCATCCGATCGCGGCCGAGCAGGCGCGCGTATTGATGAAGATAGCGCTCGCTGATCGGAAGATAAACGACATTATCGACAACGCCCTCATTATTGTCGCCGAGCTCGTTACGAATGCCGTGAAACTCGGTGACGTCTTTCACCTCAGCCTGTCCCGCCAGGGCGACACCGCCCTCATCGAGGTCACCGATCGCAGCGAGGCCTCCCCCGACCGCCGGCGGCGGTCCCTCGACCGGGTCGACGGACGCGGGCTGCTCCTGGTGGAGGCGTGCTCCCGCGACTGGGGCTGGCGCCTGGAAGAGCCCGGCGGCAAGACCGTGTGGGCCCTGGTCGAGGGCCCCGACACCGGTGCGGCGCCGCCGTGCGGCCCGCGGATGTGAGTTACCCGTGAACGTCCGACGGAAAGAGATCATGCGAGACCAGGATGACCTGCTGAAACCACGGGAGGTGGCGGAGATCTTCGGCGTCCGTACGACGACGATCGCCCGCTGGGCCCGAGAGGGAAGGCTGACACCGTTGCGTACGCCGGGCGGCCACCGCCGGTACAGCCGCGCGGCGATCCGCGACGTGCTGGAGCGATCGGCGCCCGAAGAGACCGACCAGCTGATGGCCGAGGACGCCGCCCGCCTGTACGCCCAGGGTTGGAGCATCCGGCAGGTCGCGGAACGCTTCGAGTGCAGCTACGGCACCATGCGTCGCATTCTCCGCGAACGCGTGCCCTTGCGGAGCCGTGGCCATGTCCTCTCCCCCACTCCCCGCGAAAGGTCGTGAGCCGGCCGCGACAATGACCCACATGCGCATCCGTACGGTCCGCGAGGACGAGCTGCCGGTCCTGCGCGCGATCGAGCGGGCGGCCGGCGAGTGCTTCCGCGACGTCGGCATGCCCGAGATCGCCGACGACGAGCCGCTCCCGGCCGAGGTCCTCGCGGCCTACCGCCGGAACGGTCACGCATGGGTCGCGACGGACGCGACCGACCGGCCCATCGCGTACCTGATCGCCGAGGTGATCGACGGCGCGATGCACGTCGAGCAGGTCTCGGTGCACCCGTCCGCCGCGCGACGCGGCATCGGCCGGACCCTGCTCGACCACGTCGCGGACGTCGCGACGAAAGACGGCCTGCCCGCCCTGACACTGACGACCTTCGCCGAGGTGCCGTGGAACGCCCCGTACTACGAAAAGTGCGGATTCCAACGGCTGGACGACGCGAGACTGACACCCGGCCTACGCGAGATCCGCCGACGAGAGGCCGCACACGGCCTGGACCGCTGGCCACGCGTCTGCATGCGCCGCGACCTGAAAACCTGAAGGGACGCTCCGACCCCGGCCCGCCGGGGGGCGTGGGGGGCGGAGCCCCTCACATCGGGGGTTCCAGGGGGTCACCCCCCTGGACCAGCACTGTCGGTGGGGTGCGGCAGACTGCGTCCCGAGGTGAGGACGATGACGGAGATAACACTCGAGCCGTGGGCCGAGGACGACCTTGATCTGCTGCGACGGCTCAACACGCCGGAGATCTGGGCCCATCTGGGCGGCCCGGAGACCGAGGAGAAGGTCGTGGAGCGCCACAGGCGTTACCTCGACCTGGGCGAGCCGGGGCGCATGTTCACCGTGGTCCTGCCGGGCGGCGTCAAGGCCGGCACGATCGGCTACTGGGAGCGCGAGTGGCAGGGCGAGACGGTGTACGAGACGGGGTGGAACGTCCTGCCGGAGCACCAGGGACGCGGTATCGCCAGGGCCGCGGCCTTGGCGATCATCGAGGAGGCCCGCGCGGAGGGGCGCCGTCGTCGCCTCCACGCGTACCCGTCCGTCGACAATCCGGCGTCCAACGCGATCTGCCGCAAGGCGGGCTTCACGTTCGCCGGCGAGCATGACTTCGAGTTCCCCAAGGGCCATTTCATGCGCTGCAACGACTGGCGCCACGACCTCTGACCGTCTTGGGCGGCGTCGACGCACCGTGGTGGAGCGGAGGGTGACAGGGAGCGCCCCCTCGGCATCACGGCGTCAAGACGAGACGGCCTCTCAGGCCGCCCTTCTCCAAGTGCCGGTGGGCCTCGGCGACCTGTTCCAACGGCAGGGTTCCGGCGACTCTCAGCGTGAGGGTGCCCGCCTCGGCCAGGGCGGCCAGGTCGCGCAGGCGTTCGCCGTCCGCGTGGATCCAGTGGTTGAAGACACGGATGCCGCGCAGCGGCGGCGGTGCCGCACCGCCGACCACCGCGGCGAACGCCCCGCTCGATCGCACCGCGTCGAGGGCGGCCACGCCGACCGATGCGGCGTCCAGGGCCGCGGCCACGCCGCCGGGCTCCAGGGCACGGACCGCCTCGCCCAGCCGCGCGGTGCGCGGGACGAACTCCGCCGCGCCCAGTTCCCGTACCAGCGTCTCGTCGGCGGGTGCGGCGACGGCCGTCACCCGGAGCCCGCGTGCGGCGGCGAGTTGGACCGCGTAACCGCCGACGGCCCCGGCCGCGCCGGTCACCAGCAGCGTGCCGCCGGGCGACAGGCCGAGCCGGTCGAGCGCCTGGACGGCGGTGAGGCCGTTCAACGGCAGCGTCGCGGCCTCGACCGGCGACGTGCCGGCGGGCGCGGCGGCGACGGCGTCCGCGTCGAGGACGACCTGGTCGGCCTGCGTACCGAGCGGCACGTCGAGCCGGTCGGACAGGCCGATCACCCGGTCCCCGGCGCGCAGCCCCGTGACGCCCGGCCCGGTCCGCTCGACGACGCCCGCCACGTCCCAGCCGATGCCGATCACCTCGCGTGGCGGCATCAGGCCCGCCCCGGCGAGCGCGCCTGAACGGGTGGCCACGTCCACCGGGTTGACCGTCGCGGCCTCGACCCGGATCAGTACCCGGCCCCGTGCCGGGACCGGGACCGGGACGTCGGTGAGCCGCAGTTCCTCCGGTCCGCCGAAACCGCGAATGACGACCGCTCGCATGAGATCTCCCTACGTTCGAAGAGGCTTCGGAACGACTCTAAGGAGAGCTACTCTCTGATGGAGAGTACGCACTTCGAGGTGCGTACCGTACGCCGAGGAGAGCCATGGCCACCCGCACCGCCGCCCAGCGACGCCAGGACGCGCGTGTCGCGTACGACGCCTACCTCGCGACGTGCCCGGCCCGGACGCTGCTCGACCGGATCAGCGACAAGTGGGTGAGCCTCCTCCTCAACGCGCTCGCCGGCGGTCCGCAGCGTTACAGCGACCTGTCCCGCACCGTCGCCGGCGTCAGCCAGAAGATGCTGACCCAGACCCTGCGGAGCCTCGAACGCGACGGCCTGGTCTCCCGTACGGTCACCCCCTCGGTCCCCGTACGGGTCGACTACGAACTCACCCCGCTCGGCGTCAGCCTGCTGCCCGTGATGCGGGCCATCAAGGACTGGGCGGAGACGCACATCGAGGAGGTCGCCGCCGCCCAGGGGGCCTACGACGCACAAGTAAATGCCCAGGAACGTCATTCGTAATATGCGAGTGCAAAGGGGGTGGTCACCAGCGGTAGGCGGGTACGACTGCCATCGCCGACAGCGCACTGACACCATCAGGAGGACGCATGCTCGATCGCAGTGCGCTCTACGCCATGGTCTTCCTGCTGCCGGCCGTGGCCTGCCTGACGGCCGCGCCTGAGAGCCGGGCGTCGACCCGCGCCGGGCTCGCCATGTACTGGGGAGGCGGCGACCAGCACAACGGTAATGGCAGCCACAACAGAGTCTCCGCTCCCTTCAACAGCCCCAACTTCATCCGCGGAGCCCAGACCATCATCAACGCGAACTCCGGCGGCGCGACGGTGACCCAGACGCAGCTGTGCAAGCGAAGGGTCCGCTGCCGGCTCTCGGAGAAGTCGCACCTGGTCATCAGATAGCCGGGGTTCGCAGCTCGGCGAGGACCCGAGCCGTGGGTCCCGAGCGTTCCAGCATGTCCAGGTCGCGCAGTTGGCGGCGGTTTTCCTTCTCCACCAGCGGATCGCTCTCCGCGAGGGCGTCCTTCCGCCGTGAGAGGGCCTCGGCCAGTGCGGCGTCCCGGCCGTACCGCAGGCAGTGCAGCGTTTCGGTGACCCGGCCGTGGACGGCGACATGACAGGCAGCGGCCGCGGCCCAGGCGGCGTGCACGGCGTTCTCCGCCAGCGGAGTGGCGGCGCCGTTCACCACCCGCCACGCCTCCCACGCCCTCGTCCCGGCGAGGGCGAACCCGAAGTCCGCGGCGACGAACGCCTGTTCCATGCAGGCCACGCCCACGGTGACGACGTCCAGGGCGGCCCCGTGCTCCAACCGGTCCCACACACCGTCGAGAGCGCTCCGCAGCACCGCCGGATCACCCTGCCCGGTCTCCTCGTGAAACCGCCGGAAGTACGGCAGGAGCCGACCGGCCACTGACGCCGCGAGAGCCGCCCGAGCCGCGAGGGAAAGACCGCCGAGACGGTCGCCGACCTGCCTTCCGTCCACGACGCCAACCTATGGCGGCCGCCCCGTCGCCGGTCAGGCGTGTCGGGTCGGGCGGTAGGTCAGGACCTGCGTGTGGCCGTCGAAGGTCCGGGCCGAGAGCAGTTCGAGGTCGAAGTCGTCCGCGCCGTCGAAGATCCGGTCCACGCCGGTCGTCCCGGAGATCACGGGGAAGACCGTCACCTCGATGGCGTCGATCAGGCCGGCGTTCAGCAGCGCCCGGTTGAGCGTCAGGCTGCCGTGGGAACGCAGCGGCACGTCGGATTCGGCCTTGAGCCGCCTGACCACCTCGACGGGATCGCCGGACTCGATGGTCGTGTCCGGCCAGTCGAGCGGCTCGGTCAGCCGGCGGGACAGCACCGTGACCGGAGAGTCGAACATGCGCGTGATCCACCCGTCGAACAGGCCGCGGTCGAAGCCCGGGCTGAGGAACGGCGCGTTCGAGGAGTAGGTCTTGGCCCCGAGCACCATGCGCAGCGGGTCGCGGTAGGCGGCGGCGCGATGCGCGAGGAATTCGGGCCCCTGCTTGCTCCAGTAGCCGCCCCAGTCGCCGTCGTGGTCGGCGAACCCGTCGAGCGTGGAAAAGACGTCGAAGGTGTACGTGGCGGTCATGGTGTCTCCTCATGAGAAGCCGGTCACGCCGCGCCCTGCGGCGACCTCACCCCTGCTACGAACACCACCGCCCCAACCCGACACACTTCCCGGATCTCTTCCAAACCTCTCCGCGGAGGAGGGACGCTGAGACCTCAGCCCGTGGGGGGGCGTGGGGGGCGGAGCCCCTCACATCGGGGGTTCCAGGGGGTCGCCCCCCTGGACCAGCACCGCCAAAACAGATGATTCCGAGATGCACGCTTCGCGTCCGGTTACGCTCGGAGCGTGACGATGGGGAGTGAGCGACTCGTCGGTGGGAAGTACCGGCTGATCGAGGTCCTCGGGGAAGGCGCCATCGGAGTCGTCTGGCGGGCGCACGACGAGTCACTCGGCCGTGATGTGGCCGTCAAGGAGATCCGGCTTCCGGCAGGTCTGGACGTCGAGCAGGTCGGGGCGCTGCGGGCGCGCACCCTTCGGGAGGCACGCGCCGCCGCGCGGCTGAGTCATCCCGGCATCGTCACCGTGCACGAGGTCGTCCGTGACGACGGCCGGCCGTGGATCGTCATGGAGCTGGTCCACGGCCGTACGCTCGCGCGGGTGCTGAAGGAGGACGGGCCGCTGCCGCCTGCGCGGGTGGCGGAGATCGGCGCGCAGATCCTGACCGCGTTACGCGCGGCGCACGCCGCCGGGGTCGTGCACCGTGACGTCAAGCCGAGCAACGTCATCCTGGACGGCGACCGTACGGTGCTGACCGACTTCGGCGTCGCCTCGCTCGACGGCGGCACCGTCCTCACCGAGACCGGGGCCATGCTCGGCACACCGTCCTACATGGCGCCCGAGCAGGCGCGCGGCGCTGAGGCCACGCCGGCGTCGGACCTGTGGTCGCTGGGCGCGACGATGTACGCGGCGGTCGAGGGGCAGCCGCCGTTCGACGGGGAGACGGTCGCCACCGTCCTCGTCTCGCTGCTGACCACCGACCCGCCGGCGCCGGGCCGGGCCGGGCCGCTGGCCCCCGTCATCGCGGGGCTGCTCGCCAAGGAGCCGAGCATGCGCATGCCCGCCGACGTCCTCGCGGCGCACCTCTCCCGCCTCACCGGCGGCGAGCCCGAACCCGCCGAGCCGCCGCCCCCGGAGGCGGAGGAGGAGACGGCGCCGCCACGACGCCGCCGCTCGCGTACGCCGCTCCTGCTCGCCCTCCTGTTGACGCTCGCCCTGGGCGTCGCCGCCGCCGCGATCTGGCTGCCCCGGCGTCCCCCGCACCGGGCGCCGGCGGCCGCGCCCGCCCCTCCGGTCGTGCACCTCGGCATCCATTTCCCGTCCACCCGGCTGAAGTCGGACACGAACATCTTCTCGGTGGCGTTCAGCCCGGACGGCAGGAGGCTCGCCTGCGCCGGGTCGGACACCACGGTCCGCCTGTGGGACGTGGCGCGGCGCGTCGAGCTGGCACAGTTACCGGGCCACACGGCGCCGATCGAGGGTGTGCGGTTCAGCCCCGACGGCCGGCTGCTGGCCACGGCCGGCGACGACCGGACGGTACGTCTCTGGGACCTGTCCTCCGACCGGCAGCTCGCGGTGCTGTCCGGGCACCGTTCCGAGGTCTGGTCGGTGGACTTCAGCCCCGACGGACGTTATCTGGCCAGCGGTTCCCGTGACCACACCATCCGTGTCTGGGACGTCCGGACGCGCCGGACCGTACGCGTCCTCCGCGACGACCGCGGCGCGGTGACCTCGGTGCGGTTCAGCCCGGACGGGTCCCTGCTGGCCGCGGGCGGGCTGGACCACACCGTACGGCTGTGGAACACCGCGTCGTGGGCTCAGGCCGCGGTGCTCGACGGGCACGCCGCGCCGGTGCACGCGATCGCCTTCAGCCGTGACGGGAGGATGCTGGCCAGCGGCGGGGAGGACGAGAAGGTCCTGCTCTGGAACGTACGGACCCACCTGGGCATGGGCGTGTTCACCGGGCACCGGGGCGTGGTGGACGCCGTCGCGATCAGCCCGGACGGCCGGACGCTCGCGAGCGCCGGCCAAGACCACAAGGTCCTCCTGAACGGCATCCTCACCAACACGCGGCTCGGGGTCCTCGACGGCCATCAGGGCCGGATCGACGCGCTCGCGTTCAGCCCGGACGGCCGCACCCTGGTCACGGGCGCGGAGGACCGGAGCATCCGGCTGTGGGACCTGACCCGGTAGGAGGGTCCGCCGTCAGGCGAGGGCGGCCGAGCGCGGTTGCCGCCCTCGCCTCGACGGAGGGCAACGAGATACCCCGCCGTTCGCGGCGAGGTCCCCGTGCCACGTGTGGGTCACTTGCTGGGTTCGGGAGTCTTGCAGGAGATCTTCGGGTTCACGCCGACGTAGTTGAGCGGGCCCGCGATGATCGTGACGAGGAGCGTGCCGGCCTGGGAGCAGTTGCTCGGGCCGCGACTGTAGTAGTGCCGTTGACCGGCGGCGATGGCGCCGATGATAAGCCAGATGAGGACCACGGCTGTCGTGACTCTCATGAATACCTCCAAGGTCATGGTCGCCGCCTTGATACCCAAAAATTTGCGAAATAGGACACTTGTACTTGCGAATCGTGGACACATCGATCTGCCGGGTGCTCGAGGGCTCGATCACGCTGGTCGCGGGCAAGCGACACGAGAGAGAGCACCATGCGCGGAGGCATCACCTACGACACCGGGTTCCGCCCGGGAGGCCGGCTGTCACGTGAGCGGTTCGACCACGAGACCGTACGGCGCGAGATGCGCGTCATCGCCGACCGGCTGCACTGCGACGCCGTACGGATCACCGGCGACGACGCCGGGCGGCTGGCCGTCGCCGGACGGTACGCGGCCGAGGCCGGGCTGGAGGTCTGGTTCTCGCCGTTCCCCTGCGACCTGACGCCCGAGCCGATGCTGCGCCTGTTCGAGGAGTGCGCCGGGCACGCGGAGGACCTGCGGCGCGGGGGCGCGGAGGTCGTCTTCGTCACCGGCTGCGAGCTGAGCCTGTTCGCGGCGGGCTTCCTGCCCGGCGAGGACGTCTTCCAGCGGATCCAGGGCGTCATGTCGGGCGATCCGGAGGTCGTGGCCGCCTTCCCCGGCCTCGTACGGGAGGTGAACGGCTTCCTCGCCGAGGCGGCCGGCACCGTGCGGCGGCGGTTCGGCGGGAAGGTCACCTACGCGTCGGGCCTGTGGGAGGACGTCGACTGGACGCCGTTCGACATCGTCTCCGTCGACGCGTACCGGGACGAGTCGAACGCCGCCGGGTTCCGCGCCGAGCTACGCCGGCGGTTCGCGTACGGCAGGCCGGTCGTGGTCAGCGAGTTCGGCTGCTGCGCGTTCCGCGGCGCGGCCGGCCGCGGCGGCACCGGCTGGATGATCGCCGACCGCCGGTCCTCCCGCATCAACGGCGACTACGTGCGAGACGAGGGAGAACAGGTCTCCTACCTGCGCGAACTGCTGGAGATCTTCGAGGAGGAAAGCGTGGAGGGCGCCTTCTGGTTCACCTTCGCCGGGTACGGCCTGCCGCACCGGGCGGACCCGCGCGAGGACCTCGACCTCGCCTCGTACGGGGTGGTGAAGTTCCTCGACGAGACCCGGTGGGAGCCGAAGGAGGTCTTCCACGCCCTCGCCGCCGCGTACGCCCGCTGATCCACCGATAGATTGCGGGCAGTCGTCGGCTCTGGTGAGGAAGTGTCTTGCGGAACGATCACCCGATCATCGAGGCGGCGGCGGCCGGTGACACGGACCTCCTGGCGGAGCTGCTGGACGCCGACCCGGAGTCGGTGAACGTCCGGGGCTGGATGGACATCACCCCGCTGATCGCGGCCACGTGGCGAGCCGATTCCGCGCCGGCGGTCCGGCTGCTGCTCGAACGCGGCGCGGATCCGCTCGCCGCCCGGACGAACGGCGACACGGCGCTGCACTGGGCGGCCGGTGGCGAGGTGGCGGAGCTCCTCGCCGAGGCCGCCGGGCCGCGCGGGCTGGCGGCGCGATACCTGTTCCGCCAGACGCCGCTGCACATCGCGGTCGAGAACGACCGCCTGGACGTGGTGCGGGCCTTCCTCGCCGCGGGCGCCGACCCCGCCGCGCTCGATTCGCGCGGCGGAACACCGCTGGACATGGCCGGCGACCCGCGCGTCGCACGGCTGCTGGTCGAGGCCGGAGCTCCGCACCGGACCGGCGGGCCGGGCCTGCCGCTGCACGACGCCGCCCGGCGGGCCGCCTCCGACGAGGACTGGGTGCCGGTGGTCGAGCTGCTGCTCGAACGCGGCGCCGATCCGGGACTGCGCGACCCGTTCGGCGCGCTGGCCTCGGACCTGACCGGTCCGGGTGAGCTGCGAGAACGACTGGTCGCCATGGTGGAGGCGTCCGGGCGCCCGGTGGAACTGACGTTGGACGAGGCCGCAGTGAGCCCGCAGGGGCGTGTCGCGGTCCACCCGGATCGGCCGGAGGCGCTGACCACCGCGTTCTCCGGCGCGGTGCTCGTACGGTGGCGGCTGGCACCGTCGATCGCGCCGGTCGAGGTCATCCGGGTGGGCGGGCGCAGGCCCGTCCGCGGACCGTACGGCGGGGGCACGGTGCTGGCCTTCTCCGACGGCGACTCGGTGTGGTCGCGGGACTGGGCCGACCTCCGGCGCTCTCGTGAGCTCCCCTTGGAGGCGCTCCCGGACGACATGTACGGCACGCCGGTGCCGTCCCCCGACGGGCGGTATCTGGTCGTCCCCGCGTCTGAGTGCGTGCGCCTGATCGACCTTGGCCGCGGCGAGGCGGTCTGCGAGCCGGCCGGCTTCGGCGACTGGAGCGTGGTGCCGCGGTTCAGCCCCGACGGGACGGTGCTCGCGGTCGGCAACTCCATGCAGGGCACGTGGTGGCCGACCGTGCTCGACGTCGGCGACGACGGGAACCTACGGAGACGCTACGAGCGCACGACCGGGCTCCCCACCGGGAAATGCCCCGAGATCGTCACCGACGTCGCCTTCGCCCCGGACGGGCGCAGGTTCGCGACCTGGGTCCGTCCCGACCACGGCCGGCGCGGACCTCGCGGGCTCGTCGCCGTTATCTGGACGCGGTCCGGCGAACCCGCCTGGGACCTGCACATCGACGACGACGTCGCGCCGGGTCAGGCCTCGTCGGCGTCACTGTGCTTCACTCCCGACGGCGCGTGGCTGGCCGTCGGCCTGGACTCGGGCGTCGTGTGGCTGGACGCCGAGACCGGCCGGGCCGCGGGCCGGGACGACACGACCGGCGCGGTGAACGCCCTGGCGGCCCGTGACGGCGTCGGCGTGCTCGCCGCCACCGAGCGCGGCCTGCGCCGCGTCGATCCCCCGGCCCGTAGCGCCTGAGCCCGGACGATACTGGCTGGTGTTCATCAGGCTCGTCGGAGGGTGACATGCTCGAACGCGTCGACCTGGGTGAGGTCGAGTACGAGGACGCACGGCAGCGGATGGCGGGATGGGTGAAGGAGCGCCGTGAGGGTCTCGCCGGAGACCGGCTGTTCCTGCTGAGCCATCCGCCGATCGTGACGTACGGCCCGCGCACGTCCGCCGCCGATCTCCCCGCCGACCTGGGGATACGCACGGTGGAGGTGGACCGGGGCGGGTTCGCGACCTACCACGGTCCCGGGCAGCTCGTCGGTTATCTCGTGGCGGACATCGGCCGGCACGGGCCGGTCGACATCGTCCGCTGGATGGAGAACGGCCTCATCGAGGCGCTGGGCCGCCTGGGCTTCCCCGCGCTCCGCCGCGACACTCCGCCGGGCGCCACCAGCCTGGCCGGCGTCTGGACCCCGGACCATCACAAGGTCGCCTCGATCGGCATGCGGATCCGCCAGGGCGTCACCAGCCACGGCTTCGCCCTCAACGTCGACCCGGACATGAGCGCATTCGACCGCTTCACGGTCTGCGGCCTGCACGACGTGACCATGACGTCCCTGCGCCGCGTCGCCGACGCACGCGGCCTGCCGACGCCGTCGCACGCCGAGGTCCGCGACACCGTCGCGGACGCCCTGATCGGCGGCTCCACCGCCTGGAGCCGCTGAGTCGACCGCGCGTTACCAAAATCGTTGAAGCGTGCCGATGCGGCCGATCCTCCCTGATACTTTCCGGCTCGAATTCAGACGTTGTCATCAGGCGGGGGTGCACACGCATGCGGAAGAGGCTTTCGGCGCTGGCGGCGGCCGGGTCGGCGATGGTCGTACTGGCATCCGGATCGGCTGCCACGGCCGCGGCGGAGAATTACGGCGACTACTCGCGCATGTTCTCCCGATCCGCGGGCCAGTACTGGTCCGGCAGCCAGGTCGGGGGCCAGTGGGCCTGGAGCCCGCAGGACTCATCGACGAGCGACATCTCCTGGGGAGACCCCGCGCAGTGGCCGCCCGCCTACGCGGAGCGCTTCGTCCGCCGCGGCGACTGGGTGGAGCTGGAGGGGTACTCCGGCGGCCAGGACAAGCCGGTCACCCAGGTGCAGCGCGTCACGTCGGAAAAGATCGGCGACGCCGGCTGCGGAAACATGACGGATCTGCCTTCCGACGGCGGCCGTCAGCACTACGTGCGGTGGACCATTCCGTCCGCCGGCTACTGCCTGGACGCGTCCGGCACCATAACGTCCCCGGCCGCCGGCACGGTCGTCCACTTCCGCCACAGGCAGCGGTGGACCGCGCCGGCGTCCTGCTCCAACGCCTACTTCACCGGCCGGACCTGCCTCAGCCAGCACGAGCAGTGGTGGGACGACAACGGCCACGCCTACAGCCTGCGGATCGACCGCACCCAGTACATCGCCCGCGGCCTCGGCATGGCCTTCGCGATCCGTCAGACCGTCCCGAGCACCTGGGCCGCGGACGGCCGCTACTACTGGTCCTGGTAGAGAGGCGAACCGCGTCCCGGAGGGGAGCGCGACGTTGTTCACTCGGCGTGGCCGACCGGGCCGCCGTCCGCTGCCGGCACGAAGCGAGGGAGCCGGGCCGGGTTGATGTTGGCGAGTTCGTCGAAGGTGGCCCGTTCGTAGGACTTGGCCCAGGTGAGGTCCGCATCGGACAGTTGGCCGGTGGCCAGGCCGGTGATCAACCGCTCGCCGTATTCGGTGTGGTCGTGCGAGGTCAGGACGAGCAGTTCCGGGAGTTCCCGGCGCAGCCACTGGATGCGGCGGATCGAGTCGACGTAGCGCGTCTCGCCGCCGGTCTGGATGGCGCGCACCTGGTCGACCGCGAGGTGCCGGATGGTGTACATCGCGTCGCCGGTCAGGAGGAACCGGTGGTCGACCAGGACGCTCGTGCTGCCGGGGCTGTGCCCCGGGGTGGGCAGAGCGATGACACTGCCGTCGCCGAACACGTCCGCTGAACCGGCGAAACCGCCGAGGGCCGGGCCGGTGAATTCGAGTGGGCGCCAGTCGGTGATCGCCGCGATCGACGGCGGGTAGGCCAGTGGCACGAGGCCGAACACCTTGTCCTCGCGCGCCGCGTACTCGGCCGCGCCCAGGTAGACCGGGGCGTGCGCGAACAGGTTGAGCGCGCCGACGTGGTCCTCGTGGAAATGCGTGATGAACACCGCGCGGATGTCCTCCGGGCGGTGGCCGAGCCGCGCGAGCCGGGCCGGCATCGTCTCCTCGGCCGGCAGGTCGTACTCGTCGGCGTCCATCACGTGCTCCATGATCGAACTGCGGTAGTAGTCGGTGTGCGCGGCCTGCGCCGGGCTGATCCCGGTGTCCACCAGAAGCGGGCCGACGGTCGGGTGCTCAAGCAGGTAGGCGTGGATCGGCACCCAGATGAAGTGGTCCTTGTCGGCGGCGAACTCGCTGAGGGAAAACCCTTGCAGGCCACCGTAGAACTGGCCGAACGGAACCTTGGTGCGACCGATGCGCAGCGGGTGGATGTTCAAGACCGACTCCCCTCCGATACGTCGGAACGGGTCCGTTCCGACGTTCCATGGCGAAGGGTAGTAATGGCAACGATGGAACGCAACCGTTCCGTCGTGGCTATACTGCGCGGCATGCCGCACAAGCGCGAGCCGGCCGGCGCCGCCGTGCTCCAGGAGTCCGTCACCAGCGCGATCACGACCGCGATGTTCGACGAGTTGGCCGAGACCGGATATGCCCGCATGTCCGTCGACGCGGTCGCCCGGCGGGCCGGCGTCGGCAAGGCCGCCATCTACCGCCGCTGGCCGTCCAAGCAGGCCATGTTGCTCGACCTGCTCGAGGCGGCGGTGCGCCGGAACGTGCCGGAGGTGCCGGATTCCGGGTCTCTGACCGGCGATGTGCGCGGCTTCCTGGATGTGATCGTCGCGCAGGCCGGCGATCCGTGGGTCAGACGGATCGCGCTGGACATGATGGCCGAGACCACGCGCAGTCCCGAACTCGGCACCGCGCTCCGCGAGGCGGTGGCCGGACCACGTCGTGCCGCTGCCGCCGCCGTTCTGCGCCGGGGGGTCGAACGCGGCGAACTGCCCGCCGACATCGACCACGAGCTCGGCCTCGACCTGCTGATCTCGCCTTTGCTGGTGCGCCTTCTGCTGGACGAGGGACCGGTCGACGACGCCTACCTGAGCCGGCTGACCACGGTCATCGTGGCCGGCCTCGGCTCAGCGTGATCGCTACCGGCGAAGACCACGGGCTGACGCGGGTCCTCGGCCTCTCCGCCCTGCCCTGAAACGCGACGGGCGACCGCCGTCGACGGCGGTCGCCCGTGAGTCAGACCGGAGGTCGGCCGGTCAGGTGCCGGATCAGTGGCCCAGCCACACGTCGTGGGCTTCCTCGTCCTTGCCGTTCAGCACCACGGAGGAGGCGACCGGCGGGTAGCCGGAGGCCGTGATCGTGTACTGGCCGCTGGTCAGGTCGCCGAAGGTGTACGTGCCGTCCGGGCCGGTGGTCGTGACGCCCACGACGTTGCCCTGGGCGTCCACCAGCGTGACCCGGGCGTCCGGCAGCGGGCCGCGGCCCTCCGCCTGGATCGTGCCGCCGATGCGGGCGCCCGCGGGGAGTTCGATCTCCTTGTGGGTGCGCGCGCCGTTCAGCTCGACCGGGATCGCGGTCGGGCGGTGCGTCGCCGCGCTGACCGCCAGGGTGTAGGCGCCGGAGGGCAGGCCGGAGAAGGCGTACTGGCCGTCGGCGCCCGTGGTGCCGGTCGTCACGACCTCGCCGTACAGGTCGGTCACGACCACCCGGGCGTCCGGGACCGGTTCGCCGTGCGCGTCGCGGACCAGGCCGGTCAGTCCCGCCGAGCCCGCGAGGACCGGGTGGAACTCCACCGGCCGGTCGCCGACCACCAGCGTGCTCGCCTGCGGCTCGTGGCCCTCCGACGACGCGACCAGGACGTACGTCCCCGCGCCCGGCGTGGTCAGCTCGTACCGGCCGTCCGCCCCCGCGGAGGTGCGGCCGAGCTGGTGGCCCTGGATGTCGATCAGCGTGAGCACCGCCCGGGTCGCCGGGGCGCCCTCGGGGCTGCCGACGAAACCGTGGATCACGCTGCCGCGCGGCGGCACAGGGTCGACGACGGTCGGGGCCGCGTGACGACCCACGCCCTGAGCGGGCCCGGCGACCGAAGCGGCCGGGGCCGTCGGCGCGGCCGACACCGCCGCCGGAGCCGCCGGGGCGGCGGGGGCGGCCGCCGGGCCGCTTCCGCGCAGCGGCACCTCGCGGATCAGCCAGGCGACCAGGAACCCGGCGAACGCCAGCACGGCCCCGCCGACGACCACTCCGTGCACGCCGTTCGTGACGCCCAGCTCGAACGCGTCGCGGACCATCTGCGGCAGCTTGTGCAGGGCCGCGGGGGTCACGTGGACGCCGCCGTCGGTCAGCGAGCCGCCGGCCTTGGAGCCGAGGTGCTCGGACAGGGTGTCCTGGAGGCGGTTGGTGTAGATCGAGCCGAGCAGCGCGACGCCGAGCGAGCCGCCGATCGTACGGAAGAGGGTGACCGAGCCGCTGGCCGCGCCCATGTCACGCAGTTCGACGCTGTTCTGGGTGACCAGCATCGTGTTCTGCATGATGAAGCCCATGCCCAGGCCGACGCCGAGGGTCAGCGCGGAGCTCGCCGCCGTGCCGGTGTCCACCTTCAGCATGAGGAGGATGAGCATGCCGGCGGTCAGGATCGCGCCGCCGATGATCGGGTAGATGCGGTAGCGGCCGTTGCGGGTGATGAGCTGGCCGGTGGTCAGCATCACGATGAGCATGCCGAACATCAGCGGCAGGAGCAGCAGGCCGCTCGCCGTGGCCGAGGCGCCCTGGACGTACTGCATGTACTGCGGGAGGAAGTTGACCGCGCCGAACATCGCGGCGCCGACCAGGAAGCTGAGGATCTGCGCGACGCTGAAGTTGCGGCTGCGGAACAGGCGGGGCGGCAGGATCGGCTCCGACACCTTGCTCTCGGCGTACACGAAGAGCACCAGCGTCACGACGGCGACGATCGCCAGCACGATGATCTGCCAGGACAGCCAGGGGTACTCCGTGCCGCCCCAGCTCGCGACCAGGGTGAGCGAGACGACGCCGACGGTCAGCAGGAACGCCCCGATGAAGTCGATCTTGGCCTTGACGTGCTGGGTGTGCAGGCGCATGCCCAGGCCGGTCACCAGCAGCGCGGCGGCGCCCAGCGGCAGGTTCACGTAGAACGCCCAGCGCCAGCTGGCGTGGTCGGTCAGGAAGCCGCCGAGCAGCGGTCCGCCGACGAACGCCACCGGCATCATGCCGCCGATCAGCGCCTGGAAGCGGCCGCGTTCGCGCGGCGGGACCAGGTCACCGATGATCGCCATCGCGCCGACCATCAGACCGCCGGCGCCCAGACCCTGCAGCGCGCGGAAGCCGATGAGCTGGTCCATGTTCTGCGACATGCCCGAGAGCGCGGAGCCCGCGAGGAACACGACGATCGCGGACATGAACATGCCCTTGCGGCCGTACAGGTCGCCGAGCTTGCCCCAGATGGGCGTCGCGGCCGCGGTGGCGAGCGCGTACGCGGTGACGACCCAGGACAGGTGGGCGAGGCCGCCGAGGTCCCCCACGATCGTCGGCAGGGCCGTACCGACGATGAGGTTGTCGAGCATGGCCAGGAACATGCCGAGCATCAGGCCGATCATCGCGATGTAGATCGACCGCGTGCTCCTGGGTGGTGCCGCCGTCTCCGGCGGAGTCACCTCCGCGGTGTCCGTGACCGTCATTGGTCCACCCCTCCCCGAAAGGACATCAGGTACCCCGATTCCCACCAATAGCAATCTTACTTGCCGTACGGTAAGCTACCAACTAACCGGGCGTCAAGTAAGGCAGGTGGGGCGGGGGATGGGCGAGCGCCGAAGCGACACACGCGAGCGGATCCAGGCGACGGCGCTGGAGCTGTTCGCCGAGCACGGCTACGAGAAGACCTCGCTGCGGGAGATCGCCGAGCGTCTCCACGTGACGAAGGCGGCGCTCTACTACCACTTCAACAGCAAAGAGGACATCGTCGTCAGCCTCTTCGACGGCCTCATCGCCGAGACCGACGCGATCATCGCCTGGCTCCGCGACCAGCCCCGCACCCCGGAGACCCGCAGGGAGCTGGTCCAGCGGTACGCCCGGCTGGCCCACGACAGCCCGCCCGGCATGCGACGGCTGCTCCAGGACGTACGCTCCTCGATGCGTGAGCTGTCCGTCGGCGAACAGCTACAGGAGCGGATGCGCACGATGGTCCGCCTGCTGACCGACCGGGACGCCCCGGCCCTCGCCCAGCTCAAGTGCGTGATGGCCCTGGCCTCGATCAACGCCGCGATGTTCGTCCTGCAGGACACCGACATCACCGCCGAGGAACGCCACGCCGCCGGCCTGACCCTCGCCCTGGAACTCGTCGGCTGACCCGGAGCGGCGAGCCGACGAGCGAGCGGAGTGGACGGTGAGGGACGAGCCGTCCGCGTAGCGAGTGAGGAGGCGAGCGCGACCGGCAAATGCGTGCGGCGAGCCGACGAGCGAGCGGAGTGGACGGTGAGGGACGAGCCGTCCGCGTAGCGAGTAAGGAGGCGAGCGCGACCGGCAAATGCGTGCGGCGAGCCGACGAGCGAGCGGAGTGGACGGTGAGGGACGAGCCGTCCGCGTAGCGAGTGAGGAGGCGAGCGCGACCGGCAAATGCGTGCGGCGAGCCGACGAGCGAGCGGAGTGGACGGTGAGGGACGAGCCGTCCGCGTAGCGAGTGAGGAGGCGAGCGCGACCATCAAACGCCGCCGTGGACGCGGCGGCCGGCGACATACGTCGCGTGCACCGGGATGGACGCGATGCCGTGCGGGTCGGCGGTCAGCGGGTTCTCGCCCAGGACCACGAAGTCGGCCGCGTACCCGGGCGCGAGGCGCCCGCGCGTGGAGGCCACGCCCTCCGCCTCGGCGGAGCCGATCGTGTAGACGCGCAGCGCCTCCTCCACGCTCACCCGCTGCGAGACGCCGACCGGGGCCCCGTCGTCCAGGCCCTCCCGCGTCACCATCGACTGGACGCCCACCAGCGGCTCGTACGGGCCGCACGGATGGTCCGACGAGCCCGCCACGGTCACGCCCGCGTCCAGGAAGGACCGGTGCGCGAACATCCGCTCCGTACGCGACGGGCCGTACCAGTGGTTCAGCGCGTCCCCGTGGTACGCGACGTAGCCCGCGAACGGGACGGCGACGGCGTCCAGGTCACGCATCCGCGCCAGGATGTCCTCGTCCACGACCGAGCAGTGCTCGATGCGGTGCCGGAGGCCCGGCCGGGGGAAGTCCCGCCGCGCGGCGGCGAAGGCGTCCAGGACCAGGCGAATCGCCGCGTCGCCGTTCGCGTGCACGCCGATCCGGTCGCCGCCCCGGTGCACCGTCGCCACGGCCTCGAACAGGTCCTCCGTCGAGGTCGTCTGCATGCCGTGGCCGCCGCCGTCGGCGTACGGCTCGGACAGCAGGCACGTGCGGCCGCCGACCGCCCCGTCCGCGAACGCCTTCACCCCCACGAAGCGCAGGAAGTCGTCGCCGAAGCCGCTCCCGACCCCCAGGGCGCGCGCCCGGTCGTAGTGGTCGACGGACAGCAGCATGCCGACCCGCAGCGTCAGCAGGCCGCGGTCCCGCGCCCGCCGCAGCAGCTCCACGTCCGGCGGCGCGACCAGCGCGTCGCAGATCGAGGTGAGGCCCGCGGCGTGCCACCGCCGGACGACCCGCTCCAGGCCGCGCAGCCGCTCCTCCGGCGAGGGGGCCGGCAGCACGGCGCCGCCGCGCGCCGTCCCCCGATAGGCCACGTTCAGCAGCGCGCGTTCGATCAGCCGCCCGTCCAGGCGCCCGTCGGGGGAACGGCCGTACTCTCCCCCGGCCGGAGGCGGCGAGGACTCGTCGATGCCCAGTTCGCGCAGCGCGCGGGAGTTCGCGACGCCCCAGTGCCCGGCCACCTGCACGACGAGCACCGGGTGGTCCGGCGCGGCCCGGTCCAGGTCCCAGCGCGTGAGCGGCCCGGTCTTGGCGTCGTCGTACCGGCCGCCGCGGATCCAGGTCCCGGCCTCGGTCGTACGCGTCTCCGCGCCGACGCGGCCCAGGAGGTCCTCCACCCCGCTCACCGCGGCCGCCGACAGGTCGAGGTGCAGCAGTTCCTCGGCGGCGTGCACGAGGTGGACGTGGGCGTCGTGCAGGCCGGGGACGACCGTGGCCGCGCCGAGATCGACCTCTCGGGCGCCGGGGAACCGCGACCGCAGCGCGGCCAGGTCGCCGACGGCGCGGATCCGGTCGCCGTCCACGGCGAACGCCTCGGTCTCCGGCCCGTCGAGCGTGAGGACGCAGGCGGCGCGGAACAGCACCGGCGGGTTCTCGCGGATCACCGGTCACCCCCTCTCACAAGGGAACACGCAGTCGACGTCAAGCGAACGCTCATGCCCGCGTCCGGGTTTGGTCATGATCTGTTCACCCGGTGATTCCGGCACAGCAACGGCCGCCGGTCGCATCACGTCTAATCTCATTTGCCATCCCTTGACCATTCCTTTGCGGCGAACGGTGGCCGATGGCATCCCGCCTGATCTTGCACATAGGCCTGCAGAAGTCCGGCACGACCTACCTCCAGGAGCTCATCGCGAGCGGCGCCGGGGAACTGGCCGACGCCGGCGTCGTCTACCCGGTGACACCCGCCGGCAAGCGGCGGCGCCGCACGGAGAACCACGAATGGGCCTCCTACGGCCTGCTCGGCCCGGAGTACCCCTGGGTGTCCGAGCAGCGGGCCGCGGCGGAGAAGGGCGCGTGGAAGACCCTCGAACGCCAGGTCGCCCGCACCAAAGGGACGGTCCTGCTGTCCGCCGAGGCGCTCTCGGTGCTCCGCGCGTCGGCGATCCGCGCGCTGCTCGACCGGCTGGCCGTACGGGACGTCGAGGTCGTGGTGACCGCGCGGAGCCTGAGCCGGTCGCTGCCGTCGCTGTGGCAGCAGCACGTCCGCAACGGCCGGCGTCTCGGATTCGAGCGTTACCTCGACATGCTGGCCGAGCAGCGACGCATGCCGTCGGCGCGGATCGAGGAGGACGTCGACCTGCATCTGTGGCGGGCGTTCGCGATCGGGCGCCTCGTACGGCGCTGGGCGCGCGAGGTGGGCGAGTCCCGCGTGCGCGTGGTGACCAGTCCCGGCCGTCCGCCGGAGCTGCTGTGGGCGCGCTTCGCCGAGGCGATCGGCGTGCCCGGTCTCACGTTCCGCTCCGACGAGGCCGAGCGGCCCGTGCACACGGGGCTGACCGCGCCCGAGGCCGTGGTCCTCACCTCGCTCAACGCCGCGCTGGCGTCGGCCGGCTGGCCGTCGGACCGGGCCCGGCGGCTGCGGGAGGCGGTGCTGACCGACGGCTTCCAGTCGCGCGCCGAGCGCGGGCCGCGCATCGCGATCCCGGCACACTGGCGGTCGTGCGTCGCGGCCTGGAGCGCCGAGGACGTCGCCGACCTGCTGGACAGCGGCGTGACGCTCATCGGCGACGCGGCGGACCTGCGCCCGGAGCCGGCGCGCGAGGACATCCCGGCGCCCACGATCGAGGAGGTCGGCGCCGCGTGCGCGGCGGCCGTCCTCGCGGTGAACGGCAAGGTGACGGGGTCGTAGGCGCGAGTACGCGCTGATCGGCACTTCGTTCCGCCAGGCGATACGGATCAATTCTTGACCAGGGCGAACTTGCGATCATTCGAAAGTTTGTTCGAGAATGCCTGGTCATGCGCGATGCCCGTCAGCTCGATCACTATCCGTCCGGCTCCTACCGGGTCGAGGCTCGGAATCCCTGGGTCTGGATCCGTCACCGGGGCGCGTGGCGGAAGGGCGCGATCCACTGCTGGTACGTCCACGGCGACGTCTGGATGGCCTGGATGCAGCACGAGGATCCAGCGCCGGACGTGCCGTGGGCGCAGTGGGGGCTGTACCAGTACGACGGGACCACCATCCGCCGGCGCTACTCCCCGGCGGCGCGGGCGCGCGTCGAGGTGCCGGACGGCGGACCGCGCGACCGGTTCACCGCGCTCCTGCGCGACACGGGCTACAGCGTCGTGCAGGAGAAGACGGAGGCGGCGGTGACCCTCCACCTCGGCTGAGGCCTCAGCCGAGGTGGACCAGCTCCAGATGCGCCGACACCACCCAGTTGGGCGCGTCCACGACCTCGGAGATCTTCAGGTCGGCGGCGACGCCGGCCAGCAGGTACGCGTCGACGGGGGCCAATCCGGTACGGGCGGCGATCTCCGCCACGAGCGCGCGGGTGGCCTCCACCGCCGCGGCCATGAGGTCGGGCCCGACTCCGGTCGTGGCGAGCGCCGCCCCGGTGCGGTGGGTGCGCGGGTGCGTCTCGATGACCGGCGTCCCCGGCGCGGCGTCGCGGCGCAGCCCGACCCGGAGCCGTACGGTCGCGTCGGTCTCCACGCCGGTGCCGCTCACCTCGCCGTCGCCCATCGCGGCGTGCGCGTCGCCGAGGGAGAGCAGCGCGCCCTCGACGCCGACCGGCAGGACGAGCCGTGCGCCGGGACCGATGTGGCGCACGTCGAGGTTGCCGCCCCAGCGGCTCGGCGGCACCATCGGGTGCGGTCCGGGCTCGGGCGGCGCCACGCCGATGGTGCCGATCATCGGCACGACCGGCACCGAGACGCCGGGCAGCAGTTCGGCACGGCCGTCCGCGATGGTGGAGACGCGCAGGTGCGGGTCGGGGAAGTCCTCGGCGAGCAGGCCGAAGCCGGGGATGCAGGCGGTCCAGCCCCAGGAGCCGACCTCCACGTCGAGGATGTCGACCACGAGCGCGTCACCCGGCCGCGCGCCCTCGACCGCGAACGGGCCGGTGACCGGGTTGACCCGGGTGAAGTCCAGGCCGGGCACGTCGGCGGCGGTCGAGCCGGCGGTGAGCTGGCCGCCGCTCGCGTCGGCGGTCTCGACGGTGATCTCGTCGCCGGGCGCGACCGTCGCGATCGGGTCCAGCGCGCGGTCCCAGGCGGTGTGCGTCTCGGTCCGCTTGACGTGCATGGTCAGTCCTCCAGAGAGAGCTCGGTGCCCCGGCCGGTCCGCCGGTAGAAGACGAGCAGGACCGCGCCGACGGCCAGCCAGATGATCCCGCCGACCTTGGCGCGCGTGTCCGCGTTGACCAGGACGTAACCGATGATCACAAAGCCGACGGCGGGGGCGATCAGGTGCAGATGCCAGCGGCGGCTCCCGTTCCTGAGCACGAAGTGCACGAACACCGAGACGTGCAGCAGCAGGAAGGAGAACAGCGCGCCGAAGTTGACCAGCGACGACAGCAGGTCGACCTGGCCCACGAACGTCAGGCCGAGGATCAGCGAGAGCACCGAGACGAACAGGATGGCGCGCTCGGGAATCTTCCTCGTGGGGTGGACGTGCGCGAGGAAGGCGGGCAGCTTGCGGTCGCGCGCCATGCTGAACAGCAGGCGCGAGGTGGCGGCCTGTGCGACGAGGGAGTTGGCGACGCCCGCGGCCAGTGCCGAGGCGACCGCGACGGTCGTCTTGAGCCAGGCGCCGCTCGCGATCTTGGCGATGTCGTAGAACGCGGCGTTGGTCGGGTCGCCGTCGGCGAACGACGTCTGGTGCGGCACCAGCAGGCACGCCACGTACGTCTGGACGATGAACAGAGCGGCCACCGCGCACAGCGACAGCACCGTGGCCCGGCCGACGAGACGCCGGTCGCCGTCCTTGACCTCCTCCGACAGCGTCGAGATGCCGTCGAAGCCGAGGAAGCTCAGCACCGCGATGGACAGCGCCCCGAAGATCAGGCCGGGCGTGACCAGGTGCGGCTTGAGCAGCGGGTCGAACGAGAAGTGCGCGCCGTTCTTGTGCGCCGCGATCGCCGCGATGCCGAACGCCGTGAAGAGCGCCAGCACGATCATCTCCAGCAGCAGGAACAGCCGGTTGAGCCGGGCCGTCGACTCGATGCCGAGATAGTTGACGACCGTGTTGACCAGGACGAACGCCACGATCCAGATCCACTGCGGCACGCCCGGCAGCAGCGAGGTGAGCGCGGCGGCGCTGACGACGTACAGCAGGGTGGGAACCAGCAGGTAGTCGAGCAGGATCGCCCAGCCGGCGAGGAACCCGACCTTGTCGTTGATGCCGCGGCCCGCGTAGGAGTAGACCGAGCCGGCGATCGGGAAGGCCCGCGACATCTCGCGGTAGCTGAGCGCGGTGAACAGCATCGCGACCAGCCCGATCACGTACGTGAGCGGCACCATGCCCTTGGCGCCGTTGAAGACCACGCCGAAGATGGCGAACGGCGCGATCGGGACCATGAACACCAGGCCGTAGATCATCAGGTCGGCCAGGCTGAGGGAGCGCTTGAGCTCCTGCTCGTACCCGAAGGAGTGGAGGGTCTCTGAGGACATGGGAGTGGGGGCCTCCTCAGTCGGTGGTGCTGCTCGCAGGGCTCAGTCGTGCTGGTCGAGGAAGGCGGCGACGGCCTTGAGACAGGCGTCCTTCTCCTCCACGTGCGGCATGTGGCTGGAGTGTTCGAAGATCTGCCACCGGACGTCGGCGATGCCGTCGGCGTAGGGCCGGACGACCTCGGGGGTGGCCTCGTCGTACTTCCCGGAGATCAGCAGGGTGGGCACGGCGACGCGGTCGAGCCGGTCGATGATGGTCCAGTCCTTCAGCGTCCCGACCACGTGGAACTCGCTCGGCCCGTTCATCGTGTGGTAGACGGTCGGGTCCTCGTCCATCGCCGCGAAGGTCCGCGCTACCTCCTCGGGCCACGGGACCCGGCAGACGTGACGGTCGTAGAAGACCCGGGTGGCCCGGGTGTACTCCTCCGAGCCGGTGGTGCCGGCCTCCTCGTGGCGGAGCAGCGTCGCCTGGACGTCGGCCGGGAGCCGTGCGCGCAGTTCGCCGGCCGCGGCGAGCCACAGCTCCATCGACGCCGGCGAGTCGGCGATGACCAGCGACCGCAGGCCCGCGGGCCCGGTGACGGCGTGCTCGGCGCCGAGCATGCCGCCCCACGACTGGCCCAGCACGTGGTAGCGGTCGCCGATGCCCAGATGGGCGATGAGGTTGGCCAGCTCCTCCACGAACAGCTCGACGGTCCAGAAGCCGGCGCCCCGGTCGCGCAGGTGCGTGGACCGGCCGTTGCCGAGCTGGTCGTAGTGGACGACCGCCCGTCCGGTGCCGGCCAGTTCGGCCAGGGAGTCGAGATAGTCGTGCGTGCAGCCGGGCCCGCCGTGCAGGACCACGAGGGGCGCCTTGTCCGCGCCCAGCTTCCCGGTCACGCGGTACCACGTCCGGTGGCCGCGGAAGTCGGCGTATCCCTCGTTCACCGGCAGACCCTCCTAGAGTTGGGGATCACATTCCACGCAGCATAAGAGGGTAAAGGTCTAGTTTCCAGACCTTTACGTGCCGGACTTTCGGGGTGCGCATTGGCCGAGGAACCGCCACCGCTGGGCCCGCTGCGGGCCGCGACGACCGGCGAGCAGGTCGCCCACCGGCTGTCGACGGCGATCGCGCTGGGCGAGTTCAGCCTGGGCGACCGGCTGCCCAGCGAGCGCGAGCTGGCCGCGCTGCTCGAGGTGAGCCGCGAGAGCGTACGCGCCGCGCTGCGGCGGCTGACCGAGGCCGGCCTGATCGAGGTGCGGAGAGGCCGGGGCGGCGGCGCGTTCGTCCGCGCCCAGTGGGCCGAGTCCAGCGAGACCTCGGTACGCGAGGCGCTGCTCGCGCAGTGGGAGGACTTCGAGGCCCTGTTCGACTACCGGCGGCTGATCGAGAGCCTGATCGCCCGCACCGCCGCCCAGCGCGCCACCGACGACGACCGTGCGGCCATCCGCGCGGCGCTGACCGCCTTCGAGGGGTCGGCGAACCCGGCCGAGGCCCGCCGCCACGACACCGAACTGCACCTGGTGATCGCCCGCACGACGCACAACGCCCGCCTCGTACGGCTGCACCAGCTCCTGCTGTCGGAGGTGAGCCTGGGCGTGTCGGAGGAGCCGTACACCTGGGAGATCTACGAGGAGGCCAGGCCGCACCACCGCGACCTGGCCGAGGCGGTGCTCGGCGGCGACGCGGAACGCGCCGCCGAGGTCGCCGGCGAGCACTTCGCCATCACCGAGAACGCCCTGCGCCGCCTGGCCGCCCGTGTCGGCCGGGATCGGCCGTGAAGAAGTCCCGCAGCGCATCGGCCACGACGAGCGGGTCCCCGTCGTTCGCCGGGCCCGAATGGTCGAGGCGGGGGAAGGTCACGCACCGCGCGTGCGGGAGCACGGCGGCGAGCCGGCTCAGCGCGGCGCGGAGGTAGGCGGGGGACCGTGACCAGGGCGGCGCCCGTATGACCGGCCGCGAGCTCCCGCTCGTAGCGCGGCAGCCAGTCCAACGGCATCGCGCCGCCGGCGTCCAGCGGCGGCTCGTAGAGCGCGATCCGCTCCAGTTCGGGTACGGCGAGGGCCGCGCGCAGGGCGACGAGTCCGCCGGAGCTCAGGCCGAAGATCCGGTTCGTCCCCGTCTCCGCGACCAGGGCCCGCACGTCCTCCACCTCACGTGCGACGCCGTAGTCCTCGCCGTGTCCGCCGCTCAGCCCGCGTCCGCGGCGGTCGGGCACGTAGACGGTGAAGTCGTCCGCGAGGGCCTCGGCGAGCCCGGTGAGGTCGCTCGCTCCGCTCGCTCACAGCGTCACCTCTTCCCGGTTCGCGGTGTCCGATGGGACGAACCGCTTCGCCGCCCGCTTACCGACCTCCACCGCCGCGTTCCCGCGTTCGAGCAGGTCGCGCTGGTACTCCCCCAAGGCCGACGACAGGTCCCGCTCGCCTTCCAATGCCTCGGCCAGCCGCGCGCTCAGGCGTACGGCGTCCTGCATCGCGGTGTTCGCGCCGTTGCCTCCGCTGGCCAGGGTCAGGTGCGCGGCGTCGCCGAGCAGCGTGACCCGCCCCACCGGCCAGGGCGGCATCGGCCGGTCGAGGACCTTGGACCGGCCGACCGCGCTCATGTCGGAGGAACGCACCAGGTCGAGCAGGTCGGGGTGCCAGCCGTCGATGAGCTCCAGCACCAGGTCGCGCGCGTCCTCCACGGCGGTGACCGCCGGATGCCCCGGTGGCACGAGCAGCACCCAGCGCACGTAGTCGTCGCGATACGGCAGGTCCAGGCCGGGAGCCAGCTCGGCGGCTGCCGTGGACGGCTCACGGCCGAACCGCATCGGTCCCAGCATCAGCGTGATCCCCGGGCCCCTCACCATCGTGCCGCGGCCCGGCACCAGCCGCAGGAACCGCTCGGTGAGGGTGGTGCGGCCCATCGCCCCGCACAGGTCGGCGTCGGCCAGCCCGACCTCGGGCACGAGACGCCGCCGTACCGCGGAGTTCCCGCCGTCGGCGCCGACCAGCACCTCACCGCGGGACTCCGTGCCGTCGGCGAAGCACGCGGTGACCCCGCCCGTGTCTTCGGCGAAGTCCACGAGCCGTCTGCCGTACGCGACCCGGTCGCCCAGCCCGCCGAGCAGTATTCGCCGCAGCACCTGCCGGTCCGTCGCCAGAGCCCCCTGCGGCGGCCCCTCGTGGTCACGGCTCAACTCCGTGAGCCGCTCGTCGAAGAGCAGCCCCGGGCCGGTCAGCCACCCGCCCGTGGCCTCCGCCAGCGCGTACAGACGCTCCGGCAGGGCCGCCCGCAGCGCCTCCAGGCCCGGCGGCGCCAGGCCGATCCGGTACCCCTGGAAGCGGTCGCCGGTCCCGTCGTCGGCCTCGTACACCCGCACGTCGACACCCGCGCGCACGAGGGCGTGGGCGAGCGTCAGGCCGCCGAGCCCCGCTCCGATCACCAGTACGCGTCCGTCCATCCCGTCCCCCCCATTCGATGTGAACAACGTTCACGTGTACAATGTTCACATCGGGCACGCCGAGTTGTCAATCGGGAGGACTTCAATGGGGCAGCGCCGCGTCGAGGTGGTTCGGGCGGCGATCGAGCTGCTCGACGAGGTCGGTCTGGACGGCCTCACCATGCGGCTGCTGGCGGCCCGGCTCGGCGTACGGGCGAGCGCGCTCTACCGGCACTACCCGAGCAAGCAGGCCCTGCTGGACGCGATGGTCGCCCACCTGGCCACGCCGCCCGCCGCCGCCCCTCCGCCGCCCGAAGGCCCGTGGGACGAGCGGCTGCGCCACGTCGCGACCGGCGTCCGCGAGGTCATGCTGGCCCACCGCGACGGTGCGCGCCTCATGGCCGGCTTCCAGGACCCGGGCGGCGCCGCCGTCGCCGCCTTCCACGACCTCGTCGCCGCCCTCGGCGCGGACGGGCTCACCACCGAGGCGGCCGTCGTCGCCGTGGACACCGTCCTGGCGTTCGTCAACGGCTACACGTTCGAGGAGCAGGCGCGTAAGGCCGCCGTCCCCCGGGACCGCCGGGACCGCGACTTCCACGCCGGTCTGGAACTGATCATCGGCGGCGTCCACGCGTCGCTGCCCTGAAAGGCGGCAGGCGTACTTCGCCCTCCGCGGGTATGTACGCGGCATGCCGATCCTCGTTGGCACGTCCGGCTGGCAGTACAAGGACTGGCGGGGGCTGCTGTATCCGGCCGGACTGGCGCAGAACCGCTGGTTGGAGACGTACGCCGCCGCGTTCGGCACGGTGGAGAACAACAACGCCTTCTATCGCCTGCCCGCTCCGGAACTGTTCGAACGCTGGCGCGGCCTGACGCCCGAGGCGTTCGTGATGGCGGTCAAGGCCTCGCGCTACCTCACCCACATCAAGCGGCTCGTCGAGCCCGAGGAACCCGTCGAGCGCCTGATGAACTCCGTGCGCGGCCTCGGCGACCGGCTCGGGCCGATCCTGCTCCAGCTCCCGCCCACGCTCCGGGCCGAGCCGGAGCGGCTCGACCGCTGCCTGCGGGCGTTCCCGCCGGGCGTACGGGTCGCGGTCGAGCCGCGCCACGACTCCTGGTGGACCGACGAGGTACGGGACCTGCTCACCGAACGCGGCGCCGCCCTCTGCTGGGCCGACCGGCTCGGCCGGCCGCTCATGCCGCTGTGGCGGACGGCCGGCTGGGGGTACGTGCGGTTCCACGAGGGGGCCGCTAAACCGTGGCCGGGCTACGGCGACCAGGCGCTGCGCGCGTGGGTCGGCCGTATCGGCGACGCGTGGCCGGACGACGCCTACGTCTACTTCAACAACGACCCCGGCGGCGCGGCCGTACGGGACGCAATCCGGTTCGGGCGGTTCGCCGGGCGGGCCGGGCTCCCGGTGAGCCGCACGCCCGATCCGGCCCTGGCGCGGGCCTGAGAGGAGCGGTCAGCCCATCGCCTCGCGGAAGCGCCCGGCGAGGTCGAGCATCCGCGTCAGGTCCCCGGTCGTCTGCTGGAAGTCGGTGAAGACCTCGTACGCGCCGGTCGACCGGGCGTACTCGGCGATCTGCTCGATGGTGCCGGTCCGCGGCACCAGGTCGGCGGCGGCCGGCTCGTCGGTGATCCTCGGGTTGATGCGCAGCATCATCCGCAGCGAGTCCGGGTCGCGGCCGGCGTCCTCGGCCGCGCGTCGCACGGCGTCCCACATCGGGGTCAGCACCGGCAGCGGCACGCCCCCGGCCAGCCAGCCGTCGGCGCGACGGCCGATGCGCCCGAGCGCCGCGGAGGAGTAGCCGCCCAGGTAGATCGGCGGGCGGGGGCGCTGGACCGGCTTGGGCTCGATGCGTGACTCCGGCACGGAGAAGGACCCGCTCTCGTACGTGACCGGGTCGTCCGCCCAGATCCGCTCCAGGACGTCGATGATCTCCTCCAGCCGCGCGCCGCGCCGCGCCCACGGCACGCCCGCCGCCGCGTACTCGTCCGAGGACCAGCCCAGGCCGAGGCCCACGTCGAGGCGGCCCTCGCTCAGCACGTCGAGGGTCGTGAGGCTCCGCGCGAGCAGCACCGGGGAGTACCAGGGGGCGTTCAGTGTGCTGGTGCCGAGCCGGACGCGCTCGGTGACCGCGGCGGCGGCGGTGAGCACGGTCAGCGGGTCGAGGAAGGTGGTGTACTCGGCCGGCATCCGCCCGTCGGCGCTGCCGGGGTAGCGATCGCGTGGGTGCACCGGGTCCAGGATGCGGTCGCCGGTCCACAGGCTGTCGAAGCCGAGCGCCTCGGCGGCGCGGGCCACCTCGATGACCGCGTCGCGCCGTGCGAACGCCCCGTACTGGCTCAGCGCCACGCCCACCCGCACGTTGAACTCCTTCCCTCGCGAGACCGGTGATCAACTTAGCCTGACGGGTCCGCCCGCAGGAATTCGGGAATGCCAGTCATAAGGGGACCAACAAGGGGGAACCATGTCGCACCACAACGGCCACGAGCACGGGCCCGCCTGCGGCCACGTGGCGGTCCCGCACGGCGACCACGTCGACTACGCGCACGAGGGCCACCTGGACGCCATGCACGAGGGGCACTGCGAAGAGTGCGAGCCCCGTGGCCACAGCGAGCACGATCACCACGAGCACCAGCACCGGGAGGGCTGCGGGCACGTCGCCGTCCCGCACGGCGACCACGTCGACTACATCCACGACGGGCACCGGCACGCCGCGCACAGCGGTCACTGGGACGAGCACTGACCGGGCACGCGCGGCGGCGTCGAACCCGTGTCGATCATCGACGGCCCAGAACTTGACGCGAGCACGATCTGATCGTGACCGATGTCCGGGCATACCGGGTTCATCACACCCACCACCGCCCGCTCGGAGCGGTAACCGTACCTAGGAGTGCAACGATGGGATTCTCGCGTTCGCGCCGTCCGATTATGCCGCTCGTCGTCCTGGCCATGACCGCCGCCCTCGCCTACGCCGCGGGCAAGCGGCAGTCCACCGGGGGCAGGTCCGGCGGTCGGATCAAGGCCGCGAAGCGTCGCGCCCGCAAGGCACGTTCGCGCGCCTGAACGGCTGAAGGACCGCCCGTGAACCCCGCCCGTCCGGCGCTCAGGGCCGCCAGGCGGGGTCGCGCCCCGCGAGGCCCAGCGCGCGTTCGACGGGCGAGGCCGACGCGGGGACCGGCACCTCCGGTCCGAACGCCCCGTACCGGCGCCCCATGTCCGCCATCGACGACACCTGGCCGAACAGCGCCTCGGCCAGGTCGTCGTCGAGGGCGAACTCCTGGCCGGTCGCCGTGGCCAGGTCCCAGCCGTGCAGCAGGAACTCGGCGAACACCAGCCCGCCGATCGTCCCGGCGGGCATCTCCATCTCTCCGGACAGAGTGGCGGTGCCCTCCCAGGCGGCCGGCTCGGACCAGGCCTCGGCGGTCGCGCGGGTCCGTTCGGTGAGGCGTTCCGCCCAGCCGGGCTCGGGGGCGAAGTCCTCGTCGGGGGCGCCGGTGTTCGGCCGCTTGAGCGCCGCCGCCCGCGCCGGTTCGGTCATCCAGCCCGACAGGTGGCCGAGCAGCGCGCGCACGTCGAACTCCGGGCACGGCGTGGCCCGGTCCATCATGTCCGGCCCGATCCCCCGGACCACCGCGTTCGACGCCTCGACGGCCCGCACCATCAACGGCCGCAGCTCCATGACCTCTCTCCTCCCGATCCGCCGCTCCCCCATGACGAGTACGCCACCGTAGCGGCGCGCCGGCGGACCGGTATTGAACAAATGCGACACTGCTCCCATGGCCGAAGGGGCATACGGGGGAGGGCGCGGCATCCTCCGGCGCCGCACCGCGCTCGACCGGTTCGCCATCGAGCGCCGGGCGCCCTCGCCGGACCTCGCGGCGTTCGCCGACTACCTCTGGATCCTCACCTGGGACCTGCGCGACCATGAGCCACACCGGCAACAGGTGCTCACCCGCCCGGCGATCAACCTGACCTTCACGACCGGAGGCAGAGCGAGGGTCGTCGGGGTCGTCCGCGACGTGTTCGGCGAGACGATCGCGGGCCGGGGGCGGGTCATCGGCGTGTGCTTCCGGCCGGGCGGGTTCCGGCCCTTCCTCGGTGGGCCGGTGTCCGGCCTCACCGACCGGTTCACGCCGGTCGAGGAGATCTTCGGTCCCTCCGCCCGCGCCGTCGCGGACGCGATCATCGCCGAGCCGGACCGGGACCGCGCCGCCGAGCTGGCGGAGGATCTGCTGCGGTCCCGTGCGCCGGACCGGCCGGACCCGGTGATCGCCGAGGTCGCGGCCATCGTGGACCGCATCGCCGCCGACCCCGCCCTGCTGCGCGTGGACGATCTGGCTGCGGCCCTGGGCGTCGGGGCGCGACGGCTGCAGCGGATCTTCGCCGAGTACGTCGGCGTGGGCCCCAAGTGGGTGATCCGGCGGCACCGGATGCAGGAGGCGGCCGAGCGCGCGGCGGCCGGCACCGGCGTCGACTGGGCCGCGCTGGCCGCCGAACTGGGTTATGCCGACCAGTCCCACTTCACCCGCGATTTCACCCGGACGCTGGGCATCTCCCCCGCCCAGTACGCTCGGAAGTGCTGACCGCAGCGGTGGCGCACCGGCGCGGCGGCCTCACATAGCATGAATACCGACCGAATCCGGTAGGAGGATTTCCAGGTGAGCCCCGCTAGTGCACCCCGCCGCGCGCTGCTGTTGGAGAACATTCACCCCGACGCGGTCTCCGGTCTGGAGAAGAACGGCTACGCCGTCGAGACCGTCGCCGGCGCGCTCGACGAGGACGAGCTGATCGCCCGCCTCGGCGGCGTCGAGCTGCTCGGCATCCGTTCCAAGACGAACGTCACGGACGCGGTGCTGGCCGCGGCGCCCGACCTGCTCGCGGTCGGCGCGTTCTGCATCGGCACGAACCAGATCGACGTGGCGTCCGCCTCCACGCGCGGCGTCGCCGTGTTCAATGCCCCGTTCTCCAACACCCGCAGCGTGGTCGAGCTGGTCATCGCCGAGATCATCGCGCTGACCCGCCGTCTCGTGGACAAGAACACCGGGATGCACGCCGGCGTGTGGGACAAGTCCGCCGAGGGCAGCCACGAGGTACGCGGGCGGCGCCTGGGCATCATCGGGTACGGCAACATCGGCAGCCAGCTGTCGGTGCTCGCCGAGAACCTCGGCATGTCGGTGTTCTTCTACGACACCGCCGACAAGCTCGCCCTGGGCAACGCGCGCCGCTGCTCCAGCATGGAGGAGCTGCTCGCCACGGTCGACATCGTGACGCTCCACGTGGACGGCAGGCCGGGCAACAGCGGCATGTTCGGCGAGGCCGAGTTCGCGCGGATGCGCCCCGGCAGCCTGTTCCTCAACCTCTCGCGCGGCTTCGTCGTCGACCACCAGGCGCTGCGGCAGCACATCGAGTCCGGGCACCTGGCGGGCGCCGCCGTCGACGTTTTCCCCAACGAGCCCAAGAAGCGCGGGGACGAGTTCGTCTCCGAGCTGCGCGGGCTGCCCAACGTGATCATCACGCCGCACATCGGCGGATCGACCGAGGAGGCGCAGCAGGACATCGGCCAGTTCGTGGCCGGCAAGCTGCACGACTTCGTCTCCACCGGCAACACCGCGCTCAGCGTGAACCTGCCGCCGGTCTCGCTGACCTCGCAGAACGGCGTGCACCGCCTGACCCACCTGCACCGCAACACGCCCGGCGTGCTGGCGACGATCAACAGCGTGCTCGCCGACCACCAGGTCAACATCGAGGGCCAGCTGCTCGGCACCCGCGGCGACCTCGGGTACGTGATCACCGACATCGGCAGCCAGTACACCTCCGACGTGATCGGTCAGCTCCGCGACCTGCCGACGACGGTCCGGCTGCGGCTGCTGTCCTGACGCCCGTACACCACGAGAGCGCCCGCCGGTCCGCAGGGACCGGCGGGCGCTCCGTTGTATGTGGGGGTCAGTCGGCGAGGTTGAGGGCCGGGGCCGACCTGAGCTCGGCCTCCTCCGCCTCCACGGCGGCGTTGACCTCGGTGCTGGAGACCGCGAGCGACACCGCGACGTAGTAGACGACGAGCGCCCAGACCGCGACGATCGCGATGTCCGCCCACTCGGGGATCGTGTTGTTGCCGCCGTACCGGCCGAGGGCGCCGATGACGACCATGACGCCGAACCACGGCCAGATCCAGAGCGAGGACCTCAGGTTGAGCCGGACGCGTTCGCCGGCGGGCAGCATCGCCCGGTTGACCGCGAAGATGATCAGGCCGAGGAGGGACGCCACACCGAGCTTCCACTCGGCCTGGAAGGTCGACCAGTAGATGATCAGGTTGGCCCCGACGAAGGAGAGCGGCGCGAGCACGTGGAGGGCGGGCAGGCGGTACGGCCGGGGCCGCTCCGGGTCGCGCAGGCGCAGCGCGGTGATCGCGATCGGCGCGAAGGCGTACATGATCGCGGTGGCCTCGGTGACCAGGGAGACGAGCTTGCTCCAGCTCGGGAAGGGCAGGAAGCACAGCTCGCCGACGATGAACGCGATGATGATCGAGATCAGCGGCACGCCCTTCCTGCTGACCTGGGCGACCTGCCTGGGCAGCGCCTTCTCCCGGCCCAGGGCGTAGGACAGGCGTGAGGAGGTCGCGATGTAGACCAGGCCGGTGCCGGCCGGGGAGATCACGGCGTCGGCGTACAGCATCCACGCCAGCCAGGCCACGCCGGCTCCGGTCGCCAGAGTGGCGTACGGGCCGAAGTCGCCCTTGCCGATCGGGTTGGCCCAGCCGTGCGCGAGGTTGCCCGGGTCGAGGGCGCAGATGAAGGCGATCTCCAGCAGGATGTAGATGACCGTGCCGATCACGGTGGCGGTGATGACCGCGCGGGAGACGTCCCGCTGCGGGTTCCTGGCCTCACCGGCGAGCTGGATCGCCTGCTCGAAGCCCTGCAGGGCGAAGACCACACCGGCGGGCAGCGCGGCGAACACCCCGTGTGCGCCGAACGGCGCGAATCCGCCGCCGGCCGTGAAGTTGCCGGCGTGGAAGGTCAGCAGCATCAGGACGACGATCGTGAGCAGCGGGATCGCCGTCTTCCAGACCACGGCGATCGAGTTGGACTCCGACAGGAACTTGACCCCGACGATGTTGATCACAATGAAGATCAGCATGAAGACGCTCGCGACGATCAACCCGGTGCCGGTCAGGGTGCCGTCGGTGTGCAGCAGCGGGAAGTTCCGGTGGACCCAGCCGATGTGGTCGGAGTACGACAGCGTCGCCTCGACCTCGATCGGGGCGAGTGACACCGCCTGGATCCAGGCCATCCATCCCGCGGCGAAGCCGGCCAACGGCCCGAACGCGAAGGCCGGGAACCGCGCGGTGCCGCCCGCGACGGGGTAGGCCGCGCCGAGTTCGGCGTGCACCAGGGCGAGCAGCGCCAGCATGATCGCGGCGAGCACCCAGGAGATCAGGGACGCGGGTCCGGCGAGCTTCGCCGCCGTCAGCGCGCCGAGTAGCCAACCCGACCCGATGATCGAACCCAGGGACACGAACATGAGTCCCCAAAATCCGACATCTCGGCGCAGATGTCTCCCCGAACCGACTGCGCCGGTCGTGGTGGTCGCCATGCCGCCTCCCTAAGCAGGGGTCTCTATCGAGTGTCGTCCGCGCGGCACTCACGGCCTCATCCGGGCAGCCGCGACCGCTCGCCGCGGACAGCCCGAGGAGCGCGAGCGCTGGAGGGAGAGTAGGCCGATCCGCACTGCCATGCAATGGATGAAACCGCTGGTCACGGCGGATTTCACCGTAATGAAACATTGCATAGTCAACTATGAGCAAAGTCTGAGCAAAGGCGGGTTACGACTCTCGGCGACGGGAAGTGAACGTTGGTTGCGGTGAGATCGCAGATACGTGCCATTCGAACTCATGTTCGATACAATGAGGACATGAAGCGGCGAACGTGCGATCACCCGGTCCAGGTCGAGATCCGCGGCGACAGTCCGGCCTGCTTCCGTCAGGACGACTGCGACTACGAAGTCATCACCTTCCTCAAGATGCTCGCCTTCCGCCGTCCGCAGGACGGCGTCGACACCCAGCTCTGGCAGGTGCGGGCCCGGTCCGCGGACGCGCCGGAGCGCACGTACGAACTCGAGTGCGACCACGGCCACTGGCGCATGACGGCCTTCTGGTGCTGATCCGGTCCTACCCCGCCACTCCCGCCGATCGCCTCGTCTCGGGCATTCGTTACAAAACGGCCACAGCACCAGGTTCCCCGGCAGCGCGCTGGTAGTTTCCTTTTCGGAAACAACGCGAGCTTTTCCGGATGCGACGCGGGCGGCGGCCCTGTGGTCCCCGCGTACATTGACGCTCACCGAGCGGGACCGGGAGGCGCAGGTGACCGAACAGGCCTGGTTGCCCCGAGGCGTCGACGCACACCGGCCGACCGAAGCGAGAGTCCACGACTACGCGCTCGGCGGCAAGGACAACTACGCCATCGACCGCGCGTACGCCCACAAGCTCATGTCCCTCGTCCCCGGCATCGGCCGCCCGATCGTGGAGAACAGCAGGTTCGCCCGGCGCGCGATCCGCTACCTGCGCGACGCCGGCATCCGGCAGTTCCTGGAGATCGGCTGCGGCCTGCCGCGCCAGGGCAACGTGCACGAGGTGGCCGGCCCGGACGCGGCCGTCGTCTACGTCGACTACGACCCCGTGGCGGTCAGCCACTTCCAGGCGGTGCTGCCCTCCACCGGTCCCGCACGGGCGATCCGCGCCGACGCCACCAGGCCCGCCGAGGTCCTCTCCCACCCCGTGGTCGGCGAGGTGATCGACTTCGCCGAGCCGGTGGGCCTGCTGACGACCTATTTCTTCCACCTCGTCACGCCCGAGGACGACCCGGCGCGGATCCTGCGCGAGTTCCGCGAGCCGCTGGCCTCCGGCAGCCACCTGGTCCTCAGCCACCCGACGCTGGACTTCCTGGCCGAGGAGGAGATCGCGGCGGTCCGCGAGGTCTTCGCCGAGCTGCGCGAACGCGTGACGGTGCGCGGCCGGGCCGAGGTCGCCGCGCTCTTCGACGGCTTCGACCTCCTCGACCCCGGCGTCGTCGAAGCGCCCCGATGGCGTCCCGACCGCCCGTACCGGATGTCGGCCGGCCGGCTGCTCGCCGGAGTGGGCCGCAAGGCGTGAGGGCCTCACACCGGCGCGCGATGCATACCTGCGGTGAGCTGCCCGGTTTCGCGGACGGCCACGGGGATAGGCTCAGCGTGTGGTGAGCTCGACCGGCGGTTCCATCGACAAGGCGCTCACGGTGCTGGAGGCGCTCGCCGAGCACCGGCGGGTGACCGACATCGCGACCGGCACCGGGCTGCCGAAGTCGACGGTGCACCGCATCCTGCAGTCGCTCGTCGGGTGGGGGTTCGCCCACCCCGACGGCAACGGCGGCTACGTGCCGGGCCCTCGCATCCTGACGCTGGCCGGCAAGGTGATGAGCCGCTTCGACCCGGCCCAGCACGCCGACACGGCCCTGCGGGGCCTGCGCGACCGTACGGGCTTCACCGTGCACTTCGCGGTCCGCAGCGGCGACGAGGCCGTCTACGTGCGCAAGCTCGAAGGCCTGCGCCCGTACCAGATGGCCTCACGGGTCGGCATGAGCATGCCGCTGCACTCCACCTCGATCGGCAAGGCCATCCTGGCCCGGCTGCGCGACGGGGAGGTCGCCTCGATCACCTCCCGTACGGGACTCGAACGCCGCACCGAACACACGATCACCGAGCCGAAGGCGCTGCTGGACCATCTGGCGGAGATACGCCGCCGGGGCTACGCGGTCGACGACGAGGAGAACGAGGCCGGCATCCGGTGCATCGGCGCGCCGGTCTTCGACCACACGGGCGCCGTGATGGGCGGCATCTCGATCTCGGGCCTGACCTTCGAGGTCACCCCGGACGACAAGGCCCTCGCGGACGAGGTCGTCACCGCCGCCCGCGAGGTCTCCCTGGCCCTGGGCGCCCCTGCGGACCGCGCCGTCGACGGCACGGACATCGCCGAAGCACCCCTGGGAGACCGCTCGACGCGGCCTCCCATCCGTCCCGCCGGCTCGCTCTAGAACTCGCGCAGCAGGGCGTCGATCTCGGCGGCGGTCGCCACGCGGCCGGTGCCGCCCTGGCCCGCCAGGGTCACGGACGCCGCCGCGGCACCCGCTCGCACCGCGTCCACCAGCGACGCGCCCGCGGCCAGGCGGGCCGTCACCACACCGGCGAACGCGTCACCCGCGCCCGTCGCGTCCACGATCACCTCCGCCGGTACGGCGGGCACGGTCGTACGGCCGGCCGCCGACGCCACGTGCACGCCGTCGGCGCCGCGGGTCACGGCGGCCGCCGCCGCGCCCAGCCGGAGGCACGCCTCGGCGGCCTTCCCCGGATCGGCGGTGCCCAGCAGCGCGACGCTGTCCGCCGGGCAGGACGGGGTGATCAGGGCGGCATGCGGGGCGACCTTCACGAGGGTCTCCCGCGCCGCCTCCGGGGTGATCAGCCGGCCGCGGAAGTTCGGGTCGTAGACGACCGCGCCGCGGGCCTCCTCCGCCGCGGCCACGACGGTGGCGGCGCAGGACGCCGACAGCGCCGCGGTGATGCCGCTCAGCAGCACCGCTCCGGCCTCGGCCACCGGGGCGGCGGCCACGTCCGCCGGGGACAGCCGTGACGCCGCGCTGCCCGACCGCATGTACGCGAAGGCGCGATCGCCGTCCGGGTCCGCACCAACGGCGTACGCGCCCGAATGGCCCGGCCCGCGCCACATCCAGCGCGTGTCGATGCCGTGCGCGTCGGCGAAGGCGATCAGGCGTTCGCCGAACTCGTCCTCTCCGGTCCGCGTGACCAGCGCGACGTGCGCGCCGGTCGCGGCGGCCGCGACGGCGGCGTTGAGCGCGTCGCCGGAGAACGACAGGCGGAACGTCTCCGCGCTGGTCAGCGGCGTGGGCGCGGAGAACTCGACCAGCGGCTCGCCGATGACGACGACGTCCGGATGACCGCTCACGACAACTCCTCCAGCAGCTCCCGTACGGCCGCGGCCGGGTCGGGGGACTTGACCAGCTCCGAACCCACGCCCACCGCGTACGCGCCCGCGTCGAGGTAGGCGCGGACCTCGCCCAGGCCGATGCCGCCGGTCGGGACGATGCGCGCGCCCGGCAGGACGGCCAGGACCGAACGCAGGTACGCCGGACCGCCGACGTGCGCGGGGAAGAGCTTGGCGATGCCGCGCCCGGACGCCGCCGCGACCTCGCCCGGCGTGAACCCGCCCTCCAGGAACACCGTGCCCGTGTCGGCGGCGAACACGCGGACGGCCTCGGCCGGGTACGGGCTGACGAGGAAGTCGGCGCCCGCCTCGACCGCGCGGCGCGCGTCGGCCTCGGTGGTCACCGTGCCCGCGCCGAGAACCGCGCCGGGATGGGCCTGCCGGACGTCACGCAGCGCGTCCGCCCAGCCGGGGGTCGTGGCGGTGAGCTCCACGACGCCGAGGCCCGCGTCGATGAGCGTCGAAGCCGCCCGCACGGCCCCACCGGCGTCCGGAGTGCGGAGCACGGGCAGCAGACGTGCCTCCCCGATCGCCCGCTCGATCGCGACATGGTCCATTCCGGCTCCCTTTGTTCCGCTGTACGGGACGTCGTTCTATATTATGGGCGACACTGGAACGGACGGGGAAGCCGGGGCCCTCGGCAGGTCCCATTCGTCCAATCCGGGTGGCGGCGCGGCGGTTACGTTGCGAGCCATGACGTCGAACGAGAGCATTCCGTCGGCCTGGCAGCTGCTGGCTCCGGTCATGGACCTGGTGACCCCGATGGCGGTCCGCGTGGCCGCCACGCTGAGGCTTCCCGACCTGCTGGCCGACGGCCCGCGAGACGCCGACGAACTGGCGGAACGGAGCGGCACGGACGCCGACGCTCTGCGCCGGCTACTGCGCCACCTCATCGCTCAGGGCGTGTTCGCCGAGCCGTCACCCGGCCGGTTCGCGCTCAACGAGACGGCCGGCCTGCTGCGGTCCGACCACCCGTCGCGGATGCGGATGTGGCTGGACCTGGACGGGTTCGGCGGCCGGATGGACCTGGCGTTCACCGGCCTGATGCACACCGTCCGCACCGGCCGGCCCGCCTGGGAGACCGTCTTCGGCACCCCGTTCTGGGACCATCTCGCGGCCGATCCGGCGCTCGCGGCCTCGTTCGACGCGACGATGGCGGGCTCGCTGCGGACCACGGCGATCACCGGCTACGACTGGTCCGGAGTGCGGCACGTCGTCGACGTGGGCGGCGGCACCGGGGCGCTGCTGGCCGAGGTGCTGCGCGCCGCGCCCGGCGTCCGCGGCACGCTGGTGGACCTGCCCGGCACCGTGGCCCGAGGACGCCACCTCATCGCCGAACGCGGGCTGGACGGGCGGTGCGAGTTCGCCGGCCAGAGCTTCTTCGACCCGCTGCCGGCCGGCGCCGACGTGTACCTGCTCAGCGGCGTCCTGCACGACTGGGCCGACGAGCCGGCCACCGCGATCCTGCGCCGGTGCGCCGAGGCCGCCGGGGAGACCGGTCGCGTCGTCATCGTCGAGTGGTACGGCACCTCCGGCGACGGTCCCGCCGTATCGGCCGAGATGGACCTGCGCATGCTGGTGCTGTGCGGCGGGCGGGAGCGCGGCCCCGGCGACTACCGCACGCTGGCCGCGTCCGCCGGACTGGAGGTCGCCGACGTCCGGACGGTCTCGTCGGGCCATGTCCTCATCGACTGCCGGTTCGCGGGAGGCGGGTCCTGACGACGCCCCGGGGCTCAGCGGCGGCGGATCAGCACGGCGGTCAGGATCGCGCGCAGGTCCGGAGGGATCTCCGAGCACAGCAGGACGGCCATGTCGTTGCCCGGCCGCGAGGAGGACGTTCCCAGCCGTACGCCGCTCGCGTTGACGAGTTCGGCGCCGTTCTCCACGGCGCGGACGCTGCCGACGAGGAGGGTGCCCTGCCGGACGAGGATCCGGTCGTCGCCGTACGGCCGGAACACGTAGCGGATCTCGGTCTCACCGCGCAGGATCTGCACCTGGGTCCGCGAGATCCGGGCGCGCCAGAGGGTGGCGCCGGTGGCGTTCTTCAACCGCACGCCGTCGCGGTAGTTCCGGACCACGGCCAGGAGCCGGCCGTTGCGCGTGTACCGCCCGGCCTTCCCGGCGATCGTGACCTTCCGCCCGCCGAGCCGACTGGTGATCGTCGCGACGCCGTTGCGCCAGACGACGGCCATCATCGAACTGGTGGGCCGCCCGGACACCCGCAGGAACGCGGGCATCGCCACGGCGCTCGACTCCGAGGGGGCGACCGGCGCCGAAGCGGGCAGCTGACCGCCGTTGCCGCATCCGGCGACCACGACCAGCGCCACCGTCACCTGCAACAGCCTCTTCACCGCGCCTCCCGACCCACGAACGGGCACACGGCGCCCGGCGGATCGCCCCTCGGCGCGCCCCGCACACGCACCCGGCGACCCGCGTCACCGTTACCCGTATGGTGCGTAACGGTAGCGGATTAGAGCATTCCCGGCGGTGCACTCCGTGACGCTCGGAAATACTTTTTGTAATCGCCGCCGGTTAGGAACGGCTTCGGTGGTTTTCCCGGGAACGGGCGGCGGCCCAATCGCCGATGCGCCCGATGAGCGCGGGGGTCACGGCACCCTCGGCATGCCCGTACCCGGGCTCGATCCACAGCTCACGCGGATCGCCCGCGGCATCGTACAACTGCTCTGCGTGTTCAACTGGAAGAAAAGGGTCACTGTCACCGTGAACCACCAGGAACGGCACCGGAGAAATGCGCCCCGCGACGGCGTACGGCGGCTCGGGCTCCCGCAGCCATCCCCGCGCGGTGACGCGCGTCCGCCGGGCCAGGCGTACGGCGAGCCGGCCGGAGCGGCGTTCGATCGCCCAGTGCGCGCGGCGCATCGGCTTGGTGTCACGGAAGTACCAGCGGGCGGGCGCGCTGACCGACACGACGGCGTCCACGCCGCCGAGCAGGGCCGCGTGCCGGATGACGATCATGCCGCCCAGCGAGAAGCCGACCAGGGCCACGCGTTCGTACCCGAGATGCCGCGCGTGGCGTACGGCGGCGTCCACGTCGAGGATCTCGCGGTCGCCGGCGGTCGACAGACCACCGGACCTGCCGTGCCCGCGAAGGTCGATGGAGATCACGCCGGCCACGCGGTTGAGTGCGGCGGCGATGCGACGGGGCGCCGGCAGCCGCCGGTTGCCGGTGAAGCCGTGCGCGAGCACCACGCACAGGCCGTCCGCGCCGGGCAGGTGTCCGGCGTCGATGCGCACGCCGTCCATGGAGTACAAGGTCAGGGGCTGATCGATCATGCCCTCCATGGTGCCGCCGGCCACGCGGCGGCGCGCCCGCGGGCCCTGGGCACGGCCGTTCAACGGCTGATGTAGTCGACCAGCTGCTCGCGCTCGCTCTCCAGCTCCGCGATCGCGGACTTGACCACGTCGCCGATGCTGACGATGCCGGCGAGCCGCCCGTCGCGCACGACCGGCAGGTGGCGGATGCGGTGCTCGGTCATCGTGGCCCGCAGGTCCTCGACGTTGTCGCCGGGCGCGCAGGTCCGTACGGTCGCCGTCATGATCGACGAGACCGGCTCGTCGAGCAGCCCGGCTCCGCGCTCGCCCAGCCGGCGGACGATGTCACGCTCGGAGACGATGCCCTCGATGGTGCTCCCGTCCGTGGAGACGACGACAGCGCCGATGTTGTGCTCCGCGAGCATCGCGAGCAGGCGGCGGACGTTCGCCTCCGGCTCGATGGTCGCGACTTCTCCGCCCTTCCTCCGGAGAACTTCTGAGATGCGCATGTGGCCTCCCGACTCGCTGTGACCGGCTTCACTTACGTTAACCATCCCCGGTCCGGGAGCGAAAGGCCGCGCGTCAGAAAGACCGTCAGCGGGGCCGCTGGCCGATGAGGTGGCCGTACACGATGGTGTTCCCGTCGTAGCTGTGCCCCGTGAAGTCCCCGCCGCAGGTGATGAGCCGGATCCCGGCGAAGCCGAGCTCGCCGTACACCCGCTGCGTCGGGAAGTGCTTCTTGGAGACGTTCTCCACGGAGTCCACCGAGAACGCCGCGACCTTGCCGTCCTTGCGCGTGACGTCGACGGTGTCGCCGGGCCGCAGCCGGCCGAGCGCGAAGAAGACGGCCGGACCCTTCTTGGTGTCGACGTGTCCCACGATCACGGCCGGACCGCGCTCCCCCGGAGTCGGCCCCTTGTCGTACCAGCTCGCGAGCTGCGCCTTGGACAGGGGCGGCACGGCGATGGTGCCGTCGTGTTCCAGCCCGAGGGACAGCAGCTTGGAGTGGACGCCGATCCGCGGGATGTCGACGTGGACCGGGGTGGAGGCCGCCAGCACGGGTCCCGACGGCGGGTTCGCGGCCTTTGGCCGGGCCGCCCCCGGAGCAGGCCGCGGCGGCCCGGAGTTCTGACAGGCGTCGAACCCCAGGACCGCCGAGCCCGCCGCGATCAGGGCGGCGGCCGTCCCGGTGAGGAGACGGCCGCCACGCGGTCGTGCCGATGAGTCAGGAACGGGCACTGGCCTGGAGACGCCGGCGGGCCAGCGGGAGGAGCCCCGCACCGCCGAGCAGCAGGGACATCCCCGCGACACCCAGCGGGACGTTCGCCCCCTGCGTGCCACCGAAGCCCGTACGCACCGCGCCCGTGGGAACGTAGTGACGCGGAGCCGGCGGAGCCGGCGCCGGACGCGTCACCTTCACGCGAGCGGCTCCCCCGGCACAGCAGGCGCTCGAGTGCTCGGAGGCGAAGTCGCCGCCGCCGGGGCCCTCGTCGTCATCGTCGTCGTCCCCGGACTCCTCGCCACAGCCGTGAGCCATGCCGCCGATGCGGCCGCCGACGCCACACAGGCCGCGCGGGCCGTTGGCGTGGTGCGAGCGGTGAACGCCGCCGATCTCGGCGTCGCCGCCACCGTCGTCGTCGCCCTCATCGTCGTCATCGTCACCCTTGGGAAGCGCCACCTGGTGCATCCCGTTGTGGAGCACACCCTGGTGGTGCGCCCCGAAACCCGTCTGGTTGTGCACTGCCCCGAGCATGTCGGCCGTTGACGCCAGAGCAAGCGCAGGTGAGGCCAAGCCGATGGTCAGTGCGGCCGCTGAAGCGGTTGTCAGGGTCAGAGTCTTGACCCTCATGGGTCCCCCCTAGATGTCAGCGGCAGCCCGGACTCCTCCCGGCTGCCGGCATCGCCACCAGCCCCCTCATTCCCGCAATGCGGGCAGTACGACCAAGATCACTATCCTCTTGAGCTAATGATTACGGTGCAGATCATGCGGCTTAGGAGAACGGCCGATTTCGTCCGTCGTGAGCAGTGGATTGGCGCTTCTTGTCCGGCTTTGTAGCTCGCTAAGGCGGCTCGTAGCGCAAAGTGTGGTTGTGGCACGGTAGACGATGAGACGAGGGCGTCGGAGCCGCTTTCGGCGGTTCACCTATCCGACACGACGCGACATTCCGCTGCGTACGGACGCCAGGCGCGCGGCGCCCACGCCGGACACCGAGCCGGGCCGGCCGCGGACGTCGCGCCGCATAGCAAACAGATATCGCTCTTCACCGTGAAAACGCTCGCTCACGGCGTACGGTCGATCGCCTTCTTATCGGCTGATCGCCGCATAAAGCCGCTCGGCCCGGTTCGAAAGCACATCTCCGCCCGGAAATCCACCGGAGACAAACCGCGAACCGGGCATGCCGGCAGAGGTCCGCTCAAATTACATGTGCCTGGGAACGGCGAGAGCCGCGCCGGGCCGCCCGGCGAGAGTCCCTGGGCCGGGACCCGTCCGGCGTCACCCGCACCGGCAGGCGCCGCGCCGCCCGGCGACGCGACCGGCTCTGCCGCGCGTGCGTCCGGTGCTCCACGCGAAGCTGGTCCGACAACCGGTCCAGGTGGGCCAGCAGCTCGCCGCGCAGCGACCACTCGCCGGAGTCGCCGGCCGGCATCCTCAGCAGTTCCTCGGCCAGCAGGTCGCGGTGGTGCTCGGCCCGGCCCAGGCTCCTGCGGAGCTCCCCGTCCGCCGGACCCGTGTCCCCGGCCACCTCGGCCCTGATCACGCGCCCGTACACGCGCATGGCCGCGGCGAGGTCCGCCAGCATGCCCGCGAGATGCTCCTGGGCGGCACGGCCGAACGCCGGATCGTCGCGCTCATGCGTGCTGTCGGCGATGACGCGCGCGAGGACGCGGATGTTGATCCAGAGGTGCTCCAGGGAGTCCAGGCCCGTACGGAGCACGAGAGACGCGTGGGGGAACCCGGTCGCGCGCGGGTTGAGCCGGATGCTGTCCTCGGCGTCGCCGAGGGCGCGGTCGACCCGGCCCAGCTCCTTGCCGAGCGTGCGCGCCCGGTTCAGCCAGCCGACGGCCTCCTCGTGGGAGGGCGTCTGGCGCAGCCCGTCGGCCATCTCCTGGAGCAGCCGGCCCATCTCCAGGCCGACGTCCTCCACCGCCTCTTCGGCGGGCTGGACGCGTACCGGCGACAGGATCAGACCGGCGGCCAGCCCCACGGCGGCGCCGACCAGGGTCTCCACGACCCGGTCGGTGGCGTTGACGCCGGTCGGCAGGGACAGGATCAGCATCGCACTGATCGGCACCTCGAGGATGTGCTCACCGAGGCGCAACACGTGGCCGAGGACGAGCGCCGCCCCGATGGCCAGGCCAAGGGTCCACCAGGTGAACCCGAGGACCATGGCGAGGAGGACGGCGATCAGGACGCCGCCGACCACGCTGCCGATCCGCTGGACCGCGCTGCGCAGCGTCCGGTACAGACTGACCTGGAGGACCAGCAGCGCGGTCAGCGGCGCGAGGGTCGGCTTGGTGGTCGTGCCGGGCAACAGCAGGGCGATCAGGTACGCCACCGTGGCGGTGCCCGTGAGCCGGGCGACCAGCGCGGCCGTCGGCTGGGCCCTGCGGCGAATGAGGTTCAGGGGCTCGGAGACTCGGAAGGAGACAGGCTGAAGCGTCATAAGGCATCAGGAGAGAGTCGAGGGACGCAAACCGGGCCCGGTCGGGCCACTCCAGAGTCCAATCACCTGACGCGGCGCGACTATTCCCCGGATCTCCCCGAGATCGGGACGGATTGTCGCGTTCTGCGAAATCGCTGGTAGGGGCAGGTATGGAGCCGGTCGCCGTGCGCTGACACGGGGTGAGCCGCGCTCTCGCGCTCAGGGGAACCGTGCCCTCACGCTCAGGGGGAACCGCGCCCTCGCGCTCAGGGGAACCGCGCCCTCACGCCGGCACCGGCGCGGCGGCGCGCCGTGAGAGCCGGGGTCGCCGCGCGAGTTATCCCCAGCCGCCCGCTGGTCTTTCGCCGGGGGTTCCAGCGCTTGACAATGGAAGTGGGCTGAGCCCCCCGAGGCGGGCGGGGACTGTCTCCGGGCGGGGACTGTCTCCGGGCGGGGACTGTCTCCGGGCGGGGACCACCGCCGCACAGGAACCACCGCCGCACAGGAACCACCGCCGCACAGGAACCACCGCCGCACAGGAACCACCGCCGCACAGGAACCACCGCCGCACAGGAACCACCGCCGCACAGGAACCACCGCCGCACAGGAACCACCGCCGCACAGGAACCACCGCCGCACAGGAACCACCGCCGCACAGGAACCACCGCCGCACAGGAACCACCGCCGCACAGGAACCACCGCGGCTACGGGCGAGCTCTCAGGCGACGCGTTCGAAGACCGCCGCCAGGCCCTGGCCGCCGCCGATGCACATCGTCTCCAGGCCGTACCTCGCCTCGCGGCGGCGGAGTTCGTACAGCATGGTCGTCAGGATGCGGGCGCCGGTCGCGCCGACCGGGTGGCCGAGGGAGATGCCCGAGCCGTTGACGTTGAACCGGTCCAGGTCGGGCAGTTTCCACTCGCGCAGGACGCCGAGGACCTGGGCGGCGAACGCCTCGTTCAGCTCGATCAGATCCATGTCGTCCAGGCTCAGTCCCGCCCGGCGCAGGGCCTCGGCGGTCGCCGGCACCGGGCCCAGGCCCATCAGGTGGGGCGGCACGCCGGCCACCGCCCAGGACACGAGCCGTGCCTGGGGAGCGAGGCCGAGCGCCTCCGCCTTCTCGCGGGTCGTGACGAGGCAGACGGCCGCGCCGTCGTTCTGGCCGCTGGAGTTGCCCGCCGTGACGGTCGCGCCGTCGATCCTCATCACCGGCTTCAGCGCGGCGAGGCGCTCCAGGGAGGTGTCCGCGCGCGGGTGCTCGTCGCGGTCGACCATCTGGGTGCCCTTGCGGTCGGTCACCTCGACCGGCACGATCTCGTCGGCGAACCGGCCCTCCTCCTGGGCCGCGACGGCCAGCCGGTGTGATCGCAACGCCAGTTCGTCCTGCTCCTCGCGGCCGATGCCGTACTGCGCGCGGACGTTCTCCGCCGTCTCGAGCATGCCGCCGGGTACGGGATGGTCGCGGCCGCCGGCGGTGACGCGGGCGCGCGCCAGCCGGTCGGCGAACTTGATCTCCGCGCCGGGGCGGCCCCAGCGCAGGTCGTCGGCGTAGTACTCCACGCCGCTCATGCTCTCGGCGCCGCCCGCGATGATCGCGTCGCTGGCCCCGGTGGCCACCTGCATGACGGCGTTGATCACCGCTTGGAGACCGGAGCCGCACCGGCGGTCGATCTGGTACCCGCCGACCTCCACCGGCAGCCCGGCGTCGAGTGCGGCGACCCGGCCGATCGCGGGGCTCTCGCCGTTCGGGTAGCCCTGCCCGAGGATGACGTCGCTCACCTCGGCGGGTTCGATCCCCGTACGGGCGACCAGGGCGCGGATCGCCGTGGCGGCCAGTTCGGCGACGCCCACGTCGCGCAACGCGCCGCCGTAGCGGCCGACCGGCGTACGGACAGGGGAACAGACGACAACATCGCGCATGATTCGCACCCTATGGGACGGATGGCGACGCGCCCCAGAATCTTCTGTCTAGTGGAAGGCGGGCAGGCCGGCGCGGGCCGCGGCGATGGCGTTCGCGAGGCACCGCTGTTCGCTGGCGGCGCGGTCCTTCGCCGCCGGCTGTTCTTCGGTGTACTGCATGCGCAGGACGACGTTGCGGTAGCGGACCGTCGCCTCCCCCACCGCGACGTGCACGTCCCGGTCGATCCAGTAGCGCTCGAACGCCGCGTCGCCGAGCCCGCCGATGCGGCGCAGCGAGCGGGTGTCGGGGGTCAGGTCCTTGACGGCCTGCTTCCACTGCGCCTCGTACGACCAGATCGTCATGCTGGTCGCCTGTTCGTGCATGTACTTGGGCAGGAAGGCGCGGGCGTCCACCTGGACGGCCCGGTAGCGCTGCCCCTGCGACAGGGAGTACTTGCAGACGCTGGCGGTCTCGGCGCCCATCTTGTCGACGGTGGGACGGTCGGTGGGCACCCACCGGCGTACGGTCGCGGGCTGGAGGACGTTGCAGGCGTTCGGGATCGTCGCGAACACCGGTGCCTGGGAGGGCGGCGCCGGCCGCGCCGTCGTCGAGACGCCGGACCGCGGCGGCCGGTCGACCATCGTCGACCCGGCCTTCGGACGCGCGCCGTCGCGGGCGAAGGCGAAGACGCCCACGGCGGCCAGCGCCACCGCGGCGACCACCGCGAGGATCGCGCCGACGACACCCGACCGGCGCGCCTTCGCCTTGGGCGCGTCCGGCGGGGAGTACACCCGGTGGAAGGGCTCCGGTAGGCGCGGCAGACCCAATCCCTCTCCCCAATCCCCGGCCGCCGGGCCGGGACGATCGCTCGTTGAGAAGGTAACCGGGGAACCGGCCGGTATACCAGGGCCGGTTTCGGTCGATGGTGGTGGTGCCGCCGGTCTGTGACGGGAGGCCATGCCGCTCCTCGCTCGGGGGGTGGGGGGTCGTCTCGATTGTCGGCCCCCAGAGTCACAATGCGAATGTGCTGCTGACGGACATCGCCGAAACCTCACGCGCGGTCGCCGCGACGTCGGCGCGGCTCGCCAAGCGCGAGCTGCTCGCCGACCGCCTCCGCCTCGCGACGCCGGACGAGGTGGCCATCGCGGTCGCCTATCTGTCCGGTGAGCTGCCCCAACGCCAGATCGGCGTCGGCTGGGCCGTTCTTCGCGAGCGGCCCGCTCCGGCCACGGAGGCCACCCTCACACTGGCCGACGTGGATGCCGCGTTCACCGCTGTCGGCCAGGTCTCGGGTAAGGGTTCCGTGGCCACCCGGAAAGCCCTGCTGGCCGACTTGTTCGCCCGCGCGACGGCCGAGGAACACGGTTTCCTGCTCCGGCTGCTCTCGGGAGAGCTGCGCCAGGGCGCGCTCGACGGGGTCATGGCCGACGCGATCGCCGCCGCGGCCAAGGTGCCCGCCGCGGAGGTACGGCGCGCGGCGATGTTCCGCGGCTCGCTGTTCGCGGTGGCCGAGGCGGCGCTCACGGCGGGCCGCGAGGGCCTGCGCGGCTTCGGGCTGGAGGTCGGCCGCCCGGTCAAGCCGATGCTCGCCGCCAGCGCCCCGTCGGTCGAGGCCGCGATGGACAAGGTCAGTCCGGCGGCGGTCGAGTGGAAGCTCGACGGCATCCGTGTGCAGGCCCACGTACGCGACGGCGAGGTGCGCCTGTTCACCCGCACGCTCGACGACATCACCGCCCGCCTGCCGGAGGCGGTGGAGGCGATCGGCGCACTGCCCGTACGCTCCGCGGTCTTCGACGGCGAGCTGATCGCCCTGCGCGACGACGGGCGGCCGCACCCGTTCCAGGTGACGTCGGCGCGGGTGGCCCGTCGCGGTGCCGGGCAGGACGTGCCGCTGTCGGTGTTCCTGTTCGACGTGCTGCATGCCGACGGCACCGATCTCATCGACCGGCCGGGCGCCGAGCGCAATGAGACGCTCGCGGCGCTCGTGCCGGAGCCGCTGCGCATGCCGCGTCTGGTGACCGATTCGGTGGAGAAGGCGACCGCGTTCTTCGGCGACGCGCTCGCCCACGGCCACGAGGGCGTGCTGGTCAAGTCGCTGGACACTCCGTACACCGCGGGCCGCCGGGGAGCCGGGTGGATCAAGGTGAAGCCCCGGCACACGCTCGACCTGGTCGTGCTGGCGGTCGAGTGGGGTCACGGACGGCGGCAGGGCATGCTGTCCAACCTGCACCTGGGCGCCCGCGACCCCGAGTCGGGCGGCTTCGTCATGCTGGGCAAGACGTTCAAGGGCCTGACCGACGAGATGCTCCGCTGGCAGACCGAACGCCTCCTGGGCCTGGAGGAGCGGCGCGACCAGTGGACGGTGTACGTCCGGCCGGAGCTGGTCGTGGAGATCGCCTTCGACGGCGTCCAGCGCAGCCCCCGCTACCCGGGCGGCCTGGCGCTGCGCTTCGCCCGCGTGCTGCGCCACCGCCCCGACAAGACCGCCGAGGAGGCGGACACGATCGACAGCGTGCGCGCCACCGCCGCCTTCTGACCGCCTCAGCGGCGGTGGCGCCGGCGGTGGTCCTGGACGATCAGGTCGTGCCGGCCCGCGATGAACTCCTGCACCCAGATCTTCGCCCGGATCAGGGGCCGTCTGAGGCGTTCCTCCCGGCGCAGGGCCCGGTGGAGCTTCCTCGTGTCCGTCCCGTACCGCCAGCGGGCCCACGGAGAGCCGGGCCGGGCCAGGCGGAACGCGCTCACCACCAGCACCACCGGCAAGAACAGCCCCAGCAGGCCGGTCCAGATCTTGCCCTTGAACAGCGTCACGATGGCCAGGGCCAGGTTGACGAGCACGTTCGACAGGACCAGCAGGAACACCCCGACCGGCACCGTACGGTCCGGGCCCAGGTCCCGTACGTCGCTGAAGCCGATCGGGCGGACGCCGACGAGGATCAGGCCCGTCACGGCCACGGCGATGAACACCGCGTCGACCGACGCGCGGCCCTCTTCCATCCAGTACACGTCACGCAGGTGCAGGATCAGGGCGAACTCGTCCAGCACGAGCGCCGCGCCGACGCCGAAGACGCTGGCCGCCGCCGCGAACCAGATCGTGTACGCGTCCGGGATGGACAAGGCGGCCACCCCGCCGACCAGCATGAGCACCACGCCGAAGACCACATGGTGGATGTGCAGGTCACCGACCTGCACGTTCTTGAACCACCAGCGGACCTTGGCCCGGATGAGCCGCACGTTGATGCGTACCGCCACGAACGTGACGATGAACGCCACAAAGAAGCAGAACAGCGGCAACCTGCCGGTATCCACGATTCGCTGCGTGAAGAACTCCCCCACGATTCGCCCCCGAGTTCGTACGCCCTCATCATGACCCATTCCGGCCGTCGGCGACGATTGCCCCTAAGGGAAATACCAGGTCAGCGAAGCGTAATGCCGGTCAGCCGTTGAGACGTACCGGGTTCACCAGGTCCGCGTAGATCAGCAGCGCGCCCATCGTAATGATCACCGCCGCCATGGCGTACGTCAGCGGGAGCGCCTTGGCGACGTCCACGTGACCCGGGTCGGGCCGGCGGGTCAGCCGCGCCACGCCACGCTTGACGCCCTCCCAGAGCGCCCCGAGGATGTGGCCGCCGTCCAGCGGGAGCAACGGCACCAGGTTGAACATCCCGATGGCGAAGTTGACCGTGCCCAGCATCATCAGGAAGAACGCCAGCTTGTCCAGGCCGGGCTCGTGCGACGCGGCGATCTCGCCGCCGATGCGGCTCGCGCCGACCACGCCGATCGGGCCGTTGGGGTCGCGCTTCTTGTCGCTGAACGCGGCGTTCCAGACGCCGACCATCTTCTTGGGCATGTTGACCAGCGAGCCGAACGTGCGCGTCGTCAGGTCCGACATCGTGCTGACCACCATGCCGGGGCCCTGGCGCTCGCGCGCGTTCGTCGGCGTGATGCCGAGGAAGCCGACCTTCTCCGTCTTGTCGGGGTCGGTCAGCGACTGCATCTGGTTGGTGGTGACCGGCACATTCAGGTCGAGCGTCTGGCCGCCGCGCCGCACGACGACCGCCACCGTACGGCCGCCGGAGGCACGGATCAGCCCCTGGAGCTTGTCGTAGGAGGAGATCTTGTGGCCGTCGTAGGACAGGATCCGGTCGCCCGGCCGGAGCCCGGCCTGCACCGCCGGGGTCGCCGGGTCGCTCGCCGAGCAGTCACGGCCGGCCTGCGCCGCCGGGATCGTGCACTTGGCCACTTCACCGATGACCGGCTGGTACGTCGACACGCCGATGCCCATCACCACGATGCTGATGAACACGAACGCGAGCACGATGTTCATGAACGGCCCGGCGAACATGATGATGACCTTCTGCCACCACTTCTTGCTGTAGAAGACGCGGTCCTCGTCGCCGGGACCGACCTCTTCGAGCGAGGCGCCGCGCGCGGACTCGATCAGCGTCTGGAACCGCCCGGTCGAGGAGGCGCGCAGCATGCCCTCCGGGTCGTCCTTGCGCGGAGGCAGCATGCCGATCATGCGGATGTAGCCGCCCAGCGGGATCCACTTGACGCCGTACTCGGTCTCGCCCGTGTGCCGAGACCACATCGTCGGGCCGAACCCGACCATGTACTGCGGCACGCGCACGCCGAAAAGCTTCGCGAATGACAGGTGGCCCAGCTCATGCAGGGCGATCGAGGCGAGCAGTCCGAAGAAGAAGACGACGATGCCCACCACGAACAGCCAGCTCATTCAATGCTCCACATCAGTCGTGCCGGAGGCGCCCCGAACGGCGGCGAGCCGACGAACGATGCCTCAGTCGGACAAGCGTATGCCGTGAAGGCAAACTCATGTCAGGAAGCCGCGTAGTAGTGCCGCGGTGCCTTCAAGATGTTCGGCCACGGCCCGGCGCGCGGCGTCCTGGTCACCGGCCAGAATGGCGTCGACGATGGCGGCGTGCTGGACCGCGGCGTGCTCGATGTTGCGCCGGAGCACGGGGATCGCGCCCAGCAGGTCGTTGAGCCTCATGCGCGCGTCGGCGCACGCGGCGGCCAGCGTCGGTGAGCCGGTCAGCTCGCCGATGGTCAGGTGGAAGCGTGTGTCGAGCCGCCGGTAGTCGGCCGGCGCCGCGGTGTCGGTCTCGCGCAGGCACTGCCGCAGCCGGGCGACCTGCTCGTCGCCGAGCCGCCGCGCGGCCAGCGCCTGCGCCGCGCCGGTCTCGACCGCCATGCGGAACACCAGAGCGTCGTTGAGCCGGTCGCCCATGCCGGCGGCGACGCGTTCGAGGTCGCCCCTGCGCGGCTCGGGCGGCCGGTACGTGACGAACGTGCCGCCGAAGCGCCCGCGCCGCGACTCGACGTACCCCTCGTGCTGGAGCGCGCGGATCGCCTCGCGAAGCGTCACCCGGCTGATCCCGAGCCGGGGGGCGAGTTCGCGTTCGGGCGGCAGCCGCTCGCCGAGACCGACCACGCCGAGCTTGACGGCCTGGAGGAGCCGCTCCACGGTCTCCTCGAAGGCGTTCCCCTCGCGCACCGGGCGGAAGACCGCCGAGGTCGTGACGTCGGCCGGCCGGTCGCTCAACGCGGGCCGCCTTCGCTCATGCGGCTCAGCGTAGCGAGCCGTGGGCGGCCCGGAACCGGGCTGGGACCATGGCCGCCATGAGGCGAGTCCGTGATCCGGAGTCCGCGTGCACCGAGGGGCTTCGTCGCCCGCGTCACGGCCGGCCGGGCTTCGAGCCGGCCGTGACGCCGCCCACGGCCGGTCAGGCGGTCGCGGGGCCCGCGTCCAGGTCGCCCGGTTCGAGGGACTCCGCGACGCCGTCGACCGTACGGCGCGGGCCGGTGAACCAGTTCCTGGCCGACAGCCCCCACCAGCCGCCGACCAGCAGCAGTACGGCGCCGAGCGCGATCGGCGCGTAGTTCACCGCGCTCCAGCTCCAGGCCTTGTCGCCGGGCACCCCGGCCGGCGCGAGCGGCATGATGAAGTAGATCGAGATCACGATGATCTCGATGACGGCGATCCAGCCGAGCACCCGGTACTTCGACCCCAGCGTCCACGGTCCCGGCCGGAACCGGTCACCCATCCGCAGGCGCAGGTAGATCGGGATGAGGAAGGCCAGGTACAGGCCGATCACCGCGATCGACACGACCGCGTAGAAGGCGACGGGCGTGCCGGTCGGGCTCTTGTACAGCGCCGGCAGGGTGAGCACGAGCGCCGCCACGCAGCCCATGACGATCGCGTTCACCGGAGTGCGGTTGCGGTCGACCTTCGACCACAGCCGCCAGCCGGGGACGCCGCGGTCGCGGGAGAACGCCCACGTCATACGAGACGTGCTCGTGACACAGCTCATGCCGCAGTAGAACTGGCCGACCACCGAGATCGCGACGACGACCTTGGCCAGGGCCGGGCTGAGCGCGGTGGTGAAGATGGCCGTGACCGCGCCCTCCTGGGCGTCGATGCCCTTGACGTCCGTCGCGGCGAACAGGAACGACAGCAGCAGGATCCAGCCGCCGACCGCGGAGTAGGCGATGGAGCGCCACAGGCCCTTCGCGGCGGTGAGCGCCGCGCCGCGGGTCTCCTCCGAGACGTGCGCGCACGCGTCGAAACCGGTGATCGTGTACTGGGTCAGCAGGAAGCCGAGCGGCAGCACGTAGAACCAGTACATGCCGTTCGAGAACCCGGAGTTGTTGATCCGGTGGCCGAGGACGAACGACAGGCTCTGGTGCGAGTCCGGGCCGAAGACCAGGATCAGCACGATCGCCGCGACGCCGAACACGTGCCACCACACGGAGACGTTCTGCAGGACCGCCACGAGGTGGTGCCCGAAGATGTTGATCAGCGCGTGCAGCACCAGGACGATCAGGAACAGCAGGAAGACGAAGCTCAGGCCGCCGTCCCAGCCCTTGTGCAGCATGCCGAGGAGCACGTTGAGGAAGGTCGCGCAGCCGTAGTCGACGGAGGCGGTCACCGCGACCAGGCCGATGAGGTTGAGCCAGCCGGTGAACCAGCCGTGCACGGGCCGGCCCATGGTCGCCGCCCACCAGTAGATGCCGCCGGCCGTGGGATAGGCCGAGACCAGCTCGGACATGCAGAAGCCGATGATCAGGATGAACGCCGAGATGAACGGCCAGCCCCAGGTGATGGCGACCGGCCCGCCGTTGTTCCACGCCTGCCCGAAGGTGGTGAAGCAGCCGGACAGGATGGAGATGATCGAGAAGGAGATCGCGAAGTTGGAGAAGCCGCTCCAGGAGCGTTCCAGCTCCTGTGTGTAGCCGAGCTCGGCAAGTCTCTTGGCGTCGTCATCGAGGTGGGTGGCCATCAGTGCCTCCTCGAGGCTCGTGACCATGGCCTGTCCTTAACCCATTGGAAACACAAGGGCAGTCCAGCGGCCTGATGTTGTTCCGGAAGTCTGCGAGCGGCCGAAGATCGCGTCAAGAGGGTGCCCGAATTTTGTTCGGTCCCGGATGGGCGGACGCCCCCTCGATAGGGTGCGCCGATGGCGGAGGAGTACTGGAACCACAACGTGCACTACCACCCGCTCGTACTCCGCGCGGTTCCCGAGGGCTGCGACGCCGCGCTCGACATCGGCTGCGGCGACGGGTTGCTGGCCCGGCGGCTGGCGCGGCGGAGCGACACGGTCGTCGGCGTGGACGTCTCGGCGGAGATGGTCCGGCTGGCCCGCGAACGCGGTAAGGGCCTGGACAACGTGACGTTCGCCGAGGCGGACTTCCTGCACCACGAGCGCGAGCCGCTCGGCGAGGGCCGGTTCGACTTCGTCAGCGCCGTCGCGGTCATCCACCACGTCGACTTCGCGCCGGCGCTCGCGGCGGTCGAGCGCCTGCTCGCTCCGGGCGGCCGGGCAGTGATCGTCGGGCTCGCCCGCAACGGGACGCCGCTCGACTGGATCCTGAGCGGCGCCGGCGTCCCGGCCGCCTCCTGGCACCGGCGCCGCAACGGCGGCAAGACCCAGCCGGACGGGCTGCCGATGAAGGATCCGGCCATGAGCTGGGGCGAGATCCGCCGCGACGCGCAGCGCCTGCTGCCGGGCTGCCGATTCCGGCGGCATCTCCTCTGGCGCTACTCCCTGACCTGGGACAAACCGCGCAGTACCTGACGCGCGAGTCTTGACACGGCCACGGCTCAGGGCTCTCAATGGTCACAAATAACACCATTGGCCTTTCAAGCAATGGCCTCTCCCCCGAAGGGCGCCATCGTGCCGAACCGAGGTCTGCTCACGCTGGAACAACTCTGGGTCGAGGTGGAGGCGGACCGGATCGACACGGTCCTCATCGTCGTCACCGACATGCAGGGACGGCTCCAAGGCAAGCGCCTGTCCGCCCGGTACTTCCTGGAGGAGGTGGTCGCGCACGGTTCGGAGGGGTGCAACTACCTGCTCGCGGTGGACGTCGACATGAACACGGTCGACGGGTACGCCATGTCCTCGTGGGAGCGCGGCTACGGCGACTTCGTCATGCGCCCGGACATGCCCACGCTGCGGTGGCTGCCCTGGCACCCCGGCTCCGCCCTGGTCTTCGCCGATCTCGCCTGGGGGGCGGAGGGGCGTAGCCACGGGGGTGAAGAACGGGACGGCACCGACGTCGTCGCGTCGCCCCGGCAGATCCTGCGCCGCCAGCTGGCCCGGCTCGCCGAGCGCGGCTGGGGCGCGTACGTCGGCACGGAGCTGGAGTTCCTGGTCTTCCAGGACACCTACGAGGAGGCCTGGAACCGGCGCTACCACGGCCTGACCCCGGCGAACCAGTACAACGTCGACTACTCGATCATGGGCACGTCGCGCGTCGAGCCGCTGCTGCGCCGCATTCGTAACGCCATGGACGGCGCCGGGATGTACGTCGAGTCGGCCAAGGGCGAGTGCAACCTCGGCCAGCACGAGATCGCCTTCCGGTACGCCGACGCGCTCAGCACCTGCGACAACCACGTGCTCTACAAGACCGGCGCGAAGGAGATCGCGGCCCAGGAGGGCAGCTCGATCACCTTCATGGCCAAGCCGAACGAGCGGGAGGGCAACTCCTGCCACATCCACATCTCGCTGCGGGACCGGGACGGCACCCCGATCATGGCCGGCGACGGCCCGCACGGCCTGTCGGAGATCGGTGCGCACTTCATCGCCGGGCAGCTCGCCTGCATGCGCGACTTCACGCTCCTGTACGCCCCGAACGTCAACTCCTACAAGCGGTACGCGCCGGGCTCGTTCGCGCCGACCGCGATCAAGTGGGGGCGCGACAACCGCACCTGCGCGCTGCGCCTCGTCGGGCACTCCGGACCGTCCCTGCGCGTGGAGAACCGCGTGCCCGGCGGCGACGTGAACCCCTACCTCGCCGTGTCCGCGCTGATCGCGGCCGGTCTGCACGGCATCGAGAACGAGCTGCCGCTGGAAGAGGCCTACGAGGGCAACGCCTACACCTCCGGCGCCGCCCAGGTGCGCGCCACGCTGCGCGAGGCCGCCGCCGACTGGACCGGCAGCGACCTGGCCCGCGCGGCGTTCGGCGACGAGGTCGTGGACCACTACGCCAACAACGCGAACGTCGAACTGGCCGCCTACGACCGCGCGGTGACCGACTGGGAGCTGTTCCGCAACTTCGAGCGCACCTGACCGGGGGGATCGCGTGGCCGACTTCAAAGTGATCAATCCGGCGACCGAGGAGGTCGTCGCGGCCGTGCCGATGGCGGGCGCCGAGGAGGTCGACGCCGCGGTCGCGCGCGCCCGCGAGGCGTACGCCACCTGGCGGAACGTCGCGCCCGGCGACCGTGCCCGGCTGCTGCGCGCCTTCGCACGTACCGTCGACGAGCACGTCGAGGAGCTGGCGGACCTGGAGGTGGCCGAGGCCGGGCACCCGATCGGCCAGGCACGCTGGGAGGCCGGGAACGTCCGCGACGTGCTCGACTACTACGCGGGCGCGCCGGAGCGGCTGTTCGGCCGGCAGATCCCCGTGCCGGGCGGGCTGGACGTGACGTTCCGCGAGCCGCTCGGCGTGGTCGGCCTCATCGTGCCGTGGAACTTCCCGATGCCGGTCATGGGCTGGGGCATGGCCCCGGCGCTCGCCGCCGGGAACACCGTGGTCGTCAAGCCCGCGGAGGCGACGCCGCTGACCGCGCGCCGCATCGGCGAGCTCGCCCTGGAGGCCGGGCTGCCCGAGGGCGTGCTCCAGGTGGTGCCGGGTGAGGGGCCGGTCGCGGGACGGCGGCTCGTCGCGCACCCGGACGTACGGAAGGTCGTCTTCACCGGCTCGACCCGCGTGGGCAAGGAGATCATGCGGTCATGCGCGGACCAGGTGAAACGGCTCACGCTGGAGCTGGGCGGCAAGAGCGCCAACATCGTCTTCGCCGACGCCGACCTGGAGCGGGCCGCCGCCACGGCGCCGTACGCCGTCTTCGACAACGCGGGGCAGGACTGCTGCGCCCGCTCGCGCGTGCTCGTGGAGCGCAGCGTGTACGACCGGTTCATGGAACTTCTGGAACCGGCCGTACGCGGCGTGCGCGTCGGCGACCCGCGCACCGAGGACACCGAAGTGGGACCGCTGATCAGCGCGGCGCACCGGGAGAAGGTGCGCGGTTTCACCGGTGACGGCGTCGCCTTCCGCGGGAGCTGCCCGGACGGGCCGGGGTTCTGGTTCCCGCCGACCGTGCTGACCGGGACGGGCCGCGCCTGGGACGAGGAGATCTTCGGTCCGGTTGTGAGCGTGCGGCCCTTCGAGGACGAGGCCGACGCCGTACGGATCGCGAACGACACGGTGTACGGGCTGGCGGGCTCGCTGTGGACCCGTGACGTCGGCCGGGCCCTGCGCGTCGCGCGTGCCGTCGAGGCGGGCAACCTGTCCGTCAACTCCCACTCGGCGGTCCGCTACTGGACCCCGTTCGGCGGCTTCAAGCAGTCCGGGTTCGGCCGTGAGCTGGGCCCGGACGCCCTGGACGCCTTCACCGAGACCAAGAACGTCTTCATCGCGACCGGCTGACGGCCGGTCTCCCGGGAGCGGAGGATCAATGCAGCGTCTGCAGGACCGCGTCGCGGTCGTCACCGGCGGTGCCAGCGGCATCGGCCTGGCGACCGTACGGCGATTCGCCGAGGAGGGCGCCAGAGTCGTCATCGCCGACGTGGACGAGACGACCGGCAAGAACGTCGCGGAGGAGGTCGGCGGGCTGTTCGTCCGCGCGGACGTCACCAGCGAGGAGGACGTGCGCGGGATGTACGCCTTCGCCAAGAACGCCTACGGCTCGGTGGACATCGCCTTCAACAACGCCGGGATCTCCCCGCCCGACGACGACTCGATCCTGACGACCGGCATCGACGCGTGGCGCCGCGTGCAGGAGGTCAACCTGACCAGCGTGTACCTGTGCTGCAAACACGTCATCCCGTACATGCGCGAGCAGGGACGCGGCTCGATCATCAACACGGCGTCGTTCGTGGCGGTGATGGGCGCGGCGACCTCGCAGATCTCCTACACCGCCTCCAAGGGCGGCGTGCTGGCGATGTCGCGGGAGCTGGGCGTGCAGTTCGCCCGCGAGGGCATCCGGGTCAACGCCCTGTGCCCGGGGCCGGTGAACACCCCGCTGCTCCAGGAGCTGTTCGCCAAGGACCCCGAGCGCGCGGCCAGGCGGCTGGTGCACATCCCGGTCGGCCGGTTCGCCGAGGCGAGCGAGATCGCGGCGGCCGTGGCGTTCCTGGCCAGCGACGACGCCTCGTTCGTCACGGCCTCGGAGTTCCTGGTGGACGGCGGGATCTCCGGCGCGTACGTCACTCCGCTCTCGTGACCCCGCCGGTCATCGGGGTGACGTCGTACGTGGAGCCGGCGCGGTTCACGGTCTGGGAGACAACGGCGACGCTGCTGCCGCACGCGTACGTCGAGCAGATCGTCCGGGCCGGTGGGCAGCCCGTGCTGCTGCCGCCGGCCGGCGACCCGTCCTCGGTGCTGCCGCGCCTCGACGCGCTCGTGCTGTCCGGCGGCGGCGACCTGAACCCCGCGTCGTACGGCGCGGCGCCGCACGAGCGGACCGGTCACGTCCGCGACTTCCGGGACGAGGCGGAGCTCGCCCTCGTGCGCGGCGCGCTGGAGCTCGGCCTGCCCTTCCTCGGCGTCTGCCGTGGCCTCCAGGTGCTCAACGTCGCCCTGGGCGGCACGCTCCACCAGCACGTGCCGGACGTGGGCGGCGACGTCCGGCACTCGCGGAGCCCCGGGATCTACAGCCGGTTCCCGGTGAAGGTCGCGCCGGGCACGCGGCTGGCCGCGGCGCTCGGCGCGGAGACGGTCACGGTGTCGCACTACCACCACCAGGCGATCGACCGGCTCGGGGCGGGGCTGACCGCGACCGCGTGGTCCGACGACGGCCTGGTCGAGGCCGCCGAGGCCGGCGACCGCCCGTTCACGCTGGGCGTCCAGTGGCATCCGGAGGTCGACGCGGACCCGTCGCTGTTCCGTGCCCTGGTCGCGGCGGCGGACGGCCGGCCCGGTCAGCGACAGGTCAAATCGCGACCAGGCGAATTCCAGGTCGGTGGGGCGTGACGTCGCGTCACGCTTTCATCGTTTGCCGTGACAAGACCTGTGATCGGCGTGAGCGCCTACGCCGAACGGGCCCGCTGGGCGGCGTGGGACATGCCCGCCAGCGTCGTGCCCCAGCGTTATCTCGACAAGGTTCTCGCCGCCGGTGGGACGCCGGTGGTCCTGCCGGCCCTGCCCGGCGTCGACGGCGTGCTGTCGCGTCTCGACGGGCTGCTGCTCGTCGGCGGCGGTGACGTCGACCCGGCGCGATACGGCGCGGTCCCGCATCGGGCGAGCGGGCCGGTCAACGCCGTCCGCGACGCCGCCGAGCTGGCCCTGCTGCGGGAGGCGCTCGCGCTGCGGCTGCCGATCCTCGGCATCTGCCGTGGCCTCCAGCTCATGAACGTGGCCCTCGGCGGCACGCTGCACCAGCACGTGCCGGACGTCGTCGGCCACGAGGGACACGCGGGCGGGGACGGCGTCTTCGTCCGGCACGACGTGCACCTGCATCCCCGCTGCGTCCTGGCCCGCGCGCTGAACCGTACGACTCTGGACGTGCCGAGCCTGCACCACCAGGCGATCGACCGGCTCGGCGGGGGCCTCACCGCGTGCGCGTGGTCCGACGACGGCCTGATCGAGGCGGCCGAGCTGGACGGGCACCCGTTCACGGTCGGCGTCCAGTGGCATCCGGAGGCCGACGCGGAGGTGGCGGTCTTCTCCGCGCTGGTGGCGGCCGCGGCCGTCCCCGCACCCGTCGTCGTCGTGTGAGAGGTCGGGAAAACCGAACCCCCGATCGGCGTGGTGGCACGATTCCGCCGCCGCGCCCGCCCGACCAGCATTGAGGCCATTCCTGCGACACCGGAGGTCATCTCATGAGCGAGCGAAGCGAGCGAGTCAAGAACACGCGCGTCTGGATCACTCCACCGACGAAGGAGGGCTCGTGAACGGTTCCCGTCTCATCGGCGGTCTGGTGGCGGGCGGCCTGGCCACGGCCGCTCTGCTGGCGGCCGGGCCGACCGTCTCCTCGGCCGTTCCGCTGCGGCCGAACGTCCACACGGCGGCGTCCACGAACGCGGCGCGGCTCACGCTGCCTTCTCCCAGTGGGCCGGACGACGTCGGCACGGTCGCGGTGCGTCTGGTCGACGACTCACGGCACGATCCGTGGGTGCCCGCGCAGGCGTACCGGGAGCTGATGGTCAGCGTGTTCTACCCGGCGCGCGACGCCGCGGCCCACCCGCTCGCGCCGCAGATGACACCGGGCGCGGCGAAGCACTTCGACGCCTCGCTCGGCACCCCCGTCCACCAGGGCCTGGGCATCAAGCCCGGCGCCGCCGACTGGGGCGCCACGATGACGCACTCCCACCAGGGCGCGCCCGTGACGGCCGGCCGCCATCCCGTCGTGCTGTTCTCCCCCGGCCTGGGCGACCCGCGCACGCTCGGCACCACCTTCGCCGAGGACCTGGCCTCGCGCGGCTACGTCGTCGTGACGATCGACCACACCTATGACGCGTCGGAGGTGGAGTTCCCCGGCGGCCGGGTCGAGCCGTTCAAGCTGCCCCTGGACGGTGACCCGCTGGAGACGTTGAAGAAGGTCGTGAGCGTACGGACCGCCGACACGCGGTTCGTGCTCGACCGGCTGAGCACGCTCCCGAACGGGCTGGGCGACGCCGTCGACCCCGGGCGGATCGGCATGGCAGGCCAGTCGGCGGGCGGGTTCACCGCCCTGCAGGCGCTGCACGACGACCCGCGCGTACGGGCCGCGGCGGACCTGGACGGCACGGTCGGCTTCGACCAGAGCGACGGCGGTCCCGGCCTGTCGTCGCTCGCCGAGAGCGGCCTGCGGCGGCCGTTCCTGCTGATGGGCAGCCAGGCGAGCGACCACCACACCGTACGGTCGTGGGAGGCGCTGTGGGACCACAGCACCGGCTGGAAGCGCGACCTGCACCTGCGCGGCTCGGCGCACCACACCTACACCGACCTGGAGTCACTGGCGCCGCAGCTCAAGGTGGACGCGGACACCGGCTGGATCGACTCCTCGCGGGCGGTGGCCGAGCAGCGTGCGTACCTGGCGGCCTTCTTCGACCGGTGGCTGCGCGGCCGCGACGACGACCTGCTGGACCGGCCGTCGCCGCGGTACCCCGACGTGACCTTCGTGCGCTGAGCCCCTCACCCGTGGTCGCGTCGACCACGGTGCGGGCTGGCAGACCGGCGCGGGCTTTGCCCAGGGCCCTGTTCGCCCCCGGGCGGCCGTTCTCGCGGCGGCGGAGGTTGTACCCCCGCCGCCGCGCTCAGCGCCTGACCAGCGGCGATCGACGTGCGCCACCGACAAAAATTTTCGTCTTGACATCTATATTTGTCTGCACGAGGATTCCTGACATGTCGCACGAATTCGAGATCGCCGACGAGATCACCCTGGAGGCCACCCCGCAGCAGGTGTGGGAGGCCATCGCCACCGGTCCCGGCGTCGACTCGTGGTTCATGGGACGCACCGAGATCGAACCAGGGGAAGGCGGTACGAACAGCCTGGACATGATGGGCGCGATGGGTTTCGTCCAGAAGTCCACGATCACCGCGTGGGAGCCGGGCGAGCGCCTGGCCTTCCGGGAGGACAGCCCGGACGGCACGTTCACGGCCTGCGAGTACCTGCTGGAGGGCCGGGACGGCGGAAGCACCGTCCTGCGGTTCGTGCACAGCGGCATCCTGAGCGACGACTGGGATGCGGAGTACTACGACAGCATGAAGGCAGGCGACCTGATGTACCTCAAGCAGCTCGCCGCCTACCTGAAGTACTTCCCGGGCCGCTACGCCACGCGCAACCTGTTCCTGGTCGGCCCGGCCGTGCCGGACAACGAGCGGGTGTGGTCGCGGTTCGCGGCCGCGCTCTCGCTGACCGGCGAGATGAACCAGGGTGCGCCCGTGCGATTGAACGTACCCGGCCTGCCCGCCACCGACGGTGTGGTCGAGTTCCTCGGCACGCCATATTTCGTCGGTGTGCGCACCCCGCACGGCATCCACCTGTTGATCAAGGGCTACCGGAACACGCTCGTCGTCGGGTACCACGGCTTTTCCGCCGACGAGGACGAGAAGGAGATCGAGTCGGCGTGGCGGTCCTGGCTCGCGTCGTAGGTGTCCAAGAGGGGCGTTGGACCTGCGCTGGGACCGTCCCGGCGCGGGAAGAAACAAACGGAGGCGTCGGATGCGTAGGTTGATTCTGGGCTTTTACGTCTCACTCGACGGCAAGAGCGCCGACGGGGACAACGGAATCCGGGACGTCATGGACAGCATCGACGACCCCGAGCAGGAGGAATACTTCGTCAGCCGGCTGTGGGAGGCCGGAGCCTTCCTCATGGGCCGCAAGACCTACGAGATCTGTGCCGGATACTGGCCCACCTCCGACCACCCGTCCGCCAAGGCCATGAACGAGATCCCCAAGGTCGTGTTCTCCCGCACCCTCGAAACCGCCGACGACTGGCCCGAGACCCGGATCGCCGGCGGTGACACCGCGGAAGAGATCGCCAAGCTCAAGGCCGGGCCCGGCAAGGACCTCGTCGCCTGCGGCGGCACCGAGTTCATGCAATCGCTGATCAAGCTCGGCGTGGTCGATGAGTACCGCCTGTGGGTGCTCCCCGCCATCACCGGCAAGGGCGCGCCACTGGTCCCCGAACTGGACGAGGCTCGGAAGCTGCGCCTGGTGAAAAGCACGGCCTTCCCCTCCGGAATCCTCGAACTGTGTTTCGTACCAGCCGACAGATAAAACCCGCCAAGCGACGCACAGTTACGGTGGCATCGGGACGTAGGCGTGCCGAACGAGTGAGGGGATCGGTGAGCCCCCTCACTCGTTCCGCGCGGTCTCGGGCCCGGTGATCCGCCGGAGCAGGGGCAGGGTGGCGGCGATGACGCCGAGGGAGACGGCGAGCCCTGCCACGACCGTGACGGCGAAGCCGATGCCCGGCGGGTGCAGCGGGTAGTCCAGCTGTGACCTCAGGAACAGCCCGGCGGCCAGGAACCCCGCCCCCGTCGCCACGACGGCGTTGGCCAGCAGCGGGACCGCGCTCTCCAGGACGACGGCCCGGCCGAGGGTCGCGAGCCGGACGCCCGTGAGCCGCAGCAGGCTGAACGGCCGTTTGCGCTCGTTCAGGCCGCCGACCACGCTCGCCGCCAGGGCACACCCGGCGATGCACAGGCTGACGACGATCACCACGTCGGCCAGGCGTTCGTACCCCCTGAGCAGCCGCGCGGTGTCGGCGTTCGCACGCATCTCCCGGACGGTGGCCGCCGGCTCGCGGTGCGGGAAGGCGACGGCGAGCACGGTCCGCGCCCGTTCGACCGCCGACGCCGACCCGTCGGTGCCGACGACGACCGTCTGGACCGGGAGGCGCCGCGCCCGCGACGAGGACAGGGCGGCGGCGGGCCAGTCCGTGCCGGGGAGGCGTTCGGAGTCGAAGACGTAGTCGGGCGGCACCGACACCACGTCCGCGCCGGCGGCGCACCGCCCGAAGTGCGGCACCCCGGCCAGCTCGCGGCACGACATCAGCCCGGCCACCATCGGCCGGGGGCCGCCCAGCGAGAGCGTCGTGCCGAGCGGGTTCGTGTGGATCAGCATGACGCCCCGTACGCCGGGGATCGAGCGCAGCCGGGCCAGGACCTGGTCGGAGACCGGGACGGAGGCGCGGGGCACGCCCGGCGTCCTGGTCCAGCCGTGGGAGTACTCGGCCACCAGCGTGCCGCGGGCCGCCGCGTCGCTCTCGGGCAGGCCCTCTTCGGCCACCATCGTGTTGATCACTCCGACCGCCGTGCTGGTGACGAAGAGGGCGAGCACGAGGCCGCTGACCGCGCGGTAGCCGGCCTTCGGGTCGTCGGCGAGCCGCCGCCCGGCGATCAACGCCGCGGGACGGCGGGCGTACCGCGCGACGACGCGTGAGCCGGCCATGGTCAGCCACGGCCCGGCGACGACCAGGCCGCCCATCATCAGGAAGATCCCGGTGAGGTACGCCCAGATCTGGCCGTTCGTGGTGTCGGGGCGACGGCCGACGAAGAACGCCAGCTCGGCGACGCCGGCGACGAGCGGGATCAGCCGGTACGGGCGAGGCGGGCGCGGAGTGACGCGCCGGCTCACGCCGAGCGGGGAGATCCGCACTCGGCGCAGCGCGAGGCGCGCCGCGATCATCGCCCCGATCGGGACGCCGACGGCGGCGAGCGCGACCTGGAGCGGGTTGAGCGACAGGTCGGCGGCGTAGAACCGCTCGCCGGTGAGCGGGAGCGCGGTCAGGCGCGTGCGGAAGAGGAAGAACAGTCCGAAACCGCCCGCGGTGCCCGCGACCGCCGCGACGCTGGACTCGACGGCCGCGACCAGGGAGATCTGCCGGGGCGTGGCGCCGACCAGGCGCATGGCGGCGAAGCGTTGTTCGCGACGCGTGGCGACGAGCCGGGTGACCGTGCCGATGAAGATCAGCACGGGGAAGAGCAGCGCCGCCGCCGTGACCGACAGGATGAGGTCGATGCCGTTCGCGTTGGTGCCGGCGTTGCAGCTCGAACAGCTGCTGGGCGTCCTGGTGGCGATGGCGGTCACCTTCGCCGCGCCGGGGGCGCGCGAGAGTTCGGCGGCGCTCGCGCCCGCGATGACGTACAGCGAGTCCGGGGACGGGAGCGCGGCCGGGCCGATCGTGCCGATCCGGCGGCCGGGGTAGCGGTCGCCGAGCCGGCCGGGCGGTGCCGTGCGCAGCAGCGCGGTCAGCGCGGGTGACGCGTAGTACTCCCCCGGCCCGGGCGGGCGCGGGATGCCGGGTGGAACGGGTGAGCGGGGCCCGGTGGCGGCGACGTCGACCCGGGTGATCGTCCTGCCCTCGTAGCGCTCGTAGCCGAGGGTGGCCCACAGTGGGTCCGGGGACGGCGGAACACCCGCCGTGGCCTCGGGGGACGCGGAGTTCAGCCAGGCGTAGCGGGCGTTCTGCGCGTTGACCGCGTTGACGCCCGCCAAGGTCGCCAGCAGCAGCCCGACTCCCAGCGCGACGGCGGCCGCCGTGACCACCAGCCGCACGGCCGCCTCTCGCCCGCCCGCCACGGCCAGCCGCACACCGAACCCGATCACGAGATCACCCCGATCGACGTGGTCCTCCCGTCGCGGACGATGACCTCGCGGTCGGCGTACGCGGCCACCCGCGGCTCGTGGGTGACCAGGATGACCGTGGTGCCCTCCTCGCGGGCGGCGGACACGAGCAGCTCCATGACCTGCTCCCCGGTGAGCGAGTCGAGCGCGCCGGTCGGTTCGTCGGCGAACAGCACCCGCGGGCTCGCGACCAGGCCTCGGGCCAGTGCGACGCGCTGGGCCTGCCCGCCGGACAGCTCGCCGGACCGCCGCCGCTCCAGGCCGTCCAGGCCGAGCCGTTCGAACCAGGGGTGGGCCTGCCGGACGGCCGCGCCCCGGCGCATGCCGCCGAGCAGCAGTGGCAGTGCGACGTTCTCCTCGGCGGTCAGCTCGGGGACGAGCTGACCGAACTGGAACACGAAGCCGAAGCGGTCGCGGCGCAGGGCGCTGCGCTCGGCCTCGCCCATGGTGTCCACCCGGCGGCCGTCGAACCGGACCTCGCCGGAACCCGGCGTGAGGATCCCGGCCAGGCAGTGCAGCAGGGTCGACTTGCCCGACCCGCTCGGGCCCATGACGGCGAGGATCTCGCCGGCCTCGGCCGACAGGCTCGCGCCCCGCAGCGCGGGCGTGCTGCCGAACGACAGCGTCACGTCGCGCGCCTCCACGAGAGTCGTCACGGCAGGACCTCGCGTTTCAGCGCGTCGAGCCGGGCCGCGGTGAGGTCGATCCAGCGCAGGTCGGACTCCAGGTGGAACAGGCCGTGGTCGGCGAGCAGCGCGTCGACCAGGTCGCCGGTCCGCTTGGTCTCGGTCAGCTCGCGCATGCGTTTCAGGTGGGCGGCGCGCTGGGCGTCGAGGTACGCCTCGGCGTCGCGGTCGAGCAGCAGCGCGAGCACGACCTTCGTGAACAGCACCGTCTGCAGGTGCGGCTCGGCCTCGACCGGCTCGGCGAGCCAGGACTCGAACTCGGTCGCCCCCGTCTCGGTGATGACGTACCGCTTGCGGTCGGGGCCCGAGCCGGCCTCGGTCTCGCCCACGACCACCTTCCCCGCACGGGCGAGCCGGCCGAGGGTGGCGTAGACCTGGCCGAAGGACAGCGGCCTGCCCCGGCCGAACAGCGCGTCGTAGTCGCGTTTCAGGTCGTACCCGTGGCTCGGCTCCCGTTCGAGCAGGCCGAGGAGGGCGTAGGGAACGCTCATGAGACGGAGGGTACGTCGCGCGTATACTCGCCGTCTATACACTCAGCGTGTATCCGCGTGGCCAGGTGGGCCGATGTGCGGGCTGTCGCCGCGCGACGGGCGCTGCTAGCCTGGCGGCAGCCGTTGATCCCGCGCGGGAGAGCGCCCGGACCGCCAGTCCGGGCCGCCGAAGGAGCAACTCCTCCCCGGAACCTCTCAGGCGACGAAGACCGCGCGGAGCAGGCGACCTCTGGAAAGCGGAGCACTGCTCCCGCCGAAGGTGCAAGCCCCCCGGGCGAAGCTCTCAGGCGCCGATGACAGAGGGGGAGGCGCCGAGACCGCACGCGAACCAGTGGGACGATATGACCCCCGGATCGCCCGCGCGATAAGGAGCCTGCCGCGATGTCCGTTCCGGACACCAAGAAGACACCACTCCACGAGGTCCACGAGGGCCTCGGCGCCACCGTCACCGAGTTCGCCGGTTATCGGATGCCGCTGCGCTACGGCAGCGAGACCGCCGAGCACCAGGCGGTCCGTACCAGCGCCGGCCTGTTCGACCTGTCCCACATGGGAGAGATCTTCGTGACCGGCCCGCAGGCCGGGGCGGCGCTCGACTACTCCCTCATCGGACACCTTTCGGCGCTCGCCGTGGGCCGGGCGCGCTACACGATGATCTGCGACGCCGACGGCGGCGTCCTGGACGACCTGATCGTCTACCGGCTGGCCGCCGAGACCTATCTGATCGTGGCCAACGCCGCGAACGCCGCCACCGTACGCTCAGAGCTGACCGCGCGGGCCGAGAAGTTCGACGGGGCCACCGTCGACGACCGCTCCGACGCGTACGCCCTCGTCGCGGTCCAGGGGCCGAAGGCGCAGGGGATCCTCGGCAAGCTCACCGACGCCGCGCTCGGCGACCTGAAGTACTACGCGATCCTGCCCGGCGCGGTGTCCGGCGTCGACGCCCTGATCGCCCGCACCGGCTACACGGGCGAGGACGGCTTCGAGCTGTTCGTCTCCGCCGGCGACGCCGTGGCGACCTGGGCGGCGCTGACCGAGGCCGGCGGCGACGACCTGCGGCCCTGCGGGCTGTCCTCGCGCGACACGCTGCGCCTGGAGGCCGGGATGCCGCTGTACGGCAACGAGCTGACCGCCGAGACGACGCCGTTCGACGCGGGCCTCGGCCGTACCGTCAAGTTCGACAAGGGCGACTTCGTCGGACGTGCCGCGCTGGCCGCGATCGCCGACAAGGCGCCGGAGCGCACCCTCGTCGGCCTGGTCGCCAGGGGACGGCGGGTGCCCCGGCACGGGTACGACATCGTGGGATCAGACGGCACGCCGTGCGGAGTCGTGACCAGCGGCGCGCCGTCCCCGACACTGGGCAAGCCCATCGCCATGGGCTATATCCACGCGGGTCACACCGAAGACACCGATCTGGCGGTGGACATCCGCGGCAAACATGAGCCGGTCGACAAGGTCGCCCTGCCTTTCTATAGGAGGACCCCGTGAGCAACGTTCCCGAGACCCTTTCCTACACCGAAGAGCATGAGTGGATTACCGAGCCGTCCGACGGTGTTGTGACTGTGGGGATCACCGCCTATGCCGCCGACGCCCTCGGTGACATCGTGTACGTCTCGTTGCCGCAGGAGGGCGCCACGGTCGAGGCCGGGGAGCCCTGTGGCGAGGCGGAGTCGACCAAGTCGGTGAGTGACATCTATGCGCCGGTGACGGGGGAGGTCGTGGCGGTGAACGGTGCGGTCGAGGAGGACCCGGCCGTGATCAACACCGACCCGTACGGGGAGGGCTGGCTACTGAAGATCCGTACCGACGGTGACGGCCCCGACCTGCTGGACGCGCCGGCCTACTCCAAGCTGATCGAGGAGGCGTGAGATGAGCCTGTCCAACGCCCCTCTCTCCGAGATCGACCCAGAGGTCGCGTCGGCCATCGCCGAGGAGCTGCACCGCCAGCAGTCGACCCTGGAGATGATCGCCTCGGAGAACTTCGCCCCGGTGGGCGTGCTCGAGGCCCAGGGCTCGGTGATGACGAACAAGTACGCCGAGGGCTACCCGGGCCGCCGCTACTACGGCGGCTGTGAGTACGTCGACGTCACCGAGCAGCTCGCGATCGACCGCGCCAAGGCCCTGTTCGGCGCCGACCACGCGAACGTGCAGCCCCACTCGGGGGCGCAGGCCAACATCGCGGTGTACTTCGCGCTGCTCCAGCCGGGCGACACCATCCTGGGCCTGGACCTCGCCCACGGCGGGCACCTGACCCACGGCATGAAGATCAACTACTCGGGCAAGATGTTCAACGTCGCCGCCTACCACGTAGGCGAGGACGGCCTGGTCGACATGGACGAGGTCGCCCGGCTGGCGCGCGAGCACCGGCCGAAGATGATCGTCGCCGGCTGGTCGGCGTACCCGCGGCAGCTCGACTTCGCCGAGTTCCGCCGCATCGCCGACGAGACGGGCGCGCTGCTCATGGTTGACATGGCGCACTTCGCCGGGCTCGTCGCCGCCGGGCTGCACCCCTCGCCGGTGCCGCACGCCGACGTCGTCACGAGCACGACGCACAAGACCCTCTGCGGGCCCCGCGGCGGCCTCATCCTGTGCCGCGAGGAGTTCGCCAAGAAGATCAACTCCGCGGTGTTCCCGGGCACGCAGGGCGGGCCGCTGGAGCACGTGATCGCCGCCAAGGCCGTGGCCCTGAAGATCGCCGCGTCCGAGGAGTTCGCCGAGCGCCAGCGCCGTACGGTCGAGGGCGCGAAGGCACTGGCGGCGCGGCTGTCGCGCGAGGACGCCGCCAAGGCGGGCGTGAAGGTGCTGACCGGCGGCACCGACGTGCACCTGGTCCTGGTCGACCTGGTCGACTCGGAGCTGACCGGCCGCGACGCCGAGGACCGGCTGCACTCCATCGGCATCACCGTCAACCGCAACGCCGTCCCGAACGACCCGCGGCCGCCGATGGTGACCTCCGGGCTGCGGATCGGCACGCCCGCGCTGGCCACCCGCGGCTTCCAGGAGGCCGACTTCGCCGAGGTCGCCGACATCATCGCGCTCGCGCTGCAGCCGTCGTTCGACGAGGCAGCGCTTTCGGCCCGGGTGACCGCCCTGGCCGAACAGCACCCGCTATATCCCAGTTTGTGAGATGAGATGACCATCGCCCCGGAAGGCCGCAAGCTGCTCCGCGTCGAGGCGCGCAACGCCGCGACCCCGATCGAGCGCAAGCCGCCGTGGATCAAGACCAAGCTGAAGATGGGGCCGCAGTACCGGGAGCTGACCGACCTGGTGCGCAGCGAGGGCCTGCACACCGTGTGCCAGGAGGCGGGCTGCCCGAACATCTACGAGTGCTGGGAGGACCGCGAGGCCACCTTCCTCATCGGCGGCGACCAGTGCACGCGCCGGTGTGACTTCTGCCAGATCGACACGGGCAAGCCCGCCGCGTACGACCCGGACGAGCCCCGGCGCGTCGCGGAGTCGGTCGAGCGGATGGGCCTGCGGTACGCCACGATCACCGGCGTCGCCCGCGACGACCTGCCGGACGGCGGCGCGTGGCTGTACGCCGAGACGGTACGGCAGATCCACTCCGCGCTGCCCGGCTGCGGCGTCGAGCTGCTCATCCCGGACTTCAACGCCGTGCCGTCGCAGCTCGCCGAGGTGTTCTCCTCCCGGCCTGAGGTGCTCGCGCACAACCTGGAGACGGTGCCGCGGATCTTCAAGCGGATCCGGCCGGCCTTCCGGTACGAGCGGTCGCTGTCGGTCCTGACCCAGGCGCGTGAGGACGGGCTGGTCACCAAGTCCAATCTCATCCTCGGCATGGGCGAGACCCGCGAGGAGATCACGCAGGCGATGCGCGACCTGTACGACGCGGGCTGCGAGCTGCTCACCATCACGCAGTACCTCCGGCCCACCCCCCGCCACCACCCGGTCGAGCGCTGGGTCAAGCCGGAGGAGTTCGTCGAGCTGAAGGCCGAGGCCGAGGAGATCGGCTTCGCGGGGGTGATGTCCGGGCCGCTCGTACGCTCCAGCTACCGCGCCGGGCGTCTCTACCAGCAGGCCATGGAGGCTCGCGGCGTCGTGGCCGAGTAGTCATGGCGATCAGCGTCTTCGACCTGTTCAAGGTGGGTATCGGTCCGTCCAGCTCGCACACGGGCGGGCCGATGGTGGCCGCGCACCGGTTCGCGCGTTCCCTCTCCGCCGACGGCCTGCTGGAGAAGACCGCGTCCGTACGCACCGTGCTGTACGGCTCGCTGGGCCTGACCGGCAAGGGGCACGGCAGCGACAAGGCGGTCATCCTGGGCCTGGAGGGTGACCGGCCGGAGTCGGTCGACGTCGACGGTGTTCCGGCGCGGCTGGCATCGGCGCGTTCGCAGGGGACGATCCGCCTGCTCGGCTCGCGCGAGGTGCCGTTCGTCGTCGGCTCGGACCTGGTCTTCGAGCGCAAGGAGTCGCTGCCGCACCATCCGAACGGCATGCGCTTCACGGCGTACGACGACGCGGGCGAGGTGCTGCGGGAGAAGGTCTACTACTCGGTCGGCGGCGGTTTCGTCGTGGACGAGGACGCGACCGGCGCCGACCGCATCAAGCCGGACGACACGGTCGTGCCGTACCCGTTCGCGACCGGGGCCTCGCTGCTGTCACTGACGGAGGAGACCGGGCTGTCGGTGCCGGCGCTGATGATGGAGAACGAGAAGGCGTTCGGGCGCGACGAGGAGACGATCCGCGCGGACCTGCTCGGGCTGTGGCAGGTGATGCGGGAAAGCGTCACGCGCGGCTGCACGAACGAGGGGCTGCTGCCGGGCGGCCTGAAGGTACGGCGCCGCGCGCACCTGCTCTACCGCAAGCTGCTCGCCGAGACCGAGGCGGACCCGCTGCACGCGATGGACTGGGTGACGCTGTTCGCCCTCGCGGTCAATGAGGAGAACGCCGCGGGCGGCCGGATCGTCACCGCCCCGACCAACGGCGCGGCGGGCATCGTCCCGGCGGTCCTGCACTACTACGACAAGTACGTCCCGGGCGCGTCCGACGAGGGCGTCGTGCGCTTCCTGCTCACGGCCGGGGCGATCGGCGTGCTCATCAAGGAGAACGCCTCGATCTCCGGCGCGGAGGTCGGCTGCCAGGGCGAGGTCGGCTCGGCGTGCGCGATGGCGGCGGCGGGCCTGACCGAGGTGCTCGGCGGCACCCCGGAGCAGGTGGAGAACGCCGCCGAGATCGGCATCGAACACAACCTGGGCCTGACCTGCGACCCGGTGGGCGGGCTGGTGCAGGTGCCGTGCATCGAGCGCAACGCGGTCGCGTCGATCAAGGCCATCAGCGCGTCCCGATTGGCTCTGCGCGGCGACGGCCGCCACTTCGTGTCGCTGGACAAGGCGCTGAAGACGATGAGGGACACGGGCCGCGACATGCTCGACAAGTACAAGGAGACCTCGCGCGGCGGCCTCGCCGTGAACGTCATCGAGTGCTGAGGTGAGGACTCCGCGCGTTCTCGGATGTCGAGAACGCCGCGCCGGCTCCGTCCCAGGTACACATGTGGCCAGGACGGGCCGCGCGACGGAGAGAGAGAACCACCATGACGATTCAGCGGATGGACAACGTCGCCATCATCGTCGACGACCTTGAGTCCGCGATCGCGTTCTTCACCGAACTCGGTATGAACCTGGAAGGCAAGGCGCAGCTCGAAGGCCTTGTCGTCGACCGCATCGTCGGACTCGACGGGGTCCGCACCGACATCGCGATGATGCGGACCCCCGACGGCCACGGCAGGCTGGAGCTGACGGAGTACCACACCCCCGCGGCGATCGGCGCCGGCTCGGAGAACCCGCCGCCCAACACGCTGGGCCTGCATCGTGTCATGTTCGCCGTCGACGACATCGACGACACCGTCGCCCGCCTGCGCGCCCACGGCGCCGAACTCCTCGGCGAGGTGACGCAGTACGAGGACAGCTACCGGCTCTGTTACCTACGCGGCCCCGCGGGCATCATCGTCGCCCTGGCCGAGCAGCTCGGCTGACGGCCCGTCGCGGCCGGGAGAATCTCGCGGTGGGATGTCGAGAACCCGGACGCGGCTCCGTCCCTGGAGTGAACATGGGCCGTACCACACCAAGGAGAACACCATGGCCAAGTACCTGCTGCTCAAGCACTACCGTGGCGCACCGGCAGCGGTCAACGACACGCCGATGGAGCAGTGGACGCCGGAGGAGATTTCAGCGCACATGCAGTACATGCGGGACTTCGCCACTCGGATCGAGGGCACCGGCGAGTTCGTCGAGAGTCAGGCACTCTCCCCGGAGGGCACGTTCGTCCGCTACGACGGCGAGGGGCGGCCGCCGGTCACCGACGGCCCGTTCGCCGAGACCAAGGACCTGATCGCCGGCTGGATGGTGATCGACGTCGAGACCTACGAGCGGGCGCTCGAGCTGGCCGGCGAGCTCTCCGCGGCTCCGGGCGCGGGTGGCAAGCCGATCCACGAGTGGCTCGAGGTGCGCCCCTTCCAGGGCGATGCGTCCACGGCCACCGAGTGAACGAGTCACTGCTGCGGGAGCTGGTGCCCGCGGTGATCGGTGTCCTCGTCCGTCGCGGAGCCGACTTCGCGGCGGCCGAGGACGCCGTGCAGGACGCCCTGGTCGAGGCCATACGCGTGTGGCCGGACGACCCACCGCGCGACCCCAAGGGCTGGCTGGTCACCGTGGCCTGGCGCAAGGCCCTCGACGCCGCCCGCGCCGACACCTCACGACGGCACCGCGAGGAACGCCTCGAATCCGAGCCCGTACCCGGCCCGGCCGTGGCGGTGGACGACACGCTCGGGCTGTACTTCCTGTGCGCGCACCCGTCCCTGACACCGGCCTCGGCCGTCGCGCTCACGCTGCGCGCGGTCGGCGGCCTGACCACGCGCCAGATCGCGCAGGCCTACCTCGTGCCGGAGGCGACCATGGCCCAGCGGATCAGCAGGGCCAAACGGACCGTCTCAGGCGTCCGGTTCAACCAGCCCGGAAACGTCGCCACGGTGCTGCGCGTGCTCTACCTCGTCTTCAACGAAGGCTACTCCGGCGACGTCGACCTCGCCGCCGAGGCGATCCGGCTCACCCGCCGGCTGGCAGCCAGGACCCACCACGAGGAGGTCGCCGGCCTGCTCGCACTCATGCTGCTGCACCACGCCCGGCGCCCGGCACGGACCGGTCCCGACGGCCGGCTCGTCCCCCTCGCCGAACAGGACCGCAGCCGGTGGAACACCCGCCTGATCAGCGAGGGCATCGACGTGCTCCAGGCGGCCCTCGCCCGCGACCGCCTGGGCGAGTTCCAGGCCCAGGCCGCCGTCGCCGCGCTGCACGCCGACGCCCGGACGGCCGAAGAGACCGACTGGGTACAGATCGTCGAGTGGTACGACGAACTGGTACGCCTCGCCGACAACCCGGTGGCCCGCCTCAACCGGGCCGTCGCGGTGGGCGAGGCCGACGGCCCACGGGCCGGCCTGGCCGCCCTGGCCGAGCTCGACCCCGCCCTGCCCCGCCACACCGCCGCCGCGGCGTACCTACACGAACGCGACGGCGACCTGGCGACCGCGGCACGGCTCTACGCCGAAGCCGCCCGATCAGCGCCCAACCTCCCCGAACGCGACCACCTCACACGACAGGCCGCACGCCTCAACACGCGACTGCGCGGTTGAGCGGCGACGGCGAGGTTCGGTGAGCGAACGTCCGCCTCAGATGACGCCGAGGGCGAGCATCGCGTCGGCGACCTGGACGAACCCGGCGATGTTGGCTCCGGCGAGGTAGTCGCCGGGGCTTCCGTACTCGTCGGCCGTCTCCACGCAGCGGTCGTGGATGCCGCGCATGATGTCGGCAAGGCGCTGCTCGGTGTGGTCGAAGGCCCAGGAGTCGCGGGAGGCGTTCTGCTGCATCTCCAGTGCGCTGGTCGCGACGCCTCCGGCGTTGGCGGCCTTACCGGGGGCGAAGGCCACGCCGGCTTCGGCCATGAGCTGGACGGCCTCCGGGGTGCACGGCATGTTCGCGCCTTCCGCGACGATGCCGCATCCGTTCCGGACCAGGGTCGCGGCGTCGGTGCCGTTGAGTTCGTTCTGCGTGGCACAGGGCAGGGCGATGTCGCAGGGAACGTCCCACACCGAGCCGCCCTCGACGTACCGGGCGGAATCGCCTCGGGCCTCGACGTACTCGGAGATGCGGCCGCGGCGGACCTCCTTGAGGTCCTTGAGCAGGTCGAGGTCCACGCCCTTCTCGTCGACGACGTAGCCGCCGGAGTCCGAGCAGGCGATCACGGTGCCGCCGAGCTGCTGGACCTTCTCGATCGCGTAGATGGCGACGTTGCCCGAACCCGACACCACCACCTGCTTGCCGTCGAAGGAGTCGTCGCGCGTCTTGAGGATCTCCTCGACGAAGAAGACGGTGCCGTACCCGGTGGCCTCGGTGCGCACCTGGGAGCCGCCCCAGGCCAGCCCCTTTCCGGTCAGAACACCGGACTCGTAGCGGTTGGTGATCCGCTTGTACTGGCCGAACAGGAAGCCGATCTCGCGGCCACCGACGCCGATGTCGCCCGCGGGCACGTCGGTGTGCTCGCCGATGTGCCGGTAGAGCTCGGTCATGAAGGACTGGCAGAACCGCATGATCTCGCCGTCGGAGCGACCCTTCGGGTCGAAGTCCGAGCCTCCCTTGCCGCCGCCGATCGGCAGGCCCGTGAGGGCGTTCTTGAAGATCTGCTCGAAGCCGAGAAACTTGATGATGCCCAGGTAGACGCTGGGGTGAAAGCGCAGGCCGCCCTTGTACGGGCCGAGCGCGGAGTTGAACTCCACCCGGAAGCCACGGTTGACCTGCACGGTGCCGGCGTCGTCGACCCACGGGACGCGGAAGATGATCTGCCGCTCGGGTTCGCACAGCCGGCGGATCACGGCCGCGTCGGCGTACTCGGGGTGCTTGGCGACCACCGGACCGAGGCTGGTCAGGACCTCGCGCGCCGCCTGATGGAACTCGGCCTCGCCGGCGTTGCGCCGTACTACCTCGTCGTAGATGTCATGCAGTTTCTCGTCCAGGCCGGGCAAGCCGTTGCTCCTCTTCGTTGTTCGTGGCCGACTCCACCCGCTCCGCGAGACGCTCTTTGGTCAGCAGCGCCAGAGTGCTGATGGCCTCGTCGAGTTCCCGTACGGTCCGGTCCGGCAATGACTTCAGCGCCATGCGGGTCCGGTCGACGAGATCCGCGTCCTCCGGGGTCTCGATGAACGCACCGCTGAACTTGTTGACGATGGCACCCAGTCGTTTCGGGTCCATGGTCGCAGGCGGAGTCACGCTGCTTTCCTCCCGTCGGTTTGGGCGGCCATCATCCCATCCCATCGCTTATTTCCGTGGCTTCTCGGTGAGGTCTGATGATCACCAGGCAACATGAGGCGGGTGGACTACAACGCGATGCTGCTCGTGGAGCTGCCGGAGGCGCGGCGGCGTGCCGATGAGGCGGCCGTCACCCGGATCTGCGCGACGGTCGCGCACGCGGTGACCGAACAGGCGAGCCTCCGGTACGAGGCCCTGTGGCGGATCGACGACCAGGACGCCGTGGCCCGGATCTGCGTCTCCGCCGGGCGCACCTTCGCCTCCCGGGGCAGTTTCGGCACCGCGGCGAGCTTCTACCGGCGCGGCCTGCGGGCGGCCCGGGCCGTCGACGACCGCCGTGTCATCGCGCGGGCGGCCTCGGCGCTGGCCGCACTCGCGCCCGGCATCGAGCGTGAAACAGGGGCTTTCACCCACGAACTACTCCGCCTGCACAACGCTCGGACGGCCTACCGCGACGCCGCCGAGGCGTTCGACCTGATCGGCCGAGGTCAGGCGGCGGTCCGGTCGCGCGAGCACGCGATGTGGTGCGACGCGCGGTTGGACGACAGACTCGGCGGAAGGCCGTTCACGGACGCCGACGCACACGAGCTGTTCGACCAGCTGATCGAAGACGGCGCGCCCTGCCCGTACCTTGAGGGACTGGCCGTGCCCGCGGGGACCGACGGCGCCGATGAGCTTCCCACGGCGCTCCTCGAAGCCCTCGAAGTGGCTCTCGGCGCCCAGCTGAGGGAACCCACCGACCAGGCGTCCCACCGGATTCGGCGGGTCCGCGACCGGCGCCGGCCTCGGAGCCTGGAGATCACCGTGCCCGGCACGCCGGTGCCGACACTGCTCGTCCTGCCGCGGCCCGCCACCGCTGGGGCCACGGCCGCCCTGGCCGATCTGGACCTCGCCGGCGAGGCGAGCCGCGGCCACGAACTCTCCTGGGACCGGGCCGCTCGTACCTGGCAGATCCACGGCCGGCCGGCACCGCGTCTCAGCACCGCGGACCGGCCTCCCGCCTCGTACGAGGCGGGAGGCCGGGACTGAGGAACCGTTCAGGCGACGAGCCGGGCGGCGGACGGGGCGGAACCCGTCATGGCGGCGTCGGCGTCGACGAGGTAGATATGCGCCATCTTGGGGCCGGAGGTTCCGATCCAGAAGGTCTGCCCGTCAGGCAGCTTCGCCCACGAGGTCGCGTAGGCGGCGATTCCGGTGCAGGTGAGAGTGGCGGAGTCGTGCCCGACGAAGGGGGTGAGCAGCGGGACGCACACCAGGTTGAACGCACCGACTGCGACTCCTTTGGCCGCGTTGAAAAGCGCCTCGCTGGTTCCCCGATCAAGCCGGATTCCGCAGCTTTCCTCCGTATCTCCAGCGAATGTGTAGCACGTGCGGTCGAAATTGATGGATGCCGGCATTTGAATGTCCGCCGGATTCACTGCGGCGGACCCGGCCTGGGAGTCGCCTTCGCCGGCGACGGACAGCACGGCGGCGTGGGCCGGAGCGGCCGATGCGGCGGTGATACCGGCGGTCAGCGTGGTCACGATCGCCGCGGCGATCACGATGATCAGGCGCTTGGGACCGGGCCGTGTGGCGGTTGTGCGAGTCATGGGATGCTGCCTGCCTTTCTCGCCCTGATGGCGATTTGCGCTTGACCTCCTTTCTAGGACCGCCGTTATTGATTGGCGACATCAGAATGATTGTTCTGATTGATCGGTAGAGCCCGAACAAAAAATGCACACCGTGGAGGGGACCGTACTGCCGCGACCGGCCGGCGGCACGCTTCCGGTGAGGAAGCGGTTCCGAAGTACGGGGGCCGGCCGATGGCCCGGCGAGCGTGCCCTCTCGGTCAGGCTGCTCCGGCCTGGCGGTGGCGACGCACCGCGTCCCGGTTGGCGCAGGCGTGGGAGCAGTAGCGCTGCCGTCCCGGGCGGCTGTGGTCGATGTAGGCGTTGCCGCACTCGGGCGACGCGCAGCGTCCGAGGCGGTGCATGCCGCGGTCGGTGAGGTGCTGGGCGATGGCGACGCTGGTGGCCGCGGTGAGGATGCCCGCCAGACCGGCCCCGCCGGGCCGATAGTGGATGTGCCAGCCGCTGCCGTCGTGGTCGGTGACGGTGGGATGACCCGCGTAGCGGGAGAGCAGGTCGTTGAGCAGCGCGACGCGGTGCCGGTCGGTGGCGGCGTCGACCAGCCGCGCCCAGCGCGTCAGGTAGTCCAGTACGACGTCGAGGTCACGGCCGCCGGCCGGCCGGTCGAGGGGCATTCCGGCGGCGGTCCAGCGGGCGGCGAGTTCGTCCGGGCTGGTCGGCGGCCGGTTGAGCAGGTCGATGACGTTGCGCAGCAACGGCAGATTGTAAGGGTTTACCGGCATAAGGGCATTACAGCACAGTGTCGGGCATGAGGTACTGGCTGCCACTGGTGGCGTGCTGTCTCGGCACGTTCCTGCTGCTGTTGTTCACGACGATCGTGACGGTCGCCCTGCCGCGCATCGGCGCCGAACTGCACGCCGGGTTCGGCGCCCAGCAGTGGATCATCGACGTGTACACACTCGCCCTGGCCGGACTGCTGCTGGGAGCGGGGTCGCTCAGCGACGTGCTGGGCGGCAGGCGGGTCCACACGGTCGGGCTGGCCGTGTTCGGCGTCGCCACGCTGGCCTGCGGGCTGGCGGACACACCGCTGATGCTCATCGTGGCCCGTGCGGTGCAGGGGGTGGCCGGGGCCGCCATGTTCGCCACGATCCTGCCGTTGATCGCCTTGACCTACACCGGCCGGGCGCGGGGAACCGCGTTCGCGGTGTGGGGCGCGGTGGCCGGCGCCGCCTCGGCGGTGGGCACGGTCGGCGGCGGTGTGCTCACCGAGCATCTGGGCTGGCGGTCGACGTTCCTCGCCGCGCTCCCGCTGTGCGCCCTCGCACTGGTGCTGGCCGTCACCTCACTGCCCGACATGCCCGCCACTCCGGGGCGGATCGACTGGCCGGGAGTCGTCACGATCAGCGTGGCGGTCACCTCACTCGCCTACACCGTCATCACCGGTTCCGGCTGGTCGGCGCCCGGTACGCTGCTCGGCCTGGCCGTCGCCGTGGCCGCCGGCACCGGCTTCGTACTGGCCGAACGTGCCGGCGCCCACCCGATCCTCCCGCCGGCACTGTTCGGCACCCGGGCGTTCGCCGGCGTGCTGCTGGCGGCGTTCGCCTACTACTTCGCCGCCTTCGGCGCACTGCCCGACATCTCCACATGGCTGCAGTCCGAACTGCGGACGAGCTCGTCCGCGACCTCGTTGGTGCTCACCGTCCAGCTGGTGGTGTTCATGGGCGTGTCGGGGCTGGTCAGCAGCAGACTGCACGGACTGCCCCAGAGCTGGACGCTCGGCGGGGGAACGGTCGCGGTCGGTCTCGGTTGCCTCACCGGCCTCGCCCTCGACGCCGGATCCGGCTGGCCGGCACTGCTGCCGTTCCTGGTGCTCACCGGAGCCGGAGCCGGCGTGGTCTCCCCTGTCCTGCCCGCGGTCGCCACCACCGCGGTACCGCCTTCCCACGCCGGCACCGCCGGCGCCGCCGCGAACAGCGCCCGCCAACTGGGGCTCGCCCTCGGCGTCGCGACCTGCGGCACGGTCTTCCACAGCCGCCCGCCGACTCCCGGAGGCGCCGCAGCGGGTGTCACCGGCGCACTCGCCGTCTGCGGAATCCTCGCCGTCACCTGCGGAGCACTCGCGGCCGGGCTACTGCACCCCCGGCCGGACGTGGTTCCTACGGCGTCGAGGTGGCCGCCTTGACCCCGTAGGGTGCGGTCACTTCGGCGCCGTGTCGGTCCAGCCGGACTCCAGCATGGTGAAGGAGGTGAACGCGGCGCCGGGCTTGGCGGGTACCTTCGTGTCCGACTTCTGCACCACCGTCTGGTCGGCGAGTGCTTGGCCTGTCGAGGGATCGATGATGAGCCGGAACTGCGGAACGTGGTTCCCGTCCTTGTCCGTGCCGCCGCCTATGGCGATCGCCGTGCCCCATCGGCCGGCCTCGTCCTTCGCCGCGCCTGCCTTCTTGACGCCGTGAAGCCCAGCGAGCATCCGGTAGGTGGCCGCGCGGACCTGGGGCGTCAGCGGCGCGCGCACCAGCAGTTCGCTGCCGAAGTCGAAGATTCGAGCATCGTCCGGAGGATCTTCGCCGTTGTGCTCGGCCTGCCGGCTGAGGTAGTCGCGGATGGTCGCCTCCAGCTCGTCCGAGCGCGCGGGCAGGGCGAAGACCTGCCGGAGCGAGAAAGGCCGTCCGGTGAGGATCTCAAGGTTCGGATCACTCTGCTCGAGCGTCGCCTTCCCTGGTCCCGGCGTGACCTCCGCGTGGAAGTCCGGGAGCCGTTTGTTCTCAAACGGTGACGGCGAGCCCGCGCGCCGCCAGGCCGCTGCGTCGGCCGGACTCGCCGGTTCGGCACCGAGGTGCTGTGTCAGGTCCCAGCCGGGCTTTTCGGGATCGCGCGCCATCCAGTACTCCAGACGGTCGTGCGTCTTGATCCAGTACGGGTTGCTTTGTGTGCCGAAGAGCAACAGGTCGCTCACCTGTATCCGCACATGCCAATACCGTCCGTTGGGCTGTGGCTGGTGGCCGGTCTTCTCCGCGGCCGCGAGCAGGAGCCGACGGCCGGAATCCTGGTCTGTCTCCGACTCTGGACCGGTGCCGGCCGACAAGACCGTCAGCGTCACCGCGGTGGCTGCGGCCGCCAGCCCGAGCCCGAACGGCAACAACCGCGAGCCGCCGAAGAGCCGCCGACGAGAGGGCCGGCTCAGCCGATCGAGACGGGCGCGGGCCGCGGCGACCTTGTGCGCCGGCACGGGCGCGGGCCGGTCGTAGAGATCGCGGACCAGCTGGATCTCATCCATCGTGTTCCTCCAGGTCGAGCAGTGGATTGGTCCCGCCCAGCGCCTCACGTAGCTTTCTTCTGGCCCGGTTCAGTCGTGACCCGACCGTGCCGTACGGGATGTCCAGCGCGGCGGCCACCTCCTCATGGCTCAACTCGGCGAGCGCGACGAGCAACACCACATCGCGGTCCCCGGCGGACAGCGCGGCGAGTGCCCCCGCGAGCCGCCCCCGCAGGCCCTCAGCGGCGATCCGCGCTTCGAGTTCCTCAGACCCGGCGTCCCCGGCGATGGACCCCGCGTCCCCGGCGATCCGGTCCATGGCGCGCAGTGCTCGCACCTCACCGCGCCGGTGCTTGCCGACGAGATTGGTCGCGAACCCGTACAGCCAGGTACGCACGCTGGCACGCGCGGGCTCGTACCGGTCGCGTTTACGGAACGCGGCCAGGAATGTCTCTGCGGCCACGTCGGAGGCATTCTCCGGCCCGATCCGCCGCTCCACATACGCGTGGATCTCGGCGAAGTAGGCATCAAAGATCGCTCCGAAGCGTTCAGGGACATCCCGGGACTCGCGGATCACGGCGGCGTCGTTGGCCGCGCGCATCGCTGGATCTCCGATCGCAGCGGTCACATTGGGCTCCGTCTCATGTGCGGCCTCTCTATGGCGCGTTGGCGGTCACCCAGGTCTCACCCGATCTCCCTCAGCGCTTTCACGCCCCGACCCCAACCACCGGCCCGGCCTAGCGGTGGTTCCGGCGGGAGCGAAGCTGACGGCCGCCCTGGTACTCCAGCCGCAGATGGTGATCATCGCTGGTCGGGCTGCCGGATGAGGTGTTCGTCGGGGGTTGTACGTGTCGCTGCATCTCGACACGTAGGCACACGTCTGGAGACGTATCGAGACGCATGTAGACGTAGGCATGGAGAGATGAGACGGCCACCGCTGGACGCTTCAGGTGTACCGCCGGGGTGCCGTTCGGCTGGGTCACCGCCGATGAGGCCTATGGCGATAACGGGCCGTTGCGCCGGTTCTTGGAAGACCGGCGGATCAACTGTGTCCTGGCCGTCTCACGCGCTCATCAGGTCCCCACCGGCGTGGGCCGGCTGCGCGCTGCGGCCCACGAGCTCCGCCGACTATTCGCGATGCTCTGCCGGCCACCCGACGATGCCACTACCAGCATCAACACAAACAAGATCACTAACTACGGCTGGAGTACTAGTCGGCCAAGCGCTCGGCGTCTTCGGAGGAAATACGCGCGACCTCGACACAATCCACACCCTGGGCGTTGCTTCGGCTGCTCTTTCGCCAGTCAAGCGTTGTCATAAGAGGCTCTCCAAGGCTCGCTTGATCATTTCCCGAGATTGATTCTCGGGAAGTGCGTGCGCTCCGACTCGCTCGTACAGTACCGCAAGGCTTCGCACCTCGGCTGCGGCCACCAGCAGCCTCCCACCGAACTGAGCCTCGGAGTAAGCCACATCCCCGGTTTCGTTTTAGAGGATTTTGAAGGAACCGCCCAGACCTCTCCGCAGCCCGGCTCTCCTTGTCGGCGTGCTGCTTCATCCAGGCGGGATTGTGGGCCCGGCAGGCGTACTCAAGGAGGCGCGTGAAGTGCCCGTGGGTGTTCCAGAGCGAGTCGAGCTTCGCCGCCTGCTTCTCGTCGAGCCAGCGACAGCTGAGTCGCACGCCTCCATTGTGCTGATTCGAAAAGTAGCAAAAGGAGGTGCTTATGGTCTCGGATTTGTTCACGCTTACGCTCGCTCCGGCCAAGGAAGCGGCCCGTCAGGCCCGGTCGGCGACGACGCATTTCCTCCGTGAATTGGACATGAAGGAATTGCTGGACGACGCCACTCTCGTCGTCAGCGAACTCACTACGAATGCCACCAAACTGGGACAGAAATTCAGGCTGCGCCTGATCGTGAACGAGCGAACGCTGCGGATCGAGGTAAGTGATCACTCCGTGGACGAACCGATCGTCAGGGCACGGATCGGGGACGACCGGGCGGAGGACGGTCGTGGCCTTCTCGTCGTGGCGGCGCTGGCCGATGCATGGGGCTTCGACGTGCTCCCCGACGGCGGGAAAACGGTCTGGGCGGTTCTCACGTGCCGCTGAACGACCGCCCTCTGAACCCGTACGACGACCTGCTCCGGCCACGAGAGGTGGCGGAGATATTCGGTGTCCGTACGACGACCATCGCCCGGTGGGCACGCGAAGGGCGCATCACCGCCGTGCCGACGCCGGGCGGGCACCGGCGGTACCGCCGGGCCGATGTTCAGACGCTCCTCGATGCGCGTACAGACGCCGACGTGTCCCCCGCCGCCCGTGAACAGGACGCGGTTCGGCTCTATGAGATGGGCTGGAGCATCCGCCGGGTCGCCCAGGAGTTCGGCATGAGCTACGGCGCCATGCGCCGCCTGCTCGGCCGCCACGTACGCCTGCGCGACCGTCGCCGAGCAGGGGGAGGCGACCGTACGGGCCGGGGAGGCCGGCCCGTACGGTCATCGTGGGTCAGCTACAGGTGTGGTCGGGTTTCAGGGCGAAGTCGGCCGTTGTCGTGGCCAGTTTGGCGATCTTGACGGACCTGGTCTGCGGTGCCCAGCCGTCCTTGGCCGCGATCAGGGTGAGCGGATTGTTGCGGGTGTCGAGCCACAGCACGTACTGACCGTTCTTGTCGGTCTTGAGCGTGTAGCTCGCCGTCCACGAGTCGATCTCCACGGTCGCCCCGGTGAGCGGTGCCGGTGTGCCGGTGCAGCCGGCACCCGTCACCGTTCCGGTGATCTTGCCCCAGGTCTTCGGCGGGTTCACCGTGAGCGTCACCGGGACGGCCAGGGCCCCGTACGGGGTCTTGGCGCCGATGGTGACCTGCGCGGTGAACGTGCCGGGCTGGGTGATCGTGTCGACGTTCGCGTTGAGCGACACCACGACCTTCGCGGTACCGCCCGCCTTGATCGTCACCTCCGACTTGTCCTCCGACAGCCACGGGACGTCGCCGCCCGCGGCGTCGCACTGGTCGTAGCCGGGCAGCTGCTCGCTGTTCTTGACCGCGTTGAAGCCGCCGGTCGAACCTCCGATCTTGTAGAAGCCGCAGGCGGCGGCGCCGCGGTAGAGGGTGTTGTTGGAGTTGGGCAGCGCGGTCCAGGCGTTCGCGTCCGGGTCGTACGCGAAGCCCTGGTTGGTGAGCGTGCTGGTGCCGTTGGTCACGCCGCCCGAGACGAGCAGCTGGCCGTTGGCCGTCGACGAGCTCATCGCCCACAGGTCGATCGGCAGGTCGGCGACGGAGCTCCAGCTGTCGGACGACGCGTCGTAGGCGTAGGCGTGCTTGGACGAGGCCGTGCCCGCGGTGCCGCCGGCGCAGTACACCTTGTCGCCGAGGCCGCCGCAGCCGAGCCAGGCGGTCGACTCGGGGTACGCGTGCGCCGAGCTCCAGGAGTTCGACGCGGGGTCGTACACCTGCACGCCTGTCTGACCGCAGGCGTCGGCGCAGCCGCCGACGACATAGATCTTGCCGTCGGCCACGGTCACCCCCGCGCCGGCGAACGGCTTGGGGTTGTCGGCCCCGGTCGTCCAGGTGTTCGCGGCCGGATCGTAGATCTCCGTCTTGGCGACCGTGTCACCGGAGTCGGACCAGCCACCGAAGACGTACAGCTTGCCGTTCAGCGCGGCCACCTCCGGCGCCTCGCGTCCGGCGCTCATGCTCGCGAGGGCGCTCCACGCCTGGGTGCCCGGATCGTAGACGTAGGCCTTGGCGCTGGTGGCCAGGCCGTCGACGCCGCCGACCGAGTACACCTTGCCGTCGATCGTCGCCGCGCCGTTGTCCATGACCGCCGAGGGGTAGTCGGCCGTCGCGGTCCACGGCGGTGCGTACGGGCTCGCGGCGGCCGCGGCTGCGGCCTTCGCCTTGGCCTTGGCGTCCACCTTGCCGGACTGGAACCGTCCGGACGAGTAGTCTCCCTTCACCTTCTGCAGCGGGGCGCCCTGCGCCGCGGGCTGGTAGGTGCCCGACCTCTCACCGATCTTGGCGGTGACCGGTGCGGTGCCGGTGTTCTTCAGCGTCACGGTCTGGCTGGCCTGTCCCTGCCAGGCGACCGTCTTGTCGACCGAACTCGGAGTGATCGTGATCTGGGGCGCGCCGAGCGAGAAGTTCGCCCCCGTCGCCCAGTTCGCGGCCACGTTCACGGTGACGTCCTGGGACGTGTAGTTCGACGCGGTGGCGGTGAACTTGTGGCTTCCGGTGGCCGAGGAGTACAGCCAGTAGAAGCCGTCGCCCAGGTTCGGGTCGTTCGGGGTCGCCGCCGAGATCGCCTTCTCCGCCGGCTTGTCGGCCGAGGTGACCGAGGCGCCGTTCACGCCGGCCCCGGTGTTCTTGTCCAGGACCTGGCCGACGACCAGGCCACCCGAGGTCGGGTCACAGCTGCGGCTGCCGAGGAAGACGTCGTCGACCTGCCACCACCAGCTGAACTTCCCGGTGTAGTGGAACCGCAGCTGGACCGCGCTCTTGTTCCCCGCGGCGGACAGGTCCACGGACTCGGTCCGCGGCCCGCGAGCGCTGTCGCTGGTGTGGTGCCAGACGTTGCTCCAGGTCTGGCCGCCGTCGACGCTGTAGTCGACGTCCCCGACCGAGGAGCTGATGCCGTAGTAGTCGGAGCGGAAGGACAGGTACGGATGAGCCTTCCCGGTGAAGTCGACGACGGGGCTGATCAGCGAGCTGTTCTGGCTGCCGCCGTTGCCGTACTTGTCACTGTCGATGTTGGCGAAGCCGCCGGACCCTCCGGTGTGGTTGGTCCGGTTGCCGGGGTCGGTGAACACCCAGGTCTGGCCGTTGCCGACCTTGTCGTCGACGGTCCAGCCGCTCGGCGCGGTGGTGCCGTCGAACGACTGCGTGGTGCCGGCGTCGTAGTGGTAGGCGTAGCCGGCCGCGCTGCAGGTCGTCTGGTCGACGGCGACGTCGACGTCCTTGTTCGCGTCCGCCGAGCCGACCGTGATGTCCGCCGTGCCCTGCGTGTAGCCGGGGTAGAGCGCGTCGACCTGCAGTGAGTAGGTGTCGTCCGCGGGCACGGTGATGTCGTAGCGCCCGGTCTTCGGGTCGGTGTAGGCGACCGCCGTCGTCTCACCCTTGACCCGTACGGTCGCATACAGCGGCCAGCCGTGGCCCGAGCCGTCGCGTACGGTGCCGGTGACGTGGACGTTCGACCTCGCGGTCAGCGCGAAGTTCTCGGTCACCGTCTGGCCGTCCTCGACCGCGACGCCGGAGACGGTCTTGGAGGTGTACCCGAACTTGCTCGCGGTGACGTCGTACGTCCCGGCCGGCACGTTCAGGGAGTAGTGCCCCTGACCGTCCGTCGTGGTGGTGGTGTCGCCGACGCTGACCTTGGCCTCCGCCAGGGCGTTGGTGCCGTCGGTGACCGTACCGGACACGACGCCGCGCGGGCCGGAGTGGAACGCTCCCGTACCGTTCGGCGTGCCGAGCCCGGTCGGGCCGTCGTAGCCGGTGCCGGCCTTGCACAGGTACGCCGGGTCACAGCTGCCGTTGCTGCCGGAGGTGACGTCGTTGAGGTCGGAGGTCTGGTCGTAGGGGAAGGAGTTGGGCGACGAGCCGGCCGCCGGCGTACCGCCGAGCGCGTAGGTCGACGCGATGATCGGGGCGGAGGCACTGGTGCCGCCGTAGACGTGCCAGCCGCCGTAGTAGACCGCGACGCCGGTGTTCGGGTCGGCCACCGCGGAGACGTCCGCGACCGCGCGGCGCGAGCAGCCGGAATCCGTCTGGAACGAGGGCTTGGTCTCGTACGTGGAGCAGCCGCTGCCGGCTCCGCTCCACGCCGCCTCGGTCCAGCCCCGCGTGGTGGAGGTGTCCTTGGCGAGCGAGGTGCCGCCGACCGCCGTGACGTACGGGGACACGGCCGGGTAGCTGGTCCCGTAGCCGTCGTCGCCGGTGCTGGCGGTGATGGCGACGCCGGGGTGGTGGAAGAAGGAGTCGTCGTAGGAGGTCTCGTCGGATCCCTCGCCGCCGCCGTAGCTGTTGGAGACGTACTTGGCGCCCTGCGCGACGGCCTGGTTCACGGCCGCGCCGAGGTTGTCCATGTAGTTGTCGTCCGACTCGACGAGCAGGATGTTGCAGCTCGGGCAGATCGCGCTCACCATGTCGACGTCGAGCGAGATCTCCCCGGACCAACCGGCGTCCGGCGGCGGATAGCTCGTTCCACCGCGCTGGTCGATCTTCTTGAAGCAGCCGTTCGCCGTGGTGCACGGCGGCAGGCCGTACTGCTGCCGGTAGACGGCCAGGTCGCTCTCGGCGGTCGGGTCGTCGAACGCGTCGACGATGGCGACCGTCTGGCCCGCCCCGCCCGAGGGCAGGTTGTACGCGCTGAGCAGGTCCGCCGGCCCGAAGCCGGCGGGGGTGTCGGCCGGCTGGACGCCCTTCGGACCGATCACGTCGTCGCGGACCACGGACATACAGGACGCCTGCCCGGCCTTCTCGGCCTCGGCACAGACGTTGTGGGTCGGGTGCTGGCCGGCGGAGGTCGGGCTCGTGGCCTTGGAACGTGGGAGGGGCGCCTTGGTGGACGCGCCGGCTGCGGCGGGGACGGCGATCACCGTGGCCACCGCGACGGCGAGCGCCAGCAGCCAGGCGCTCAGTCTCCTCGCCGCGGGATCGGCCGCGGCGAGAACAGACACGCGGCGGGTACGCCGCGCCCTGGAGGGTTGGGGCATGCAGGCCTTCCTCAGCGGGGGGAATCGATGACCCGATACGGGTCACTGAACAAGCCGATATTGACTCAAGGCCTGACTACGATCACCGTCCGAATGTGGACGTTACGTTATGACTACAGCTCTTGCGGAAAATGACACGTCACTTACAAAAGGCGGACCTACGACGTTCAGTAACGGTTTTCGGCCGTCGGCACAGGCGCCGTGTTAGCGCTAGCGCCGACTCCTACAAGAATCGAGCGCCGATCTTTGAGCCGGTCGTGACCTCGGTCACGGACACCGCGCCGTGCAGCACGATCGTCTCGAGGCGCTGGAGACACTCGGTCACGACGCGGTCCCTCCGGTCAGGGGAGGTGGAAGATCGGCGCGCTGGGCAGGGTGGCCGGGGGCGTGCCGACGACGTTGATGTAGAAGGGGTCGCCGTCCAGCACCCGGTCGGTGGCGTACCAGTTGCCCGGCCGCGAGCCCGAGCTCCGGTTGTCCCCATCGGGGACGATCATCACGGAGAAGTTGCCGTGCGCGCGCGCCGCCCCCTGGTAGGTGCTGGCGAAGGGGTACTCGTCGCAGTCGGTCTTCTTCGGCTTACCGTACGTGTGCGGATGCTCTGCGGCGCCTTCGGGTCCTGGAGGCTGAAGGTCAGGTACGACGTCGCCGGGAAGATGACGCCGTTCTGGTGCTTGGCCCTCATGTCGGGCGACGAGTCGAATCGAAGCGTCCCGTCCGGGCCGAGCTGGTCCCTGCCCTGGAGTGACTCCGGGTGCGTGAAGGCGAACCGCATCTTGAACGTCCCCCGGGCGATGCGGTCCGCGTCGATGTACAGCGTGAACGCGCCGCGCGAAATCCACGCCGGCGATGAACCGGCCCGTCGTTTCGCAGAACGTCAAAATGCGAAACCGCGCGTTCCGGAGACCGGGAATGCGTACCCGGCCTCACTGCGTTCACCGCTCTTTTCCATTACCGGTGGGGCTCGTCGAGGCCGGGGTTGTCGGATCCGGGCCGCGTCGTTCGTAGAGAGGGTGAGAGGCCGCCTACGAGGGGCTGCCACGACCACCGGAGGTACCGACCGATGCCGCACCCACAGGCCAAGGTTCACCGCATGTTCGAGCTCGTCGAGCCGATCGCCACCGTCACCTTCTCCGAGGTGCCGAACGAGGCGTTCCTGGCACTCGGCATGCGCGACTACTGGGACGGATACTTCGCGGGCCGGGCCGCGCCGCTGGGGCCGGCACCGGCCGAGGTGGTGCACGCGGTCTTCTACAACTTCGCCGACGGCGAGGTGGCGCGCCACATCCCGTGGGTCTGGGGGAAGACCACCCCGGAGGAGGCGATCGCCGTACGCGAGCGGGGCAGCGTCGCCGCGCTGCGGCAGATGATCGGGGAGCTCGCCGACTCCCCCGGTCTGGTGCGGGTCGCCGACCTCGCCACCCGAGCAGCGGTCGGCGCGCCGACCGAGGGCCGAGTGCTGTACGCCGCGCTCCGGGCGCTCGACGTGCCGGAGGAGCCGGTGGCCAGGCTCTGGCACGCGGCGACGCTGCTGCGGGAGCACCGTGGGGACGGCCACAACGCCGCGCTCGTCGCCCACGGCATCGGCGGTACCGAGGCCCACGTCCTCATCGCGCTCTCCCTCGGAATGAGGCCGGAGGAGTTCGGCCGGATCCACCACCTGCCCAAGGCACGGCTGGCCGCCGTCGTCGACGGGCTGCGCGACCGCGGCCTCGTGGACGCCGCCGGCAGGTTCACCGACGCCGGCCGGGAGACCAGGGAGCGGATCGAGGCCCTCACCGACGAGCTGGCGGCACCGGCGTACGACGTGCTCAGCACGGACGAGCTCGATGAGCTGGTCGCGGCGCTCGAGCCGATCGCCGTCGCGGTACAGGCCGCCGACGACTGAGCAGGGCCTCCTTGACCAGCGCGGTCACTCCGCGGGATGGGCGTCCGGCGGCGACCGCGACGGTCACGCTCCGAGCAGGCGCCTTACCTCGGTGGGAGTGTGGCCGAGTTCGGTGCGTACGGTGCGGCACAGGTGGGCCTGGTCGGCGAAGCCGAGGTCGGCGGCGATGCCGGCGAGGTGGTCCGCGCCCTGCTCGATGTGGTCGAGCGCCCGGGTCACGCGGATCCGGTTGCGGTAGCGGGTGAGGCTCGTGCCCGTCTCATGCTGGAACGTCCGGCTCAGGTGGCTGGGTGACACGCCGAGCAGCCGGGCCAGGGGGATCAGGCCTCCGGCCTCCGGGTGGTCCGTCAGCAGCGCCTCACGGGCCTCGTCGGCCAGGGTCCGGCGGCTGCCGCGGCGCGGGGGCCGCCTCCGGGGGCCACGCAGCAGGCCGTCGAGCAGGCCGACCAGCTGCTCGGCCATCGCGAACGCGACGTCCGGCGCGGCGCGCAGAAGGCGCCGGTGGGCGAGCTGGAGCCGCCCGTCGAGGTACACCGACGCCGACGCCGGACGCCGGTCGTCCCCGGCCACCGACCGCCACAGGGCCGGTGAGAACGTCACCGCGGTGCAGACGTCGCCCCCGGCCGGATGCGCGAAGCTCACGAGGTCTCCGGGCACCTGGAGGTAGCCGGCCGTGGGGTCGGCGAGCGCGTCGCGCCCCTCCGAGCGCAGCCGGAACCGGCCGGAGCGTACGAGCACCACCTGATGCCGCCCGGCCTGCTCGGGCGGCGACCATCCCGGCCGGTGCTCGGCACAACGCACCGTGGCGACCGAGAAGTCGGGTCCGCCGGCGAGCGGAACACTGGACAGCACCCCGCCACACTAACGAAGCCGAAAAGGTCCGCGAGAGAGCAAGAATCGTCAAGCCGGCACCCGCCCCGGCGGCGCAGACTGCCCGAGGTCGTCTTGGGAGGGCGCATGCGTCGCGGGTCACTCGTCGTTCTGCTGACCGGGCAGGTCATGGTGTCGATGGACGGATCGATCGTGACCGTCGCCCTGCCGCACATCCGTACCGGGCTGCACGCCTCCGACGCGCTGCTGCAGCTGGTCACCGGCGGCTACATCCTCGCCATGGCGTCGCTCGTGGTCACCGGGGCGAGGCTCGGCGACCTGTACGGGCACCGCCGGCTGTTCCGCTGCGGGCTCGCCGGGTTCACCGCCGCCTCGCTGGCCTGCGGGCTGGCGCCGGACGGCCCGGCGCTCGTGGCGGCACGGTTCGCGCAGGGCGGTTCGGCGGCGCTCGTGCTGCCGCAGGTGCTGTCCCTCGTCCAGCTCGGCTTCTCCGGGCCGGCCCGGGCGCGCGCGCTCGGCCTGTACTCGATGGTGCTCGCGCTGGGAGTGGCGATCGGGCAGATCGCCGGCGGCCTCATCGTGAGCGCGGCCGGGTGGCGTCCGGTGTTCCTGCTCAACGTGCCCGTCGGCGCCGTGCTGATCGCCGTCGGCTCCCGTTCGCTGCCCGGTGGGCGGGAGCGGGTACGGTCCCGGCTCGACGTGCCCGGCGTGCTGATCCTGTCCACCGCGATGACCGCCGTGGTGGTGCCGCTCGTGTTCGGCCAAGAGGAGGGCCGGCCGCCGTGGACCTGGGTGTGCCTGGCCGCCGGATGCGCCGGCCTGGCCGCCTTCGCGTGGTACGAGCGGCGCGCGGCGAGCCCGCTGCTGGACCTCGGCGTGCTGCGCGCGCCCGGTGTCGCGCCGGGGCTGTTCGCGGCGTGCGCCGTCATGGGCGCCTACACGGGTCTGATCTTTTCGCTCGCCCTGCACCTGCAGAGCGGCCTGGGCCTGTCGCCGCTGGGCGCGGGTCTGGCCTTCCTGCCGTACACGGCCGGCTTCGCGGCCGCCGGGCTGTCCTGGCCGCGCCTGCCGGTACGCGGGCCGCTGCCGGTCGCCGGGCCGCTGGTGTTCGCCGCGGCCGCCCCGCTCATCGCCCTGACCGTACGGCACGGCTGGTCCCCGCTCGTGATCCCGCTGCTGGTGGTGGCCGGGGCGGGTCACGCGGCGGGCTTCAGCCCGCTCGTCGAGCGGCTCGCCGCCACGGCGGGCCCGGCGCGGGCGTCCGCGGTGTCGGCGCTGACCAACACGGGCACGCTGCTCGCCAACACCCTGGCCATCGCCACGCTGGGCGGCGTCTACCTGGGCGCCCGCACCTCCGCCCAGGGCCTCCTCCAGGTGACCGTGCTGCTCGCCGCGCTGCTGTGCCTGGCGGCGGCCGGGGCGTGGCATACGGTCGCCGCGACCGCGACGCGACCGCCGATGCCGGCTGCCCGGCCGTCTGAGCTCGGCGTTCACCGTAAGCTCGGGGCATGACACAGTACGTGCTCACGCTGTCCTGCCCCGACCGGCCGGGCATCGTGGCCGCGGTGTCCGGAGTGCTGGCCGACCGCGACTGCAACATCGTGGAGAGCCAGCAGTTCGGTGACCGGGGCACCGGCCGGTTCTTCCTGCGCACGCAGTTCGACGCGCCGGACGGTCTACGCGACGCGCTCACCGGGGCGTTCTCCGCCCTGGCCGTCGACTTCGGCCTCGACTGGCACCTGTACGACCTCGCGGTACGCACCCGCGTGCTGATCCTGGTCTCCAAGCACGGGCACTGCCTCAACGACCTGCTCTACCGCCAGCGCTCCGGCCTGCTCGGCGTCGACGTCGTCGCGGTCGCCTCCAACCACCCCGACATGCGGCCGCTGACCCAGTCGTACGGCATCGACTACCACCACCTGCCGGTCGGCGCCGACAACCGCGCGGCGCAGGAGGCTGAGATCCTCGCGCTGGTCGAGCACTACGGGGCCGACCTCGTCGTCCTCGCCCGCTACATGCAGATCCTGTCGGACGACCTGTGCGCGAAGCTGCCCGGCCGGATCATCAACATCCACCACTCCTTCCTGCCGAGCTTCAAGGGCGCCAAGCCGTACCACCAGGCGCACGAACGCGGCGTGAAGCTCATCGGCGCCACCGCGCACTACGTGACCCCGCACCTGGACGAGGGGCCGATCATCGAGCAGGAGGTCGCCCGGGTCGACCACACCCACGGCCCGGAGGAGCTGATGGCGGTCGGCCGCGACATGGAGTGCCTGGCGCTGGCCCGCGCGGTCCGCTGGCACGCCGAGCACCGCATACTGATCAACGCCGACCGGACCGTGGTGCTCCGCTGACCTGTCGTCCGCGACCTCGCGTCACGCACCGTGGTTCAATGCCACGGTGCGTGATCGAGGTGACTCCGCGAACGACCGCTCCCGTGCCTGCCGCGCGGCGGTGCGCGCGTTCCGCCCACGGCGGGTGCTGCCGGCGAGCCTGGCCGCCTCGCTGCTGACCGCCGCCGGGGCGTCCGTCGCCGTGCACGTCATCTCGAGCCGGCTCGGCCATCCGGTCGTGCGTCCGGAGGTCACCGCGCGGCTCTCCCGGCTGGCGTGGGACGACCCGGCCGTCGCGGCCACCGGTGGCGGCATGACGCTGGCGGGGCTGCTGTTCGTGCTGGCCGCGGTGCTGCCCGGCCGTACGAGCACGGCGCCGCTGGCCGGCGACGACCCGAGGTTCGTCACGGGCCTCGGCCGGGCGTCGCTGCGGGCGGCCCTGCACGCCAGCGTGCTGGAGGTGCCCGGCGTGGACACCGCGACCGTGCGCCTGCGAGGACGGCTGCGGCCGCGGGCGGAGATCCGCGCGGTCACCGGGTTCAGCGACCCCGAGCACCTCGGCGAGCAGGTGGCCGACGCCGTACGCGACCGGCTGGAGGAGCTCGATCCGGTTCGCGTGCCGGAGGTGGCGGTACGCGTCTGCGAGCGTAAGGACTGATCGGATGTTCAACCGCGTCTGGCTGGCGCTGACCGGCCTGGTGTTGCTGGGCGGCGGCGGCACGGCACTGGCCGCCGGGCTGTTCCGGGCGAGCCGTCCGCTCGTCACCGCGTCGACGTCGCGGTGGGTGGCGGCGCATCTCTGGTTCTGGCCGGCCGTGGCGGGCGGCTCGCTGACGGTCGCGATGCTGGGCAGCGCGTGGCTGGCCGCGCAGTGGCGGTGCCGCACGCTGCGGCGGCTCGCGATGGGCGACGCACGCGCCCGAACGACCCGCATGGCGGCGCGCGTGGCCGCCCGCGCCATCGCGGCCGACGTGACCTCCTATCCGGGGGTGCGCCGGGTGCGCACGCGGCTCTCCGGCAGCGCCCGGCGCCCCGCGATGCGGGTACGGGTGATGTGCGAAGCAGACGCCGACCTGGGCGAACTCGCGTGGCGCATCCGCGACGACGCCATGGTCCGCCTGCGCACGACGCTGAACCGCGCCGACCTCGGCGGTGTGATCGACTTCCGGGTGAAGCGTGCTGACCGAAATGAGGATCGCCGCGTAATCTGAGGCGTCATGTCCTCTCTGCGTGCCGCCGCCGGCGACCTCCACGACGATCTCGTCCGCCTCCGCCGTGACCTGCACCGCGAGCCCGAAGTGGGGCTCGACCTGCCGCGTACCCAGGAGAAGGTGCTCGCCGCCCTCGACGGGCTGCCGCTGGAGACCACGACCGGCACGGCGCTGTCCTCGGTGACCGCGGTGCTGCGGGGCTCGTCGCCCGGCCCGGTCGTGCTGCTGCGCGGCGACATGGACGCGCTGCCGCTCACCGAGCGCTCCGGCGTGCCGTACGCCTCGCAGATCCCGGGCACCATGCACGCCTGCGGGCACGACCTGCACACCGCGATGCTGGTCGGCGCGGCCCGGCTGCTCGCCGAGCGGTCGTTCGCGGGCAGCGTCGTCTTCATGTTCCAGCCCGGCGAGGAGGGCAACGGCGGCGCGAAACTGATGATCGAAGAGGGCCTGCTGGAGGCGGCCGGAGCGCGGCCGGTCGCCGCGTACGGGCTGCACGTGACCTCCTCGCTCATCCCGGCCGGGATCTTCCTCACCCGGCGCGGCCCGCTGATGGCCGCCGCCGACCAGATGCGCGTGACGGTGCGTGGCGCGGGCGGCCACGGGTCCCAGCCGCACCTGGCGAAGGACCCGATCCCCGCCGCGAGCGCGATCGTGACGGCCCTGCAGACGCTGGCGACCCGGAGGTTCGACGCGTTCGACCCGGTCGTGATCACGGTCGGCAGCTTCAACGCGGGCACGGCGCCCAACATCATCCCCGACGAGGCGCAGCTCGGCCTGACCATCCGCTCCTTCTCCCCCGCGGCCCGCGCCCGCGTCATCGACGGCGTACGGGAGCTGGTCGACGGCATCGCGGCCGCCCACGGGCTCACCGCCGAACTCGAGCACGAGATGGGATACCCGGTGACGGTCAACGACGCGGCCGAGGCCGAGTTCGCGGCCGGCGCGGTCGCGGACCTGTACGGGCCCGAGCGCTTCATCTGGGTGCCGAACCCGATGACCACGGCGGAGGACTTCTCCTACGTCCTGGAGGAGGTGCCGGGGGCGTTCGTGTTCCTCGGCGCGTGCCCGCCCGACCGCGACCCGGCCACGGCGCCGTTCAACCACGCCACGACGGCGGTCTTCGACGACGCGGTGCTGCCCGACGGGTCCGCGCTGCTCGCCGAACTCGCCCTGCGCCGCCTCGCCGCCTGAGGCTCAGGCCGCCGGGTAGGGGCTCCGCATCGCGCCGAAGTAGCCCGCGCCCGTACGGCTCTGGGCGACATCCTCCACGCCTCCACCCGAGCACTCGCCTGACGCGGGCCGAATCGGTCGCTCCGGGCATGTCGCGGCCCCTATCATGATCATCCGGTTCTGGTGGCTCGGGTCGGCGATGGAGGACCGGGAACGTGCGGAGGCTGGCTCTCGTCGCGGGGCTCGCGGTGCTGCTCGGCGGGTGCGGATCCGCCGCCGAGACGGCCAAGAACCCTCAGCCCAGCGATTCCCGGCCGCGGGTGCGCCAGGTGAACGTCGGGGACGCCGTCGTCCTCGCCGGCGTGGACGACGCGAACGGCACCGGCACGCTGCGGATGGCCGTGAAGGTCAAGAACGTCGTCGCCACGGCCATCGGACGCGGCGCGTTCGAGAAGCCCCGCAAGGGTGAACGGTTCGCCGCCGTGCGGTTCGTGTTCAAGAACATGGGCGCGACGCCGTACCACGACAGCCCGACCTTCGGCGCGAAGGTGATCGACTCGGCCGGTCACGGATACGACCCGACCGTCGCGACGGTGTCGGCGGGACCGCCCTTCCCCCGTGTGATGAGCCTGGTACGGGGCCAGGTCCGGAGCGGCTACATCGTCTTCGCCGTACCGAGGGCGGCGAAGATCGTCAGCGTCCAGTACGCCCTGAACGCCGGGTACGCCCCCGAGCTCGGCGAGTGGCGGGTACCCCCGAGAGCCCCCGCGAGAACCCCTCCGACACCACGCGTCGGCTAGCCGTACTGACCACGGAGGTTGAGTACGGGCGACACGGCTCCGGAGGTGGGCCACCTTCTGGCGGCTCACCAGGGATGAGTGCCGCCGTTCTCGTTGAGGAACACGCCGGTGGTGTCCTCGCCGGGCGACAGCACCTGGCGGGCGATGTGGGCGCCGCCCTCGTCGGCGCTCAGGTGGCCGGCGTGGCCGTTCAGGTCGGTCGCGCAGAAGCCAGGTGACAGCGCGTTGACCCTGATCCCGGCGTCGCGGAGCGAGTGGGCGTAGATGAGGGTGATCGCGTTGAGCGCGGCCTTGGAGGAGTTGTAGCCGAGCAGGTTCGCGTACCGCCACAGCGGGGAGTCCGGGTCGGTGAGGAAGCCGACGGTGCCCAGGCCGCTGGAGACGTTGCCGATGTGGCCGGCCGGCGACCTGCGCAGGAGCGGCAGCATGGCGTTGGTCACCGCGACGACGCCGAACACGTTCGTCTCGTACGTCTCGCGCAGCGCCGCGACCGGCAGTTCGGCCGGCGGGTGCGGCCGGTCGCGGGAGATTCCCGCGTTGTTGACGAGGACGTCCAGGCGGCGGTACTCGGCGTCGATCAGGCCGGCCGCCGCCTTGATCGTGTCCGGGTCGGTCACGTCCAGGTGGACGAACCGTACGTCGAGGTCCTGTGCGGTCAGCTCGGCGGCGGCCTCCGCGCCCCGGCCGGGGTGCCGCGCGCCGAGCAGGACCGTGTGCCCGGCACGGGCGAGTTCGCGTGCGGCGGCGAACCCGATGCCCTTGTTCGCTCCGGTGATAAAGATGATCTTGTGGTCGGTCATGCCCTCACCCTGACCCCGGACCGGCGCGGCCGGGAGAGCACGGCCGAGGCTGGTACCGGCGGTCCCATGGTGGCGGCGGCTCCGGCGAGGCACGCTGGGCGGGTGAACGAGTTCGATCGGGCGGAGCTGGCCGCCTTCCTGCGGCGATGGCGGGCGCGGGTCCAGCCGGCCGACGTCGGGCTGGAGGCCGGCCACCGCCGGCGCACGCCCGGCCTGCGCCGCCAGGAGGTCGCCCAGCTGGCCGGCATGTCGGTGGACTACTACATCCGGCTCGAGCAGGGCCGGGGGCCACACCCGTCCCGGCAGATGATCGGCGCGATCGCCCGTGCGCTGCGCCTGTCCGAGGACGAACGCGCCCACCTGCACCACCTCGTCGGCGAGGTGCCCGGACCGCCGCCCGGCCCTCGACGGGACGTACGGCCCGGCGTGGCGCACCTGCTCGACCGGCTCGACGACACTCCCGCGCTCGTCTGCGACGCGAAGTACGACGTGCTCGCGTGGAACGCGATGGCCGCCGCCCTCCTCGGCGACTACTCGGCGCTGCCGCCCGGCGAGCGGAACGTGATCTGGCGGTTCTTCACGGACGCGGCGGCACGTGACCGGCACGACGCCGAGGGCGGCCGCCGGTTCGCCCGCGAGTCCGTCGCCGATCTGCGCGCGGCCGCCGCACGGTATCCCCGCGACGCCGGCATCCGCCGGCTGGTCGACCGGCTCCTGGCCGCGAGCGCCGAGTTCGGCGAGCTGTGGGCCGAACAGGACGTGCGGGTCCGCCGCTCGACGAGCAAGCGGCTGCGCCATCCGCTGGTCGGCTGGCTCGACCTGGACTGCGAGGCGCTGCACGACCCGTACCAGGACCAGTGGATCGTGCTCTACACCGCCGCCCCCGGTACTCCGTCGCACGAGGCGCTCCGCCTGCTCAAGGTCGTCGGCACCCAGGACCTCACGACCCGGCCGTGAGCGGGAGCGGTCAGGCGCGGACCGCGCGGACGGTCAGGGTCACCAGAGGCAGGTCGAACTCCCCCGCCGTCTCGGGCGTCGCGCGCAGGTACTCCAGGACGCGGTCCAGCAGTGCGGCCCGCTCCTCCTCCGGCATCACGAGCACGTGCGAGTGGGTGCCGAGGGTGGCCGCGAGGGAGTCCGCCGTACGCCGCTGGACGTGGCGGAACGTCTCCTGCTCCAGCGTGGGGAAGCGGGGGCCCAGATCGAGTTCGGCGACGCTCTCCCGCCGGCGGACGGCCGCCCAGCCCCGGGCGATCTCCTGGTATCCGCGGACCCACGGCACGTCGTCGTCCTCGCGGTTCCACAGGCCGCCGACGACCCCGCCCGGCGTGAGCACGCGGGACATCTCGGGCACGGCGCGGTCCAGGTCGAACCAGTGCATCGCCTGCCCGACCACGATGGCGTCCACGGAACCGTCGGCGAGCGGGATCCGCTCCGCCGAGCCGGCCAGCGCCCGCACGCCGGGCAGCGCGCGGCGCAACTCGGCGAGCATGCCGGAGTCCGGCTCGACCGCGACGACCTCGGCGCCGGTCCGCATCAGGCTCGCGGTCAGCTTGCCGGTGCCGGCACCCAGGTCGAGCACCCGCAGCGGCGAGCGCCCCGACACCGGCTCCAGCACCCAGCGGACGGCGGCCTCGGGATAGCCGGGCCGCTCGGCCGCGTACGCGGCGGCCTGAGCGCCGAACGACGAGGCCCGGCGCGCGTGTGTCTCCGGCGTGACTTCGGATGGGTGAACCATGGCCCCCACGGTAACCACCGTGGGGGCGTCGAGCCTTGTGCGTTCGGGCGGCTCGTGCCAGTAACCGGCAAAGACCGGCGACATGCCGGTGGACGGCGCCCCTCGCCGCGAGAGCGCCGTCCATACTTCACCGAGCGGACGGGGGCGCTTAACTCGCGCGGCGCGGGGGCGCCGCGAGCGGCGGGCATCATCTCCCCCGCCATGTCGCGAACTCGCCGGGGAGCCGATCGTTGCCGAAACGCGTCGCCGCCGCGCTGGCACTGGCCGCCGCGGCTCTCATCGCCCATTTCCCGAGTGCGGGCGCGACCCCGGCCCACGCACCCTCGGCCCACGCGGCCCCGGCGCGGCACGTCGTCCTCATCGGCGTTCCCGGGCTGCGGTGGAACGACGTCGGGCCCTCGGTCACCCCGAACCTGTGGCGCCTCGCCGGCACCGCCGGGACGGGCCTGCTGTCGGTACGGGCGGTCGGCACCCTGACCTGCCCGGCGGACGGCTGGGTCACGGTCTCGGCGGGCGCCCGGTCGGCCGCCGGGCCGTACTGCCACCGGCCGGTCCACCTCTCCCGGCACGGTGAGGGCGCGATGGTCGGCGAGACCGAGCGGATCCGGCGGATCAACGCGGGCTTCGGCCCGGTGGGGCTGCTGGCCGACGCCGTGCACCGGGCGGGCGGCTGCGTGAACGCCGTCGGCGCCGGAGCGGCGCTGGCCGCCGCCGACGGCCGGGGGCGCGTCGACACGTACGCTCCGGCGCCCGCCGCGCTGCCGCCGGGCGCGTGGTCCCGATGCGCGGTCTCGATCGTCGACGCGGGCATGGTCGGCGGCGGCGACCGGGCCTCCGCGGCGCGCCGGGCGGACACGACGGTCGGGACGGTGCTGGCGCACCTGCCCGCCGGCACCGGCGTGGTGGTGGCGGGCGTGGCCGACGACCTGAGCCGTACGCCGCATCTGCGGCTCGCCATCGCGACCGGCCCCGGGACCGCGGGCCGCTACCTCGGCTCGGACTCCACCCGGCGCGCGAACATGGTGATCCTGCCCGACCTCACCGCGACGCTGCTGGCCTCGGCGGGGGTCCCGGCACCGGCCGGGTTGATCGGAACGCCGCTGCTGCCGGACGCCGTACGGCCCGCGCTCGCCGACTCGGTGGCCGACCTGTCCTCCCAGGACGTCGCGGCGCAGACCCACCGGCGGCTGCTCCCGCGTTTCTTCGCCGGGTTCGTGATCAGCCAGGTCCTCCTGTACGCGGCGGCGGCGCTGGCGCTGCGGCACGGGTCCCTGCGCCGGCGTCGCCGGATCCTGTCCGCGACCCGGCTGACCGCGCTCATCGCCGCCGCGGTCCCGGTCTCGACCTACCTCGTCAACCTGGTGCCCTGGTGGCACATGTCCCGGCCCGCGCTCTGGCTGGTCGCCGGGATCGCGGCCGGCGACGCGCTCGTGGTCGGGCTGGCGATGTGCGGGCCGTGGCGCCGCCACCTCCTCGGCCCCGGGACGGTCATCGCGGGCGTGACCGCCGCGGTCCTGGCCGCCGACCTGCTGACCGGAACCCACCTGCAGCTCAACAGCATGATGGGGTACTCGCCGCTGGTGGGCGGGCGGTACTACGGCATGGGCAACATCGCGTTCGCGGTGCTGGCCACCTCGACCCTGCTCGCGTCGGCCGGGATCGCCCAGTGGCTCGAACCCCGCGCCGGTCGCCGGGCCGCCGTCGCGGTCGTCCTCGCCCTGACCCTGACCGCGGCGCTGCTGGACAGCTGGACCGCGTGGGGCAGCGACTTCGGCGGCCTGGTCGCGTTCGTGCCGGGCCTGGCGACGACCGCGCTGCTGGTGGCCGGGCGGCGGGTGTCGTTCCTGCGGCTCCAACTGCTGCGCGCGACCGGGATGGCGCTCGTTCTCGGCGTCGCCTGGATCGACTACCTGCGTCCGCCGTCGCGGCAGACGCACATGGGCCGGTTCTTCGGGCAACTCGTCGAGGGCGACTCGCTGCCCTGGCTGGAGCGCAAGTTCGCCGCGATGGTGCACACGTTCGGCAACCCGACGCTCCTGCCGGTCGTGGTGGCGGGGTTCCTGTTCGTCCTGCTGGTGCTGCACCGTCCGGGGCGCGCGGGCGCCGGTGGCCTGCAGCGGGCGTACGAGCGGGCGCCGATGCTGCGGGCCGGGCTGTCCGGTGCCTTCGTCACCGCCGTGGTGGGCGGGGCGGTGAACGACTCGGGCATCGCGGTGCCGGCGCTGGCGCTGGCCGTCGCCGTGCCCCTGGCGCTGGCCGCCGCCGTGGTCGCCCTCCAGGAGACCGTCCCGGCGGGTGGCTCCCCGACGGCGGACGCCCCCGCGGGCGGCTCCACGGAGGTCACCGCGACGGACGCCTCTCCCGGCGCCGATCAACGTCCGGGTTTCACTCTCCGGCCCGCCGAGGGCTGACCTCCACTGAAGGTGAAGGCTTTTCATATTCGCCGAAAATGTGGCAATCTGCGGCTATGACGTTGCGTGAGCGGTACGACGCCGCGACAGCCCACCTGGAGCCGCCGTTCGCGATCGTCGACCTCGACGCCTTCCGCGCGAACGCCGCCGGCCTGGTACGCCGCGCGCGGAGCAAGCCGATCCGGGTGGCGAGCAAGTCGGTGCGCTGCCGCACGCTCCTCTCACAGGTCCTCGCCACCGAGGGGTTCCACGGGATCATGGCGTTCACGCTGCCCGAGGCGCTCTGGCTGGCGTCGGAGGGGCTCAGCGACGACATCCTGGTCGCCTACCCGACCGTGGACCGCCGCGTCCTGACCGAGCTGGCCCGCGACGAGAGGGCGGCGGCGACGGTCACCGTCATGGTCGACTGCGTCCAGCACCTCGACATGATCGAGGACATCGCCGAGTCCGCCGGCGGCGACCGGCCGATCCGCGTCTGCATCGACATCGACGCCGCGTGGCGTCCGGCCGGGGGCCGGGTGCGGATCGGTGCCCTGCGCTCCCCCATCCGTACCGCCGATGAGGCCGCCGCGCTGGCCCGCGACGTCGCCCGCCGGCCCACGCTGAGCCTCGTGGGGCTGATGGCGTACGAGTCGCAGATCGCCGGGGTCGGCGACAATCCGCCCGGCAAGCCGTTCTTCTCCCGGGCGGTCCGGTTCGTCCAGGCGCAGTCGCGGGTCGAGCTGGCCCGCCGCCGCGCCGCGATCGTCAAGGCGGTCCGGGCCGAGGCCGACCTGGAGTTCGTCAACGGCGGCGGCACCGGCAGCGTGGAGAAGACCGCGGCGGAGGTCTCCGTCACCGAGGTCGCGGCGGGCTCCGGCCTCTACCAGTCGGTCCTGTTCGACCACTACACCAACTTCACGGGCCGTCCGGCTGCGCTGTTCGCCCTGCCCGTCGTCCGCCGTCCCGGCCCCGGCGTGGTCACGGTCCTCGGCGGCGGCTATCCCGCGTCGGGCGTCGGCGACCGCAGCCGGCTGCCGCAGCCCTTCCTGCCCGCCGGGCTGCGGTTCGACTCCAAGGAGGGCGCGGGCGAGGTGCAGACGCCGCTCGTCGGCGCCGCCGCCGACGAGCTGGAGATCGGCGACCGGGTCTACTTCCGGCACGCCAAGGCCGGCGAGCTGTGCGAGCGCTTCGCCGAGCTCCACCTGATCGACGGCGACCGTCTCGTCGACACCGTCCCCACCTACCGGGGCGAGGGCAAGACGTTCCTCTGACCGGCCGTACGGGGTCGCCGGGCGGTTTGTGATCATCGGTTCGGCGGATCGGCTGATGAGGGGCTTGCGCGGGCGCGTATGGTCGTTACCTCAGGCCCGGAGATCCGGTGAGGAGACACGCCCATGGGTCAGGTGGAGAACATCGCGGCCCGGCCCGGCCACGCGCCCGAGCCCCGCCTGCACGACCCCTGCGCCGAACGCGGGGCGGCCGGGGACCTGCTGCATCCCGGGCGCGACGGGCTCGACGTGTTCCTCGCCGGCACCGTCTTCATGGACATGATCTTCACCGGGCTGCCCGGCCTGCCCCCGCCGGGCACCGAGCTGATCACCGACGGGCTCGGATCGGCTCCCGGAGGCATCGCCAACATCGCGGTCGCGATGAGCCGGCTCGGCCTCAATGTGGGGCTCGCCGCCGCCTTCGGGGACGACATGTTCGGCGCCTATCTGTGGCGCACCCTCTCCGAGCAGGAGGGGGTCGGGCTCGATCACTCACGCCGGCTGCCCGGCTGGCCGACGCCGGTGACCGTGTCGCTGGCCTACGACGCCGACCGCAGCATGGTCACCTACCACCGGCCGATGCCGGTGATGCCGGAGGAGCTCATCACGACTCCGCCGGCCGCCCGCACCTGCTTCCTCGACATCGACCACCCCGTGCCCGACTGGGCGCGGGAGATGCGTGCCCGGGGCGCGATCGTGGTGGCCGACGTCGGCTGGGACTCCACCGAGACCTGGTCCAGCGACGTGCTCGACCGGCTCGACCACGTCGACGTGTTCCTGCCCAACGCCATCGAGGCCATGGCCTACACCCGCACCGCGACGCCCGAGCTGGCCCTCGCGGCGCTCAGCGAGCGGGTGCCGGTCGTCGTGGTCAAGCGCGGAGGCGACGGCGCGATCGCGATCGACGGCACCACCGGCGAGCGGGCCGACGCTTCGGCACTGCCGGTCGAGGCCCTCGACCCGACCGGCGCCGGCGACGTGTTCGGGGCCGGGTTCGTCTACGGCACGCTCGCCCAGTGGCCGCTGCTCGAACGCCTGCGCTTCGCCAACCTGTGCGCCGGCCTGTCCGTGCGTCACCACAGCGGCTCGCTCGGCTCGCCCTGCTGGGGCGACATCGCGGCGTTCGGCGAGTCCGGTGAGCTGCCCGAAGAGATCCTTCGCGACTACTCGTTCCTCGTGCCGTACATCCCCGACGCGGCCCCGATCAACGTGACCCGCGCCGAGCCGACCGTTCGCGGGGCGTGGTGAGAACCGCTGGACCGTTCCGGGAGGACGGTGCGCCGAGGATGAAGATCTTGTAAAAAGGCACCGAAGCCTCGGTTCGGTTGACGAAGGAGCCCCCGCCATGCGGAAACCGATCATGGTCCTCGCCACGATGCTGATCTCCGTGTCCGCCTGTGCCCCGGGATCGAACAATCCGAAACCGACGCAGAAGCCGCCGAGCGCGGTGCAGACCGACATCGCCAAGGCCGGGCCGGTCACGCTGACCGTCTGGGACCAGGAGGTCCTCGGCGGCCAGAACGAGCAGATGCAGAAGCTCAACGCCGCCTTCCACGCGAAGTACCCGAACGTCACGATCAAGCGGGTGTCGCGGTCGTTCAGCGATCTGGAGAAGACCCTGCGCCTCGCGCTGTCCGGCGACAACCCGCCCGACGTGGTCGAGGCCAACCAGGGGTACGGCATCATGGCCGCGCTGGTCAAGGCGGGCGCGCTGGTCCCCCTGGACCCGTACGACAAGGTCTACGGCTTCCACACGCGGTTCCCTGCGGGCGTCTCGCAGCTCAACAGCGTCACCACGGACGGCAAGACCATCGGCTCCGGCAGCCTGTACGGCGTCTCGATGACCGGCGAGGCGGTCGGCATCTACTACAACACCGACAAACTCGCGAAGCTCGGCATCCAGCCGCCGACGAGCTTCAGCCAGTTCGAGCAGGACCTGGCGCTCGCCAAGAGCAAGGGCGAGACGCCGCTCTACTTCGCCAACCTGGAGAAGTTCCCGGCCATCCACGAGCTCGGCGTGCTGCTCGGCCAGACCGCCGACAAGGGCGCGCTGCGCAACCTGGTGTTCGGCCAGGGCGGCGCGTGGACCGACCCGCCGGTGGTGCAGGCCGCGCAGAGGCTGGCGGGCTGGGCGAAGAACGGCTACCTGCCGCGCACCGCCAACGCCGGCAAGTACAACGACTCGCCGTCGGCGTTCGCGAAGGGCGACGGAGTCTTCCTCATCGGCGGGCCGTGGTTCGCCGCGGACCTGCAGAAGAAGCTGGGAGACAAGGTCCGCTTCATGCTCCCGCCGCCCCCGCAGGCCGGTCAGGCCCAGCCTCCGACGCTCGGCGGCCCCGGCCTGCCGCTGGCGATCACCTCCAAGTCCAAGCACCCCGACGTCGCCGCGGCGTACCTGAACTTCATGACCAGCCCCCAGGCGATGGACGTCGTCGTCCAGACCGGCGGGCTGCCCTCGGCCAAACCGGCGAGCGCCACACCGTCCTCGCCGGTCGGCCGGGACGTGTTCCAGGCCTACCGGACCGCCAGCGACAAGGACCTCCTCGTCCCCTACCTCGACTACTCGACGACGACGTTCATGGACACGCTCGGCGGCGCGCTGCAGGAGATCATCGCGGGCCGTAAGACGCCACAGCAGGGCATGGCCGCCGCCCAGAAGGACTACAGCGCCTTCCTGGCCAAGAAGTGAGCGGGCGCGCCCGGCCGCCCGGTGAGCCGCGCCGGATCGGCTACCTGTACGTCCTGCCGGCACTCGTGGTCTACGCCCTGTTCCTGCTGTGGCCGCTGGTGCACGGGGCGTACCTGTCGCTGTTCCACTGGGACGGGCTCACCCTCGGCACGTGGGCGGGGCTGGGCAACTACACCCAGGCGTTCTCCGACCCGAGCCTGCGCGGCTCGTTCTGGCACGCCTTCGTCCTGCTCTTCTTCTACGCCGTGCTGCCCTGCTGCATCGCCTTCGTGCTGGTGTCGGTGATGTCCCGCTCGCGGCCGCGCGGCATGACGTTCTTCCGTACGGTCCTGTTCCTGCCGCAGGTCGTGGCGATGGTGGCCGTCGCGGTGGCCTGGCAGTGGATCTACTCCGACCACGGCCCGGTCAACGGCACGCTCCGGTTCGTCGGGCTGGGCGGCCTGACGCGCGGCTGGCTGGGCGACTTCGGCTGGGCGCTGCCGTCGGTCGGCCTGATCGGCACCTGGGTGGAGATCGGACTGGCCATGGTGCTGTTCCTCGCCGGCGTGCAGAAGATCCCGGTCGAGCTGTACGAGGCGGCGCGCATCGACGGCGCCGGTGCCGTACGGGAGTTCTTCGCGGTCACGCTCCCGGGGCTGCGGCGGGAGCTGGCCGTCGCGCTGACCCTCACGACGGTGGCCGCGCTGCGCAACTTCGACCTGATCTACCTGACGACCAACGGCGGGCCGGGCGACGCCACCAAGGTGCCCGCCTACGAGGTGTACGACCGCGCGTTCAACACGGGCGAGGTGGGGCTGGCCTGCGCGATCGGCATCACGATCGCGATCGTCGTGTTCATCCTCACGGCCGGGATCACACGTGTCGTCGAGGGGCGTTCATGACGTCCCGCAACGAGCGCCTGGCGACGTACGGCGTGCTGAGCCTGTTCACGGTCGTGGCCGTCTTCCCGCTGCTCGCCGTCGCCGCGCAGGCGCTGGGCCTGCCGCACCTGTCGTTCGGCGCGTTCACCGAGGCCTGGCGGCAAGGGCACTTCGCCCGCTACCTGACCAACAGCCTCATCGTCGTCACCGTGGTGGTCGTGGTCGCGTCGGCGCTGTCGATCCTGGCCGGGTACGCCCTGGGCACCATGGAATTCCGCGGTTCGACCGCTTTGTTCTATCTGTTCCTTCTGGGACTGATGGTGCCTACCGAGGCCATTGTCATCCCGCTGTATTTCGACCTGCGCTCGGCCGGGCTGGACAACACCCTGCCCGGCCTGATGCTCCCGCAGATCGCCCAGTCGGTGTCATTCGGCGTCTTCTGGATGCGCGCCTACTTCCGCTCCGCGCCGCGCTCGCTGATCGAGGCCGCGCGCATCGACGGGGCGTCGAGCTGGACCACGCTGCGCCGGGTCCTGGTGCCGGTCGGCCGGCCCGCGATCCTCACGATGGTGCTGCTCATCGCCATGTGGACGTGGAACGAGTTCCTGCTCGCCCTGGTGATCGTGAACTCCGACGAGGGCCGGCGCACGGCGCCGCTCGGCCTGTCGATCTTCCAGGGCCAGCACCAGACGGAGTACCAGTTGCTCATGGCGGGGGCCCTGATCGTGGCCACCCCGGTGGTCATCGTCTACGTTTTCCTGCAACGCCATTTCATCGCGGGCATGCTTTCCGGGGCTGTCAAAGAATGAGTTCGCAACGTACCCTCAGTCGATCGGCTGTGATCGTTTAAGAGGAGTTGGCCGCCATGCGCGGAGGGTTCGGGGCGCCCATGGCGCTCGCCGCCGGTCTGGTCGTCTCGCTGCTGCCCTCGGCCGTCCCGCCGACGTCGCCACGGCAGCCTTCGGCGCCCCAGTCGCGGCAGGTCAACGCCGCCGCGAGCGCGTACACCCAGACGTCGTACGCCCGGTCCGCCGCGCTTCCGGCGGCGCCGGCCGTACGCCGGGCGGCGCCCGGCCGGAACGTTCCCAGCTCCGCCGCAAGCGCACCCACGGCTCCCGGCGGGCTCGACGTGCTGTTCGTCGGCGCCCACCCCGACGACGAGTCGAGTGATCTGTCCACGTTCGGTCAGTGGAACGAGCAGCGCCACCTCCGTACGGGCGTGCTGACCATCACCCGGGGCGAGGGCGGGGGCAACGCGGTCGGCACCGAGGAGGGGCCGGCGCTCGGCCTGCTCCGCGAGGCCGAGGAGCGCAAGGCCGTCGCGAAGGCGGGCATCGCCGACATCGACTACCTCGACAAGGTCGACTTCTACTACACCGTCAGCGACGAGCTCACCCGCAAGGCCTGGGACCACGACTCCACGATCGCCAAGGTCGTCCGCCTCGTCCGCGAGACGCGGCCCAAGGTGATCGTCACGATGACGCCGTCGCCGATCCCGAGTCAGCACGGCAACCACCAGGAGGCCGGGCGGCTCGCCGTCGAGGCGTACTACCTCGCCGCCGACCCGAAGGCCTTCCCCGAACAGCTGTCCAAGGAGCACCTGCGCACCTGGCGGGCGGGCCGCCTCCTCCACCAGGAGCACCTGGTCAAGAGCGGCGACGGGCCCGGCTGCGAGACGACGTTCACCCCGACCGACCCGTCCGCCGACGTGTACGGCGTCTGGGCCGGGCGCCGGTCGCGGAGCGGTGCGACCTGGGCGCAGGTGGAGGCCGAGGCCGATCGCTTCTACGCGAGCCAGGGCTGGGCCGGCACCGCCGACCCGCCCTCCGACCCGAACAAGATCGGCTGTGACTACTTCACCCAGGTCGACAGCCGCGTGCCCTTCACTCCGGGGAACCACGCTCCGGACGCCGCGCTGGAGGGCGCGGTCTACCCGGCCAGGGGCGGTCTGCCGCTGGGCACCGAGTTCTCCCTGACCACCAGCGAGTTCGGCGTCGCCGCCGGTGAGCCGTTCACCGTCACCGCGCACGCCCCCGCGGGGCGGGTCGTGCTCTCGCTGCCCGCCGGCTGGACGGCCGCCGGCTCCGGCACGGTGCGCGACGGCACGGCGAAGTTCACCGTCACCCCCGCCGCGGACGCGAAGGCCGGGCGCGTACGGCTCGGCGCGACCGTGCGGACCGCGCACGGCACCGGCACCACCGGCCGGGCCGTCGAGGTGCGGAACGCCGTCACCGGCGCGCAGCAGCCGCTGCCACGCGTGTCCGACTTCGACGCCTGGGCCGCGTCCACCGGCGTCCCGCAGCTGTCCGGACGGGTCGAACGCGTGCTCACGCTCGGATCCGGCGACTCGCGCACGGTCCGCGTGGACCTGGCCGACACCACGGACCGGCCGCACCAGGGCACCGTCACGCTGAACCTGCCGCAGGGCTTCACCGCCGAGCCCGCGAACCGGCCGTACACCCTGGAGGCCGGTCAGACCGGCTCGGTGACCTTCACCGTGCGCAACACGGACGCGTCCCTGCCGACCTCCAACCAGGGCGGCAGCGCGGGCGACTACGACTACACGATCAGCACGACGGCCGACGGCGCGGCCACCGACGTCGCGAACGCCGCGCTGGAACTCGTGCCGCGGACGACGATCCCGCAGGCGAGCGCGGCCCCGGACGTGGACGGCAAGGAGTCGGCCGGGGAGTACTCCGGGCCGTCGCTGGACCTGTCGCGGCTGTGGGAGGGCACGGCGTGCTCGTCGGCCGCCGACTGCTCGGCCACCGCGAAGGCGACCTGGTACGACGACGCGCTGTACGTGCTGGTGCAGGTGAAGGACGACAAGCAGGGCAGCGCCCTGGACGCCGCCGACTGCAAGCGGCACTGGCGCACCGACTCGGTGGAGATCGCGCTCGACCCGCGCGGCGACGCGGAGAACACCTCGACGACGTTCAAGACCGGCATCCTGCCGTTCACCTCCGGCGGCGGCCCGTGCTTCGAACGCGACGCCGACAACCACCAGGGACCGGGCGCGGAGACCGCTCCGGGCATGCAGGTGGCCTCCACCGTGTCCGCGCCGTACACGGGCTACACGGTGGAGACGAAGATCCCGCTCGCCGACCTGCCCGCGGCGGTCGACCCGTCACGGCTCGCGCTGGACATCTTCGTCTACGACTCCGACACGACCGACAAGACGGGCCAGACGCGCATCGGCTGGTCGACGTGGGGCGGCGTCCAGGGCGACCCGTACCGCTGGGGCCTGGCCACCCTGCCCGGCTACACGCCGCCGCCCGGCCGGCCCACGACGGCCCCGCCGCCGGTGATGCCGCAGACCGCGGCGCTGTCGGTCAACTCACCACAGTCGATCATCCAGGCCGCGTCGACGCGCGTCCCGCTCGCCGCCGGCCCGGCCGCGCCGTTCGCCGTTCGCCTGGCCGGGCGACCCAGGGCCGGAGACGGCTCGGTCACCTTCCGGCTGCGCGCGGGCGGTCCGGGCGTCGCGTACGCCTACGTGTGGGACGGGAAGATCCTCGGCCAGAAGAAGGTCGAGATCACCCGGTCCGGGACCACCACGGTCACCGTGCCGGGCACGACCGGAACCCTCGCCGTCGCGTTCGAGGCCGAGGCGGGCGGCACCGCGAGTACCGCCGCCCACCTCGGCTGAAACCTCGGTCGCTCGGCCGCTGCTCGGCGTTGGTAACTCCCTTTCACCAGAAATGTCACGTTTGGCGGTCATTCACGTGGGCAGCCTGTCTGGCAGTCGGTGACGGGTTTAAGACCAACCGTGACGGTCTTTTGGGTCCCACCCGCCGCCTCAGGCGTCGAGGAGGAAGGACACTCCATGCAGGAGGATGTCGAACAGGTCGCTTCCGGAGCTGAGGACCCACCCGATCAGGCGACCGTACGCAGAGCCGTCGTCGCGTCGGCGATGGGCAACTGCATCGAATGGTTCGACTTCGGCGTGTTCAGCGCCGGTGTGATGACGACCATCATCGGCACCGTCTTCTTCCCGCACGACAGCGCCGGCAGCGCGACGCTCAAGTCGTTCGCGCTGATCGCGGCGGCGTTCGTGATCCGGCCGTTCGGCGGCATGTTCTTCGGCCCGCTCGGCGACAGGCTCGGGCGGCAGCGCGTCCTCGCCACCACGATCATCCTGATGTCCGGGTCGACCTTCGTCATCGGCGTCCTTCCCGGCTACGACACCATCGGTCTCGCGGCGCCGATCCTGCTCCTGCTCGTACGCCTCATCCAGGGCTTCTCCACCGGCGGCGAGTACGGCGGGGCGGCCACGTTCATCGCCGAGTACGCACCGACACGACGACGAGGGGTGCTCGGCAGCTTCCTGGAGTTCGGCACCCTGTGGGGCTACATCCTCGGCTCCGGTCTCGTCCTGCTGGTCAACCTGAGCCTCGGCGCGGACCGCATGCACGCGTGGGGCTGGCGCATCCCGTTCCTGCTCGCCCTGCCGCTCGGCCTCGTCGGCCTGTACGTGCGCGTCCGGCTGGAGGACACCCCGGCGTTCAAGGAGCTCGACGAGACGGGCCACAAGGCCTCCTCTCCGCTGAAGGAGACCCTCCTCCACCACTGGCGGATGATCCTCAACCTGATCGGCATCGTCATCCTGCTGAACGTCGCCGACTACACGCTGCTGACGTTCATGCCGTCGTACCTGACCGACAACCTCGGCATCGGCGACGTCGCCGCCCAGCTCACCACCATCGGCGTGGAGTTCGGCATGCTCCTGGTGATCGCGCCGCTCGGGCGGCTGTCCGACCGGGTCGGCCGCAAGCCGCTGCTGGCCACCGCCGCCACCGGCTACATCCTGCTGAGCTTCCCCGCGATCAAGCTGATGCAGCTCCACAACCCGGTGACGGTGACGGCCGGCTTCGCCATCATGGGCGCGCTGCTCGTGCTGATGCTGGCCGTGATCGGCTCGACGTTCCCGGCGATGTTCCCCACGCAGGTGCGGTACGGCGCGTTCGCGATCGGCTACAACATCTCGACGTCGGTGTTCGGCGGCACGTCCGCCCTGGTGATCGACTCGCTGATCAGCGTGTTCCACACCAACTACATCCCGGCGTTCTACCTGGTCGTCGCCGGCCTGATCGCCCTGGTGCCGATCCTCCTGATCCCGGAGACCGCGGGCGTGTCGATCAAGAACATCGCGACGCCCCGCGCGTCGGGCTCGAGCCGCCTCGCCACCGCGTCGGACTGAGTGCCCTCTGGACCGCCGGGACCGCGTGTCCCGGCGGTCCGCCGTCAGCAGTCCTGGTTGCCCCGGCGCAGCAGCAGGCGCAGGGCGACGCCGGCGGCCAGGAGACCCGCGCCGATCAGCACCGGGCCGGTCAGCGGGCTCAGGCGCTCGGCCGACTCCCGGCGCACGATCGTCTTGATGTCCGTGGCGACGTTGCCGGCCTCCTCTTTGGCCTTGGCGACCCCACGCTGCGCGACGCGCTTGGGGCTCAGGCGTTCGGCGAGCAGGTCGACGCTGCGCGCCAGCTCCTGACGCGTCAGCTCGATCTCGCGCTCTATCATCGCGGGGTCGCGGGTCTTGTCGGCCATCTCGTCTCGTACCTCCTGCGGCGCTGTCACCGGGCGAAGCAATGATCAGTCTGTCAGGAACGGTCCCGCGACACCGCTTCCTGCCCACTCTGTACCCGATCCCGTTGCGTGGGGACCCTGACGAGTAGGGTTGGGCAAGGTTCTGTTTCCGGTCCCGCGCGAGGCGGGGCTCGCGGAACGGGCCCCGGCTCGAACGGAAAGGTACTCTCGTGACGGAACAGCGGCTGGAGCCCGGGGACGCCGCCCCGGAGTTCACCCTCCCCGACGCCGACGGCAAGCGCGTCTCCCTGTCGTCGTTCCGCGGTCGGCGCGTGGTGGTCTACTTCTACCCGGCCGCCATGACCCCCGGCTGCACGAAGGAGGCGGTCGGCTTCCAGGAGCACCTGGAGGAACTCACCGGCTCCGACGTGGCGGTGCTCGGCATCTCCCCGGACGAGCCCTCGAAGCTCGCCAAGTTCCGCGAGCGCGACAACCTCACGTTCCCGCTGCTCTCCGACCCCGACACGAAGGTCCTGCAGGCCTACGGCGCGTACGGGGAGAAGAAGCTGTACGGCCGGACGTTCATCGGCGTGCGCCGGTCGACGTTCATCGTGGACGCGGACGGCAGGATCGAGAAGGCGTTCTACAACGTGAAGGCCACGGGCCACGTCGAACGCATTCTTCGCGAGCTCGGCGTCTGACGCGCCGCTCGCCCCAGGGGCCGTAGTCCAATCAGGCAGGAGACACGCGACTTAGGATCGCGCCAGTGTGGGTTCGAATCCCACCGGCCCCACCGCTGCGCCCACCCGGGGGACGACCCCCGAAAGCCCCGATGCGAGGGGCCGTAATTCGGTCTGCCCGGTATTTAGCGCGCCCCTACTCGACGGTTCGGGAACGCCTGAAATTTGATCTTGATGACAGGCCGATCATCACAGAATCATCAATCCTGGAAACTTCACGCGACAGCGCGACACTTGCGACGTAAGGTGACAAGGAATAGGTCTGGCGACATCTACTGTAAACGGAGGCCGGGATGCCGTCACCCAATTTAGAGAGAGCCGCCAGGTGCATCAAAGTCGTACTGGACAATCCTGTCGGCCAACAGGTGGCGACACACGTCATCAACGAGCTGATCGATGCGGTCGCCGCACATGTTCGAGAGGCGCTCGATCCGGCGAATCGCGGCGACCTTTGGGAATCAGAGACGACCGGCCATGTCCATATGCACAATGCCGCGATCGCGAGCACGCACGATGAAAGACATGCGAATCTGGTCAGCTCCTACGGCTCATACTCCTCCTACGCAGGAGGCGCTGAAGCTTCTTTCAGCACCTTTTACGCGCACTACTGGTGCGGCATAGCGTGTCTTCAGATAGGTGACACCAACAGGGCCGTACAGCATTTCAGGACGGCGTATGACTGTGGTGTCCTGATAGTGGACAGACCAGGACTCGGCACGGCCGATGATCGCTATCAGGTCGCAGTCATCATGGATCTGGCCTTTCCGAACTGGTGAGACCGGCCCCGGCCGCTATTCCATCGCGGGGGCGCGGCCTTCCCACTCGCGGCGGCGCCGCGTCAGGACCTCGATGAGTTCGTCCTTGCGTTCGGCGACCTCGGCGTGGCCGCCCATGACGCCGACGGCGGCGACCGTCTTGCCGTCCTCGATCACCGCCACGGACACGCCGTCCGCCTCCGTGGACGCGCCGGGGGCGGCGACCAGGCCCTCGCGCTGGATCCGCGCGAGGGAGTAGAGGAAGCGGTTCACGCGCTCCGTCTCGGCCGGGGGCAGCGCGCCGATCTGCGCCCACAGGTCGCGTTTCTCCATCCCGGCCAGCAGGATCCACCCGGTGGACGTGCGGATGAGGGAGCGCCGTACGAAGCCCTCGGCCAGGTACGCGTACCTGGGGTCGGACGACGCGTAGTCCACGTAGTACAGGTCGCTGCCGACGACGATGGCGAGCACCGCCGTCATGCCGGTCTCCTCGTGCAGCTCCACCAGGTCCTGGTGGGTGACGGCGGTGACGGCCGGCCGCCCGGCCAGCCGGGTCAGCAGGAACGGGGCCGGCCCCAGCGTGTAGCGCCGCTCGCGCTCATCGAGGTATCCCGTCGCCACGAGGCCGTTGACCAGCCCCTGAACGGAGCTCAGGGGCGCGTCCAGCTCGCGGGCGAACTCGGTCAGCGTGACCCCGGACCGCGACCGGGCCGCCAGGTCGAGGATGGTCGCCACCCTGTCGATCATGCGGTGGCGAGGCCTCGGACGGCCATGCGGCGTGGGGTGCGTCGACACGACATCAGCGCTTTCTCGCTCGGTGGTGCCCAGGAGACCCTACCCCAGGGTTATTGCGTAAATACGTAGAAAGATGCCAATATGCGAAGAAGTTGAGCCGAGACCGCGAGGGAGTGGTGGCATGGCGATGCCGCTGGACGGAGTCATCGTCGCCGACTTCAGCCGGGTGCTGGCCGGACCCCTGGCGGCCATGATGCTGGCCGACCTCGGGGCGACCGTGATCAAGGTCGAACGGCCTGACGTCGGCGACGACACCCGCAGCTGGGGACCGCCCTGGACGGCCAACTCCAGTTCGTACTTCGAGTGTGCGAACCGGTCGAAACGCTCCGTGGTGCTCGACCTCGACGACGAGGAGGACCTGGCCCTGGCGCGCGAGCTCGCCCGGCGCGCCGACGTGCTCCTGGAGAACTTCCGCGACGGGGCGCTCGCCCGGCGGGGACTCGACTATGCGTCCGTCCGCGCCGCCAACAGCGGGATCGTCTACTGCTCCGTGAGCGGTTTCGGCAGCCGCGGGGGCGCGGCCATGCCGGGCTATGACTTCCTCGTCCAGGCGATGGGCGGGCTCATGAGCATCACCGGTGAGGAGGACGGCGAGCCGGCGAAGGTCGGCGTGGCCCTGGTGGACGTCCTGACCGCCAAGGACGCCGCCATCGGCATCCTCGCCGCGCTGCACGCGAGGGCCGCCACCGGGCGGGGGCAGCGGCTGGAGGTCAATCTGCTGTCCAGCCTGCTCGGCTCACTCGCCAACCAGGCCTCCGCCTACCTCGCGACAGGCCGGTCGCCTCGGCGGATGGGCAATCGGCACCCGTCCATCGCGCCGTACGAGACTCTCCGGTGCAAGGACGACATGCTGGCCCTCGCGTGCGGGAACGACCGGCAGTTCGGCCGGCTCGCCGAGGTCCTCGGCGCCGCCGAGCTGGCCGGCGACGAGCGCTTCGCCACGAACGAGGCGCGCGTCTTGAACCGCCCGGCGCTGCGCCGCGCTCTCGAGGAGCGGCTGAGCCAGGACACCGTCGCCTCCTGGACCGCCCGCCTCACCGCGGTGGGGGTGCCCGCCGGCAAGGTCGGCGACATCGCCGACGGGCTGAGGCTGGCGGAGTCGCTCGGCCTGGAGGCGACCGTCCCGGTCGGCGACTCCGCGCCGCCGCAGATCCGCCACCCCATCGGCTACTCGGAGACGCCCGTCACGCACTACGCGCCCCCGCCCCGGCTCGGACAACACAGCGACGAGGTTCGCCGCTGGCTCGCAGAGGAGAAGACCCGATGAGCACGACGACGCGCCCGCCCGCCCTCGACCCCCGGGATCCCGCCGGGCTCGGCGAGCTGCTCACGCCCGACGAGCGGGCGGTCGCGACCGCGGTGCGCAGGCTCTGTGATGAGCAGGTCGATCCGTTCGTCGCCGACTGGTTCGAACGCGGACAGATCCCCGACGTACGCGGCCTCGCGAAGGAGCTGGGCGGCCTCGGTGTCCTCGGCATGCACCTGGAGGGGTACGGCTGCGCCGGCATGTCCGCCACCGAGTACGGCGTCGCGTGCATGGAGCTGGAGGCGTCGGACTCCGGGGTGCGCTCACTGGTGTCCGTGCAGGGGTCGCTGGCGATGTTCGCGATCTGGCGGTGGGGCTCGGAGGAGCAGAAGCGGCAATGGCTCCCCGCGATGGCGGCCGGAGAGGCCATCGGCTGCTTCGGGCTCACCGAGCCCGACGCCGGCTCCGACCCGGGCAGCATGCGGACCAGGGCGCACCGGGACGGGTCGGACTGGATCCTCGACGGCCGCAAGATGTGGATCACCAACGGGAGCGTCGCCGACGTGGCCGTGGTCTGGGCGCGGACCGACGAGGGAGTCCGTGGGTTCGTCGTGCCCGCCGGCACCCCGGGCTTCTCGGCGCCGGAGATCAAGCACAAGCTGTCGCTGCGGGCGTCCGTGACCAGCGAGCTGGTGCTGGACGGGGTCCGGCTCCCCGCCGACGCGGTACTGCCCGAGGTCACCGGACTGAAGGGGCCGCTGAGCTGCCTGAACGAGGCGCGCTTCGGGATCGTCTGGGGGGCGATGGGAGCGGCCCGGTCCTGCCTTCACGCGGCGCTGTCCTACGCCGGCGAGCGCACGCAGTTCGGCAAACCGATCTCCGCCTTCCAACTGACGCAGCAGAAGCTCGTCGACATGACCCTGGAGTACACCAAGGGACTGCTCCTCGCCTTCCACCTGGGCCGGCGCAAGGACGCCGGGACGCTGCGCCCCGAGCAGGTCAGCCTCGGCAAGCTGAACAACGTGCGCGAGGCTCTGGACATCTGCCGCACGGCACGTACGGTCCTGGGCGCCAACGGGATCTCCCTCGAGTACCCGGTGATCCGTCATATGACCAACCTGGAGTCGGTGCTGACGTACGAGGGCACGGTCGAGATGCACACCCTGGTCGTGGGCCAGGCGATCACCGGCCGGCCGGCGTTCCGCTGAGCGCGTCGGCGATGGACTCGGCGAGCAGGCGCGGGGCCTGGGCGTGCGCGAGGTGGCCCTGGCCGGGGACGCGGACGATCCGCGCCTGCGGCAGCGCCTGCGCGAACGGCGTGAACGCGGTGCCGTACGGAGCCGTGCCTTCGTTGAGTTCGCCGAGGAGCAGGGTGACCGGCAGGTCGAGGTCGCGGTACTCGTGGAGACGCGGGCGGTGGTCGTTGATGGCGGCGAGTTCGTCGGCCAACGACGCGGCCAGGGTCCGCAGGACCGGCCAGACGGGGTCCTCGCGCAGCGCGGCCACGTACGAGGCGGTGAATCCGGACACGGTGATGTTGACGATCTCCACCGCCCTGTCGAGGTCGCCGCGGTCGATGGCGTCGCGCAGGAGGGGGACCGCCTCCGGGGCGAAGGGCCGCCCGACCGGCTCATAGAGGGTCAGCGACCGCAGGCCCGCACGCTCGGTGGCGGTCTCGGCGGCGATCAGCGCGCCGTAGCTCCAGCCGAACAGGTGCACGGGTTCACCGAGGACGCCGAGCACGTGGTGGAGGTCGTCGATCTCGGTGCGCACGGTGTACCCGGCGCCGAGCGGGCCGCTCGGAGCGCGGCCTCGGCGGTTGAGCACGATGACCGGGTTGGACGGGGTGAGGTGGTCGACGACGGGTTGCCAGGTGGCGGCGTCGGCCATGATGCCGGGAAGAACGACGAGGGGCGGACCGTCCCCGTCGCGCCTTCGGGCGCTGATCGTCGTTCCGTCGTGGTCGAACGTGAGCGTTCGCACGTTGAACCCTTTCATTCAGTGTGGTCAGGCCGCCGTGAAGCCGGGCAGCGTGCCCAGCAGCGGGACGGCGACGAGCGTGCAGGCGGTCATGGAGACGACGTTGCCGATGAACGGGTGGAAGTCCGGTGGGAGCCGGCGGGAGATCCACGCGGCCAGCGGCGGTCCGGCGAGCGCGCCGAACACCGCTCCGGCGATGACGGCCTGGACGGTGGGCCCGTAGGTCAGCACGGTCGCCGGGGCGACGGAGACGACCGGCACGAAGGTGGGGTACCAGCCGTGTTCGGCCCAGCGCCGCCGGTGGACCAGCACCCCGACCGTGGCGGCGATGACCTGGGAGGTCAGCAGGGCGGGCAGCAGACCGCTGCCGTAGACCGGCGTCAGCGGGTTGAGCAGGAAGGTCAGCACGGTGCCGCCGACCAGGCCGATCGAGGCGAGTTCGTTGCCGAAGAACTGGGCCTCGGTGAAGTCGGCCAGGACGCGCCGGACCACCCAGCCCGGCCCCTGGTCCGGGGACGGCTCGGCGGCCCCGCCCGGCGGATCGGATGCCGGGGTGGACCGCGCGGCCAGGGCGGGCGGCATCCACGGCAGGCGGCGGCACAGCGCGAAGGCGATCAGGGCGCCGACCCACATGCCGGTGACGTTGCCGATCACCGTGGGCAGGTGCAGCGGCAGGCAGACGAAGTCGACCAGCAGCAGCGCGACCGGGGTGGTCAGGGCGGCGCCGAGCACGGCACCGGTCGCCGCGACCGCCCACCCCGCCCCGTAGACCAGGACGATGGCCGGCGGGACGGAGACGAACGGCACGAACGTGGGTTGCCAGGTCCCGGAGGCGGGCAGCGTCCACCCCCACGCGACGTCGGACAGCAGCAGGCCGAGGGCGGCCGAACCGGTCATCCACGGCCACAGGCCGCTGCCGCACGCGACGGGGAAGCCCGCCCAGCGCCGGCCGCGCCTTCCGGCGGCGTGGGCGATCCAGCCGCCCGCGAGCATGCCGAGTCCCCCGAGGCCGCTCTTGAAGAACTCGGCCTCGGTGGTGTCGCCGATCCACCACCGCAGGAACTGCGGGACACGGGTGTACGCCTGCCGCTCCCAGTGGGCGTAACCGGGCAGCAGGTGGGGCAGCCGGCCGGTCACGCGGCTGAGGACGACGGCGGCGGCCGCGGTCACCGCGATCAGGGCGAGGCCGGCCGGCCACCGCAGGGCCGCGGCCGAGGCGCCCCTCGCGGCGGAGCGGCCGGCGATTCTCTCGATGATGGGAGCCTCCTTCAGCGCGGGAGGGCGTCGCCGCCGCGGTAGCCCAGGAGTGGGTCGTAAAGGTCGGTCCGGCGGTCCCGGGCGAGGTCGTTGAGGTCGTTCCAGACCAGTGCCGAGCGCGCCGCGACCAGGTCGAGGCCGGCGTAGACGATCGTTTCGTCCTCGGCGGAGGCGACCGGGCCGATCGGCCATCCGTTGGTGCCGGTGATCAGCGAGCAGCCGAGGAACCGGCCGCCCCGCTCCTCCCCCACCCGGTTGGCGGCGACGAACGCGACGTTGTTGACGTGCGAGGCGGTCATCGTCAGATAGGCGGCCATGCACCGGCCGGCCTCGTCGAACAGCGGCGGCGGGGTCCACACCCAGTTGTTGGCGCTGCAGATGACGTCGGCGCCCTGGACGGCCAGCAGCCGCGCCGTCTCGGGGAACCAGATGTCCCAGCAGATGAGCAGGCCGATCCGGCCGATCCTGGTGTCGAACACCGGAAAGCCGAGATCGCCCGGGGTGAAGATCAGCTTCTCTCGTTCCCACAGGTGGGTCTTGCGGTACTTGCCGACCAGCCCGTCGGGACCGATGAGCACGGCGGTGTCGAACAGGCGGACCCCGTCGTCGTCGAGTTCGACCAGGCCGCCGACGAGGTGGATGCCGCGCTCCTGGGCGAGCGCGATCCATGCCCGCGTGGTCGGGCCGGCGGGCACCTCCTCGGCGTGGGCGTACGCCTCCTCGCGGGTGGCGAACGCGTAGCCGGTGCCGGCCAGTTCGGGCAGCACGACGAGCGTCGCTCCCCGGTCGGCGGCCTCGTTGACCAGTTCCAGCGTTCGCCGCAGGTTCCGGTCCTTGTTCTCCACGCCGACCTGGGGGTCGAACTGGATGGCGGCGGCCGTCACCGGGCTGGTGGCGGCGGGCGGAGGGGCAGAGGACATGGCGTTTCCCTTCAGTGTCGGGCCGGTACGGGTGGCTCGGTCTCGGTCGTGGCGTCGTGCAACTCCTGCGCCACGGCCAGCAGCAGCTCCTCGCCGCCGGCCGGCGCCACCAGTTGCAGGCCTGCGGGCAGCCCGTCGACCAGCCCCGCGGGCAGGGTGACGGCGGGCAGGCCGAGCACGCTCCAGGGGCTGGTCAGCGCGAGCAGTGCCGTACGGACGTCGACGCCGGCGTCGCCCGCCCGCCGGGCGCGGGCGTCCAGCGGGGGCGCGGGGATCGGCACGGTGGGCAGGGCCAGCAGGTCGTGGACGCGCAGCAGCGCGGTGACCGCCTCGCGTGCCCGGTCGCGGAGGTCGCACGCCCGCACGTACTCCCAGCCGCGCACGCGCGCGGCCCCGCGGAGCCGTTCGGCGACCTCCTCGTCGTACAGGTCGGCGGCGGTGGCCATCCGATCGGCGTGCACGGCGTAGACCTCGCTGCCCTGGATCGTGTGGTACGCCCTCGCCAGCGCGGCCGCCTCGGGAACGGCCACCTCCTCCACCTCGAACCCGCCGCCGGCCAGGCACGCGCGGGCCGCCTCGGCCACCCGGGGCGAGGTGGGGTGGATCGTGTCCGGCGGTATCCAGCCCACGCGCCGGACCACCGGCGGCGCGTCGTCGCGTTCGGCCGCCGTGCGGCCGGCGAGCACGTTCCAGAGCAGACGGCAGTCCGCGGCGGTGCGCGCCAGCGGCCCCACCGTGTCCAGGGAGGGCGCCACCGGGTACACCCCGTCGACGGGCACGGCGCCGTGGGACGGTTTCAGTCCGACGACACCGCACAGGGCCGCCGGGATGCGCACCGAGCCGCCGGTGTCCGTGCCGACACTCACCGGAACGACGCCGGCGGCCACAGCGGCCGCGGACCCACTGCTGGACCCGCCCGCCATACGCTCCGGCCGGTACGGATTGCGCGTCGCCCCGCCCGCCGCACGGTCGCCCGTGGGCCCGTACGCGAACTCGTGCGTCGCGGTCTTGCCGATGATGACCGCGCCCGCCGCCCGCAGCCGTCGTACGCAGGTCGCGTCGCGGTCCGGCACCCGGTCGGCGAAGTGGCGGGAGCCCATCGTGGTGCGCAGGCCGGCGGTGTCCACCACGTCCTTGACCGCCACGGGAATCCCGTGCAGCGGACCGCGGTCCACGCCCGCCGCCAGTTCCTCGGTGGCGCGGCGAGCGGCCGCCCGTGCCCCGTCCTCGTCGAGGGTGACGAAGGCGTTGAGCTCCGGTTCGAGGCGAGCGGCCGCGGCCAGCGCCTGCTCGACGAGGTCCTCCGGTGACACGCGGCCGGCGCGGAGCTCGCCGGTCAACCCGGTCACCGTGTGCCGGGCGAAGTAACCCGCCCCCGCCGGAGACGGCAGCCGGCTCACCGGATCCGCCACGCGTGCGGGGCCGGCGACACGTAGCGTCCGGGGACGACCTGGGTGCGTCGTCGCACCACTCCACCTCCTTGCCCAAACGTTTGGGTGCCTCGAAGTGGTGACCCAAACGTTTGGCTCAAACGTTTGGGTAGCATGAAAGGCGCACTTCGCTGAACTGTCAAGGGTGGGATGAGAAGATCGCTGCCGGCGCGACACCACGAGAGGCGGGACGAGGGTGGCTCGAACGGGGCAACGACACGCCACGCTGCGCGCCATCGCGCAGTCGGCCGGGGTCGACGTGTCGACGGTGTCCCGCGTGCTCAACGGCTCGCCCGAGGACGCGCAGCGGGCCGCGTCGCAGCGGACCGCGGAGGAGATCCGCCAGTGGGCGGCCCGGCTCAACTACCGGCCCAACCCGCACGCCGCCAGCCTGCGCACCCGGCGCAGCAACCTGATCGGCGTGCTGGTGCCCCGCCTGTCCGACCTCGTCCTCGCCACGGTGTACGAGGGCATCGAGGACGCCGCGGCCCGCCACGGCATGACCACCTTCGTGATGAACAGCCGCGACCAGGCCGCCGAGCAGCGCGAACGCACCGAACTCGCGCTGTCCCGCCGGGTCGACGGCCTCATCTTCGGCGACGCGCACATCGACGGCGCGTTCCTCGACGACATCGCCGGCCAGCAGGTCCCGTTCGTCCTGGTCAACCGCCGCGCCGGCGACCATCCGGCGGTGACCTGCGACGACTACGAGGGCGGCCGCCTGGTGGCCGAGCACTTCCTCGAACTCGGCCACACGCGAGTGGGTGTGATCGCCGGCGAGCCCTTCGCCAGCACCGGCATCGACCGCACCACCGGCTTCCTGGACCGCTACCGCGAGGCGGGCGTCGACGTGCCCGCCTCACGCGTGGTCCACTCGCACTTCGACGCCGCCGGCGGACGCGCCGCGGCCGACCGTCTGCTCCGCTCCCGCGCCCGGCCGACCGCGATCTTCGCCGTCAACGACTTCGCCGCCATCGGCGCGCTCGGCGCCCTCCGCGACCAGGGCCTGCGCCCCGGCCACGACGTCGCGATCGCCGGCTACAACGACACGCCGCTCGCCGCCGAACTGCCCATCCCGCTCACCAGCGTGCGCTCCCCCATGCACGAGATGGGCGCCCGCGCCCTCGAACTCCTCCTACGGGTCCTGGCCGGCGAACCCGCCGCGTCCGAACGCCTGACCCCCGCCCTCGTCGTACGCGCCTCGAGCGAGAACGCTCCCGCGGCCACGTAGCCGAGACGGTCAGACGCCCGCCGCGGCCGCGTAGTCCTTGACGGTCATCGAGTCGTGCAGGCGCACGCCCTTGGAGTTGAGGCGCGCCGCCGCCCGGCTGACCCCGGCGGGCAGTGCGGAGACCAGCCGTACGCCCTGTGTCAGCGCCCAAAGGCCGAGACGGGAGTCCGGCACGAGGCTCCTGGCGGCGCCCAGGGCGAACCTGCGGCTGCCCCGTACGAGCTCCGCCATCGCGCGCTCATAGGCGGGGAACGCGCGTTCGTGATCGCCTCGCGCCTCGGCCAGCTCGCCGGCCAGCACGTACGCGCCGAGGACCGCCAGGCTCGTGCTGCCGCCGACGGCGGGCCCCGGGCAGTAGCCGGCGTCGCCCGCGAGCGTCACCCGTCCCCGGGACCAGGTGTCCATGCGCAGCTGGGTGATCGAGTCGAAGTAGAACGCCGGCGTCCGGTCGAGTTCGGCGAGCCGGCCGTCCACGTCGGGGTGCATGCCGGCGAACGTCTCGCGCAGAATCTCCTTCTGCCGCGGCACGTCCCGGTAGTGGTAGTCGAGCTCGCGTGAGCTGCGGAACAGGAAGCTCGCCCGCGCGTCGTCGAGGTGCCGCGCCCCGTACACGCCGGCCATGCGGCCGACGTCGATGTGGCTGAGCATCTCACCGTCGAGCCGCAGGTCGTTCGGCACCGACATCACGGCCAGGTACACGCCGATGAACCTGCTGAACCGGGACTCGTCGCCGAAGACCAGGCGCCGCACGTTGGAGTGCAGCCCGTCGGCGCCGATCACGAGGTCGAAGCGGCGCGGCGCGCCGTTCTCGAACGTCACCTCACCGTCGGCGGAGATGGAGGTGATGGAGTCGCCGAAGACGTACTCGGCGTCGTCGCGGGTGGCGTCGTGGTAGATCTCGCTCAGGTCGTCGCGCATGATCTCGACGTGCCGGTCGGAGGTGGCGTGGAAGACCTTCGTGAGGTCCAGGGTCACCGGCCTCCGGGCGCCCCGCCGTACGACGGTCATCCGGTCCGTGCCGGTCCTCATCTCCTCGATCCGGGACACCACGCCCATCCGCTCGGAGACGTCCATGGCGGGTCTGAACAGGTCGACCGCGTGGCCGCCCGCCTTGCGCAGGCGGGGCGCGCGCTCGACCACCGTGACGGTGAAGCCGTACCGGGACAGCCAGTAGGCCAGCACCGGGCCCGTGATGCTGGCGCCGGAGACGAGGATGCGCATAACGCTCCTTACTTAACGATAGGTAAGGAGCGCATCGTAGCTTACCTATCGTTAAGTAAGCTAGGGTGGGAGCCGTGCCGAAGCCCTCAGACACCAAGCAGCGCATCCAGATGGTCGCCCGTGAGCTGTTCGCCGCGAAGGGCGTGCAGAAGACCAGCCTGCAGGAGATCGCGAACCGGCTCGGCATCACCAAACCCGCGCTGTACTACCACTTCGGCTCACGCGAGGAGCTGGTGCGCAGCATCGTGCAGCCGCTGATCGACGACGGCGAGGCGTTCGTCTCAGGGCAGGAGGCGCTGGACGAGGTCGACCCGCGGGCGTTGCTGGAGGGCTACTTCGACTTCCACCACCGACACCGCGACGGCATCGTGTTCGTCCTGACGGAGCTGACCACGCTGACCGAGCTGGGCCTGACCGAGACGGTGCTGACCTGGCGCGAACGGCTCGCGGCCCTGCTGTTCGGCCCCGACCCGACGCTGGAGCAGGCCGCCCGGGCCGCGCTGGCCCTGGGCGGACTCCAGGACTGCACCATCCAGTTCCCCGACGTGCCGGCCGAACCCCTGCGCAGGGCCTCCGTGGCCGCCGCCTGCGCCGCGCTCGGCGTCCAGCCGTGACGTCCTCCGGCGAGGACGGCCGGTCAGGCGCCGGGCCACACGTACGGCAGGTCGGCCGGGACCCCGGGAAAGAGCGGGCCGTAGTAGGCCGGGTCCTTGCGCACCAGGGCCGACTGGTGGCTGCGGTGGAACTCCGGGTCGCCCAGCCAGCGGGGCAGCGCGCCGGCCCGGCGGAGCTCGGTCTGGCTCCGGGGCGCGTCGAGGCCCAGCGTCGTACGCAGTTGCGTCACCAGCGCGGCGGCGCACGTGTCACGCCGTCCGGCACTGCACCACTGGCGGCAGATCTCCAGGCCGTAGCGCGTCAGCGCCTCCTCGCAGCCCGTCCACATCCGCACCGCCGGGTGATGCCGCCAGCCGTAGTCCGGCACGGTCAGGCCGCGCAGCACCTGCAGGGCCTCGACCCGCTGCTTGCCCAGCCGCCGCGGGTCGAGGACCCGCGCGGTCGCGGCGAAGCCGGCGTACGGCAGGAATGTCTGCACGGCGCCTCCTGATCACCCCGTGGCGCCGGCCGGCCGCCGGCGCCCGATGCGGCGCCCTCCGGTCAGGCTATCCGCCATCCAGTGGCCTCAGGAGGGCGTGCCCGTCGGCGGCCGGCCCGGAAATGTCAGACCCCGTCCCTAACGTTGGAAACGGGAAATCAGGGTGAGGGGGCTGCCGTGACGACCGACGCCGCCGTTCGACCACGCCGGGTCGAGCTGGCCGGCTTTCTCAAGGCTCGCCGGGCCCGGCTGAGCCCGGAGGAGGTCGGCCTGCCGCCGGCACCTCGCCGCCGCACACCGGGGCTGCGGCGCGAGGAGGTCGCGATGCTCGCCGGCGTCGGCGTCACGTGGTACACCTGGCTCGAGCAGGGCCGCCCGATCAACGCGAGCGGCCAGGTGCTCGACGCCGTGGCCCGCACGCTGCGGCTCGACCGCGCCGAGCGCGAGCACCTCTACCGCCTCGCCGAGGCCACTCCGCTGCGCGCCGGAGCCGGCACGACCGCGGTCTCCGACGTGGTGCGCGACGTCCTCCACGGCCTCGACCCGATCCCCGCCACGCTGACCAACAGCCGCTTCGACATCATCGAGTCCAACGCCGCGCACGTCGCCCTGTTCGCCGACTGGCACAGCCTGCCGTGCGTCCACAAGAACCTTCTGTGGTGCTGCGTCACCGAGCCGCGGGCGCGCGAGTGGTTCCCCGACTTCGAGCGGGAGGTCCCGCATCTCGTCGCGCGGCTCCGCGAGGCGTACGGCCGGCACGTCGGCGACCCGTCGTGGGAGGAGGACCTCCGCCGTCTCCATGAGACCAGTCCGGAGTTCGCCGAGATGTGGGCACGGCACGAGGTGGCCGAGCCGAGGGACCGCGTCCTGCGGTTCCGGCATCCGGTCGCGGGCGACCTGACGTTCAACCGGACCGAGCTGACCTTCCCGTCCGCCGCCGGCCTTGCCGTCGCCGTCTATCCCCCGCGGGACGAGTCCACCCGCGACCGCCTTCGCCTCACCCGCCCGGCCGGGTGAGGCGGCAGTCCGTACGCTCGCCGGTTCAGCCGGCGATCGAGCCGGAGCTGCCGCCTTCGCAGTCGGCTCCGCTGCACGTCCCGCCGCCGTAGGCGGCACCGTCCACGTACACGACGGCGGTGGACGTTCCGCGCGCGTGGTGCGTCCTCAGATCCCAGGTGTGGCCGCCCGCGCGCGGCGGCACCTGCACGGTCTTGCGCCAGGGCAGCTCGACCGAACGTTCCGTGGCCTTCCTGCCATCGATGACATAGGTGATCGACGCCACGTGGCCCTTCCCGGTGACCGAGAAGACCAGCGTGTGCGGTCCAGGCGCCGCCGATCTCCCGGAGCCGGCGGGAGTGGAACGGCCGGGCGACGACGACGCGGAGCCGCCGGCTCCTGCGCAGCCGGTCAACGCCAGGGCGGCCACGCTCAACAGCGTGATCCGATTCCGTATCGCGATCATCTCGATCCTCCGTGAACCGTGGGCGACGGCACCGATGTTCGCCGAACGGTCACGGGACCGGTCCCGATACGGGCGGAACGGGCCCGGCGCCGATGCGCCGGGCCCGCTCACTCAGAAGGCCCCGACGCCGTTCGGCGTGCCGAGACCGGTCGGGCCGTCCCAGCCGGTCCGCGCGGTGCAGAGCTGCGCGGTCGGGCAGGCGCCGTTGGAACCGGACGTCACGTCGAACAGTGCGTCCTTGTGCGCGTACGGCGTGTTGTTGTCGACGTCGGAGGCGTTGCCGGCGAGGCCGTACACGCCCGCGATGACCGGTGCCGCGACGCTGGTGCCGCCGAAGACCATCCAGCCGCTCTGCCCCTGGTAGGCGGTGCTGTCGTAGACGGCGACGCCGGTGGCAGGGTCGGCCACCGCGGAGACGTCGGCGACGGCGCGCCCGGAGCAGCCGGTGTCGGCGTCCGCCTGGGCAGACAGCGCCGCGTTCTGGTCCGAGCAGCCGCTGCCCGCGCCGTCCCACACTGTCTCGTCCCAGCCGCGGCTGTTGCTCGCGGTCTTCAGCGAGGTGCCGCCGACCGCCGTGACGTACTTCGAGGAGGCCGGGTACTCCACGCCGTAGCCGGAGTCACCCGAGCTGACCGTCATGGCGACGCCGTCGTGGTCGTAGTACTTGCCGTAGTCGTCGTCGGAGGCGTCCGAGCCGCCGTAACTGTTGCTGACGACGTTCGCGAGCCCGGCGGCCGTGTCCACCGCCGCGCCGAGGTCGGCGAAGGACGGGGAGTCCGCCTCCACCAGGACGATCTTGCAGTTCGGGCAGACCGCGGAGACCATGTCGAGGTCCAGGGAGATCTCCTGCGCCCAGCCGCCGTCCTTCTTCGGGTAGGACGTTCCGCCCTTCTGGTCGACCTTCTTGAAGCAGCCGTTCGCGGTCGTGCACGCCGGCAGCCCGTACTGGCTCCGGTAGACGCCCAGGTCGGCCTCTGCGGTCGGAGCGTCATAGGCGTCCACGATCGCGACCGTCTGGCCGGAGCCGGCGGTCGACGACGGCAGCTTGTACGCGCCCTGCAGGTCGGCCGGGGCGAGCCCGGACGGGGCGGCGGCCTTCTTCCGCAGCGACTTCGCGCTCATGGCGATATCGCTGCGGACGAGCGCCGTGCAGCTCGCCCGTCCCTTGTGCACGGTGGCGCACGCATGGTGGAACGGCACGGCCGCCTGGGCCGGCACGGTGAGGAAGGGGACGAGGGCGAGGATCAGTCCGCCCAGAACGGTCCCGGTGAGGCGTCGTCGCATGTGCTCTCCTAACTAAGAGCGAGCGGGGGGTACGACGTGACGATCTTTACACGCGCCTTATCAACTGCGACAGGGACAAATTGCCAATAAGTGCTGTCAACATCTTCCAGGCCCAGGGTGGGCGGCCGCACGGGAGACTCCGGAGATGGCTACGTACGGCCTGGTCAAGCCCTGTGTCAGAAGTCTCGGGACCCATTCGGCGGGCCAGACCTGGCTACTGCCGATGCAGCGCCTTGTCGTCGAACACATGGCGCGCACTTACCAGAACGACGACAGACTCGATTCCGGCCCCAGCCGTGAAGCTCGCACAAGAGCGAACGGCCGTACGCGGCGCTCCGGAGAGAGCCGCGTACGGCCGGGTGAAGCCCTGCGTCAGAAGCCTCCGGTCCCGTTCGGCGTGCCGAGTCCGGTGGGCCCGTCGTAGCCGGTTCCGGCGGTGCACAGGTAGGTGCCGCCGCAGCTTCCGTTCGAGCCGGACGTGACGTCGAACAGCGCCGAGGTGTGCGCGTACGGGTAGGACCCGTACGTCGTCGACCCGGTGTTGCCCGCCAGCGCGTACACGCTCGCGATGATCGGTGACGACGCGCTCGTGCCGCCGACGGCGGCCCAGCCGTCCAGGCCCTGAGCGAGGCCGAGTGAGATCAGCAGGTCGCAGAAGGAGCTGGTCCCGCAGCTGTTGTAGGTGTCGTAGACGCCGACGCCGGTGGACGGGTCGGCGACCGCCGAGACGTCGGCGACCGTGCGCTTGGCGCAGGCGGTGTCGTGCTGCCACGACGGCTTGGGCTCGTACGCCGAGCAGCCCGACCCGGCGCCCGACCACGCCGTCTCGGTCCAGCCGCGCGCGTTGCTCGCCTTCGTCAGGGTCGTGCCGCCCACGGCGGTGACGTACTGCGACGAGGCGGGCCAGCTGACGCCGTAGCCGGAGTCACCGGAGCTCGCCGTCACCGCGATGCCGGGGTGGTTGAAGTGCGCGTCCGCGGCGAGGATCGACGAGTCCTCCGCGCCGCCGTAGCTGTTGGAGATGGCCACGACGCCGCTCGTGGCGGCGGCGGTGTCCACGGCGGTGCCGAGCGACGCGTCGGTCGGCTCGTCGGCCTCGACCAGCAGGATGTGGCAGCTGGGGCAGATCGCCGAGACCATGTCCAGGTCGAGGCTGATCTCCTCCGCCCAGCCGTAGTCGGCGGTGGGCAGCGGCGAGGCCTGGCCGTTCTGGTTGACCTTCTTGAAGCAGCCGTTCGCGGTCGTGCAGGCGGGCAGCCCGAGCTGGGAGCGGTAGTGGGCCAGGTCGGCCTCGGCGTTCGGGTCGTCCTGTGCGTCCACGATCGCGACCGTACGGCCGGCGCCGTTCAGGCCGGCCACCTTGTACGCCGACTGCAGGTCGGCCGGGAGCAGGCCGGTCGGGCTGGTGACGGTCAGCGGAGCGATCTTCCCGTTGCTCGCGCGGTGCGCCCGGATGCGTCCGAAGCAGTGCAGCCGCCCGGCGCCCGTCGCCGAGGCACACCCGAATCCGACGCTGAGCTTCGACGAGCTCGTGGCGGCGCCGGCGGTGGAGACGGAGGACAGAGTAAGGGCCGTTGTGAGGATGACCGTGAGGACGACGGCGAGTCTTCGGCGGGGGTTCAAATCCGACCTCCTGTACGGGAATGGTCTCTATCCCGAACGCGGAATACCGCGTCACGGTCATATAGCCGCAAAGCCGTCCAGCAAGCCGAAACTAACCCAGTCAGGCGTGAGGTCAACGGCTCTGGCCGGAAGCGGAAGCCGCCCGGCCCCACCGCGAGGACCGTCCCCGGCTCGGGCAGAATCCTCGGTCGCCGACGTAATCCGGTGGCGCGTACGGCGACTTCTCGACGTATCGCCCCCGAGAAGAGAGGAGGTGGCGTGGACGAGCGAGAGGCCCGATTCACCCGCCTCTACGAGACGTACTACCGCAACGTCTTCGGCTACGTCGTGCTGCGGGTCGCGCCCCAGGCCGCCGAAGACGTGACCGGCGAGGTGTTCACGATCGCGTGGCGAAAGATCGACGAGGTGCCTGAGCGGGCGCTGCCGTGGCTGCTGGGCGTGGCGAAGAACCTCGCCCGCCGGTCGCACGGCGCGGCCGGCCAGGAGCGCGGCCTGGTCGACCGGCTGGCCGGCCTGACCACCGACGCCGACCGGCTCGCCTGGGACGCCGCCGACCACGTCGTGGCCCGCGACCAGGCGCTCGCCGCCCTGCGCGCGCTGTCGCCCAAGGAGGCCGAGGCGGTCACGCTGACCGCCTGGCACGGGCTCGAGCCCGCCGAGGCGGCCCGGGTCGCCGGCTGTTCCCGCACCGCCTTCACCGTCCGGCTGCACCGTGGCCGCCGCCGGCTGGCCAGGGCGCTCGACGCGTCCCCCGACCCCGGCACGGAGGCACCCGCTCCGCGCCCCCGAGTCATTCAGGAGAAGCCGTGAAGCACGACGAACTCGACGGCGTGATCCACGCCCTGCGGCCCGCGATGGTCGACGAACTCGCCGACGCCGCCTACGCACGACGCCCCGACGCGGCGCTGGTCCGTACGCGCGCCGGCACGTCCGTCCCGAGCCCGGATCCGGTACGGAGGCGGCGAACGGTCCGGCGGCCGGCCTTCGCGATCGGCGTGACCGCGGTGGTGGCGGCCGGGGCGGTGCTGGCCGCGGGCTCGCTGTCCGGCGGTCACGACGGCGGCACCGGACCGAGCAGCACGACCGATACCCGTACGTTCCTGCTGGCCAGTGCGGAGACGGCCGCCAAGCAGCCCGCCACCCACGGGACCTGCTGGTACTCCCGGACCCGCATGTGGCAGGACCAGGGGCCCGCCAAGTCCGGCCCGGGGCTCCCGACGCCCAAGGGCCAGGGCCCCGCGTTCCAGGCGCGGACCGCGAGCAGCACCGAGAACTGGAGCTGCACGCTGCCGGGCGGGACCGGCATGCGGTTCCGTACGCACCTGCCGCTGGACGTCCAGGTCACCTTCCCCGCCAAGAGGGACGAGGCGGCCTGGAAGGCGGCGGGCTCCCCTCCACTCGACGTCAACGGCGGCACGACGGCCACCAAGCCGCACACGGTCACGTACGACAAGGGTTCGCATCTGGTGAACCCCGACATCGGCTCCCACGAGATCGAGTGGAGGACCGTGCCGAAGCTGCCGGCGACCAAGAGCGGCCTGGAGGCCTACCTGCGGAGGCTGTGGCAGGAGGACCGCGTGGGCGGCGCGAACGGCTACACCGCGACCGCCGACTTCGGCCAGTACGTCTTCGTGAGCGCCTGGGACCTGTTCATGGCCCCGACCACCCCCGGCACCCGCGCGGCCCTCTACCGGATCCTCGCGGACTCCTCGTCCGTCCACGTCACCGGACGCATCCGCGACCGTGAGGGCCGGTCCGGGGTGGGGATCACCGCCCGGGGCACGGGCGTGCGGCTCGTGGTGGACCCGGCGACCGCTCAGCTCCTCGACTTCGAGCAGCTGCCCCAGGCCGCCCGGAGAGCCACCGGCGAGTACCTGGCCTTCGAACGCCAGGGCTGGGTCGACAGGATCGGCACCGTCCCCTCCTCCTGACGGTGCGCTGACGGCGGGCGCGCGACGGCGCGCCCGCCGCCATCGGCTACGTGTTCTTACGGAAGAACCGCCCGGCGAAACGCTCCACCAGGAGAAACGGATCGTCGCCGCCCAGGCGGGCCAGGCGTCGCATCGCCGCGGGTGACAGGCGGGCCAGGGCGTAGGCGCCCCACGCGCCCGCGGTGACCGGCACCAGGGGGCGGTCGTGCTCGATGGCGCGCACGATCGCCCTCGCGACGGTCTCCGGGCCCGGCGCCCAGCGGCCCGCGAGGCGCTCGGCGAGCTCTCCCCGGCGCGTCCCCTCCGCGGGGTCCACGCCGGCGTACCGGGACGCCCGGTAGATGCCGGTCGCGATGAATCCCGGGCACACCGCGCTGACCCCGACGCCCGTGCCGGACAGCTCCGCGCGCAGGCTCTCGGTCAGCATCAGCACGCCGGCCTTCGTGGCGCCGTACGCCGGCAGGGTCCGGGTCGGTGTGTACGCCGCGGCCGAGGCGACGTTGACGATGTGCCCGCGCCCGCGTTCGAGCAGTTGCGGACCGAAGAACAGGCAGCCGTGCACGACGCCCATGAGGTTGACGTCGACGATCCGCCGCCAGTCCGCCACCGTGTGGTCGAAGAACGAACCGCCGATGCCGATGCCCGCGTTGTTGACCAGGACGGCCGGCGCGCCGTGCTCGGCGCGCACCCACTCCGCGAACCGCTCCATCGCCGGTGCGTCGCTCACGTCGACCCGGTACGGCACGCCCACCTCGCCCGCGCGCTCCTCGTCCACGTCGGCGCAGATCACGGTGAGTCCGCGCGCGCCCAGGGCCAGCGCCGTCGCCCGTCCGATACCGCTCGCCGCCCCGGTCACGACCGCCACCACTGCCATGGGGTCGATCGTATCCAGCGGGCGACATTCCCGATATTACCGGTTGACTTTGTCGAATACGTCGCTCACGATGGGCGCGTGAGTACAGGTCAGCTCCTCGTGACGCGCCCGCACGTCGACCTCCGGCGGCAGGCCAGCGCGCTCTGTGCGCCGACCACCTGATCCCCGCAGCCAACGAACCTCGGCTTCCGGAGCGCCACTCCTGCTCCGCACAACTCACGCTCAAAGGGTCTTGTCTCTCATGTCCTCACCTGCCCTTGATCTCGGGGCGGCCCGGCAGGCTGCCCGAACCCGCGCCCGCGCCCCGCGGGCGACCGGCCTCCAACGGCTCATCAGCCCGATCGTCCTTCTCCTCCTCTGGCAGGCCGCCAGTTCCTCCGGCCTGCTCCCCGAACGTCTCATCGCCGCACCCGTGAAGATCGCCGGTACGGCGGTCGACCTGACCGCCGACGGCACCCTGCCGAACGCGATCGGGGTCTCGCTCCAGCGAGTCGTCGAAGGCTTCGTGATCGGGGCGGTGGCCGCGGTCGTGCTGGCTCTGGCCGCCGGCCTCAGCCGGGTCGGAGAGAACGCCATCGACCCGCCCATGCAGATGCTGCGGGCGCTGCCGTTCTACGGGCTCATCCCGCTGTTCATCCTCTGGTTCGGGATCGGCGAGACGCCCAAGGTCGCGCTCGTCGCGCTCGGCGTCGCCTTTCCGCTCTACCTCAACACCTACGCCGGCATCAGGGGCGTCGACGGCGGGCTCATCGAGGCGGGGCGGACACTGCGGCTCGGCCGCACGGCGCTCATCCGGCACGTCATCCTGCCGGGCGCGCTCCCCCAGACGCTCGTCGGGCTGCGGCAGAGCCTCGGCGTCGCCTGGCTCGCGCTGATCGTCGCCGAGCAGGTCAACGCCGACGCGGGCCTCGGCTACATGATCAACGACGCCCGCGAGTTCATGCGGACCGACGTGATCGTCGTCGGGCTGGTGGTCTACAGCGCTCTCGGGCTGATCACCGACGCCGTCGTACGACTCATCGAGAGGAGGGCACTGGCATGGCGACGCGCCTTCCAACCCGCGTAGCACCCGAGCACACCGCGCGGATCCGCGGGCTCAGCCGGGCCTTCGGCGACCGCCCCGTCCTCGACCGGCTCGACCTGGACATCGAGCGCGGGGAGTTCGTCGCGCTGCTCGGCCGCAGCGGTTCGGGCAAGTCGACGCTGCTGCGCGCGCTGGCCGACCTCGACCGGGACACCACCGGCGAGCTCGCCATCGACGGCACCGTCGCGGTGGCCTTCCAGGAGCCACGGCTCCTGCCGTGGAAACGGGTGATCGACAACGTCGCCCTCGGCCTGCCGCCCGGCGGGCGGGAGCGGGCGCGCGACGCGCTGCGGGAGGTCGGCCTCACCGCGCGCGCCGACGCGTGGCCGCTCACCCTGTCCGGCGGCGAGGCCCAGCGCGCCTCGCTGGCCCGCGCCCTCGTACGCGAGCCCGGGCTGCTGCTGCTCGACGAGCCGTTCAGCGCGTTGGACGCCCTGACCCGCATCACCATGCACCGGCTCGTCCTCGACCTGTGGGACCACCATGCGCGCGACACCAGCGTGCTGCTCGTCACCCACGACGTCGACGAGGCGCTGCTCTTGGCCGACCGGGTCCTCGTGCTCGGCGAGGGACGCATCGCGCACGAGTCGCGGATCGAGGCCGAGCGGCCACGCCGGATCACCGACCTGACCGCTCTGCGCGACCGGCTGCTCGGAGAACTCGGCGTCGAGGAGGGGACCCGATGAGGAGGCTCCTCCCTCTGCTCGGCGCGCTCGTCCTCCTCGCGGGCTGCGGCGGTACGGACGGCGCGGATACCGCGGCGATCCGCAAGGACGGCTCGGTCGACCTGAGCAAGGTGACGCTGCGCGTCGGCGACCAGAAGGCCGGTTCCCAGGCGCTGCTCCAGGCCGCCGGCGGGCTCACCGGCGTGAAGTACCGGATCACCTGGTCGCAGTTCACGTCCGGTCCGCCGCTGCTGGAGGCCGTCAACGCGGGCGCCATCGACATCGGCGCCGTCGGCAACACCCCGCCGATCTTCGCCGCCGCGGCCGGATCCAAGATCAAGATCGTCGCGGCGGGATCCCAGAACCCCCAGGCGCAGGCGATCCTGGTCCCCCGGAACTCCCCGATCCGCACCATCGCGGACCTCAGGGGCAAGAAGGTCGCACTGGCCAAGGGCAGCTCCGCGCACGCGCTCCTGCTCGGCGTGCTGAAGAAGGCCGGCATCGGCTTCGGCGACATCCGGCCGGAGTACCTCCAGCCCGCCGACGCCCTCTCGGCGTTCAGCGGCGGCAAGGTCGACGCCTGGTCCATCTGGGACCCCTACGCCGCGCAGGCCCAGGCCCAGACCGGCGCCCGCATCCTGGTGTGGGGCAACGGGTTCGGCACCAACTACAACTTCAACGTCGCGGCCGCCAAGGCGCTGAAGGACAAGGCCAAGGTCGCGGCGATCCGCGACTACCTGAGCCGCCTGGAGCGCGCCACTCTCTGGGCGTCGAACCACCCCGACGAGTGGGCCAGAACGTGGTCGGCGCAGATCGGCCTGCCCCTGGCGGTCACCAAGGTCGCCGCGCACCGGCGGATCACCAAGCCCGTGCCGGTCGACGACACCGTGATCGCCGGCGAGCAGCCGCTCGCCGACGCCTTCTCCGACGCCAAGCTCATCCCCGGCCGGTTGAAGATCGCCGACTTCGTCGACCGGCGCTTCAACGACATCGTTCCCAAAGGATCCTCATGACCGAGCGAAGCGAGGGAATCGGCAAGCACGGCGACCTGGTCTCACCCCCGACGAAGGAGGGCTCATGACCACCTTTCACTGGTTCCTGCCGACGAGTGGGGACGGGCGCAACCTCGTCGGCGGCGGGCACGGCGCCGCCCGGCGCGGGGTGCAGCGGCCGCCGGACATCGAGTACCTCGCGCAGATCGCCCGCTCGGCCGAGCAGCTCGGCTTCGAGGGCGTGCTCACGCCCACCGGCACACAGTGCGAGGACGCCTGGCTGACCACGGCCGCGCTCACCCGGGAGACCGAACGCCTGAAGTTCCTCGTGGCCTTCCGCCCCGGCGCGCTGTCGCCCACGCTCGCCGCGCAGATGGCGGCGACCTACCAGCGCCTGTCGCGCGGGCGGCTGCTGCTCAACATCGTCACCGGCGGTGAGACGGCCGAGCAGGCGCGCTTCGGCGACCGTCTCTCCCACGACGAGCGGTACGCCCGCACGGATGAGTTCCTGTCCATCCTGCGCGGCGCGTGGAGCGGACGGCCGTACGACTTCAGCGGCGACCACTACCAGGTGGAGGGCGCGACGGTCTCCACGCCGCCGGACCCGCGGCCCCGGCTGTACTTCGGCGGGTCCTCGGCGGCGGCCGGACCGGTGGCCGCCAAGCACGTGGACGTCTACCTGACCTGGGGTGAGCCGCCCGCCCAGGTGAAACGCAAGATCGAGTGGGTCCGCGAGCTCGCCGAGCGCGAGGGCCGTGAGATCCGCTTCGGCATCCGGCTGCACGTCGTGACCCGCGACTCGGCCAAGGAGGCGTGGCGGACCGCCGAGCGGCTGCTGGACGACCTCGACCCGGCCGAGATCGCCGCCGCCCAGAGCGGCCTGGCGCGCAGCGAGTCGGTCGGCCAGGCGCGGATGCGCGCGCTGCACGAGGAGTACCGGTCCGGCGGCTCCGTCCACGACCTGGAGATCTACCCGAACCTGTGGGCCGGCGTCGGCCTGGTACGCGGGGGCGCGGGCACCGCGCTCGTCGGCAGCCACGCGCAGGTGGCCGAACGCATCGCGGAGTACGCCTCACTCGGGTTGGAGGAGTTCATCCTGTCCGGGTACCCGCACCTGGAGGAGGCGTACTGGTTCGGCGAGGGCGTGCTGCCGAAGCTACTGAAGGAGGCCGCATGAGAACATCCGAACTCGCCGCGTCAGGCGTTCCGAGTCCCGGCCGGGAAGGCGGGGCCAGGTGAGCGCCCCGGCACCGACCCTGCGCGGCGGGGGCGTCGTCGCGCTGGTCGGCAACCCGCGCCCGGCGTCGCGTACGCACACGGTCGCCGTGCGGGCGGCCCGCGCCCTCGCGCCGGACGCGACGCCCGACGTGATCGACCTGACCGCGCTCGCCCCGGTCCTGCTGGGCCCCACGCCCTCGGCCGCGGTCGAGGACGCGGTCGAGCGCGTCAGCACGGCCGGGCTCCTGGTGGTGGCGAGCCCGACGTACAAGGGCACGTACACCGGCCTGCTCAAGGCGTTCCTCGACCGGGTGCGCTCGCTGGCCGGGGTCACCGCGGTGCCGCTGCTCGTGATGGGCTCGCCGCGGCACGCGCTCGCCGTCGAGGTACACCTGCGCCCGCTCCTGGTCGAACTCGGCGCGACCGTGCCCACCCCGGGCCTCGCGGTCGTCGAGTCGGACCTGGAACGCCTCGGGGAGGTCCTGGCGGAATGGGCGGCCACGCTACGGATACCGGAGTCGGTATGGGCACCAGAGTGAGTCAGACCCCGATCGTGGACGCCGCCCGGTTCCGCCGTGCGCTCGGCCGGCACGCCGCCGGGGTGGTCGTGGTCACGGGTCCGGGACCGGTCGGCATGACCGCCACCTCGCTGACCTCGGTCAGCCTCGATCCGCCGCTGGTGTCGTTCTGCGTGAACCGCGAGTCGACCACCTGGCCGGACCTGCGCGAGGCGCCGTACTTCGCGGTCAACGTGCTCGGGAGCGGCCAGGCGGCGCTGGCGGCGCGGTTCGCCGGGCGCGGCATCGACCGGTTCGCGGCTCCGACGCGCTGGCGCTCCGGCCCGTACGACGTGCCGATTCTGGCCGGGGTGGCGGCCCACCTCGTCTGCGAGCCGTACGACACCATCGCGCTGGGCGACCACTGGCTCGTCGTCGGCCTCGTCGTGGGCTCCGAGCTGGGCGATTCGGGAGAGCCGCTCCTGTACCACCATGGCCGGTACGGCCGCTTCGATCCGCATACGTAGGCAGTGCGAGTCAAAGACACGTCGAGTCGTTGGGCTTAAGCTGAACGCACCTGCCGGAGCCGTCGGGGTGGAGCCCATGGACAGCTGGTTCGCCGAACGATCCGTTGGGCAGATGCTGCCCGGAGACCACGCCTGGTTCTCCTACTCCAGCCAGGAGGAGCAGGACTACGTCATCGGCGCGTTCCTGCGCGACGGACTCCTCACGGCGGACAAGGTCATCTACGTGACCGACGCCGACCCGCACGAGCTTCCCGGCCTACGCGGGAGCGACGGCTTCGACCTCGACTCCTACCTGCGCACCGGTCAGCTCGCCGTCCTCCCGCGCTCGGAGACCTGCCTGACGGCCGGGGTCCTGGACCCCGGCCGGATGGCCGCCTCGTTCGAGGACGCGCTGGCCCGCGCGGAGCGCGACCGTTTCCGCGGCGTTCGCATCACCGCGGACATGACCTGGGCGATCCGGCAGCGCAGCGGCCGCTTACGCGTCCTCGACTGCGAGGCGGGCGTCGACGCGGCCATCGCTCCCAGCACCACCGCGATGGCGATCTGCCAGGTCGACCGGCGTTCGTGCACACGCGACGAGCTCGCCGCACTCAAAGAGACACATGAGGTCCTCGTGGGCGCCGACCCGGAATTCGACGATGGTGTCCTCACCATCACCCGCACGTTCGCGCCGCGTGGCCTGCGATTGACCGGCGAGCTCGACGGCGCGCGGCACACGGTGTTCGCCGAAGCCCTGCACTCCGTGACGGCCCAGGGCGGCGACATCCACCTCAACCTTCGCGACCTGCGCTTCATCGACCTCGGAGCGCTGAACATGATGGCCGGCGCGGCGATACGCATGGCCAGCCGCGGCAGCCTGATCCTCGACGAGCCGCCACCCGACCTCACCGAGGTCGTCCAGCTCGTCGGCGGGCCGATGCACCCCTGGCTGAAGATCGGCACGGGGGCGCGCCCATGACGAGACTGCTCCACCGCGCCATGGTCTACGCCGACGAGCGGGCCTTCCTCGACGCCACGATCCCGTTCCTCCACGAGGGCCTGGTCGCCGGCGAGGTGGTGCTCGCCGTCGCGCCCGCCTCCTCGCTCGACCTGCTGCGCCGGACCCTCGGCACCGGCGACGTGGAGTTTCGCGACGCGGCATGCTGGTACGCCCAGCCGACGCGCACCATCGCGGCGTACAGCTCCTTCATCGACCACAACCCCGGCCGGCACCTCCGCGTCCTCGCCGAACCCGGCTGGGAGGGCGGCACACCGGCCGAGATCTCCGAGTGGACCCGCTACGAGTCGATCGTCAACCAGGCGTTCGCGCAGGTCGACGCGTCCGTGCTGTGCCTGTACGACGCACGCGGCACGGCCGCCGACGTGCTCGACGGCGCGTTGCGCACCCATCCGGAGCTGCTCGGCGACTCCGGCCCGCACGCCAACGCGGCGTACACCGACCCGGCCACGGTGTACGCCGAGATCGACGGGCGACCGCTGCCCCCCGTTCCCCCGGACGCGTACGCGATGCCGGTCGACGACATCGACCTGCGGCGGCTGCGCGCCTTCATCGGTGACCACGCCGAGCGCCACGGCATCTCCTCCGCCCGCCTGCACGATCTGCTCGTCGCGACGACGGAGGTCGCCACCAACGCGATCCGGCACGGCCTGCCCCCGGTCACCTGCCGCACGTGGGCGGACAACGGCGACGTCGTGGTCGACGTGACGGACGGCGGTCACTGGACGCCGGAGGGCCTGCCGGGCTTCCTGCCGCCGGACCCGTTCGTCCGCGCGGGCTTCGGCCTGTGGGGCGTCCGCATGCTGTGCCCCCTGGTCCAGCTCCGTACGGGCCCGGGTGGCACCGACATCCGCCTGCGCGTCCGCACCCGCTGACGGACGCGGGCGCGGCAGCGGCTAGATGTGGGCGCAGAGCATCTCCGCCCGCCCCCCGACCACCTTCTGCAGGCGCTTGGCGGTACGCGCGGTGTCCGGCGTGACGTCCCACCGCTGGTTGTCGGAGACGGCCGCGATCTTGACGCCCGTGCCACAGACGGCCTTCATCACCTGCTTGAAGACCTGCTCCGACGGATAGACCTCGATGTTGACCTGCTCGCCGTTGACCGTGCAGGTCACCTTCTTACCCCCCGCCACCTCGGCCGGCTTGGGGCTCGCGCAGCCCAGACCGGCCTTCTTGATCTTCTGGGCGATCTGCATGGGCGTCGTGTAGCCGGTCGTGCCGGCGCCGGCCGCCGCGGGCCGGGTCGCGGCCGGAGACGTCGGGGCGCCGGTGCTCTCGCCCTTCGAGTCGCCGGAGGACGAGCCACCACAGCCCGTGGCGAGGATCGGCAGTGCGACAAGGAACGCCATCCGGCGCATGATCAATTTGGACACGATTGATTGACGCCTAAGGCAACTTTGTCGTTGTCATGCCCCTACGTCCTATTTGTAGGACTACGGAGCGGCGACTACGCGGTCGCCGGCCGCTGGGCCAGGCGTTCGGCGAGGGCGCGGAACGCCTTGCCGCGGTGGCTGATGGCGTCCTTCGCCTCCGGCGACAGCTCCGCGGTCGTACGGGTCTCGTCGTCCGGGACGAAGATCGGGTCGTAGCCGAAGCCGTTCGCGCCGCGGCGTTCGCCGATGACGTGGCCGCTCAGCTGGCCTTCGACCGTTTCCTCCTCGCCCGACGGCCAGGCGACGGCGGCGACACAGACGAAGCGGGCGCCCCGCAGCTCCGGCGCCACGTCGGCCAGCTGCCCCAGCAGCAGGTCGATGTTGGCCTCGTCGTCGCCGTGCCGGCCCGCCCAGCGGGCGGAGAAGACTCCCGGCATGCCGTTCAGCGCGTCGACGCACAGGCCGGAGTCGTCGGCGACGGCGGGCAGGCCGGTGTGCGCGGCGATCGCGCGCGCCTTCAGCAGGGCGTTGCCCTGGAACGTCAGCTCGGTCTCCGGGACGTCGGGCGCGTCCGGGTACTCGTCGAGGCCGACGACGTCGACGCCGTCGAGGATCCGGCGCAGCTCGACGACCTTGCCCTGGTTGCGGGTGGCGAGGACGACCTTCACGAGCCCAGGACCTCCTGCTGGATGCGGGTGAGCTCGGCGCAGCCGCCGGCCGCCAGGTCGAGCAGCGCGTCGAGCTCCGAACGGTCGAACGGCTGGCCCTCGGCCGTGCCCTGGACCTCGACGAAGCGGCCGTCGCCGGTGCAGACGACGTTCATGTCGGTCTCGGCCGCGACGTCCTCTTCGTAGCACAGGTCGAGCCGGGGCTCGCCGTCGATGATGCCGACGCTCACCGCGGCGACGGAACCGACGAGCGGGCTGGACTTGACCATCTTGCGGTCACGCATCCAGGCGACCGCGTCGGCCAGGGCGACGTACGCCCCGGTGATCGCGGCGGTGCGGGTGCCGCCGTCGGCCTCCAGCACGTCGCAGTCGAGCAGGATGGTGTTCTCACCGAGCGCCTTGAAGTCGACGCACGCCCGCAGGGACCGGCCGACGAGCCGGGAGATCTCGTGCGTACGGCCGCCGATCTTCCCCTTGACCGACTCGCGGTCGTTGCGCGTCGTGGTCGCGCGTGGAAGCATCGCGTACTCCGCGGTGACCCAGCCGAGTCCGGAGTCGCGGCGCCACCGGGGCACCGAGCCCTGCACCGTGGCGGCGCACAGAACGCGGGTGCCGCCGAACTCCACCAGCACCGAGCCCTCCGCATGGGTGAGCCATCCGCGACGGATGGTGACGGGGCGGAGCTGGTCGGCTGAACGATCGTCGGGACGAGCCATGTCGTTCACCCTATCGAGACCGGACCGCCGGGGGCGGCGGCCCGGCGCGATCTACAGGTCGTACACGGCTCCTTGGCTGGCCAGTTCGATGTGACCCCGGTAACCGCTGGACTTCGCCTCCGCCAGCGTGTGGCCGGGGTCGTTCCACGGGACCAGGTGGGTGAGGACGAGCCGCCCGGCGTCCGCCCGCGTGGCGTACACGCCCGCCTGCCGCGCGGTGAGATGCAGATCGTCCGGCAGCCCTTCCCGCTCGACGAAGGACGCCTCGGCCAGCAGCAGGTCGACGCCGCGCGCCAGGTCCACGAGCGCCTCGCACTCTCCGGTGTCGCCGGTGTAGGCGAGGGCCGCGCCCTCGTACTCCACGCGGAACCCGTACGCCTCGACCGGATGGTTCACCGTCGCGGCCGTCACGGTGAACGGCCCGACGTCGAACGTCCCCGGCGCCAGCGTGCGGAAGTCGAACGCCTCCGACATGCCCGGCTCGGGATCCAGGTCGTACGCGCGCGCCATCCGCTCGGCCACTCCGCCCGGCCCGTAGACCGGGATGCGTGGTTTCAGGCCGTCCGGTGCGTACTTGCGCGCCACCCAGTAACCACAGAGATCCAGGCAATGGTCCGCGTGCAGGTGAGTGAACAGAATCGCATCGATGTCATAGAGGCCGATGTGGTTCTGCAGCGCGCCGAGGGCGCCGCTGCCGAGGTCGAGCAGCAGCGCGAAGCCGCCGGCCTGGACCAGATAACACGAGGCCGGGCTGTCCGGCCCCGGAAAGCTCCCCGAACAGCCGATCACCGTAATCCGCACGTTGCCGGCCTCCTCACGTCGCCCGAGAGCAGGACGATCGGTTCCGCTGTCGCCTTCGTGCGTCATCCACCTGGATCGACGCTCCCCTCTTCCAGTGTCCCGCGGGCCGTTCTCACGCCGAGAACGTGATGCCCACCGGTGCGGATTCGACAAGCCCGATCTCCGGGCCGAGGAAGCGGCGGCCGAGTGCGCCGAACGGCGCGGGATCCCCCGTCGCGAGGAACCGGTGGCACGGTTCCGGGGAGCCCTCCGCTCTGGCCAGGCGGCGGTCGTGCAGTACCCGGTAGACGTCTTTGGCGGTCTCCTCGGCGCTGGAGACGAGGGTCACCCGGTCTCCGGCGACGTAGGAGATCACTCCGGTCAGCAAGGGGTAATGCGTGCAACCGAGGATGAGCGTGTCACAGCCCGCCTCGACAATCGGTGCCAAATACTCTCGTGCGACGCCGAGTAGTTCGTCGCCCCTGGTGATGCCCCGCTCCACGAACTCCACAAAACGCGGACAGGCGACACTTGTCAGTGTCACATGAGGCGCAGCGGCGAACGCGTCCTCATAGGCGCGACTGGTCACCGTCGCACGAGTCGCGACCAAGCCCACCTTTCCCGTACTCGTCGCGCTCACCGCCGCCCGTACCGCGGGCTGGATGACCTCGATCACCGGCACCTGATAGCGCTCACGCGCGTCGCGCAGCACCGCGGAGCTGGCGCTGTTGCAGGCGATCACGAGCATTTTCACGCCTTGTTCGACAAGGTGGTCCAGCACCTCGAGGGCGTTCGCGCGCACCTCGGCGATCGGCTTCGGCCCGTACGGGAAACGCGCCGTGTCCGCGACGTACAAAAGCGGCTCGTCCGGTAGCTGGTCGAGGATCGCACGGGCGACGGTCAGCCCGCCGACGCCGCTGTCGAAGATTCCGATCGAAGCGTCAGACATGACCCCACAGGCTAGAGAACGCCGCGGGCGACGCGGCATCAATGCGCTGCATGTCACACGGGTATTTCGCCGGCCTCTCGCGACGCGTGCCCGGTCGGTGACGGTTGCGGCCCGCTCGGGCGGTCTGACGGGCCGCGCCGCCGCGAGCACGTTCGCGCCCCGGCTTCCGTGCCCGCCACCGGACATGCCTCCGACAAGGCCGACCAGGCGGCCGCCGACGCCGGCGAGCACGGCCGACCTCCAGGTGGAACGACTTCCAGGACTCGTCAGGAGGGACGGCGACCGGCGCGGGCGAGCTGGCGGCTCTGGGCGACCAGCCGGCCGGCCGCGTCCCGCACCTCGACCTCCTCGTCGAACCAGCCGTCATTGACCAGGCGGCCGCTGCCGTACAGGGCGAGCGGTCCCGGCGCCGGCACGGCCCGCATGTGCCAGGTCAGTTCGACCGTGGGCGACCAGCCGTACCGTCCGGTGTTCAGCACGACCGGCGGGAGCGCGTCGACGGCGAGCGCCAGCAGGACGCCGTCGGGCTCGTACGGCTCCCGGAGCCGGAAGTGGGAGCGCATCTCCAGCCGGCCGCTCGGCCGGCCGTCGAGCCAGCCCATGGTGGCCGGGTCGTACCGCATGTCGATCTGGGCGGCGAACCCGTCCTTCCCGCCGCCGTCGCCGCCGAAGGTGACGCACTCCTCGATCGCCGGGAGGTGACCGGCGTCCTCGGAGTAGAGGGGTTCGGCGTCGCCGTCGAGGGCTCCGGTGGTGATCAGGGCGTCGACGATCGGGGTGTCGTCCTGGACGAGGGAGACGCGGGCGACCTCGGCCGTACGCCCGGACTTGCGCGTCTCGACGAGCACCTCGGCGGGGCCGGGCTTGGCGACCCGCAAGAAGCTCGCGGCGGTGGAGATCGGGTGCGGGCGGCCGGCGGCGTCCAGGGCGGCCCGGGCGAGGACGGCCATCAGGTAGCCGCCGTTGAGCGCCTGCTCGAACCCGAAGTCGGCGTCGAGCACGGCGGAGTAACGCCCCTCGCCCGTACGCCGTACCGCCGTCGCCTCGCCGAATCCGCCCATGCCAGCCCCCAACCGGAAAATTAGAACGATATTCGGTATGCACCATACCGGGACACCTCAGAAGGGTCACGCGCGGCGACCCTCCTTCGCTCTCGGGATAGTACGAGGCGGTCCGTTCGCGTCCTGGCTTTCCAGGTGGCCGTCGGATTGGGATGGTCGACGTGGAGAATGTCCGGGCGGTGTGCCCGGCCCGGATCAGAACCGCGGGGCGATGCCGTCTGACGAGATGACGCCGGTTGATGGAGTGAGCCATCACCTGGCGGGGCTCGCGCGAGTCCTGGAGGCCGAGGACGACGCGGCCCTCGTCGTCCAGCAGCTCCTGCGGTTGGCCGAGAACGAGATACCCGGCACCGCCCATGCGGGGGCGACGATGCTGGGCCAGGACGGCGCGTCGACGCCCCTCTACACCGGCGATCTGGCGGCACGGCTGGACGCGCTGCAGTACGACGTCGGCGAGGGCCCGTGCCTGGACGCCCTGCTCACCGACATCGTGCGGGCCGACGACCTGGCCTACGAGTCACGCTGGCCGAGGTTCGCCCCGGTGGCGGTCGCGCTGGGCGTACGCTCGGTGCTGACGTACCGCCTGTCCGTACGGATCGGCACGGTGGGCGTCCTGAGCCTGTACTCCCCGAAGCCGCACGCCTTCTCCCCGGCCGCCGAGCGGATCGGCACCTCGATCGCGGCCTGCGCCGCCATCGCGATGGCCACCATCGGCGAACGCACGCAACTGCGGGCCGCGCTCGAGAGCCGCGATGTCATCGGACAGGCGAAGGGCATCTTGATGGAGCGGTACAGGGTCGACGCCCAGGAGGCGTTCGCCCTGCTCAGCGCGTCGTCCCAGCACTCGAACGTCAAACTGCGCGACGTCGCCGAACGCCTGGCCAAGACCGGAGAGTTCACCCCTCCCCCGACCGACCGCGACTGAGCCGACCGCCTAACCGGCCGTTCTTCTGAGCCGGGCGCCGAGAGACGGCGTCCCACAGACGCACGTACCTCCGCCGCCGACGGCGAGCACGTCACGATCGGCGATCCTTACCGGCTCTGGCGGCACCATGACCGCCGCGCGCTTCTCCGCCTACGCGGATCCGTGAACGAGATCGGGCGCTGCGGCGAAGTACCGGTGTGAGACTCCTCGGCCACCGCATGCCGCCACCCCCGACAAGGGCAAGAAGGGCTTCTTTGTTGAAACATTACGCGAGATCACCGCCGCGCCTATATGCGGTCTGTACCATACGGAAAAATTACCGGTAAAAGGAGTAATAGTTGCGTAAGATTTGGTCAGGAATGTCGGCGCTGCTGGTGGCCGGCTCGACTCTGGCAGCGGCCGTGCCGGCCCAGGCGGACACCACTCGGCCGGAAGTCATTCACACTGTGGCGTCTGACGCGATCGGCGGATTGCCCATCAAGAGCCTCGACGGAACGAAGGAGTACATCCCTCAAGCACCGGCACGCTCCAGCCTCCCGAACGCCGCCCGCACGGGCACGCCGGCGCACAGGGCCGAGAACATCTGGCCTACCGGAGCAACCGGCTACGACATCTCCTGGCCCCAGTGTCCGGCGCACAATCCCGTGTTGCCACCCGACTCCGACATCGCGGTCGTGGGAGTGAACGACGGAACTCCGTTCACCGCACTCCCCTGCATCGAACAGCAACTGGCCTGGTCACCGAACGGCGTCCATGCGCAGTACATGATTCTCGACTCGCCCATCGGTTCCACGACTGACACGGCACTCCAATACGCTTACCACGGGCCGGCCGGAAACTGCGCGTCCGACAATTACTACTGCCAGGCCTTCAACTGGGGCTGGAACGCCGCGAACTACTCGGTCCAGATCGCGACAGCCGCAGGCGCGACGAGCAATTCCTACTGGCTCGACGTCGAGCTTCCGACCGCCACCAGCATCAACCAGCCCGGCCCGGACTGTTACGCGGCGAACTTCTGGACCTGCGATCCGAAGGTCAACAGCACCATAGTCGGCGCCGCGATCGCCGCTCTGACGGCACAGCACAAACAGGCGGGCATCTACTCCACGCAGTTGCAGTGGGGCAAGATCACCAACGGCTTCAAGGTCGGGCTGCCCATCTGGATCGCCGGCTGGAGCCATCCGGGCGCGACCTACTGCGATCCGGCCAACGCCTCGTCGTACTGGTTCGGGGGTGGTAAGCCCTGGCTGGTGCAGGGATTGCCCACGGACTACGACCCCGACACGGCCTGCTGACGACCTCACCGCGGCACCGGTGGTCCTTCCCATCCGTGGGAGGGCCCACCGGCGCCTACGCCCAGAGTTGCCCTTCCAGGCGCTTCTCCGCCTCGTCCAGCGTGCCGTCGTACGCGCCGGTGGACAGGTACTTCCAGCCTCCGTCGGCGACCACGAAGGCGATGTCGGCGCGCTCCCCCGCCTTGACCGCCTTGGCCGCCATGCCCAGTGCCGCGTGGAGTGCGCACCCCGTCGAGATGCCCGCGAAGATGCCCTCCGCCGCCAGCAGCTCACGCGTGCGCCGCAGGGCGTCCTCCGACGTCACGGAGTACCGCGTGGTCAGCACCGACTCGTCGTACAGCTCCGGCACGAACCCCTCGTCGATGTTGCGCAGCCCGTACACCAGCTCGCCGTAGCGCGGTTCGGCCGCGACGATCGCGACGCCGGGCACCCGCTCGCGCAGGAACCGGCCCACGCCCATGAGCGTGCCCGTCGTGCCGAGGCCCGCGACGAAGTGGGTGATCGTCGGCAGGTCCTCCAGCAGCTCCGGGCCGGTGGACTCGTAGTGGGAACGCGCGTTCGCCTCGTTGCCGTACTGGTAGAGCATCACCCAGTCGGGGTGCTCGGCGGCGAGCCCCTTCGCGACGCGTACGGCCTCGTTGGAGCCGCCCGCCGCGGGTGAGGGGATGATCTCGGCGCCCCACATCTTCAGCAGCTGGGTGCGCTCGGCGGAGGTGTTCTCGGGCATGACGCACACCATGCGGTAACCGCGCAGGCGGGCGACCATGGCCAGGGAGATGCCGGTGTTGCCGGACGTGGGCTCCAGGATCGTGCAGCCCGGCGTCAGCAGCCCTTCCTTCTCCGCCTTGTTGATCATCCAGTGCGCCGGCCGGTCCTTGACGGAACCGGTCGGGTTCCGGTCCTCCAGCTTGGCCCAGAGGCGCACGTCGGCCGACGGCGACAGACTCGGCAGGCCGACCAGCGGCGTGTGGCCCAGCGAGTCGAGCAGCGAGTCGTAGCGCACGTCAGCCGCCCGCGACGGCGGGCAGCACGGTGACGGTGTCACCGTCGGACACCTTGGTCTCCAGCCCGCCCAGGAAACGCACGTCCTCGTCGTTCAGGTAGACGTTGACGAACCGGCGCAGACCCTTGTCGTCGACCAGCCGGTCGCGCAGGCCCGGGTGGCGTCCTTCCAGGTCGGTGAACAGCTCGTCGAGGGTGGCCCCGCCACCCTCGACGGCCTTCGCGCCGTCGGTGTAGTTGCGAAGAATCGTCGGAATGCGAACCTCGATCGCCATGGCGATGTGCTCCTTCGTCGTACGGTCCCCGGCAACGCACGCCAACACACGGCATCGCCCGGGGATTCCAGGCCTCGGGGGAAATGCCTCAGTGACAGTCGTAGACGATCTCGGCGCGGCTGTGGCCGAACAGGAAGTTCTGCACGGGTGCGACGACACGCCCGCGTCCGCGGCGCTTCATCATCGTCGTCATCACGCTGGTCAGTTTACCGAGTCGGATTCGCCGGCCTCCACGATGGAGACCTCCTCCTCGGTGATCTCGCCGTCGACGATCCGGTACGAGCGGAACTCCGTCTCGTCGGCCTCGCGCGTGGAGACCAGGACGTAGTGGGCGTTCGGCTCGGAGGCGTAGGAGACGTCGGTACGCGAGGGGTACGCCTCCGTGGCGGTGTGGGAGTGGTAGATCACGACCGGTTCCTCGTCGCGGTCGTCCATCTCCTTCCACACCTGGAACTGCTCCATCGAGTCGAAGCGGTAGAAGGTCGGCGAGCGCTCGGCGTTCGCCATCCTGACGAAGCGCGTGGGCCGGTCGGAGCCGATCGGGCCGGCCACGACGCCGCACGCCTCGTCGGGATGGTCGGCGCGCGCGTGCGCGATGATCTGGTCAACGATGGCGCGCTCGATCATCAGCATGGGCACAGCGTAGCGACGACCCCTCAAAGGCCCGTTCACCAGAGGGCGCGTACGAGGCTTTCCTGGAGGTACGTCAGCCAGTCGTACGCGGCGTATCCGGCATTGCGCGGATCGTCCCAGTCGAAGCTCCGCATCTGGTCGAGCGTCTCCTCGGTGATGTCGAGGCGCACGCCGAGCGCCAGGCGCAGATCGTTGAGGGACCGCAGCCACGCCTGCGCCTCGTCGGGGCCGAGCACGATCTCGCCGCCCTCGCCGAGCGTCGCGAGCACCGTACGGGCCGCGGCGCGCTTGCCCTCGCGCAGCCCTGCCTCGGTGTAGCGCCGGAACTCGGCGGAGGCCTTCTGGTCCTCGCCGTAGGCGTCCGGGAACAGCCGGGCCAGCACCGGGTCGTCGGAGACCGCGGTGTTCTCCGACAGCTGGAGATCGGGCATGCCGTCGTCGGGCCGGGGGCCGGGCTCGCCGCCCTCGCCGAGAAGGTCGATGAGCTGGCCCATGAGCAGGCGCACGACGGCCGCCTCCTCCGAGCCGATGCGCAGGCGCACACCTCCGCCGCGGGCGCTGGTGAAGCCGCCGTTCATCAGACGTCCTGCTTGACGGTCGCCCACAGCCCGTAGGAGTGCAGGATCTCGCAGTCGCGCTCCATCTCCTCGCGGGTGCCGCTGGAGACGACCGCGCGCCCCTTGTGGTGCACGTCGAGCATGAGCTTCTCGGCCTTCCGCTTGGAGTAGCCGAAGACGGCCTGGAACACGTAGGTCACGTAGGACATGAGGTTGATGGGATCGTTCCACACGATCGCCACCCACGGACGGTCCGGTCGTACGTCCTCGGCGGCGTCCGGTCGACCGAGTTCGACGGGAGCCGTGGTCACTTTGGTGCCTCCTTAACGGGAGCTCCCCTCAATCATCGTGCACACCTTCACCGTAATCTGCCATTCGTGGATCTTTCGACGACGGCACTGCTGACCGACCGCTACGAACTCACCATGCTGCGCGGTGCGCTCGCCGCCGGCACCGCGGCACGCCGGGCGGTGTTCGAAGTGTTCGCGCGCCATCTCCCGGAGGGCCGCCGGTACGGCGTCGTGGCCGGGATCGGCCGCTTCCTGGACGCCCTGGCGGCCTTCCGGTTCGACGAGCCCGCGCTGGAGTTCCTCACCTCCCATGACATCGTGGACGAGCCGACGGCCGCGTGGCTGGCCTCGTACCGGTTCTCCGGTGACATCTGGGGATACGCGGAGGGCGATCTTTACTTTCCCGGCTCGCCGATCCTCGTCGTCGAGGGGAACTTCGCCGAGGCGGTCATCCTGGAGACGCTCGCGCTGTCGATCCTGAACCACGACGCCGCGATCGCGTCCGCCGCGTCCCGCATGGTGCACGCCGCGGGCGGCCGCCCGATCATCGAGATGGGCTCCCGCCGTACGCACGAGATGGCCGGTGTCGCGTCCGCGCGGGCCGCCTACCTCGCCGGGTTCACCTCGACCTCGAACCTGGAGGCCGGCCGGTCCTACGGCGTGCCGACCGCGGGCACCAGCGCCCACGCGTTCACGCTCCTGCACGACAGCGAACGGCACGCCTTCCGCGCCCAGCTCGAGGCGCTCGGCCGCGACACCACCCTGCTGGTCGACACGTACGACGTGGCCCGTGCCGTCGCCGTGGCCGTGGAGCTGGCCGGGCCGGAGCTGGGCGCCGTACGGCTCGACAGCGGCGACCTGGCCGAGACCGCGCACGAGGTGCGTGCCCAGCTCGACTCCCTGGGCGCGTCGAAGACGCGGATCATCGTGACCGGCGACCTGGACGAGTACTCGATCGCGGGCCTGTCCGCCGCGCCCGTCGACGGGTACGGGGTCGGGACGTCGCTGGTCACGGGCTCGGGCGCGCCGACGGCGGCGCTGGTGTACAAGCTGGTGGCGCGCGAGGAGGCCGACGACGGCCTGCTGCGCCCCGTCGCCAAGCGCTCGGTCGGCAAGCCGAGCCGGGGCGGCCGCAAGTGGGCGGTCCGCCACATCGGCGAGGACGGGAAGGCCATCGCGGAGATGGTCTCCACGGCCGAACCCACGCCGGGCCCGTTCGACCGGCCGCTGCTGACGCCGCTCGTACGGGGCGGAGAGATCATCGGCCGCGAACCCCTGGCCGAAGCCCGTGCCCGCCACGAACGTGCCCTGGCCGAACTCCCCTCCCACGGGTTCCAGCTCTCCCGCGGCTACCCGGCCGTCCCGACGGAGTTCACCGGCTGACCGTCCGGGGCACTGATGTTCCGGGGCTCACGCGGGTAGCTTTCCCCGTGGGGATCACTCTGGGGAGGGGCTGGTCATGAGCCGAGCGTTGATCATCGTTGATGTGCAGAACGACTTCTGTGAAGGGGGGTCGCTGGCCGTCGCCGGTGGGGCGGACGTGGCCGCGGCGATCTCCTCGTTCGTGGCCGCGCACCGCGGCGAGTACGACCACGTCGTCGCCACCCGCGACTTCCACCTCGATCCCGGCGACCACTTCGCCGAGCATCCCGACTACACCGACTCCTGGCCGCCGCACTGCGTGATCGGCACGCCGGGGGCGGACTTTCATCCGAATCTGGACCTGGCGCCGATCGAGGCCGTGTTCAGCAAGGGCGAGCGGGAGGCGGCCTACAGCGGCTTCGAGGGTGTCGCCGACGACGGCACGCCGCTCGCCGAGTGGCTGCGCAAGCACGAGGTCGACAGCGTCGACGTCGTGGGGATCGCCACCGACCACTGCGTACGGGCGACCGCGCTGGACGCCCGGGGCGCGGGGCTGTCCACCCGTGTCCTGCTCAGGATGACCGCCGGGGTGGCCCGGCCCACCACCGAGCGCGCGCTGCAGGAGCTGAGCGACGCGGGGGTGCGGCTCACCGGAGAGCCGGTCCTCGCGCCCTGATCACGTGCCGCCCGGTACGTTGCCGTCCATGTCTAACCCGATTTTGCTGCTGATGGGCGTTTCCGGCAGCGGAAAGACCACGATCGGCGCGATGCTGGCCGGCCGGCTCGGCTGGACCTACGCCGAGGCCGACGACTTCCACCCGCGCGCGAACGTGGAGAAGATGCACGCCGGGATTCCGCTGACCGACGACGACCGCCGGCCCTGGCTGGAGGCCACCGCGAGGTGGATGCGGGACCAGACCGCACCCGCCGTCGTGACCTCCTCCGCCCTCAAGCGCACGTACCGCGACCTGCTGCGGGAGGGCCGGCCGGATCTGCGCCTGGTCTACCTGGAGGGCGACAAGGAACTGATCGGCGAACGCCTGGCGGCACGGCAAGGGCACTTCTTCCCCCGGCAGCTGCTGGACAGCCAGTTCGCCGACCTCGAAGCCCCGGGGCCCGACGAGGACCCGGTCGTCGTGTCCATCGACGGCCCGCCGGACCAGGTCGTGCAGCGGATCATCGACCGGGCGGGGCTGGGCGGGGGCGCCTGACGCCCCCACGACCTCACAGTCCGTACTCCTCCAGCAGGCGCAGCCAGATCTCGCTCACGGTCGGGAAGGCCGGGACGGCGTGCCACAGCCGGTCGAGAGGGACCTCCCCGGCGACCGCGATCGTGGCGCCGTGCAGGAGGTCGACCACCCCGGGGCCGGCGAACGTGACCCCCAGAAGCACCCGCCGGTCCTCGTCGACGACCATCTTCGCCCGGCCGGTGTAGCCCTCGGCCCGCAGGTACGCGCCCTCGACCGCGCCGATGTCGTACTCGACGGCGCGTACGGCGAAGCCGTCGGCACGGGCCCGCGCCTCGGTCCGCCCGACCGCGCAGATCTGCGGGTCGGTGAAGATCACTTGCGGCGCGCCCCGGTCGTCTGCGGTGTCGCGGAGCCCCGGCCGGTCGTCGGGCGCGCCGGTCGCACGGACGGCGATCACGTCGCCGCACACCCGCGCCTGGTACTTGCCCATGTGGGTGAGCAGGCTGCGCCCGTTGACGTCACCGACGGCGTAGAGCCACGGCACTCCCGCCACCCGCATGCTCGCGTCCACCTGGATCGGGCCCTCGGCCGCCAGGCCGATCGTGTCCAGGCCGATCGCGTGCGTGGCGGGCCGCCGGCCGGTGGCGACGAGGACCTCGTCGGCCTCGACCGACGCTCCGTCGTCGGTGTGGACGGTCACCGGGCCGTCCGGCACCGGCCGCCGGACCTCGGTGACCGAACGGCCGAGACGCACGTCGATCCCCGACTCCAGAAGCGACGCCGTCAGCAGCTCTCCGGCGAACGGCTCGGTACGGCCCAGCGGCCGGTCACCGCGTACGAGCATGGTCGTCTCGTGGGCACCGAGCGAGTGCAGGGCCTGGGACATCTCGCAGGCGACGGGGCCGCCCCCGATCACTGCCAGCCGTTTCGGGACCTGCTGGACGCTGGTCGCCTCACGGTTCGTCCACGGGCGCGCCGCCGAGAGCCCCGGCACGTCCGGGATCAGCGGATCGCTGCCGGTCGCGATCACCACGGCGTGCCGCGCCCGCAGCGAACGGGTGCCGTCCGGCGCGGTCACCTCGACCCGCAGCGGCCCGGCCAGGCGTCCCCGGCCACGGACGAACGTCGCCGGCAGGTCCTCGATCCAGCTCACCTGGCCGCGGTCGTCCAGGTGGGACACGGTCCTGTCGCGACGGGCCAGCACCGCCGGCGCGTCGATCGGCCCGCGCAGCTGCAGCCCCGGCATCCGCTCCACCTCGGCCGCCAGCTCCATCGGCCGGAGCAGGGCCTTGCTGGGGACACAGGCGTAGTACGCGCACTCGCCGCCCGCCAGGCGTTCCTCGACGACGGCCGCCGTCAGGCCGCCCCGTACGACCCGTGCGGCCGCGATCTCCCCGACCGGCCCCGCGCCGATCACCACCACGTCGAAGACGTCCTCGCCCGTCATCGCTTCCCCTGACGTCGTCCCAGGTCAACACACCTGAGTCTCCCCCGCCAGACCGTACGGGACGCGTCCGGTCCACCGTGCGTACCGGGCCGCACGGGAGGCGGGTGTTCGCCGTCATCGGCCACCCCCGCCTCCGGCCGGACTTACTCGGCTAGTCCTTGGTGCGGGGGGTCGGGCGGGCGGCCCATTCGCGGATCTTGGCGATGCGCTTCTGGACGTCCTCGGTGCTGGCCTGGGCGGACGGGGGGCCGCCGCAGGTGCGGCGGAGTTCGGCGTGGATCACGCCGTGGGGCTGGCCGGTGCGGTGGTGCCAGGCGCCGACCAGGTTGTTCAGCTCCTTGCGCAGCGCGTGGAGGTCTTCGGCGGTCGTGCGGTCGTCCTTCTTCTCCGCCTTCGCGCCGTTCTTGCGCTGGGCGGCCAGCTGCTCGGCCTGCCGCTGCTTCAGCAGGCTCGCGACCTGGTCGGGTTCGAGCAGGCCCGGGATGCCCAGGAAGTCCTCCTCTTCGGCCGAGCCCGGCGCGCCGCCCATGCCGAACTCGCCGCCGTCGAAGACGACCCGGTCGAAGTGGGCCGACGCCTCGACTGTCTCGAAGGGGAGCTCCTCGCCGACGTCGGGGTTGTCGCGTTTGCGGTTGGCCTCGGCGAGCAGGTCGTCGTCCAGGCCGTCCTCACGCTTGGGACGGTCGAGAACGTGGTCGCGCTCGGTCTCCATCTCCGCGGCGTGGCCCATGAGGGTCGGTACCGACGGCAGGAACACCGAGGCGGTCTCACCACGCCGCCGCGCACGGACGAAACGCCCGATCGCCTGGGCGAAGAACAGCGGGGTCGAGGTGGAGGTGGCGTAGACGCCGACGGCGAGGCGCGGGATGTCAACGCCCTCGGAGACCATGCGCACGGCGACCATCCAGCGGTCCTCGGACTCGCTGAACTGCTTGATCTTCCGGCTCGCCGACGGATCGTCGGACAGCACCACGGTGGCCCCGGCGCCGGTCACGTTGCGGATCATCTTGGCGTACGCCCGCGCGGTCTCGTGATCGCTCGCGATGATCAGGCCGCCCGCGTCGGGCACGCCGCGGCGCACCTCGGTCAGCCGGCGGTCGGCGGCGGCGATCACCTGCTGGATCCATTCGCCCTTCGGGTCGAGCGCGGCGCGCCACGCCTGGGACATCTGGTCCTGCGTCAGCGGCTGGCCGAGCGTCGCGGTGATCTCGTCGCCGGCGCGGGTGCGCCAGCGCATCTCCCCCGCGTACGCCAGGAAGATCACCGGCCGGACCACCCCGTCGGCCAGTGCCGGGCCGTAGCCGTAGGTGTAGTCGGCGCGGCTGCGGCGGACGCCGCCGACCTCCTCGTACGTGACGAAGGGGATCGGGTTGATGTCGGTGCGGAACGGCGTGCCGCTGAGCGCGAGCCGCCGCGCGGCCGGCTCGAACGCCTCTCGGATCGCGTCACCCCACGACTTACCGTCGCCCGCGTGATGGACCTCGTCCATGATCACGAGGGTGCGGCGGTCCTCCGTGCGGTTGCGGTGCAGCGCCGGGTGGGCGGCGACCTGGGCGTACGTGACGGCGACGCCGACGAAGTCCTTGGCCGTACGGCCGTGCGCGTTCTTGAACTCCGGGTCGATCTTGATGCCGACGCGCCCGGCCGACTCGGCCCACTGGCGCTTCAGGTGCTCGGTCGGGCAGATGATGGTGATCCGGTCGACCACCCGGCGCCCCATCAGCTCGGCCGCCAGCCGCAGCGCGAAGGTCGTCTTGCCCGCGCCGGGCGTCGCGACGGCGAGGTAGTCACGGGGCTCGGTCCGGAAGTATTCCTCCAGCGCTCCCTGCTGCCAGGCGCGCAGGGCCGGGGCGGTGCCCCAGGGCGCCCGCCCGGGCAGCGCGGGAGGGGTGTCGGATGCGGCGAACGTGCTCACGGTGAAGAGAGGCTACCCGTAAGCACTGACAGGACATGCCGAGCGTGATGCGATCCACAGGATCCCGCGCGGTAGGTGTTAGGCACTGTGGCGAGCCGGCGGCTCCGCCGCGGATTGCGCGATGAAGCCGTCGGCAGCCGGACCCGGCAGGGCTACGACAGGCCGTCGAGCCACTGCGTGATCGCCGCGTCGGCCTCGGGCGCGGAGCGGTGAAGCTGCAAGTCGTGGCCGCTGTTCCGGGCGACGACGACCCGCAGACGCGCCTCGGGCCGGTAGTAGGGCTTCTCGGCGGCCAGGATGCTCGCGGGGGTGCAGTCGTGGCCGACCGGCGGCCCGCAGAACGCGCCGTCGTGGTCGCCCATGACCAGGAGCGTCGGCACGGTGATCGAGCGAGTGAGCGTCAGCAGGGGTGGCAGCTCGACGGCCGTGATCTGGGCGAGTTCCGGCACGGAGATGGTCTGCTTGAGCCGTTCGTCCTCGTCGATGACCGCCTGGTCGACGCCCGGCCGGTAGTAGAAGGTGTCGCCTCGTGTCCCCGGAAGCGAGGTCAGATAACCGGGGTCCAGGATCTTGCCCCGGAACTTGTCATCGACGATCGCCGGGCCGAGGAGATTCGCGAGCTTCGTCGCGAAGGTGAGATTCACGTTGTGGAGCGCCCCCGTGAGCACGAACGCGTCGACGTCGTGGTACTTGTGGGCCTCGAACCAGGCGGTGAGCGAGCCCATCGAGTGCCCGACCCAAACGACGCGGGAGAACGGACGGCCGCCGACGCCTCCGTCACGGAGCTTGGCGATCACCTGGTGCATCGCCTCGGCTCCGTTCTCGAACGTGTCCGACACGCCGGGCGGGCGGGAACTCTCACCGTCTCCGAGCCGGTCGACGTTGAACGTCGGATACCCGGCCTTCAGCGCCTTGTCGACGTATGAGTAGCGCCCGGGGTCCTGGGGCCAGTCGAAGTAGTTGTGGTCGTACGTGCCACCGTGCACCAGCAGTTGCACGGTCCGCGCCCTGCCTCCGGCGCCCTCCGGGACACACAGCTCTCCGTAGATGCGCGCACGGCCCACAGCCGGAATGGAGACCGGCACCTGTGTCGCGTGACAGCTCGCACCGGAATGCCTTGTGACAGCATTCGCCACCGTCGCATAACAGGACATAACGCAACAAATTGCTAGCGCGACAGTAATGCGACCGAACATGGCGCTGCTCCCTGATCAACTTCGGGCAGCGCACACGCTAGCGGACGTTTCCTTCTAAATGGAGAGCCAAAACCTTATTTTCGGACCTGGGCGTTGGTGCGGGCCTGGCGGAGCAGGGGCGAGCCGGCCGGTCCGGCGCGGTAGGCCGCCCACATCGCGCGGATGCGCAGGCCCTGGCCCGGCGTGAACGAGGTCATGCACGGGTCCCAGGCGTAGTCCATGAAGTTGTGCACCGGATCGCTGCCGGGCTGCGGGCAGGTGTCCTTGAACGAGGGGCAGCCCGTGGTCGGCGTGCTCTCGTACGGAGTGTCGTCCACGCCGTCGCCGGGCGGGACGCAGCCGTTCTCGAACGGGTGGAACAGGCCGAGCCAGTGCCCGATCTCGTGCACCGCCGTGTAGCCGCGGTTGAAGTGCGCGAACGATCCCCCCGGGACGCTGCGGTAGTCGACGACCACGGCGTCCAGCCCGGGCCGCGAGCGGTACGCCTGGGGGAACGAGGAGAAGCCGAGAACCTCCGAGCCGACCTCGGCGGTGAAGAGGTTCAGCGTGCCGGGGCCGCCCTTGACGAGCGCGCCCAGCATCGGGCCCTGGAGCTCGTGCGGGCGTTCGAACCAGTCGGCGTTGCTCACGGCGTCGGCGCTGATGAGCCGGAACGACACCCCCGTGTCGGCGCCGCCCGTGGCGCCCCCGTACGCGGCGTTGAGGCCGCGGATCTGCTGGTCGATGGTGGCCGTGGTCAGCCGGCCGTTCCGCCCGTCGGTGATGACGTGGAAGCGGACCGGGACGACGAGGCGGCCCGCGAGCCGCCGGCCGGCCTCCAGCTGCCGCTCGTCGGCGACCCCGTACCTGCGGCGCAGAGTCTCGGTGAAGTCGCGCAGCATCGCCTTGACCTGCGACGGCGACAGGCCGTCGTCGTCACGCGGACGGCTGGTGCGGAGCGTGGCCGCGGCGGCGCGCCGCAGGCAGGACACTCCGCGGGCCGCGGGCGCGCAGCTGCTCGCGGGCACTGTGGCGCACGACGCGAGAACGACTCCGAACAGGCCCCACAGGACTCTCCGTCTCATGGATTCCCCCTGAGACGGAGAGGCTAGGACCTCGGCTCGGCGCGGAGCGCCCGACGCGCGGATCCGTCAAGCCGATTTGACGCTCACTCGTCGTCGTCGCCGGACATCGACTCGTAGATCTCCTTGCATTCCGGGCAGACCGGGTACTTCTTCGGGTCGCGGTTCGGCACCCAGACCTTGCCGCAGAGCGCGATCACGGGTGTGCCGCTGACGGCACTCTCCATGATCTTGTCCTTCTGCACGTAGTGCGCGAAACGCTCGTGACCGCCGTCGCCGTGGGAGAGGTCCGGCCGGGTGTCGCTCTCAGGAAGGATCTTCGTACTCACGGGCTCAGTTTAGTGACGGATCCTCGGGAAACGTCGCGACGAACGCCAGATCCCCGCCCTGTCGCCGCAGGACGTCCTGCCACAGACGCCCCGGATCGTCGCGGAACGCGTCCCCCGACTCCGCCGGCACGACGTACCAGGCGCCCTCTTCGACCTCTGACCGGAGCTGGCCAACCCCCCATCCGGCGTACCCGGCGAAAACCCGCAGCTTCGTGACCTCGGTGGCGAGCAGCTCCGGCGGCGCGTCCAGATCGACGAGGCCGACGCGCGCCACCGCGGGGCTGCCGTTCAGCGCACGCCAGCCCAGAGGCTCGTCGGTGCCGGGGATGTGCGCGAGCGCCAGCGCGCTGTCGAGCGCGACGGGTCCGCCCTGGAACACCACCGACGGGCCCGTCACCAGCTCCGACCAGGGTGGGAGGACCTGTTCGACGGGCACCTCCGTGGGTCTGTTCAGCACGACCCCCAGCGTGCCGCCTTCCTCCTCGTGTTCCACGAGAAGGACCACGGTGCGCCGGAAGTTCGGGTCGGCCAGCTTTGGAGTAGCGACGAGCAGCCGGCCCGCGATTATCCCGTCGTCCATGACTCAATCATCCTGTGCCGGGGCCCGCATGCGAACAGTGCACGGCCGAGTACGTCGGTTACGCGCCCTCACCCCTTGGGTAATCGGCAGAATACGGGCCTAGATCACAAACTAGATCACGAAGGTGTGCCCCCCCACCTACGGAGGACCCCGATGCAGCTTTCCAGGGTCGCCATCGCGGCCGTGTTCTTTGTCGTCGGGGCGCTCATCATCATCCCGATGCTGTTGGGCGGCTCCTCACCCTCACAGCTGACGAGCGCCACCCCCTCACCCAACGTCTCGGCGTCGCCTTCGGCCTCTCACTCCAGGTCCGCCAAGCCGTCCCACACGCCCACGCACCGCCCCTCTCCGACGCGGGCGAGCCGGACCCCGAGCAAGCACCCGGTCACGCCGGCCCCGACGCCGTCGGTGACGCCCCAGGCGCCGCTGAAGGTCGCCATCGGCACCGTCCGGTGCCCGGGTCGCAGCGTGCTGGTGTCGGTGACCAACAGCGGCAAGGCCATCGAGGACTACACCATCACCACCGACGGCTCGATCTCGGTGGCCGACCGCATCCCGGCGGGCGCCACCCGCAAGTCCACCTTGACCATCAAGGAGGACCACGCCACCACGATCGCCGTGACCTGGCACAACGTCCCGGTCAAGAGCCTCGACCGTACGGCGCACTGTGCCCGCAACACGCCGGGCCACACGCTGCCGCACACGGGCCCGGACAGCGGAATGATCATCGCCAGGGTCGCGACCGGCGTCGCCGCGATGCTGACCGGCCTGATCATCTTCTGGTACGGCCGCGTGTGGCCGGGCCGCAAGGACAAGATGTTCGGCGACAACTGACCTCCTCCGGCCCCTGAAGGGCCGGGATCCCTCACCCCCCGGGCGCACGCGTCCGGGGGGTTGCTCCTTTTCCGCACTGGGCCGGTGGCTCCTGCCTGCGCTCGGCGAGCCGTCACCACCGTTGGGCCGATTCCCCGCCTTGACGCGATCTCAAGGCGATCGCTACCGTTTTACTAACATCATAGTGAAAGGGGATGAGCGTGTTCCAGTTCCGATTGGACGGCTCGAGCGGCGTCCCGCCCTATCTCCAGCTCGTGCAGCAGGTACGACAGGGGCTGCTCCTGGGCCATCTGCGCTCCGGGGACCAACTGCCCACCGTGAAGGAGGTGGTCGCCTCCCTGGCGATCAATCCGAACACCGTGGTGAAGGCCTATCGCCAGCTGGAGCACGAGGGGATGGTGAACGCCCGGCCGGGCCAGGGCACCTTCATCACCGCCTCGATCGAGCCGGTCGCCCCGGGACCCTACGCCCGGTTGCGTCGCTCGCTCGAGCAGTGGGTCCGCGATGCCCATGCCGCCGGGCTGGACGACGAGACGGTCACGGCCATGTTCGCCTCCGTCCACAGCGAGTTGCGGACGGAGGGGGCGGCATGAGCACCGCGCTGGAGACCAGGGACCTGGGCATGCGCTACGGCCGGAAGTGGGCGTTGCGGGGCTGCTCCTTGCGGCTGCCCACCGGCTCGGTGATCGCCTTGGTCGGCCCGAACGGCGCCGGGAAGACCACGCTGCTGCAACTGATCACCGGTCTGCTGCGCCCGACGGAGGGAACGGTCGAGGTCCTCGGCCGGGACGCCCGTACCGGCTCGGCCGAGGCACTGGCCCAGGTGGGCTTCGTCGCCCAGGAACACCCGCTCTACCGGGGCATGTCCGTAGCGGACCTGCTGCGAATGGGACGCTCGCTCAACCTGCGCTGGGACCGGCCGATGGCCGAGCGACGACTGGCCGACGTCGGCATTCCCCTGACCCAACGCGCCGGAGCGCTGTCCGGCGGCCAGCAGGCCCAGGTCGCCCTGGCACTGGCCCTGGCCAAACGTCCCGCGCTGCTGGTGCTGGACGAGCCGCTGGCCAACCTGGACCCGATCGCTCGCCGCGACTTCATGCGCACGGTGATGGTCGCCGTCGCCGAGGACGAGGTCACCGTCCTGCTGTCCTCCCATGTGATCGCCGATCTGCAGGCCGTCTGCGACCAACTGGTGCTCCTCAAGGACGGCAGGCTTCAGCTCGCCGGCGCGATCGACGACGTCCTGGCCGGTCACCGGATTCTCACCGGACCGCGCACTGACGCCGAACCGCCGGTTCCCGGGCTCGTCCGCGCCACCCACAGCGACCGTCACACCGACCTGCTGGTCCGCACCGGAACCGACCGGCCCGAATTCCATCCGGCCTGGCGATCCCACCCGGTCGGCCTGGAGGAGCTCATCCTCGCCTACCTCGAACAACCGACGGAGATCGCCCGATGATCTGGCTCACCTGGCGGCAGCACCGCGTTCAGGCGTTCGCCGGCCTGACCCTGATCGGCCTCGCCGCCCTGGTCTTCCTGCCGTACGGCCACGCGATCCGCGGCGCCTATGACCAGCACGGCGTTGGACCGTGCCTGGTCCACGGCACCGGCGGTGACGACTGTCAGTCGGCCATGTCCGCGTTCATGAGCCAGTTCAACGGCATCGCCAACCACCTGCTGACCTGGTTCACTCCGATACCTGGCCTGATCGGCGCGGTCGTCGGCGGGAGCCTGCTCGGCCGCGAGTATGAGCATGGCACCTGGCGCCTGGCCTGGACCCAGGCCGTACCCCGGACGCGATGGCTGACGGCCAAGGTCCTGCTCGTCGGTCTCGGAATCGTGACGATCACCGCGAGCCTCAGCGCCGTCTTCGGCTGGTTCCGCGCCCCGATAGACAACGTGTCCAGCAGATTCTCCTCGGGAGCGTTCGATCTTGAAGGGCTTTCGCTCACCGGATACACGCTTTTCGCTTTCGCGGCGGGCGTCCTGGCCGGGCAACTGTTCCGCCGTACGGTACCGGCGATGGTCGCGGCATTCGCCGCGTTCATGGCGCTACGTCTTCCGGTGGAATTCTGGCTGCGGCAGCGGTACCAGCCGCCGGCGACCCGCCTGCTCCCTCCGACCGGCCACTGGGGCCCCATCGGCCCGATGGCCGCGCCCATCACGCCGGACACGCCGGGCTGGACCCTCAGCAAAGGCCTGGTCGACAAGACCGGCCACCCGATCTCCACTGCCCTCCAGGAGCAGATCTCCCGGCGAGTGGATGCTCTCGACGGCCCCGCCGCCGACGCCTACCTCCGCGGACTCGGACTCCACCTCAAGGTCGTCTACCAGCCCGCGAGTCGGTTCTGGACCTTCCAGATCATCGAGGCGTCGCTGTTCATCGGCCTCGCCGCGGCCCTGATCGGCATCGCCATCGGGCTGCTTCACCGCCGGAACGCCTGACCCGTGAGGCACCACGGATCGCGACACCCCTCGCCACCTGCTCCACCCCGCAGCACCTCCGGGATGCCCACCGCATCCAGCCCCTGCTGGACGCCGGGTCGACGGCCCCTCCACTCGCGCGCCACGCCGGGCCACTGACGCCGGTCACAGCAGGTCGCTCGCCGACCTGTGGACCTTGGCCAGGGCGGTCATCAGGCAGCGGCGCTCGGCCTCGGTGAGGTCGGCGGTGACCTTCTCCTCCAGGCCGCGGCGCTCGGCCTCGACCGGCTCCTGGAGCGCCCGGCCCGCGTCGGTCAGGTAGAGCCTGACCAGCCGGCTGTCGCGTTCGTCGCGGCGGCGGGTGAGCAGGCCGGCGGCGCTCATCCGGGTGGCCATCTTGACGACGGTGGGCGTGGTGACGTGCAGCGCGGCGGCGATCTCGCCGGGCGTACGGCCGTCGCGCTCCCACAGCGCCGCCAGGAGGTGGTTCTGCCCCTGGTGCAGGCCGTGGCGGCGCATGGCGGTCTCGGCCAGCGCACGCAGGACCTTCGTCGTCTGGCTGTGCAGGTCGAGGAACTCGGGCATCGCCGCCTCCATGCGAGCAGATCGATTGACGGCTAATCATTTGCCGTCTAACGTTCTCTTCAGCCGATCGTTAGACGGCAAACGACTAGGAGCATCGATGATACTGATCACAGGGGCCACCGGCAGAATCGGCCGTGAGCTGGTGCGAGAGCTCGACGCGGCGAAGGCGGACACCCGCGTTCTCGTGCGCGACCCGGCCCGCGCGGCCGGCCTGCCCACCAGCGCCGAGCGCGTGGTCGGCGACCTGGACGAACCCGCGACGCTCATCCCCGCCTTCGACGGCGCCGACCGGCTCTTCCTGCTCACCCCGGGCATCGGCGTCGACCAGGCCGCGAACGCCATCGCCGCGGCCCGCGACGCAGGCGTACGGCACATCGTGCTGCTGTCGTCCATCTGGGCCGACGGCGACCCGGTGCCCGCGATGGGCCGCTGGCATCGCGAACGCGAGCGGCTCCTGGAGGCATCCGGCGTACCCGCGACGATCCTGCGCCCCGGCGGCTTCGCCACCAACGCCCTCGAATGGGTGCCCTCCATCCGCGAGAACGGGTACGTCGTCGACGCGATCGGCCCCGGCCGGGCCGCGGCCATCGACCCGGCCGACATCGCCGCGGTCGCCGCCGCCGTCCTCACCCAGGACGGGCACGAGGGCCGGACCTACGTCCTCACCGGGGACGAGGCCCTGACCACGGCCGAGCAGGTGCGGATCATCGCCGACACGATCGGCCGCGACATCGAGGTCCGCGCCGCGACCACCCCCGAGGAGATCGTCGGGTCCCGCTACCCCGGCGGCGCTCCCAAGCCGCTCGCCGACGCCGTGCTCGAGGCCGCGGCGGTCATGCGCGCCGACACCACCGGGGTGCGGACCGACACCGTCGAACGCCTGCTCGGCCGCCGCCCCCGCACCTTCGCCGACTGGTGCGCGCGCAACCGCGACGCCCTGCGAGGCGTTTAGCGCGACGCGGTGGCCGCCTTCTGGACGGCCGCGGCGACCGCGTGGGACACGTCCGCGTGGAACACGCTCGGCACGATGTAGTTCGGGCCGAGCTCCTTGTCCGTGACGACCTCGGCGAGCGCGCGGGCCGCGGCGAGCAGCATGTCCTGGGTGACCGTACGGCTCTGGGCGTCGAGCAGGCCGCGGAAGACGCCCGGGAACGCCAGCACGTTGTTGATCTGGTTCGGGTAGTCGCTGCGGCCGGTGGCGACCACCGCCGCGTGCTCGCGCGCCTCCGCCGGGTCGACCTCGGGGTCGGGGTTGGCCAGGGCGAACACCACCGATCCCTCGTTCATCGTGGCGATGTCCTCACCGGTGAGGATGCCGGGCGCCGAGACGCCGATGAACACGTCGGCACCGCGCACCGCGCCGCGCAGGTCGCCGGAGTAGCCCTCGTGGTTGGTGTTGTCGGCGATCCAGCGCAGCGACTCGTCCAGGTCGTCGCGGCCGGTGTGCACCGCGCCGCGGTAGTCGCAGACGACGACGTTCTTGGCGCCCGCGTGCAGCAGCAGTTTGAGCACGGCCGTACCGGCGGCGCCCGCGCCCGCCATCGCCACGCGCACGTCGGCGAGGTCCTTGCCCACCACGCGCAGGGCGTTCATGAGCGCGGACAGCACGACGATCGCGGTGCCGTGCTGGTCGTCGTGGAAGACCGGGATGTCGAGCAGGTCGCGCAGCCGGCGCTCCACCTCGAAGCAGCGCGGCGCGGAGATGTCCTCCAGGTTGATGCCGCCGAACGCCGGCGCGAGGATCTGCACCGTACGGACCAGCTCGTCGGTGTCCTGGGTGTCGAGGCAGATCGGCCAGGCGTCGATGCCGGCGAACCGCTTGAACAGGGCCGCCTTGCCCTCCATGACCGGCAGGGCGGCCTCCGGGCCGATGTTGCCGAGGCCGAGCACGGCCGAGCCGTCGGTGACCACGGCGACGCTGTTGCGCTTGACGGTCAGGCGCCGCACGTCGTCGGGGTTGCGGGCGATCGCCAGGCAGACCCGCGCGACGCCCGGGGTGTAGGCCATGGACAGCTCGTCGCGGTTGCGCAGCGGCACCTTCGACTGCATCTCGATCTTGCCGCCGAGGTGCATGAGGAACGTACGGTCGCTGACCTTGTGGATGGTGACGCCGTCGACCTGCTCCAGCGCGTCGACGATCTCCTGGGCGTGCTCGGTGTCCCGCGTGGCGCACGTGACGTCGATGCGGAGCCGGTCGTGGCCGGCCGGGGTGAGGTCCAGGGCGGTGACGATGCCGCCGGCCTGCTCAACCGCACCGGTGAGCTGGCTCACCGCATTGCCGCCGGCCGCCACCTCGAGGCGGACGGTGATCGAGTAGGACACGCTGGGCACGGTCGCCACGTCAACTGCTCCTTTTGCCTGGTCAGGGCTTCGCCTCGCGATGATTTCACGCGTCCGGCGGGGTCCGGGCCTCGGGCGTCGGCTTTGTTTTTCAGAGGATGGCGAGCGCTGCCGTCACGATGATGTCGGCACAGGCCGGCGCCGCCAGCCGCGTACTGTCGATGACCAGATCATAGAGCGCCGGGTCGGCCGGGTCGGCCCGGTAGAAGTGCTTGACGTACGCCGTCCGCGCCCGGTCGTTGTCGTCGAGGAGCCGCTCGGCCTCCCGCTCGGACAGGTCCAGCGCTTCCCGTACGTTCGCCAGCCGCCGCCTCCGCGAGCCGTCGAGGCGTACGTGCAGGGCGCCCGGGAGGCCGGCGAGCACGAGCTGGGAGGCACGGCCGAGGATCACACCGCCCCCGTGCTCGGCGATCTGCTTGATCACCTTCTCGGTGCGGATGAGGAACTCCTCCTCCGGCACGAAGCCGCGGTCGGACAGATAGTCGTCCATCCCGCCACCGAGGGTGATGTTGGGCAGCCGCGAGGCACTGGACAGGATGCGGCCGAGGCCGTGCTCGGCACGGTCGTCGTGGTCGAGGGCCTCCTCGATCGAACAGCCGATCTCCGCGGCCACGGTGTAGGGGATCGCCCGGTCGACGAAGGGCACGCCGAGACGCTCGGCGACCGCGGGGCCGATGACGCTGCCCCCCGCGCCGAACGCCGCGGAGATCGTCACGACGCCGGCCACGATGTCCGCCCGGTCAGAACAGCGCCGACGCGAGCCGGCGCCGTGCCTGCCCCACGCGGGGGTCCTCGGACGGCAGCACCTCGAACAGCGACAGCAGGTGCTTGCGCGCCAGCTCACGGTCGTCGCCGGACGTGCGGCGTACGGTGCCGATCAGCCGGTCGAACGCCTCTTCGACACGCCCCTCGACGAGGTCGAGGTCGGCGACGCGGGTCTGGGCCTCGGCGTCGTCCGGACGGTCGGCGGCGTCCTTGCGCGCCTGCTGCGGGTCGAGGTCGGTCACCCGGCGCTGCAGCTCGACCAGGGCCAGGCCGCTCTTGGCGTACACGTCGCTCGGCTGCGACTCGAGGATCTTGCCGAACGCGCTCGCCGCCGCGTCGAGGTCGCCGCGCTGCAGCGCGGCCTCGGCCTCGTCCTGGAGGGGGTCGCCGGCGGGCTCCTGAGGCGCGGCGGGGGCGCCGGCGCCCTCGGGCATCAGACCCTGCTCGCGCAGCGCGTCGAACAGCTGGTCGAGGACCTGACGCACCTGCGGCTCGGGCGCGGCGCCGTTGAGCACCGGCAGCATCTGACCGGCGACCACCGCGGCGACGAACGGGATGCCCTGCACGCCCATGCGGCTGAGCTGCTGGGCGAGGGCCGGGTTCGCGTCGATGTCGACCTTGGCCAGCAGCCAGGCCCCGGCCGCCTCGTTGGCGAGCTTCTCCAGGATCGGGCCGAGCTGTTTGCACGGCTGGCACCAGTCGGCCCAGAAGTCCACGAGCACCGGAACCGTACGCGACCTGTCGATGACCTCGGCGTTGAACGTCGCATCGGTCACGTCGATGACGGAGGCGGGGCCACCCGCGGAGGCCGGACGCTGCTGCGCCCGCTTCGCCGCGGCCTGCCGGGCGCCCAGGTCGACGGCGCCGTGCAACGAGAAGTCCGATGACGTCATGCATCCATCCTGCCGCATACACCGGCGAATGCGTACGAGCGACCGCCTCAGAAGCGGGCGGGCTCTGAGTAGCTCCCCCATTCGTCACGCAGCGCGCCGCAGATCTCGCCAAGGGTGGCCTCGGCGCGGGCGGCGTCGAGCATGGCCGGGATGAGGTTCTCCTCCGTACGGGCGACCTCGATCATGCGGGTCAGCGCGGCGTCCACGGCCGCCTGGTCGCGTTCGGACCGCCGGGCCGCCAGGAGGCGGTTCTGCTCGCGCTCGACCTCGTGGCTGACCCGCAAAATCTCCAGGGGCTCCTCGATGCTCTGCGTGTGGGTGTTGACGCCGACGATGCGCTTCTCGCCCTTTTCCAGCTGCCGCTGGTAGGCGAAGGCCGCGTCGGCGATCTCGGCCATGAACCAGCCGTCCTCGATGCCGCGCAGGATGCCGCCGGTCATCGAGCCGTCCGGGCTCATGTCCTTGATCCGGGCGAAGATCTTCTCGGCGCCGGCCTCGATCCGATCGGTGAGGGCCTCGACGTACCAGGAGCCGCCCAGCGGGTCCACGACGTTGACGACGCCGGTCTCCTCCATGATCACCTGCTGGGTGCGCAGGGCGATCTCGGCGGCCTTCTCGCTGGGCAGCGCCAGCACCTCGTCCAGGGCGTTGGTGTGCAGGGAGTTGGTGCCGCCGAGGACGGCGGCGAGCGCCTCCAGCGCGGTGCGTACGACGTTGTTGTCCGGCTGCTGCGCGGTCAGCGACACCCCGGCGGTCTGGGTGTGGAACCGCAGCCACTGCGCCTTCTCCGACGTCGCGCCGTACACGTCGCGCATCCAGCGGGCCCAGATCCGGCGTGCGGCGCGGAACTTGGCGATCTCCTCGAAGAAGTCGATGTGGGAGTCGAAGAAGAACGACAGGCCGGGCGCGAAGGCGTTGACGTCGAGACCCCGCGACAGGCCCAGCTCGACGTACCCGAAGCCGTCCGCGAGCGTGAACGCGAGCTCCTGCGCGGCCGTGGAGCCGGCCTCGCGGATGTGGTAGCCCGACACGCTCAGGGGCTTGTACGCCGGGATCTCGGCGGCGCAGTACTCCATCAGGTCGCCGATGAGGCGCAGGTGCGGCTCGGGCGCGAACAGCCACTCCTTCTGCGCGATGTACTCCTTGAAGATGTCGGTCTGCAGCGTGCCGTCCAGCCCGTGGATGTCGGCGCCCTGCCGCTCGGCCGCCACGAGGTACATGCAGAAGATCGGCACGGCCGGGCCGGAGATCGTCATGGAGGTCGTGGTCTCGCCGAGCGGGATGCCGTCGAACAGCACGTCCATGTCGGCGGCCGAGTCGATCGCGACGCCGCAGTGGCCGACCTCGCCGAGGGAGCGCGGGTCGTCGGAGTCGCGGCCCATGAGGGTGGGCATGTCGAAGGCGACCGACAGCCCTCCGCCGCCGGCCGCGAGGATCATCTTGTAGCGCTCGTTGGTCTGGCGCGCGTTGCCGAAGCCGGCGAACTGCCGGATCGTCCAGGCCCGCCCGCGGTAGCCGGTGGCGTACAGGCCCCGGGTGTACGGGAACTCCCCCGGCCAGCCGATGCGCTCGAACCTGGGGTCGTCGGCCGGCGGACCGTAGACCGGGTCGACCTCGGCGCCGGACAGCGTCGTGAAGTCGGCGTCCCGCTTGCGCGACGCGTCGAACCGCTCCTGCCAGCGCCGGCGGCCCTCCTCGATGTCCTGCATGTCCATGAGCGCTCCTCCGGGTTGCTCCTCACTCCAAGATACTAGGACGTCCTAGTAATTTGTGTCGCGGAGCCACCGCGAGCCGGTCCGGAGCCGTTTCCAGGCCCGCGCGCCGCGGAGAGAGCCCGGTCAGTCCTGGAAGTCGCCCGCGGTCACCCGCAGCGACCGCAGCACGTCGAAGATCGTTCCCAGCTCCTCGGCGTCGTACGCCCCCAGACCGAAGTCGGCGGCCATGAGGTCGCGGGTGGCGCGCTCGACGGTGTCGCGGCCACTCTCGGTGATCTCGGCGAGCACGCCGCGCCCGTCGCGCGGGTTCGGGCGGCGGAGGACGTAGCCCTGCCTCTCCAGCCGGTCGATCGTGTTGGTCACGCTCGTCGGGTGCACCATCAGCCGTTCACCGATCTTGGAGAGCGGCAGCGCGCCCTTGCTGCTGAACGTCAGCAGCACGAGGGCCTCATAGCGGGCGAAGGTCAGTTCGTACGGCTTGAGCCGGGCGTCGAGTTCGGCGATGAGGATCGCCTGGGCGCGCATGATCGACGTGACGGCGAGCATGGCGGGCGAGCGCCCCCACCGGCGTTCCCAGAGGTCACCGGCTCGGGCGATGGGGTCGAAGGGGAGGTTGAGCGGCTTGGACACCCGGACACGGTAGCGCCTGGGCTCCGCGACTCTCCGGCGAGCATCCATCCGACATTTACCGACCTATAACAACAATTGTTTCCCGCATTCTCCTCAAATCATTGCCAACGACACCGGCGGACACAACAACGCTGACAGTCATCACCAAGGCAAGTTATAGTTCCGTTGTCGGTGCGTGCGGCGACGGCAAAGGGGGGCGTCGACGCGGCCGTTCATCGGGCTGATCCGCCTCTAGCCTCGAGCGCGCACCGAGATTTCGGGGGGTAGTGAATGATCGCGGATTTCTCCACGATCGTGGCTCGGGACATGGGAATCCGCCGCGGGGGGCGGTGGATCCTGCGTCCCACCACGTTCGGCATCACCTCGGGGGTGGTCGGGCTCGCAGGTCCGCCCTGCTCGGGCAGGTCGGCGCTGCTGACGACGCTGGCCACGCTGCGCCGGCCCAGCGTGGGCGAGCTGGAGCTGCTGGGCCACGACGTGACCGGGCCGGCCGGGCAGCGGGCCGTACGCCCGCGGCTCGGCCTGCTGCCGCACCGGTTCGGCTGGGCGGCCGGGGTCACCGCCCGCGAGTACGTGGCCTACGCCGCCTATTTCAAAGCCACGCCGAAGAACGCGGCCGAGGCGATTTTGGAGCGATTTGAATTGACCGATGCCGCGGAATTCGAGATGGACATGCTGCCCGCCGATCTGCGGTTGCGGGCGGGGCTCGCGGCGACCTGTGTGCATCGGCCCGATCTGGTCTTCCTGGACGAACCGCTCGGATCCATCGCCGATTCGGAGCGCGACGAGTTGATCGGCGTGGTGCGCGCGCTCGCCCCGGCCGTGGTCGTGACCGCGCCCGATCCGGCGGAGCTGACGGGGTGGTGCGACCGGGTCTTCACCATCGCCCGTGCTCGCCTGATCGAGTCCTTGGAGGTCTGCCGAACGTGGTCCCGGGTGCCGGCCGGTGTCTGACCTGGGGCGGGTGCTGCGGATCGACGCCCGCCGCACCGCCCCGTTCCTGGCCGTCCCGGCCCTGGCGTTGCTCGGCGCGGTCGCGGCCTGGCACGCCCTGCTGCCCGGCGTCGCGTACTGGGACGACGCCGTCGCCGCGCTGTTCGCGTCGGTGCGCGTGCTCGGGCCGGCCTCCGCGGCCCTCGCCGCGTGGGTGGCGCTGCGCGAACACCGGCTCGGCTACCTGCGAGGATTGAGCGCCCGATCGCCCGCGCTCGGGCCACTGCTGGACCTGACACTGCTCGGCGTCGTCTCGCTGTGCGCGTACCTCGTCGTGGCCGCGATCGTCGTGGTGAAGACCCTGCTGCACGTCGAGGCCGGGCATCCCCAGGTGGTCGGGCTGCTCGCGGGCGCGCTCACCCTGCTGGACTACACCGTGATCGGCTACCTCGCGGGCCGCGCCGTCCCCCGGCTGCCGACGGTCGCCGCCGCGGCCGCCGTCACCTGCCTGTGGGGGGTCGCCCGCCCCGGCACGTGGACGTACCTCCTGCCGCCGCCGGGGGTCGAGCACATCCATCCGTTCGCCGGCCTGCGCACCGAACTGCTCGCCGGGCAGGCGCTGTGGTCACTCGGCTTCGGCGGGCTCCTCGTCAGCGGCTACCTGTGGACGCTCACGCGGCGCGCGCGGCTCGCCCTGCCTCTCGTCGCGGCGGCGGGGCTGATCGCGCTCACCACCCTGTGGATCCACGCTCAGCAGCGCACGCCGCTCGCCCCCCGCGCGTTCGAGTACTCCTGCCGCCAGTGGCCGCTGACCGTGTGCGTGCACCCGGCGCTGCGCTCGGCGCTCCCGTCGCTGGAGGCCGCCCTGACCCCGCTGGCCACACGCCTGAGCGGCACGCCGGGCGGATTCACGCGGGTCGAGCACCGGCCCGACAACGACTTCCCGCGTCCTGGGCACGGCGTGGTCTACATCCACCTCACGGACCTGTCCCCGGGGTACGAGCACCGCGCGGAGCAGGAGATCCAGATCAGCCTGCTCGACGCGCGCACGTGCGGCAACCCCGCGCACGCCGTCGGCGTGCGCTACACCGCGCTGGTGTCGGCCTGGCTGCTCGACGAGACACCGCCCCACATGACCGACGCGACGGCCGCCCGCGCCTTCGGCCGCTGGGCCGAGGCGCGCCGCCGGCACTGGCTGCGCCTCCACTACGCCCGCTACCGCTCCTGCACGCTGCGCGGCCTCGACTTCCGCACCGTCTGACCGGTTCAGTCGCCGGTGGCGACGACGCCGGCCTTCTCGATCATGAGCACGAGCCGCAGGGCATTTGGCGGCGTGCGCCACGTCGTGCTCGCGAAGGGCGCTGACCAGGTCGGTGCGCCCCTCGGGCGGATGGTCGATCAGCCGGTAGCGCGCGCCCGCGGCGTCCGGGTCCGCCACCAGTCGGTCGTAGCGGGCCGGCGCGGACGCCACGGCCTGTGGATCACCAGTCACCGCTCAACATCTCCTTCGCCTCAGCGATGCGACCTCCGTCACGCCGGTAGAACACCCACTGTTTGATCTTCGTGCCGCGTACGAGGCCGGCCTGGCTGAGGATCTTCATGTGCTCGCCGCGGGCCGGCCGGCTCACGCCGAGCTTCTCGGCGACGAACAGCGCGTACCCCTGAATACGGCCGGTGATCTCAGGAGCACCACATGCGTCCGTAATGTTGACTATCGTCAGCGGCGTGGACTGGAGCCTGCTGACCTGCGCCCGCAAGGGCCACATCACGTACGCGCCGGACGAGACCGCCCTGCGCGACCGGCTGCACGTCGAGACGCCGGCCGGAGAGGCGTGGCGGTGCCTGCGCTGCGGCACGTACGTCCACGGCGAGCCCCACGGGAGCGGCCCGGCCGACCGGGCGCCGCTCGTCATGCGCGGGCATGAGCTGCGCGAAGCGCTCATCATGCGGTTCTTCGCCCTGGAGCGGGTGATCCGCGGCCTGGTGATCGCCGCCGCGGCGTACGGCGTGTGGCGGTTCTCCGCCCACCGCGGGTCCATCGAGAAGGTCTTCGAGAAGGAGATCCCGCTCCTCAAGCCCATCGCCCGCCAGGTGGGATGGGATCTGGACAACTCCCACGTCGTGGAGAGCATCCGCCATGTCTTCGTGCTCAAGTCCAGCACGCTGACCTGGTTCGCCCTCGCTCTGCTCGCCTACGGCCTCATCGAGCTGATCGAGGCGGTCGGCCTGTGGCTCCTCAAGCGCTGGGGCGAGTACTTCGCGGTTGTCGCCACCGCCTGCGGGCTGCCGCTGGAGATCTACGAGCTGACCGAGCGGATCACCGCTGTCCGCGCGGGCGCGCTGGTGATCAACGCGGGTCTCGTCGTGTACCTGCTGGTGTCCAAGCGGCTGTTCGGCATCCGTGGTGGCAAGGAGGCGTACGAGGCCCGGCGGCGCGGCGAGTCGCTGATCGAGGTCGAACAGGCGGCCGTCACATCACACACGGAGCCGGCGGGGTGACTTTCGCGTCTATCTGGGGAATAGCCGGGTTGAGCTAACCCCAGAGGTGATGCGAAATGGCGCACTCGGACACAACCGAGGACACACAGATATCCGAGCGTCCCCGCAGGCCCGTCCTGCGCGCGGTCGCCGTCGTCGTCGTACTCGTCGCATTGGTCTACGCGGGCCTGCAGGCGGCGCACAAGCTGCCGCACTGGCTCAACCCGTTCGGCGAGACGACCAAGGACCGCAGCGCGCCCGTCGTGCTGAACTCCATCCAGAACCTTTCCCGCTACGAGGCCGCGAGCGGTAACTACCAGGTCGTCGTCGACCTGGAGAAAGACGCGAGATTCCTGCCCAGCGCGCTGCGCGGAAAGCGCACGCTCTTCGTTGGGAACGGCACCGTCGACGCCTACGTCGACTTCTCCCACATCGGCAACGGCGCCCTCACGGTCGACAAGACCCGTGAGACGGTGACCGTCCGGATGCCCCACGCCCAGCTGGAGAAGACCAACCTCGACCCCAAGCACAGCTACGTCTTCGCCACCCAGCGCGGCCTGTTCGACCGCTTCGGTGACTTCTTCGGCTCCAACCCCAACCAGCAGCAGCAGCTGTACGTCCTCGCGGCCCAGAAGATCCAGGACGCGGCGAACTCCAGCGGGCTCGCGCAGCGTGCCGACGCGAACACCAAGCAGATGCTCACGAACATGTTGAAGGCTTTGGGCTTCAAAACAGTTACCGTGACCTTTGCCACATCTTCCTGAATGAGGGCGAAGGATCACCGGGGGAATACCTCTCCATGAGGCGTGGTTGGGGACGAGTCGGGGTGATTCGCTGTGTCCATCGCAGCAGAAGCGGCGACAGTCGCGCACGACCCGGTACGACGGCCGACATGGCCGTTCGCGGTACCCGTGGCGGCCGCCGCGGTCGCGGTGGGACTCCCCGCGCTCGTCCCCTCCTTCTCCGCGCGACCCGCGGAGCTCCTCGTGGGCGACCTGTTCCCCGATGGGCAGGAGCTGCTCCTCGCGCTGGTCCTGCTGGCCGCGGCCCGCGGCCTGCTGCTCCGCCGCCGGGTGGCGTACTACGTCGTCCTCGCGCTCACCATCCTGTCCATGCTCGACGCGGTCAGCGTGCGCGAGTTCGGCCGCCTGCTCATCCTCGGCGTGGCGGCGATCGGCTTCGTCCGCTACCGCCGCGAGTTCGACACCACGCCGAGCCGGTTCCGCGCCGCGGTCCGCGCCGGCGTGGTCACGTACGGGGTGGCGGTCGCGTACGGGCTGGTCATCATGATCGCCCAGCGGCACCACATCACGCCGGGCCCGTCCGCGAGCGAGGCGGGGCGCGAGATCCTCGCCGGGCTGAGCGCCTCCGGATCCGGCCCGCTGCACTTCGACGGCTCGGCCGACCACTGGTTCCTGGCCAGCCTCGGCATCCTCGGCGGCGGCGGCCTGCTCGCGATGTTCGTCACGCTGCTCTCGCCGGCGCCCCCGCCGCCGCCCGGCACCGATGAGGAGCGCGCCGAGGCGGCGCGCCTGGTCGACGCCGACGGCTCCGACACTCTGGCGCCGTTCCTGCTGCGCGGGGACAAGTCCTACGTCTTCAGTCCCGACCGCCGCGCGGTGATCGGCTACCGCGTCCTGTTCGGCGTCGCCGCGGCGGGCGCGGACCCGGTGGGCGACCCGCGCTCCTACCCCGGCGCGGTGGCCGAGTTCGTCGCGCTGGCCCGCCGCTCCGGCTGGCGGATGGCGGTGCTCGGCGCCCGCGAGGACCTGCTGGAGCTGTGGACCCCGTACGGCATGCGCGCGATCGGCATCGGCGACGAGGTCCTGCTCACGCCCGGCGAGTTCGGGCTGAACGGCCGGAGCATGCGCAACGTGCGCCAGGCGGTGCGCCGCACCCACAACGCCGGCGTGACCACCGAGGTCCTGCCCGAGGGCACCCTGGCCGAGGACGACCGCGAACGGCTGCGGGCACTCGCCACCGAGGCCCTCGGCGGCGTCGAGGAGCGCGGCTTCTCGATGAACATGGACGGTCTGCTCACCGGGCGGCACGCCTTCCCGGTGCTCGTGGTCGCCCGTGACGCCGACGGCGCGCCGGTGGGTTTCCAGCGCTACCTGCCGAGCGCGTCCGCCCGCCGCCTGTCACTCGACGTGATGCGCCGCGCGCCGGGCTCCCCGAACGGCCTCAACGAACGCATGATCGCCGACATCATGGAGTACGCCGCCGAGCACGGTGTGGACGAGGTGTCGCTCAACTTCGCGGCGTTCCGCGAGCTGTTCGACACCGAGGACCGCAGCGCGCTGGAGCAGGGCACGTACCACGTGATCCACCTGCTCGACCGATTCGTGAAGGTCGAGTCGCTGTACCTGTTCAACCGCAAGTTCAAGCCGCGCTACGTCGGACGCAAGGTGGTGTTCCCGTCGTGGGCGAGCCTGCTGCCGATCGCGGTGGCGCTGCTCACGCTGGAGTTCGGCCACTGGCGCCCGGCCGGCGAGAGCGGCCGGGGACACGCCGAGACCGCCCCCGAGGACTCCTACGCCCTGCCGATCACCCCAGGCTGGTGACGGCACCCCTCGAAGGTCCGTCAGCCGGACTCGGTGAGGCCCTCGACCAGTTCGTCGGCTGCGGCGTACGGGTCGCAGGAGCCGTCCAGCACCTTCTCGGCCAGCACGTCGAGGCGCTGGTGGCCGTGCAGGTCGCCCATGCGCTCCCGCAGGGCCGTGACGGCGATCGCCTCGATCTCGTCGCGGGCGCGGGCGCGGCGTCGCCGGTTCAGCTCGCCGGAGTCCTCCATCCACGCCAGGTGCTCGTCCAGCTTCCGCACGACGTCGGCGACGCCCTCGTCCTTGACCGCCACCGTCGGCACGATCGGCGGCTTCCAGCCCTCCGGCGCGGCCAGCGCGATCATGTTGCGCAGGTCGCGTACGGTCTGCTGCGCGCCGTCGCGGTCGGCCTTGTTGACCACGAAGACGTCCGCGATCTCCAGGATGCCGGCCTTGGCCGCCTGGATGGAGTCGCCCATTCCGGGCGAGACGAGCACGATGGTGGAGTCGGCGAGCGAGGCGATCTCCACCTCCGCCTGGCCGACGCCGACCGTCTCGACCAGGACCACGTCGCAGCCGGCCGCGTCGAGTACCCGGATCGCCTGGGGCGCCGCCCACGCCAGCCCGCCGAGATGGCCACGGCTGGCCATCGAGCGGATGAAGACGCCCGCGTCGGAGGCGTGGTCCTGCATGCGCACGCGGTCGCCGAGGAGCGCGCCTCCGGTGAACGGCGAGGAGGGGTCGACGGCGAGCACGCCGACCCGCAGGTCCTGACGGCGGAACGCGCGTACGAGCGCGTTGGTGGAGGTCGACTTGCCGACCCCCGGCGCACCGGTCAGGCCGATCACGCGGGCCCGGCCCGCCAAGGGGTTCAACGCCGCCATGACCTCACGGAGCTGCGGCGAGGCGTTCTCGATCAGGGTGATGAGCCGCGCGACCGCGCGGGGCTCGCCCTTGCGCGCCCGCGCGACCAGGTCGTCGACGTCGGCCGTACGCGCCACCGGGTCAGACCTTGAGGATGAGGGCGTCGCCCTGACCGCCGCCGCCGCAGAGCCCGGCCGCGCCCACGCCGCCGCCGCGCCGGCGCAGCTCGTACGCCAGGTGCAGCACGATGCGAGCGCCGGACATGCCGATCGGGTGGCCGAGCGCGATCGCGCCGCCGTTGACGTTGACCTTGGTCTCGTCCACGCCGAGGTCGCGCATCGACTGGACGCCGACGGAGGCGAACGCCTCGTTGATCTCGATGAGGTCCAGGTCGGCGACGTCGAGGCCCTCCTTGCCGAGCGCGTGCTTGATCGCGTTGCTCGGCTGGGACTGCAGGGAGTTGTCCGGGCCCGCGACGTTGCCGTGCGCGCCGATCTCGGCGAGCCAGGTGAGACCCAGCTCCTCGGCCTTGGCCTTGGACATGACGACGACCGCGCAGGCGCCGTCGGAGATCTGCGAGGAGGACCCGGCGGTGATCGTGCCGTCCTTGCTGAAGGCGGGCCGCAGCCGGCCGAGCGACTCGGCGGTCGTGTCGGCGCGCACCCCCTCATCCTGCTTGAACACGATCGGGTCGCCCTTGCGCTGCGGGATCTCGACCGGGACGATCTCGTCGTCGAACAGGCCGTTCTTGGCCGCGGCGGCGGCGCGCTGGTGCGAGCGGGCGGAGAACTCGTCCTGCTCCTCGCGGCTGATCCCGAGCTTGGCGTTGTAGCCCTCGGTCGACTCGCCCATCGAGACGCCGTCGAAGGCGTCGGTGAGCCCGTCGTGCGCGGTGGCGTCGAGCACCTCGATCGAGCCGTACTTGTACCCGTGCCGCGCCTTCGGGAGCAGGTGCGGCGCGTTGGTCATCGACTCCATGCCGCCCGCCACGACGACGTCGAACTCACCCGCCCGGATGAGCTGGTCGGCGAGAGCGATGGCGTCAAGGCCCGACAGGCAGACCTTATTGATCGTCAGCGACGGGACATTCATCGGAATGCCGGCCTTTACCGCGGCCTGACGCGAGGGGATCTGACCGGCCCCCGCCTGGAGCACATGCCCCATGATCACGTAGTCGACCTGATCACCGGTGACGCCCGCGCGTTCGAGCGCAGCCTTGATCGCGAGCGCGCCGAGATCGACGGCGGCGAACCCCTTGAGGGAACCGAGCAGACGGCCGATGGGCGTGCGCGCCCCGGCGACGATGACGGATCCGGCCATGAATAGGACCTCCAGCACCCGGTCGGTACGACGTTTGCCAACATACCCACACGGGGACAGTGCACTTCCTGGGAGGCCAACGCCATGTTCACCGGACTCACGCGGATCGATCACGTCGGCATCGCCTGCCACGACCTGGAGGAGAAGATCGCTTTCTACGAGTCGACATTCGGCCTGGTCGTGGCCTCGCGCGAGGTCAACGAGGCGCAGGGCGTGAAAGAGGCCATGCTCCACGTCGCCGACGGCCCGGCCGGTTCCTCGTACGTCCAGCTCCTTGAACCGCTGGGCCCGGACACGCCGGTGGGCCGGTTCCTCGCCAAGCGCGGCGAAGGCGTGCACCATGTCGGCTACGGTGTGGACGACGTCGCGGCCGCGCTCGAGGCGATCGGGGCCAAGCACGTGCGCCTGCTCGATGAGCGTCCCCGCCATGGGTCGATGGGAGCCTCCATCGCGTTCCTGCATCCGAAGGATGTCGGAGGGGTGCTGACCGAGCTGGTACAGGCGGCGAAAGATCCTCTCCAGGGTCGACACAACGCCTGACTACTCATAACAACCAAGACATTTCACCCAGGGCGTCAAGTTGAGCCCCCAACACGGCAGTGTCCGGAGTACTCTGCTGTCGCGGAAGTGGTCCAGCGCGTGCAATACCCCGTAACACGCAGTATTCGCGCGGCCATGATCCGATATCTCCACCCACCGGTAGCCGTCTCGTCACAGCAGGATTGAGCCTCATGCAGTCCGACATCGACGCCCAGCTCAGCAACTTCTTCGAAGACACGCCCCCACGCGAGTTCGACGTGGTGCTACGCGGCTACGACCGGCACCAGGTCGAGGAGCACATCAAGCAGCTCGACAACGAGGTCCGCCAGAGCCGTGAGCAGGCCCAGGCGATGCAGCGCGAGCTGTCCGACGCGCATCGCCAGCTGCAGGAGCAGGAACGGCCCACCTACTCCGGCCTAGGCGCGCGCATCGAGCAGCTGCTCCGCCTCGCCGAGGAGCAGGCCACCGAGCTCGTGCAGGCTGCACGGTCCGAGGCCAACGAGATCAAGGCCGCGGCCAAGGTCGACGCGGCCGAGCTCCGCGCCACCGCCGAGAACGAGGCCGCCGAGCTCCGCGCCACCGCCCAGCGCGAGGGCGAGGACATGCGCAACATGGCCGAGCGCGAGGCCGAAGAGGTGCGCACGTCCGCCCGCCGCGGGGCCGACGAGCTGACCTCCACGACCGAGCGTGAGGTGGCCAAGCTGCGCGCCACCGCCGACCACGAGGTCGCCGAGAAGCGCGCCGCCGCCGAGCGTGAGATCGCCAAGCTCCGCACCACGACCGAGCGCGAGGTCGCCCAGCTGCGGGCGTCCACCAAGCGCGAGCGCGACGAGATCCTCACCACGGCCAAGCGCCAGGCCGACGAGATGCGGGCCCAGGCCCAGCGCATCCTCGAGGAGAGCGAGGCCCAGCGCGCCCAGGCCGAGGGCGAGTTCGAGATCCAGCTCGCGGCCCGCCGCGAGGAGGCCGAGCGCCAGGACAACGAGCGTCACGCCGCCGCGCAGAGCGCGACGCAGAAGCTCGTCGCCGAGGCCGAGCAGCGTGCCGCCTCCGCCGAGCAGCGCGCCACCAAGGCGACCCAGCAGGCCGAGCAGACCCGCCGCGAGGCCGACAACCACGCCAAGCAGCTGGTCGCCAACGCCCGCAAGAACTCCGACTCGGTCATCGCCGAGGCGAAGGCCCAGGCCGAGCAGCTCCTCTCGGACACCAAGTCCGAGGCCGAGAAGATGCGCACCACCGCTCAGCGCCAGGTCGACGAGCTCACTCGCCAGCGCGACAGCATCACCAGCCACCTCAACCAGCTGCGCCAGCTCATCGGCGGCGTCGCCACCCCGGGTGGCGACGAGGCCATCGCCGCGCCGCCGGAGAAGCCCGCGCTCGCCGCTGCCGACCCGAAGCCGGCCGCGCAGCCGAAGGCGCAGCAGCCCTCCCAGCAGCGCAAGAAGGACGACGAGGACGACTGGTGGCAGGAGTGACCATCAGCGCCCGCACCGAATAAAGCGGCGAATCCCGCAACACAGCGCGAGACGGCGGAAAGCCTAGAGGAGATTTCCTCTAGGCTTTTTGCCGTAATTTGGGGCACTTCACGGGAGGTGAAGGGTGCCTGAGGAGCTCTCTGAGAGCGACCGGCGCGCGGACCGGGGCCTGCTGGCCCGGGATCGCCGCCGTGCCAAGAAGTCGGCCGACCAGGACGGGGCCGACTCCGATACGGCCGATGCCGGAGCGTCGGAGACGGGCGAAGCGGGGAACGGGGCCGCATCCGGTGGATCGCAAGCAGATCCGAACGAGTCGGGTGCCGCGAAGACGGATCTTGTCAACCTCCGCCTATGGGCCCACCACCTGCGGAAGCGAGTCCCGTGGGAGCTCCGGCGCAAGGACTCTGACACGGTGGTCGACGGAGCGACGGCGGGCGCGAAGTCCGACGGCCCGGCCGCCGCCACGGCGGCCGAGGGAGCCGAGGACACCGCCGCTACATCCGGCGAAGCCACCAGGAGCACGGCCACCGCGGAAGCCGCCGAAGACACGGCCGACGAGGTCTCCGAAGAAGGCGGCGGGGGGCTCATACGGCGGCGCGGCCGGGTCGCCCAGGCGGATCCGGTCACCGACGTGAAGGCCCGGGAGCGCGAGGCGGGCGTGGACGAGTTGTTCCCGTTCGGGCGGCCCGGCCGGCCGCTCACCCGCAACCATCCGTTCGTCTTCGGCTTCTACGGCGCGCTCGGCGTGCTCGCCGCGTACATGCTGGTCCAGGCGTTCACCAACGCCCGCTCGGTCATCATCCTGATCGTCGTCGCGCTGTTCCTGGCCGTCGGCCTCAACCCGGGAGTCGAGGCGCTCGAACGCATCGGCGTCTCACGGCGGTGGTCGGTGCTGCTGGTGTTCCTGGCGCTGGTGGGATTCTTCGTCGGGTTCGGATTCGCCATCGTGCCGCCCCTGTCGGAGCAGACGACCGCGATCATTCACAATCTCACCAGCGGCCACGGCTACCTCGAACAACTGCAGAACAACCCGAAACTTCAGGACCTGGACAAGCGCTACCACCTGCTGGAGAAGGCCAGGTCGGCGCTGGAGAGCAAGGACCTGGGCACCCGCGCCGCGAACGGCGTCGTCGGAGTCGGCCAGATCGTCGTCAGCGGCGTCTTCAGCGCGCTGACCGTACTGATCCTCACGCTGTACTTCCTGAGCTCGCTGCCGAGCATCACCGGCTTCATGTACCGGCTGGCACCGCGGTCGCGGCGGGCGCGGGTGGCGCTCCTCGGCGACGAGATCCTCGCCCGGATCGGTGGGTACGTCGCGGGCAACCTGCTCATCTCGCTCATCGCCGGCGTGACGTCGTACATCTTCCTGTTGATCGTCGGCGTGCCGTACGCGCTCGCGCTCGCGCTGCTCGTGGCGATCACCGACCTGATCCCGCTGGTCGGCGCGACGATCGGGGCGGTCTTCGTGACCGGCCTGTCGTTCTTCTCCGGGCTGTGGGTCGGCATCGCCACCGCGATCTACTTCGTGATCTACCAGCAGGTCGAGAACTACATCGTCCAGCCGAGGGTCATGAAGCGGTCCGTCGACGTACAGCCCGCGGTGACGATCATCGCCGCGCTGATCGGCGGCGCGCTGCTCGGCGTGATCGGCGCGCTCCTCGCGATCCCGGCCGCCGCGGCGGTGGCGCTGATCCTGCGCGAGGTCGTGATGCCACGTCAGGAGGAGTCCTAGGGCGCCCGCACTGATCGACTCGGCGCCCCTCAGCGCACCGTACGGGTCAGGGCCGCGCCGAACTCGGTGACCGCGTCGTTGAACAGCTGCGGCTGCTCGACGGCGGTGAGGTGGCCGGACCCGGGGATCGTGATGAGCTCGGCGTCGGGCAGGGCATCGACCATGGTCCGGGCGTCGTCCTCGGTCATGAGGGCGTCCTCGGCGCCGTGCAGCACGAGGGTCGGCGTGCGGAACCCGGCGAGCGCGCCGACCGAGTCCGGGCGCGCGGCCATCGCGCGCTGCGCCCAGGCGGCGGCCGCCGGCGGCGTCGACTGCACCAGCCCGCGCACCCGGCCGTACACCAGGGCGCGGCTGCGCATCGTCGTCGGGCCGACCAGCCGCGGCAGCAGCTCCTCCAGGAGCACGTTGACGCTGCCCTCGGCCTCGATGCGTTCGGCGGTCCGGATGCGGGCCGCACGCGCGGCCTGGGCGTCCTCCGTGGCCTTCGTGTCGGCGAGGATGACGCCGAGGAGGCGGTCCGGATGCCGCCGGCCGAACGCCAGCGTCACGTACCCGCCCATCGACAGGCCGCCGACGATCGCGCGATCGATGTTCTTGGCGTCGAGCAGGGCCGCGACGTCGTCGGCCATGACGTCGATGGAGGGATCATCGCTACCGAGGGACGAACCACCGAATCCGCGCAGGTCAGGGGTGAGCACCCGGAATCGCGCCGCCAGGCCCTCCCGCTGCGCCAGCCACATGGCCGACGACAGCGGAAACGCGTGCAACAGCACCAACGGCGTCCCGCCACCGATGTCGCGGGTGTACAACTGCACGGTGCCCCTCCCCGTTCCGCAACGGACCCCATCGGGGCCAGCCGGCGAGTCCGCTCGGCGCGGACGGCCCGCCCCGGTCCGGCGCACGCCGGACCCCGCTCATCGTCACTCCTGATTCCCGTCCTGCCGAGAACCGTGGCCGTGATCGGTCTTCGACGTTTAGGGCGAACGGCCGGGCACCGTGGCCGGGGCTCTGGGGCGGCGGAGCCTAGAGGACCTCGGTGGGCAGCGGGTACGCCTCCGGCGCCACGTGTTTCACGATCTCGTTCAGCACGATTCGGACGTACGGCTCACCGACCCACAGGTGTTTGGCGCCGTCGACGCCCACCACCTCCGCCTGGGTCACCCGCTTGAACCTCTCCCGCGCCTCCGGCGGCCGCAGGTAGTCGTCGCGCTCGGGCACCAGCGCGACCAGCGGACGGCCGAACTCCGCCCACGCGTCCAGGTCGGCGTCGGTGGCGCGGTGCAGCGGCGGCGACAGCAGGATCGCCCCCTCCACCAGCGGGTCACGCCCCCACCGCAGCGCCAGCTCGGTGCCGAACGACCAGCCGAGGAGCCAGGTGCGCGGCAGGTCGTGGTACTCCGCCCACTCCAGGGCCGCCGCGACGTCGTACCGCTCGGCCTCGCCCTCGCCGAACTCACCCTCGCTCGTCCCGCGATCGCTGCTCGTCCCGCGCGTGTTGAACCGCAGGACGGCCAGACCGGCGAGCGCGGGCAGCCGGTACGACGCCTTGCGCAGCACGTGGCTGTCCATCATGCCCTCGGCCGTGGGCAGCGGGTGCAGGCACACGAGCGTCGCGACGGGCGGCCGGTCCTCCGGCACCGCGAGCTCGCCGACGAGCTTCAGGCCGTCGGCGGTCTGCAGTTCGATGTCCGTACGGCGCGCGGGCAGCACCGTGCTCGCCCGGATCTCCGCCATCGCAGTCCTTTCAGTAGCGCGGGCCGCGGCGGGACCGCTGGATCTTGGGCGCGCGGTGCAGCCGGTGTTCCCAGCAGGGCCGGTGCCAGTGGCGCCGGTCCTCCGGACCGCCACCCTCGGCCGGCCACGCGACGACGTGCCCGACGCCCGGGGGGATCTCCTGGTCGCACCCGGGGCAGCGGTAGGTCTTCGCGGCGCCGGCTGCGGGCCGGACGATCCAGTCACCGTCGGGCCCCTCTTCGATCCGCTGCGGACCGCCGAACGCACCCTGCCCGGTTTCCCGGGGCATGTCGCGCGTGCGGCGGTTTTTGCGCGGACTCATGCCGATCAGGGTACGGGCTGAGCCGGACACACCCGTCAGCGGAAGGTGGCCCCGGCGGTACGGAGCCGGTCCAGCAGCGGGGCGGGCGCGAACGCGGGATCGCGGTACTCCGTGTACAGCGCGCGCAGCACCTCCACGGCGCGGTCGAGCCCGATGCGGTCGAGGTCGGCGATCGGGCCGATCGGGTACCCGCAGCCGTGCGTCATCGCCGCGTCGATCGCGTCCGCGTCGGCGTACCCGGACTCGAGCATCCGCACGGCGTCGTTGAGGTACGGCACGCGCAGCGCGTCGACGATGAAGCCGGCCCGGTCCGCGGAGCGTACGGGACGCTTGCCGAGCCGGGTGAGGTACGCGGCGGCCCGCTCGGCGATCTCCGGGTCGGTCACGACGGTGCTCACCAGCTCGGCGAGCCCGCCCTCGGGGTCCGGCAGGTGCAGGCCCACGACGTCCTGCGGCCGGTCGGTGGCCATGGCCAGCTCGATGACCGGCACGGTGGCGCCGGTGGTGGCCAGCACCGCGCCCTTCCGCGCCACGTCGTCGACGGCGGCGAGCAGCGACCGCTTGACCGCGACGTCCTCGGCCACGGCCTCGACGATCAGATCGCGGTCGGCGAGCAGGGACAGGTCGGTGCCGCCGGTGACGCCTTCGCCGACGGCGTCGCGTACGGCGCGCGCCTTGTCGTCGTCGCCCGCGACGAAGCGGACGTCCGCCCCGGCGCGCTCGGCCGCCTGGATGACGGCGACGGCGAGCGGCCCGGACCCGGCGACGCCGACGCTGGGCGCGGCCCCCGGCTCCGTGCCGGGCTCCGCGGCCTGCTCCGGCCCGTCGTACGTGTAGAAGCCGCGGCCGGTCTTGCGGCCGAGCAGGCCGGCGGTGACGAGCCGCCGCAGGATCGGCGCGGGCGCGTGCCGCCGGTCGCGGGTCTCCCGGTAGATCGCCTCGCAGACCTCCAGCGACACGTCGAGGCCGATGAGGTCCATGAGCGTGAGCGGGCCCATCGGCAGGCCCGTGCTCGTCATCGCCGCGTCGAGGTCCTCACGCGTGGCGTACCCGGCCTCGTACATCCCGGCGGCCTGGTTGAGGTAGCCGAAGAGCAGCCGGTTCGCGATGAACCCGGCCCGGTCGCCGACGGTGACGGCGACCTTGCCGAGGCTCCCGACCAGCTCCTCCACGGCCGTGAGCGCCTCGGGCCGGGTGAGGACGGTGTGGATCACCTCGACCAGCTTCATGACCGGCGCGGGGTTGAAGAAGTGCACGCCGACGATCTGCTCGGGCCGGCCGGTGGCCGCCGCGATCTCGGTGACCGACAGCGAGGAGGTGTTGGTGGCGAGTACGGCGTCGGGGCGGCACACCGTGTCCAGCTCCTCGAACACCCGGCGCTTCAGGTCCAGCCGCTCGGGCACCGCCTCGATCACCAGGTCGCACTCGGCGAGCCCGGCGAAGGAGGTGCCGAGCTCGATCCGGCCGAGGATCGCCGCCTTGTCCTCCTCCGACAGCCGGCCGCGGCGTACGGCACGGCCCGTCGACCTCTCCAGGTTGTCCCGGCCACGCTGGAGCGCGTCGTTGTTCACCTCGACGCCGACGACGGAGTGGCCGCCGCGCGCCAGCACCTCGGCGATGCCCGCGCCCATCGTGCCCAGCCCGACGACTCCGACCCTGCTCACCGCTGCACTCATGCTCCGCAGTTTTCCAGACCGGCGCGATGCCGCCCATGACCGAGCGCAGCGAGGGAATCAAAAAGCGCGGTCCCGTGGTCACGCCTTCCGACGAAGGAGGGCCCATGACCGAGCGCAGCGAGGGAATCAAAAAGCGCGGTCCTGTGGTCACACCTTCCGACGAAGGAGGGCCCATGACCGGCGCCCGCCTGTATCGGGGGCCGGATTGTCCGAGGGGCCTGAGGGGCGGGCGCCGGGCGGCTAAGGTGGGCGACCGTGCGTCTCGTCATCGCCCGGTGCAGTGTCGACTATGCCGGCAAGCTCACCGCCCACCTGCCCATGGCCCCTCGGCTGATCCTCATCAAGGCCGACGGATCCGTCTCGGTCCACGCCGACGACCGGGCGTACAAGCCGCTCAACTGGATGAACCCGCCCTGCGTCCTCAAGGAGGAGGAGGGCAAGTGGACGGTCACGCACGGCAAGTCCGGTGAGCAGCTCATCCTGACGATCGAGGAGATCCTGCACGACACCAGCCACGAGCTGGGCATCGACCCGGGGCTGCAGAAGGACGGCGTGGAGGCCCACCTGCAGGAGCTGCTCGCCGAGCACATCACGACGCTGGGCGACGGCTGGAAGCTGATCCGCCGGGAGTACCCGACCGCGATCGGCCCGGTCGACATCCTCTGCCGCGACGAGGCGAACGCCACGGTCGCCATCGAGATCAAGCGACGCGGCGAGATCGACGGCGTCGAGCAGCTGACCCGCTACCTGGAGCTGCTCAACCGCGACCCGCTCCTGGCCCCGGTCCGCGGCGTGTTCGCCGCCCAGGAGATCAAGCCGCAGGCGCGCGTGCTGGCCGCGGACCGCGGCATCGGCTGCGTGACGCTCGACTACGACGCCCTGCGCGGCATCGAGCGCGACGACACGCTGTTCTGAGCCGGCGTCGGTCAGTCTCCGACAAAAAGATCAGCGTGCTGGGTCTCGGCACGATGGGCACCGCGATCGCTCGCGCATGGCACGCCGCCGGATACCAGGTGACCGGCTGGAACCGCACCGCGAGCCGAGCCGCGCCTCTCGCCGCCGAAGGCGCGAAGGTCGCCGCGACGGCTCGTGAGGCGGTCGCCGCGAGCGACCTCGTGGTCGCCTGCCTCCTCGACGGCGCCTCCGTCGGTACGGCCCTCACCGACGCCGACCTGGCCGGAAAGGACCTGGTCAACATCACCACCAGCACCCCGGGTACGGCGCGGGACCGCGCCGAGTGGGCGGCCGGACGCGGCGCCCGCTACCTGGCCGGCGGGATCATGGCCGTCCCCCCGATGATCGGTGCCCCGGAATCCGGCGCCTACGTCTTCTACAGCGGTTCGCCGGAGCTGTTCGCGGACCGTCACGACGCGCTGGCCGTCCCGGCGGCCACCCGGTACGTCGGCGCGGACCCCGGCGCGGCCGCCCTCCACGACGTGGCGCTGCTGAGCGCGATGACCGGCATGTTCGCCGGGGTGTCACACGCCTTCGCGCTCATGCGCGGGACGCGGGTCGCGCCCAAGGAGTTCGCGGCCCTTCTCGTCGAATGGCTCACCGCCATGGCCGGCTACGCGAACGGGGTCGCCGTGCACCTGGAGACCGGCGACTACCCCCTGGGGGCACCTCGAACCTCGCCATGATGGTGCGGGCCAACGAGACGCTGCTTCGCACCGCCGAGGAACAGGGCGTCAGCCCCGAGTTGCTCAGGCCGTTCCTGACGCTGATGGAGCGCCGCCTCGCCGACGGGCACGGTGACGAGGGCACCACGGGCGTGGTCGACCTGCTGCTGCGCTGAGCCGTCCCCCGGATCCCGGCTCCGGTCTAGGCGGTGAGGTCGGCCGCGTGGTCGCGGGCCCACTGGGCGAACGTACGGGCGGGCCGGCCGGTGACCGCCTCGGCGGTCGGCATCGGGGGGTACTCGGAGGCGTCGCCGCGCGGTGCCGCGTCCGGTTCGACCTCCTGGCCTTCGTAGTCGGTGAAGCCGAGCAGGAAGTCGGCGTTCGCCGCGGCGAACCCGCCCATGGCCCGGTAGAGCTCCCGCGCCTCCTCCCGGCCGATCCGGTCGAGACGGACGTCGCGGCCCACGGCGGCGGCGATGGCGGCGACCTGCTCCCGCCGGGTGATCCACTCCGGCCCCAGGACGGTGTACGCCGCGCCGGCGTGGCCGTCGTGGAGCAGCGCGCACACGGCGACGTCGGCGACGTCCCGCTCGTGCACGGGGATCCCGCCCTGCTCGGGGAGCGGGTCGCGCACGACGTTCTCCGCGCGGATCGACTCGCCCCACAGCCAGAGCCGGTTCAGCATGAACTCACCGGCGCGCACGTGGGTCCACTCCAGCCCCGACTCCTCCACGGCCCGCTCCACCGGCAGGTGGAAGCCCGTGTCCAGGCCGGCGGTCACGGCTCCCGAGGACAGCACCACGATCCGCCGTACTCCCGCGCGTTTCGCCCGGTCGACCACGTCCTGGGCGGTCTCGGGGTGCGGGAACAGGTACAGGCGCTCGACACCGGTCAGCGGCCCGGCCAGCGTCGCCGGATCGGCGAGGTCCCCGTACCGGGCCTCCACGCCCTCGGGGAACCGGGCCTCGTCCGGGCGGCGGGTGATCACTCGCACCCGCTCCCCGGCCTCCACGAGCCGCTCGACCACGATCCGCCCGATGTTCCCGGTGCCGCCGGTGACCAGGATCGTCATGACCCCTCCTCATTCTCGTATGCCCTACGGGAATATTAACCGTACGGCATACGAGAAATTAGGATCAAGTCATGACGGTGGAACACAGCGGCGGCGGTGACCCGGAGCGGACGCTGGCGCTGCTGTGGCGCGACCGCGCCGCCGGGCGGACGGACGGCAGGCCGCCCCGCGGACGCCGGCCCAAGCTGACGGTCGACCAGATCGTCCGCGCCGCGCTGGCGGTGGCGGACCGCGAGGGCCTGGCGTCCATGTCGATGGTCCGGGTCGCGGACGAGGCCGGCGCCGGCACGATGTCGCTCTACACGTACGTGCCGGGCAAGGCGGAACTGATCGACCTGATGGTCGACGCGGTGCTCACCGAGCGCGACCTGCCCGGCCCGGGCGATCAGCGGCCCGAGGGGTGGCTGGAGCAGATCGAGCTGTACGCGGAGCGCACCCGCGCGGCGTACCGGCGTCACCCCTGGCTGCGGGAGATCTCCACGGTGCGGCCTCCGCTCGGCCCCGGCCTGATGGCCCAGCAGGAGTACCTCCTGTCCGCGCTGTCCGGGATCGGCCTGTCACCCCGGCAGATCACGGCGGCGGCCGGAACGATCGTCACCTTCGTCCACGCGGCCGCGGCGGCCGAGGCGGAGTACGAGCAGTTGGAGCGGACGGGCGAGTCGGCGGCCGACTGGTGGGCGGCGCGCGGGTCGTTCTGGGAGGACTATTTCGACGTGACCCGGCATCCGACGATCGCGAGGCTCTGGCGCGAGGGCGGCTTCGACGCGGGCACCAAGGGCGCGAACGCCGAGGCGTACGAGTTCGGCCTCCGGCGGCTGCTGTCCGGCATCCAGGCGGCCGTGGAGCAGGCCCGCGACGAGCCCGCCCGCCCCTGACGGCGGAATACCTGCCGTCAGCCGTCAGGAATCTCCAGCAGGATCGTCACCTATGACAAAGCACGCAGCGGGAACCTTCGTCCTCGACGCCTTCGACGCCGGCGAGCCGTACGACGTCCACCAGGAGACCAAGATCGCCCGGGTGCACGTCGAGAAGACCTTCAGCGGCGATCTCACCGGCACCAGCACGGCCGAACTACTCACGGTGGCCACGGGAGAGACCCCGCGAGCGTACGTGGCGATCGAGCGGTTCGAGGGCACGCTGGACGGGCGCAAGGGAGGATTCGTCCTCCAGCACAACGCCGGCGGCGAGAACGGCGAACCCTGGCTCTCCTGGAAGATCACCGAAGGCACGGGCACCGGCGACCTGGCAGGCATCACGGGCGAGGGCCGAATCGTCATCGGCCCCGACGGCGGCCACTCCTACACCCTCGACTACAAAATCGCCTGAGCCCAGCGGACAACCCGCCCCGCCCGGCACCCGGCCCGCCCGGGACACGGCCCGCCCGGGACACGGCCCGCCCGGGACACGGCCCGCCCGGGACACGGCCCGCCCGGGACACGGCCCGCCCGGGACACGGCCCGCCCGGGACACGGCCCGCCCGGGACACGCCCCGCCCGCCCTGGGGCTCCAGCCCACTTCCATTGTCCAGTGCTCGGGCTCGCCGTAGGAAGGTGGCGGGGCCACCTGTGGAAAACCTCTGGCGTGCGTACGGCCGGGTAACCTGCGGGGCATGCCGCAGGCTTCCCAGGTCCGTCAACGGATCGTGAACGCCGCCGAGGAGTGCTTCGCGCGGTACGGCGTCGCCAAGACCACGGTCGAGGACATCGCGGCGTCCGCCGGGCTCTCCCGGGCCACCGTCTACCGCAGCTTCGCCGGTGGGCGGGACGAGGTGATCCTGGCCGTCGTCCTGCGTGACCTGCGCCGTTTCCTCGACCGGCTGTCGGAGCGGCTGCGGCATGAGCGGTCGGTGCCGGACGCGATCGTCGAAGGCGTCGTGGACGCCGTCGCGTTCATCCGCGGGGAGCCGCACGTCGCCGCGCTGCTGGCGCCCGACGCGGCCGGGCACACGCAGGCCGCGGTCGTCGGCGGCGCCGAGCGGCTGCTGCACCTGTGCTCCGACTACGTACGGCCGCACTTCGACGCCGCTCAGCGGGCGGGAACCCTCCGGGCGGACATCACCGTTGAAGGAGCGGTGGAGTTCCTTTTCCGCATCATCTCCTCGATGATCGTCATGCCGCGCGAGGATGAGCCGCGCGAGTTCCTCCGCACCTACGTCGTGCCCGCCCTGGCAGAGAGCAGCTGAAGAGTTCACCGATGAGCAACGTCACCGCCCTGCGGTCCTCCGTGCGGCCCAGCCCCATCTTCCTGTTCGTCGTCGGCCTGTTCGCCCTGTCCGGCCTGGCCACCTGGCGGTACGGCACGGACGTGGGGCACGCGGCCCGGTTCCTGCTGTTCGTCTTCGTGGTGTCCGGCTGGATCGTGTCCCTGTGCCTGCACGAGTTCGGGCACGCGTTCTTCGCCTGGCGTTCGGGCGACCGCAGCATGGCCACCAAGGGTTATCTCACGCTCAACCCGTTGAAGTACACGGACATGGCGCTGAGCTTCCTGCTGCCGGTGCTGTTCCTGCTGCTCGGCGGCATCGGCCTGCCCGGCGGCGCGGTCTACATCGACCGGGGGGCGATCCGCGGCCGGCTGCGGCACAGCCTGATCTCGGCGGCCGGCCCGCTCGCCAACCTCGCCTTCGCGATCGTCCTGGGCGTCGTGCTGACACAGCTCGCGACGAGCCTGGACCACGCCCTGTTCTGGAGCGGTCTGGCGTTCCTGGCGTTCTTGCAGGTCACCGCCGCGGTGCTCAATCTCCTGCCGGTGCCGGGCCTGGACGGCTTCGGCATCGTCGAGCCGTACCTGCCGCGCAGCTGGGTGGCCCAGGCGAACCGCGTCGGCGGCTACGCGTTCATCGCCCTGATGGCGCTGCTGTGGATCGGCCCGGTGAACCGCGCGTTCTTCTCGGTCATCTACCACCTGACCGACCTGTTCGGCATCAACTCCGACCTCACCACGGTCGGCCACGCGCTGTTCCAGTTCTGGCAGAAGGTCGGGCTGGGCTGAGGTGTCCGTCGTTCGGTGGACACCGGAATGACCGGTTCGTCGATCGCGTGAGGCGCCGGCCGCCGCGACGCTGGCGGTATGGACGAAACGGCGGTGCGCATCCGCGGTCTGCGCAAACGGTACGGCGACGTCGACGCGGTGGACGGCGTCGACCTGGACATTCCCCGGGGTGAGGTGTTCGCCCTGCTCGGACCGAACGGGGCGGGCAAGAGTACGACGGTCGAGATCCTCGAGGGACACCGGCGGCGGACCGGCGGTGAGGTCGCGGTGCTCGGCGCCGACCCCGGGCGGCCGACGCGGCGCTGGCGGGCCCGTATCGGCATCGTGTCGCAGACCTCGGAGGAGCGGCCCCAGCTCACCGTACGGGAGACGGTGCGGCACTACGCCGCCTACTACCCGGCCCCACGCGATCCCGACGAGGTGATCGAGGCGGTCGGGCTGACCGAGAAGGCCGGCGCGCGCCTGGCGCGGCTGTCCGGCGGACAGCGGCGGCGCGTCGACGTCGCGCTCGGCATCGTCGGCGACCCCGAGCTGCTCTTCCTGGACGAGCCGACGACCGGCTTCGACCCGGACGCGCGCCGGCAGTTCTGGAAGCTGATCGAGAGCCTCGCCGGAGACGGCACGACGATCCTGCTGACGACCCACTACCTGGACGAGGCCGAGGCCCTCGCGGACCGGGTCGGCGTGATCGCGCGCGGACGGCTCGTCGAGGTCGGCACGCCGCGGGAGCTGGGCGGCCGTGCCACCGCGAAGGCGCACGTGAGCTGGACGAGCCCCGAGGGTCCGCGGACGCTCGAGACCCACTCCCCCACCCAGGTCGTGGCCGAGCTGAGCCAGAAGTTCGACGGCGAGGTCCCGGAGCTGACGGTCACCCGGCCCACCCTGGAGGACACCTACCTCACCATGATCGGAGCGGCGCGATGACCGCCCAGGCGATGCCGTCCACCCTGCGGATCGGGCTCTCGCGCGGCGCACTGGAGCTGAGGACCTTCATGCGCGACCGGGAGGCGGCGGCCTTCACCTTCGCGATGCCGATCGTCCTCATGCTCATCTTCGGCACCATCTTCAAGGGCGAGATCAAGGGCACGGGCGTGGACTTCCGGCAGTACTTCGCCGCCGGCATCATCGCGAGCGGGATCGCCTCGACCACGTTCATCAGCCTCGGCGTCGGCATCGCGCAGGAGCGGGACGACGGCACGCTCAAACGCCTGTACGGCATGCCGATGCCGCCGGCCGCGTACTTCATCGGCAAGACGATCACGGCGCTGGTGCTGTCGGTGGCCGAGACGGTGGTCCTCTTCCTGCTCGGCCACGTGATGTTCGGGCTGAACCCGCCGGGCACGCCCGAGCGCTGGTTCACCTTCGTCTGGGTGTTCGTGGCGGGCGTGACCGTCTGCACCCTGCTCGGCATCGCGGTGAGCAGCGTGCCGCGCTCGGGCCGGGGCGCGGCGGCGGTGCTCAACGTGCCGTACCTCGTGCTGCAGTTCATCTCCGGCGTGTACTTCACCTTCACCGAACTGCCGAAGGGCGTGCAGGACGCCGGCGCGGTGTTCCCGCTGAAGTGGATCTGCCAGGGCCTGCGGTCGGCGCTGCTGCCCGACACCCTGCTGCCGGTCGAGCCCGCGCACGCGTGGGAGCACGGCAGAATCGCACTGGTGCTGGCGGCCTGGGCTGTAGCAGGCTTCGCACTGTGCCTGACGACCTTCCGCTGGAAGCGACGCGACGACGGATGAGCGGCGAAGACGCGTGGGAGCTGGGACTCGGGCGGTGGGAGGCGTACTTCGCCCTGGTCCTGGCCTCCACGGTCCTCTATGTGACGACGGAGAACGGCTCGTGGCCGGACGGCCCGATCGCGGTCGCTCTCCTGTTCGCCATGGTCCCGTGGTACCTCTTCCTCGGCCGGCGGCTGCTCGGCGCGGAGCGGGGCGGGATGCTGCCGTACGTGTACGTCGCCGGGCTGGTCGTCCTGTCCTCCGCGGCGTCGTCGGCCGTGCCGGAGAGCGCGCTGATCCTGTTCGCGCTCTGCCCGCAGTGCTACATCATCGGCGAGTGGTGGCGCGCGAGCATCGCGGTGATGCTGCTCAACGCCGCTCCGGCCGTACGGTTCCTGCGGGACGTGCACAGCGGCGGCTCCTTCGCCTCGTTCCTGACCTGGACGGTCGTCAGCATCACCTTCTCGGTGTTCTTCGGCCTCTGGGTGGAGCGCATCATCCGCCAGAGCACCGAACGCCGGGAGCTGATCGAGCAGCTGGAGGCGACCCGTACGGAGCTGGCCGAAGTGAGCCGGGAGGCCGGGGCCATGGCCGAGCGCGAACGCCTCGCCGCCGAGATCCATGACACGCTCGCGCAGGGCTTCACCAGCATCCTGATGCTGGTGCAGGCGGCCGAGCCGCGCATCGACTCCGACCCGGAAGAGGCGAGGCGGCAGCTCGGCCTGGCCGTCCGTACCGCGCGGGAGAACCTCGCCGAGGCCCGTGCCCTCGTGGCCGCGGTACCGCCCGCCGCCCTCGGCGACTCGTCGCTGGACGAGGCCGTACGCCGGCTGTCGGACCGCCTGGGAGAGGAACTGGACGTGGACACCGAGTGCGTCGTCTCCGGCGAGCCGCGCCGGCTGGCCGCCCGGACGGAGGTGGTCCTGCTGCGCGCCGCGCAGGAGGGCCTGGCGAACGTCCGCAAGCACGCCAAGGCCGGTCGCGTGGAGATCACGCTGCACTACGCCGAGACGGCGGTACGCCTGGAGGTCCGCGACGACGGCCGGGGCTTCGACCCGGCGACGGCGAGCGGCTTCGGCCTGCGCGGCATGCGGGACCGCGCCGGGCAGGTCGACGGCACCGTACGGATCGTCAGCCGGCCCGGCGAGGGCACCTCGATCAGCGTGGAGGTACCGGCGTGATCAGGATCCTGCTGGTGGACGACCACCCGGTCGTACGCGAGGGGCTGCGCGGCATGCTCGCGGCAGAGGACGACCTGGAGGTGGTGGCCGAGGCGGGCGGCGCCGCCGAGGCGGTCGCGGCGGTGCGCGCGCACGAGCCCGACGTGGTGCTGATGGACCTGCGCATGCCCGGCGGCGACGGGGTGGAGGCGACCTCGCGGGTGCTCGTCCAGCGTCCGGGGACGCGGGTCGTGGTGCTGACGACGTACGAGACCGACGCGGACATCCTGCGCGCCGTCGAGGCGGGCGCGGCGGGCTACCTGCTCAAGGACGCGTCGCGGACCGAGCTGGCCCAGGCGATCCGCGCGGCGATGCGGGGCGAGACCGTACTGGCGCCGTCGGTCGCGGCCAAGCTGGTGTCCCGGATGCGCTCGCCGGTGGAGCTGTCGCGGCGCGAGATCGAGGTGCTGCGGCTGGTCGCCCGCGGCCGCACCAACGCCGAGATCGGACGGGAACTGCTGATCAGCGAGGCGACGGTCAAGACCCATCTCCTGCGGACGTTCGGCAAGCTGGAGGTGTCCGACCGTACGGCCGCGGTCACCGCCGCGCTCGCACGCGGCATCCTGCCCCCGCCAGGCGGGTGAACGGCGACCGGCACGCCGGCCGCCGAGACGCTAACATCAGCCTTCGGATCGCGGCATTCACGGTTATGCGGACGGCGAGGTCATGACTGGAGAACAGCCCTTTCACGAGCTTTCGTCGGCCGACGTGATCGACACGCTGCCCGTCATCGTCGCCGTGGATGACGACGACGGCCACACGATGGGACTGTTCTCCGGTGCGGACGGCGCGGCGGCGCTGCGGCAGATCCCGGTCGACGCGCTCAAGGAGAACCTCCGGCGCACCATCGGCTCCCTGCGGGCCGTCTTCGACGAGCTGGCGGCCGAGGCGGGCGATCTGCCCCTCAAGGAGGCCCAGATCGGGCTGGAGGTCTCGGCCGAGGGCGGCGTCCAGCTCGTCGGCACCGCCAAGGTCGGCGCCAAGGCCGCGATCACTCTGGTCTTCGGCCGCTGAGACCGGCGCGATGGACCGGTTCCGCGCGCTGCTGCTGGGTGTCGCCGAGTACGACGACCAGGGCATCAAAGACCTCCCCTTCGTCACGGACGACCTGGTCAACGTCGCGATGGCGCTGGAGTCCCGCGGATTCTCCACCGACATCCCCGGCGACGGCGGCCGGCTGGGCCAGATCCGGATCAGGACCGAGGTCAGCCGTTTCCTGGCCACCGCCCGCGAGGGCGACACGCTCCTGGTCTACCTGAGCGGTCACGGCGCCCACGGCGACGGCGTCGACTACCTGCTCCCCAGCGACGCCGACCTGCGCTGGCTCCGGCTCGCCGACGTGGCCGTCCCCCTGACCGCGTGGGGATCCGCGATCGACGGCAGTCCCGCGGCCGGCATCGTCTTTCTCGTGGACGCCTGCCGGGAGGGTTTTCACGAGAACACCAAGTCGGTCGCGGCACGCACCGCGTGGGCCCCGGAGAAGATCGCGAGATCGGCCCGGCGGAGCGTCGCCTGGCTGTTCCCCTGCTCACCGGGCGAGGTCGCCCGGTACGTCCCGGACGAGCCGGAGGGCAAGCCGTTCAGCCTGTTCGCGCGCGCCGTCGAACGCACGGTCGCCGAAGGATCGACGTCCACCACCCTGGCGCGGTTCGCCGACGCGCTCGCCGACCACATGACCGCGCTCACCACCGAGCACCGCCTCCCGCCCCAGCGGATCCGGCTGGCCGGCGAGGCGGACCACGACGCGTTCGTACTGCTCCCCGGCCTGCCCTCCGCCGACCACGAGGCCGACGACTGGGTCGCGGCGGCGACCGCGCACGTCGCGTGGCAGAAGGCCGACGGCGCGCACGGGTACGAGTCGCTCCGCGACGACGTCATCGCGCTGGTGCGCACGCTGGCGGCCGAACGCCGGACGGCCGGGGCGCGGCTGACGGCCGACCCGTGGGACGACACGCGGTTCGCCCTGCGGATGACCGAGCGGATGAATTTCATCCTGGGCTCGCTGCTGACGGACCTGCGCCTGTCGGCGGCGGAGGCGGCCCTGCTCGTCGCCCTGCCGTTCGTCCATGACGCCCACTGGGCGCGGGTGGCGGCCGGCGCGAGCGCGGTGCGGCCCGCGGACCTGACGGACGGCGCCGCGCCGGTCCCGGAGCGGGAGGCGTTCGAGGCCTACGCGCGGAAGCATCCCCGCCTCCTGCGCCGCGCGGCCGGTGCCGCCCAGACCGGCGATCGGGAGGTGGCGGGCCAGATCGGCTGGTGGTTCCTGCACCGCTGGATCACCGGACGGGCCGACGCGCTCACGCCTCGGGCGGTCGGCGCGTCGCTCCCCGGAGGCGCGGCGGGCGGCCCCCTCGCCAAGGAGGTGCTGTCCGCCGACCGGCTCAGCGAGATGATCCGGATGCTGTACGCCGATCCGGGCTTCATCGCCCGCACGGACCGGCCGCAGGGGCTGTCCTCGACCCTCGTCATCGCCCCGGGCCGCATCGGCGAACAGCGGCTCCGCGAACGCATGGTGAGCTACCTGCTGGTCGTCGCGCACCGCCTGGCGATCGAGGTCACGCGCCTGCCCGCCGTGGTCATCGAGCACGCCGGAATCGCCCACCCGGTCGTACCCGCGGCCGTGAAGCAGGCGCTGGAGGAGGCGCGCTGGGAGCCCAGGGGCGCCGGGCGGGCGCTGCGGGCGGCCTGCCCGCATCCCGCGGTCGAGGTCGCGCTCAGAGAGCACGTCACCGCGCTGGAGCGGCTCCTCACCGACATCAAGAACTCCGACGACCCGTCCCTCCGAACCCTCGAAGGCCTGCCCGGCCACGTCGACGCCGCGCAGGTACGGGCGGCCGAGGTCGACGGGACGGCCGCCTACACCTCGGCCGGCATCCGGTTCCAGCTCGACGAGGAACGCGTGCAGGAACTCCTCATGGGCGAGCAGCTGTACGGCGACGTGAACCTGGCCATCCGGGAGATCTACCAGAACGCCCTCGACGCCTGCCGCTACCGGCAGGCGCGCACCGAGTACCTGGGGCGCACCGGAACGGACCTGCCCGAGTGGACGCCGCGCATCCGGTTCACCCAGGGCATCGACGACCAGGGCCGCCCGTACATCGACTGCGAGGACAACGGCATCGGCATGGAGGTCCGCGAACTCCGCGACGTCTTCGCGCAGGCGGGCGGCAGGTTCGCCGAGCTTCCGGAGTTCATCGAGGAGCAGGCGGAGTGGGAGGCGCTGGAGGATCCGGTGCGGCTCTACCCGAACAGCCAGTTCGGGATCGGGGTGCTGAGCTACTTCATGCTCGCCGACGAGATCACGGTGACCACCTGCCGCCTCGGCCGGGACGGCACCCCGGGCCGCCGCCTGCGGGTCTCCATCGCCGGACCGGGCACCCTCTTCCACATCCAGTCCCACGGCCCGGGCACGGACGCCGGCACCGTCGTACGGCTCCACCTCCGCACCACCGGCGACCAGAGCCCCGTGTCATGCACCGTGATCCTGAGCCAGGTGCTCCGCTACTCGGAGTTCCGGACGGACGCGGCGGATGGAGCGTTCGTCGAGCGGTGGGAACCCCGCCGGCTGCGGGACTCACGTGACGACGCGCTCCATCCCGTGGAGGGCACGTCCGTGTGGTGGTGCGACGGCCAGGGCGCCGTGCTGGCCGACGGGCTGAACACGCTCGAGGACTGCTTCGGTGTCATCGTCAACCTGACCGGCGAGAACACTCCGCAGCTCTCGGTCGACCGCACGCGGCTCCTCGAATCCGCGCGGAACCGGAAGATCCTCACCCGCGTGTTGTCAGGCGCGGTCCACGTCTTCGCGGAGCCCGACCGCGCCTTCCCCACCTTCGACTGGCTCTGCGAGTTCGCGGAAGAGCAGCCGGTCGTCGCCGACCTGGCCTTTCACACGATCGTCGAGTCCGGGCGCGCGCTCACCCCGTGCGGCTGGGACCTGGACACCACCGCACTCGGGTTGTTCGCTCCCGATCGGCACCTCATGCGGCCGCACCGCTCCTATCGCAGGCCGGAGTACGCCCTTCGCAGCCAGGCCCGACGCCGCGAGACGCGGGGCGCGGAGCCCCTGCCGGACCACCTGGTCGCGTGGCGGGTGGCGGCCATCGAGTCGGCGCGTGGCACCCGACCCTCCGCGCCGGGCGTACGGGCGCGCCCCTCGGACGCGAACATCCTGGACACCGAGCCGCGACAGGGCTACCTCGCGCATGGGCGGGAACACTGCTGGCTGCCCGTCGACGCCCCCGTTCCCACCCATCACATCGTCACGGCGGCGGCGCACACCGGGTACTCCATCGGCGAGGTGGCACGTCGTCTCGGCGAACTGGGATACGACGTCCCCGCCATCGCCGACTCCATGGGAGACGCCGAGCCGGCCGATCTCATCCTGCTCAGCCGCGACCTCGACGGCGTCTGGCCATGGCTACGCACCCACGACGGCGACGCGACCCCGATTCCCGTCGACATCGGACACATCATCGCCGCCGCCGCACAACTGGGCCGGCCGATCAGCCAGGTCACCGACCGGCTGGAGGCCTTCGGATTCACCATGCCGGCCGAGCCGCCGGGCACCGACAACGCCGAACCGGCGGACCGCATCCTGCTCAGCAGGCATCTGGAGGGCGGGGCTCCCTGGCTGAGGCGGTACGACGAAGCGGGCCGGCCGATCCAGGTACCCGCGGGTCACGTCATCGCCGCCGCGGCACAGCTGAACCGCGACGTCGGCCGCGTCGCCGCGCGTCTGGCGGAGTTCGGCTTCACCGTCCCCGACGACCTGGTGGACGGCGGACCGGTCCCACCGGAGGATCGCCGGTTGATCAGCCAGAGCCTGGACGGGCGCCCCCCGATGCGGTCCGGGACAGCGATCGTCCCGATCGGGCACGTGATCCTCGCCTCGCAACGGCTCGGGCTGAGCGTCGGCGAGGTGGCCCGGCGCCTGACCGGACTCGGATTCGACGTCCCGGAGTCGCTCGACCAGGCGAGCGTGCCCGACCTCGCGATCGTCAGCGTGAACTGTGACGGCGAGGCGCCCTGGCTGTCCATGGAGCACCGGGTCCTCTCCTGGCAGGTGATCGAAGCGGCCAGGAGTACCGAACGTCCGGTGGGCGAGGTCGCGGGACGTCTCGCGGAGCTGGGAGTCCACGTCGCCGCCGGGCTGCCGGACGCCGGAGAAACCCAGCCGGGAGACCACCTCATCGTCACCCGGAATCTGACGGGAGACGGCCCGGTTCTGCGCCAGTGGGACGACGACGGTGTCCCCATTCCCGTCTCCGCTGGCCACGCCGTCGCCGCGGCCGAGCGGCTGGAATGTTCCATCGGAGCGGCCGCGCGCCGGCTCGCCCAGCTCGGGTACCTGGTGCCGCCGCACCTGCTCGACCTCGGCGCGCTGCGACCCGGTGACCGCGTGCTCATCAGCCGGGACCTGACCGGTGAATGGCCCTGGCTCCCCGACGAGGTCGTCCCGGTGGGCCATCTGGTCACGGCCGCTGAGCGGTCGCGCCGGACGACGGCGGAGGTGGCCTTCCGTCTCGAGGAGCTCGGCTTCGCGCTTCCGCCTCTTCCGGGGAGACGGGTCGACACGAACGACCTCATCCTGATCAGCCGCGAACTCGCCGTTCTGCCGTCGCCCGACGCGCTCCACTCACGCCGTAACAGCGACTGCGGCTGGTGGCTGCGCCAGGAGGCGTCGGTACCGCTCTGGAACCTGGTCGCCGGCGCCGCCCAGACGAACCTCCCCATCCCGGATATCCGGGATCGTCTGCGGTCGCTCGGCTTCGATGTTCCGGAGACGCCCTTCCCCGAGGACGTGTGGTCCTTTCCCGGCGGCTAGCTCTGGTGGCCGTACTCGGGGTAGCCGTAGCCGACGACGTTGTCGGTGCTCCGGGTGCGGATCTTCACGGCGTCGTCCGTGTTGCCCTCGACGGTGCGGATGGTGCCGTCGTGGTTGTCCTTGATGACCATGCCGACGTGGTCGATGTCGCCGATCGACCTGCTCCCGCTCCAGGAGAAGAACACGACCGCGCCGGGCTTGGGGACGGTCCCCCAGCGGCCCTGGTCCTGGAACCACCGGGCGTGCGACGGGGTGAACGCGTCGCCGCCCATCCCCTTGACGCCGGCCTGGACTCCCACCCAGGACACGAACATGTCGCACCAGCTGGCGTTCGCGTAGTCGCCGACCGACCCGCCGTCCCGCTCCACGCCGGCGCGGGCGTACGGCGAGGACATGAACCACTCGTTGAACTTGCTGCCGCCGGCGGCGTTCTCCGTGGTGCCGACCTGGGAGACGGCGACCTTCAGCGCGTCGGCGGCGGTGGGGAGGGGGCGCTGGATCCCGACGACCGCCGCGATCACGATGGTCACGGCCGCGACGAACGCCATGACGCCGGCGACGACGACGGCGAGGCGCCCGCGCAGCGGCATGGCGAGACGCCCGCGGAACGGGTCCGCGAGACGCTCGCGGAGGGGGATCGCTGCGTATCGGGGGGAAAGGGACACGAGGGCACTCCTTGGCTTCCCGCCGCATCCGGGATCAGGGGACGGAGAGAAGACGATCTACGGCACGAGGGATGTGCTCAACCGAGGACTTGCGGGTGACTCGGAGGTGAACCGCAAGATTTATCGCAACGTAGCAAGACAAAAGCCCTGGTCAGCGGCCCTGGGATGTGATACGGGCCACATTCTCGCTTCTCGCCGTCACGGTGGGGAAACGCGTGATGCCTGGGGCGTACGTTGCTCCGGCCGGGGCCCGGAACAGCCAGGCCAGGCCGGATCGGTTGCGGTAATTTTACGAACAACAGAATCTCCTTCTAGTGGGTGGTGGCGATGACAGCGACCATGGATGCCGAGACCACGGAGAGCTTCCAGTCCCTCAGCCCGGCGACCGGCGAGATCGTCGGCGAGCATCCGGTCCACGGGAAGGAGGCGGTCGACGCCGCGATCGAACGCGCTCGCGACGCGGCCGTGTGGTGGGCCGGCCTGGGATGGAAGGAACGCCGGGTCCGCCTGCTGAACGTCAAGGGCGCGCTCACGCGGTCGCTCAACCGGGTCGCCACCCTCATCCACCGGGAGACCGGCAAGCCGATCGAGGACGCGCAGCTCGAGGTGGTGCTGGCCATCACCCACCTCGACTGGGCCGCGCGGAAGGCGGAGAAGGTCCTCGGGCCGCGCCGGCTGTTCCCCGGCCTGTTGTCGATCAACCAGAAGGCCGTCCTGGAGTACCAGCCGCTCGGCGTCGTCGGCGTCATCGGACCGTGGAACTATCCGCTGTTCACGCCGATGGGCTCGATCGGGTACGCCCTCGCGGCGGGCAACGCCGTGGTGTTCAAGCCGTCGGAGTACACCCCCGGTGTCGCGACGCTGCTCGCCGAGATCGTCGCCAGCATCGTGCCCGAGCAGCCGGTCCTGCAGGTCGTGACCGGCTTCGGCGAGACCGGCGCGGCGCTGGCCGGCGGCGCCGTGGACAAGATCGCCTTCACCGGCTCGACGCCGACCGCTCGCAAGGTGATGGCCGCCTGCGCCGAGCGCCTCACCCCGATCGTGGCCGAGTGCGGGGGCAAGGACGCCTTCATCGTCGACGCCGACGCGGACGTCGACGGCGCCGCGGACGCCGCGCTGTGGGGCGCGATGTCGAACGCCGGCCAGACGTGCGTGGGAGTCGAACGCGTCTACGTGGTGGACAGCGTGTACGAGACGTTCGTCGACAGGCTGACCGAGCAGGCGCGGGCCCTGCGCCCCGGCGAGGACCGCGGCGCGTCGTACGGACCGATCACCATGCCGGGCCAGCTCGGCATCATCAAGCGCCACATCGACGACGCGGTCGCCCAGGGCGGCAAGGCCGTCGTCGGCGGCCCCTCGTCGGTGAAGGAGCCGTACGTCGAGCCGGTGATCCTCCTCGACGTGCCGGACGACTCGTCGGCGGTGTGCGAGGAGACGTTCGGGCCGACCATCACCGTGCACCGGGTCAAGAGCGTGGACGAGGCCGTCGCCCGCGCCAACGCGACCCCGTACGGCCTGGCGGGCACGATCTTCTCGGGCAGCAGGTCGGCCGCAATGAACGCCGCACGGCGCCTGCGCAGCGGCATGACCTCCATCAACGGGGTGATCGCCTTCGCGGCCATCCCCGCGCTGCCGTTCGGCGGAGTCGGCGACTCGGGCTTCGGCCGCATCCACGGCGCGGACGGCCTCCGCGAGTTCGCCCGCGCGAAGTCGATCACGCGGCAGCGGTTCTCGTCGATGAACCTGACCTCGTTCCAGCGCAGCGACAAGGACATGGCCAGGGCGCTGCAGCTGGTCAACCTGCTGCACGGAAAACGCTACAAGTGACGCCCTGGCCGCCGTGCCTTCGGACGCGGCGGCCCCGGCACTTTTGTCCCATGTCTTGGTCTAAGGCCCCACCTGAGGCCCCGGGATAGTGCATAGTCCCCATGTGGGAGTGGCCGCCTTAGCCCGACGCTTGCAGGGCGGGCACCGGACGAGGTCTGCGCACCGCCGTCGAATCCCGCTCTGGTTGGGACGCCCTCCGGCCGGACGGGGTTCGTCGCCGGTGCGCAGCTCCGTACGCGAGCCCGGCGTTCCGATCGTCCGCTCCCACGCGGAACTCAGCGCTCGGGCGGCACCTGCGCGGCCCGGCCTTCTCCGGAACCGGCGGAGTCCAGGCGGCACACGCTCGCGATCTCCGGCATCAACTCGGCGAACGGCAGCGGACGTACGGCCTGCTGCATGAGGGTGCCGAGCAGGTACGAGAACAGCGCGTGGGCACGCCCGGGCGGGTCGTCGACCGGGATGTCGGCCAGCAGGTCGCGAAGCACACCGATCATCGCCTGGTGCATCCGGTCGATCGGCTCGAGACGGGACTTCTGTCCCACGTCCACCCAGTAGCTGAACCACAGCAGTGCCGCGTTCGGCCGCTCGGCGAATATCTCCAGGTACGTCCGGACAGCGGCCCAGAAGCGGTCGACCGGCCGCTCGTGCTCGTCCGCGGCCGCGCGGATGCGGTCGAGGCACCCGCTCATGTGACGCGCCATCGCACCGTCGATGATCTCGTCCATGTCATCGAAGTAGTAGTGGATCGCGCTCTTGGTCAGCGGGCTGGCGTCGGCCACCGCGCGCGCCGTGCACGCGGCCAGGCCGTCGCGCGCCAGGACCTCCTTGGCCGCTTCGATGATCTGCTCCTGCTTGGCGCGCTGATTCGGCGACCACCGCCTCGCCCGGTTTTCCGAGGATGACCCCATGAGGCAGGAGCGTACTCGCTCGTTGCATTATCAGGACGCGTGTCCTAATGTTCGGGACGCGCGTCCTGATTTACGTGTGCGGACGCCACCGCACCGACGAAGAGAGGCAGTCGTGGCCCAACCGTTCTTCTTCATGGACCTCCGGACCGGCGACCTTGAGGTCTCGCGGCGTTTCTACGCCGAGTTGTTCGGCTGGACGGTCGCCGACGTCCCGGCCGGACCCGTCACCGTTCCGATGTTCGTCGACGCCGACGGCCCGTGGGGAGGCGTCACGCAGCTCGCCGACGGCGACGATCGCCGGCCGCAGTGGATCCCGTACGCGCTGGTCACCGACCTGAAGGACGCCGTCGAGCGCGCGACGGAGCTCGGCGCGACCATCGTGCGGCCGCGGGTGGACCTCCCGGCCGGTTCCGTGATCGTCATCGAGGATCCCGAAGGCGCCACGATCGCCCTGTGGGAACACGCTCCCGCCGCGAGCAGGTCATGACGCACCGCCCCGGCTACTCCTGCGCGCTCCCGCCGACGGCCGATGTCGTCGGCCGGGCCAGGCTCGCCGAGCGGCTCGGCTACCGGCGTGTCTGGCTGTTCGACTCACCGGCGCTTCACGGCGACATGTGGGTGGCGCTCGCGCGCATCGCGGCCGAGACCGATCGGATCGGGCTCGCCACCGGTGTGGCCGTACCGAGCCTGCGGCACCCGATGGTGACCGCGTCGGCCATCGGCTCCGTTCACGAGCTCGCGCCCGGCCGGTTGGCCGTCGCCTTCGGGACCGGCTACACGGCCCGGCACGCTCTGGGAACGAAGCCCATCACCTGGGCCGACCTCGCCCGCCATGTCCGGCAGGTGCGGGCGCTGCTCAGCGGCGAGGTCGTCGACATCGACGGCCGGCCGGGGCAGATGATGCACCTTCCCGGCCTCGGACCTCCGCGGCCGATCGACGTGCCCCTGTGGGTGGCGGCCTCAGGCCCGAAGGGATTCGCCACCGCACGGGACCTCCATGTGCCACGCGTCGTCATGACCGGCATGCCACCGGAAGGTGATCATGGCTCCCGCCTCGACTGGACGGAGTGCGCGCTGCTCAGGTTCGGCACGGTCCTGCGGCCGGGTGAGGATCACACCAGCCCGCGCGTCATCGAGGCCGCCGGCCCCGGCTATGCCAGCATCGTTCACGCCACGTGGCAGAGCGCCGGGGAGGCCGTCGACGCCATGCCCGGCGGCAAGGAGTGGCGTGCCGCGATCGAAGCCGCGCGGCCCGAGGGCCAACGCCACCTCATCGCCCATCAGGGTCACCTTTCCCGGCTGACCGAACGCGACCATCCCCTCGTCACCGCGGCGGGACCGGCGATCCTCAAGTACGGCTGGACAGGTGACGCCGCGTCCATCGCCGCCCGGTTCGACGAGGTCGGCACCGCCGGCGTCACCGAGGTCGTGTACGTCCCGGCCGGTCCGGACGTCCCCGGCGAGCTCGAGGCGTTCGCCGAGGCGGCCTGCTCGTAAGCCGGACCGCGACGGAGTCACTGCCGCCACTGGTAGATCTGCCGGCCCGGCCCCGCCTGGATCTGCCGGTTCGTCAGCTCCCCGAACCTCTGGTATCCGAGTGGGTTCGGATGAAAGCTGCGGGTCGCCACGAACTCGCTGACGCTGAGGTCGAGCGCGTTGAGGTACGGCTGCCCGGTGCCGAGTTCGTGGCCGGTGAACGCCTGGTACGTGTCCACGAACTCCACGCTGCCCGGCTTCCGCGCCGCGACGAGACGCCGGTCGGCGTCCCGCGCGGCGAGGTAGATCGTGTTGTCGAGATCGTGCACGACCCCGTTGAGGAACCCCTGGTCGGCGGCGCCGATGTTGTCGACGGACCGCTGCGGCGCGACCGGGAACGGCCGCGGGTAGCCGAGCACGAGGACCCGCGCGTACGGCGCCCGCTGAGCGATTCCGTCGAGGGCCGAGCGGAGCGACGTGGGCAACGCGGCCATCCGCGTGCGGATGTCGGTGTCCTGGGCGCGGCACGCCGACGACCAGGGCAGCTTCACGACGCACCTCTCGACGATCTCCGAGAAGCCGATGTCATTGCCGCCGATGCTGAGCGTCACGAGGCTGGTGTCGGCCGTCAGCCGGTCGAGCTGCGGGGGCTCACCGCGCTCCCCGACGTTCAGCAGGTTCTCGGTGCGCGCGCCGCTGCACGCCCAGAAGCCCCCGATCTTGGCGAACCTGTACGCCTGCGAGACCGTCGGGAAGTAGGACTGTCGCGAGCGGTGGCAGCTCTCCGCGCCACCGTTGACGTACGCGCGGTCGGAGCTCGGATTCCAGGCGCCCTCGCCGGAGGAATAGGAGTCGCCGAGAGCGACGTACCCGCCGCGCGTGGCGGCCTCCAGCGGGGTGAGCGCCCGGGGCTGCGGCTTGGGCCGCGGGCGCGGCGTCCGGCAGCCCTGCCCGAAGACCCGGCATCGCTGCGACAGCCCGACCGGCACCGCGACGACCGCGGCCAGCAGCGTCAATGCGAGAGGAAGGGCGACAAGGGCTCCACGCCGCGTACGAATCCGGCGCCACAGCGCTGCCATACCCCTGCCTTCCCGACACGAAAAATAGTCCTGTACGCCCGCTAGATCGACGCTCGTGACAGGGCTGTGGGTTCCCGGAGGAACCTTCCTTCCTGTCGGCGACGTCTTAACTGGCATGTTCGCGACCCTGACCGGGCTCGGCCTGTCCGCATCGGCCGGTCTGAACGCCTATATCCCGATCCTGGTGGTCGGTCTGCTCGCCCGCTTCACCGACGCGATCGCGCTGCCGCACCAGTTCGCGTGGATGAGCAACGGATGGGCGCTCACGGCCGTGGTGATCCTGCTCGCCGCGGAGGTCGTGCTCGACAAGGTCGCCGTCGTCGACCATGTCAACGACGCGATCCAGACGTTCGTACGGCCCGCGGCCGGCGGTGCCGTCTTCGCCGCCTCGGACGCGGCGGCGAAGGTCGACCACTCCGCGTGGATGGCCGGTCATCCCTGGGTGGGCTGGGTGCTCGGCATCGTCGTCGCACTGTGCGTGCACCTCACCAAGGCCGGTGCGCGTCCCGTCATCAACGCCGGCACGGTCGGGCTCGGCACGCCCTTCGTGAGCGCGGCGGAAGACGCGATGTCACTGGGGATGAGCCTCATCGCGGTGCTGGTCCCGGCGCTCGTCGTCCTGGTCCTGATCGTGTTCGCCCTGATCGGATGGCGGCTGATACGAAGAGTCCGCAGATGGCGCCGCGGACGCCGCTCGCCGGAGCGGATCGGCTGACCCGTGGAGGGACGGTACGCGCCGGCACTGGTCAACGCCTTCCGCCGTGTACGGCTGCCGGTTCCGCCGGCCCGGACGAGTACCGCATCCCCTCATCTCACAAGATGAGGGGATGCGGGTATCTCGGCTGATCTCCTTGGTGTTGCTGCTTCAGTCTCGTGAGGCGATGACGGCCGCGGAGTTGGCGCGCGAGCTGGAAGTATCCGAGCGAACGGTGTATCGGGACGTGCTGGCGCTCTCCGCGGCGGGCGTGCCCGTCTACGCCGAGCAGGGCCGAAATGGCGGCTATCGCCTGGTCGGCGGCTATCGGACCCGGTTGACCGGGCTGAGCCGCGCCGAGGCCGAGGCGCTGTTCCTTTCCGGGCTTCCCGGTCCGGTCCAGGAGATGGGGCTGGCCGATGCCGTCGCCGGTGCGCGGCTGAAGGTGATCGCGGCGCTGCCGGCCGCGTTGCACGACGCCCCGGCGCGGGCCGGGCAACGGTTTCATCTGGACGTTCCCGGCTGGTTCGCCGCCGCCGATCCGCCGCCGCTCCTGGCCGACCTGGCCCAGGCGGTCTGGCGGGACCAGGCCGTCGAGCTGCGCTACCGCCGGGGCCAGGAGAACGGCCGTGAGGTGTCCCGTACGGTGCATCCGTACGGGCTCGTGCTCAAGGCGGGTGTCTGGTACCTCGTGGGGCGGGTGGGGACGGACTACCGGACCTACCGTGTGGACCGGATCGTTGCCGTCGAGTCGGCTCAGACGCCGTTCGACCGTGACGAGTCCTTCGACCTACCGGGGTTCTGGGCCGAGCACACCGCGCGGTTCGTCGCCTCGTTGCTGGCCGAGCACGTCACCATCCGGTTGAGTCCGCGGGGGATGCGAACGTTGCGGTTCGCCGTCGAACCACCCGCCTTCGAACAGGCACACGAGGCCGCCGGGAGTCCCGACGAGCAGGGGCGGGTGACCACCCGGCTGCCCGTCGAATCCCTCGACGTCGCCTATGACATGCTGCTACGGCTCGGCCCCGAGGTGGAGGTCCTCGACCCTCCGCGACTGCGCACCCGCATGGCGGAGGCGGCGGACCGGCTCGCCCGGATGTACCGGGCTCAGCGGTAACCCGTCGCATCGGCAGGCTTGCCGGCGTCCTGTACCTCGACGAGGTAGCGCCACGCGTCAGGCCGGCTTCCGTCCACATCGGTGAAGCCGTAGACACCGGCGAGCTGCCCGCTGGACAGCGACTCCCCGTTCCACCGCGCGACCTCGGGATCGGCCGCGAGCGCCGCGACCGCACGCCCCACGTAGGCAGGCGTTTCCGAGATGACGAAATGCGGCTGTCTGTCCAGCGCGTCGCACCAGGTCGCCTCCGTGACGCCGAACGCGTCCAGCATGATCTCCGAGCGCATCCAGCCCGGTGTCAGGGAAACGGCGGTCACCCCGTACGGCGCCAGCTCCTTCGACTGCGCGAACGCCAAGCGGTTCACCGAGGTCTTGGCCAGGTCGTAGAACACGGAGATGCGGTAGTTCTCCGCGTTGTAGGCGGTGGTGCCGTCGGTGACCTCGACGACCAGACCGCCCGGTTCCCGGATCATCAGCGGCAGGGCGTAGTGGCTGGTGATGATGTGGGTGTCGATCGCCAGGCGCAGGATGCGCAGGCCTTTGTCCAGCGAGTGCTCCCACACCTTCTCGTTCCAGCCGAACAGCAGCTCGCCGCCCCAGATGTCGTTGACGAGGACGTCCAGCCGCCCGTGCCGGCGATCGATTCGCTCGATGAGGGACTTCACCTGGTCCTTCTCCAGATGATCTACCTGGACGGCGATCCCCTGACCGCCGGCGGCGGTCACGAGCTCGGCGGTCTCCTCGATCGTCTCCACCCGGTCCATCTCCGAGCGGTGTTCTCGTGTACTGCGGCCCGTCACGTAGACCGTGGCCCCCGCCGCGCCCAGCTCGACGGCGATGCCCCGGCCCGCGCCCCGTGTCGCCCCCGCGACCAGAGCGACCTTCCCTGTCAACGTGTTCTTCATGGCAGGAATGCTCACAGAAATACCTGACAGCGAACGTCTGACTTTTCGCGCGTCCGGCGTCACCAGGGGACGACGCCCTCGTCGTCGAAGAAGCCGCCGCGCGGACCGTCATCCGGCAGCGTGGCGAGCCGGATCGCGATCGCGGCCCCCTGCTCGGGCGTCCGCGGCGCGTTGAAGCCGGTGAAGTCGGTCGCCACGTAGCCGGGGCAGGCGGCGTTCACGATGACATTCGTCTCGGCGAACCGGCGGGCGTACTGTGCCGTGACGCTGTTGAGCATCGACTTCGACGGTGCGTACGCGGCCATGATCGGGCCGGTCCGCAGCGTCAGCGAGCCCATGTTGCTCGACATGTTGACGATGCGTGGGGAGCCCGCGCGGCGGAGCAGCGGAAGCATCGCGTTCGTCACCCGGACGACCCCGAACACGTTCGTGTCGAGGACGGTGCGGACGACGTCGAGGTCGAGGGTCGTCGGATCCTGCGCGCCACCGTCGGTCCGCCCGGAGATGCCCGCGTTGTTGACGAGCACGTCGAGCCGCCCTGCCCTCTGCTCGATCGTCGCCGCCGCCGCGGCGACGCTGTCGTCGGAGGTGACGTCGAGGGCGACCCCGAACGCGTCGACGCCCGCGGCGCGCAGTCGCTCGACGGCCTCCTCGCGCCTGGCGTCGTCGCGAGCCCCCACCGCGACCGTGAAGCCGAGCGCCCCGAGACCCTGCGCGACGGCGAAGCCGATTCCCTTGTTCGCGCCGGTGACCAGCGCGGTCTTCGTGTCGTTCACTCGATCCATGCTCGGCGAGCCGCGCGCTCATCGTCCAACACCGCCTCGATCCGCTGTGATACTCACCGGGTATCACTCGGTAGGCTGCTCGCGTGGACGACCTCGAGACCCGCGAGCTCCGATACTTCGTCGCCGTCGCCGAAGAACTGCACTTCGGACGCGCCGCCGATCGGCTCGGAATCGCACAACCGCCGCTCTCGCGCGCGATCCGCCGGCTGGAGCGACGGCTCGGCGTCCAGCTCTTCGACCGGAACCGTCGTGGCGTGGCGCTCACCGACGCCGGCGGAGTGCTGCTCCGGGAGGCCGGAGGGGCCCTCGACGCGGTCGCGGCCGCTGCGCGCCGGACGCGACGGGCCGGAGACCCGAAGCGGCCGCTGGTGCTCGTGACGAAGGCCGGGGCGTCCCACGAGCTGCTGCGACGGCTCCTCGACGCGCAAGCGAGCGAACCCGGTGCGGCACCGGTCGAGGTCCTCCTGTGCGAGGTCGGCGAGCAGGCACGGCTGCTCCGCGACGGGCACGCCGACGTGGCGCTCATGCATCGCCCGTTCGACGACCTCGCCGGGTTCGACACCGAGGACCTCTGCGTCGAAGGCCAGGTCGCGATCCTGCCCGCGGCGCATCCGCTCGCGTCCCGCGATCGGCTCACGCTGGCGGATGTCCGCGACGTGCCGGACCTGCCGATCGCTCGATGGCCCCGGCTCGACGGGTCCTACCCGGACGGACCCGGACCGGAGGTGCGCACCCAGTCGCAGCTCGCTCAGCTCGTGGCGCTCGGCAGAACGCTGCTGGTCATCCCCGCCTCCAGCCGTGCCTGGCAGTGGCCCGAGCACGTCGCGGTGCCCGTCGTCGACGCGCCGGAGGTGACCACGGTGATCGCATGGCCGCCGAGCAGCCGCTCCCCGGCGGTCGCATCGCTCGTCCGCTCGGCGGCCGGGCTGCGCGACGCCGCACCGTCTTCGTCCACGGGCCGGTAAGACCCGGCCGCGCATGCCCTAAGACCTTCTAAGGCGGCTGGGGGCTCACCGGGGGGCGCGGATAGTGCATCGTCCCGATGTGCCGGTACCCCTCTTAGCCCGAATCTTGAGAGTGCGAGGCCGGACCGACCGGTTCGCACCACGAGGAGCCACGATGCACCCCGAGATTCTCAAGGCGATCATGAACGAGCACGTTCGCGACCTCAGCGCGGACGTACAGGACGCCCGCCGGGCCCGCAAGGGCCGGGCGCGGTGACGCCGCGGCCGTCTGAACACCGAGTCCCGCCCGGTCCGGAATCTCTCCGGACCCGGCGGGACTTCTCGTATGACCCGGTTCAGTCCTCGTCGGCCACGGGCTTCGCCGGCGCGGTCGGCTCAGCGGGCTCAGGATCCGCCTCGACCGGTTCGAGCACCGTCGTCTCCTCGGGACCCGCCTCGACCGGCCTCATCACCGTCGTCTCCTCGGCGTCCGCGCCGACCGGCTTCATCACCGTCGTCTCTTCGGCGTCCACCTCGGCCGGCGCGAGCACCGTCGTCGGCTGCGCGTCCGTCCCGACCGGCTCCAGCAACGCCGTGGCCTCCGCCGCTCCGGCGGTCAGGTCGGCGGGAGGCAGAAGCGGGCCGCCGATGATCAGGTCGGCGGCGCGTTCGGCGATCGCGATGGTCGGGGCGTTGGTGTTGCCGCGCGGCACGGCCGGCATCACCGAGGCGTCCACGACCCGCAGTCCGTCGACGCCGCGGACGCGCAGCTCCGGGTCGCACACCGCGTCGTCGGTCCCGCCCATCGCGCACGTGCTGGTCGGGTGGTAGAGCGTCACGACCTCGTGCCGGATCCAGTCGGTCAGGTCGCTGCCCTCCCCCGGGCTCGCCTCGCCGCCGCTGATCCGCGCGAACGGGCGGTTGCCCGCGATCTCCCGCGCCTGACGGACGCCGGCGAGAAGCACCTCCAGGTCGGCGGTCTCCCGAAGGTACGCCGGATCGATCAGCGGCTTCCAGCGCGGATCGGCCGACCTCAGCGTGATCGTGCCGCGGCTCGCCACGGCGACCGCCGTCACGAACACCGAGATCATCCGTTCCGCCACCTCGACCAGGCCCTGGCCCACGTACGGGGTGCCGAGCACGTGGTACTGCAGGTCCGGCGCCGGCAGGCTCGGCGAGGTCCGGACGAAACCGCCGGCCTCGGCGACGTTCGAGGCGTACGGCCCGCGGCCCAGCGACTGCCAGAGCAGCAGGCTCCGCAGGTTCGCGCCCTCCCAGAACGCCTTCGTGCCCGGCGTGTGCCACATGACCGGGACGATCGGGTGGTCCTGCAGGCCGGTGCCGACGGCGGGCAGGTCGGCGACGACGTCGATGTCCAGTGACCGCAGATGGTCGGCCGGGCCGAGGCCGGACAGCATCAGCAGCTGCGGCGAGTTGACCGCGCCACCGCACAGGACGACCTCGCGCTGGGCGAGCGCGTCCTCCGTGCGGCCGCCGGTCAGGTACCGTACGCCGACCGCCCGACCCTTCTCGACCAGCACCTTCGTGGCGAGCGCGTCGGTCCGCACGGTGAGGTTCGGGCGGTCGAGCGCGGGCCGCAGGTACGCGTCGGCGGTCGACCAGCGCCGGCCGCGCCGCTGGGTCACCTGGTAGTGGCCGACGCCGTCCTGCTCGGCGCCGTTGAAGTCGTCGTTGGCCGGCAGGCCGAACGCCTGCGCGGACTCGACCCACGAGCGGGTCAGCGGATGCTTGTACCGCAGGTCCTCCACCCGCAGCGGTCCGCCGACGCCGTGGTACTGCGACTCGCCGCGCTGCTGGTCCTCGGCACGGCGGAAGTACGGCAGCACGTCGGCGTACCCCCAGCCCTTGCAGCCGTACTCGTCGCGCCAGGTGTCGTAGTCGTGCCGGTGACCGCGGATGTAGATCATCGCGTTCGTCGACGAGCTGCCGCCGAGCGTGCGGCCGCGCGGCCAGTAGACGCCGCGCCCGTGCGCGTTCTCCTGCGGTGTCGTCGTGAAGTCCCAGTCGTACGGGCCCTTGAACAGGGTCTGCAGCCCGGCCGGGATGTGGATCTCGGCTGCGTCGTCCGGCGGTCCGGCCTCCAGGAGCAGGACACGCGCGCTGGAGTCCGCGCTCAGCCGGTTGGCGAGCACGCAGCCCGCGCTGCCGGCACCGACGATGATGTAGTCGTACACGGCCGCCTCCGGGGCGTGGGGGAACCTCGGCAAACCATACCGATATCGGGACGTACGGGGTCAGTGCACCGAACGCGATTCTAGAGAAACAGACTTAGATCCGCAGCACGAGTGGGTCACGGCATCTGGCCGGGGGATGACTGCCGTGTCAATCTCAGGTGCATTACCTCCGCTTTACTCGTTAGAAGGGGCGCTCGTGCGCACAATCGCCATCGGTACCCTCATCGGCCTCGCCGCCGTCTCGGTCGCCACCGCGGCTCCCGCCGACGCGGCCGGCCACGCCCGCCTGGACCGGCTGGTCAAGCTGCAGGACATCCGCAGACACCAGCACGACCTGCAGACCATCGCCACGTACAACGGCGGCACCCGCGCCGCCGGCGAGCCCGGCTTCGAGGTCTCGACCCAGTACGTCGTCAAGCAGCTGAAGAAGGCGGGCTACCAGCCCACCGTCCAGGACTTCCCGTTCGCGTACTACAAGGAGAAGACCCCGGCCGTCTTCGAGCGCCCCGGCGGGCCGACCTACAAGTACGGCACCGACTTCGAGACGCTGGACTACTCCGGTTCGGGCGACGTCACCGCGGTGGCCCGCGCCATCGACCCGGACGGCGCCGGAGTGGGCAGCGGCTGTGAGCCGGCCGACTTCACCGGGCTCGCCAAGGGCGAGATCGCGCTGGTCAAGCGGGGCGGCTGCACTTTCGCCGACAAGGCCAGCAACGCGCAGACCGCCGGCGCCGCCGCCATCGCGATCTACAACGACGGCACCGCACCGGACCGGACGGGACCGGTCTCCGGCACGGCGGGACAGGCCTGGCGGATCCCGGTCATCGGCCCGAGCTTCCAGCTCGGCACCGACCTGGTGAAGGCGGCGGCCGCGGGCACCCTGACGCTGCACGTCAAGACCAGCACGATCAATGAGCAGCGCATCGCGCACAACGTGATCGCCGACACCGAACGCGGCCGCGACGACAACGTGGTCGTCATGGGCGCCCACCTCGACAGCGTCACCAAGGGCCCCGGCATCAACGACAACGGCAGCGGCACCGCCACGGCGCTCACCGTCGCCGAGCAGATCGGCCGGCTCGGCGACCAGATCAAAAACAAGGTCCGGTTCGCGTTCTGGGGCGCCGAAGAAGAGGGGCTGCTCGGCTCCACGTACTACGTGACGCACCTGACCGCCGCCCAGCGCGCCACGATCGCGCTGAACCTCAACTTCGACATGCTGGGCTCGCCCAACGGCCGCCGGGGCGTCTACGACGGTGACGACTCCGAAGGCGCCGGCACCAACCCGCCCGCCGGCTCCGGCGCGATCGAGAAGGTCTTCCTGGAGTACTTCGGCGCGCGCAAGCTGCAGACGTCGCCGAGCACGTTCGACGGGCGCTCGGACTACGGACCGTTCATCGACAACGGGATCCCGGCCGGCGGGCTCGACTCCGGCGCCGAGAAGCTCAAGACCGCCGAGGAGGCCAAGATCTACGGCGGCGAGGCCGGCCAGCCGTACGACGGCTGCTACCACCAGGCCTGCGACACCTACGCCAACAACAACGACACGATCCTGGACCAGCTCGCCGACGGCGCCGCGCACGCCGTCCAGGTGTTCGCCAAGAGCACGCTGCCGGTCAACGGCGACCACGCCACGGCCCGTACGGCCCTGCTGCCACAGGCGAAGCGCGCGCCCGCGAACCTGGTCACCGGCTGAGCGAGGGCGTACCCCGGCCGCTCCGCGCGGTGCGGCCGGGGGCACGCGATATCGTGGCGCCCGGCACGCCCCCGAGGTCCGCCGGGCGCCACTTGTCAGGCCGGCCCGCGCGAACGGCTACGGAACGGCTGTCACCTGGGAAGACGCACCAGACGCCACCCGACGTTGCCTACACCGGCGAATCGATTCTCTAGGGTGGGTGACATGGCCAAGGACCGCGACGACCAGCCGGTCGTGCTCTCGAAGATCTACACCCGCACCGGTGACGACGGCACGACCAACCTCGGCGACATGAGCCGTACCGCCAAGACCGACCCACGGCTCGTCGCGTACGCGGACGTCGACGAGGCCAACAGCGCGATCGGCGCGGCGATCTCCCTCGGCGGCCTGCCCGGCGCGATCGCCGCCGTCCTGCGGCGGGTGCAGAACGAGCTGTTCGACGTCGGCGCGGACCTGTGCACGCCGGTCGTGGAGAGCCCGGAGTTCCCACCGCTGCGGGTCACCGAGGAGTACGTCACCCGGCTGGAGGCGGACTGCGACGAGCACAACGAGGGCCTGCCGACGCTGCGCAGCTTCATCCTGCCGGGCGGCACACCGGGCGGCGCGCTGCTCCACGTGGCCCGCACGGTCGTACGGCGGGCGGAGCGCTCGACGTGGGCGGCCTTCGAGGCGCACGACGACATGAACCCGCTGACCGCCCGCTACCTCAACCGCCTGTCCGACCTGCTGTTCATCCTGGGCCGCCTCGCCAACGCCGAGACCGGCGACATCCTCTGGAAACCCGGCGGCGAACGCTAGAGCTCGCCCGCCGCCCGGTGCGGGTCGCCTCCGGCCCGTTCCATCAGGGCCTCCACCGACCAGATGAGTGTGCCTCCGGCGCCGGTCGTCCGCAGCGTGAGCCCCGTCTCGAGCAGCGTGGAGAACACCGTGGGGTCCGCCGCCGGGCTCCGGTCGTACACGGCGTCGAGCAGCGCCGCGGCGAAGTCGTCCCGCCGCAGCCGTGCCGCCGGGTCGCACTCCCGCAGTGCCGTCGCGACCGGAGCAGAGGCCGCGTCGTACCCGGCCAGGTGCGGCAGCAGCGCCGGGTCGCGCAGGCACGCGGCGGCCTCCAGCCCCCACGAATAGATGCCCTGCTCCGCGTCGAGGAGCTCGATGACGAGGGCGGTGGCCCGGGGATCGCGCCGCCGCGCCAGTCCGAAGACCGCCTCGGCGTGCACGTCCTCGCCGTCGTCGCCGACCCGTGCCCAGAGCGCCTCCCGTACGGCGGGCGTGTCGGCGTCGGTCTGGCTGCCGAGGCCGAAGGTCGCCCAGTTCCGTACCCGCGGATCGGGATCGGCGGTGAGCCGGATCAGCGCGCCGGCCACCGCCTCTCCGGCCGGCATCGAGGGCAGTGCCTGGGCCGCCTTGAGGCGGACGTCGGGGTCCGGATGCGCGGACAGGAAGACCAGGACGGGCTCGGCCCGGTGGTCGAATGTGCTGCCGAGGGCCTGCGCGATCGACCAGAGCACGTCGACGTCTGTCTCGGACGGCGCGAGGGTGAGCAGTGCGGACGCGGCGTCCGCGCGGACCGTCTCGTGCCGTTCACTGGCGCGGCCCAGCAGGTCACACCCGACCGCGCGGACCACCGGATCGGGTGAGGCGAGCAGGTCCACGCCGGCCAGGAGCGACGCCGGCCCGTCCTGCGCCATCTCGCCGAGGACCGCCCAGACGGGCGTGTAGTCGTCGTCCCCGGCGTCTCGGGCCAGCTCGACGGCCCGGCCGACCAGATCCTCCACCCCGGCATCCTCACCCGGCCGGGCGCCCTGATGCCAGCGGTTTTCCGGCGTCTCAGTTGAGCGACGAGCCCGGCGGGGAGGCCTCCAGCCAGGCCAGGAAGCCGGTCAGGGCGGCGCCGCTCATCGCCAGCTCGACGGTGAGCCCGTCGTCGCGTACCTCGACGATGCCCGTGTCCGGCTGGAGAGCGGCCTCTTCTTCGGCCTTCGGCGTGCGGCGGCCGGCGACGACGAGGCCCCGGCGGTGAACCACCCGCCGGGGCCTGAACCGAAAACCGAAGATCGCGAACCAGAGCAACTCGTCACCGTTGTAGCGGCCGATGCCCAGCCGCCACACGCCACGGCCGTCCGGCTCGCGCAGGCTGCACTCCACCGTGCCGCCACGGCGTTCGAGCAGCCAGCGCCGTACCGAGAGCATGGCGAACACGACGATGACCGCCAGCAGGGCGGCGGCAAGGGCCGCCCCCACATCGAGTGCCAGGTGCCCGCCCACTCCCCCCTGCTTCCCCCGCGGAGATCGGTGCCGATCAGACTTCTTGGCCGGCGGCCCTCAGCCGCGCCCGCGCCCGGCGCTGCGCCGCGGCGGCCTCCTCGCCCTCCTGCGCCGACACGCGTTCGTACTCCTCGCGGGCGGCGCGGACATCGATCTCGCCGCCCAGCTCGGCGTACTCCGCGAGTACCGACACCTCGTTGGAGGCGACCGAGAAGAACCCGCCGGAGACCATCGCCGCGACGGGATCACCGCCGTCGGACGGGTGGATGCGGACCACGCTGCCGTCCACCATCACGCCGAGGACCGGCGCGTGGCCGGGCAGGATGCCCATCTCACCCTCGATGGTCTTGGCCACGACCATATCGGCTTCGCCGGCCCAGATCTCGCGCTCCGGCGAGACCAGCTCCACGCGTAGCTTTGCCACTTCGTTCTCCTCCGAACGGCTCTGAGCTACTTCTGGAGCTCCTGGGCCTTCTTCTCGGCCTGCTCGATGCCGCCGACCATGAAGAACGCCTGTTCCGGCAGGTGGTCGTACTTACCCTCGGTGATCGCCTTGAAGGACGCGATCGTCTCGCTCAGCGGGACGTTCTCGCCGACCTGGCCGGTGAACGCCTCGGCCATGTACATCGGGTGGGACAGGAACCGCTCGATGCGGCGCGCCCGCTCCACCGTGACCTTGTCCTCTTCGGAGAGCTCGTCGATGCCGAGCAGGGAGATGATGTCCTGCAGCTCCTTGTAGCGCTGAAGGATCCGCTTCACCTCCTGGGCGACGTCGTAGTGCTCCTGGCCGAGGATGACCGGGTCCATGATCCGCGACGTGGAGTCGAGCGGGTCCACCGCAGGGTAGATGCCCTTCTCCGTGATCGCACGCGAGAGCACCGTGGTGGCGTCGAGGTGCGCGAACGTGGTGTGCGGCGCCGGGTCGGTGATGTCGTCCGCGGGCACGTAGATCGCCTGCATCGAGGTGATCGAGTGACCGCGGGTCGAGGTGATCCGCTCCTGCAGCTCGCCCATCTCGTCGGCGAGGGTCGGCTGGTAACCCACCGCGGAGGGCATACGGCCCAGCAGCGTGGAGACCTCCGAACCCGCCTGGGTGAACCGGAAGATGTTGTCGATGAACAGCAGCACGTCCTGGTTCTGGACGTCGCGGAAGTACTCCGCCATGGTCAGCGCGGACAGCGCGACCCGCAGACGGGTGCCCGGCGGCTCGTCCATCTGGCCGAAGACGAGGGCGGTGTCCTTGAGGACGTTCGCCTCCTCCATCTCCAGCAGCAGGTCGGTGCCCTCACGGGTGCGCTCGCCGACGCCCGCGAACACCGAGGTGCCCCGGTGGTTACGGGCGACACGGGTGATCATCTCCTGGATGAGCACCGTCTTGCCCACGCCCGCGCCGCCGAACAGGCCGATCTTGCCGCCCTTGACGTACGGGGTGAGCAGGTCGATGACCTTGATGCCGGTCTCGAGGATCTCGGTCTTGCTCTCGAGCTGGTCGAACGCCGGCGCGTGCCGGTGGATCGGCCAGCGCTCGGTGACCTCCAGCGAGGCGGTCGGCACGTCGAGGGACTCGCCGATCGTGTTGAAGACGTGGCCCTTGACCCCGTCGCCGACCGGCACCGAGATGGCCGCACCCGTGTCGATCACCGGGGCGCCGCGGACGACGCCGTCGGTCGGCTGGAGCGAGATGGCGCGGACCATGTTGTCGCCGATGTGCTGGGCGACCTCCAGGGTCAGCTTGCGCTCCTGGCCGCCGAGCGTGACGTTGATGTGCAGTGCGTTGTAGATGTCGGGCATCGTGTCGACGGAGAACTCGACGTCGACGACGGCACCCGTGACACGGGCGACGCGACCCGTCGCCGTGGAGGTGGCGGTCTCTTCAACCGAAGCAGTCATGGTGGCTCTCACTCACTCCCCGCGGACGTCTCGGCCAGCGCGTTCGCGCCACCGACGATCTCGCTGATTTCCTGCGTGATCTCGGCCTGGCGAGCCTGGTTGGCCACCCGCGTCAGGTTCTGGATCACATCGTTGGCGTTGTCGGTCGCCGACTTCATGGCCCGCCGGCGCTGGGCGTGCTCGGACGCGGCCGCCTGGAGCAGCATGTGCCAGATCCGGCTCTCGATGTAGTTCGGCAGGAGCGCGTCGAGGACGGCCTGGGCCGACGGCTCGAAGTCGTACGCCGGCAGCGCGCCGTGGCTCCGCTGCTCCTCGGGGAGGTCTTCGGCCTCCTCGATCTCCAGCGGCAGCAGACGGTGCACCTGGGCGGTCTGCGTCAGCATGGACACGAACTCGGTGTAGACGACGTGGATCTCGCCCACGCCGCCCTCCTCGACCGGCTTGCCGAACTCCTCGACGAGCGTGCGCCCGATCGTCTCGGCGTTCTCGAACCGCGGGTTGTCGCTGAACCCGGTCCACTCCTCGGCGTACTCACGCTCGCGGAAGCGGTACCAGCCGACACCCTTGCGTCCGACGATGTACGGGACGGGCTCCTTGCCCTGCTCGCGCAGCAGGGTCATCAGACCCTCGGCCTCACGGATGACGTTGGCGTTGTAGCCGCCGGCGAAGCCGCGGTCGCTCGTGATCAGCAGCACCGCGGCCCGCTTGCTCTCGGGCCGCTCCGCCAGGAGCGGGTGGCTGACGCCGACGTTGTGGCTGACCAGCGCGGAGATTGCCCGCGTGATCTGCCGGGCGTACGGCCCCGACTCCCGCACCCGCTGCTGTGCCTTGACGATCCGCGACGAGGCGATGAGCTCCTGCGCACGCGTGATCTTCGCCATCGACTTCGTCGAGGCGATGCGGCGCCGTACGACCCGAAGCTGGGCACCCATCGGCTACTTCTTCCTCACGCGGGTGATCTTCTCCTGCTCGACGTCCTCCGCGTCGATCGCCTCGACCGTCTCCTCCTGCACCAGGAGACCGTGGCTGGTCGTCTCGAAGCCCTTCTTGAACTCGGAGATGAGGTCCTTGAGCTTCGTCGCGGTGTCGTCCTCGAACTTGCCGGTCTCCCGGATCGTCTCGAGCAGGCCACTGTCGGTGCGCTTGATGTAGTCGAGGAACTCGGCCTCGAAGCGGCGGATGTCCTCGATCGGCACCTCGTCCAGCTCACCGGTGGTGCCGGCCCAGATCGAGACGACCTGCTCCTCCATCGGGAACGGGGCGTTCTGCGGCTGCTTGAGCAGCTCGACCAGGCGGGCGCCGCGGTCGAGCTGGGCGCGCGAGGCCGCGTCGAGGTCGGACGCGAACGCCGCGAACGCCTCCAGGTCGCGGTACTGCGACAGGAACAGCTTCAGGTTGCTCGTGGCCTTCCTCATCGCCTTGGTCATCGCGGCGCCGCCGACGCGGGACACCGAGATACCGACGTTGATGGCCGGGCGGACACCCTGGTTGAACAGGTCGGTCTCCAGGAAGACCTGCCCGTCCGTGATGGAGATGACGTTGGTCGGGATGTAGGCGGAGACGTCGTTGCCCTTGGTCTCGATGATCGGCAGACCCGTCATCGAACCGGCGCCCAGGTCGTCGGAGAGCTTCGCGCAGCGCTCCAGCAGACGCGAGTGGAGGTAGAAGACGTCACCGGGGTACGCCTCGCGGCCCGGCGGGCGGCGCAGCAGCAGCGAGATCGCGCGGTAGGACTCCGCCTGCTTGGACAGGTCGTCGAACACGATCAGGACGTGCTTGCCCTCGTACATCCAGTGCTGGCCGATGGCCGAGCCGGTGTAGGGGGCGATGTACTTGTAGCCCGCGGGCTCGGAGGCCGGCGCCGCCACGATCGTGGTGTACTCCAGCGCGCCGGCGTCCTGCAGCGTGGCCCGCACCTGCGCGATCGTCGAGCCCTTCTGGCCGACGGCGACGTAGATGCAGCGCACCTGCTTGCTCGGGTCGCCGCTCTCCCACGCCTGCTTCTGGTTCAGGATCGTGTCGATCGCGACGGTGGTCTTGCCGGTCTGCCGGTCACCGATGATCAGCTGGCGCTGGCCACGGCCGATCGGCGTGAGGGCGTCGATCGCCTTGATGCCCGTCTGCAGCGGCTCGCTCACGGGCTGGCGCTGCATGACGCCGGGCGCCTGCAGCTCGAGCTCGCGGCGACCGCTCGTCTCGATCGGGCCCTTGCCGTCGATGGGGTTGCCGAGGGAGTCCACGACGCGGCCGAGGTAGCCGTCGCCGATCGGGACCGACAGGACCTCGCCGGTGCGGCGGACCTGCTGGCCTTCTTCGATAGTGGAGAAATCGCCCAGGATGACGACACCGATCTGCCGAACGTCAAGGTTCAGCGCGATGCCGCGCGTGCCGTCCTCGAACTCAAGAAGCTCGTTCGCCATGGCCGAGGGAAGACCCTCGACGAAGGCGATGCCGTCGAAGCACTCGACGACGGTCCCGACCTCTTCGCTCGCGGCCGCCTCCGGCTCGTACGCCTGGACGAAGCGCTCGAGCGCACTCCGGATCTCCTCCGGCCGGATCGTCAGCTCCGCCATTCTTCTTCGTCTCTCTCCGTGAGTTCGATGCTTGGTCAGCTCGCCCGCTCGATGCGCCGGCGGATGTCGCCCAGCCTGCGCACGATGGTGCCGTCGATTTCCTCATCCCCCACTCGGATGGACATTCCACCCAAAACGGAGGGATCAACCTCGATGTTCAGCTGAACATCGTGGCCGTACTGCGCCGAGAGCACGGCGTTGAGCCGCGCCTTCTGCTGCTCGCTCAGGTCCACCGCGGTCCGGACGACCGCGATCAAGCGGTTACGGCGCTCGGCGGCGATGCGGCCGAACTCCGCGAGCACACGCTCCAGACTACGTCCTCGCGGATGTGTCACCGCCTCGGTGACCAGCCGCAACGTCGCCGGGGTCGTCTTGCCCTCCAGCAGCTCGGTCACCAGCACGGCCTTGCGCTCACCCGACACGCGATGATCGACGAGCACGCCGCGCAGCTCCGGCTGCGCCTCGACGATGCGGCCGAAGCGGAACAGCTCGTCCTCGAGGTCGTCGAGCCGGCCCGCCGCCTCAGCGCTCGCCACCTCCGCGACCACGGCGAACCGCTCGATCGCGTCGGTGAGGTCGATCGAGCGTCCCCACCGCAGTCGTGCGAGCTCGGCGACGAACTCGGCGACCGGGCGGGACACCTTGCCGTCGAGCACCGCCAAGGCGAGCCCGGCCCGCTGGTCGGCCGGCCGGGCCGGGTCCGCGAGCGCCCGCCGGAGCACGTGCTCACGGTCGAGCAGCCGCAGCACCGCGAACAGCTCGTCGCCGATCGCGCCGGCGTCACCCGCCGACAGCACGGCCTCGAACCGCTCACCGGCCTCTGCCAGCGAAGCCCTACTCGCGCCCCTCATCTAGGCCTCCGCCCGTGCCCGGTCCTCGAGCTGGTCGAGGAACCGGTCGACGGTGCCGCGCCGGCGGGCCTCGTCCTCAAGGGACTCGCCCACGATGCGGCTCGCCAGGTCGACGGCCAGCTCACCGATCTCGGTGCGCAGCCGCGTGAAGGCCTGCTGGCGGTCGGCCTCGATCTGGGCGTGCGCCTGGTCGATGACGCGCTGCGCCTCGGTCTGAGCCTGCTCGCGCATCTCAGCGATGATCTGCGCGCCCTGCTCGCGGGCCTCCTCGCGGAGACGAGCGGCCTCGTGCCGCGCCTCGGCGAGTTGCTCCTTGTACTGCTCGAGCACCCGCTGGGCCTCGTCCTGCGCCTCTTCGGCCCGCTTGATGCCGCCCTCGATCGCGTCGGTGCGCTCGGCGAGGGTCTGCTGGATCCGCGGGATCAGCATCTTGCCGAGGACGAAGAGCACGATGAGGAACGCGATCGTGCCGAAGATCAGCTCGGCCGCGTCGGGGAGCAGAGGGTTCGGGTTCTTCTCCGCGGCGGCGACGAACCCGGCGGCGTGTTCGGCCAACATCATGGCGTGCACAGCCTTCCGTCAGAGTCGGACCTCGGTCAGGAGGTGTAGATGAACGGCGCGACCAGGCCGATCAGGGCGAGCGCCTCGGAGAAGGCGAAGCCCAGCAGCATGTTCGTGCGGATGGTGCTCGTCAGCTCCGGCTGGCGGGCGATGGCGTTGACGCCCTGACCGAAGACGATGCCGACGCCGATGCCCGGGCCGATGGCGGACAGGCCGTAGCCCATCGCCTTGAGGCCGGGGTTGATGTTGGTGGTGGCTTCGGCGAGGAAAGACATTCGGATTCCTTTTCGCTAGGCCGGCGGTCGTCTCCGCCGGTCACGTGTTGACGTTCGCGGTCGGGTCTCAGTGGTCGGAGTAGAGTCCGGCACTTATGTAGAAGGCGGCGAGCAGCGTGAAGACGTACGCCTGCACCGCCTGGATGAACAGCTCGAACGCGGTCATGACGATCGTCAGGACCGCACCCAGGACGCCCACCCCGAAGCCGAGCGGGGTGACCTTCTCCCAGAGGAAGTGGAAGCCGACGGTCGCGAAGAGTGCGATCAGCAGGTGACCGGCGAACATGTTCGCGAAGAGCCGCACGGCGTGGGTGAACGGCCGGATGAAGAACGTCGAGACGAACTCGATCGGGATGACGATGATGTAGAGCGCCCAGGGGAGGTCGGGCGGCATCGTCGCGTTCTTCAGCAGGCCGAAGAAGCCTTGGTTCTTGATTCCCACGACCCAGAAGGTCAGGTAGATCAGGACCGCCAACACGAGCGGGAACGCGATGCGGGAGTTGACCGGGAACTGCGCCACCGGCACCACCGACATCAGGTTGCCGAGCCACACGAAGAAGAACACCGGGATCAGCAGACGCATCCACTTTTCCGAGTCCTTGCCCAGGAACGGCCGGCCGATCTCGTCGCGGACGAACATGTACGCGACCTCGCCGACGTTCTGCCAGCCGCGGGGCACGAGCTTCGGCTTCGCGAAGGCGGCCCAGAAGAAGGCGATGACGATGATCATCACCAGGGCGCAGAGCACGATCGGCTTGGCGACGGCGAACGGACCTATGTGGAAGAGGGGCTTCCACTGGAACAGGCCGAGTCCCGGGGCTTCGAAGTCTTTGGCGAGGATGTGCGGGGCACTCACCCGGTTTTCCTTTCGCGGTCGTAGCTCATCAAGGCGGCAACCTTGCTGTCGTCTCGGTGGGCCACGGCTCCGCTCGGCGCGCTCAGCGGCCGTAGCGGACGTAGACCAGGTATCCAGCGAAGACCAGGCCCAGCACCAGGAAGACGGGTAGCAGCGCCGTGACGTCCAGCCAGCGAGCGAGGAGCCAGCCCACGCCGCCGAAGACCAGCATCCCAGCCAGAATAGTGGCGGGGGCGGCCGACACGGCGTTCGCGAACTCGCGGTCTTCCGACTCGGTGGGCAGACGCCCATTTCCAGTCATCGCGCTCCGGACGATAGCAGGCTACCCGCCGCATAGTCATATTGGAGTAGTCCAATGTCATCATGTGCCCGGTTTGCCGAGGTCACGGGATGCGTGGCCTGATTCGACGTACGGCGTGCGGGCGTTGATCGTGGCATTCACCTCGGCGGCGAGCCAGACGATAGTGAGCGAGAGCACAGTCCAGCCGAAGACGTGCGCGTTCCATACCGTCACATGGTTGAGCGCCGCCACCAGCGCGAACACCGCCACCAGTTTGACGAGATAACCCAGCAGCCCGGCCATCATCACAAGTTGTTGCGACAATCTCGAGACATAGCTGACGACGAGCATGCCGAGGGTGAAGAATACGAGTACGAGGGCAACCCCGATGGCCGCGCCCAACGCGCCCTTGCCTCCTGCGAACAGGAGGCCGGCGATGATCGCGACGAGCCCTGCGAGGCCTGTGGGGATCGCGGCGCCACGGAGGATCCGGGCGTCGGTGGACTGCATGAGTGCTCCGGGGTGTTCACACTGTGTTGGCTACTTGCCGCTCGTGAAAGATATCACAAGCTTCTCAGACCCTGGTTTCCGCGTCAAGTTATGGCAAAGTGCGCAGTTCAGGCAGGTTGTCGCGGTCGGTGATCAGACTGCCGCTCCGCGGTCCCGCGACGTCGGCGCCCGTGCGGCCGGAGCTGGGGGAAGGCCATCACGACCAGCGCCGCGATCGCCACCAGGCTCGCCACGCTGAGCACGATCAGCGGTGACTTGACCGCCGAGAGCGCCACCACGCCGAACGAGAACAGCGCCGTCCACAGGTACATGACCAGGGCCGCGCCCCGGTGCGAGTGGCCGAGGTCCAACAGCCGGTGGTGCAGGTGCTTCTTGTCCGGCGCGAACGGCGACCGCCCGTCGTAGGAGCGCCGGACCACGGCCATCAGCATGTCGGCGTACGGCACGACCAGGATCGCGATCGGGATCAGCGGCAGGATCGTGGGGAACCGGTTGATCGACCCGCGCAGCGCGACCGGGTCGAACCCGGAGACGGTGATCATCGAGGTGGCGAGCAGCAGCCCGATCAGCATCGAGCCGGTGTCGCCCATGAAGATCCGGGCCGGGCTGAAGTTGTGCGGGAGGAAGCCGGCGCACATGCCGGCCAGAACGGCCGCGATCAGCGCCGGCGCCGACTGGTGGTCGAGGTGGACGACGACCGTGACCAGGAAGGCGTAGAGGAAGAACGCCATGGCCGACACGCCGACGATGCCCCCGGCGAGGCCGTCGAGCCCGTCGATGAAGTTCACCGCGTTGATCGTGGCGACCACGACGATGATGGTCAGCGGCACCCCGTACGACGGGGGCAGCACGAAGGTCGCGCCGGGCAGCGGGATCCAGGAGATCTGGACGCCGTTCATGATCAGCAGGCCGGCCGCGGCGACCTGACCGGCCATCTTGGTCAGCGCGTCGATCTCCCACCGGTCGTCGGCGATGCCGACCACGACGAGCAGGCCGCCGGCCGACAGCAGGCCGATCCAGGTCGGGCTCTCGGTGAAGACCTTGTGCAGGTGGGGCAGGCGCGAGGCCATGAGCAGGGCGGCCAGCATGCCCGCGAACATCGCCAGGCCGCCCATCCGGGGCGTCGGGATCGCGTGGACGTCGCGGTCGCGCACCGGGGTCATGGCCTTGAACCAGATGGCGATCTTCAGCACCAGGGGCACGAGGAGGTAGGTGACGATCGCGCCCGTCAGGAAGGTGAGGATGTACTCCCTCACTCGTCCACCTCCATGCGACGCGCTGCTTGCCACCCGTTACCGACCGGGCACCAACTCTATTGCTCCCGGCCCACCAGGGAGCGCCGTCCCACAGGTATCACCGTGCGCGACCGCCTCGTCACGTTTCGGCGATATCACAGGCGACGCCGCAGCTCAGCGCGGGTGTTCGCCGGAGCGGCGACGGGAATCCGGCTGGTCGGCGCGTTCGTTTCCGCGCCCGGCGCCATCAAGCTCCGCCGCGGGACCGATCCACGCGTCGAGCTGGACGACACGGCCGACGTCCCGGCCGGCCTCGCGCGAGCGCGCCGCCGCGGGCCCGGGCGTCCACCGGCACTCACGTACCGGCTCCGCGCCTTCGCGGTGGCGGGCGAGCGCACCGTCGCCCGGCTGAGGGTTCGGCTTCACGGTGAACATCGCTCCTCCATACGCGTCGGCGCTCCTGCTCCCTCCCGCGACGGGAGTCGGGGAAGGCGCCGTCCTGACCGGTTAGATCCGTGCGCGACCGCATTGGTTTGTGCGCGGTGGTCACGAATGCGTCACGTGCCGCCCAGTCGTGTCCCGCACGGCCGCTGACCGGCGTCTTCCGCGGGAAGAAACCGGGGTGCCCGGGCCGCCGTCTTCCGCCCGGAGGAGACGACCTTGGGGGGCCGATGCGGCGTGTCGCGATGACTCTCGTGGCCGGCGTGCTGCTGACCACGCTCCCGCCGGTCACGCCCGCGGCCCGCGCCGACAGCGGCTTCTGGCGCTCGGCCGGCCTGCCCGGCGTGGACGCCTTCGGCGTCTACCGCAGGCGCCCGGCGAAGGTGACCCTGTCGTTCTTCCTCAGAGGCCCGGAGAAGGCCGGCCGTGACCCCGCGGTACGCCTCACCTTCACCGGACGCCACCGGGCCGCCGTACGGGTCGTGGCGCTGCGCCACGGGGGGCCGAGGCGGCGGTGGCACACCGTCGTTTCGGCGAACACCGGCCACCTGTACGCCCAGGAGTGCGTCGGCCGCTGGCGGAAGAAGAGATTCCGGATCGGCAAGTGCGGCGGCTGGCGCCGTCGCTACTGAGCGGGCTTGTCCGCGTCGCCGGACCGCTCCGCCTTCGCCGTCTCTTCCTTGACCGGCTCGTCGGCCTTGGCGGGCTCCCCGTCCTTGACCGGATCACCGGCCTTGGCGGGCTCCTCGGCCTTGGCGGGCTCGTCGGTCTTGTCGGACGTTTCGGCGGACTCGGTCGGTTCGGGCTCGTCCTCGTCGCTGAGCAGGACGCCGCACACCTCGCGGAGCCGTGCCTCGGAGATGGCGCCGGCGCGCAGGAGGCGCGGCACCGCTCCGGTCAGGTCGACGATCGAGGAGGGCGCGCCATCGCCGCTCGGCCCGTCGTCGAGGTAGACCTCGACCGAGTCGCCGAGCTGCGCCTCCGCGTCGGCCACGGTGCGGGCCGGCGGGGCGCCGGAGCGATTGGCGCTGCTCACCGCCATCGGCCCGGTCTCCTTGAGCAGCTCCAGCGTGAGCTGGTGCAGCGGCATGCGGATGGCGACCGTGCCCTTGGCGTCGCCGAGGTCCCAGGCGAGCGTGCTGTTGGCCCGGCAGACGAGAGTGAGGGCACCCGGCCAGAACTCGTCCACGAGGTCCTGCCCGTACGTGCCGAAGTCCTCCACGAGCGCCTGGGCCGCGCGCACCGAGCCGACCAGCACCGGGGAGGGCATGTCGCGGCCACGCCCCTTGGCCTCCATCAGCGCGTTCACCGCCGCGGGCGTGAAGGCGTCGGCACCGATCCCGTAGACCGTGTCGGTGGGCAGGACGATCAGCTCGCCGCGCCGTACCGCCGAGACGGCCTCGGCGATCCCCCGGGTGCGTTCCATCGGCTCTGAGCAGTCATAGCTTCGGCTCACGGCCGCCATTCTCCCACCGCCGCGGAGTCCTACTCACGGGGGTTCAGTCAAGACCCAGGCGGGCGGTGACGAAGCGGTCGCGGCCGGTCAGGTCCTTGTGGTTGCGCATGTCGCGCCAGCCGTGCTCTTCGGCGAAGATCCAGTAGACGGGGTTGCCCTGCAGGTCGCTGTGCTCGACCGCGACCCAGCCGCCGGGGCGCAGCAGCCGCCGCGCGGTGCGCTCGACCACGCGGATCGCGTCGAGGCCGTCGTCGCCGCCGCCCCACAGCGCGGACGGCGGGTCGAAGTCGCGGACGTCCTCCGCGACGTACTCCCACTCCGACATCGGGATGTACGGCGGATTGCTGACGACCAGGTCGACGGTGCCGTCGAGATCGTGCAGCGCGTCGGCGAAGTCGCTCAGGTGCAGCCGGACCCGGCCGCGCTCGTCCAGCTCCTCGACGTTGCGCGTCGCGTGGACATAGGCCTTGGGGTCCTTCTCGACCGCGTGGACGCGCGCTCGCGGGACCTCCTGGGCGATGGACAGGGCGATGGCTCCCGACCCCGTACCGAGGTCCACGACGAGCGGGTCGCCGACGTCCATCGTGCGCAGCGTGTCGATCGCCCAGCCGGCGACGACCTCGGTCTCGGGCCGGGGGACGAACACGCCCGGCCCCACCCGCAGCTCCAGGTAGCGGAAGAACGCCCGGCCCGTGATGTGCTGCAGCGGCTCACCGGCCTCGCGCCGGGCGATGCCCGCCCAGTACCGCGCGTCGAACGCGGCGTCCGGCACCGTGTGCAGCTCGGCGCGCTTGACGCCGTGCACGAAGGCCGCCAGCTCCTCGGCGTCGGCCCGGGGCGACGGAATCCCCGCGGCGGCCAGGCGTGCCGTCGCGCGGGCGATCTCGTCAGAGAGCAGATGGCTCATGTCATGTCAGGTCAGGTCGCTTGGGCGAGCTTGTGCTCCATGTCGGCGTCCACCAGTGCCTGGATGACATTGTGCAGGTCACCGTCGAGCACGTGGTCGAGGTTGTAGGCCTTGTAGCCCACACGATGATCGGAGATGCGGTTCTCCGGGAAGTTGTAGGTGCGGACCCGTTCGGACCGGTCCACCGTGCGCACCTGGCTCTTGCGCTCGGCCGCCGCGGCGGCGTCGGCCTCCTCCTGCGCGGCGGCGAGCAGCCGGGCCCGCAGGATGCGCATCGCCTGCTCCTTGTTCTGGAGCTGGCTCTTCTCGTTCTGGCACGACACGACGATGCCGGTCGGCAGGTGGGTGATGCGGACCGCGGAGTCGGTGGTGTTGACGCTCTGGCCGCCGGGGCCGCTGGAGCGGAACACGTCGATGCGCAGGTCGTTCGGGTCGATCTGGACGTCGATGTCCTCGGCCTCGGGCATGACGAACACGCCCGCCGCACTGGTGTGGATGCGGCCCTGGGACTCGGTCGCGGGAACGCGCTGGACGCGGTGCACTCCGCCTTCATACTTCAGGCGGGCCCACACGCCCTCGGTGGACGGGCGGGACTTGACCGCCACGGTGACGTCTTTGTAACCACCGAGATCGGAGGGCTGGGCATCGATGATCTCGGTCTTCCAGCCGATGCGCTCGGCGTGGCGGAGGTACATCCGCAGGAGGTCGCCGGCGAACAGCGCGGACTCCTCGCCGCCCTCACCGGCCTTGATCTCGAGGATGACGTCCTTGTCGTCGTTGGGATCGCGCGGCACGAGCAGCCGCCGGAGGGTCTCCTCCAGCTCCTCGATGCGCCGGTCGAGCTGGATCGCCTCTTCGGCGAACGCGGGGTCCTCGGCCGCCAGCTCGCGCGCGGTCTCCGCGTCGTCCTGGGCCGCCGTCAGGTCACGTGCCGCCTCGACGACCGGCCGAAGCTCCGCGTAGCGCTTGCCGAGACGGCGCGCCTCGGCCTGGTCCGCATGTACGGCCGGGTCGGCGAGCCGCTTTTCGATGTCGGCGTATTCGCTGGTCAGATCGTCGAGGTTCACGTCATGTCCTGGTCAGGCGCTGGACGGGCACGGGGCAGACAGGCCGACGCCGACCGGAGAAATGCCTCTCCGGCCGGCGTGGGACGTCTGGCTACTTCTTGTTGCCCGCGGCCTTCTTGCCGAACCGCCGCTCGAACCGGGCCACGCGGCCACCGGTGTCGAGGATCTTCTGCTTGCCCGTGTAGAACGGGTGGCAGTTCGAGCAGACATCGGCGTGGATCGCGCCGTTCTCCGCGGTGCTCCGGGTCTGGAAGGTGTTCCCGCACGTGCACGTCACGGTGGTGACGCCGTAGCTCGGGTGGATGTCAGGCTTCACTACTTCTCCTCGCTTCAGGCGGTCGCCGGGTCATCACCCGGGGGATCCGGGGATGTGAACCGGTACCGCAGCGCGTACCAGTGTGCCAGATAGCACAACATGCCGAGGCCACCGCGCATTCCCCCGCCCGACGCGGCCCGGCCGGCGCCCCCGTGCCCGGCCGGGACCCGCCGGTTCAGCGCCCCACCGGCACCGCGCTGCGCTCCGCGCGGGGAGGCGCCGGCTCCTCGCCGTGGGACACCTGGGGCAGCCGGCCGAGCCAGCGCGGCAGGTACCAGTTGCGCTCGCCGAGCAGGGCCATCACCGACGGCAGCAGCACCGCGCGTACGACGGTCGCGTCCAGCAGCACGGCCACCGCCAGGCCCACGCCCATCTGCTTCATGTCCTGCATCGACAGCGTCGCGAAGACCGCGAAGACGGCCACCATGATCACCGCCGCGGAGGTGACGACGCCCGCGCTGGAACGCACGCCGTGCGCCACCGCGTCCGGGGTCCGCAGGCCCCGGTCGCGCGCCTCGCGGATCCGCGACACCACGAACACGTGGTAGTCCATCGACAGGCCGAACAGCACCACGAAGACGAACAGCGGCATCCATCCCTCGATCGCCCCCACCGGTTCGGTGCCGAACAGGCCCGCGCCCCAGCCGTGCTGGAAGACCGCGACCATGACGCCGTACGCCGCCGCGACCGACAGCAGGTTGAGCAGGATCGAGGTGATCGCGACCGTCAGCGACCGGAACGAGATCAGCATCAGGACGAACGTCACGATCATCACGAACACGAAGACCGGCACGATGTCGGCGTTCAGCTGGTCGTTGAAGTCGACCGAGTCGGCGAGCTCACCGGTCACGTACGCCGTCCCGGCCGCCCCGACCGTCGCGGGCACGATCTGCTCCCGCAGCGTCTTCAGGGCGTGCCGGGAGGTCGCGTTCCTGCCGTCGCCGGCGAGCGGCACGGCGATCTCGGCGACGTTCTGCCGCGCATGGGTGGTCACGGTGGCCGGTGCGCGGAACTCCCCGTCGTGGCCGGTCCGGCTCTTCAGCGCGGAGATGGCCTTCCGTACCTCCGGCGAGCGGATGTCGGCGGCCTTGAGCACCACCTTGGCGGGCGCCGGTCCACCGGGGAACGCCGTGGAGATGCGCTGGTAGGCCTCGAGCGTGGGGGTGCCCTTGGGCATCTCCTGGTCCAGGCCGAGCTGCTGGGTGCGCATGCCGAGGGTCGGCGCGGCCAGGACGAGCATGACGACCGCCGCCAGCACCGCGAAGATCGCCGGACGGGCGAGGACGGGCCGCAGGACGGCCGCCGACACGCCTCCGCGCGTGGCGCGGCGGCCGCGGCGGCGGCCCAGGAACGGGATGCGGCCGAGCTCGACCTTGTCGCCGAGCAGAGACAGCAGCGCCGGCAGCACGGTCACCGAGCCGAGCATCGCGATGAAGACGACCAGGATCGTGGCCAGCGCGAAGCCGTTGAACAGCAGCAGCCCGGACAGGAACATGCCCGCCATCGCCAGCATCACCGTGAGACCGGAGATCAGCACCGACCGGCCGGACGTCGCGGCGGCGATGCGCAGCGCGGTCTGCCTGTCGTGGCCCGCGGCGCGCTCGTCGCGCTCCCGGCGGATGTAGAACAGGCAGTAGTCGACGCCGACCGCCAGCCCCACGAGCAGCATCACCGAACTCGTCGTGTCGAACAGGTGCAACGCGTGGCTGGCCACGGCCAGCACCCCGTTCGCCGCGACGAACGCGGTGAGCGCGAGCCCGACCGGCAGCAGGGCGGCCAGCAGCGCACCGAACGCCACGAGCAGGATGCCGATGGCGAGCGGTACCCCGGTCCACTCGGCGCGGGCGAAGTCCTTGCTGAGCACGTCGTTCAGCCACTTGCCCCCGCTGGCGTCGCCGAACTGGCCGATCGTCACCTCCGGGTGGGCGGCCCGCACCCGGCCGACGGCGTCCAGGACCGGCTGGACCCGGTCGGCCGCCGTCTCCGGGTCGCCGGTCATGGTGAACCGCACCAGGCCGTCCCGCCCGTCCGCGGAGGTCACGGCGGGTGCGACCGTACCGACGAGGCCCGTGGCCCGTACCGCGGCCGAGACGTCCTTCGCCGCGTCACGCCAGGCGCCGGGCGTACGGCTGTGCACGATCACCATCTCGCCGGCCGGGTCCTTGATCCCGGCGTCGTAGAGGATCTTCTGGGCGCGGGCGGAGTCGCCTGCGGCGTTCTCGTACGGCTTCATGTTGGCCTGGCCGGCCATTCCGCCGATCACGCTGGCGGCGATCACGAACAGCAGCCAGCCGATGATCGCGGTCTTGCGGTGCCGCACGCTCCAGCCGCCGATCCGGGCGGCGAAGGACGACGGAGGGGCATGACGTCCGCGAACGTGGCTTCTCATGAGCGTCTCCCGACTTTGGGCTTCGCCGAAGACGCTAGGAATCCGCGATGGCCCGCCCCAGCCGCTCAGACCCCCTCCCGGGGTGGTGCCAGTGACACCCCCGGCCGGTCCCTGGCCCCAGTGACCGCGGACGGCACGCTCGCGAGACTCGAGACGGCAAGATAAGGACGGAGACCGGGAGGAACGATGAACATTGGGAGGGCGGCGCTCGCCGCCGTACGCGGACTGGGCCTGGCCCTGCTGGCCATGCTCGGATCGCTGGTGTCCTTCATCTTCTCGGTCGTGTTCATGGCGTTGTCCCTGGTCGGCGTGGGGCTGTTCGTGACGCCGGTCGTGACGGCCGCCGCCCGGTCCTACATGGGGTTGCGCCGCCGGCTCGCCCGCGACTGGTTCGGCGTGGAGATCCAGACGCCGTACCGGCGGAGGCCGGAGTTCCAGAGCGGCGTGCTCGGCGTGCTGGAGCGCTACCGGTGGATCATGAAGGACCCGGCGACGTACCGCGACCTGCTGTGGATGATCACGGATGCCACCGCCGGGTTCGCCATGGCGATCTTCGCCTTCGCGCTGCTCTTCTACGGCCCGTACGGCTGGGTGCTGGCGGCCGGGCTCTGGTACCCGATCGTGCATGGGGACGGCGGCGACTGGTACACCTTCGTGCACGTCACCGGCTTCGGCAGCGCGATGCTCGCCGGCCTGATGGGGTTCGTGTACGCGGGGCTGGGCATCTGGCTGACCCCGCTGATCATGAAGGCGCACGCGCGGCTGGACGCCTCCCTGCTGGGCCCGACGCACGAGCGGGAGCTCGAGATGCGTGTGGAGCGCCTGACCGAGACCCGCTCCGACGCGCTCGACACGCAGGCGGCCGAGCTGCGCCGGATCGAACGCGACCTGCACGACGGCGCGCAGGCCCGCCTGGTGGCCATGGGCATGAACCTCGGCGCGATCGAGCACCTGCTCGAACGCGACCCGGAGAAGGCCAGGAAGCTGCTGTCCGAGGCGCGCGAGTCCTCCTCCAAGGCCCTCACCGAGCTGCGCGACCTGGTCCGTGGCATCCACCCGCCGGTCCTGGCCGAACGCGGGCTCGGCGACGCCGTACGGGCCCTGGCCATGGCGAGCCCGCTCACCACCGAGGTGTCGGTCGACCTTCCCGGCGTTCTGGAGGCCCCGGTCGAGTCGGCGGCCTACTTCGCGGTCTCGGAGGTGCTGACCAACGCGGCCAAGCACTCCGGCGCGCAGCGCGTCTGGCTGGATCTCCGGCACGAGAACGGCATGCTCCGTATCATGATCACCGACGACGGCCAGGGTGGCGCGGACATGTCCGGCGGCACCGGACTTCGCGGAATCGAGCGGCGACTCGGTACATTCGATGGTGTCCTCGCGCTGAACAGTCCGGCGGGAGGCCCCACGATCGTGACCATGGAGCTGCCGTGCGCGCTGACCACGCCCCGGCGTTGATGCTGGAGGAGCCGGGATGCGCGTCGTCCTCGCCGAGGATCTGTTCCTGCTGCGGGACGGCCTCGTCCGGCTCCTCGAGGCGTACGACTTCGAGATCGCGGCCGCGGTCGACAACGGGCCCGAGCTGAACCGGGCCCTGGTCACGATCAAGCCGGACGTGGCCGTGGTCGACGTACGCCTCCCCCCGACGTTCACCGACGAGGGCCTGCAGGCCGCCCTCCAGGCCCGGCGCGAGATCCCCGGGCTGCCGGTGCTGGTGCTGTCGCAGCACGTCGAGCAGCTGTACGCCCGCGAGCTGCTGGCCGACGGCAGCGGCGGCATCGGCTACCTGCTCAAGGACCGGGTGTTCGACGCCGACCAGTTCATCGACGCGGTACGCCGGGTGGCCTCCGGCGGCACGGCGATGGACCCCCAGGTGATCTCCCAGCTCCTCGTCCGCAAGTCCCGCGACGAGCCGCTGGGCGACCTGACGCCACGCGAGCGCGAGGTGCTCGCGCTGATGGCCGAGGGCCGCTCCAACCAGGCGATCGCGCAGCGCCTCGTGGTGACCGAGCGCGCCATCGCCAAGCACACGTCGAACATCTTCTTGAAGCTGGACCTGCCGGTTTCCGACGACGACAACCGCCGCGTCCTCGCCGTACTGGCCTACCTCAACGGCTCCTGAAGCCGGACCGGCCGGTCAGCTCTGGCCGAGGAAGGCCAGCACCGCCATCACCCGGCGATGGGTGCTGTTGGTGTGCTGGAGGCCGAGCTTGAGGAAGATGTTGGAGATGTGCTTCTCCACCGCGCCGTCCGTGACGACGAGCCTGCGGGCGATCGCCGCGTTGGACAGGCCCTCGGCCATGAGGCCGAGCACCTCGCGTTCCCGCGGCGTCAGCGCCTCCAGCCGGTCGCCGCGACGCCGGCGGCCCAGGAGCTGTGCGATGACCTCGGGGTCGATGACCGTGCCGCCCTCGGCGACCCGCTTGACCGCGCCGAGGAACTCCGCGACGTCGGCGACACGCTCCTTCAGCAGGTAACCGACGCCCTCGGCGCCGCCGCCGATCAGGTCGGTGGCGTAGCGCTCCTCGACGTACTGGGAGAAGACGAGGATGGGCGTGCCGGGCACCCGCTCCCGCACCTGCAGGGCGGCGCGCAGCCCTTCGTCGGTGAACGTCGGGGGCATGCGGACGTCGACGATGACGAGATCCGGCCGGTGCTCCTCGACGAGCGCCATGAGCCCGGCGCCGTCGCCGGAGGTGGCCACCGTCTCGATGCCCTCATCGGCGAGAAGGCGGATCAGGCCTTCGCGCAGCATCACAGCGTCTTCCGCGATCACGACCCGCACGGTCGCCAAGCTTAGAGGAGATCCGCGCGCGGCCTCAGGTCGCCGCCGCACCGGGGCCGGGCAGCAGGTCGACGTCGCCCGCGTGCATCGGCTCGCCGCAGTGGGCGCAGCGCAGGTCGACGCTGCTGATCTCACCGCACGCGTGGTGCCGGTAGAGGACCGGCGGGCCGGCCTCGCCCGCGAGCCACTTGTCCCCCCAGCCGATCATGACCATGAGCAGGTCGACGAGTTCGGCGCCCTTCTCCGTCAGGACGTACTCGTACCGCGGTCGCCGGTCGTAGGGCCGGCGTTCGAGCACGCCCTGCTCGACGAGGTGGTTCAGCCGCTCGGTCAGGACCTTGCGCGAGATGCCGAGGTCCGCCTGGATCTGCTCGAACCGGCTGACCCCGGCGTACACGTCGCGCAGGACCAGCGGCGACCAGGGCTCCCCGATGACGTCGAGCGTGCGCGCGATCGAGCACGCCATCTCCGCGAAGTTCGTGCGTTGCATGGGATCAGTTTAGCAATCAGGGTTCCCTAAGGGAACTTCGAGCTGCTACGGTCATGGCGTCTCCTCAAGGAACTCCGAAAGGATCGAGAAAATGAGCAAGGTCCTCAGCGCCCACGCGGTGTCGGTCGACGGTTACATCACCGGCCGAGACCCCGGCGCCGGGCGCGGGCTCGGCGACGGCACGACGCTCTTCGACTGGTACTTCGCCGGCGACACGCCCAGCCGGGTGTTCGACGGATTCAAGCTGAGCGAGCCCAGCGCCCGGGTCTTCGACGCCTTCGCCGGACGCGTGGGCGCGATCGTGGCGGGGCGCAACACCTACGACGACTCCGACGGTTTCGGAGGCGGCAGCCCGCACCCGAACGCCCGCCTGGTCGTGCTGAGCCACCGGCCCGTTCCTGAGATCTCCGAGCGGCAGACGCTGGTCACCACCGGCATCGAGGACGCGATCGCGGCGGCTCGCGAGGCCGCCGGCGACGGTGACGTCGGCCTCATGGGCGGCGGCGTCCTGACCGAGGCGCTGAAGGCGGGGCTCGTCGACGAGGTGGTCCTCCACCAGGTGCCGGTCCTGCTCGGCGGCGGCCGGCCCTTCTTCCAGACCCTCCCCGAGCACGTACGGCTCCGCCTCATCGAGGCCGTCCCGGCGCCGGGCGTCACTCACCTCCACTACGCGGTCGAGCGATGATCCACTCCCCTGACGACCCGATGAACCCCGATGACCAGGAGATGACCCCGATGCTCGACACCGACGTACGCCGCGTCCTCGACGGCAGCCCGATCGCCCACCTCGCCAGCGTCCTGCCCGACGGCGCTCCCCACTCCGTGCCGGTCTGGATCGGCACGCATGGCGACCACGTCGTCATCATCACCGGGCCGGGCTCCCGCAAGGCCCGCAACCTGCGGCGCGACCCGCGGATCGCACTCTCCCTGACGCCGCCCGACAACCCGTTCCAGCCGGTGATCGTCCGCGGCCGGGTCGTCGAGTGGATCGAGGGCGACGCGGCCTGGGAGATCGTCGACCGGATCGCGATGAAGTACATCGGCCGCCCCTACACACGCACCGTGGAACGCGTCGTCGCGCTCATCGAGCCCGACACCCAGAGCGTGGGTTGAGACGCCTTGTCCTCGATGCCCGCGTGCGTCCGGGTGGACCGGCTACCAGACCGCCGGGAGGTCCGCCCGGATGACGGTGGGGCCGCCTGGAGGGCTGTTGACCGTGAGGATGCCGTCGATTCCGGCCGCGCGATCGGCCAGGCCCGCCAGGCCGCCCCCCGGGGTGGCCTCCGCGCCGCCGACGCCGTTGTCGGACACCTCTACCACGATCCAGTTCTGGTCGCGGGTGATGCGTACCGCGGCGCGGGTCGCGCGGGCGTACTTGGCGACGTTGGTCAGGGCCTCGGAGACGATGAAGTACGCGATGCTCTCGACGGCCGCGGGCGGGCGGGTGGGCAGGTCCACCTCGACCGCCACCGGCACCTGGGCGCGGGCGGCGACCGCGGAGATCGCGGCGTCCAGACCGCGGTCGGTGAGGATCGCGGGGTAGATGCCGCGGGCGAGGTTGCGCAGCTCGGCGATGGCCTCTTTGGCACCAGCGTGAGCCTGCTGGATCAGCTCCTGGGCGCCGGCCGGGTCGGTCTCCAGCTTGGCCCGGGCCCGGCCGAGGTCCATCGCCACGGCGAGGAGCTGCTGCTGGGCGCCGTCGTGCAGATCACGCTCGATGCGGCGGCGTTCCGCCTCCGCCGCGTCGACGCCCCGCGCCCGGCTGGCCTGAAGCTGGGCCGTACGGGCCCGCAGCGCCTGGGTCTCGTTCGGGCCGAGCAGGAAGCGCGCCAGCGCGCCGTGGGCGTAGCCGATGCCGCGCACGACGTACATGACCACGAACGCCAGCGCGATGCCGAGCGGGACCGCCGGCAGGGTCGTGAGGGTGTTGTCGAACCAGATCTCGTGGCTGCCGACGGTGAGGTAGAGGAAACCGCCGTCCTGCCAGTTGATCGTCAGCGGCATCGCGATGAGCGCGAGGGCGGCACACCACATCCCGATCGACAGGGCGAACTCCACGACTCCGAGCGGGAAGACCAGGAACAGGTAGACCAGGTCCTTCCAGGTCGCCGGGTCGACGGCCATCGCCTTCCACTTGGCGAAGAGATTGGTGCCCTTCGGCAGCGGACGGTACGGGTCGGGGATGTCGACGCCGAAGGCCGCCTTCGCCAGGCGCCGCTCGAACATCGCGGCGCCCCGCCAGAGGATCATGGCGAGGGCGAGCCCGAGCACGCCCACCCAGATGATCACCGTGCCGACGGAAACCGACAGCAGCACGGTGAGACCGACGAAGTACGCCAGTCCCAACGGGAAGTGCAGCAGCAGGTAGGCGGCCGACCGCCAGGTCAGCGATTCCTCCGCCAGCCGCAGCGGGCCGGACCGCCGCCGGGAGGGTGTCATCTCAAGCGTGCTGTTCACCGCGGGTCCCTTTCGCGCCGCATCCACCGTACGGCCCCAGCCTCACGGACGGGAGCTCCGCGTGCCATGGAGCGTCCCAGCCTCATGGGGGTGGGGCTATCCCCACCCCCGACACGAAAGAACGCCCCGGGCGCGAGGCCACGGGGCGTTCTTCTGCGTTTCGACGGTCGCGCTCGGGTTCGCCGGTCGCGCTCGCCTCGTCGGCTCGCCGCTCCGGGATTAGTCGTTCAGCGTCGTCTTCTGCACCTGCAGCAGGAACTCCGCGTTCGACTTGGTCTCCTTCATCTTCTCGAGGAGGAGCTCCAGCGCCTGCTGCATCTCCAGGGCGTGCAGCACCCGGCGCAGCTGCCAGACGATGCGCAGCTCCTCCGCGGACATGAGGATCTCTTCCTTACGGGTGCTGGAGGCGTCGACGTCGATCGCCGGGAACACCCGCTTGTCGGCGAGCTCGCGGCGCAGCCGGACCTCCATGTTGCCGGTGCCCTTGAACTCCTCGAAGATCACCTCGTCCATGCGCGAGCCGGTCTCGACCAGCGCGGTGGCGAGGATCGTCAGCGAGCCGCCGTTCTCGATGTTGCGGGCGGCGCCGAAGAACCGCTTCGGCGGGTACAGCGCCGTCGAGTCGACACCACCGGACAGGATGCGGCCGCTGGCCGGAGCGGCCAGGTTGTACGCCCGGCCCAGGCGGGTGATCGAGTCGAGCAGCACGACGACGTCGTGGCCGAGCTCGACGAGGCGCTTGGCGCGCTCGATCGCCAGCTCCGCGACCATCGTGTGGTCGTCGGCGGGCCGGTCGAAGGTCGAGTGGATGACCTCGCCCTTCACCGACCGCTGCATGTCGGTGACCTCTTCGGGACGCTCGTCCACGAGGACGACCATCAGGTGGCACTCGGGGTTGTTCTTGGTGATCGCGTTGGCGATCGCCTGCAGCACCATCGTCTTGCCGGCCTTCGGCGGCGACACGATCAGGCCGCGCTGGCCCTTGCCGATGGGGCTGACGAGGTCGATGATCCGCGTGGTCAGCTGGCCGGGGTCGTTCTCCAGGCGCAGCCGCTCCTGCGGGTACAGCGGGGTGAGCTTGGAGAAGTCGACGCGGCCCTTGGCCTGCTCGGGCTCCATGCCGTTGACCGTGTCGAGGCGGACCAGCGCGTTGAACTTCTCGCGCCGCTCGCCCTCGCGCGGCTGCCGGACGGCGCCGGTGATGACGTCGCCCTTGCGCAGGCCGTACTTGCGGACCTGGGCGAGGGAGACGTAGACGTCCTGCGGGCCCGGAAGGTAGCCGGTGGTGCGGACGAAGGCGTAATTGTCGCGAATGTCGAGGATGCCGGAAACCGGGATCAGGACGTCGTCCTCGTTGATCACCGGGTCGGCGTCGCCGTAGCGCTCCCGGCCGCCGCGGCCGCGGTTGCGCTCGCGGAACCGGCCGCGCCGCCGCCGGCCGCCGCCGTCCTCGTCGTCGTCGTTCTGCCGCTGGCCCTGGTTGCCGCGCTGACCCGGGTTGCCACCACGGCCCTCCTGGCCGCCACGGCTGTCGTCGCGCTGACCGCCACGGCTGTCGTCGCGCTGGCCGCCACGGCTGTCGTCGCGCTGACCGCCACGGCTGTCCTCACGCTGGCCGTCGCGCTGCCCATCACGCTGGCCGTCGCGGTTGCGGTTGCCGCGCTGCCGCTGGCGGCCTTCGCGGTTGCCGCCGTCACGACCGGCGCTCTCGCGCCCGCCGTCGCGGCCGCCCTCGGACTCCGCCGAGTCGGTCTTGATCTCCTGCTGCTGGCCCTGCTGCGGGGCGGCGTCGTCGCGCCGCGGCGCGCGCTCACGCCGGGGCTGCTGGGACTCGCCGCGCTCCGTCTCGGCCGCGGGGGCCGTCTTCGCCGGGGCGGCGGCCTTGGCGGCCTCGCCCTCGTCCTTGGGCGCCGACTTGGGCGCCGTTGCCTGGTCACCGCCGCCGGCGTTCTGCGCCTGCTTCTCCTGGATGGCAGCGATGAGCTGGCTCTTGCGCATGCCGCCCGTGCCGCTGATGCCCAGGCTGGAGGCGAGCGCCTTCAGCTCGGGAAGCACCATGGCCGACAGGCCCGTGCCGCTGCGGCGACGCCGCGGAGCGGGAGCCGTCTGCTCGGCAGGGGTGGCCTCAGGCGCTGTGGTGGCTGCGTCCGTGAGGAGTTCGGTGGTTTCGCTCACTAAGGGTCCTTCCCAGGGAGCGGGTGTGGCCGCCGTCGGCCAGGCAACCCGGTAGTGCGAGCCGGCGGGGGCGCCGGATCAGTCGAGCTCTGCTGATCTGATGTTGATCGGCGAAGAGTTCTGGCCACAGCCAGATGGTGGAGGCAGGTCGCCGGATCTGATCCCCGATCCCGTTACGTCCGAAGCTTTGCCGAAACAATGAACGACGAGCGGTTTCGGTGCCGGGGAACCACATCCGCGTCACGCGGCCGGCATAAGCCGGAGTGGCCGACGAGCCCACGCCCCCGAGCGGGGCATCTGGTGCGGCACTTAGCCTAACATCACCTGGGCACACTGCTATTCCCCAGAGGTCGATGTCGCGTGTCACTGATCAATCGGCTGAACGCATGCGCCATGGGGGGCCACATCCAGCGGGTGTATGTGCCACGAAGTACCCACTTCGGCGCCGATTGAATCAACTTCGCCGTCGCGAAAGGCGAGCGCGAGGACCGTCGGGCCCGCGCCGGAGACGACCGCCGCCACGCCGTTCGCGCGCAGCCGCTTCACCAGGTCGAGCGACTCGGGCATGGCGGGCGCGCGGTACGACTGGTGCAGCCGGTCCTCGGTCGCGTCGAGGAGGAGCTCGGGCGTCGCGGTCAGCGCCGCGACGAGCAGCGCCGCGCGGCCGGCGTTCGCCGCGGCGTCGGCGTGCGGCACCGTGTCGGGCAGCAGCCCGCGGGCGCGCTCGGTGGCGAGCCGCACGTCGGGTACGAGCGCCACCGGCCGTACGCGCGAGGACACATCCATCCTGGTCATCCGGGCTCCCCCGCGGGTCTCCCAGGCGATGGTGAGGCCGCCGGCGAGGCAGGGCGCGACATTGTCGGGGTGCCCCTCGATGCGCGTCGCGAGCGCCAGGACGTCGTCGTCGGTGAACTTCTCCCCGGCGGGATGCAGGGCGCGCGCGGCGAGGATGCCGGCGATCGTGGCCGCCGACGACGAGCCGAGCCCCCGCGCGTGCGGGATGCGGTTGACACAGCGGATCCGCAGCCCGGTGGGTTCGCCGCCGAGCCGGTCGTACGCCGCGCGGAACGTGCGCGCGACCAGATGGTCGGCGCCGCGCCCGGCGGTCTCCTCCCCCTCGCCGCTGACCTCGATCGACAGGCCGGATCCGGCCACTTCGACCTCGACGTCGTCGTACAGCCCGAGGGCCAGTCCGAGCGCGTCGAAGCCGGGTCCGAGGTTGGCGCTGGTGGCCGGCACCCGGACCCGTACGGCTTGCGTCACGTGAGTTCCAGCGCGGAGGCCGCGGCGTGGGCGTCGACCGGCACGGTCATCGGCGCGGGCGCGCCGGAGATCGCCCAGTCGGGGTCCTTCAGGCCGTTGCCGGTGACCGTGCAGACGACCCGGCTACCGGCGGACACGAGCTCCTCCTGGCGAGCCTGCAGCAGGCCGGCGACGCTGGCCGCGGACGCGGGCTCGACGAAGACGCCCTCCTCGCGGGCGAGCAGGCGGTAGGCGGCGAGGATCTGCCGGTCGGTCACGGCCTCGATCGCGCCGCCGGATTCGTCGCGCGCGCGTACGGCGAGGTCCCACGAGGCGGGGTGGCCGATGCGGATCGCGGTGGCGATGGTCTGCGGCTTCAGCACGGGCTCACCGCGCACGATCGGCGCCGCGCCCGCGGCCTGGAAGCCCAGCATGCGCGGACGCGCGTCGTACTCCTGGTATCCCATCCAGTACGCGGAGATGTTCCCGGCGTTGCCGACGGGCAGGCAGTGCACGTCGGGAGCGGCGCCGAGCGTGTCGACGATCTCGAACGCGGCGGTCTTCTGCCCCTCGAGCCGGTAGCGGTTCACCGAGTTGACCAGGGCGACCGGGTAGTCGGCGGACAGCTTGCGCGCGAGCTCCAGGCAGTCGTCGAAGTTGCCGTCGATCTGCAGGAGCCGGGCGCCGTGCACGAGCGCCTGGGCCAGCTTTCCCATCGCGATCTTGCCCTGGGGCACCAGCACCGCGCACACCATGCCGGCGCGCACCGCGTACGCGGCGGCCGAGGCGGAGGTGTTGCCCGTCGAGGCGCAGATGATCGCCTTGGCGCCGTCCTGCGCCGCCCGGCTGATCGCCACCGTCATGCCCCGGTCCTTGAAGGAGCCGGTCGGGTTGGCGCCCTCGACCTTGAGATGGACGTCGCAGCCGGTGAGCTGGGACAGCCGTGGTGCGGGCAGCAGCGGCGTGCCGCCCTCGAGCAGGGTGATGACGGGCGTGTCGACCGTCACTGGGAGCCGATCACGGTACTCCTCGATGATCCCCCGCCATGCCTTGGTCACGGTGTTCCCTCCTGACCTGCGATGACCGTACGCCGAGTCTACGGGCGACGGGCCGCGCGTCTCACGTCGTTCCAGATGCTGGGATCAAGGGGGGATATTCATCATTGTGTCCCCTGCGTCCCCGGGCGTGTCGCCGCCTCCGCCCCACTGGCCATCGTGTGTGGCCGCGTGCGCTGGAGCTACGACCGGGCGTACGGGCCGTTCGTGCGGAACGGAAAGATCGAACCGTCATCGAGCGCACGCCGGAACCGGTGCCGCCCCGCTCTCGGCCATCGTGTGTTCAGTCGTCGCCCTCGACGCGCATCACGCTGGCGACCGCGCGGACGATCTCCAGGTCGCGCAGGCGCTCGATGGTGGCCGACAGGGCGCCGTCGGGCGCTCGATGGGTGACGATCACGAGCTGCGCCTCATCGCCGTGCCCCTCCTGGCGTACGGCCTGGATCGACACGTCCTTCTCGGCGAACGCGTCGGCGACCCGGGCGAGCACGCCGGAGCGGTCGGCCACGTCCAGCGCCACGTGGTAGCGGGTCACCGTGTCGGCCATCGGGAGCACCGGCAGTTCGGCGTAGGTCGACTCCGCCGGCCCGCGCGCGCCGTACACGCGGTTGCGGGCGACCGCGACGATGTCGCCGAGCACGGCGCTCGCGGTCGGCGCCCCGCCGGCGCCCGCGCCGTAGAACATCAGCGAACCGGCCGACTCGGCCTCCACGAACACGGCGTTGTACGCCTCGCGGACGCTCGCCAGCGGATGCGAGCGCGGGATCATCACCGGGTGCACGCGGACCGAGACGCCGCGGCCGGCCCGGTGCTCCTCCGACGGCACGCGCTCGCAGATGGCCAGAAGTTTGACCACGCAGCCCATCGCCTTGGCGCTGGCGATGTCGGCGGAGGTCACGTCGGCGATGCCCTCCCGGTGCACACCGGCGGCCGTGACGCGCGTGTGGAAGGCGAGCTGGGCCAGGATCGCGGCCTTGGCCGCCGCGTCGAAGCCCTCGACGTCGGCCGTCGGGTCCGCCTCGGCGTAGCCGAGCGCCTGCGCCTCGTTCAGGGCCTCGGCGAACCCGGCCCCGGAGGTGTCCATCTGGTCGAGGATGTAGTTGGTCGTCCCGTTGACGATGCCCATGACCCGGTGGACGTGATCACCGACCAGCGACTCGCGCAGCGGGCGCAGCAGCGGGATCGCCCCGGCGACGGACGCCTCGTAGTAGATGTCGGCGCCGTACTCCCGCGCCGCACCGAACAGCGTCGCGCCGTCCTCGGCCAGCAGCGCCTTGTTCGCCGTGACGACCGACTTTCCGGCCTTCATGGCGGCGAGGAGGAGCCCGCGCGCGGGCTCGAACCCGCCGATCACCTCCACCACGATGTCCACGTCGTCGCCGGTCACCAGGCCCATGGCGTCGGTGGTGAGCAGCTCGGCCGGAACGCCCTCACGGCGCTTGTCGAGCCGCCGCACCGCGATCCCGGCCAGCTCCAGCGGGACGCCGACCCGGGCGGCGAGATCGTCGGCCTGCTCGCGCAGCAGGCGCACGACCTCGGTGCCGACGGTGCCGCACCCCAGCAACGCCACTCTCAGAGCCGTCACGGCGAAACCTCCAGGCGCAACAGATCATCCTCGGTCTCGCGGCGGAGGATGAGCCGGGAACGTCCGGCGCGCACGGCCGCGACCGCCGGCTTCGGCACGTGGTTGTAGTTGTTGGCGAGCGAGCGGCAGTACGCGCCGGTGGCCGCCACCGCGACGAGGTCGCCGGGAACGAGGTCCGCCGGCAGCCACAGGTCGCGCACGACCATGTCGCCGCTCTCGCAGTGCTTGCCGACCATGCGGCTGAGCATCGGCGCCGCGTCGGAATGCCGCGAGGCGAGCACGCTGGTGTACTCCGCGCCGTACAGCGCCGTGCGGATGTTGTCGCTCATGCCGCCGTCCACCGAGACGTACGTGCGGAGCCCGTCGAGCGGCTTGACCGTGCCGACCTCGTACAGCGTGATGCCGCCCGGCCCGGCGATCGTACGGCCCGGCTCCACGGTCAGACGCGGCACCGTCAGGCCCCGCTCGCGGCAGTTACGGGTGATGATGCCGCGCAGGTTGTCGGCGATGTGCTTGGGGTCGAGCGGGTCGTCGCCCTCCAGGTAGGCGATGCCGTAACCGCCGCCGAGGTCCAGCTCGGGGAGTTCGACGCCGTGCTCGTCGCGGATCGCGACCAGCAGGTCCACCACGCGGTGGGCGGCCAGCTCGAAGCCGTCGGTGTCGAAGATCTGCGAGCCGATGTGGGAGTGCAGGCCGACGAGCTCCAGGGAGTCGATGTCGTGGACGCGCCGGGCCGCCTCCAGCGCCGTCTCCCGGGCGAACCCGAACTTCTGGTCGTCGTGCGCGGTGGCGATGAACTCGTGCGTGTGCGCCTCGACCCCCGTGGTGACGCGGATCATCACCTTGGCCCGTACGCGCCTCTCCGCGGCGAGGTAGCCCAGCCGCGCGATCTCCTCGAAGGAGTCGAGCACGATGTGGCCCACTCCCACCTCGAGCGCACGCGTGAGCTCAGGGGTGGACTTGTTGTTGCCGTGGAACGTGATGCGCTCGACCGGGAACCCGGCGTGCAGCGCGACCGCGAGCTCCCCGCCCGTACAGACGTCCAGGCCCAGGCCCTCCTCGGCCACCCAGCGGGCGATCTCCGTGCTCAGGAAGGCCTTGCCCGCGTAGTAGACGTCGCCGTCGCTGAAGGCGCCGGCGAACTCCCGGCACCGCGACCGGAAGTCCTCTTCGTCGTAGACGTAGAGCGGCGTGCCGTACTCCCCCGCGAGATCGCGGACGTCCACCCCGCCGATCGTCAGGGCGCCGTCGTCACGCCGGGCGTTGCGCGGCCAGACACCGGCCGCGAGCGCGTTGAGGTCGCGCGGCGGGGGCAGCGGGTGGTCCTCCGGCAGCACGTCGGCATGGCGGGGACCGGCCGGGTGCACTCGACTCATGATCTCTCCGTAACGCTCACAGGCGGTCTTCCGGCATCTCGCCGAGCATCCGCAGGCCGTTTCCCAGCACGATCCGCGCGGCACGGGCCAGACCCAGCCGCGCGGTGTGCCGTATGTCGACGGACTCGTCGCCCCTGGGCAGCGCCGGGCACTGCTCGTGGACGTCGTGGTAGGCGTCGGCGATCCGTTCGAGGTGCCGGGTGAAGGGGCGCGGGTCGTTCTGCCGCGCCGCCTGCTCCGCCCGGCCGGGAAAGTCCGCGAGGAGCCCGATCAGCAGCCGCTCACGAGGATCGTCCAGCGGCCCGTCCGTCTCGCGCATCCCCAGGTCGGCGGCGTGCCGCCGCACCCCGCAGGCACGCGCGTACGCGAACCGGACGCGGAAGCCGGGGTTGTCGAACGTCAGCGGCCGTGTAGGCCACAGCTCGGCCGGCGGGACGGCCATCAGGCCGTACGACTCATCGATCCGGGCGGTGAGCGGCGTGTCCATGGTGATGGTGAGGAAACCGGGGCCGGTCGTCCTGGCGGTACGGACCCCGGGCCGCTTGGCGAGACGCTTGGCGAGGATCGCCGCCACCTCGGGCGCGGACCGCCCCGCCGCCCTGGCGAGACGCAGCGGAAGCGGCGTGGCGTAGTCCCCCGTGGCGGTCGCCTCGACCGGCGCCATCTGCGGAATGGGCACGCTTATGTCGCCATCGGCCACCGCGTCACGTACGGCGTCGATGACGGCACTGCTCAACTCACCCGGGTTCACGTGCGCGAGGCTACCCGGGGTCACGCGTACGAGACTATCTGACCAGCATGTGGACGAGACCTCATCCGGCGTCGCTCGCGTCGTCCGGGCTGGGCCCGGCACCGGCCAGCTCCCGGACGGTACGGATAAGTTCCGAGGGATCGAACGGCTTGGTGACATAGGCGTCCACCCCGATCTCGTGCCCCCGGCGAATGTCATGCTCCTGCGCCCGCGCCGTGATCATCACGACCCTGATGCCCCGCGTGCCGGGATCCTCACGGAGCTTCACCGCGGTGACCCAGCCGTCGAGCCGGGGCATCATGATGTCGAGCGTGATCACATCGGGATCGACCTCGCGCACCTTATCCAAACAGTCCTGACCGTCGACAGCCGTCGCCACCTCGAACCCCTCCAGTTGAAGGTTCACGGCGATGAGCTGCCGGATCACCTCGTCGTCATCGACGACCAGCACGCGTCCAAGGGTCACGGCCGCCAAGCTAGCGGGTTCACGGCCCCGGACACGCGGAGAACGACAACGTGCGGCATCATCGTTATCGGGGGGACGACCGACCGAAACCACCGCGTAGCCAACGCCCCCTCCGCCGAACCGCCGGTACGGGCGTCCGACACCCGGGACCGGCGCGAGCGGTGCCGAGATACTGATAATCTCTAGGCGTCCTGAGCCCCCTTAGCTCAGGGGATAGAGCACCGGCCTCCGGAGCCGGGTGCGCAGGTTCGAATCCTGCAGGGGGCGCCGTTTGACCCAGGGGGGCGACCCCCTGGAACCCCCGCTGTGAGGGGCTCCGCCCCCCACGCCCCCCACGGGTTGCTGCCGGAAGATGGTTTCTTCCTTTCACAGACTCCGTTGACCAGCCGCGCGCTCAGTCCTTCCTCAACGAGTGAGGACACGCCTTGTCACCAGCGGAGACGTTGATTGCTGGGGCTTTGTACATGTGCAGACGTATGCCGTCCGAGGCGGCTCGTTGTCAGCAACCGCGTACTATGCGCGTATTCGAATACGGGGCATCTTCCGGAGCAGCACCTAAGGCGAGGGCCCCGGCGTATCCCGCCATCTCTTGAGACGGCCGACCGAAGCGGCGTCGATCTTCTCGAACCATCATTCGTCGTTTCTGTCGAGGCGGTGCGCGTAGACCTGTTGCAGGATCTCGGCTGAGTGTCCTTCCCTAGAGGTCAGGACCATCAACCGTCTGCCTGCCGCGGTTCCGCAGCCTCACCCGGCTCATCAGGATCTGGCGCATGGCTCCGAACTGTGCTCGAACCGATCGGCGACCTGGCGGACGCTTCATCCCTGCTCATACAGCCGTACCGTTTCTTCTTAGTCCGAGGCTTCACTGGCGAGGACTTTGCGGATGTCGCTTGGACGGTAACGCCGATGACCACCCGTGATCTGGCGAGTTCCGCCACAGGCTGGTTGAGATCGTCACGGATCGCGTGGAGATCACGCGCCTGTCGCACGCGCTGGTCAACATCGCCCAGGACGACTGGATGAGCCTGGAGAACCCTCGTCTTGAGACACCACTGGACGAAGCCACCGGCTACAGCCCGCCGCCGGCGTTCGAGCGGAGCCTGCGATGCCGGGCGACCTATGAGGCCTCCCTGTTGGACAACACCATCGGAAGGCGCACCGTCGAGGAGGCGATACGACACGGCGAGGAGGCACGCCTTCTTCCCCGGATCAGCATGAAGTTGAAGCTCGCCGACGAGTCGGTTGCCATGCTGCCGCTCACGCCCACCGGGATGGAGGGCGCGATGGTCATTCGCTCGGCGGTCGTCGCGGGTGCGCTTCGCGAGTACTTCGAGCTGCTGTGGGAGCGCGCGATGCCCGTGGACACGCGACCGGAGTCGAGCACGGGACTGCCCCCGGTCGAAGAGCGCATCCTTCCCCTGCTCGCCCAGGGACTGACCGATGAGGCCATCGCGAACCGATTGAAGGTGAGCCTGCCGACCGTGCAACGCCGGCTCGCCAACCTGAAGAAACGTCTCGCAGTCGACACACGCATCGCCATCGTCGTGGCCGCCATGCGCCGCGGCTGGATTCAGTGACCCCGCGCACCGGCCGGTCCGGCGCGCCGTACCCCCGGGACAGTGATGCTCGACCTGACAGCCTTCGTCCCCAAAGCCCGCTTCCAGCCAGGCGTCGCTCTCTCGCCTGACGCCACCAAGGTCGCCTACTCCAGCAACGTCTCCAGCCACTACGGGCTGTGGATCGCTCCCGTACGAGGAGGGGAACCTCGTTGTCTCGTGGAGTTCCCCGACCAGGCCGTACGGCAGATCGCGTGGGCGCCCAACGGCCGGTCCCTCGTCTTCACGGCCGACCGCGACGGCGACGAGCAGTACCAGCTCTACCGAATCCCGGCCGACGGCGGCACACCCGAGAAGCTCTCCGCGGCCGACGACCGCCAGTACCGACTCGCCGCCGACCCGTACGACCCGAACGGCCGCTACCTGATCTACGCCGCGAACGACCGCGACGAGACCGTCCAGGACCTCATCATCCGCGACCTCCACGACGGCCAGGAACACCGCCACATCCCCGTCGGGAAGGCCTCCTACCAAGCCGGTCGCATCTCTCCGGACGGCCGATGGCTGGTGGTGGAGGGCTTCAACTCCAACATCGACTCCGACTGCTATCTCGTCGACCTCGCAAAGCCGGACGCGGACCCGGTGAAGGTGACGGATGGGAGTGCCCACTTCGATCCGGTCGGCTGGACCGCGGACTCGCGCGCCTTCTACCTGCTCACCACGGTCTGGGGCGAGTTCATCGCCGGCGCTCGCTACTCACTGGATGACCAGAGCCTGCAGCCTGCCGTCACCGCCGACTGGGACATCGAGACCGTACGGGAGGCCGACGAAACGCTGCTGTGGATCGTCAACGACAACGGCCGATCGGTCCTCAACGTCCGACGAGGCGACAACGCACCGACGCAGCCGCCACTCCCGCCAGGCGTCATCAACGCGATCGAACTCTCCAGCGACGGAACGATCGCCGCCCTGCACCTCGAGACCGCGACGCGACCGGCCGAGATCGCCGTCCTCGACCTGGCCGGCGGCGACCTCACCTACCTCACCGAAAGCCGCCCACCCGCGCTGGCCGTCATCGAGCCCGTCGAACCACAGACGGTCACCTTCACCGCACGAGACGGCCGAGACGTACACGGCCTGCTGTACCGCCCGCACGGCGAGGGCCCGTTCCCCGTCGTCATGTGGATCCACGGCGGCCCCGAGGCCCAGGAGCGCTTCACCTACGAACGATCGGGCCTCTACCAGTACCTGCTGAACCAGGGAATCGCCATCTACGCCCCCAACGCCGCCGGCTCGACCGGGTACGGAGTCACCTTCCGCACCCTGATCTATCGAGACTGGGGCGGCGTCGACCTCCGCGACTTCGAAGATGCCGCGGCCTACGTCTCCTCCCTGAGATGGACCGACTCCGACCGTCTCGCCGTGGCAGGCGCGTCGTACGGCGGATTCGGCGCGCTCTCCTGCCTGACCCAGCTACCCGACCTCTGGACCGCCGGAGTATCGCTGTACGGCCCATCCAACCTGGTAACCCTCGCCGCCGCCTGCCCACCCACCTGGCGAGCCTTCGTCAACATCGTCCTCGGCGACCCCGTCGCCGACGCACAGCTTCTGACCGAACGCTCCCCCATCACCTACGTCGACCAGCTCACTGCTCCCCTGCTCGTCGTCCAGGGCGCCCACGACCCCCGCGTCCCCAAAGACGAGGCCGACCAAATCGTCGACAAGCTCCGCGGTCGTGACGTCGATGTGCGCTATATCGTCTACGAGGACGAAGGCCACGGCTTCACCAACCGCGACAACGAGATCGCGGCCTACAAACAGGTCGGTGACTTCCTCATCAGCCGCCTCAACCCAGAGCCCTGAAGCACCGACACAAGCCCGGTCCCAAGAGCGACTGAGATGAGCTGATCACCGGCGCTCCGCTGGCACACCCACGCCAAACCGAAGGTGGTTCGCTCTTCGGCTGGTCATTCACATCTGGAGCCAGCGAGGCTGCACAGCAGAACGAACCTCGGATTCTCCAGGCCACAATGCCGGCACTCGACCTGAGAGTGCGTGTGAATGGAAACGTCCCGGCCTCAGGGCACTGGTAAATGGGTGCCAGGGTCCCTGGTTGCCTGCGGTCTTCAGTGCATCAGCGATCATGATCCGGACAACAGCATCGAGTTGCTGTGAATGGGCTGCCTGCAGGGCCGACGAACTTTCAGAGTAATTCCTCCGCGCTATACGCGGCGATTCACATCTTGTTGGCATCAAGGCGCTCCCACCATCCGCATGGAGCGCGATGGCGTTGGCGAGGCCATCGCACACCATTTCAACCTGTCGATCTAAAACTGACGATCATCGTTGACACCTGGGTCTCCGACCAGTAGGGAGATCATCTGTGTCCAACCCCAACCCCCCGCTCGACCGTGAGGCCAAGCGGCGCCTGGCGGTCATCCGTCACGTCGAAGAGGTCACCGGCAACGTCGCCATGTCGTGCCGGCACTTCGGCATCAGCCGGCAGGCCTACTACATCTGGTACCGCCGCTACCAGGCCGAGGGCATCGAGGGTCTGCGCACCCGATCCAAACGGCCCAAGCACAGCCCGAACGCCACGCACGTCGAGGTGGTGGGGAAGATCATCTACCTGCGGCAGAACTACCACTTCGGTCCCGAGAAGATCGCGATGTACCTCAAGCGGTACCACGACGTCACCATCAGCAAGTCCGGCGTATGGCGGATCCTCAAACGCCTGGACATGGGCCGGCTGCCCGCCTCGCAGCGCTACAAGCGCCACGACCGCCGCTGGAAGCGGTACGAGAAGCAGCTCCCGGGCCACCGAGTCCAGATCGATGTGAAGTTCATCGAGCCCATCGCCGGCATCACCGGCCGCCGTGGTGGGCGGAACAAGTACTACCAGTTCACGCGATCGACGACTGCACCCGCCTGCGTGTGCTGCGGATCTATCCGCAACTGAATCAGAAGACCGCCATCCAGTTCCTGGACTACGTGCTATCGCGGCTCCCGTTCCAGGTCGAGGTCATCCAGACCGACAACGGCTCAGAGTTCCAGTCGGCGTTCCACTGGCACGTGCTGGACAAGGGCATCGCCCACACCTACATCAAGCCACGGACACCGCGGCTGAACGGCAAGGTCGAACGTTCACATCGGATCGACGCCGAGGAGTTCTACAGCATGCTCGACGGCATCCTCATCGACGACGCCGAGGTCTTCAACGACAAGCTCCGAGAATGGGAGGACTACTACAACTACGATCGCCCACACGGCGGCCTCGGCGGCCAAACCCCCTACGAACGCCTCAAGCAGAAGACTCAGGCCCAGGCGTAAACGATCTTCGTCGGGCACATTGACATTCAACCTGCAGATCCCTGTTTAACCAGCTGGCAGTGCCGGGCCAAAAGCGTGCCCGGCGGCACGATCCGATGGTTTCGCAGCCAGGGCGGCGGGACGCGAGTGAGCGCGGACAGGGCTGCCCTGTCAGCCCAGTCCGGTCGTCGTTGGAAGATTTGCCGCCTGCAGCACGGAGATCTCATGCCGCAGCACCAAGACTCACCTGGTCGCCGACCGGCGCTGCCGCCCGGTCACCGAGCTGACCGCCCCGGGCCAGTACCGCGACTTCCCGCGATTCATTCCGCTGGTAGAGGCGATCCGCATCCCGCACCCACAAGATCGCCGTCTACCTACTTACCGGACTCCTTAGCAAGATGAGGAAGCAGTTCCAAGCGAGTCTATTGTGGCGATAGTGACACGCCTGGCACGCCGCAGCGTGTACGATCCCCTCCGGTCGGTTGCCAGCTCTTCGCATAGAGCCATGAGTTCGCTCACACCGGCTGCCACGGCGATAGAGCAGAGCGCGGCGAAGGGCGGCACGTGCACATCCAGTCACTTCACATCCATAACTTTCGTCGCCTCAAGCACGTCCGCGTTGACCTCGAAGCAGACACGACCATCTTCGTCGGCGCCAATAACAGTGGGAAAACATCCGTCTCGCATGCCCTTCAGTGCTTCCTTAGCAAAAAAGAGAACTTCTCTCTATATGACTTCACAGCCGACTGCTGGCCGATCTTCAATCGCCTAGGTGAGCAGAGGCACGCTGAGTCGCAGGCCTTCCCTCGCCTCTCACTGGACATCTGGTTCGCTGTCGACGCTGACAACCTGCACCGCGTCAAGCACCTCATTCCCACGCTCGATTGGGCGCAGACGCCCGTTGGTATCCGACTGGAATACGCCCCCAAGGACGACGCGTCTCTCCTCGCCAACTACCGCAAGGCTCAGGTGCACGCGGCGGCCGGAGCAAAGGGGAATGCCTACAAGCCATGGCCGCAGTGCATGACGGCCTATCTGGAAAGACGCCTGAGAACCGAGTACGAGATCCGCTACCTCATCCTCGACTACACCAAACTCGGCAACGATCACGAGTTCCCCGAGGACTACCGTCCCGCATCGTTCGCCTCAACCGCGGAGGGCCAGCGCGTGCTGGCGTCGCTGGTTCGGGTCGACTTCATGGATGCCCAGCGCCATCTGTCCGACGCGACTTCGCAAGGCCGCGCCGAGAACCTGTCCAAGAAGCTCAGCGCCTTCTACAAGCGCAACCTCGACAAATACCAGATGGACTTAGAAGCACTCAGTACACTCGCTGCCTCCGAGGCGAGCCTTAATGCCCACTTCGCCACGGTCTTCGCCGGCCCTCTGAGCGACATTCGCACGCTTGGATACCCTGGGTTTTCCAACCCGGAGATCGTGGTCAAGAGTTCTCTCAAGCCCGAGACGCTGGTATACGAGAACGCTGGGGTGCACTACGTCCTGCCCGGGCTGCCACCAGATGGTGACGGTCAACGGGCGACGCTGCCGGATCGGTACAACGGCCTGGGTTTCAAGAACCTCATCTACATGGTGGTCGAGGTACTCGACTTCCACACTGCGTGGCGTGAAATGGAGGACGACCGTCCGCCCGTGCACCTGGTCATGATCGAGGAGCCAGAGGCACACCTGCACGCACAGCTGCAACAGGTCTTTATCCGCAAGATCAGACATATCTTGCGCGACGAACCTGACTGCTGCACACAGCTGGCCATCTCAACACACTCAGCACATATTGTTTATGAGAGCAGCTTCCGGCCCATTCGCTACTTCCAGCGACGTGACGCGCCCTCTGGCGTTTCCGATACCGATGTCAAGAATCTCTCGGTCTTTCATGACCAGGAGCCAGAGGCCTCCCGCACCTTTCTGCTCCAGTACTTCAAGCTCACACATTGCGATTTGTTCTTCGCGGATGCAGCCGTCTTCATCGAGGGGAACGTAGAGCGCCTGCTGATACCTCTCATGATCGAGAAGGAGGCCCCTGAACTGAAGTCGTGCCACTTGACGCTTCTGGAGGTTGGCGGCGCCTTCGCTCACAAGTTTCAGCACCTCATCGAGTTCCTGGGGCTCACCACGCTCATCGTCACCGACCTCGACAGCGTTCTCCCGAAGACGACGCTGTCCGCCGACGAGACGGACGATGATGATCCGGAAGTCGCCACCCGGCCCTCGCACTCCTCGGGTCAAGTGTGCCCCGCCACGGCCCCGGATGCCGTCACTGACAACCCGATCCTCACCTCGTGGGTCCCCGGCCGGACGTCGGTCGCCGACCTTTTGGCGGCCACCGAGGAGGAGAAGCTGGCCAAGTCCTTGACGCACGTGCGGGTCGCCTACCAGACGTCCGCCAGTACGAAGTGGCAAGGCAAGACCACGATCACTACGGGTCGCACCCTGGAGGAGGCATTCGCCCTGCAGAATCTCCCGTGGACGCAGGAAGACGACCAGGCGTACCTCGGACTCCGCGTGGTCAGGCCTAGCGCGACGCCGCCCGACATTAGCGAGATGCGAAAGCGGATTTTCAGCCGGGTCCGCAACATGGACAAGACCCGCTTCGCCCTGGGGCTCCTGACCGCCGATACGGATGCGTGGGTGACGCCGACCTACATTGTCGAGGGACTTCGCTGGCTGTCGTCGCAGTTGCGTGTGGAAGCTCTCGAGGTAGCCACCGGCCTGAGAGCGGGCTCTGACGCATGACCTCCCGGATCGCCTCGCCGGACACACCCGCCGACCGGGAGCTGCGCGCGCTGCTCGACCAGCGGCCGCTCCGGTGCTTCCGACTTGTCGCCGGCGCGGGTTCCGGTAAGACCACCACCCTGGTTAAGGCACTGGCTCACGTGGCCGCCTCACACGGCAAGACCCTACGCACCAGATCACAGAAGATCGCCTGTATCACGTATACGGACATCGCGGCCGAAGAGATCCGCTCCGACGTCCAGCACGGCGCCAACTTCCACGTCTCCACCATCCACAACTTCCTCTGGACCCTGGTCAGCCCGTTCCAGCGCGACATCGGCACGTGGGTCTCTGAGCGGATTCAGGAGAGGCTGAAGGCGGAGATTGAGGAGGAGCAGGGGTTCAGCAACCGTGTCGGGGACAAGCGGCGCCTACGGACGAGGGAGCGCATCGAGCGCTATCGGCGCCAGGCCAATGAAGTCACATCCGTCCGCCGCTTCGTTTACGGCACAGGCAGTAGTTATGGCAAGGGCGTGATCGGACACGACGACGTCATCAAGCTGGCGGCTGCGATGCTTGAGCGTCACTCTCTCTTGGCCCAGATGACCGTCGCCGAGTATCCCTACATCTTTGTCGACGAGAGCCAGGACACGTTCCCTATCGTTGCTGACGCTCTCAGGACGCTCGCCCGCCAGCAGGCGGGCAAGCTCTGCCTGGGGTTCTTCGGCGATCCCATGCAGCGGATCTATGCGACGGGCGTCGGCTCGATCGATCTTGGTGTCGGCTGGCAGGACATCCAAAAGCCTGAGAACTTCCGCTCTCCCTCGAAGGTCCTGGCAGCAATCAACGCGATTCGCTCAGGCGGTGACAGCCTGGTCCAGAAGTCGGGGCTGCCCATCGACAAGCAGCGCGAGGGCGATGTCACCATCATCGTCGCCCCACGCATTCCGGACAGCCTGGCGACCCTGAGTAAGGTACGGCGCTGGCTGGCCGACCGGCATCACTCCGGCGCCTGGCTGCGCGATGACGCACAATCGGCGCTCAAGGTGCTTGTGATCACGCACCGCATGGCTGCCCGTCGCCTCGGCTTCGAAAACCTCTACGCCTGCTTTCACGACGGCGCTTCGGCCAGCCTGAGCCAAGCCTTTGACGAGGGCACGGCTTGGCCTCTCACTCCGTTCCGGACGGCGATCTTACCAATGGCAGCTACCTCGGCAGGCTCCTCCGCTGCCATGACTCTGCTTCGTGCCCACTCACCCCGCCTCCAGAATCTTAGGGTCGGCGACGACCTCGCCACCGTCCTCAACTCTCTCAAACATGGCCTTACCGAGCTCGCGAGCATCGTAACCGCGGGAGGCCCGGGGTCGATCGGGGAAACGCTGCGAATCGTCTCCAGCTACGGCCTAATCGAACTGGACGAGCGGTGGGTCGATCATCCAGCCGCTAGTAACGACGGTGACATCTCCCCTGCCTCCGACGATGACAAGCAGGTACTCAATGCTTTCATGGCTTGCGACATCCGCGAGTTGACCGGCTACTTCAGCTACGCGGGCCATGAGTCGCCCTATTCCACTCAGCAGGGCGTGAAGGGCACCGAGTTCCCCAACGTCCTGGTCGTCTTGGACGACGAGGAGGGCACCCATTCTCATTTCTCATACGACAAGCTGTTCGGCCTGCAAGAACTCTCCAAGGCTGACGAAGCAGCACTTAAAGAGGGGCGCGACAGTGTCCTGGAGCGAACACGACGACTGCTCTACGTATGCTGCTCCCGGGCGACCGAGTCGCTCACGATCCTGCTGTATTCGGACGATGTCACCGCAGCCCTGAACGCCATAAAAGAGTCTCCGCTTGCTACTACCGGGGCAATCTTCGGCCTCATGGAAATCGAGCAGGGCAGCAGGGTAACCTCGACTCCGAACAACTCTGAATCGGTTGCGGCTTCAGACTCGGACACATTGTTTTAGAATTCATCGTCTCGGAAGAGACTACGTCCTAACAACCCTACCATTGCCGAAGATCCCATGCACGCAGGCGGAACCCCTAAATGAGGTCAACTTAAACTCTGCGTCGACGAGGTTCAGGGTGCACGCCACTCTAAATGCAGGTAGCCGCATGACCTCATCCGAGATGGCGTCGAGAAAATGCACGAGGCACAGTGCCGGTTGACGGTTGCCAGCGAAGATTCCAGCAGGCGAGGTTGTGATCTGGGCATCCGATCCGCTGATGCCGCGGCGATCTCTGCCAGCCATCAGTTCACTTTCTGGGACAGTCTGGCCGGCGGCATTGACGCTGAAGGCTCCGACTCCGGCGCCGCCGTCCTCCGACGCGAGGCCTGGCGTTTCGAAGCATCACCGGATGTGATTCTCACCTAATCCCAGGGGCGAGGCCAGCGCCGAAATCGACGCGGGTGGGAAGGCGCCCGAAACCACGGCGGTTGTGGCACCCGATCCGCCCGACCCGACTCGATGCCGCGCTCGCCTACCTGGCACGCGTCGGCCCGTATACGGTCGTCTGTCTGGACGAGGCCCAGTCTTGCCTCGACACCCACGCCAGCGGCCTCGGTGAACGCCTCGCTGCGAAACTTGGGGACCCTGCTGCGCGATGCCGAGGCCCATTCTGGTCCTGACCACTGTATGGCCGGAGTACTGGAACACCCTGACCACCCGCACCGCGCTCGACGTCCACGCCCGGGACCTCCTCGACGGGCATGCGATCACTGTCCCGGACATCTTCACCCGCACTGACCTTGACGCCTTGTCCACAAAAACACGCCACCACGCACGGCAACCACAACGCCAGAATCACTCTCGTCCACCTACACGCCCTGCACCCAACCGACCAGCGATCCGCTCCCTGGGCCGCCGCCCATATTCCGCTCGACGATTCGGCTACCGTAACGCGGCTCCTGGGCAGCCTGCGGAAGGCGGAGCGGACGAACAGGTCACCGGGCCGTTGGTCCACGGTTGCTCATGCTCGCGGCGGCCGGTCGGGACAACACGCTTCGCGGCATGTGAGGACGTTGCCCGGCGCCCGTTCATGGCGGCACGGTTTGGTCATGAGTGACAGTGAGCGGCTACAACGGATACTCGATGAGCTCAAGGATTATTCAAAGGCGGTCGACCCATCCGTTCCGTATTCTGAGAGGGATATGACGAAACAGCCCTTCCAGGCTGTCACCAGGACCGCACGAGAGGTAGACCCAAGGTGATGAGGGACTATAACGTCAGCGACCATTGGTCGGCTGACGATCCAGATTGGCTGAAGTCCCTTGTCTCGTCACTTGACCGTCACCACGGCGTTAGCACCGTTCTGCCGCTTACCGTGATCGTAGAGGAGGTCCTGGAGTGGCTGGAGCTTGCCAGCGGCGTCGACGCCTGGAAGAAGCCCGCCAACCGAACGTCGCTACGGCTCGACATCGACGAGTCTATAGGCGCACTTGGTGCCTCCCTTCGAGCACGTATCGCCGCACCACTCACACAGTTCCAAGACGCCTTCTCACAGCTCACCGGTAGCTCCGCGACCGTTCTGGCGCAGTCACCGGGCACCCGTACCGGCTCCATCTGGACCGACGTCACCAGGGCCGCGAAGGATCTCCTCGATGCGCTCGAAATGGACGACGCTGTCCGCGCCAGCTGGGACGACCTCGTGGCCACAGCTCAGGACCGCACCCTGGAAGGCCGGGAATACCGCCCGATCGCTGAACTGCTCTTCGAGCAGTTGCGAAGGCGTGGTCTTAGCGCGGAATGGACCTTCCGCGACCTCGTATCGATCGTCGCGTTCGGCCGGGATCACAGCGATATTCCCATCGGTGAGACGAACGTACCGTTGGACGAGCGAATCGCGATCGCCCGGACCCACGTCAGTACTCCAGCGAAAATCGAGCCGATCGTGGTGTGGCTCGGCTACCAGGGCCGAGTGCCCCTTCTGCACTTCTCCGCTGGGCAAGTGTCCTTCATGGACGCCCACTGGGCGGTGCCCAACGCGGAGCCCGAGGGACAGGACTTCGAGCACAAGGCAGAGCTGTGGGAACTAACGCAGGGCGGCTACCTCTTCAAGGTCGCAAAGCTCGTCGGCGAGGAGTCCGACGTGGACTTCCTGGTTCGCGTCGACCTCGGCAAAACCACGGCAGCCAGTGCCTTCGACCGTGCCGTTCGCATTGTGAACACGATCCTCAACGTATCGCTTCACGCGTCCGGAGGGATCCGTCCGCACCTCGTCCAGCACGGGCTCCTGCGCTCCGGTCAGGCCAGCTCCTCCAGCTTCATGGCCTCCTGGCGCGAGACCGGCTTCCCTGACGATCACTACGGCGCGGACATCACCGCAAAAGCCGCGAGAAGCACGGACCACGCATCGCCTCGGCGCTTGCCCGCGAGGAGCTACCCCGTTTTCTCGCGGCCGCACTCGAGGTTCAGACCACCGCCGACTACCCGTTCAGCCGCGACATGATGCTACGCAAACCGTCCGAAGCAGACATCAGCAGCGTGATCCCCCTCTCAGACCGCGTCGTGCAACACATCGCGGCGCACGCAGCGCTCGACCCCAACAAGTTGTTCGACATCCTCGGCGAGCGCTGGCCACATGCTCGATGGCTCATCGATGTGCGGCGAGCGGTTCATATGTGTCTGCTCGGCGGTGGAGGCCGGGACGAACTGCTCGACGAACTTACCCGCGCATGGTTCGCGAGCAACCCGTCGCGCCCGTGGATCCTGTTCGTCGCGGATCGCTCTGCTGAACTGCTCTCACTCTGCCGTGTGGAATCCGAGCGCGCCTGGGTCAGGCGAATGTTCGCAAGCGTAAGTGACTTCGCCAAATACCATGCCCTGGTGGACTACTACACCGCCGAAGGTGCCGTGTTGGAGGCCAGACGTCGTCGTGTCCGGAATGCCTTGGCGCACGGCAACCCCGTCACCTTCGCGGTTGTTGAGTCCGTGCGCGATTACGCCGAGTTCCTGAGCGGCAGCGCACTCAACCTTGCTCTCGAGTCCTACGTCGACGGCACAGTGCCCACTGCCACGTTCGCGAAACGGACTGATGAGTTCACCGCAATGCAGGCAGGTCAGGACGCCGCCAGCTACTGGCGGGCTCGCCTCACCTCATCGTAGGCGTGGGTTTCGGTACATCGGCGCCACCAGGCCGACCGACACAGGCGTACTGCTGCATGTTGTTCAAGATGCACTCAGACACCCCTCGATCGAGCCTCTCCAGTCCCATTACTCCGAACGAAGGGCTGGGATTAGGACGCTTCACAAGTCGGACAGCAGGGCCCGATGATCTGGCGGTCAACCTCCGGACATCGGCAGACGAGCGAGTTCGCCCGGTCAGGTTCCGGAGGCCATGTAGGCAGCGAGGATGTAGTTGGGGTGGCGGTCGAGGTTGTTGCGTGCTCGGTCATAGCGCATCGTCGTACGCGGGTCGGCGTGCCGTGCGGCGATCTGTACGTCCCGTAGGTCGACACCGGCGTCGAGCATCGTGGTGACGAACGTATGCCGCAGCATGTGCGGATGCAGTCTCGGCATTTTGACGACCGCCGCCTCGGCGAGCCGGCGTAGCCGGCGGGTCGCGGCGTGCCGGTCCATCCGTGCTCCGCGGCCGTTGAGCAGGATCGGTCCGCTCATCCGGTCGGTGATGGCGCGGTCGATCGCCCGCCCGACCGCCGGCGGGAGCGGCACCAGAGCGACCCGATCCCCTTTGCCGACCACCCGCAGGACGCGGTGCCCATGTTCTTCACCGAGGTCGGTGATGTCGCTGCCGGTGGCTTCGAAAACGCGCAGCCCCAGGAGGCCGAGCATGGCGACAAGAGCGAAATCGCAGATGTTGGGTGACTGGCGGGCAGCGGTCAGCAGTGCTTCGAACTGCAGATGCGACAGCCCCAGCGTCGGTGAGTCTGCTGGTACGTGCGGGCGGCGGACATGGTCGGCGGGTGAGTGCTCGAGCAGCCCGTCGATCACGCAGGTGTGGTAGAACCCGGCGACCACCGATAGCCGGCGCGACACCGTCGATGGGCGGAAGCGGCGGATCTCCTGTGACCAGCGCACGTACAACTCAACATCGACCCGCCGGGCCTCCAGCGGGTTCAAGTCATGGTCGGTACACCAGTTGATGTAGATGCGAAGATCGGATTCCGTGTGCATGCGGGATGTGCCCTTGTAGCGGGCCAGGTAGGCCGCGGCCGCCAACTGCAACGGCCCGGCTGGTGTAGCACCGACCGGGTTCGGCGCCAGTTCCTCGAAGCGGGTCATGCATCGACGTTGCGCCCGGCGCCCGGCGGTGACCAGATCCGAAAGACAAGGCGGTGCATACGAGTGCGCCGCAACTGGTCTCTCGACGAACCACGGACCCCTCAATGACACTGACCTCATGGGAGATGGCGCGCTGTGGATCGCGGCGCTGACCGGGGGCACGGCCGTGCTGGCGAGTTGGGTGACGAGCCGGGGCAACACACGAGCCGCCCGGGTCCAAGCGGAGGCCTCAGCGCACGCTCAACACCGCATCAAAGCCCACGAATTGCGACGAACTGCCTACCTGCAGCTCATCGAGCAAGCCCATCTCGTGGGCGAGCTTTATTGGAGGCTCGGTGACGTGTACGCCCAGCTCACTGATCCGGTCGATCAACTGGCCCGGATCGAGCAGCTCCGAGCCGACTTACGCAACGCATTCGATCCCCTGAGCCGCTGCGTCAGAGTCGTTGTCCTTGAGGGCCCACCGACAGTCGCCGACGCCGCAGAACACCTCAGGCAGGCGACGATGAGGACCAACCGGGCGCTGTCATCGATCTCCCAAGGTCAAAGCGATGCACGCGAACGCTTCGATGACGCCCATCGGTTCTTCCGAGCCAGCCTGGAGCACTTCATCGAAGCCGCCCGCAACGCGATCGCGGCCCCTTCCCTCTGAATCGATCCGGCCCCCGACGCCACCTTGATCATGCACTTTACAGCTCTACATGCGGCATGAGCGGGCGCCCTCACGGTCTCCGTCGGGTTATATGACGGCGCGGCACTCGGGGCAGTTCACGCTACCCTCGTCCGTGCTTGCCCCGTCGCTACTGTTGTCGATGTCTTCGCCGCAGCCGGTCCTGTCCCGTCGCGATCCGAGGATAAGCAGGTGAACGACTACGTCCTCGTCGAGGTCGCCCTCGTCATCCCCGGAGAAGTGGCCGTGCGGGTCGATTTCGTCGGCGTCGGCCTCTTCGCCGCATATTGGGCAGGACTCGCTTGCCATAGGTTTCGCCCGCTCTCGTTCGGAACTTGTTGATGCCGGGGTCGCAATGGTCCCACCTTTAAGCCAGACGACGGCTGCCGCCCAACGCGGTGCACCGACGCGAGGCGTTCGGCACGCTACCCAGACCGCGACTCTCGCACATAGGAACGCCCAAACCAATGACCCGGGTCCGTCTGGGCTACTAGGCGAGGACGCGCCCGCTCATCGGCATGACAGGGCGAGTGTGTACCGCCCCCGCGACGTGGACGCATTCCCGGGCGCCGCCCATCGGAGCGCCACCTCCGAATGCTCCGTCGCCCAGCCCTGCACAACCTGCGACATTCGCCCACCCTCTGCGGAAGCGCCCCGGACCGTACTACGCAGTCCGGTCCACGTCCGGCGATAGCACAACGTCGATTCGTGCGGTCGGAATTCGCCGCCGAGCCACGTAGGCGGCGTCGGCCGAGGCCCTGAATCACATCGGTTCCGGCAGACCGGACCGTGCCAGCCGACGCTAGTCCAGGTCGAGCTTGCCCTGCTTGACCTTGTCGATGAACGCGCCCCACGCTGACGGCGTGAACGTTAGCGTCGGGCCGTCAGGGTCCTTGGAGTCGCGTACGAGCCGAGATCCGTTCAGCGTCGCCGCCTCGACGCAGCCTTCCCCGCCATCGCTATGCGTGCTCTTGCGGAAGACCACCCGGGAGATGTCACGGTCGGGCATGCGGTCCCTCTCTGCGGTCAGCGTCCCGCCCGTCGTGCGAGCAACGCCGTCGAATCGTCCGGGCTGAGCGCTGTGGCCTGCATCTGCTCGAAGGCGAGGGTGTGCGTGTGCACCTGGCCCTCGTCCTCAATGTACAGAGCACCGGTCATGCTCTCGACATAGACGACGTTCGGGAAGTACTGCTCAGGGAACTGCAGGATCGAGAACGAGCCGATGACGCCCGGATGGGCGCCGACACTGGCCGGCATCACCTGGAGCATCACGTTCGGCAGCTCTGCCAGCTCAAGCAGGCGCTCGTACTGCGCCTGCATGACCTCTTTCCCGCCGATCTCGCGATCGAGCACCGCTTCGTCGATGATCGACCAGAACCGCAGGGGCTGGTCTCGCTCGGTCAGTACGGCTTGGCGCGCTGCGCGTACGGCCACTCTCCTGTCGACCTCGGCGGGAGGCTTGAAGCGCATGAGGGCCGCCCGGATGACGTGGCGGGCGTACTCCTCGGTCTGCAGGAGGCCGTGGATGACTCCCATGCTGTAGCAGCTCAGCGCTTCGGCTTCGGCCTCCAGCCCGATGTAGGTCGCGTAGTCGGTGCGCAGCGGTTCGGTGTCCCACCAGTCACGTTGACGTGCGGTCCGCGCGAACGCGATCAGCGCATCGCGGCGGCCGCCGGCGACTCCGTAGAGGTCAAGGAGGCCTTGGACCTCCGGGACGGCGACACGCCGTAGGACGTTCTCGATCCGCGACAGCTTGGTCTTGCTCCAGCCAAGCCGCTCGGCTGCCTCCTCAAGGGTCACCGCACTGGATTCGCGGAGACGGCGCAGCTCAGCGGCCAACCGGCGTTCCCGCACTGTGGGTTGCCTCGTCGACACCCGCAGCAGTCTGCCCAGCAGGGACCGCGGCGGCAACCATCTTGAGCCTCACAGCCGAGATCGATCTTGAAATGTTTCTTGAAACAGTTGCGGATACCTTCTCACGCCCTGCACGATGCGTAGTGCAAGCAGGACGAAGCGTGAGGTCAGCGCAGGTCTTGGCCGGTCAACCGGTCACGAGCGGGCGGGTGATCTCGGCGACTGACCACTGTCCTTGCGACGCATGATTGCCAGGCTCCCGGCGGGGCGGTTCCCCCGAGCTGCTCCGCCGGTGAGGAAGCTGCGGTCCCGGCTGCCGCTCATCGAGCAGCCTCCCCAGGCCGGGACCGCAGCCGACCATAAAGGAGCGTTCGCATGTCCATGCCACTCACCGACGCCAGTCATGACCTCGGGGACGACCGCCACGCCATGCGCTGGCGGCGCACCTTCCCGGGTCGTCCGGAGCAGGCTCAACCGGCCCGCGAGTTCGTCGCGTACCTCCTAAGCGGCTGCGCGCTCGCCGACGACGCCGTCTCGGCAGTGGGAGAGTTCGTCGTCAACGCGCTCAGGCACACACACTCCGCCTTGCCCGGCGGCCGCTTCACCGTGGAGGTACGGCGGTGGCCCTCCGGCATCTCCATCGGCGTAACCGACCAAGGTGGGACAAGCGAGCCCGCAGCACGCGAACCCGACCCGATGGAAGAGTCCGGACGTGGTCTGAAGGCCGTCGCGGCTCTGGCCAGCCGCTGGGACTGGACCGGTGACGCGAACGGACGGACGGTCATCGCAGTCTTCAATATAGCTAATTAGGTCATATACCCACTTCTTAGTTTTACCGCATAGCGCCATCACCCATTCGCTATCTGCGAGTCTGCGCACGTCGTTGAATATTCCGATGTGTCATGACCTCATAGTGCACCGCATGACGTATCAGCGTTGAGGTGCCGAAAACCCTCCCGGCAAGGTGACAGACCCACCGCCGTTAATTGCGCGGTCGCATGGAAGCAGGCGGCTCGGTCAAATCCAATGGAGGGCAAGTGTGCGCATCACGTGAATTACTAGTCGATCCTCGACATAGCTCAGCGCCGCCTGAGATCGCCGAGAACACGGCGTACCAATTGCCTCTTGCTCCGCATCCGATCGCAGCCGAACAGGCGCGTGTGTTGGTGCGGCTTGCATGTACCAGCTGGAAGCTCGGCGACGTCGTCGACAGCGTCCTACTCGTCACGGTCGAGCTGGTCACGAATGCCCTGAAGATCGGAGAAGTGTTCTGGGTCGCTGTCTCCCGGCAGGCAGGAACCGTGCTGATCGAAGTCTGGGACAGCAGCGAAGCAGCCCCCGATCGCCAGCGAGAGTCCGTCGACCGCGTGGACGGGCGTGGCTTGCTGTTGGTCGAAGCCTGCTCAAGGGACTGGGGCTGGCGCCTGGAGGACCAAGGCGGCAAGACCGTCTGGGCGGCCATCGACCTTCCAGACACCTCATCCGCGATGCCGCACTCGCTCGCGCGCATCTGATCAAGGCACCCATCGACTCCCGGCCCTGAGCCACTGTGGACGCCGCTGAAGCCCCCGCACGGCGCGTCCCGGGGAAGCGAGACGGCTCAGGGCCGGGCGCTGACAAAGAAAGACATCATGCTCGCCCAAGAACCTAGTGACCTGCTCAAACCGCGAGAGGCCGCCGAACTGTTCGGCGTCCGCACGACGACCATCGCCCGCTGGGCCCGCGAAGGGAAACTGACACCGCTTCGCACCCCCGGCGGCCACCGCCGCTACAGCCGAACCGCGATACACGCGCTACTGGCCGACAACCCTGAGTCCAACGCGGACTGGCAACAGATGACCCAAGACGCCGTACGGCTCTATGAGCAAGGGTGGAGCATCCGACAGGTAGCGGACCAGTTCGAGTGCAGCTACGGCGCCATGCGCCGAATTCTGATGACCCGCGTCACGTTGCGCACCCGCGGCGGCATCTACCCGACCGCCGAGTAGCCGAGGGCGCCGATGATGCCCGCACTAGAAAAAAGCCCTGGCGGTCCTGCCCTGTCCTGGCGTCCGGAACAAACCCCATCTCGGATTGCCGCCGTGATCGCCGCAGCGACCGTTGAGCCCGACGTCACCGACGAGGTCATCGCGGAGAAGCTCGGCGTTCCTCCGAAACAGGCTAGGCGGCTCTTGTGGGCCGCCCGCCGCAACGGTCGTATCCCGCCCACTGCCGAGGACCCCGATCGAGGACTGCGTTCGGCCGCCGTCGCGATCTTCATGCGTGCCCCGGACAGTTCTAAACAGGCGATTGCTGACGAGCTCGGAATCGGTAAGCGTCGCGTCTATGGGCTGCTCCGTACCGCTGAGCTGCTCGGCGAGATCCCACCCGGCATGCGCGCCCGCATGGACCAGCGAAGCGACTGCGGGCTACCGCTCGTCTTCGTATGGACTGACGGATCCGCACCCGGAGGTAACCGTTACGGCCCCTCCGCCTGGGCGGCCATCATCCGATGGGGAGCCGACCCGAGCGCGGAAGTACGGAAGCTGGGCGGACGCCTGCCAGAATCCAACAGTGCTCGGGCCGAACTAGCCGCCGCTATACACGCTTTACGAGCTCTGCATCGGCCCGCATGCGTCACGCTGCACTGCGATCACGACACCGTCGTCGACGGCGCAACCGGGCAGGCGACACCGCGCGCCCACCTCGACCTGTGGGACGAATTGCGGGAGGCCTCTGCGAGCCATCACATCACCTGGCTGTGGGTTCGCGCGCATCGTACGAGCCGAGGGAACCGCGACGCAGACTCACTCGCACGCGCCGTCCGGAAAGATTCTCGACTCCGCAAAAGCTGGCGCGAGGACCTCCGGGCTGGGCGCGTGGCGAACGCCGTGAACCACCTCGTCCACATCGGCCGGCTGAGACATCTCACATGGGAGTTCTCCACCATCGGACCCCTCCACCGGCCGACACACATCGCCACCGCGGCAACCGTCGACAACCACATCGGAGAGCACCTCACCACCACCGGCACGGGCAGCTCAAAAGCCGCAGCCAAAACCGACGCACTCACGCGCCTGGTCGCGACTCTCGGCATCGAGTGAGCCACCCGGCAGCCGATTCGAGGTCACGGCCGGTTCCCGGCCGCGCCCTGTAGACAGGGACTCCGCGAACCGCTCAGCGTCCCAGCGGTAGCGAAAGGATCAGCACATCCATCAGCGGAGCATGAGGCATGGCGGGACGCAGTTCGGCCGCCTTGCGCCAGCCCCACCGGGTGTACCTCTGGTAGGCGGTTGTGTTCTCCGGGCGCACGAGCAAAGTCGCTCGCTGTTCCTTTCGCGACGCGAGCAATTCGTCGTGGAGGGCATGACCAATGCCCCGGCCGGCATAGCGGGCGCGGACCATGAACTCGCTGAACGCGAAGGTCCGCGTTCCGTCCTCGTCGGTGAACCCCGGCTCGACGTCGCCGATGAGCCCCTTCCACCAGGCACTATCCGGGCCGAGCGCCCATCCCCATGCCTGCCCGACCGGCTGACCATCCCGGAACGCGACGACCAGGTCGAACCCCTCACGGCCGGTGTAGATGTCGAAACGCTTCATCGGCGCGTCACCGGACTCGAAGGGGTCTCCCCGTTCGATCGCGGCCGCATACGCCTCATGGTGGATCAGCTCTACCGTGTCCCTGATGGTCTTGGCTCCCGCAGCGTCATAGCGGCGGAACGTCAGCTCGGGCACCATCGCTCTCCCTACCCGGTCTAAGCGGCCAGCGCGCGCACGGCCGCGTCGAAGCGGACGCAGAACTCCTCGGCGGAGGCTTGTTCAGCCGCTGCCCGCAGCGGGCGCAGCTCGGCGAGCGAACGCGCCGAGGTCATTTGCCCGCCGGTCATCGAAGGCAGGATTACGGCCGCTTCGGTTATGGCCAGGCTGACATCGCCGTCGTTCAGCAGTGCGTCGGCCAGGCGCGCGCGGTAGTACGCCTTGTCGCAGGTCGACCGGTCCGGGTCGTCCAGGACCGTGCGATACAGCGCGGTCGCCCGCCCGTTGTTCACCTGCTGTACGCGGCTGATCGCCTCGTAGCCCAGGGCTTCGTATCCAGTGATCTCCGAATCACTGACGAACATCGCCCAGGCCGGATCTGCGGCGTGGGAACCGCGTTCCAGCTCTCGGCGTGCGGTGGTGATCTGCGAACGGAACGCGATCTCGTCGCCGAGTTCCGCGTGCGCGAGCGCCTGTCGCAAGGCGATCAGGGCGTGCAGGCGCGGTGAGGGTTCATGCCGAGCGAGCTCGGCGGCCCTGCTCGCGAACCGCAGGGACTCTCGGGCGATCCCACGCCGGCCCGTCACACGCGCCAGGTACGTCGACTGCTGGGCAAGGTTCGTGTACACGTGCACCGCGACGACGGCGTCTTCGGCGCTGCCGGCCAGCAGCTCGGCCTCCCCGTACAGTTGTCGAGCGAGCTTTTGATCGTTGCGGTCGTAGGCCGCCCAGCCGGCCGCCTCCCCCAGCTCAGCCGTCACCACAAGCAACTCCCTGCCGATACTGGTGGTGTAGTCGGACTCATCCAACATCGCCCGAGCCCGCGCGAAATGCCGGAGCGCCTCCTCCAGCGCGGCGCCTCCACCGGCGTCTCGATAGCGACTGCGGATCTGGTCAAGGCATGCCCGCAGATAACGCACGTGCGCAGCGTCGACACGAGTCGGCACCGGAATCGATGGCAAGGCCACGCCCATCGTCAGGCCTGCCGCCATCGCGTTGAAAGACCGCCGATCCACCTCGAGTCCTTCCGCAAGCTTCCAGCCACTCTCATCACGCAGGATCGCATCTGGATCGCCAAGGATCAGCGGCAGCAGCGCCTCGCGAGGCATGCCGACGGTGTCCGCGAAACGCAGCAGCTCACGTAGGTCATACAGCGTGTCCCGCCGACCCCGTTCGATCAGGCTCACCGTGGACTGAGACCAACCCTCCACGATGTTCGCGAAATCGAGCTGGGAAAGACCCGTCGCAGCGCGCATGATCGCCACGACCGCCCCGACGTCAAGACGCGCGAGCGCGCGCCGCATCGGCTCCGAATCCCACAACCACCCTGGCACCGACGTACCGGTCCCCCGCGAGGCCCGCAGGCATGCGGCGCACAGTAAGTCCGAGCTGTACCTGCTCAACGACGCCAATCGGCAGGACGGGCAAATCTGGTCACGGGCCATCCAGCGGCCCTCCATCTCGGCCGGCTTCCTCAAGGACACGGTCTTACCGCAGCCACCGTAACCACGCCCAACGGCGCGGGCTATTCCAATGTGTCATGCCCGTCATCGTTGTTCCATGCCGATTCGATGTTGGGCCTGCCGCCATCGGGTGTGTGGTGGCGGCGCGTACCGTGAATATGGGATCTGACACCATCGAACCAGTGAGGTAGCGCATGGTGCACTTCGTACAGGAAAGTGATGGCGCTCGTGTACGGAGATTCCGTCGGCGTGCTGGTTTTACGCAGGCAGAGCTCGGAGCGCGCGTTGGGCGCACCCAAGGCTGGGTGTCGATGCTGGAGAACGATGAAATTGTTCTGGACTCCATCAGCTTGATCAACACGATCGCCCGGGAGCTGCGAGTGCACCCTAACGAGCTGACGGGCCGCCCTTACCGGCACGGCCGAACCCCGGCCGAAGATCGCGGGCACGCCTCGATCGGGGAGATCCGCCGTCAGATCCAGCGCTATGACCTTGTTCCTGACTGGAACGGCGCGGTCCGCAACGTCGAGGAGCTCAAGGGCGCCGTCAAAGAGTTGACCGAGCTGCGGCAGAAGGCCAGCTATATCGCTCTGGGTGAGAAGGCGCCTGCGGTGCTGGCTGAGTTGCAGGCCGCCACCGCCATGTATGCCGGGCGAGACAAAGAAGCCTGCTTCGGGCTGCTCGCGGTCGCCTATCGGGAAACCGATGCCTTCATCTATGGGCTGGGATACGAGGACCTATCGGTCCTGGCGACACGCTGTATGCGGTGGGCGGCAGCTCGCTCCGGTGATCCCTATCTGGTGACGGTCGGGAACTATCTGCGGGTACGGGAGCTGTGGTCGACCGCCTCATGGGATGACGCCCTCACCGTCATCGACGACGCGATCACCAGCGTCCAAGGGCCGTGCGATGCCGGCGATCGGCCGGCATTGGCGATCTGGGGCGGGCTCCAGCTCCGAGCGAGTATTACCGCGGCCCGCAAACTCGACGCCGACGAAGCCTACGCTCGGCTGCACCTGGCACACGAGGCCGTCGACCGGCTCGGCAACGACGATCGCAACGACTATTACAAGCTGGTGTTCACCCGCCCGAATGTGGCCATCCACGATGTCGCGGTCGCGGTCGAGCTCGGTGACGGGGTCGAGGCCATCAAGCGGAGCACCACACTGCGGATTCCTGCCGACATGCCCGCATCCCGTTCCGGTCACCACTATCTGGATCTGTCGCGTGGATGGCTGTTCTACGGAAACCGGGATCGTGCTCTGGCGGCGATGGAGAAGGCCGAGCGAATCGCGCCGGCCCTGGTGCGCAATCACCCGATGGCGCAAAAGACCGTACGGACGCTGCTGGACGCTGAAGTGCGCGGTTACCGCGAGCGCGTCCGACGCCTGGGTGCGCGGATGAATGTTTTGTAGCTGGCACAATCTGGCCAACGCGCATCGATATCAGCGCCACTGATATCCGTCAACTTCACCGCACGTAAGGTCACGCTCACAGTGAGGGCGGGGTGACGCGACGGTGAGTAGCGCATGATGGCAAGAGCGGTGCGACAGCTGGGACCTGCCAGCAGAGCCCTCTATCGTCGGCAAGGTCCACGAGACGACCTGCGACATTCTCCCAACCTGGGGTTTGACCGCGTTAACCGACGATGTTGAGCTCATGGTGGATGAACTGGGCGCGAACGCCATCGTGCACGGACAGTGTCTGATCCGGCTATCGCTTCGTGTGGATGCGGCGGCAGACCGCCCTGATGGGGTGTTGGTGTGCGAGGTAGCCAACACCAGCCCGGTGATGCCGACGCAGCCGGGCGCGCCGGCTCGGGAGAGCGACGAGCACGGCCGTGGACTGTGGATCGTCGAGTACTCGCCGACGCATTCGGTGCCCACCCCACGAGAGGCGGCAAAGTCGTGTGGTTCAGGTATGCCCTTCGCGCAGGACGGGCGGCTTCATGAGTCCACAGCGAAAGATCGAGGCTCCCGGTCGGCACGTCTTGGTACTGGCCGGGGCGATGGGTCCCTGGCGGCGCTGGTCGTCGATTTCCGCATCAACGCGCTCGGAGTCTGTCTGCGCCGCCACGGACTCCGAAGAAGGAGGTGTTCATCGTGTCGTCAACGGTCGTGATTTTGGACTGCTACACCGTCGAGCCGAGTGGACTGGGGGTCCCCCCGTACTTATCCACCTACGTCCGCGCCGCCCATGGCGCCCTCACTACGGCGTACCCGCAGGCGGACGTGCGCTACCTGACGATCGATGACGTGCGCTGGTGCCTGTCCGGTGGCACACCGAGCGTCGAGCCTCCGCTGAGTGATCCGCGGACGTACTCGGCGACCACTAACCGCGAGCAGGCGTTAAAACTCCTCGCCGACGCGTACGTGGTCGTGGTGATCGCCGGCGATGCCGTCCCCTCTGTTCACCTCCAAGCGATCAACGGGTCGGTGGACGAGATCACGCGAGCGCTGGCGTGTACGCGCGGCCGGACGATACTTCTCGGCCCGCTCAGCACGTACGCACTCGCCGATCCCGCTACCTACGCGGGCCTGTTCGATGCGGTGCACACCCACACGATCACCTCTGGTGACCTGTTGCTGGGCAGCCGATCCGCAGCGACTTATCAACGGCTGGCCGCCGACCGCCGACCGTTTGAGGACTTGATCAGCCAACTCGCCTGGCGGCCGATGGCGGAGATCGAGCTGTATCGGGGCTGCACCCGCCGACGGTTCTGCTCGTTCTGCAACGAACCGATCAAGAGCGCCGCCGTGGACTTCCGTGACACTGGTGACGTCATTTCTGAGGCGGCGGAGTTGTATGCGGCCGGGGTCCGGCATCTGCGACTCGGGCAGCAGACCTGCTTCTTTTCCTACATGAATCGCGATTCCGCCGCGATCGAGGACCTACTCGGCGGCATCCGTCAGGCGTGCCCGGAGCTGGACGTCCTGCACATCGATAACGCCGATCCCCTTGCGGTGGCCTCCAACACCGGCGCGCAAATCGCCCGGCTGGTCGCGCGGTACTGCACCGAGGGCAACTGCGCCCCGATGGGAATCGAAAGCTTCGATCCGGCAGTGATCGCCGCCAATGCGCTGACCTGCACACCTCAAGTGCTGCTGCGCGCGGTCACCAACATCAACGAGGCTGGCGCCGACATCGGACCTGGCGGACTGCCAGTGCTCCTGCCAGGGTTGAACCTGATCTACGGGCTGCCCGGCGAAACCCACCGCACCCATTTCGAGAACCTCACCCACCTGGTGCAGATCCTGGACCAGGGCCTTTTATGTCACCGCATCAACGTCAGGCAAGCCCGCGCCTACCCCGGCACGCCGTTGGCGGCGATGGCCGAAGCAGCCCCACCGCCCTCGGCGGAGCATTTCGCCTCCTGGAAGGCGGACGTGGCACACGTGTTCGACGAGCCGATGAAACGCCGCGTCTACCCGACCGGACACCGGATCCGTGGCGTGCACTCGTTCTTCGTCACCAGCCGTGGCACCTGGCACCGAAGGTTGGGCTCGTATCCGATCCAGATCGTCGAACGCGGCACGGCCCGACCGCTGTCGGAGACCGTCGACATGGTGGTCACCGATCACGCGCCCCGCTTCATCTACGGAGAACGCGATGAGTCTGCTGATGCGACCAGCCCGGCGTAACCATCGGCACCGCCTGGCGCGTACGGCCGCACACGCCGGAGTGCTGGTGCCGTGGGCGAACACGGTGGTCGAGGCCGAACTACCTTCCTTCGCCGGCGAGGCTGTGGCCTGGCACTACGCCCGGCTGGTGCCGGCCAGCCAGGACACCGCGCTCACCGAAAACTTCCTGGCCGGACTCGTCGAGGCGGTGCCGCAGACCGTCCACCAGCTCTCGAAGCTGCCGTTGGAGCAGATCTACCTGGCGTGCACCTCAGCTGCGTTCACCCGCCCTGACCGAGTCCGCGACATCGTTATCGAGGCTGAGGCCACCATGCCGGTGCCGATCGTGACCGCTTTCGATGCGATCGTGGTGGCTCTGCGCCGCATCGGCGCGTCCCGGACTGTGCTGGCGACGCCGTACCCCGACGAGGTCACCGTCTGCGAAGCGACCCAATTCGACGCTGAGGGTATCGGCGTGATCGCGCTGGGCTGTCTCGGGCTGGCGGACGGTTACGCCGACATTCCGGATGGCCAGGTCGCCGCCTTGGTTACCGGACTCGGCAAGAAAGCGCTCCGGGAGGCGGACGCCGTCGTACTGTCGTGCACGGGCTGGCCGACCAGCGCCGTGGCACGAAGGCTGCGACGGCAGATCGGTAAGCCGGTTATCACCTCCAATCTCGCCATCGCACAACACGCCCTCTGCTCCCGGGACCGCCGATGACACCCACGACCTTCAACTCCGACCTGGTCGACACCCTGCTCGGTCTCACCACCGTCGTGGCCGAACAGGGCGATGTGAAGGCGGCAGTGGAGGCCAACCACGACGACAACCAGTGGTGGCCGGGGTATGTAGCCGACTGGCGGGTCCGAATGGCGGTCGCCGGCTGGAGCACGCGAGTTTCGTACGCGATGGTCGACACCTACGCGAACGTGGTGAAGACCGCCGACGCCCACGGCTGGGACGCTCTAATCGGAATGGACGACAGCGAGCTTGCCAGCCTGATCCGTCCGCTGGGCTTGGCCGAGGCCCGGATCCGGTACCTCCGCTCTCTGCAAGCGTTCCTCTCCGAACCTGACGCGGCCGGCGGGGATGTATTGACCATGCCCGCCACACAGCTGATCACCAACTTCGCCGCCCGCGTCGACGGTGCCTCCTTCAAGGTCGCCCAGTGCGCAGCCCTGTACGCCCGCGGCTACCACTGCGGCATCATGCCAGTCGATTCCGGCATGGTCACCCGGCTCGCCCCCTGCCTCGGCCTCACGCTCGACCGTGGCCCGGCGGCCCACGAGCGAATGCGGTGCCTTCTGGAGAACTGCGTGACCGCGGACCCCACGCCATACCGAGACCTGATCGACAGTTACGGCTATCGCGTCACCATCCCAGGCCATGCCGCCCCGAGCTGGTGGCTGCACCTGGTCCTCATCTACTTCAAGCGCCTTTACCTCAATCGGCCCGTGAGCGCCCGCCTGTGCCCGCTGCGGCCGGTCTGCCCGCACGTCCTCGACTGCGACCATCTCCGGCGAGAGTAGGCAAAGATGGGCCCGCTTGGCGTAATCGGCAACATCTCCCGCGATATCTCCGTCTACGCCGACGGCCGCCACTATGAACTGCTCGGCGGTGCCGCACTGCACGTCGCCCGAGCCGCAGCCGCCGCCGGGCTGTCCGCCGCCCCCGTCTCCGTCATTGGAACCGACCTCGCCCCGATCCACCACGATCCACGCCTGACCGGCCTCGACCTGACGGCCGTGCACATCGACGCCCAGCCCTCATGCGTCTTCCGCCTCGCCTACACCGCCGACGGAGACCTCGACGGCATCGAGTGCGAGTTCGGTGCCGCCATGGGTCTTACCGAGCACGCCCTCACCGTGGTCGACCGCTACGCCTCCCTGCATGTGTGTTGCCGTCGTCCGCTGGATGTCGCCCGCGTCCTACGCCGCTTGGCAGCGGCCGGGCGGGCCTTCAGCGTCGATTTCCATCTCGCCAGCGCCCAGCAACTCATTCAAGCCGCGGCCGAGGCGCTACCGCAGGCAAGGGTGGTCTTCGTCAACGCCGTCGAGTTCACCACCCTGACCAATCACATTGAGCCGTCCCAGCTCGCGAACCTCGTCGTCTCCAATGGCCCCCGCCAGGCCACCCTGCTGCGGTACGGGCGCCCCGTCGCTACGGCGCAGCCACCCCCCGGACCTGTGGTCGAGGTGACCGGGGCCGGCGACGCCCTCGCCGGCGCCTTCCTCGCTCACCTCGCTCATGGAAAACGCGCCGAAGAAGCCCTGCCCGCAGCCGTAGCCGCCGCCAGCCAGACCACCCGACACGCTGATCTGAACATCTCAACCGACGGATCTCACCGATGAGGGAAGGAGCGACGCCATGCCGTTGTACTACGTCGCACACCGGCTTTTCGCGGCGCACGACCGGGCCCTGGGCGCCTACGTCGCACATGAGCTCACCGAACGAGTCGGCGACCAGGCCGTGTTCCTGCCGTTCTGCGATACCGACGAGGAGAACCTGATCGCCGACGTCAAAGGTCGGCGCCTGTACGAGTTAGATGCGATGCGACTGCGCCGCATCGACGGGATGATCGCCGTACTGCACGGGCCAAGCCTGGACGACGGCGTGTGCATGGAGATCGGCTACGCCACCGCCCTCGGCGTGCCCACCGTCATCCTCACTACCGATTTCCAGACCTACAGCCCTGGCCCAGAGGCGTCGGCCATGGCGTTCCCGGATCCCCTGATCGAGACGGTCGCCGCCACGATTGTGCGCCAACACAGGCTGAGTGCGCCCCAGCTGCCGGTCGACGGGCCTGACCGCCTCAGCGTGTTCTTGAACCAGAACCTGCGGACGATCGCCACCGCCGCCGAACACGCCGCAGAGGCATTACTTGCAGCCCGTCCCATCGAGGTTCCGGCGCCTCTGCCCGACGCGGTCGACGGGCAGCGCTTGGCGTTCATTGAGCCCTCGCCGTACCTGCCCGCTGATCTCTGGTCTCAGGTCGTCGATCACCTGCTTGCTGCGGGATGGCGGGTCCATGTCTCTCGAAGGTTCCGCGATCAGGATGACCCGCTGAAAACCGCCCAATCGGATTGGAATGCCTTCTGCCGCGCCAGCCTGACCGTCGTCGATGTCCGAGGACCGGAGACACCGCCTGGAGCCGCGCTCCTGATCGGTGCCAGCGCCGCCACCGGCCAACCGGTCCTAGCCGCCGCCGACGGCTGGTGGACCTTCGCCGATGGCCGGGAGCCGAACTGGAGAAACCTGATGATCCAATACGCCGTCCACGGACGATTCACCAATCTGGGCGAATTCACCAACCTGGTCCAAGCACGATGACCGCCGATCTAACGGCCTGGGCCACGCGCTACGACATCGTCGTATTAGAGGGATGCGACGGAGCAGGCAAGACCACCCAGGCCGTCGCACTCGCCACCGATCACGGCTACACGATGGTGCACGCCGCCCGCACTCCCGAAGGAACGGATCTGGCCGAGCGATACCGCACGATCCTCGCCCGGCCCGGTCGGCTGGTGCTCGATCGCAGCTTCGTCAGCGAACTGGTCTACGGCCCTCTGCGACACGGCCGGTCCCGACTCAACCGCACCCAAGCCGCCAAGCTGGCGGCCATCGTGACCGCACGCAATGGCGTCTTCGTACATCTCACGGGCACCCCCGAACAGATCGCCGCCCGGCTTACGGCCCGCGACGGTCACGCCCCCTCGCTGATGGAAATCGGTGCCCTCATCGCCGGCTATAGCGAAGTGTTCGCCTGGCTCGCGACCTGCGCACCGGTCATCACCGTGCCTGCCGCCGCAGCGGCCTAACCGCCATCGAGCCGTGGCGACCTCGTGGTTCTACGCCCGAGCCAGGACGTCGAGAAGCAGATCCCACAGATATGCCTCAGCCGCGTGGCGGCGATCGCCGTCAAGCACCGTGACCCCGGCCGCGCGTAGTGACCCGATGTTGGGCGCCACCGCGGGATGCGCGGCCAAGGCGTCATTGATGTACGGAACGGTGATGATCGGAATGCGCTTGCCAATGGCCTCATTGATCAGCCCAAGGGCCAGAGTGTCACTGATACCGGCCGCCCACTTGTTCAACGTGTTGAACGTCAGCGGCGCCACCAACATCGCATCAGCTGGCGGCAGCACGTCCGGTTCGGTCGGCAGCTTGTAGGTACTACGGACGGGATACCCGGTCAGCTCAGCCAGCGCTTCAACGTCTGCTTCGATCCAGCGCGCGGCGGTCGGAGTACAGATCAAACAGGCATCGAAGCCGCGATCGTGGACCTTGTCGATCAAGGTACGGATACGCAGGGCGGCCGGCGCCGCGCATGCAACGACGTAGACGACGCCCTCCTTCACGCGTTTGGGCCATCTTCGATCCGGCCCGAATCACCAGCCTTGACCAGAACACCGTTAGGCAACCGGCGGTACGACCGCCCAGCGTTCTTAACCATCTTCGCCTCGACCTCGTCTTGGAGGTCGACCCCGATCATGTCAGCCAGCGCCAACAGGTAGATCGCGGCGTCCGCCAACTCCTCGCCCACATCTGGGCGATCCTTACGCCACGCGTCGAACGCCTCGGCGATCTCGCCTTGCAGCAGGCAGAACTCCAACGGGACATCGGTGGTGTTGAAGCCCTTGACGTGCTTGTTCTCCATCACGAGCTTTTGCGCTGACCGGACGTCCACCGCTCCTCCGCACCCGTTCGTCGTCATCTGCGGGACATACGTGACTGCCGATGAAGATGGGCCATGCTTCGAGGCCCGAGCCTATCGGTCACGTGGGAGGCTATAGACAAGGATCGCTAGAGTTCTTACTGAGGTGAACTGTCGGTCTGCAGTGCTGGAAGTGGCTGATTGATCCACACCTTGGCCGGGAGCGGCGGCGGGAGGGCCACCGTCTAAACGTTCGCCGCATCCGTCCCGCACCGGACCAGCCGACCTCAGAGACGTACGATGGCTCGGGAGACCACCCCGCGATCCTCGGAACTCCGCCGACGACCTGGGTTGCGTCCACGGCAGGGCTTATAAGCGATCGGTGCTGGCGCCAGCCACTGAGCTACCAGGCTTATCCCACGACCTCGTTGCGCTACCGCATACGATCCCACCTTGTCATCGCCCAGATCCCTAAATTCGGTCCAGCAGATTCTCCTGAAATGCGTTACCGCCCGGCCACCGCAGCGCCGCTGCGGCTACCCCGCCCCGTCAGGCTGCGTGATGCCCAAACCTGGCGAAAAGCTTCGCAGTAGGATGTAGTCCGATTGGGGATAACCCGTGCCTATCAAGTGACTAGAACTCCCGGTACCATCGACCCCTTCGGGGATTGGTTGCGAGCGTGTGAGTTGGGGGCGGAGAGTGCCGGCATCTGACAGGCCGAGGCCGGGTCCGCCGCCTTCGGCGCGGCGCTGGTTCCAGTCACGCCGGTCCCCGTATCCATGGGAGCAGGACGCTCTCGACCATGTCGAGAAGCTCATGCCCAAGAACGAGCCGTATCGCGCCTGGGCCACCTTCTCCTTCACGGCCAGGTCCGGCCGGGTCAACGAGTGTGACCTGTTCATGGTCACGCCGGGAGGCCTGTACCTGGTCGAGCTGAAGGGACACCCCGGCAGGGTGGTCAACAACGGCTCGACCTGGCGTTTTCATGGTCGGGACCGGGTCCGGACGATCAACAACCCGCTGAATCTCACCGATCTGAAGTCCAAGGAGCTCAGGAGCCAGCTCAGGTGGGCGGCCGATCAAATGGCGGCCGCGCGCGGAATGGAGATACCCCGGATCCAGCCCGCGGTGTTCCTCAGCGATCCCCATTTGGTCTCCGAGCTGGACGAAATCCAGCGAATCAATGTGTACGGCCGGGAAGACGTGGACACCGGCCTGAGCCAGATCTGGACGGACCTGCTCGGCAGGGCCCCGCAGCGCGAAAACCGGCGGATCACCCCGCAGTTCTCCCGGCTACTCCCCGAGCTGATGCGCCGGATCGGCATCTCCCAGTCGCAGGCACATCTGGACTTCGGCGACGGCTGGAAGCTCGAACCACGGCCGATGGACGCCGGGCCGACGTGGGAAGACCGCCTCGCCCGGCGCGACGACATCGTGCGCGAGGAAGGCCGCGTCCGCGTCTATCTCGTCGACCACACCGCACCCGAGACGATCCGGCTGTCGGTGGACCGAGCCGCGCGGCGCGAGTACCAGGTGCTCCAGGGCATCAATCACCGCGGCATCGCCGAGGCCGTACAGATCCGCGAGCACCAGGGCGGCCCGGCGATCCTGTTCCGGCATCGCCATGACGACCTGCGGCTGGACTCCTACCTCGACGTGCACGCCGATTCGCCAAGCCTGACCCCGGAAGTGCGGCTGGACATGGTCCGGCAGCTCGCAGAGGCCGTCCGCTACGCCCACAACCGGTCGCTGTACCACCGGGCACTGGCGGCCCGATCCGTCTACGTCTCGGCGAGGGACGACGGCTCACAGCCCGTGCTCCGGATCACCGACTGGCAGACCGCCGCCCGCGACTTCGACACCACGGGCGGCCGGACGATCGGCAACAGCCCGGCCAACGCGGAACACCTAGAGGACAGCGCGCAGGCGTATCTCGCTCCAGAATTCGACATGCCGCACGCCGACCCGGTGGACATGGACGTGTTCGGCCTGGGAGCCGTCTCCTACCTGGTCCTCACCGGTCAGCCGCCGGCGGCGAACCGGTCGGGGTTGATCGACCAGGTCCAGAGGCACGGCGGGCTCCATCCGATCGGCGTGGCCGACGGGCTGGCAGGTGACCTCGACGACCTCGTCTTCCAGGCCACACGCGGTGAGACCAACGACCGGCTGGCGTCCGCCGACAGCTTCCTCGCGGCCCTCGACCGGATCGAGCAGGACATCGCCGCGGCGGAGGGCGCCGGTCCGGAGGACTCCTGGGTCGGCGTCGACCCGCTCTCCGTGCTTCCGGGGCAAGCCGTGGACGGCGACGCCGACGGCACGTGGATGGTGGAGCGGGTCCTCGGTACGGGTGCCACCGCGCGGGCGTTGCTGGTCGCCCGTATGGTCGAGAACGAAGACGGTACAAAGGCTCGCCAGGACCGTGTTCTCAAGGTCGCGCTCGACGAAAGGAGGGCCGCGCAACTCCGCAGCGAGGCTCAGATCCTGGAGCGGGTCGGTGGCGGGGCGATCGTACGGCTACTGGCCGGGCCGCGGACGCTGGCCGAGCGCACGGTTCTGGACCTGGAGTTCGCCGGGGACCGTTCGCTGCGGGCGCTGCTGAGCGCCGAGGGCAAGCTCACCTACCACCAGCTCGCGGAGTTCGGAGACGATCTGTTCCGCGCGCTCAAGGATCTGTCCGGGAAGGGGGTTCGCCACCGGGACCTCAAGCCGGACAACTTCGGCGTCCTGCGACGGAATGATCGGACCTGGGAGCTGAAGCTCTTCGATTTCTCCCACGCGGCCGTCTCCGACCGGGACGTCACGACGGGCACGCGCGGCTACCTCGACCCGTTCCTGGGCACATCACGGCGGCCGGACTTCGACGACCATGCCGAACGCTACGCCGCCGCGGTGACGCTGCACGAGATGGCGTCGGGGCAGCGGCCGGTTTGGGGTGACGATGCCACCGACCCGCGCACCGTCGCGGACCCTCCGCTGTACCTGGCCGTGGAGTTGTTCGAGCCGGCGTTGCGCGAGGGCCTGACCGCCTTTTTCACCAAGGCTCTGCATCCGGATGTCGCCAGCCGCTTCGACACGTTGCGGCTCATGGAGGAGGCGTGGCGGGAGATCTTCCGCAGCGCCGACGCCACGGCTCCGGCGAGCACCCAGGAGACGGCGTCCGTCCAGGCGGACGGCGACCTCGATCCGGCGGAACTGGAGCGGCGTCGGGACGAGGCCGCTTCGAAGGCACAGCTTGAAACGAACCTGGACGCCGCGGGTCTATCTCCACGGGCGGTGTCGGTGGCGGCGTCGTTCCAGGCGGCTACCGTCGGTCAGCTCATCGACGTGCCGCTTTACCTGATCGCCCGGGCTCGCGGCGCCGGGGCCGTCGTACGCAAGGAGCTCAACCGCCGGCACAAGCAGTGGACGGCCGCGCTGCGCGGCCCGGGCGGGACCCGGCGGGCCGAGCCGGGTGAGGTGCTGAACGCGTCCGAGGCCCCGGGTGACGCCGACGCCCCAGGCTGGCTGCGGGTAGACGAGCTCGCCGCGCTACTCATCCCGGCCAGCGGACGCAGGAACTCCAGCAAGGCGTCCGTCGTACGACTGACCCTGGGTATGGCCGACCCGGACGCCGGGGACCCTAGCGACCTTGACCTTTGGCCCACGCAGACGGAGATCGCGCGCAGGCTCGAAGTCAAGCAATCGACTGTGTCCCGCCACCACATCGATGCGATCAAGATGTGGATCGCCGATCCCCGCCTCGGCGCCGTACGGGACGAGTTGGTCGCGACCCTCACTGGTGCGGGCCGGGTGATGACGGCTACCGAGCTCGCGGCCGATCTGCGCGCCCGGCGCGGCGCCGCCGACCAGGAGCCCGGACAAGAGCTGGTCAAGGCGCTGGCCGTTGTACGCGCGGCCGTGGACACCGAGACGTTCATCGGACCCGGTCAGGCCGAGGGCCACGAACCCCGACTGGCTGTCTCGCGGCGTGGCTCGCGGGTCATCATCGCCCTGGAGTCACTGCCCGGCACCGACGACCCAGTCCCGCGCGAGCTGACCGACTACGCTCTCGCTCTCGGCGCTCGAGCCGACATCCTCGCGACCCGCGAACCCCTGCCGGGCAGAGCGGAGGTGATCCGGGAACTGCGATCGGTCACGCCGCCGCACGGGATGACGCCGCTGGCCGACACCCGGCTGGTGGCACTCGCCTCCGCCGTCGCCCAGGACGCTGTGGCCTCGCCACGCCTGGAGCTTTACCCGCGCGGGTTGTCGCTGGCCGAGGCACTGAGGATCTCCCAGGCCGCCGCGGGCGTCCGGGCCGACCACGGCATTACGGTCGCCGACCTGCTCGCCCGCGTCCAGGCCCGCTTCCCCGACCTGGCCGTGTACCGGCCGACGCCGACGTACGTGGTGGTCGAGGAGGCGCTGAAGGAGGCGGGCTTCCCGTTCGACTACGACACCGAGGACCAGCGTTTCCGGCCGCCGGCGTCGGCGACGTCGTGGAAGTCCTCCACCGGAACGCTCACCGGTCTGTTCGGCGCACAGGCCGCTCCCGGTGCCCAGACCCCCGCCGACTCGATCGACGCCAGGCTTATCGCTGCTTCCCAGCAGGGCGGATTCGTCGCCCTGACCCTGCACGTGCGTTATCTGCCGGACGCGCCGCAGCTGCTGGCGACGGCGTACCCGGTCGTCCCGGTAGACGTCACTTCAATGTTCCTGGAGGAGTTCCGGTCGCTGGCTGCCGAGCACGGCACCGCGTGGGAGAAAGTACTGAAGGCCGACGAGAAGCTGACCCGTACCGGCGAGATGCCTGGCGGGCTGCGCTCGTACGTCACCCGCGTGTTCCCCCGGGTGACCGAGCGCCTGCTGTCCTCAGAGGGGTCTGAGAAGACTGTGCTGTTGCTGCACAACGCGGGACCGCTCGCGCGCTACTTCGACGTGGGTGGGCATGAGTTGCTCACGCGGTTGCAGCAGGCCGCCCGCCGGCCTGACGAGGAACCGCACGGGCTCTGGCTGCTGTGCCCATCCGAAAACGCTAGGGCCGCCCCCAGCCTGGACGGCAGGATCGTCGAGGCGATCGGCGGCGACGCGGAGTGGGTCGTGCTGAGCCGGTCCTTCCTTGCGCAGCTCAGAGAAGAGAGTCTTCCCCGGTCAGGCTGATCTTGTGATGCGCCGAGGCTTATATCTCGAAGGCGAGCGCGGCCGTCCTGCGTGGGACGCTGCCACGAGTCCGTAAGGTGGCTGGCCAGATCAACACGCGCCGTATCGTGCCGTAATCGCAGCCGATCCGCTGGGCTACCTGCCGAATCGACCAGCCTTGCGCGTAGAGCTTTACGGCGTCGTACTCCCAGTTCTTTGGCTCGGAGCGCTCACGTGCGCGTTCGGCCAGGTCCGTCTAAATCGGACAGACAGTAGCGACAGTGGCCACCGGGAGTACATGTCGCTGGCAGGCGTCTGGCCCATGCCCACTCGCCAACGTCGTAACGGTGACAGCGAGGTACCGAGAAGCTTCACAGGGTTAGTAATTGATCATTTTGCATCCGAGGGGATCCTCATGCCGGTTTGCAGCGCCGACGCTTTCGCGTGGAGTTGCCAGGCCGCCGGCGTGCTGGGGGTGCCACCCGTACACCGGACAGACGACCACTTGCGGTCGTGCGTCGTCTAAGGTCTTTTCTTCCCGCTGCCGACACTACGATCGGCCAGTATCTGCAGGCGGTTACGGGCGGCACCATGGGGGCGCGGAATGAATCAGGCGGCACTGCTGAAGGATCTTCGTGGGCAGGTCGCTGCTCTTGAGGCTGATCTGCGTGAGCGAAGCGAGACGGTCGAGGAGTACCGTTCCGCGCTTACGGCAGAGTACGCGGCGGCTCGTGAAGCACAGCGGATCGCCGCCACGTACACCGCCTGGCGTGACGAGCGGGTCACTCAGATCGCGGTGGCCTGGGTGCTGGCCACCGTCTTCGTGCGGTTCTGTGAGGACAACGAGCTGATCGAGGCGGCGTGGATCGCCGGCCCTGGCGAGCGGCTCCGTGAGGCCGAGGACCGACACAACGCCCACTTCCAACAGCATCCCGAGCAGAACGACCGGGACTGGCTGATCGCCGCGATCCGGCACCTGGCCTCGACGAATGAGACCGTAGCCGGGTTGTTCGACGAGGCACACAACCCGCTCTGGGAGATGGACATCTCCTACGATGCGGCGAGCGCTCTGCTGGCCTTCTGGCGTCGGATCGGCCCGGACGGCGAGACCGTCCACAGCTTCACAGACCGCGAGTGGAACACCCGCTTCCTCGGCGACCTCTACCAGAACCTCAGCGAGAGCGCTCGCAAGACCTATGCACTGCTCCAGACTCCGGAGTTCGTTGAGGAGTTCATCCTCGACCTGACGCTGAAGCCGGCGATCAAGGAGTTCGGCCTGTCGCCGGAGTGGCGGTACCGGCCGTCGAAGTGGCCCGGCCCCGAGGGCGAGATGCCGACCGGCCTGCGCACCATCGACCCGGCCTGCGGCTCCGGCCACTTCCTCCTGGGCATCTTCCACCGGCTCCTCGCGAAATGGGAGGAGACTGAGCCCGGAACCGACCGCTGGGAACTCATCCGCCGCACATTGGAGTCCGTCCACGGCTGCGATAAGAACCCCTTCGCCGTCGCCATCGCCCGCTTCCGCCTACTCCTCGCCGCCCTCCGAGCAGCAGACGAAATTCGACTCGATCGAGCTCCCATCTTCCCTATCAACATCGCCGTCGGCGACTCGTTGTTGCACGGCCGCGGTGCTGAATCAGTCTCCGAGGGCCTATTTTCCGCAAATGAGCCCTTCACGTACGCCACCGAGGATATATACGATTTCACCGCTCGATGCGACCTCCTCGGCAAAGCTTCGTATCACGTGGTGGTCGGAAACCCCCCCTACATAACGGTTAAAGATAAGCAGGAGAAAGAGAACTACCGAATCTACGACGCTTGCGCAGGAGCATATGCACTGTCGATACCATTCGCTCAGCGCATTTTCGAGCTTGCGATCAAAACTGGAGGAGCTGACCGGTCAGCCGGTTTCACTGGCCAGATTACCGCGAATTCTTTTATGAAGCGAGAGTTCGGAAAGAAGCTAATAAACCCGTTCTTCACCTCTGTAGATTTGACTCATGTCATTGATACCTCAGGCGCCTATATTCCTGGCCATGGCACACCTACAGTGATTCTCATTGGTCGGCATCGAACCCCATATCAGAGCGACCCAATTCGCGCCGTGCTGGGCGTTCGCGGCGAGCCATCTCAGCCTGCAATCGCGGCTAATGGCCATGTCTGGTCGGCCATAAAGGAACAGATTAACCTACCCGGAAGTGAATCCAACTGGATAAGCGTTGACGACTTGCCTCGCCAACGCTTGGCATCATTCCCATGGAGTCTTAGTGGAGGTGGGGCTAGCGACCTGACGAGTCAACTCGAAGATAGTGCCGCCGATTATTTGTCAGCCCATATTATCTCTGCAGGATTTATGGCAGTTACGCGAGAGGATGAAGCATATTTCATCGGAGGTGATGCGGCACGGAGACTAGGACTCCCCGAATCAGAGATACTGCCCGTCGGCGGAGGCGCAAAACTACGAGACTGGAGTATATCACCAGAGACGTTTACTATCTTTCCATACAATACAGAAGGAACAGTAGCTCGTGCGTCGGCAGGCGTTCTGCGCCACCTCTGGAGATATCGTCGCCTGCTAGCCGACCGTCGAGCGCTCTCGGGAACACAAGAAGACCGAGGTCTAACTTGGTACGAATACTCCGACTTCTACCCGGAACGTTGGACTTCTAATCTCAGAATATCATACGCAGAAGTTTCCACTCATAATCATTTCAAACTCGATCGCGGTGGAGTTGTCTATATTCGCACCGCACCCGTCATCAACTTGCCGGAGAGTTCCACAGAGGATGACCATCTAAAACTCTTGGGATTGCTCAATTCATCCACCGGATGCTTTTGGCTAAAGCAAGTCAGTCACGATAAAGGAATTCGCGGAGAAGGAGGCGGCTTCACCAGCAACAGCTGGGAGCGATTCTATCAATTCAATACTACAAAGCTTCATCGGTTTCCAATTCCAGGCCGATTGCCCCTAGAATGCAGTCGGGTCATCGACGCACTAGCCGAAGAATACGTAAAATATGAGCCCGCCGTCTACTTCATGTCATCGATACCCACACGCAAGAGCCTTGCGAGTGCGCGTGAGCACCAAGAAGCCATACGGTCCCGCATGATTTCACTTCAAGAAGAATTGGATTGGCAGATTTATGCCGCCTATGCTTTGATCTCCAAAGAAGACGCCGCTAAATTGACCGCCTCAAACATCGGGGCAATACCTGATATACAGCTTGGCGAACGCGCATTCGAAATATCTCTCGCCCGAACACTCGATGACGACGATTCGGCCGGTGAATGGTTTGACCGACACGACTCAAAGCCAATCAGATATGTTCCGACAGAATGGCCATATGAATATCAGCGAATAGTTCAATCTCGAGTCGCTATAATCGAAAAGCGCAAACGCGATATTGGCCTAATTGAACGGCCGGAGTTTAAACGTCGCTGGGCAACAGAACCGTGGGAGAAGAGAGAGCAAGCAGCGCTGCGCACCTGGCTGCTCAATCAGTGTGAGCGGGGGAACCTCTGGTTTGGGCTGCGGGACGGGCTCAGGCATCCGCGGACGTTGACCGTCAGCCAGCTCGCCGACCAATTCCGGAACGACGAGGACATGCTGAGCGTCGCCGACCTCTACGCCACCAACCATCTCGGTAAGCGGGACATGCCTCTGGTCGAGGTGCTGGAGGAGGTCATCAAGGATGAGCACGTCCCGTACCTCGCCGCCCTCCGCTACAAGGACGCCGGGCTGAGCAAGCGCGCCGACTGGGAGCAGGTCTGGGAGCTTCAGCGCGAGGAGGACCGTACCGGGAAGCGGCTCGACATCGCCATACCGCCGAAGTACACCAGCGCCGACTTCAAGAAACCCTCGTATTGGAGCAACCGCGGGAAGCTGGACGTGCCCAAGGAGCGGTTCATCTCCTACCCCGGCGCGAGCCCGGACGCCGACGACACGCTGCTGCTCGGCTGGGCCGGGTGGGATCACAAGGATCAGGCGCAGGCGCTCGTCAACCTTGTCAACGACCGGACCGAGCAGGCCGCCTGGGACACCGAGCGGCTGACGCCGATTCTCGCCGGGTTGCTTGAGGTCATGCCCTGGGTGCATCAGTGGCACGGTGAATACGATGCCGACTGGGAGGGCGTGCCCGCCGAAGAGTTCCAGGCGTTTCTGGACGACCAGCGCGGCAGGCACGGGCTGACCGAGGAGAAGCTGCGCGCCTGGCGGCCGGCCGCCGGTCGTGGGAGGAAGAAGAGGTCATGACGAGTCCCGCCGAGCTCTACCTACGTGACGTCTTCGACATCCCCGAGGACGTCCACGCCGGTGACTTCAAGATCGAGCTTTCCGGTGGGTTCGGCGAGGCGCGGCAGCGGGTCGACGAGTACGTCGTCACGCCGCAGCTCAAGGAAGCCTTCCGCAGGTCGCTGAACATGGTGAAGGCCGGCGTACGGGACGGCAAGTCCGAGGCGGCCTACCTGCACGGCTCGTTCGGCTCCGGTAAGAGCCACTTCATGACCGTGCTGCACGCCGTGCTCGACAACGACCCGGCGGCGCGGAGCAAGCCGGAGCTTCAGGACGTCATCGCCGCGCACGACGAGTGGCTGCGGGGCCGCCGGTTCATGATGGTGCCGTTCCACCTCGTCGGCTCGGCCGACCTGGACTCGGCCATTCTCGGCGGCTACGTCGCCGCCGCCCGCCGCCTGGGCCTGTCCACTCCCCCGGTCTACCGGTCCGACGCGATGCTGGCGGACGCTCGTCGACAGCGAGAGTTCCTCGCCGACGACGCGAAGTTCGTCGCGTGGCTCGGCGCCGAAGGAAGCGCTCCACAGCCCGACGAGGACGATCTAGAGGACCTGGACAGCCTCGGCCCCGGCGGTTGGAGCGGCGCGAAGCTGGACCAGGCACTCAGCGCGCCGTTCGGCGATCCGCTCCGTACGGCGCTGGAGTCGGCGCTGCTCGACGGGCCGATGAGCTCCTACGCCACGGGCACGCGAGGGGCCTCCAGCGCCTTCCTGCCGCTGGAGAACGGCCTCGCCGTGATGAGCCGGCACACCCAGCAAAACGGCTACGACGGGCTGATCCTCTTCCTGGACGAGCTGATCCTGTGGCTCCAGGCGCACATGTCGAACCAGGAAATGGTGAACAACGAGGTCGGCAAGCTGGTCAAGCTGATCGAGTCAGGCGACACCGACCGTCCCGTCCCGATCGTGTCGTTCATCTCCCGGCAGCGGAACCTCTCCCAGCTCGTCGGCGCCGACGTGATCGGCGCGGACGCGAAGAACCTCGAAACCCAGGTCGAATACCTCGCCGGCCGATTCACCGTGATCGAGCTGGAGGACACGAACCTCCCCGAGATCATCAAGAAGCGGGTCCTCAAGCCCAAGCCCGGGCAGGAGGCCGTCCTCGACGAGGCGTTCAAGGGCGTGGAGTCCAGCAACGCGCGGGTGAAAGACGTGCTGCTGGACGTGCACGGCGCCACGCACGCCGACTGGAGCGATTTCCGCGACGTCTACCCCCTGTCGCCCGCGCTTCTCAACGTCCTGGTCGCCCTGTCCGGCGCGCTCCAGCGCGAGCGTACGGGTCTCAAGTTGCTCAGCGAGATGCTGCGGCAACGCCGCGACGACATGAAGATCGGGCAGATCATTCCCTTGGGCGACCTGTGGGATGTGCTGTCCACCGGCATCGGCGAGGCGTTCACCAACGAGCTGCGGCAGGAGTCGGAGGCCGCGACCCGGCTGTACGCCAAGGTTCGCGCGTACCTCCTGGAGAAGTACGGCAGCGAGACCGACGAGCGGTTCCGCGCCGACGAGCGGATCGTCAAGACGCTCATCCTGTCGGCGCTGGCTCCCGACGTGTCGGCGTTGGCCCGGCTCACCGGCGACCGGCTGGCCGCGCTCAACCTCGGCTCGATCCGGTCCCGCACGGTCACGCCCGGGAAGGTCGTCGGCGCTCGGCTGCGGGAGCTGATCGGTGCCGGGTTCGGGGAGATCCGCGCCGACGGTGACGTCGACCCGGTGTTCAGCCTCCACCTGACCGATCTGGATGTGGAACCGCTGTTGGACCGGGTCGGCGAACAAGACAACATGGGGGCTCGCCGGATCTGGGTGAAGGACCTGCTCTGGAAGGCCCTCGGCGTCAAGGACAGCGGCGCGTTCGTATGCGAGCGTGAGCTGGTGTGGCGGGGCAGCCGGCGTACGGCGGAGTTCGTCTTCGAGAACGTACGGGACGAGTCCGCGCTTCCGGAGGTGCAGTTCAGACCAGGGGTTGAAGGCCGGATCCGCTTCGTTCTGGACTACCCGTTCGACGCCCCCGACAAGTATCCGAGCGACGACCTCGGCCGAGTGGACCGCATGCGCCGGGACGGCTTCACCGCCGACACCCTGGTCTGGCTTCCCGACTTCCTGTCCGGCCAGCGATCGACCCAGCTCGGGCGGCTCCTGAAGATCAAGTATCTGCTGGAGCGCGACCGGCTCTCCGACTACGCCAGTCACCTGGCCGAAGATCAGCGCATCCGTGTTCAGCATCAGCTTCAGGCCCAGCTCGACACGCTCACCTCCGAGCTCACCAGCGTGCTCCAGCAGCTGTACGGGATCTCAGGCGGTGACGAGGGGAACGTGTCGGCCGAGGTGCCCGAAGGACGGCACATCTTCTCCTTCAACCTCGACTACCAGCGTCCCCGGCTGCACGGGGGCGCAGGTTTCGAGTACAACCTGAAGGCGCTGGCCGACGGCCTCCTGAAGCAGATCTATCCCAAACACCCCGACCTCGACCTCGCCGGTCGAGGCCGGGCCGTGACAACCGGCGAGCTGAAGACCGTCCTGGCCTGGATCACCAAGGCGACGGAGGACGGTTCGCTGCGCACCGTCGTCGAGCGCGACAAGCTGGCGTTGCTCCGGCAGATCGTGCATCCCCTCGAACTCGGTGAGGTCCACGACGGACCGCTCAACGTCTCACGCGAGTGGCAGCGCCGCATCGACCAGCAGGCCGCCGCCCACCGGAACAGCGGTCCCGACTACGGCGTCGAGGAGATCCGCAGCTGGATCGAGGAACTCGGCTGGACCGGTCTGGACAAGCCGGTCGCCAATCTGATCATCGCCACGTACGCGCTGCTGTCCAACCGTGCCTGGGTACTCAACGGCTCGCCCGTCGCCGAGCCGCCCGAGCTGGAGCGCATCGGCACCGGCTGGGCCCTGCGCGCGCAGCCGATGCCGACCGAGGATGACTTCGCGGCGGCCCGCGACCGCGCCGCGAGGATCTTCGGCATGGCCGTCCCGGCTGGTGTGTCGGCGGGAAACGTCGCCAAGCTCGCCGCCCAGTTGCGGGACGCGGCGTCCGCGCGCGAAGCCGCCGTCAACGGGCTTCGCCACGCACTGGGTCGTCACGCGACGGACCTGGGGGTGGCCGAGCAGACGCCTCGGGCCCGCTCCGTACGGCATGCCTCCGACCTTCTCGCCCGGCTGTCACGGGCAGATGCGTCTCCGACCGAGCTGGTAACGGCCCTGGCCGCCGCCGCGTACGACGTGTCCGACGAGGTGCTGGGCGCCGCGATCAGCTCCGCGGCCGAGGTGCTGGGCGCGCTCGACGTGGCGGACTGGTCGCTGCTGCGGAGCGTGCGCGGATTCGTCGGCCGGACCGACGTCATCGGCGAACGGGCCGAGCGGCTCCTCTCCGAGCTCGCCGAGGCCGCGAAGGACGACGAGTTCACCCGGCGGCTCGCCCCGGTGCTCACCAGTGTCAGGAGCCAGGCCGTGGACCTGATCTCCGAGGCTGGTCGGCTCGCCGCCCAGACACCGCCGACACCTCCGGAACGGCCGGCTCAACCCGATACACCGCGTGGCAGCGCCGAACAGGTGAGCCTGACCCAGACCGGCGAACCGAGAGTCCCCTCCACACCACAGCCCCGATCGTCGTCGGAGAACTCCGGCATCACCACCGCCGCACAGGGGGAACGACGCGCCGCGTCGAGCCAGGTGGAGAGCACCCTCGCACTGGTACGGGAGGAGATGCGACGGTACGCCGAAGAGCATCCGGGCGCTGTCTTCGACATCATCTGGCGTGCCGCCGAGGCGGACCGTGAAGGCGACACGCGATGAGTGCTCCCCCTCTCGTCAACCGGCGGATCCTGGAGGCGCTGCTGGAAAACCGCCTGCCCGAGGCGCGGGAGCACGGCCGGGAACGCCGGTTGGTGCTCGTCCACGGAAGGTACGACCCGGTCGCGCCTCCGGAGTTCACCACCCGGATCGGCGCCGACCAGCTCAGCGTCCGGGTCAGCGATCAGACGTCAGTGCTGGGGATCGTCGATGCCTGGCAGAGCCATCGCGCCTCAGCCGGGGCCGACGACACGGCCGTACTCGTCGTGACGACGGGGGTCGACGATGAACTGCTGGGTGTCGACCTGCGCGGGCACGCCCTCGAACGCCGGGTCCTGAGCGTCGACCGCGGGGAGATCGTCAAGCAACGGTTCGGTGCCGCCGACCTCGACCCCCGCATTCGCCGGGAGAGCTGGCTCATCGATGCGCTGCTGGACGCCGAGCCCGCCGAGGGATGGCGTACGGCGCCGGCAGCCGGCGCCTGGCGGCGCAGCGGCGGTGCCGTCCTGACGCGCGACGCCGCCGTACGTTCCCTGATCCAGGCCCGACTCTTCGCCGCCGACGCCGCCCCGGAACGCAGTCTGGACGCCGACACGCTGCTTGCATGGTCGCGTACGCCTGCCGGGGCCTCCCGATTCGCCGAGTTGCCGCCAGCCGAACGCGAGGGTCTCACCGCCTGGCTACGGGAGACCGTCGGCGAAGCCGTGACGGTCCTGCTGACGCTGGCGGCGGCCGGGCGCGGCACGGACGCGATGGCGCTCGGTGTCGTCGGTGCCGTCCTCACCGACCCGCACGCCTCCGCCGACGCCGCGCTGGCGGTCGGCGGCCTGTTCGCAGGTGTCTCCGCCCGGCCCGACGAACTGCGCGCCTTCACCGCCGCCGTGCACGGCACTCTTGCCCGCTGGATCACCGAGGCGGAGACGGGGCGATCCGGTCACGAGGCGGCCCGGGCCCGCGTCATGGCCGTACTCGACCGGGCCGACGAGCTGGCTTCCGGTGCGGGCCTGAGCGCAGCGTTGGCCGATGACCCGTTCCTGCCGTCCGCGCTGGAGGAACGGCTGCGGAGCCTGGCCGCCGCGCTCTCAGTCTCCCCGCAGGCCGCCGAGCAAGCATTGCAACGGCTCACCGACCATCGACTCGCCGGTCTGTACGGCGATCGCTGTCACGTGGCTCGAATGGCCGTGTGCCTGCGCCGCTGGCTCGCCACCCCGCTGGAAGTCCCCGAGTCGGTCGCCGCAGGCGTACGAGAACATCTGGGTTCGCTCGGATGGGTGGACCGTGCCAAAGCGGTCCTGTGGTCCGGTGACCCGGGTGGTGATCCGGTCGTGGGCCAGGCGTATCACGCGATCTTCGAACAGGTGCGAGCGCGGCGCGCGGAACTCGACCGTGTCTTCGCCGATCGGCTGGCGACCTGGACGCCGAGGGCGAGTGCCCAGGCGCCGGAAGGCTGCCTCCTCATCGAAGAGGTGCTGGCGCAGGTCGCCGTACCTCTAGCCGGAGTACGAGCCCCGCTCATCGTCGTACTGGACGGCATGAGCGGCGCCGTCGCCACCCAGCTCGGCGAGCAGCTCACACGCCAAGGCTGGATCGAGGCCACCGCCGCGCCGGGAGGCCGCCGTGCCGCCGTCTCGATGATCCCCTCGGTGACGACGGCGAGCCGTGCCTCGCTGCTCTCCGGCAAGCCCGTCTCCGGCGGACAGACGCTCGAGACCGAAGGATTCACGACCTTCTGGGCTCGGCACCGCCACGAGGCGCTGCTCGTCCACAAGTCAGACATCCCCGGTGCCGCCGGGCGCCGGCTGGCACAACCGCTCCTCGACGCCCTGGCCGGAGAACAAGTCGTCGGCGTCATTCTCAACACCATCGACGACGCCCTTGACCACGGGCGCCAGGGGCCCAGGATCGACTGGCAGGTCGAGGACATCACGCACCTGGTGGACCTTCTGGCCGCGGCGCGCGGGGCAGGGCGTCCCGTCGTTCTCGTCTCCGACCACGGGCACGTCCTCGAACTCGGCGGCTCTGGATCCAAGCCCCTGGACGTCCCCGGTGCGCAGTCGTCGCGCTGGCGAACCGGCACCCCGGTGGAAGGGGAAGTGGAACTCTCCGGTGCCCGCGTGCTGGAAAACGCCGGGCGGATCACCGTGCCGTGGCGCGAGGACATCCGCTACACCCCTCGGAAAGCCGGCTATCACGGCGGTGCCTCACTCGCCGAGATGACCGTGCCCGTCCTCGTCATGCTTCCCGGCATCGATCTGCTACCGAGCGGATGGACGGTGCTCCCACCCGAAAAGGTCACACCGGCGTGGTGGACGGGGCGCGACGCCGTCCAGTCCGCTCCGCTGCCCTCTCCCACACCGGCCCGGGGACGGCAGCAAAAAGAGACGCTGTTCGCCGTCGCGACGCCCGCTCCATCGACCCTCGGCATGAAGGTCGTCGGGTCACCGATCTACGCCGAGCAGAAGAAGTACGTCCGCAAGGCACCGGACGCCGCGCAGGTCGCCGCGGTGATCGACGCGCTCGCCGCCGCTGACGCGCGGCTTTCCCCGGCGGCGGTCAATTCCGCCGCCGCTGAAGCCGGCGGCCGGGCGCCCCGGGACCCGGACCTGTTCGTCACCATGTTGCAGCGTCTGCTCAACGTCGAGGGGTACCTCGTCCTCGGGCTCATCGACTCCGGCCGTACCGTCGAACTCGACGTGGCCCTGCTGCGGGAGCAGTTCGGAGTGAACTCATGACTGGGGCCGTGCCGGTCAGCGCCGCCCGGCGGCGGGAGGTCATCGACGCGCTGCGCCGGGGCACGGTGCCGCAGTCCGGGCTCGACCTGTTCGCGGTCGGGCTGGACCGCTTCGCCGACGCGCTAGATGAGGAACTCACCACGGTCAGCAAGGGTGGCGCCGCGTTCCATGCCATCCGCGGCGAGTACGGATCGGGTAAGACGTTCTTCGCACGCTGGCTCGGCGAACGCGCCAAGCGGATGGGGCTGGCCACCGCGGAGATCCAGATCTCTGAGACCGAGACGCCACTGCACCGGCTGGAGACCGTCTACCGGCGGCTCACCGAACGCCTCACCACGGCCACCCATCAGGCGAGCGCGCTGCGCGCGGTCATCGACTCGTGGTTCTACACGCTGGAAGAAGAAGTCCTCGACGCCGGTGAGGTCGACGAGTCCGACGAGACAGCCCTGACGGCGGCCGTCGACACCTTGATGGAGCAGCGGCTGGCCGACGTCGCCCGTACCACGCCTGCCTTCTCGGCGGCCCTGCGCGGCTATCACCAGGCAAGATCAACCGGGGACACCGCGACGGCCGAGGCCCTGATCGCATGGCTGGGCGGGCAGAAGTCAGTGGCGGCCTCAGCGCGCCGTTCGGCGGGAGTACGCGGGGATCTCGACCACTTCGGCGCCCTCGGATTCCTGCAAGGGCTGTTGACCGTGCTGCGCGACTGCGGCCATCCGGGGCTGCTGGTCGTACTGGACGAGATCGAGACGCTGCAACGGGTCCGCGGTGACGTACGAGAGAAGGGGCTCAACGCACTTCGCCAGCTCCTCGACGAGATCGACACCGGTCGGTTCCCCGGACTGTTCCTCGTGATCACCGGAACGCCCGCCTTCTACGACGGGCAGCAGGGCGTCCAGCGGCTTCCTCCGCTCGCGCAACGGCTCGCCACCGACTTCACCACCGATCCCCGGTTCGATTCACCACGAGCCGTGCAACTACGCCTGAACGGATTCGACCTTGCGCGGTTGGGCGAGCTGGGCCGGTCCGTACGCGACCTGTACGCCGGTGCCACGCGGCAATCCGCGCGGATCGTCGAGCGGGTCGACGACGCCTATGTCGCGGAGCTGGCCACCGCTGTCACGGGCGGGCTCGGGGGCAAGGTGGGCATCGCGCCACGGTTGTTCCTGCGGAAGCTGGTCGCCGACGTCCTGGACCGTGTCGACGCCTTCGAGGACTTCGACCCTCGGCTGCACTACGCCCTGACACTGTCCAGCGCCGAACTCAGTGAGACCGAGCGCAACGCCGCTTCCGCCGGGGACATCGACCTGGACATCTCGTGAACCTGGACCGCCTTTCGCCCGTCGTGATCCATCACATCGTCAACACCCTGAACTGGCGGTCGCTGCGGCCGCTTCAGAAAGAGGCGATCGGGCCGCTGATGGACGGGGCGGACGCGATCCTGCTCGCGCCGACGGCCGGCGGCAAAACCGAGGCCGCAGCCTTCCCACTGCTGTCGGCGATGGAACAGCGGCGCTGGACCGGGTTGTCGGTGCTCTACGTCTGCCCGCTTAAGGCGCTGCTCAACAACCTGCTGCCCCGGTTGGAGTCCTACGCCGGATGGCTGGGCCGCAGCGTCGGCCTGTGGCACGGCGACGTCACCCAACGGTCGCGGCAGAAGATTCTCCGAGATCCGCCCGACATCCTGCTTACCACTCCCGAGTCGATCGAGGCGATGCTGGTCAGCGCGAATGTCGATCACAAGCTGCTCTTCTCCGGTCTCCAGGCGATCGTCATCGACGAGGTGCACGCCTTCGCGGGGGACGACCGCGGATGGCATCTCCTCGCGGTCCTCGAACGCCTGACCCGGATCGCCGGCCGTCCGGTCCAGCGCGTCGGGCTTTCGGCGACCGTCGGTAATCCATCTCACCTGCTGAAGTGGCTACAAGGCTCCAATGCCGGGCGCCGGTCCGCCGAGGTCGTGGCCCCTGGGATAAGTGGTTCTGCGGCACCGTCCGGAGACATCGAAGTCGACTACGTGGGATCGGTGTCCAACGCGGCTACTGTGATCGCCGGGCTGCATCGCGGCGAGAAACGACTGGTCTTCTGCGACTCCAGGCAGGTCGTCGAAGAGCTCGGGGCGGCTCTTCGGACGCGCGGGGTGACCACGTTCCTGTCGCATGCGTCGTTGTCCCTGGACGAACGCCGACGCGCGGAGCAGGCGTTCGCCGAAGCCCGAGACTGCGTGATCGTCTCCACCAGCACGCTTGAGCTGGGCATCGACGTCGGAGACCTGGACCGCGTCATCCAGATCAACGCCCCAGCGACGGTCGCCGCGTTTCTGCAGCGCCTCGGCCGGACCGGCCGGCGGCCGGGAAGCACCCGTAACTGCCTGTTTCTCGCTCTCGACCGCGATTCCCTGGTCTGGGCCGCTGGCCTGCTTCTTCTGTGGAGCCGCCGCTACGTCGAACCGGTCGACGCGCCACCGGAGCCGAGGCATATCGTGGCGCAGCAGTTCCTCGCCTTGTGCCTTCAGAAGCACAAGGTAGGAAGCCGATTGTGGGTCGAGCAGTGGAACGGGCTCGCACCATTCGGCCAGAGCGCTGCGCCCATCGTCGCGTTCCTGGTCGAGAAGGGCTTCGTGGACCAAGACGGCGAGTTCCTCTTCATCGGGCCCGAGGCCGAAGCCAAGTTCGGCCGCCGCCACTTCATGGAGATGACGTCCGTCTTTACCTCCCCACCGCAGTTCACCGTCCTGTCCGGCAGACACGAGATCGGCCGGGCGGACCCGATGCTGCTCACCGAGAAGATCGACGGACCACGCGTCCTGCTACTCGGCGGCCGTAGCTGGAAGGTTACCTGGATCGACTGGAAGCGACGGCGCTGCTTCGTCGAGCCCTCGGACCTACACGGCAAGGCCCGCTGGCTCACCGTGGCCTACTCCGGTGCTGACTTCGCCCTGACTCGTGCCTGCCGCGATGTACTGCTGGGCGCCGACCCACCGGTCCGGCTCACGCGGCGGGCCATTCGTGCGCTCGCCGAGGCCCGGGAGGCCAACGTCGGCACGGTACATCCGGGAGGGACCGTCATCGTCCGCAAGGGCGATGACGTCCGCTGGTGGACGTGGGCAGGATTCCGCGCCAACGCAACCCTAGCGGCCACCCTGTCGGGTCTGGCGGACGAAAAACAGCGATTCACTGACGAATGGGTGCGCCTGCGCAGCGATCTCACACCGGACATGTGGCGCGAGGGAACCACCGACGCCAGCGACCGTCTTTGTCTCCCCGACATCGACGACCGAGCACTGCGAGGATTGAAGTTCAACGAGGCACTGCCCGATCGGCTCGCAATCGCCACCCTCGCCGCCAGACTCGCCGACCTCGACGGCGCCGCAGCCACACTCTCCGAACTAGTCAGGTTCCTCACCCACGAGACGTGAGACTCCGACACAGGGCCCGGACACGGCAGTGACCGATCAGCGGACCGCGCGACCGGCCGTGACGATTACGGCTCCGGAGTGACGGAGTTGTCTTCACTGTCAGACGGTCGTGACCGGCATGTGTACAGCCGACGACCAGCCGCTCGATGAACTACGGGCATGATCAGCGATTTCCGTACTCAGGGAATGTGTCGGCGTGATGCACCCGCACCGGGAGCTGCCGGAAGTTGGGCACCTAACGGGAGTTCTCCCCGTATCGTGATGGGCTGCCGATCGCTGGTCGACACGGAGGGGGCTCGGTGCGGCGAGAGCAGCGGCGCATGGCGGACCTTGTGGAGTACTGGCGCACCGTCGAGCTGTTCGCGCCACCTGCGCTTGCCAGGCCGACGAAGATCAGCGAGCGCAAAGCGGGCACGGAGTGGGTCCAGCCCGTACTTGTGCGCGACGGGAGGCCTTTCCCAGAACTGCCATGGCAGCCAGGTCACCTACTGTCCGAGGAGCGACCCAAGGGCGGCCGGTACGGCGCATCGTGGCGACACACTGTTTACGGTGGCGTATTCCCGCTCGACATCGTCCGCAAGACGCTGGCCGACAGGTTCGGCTTCCCGCAGGAAAAGGACTACAGCGGGAAGCGCAAGGCCGGTGATACGGCCATCTTCGCCTTCACCGTCAATGAACGGGGCCTCCTTCTCGAAGACACCGTAGTTTCCTCCTCCTGCGCATGGGCCACCGGCCGGCTACTCGATCCCGGGCCAGGAGAAAGCGGCTGGCTCGACGGATTCGAAGCCTTCGCGAGGGCATGCGCGATCGCGATCAGCCACCTCACACACCGGTACATCCCCTATGAGCCACACCCGGATTCGCCTGCATCGGGCGGCGGAGGAAAGCCAGTCGGCGAGATCCTCGGATCGGCTGCCGAGGGCGCGGTGAACGCGCTGATTGCCTCGCTGACCGGGGTGGTCGGTGCCGTAGGCGTCGGCGCGCTCGCCGGTGCGGCTAAGCCCGTAATGAGCAAAGTCAACAAGCATCTCGCCGGAAAGGATGACGAGGCCGGCGCAAAGGGCGAGAAGCCGGCGCAGGAGGAGGACAAGCGTCAGGAAGAAGAGAAGGAGCAAGGTAGCGGACCGGGGCGGCCACTGCAGATCCCGGACCTGGTCGCCTTTGCCGCTCACGTGGCTGACGTATGCGGCGTGTCGCACCTGGTAGCCATCGGCGGTTCCTGATCCACAGCTGGCCGGTGTCGAAGAAAAAGGACGGCTCGTTGCCCGACCCCGAACCACCGTTCCTTAACAGCCTTCTCCCTGACGATCTCGAGCGGGTCGTGACCGCGGCCTCCGATGGATACGGTGCAGCCCTGACGCGTCACCTCACCGCACCCTCGGCCGTACCGGCCGACGACCGCATCGACGTACGCGAGAGGCCCGACGTGGTGCTCGACGGAGTGAGCCCCTCGGCGTTAACACTCGGCCGTTGGCCGGCCAGCATTGATCAGCCTCTTGCTCTGAGCCAGCAGTTCGCGGTCAACGGCATCGCCGCCGAACTGATGCACGACGCCGGGCTGTTCTCCGTAAACGGCCCACCCGGCACCGGAAAGACCACCCTTCTTCGCGATCTGATCGCCGCGATCGTGATGGAACGCGCCGTACGCATGTCCGAATTCGCCAGCCCCGACCAGGCATTTGAGAATCGCTTCTCGTGGTCGACCGACGATGGGATGAGTCGGAGCGTACGGGCACTTGACCCGAACCTGACCGGTTTTGAGATCGTCGTCGCTTCGTCCAACAATGCTGCCGTCGAGAACATCACCGCAGAGCTTCCCGCGCTCGGTGCGATCGGTGAAGAGTGGTACGGGGAGACATCGCATTTCCTGGAGCAGGCCACCATGCTGCTCGGCGCCCGAGCCTGGGGAACATGGCGGTCCCGCTCGGCAACCGCGAGAAGCGGCGGCTGTTCCTCGACCGATTCTGGTGGGGCAACAACGGCGCGGCCGGAATGCAAAAACTGCTGCAAACACTGGAGAAAAATCCAGTACTCTATGACCCGCCGGCGGCGGAGCGTTTTAATGATGGCGCAATCCGTCCCATCTCGGTGTCGGACCACATACCGCCGACGCCGACGGCCTGGCCGGACGCGGTCGCCCGATTCCGGAAGACGCTGGACGAAGTGACGCGGATGCGCGACGAACGCATCGCGGCCGAGCACGCGCTACGTCACCGTACGGCCCGTGGGGCTGCCGAAAAGGAGACGACGCTGCGGGCTGCCGCCGCTGAACGGGACTGGGCCGAGATCCGGCAACGCTGCGAACACGCCACCCAGGAGGCTCGGTCGGCCGACCACGCCGCGCAGGCGCTCGGCATCGAGCTCGACCAGCACGCCGGCGCTCGGCCAAGCGGTCTCAGCGCGCTCCTGGGCATCGGTCGTGCGATGCGGGAATGGCGAGAACGCGATCAGCTATTGCGGGACCGGCGCACCACCCAGCTGAAGATCCTGACCGACACTCGAGGTCGCGCCGACGCGGCGATCGAACACGAGCAAGCAGCCAGGCAGGCCGCCGAGCAGGCAGCCGACGCAGCCAAAGCCTCCGCGGCTCGGCGCGCAGCGGACGAGCGTCGAATCGAGCATGCCAGCGCGGCGTGGGAAGACTCCTTCCCCGACGACTGGCACGAGAGGACTGACGAGGAGCGGGAGCTATCAGCCCCCTGGTCGGACGAGGAGTGGCTCCGCGCTCGTACCCGCCTTTTTCTCGCCGCCCTCGACCTGCACCGCGCGTTCATCACGGGCGCGGCCAGGACCATCCGGATCAATCTGTTGCAGCTCGCTGCGAAGCTCGCTGGCGAACGCGACGCTCCCCCGCCCGACGCAGAGCTCGCCGCCTGGCAGACTCTCTTCCTGCTGGTACCCGTCATCTCGACGACCTTTTCTTCCTGCGGCCGGCTGTTCGGCGCGCTGGGCCGAGAATCCCTGGGATGGTTGCTCGTTGACGAGGCGGGACAGGCCGCACCGCAAGCACCGGTCGGGGCGCTGTGGCGCGCCCGCCGGGCAGTGCTCGTAGGTGACCCACTCCAACTCGAACCTGTCGTTGCGTTGCCCGAGGCCGTGCAAGAGCTGCTGCAGGAGTGCTACGGCATCGAGCCGGAATGGTTGCCATCGCGCACATCCGCGCAAAGCGCCGCCGACCGCGTCAACCGTCTGGGCACGTCCGTGCGACGACGCCGGAAGGACGGTGAGCTGGAGTCGGTGTGGGTGGGTGCTCCACTGCGGGTGCACCGCCGGTGTGAGCGTCCGATGTTCGACATCAGCAATGCCATCGCCTACGACGGTCTGATGGTCCACGGGACCCGATATAAGCAGTTCCCGGACGAGAGCCAGAAATATCCGCCGAGCAGCTGGGTCGACGTGGTGAGCACCGACACCGAGGGCAAGTGGGTGCCCGCTGAGGGAGCGGCCGTCGCGATGATGCTGGACAAGCTCCATCACCGGTATGGAGTCGAACTTGACCGGATCCGTGTGCTGAGCCCCTTCCGGGACGTGGTCAAGGGATGCAAGGACGCCATACGGGCTCTCGGCTGGGCATCCTCACCACCGCCCGGTGTCAAGGACTACGACAAGCAGGTCTCAGACTTCATCAAAGCGAACATCGGGACGGTCCACACCATGCAGGGCAAGGAGTCGGACGTCGTCATCCTCGTCCTCGGCACGCGCCCAGAACGCAATCGAGGCGCGCGGGACTGGGCCAGCGAAACATCGAACCTGCTGAACGTGGCGGTCAGCCGCGCCAAGCGCCGCCTGTTCGTCGTCGGCAACCACGCGGTATGGAGCCAGAACCGCTATTTCGGCACGCTGGCCGCCGAACTCCCGCGCCACTCCTGGCCGCCGAACAAAGATGCCAATCTGTGAATGTCATCGCGATGGCCCCCAGCGAGGGCGACGGTTAACAGCTGCCAGTCCCGCCGGCACAGTCCGTCATTTCGCGATGGCCGCTGATCGCCAGCCGGCTCTTCGTTTCGTTCCCATGACCGCGTTGGGTTGTCCTTCGGGCGGTTTGCTTCATCGGCGGGCAGACTAGGAGACCTGTATCCGGCGAGCGTTCAGGAGGTGTTGTGATCCGTCACTTCACCGCTTCTGCGATCACCCTCGCCGGCGACCACGTACTCCTCCTCAACAGCGCGAAAGGAGCGGGTTGGATCTATCCTGGCGGACACGTTGAGCCGGGCGAAGATATGGCGCCAGCGGCGATTCGTGAGGTCCGCGAGGAAGTTGGGCTGGAGATCGAGCTCATCACCGAACGGCGGTTCTCCCATCCGAAGATCGAGGAGGTGCTGTTGCCGTTCGCCCTCATCGATGTGCAGGTGCGAGACAAGAAGATCGGCTTGCACCGGCATGTCGACGCCGTGTACGCGCCCCGTCCGCTGACCACGAACGTCGTCCTCGACGCCGTCGAGGCTCACGGGTACCGCCGGGTGCCGGTCGCTGACGTCGCGTTGCTTCCAACACCGGCCGAACTCCCCGATCTCATCACGGCCGTCGCCAAGTACGCGGCGTCGATCACGTCGTGACCTCCGGACGAAAGCCTGTGCCCCACCCGGTCCCCTTGGATGCTCCCGAAGTGGTCGAGGGCGTCGTCGATCATCTGCTGCACGTCAGCTACGACCAGCGCACGGTGCTGCGGCTGACCGCCGTAGCGGGTGAGGAGGAGAGCGTTACGGCGGTCGGCAAGGTGCTCTTCGGCGTACGGCCTGGAGAGGGCCTGCGATTGCACGGCGATTGGGTCCACCACCCGCGTCACGGACGGCAGTTCAAAGCTGAACAGTGTGAACGGATCATGCCCGCCGACGAGAGGGCGATTCGTATCTATCTCGGCTCGAGCATGATTCGCGGGATCGGGCCGACTATCGCCTCGGCGATCGTGGACGTCTTCGGCGAGGAGACGCTGAAGGTCATCGACTCCGAACCGCAGCGGCTCCTTGAGGTGTATGGCATCGGTCAGATCCGGCTGGGCCGGATCACGGCGGCCTGGCAGGAGCAGAAGGCCATCGCCGAGATCATGGTGTTCCTTCAGGGACTCCAGATCACCCCTGCGCTCGCCGTGAAGATCTACACCACGTACGCCGACACCGACGACGACCCGATGCGCATCGTCCGCCGCACCCCGTACCGGCTCTGCCGGGACGTGCATGGAGTCGGCTTTGTCAACGCCGACAAGATCGCTCTCGCCGTGGGCATCCCCAAGCATAGTGAGGCACGACTCCAGGCCGCCCTGCTACACGAACTCGACCAAGCTGGAGTAAGCGGCCACTGTCACCTTCCGGTGCGCTTGTTGATCGCCCGTACCCGTCAGCTTCTTACCGATGACGACCCGGCAAGTGCCGAGATCCTCGACAACGCGATTCTGCGCCAAGCGTTGGAAGCGCTGCGGAGCCACGGTGAGGTGGTCACCGAAACGCTACCGCTCCCGGTCCTGGAGGGCGCTGACGCCCTGGCGGACACCGAAATCGCCATGCTGCCGCGCCGGCACCACGACGAGACGCAACTCGCCTCCCACGTACGGCGCCTTCTCGCCTCCACGTCAGTGCTCTCCGACCTCGCGCCGTGGGCGGAACGTGTGGCCGCGTTGAGGGGACCGGAGACCGCCGGGCTGACCGACGAGCAACACCAGGCGATCCTAACCGCGCTGACCCGCCCCTTGTCGATCCTCACCGGCGGCCCCGGCTGCGGCAAGACCCACACCCTGCGGACCCTGGTCGACCTTGCCGACGAGGTCAATGCGGTCGTCGCCCTGGCCGCCCCTACGGGGAAGGCCGCCAAACGCCTGGAAGAAACCTGCGGCCAAGCGACGATGACCGTACACCGGCTGATCAGACCGCCCGACGGCGACTCACTCTTCGATCACGCCAGCGTGTTGGAGACCGCGGACCTCGTCATCATCGACGAGGCATCAATGCTCGACCTTGCCCTGACCCGCAAGCTGTTCGCCGCGCTCCGCGACGGCTGCCACCTGCTGCTCGTCGGCGACACCGACCAGCTCCCCAGCGTCGGCCCCGGGCGCGTCCTACGTGACCTGCTCGACGTCGAGGACATTCCACGTACCCGGCTGACCAAAGTCTTCCGCCAGCACGACGAAGGCGAAGCGATCGTCATCAACGCCCACCGCATCCTGAACGGCGAACACCCCCTGGAGCACCCCAAAGTCTTCTGGAACCGGCCCAAGCCCAGCGCCGAGAGCACCGCCGAGCGTGTGGTCGAGCTGGTCTGCGAGCTCATGCCGAAGCACCTCGGGACCCGTCCGGAGGACATTCAGGTGTTGTGTCCGGGCAAGAAGACGATCGCCGGCATGACCGACCTCAACCTGCGCCTCCAGCAGCGCCTCAACCCGCCATCCGACGACAAGCCCCAGCACCATCACGACGGGGCCGCCTTCCGGCTCGGCGACCGCGTCCAGCAAATCCGCAACAACCCCCACCGCGGCGAAAGCGGAGTCTTCAACGGCAGCAGCGGCACCATCTCCGCCGTCGACACCGAGGCCCACCTGCTCACCGTTACCTTCCACGACGGCCAGATCGCCACCTACCCCTTCACCGACCTCGATGAACTCGTGCACGCCTACGCGTTGACCGTCCACCGCTCCCAGGGCAGCGAATATCCCTACGTAATCGTCCCCATGGTCAGCAAGGCCGGGAAAATACTGCTTCAGCGAAACCTGCTCTACACCGCAGTCACCCGAGCCCGCTACGGGGTCGTGCTGATCGGCGAGACCCAGGCCGTCAACGATGCCATCGCCAACAACCACACCCAGCGCCGCAACACCGCCCTCACCCACCGCATCACGCACGACGCCGCCACAGGAGCACCACCACGAGCCAACACCCCAGACGGCCAACTCGCCTGGGACTGAGCGTGGCTTAGCGTCCTCTCGTCGACATGTCAGTGGGTTAGCGCAGGTGCGGTCAAGGTCAGCGTCACACCCGCGTAACCAAGTGTAGGCAGTCATAATGCCGATTCGATCATCGGGCGAATTCCAAAGAGCGGAGCTGGAGCTTGTTAAGTGCCAATTCCGATTGGCGCCATCATACAATTCCGCGCTTCTGGGAAGTCAGCGGGTTTCCGTCTGTCCACTTCGCTGCGGTGGCGACTTTTCCTGCGGAGAGGTGTCGGTGGGGTCGGGCTCGGACGGACTCATCCCGGGCCGCCCTATCGGTGGCTGAGTCGGTTCTTCAACGACCTTCTTTGGTCGATAGCCTCGCTCCTCCGGTGGGTCGATGAATATTCTTGCTGGGCGGCGGGGATTGTTCGTCACGACTTTCCTGCCTTATCGGTGGTAGAAGGATCAATAAACTCGATGTATTCCAGCTCATCGAGACGAAGATAGAGGCCGCTACTGTCGTCAACGCGCTGCATAAATCGACCGTCATAGCTCATCTCCCAGGCCGATTCCAGAAAAAGGTCGATCGGTCCGCTGAGGGCGATGTTGGAGTTATTTCCGAACCAACCGCCGACCCAGTTTCCACCCTTGGTACGCGCACGGATGAAGCATGGATCGCGATCACCGACTGCGTGCCGCCACGGAGGCGTGGAGTCATAAAAAGACTTCCTTTGTCGCCCCTCTCGCCAGGAGATCGCCCACGCCAAAAATGCCGGAACCGCGAACAGCAGGATTAGGGCGAACACCGCCGCAGGACGTGGGTCCGAAGCCGGGATCCAACCCTCCTTTTTCTTGAAGATAAGATTAATTAGCGTTCTTCCGAATACGGCGACGTAGATCGTATCCAGGATGATGCTGGCAGCGACTGCGAGGAGAACGCGCTCGGCGAGGTCGCGCTGGCGAGGGCTTGGTCCACGAAAGCGTTCGCGCGCGAACTGGTAGCTCACTCCGGGAAGCACAAACAGGACAAGTAGTCCGATCTGCCCGATTGTACTAGGCGTCTGGGGAATCTGACGGCCCTCCATAGTATCCTCGGTCGCCTTGTGCGGCTTTGCTTCACATATGAGGATAGGGCAGTGTACGGACGGTTTCGAGCACACGGGCACTGGGGGAACAGATGGACTTCGACGCGATGTGCGACATCCGTGACGCGTGGGCTTCCGCCGAGGTAGAGCAGGTCATCGAAGGCCTACTCGGTCCAGGTCGGCGAGAGGCGCTGAACCGCCTCTTCAGCTTTCGCGCCGGATCAGGAGATATGGCCAAGGCATTGATCCTGGCCTACATCGCCTTCCGCGACCTTCACGCCGACGGCCCCGAGGAGATCGCTGAACGTCTTCTGACTCGGCGACTCGTCTTTTCGCCCGACAGAGAGACGCTCGTCCACTCACTGGTGGAGCCGGTTACTCAAGCTGCCCGCTCCGGAGGAATCAACCCGACGGCGTGGTGGGACGTCGGCGAGCGTTATGAGCTTCTTCTCGAACTCTGGGTAGGTGAACAGTCACTGCTCCACTCCCCCGAAGAGATCCGGCAGGATCTCATTGAGCTTTGGGATGTACATGACGAGCCGGCACTCGACGCAATGATCAAGAACGCCTACACGCCCTACGCGTTCTTGCCCGAGGACCTGCTTGACGTATCACCGACCGGACGTTTGGCGTTGATCACTCAGCTTGGGCCAATACGCCAAGCGCTCGAGCAGGCATTGGAGAAGTGGCCACTCGCATATCATCCGATCTGCGCCGACAGAACGGACCTCATCGAGGTGGCACGAAGAGTCCATGTTCGGAGACTACTCGGTGAGTTGATGGCTCGCATCCCCATGGAGGGCGATCTCCGGGAAGCGGTGAACCAGGACTTCCGGAGTTGGGATCAACGGCTCGAGCAATTCGTTATGTCAATGACCGGGTTTGAAGTAAACCTAATAAGTGAGGTCGACGAGGATAGTCTTTACCGCTACCAAGCATTGACCGCCCTTAGTGACATAATTCAATATGATTTCCAGATCACTGAAGCTCTCCCTACACGTGACGATCTGGCGAGCCAGCCACATGCCGCGCCGCAGTGGATTGTTGATCACGTCATTGCCGAAGGAGCCAGAAACTGGCATAGATGGGTCGGCCCCTATCCGATCTGGCTGACCACGGCCGAAACGGCGCTACATGAGGCACTTCTTCGGAATCTATTGAAAAATAACGATCGCTGGGAGTTCGGATTTTCTTCGGACGCCGGGATAGTGCATCTGTCGCTGTTTGTGCCCGACGACTGCGAAGACGGTGACCTGCGACTCACCTTCTCTTATCCTCTGGCGAGGGTAGAGCATTCGTGGGAACTGCTACACCTTGGCGCGGCCGGCTATATACGTCTGACGGTTTTGCGCCTTACCGATCAAGGTGAGGTGACAACGGTGGGCGCTGTCGCTGCCCGGCTCCCTCATGAGCTTCGTCTCCGTGTTCAAGCCGAGGCTACGCGGGCCTTGCGTGCTCTCGTGGGTGATGACATGGACGCACTCAAAGAGGCATTCACCAACTACGACCCCGCAATAATATCGATGAACGCTTTCGAGGTCTGTGAGAATGCCAAGGCGGAAGACCTCCTGGATGAGCTGATCAGCACGCCGCCAACCGGGGTTACGGCACAGCAGTGGTCCCGTTTCCAGAACGCGAGCAGGCTGGTAGCCAAGGCGCGAGCTGAGCTCGTAGAGGCGCGTCTCGACGGGTGTGAGACCGCAGCCCTTACCGTGTCACTCGCGAACGCGATCGAAGAAAGGCAGCGAGCTCGGGAGGTCGCTCGCGGCCGATATCAGCAACGAGCGCCTCTCGATGACAGGCTCGCAGCGCTCGCAGCTCTCCTGCCGGACGACCAGACTTCGTTCGTTCATCTGACAATCGTGAATGGGGCCCTCTACGCCGTCGCCCTGAGCAGGCAGGAATCACATCCGCTGGTTGAGATGTACATCCTCGATGTTCCGGTCCGGCAACTGCATAAGCTTGGCATCGCGTGGGCATCGGGAAACCTGCGGGATCGGGCGGAACTCGATCACCGAGAGAACGATGGCCTTGCCATTCTGCGTGACATCGCTGGTGGTATCGTCACCTCCGTCCCTATCGGAACCAAACGGCTCATCTTGAGCCCTGTACCTCCCCTCGATCAGCTACCGCTGCACGCCGTCGCACTCCATCCGGATCGTGGAGACATTTGCGTGCTTGACCACTTCGACGAAGTCGTCTACGCGCCTACTCTCGACCTGATCGGGCATCTGAGCGAAGGCAGACGCTCATCCGGCCCTCCTGTCTTGGTTTCGTTTTCTGGATCCGGCGTTCCAGGTTTCGAGCCGCTGCGCGGGCCGGAGCTCGAAACCCTCGCGCTCGCTCGCCTATACCCAGACGCCAGGACAATCACTGAGCAGGCGGCGACACGCGACTCTGCAATGCAGGCTGTGATCAGTTCTCGAATCGTCAATGTGTCCGGCCACGCATTTAGCGATTCTGATCGGTGGTCCAGTGGCTTGGTCCTAGCAGGGGCCTCACTCGGTAAATCCCTCCTCACTGCCGGTCATGTGCTAGCGCATCCGAACTTCGGCAATATTAGACTGCTGACCTTGAACGCGTGCAGAACTGCCGGTATAGCCAGTAGGACTTCGTCAGTCCAGACGCTACGCGGCATCGACGGAGCATTTCTCGCCCGCGGAGTACGGTCTGTCGTCTCCACGCTTTGGGAAGTCTACGACCCCTGCGCGCTTGTTTTCTCGATACTCCTGCATGCCAGCGTCGCCATGGGAGAGTCCCCAAGCAAGGGATATCAACGCGCTGTTGGGTACCTCCGCAACAGCGGTTGGAAAAATCTCTACGTCTCCACCGGAGAGACGCCCGAGTGCTTCGTCCAGGATTTCCTCGATACTCATCGCCCCCAGTGGCGCACTGAACTAGAGACTTACGGCACGGACCACGTCGCCATCTGGGGTGCTTTTAAGATCACTGGCGTGGCTTGGTGACAACTCAGCCTCTGCACGTGGATACCTAACGAAGGTTGTCACTTGGAGGAACGAACTCGAGCGGCGACACCTATTGCCGCCTGGCCCGAGACGCCGGATCGTTTGTGCCTAATACAAGCACGAACACGTTATAACGGCTTGGGAGTATCGCGACCCCCAGTTGCTCATTGCCCGGTCACCAACGTACCGCAGCGGTTGCAGGCTGAGTGGCTCGCGTCGCTTATCTCACCACAGTTTCCACAGTGGGGGCATATGGCGGCGGCTGGGCGCATCCAGCAGCGGGCGCTGAGCGTCTCGCTACCGAAGCCTTGGTCGATGTCATCCCCGTCCATGGGGGGCCCGCCGTAATCATCAGTCGTCGATTCGATCGGTGCGGCGTTTAGGACGGGGTAGCCGTGACCGCAGGATGCGCATCGACGGAGCTCCCATCCAGCGCCACAGGCGTCGCAGCGGCTGAGGAAGGCGTGATTATCCCGCGGTCGAAAGGTCCGCGCCGGATCGGCTGAGGCGGCTCTGCAGAGTGGGCAGCGGGTGAGTTCCGCCATCCACTCTGCGGATCGGGATAGTTCAGCGGTGATGTGTTGGATCAAGTCGATGTTGTCACCGCGCCACCGGAACTGAGCGGCGCGGGCTCCGAGGGCGTCGATACGGCGCTGTACGGCTGCGAGCTCGTGCGAGGCGGGCGGTCTGAGTACGCGGAGTCCGTCTGGCGTGGCAGCCAGCCAGTCGACATCCTCGGCAATCGACTGCGCGTGGTCGGCCGGGCAGGCGATTCTGGGTGGGTAGCCGCGTGTCAGGTGTTCGGTGAGGCTCCAGCGTATGCTCCGGGCCAGCCTGGTGACACTGTCGATCTCCAGCGGTGACACGGGAAGCAGCGACAGGGCCCGTGCGCCGGAGGACGGCGCCGGCGAATCACATCCCTGGAAGGCCTGGAGCCGGAGCGCCAGAGGAAGCCCTGCCCGTTCGTCTCTCTGCCCGGGATAGACGATGAGGGTCCGCGGGTTCGTGGTCGCGGCGGGCCGCAGCGCTTCGATCTCCTGGGCGACGATGCCCGCCTGGCCCGATGCCGTCAGCGCGTGCGCGATCGGGACGATGCGAAGGACGGCGTCCTTCCCCCGGAGCAGAACGAACGTGTTCGTCGGCTCCCATCGGAGGCTGATTCCTTCCTCGCTACGGCCGATGTTCAGCTCGTCGCCGCCCGGCGTGAAGACTCCCGCGGGCGACAGCCTGAGTTGGGCGAACGCATGCAGCAACAACAACGCCGTATAGGAGGTGAACGCCTGGCACCACTCCTCGGCGCGGTCGGCATGCGGTCCCGGCGACGTTCTCCCCGTCTTCTCGCCGATCCAGGCCCGCCAGAGGGCGGCCGCGTTGCGGTACCTGTCGTCGTTCGTGAAGACATTGGTGGTGCGTAGCGCCGCGCCAACGTCGGTCCGGCGATGGACGCCCGGCAGCACCGCCGGGCCACGCAATTCCACCAGAGCATCGCGGATTCTCTCCAAGTCCCGGCGCAGCTGCTGGGCACTCTCGCGTCTGCCAGTGCTTTGGACGAGCCCTTCTATGAGGGTGAACATGTACTGGCTCACCCGCCACGGACGGTCGCTCGCGTCGTCCGTGTACGTCGTCACATCGTCGAGCATCGCCTGGATCCGGCTCACTTCGACCAGCCGTGCCTGGACGTGGTGCCAGAGGTGGTCGGTGAGACGGGCGAGCACTCGGTTCTCGTAGAAGTCCAAGTCGACCTCGCGGCCGGGGTTCAGCAGCCGAGCCGGGCGGATGCCGTCCGGTCGTAGCCGTCCCCAGTCCTCGCTGCGCGCGGTAAGCCGGGCGATCGCGTTCGGGGTGACCCGCCGTACCTGCGAGGCCGGGACCAGGCGCTCGACGGTCCGCAGCCGGGTCACCGGATTGTGGCAGGCCGCGCGTAGGTGCGGGAGACGCAGCTGGATCTCTTCGTCGATGGTCTGGGGACGCAGCCGCTCGTCCATGTCGGCACCGCCCATCAGCGGCGTTTCCGCCAGCCACTGGTCCTCCGCGGCGCCTTCCTGCATGAGGACGGCGAGCCTGCGGCCGATGGCGGTGACGACGTACACCGTGATGTCGTCAGGCATAGCGTGATGCCCGAAATCACCTTCGGTCCTGCCATGCCGCTTCTCGTCCCAGAGGACCCAACTGCCCTCCGCAGAGAGATATTGCCCAGAATTTATGGTCGCTCCGTTCAGCGACAGCGCTCGATCGCCGGGTAGGAACAACGACCGTCCGAGTGTCCCCCGTCCTGGGGCTGGCGGTGCCTCGACGTCCAGGAGCCGGTCCCAGCTCCGCACCCCCATGTCACACTCCTCCGCGGAGATGGATCTCCTCATCAAGGCGTTCGAGTGAGCGATGAGGTGCCGTCTTGAACGGTTCCCAGAGCCGGGGTAGGTCCTCACGCAGTCCCTCGATCAGCGGCACCGGAATCTCGAACCGTCCCCGCAGCTTGCGTAGCACCCTTGTGGCCAGGGCGTGATCAGCCGCGTCTCCTACGGTCCCGCCCGCTGCCAGGACGACCGGCACGAACGCTTCGAGATGCGCCGTCGTGCGGGAGCCTGACGAAATCCGGAAATCGCGCAGCAGCCTGTCCCTCAGCTCACCGTCCAGAAATCTCTTGACCTCGTCCGCGGACTCGGCGTGCGCATGGCGAGCATCGGAGAAGACCTTTTCCAGCGCTTGGAGTGAGACGGGGCCAGGCTGCGGTTCCACGGGCGAGGGCTGGAACGGCTCGGGCCGAGCGGGCAGTTCCAGCACGTGTGCCCGGTCGTAGGTTTTGTCCGCGAAGGAAACGGTGGTCTCATCGTGGTTCGCCGTGCCGATGAACCAGACATTCGGCGGGATGGTCAGCTTCCGTCCGTTCACTAGGCGCTGCGGGGCTGGCCGGACCTCGGTCGTCATCAACTCCAGGCTGGGCGGGGAGCCGTCCGGCCGGCGCTTCTGGCCGAGTTGGTACAGCACCTCGCTGAAGTACTGCTCGGGGTGAGAGAGGTTCATCTCGTCCAGCACGACGAAGAACGGCCGGTCCGAGAATTCCGGGCATGCCGCTTTGTACAGCGCCTGCGTGAACGGTGACTCATAGAACCGGCGCTCGAACGCGTTGAAGTATCCGACCAGGTCCTGGGGGGTTCGCCAGTCCGCGCTGACCGGCACGACCACGGTTTCGGCCTGAATGGCCTTGCCGAACACGATCGGCAGTTGCGTCTTTCCGATACCACTGATGCCTTGGAACAGGTGCAGGCGCGACGCCGCGAGTCCGCCCAGGAACATGATCAAGTCATCTTCGGCGTAGAACATGCGGTACTGCTGCGCCACATAGTCGCGAAGCCACGGCACGAATCGGGACAACGGCGGCATCTGGCGCCGCAGGTCGTCACGCGGCTCGCCGTGGCGGCGGTCCATCGCCTGACACTCGGGGAACGGCGATTCCCCCTCCTTACGTTCGGTCAGTCCTTCAATGTCGCGGCGGAGTTCCTCCAGGTGCGCCCGGTAGGAGTTGAGCGACGCCTCGAGATCCTGCTTGGTGACCTTGAGACGTTCGAGCTCTACGGCGGCGACCTCGTGCCCGGACAGCCGACGCTGCAGCCGCTCGTTGTCCGCTACGAGTACTGCACGCTCCTCTCTCCAGCGCTGTTCGGCCTCCTGCAGGGCCGCGAGTCGTTCGAGTGTGTCCTCCGGTATGGCCCGCTGCTGCCGGAGTTCGGCGTTCTGCGTGCGCAGCAGTTCGAGTTCCGCGAGTACCTCATCGGGCGTCCGGTTGCCGAACGCTCGATCGACCCGGTCCCGCTCGCCGAGCTGTTTCTCCAGCTCTTCGGCGTGCTTACGGAGCATCGAACACCGTTTTTCCAGTTGCTCGCACTGTCGTTCGCTGCGTTCCACCGCGGCGTGCACCGCGCGTTCGATGCGTTCGGACAGCAACGCCCGCGCGTCCTGGAGGTCCTCCTGATCTGCGGTGAGCTGCACCTGCAGCGTGCGGAGCCGGGCACGTTCCCCGGCCAGCTCGGTCTCTTGCGCGGCCAGCTGATCACGGCGCGCATCGAGTTCGGCGTGGATGACGGCGCGGGTCCGCTCGTGTTCGTCTGCCAGCTCACGCTGCCGCTTCTCGGCTTCCTGGCGCATCCCCGCGAGGGTGTCCCGGGCCGCGGCGAGCACCGTCTCCTTCTCGCGTTCCTGCCGGGAGAAGAGATCGGCCTCTGCTTCCAACAGGCGCTGCTCGCGCGCGTCCAGTTCGGCGGAACGCCGCCGCAGCCGTTCACGTTCTTCCCGAGCGTCCGCGACCCCGCTCTCGGCCGTGCTGAGCCGCTCGGTGAGCCGAGCCTCCTTCTCGGCGAGGTCCTGTCGCGTCCGCTCCAGCGCCTCGACCGCCCGCTTATAGATGCGCAGATATTCGGCGGCCTCTCTCCAGACTTCGGCGGGCCCCGGATCGTCCCGACCGGCGGCCGGGGACGACGACGCCTGATCGGCCGCCTCAGCGACCGTCTCCGCGCCTCCTTCGGCGGCCGTCTCCTCGCTCAAGGCGGGGGCCGTGTCCCTGCCTCCGACGGCGACCGCCTCCTGACGCCGCGCCCGCAGCTCGGTCAGGATCTTCTCCCGGGTCGACGACTGACCGGACGAAGCGCCTCCGGAGATCGCCGGTTTGACTCCCTGCCTCCTCGCGTTCGGGGGTGTAGGCCCGCGTCCCTTACGCTTCTTGGCCATTCGGCTCCTTCTCGAAAACAGCGTGCTGGGGGTGGTGTCTTTCAGCGGAGCGTGATGAGCCCGTACGCCGCGATGGCGGCCAGCTCGCGGCACCACTGCGCGTCCTGCGTCGCGGGAGCGTCGCGGCCCCCGTGCGCGACGCGATTGCGCAGCTGGTTTAGGGTCGCCAAGGCGGTGAGCAGGTCCGGTCGTTCGGCCGCAATGCCGCGCAGCGGGTGATCGGGGTCATCATGGGCAGCGACGAGGCACAGCGGCGCGGCCTCCTTCAAAAAGAGGTGCCCCTGCCCGCGGCGAACACCTTTCACCGCATTGTCGGTGATCTTGGCGAACAGTTCGGGCACGGTGTCGAATCCGCTGCGGTTCCCCGCCTCGACGATCAGGGCCTTGGCGAGCTCGGCCGATCGTGTGGCAGTTGATAGCCGGTCGGGGCCCGGTGGGTACGCGACGGCCAGTCGGCGGAAGTACTCCTCGTGCAGGCGGTACGACGCCTGGGCGACGCGTTCCAGAGCGTCAGGCTGGTCTCCGCGCCAGAGGGCGAGATCGACCTCGACCATCAGGCCAAGGGCATCACCGTGCTCCCGGATCTCCCGTCCGAACTCGGTGGTGAGCGCGGACTCGATCAGGGCACGCGCGTCGGCCTCTACTGAATTGAACCGGCGCCGTACGTCGGCAGTCTCCTGGCGCGCCGCCCGCTGGACCCGGCCGGCGAAGTCCTCATCGACGCGGATCCCGTGCTCCAGGAGTTCCCGGAACATCGCGTTGCTCCCGACCCCGAACGGGTCGTGCGGAACCAGCGCACCATCGGCACCGATCTCGGCGAAGCCGACGACCAACACGGGTTCCGGATCATCGACGAACGCGACCCGGTGCAGCTCCGGTGACTCGGCGACGGCCGAAGCGGTGCGAGGGACACCGGATGCGCCCCCGTCCTCGGGGGCCACCGCGGACGCCAGCCCTTCGCGCCGTTCGAACGCCCGCACCTTCTCGGCCTCCCTGGCGGCGCGGTCGAGCCGGGCCACCTCGACGATCTGGGCAACGGTCGGACGTCCTGGGCGGGGCCTCCGCTCCGCCGATTCCGGTGATGGCGGTGCGATGATCGCAGCTTCGATGACGTCGGGATGACCCGGCGTGCCCAGTTGCAGTCGGACGTTCCGCGACGTTCGCCGGAGAACGTACGCGTTGATGAGCGCGTCGGCGGTGCGCGGCCACAGTTCCCCGGTCTCCTCGGGTGACTGGAAGACGTAGCGCACCGACCAGGTCGTCTCTTCCGCCACGCTTCCCGTGCGGAGCGCCTGCCTGCCCAGCGGGGTCAGCTCCCTGCGCTCGTCGAGCAGCTTGCGCTGGATCGCCTGCTCGATGATGTACGCGCACAGACGAACGTGGAGGTTGATCCGCGCCGCGATCTGCGCCGGCTCGCGTACGCCGGCCTGGCTGAGCCCCAGGATCACCCGTTCGAACAGGTCGATTCCCCGGCGCGGCATCACCGGGGCCGTCACGCGATGTGCCCACGAGGGGAACACCACGCAGACGCGCCGGTCGCGCGGGATGCCCGGGGCCGTGAACTGGACGACCCGTGCGTCACCCGGAAAGGACACGACCCTGCCCTTCTGTGTTGCGGCAGAGCCGGAGGAAATCCGCCAGCGGCTTCGCATCCGCCGGAACCGCCGGGCCTTCAAACATCGCCGGGTCGCCGACCGTGATGAGCAGGCGTTTCTGCCGGCTCATCGCCACGCACAGCCGGTTGCGCAGCATGAGGTGCCCGTAGCGGCGGCGCACCCATCGGTCGTACCCCGGAGATCCAGGATCGGGGACCGTCCGGGCCGGTGGTGCGGACCTCGTCGTGGATAGGAAGACGACGTCGAACTCTTTTCCCTGGAAGGCGTCGACGCTGCCGACGTGCAGCCGGTCGAGGCGGCGGCCCTCCGCGTCGTACTGCAGTTCCTTGGAGAGCTCGTAGCCGCGGTCGGCCCGCTGGACGAGACGATGTCGGGCGAGTTCCCGCCAGATCTCCTCGACCTGGTCCGCGTAGAAGGAAATGACACCGAATGTGAGGTCCGGTGCCGCCGGCAGCAGCTTCGCGAGCTGCTCGGCGATGACCCGCGCCTCGCATGGACGCCGCTTGCTGCGCCCGCCGAACTCTGGGCCACGGCTGTTCGGCACGGCGAACCAGGCAGCGACGACACCTTCATAGTCGGGGAGGTCGTGCGCGAACTCCTCGTCCGGGCGCGGCGACCTGAGCGCGCCGTCATAGAACGCCCGGCTCACGAACGTTCCGAGGGTGGAATGCATTCGGAACTGCGCGTCGAGCGTGACGACCCGCTGTACGGGAGTGTCCGGCCCGCCAAGGCCGGTGAACAGCCGTTGGAAGAGGCTTTCACGCAGTCGTCCCCGCGCGTCGGGGGTTAGCTCCTCGACCTGCCGCTCCACCTCCGGCTCGAGCATGTGCGGCAGCTGGTTGTGGTCGCCGACCAAGATGATCCGCTTCCCCGCGTGGATCAACGGGATCATGAGATCGAGTGGATTGGCTCGCGCGGCCTCGTCGACGATGACCGTGTCGAACACGACGTCGTCGACGCGCGCCTCCTCCTTGGCTCTCGCCACCCCGGGAGACGCCGCCTGCTGACACGTCGTCGCGTAGGAGGCGGTGTAGGTGCGCAGTGTCCAGTCGACCGCGACCGGATCACCGCGGAGTGCTTCTAGATAGTCGAGCATCGCGAGTTCGGGGCCGCTCTCGCCCGACTCTCGCACGCGGTCCTCCAGCTCTTCGGCGATCTCGGCGAGGAGCTGCTCGACGTCGGGATCGACGCCGGCCGGCGCGACAGGACCGCTCGACGGCCGGAGCCGTTCGAGGAGACGGTCTCGGGCCTCACCGAGCGCGTCCAGGAAATCGGGCGTGTCGTCGTCGCCCCACGACGACGCGCGTGACAGCAGTTCAAGATCCTCGTCGGCCGGCGCCGGGCTGCGCGGCTCATCGCCGGCGTCTTCGGGATCCCCCGCCGCCGCGGTCAGACCGGTGGCTTCCAGGAGGGCACGGACCCGCCGCAATGCCTTGGCGGCGGTGGCGGGCCCATCGTCGGCGAACGCCTCCGGGATGGTGCGGACCCCCCGCAGGGCACGCACGGCCAGCTCACGGTCGTCGTCGAGATGCGATGGCAACGGTTTGGACGCGATCTCGAGTATGCCCCGCACCTGTCGGAGTCGGTCGCCCAGCCGGACGGTCAGGAAGTCGCCGACGAGATCCTCGATCTCCTCAAGCAGACGGGCGGTCGCGTCCGGTCCTGTCGGAGCGAGCAGATAGGCGGCCGCCCGGGCGGCGACGCTACGCAACAGGAGCAGCAAACGCCCGAGTGCGCTGGCATCGACCTCGGCAGCGAGCCTGTCGATCGTGTCCTGCCGCCACCGGTCCACCTGGATGGTGGTACCACGGCCCGTACGATCCATCTTGCTCGCCGGAACGCCGAAGACGAGGGACCGCTCGACGAGCTCATCGACCGCGGCGTGCTGGAAGCTGGTGAGCAAGATGCTGCCGCGCAGTTGCGCGTATCCACGCCCCTCCTCGGCGAGCCGGGTTTGCAGCGCGGTGATCACCTGTGTCTTCCCTGTGCCGGGCGGTCCTTGGACGAGGGCGATGTCCGGAGTGTTCAAAGCGACTCTGAGCGCCTCCACCTGTCGTGGCGTCGGCTCGCCGCCCTTGAAGCACTGGCGGGCCGCCTCGGACATCGGCTTCACCTTCTTGGGGGGATCCGCGCTCGTGCTTCTGCCCTCCAGCAGCGCGAGCAAGTTCGGGATCCGGGTGCCACCGGTACGAATTCGGTCGAAGGCGTCCTTGCGGCGCTTCATCTGGCGCCGGTCGCCGCGGAAGGACCGGTAAAGGAATCCCTTCGGCGGCGGATCGGTCGACCGGTCCGCTCCGATGCCGGACACACGCCGCCCGTGGAGAGCCACCAGTCGCAGGTCGACGGTGCCGGCGGAGACGTCGGCGTTGATTACCTGCCCGCTGACGGCTTCCCGATCGAGTACATCACCGATCAGTGCCCAGCCGGCGCTGTCGGCCTCGGATTCCTGCTCCGTGATCGTGAGAGCGGTGGGAAGCTCTGTCGCAGCCTCGAGCTCCAGGTCGCCCCGTCCGTCGATGGTTTGGCGTGCCCGCTCGGCCAGCGAAAGTTCTTGGCCCTCGCGATACAGGCCCCCCTCCAGGTGAAAACGGTAGACGTCCCCAACGAGCGGCTCACAGCGGGCATACCGGGCGAAGCCGACCTCACGGACCTGATTCTTGACGAACTGTGTCTCCAGCCGGTTGTACTCCTGCCACATGGCGAGGAATCCTTTGCCAGCGGCCAGGCGGTTGAGCTGATGCCTCATCTCAGCGCGCAGCTCACCGGCCCGCGACACGTCCGTGAACGTCACCTGGCACCGAGTGAGCCGCAACGGCCCCTGCGCGTCTTGGTTCCCCGGGCGGCGTACTCGGTTTATCAGCAACCGGCCGCCCTGGGTCCCGACATCCGCTATGAGGCCCCGGCCGTGTATCCGGTAGCCGGTGGTCTCCCCCATCTCACCGAGGCCGACGGACACGATCATGCGTGGGGGACCTTCCGATCCTGCTCCTGGCGGCGGCGGCAGAAGCAGGCGATCTGCGAGCCACCGCAGAATCCTGTCGGGCTGGTCGGTGACGGCCGAGTCCATCTTGCCGATGTCGCTCATCACCCGGTCGCCCACGCCGATGCTCTGGGGGTCCATCGGATCCGCCTGCTCGTAGGCGTAGAGGTTCACTCCGAGCTGCACGCGCCGCCGTCCGCCGGCGTCGACGCCCTTGCTCACCGCGAACACCGCGACGCGGGCGCGGTTCGCCATCGTGCGCATCAGCCGGTCGACATCCGCGGCATCGTCGGGCGTGACAGTCTTGCTGGCCGTGTCCACCGTGGCCACCACTTGCCCGGACGGCGTCCGCGAAAGCTGTATCTCGGGCCACGCCGGATCCGGCTCGACAAAGTCCTCGGGGGCGTCGGGCCAGATCAACCAGACGAACTCCGGGCGGCCGGGCAACGGTTCGGGCACCCGCCGTTTCCCGCGCCCCTGGCGAGGGCCGGCGCCCTGACGCGGCCGACCTCGGCGCTGGCCTCCCCGTTCCCTGCCCGACGTAGGGCGCCCCGGCTCCGCGATACTCATAACCGTTCTCCTCAGCCGAACGTACGGAACAACAGGGCGCGGTGCAGCTGCGACTGCGGTCCGAAATGCACAGCCCACTCAGGGGCTGCCGCATACGCCGGAACCGACATCTGGGAATCCGGCTCCACGACCACATACGCACCCCCGGTGCGCGGGCTCAGCCAGAGCGGGCGCCGACCGCCGTTGCGAACCGTCAGCCTGCGTTCCCGTTCCCAAAAAATCCAGGCGACGGACGCGGACTCCTCGCTGTCCAGACCTGCGGTACGCGCGCTCACCTCGAGTTGCTCTCCCGAGGCCAGAGCGAGCGCTTCATTCACCGGGGCCAGACGCTCGTCTTCGGGCACGGCGAGGTACACCGATGCGACCACCGACTCCGGCATCGTGCCGCCGCACCACGGGCAGGCGCCCTGACCGACAAAAGAGGTGTGGGTACAGCTTGAGCACCGTACGGTCAGGTCGGTCGCTGCTTGGAGCTTCGTTCGCCATTCGGCGACCGTGGGCCGACTGATCGGGTGGAGCCTCCCTTCGCCGAAGGTCTCTTTCGCCAGCCGACGCAAGCCGGAAGTCAGCACTACCTGCCGGCTCAGGCCATAACTCGATCGGTTCTGGTCATCATCGGGATCGTCGATCCACGGGAGTTCCCCGGCGAACGCCCGGTCCTGCCACTCCGGTTCGCCCTCCTCCACGATGTCACCGAGGAAGGGATGAACGAGCGCCAGGGTCTCGAAAGCGATCACTGCGAAGGCGTAAGCGTCGCTGAGGCTCGAGATCCCCATACGCCCGGAGACCAACTCCGGCGCCGCGTACCCATAGGTCATAAGGGCTTGATCGGGCACCCCCGACTCGACTTCAAGGTTGTCCACGTCGATCAGCCACACCTGGGAGTGATCGGGAGACTCCGAGATCAGGACGTTCGCCGGCGAAGGGTCGCCGTAAACAATTCCCCGTGCGTGCAGGCTCGCCAGTGCTTCCGCAGTCCCCGCCAAGATGCGCAATCTGCGGCGGAGCCCGCCGGTAGCCGCATACCAGTCCGCGACGTCCGTCCGCCGTGGAGGAACAGCCAACGACCGGAGCCCGACCATGTCGCTGAGCAGCTCCATCGTGTAGCCCACCTTCGGCTCGGCGAGCATGGCCAGCGGCTGGGAGATTGGTAGTCCTTCCAGATCCAACCCCTTCACCATGCGAAGCCGTTGCCGCAACCTCGTCGCTGCCCGTGAGGTCCGCGCATGCAGGATCTTGACTGCGATTCTCTCCCCCGCTGCCCATACCTCGCCTTGGCCTCCCGAGCCCAGAAGCCGCGTCAGCCGGAGCGTCTGCGCGTGCTCGTCCCGGACGACCGCGTTCGTGACGTTCCACGGTTCGAACGACATGGTCGTAAGTCACCGCCCCCGTGTTCCGCTATCTGCCGATTCCTGTCAATAACGCCAGGTCAGCCGAGTAGATCGTCCAATTCATCGTTGGAGATATGCGCTATGTCATTCGGCCGTGTGCTACGAGCCCTTTGGGTGACGCTCATGGTGACCCAGGAGAAGTACCGAGAGAGCAGGTGTGCGTCATCGGCACGGACCGGCTGGATCGCCGGATTGTCGATGAACGCACGGAGGACGTCGAAGGCGTCTTCATCCATGTCCTGGCCCACGCCGACCGCGAGACGTACGGCCTTGCCCCCGCGCGGCGAGGCGAGAAGACGGTCGAGCGGCTCCCGCCATTCATCTGTCGGCAGGCCATCGGAGACAAGGACGAGCGTCGGCAGAAACGCTCGCCGCGAGATGACGCTCTCGTCGGCCAGCAGGACGTTCGCCAGGTCGAACGCCTGTCCGAGCGGCGTGCGTCCGAACGGAGTCATGTCCTGCCAGACGACCTCGGCCGCGGGTGCGATCGGCTGGTGCAACGTCGCCTCGACCCCTCCGAAAGTCACTACCCCGACCACGATCTCTCCGCGAATCGTGTCCTCGCCAGCGAACGACCGGATCATCGAGGCAACGCACCGGTTGAGCACGTCGATCTTGCCGGCTTCCGCCATGCTGCCGCTCACATCGGCAAGGACCAGTACAGGCAAGGGCCGAGGGGGCGGTACCGATGGGCGTATCGCAGAAAAGTTCGAGGTCAAGAGGGTTCGGCCTTTCAGCTACAAATATTAAGGAGAACATTGCAGGATGACAGAGTAGATACACCTCGTCAAGTTTCCTACTAGGGCGAATTTAGGAAACAGTGAATCACGCGCAAAGCCGTCCCAAATCGGTGGCCGCGTTGCATGTCGCGCGCATCGCCACACTGCGGCTGGGGGACGTCAACAAGTCGGTCGCCAGCCCCGCTTGCGAAGTCGCTCGGTCATCGTCTGACCGTCTACGCCGTAGACCGCGTCGATCTGCCGACCTGCCAATGTGGTCCCCGCAGAACCCATGGACGTGCCCAGCTCAAGAGGCCGGTCCCGCCGCCCCCAGATGATCCGGCTTCCGTACAGCGCCCATGGGCGTGGTCGCGCCTGTCGACCAGCACGAGCACGCTGGTGCACATCCACCGGATCGCCCGCTCGGTACGTTCCTCAGTCACGGCTGCCAAGATGACGAGGCGACCTAGGTAGAGGAACACAATCCTCAATGACCAAGGACCTTGAAGCTCCTGTTCCCATGTTCTGTACGCCCTGCAGGGGGCGCCGTGTGACCCAGGGGGGCGACCCCCTGGAACCCCCGATGTGAGGGGCTCCGCCCCCCACGCCCCCACGGGTTGCTGCCGCAGGAGGGTTTTTCGCTTCGCGGGCCTCGTTGGGTTAGCCGCGCACTCGGTTCTTCTTAGAAGAGTCCAATACGGCTCAGTCCGGGGCAGCGATCATGCGCCGGCGCAGCCGGCCGGAGTTCGCCGATCAGGCGCTGGAGACGATCCGTGCCGCCGCGCACGAGGCGCTGGACGAGGTCCGCACGACCCTGCGGGTGTTGCGGAGCGATGCCGCCGATCCGGCGATCGGCACGAACCCGGTACCGACCCTGGCCCGGCTTCCCGTAATCGTCGAGCGGGCGAACTCGGCCGATGTCCGTGTCGAGCTGGATGTCGACGGGACACCGCGTGACCTGCCGGCGCCCGTGGAGTCCGACGCGTTCCGTATCGTCCAGGAGGCCCTGACCAACGCGGTCCGGCACGCGCGGGCGCAGCTCGTACGCATCCGCATCGTGCACGCGCCGGACGGCTTGATCATCGAGGTGTGCGACGACGGACCCGGTGCGTTCGAGGACAGTGCGCGCCGGCCCGGCCACGGCCTGTCCGGCATGCGCGAACGGGCTCTGCTGCTCGGGGGGCAGTTGGAGGCAGGGCCGCTCGAGACCGGCGGTTTCCGCGTGTGGGCGCGACTGCCGGCGGTGGAGCGGCCGTGATACGGATCCTGCTCGCCGACGACCAGCCGCTGGTACGGGTCGGACTGCGGGCCATGCTCGACGAGGACGACATCGAGGTGGTGGCCGAGGCGGCCACCGGCCACGAGGCGGTCCGGCTGGCCATCGAGCACCGGCCGGACATCGTCTTGATGGACATCCGGATGCCGGGACTCGACGGCATCGCCGCCACTCGCGGCATCGTCGCGGAACACCGGCTGTCGCAGGTGCGCGTGGTGATCCTTACGACATACGACCTGGACGAGTACGTCTACCAGGCACTGCGTTCGGGTGCCAGTGGCTTCGCACTCAAAGACGCCGAGCCGGTCGCGTTGCTGACCGGCCTGCGAGCCGTCGCCCGCGGTGAGGCACTGCTCGCACCGACCGTGACCCACCGGCTCATCGCCGAGTTCACCGCCCGATCCCGGACGCCACCGCAACCGCTGGACCTCCGTCACCTGACCGACCGCGAGGAACAGGTTCTCCGGCTGGTCGTCTCCGGGCGATCCAACGACGAGATCGCCGAACGCCTGGCCATCAGCCCCGCGACCGCCAAGACGCACATCAGCCGGATCCTGGCCAAACTCGACGCCCGCGACCGCGCACAACTGGTCGTCCAGGCGTACGAATCGGGTTCATCCGCCCCCACTGGCTCACCTGACCAGCCCTCGGTCACGCAGTCGTCAGAGCCTCCGCGGTGGCCGGCCAACCCTCGCGAGCGCTGGGATAGCGCGGGCCCAGCCGGTCGTCGTACGGAAACGGGCGTTGCTGACGCGCAGAGAACGGGTGAGCGAGGTGAGGCGGTCATCGAAGACCAGTGCGGCCCGTCCTGGTCCGTGTAGCCATAGGGTCGTGCCCGCGGCATGGGCGAGCGCGTCGGCGTACCGGCGCTTGGTCAGTGGCTCGTCGTCCACGATGTTGTACGTCCCCGCGGGAGCGTTCAGCGCCACGGCGACGGCCGCTGCCGCGTCGGCGAGGAGACGTAACCGCCGGGCCTGCCCAGGACCTGTCGGTGCCGAAAATGGTGTCACCCTATGCGACCTGCTTGTACTCGTGGATGAGTCCGCCGAGGCGATCGCTCCGGAGCGCGTGAAGACCACCGCCGGATACTGAAGAGCCAGGTAATTTCTCCACAGCTGTGGACTTTTAACCCACAGCTTCATTTGCGCGGGAGCGCCCGGAGCGCTGCAGGTCAGAGCTCCTCCGGGAGCGGAGCCCCGGCCATGGCCTGCTCCGTTTCACCGAACCGCGCGACCGCTACGGCACCCGCGACGGCCAAGAGGAATCCGGCGATCGCCACCGAAGCGTATCCAGGGCGCGATGCGTCACCGAGCCAGACGACGCCGAGGGCGCCGGGCACCACCGTCTCACCCACGACGAGGGCCGCCGTCGCACCGTTGACCGAACCGATCTGGAGGGCGACCGTGTGCAGGTACATGCCGCCAACCCCGCCGGTCAGAATGGCGTACAGGGCCGGGTCGGTCAGCAGCGCGCCAGGGGCGATCGGGTCCGCGCCGTTCAGCACGCGCACACCGACGCCGACCGCGCCGAAGCCGAGGCCGGACAAAAGCCCGGCCAGGATCGCGGCCTTCGCCCCCAGCCAGCGCACCCCGACGATGCCACCGCCGATCACCAGTGCCGAGGCCACCAGCAGCCACCAATGTGTGGAGATCGAGGTACGGCCGCTTCCCTCGTGACCTGCCGCGCCGGCCAGCAGAACCAGAGCCGAGCAGACCACGGCGATGGAGAACCACTCGGGCCGGTTCAGCCGGATGCCCAGCATCTTGATGCCCAGTACCGCGGTGATCACCAGGTTGGCGCTGATCACTGTCTGCGACAGGAACAGCGGCAACAGCCTGGCAGCCAGCGCGCCGAGGCCGAAGCCGACGACGTCCAGCACGGTTCCGGCCAGGAACTCCCAGGTCACCGCAGCCTTCGCGGTGGACAGAAGGCTGGGGCCGCCGTAGGAGGTGATGCCCGTCGTGGACATCGCGGCGGCCTCCCTGCGGGCCGACTTGCGGGAACCCACAGCCTGCAGCACCGAGCCGGTGCCGTAACAAGCCGATGCGGCGACAGCGGTCACCAGACCTGTGATCATTCAGTGCTCCGTCCGTGTACCGCCGACCGGGGATTGCGGCGCCACGCACGGGATACACGGCGTCGTGGGCAGCGTCGGATCACCACCCTTGTAAGGCTGGACGCCTCACGAGGGGTGAGAAGTTCCGCCAGAGCCTCTCCCGCCTGCGGCAGGGCCTCCCCTGCGCCGTGCCAATATCCGCGCATTCGATCTCAGCAGAGATGTTGGACGATTCCAAAGAACGCCGGCTTTGATCCCGCACCGCAACGCAGCGACCCGCTTCGCCATCTCGTAGCCACACGCCTGACGTCGCCGGCGGACAAGACCCTAGAACAGAATGCCGTTCGGTGACGAATGAGGAGACCGGATGGCCGTGTACCGCTCGAAATCGCATCCTGGGCGCTGACCTGCATGTTCAAGCAGAAGTGAGCCTGGGCATCTCATAGGCACCCGATCGGCATACCCTACCGGCCGCGTGCTCAAGTTCTGTCCATACCGGCCCCGAGCCGGCTAAAGGTCACCGCTGTATGGCTCCGGGCGAGCGCTGCCGCCAAACGGACGAGTTCCCCGACCGGATTCACCAGAGCCATAGCCCTGCACGGCGGGCGACGCTGATCGTGCATCGCGACCGAACGTCGTCTCACGTCCAGAAGAACCGCAGGTCACAATCGCGCTCCCCCAGGCCGTCCGAGGCGGCTCGTTGTCGGCGTCCACGTACTATGCGCGTATTCGAGGGTGGGGCGTCTTCGCATCAGCGTTCAAAGCGTCAAGGCGCCGACGCTGCGCGCCGCCGCGGCCCACCGCAGTAACGAACTCGCCGCAGCACCTCTACAGGCCCCGACCAACAGGGGTTTTCGATTCGCTCCTCACGCCCTGACCTCTTGGGGCGTATCTCTTCCCGACACCCGCCCAATGCGAATGATCCCGGGATCATAGATCCCGGGACCATGGACATCGGTTCAGGGGGCCTCTTCAGCCTCGCGGTAGAGGTCGCGGAGGCGCTGTTCAATGTCGATTCCCGCGGTCAGAGTGGCCAGTGCGGACTCGGCGGTCTGATCGAGGAGTCGGTCGAGTACGAAGTCGGTCTCCTTATCCATCGCCGTCCTCCTTCCTGGTCGGCTCGTGGTTGCGCTGAGCGATGGTCTGCGCGAGCTTGCGCCGCGCGTGCCGCAGCTGAGACCGGACCGTGGCGGCCGTCCGGCCGGTGAGCTCGGCGATCTCGCTGGGCCCGTAGCCGTCGATCGCCCACGCCATGATCTCGCGCTGGTCGGTCGGCAGCCCGGCCAGCATGTTCATGACGTACTGGACGTCCCCGTCGAAGGCCAGCTCCTTCGTCTCCTGGATCCAGCTACGCTGGACCGCCTCATGCTCCCGCTTGGCGTTCTTGCGGCCGCGCAGGTAGATCCGCGTGGCGGCGGTGCGCGTGTAGGCGGCCGGCGCGGTGACGTCGTCCCAGTGGCGGAAGACATCGAGCATGGCCTGCTGCGCCACGTCCTCGGCCTCCGGCAAGGGCGCGCCAAGGTGCACCGTGAAGCGGATCAGGCGAGGAAGGTCGAAGCGGAAGTAGTCATCGAAATTTTCGGGGGTGAGGTCGCTCTGGGCGTACAAGGGGCCTTCTCCTTTGTGTGGTGTCGGCGTAGTGCCTGACCGCGGGATGGCAACATGGAGTGGCCCTTCTCCTGTGGTGGGTGGTTCAGAGGCGCCGCCATGCTGCGGTGGCCCCCCTTTTGCTCTATCAGTGTCGTATGGAGCTCCGAACGTGCAGTCCCTTCTCCAGATATTTTCGGGAAGGGTTCGAAGTCAGCGGATCCAGCGCCACATGAGGACGACCCCAAACGCGATCGCTCCCGTGATCACGGTGATCAAGACCGAACGGGAGGCAGCGTAGGCAGCGGGGACGCCCACGAGCATCGCGTTCACGACGGCCATCAGTCCCGGCGTGCTCACGTGCTCATTCGACGACGGCGCTGTTCCATCTCGCTGCTGCACTGAGGGCTGAGGGGTTTCCTGCTGCATCGCTCCTCCATCTGCACTGCCTGTCCGGCATCGACAGGGAAGTGCGCAGACCGGGCGCGATGTGCAAACCCGATATCGATCACACGACGACGATCGTCATTCCAGCCTGCATATGACACGCCGGGCCCCACGGGGCGACTCGGAGCAAACCCTGCTCTCCCAGATAGCCCCACCCGCAGCACGGCGTCCGACGACGGCTCCGGCGCTGGCAGCCCTTCGTCCGGAATTGGGTCCTCCGCCCGGAACGGACACGCTCGCGTCGCACGCGGACAGCTCAGCGGAGCCGTGTGCGACTCACAAGTTCCTGCCTCCCGCGGGGCCTCTGATCCGGGGACGAGGCGGCTCATGGCCCGTCCAGTGGATCAGTTGCTCGCACATCAGCCGGACACCGAGCGCCCACACGAGGCCCCTGGGTCTTCCCCACGTCCTTGATCGTCTCCGGCTGGGCGCGGAGCCGAACGGGGTTGACTTCCGGTGGTCCGGACTCACGACCAGTACGCGTTCGAGCGGGCGGAGATCGTTTGGGTGCAGACGGGTGACTTCGGTCTGTTCCGTGAGCCGGTCGGGGGCCGATGCGGGCCAGACGCGATCAACGACCTGATCACCGCGGCCGCGCGCCTCGATCGCCGAGTCACTCCGCATCGGCTTCGTCATGCCCGTGGCGGCGATGTCGTGGACGCCGGCGGCACGGTGGACGAGGTCCAGGAGCTGCTCCGGTCGCCAGGCTCGCCGCGTTGCTCGACGGCGCGTTCCCGACCTAGGCCGGCCGGGACGCCGAAGCGCGGGTGCGCCGAATGCGAAAGTAAACGGTACGGTAGAGTTTACATTCTCCGCCGTACAGAGGAGTACTCGTGATCGTCGTTACCGCACCCACCGCCAAGATCGGCCGCCAGGTCGTCGAGCAGCTGCTCGATGCAGGCGAGGCCGTCCGGGTCGTCGTCCGTGACCCGGGGCGGCTCTCTGCCACCGTTCGCGACCGTGTCGAGATCGTGGAGGGCTCCCACCGTGACGCCGCGGTGGTCGACAAGGCCTTCGCCGGCGCCGACGCGGTGTTCTGGCTGATGCCCAGTGACCTGCGCGCCCCCGACGTGATGACCTCCTATGTCGAGGCCAGCAGGCCGGGCGTCGAGGCCGTCGCCGCGCACGGCGTCCGTCACGTCGTCGGGGTCTCGGCGCTGGGCCGGGGCACCGCCGTCGCCGGCCGGGCCGGCAACGTCACCGCCTCGCTGGCCATGGACGATCTGTTCGCCACGGTCACGAACTACCGCTCGCTCGCCAACCCGACCTTCATGGACAACACGCTGCGCGAAATCCGCACGATCCTGGGCGACGGTGTGATCTCCGGGCCCCTCGCGCCCGACCGCAAGCTGCCGCTGGTGGCCACCCGCGACATCGGCGGCACCGCCGCCCGCCTGCTGCTCGACCGCGGCTGGGCCGGGTTCGCCGAGGTCCCGGTGCTGGGCCCCGAAGACCTGTCGGGCAACGACATGGCCGCCGTCATCACCGACGTGCTCGGCATCCCGGTGCGCTACGTGCAGGTCGAGGCCGCGTCGCTGGAGACCGCCATGCTCTCCTTCGGCGCGTCGCCCGGCATGGCCCGGGCGATGGCCGACATGGCGACGGCCAAGATCGACGGTCTCGACGAGGGTGTCGTCCGCACCGCCGAGAACAGCACGCCGACCACCTTCCGCCAGTGGTGCACGCAGGTTCTCCGACCCGCCGTCGACGCCGCCCGCTCCTGACCACACCACACGAGGACGAGATGACTCTTATCTGCATCGAAGAACACGCGATCGACCCGGCGATCATGGAGGCCGCCGGCCCGGTGCTCGCCCGCGAGGCCCCTTACCTGCGCTTCCAGAGCACCAGCTCGGCGCCCGTACGGCCGGGACCCGGACGGTCACCCGCGGTCGACCAGGCGACCGCGTACCGCCTCGGCACCGACCTCGGCGAGGAACGGATCCGGCGTATGGACGAGCACGGCATCGACGTGCAGATCGTGTCCTGGACGAGCCCGGTCCAGATGGTGCCCACCGATCCGGGCATCGCGCTGTGCCAGGCGGCCAACGACCGCCTCGCGGCGGCGGTGGCCACCTACCCCGACCGGCTGCACGGGTTCGCCGCCCTACCGTGGCAGGACCCGGTCGCCGCCGTCGCCGAGCTGGACCGGGCCGTGTCCGGGCTCGGCATGCGCGGGGTGCTGATCCTCGGCCGCCCGGGCGAGCGGTTCCTCGACGACCCGATGTACCGGCCGGTCCTGGCCCGGATCGCCGAGCTGGGGGTGCCCCTCTACGTGCACCCATTCGTCCCGGTTCCCCAGGTCCAGCAGGCGTACTACGCGGGATTCGGCGACAAGGTCACGGCGGAGCTGTCGTTGGGCGGGTGGGGCTGGCACCACGAGGCCGGGATCCAGGTGCTGCGGATGATCCTCGGCGGGGTCTTCGACCGTTTCCCGGACCTGCAGGTCGTCAGCGGCCACTGGGGCGAGATGGTGCCATTCTTCCTGAATCGCCTCGACGACGTCCTGTCGCCGGGTGACACGGGTCTGTCGCGGACCATCACCGAGACCTACCGCTCGAACGTCTGGGTCACCCCGAGCGGCATGGAACACCACGCCGAGTTCGAGTTCGTCCGCTCGACCGTCGGCCTCGACCGGGTGATCTGGTCCACCGACTATCCCTTCCTGCAGCTCGGGAAGGTGCCGGACTTCATCGACGGGCTCGACCTGACCGCCGAGGAGCGGGCGGCGATCACCCACCGCAACGCGGAGCGGCTGTTCGGACTCTGACCGGAGACCGCGGCGGGCCGAGATGGCCGGCCCAGGCCGAGGTGGTCTGCCCGCCGCGGCGCTTTCGTCGATCCGGCGGCCGACCGACGTGTGGTCATGCAGGGTCGGCTTGCCGGTTGCGCTCGGGGCACCCCGACGGCTCCCGGCCGATCGAGCCCATTCGCACGACCCCGTACTGTGTCGCGAATAGATGATCTTGGTCTGGAAGACTGCCGTAGTCTGAGCCCCGCGCATTCGTTGGACCTCGATGCGCGGGCGGAGGTTTTCCTGGGCCTCCCGCCATCTCTCGCGATGCTCGCGGCGACGTGCCGCGGCTCGCCCTTCACATGGAAAGGCCGGTAGTTGGCAACCAAGACCATCAAGATCGATGACATCGATGGCCGTGACGGAGACGACGTGGCGAAGCGAGACTTCGAGCTCGGCGGCTTGATGTACACGATCGACCTGGGGGACGCGAACTTCGCGAAGCTCCAGGAGCTCCTGGACCAGCTCGCGCCGTTCATGCAGAGCGCGGTCAAGGCCAAACAGGCCGGACGCGCCCGGAAGAACACGTCGGACACTCCGGCCTGAGCCTGACAGGCAAGCCGGAGCGCCGCCGGCTCGTACCCAGGCGCTCGTGGAATGGGGAGCCGGCGCCACGCTGACACCGCGTACGACGAACCACCCCGCCCTCCGAAGAGGTGCGGGGCGGTTCGTCGTACGGCGGTGAGTGGCGCGATTCGTCAGCCGCCATCAGGCCGTCGGGTATCCGGGTGAGTCACCCGGCGTCGCCGTTGCTCGCGTCGAGTTTCAACGTCGCACGGCTGAATGTCGCGAGGATCCGCTGGTGGGTCTGGCGGGGAAGCGATCGGTTCCCGGGTTCGCCGAGTGGCGTGCCCGGTCGTGCGGGGGCTTCGCCCAGCAGATCGTTGAGGCCGGCTCGGGCGACCATCAGCAGCCCGTGCGTGGCGCGGGTGCAGGTGACGGCGAGGCGGCCGAAGGCCGAGTTGAACTCATCGAGCTGGTCGGCGCCTGAGAGCGGGTGGATGGCGACGGTGATGGCGTTGGTCTGGCCCTGCCAGGAGTCGACGGTCGAGGCGAGGAGCACGCCATCGGGCAGGTCGTACTTCTCGGTGAGGCGTTCGACCATGGCGGTGGCGTCGTCCACGGCCTGGTTGCGGGTGGCGAGAACGACGATCAGGGGATCGCCGGATGGCGCGTCGGAGGTGGTCCGGACCTCGTCCCCAGGGTTGCCCACCCCGTCGTACCGTCGGCGGACGACCGTGAATCCGCCCTCCAGGAGCGGCACGAGTAGTTCCTCGACGACGCCGAGCAGCGGTGGGTCGATGTCCGCCGCTTCGGGATCTGGGAGGCCGTCGACCTCCAGCAGCGTCGGGTCGCCGGTGGCGACGGACGCCCAGATCGCCGCGGCGGCTCCCGTCAGGGCCGGCAGCTCGATGGACCGGTCGCCCGGGCCCGCGACACAGTCCAGCCGGTCCCAGTCGCCGTAGAAGGTCCGCCAGAGGCGAAGCTGGGCGGCCGTGGGACGCCACACCGCGGGCAGATCGACGGTGAAGGTCCTCTCGTCGTCCTCGAACGCGGTGGGCCAGGCACGGTAGGGGTTGTAGCCGGGGTCGCCTCGCCATGGGTTCTGGCTGGGGTCGATCGGCGGCAGCTGGCCGACGTCGCCTACGCCGACGGACAGGGGCGCCAGCCCTTCGACCGTGGTGTACCGGTGGAGTGGGAGCTGCCATGCCTCGTCGACGAACAGGACGTCGAACGGAAGCTCGGCGTTGGCGGCCGGACCCAGGTGGTCGAGGAACCGCTTCCGCTGTCCCCATGCGCCCATCTTGTGCGAGGTTCCGAGGATCACGGAGCATGTCTCGGGGATGGTGCCGGTGGAGGTCGCGACGGAGACGTGGTCGAGCACGTTCTGCGGGAGTTCCGGCACCCGGTCCTCGGCCACGAAGAGGCAGACCCGGGAGGCGCCCAGTTCCTTCCCCAACTCACCGGCCAGCGGGAACACCTGCTTGTTGGCGAAGGCGGTGACACCCACCCGCGTACAGCTCGCATGCTCCATGGCCTCTCGGACCATCCTCACGAGCGCGTAGGACTTTCCGGCGCCGGCGGCGGCGCGCAGCAGGATCTTGTCGTGGTCGGCATCACCGCTCAGGACCGACGAGAGTGCGGAGACGGCACTCTGGGCGGCTTCGAAGTTCCCCTTGGCCGCGGCTTCGTGGTGCAGCGCGTCGGCGGGCGACGCGGCGGGGGGCGAGAAAGTGATCGTCATCGCGGTTCAGTCCAGGTCGTCGATGGTCAGGCCGTCGGGAGGAGAGGTGGGCGGAGGCAGCGGCCCCTCATCGTCCGGGCCGACGTCGAACCGCTCCTCGTCGATCAGGGGTGGCCAGACCTCGGGGTTCAGCTCGCCACGGCCCCGGCGCTCCGCCAGCGTGTCCGACCACTGCGCCTCGGCGACCGTGTGCGGCCGGCAGCACCACTCGTGGGTTTCGGGGTCCGCGGAGTAGGCGTCCGGGGTGCAGGTGGCCCTCGGGGCGGACTGGTTGTCCAGCGACGGCCGCTTCACCGCGATCTCATGACCGGACTTGAGCGGCTTGCCGAACCAGGTGGTGTCGGCCAGGACCAGTTCGTCGCCCACGGCCAGGCCGGGTACGACCTTGGGATCCCAGAGGAGTCCCTCGACGCCGTCGGTACGGGTGAGCGTCCCGACCGGCAGCTGCCCCAGCTTGAACGACCCTGCCTGAACCTTGATGGTCGTACTCGGCTGCTCGACGAGACTCCGGTCGTCGATGTGCAGTGCGACGACCGTCGACCCGTCGGCCAGGCGCCGTGACTTCACGTCGAGGCGGAGGGGGTCGAGGTCGACCACGGTCGCGAGGGCCAGCTCGCGGACCCCCGCGTCGGTCGCCCTGTCGCGCGCGACCGATGCGTCGGCCAGACAGGTGAGCTGGTCAGCGCACTTCCGGTCGGCATCGAGCATCTCGACCTGGGTGTTGCGCCAGGTGCGGTGCGTCCGGGAGAAGCGGACGAGGTCGGAGGCCTGCAGTGCCACCCGGCGGCCCCAGATCTCCTGCGCGTCACCCTCCAGGACGCGATGCACCTCACGTAGCCGGGAGGTCCGCAACCCGCCGAGGACCGCCAACGCCCTCTCGACCACCTCGACGCGGTAGCCCAGCGCCGCCTCGACGAGCGCGTCGTACTCCCCCATGTCCTCGTCGCGCCGCGCCTTGTCGATCGCGTCGGAGACGGAGTTGGAGAGCCGGGCACCGGGGGTCTGCGGCTGCTCGGCGATGCTGTCGGAGACCTTGCGGTGGTCCAGCGGATCGCTCGCCTCGGCCCACGTGACGAGGTAGTCGAGACGGCCGGCGTCGACGGCCGGGCCGCCGGCGATCACGTGTGCGGCCAGCACCGCCCGCAGGTCGACGATGGGGGTGCGCAGGCTCATGGCCCGGGCCCGGTCCTCCTCCAGGAGGAAGCTGACCGCGAGCCGCTCGTCGGCGTGAAGCGGGTCCGGCAGCGTGGCCGGCTCCCCATCGAAGGTCAAGGCCGGCCGGCCGCTGTCCAGGTCGTGCTGCCAGCGCAGCCGGCTCAGCTCGACCCCGGCCAGCGAGTCCGCGGCGGTGGCCAGCAGGTCGGCGCTCGGCCGGTCCGGAACGACCAGGTGGACCGGCCCGAGGCCCGCCTCCCGGACCTCGCGAATCGCCTTCCCGAGGATCCGCATCATCTCTCGGCGGGTGAGCGGGGACTGCGGGTCGGCGAAGACCCGCCGCACCCAGCCGGCCGGCCCGTCCGCCCCCACCTTCCGCACGGCCACGCCGTGCACGCCGAGAGCCGTGGCATCCGACTTCACCAGCACCAGCTCGATGGTGCCCGGCAACCCGCACGGGTCGGTACGCAGGCGTCCGGGCCAGTACGGGAGGCCGCTGACGGTGGCGTTGACCTGTCCGACGACGCTGTGCGGGGCCTGCCCGACCTCCCCGGTGCCGGACACGAGCCCGACCACGGCAGGCCGTACGAAACGATCGACTCCGATCTCGGTGAGCAGGGCCAGCGGGTCGTCGGCGGCGCGCAGCTCTTCCCGGCAGTACGCCAAGAGGTTGCAGGTCACACAGCTGCGAGGGTCGAAAGCCGCGGTGAGATCGGCGAGGTAGGCGGCCAGGTCCTCCTCTGCCGGGGAAGCGTCGCCGAGCCGCGCCTTCGTCTCCAGGCGTTCATCCGCCCTCGTACGGACCTCGACCCGGTGGTCGTCCAGCAACTCCACCACGGCTTCGGGCTGCAGGAAGGCGTTGCGCGGCACGGCCAGCGCGCCATGACGGTGAACCCGCATGCCGCTCGGCAGTTCGCTCCAGCCGGCGGCGGACTCGGCGCCCAGGGCGACCTGCAGGAAACCCTTGAGCATCCGACCGTCGTCGATGCGCGAGCGAACCCGCTCGTAGTCCTTCGCATCACCCATGATCAGCCAGGAGCCGTCGCCTTCGCGGGGGCAGACGATGGCGAAATCCGGCTGAACGGCGGTCGCGTCGGGGACGTCCTCGAGGTGGAGGTACGGCACGGCGAGCGCGGTCAACATCGTCGTCTCACCAGAGGAGTTCGCCTTCTGGTGAGCCTGCGCGAGTTCCGTGGCCGTGACCGCGACGGCCCCGTGGCAGTCGCGCCGGCGCACGGCCTTCGGCCGGGGAAGGCCCAGCTGTCCGACCGTCTTGGTGAGCAGCTCGGAGACGAAGCGTTCGGAGCGCACAAGACCCTCGAAGGTCATCGCCCGCATCCATCGAGCCTCGGGGATCCCGGCGCTGGTGTCGGGCCGGCCGACCTGCGCCGCCAGGGCCTTGCGGGTCTTGCTGGTGATGAACGGATCGGTCAACCGGAACCGCTCGCACCCGGCGTGCGCCGACGCCGCGACCGCGCTCGTCCCTCCCCCGGACTGCAGTCCCCCCATGTAGCGCTCCTCACTGATCGTCGGCTTCGCCACGTGACTGTAGATCGAGACGTCAGTACCTGAGGCCAGGTACCACGAACTTCCCGTCGACTGTCACACGGGTCGCGACGGAGAGGCCAACGGGTGGGCGGTCAGGTGTGGGACACGGTCAGGGCGTAGAACTTGACCTTCGCGCCGTTGGTGGTGCTGCTCGACGAGGACTGGTTGTAGTCGCCGGCCTTGAAGTACTGGTGGTAGGCGTTGAAGCCCGAGGCGATCGAGTAACTCTTCGTGGTGCCGTTGACGGTGATCTGAATCTTGCCGCCGACGATCGCGATGACATAGCTCCACTGGGTGCCGAGCGGCACATTGGTCAGGGTGTAGGTGTTCTGACCGCCATCGGGTGACCTCTCGAGGCCGAGGACGACGTCGCCGTTGGAGTGGTAGTAGAGCTCGAGCAGCGGCTTCGTCGACGAGCCGCCACTGCCGAGGTGGATCTGGCCGACGCAGACGTTCTTCGTCACCGAGACGATTCGCAGGGTCGCCGACAGCTTGTGAGTGCCGGACAGGGACCAGTCCGCGGCGCTGCCATCGGCGTTCATCTCGCGCAGTTCGGAGCGGGCGTAGTTCGAGTTCGGCGTGGTCACTCCGGACTCGGGGTCCCAGAAGGTCATCGAGCCGTCGTTCTTGTCGGTCCAGAAGTACGCCGGGTTCGTGTACCCGTTCGCGCCCTTCAACTGGGACGGCGGGATCGTGGTCGGCGAGCCGGGCGATCCGATCGGGAGCTGGAGTTCCCACACCGACAGGTTGAAGTTGCCGCCCGGTGCGACGGTCGGGTCGAGGCCGGCGGCGACAGCGTCACCGGCGTGGACGGCGCCGGCGGCGACCACCATGGCACCGCCTGCGACCACCGCGAGAAGCTTCCGGCGGATACGGCGCGCTCGGTCGTTCTGTGCGGTCACGAACGTTCTCCTTCACGTGCTGGGGCACACGCGTCCTGGCGGGGGCGCGGACATGGCCGTACGGGCGATCACGGATCGGACGGAAGCGACTCGATCCATGACGTCACAGTAAGTACGTGACCAGCGACTGTAAAGATACTTAACTAATAACGTTCGGGCGCATCAAGCCTGAATGGACGACCCCGATCGGCTCCGCGCTAGGAGCCCCGGCCGGCTTCGACGGACGCGAGCAACTTGCCGAGCAGGGACGCGAGCAGGTGTTGTTCGTCGCCGTCGAGCGCCCCGATGATGGCCGACTCGTTCGCCATGTGCACGCGGATGAGTTCGTCGGCGAGTTGCCGGCCGGCCTCGGTCAGGGCCACGACGCGTCCACGAGCGTCCGCCGGGTCGCGGGTTCGCGTCACCAGCCCCGCGGCGGCCAGCCGGTCGATCCTTTTGGTCACTCCGCCGGGCGTGACCAGCGTCGCCCGGGCGAGGTCGCCGTTCGACAGGGCGTGGGGCGGCGCGCTCCGGCGCAGCGCGGCGAGCACGTCGAAGTCACCGGGCGCCAGCCTCGCGGCGGCGAACGGCGGCCGGAGAAGCGGATCGCACATCGCGGCCAGGCGTTGGACGCGCCCCAGGATCAGCAACGGCGAAGGGTCGAGGTCCGGCAGCCGCGCGCGCCACGCGTCGACGATCGAGCTCACCGTGTCGCCGTCCGTGGCGTGGTCCAGGGCGGTTCGTTCTTCCACCTTGACAGCATACTTTCCACGTCAACTAATATACTTTCCGTGGAAACTACCTTGATCGTCCCCACCGTCACGGCCTACCTCGATCCGACCTGTCCGTTCGCGTGGATCACCAGCAGCTGGCTCGCGGAGGTCGAGACGCAGAGCGGACTGGCGGTACGCCGGGAGTTGATGAGCCTGTCCGTGGTGAACGAAGGGCGTGAGCTCGAGGCGTGGTACCGCGACTACAACGAGCGCGCGTGGCGACCCGCCCGAGTCGCGGCCGCCCTGCTGGCCTCACCTCACGCGGACCTGTGGACCGATTTCTATGAGGTGTTCGGACGGCGGCGGCACGTCGACGGTCTCCGTGACGACGCGCAGAACCTCGCGCTGACGCTGCATGAACTCGGCGTCCCGGCCGAGTTGGCCGAGGCGGCGGAGGACCCGTCCTGGGACGCGGACCTGCGGAACCGCACCAAGGCGGCCACGGTACCCCTGGCCGACGACGGCGGCACTCCGATCCTGCACGTCGCGGACCGCGCGTTCTTCGGCCCGGTGCTCACCGCCGTACCGCGGGGGGACGCCGCGGTCCGGCTGTGGCAGGCGGTGTCGACCCTCGCGACCACCCCGTCGTTCAGCGAGATCAAGGGGACTCGCGATGAGCGGCTGCAGACCAGCTGACGACGGCCGGACGCGGCTGCGCCGCCTCGGCCAGGCGCATGCTCTTGCCCAGACCGGCGACGGCGCCTTCTACGTCACGTCAGCGGCCTATCTGGTCGGACTCGGCTGGAGCCCCGTCCGGGTCGGAATCCTGCTCGCCCTCTGCTGGGGAGCGGGTGCGCTGCTCTCGCGCCGCGTCGGCCGCCTCGCCGACCGCCACGGTCTCGTCGCGACCAGCGCCGCGACCCTCGGCTGCTGCGCGGCCGGGCTGCTCGGCCTCGCGCTCGGCGGCGAACCGGCCCTCGTCGCCGGCGCGTTCCTCGTGTACGCCAGCGGCCAGAGCGCCTGGGGCGGGTTGCGCGCCGCGCTCGTCCAGGCCGCGGCGGACCCGGCGGCCGCCGTCACCGAACGGGCCAGGCTGCAGTCCATCGGCAACGGGGCCGTGGCCGTGGGCGCCGCCGTGGGCGGTCTGGCGCTGGGTCTCGGCGAGATCGGGGCCCTGCGCGTCGTCGTGGCCGGCGACGCGCTGCTCTACCTGGTCACGAGCCTGCTGGTCGCGAGAGGAATCCGGATCTCCGCACCGGCCCCGACGGCGTCGGCCGGCCGTCCCGTGGCGGGCGGGGCCGGTCGTGCGACGCTGCCCCAGCTGGTCGCGACCGTCGCCGCATCCGCGCTCTACCTGTACATGCCCATGCTGAGCGTCGCGTTGCCGCTGATGATCACCAACGCGTCCGGAGTCCCGCGATGGACCATCTCCGCGTGCTTCCTCGCCAACACCCTGGGCGTCATGGCGATGCAGCGCCGCGTCGCCATCCGGGTCGCGACCGCCGAGCGAACCCGGCACGCTCTGCTCACGGGCGCAGCCCTGCTCGCGACGTCGTCCGGCCTGCTGTGGACGACTCTGCTGGGGCACCGTCTCGCGCCCGCGCTGATCGCCCTCGGGCTGGGGGCGGGCATCGTGACCCAGGTCCTCGGCGAGGTCCGCTTCGCCGTCGGCGCGTGGGATCTCGGGTACCGGCTCGCGCCCACCAGCGGCACGGCCGCCTGGCAGGCGACCTACGGGGCGGCCGTCCCGATCGCCCGGAGCGCGGGGCCGGCCGTGCTCGCCCCGCTGGCCGGCTTCGAGCTCGGCTGGATCGTCCCGGCCGGACTGTTCCTCGCCGGCGGGATCGCGATGGCGACCGTGGTCGCCCCGAGGTCGGTACGGCGTCCCGGATCGGCGCGAGATGTTCGTCCGGCCGGACCCCGGAGGTGAGTGGCGATGTGCCGCGACGCGCGGGCTGGGAAGGCCGTACAGTTCCATGTCGTGGTGAGCCGATGACCGAGGCGGAGGCGTCGTACGACACGGCATCGGACCTGTGCTCCGCCGGACGCCACGCCGACGCCGAGCCGCACGCCCGGCGCGCGGCCGCACTCGCTCCGGACGTCGCCGACCACCATCGCCTCCTGGCCGAGATCCTGCTCGAACTCGACGGCCGCGGCGGCGAGGCGGTGTCCGCGGCCCGCCGCGCGGTCGAGACGGATCCGGCGGACCACTGGAACCACTACACGCTGTACCGGGCGCTGAGCGCCCGGCTCGACTGGGCGGCCTGCGAGGAGCCGTTGCTCGCCGCGGTGACGCTCGTGCCGGACGATCCGGACTACCGGCTGTTCCTCGGGCTGCTGCGCGTACGCCTCGGGCGCTCGCCCGAAGCCGTTCCCGACCTCCAGGCCGTGCTGGACGGGCAACCGGGCCCCGGCGTCCTGCGCACGCTGATCGAGTACCTGGAGTCGTGCGGCATCCCCGGCCCGGTCCGTACGACCTATGAGCGGTGCGCCGTACGGCTCGGCCGCCCCGACCTCAGCGTGCCGGGAGCGGCCGGCACCGACCGTACGCTCCTGCGCGAGCAGGCCGAGGTCGCACTGCGGCTGTCCACGGCCCTCGGCCAGGACGAGCCGACCACCCTGGCCGCGCGGGAGCGGGCGCGCGCCCTCGCCGAGGCGGTGCTGGCCGTCGACCGGCGGAACAAGACGGCCAAGGCGACGCTGAAACGGCTGGCGACGTTCGAGGACATCCCGCTGAGCCTGTACGCGGCGCCGGACACGGCACGCGAACACGGCCGGACGCTCACGGACCTCGGCGAACGGATCAGCGCTCTCGCCGCCCGGCTGGAGACCGAACCGGGCGACCCCGACCTGGTCGTACGGCTGCTCCGCACGACGCTCGACGCCCGTGACCTGTGCACGTCGATCGGGATGACGGAGACAAGGGAACAGCTCACCGCCCTGGCGGCGAGTGCGCTGACCACGCTCCGCGAGCACTGGCGACCCGAGCCGGAGGAACGCCGCCGGCTGGCGGACGCGCTCGACGCCGCGGGCCTGGCGCGCGAGTATCCCGCCTTCCACCACTGGCTGCTCGCCCCGGCCGGTGAGACCCGGCACGCCGATGCCGCGGGGCACGGCCGGGCCGACGGCGACACGCCGGCTCACCGCACGACACGAGCGCACGCGTCCCCTGCGGGCCCGGACGGCCCTCGCCGTACCGGCATGGCGTCCTGAGTCATTCCCCCCGGCGCTCGCAGCATCTACCAGGTGCCTTCCAGATTGATGTCATGGCCAACGCGCCGTGTGCGAACACTGGTGCCGGTGACCCGGTACATGGTGTCGCCGATCACGACCACGGCGGCGTCGCCGGCGATGGTCGGCCCCACTGCTTGGTCGGTGTGGGAGTGCTCGAGCGGCACATCGCGGGTGATCTTGGAGGTGGCGAGGGAGTACCAGACCAGGTGATTCTCGCCAGTGCGGTAGGTCAGTGCCACGATGTCGCCGTCCGAGCCGATGTCGGCGGCGCGGAACGCCCCATCGTCGCCGCCCAGGTCGACATGGCGGATGGTGCCGGTGGCGGGGTCGAGGGTGCGCAAGCCGTAGCCGGGGGTCTCCTCGGTGAAGGCGAGGGCCCGGCCGTCCGGCGCCCAGACCAGTTCATCGATCACGGTTCCTTGCGGCAGGCTGATGGCCTGCTGGTCCCCGGTGCGGGGATCGATGATGTGGATCCGCTCGCGGATCTTGTCGTCATCGGTCATGGAGGATCCGCCGTGCGTGATGGTCAACTTGGCGCCGGTCTCGGTCACGTACGCGAGTTTGGTGCCTCCATTCGTAGCGGCGAGCAGTTGTGGACCTTCTCCCTGCAGACCGTTGTGCAGGGTGGCCCGCGGTAGTTCGGACAGTTGCTGTGGGTAGCCGTCCGCGTTCAGGCGAAGCCGGTAGAAGGAGACGATCGCGCGCTTGTAGTCGACGCTGGTGAGGAAGAAGGTGCGGTTGTCGCCGGCACCTGCGGTGTCCCAGTATCCGGTCGAACCTGGGGGTACGGGGACCTGGGCGATCCGCTTGCCGGTGGCCGCGTCGTTGACCGCGACCGGTTCGCCACCTGTTCCCGCGCCGACGAGCACGTACTTGGCATCGGTGTAGGCCGCCAGCGTCCAGCGCGACGCGGTCGGTGCGTGCGCCGGAGGCCGAGACTCTTTTATTGGCAGGGGCACCTCGCTCGGCAGGGCTCCCTCGTTCGTCCGGGTTACTTCGCCCGGCCGGGTCACATCGCCTGGCCGGGTCACATCGCCTGGCCGGGTCGATACCACGGTGACGGCCATGGCCGCGGTCACGGCCGTGGCGGTGACGGCGGCCGGGATGACCCAGCGGCGCCTGCGTCGGACCCGGCCGGTGAGCGGACGTACGTGCTCGACGGTGGCGGCGGCATCGCTCAGCGCTTCGCGCAGCAGTTCTGTGATCATTACTCCTCCTCGTACTGGACACGCAGCGCGGTCAGGCCACGGGAAAGGGTCGACTTGACGGTGCCGGGACTGATGCCCATCGATGTGGCGATCTCGGCCTGGGACAGGTTGAGGTAGTAACGCAGGATGATCGCCTCGCGCTGCCGGGGCGGCAGCCGGGTGAGGGCACGGAGAACGCGCCGGCGGTCCTCCGCGATCAGCACGTCGTTCTCCGCTGACCAGACGGGCTGGGGCACTTCCACGAACCGGCGCATCAGCGCCCGGCGGCGCAGCAGGGACCGGCACGCGTTGAGCACCGCGGCACGGGCGTAAGCGGCCAGGTCCGCAGGAGGACGTGATCGGTGCCGCCGCTGCAGCCGCGCGTAAACATCCTGTACGACGTCTTCCGCGCTCGTCTGATCGCCCACCATCAGGAGCGCCAGGCGGACCAGCGACATGTGATGGACCCGGAACAACTCCGTCAGATGACTCGCAGGGTCGGCGGCCTCCTGCCGCCTGTCGGCACCGCACGAGGCCAAGCCTTGATCGAACGTCATAGCTCTAAGACCAACGAGCGGCTCGAAGGTTGCTTCCTGAGCGACGACCAACCCGAAATCAACTGGCGTCGGGCTGTTCAGGTGAGCAGGAGGACGGCGTAGCAGGCGAGCCAGTGTTCGACGGCGTAGTGGCTGCCGGTGGCGTGGGTGAGGGCGGCGTCCGCGTGGTGTTGTGCCGCTTGGAGCATGGCCGGCGTACGCGGATCGGCGTCACCGAGGGTTTCGGCGAGTCGGCGCCAGCACCACGCGCGGCTGAGGTTGAGGCCGTGGAGGTGGGCGATGTAGCCGTCAGTGGAGTCGGAGACGGTGGCCGGGGTGAACAGGTTCGCCGGCTGCCGGTCGGCGATGCGCGGGAGAAAGCCGTCCAGCCAGTCCGCGAACCGGTCGCGTGGCAGCAGGTGTGTCATGAGTTCGGCTTCGACCAGGGCGGGCGACAGGAAGTCGACACCGGCGGGTTCCCACTGGGCGGGGTAGTCACGGTCGCCGCCGTACCAGTGATGGGCCTTTTCGGTGATGGCGGTGAGCAGCGTGCCGTCGCCGTGCCGAGCGCGGTGGCGGGCGTACGGGAGGGCGCGGGAGAGCCCGAAGGCGGTGTTGGAGTGGACGCCGTAGCGGACCGGGTAGGTCGCTTTGGGGAGCCATCGCAGGTAGTTCTGGGTGAGTACGTCCGCGAGCGGGGTGAGGTCGGTCGTCCAGCGGCGGGCGTCGGGGTCGTCCCAGGTGGCTGTTTCGTGGATGAGCCACAGGGTCCATCCCCATCCGTAGGGGCGCTGGTAGATACCGCGGTCGGGGTCGCCCATGTACGCGGCCTCGGCCGCCAGCGGTTCGGCGGCCAGGTGCCGATCCAGCGCGGCGCGGATCCGCTGCCCGGGAACCTGTTCTGACGCGGTGCGCAGGAGGCGGATCAGCAGCCAGTGCATCTCCACGCAGGAATGCCAGTCGAAGCTGCCGTAGAACGCCGGATTGACGTCCCGAGGCCGCGGCCGGTCTTCAGGGCCGGACATCGTATGCAGCATCACATGGGGGTACTCCCGGACGATGTTGGCCAGGGCCACTTCGGCGAAGTCGCTCGCGTACCCGGCCAGCCGATCCTGCCGTTCGTGGTGCTGAATCAAAGCCGTCTCCCGGTCCTGGCGGTGGTCTGCTCGGTGCAGGCCGAGCGGATGGAAGACGACATTGTGATACGCCGATCCTGTTTTTCGCTGTGAGTAGAGAGAGGGAGTCTCGGTCCTGAGTGGCGTCGCGGCCACCGACACCGGTTCGGAGGGGTACCGGTGGAAGCCACAGGCGCGCTCAGGACCGAGGCGTCTATCCCTGCCTGAGCGAGCGGTGCCCGTGGACAGCACCGGTCCGAGGAGGATTTCGTGAAGTGGCTGACGCGACGCGGGCGGCAAGCGCGGTCCGCGAACAGAGCGTGCGTGTGCGATCCGCCGTGGCCGGCGCTGGAAGCCGAGTTCAACGGCTATGTCCTGCCGGTCCTTCCGGCCCAGCACGGAAGCGTTCTGTCCGTCTCCGGCGCGCAGCCGGGAGGCGATGCTCGTCGCCGCCCGGGAGCTGCTGGTGGGCGAGGGTTCTGGTGCCGTCACTCATCAGCGCGTCGCTCAGCAGGCGGGCGTTGGGCGGGCCACCGTCTGGAGAGCATGCCGTACACCAGCAGCCACGTCTCAGCGGTGCGGCAACCACGACACACACCGACGCACCGCGTGGCACAGTGGACGCCACCGACCGAAGCGGAAGGGAGCGAGGTGTGAGCACCTACGCCCTCGACGAGGAACGTCACGCGCTCATGGTGTTCTGGAACACCGGTACGGGCTGCACCGCCTCAACCATCGCCGAACTCGCTCGCGACGTCCCCGACGACGCGATTCAGCGTCTCGTTCACGCTCTGACGCTCCTCTCTGCCCAGGCCTGGCGCACCTACACCCACCCGGCCGCGGCAGCGGACGATCTTGAGGTGAACACCGAGGGCTGGCGGCGCGACGGGCACCGGGAAGCCTTCGCCACAGTCGCCGAGGCCTTGACCAGACCGAACCTGCCATCCGGCGGCATGCTGACCGTCTCCTACAACCCCGTCGAGGAGACAGCGCATCAGGTCGGTCGAGCCCTGCACAACATCAATGATCCCGGCTTGACCGGACAAGTCGTCGCCGAGGTTCAAGCCGAACTCGCCGCCGTCGAACAGGCAGAACTCGGCGAACTCGCCGGCCGGGCCCGCCAGGCCGTGGCCCTCACTCGCGCCGGCGCGTCGCCCGCCCAGGTTCAGGCCGCCGACGAGATCCTGGCCACGGACCCGCTCGGCGATCCGGCCCTGTTCACCGAGATCGAGCCCGCTGCCGGCGCCATCGCGGCGACCCACTGGCTTCAAGCCGCCGCCGACGTCACCGCCAAGGCTTCCGGCCTCGCCCCCACCCAGATCATCCTGGAAGCCGACAACATCGAGGCCCTCGCGCACGAGACCCCCACCATCGTGCTGGAACTTCTCCAACTCGGCCTGAGCCCGTACGAGACGGTCACCGGCTTGGTCCGCGGCGCCATGACCGTCGCCGAAGGCCAGATTCCCGACCTCGGCGAGCTCCTCGACCAGATCGCGCAGGCCGAAGAACTCGCCGAACAACACCAGGACCGGCACCTCCGCGACGCGCTCCTCAACGAGCTCCGCACCACCCCGCTCGACCCCAAACGCCCCGCACACGACCTCCTGGAAGACCTCCTCGACGGAATCCGCGGCTGTTGGCTGATCTACCAGGACAACACCGACCCAGAAGACGAAGACGCGTTCGCCGACGCCGTACGCGCCGAAGCGAACGCCAACCGAGACCGACTCACCTAACCCGGACTCCAGCCACAACGGCATCGATCCCGACTCACCGGTGATGGCGTTTCTCCCCGCGGCGCTCAGCGTGCGTGGATCTTCTGGTTGATGCGGCAGGCGCGCTTCCGTTTGCAGATCGCGGCCTGGCTGGAGAAGACGCCTCCGGCATTACCGCCGAGGATCATCTGTATTCCGTTGTTGATCGTTGGGCTCTTGACGATCCAGACATTCCTGTTGCCGGTTCCGTTTCCGTCACCGGCCACGAGTTGATAGCCGTTGTACGAAAAGGAGCCCTGGGCGCTCGCGGGCCGCGCCGAACCACATCCGACCAGCCAAAGCGATACCGCCAGGCACGACACGCTCAGGGCCGGAACGGTGAACGATCTCATGCGCCGATATCTCACTTTCGACGCCCCCATCTGCTCAGGGACGAGTGGTCGGGTACATCTCCCTGAGCTATCTACCCCCTGAGCGTTCATGCTTAGTAGACTTTTCGGGGTTCACGCGCAAACTTGATGCGGTCTTTGGCGTAAATATCCATTCATGCCGGTATGTCGGTTAAGTGTGTTTGCTCTCGGTCATCCACATCACGACCTCCGCCCGGGACGTGTAGCCGAGCTTGACCAGGATGTTCTCGACATGGGCCTCCGCGGTCCGCTGGGCGATGACGAGGCTCGCCGCGATCTCCTTGTTCGTCTTGCCCTGGGCGATCAACTCGGCGACCTGCTGCTCTCGCGGCGTCAGCGGCGACGCCGCGTCGCGTGAGGGCGCGGACGCGCCGGGCAACAGGTCGTCCTCGCCGAGCACGTAGTCAATGGCCTGGTCGAGTTCGAGACCCGCCCCTCGCCTGATCGCCGCGAGGTACCCCTGTTGTCCCAGAGACTCACGAACACGGGCCTCGCACGCCTTGTGGGCCTCGGAGAACGGCAGTAGCTGCGGAATCGATACGCCGATCGACTCTCGCAGCCTGCGGGCGGTGTCCAGGCACAGCGCCGCGCGTTCGTGATCCCCGGCGGCCGCCGCCACCCAGGCCAGACCTTCGATGTTCCAGGTAGGGCCCCACTTGTCGTTGATCCGCCGCTGACGCCACAGGCTGTCGCGGAAGAAGGGGACGGCGTCCGGGATGGCGCCGCGCCGCCAGGCATCCAGGCCGAGCACCCAGCTGCCCCACGTCATGGCCCACTCCGCCTCGGCGTCCTCCGCCCTGGACCGGCATTCCACGCTGTAGGTGGTGCCGCGATCGTCGCCGTCGAACACCGCGGCCATCGCCAGGAAGAGTGAGGTGTGGAAGGCATCACCGGCGTCGTCAGGTCCGCTCGCCTCCTGCAGCAGGGCAATCGCGGCGGCCGTGTCCCCACGGAACAGAGCGAGTGTTCCGCGGACGAAGAGGATGCTCGTGAGCATCCGAGGGTCGCGCGCGTGCCCGGTGCTGGCCTCGTCCAGCATCGGCACCGCGTCGTCGATGTTGCCCTGCAGCAGAGCGATGAACGCATCGGCCAACAGGGCCTTCGCCTTGATCGAAGGCTGGTCCGTCGGACGCCCCAGCGCCCGGTCCAGCCAATGACGCGCCTCTCCCATGGATCCGTAGAAGATCCAATAGACTCTCAGGGCGGCGGCGATCTCCAACCCGACGTCGACCTCGCCGGGACCGCTCATGCAGAACTCCAGCGCGACCCGGAGATTGGACATCTCGAGCCGGATCCGTTCGAGCCACTGGAGCTGCCGCGGGCCGAACCACTCCCTCTCCGCCCTGCCGCTCATGTCCCGGTAGTAATCGTGGTGCGCGCGCCGGAAGGCCTCCTCCTCCCCCGACTGGGCGAGGCGCTCGTACCCGTAGACGCGGATGGTCTCCAGCAGCCGGTACCGCGCCTGGCCGTGGCCCTCTCGGATCAGGATCGACTTGTCGACGAGGCCCGCCACCAGATCCAGGACGTCCTCGCGGGCGATCCCGCCGCCGGCGCAGACCTGCTCGGCCGCCTGCAGGTCGCATTCGCCAGAGAACACCGAGAGCCGCTCCCACAGCATCCGTTCCTGCGGCGAGCACAGTTCGTAGCTCCAGTCGATGGCCGCCCGCAGCGTCTGATGACGCGGTAGCGCGGTGCGGTCACGGCCGGCCAGCAGATGGAAACGGTCTTCGATCCGTTCGAGGATCTGCTCGACCGACAGCATCCGCAGCCGGACGGTCGCCAGTTCGATCGCCAGTGGCATTCCATCCAGCCGCTGGCACAGTTTCGCCACCGTGCCGCAGTTCTCCGCCGTGATCGCGAAGTTCTCCGCCACGAGCGCGGCCCGGTCGGCGAACAGCCGGACCGCGTCACACCGGATGATCGCCTCCGCCTTTGGCCGGTCGCTCAGGCAGGGCATCGCCAGGGGCGGCACGCCGAGAACCCGCTCACCCCGGATGTTGAGGGGTTCCCGGCTGGTCGCCAGAACGGTGAGACCCGATGCGCCGGCCAGGAGGGTGTCGACGAGCTTGGCGCACTCGTCCAGCAGGTGCTCGCAGTTGTCCAGCACTAGGAGCAGGTGCTTGTCCTGGAGGTAGGCCACCAAGGAGCTCACCGAAGACCGCGCCGACGCGTCGCGCAGCCCCAACGCGGTGCTGATCTCCTGGATCAGGAGCCCGCGACCGCGCAGTGGCGACAGGTCGACCAGCCACACACCGTCGGCGAACGCCCGGCGCTTCTTGGCCGCGGCCCGCAGGGCCAGCCGTGTCTTGCCGACGCCGCCGGGCCCGATCAGGCTCAGCAACCGTGTGTCGGCGAACAGGCGTTCCACATCCCGCAACTCCTGTCGCCGTCCGACGAAGCGTGTCCGCTCCTCAGGTAGGTTCCCGAGGGGCCGCCGCGCTGACGTGACCATGCTTCACGCTACGTGATGAACCGAATGGCCCTCTTGCCGGCAGCCCCAGCCGGGAGTCGGCGATCCGCCGGCTCGCGATGGGGATCTCGGCGGACAAGGTGGTGCCCTTCCCGACCGGGCTCGTGAGCTCGATCGTTCCGTTCATGGACTCGACCCGGTCCCACAGGCCGAGGAGCCCCGACCCGCGGTGGCGGTCGGCCCCGCCGATCCCGTCGTCACGGACGGTCAGCCGCAGGTGGTTCCCCTCCGTACGGACGTCGACGTGGATCACCGAGGCGTGGGCGTGCTTGGTGACGTTCGTCAGGGCCTCGGAGATCACGTAGTACACGCCTGTCTCCACCTGTTCGTCGATGTCCCGGTCGACGGCCGTATTGAGGCGCACCGGTATCGGAGATCGCCGGGCGAGTGTCCTCAGCGCCGACTCGATCCCACCGGCGGACAGGATCCGCGGATAGATCCCGTACGCGACCTCCCGCAGTTCTTCCAGGATCTCCGTCACGTCCTGCTGCGCCCGTTTCAGCTGACGCCGCAGGTGGTCGTCCCCGCACACCTCCGACTCGACCCGCCCCAGGTCCAGTTTCAGCAGGACCAGCCGCTGCTGGACGCCATCGTGCAGGTCACGCTCGACGCGGCGCCGAGCCGTGTCGCCGGCCGTGACCAGGCGTGCCCGTGAGGCGATGAGCTCGGCCCGGGTCGTCCGCAGCGACACCGCCAGGTAGCCGGCCCAGACCAGGACGAGAGCGACCACTCCCGCCAGGCCACCCGCGGCCTCGACGATGGTCGTGTGGTCGGCCTCCGACGCCTGCCGGCTACCGATCGCCCCGGGCATGCTCGCGGCGGCGACGACCACGAGGAGCGCCAGCGGGAACCCTCCCGCGGCGAGCCGGAGGATCGAGCTTCTGTATCTGCGTGACATCGGACGCTCACACTGCTTGTTCCGGTACACGGAACCACCCCCCTGGCGACCGGTGACCGTTGGACTCATCACCGCCAGCGTCTCCGCCGACCCGCAGGGCGGACAACGGTGGGACTACGTAGGTACCTACTTAGATGGCGCGGTCACGAGGCGCAGGAGTGACGCCGGAGTGGCCGGTGATGCGGATGACGCGATTTGTGGCGATGCAGGTCAGGTGGGGAGGCACCAGCCGGGTGTCCACAGCCGGGCACCGGTGCGGTGGTCGAGGCGGCGGAGGAACGACAGGACGCCCGCGGTCCCGGTTCCCCAGGTGTACGCCGGGGTGTCCAGGTCGTTGCCGGGGAAGATCGGCTGCGTCTGTGGTCCGCCGGCGCGGGTGAGCATCAGGGCGGCGATCTCCTCGGCGCCCTGCCAGTACGCCGGGTCGCCCGTCGTCATCGCGGCGTCGATGAGCGCCTCGCCGATTCCGGCGAGGCCGCAGCACTGCGAGGTCACCCACGCGCGGGGCGCCAGCGCGAGGCAGGCGCGGACGCCCTGCTCGGCGAGCGCCAGGTACCGGTCGTCGTCGTAGGCGCTTGCGGCATGGAGGAGGGCGCTCGCGATGCCGGACATCCCCTGGCACCAGGACGCGCCCATCGGGCGGGCGGCGGGGCCGTTCAGGTCGCCGATCAACGCCTCGGCCGCCTCGGCGAGGTCCGCGAACCGCGTCCGGGCCGCCACGCCGGACTCGGCGTCGCCGGTGGCCTCGTGATGGGCGAGGAGGAAGTCCGCGGCGCCCGCCGCGCCGTGGGCGTAGGCCAGGTCGACGGCGACGCCGGAGCCGGGCAGTTCCACCTCCGGCGCGTCGCCGGGCTCGGCGACGTCCCCGGTGATCAGGCGCCGGGCGCACTCGGCGGCGACCTCGTGGTGGGACGGGCGGGGGTCGACGGCGGCGAGGAGGAGGTGGCCGGTGCCGATCCCGGCGACGCCGTGCGCCTGGTCGGCGGGCTCCCTTCCGGTACGCCGGATCGGCTCGGGCAGCGGAAGGTCGGGGACGGCCGTCAGCCGGGCGGCGGTGAGGAACAGCGCCGTGCCGGTCATGCCGAAGTAGAGCGACGGCGGCAGCTCGGCCGGTGGCATGCTCTCGACCGTCCACCGCGCCAGGTCGGCGGCGACGGTCTTGCCCTCGGGGTGGTGCAGGAGCTCCATGCCGACCCCGGCCGAGCCGCCGTACACGTTCGTGACCGGTGGGCTGGAGCGCCGTACGTCGGCCGGACCTTCCAGGAGTTTCTCGGCGTACCGGACGCACTCGCGGGTGGTGTGCGCGAGGACCGCCGACAGCAGTTCGCCGGTCGGCGCCGAGGGCGCCGGGTACGGGCGGGCCGCGGTCGTGGCGGTCCGGCCGTGCCGCCCGGCCCGGATGTCGGCGGCGGCCTCCGCGCGTTCCTCCGGGTCGAGGCCGAGCAGGCGCGGCAGCAGCCCGCGTACGCCCGTGGTCACGCCCGGGAAGATCCGCGCCAGGCACCGCAGCGTCCGCTCCACCCCGCGCTCCGGATCAGGGTCGATGATGATCGGGTTCAGGCCGGTGGCCGCGTAGAACAGGGTCACGCCGAGCGAGAAGTAGTCGTCGGCGGGCACGGAGGCCCGTCCGGTGCGCTGGTCGGGGACGCTGTAGCCGCGACTCCAGCCGGGCAGTTGCAGGTCCTCGTAGCGGCTGGTGCCGAAGTCGATCAGCGTGCAGCCGCCGTCCGCGCCGAGCACGACGTTCTTGGGCGACAGGTCCCGTACGACGACGCCGCGGGTGTGCACGGCGTCCAGCACGCCGAGAAGCCGGGACGCCAGTACGGCGAGGTCCCGGTCGCCGGGCGCGTCGCGGAACACGCCCTGCTCGCCCACGAACCGGTTGAGGTCGCTGGATCCCGCGTCGGTCATCACGAGGAACTCATCCTCACCGTGCCGGAAGTGGTCGATCGGCTCGGGGACGCCGGCGACTCCGGCGAGCGCGGTGAGGATCCGCAGCTCGTTGCGCAGGTACATCCGGAGGTCCGTGCCGTCGGCGTTCTCCCCGACGTACGCGCGGGCCTCCTTGACCACCACGGGCCGTTCGCGTGCGTCGACCGCGCGGTAGACGTTGCCGCGCGGTCCCCGCATGACGCCCGAGGTCACGCGGTAGCGACCGCCGATGCGCCGGGCCCGGGGCGGGGCCGCCGCGCCGCCGCCGGCGGTGCCGGCCGGGACGGGCGCGGCCGGGCGGAACGGGTCGGTGGCCCACGGCGGGCAGGTGTACTCGGCGCCGGCCGTGCCGGGCAGGCTCTCACCGTCCGGGCCGACCACCACCAGCTCGAAGTCACCGTTGTCGTCGACCCGGTATTGCGGCGCGAACGGGGCATACCGGTAGTACACCGGCGCGTCGGGCCGCACCCGGCGGTCGCTGACCACACGCGGCGCGGCCAGCCCGACGAGAGCCTCGGCGAGGCGATGCCCGATCTCGGCGACCGCCTCCTGGGGCGGGTAGACGGTGATCGCCTTGCCGACCGCTCCGGCGTCGAGGTCGCCGGAGTTCAACTCACGGAGCATTTCCGTGGACCGTACGACCTTGAAGTCACAGGCCACCGCGAACAGAATCGGAATGGCGCGCCGAAGCGTGGCCTCCAGAGTCGCCGGACGTGCCGACACATGGAGTTTCCAGCCCTGCGGGTCCAGCTTGAACGTGGGGTCGTGAACATTTATCCACGTGTCGTCCGAACCAATTTCCCTACCATTCCGGTCGGCTAGCTCGGCGATCAGGCCGAGAATGTCCGGACCGGCTTCAGATGAGGGTGTGTCCATCGCCATCCCTGAGCGCATAAGGGGACGGCCGGGAAAGGCCACCGATCGGCGCGATGGCCTTTCCCGACGCCCGTGGACCGAAGCCCGGTCTTTCGCGGAGCCGGGCCTGTTCTCGGCTTGTTACACGATGGACGGGCAGCACGGGTACGTGCTGCAGACCGTGCGCTTGCAGGTGTTGACGCAGGCCTGGGGGCCGTGCAGCAGCCCGGTCAACTCCATTTCGAAGTCGACGTCCAGGTCCTCGGGGTCGAGGACGCCCGCGTCACGGGGCTCGAGGAGAAGTGCGGACATGGGGGCTCCTTCCTTGGCCACCTGTTGAGCGGCCGGTACGGGGCAAGAGCTGGGGGCGATGCGGGTACGCGCCGTTCCCCGTGTTCGTCACATCCGGGTTCCACATAGTGATTCGGACGTGAACACCGACGCATTATGAACAGACGTCCGGGAGGCTGTCCAGACCGCGTTCTGTGAGCATCCGACTGCGCATGAATACGGTAAGGAGGCGTTTACATGGTGCAAATCTTCACTTACAGTGTCACCCGTGTCATGGCGTAGTCATACCCTTACCTGCCCACCGACGGTTGACTTTCGCGGATGAGGTTGCGACCGAAAAAGCGCCGCCTCGAGGATGTTTCGCCGGACCGGTCCGGCCTTGATGTCGCCTACTGGGAAAGCCACGACGAGGAACTGCTGTCGGCCGGGCTGGGCACGATGGCCCGCCGGCTGCCCGCGCTCGTCGCCGCGGCCTTCCGGCTCGCCTGGCGCGCGAGCCGCCGGGACACCGCCGTCGCGCTCGGCGGCAACCTCCTGGCCGGTTTCTTCACCGCGTTCGGGCTGCTGGCGACCTCCGACGTGCTCTCGCCCCTGTTCGCCGCAGGGCCGACACCCGGCCGGGTGCGGGCGGCGCTGCCCGCACTGCTCGTCGTCGCCCTGGCCGCGGGCCTGCGCGGCACCCTGCTGGTCGTCGCCGGCTGGGCGCAGGCACGGCTGAAACCGCAGGTCGAGCGGCACGCGGAGACCCGCCTGTTCGAGCTGACGACAGAGGTCGAGCTGACCGCGTTCGACGACCACGACTTCCACAACGCCATGCGCCGCGCCCGCGACAACGGCGTTCCCGACACGGCGACCGTGGTGGAGACGACGGTCAGCGCGGTCACCGGCGCGGTCGGCGTGGTGGCCCCGGCGGTGGCGCTCGGCCTGATGCACCCGATCCTCATGCCGTTGCTCCTCGTCACGGCCGTACCGTCCGGGTACACCGCGCTGCGCACCGCCCGCCTGCGCTATGAGGCCTTCTACCGGCTGTCGACGGCGCGACGGCGCAAGTTCATGCTCTCGGACCTGATGGCCGAGCGGCAGCCTGCCGCCGAGGTCCGGGCGTTCACGCTCCGCACGTTCCTCCTGGAGGAGTACGACCGCGTCGCCGAGCAGGAGCAACAGGTCCAGCTCGGGACGGCCCGCCGCCAGACCGCGGCCAAGGCCTCCGGCGACCTGCTGACCGGCACGGCCACCGTCGCGGTGTACTGCGCGCTCGGTGGGCTGCTCGCCGGCGGGATGATCCCGCTCGCCATGGCCGCGGCGGCGGTGCTCGCGATCAGGGCCGGTCAGGCGTCACTCGCCGCGCTGATGCAGACCGTGAACCGCCTGTACGAGGCGGGCCTGTACTTCGGCGACTACCTGAGCTTCCGCGAACTCGCCGCCACCCGGATCCGCGCGCCACGGGGGACGGCGCCGCCGGCGCCGTTCCAGCGGCTGACCGCCGAGAAGGTGTCCTTCACCTATCCGGGCGCGAGCGAGCCGGCGCTGTCGGACGTGAGCGTCACGGTCGCGCGGGGCGAGGTGATCGCGCTCGTCGGCGAGAACGGATCGGGCAAGACCACGTTCGCCAAACTGCTCGCCGGGCTCTACCGGCCCGACGCCGGGACGATCCGCTGGGACGACACCGACCTCGCCGAACTGGACGGCGACACCCTCCGGCAGCGGATCTCCGTGATCGCCCAGGACCACACGCGATGGCCCCTCACCGTACGGGAGAACATCGTCATGGGCCGCCCCGTGGACGAGGACCGTCTCGTGGGCGCCGCGGCGGCGGCCGGGGCCGACCAGGTGATCGCCGACCTGCCGCACGGCTACGACGCCCTGCTCGACCGCCGCTTCCGCGGCGGGCACGACCTGTCCGGCGGTCAGTGGCAACGCATCGCGGCTGCCCGCGGCTTCTACCGCGACGCGGCGCTGGTGATCTTCGATGAGCCGACCTCGGCGCTGGACGCCCGCGCCGAACACGCGCTGTTCGAACGGATCCGGCGACACGCCGACGGCCGTACCGTCATCCTCATCACCCATCGCCTCGCCAGCGTCCGCTTCGCCGACCGGATCTACGTGCTCGACCACGGCCGGATCGCCGAGCAGGGCGACCACGGAGAACTGCTGGACCACGGCGGCCTGTACGCGGAGCTGTACCGGCTGCAGGCCTCGGCCTACCAGGAGGTCCCATGACCGAGCGCAGCAAGAGAATCGAGGACACGGCCCGGTGGTCACACCTTCCGACGGAGGAGGTCCCATGACCGAGCGCAGCGAGGGAATCGAAGACACGGCCCAGTGGTCACACCTTCCGACGGAGGAGGTCCCGTGACCGTTCTGGGGGCGGCGTGGCCGGCGCTGGTGGTCGTCCTGGTGACCGCCGCGGTGGGCAAGGTACGCGACGTGCGCGGGTTCGCCGCCGTCATCGACGGCTACCGTCTGCTGCCGCGGCGCCTCACCCTGCCCGCCGCCGTGACGGTGCCGGCGGTGGAGGCGGTGGCCGCCGTGCTTCTCGTGGTTCCCGTCACCCGCCGGTGGGGCGGGCTGCTGTCGGCGGCGCTCTTCGCGGTGTTCGTGGCCGCGATGGTCTCGGTGCTGCGACGGGGCCTGGACGTCGACTGCGGCTGCTTCGGTTCGTCCCGCGGCTCCCGGGTCGGCCCGTTCACCGTGGCCCGTACGGGACTGCTGCTCGTCCTGGCGGTCATGACCGCCGTCGCGGGAGCGGAGCCGTTCCGCGCCGCCCAGATCGTGCCGGCGGTGGTCTTCCTGGGCCTCGTCGGCGCGGTGACCCTGCTCGGCCCGCGGGCGCCGGACGCCGGCGGGCCACGGACGGGCACACGCTTCACCCTCGGAGTACCGGTGGAGACGGCGACCGCCGGCGCCCCCACCCTGTTCGCGCTGGTGTCACCGGCGTGCGGATTGTGCACGGCGATGCTCCCGGCGTTCCTCGCGGCGCGCGCGAGGATGCGGGTCGTCCTCGTGAGCGCGGACGAGGAGCGGGCGGTGCGCGGGTACCTGGAAGACCACGGCGTCGACCTTCCGGTGCTGATCGACCCGGACGTCTATGACAACAACGGCATCCCCTGGCCGCCGTACGCCGTCGTCACCGACGGGACCGGCGCCGTCCTCGCGGCGGACGGCGCGGACTCACCCGACCGGCTCGGCGCCCTCCTCTCCGGCCACTCCTCATAGCGCGCTCAGACGCAGAAGAGGATGTGACACTGGTCGACGGCGGTGCGCTCAGCGGAACGTCTCGGCGTGGGCTCGGGCCCACTGCTCGAAGGTACGGGGCGGGCGCCCGGTGACCTCCTGGACGGTCGGCTCGACCTGTGACTCGTCCAGCGTGCCGTCGACGTAGAAGCTGAAGAAGGCGTCGACGTACTCGACCGGCATGGTCGCCTCCATCTCGGTTCGCGCCTCCTCGTCGGTCATGCCCTCGCAGCGCAGATCCCGGTCGAGGACCTTGGCCAGCACGGCGACCTGGTCCGCCGGGAGCAGCGACTCCGGGCCCGACACCAGATGGATCCGGCCCTCGTGCTCGCCGGTCACCAGTGATCGCGCCGCGACCGCCGCGATGTCGTACGGGTCGACGGCGGCGGCCCGTACGGTGGGGAAGGGAACCCGCACCACGTCACCGGCCGCGAGTTGAGGCAGCCAGCGGAGGGCGTTGGACATGAACGCCTTGGGCCGTACGAAGGTCCACGGCAGACCCGAGTCGCGGACGGCCCGCTCCGAGACGATCATGTAGCGGGACACCGCATTGCTCATGTCCCCGCCTCCGGCCGAACCACCGGACAGCAGCACCACGCGTTCCGCCCCGGCTTCACGGATCCGGGTCAACAGGCCCGGCATGTCCGCGTAGCCGGGCAACAGGAACACCGCGCGCACGCCGGACAGCGCGCCGGTCAGGGTGCCGGGCTCGTTGAGGTCTCCGGTGACCGGCTCGACTCCCGCCGGCAGAGTCGCCTTCCGCGGATCGCGCACCAGGGCGCGTACCCGGTGTCCCTCCTCGGCCAGCGCGCTCACCAGTTCGGAGCCCACATTGCCGGTCGCGCCGGTCACCAGAATCATGCCAACCCCCGCTACGCCGTCCGCTGGAACAAGGTCACCGGCATAAGACCACAATTCAGGGGGTGATCACCCGCCATTTCGGGCATGGGGCGAGCGCCCTCAACCCGGGAGACGGAGGAATGATGATCACCTGCGTGGTGGACTACACGATCGACGCGGCGAAGATCGAAGAGTTCGAGCGGTTCGCGCGTCGCTGGGTGGAGTTGGTGAACCGCCACGGCGGGACGCACCACGGCTACTACCTTCCCGCCGAAGGGGCCAGTGACAAGGCGCTCGCGCTGTTCAGCTTCCCGAGTCTGGCCGCGTACGAGAGCTACCGGGGCCTGTTCGGCAACGATCCGGACTTCGTCGCCGCCGACCGCATCCGCGACGAGAGCGGTTGCGTCCTCCGCTACGAGCGGACCTTCATGCGCCCCCTCCTCACCGAGGACGCCTCGGGCTGACCGGCCGCGGGGATCTCTCACTCGCACGGGTGATGCCGCGTTCATGCTTCCCGGCGATGTGCGGTCAGGGGCGGCGTACGGATCATCGACGCGATTCCCAACCAGAGGGAGACGTGTTCGATGAATTCGAAGACCCGGTCCGCCGCCGCCCTGATCGGGATCGCGGTGGCGTCGGCCGTGCTGTTCTATTTCGGCACCGGTCTGCGGCCGGTGCCCTGGCTGACCTGGCTCGCTCCGCTTCCCGTGCTGGCGGTGGCGCCGCGCGTGCGCGGCGTCATCGCGTTCGCCGTCGGGGCGGCCGCGTGGCTGGGCGGCGAGACGAGGATGTGGGGTTACTTCCTCGACACCGTGCAGATACCGCCGCCGCTGGCCGTGTCCGTCATCGTCGGTTCGGCGGTGCTGTTCGGGCTGGCGGTCCTCGCGACGCGGGCCCTGATGCTGCGAAGGCGCTCCGTCACCGCGATCATCGTCTTCCCGGCGACCTGGGTCACCGTGGAGTACGTGATGTCGCTGGCGGCGCCGAACGGCGCCTGGTGGAGCCTGGCCTACACCCAGGCGAGCGTCCTGCCGGTGCTGCAGCTCACCTCGGTCACCGGCGTGTGGGGGGTGACCTTCCTCCTCATGGGGGCACCGGCCGCGGTGGCGGCCCTGACCGCTCCCGGCGCCAGGGGACGCCTCCCGGTGGCCGTCGCAGCCACGACCATCCTGGCCCTGACCCTGGGATACGGCGGCTTGCGGCTGCACTCCTCCGACGGTCGGCAGACCCAGCGCACGGCGCTGCTGGCCACCGACCGGGCGATCGACCCGGTGACCGTGGGCACGCCCGCCGGCCGGGACATGCTCGACGCGTACGTGACCCGGATCCGTTCGCTGGCCGGGCAGCACGTCCGTGTCATCGTGCTCCCGGAGAAGGTCTTCCTCACCGATGACGCGCACCTGGCCGCGCTCGAACGCCCCCTGGCCCGCCTCGCCGTCGAACAGCGCACCGACATCGTCGCCGGGCTGGCGCTCAGGCGGGGGAACGCCCTCTACAACGCGGCGATCGACCTTCCCGCCGACGGCGGCCGCCCGGTCACCTACTTCAAACGGCACCTCGTACCGGGGGCCGAGAGCGACTTCACGACCGGCGAGGGCACCGCCTTCGTCCCCGGCACCGGAACCGGCTGGGCCATCGCCATCTGCTTCGACCTGGACTTCCCCGGCCTCGTACGGGACTACCGGCAGCGTGGCGCGACCGCGCTGTTCGTTCCCGCCTGGGACTTCTCCAACGACGCGTGGCTGCACAGCAGGATGGCGGTCACCCGCGGAGTGGAGAACGGCATGACGGTCGTACGGGCCGCGCGGCAGGGCGCGCTGACCGTGAGCGACCCGCACGGCCGCGTACGGGCCGAGGTGCGAACCGCCGGGAACCCGATGGTCTCGGTCAGCGCCGACCTGCCGTCCCGCGCGACCACCACGCCGTACACGCGGTTCGGCGACTGGTTCGCGTGGGCCTGCGTCCTCATGCTCCTCGCCGGAGCGGCCACGTGGTACCTCACCCGCCCCCGCGCGACACCGTCGGCGCCGCGGACCGCTCGACGCATGAGCGTGGCGCGGGCAGGTAACCGGTGAGTTCCCGCGGAGGGCGCCGCCCGAACGCGGCGCCCTCCGGTCGGGATCAGCCCCAGTCGATGAGGCTGATGCCTTGCCAAATGACGTCGGTCGGCTGCATCGCGGTCACCTCCTTCGTGCGATTCGCCGGATATGTCGCGAATGGTGGCAGGCCCCCGATTCCGGGCAGAGCCATCGCGCGCACAGGAATGCACCATTTCGTGCACCCGTCGAGAGCTTCTGTCCAAGTGGCCGACCGGCCAGGATGGGCTCGTGATCCAGATCCATTCGGCGATGGCGGACGTGGGCGCGGGGCCGTGCCGGGCGGTCTCCCGCCTGCCGGAGCCGCGGCTGCGCCCCTTCGTCTCGGGATACTCCGGCTTCCGTACGAGGCCGGGTCCGTCGCGGCGGCGGTTCTTCCCGCTGGCCCAGACGACTGTGATCATCGACTTCGCGGGCCCGGTACGGCTGGTCACCGGTCCGCGCGCCACTCCCGCCGTGTACGAGGACGGCTGGCGCCGCGGCGTCGCGTTCGGGCTGACGCCCGCGGGCGTGTCCGCGCTGGCCGGGATGCCGATGAGCGAGCTGACCGGGGTCACCGTCCCGCTGGAGTACCTGCTCGGCCGCCGCGCCGGTCCGCTGGTGGACGAGCTGGGCGAGGCGCCGGACTGGGCGGCGCGGTTCGCCGTCCTCGACGACCGGCTGAGCGCCTGGCTGGCTCCGGACCGGACGCCGGACGCGCTGGTGACGCGCGCGTGGTGGCGGCTGCAGGAACCGGCGGGCCGCCGCACGATCGAGGCGCTCGCCGCTGAGCTCGGCGCCAGCCGCCGGTACCTGGAGCTCGGGTTCCGGCGCCACATCGGCCTCCCGCCCAAGACCGTCGCCCGGATCACGCGGTTCCAGCACGCCGCGTACGCGCTGAGCAGGTCGTCTGCGAGCTTCGCCACGGCGGCCGCCTCCGGCGGGTTCGCCGACCAGCCGCACTTCACCCGCGAGGTGCGGGCGATGAGCGGCGTCACCCCCACCGAGCTGTGCGCGTTCCTTCAAGACGTCGAGCAGCGCGCGCCCTAGCGTCCCGGGCCATGACGCTCACCGGGAAGACAGCGATCGTGACGGGCGGCTCGCGGGGAATCGGCCGGGCCATCGTGCGCCGCCTGGCGCGCGACGGCGCCACCGTCGTGTTCAGCTACAAAGAGAACAAGGCCCAGGCAGACGAGCTCGCCGCCCGGCTCGACGGCGTCATCGCCGTACGCGCCGACCAGGAGGACCCCGCCGCCCTCGACGCGCTGTTCGCGCCGGTGAGCGACGGCCTGGACATCCTGGTCAACAACGCGGCCGTCAACCCGCGTGCGCCGATCGCGGACCTCACCGCCGAGGAGTTCGACCGGGTGATGACCGTCAATGCGCTGTTTCCGCTGCTCGCGATGCGGCGGGCCGCGTCCGCGCTGCGTGACGGCGGCCGGGTCGTCAACATCTCGACGCTCAACACCGTCCTGCCGGCGCCCGGCCACGCCCTGTACTGCGCGAGCAAGGCGGCGCTGGAGCAGTTCACCGCCGTGGCCGCACGGGAGTTCGGCGCGCGCGGGATCACCGTCAACACCGTCTCCCCCGGCGCGACCGACACCGACCTGCTCCGCGCGTCGAACCCGCCCGAGGCCCTGGAACAGACCGCCGCGCTCACCGCCCTGCGGCGGCTCGGCCGTCCCGAGGACATCGCCGACGTCGTCTCCTTCCTCGCCGGACCCGACTCCCACTGGATCACCGGCCAGAACCTGCGCGCCGGCGGCGGCTTCCTGCTGTGAAGGCGATATATGAAGAACGCACGACCTGCGGCATGTCACACTCAGGGGCCCATATCCGTCTATAAGGTCGACGCGTTTTCCGCATGCCGATCAGATGTCCGGCGCGTACGAAGAAACAACGGTGTTTCACCGCGTCAACGAACAATGCTTCCCGACGAAGGGGTGACATGCGCAAGCTGGTAAAGCGCGGTCTCACACTGACTCTGGCAGGGGTGCTCGTCTCGGCCTCACCGGCCGCCGCGGGCGCGGCCACCGGCACGGCCCGGCCCTCGTCAGACGACCTGAAGACCGACCTCGACCAGATCCTCTCCGACAGCCGGCTCAACGGCGCGAGCGTCGGATTGATCGTCCGGGACGCCCAGAGCGGCGCGGTCCTGTACGACCATGACTCGTCGACCCAGGAGACCCCCGGGTCGAACAACAAGCTGCAGACCTCGACGGCCGCCTTCGGCCTGCTGGGCTCGGACTACCGCTTCCACACCAAGGTCGCCGTCGGCAACGGCAACCTCTACCTCAAGGGCACCGGAGACCCGACGATGCGCGCCCAGGAGTACGACGCGCTCGCCGCGGCCGTCGCCGCCAAGGGCGTCACCAAGGTCTCCGGCAACCTGGTCGCGGACGACACCTGGTTCGACGCCGAGCGCACCCGTCCGGACTGGGACCCCTCCGACCTGCCGTACTCCTACGCGGCCGGGATCTCGGCGCTGACCGTGGCGCCCGACGACGTGTACGACATCGGCTCGATCGGCGTCGACATCACTCCCGGCGCCGCGGGCGAGCCGGTCAAGGTCGCCGTCTCACCGCCGACCAGCGTGATCAAGATTGACAACGAGGCGGTCACCGGCGCGGCCGGCTCCGCCTCCACGCTTTCGGTCGACCGTGTGAACGGCACGAACGTCGTCAAGGTGACCGGGTCCTACCCGGCGGGCGGAGCCGAGTCCGACCATCTGACGACGGCGCCGGACCCGACGATGTACGCCGCCGACGTCTTCCGCGACGCGCTCGAGGCACACGGCGTCGAGGTCGACGGGACGATCACCGAGGCCGCCACTCCCAGCACCGCGAAGGTGCTCACCGACCGCGTGTCGATCCCCCTGTCGCAGATCGCCGTGCCGTGGCTGAAGCTGAGCAACAACCCGATCACCGAGACCGTCGTCAAGGCGATCGGCCGCAAGGTCAGCGGCAAGGGCACCTGGGACGCCGGCCTGGCCGGGGTCACGGCGTACCTGAAGAACCACGGAGTCGACACCTCGCAGATCAAGCTGACCGACGGGTCCGGGCTGGCCGCCACCAACAAGACCACGCCGCAGCAGATCACGAACGTGCTGAGGAGCGCCCGGTCCCAGAGCTGGTTCGACACCTGGTACAACGCCCTGCCCATCGCCGGTGAGCCCGATCCGCTCGTGGGCGGCACGCTGGCCTCCCGGATGACCGGCACGCCCGCCGCGGGGAACCTGCACGGCAAGACCGGCACGCTGACCGGCGTCAGCGCCCTGTCCGGGTACGTGACCGACCCGAACGGCGAGAAGCTGGTCTTCTCCAGCATGTTCAACGGCTACCAGGGCGGTGCGCCGAAGGACATCGAGGACAAGATCGCCGTACGGCTCGCCGGTGGCCCCACGGCCGCCGTCAACGCGGTACGCCGGGCGCCGTCCGGCCAGAACCTCGAGTGCTCCTGGACCAGGTCCTGCTGAACGCCTGAGACGAAGGGCCGGCCGCCGGTTCGGCGGCCGGCCCCTTCAGCTGAGCGGCAGCAGCCAGTGGTCCGCCGCGCGTTCGGGGCGGGGCGGGCGAACCCGTAGAGGCCGATGGGGCCGGACACCTCAGGTATGACGATTTCCATACCTGCGGAAACTAGCGTCCGGCATTGGTACGATGTAAGCCGTACCTTTGCGACGGAAGGCCGGGGGTGAACCGTGGACCTGGGGAAGGTGTTCGCCGCGCTCTCCGACGACTCGCGGCGTCGCGTGGTGGCCGAGCTCGCGGACGCGCCCACGGACGGCGAACGCCCGTGCGGCTCCTTCGACCTCCCGGTCGGCAAGGCCACCCGTACCCATCACTTCCGCGTGCTGCGTGAAGCCGGGCTCATCGACCAGCGCCACCACGGCAACGGCAGCGCGGTGTCCCTGCGCCGCGACACGATCGAGCGGCACCTTCCCGGCCTGCTGCCGCTGCTCGTCCGAGAGCTCCACGAGCGCGAGGGCTGACGATCCCGGCCGCGCCGAGCCGCGGCCGAACCCTCCGGACGACGGCGCATCTCCCGTCGCTCCGTGCGTCTTCCCACGTCACAGCGGTGCGGTTCCGGCGTAACAGCGCGCAATCGCCCCGTCATCAGGTGGCAACCGGGCGTCCTTAGCGTTCCCGCCCAGGTTCCACGCACAAGGGAGCGACATGGATCTCGCGGACAATCCGGCGCTGGAGGACTACTCCCTCCGGTACGCGCCGAGCGCCTTCCGTTCCTGGTCACCTTGGATGATCTTCTTGAGCTGTCTGGCCGGGCTGTCGGCCATGGCCGGTTACGCGCTCGACGCCGCGTTCGTCAACGCGTTCGGGTTCGGCAACGCCCTGCTCGGCTTCGCGGTCGCCACCGCGGTGACGTTTCCGCTGACTCTCACCGCCGCCTTCGCCATCGCCCGCAAGCACATCGACATCGACCTGCTGACCCGGGGCGCCGGCTTCGGGTACCTCGGCTCGACGCTCACCTCGCTGGTCTACGCCACGTACACGCTCATCTTCCTCGCCTACGAGGGCGCCATCATGGCGCAGGCCCTGACCGCTCTGACCCACCTCGACCTGCACATCTCCTACGCCGTCGTCGCCCTAGTGATGATCCCGCTCACCGTGTACGGCATGAGCTTCACCGCGAAGTTCCAGGCGTGGACCTGGCCGCTGTGGGTGGCGCTGATCGGCGTCGCGCTGGGGTCCGCGGCGACCGCCCCGCACGCCGCGCACACCATGGTCCACCCGCACATCCCCGCGACGGCGGCCACCGGCGTGACCGTACTGGCGGTCTTCACCATCGCCGCCGCTCAGCTGTCCCTCGCCGCGCAGGTCGGCGAGCAGGGCGACTACCTGCGGCTCATGCCCGACTCGAAGCCGGGCCGGGCGGGCCGGTGGCGGCTCGCGGTCATCCTCGGCGGGCCGGGCCTGACACTGTTCGCCGTCGTCATCTTCTTCGCGTCCACGCTGCTGGTGGGGTACGCGGAGACGCAGACCACGCCGGACCGGGCGGCCGAGCCGGTCGAGCTGTTCACCGTCGTCTACCAGCGGCTGACCGGGAACCACACCGCCGCGCTGGTCCTCGCGGGCCTGCTGGTCCTGCTCTCCCAAATCAAGATCAACATCATGAACACGTACTCGGGCTCGCTGTCGTGGTCGAACTTCTTCTCCCGGCTGCTGCACCGTCACCCGGGCCGCGCCGCGTGGGTGTTCTTGCAGGTGGGGCTGGCGCTGGTGCTCATGGAGCTGGACGTCTACCACCACATCGTGACGGTCCTCGCCTGGTACGCGAACGTCGGCATCGCCTGGATCGCCGCGCTCGCCGCGGACCTGCTCATCAACAAGCGGCTGCTCAAGCTCTCCCCGGCGCACATCGAGTTCCGGCGCGCCCACCTCTACAACGTGAACCCGGTGGGGTTCGGCTCCATGGTGATCGCGGCGGCGGCCGCGATCACGGCCTACTACGGGGCCTTCGGCGCGACCGCGGCGGCGCTGTCACCCTTCATCGCCCTGGTGCTGGCGCTCGTGCTGCCGCCCGTCATCGCGGCGGCGACCCGGGGACGCTGGTACATCGCGCGGACCAGCGACCTGCCGGACGGCGAGTTGCCGTGCACGGTCTGCGCGGGCTCGTACGACACCGCCGACATGGCCGCCTGCCCGTACCACGGCGGGACGATCTGCTCGCTCTGCTGTTCCACCGAGGGCTCGTGCCGCGACCGGTGCAAACCCAGCGCCTGGCGGCCCGGCGGCGGACCCGTGCCGCTCGGCATGCCCACGGCTCCGGCCCGTACGGTGTCCGCCCCCGTCGGCGCGGCCACCGAGGAGGTCGGCTGACCCATGGGCACCGCCCTGATGACCTGGCCGCGTAATGACCGGGTAACCGAGCCGGAATCGCGGCGAAACGACATGTCCGTAATGTCCACGGCCATGGTGACGGCGGCGTACGGGCCGGGAGGAACCCAGGACGCTCACGTCCGCCGTCTCCGCGACCTGCTGCGCTCCGCGATCCTGCGCGACGGCTTCCCCGCCGGACAGCTGCCCGGTGAGCCGGAACTGATGACCTCGTACGGCGTGACCAGGGCGGTCGTGCGCGAGGCGCTGGCCCTGCTGCGCCGCGAGGGACTCATCGACCGCAGGCAGGGCGTCGGCACCCACGTCGTCGTACACGCCGTCCTCGCCCGCCTGGCCGAGGCGCACGGCGCGGCCGACCCCCGGGTGGACAGCGTCTTCAACCGCCGCCTGCGACCACGGGTGCTCGACCGCTCGACCATCCCGCTGCCCGCCATCGCCGCCGAACGCCTCGGCGCGCCGCCCGGCGTCCCGTGCCTGCGCCTGGAGTACGTCGCCCTCCTCGACGAGGAACCGACCGCGCTGGCCACCAACTATGTGCTGTTCCCGGAGGCGGAGCGGCTGCTCGCCCTGCCGTTCGACACCGACTGGTACGCCCTGCTGCGGGACGCCGGAATCGGCTTGGGCGAGTCGGAGTTCGTCGTCGGCTGCGCACCCGCCGACGCCACCAACGCCCCGCTGCTCGACGTCGCCGAGGGCGCCCCGCTGATCACCATCGAACAGGTGATCCGCGACGCGACCGGCCGCGCCTTCGACCTGGCCCACATCCACACACGCGGCGACCGCTTCCTTTTCGTCTCCCGAGCCGTACGCGAACACGCGTCCGGCATCTGACCCCCACCAGACGAACCCCCACCCACCCAGACAGCCCCCGCCCGCCCAGACAGCCCCGCCCGCCCAGACAGCCCCCGCCCGCCCAGACAGCCCCCGCCCGCCCAGACAGCCCCCGCCCGCCCAGACAGCCCCCGCCCGCCCAGGGGGGCGACCCCACTTCCATTGTCCAGCCCGGTCCCCCAGCGCGAAAAGACCTGCGCCTTCCCTGTGGATAACCGGCATCTCCCCAGTTCCCGAGGCCCTTGGAGGAGTTCCCCCATGCCCACACCCGTCACGCTGACCGACGCCGCCGCCGCACTGCGCGCCGGCACCGTCACGAGCACCGAACTGACCGAGGCGGCGATCGCGCGGGCCGACCGGCTCGACGGAGAGCTCGGCACGTATCTCGCCCGTTTCGACGACACCGCGCTCGCCGCCGCCGAACGCGCCGACGCCGAACTCGCCGAGGGTCTCGACCGCGGCCCGCTGCACGGCATCCCGTTCGGCGTCAAGGACATCCTCGCCGCCGCGGAGGGACCGACGACGGCGCAGAGCCTCATCCTCGATCCGGCGTGGGGCGCGGGCCGGGACGCGCCGGTCGTGGCCCGGCTGCGGGCGGCCGGTGCGGTCATCACCGGGAAGGTCACCACCATGGAGTTCGCCTGCGGCATGGTCGACCCCACGAAGCCCTTCCCGGTCCCGCGCAACCCCTGGGATCCGCGGACCTGGCCCGGCGGCTCCAGTTCGGGCACCGGCAACGGCGTCGCGGCGGGGATGTTCTTCGCCGGGCTCGGCACCGACACGGCGGGCAGCATCCGCATTCCGGCGGCGTTCTGCGGGGTCACCGGCCTGATGCCGACGTTCGGCCGGGTGCCCAAGTCCGGCTGCGCGCCGCTCGGGTACAGCCTCGACCACGTGGGCCCGCTCGCGCGCAGCGCCCGTGACTGCGCGAGCGTCCTGGAGGTCATCGCCGGGCACCATCCCAGCGACCCGGACTGCGTCGACCTCCCGCTCGCCCCGCCGGAGTTCGGCGGCTCCCTGAACGGCCTGCGGATCGGGGTCGTCCGCGACCACCACTTCCCCGAACGGTCCGATCCCGCGCTCGGCCCCGTGTTCGACGAGGCGCTCGCCACCCTCACCTCGCTCGGCGCCACCCTGACCGACGTCGCGCTGCCGTACTGGCCCGAGATGCTGACCGCCAACCTCGTCACCATGTGCGCCGAGGCGCTCGCGTACCACCGCAACGACCTGGTCGAACGGTGGGCCGACTACTTCGCCTCCACCCGTCTCCTGCTCGCCCGTGGCGCGCTCGTGTCCGGCGCGGACTACGTCCAGGCCCAGCGCGTACGGAGGGTGGCGCAGGACGCCGTGGCACGGCTGTTCGAGGAGGTGGACGTCATCGTCTGCCCCACCACGGCCCTGCCCGCGCCCCGTTACGACGACATCACCGACGCCGAGGGCACCATCGACGTCGAGGCGATGTTCGAGTTCATCTTCACCCAGTACTGGGACTGCGTCGGCAACCCGGTCCTCGCCGTGCCGATGGGGTTCACCGCGGCGGGGCTGCCGCTGTCGATGCAGCTCGCCGGGCCGGCGTTCGCGGAGGCGACGATCCTGACCGCCGGCGACGCGTTCCAGCAGGCCACCGACTGGCATCGCCGCGTACCCGCCATGGCCGACGACTCCGCCGCCGCGACGCCCGCCGCGGTCTAGTTCCGAGGAGGAGACACGACATGACAGTGAACGACTCGACGGCCGACCCCCGGCTCGTCACCGAGATCGGCATGGCGCTGACGCGAGGCGGCCTGCCCGCCACGGGTCCGGAGATCGCCAAGCTCGTGGCCGGCTACCACGCGCAGAACCTCGGCGTGGCGATGCTCTACGCCGTCCCCGAGGCCCGCTACGCCGATCCGGGTCTCCGCTTCCAGGCCGGCGCCCGGATCATCGACTGGTCGGACTGAGTTCCGCCGTGGGCCGGACGGGCGCGACCGTCCGGCCCACGGCGCCTCCCGGCTTGACCTTGACGCCGGTGTCAGGGGGTAGCGTCGCTGACGCCAGAGGGCGGGAGGAGCCGATGCGGATCGGTGAGCTGGCCGAACGGGCCGGTGTGAGCGCACGCGCGCTGCGCTACTACGAGCAGCAGGGGCTGATCTCGGCGCGGCGTGCGGCCAACGGCTACCGGGAGTACGACGAGTCCGACGTCCGGCTGGTCGCCGAGATCCGATCGCTGCTGGCGGTGGGCTTCACGCTGGAGGACGCCCGGCCGTTCGTGGACTGTCTGCGGGCGGGTCACGAGGCGGGTGCCTCGTGCCCGGAGTCGGTCGCCGTCTCACTGAGGAAGCTCGCCGAGATCGACGCGGAGATCCGCGCGCTGATCCGGCACCGCGCCGAGGTGACCGCTCAGCTGACGTACACCTGTCCCGGCTGCGACCTGTTCCCGGCGGAGGGAAACGACGGTCCTCGCCCGGCGGGTACGCCACGGCGGCAGGCCGCCACCGGTCGTCTCGCGGGCGGAGTGACGCCTCCCCCGCCCGACGACCAGGCCGGTTCCTGAACCGGCTCGACGCGGAGACTGGAATGAAATTCGCGATCAGCTACAGCACCCCCCAGTACGGCGCCGACCCGGACCGGATCACGGCCTTCGCCCGGCACGCCGAGGACTGCGGCTTCGAGTCGTTGTACCTCCCGGAGCACATCGCGCTGTATCCCGGCGCCACGATCGGGCCCGCCGAGCTCCCGACGTCACTGCCGTACGCCGACCCGCTCGACTGCCTGGCCTTCGTCGCCGCGGCCACGCGGCGGATCCTGCTCGGTACGGGCGTGCTGCTCCTGCCGTACCACCATCCGGTCGTCCTCGCCAAGCGCCTGGCGACCATCGACGTCCTGTCCAGGGGACGGATGCGGCTGCTGACCGTGGGCCTCGGCACCCTGCCGGGTGAGGCCCGGGCGGTCGGCGTCGACTTCAGGACCCGCGGCCGTCGCGCCGACGAGGCGATCGACGTGCTGCGGCTGCTCTGGGGCGGCGGCGAGGAGGGCGTCGGCTTCGACGGGGAGTTCTTCGCCTTCGAGAACCTGTGCAGTTTCCCGAAGCCGTTCGGGGTCACCGAGCTGCCGATCCACGTCGGCGGGTCGAGCCGGGCCGCCGCGCGCCGCGCCGGGCGGCGCGGTGACGGCTACTTCCCCGGCGGTGCGCTCACCCCGGACGAACGCGCCGCCCGGCTGGAGCTCGCCCGGTCGTCCGCGGTCGAGGCCGGCCGTGACCCGCAGGCGCTGGAGTACACGCGATGGGGATCGATCGACATGCCCGCCGAACGGGTCGAGGCGTTCGCCGCGGAGGGCGTGACACGCATCGTCGTCGGCGTCACCGCCGCCGAACCGGACCGGCAACGCGACGAGATGTCGGCGTTCGCCGAACGCTTCGGCCTCTCCGGCTCTCCCGCGACGCGGTGAGCCGGACGCCGGTCAGGGCAGCGGTACGGCGTACTCCAGACCGGTGGGACCGGCAGGTCGTAGGCCAGCCCGCGCATACCGAGCGATCCTTGAACCGTCACAGTCCGGTGGCCTCGGCGGGAACGTTCGCGGGTTCCGGGCGACCGGCCGCCGTACGGCGCTCGGGGGCGGTCAGCCGGGTGACGCCGAGCACGATGGCGGCGAGGACGGCGGCGGCCGGGGCCAGCCAGAGCGCCCCGGCGACCGAGAGCACCACGCCGCCGAGCGTCGCGCCGACGGCCGTGCCCACGTAGGCCATCGCCCCGTTCAGGCTGAGCGCGACGGCGGCGACGTCGCCGCCCGCCACGAACACCCGGTCCGCCTGCGGGATGAACAGGAAGGATCCGATGAGGCCGAGGACGAACAGCGCGGCGAGCGTCGGCACGAACCAGTGCTGGACGACGCTCAGGACGACGTTCGCGCCGACCGCCACGGCCAGCGCGGCGGTGAGGGACGTCAGGGAGTCGAACCGGTCGGCGAACCGTCCGACCAGGCGGTTGCCGATGAAGAAGCCCGCCCCGAAGACGCACAGCGCGGCCACGACGGCGCCGCCGGCCGAGGTGCTCACCCCCACGACGACCGCCGCGTACGCCGACACCAGGTAGAGCGGCGCGAGCACGAGCGCACTGACGACGAGCAGGATCAGGATGCGCGGGTCGACGAGCACGGCGAGCCTGCTGCGCAGTGACGTCGCCGGCAGGGTGACGGAGGGCAGGCCGGCCGCGGCCAGCACCGCGGCGGCGGCCGCGAGGGCGGCGATCGTCCACATCGCCCCGCGCCAGCCCAGCCACTGCCCGACCAGCAGCCCGAAGGGCACGCCGAGCACCGAGGCCAGGCTGGAACCCGCGCCGATCACCGCGAACGACCGGGCTCTGCGGTCCGGCCGGGACAGCACACCCGCCACGGCGAAGGCGTTGGCCTGGAACGCCGCCGCACCGAGCCCGGCGACGACGCGCCCGGCCAGCACGACCGCGTACGAAGGACCGGCCGCCTGCAGGACCATGCCGGCCAGGAAGGCGAACATGCCCGCGCCGATGACCACGCGACGGTCCATCCGGCCGGTCGCCGTGGCGATGATCGGCGATCCGACCGCGTAGGCGACCGCGAACGCGGTGGTCAGCTGGCCGGCGGTGGCGAGGCTCACGGACAGGTCCGTGGCGACGTGAGGAAGCAGCCCCGGCAGCACGAAGCCGTCGACGCCGAGCACGAAGGTGCCGACGGCGAGGATCAGCAACCGCCAGACGCCGAGTTCATTCGATGATTGTCGATCGGTCACACGATGGGACGTTAGGCTACGATTCGATGAGCGTCAAACAATTGAGAGGAGGCGACGGATGCCGCGCACGCTGCCCGAGCCCTCGGTCGACTCCTTCGACCTCACCGTCATCCTCAGCGCACTCGCCGACCCCGGCCGGCGGGCGCTCATGACCGCGCTGTACCAGAGGCCGGATCCGGTCGACTGCTCCGTGCTCGCGGAGGAGGCCGACCTCGGCCTGAGCAACCCGACCATCTCGCACCACTACCGCGTGCTCCGCGAGGCCGGCCTGACCAGGACACTCGTCGTGGGACGCCAGCGGATCGTCAGAGTGCGGCGCGACGACATGGAGAAGCGGTTCCCCGGACTCCTCCAGGCGGTCCTCGGGGGCGAGTGAGCGCGCCGCCTCCCGAAAATTCACTTTCCTCGCGCGTCGGCCGCTGCCACAATCCGCAGCGGAGGTAAGTAACCGCAGTGGCCTTTGAACCTTACCGACGCGTGCTGGCCGTTCCGGGGGTCCGGCCGCTGCTGCTCGTCGGCATCCTCGCCCGCATCCCCGTCGTCGCCATCGGGGTGACCCTGACCCTGCACGTGATCACCGGCATGAAGCTCGGCTTCCTCCAGGCGGGCCTGGTCGGCGCGGCCTCGACGGGCGGTGTGGCCCTCGGCGCGCCGATCACCGGGCGATTCGTCGACCGGCACGGCCTGCGGCCGGTGGTGGCGGTCACCACGGTCGCCCAGCTGGTCTTCTGGTCATCGGCCGCGTTCCTGCCGTACTGGCCGCTGGTCGGCGGGGCGTTCGCCGCCGGGGTGCTGGCGCTGCCGGTGTTCAACGTGATCCGTCAGTGCCTGGCCGCGGCCGTCCCGACCGAGCGGCGTCGTGCCGCGTTCGCGCTCGACGCGATGCTCGTCGAGGTGAGCTACATGGTCGGCCCGACCGTCGCGGTCGCCGCCACGACGACGTTCGGCAGTGACCTCACCATGGCTCTCGTGGGACTGGGCCTGGTCGGGTCCGGTACGGCCCTGCTGGTGCTGAACCCGGCGACGCGCGGCGGAGACGAGCCGGAGGCGGGCGGGGCCGCCGTTCCCCGGCGGCAGTGGCTGACTCCCGCTCTGCTGGCCCTGTTCGGGGTGACGTTCGCGGCGACCTTCGTGCTGACCGCGACGGAGCTCAACCTGGTCGCGGTGCTCAAGGCCGACGCCGCCACCCGGTGGACCGGTCTGGCCATCGCCGTGTGGAGCCTGTCGTCGCTGGTCGGCGGCTTCGCCTATGGCTCGCTGCGCCGTGGCCTGTCCCCGCTGGTGACGATCGGCTGCATGGCCGCGCTCACCGTACCGGTCGGCCTGGTCGGTCCGTGGCCGCTGCTGTGCCTGGCCCTGGTGCCGTCCGGGATACTGTGCGCCCCCGCCCTGTCCACCACGGTGGACACCCTCAGCGGATGGGTGCCCGCCGCCGCCCGCGGCGAGGCCGTGGGCCTGCACAGCACCGCTCTGACCTTGGGAATCGCCGTGGCCAACCCCGTCACCGGCTTCCTCATCGACCGTACGGGCACCGGCTGGGCGTTCGCGGTCACGGGCCTCGGCAGCCTCCTCGTGGTCGGGCTGGCCGTCCCGCTGTGGCGGCGCGCTCCCCGGCCCGCGCAGCCGGAGGCCGTCGCCGCCACGGCCGGTTGAGGCCGGGTGTCAGGCGCCGCCCCTCGCGCACAGGCCACCGTCCAGGGTGAGGATGACGCCGCTGGTGTAGGCGGACCGCTCGGAGGCCAGGAAGGCGATCGCGTCGGCGATCTCCCGCGGCTCGGCCGCCCGCCCGTACGGCAGGCCGGCCATCAGCTCGCGGTATCGCCCCTCGTCGCCGAGGCGCGTACGGGCGCGGGTCTTCATCAGTTCGACGATCCGCTCGGTCGCGACCGGCCCGGGGTTGACGCCGACGACGCGGATGTTGTCGTCGCGCAGGCTCCGCCCGCCCAGGGAGCGGGTGAACGCCATCAGCGCGGCGTTGCCGGAACTGCCGGCGATGTAGTCGAAGTCGAACCCCTCGCCCGCCGCGCCGATGTCGTTGACGATGACTCCGTGCCCGCGCGCCTTCATCCGCGCGTAGACGAGCCGTGTCAGGTTGATGTAGCCGAACACCTTCAGCTCCCAGCCGTGCCGCCAGGCGTCCTCGTCGACCAGGTCGAGGGATCCCCCAGGGATGTCGCCCGCGTTGTTGACGAGGATGTCGATGCCGTCGGTGGCCTCCGCGAGCCGGGCGAGGTCGCCGGGGTCGCGCAGGTCGGCGGGGTGGACGTCGACCGTCACCTCGTGCCGCTCGCGCAGCCGCTCGGCGAGCGCGTGGAGTCCGGCCTCGCCGCGCGCGGCGAGGTGCAGATGGCAGCCCTCCTCGGCCAGCACCTCGGCGGTCGCCGCGCCGATGCCCTTGGAAGCACCGGTGATCAGAGCCTGCTTGCCGCGAAGGGCGAGATCCATGGCCGTAGTCCTTTGCTGTTCGTGACAATCAACCGAGCGCACCCGCGGCCGGCCTCGCGAGCCGGCCGTACTCCGCGAGACGCCCGCCCAGCTCGACCGCCGCGGGCACGACGGACCGCGCGTCGTCCGCGGCGCCGGTGTCGGGCTCGGCTCCCTCTACCGACGCCGGCCGACCAAGTATGCGCCGGCCGTCGACGCGTCGCGCACGGCCGCCCCGGCACGCGAGGTGTGAGGCGAAAGGTACGCGGCGGGGTGCGCGCGAGGATCCCGGGCGCGAGATTCGCGGCGTCGCCGGCGCTCTCCCGCCGCCTCCTCGGCGGGCCGGGACCGGGAAATCGGGTTGATCCGCCGTCCGGGCGGGGACAGCATGCGACCTGTGAGATCGCGCGAGATCAGGGCCGACTACGACCGTACGTCGATCGTCGTGTACCAGGCGTACGGGCCGCACATCGGACGGCCGGCGGTCGAGCAGGGGCGTTTCGTGCCGCCGTTCTCCCGGACGCGGATGACCTGGATCAAGCCGTCCTTCCTGTGGCTGATGGAGCGGAGCGGCTGGGCTCGCAAGGCCGGGCAGGAGATGGTCCTCGCCGTACGGATCTCCCGCGAAGGCTGGGAGGAGGCGCTGTCCCAGGCCGTACCCACGAGCGCCGACCGCCGGGTCCACCGGGACAATGACGAGTGGCGTGCGGCGTTCCGGCACGCTCGCGTGCACGTCCAGTGGGATCCGGAGCGGACGCTGCGCGGGCGCGCGCTGGACGCGCGCAGCATTCAGGTGGGGCTCAGCCGGCATGTCATCGACCGGTACGCCGATGAGTGGACCCTGGACATCCGCGACCTGACGCCGACGGTGCACCGGATTCGGCGCCTGCTCGGCGACGGCCATACCGCCAGAGCCGCCGCCCTGCTCCCCCGAGAGCGCGTCTATCCACTCCCGGCCGAACTCGCCCGGCGCATCGGCGCCGACGCGTGACCGACGGCTCCCCGGCCGGGAGCCGTCACGCCTGGTACGGCAGACGGCTCGCCATTGAAGTTCGTGGAACGAACTAATACAGTTCGTGCCACGAACTTGCTTTTTTTTGGGGAGAATCATGGGCAGAACCGTCGCGGTCGTCGGCGGAGGCTATGGCGGCGCCGCGGTCGCCAAGGCGCTGGACGAGGAGACCGACGTCGTACTGGTCGAGCCGAAGGACGCGTTCGTGCACGCCGCCGGATCGCTGCGCGCGCTGGTCCGGCCGGAGTGGGCGGGCAACATCTTCTTCCCGTACGCCCGGCTGCTGCGGCGCGGCACCGTCGTCCGCGAACGGGCGGTGTCGGCGGACGCGGGCGGCGTCACGCTCGCCTCCGGCCGGCGCGTCGACGCGGACTACCTCGTCCTGGCCTCCGGCTCGATCTACCCCTATCCGGCCAAGATGGACACCGACGACTCCGGCGAGGCACGGGAACGGCTCCGCGCGACGCACAAGGGACTGGCCGACGCGACACGGGTGCTGATCACCGGGGCCGGGCCGGTCGGCCTGGAGCTCTCCGGAGAGATCAAGGCGGTATGGCCGGACAAGCACGTCACGGTGATCGACCCCGTCGGTGAGCTGGTGCCCGGCTTCGCCCCGGAGATGCGGGCGGACCTGCGCCGCCAACTGGACGCGCTGGGCGTCGAGGTACGGCTCGGCACCACGCTGCTCACACCGCCACCGACCGAACCGGGCGAGCCGAGGCCCTTCACCGCCGACGTCACCGGCGGCACGATCTCGGCCGACATCTGGTTCCTGCCACGGCGTACGCCCGAACAGCGACTACCTCGACGGCACCCTGACCACGGCCCGCAACGTGCGCGGACAGGTACGGGTCACCGAGAAGCTCAACGTCGACGGCCACGACCGCGCCTACGCGATCGGCGACCTGACCGATCTCGACGAGGCGAAAATGGCCGGCCATGCGATGCGGCACGCCGAGGTCGTGGCACAGAACATCCTCGCCCAGGTACGGGGCGAGCCACCGGCGGCGATCTACGAGCCTTCCGGGATCAACGCGATCCTGCTTCCGCTGGGCCCGACCGGCGGCGTCGGCCAGATGCCCTCCCCCGACGGCCCGGCCGTACTGTCCGCGCTCGCGGTGAGCGAACGCAAGGGCACGGACCTGTACACGGGCCGATTCACCGCCCTGTTCGGCACCGCCTGACCCAACCCGGCCGAACGCGCGATCGACTTGTCCACAGCCGCCAAGGCACCCTTCCGCGAACGGATCCGAGCCCTGGACAATGGGAATGGGATGGAAACCCCGGGCGGGAGGGCTCCGCCAGGGCTCCGCCGCCGCACGACTCCGCCACCGTACGACTCCGCCACCGTACGGCTCCGCTGCCGTGAAGGGGCTCTGTCATCAGCGGGCGTTGGTCACCGAGCCCGGGGCGTTGGCGGCTCGGGTCAGCTCTGGGCCGGGGGCGCCGCGCCGAAGTCCATGAAGACGACCGGCACCTTGTTGTCGAACACGACTCTGGCGAGCAGGGCGGACAGCACGCGGCGGTCGGTCTCGTCGAGGTTCTCGGCCAGGCTCTCGACTCGGCGCGTGGTCTCGGCGTAGAACTCCTTGGCCAGCCGGGCGCCCTCCGAGGTCAGCGCGACGCGTACCGCGCGTGCGTCTTCCGGGTCCGGCTCCCGGCGCACCAGACCGCGTTGCGCGCTCCGGTCGACCAGGCCCGTCAGGCTCGACTTGGCCAGGCCCAGCACGCCGCCCAGCTCGCTCATGCCGTACGGCCGCGGCATCAGGACGCACAGAAGCTGTCCCTGCTGAGGGGTCAGGCCGTGCTCGCGGCTCGACTCGGCGTACACGGCGTTGACCAGGAACGATGAGCGGACCAGGGCGGTCGCGACACCCATCCGTTCGCCCTCCGCCTCGCTCATTCGCCCACGATAACACCGCCGGTTCGCGGCACGAACTTTCTAGCAAGGATGTCGTCGCCGCAGGTCACACCTGACCGGACGGCGGGGCGCCATCGGTCCCCTTCGCCGTCCCGAGGTCGCCGGGTCGAGCCGGCGACCGCCGCCCGTACCTCTCTCGCCACTTTTTATGAGCGCGTTCAACCGTTATCGTGGCAGTAGGAAATGGACGGCCGGCAACTCTGTTAAATGGATGTTAATTGTTCGTGTCTTTCCGGATGAAAACGGAGAACTGTCGGCGAATTCTTGGTGAACCCCGGGTGGCCGGCCTGGTCGGCGCGGCCATCATCACGCCGACCTGCGATGGCATGCCGACGACCGGAGGGAAGTAGCCCATGTCCGGATACCTGGCGCATCCCAAGACCTGGGTGGGGTCGGGGCGCGGGATGCTGGATTCGGGAGACACTCTCGGCACGGTGGTTGACGCCTTGTGTTATGGCCTGATGGGCACGGGTGACTGCTGGGGTCAGGACGACATCGGCCGCGCTTTCTTCAATGGTGATGAAAAGACGCCGGGGTATGGGGCGTCGCGGACCCAGGTGCTGGACGCGCTGGCGGACATGGTGAACCTCCTGCGCGCCACGGGCGGGATGCTGATCGTTTCGGGTCACACCTATGCGCTGGCGGAGGAGGCGAGCACCGTCGGGTCCGCGTTGCCGCCGGGAGCGGACAAGGGGGCGTTGGCGGAGACGCGGCCGTACACGTTGCCGCCGGAGACGAAGGCCTTCCCGCAGTCGGACCCGGAGCCGTCGTCGTTGTCGCAGATGGCGGCGTTCCTGGAGACGCTGGTGGGCGGGTGCCCGTGGCCGGACGGGAGTCTCGGCTATATGAGCGGGCTGGCGCGGGAGTGGCGGATCGCGGCCTATCAGGTACGGCTGGTGGCCGAGGACGTGACGGGTCACGCGCGGGCGGTCACGGCGAACAACGCGGGTGAGGCGACGCAGCAGTTCGCCTCGTACGCGGACGCGCTGCAGGGCGGCGGGGAGGAAGGCGGCCTGGTCTGGCTGGCGGAGGCGTGTGAGGGCCTGGCGGGCTCGGTGGACAACCTGATCGCGCAGAAGAAGGCGGCGCGGTTGCAGTGGACCCTGACCCTGGACTTCCTGGTGGCGACCTGGGCGATCGCCATGGCCTGGTCGGCGTTCACCGCGGGTGGGTCGGTGGAGTCGGCGACGTTGGTGTCGCGGGCCGCGGGCCTGACGCTGAAGCAGTTCTTGCGGAACGTGGCCAAGGCGGTGCTGATGGGCGCCTGGTACGCGGGGGGAATGGACGCGGCGGGACAGTACGCGCGCATTCACTACGGGCTGCAGGACGGCTTCGACGGGGGCGAGTTCCTCAAGGCCGTGGGAGAGGGCGCGATCGCCGGTGCGGTGATGGGCGGCGCGGGCTCGTGGGTGGCGAAGCGGGGAAACCGGCTGACCACGGCATTGGCGAACCTCATGGGCGCCGACGGATTCAAGGGCGGGGCCGCGCGGTTCCTGTTCTCCGGCACGACGGGTACGGCGGGCAACCTGGCGGGCCAGGAGGCGGTGGAGCATCACATGGATGTGGGGCAGGCGGCCGCGTTCGGCTTCGGGATGGCCGCGCTCGACGCGGGCAAGCACGGGGTCGCTTCGGCCGCGCTCTCCGGGAAGAGGGGCTCCACCGGCACTGGTGGCGACGAGGTGGTCGAGGGCGAGATCGTTCCCGACGAGCCGACGCCCCCGCCCGCCGGAGCGCCTCCCCGCGCCCACGAGTTCCACTCCGAAACCGGCGAGGGCTACGACCATGAAGGCGAAGTCGTCTCCGATTCCGGATGGCAGCTCGAGCCCGGGCCTTCCAGCAGCGAACCGGCCCGGCTCACGACCGGCCCCACCGGGCCCGTACCGCACACCGAACTCGCCAGGGCCCCCGAGCCGCCCGCCTCTCCCTCCACCGGCCGAACACCGCCCGGCCACGGCGTGGGAACGGTCCATCCCGACACGCCGACTCCCAAGCCGTCCGCTCCCGTGGTCCCCCACGCTGGAGACGTTCTCGTCGCCGGCCCCCACCCGGAGAACTCCGCGTCCGCCGGGTCGTCGTCGAACGGCGGCTCCGAGAACCGGATCGCCGACGTCCTGAACCGCCCGGTACGCCGTGGCGGGCAGGCGGTGACGCCCGAGCAGCCGCCGCCTCACGAGCAGGGCACCGCCGCTCCGGCACAACCGCTCCAGCCAGGCGAAGGCGCGTCCCCTGCCGGTTCCGCGGGAGGCACCCACGGAACATCGGGTGACCGCCCCGAGGTCATCTGGCCGGACTACGCGAAGGACGGCGTGGCCGGGGACGGAATGGACGTCCGGACCGCCGAGCTTCCCGCCGACCCGCTCGCCGCGGCCCGGCGCTGGGGCAAGGGCTTCGCGCCCGATCTGGATCCGCGCGTCCGTGACGCGATCGAACGGCACCTCGCAGACGTGCTCGCCGACGGGAGCCCGGACCGGCTGCTCGACCTGCTGAAGAACGGCGAGACCTTCACCGTACGGGGCAAGGACGGCAAACACGCGGTGACGCTGTGGCTCAACCCTCGCGATCCGGTCCACCTCCAGGGGACCGGCGGAGCCCGCAAGTACTCGGTCGAGTTCGGAAGCTGGGAAGCGGCGGTACGGGAGGGCCGGAGCAACGAGAAGGATGCTTCGATCGGCGCCGCGCACAACGAAGAGATCTCCGACATGACCGACGACAATGCTCTGCCCGGCGTCGCACGGTCGAAGACGTCGAGTGAGACCCACGCCAGAGTGACGCGTGTCATGCCCGGTCACAAGGTGATGGTGGCCGCCCACGACGCCTTCGACGTCCGCGGATCGGTCGAGGTGTACCTCGACGGGGCCAAGGTCGCGAACGACGCCCGCGTCCCGGACCTTTCCATGACCATCGCCTACCCGGAGAACTTCCGGGGAGAGAATCCGGCCGACGGCACGCTGCCGCCGCTCCCCCGGCACGCGGTCCCGGACGACAGGGCGGGCGCGGTACGGCCGTACCGTCCCATCCTCACCGCGGTGGACAACCGCCCGATCGTCGCGAAGCTGGTCAGCCACGCCATCGCCAAGGGCATGCGGCCCGAGGCCGCGAAGGAACTGGCGAACAGGCTGGCCGCCGGACCACTCGGCCAGCAGCAGCTGGCGAACCAGGGCGCGGCCCTGCTCGACGGTTTCAGCGTCGGCGGCGTCGAGGTCCGGGCGAAGGTCGTGCGTATGGAGCATCTGGCCAGGACCCACGGGACGATCCGGGACGACCTCGCGACCAGCACGATCCACCGGGACGGGGAACGCAGCAAGGCGAAGTGGCAGGCCGCGGGCCGGATCAAGATCAGCTGGTTCTTCGACCCGTCCGGCCGGACCCTCAAGTGGTCCCTCGGCGGGCACTACCAGAAGGGCCATATCCACGTCACCATGAACACCGACACGAGCATGGTGAAACTGACCGCGCTGCAGAAGCAGGTGCCGCTCGACGTGTACCGCGCCCGGCTGGAAGTCGAGATCAAGTCCAAGGACCTGGGCACGTTCACGACCGAGGCGCCGAGCTGGCTGACCGTACGAGCCGAGGACGCCGCCCAGATGGAACGCGACATCTGGGGCGCGGAGAAGACCGACGGCCTCCTGCCGCCCCCGCCGAGCGCCCATTCCGCGGCACCGGCCCTGGCGCATCACGGGCCCGCGCGGATCCCGGAGGAACCACCGGCTCTGGCCGCCGGGCGTGGTACCGGCCGGGCGACCCTGCACGAGCTGCCCGGAGCCGAACGCATCGTTCCGCAGATCAGGGAAACGGTCACCGGCGCGGTCCCGGGCCTCACCGACGCGGATTCCAGCCGCCTCGCGGAACTGCTCGCGCCCTCGTTCGGCCAGAGAGGTCTCGAAGGACGCACGGTCGCCGATCTGGTGAACGGCGTGGACTTCAGCGCCGTGGTCAAGGGGCATCGCGTCGACGTGTCCCTCACCGCGAATCTGGGGGACGTCGTGAGCCGCTCCACGTCCGACGTCACGGTGAACACCCGGGACCTCACCATGTCCGGGGTCGTGGTGGGACACGGCAAGGTCTTCGGAGTCGGGGCGGACACCGTCGGCGCGGTGGAGCTCAAGCTCGACGGCGTGGCCGACATGCCCGGCAGCCCTCGCCTCCGCCGGCTTCTCGCACCGCTGAAGTGGGTCAAGGTCAGCCCCGCCAAGCTCACCGGAAGCGTGGGGCTCGACCGGACCAGGGGCGACGAGCTCGTGAAGAACATGACCACGTACTCGCGGAGGGAGACGAGCGGGCCGACCATAACGATCAAGAAGAGCGTCTCGTACACGGCGCGGGTGCGGGTGCACGGACCGGACGGGTCCCCCATGACGGACGTCTCGTGGAACATACACGGGAAGGACATGACCGCCAATGTCCTGGTGCCGGAGGTGCACGTCCCCCGCGGCGCCAACGCCGACGTCGCCGACATCGGCCGGCTCGAACGGACCACGGACTTCCCCGAGAACTCCCTGGATCTGTCCGGTCAGGTCACCGGGATCACGCCGACCATCGCCGCCATCCGGGGCCTGGACCTGGAGGTCGCCAGAACCCTGGCGGACCTGAACGGCCACGAGGCTCCGCACGACCGCCTCGACGTTCCCCTGCGGATCCGCGACGCGACCCAGCCCTCGCGGCTGCAGACCGACTTCGGCAGGTACACGGCCCCCGGCGGTCTGAAGATCCCCGTCGGCGAGACGGCGGACGGCTGGCAGCAGGCCGTACGGATCGAGCTCAGAGTCGGTGCCCCGCGCGACCAGTTCCCGGTCCGGGGGATCGAGAGCGAGCACTACCGCACCACGGGCTATGAGGGCGTCGCCACGACGGAGGGCGGCTGGCACCTGGCCGGGCAGGCACGGCTCCTCGGCGTCCACGTCCACGCGGGAGACGTGGAGGGTCTGCACGAGGTCGGCCTCACCCGGGGCATCGGACGGAACACGAGCGTCACCGCGGCGGAGGGCTCGACCGGCGTCCTGCGCGGAACGTACTCGGATGAGGGCGTGTCGCACATCATCGACCGCGCGGACCTGCACATCAAGGTCACGCCGGTGCGCTGGAAGGGGCACACGGTCGAGGAGGGCACGCCCGTGCACCTTCGCGCCCACGAGAGCGTCGACCTGACCGTGCCCGACCGCATGGCGCAGAGGCACGCCCTCGCCGGGCCGCCCACGGCCGTGGTCCCGGCGACCGAGCCGCGGACCTATCTGCCCGAGGCGGCGATGCCGTCGGCGTTCCCCGAGGTCGTGGAGGCGCCGCACCTGCTCGACCGGATCGTCGGCGCGCTCGAGGACGCCGGGACGCTCTTCGAGGGAGAGCGCCTCACCGCGAGCCAGAACATGCGGATCCTCGAGAAGCGGTTCGCGCCCGAGGCCCTCGCCGCGGACCTGCCGACGCTGGTCGACCACGGTGTGACACAGGTGTTCCACACGCCGATCGGCGACGGCCATACCCGTGTCACGCGCGTCTCCGTCCGTGCCGAGCTGAACGAGGGCAGGCACACCGGCGATCGTCCCGAGCTCCGTCAGATGATCCGGACCCAGCCCGAGGACGCGACCAGCACGACGAGCAAGGCCACGTCCAGCCGCGGGTTCAAGTGGCGCGTCCGCGGGATCGTCGGCTACCACGATGTAGGCATCGGCGGTCAGCACACGTACGGGAGGAGCTCCCAGACGGAGACCGGCCACAGCGCCAGGGAGAGCCGGCGACGGTACGACCGGCGCCAGACGCTCGAGGGCTCGCAGGAATTCACCCACGACGTCGACTTCGAGGTCTCGATCCAGTCCGTGGACCTACCGGCCAAGGTCGCCGAATCCCTGGTCGACACGGCCCGGAACGCCAGCGGCTGGGTCGCGGCGCGGACCGGCAACCGTACCGCCGCGGCGTTCGGCGACCACCGGCAGAACGTCCGAACGCACACCGAGCACACCTCCGGCCGGATCGTGGTGGCGGTCTCCAACCACCTCACCCGGCCCGCCACGGCGGGCGAGCCGGTGCCCGGATGGAGGCCGGTGGCCGGCGAGGCGCACCGCTGGGCGAGGTACACCCCGCCGCTGGCCCACCAGGCCACGCTGCTCGAACCCGGCCTGCTCCACCGCATCGCGCTCCCCGGGGCGCCGGCGATCCGGGAGATGGCCGCGATGGCCGCGGTGCCGAAGAAGCTGCGCGGCCCGGTGCCGCAGCTGTCCGAGCCGCTCCGGGGACCTGAGCTCAACCGGTACCTCGACGCGGACCTCGATGAGAGGTTCAGCGAGCGGAACCTGCTGGCCCACGTGGACCAGCTCCTCGCCCATGAGTTCACCGTCGAGGGCGGCGACCACCGTCCGGGCGAGAAGATCCGGCTCGGAATCAACATCTCGAGTCTCGTCAAGGTCACCGACGCGACGTACAAGATCCGCATGTACCAGCAGGACACCACGCTCCACAAGGACACCCAGGCACAAGGGAGGAGCACGAGCCACCAGACCGGCGTCTCGGGCGGCCCGGAGGTCCTCACGGGCCTGGGCAGCCGGGGCGGCGAACGCGGCACGACGTTCTCGAACGACGCCGGCGCCACCGACATCCGGGAGCGGGACGAGGAGGCGGTCTCCCCGACCAACCTCTTCGCCGCCAACGTGACCGGGGTCGCTCACCTGCCGGACGGCACGGACCTGCTCGTGGACATCCCGCGCGGGTTCTACCTGGCGCTCACCGAGGCCGACCTCGCCTTCCTCAGAAGCCGGCACCCCTCGTTCACCATCGTGGCGTGAACGGAACGCGGAGCCGTCAGCGGCGCCCGCGGCGGGTGACCGTACGGACCAGGTCGCGGGCGCGGTCGGTCACCGAGGCGAAGACACCGAAGATCATGTTGCTCTTCGCCGACTCCACGCCCGGGTGCGGGTGCGTGGGCGCCATGGCCTCGGCCGCCTTGATCGCGGCGGCCAGCCCGCGCAGCTCCGCCTGACCGCGCCGGCTCAGCACGGGGAACTCCTGCTGCTCCTCGCGCTCGGCGTGCTCGAGAACCGCCGCGCGGAAGCGCGCGAACATCGGCGGGAAGCTCGGGTCGTGGGTGCCCATCCGCTCCAGGTCACGGAGCATGATCTTGCCCCGCTTCTCCTCCTCCAGCAGCCGGTCGACGATCTGGTCGCCGCGCGGGGCGATGCGCCGGACGATCGGGTGGACGACCTGCTCCTCCGCGGTCTCGTGCACGGCGAGCAGGCGCCGGAGGCTCTCGAACGCCTCCTCCCGGCGCCGGCCGGTGTTCGCCTCGACCCGGTGACAGAGGCGGCGGATCTCCTCGTGCTGACGCAGCAGCAACGCGACGGCGCCGGTCTGCGGCATCGTCTCCGGACGTTGGGCCATGGCCGGACTTCCTTTCTCCGCGCATCGCCGACTCGCCCAGGGACCTACCCGGTGCCGATCGGCGAAACCCTGAGCCCGCCCAGGTCACCACCGCAGGACGCTGGCGGACAGGGTGAGCGCGAAGGCGACGCCCACGAGCACGAGCATCGCCCAAGCCTGGGCCCGCAGCCGCCGGCGGAAGCGCGGCAGCTCCTCCGGAAGGGCGAAAACGCGAGCCGGCCAGTGCCGCCAGGAGACGTTCACGAAGACGCCCGTGGCGGCGGCGTACGGCACGAGGGCGACGGCGTAGGCGGTCGCGACGGCCGGCCAGGTCGCCATGACGGCGACGGCGCTGAGAGACAGCCCGGTCACCACCGCGACGACGCCACGCCGGTTGCCGTGGGCGAGCACGAGGAGGAACTCCTCGCGGCGGCTCTCGTCGGTGAAGAAGCGCGCCACGCGAGGCTGGACGACGAACATGCTGTAGGCCATCGAGCCCAGCCAGACGGCCGCGATCGTCAGGTGGACGATGGCCGCCGGCATGCACGACACCGTACTCCGGGTAAGAGCCGGACGGCATCGGTGCCGGGAAGCGGGCGCGGCCCGTGCCCGCCACGCCGCGGGGACCGCGGGCGGGAGGAGGCCGTCGCCGTGACTCCGCTCAGAGCTTGGTCATCTTGTTGTACGGCGCCGTGATGCGCTCGCGGCGCGGGCGGAAGTCGACGAGTACGGCGACGTCGTCCTCGACACCGATGACGACGCCGAGGCCGAACTGGTCGTGGACGACCTGGTCGTCGACGGCGAACCGCTCGACCGGCGGAGCGTCGGCCGGAGGCTTGAACGGGCTGGTGGGCAGATGTCGCCGGTTCGCGGCGCGGGGTGGCTTCACTCTTCTCAGTATGGTCCTGTGCGGCCGCCGAGGATACGAATACCGTCAGGCCGGTCCACTAATTCACGACGCGGCGAAACTCGCCGGCCGGGTTCGGAGGCGGCCTCGCGGCGGTTCACACCGCCGCCGGGACGGCGAGACGCGCCGTCGACGGGGTGGTGGCGACGACCCGAGGGTCCACCTGAACACGCGTCACGCCGAGCGGCGCGAGCATCGCGCGCATCGCGCGTTCGTGCAGCCGGATCCACGCCTGGCCGGCGCCCATGGCCTCGACCAGGCGCGCCTCGGTCGTGAAGGCGATCCCGACCCGTTCGCCGTTGGGAAGCCGGCCACAGCGGAGCGAGACCATCCCTGACCCGCTCCGTACCGGCACGACCATTAATCCCGTTTCGCTCATGACGGTCACGCTAGGGACGCATCAGACATCCCGGCGGCCCGTACACGGAGCCTTCACAGCGCCGCGGCGGTCCTTAACGCGACGCGAACGACCCGTCGCCCAGCTCCGCCAGCAGCGCGGTGAGCGTGGGCCCGAGCGGGGCGTCGAACGTCACGAGGGCGTGCTCGTCGCCCCGGGTGACGCCCTGATTGATGATGGCCACCGGGATGCCGAGCCGGGCCGCGTGGCGGACGAACCGGTAGCCGGACAGCACCGTCAGCGACGACCCGAGCACGAGCAGCAGCCCCGCGCGCGCGGTCAGCGCGTAGCACTCGTCCACCCGCGACTTCGGCACGTTCTCGCCGAAGAACACCACGTCGGGCTTGAGCAGGCCGCCGCAGTCGACGCAGTCCACCACGCGGAACGACGCGACCTCCTCGTCCGCGAGGACCGCGTCGCCGTCGGGATTGATCGCGCTGACCTCGGCGCTCCACGCGCGGTTCGCGGCGGCCAGGCGTTCGTCGAGGACCTCGCGGGAGGTGCGCCGGCCGCAGCTCAGGCACATGACCCGGTCGAGGCTGCCGTGCAGTTCGATCACGTGGTGCCCGCCCGCGGCCTGCTGCAGGCCGTCGACGTTCTGGGTGATGATCCCGCCGACGAGACCGCGGCGCTCCAGCTCGGCGACGGCGCGGTGCCCGTCATTGGGCGCGGCGCGCGCGACGTGCCGCCAGCCGAGGTGGCTGCGCGCCCAGTAGCGGCGGCGGGCGGCGGCGCTCCCGGTGAACGTCTGGTAGGTCATCGGCTCGGCCCGCCGCTTCCGGCCGGTCTCGCCGCGGTAGTCCGGGATACCGGACTCCGTCGACAGGCCGGCGCCGCTGAGCACCACCACGTCGCCGTCCGCGACGAGGTCGGCCAGCGCCGCCAGGCCTGCTCGGGCGCGCTCCGGCGCGTCCCGGCGTTCGCCCACAGTTCCGGTCGCATCACTCATGTCGCTCATGTAACGCCATGGCCCGGCGATGCCTTCCCGGCCGCACGGCCGAGGGCGTTAGATGGGCGGCATGTGCAGAAGCATCAAGACCCTCCGGCCACCGATGACCGATGAGGTCACCGACGACGACATCCGCGCGGCCGCGCTGCAGTACGTACGCAAGATCTCGGGGTTCCGCAAGCCGGCGGCCCACAACGAGGCCGTCTTCGAGCGCGCGGTCGACGCCGTGACGCGGGCCACCGCCGATCTCCTGGCCGACCTCCAGGTCCGTGGCGCCCGCACCTGACGCCCGAGTGACCACCGGCGCGCGACGCATGTTATCCACAGCCTGTGGACAACGGAGTCGGGCCGGATTCCGGGGATCGTCTCCCCGGACCGGGCCGGTCCGGCGCGACAATGTCAGCGGATGCCTGCACAATGCATCCCAAGCTCAGTGAGAGGGCAAGGGATCGTGTCGACGTCTGTTCACCAGAAGATCGCCGAAGAGCTCGGCGTGCGCGAACGGCAGGTACAGGTCGCCGTCGAGTTGCTCGACGGCGGTGCGACCGTGCCGTTCATCGCCCGCTACCGCAAGGAGGCGACGGGCACGCTCGACGACGCCCAGCTGCGGACGCTCGAAGAACGCCTGCGCTATCTCCGCGAGCTGGAGGAGCGGCGCACCGCGGTCCTGGAGTCGATCGAGTCCCAGGGCAAGCTGACCGACGCCCTGCGCGCGCAGATCAACGAGGCCGACACGAAGGCCCGGCTCGAGGACATCTACCTGCCGTACAAGCCCAAGCGGCGCACCAAGGCGCAGATCGCCCGCGAGGCCGGCCTCGAGCCGCTCGCCGACCGGCTGCTCGCCGACCCGTCGCTGAACCCGCAGGCGGCGGCCGAGCCGTTCGTCAAGGACGACCTGGACGCCGCGGCGGCCCTGGACGGCGCCCGCGCGATCCTGGTCGAGCGGTTCGCCGAGGACGCCGACCTCATCGGTGAGCTGCGCGAGCGCCTCTGGTCCAAGGGCCGGATGGTCTCACGCGTACGCGAGGGCAAGGAGGAGGCCGGCGCGAAGTTCTCCGACTACTTCGACTTCGCCGAGCCGCTGACGAGCCTGCCCTCGCACCGGATCCTCGCGCTCTACCGCGGCGAGAAGGAGGAGGTCCTCGACCTCACCCTGACCCCGGAAGAGGAGGACGGCGAGGTCACCGCGTACGAGCGGTCGATCGCGCGGCGGTTCGAGGTGCCGCTGAGCAGCCGGTGGCTGGCCGAGACGGTGCGGTGGGCCTGGCGCACCCGCATCCTCGTCCGGCTCGACCTGGACCTGCGGCTGCGCCTGCGGCAGGAGGCCGAGGACGAGGCGGTGCGCGTGTTCGCGGCGAACCTGCGCGACCTGCTGCTCGCCGCGCCCGCCGGCACCCGCACCACGATGGGCTTGGACCCTGGCTTCCGCACGGGCGTCAAGGTCGCGGTGGTGGACTCCACCGGCAAGGTCGTGGCCACCGACACGATCTACCCGCACAAGCCGCAGGGCCGCTGGGACGAGGCGCTCGCCACGCTCGGCAAGCTCGCCCAGCTCCACGGCGTCGACCTGATCGCGATCGGCAACGGCACGGCCTCCCGCGAGACCGACCAGCTCGCCGCCGACCTGATCAAGCTGATGCCCGGGCTCACCAAGATCATGGTGTCGGAGGCGGGGGCGTCGGTGTACTCCGCCTCGCAGTACGCCTCGCAGGAGCTGCCCGGCATGGACGTCTCGCTGCGCGGCGCGGTCTCGATCGCCCGCCGCCTGCAGGACCCTCTCGCCGAGCTGGTCAAGATCGACCCCAAGTCGATCGGCGTCGGGCAGTACCAGCACGACGTGTCGGAGACCAAGCTGTCCCGCTCGCTCGACGCGGTCGTGGAGGACTGCGTGAACGCGGTCGGCGTCGACGTCAACACGGCCTCGGTGCCGCTGCTGACGCGGGTGTCCGGCATCGGCTCGGGCCTCGCCGAGAACATCGTCCTCCACCGCGACGCCAACGGCCCGTTCCGATCGCGGAACGCGCTGAAGGAGGTGCCGCGGCTGGGCCCCAAGGCGTACGAGCAGTGCGCGGGCTTCCTCCGCATCCGGGGCGGCGACGACCCGCTCGACGGCTCCAGCGTGCACCCCGAGGCGTACCCCCTGGTCCACCGGATCTTCGAGTCGACCGGGCTGAAGAAGGACGGCGGCGACGTCTCCGCCCTGATCGGTAACACCACGGCGCTCCGGACGGTCCGGCCGGAGGATTTCGTCGACGGCACGTTCGGCCTGCCGACGATCACCGACATCCTCAAGGAGCTGGACAAGCCGGGCCGCGACCCGCGCCCCCAGTTCAAGACCGCGACCTTCAAGGAGGGCGTGGACAAGATCGCCGATCTCGAGCCCGGCATGATCCTCGAAGGCGTGGTCACCAACGTCGCGGCGTTCGGCGCGTTCGTGGACGTCGGCGTTCACCAGGACGGGCTCGTGCACGTGTCGGCGATGTCCAAGACGTTCGTCAAGGACCCACGTGACGTCGTCAAGCCCGGCGACATCGTCCGGGTCAAGGTGCTCGACGTCGACATCCCGCGGGCGCGGATCTCGCTGACGCTCCGGCTCGACGACGAGGCCGACCGGCGCAAACCGGGCGAGGGCCGACGCGACGGCGGCGGACGACGCCAGGGCGGCGGCGGACGCCAGGGCGGCGGCCGGAACGGCGGCGGACGCCAGGGCCGCGGCGGCTCGGGTGGTTCGGGTGGTTCGGGCGGCGGCGCGCTCGCCGACGCCCTGCGCCGCGCGGGCCTCGACAAGGGCCTGCCCGGCCACTGAGAGCCCGGACGGTCCTGGCATCCGGCTTAACAGGCGTGCCCACGACCCCGTCGATCAACGGACGAGCTCCGACCCGCTCTCAGAGTCCACCGACACCCTGCGCCGCGCGGCCACTGAGAGCCCGGACGCTCCTGGCATCCGACTGAACGGGCACGCCCAGACCCCATGGATCAGCGGGCGAGCTCCGACCCGCTCTCAGAGTTCGCCCGGCACATGACGAAGGCTGCGACCAGGGCGACGGTCAGCGTGCCGTCCCAGCCGACCGTCTTGGCCGCCTCCGCGATGCCGCCGTGGGCCGAGTAGGCGGCCGCGGTGACCGTCAGTGCCGCCTTGTTGGCGATCACCAATGCCCAGACCGCGCCATGGACTCGCGGCCTCAGCGCGAGCAGCGCGAACATCCCGCCGCACAGGAACAGGCCGTACATCCGCCAGGTCTGCACGACGAGGGTGGCATGGTCCGCCGCGGTCACATCGGAAACCGCGGTGACCGCCGCGAGCAGTGCGGAGACCGCGGCCAACCCGGTCAGAAGCTGCCCGGTGGTCCGCCACCGAGACGATGTGCCGGCCGTCGAAGCGTTCACGATCCACTCCCCTGACAAATCCATGCGCGACGAACTGTCGCATTAACGGCTACGATGACATGACCGAGCCCTTAATGCAACGATTCGTCGCATCAGATGTCGAGGCGGACATGACCCAGACCCGGCCCGGTGGCCGCACCGCACGCACCCGCGCGGCCGTGCTCACGGCGACCGTCGACGAGCTCATCGAGACCGGCTACGCGGGACTGAGCATGGAGTCCGTCGCCCACCGCGCCGGCGTCCACAAGGCGACGGTCTACCGGCGCTGGGGCACCCTCGAGGGTCTCCTGGTCGACGCCCTCACGTTCTTCGCCGACCAGTCCGTACCGACGCCCGACACCGGCGACATCGACGGCGACCTACGCGAGCTCGCCCGCTCCGCGCTGGCCGTACTCGCCGACCGCACCGGGCAGGCGCTGGTCCGGGCCATGGTCTCGGCCGGCCACCACAGCCAGGTCGCGCAGGTCATCCGTGCGTTCTGGGCCGACCACACCACGATGGTCGCCGAGATCGTCGCCCGGGCCGTCCGCCGCGGCGAACTTCCCCCTGACACTCGACCGGCGGACGTGTCCCGAGCCGTCGGAGCGCCCCTCTACATGCGGCTGCTCGTCACGGCCGAACCACTCGACAGCGCCGCGGCCGACCAGGCGGCCGCGGCCGTCGCCGCCGCCGCACGCGCGGGCGTCTTCGCCTCGTCGTGACCGAAAGGGCGTGAGACTCCAGCCTTCCGCCGCGCTGATCGTCTGGCGGAGGGGTCGGCCCTGACCCGCTCGGCGGCTGTCGGCAACCGCGAACGCGGCGTGGGGATCTCCGGCAGCCACTTCGACGTGCCGTGCGCCCAGTGCAGGATCAGCCTCACGCCGATGTCGACATCCCGCGGGCGCGGATCTCACTGACGCTCCGGCTCGACGACGAGGCCGACCGACGCAAACCGGACGAGGGCCGACGCGACGGCGGCGGACGACGCCAAGGCGGCGGACGCCAAGGCGGCGGCCGGAACGGCGGCGGACGCCAAGGCCGCGGCGGCTCGGGTGGTTCGGGCGGCGGCGCGCTCGCCGACGCCCTGCGCCGCGCGGGCCTCGACAAGGGCCTGCCCGGCCAATAGCGCTCAGCACTCCGGTGCCCCTTCGCTGCCGCCGGTTGCCCACAGCCGTGCTGCGGGCCTTCCGCCACCGGCTCACCGGCCGGACACTGGAGGGGAACTTGGGGCCGGAGGATCCGATAGCGGCGGGCCGGCCGGTGCAGGACGTGTTCAGCGCCCTGCACCGGCTCGCTCAGATCCGCCCCAGCCCGCCGCGCACCGCACCGACGCCGCCCGACACGCGGCGACCACGACCGCGCGCCCGCGGTGATCAGCCCAGTGGCGGACAGGCCAGCCAGATGCTCCGGGCGGGCCTTCTCGCGCCGTTGACCCTGACAGCCTGCCACCCGGCCGGCACGGTGGCCGCAGTGGCTTGACGGTCGCTCAAGGAGCACCCGGGGCGGGCTTTCCACTGGGCGAAACTCGCCGCTTCCGCCCCGGGATGGGCGCCGACCAGGCTGGTGCGCATGGAAGATCTCTTGGATCGGCTCTCGGTCCGTGAAGTGGTGGAGAACTGGGCGGTGTGGCGCGACGCCGCCGATTGGGAGCGGTTCGCCACCGTCTGGGCTCCGCACGGACGCATGATGGCGACGTGGTTCCAGGGCTCCGCCGAAGAGTTCATCGAGGCCAGTCGCGCCGGATTCGACCGCGGGGTGCGCATCCTGCACTTCCTCGGCGGGTCACAGATCGACGTCGTGGGCACGCACGCGGTCGCGCAGACGAAGATGACCATCTCCCAGCGCGGGAGCGTGCACGGGGTGGAGTGCGACGTCGTCTGCACCGGGCGCTTCTACGATCTGTTCGAACGGGTGCAGGGACGATGGGCGATCGTTCACCGGCAGCCGATCTATGAGAGCGATCGGCTCGATCCGGTCGACCCGGCCGCCTCTCTGACCCTGGACGGCTCCCTGCTGGCGGCGTTTCCCGTCGGATACCGACATCTGGCCTACCTCCAGACCCAGCTCGGATACGAGGTCAAGCGCGACATGCCGGGCCTCACCGGGCCCGAGGTCCGCGCGTTGTACGCGCGCGGTGCGTCGTGGCTGGAGATCGACGACGCGAACCCGGCGGCGTCCGGCTCCGCCCCCGGCACCGAGCCGGCACGGGAGCTCCGATGAGACTGCACGTCGCCGAATGGGGGGACGGAGACCGGTACGCCCTGCTGGTGCACGGCCTGTTCAGCGACGCGAACTCCTGGCATCGCCTCGGTCCCGCCCTGGCGGAGCGGGGGTACCACGTCCTCGCCCCGGAGCTTCGCGGGCACGGCCGGAGCCCGCGCGGCCGGTACTCTCCGCACGACTGGGCGATGGACCTCATCGACACGGTCCGGATACGGCCCCACGTCGCCATCGGGCACTCGCTCGGCGGGCTGGCGCTCGGCATGGTCGCCGAGGTCCTCGAACCGGCCACGGCCGTCTACCTCGACCCGGCCTGGCGGATGTCGGCGGACCAGAACCGGTCGCTCGGAGCGGTCTGGTCGAGCTGGCTCGCGTGGACCGACGTCCAGCAGCTGCGCGACCACCTCGGCGCCCGCTGGCCGGAGATCGACGTGCGCCTGCGCTGGGCGTCGATGTGGCGGGCCGACCCCGCCGTCGTCCCCGGTCTGGCGGCCGGCTGCGGGTACGACCTGTCGCCCGAGCGGGCGAGCATGCCCTCTCTGGTGCTCGCCGCCGACCCCAGCGGGTTCATCCCGCCGGACCACGCCGCGGACCTGCGGCGCCGCGGCCTGCAGGTGGAGACCGTCACCGGCACCGGCCACTCGCTGTTCCGTGAGGACTTCCCCCGATTCTTCGGGCGGCTGGACACCTGGCTGCGCGAGCACGCCTGACCGGGCGCCCCCAACACTTACGAAAGGTCTCATCTCATGACACGACTGCACGTACGGGAATGGGGCGAGGGCGACCGGGTCGCCGTACTCGTCCACGGCCTCAGTGGAGACTCGTCCGGCTGGCTCCAGGTGGCTCCCGAGCTCGCCCGGCGCGGATACCGCGTCCTCGCCCCGGACCTCACCGGGCACGGCCAGAGTCCTCGCGGGGAGTACAGCCGCGAACGCTGGGCCGGCGACCTCCTCGAAACCCTGCCCGCGCGCCCCGACCTGGCCATCGGGCACTCGCTCGGCGGCGTGCTGCTGGCGATGATCGTCGACCGGCTTCGCCCAGCCCGGGCCGTCTATGAGGATCCGGCCTGGTATCCCGCCGAGGGCGGTTACGGGGCGGGCATGCCCGCCATCGCCGACGCCAAGAATTGGACGATCGACGACCTCAAGAGAGCGTTCCCGCACTGGTCCGCGCAGGCCCACGAGGCGAGGCTGGCCGCGTTCGAGCGGTGGGACCCCGCCACGACGCATATGCGCTACGTCGAGACGGCGTACGTGCCCGTCATCCCGAGCGTCCCGTCTCTGGTGCTGCTGGCGGATCCCAGCGCGCTGATCCCGCCGCACCGCGCGGAGGAGTTCACCGCCGCCGGATTCGAGCTGCGGACGGTGCCCGACACGAGCCACAACATCCACAACGACGACCTCGACGGCTTCCTCGCCGCCCTCGACGGCTGGCTGTGACGCGGTGGTGAGCGGGAGGACCGGTCCGGCCCTCCCGCTCACCGTGCTCAGTCTCGGATCGGCGTTCGGTCGCCGTCGCGCTCCGGGTCGACGAGGAGGGCGAAGGTGATGCCACCGATCGCCACCAGGGCTCCGAAGTAGCAGAACACGCTGCCGTACCCGGCCCGGGCCGTGGTGCTCGCGTCGAGCAGCATGCCCGAGACGACGGGGCTGAAGGCGCTGGCGCTGATGCCGAGCCCGGTCATCACCCCGATGATGGCCGGACGCTGGTGAGAGGGCACGATCTCGGCGAGTACGGGGTTGGTGAAGGTGTTGACGGTCACCGAACCGCCGTAGCCGAGCATCAGGAGGGCGATGGCCGGCACCGGGCGGTGGGTCCAGGGAAGGAAGACGAGCACCAGGCCGGCGCAGGCCAGCACGGCGCCGCCGAACAGCCCTCTCGCGCGTCGTGACCGTACGCCCCGCCGCACCAGGCGGTCGGCGATGAATCCGGTGGCGAACAAGGCGATGACGCCGCCGACGCTGGGGAGCCCGAGCAGCGAGCCGGATGACAGGGCGGAGAAGCCGAGCACGTTGTGGAAGTAGGACGGCAGCCAGGTGATGACGACGGCGGCCAGGGCGTTCTGGGTGAGACAGGCGGTCAGACAGCCGATGAAGGTCCGGTTGAGCAGCGCCCTTCGCCAGGGCACCGAGGCCGGACGGGACGGCTCACCCGGCTCGGCGGAGGTGCGCGGCGACTCCGCCCCGTACGGGCCGATGCGCGCCGCGGCGAGACACGCTGCGCGGTGAAGCCCACGATCAGGCAGGTAACCCCGAACAGGGCGTACGAGGCGCTGGCGAGCGCGCCGAAGTCCGCCGCGGCGAGGTGCAGCTCACGGCTCATGGGCGTGGCCACGAGCCCGAGCAGGACCTTGTCGAGATAGACGACGACGGCGGAGGCCACCACCAGAGCGGTGACCACCCAGGCGCGAAGCCGGTCCGTACGGTGCCAGGCGGTGGTGAGCCCATCGCTTCCGGTGGGGGTCACATTCTCTGAGACGGCCATCACCGCTCCTCACCGAACGCGTCCCGCGACGAGACGTCGCCGGACGAGAGGGACAGTGTGGCGAGCCAGCGATCGATCTCGGCGTTCACATATTCGGGAATCTCCTGGTGCAGGCAGTGGCCGGCGCCCGAGACGAGGATCGCCCTGCTGGCCGGGTGGGCGAACGACCGCTCGTCGGCTCTCAGCCGTTCCGGGTCGCGGTGCAGGGCCAGCACCGGCTGGGAACGCTCCCGCAGCACGGCGTCGGCCTCGTGCCGGAACCGGAGGCCGCCCGGGCTGAAGGCGTTCTGCCGCCACGTACGCGCACGCGTCTCCGGCGACAGCCGCAGGACCGCCAGCCGCTGCCATTCGTCCACGTGCGGTGGCGTGTCCGGCCCTTCGACCAGACGGTCGACGATGTCCAGGGCGGTGGCCTCGGCGTCCGGGCCGTCCAACGCGTCGGCCAGTGCCCGCATGCGGGCACGGTCGTCGTCGGCGCCGGCGTAGTCGGGGTCCACTGAGACGACGGCGTGGACGAGGTCGGGCCGGCGCGCCGCGAGCAGGCTCGTCACCGAGGCCCCCATCGAGGCGCCGATGAGGACCACCGGGCCGGTCGCGAGCCGTTCGATCAGCGCCGCGACGTCGGCGGCGTACCGGTCGGTGGAGTATGCGTCGGCCAGGCCGGAGCGGCCGTGCCCGCGCAGGTCCACGGCGATCGTGCGGCAGCGGGCGCGGAAGTGCGGGAGCTGGTGGATCCAGGCCTCGGCATTGCTCCACAGCCCGTGGAGCAGGACGGTCGGCGTCGCGAGCGCGCCGGTACGGGTGGGATCGGCCGGTGGGTGGTCGACATAGAACAGGCGGACTTCGGGCAGATCGAGGAAGGGCATGCGGATACTCCTGCCGTGTGCGCGGCTCCGTGTGTGTCGGGATGTGGGTTCGGGGGTGCCGGGGGACCGCCGCGTCGGCGACGGTGGTTCAGGGGGCGGGGGCCAGCTGGGCCCCACCGCAGACGTGCAGCACCTCGCCGGTGATGAAGCCGGCCCCGTCCGAGGTGAGGAACACGACGGCCTCGGCCACGTCCTCCGGTGTGGCCAGCCGTCTCATCGGGGTCATCCGCCGGTGCCGCTCGGTGAGCTCGCGCAGCCGGGCCTCGTCGCGTCCGGCGCTGGTGAGTGCCGTGACGATCATGCTGGGCGCCACCGCGTTGACCGTCACGCCGAGCGGGCCGAGCTCCACCGCGAGCGTACGGGTGAGACCGACGACGCCGGCCTTGGACGTGACATAGGACGTGGGGCCGCCGCCCAGCCACGTCCGGGAGGCGATGTTCACCACGCGGCCCGATCCCGTACGGCGCCACAGCGGCAGTGCGGCGCGGCAGAGCAGCATCGGTCCTCGCAGGTTGACGGCCATCACCTCGTCCCAGATCCGGGGATCCTGGTCGGCGAGGGTGTCCCGCCGGTTGACGCCCGCGTTGTTCACGAGCCGGTCCAGGCGGCCGTGCGTACGGACGATCCGGTCGACCGACGCCCGGACGTCGTCCTCGTCGGCGACGTCCGCGCGCCAGCCCACGACCGAACCTCCCGTACGTGCCGCGACCTCGTCCGCCGCCGCGCGGGCCGCGGCTTCGTCCCGGTCCAGGAGCACGACGGCGTTCCCCTCTTCGGCCAGGCGCGTGGCCATCGCGGTACCGAGCGTCCCGCCACCGCCGGTGATCACGGCCACCGGGCCCGGTGCGGCGCCGCCGGAAGCATGCCCGCTCATACCGCGGCCCGCGCGGCCGGGGCGGAGCCGGTGCAGGCCACGTGCCGGGACAGGAACGACGCGTTGAACCGCAGGGCATCCGCCGGCGGCCGGTCGGTGGACAGGTCCTCGACCGAGATCCAGCCCTGGTATCCGGCGGCGGCCAGCACGTCCAGGACCCGGGGAACGTCCAGGACCCCATCGTCCAGAGGCGTCCACTCCGGCCGCCACACACCCCCGCCGGGCGGGCGGGTGAAGGCGGCGTTCTTCAGATGCACGTGGGCGAGGTACGGGCCCAGGATCTGCAGGGCCATCGACGGGTCCTCGCTGCCCTCGAGGACGACGTTCCCCGCGTCGTAGATCACCCCCACGTGCTCGGCCGGCAGCTCGCCGACGACCCGCACGGCCAGGGACGCGCTGGGGCAGACGGTGCCCTGGTGCATCTCCAGCAGTGCCTTGATCTCGTACCGGCGGGCGAGCTCCGCCGCCGCGGTGAAGTACTCCGTCGCCGTCGCGACCAACCGGTGAAAGCCCGCGTCGCCCATCCGCGGCGCGCGGAGCCGGACACCGGCCGCGCCGGCGATGACGGCCAGTCGCATCATCTCCTCCAGCCCGGCCAGGTCACCGGGCTCCAGGTACGGGTTGAGGCCGATGATCCGCAGCCCGGCCTCGGCACAGCGCTCGCGTACGGCGCGGACGGCGGCGTCGGTGGGAGGCACGGTGCACCGGTTGTTCGTCAGGAAGTGCGCCGGGCCGGGGCCGCCCACTTCCGGGGACACGCGCCATTCGATTCCGGCATAGCCCGCCTGAGCCGCCAGGGGGATCGCCTGGTCCGGCGTCAGGTCGGGAAGGCCGACGGAACACACCCCGAGTCTCATCCACTCACCCTCAATTCGGTACCGGCCATGGCATCTGCACGCCGAGTCGCTTCATTAGAGACCTTGACCAGGACCGTCGTCCAAGTCCTGTCCAGCAGACCCGCTATGCTCACGCCGCATAACTCGGACACCCGGAGGCCGGACAGATGGAACTACGGCATCTGCGCTATTTCGTGGTCGTCGCCGAGGAGGGCTCAATGAACCGGGCCGCCCAGCGCCTCCTGACGTCCCAGCCCTCACTCAGCCGTCAGATCATCGACCTGGAGCGGCAGCTCGACGTCCGGCTGCTGGAGCGGACGTCCCGGGGCGTCCGGCTCACCCCGGCCGGAGAGACACTGCTGCCGCACGCCCACCAGCTGCTCGCGATGGCCGACGCGACCCGGGAGACCGTGGCCGGGACGACGGCCCTCCGCCAGTCCGTCACCATCGGGGTTCCGCCGGGAACCGACGGCCCATGGCTGATCGAGGTCGTCGACACGATCCGCGAGCGGGTGCCGCGGGCGGCTCCGGACTTCGTCGAGGCCAACAGCTCCGAGCAGCTCCGCATGCTCAGGCAGGGGCGCCTCGACATCTGCATCGTCCACCAGGCTCCGCCGGACGGCCACACCGTACGGAAACTGCACGAGGAACCGCTGGGAATCGCCGTCCGGCCGGGGCACCCGCTCTCCGCCAAGGCCACCTATCGGCTCGGTGACCTGGACGGACTCCGCACCCTCCTGCACTCTCAGGACCAGGTGCCGACCCAGCAGCACGGCCTCATCGCGGCCGCGCAGGCGGCTGGCGTGCGGCCTCACTGGCACTTCGCCCGGTTCACCGAACACGCGTACGCGCACGCCTACGCGACCGAGGCCGACGCCGTCCTGGTCGGCGCGCACACCGCCGCGGCCCAGCTGCCCGCCTGGCGCTGGGGTGCCCTCACCGACCTCTCCCTGATGATGACCACCTGGCTGGCCACCGAACCCAACACCCGCGCGGTCGTACGAGAGGTCGCGGAAAGGATCATCGGCCGCTGACCCGCGTACCCGCTCAGCGGCTGTCGGCGACCGCGGACGCGGCGCGCCGGCGGCTCGCGTGCAGGCTCGTCAGAGTGACCGTCAGCAGGGTCACGACGATGACGGCGAGAGAGACCGGCGTGGGGATCTCCGGCAGCCACTTCCACGTGCCGTGCGCCCAGTGCAGGATCAGCTTCACGCCGATGAAGGCGAGGATGACCGCCAGGCCGTACCCGAGGTGGACCAGCTTGCTCAGCGTGCTCTGCAGCACGAAGAACAGGGCGCGGAGGCCGAAGAGCGAGAAGGCGTTGGCGGTGAGGACGAGGTACGGGTCCTGGGTGACGCCGTACACCGCGGGGATCGAGTCGACCGCGAAGACCAGGTCGGTGCCGAACACCGCGACGACGACGACCGCGAGCGGTGTAAGGGCCCGTCGGCCCTCGTGGCGCGCGGTGAGGTGCGGGCCCCGGTAGTCGTCGGTCACCGGCATCAGGCGGCGTACGAGACGGACCGACCGCAGGGACGACACGTCGACCTCGTGCCCCGCCCCCGTGACCGTGTCCTTCATGATCTTGATGGCGGTGAACAGGAGGATCGCGCCGAAGATCACGAAGGTCCAGGAGACCGCCTGGACCGCCGCGGCGCCGATCGCGATGAAGACGCCGCGCAGCACGAGGGCGCCGGCGATGCCGTACAGCAGCACCCGCTGGGTGAGCGCGGCCGGCACCGCGAAGGCGGCGATGAGCAGCATGAACACGAAGAGGTTGTCGACTGACAGGGATTTTTCGACCAGCCAGCCGGTGAAGTAGTCGACCGCGGTCTCCGAACCCCACCGCTGCCAGGCGAAGAAACCGAAGACGATCGGCAGGGCGAGATAGAAGGCCGTCCACGCGAGCGCCTCACGAAAGGCGACCGCGTGCGGGCGGCGGGTCAGTACGAAGTCCACCGCGAAGAAGAACAGCACCCCCGCGAGGGTGACGCCCCAGACCAGAGGTGAAGCGACGGAAGATACGGCAGTGGACATGCGGGCTCCTCGAACGGCTCATCGTCCGAGGTCTCCTTCACCCGCGAGGCGGGCCGCCGCCCGGGGCCACCGCAGGGGTGTCCGTGCTGACCGGGCCGACGCTGAGAAGTACTCCCCTCATTTGGAACGATAGCCGCTGACCGCGGGTTCCCGCTGGCAGAAGGGCGATCAGGCCCCGGCCGAGTCCCTGAGCCGTGCCGGTGCCGCTCAGGCCCGGCGGCAGTCGACCGCGACGGCTTGGCCCTGTACGGCGCTCCACGCCCTGATCCCGCCGCACGGGTCGCGTGCGGCGGGATCAGGGGCCGGGAGAGGCCGGGGCCCGCGGGTGCCGCGAGCCGGGCCGGGAAGGTCAGTCGGAGCTCACGACCCAGCCGTTCGTGACGAAGCGTGCCGCGTCCGACGGGCGTTCGCCGTTGAGGACCACGTGGTCGTGGGCGTCGTAGGCGCGGACGCCGTCGACGTACACGCCTCGGCCCTCGTACAGCGGGTCGGTCGTGTAGCGCCAGCGCACCTGCGTGGTGCCCGGCGGCAGGGTCGCCGTGGCCTTCGCCCAGCGGCGGTCCTCGAAGCCGGAGAACGTGCCGTCCGACGTCCAGGAGCTGCGGCCCGCCTTCAGCGAGAACGGCGCCGGCGTCCAGTTGGCGCCGTCGGACGAGGTCTCCAGCACGCCGAGGTCGGTCTCCTCCGTGTCGTACCACAGGTCGAAGGAGAGCTTCGTCGCGCCGGTCACCGGGGCGGTGAGCGTCGCGGTGGTCTTGTCCCTGGTCTGGGAGAACCACGCCGTGCGGCCCTCGGCCGGCCGTACCGGGATGGCGCGGGCCAGGTCCTGGGCGACCGCGACGCGCGCCGGGTTGATGCTGCCCCAGTTGCGGCTCGGGTGCACCCGGTTGGTCAGCAGGATGCTGAACGACCGGGACAGCGGGTCGATGACGATGTCGGTCCCGGTGTAGCCGGTGTGGCCGGCGGTCACCGGGGAGGACAGGCCGCCCATGTACCAGCGCTGGTCCAGCTCGAATCCGATGCCGTGCGAGTCGGAGGGGAACTTCTGGTTGAAGTTCGTGAAGATCTGCCGCACCGACGAGTCACCGAGCACCCGCGCGTGCCCGTACCGGCCGCCGTCCAGGATCATCTGGGCGATGACCGCGAGGTCGTGGGCGGTGGAGAAGACCCCGGCGTGTCCGGCGACGCCGCCGAGGGCGTAGGAGTTCTCGTCGTGGACCTGGCCCCACACGAGGCCGCGGTCGAGCGCGGCGACCGGCTTGTGCTCGTACTCCGTCGCGGCGATCCGCTGCTTCTTGGAGGCGGGCGGGTTGTAGCCGGTGTCCTTCAGCCCGAGCGGTCCGGTGATCCCGTCGTGTACGAGGACGTCGAGGGTCTTGCCGGTCACCTTCTCAAGGATGAACTGCATCGTGATGAGGTTCAGGTCGGAGTAGACGTACGCCGTGCCGGGAGGGTTCTGCAGTTGCTCGTCGTACAGCGCCTGCTCCTGCGCGGCGCGGCCGGTGTAGTTGTAGAAGGGCAGGTCCGGACGCAGGCCGCTCGTATGCGTGAGGAGCATGCGGAGGGTGATCGGGTCCTTGCCGTTCTTGGCGAAACCGGGCAGGTACGTTGCGACCGTGCTGTCCAGATCGATCTTGCCGCGCTCAACCTCCTGCAGTGCCACGATCGTGGTGAACAGCTTCGACATCGACGCCAGGTCGAAGATCGTGTCGTTGCGCATCGGGATCCACTGGTCCCGCGGCAGTTCGGTCGGCTTGTCGTCGGAGTAGCGCAGCGCGTAACCGGACGCGCTGTGCTGCACGATCGTGCCGTCGTGCGCGGCGAGCACGACCGCGCCCGGGTACAGCGGGTGCGCCGCGCCCGGCAGGGCGGTCTCGTACGCGGCGGCGTCACGGGCGATCGCCGCGACCTGGTCGGGCAGCAGCCCGGCGGAGGCGGCCGAGCCGTAGTGCAGGGTACGGCCGGAAGTGAACTTCAGGTCCGAGGCGGTGACGGTCGGCGGGCCGCTCGGGGGCGCGGCGGCGGGGGCGGCCTGGGCGACCGCCGGCGCGCACAGGCACGCGGCGGCCGTCAGGACCATGAGGGAGCGACGTGGGGGGCGACGCATCGGTTCCTCCTCAGCGGTACAGCAGATAACGGGCCCGCTGGGCGCGGAACCGTGCCAGCTCCCCCTGCCAGGAGGCGACGATCTGATCCGTGGTGGAGCCGCCGTCGACCCCCTTACGGACGAGGTCGGAGCCGGTGAGCTTGTCGATCCAGTACGGCGGGGCGCTCTCGCGCCAGGCGAAGTCCTTGGGGTAGAGCTTCTTCGCGGTCACGATCATGGCGATCGCCGTACGGATCGGGTCGAACCGGCGGCGGTCGGTCACCGTGACCTGGACGCCCGCGCAGTTCTGGTTCGCCCACTTGTTGAACGTGGGCACGAAGTACATCTCGCGGAACCGCACGCCGGGCAGGGCGAGCGCGTTCAGGGCGTCGGCGTAGTGCCAGTCGAGGAACGGCGCGCCGATGATCTCGAACGGCCGGGTCGTGCCGCGGCCCTCGGAGATCGTCAGGGCCTCGAACAGGCCGAGACCGGGGTAGACGATGGCCGTGTCGAGGGTCGGCATGTTGGGCGAGGGCATGACCCAGGGCAGGCCGGTCTCGTCGAAGAACACGCCACGCCGCCAGCCGCGCATCTTGACGACCTGCGGCTTGACCTTCCCGCCGAGGAACTCCTTGTCGAACAGCAGGGCCAGCTCGCCGACGGTCATGCCGTGCTGTTCGGAGATCGCCTGCTTGCCGACGCCGGAGGTGTACTCCGGGTGCATGACCGGGCCGGTCGCCTCGGTGCCGCCGAGCGGGTTCGGCCGGTCGAGGACGACGAAGCGCTTGCCGGCGAGGACGGCCGCCTGCATGCAGTCGTACATCGTCCAGATGTAGGTGTAGAAGCGCGCACCCGCGTCCTGGATGTCGAAGACGACCGTGTCGATGCCGGCCTTGGTGAAGTCGTCCGCGATCGCCTGCACGCTCTTGGCGTACGCGTCGTACACGGGGATACCGGTCCGCGGGTCCTTGTAGGAGCCCTCGGAGCCGCCGGCCTGCGCGGAGCCGCGGAAGCCGTGCTCGGGGCCGAACACCGCCACGAGGTCGACGGCGCCGGAGCCGTGCATGACATCGACCTCGTGGGTCAGGTCGCGTACGACCGCGGTCGGGTTGGCCACCATGCCGACCTTCTGGCCCTTGAGCTGCTGGTAGCCGCTCGCGTGCAGCACGTCGAAGCCGGTCTGCACGCCGCCGGCCTTCTTCGCCTCGGCGGGCGCGGCGGCCAGGGAGGCGAACGGTGCCGCGGCTCCGGTGACGGCGATGCCGCGCAGTACTCCTCGTCGAGTCGTCATGTGATCCCCCTTCAGAAGGCCGTCAGGTCGGTCACGACGGGCCGGTGGTCGGAGGCGAGCGTGTCCGGCACGTGGGCGCCGACGGTACGGATGCCGTACCCCACCGAGTAGGTCACGTAGTCGATCCGCTTGGTCGGCGTGTCGGCGGGCCAGGTCGGCGTGGTGCGCTGTCCCGCGACCGTCATGGCGTCGGTCAGCCGCGTCCACAGTGGCGCCAGCTCCGGGTCGTCCGGCTGGGCGTTGAAGTCGCCGAGGAGCAGCTTGGGGCCGTGCCGGCGGTCCATGATCGCGTCCATGTCGGCCACCTGCGCCTCCCGTACGCCCGGATCGGCGCGGTAGTCCAGGTGGGTGACGTACACCCAGAGCGGCACGCCGTGGGCGTTGACCAGCACCTCGGGGAAGCCCGGGCCGGGCGCGGGCACCGGGTCGGGCACCTGCGTGGACAGCCGGGTGATCTCGTGGTTCTTCGCGTACATGATCGGGAAGCGTGACAGCAGCGCGACGCCGAACTTCCGGTCGGGCGCGCCGTCGCGGTCCGGCGGGAGGTCGTAGATGGGCGCGAAGAAGACGTGCATGCGCAGCCGCCGGGCCAGCCACGCGGCTTCGTCGGTGTAGTCGCTGCGGGTCCCCCAGTCGACGTCGACCTCTTCCAGACCGACGACGTCGGGGTGCTCGGACTCGATGGCTTCGGCCTGTCGTTCCAGGTCGAACACATGATCGGAGCCGGCGCCGGCCTGGATGTTGTAGTTCATCACCCGCAACCGTACGCCTCGACCGTGGTCACTCTGCGTGGCGGCATGGGCGGATGGGCCGGTGGCGAGCGCGCCGAGTAGCAGTGCCACGAGGGCCGGTACGGCGGCGCGGTGGCGTACGAGGCGCGGGGAGGGCGAGGCGGGCCGGAACATGGATCTCCCGGTGGTTCTGGAAAAAACCAACGTCATCACGTGGTCGTATGGAAGTTAAGTACTAACGATCACGGCGTCAATAGCCTGCGACGTCAAGGTTGGCCGACATCGGCGCGCGGGCCGGGCCGCACGACCGCCCGTATCCGGCGATGCGGCCGCGAGCACAGAGGCCGTACACCGATAATTGAGGCGTCATGCCGACCCGTCCGACGTACCGTGCCGCGCGCGCGGTGGTGTTCGCCACCGTGTGCGTCGCGCTGGCCGTCACCGGACACATGATGGCCTCGCACGCGACCGTCTCCCCGGTGGCGGCGATCGGCGGCCTCGCGGTCATGACCGCGGTCGGCACGGTCCTCGGCGGCGCCGAACGCTCCCTCGGGACGATCTTCGGTGGACTGCTGGGCGGGCAGTTCGTCCTGCACGCCCTGTTCTCGGCCGCCGAGCACGGGCAGCACCTGGCCCACGGCCACACCATGGCACCGTCGACGGCCGGCTGGACCATGACCTTCGCGCACGTCGCGGCGGCGGCCGTGTCCGCCTGGTGGCTCCGGCGCGGCGAACGCGCGGTGTGGAGGCTGGCCCGGCGCGTCGCCGCCGCTCTCGTACGCCCGGCGCGCGCCCTGCTGTCGGCGGAGCCGCCGGTGTGCGTGGCGCCGCGCCTTCAGACCGCCGCTCCCGGCGCCGCGCCGCGCGGCGCCCTCCTGCGTCACGTCGTCATTCGACGGGGACCTCCCGCCGCTCTCACGGCGGCGCTCGACGGCTGAGCGCCGCACCGCTCCCGGGTCCTTACCGATCCGGCACTTCGGCGTTCCACCATCAAATGGAGAGAAGTCCCCTTATGCGCATGTCACAGCGCGTGGCGACCGTGGCCGCCCTGGCCGGGCTCACGATCACCCTGGCGGCCGGAGCCGCCTCGGCGCACGTCACCGCCAACCCGAGCACGGCCGAGCCCGGCTCGTACAGCAAGGTGTCGTTCCGCGTCCCGAACGAGCAGCCGGACGCCGACACCACGAAACTGGAGGTCGACCTGCCCGCCGACCACCCGATCGCGTCCGTGTCGGTCCGCCCGGTCCCCGGCTGGAAGATCAAGGTCGAGAAGGCCAAGCTCGCCACGCCGCTCAAGACCGACGGCGGTGAGCTGACCGAGGCCGTCTCGAAGATCACCTGGAGCGGCGGGAAGATCGCGCCCGGCGAGTTCCAGGAGTTCGACGTCTCGATGGGCCCGCTGCCGACCGGCGTCGACCGGCTGATGTTCAAGGCGGCCCAGACCTACTCCAACGGCGACGTGGTGAACTGGAACCAGGACCCCGGCAACGGCGGCCAGGAACCCGAGCACCCCGCCCCGACCATCCACCTCGTCGCCACCGCGTCCGACGCCAAGGACGCGACGGCACGGGTGAACGCGGCGAAAGCCCCGGCGTCCTCGGACGACGGCACCGCCCGGCTGCTCGGCGGCCTGGGCCTCGCCGTCGGGATCGTGGGCCTGGCGGTCGGCGCGTACGGCCTGACCCGGAAGCGCGCGTCATGAGGTTCGCGGCGGCGGCGGCCGCGGCGGCGCTGCTGGGCGTACTGGCCACGGCCGCGCCGGCCGAGGCCCACACGACCCTGACGTCCTCCGACCCGGCCAAGGGCGCCTCGGTGACGGCCCCGGCCCAGATCCGCCTGACCTACGCCGACCCGGTGCGCTTCCCCGGCGTCGTCCTGCTGGACGCCAAGGGCGGCCACCACGAGGCGGGCAAGGCGAGCGCGGTCGACAACCACGTGACCCAACAGGTCGGCGGTGCACTGGCGCCGGGCGTCTACACGGTCGGCTGGCGCGTGGTCGCCGAGGACGGCCACCCCGTGACCGGCGAGTACAAGTTCACGGTGACGGGCGGCGGCTCTCCGTCCGCGGCCCCGGCGGGCCCCACGTCGTCCGCACCGGCCTCCCCCGCCGCCGAACCGGTACGACACACCTCCAGCGCGGGCTGGTGGTGGATCGGGCTGGTCGTCGTCATCCTCGCCGCCATCGCCGGCGTGGTGGCACTGCTCCGCCGCCGCACCCCGAACGGCCGAGCCTGACACCGCGTGGTCCCCGCTCCCAGCGAGCGGGGACCACCCCGAACGGCCGGGCGGCTCTCCGTCCGCCGCCCCAGCGGGCGCCGCACCGACCGCACCGACCGCACCGGCCGCCAAGGGCTTGATGTCAGTGGTCGTAGGCGGTCGGACGTGTCGGACCGGGCGAGAGGCGGGTGTTCCTCTCAAGGGGTTCTCCTGACAGGAGAATTTTCTTCTCTCAGAAGAGGCCCGCCATCGGCTACCCCCTCCTCCGGCGCGTGATGCACAGGCGGTGACGCGCCACCAGGCCGCGATCTGCGCCGTGATGTCAGGCTCCGCCGCCGCACCACGAACGGCCGAGCCTGACATCACATGGTCCCCGGCCCCGGCGGGCGAGGACCACGCCGGACGGGCGGGCGGCCTTCTGTCCGTGCCTCCAACGGGCTCCGCGTCGACCGCACCGACCTCCCTCGCCGCCGAACCCCTATGACACCTCCAGCGCCGCCTGGTGATCGGGCTGGTCGTCCTTGCCGCCATCGGTGAGGTGGCGGCGCCGGGCGGGCGTTCGGCGCGGGCCGTGGGCCTGCGCGCATGCCTGCCACCGCGCACATCAGGAGCAGTGGCGTCAGGGCGCGGCTCCAGGTGCCGGTGGCCGTACGCAGGGTCGGTGGCGGGTGGACAGGGCAGTCAGGTGATCCGGGCCAGCACTCCGGTGGGCGTACAGCACGTCGCGAAGCGCCTGCGCGGCGGCGGATCGGCGCGAGGGTCTGTCTCCTAGTCCCCGCCATTTGCGGCCGCGGTGATGCACCGCGAGAAGGCACGGGACGGCACCTGATCCCGAGCGCGTCGGCGAACTCACCCGGGCCGCCGACGCGCCGCACTGCCGACCGCAATGACGACAGACGCCTAATCCACCTTTCCGGCGAGCCGAAAATCGCTTCAGCGGTCAGCCCTTCAGCGCGTTGAAGGCGACGCGCTGACCCGCTTTGCCGGGTGGGCGCAGTCGGCCGTTCACATAGACCCGCGCGGCGCCCGCGTCGCTCAGGACGACGCTCAGGCGCTGTTCGTCGAAGCGCAGCGACTGGCCGCGCACCAAGCTCCGGTTGACCAGGATGTCGCCGCCCGGCACCCGGACGAACACCTCGCATTTCGGTCCCGTCACCGTGAGCGCGAGGGTCAGCGTGACCGGGGTCGGTGAGGGCGACGGCCGGCCGTGCCGGGACAGCGGCCGGCCGCGGGTCTCGTCCCAGATCCGGTAGCCGGCGAAGGCCGCCAGGCATACGAGAGCCGCGATCGCGAGAAGCGCGAGGAGGAACCGGCCACGAAGCGCACGTCTTCGCCCGGAAGAGACATGACGTCCCACAACCGCGAAGCTTAGTCAGTGACCTATGCGACGTCAGGTATTCCCATTGGTCAAGAGCCGACCGGCGGAAAGTCCTCCCGGTATCAGCTGTTAACAGAATGGCGTAAGGAAAGTTCTGTGACTGGTGTGACGACGGTCATCTCACTCCCCGGACACACTCCACCGGAATGTCAGGAAAGGGGCATTGGTCGGCGCTTAACCGGATAATCTCCGGGGCAAATGACGGGATGCCGTCGATGATCGGGGACGGGTGTTGGATGTCATACCGTCGCGGTGGCGCCGCCTGCGCCAGAGCACTGTTCCTCCTGCTGACCATCGTCCCTGGCTCCGCCGCCTGCGGCCTCGGCTCCCACGCCGACGGGTGCCGCGCCGAGGCGATCACCGTGGCGGCGGCGCCCACGATCGCCCCGGCCGTCGAGCAGACCGCCCGCCGCTTCAACGCCCGGACGACCTGCGTCCGCGTCACCGTGCGCAGCGAGGAGCCGGCGGACGTGGCCGGCGTCCTGTCCGGGCAGGGTTCCTCTCCCGGCGCCGTACGGCCCGACGCGTGGATTCCGGACTCCTCGCTCTGGCTGCCGGTCGCCCGGCGCACCCGCCTCGGCGCCGGCGCCGTACGGGCCGCGGGCACCTCGATCGCGTCCTCGCCTCTGGTGCTGGCCGCCGCCGAGGGGCGTTCGCCGAACGACGTGAGCTGGCGGCTGCTGCTGTCCTCCCGGCTGCCCGGCACCGGCGCGGCGCGGCCGGCGGTCCGCGTACGGTTCCTCGACCCCACGACGCAGGCGAGCGGCCTCGGCGCGCTGATGCTCGCCCACCAGGCGTCCGGATCGGGCAAGTCCGGGCTCGGCACGTTCGCGATCACCCTGTACTCCGACCTCGGCTCCGCCCTGCCCGACGACAAGGCCGCGTACGAGGCGATGTTCCGTGGCGGGGACCCGCCGACCGCCGTGGTGCTGTCGGAACAGTCGGTCTGGCAGCACAACCACGCGGACCCGAAACGGCCGGTCAGCGCCCGTTATCCGAGTGACGGCGCGCTCACGCTGGACTTCCCGTACGTCTCGGCGACCACCGACCGCGAGCGGTCGCGGACCGTGGAGGACTTCGGCGCCGCGCTGTCGCAGTCGCCGACGCGCGAGGCCCTGCAGCCGCTCGGCCTGCGGACCCCGGACGGCGTCGCCGGGGCCGGGTTCGGCGCCCGGTACGGCGTCACGGCCGAGGCGCCGGCGCCGACGCGTCCCCAGGACCCGGCGACGGTCGGCCGGATCCTGCAGATGTGGCAGCGGACCGTGCTCGGCGCGCGCATGCTGATCCTGCTCGACGTCTCCCCCTCGATGGCCGATCCCGTGCCGCGCGGCAAGGAGACCCGCATGCGGGCGACGACCAGCGCCGCCATCGGCGGCACCCGCATCCTCAGCGGCAACTCCCAGGTCGCCCTCTGGGAGTTCTCCACGCGGCTGGACGGTGACCGCGACTACCGGCAGCTCGTGCCGTACCGGCAGCTGACCCAGCGGGTGGGCGCCGGCACTCAGCGCGACGCCGTGATCGCCGCGTTCAACGCCGCCCAGCCCGCGCCCGGCACCCGCACCGCGCTGTACGACTCGGTGCTGGCCGCGTACAAGGAGGCGGTGCGGACCTACCAGCCGGACCGCAACAACGTGCTGGTCGTGCTCACCGACGGCATGAACTACGACCCCGGGCACACGATCCTCCTGCAGGAGCTGCTGAAGGAGCTGGAGCGCATCGCGGACCCGCTCAAGCCGGTGGCGATCGTGCCCATCGCCTTCGGGCCCGACATCGACCCCGGCCCGCTCCAGCAGATCGCCGGGCGGACCGGCGGCCAGGCGTTCGTCACCCTGGACCCCGGCGGGATCCAGCAGGTGTTCCTGGAGATGCTGATCCGCCTCACGTGCGGCCAGGAATGCCCCATGTCCTGATCAGACGGGTAAGGTCGAGTTTCTGTGAGCGAGCGTGGCGAGCGAACCAATGAACACGCGCACCTGGTCACTCTTCCGACGAAGGAGGACTCCTGAACGAAGTGGAGTGGCTGGCGATGGCCCGGCACGGGGAGAGCGTCGGCAACGTCGCCTGGCGCGAGGCCGAGACGCAGCGGCTCGAGGAGATCGACATCGGTCTGCGCGACCCCGACGTGCCGCTGTCGGAGACCGGCCGGCGGCAGGCCGAGGCGCTGGGCCGGCGGCTGGCCGCGATGCCGCCGGACGAGCGGCCCACGGTGGTGTACTCCTCGCCGTACGTCCGCGCCGCGGAGACCGCGCGCATCGCGATGGCGGAGCTCGGCGACCTGCCGATCCGGTACGACGAGCGGCTGCGCGACCGGGAGAACGGGGCGCTGTACGCGCTGACGTGGCGGGGCATCACCGCCCGGTTCCCCGAGGAGGCGGCGCGCAAGCGGCTCACCGGCAAGTTCTACTACCGGCCGCCCGGCGGCGAGTCCTGGGCGGACGTCGCCCTCCGGCTCCGCAGCGTGCTGGCGGAGATCCAGAGTGAGCACCCCGACGGCCGGGTGCTCGTCGTCGCCCACGACGCGGTCGTGGTCCTCACGCGCTACATCGTGGAGCGGCTCAGCGAGAAGGAGTTGCTCGAGATCGAGCGCACGCTCGTCCCGAACGCCTCCCTCACGCTGTGGGCCCGCAAGGACGGCGAGCTGCGGCTGGTCACCTCCAACAGCACCGAGCACCTCGACGCCGCGGATCTGCCCGCCTGAGATCGCCGGGGCTCACTCCTTGTCGTCGTGGACGAACAGGTTGAGGAGCCAGCTCACGACGCCGACGACGATCGCGCCCCAGAACGCCGGCCAGAACCCGCTCACGTGGAAGGGCAGGTTCATCTTGCCCGCCGACCAGCTGGCCAGCCACAGCAGCAGGCCGTTCACCACGAGCGCGAAGAGGCCCAGCGTCAGGATGTAGAAGACGCAGCCGAGCGTCTTGACGATCGGTTTCAGGAAGGCGTTGATCAGACCGAAGACGACGGCCACGGCGATGAGAGTGCCGACCTTCTTCGGTGTGGAGGCCGTTGTCAGGTCGATGCCGCTGACGATGAGTGTCGCCACCCAGAGTGCGATTGCGGTCGTAACCACTCGAATCAGGATCTTCACATACCGATCGTTGCACGAAACACTTCGCGGATGAACGCGGTCCGTGACGTCCTGGCCTCAGACGCCGACGCCCTCGCGGCGGTGCTGGGACGCGCCTTCGCCGACGATCCGGTCTGGACGTGGATGTTTCCCCGCCATCCGGAGCGGATGGCCGCCATGTTCGCCCTGCTGCTCCGCCACGCACACCTGCCGAACGGGCTGAACGAGCTGGCCGAGGAGAACGGGCGGGTCCGGGCGGGCGCGCTGTGGGACCCGCCGGGCCGCTGGCAGATCTCCCTCGCCGCCCAGCTCCGGCAGTTCCCCGCCATGCTCCGCGTCCTGGGCACCCGGACGTACACGGTGCTGCGCGGGCTCGGCGAGATCGAGCGGGCCCATCCGATCGAGCCGCACTACTACCTCGCGGTGCTCGGCACCGATCCGGCGGCCCAGGGCCACGGGTTCGGCTCGGCCCTGCTGATGTCGCGGCTGTCCCGCTGCGACGACGGGCGCTTCCCCGCGTACCTGGAGTCGTCCAAGGAGTCGAACATCGCCTACTACGAGCGCTTCGACTTCCGGGTCACCGGGGAGATCCGCGTGTCCGGGGGCGGGCCGCGCGTCTGGCCGATGTGGCGGAACCCGCAGTAGCTCAGGCGTTCAGGCTTCGGGCTCCTCCAGGAGTGGGAGCGTGAGGACGAACCGGGTGCCGAGGTCGTCGTCGGCCAGTTCCAGGGAACCGCCGTACGCGTCGGCGATGTCACGTGAGATGGCCAGCCCGAGCCCCGTACCGCCCGAGTCCCGCTTCCGCGAGGCGGGCAGCCGGATGAACCGTTCGAAGATCCGCTCGCGGTCCTCGGGCGCGATCGCCTCACCGTCGTTGAAGACCTCCACGACCGCGACGTCGCGGTCGCGCCGTACGGTCACGATCACCTCGGAGTCGGCGTGCCGGGCGGCGTTGTCGAGCAGGTTGGTGAGCACCCGGCCGACGTCGACGTCGTTCACCCGGGCGATCACGCCGGGTTCGGCGGCGACCTTCGCCGAGACGCGGCGGGGCCGGCGGGCCACCTCGCGCTCGGCGAGCTCGCCAAGGTCGACGCGCTCGGTACGGCCGGGCAGGCCCGCCTCTCTACGGGCGAGCACGAGAAGCTCGGTGACGATGTTCTGCAGGCGTTCGGTGTTCTTCAGCGTACGGGTCAGCGCCGACCGCAGGTCGGTGCCCTCCGGGTCGATCAGAGCTGCCTCGAGCTCGGCACGCAGGCCGGCGATGGGGCTACGCAGGTCGTGCGAGACGTCGGAGACCAGTCGCCGCTGCTGCTCGACCGCCGCCTCCAGCCGGTCCAGCGTGGCGTTGACGGCCTCGACCAGCGAGAAGAACTCATCGCGCCGGGGCGGCACCGACACTCGCCGGTGCAGGTCGGCCGCGTTGATCTCGTCGAGTTCGGCGCGGATCAGCTCGACGGGCCGCAGCCTCCGCGCGGCGAGCCACCATCGCCAGACCCCGGTCACCCCGATGCTGAACGGGATGCCGAGGGCGAGGAAGACGGCGAGCCCCGGCCGGGGGAACAGGCCCAGCTCCGGCGCCAGGACGTACACGGTGAGTGGGCCGTCCGGGCCGGCCACCCGCATCGAGACGGCGCGGAAGCAGCGGTTTCCCGGGCAGACGCGTTCGAAGAGACGGGCGTCGCCGGTGGGCGCCTTCGCCCGCAGCGCGGACAGGCCGACCAGCGAGCGGCTGGCCGCCACGACCTGCCTGCGGTCGTTCTGCACCTGGATCAGGCCGGGGTTGCCGAGGACGATGGGGTTCTCCAGGTGACCGGCACGGACGAGGGTGGCGACCTGGCGCGCGGTGAACGTCAGCTGGTTGTCGAGCTGGATGCCCGCCTGGATGCGGATGAAGGCGAGCAGCCCCCCGTACCCGAGCATGGCGAGGAAGCCCGTCACCACCATCGCGATGACGGTGACGCGCACTCTGATGAGTTGCTCGTTCGAAGGCCGCACGGTTTTCGGCCGTGAGCGGCGCCCCCCGACGGCCACGCACGGCAACGATGAGTTACCCGGCGGGCGCTTAATTCATGCATTTGCGCAGGCCAGAGGTGCTGTACGGCCCTCCGTCCGCCGGGTCGCGACGGTCGGACGCCCGGTCGGCGGGCGTCTGGCGGTCTCACCGTTGACCGGGGCACGGGCTGTCCGAAAGCGGCCGGGGCCCGGCTGCCGCCGGCGACGAGAAGATGGGCGATATATACATCTGTTCCCGTTTCACGGCGGCGATACGGTTCGCGAACCGGGAGTGATCACCGGACACGCTCCGCGACGGAACCGTCGGCATATCTCACACTTCCGCGCCATCTTGTTCGCGCCACACCGGCCGCCGCGAAGGAACGCATGACATCGCCACTACACCGCCGTGACCAGTACATTTGATGTCATTAGCGAAACCTCAGACGGGGTCTCGACTCTTGGTCGCCCCCTCGCACCAATGTGTGTCAAAGTTGACACGCGACAGAAGGCAGCGAAGCGGTGATACTCGACTATGAGACACGGACGATCGCGATGACGGTCCGCCCACCGGGCGGCTCGCATCACTACAACTGAAACCGGAAGGATGCCGTCCGCGCCACACGTTGGCGGCAAATCGGCGTTCATAGGGAGGCGGGAGCGCCAATGAAGAAGTACCTTACCTGGGCACTCGGGGCCTTTGTTGTGTTCTACCTGCTGACTTCTCCGTCCGGCGCGGCTCGCGTGGTGCACAACGCACTCGGCAGCCTCTCCGACGCGGGCCACTCTTTGTCAAGGTTCGTGAACGCACTGTGATCTCCGGCGCGGCTCAGGCCGCGCCACCTCAACGCTTCAACGGCGGTTCTCCGCTGTCGTCCCACCGTGGTCTCCCGCCACGGAGCACCGGTTTCTCGTATCCCCCTTCCCCGAAGGCGGTGCTCGGCGCTCCAGAACGACGTTCTAGAGTGTTCCGCAGCGACCGACCTAAGAGGTGAGCATGGGACCGCTGAACGGTGTCCGCGTCATCGAGATCGCGAGTCTCGCACCCGCGCCCTTCGCGTGCATGGTGCTGTCCGACCTCGGTGCCGACGTCATCCGCGTCGACCGCCCGGCCGGTGTCGGCGGTGAGGCGCCGACGGATCCGCTCGGCCGCGGCCGCCGCTCCATCGGCCTCAACCTCAAGGACCCCGCCGGAGTCGACGTACTCCTGCGCCTGGTCGACGACGCGGACGTCATCGTCGAAGGCTTCCGCCCGGGCGTGACCGAGCGTCTCGGCTTCGGCCCGGACGTCTGCCTCGCCCGCAACCCCGGCCTCGTCTACGGCCGGATGACGGGCTGGGGCCAAGAGGGCCCGATGTCCGGAATGGCCGGACACGACATCAACTACATCGCCGTCGCGGGCGCGCTGGACCCGATCGGCCGCGCCGGCGAGCGGCCGCTGCCGCCCCTCAACCTCGTCGGCGACTTCGGCGGCGGCGGCATGCTGCTCGCCGTCGGCATCCTCGCCGCGCTGTACGAGCGGTCGCGCTCGGGCCGGGGACAGGTCGTCGACGCGGCCATGGTCGACGGGGCCGCCCTGCTGACGTCGTTCATTCACGGCATGCGGGGCCAGGGCCTGTGGTCGGACGCCCGCGGCACCAACCTGCTCGACAGCGGCGCGCCGTTCTACGACACGTACGAGACGGCCGACGGGCTGTACATGAGCGTGGGAGCCCTCGAACCGCAGTTCTACGCCGCGCTGCTGCACGGCCTGGGACTGGCGGACGAGGACCTGCCGGGCCAGCTGGAGACGGACCGCTGGCCGGAACTGCGCGCGCGGTTCACCGAGGTGTTCAAGACCCGTACCCGGGCGGAGTGGACGGAGATCTTCGACGGCACCGACGCGTGCGTCGCACCGGTGATGAACCTGGGCGAGGCCCCGGGCCATCCGCATGTGACGGCGCGCCAGGGGTTCGTGGAGGTCGGCGGCCTGACGCAGCCCGCCCCGGCCCCGCGCTTCAGCCGCACCGCCGCCGAGGAGCCGGCACCGCCCGTACGCGCGGGCGAACACACCGACGCGACGCTGACCGAACTCGGCCTGTCGCCGGAGGAGATCGCCGACCTGCGCGACCGGGGCGCCGTCGCCTGATCCGGCCGCCCGGTTCTCCGAGGGGCGGTCTCCAGCAAATGCGGGATCCGTGATCGGGTCGGGTGCGTCATCCTGGCCCGCATGAGGCCTATCCGCGTCCTCATCGTCGACGACCAGGCTCTGTTCGCCGAGGCGCTCGCCGCGCGGCTCGGAGCCGAGCGTGACCTTGAGGTGCTGCCCGTCGCCCATGACATCCGGCGTGCCACCGCGCTCATCGCGACCGAGGCGCCCCAGGTCGTCGTGCTCGACCTCGTGCTCGGCGAGGAGAGCGGGCTCGACGCGCTCGACCTGATCCGGCGGCGTCATCCCGACGTCCGGGTGGTCGTGCTCAGCGGCATCACCGACCTCGACCCGATGGTCACCGCGCTGCGGCGCGGGGCGGTGGGGTGGCTGCCCAAGACCGAGAGCGCCGACCTCGTCTCGCAGGTGATCCGGGGAGCGGCCGGGCGCGGCGGCTGGATCCCGCCGACGGTCCTCGGCGAGGTGCTGCGGCGGCTGTTCGCCGACGGCGCGCCGGACGCCGACGACCTCGCCGAGCTCACACCGCGCGAACGCGAGGTGCTCCGCTGCATGGTCGACGGGCTGAACCGGCCGGAGATCGCCGACCGGCTCGGGCTGTCGGCCAACACCGTCCGCACCCACACCCAGAACCTTCTCGGCAAGCTCGACGCGCACTCCGCGCTCGAAGCGATCACGGTGGCGATGCGTGCGGGCATGCGCCCGTCGAATCCCGGTGATGATCCCCCGATGTGAAACGGCGTCCACCATATGGCGTAGGTCCTCATCGTCCTGATGCGCGTTCAGGCGCCGGAGCGGCGGCCGTACTCTCGGCGCAGGCGAGAGGGGTGTTCGTGAGAATCGGACGGGGCTGAGCTTGCGCAGGCGACGGTGCCGTGGCGGTGACGGCGTCCGCACTGTGATCGTCGGTGCGGGCGGCGCGGGCCGTACGGTGGCCAGGGCGCTGCTGGAGAGGGACGGCGGCCTGACTCCGGTCGGGTTCCTCGACGACGGGCCGGTGGGCGACACGGTCGACGGCCTGCCGGTGCTCGGCGGCACCGCGGACATCGCCGGCGCCACCTGGCCGGTCCGCGCGCACCTCGTCATCGTGGCGATCCCCTCGCTGCCCCCCGTACGCGTCGCGCGGCTCATCGACGACGTCTGCGCGGCCGGCCTCGACGTGCGCTACCTCCCGCCCGGCGCGGGCCCGCGCGAGACGCCGCTCAGTCTGCTCGGGCGGCGGGAGCTGCTCGTGGCGAGCACGCGGGCGCGGCGGTTCGTCTCGGGGCGCCGCGTGCTGGTCACCGGCGCGTGCGGCACGATCGGCGCACGGCTGTGCCGGCGGCTCCGTACGCTCCACCCGGCCGCGCTCGTCCAGCTCGACCACGACGCGGACGGCCTGGCCAGGCTCGCCGCCGAGAGCGAGACCGGTCGCTCCGCGGTGGTGGACATCAGGGACGCGTCACGCGTCGACGCGCTGTTCGAGGACGTACGGCCCGAGCTGGTGCTGCACGCGGCGGGGTTCAACCACGACCCGCGCCCGCTCGAACGCCGCCCGTCCGCGGCGGTGCGCACGAACGTCCTCGGCACGCGCAACCTCGTCCGCGCCGCCCTGCGTCATGACGTCGAACGCTTCGTCCTCGTCTCCACCGACCAGGCCGCCGAGCCGGTCTCCGTACTCGGCGCGACCCGCCGGCTGTCGGAACTGGTGCTGCACGCGGAGGCGGGCGGCTCGACCTGTTTCGCGGCGGTACGCGCCGGCGGGGTGCTGGGCTCGAGCGACTCTCCGCTGAGCGCGGTCGCCGGCCGGCTCGCCGCGGGCCAGCCGGTCGCCGTGGCCCATCCCGACGCCACCCGGCACCTCATGTCCGCGCGCGAGGCCGCCGAACTCGTGCTGGAGGCGACGGTGATGGCCGAGGACGCCGAGACGTTCGCCCTCGACACGGGTCCGCCGTCGTCGGTGCTGGCGGTGGTGGGCGCGCTCGTCGACGGGCTGCGCGTGCCGGACGCGACGATCCGGTTCACCGGGCTGGGGCCCGGCGAGCGGCTGCGCGCCCGGTCGTTCGCCGACTCGGAGGAGCGGGCGCGGACCGCCCATCCGCTGATCTGCGCGACCCGCGCCACCCCGCCGGCCCAGGGCCGGAGCGAACCGCTGACCGCCCTGCTCGACGCGGCCGCGCGCGACGCCGACGACGAGGTACGGATGCTGATGCGGCGAATCCTGCCGGAGTACCGGCCGTACGAGGAACGCCCATGAGCGAGCGAAGCAAGCAGGCCGCGCGCCTGGTCTCTCTTCCGACCAAGGAGGGCCCATGAGCGAGCGGAGCGAGCGAATCAGACGACCCGCGCCCCTGGTCTCTCTTCCGACGGAGGAGGGCTCATGACTGAGCGCGGCGGGGGGACGGGCGCGCCGCTGCGTGTCGCCCTGGTGCTCGACCGGTTCGAGGGCGGGCCGGCGCGGGCGGCGGTGACGGCGGCTCTCGCGCTCGACCCGGACGCGTACACGCACACTGTGATCACCGGCGAGCGCGGGGGGCTCGAGGCGTGGGCCGAACGCTCGGGGGTGGAGGTCGTGCGCGCGCTAGGGCGGTACGCGCTGGCCGAGGTCATCGGGGCGGGCGCGTACGACGTCGTGCACACGCACGAGGGAACGGCCGGGCGGCTCGCGGCCGCGCGGGCCGGCGTCCCGCGCGTCGTGCACACCTGGTACTTCCCGCCCGCGCCGACGCTCGCGGAGCGGCGGGCCGCGCGGCACACCGGCATGTTCCTCGCGGTGGGGACGCGAACGGCGTCCCGCGCGCTCCGGCTGGGCCTGGCGACTCCGGAGCGGCTGCGCGCGATCTGGCCCGCCGTCGCCCTGCCGGACCGCGCCGGCACGCGTACGCGGGCGCGGCAACTGCTGGGGCTGCCGCTCGGCGCGCAGGTGGTCGGGGGCATCGGCCCGGCGCACGGAGCGCGGCGTCCGGACGTGTTCGCCCGCGCGATCGCGCGGCTGCCCGGAGGCGTCTACGGAGTGTGGGCCGACGGCGACGGCGGGCCGGCCGCGCGCCTGCCGGGGCGGGTCGGCCGCGGGTTCACCGAGCGGCTCGGCGGTGAACGCCTGATCTGGCTGGGCCGGCGCGACGACATCGCCGACCTGCTGCCCGGTTTCGACGTGCTCGCGATGACCGGCCGGCACGAGGGCGTGCCGTACGCCGCGGTGGAGGCGGCCGCGGCCGGCGTGCCCCTCGTGGGCACGGTGGCGCCGAGCGGGCCGGACATCATCCGGGCCGGCGAGACGGGCCTGCTCACCGCCCCCGGCAACCCGGCGCAACTCGCCGGCGCGATCGGCTACCTGCTGGACAACCCGGCCGAGGCACGCCGAATGAGCCGCGCGGCCCTGAAACGGGTGGCCGACCGGTGCGATCCGCGGTCACTTTCTGTGACGTTGGACCTGGTTTATCGCGGATCCTCCCCCGCCGTTTGAGGCAAGGAGACGCATCGGATCGACGCGTAGTTTACCCTCAGTGACGACATGACCACCTCCGGCCAGCAACCCTGTCTTTACCGCCGGCTGCCTGGACACCGGCGTCTTACCGAGTGACGGTCGACAAGGTTGGTACATGTTTTCCCAAGACGGGGGTCTGCCATGATCGATGGACAATCGCGTTCCTCACCGTCCGCGACCACTCCGCGGCTCGGCTGCCGTGCGGTCGTGACGGCCGGTGACGCTCTGGCCCTGCCGGCCCCGCCGGCCGACGACCCGGTTCTCCGGCGGCGCAGGATCCGTCATGACATCCGCCATGAGCTGGGCACCATCATCATGCTGGCCTCCGCGGTCTCCGTCGCCGACGACGTCGGGCCGGCCAGCCGCGACCGCGTGGAGGCGCTGCTCGGCGAGACTCGCTGGCTCGACCACCTGCTCCGCCGCCTCGACGAGGACGACGACGGTCCCCCGGCCGACCCGCCGCGTCCGGAACGGGTCCGCGTGGACGAGCTCGTCGGCGAGATCGTCGCGGGGGTGCGTCTCGCCGCGATCCGCCAGGTGGGATACGTCGCGAGCCCGGCGTGGGCGCACATCGACCCGCTCGCGCTGTGGCGCGCCGTGCGCAACATCCTGGACAACGCGTGCCGCATCGCCGCCGAGCGCGTCGACGTGAGCGTGGTGAGCGAGGACGGCTGGACCGTCGTCCAGGTCGACGACGACGGGCCGGGCTTCGGCGGCGGTGCCGGGGGGCTCGCCTCGCTGGGGCTGGGCATCGTGCACGACCTGGTCACCGGCTACGGCGGCGGGCTGGAGGTCCGCCGGTGCGAGCTCGGGGGCGCGCGCGTACGGATCCTGCTGCCGTCGGCGACCGGCCCATGAAGGTCGTGGTCTGCGACGACCACGCGGTGTTCGCGGACTCGCTCGCCCTCGTGTTAGCCGAGGCCGGGCACGACGTGGTCGGCGTGGTCTACTCCCCGGACGAGGCGCTGCGCCTGCTGTCGTCGGCACCGGCCGACGTATGCCTGATCGATCTGCAGTTTCCCGGCGGCTCGGCGCTCGACCGCCTGCCCGAGCTCCTGCGCACCGCGCCCGCGACGCGGTTCGTCGTCCTGTCGGGATCGATGGACGCCGAGCTGCTCGACGCCGCGCTCGCGGGGGGCGTGTGCGGCTTCGCGCACAAGGGTCAGCAGGCCGACGAGATCGTCGCGATGCTGGACCGCGTCCACGCCGGTGAGGTGGTGGTCGACTCGGCCGCCGGCACGCGCATGCCGCTGCGCCCGCGAAGCGAGGCGCAGCGGCTCGCGCACTACCTGACCCCGCGTGAACGCGAGGTGCTGACCCGGCTCGTCCGCGGCGAGAGCACCGCGTCCCTGGCGCGCACCATGAAGATCACTCGAAGTACCGCCCGCAGCCACGTGCAGAGCGTGCTGACCAAACTGGGCGTGCACTCCCAGCGTGAGGCGGTGATCGCCGCCGCCCGTTATGGCCTCGTCAGCGTCAACACCGGGGAATGGCTGCTGGGCTGACGGCCCTTTTGCCTACCTTTTCGGCATTGAAAGTGATGCCTGGTCGCTCATGCACATTCGTGCGCGGTGCGAGGGATGTACGATCAGTAAAGCTCATCGGCGGCAGCTGGTCTAATCCCTGACCTGGACCCTGCCTCCACGACCGAGCACGCGGACGGGAGACGTGGTTGCGCGCGCACCTGGTCCCTCCTCCGCCGAAGGAGGACTCATGAGCGAACGCAGTGAGCGGACCGGCGACGCCGTGGTTCTTCCTCCGGAGGAGTCGTGAGCCGTTACGAGCGGTGGAACGGCCTGCTGTCGCTGCTCGCGAGCCGCGGCCGGCTCAGCGTCGAGGAGGCGGCCGACGAGCTGAGCGTCTCCGCCGCGACCATCCGCCGCGACTTCGACCAGCTCGCCCAGCAGCAGATGCTGACCCGTACCCGCGGCGGTGCCGTGGCCCACACCGTCACCTACGACCTCCCGCTGCGCTACAAGAGCGCCCGCCGCGCGTCGGAGAAGCAGCGCATCGCGGCGGTCGCCGCCGACCTGGTCGAGCCCGGCGCGGTCGTCGGCGTCAACGGCGGCACGACCACCACCGAGGTGGCCCGCGCCCTGGCCACCCGCCCGGACCTGCCCGCCGACGGCGGCTCCCCGGCGGTCACCGTCGTGACGAACGCCCTCAACATCGCCGGCGAACTCGTCGTACGCCCGCACATCAAGATCGTACTGACCGGCGGCGTGGCGCTGCCGCAGTCGTACGAGCTGGTCGGCCCGCTCGCGAACGGCGTGTTCGACCAGGTGACGCTGGACATGGCGTTCCTGGGCGTCAGCGGCCTGGACATCGAGCGCGGGGCGACCTGCGCGAATGAGGACGAGGCAAGCATCAACCGGCAGATGGCGGTCCGCGCCGAGCGCGTGGTCGTCGTCGCGGACGGGTCCAAGCTGGGCGAGCGCGCGTTCGCCAAGATCTGCGGCATCGGCGAGGTCGACATGCTCGTCACCGACGAACAGGCGGACACCCGCCCGTACGAGGAGGCCGGCATCAAGGTCGTCCGCGCCTGAGCCCGTGCGCGGCCCTCCGGCGCGGCCGGCGGTCTTCGAACCGCGTTCGCCCGCGCTACGGGAGATCGTCGCCGGCGGGTGAGCCGTGCGGTTTCCAGCGGATCGGCAGGCGCTTGATGCCGTTCTGGAAGTTCGAGCGCAGGCGCATCGGCTCGCCGGCCGGCTCGATGTCGTGCAGGCGGTCGAGGACGGCGGTGAACATCGCGCGCATCTGCAGCCGCGCCAGGTGCGCGCCGAGGCAGAAGTGCGGGCCGTGCCCGAAGGTCAGGTGGTCGCCGCCGGCCCGCGCGACGTCGAATCGGGACGGCCGGTCGAAGACCTCCTCGTCGCGGTTGGCCGAGGAGAACCAGACGACCACCTTCTCGCCCTTGCGCACCGGGACGTTGCCGACGACGGTGTCGGCCGTCGCCGTGCGCCGGAAGTTCATCACCGGCGTCCACCAGCGGAGCATCTCCTCGACGGCGGTGTCGAGCAGGGAGCGGTCGGCGCGTAGCCGGGCGAGCTCGGCCGGGTTCTTCAGCAGCGCGAACATCCCGCCGGGCAGGCCGTTGCGCACCGTCTCGTTGCCGGCCACCGCGAACAGCCAGAAGAGGTTCTCGAACTCCTCGACCGCGACGGCGCCGTCCTCGTCGTCGACGTGGTGCATCAGCGCGGTCATGACGTCGTCGCCGGGACGCCGCCGCTTGTACTCGCCGAGCTCGTGGGCGTAGGCGTACAGGTCGGGCATGCCGGCGCGCGAGCGCGGGTTCACGGGGCCGGAGGGGCGTAGCGCGATCGCCCGGCGGGCCATGTCGGTGGCCTGGGAGGGGTCGAACGCGGAGCTGATGGAGTACTCCGCGTCCTGGTAGCCGATGACGCGGTTGGACCAGTCGAACAGCAGCCACCGGTCGGACTCGGGAATGCCGAACACGTCGGCCAGCGTGAGCAGCGGCAGGTCGGCGGCGATCTCCTTGGCGAAGTCCGCCTCACCCTTCTCGGCCACCGCGTCGACCAGGGCGCGCGCCCGCCGCTCGATGCCCGCGGCCAGCCGCGCCACCGCGCGCGGCGTGAACGCCTTGGTCAGCAGCCGCCGCAGCCGCGAGTGCTCCGGCGGGTCCATGTTGAGCATCATGCGGCGCACGTAGTCGAGGTCCTCGGCGTCGCGGATCTGCGTGGCGCCCAGGTGTGAGGAGAACAGCCGTGGGTCGCGCAGCACGTGGCGTACGTCCGCATGCCGCAGCACCGCCCAGAACCCCGGTCCGGCCGGCCAGTCGTCGACGGGCCGCTCCTCGACCCAGACGACGGGGGTCGACCGCCGCAGCCGGGTGAGCGCGTCGTGGGGCACGGAGCGTACGTAGGTGTCCGGGTTGTAGATCAGCTCCGTGTCGGAGATCGGACGGCTGACTCGCCGTTGAGTCATCTTTTTCCTCCCGCGTCTAAGGACCGTAACCCGTATCCGGCGCTCGGACCAAGGCCGGTTCAGGACGCAGGGGAAGAGGAACGGAATGCGCCGCCGTCGCCGGGGGTTGCCGCAGGTATGAGCCTCACTTTGCCTGGAGCACCCCTGTCGGGGCGACCGGCGGGCGTGTTCAACGGAGACGTGAACGCCCCACGGCATCTGCTGTACTTCGAGCCGGTGCACAAGCGGATCCGGGCCGAGTTCGGCGGGGAGACGATCGTCGACACCACCGGCGCCCGCCTGCTGTTCGAGACCAGGAACCTGCCCGTCTACTACGTCCCCGAGGGCGACGTACGGACCGACCTGCTGACGCGCACCGACCACTCGTCGCACTGCCCGGTGAAGGGCGACGCCGCCTACTGGACGGTGTCGGCCGGCGGGCGTACCGCCGAGAACGCCGTCTGGGGCTACCCGGACCCGATCGCACCCTGGCTCAAGGGTTACGTCGCGTTCTACTGGGACTCGATGGACGCCTGGTACGAGGAGGACGAACAGGTCTTCGGGCATCCGCACGACCCGTACCACCGCATCGACGTCCTCCGGAGCTCCCGCCGCGTGAAGGTGAGCCTCAACGGCGAGGTGCTGGCGGAGTCCTCCCGCCCGGTCATGCTGTTCGAGACGGGGCTGCCGGTCCGCTACTACCTCCCGCGCGAGGACGTACGGCTCGACCTCCTGGAGCCGTCACAGACCACGAGCCACTGCGCCTACAAGGGCGAGGCGACCTACTGGAGCCACGGCGGCGAGGACGTCGCCTGGACGTACGAGCGGCCGCTCCGCGAGGCCGAGCCGATCCGTGACCTGGTCTGCTTCTGGAACGAGCGGACCGACATCGAGGTCGACGGCGAGCCACAGGAGCGCCCGGAGTCGCCCTGGTCGTGAGCGGTGGCCCGCGGGGAGGCCGCGAGGCCTCCCCGGGCGTTCTCTCCTCGCGTCAGACGCCCTCGTGCACCAGATGCCGGCTCATCCACTGCAGGGCGCTGGGCAGGACGCGGCGCCAGGTGCGGGGGTTGTGGCCCCCGCCCGGCACGAGGATCTTGTCCGTCATCAGCGGCTCCCGCGCGGCCTGCAGGAACTTGCGCGCCTCGCCGTAGTCGCGCTCGCCGTCCGGGCTGGTGGTGACCAGGACCGAGATCGGCGGAGGCGGCAGGTGCTGGAGCCGCCAGATGAGGCTGTTGTCGTTCTTGACCTGCTTGTTTCCGGCGTACAGGTCGCCGGTCTGCCAGTCCTGGCGCGGGTAGAAGTAGCCCGCCATCGACACCGCCGCGGTGAACCGGTCCGAGGCCTTCATCGCGAGCTTGACCGCGCAGTACCCGCCGGTCGAGTCGCCCATCGCGCCCCAGGCGTGCGGGTTGGCCGCCACCCGGTACGTCGACATCAGGGCCTCGGCGACGTCCTGGGTGTAGAAGGAGAGGACCTGTGGGCCGCCCGGCACGTCGGTGCACTCGGTGTCCTTGGGCATGACCGAGGTCGGCGAGGGCCGCATCATCACGATGATCATCGGCTGGACCAGCCCGGCGTTCATCTCCTCGGCCGCGGTGGCGGGCACCTTCAGGCGTGTCACCAACTGTTGCGGCAGGCCCGGAAATCCGGTGAAGTCGTACATCACCGGGAAATGGCGCTTCTCAAATTGCTTCTGGAAGTACTGCGGCGGAAGGAAAACGTACGCGTCGGTGGTCAGGCCGGTGCGCGGGCCCTGAATCTGCACCTGCTCGATCTGACCGTCGTGCGCCGGGTCGGACTTCTTCTTGGCGAAGGTGGTGGCCTGGCGGGCGAGCGGCTGCCCCGTGCCCATCGGCTTGACCGCGACGATGCTGTTGTTGGCCTGGACGCGTACCGGCTGGTGGTTCGTCCCCAGCAGGTCCGACCAGGACGCGTAGAACAGGAAGTAGTTGTTCACCGCGACCAGCAGCACCATCAACAGCGTGAACTGAGCACCGGCGAACAGCCCGAGACGGGAGAGCAGCATGCGCGGTCCCGGCCCGGCGAACCTCGGCCACCACCAGATCGTGACCGCACCCAGACCGACGGCCACCAGAATCAAAAAGGCGAGGAGGACCCCGCTCGTCAGTCCCACCGATGTCCTCTCAGGATCCGGCTCGTTCCCGACGGGGAACGCACCAGGGCTCAGGAAGGGGAAGGGGCGCACGCACACCCCGGCCGGATTACGGTATCCGCCAAACCGACCGTTCCCGTCCACTCAACGCGCCCGAGTCGCCGTGAAGACCGCACACTCCTCCCGAAAATGGCGACACGTGTCCGGCCCACAGTGTTGTGGATGGCCGGCAAACGACTGGTAAATACCAGGTCAGTGGGCGGCTACTCCCGGCGGCGTAGTCGCGATGTCCACCGGCGCACGATGTTTTGACGCCCACCGGCCTCCTAAAGTTCACATGTGACCGGCGAACGTGGGACCCGATGGCGCCCTGGCGACCTTCCGGTCTTCGTCGTGCCGATCTTCGTCGGCTTCCTCCAGCTGGTGGGGTCGTCGGGCGCCGACGTCCACATGCCGTACCCCCACATGCTGCTCGACGTCCTGGCGTACGCGCTGCTGGCCACCGGGCCCTTCGCCCTCCTTTTCCGTCGCCGTTACCCCACGGTCGCACTCTCCGTGGTGATGACGGCCACCGTGCTGTACCTCCTGCGCGGATACGTCTTCGGCCCGGTCTTCCTCAGCCCGGTCGTCGCGATCGTCGCGACCGTGGGCGCGGGGCGCCGCGTGGCCGCCTGGGCGATCCCGGGCGGCGCGCTCACCGTGCTCGGGGTGGTGAGCCGGTTCACGCCGTTCGGCCCGTTCCGGCTCGCGTACTGGTCGTTCGGCCACACTCTGGTGGTCTTCACCTGGCTGGTGGTGCTGCTGACCGGGGCGGAGATCCTCCGGGTCCGCCGCGAGCGCGCCGACGAGGTCCGCCGCACGCGCGCCGAGGAGGAACGCCGGCAGGCCAGCGAGGAACGGCTGCGCATCGCACGCGAGCTGCACGACGTGCTCGCGCACAACATCTCGATGATCAACGTCCAGGCCGGGGTGGCGCTGCACCTCATGGACGAACGCCCCGAGCAGGCCCGTACGGCGCTCAGCGCGATCAAGGAGGCCAGTAAGGAGGCCCTCACCGAGGTGCGGTCGGTGCTCGGCGTGCTCCGCCAGGTGGACGAGAGCGCGCCCCGCTCGCCCGCCGCCGGCCTGGCGCGGCTGGACGACCTGCTCGCCCGGGCACGCGTCGCCGGCATCACCGTGCACACCGAGACCAGCGGCGAGCCGCGTCCGCTGCCCGCCGGCGTCGACCTGGCCGCGTTCCGGATCATCCAGGAGGCGCTGACGAACGTCACCCGGCACGCCGGCCCCGGCGTGACGGCGACCGTACGCCTGCGGTACGGCGACGAGGGTCTGTTCGTCGAGGTCCTCGACGACGGACGCGGCGCGCCCGGCGACCTGCCCCGCGGCGGCAACGGCATCCCGGGCATGCGCGAACGCGTCGCCGCGCTCGGCGGTGAGATCTCCACCGGTCCCCGTACGGACGCCGGCGGCTTCCACGTACGGGCCCGGCTGCCTGTCCCGCACCCCGCCGGAAGCCCGGAACCGCGGTCATGATGGCAGGCGAGGTCCAGATGAGAAGAGGACACGGTTGATCCGCGTACTGCTGGCCGACGACCAGGCACTCGTCCGCGCGGGGTTCCGCGCGCTGCTCGACGCTCAACCGGACATCGAGGTGGTCGGCGAGGCCGGCGACGGCGAGGAGGCCGTACGCCTCGCGCGGCGGGAGCGCCCCGACATCGTCCTGATGGACATCCGCATGCCCGTGCTCGACGGGCTGGCGGCCGCCCGGCGGATCATCGCCGACGAGCGGCTCTCCGACACGAAGATCATCATCTTGACGACGTTCGAGCTGGACGAGTACGTCTTCGAGGCCCTGCGGGGCGGGGCCAGCGGATTCCTCGTCAAGGACACCGAGCCGGCCGAACTCGTCCGCGGCGTACGCGAGGTCGCCGCCGGCGACGCGCTGCTGTCGCCGGGAGTGACCCGCCGGCTGATCGCGGAGTTCGCGGCCAAGGCGAAGAAGCCGCACGCCGCCACCACCGCGCTGGCCGGGCTGACCGAGCGGGAACGCGAGGTCATGGCCCTGGCCGCCGAGGGCCTGTCGAACGAGGAGATCGCAAGCCGCCTGGTCGTCAGCCCGGCCACCGCCAAGACCCACGTGAGCCGTGCCATGATCAAGCTCCACGCCCGCGACCGCGCCCAGCTCGTCGTCATCGCCTACGAGACCGGCCTCGTGAAACCCGGCTGGCTGGGCTAGGGCCTGTGGGGGTCACAGGACGCGGAGGAGGAGCACCGCGAGATCGCCGGCGTACGACAGGTGTTCGGCCGCCGTCTCGGCGCTCAGGTCCGTACGGCCGGCGAGGAGGCGCGCCAGGCCGTCCGCACGCGTCCCGGCGCCGGGGCCCGGCTCGGTGTCCCCGTTGCCCTGGACGACCCCGTCGGCGCTCCCCTCGGTGACGCACAGCAGCGCGTCACCGGGGTCGAGGTCGACGGTGTGCTCCTCGAACCGGGTGTCGCGGACCGCTCCCAGGGACAGCTGTACGGCCGTCACCGAGGTCACCTCGCCCGACGAGCTCAGCCGCAGCGGCGCCGGGTGACCGGCGGAGACCAGCGTCACCCGCACGCCGGCGTCCCGGCGGCGTACGAGCTCACCGTGGACGAGGGTCATCAGCCGGCCGTGCACGCCCTCGCGGACGACGGCGTGGTTGAGGCGCGTGACGACGTCGGCGACGCCGTGGCCTTCGGCGGCGAGCAGGCGCAGGCCGTGCCGGGCGAGGCCGGTGACGGCGGCCGCCTCCGGGCCGGTGCCGCACGCGCCGCCGAGGGCGAAGCGCCAGCGGTCCGGCGCCGCCTCGAACACGTCGTACAGGCCGCCGTCGTACGTCTCGTCCCGCGGCCGGCGCACCAGGCTGTGCTCGACGCCCGGGATCCTCGGCAGGGCGTACGCCGGCGTCTCGGACGGCGGCGGCACGGCCCGCGTGCGCAGGCGGAACCACACCGTCTTGGTCCCGGCGGCGTACGACACGCCCCACTCGGCGGCGAGCATGACGGGCATGAGGAGCCCACGGCCGCTGACGCGGTCGGGGTCGTCGCCCGCGCCCGGCGCGGGCAGCACGTGCGTCGCGTCGCCGTCGACGACCTCGATCTGCACCGACGCGCAGGCGGCCCGGCACACCACCTCGAACGGGGTACGCGCGTGGATGACGGCGTTGGTGGCCAGCTCGCTGGTCAGCAGGACCGCGTCGTCGATCGCGTCATCGGCGCCCCACCCGATGAGCGTCTCCCGGACGAACCGGCGTGCCTGCGCGACTGCGGTCCGGTCCGCCGGGTAGGCCGCCCGCACAATGGGATGCACGGGAGCTCCCTTCGCGAGATGTGCCGCTCGGTCGACGTCTCTCGCTCCCCATCGTGACAGAACGCGGGCCACCGATTACACATTGTGAGGAAAACAAGAGGCGCAGGACCGCCGGGACCGCGCCGCCGGTCACCCAGAGTGACGAAGGTCAGCCCCCAGCGGGCTGAAATGACCCGAATACCTTGTTCATGACCTGGGAGTGCTGCCCCCACTGGCCTTCCGGGGCGGCGACGAGGATGGCGTACTGCCGTCCGTTCGCGGTGAACCCGCGGTCGACCGCCCGCATGGTGCCGTGGTCGGCGGTCGTCCAGGTGTACTCCAGGTCGCTGGCGGGCCAGCCACGCGGGGAGAAACGGCCGCCGAGGCGGATCTCGCGGAAGTTGGGCAGGACGTGCTTGGCCTGCACCTCTTGCTCGAAGATGTGCCAGTGCTCGACGGGGTCCTCGACGCCCCAGGGGATCGCGTCGACCTGGATGTAGGCGCCGGTGGACGGGTCCTTCCACAGCGCCGACGAGGTGCCGCGCGGCTGGTGGGTCCAGCCGTCGGGCACGGCGATCGAGGAGCCCACCGGGCCGGCGGAACGGTGGTATCCGGCCGGCACGGTCGCGCTGGGCGTCGGTGTGGGTGTGGGCGCCGGAGTCGTCGGAGTCGTCGGCTTGGGGGTGGGCGACGGTTTCGTGCCGCCCGCGGAATGGTGCGTGATGAGCACGACCGCGGCGGCCACCGCCACCACCAGCACGGCCGCCACGACGATCAGCCACGTCTTCGAGCGTCCGCTCGCGGGGCCGGGCGCGGGCCCGCCGAACGCGTGCCGGGTCGCGTCGCCGTTCTGGGCCGCGGGGTCCGCCGGCGTCGGCAGGGACACGCGAACCGTGGAGCCGGGGCCGTCGCGCCGCGTCTCGCCGGAGGCGTGCGTCTCGCCACGCGCGGCGCGCGCCAGGTCGGCCGCCGCCTGGTCGGCGGTCATCCGCTCGGTCGGCTCCTTGGCCAGCAGGCCCACGAGGACGGGCGTGAGCGGCCCCGCGTAGCGCGGCGGCGGGGCCTGCTCGTGCAGCACGGAGGCCAGCGCCGCCATCGCGTCGACGCGGTCGTGCGGGCTGCGGCCCTCGCAGGCGGCGTAGAGCGTGGCGCCGAGCGCCCACAGGTCGGAGGCCGGGCTCGCCCCCTCGCCGCGGGCGCGCTCGGGCGCGATGTAGGCGGGAGAGCCGAGGACCAGGCCGGTCTGGGTGAGCGTGGCGTCGCCCGACACCCGGGCGATGCCGAAGTCGGTGATCACGACGCGGTTGGTGCCGTCCGGGCCGGCGTCGAGCAGCACGTTGGCGGGCTTGACGTCACGGTGCAGCACCCCGGACGCGTGCGCCACCCGCAGCGCGGCGAGCATCTGCGACCCGATGTCGGCCACCTTCGCGGCCGGCAGCCGGCCGTCGTCGTCGATGACCTCCTGGAGCGACCGCGCGCGCACGAGCTCCATGACGATCCACGGGCGGTCGTCCTCCTCGACCACGTCGTGGACGGTCACGATGCCGGGGTGGGACAGCCGGGCCGCCGACCGGGCCTCGCGCAGGGTGCGCTCGACCAGCACCTCGCGGTCGGAGTCCGTCAACCCCGGCGGAAATATCACCTCTTTGACCGCGACCTCGCGGTGCAGCAGGTCATCGTGTGCGCGCCACACCCGGCCCATGCCACCACGACCGACCTGGCCCAGCAGTCGATAGCGGCGCGCGAGCACCGAACCCTCCCCGAACGGCATAGCTGAGGACCATACCGACCGTCGGTGACGGTTCGGCCGTGTTGACCGCGTAATTCAGCTAAATGTCGCGAAAAAGAACACGCCAAAAAGGACAAGCAGCACTGCGGCGACGATAACGATCGAGCGGATCGGATACGGCGACGCGCCGATCTGCGCGCCCGGATCCGGCGCCGTCACCGCCGCCGTCGGCGGCTCGGCCTCCTCATCGACGTCGTCGGCGTGCGCCTCGGCCGGCGAGGGCTCCGCGTCCTTCACGGCGCTCAGGACGCTCGGCGGCAGCCGCCGGGTGGCCCCGTCGGGCGCGTCCGCGGGCGGATCGTCGGGCTCGGCCTCGGCGTCACCGGCCAGGACGCGGTCGAGCATCACCGCGACCTCGTCGACGGTCAGGCGCTGAGCCGGGTCCTTGCGCAGCAGGCCCTCGATGACGGGGCGCAGCGGACCGGCGTTCGGCGCCGGCTCGGGATCGTCGGTGAGCACGGCCACCAGGCTCGCCATCGCGTCCGGGCGCTCGAACGGCGACTTGCCCTCGACCGCGGCGTACATCGTGACGCCGAGCGACCAGAGATCCGAGGCGGGCACGGCGACGCGCCCGCGCGCCCGCTCGGGCGCGATGTAGGCCGGGGAACCGATGAGCATGCCCGTCTGGGTGAGCGTCGCGTCGCTCTGCGCCCGCGCGATCCCGAAGTCGGTGAGGACCGCTCGGGAGCCGCCGACGAGGACGTTGCTCGGCTTGACGTCACGGTGCAGGATCCCCGCCTCGTGCGCGACGCGCAGCGCGCCGGCCATCTGACGCCCGATCTCGGCGACACGCCGGGGCGGCAGCGGGCCGTCCTTCTTGATCTGCTCGTGCAGCGAACGGGCGCGGATCAGCTCCATGACGATCCAGGGCCGGCCGTCCTCCTCGACCACGTCATAGACCGTGACGACGCCCGGGTGGCTCAGCCGCGCAGCGGTCCTCGCCTCCCGGAACGTGCGCTTGTGCTGAACCTCGCGCTCTTCGTCGGAGAAGCCGTGCGGGAGGATCACTTCCTTGACCGCGACGTCACGGCCGAGAACCTCGTCCCGGGCATGCCAGACGGTTCCCATGCCACCGCGGCCTACCTCGGTGAGCAGGCGATAACGCTGCGCAAGAAGGGGGTTTTCCGGCATAGTTCGCCCACGATACCCACCGCGAGGCCTCCGTTGGCCTGACGCTCACCCAATCACCGGTACAAAGAAAGAATATGGCGCGCGACCTCAGGAGCGAGATGACGACGAAGGCGGCGGGCGCGGGACGGCCATGGGCTCGGCGGGTCGTCGAGGCCGTCCCGAACGTCCTGTTCTGGTACCTCCGCGTCTCCGGAATCCTTTCCGTCCTGGCCTGGTTCTCCTACGGCCTGATCGAGTGGATGTTCAACGTCTGGGTACTCCGCTCCATCAATTACTTCGGCTGGTACCCGAGCCTCCCGTACGGTCTGCTGCTGATCCTCGTGTCCGTCGGCGTCAGGCGCCGGAAGAAGGCCGCCTGGCGGATCAGCGTCGTGCTGTTCCTGCTGTTCTTCGCGGTGTGGGCGCTGGCCGGGCTGTCGGATTGGGGCGGGTGGGGCGAGCTCGTCACGGCGGGCGCCTTCGGCCTCGTCGTCGCGCTGCTCGTCGCGGCCCGCCAGGAGTTCTACGCGCTGCCGGACCGCGCCAACCGGCGCCTCGCGCTCGTCGTCTTCTCGGTGCTCCTGGTCGTCGGCGGCGTGATCGGCACCAACCTCGTCTTCCTCACCGACCGCGACCCGCGCGGCGCCGCCTGGACCCACCTGGTCTACGCCGGGCTGCAGACCCTCCTCGGCGCCGGCGACAACGGCTGGGATCTCAACGTCGACGTCCCGGTCTGGGTCGACGGCATCCTCGGCATCCTCGGCAGCGGCCTGCTCGTGATCACGGTCTGGGCGCTGTTCCGGCCCGGCCAGCGGCTCGCCGTGCTCACGCCCGACGAGGAGCTGCCGGCCCGCGCCCTCCTGGCCGAGTGGGGCGAGCGCGACTCGCTCGGCTACTTCGCCCTCCGCCGCGACAAGGACGTGATCCTCTCGCCGAACGGCCGGGCCGCCATCGCGTACCGGGTCGAGGGCTCGGTCAGCCTCGCCAGCGGCGACCCGCTCGGCGATCCGGAGTCCTGGGACGCGGCGATCAGCGCCTGGCTCGCCGAGTGCCGGGCGCACGCGTGGATCCCCGGCGTGCTGGGCGCCAGCGAGCGCGCCGCGGCCGCCTTCGGGCGCTGCGGGCTGGACGCCCTCGAACTGGGCGACGAGGCGATCCTGGACCTGCGCGAGTTCAACCTCGAGGGCCGCGACATGCGCCAGGTGCGCCAGGCCGTACGCCGGGTCGAGCGGGCCGGTTACACCGTGCGGATCCGGCGGCACGGCGCGATCGACCGTGAGGAGATGGCCGAGCTGGTCGCGGACGCCGACCGGTGGCGTGACGGGCACACCGAGCGCGGGTTCTCGATGGCGCTCGGCCGCCTGGGCGACCCGACCGACGAGCGCTGCGTCATGGTGGAGGCGTTCGACGGCGCCGGGGCGCGGCGCGGGCTGCTGAGCTTCGTGCCGTGGGGCCGACCCGGCCTCTCCCTCGACCTCATGCGCCGCGACCGCGACGCCGAGAACGGCCTCAACGAGTTCATGGTGGCCAAGCTCGCGGAGAACGCCGCCGCGGTCGGCGTCACGCGTGTCTCGCTGAACTTCGCCATGCTGCGGTCGGTGTTCGAGCGGGGCTCGGCGATCGGCGCCGGGCCGATCTCACGGCTGCTGTACCGGCTGCTGTCGGTGGCCTCGAAGTTCTGGCAGCTCGAGTCGCTGTTCCTGGCCAACGCCAAGTACAACCCGGTCTGGACGCCGCGGTTCATGTGCTTCCCGCAGAGCCGCGACCTGGTCCGCATCGGGCTCGCCGCCGCGCGGGCCGAGGGGTTCCTGCCGACGCTGTTCAAGCCGCGGCTGGACACGCCCTCGCCGTCGCCCACGCTGGTCGGAAAGATCAAGCAGATCGAGGAGGCCGCGGACGCCGCCCGGCTGCCCGCGCGCCGCCTGTCGGAGCAGGAGCGCGTACGCCACGACAAGCTCGACCGCATGCGCGAGGCCGGCATCGACCCGTACCCGCTGGGCTTCGAGCGCACCGCCACGGCGGCCGAGGTGCGCGAGCGGTTCGGCGCCCTCGCGCCGGACACCCACACGGGCGAGACCGTGTCGATCGCGGGCCGGGTCGTGCTGGCGCGCGAACACGGAAAGCTGATCTTCGTACGGCTGCGCGACGAGTCGGGCGACATCCAGCTCATGCTGGCCGCCGACTCCGTCGACATCGAGGCGCTGCGGCAGTGGAAGCAGCTCATCGACCTCGGCGACCAGGTCGGCGTGCGCGGTGAGGTGATCACCTCGCGTACCGGCGAGCTGTCGGTGCTGGTCTCCTCCTGGCGGCTCACCGCCAAGTGCCTGCATCCGCTGCCCGCGACGCACGCCTCCAACGCGCTGAACGAGGAGTCACGGGTCCGCCAGCGGTACGTCGACCTGATCGTCAACGACGACGCGCGGCGGATGCTGCGCCTTCGCGGCGACGTCGTGACCTCGCTCCGCGACTCGCTGCGCGAACGCGGCTATCTCGAGGTCGAGACGCCGATGCTCCAGCCGGTGCACGGCGGCGCGGCCGCCCGGCCGTTCACCACCCGGATGAACGCCTACAACCTGGACCTCTTCCTGCGCATTGCGCCCGAGCTGTACCTCAAGCGGCTGCTCGTCGGCGGCATCGGCAAGGTCTTCGAGATCAACCGCAACTTCCGCAACGAGGGCGTCTCGGTTCGGCACAACCCCGAGTTCACGATGCTGGAGGCCTACGAGCCGTACGGCGACTACAACACCATGGCGGCGCTGACCCGCGACCTGGTCCTCGCGGCGGCGCGCGCGGGCATCGGCGGCACCGTCGTGGTACGCGACGGGGTGGAGTACGACCTCGCCGAGCCCTGGCGGGAGATCACCGTGTACGAGTCGGTGTCGGAGGCCCTCGGCGAGCAGGTCACGCCGACCACGTCACTGCGCACGCTGCAGAAACACGCCGACCGGGTCGGCCTGAGCCATGATCCCGAGTGGGACCAGGGGAAGCTGACGCAGGAGCTGTTCGAGACGCTGGTGGAGTCCACGTTGCGGGCGCCCACCTTCGTCCGCGACTACCCGGCCGCCACCTCGCCGCTGACCCGGCCGCACCGCGACACGCCGGGACTGGCCGAAAAGTGGGACCTGATCGTGTTCGGCCTCGAGCTCGGCACGGCGTACTCCGAGCTGATCGACCCCATCGTCCAGCGGCGCAACCTCACCGAGCAGTCGCTTCTGGCCGCCGGCGGCGATCCGGAGGCGATGGACCTCGACCAGGACTTCCTGCGCGCCCTGGAGTACGGCATGCCGCCCGCCGGCGGCATGGGCATGGGCGTCGACCGGCTGATCATGACGCTCACCGGCCGTAACATCCGCGACACCATCGCGTTCCCCCTGACTCGGCCGGGATCCTGAGGTTCGACCGCACGCAGCACGGCCCGGACGCCACTACAGTCGTCAGGCGTGAGTGACTCTGAGCGAAACGTCACACCGACGCCGGCCGCCGACCTGGACGGCTACGACGACCTCGAAGACTTCGACGCCGACGGATTCCTGCAGGAGTGGCAGGAAGCCGACCGCACCGCGGTGGAGCTGATCCGCGAGGCGCTGCCGGACGTCGTCGAGGCCACCGCGCCGCAGGAGGCGCTGGCCACGGCGGTCCAGCGCGTCCGCGAGCACCTGACCGACTGGCCGTACCGCCACCTCGCCTCGGCCGCCGACTGGGGCCGCCGGCTCCCGGCCGACGACGAGACCCTCTGGGTCCAGGCCGCCGGCGCGCTCGTGTCGATGCACGGCGAGTCCGGGCTGGGCAGCCACGAGGAGAGCTCGCTGATGGCCCTCCAGCACGCCGACTGGGCCGGCGCGATCATCGGCCTGGCCCGGGCGGGCGTGGGCACGCGTGCCTGGCCGGGAGACCTGTTCGAGCTGGCCGACAAGTGCCCGGAGATCGAGGGCTCCTACGAGGACGACGACCGTGAGCCGATCGAGTTCGCGTTCGAGCTGATGGTGCCGATCTGGGAGGCCCTGGGCGCGCTCGACGAACACCGCCGCCTGACACCTCTGGGCCGCTGGGGCCTGCCCCGGGCCCTCGCCTGGGCGTGGGACGGTTCCCTGGACGAGGAGTAACCCGGCCCCGCCCGGGGGCTACGTCGACGGCTGCAGCGGCACCTCCAGCGCGGACGCCGCGCCACCACCGCGCTGGACGCTGTAGACGCCGCCCACCCGACGCCCGATCTGCGCGAGGTCGGGCAGGAGGTGCGGCACGTCCGCGGTGGACAGCGTCACCCGCAGCGAGGGGCCCTCGGCGATCGTGGCGAACGTCGGGAAGATCTCGATGTCGTAACGGGTGACCGCGCCGGGCACGACCGGCCTCGCGGACGTGTTCGTGTACGGGTGGTACGGCATCAGATCGTGCCCGTCGCCGCCGGTCCAGCTCCTGGCCGCGGCCACGGCGCGGAACGACCCCAGCAGCGCGCCCTCGGTCAGCGGCCGCGCGGTCCCGTCCGGTGAGACGTCTTCGATCTCCGCCGCGGACTCGGTGTCCGTGGTGGTCGCGCGGGCGTACACGGCCGCGTCCGGCGGGCCGGAGGCGCCGGCCACCACGACTCCCGCGCACCGCACCGGCGGCCCCGGCCTATCGCCCCATTACCGGCATCGCGCAGCGACACGCGCCCCACCAGCGCGTTTGTGCTCCGCAGGACGTTGGTCATCGCTTTTACTCATCGGGCGTCGCACTCGACCGTGAAGCCGTGAAGGGGAGAAGGCCGATGATCACAAGTACCCGCCGCGCGGGGGTCCGCGCCGTTTCTTCGGCCGGACTCGCCCTGGCGCTCCCGGCGTTCCTCGCGTCCGGCTGCGCACCCGCCGGCCGGACCGTGGACGCCCCGGTTCCGGCGGGGATCCGCGAGTCCGTCGGCTATCTCACCGCGGCGTACCACGTCAGCGCGGCCGACGCGATGAGGCGGCTGCGGCTGGCCGCGGCCGGTGACGGCCTGATCCGGCGGCTCTCGGCCGCGCTGCCCGACGAGTACGCGGGCGCGCGGATCGATCAGCGCGACGGCGGCGTCCTGGTCGTGGCGGCCACCCGGCCGGCCCGGGCCCGCCGGGTCGTCCACGGGCTGGAGCACCACGACGAGATCAAGGTCGTGCCGGCCGCGTACTCGCTGCGCGACCTGGCGCGCGTCCGCGACCGCGCCGCCGCCCTGACCGGCAGGGAGGCGTACGCCCAGGTGAACGAGGCGTCGAACCGGGTCGAGGTGTGGACCGCCCACCGGGCCCGCGTCACGCGCGCGCTGACCGGGCTCGGTCCCGTCGTGGTCCGTACGGAGCCGGAGGAGACCCTGACCGAGTGCTCGGTCTTCGAATGCGACCCGCCGATGCGCGCCGGGATCTCGATCGGGATCGGCAAGAAGAGCGGACGGCGCCTGGACTACTGCTCCTCCGCCTTCAACCTCAAGGACGACGACGGCGGCCTCTACACGACCACCGCCGGCCACTGCTTCACCGAGTTGGAGCGGAAGGGAAAGAAGCCCGCCACGATCGTCAGCGCGAAGGACCACGCGATCATCGGCGACATCAAGAACGACCGCTCCGTCTACGCGAACACCCGCACCCCTCGCCTCGACTACGCGTTCGCCCGGGTGACGGATCCGGGCATCTGGTTCCCGTCCGGCCACTCGAAGAACGCGCTCTACTTCAAGTGCAGCACCGAGCCGCAGCCGAAGAAGTGCAAGACGCGCAATGAGGACCCCACCTTCCGGATCACCGGCATCAAGCCGTACGGCGGCATGATCAAGGGCGACGTGGTCTGCATGGCCGGCGCCAGCCCGCGCATCGGCGACGTCAAGCCGGGCACCCGCTGCGGCGAGATCACCGACAAGCCGGCCGGGGGCATCCAGACCAACATCTGCGCCAAGAGCGGTGACAGCGGATCACCACTGTTCGACCAGTCCACGCACAAGGCGTACGGCATCGAGAGCGCGGTGGAGGGCGACGACACCGGCCCGTGCGTCAAGGCCGAAGACCAGAAGACGTACTACACGCCGCTTTCCGAGGCCCTCGCCGCGGCGCACGCCGCGAAGGGCAGAACCTACGAGCTGATCACCGACTGATGAGACCTCAGGGCAGCGGCGGGGCCTTACGGGCCGTGCCGCGGTAGGTCTCCGGGTCGTAGCGGCGTTCGCTCTCATCCAGTTTGGCGTGGGCGGCCTGGACGAGGTCGACGCCCAGGGTGTCGGCCAGGCGGACCAGGTAGGTCATCACGTCGGCCAGCTCCCCGCGTACGCGGGCGCCGGCAGCCGGGTCGGTCATCACCGCGGCCGACTCCTCCGGGGTCAGCCACTGGAACTCCGCCAGGAGCTCGCCCGCCTCCCCCGCCACGGCCATGGCGAGGTTCTTCGGCGTGTGGAACGGCTCCCACTCCCGGTCCGCCGCGAACTCCCGCAGGCGGGCGGCGAGGTCGTCGATCGGCGTCCCCGCCCGCAGGTCCTTCTCGTAGATCATCACGTCACAGGGTGTGGCCAGCAGCGGCGCGAGGTGCGGGTGGGAGTCCTCCATCGTGCCCTTGCCGGCCACCACGTAGCCGAGACGGCCGTACCAGGCCGCCAGGAACTCCTTCGACGGGTGCGGCCGCTCCCGCGGCACGAGGAGTTCGAGCCGCATGCGGCCCGCGCCCTGTGCGCGGGCACGGCGTTCGGCGAAGCGTACGAGCTCCCGGCCCACGCCGAGGCCACGATGGCGCGGGTCGGCGGCGAGCAGCCCGAACTCGCTCGTCGCGGGGTCGAGCCGGTGGACGCGGACGCAGCCGGTGATCCGGCCGTCGAGGCGCGCCACGGCGATCTCGCCGGCGCGGACGAGCCCGGCGAGCTCCCGCTCGGTCGTCCGGACGGCGCCGTCGGCCCACAGGCCCTTCTCCGACTCCGCGTACACCTCGTTGACCAGGCCGGTGAGCGCGGTGACGATGGCGTCGTCGTCGGCCGCGGCGGGTGCCAGGGGCCGGATCTGGTGTCGTGCCGCGATGGTCGCCTCCCGTGGTCCGGGTTCGATGGTGCCACGGAACCGGCGACTGGCGGGCGCGGACCCTGGGTACGGACGCGGCGTGGACGACGAGGCTCGGGACGCGGCCGCAGCCGGCGGCACGGAACCGGGTGACGACACGCCGTCGCCTCGCGGACCTGCGGGGCTGGACGAGCTGCGCGGCGACGAGTGGCGGCGGCTGCTCGCCGCGGCACGCCGCAGGCTCGCCAAGACCGGCGGCGAGGTGACCGGCTCGGTCACGCTCGCCTACCCCTCCGACGCCGAGTCCCGTGTGGTCACGCGGATCACCGGGCGGCGGGAGTCCTCCCGGCGAGCCGTCGTGTCGCTGCGCGAGCTCGACGGGGCGCTGCGCCGAGCGTACGGCGCGGGGCTGTGCCGTGTGCTCGCGTGGCTGGACGGTCCCGGCCGGCCCGAGGACGTACGGGCGGCGCTGGCGGCGGCGATGCGCTGCCGGCACGCGGCGGAGGGCTGGTTCGCGGCCTGGCTCGGCGCGCTGACCCGCGACGGCACGGTCGGGCGGCTGGTGCGGCAGGGGCGGGGCGACCTGCCCGGCTGGGCGGCGGCGGTGCTCGACCGGCTGCCCGCGCGTGACGTACCGCTGCCGGTGCTCGCCGAGTGGGCGACCGGCGACGCCGCCGCGCTGTCCGGCACGCCGCTGGCGAGCCTGGTGATGCGGGCTCTCGTGCTCTGGCAGGGCGCGCCGCCGCCGGCCGGTCGCGAGGACGAACGCCGGATCTGGCGCGACGCCGGGGTGGTCCCCGACGACCTGGCCAGCCAGGTGCTCGTCCTCGGCCTGCGGGCGCGGGAGGAGCACACCGTCGCCCGGTGGCTGGACGACGCCGCCGCGGCGGGCATGCCGTTCCGGCTGACTCTGCAGCAGCTGATGGCCGCCCCGGTGACCCCGCGCGACCGCCTGATCTTCGTCTGCGAGAGTCCCGCGGTGGTGCGCGCGGCGGCGGAGCCGGGCGGCGCGGGCGCCGCGCTGGTCTGCACGGAGGGCCGGCCGTCGGCGGCCTGCGACCGGCTGCTCGGCGCCGCGGAGGGCGCCCGGATCCACTGGCGGAACGACTTCGACTGGCCGGGCGTCCGCATGACCGCCGCCGCGACGGAGCGGTACGCCGCGACGCCGTGGCGGATGGGCGCCGGGGACTACGCCGACGCCCTGGCGGCCGGCGGCGGGGAGCCCCTCGCGGGCAGCCGGACGACGACCCCCTGGGACCCCGGGCTGGCGGACGCGATGGCCCGCGAACGCCGCGCCGCCCGCGAGGAGTGGCTGCTCCCGGCCCTGCTCTCCGACCTGCGGTCGTCGTGACGGCCTAATTAGTAGCCATGGCTACTATAGCCATGTACAGTATCGGCCATGACGTCCGAAGGACCCACGCCCGGCTACCTGGTCTGGCGGCTCTCCATCCGGTGGCGGGTCGCGGTCGACCGCGCGCTGGCCCCCCTGGGGCTGACGCACGCCCAGTACGTCCTGCTCGCCTCGCTGTACGGCAGAGAGCGAGCCGGAGCGCGGCCCAGCCAGCGCGAACTGGCCGACCACACCGGCCTGGAGGCGCTCTACATCTCCAAGCTGGCCCGCGCGCTGGAGGCCGACGGCCTGATCGAGCGCGCCCGCGACCCGGGCGACACGCGCACCGTACGGCTCAGCCTCACCGCTCGCGGCCGGGAGGCCGTCACCCCCGCCATCGGCACCGTCCAGGCGCTGCTGGACCGGCTCCTGCGACCGCTGGGCGGCCGGGACGCTCCGCGCGCGGCACAGTTCGTCCGCGACCTGGAGACCCTGCTGGACGCCCCACTCTGACGAGAGGACCCCTCATGCCCGAGATCAATGTGCTCGACTCGACCATCCACTACGAAGACTCCGGTGCCGGGGAGACGACGTTCGTGTTCCTCCACGGCAACCCCGGCTCCTCACACCTGTGGCGCAAGGTGCTGCCCGCCGTGGGCGGCGGCCGGCTGCTCGCTCCCGACCTGATCGGGATGGGCCGCTCCGGCAAGCCCGACATCCCCTATCTCTTCGCCGACCACGCCCGCTACCTCGACGCCTGGTTCGACGCCCTCGGCCTGGATCGCGTCGTCCTCGTCGGCCACGACTGGGGCGGCGCGCTCGCCTTCGACCACGCGGCGCGGCATCCCGGGCGGGTCGCCGGCCTGGCGTTCTTCGAGAGCATCGTCAAGCCGATGGCCTGGGAGGATCTCTCCCCGCAGGCACGGCAGCGCTCGGAGACCATCCGCACCCCCGGCAAGGGCGAGGAACTGGTGCTCGACCAGAACCTCTTCGTCCGCCAGGCGTTCACCGGCGGCGTCCTCAACCCGGTGAGCGAGGAGGACCTGGCGCGCTACCTCGCCCCGTACCCGACCCGCGAGAGCCGCCGGCCGATCCTCGCCTGGGCCCGCCAGATGCCGCTCGGCGGAGAACCGGCCGAGCTGGTGTCCCGCATCGAGGCGTACGACAGGTGGCTGGCGACCAGCCCGGACGTGCCCAAACTGCTCATGACCTTCGAAGGCTCCCCCACCCTGCTGATCGGCGAGGACATGGCGGGCTGGTGCGCGGACACCATCGCCGCCCTGGAGACCGTCCACTGCGGCAAGGCGGGCCACCACGCCGCCGAGGACCGCCCGGAGGAGATCGCCCTGGCCCTGTCCGCCTGGGCCGACCGCCACGGGCTGCGCTGACCGGTTCGAGATCACGGCCGTCACATGGGTAACGTGACGGCCGGGCAGCCCACGGGAAGGAAATGGCGCTTTGACTGTACGGCCGGACGGACCCGGGCTCTCGCGGCGCCGGCTGCTCGGTCTGGCCGGAGCCGCCGGTCTCGCGGCGGGATGCGCCTCCCGGAAGGAGGGCTCCGCCGCTCCGTCACCGGCGGCGCGCGGCGTCCTCGCGGCGAACGTCAACGGGACCCTCGGCAGCGTGAACCTCGCCGCGTTGCGGGACGTGTCGGCGACATGGCTGCGGGGTTTCTTCCCGATGCCCGAAGCCGACCGGAGCGACCCGGCCGGGCAGGCCGCGATCCGGAACCTGCTGACGGCCGGCGAACGCGGCTACGGCACCGTCCTGTCGCTGAAGTTCCCTTACAACCACCGGCCCCTCCCGTCGCCCGGTGGGTCCGCCATGAACACCGAACTCGGGCGCCTGGACAGGCTGCTCCCGGCCGTGATGAACAAGGTCGACATCCTGGCCGTCGGCAATGAGCCGTTCATCGAGAGCCGTGTCGAGGACCACGGCCGTCTGAACGCCTTCTACCAGGCGCTCGCCCGGCACATCATCGACCACCGGAACCGGCACTTCGGCGCGCGGTGCAGGACCCGGATCTACATGGGGGCGCTCAACCACCTCGACCGGCCGGCCTGGCGCACACCCGCGACCGACCGCTGGATGGAGTTCGTGCGCGGCACCCCGGCCGTCGACGGCGTCGACATCCATCCGCACCTGCCCGCCCCGCGGGCCGGCCGGGCCTACCTCGACTACGTCCTCCCTCGCATGCGCGCCGACCAGAGCTTCCTGGCCACCGAGTTCTCCCTGGTCCTGTTCTGGAAGAAGCACCTGAGCGACGCCGCCCCGCCGGAGTTCACCCGCCGCTACGGCATGCGGCCGGGCATCCCGGTGTGGCAGGTCATCCGCCAGGCCGTCGCCCGCCCGTTCCCGCAGCGGAAATGGAACGATTTCCTGCTGGCGTGTCCGTGGTTCGCCGAAAACAAGAATTTCCTGTCCGACCAGGTCACGAGATTCCGCGCGACGGGACGGCTCGCGGTGGCCGCCTACGGCATGGCCCAGGACTCCGCCATGGCGAAGGACTTCGGCCCCGAGTCGACGCCGTGGCTCCTCAACAGCCTCCTTTGCCCGTACACGGTCCAGCCCGACGAGTACGGAAAAATCGGAGAGAACCGGACCTGGGCCGACGAGTTCCGCGCGCTGCAGACCGGCTGAGCGTCACACGATGAGGACTTCGAGGGTTCTCGGGCCGTGGACGCCCTCGACGCGGTTCAGCTCGATGTCGCTGGTCGCGGAAGGACCGCTGATCCAGGTCAGCGGGCGAGACGGGTCGAGGCGTCCGACCGCCTCTGGGACGGTGCGGACGATCTGGTCGCGGCGCACCACGCACAGGTGGTAGTCCGGCACCAGGGTCAGCGCGCGGCGGCCCTGGTCCGGGCCGGCGTCCAGGACGATGGTGCCGGTCTCGGCGATGGCCACGGCGCAGCCGGTCAGCACGCCGTCCAGGCCGTCCAGCTCCACGTTCGGCAGCGGCGGGTCGTCGTGGATCGCCTCGACGGAGCCGAGCCACGCGTCCGGCACGCCCGGAGGTACGGCCAGCCGCCGCGCCTCCCGGCGGGTCAGCGCCTCCGCCACGGCCGCCGCGACGTCGGAAACCTCGTGCACCTGCGCCCGGTAGTCGGTCAGCCGGTCCACCAGCAGCTCGACCACGTCCACGCCGGTCCGCGAGCGCTCGTACTCGCGCGGCACCGGCACGTCGCCGGGATTCTCCTCGCGTGGTACGTCCGACAGGGCCGAACGTACGCGGGCCAGGATGCGGTCGCGAGAGCTCATCGGTTCGCCGCCCACCACTGCCTGAATGATTCTTTCGGCGGCCGGGGCACGTCCCGGGTGTCGGACCAGGCCGACAGCGGGCCGGGAAGACGACGCGGCGTCCAGCGGCGCAGGCGGCCCGCCGAGCGCTGCGTCACCGACAGCCACCGCGGGGAGTTCAGCACCCGCCGGGCCGCACCCATCGCGACCCGCTGCCCGACGTGCCCGTGCGCGACCACCTTGGAGCGCAGGTCGAGCAGCACCTCCGGGATGTTGATCGCCACCGGGCACACCTCGTAGCAGGCTCCGCACAGCGTCGAGGCGTACGGCAGCGACTCCTCCAGAGGGCTCGCCATGCCGCGCAGCTGCGGCGTCAGGATCGCGCCGATCGGGCCGGGGTAGACCGACCCGTACGCGTGGCCGCCCGCGCGCTCGTACACCGGGCAGACGTTGAGGCACGCCGAGCAGCGGATGCACCGCAGCGCCTGCCTCCCCACCTCGTCGGCGAGCACCGACGTGCGCCCGTTGTCGAGGAGTACGAGGTGGAACGTCTGGCCCTCGGTGGCGCCGGTCCACGTCGAGGTGTAAGGGTTCATCCGCTCGCCGGTGGACGAGCGCGGCAGCAACTGCATGAACACCTCGAGGTCGCGCCACGTCGGCACGATCTTCTCGATGCCGACCACCGAGATCAGCGTCTCGGGGAGCGTGAGGCACATCCGCCCGTTCCCCTCCGACTCCAGCACCACGAGGGTGCCCGTCTCGGCGACGGCGAAGTTGGCCCCGGAGATGCCGACCTTCGCGGACAGGAAGCGCTCGCGCAGGTGCAGCCGGGCCGCCTCGGCGAGCGCGCGCGGGTCGTCCGCCAGGCCCGCCGGCGCCGGCCTTCCCCACGCCGCCATCTTCGACAGGAAGATCTCGCGGATCTCCGAGCGGTTGCGGTGGATCGCGGGGACGAGGATGTGGGAGGGCAGGTCGTCGCCGAGCTGCACGATCAGCTCCGCGAGGTCGGTCTCGTACGCCCGGATGCCCGCCGCCTCCAGCGCCTCGTTCAGGCCGATCTCCTGGGTGGCCATCGACTTGACCTTGACGACCTCGGTCTCGCCGGTGGCCTGCACCAGGCCGGTGACGATGCGGTTGGCCTCGGCGGCGTCGGCGGCCCAGTGCACGGTGCCGCCCGCCTCCGTCACCGCGGCCTCCAGCCGCTCCAGGTACACGTCCAGATGCCGGAGCGTACGGTCCTTGATCGCGGCGCCCGCCGCGCGCAGGGCGGCCCAGTCGGGCTGCTCGCTGACGACGGCGGCCCGCTTGGCGCGGATCGTATGGGTGGCCTTGCGCAGGTTGTACCGCAGCTGCGCGTCCGACACGGCCGCCGACGACGCCTCGGGAAAAGCGGGCATCCCCACAAAGGTGTTCACGAGGCCTCCTCGGTGGCGGCGAGGATCTCCGCGAGGTGCATTACTCGGACGCCCGTACGCTGCCGCGACAGCGCGCCGCCGATGTGCATCAGGCAGGAGTTGTCGGCCGCGCAGAGCACCTCGGCGCCGGTGTCGAGGACGCCGCGCACCTTGTCGGAGCACATCGCGGCCGAGACGGCGGGGTTCTTCAGCGCGAACGTCCCGCCGAAGCCGCAGCACTCCTCCGCCCCGCCGAGCGGCACGAGCGTCAGCCCGCGCACCGAGGCCAGCAGGTCCAGCGGACGCGACCCGACCTTCAGCGAGCGCAGCGAGTGGCAGGTGGGGTGGTACGTGACGGTGTGCGGGAAGTACGCGCCGACGTCGGTCACGCCGAGCACGTCGACGATGAACTCCGTCAGCTCGAACACCCCGCCGGGCGGTGTGACCCCGAGCGAGGGGTACCACTCGCGCACCATCGCCGCGCACGAGCCGGACGGCACGACGACGGCCTCGTAACCGCCGAACGTCGAGACGAAACGCCGGGCCATCGGCCGCGCGTCGTCGCGGTAGCCGGTGTTGAAGTGCATCTGGCCACAGCACGTCTGGCCGGCCGGGAAGTCGACCTCACAGCCGAGCCGCTCCAGCAGGCGCACGACCGCCTTCCCCGTCTCGGGGAACAGCGTGTCGTTGACGCAGGTGAGAAAGAGCGCGACGCGCATGAGATCAACCTAGCCGGTAGACGCGGCGGGCGGTTCCGCCCATGACCTCGGCCGCCTCGTCGGCCGAGATCACCTCCTCGACCAGGGCGGTCACCTGGGCGGGCGTGGCCGCCAGTGTGCACACCGGCCAGTCGGAGCCGTACATCGTCCGGCTCGGGCCGAACGCGGCCAGCACGTGACGCGCGTACGGCAGGATGTCGGCCGGCTCCCAGCCCGGTGCCGCCTCGGTGACCAGGCCGGACAGTTTGACGGTGACGTTCGGCAGGGCCGCCATCTCGGCGATCCAGCCCGCCCACGGCTCCCACATGCCATGCGCGATGTCCGGTTTTCCGGCGTGGTCGAGGACGAAGGACACCTCCGGCAGCCGGCGCGCCACGGCGAGGGCCGCGGCCGCCTGCGGCGGTCTGACCAGCAGGTCGTAGACGAGCCCGGCGGCGCCGACGGCCGCGATGCCGCGCATCACCGGCGGGCGGGTCAGCCACTCGGGGTCCGGCTCGTCCTGCGCCAGGTGCCGGACGCCGACGAGCGGCCCGGCGGCCTTCAGCTCCGCGAGGCGCTCGGCCACGTCCGGCGCGGTCAGGTCGGTCCAGCCGACGACGCCCGCCACGGGCGCGGCCAGGAGCTCACGGGTCTCGGCCTCGTCCGCCACCGCCTGCACGACGACGCTCCGCGCGGCCGGGACGGCCTCGGCGTAGCGGGCGAGGTCGAAGCGTCCGCGGATGGGGTCCGCCCACGGCCCGTCCATCCAGGAGTAGTCCCGTACGGCCGTGTCCCACAGGTGGTGATGCGCGTCCACAGCAATCAAAGTTCGTCCCAGAGGGCGTCGGGGATGTCGAGTTCGAGCAGGTCGGCGTTGTCGTCGACCTCGGCGGCGGACCGGCAGCCGGCCAGCACGGACGCCACGGCCGGATGCCGCAGCGGGAACCGCAGGGCGGCCGCGCGCAGCGGCACCCCGTACCCGGCGCAGACCTCCTCCAGCCGGGCCACCCGCGCCCGCACCTCGGGCGGGGCCGGGTGGTAGTCATACTGGGTGCCGCCCGCGAGCAGCCCGGTGTTGTAGACGCCGCCGACCACGACCGACGTGCCGCGGCGCTCGCAGGCGGGCAGCAGGTCCTCCAGCGCCGACCGGTCCAGGAGCGTGTAGCGGCCGGCGCACAGGACCACGTCGAGGTCGAGGCGTTCGACGAACCGGGTCAGCATCGCGGACTGGTTCATGCCCGCTCCGATGGCGCGGACGACGCCCTCCTCACGGAGCGCCGCCAGCGCCGGGTACGCCGAGGCGTACACCTCCTCCTCGTGGTCGTCGGGGTCGTGCAGGAAGACGACGTCCACGTGGTCGACCCCGAGGCGCTCCAGCGACCCGCACAGCGACCGCCGGACGCCCTCGGCGCTCCAGTCCCAGACGCGGCGCAGCGGCGGCGGGTCGGCGAAACCCTCCGGCTCCGGCGGCTCGCCGGGACCCAGCGGGACGAGCAGCCGCCCGACCTTCGTGGAGATCACACAGTCGCCGGGCAGGGCGGCGCCGAGCCGGCGTTCGCTCCGCCCGGCGCCGTAGTGCGGCGCGGTGTCGAAGTACCGGATCCCCCGCTCGTACGCCCGCCGTACGGTCGCGGTGGCCTCGGCGTCGGAGACCCCCTGGTACAGGCCGGCGATCCCGGCACCGCCGAGGCCCAAGGCGCTGACCTCGACCGTCGTGTCACCGAGTCGGCGCTGTTCCATCGCTACTCCTGCGCCTGGCCCGAGGTGATCCGGCTGATGATCAGGGCGATCAGGATGATCGCGCCGTTCAGCGCGTTGATCCACTGGGCCGGGACACCGGCCAGGGTCAGCACGTTCTGGATCATGTAGAGCAGCAGGATGCCGGTGAAGGCGCCGAAGACCGTGCCGCGCCCGCCGTTCAGCGACACGCCGCCGATGACCGCCGCCGCGAACACCGTGAAGATCGCGCCGTTGCCCTGGCTCGCGGCGACCGACGCGAGACGGCCGGTGAGGAGCAGGCCGCCGAGCGCGGCGAGCACGCTGCCGAGCACGAGCGTGGACCACAGCACCCTGTCGACCCGGATGCCGGCCGCGCGCGATGCGTCGGCGTTGCCGCCGACGGCGTACAGCGACCGGCCGAACCGCGTGTAGCCGGTCACCACGATCGCGACGGCGTACAGGATCAGGCAGATCCAGACCGAGGCCGGCAGGCCGATCCACACGGCGTTGCCCAGGTAGATCATCGAGCTCGGCAGGTTGAAGAACGTCTTGCCGCCGGTGATGCCGGTGAGCAGGCCCCGCAGCACGATGAGCATGCCGAGCGTGACGATGAAGCCGTTGAGGCGGAACCGCACGATCAGCAGGCCGTTCACCGTGCCGATGACCGCGCCGACGACCAGCGTCAGCGGGATCGACCAGGCGCCGGACAGCCAGCCGAGGCCGTGGGCGACGCCGGGCGCGAGCGTCAGCCACGCCGCGATGCCCGGCGCGAGGCCGAACGTCGACTCCAGCGACAGGTCCATCCGCCCGCAGATCAGCACGAGCGCCTCGGCCAGTACCAGCAGCGAGATCTCCGACTGCTGCTGCAGCACGTTGACGAGGTTGTCCCAGTGCAGGAACACCGGGCTGACGAAGTAGCCGACGATCGCGATCACGATGATCGCCGGCACCAGCGCGAGGTCACGTAGGCGCGCCAGCCGGGGCGCGGCGATCCGGCTCCCGGCCGGTGCGGCGACGACCGTCTCAGTTTCCGTCACGGATGCCCTCCATTGCGGCGATCAGCTCGTGGTCGGCCCAGCCCCGGGGCATCTCGGTGACGATCTCGCCCTTGAACAGGACGATCACCCGGTCGCACGGCCGCAGGTCGTCGAGGTCGTCGGAGACGACGAGCACGCCGGCGCCGTGCCCGGCGGCGTCCGAGGCCGCGCCGAGCAGCGTCTCCTTGGCCCGTACGTCGACGCCGGCGGTCGGCTGGAGCAGCACCAGCGCCGTCGGGTCGCCCGCGAGCGCGCGGGCCATGACGACCTTCTGCTGGTTCCCGCCGGACAGTGCGGCGACGGGCTGCCCGGGGCCGGCCGCCTTGATGGTCAGCCGCTCGATCGCCTCGGCGCCGAGCCGGTCGCGCCGCCGCGCGCCGACGAACCCGAACCGGCCGAGCCGCTCGGGCACGGTCAGCGTGGCGTTCTCGGCGATGGACAGCTCCGGGACGAGGCCCTCGCGGTGGCGGTCCTGCGGGACGAACCCGGCGCCGGCCCGCAGCGCGGCGGGCACGCTGCCCGGCCGGGGCCGTACGCCGCCGATCTCGACGGTGCCGGACCCGGCGCGGCGCAGGCCGACGATGGCCTCGCCGACGGCCATCTTCCCCGAGCCGCCGGACCCGGCCAGCCCGACGATCTCGCCGGCCGCGACCGTCAGGGACACGTCGTGGAAGGCGCCCGGCAGGCCGAGGCCGTCGACCCGCAGCGCCGGTGTGGCGCCCTCCGGCGGGGCCGGGCGTTCGGCGGGCGGCTCGATCAGGCCGGTCGCCTCTCCGGTCATCGCGGCGACGAGCGCCGGCTTGTCCAGCTCGGCCACGGGCGAGGTGACGATGTGGCGCGCGTCGCGCATCACCGTGACGGTGTCGCACACCTCGTACACCTCGTCGAGGTGGTGGCTGATGAACAGGAACGTCACCCCGGCCTCGCGCAGCGACCGCATGCGGGTGAACAGCCGCTCGATCGCGCTGCCGTCGAGCTGCGCGGTCGGCTCGTCCAGGATGATGAAGCGGGAGCCGTGCGACAGCGCCCGCGCGATCTCCACGAGCTGGCGCTGTTCGACGCTGAGCCGCTCGGCCGGGGCCCGTACGTCGACGTCGACCTCCCAGGCGTCGAGCAGCTCGCGGGCCCGGCGGCGCAGCCCGCCCCAGGAGATCAGCCCCGACCCCTGCCTGTTCAAGCCCTGCCTATTCAAGAAAAGGTTCTCGGCGACGGACAACGAGGGGATGACGGTGGACCGCTGGTAGACGCAGGCGACACGGCTTCGCCACGCCTCGCGGTCGGCCACCGGCGGCGCGGGCTCGCCGCCGAACTCCACCGATCCGGAGTCCGGCGGCACCAGGCCGGTCAGGACCGACACGAGCGTCGACTTGCCCGCGCCGTTGCGGCCGACGAGCGCGTGCACCTGCCCGCCGGTCACCTCCAGCGACACCTCATCCAGCGCGACGGTCACCCCGAACCGCTTGCTGATCGCGTGTGCCGCCGCGACCGGCCGTGTCGTCTCCGCACGGCCGGCCGGGGCGCCTTCGGGAGCCGTCATTTGATCTGGTTGCCCCAGAGCGAGGGGTCGGTGGACTTCAGCGAGCCCGGGTAGGACCCGTCCTTGGTGACCAGCGGCGCGGGCAGCTGGTCCTCCAGCACGCCGGGCCGCGGCGCGACGATCGTCGAGCCGTGGTCGGTCTTGCCGGGGGCGAACTTCTGCCCGGCGATGGCGGCCTTCACGTAGAACAGCGCGTACTTGGCGTACAGGTCGGCGGGCTGGGACACGGTCGCGTCGATCTGCCCGGCGGCGATCGCCTTCATCTCCTCGGGGATGCCGTCATTGGAGATGATCGCGATGTGCTTGGGGTCGCCCGGCGGGACCAGCAGGCCCTTCTGCTTGAGCACGTTCAGCGTGGGGGCGAGGAACGCGCCGCCGGCCTGCATGTAGATCCCGTTGATGTCGGGGTTCGCGGCGAGCGCGGTCTGCAGCTTGTTCGCCCCGACGTCACCCTTCCACTCGGTGGGCAGGCCGATGACCTTGATGTTCTTGTAGTTCTGCGCCATGCACTGGTTGAAGGCGTCGGTACGGTCGCGGCCGTTGATCGAGGCCAGGTCGCCCTCCAGCATGGCGACCTTGCCCTTGCCCTTCAGCGTGTCGCCGAGGAACTTGCAGGCCTTCTGCCCGTACGCCACGTTGTCGGCGCGGACGACCATGTACACGTCGCCCTTGTCGGGCCGGGTGTCGACGCTGACGACGGGGATCTTCTTCTGCTTGAGCTGGCTGAGGGTGGGGGCGACCGCGGCGGTGTCCTGCGGGGCGAGGACGACGCCCTTCACCCCCTGGCCGATGAGCGTCTGGACGTTGGCGGTGAGCTTGGCGATGTCGTTCTCGGAGTTGGTCGTCTTCAGGTCGAGGCCGAGCTGCTTGCCGAACTGCGGAACGTACTTGATGTAGGAGTTCCAGAAGTCGGTGTCCGAGCGGGGGTAGTCGACTCCGACGATCTTGCCGCCTCCGCCGCCCCCACTGTTGTCGTTGCAGGCCGACACCAGCAACGCGGCGGCGGCGAGCGAGGCGCAGGCCGCGAGGGTCTTCCGCTTCATCGCGATTCCTCTCAGGAGTTGTCCGGTCGCAGTCGCAGGCCGTCCATGCCCCCGTCGACCGCCAGCGCCGTTCCTGTCGTCGCCGAGGCGAGCGGGCTGGCCAGGTAGGCGATCGCCGCGGCGACCTCCTGCGCGCTGACCAGGCGCCCGGTCGGCTGGCGGGCCGCCAGCGCGGCCCGTTCCGCTTCGGGATCGTCGGCCGCGTCCAGCAGCCGGCCGATCCACGGTGTGTCCGCCGTTCCGGGGTTCACGCAGGTGACGCGGATCCCCTCCCGCAGGTGGTCCGCAGCCATCGCGCGGGTGAGCGACAGCACGGCGCCCTTGGTCGCCGAGTACAGCGCCCGGCTCGGCAGGCCGGCGGTGGCCGCGATCGAGCAGGTGTTGACGATCGCGCCGTGCTCGGACCGGCGCAGGTACGGCAGGGCGGCCCGGCTCACCCGCACCATGCCGAACAGGTTCACGTCGAAGACGTTGCGCCACTCGTCGTCGTCGTTGTCCTCGACCGTGCCCTGCGCGCCGATGCCCGCGTTGTTGACGAGGACGTCGAGGCCGCCGAGGTGCCCGGCCGCGTCCTCGACCGCCGCGCGGACCTGCGCGTCGTCCCGTACGTCCGCCTTGACCCCGTACAGCGGCTCGGGCGGGCCGGACAGGTCGAGGCAGGCGACGGAGGCGCCGCGTTCGGCGAGCAGCTGCGCGGTGGCGAGCCCGATGCCGGACGCACCTCCGGTGACGAGCGCTCTCATGCCGGTGAACTCCACGTCATGACCTCCAGACGGGGCCGTCGGGATAGGCGTACTCGGCTCGGCTCTCGGCCTTGATCTCGGCCGACATCCCGGGGGCGTCCGGCACGAGGTAGTGGCCGTCGCGCACCCGTACGGGGTCGGTGAAGTGCTCGTGCAGGTGGTCGACGTACTCGATCGCGCGGTCCTCGGTGGAGCCGCTGACCGCGAGATGGTCGAACATCGACAGGTGCTGGACGACCTCGCACAGGCCGACGCCGCCGGCGTGCGGGCAGACCGGCACGCCGTACTTGGCGGCGAGCAGCAGGATCGCGACGTTCTCGGTGACGCCGGAGACCCGGCAGGCGTCGAGCTGCAGGAAGTCGATCGCGTCGGCCTGGAGCATCTGCTTGAAGATCACCCGGTTGGCGACGTGCTCGCCGGTCGCGACCCGCACCGGGCGCACGCCCGTACGGATCGCGGCGTGGCCGAGGACGTCGTCGGGGCTGGTCGGCTCCTCGATCCACCACGGGTCGTACGGTTCGAGCGCCCTGACCCACGCGATGGCCTGCTCGACGTCCCAGCGCTGGTTGGCGTCGATCGCGATCCGGATGTCCGGGCCGACCGCCTCGCGGGCCAGGCGCATGCGGCGTAGGTCGTCGTCCAGGTCGCTGCCGACCTTGAGCTTGATCAGGGTGAAGCCCTCAGCGACCGCCTCGCGGGAGAGGCGGACGAGCTTGTCGTCGGTGTAGCCGAGCCAGCCGGGCGTGGTCGCGTACGCCGGGTAGCCGGTGGCGAGCAGCGCGGCCTCGCGTTCGGCCCGACCGTTCCGTGCCGTCCGGAGCAGGTCGAGGGCCTCGTCCGGGCGCAGTGCGTCGGTGAGGTACCGCCAGTCGACCAGGTCGACGACCTGCTCGGGCGACAGGTCCGCCAGCAGCCGCCAGACCGGCGCGCCCGCCACGCGCCCGGCCAGGTCGAACGCGGCGTTGATCAGGGCGGCGGCGGCCATGTGCACGACGCCCTTCTCCGGGCCGAGCCAGCGCATGTGCGAGTCGTGGGTCAGCCGCCGGGCGAACTCCCCAAGGTCGGCCGGGTCCAGCTCACGGCCCACGATGAGGGGCGCGTACGCCTCGATCGCCGCCGTGCACAGCTCGGTGCCGCGCCCGATGGTGAAGCAGAAGCCGTGACCCTCCGCGCCCGTGTCGGTGTGCAGCACGACGTACGCGGCGGAGTAGTCGGGGTCGGGGTTCATGGCGTCGGAGCCGTCGAGCCGGCGCGAGGTCGGGAACCGGACGTCGTGGACGTCGAGCGCGGTGACCTTCATGCCAGCCTCTGCCGCTGCCGGCCGAGCCCGTCGATCTCCAGCTCGACGACGTCGCCCGTGCGGAGGTACGAGGTGCCGGGGCGGCCCATCGCGACTCCGGCCGGGGTTCCGGTGTTGATGACGTCGCCGGGGTCGAGCACCATGAACTGGCTGAGGTACCAGATCAGGTGGTCGATCCCGAAGATCATGTTCTTGGTGTTGCCGTCCTGGCGCAGCTCTCCGTTGACCCAGAGCCGCAGGCCGAGGTTCTGCGGGTCGGGAACCTCGTCGGCGGTGACGAGGTGGGGCCCGAGCGGGTTGAACGTCTCGCACGACTTGCCCTTGTCCCAGGTGCCACCGCGTTCGAGCTGGTACTCCCGCTCGGAGACGTCGTTGGCGATCGCGTAGCCCGCGATGAGGGCGCGCGCCTCGTCCGGCGAGTCGAGGTAGCGGGCGCGGCCCTTCAGCACGACGGCGAGCTCGACCTCGTAGTCGGTCTTGGTGCTGCCGCGCGGGATGAGGACGTCGTCGTCGGGGCCGACGACGGTGTTGACGGCCTTCATGAAGATGATTGGCTCGGCCGGGATCTCGGCGCCGGTCTCCTCCGCGTGGTCGCGGTAGTTCAGGCCGATGCAGACGACCTTGCCGGGCCGTGCGACGGGGGCGCCGACCCGCTTGGTGTTCTGGATCCGGGGCAGCTCACCCGCCTCGTACGCGGCCCGCAGGTCGTCCAGGCCGGTCGCGAGGAAGGCGGGGTCGATGTCGCGGGTCACGCCGGACAGGTCGAGGAGCGTCCCGTCCTCGGCCAGGATCGCGGGCCGTTCGGCACCTTCCGGTCCGACACGCAGCAGCTTCACGGAGCCGTCCTTCCTGGATCGGTTACTGGTCCGACCTCTGACCGAGTCATCGGACCATTCATACGGACATGACACCATCAACCGCCGATCTTCTGGCAATACCTCGTTACTGACTTGTTACATTGTGCGGATTGGTCGGATCTGTCACGCTCGTACAGAATGCAGATCAGGCGCAGGAACGGAGGAGCGAGTGCCGGATGAGACCGCCGCCAGGACCACGGTTACCGAGCGGGCGATCGAGGAGATCAAGGCCAAGATCGCGACCGGGGAGCTGGAACCTGGGCAGCGGTTGCCGACCGAACGCGACCTCGCGGCCGAACTCGGCCTGTCGCGCAGCTCGATGCGCGAGGCGATCCGCGCGCTGACCGTCATGGGCGTACTGGAGGCCCGGCACGGCGCCGGCATCTACGTCACCCGGCTGGAACCGGGCGACCTGCTGGAGACGTTCGGCGTGGTGGCGGAGATCTCGCGGGGCTCGACGCTGCTGCACCTCGTCCAGGTCCGCAAGATCCTCGAACCGGCGGCGGCCGCCGCCGCGGCGGCGCGCATCGACGAGACCGGCCTGGCCCGCCTCCGCGCCGAGATGAACGCCATGGAGCGCGGCACGACCGCCGAGGAGATCGTCGGCCACGACCTGGAGTTCCACCGGATCATCACCGAGGCCGCCGCGAACCCGGTGCTGGCCGCGATCCTCGGCGGGCTGAACAGCCGTACGTTCCGCGCCCGGGTCTGGCGGGGGTACCGGGAGGACGGCGTGTTCCCCCGGACGTTCCACGAGCACGACCAGATCTACCGCGCCCTGGCCGAACGCGACCCGGACGGCGCCCGCGTCGCGGCGGCCGTCCACATCGGCGCGGTCGAGGAATGGGCCCGCCGCCAGGCGAACGAGGACCCGTCAGAGACCGAGTGAAGGAGGATCGTTGCGGATCGCGCTGCACACACGCCTCGCACCGGGGCGTGAGGAGGAGTACGAAGAGGCCCACCGGTCGGTGCCGGCCGAACTCGTGGCCGCCATCAGGGCGGCGGGCGCCCACGACTGGACGATCTGGCGCGACGGCCTGGACCTGTTCCACGTGATCGACTGCGACGACTACGCGGCCATGCTCGCCGCCCTGGAGAACCTCCCGGTCAACGTCGCCTGGCAGGCACGCATGGCGGGCTACCTCGACGTGATCCACGACTACTCGGACGCCGACCAGAGCCTCCCCGAGGTCTGGCGCCTCCCACCGGAAGCCTGACCTCCGCCCAACGGCCCGCCGAGCACGGTCCCCGCAGCGAAGGTTCGAAGTTTCCGCGAGCCGGGGTGGAGGTAGCCGCACTACGGATCGGGGGGCGGCCCCCAGCGACTTCTCCGGGACGAGCCCTTAGCTTTCCCTAACATGAGCCTCAACGTCTTCCCCGCGTCACCGGGCGCGCTCACTCTCAGGGTATGAGTTCGATGTCCGCGCTGATCACGGCCGTGTGGGCCGTCGCCGCGCTCTGGGCGGTCGCGGCCGTTCAGACCTGTTCGCTCGCCGTACGCCGGGGCCGGATGGCGGTGCGGCGGAACGCCTCCCGCGCTCGTGCGACGCTGCTCGCCGCGGCCGCCGCCGGGCCGCTCACCGCCGTCGCGAGCGCCTTCGTGTCGACGCCGCGCGCCCTGGCCGCCGCGCCGCTGCTGGTGGTTCCCGCCACCGTGACTCTGGCGTGGGGCCTTCCCCGGCTGCGGGCTCTCGTGTCCGCCCTCGGCGACGATCCCTGGGGCCCGTCCGACCCGCGGACCCGGCGGGCCTCGGCCGAGCCCCGGCTCACCGTTCCCCCGCTCGTCGCGCTGACCGGCGCGGTCATGGCCGTTCTGGTCCTGGCGGGCGGACTCGTCGCCGCACTGGTCGCGTACGGCCTGACCGCCGCGGTCACGGCGGCGCTCACGCTGTGGGCGCCGCGCCTCCGCGAGAACGCCACCCGCGCGGGCGTGCTGCGACGCGTCCTCATCCACACCGAGCGACTCCCCGCCACGGGCCGGGAGGCCGCCTGAACCGCCCACCGCCGGGCACGGATCAGGGCCACCCGGCAGGAATCGTTGGGGGCCGATGCGAGTTGCGGTCATCGGGAGCTGATCAGTATCGAAGGAGCATGATGCGCGCTGCCGTCGTCAAGACGCCCGGCCCGGCCGAGTCGCTTGAGATCGTCGACGTGCCGGATCCCGTCCCTGCCCAGGGCGAGCTGTCGATCGACGTGGAATTCGCCGGAGTCGGCTTCGTCGACACCCTGTTCCGCGCCGGCGTGTTCGCGTTGCCCACGCCGTTCGTCCCGGGGATCGAGGTCAGTGGGCGGGTACGCGAAGTCGGCGCCGGGGTGACCGGATTCGCGGTGGGGCAGCCGGTCGGCGCGCTGCTCAACGACTTCGGCCGAGGCCCACGGGCCGGCGGCTACGCCGAGATCGCCGTCGCGCACGCCTCGATGGCGGTCCCCCTTCCCGAGGGCGCCGACCTCGCGGGCGTCGCGGGCGTCCTGGTCAACGGTGTCACCGCCTGGATGGCCCTGCACGACCTGGCCCGCCTCGGCGTTGACGACGATGTGCTCGTGCTGGGGGCGAGCGGTGGGCTCGGCAACACCATCAGCCGCCTGGCCGCGGTGCGTCCGGCCCGCCGGGTGATCGGCGTCGTCGGCAGTGAGGCCAGACGCGCATCCGCCGCCGAGGAGTGCACCGACGTGATCGTGGCAGCCGATCTCGCCGCGGCCGTCGACGAACTGACCGATGGCCGTGGTGTCGACGTCGTCGTCGACCCTGTCGGTGGCGAACTGCGCACCCGGGCGTTCGAACGGCTCGCTCCCTTCGGCCGTCTTCTCGTACTCGGCAACGCCAGTGGCCGGGATCCGGCCCTGTCGGGCGACGCGGTCTGGCACGGCACCCGGCAGCTGATCGGGCTCAGCCTCGGTACGGTCGCCCACCTTGTGCCCGAACAGGTCCAGACGGCGATCTCGGCCGTGGTCGGTTCGACGCACCGAGGCGTGCTCCGCGAGCCGGCTCCGTCGGTGGTACGGCTGGAGGACGTGGCCGGCGTCCACCGGGCGCTGGAGAACCGCTCCGCGCCACCCAAGACGGTGCTGGCCGTCGGACGCTGACGCCGGCGTCGCTCGCGCCCGGCACGGAACGAACCCCGGCGACCCCGGGCTAGAGCGGCACCGACTCGCCCGGCTTCAGGCGGCGGAACTCCGCGTCCTGCTGCTTGCCCTCGCCGGAGAGCTGGCTCTCCAGCAGGCCGAGGCCGGCATCGTTCAGCAGGCCGTCGTGCACCGCGTACGCACGCCTCGGGGAGACCTCCCGCAGGTACTGGATCATCTCCGGGGCCTTCATCCACGGCGCCTGGCCGGGGACGAGCAGCGTCGGCGCCCGTACGACGGTGAACGCGTCACCCGGGTGGAAGACCTCCTCGTCGATGAGGAAGCCGACGTTCTCCACCGGCGGTACGTCGGGGTGGACGATCTCGTGCTTCTGCCCGACGACGGCCACGTCGAAGCCCGCGGCGGTGAACGCGTCGCCCTCCCCCACCGTGCGGACCCGGTCGCCGACGTCGCTCAGGATGTCGGCGACGGCCCGGCACGTGTAGACGGTGAGACGCGGATCCTCGACCAGGGCCCGGCGCAGGCGCTCGGCCTCCAGGTGGTCGAAGTGCTCGTGCGTGATCAGCACGGCCTCGGCTCCCGTGATCGCGTCATCCTCCGGCGTGAGGCCGCCGGGGTCGATGACGAGAGTGCGATCGTCCTTGCGCAGGCGCACGCAGGAGTGGCCCAGCTTGGTCAGCTGCATTCCTCTCACCTCATCCTTCGGCTCCAACGATCTTTTCACGCCGCTCCGGCCCCGGCTCAGCCGACGTCGCGGCGCATCAGGTCCTCCGGCGTCTCGCGGCGGACCAGCGGACGGGCGCGTCCGCCGCGTACGGCGACGACCGGCGGGCGGGCGACCTGGTTGTAGTTGGACGCCATGGAGTGGTGGTACGCGCCGGTGCACGGCACCGCGAGCAGGTCGCCCGGCCGCACGTCCGCGGGCAGCGGAACGTCCACGGCGATCACGTCACCCGCCTCGCAGTGCCGCCCGACGACCGTCACCGGGGTCTCGGCCGCGCCCGTACGGTGTCCGACCCGGGCGATCGAGTAGCGGCTGCCGTACAGGGCGGGCCGGGGGTTGTCGCTCATCCCGCCGTCGACCACGACGAACGTCCGAGCGCCGTGCTTGACCGCGATGACCCGGTAGAGCGTCACGCCCGCGGCCGCGACGATCGCGCGGCCGGGCTCGACGGTCAGCGACGGCTCGGGGATCCCGCGTGCGGAGCACTCCTCCGCGACGGCCGTCTCCACGCGGTCGGCGAACGCCGGGACGTCCAGGCCGTGCTCTTCCGGCCGGTACGCCACCGCGTGACCGCCGCCGAGGTCCAGCTCCGGCAGGCCGCCGAACTCCGCCATGAACGCGACGAGCCGCCGCGCCGCCGTCTCGTACCCGTCCGGCTCGCCGATCTGGGAGCCGATGTGGCAGTGCAGTCCGGCGAGGACGAGCGAGGGTTGCAGGAGCACGCGGCGTACGACGTCGGCGGCGGCCCCCGAGGCGAGGGACAGGCCGAACTTCTGGTCCTCGACCCCGGTCGCCACGGCGCGGTGGACGTGCGGGTCGACGCCGGGTGTCACCCGCAGGAGGACCTTCTGCGGGTGACGGCGGCCGCCGGCCAGCGCGGCCAGGCGCGCCACCTCGCCCGCCGAGTCGACCACGATCCGCCCGACCCCGTACTCCAGCGCGGCGGTCAGGTCCTCCGGCGTCTTGCCGTTGCCGTGCAGCAGGATCCGGTCCGCCGGGAAGCCGGCCGACCGGGCCACGGCGAGCTCGCCGGCGGAGCACACGTCGAGCCACAGGCCCTCCTCATCCACCCAGCGGGCCATGGCCCGGCACAGGAACGCCTTGCCCGCGTACGCGACGCGGTGCGGGTGCAGGGCCTTGCGGTACTCGCGGCACCGGTGCCGTACGTGCTCCTCGTCGAGGACGTAGGCGGGCGTGCCGAAGCGCTCGGCGATCTCGGTGAGGGGCATGCCGCCGACGGACCGCGCGGGCTCGGCGGTGAGGGGCCAGATGTTCATCGGTCGTCCAGGGGTACGCGATGCAGGACCAGGGTGGTGGACGTGTGACCGCCGGCGTGCCGCAGCTCGTTCACGGCGCTGTCGAGGTCGGCGAGGGCCCGGCAGGTGAGCCGTACCTCGTAGTCGCAGTCGCCGGCGAGGCGCCAGGCGTCCACGACGGCGGGTTCGGCGCGCAGGTGCTTCTCGAACACCTCGTGCTCGGCGCCGCCCACCAGCCGTACGCGGACCAGCGCCTCCAGCGTGATCGGCGGTCCCATGACGTCCATGCGCTCGACGTTAGGGACGAAACCGGCAGATCAGACGGCCGCGTACGGGTCCTTCACGCCCGCGGGCCCATCGTTGACGCGTTCCTAACGGCCGGGAAAAGCCGATCGCCCCGGACCGCTGCGGCGGTGCGGGGCGATCGGCTCCGTTTCGGTCAGACGGCCTTGTCGGCGAGGCGGAACGTCACGTCTCCCTGCTCGTCGACGCTCGCGTCGAGCGTCATCTCGTCGAGGATCGACGCGGCGTCCGGTTCCAGGTAGACCCTTGCGCCCTGCTCCTCGACGACCTCGTCGCCCGCCTGAGGTCCCTCGGCCACCGCGAGGGCCAGTGTGCCCGCCTGCTCTGGCTCGGACTGTGTCGCGATCCGCAGCCCGGTCTGCGGAGAGAGCTCGGGTTGGCTTGTGACGGTACGGATCACCTGAACCGCCGAGTCGGTCAGAGTCAGCACTGTCAACAGCTCCTTCTGGTCGATTTCGTGAGCTACACGACCGGGGCCGTGCTTGCGCCTGCCATGCCCCGCATCACGACCCGCAAACGTCGGAATCCTCCCCGTAATCAGTGACGGGGTTCACGTTCGTGGCGCGAGCGCGCGCACCGCCTCGACCATGTCGACGCCCTCGGCGGGTAGGACGGCCAGGATCGGGGTGTCCAGCCCCGCCGCGGCGTACTCCTCGACCCGTTCCCGGCAGGCCTCCGGCGGACCGTGCACGATCAGCTCGTCCACGACGTCGTCCGGCACGGCCGCCAGGGCCGCCTTGCGGTCGCCCTCCGCCCACGCCTTGTTCATCGCCGCGAGGCGGTCGCCACGGCCGAGCCACTCGTGGAAGGCCGCGTACGCGGGCACCGTCAGGTACGCGGCGATCATCCAGCGGCCGAGGGCCCGCGCCTCGTCGGCGTTCGAGGTCGGGCAGACGAAGATCCGTGCGAGCAGTTCCTTCTCCGTGCCCACCTCGGCCCGGACCTGGCGTACGTCCGCCGGCGACAGCCAGTTGGTGATCGCGCCGTCGGCCTCGCGGGCGGCGAGGCGCAGCATGCCGGGCCGCAGCGCGGCGAGTGCGATCTTCGGCGGGGTCTCCGGGACGTTGTCCAGCTTGAAGCCCTTCACGTTCAGGGCCTCGTCGGTGACCTTCTCCCCGGCCAGCGCGCGGCGCAGGAACCGGAGGGTGTCGCGCACCCGCTGGTACGGCTCGGTGAACGGGATGCCGTTCCACCGTTGCACGATCGCCGGCGAGGACGTGCCGATACCGAGCACGAACCGGCCCGGCGCGAGGCCCGCGAGCGTCGCGGCCTGCTGGGCGAGCAGGCCGGGGCCGCGGGTGTACACCGGGACGATGGCCGGTCCCAGCCGGAGCCCGGGCGCCCACTGCGAGGCCAGCGCGAGCGGCGTGAACGCGTCGGCGCCGTTGGTCTCCGCCGACCACGCGTCGGTGTAGCCGAGGTCCTCCAGCTCGGCGACGATCTTCTGGTGCCGCGCGAGCGGCACGCCGGTGAGCGGGATCGTCAGTCCCCATCGCGACATGCGGGGCCTCCTCAGGCGATCGTGGGGCGGACCGTGCCGCCGCCGTCGACGACGATGGTCTGGCCGGTCATCCAGGCCGAGGCGTCCCCGGCGAGGAACACGATCGCGTTCGCGATGTCCTCGGGCTCGCCGATCCGGCCGAGCGGCATGAACTTGTTGATCTGCGCCTCGTTCTCCTCCCACAGCGCCTTGGCCAGGTGGGTCCGTACGAGGCCGGGGGCGACGCCGTTGACGCGGACCTTCGGCGCCAGTTCCATGGCGAACTGCCGGGTGAGGTGGATGACGGCGGCCTTCGTCGCGTTGTAGTACCCGATGCCGTGCTCGGTCACCATGCCGCCGACCGAGGCGATGTTGACGATCGACCCGCCGCGCTCGGCCATCGACAGCTTCCACACGAGCTGGGTCCACAGGACGATGGAGAACTGGTTGACCTCCACGGTCTTGGCCGCCCGCGCGGCGTCCAGGTCGACCATGGGGCCGTAGTACGGGCTCGTGGCCGCGTTGTTGACCAGGATGTCCACGCCGCCGAACTCCTCGACGGCGGCCCCCACACAGGCCCGCGCGGCGTCCTCGTCGCCGACGTGGGCGGCCTTGGGCAGCACCCCGGCGTTCGGATGCGCGGCCCGGATCTCCGCCGCGACCTCCTCCAGCGCGTCCTGCTTGCGCGAGGACAGGACGACGTTGCACCCCTGCGCGGCGAGCGCCACCGCGGTCGCCTTGCCGATGCCGCGTGACGCCCCGGTGATCAGCGCGGTTCTGCCCGCCAGGCCGGTCTCCAGTCCCATGCTTCCGCCCTCTCGCTTCAGGCCTCTCAGGCTGATACCCGAATCGGGTTCAGCCTAGTGACAAATGTTACGTTCCTGCCATGCGGGTGACTGGGAAGAACATCGTGATCACTGGCGCCGCGAGCGGGATCGGCGCCGCGCTGGCCCGGAGGTTCGCCGCCGAGGGCGCCGCCGGGATCTGCCTCGCCGACCTCGACGAGGACGCCGCCACGCGGGTCGCCGCCGGGCTGGAATGCCGTACGGTCGTGTGCCGCACCGACGTGGGCGAGGAGGCCCAGGTGCGTTCCATGGTCGAGGCCGCCGCCGGCGAACTGGGCCCGATCGACCTCCTGTGCTCCAACGCGGGCATCGGCACCGGGGCCGGGCTGGAGGCCACGGCCGAGCAGTGGGCGGCCGCGTGGGCGGTCAACGTCCAGGCCCACGTCTACGCCGCGCGCGCCGTGCTGCCGGCGATGCTCGAACGCGGCGAGGGGTACCTGCTGCACACGTGCTCGGCGGCGGGCCTGCTGAGCCAGCCGGGCGACGCGCCGTACGCGGTGACCAAGCACGCCGCCGTGGCGTTCGCCGAGTGGCTGGCGCTGACGTACGGCGACCAGGGCGTACGGGTGAGCGCACTGTGCCCGCAGGGCGTGCGGACGCCGCTGCTCACCGGCGGCCTCGACGGGCACCTCGCGGCCAAGGCGGTCGCCGCGGCGGGCAAGGTGCTCGAGCCCGAGGAGGTGGCCGACGCGGTGATCGCCGGGCTGGAGGCGGAGCGGTTCCTGATCCTGCCGCATCCGGAGGTGGCCGAGTACGTGCGGCGGAAGGCCTCCGACCACGATCGCTGGCTCGCGGGCCTTCGCAGAATGGTGGCCGGAGTCCAGAATCGGGAGTAGTTCTGGATCAAGGAGGCCGCATGCCCACGGTCGAGACCGTCCGCGGAGCCGTCGACGTCGCCGAGCTCGGGCCCACGCTCATGCACGAGCACGTGTTCTTCGTCGGCACGGAGTATCTACAGAACTACGGCTCCGGCTGGTGGGACGAGGAGGAGCGGGTCGCGGACGCGATCGAGCGCCTGCGGTCGGTGGCGGCCCGCGGCGTCCGTACGTTCGTGGACCCGACGGTGTGGGGCGGTGGCCGCTACATCCCCCGCATCCAGCGGATCAACGAGCAGGTCCCGGAGCTGAACATCATCGCCGCGACCGGCTACTACCACTACACCGACGCGCCGATCCAGTTCTCCAACCGCGGGCCCGGCCTGCTCTTCGACGAGACGCCGGACCCGCTCGGCCGGGAGTTCGTCCGCGACATCGCCGAGGGGATCGCCGACACCGGGGTCAGGGCCGCGTTCCTCAAGTGCGCCGTCGAACACCCCGACCCGGCCCCGGGCGTCGAACGCGTCTGCCGCGCCGTGGCGTACGCCCACCGGGAGACCGGCGCGCCGATCACCGTGCACACCAACGCCCACCGGCAGACCGGCCGCTGGTTGGTGGACCTGCTCCGCGCCGAGCACGCCGACCTGACCAAGGTGGTCATCGGGCACAGCGGCGACTCGGGCGACCTGGACTACCTGACGTGGCTGGCCGACTCGGGCGCGCTGCTGGGCATGGACCGGTTCGGCCTCGACGTGTTCCGCACGACACCCGAACGCGTCGAGACGATCACGGCCCTGTGCGAGCGCGGCTACGCCGAGCGGATGGTGCTGAGTCACGACGCGATGTGCTGGATCGACTGGTTCGGCGAGGACTTCACCGGAATGCGGGACCAGTTGATGCCGAACTGGCACTACGAGCACATCCACGACGACGTCCTGCCGGCCCTGCGCGAGGCCGGCGTGAGCGAGAAGGACATCGACACCATGCTGGTCGACAACCCGCGGCGTTACTTCACCCGGTAGCCGGGCGCGCCTGCTCGGAGCGTTCGATGACGAAGCGGCGGAAGTCCTCCACCACCGGCGGACGGGTGCGCCCGTCCACCCACACCAGGCCGATGGTCCGCCGCGCGCCCGGGATCTCGCGTTCCACCACCCCCGCCACCGGGTCGCCCGGCGGCACCAGCGCGACGCCCAGGCCCGCCGCGACCAGGCCGCGCAGAGTCGTCGCCTCCTCGCCCTCGAAGGCGATCTCCGGCCGGATCCCGGCCTCGCGGAACAGGGCATCGGCGATGGAGCGCAGGCCGTACCCGTGCCGCATCGCGATGAACGGCTCCTCCGCCACCTCCGCGAGGCTCACGCGGGGCGTCTCGGCGAGCCGGTGACCGGCGGGCATCGCCAGGCGCAGCCGTTCGACGGTCAGCGGGTGCCAGGCCAGCCCCTCCGGGCGTGGACTGGTGATCGCCATGTCCGCGCGCCCCTGGACGACCTCCGCCTCAAGGTGCTCGGCGCTGCCCTGGGTCAGCCGGAAGCCCACCCTCGGGTGCGCGGACCGGTAGGCGCGGAGGAGTTCCGGGACGAGCGCGGTGCCCTGGGTGTGCAGGAACGCGAGGCCGACCTCGCCGTGCTCGGGGTCGGCGGCCTGGGCGAGCGCCCGCCGGGCCGCCTTCTCGATGTCGACGAGCCGCTCGGCGTGCGCGCGGAAGATCTCGCCGTACGCGTTGAGCCGGAGCGTACGGCCCTCCCGGTCGAACAGCGGGGCGTGCAGTTCGCGTTCGAGCCGGGCCAGCGCGCGGGACAGGCCCGGCTGGGAGATGCGCAGCTCCTCGGCCGCCCGCGTGACGTTGCCGATCTCCGCCACGGCGAGGAACCAGCGAACGGTGACCAGATCCATGCGCACGAAGCATAGCTTTCCGGAAGAAGTTTCATTGGACGCATCAACCCTGAGTGCCGCACCGTGGAGGACGTGCTCTCGTCTCCCGCCCTCCGCCTCGACGAACCCCGCGAACGGCACCGCCGCGGCTCCCCCGGGCTGCGCCGCGTCAACCTGGCGCTCTTCGTCGCCGGGCTGACGACGTTCATGTCGCTGTACTGCACCCAGGCGCTGCTGCCGGCCCTCTCCCAGTCCTTCCGCGTCTCCCCGACCACCTCCAGCCTGCTCGTCTCCCTCACCACCGGCACGCTCGCCCTCGCGGTGATCCCGGTCAGCGCGCTGTCGGAGCGGTTCGGCCGGACGCGGGTCATGCTGGTCTCCTCGGCGATCGCGGCACCGCTGGGCCTGCTGATCCCGCTCTGCCCGTCGTTCCCGGCGCTGGCCGCGGTGCGCGCGGTGCAGGGCGTCGCCCTCGCGGGCGTCCCGGCGGTCGCCATGGCCTACCTGGCGGACGAGGTCCATCCGGAGGCGCTCGGCGGCGCGATGGGCCGCTACATCGCCGGCAACACCGTCGGCGGGCTGGCCGGGCGGCTGCTGCCCGGCTTCGTCACCGATCTGGCCGGCTGGCGCTGGGGCCTGGCCGCGACGGCGGTCGCGGCGACGCTGCTCACCGTGGCGTTCTGGGCCCTGCTGCCGCGCTCGCGCTTCTTCACGCCGTCGCGGCCGGGCCTCGGCGGACTGGCGCGCCACCTGGCCGACCCGGGCATGCGCCGCCTGTACGTGGTGGGGCTCGTCCTGATGGCCATGTTCGTCACCGTCTACAACTACCTGGGGTACCGCCTGATCGCGGCGCCGTTCGACCTGCCGGAGTCGGTGGTCGCGCTGGTGTTCGTCATGTACCTCGCGGGCACGTTCGGCTCGCCCGCCGCGGGTTCGCTCGCCGACCGGATCGGACGGCGGCGGGTGCTGCTCGGCGCGTGCGCGCTCACCGCCTGCGGGCTGCTGCTGACCCTGCCGGACTCGCTGCCGGTGGTGGCCACCGGTCTCCTGATCATGACCACCGGCTTCTTCGCCGGGCACACGGTCGCCAGCGGCTGGGTGGGGCGCCGCGCGGCCGCCGCGAAGGCCCACGCGTCCGCGCTCTACCTGTTCGCCTACTACCTCGGCAGCAGCGTCGGCGGTTCGGCCGGCGGCCTGGCGTACGAGCACGGACACTGGCCGGCGACCGTCGGGTACGGGGTGGCGCTGCTCGCGGTCGCCCTCGTCGCGGCGCTGGGAGTGCGCGTTTCCGCCGGTGGGAGCCGGGCGCGAACGCCGGACACGGTCGCGTCGGAGGCCGGACGAGCGTGATGTCCATCACTTCCCTATGCCAGTAAAGGCTTGCTGACCTGGACGAACGCCGCGCCCTCACTTTCTTTCGCATTTTTCCTGGCTCGCGTCCTTGTCGTGAGAAAATACGCGTCAGTAGGGTTCACGGACGCGATGGTGACCGCGACGGGGCGTGAAGGGCTCACGTCACCGGGCGGGTCCCCGCCGCGTCGCTGGCTCTGAGAATCGACGCGAGGTGCCCCCGCATGCGTCCCTTCCGTGAACGCAACCCGCTGCCGATCGGTATCGCCGGACTGGCGACCGTCGGCGTCCTCGCGGCGCTCGCCTTCAATCTCCAGCACTTCTCCGGGGGAACCACCTACTCCGCCGCGTTCAGCGAGGCCGCCGGGCTCAAGTCGGGCGAAGAGGTGCGCATCGCGGGCGTCAAGGTCGGCAAGGTCGAGAGCGTGGGCCTCGAAGGCGACCACGTGAAGGTGAAGTTCACCAGCGGCCGGTCGTTCGGCACCGACACCCGCGCGCAGATCAAGATCAAGACTCTGCTCGGCTCGCACTACCTGGCGCTGGAGCCGAAGGGTCCCGGACGCCAGTCGCCGGGCCGGGAGATCCCGGTGTCGCGCACCACCGCGCCGTACGAGGTGGTGCCCGCCCTCCAGGACGCCAGCCAACAGCTCGGCAAGATCGACACCAAGCAGCTGGCCCAGTCGTTCGACACGCTGTCACAGACGATGCAGGGGTCCTCGGAGAACGTCCGCGGCACCCTGGCGGGGCTGCAGAAGATCTCGCGTGCGGTCGCCTCCCGCGACGACGAGCTGTCCCAGCTGCTCCAGCACTCCAACAACGTGACCAAGCTGCTCGCCGACCGCAGCGGCGACCTTGCCGCGCTCGTCAGCGACGGCGGCCTGCTGCTCCAGGAGATCAACCAGCGCCGGCAGGTGATCAGCCAGCTCCTGGCCGGCACGGTGACGCTGTCGCAGCAGATCACCGGAACGATCCAGGAGAACCAGGCCACGCTCGGCCCCGCGCTGAAGAACCTCCACCGCACGGTGAACATCCTGACGCGCAACCAGGAGAACCTCGACAAGAGCCTCAAGGCGATGGCGCCGTTCACCGGTGAGGTGGCCGACTTCACCGGCACCGGGCGCTGGTTCGACGTCTACCTGCAGAACCTCATCCCGCTGCCGGCGTCGGTGAAGCTCCCCGGCGCGTCGAGCGGAAAGAGCAGGTCCACGGCCACTCCGCGCCCGTCCAGCCCAGCGGACGGCAACCCGCTGCCCATCATCAAGTGAATCCTCCGAGGAGACTTCGCCGTTCAGTTCAGGGCGGGGACGAATCGGACCCCTGCGGATCAGGGCATGGCTAGCCGGATCGCCGTCACGGCGATCCGGCGTCCAGTGCCGAAGTCCCGAAAATCCGCCGAATACACCGCCAGCGGGTTCCGGTTCCGGGAGGGGACACTCACCCTCGCCAAGATGGCAGAGCCGCTGATTGGAGTACAAAGCGCACTGGTATGGCCGTGAGGTGATCGTGGTCGACCGCTGGTTCCCCTCCTCCAAACTGTGCTCGGCCTGCGGAACCGTGGCCGAGGCGATGCCCCTCAACGCCCGCACCTGGACGTACGACTGCGGCACGACCCACGATCGAGACGTGAACGCGGCGAAGAACATTCTGGCCGCCGGGCGGGCGGTGTCGGCCTGTGGAGCCGCGGTAAGACCTCGGACGGGACTCCTCCCGTCGGGGCTGTCGGCACGGAAGCAGGAAACCCTACGGCGCGAGCCGTAGGAATCCCCCTCGTTCACGTTCACGAGGGGGAGGAAGCCAACAAGTGAGCCCGGTCGTGCGCTCGATCCGCTGACGCGGCACGATCGGGTTATGGACGTACGCGAGCTGACCACGCCCGATGACCTGCGCACGGCCTCAGAGGTGCTCGCCGGGATCTGGCGGCCCACCGACCCGATGCCGTACGAGATGATGCGCGTCCTGCAGCACCTGGGCGGATATATCTCGGGGGTGTTCGAGGGCGGAGCGATGGTCGGAGCCTGCGCGGCCTTCCCGGCGGCCGACGGGAGCCTGCACTCCCACATCACCGGCGTCGCCGCCCGCGGCCGGGGCGCCGGTTTCGCGATCAAACGGCACCAGCGTGAGTGGGCGCTCGCCCACGGGATCCGGACGATCACCTGGACGTTCGATCCGCTGGTCCGGCGCAACGCGTACTTCAACCTGGCGAAGCTGGCGGCGCGGCCGACCGAGTACCTGCCGGACTTCTACGGCGAGATGCCGGACGAGCTGAACGCGGGCGATCCGAGCGACCGCCTGCTGCTCTCCTGGGACCTCGACGCCCCGGAGGTGGCCGCGGCCATGAAGGGCGGGCCGCCGGCCGAGCCGGAGCCCGCCGAGGTCACCGCGCTCACCGACGACGCGGAGGGCCGACCGGTCGAGCGCGACCCGGGCGGCGTGACCCGGATCGCGGTCGGCACACCCGCGGACATCGCCGCGCTGCGCGCCGGCGATCCGCCGCTCGCCCTCGCGTGGCGGCGGGCCCAGCGGACGGCGCTCGCCGGGGCGCTGGACGCCGGATACCACGTGACCGGTTTCGACCGGTCCGGCCACTACCTGCTGGAGGTCTCCCGATGAAGCTTTCCGGCGTCGAGCTGCGGCGGATCCGTCTCCCGCTGGTCTCGCCGTTCCGCACATCCTTCGCGACCGAGACCGAGCGGGAGATCCTGCTAGTACGGGTCGTCGGGACGGAGACCGAGGGCTGGGGCGAGTGCGTGGCCATCACCGAGCCGCTGTACTCCCCCGAGTACGTCGACGGCGCCGAGCAGGTCATCCGCGACTTCCTCCTGCCCCGCCTGCCCGCGGACGTCACCGCCGGGGCGCTCGGTCCGGCGTTCGCGCCGGTCAAGGGGCACGAGATGGCCAAGGCCGCGGTCGAGATGGCGGTGCTGGACGCGGAGCTGCGCGCCGCGGGCATGTCGTACGCGACCTACCTCGGCGGCACGGTCGCCCGGGTGCCCGCCGGGGTGTCGGTCGGGATCATGGACTCGATCCCCGAACTGCTGGACCACGTGGACCGCTACCTGGCCGAGGGGTACGCGCGGATCAAGCTCAAGATCCAGCCGGGCTGGGACGTCGAGCCGGTACGGGCGGTACGCGAGCGGTTCGGCGACATCCTGCTACAGGTGGACGCGAACACCGCGTACACGCGGGCCGACGCGCGGCACCTCGCGGAGCTGGAGCCGTTCGGGCTGCTGCTGATCGAGCAGCCGCTGCCCGAGGACGACCTGCTCGGGCACGCGAAGCTCGCCTCTCTCCTGACCACGCCGATCTGCCTGGACGAGTCGATCGTGTCGGCGCGCGCCGCCGCGGACGCGCTCGCGCTCGGCGCGTGCTCGATCGTCAACGTCAAGGCCGGCCGGGTCGGCGGCTACCTGGAGGCGCGCCGGATCCACGACGTGTCCGCCGCGCACGGCGTGCCCGTCTGGTGCGGCGGCATGCTGGAGACCGGCCTGGGCCGCGCGGCGAACCTGGCGTTCGCCGCGCTGCCCGGATGCACCCTGCCCGGCGACGTCTCCGCCTCCGAGCGCTACTACACGCGGGACATCACCGAGCCGTTCCGGCTGGTGGACGGCCTGATGACCGTACCGTCCGGGCCCGGGCTCGGAGTGGAGCCGATCATGGACTACCTGGACGAGCTGACCGAGTCCAAGCGGTTCATACGCCTCGACGCCTGATCGTTTCGCGCGCTCAGCCGCGTACGGGGAGCTCGTAGACGCGCCGGACGCTGGAGTCGATGCGGGAGATGTCGGTCCCGTAGATGTGGATCGAGATCGCGGTGGTGTCGCCGGAGTTGCGCACCCGGTGGATGTCGCCGGGCGGGGCGAAGCCGCTGACGTCTCCCGGCAGGTTGTCGTTCACGCCGGCGCTGAGCAGGTGGTCGCCCTCGTGGACGTACAGCTCCTCGTGCTCGATGCCCTGGAGCACGCCGAAGACGCACCAGGTCACGTGGTCGTGGATGGGCGTCATCTGGCCGGGGCGCCAGACGAGCCCGACGATGGAGAACGCGCCGTCGGGCGCCGCGTACAGGGTGTGACACTGATACTGGTCGGGGTCGCCGATCCGCTCCTCGGCGGTCAGCACGTCGGGCGTGGGCAGGTGCCGACGCAGCTCGCCGCCGACGATCAGTGCGGTCTCCCGCCAGCCGACGTGCCGGTCCACGGCGCCGCGCACGCCCGTCACGAGGTCCCGCAGTCCGGGCCGTACGTCTCCGCGCACCAGGGTTGCCATTTCGGACACCTCCTTCTTCACCTCATAGTCCCTCCACGGCCAATCATCGGTCCAATGCCAACATCCGGGCCGAACGATAGACATGATTGATATGTTGGCTCTGTGCTGGATGTTTCCCGCCTTCGCGTGCTCGTGGCGATCGCCCGTACGGGGTCGGTGACGGCGGCGGCCAAGGAGCTGCACTACTCCCAGCCGTCGATCAGCCACCACCTCGCCCGGCTGGAGGCCGAGACCGGCGCGCAGCTCGTACGCCGGGCGGGCCGCGGCATCCGGCTGACCGAGGCCGGCCGCACCCTCGCCGAGCGCGGCGCCGAGATCCTGGGCCGCCTGGACGCCGCCGAGGCCGAGCTCTCCGCGCACGTCGGCCTGAGCCAGGGACGGGTACGGCTGGCCGCGTTCCCGTCGGCGCTGGGCACGTTCGTGCCACGGGCGGCGGCGCTGCTGGCCGGCCGCCATCCCGGCCTGCGGCTGAGCCTGAGCGAGGCCGAGCCGCCGGAGGCCGTCCGCATGCTGCGGGCCGGGTACGTCGACGTCGCCGTGATCTTCCGGTACGACCGGGAGGAGGAGGACGACGGCATCACCGCCCGCCGGCTGCTCGACGAGCCGAGCTACCTGGTCACGGCGGAGGAGACCACGCCGGACCTGACGGCCCACGCGGACGCGGAGTGGATCGCCGGCTGCGACCGCTGCCGCACCCACCTGCTCGCCATGTGCGCGCGGGCGGGGTTCACCCCACGCGTGTCGTTCACGACGGACGACTTCGTCGCCGTCCAGGCGATGGTCGCCGCGGGCCTGGGCGTGACGACCCTGCCGGGCCTGCCGCTGCTGGCCGCCCGCAACGACGCGGTGCACACGGCCGTGCTGCCCGGCTCGACCCGCCACGTGCTGGCCGCGACGTACGGCGAGCCGCCCGAGCCCCCGGCCACCGTCGCCCTGCTCGACGCGCTGGCCGAGGCGGGCGCCGCGACCGGCGGGTTCCCCTCCGCCTGACGGGCCGCGCTCAGCGGGTGCCGCCGCCGATGAGCGGAGGGTTCAGGCGGGCGAAGCCCTCCTGACGCTCGTAGGGGAAGTACGGGTACGGAGCGGGCGTCGCGCCGGCCCGGTCGAGGCGGGCGACCTGGTCCGGCGTCAGGGACCAGCCGGTGGCACCGAGGTTCTGGCGCAGCTGGTGCTCGTCGCGGGCGCCGATGAGGACCGACGCCACGGTCGGGCGCCGGAGCAGCCAGTTGATGGCGATCTGCGGGATCGCCCGGCCGGTCTCCTCCGCGATCTCGTCGAGCGCGTCGACGACGTCGTACAGCCGCTCCTCGTCCACGGGCGGCCCGAAGTCGGCCGTACGGTGCAGGCGGCTGCCCTCCGGCAGCGGCCGGCCCCGGCGGACCCGGCCGGTCAGCCGGCCCCAGCCGAGCGGGCTCCACACGACCGCGCCGACGCCCTCCCGCAGCCCGAGCGGCATCAGCTCCCACTCGTAGTCGCGCCCGACCAGCGAGTAGTAGACCTGGTGGGCGACGTACCGGGAACGGCCGTCGCGGTCGGCGACCGCGAGGGACTTCATCAGCTGCCAGCCGGAGAAGTTGGACACGCCCGAATAGCGGATCTTGCCCGCGCGTACGAGGTCGTCCAGCGTGGCGAGCACCTCCTCGATCGGGGTGCCGGCGTCGAAGGCGTGCAGCTGGAACAGGTCGATGTGGTCCGTGCCGAGCCGGCGCAACGCGTCCTCGCAGGCCCTGATCAGCCGGGAGCGCGACGTGCCGGCGTCGTACGGGCCCTCGCCCATCGGCAGGCCGGTCTTGGTGGAGATGATCACCTGGTCGCGGCGGCCCTTGATCGCCGCACCGAGCACCTCCTCCGACGCGCCATCGGAGTAGACGTCCGCGGTGTCGAACATCGTGACGCCCGCGTCGAGGCAGATGTCCACGAGCCGCCGCGCCTCCCGCGCGTCCGTGTCGCCCCAGTTGCCGAACAGCTCACCCCGGCCGCCGAACGTGCCCGCGCCGAAGCTCAGCGCGGGCACCTGAAGCCCGGACGCACCCAGCCGTCGATATTCCATGTCTTCTCCCTTAACGGTTCTCTGGTCCCGTTAACGCTGGACGGTAGCACGGAGGAGGCTCTTAATGGAACTATGGACCCGTTATGGAGGAACCTGGCTCGATCCGCCCCGGCGGCCGTACGGCCCGCGTCCGGGCGGCGGTGCTGCGCGCGGCCGGCGACATCCTGGCCGAGCGCGGCTTCGCCCACCTCGACCTGACCGACGTCGCCCGCCGCGCGGAGGTCGGCAAGACGACCGTCTACCGCCGCTGGGGCACGGTGACCGGCCTGGTCGCCGACCTGCTCACCGACATGGCCGACCAGTCCCTGCCCCGGGCGCGGACGGGTTCGCTGGAAGGCGACCTGCGGGCGAACGCCCGCCTCGTCCAACGGACACTGGCCGACCCACGCCAGGGCAATCTGTTCCGCGCCGTCATCGCGGCGGCCACCTGCGAGCCCCGTACGACCGAGGCCCTGCACCGCTTCTACGACACGCGCGTCCGCGAGTGGGCCCCGTGTGTCGAGGAGGCGATCGACCGGGGCGAACTCCCGGCGGGCACGGACGCCGAGGAGGTCGTCCGGGCGGTCTCCGCCCCGCTGTACTACCGCCTGCTGGCCGCCGGCGGCCCGTTGGACGAGGCCACCGCCGACCAGGCGGCGAACGCCGCCGTGGCGGCCGCCCGAGCGGGCGCCTTCGTCAAGTGACCGTTACACAGCGCCTTGGACGCGGTGGCTCTCACCCTCGGAGAGGAACCCCGCCGGCTCCCGCCCCTCCTCGGCCACGGCGGCGCGGCCGGCGCTGGAGAGGCGGCGCAACGGGGTAACGGCCACGGGTTGCCGCGCTGGGTCCGGCTAAACGGTTTCGGCCGGCGCCACGAGTTAGAGGTATGACCGCGAAACACTGGGGGCACAGTTGGCCGGACTGGATGCCGGGCCTGCTGCCGAACTTGGTCTCCTGGGCCACCGTAGGGGCGGTGGCGATGATGCTGCTGGCCGGGATCGGTGCCCGGTGCTTGGCTGAGTGGCAGCGCCGGAGGACCTTGATCGCTTTGGTCCAGCATGCGCCTGGCGGGACGGTCGTTGTGCAGGAACGGGGCGTGGGGGGACCTGCGATGTGGGTGCAGATCGGACACGGTCCACGGCAGATCTCGCCGCCCTATGTCCATCGGCTCGGCGACTGATGGGAAGACGGGTTCCGGAAGATCACGCCGCCGAGGTAGAGCAACTGTTCCGGAATGTGGCCGCAATAGTGTTTCGTTTCTCGGTGTCCATCACAAACGGTGACGAAGAAAGAGCCAAAGACCTCGTTCAGGAGGCATTTCAGGCGATCGCGCTTACGTGGGCCACGGCACGTAACTGGAGTGTGGAGAAAAAGACAGCGTGGCTTTGCCGAGCGGTGATCAACAAGCGGATAGACGACTTCCGAAAAACAAGGCGCCTGGACTTGGCCGCGAACATGCCGGATGATCAGTACTCACCGAGCGCCGAGAGCACCGTTCTGTCGAAGCTTGTAATAGATCACTGCATGGAGGTGATCAAGAAGATGCCCCCTATGCAGCAAAAAGCCGCATATTTTAAGTGGAATAGAGAGTGGAAGACGAAAGAGATCGCCACCGAGCTTGGAATCTCCCAGTCCACCGTGCGAGTACATCTGAAAAACGCCCGCGACAAGTTAAATAAGGAGGTCGGCAAAGAGATCATCTTTGTCGACGAGCCGGACGACGAAGACGAGTATCGGGAAGGGGGAGCGTGATGAACAGCGAGCACCACGATGCCGGCAAGGCAGCCAAAAGGGTGCCCATGTCAGCCCTCTACCGGCAATTGGACGATCACTTCTCCGAGACCGCAACACCCTATGACGTCGACGTCGAACTCGGCCGGCTTGGAAGTTGGATGGAGGGAGAGGACCCGGGCACTCCGCAGTCCAGCCAGCAGAAAGCACGACGGGAAGAATTCGCGCCGTCCACCGAGCAACTCGATGAGGCCGAAGCCCCCTCAGAGGAAGTCGGCGTTTCGATGGTTTTTGTGTCGAAGCTGCACCGATCGGCCCGGAAATGCCTCTCGCGGCATCGTACGATAACAAGCGCACTGCTGACGGCCGGGATATTCATCAGTTTCCTAACTGTCCATCAAATCCCGCCGATGATCCTACTCGTGTCCGCTTCAGCCGCGATGCTCGTCGCAGCCGTAGCCGACCTTCAGGCCAATATAGAATCACGTCGCCTCAAGGAAATCGCAGAAATCGCAGAAGCAGCACAGAGAGTCCTCCTCGGAGGCCCAGGAAAAAAGTCCGGGGCTCTCTCCAGAGAACCAGAAGCAGATGCTCTCCTCACAGAATACCTAGCAACATTAACATCAGTGAACTTGAAATACAGTCAGATCCTAAGTTCCATCGATCACGCCAACGCTCCCCATGGTCCAGAAGAAGAGAAGCATTCGGCATCTGGAGATGTCATCGATCACACTCAACAAGAGAATAGTGCACTCTGAGATAATTACGAACCCTGATAGTCAGCGCACTCGGCCGTCTTGGCCTTCAGCTTCTTGCGCACTTCCTTCAGCTCGCTCGGGCACAGCGGGCAGATGCTCGGCCCCTCCCGGTGGGATCAGATCCGCAAGGACGCCTGGCGACGGATGAAGGAATCATCTGGCGGTGCCGATGCTGTCCGCCGAACCGTGGCGGTTCCCCGAGGATCAGCTCCGAGACCTTCTGCCCTTCTCGGCCAGAGAGCGTGACCGCAGTAGTGGTCCGGTCACCGAGAGAAGGGGCGAACTCCCAGCAGGCGGCCCGAGCGGGCGCCTTCGTCAGGTAGCCGTTACACGGCGACTCGCACGCGGTGGCTCTCACCGTCGGAGAGGAACCCCGCCAGCTCCCGCCCCTCCACGGTCACGGCGGCGCGGTCGGCGCCGGAAAGGCGGCGCAACGGGGTGACGGCCACGGTCCCGGCGTCGACGCGCCAGGTCGCGGCGACCCGGCCGTCGACCAGTACGACGCGCTCGCCGGCGACCGAGAGGCCGCGGTAGGCGTCGTCGATGATCCGGCCGCGGTCGTGGTACCCGAGGATCGCGTTGTCGAACGCCGGCAGGAACCGCACCGGGGCGGGCGTGCCGGCGTCCGGACGTGGCGCGTCCGGCAGGTCGAACAGCTCACGGCCGCGAGCGTCGCGGAACGTGACCAGCTCCTCGCGTAGCGCGGTCACCGCGGCCGGCAGTCCGGCCAGGCCGCACCAAGCGCGCAGGTCGGCCGAGGTCGCCGGGCCGAACGCGGCCAGGTAGCGCCGTACCAGCGCCTGGCCGACCGGGTCGGATCCGTCCGGGGCCGGCGGGTCGATCTCGCGCCCCAGCCAGGACGAGAGCAGGACGTTCCGCACTCCCGCCCTGGTGCGCCACAGCCCGCGCGGCGGCGCCTGCGCCACCGGGACGAGGGCGGCGACCAGCGTTTCGCCCAGGGCCCGCGGCGCCGGCGCCGGCCAGCGCCCGGCGAGCTCCCGTACGAGCTCGGCCATCGAGCGGGGCTCGCCGTCGGCCATCACCGCCCGGCCCGCCGCCGCGAGCTCGTCGAGGTCGACCCCGTCGAGCTCGCGGCGATGGTTCCCGAGCACCCGTTGCCGCAGCATGGCGTCGTGGCGGGCGCGCCAGGCCAGGGCGTCCTCGGAGGTGACGAGGTGGACGGTGCGGCGCATGAGGTGGGTCCGCACCAGCCTCCGCCGGATCAGCAGGTCCGAGAGGACCACCGGGTCGAACGCGCGCAGCCGCGACCAGAGCCCGGCGAACGGTTCCTGCGGCTCCTGCGCCTGCAGTCCCCCGAGACGCGCGACGGCGTCGAGAACCGGCACGTCGGCGCGGTCGAGCAGCAACTGCCGGGCGAGCGTCGCCCGCCCCAGCGTCCGTGCATCGAGAATCCGGGTCACGGCTCCTCCTCCGCCGGGGGCGTGTCCTCGGTTCCCGGGCTTCGCCCGGTCACGGGCCCACCCCCACCGACGGAAGCCACCAGACCACGCCCTCCGGCTCCCTCGCTCCGCTCGGTCACGTCGCGGCGCGGTCGGTGGGCGGTCGCCGGCGTAGTGCGGGGCGTTCGATGGCCGGCGGTGTGTAGGACACGTCGATCGGGCCGACGTCGGTGCCGGATGGCACGATCTGGTCGATCCGGTCGAGGACCTCATCGTCGAGGGTGGTCGCGGCGCCGGCCAGGAGATCCTCGAGGTGTTCCATGGTGCGGGGCCCGATGATGGCCGACGAGACACCGGGGTGGGTGATGGCGAACGCCATCGCCAGGTGGGTCAGCGACAGACCCGCTTCCTCGGCCAGCGGGATGAGCCGCTCGACGGCGTCGAGCTTGCGCTCGTCGGTGAGGTGCCGGGGCACCCAGTTCATCCGGGCGTTCCGCGGGTTCGTCCGGCCCTTGCGGTAGCGGCCGGTGAGCAGGCCCATCGCCAACGGGCTCCACACCAGCGTGCCCATGCCGTAGCGCTGGCAGGTGGGCAGGACCTCACGCTCGATGCCCCGGTTGAGGATCGAGTACGTGGGCTGCTCGGTGCGGAAGCGCTGCAGTCCGCGCCGGTCGGCGACCCACTGCGCCTCGACGATCTCCGCGGCCGGCGCGTTCGAGGATCCGATGGCGCGTACCTTGCCGCTGCGCACGAGGTCGGTCAGGGCGGAGAGGGTCTCCTCGATGTCGGTCCGCGGGTCGGGGTGGTGGATCTGGTAGAGGTCGATGTGGTCGGTCCGCAGGCGCCGCAGCGAGTGCTCGACGGCGGTGACGATCCAGCGCCGTGAGCTGCCACCGCGGTTGGGGTCCTCGCCCATCGGGCCGTTGACCTTGGTGGCCAGCACGACGTCGTCGCGCCGTCCCTTCAGGGCCTCGCCCACGATCTCTTCGGACTCGCTGTAGGAGTACACGTCGGCGGTGTCGATGAAGTTGATCCCCGAGTCCAGTGCCCGGTGGATGATGCGGACGCAGGCGTCGCGGTCGGTGTTGCCGGACCGCCCGAACATCATGGTGCCCAGGCAGTAGGGACTGACCTGGATGCCGGTCCGTCCCAGCGCGCGTGTTTTCACGGTGACGTCCTTCCGGTCAGCTGGACTTCTGCCCGTCGAGCGTTTCGCGCAGGATGTCCGCATGTCCGGCGTGCTGGGCGGTCTCCGCGATGATGTGCATGAGCGTCCGGCGTACGCTCTGTGCCGCTCCGGACTCGTGCCAGGGGGCCTCCGGCAGCGGGTGCGCCGCCGACAGGTCGGGGACGGTGGCGATGACCTCCTCGGTCCTGGCGGCGACCTGCTCGTAACGCTCGAGGATCCCGGCCAGCGTCTCGCCGGGCAGCATCCGGAACTCGTTCTGGTGGTCGATCATCCATTGCGGGAACTCGCGTGCCGTACCGGCTGCGATGTCGGCCCAGGTGACACCTGAGGGCAGGTCGTAGCGCATCGCCGACGGGCCCTCCAGCACGAAGCGTGTCCAGGCCTCCTCGGTGGACGCGACGTGTTTGATCAGGCCGCCCAGGCACAGCGCGCTGACCGTCGGGCGCTCGCCGGCCTGCTCGTCATCGAGCCCACGCGTCGTGTTGATCAGCGCGGCCCGCGCGGTCGCGAGCTGGGCGAGCAGGTCGGTGCGTTCGGCGTCCATGATGATCGATTCCTTCTGGTCGTTGTCGTTGTCCGGCACGAGAGGACGATCGCAGGGGAAGAGGACAGGGTGTGGCCGCTACTCGCGGCAATATCGGAGACATGCCGAAGACCTCAGCCCGCCTGCTGTCACTGCTCTCGTTGCTCCAGGCGCGCCGCGACTGGCCGGGGGCGCTGCTGGCCGAACGGCTGGAGGTCAGCCCGCGTACCGTGCGCCGCGACGTCGACCGCCTGCGCGAACTCGGCTATCCGATCGTGGCCGCGAAAGGCCCCGACGGTGGGTACCGGCTCGGCGCCGGCACGGATCTGCCCCCGTTGCTGTTCGACGACGAGCAGGCCGTCGCGCTCGCCGTCGCGCTGCAGGTCGCCACCACGAGCGGCGCGGGAATCGAGGAGGCCGCGGCGCGCGCGCTGACCACCGTCCGGCAGGTCATGCCCGCACGGCTACGCCGGCGGATCGACACCCTCAGGGTCACCGCCGTCGAGCGGCCCGCGGCCCGTCCGCAGGTCGGCAGCGGGGTTCTCATGGCGCTCAGCGCCGCCGTCCACGCGTGCGAGGTGCTGCGCTTCGACTACGCCCCCGCGTTCCCGGCGGGCGAGGACGACGCCGACGGTCCCCCGCGCCGGGTGCAGCCCCACCATGTCGTCACCTGGGGCGGACGCTGGTACCTCGTCGCCTGGGACCTGGACCGCGACGACTGGCGCACCTTCCGCGCCGACCGGATCACCCCGCGCACTCCCACCGGCCCTCGCTTCACTCCACGCGAACTGCCCGGAGGAGAGGTGGCCGCCTTCGTGGCCGGAAGATTCCAGGGCTCCCACGACTCCGGCGGCTCGCCCTGCCGCGGCGAGGTGATCCTCGGCCTCCCCGCGGCGGACGTGTCCCCCTACGTCCGCGACGGAGTCGTGGAGGAACTCGGTCCGGACCACTGCCGGCTCATCCTGGGCTCGTGGTCCTGGCCGGGCCTGGCCGCCGCCATCGGCAGATTCGACGCCGACATCGAGGTCGTCGGACCACCCGAACTCAAGGACGCCTTCGCCCGCCTGGCCCACCGGTACGCCGCCGCGGCCGAACTCCCGCACCCGTGAAGGTCCCCGGCCGGGTGACGACCCGGGGCCGGTGCACTTACGTTGGTGTCCCGCTCCATTCGTACCCCCGGGGGAGAAATGGCGGCGACAGACGGCACCACCGACGCCGAGCAGGTCGAAAACGGCAAAGCAGCCGATCGCCCACCGCCCCCACCAGATCACCCCGGCCAAGAACCAGAAGGCGTCCCCTCCCGGCGGGAGACCCGCAGAGCCCTGGCCGCCGCAGAGGGCGTGAGCCGAGAAAACGACCGGCCGGCCCCAGGAGGCCCGCCGGACGCCCGGGCTGAAGATCGGCCCCTGGAACGAACCGACGAGCCGTACGAGGTCAAGCCTCCGGAGATCGTCCGTGACTACTACCCGGAGATACCGCCCACCGCGCAGGACCGCTATTTCGTCCGCGACCAGTTGAACCCGGTGCCGCTGTTCGACGGCGACCCGTCACGCGACCAAGTCATCCAAGGCCAGGTCGGCGATTGCGGCGTCGTCGCCACCATCGGTGCGGTGGCCGCGCACCGGCCTGAGGCGATCAGAAACGCCATTGAGCAGATCGGTGAAGGTACGTACGAGATCACTCTGCATGAGATAGCCGAAGCCACTCCCGGCGATCCCGTCGCCCGGCCCGCCGGGCGAACGAGAACCTTTCTGGTGAACGACGAACTCCCCGTCAGGACCGACCGCTCCACTCGGCCGCCTGCCGGAATCGACGTGGAGTCATGCGGATGGCCCGCATTGATGGAGAAGGTGATCGCCGCGGAGGATCAGACCTGGGACCCGCCGAAGAAAGACGACTGGGATCAGGCGTGGACCGGATGGCACAAGCTCTCGGTCGATCGGGACCGGGCTGAGGCCGGACTGGGCCCGGCCCCCGACGAGGCACCGACGGGGTACAACCGTCTCGACATCGGCTCGACCGCTTACGAACGCGCCGACCTTCTCACCAGGCTGACCGGCGAAGAAGCCGAAGTACGCCCGATCCCCGGCGAACGGCAGGGCGAAGACGCGCTGCTGGGAGCCTTCGGAAACCAGTTGGACGCGGGCAAACCCGTGCTCGTCGGTACGCGAAACCGACGCGCGGCCACGGAGCGACTGCCGGATGGGATCATCGCCGGCCACGCGTACGAAGTGACGAAAGTGGAGAACGGCAGGATCCATGTGCGCAATCCTTGGGGCTCTGATCACCCGGAGCCGATGACTCCGGAGACCTTCTGGGAGTACTACCGTGGATACAACCCCGACGGCACTCGCGATGGCAACTACACGACACTGAAATGAGCGATGATGACCGATCATCTGCCTGACACGATCGAACTTCGCGAAACCGTTCCAGACCGGCTCGGGCGTGGAGTTGTCATTGGCGGGGACACCTATGTTGACGATGAGGGCCGGCTGGAGATCCGTCTCGCCATCAAGGATGATGCCGGAGAACGCAGCATCCGGCGGCACGAAGGGGATGTCTTCGAATTCGCCGGTGCGGACTGGCGCGTAGCGAGGATTTCCGGGCCGGCCATGGGCGGCCGGTCGCATATCGCGACCCTTTCCAGGGTCGAATAGCCCTCGCGTTCACCGGCCTTTGAAGTCGGGTGGGCGTTTCTCGCGGAAGGCGCGGGTTCCCTCCTTGGCGTCCTCCGAGGCGAAGACCGGCCAGCCGATCTCGTCGGAGATCTTCAGGGCCGCGTCCTCGTCGAGGCCCTCCGTGCGGCGGTGGGTGCGCAGGATCGCCTGGACCGACAGGGGGCCGCAGGCGGCGATCTGGTCCGCGACCTCCCGCGCCACCCGCAGTGCCTCCCCGGCCGGCACCACGCGGGTGATCAGGCCCATCCTCAAGGCCTCCTCCGGGGTCACCGAGCGGCCCGTCAGCAGGATGTCCATCGCCCACGTGTACGGGATCTGCCTCGGCAGCCGCACCGCCGAGCCGCCCATCGGGAACAGGCCGCGTCTCGCCTCGTACAACCCCAGCGTCGCGCCCTCGGCGACCACGCGGATGTCCGTGCCCAGCAGGAGTTCGGTGCCGCCGGCCACCGCGTGGCCCTCGATCGCGCTGATCAACGGCTTGCCCGGCCGGGTGTCGCGCAGCAGGCCCTTCCAGTGGAAGTCGGTCAGCTCCGCCGCCCGCCGGCGGACCCGTTCGTCCGCAGGGGGCTCTCCCATCGCCTTCAGGTCGGCGCCCGCGCAGAACTGGCCGTCCGCGCCGGTCAGGATGCCGACGCGTACCTCGTCGGTGGCGTCGATGTAGGCCCAGGCGTCGGCCATGCCCACGAGCATCTCGGTACTGAGCGCGTTGCGCGCCTCGGGGCGGCGCATCGTCACCGTGACCACGTGCCCATCGCGTTCGACGGTGCAGTGTGCGGTGCTGATCGGCAGCAGCTCGGCCATGCCCGTCTCCTTCGCCGCCCGGCAAACAAGAACGGATTCTAGTATTAGGCATGCGCATCGAACAGGCCTTGCTCACCAAAACGAGAACGTGATCTACTGCGGTTCCAGGCACCTCCACGCGTGGGAGGGATTCGATGGGTTCGCTGGGCTTTTGGCGGCTGGCCGCGAACGATCCCGGCTGGGTCGCGGCGGTCGATCCGGACGGCACCACGTACACGGCCGGAGAGCTCCTCGCGCGCGCCAACCGCCTCGTCCACGGCCTGCGCGGCCTCGGCCTGAGAGACGGCGACGGCATTTGCGGTCTGGTGCCCAACGGCGTCGACGGTCTCGTCCTCTACCTCGCCGCGCTCCAGGCCGGCTGGTACTACACCCCGATCAACTGGCATCTCACCGGGCCCGAGATCGAGTACATCGTCGCCGACAGCGAGGCCAAGGCCTTCTTCGTGCACACGCGCTACGCCGCCCAGGGCGTATCCGGCGCGGCCGGGATCGAGAGCCGGTTCGCGATCGCGGGTGAGCTGCCGGGGTTCCGGCCGCTGGACGACCTGGTCGACGGACGGCCCGACACGCCGCCGGACCGGCGTACGGCCGGCGCGACCATGCACTACACCTCCGGCACCACCGGACGGCCGAAGGGCGTACGCCGGGCGCTGTCCGGCATCGACCCCGACGACGCGGCCGAGCTGATGACGTTCCTGCTGACGTTCTTCGGCTTCACTCCGGGCCCGCCCAACGCGCACCTGGTGACCTCGCCGAACTACCACACGGCGGTGACCCAGTTCGGCGGCTCGGCGCTGCACATGGGCCACACGCTCGTCTACATGGACCAGTGGGACGCCGAGGAGACCCTCCGGCTCATCGAGCGGTACGGGATCACCAGCACCCACATGGTGCCGACCCACTTCAAGCGGCTCCTGTCCCTCCCCCGCGACGTGCGGGAGCGCTACGACGTCTCCTCGATGCGGTGGGCGATCCACGCCGCCGCGCCCTGTCCCGTACCGATCAAGCAGGCGATGCTCGACTGGTGGGGCGACTGCGTCTGGGAGTACTACGCGGCCACCGAGGGCGGCGGCACCATCGCGAGCCCGCAGGACTGGCGGGAGCATCCGGGCACCGTCGGCAAGGCGTGGCCGATCAGCGAACTGCTGATCGTGGACGACGACGGCGCCGAGGTGCCCACCGGGACGCCCGGGACGATTTACATGAAGATGGCCGGGATCGAGTTCGAGTACAAGGGCGACGAGGAGAAGACGCGGGCGAGCCGGCTCAAGGACCACTTCACCGTCGGCGACATCGGCCATCTCACCGAGGACGGTTTCCTGTTCCTGTCCGACCGCAAGGCCGACTTGATCATCTCCGGCGGGGCGAACATCTACCCGGCCGAGATCGAGAACGAGATCATGGTCCACCCCAAGGTCGCCGACGTCGCGGTCTTCGGCATCCCCGATGAGGACTGGGGCGAGCAGATCAAGGCCGTGGTCGAGCCGGCCGCCGGCGTACCGCCCGGCCCGGCGCTGGCCGAGGAGATCCTCGCCTCGCTCGAAGGACGGCTGGCCCGGATGAAGTGGCCCAGATCGTTCGACTTCGTCGAGCACATGCCACGCGAACCCAACGGCAAACTCCTCAAGCGCCGCCTGCGCGATCCGTACTGGAAGGATCGGGATGCCCCAATTTGACTCGCTGACCGCGGATCACGCGCTCGAATTCCCCGGTGGCTACACGCGCTCGGTCGGGCCGGTCATCGGGCGGTTCCTGACCGAGTTGCGCGACGGGCGGCTCGTCGGGGTCCGTACGGCCGGCGGCCGGGTGCTGTTCCCGCCCGTGGAGTACGACACCGACGGCACTCCGGTCACCGGGGAGTTCGTCGAGGTCGGGCCCGAGTGCACGGTCGGGGCGTACGCCTGGGTGCCGCGTCCGCGCCCCGGTCATCCCCTCGACCGGCCGTTCGCGTGGGCGCTGATCACCCCGGACGGCGCGGACACCGCGATGCTGCACGTGCTGGACCTCGGCGTCTTCGAGGCCGGGGCGAAGCCGCCGAAGACGCTGCGCGCCGGGCTGCGCGTGCGCCCGAAGTGGCGGGCGGAGCGTACCGGCACGGTCGGCGACATCGAGTCCTTCCGCCCCGACGTGACGATGATCAACGCTCCGGTCCGCGCGGACTACCGGCTGAGCGCGGGGCGGGCGCTGAGCCGGTTCCTCGGCGGCGTCGCCGAGGGCCGCCTGCTGGGCCACCGCTGCGGGGTCTGCGGCAAGGTCTACGTGCCGATGAAGGGAATGTGCCCGGTCGACGGCGTACCGACCACCGAGGAGGTGGAGGTGCCCGACACCGGCACGGTCACGACGTTCGCGGTCAACAACATCCCCGACCCGCGCGCTCCCGACGTGCCGTTCGTGTCGGCGTACGTCCTCCTCGACGGCTCCGACATCGCGATGGTCGCACTGGTGGCGGGCCTACCGGCCGATGAGGTGCGGATGGGCATGCGGGTACGCGCCGCGTGGCGCCCGCGCGAGGAGTGGGGCCAGACGATGGCGAACATCAAGTGGTTCGAACCCACCGGCGAACCCGACGTCCCGTTCGACGACATCAAGGACCATCTATGAGGGACATCGCGGTGGTGGCGTTCGCGCAGACCGAGCACCAGGGCGAGGACTCCGGGCTGTCGGAGGTCGAGCTGCTCGCCCCGGTCATCACCGAGGTGAAGCAGAGCACCGGCCTGAGCCGGTTCGGCTTCACCTGTTCCGGGTCGCTCGACTACCTCGCAGGGGCGCCGTTCTCGTTCGTCTCGGCGCTCGACGCGGTCGGCGCGTGGCCGCCGATCTCCGAGAGCCACGTCGAGATGGACGCCGCCTGGGCCCTGTACGAGGCATGGGTGCGGCTGCGGCACGGCGACGTCGACACCGCGCTCCTGTACGGGTTCGGCAAGTGTTCGCAGGTCGTACGCGAGGACGGCGAATCGGGCCTGCCGGAGCTCATGACGCTCCAGCTCGACCCGTACTACCTGGCGCCGCTCGGCCCCGACCAGACCTCCCTGGCCGCACTCCAGGCGCGGGCGTACCTCGACGCCGGGCACAAGGAGGACGACCTGCGCGCCGTCGCCGTGCGCTCGCGCGCCGCCGGGCGCGCCAACCCGTACGCGCTCGACCTGGCCGAGCCGGGTGAGGAGGAGTACGAGGTCGCGCCGCTGCGTCCGTCGGACTGCCCGCCGGTGACCGACGGCGCGGCCGTGATCGTGCTGGCCGCCGGCGACCGGGCCCGCGAGCTGTGCGAACGGCCCGCCTGGATCCGCGGGATCGACCACCGTACGGACGCGCACGCGTTCGGCGCCCGCGACCTGGCCCGGTCGGAGTCGGCCGCGCGCGCCGGGGAGAGGGCGGGCGCCCGTGACGTGGAGGTGGCCGAGTTGCACGCGCGGTTCAGCCACGAGGAGCTGATCCTGCGCGACGCGCTCGGCCTCGGCGACGACGTGCGCGTCAACCCGTCCGGCGGGCCGCTGGCCGCCGACCCGGTCATGGCGACGGGCCTGATCCGGATCGGCGAGGCGGCGAACCGGATCCGGAGCGGTGAGGCGGGCCGGGTCCTGGCCCACGCGTCGCACGGACCCTGCCTGCAGTCGAACCTCGTGTGCGTGATGGAGGCGCAGAACCATGGGTGAGGCGTGCGCCGTGATCGGCGTCGGGCAGACCCACTATCGGTCGCGGCGCAATGACGTCTCGATGGCCGGGCTCGTACGGGAGGCGGCGCTGCGGGCCCTGGAGGACGCCGGGCTGACGTTCGGCGACATCGACGCCGTCGTGGTCGGCAAGGCGCCCGACCTGTTCGAGGGCGTGATGATGCCCGAGTCCTACCTCGCGGACGCCCTCGGGGCCCGGGGCAAGCCGATGATGCGCGTGCACACGGCGGGCTCGGTCGGCGGGTCCACCGCGCTGGTCGCGGCCGGGCTGGTCCAGGGCGGGGTGCACGACCGGGTGCTCGTCGTCGCGTGGGAGAAGCAGTCGGAGTCGAACGCCACCTGGGCGCTGTCGACGCATCCACCGCTGACGCCGTCGATCGTCGTGGGCGCCGGCGGCTACTTCGCACCGCACATCCGCGCGTACATGCGGCGCACCGGCGCGCCCGCCCACATCGGCACGCTCGTCGCGGTCAAGGACCGGCAGAACGCGCTGAAGAACCCGTACGCCCATCTGCGCATCCCCGGCATCTCACGTGAGATGGTCGAGTCGACGCCGATGCTGTGGGAGCCGATCCGCTACCTGGAGACGTGCCCGTCCAGCGACGGAGCCGCCGCGATGGTGCTGGCCTCCGCGGACGCGGCGCGCCGCGCGCCGAACCCGCCCGCGTGGGTGCACGGCGGGGCGATGCGCTCCGAGCCGATCTTCTTCGCCGGGCGCGACACGGTGAGCCCGCGGGCCGGACGGGACTGCGCGGCCGACGTGTACGCCCAGGCGGGCATCACCGACCCGCGCTACGAGCTCGACTGCGCCGAGGTGTACGTCCCGTTCTCCTGGTACGAGCCGATGTGGCTGGAGAACCTCGGCTTCTGCGGCGCGGGCGAGGGCTGGAAGCTGACGGAGGCCGGCGCGACCGCGCTCGACGGCGACATCCCCTGGAACCCCTCCGGCGGCGTGCTGTCCTCCAACCCGATCGGCGCGTCGGGGCTGATCCGTTTCGCCGAGGCGGCGCAGCAGGTGCGCGGGCTCGCCGGCGAGCACCAGGTGGACGGCGCGCGACGGGCGCTCGGCCACGCGTACGGCGGCGGCGCGCAGTTCTACGCGATGTGGGTGGTCGGTTCGGACCGGCCCTGAGCGACCGGCGGAGGACGCGATGGAGTTCAACCACGCCGACCTGTTCGAGGGACTCGCGGACGCGATCGGGGACCGTACGGCTCTGGTCGCCGTAGGTCGGCCGGACGCCGCGGACGGCGTCGTCCGCCTGACCTACGGCGAGCTGGACGCGCACGCCAACCGGCTGGCCCACCATCTGGCGGAGGCGGGCGTCGGCCCCGCCGACCACGTCGGCGTGCACCTGTACAACGGGCTGGAGTACGTCGCGACCGTGCTGGCGGCCCTGAAGATCCGCGCCGTGCCGGTCAACGTCAACTACCGGTACGTCGAGGCGGAGCTGGCGTACCTGTACCGGGACGCGTCGCTGGTGTCGCTGGTCTACGACACGGTGTTCGAGGACCGGGTGACCGCCGCGGCGCGGGAGGCACCGACCCTGCGGCACCGGGTGGTCTGCGGCGGGTCGTCGCCGTCGGCGGTCCGGTACGCGGACGCGCTGTCCTCGTCGTCCGCCGCGCGCGGCTTTGCGGCGCGTAGCGGCGACGATCTCTACATCATCTACACCGGCGGCACGACGGGAATGCCGAAGGGCGTGATGTGGCGGTCCGAGGACCTGTTCATGGCGTTCGGCGGCGGCAACCCGTACGGGGAGCCCCGCGCGACGCCGCAGGAGGTGATCGACGCCGCGCGCGCCTCGGGCGGCGTGACCATGATGACGACCGCGCCGCTCATGCACGGCGCGGCCCAGATGACGACGTTCCTGACCTGGTGGATGGGCGGGACGATGGTCTTCAACCGCCGGTTCACCGCCGCGGAGACGCTGCGGACCGTCGAGCGGGAGAGGGTCGTCACGGTCGGCATCACCGGCGACGCGATGGCCCGGCCGCTCGCCGAGGAGATCGCCACGGGTGAGTACGACCTGTCCTCGCTGGCGGCCATCAGCTCGACCGGCGCGATCCTGTCCGGCGCCGTACGGGAACGGCTGCAGACCCTGCTGCCCAACGTGATGATCATCGACAGTTTCGGCTCGTCGGAGTCGGGCTACACGGCCTCGGGGGTGGAGGGCTCCACGCCCGAGTCGGGCCTGCGATACCGGCCGAACAACGCGCATATTCAGGTGCTGGACGAGAGCCTGCGCCCGGTCGCGCCCGGCTCGGGCGTCATCGGACAGGTCGCCAAGAGCGGCCCGATCGCCCTGGGGTACTGGAACGACCCGGAGAAGACGGCACGGACGTTCGTGGAGGTCGACGGCACGCGCTGGCTGCTGACCGGCGACATCGCCACGGTCGAGGCCGACGGGACGATCTCGATCTTCGGACGGGGGTCGCAGTGCGTCAACACGGGCGGGGAGAAGGTCTTCCCCGAAGAGGTCGAGGCGGTGCTGAAGGGCCACCCGTCGGTCTTCGACGCGGTCGTCACCGGGATACCGGACGACCGCTTCGGCGAACGCGTCGCCGCCGTGGTCCAGCCGTACGACGAGGCGCCCGCGACGGCGGACCTGGACGCCCACTGCCGTGCCCGGCTGTCGGGCTACAAGGTCCCCCGCACGTACGCTTTCGTGGAGCGGATCGAACGCTCCCCCGCGGGCAAGGCCGACTACCGCTGGGCCCGTAAGGTCGCCGAAGAGGCGTGACACCGCGAGTGGACGGGGACGCATGGACGGCTTCGGCCGGAGACTTCGCGCGACACGGACGTTCGCGGCGGAGCGCGGCTGGACCTTGGCCGCCTCGGGCGCGGACGAAGGCGTGCTCCTCGATCAGCTGCGGGGCGAGCCGTTCCACCCGCCCGAGTGGCCTCCGGACGCGTTCCCGTACCCGGTGCCCGGCCGTCATCGCCACCGGCTGTCGGACGTGATGCGCGGCGCGTACCGCGACCGGTCCGCGGTCGTCTTCGCGTACACGCGTGAGCAGGAGATCCTCGATGACGGCTTCGGGCGCCGCGGGTGGGAGCACTCGCGTCACTGGATCGCCGCCCTGCTGGACCTGCCGGCTCCGGTACCACGCCTGCAGGTGACGCCGCGCACAGCGGTGCTCCCCGCGCGGCCGGGTGTCACGATCGGCGATCCGCGCGTGGACGAGCGGTTCCACGTCCACACCGACGACCCCGCGTGGGCGGGCTCGGCACTGCGGGGCCTGGCCCCGGTCCTGCTCGACGGGCCCGCGTGGCGGATCTCGGGTACGGCCATCCTGACGTGGACCTGGGCCGGACCGGTGCCCGGCGTTCCACTCGACCAGGTCGACGCCGCGCTGGAGCGCCTGGCCACGATCGCCGGGCGCCTCGTGCCACCGGCCTGAACCGGGGGCCGGCGCTCAGGCGGCGGTCGCCTCCGCGGCGCGGGCCTCCCAGACGAGGCCGAGCTTCGGCTCGTCGTCCGGGACGTCGGCGTCCTTCGGCAGGCTCCAGATCACCTCGTACGTCACCGTGTGGTCGCGGCCGTCGCCGTGGCCGGTCCAGCGGCCGACGCCCTGGTCGTAGCACGTCCGGCCGGTGAAGTCGGCCAGGGTTCCGGTGAAGACGGGGAACGGCATGAGGGACGGGGTGCTCTCGAAGATGGAGAGCCGCAGACGCTGAGCGAGGGGGCCGGTCGCGTCGCCCTGGGAGTACATCGCGACGCCGGCGTCGGCGGGGCCGTTGAAGGTGACGGTGACGGAGACGGCACCGCGCTTGCCGGGCTCGACGCCGTTCAGGGGCAGCCAGGTGGCGGACGTCACATCGTCGGTGAGGGTGATGGGTCGGGTCATGCGACGCACCTCGATTCAGTTAGGCAGCCTAATTAACATAACCGGCACTGACCTGCGGATATTCCGCCGACAGCGTGACCCGAGCGGGGTCAGAGACCACGGTTGCGAGGGCGACGCACCGTACGGGCGCGTGCACTCGGAGCGGTCCGCACGCCGGTAAACTCGAAGGCGACACTCTCTATCTCCGAGAGACGAGGTGGGTCCCATGCCGGCGCCCGACCGGGAGCGCCTCATCGAAGAGCTGGGCCACCAAGCGCGCGCGAGCACCCTGTGGACGGTTCTGCTCCACAACGCCATCGCCAGCAGGTCGGGGATCAACGTCACCGACATGCAGTGCATCAACCTGCTCCAGCTGCGCGGCCCGATGACGCCGGGGCAGCTGGCGGACGCGATGTTCCTCACCACGGGCGGGGCGATCACGGCGGTGATCGACCGGCTGGAGAAGGCCGGCATGGTGCGCCGCCGCCGCGACGAGGACGACCGTCGCCGGGTCATCGTGGAGGCGGCCGAGGGCGGCGCGACCGCGGCGCTGAGCGCCCGCTTCGCGCCGGTGGCCGAGCAGTACGGCAAGCTCCTCGAGTCCTACTCCGACGAGCACCTCGCGGTGATCCTCGACTACCTGAAGCGCACCAACGAGGGGTCCCCGGAGATGATCGAGCAGGTCCGGCAGCTCGACTGATCTCCGCCTCCGGGAATCTGCCATCTTTGTGTCAGATAGGGCGCTTTTCCCTCGCCTAGGCGGATTTGCCGCTGTTAGCTTCGGATTCCATGACAGCCAGCGAGGGAGCGCCCGCGACGGCGCTGGACGCCTTCATCGACGCCCTGCCCAAAGTAGAACTTCACGTTCATCTGGTCGGTTCCGCCTCAGTGCCGACCGTGCTCGAACTGGCCCGCCGGCACACCGGCCACATGATCCCGACGGATGAGGAGTCGCTGCGGAGGTTCTATGAGTTCCGCGACTTCCCGCACTTCGCCCAGGTCTACCTCGCGGTCAACGGCCTCATCCGCGAGCCGGAGGACGTCGCCGCCCTCGTCGTCGGCGCGGCCCGCGACCTCGCCGCGCAGAACGTCCGCTACTTCGAGCTGACCGTCACGCCGTACACGCACGTCGTCACGATGGGCATGCCGGCGACCGGGGTCACCGAGGCACTGGACATCGCCGCCCGTGAGGTCGCGGACCTGATCGAGGTCGCGTACGTCTTCGACATCCCCGGCGAGTACGGCGACGAGGCGGCGCGGGCGACGATCGACCACGCGCTCACCCATCCGCCGCGCGCCCTCGTCGGCTTCGGGATCGGCGGCGTCGAGCAGGACCGGGCCGGGCACGAGGAGGCGATCCGCGACGCGTTCCGCGCCGCCGTCGCGGCCGGTCTGCACAGCGTGCCGCACGCCGGCGAGATGAGCGGGCCGGAGACCATCTGGGAGGCCGTCCGCGAGCTGCGCGCCGAGCGGATCGGCCACGGCATCCGCTGCGTCGAGGACCCGGAGCTGATGGCCCACCTGCGGGAGACGCAGCTGCCCCTGGAGGTCTGCCCGACCTCGAACGTGTGCACCCGGCAGGTGCCCTCCCTCGCCGCGCATCCGCTCCCCCGGCTGCTGGAGGAGGGGCTGTACGTCACGCTGAACAGCGACGACCCGCCGATGTTCAACACGACGCTGACCAATGAGTACCGCGTCGCCGCGCGCGACCTCGGTCTCGGCGCGGACGGCGTGGCCGAACTGGCACGCAACACCGTACGCGCGTCGTTCCTGGCCGAAGACCGCAAGCAGGCGATCCTCGACGAGCTGGACGCCGTACGGGCCGCCGGGCCGATCGAGGCCGCCGGGGCGGAGTGAGGCCGCCGGGGCGGAGTGAGGCCGGCATCCCCCTGAGCCGGGATGCCCGAAGAAAATTTGAAATGTCACTGTCCGCCCGGATACGTCGCTAGCGTCACCTCCAATCACCGACCTACCGGGATGGAACCGTGGCCGAGGCCGTCAGCGACTCATCGATCACCGCCACCGCGGCCGGCGGTCTCGTGCGCGTCGCCCTGCGCACCGACGGCCGCGTCCAGGCGATCAAGCTCGCCCCGCAGGTGAAGCGCCTTCCCGTCACCGAGCTCGCCGACGCGATCGTGGAGGCGGTGTCGACGGCGCAGCAAGAGCTCCTCCGCCGCGCCGCCGAGGCGCGGCGCGAGGCGAGCCGCGACGCGGCCGAGCGCCTGTCGGCGGAGTTCGACCACATCAACGCCGAGTACCTGCGCAGGACGGCGGTCTACGACGCTCTCGGCACCGAGATCCTCAAGCGAATGGAGGGCTGACGGGATGGGAGAGGACCAGCGGACGCTCACCGCCGACCAGACCATGCTCGGCAAGACCGAATGGGCGCTTCGCAGCACCCCCGAGGGGACCTATGACGCGCACGTCGCGCTGACCACCATCGAGGACCCCGCAACCCGCGCCGCTCTGCCGACTCACAAGGGATACGGGACCGAGACCTGGGAGTCCGACCCCGACTTCCGTACGCAGCACTTCTCCCAGCGGTACAGCCGGTTGCTCTACAGCCTCTACTGGGCCGACCAGCGGATCTTCCAGGAACGATTCATCACCGCCGACAGCCTTCGCCTGATGGGCTCCCGGTACACGGCGGCCGAGGACCAGAGCCTGCGCGCCGTGTTCGACGTGCCGCTGCCGCCGAAGCTGACCGACTGAGGAGGACGCGGTGCTGAAGATGCCGGACGAACTGGCGGAGACGGCGAAACTCGCCGGGTACCAGCCTCCGGGCGTCGACGAGGACATCCTGCGTGGGCTCGCCACGGCCTGGACGTCGGCGGCCGGTGACTTCACCGCGAACGCCGACTGGCCCATGAAGCAGCCCGGAACGGTGTGGGATCCGAACACGTCGTGGGTACGCGGCAAGGACCGGCCGCTGGACGCGTTCGTCGACTTCTATGAGAACTACCCGCGCAAGCACTACCACACCGTCGCCGCCCAGACCGGGCCGGTGGCCGGGGCGCTGAACAGCATCGCCGGGATCATCCTCAACCATCGGAAGGCCGCCTACGCCGCCCTCGAAGCCGCCCGGAAGAATCTCTCCCGCGACGGCCACATGTTCGGCGCCAAGTACGTCACCGTCCTCGGCATGCACCTCTACCTTCCCGGCCTCACCGGCGAGGACAGCGACCTCGTCGACGAGGACTTCGGGACGGTCGACGCCCTGAAGGACCAGCTCGGGCGGCTGAACCAGCAGACGCAACAGTCGATCAACGCGCAGGTGAAGATCATCGACCAGGCCGGCGCGGCGCTCGACCGGGTCGCCGACAACGCGGCCAAGGCGACCGCCCCACTGCCGAACGGGCCGGAGTACGTCTCGTCCGGCGTTCCCAGCAGCTACGAGCACTGGGTGGAGCACGGCCGCTAACGGCCGCCGGAGGAGACCCAGTACTGGTAGTCGTCAGGCGTGCTCTTCGCGTAGTCGGATCCGCCGGGAAGCGCACCGGTCGTCTTCGTGGCGTTGTCGGAGACCCCGTCCAGGGCGCTCGTGGCGGCGGTGATGATTTTGACCTGAGCGTCGATCAGGTCCTGGGTGTGCTGATTCAGCTTCTTGAGCGAGTCCATCGCGGCATTGATCGCCGCCGAGTCGGTGTCGACGTCGGACTCGCTTTCGCCCTTGACGTGAAAGAAGAGCACCGTGTGGTAGGCGCCGCCCAGCATGTGCCCGCCGCGAGAGAGCACGTCCTTGGTGGACTTCAGCGTCTCGTACGCGGCCTTCTTGTGGCCGGCGATGATACCGGCGATGTTGTTCAGTGCTCCGGCCACCACCGGCCCCTGCGCCGCGACGGTGTGGAAATGCTTACGCGGGTAGTTCTCCCAGAAATCGGTGAACGCGTCGAGCGGGCGATCGTTCCCTCGTTCCCAGGTGGTGGTGGGGTCCCAAACACTCCCGGGCGCCTTCATGGGCTGATCCACCATGTTCTTGAACGTTTTCTCGGCCACACCCCAGCTCTTGGCCAGAGACGTGAGCTTGTCCTCGTTGATGGCGATCGGCGTGTATCCGACGAGACGTGCCGTCTCGACGAGATCATCCGGCATCTTGATCATCAGGCAGCCCTTCAGCCGTCCAGTCTCGGCGGGAGTTTCACATTGAAGACATCACGCTTATTGTCGTCTTCGGTGGCCTCGAAGATCTTCGCCATCTTTTCCAAGCAGTCCTTTATCTCCAGCCGCTCATTGATGGTCAGAATCTGATCGGCCCGGAAAAGGCTGTAGCTGAGACGACTGTAGGCCTGCGAGAAATTCTGCGTCCTGGCGTCCTTGTCGGAGGCGAACTCCGTGTTCGACTCGGGATAGTACGGAATCTCGATGGCCAGCAGGTCGTTCTGATTTTCCAGGTAGTTGCCGTCCACCCCCCACATCACCGCGTCGCTCGTGTTCCGCAGCATCTCCGGGTCGTTGGTCAACGACCGCCCGTGATCTCCCATTGCGTCAACCGTCCATTCGTTTGAGGATCTCGGCGCCCATCTGCTGGTAGACGGCCGTCTGGCGGAGGTACTCGGCGTTGATCTCCTCGAGTTCGCGGGACAGGCGCTGCGCCGCCTCCTGATCCGCCTCGCGTCTGCCGTCGGCGACTCGCCGCAGGAGTTCCTCCTGCGCGGCCGACAGCGCCTCGAGGACGGCGTCGGCGAGGTCGCCCATGGCGAGGCGCTTCGCCTGGGGAGCGATGGTCACGGACTTGATCAGACCGTCGGCGCCGAAGGAGACGCGGACCATGCCGTCGGCCGCGGTCCCGGTGACCGGCGAGTCCTGGCGCTCGGAAGCTTTGCCCATCGGTTCCATCTCTGCCGGGCGGGCGGCAGCGGAGGCCGACCCGATCCTGAAAAGGATCATGCTAACGACGCCAGTCACGCATTTGGTGGGATATCTCGCAATGACGAATAACCCGGGCAGTCGACAGGTCAGTCTTCGGTGAACGCGCGGAGGCGCTCCATGGTCTCGATGTACTCCTCGACCATCTCGTAGATCACCCGTGAGACGGGCTTCACCTGGTTCATGGTGCCGACGATCTGGCCGACCGGGAAGGTCGTCAAATCGCCCGCGCCGGCGCGGTTGATGCGCTGGAGCGCGTCGGAGATCAGCATGAACTGCATCGGCATCGGAAGCGTGCCGGGCGACTCGGGCGACTCCCACGCGTCGGTCCACGCCGTCCTGAGCATCCGCGCCGGCTTCCCCGTCCAGGAGCGCGAGCGTACGGTGTCGCGTGAGGTCGCGGCGAGAAGCCGGTCGCGCGACGCCTCCGGCGTGTCGGCCTCCTCGACGGTCAGCCAGACCGAGCCGGTCCAGACTCCGTCGGCGCCGAGCGCCATCCCGGCGGCCATCTGACGGCCCCGCCCGATGCCGCCCGCGGCGAGCACCATCGTGTCCGGGCCGACGGCGTCGACAACCTCGGGGAGCAGCACCATCGTGGAGATCTCGCCCGTGTGGCCGCCGGCCTCGGTGCCCTGGGCGACGATGACGTCGACGCCCACGTCGACCTGCTTGCGCGCGTGCCGGGCGCTGCTGGCCAGGCCGGCGACGGTCACGCCGTGGCGGTGCGCCTCCTCGACCACGTCCGCGGGGGGCGGGCCCAGCGCGCTGGCGAGCAGCGCGATCGGATGCTTCAGCGCCACCTCGACCTGGGGACGGGCCGTGGCGTCGGTCCAGCCGAGCAGGTAACGGCCGACGCCCTCCTCGGTGAGCGGGGCGACGCCGTGCCGTTCGAGCAGGTCGTTGACGAATCGCCGGTGCCCCTCGGGGATCATGCTCTGCAGCCCGCTGAGCATCTCGCCCGCGTCGCCGAGGTCCGCGCCCTCGTACTTGGCCGGCATGACGACGTCGACGCCGTACGGCCGGCCGCCCACGTGCTCGTCGATCCAGGCCAGCTCGGTCTCGAGCTCGTCGGGGGTGAAGTACAGGGCGCCGAGGACGCCCATGCCGCCCGCGCGGCTCACCGCCGCGACCACGTCGCGGCAGTGACTGAACGCGAAGATCGGATACTCGATGCCGAAGAGCTCGGTGACTCGTGTCCGCACGTCTCCGACAATACACACAGAAGTGGAACGTGTTCTAGTTCCAATCGTGGCCAGCCGGAGCGTGCGCCCGTAGGCCAGGTGGAACACGTACCAGAAACCTATGCGCCATCTGTCCGCAACTGGGGTGTTGACGGCGGTATGACCCGTTGTTAACTTTCGCGCCTGGGCTCTCGCTGAGAGTGCGGCGTCCGGAGGGCCGACGCGGATGACCGAAGCGATCGGAGTGGTCCGGGGCAGAGCCGGCCCGCAGGTGGCGGGACCGGTCGGCGAGCTCTCGGCGCATGCCCTCGTGGGCCGCGGACCGCTGCTGGAGGCGGCTCGCGCACAGCTCGCGGCCGGCAGCGTGCTGCTGACCGGCCCGGCGGGCATCGGCAAGTCCACTCTCCTGTCCGCGCTGGCCGCCGAGGTCACCGGCCACCGGATCCTGCGCTGCTCGCTGTCGCAGACCGAGCACCACCTGCCGTTCCTCGGCCTCATCGACCTGCTGGCCGACACCGGCGACGAGATCCTACACACGCTGCCCGCGCCGCAGCGCGCCGCCCTGGAGTCCGCGCTGCTCCGGCGCACCGACCCGGTCGGCGAACGCGACGGCCTCAGTCTGCGGATGGCCGTGCTGGCCACCTTCCGCGCCCTGTGCGCGAGCGGCCCGGTGCTGATCGTGGTGGACGACGCCCAGTGGCTCGACGCGCCCAGCGCGGAGCTACTGGCGTTCATCGCCCGCCGCGCCCACGGGCTGCCGCTGCGGGCCCTGGTCGGGCAGCGCACCGGTGCGGGAGGTTCCCGGCCGGAGCCCCGCCTGTGTCCCCCGCCGGTTCGCGCGTTCGACGTGCCGCCGATGACCGCGGCCGAGGTCACGCGGCTGCTCGGCGAGCTCGAACTGCCACGTGCCGTCCTGGCGAAGGTGCACCGCGCCAGCGGCGGCAACCCGTTCTTCGCGGTCGAGCTGGGCCGCGCGCTCGCCGAACACGACGGGCCGCTGGACCCGGCGGCGCCGCTGCCCGTACCCGACGGCCTGCGCTCCCTCATGCTCGGCCGGCTGCTGGCCCTGTCTTCCGGGGCCCGGCGCACCCTGCTCACCGCCTGCGCGGCGGCCCGCCCGACCCTGGCCCTGCTGCGCGGCGCCGGGCGCCCCGACGCGGACGCCGACCTCGCCGAGGCGCGGGAGGCCGGCATCGTCGCGCCGGGCGAGGTCGTGCGGTTCACCCATCCCCTGCTGGCGGCCGTGCTGTACGCCGAGGCGCCCGAACGCGACCGGCTCGCCGTGCACGCCGCGCTGGCCGACGTGGTCACCGACCCGGTCGAACGGGCCCGCCACCTGGCCCTCGTCGCGCCCGGCCGCGACGCGGAGGTGGCCGCCACGCTGGACGAGGCCGCCGCGGCCGCCCGGCGGCGTGGCGCCCCCGCGGCGGCGGCGCGGCTCGGCCTGCTGGCCGCCGACCGTACGCCGCGGGCGGATGAGGAGACCGGGCTGCGGCTCACCGCCGCCGAGGACGCCCTCGCCTCGGGTGAGTTCGCGCTGGCCCGCGGCATCGCCGAAGAGGTCCTCGCCCACGCCTCGATCCCGGCCGAGCGCGTACGGGCCTGGATCGTGCTGCTCGACTCCGGCGGCCAGGCACTCGCCGAACTGGACGACGTCTTCCCGCGCGCCCTCGCCGACGCGCGCGACGACCCCGCGCTGCTCGCCCCGCTGCGCTACCGGCTCGCCTGGCGGGCGTGGCTGGTGAAGGGCTCGGCGCCACGGGCGCGCGACGAGGCGGCCACCGCGGCCCGGCTCGCCGCCGAGGCGGGCGACCGCCGTACCGAGGTGCTGGCGCTGACCAAGCAGGCCCTCGCGGAGTTCCACACCGGACGGCTGGAGGCCGAACGGACCCTCGAACGCGCGCTGAGCGGCCCGCAGGACCCGGCCATCCGGTTCGACCACAACGGCCCGGTGTACCTCCGCCACCGGCATCACCTGCTGCACGACCGGCTGGAGGAGGCGCGGGCGGAACTGCGCTCGCTGACGTACGCGGTGCGGCAGCGGGGCGCGGTGGAGGACCTGTTCATGTGCCTGTACGGGTCCGCGCAGGTGGAGATCTTCCGTGGCCGCTGCGACCGGGCGATCGACCTGGCCGAGCAGTGCCTGCGGCTCGCCGAGGACAGTGAGCTGAGCCGGGGGCCGGCCTGGTGCGCGGTGGCCTTCGCCGAGGCCGCCGGCGGCGCGCTCGACCGCGCGCTGGCCGCGGCCGAGCGCGCCGTCGCGCACAGCGAGGACGACGGCGACCTGCTCTTCCTGCCGCACTCGCTGCACGCGGCCGGGCACATCCGGCTGCTGCGCGGCGACGCGGCCGGAGCCGCCGACGCGTTGCGCCGCGTCCGCCGGCTGGAGCGCGGGCAGGGCCTGGTCGAACCGGCGATGCGCCGCTGGCACGCCGACCTGGCCGAGGCACTCGTCGCCACCGGCGCGTCCGGCGAGGCGGCCGAGGTGATCGAGGAGACCCGGCGCGACGCCGTACGCCTCGGCCGGCGCGGAGTGCTGGCGGTGCTGGAACGCGCGTCGGCCCTGGTGACCGCGGCACGCGGCGACCTGGACGGCGCGGTGGAGGGCCTGACCCGGGCCGTGGAGACGCTGGCCGCCTCGCCGTACCCGCTGGAGGAGGGCCGCGCCCGCCTGGAACTCGGCCGCCTGCGCGTCCGGATGGACGCCCCGGCGCCCGCACGCGAGTCGTTGCGCGCGGCGCACCGGGTCTTCACCCGCGCGAAGGCCGCACCGTGGGTGGCGGCGGTGACCGCCGAACTGGACCACCTGGACGTGGGCGCCCCCAGGCCGGCGGCCGAGGCGGACGCGCTGCACACACTGACCGGCGTCGAACGACGCGTGGCGATGCTGGTCGCCGACGGCGCGACGAACCGCGAGATCGCGACCCGCCTGTTCGTGAGCGTGAAGACGGTGGAGGCCGCTCTCACCCGGACGTACCGGAAACTGGGCATCCGCTCCCGCGTCGACCTCGCCCGCCTCGCCGCCGCCCACCGCACCGGCGACCGTCCGGCCTGACACGGCGGTGCGAAGAGTGAGGATCGGCAAGCCGGTGCGGGCATCGGGGTGACCGTTCTCATCCTCGGGGTCAGCGTGCGGATTTCCATCGCCTCGTCGTGTTCGCGGGCGAGCAGGTACGCGCCGCGGAAGCCCTCCAGGCCGCGGAGGTGGCCGAGCACCTCCGTCGTGAAGACCTCGCGGTAGCGTTCGGCGTCCTCGGGGCCGCGGGTCCGTGCCTGCCAGATGCGTGCGATCATGCCGCGCCTTCTCCTCTCGTACGGGCCGTCTGCCGACGAGTCTCGGCCCGCGCGCGAGAGCGGCGCTTGAAGATGGTTGCTCAGTCCGCGACGAGCAGTCGGCGCAGCGCACGCGGCGTGTGGCCGCACTCCTCGCGTACGGTGCGGGTCAAATGGGCGTGGCCGGCGAACCCCAGGTCGGCGGCGAGGCCGGCCAGGTCCGCACGGCCGGCCTCGATCGCGTCCAGCGCGCGCAGCACGCGGACGCGGGTGCGGTAGGCGCTCAGGGTCAGCCCGGTCTGCCGGTGGAAGACCCGGCTCAGGTGGTACGGCGAGCAGCCGAGGCGCCGTGCCGTCTCCCGCAGGCCGAGCGCGACCGGGTCGAGGGTCAGCAGTTCCCGTGCCGCGTCCGCCAGGGCGCGCCGCGCCGCCCCCGTGGCGGGGCGGGTGGACGGCTCGGCCACGTGCGCCCGCCGGTCGTCGAACAGGCCGCCCACCAGGTCCGCGGTGAGTTCGGCCAGCGCGAACGGGTCGGCGCTGCGGCGGACCCGGGCGAGCAGGAGCCGGTGCGTGACGGCGAGGCGGCCGGTCACCGCGGCGGTCGGGCGTACCGGGACGCCGCCGGTCAGCTCGATCATGAATGACGGCGACAGCGACAGGACGGTGCAGACGTCCTCGGCCCCCACGCGGTGGGCGATGCTCTGCTCGTCGGCCGGCCCGCCGAGATAGGCGGTGACCGGATCGGCCAGGAACGCGTGACCGCCGACCCTCGCCCGGAACACGCCGCCGCACACGAGCGTCAGCCGGTGACCGGACGGCGGATCCGGGTCGGTCCAGTCTTCGGTGGTGGCCCGGATCACCACCCGCTCGACCCGGAACCCGTCCCCGGCCGTGACCGGCGTCACCGTACGCACGCGGCCGACGCTACCCCCGCGACGGGCCGCTCTCCACCGTCACGACCGGGTCAGCCCCTCGCGCTTGAGCCTGCGCCAGCCACCCGCCCGGTTGTTGGCGATGATCTGCTTGAACATGGCGGTGAGGGCGGGCGCGTTGATGGGATCGCCCTGGTAGAAGGCCACCGTACGGGCGGTCTTGTTGTCGTGGCCGCCGGTGATGATGCCTTCGGGGTCGGGCACGATCGCGCCGTCGTAGAGGAAGACGTTGACGTGGTCCTTGGTCGCCAGCAGCGCGCAGATGTTGCCCTGCAGCACGAAGTACGGCCGGTCGGTGCGCTTGATCGTCTCGGCCACCTCCTCGTCGGCCGCGTGGACGAGCTCGCGGACCTCACGGCAGACGGCCTGCTGCCAGCCCGGCAGGGCCTCGATGTAGGCGTCGACGCGGGGATCGGTGACGTAGGCCATGGCGCATCCACCTCGGGTCTCGACACGGGCGGCCGGCGCCCCCCGGACTCCATTTCTATCCCGGGGGTACGACAGCGCGGACGCTCAGACCCAGATGGCGCACGGGAGCCCGTCGCCGAAGACCTCCGGGGTGCCCGGCAGGCTCTCGGCGGTTCCCGCGAGGACGCGCCGTGCCGTCCAGGCGGCCGCGGCGGCGTCGAGGACGTCGTCGACCTTGGCGGCCGCACCGGCCGGTCCGAGGTCGCCGGCGAGGACGACGCCGTCGTCGGCCAGCAGCTCCCGGCGGGTCTCCGCGCCCGCCCAGGTCATCTTGCGGGCCAGCGGACGGCGGTTCGCCATGCGGGCGAAGCAGACCTCGGGATGCACCTCGACGACGCGGAACGAGACCTGCCGCACCCATACGTCCACTTCCAGGATCTTCCTTGCCAGCGCGAACGCCTGCGCCGACACTCCCGCACCGCCCAGACCGCGGTTGATCCGGACGGCCTCGGCATGCGTCTCCGCCTCGATGGCGGCCCGTACGGGCGTCATGAACACCGAGGCCCGCCGCGCGCCGACGTACTCGCGCGCGAGCAGGTCCGCCTGCCGTGGCCCGCGGTCGGGCAGGCCGATGGGCATGTCGACGCCCACGACCGCGACCGGTCCGTCTCGTACCGCGTCCGCGAGGAGCCGCTCGATGCCGGTGGCGAAGTACGCGGCCGGACGACCGCCGTCGAGAGCGATGCCCACCCATCCGCCCGCGCACCCGTCGACGCCGATCACCCGCTGGTCGTCCATGTGGCCGGTCACCTCACCGTCTCCACGATCCTCCAGGTGATGCGGTCGCCGCTCCAGGTGGGCCCGCTCCCCATCACCCCCTCGCTGTGGGCCGCCTACCCGCACTCCGGCGCCTGACCCCGGCCGTCCGCATCGGTCCCTCCGCCGTAGGGATATCCCTACGGCTCTCCCGAGGGGGTTCACCCGCCCGGCCTTCGTACGGAAACTCCTGACCAGGAGGCGGCGAAAGCGACACTTCGCCGAAACCCGGAAGGAGGTCTCGCCGCCGGAACACGCCCGCCGGGCCCGGATCGCGCGCCGGGGTCGCGGGTGGTGTCCGGGTCGCCGCCGCGGCGCCCGCTCCCGTGGACCTTCCCCGCCAAGGCCCTCCGGATCGGGCAGGACCGCCAGGCCCCGCACCGCGGCCGTCCTCCGGGACGGCCGCCGGCCCCTGCTCCGTTCCGTCTGCCCGCCACCGCGGGCGCATCGCTCAACGGCGAAAGGAACCCTCCGCCCATGTCCAGACCTCGCATCGCGATGGTGTCGGCGACCGCCGTACTCACCGTCGCGGCCGCGCTACTGGCCACCCCGGCCGCCGGTGCCTCACCGCAGCGGCCCGCCGCGCCCAAGCCGAACGCGGGCCGTTCGGCGTTCACGCCGGACGACTTCACCACCGATCCGTCCGCGAGTACGCGCAAGCAGGCGATCGCCGACGCGCGCAAGGCTCTCTCGGCGCACAAGGGCACTGCCCACGTGAAGTCCGGGGACGCGTTCACGCCCCGTACGGTCGTCGTCGCCAAGAACGGGGCCGCCGACGTCCGCTTCGACCGGACCTTCCACGGCCTGCCGGTGTACGGCGGCGACCTGGTCGTCCACCTGAAGCCCGGCGGTTCGTACCGTGCGCTGAACATCGCGACGCCCGCCGCCTCGGTGTCCACCACCCCGAAGGTCGCCGCGTCCGCCGCCGCCGGCACGTCCCGCGCGCGGCTGCACGGCACGGTCGCCTCGGTCGGCAGGCCGCACCTCGCGGTCTGGGCCACCGGACGCTCCTCCCAGCTCGTCTGGGAGACCGTCGTACGCGGCGTGCGCGCCGACCAGACGCCGAGCGTCCTGCACGTCCTGGTCGACGCGGTCAAGGGCAAGGTCGTGACGCAGCGGGACGAGGTCGACACCCTGCTCTCGCCCGCCCAGCAGAAGGCCGCCGCCGCGCGCAGGGGCGTCACGCCGCTGGTCGCCGGCACGGGCAACTCGATCTACAGCGGTTCGGTGCCGATCGACCTGACCCAGTCGGGCAGCACGTACCAGATGAAGGACCCGTCGCACGGCAACGGGTACACCACGAACCTGAACCACTCCACGAGCGGCACCGGGACGATCTTCAGCAACAGCACCGGGACGTTCGGCAACGGCACCAACAGCGACGCCGCGTCGGCCGGCGTCGACGCGCACTTCGGCGCCGCGGAGACGTTCGACTACTACAAGAACGTGCACGGCCGTAACGGCATCTTCGGCAACGGCGCGGGCGTGCCGTCGCGGACGCACTACGGCAACGCGTACGTCAACGCCTTCTGGGACGGCTCGCAGATGACGTACGGCGACGGCTCGGGCAACGCCCGTCCGCTCGTCGAGATCGACGTCGCCGGGCACGAGATGAGCCACGGTGTCAGCGGCGCCCTCACCGGCTGGGACGAGACCGGCGAGACCGGCGGCATGAACGAGGGCACCAGCGACATCTTCGGCACGATGGTGGAGTTCTACGCGAACAACTCCCACGACACGCCCGACTACACCATGGGCGAGCTGATCAACATCAACGGTGACGGCACGCCGCTGCGGTACATGTACCAGCCCTCGCTCGACGGCGCGTCGCCGAACTGCTACACGAGCAGCAACGGCTCGCTGGACCCGCACTACTCCCTCGGTCCGCTGGCGCACTGGTTCTTCCTGCTGGCCGTCGGCAGCGGCAACCACGGGTACGGCAACAGCCCGACCTGCAACAACTCGACGGTCACCGGCATCGGCAACGACAAGGCCGCCAAGATCTGGTACCGCGCGCTCGCCTCGTACGCGACCAGCAGCGAGAACTACTCCCGCGCGCGCACCGACTCGCTGAAGGCCGCCGCCGACCTGTACGGCACCCACTGCACCGAGTACAACACCGTGGACGCCGCCTGGGCGGCCGTCAGCGTCACCGGCACCGACCCGGTCCCCGGCACCTGCCCCGGCCAGCCCGGCAGCCCGTCGGTGACCAACCCCGGTAGCCAGACGAGCACGGTCGGCACGGCCGTCAGCCTGCAGATCCAGGCGAGCGACCCGGGCGGCCAGACGCTCACCTACAGCGCCACGGGCCTGCCCGCCGGCCTGTCGATCAACGCCTCGACCGGCCTGATCTCCGGCACGCCGACCACGGCGGGCACCTCGTCGGTGACGGTGACCGCGAAGAACACCTCGAACGCGACCGGCTCGACGACGTTCACGTGGACGGTGAACCCGGTCGGCGGCGGCTGCTCCTCGACCGGCAACAAGGTCACCAACGGCGGCTTCGAGAGCGGCACGTCGCCGTGGACGACGAGCTCCGGAGTCGTCTCGGCCAACGGCAGCGGTGAGAGCGCCCACTCGGGCGGCTACTTCGCGTGGTTCGACGGCTACGGCACCACCCACACCGACACCGCCACCCAATCCATCAGCATCCCGTCCGGATGCCACGCATCGCTCACGTTCTACCTGCACATCGACACGAGCGAATCCGGATCCACCGCCTACGACAAGTTCACCGTCAAGATCGGCGGAACGACCCTCGCCACCTACAGCAACGCCAACGCCGCCTCCGGCTACACGGCCAGGACCTTCGACGTGTCCTCCTACGCCGGCCAGACGGTCACGTTGTCGTTCAGCGGCACCGAGGACTCGTCCCTGCAGACCAGCTTCGTCCTCGACGACGTCGCGGTGAACGCGTCCTGACCCGTACGGCCTGAAGGGCCCTGGACGAACGGCCCGGTGAGCCGCGCGCGAGTCGCCGCGGTGCGGCTCACCGGGCCTTCTCGATCAGATGTGGCCGAGAGAGGACCTCGACGTGGCTGGTTTCGTCGTGGACACCTGCTGTAATCACCTGGTGCCTCGACGTGACGATGCTCTTGATGGTGGGCGGGCGGTGCCGCGGACCGCCCAGGTCGGTCTGCGAGTCTCGACCGGGCGGCGACGGCGGTGTTTCGGGTCGCTGGTCTCGGCGGGTTTGTGCCGGGAGCTGTCGGCGGCGGGCCCGGGCACGTTCGGGGAGCTGGACACCACGACCGGGCACCTGCTCGGTGCCGGACGGTCCCGGCGTGGCCCCAGGCAGTCCCCCCATCACGGCACCGCATCAGGGGTCCCCTGGCCGGCCGCGGCCCGCCCCACCAACACATGGGGAGTCGCTCGCCCACCACAGCGTCACGGTGAACACGTCCTGACCGTAATCCGGCAGGGCTCCGGACGCACTGTCACCCCAGCCCCTCGCATCCCCGGGAGTTCATGTTGAGAACGAAGATCGCGATCGTCGCCGCCGTCGTGGCGGCGATGGCGCCGCTCACCGCCGCGCGCGCCGCGAGCCCCGTGAGCGTCGCGACCACCACGCACCAGGCCGCCGCCGACCCGACCCGTACGCCGGCCTCCCCGTCGTACACGGTCAGCCTGACCGGCAACGCCACGGGCGGCACCTGGACCGGGCACGAGTCGGTGAGCTTCACCAACGCCGCCGCCACGCCGCTGACCGAGGTCTACCTGCGGCTGTGGGACAACTACCACGGGAGCTGCCCGTCCACACCGGTCACGGTGACGAACGTGACCGGCGGCACGGCCGGCGCGCTGGAGGTCGGCTGCACGGCCCTGAAGATCACGCTGCCCGCGCCGCTCGCCCAGGGCGCGTCGGGGACGGTGGGCTTCGACCTGAGCATCGTCGTGCCGAGCGGCGCCGACCGGTTCGGCCACGACGGGTCGTACTACTTCCTCGGCAACGCGCTGCCGGTCCTGGCGGTGCGCGACGCGTCGGGCTGGCACCTGGACCCGTACACGAACAACGGCGAGTCCTTCTACTCGCTCGCGAGCGACTGGACCGTCACGCTCGACCATCCGACCTCGCTGAAGGTCCCGGCGACGGGCACCTCCACGGACCGGGCCGGCACGTCGGGACGTACGGTGACGACCGCCACCGCGGCGAAGGTACGTGACTTCGCGTGGGCGGCCGGGCCGTTCGCGGTGACGTCGGGCACCTCACCGGGCGGCGTGAAGGTCAACGTGTACCGGGTGAGCGGCATCTCCTCCACCTCGGCCACGTCGATGCTGAACACGGCCACGGCGGCGCTGGACGCGCACGCTCAGCGGTTCGGCGCCTACCCGTACGGCGAGGCCGACGTCGTCCTGGACAACAACTTCTGGTTCGGCGGCATGGAGTACCCCGGGTTCGTGCTGGACCTGGTCAGCTCCACGGCACTGGCGCACGAGCTGGCGCACCAGTGGTGGTACGGCATCGTGGGCGACGACGAGTACAACAGCCCCTGGCTGGATGAGTCCTTCGCCGACTACGCCACCGACCTGTACCAGGGCAACACCGGCAACGGCTGCTGGAACAGCGTGTCCTGGGCGTCGTCGGCCGAGAAGATCACCAACTCGATGGCGTACTGGGACGCCCACTCCGGCCGGTACTCCACGGTCGTGTACGGCTACGGCAGGTGCGCGCTGCACGACCTGAGCCGGGTGCTCGGCACCACGGCCATGACCAAGCTGACCCACGACTACGCCCAGTCGCACTGGTACGGCGTCTCGACGACCGCCGAGTTCAAGGCGGCGGCGCAGTCCCTGACCACGACCGACCTGACGTCGTTCTGGACGCAGCACCGCATCGACGGCTGACCGGAGCGGTCCGCGGCGCGGCTCCCCGTCACGGCGGCGGGGAGCCGCTCCCTATGATCCCTGCAATGGATTTCGAGGGACTGATCAGCGACCTCGCGTCGCCGGACGAGGCGATCTGGAGGCCGGCCCGGAGCACCTTCAAGGAGCTCGGGACGCCGGGGTTCCCGCGTTGATGGCGGAGCTCCTCGATGAGGAGTCGCCGCTCGACTGGGCCCAGGCGGGCTTCCTGTTGAGAGAGCTGGGCGACGCGGCGTTCTGCGCGATACGTGACGCGGTCGCCGCCGACCTGCCGAAAGAGCCGGCCCGTAGGGCCCGCTGGACGTTCGGCGGCTTCTTCGGCGAGTACTGGGAACGTCTCCTGGAGTCCCTGGAACATCCCTCGGCCGACGTATGGGAGTGCGCGGCCCTGTGCCTGCAGAGAATGGGCGCGGAGGCGCTGCCGGCGACCGGCGCGCTGATCCGGCTGTTCGGCGACCCGGACCCGGACGTACAGCAGCGGGCGATCTGGGCCCTGGAGGAGCTGGGGCCCGGGACGCTGGACGCGCTGCGGGAGGTGCGGAGGTCCGGCCCGGGCGCGTATCGCGCCAACGCCTTCAGCGCGATCATGAACATCGGCGGGCCGGCGGCCCTGTCGGGCAAGGACCAGGAGCTCTGGCGGCGCCACCTCGGCGCGAAGGCCGTCGCCGACCGTCCCCAGGAGATCTGGGAGAACAGCTGCGTCACCGTGCCCGGCGGCGACCAGCAGGCCATCCTGGAGATCCTGGACTTCTCCGACGCCAGTCCGATGTACTTCGACCTGGGGCTGGCCGTCGCGAGCGGATCGTGGTGGACGGTGCCGAAGGTCGAGCACGAGGAGCGCGCCGAGGCGTTCGTGACGCCGGAGGTGGACGGCTGGACGCTCGTCGTCAGCGGTTGGTGCTACCCGGCGTGGGACGACGAGTGGTATGCCCGGACGCGCGACGCCCTGCGGCGGCTGAGCGACCGGTTCGGCGTCGCGTGGGGATTCGCCGGGCGCGGCTACGGCGGCACGGCCGCGTGGGCCTGCGCCAAGAACGGCGAGATCATCTGGGAGCGAGAGGTCACCCAGAACGACGACTGGGGCGACGCCGACCCGACCAAGGGCATCGACACGGACGAGCCGCTCGGCATCGACCCCACGAAGCTGAGCGACAAGACACCCATGCGCGGCGCGGGCCTGCGCGCGCTGACCCCGTACGGCCGCGACGCCCCGCGCCGGGTGCCCGGGTAGCGGTCAGGCGGACGGCTTCTCGCCGGCGGGCCGGGGAGCGTCCGTGCTCTCCCCCGGTGCGGGCTCGCGGCGGCCGGAGACGGCGAAGGCCAGGCCGGAGACGAGCAGGACGATGCCGAGGGTGCCGCCGCCGTACGGCAGCCAGGTCCTGACCAGCGCGATCTTGTCGGCCTCGCTACCGGACAGGTCGACGAGATCCTGCTGGCTCTTCGGGACCATCTTCAGGTCCAGGTCGGCGACGGTGAGCCGGTCGACGCCGTCGCTCGTGCGCAGCGTCTGGGTGACCTTCTGCTCCTGGTTGACCGGGGCGCCCGTGCGCGGGTCGACCCAGACCGTGGTGGTCGCCTGGTAGACGCGGTTCACCGCGACCGCGTCGTTCTTCTTGTCGTAGCCGGGCAGTCGCGCGACCTGCTTGGCCAGCAGTCCGAGGAGCGAGGCGGGCACGCCGGGCTTGATCGAGTCGGTGATGGTCGGCGGAATCTGCTGTACGAAGCGGTAGGTCGTGATGCCGTGGACCTTTTCCTCACCCTCGTAGGTCATCGGCCATGTGCGCTTCGTAGTGATATCGAAATAGGGATAGGTTTTCCGCTTTACGCCAATAGGCCAGAACAGGCCGACGCCCGACTGGCGAACGCCCGAGTCGCTGTTCACCGCGGCTCCCCGGCCGTTCCGCATCTCGGCGGTGCGGCGGTCGAACACGGCGCGCTGGGACTGCGTCTCGATCTTCGCGTTGCCGGCCGGGTCCTCGATGGAGGTGAAGGAGTCCCAGACGGCGATCTTGCCGTCACCAGCGCGGACGTCGCCGCGGGTGGTGTTGGTCGCGGTGACGGTGGCGCCCTTCTGGATCCGCCATTTGGAGGTGTCCAGATACGTGGCGTTGTCGGCGCGGAGCGTGGTCTTCTCGTACACGTTGAGCGGCGCGGCGACGACCTGCCGCGCGACGTAGAAGCGCACCAGCGGGGCGAGTGCGAGAAAGAACGCTCCGGCCCCGATGAGGATCAAGCCCACCTTGCGACGCACCGCGCACCTCCAAGGGGAAATTGCCTGAATCATAGGGGAATGCGGCATTTGTCGGCAGACGGGCCGCCCTTCGTGACGATCATGTTACCTACGCGTAGGCTTACCCTTTTCGTCCCCGGAGGTGGTCCGTGACAGCTCCCGCACCGTCCGCGTCCGGCGTGCGCGCGACCGGCCGTCCCGGGCCGGAGGAGCACTACGACGCGCTGGACGGCGTGCGCGCGGTCGCGGCGTTCGGGGTGCTCGTGCTGCACATCGGGGCCGACACCGGCGGCACGCTCAGGCACGACGCCGGGGCGTGGCTGCTGTCCGGCGGCGCGATCGCTGTGACGATCTTCTTCACGCTCTCCGGCCTGCTGCTCTACCGCCCGTGGGCGGTGCGGTCGCTCGACGTGGCCACGGACCGCGGAGTGAGCGTCGGCGGGTACTACCGGCGCCGGGCGCTGCGCATCCTGCCCGCGTACTGGACGCTCGTCCTGTACGTGATGATCGTCTACCTGGGCGCCCACCTCGGCGACGTGTGGACCTGGCTGCGGCTGCTGACGCTCACCTACACCTACGCCCCGCATCCGTGGTGGGGCAACGGCCTCGGGCCGGAGGGCCTGTGGCAGATCTGGAGCCTCACCGTCGAGGTCGCCTGGTACGCCCTGCTGCCGGTGACCGCCGCCGTCCTCGGGTGGTACGCCCGGCTCCGCGAGCGCGGCGCGCCGGACGCCGGCCGGCGGGCCCGGCGCCTGCTGTGGGCGATCGCCGCCTACGCCGCGCTGTCGCTCATTTACTCGGTCCTCATGTTCCACCCGGCCTACCGGCCGCTGCTCGGCGCCTGGCTGCCGCGCTACTTCGCGTGGTTCGCGATCGGCATGGCCCTGGCGGTCGTGTCGGTACGGGCCCGCACCGGGTCGGCCCGCGCGGCGCGGTTCGCGCGCACCGTCGCGCGGTCGTGGGGCACGTGCTGGCTCATCGCCGCGGTGCTGTACGGCATCGCCGCGTCACCGCTCACCGGGCCGGCCGACCTCACCTCCATCGACACCGTCTGGACGTCGGAGTTCCGTCTCCTGCTGTACGGGCTGGTCGCCGTCTTCGCCGTGGGCCCGGTCGCCCTCGCCCCGGCCGGCGATCCCGTCATGCGCGCCGTTCTCGGCAACCGCGTCATGCGCTTCCTCGGCCGCGTCTCCTACGGCGTCTTCCTCTGGCAGGTGCCCGTCCTGATCGGCTGGAGCGAGCTCGTCGGGCACACTCCCTTCACCGGCCACTTCGTCACCGAGTTCCCCGTGGTCGCCCTGCTGACCGTCGCGGTCGCGACGGTCTCCTTCTATTTCATCGAGCGGCCGATCCTCCGGCTCGCCTCGCGGCGGTGGCGCGCCGCTCCGGTCGGGAGCACCGCTGAGCCCGACGGCCAGGCGGGCGACGACGGCCAGGCACAGTAGCCGGGGCAGCAGCTCGGCGAACACCTCCGCGTGCGGGCCGTCCATCCGTGCCCCGGCCAGCGCGACCACGCTCGCGGCGAACAGCGCTCCGCCCGCCGCCCACGGAGACAGCGGCCAGGCCCGCCACCGCCGGGGCGTCCACACGAACGCCGCCGCCGCGCCCGCCGCCACGCACACGCCCACGACCCCTCCGGACCACAGGCCGATCGCCGCGGAGACCAGCACCGCCGCCGCCTCACCCGCGCGCCCGCCCACTCGGCGCCGGGCCACGACCGTACGGGGCGTGAGCCGGATCGGCCACAGCGCGGCGACGAGGAGCAGCGGCAACAGCCCGATCCCGGAGAACAGGGCCGCCCGGTAGACCCGGTCCGGCCCGTACGTGAGCCGGACGGTGCCGGCCGTGCCCTGCGGGACGATCCACGCCTGCCGCCAGCCGTCGAGCCGTACGGGGCGCAGCGTCCGCCCGCCGACCGTCGCCCGCCAGCCCGCGTTGTAGTTCTCGTCGACGGTCAGGTACGACTCCTCCTCGGCGTCGACCTCCACGGTGCGGGCCTGGGAGGTCCACCGCGTGACCCGCACGTACGACTGCCGTGCGGGCGGTACCGAGGCGATGCCGGCCGCCGGGTCCACGACCGCGGAGTCGATGCGGAAGGAGTCGAAGGCGGCCGGGTCCAGGGTGTTCGCGCCGGCCCTGAGCCGCACGGTGCGGCACGCGGTGAAGCGCAGGGGCCGCCCGGCGAGCACGTCGGCGAAACCGCCGCTCGCACGCGTCGGCACGGTCCTCCCGTTCACCCGGAGCTTCGGCCCGAGTCCGCACCGCAGTGACAGGTTCGCCGCCGGCAGCCGCCGCAGGTTCGGCACGTGCGGGATGACGATGTCGGTGACCTGCGGCGTCTCCCCCGGGAACCGCAGGGTCAGGCGCGCCGTGCGCATCGGGGCGATGGTCAGCACGCCGTCGGCGCCGATCACGCCCTCCCGCCACTGGCCGCGGTCGCCCTCGACGCGCACCGTCAGCAGGCCGCTCGCGCCCGGCGGACGTCTGATCGTGATCTTCCGCACCACGGTCGCGCGCCGCCACCTCAGGGCCAGCGCCGGGTCGGTGTCGCCGTCGGCCGGGATCCAGGTGGTGGCCGGGTCGCCGTCGAAGGCCGAGCGCGCCATCCCGGCGGGTTCGTTCGTGGCCGCGGAACTGGCCGCGACCGTGACGCGGGGATCGGTGCTCATGTACCGCTGGATCAGCGCGGTGTCGGTGAGCGCCGCGGTGCCGGTCAGCCGCGCCCTGGCCGCCGCCGGCGCGGTGAAGGTCCGGTCGAAGGCGAAGCCCTCCTCGTCCTGCCGCTGCAACTGCGGCGAGCAGACCCAGCGGATCGGTCCCGGCATGCAGGCGGGCACCCGACCCGGGGCTCGGGTCATGACGGCCGTGCCGCCGCCGGTCACCGCGGGCAGCCGGTACTGGCGGAGCGCCTGGACGCCGTCGACGTGCAGCTCGGACAGGCCGACGCGCGCCCCGGACGGCACGAGCGGCTGCTCGGCGAGCGCCAGGACGCGGACGCGCAGCCACGTCGTCGGGCCGGGCGCGACCGCCAGCGGCTGGGCGGCCGAGGTGCGCGCGACGTTCTGCTCGACCCGGCCGCTCTGCGTCAGGATCTCGATCCGGCTGGGCGGCGGTCCGAGCCAGGAGTCCTGGCTGAACGCCGCCGTCACGTTCTTCGGCGTCACCGACCGGCCGAAGTCGACCTTGAGCCACTGCCCGACCGGGCCGTTCCAGCCGCCGGTCTCCCACCGGGTCCAGGGGTTGCCGTCGATCGCGGCGTACGGCAGGGCGCCCGGGTCGTCGATCTGGGCGATCGAGTCGATGTCGGAGGCGGAGGAGGACGCGGTGACGTCCTTGATTCCGGTGTACGTGGCGACCGTCGAGTAGCGGTCCCAGGCGTTCTCCATGAAGTCGCGCTCGTCGCCCGGCCGGCCCGGTCTCTCGTCCGCGGTCATGGTCGGGGAGGTCTGCCCGCGCAGCTCACCGAAGTTGCGCTGGACGCGGCGCAGCGAGTCGGACACGGCCGTACGTCCCGGCGCCCCCGGGCCGTCGTCGTCCAGCAGGACGGGCCGCCCGTCCAGCAGCCCGTTGTCGGCCAGGGTCAGCATGGCCTCCGGCGAACCGTACAGCCGCAGCGCCTGGTCGACACCCGTCATGCCGACGACGCCGTCCGCGTCCGCGACCTCGAAGACCTCCACGGCCGGGTACGGCTGGTCGACCGTGTTCACCGCGTCGCCGGGCAGGGTCGTGCCCGCGGCGCCACCGAACGACGCGACGCGGCTGATGCCCGGCGAGGAGTACAGCGCCTCGTGGACGCGGGCGGGCCACGCTCCGCGCAGGTCGTCACGCTTGAGGTCATTGCGCACCAGGACGTACCGGACGCCCATGCGGCCGAGCACCTCGGTGAGCCCGGCCGAGCCCTGGCCGCTGGTGAGCCGCTGGTCGATCGCGTCCATCAGACGGGTCAGCCCGGCCGAGCCGGCCGGCACGATCTGCCGCTCGGCCCACCGGGCGGTCATCAGCGGCTCGGTGACCTCATCGAGCGGCCGTCCCCACAGGTACTCGGCGAAGCGCGAGCCGGGGACCGTGATCACGCCCTGGTTCCCGGCGTGGGCGTTGAGCCAGGACGTGGCCTGACGCCAGTACGGCGGCACGGACGTGAAGTCGCCGCTGACGGACAGGCCGGTGCCGAGCGCGGACACGCCGACCCCGGCGAGCGCGACGAGTGCCGCCGCCACGGGCCGGGTCCGGCGTCTCTCTCCGCCGAGCGGCGTCAGCAGGTGGACGAGGCCCAGGGCGAGCGGCAGCCGGACCAGGCCGTCGAACTTGTACAGGTTGCGGAGCGGCGACAGCGGCCCGTCGATCCACTGCCGGACCTCGCCCGCGAACGGCCCGGCGTGGCCGGAGACGATGACGGTGACACCGAGCAGCAGCGTGACCAGCAGGAACGTGCGCTCCGGCAGCCCGCGCCGCGAAAGGCCGGCGACGCCGAGCGCGGCCACCGCGGCCGTGGCGAGGACGGGCAGGGTCCGGCTCAGGAACAGGTGGCCGAGCGGCAGCCACGGGCTCCCATCGACCAGGAGCATGTTCGTCCACCGTTCGGTGCCGCGCAGGATGTCGGCCAGGCTCGTGGACGAGGTCGTGGTGACGGCCTTCTCGGTGTAGGTCAGCCAGGAGAAGGCGTACCGGCCGAGCAGGACCAGCGGCACGGACCACCACGCGGTGGCGCACACGACCGCCGCCGCCCACCACGCGAGGAGCCGGACCCGCGCGGTGCCGCGCGGCCGGGTGAGCACGAACAGCGCGGGCACGACCACGACGGCGAGGACGGCCGTGGCGTTGATGCCGCCGCAGCACGCGACCGCCAGTCCCGACCGCGCCGCCGCCCGGATCCGGCCGCCGTCGCGGCGGGTGGCGGTGGCCAGCGGCACGATGATCCAGGGCAGCATCGCCAGGGGCAGGTACTCCGAGGAGTTGATGCCCATCACGGCCAGCGCGTGCGGGCTCAGCGCGTACGCCATCGCGCCCGCGAGCCGGGCGCCCGGCGAGCCGATGCCGAGCCGTTCGGCGAGTCGCCGCGTGCCGAGGAACGCCGCGCACAGCAGCAGTGCGAGCCAGAATCGCTGGACGATCCAGGCCGGCAGGCCGATCAGGTGTCCGAGCACGTAGAACGGCCCCATCGGGAACAGGTAGCCGGCCGCCTGGTTCTGCAGCTGCCCGAACTGCTCGACGTCCCACAGGTGCAGCGCCCGGCCCAGGAACCGCGCCGGGTCGATGGGCAGGTCGATCTTGGTGTCCGGGATGATCTTTCCGGGCCGCGTGGCCGTGGCGAGAAGGCACAGGCAGGCGCAGCACAGCAGGACGCGCAGCCGCTCGCGCAGCACCGGATCCGGCTCGCCGGCCTCCTCCCGTGACGGCCGCTCCGCGACCGCCGTCTGCGTCACCGCGGCCATCCACCGGCCCGTCCGAGCAGCCGCTCGAGCTCGGTGGCCGTACGGACCGGCTCCGCCTCGCACCGCTCCAGCACCTCGTCGCGGACCGGCCCCTCCACGACCCGCTCCCCGTCCGCGTCGCGGACCACGATCGCCTCCGGCCGGGCGCTGTGCGCGGTGCCGCGGCGGACCGCGGCGTCGACCAGCGCGGCCATCCGCGCGGCGCTGCGCGCCCAGTCGAACCGGCCGGCCCAGTCGCGGCAGGCGGCGGCCGTCTCCCGGCGCCGCCGCGGGTCGGCCAGCTCTTTCAGGGCGCGCTCGACCGTGTCCTCGACGTCCTCCCCGGCGGGCACGAGCCAGCCGGTCAGGCCGTCGCGGACCGCGTCGCGCAGGCCGTCCACGTCGTAGGCCACGGTCGGCACGCCGAGCGCCGCCGCCTCGGTGACGCTGAGGCCCCAGCCCTCGCCGCGCGACGTGCTCAGGTGCAGGCGGGAGCGGCCGACCAGCGCGTTCTTCTCGGCCTCGGGCAGGTAGCCGTGCAGGGTCACCAGGTCGCCGAGGCCGCGCGCGGCCACGTCCGCCCGCAGCCGGTCCTCATCGGGTCCGCGGCCGACGATGTGCACCGGCGTCTGGAGGCGTTCGGCCAGGTCGAGGAGGCGGCCGAGCCGCTTATGCGGCACGAGCCGGCTGACGCACACCAGCCCGGCGCCGTCTCCGGGCGCGGGCGGCGACGCGGGCGGGACGACGCCGTTCGGCACGACGTACACCGGGCCGGTCCAGCCGAGGCGCTCCCGCATGGCCGTGACCGTGGACGGGGAGACGGCGACGCAGGCGTGACGCCGGTACGCGCGGCGGGCCACCGGGCCCTCCAGGAACCGCCCCACGCGGGCCGGCCCGGCGGGAAAGTGCATGCCGAACTGCTCGTCGTGCACGTGGTGGACCACGCAGAACACCGGCACGCCGCGCGGCAGCACCCACGGGGTGAAGAACGGGATGCCGTTCTGGCAGTCGAGCACGGCGTCCCAGGACCGGCGCCGCGCCAGCATCCACGCGAGCACCAGCGGGTAGATGGTGAACCGGCCGCCGAGGCGTACGATCCGGACGCCGTCGACCGTCTCCCGGCGGCGCTGCCCGCGCGCCCGGCCGGTCACGTAGTCGACCCGCCTGCCGTCCGCGGCGAACCGCCGGGCCAGCTCCCAGGCGTAGCGTTCGGCGCCGCCCGCCGCCGGGTGCCACGGATCGCGCCAGTTCACGACCGCGACACTGTTCCGGTTCTTCGCCCGTCTCATCCGGCCCGGAGTTCGTCGGCGATCGGGACCAGTGGCGGCGCGGCCACCGGCCGGTGTGCCGCCGCGCGGACGTGGAGCAGGTCCCGCAGGCAGCCGGCCGCGTGCCGGGTGATCGAGAACGTCGATCCGGGCATGTCGCGCCAGGTCACCGGGATCTCGGTGATGGCGGCGCCGCGCCGGCGGCAGTGCACCAGCAGCTCGACGTCGAAGGCGAACCCGGCCGTGCGCAGCTCCGCGGCGGCGGCCCGGGCCAGCGGCCCGGCGAAGAACTTGAAGCCGCACTGGGTGTCGGTGACGCCGCCGGTGAGGTCGCGGCAGAGCCGGTTGAAGGTGAGGGCGCCGACGCGGCGAAGCGGGCGGCCGTAGATCTCCACGTCCGACTCCGGATGGCGACGGGACCCGATGATCACCTCGGTGCCGGAGCGGAGCATGGCAAGCACGTCCGGGAGGACGTCCAGGCCGGTGGCCATGTCGGCGTCGCAGAAGCCGACGTACGGCGCGGTCGTGGCGAGCAGCCCGGCCCGTACCGCCGCGCCCTTGCCGGGCCGGGGGCAGCGCAGCAGGCGCACCGGCACCGGCCCGGACCATCGCCGGGCGATCTCGGCGGTGGCGTCGGTGCTGGCGCTGTCCACGACGGTGATGGTGGCGGGCACGGGGAGCTCGGAGAGGGCGCCGGACAGGGTCGCCAGGCCATGGGCGAGCCGCGCCGCCTCGTTCCTCGCCGGGATGACGACGTCCAGCGCTCCCTCAGTGGGCCGGCGACGCGGACCCACCGGTCACCGCGTGCCGTAGTTGTACAGCGGCTTGGCGACCGGATCCTTCTCGGACGTCGTGACGACCCGCACGACGCCGAAAGAGGTCAGCAGGGCGAGGACGGCTCCGGCGAGCACGGCGGCGGCGATCCGCATCATGACTCCTTCGGAATTGATCGTTTTTCGAGGTTACTAGTCGGTACTCGCCCGGACCAGATAAATGTCGCAAACGTAATAAACCACGCAATGTAGACCGGCAATCGCGGTACGTGGGACGAATCCTCCGGGGCTGCGCCCGGGAGGCGGTACAGCGTGAGGCCCGGGCCCGCGACGAGGCGTTCGGCGCCGGCGAGCCGGCCGTCCGGCGCTCCGGCGTCGACGGCGACGTACTTCACGCCGTGCGCGGCCAGCGGCGCGGTCAGCGGGTCGCCGGAGCGCACGAGGGCGTCGAGCTCGCGGGCGCGCGGCTCCTCGGCGGCCAGGCCGAGGTCCCGCCCGCCGGACACGGCGACGCTCACGCCGTCGTCGACGATCACCCGGGCGGGCAGGTACCGCGGCAGCGGGTCCAGCACGCGCCGCCCGCCGTTCCACGGGTAGCTCCGGTAGGCCGCCCAGGGCAGTACGAGCACGTCGCCGGGGTCGGCGGCCACCGCCGTACGGGCCCGCGCCCAGTCCGCCGGGTAGTGCACCGCGTGGAGCCGCCCGCCGGCGCCCCAGGCCAGTCCGGGCAGCAGGAGCAGCGGGACCAGCAGCGCGGGCGCCGTCCAGCCGGGCAGTCGGGCGGTGGCCCGGCCCGCCCCGGCGGCGACCAGCACCGCCAGCGGCGCGACGTACTGCTGGCCGTCCCGCAGGAACGCGAAGCCCGGCCACAGCCCGATCGCGCCGCGCAGCACGCCGGGCACGACCGCGCCGAGCGCCGCGAGGGCGAACCCCAGCACGGCGGCCGCGGCGAGCCCGGGAATCCGCCGGCCACGGGCGTACGCCACGATCGCGACGACCACCACGAGGAGCCAGATCGCCGCCGTGAGCCCGCCGCCGTAGCCGCCCGGCACGGTCTCGGCGTTCCAGGCGCCGCCGAGCAGCAGCAGGCTGCCGAGCGTGCCGAACGGCGTGTCGGCGCGCGCGGCGAAGGCGGCCACACCCGCCGGGTCGGCCGGCGCGCTCGACGCGCGCAGCAGGCTCGGCACGAGCCACGGCAGCGCGAGCAGGAGCAGGATCACCGCCGTGGCGAGAACCGGCCGGACGCCCCGGCGGCGCGCCACCGCGACGACGAGCGCGACCAGGCCGGACACGGCCAGCGCCGCGAAGCCGCCGATCGCGGCCGGGAGCAGCGCGAGCGCCAGCCGCCGGTGATCCCCGCGCGCCGCCGCCGTCACGACGAGCGGAAGCGCCGCGTAGCCGAGCAGGAGCGCCCACTGGCCGAGCAGGAGGCGCTCGGCGACGTAGGGGTTCCAGGCGTAGACGACACCGGCGGCGAGCCGGGGCAGGAGCCGGTCGCCGGGCACCAGCGTGGACGCGGACGCGCCCGCCAGCACGAAGATCGCCAGCAGGATCGCCTTCTGCACCGCGTCCGCCGGCGCGAGATGGGACAGCGCGGCCACGACGGCGTCGCTGGGCACGTGCCGCGGCAGCATGCCCGTCAGCCCGAACGTCGCCTCGGACAGGGCCGGCCGCGGCACGAAGACCATGTCGTAGGCGAGCACGAACCCCGGGGCGAGCGCGGGCCCCAGCGCCAGCGCGCCGAGCAGGAGCCCGGCGCCGGCCGCGACCGCCGTGTGCCGGCTCAGCCGCCGACCTGAGCCTGGAACTGGGCGACGAGGTCGAGGAACACCCAGACGTCACCGATGTCGTAGGTCTCCGGGGCCTCGGTGCCGCCGACGAACGGGTACGGGGTGGCGATGTAGACCTGGTCCGGGCCGAGGGAGCCGAGGCGGTCGCGGATCTCCTGGACGTGGTCGGGGCGCAGGACGTATTCCGCGAAGCCCGGCTCGCGCAGGATCGTGTTCGCGAACTCCGTCGTATCCGCGAACTCCCCGTAGCTCTTGGCCGCCGACCGGTACGGGTGCAGCACGCCGTGCTCGCCGGTGTCGCGGCCTGCCATGAAGACGTGGCCCAGATCCGAGTAACCGACGACGATGTCGAACTGCTCGAAATGCGGCGCCCAGGCCGGCGCGGCCTCAGCCATGGGGAGGGGGTCGATGAGCCGGAAACATTCGTTACTCACCCGGCCATCCAAACACGCGAGTGCGTCCGATCTGAGCACAATGCCCGGATCTCACGGGTCGCGCGGCAGGCCGAGCAGGCGTTCGGCGATGACGTTCAGGTTGACCTCGGTGGTGCCGCCGCCGATGGTCATGGCGCGCGAGGCGAGGAGCAGGCGGGTCCAGTGCCTTCGCCGCCCGTCCGTGTCCCGGCCGGTCAGCGCACCCTCCGCGCCGAGCAGCCCGAAGCCGTACTCCGTCACCCGCTGGCCGTGCTCCATGCCGACGAGCTTGCCGACGTTCGCGGTCGCCCCGGCTTCCACGCCGGACAGCTGCTTGAGGACGGCCCGGTCGCCGAGCAGCGCGAACACGTGCGCGTCGGCGGCGAACCGGCCCAGGGCGTCGCGGACGACCGGGTCCTCGGCGACGCCGAGGTCCTCGGCGAGCGCGAACAGGCCCGGCACGTCGGCGCCGAGTTGCCAGCCGGTGGACAGGTTCACGCGCTCGGCGGTGAGGGTGCCGCGCGCGACCTGCCAGCCGGCGTTCACCGCGCCGACCACCATCGCGTCCGGCACGAACACCTCGTCGAGGAACACCTCGTTGAAGATCTGCTCCCCGGTCAGCTCCGCCAGCGGGCGCACCTCGATGCCGGGCGCCGCCATGTCGACCAGGAAGTAGGTGATGCCCTGGTGCTTGGGCGCGTCCGGGTCGGTACGGGCGACGCAGATGCCCCACTGGGCGTACTGGGCGAGCGACGTCCAGATCTTCTGCCCAGTGATCTTCCAGCCGCTCGTCTCACCCCCGTGGCTACGCCCCGCCACCCCCTCTGTTCGTTCCGCGCGGGTGCGCAGCCCGGCCAGGTCCGAGCCCGCCCCCGGCTCGCTGAAGAGCTGGCACCAGACGATCTGCCCGCGCAGGGTCGGAGGCAGGAAGCGTTCCTGCTGCTCGGGCGTGCCGTGCGCGGCGAGCGAGGGCACCACCCAGGCGCCGATGAGGAGAGCGGGCGGGCGTACTCCGGCGACGCGCAGCTCCTGGTGGATGACGACCTGTTCGAGGGGCGAGGCCGCCCGGCCCCAGGGCCGGGGCAGGTGCGGCTGGACCCAGCCGCCCGCGGCCAGCGCCTCGACCCGCTCCGCCTCGCCGAGCGCGGCAAGCGCCGCGACCTCCGCCCGGATCTCGCGCCGCAACGGCTCCGCCTCGGCGGGCAGGTCGAGTTCGTGGTCGCGGGTCACGCCGGACCGGGCGAGGGCGGCGACCGACGCGCGGTGCTCCGTCGCGCGGCCGAGCAGCGCCCGCAGGGTCAGCGCCCGCCGGTAGTACAGGTGCGCGTCGTGCTCGTAGGTGTAGCCGATGCCGCCGTGCACCTGGATGCAGTCCTGGGCGGCGGAGACGGCCGCGTCGGGGGCCAGCGCGGCGGCGACTCCGGCCGCGTACGCCACCTGGTCGCCGGAGTCGTGGCCGGCCGCGTACGCCGCGTCCCAGACGGCGGCGCGGGCGCGTTCGAGCTCGACCAGCATCCGGGCGCACTTGTGCTTGACGCCCTGGAACTGCCCGATCGGGCGGCCGAACTGCTCCCGCGTCCGCGCGTAGGCCGCCGCCGTGTCGACCGCCCACCCGGCGACGCCGCAGGCCTCGGCGCCGAGTATCACGGCGGCGATCGCCGGCACGTCCGGCCGGGCGAGCCCGGTCAGCACCCGTGAGGCGGGCACGCCGTCCAGCCGGACCCGCGCCACCCGGCGTACCGGATCGAGACTCTCCAGCGGCTCGGCCGCGACCTCGGCGGCGGAGATCACGACCCACTCCTCGCCGTCGCCGGTCGCGACGGGCAGCACGAACAGGTCGGCTGCCAGGCCGCCCAGCACCGGCTCGGCGACCCCGTCCACGACGAGCGCGCCGCCGTCGCGGCGCCCGGTCAGGCCGCCCGCCAGGGACACCGCTCCGCAGCGGGTGCCGTCGGCGAGGCCGGGCAGGAGGTCGCCGGCCCCGGCCGCGAGCAGCACCGCGCTCGCCCAGACGGTGGGGACGTACGGGCCCGGGGCGAGGGCGCGTCCCATCTCCTCGACGGCGACCGCCAGTTCGACCAGCGAGAAGCCCTGCCCGCCGTGCTCCTCCGGCAGGTGCAGGCCGAGCAGGCCCTGACCGGCGAGCGCGCTCCAGTGGTCCGGCCGCCCGTTCGCGTCCGGGCCGAGGGCCGCGCGGACGGCCTCGCGCGGGATGTGCCGCGCCGCGAAGGCGCGTACGGATGCGGCGAGTTCCTGGTGCTCGGCGGTCAGTCCTATGCCCATGCGCCCACGATAGATCAAATCCGAATGCCATTCGGTCCTCAGCAGGCGCGGTACCAGCCGGGGGCGATCGACGTCGGACGCGCGGGTGGTGCGGAGTAACCACGGCGGAAGACGCCGAGCGGAGCGGAGACGAACCTCGGCCGGTAGACCGACGCCTGCCGGAGGTTCTGCGGCACGCACCGCCGGTCCACGAGCGAGGTGTTCACGTTGTAGGAGAACACGACGCGGCCCCGCCCGCTCAGCTCCGGATGGACGCGCGCCTGGTAGACGAACCAGCCCGAGGCGGTCTCCGGCGCCCGGTAGACGACCGCGCTGTCCGCGGCGCGGAACGGGCCGGCCGGCGAGCCGGCCAGGTAGGCGACCATGTCGCCGTCGCCGAGGTCCGCCGAGGGGCGGCGGGTGACCAGCGCGTACCGGTCGCCGACCCGGGCGATCCCGAACCCGCTGTCGACCCGGGTCGGCAGCTCGGCGGCGCGGGCCGGGTCCGCCGACCAGCCGGGCCCGGTGTCGTACCACCAGGAGGCCGGGTCGGCGAGCCGCCCGCGCGGGGCGCGCGCGACGTACAGCCACTTGGGCCGGCCGGGCCGGTCGAGATGGCCGCGGTAGCCGTAGACATAGGTCCACGGCCCGTCGTCGGACAACGCCGCACCCCACATGACCGGCGTACGCCCGGGCGGGACCGGGCCGGCCGGCAGCTCGCGCACGCTCTCAAGCCGGAGGCCGGGCAGCGAGAACGTCGCGACCGCCACGCCCTGTTCGGTGAAGTCCCACGCCGCGCCGGAGCCGTTCAGCCGGTGGTAGAACTCCACGACCCTGCCGTTCCGCACGCGGCCGTCCCCGGCCCAGTACCAGCCCGGGACGCCGGGCGGCGGGTTGACCGGGCTGTCGCCGGACACCGTGGTGAACCCGTCACGGCCCTGCACGACGACGGAGTTGTGGACGAGGCGGGCTGAGGTCCGCGAGCCGTCGGCGTTCACCGGGCCGAGGTAGGTGTCGGAGAAGAACCAGGCGATCCGGCCGTCGGGGAGCCGTACCGACGTGGTGCCGTCGGCGCCGTCCCACTGCCCCGGCCCGGCCCTGTCACCGGCCCGCCGCCACTGGGCGTTCACCGCGCGGTCCGGCACCGCCGCGGGCCGCCCTCCGCCCGGCGAGCACCCGGCCAGCAGGGCCGCGGCGCACGCGAGGATCCAGGCGTCAGGTGCTCGGAACATCGGCGACCGTCGTCAAGGGAACGGTACGTACGAGGGAAATGCTATTCGATGCCGTTTTCGCCGCGTCCGGTCGTCTCGCCCCGTCCGAGCGTGGCCGCCGCCTCGCCGCGCCGGGCGCGGGCGGTCAGCGTCGCGTGGCGTTCGGCGCCGGCCTGCTCGGCCTCGCCGGCGAGCAGGACCGGGATGCCGTCCTCGACCCGGTACCCGAGGCGCAGGCGCGGGTTGTAGAGCAGGCCGTCGCCGGGGAAGTACAGCAGCGCCTCCTTGTCCACCGGGCACGCCAGCAGCGGGAGCAGCCGGGCGTCGAGCGTGGCGGCCTCCTCGCGGCGGGGCTCGGTGGCCGTCACGGCTCGCGTCGCAGGATGAGCAGGAGGTTCCAGGTCAGCAGCTCGCGCAGCCCCGGCAGCCGGACGAGGAAGCCGCACCAGCGCGGGTAGTAGCGGGGCCGCGCCTCCAGCACCGTGACGTCGTCGCGGGCGCGGACCAGCCGCAGCACCCGCCCCGCGCCGACCGCGAACAGGCTCGTGCCGTACCGGTTCTTGGGCGGATGCCCGTGCCGCCGGGCGTAGCGGCGCGCCGCGTACCCCCCGCCGAGGAAGTGCCAGGGCGAGGTCTCGTGACCGCCCCAGGGCGAGAGCCAGAGCGTGTACGCCAGGTAGACGATGCCGCCGGGCCGGGTGACCCGCACCAGCTCGTCGATGAACGCGGCCGGATCCGGCACGTGCTCCAGCACGTTGGAGGAGAAGCTGACGTCGACGCCGGCGTCACGCAGCGGCAGCCGGCAGCCGTCGCCGACCAGGGCGCCCGGCCGGGGGCCACCGCGTCCGGACAGCTCGCCGGGGTCCACCTCGACGAGGAGGCCGCGCGCGCCGCGGGCGTCGAAGGCGTCCGTGAAGTACCCGCTGCCGCCGCCGACGTCCAGGACCGTACGGCCCGCGAGGTCCACGTGGCGTTCGATCTGCCGTACCGCGTCGCCGGCGAGCAGCGCGTAGAAGCCGTCCGGGTCGGACTGCTCACCGAGGAAGCCGCGGAACAGCCGCAACGAGCGGAACCGGCCGGGCGCGACGGACCCGACCGGCCGGCGCGGAAGCGTCCGGGGTGCGGCCATGCGCTCTCTCCTGTCGAGGCCGGTGGGGGTGGAGGGACGGCGTTGACAGTGGATGATAACCGCCACAGAATGGCGCAAATCGGTCCACGGCTCGATCGATCCGCGACGAGACCGCCCAGGTGCGCGGGAGGGAGCGGTCAGGGTGACGACCGGCGACGGCGCGCTGCAGCGGTTCTACGAGGACCCGGGCGTTCCCCTCAGCTCCGGCGCCGGCCGGGCCCGGCGGCAGCTCCGGATGGTCGAGGCCGTTCTCGCCGGGGCGGACCGGCCCCAGGTCATCGTGGACGTCGGCTGCGGCGACGGCGCGGCCACCCGCCTGGTACGGCGGCTCGGGCACACGGTCGTGGGCGTCGACTGGTCGATGACGGCGCTGCGGACCGCCCGGCGCCACGACCTCCTGCTCATCCGCGGCGGGCTCGACGCGCCCGGCCTTCCTCTGGCGGACGGCAGCGTCGACCTGGTCATCTTCAGCGAGGTGATCGAGCACCTCGTCGACACCGACTCCGCGGTCGACGAACTCCACCGCGTGCTGCGCCCCGGCGGCCGGCTCCTCCTCTCCACGCCGAACCTCGCCGCCTGGTACAACCGCGGCCTGCTCGCCCTCGGCGTCCAGCCGATCTTCTCCGAGGTCAGCATGCGCGGCGTGTACGGGCGGCCGGGCCGCCAGGTGGCCGGTCACCTGCGGATGTTCACCAAGCGGGCGCTGACGGAGTTCCTCACCGCGCGGGGCTTCGTCTGCGAGCGCGTGGACGGCGCGCCGTCCCACGTCGTGCCCGGCGTCCTGCGCCCGCTGGACCTGCTCCTGTGCCGGTGGCCGTCGGCCGCCAGCATCCTGCTCGTCCAGGCGCGGCGCCCGGAACGACCGTGATCCTCGGCGTGGTGCTGGCGCTCGTCGCCACGCTCGCCTACAACGCCGGGTTCGTACTGGAGAAGGGCGCGCTGTCCGCGCTGCCGCCACTGGACGTGCGGCTGCCCTTGACGCTGGTCCGGGCGCTGGTGACCGCCCCCCGCTGGCTGGCCGGGTTCGGGCTGATCCTCGCGGGGCTGGCCGGTCAGCTCGTGGTCCTGACACGCGTCCCGCTGACCGTGGCGCAGCCGGTGTTCGCCTCCGGGATCGTGTTCCTGCTCCTGCTGAGCATGACGGTCCTGGGCGAGCGGCTGACCGGGCGGGAGTGGACCGGGCTGGCGGGCATCGCGGCCGGGGTCGCCTGCGTCATCGCGTCGCTGGACCCGCGCACGGACGTCCCCGGGACGGGCGGCCACCTGGTACGCGTGCTGCTGGTCGCGGTGCCGTCCACGCTGGCCGGGGTGGCGGTGTTCGCGCGCGGGCGGGCGCGGCCCCGCCCGGCCGATGACGTGCCGTACGGCCTGGCGGCCGGCATCGTGTACGGCGTCGCGGGGATGGTCTCCAAGGGCCTGTCGGCGTCGATCGACTTCCACGGCCCGGCGCCGATCGTCACCTCGGCGCTGGCCTCGCCGTACCTGTATCTGCTGGTGCCGGTGACCCTGACGGGCTTCGTCGTCTTCCAGACGGCGTTGCAGCGCGGACGCGCGTCGATCGTCGCTCCGGTGTCGACCGTGGTCTCCACGCTCTACACCGTGGTGGCGGGCACCCCGATGTTCGGCGAACACCTCCCGCCGGACCCGGCCGACCTGACCCTCCGCCTGGCGGGCCTGGCGCTCATCACGATCGCCCTGTTCCGCCTCCCGCACGACGGCACCCCCGCGGGCTGACATACACAATTGTCCATCTGAGAGCGGGACGGCTAGGGTCGGCGCGTGAACGATCTCGGCCGGCTCCTCGCTCACCGATACCGGCTCACCGATCTCCTGGGGCAGGGCGGCATGGGAGCCGTCTGGCGCGCTCGCGACGAGCAGCTGAACCGGGAAGTCGCCGTCAAGGAGCTCCGGTTCCCCGAGCATCTGAGCGCCGCCCAGCGGCAGACCTGGATCGCGCGGCTGGACCGCGAGGCACGCGCGGCCGCACGGTTGAAACACCCCGGCATCATCACCGTCCACGACCTGGTCGTCGGTGATGACGAACGGCCCTGGATCATCATGGAACTGGTCCATGGCCGGTCCCTGCACGACCTCCTCAAGACCGAAGGACCGCTGCCGCCTCAGCGCGTCGCCCGGATCGGCCTGCGGATCCTCGACGCCCTTCGCGCGGCGCATCAGGTGGGCGTCACCCACCGCGACATCAAGCCCGCCAACGTCCTGCTGGAGGGCGATCGAGTCGTCCTGACCGACTTCGGCATCGCCGCCGTCGACGACGACGCCACCCTGACCCGCTCCGGCGAGATCATGGGGACCCCCGCCTTCATGTCACCCGAGCAGGTACGCGGCCTGCCGGCCGGCCCCGCCTCCGACCTGTGGTCGCTGGGCGCGACCCTCTACACGGCCGTGGAAGGCCGTCCCCCGTTCGGCGGCAGCAGCTCCGGAGCGGCCTTCGTCGCCGTCGCGACCGAGGACCCCGCCACCGCCGTCCACGCCGGCCTCCTCGAACCGGTCATCAGCGCTCTGCTGCGCAAGGATCCGGCTCAACGCCCGACCGGCGACCAGCTCCACGCCGCACTGACCGGGCTCGTCTCCGGTCACCCGGCACACGGCCAGGCGCCCGTCCACCAGCCGCCTCCGCCACCCTCGACCCGGCGCGACCGGCGTCTCTGGCCCGTACTGGCCGTCGCGGCGGTGACCCTCGTGGTGGCCGCGGCGGCGTTCGCGTTCGTGTTCCGTACCGGCGCCGACTCCACCTACGACCACAACCTGCGCATCGCCAAGGACCTGGGCGCGCCCAGCGGCTACACCCGCACGTCGGAGAAGAACACCGGGGGCGGCCGAGCGCAGGTGACGCTCACCGCCGAGAACACGTGCGGCGCGGGATGCCCGACCTCTGCCACGTATGCGGCGTGCCAGACCGTGAACGGCTGGCTGAAGACAAGACACGGCATCGCGGCCGTGAGTCCCCCCGTGATGGCCCTGGACGGCAGGAGCTGCGTCATCGGGGTCCAGCCCGTCCGCGTCCCCGGCGTCATCAAGGCCGAGGTGGTGCTCCAGAGCGGCCGGACCCTCCTGCGGATCGAGGCCGCCTGATCGCGGGCCTCGCGACCTCTAGAGACCGTTGTAGGTCTTCGGATCCTTGGCCGTCCAGGAGCCGTTTCCATCGGCGTTCGCGACGCCACCCGAGTACACCCGCCGGTAGGCGGAGAACCTCGGGCACGGGACCGGCCCGTCGCCGCAGACCAGGGCGGACACCCGGAAGGGCCGGCCCTGGTCGTCCACGGTCGTCGTCTGCGACACCCCATCGGCGCTCGCGTCCACCAGGATGCGGAACTCGCAATAGTGCTTGCTGGTCCGCGCGACGACGCGATAGGCGAACCCGTCGTCCTTTTTCAGGTACTGCACGTTGTCGGCGAAATAGTCGGCACCCAGTTGCTGCCCGGAGTCACCGTCGACCAGTTTGCGAGCGACCGGCGCCGGACTGTCGAGATCGAATCCGATCTTGCCGATCGGCATCGCCGGACCGGCGGGCGGAGAGTAGAAGACGGTTCCGGCGAGCGGATCCCGGCACTGGGACGCGAGCCTGATCCGGTCGACGCGCACCTGGCTCGCCGCCCGGGTGGCCAAGTTGAGATCGATGGCGATGCCATCGGACTTGACGGCTCCCACCTGCGTCATGCTGGACAGGTAGTCGTGGAGGTCGCCCTGTGTTCCGCCCCTGTTCCTCGCCTGCTGGATGCGGGCGATCCGGGCCGGGGTGAGTTCGACCGGCGAACCCGCCACCCAGATGTCCTGGTCGAGGTCCTCCAGCACCCTTGCCGCGGCGGTGACCAGCGGAATCTTGGCCGCCGAGCGCGCCGGCGACGTCGCGGGCGAGGCCTGAGAGTCGCCATCGACCAACTTCTGCGCGACGCCGGTGATCACAGACGTGGCGACGCTCAACGCTATTGCCCCCGCAGCGGCCAATAGTCGCGTGGTCGCCCGCTTGTACCAAGGCTTCCGCACAGCCGTTCTCGCCGCTCGCCGCCGTGCGCCGATCCGCTTCGGCCGTGACGAAGGCACGATCAGCCCCCTCAAGCATGACGGTTCTTTGCCGGATAGCAGTCTTTCCTGGTCGTACGGCCCAGGAGAGCGGTTCGTCGCACAGCGTTATCGCATCTTTACTTACTGTGCTGACACCCCGAGGGACCCGGCGGAGACCTCGAAGGCGAAGCCCCGCCCAGGCTCAAAACGGCAGCATCGCGCCTATCGATACGCACAATTGGCCCGGCGAGGATGGCAATATGGCCAATGGCTTTGAGGTCAGTCACCAGGAATTGCAGACCATGGCCAACCGCTTCATGGTCGACCTGAACACTGTCGGTGAAGGCGCAGCAGGCATTAAAGAAGATTTACGAAGAAATCGGCCCGCTGGTCACGACCAACAGCTTGCCGACAAGGTGCTCAAGAACGTCCCGCGAAGCGTCCGGCTTGAGCTTCCCGGCCTTGTCCGCCCAGAAGATCGTCAACCCTGAGCATGTAGGCCTTACCGGCGGGCCTGGTGGAACGGGCCGGTGACGATCTGGCGGAGGAAGGGGCGGTTGTAGCGGAGCGGCTCGGCGGAGACCTCGAAGGTGAAGTCCTGCCCGGGCTGCAACCAGCGCCGGCCGATCACCACGGGGCGCTGCGCCCGATAGATCGGCGCCCACGGCGGCGCGTAGTACATGGCACCGGTACGCCTGATGTCGTCGCGCCGGAGCGCGGCGTTGAGCTGCTCCTGGATCGCCAGGGTCGCCGCCGGATCGGGATCGCCCCGCCACAGGTCGTTGATGACCCGGCGTGCCTGCGGATCGCGTTGCCAGCGTCGGACCGCGTCGCGTTCGGTCAGGCACCACGGGTCGAAGTCGCCGCTTCCCGGGAGCGGCAGCCGGCCGGCCATCGGCCCGGCTCCGTGACCCCGGCCGTAGGTCTTGAGCAGGATCGGCATCGCGATGAGCTGCCCGAGGTGGTAGTAGATCTCCAGCGCTCGCCGCAGGCGTTCTTCGACGACCTCGTGCAACCGCCGGCCGGCGGTCCGGTCGAACGCCTGCATGGCGTAGTCGGACGACGTGGCCGCCTCCGCCGCGAGCTGGCGCAGCCGGGCGATCTCGGCGTGACGGCCGTCCTGGGACGCGGTGATCTCGAAGGTGCCCAGCGCGACCTCGGCGTGTTCCCGTACGGAGGCGCACGCCGCGATCATCGCCTCCAGGTGGGCGGCCGGGCAGGGTTCGATCTCCACCCAGCCGGGCAGGTCGGCCGGCAGGTACCTCGGCTCCTCCACCCGGTAGCCGGGGTTGGCCGCGGCCTGGCGGCTCAGCGACAGCCAGCGCTCGACCTGGCCGAAGAACGCCCACACCTGCTCGGCCGTGACCTTGGGGAGGTAGCCGGCCGTGCGGGAGTCGCCACGGTAGTCCGCGTCGATCATCTTGTCGCCCAGCGTCTGCAGGACGTAGGCGTTCCAGGCGTACAGCTGCTGTGCGGCCGCCGCGGCGGGCATGCGCCAGGCGCTGACTCCCTGGCCGGCCAGCTCGCGGCGTACGGCCTCGGCGTCGTCGAGCGCGCGATAGACCCCCACACCGGCCCGCTGGATCGACTCCAGCGTCCGGGCCGGAACCTCCTTACGGAAGCCGGCGATCACACGCGTCAGCATCCCCGATCGACCGCCGTCCCTTCCCGCTCACCGCCCTGCGCGACCGTTGATCCGACGCTGCCGGCAACCGTCGCGTTCCGGGAACATGATGATACGAGCGGCGGCCGAATTCCCGGCATTCGCCCATCCTGGGCCGGTTCCGTACGGGCCGGGCGTCGAACTACTTGCCGGGCTCCGGGTCACGGGGCAGCCCGAGCATGCGCTCGGCGATGACGTTGAGCTGGACCTCCGTCGTACCTCCGTAGATCGTCATCGAGCGGCTGAACAGCATGTAGCGCGCCCACAGGCCGGTCGCGCCGGTCATGTCCTCCACCGCCGCGACGGCGCCCTGGGACTCCCAGATGAAGTCGGCGACCTGCTGGTTGAACTGCACGCCCAGCAGCTTGCGGACGCTCGCCTCCGCGCCCGGCTCGTGGCCGGAGATCTGCTTCAGCGTCAGGCGCAGGCCGAGCAGGTCGATCGCCTGGCCCTCGCAGAGGTACTCGCCCAGCTCGGCGCGCTTGACCTGGTCCAGCTCGCGGGCGCCGAAGAAGTTCAGCAGCTCCTTCACACCGGCGCCGAGCCCCGAGCCGCTGGACAACTGCACGCGCTCGTTGCTCAGGGTGTTGCGGGCGACCTTCCAGCCCTGGCCGACCTCGCCGACCACCCGGTCGTCGGGGACGAACACGCCGTCGAGGAAGACCTCGTTGAACATCGCCTCGCCGGTCAGCTCCCGCAGCGGGCGCACGTCGACGCCCTCGGACTTCATGTCGACGATGAAGTACGTGATGCCGTCGTGCTTCTTCGGCTCGTTCGAGCTGCGGGCGATGCAGATCGCCCACTCGGCCTGCCGGGCCACCGACGTCCAGATCTTCTGGCCGGTCAGCTTCCAGCCGCCCTCGACGCGTTCCGCCTTCATCTGCAGGGACGCCAGGTCCGAGCCCGCGCCGGGCTCGCTGAACAGCTGGCACCACGCCATCTCCCCGCGCAGCGTCGGGGCCAGGAACCGCTCCTGCTGCTCGGGCGTGCCGTACGTGACCAGCGACGGGACCACCCACGCGCCGATCCCGAGCTGCGGGCCCTTGACCTTCGCGGCGCGCAGCTCCTGCAGGATCAGCACCTGCTCCATCGGCGAGGCCGCCTTGCCCCACGGCTTCGGCAGGTGCGGGAACACCCAGCCCTCGTCGCCCATCCGGGCGAACCGTGCCGTGTTGTCCTCGATCGCGGCCAGCTCGGCGACCTCGGCGCGGATGCGGTTGCGGAGGGGTTCGGTGTCCTCGTCCAGCTCGACCTCGACCGCGCGGCGTACGCCGTCGAGCGCGAGCGTCGCGACGGAGCCGGACCAGTCCTTCGCCGGACCCAGCAGGACGCGCAGCGTCGAGGCGCGGCGCAGGTAGAGACCGGACTCGTGCTCCCAGGTGAAGCCGATGCCGCCGAGCACCTGGATGCAGTCGCGGGCGCAGCGGAGCGCGGCGTCGGGGGCGATGACCGCGGCGACGCCCGCCGCGAAGCCCGACTCATCGGCGGGGTCGTCGGAGGCGCGGGCGGCGTCCCACACGACCGCGCGGGCCTTCTCCAGCTCGATCAGCATCCGCGCACACTTGTGCTTGACGCCCTGGAACTGCCCGATCGGCCGGCCGAACTGCTCACGCACCTTGGCGTACTCCGAGGCGGTGTCGACGCACCACGCGGCGATGCCGGCCGCCTCGGCGCCGAGCAGCAGGGCGGCGAGGTCGAGCACCTCCTGGCCCTCCAGCCCGGTCAGGACCCGGTCGGCGGGCACGGCCACGTCCGCCGCCTCGACCCGGGCCACCCGGCGCGTACGGTCCAGGCTCGCCAGCGGGGTCACGGTCAGCGCGGAGGCGTCCACGGCGACCCAGCGTTCGCCGTCGTCGGTGCTCACCGGCGCCACGATCACGTCGGCCAGGGCGCCGCCGAGAACCGGCTCGACCGTGCCGCTGACGGTCAGGCCCGTGTCGGTACGGTGCCCGGTCAGGCCGGTGGCCAGGGCGAGGGCGCCGATCACGCTGCCGTCGGCGAGGCCGGGGAGCAGCTCCGCGCGGGCCTTGGCGGACTCGTCGGCCCGCAGCAGGGCCGCGCCGGCCAGCACGGTCGGCAGGAACGGCCCGGGCACCATCGCGCGCCCGAGGGTCTCGACGGCCACCGCGAGCTCCAGTAGCCCGGCCCCCTGCCCGCCGAACTCCTCCGGGACGTGCAGCCCGAGCAGGCCCTGCTCGGCGAGGCCGGCCCAGAAGCCGGGGCGGGTCTCCTCTTCGGCGTCGAGCGTCGCGCGTACGACGCTGACGGGTGAGTAACGCATCGCCCAGCCGCGCACCGCGTCGGCCAGTGCCTCGTGCTCCTCGGTCAGCCCGATCCCCATGTGAAACACCCCATTCGCGACGTCCTCTGAGGCCTACCCTAGAGGCCGCCGGGCGGGTATTGGAATGGCATTCGGTGTGATACGAACGCGATTCGGTTCACGGGGGTCCGGCCGCGCACGCGAACGCCCCGGCGGTCGCGGAGGACCACCGGGGCGTATCAGAGCGAGAGTCAGCCGACCCGCAGTGAGCGGACCACGAAGTTGAGGTCCGGCCAGAGCTTCTTGTTGGTGTTGGGCAGCGTCATGAACACGATCCCGGGAGTCTTCTTCCCGGTGTCGACCAGGGCTACGGCCACGATGTCACCGGTGGCCTTCACTCCCGGACGGCGGTACGTCAGGTAGTCGCTGACCAGCCAGCCCTTGTGGCCGCCGACGGTCAGCGGCTGGTTGGCCAGGACCCGCTTCTTGTGCTGGAACCCGAACATCCGCGCCTCGTACACCCGCGCGGCCTCGGCCGCGGCGGTCTGCTCGGTGCCGGGGCCGGTGTAAGCGTCCTTGGCCGCGCCGGAGAGCTCGGCGCTCATCAGCCGCGCCCAGTGCTTGGGCTGCCCGCCGGCCTTCTCGGTCACGGCGAACTGGCTCGCGGTGAAGCCCAGTTCGTTCATCGGGCTGTTCTTCGCCGCAGCGGCCCACGGCTTGGAGAGCCGGGCGTACGACAGGCCGGACCGCACGTCCGTGACCCGGCCGAGAGCCTTCGTGTGCACGCCCCTGAACCGCGGGAGCGCCTTGCGCGCCGGCTGCTGCTCCTGAGCCGGCTGGGACGGGCCCTGCGAGGGCGTCTTCGCCGTCGTGGGGGCCGCCGCGGTGGAGGCCTTGCTGCCTCCGTTGTTCTTCATGAAGTACACGCCCGCGACCGCGACGAGACCGGCGACCAGGATGCCGACCCCGATGAGGAGCGGACGCCGGGAGTGGCCGTCCTCGTCCTCGTAGGAGGAGATGAGCGCGCCGCCCGCTTCTCCGCCACCGCCGCCGGCGGCGCCCTCCTCCCGCATCCACTCCGGGAGCCGCAGGTTGCCGCTGCTCGGCTTACCGGGCTTGGGCGGCGGGCCGGAGGGCGCGACGACCTTGTCCCACATGGGCGGGTGGTCGTCGGGGGCGAAGAAGTCCTCCTCGGCCGCCTCGTCCGCGGCGGTCGGGCGCTTCTCGGCGCGCGGCAGGGAGAAGGAGCCGGTGGACGAGGAGACACCCTCCGGCGCCCCGGCGCCCGGGGACGCGGCGGACTCGGCGGAGAAGCTCTCCCGCCCGTACGGAGCTTCGTTCGGGGACTCCGCGGAGAACGTCTCGCGCCCGTACGGGGACTCGTTGGAGGACTCCGCGGAGAACGCCTCGCGCCCGTACGGAGCTTCGTTCGAGGATCCGGCGGCGCCGCCGGGCTTGTCGTCGAAGCTCGTCGGGCCGAACGACCCGGACCCGAAGGAGCCGAAGGAGCTGTTGTCGAAGGAGGTGTCGCCGAACGACGCGTCGCTGAAGGAGGTGTTCCGGAAAGAGGCGTCGCCGTAGGAGGAGGTGTCGCCGTAGGAGGAGGAGTCGTCGAACGATCCGTAGGGCCGCGCACCCGGTCTCGGGTCGGGCACCTCGGTGCCGAACTTCGGCGTCGGGCCGTTCGGCCCGGGGTCCTCGATCTCCTCCACGGGCTCGCGCGGGCTCTCGCTGGGCTCGAACGGCGAGCGCGATGAGCGCGACGCCGGAGCCGGCGGCTCATCCGACGGCGAGACGGCCGGGAAGCCCCCGGTCGACGCCTCGTCATCCGCGGCGGACCACGACGGAGAGGTGCCGCCTCCGGACGACGAACCCTTCACGGACGGAAAGCCCTGGCCGCCGGACTCGTCTTTAGAGATCTTCGGTAGCGGCCCGGTCGTCTCCTCAGGCGCGGAATTCTGGTCGTTCTGGCTGGTGGCCGGGCGCCACGTCCCGGCGTCCCCCTGATCCGACATGCCGCACAGGGTACGTGAAGATCAACATTTCTCGCTTACGTCACTAATTACGCTCAGGCCACAGCTTCTTAGCCCCCGCGTGCCCCTCAGGTTACGGCCGTCTCACCCGACATCGACCGAAGAAACGCCCTGACGTGCGAGAACGTCCTGGTGAGCGAGGCGTTCCCGGGCGAGTAGCGTGCCTCCCGCCACGGCACCGGGCATCGCCAGCACCGCGCCCAGCGGAATGAGGAACACCACAAAAACCGAGGCCCCGAAGCCGGCGGAGAGCGCGCGTTCACGCCGCAGCAGCGCGAACTTCTCGCGTCGGCGCAGGCCACGCCGTTCGAGCGGGATCGAGGTCAGCTCCAGCGTGAGGAAGTACCCCGACACGAGGGCCGCCACGACCGGCACCACCGTCTGCCCGACGACCGGCAGGAACCCGAGCGCGAAGAAGAGCACCGCGAACAGGCCCGTGATCAGCCCGACGACGACCGCGTCCCCGAGACCGCGCAGGAGCTGCCGCCACAGCGGGACGTCCACCTCGGCCGGCCGGCCGCCCGCCGACTCCTCGACCCGGCCGGAGATGCTCTCGTAGAACGGCTCGCCGACCAGGAGCGTGACGCCGGTGAACGTGACGATCGAGAGCATCACGGCGGCGGCGAAGACGAGGACGCCCATCAGCAGGCGTACGGTGTCGCGCAGCCCGCTCGACCAGTGGTCGGCGAACGGGCTGGCCGCCTTCACCAGGTCGGAGAGGTAGACGCCGAGGAACGTCAGCGCGACGACGTACAGCACCAGGACGATCAGCGCCGGAATCAGGCCGAACAGCCACTGCCCCGGCCGCCGCGCCACCCAGCCGAGACCGCGGGCGAAGTAGCGCACGCCGGCGAAGAAATCCCTCACGCGCCAAGAGTAGGCGTAGATCGCCCGCCACGTCCGGCGCGTTCCTCGCCGTACCGGCCCTCACGGCGTGGCGGCGGTGTAGCGGGCGGCGAGGGTCCGGAGGTGGGCGACCAGCTCCAGAGGGTCGGCGACGTGGAAGTCGGCGTTCAGCATGCCCAGGTAGACGGCGAGAGTCTCGATGGCGTCCGCGCCGGTGTGCAGGACGCAGGTGTGGTCGTCGACGGACTCGACGGTGCCGACGGCCGGGGTGACGCGCTCGGCGACGTCCTCCTCGGGAAGGTCGCGGGGGGTGAAGCGGGGGCCGGTGGGCACGCGCGGCCGAAGGCGGTCGACGCGGAACGTACGCCAGTCGGCGCGGCCCAGGTCCCAGGCCAGCAGGTACCAACGGCGACCCCAGTTGACCAGGCGGTACGGCTCGACCTCGCGGCGGGTGGCGGCACCGGGATGGGCCGTGTAGTCGAAGCGGAGGCGCTCGTGGGCGCGGCAGGCCGGGGCCACGGCCGTCAGGACGTCCGGGTCCACCACCGGTCCCCGGCGGTCCCTGGGCACGGCCACCATGGCGGCCTGCAACGTGCCGATCCGGCCGCGCAGGCGCGACGGCATGGCCTCTCTTTCGTACGCGACCTGGTGGCGCGCTGGCTCGAGGGCTTCGGCTGGCGGGCCCGGGAGGCGAAGATCAACTCCTTCCCGTAGTTCACCACCGAGATCGACGGCCAGACCATCCACTTCGTGCACGTCCGTTCGGCCGAGCGGGAGGCCACGCCGCTCATCCTCACCCACGGATGGCCCAACACCTTCGTGGAGTACCTGGAGCTCATCGGCCCCCTGACCGACCCGGCCGCGCACGGCGGCGACCCGGCCGACGCCTTCGACGTGGTGATCCCCTCCCTTCCGGGCTTCGGCTTCTCCGGTCGCACCCGCACGAAGGGCTGGAACGCCGCCCGTACCGCCGACGCGTGGGCCGAACTCATGGACCGCCGGGGTGGTCACTGGGCCGCCCACGACGCCCCCGACCTGCTGGTCGACGACCTGCGCGGCTTCTTCCGTCGCTTCCGCGCCGTCGAGCCCGCCCAGGCGTTCAGTGAGCCCCGCTCGACGAGCGCATCCTCGGACGGTCGATCCTAGGGAGACCGCTCCGTTCCTGGACCGTCGACGGCTGAGGCATGGTTCCGGTGTGGCCGTCCGAGGCCCCGCCCGAACGAGGAAGAGCGGTGATCAGGCGATGATGGAATCCGTACTGGAAGTGCCCGGCGCGCGGCTGCGCTATTTCGTACGTGGCTCGGGTCCCCTGCTCGTGCTCATCGCCGGAGGCCATGGGGACGCCGCCGTGAACGACGCCCTCGCCACCCACCTCGCCGACAGGTACACCGTGCTCACCTACGACCGCCGGGGCCTGTCGGGCAGCACCACCGACGCCCCAGGCCCGAGCCTGGCCACGCACGCCGCCGACGTCTCCCACCTGCTGTCCGCCCTCACCACGGAACCCGCCTACGTCTTCGGCAGCAGCATCGGCGCCATGATCTCGCTTGAGCTCACCACCGGCCACCCGGAGCAGGTCGGCGTCGTCGTCGCGCACGAACCGCCCGTCATCCAGCTGTTGCCGGAACCGGAGCGCGCCGTCGCCATCCAGGACCTGCTCGACGTCGAGGAGACGTTCAGGACGGAGGGCTCCCTCCCCGCCCTGCGCAGGTTCGCGGTGTTCGCCGACATCGACCCGACCGACCGTGAGCCCGACGTCGAGATGCGCCCTCCGGGACCGGAACACCTGCCGAACGCGGAGTTCTTCCTCACGTACGACACGCCGGCCGTACGGACCCACGCTCTCGACCTGACCGGGCTCAAGGACTCACCCGCCCGTATCGTGCCCGGCGTCGGTGCGAACTCGAGCCACATCTGGCCGCACAGGTGCGCCCGGTTGTTCGCCGAGGAGCTGGGCCTCCCCTATGAGACGTTCCCCGGCGGGCACAACGGATACCGGTTCCGCCCGCGCGCGACCGCGGAACGGCTCCACCAGGTGCTGGGCGACTAGGCGCGTTCGGCCGCGCGGCGGATGTTGCGTTGCATGTGGCCGAAGACGATTCCGTGGAACGGCCACACGGCCCACCAGTAGAGCTGGCCCGGCAGGCCGCGAGGATGGAACAGCGCCCGCTGCCGGAACCACGTGCGGCCGTCCCGCTCGTCGATCGACAGGTCGAGCCAGGCGAGGCCGGGCAGCCGCATCTCCGCCCGCAGCCGCAGCAGCCGTCCCGGGTCGAGTTCCTCCACGCGCCAGAAGTCCAGCGAGTCGCCGACGCGCAGGTGGTTCGGATCGCGCCGGCCACGTCTCAGGCCGACGCCGCCGGCCAGGCGGTCGAACAGGCCGCGCGCGGCCCAGGCGAGCGGCCAGGAGTACCAGCCGTTCTCCCCGCCGATGCCCTCGATCACCCGCCACAGCGCGTCGGGTGACGCGTTCACCGGCGACTCGCGCACGTCGGTGTACAGGCTGCCGCCGGCCCAGTCCGGGTCGGTCGGCAGGGGGTCGCTCGGCGCGCCGGGCACGGACGCCGACGACCAGCGGGTCGCCACGTCCGCCGTGCCGACGTGTTCGACGGCGAGGCGGACCGCCTCGTCGAAGCCGACCAGCCCCTCCGGCGGGTCCGGCACGTACGCGGCGATGTCGTGCTCGCGGCAGACCACCTCGTGGCGCAGCGACTCGACGAGCGGCCGGGCGACGGGGGCGGGTACCGGCGTGACCAGCCCGATCCACAGGCTGGACAGCCTCGGCGTGAGCGCCGCGACCGGCAGGATCCGGCGCGGGCGCAGGCCGGTGATGGCGGCGTACCTCCGCATCATCTCCTCGTACGTGAGCACGTCCGGGCCGCCGATGTCGAACGACCGGCTGACCTCCGGCGGCAACGCGGCGCACTCGGCGAGGTAGCGCAGCGCGTCGCGGACCGCGATCGGCTGGATCCGGCAGCGCACCCACCGCGGGGTGACCATCACCGGCAGCCGCTCGGTGAGGTACCGCATCAGCTCGAAGGACAGCGAGCCGGACCCGATCACCACCGCGGCCCGCAGCACCGCGGTCGGCACGCCGGACGCGAGCAGGATCTCCCCCACCTCGCCGCGGGAACGCAGGTGCTCCGACGCCCGTTCGGGCCCGGACGGCGGGAGACCGCCGAGGTAGACGATGCGGCGCACGCCGGCGTCCCTGGCGGCGGCCGCGAACGTACGGGCCATGCGTCGGTCGGTCGCGCCGAAGTCGCGGCCGGTGCCGAGGGCGTGGATGAGGTAGTACGCGACGTCGACGCCGTCCAGCGCCCGCCGCGTGGCCTCGGGGTCGGTCAGGTCGGCGCGGACGGTCTCCACCCGCCCGCTCCAGGGGTGGTCGCGCAGCCGTTCGGGGGACCGGGCGGCGCAGCGCACCGCGTGGCCGCACGACAGCAGCTCCGGTACGAGGCGTCCGCCGATGTAGCCCGTGGCCCCGGTGACGAGACAGCGCGTCACGCCGCCCGCCCCTTGCGGAAGCGGGCCAGCCCCTCGTCCAGGTCCACGATGGGGTCCGGATAGTCCAGGCGGCGGCGCCGGTCGTCGGGCAGCAGCCAGGGACGGTGGACCGCCGAGCCCTCGATCTCCCGCAGCTCGGGCACCCAGCGGCGTACGTAGTCGCCCGTCGGGTCGAAGCGTTTCGCCTGGAGGAGTGGGTTGAGGACGACGTTCGGGCGGGTGGCCGCGCCCGTGCCGGCCACCCACTGCCAGTTGAGCTGGTTGTTGGCCACGTCACCGTCGACGAGCCGGTCGAGGAAGTACCGTGCGCCCACCCGCCAGTCGACGTACAGCGTCTTCGCGAGGAAGCTCGCGGTGATCAACCGGCCGCGGTTGTGCATCCAGCCCTCCGTGGCGAGCTGGCGCATCGCGGCGTCGACCACGGGATAGCCGGTACGGCCCGCCCGCCAGGCCTCGGCGTCGTCGCCGTCGGGCCGCCACCGGTCGTTCCGGTGCCGGTAGTCCTCCCGCGCCACGTCGGGGCGGTCGGCGAGCATCTGCCGGTTGAAGTCCCGCCAGGCCACCTGCCGGACGAACGCCTCCGCGCCCGCTCCGCCGCGCTGCCGGGCGCGGTGCACCACCTCGACCGGCGACAGGCAGCCGAAGTGCAGGTACGGCGACAGCCGGGAGGTGGCGTCGCCCGCCAGGTCGTCGTGCAGGTCCTCGTACCGGTCGATCGGGCCGGCCAGCCAGGTCTTCAGGCGGCGCCGCGCCTCGGTCTCCCCGCCGCGGGGCAGGTCGGGCGACGGCGGCCCGCCGGCGAGCCCGGCGGCCTCGGGCAGCGGTTCGGAACCGATGCCGGGCACGGAGATCCTCCTCGGCGCTCCGAGCGGCCGGCGCGTTCCCACGGCGCTCCACTTGCGGAAGTAGGGGGTGAAGACCGCCGCGTGGTCCTTGCCCGCGGGCGACATCGTGCCGGGCGGGATCACGACGACGGCGTCCGCGTGGACGCACAGCTCTCGGCGCATCTCGGTCAGCGCGGCACGCAGGCGTTCCTCGCGGCGCTGGGCGAAGGCGCTGACGTCGCCCGCCACGTGCACCTGCCCCGCGCCGGTCTCCTCGGCGACGCGGCGGACCTCGCGTACGACGTCGCCGGAACGGACCACGAGCCGCCCGCCGCGCTCACGCAGCGCGGCGTCGAGGTCCGCGAGACAGTCGGCGAGGAACGTCGCACGGTTGGGCGTGCGGAAGCCGGCCGCGCGAATCCCCTCATCGAGCACGAACAGGGGAACGACCTGATCCGCGGCGTCGAGCGCGCCGCGCAGCACCGGGCTGTCGTGCGTCCGCAGATCGGCCGTGAACAGAGCGATCGCTACGGTCATCACTCAGACCCTTTCCGCTCCCGGCCCAGATCACTCCGGGTCACGGCTCGCCAGAGGGTAGACCCTGCCCGGCCCGCAGAGGTGGTCCCGCACGCGTTCGACCAGCCCGATGCCGCTCTTGACGATCGTGTGCAGCAAGGGCACCTGCGTTTCGCCGGACGTGGCCCGGCTCGGCGCGCTCGCCTTGGCGTGCTTCGCCTTCTCCCCCAGGGAGACGAGTGTCTCCCTGCTCACGTTCGCGGCCAGCAGCGGGAAGACCCGCTCCTCCTCGTCGGTCATGTGCCGCCGCGCATCGGTGATCAGCCAGGACAGCTGGAGCGAGAAGTGATCGTCGGGCGTGTCGGTCCGTGCGAGCCGTTTGAGGATCTGCTCGGCATGCTCGTGCTCGCCGTGGGCCTCGTCGGCGATCAGGTCACCGTCGGGGAGGTACTCGCGGACGGCCGGGTAGAGGTAGGCCTCCTCGGCCACCGAGTGCCGTACCGACTCGATGATCATCTGGTCGGCCAACGAGCGTCGCAGCGCTTCCCCGCCGGAGAGCACCTCCAGTTCCGTGAACAGCTGGTTCAGTTCTCGGTGATCCTCCGTCAGGACGGTGATCAGATCCTCGGGTGGGTTCATGACGTGCGGTTCTCTCCGCCGTGGCCGCTCAGGTTGGTTCCCGCCCTGCCCGCTGCGCCGCACGGCAAACGTCGCGCGACGCGAATCCGCAGGTGAGAGCCATCTTCGACTCGTGCCGAGCCGGCCGGCGATCTCGCCCATGCCTTGCGACCACCGGCGATGTGGGCGATCCTCCGGATCGGGACACCACGCGCCGCGAGGAGTCAGATGACCATCTGGACGGATCGCCTCGACAAGATCCAGGCCGGTCAGGCCGCCAAGCCACGGGTCGTGGAGATTCTCCGGCTGCCCGACATCGTTTCGTGGCGGCCCGGCCAGGTCGTCACCAAGTGGGAGACCGACGAGGACTTCTTCACGACCGGCGGCCAGCTGTTCGGCGGGTACCTGGGCGCCCTCGCCGACCAGGTCATGGGCCACACCGCGATGTCGGTGCTGGAGGACGAGAACGCCTTCCGCACGGTCCAGATGAACGTCACGTTCTACCGCCCGGTGCGCGCGGGCGTGCTGTGGATCACCGGCAGAGTGACGCACAAGACCCGTCAGGCCGTTCACGTCCAGGTCGACTTCACCGACGCCGACGGCGCGCTGATGTGTTCGGTCACGGGCATTCAGATCGTCTTTCCGAGGACGCCCCGATCGACGCCGTGACGTTCTCGGCCGGCAGGCTCGGCAGGGTGCGCATGTGCGGCAGCGGCGAGGGCAGCAGCCAGGCGGCGCCCGCGACCGCGCCCGCCACGGCGATCAGGAGGGTCGGACGCGGGCCGACCGTCGTGCCGAGGACGCCGGCGGCCAGCGACCCGAGTGGGCGCGCACCGTAGTTGACGGCGCGGTAGGCGCCCGACACCCGCGCCCGCACCCGGTCCGGGATGATCGCGGCGAAGATGGACCCGACCGAGATGTCCAGCATCATGACGCCGATCCCGGAGCCGAACTCGGCCAGGAAGAGCAGCGCCAGCACGGTGTGCCGGCCGCCGCCCGCGGCCGGGATGAGGAACAGCGGGGCCGGGTACACCACGCACCCGGCGATGAACGCCGGCCCGATGCCGATCCGCGCCGCCACCCGGCCCGTGATCGCCGATCCGAGCAGGCCCCCGGCGGCGCCGGCGCTGAGCACGGTCCCGAGCAGCCCCGGCGGCACGTGCAGCGTGGTGGTCGCGTACAGCACGAACAACGCGGCGAACATGTAGGTGAAGAAGTTGATCGTCGCGGTCGCGCCGAGCGCTGCGCGGACCACCCGCGAGCCGGCGATGAACCGGAACCCGCCGACCGGTGAGCTCTCCCGGCCCGGCGCGACGGCCGGCTCGCGGGGCCGGACGCGGTGCAGGAAGAACGCGGACGCCAGGTAGGACAGGCCGTCGGCCAGGAGCGCGGCGGGCGCGGACAGCGCCTGGACGAGAGCGCCGCCGAGGCCGGGCCCGCCGGCGTCCGCCAGAGCGTAGCTGCTGTGCAGGAGGGAGTTGCCGGAGACGTACCGTTCGGGCGGCACGAGTGAGACGAAGAGTGTGCTGTCGGCGACGGCGAACAGCACGCTGAGCGTGCCGACGGCGAACGCGACGGTGTACAGCTGGACGCTGGTCAGTCCCCCGGCCGCGTAGGCGATGGGGATGCTCGCCATCAGGGCGGCCCGGCCCAGGTCCGCGGCTACCATGGTGCGCCGGCGGTGGCCGTACCGGTCGACCAGCACCCCTGCGGGCAGCGAGAACAGCAGGCTCGGCGCCAGCCAGGCCGTCATGAGGTACCCCATCTGCGCCGGCCCCGCGTGCACGACGAGTACACCGGTCAGCGGCAGGGCGATCATCGACACCTCGTCGCCGAGCAGGGAGATCGTCTGGCCCGTCCAGTAACGCCGGAAGGGCGGTTCGGTGAGCAACGGCGGGATCAGCCTGCGCACACGCGATGCCCGGAACCGTGGTCGTTGACCGGTAAGACGGCGAAGGCCCCGTTTCGTCCCCATGCCGACAACGTTCGTTCGTCGGAGGTGCCTTGTAAACGGGGTGTCAGGGGAGCGCTCCCACGCGCGTCAGAGGTGGGAGCCGGAGCTCGACGGCAGGCCCACCCGGTCGGGAACGACCCGGGTCAGGCCGCGGAGCCAGCCCTCCAGGTCCGACGGCCACCAGCGACCGGACGAGAGCCGGCCCAGCGCGTCCGTGACCGCGGCGGCCGACGCGCGGGCCGGTACGACGCGCGACGGGGCGCTGCCCGCCAGGGCGCCGAGCCACCAGTGCCGCCGGGTGACCGGCATGTCGTCGGGGTCGAGCACGAGGTAGTAGTCGGGCAGCGCCAGCCGGTCCGACCGCAGCCCGGCCAGGGCCGCCTCGATGGCGACCTCCAGGCCGCCCACCGGCGCCGCGCCGTCGAAGAGATCGACCCACGCGTCGCCGACCGCCGCCAGCGGGTCCGCGTCGTGCACGACGTACGTCGCCGTGGACCGGTGCACCGCCTCCTCGACCTCCGCCGGGGAGCGCTGCTCGCGGGTGATCGCCCGGACGTTGTGCAGCCCGTCCAGCCCGGAGACGACCGCGCCGGACCGCTCACCCGCCACCACGACCACCGTGCTGCTCAGCCGCCGCATGTATCGGAGTCTAACGACGGTCTCCCGGTGCCCCGGATCAACCGATCGGTGGATCGGCTCGGCCGTACGGCCGGTCCGTGAGTTCAGCCGCCGGCCCATGAGGCCGGGCGATGTGCGCTCACGCTCGCTCTTGCGACGCTGACGGTCACCTGGCCAAGAGAGAAGGGCATCGCATGAACACCCAGCCGGAGACCCGTACCGCCCTCCGCCCCGTGAGGCTGCTCGTCGGCGGCTATCTCCTCCTCAGCCTGGCCACCCTCGTGGCCATCGTCCTGCTCCGCGACCACCACTCCGTCGTGAACGCCGCCGTCTGGGTGCGGGGCACGATCGTCGCCCTCACCTCCCTGCTGATGTTCTCCTTCGTCGCCCGTGCGTCCCGCGGCTCCCGTGCCGCGTTCCTGCGGCTGCGGATCGCCTCGGCCGTCATGGTCGTGGCCATCGTCGTGATCATCTCGCTGCCCGGGACGTTCCCGGTGTGGCTGCGGCTCGAGCAGGGCGTCTGCGGGCTGCTCCTGCTCGGCGTCGTCCTGCTCGTCAACGGCCGGCACCTGCGATCGCTGTTCGCGAGCGCGTGACGAACGCGAACCGCGATGGCGTACGGAACGGTCCCGGTTAGATTGTCCTGGAAATGGCGGCCGTCACCAGGGAGGGCGGAGATGAGCGGTCCGGCACCGCGCGCCCGGCTGAACGCGCGGGAGCAGTGGCCGATGGCGGTCGCCGTTCTCCCGTACCTCCTCCTGGTGCTCCTGGCCGCCGTCACCGTGGCGGAGAAGCACGCGTCGGGCGGCCTCACCTTCGATCTGGTCCTCTGCGCGTTCGCCGCCCTCTGGACGCTCGGCATGGTCACGCTGCGTCCCGCGTGGCGGGACAACCCCGCTGCCATGGCCGTCTTCTTCGCCGTCCTCATGGCGATCGTGGCGGTCCTGGTGGTGCGCGACCCCTGGTGGGGGTTCTTCGCACCCGCCGGATACGTGTTCGCGTTCCGGCTCTTCCTGTGGCCCTGGCGGCTGCTCGCCGTCGCGGCGATGGCGGTCGTGGCGGGCACCGCGCAGGCCTCCACGATCGCCAAGACGACGCTGTTCGGGTTGATCATCTACCTCGCGGTCGTGGTCGCGAACATCCTTCCGATGTGGGGTCTCGCCTGGGTCATCTGGCGCAACGGCGAGCAGAACGACCAGCGGGAGCAGGCCCTCCGCGAGGCCAGGGAGGCGAACCGCAGGCTCGAGGCGAGCCTGGCCGAGAACGCCGGCCTGCACGAACGGCTCGTGGCCCAGGCGCGCGAGGCCGGGATCATGGACGAGCGCCAGCGGATGGCGCGGGAGATCCACGACACCCTCGCCCAGGGGCTGACCGGCATCATCACCCAGCTGCAGGCGGCCGACCAGGCCGGCGAGGACGCCGGAGAGGACGCCGCGGAGTGGCGGCGGCACGTGACGGCGGCGACCCGGCTGGCCAGGGAGAGCCTGACCGAGGCGCGGCGGTCGGTGCACGCGTTGCGCCCCGAGCCCCTGGAGACGGCGCGTCTCAGCGAGGCGCTCACCGGCGTCGCCGGGCGCTGGTCGTCGCTGCACGGACTCGCCGTCGAGGTCACCACGACCGGTACGGCGCGGCCGATGGACCGCGAGGTGGAGGTCGCGCTGCTGCGGACCGCCCAGGAGGCGCTCGCCAACGTGGCCAGGCACGCGCGGGCGACCAGAGTCGGGGTGACCCTGTCGTACATGGAGAACGAGGTCGCGTTGGACGTACGGGACGACGGGTGCGGGTTCGACCCGGCGAAGATGACCGGCGAGCGTACGGAGACGGGCGGCGGGTTCGGCCTCGTCGCGATGCGGCAGCGGATCGAGGGCCTGTCCGGGACGCTCCAGGTCGAGTCGGAGCCGGGCGGGGGCACGGGCATCTCCGCCTGCGTCCCGGCCGCGGAGGCCTCCGCATGAGCCGCCCCGAAGGCCCGATCAGGCTGCTGATCGCCGACGATCACCCGGTGGTGAGAGACGGCCTGAGCAGCCTGTTCGCGCGTGACCCCGATTTCGAGGTGGTCGGCGAGGCCGGCGACGGCGCCGAGGCCGTCCGGCTCGCCGGCGACCTGCGGCCCGACGTGATCCTGATGGACCTGCGGATGCCCGGCATGGACGGCGTGACGGCCATCGCCGAGCTGGCCCGCCAGGGCACGGCGGCGCGCGTCCTCGTGCTCACGACCTACGACACCGACAGCCACGTACTGCCGGCGATCGAGGCGGGCGCCACCGGCTACCTGCTCAAGGACGCCCCGCGTGCGGAACTGCTGCGGGCGGTGCGCGCGGCCGCCCACGGCGAGGCGGTCCTCTCCCCGTCGGTGGCGTCCCGGCTGATGAACCGGGTCCGCACTCCGGGCTCGGGACCGCTCAGCCGGCGGGAGATCGAGGTGCTGGAGCTCGTCGCGGCCGGATCCACCAACCGGCAGGCCGCGGCCCGCCTCTTCATCACCGAGGCCACGGTCAAGACGCACCTGCTCAACATCTACGCCAAGCTGGGCGTCGGCGACCGCGCCGCGGCCGTCGCCGAGGCGTACAACCGCGGCCTGCTCCTCCCCGGCCCACCGGAGCGACCCGGGAACGCCTAGGCCCAGCCGTATCTTGATGCCGGTGATTCGATGCGGCCTATACGCGGAGTGCCTCGGTTGTGGCACGAGCGAGGGTGGCGAGCTGATGGTGGTCCGCGGCCGGCCATGACGCGAGATGCCCCGTGATCGCCGTGCTGACCGCTCGCCTGAAGCGGGTGACCAGCTCCCTGCCCTGACCGGTGAGGATGACCTGGGAGACCCGGCGGTCGTCGGGGTTCGGCCGTCGCTGTATCAGCTCACGCCGTTCCAGCCGATCGACCAGGCCGGTGATGTTCGCCTTGTCGCAGTGCATCCGGTTCGCCAACTCGCCATGGGTCAGCTCCTGGGGAGCCACCAGCGTGAGCAACTGGGCCTGCTGAGGAGTGAGCCCGAGTTCGCGGCTGGCGGCGGCCCTCACTGCCTCGACCACGCAGCACAGTTCAAGCAGTGCCTCCGCGAGATCCGGACTGTGTGATGCGCATGCCATGCGTAGAGAGTACTTGACAGTTAAGGAGTTCAACTATCTAGTATGTGATCTTAACTGTTTAGGTCACATACTATTGGAGCGTCATGCCACTGGACACGACCGATCGAGTCGCTGTTGTCACTGGGAGCTCACGAGGGATCGGCCGGGCCGTTGCGCTCCAACTTGCCGCCGCAGGGACGGCCGTCGTGGTCAACTACCGCAGCGACGCGTCCTCGGCGAAGCGGGCGGTCGCCGAGATCGAGGCAGGCGGCGGCCGCGCCATGATGGTGCGCGCGGACGCCGCCGACCCAGAGGCACTCCGCACACTGTTCGACGCGGCCGAGCACCACTACGGTCGCTTGGACGTGCTGGTGCACAACGCTGCCGGCTTCGTGCGCGGTCCGCTGACCGCGGCCACCGATCGTGACTACCTCCACGCCTTCTCGCTGAACGCCCACGCCACATTCGTCGCGCTGCGCGAGGCCGGGCGCAAAATGCGCGACGGCGGCCGGATCGTCTTCATCTCCTCCGCGGCCACCCGCGTCAATCCGCAGGGAGAAGCCCTCTACGCGGCCAGCAAGGCCGCCGGTGAACACCTCGTCCGCACCGTCGCCCGTGAACTCGGCGCCCGCCGCATCACTGTCAACAGCGTGCTACCCGGACCGACCAACACCGATGGATTCGCATCGGCATCCGCTCCCGTTGAAGCGCTCATCGCCCAGACCCCGCTCGGCCGGCTGGCGGAGCCGGCCGACATCGCGGAAGTCGTCAACTTCCTCGCCTCCGATGCGGCCAGGTGGATAACCGGCCAAAGCATCACCGTCGACGGCGGCCTGTGCTGACCCACCCCCTTCCACCGACCCCGCCGACGCCGAACCCACGCCACGCGACTCCCCGTGATTCACGAGGCACGCCCTAGAACACCGGCGCGCCGTCGCGTACGAGCCTCCAGTTCTCCACGTGGAAGGTGGCCGGGTCGATGGTCTTGGCCTCCGAGGCGTACGCGACGATCGCCTCACGGATCGCGACCTGCGCGTTGTAGACGACCGGCGCGGTGGTGATGTGCGGGAAGCCGCCGCCGCCGGACTGGCGGTAGTTGTTGACCGCGACCACGAACTTCTGGTCGTCGGTCACCGGCGTGCCGTCATAGGCGAGGCCGGAGATCCGCGAGCCCTCGGGCTTGGCGATGTCCACCTCGTACGTGACGCCGGAGAGCTGGTCGTAGTTGTAGTCGGGCAGGTTGTGGGCGTTGGTCCACGACGCCGGGTCGACCGGGGCGTCCGCCGCGACCTGCTTGTAGTACCGCGCCGAGTACTCCAGGTAGTCCTTGACCTGGGCGCCGGTCAGGACGCTCGCCAGCAGGGTGTTGTCGTAGATGTAGAGCCCGGCGATGTCCTTGATCGTCACCTGTCCGGCCGGGAAGGTGGCGGCGCGGTTGAACGGCGCGGCGATGGAGAGCACCGGCAGCGAGGCGTCGGCCGTGCCGGCCAGGGCCTTCTTGACCGTCTCGGTCTGCACCACGTTGACGTAGTCCAGGATCGCGGTGTCCTTCCAGCAGGACTCGGCCGCGGACATCGCCTCGGTGGACGTGGCGACGTCCTTGTTGACGTACGCGACCACCGCGTCGTGCTGCTTCATGACCAGCGCGACCAGCTTGGGGTCGTCCTGCACCGTGTTGGTGTTCACCGTGGTCGCCGACTTGCCGGTGACCTTCCAGCGGCCCCGGTCGCGGGTCAGCGTGAGGTCGAAGACGGACAGCCGCTCGCCCCAGCACATCGGCTCGCTCATCACGACGGTCTCGCCGGTGGCCTTGTTGGTGACGAACCGCTCGGAGACGTCGATGTGCGCGTGGCCGAAGAGGATGGCGTCGATGCCGGGCACCTCCTCGGCGACCATCGCGGCGGCGTTCTCCACCGGGATGTCGCCGGTGTAGGACGACAGGCCGCTGTCACCGGCGTGCGCGCTGACGACCATGACGTCGACGCCCTGGGCGCGGATCTTCGGGACCCACCGTTTGGCGGTCTCCACCAGGTCCAAGAAGTCCAGCTTGCCGGAGACGTTCGCCTTGTCCCAGATGGCGACGCCCGGGTTGGTCAGCCCGAGCAGCCCGACCCTGATCGGCGGGTGCCCGTGGACGCGCATCGTCTTGATGATGTACGGGCGGTACGCCGGCCGGTCGGTCCCCGCGTGCACGGCGTTGGCCGCCAGCACCGGCGCGCGCATCTGCTTGATCCAGGCGTCCAGCAGCGGAAGGCCGTAGTTGAACTCGTGGTTGCCGAGCGCCACCGCGTCGAAGCCGATGGCGTTCATCTGCAGCGCCATCGGGTGGACCTGGCCGGTCTCGGTGAACGGCTCCACCGTGGCGTAGTAGAAGCCCAGCGGCGTGCCCTGGATGGTGTCGCCCGCGTCGAACAGCAGGGTGTGCTCGCGCCCGCGGTCCTTGCGGATCTGGTTCACCAGGCTCGACACCCGTGCCAGGCCGACCGCGTTCCCCGCGCTGTCGCTGTACGCCGCGTCCTTGTAGTAGTCCCAGTCGAGGGCGTGGCTGTGGATGTCGGAGGTACCCATGACCGTGATGGTCACGGAGTTCTTGGCGCCCTTGCCGGCCGTGGCCGCCTCGGCCGCCCCGGGCCAGCCCGCGAGGGCGAGCGCGCTCGTCGCGGTCAACCCGCCGAGCACCTGCCGGCGACTGACGCCCCGACGCTGCTCGGCGTCGTCCGGTATGCGGCAGGAACACCACCGAGGCGCGGGGCCGGGCCGACTGTTCTCCATGGCGTACGTGTTCCTTTCCGTGGGCGAGCGTCGCCACCCTAGAGGTCGCACGCCGCTTTCGAACCGGTGAGATGTTCCCATCCGTACGCCCGATCGTTGGCACTCCCCGGTCTTGCCAGGCGAACGCGGCCCGCGTCCGGGGCCGGAACGCCGTACCCCTCGTCCTGGCCGCCGCCGTGGGTGCCCTGCTCGGGCTCGTCCAGGGCTTCCGGGAGACGTTCCCGGACGCGCGGCCGGTTCGCGGCCGTCTACAATCCCACGACCGGGCCGCGACGCCCGGCGACATCGATCCGCGGCGGTCGGTCCTCATCGGTGATCTCGGCCACGAGATGCCGTTCGCGCTGGACTTCCGCACGTCCTGGGGCCGTCCCAGGGTCGTCTACCTCACGATCGGGACCGACCGGTGGATACCCGTGGCGCCGGACGCCGAGGTGCTGCTGGACCGGCTCGGCCTGAGCGGTAAGAATTTCAGGACAAGGGGGTGAGCCGATGACCACGGAACCACCGGACGCCGCTCGCCGGTCGCCGCGTGTTCTGGCCGTGGCCTGGGGGCGTATGGAGGTCGAGACCCTCGGCACCGGACGCGACTTCATCCTGTATCCCGGCGGAGGACGGCCCTGGGACTGGAAGGAGACGGGCACCCACCACGATCCCGGCATCCAGCCGGCCGACGTGACCGACCTTCTCGCGCACGGAGCCACGGTCGTCGTCCTGAGCCGCGGCATGGAGTGCCGCCTCGGCACGTGCCCCGAGACCCTCGACCTGCTCCGCGCCCAGAACATCGAGGTCCACGTCGAGGAGACCCGCAAGGCCGTCGAGCTCTACAACGACCTGGCCGCCTCCCGGCCGGTCGGCGGCCTGTTCCACTCGACCTGTTAGCCGCTCACGCGATCGGCGTCACCAGCGCACGCAGCGGGCCGGGCCACCGAGGGCCGTCGTACACCCGCTCGGGCACCAGGTAACGGTCGGCGCCGACGGGTCGGATGCGCTCGTCGTCGACCGGCAGCAGGACGAGGTCCAGGGAGAACGGCCGTGCCCTGCGCCCTAGCCGATCCTCGATCTCGGTCACCACCTGGCCGTTCCGGACATCCCGCCGCGGGACCGAGGCCACTCCCGCGCGCTTCCGTGCGGCGTGCCACCGATGTGCCTCCGCCCAGCGCTCGGCCACGACGCGGCTCAGCGCCGTCCTCGCGGCGTCGACCGGCTCGGTCGGCGGTTCGGCGCCGACCAGGGACCGCCACCAGGCCGACCAGGCCTCGGCCAGTTCTCCGGCGTCCGCGGGATCCGTACTCCGGTGCGGCAGCGGCTCGACGATCGGTGGCCCGGGTATCGCGGGCCCAGCCTCCACCTGGATACGTTCGGCGGCACGGAACCACAGCGCCACGTCGTACGGCGCCGACCACCGCTCGACGCGCATCCGCCACGACGCCGAGCCCGCTCGCCGCATCATCGCTCCCGGCGGTGGGCGCGGGACCACAGGGCCGGCCAGCCGCCCGCGCCCAGCCACGAGGCGGGGACGCGCAGGCCGTGTTCGGCGATCGCGTCCCAGAACCGCCCGGTGTCGGCGTCCATCTCGCGGGCGAGCGGGAACGCGCGCTGCCACGGGCCGTCCTCGTCGGCGAGGGAGGTCGCGGGATGGCCGGGCACGGTGACCGCGCGCGGCGGCGCCACGGGGGTCAGGTCGACCGCGGGAGCGCGGCACGTGACCATGACGGTGAGGGCGCAGAGCAGCGGCTCGGCCGGGCGGCCCGCGATGGCGCGGGCGATGACCGGGTCGTCGCGGTTCGCCAGTTCACCGATCGCCCGGCGCGTGGCACGCGCGACCAGGTCGAGCGCGTACGCGTCGGCCACCGCCGGCAGTTTGACCAGCTTGCGCAGTGACTTGGGCAGCGGAGACCCGTCCACGAGCAGCGAGAGACCGTCGAACCGGTCCCGTACGGCGGGGTCCAGGGCCTCGACCGCGGTCGTCAGCGGGCGGATCCCGCCGGCCGCCCACAGCGCGTCGAGGTCGACGGCACCGGCGTCCAGCGCGCGCCGGCACGCGTCGGCGAGGCGCGCCGGGCCGAGGCGCCGCAGCCGCGTGAGGGCGGCCTCCGGCGGTGTGCCGGCGAGGCGGGCGAAGGTGCCGAGCGCCTCCTCATCCCACGCGCGGCGCGCGAGAGCGTCGAGCGCCGGTCCGGTCTCCTCGATCAGACGGGACGCGGAGCGCTTACGGGCAGGGCGTACGGGCGGTGCGTCATCCGGCTGCGCGCCATCGGCCGCGGCGACATCGGCCGACTTGCCGGGGATCGTGTCGACCCAGTCCCTGAACCGCTTCTCCAGGGCCGGGTCGGGCGAGTTGTTGAACCTCGCCGCGATCTCCCCCACCCGCCAGCCGCGTGCCGCGGGACGGCGCGCGACCAGCTCGGCGTTGACGAGAAGGGTGCCGTCCTCGCCGTACAGCCCGGCCAGGCAGGACCGGCCCGTCCTGGCCTCCTCCAGGTAGTACGACCCGGCGATGCAGTTGCCCATGTACTCCGACCACTCGGCCAGCGTGCGGGCGTCGCGGGCCAGCCGGAAGCGGACCCCGGTGCCGGGCACGGCCGTACCGTCCAGCGCGGCCAGGAGCGCCGGTACGGCGAACTCGCCGGTGAGCGCCTCGGCGATCGCGGTGCCGGCCAGCAGCCCCTCGGTGAGGCCACGCCAGGTCCGGACGCCCTTGGGCGGCGTGCCGCCGAGCGCGACGAGCTGCGCGGCGCCCGAAACGGCCAGCGTCACCGAGTCCAGCCGTGGGGTCAGCGGCTCGTCCGGCGGCGGCGGATCGTGGTCGAACCACGGCGCTCCGGTGCCCGGCGTCACCCGCGCGGCGTCATGCCCGTACAGCTCGGCCAGGGCGTCGATGAGGTCGGCGTACCAGAGCAGGTCGCCGACCATCTCCACGCCGGCGGCGTCCGCCGAGGCCGCGAGCCGCCGGGACAGCGGCTCCTCGGGCCCGAGGAGCGGTGCGGTCCAGGGCTGGATGCCGTCCCACGCGGCGGGCGGGCGGCCGTACCCGGCCCCGGCGCGCCAGTTCCGCAGGTCCGACCGGGCCCAGCGCTGCCGTACGCGCTCCGGGACGTCCGTGTAGTCGTAGAGCAGTTCCGCCGCCGTCTCGATCACGAGGAGGGCGAAGTCGCGGGCGCACGCCAGCCGCGGCCGGATGTAGCCCGCGAACTTCGCGTCGTGGGGCGTACCGTCGGTCAGCCTGCGGTGGATGTCGTGGACGTACGCGATGGGATGGGCCGGCAGACCGGTGAGGCCCGGCACCCGGCGGGTGGGCTGCGTCGGGGCCCGTCCGGTCTCGGCGTCGGCGGCGCGGATGAGCGCGGCGGAACGCGCCAGGCCGTCCTCCAGGCCGTGGTCGGCGACGGCCACCGCGGTACGCAGCAGGGCGGTCGTGGCGAGCGCGTCCTGCAGGAGCCGGGCCAGCACCTCCGACCAGTACGCGTCGGGCGGGATCCACCGCGCGGCGGCGGCCAGCGACGGCTGCCGGCCCTCGTACGTCCCGAGCCACCTCAGGATCAGCTCGTCGTCATCGTGGCGGCGGCGCCGCCGAAGGTCGCCGACCCGGTCGTGGCGACTCTGCGTGGCGAGCCGCCGTTCCCGCCGCGCGAGGCCGGCGTGATGCTCCAGCACCTGGGCCCACAGGTCGAGGACCAGCTCCAGCCGGCGCGGACGTGGCACCGGCTCGAGCACCTGCCGCAGGTGGTGGGCGAGCGCCGAGGGCGGACCGTCCGGGGTGAGGGTCTCCGGTGCCCGCAGGGCGAGAACCTGCTCCACCTGCTCCGGCCCGAGCGTGTCGCTGGCCGCGACGGCGAGATGCAGCGCCGCCCATCGGCCCTCGCTCATCGCCCGCGCCGCGGCGGCCCCGACCCGCCTGGTCACCGCGGGCCCGAACAACGCCACGAGGAACCCGGCACGGTCACCGAGACGATGCGCGTTCTCCACTCCGAGGACACGCAGGGCCGCCAGTACGGCGTCGCGCTGGTCCCCGCGCGCCCCGTCCAGCCGTGCGGACCGGAAACCCTCGCCGAGGTCGACGTTGGCGCCCGCGGCGACGACACCACCGGCCGCCACCAGCCGGCCGAGCTCATCGACCGCGTGCCGGACCTGCTCGTCGGTGGCCTCGGCCGGCCCGAGAACGACGGCCGCGCCGGCGGGCGCCTCGGCGGCGTGCACCGGCCCCGGCGATCCGGCGACCCAGACACACCGGCCGTCGGCCACCACACCGCCCGCGAGCCGGATCTTCATTCGGCCCATCATCGCGGACGCCATCGGACAGGCCAACGCGATTTCCCCAAGAAGCCCGCCATCGCGGCGTTCCAGTTCTTCCAGCTCTTAATGGGCGTCTGGAAGTCATCCACAGCCTTCACGTCCCAGCTTCCGGCGCCGGGGGTCAGGCTGGACAATAGAAGTGGGGTCGGCCCCCAGGGCGGGCGGGCCTCACCCGCGCGCGCCTCACCCGCGGGCCTCACCCGCGCGCCTCACCACCGGCGGATGGTCAGGTGCTCGCCGTCGCGGTGGAGTTCGACCGCTCCCGTGCCGGCGAAGTGTGCGGGTACGACGAGTTCGCCCAGGTCGGCGGCGCGTTCCAGGACGGCGCGGCGGGTGGAGGCCGCCTGCGCGGGGTTCTCGCAGAAGCAGCTGCTGTACGCGGGCTCGAGGATCTGCACCGGACTGTGCAGCAGGTCACCGACGAACACGGCGCGGTCCGAGCCGGAGGACAACCGGACGATCGAGGAGCCGGGAGTGTGGCCCGGCGCGGGCTCCAGTGCGAGGTTCCGGTCGATCCGGTACTCCTCCTCCCACAGCACGGCCCGGTCGAGCACGGGCGCGACGCTGTCGGCGTACACGATGCGGCTGCCCTCCCGGCGGAGCCGGTCGTGCTCGTCGCGTACGGCGGGACGGCGGTGGGCGTTGCGGGGGTCGAAGAACTCCTGGTCGGCCCGTGGGATCAGGTACGTCGCGTTCGGGAACGCCGGCACCCACTCGTCGTTCTCCCGCCGGGTGTTCCAGCCGACGTGGTCGTAGTGGATGTGCGTGTTGACGACGACGTCCACGTCCTCCGGCCGTACTCCGGCCTCGGCGAGCCGGTCCAGGAAGGGGGTCCGCAGGTGGTCGAAGAGCGGGATCTGCGGCCGGTGCCGGTCGTTGCCCACTCCGGTGTCGACGAGGACGACCTTGCCCTCGCTGCGCAGCAGCCACGTCTGCACGGCGCCGCGATATTCGTCCGTGTCGGGATCCCAGTGGTCCGGCGCGAGCCAGGACCGGTTATCCCGCCAGATCTCCGGTGTGCTGTCCGGAACGATGAAGCGGGCGGGGGCGATCGCGCCCTGCCACTCGACGATCTTCGTGACCTCGACCTCGCCCAGCTGAAAACCACTCATGGGATTCACGCTAGGTCGCCGCCGATGCGCTTCTCAATGCTTGATGTGCGCTCCTCGATGTTCGATCGTCTCACGTCCCGGCTAGGATGCGGCTTCATGGACGTGCTGAGCGACGTGATCGCGGTCATGCGCACCGGACGGCCGTCCTCCAGCCGGCTCCGCCTGGGCGCCCGGTGGTGTTACCGCTTCGCGCCCTATGACGGGGCGGGCTTCCACGTGTTCCTGCGCGGCGCCGGATGGCTGCTCACCGAGCACGAGGACCCCACCCCGATCGGCCCCGGTGACGTCGTCCTGGTGCCGCACGGCGGCGCGCACGTCCTGTCCGACTCCCCGCGCGCCGAGCACGCGGTCCCGTTCGAGAGCGCGGCCGGCGATCCGGACGGGCCGACCGACGTGCTGTGCGGCAAGTACCGCCTCGACCGGACGCGGACGCATCCGGTGCTGGCGCGGCTGCCCGAGGTCGTGCACCTTCCCGCTCAGGCCGGGCAGCACGCCGACCTTCGCGCGGCCATCGACCTGCTCGGCGGCGAGGTGAGCGGCCGGCGGCCCGGCCGCGACGCGGTGGTGTCCGGCCTGCTCGACCTCCTGCTCGTGTACATGGTGCGCGCCTGGCTCGACGACAACGCCGCGACCGGATGGCCCCAGGCGCTGCGCGACCCGACGCTCGCCGCCGCGCTGGAGGCCCTCCACGCCGATCCGGCCCGGCCGTGGCGGCTCCAGGACCTGGCCGCCACCGCCGGCCTGTCCCGCGCGACGCTGGCCCGGCGGTTCACCTCGGTGACCGGGCAGTCGCCGATGGCGTACCTGGCGTGGTGGCGCATGGCCGTCGCGGCCCGGCTGCTCCGCGACACCGACCTGTCGCTGCCGGAGATCGCCCGGCGTGTCGGCTACGGCTCGCCGTACGCCTTCGCCCACGCCTTCAAACGGCACTTCGGCCTCGCGCCGGGCCGCTACCGCACGGCGGACCAGACCGTCGCCGCCACCGCCTGACCGGCCGTACGGAGGCGACCGGCGTGCCCGTCGTTCATCGGGTGACCGGCCGGGGCCGGGTCGCGGTGAAGTCGTGCAGGGTCTTTGGGGGACACCCGCCGATTCGCTCGATGGCCTCGGTCACCTGGTAGAGCTCGTGGCCACCGCCGATCGCCCGGAACAGGTCCCACAGATGGGACAGGTGCTCCACCACGGTGGCGTCCCCGTACAGAGCCGTCGCCCGGTGCCGCCACCGCTGCGGGTCCTGGTCGGCGTACTCCAGCCCGAAGGCCCTCGCCGCCTCGCCGATGGTCATGACGTCGCCGGTCAGCCGACACACCGGATCCAGCTCACCGTCCGGCCCGGTGAGCAGGCCCGTGGCCACTCGCGCGACGTCGGTCCCGGCGATCAGCGGCAGCGTGGTCTCGGCGGACCCGAACGGGAGCTCGAGTGTGCCCCCGTCGCTCGCGTCCGCGAGGACGGCCAGGTTCTCGAAGAAGACGGCCGCCCGCAGGTGGATGGCGCCGACGCCGGCCCGCTCGAAGACCTGTTCCGACACCCAGTGCCGGCGCATGTGAGGAGTGCCGGCGCCCGGGTCCGCGGCGAGCTGTGACACGTCGACGACCCGTTCCAGGCCCTCCTGTCGCGCCGCCGCGGCGAAGACGGCCGTGGCGTCGAGCATCCCGTCGGTCACCGGGTAGGTGAAGAAGGCCCGGCGCACGCCCTGTACGGCCGGGATCACCGACGCGATCTCCCGGAGGTCGCCGAGGACGACCTCGGCACCCATCGCGCGCAACTCGGCGGCGCGCGCGTCGTCGGTACGCACGAACGCCCGTACGGCCTGCCCGCGATCGAGCAGCATCCGCGTCACGTGCCGGCCGGTGGAGCCCTGCCGGCCGCCGGCCGCTCCGGTCACGAGAATCGGTGTCATCGCCTGGTCCCTTCTCACAACGTGACGGTGAGGGCGCCGAGCCGTTCGAGCGTCGCGAGGAAGGGTGCCGCGGGAAACGCCTCGCCGGGGCTGAGCACCCCGCTCTTGGCGGGCGCCTCTCCGCCGGTCAGCCGCAGGGCGCCGATCACCGACGCCAGTGCGGCGGCCCGCCACAGATCCTGTCCGCTCAGGTGGCCGGCGCGGTCGCCGTGCTCGCCCAGCGCCTGTACGGCGACGGTGAACTCGGTCCGCGCCCTGGTCTCCACGTCGGCGTCCTCGCTGGTGAACACCGGCTCCTCCTCGAACGTCCGCGCGGTCAGCATCGCCTCGACCTCACGCGCGGGGACGTGCCGGGGCACGGTCACGGCCTCGGGGAAGGGAACGGGGGCGATCATCGACCGAGGGCCGACCGGCGGCGGGAAGGGGAAGACCGCGTTGCGCGGTTCCACGTAGCCCACTTGCTGCGCACCGTCGGAGAAGCCGATCCGCACGGTCTCCGCGAAGAGCTGCCGGGCGGTGTCCAGCGCCCCGGTGGTCATCCGCCAGCCGGTGACCGCGTACGCGACCGTCACCCGGCCGACGTCCGCCATTCCCTCGGTGACGGCGCCCGCGAGCAGGTCACCCAGGCCGCCGTAGAAGCTCAGCGAAGGGATCATGATCGCTCCGGTGCGCTGTGCCGTGGCCTGGTGCGTATCGAACAGGCGCTTGACGTGGTGCGGCTCGACGGCGTGGTCGATGTAGTGGCAGCCCGCCTCGGCCGCGGCCGAGGCGACCGGGTCACCCGTCACCGAGAACGGCCCGGCGCAGTGAATCAACACGTCGGCGCTCTCGGCGAGCCCGCGGATCGCCTCCCGGTCGTCCAGCGGCGCGGTCACGGCGCGGCAGCCGAGCTCACCGGCCATCGCTCCGAGGGCCACGGCGTCGCGGCCGGCCAGCACGATCTCCTGTCCTCGATCGATCAGCTCGGCGGCCACCAGCCGCCCGGTGTGCCCGGTCGCGCCGTAGATTGCGATGAGTGGTGCGGTCATGACCATCCCACTTCCATACCGAGAGTATGTAACTGATGTATCGAACGTACGTACGAATAGATCGCACTGTCAAGGGAGTTCGCCGTTGCCTCGCCAGCCTCGCCGCACGCAGGCCGAACGCTCGGACGCGACGACGTTCAAGCTCGTCGCGGCGGCCCAGGAGCTGTTCGGCCGAGACGGCTACGCCCCCACCTCGATCGAGGCGATCGCCGCTGCGGCCGGGATGACCAAGGGCGCCGCGTACCACCATTTCCGTGGCAAGGCCGCACTGTTCCGCAGCGTGTTCGTGGAGGAGCAGCGGCAGATCGCCGACGCGTTGCGGCAGGCCGCCGCGCGGGAACCCGACTCGTGGTCCGCGCTGCTCCGGGGATGCCGGACCTTCCTCGAACACTGCCTGAACCCGGCGTTCCGTCAGATCGTGCTGCTGGACGGCCCGGCGGTGCTCGGCTGGGAACAGGTCCGCGAGATCGAGTACGCCCACACGCTCCGCGTCCTCACCGAGGGAATGAACGCCGCCGCGGACGGGGCCATGATCGACGGTGACCTGCCGGCCCGCTGCCAGCTGATCTTCGGCGCGCTCTGTGAGGCGGGGATGCTGCTGGCCCGCTCCGACGATCCGGTGAGGGCCCTCCCCGTCGTCGCCGCCGAGGCCGAGCGCCTGCTCGGCTCCCTCGCCCGCTGAGGACTCGCCCGGCCGAGGCCGCTGTGCGCCTACACGACCCTGCCCATGCGGTTCAGCAGCCGGTCCTGCCGGGACGCCTCCCGCCCGAGCGTTCCGGGAGGGGCGAAGAACCGGTGCGTCGTCTCGGCGGCGGTGGGAGTCTCCACCAGACCGGCGTAGATCTCTTCGAGGAAGTCGTCGATCCACGCGACCAGGCCGTCGTCGAGCGTCTCGTCCGCGCCGACGGCCCGTGCGAGGTCCCACGTGTGGATGACGGTGTCGGTCGTCCTGACCGCGAGGGCCTGGCGGCCGGTCACCTTTCCCAGCGGGTAGTCCAAGAGCCGCTGGAAGGCCCCGGGAGCGGCGAACGCCTCCGCGCACTCCCGGACGGACCGGACGTAGGCGCCCACCGGATCCGCGCCCAACGCGTCGGCGTCCCGTAGCCGCAGGAACTCCTCTCCGGAACCGCCCCGCAGCAGCCGTACGTAGCCGAGGTTGCCTCGCGTCATGTGGTTGACCAGCTGACGTACGTTCCACTCGGTGCAGGGAGTCGGCCGGCGCCACTGTGCGGGCCGAACCGCCCCCAGCCTCCGCTCGAACCCGGCGCTGGTCCCGGCGAACCGGTCGACCAGCCCTTCAGAGAAGTCGGACATGGGCCGCAGTGTGGTCGCCCATCGGCGAAACGGCTGGCAGGTATCCGACGTCAGGGCTCAGGTCTCCGGGTCGTCGGCGATCAGCCGCCGGTAGCCGGTGTAGTCGCGGCCGGAGGTCAGGCGCCGGGCGGCGACGGCGAAGTAGCCGTCGTCGGGGGCCTTGACGCCCAGCCCTTCGACGAGGCGGTTCATGAAGTTGAACAGGGCGCACACCGACACCGCGTCGAAGAGGGTCTTCTCCTCCCAGCCGGCGGCGAAGACCGCGTCGGCGTCGGCGTCGGTCATGCCGCTCGGCGTCAGGGTCAGCTTGCGCACGTACGCGAACAACGGTTTCAGCTCGTCGCGTACCGGCGCGGACTCGACGTCGGCCAGCAACGCGGCCAGCACGCCCTCTTCCACGCCGAACGCCTCGGCGACCGCCCCGTGAACCCCGTGGCAGTAGTGACAGGCGTTCAGTCCGGAGACGTAGGCGGCGATCAGTTCGCGCTCGCCGACCGACAGCGCGGAGGGGCCGCGCAGCACCACCTCGTGGTAGTCGACCAGCGGCGCGGAGGCCTCGGGGAAGGCCTTCATGACGTCCAGGACGCCGGCGGCGTCGGGAAGCGAGGAGAGAAAGGGCATCGCGGTTCCACCTCCACGGGGGCAACATCCGGACGCGAGGTTAACGACGAGATCTCAGAGGTTTCTCAGTAAACCGGCACCCGGCCGGAGAGCCGGAAAAGCGAGCCTGCGCAACGATTTACCGGCGATCTACTCGGCCATTACTTTGCCCACCATTGAGAAAGCCCACCCGTTTATCGATCGCACCCACGGGGATGTTTGTCAACGTAATTGCCCTTTTCGGGCTTCCTATGGGGATCCGGGAGGCTGTCATGAATGGATACCTGCCCTATAGCTCGACCGGTCCGGCTCCTCGCTTCGGAGGCGTTCGCGGCTGGCAGCAGGACATTCTTCGAGGCGAGTCCTAGCTGAACGCGTCGAGGTACCGCGGGTTTCACCGGCCGCGGTACCTCGGCCCATGAGGGGACGGGGGGCGCTGGTGGCGCGACTTTCTTATCCGGCCGCTCGGCGCGGCGACGTGGTGGAGACTCTGTTCGGCCTGTCGATCGCCGATCCCTACCGGTGGCTGGAGGACGGCCACGACACGGGCGTACGGGACTGGGCGTCGGCCCAGGATCGGCTGTTCCGCGCGTATCGCGCCGGATGGTCCGGGATGGGGTCGTGGGCGTCGCTGGTGGAGGAGGTCTCGTCCTTCGGCGTGTCGGAGCCGCCCACCGTGCGCGGTGGGGTCAGGTTCCTGGCCGAGCAGCGGCGCGAGGACGAGCAACGGCGACTGCTGGTCGTCGACGCCGAGGGGAACCGGTGGGTGCTCGTCGACCCGGCGGAGATCGACCCGACCGGCCACACGGGCCTGTACGACTGGTGGCCGTCGCGCGAGGGCGAACGCGTGGCCGTCCAGCTGGAGGTCGCCGAGCAGCCCGGCAGCGACATCCTCGTGCTGGACGCCCGTACCGGCGCGACGCTGGACGGACCGCTGCCGCACGCCCGCAACACCTCGCTCGCCTGGCTTCCGGGCGGGCAGGAGTTCTACTACGTCAGCCGCGTTCCCGACGATCAGCTCGCCCCCGGCGACACGCGCCTGCACCGGCGCGTGCGGCTGCACCGGATCGGTACGGGCTGGGAGGACGACACGGTCGTGTTCGGCGACCCCGACACCCCGGACCACTACTACGGGCTCACGGTCAGCGCCGACGGCCGTCACCTGGCGATCACCGCGATGGCCGGGCCCGCCTCGCCCAACCATGTGTACGTGGCCGAGCTCGTCGACCCGCGGGCCCCGCGGTTCGTCAGGGTGGTGGACGGGCGTACGACGCGGGCCCGCGTGCTCCCCCGCTTCCTCCCGGGCGGCGACCTGCTGCTGGTCACCGACTACCAGGCGCCGTGCGGCCGGATCTGCGTGACCGACCGGCACGCCACCTACCCGGCGGCGTGGCGCACGCTGGTCCCCGAGGATCCGGACGCGCCGCTGGACGAGTGCGTGGTCCTGGACGACCCGGCGCTCGCGCGCCCCGTCCTGCTGGTGGCCCGCGCCCGGCACGGAATCTCCACCGTCACGTCGCACGACCTGGCCGACGGCCGGCCGCTCGGCCGGCTGCCCCTGCCCGGCGCGGGCGTCGTGTCGTCCCTGCGCACGAACCTCCCGTACGGGCGGCGGGCCTGGTTCGGCTACTGCGACGTGGCCACGCCGCCCGTCATCTACCGCTACGACGCCGCCGACGGGACCCTGGAACAGGAGGCCGGCGCCGCGATCACCGGGAACGCGCCGAATATCCGCGGCCGCAGCGTCACCTACCGCGCGAGCGACGGTACGGAGATCCCCCTGTTCCTGTTCACTCCGGCGGAGGAACCTCCGGGTCCCCGCCCGACGCTCCTGTACGGCTACGGCAGCTTCGGCATGCCGATGCGGCCCTGGTTCTTCCCGCTGGCGGCCGCCTGGGTGAGCGCCGGCGGCACGTACGCGGTCGCCTGCGTGCGCGGAGGCGGCGAGGCGGGCGAGGACTGGCACGAGGCCGGCCGCGGGCCGCGCAAACACCGGGCGATCAGCGACTTCAACGACGCCGCGGCCTGGCTCGTCGAGACGGGCCGGACCACGCCGGGCCGGCTGGCGAGCTACGGCGTGTCCGGCGGCGGGCTGCTGGTCACCGCCGCCGCCACCCAGCGACCCGACCTGTACGCCGCGGTCATCGCCGCGGGCCCGCTCTGTGACATGGTGCGCTACGAACATTTCGGGCTGGGCCACACCTGGACCGAGGAGTTCGGCACCGCCTCCCACCCCGACCAGCTCCGCTGGCTGCTCCGGTACTCCCCATACCACAACCTCAGGCCCGGAACGCCCTACCCGGCGTTCCTCCTCGCCGGTGCGGTGACCGACCTGCAGACCGGCGAGGCGCACGTCAGCAAGATGTGCGCGGCCCTCCAGCACGCCACGAGCAGTGACCGGCCGGTCCTCATGCGCCGCGAACCCGACACCGCCCACGCGGCCTCGCCCGCGAGCCGGGAACGCGCCCTGACCGCGGACATCCTGGCGTTCGCCGGAGAGCACACCGGCCTGTCCCCGGACGGGCCGGCGTCACGGCGGACGGCCGCTACGCCCAACGGCCGGGCACCTCGATGGCGCCGGCGAGCTGCTCGGGACTGCCGGCGGTCTCGCTGAGGGCCAGCACCGCCTCGAACTGCTCGCGCGCCTCGTCCAGGTCGCCCGTCGCGAGAAGGCTGCCGCCCAGCCGGTTCCGGATCTCCACCTCGAGGCCGACGTTGGTCTGCTCGCGGACCGCGGCCAGCGCCCGGCGGTGGAGTTCGAGGGCCGCGCCGGTGTTGCCCAGCCCCTCCTCCGTCATGCCCAGCCGGGTCAGGATGGCGGCCTGCTGCGGCAGGTCGCCGATCTCCCCGGCCAGGTCGGCGGCCCGGTGCAGCGGTCCGATGGCCTCGGCCAGCCGGCCGCGGTCCATGTGGAGGCTGCCGATGTGGCTCAGCGTCTTGCCGATGACCCGCGGACTGCCGATCTTCTCGGCGAGCCGGAGGGAGCGCGCGTAGTGTTCGAGGGCCTCGTCGTACCGGCCGAGCTGCTGGTAGGCGGCGCCGAGGTTGCAGGTGGCCATGCCGACGAGCCAGTCGTCGCCCAGCGGCCCGGCCAGGTCCAGCACCTTGGTCAGCCGGGCGAGCGCCTCGGAGGTCCGCCCCGCCCATCGGGCGACCGTGCCCAGCACTCCCAGCGCTCGTGCCTGCTCCCGCAGGTCACCCGAGCGACCGCTGATGGCCAGGGCGTCGTTCAACCAGGCGTACGCCTGTTCGTAGTCGCCCTGCAGGCCGTACGCGATGCCGAGGCAGGTCCGCAGTGACGAGGCCAGCCGGCTCTCGGACGCCTCGACCAGCGGCAGCACCGTTTCGGCGACCGCCCGGCACTCATGGTAGCGGCCCTCCCGGACGAGGTAGTCGATCAGGCTGTCGGCGATCAGGCAGGCCTCGTCCACGTGACCCACGGCCGCCGCGTGCGCGGCCACGTCGGCGATCTCGCCGGCCGCCGCGTCCAGCCAGGAGGCCGCGTCCTTCGCGTCGGCGAAGGGCAGGAAGTCCGGGGCCGGCCCGGCCGGTGGATCCTCGCGGTGGTAGCCGTTCGCGCATCGGGCGGCGGTCACGTAGAGCCGGAAGACGCCGGTACGGGCCGCGGTGACCTCGGCCGGGTGTTCGGCCGCGAGCCGCCGTGCGTACGCCGCGACCAGGTCGTGCAGCCGGTACCGGCCCGCGGTCGGCTGCCACAGGAGGCTGGCGTCGACCAGGCTCTCCAGGGCGTGCTCGGTCTCGTGCCGCGACCAGCCGAGCATCGCGGCCAGCGTCAGCCCGTCGAACTCCACCGTCGGCGACAGCCCCAGCGCGCGGAACGCGCGCTGGGTGCAGGGCGGGAGGTGGTCGTAGGAGAGCCGGAACGCCGCCTCCACGCTGCGGTCCTCCGCGGTCAGCTCGCCGAGGCGGCGTTCGTCGTCGGACAGCCGGGCCACCAGGTACTCGAACGTCCACATCGGCCGGCTTTGCAGCCGCGCCCCAGCGATCCGCAGGGCCAGCGGAAGCCGGTCGCACAGCCGGGCCAGCTGACGCACCGCCTCCGGCTCCTGGTAGGCACGCGCGTCGCCCACGAAGCGGGCGAGGAGCTCTCCGGCCTCGTCGAGGTCGAGCGGTCCCAGCGAGACCCGCTGGTCCACGTCGAGCCCGGCGAGCCGCCGGCGGCTGGTGACGAGCACCCTGCTGCCCGCCCCCGCGGGCAGCAGGGGGCGTATCTGCTCGGCGCCGACCGCGTCGTCGAGCACCAGCAGGGACCGCGTCGAGGCGGTCGCCGCGCGCCAGGACGCGGCCAGTTCGTCGAGGTCGTCCGACTCGTCGTCGGCGCCGACCGCGCGCAGCAGCCGCCGCAGCACCCGCATCGGGGCCGGCGGCTCCGGTCGGCGCTGTGCCCGTGCAGGTCGACGAACAGGCAGCCGTCCGGATACCCCTCCTGGAGCAGCCGCGCGGCGCGCACCACCAGCGCCGTCTTGCCGACGCCCGCCACACCGTCCACCGCCAGGACCGACACCGCGTCCGTACGGTACGGCGCGGTCAGGAGCGCGATCTCCCGGGCGCGGCCCGTCAGCTCGCCGACGTCGCCCGGAAGTTCGTTGCGCCGGCGGTGACCCGGCGCGGACGGCGCCGCCGGAGCCGTCGCCAGGGGGGCCTCGGCCGGCGCGCGCCGTGGGGCGTCGCCGAGAAGGAACGCGTCGTCACCGCGGAGCACCGCCTGGTGCACCCGCCGCAGCTCCTCGCCCGGCTCGACCGCCAGGTCGTCGACCAGCCGGCCGCGTACCTGGGTGAACACCGACAGCGCGTCCGCCTGCCGGCCGCTTCCGTACATGGCACGCATCAGCAGCGCGGCCAGCGACTCGCTGTGCGGGTGCGTCGCCGTCAACGCGGACAGCTCGCTCACCGCCTCGGCGTACCGGCCCAGCCGCAGCTGACATTCGAGCTTCTCCTGCAGCAGGGCGATGCGGCGCTCGGTCAGCCGCAGCCGCTCCCCCTCCGCGAACGGCCCGGGCAGCCCGCTCAGCGGCTCACCGTGGAACAGCTTCAGGGCGTGGGACCAGGTGTCCACCGCGGCGCGGAGGTCGCCGGAGGCCCGCGCCGAGGCGGCCTCGACGGCGATCTCCTCCAGCCGCGCGGTGTCCACCCGGGCGCCCTCGCTGACGAAGCGATATCCGCCCCGGTCGCGGCTGATCACGGTGTCCTGGGCGCCCGCGGCGCGCAGGCGCTCGCGCAACCGGTGCACATAGACCGGGATGACCTTGCCGCCGGTGCCCGGCGGCTCCGCGCCCCAGATCCCGTCGAGCAGCTCCTGCCGGCTGACCGTGGCGTCCGGCCGCAGCATCAGGGCGACCAGGAGGGCCTGCTGGCGGACCGGTCCCAGGTCCAGCGGGACGTCGCCGAGCCAGGCCCGTACCGGGCCGAGCACCGTGAACCGGAGTTGCCGGAGCGTTCCCATCATGCTCTCCCACTTTCGGCGACGTCCGCCTGGAACGGAGGGGAGGCGCCCAGCACGTCGAACTGGAGACCGGCGTCGACGGAGTTCGCCGCGAGCATCGCCATCAGGAAGGCGTTCACCAGGAAGCGAAGCAGCGTCGCGCGGTCCATGTCCCGTTGTTCGAGCCAGCGCAGGACGCACTGGTGGAGGAAGGTGAGCTGCCCGTCGATGGCGGTCCGCAGCACCGCCGAGCCGCGTACGGTCTGCGGGTCCGCCGGGCTCATCCGCGCGAGGTGCTCGACGAAGCTCTCGACTCTTCGCTCGCGCTGGGCCTTCGTCACCTCGGCGACGCCGGGGATGCCGATGCGCCCTTCGACGAGCGCGACGTAACCGACGGCGTGCTCTTCGGCGTAGGTGATGAGGCCGTCGATGGCGCGCTCGAGCTGCACCAGCGGCGGCAGGGAGACGTCCGGTTCCGTGGCGGCGACGAGCTCCTCCGTCGCCGCCCGCACCACTGCCACGAGGAACTCCTCCCGGTCATGAAAGTAGTGGTACAGCAACCCCTTCGAGACACCGGCCGCACGGGCGACCGTGCCGACCGACAGCGTCTCCACCGGCTGCGTGCCGAGCAGCTCTATGCCAACGCGCAGAAGCTGCTCACGCCGCTGGTCCGTATCGAGTCGAACCCTGACCATGTCGGCAAACTAGCAGTATTGACCGCTCGTTCAATAGAGAATCCGGAAAAACACAGGCCGGTGCTCTGCGGGGAGCACCGGCCTGTGGGCCGTACTGGCCGGTACTCCGCGAGAGAGCACCGGCCCGCTGTCACGAGGCCGGCCGGAAGGCCCCCAGACCGTTCGGCACGCCGACTCCGGTGGGCCCGTCCCAGCCGGGCCCGGCCACGCACAGCACCGTCGGGGCGTCCCCGCAGCCCTCCGCGCCGTTCTCCATGTTCGAGCCGGTGGTGACGTCCTCGATCGCGCCGCGCGGCGCCCGGTAGATGGTGTTCGGGCCGCTGACCTTCTTGGCGGCGCCGGCCCGGACGAACAGGCCCGCGAGGTACGGCGACGCGGCGCTGGTGCCCACGCCGACACCCCATCCGCCCACCGGGTCCGCGCTCGCGGTCGGCCAGTAGGTGTCGTAGATCGTCAGGCCGCTCGCGGCGGCGGAGATGTCGGTGGTGGCGCGATGCCCCTGGCAGAGCTTTGCCACGGACGCCGGCTGCCGGTTCGCGGGCGGCAGGGTCGTGCTGCAGCCGCTGGAGGAGGACATGTACTTCTGTCCGCCCTCCACCTTCCCCCACGCCTTCTTGGTGAAGGTCTGGCCGCCGTCGGCCGAGGTCAGCTCCACCCCGCCCGCCGAGATCACGAAGGGCAGCTGCTGCGGCCAGTTCTGATCCTTCGGCTTGGTGCCCAGGAAGCCCAGGTCACCCGCTGCCGAGAGGATCGGGACACCCGGGTGGTGCATGCGCTCGGGCAGCGCGCCCTCCGTGAGGATGTCGCTCTGCATCCCGTTGCCGATGAAGTAGCTGATGGACACCGCGTCCGCGCCGAGTTTGATGGCCGTGTTCGTCGCGTTGGCCTCGTGCTGGGCGTCGAGCTGCGGGAAGCCGGCCGCGCCGGCCGCGATCGATGCCGGTTCGATGGGCTGCTCGACGACCAGGATCTTGCAGTTCGGGCAGGCCGCGGACACCATCTCGACGTCCATGGCGGTTTCCAGGGTGTAGCTCTGCGCGAGCTGCGAGAGCAGCGGGAGCCGGACGGTCGTCGCCGGCGGCTTGCCGCCGTTCTCGCCGACGACCTTCAGGCAGCCGTTCGCGGCCGTACAGGCCGGGAGCCCGTACTGCTTGCGATAGGCGGCCAGGTCCGATTCCAGGCTCGGATGGTGGGCCATGGTGACGATGCCCACGGTCCCGCCCTTCCCCTTGCCCGCCGGCAGGTGGAAGGCGCGCGCCAGGTCGTACGGGCCGAGGCCGGCCGGTTCGGTGGTGCTCGCGGGCTTCGACGCGTCACCGGACGCCGCGACCAGCCCGAAGTCGCACCCGATGCGGTACTTCTTCGGACCCGCGCACGAGTTGACCACCTTGTGCGTGCGCCACAGTGAGCCGTCGAGGATCGACGCGCGGAGCGCACTGGCGCTGTCCGAGCTCACCGTGCTCGCGGCGACGGTTCCGGCGGTGTGCTGCGCCGGGGACAGCGCGGCCACGGTCACGGCCGCGACGGTCGCCGCCGCCCCGGCGACGGCGACCCCGATTTTCAGGTATTTCATCGTCTTCTCTTCTGGAGGGGAAAGGGGCAGACGCCCCCGGCCGCGCTGCTCTGGACGGCCGGGGACGCCTGGTATCAGGAGGTCGCTATGCGCTCGCCCAGCCAGTCCGCGAGCGTCTCCACGGCCGGCTTGTCCGTACCGTCGACCGAGGTGTCGCCGTACGCGGTGTGGACGCTGGAGGCGTAGAAGACCGCGACCTGGAGACCCTCGCTCGCCACGTGCTGGGGAGTGAGGTCCTCCTTGACCAGCTGCTTGAGGGTGCCGTTCGGCAGCTTGAGCCCGGCCACCTGCAGGCCGTGCTCCCCCAGGTCGAGGACCTGCGGCAGCATTCCGAGCACGTTGACGCCGAACACGTTGTTCAGCGACTTCACCGGGTGCTTCTGGTCGATGACCGGCGGGTGCCGGGGGTCGAACTTCTCCACAGCGGTCTGCATCTTGCGCAGGTCACGGACGATGCGCGTCCAGTTGACCCGGTCGAGGACGATGAGCGCCTGACCGACCAGCTGGGCGTTCTGGTCGGGAATCAGCTCCAGCGCCGCGCCGAGCGCCTTGAAGTCGATGTCGTTGGCGATCTGGGCCAGCGGCATGAGCCGGTCCTCGATCGCGTTCACCGAGCGGAAGGTGCCCTTGACGTCGCCCTTCTTCATCTGCTCGGGGAGCGCCTCGGCGGCCTTGGTGATGCCGGCGAAGTCGATCTTCGTGAGCTTGAGGATGTTGTTGGCCTGCCCCAGCAGGTGGGTGGGCTGGAGCGCCAGGAGGACCGCCGTGACCTGCGCCACCTGGCCCGTCGGCACACCCGCCAGCGGCGCGATCTTGCTGGTGGCGTCGGCCGCGACCGAGGCCAGGGAGTCCAGGTCGTTGTTGGACGCGGCGGTGGTCGCCTTGTCGAGGTCGCCGGCGAGCCCGACCATGTCGATCTGCCCGAGGGTCTGCAGCACCTGGCCGGCGTCATGCGTCTGCGGGTTGGCCAGCAGCGCGTTCACCAGCAAGGGGTTGGAGGCGAGCTTGGCCAGCGCCTGCACGGGCTGGACGAGAGCGGTGAGGTCGGTCGCGGTCTTCTCGGCGCCCTTGGCGTTCTTGTGCTTCGCCTGACCCGCGAGCTTCTTGATGCCGGCGGGCAGCAGGCTGAGGTCGGGGTTCGGCCCGTCTTCCTTCTTGTCCGGGTCGTCGGTCTTGCTGGGGTCGGGCGACTGGCTGAGATCGTCGTTGGCGCCGGCCAGCAGGTTGGTGAGGCCCACATTGCCCAGCACGGCGCCGAGCGCCAGCGTCAGGTGGTTGTTCTTCGGCGAGGCGCAGTACAGGTCGCCCTTGAGGCAGACCTCGGCCACCTTTCCGTTCAGGGCGCCGTACCCGCCCTTGCGCGGACCGAGGAGGCCCTGCGTGCCGGGCAGGTCGTTGCCGAGGACGACTTCGCCGTCCGTGCCCTTCTGCGGGTCGGCCAGGTTGCCGCCGGCGATGAGGTCGGACGCCGGGACCGGGCCGTTTCCGTTCCCGATCTGGGCGAGGAGATCGCCGACGATGTCCGCGCCCTGGCTGTAACCGACGCCGACGAACCTGGTGCCCGGGCAGGATTGAGAGATCTTGGTGACCGCGGCCTTGGCGGCCTTGAGGCCCGCCTGCTCCGAGTCGGCGTAGGTCTCGTTCTGGGTGAAGGCCTGGGCGTCGTACGGCACGGTGTACGTGGAGACCCGCGAGCCGAACCGCTGCTCGAGGCGGTCCGTGACGCCCTTCAGCATGCCCGTCGCGGCGTTCGGATCCGCGGAGGGGGTTATCTCCCAGGTTCCGGGTACCGAGACCAGCTTCACCGGGCTGCAGGTGACCTCGGCATCGGCGTGGGCCGTTCCCTGCGGGGTGAGGGTGGTGGCCGCCACGGTCGCGCCGGCCGCAGTGACGGCCAGCGCCGCCAGACCCAGCCGTCGGGCGCGCCACCTTCTCACTCTTCTCGCGTTCGACATGAAGTGCACTGCTTCCTTCCTTGCTGTCGGGGGACTTTGGCGCGCCACGGGAGGGGTCGGCCGGGCGCGCCGGAGGGTGGCAAAGGAGGGGACGTCGACCGCGGTCGACGACATGACGGTTCGCGGTGAACCGGGGTGGAGAACGCGGGCACCGTCTTTTCGCTGCGAAGTTAGTCAGGCCCGTTGAAATCCCGATGACACACCAATTACGTAGAGCGCGTGATGCGCCGTTCCCTACCATTGCGGCATGGCCGACGGTGACGCGATATCCGTCCTGTCCTCCGCGTTCGGAGAATTCTGTTTCGCCGAGGAGGTTCATCGGTTCGACGGCGACGCGGCGCGTCACGGGCGTTCCCGCGCCGTCATCGACGACGCCGCCGAACGCGCCCGGATCGTCCGCTACCTGCGGGGGGCGGAGGTGCTCGAACGAGACCAGGCGTGGCTGTTCACCCTGTTCGACGACGAGGATCCGGCCGCCTCGGCCGAAGGCGTTCCGCTGTCCTACTACACCGACGGCACCTGGATCTGGTCGGACGGCTGCGCGTACCACCTGATCGCCCACCACCACGCGCCGCAGCCCGAGTTCCTCGACCACATCGCCGCCGCCGGACACCGGTGCGCCCCCGTCTCACCGGCCGTGGTCGCTAAGGCGCGATCCGCCCTTCGCGCCCATCGGGACATCGCGGATGAGTTCTACCTCCGGTCCCTCGACCAGTGCCCGATCGACCGGTCGGGCTGGGCGAACGACCCGCCCACCGTTCCGTACGACCCGGATCGGATGGACGAGCTGGTGAGCGACGACTCCCCCTTCGGTTTCGACGTCGGGCTCCTCCTGACGAACGCGGGTTGGCGGCCGGGACGCGACGCGGGCGCGCACGTGACGCGCTGGCTCACCGAGTTCTGTGCCAGGGACGGGATCCAGGGCCGCCGTCATGAGGTCTTCCCCGCCGCCGTCGAGCTCCTGACCGAGTTCGGCCTGCTCGACGTGGCCGAGCCTGGATGCCACATCCACTTCCTCCCACTGGAGCCATGGATCGATCCGGTGGAGTACACGAGGTTCGCCGACGACCTCGGGACGCGGCTCTTCCCGATCGGCCTGATCGAGGTCGACGGCGGCGTCCTCGGCCGGCGGTACGACTACGGCGTCGGCCGGCTCTTCACCGACGAGACCGGACGGATCCTCGCCCGGTACGACAACGCCTGGTACCTCCTCGGCCGGGATCTCGGCTCGGCACTCGAACGCGTCCTGAGCGAAGAGCCGGCTCCGGAGATCGCCCGCGGAGACGGCCGCCCACAGGCCGGCGCTCGCACCTGGGAATGGACCCGCCTCAACCCTCGGTGGTATCCCTTCAACAGTGACACCGCCTTCAGGCTCACCGGCGATTCTTTCCGCCTGGACGCCGGCGATCCCGAATGGACGCTGGAAACCGGATTCCCGCGGATCGAAGCCGCGATCGCGGAGGCCGACGGCTCACTGGCACGCGAACTGGGCTGGCGCCGGGCCGCGGTCCGCGGCACCGACGTCTCCCCGTGGCTCGCCGAGCGGGCGGTCGAGATCGCCGGCGTACGTCCCGAAGCGTTCCGGCGGCTCAGCCCGCTCGGCCGCGAACTCGGCCCGCCGAGCCCCGACGACATCCGCACGTGGTTCTCCCTGAACGGCGACGCGCCGTTCGACCTTCGGTGGACCCGGACGGCGGCGTTCGGCGACGGACGGCGCGGCTACCTCGTCGCCGACCGGAACACCTACCTCCGGGACGAGCTGATCGACTGGCTCGCGAACGCCGTCCGGAGACTCGACCGGGCGCTACGCGGCCGGGGGTTGCGGGTGCTCGAACGCAAGGACGTCGACCGTGACGACCCGTACGGCCGGCTGGTGGTGAGCACGGGCGCCGCGGCTCCTGCTCTGCGGATCAGCGTGGCCGACGAGGGCTGGTTCGCGACCCCCGACGTCCCGGGCGCCGAGAGCCGGCTCCTCCGAAGGCTCGACGAGACCGCCCACCGCCACGCGTACGGTCGGATCGGATTCACCGACCTGGCCCACGACATCCACGCGATCCTGCTCGCCGACGCGCTCCGCGACTGAGGTCGGAACGGCGGGCGCGGGCCGTACGCCGACCGAGGTCAGGACGGCGGACGCGGGCGACCGGCGGCGAGCGCCAGCACGGCCCTGGCCCGGCGCGCCGGATCGGCCGCCGGCTCCAGGCCGAGCTTCTCGAAGATCTCACCGACGAGCCTGACCACCGTCGCCTCCTCGAACCACAGCCGCGCGGCGATCACGTCATCGGGCCAGCCCGCGGCGAGCAGATCCACGACCTCACGCTCCACCCTGCCCAGCCTTCGCAGTTCCGTCCCCCAGGTGGAACTGATGAGATTCCCGATCACCGCCTGGTCCAGGCCGAACTCGCCCGAAACGACGCGCAGGAGCGCGAGGACGACGTCGGCGGGCCGACCGAGACTTCTCTCCGGCAGGTATCCGACGCCGCCGTCGGCGGTGAGGAGCTCCCTCGTGTACGCCACGTCCGCGATCGGTGAGAGGAGCACGAACCCGGTCCCCGGGTTCCGGCGCCGCAGGTCCAGCACCGTGAGTACCTTGTCGAGATCCGCGTACGCCCGGCGCACCGTCGTCACGGCCACGTCGGGCCGCTCCCGCTCGGCCGTCTCGATCAGCGCGGGGAACCCGTCGCCCGCCTTGATCACCTCCGCGCCGTACGCCCGGCTCAACCTGGCCATGCGTTCGGCGAGAGGGAGATTGTCGCCACCGACCACGATCCGCACGCGGCCAGTGTGCCCTGATCCACGTCGCGGCGGCGTTCTCGCCATTCCGTGCACGGATTCTCACCAACCAGCGCGCGGCGTTCGTCTCGCCGACGAATTCCGAGCCCAGGACATTAGGCTTCCGGCCGCGACGACCCTGGTCGGGTCTTCGGGAAGGCTGGGGCGAAATGAATACAGGTGGCCAGGTCCGCCACGGGAAGCGCGTGCGGGCCGCGGTGGCACTGGCGACTGCGGGCGTGGTGGGGATCACCGGTTGTTCGGGCGGCAGGAAGAAGGCACCGCCGCGACCGCTGACGATGGTGGACGTCGGCACGGCGGTCACCGCGGTGCCGCTGCTGCACTGGACGGGCTCCTGGAAGGCGTACGGCCAGTCGCTGACGCTCGACCTGCGCGCCATGGGCGACGGTGACGCCATCGGCACCGTGACCGACAAGGGCGACTCGGCGCAGGTCATCGTCGTCGACGGGTCGCGGGTGTTCCTCAAGGCCGGCAAGGCGTACTGGCGGCACGGCGACACCAAGGCCGCCGACGTCGCGCGTTACGCCGGCCGATGGGTGGACGAGGGCAGCGGTGTCTGGGGCGCCGCGCTCGGCGACCTGTCCCCGCGCAAACTGGGCAGCGCGCTCAAGGTCTCGCCCGTGAGCGACCCGTGGACCCCCGCGCCGCCGACGCAGACCACGACGCCGCTGCCCACCCCGTCGGACGTACCGTCCGGAGCGGCGCGCTTCATCCCCGACGACTCGCAGTCCCTCCCCGCGGGAACGTTCTGGGCGTCCGCGTCCTCCCCGCACACCCTCGTCGCCTACACCGGTGTCGGCCTGCCCGGCGAGAAGGAGGACTACGACCCCCCGGTGAAACAGTCCACTCTGTCGGTACGGGCCGGCAGCGTCCAGGACGCCCGAGCGGCGTACACGGAACTCGCCGCCCAGGCCCGCACGCTGCCGAAGACGATGGTCATCGAGAGCGGCTTCTCCACGGACTTCAACGTGGACAACGTGGACCTGCCGTCACACTGCCGGAGCGGGAACTGCCACATCAAGGTGACCGGCCACAACCAGTCGGACGAGCACCGGTCCGTACAGGCCAGTGTCGACGTCACGGTCTACGGCAGCAGGTCGATGTCCGGCGGCAGCGAGAGGGCCGTCGGCGACTGCGTCGCGAAGCTGCCCCTCGCCGCGCCCGGCAAGACCGTCCACGGCTCCTGCAACGTGACCGATCCGCGGGTGGACCGCTTCTGGAACTCGGTCCCCGGGTCGTTCATCAAGATCGCCTACTGGGACGAGCACCACGTGATCAGCAGCATCAGCGCACAGGAGGCGTTCGATCCCACACCCCTGCTCACCGAACTGACCACCCGAGCGAACAACCCGCCGGCCGGGCAGCCCACCCCAAGCCACACCCCCTGACCACGCGCAGCCCCGGACCTAGGCCGGACGAACCGCCTCCGCATCTGACGAATCACATGCAGGCAGAATGGCCACTTGGACGCACTGCCCTCCCTCAGCGCCGCTGTATTCGCTCGTACGCCACTGGACGGTGGACAGGTCCGGAGTCTTCATATGCTCTCCATAGCCTTCCGGATGACACGCCGTGTCTCAGCTACAGAGTACGCATGGATTCGGAGCAAGTCATACCTCATGGCGCAGTTCGCGACAGACGCCGGGCTCGCGATTAGATTGCCCTGACCTGCTGCTTCGATGTAGGCGATGTCGGGCTCGTCACCGAAGCCGAGGATCGTGAAGCTACCGGAGTACGCCACATAGTGCTCGGTGTCCTCGGGCAGCACCTGAATGTTTATGTTAGGTCGTTCGCTGAGCTCGAGTAAGTAGGCAAGCTGCTCTCTCACGATCTCGGGTGAACCGATGATGCGACGGAGCACCTGCTCATCGACGATAAAGAAGATCCGAGGTGCGTTCGGGCGGTCGAGAATGCGCTTTCGGTCCATCCGCGCCTGCAATGCCTCGTCGATGACGTCGGGAGCCATGAACGAGCTCATGATCGCGCGTGCGTAGGCCTCGGTCTGGAAGAGTCCCGTGATCAGTAGCGCTTCGAAGGTATAGGTCCTGGCGGCTGCGGCCTCCAGCTCCAGGTACTTGGAGAAGCCCGGGGGCAGGGCGATGAGATGGCGCGTGTCCTTGATCAGCTTCCAGAGCTCGACGAAGAGGCCGCCGGTCTTGAAGAAGGTGTCGAGGTCCTCGCTGAACTTCTCGGAGGGAATGTTCTTCGCGGCCTCGAGCTGGCCAATGAGCTGCGGCGTGTAGCCGAGGGTCTCCGCGAGTTCGAGCTTGGTGAGATTGGCGCGCTCCCGCCACGATCTCAGAATAATGCCGTAGGCACGGATCGCCGGAGCTTCGTAGGCTTCAGTCTGTGCTGGCATAAGGAATCTCCAAATTGTCAGCCGGGGGGCGGTCGCTCTCTACATATCGTAACGCGGCATAACCGAGGGTGCATAAGTTTTCCACAGGCGATGCCGGAGAGAGTTCACGGTGATTTCGCGCAATACGATCAACGCGAAAAGTCGTTTTTCTCCGAATGTTCGCGCGCCCGCACAAGGACGCCGACCGCCGAGGCAATGCCGATTCTCCACACGAACTACCCCGCCCGGTTCGGCTCGATCAGCCGGGCGGCGCCGGCCCGGACCGCCGCCTCCTCGCCGGGGAAGTACTCGGAGAGGAAGGCCGCCAGGTCGTAGCCGGTGAAGTCGTCGTCCTGGAGTTCGAGTTCGGCTTGGGCCAGCTGTAGCGCCTCCGCGTACCACTGGCCCCAATCGTCGTGACCGATTCCCACGACCAGCAGCACCGCCGTGTCCGATGGCGTGACCGCGAACAGCAGGCGCAGGTCGGATGCCTCAAGCCGCAGCTCACTGATCTCAGGCTGGGTGTCCGCACCGAGTTGCCGCTCCAGTTCGGCGGCGGCGCGCAGCATCTCGTCGGCGGCGGCATGGGCCGGCGCCACCTCATCGGCCGCCCGGCCGGACACGTACGACTCGTCGAAGGCCGCGAACGCCTCGTCGAGGGTCCGGTTGGCCAGCGCCGCGGTGTACCCCGCCTTCACGACCTCCTTGCGAGCACGGAACGCATCCACTCTCGCCTGTACCCGCTGCGAGAACAGGGTCGCCCGGACTTCTTCCGCCACCAGGTCCTCGTACCGTCGACGCGCGTCGGCCGTAACCTCCTGACCGATCCGCAGCTCCAGTCGCTTACGCGCGGTGGCCAGGTCGGCCAGGCTCCGGCGCACCCCCCGCAGAAGCCGAAGCTGACGCTGGTAGCAGTGATCCAGCGCGATCCCGGGATGTTGCCCGCGCAGCGCGGATTCCAGCGGAAGGACGAACGGTGCCCCGAAACCACTCTCCAACAGGACCGTCACGGCCTCGCCGACCGTCCGACCCACCTGGCGGTCCTCGGCCAGCAGAGTCGCCAGCCAGTCGCGGACCTCGCTCGACATCCGAACCCGACAGCCCGTGCGCTCGCCTGCCATGTCGTCCACGGTGGCACCGGCGGACCGACGCGACAAGCGGCGGCGAACACCGTGATCTTTCGGACACCGCCCCGACACCTCGGAGCCCTCGGGTCAACGCGTGATCGACGAGGTGTCGTGGCGGCCCGAGCCGCCCGCGGGCCACCGGGTCCGGTCCCGCTTCCTCTTGCTCGCCCTCGCCCTTGGCACGGTGTTGCTCGCGGCACTCGCGGTCGCGGCGGTCGTGTGGCTGCCGGGCGGCGAGCGGTGCCACCCGTCGGGGGCGACGGCCGTACGCTCGGCGCCGGTGACCGGGCCGCCGGACAGCGCCGTCACCGCCTCACCGGCGGTCAGCGCCGCCCGCGCGCGCGTCGTGCAGGTGATGGGGACCGCGCCTTCGTGCGGCCGGCGCCTCGCCGGGAGCGGGTTCGTGTACGCCACGGAACACGTCCTGACGCCCGCGCATGTCCTGGCGGGCATGAAAGGCGCCCCGACCGTCAACGACGGCCCGGGCCGGTCCTTCGCGGCGACCGTGGTGATATTCGACCCGGAACGGGACCTGGCCGTTCTCCGGGTGCCCGGTTTGACGGCACCGGCCCTGCGCCTTCAGGAGAACGCTCGCGTGGGCGATGTCGGAGTCCGCCGGAATCACCCGGGGAATGAGCGGCGGACCGCTCGTCACCACGGACGGCAACGTGTCCGCCATGGTGTTCGCGACCGATCTCGGGAGCGCGCAGGGCAGTTTCGCGCTCACCGCGCGGGAGCTGAGCTCCCAGGCCCGGGCGGGCACGACCCCGGTCACCGCCGTTTCCACCGGTCCCTACTCGGACTGATCTCGTATATTCAAGGTTGACTTATATAAGCACAGCCTGGCATTGTCTGGTGCCCGCACCGGCCGGCGGACCACCTTCGACGAAGAGCGAGGTAGATACGTGATCGACATCGTCAGCCAGGTCAATGCCACCCACCGGGAGATCGGCGACCTGCCGGTCGCCACCGGCGAAGGGCGGTCACTGCTGCTGCGCCGCGGCTACGACGCCCCGGTCGAGGACGTGTGGAACGCCTGCACCGACCCCGGCCGAATCGGCCGATGGCTGGCCCCGATCGAGGGCGACCTGCGGCTCGGCGGCACCTACCGGCTCAGGAACAACGCCGGCGGAGAGATCCTGCACTGTGAGGAGCCTCGCCTGCTCAAGGTGACCTGGTGTCTCGGGGAGGGCATGGAAACCGAGGTCGAGGTCCGCCTCGCGCCCGATGGCGAGGGAGGCGCGATTCTGGAGCTGGAGCACGCGTCGCCCGCCGAGATCGTCGACGAGTTGGTACGCACCTACGGCCCCGGGGGCACAGTCGGGATCGGCTGTGGCTGGGACCTCGCACTGCTCGGCCTCGACCTCTTCCTGCACGACGTGGAGTTCGACCCCGCCACCTGGGGCACCAGGTCCGAGGCGAGGGAATTCGCCACCCGCAGCTGCCATGCCTGGGGGGCCGCGATCCAGGCCGCCTGGGGAACCAGTGACGAGGACCTCGCCGTGGCCGTCGCGTTCGGAGTGCACCACTACGCGCCCAGCGAGGGCGACAATGGCTGAGGCGACCGGCAGGGCGCCCGGCGCGGTCGCCGGATCGACGAGAGCGTTGCTGACCTGTGGCATCGTCGCCGGCCCGCTCTACATCGTCATGGTGGTGCTGCAGATGGCGACCAGGGCCGGATTCGACATCAGCCGGCATTCGGCGAGCATGCTCAGCAACGGTGACCGGGGATGGATCCAGATCGCCACGTTCGCGGTCAGCGGGCTGCTGTTCGTGGCATACGCGATCGGGCTCTACCGGGTGCCGGGTCCGGGCCGCTGGGGACCGCCGCTGGTCGGCGTCTTCGGCTCCGGCATGGTCGCCGCGGCGGTCTTCTCGGCCGACCCCGCCGACGGCTTTCCACCAGGGACGCCGACCGGCCCGCCCACGACCATGAGCTGGCACGGCACGCTGCACCTCCTCGTCGCCGGGATCGCCTTTCTCGCCCTGATCTGCGCGTGCTTCGTGTTCGCCCGGCGGTTCGCCGCGGCCGGCCGCCGCGGCTGGGCGGCTCTCAGCACAGTGACCGGCGCGATCTTCCTGGCGGCCTGGATGTCGGTCTTCGCGCTCCAGGCCGCCCGCGCGGCCAACGTCGCCTTCGCCATCGCGATGGGGCTCATCCTGGCCTGGACTTCGCTCCTGGCCGCGCACCAGCGACGGCGGGCCGACCGGTAATCTCCAGTATTTCCTCAAATTCGGCTCCGAACGCGACATGGAATTCATTCCCCAAAGCCATGTCGATCTTTGCAATAGGAGATCTGTTCACGGGCATTGGGGGCATGGTTTGCTTTCACCGCCGTGGCGTGCAGTGACCGCGTCAAGAGGGCGCCACTGGCCGAGAAATCAGGCTAATAGTGATTACCGGGGGAATTGTCATGCTCACGAATTCATCGCGTCTCCTGCCCACCGTGCTGGCGGCGAGCTCGCTGCTGGCCGCGGCGGGGATGTCCGCGCCGGCGTCCGCCTCTCCGGCCAGAGCGCGGCAGACCGTCGTCACGGCACTCGGCTTCAACAGCACCGACTGGAGGTACCTCCAGGTGCCGCCCGCGGCCGACCAGCCCCTGTTCTACCGCCGGCACTTCGACGACAGCGGCTGGCCGACCGGGCAGGAGGGCTTCGGCACCGTCACCGCCGGCTGCGCCTGGAACAACCCGGCCCACGTCAAGACGCCGTGGGCGGTGAACACCGACATCCTGGTGCGCCACTGGGTCCACATCCCGCGGGACGCGCAGCAGGTGCGTATCGAGGGGACGGTCGACAACGACGCGCAGGTCTTCTTCAACGGCGAGCTCGTGCAGACGGCCAAGAGCGGTAACTGCGCGGCCGGCGCGATCAACGTCGTCGTCCCGGCGAACGTCCTGGACTGCTGCAACGTGCTCGCCATCCGCGGCCACGACTACGGCCGATCAACGTACCTGAACGTCAGGGTCACCTACGTCAAGCCGACCGCCGCCTGACCGAACGCTGATCCGGAGGAACCCGGCCGCGACGGCGGCCGCCGACACCACGGCGGCCGCCACGAGGAGGGCGCCCCGGTATCCGTGGTGAAGCAGAGGAGTCACGATCAGCGGCCCGGCGATCTGGCCGGCGGAGTAACCGGCGGTCAGCAGCGCGACAGAGCGCGGGAACCGCAGGTCGGCGCCTGCCGCGAGCGCGAGGGTGCTGACCCCGACGAATGTGCCGCCGAACAGGATCGCCGAGAGCAACGCCGCCGCCGCGCCGCCGAGCAGCGCGGGCAGGGCGACACCGGCCGCCTGCACGGCGAGCGCGGCGACCAGCAGACCAGGGCGTGACCAGCGCCGATGCAGCCACGCCCACAGCGCGGAGGAGGGTACGGCCGCCAGCCCGACCAGGGCCCAGGCCGCGCTCCCGATCCAGGCGGGGGCTTCCTGCTCGATCGCGGCGACCAGGAAGGTGCCCGCGATGATGTAGCCGACGCCCTCCAGCGTGTACGAGGCGAACAGGGCGTTGAACCAGGCGCGCCGGCCTTTCGCTCGCTCCCGCCCGCTGGGTACCGGAGTCACCGCATGGGGTGCCGTCCTCAGGTTCCACGACGGGACGGTGAGCAGGACGACCAGCCCGGCGGCGGCCCACCACGCGACGCGCCAGTCCGCGACCGAACGCAGCGTCAGCACCAGCAGCCCGGACAGTACGATGCCGGCGCCGATCCCGCCGAACGCCCAGCCCGGCAGGTGTACCGGGTGGTCGCGCAGGTGGTCGAGGGCCGAGCTCACGGCGATGACGAAGATCAACGCGCTGGCCACGCCCGCGCACGACCGGAGCGCCAGCCACAGCGCGGTCGCGTGCGTCAGCGGCATCGCGGCGAGGGACGCGCCGAGGACCAGCAGGGAGCAGCGCAGGACGGTCGAGGAGCGCACCAGCCGCGGCAGCAGGATGCCGCCGAGGGCGCCGGCCAGGTAACCGGCGTAATTGGCGGTCGCCAGGCTCGCGCCGGTCCCGGCCGACAAGCCGGCCTGGGCGTTCATCAGGGGAAGGATCGGCGTGTAGACGAACCGGCCGACGCCCATGCCCGCCGCGAGCGCGGCGGCGCTGTGGACGATGTGGGCCCGGGGCGAGTGGGCCGCGCCGGCGTGGGTGACGCCGCGCGCTTGCGGCGGTGCGGAGCGCATGGGAGTTCCTCGGCGATGCGATGCGGACAGGTGTGGCGGGGGTGGCTCCCGCCGCGGCCGGGAGGCGCCGCGGCGAAAGCCATCCGGGGGCCGGCTGCCCGCCCGGCCAGGGGGCGGCGACGGGAAGCCGTTGGGGGGCGTGTGCGGTCGTGTCTCCCACGTCCCACGATGCAGGGCTCACCGGGGATGGCGCCAGGACGGGATTCCTCCCTGCTGGTAGGCGCAGCCTCCCAGAGACGTACGATGACGGTGATGGAGCTTCGTCAGCTGCGATACTTCGTCGCGGTCGCCGAGGAGCTCAACTTCGGCCGCGCCGCGGAGCGACTACTGATCGCCGGGCCGTCGCTGTCCCAGCAGATCAAGGCGCTCGAACGCGACCTCGGCGTACGCCTGTTCGACCGCGACCGCCGCTCGGTCAGCCTCACTCCGGCCGGGACGGCGCTGCTTCCGCACATCCGCGCCGTACTGGAACGGGCCGACGACGTCCGCAGCCGCGCGGCCCGGATGTCCGGTTCGGAGCCGGTACGGCTCGGGTACGTCAGCTGGCTTCCCGCGGACCCGGTCGCCCGCGTCTCCGCGGTGGCCCAGTTGCACGTGGACGCCTGGGTCGCACCGTCGCACACGCAGGCGGCCCGGGTCTCCTCGGGCGGCCTGGACCTCGCGATCTGCTGGGTGTGCACGGACGACCTCGAACGGCACGGGCTGAACGCCCGGCTCATCGGCGCCGACCGGCTCTACGCGGTCGCGGCCGGCACCGACCCCGACGCCGTACGCGTCCGGGACACGGCCGTTCTGTGCTCCGACGACACCGCGTCCTGGCTGCAGTGGAACGTCTACGCCGAACGGCTCGCCCGCGACACCGGCGCCCACGCGGTGCGCATCTCCGACTCCGGCATCACCGGATCCGGCTTCTTCGACCACGTGCGCCGCAGCCCGCGCCCGATCGTCAACTGCCCGAAGAGCCAGACCTCCTCAGTGCCGTCCGACCTGGTCAAACGTCCGCTGGTCGAACCGCGGGTCTACTGGACGTGGTCCCTCGTCTGGCGCCGCGACGAGACCCGGTCGGCCGTGCTGGCCACCGTCGACGCGCTCACCGACGGCGTCGGCGACCTGGGAATACACGACCCGGACGCCTGGCTGCCCGAAGACGATCCCCACCGGCGGTAGCCGCAGTGGAGCAGATCAGGACTGCTGGGCGTACCGGGGGTTGGTCGCGTGCCATTCGAAGCCGCCGCCCATCCAGGCGCGCAGCCCGCGCAGATAACGCTGGAGTTCGGGAGACGGGACGGCCGCGAGCTCCCGGTGGCTGCTCTCGAAGTCGCGTACGAGGTCGTTGTGGAGAGCCACGGTGATCTCGGTCGCCTCGTCCACGGAGCAGTCGCGGTCGGCGGCGATCAGAAGCACGAGGTTGCAGACGGGGTTCTCGTCGGCGGCGTCCTTGGCCACCGAGTGCAGGTCGTTGACCACCACGCTCGCGGTGCCGGCCTGCATGGAGGCGCGGCGGACGCGCGGCTCGTAGAAGAGCTCGGCCGGCACCTCGTAGCCGCCGACGACGTCGACGAGCGTCATCGAGGTGTAGAAGCTGTCGTGCTGGCGCGCCGCGAGGTACTCCCAGGCGGGCGGGTCCTCGCCGGTCTCGCGCCAGGCCGCGTACGCGGTCCAGCTGACGAACATGGCGAAGGTCGAGTAGCAGATCCGCTGGACCTGGGCGGAGGTCGCGTGCCGGCCCAGGTGGGCGACCGCCGACTGGAGCAGCCGGAGGACCAGGTCGTCTCCGTGGGCCTCGCGCAGCGGAGGGGTGAGCTCTCCCACGGGCGGGACCGGGTCCATGGCCGACATCGCCAGGGTGAGGCGTTGCGGAAGCCGTGCGGGGACGGCGCCCAGCGCGGTGTCGTCGGCGTAGTAGTCGTCGGCCGCCCACCAGGCCGCGTTCAGCTGGGCGGCGACGAGGAGGGCGTCGGGATCGTCGGTGTCGGGGTGGGCGAGGGTGACCAGCCTCCCGAACGCGGCCTTGCCCAGCGCGTCGAGTTCGTCGTCGTCGCAGCCGCGGTCGCGCGCCCAGGCTCTGAGCCGGGCGTCGACCTCGTCGGCCAGTCGCTGGTCGGCGCGTTCGGGAAGCGGACAGTAGAGCGGTGAGTGCGTGCCGTCGCCCCATGGTCGTTCGGCGTAGGCCGGACCACCGCGGGCCGGGCCGGGGAGCGCCTCGGAGACGGTGCCGTACGGCGCCTGGCGGCTGGGGCCCGCGGCGGCGAGCAGCGAGGGCAGGAGAGCCGCGGCGGTCCCCAGGCCGGTCGGTCTGCCCAGCCGCGCGTCACCGGCCGGCGGGGTGGGCCGACCACCGGTGTCGCACGGCCCGTGGATGGGGTTCATGCCTGCTCACCTGCCTTCGTTGGAACACGGTCGGGAAGAGCTCAGATGCGGTCAGCGACGATCAGCAGGTACTGGAAGCCGCCCGAGCGGTAGGCCTCCAGGAACGCGTCCTCGATGCCGGTGGCGACCGAGGACTTCTGGCGGAGCTCCCAGTACGGGATCGTGTCCGGGGTCAGGTCGACGACGGTGACGGGCACGAGCCGGTTGGCCGCCATCGCCCGGAAGTAGTCGCGGCGGGGATGGATGTCGCAGACGTAGTGGGCGTTGATCGTGGACACCGCCTTGCAGGGCAGCCCGTACACGTCGTTGTAGCAGCCGGTGATGGTGACGTAGCGGCCGCCGCGCGCCAGCAACCGGGAGTGCTCCGCGAACAGGTCGTCCAGGACCACGTACATCGTCGACTCGTTGTTCCAGATCGCCTGGAAGGCACCGGACTCGAAGCCGGTGTCGAGCATGTTCCTGAGATGGAACCGCACCTTGTCGGCGACGCCGTGCTTGGCCGCCTGGTCGTTGGCGAAGTCCACCTGGGTCTGGGAGATGGAGACGCCGTCGACGCGACAGCCGAAGGCGGCGTTCGCCATGATGCTGGAGCCGCCCCGGCCCGAGCCGGCGTCGAGCAGGCGGTGCTCGGGCCGGATCTCGCCCAGATTGCGGAGCAGGAGCCGGGCCTGGGCGTTCTCCAGCCGGTGCAACTCGGTGATGACCGCCTCGTCCCGGGCGTCGCCGTCGGCGACGTCGAGGACGGACCAGTCGACGTCGCCGACGCCGTAATGGTGGTGGTAGATCCCTGACACATCGCCCAGTCGCAGATTGACGGGGTTTCGCTCGGCGTTCCAGTAGTCGGCGACGTCCTTCTGGTACACGCTGGCGATGGTCATGACCTGTTCCTTTCGGTGGGGGGATGGACGCTCAGTCGCGGGAGGCGGCGATCAGGGGCTCCAGCACTTTGCGTCACCCGCCGAACACTATGGGTGAGTCGACGAAGCCGAAAGTGGACGAGCTCGCACAGAAAACTGCACGGAAGGTAATGGGAACGTCACGCTCAAGGTAAGCAGAGCCCAAGCCGCTCGCCTGGCGAGGTTCACGTGTCGAGCAGTTCGGGGTGGAAGATCTCCTCGACCGTCCAGCGCCGCGCCGAAAGGCCCTGCTCATGGTGGTAACGCAGGTAGGCGTCGAGGTCGGCGCGGTTGGCCGACACCCCGTACGCGAACCAGTCCTCGGGGAACTGCGCGCGGTTCTCCTCGACGAGGGCGTTGGTCCAGGGCACCATGCTGTGCACCTCATAGAGTCGGCGACCCTGGCGGTAGCGGTCGGCGGCGATGTCCTTGGACCGCAGGAAGGCCTCGTAGACGCGGGTCGCGAGGCCCGGGCGCGCGTCGAACAGCTCCCGTGGCGCGACGACGGTGTGCATCATCGGGAAGATGCCGGTGCGACGGTGGTAGTCGCGCTCGCGCCGCTCGTAGTCCGGGAACAGGCGCACGATCTCCGGCGCACCGTCGAGCACGGCCTGCGGCACGTTCGCGGTGAACAGGGCGTCGATCTCCCCGGTCCGCAGCAGCTCGCCCAGCGACCTGCCGGCCGGCGCGTCCCTGATGTCGACGCCGGCCGGGCGCAGCTGCGACACGAAGTCGAACGGCGCGCTCGGCTCGTCCAGGCCGCCGATCAGCCACCGGTTCGCCTCGGGGCGGAAGCCGTACTCGTCCATGAGGATGCCCTTGGCCCACACGCCGGAGTCCTGGCCGTACACCCCGAACTCGCCGATGGTCCGGCCGGCCAGGTTCCGCGGTCCGGTGATGCCGCTGTCGCGGTTGACGAAGACGCACGAGTGGCGGAAGACCCGGTTCGGAAAGGCCGGGATCGCCACGAACGGCGCGCCCTCTTCGAGGGATCGCAGATAGAAGGTCAGGCCGAACTCGGCCACGTCGTAGCGACGCTCCCGCGCCAGCCCCTTGAAGATCTCCGGCAGCGTGCCCGCCGCGTCGAACGTCGCGTCGACGCCGTCGACGGTCACGTCGCCGTCGAACAGCGCGTGGGTGGTGTCGTACCGGTACACGCCGATCCTCAGGTCGCCCATTGCCGCCTCTCTCGCCACGCGGCCTGCCGGGAGTGGCGGACCGTCCCGGCCTCGATCGTCGACCGGCGCCGGGCGCGGCGTCCAAGTCCGGTTCTCTCGGCCCGATACCCTGCCGGTATCGACGGGTAGAGTCGCCCCGTGGAACTCCGCTCGCTGCGGTACTTCCTCGCCGTCGCCGAGGAACGCCATGTGGGCCGCGCCGCCCAGCGCCTGCACATGACCCAGCCTCCGCTGAGCAGGGCCATCCGGCAGCTCGAGAACGAACTCGGGTGCGTGCTGTTCGAGCGCACGCCGCGCGGGGTCGACCTCACCCCCGCCGGCACGGTGATGCTGCGGGAGGCCCGAGCCGTCCTCGACCAGGCCGAGCGGCTGCGCAGGCGTGTCGCCGTCGCGACGGGCCCCGCGACCCTCGTCGTCGGCACCCTCGCCGACGCCGTCGAGCACCTCGGCGCACCCCTGGTGAGAGCCTTCCGCGAGACGCACCCGAACGTCACCATCGCGATCCACGAGGCCGACCTCGGCGACCCGAGCGCGGGGCTGCGCGCCGATCTCGTCGACGTCGCCCTCACCCGGACGCCGTTCGAAACGTCCGGCCTGGCACTCCGCGCTCTGCGGACCGAACCCATCGGCGCCGTCCTGCCCGCCGACGACCCCCTGGCCGTACGCGACTCGGTGACCACGGCGGAACTCGCCGGACGGCACGCGGTGCGGCTACCGGACGACACCGACGAACGGTGGCGCGACCACTGGACCCTGCCCGGCTCCCGTCCCGATCCGGGCACCCCGCCGATGCGGACCATCCAGGAGTGCCTCCAGGCGGTGCTCTGGAACGGCGCGGTCGCCCTCGCCCCGCTCGGCCAACCGGTGCCCGCGAGCCTCGTCGTCGTCCCGATCGCCGACCGAGCGCCGAGCGAACTCGTCGTGGCCTGGCGCCGGGACCGGACCGACCCGCTCATCCGATCCTTCGTCGGGATCGCGGCGGGGCTCAGGCCTTGAGCAGCCGTTCGCTCAGCTCCCAGAGGCGCCGCGCCGACTCCGGGTCGACGGCGAACAGCACGTTGGCGGTCTTCGACCGGCCGTACGCGAGCATCCCGTCGTAGCCGGTCGGACCTCGTTCGCTGAACGCTTCCGTACCGTGGCGGGCATGCCGCCGCCGACCTACCTCAGCGCCGGCGGATGCTCCTGGCGCGGCGCGCTCTTCGCGACCGCGACGTACGCGTCGGAGAGTGCGTTCAGCACCGCGTTGTCCGGCTGAGCTGAACGCCGGTCAGGGCGCGTTGACGACGGAGTCGCCCTCCGCGGCGTAGAGCAGGCCGGGGTCGAAGTTCATGCCGGTGAAGTGCCCGGCGACCTCGAGACTGACGACGCCGTGCAGCCGCGTCCAGAAGGTGAGCGCGCGGCGTAGGGCGGACGGCGGGGCGGGGTGGTCCGCCGCCCACTGCCGGTGGATGGCCAGGTGGTGTTCGAGGGCTGTGGCGGCTTCGTTCTCGGCTTTGCCCTCGGTTTCGGCGAAGGCGTCGAGCAGGAGCGCCATGAGGCCGGCGGCGAGCTCGGTCGCCTCGGGCGGGGCGGCGTAGCCGGGCACCGGCGTGCCGTAGATGAGCAGGTAGCGATGCGGGGTGGCCAGCGCCCACCGGCGCAGGGCGGACGCCATCGCGGCCAGCCTCGCCTCGGGCGCGTCGCCGGGCGTTACCGCGGCCCGCCATGTGTCGTACAGGTCGCGGTAGGCGTCCAGCACGAGCTCGGTGATCAGCTCGTCGCGGTTGCGGAAGTAGCGATAGAGAGCGGGACCGCTGATGCCCATCTGCTTGGCGATGGCGTTGAGGGACAACGCCGACGCGCCAGTGGTGGCGACCTGCGTCCAGGCGTGCGCCTTGATCTCGTCGCGCACCTGCTCGCGGTAACGCGCCCGCGGGCTCTTGACGGCGTCGCCCATGTCCGTACCCCTCGCTTGACATCACTTCAGTGAGCCCATAATACTTCAGTTACAGCTTCTAACTAACACAACAGGCAATAACCAAGGAGTGGTCGGCATGAGTACGGACCAGCGCACCGAGATCGTGCTCCCCGGCGTGGTGGACCCGGACGGGCTGCGGTTGCGTACGTCACCGGTCCCGGCACCCGGCGCCGGGCAAGTGGTGATCCGCATGGAGGCGACCGGCGTGTCCTTCGCCGAGCAGCAGATGCGCCGGGGCCGGTACTACGACCAGCCGCCGTTTCCGTTCGTGCCCGGCTACGACCTGGTCGGGATCGTGGACGCGGTCGGCGCCGACGTGGACCCCGCCCTCACCGGGCGGCGCGTCGCGGCGCTGACCAAGGTGGGCGGCTGGGCCAGCCACGTGGTCGTCGACGCCGCCGACGTGGTGCCGGTGCCCGCCGGCCTGGACCCGGCCGAGGCGGAGACCGTCGTGGTCAACGGCATCACCGCCTGGCAGATGCTGCACCGCAGGGCCCGCGTCAAGGCCGGCCAGACGATCCTGGTCCACGGCGCCAACGGCGGCGTGGGCTCCACGCTGGCGCAGCTGGCCCGCCTGGCCGGGATCCGCGTGATCGGCACCGCCTCCGCGCGCAACCACGACCGGCTGCGCGACCTCGGCGTCATCCCGATCGACTACCGCACCGACGTGCCCGCCGCCGTACGCGAGATCGCCCCCGACGGCGTCGACGCGGTCTTCGACCACCTCGGCGTGCGCAGCGTGCCCGACTCATGGCGGCTGCTCGCCCCCGGCGGCACCCTCGTCGCGTACGGAAGCGCCGCCACCCTCGACGACACCGGCTCCAAGCAGCTACCGGTCCTCAAGATCCTGGCCCGGGTCTGGGTCTGGAACGCGCTGCCCAACCGACGGCGCGCCTACTTCTACAACATCTGGGCCGGCCGCGGCCTGGCCAGGCAGCGGTTCCGTACGCGGCTGCGGGACGACCTCACCCAGGTCCTGCAGGCGATGGCGGACGGGCACATCACCGCACAGATCGCGGCCCGGTTCCCCCTCGCCCGCGCCGCCGACGCCCTGCGGCTGGCCGAGTCCGGCACCGTCACCGGCAAGGTCATCCTCAACTCCTGACCGCGAGGTGACCCCGGAACCGGTCCGGCGCCGGGAAGTACCCTTGAGCCTGTGTTCTCGCCCCAAGGCCCGTCGCTGCGCGAGCTGGCGGTGCAGGCGCTGTCCTCCGTCGAGCGCGGCTATGACCTGCTCGCCCCGAAGTTCGACCACACGCCATTTCGCACCCCCGATGGCCTCCTGGACGCGACCGCCGACGCGCTGCGTCCGCTCGGGCCGTTCGACCGGGGGCTGGACGTGTGCTGCGGCACCGGCGCGGGCGTACGGGTCCTCCAGCCCCTGTGCCGAGAACGGATCACGGGCGTCGACTTCAGCGCCGGCATGCTCGCGCAGGCGCGTGACGCGCACCCGGACGGCGAGTGGGTCCGGGCCGACGTCCGGGCCATGCCCTTCGCGGAGGCCTTCGACCTGGCGGTCAGCTTCGGAGCCCTCGGGCACTTCCTGCCCGACGAACGCCCGGCGCTGTTCGCCGGCGTGCACGACGCCCTGCGGCCCGGCGGGCTCTTCGCCTTCCCGATCGCGGCGCCGCAGCCCATCACCTCGCCCTTGTACTGGGCGCTGCTCGGGTTCGACCTGAGTATGCGGGTGCGCAACGCCCTGTGGCGTCCCCCGTTCGTCATGTACTACCGCACCTGCGGGCTGCCGGAGATCCGCGACGACCTGACGGCGGCGGGATTCACCGTGACGACGGTCCCCCTGACGGCTCTCGGCCGACGCGCGGACGGCACCCCGCTCTGCCGGCTCGTGCTCGCGCGCAGGACCGGCTGACTCCCGGCCATCCGCCTCGTGCCGGAGAGGATACTTGCCCGGGTGTCCACCGATCCGATGCCGTGTGAGGTCGGCTTCGTCAACGGAGACGTGACTCTGGCCGGTCTTCTGGAGGTCCCTGATCGCGCGTCCGCGGGCGTGGTGCTGGTCGGTGGGTCCGGGCCTACGGACCGCGACAACGGTACGTACTTCCCGCCGATCCGCCGGCACCTCGCGGCCGCCGGGATCGCCGTGCTGTCCTACGACAAGCGCGGCGTCGGCGGATCGTCCGGCGACTGGCGCGACGCGACCATGGACGATCTGGCGGCCGACGCCGCCGCCGCACTGGACTTTCTCCGTACGCGACCCGGAGTTCCGGCGGAGGCGGTGGGGCTGTTCGGTCACAGCGAGGGCGGCTGGGTCGCCCTGCGCGCGGCCACCGCCCGAGACGATCTCCCGTGGGTCGTCACCAACAGCTGCCCGGGGACGACTCCGGCGGTCCAGGAGCGTCACGCGCTGGCCAACACCCTGCGGCGAGCCGGCGCGGACGTCGACGACGCCCTGGCCCTGTACGACCGCCTGGTCGCGGCCGGCCGTCGCGACGCCGGCTTCGCCGAGGCCGCACGGCTGATCGACTCCGCGGGGAGGCCGGCAGTGTCGTGTGACTACTGGACCGGGATCGACGAGCGCCTCTGGGCGTTCCTCAAGGGCAAGCAGGACCACGACCCGGTCCCGGACGCGCTGCGTCTACGCTGCCCGCACCTGGCGATCTTCGGCGGAGCGGACGAGCTGGTACCGGTCGCCGACAGCGCCCGCCTGTTCAGCGCCACCGCCTGCCACCCGGATCGCCATGCCCGTGCGACGCTGACCGTGCAGGTGTTCCCCGGCGCCGACCATCGCGTGCGGACGAACGGTGGAACCCGCCTGGCGTCCCGCTACCTCGACACCTTGACCCGGTGGATCCTGGACCGGCGCAAGGACTGATGGCTTCGCCCGCTGGCCCGGCCTGGTGCAGCTCATCCGTCGTTCTCTACCGGCCGCGTCGTCGGAGGGGTGCTACGAGCCGTGCGGGGACGGTCAGACGACGAAGCGCTCGTCGAGTAGCGCGCGCATGTCCTCGGGGAGCTCGTGCTTGCCGGCTTTGATGCGGTCGAGGAAGTCTTTCCAGGCGCTCACGCTGAAGAACAGCTTGGGACCGTCGGGGTCCTTGCTGTCACGAACCGCGATGAGACGCTCGCCCCGGCCCTCTTCGGACGCGTCGGACACCGCGCACCTCTGTTCTCATGAGGAATCGCTGATGGGGCGGCTCTTGCCGCCCCTCAGAGTCAACGTGGTAAACGGTAGCAGGGCGTGCCGGTCACGGCGGTGTCTTGGGGTTTCCTGCTCACATCTGAGGTCACAATGGCCCCATGTCCACCGTACGGGCGGTCGCCCTGTTCTTCCGGGTCGTCCGCCGGCCGCTCCATCGACCCCATTAGCGATTTGTCACGCTTTAAAGGGCATTCCCGGAAAATAAAAAAGGGGCCGTTGTTTGCGGCCCCTACCTGAAATGCGAGAAGAGGAGAGAACACTCCGCGAATGTTTCGCGGGGTTCTCTCCTCTTCCCGACTATATGTTGATGTCCGGCGGTGTCCTACTCTCCCACACCGTCCCCGGTGCAGTACCATCGGCGCTGGAGGGCTTAACTTCCGGGTTCGGAATGGGACCGGGTGTTTCCCCACCGCTATGACCACCGAAACGCTTAACAGAACATAACCAGTGGAACAATGGTTCCCGGTCGTGTTCCGGGAACCGCACAGTGAACGCGAGCAACAAAACGTGAGTGTGTTCAAGTCACTCGGCCTATTAGTACCGGTCGACTCCACACCTTGCGGTGCTTCCATCTCCGGCCTATCAACCCAGTCGTCTAGCTGGGGGCCTTACAACCATGAAGGTTGGGAGACCTCATCTCGAGGAAGGCTTCCCGCTTAGATGCTTTCAGCGGTTATCCCGACCGAACGTAGCCAACCAGCCATGCACCTGGCGGTACAACTGGCACACCAGAGGTTCGTCCGTCCCGGTCCTCTCGTACTAGGGACAGACCCTCACAAGTCTCCTACGCGCACAGCGGATAGGGACCGAACTGTCTCGCGACGTTCTAAACCCAGCTCGCGTGCCGCTTTAATGGGCGAACAGCCCAACCCTTGGGACCTACTCCAGCCCCAGGATGCGACGAGCCGACATCGAGGTGCCAAACCTTGCCGTCGATATGGACTCTTGGGCAAGATCAGCCTGTTATCCCCGGGGTACCTTTTAGCCGTTGAGCGACACCCCATCCACACGGTGGTGCCGGATCACTAGGCCCTGCTTTCGCACCTGCTCGACATGTCTGTCTCACAGTCAAGCTCCCTTGTGCCCTTGCACTCAACACCTGATTGCCAACCAGGCTGAGGGAACCTTTGGGCGCCTCCGTTACTCTTTGGGAGGCAACCGCCCCAGTTAAACTACCCACCAGGCACTGTCCCCCACCCGGATCCACGGGTGCGGGTTAGACGCTCAAAACGACCAGAGTGGTATTTCACCAACGACTCCACGGTAACTGGCGTCACCGCTTCACAGTCTCCCACCTATCCTACACAAGACGCTCCAAACGCCAATGCCAAGCTATAGTGAAGGTCCCGGGGTCTTTCCGTCCTGCTGCGCGTAACGAGCATCTTTACTCGTAGTGCAATTTCACCGGGCCTGTGGTTGAGACAGTGGGGAAGTCGTTACGCCATTCGTGCAGGTCGGAACTTACCCGACAAGGAATTTCGCTACCTTAGGATGGTTATAGTTACCACCGCCGTTTACCGGCGCTTAGATTCTCAGCTTCACCCCGAAGGGCTGACCAGTCCTCTTAACGTTCCGGCACCGGGCAGGCGTCAGTCCGTATACAGCGTCTTACGACTTCGCACGGACCTGTGTTTTTAGTAAACAGTCGCTTCCCCCTGGTATCTGCGACCCCCACCAGCTCACAACGCTAGGTCGGTCACCAGCAGGGGCCCCCCTTCTCCCAAAGTTACGGGGGCAATTTGCCGAGTTCCTTAACCACAGTTCACCCGATCGCCTTGGTATTCTCTACCTGACCACCTGAGTCGGTTTAGGGTACGGGCCGCCGACACACATCGCTAGAGGCTTTTCTCGACAGCATGGGATCACTCACTTCACCTAAATCGGCTCGGCATCACATCTCACCCTCATGCACCACGGATTTACCTATGGTGCGGGCTACATGCTTACCCCAGGACAACCATCGCCTGGGCTGAGCTACCCTCCTGCGTCACCCCATCACTTGCCTACTACCACCTCAGGTCCCGCACTCGCCCCGGCAAGGTCCCCGAAGGAACCAAACGGAGTCCGCGTGGTTAGTATCAGTGGGTTCAGCATGGGCGCGTGTCAGCGGGTACGGGAATATCAACCCGTTGTCCATCGACTACGCCTCTCGGCCTCGCCTTAGGTCCCGACTTACCCTGGGCGGATTAGCCTGCCCCAGGAACCCTTGGTCATCCGGCGGAGGGGTTTCTCACCCCTCATTCGCTACTCATGCCTGCATTCTCACTCGTGTGGCCTCCACGACTGGCTCACGCCGCCGCTTCACCGCCCACACGACGCTCCCCTACCCACCCCAACCCCTGGATGCGACCCACAAGGAGTCTCACCTGAGTATTGCTGGGATGCCACGGCTTCGGCGGTGTGCTTGAGCCCCGCTACATTGTCGGCGCGGAATCACTTGACCAGTGAGCTATTACGCACTCTTTCAAGGGTGGCTGCTTCTAAGCCAACCTCCTGGTTGTCACGGCAACTCCACATCCTTTACCACTTAGCACACGCTTAGGGGCCTTAGCCGATGATCTGGGCTGTTTCCCTCTCGACTACGAACCTTATCGCCCGCAGTCTCACTGCCACGCTCTCACTTACCGGCATTCGGAGTTTGGCTGACTTCAGTAAGCTTGTCGGCCCCCTAGGCCATCCAGTAGCTCTACCTCCGGCAAGAAACACGTGACGCTGCACCTAAATGCATTTCGGGGAGAACCAGCTATCACGGAGTTTGATTGGCCTTTCACCCCTACCCACAGGTCATCCCCCAGGTTTTCAACCCTGGTGGGTTCGGTCCTCCACACGGTCTTACCCGCGCTTCAACCTGCCCATGGGTAGATCACTCCGCTTCGGGTCTACAGCATGCGACTCAAACGCCCTATTCAGACTCGCTTTCGCTACGGCTCCCCCACACGGGTTAACCTCGCCACACACCATAACTCGCAGGCTCATTCTTCAAAAGGCACGCCATCACCCCAACACCCACAAGGAATGCAAGGCTCTGACGGCTTGTAAGCACACGGTTTCAGGTACTCTTTCACGACCCCTCACCGGGGCACTTTTCACCTTTCCCTCACGGTACTAGTCCGCTATCGGTCACCAGGAAGTATTTAGGCTTACCAGGTGGTCCTGGCAGATTCACACGAGATTTCACGAGCCCCGTGCTACTCGGGAAACACCCAATGGAGACAACAAGGTTTCACCTACCGGACTATCACCGACTACGGTCGACCATTCCAGATCGTTCGACTACCTCATTGTTTTCTTACTCCACGCCCAGTCAGCGGACCAGACAAGAATGCTCCCACAACCCCACACACGCAACGCCCGCCGGCTATCACACGCGCATGGTTTAGCCTGATCCCCTTTCGCTCACCACTACTCAGGGAATCACATGTTGTTTTCTCTTCCTACGGGTACTGAGATGTTTCACTTCCCCGCGTTACCACCAACCACCCTATACATTCAGGTGGCGGCAACACCCCATGACGGGTGCTAGGTTTCCCCATTCGGAAACCCCCGGATCAACGCTCGGTTGCCAACTCCCCGGGGCATATCGCAGGCTCCCACGTCCTTCATCGGCTCCTGATGCCAAGGCATCCACCGTGTGCTCTTAAAAACTTGAACACAACACAAGAAAAAAGATGCTCGCGTTCACTATGCAGTTCTCAAAACACGAACGGGACACCAACCAACAACCACCACCACGACCACCAGAAACCTGATGCGGTATGTGAGGCTCAGCCGGCCCGCCCGCCCAAACCCCACCCACCAACCATGGCAGACAAGATCCGAGACGGCCCGAAGAGACGAACCCGAAAAGCTCCAAGAGCTCCCGTGCCCGTTCCCTCAGGACCCAACAGTGTGCCCGGCCCCGCCGACCGACTTCGAACCGCGTTCCTGAACCCGTACAAGACGAGCAGTACTAACCGTTGAAACCAACCAGAGAGAACCGAATAGCCAGTGCTCCACCTATGAGCAAACCCACCCACGAGACATTCGCCCGTGGCATGAGTCATGGACCAACACCCCAGACTCGATCGCCTGGTGCGTGTGGCCAGTGATGCTCCTTAGAAAGGAGGTGATCCAGCCGCACCTTCCGGTACGGCTACCTTGTTACGACTTCGTCCCAATCGCCGGCCCCACCTTCGACGGCTCCCCCCACAAGGGTTGGGCCACCGGCTTCGGGTGTTGCCGACTTTCGTGACGTGACGGGCGGTGTGTACAAGGCCCGGGAACGTATTCACCGCAGCGTTGCTGATCTGCGATTACTAGCGACTCCGACTTCATGGGGTCGAGTTGCAGACCCCAATCCGAACTGAGACCGGCTTTCCGGGATTCGCTCCACCTCACGGTTTCGCAGCCCTTTGTACCGGCCATTGTAGCATGTTTGCAGCCCAAGACATAAGGGGCATGATGACTTGACGTCATCCCCACCTTCCTCCGAGTTGACCCCGGCAGTCTCCCATGAGTCCCCACCATTACGTGCTGGCAACATGGAACGAGGGTTGCGCTCGTTGCGGGACTTAACCCAACATCTCACGACACGAGCTGACGACAGCCATGCACCACCTGTCACCGGCCCAAAAGGACCCCGCATCTCTGCGAGTTTTCCGGTGATGTCAAACCTTGGTAAGGTTCTTCGCGTTGCGTCGAATTAAGCAACATGCTCCGCCGCTTGTGCGGGCCCCCGTCAATTCCTTTGAGTTTTAGCCTTGCGGCCGTACTCCCCAGGCGGGGCGCTTAATGCGTTAGCTACGGCACGGAGTCCGTGGAAAGACCCCACACCTAGCGCCCAACGTTTACGGCGTGGACTACCAGGGTATCTAATCCTGTTCGCTCCCCACGCTTTCGCTCCTCAGCGTCAGGTAAGGCCCAGAGAACCGCCTTCGCCACCGGTGTTCCTCCCGATATCTGCGCATTTCACCGCTACACCGGGAATTCCATTCTCCCCTACCTACCTCTAGTCTGCCCGTATCCACCGCAGGCCCGAGGTTAAGCCTCGGGTTTTCACGGCAGACGCGACAAACCACCTACGAGCTCTTTACGCCCAATAATTCCGGACAACGCTTGCGCCCTACGTATTACCGCGGCTGCTGGCACGTAGTTAGCCGGCGCTTCTTCCCCACCTACCGTCACGTTAGCTTCGTCGGTGGTGAAAGAGGTTTACAACCCGAAGGCCTTCATCCCCCACGCGGCGTCGCTGCGTCAGGCTTCCGCCCATTGCGCAATATTCCCCACTGCTGCCTCCCGTAGGAGTCTGGGCCGTGTCTCAGTCCCAGTGTGGCCGGTCACCCTCTCAGGCCGGCTATCCGTCGTCGCCTTGGTAGGCCATCACCCCACCAACAAGCTGATAGACCGCGAGTCCATCCTCAGCCGAAAAACTTTCCACCCTCACACCATGCGGTGGAGGGTCATATCCGGTATTAGACCCAGTTTCCCGGGCTTATCCCAGAGCCAAGGGCAGGTTACTCACGTGTTACTCACCCGTTCGCCGCTCGAGTACCCCGAAGGGCCTTTCCGCTCGACTTGCATGTGTTAAGCACGCCGCCAGCGTTCGTCCTGAGCCAGGATCAAACTCTCCGTTAAGGTCAAAACGACAACCACCCGAAGGCGACTGCCAAACCTGAAGAGAAAAACAATCCCGGCAAGAATCATTCTTGCCAAAGGAATCCAAAACCAAACCGACCAACCCACCAGACGATGGGCCAACCAGCCTGGTCGAGGACCAAAAGGCACTGGCTTTTAGCACACTGTTGAGTTCTCAAGAAACGGACACCACCTTCGTGAACCCTTCCGGGCTCTCTCCGGGGCAACCCTTCTAACTTACCACCCTCAGCTAGTTTGTCAACCCCCAGATCCGAAGATCTTAAAGATCAACCCACCAGCAGAAGACGGACCCCGCGACACGACCACCCAGCAGACAAACAACATCCACCAGGATGATCACTCATCGAAGGGACCCCACCCGGGCCGGCCACCTAGCAGGCGTCCTGCATCCCGTTCGTCGGGGAGATCCACATCTTATCCGCTCGCTCCGGTGCTTGCGCCCCGAACTCGCTGATTCGATGTCGGCTCCCCGCCAGGTCCGGGAGCCTTTCGGCTTCCCGTTCCCCTTGGGGCGAAGAGAACATTACGTTCGTCCCGGACCTTGGTCAAATCGGCGGCGCGCACCACTGCGTCCCCATGTGTCACAGCACCCCCGCGATGTCCCGAGCCGCCGCTGACCTGCCCAAGCGAACGCGGCAAGCGCCTCCGAGAGCGCCGGCCGGCGTCTGTGCGCCCCCGGCGATGCCGCGGTCTGGAGGGCAGATCGTGCGGGAAGTGTTCGGCGAAGAGGCCGGTGGATCTTCGATCCCAGGAGCACCTGTCCGGAGCTCGACACCGACCACTCGCCGTACGGTCCGGCTCTCGGTCGTCGGACGATCGCGCCATTCGTCGATCTACGAAATTCGAAAGCAGAATTCGCTGAACCCACGCGGGCGAACCTCACGCCTTTTGCCGCTCCCATGGCCCATTACAGCCCGCAAGATCCATTCCCACTGGAACGGCCGGGACGGCGATCGAACCCAGGATCACCCCGCTCACCTCCCGCGGAGTCCCGATGTACGAGGCCCGATTTCACGCCGCCATCAGAGCCCGCCATGTCACCGTCCTGACGTCACAGATATCGGTGCGGAGCCGCCACTTCCCGGGGCGGTGATGCGCACCCGGTCGCCTTCATGCCGGACGGTGAACTCCGCCGCCGTACGTCCGTTCTGGTCGGAGACGCACGCCCCGGTCTCCCCGCCTTCCGGCCGCACTCCTGGAAGACCGGGGCCACCAGCAGGTCGCCGCCGAGCATGTACCGCCCGGTCGAGCATCGCGCAGGGCGGATCGTCCGGGAACTCCAGCACCCTCGGCCGCATGACCGGCACGCCGGTACGGGTGGCCTCCACGGCCGCGCCGTACAGGTACGGCATCAGGCGGTTCTTGAGGTGGGCGAAGTCGCGGGCCACGGCCCCGCTGACCGAGGCCCCGCCCGGGGCCGAGGCGGTGCGCAGGAGGCCCGCGACCGACTCCTACCTCTTCCTGCTCGACCACACCGGCGCGCAGGTGCGCGTGACGGCCCCGGGCCGTGAACTGATCATCGGCCGGGACGTCGCGGATGAGGTGACCATCGAGCCGAGGTCCGTCGCGCCCTCCGCTGAGGCCGCGCCGGTGGCGCCGGACGACCTCGTCGTCTCACGTGCGGCCCGGGGCGGCCCACGCGACGTCGTCGACGGCGAGGAACGGCTCGATCGCGACGGCCGTCGGCGTCGTCCCGGCGAAGGCCATGACGTCTCGATGCAGGTGGGACTGGTCGGCGTAGCCGCTCATCACCGCCACCGCGGCGGCGGTGTGCCCCGCGGCGAGGCGGTGGACCGCGTCGTCGAAGCGGATGAGCTGGGCGGCGCGCTTGGGGCTGAGGCCGATCTGGGACCGGAACCGGGACCACAGACGCTTGCGGCTCCACCCGACCTCGGTCGCCAGCCTCTCGATCCGTACCCGCCCCCGGCCGGCCACCATCTGGTCCCAGCAGAAGGCGACTTCCGGGTCGGCCTCACGGCCCGCCTCGTGACGCCGAGCCAACGCGGTCTCCACGATCGCGAACCGGTCGGCCCACGTTCCGGCGGCGCGCAGTCGCTCTTCGATCCGTACGGCGTCGCGTCCCCAGAGGTCGTCAAGGGTGATCACTGCCCCGCCCAGCTCCGAAGAGGCGCCCAGGATCGCGTGCGCGGCCACCGGCGACAACCGCACCTCAAGGCACTCGAAGCTCCCGGCCGGCCCCCGCCCTCGCGCGCCGCTGGGCGCCAGTCCGGCGACGACGCGCTCTCGATGCTGCTCACCACTGCCGTAGTCGACGACGAGTGGTACGTCGCCGAGGTTGAACATCACCATGACGGCCGGGCGGGGGACGATCCCGACCTCGACGAGGTCATCCTCTCGACCGCTGAAGCCCGCCATGGTGACCCCCGCCGGCCGGCCCGACCGCGACGGGACCGCGATGTCCCACGCAGGCACCTCGGCGGATCGCACACCGTGATTTTACGAGTCGCCTCAAGCTCCGGTCCGGCGACGACGGCGCTCTCAGCCGGGCCGCTCGGCGGCCGCGGCGAATTCCAGCAGCAATCGGCCGGTCGTTCGGGGATCTTCCATCATCGGGGTGTGTCCCACGCCCGGCAGCAGCTCGACGCGGGCGCCGGGCACGACGCGGTAGTCGGCGGCCGACGAGGAACGCCACCGCTGGTCCTCGGTGCCGAAGACGACCAGCACCGGTAGGCCCAATCCGGTGAGCCGATCGGGCAGGCTCCGCTGCCCGAGGTAGGCCAAGGGGGCACGCATCGCCCCCACGAAGTCCCGGTGTGTCATCCCCCGCACATGCTCGATCCAGGCGTCGGGAAGGTCCACGGGACGCGTGAACCCGGTGCGGGCGGCCTTCCGGATGGTCGCCTCGGTACGCAGGCTCCACAGCAACCGCCCGGGAAACCGGGTCAGCAGCAGCCGGACGAGCAGTCGTTCAGGGACCTTGGCGTCGAGACCGGGGCCCATGTCGATGAGCGCCAGGGCGGCGACCGCGTCGGGCCGTTGCTCGGCCAGGGCCGTGGCGACCGTACAACCGGAGGAATGCCCGACCACCGTCACCCGGCCCACGCCGTGCCCGTCCAGCGCGGCGGCGACCCGACGTGCCTGAGCGGCGACGTCGTAGCCGCCGAGCGGGCTTGCTCCCCTCTCGTGACGTAGCAGGTCGACACGGATGACACGGTGCGCGTCCGCCAGCAGGGGAACCACCGGGTCCCAGCAGGCCGGAGGGGCCGCCGCGTTGGAGAGCAGAAGCAGGGCGGGCGCGCCCGGCCTGCCGTTCTCCACGACGTGCACCTCACCATCGTCAGGCTGAACGAACCGGTAACCGGCGTTCGCGGCGCCGGAAGGCTGCTCTGCCATGGGATCGTCTCCTGCCGCGCTGTCAGGTGGGGACTGCGAGCATCACAGGCGAACCGCCCTGGTGTCTTGGACGAATGTTCCGGCTCCGGATACCGAAAAAACAGGTTGGGCCGGATGGCGTTCGGTTGATAGCGTGCGCGGCACCGTGACGTCACGCGAGGAGGTGAGACCCATGAACGCTGTATCGAAGTGGGTGCTCCCCTTCGCCGTCACGGTCGGGTGATCGACAGAGGGATCGCCGGGAGCGCCTCGATAACAGGGCACTCCCGAAAGGCGACAACCTATGCACGAAATCGTGATCGCGCGGGTCGCGGAGCGACAATGGCACGCGGTGGAGGACGACCGGGTGGTCGGCCGCGGAGACACTTCACACCGGCCCGACGGGCGGATCTTCCTCAGTATCGACGCGTGGCACGACGCGGTCTTCGACCGGCTCACCGATGCCATGCTGGCGGACCTGCCGAGGCCGCTGTACACGGTGGTCGACGAGCCTGACGTCGACCTGACGTCCTGCTGGCAGCGAGCCGGCTTCACGACCCGACGCCGCGAATGGGAGTACGTCCTCCCCACCGATCCGCGGGTCACGGGGCTCGGCTCGGTGCTCTCGCCGGAGGGCGTGACGACGGTGCCCGTCGGCGCGGCGCGGGAGGACCCGCTGCGCGAGGTGTACGACGCGATCCGCGCCGAAGTCGACGCCACCGTCGGCTGGGCGTCGATGCCGGTCGAAGTACCGGTCCGGCCGGACGGGACTCCGCTGCCGCTGGACCCGTCGAAGTACGCCGTCGCGGTACAGGCCGATCGATACGTGGGACTGGTCCGGGTCACGGGACGGGTGGCCTTGCAGCCGCGGATCGGGCTGCTCGCGGTCCGATCCGACCAGCGCCGCCGCGGTATCGCCCGATCACTGCTGGCCCACGTGCTGGGCGCGCTGCACCACTCCGGGGTCGAGACGGCATCGGCCGAAGTCAATGAATCCAACGAGGCTGCCATGGCGCTGTTCGAGGGCATCGGCGCCCGGCGCGTCAACAGCAACCTGGAATTGGTTCTCCGCTGACGCCTCGCCTCCTACCTCACCGTCACCGAGAAGGGCGAGAACATGGCCAGAACAACAAAAGGAATCGAAGTCGAGGGCACCGTCATCACGTGTCTACGCGATGCCACCTTCACGGTGGAGCTGGAGAACGGGCACGAAGTGCTCGCCCACATCAGCGGAAAGATACGGAGGAACCACATCAGGATCCTGCCGTACGACCGGGTGCTCGTGGAACTCAGCCCGTACGACCTGACCCGCGGCCGGATCCTCTTCCGGTACCGGACGTAGCCGTCGTCTGACGTGACAAGTACCGGCGGCCGGCTCTCGCACCGGCCGCCGGTACCACCGTCATGCCGCGCCTGAAGGCCGGCCGGCGGGAGTTCACCGGCGCCGCCAGAGCCCCTCGTCCACGCGTACCTCGTGGCGGCCGACCCGGTCGGCCATACGACCCTCGATGCCGACGTTGAGGCTCATCGCGAAGTTCTGCGCGCCGCGATCAGCCATACACGAAGCGTACCTTTGATCACGATTCGGTAGATTTGCACCGTTTGACCCCCTACACTCCACAGGACTCGACGGTCCCAGACTCCCCATCAGAAACACGACCGTCGGCCGAATCCCTGCAGCTCAGGGAACCGGGGACCCACGTAGTACGGGGTGAATCCGCAGCGCCCGGCGCTCGGTAGGGCATCTCCCGCCCGAACCCGACAGCTAACCCGGTAGGCGTCAGGAGAGGAGTTCGTACGTGCCATCTTCATATTCGCGGCTAACACGTTCCGGCCGCCTGGGAGGTATCACGGCGTTGATGGTGAGCGCCGCCCTCCTTCTTCCCGCGAGCGGCGCGAACGCGACCGGCGGGTCGTCAGCGGCCACCGCGAAGAAGAAACTGGACAAGCTCAACAGCCAGGTGGACGAACTCGCCAACCAGTACGACAAGGCCGAGACCCAGTTGGCCGCGGCCAAGAAGCATCTTGCCGTGATCAATAAGCAGCTGAAAATGGAAAAACCTCAGTATCAGAACCTGCGCGTACGGGTGGCGCAGATGGCCGTCGCCGCGTACAAGAACGGCACCCTCGACAGCACCACGTTCGCCGCCTCCAAGGACCCTGACGCGGCACTGCAGGACATGTCGACCTTCGCCGAGCTCTCGCGCAACCAGAACCAGGCGATGACCGCGCTCCTGGCATCCGCCCAACGCCTCCAGCGGGGCCAGGAAGAAGCCCGTTCGACGCTGCAGAGCATCACCACGACCGCGACCGCGTTGAAGAAGAAGAAAGCCGTGGTCGAGAAGGCGATCGCGAAGCAGAAAGCGCTGTTGGCCAAGACCAACAGCTCCAGCGGAAGCACGCGTGGCGGTTCGAGCGGCGGCGCCACCACGTCCGCCTCCGGACAGGCCGGCAAAGCCGTGAATTATGCCAAAGCCCAACTCGGGAAGCCCTATGTCTTCGGCGGTACGGGCCCGAACGGCTACGACTGTTCCGGGCTGACGATGATGGCCTGGCGCGCTGCCGGCGTCAGTCTCCCCCGCGTCGTCCCCGACCAGTACAACGCCATCCGCCACGTCGCCAAGTCGAATCTGCAACCCGGTGACCTGGTCTTCTTCGACAGCCTTGGCCACGAAGGGATATACGTCGGCGGCGGTAGGTTCATCCACGCCCCGCACACCGGCACGGACGTCCAGTACGCCAGCATGTCGAACTCCTACTGGGTCTCACACTTCGTCGGCGCCGGCCGCCCGTAACGCCGCCGCGGAAGGCCGCCGGTACGGGAACCACGGGCGGCCCGTTCTCATCGGAACCAATCGTGGACGGGATTACGCCGGACGATGGGCACCAGCTGGTCAACGGGCGGTACCGCCTGGTCGAGGTGATCGGCCAGGGCGGCATGGGCACGGTCTGGCGCGGTCATGACGAGATGCTCGGCCGTGAGGTCGCCATCAAAGAGGTCACCCTGTCGCCCGACCTCGACGATGACGAACGGGCCGAGCTCAGCGCGCTCGCGCTGCAGGAGGCGCGTGCCACCGCCCGGCTGAACCATCCCGGGATCATCACGATCCACGACGTCATCGACGACGACGGCGTCCCGATCATCGTCATGGAACTCCTCCATGGTCGTCCACTCGCCGACATCCTCAAGGAGGAGGTACGGCTGCCGTACCGGCGCGTCGCCGAGATCGGGGCGGCGACGCTGGAGGCGCTGCGGGAGGCGCACGCCGCCGGCGTCGTCCACCGTGACCTCAAGCCCGCCAACATCCTGATCAGCGAACGACGGATCGTCATCACCGACTTCGGCGTCGCCCAACGGGTCGGTGAGCGCGCCGAAGAGGCCGGAGACGTCACCGGCACCCCGGCGTTCATGGCCCCCGAGCAGGCCGAGAACGCCGCCGCCAGCCCCACCGCCGACCTGTGGGCCCTCGGCGCCACGCTCTTCAACGCGACCGAGGGCAGACCACCGTACGAAGGCCCGGACTACGCCACCGTCCTGCTCACCCTGCTCACCCAGGACCCGCCGGCGCCCGTACGCGCGGGCCCCCTCGCACCACTGATCACGGCACTGCTGCGCCGGGACCCGGAACGGCGCCCGAGCGCGGAACAGGCCGCCGAACAGCTCGCGGAGATCCTGCGCGGGGAACCCGGCGGCGCGACGGACATGGCCGCCGCCGAAAGACCGGCCATCGTGCCCGCCGCCACCGAGAAGCCGGCTGCGCCGTCGCCGCCGAAGAGCAGCGTCCCGGCCCGCCCGAGCGCGGCCGACCCCGTACGGAGAGCCGCACGGCCGCTCCATCCGCCGAGCCCGGGTCCCCGGACCGCTCCGGCCCGTACCGGCCGTCCATCGCCGCCGACCGTCAAGCCCGGACGAGTCGCGGGCATCGCGGTGCTCGTGATCCTGGGCGTCACCGTGCTGTATCTCGGCACCCACGCCGGCTCGACCGGCTCGCCCGCGGCCGCTCCCTCCGCGGTGCCGTCCGACCCACTGGACGGTCTGCCATCCGACTTCCCGCAACCCACACCGAGCCAGCCGCCGGACGACGTGCCGCCCGACGAGGATTTCGCCGTGACGGCGCTCAGCCCGGACGGGGACCTCGTCGCGTTCAGCGGGGACTCCGGGGTCGTGCGGTTGTACGACACCGCCACCCACAAGCTGAGGCGCTCCTGGAAGACGCCTCGGTCCGGCGAGGGGGTCACCGCGCTGACCTTCAGCCCGGACGGCCGGACCGTCGCCGCGAGCAGTGACGAGGGTGTGGACCTCTGGACCGTCAGCACTCACAAGAGGCGCAAGTTCGCCCAGCTCCACGATGCGATCGGCGCGTTGGGGTTCAGTCCGGACGGCCGGACCCTCACCGCGCTGGGCTCGGGTGGCCGCATCGGCGTCTGGACTGTCGGTACGGGGAAGTACGCCTCCAGTGCCATCCCCCTCGGCGGCGACACCACCGTCTGTATCTCCATGGCGGTGAGTTCGAGCGGGCAAGACGTCGCCTGCGGCTACTACGACGGCAATATGGGCGGCATGCTCGTCTGGGACGTCAAGAAGCACAAGCGGCGCGCCTCATGGCCCGCCGAAACGGCTGACGAAGTGGCGTTCAGCCCCGACGGCAAGACTCTCGCGTTCCCCGACTCAGAAGACGACAGCCTGCAGTTGTGGAACATCGCCTCTCACCGGATGACCGCCGAGTTGGACGCCTCACACATGCCGTCCGGTATGGCCTTCAGCCCGGACGGCAAAAGTCTCGCCGTTCCCTCCTACGACCCGAGCGCCGGCGAGGACACCGTCGATATCTGGAAGCTCCCCGGCGGGAAGAAGGCCACGACGCTGCGGCGCATCGACACGCCGAAGACGCTGGCCTTCAGCCGCGACGGCGCCACACTGGTCACCGCGGACGGGGACGAGGGCGCACTGTGGAAAGTGCGATCGCACAAGCAACTCGCGTCCTGGACCAAGTGACCTCTTACCGCTGCTCGACACGACGGCTATCACTGATCCGACAATCCACCCCAGAGGGGCGAACCCACACCGCCACCAACACCGCGCATTAATTGATTGTGAACTAGATTATGTAGTTCACGTGTCGATGGACGGGTATACGCATTGCGCCGCGGTCGTGCGGCAAGGCAGGAAATCCCGATTTCGACTCATATGCAGGTGCACAAATTGGCACGATATAAGAAACAACGGCCCGCGAACGCGCTCGCCAAGGTACTTTCGCTGGCTTTCGCGGCGACCACGGCGGTCGGCGGACTCGCAGTAGTGACGTCCTCCCCGGTGTCGACTCATGCAGAGCACAAGATGTCTGCGAACTCGCCCGCCGGGTACACGTTGAGCTCACTACCCACCTACTGCCACCGTGGGCTCTTTGGGAGTCTTCACTGCTTCGATGCCATCGATGACGATGACGACGGTGACGCAGAAGATGGAGATGACAATCTTCCCTCAGTAGCCGTAGAAGGCTTGCGAGGGCCGCAGGGCTCGCAAGGCGATGAGGGCGCCACCGGACCAACTGGCGCTACTGGACCAACCGGCCCTACGGGCCCAACTGCTCCCACCGGTGCTACCGGCGCTACGGGCGCCACCGGCGCTACCGGCGCTACCGGACCCACAGGACCAACTGGCCCCACCGGCGCTACTGGCCCCACCGGCGCTACTGGCCCCACCGGCGCTACCGGACCTACCGGCCCGACAGGGCCGACAGGGCCCAGCGGCGTTACCGGTCCTACAGGCCCGACAGGGCAAACCGGTCCCACGGGCGCTACTGGATCCACCGGGCCGACAGGCCCAACGGGGTCCACCGGCGCTACTGGACCCACAGGCCCGACAGGCTCGACAGGTCCCACCGGAGCCACAGGCGTTGGCGCTGTCGGTCCCACGGGTCCAACTGGTCCCAATGGCGTTGACGGGGTCACCGGGGCTACCGGACCCACGGGCCCAACAGGTCCCACAGGGGTTACCGGTCCCACAGGAGTTGCCGGTCCCACCGGCGCTACAGGATTTACCGGTCCGACAGGCCCGATCGGCCCCACCGGCGCCACAGGGGTCATCGGAGCTACCGGTCCCACCGGCCCGACCGGACCGACCGGCGCCACCGGGGGGACGGGGCCGGTGGGACCGTCCAAGTGCGTCGGCACAGCGGCGGCCCAAGGCCAGACGAAGGCCGTCGTGGCCGTTCGTAATGGGAAGGTGTTCGGCCAAACGGTCAACGAGGCCACCACTCCGCCTACGCCCACCCCGCTCACCGACTTCACCCCAGCGTTCGGCGCCGTCACGGTGGATTGTGCGTCGGTGGCGATCCAGGGCAACGCGAACGTGTTCGTCACCGTGCGCACGAGCACCGATCAGCTCCTTGAGGTCGGGTGCACGCTGAACAACTTCCCGACCAGCTGCGGTGGAACAGTGGTCAACCTGGGGACCATCCCCATGTTGGTTCAGTCGCCTGCCCCCGTACACGCGTCCGTCGCACCGGCCAAGAGCCGGGACAGGCGGGACCCCGCGAGGGCCGGCTGAACGAGTGTTCGCTCGCGGGCATCCTCGAACACCGAGGATGCCCGCGAGCGAACGACGGCGCGGCTCTCCCCTCACTCTCACGAGCCATGAGCGGACGCCGAGTGAGATCAACCGAGAACGCTCCGCAGATTTCGCCGGCGCGGGGTACCGGCACGATCTGAGAAGAGAGCCTTCGCCAGTTGGCGGTAGCCGGGCATCGGGTCGTGGCCCGGGTCCACCAGTACCTGTACGCCGACGTGGTCGGCGCCGGCTTCCAGGTGGGCGGTGAGGCGGGCGGCGATGGCCTCCGGCGTGCCATGGATGACGAGGGCGTCGATGAGTCCGTCGCTACCGCCGTCGGCGATGTCGGCGGCGCTGAAGCCGTGGCGGAGCAGGTTGTTCACGTAATTGCGCAGGCCGAGGTACGGGTCGGCGACGAAGTCGCGGGCGATGGCGCGCGCGTGACCGGCGTCGGCGCTGACGACGACCTTGTGCTCGGGCGCGAGCAGGACGCCGGGGCCCAGGACGTCACGGGCGTGACGGGTGTGGCCGGGGACGACGAGATAGGGATGGGCGCCCGCTGCGCGGTCCCTGGCCAGGCGCAGGGACCGATCACCCAGCGCGGCGAGGATTCGCCTGTCGGCAGGGACGGCGACGTCGAGTTCGTCCAGGTAGGACACCATCGTGTCGTACGGTGAGTGGAATCGCGTGATCGATTCCGGATGGCCGATGCCGACGCCGAGCAGGAACCGTCCGGGATGCTTGGCGTCGATGCGCTCATAGGACCTCGCGATCGACGCCGCGTCGTTGGTCCACATGTTCACGATCGCGGTCGCTACGACGATCTCGCTGGTGGCGTCGAGAGCGCGCTCGATGAGGGTGAGGCCGGGAACGGCCTTCCGCCCCAGGCCCAGCCACGCGGTACCGAATCCGAGCGACTCCGCCTCGGCCACGAAACGCACGCGGGTGTCATCGTCGTAGGACGGGTTGAACCACGCCCCGAAAGTGCCGAGCCTCAGGGACATGCCGCTACGCCTCGATGACCAGGCGGGCGATGCGCCCGTCGCGCAGAGTGAACCGGAAGTACAGGTCGACGACGCCGCCGGGGAAGTCGCCTTCGAGATGGTTGATGGCGGTGTAGTGCTCGTCATCGATCCGCTCGGAGCCGATGAGTTCGATGGTGTACGTGTACTCGCCGGATGACCGCTTCAGCCAGCCGCGGATATCGGCGGGTCCGCGGTAGGTCCTCCCGTCGTCGATCACCGCCGCGTCGTCGGTGAAGTGGGTGATGGCCGCGTCCGCGTCACGGGTGCGGTGTGCCGTGAGGTAATCCGTGATCGTTGGTGGAAGCTCGGTCAGGTCGATGGCCTGGGCGTTGTCCGTCATGAGGCCCACCGTGCGGTCTCTCCTTGGGAGAGGGTCAAGTCCGGCCGGGCCGCGTTGACCCTCTCCCGGGGAGAGGGTGCAGAGTGTTGTCATGCGACCCGGTCTCACCATCGGCGAGTTCGCGCAGATCACTCGTCTGAGTGTCCGTACGCTGCGCCGATATCACGAGCGGGGCCTGCTCGAACCGGCCGTCGTCGATCCGGACAGCGGATACCGCTACTACACCAGCGAGCAGATTCCCGCCGCGCAGGTCATCCACCGGCTGCGCGAGCTGGACATGCCGTTGCGCGAGGTTCGCGAGGTGATGGACGCGACGGACCCGGATGCCCGCGCGTCCCTGGTCGCCGCGCATCTGAGCCGGCTGGAATCCGAGCTGGACCGGACCAGGATGGCCGTGACGTCGCTCCGGCGACTGCTGCGCCCGGAGCCGGGACGGCTGGACGTCGAACTGCGGTCGGCGCCGCCGATGACGGTGGCCGCCGTCGGAGAGACGGTCGACCGGGCGCGGGTGCTGGAGTGGTACGACACGGCCATGGACGAACTCGACGCCGCGCTGGCCGGACGGCGGGTGACCGGACCGCCGGGAGGCAGGTACGCGGGCGAGTTGTTCACCGACGGCCGCGGTGACGTCTTGATCTATCGTCCGATCACGGAGCCGCCCACCGTCGGCCGTGTACGGCCGGTCATCCTGCCGGCCGTCGAACTCGCCGTCACCGTGCATCCCGGGCCGCATGACGACATCGACGTGACGTACGGACGGCTCGGCGCCTACGTCACCGACCACGCCCTCGTCGTCGACGGCCCGGTACACGAGACGTACCTCGTGGGGCCGCGCGACGACCCCGACCCGGACTCATGGCGCACCGAGGTCGGCTGGCCGATCTTCCGCGTCTCACCGGCCTAGCCGGCGCAGTCGCCGGTTGAGATAGCGCTGCTCCGGCAGGCTCGTCGTCACCTGCGCGGCCCGCCGGTAATTCTCGGCCGCGGCCTCCACTTCGCCGTTCAGCTCCAGCAGATGGGCACGCACGGCGTACAGCCGGTGATGCCGCCGCATCGCGGGATCGGTCAGCAGGGGATCGAGCAGGGCCAGGCCGACCGTCGGGCCGTGGGCCATCGCGACGGCGACGGCATGGTTGAGCGTCACGGTCGGGGCGGGAGCGACTCGGCTCAGCATGTCGTAGAGGACGCTGATCTGCATCCAGTCGGTGGCCTGGTAGGTCGATGCCTCCGCGTGGACCGCGGCGATCGCCGCCTGGAGCTGGTAACGGCCGACGTGCCCCCGCGGCAGTGTCTCCTCCAACAGCGCGACGCCCTCGGCGATCAGACCGCGCCGCCAGCGGGAGCGGTCCTGCTCGGCCAGCGGCACCAGATCACCGGCAGAGTCGGTCCGCGCCGGCAGCCGCGCGTGCGTCAGCAGCATCAGCGCCAACGCGCCGGTCACCTCGTCGTGGCCGGGCAGTGCGACGTGCACCTGACGGGTGAGCCGGATCGCCTCCTCGGCGAGCTCGACGTCGACCAGTGTCTCGCCGGAGGTGCGCGTGTAGCCCTCCGTGAACACCAGGTGGCAGACGTCGAGCACGGCCGCGACCCGGGCCGGCAGTTCCTCATCCGACGGCATCGCGAACCGTGCGCCCGCGTCACGCAGCGTCGCGCGGGCGCGGCTGAGGCGCTGGGTCATCGTGCGGACCGGTACCAGGTACGCGGCCGCGATCTGCGCCACGCTCAATCCGGCCACCGCCCGCAGGCTGAGCGCCACCTGCGACGGCCTGCTCAGCGCGGGATGACAGCACAGGAAGAGCAGGCGGGTCGTGTCGTCGACCTCGGTGCCGGGGACCTCGTCCGCTCCAGGCGCCAGGCCGGCGTCATCCGGCCGTCGTGCCAGGTCCAGCGCCTCGCGGCGGGCGCGGGCCGACTCGGCCCGCGTCCGGTCGATCAGGCGCCGCGACGCGACCCGGATCAGCCACGCCCTCGGATTGTCCGGAACCCCGTCGACAGGCCACTGAGAAGCAGCGGCCTCCGCGGCTTCCTGGGCCGCGTCCTCACAGTCGCCGAGGTCGCCGTACCTCCGCAGGAGCGCGCCGAGGACGTGTGGCGCCTCCCGACGCCACACGTCCGCGAGTGTCCGCTGCACCATACGATCTGCCTGAGATCGCTACTGGTCGTCGCCGCCCGGCCACATCGCCGGCCGCAGTTCCACCGTCTCTCCGGGGCCGGCGAACTTCGCGGCGACCTCTTCCGCGCGAGCCCGGCTCTCGACATCGACGAGGAAGAACCCGGCCAGGTGCTCCTTGGCCTCCGAGTACGGGCCGTCGCTCGCCAGCGGGGAGCCGTCCTGCCACCGGTACAGCCGTGCGGCCGCGGGGTCGCCGAGCGCCTCGCCGCCGATCAGTTCGCCGTTGGCCTGCAGTTCGGACATCACCTGCTCGAACTCGGCGTTCAGCCGCTTGCGCACGTCGTCGGGCAGTCCCTGGTGAGCGGCGAGGTAGTCGCTGGTGGGGTGCCCCCACGGCTGCGGATTGGAGTGGATGAGGATCACGTACTTCATGGCTGTCAGCTCTCGTCTCGTACGACGGCCGCTCCGTCGCTCGACTGGGACGTCGGTGCGGACTCGCCGATGTCGACACTATCCACCGCCCCAGCCGGATTCGAGGAGGTCGAAGATGGCGTTCAGCGCGGCCAGGGGGTCGGGTTCCGCGCCCGCGAGTTCGGGGATCTCCAGGACGTAGCGGGCGAGCGCGCGGACGGTCATGTCGGAGGGGTCCCGGCCGCTCTCGGAGGCGATCGCCTCGGCCAGGGCTCCTTCGCCGGCTATCCAGAGCTTGCGTGAGTACTCCCGCAGGGCGGGTGTACGGACGATCAGGTCGCGCTTGTGCCGCAGTTCGGGCGACAGATCGTCGGTGAAGGGTCCCCGGGCCGCCATGCAGCGGCGCAGCGCTTCCAGTACCGACTGGCCAGAGGGCCGATCGCGGACCGCGGCGACCAGCCAGACGCGTCGTTCGGCGCCGTCGTCGAAGATCAGCGCTTCTTTGCCGTCCGGCACGTGCGCGAAGAGGGTGGCGATGGACACGTCCGCCTCGTCGGCGATCTGAGCGACGGTGACCCCGTCATACCCGTGCTCGCTGAACAGCCGCAACGCGGCCTCCGACAACGCCCGGCGGGTCTGTGCCTTCTTGCGCTCACGGCGCCCGGTCGTCGGCATCTCTCCATCGTAGCTGTACCCTAGAACGCATCTGTATCTATAGTGATTATAGTTTTGAACTCAGTTCAGGTTTCATCGGCCATCAACCCAAGGAGCCGGACGATGTCCTCCCTCCGCAGTCCAGCCCCCTGGAACGTACGGCGCCTGCCGCGCGCCGAGGGCAAGAACTTCCTCGTCACCGGCGGCAACGCGGGCATCGGATACTTCGTCGCCGAGCAGCTCGCCGCCACCGGCGCCACCGTCATCCTCGCCAGCCGGGACCCCGCCAAGGCCGAGGCCGCACAGGTGTCGATTCAGGCCCGCGTCGTCGGCGCACACGTTCGTCACGTCCGTCTGGACCTCGCCGATCTCTCCTCGCTCAAAGCCTCCGCGGACGCCCTGCGGCTGGAACGGCTGGACGCGGTCGTCTGCAACGCCGGCGTGCTGCTCGACCAGCCGCCACGTCGCGAGTCCAGGGACGGCAACGAACTGATGTTCGCCACCAACCATCTGGGACACTTCGCGCTGATCGCGCGGCTCGCGCCCCTGCTGACGGCGACACCCGCGAGCCGCATCGTCACCACCGGCAGTTTCACGGCGAAGTCTGAGAGCCTGGACCTCGACGATCTGCAGAGCACCCACGATTACCGGCCGAAGCGCACCTACGCACGGTCCAAACTCGCGCAGATGCTGTTCGGCTTCGAACTCGATCGCCGCCTGCGCGCGGCCGGCAGCACGACGCTGAGTGTGGTCACCCACCCCGGCGGCGCACTCGACTCCCTCACCCCGTCACGCCCGCCGGTCCACGTCCGAACCACCGGCGAACGACTGCGCGCCCTGCCCGCCGGCCTGCTCCTGCAGGGTAAGGAGGCTGCCGCCTGGCCCGCCGTCCGAGCCGCCCTCGACCCGTCTGTGCGCGGTGGCCAGCTTTGGGGACCCCGGATGTTCGGGATCCGCGGCCTGCCCGTTCTCGAACCCGTCCAAGGTCACCTGGCCGACGCCGCACTCGCGGCGCGCCTGTGGACCGCCACCGTCGACCTGACCGGCCTCGACCCGAGCGCGAACCTCACGTGAGCCGACGCCGGAATTGACATGATCATCCGCTAGGACCGGGAAGCTGCAGATCCTCTCCGGCCCGGCGGTGACCTGGTGATCTCCTGGGCCGGCATTTGCGCAGCGGCGACGGACGCAATCTTCACAGAATCCCCACAGATCGTCCGCGTGGTCTCCGCGACGGGCTTCTAGTCTCGCGGTCATGCAACGGATCCTTGTGGTCGAGGACGAGCCCACGATCGCCCAGGCGGTCGCCGCCCGCCTGGGTGCCGAAGGCTTCGAGGTGCGGGTGGTGGCCGACGGCCCGGCCGCGGTCGAAGAGTTTCGGGCGTACGGCCCCGATCTGGTGCTCCTCGACCTCATGCTGCCCGGCCTGGACGGGCTAGAGGTCTGCCGTCGCATCCAGGCCGAACGGCCGGTCCCGGTCCTGATGCTGACCGCGCGGGACGATGAGACCGATCTGCTCGTCGGGCTGGCGGTGGGAGCCGACGACTATCTGACCAAGCCCTTCAGCATGCGCGAGTTGACGGCTCGGGTCCGGACGCTGCTGCGCCGGGTGGAACACGCCGCCGCGCTGGCGGCAGCGGCCCCCGTCCGGGACGTCGTACGGCTCGGTCCGCTGGAGATCGACCGGGCCGCCCGCAAGGTCGCGGTGGACGGGGTCCCCGTGCACCTCACGCCCACCGAGTACGCACTGCTCGACATCCTGGCCCGTACACCGGGGACCGTGCTGACCCGGGCGGTCCTGCTCGAACAGGTGTGGGACTGGGCCGACGGCTCCGGAACCCGGGTGGTCGACAGCCACATCAAGGCGCTGCGCCGAAAGCTCGGCGCGGACCTCATCCGTACCGTCCACAGCGTCGGCTACGCCTTGGAGACCACACCATGAATCTCCTCCGGCGGTTGTGGACGGCGTTGCCCCGGCCCCTGGACCCGATGCGGTCCATCAAGATCAAGCTCGGTCTCCTGGCCGTCTGCAACGCCTGCGTCGGTGGGCTGATGATGGTGTGGGGGTACGGCCTGGGGTTCCGGGGCCGGATCACGCTGCCCGTCGCGCTGCTGATCTCCGTCCTGGTGACCCAGATCCTGGCGCACGGTATGACCTCGCCGTTGCGCGAGATGACGGCCGCGGCCCGGGCGATGGCGCGTGGCGACTACCGCCGCCGGGTGCGGGCGACCTCTCGGGACGAGGTCGGCGAGCTGGGCCGGGCCTTCAACCGGATGGCCGCCGACCTCGCCGAGGTGGAACAACACCGCCGGGAATTCGTCGCGAACGTGTCCCATGAGCTTCGCACTCCCATCACCGCCCTGCGTGCGGTCCTGGAGAACGTCGCGGACGGCATCACCCCCGCCACCTCGGAGGTGATCGAAGGAGCCCTGGCGCAGACCGAACGCCTCGGCCGTCTGGTCACCCAGCTACTGGACCTGTCCCGTGTCGAGGCCGGCGCGGTCTCTCTGGACCTGGCGTGCTTCGAGATCGGCCCGTTCCTCGAGGCCGCCGTCGCGGACGCCAAGGCCGCCCATCCCGATCCGGTCTTCACGGTACGGGCCGAATCCGGTCTCACCGTCCGCGCGGACCGCGACCGCCTGCACCAGGTCGTCGCCAACCTGCTCGACAACGCGGCCCGGCACAGCCCGCCCGGCGGCGCGGTCACGGTGACCGCCAGGCCGCAGGCCGACGCGCTTCTCCTGCAGGTACGGGACGAGGGCCCCGGTATCCCGGCCGAAGAACGGGGACGGGTCTTCGAACGCTTCTCCCGAGGCTCCGCCTCGCAGGTCGGTTCCCCTGGGGGCGGAACCGGCCTCGGACTCGCCATCGCCCGCTGGGCGGTGGACCTGCACGGCGGACAGATCGCCGTGGCCGACTCCCCGACCGGCTGCTTCATCCGCGTCGTACTTCCGCAACCTCCCGGAGGATCGTCATGACCGATCTCCCGCCACCCCCTGGGCCACATTCCTCATCCGCGCCGCCCCCGTGGAAACAGCCCGACCAGGCCCACGCCGGCCCGGTTCCGCCCATGCCGTCCAGGGTGGCCTGGTCCGAGCCGGCCGTCCGGCCACCGATCCGGCCGCTGCTGGTGGAGTGGCCCAAGGCACCACGGCCGGTCTCTGCGGCGACGGCGGCCGGGGCGGCGGTGGCGGGAACGCTGGCCGCGATGTGTTTCCCCGGACGACCGGGCCTGAACGTGCTGATCGTGGGGGTGGCCATGCTGGCCACGCTGTTCCCGGTGGCTCGCCGTAGCCGTACGTCGCTGGCGTTCGGCGCGCTCGCGGTCGCGCTGCTGGCGCTGCCCGCTCTGGTGGACGCCGGCTGGGTGACCGCCCTGGCGATCACGCTGGCCGTCCCGCTCGGCTCGTACGCCCTTACCGGCGGTCGCTCCTGGATCGATCTGCTCGGCGGGGGGTTCGCGCTCCTGCTGGCCGCCCCGCACTCGGTGCCCTGGGCGGGTCGCGGCCTGGCCGGGCTCGCGGGAGCCGGGAGGCGGCCGACCCGGCGAATGGTCGGCTCCCTCCTCATCGCCGGCACGCTGCTCGGGGTGTTCGGCGCGCTGTTCGCCACTGCGGACGTCGCGTTCAGCCGGGCCATCAGCGGGCTGATTCCCGATCTTTCGGTGGGGCCGCTGCTCCTACGCGTCCTCATCTTCGGCTGTATCACCGCCACCGTCCTGACCGGAGCATTCCTCGCCGTCGCCCCGCCACGGTTCAACCGGCTGCCCGCCGCCTCCCACGTCGGCCGTGCTCCCTGGGTCGTCCCGATCGCAGCGCTCGACCTGCTGTTTCTCGGCTTCGTCGCGGTCCAGGCCGACGTGCTGCTGACCTCCGACAAGGACCGCCTGCTGCAGTCCACCGGCCTGTCGTACGCGGAGTACGCCAGGCAGGGCTTCTGGCAGCTTCTGATCGTCACCGGCCTGGTCCTGATGGTCGTGGCCGTCGCCGTCAGATACGCCCCGATGAAGAACCGGACGGACCGCACCACCGTCCGTACACTCCTCGGCCTGCTGTGCACGCTGACCCTGGTGATCGTCGCGGTGGCACTGCGCCGGCTGTACCTCTACGAGGAGGCGTACGGCTGGACCAGGCTGCGACTGTGGGTGCATGCCTTCGAGCTCTGGATGGGTCTGGTCATCGTGCTCATCGCCATCGCCGGCATCAACCTCAGGGCGACCTGGCTGCCCCGCGCGATCGCCACGAGCGGAGCGATCGGCCTGCTGGCTTTGGGCCTGCTCAACCCGGACGGTTTCATCGCCGCCCGCGACGTACACCATTTCCGACACACCGGCACAGCCGACCTCGCCTACCTGTCCGGCCTGTCCGCCGACGCGGCCCCCGCCCTCGACCGCCTGCCCGAGCCACAGCGCTCCTGCGCCTTGCACCACCTCGCCGACGCCCTCCAGCACGGCGACTCATGGACCGGCCTCAACCTGTCCCGTGCACAGGCCCGCGCCCTGCTCCGGCGCCACCCGATCCAGCGGTCGCTCACGTGCTGAGCAGGCGCTGGGGGCCATCTCCCGTGAGTGCTTTGCTCCGGAAGCTTCCGGATTGGCAAAATGATCCCGATGCGCGGCCGAATCACCCCCGACCGGCCGGGAACGCAGGGTGGAGTTCAGCATGCCCGCGCTGTCCTTCCGCGACGCCGGTCGGCAGAACTCGCTGGGCAGGCTCTACGATGCGGCGCTGACGGGGCTGATCGGCATCAACACCGTCTACGCGACCCCAGGCCGACCAGGTGGGCCGGTCCGGCGAGGCCCGTGGGTACCGGAACGACGCGCAGGCGCTGCGGCAGGCGATCAACCGTCACCTCTGGCGTGAGGATCCCGGCAGCTACGGTTATCTCATCCATGGCGGCGACACCCGCGCCGGCGAACTCGATCCGTCCCAGGAAGGCGCCGGCCTCGCCTTCGCGGTGCTGTGCGGCGTCGCCGACGCGCGACGGACCAGGTGAGCATCTCCCCGACCCTGCCTTCAGCCTGGGGCGACGTCAGCCTGTACGGCGTGCCCTATCGCGACGCGACGCTCGACATCACCCTGACCGGCACCGGCAACCGGGTGCGCTCGTGCACCGTCGACGGCCGCTCGAGCCGACCGGCGATCCCCGCAGCCACAACCGGCCATCACACCGTGCACATCGTGCTGGAGACCTGAGAACCCGCGCAGGCACCGGTAAAAGCGTGGATTTGGAGCCGTCCGCGATGACGAACACCTTCCCAGTACACCGACTACCTCGAACACGAACGATCAGCTCACGGTGCCGCTCTCTTCTTCGGGAGCGGCGGTACCACCGCGCCATCGGCGTTCGCGACGTCGCGGTCCCTGAGCGGCGAACGCAGAGCGACGTCGGTGTATCGCGTGGTGAAGGGGCCGAACGCGCCGTAGGCGTCGTGCCTCTTCGCGCATTCGACGCCGGCCTCGTAGACGATGACCGTAACCCGCGAGGAGGACTCGTTCACCTGCATGTGGTCGAGTCGGCAGTTGAGACGCTCGGCCCATGATCGCCAAACTACGCGCAGCCCCTTGCCGTGGCGGGCATACGTGTCAGGGGCGATCGCGACGAGAGGGGGCGGCCCCGGGTGTGCGGTCACCTTCTCCGTGGAGTCGGTGCCGGGAAGGCGCGGCCGCGCCGTGGCGTGCGCACGCTGCAACCAGACGACCGTGCTGATACCGACGATCAACAGTCCCGTGACGGCGCGCAGCACCCCGGCGGCGTCCCACCCCCGCGTGTACTGGTCATCCGGGTGATCTCGCGCCCATGCGAGGGCCGGTCGGCTCCACAGCCTCTGCGGCTTTACCAACATGACGAGGGACATCGGCACGATGATGAGCCATATCAGGATCAACCACCACGGCGGCATCTCACGCCCTCCTAGGATCGGCGCGTGGCGGTACCTGAAACGGTGCCCCCAAACGTCGGCGCTGTGATTATAGAGGGCCATCCCACATACGCCCGGACCCACATTCATATGGTTTTGCGACCACTGCCAGCAGAAACGGGCCAGCGCGAGTGGACCTGACTGTCGCTTACTCGGACACAGGCCAGAAGGTCACCGCGCTACGAGCGACGCTCGACTCGCTCGTTGAAGACCCCCAGGCGGCAATGCCCTCTTCTGAGAGTAGGTTCTAGGAGTGGTAGAGGATCATCCGTCGGGGCCCGGCCGGATACAGCAGATCAGCTTTGCAAGTGCCATCGGTGGTCTGGCCGGTGCGGCGTTGGCCGGTCACCGGGGTGTGAAGGCGGCCCTCGTAGGCGCGACGGTCGGCGCCATCGGTCTGGGGGCCGCGGAGGCAGTGGCCCGGGCACGGCAACGTCCTGGCCAGATCCCAGCGCTTTGGGCGCGCATCACCGCCAGCGGTGCACTGGCCGCTCCGCTTGGCTGGGCGGCCGGACGCCTCACCGGCGCTGGACCGGTCGCTGTGGGAACGGTGACCGGCACCGCCGTCGGCGCGATGGGACTGCGGCCGCAGAAGGTGGGGTTGGGGCCGCTGGTCGGCGCCGCGGTCGGCTTGGGGTTCTCGGCTCGGCAGCGGTCCGCGCCGGCGCCGGTGGTGGCGAGCACCACGGTGGTCGCCTTCCGGGTGTTGTCGTCGTTGCTGTTCCGGGACCCGCAGGTGAGCCTGCTGGCCGAGCGGGTCCGCCCAGAAGAGCTCCCCTTCGTCGTGCCGCTGGAAGCTCGGACCAGGTACGTCGGCACCGGCTATGTCCGCGAGTTGGCCAGGGTGCTGGGCGGCACATACGTCGAAGACGCAACCGACGTCGGTATCGTCGCCTCCCTCGATCAGCTGCGCGGCCCGGACTTTGATCCAGCGCGGGTTGATCCGCGTGTCCGGGAGTTCTACGAACACACGACACGGTTCACGCTCGACATCGTCCCGCAGTGGCGGCTGTGGGTGCGTCCGGGGTACCTGGTGTACCGGACGCTGATCGCCCGCCCTCTCGGTCAGGCCAGCGTGCCGATGAACCAGCGAGAGGCACTACGCGGTGTCCGGGGCCGTATCGACACCATTACTCCCGAGCAGGACGACGACGTGGCGATCCGTGGCTGGATCCGGTCCTTCGCCGACAATGACGAGCCGATCTATGTGGGCATCTACACCACTTACCGCCACGAGGGTCGCGGGTATGTCAGTGTCGGCTTCCCGATCCCCCAGGCCAGTTTCACCGCGACCCTCCTGCCGCGCGCTCGCCCCGGTGGCGGCCTGGTTCTGACCAGCCGCAGCGACCTCGACCAGCCCGGTCACTACCTGACCTACGTCGACCCGGACACCAGAGACCTCACCGCCATGGCGGTCCACGGCTTCGCGGAGCAGCTCGACGTCTATGTGAGAGATGACGAATTGCGGGCCGAGCACTCCTTCTGGGTCTTCGGGATCCCGTTCCTCGTGCTCCACTACCGCATGCACCGAAAGCCCGCCCCCTCGGCACTCTGATCCGAGTAAGTCCTTCCCTCATTGCGTGGTCGTGGCCGGACGTGGCTCGATGAACGCCGAACCGAAGACCCATGACGTGGTCTGGGTGATGAAGTCGCTCGGGAATCCGAGCGTGAAGTCGGTGGCCTGCTCCAGGCGGGTGATGCTTTCGGGTGGGAGGGTGAGGTCGATGGCGGCGAGATTGTCGCGGAGTTGGTCGAGGTGGCGTGCGCCGATGATCGGGCGGATGGCGCGGGAGCGGCTCATCGTCCAGGCGATCGCCACCTGTGAAGCCGTGGCACCGAGGTCGTCGGCGACCTCCTGGACGACTCGGGCGACGGCATGGTCGTGAGCCGAGACAGACTCTGCGGCCAGCCGGCCACCGGCCGTGGGCCCGTCCGGGCGGGTGTACTTGCCGGACAGCACCCCGCCGGCCAGCGGGCTCCACGCGGTGACGCCCAGTCCGAGGGACTCGGCCATCGGCAGCAGTTCACGCTCGATGTCGCGCTTCAGCAGGCTGTAGGGAACCTGCAGGCCGATGAACGGGCTCCAGCCGTGCCACTGCGCCAGCGTGTTGGCGCGGGCCACGATCCACGCGGGGGCGTCGGAGATCCCCACATACAGCACCTTGCCCGCCTGCACCGCGTCATCCAGCGCGCGCATCGTCTCCTCGATCGGCGTGGCACGGTCCCACATGTGCACCCAGTACAGGTCCACGTAGTCCGTGCGCAGCCGACGCAGGCTCGTCTCCAGCGACGCCCGCAGGTTCTTACGGTGATTTCCAGCGGCGTTGGGGTCGGCGCGGTCGCGGGACACGGTGTACTTCGTGCCGAGCACGAACGACTCTCGCCGACCTTTCAACAACTCGCCGAGGAACTCCTCGCTGGCCCCGGCACGGTAGTTGATCGCGGTGTCGATCACGTTACCGCCGACCTCGGCGTACAGGTCCAGCATTCGCCGGCACTCCGGAAGCGGCGCGCCGACCCCACCCTGTTCGCCGAAAGTCATCGCGCCCAGGATCAGGTCAGAGACTCGCAGCCCGCTCGTGCCCAAGGTGCGGTACCTCATGCCGTCGCCGATCCGCTGAACAGCTCTGCGGCCCGGGAGACGATCTCATCGTGCGAGACGTCTCGTACATGCTCGTCCAGCGCCCAGCGATGCCCGAACGGATCCAGTAGCTGACCGGTGCGGTCACCCCAGAAGGCATCGTGCACCGGCTCGAATACCGTGGCTCCCGCCTGCAGCGCCCGCGCCCAGGCCGCATCCGCGTCCGGGACCCGCAGGTGCAGGGCGGCGGAGGTGCCACCGAGGCCGGCGGGCGCACGCATGCCCCGGGCGGGCATTTCACCGGCTACCGCCAGGACCGTGTCGCCGAGCCGGAGGTCCACGGTCAGCGTACGGCCGTCGGGAAGCGTGATGCGGTTCGTCTCTTGTGCACCCAAAGCCTCGGCGTACCAGGTGGCGGCTCGGTCCGGGTCGGTGACGATCAAATGGATCTCTATCTGCGTCATGATCGGACCATACACGTTGTATGGACAGGTAGTCCATACAATGTGTCCGTACAGACGGTCGTATCCTGGTTCGTATGCCTTCCAAGCGCACCGCGCGCTCCGCCCGTCGATCCGGCGCGGCGCCGGGTTCCGCCGAACTACGGGAGCGGATCTTGTCCGCGACGCGCGAGTTGCTGCGGCAGCGCCGCTTCGACACCCTCAGCGTGGCCGACATTCTGACCGCCGCCGAGGTCTCCAGGGCCAGCTTCTACTTCTACTTCCCGAGCAAACAGGCCGTGTTGGGCGACCTTGTGCGCGAGGCCGTGTCGCAGGGCCAACAGGCGGCACAACCCTGGATCGACGGGAAACAGGACCCGGTCACCGCGCTTCGGGCAGGCGTGCAGGACGGCGCCCGTCTGTGGCAGGCCAACGCAGGCGTTCTCATGGCGATCGTGGAGAACTGGGGCTCGGACGAGGACCTACGAGCCCTGTGGCTCGAACAGATGAACCTCTTCACCGACGCCGCCACGGCACGCATCCGATCGGACCCCCATGCCCGCCAACGACTCTGCGATGTGGACATACACGCCGTGGCCGCCTCGCTGACCTGGATGGGAGAACGGCTCTACTACCTCGCCGCAGCCAAAGTCCCTCCCTTCGACAACGAAGAGGTCCTCGTCGACATCCTCACCAATGCGTGGACTTCAACCCTCTACGGCCACCCCGTCACCCAGCCACCGACCCCGCCACGCCCAACGACCAAACCGCAGAAGACCGCGTAAGGCTTGGCGGCAACCGGTCGCCGCTGCACGGCAAGGCCGCGCGGACCTCTACGCGACGTCGCGACGCACGTGTTCAGCCACGGTGAATATCGGCTATTCGGCATGAGCCTGCCAAGGAGGTCACGGTGACGGTGTCAGCAGAGCTCGCCGAGATCCACCAATGGTGGGCACGACGATCCGGCCTCACGACAGCCTTCCGGATCGCCGACAGCGCCTACGACCAGGTCACCCCCTCCGGTGTGGACAACCCGTACTGGGAAATCGTCCGGCAGCTACCGTCGGTGCGCGTAGCCGGAGAGAGTATCTGTCCTGATGGTTTCGCCCGCGGACTCCCCGTCGGGCATCACCTGCTGACCAAGCGCTACTCATGGGCGATCCCCTCACCGGGCGACATCGTCTGGCTCACCCAGGTCCTGGCCGGTCGTGGCCTGGTCGAGATCGGTGCGGGCTCGGGCTACTGGGCGTGGCAAGCAGAACAAGCCGGTATCGACGCCATCGCCTACGAGCCCGTCAGCTCTTCCACCAACACATTCACCGACGGCACCGAATACTCCGTCATCCGGCGAGACGGTCCCACGGCCGCCCGGCGCCATCCCGACCGGGCGCTGCTGCTGTGCTGGCCATCTCACGGCGACCCGTGGGCGAACAACGCCCTCCGCGCCTACACAGGCGACCTACTGATCTACATCGGGCAAGTCGCGGGCGGCCGCTGTGCCGATGACGGCTTCTTCCGGCTTCTCACCCGAGAATGGACGCCGATCGGTTCCAGCATCCACCACATCACCTGGCGGCACACCCACAGCACGATGACCGCCTACCGCCGCAGAACCGAAACGCCGCCACGATGATCGCGGCCCAGATACCGGGTACGCGTCAGATCGGCGGCGGCTGCTCAAAGCCACGCTTTTGCCGACCCGATCTGCACGAACCTCAGGGTCAGTCGTGGTTGATCGAGAATCCCAGGATGACCGCGGCGGATACCACGACATGTCCAGGGGCCAGATCCTGAGGAGACGCCTCGCTGCTCGAGCCGTGCCCGCGATAGCGTTCGAACCCGACCTGCTCAGGGTCGACGTCGTCAATGTGCAAAACGGCCCCCAGCCGCACCCCGGCGGCCTCGGCGTACAGCTCGGCCTTGCGCCGCGCCGCGCCGACCGCCTGCCGGCGGGCCTCCGCTCGCAACTCCCCCTTGCCCGTCACGTCGAAGTCGACCGCCTCGATCTCGTTGGCGCCGGCGGCGACCAGATCGACGAGCAAAGGCTGGACATCATCGAGATCACCGGACTCGACGGCGAACGACGCCTGACACTGGTACCCGATGAACTTACGTTCCGACCCGCCGTAACTCCACGAACTCTTCAGGTCAAGCCGTGACCGCTCAACGGCCGCGTCCGATACCTCATGCCGCCGCAGCGTCTGCCGCACCGCGTGCACCGCGTCGCTGGCCGCCGCGAACGCCTCAGACGGCGTCTGCTCCACCCGGATCACCTTGAACCTGGCCCGCACCAGGTCGGGCATCGCCTTCACGCTCGCCGCGCCGTAGGCGGCCACACCCCACGGCCGTTCCACCATCTGCATACCGATGATCCAATCAGTGCGCGCCCCCGCACGTCGGGCTACGGACGGAAAATCCGCACATCAAAGGGCGACGGCGTCGTAGGCGGTCCACGCCCGGCGATCACGCGGCGCTCAGGGACGTCGCGGGTACCTCTGGCACGGTCGCCGGGTTCTCGCGCTACTTCCGCGGCACCTGCTTGCAGCTCCGCAGGAAGAAGTCCTCACCGTTCGGGTACGTGTTGCCCAGCACTTTGCCGCCCCTGAGGATATCTTCGCAGGTCAGCTTGGCGGGCATCGCGCCGATGATCGCGGGGAAGGTCTTCATCGTCACGTCGTTGCCCGCGAGCGCGTCGTGATAGACGACCTTCTCGTCGGCGGACGGACCGGTCGCGGCGCTCGTCCGGGGTGCGGTCGTGGTCGGAGGCGTGTTCTCAGCAGCCTTCTCCCCACCGTCACCTCCACAGGCGGAGGCGCCCAACACGACGAAAAAGACCAGGCCGAAGCCGAACATCGCTGTTCTCACCTGGATAAGACGGCTGGCCGATATAAGAGGTTGTCGACGCCGCATCACCCTCGCGACTACCAGCAGAAACAAAACAACGGCGCTGTTCCCCACCGCTCTCACGAACCGTGGACGAACAACGCCGTCGAACGAATGTGGCCCTCCTCCGACCGGGAGGCGGAGCCCCTCACATCGGGGCTTCCGCGGGTCGTCCCCCGGGCCGGCACGAGTGGACCTGACATCTACGGATCGCCATCGAGCCGGACGCCGGAGACCGCTCCGGGATCAGTCCGCCGACCCACCAGCGCAGCCGGCGGATCAGACGATCAGTCCGGCGGTTCCGTGGACGCCGATCTCGGTGGTGCCCCTGTTGAAGGCCAGATAGTAGGCGGGGAAGCTTGGGGGGTCGCGCCGCACGCCTGTCAGGTACGTGGGAGTGTCGCGACCTGGTACGGTCCCGGCGTCGACGAGTTCGGCGCCGAAGCTGTGCCAGCCCTGATCGCGCATCCGGGTAAGGTCACGCAGCCGCCTGTACTCGTTGACCCAGCTGGCGGGGTCGGTCCCGAGGTGGGCCCGGTTTCGTGGGAGTGCGGCCTGCAGATTGGCCAGCAGCTGGTTGCGGGCGGCCTCCTCGGTCCCGGCGGTGACCGGGGCGAGCGAGACCAAGGCGGCGTCAAGCACGAGGAGGGTCTGTTCGTAGGCGTAGATCAGGTCCTGGCAGTGTTCTACCTCAGCACGCCGGTTACGCTCCGCCATATCGGCGGGCATGTAGAGATAGACCCGATTGGTCCGGTCGCTTGCGAAGTCCGTGAGGTAGCTGCCGATAGAGGCGACGTCGCCCTCCGCGCGGTCGTCCGCCAACATCTTGGTCGAGAGAGCGTAGTTGGTCTCGAAGACCCCGGCTCGTAAGTAGATCGAGGTGTTGTCACCCTCGGCGGCACGTCGTTCCATCACTATCTTCGCCGTGTGCTGACCGCTCGCCTGGGTGGACTCCACACGGTAGGCCGGGGCGACGAAGTTGTCAGGATGGCTGGTGTCTCCAACGTCGAGCATGAAGCCGGCGGCTGGATCGAGTCCCTGCGAACTCAGCAACCTGGCATGGTCAACTGGATCCGAGTTGCGCTTTAACGGCATACTGGCCCCCTGTTACCCAGGATGGTGTGATGAGTGCGTTTAGTAGAGCACACGATCTTTCGGTGAAGTTAGCGTCAGCAGGCTGACTGAACCGCCAGGGAAAAGTGCCGCCGCTGCGATTGTGCGACCGGCACAAAGTGGGATGGATGGCGGTCAGGCAGTCGGAATCCGAGGCTTTGCCTGGCGATAACGCCACTATGCCGAAAATAACGGTTGTCGCTCAGACCAAAACAGACCGCCGAAACAGCACTTTTGGACCCCGGTTTCAGCGCCACCGAGACGACCGGCGCGGAACTCATCGACAGCCCCAAACTCGACGCCCAGGAAGATCAGTACCTCGACGCGATCGGCGATCCCGACTGGCCCAAACACAAGATCCCCGAACGCCTCCGCAAGACCCGCGACGAACGCGCCCGGCTGGAACACAAGCTCGCGCAAGCGCATCGCAACCGCTACCTGCGACGACGCCAGATCAAGCACTCCATCCCCGAACCGAAGAACCAGCGGACCAACCGCCAACGAAGGGGTAGCAAAGGCGGTCGACCCGCCGGCTTCGACAAGACGATCTACAGGCGAACGAACGAAGTGCGCGGACGATCAACGCGTTGAAGAACGCCCAAGCTCTGGCCACAAGGTTCGACAAGCGTGGCTACATATTTCACGGCGCCGTCACCGTCGCCTCGATCCGACTCTGGCTCCGCCCGTGATCTCCGCCAGATCTAGTCACCGGTCGTGCCGTCGAGCATCTCGCGCAGGATGTCCAGATGGCCGTTGTGGCGGGCCGTCTCCTCGGTGAGGTGGAGGAGGATCCAGCGCAAGTCGACGTGGAGGCCGTTGCGGATGGCTCGCTGCGCCTGCTCGTCCAGGCCGTTCCCGGCGACCAGTTCGCGGTAGCGGGCGCTCTGATCGGCGTATTCGTCGAGCAACTGCGTGAGCGGGAAGTCGACGGCGATACGCATCTCGCGGTCGGGGTCCTCCTCGGTCCAGGGGCCCCGGTCTTCCTCGCCGAGGAAGACCACCTGGAACCAGTAGTACTCGACCCAGCGGAGGTGGTTGATCACTCCGCTCATGGTCATCAGCGGTGAGCCCGGCAGGAGCGCCTTGCGTGCGTTCTCCGCAGAGACGCCTTCACATTTGGCGCGGGCGGTGTCACGCGCGTAGTCGAGAAACGTGGTGAGCTGGGTGCGCTCGTCCCACGCAGACGGTGTGTCATCGATTCTTGTCATCCCGTGAAGCGTCCCCGATCACCGCGGCCCATGTCGAGGGATTTATCGACGGCCCCAACCTGCTTCATCCAGCTCCTTGCCCGGCGGGCCGATACAGCGATTCAGCCCGGTGGGCCGACCAGCATGATCCGCCGGACAGACCCTGGGACTCAGGTACGTCGCGGGTACCTCTGGCACGGCCGCCGGGTACCGGCGCTACTTCCGCGGCACCTGCTTACAGCTCCGGAGGAAGAAGTCCTCACCGTCACGTCGTTGCCGACGACCGCGTCGTGATAGACGACCTTCTCGTCGGCGGACGGACCGGTCGCGGCGCTCGTCCGGGGTGCGGTCGTGGTCGGAGGCGTGTTCTTGGCAGCCTTCTCCCCACCGTCACCTCCACAGGCGAAGGCGCCCAACACGACGAAAAGAGTCGTTGACAGCCAGCCTAAACAGACGGCTGGACCGAGCGCGCGGTCTGCGGCAAGTTAGTGCGGGTATGGCGTTCGGTCATCCGGCCCGATCGGCCACCATTACGTCGGCGAGCGCCTGCGCCTCTCCGCCGGTTATCTGCTGAGCCTGTGCCCTTGCCGGACAAGCTCGGGCCTCGCGATCGCTCAACGACGCTTGGCGAAGAACTCCCGGGCCGGCCGGGGTGCCCAGAGCAGGGCGACGATGAGGATCTGAGCGGCGCCGATGATCGGGATGACCGCGTGGAACATTGGCGAGGACGACCAGGAGACGACGCTGAACACCACAGACAGCAGTTGGGAGGCCGTGGCCAGCCGACGGGTCCACGGCCGCGCGGTGGCCAGCTTCCACGCCAGCACGACGCACAGCACGAGCAGGAGGCCGTGGAACGCCGCGCCGGACGTCACGGCGATGTCGGCGGAGCGCCTGACCTCTGCCGCGCCGAAGTCCGGGTGCTGGGACGCGATCTGGTCGCGCAGCGCGCTCTGGCCGGCCCGCATCACCATGGGCGTCACCAGGTGACTGACCGCCACGAGGACCAGCAGCGCCCGCGCCAGTTGGACGGGCGCCGGCGCCCGCGACACCTGGATGACAGTGGTCGAGTCCATCTCTAGTCCTCCCCTTCCCCGGTCCTCGCCGGCCGGCGTGTTCGCCGCCACCGGGGGCCGCCCCCGGACGACGCCGCACTCGCGGCGTCGTCGCCGCGCCGCGCCCATGCCTGGTTGAGGCGGGTGACCAGCATCCGGGCGGTGGCGATGTCCTCGTCCGTCCAGTCGGCGACGACCTCCGCGAACACGGCCGCGCCGGCCTGGACGGTGGCGTCGACCTCGGCGCGGCCGCGTTCGGTCTGCCGGACCAGGAACGTACGGGAATCGGATGGGTCAGGCTCCACAGTGACCTGCCCCGCCTGTTCCAGCGCGGCGAGGTGGCGGCTGGTCGCCGACGCGGTGAGACCGAGCTCGGCGGCGATCACGCTCGGACGGACAGGCCCCTGGGCGGCCACCATCCCTAACACCCGAACCCGGGTCAGGTTGAGGCGCTGGGAGATCCGGCGGTGCCCCTGGTCGATGAGCTCCATGACCGCCCTGGCTAGCTCCGCGCGATCATTTCGTTGCGACATGAAACGAGATCACCAGGCTGAGCCTTCATCCTCACACCCGCCCTGCCACCCGTCTCCCGCACCCGGACAGACGCCACCGCGACAAGCTTCCACCGCGCCCGCTCGTCGGCATGAGCGGTCCTGAAACCGCCAGGCGCTGCTTCTACCAGCAGCGGACAGGGTTGGCGTGCAGATCGCTCTCGCCGCAGGACCACACACCGGTGTCCAGCGGAGCCAGATCGGTGTCGGCGATGACGAGGCTGTCTTCGCCCTTGGCCCAGTCTGTGGTGAGGACGAAGAACAGCCGTCCCCCCTCCAACAGCAGCATCCGGTCGACGCCTTCCCCTTCTCCTTCGCACAAGGTGTGGACGGACAGGTCAGGATCGATGATTTGCAGCTTGCCGTCGCGCCAGAACGCGGCCCGGCCGTCGCTGCTCAACACCGGGCCGACGGTGTAGTAGCCGGGCAGGTATGGGCCATCAGTCATGCTGCCGTCGCGATGCAGCCGCCGGACCCGCCGGGCCGAGGACAGGTCGTTGTCCAGTTCGACGACGCGGATCCTGCCCCGGCTACTGACCATCAGGCCCCCGTGGCTGGGCCACTCGGCCACCGTCGCGCCGTCCCGGTCGTACAACCGTGTCGAGAACGCGCCATACCCCTGGCTGCCGACCAGGAAACGGCCCGGCCCAGCGATCGCCCGTTCCCCTGTCGGGTGCGGCGGCGTCACCCAGACCAGGTCCCCGGTCGCCAGGTCGAGGCAGAAGCCCATGCCGATACCGCTGGACCAGTCGGTGTAGGTGGCGAATACCCGGTCCGCCGAAACGAGCAGCCCAGCGCGGCGCTCGGGAGCCAGATCCCGCGGCCGCCAGGGCGGCATGGGTTCCGCACGCCAGCCGTTCGCCGCGCTCATCTCGACGACGCCCGCATGAGACAGGTGCACATCGGGCAACTCGGCCGACCAGCGTCCTGCGCCCGACCCGTCGGTGCGCTCCACGCGCACGCTGCGGTACGGATTAGTCCGCCACGCCACGACGAACCCATCGGGCAGAACGACGAACGTCCCGATCCGCTCGTCAGGCGCACACGAAAACTCCACCCGCCGACCCGGCGCACCCCACACCGTCGTCTCCACGAGCGCAGCGTCGTCAGCCAGCCAGACACCACCGTCCGACGCGACGCGCATCTGGCCGCCCAGCCCACCAACGGACCGGCTCCAGCGCAACCGGCCGTCCAGGTCGACCGCACGCAGAACGGACCCCGACGTCGCACCGCACACAACGTAGACCGGTCCTGTCGCGCCGGCGCAGGCCAGCGGTCCGCACCACCCCGGCTGTCCCACTCGTTCGATCCCAGTCATGAACCATGATCGTCCCGGTACCGGTCCCATCCACAACCCCGGCCGAGCTCACGACCGAACCATCAGGGAAGGGCGGAAACCGTCTGCGTGCAGTGGCGGATCGCTGGCAGCGCTGTCGCAGTCCGGCCCCCGCTCTCAAAGGTTTGCGCTGGCAGGAAGGCGGCGACATTCTGGCCGTTGTCGGCCGGGCTGGGAGCATGTGCGGGCCGAAGGGCTGAGGTGAGGAGCTCAGCGCAGTTCGACCTCGACGTCGTGTTCGGCGAACATCTGTAGGAGATAGTCGAGGGTGACCGCCGGCGCGTACCGATGCCGGTCGTAGCCGGCGACGAGGTGTTCACCGGCCACCGCCGAGTCGTGCCAGACCAGTCGGAACGGCGCCCGAGCACCCCACTTCCCACCAAGGCAGTCATCGAGGGCGCCGAGGTTCCACCCGAAGTAGCCGCCTGGGCCGTTGATCGCCTCCCCGATGGCGCAGTAGAAGCCCTCGATGTCGGTGACGAAGCGGCCGTCGAGGTCGAACACGGTCCCTGCCGGCTGGTCCGGGACATCGGAGCGATGATGAGCCAGTGCGACGCCGGCCCACTCGTGCCGCAGCGTCCGGTCATAGCGGGCCCACAGGTTGGGTTCGATGGGTCGGCCGGTGAACCACAGGTCCAGAATGCCGCGCGTCCCCGCCGGACACGGTTCACATGCGTCACTGGCGATGGTGACGTCGAGGAGGCCGTCGCCGAGCGCGGACGGCACGCTCGACACGATCGTCCCGGACACCATGCCATTGACCAGCCAAACCACCGAACCGTCGGCGGCGACGGCTCCCACCTGGGCGGACACCCGGCGGCGGCGCAGGCCGGCCTTCGTCGACTGTGGTACTGCGGCGATCGCGGCCAGCAGCGACGGCTCGGGCCGGCAGCCGACCAGGACGACGTGCGGCACCAGCGGCTCGGCGCGCTCCCGGAAGACGCCGGTGACGTCGACGCAGACACCACACCGCGTGTCGTCCGGACCGCTCAGCACGAACCCGGTGACGTCACCAGGACGATCGACGCCGTCCGTGCGGTCGTACCCACCGACCAAGCCCTCCAACTCGACGTCGACACACCCCGGCGAGGTCTGTGACGGCCGGTGGGCCAGCACGGTCACATCGAGCAGCTCCTCGCCCATCCAGCCGCCCCCTGTCGCCGGGTCGTCGCGTCTCGCCGATACCCGAAGGTCGCCCAGCCACGCTCGCTCGGAACCGGCGGTCCCAGTGGTCACGCTGTCGAGTATCGAGGCGAGCGCGCCGTCCGGCGTACAGCCGAGAAGGGTGAAGCGTTCCCGCGGCCGGGGCGGCAGATCGATGAACAGCCCGTCGATGTCGGCGCACAACGCCAAGGCGTCCTCGTCGGGGTACTGCGGCGTGCCGGTGTGTCCGACGAGCAGCCAACGCGGCGAAACCCGCCGATCCCACGTCCACCGCCGCTGCCACGGATCGCCGGCCCGGCCCGGGCGGTCGGTCGTCACCGCCCAACCGTATCCGCGATCACGAACTCGCCTCGCACACCACTCAGTTCGTCAACGTGGGCCGCAGACGGCGTCCCTCTTGGCCGTGCGTGTGGGAACGTCGCTGACCCGGCAAACTACGGCATCCTCACATCGGCAGAAGAGGACACCGTCGGCCGAGGCAGGCAACGGTCGTACCAGGTGGATCAACTGGGTCCAGGCGCCAAACCACAGAACAGCCCGACCGAAAACGTGTTCAGTCGGGCCGTAATGAGTATTCGTAGACCTAACAACCACTTGCTCGAACATAAACGGCCAGGTCACCGCGCTGCGATCGAAGCTCGAGTCGCTCCTGGTCGAAGACCAGAGCGGTAACGCCCTCGTGGCGGAGATGACCGGCCGGGTCGACGAGGCCGAGACCTGGTGGCGCCGTGCAGCCGACGCCGGCCATACCGACGCGATGAGGAATCTCGGCAATCTACTATGCGAAACCCGTCGTATCGGTGAGGCCGAGACGTGGTGGACCCGCGCCACTCGCACCGAGACCACTGCGGCGGGCAATCTCGGCGACTTCCTTCGGCAACGCGGCCTGATTCAGGAGGCGGAGGTGCAATACCGCCGTGCCGCCGATGCCGGTGACGTTACGGCAATGCGCAGTCTCGGCCGCCTTCTCAATGAGACCGGACGCGTGGAGGAAGGGGAGCAGTGGCTACGACGGGCCGACCCAATCGACTGATGGACCGGCCGACCAAAGCCCGACAACAAACCGCGTGGGGTGTTGTGGGAGGCGGCAGCGCCCGTCACACCCTCCGATGAGCATCAGCAGGACGAACCGCTGCGGTGAAGCCGAACCATGCCTCGACGGCTCCTCTCTCCTGACAACGCCGACCACTACCAGCAGAAACAAAACAACGGCGCCGTTCCCCACCGCTCTCACGAGCCGTGAACGAACAACGCCGTCGAACGAATGCGGCCCTCCTCCGACAACAACCCGCGGGGGGCTGTGGGGGGCGGAGCCCCTCACATCGGGGGGTTCCGGGGGGTCGCCCCCCGGGCCAGCACCAGTGGACCGAACGACCACTTACTCGAACAAAAACGGCCAGGTCACAGAGCTGCCAGCGAAGCTCGACGCTCCTCTACGACCACGGCGGCTGTGACGCGACCCGGTGGGCACAACGGCTTTGCTCAACACTCGGGTCGACCATCGGACAGGCAGGGGCGCTGTGCCCCCGCCTGCGCCGTTGGTGGGTATGCCGGGTCGTGGTCGCCAGGCGGAACTCCCTTGGCCTGACCGTGCGTTGGTCGGGTGTGAAGATCAATCCGGGAGCTGGTCAGCATACGAGGACGTGGGGTTATGCCTCGTGTGCCTGGTGTGCACTGTTCGCGGTGGTGCACATTTACTGGGCGGTCGGCGGAGACGTCGGATTGGCATCGTCGGCCGGACCCGACCTCGCAGCCCGCAGGCCAGATGCGTTCGTCCTGATCGGATTGTGGGGTGTGGCCCTGGTACTCCTGGCTGGAGTGGCGTTCAGCGTCGGGCTTGCTCGTTGGCGGCCCTCCGGCGGGCTGCGCCGCGGGATGGTGGTTCTCGGCTGGCTGGTCGGCACCGTCCTGCTCGCTCGCGCGCTGCTGCTCGAACTCGTCCTCCTCACCGGGGCCGGCGGAATCGCGTCCTCGGTCGGCCCACTGGAAACACACTGGAGCCTCATCCTGTGGAATCCCTGGTTCGCACTGGGAGGGCTCACCCTGATCGCGGCAACCCGCCAGTTTCAACGCGTTTGACCGTCTGCGAACGAGCACACGGGCGCGGCCACGGCCGTGCCCGGCAGAAATAAAACAACGGCGCTGCTCCCCACCGCTCTCACAAGCCGTGGCCGAACAACGCCGTCGAACGAATGTGACCCTCCTCCGACAACAACCCGCGGGGAGCTGTGGGGGGCGGAGCCCCTCACAGCGGGGGTTCCAGGGGGTCGCCCCCTGGGCAGAAATGACGAAGGACCGGATGGAAGGCGACAAAGTCGCCGACCACACCGATCCCAGGTCCGCGTGGACCTGACGACCGCTTACTCGAACACGAACGACCCGGCCAGGGGTCTTCGAGCACATATTGAGAGACTTCCTCCGCATTCCGCATGAGGTCTCACCTATAACCGCGAAGCGATCAAGATCGGCAATGCCCGCGCCCCGAAGGCCGCACCCATTCAGCAAATCAAGATCAACATGACGCGATAGCGACCGTCCAGCCGCCGAGCCGCCCGAATATCGGGTTTTGTGCCCGCAAGCCCAAAGCCTCTGGATCATGGAGGTATTCGGCGCCACAAACGGATGTTCCCGTCGAAGCTGCTGACGGCCAGAGTTCGCCCGTCCGGACTGAACGCCACCGCCCACACCCCCTTGGTGTGGCCCATGAGAGGGTTGCCGATCAGTTGACCGGTTGCCGGATTCCACAACCGGACGGTCCCGTCATGGCTGCCGGTGGCGAGGAGGCGCCCGTCCGGACTGAACGCCACCGCCCGCACGGGCTTAGCGTGCCCCGTGAGGGGATTGCCGATCGGTTCGCCGGTCGCCGGATTCCACAACCGGGCGGTCTCGTCGCGGCTGCCGGTGGCGAGGAGGCGCCCATCTTCGGGATCCCAGCGATTTCGGTGACGACGCCGCGGTCTCCGGCGATGCTGACGGGCCGTGGCTCACGCGGATGCGGCCGCAGTTCGCCTTGGCGTTAGCCGGCGTTTCCGGCGAGCGGTTGGCCGAGGATGAGCTTATGAACGGGCAGGTAGCCCTCTGGCGTGTCCAGGTACGGGACCTGGCAAGGGCGGCAAGGGCGAACGGTCGGGATATCTACTACTGCTCTTCGCTGTCGCCGACGAGCATCCAGAAGATCTGATCTCGGACGTCGGGTGGCAGCCGCCGATCGACCCAATTCCGAGACACCACGGCGTGCCCGTTGTTGTACGCGATCGCCCAGTCGGCCTGGAACCGCAGAGACCGTGCCGCCTTAGTCTTGACCTCGCCGTCCGGCCAATCCGCCATCGCGGCCAGCGCGCCCTTTACACGCTGATCAACGCGATCCAAGACGGCGTAGTCGGGTAGGCCGGGAAATCTCTGGGCATGCAGGTCGATGTGTCTGAACCCAACATCGATCAGGTCCGCGCCCGTGAAGTCGTTACCGGTAAAGGCGTTGCGGTCTCGGCCGAGCGCCGCAGTGTGTTTTGTGGGTCTACCCCAGAAGTTCGCGTCTTGGATCTTGCCGCGGAACCTGCACTCGACGAACTGCGCCGTATGTGTATGGATCAAGTCGCGCAGGCGGGCGCCGTCGAATACGCAACGCTCGAACCGGGCGTTGCCAAAAAAGGCCTGCGGAGGTATCCGTGTGCGAGCGAAGACGCACTCCCGGTACAACGTCGCCGGCCAGGTGCCTCGGTCCCACCGCCCATCAGCGGCAGTGGCGCCGAAACTGACGTTGTCGAACGCGGCCTGGGAAAAGTCACAGCGCTCGAACACGGAGTCGTGCGCCGCAAAGCGGAAAAGCCTCAGCCCGGAAAAGTCGACATCGACCATCCGGGCACGAGCAAAGCTGACATCGAGGTCACTGTCCGGCACCTCGAAACGCCCACCGTTCAACGCGCCCCGGGCCAGCCAGTACCGGCGCAGCCCCATCTGGACCGCGTCCATTCGGAACGCTCCGCTCACGCCACGCCGCCCCCCCAAACCGTCTGCCGGTCAGCACCGTACCGCGATCGCGGCGCGTGGCTTGTGGGCCAGCGCTTTCGCTAGCTCTTCCAGTGCGCAGGAGCCGAACCACACGACAACGGCGCTGCTCCCCACCGCCCTCACGAGCAGTGGACAACAACGCCGTCGAACGAATGTGACCCTCCTCCGACAACAACCCGCGGGGGGCTGTGGGGGGCGGAGCCCCTCACATCGGGGGGTTCCGGGGGGTCGTCCCCCCGGGCCAGCACGCGTGGAGGTGGCGGGAATCGAACCCGCGTCCTTCCAAGCGGCACGGTTGGCTGCCGTTGGGCGTCATTGGAAAATGCGGCCTGACCAGCGTAAGAGCATCATTTCACCGTTGGTCGCCGTTGATCAAAGTTGGTCACCTTCGGCCATATTTCGGGCGTAAAGCGGGCGCGTCCACGCCCACCGGCACGCATCGTCGGAGCGGCTCCTCGTACAGCCCGGAACGCTGCCGGCCGAGCTACTTCATGGACTACGGCCCCGACTGGCCGCCGCCTCTCCAGCCGTCCGCAAGGCCAACGCCGGTGCGACACCGGGGCTCCAGCCTCTGGCGGACGTGCCTCTTCTGGATTCTGGCGTACCTCGTAATCGCGGCCGTTGGCCTGGTCGTCGTGGGCCAGTTCGCCCCGCCATTCGACCCCTCGGCGCCCGCTGTTCCGGAGGTGCACACCACAACCGTCCACCCCTGACGCAAGGCGGCCCCGGGCGAAGCGACCTCACCGCTCGCCCAGGGCCTTGATCCGAACCCCTGTAACGGAGAGGTCCGAACCCGATGAGCACGATCTCATGCCGCCACGAGCTGTGCGGCGCCGACCATGACGAAAACACCCCCGGCCCGATCCGCCACCACCGGGTCATCACCGACGCGCACGAGGAGTACCGCGTCGTCGCCCACTGGATCGACGGCGACCTGTCGACCGCCCACGTCGAGCTCACGTTCCACGGGGCCACCCTCACCATGTCGCCGAGCGACGCCGTGTCCTGGACGCGCGTGCTCACCGTCGGTGGCGTGCGTTCCTCCTCGTACGGCCCCGGAACCGGCGACATCGCCATCGACCTCGGCACCGCGGCCGAGGCGCTGATGCTGCTCGACCCGGACTCCGCCCCGCCCGACTTCGGGTCCTACCACCTGACCAGGTCCATCGAGCGGGAGATCTCCCGCGTCTTCGACGACGAGGAGGTGGACGCGTGAGCGACCTGGCCCGCGAGGTGCTCGACGTCGTGCTCGACGCCCTCGACATCCCCTACGCCGCGACCGCCGGCGACGACGAGATCCGCGCCAAGATCCTCGACCAGCGGCTCATGCAGCTCGTCGTCTCGCTGCGCGCGCTCCGCGACGATCCCAGCAGGGGCGCGGCGTGGACGCTGACCTACCTGCGCGAGAAGCTTGCCGAGTACCCGGCGACCGGATATCGCACCTGGGGCGAGGCGCGCACCGAGTGCAGGGAGGCGGGCCGGTGAAGATCGGCGACATCGTAGACGTGCCCACCGACAAGCCGGCGTACGTCATCGCCGGCGCGGTGCTCGCGCTGCTCGTGCTCGTGCTCGCCTGGCGGGCAGCCCTGCGCCTAGTGCGCGGCAAGCGGGCCGAGAACGTCCTAACGGTCATCGCCGCCCTCATCGCGACGACCGTTCAGGCCGACGGCATGTGGATCTTCTTCCGCGACATCGTGCACGCCCCCGTGCTACTGCGAATCGAGTCCTTCGCGTTCCTGGAGATCGCGATGTTCGTGTCCGGGCTGCGGGCCCGGCAGAACATCCGGGAGACGCCCGAGCACACGGCAGGGGCGGACGGTGCCGCCGTCTGGGTGATCGCCTTCGGGTCCGCGACGCTCGCGTCCACCGCCGGCGACTCTCTGTGGATCATCCTGCTGCGGTACACCGCTGCCGCGGTCTCGGCGTGGCTGTGGGAACGGGGCCTGACCGGTGAGCGGCGCCGGGCGCGGAAGGACGGCGAGCGCAAGCCGCGGCGCCGGATCAACTGGCGCGTCACGCCCGAGCGTGTCCTGGTGTTCCTGGGCTTCGCCGAGGCGACCGACCGTACGGCGGGCGAGGTCGACGCGCACCGGCGCCTCACGCGGGTCGCGCTGGCCGTGCAGCATCTTCGTACGCTCCGTACGGCAGGCGCCCGGCGGCGGCGTCTGCGGCGGGCCGAGCGGCGCTTGGACGCGACGATGCGGGCCGCGATCGAGTACACCAACCTCGCCGACGACGAGGACAGTCAGGAGGCGCTGCTCGCCCAGATCGGCGCGCTCGCGCACGCGCGGGAGCTCGCCGAGATGGACGTGCCCGCGCCGTGGGCCATCGCCGACCCGGGGTCACTCGCGCTCGAGACCGCGCCGCCGGCCGAGCCACCGCCGACCGTCGACCCGTTTCCGGACGACGTCTCCCCGGCCATCATGGCGTGGCTGCGCGGCGAGGAACCGCCGCGCGTACCCGTGCCCTCGGACCCGCATCAGGTACGGGCGGTACGGCTCTTCGCCGACGAGGTACGAGCCGGCCGCGTGCCAGGCATCAAGCGCCTCCAGCGGACGCTCGGCGGCAGCCAGGGCCGTGCGTACGAGGTACAGGCGTACCTCGCCGATCTGGCCGAGAAGCGGGCCATACCTGAGATCGTCCGCTAGGCGCTAGGAATCGGAGTCACCGCAGGTAGGAACAGGTACGAACACGGCCGGGGTCGCTAGCGCACCCGCTAGACCTAGCGACCCCGGCCGCGAGGTGACCGGCCATTGCTAGGGCGTGTTTTGTGGATCTTGGGCGAGGAGTGTGGGTTGATGGCGTGTCATGGTGCGTCGTCATGAGCTGAGTGATGCCGCGTGGGCGCGGATTGAGCCGTTGTTGCCTGCTCATCCGCGTCAGGGCGGACGGTGGCGGGATCACCGGCAGGTGGTCAACGGGATCGTGTGGAAGATCCGCACGGGCGCTGATTGGCGGGACATCCCGGAGCGGTACGGGCCCTGGCAGACGGTCTATCAACGGTTCCGCCGCTGGTCAGCCGATGGGACATGGGATCGCCTGTTGGAACATGTCCAGGTCCACGACGACGCGATCGGTGAAGTGGACATGACGGGCGTTTGCGTGGACTCGACCATCGTGCGCGCTCACCAGCACGCCGCCGGCGCCCGCAAAAAGGGGACACCGCCGGGACGAACGGGCAGCAAGATCACCAAACGGACCGGGCGCTCGGACGATCCCGCGGTGGGCTGACCACCAAGATCCACCTGGCCTGCGATGGCCGCGGCCTGCCACTGTCATTCGTGATCACGGGGGGCAACATCAACGATTGCACCCGTCTGATCGAGGTCATCGAAGCGATCCGGATTCCCCGTAAGCACGTGGGGCGGCCTCGCATCCGGCCGTTGCACCTCATCGCCGACAAGGGCTATTCCACCAACAAGATCCGCCTCTACCTGCGCCGCCGCCGGATCGCCCACACCATCCCCGAACGCCGTGACCAGCTCGCCGCCCGTGCCCGCCGCGGATGGCGCCGCTGCGGCTTCGACAAGGAGATCTACCGGCGCCGTAACGTCGTCGAACGCTGCTTCAACCAGCTCAAACGCTTCCGCGGACTCGCCACCCGCTATGAAAAACTCGCTGCTCATTATCGGAGTGTGGTGACCATCGCCAGCCTCATCTTGTGGCTCAACCAAGATCCACAAAACAGGCCCTAGGCCGCCGCGAGCCCCCCCAGGTACGTATACCTCGGGGGCCTCGGCACGCCGGTACGGGTACCTGGCGAGGACCCCGTCAGGGCGTTCCCGTCACGCACTCCGTCAGGCTTCAGCGACCGCAGGGAGGCGGGCGCAGGTACGGGCTGAGGTACGGGCAGAGCACCTATGGAGTACGGCGCCGGCCGCCTCCCCGCCTCCCTAACGCGACCGCCGAGCACGTCAGCGCGGGGAAGCGGCCGGGGAAGCAGGCCAGGGAAAACTCCCTGGGCCGCGTGCTGCCTCCCCATGGCGAGTTAGCAGTTAGGCCCGAACATGCACCCTGCGAAAACAGCCCGTACGGAGGGGTGCGAGGGGTGCGGCCACTCGGCTAATCGACCTAACTTGCCGGACTTTCAGCAGGTCAAGCGGCCGAGACGGCGAGTGAACCCCCGAGTGAGAAACGTAACTCGGCCGCGGCGATCTAACCCCGAAATCTCACTCGGATCTAACTGGCCGGCATCGTCCCGCAGGGCCCAGATCGGTCCGATTCCATGGTTGGCCCGCTACTTCTTCTGGCGCTTGGCGTCGCGCTGGATGTGCTCCTCGATGGCCTCGTTGACGACGTCCGAGGCCGTCTTGTCGTCGCGCTCGGCGATGTCGTTCACGGCCTTCCAACGGCCGTCGGGGATGCGGACGCTACGCGCCTTCGTCTCTCCGGTCGCAGGGCGCCCAGGTTTCTTTTTCGTCATACAGGAACCCTAGACCACTTGCGTATCTACATTCCGATCAATAGGGTTTCTGTCATACGGAAACCCCCTCTAACGAGGGCGGCCCCGGACGCGGTGACTGCAACACCGGCCGGGGCCTACGGGGACAACCTGGATAGGAGGCCACCCCCATGGCCGAACAGTCTACGAGCCAGCTCACCTGGTCGACAGGGCGCACGCGCGACCAGTTCGCCGACGAGGTCCGCGCGGCCTTCGCCGACACCGACATCGACACCGACCAAGCCGTCGAGGTGTTCTGCTGGCTCTGGGACGTCCGCGAGCGCGACCCGCTGACGTTCTGGGAGATCCTCGCCGAGGTCTGGGGCGGTGCGGGCTACCCCGAGCAGGCCGCCCGCGCGCACCTGATGGTCGCCGAGGTCGAGGCGGCGCAGCGATGACCGCCTCAGCCGCCGACCGGCCCGCTCCCGCGCACCTCGTGCGCGAATCCGACGCCCTCCGCCGCGAGTTCGAGGAGCTGAAGGCCAACCCGGACAGGACCCTGGACCAGCTCGACGACTTGCTCGAGCGCATCGAGAAGCTCCACGCGCGGGCCCTCGCACTCAAGCCCTGCGGGTGCGGGACGACCAATGAGCCCGACCGCGCGGCGTGCTGGCGGTGTGGCGACCCGCTGTAGAGACTCGGAGGCCGCGCCGACCGGAGCGCGGCACGGCCCCCCGACAGCGAACCCCCTGCTCGGTCGCGGCTTGCAGGGTGTTCCCGAGACGTCCCTCCCTGGCCCAACCTGGGAGGGACGTCTCAGCGTTCCGGCTCTGAACGAGAGACGCCCCGCCGGTCGCCTGGACCGTGCGGGGCGTCGTGGTGCACGCAGGTCGATCTTACGTCCGACTACGCTGCCGCGTATGGCGGATCACGTACAGGTATCGACCGCAGCGCCCACGCGTGAGGCGGCCGTCGAGTTGCTGAACTCGGCAGTGAAGGCGCGGCTCGCCGCCGGCGGCCAGGTGACAGGCCCGGCCGTCACGGCGTTCTGGCACCTCGGCGAGCTCGGCAACGGCGAAGAGTGGACCCTCACCCTGAAGACGACCAAGGACCGCTACCCCGAGCTGGAAGCCCACTTGATCGAGGCGCACCCATGGGACAACCCGGAAGTGTCCTTCACGCCTCTCGGCGGCTCGGCCGCATATCTGGACTGGGTGACCCGGGCGACCTCTTGAGAAGCTCCTCCGCCTGCTCGATGACGTCGGCGACACCCGACACCGTACGGTGCGGCCGAAGTCGTTGAAGCGCTGCGTCGATGCGCCGCTGGGGCCGTACCGATGCGACGTCGGCGCAGAGCGAGAGCGCCCGGCCGGTGACCGCCGCGGCCTGCTCGACGTCGCCCGCATCGAGGTGAGCGTCGGCCAGCCACGTCAGGTACAGCGCCTTGTCCCGGGCGTGCGTGTCGTCGTAGCGCCCCAAGGCGTGCGTCAACGCCGGTACGGCTCGAGCGTGGTCGCCCAAAGCGCTCCAGCAGCGGCCGGACATGATCTCCAGCTCCGTCTGGTCGACCCATCCCGCCCAATCCGGCTCGCTCGCCGCGCGCCCGCCGTCGGCGAGAGCGTCCTGGGCGCGATCCAGCGCCTCGTCGGCGGCGGCGCTGTCCCCGGCGACCGCGTGCGCCCAGGCTGCTCGCTCGTACAGCAGTGCCCGGACGGTCCGGGGCGTCGCGCTGCTGTCGGCGACGCGGCATGAGGCGTCCGCCTCGCCGGTTCCCGGCTGGCCGGTGCTGACCTTCTGGTACGCCAGGTATGCCAACGCGTTCGCGATCAGCGACGTGTCGCCCGCATCGGACGCTGCGGCCAGGCTGTCCTTGAAATGCTGGTGCGCGAGCGGGTGCCAGCCGGCGTCGAAGGCCGACCATCCGACCTGCTGCGCCTGCTCGGCGACGACCGCCATCAGCGCACGGCCGGTCGCGTCGGTATAGCTCGCCTCGTCGGCCAGCGCGCTCGTGGCTTTCAGCTCGGCGAGGTAGACCCGGTAGGTGTCGGCGCCACCCAAGACGTCGTCAAGGCGGCGCAGCCGGGCCGTACGACGGCGTAGGCGCGCAACCGTGTCGGCGCCGATGCGGCGGCCGGATGCGGTGTCCGCGCCGGCCGGTACGGCGAGGCCAAACGTTGCGGCCAGCGACGACCCTACGAAACCCCGACGGTTCACCTCGTCCTCGTCTTCTCCGAAGATCGCCTCTTCGGTGGTCCCGAACGCGCGGGCGTACAGGAGCCGATAGCGCTCGCTGATCTGCTCCACGTCGCCGCGCTCCCAGCGCTTGACGTACGACAGCAGACTCTCGTGGCTCGGGAGACTGCTGCGGTCCTCACCGGCGGCATGCGCGAGCTGGCGCGCCATTTCGGGCTTGTCCCAGCCCCGCGCCTTGCGCTCCTCTCGGATGCGGTCAACCCACACCCTACGAACGTCGGCAGACATGTTGCGTGCACCCTTGCCGAGCATTTCAGAGCACTCTCTGTGTGCTCCGTCGTGCTCCGGATTGTCCCCTGTCGCGGCTCCTTTTGCAGCACTTCACTGGCTGTAGTCCAAACACCACAGACATTGGAGGCGGGCGGTGCACGCAAAAACCGACCCGATCGCGGACGTTCGCCGGCAGGTGGCCGCCCGCCTGCACGAGCTGGAGACAGCCCTCACCGCGCATGGATTCACGGTCACCGCGGTCGACGTGATGTTCTGGAGTCTGGAAGTTCGGGCCGCTGCGAGCGTGGCCGCACCAGCGTGTACACGTCGCGTGCAGCTCGCCCCCGACCCGTCCGGTGAGCTGGCGTTGAGCTGGCATCTCGTTCTGCCGGGCGCAGCCGATGGCATCCCCGAGACGGAACTCATCGGCGCGGAGAACGACATCGGTGGGGCGGTCGAGCGGATCGCCCAGGCGCTGACCCGCGGCGGTCAGCGATGAGCAACTCCGGCACCTGCGGTTCGGCCACACCCGAGCAGTACGCCGAGGCGATGGCGATCCTTCACCAGCGCCCCAGGACGGCCAGCCAGATCGACCATGACCCCCGCCCCGGCGAACCCCCCGCCGTACGGCGGGATGAGGGGGAGGAGGGCGACGGCGCCAGCACCCGGCGACCGTAGCCCTGGCCGTCGGGCGGGCGACTCGGCCCCCCCGACACTGCGCCCGCCCGGCGGCCCATAGACGCCGCGGCCCCGAGCCCTTGGGGAGAGGTGCCCGGGGCCGCGGTGACCAACCAGCCGGGGCCACGGCCCCTTAGAAGGAGACGCCTGATGGGCCTGAGCAAGAAGCAGAAGCAGAACGCCGAGCGCCTCCAGGCAGCGTTGGACGCCGCCGACGAGCAGAACGTCGCGGACGCCTTGGAACTCGCGAAGGCCGTCAAGGCCGGCGACGCGGAGAAGGCCGACGAGATCGCCGCGCGGCTGAAGAGGCGCGGCGCCTACTAGACCCGCGGCCCCGGTGCGTTGCGGGATGCATCGGGGCCGCGGCACCACACCGAACACCGAGCAAGGAGAAAGCCATGCCGGACACCACCACCGACCTCGACCTCGACTGGCGCAAGAGCGCGCGCAGCATGGCCAACAACCAGTGCATCGAGGTCAAGGTGATGATCCAGCAGCCGTAACCGGCACCTCCAGACCGCCCCGGCGGCGATGCCTCCGGTCGTCCGCCACAGCCGCCGCTGGGGTGCTAAACCCGCGGCCCCGGTCTTGCCCTGCGGGGGGTGCCGGGGCCGCGGCCACAACGAGCGATCAGGAGAGGAGGCGTCCCCGCAAGTCAGATGGGTCTATTCGACCCGTACATAGCCCCGCGGCCGGGGCGCGCGCCACGATGACGGCACCTGGACCGCGAGGCGACCAGAAAGGCAGGACCACGCCATGCTCATGACCCCGACGAGACCTGACCTGGTGACCCATTCGCCTGATGGCGAGTCGCGCGGACTTCCGTTCCGCGTCGGCGACCTGTTCCCCCTCAGCCCGACGGGACACCTGCTCGAGGCCCGCGGCGAAGCCGCCACCGACGTACGCCCGTGGGGCCTTCGGTACCTGCGGCCGTTGACTCCGCGCGCTGGCAAGCACGAAGGCGCCACATCGGAAACCAGCTCCCAAGGCGACGGCCAGAACCCGGAAGAGATGGGCTCCGACTGAGATGACCGTCCTCATCCTCACCGACGAGCGCGACTGGACCGGCGACCGCGTCGCCGTCGAGCTCGCCGGGCGGGGCGTTCCGGCAGTGAGGCTCGACCCTGCCGACTTCCCCACGCGGGTCAGCCTCACCGCCGGAGTCGGCACCGCCCGGCCGTGGTCCGGCGTCATCGTGGACCGTGAGACCGGCCAGGACCTCGTCCAGCTCGACGATGTCCGCGCCGTCTACTACCGCCGCCCCACCCAGTTCCGCCTGGAAGAGGGCATGTCCGGCCCGGAACAGGTCTTCGCCTACCGCGAGGCCCGCCGCGGGTTCGGCGGCGTCATCCAAGCCCTCCGCCACTGCCTGTGGCTGAATGATCCGATCGCCGCGGCACGGACAGAATACAAACCTGTGCAGCTGGAAGCGGCCAGCGCCTGCGGGTTAACCATCCCGGAGACGCTCATCACCTCCGATCCCCAGCGCGCGTACGACTGGGCGACGAACCTGGGCAGGCCGATCATCTACAAGCCGATGGGCAGCGTCTGGCATGCGGACGAGAACCAGCTCCGCATGCTCTACACCACCGAGGTCACCGACCGTCAGGAACTGCTCGAGCCGGGTCTTGCCCGGACCGCGCAGCTGTTCCAGGAGAAGGTGACCAAGGAGTTCGAGGCGCGTGCCGTGGTCGTCGGCCAGGAGGTGTTCGCGGTCCGTATCGACGCCGGGTCCGAATCCGCCCGAGGTGACTGGCGGTCCGACTACGACGCGCTCAGCTACACGGACCTGACTCTGCCGTCTGACCTATGCTCGGCGCTGGTGGAGGTGCACGAGCGGCTTGGGCTCATCTTCGGCGCCGTCGACTTGATCTTCGACGGGGAGCACTGGGTGTTCCTGGAAACGAACCAGAACGGCGAGTGGGGCTGGCTTACCGCAGAGACCGGCGCGCCGATCGCCTCGACGGTCGCCGACTTGCTGGAGAAGGGCGTCGCATGAGCAACGAGAAACTCGCCGACCTGCTCGGACTCACCGACTGGCGCGAGGCCATGCTGAGCGTTCCGCGCGAGGCGTTCGTCCCGCCCATCGCGCTGGCGTGCCCCGAAGACGGAAGCCCGTACCCGATCGACCGGCAGGCCCGGCCGGACGAGTGGAAGGACGCGGTCTACTCCGACACCGCGATCATCACCCAGCGCGCGGACGGCCACGGCGACCCGGTCGACGACTCGACCGGCCTGGCGACCTCCAGCCTGTCCGCGCCCGGGGTCGCCTTCGGCTTCCTGTCGCTGCTGTCCCCGATCAACCACGGGGACCGGGTGCTCGACATCGGCACCGGCACCGGCTACACCTCGGCGGTCCTGGCGGCCCGGGTCGGGGAGGAGAACGTGACGACCGTCGAGGTCGACCCGGACGTCTCCGCCCAGGCCGTAGTCAACCTGACGGCCGCCGGGTACGCGCCGCACGTTGTCGTCGGTGACGGGGCGGCCGGCTGCCCGGACCGGGCGCCGTTCACCCACGTCCACGCCACATGCGGAGTCGCCGAGATCCCGTACGCCTGGGTCGAACAGACTCGGCAGGGCGGGGTCATCGCCGCGCCGTGGCAGCCGGGCCGCGGTGACGGGTTCAAGGTCCGGCTCACCCGGTCCGGCGGGGCGGCGTTCGGCCGGTTCCACGGCCGGTGCAGCTACATGATGCTGCGCGGTGACCGCGCCGAGGCCCGGTGGAAGGCGCACCACACCGAGCAGGCCGACGTCACCACGACCACGACCGACCCGAGAGCCATCGACCACGCCGGCGACGGGCTCATCCTCCTCGCCACCGCGCTCGCACCCGGCGTCGGCGCTTTCCGCAGCGTCGGCCAGGACGGCTCGTTTTCGCTGCTGATGTACGAGGTGGGACACCCCGAGGGCTCCTGGGCGGCGTGCGACTACGAGCCGAGCGACGGATCCTGTGAGGTGACCCAGTACGGACCGCGCCGGCTGTGGGAGGAGTACGCCACGGCGTACGCGCGCTGGGTGGAGCTCGGCCGGCCGGGTGTCGACCGGTTCGGCCTCACCGTCGCGGCCGGGGGACAGACGCTATGGCTCGACGAGCCCGCCCAGACGCTCGGGCCCGTCGGTCAAGATGTCACTGTGCGTGGCAGCGGCGGCGCCGTACGGGCGTCCTGATCAGCACATAGCCACGTTCGCGCCCGGAAACACGAAAGCCGCCCGGCTCCTCTTCCGAGGGCCGGACGGCTTTCTGGTGAGCCCCTGCGGACGGGGGCGGCAGGGTCTACCGGCGGCGCGCGGCCGCCGGAGCGTTCGGCACGAGCACCACCCACGCGGCCCCAGCCGCAGCGATGACCGTGTTCAGCACGAGCTCGGCCGTGCCGTGCAGCAGCCCGGACGAGGCAACGACACCGGCCGCCGCGACTGCCGCGCCGATGAACTTGGCGTACTTCTTCACGAGGTCTCCCGAGATGCGAAAGCCCGGCGCGCTGGCCGGGCGTCAGAGGTCGAGGGCAGTCAGGCGGTGTGGGAGGCGTCCCACCCAGGCTGTACGACCCGGCCGTTGGCGTCGGGCTGGGACGGGTCGCCGTTGACCAGTTCGATGGAGAACCAGTCGACGTCGTCGAGTTTCGTCTGCCAGGTCTGCTTCGCCGGCCAGCTGTCTCTGGTCGACGCCGGGCCGCCGACGACGAGGTCGGCCTTGACCTCGCCGCCGCCCTTCTTGGAGTGCGCGGCGATCCGGTAGGTCAGGGTGTTCGTCGAGTCGTAGGCGATGCCCCAGATGTTGATCGAACCCTTCGGGCAGGTCCGGGTGTACCGCTCGCCGACCTTGAGCGGCGGGATTCCTCCGTACACGGCAGCCTCCTTGACGGCTGGTTGCAGGTCACCGGAAGCAGCACCGGCGAGCTGGTCGAGGGTGAGAGTTGAGAGGTTGGCGTCGAGACCGTTGAGGTTCGCGGTCCACTGCCAGATGTGCGGTGTCTTCCACCCGCACGTGAGCCCCGAGGGGAGCCACGGGTCGAAGGTCGTGCGCCACGTCGAGGTGCGCGCCGCCGAGGGGTACTGGGCGTACCACCACAGGTCGAAGTGCTGGTCGAGATCGCGGCCGGTGCCGTTCGAGGCGTACCCGGAGCCCATGTAGACACCGGACGTGACGCCCGGTGCGTGCTCGCGGATGTAGTCGCCCCACGTCTTCGCCCACGCGTTCGTGCGGGTCTGGCTCAGATCGGAAGCTTCGAGGTCGAGCCACACCGACTCACCAGGGACCGGCTTCACCACGTCGAGGAACCGGGCCGCCTGCGACGTGGCCGTGGACTCCTCTGGCCTGGCGAAATGGTACGCACCGCGATGCTTCGCCCGGCTCTTCGCAGACTTCCACTGGGCGGCGAACCGCGAGCTGGTGTAGCTCCGGCCCTCGGTGGCCTTGACGATGACGAAGTCGACGGCCGGCGCGGTCGGGCCCTGGTAGGCGGAGATGTCGTGTCCGCGGAGGAGACTCATGACTCGATGAACCAATCCGTGTCGCCGCCGACCACGGCCGGCTGCTCGACGAACGACCACCACTCGGCGAACCCGACGACCTGGCTGTCGAACGGCCGCTCGACGAGCTCGTAGCGGTTCCGGTGGTTGCCCTCGTAGACGTAGAGCTTGCTGCCCTTCCGCTCCTTCAGGATGCCGACGTGGTTGTCGTCCGGCCCGGTGCCCCGCCAGTCGTAGAACACGATCCGGCGCAGCTTCGGCGTCATCGAGACGCGGCCCAGGGCGGACATGCGGCGGTGCCAGTTCTCAACGTAGGCGTCGCTCTTGTGCAGGCCACCGATCGCCTCCAGGCCGCCGGGGACCTGCGCGATGCAGTAGATCGCCGAGGCCGCGCACCACTCCGCCTTGGCGTACACGTGCGTCACGGGACTCTGGGCGTCCAGCCACTTCCCGAACTTCGTCGTGCCGTCGGCGGCCTCATGCTGGCCGAGCTGGGCATCACACACGTCAAGGACGTCGGTCACGTCACCTCCCAAGAGATACGCACAGGGCGTGGAGCGCCTGCACGGACAGGACCCCGTCACTGCACGACGCAGCGGACGGGGATGGTTGCGGAGCGGACGGCGGCCGGGCCTCGGCGTGGCTCATGCCGCCGCTGCTGGTGCGCGGCATCGCCGCCCGGCGGTCGCTGACGGCCACCGCCGAAGTCGGCCTCGGGCTCCTTGCCGAGACTCTCGGCCTGGGCGCCGTCGTACGGCCGTGGCGTGGCGCAGCGACCGGCGCGGGCGTCGAGGTGACCGTGACGGTCCGAGCCGGAGAGACGGCTGCCTCACGTTGGCCGTGGCCTGAGGTGACGAGCGCCGCGGCGAGCATCGCGGCGCCGGCCCCGAAGACGGCCGGGCCGCCGAACGTCGCGCCGGTCTTGAGTGCGGTGGTGGTTCTCATTCAGCGGCCCCTTGCCTGCATGAGCTGGGAGATGTAGCCGAGCGCGGCGCCGCCGATCATCAAGCTGATGCCGATCAGCCATGCCTTGCCGTTCGCGGCCTGCGTCGTGTCGGTCGTCTCCAGCGCCTTGATCCGGGCGCGGTCGGCGTCGCGTTCGGCTGCACGCCGTTTCTCGTCGGCGTCGTAGACCTGGGCGAGCACGTACCGATCCATCGAAGCGGGGATCGCCGCGACCTGCGCCTCGACGCGTGCGATATCCGCCGAGGTCTCGGCGTGATTGCGGTCGATACGCTCACGGAGAAGGCGCAGTTCGGCGTTCTCATCGGCCATCTAGACCTCCGTCGTCAAAGAGGGCCGTGGACGGTACCGCCGGGGTCGCGGTAGTACAGCCGGCTAGGGCTGCCCTTCACATACAGCGTGATGCTGCCGATGGGCGGGGCGGGCGGGTCGGTGGTCCGGTTGTTGGAGTCGAAGATGATTCCGCCGTCGGCGCTGATGTCGATGATGCTGCCGTTGGCGTCGCCGTCGCCGACGGCCCGGAGGCTGACGGTGCCGCGGGAGTTGCCGCCGCCGGAGTCCTGGACGTCGGCGTAGACCTCGGCCTGGACGGTGCTGGTGTCGCCGTCGACTCGGCTGACCTGGAGGTTCGTGAAATAGGGGCCGTCCCAGACCAGTGCGCGGGTCCCGAAGGAGAAGGTGGTGCCGGCATCGCTGGAGCTTTCCAGGACCGCGCCACCAGCCCCGTATGAGGTCAGCGTGCACGCGGGCCCATCGGCGTTCTCAAACCGGATGTGGCGTTCGGTGGCGCTGATCTCGATCTGGTCCGGGGCGTCGACGGCGCCGACGGTGAGCTGGCCGCTGGAGATCCGCGCGGACGACAGGCGTTGCTGAGTCTCCAGTTGCGCGACGCGGCGTTTCAGCTCGGCGATTTCGCTCAGCAGCGTGTCGGGCCGGTTGGTCTTGCCCATGGCTAGGCGGCCTCCAGGACGTTCGAGACAGTCAGGTTCGCGGTTTCGAGGTCGTCGTCTCCGAGGGGGGTGACCTCGAAGGAGACGAGGCGCAGCGTCCGGTCATCCCCGCCGGGGTGGTACGGGTCGGCGCCGCGCGGGATGACGCGGCGGATCGCATCACCAGGCAGGTACTCCCCGACGGCCGGTGGTCCGGCGCCGAGGACGGTCAGGGCGGGCAGTACGACGGGGCCGCGGCGGGCGGCCTGGTCGGCGACGGCGTGGCCGGTCAGGTCGGCCGGGGTGATGGCGCCGGAGTAGGACGTGGAGTCTTCGGTGAGCCGCCAGCCGTCGGTGTAGCGGGTGGCGTCCTCGGCGATGCCGATGGGGGTGTCGGCGTCGGAACCGTCACCGACCGCGAACGCTCGGGTAATCATCTGGCTGCCGTCGCGGGGCTCGGTGAACTTGGTCAGATTCGTGCCGTACTCGAAGACCAGGTTGCCGGGGTCGACCACGCCCAGACGCGGATTGCCGAGCACGAGGCGGCGGGTGGCGGTCCCGTTGATGTAGACGGTGTCGAAGTACAGGTCGGGGCCGCCAGCGAGCGTGGACAGGTCCCGCAACCCGTCGCCGACGTTCTTCAGCTCATACCCGTTGTAGGTGATGTCCCGCAGCGTCGTCGAGGCGACGGTGGCGTCTACGGTGATGCCGATGGAGCCGCCGGTGTGGGCTTGGGCGGTGGTCACCAGCGAGCGGGCGATGGCGAGCTGGTCGGCGGCGGAGAACGCCAGTTGCTGGCGCGCGACGGTCTGAATGTCGAGCACGGGCGGCAGCACGGGCAAGATCTTGCGGTGGTCGAAGTAAGACAGCAGGTCGGCGCCGGCGATCTGCAGGACCTGGCTGGCCGAGTCGTAGGTGGTGGTCCAGATGATGTACTCGCCGACGATGACGCCGTCGCGGCAGACCAGGATGGTCGAGCGGGCCGGCTCGGTCGCCCGTACGGCCTTCAGCGCCGCGACGCGGGGATCGCCGAGCTGCAGCGATCCAGAGAACGTCCCGGCGTCGTTCAGGACCCGGGAGAAGGACACGCCGGTGAGGGGCAGCTCAGCGGCGACGTTCCCCGTCGCCAGGTCCGCGGCGAGGTAGGTGTAGACGCCGGTCATGGCCGCGGGGCCACCATCAGCCAGGAGTCGACGAATGCGTTGGTGGACGAGCTGCCCGAGGAGATGTAGGCGACCAGCTTCACGGTGGTCGAGCCGGGCGTCAGCCCGGTGTACAGGCGTGCCGCCGATGCCGACTGCGGGCTCGTCGCCTGCGCGCCTGTGGTGGTGCCGACGATGACCGTCGCGCCACCACTGTCGTTCGGGACGGGGTTAACGGTGTTCGCGCCGCTCATCGCCGGGGCCAGCCGCGCGGTGCTGGTCGCGGAGTTGTTGTTGTAGCCGCGGAACCCCCATTGCACCCACAGGGCGCCGCTGGCCGGGACGGTAACGGTCACCGAGGGCTGGCCGGTGTAGTCGCTGTAGGCGCCGGTGGTGTTGATCGTCCGGGCCGTGGAGGTGAAGTCGGCGGCGTAGGCCGGCTGTGGCTGCGGGCCGACGACGACCCAGCTGGTGCCGTTCCAGGTCTCCAGCTGGTTCGGGCTGGTGTCCATCCGCCAGACGCTCATCCCGACGAACTTGGCCAGCGCGTCTCGCTCGGCCTGGGACGCCACCGGCAGGATGCCGCCGGTCGCCACGGCGTACGGCCGCAGGTCGGTGATCATCGCGGCCGTGATCGTCGTCGCGTTCGCCGGGATGGTGACCCGCGCGAGCGTGAGGTAGTCCCCAGCCGTAGGCGTCGGGTCGACCGGTGACCCGGACGGCGCGCCGACGACCTGCTGCACGACCATCGCCGTGGAGGCGTCCGACCACTGGGTGTCGCTCTGGCGGGCGATGATCAGGTCACGGCGGGCGTTCGTCCCATCAGCGGGGGTCGCCGTCAGCAGGTCCAGAGTCTTCTGGGCGTCCAGGGTGGCCAGATACGGGCCGGCGGCGGTCGCGCGGCTGCCCTGGATGACCGCCTGGAACGGCTCGACGGTCACGGACTTGGACGCGGTGCCGGTCTGCTTGACCAGGCCGGGTGTGCCGGCCGCGGGCTTGATACCCGAGCGGGCCTGGATCGGCCCGGCGCCGGCTTGGGCGAGGGCCCCGGTTGCCAGGCGGGCCTCTTGGGCGGTGACGACGCTACCGCCGACCCACCCGGAATTACGCTCGGCCATCCGGCCCCTCCTCGTTGGTGTTCATGACCATGCCGACCGCCAGGTGGCCGTCAGCGACGCCGCCGGGTCGTACGCGGCAGCCTGGAACGCGACCCGGGTCACGCCCTTGCGCAGCGGGAACCAGTCGGCGGTGGCCAGCGCGCCGCGGCGGGATGCGACGCCGGCGAGCAGGACGGTGCGGGCGTCGGTGTCCAGGACGAGTGTCTGACCTGCCTCGACGGTCAACCCGGCGAGGGCCAGACGCTCGCCGGTGTCGGTGTTGATGATCACGGGGTTCGGCGCCGGGCCGGTGATCGTCCACGTCGGCCAGGTCGACGTGGTGCCGGTGTTCGTCAGCGTCATGGCGCCGCCGCCGGCGGACCCGAAGTCCAGCGGGAACGCCAGCGGGAAGGCCAGGCCGCCGGAGACGGTCGCCAGGCCGCAGCTCGCCGAGGAGGCGGTGGTGGCGTAGCGGCGCGGGTCCGGGGCCGCGAGCTGGATCTGCCAGGCCGCGACCCGGGAGGTCTGGTGCTCGAACTTGGATTCGGCGTTCAGCTCGACGAGGGCCTGCTTGTCGATGCCGGAGGCGTCCGTACCGACGAGGGTGTGCAGCACGCTCGCGTCGTCGCACAGCGCGGCGATCGTCTCGCCGGCGGCCTCCAGCGACGCGGCGTCCGGCGCGTACGCCAGCCCGCCGAGCGTGATGATGCGCTCGGACCGGTAGGCCGGCCCGCGGAACTGCCCATCCCGGCCGGGCCGGTCGGCCCGCGCGGTACGGGCGCCGACGCCGGAGCGGCCGTGCCAGCCGTCCACGGTCAGCAGCCGCCACTGCACGCCGGACTCGTCAACGACTCCGCATGCCCACCCGTCCAGAGTGAAGCGGTGTGCCGCGAGCGGGGTGCTCACGACACACCGCCCTGCTTGAGCTTCCAGCCCAGCTCGTGCGAGACGGCCTTGGCGGTCGCGACCGCCGAGGCGGTGTCGCGGGCGTGCACGTGAATCTCGATCGGCCGGCCCGCTGAGGCGCCGTCCCCACCTCGTACGGTCCCGGCCGGGAGCGGGCGGCCGTAGGTGAGCGCGGCCAGGAGCTGGCGATGCTCGGCCGCCGGGCCCTTCGGGACGACCCACTCGCCGGCGGTGCCCCACAGCGGCACCTGATCGGTACCGGCCGGGCCGGTGATCGGCCCACCGCGGGCGAACCCGTGCGCCTTCATCATCGCCAGCAGTGCTTGGCCGGCCGCGGTCTTGGCCAGGTCGGTGCTCATCAGCTTGAGCGTGGCCGCCAGGTCGTTCGGGGCCAGGCCGGTCGCGCTGATGAGCTGGTCCCAGGTGTTCGAGCCGCCCTTCATCGCCGTCTTGACGGTCAGGATGTTGCCGAGGCCGGCCAGGGTGGTCTGCTGCTGGTCGGCCTGCTGGACCTGTTTCTGCAGGGCGCCGAGCTTGCTGCCCGACATCTTCACCGCGTCCGCTGCGGTCTTCTCCGCGGTCGTGTCGCCCTGGGCGAGCAGGTGCTGGGCGAGCACGCCGTAGCCCCGGTCGGCGAGGGTCTGCAGGTTCTTGATGAACGCGCCGGTGTCCTTGATCGACAGGGCGAGCGCCGAGCCGAGCTGGTTGGCCGGGGACAGCTTCCCGTACTTGTACCTGGCTTCGACGTCGGCGAGCTTCTTGGTCGCCGCGGCGACGTCGTCGCGCTCGGCCGCGACCCGCCGCTCGGCCGCCGCGATGTCGCGGGCGGAGCGGTGCCGGGCGTGCCGGGCCCGGTACAGCGCGTCTTCGGCGTTCTTGAGCTGGTTGAGCTGCGTCTTGCGGGCCTTGATCGCCTTGTCCACATCGCTCTTGGTGGTCGGGCTCTTGGTCTCGGTCCAGTGCTGAAGGACGTCGGCCAGCGACATCGAGGTCACGTCGCCGCCGCTGGCGTAGCCGACGATGCCGCCAGCGGCGAAGCCGTTCTTGCCCTGGTTGATCGCCTCCAGCAGCCCGCCGTACTTCTTGGCCTGCTTCGCCCGGATCACGTACTCGCCGTTCGACAGCCATACGGGGATGTCGTCGGACGTGCCGGAGCCTGGGCCGACAACCGGACCAGATGGGCCGCCGTCGGCGAAGCGCCGCACGGGGCCACCGGCCGCCCGGTGGATGATGCCGCCGGCCGCGTGACGCGTCTTCCCTGGTTCGTTCGCGCTGTTCAGCGGGACGTAGTAGACACCGATCTTCCGCGTGCCGACCGTCTGCGGAATCGCGTGAACAGCGGACCAGAACGCCGACGTGTTGCCGGTGATCTTTCCGGTCTTCGTGTCGATGTGCAGGTGGTTGGCCTGTAGCCACTTGTTGTAGTAGTCGCTGTTGTTGCCGCGGAACAGACCCGTCTTCGGATCGATCTTCAGGCCCTTGGCCTTCAACCACTTGTTGAAGTAGTCGGAGTTGTTGCCGAGCAGCAGGCCCGTCTTCGGGTCGATGTGCAGGCCCTGCGCCTTGTGGAGCTTCGACATGAAGTCGGCGTCGTCCATCGACAGCTTGATAGGCGGCGGCGGCTTGATGCCGAGTAGTCGGTTGGCCAGGTCGCGGGCCGCTGCCGCCGAATAGTGCATCTTCTCGGCCGCCGCGATGATCCGCTGCCGCGCCTGATCCAGGTACGCCGACACGTCCTTAGTGGCTCGCCCGTTGTCTCTCATCTTCTGGGCGGCCGCCTGGGCGGCCGCGGCGTACTGCGTCAGGGCGTGCTCATTCTCGGCGCCCTTCAGTGAGTTGAAGCCGTGCGCGGCGCCGTTCGCCTTCAACGCCTTGGCGAGATCGTCAGCACTCTTGCGGGCCTCATACAGCGCCTCGCGTTCGGTCAGCGTCTTGCCGGTCAGGGCGTCCATCGCGGTCTTCAGCTGGTTGGCGCCGAGCGCCGCGGCCTGCTCGGCGGTCATGAGCTGACCGGCCGAGGCCGCCGCCAGGGTGGCTTTCTGGCTGAAGGACGGGAAGCTGCCGCCGCCGATATGGAGGCTGTGGTCCATCTTGACCAGGCCGTCCGTCAGCTTCGAAAGGCCATCATGGAACGCGGAGACGCTCGCCGTGCCGCTCGACATGAGCGCGTACAGCGGCGATATCGACGGGCCGATCTTCACCGATAGAGCGAGCAGGCGTGCGAGCGGCGGCAGAACGCCGGCCGTCGCCGCGGCGATGTTCGCGAACGCCTCGGCGTTGTCACCGGCCGAATTCGACATGGTCACGATGGCGCTGTTGAGACTGCGCACGATTTCGGGCAACTTCCCGCCCAACGCCGTGAAGAGCTTGTCTGAGGCATCGGTGGCCGCGGCAAAGGACGGCGTGAGCAGGGTCACGGCGTAGCTGGCTTCATGCGAGAAACCGGTGATGACCGGTGCGAGCTGTTTGAAGTCCCAGCCCAGTTCGACGGCGAGCGTGTCGAACGCGCGTGTGCCGTCGTCGGCGATCGCGAGCCAGGTCTGTTTGAACGGCGCCGCGATTTGCTTCGTCTCGGCCTTGATGTGCGAGGTCATTTTGCCGAGAGCGGACTGGACCTGGGCGTCGCTCTTGGTCGCGGCCAGGCCGAGGCCGGCGATAGCGGCGCCGAGGCCGCCGGCGACCGCAACTTCGGCGCCGAGGGCCGCGAACGGCAGCGCCGTGATGACCGCGGCGACCTTCAGAATCGTGCCTACGCCGACCTTGTCAATCTGTCCGAAAGCCTTGCTTCCGCTGCGCTCGATCTCGGTGAACGCGACATCGCCCTCGCGGGACAGGTCACCGAAACGGTTCTGCAAGGCCTTCAGTGTCGCGTTGTGGGCCTCGACCTGCCCGCGCGACTTCATCACCGCGAGACGCTCTTTGGCGGCGGCAAGTTCGGCCTCGCGGGCGACCTTCTTCTCCGCCTCGGCCTGCCGCTCGGCCGCTGCCGCGGCGGCCAGTTGCGCCTCGGCCGCCTTCAGCGCGGCGCGCTCGATCTGCTCCTCGGCCCGGGCGGCGGCCCGGGCGGCCTTCTCCTCATCGAGGAGACCCTTGGCGGCGGCCTCGGCGGCAGCGGCGGCGCGCACCTCCGCCTTCTCCGCCTTCTCGGCGGCCTTCTCGGCCTCGATCCCCAGCTTGCGAGCTGCCAGCGCCGCCTTGTCCTCCGCGCGGCCGAACTTGTCCACCGCCGCCGCGGCGCGGGTGGTGACCTTCTCGTTGGCGGCCTGCTGCCGCTCCAGCTTCGCCAGCTCGCGGTCCAGGCCGCGGGCCTTCTCCTCCGACCGTTCGAAGGCGCCCTCGAGGCCGTGGCTGTCGCCGTCGATACCGATCGTGAGGTCGCGACGGTTCGCCATTCCTCACCTCCCGTACGGTTCGAGGCGCACGAACACGCCACGGCCTCGCTGGTCATCGGTCAGGGTGTCTTCGCGGGACTCGCGTTCCTGGCAGCCGCGGCACACGTCCACGACGGCCCGGTAAGCGGCGCGGTCACCGCCCTGCTCGGGGTCCCACTCCTCAGCTCGGGTGCCGCACGACGGGCAGGTCTGCCGTTCGCGGACGAGCATCCAGATCGCCTTGTCGCGGTCGTCCTGCGACCACTCCAAGAACGTGGAGTGTGGGATGCGGTAGTGGTGGCAGACCTGGAGCTCGAGTTGCAGCTCCGGGTCTGCCTTCAGTCGTTTGGGATGCTCCCGGAGGGCCAGCGGGCGTTCAGCCCGACGGCCGCCAGGAACAGCGACTCCTTTTCGCCCGCCGACAGGTTGGAGTCGATGAACCCGGCCCATTCATCGGCCGACAGGTCGGCAGTGTCGACGCTGGCGAGGAAGCAGGCGCGGGGGAACGTCTCAGCGTTCCACTTCTCGTCCTCGCCCTCCCTCGGCGCGTGCTCCGGCTTGGCCCGCAGCGCCTCGAACGCTTTCGGCTCCAGCGCGACCAGCGGCACCGGCTCATAGCAGGCCGCCACCGCCGCACGTGCCTTCTCCAGCCGCTCCTCTGCCTCGGCAACGGCCTGCTCAGCGGCGTCGTCCTCGCGGAACCGAGCGAGCTCGAGCGACTCCTTCGCCGCGGCCAGCTCGGCCACCGCGGCCGTGTCGTCCTCGACGGCGAGCTGGTAGTCGAACGTCGGCCGCCGCCGGGCGAGGAGCCGTTCCCGGCGGCCGGCCTTCTTTGTGTTGCTCATGCCGGGATCGTCACGTCCTCGGCCGGCTCGGACGTGATCGCGAACGAGACGGTCATGTCCGCTGCGGCGTTGTCCGGGATGGTCTTGGAAACCGAGCTGACCGTGACCGGGAAGACGTCCATGAGCTGGGTCGGAACATCCCCGCCCCACATGATCAGGATGTAGCCGGTCGTGCCGCGCGGCAGGAGCGTGCGGATGTCGGCCGTCGCGCGGTCCTGGTAGAACTTCAGGCTCGAGTCTGCGGCCTGGACGTCTCCGGGGATCTTGCCGGTGAAGTCGCTGCCGTAGTCCGGCGTGTCGATCAGGTTCGAAGTGGTGTTGAACCCGTTGACCTCGCTGCACTGCCCGGACAGCTCCTTGCCCGCGTTGATCTCGCTGCGGGTGGGGCTGTTCTTGTTCGCCACGGTCGCAGCGAAGACGATCTTTGTGACCTTCTTGGCGTAGAACCGGTCGGTCGTCGCGAGAGGCGTAGCCGCCATGTCACTCTCCCTCGTTGGTGCGCCGACGCGTCTTCCCGCTCGGCTTGCTCGCCCCGGCCTCGTTGTCGGCCGGGTCCTCGTCGGTCTTCGGCTTCGGCGCGGCCGGCTTGTCCTCGGCGACCTCCCAGCCCGACGAGCGCCAGTGCGATACGGCAGACTCAGGGACCTGCGCCTCCCCGGCCTCGGGGTGCTTGATCGTGACGAGCTTCATCAGCGGATCACCGCCACGGTCACGGTCGTCGCCGAGCTGTAGGTGATGGATGCGAGACCCGTTGCCGGGTCGCGGTACCGGTCAGTGACGGGGATGCCGTTCGTCGCCCCCGCGGCGACCGTCATCTGCCGATCCGCGATCGCCAAATCGCCGTCGACCGTGCCGGGCGTGACGAGCGTGACGGTGATGCTGGATCCGCTGCCGTTCTTGACCAGCAGCTTCACGTCCGCGCCGGTCACGCACTGGTCGCCGCCGCTGTTGGCGTTGCCGAAGATGATCGCCGTTCCGGTCTGGCCGATCACCTGGGTAGGTAGTGCCATGCTCTCCTCGATTCAGAAGCCGTGTCGTGCCGCGATGTCCATGAGCCCGTCGGCGATGTCGTCGCGGACCCGATCGGCGGTCGCCTCTACCGCGCGGTAGAAGAACGGCCGTGCGCGGTGCGGGAACCAGTGCTCCCGGTCGCCCCACAAAGGCGCGCGGAACGTGCCCGGGTCGCCCTGGTTCTCGTACGGGCGGGCGTGCGGTGCGCGGCCGGCGTTGACGCGGAACCGGACGCCGGCGGTGGTGTTCGCGGCCCGCATCGTGATCGCGCCGGGAATCCGTGAGGACCAGGACGCGTTCGCCTTCATCCGCGCGAGCGTCGGCTCGGCCGCCTTCTTCAGCAGCGGCCGGAACTCCTTACGGATCGCCGGGGGCACCTCGTGCAGATCCCGGATCAGCACCTGCAGCTGGCTGCGGTCGACGCTCACGACGGGCCGCTGATCGCCACGTTGAGGCGCAGGGTCGCGCCGATGTGGTCGACGCCGGCCGCCTCGATCTGGCCGCCGTAGTTGCTCATGGTGGTGAGCTGGGCCCGCACCGACGCCTCGGCGCCCTCGATGCCGAGGTCGTCGAAGCGCCAGATCACACGCCGGATGCTCTTGTCGCCGTCGGAGGAGATGTAGGCGTCCAGCGCGTCCTGACCGACGGTGGTGTCGCCCTTGGACACCAGGACGTACAGGTCGAAGTCCCAGTCGTCGTCACCGCCCAGGCCGGTCGCGAACCCGGCGCCGACCGGCAGGACGATCACGCACGGCAGGTTCGGCGAGTCGACGACCCGCTGATACACGCGCAGCTCGGGCAGCTCGACCTGCAACGTCGCCGCGATGGCCGCGCGGAGCTCGCCGAGCGTGGGGGTACTCACGCGAACTCCGGCCGCACGTAGGGCTGCAACAGCGAGACCACGTCGGGGTCGGACCTGCTGATCCGCACCGCCCCGAACTCGGCGAAGCCGGCCACGCCCAGCGGGCTGTCCTTGCGTTTGAACAGGCTGACCGCCTTCAGCAGGGCCGCGGTCTCGACGTCATCCGGGACGATCGACCAGCCCCAGCGTGCGGTGACCTGGAGGCTGGGACGCAGCGGCAGCGAGAAGAACTGCTGGTTGCCGACGCTCACGATCGTCCACCAGGCGTAGGCGGGGCCATCAGCGTCGGCGTTCAGCGGTTCCAGGTCGTAGTCGCCGGTCTGCCAGGTCGTCGCCCAGGTGCCGTCGCCGCCGGTGTCGGTCTTGATGACCAGGCCGGCGGTGGTGCCGATGTCGTCGACGTCGGCGCGGTACGGCTCACATGGCCGGTAGGTGCGCGCGACCGGCTCGGCGTCCAGCCAGAACCGCCGGTGGCAGAAGCGGTCGACCGCCCTGGAGGAGGCGTTGACCGCCCGCTCCAGCAGCGCCTCGCTCAGCTGCTCGTTGACGACGTCGTTGAGCTGCTCGCGCACGTCGGCCACCGTGCAGTAGCCGTTGGTGACGCTCATCCCCGCTTGCGACCCTGGCCGCGAGCCGGTACGGCCTTCTCGGTCGGCTTGCTCTCGGCGGTGTCCTCCTGGCCGTCGTCGAGCATCGCGCGGTACCGGCGGGCCTCGACGCGCGCCTCGGCGGCGGGCACGTCCTGGCCGGCCTCCTCATGCTCGCTGGCCCCGTTCTCCAGCTCGGCGGCGCGCTCCTCGATCGCCTTGGACACGCGGTCGATCTCTCCTCGCACAGCCTTCGCCCGGTCGCCGTCGACGACGGCGAGCTCGTCCTTGTAGCCCTGCAATTCGGCGCCCAGGTCGTGCATCGCCCGGTCTCCTTCCTCGTGGTTGGCCGGGGCGGGCCCGCTACCGCACGGGCCCGCCCCGGTGGATCAGAACCCGGTCGGGGCGATGACGCCGGTACCGGAGATGACGGAGATCGCTTCCGGGCGCCGGTTCGGCATGAACGCGGCGTAGTTGTAGACCTGGAAGCGGACCTGGAGGGTGCCGGACAGGACCTCCTGCAGCACGCGGGTGCGCATGCTGCCCTCCCACAGGTAAAGGTCGGAGGTGCGGGTCGTGATGATCCGCTCCTCGTTCGTGCCGGCGCCGAGGTTGGTCGGGATGTTCCCGTCCGCGATGATCGGGAAGTTCAGCAGCCGGCCGACCGGGCCCTCGACGTCGCCGCCGGTCTGGAGCGCGAGCGGGTTGAACGGCGCGTTGGTCTCGGGGAGGATCAGCGGCCGGTTCTGGCTGTCGAGCTGCGAGGCCGCCCAGAACCACCGCGACGGCGTCATGAACACCGCCGAGGGCATCATCTTGCGGTTCTTGGCGACCTGCGAGAGCGACTTCATCAGCGGCGGGTACATCAGCGGCAGCGTCGGCGACGCGTCGGTGTAGGTGACCGCGTTGATCCCGGAGACGTTCAGCACGCCGAGCAGCTGCCCGGACGAACCGGAGCCGTTGAGGCACTGGGTGTCGAGCCGCATGTTGTAGTCGGCGATCAGGTCGGCGAAGACGATCTCGTCGAAGCTGGCCGGGGACTGGTCGAGCAGCTGGATCGCGACGTCCTGCTGGCCGGCGATGGTGCGGACGTTCGCGGACACGAACGTGTCGGTCATGTCCTGGGACGTGACGTTGCCGGCGTCGGCGGTCTGCACGCCGGTCGCGGTGCCGGTCGCGATCTTCGGCACGTTGATGGAGTCGGTGCCGGCCGGGAGCTGCATGTTTCGGACGGTGTTGGCGAACGCCCGGCCGAAGCGCGGCAGGTCCACGTACTCGTCGATCAGCCACAGCGGCGGGACGAAGTAGCCGCCCTGGCCGTCCGTGCGGTTCGGGTTGACGCGCTTTTCGAACGCTGACGCCTGGCCGTTGCGGATCTCGCCGCGGGCGCGCAGCTCGGCGTCCAGGCCGCGCATCTCGTTCTCCGCGCGCTCGCGGCGCCGGGCCTCGCGGGCGGGCATCTCGACGTCGAGCTCGGCGGCGTGCCGCTGGAGCCGCTCGGCCGCGCCGGCGTCGTTGCGGAGCTGGGCCTTGGCCAGGTCCAGGAAGTAGGAGTGGCCGTTGCCGCGCTCGTAGGTGAGCGGCTCGCGGGTCACCTTCACGCCCGAGGCGCGGCGGGCCTCGGTGCCGGGCTTGTCCTGCCCGTACTTGGCCTGCAGCTCGTTCGCCTTCTCGCTGCGCTGCTCGATCTCCTCGAGCTCGGCGATGCGTGCCTGGAGGCCCTCGGCGTCGGTGTCGAGCGCCTTGATCGCGTCGCGCTTCTCACCGAACGTCTTGGTTTCCTCGTCGGTGAGGTTGCGCTTCTCCTCGGTGGGCTTGGCCAGGACCGCGTCGAGCTCGGTCTTGAGCGCGGCCCGCTTGGTCAGCAGCTCGGCGAGCTGCTGCCGCAGAAACTCCAGCATGGGAGTCCTTCCTTCGTTGCCGATGGTGGGTCGCGCCTGCGGCCTGCTCGGGTGGTGGCTCAGGTGGTGGCGCGCGGCGGCGCGTTCCGGCGTGAGCTCCGGCGCGTCAGGGGTTGTGCAGGCGGTGTTACAGGCCGAGCGCTTCGGCTTCGGCCAGGGCCAGCGACAGCGGTGTCCCGCCGGTCGCTGGGGGCTTGGGGGCGAGGCGGCGCTGGAGCCGCTCGACCAGGGCGCGTGCGTCCGCCTCGCCGAGCCGGTCCAGGTCTTGCGCGCGCAGGGTGACGGAGGTGGCGGGGTTGGCGCCGAAGTTGACCACGGACACGTCGCCGCGGTGCAGGTCGACCTCGAGGATGTCGCGCTGGTCGTAGTCCGGTGACCACTGCTGGCGGGTCACGCGGAACGCGAACGACATCTCGTCCACGTCGCCGTCGCTCAGGGCCGTGAGCATGTCGCTGACGTCGCCGCGGGCCGGGTTGACGTCCGCGGACATGTGCAGGCCGGTGGAGTCCTCAGCCAGCCGGAGCGTGCCCGCCTTGGTGTAGGCCATGGCCAGGCCGCCGTGGTTCAGCAGCAGCTGCACCTGGGGGTTCTCGGCGAGGGTCTTGGTGAACGCGCCGGAGCGCACGACTTCGCCGTAAGGGCCGAACATGTCCCACATCTCGAAGACCTCTTCGACGACGGAGGCGTAGCCCTCGATCGTCGTCGCGCCGCCGGCCTTCGCCGCGCGGACCTGAAGTTGCACGGGGTAGGAGTGGCGTTCGATGCCGCGCTTGGCGCCGCGGTCGGCCTTGGTGTCCACGGTCGTTACTCCTCGACTCTCACGGGCGCCGGGGCCGGCGTCGGGTTGGTGAGCGGCTCGTCGCCCCAGGAGACGGGCGGCATGTCCTCGACCTCGCGGACCTCGTTCGGCGTCTCGAACCGGTTGCGAAGCGCGATCTCATGCGCCCGGTAGCGGGTGAGCAGGTCGGTGCGGACCAGCGCGGCCCGGTTGAACTTCACGTACCGCGGCCGGGGCAGCAGCTTGGACAGCAGCCGTTCCAGCCGCACCAGCCACGGGTCGGCCGCGTAGGTGAGCAGGTCCAGGGAGCGCTGCTCGACGTTCGCGTAGGTCAGCGACCCGCCGGTCTCGTACCCGAAGACCTCGGCGAAGCCGGGCCCGAAGATCCGGCAGCACTCGGCGGCGGTGTAGTTGTTCGTCTCCAGGAACTGCGACTCGTTCGGGTTGACCTGGATCGGTTTGAACGACCAGCCGTTACCGAGCACGACCGGCTCACGGTTCCCGCGTACGGCGTCCATGAAGCGCCGCTTCGCGGTGTCGGACTGTGCCTTGTTCAGGTCGTTCTCGTTGGCCAGGATGCCGGAGGGGTGCGCGCCGTCGGTGAACCACTGCGCGCCGAACCGCAGCGCCGAGATGCCGGTGCCGATCGTCAGGGCGTGCATCTCGATCGGGGACAGGCCTTGCACGCGGCCGGGGACCGGGTGGACGCGGGCGTGCCAGACTTCCGCGGCGTCGACGTGGCGGCCGGCGATGCGCCAGTCCAGCGCGCCGTTCTGCTCGCGGCGCACGGACACGTCGTCGGGGTGCGCGAGGGTGATCAGCGTCGGTGTTCCCAGGCGCTGGTCGCGGGCGCCGACGATACCGACGCCGTTGCCGCGCAGCATGAGGGAGAACACCAGCTGGTAGAGCCAGTCGGGCAGGCCGTGCCCGTCACCGCCCAGGTCGGCGAGCCAGGCCGGCAGCGGCACCTGCCGCTTGTCCTGCTCTTGGCCGGTGTAGGCGTCCAGGGGCATGCACTCGGCGAACGTGGCGATCAGGTTGACGCACGCCCAGACGGCGACCTTCTGCAGCGAGGCCTCGGTGGTGTGGGTGTCGAACCCGACGTTGCCGGGGCCGACCTCGGAGTTGCGCGGGATCGGCGGCGAGATGAAGCTCAGTGCCCGCTGCTCGCGGGCGTGCGTACCGAACAGCACGCTCATGACTGCTCCCGGGGTCGGGCGGTGCGCCGGGCGTCGGCGACGCGGTCGGCGAGCAGCCCGCCGCCGGCGATGATGAACCCGGCCGGGTGGTAGGCCAGCCACGCGCCGTAGGACACGAGCGCCAGGCCGCCGATGCCGGGCGCGGCCCGGACGGCGTGCCCCGCGGCGGTCGCGGCCAGCAGGCGCAGCCTGTTCAGACGGTTCACCAGATGTTCTCCAGCGGATCGGAGTTCCGGGCCAGGTGGGCGTGGGTCGCCAGGCCCCAGGCGGCGTTCGTCACCGCAACGAGTGGCGAGATGTCGACGGACAGGCCGCGCCGGTTCCACGCCCACCCGTCGCCGAGCGGTCGCTTCGCCGCGCCGGCCAGCGCGGCGTTCAACGGCGCCTGCCCGCGGTGCCGCAGCTCACCGGAGTCACACACCGCGTCGTAGAACTGGCCGCAGGCCTGCATCACGTCACGGGCGCTCGGCTTGACGACCTCGATGCCGGCGGCCTCCAGCGGGGCGATCAGCGAACCGGCCGGCCCCGCACCGTCGACGACGACCGCGCACGGCCGCCACCGGTCCCGCATCTCCCGGATCCGCTCGACCACCCAGCCGCCGCCGCGCTGGTGCTCGGCGACCTCGACGTGTAGCAGCTCGTCCGCGCGGTACCCGGCCACACCGATCGCGGCGTACGAGCGGTCCGGGGTCATGTCGACGGCGAACGCGAACAGGCCGGCCGGTTGGGACTCCGGATCGCACCGGTCCTCCCACGGCCCCTTCGGGATGACCTGCCATTCCTCCGGCGCGTCATCGGGCCACATGTTCAGGTACGCCCGCCGGTACTCCGCCAGCGGCAGCCGCTCGTGCTCCGCGCGGATCGCGGCCTCGCTGATCGTGTGGCCGAGCGCCGGCATGCAGCCGCGCCACGTCGCCGGATCCGCCGGGTCGGCGTCGGGCGGCGCGGACCACTCGAAGTAGGCCACCGCGTCCGTCAGGCCGAGCTCGGCGCGCACGCGGCCGGTGTCGACCTTCTGCCGCAGGTACGCCGACCGTGCCGTGCCAGCCGTCGACGGCACCCACAGCTGCGGCTGAGGCCGCGTGATCATCGTCGGCGACAGGCCCTGCTCGAGCCGGGCGTCCTCATGCGCGAACGCCTCGTCGATCACTGCGAGGTCGAGCGTGGCGCCGTGGCCGGCCTTCTCCGTCGAGCTGGTGATGCCGTGCATCGAGCCGTTCGACCACTTGATGGCCTCGTTGCCGTTGGTCTTGCGGACCTCGTACATCGCCCGCAGCGGCGAGGCGTCGAGGATCGGGAGATGGTCGTCTTCCCACTTCTTGCGCGCGTCGTTGCGGGTCTGCGCGGTGTAGACGATGTTCTGGCGTCGGCCGAAGCCGAGCGCCCGGTGCACCATCACGGCCAGCAGCAGCGAGGTCTTCCCGCTCTGCCGGGGGACGGTCAGGTCGACCTCGCGGTACGCCAGCAGGCCCGTGTCCGGGTCGACCTCCAGCGCCACGTCGGCGACGTGCTGCTGCCACGGCATGAGCGGCATGCCCAACAGCCGCGCAACCTCCGCGACCTTCGGACCGAGCGTCGGCCGGTCAAGACGTCGCGGGGTCCCGAACCTCGGGGGACACGACAGGGGCGGCGAGCTGACGGAGGAGCTCGGCAGTGGCATCGCTGACATCGGCCGCCTCCGTCATCGCCTTGATGGTGTCCCGGAGCTCCCGGGCGTTCGCCGACATCGCCATACCGGTGGCGCCGCCGTCGATCCGCTGCGCCAGCGCGAACGCCAGCTCGGCCAGCGGCGCCTGGAAACCCTCCAGCGAGCCGAGCTCGTCGACGGCCTCACGCGTCTTGGCTTCGATGGGCCCGTAATCGCCTTCAGCAGCCACCGCGACCCCCAGAAAATGACTCTGCGTACACGATCAAGGAACTGGCCGATCAGGCACCTGACCTGCGCGTTTGTTAGGTCGGGGAGAGAAAAAGGGAGCCGCTGGCGCGGGGTGGTCCGCCCTGGTGATCAAAAAGCCCCTGACCTGCGGAAACGCCATGATCGCCCGTGACCTGCGAGAACGCCTCACCGGCCAGTGTCACGCGCTGTTACCACCGTCGAGAGGTGTTCAGGGGCGGCGGCATGGCCGCCCGGCTCCCCTTGATCTGGTTGCAGCACCGGCCGCACGTGGGACACCGGGACAGCGAGCCATGCGCGGGACGCAGCAGCGCCGGGTCGCACGGGTCCAGGCCGAGCGCCCTGATCACGGTGAGCGGCGGGTCGTGGTCGACGTCGCCCGCCCCCTCGTGCCCGCACAGCACGCACACCGTGGAGGCGGCGAGCACCTGCGCCCTGGCCCTACGCCATGGACGGCCGGTACGTCCGTCACTTCCCACAGCTGTCCACCTCCGGGCAGGTGCGGCAACCGGCGCGCGGGTGTGAGCGTCCCAGTGCGACCGGGGGATCCACGAACGGAAGGGACGTCGAATGCTCAGGGTGTGTGTCGCCGCGGGGGCGCTGCTGCTCGCGGCCGGGTGCGGCGGGCACGGTGTGGCAGCCTCGCCGGTGAAGACGGTGACGGCCACGCCGAAGGTGACGATCGACGAGCAGGCCACCGAGATGTGCCACAAGCTGGCCGAGGCCAGGACACTGGAAGCGAACGCGAAGTACGCGCAGGTGAACGATGTCCGCGCGTTGACGATGCGGATTCAGGCGCAGACGCTGGCGTTGAAGACGGCGGTGCCGGATGTCCACCAGATCGCGACGGACCCGGCGGCGACTGCCGGGCCGAGCGTGCCGCGGCTGGAGAGCTGGTGCACGGCGAACGGTTTCCGCCTGTAGCAATGCGAAGAGCCCGGCAGGGGACCGGGCTCTGAAGACAGCTCTGCCACTGGCAGGTCTCTATTTCACCATGCGTGAGCAGCGGTGATCAAGCTGCCTGGTTACGGCGCGTCGCGAGGATGGCCTCGACGTCCTCGATCGCGTAGAGCGTGCGGCCGTGGGCGTCCCGGTCGCGGCGAGGCAGCCGCTCCGGGTAGCGGCAGGCGTAGATCCGCACGGCGTTGGGCGTGGTGCCGAGCATCAGCGCGGCGGACTCGGTGTCGATGAGGGTCACGTCCTCCGCTCCTCCGTCTGGTTGAGGACGACATCTCCGAAGATCGCCATGGCGACGTCGGTGAAGGCTGCACAGTGCTCTTCAGGAGAGGCTTCGATGCGCTCATGCGCGCGGCGATAGTGCTCCTGCGTCAGCGCTTTGTGCAGCCGCTGGCGTAGCTCGGCCATCTCGATCATGCGGTCTCCTGGGGTGCGAGGCGGCGGCGCTGCTCGGCGACGAGCCGGCCGAGGAACGCATACTCGCTCGGGCCCCACTCGCCGTCGCAGTCGCGCGAGGGGCAGTAGAGGCCGCCGCCGCGCTGCCACCTGATCGCTTCGCGGTCGCCGCGGGCGGTCTCGTCGAGGGTGCCTTCGTCGCCGCGCTGTCGGAGCTGGACGAGCGGGTCGTCGTGGAGAGGGCAGGTGATGGCGCCCATGCTGCCGGCGAGGGGCACGGCGCGGCGGGAAAGGCCGATCGCCTGGCGGGTGACTCGATGCCAGCGCAGCACGGTGGCCGCGAGGCGGCGGGCCTGGCTGTTGAACTGCCGACCGACGAGACGGCGGTACAGGACGCCGAGAGAGTCGAGGGTGCGCTCCAGGCCGAGGTTGTCGCCGGGCTCGTTCAGCCACGAGCGGGCGGCGTGCGCAGCCGGCCATGCCTCGTCCTGGAGCATGAGCGCCGCGGTGAGCACGTCACCGTTCACGGGTAGGACGTGGACGTTCGTGGACGTGGCGACGCGTTCGCCTTCGCCGGCGCCGCTGTCGCGTTCGAGCGCGGCCGCGAGGGCGGGGAGCAGGGCCAGCAGTTCGGCGACAGCGTCGTCGACCAGGTCGCCAAGCTCGTGAAGGTCGGTCGTCATCGTGCCCCCATGTCGGACGGTTGAGAGTCGGCGGCCGGGGCGCCCGGCGTGCGAGCGCCCCGGACGGTCTGGTCAGCGCTCGTCGTCGTCTTCTGGCCAGCGCCAGCGGGCGAAGTGGTCGGCGGTGCCCTTGAGCTGGGCGGCGAACAGGTTGCGGGTGCGCTTGTCGGGCGCGACCTGCATCAGCGAGTCGATGACGTCGGCGACGTCGCAGAGCCGCTGCCAGTGGGACAGCGCGGGATCGGCGGTGGCGCAGCCGCGGCAGATGTCGGCGTATCGCCAGTGGCCGTCGCGGGTGCCGAGGTCGTGGATGACGTGGTAGGTCTGCGTGCTGAAGGAGAGCAGGCACCGTCCGCAGCGGTGCACGCCGCCGCTGAGGACGATCGGCAGATCCGTGGCTTCCTGCTCGCCGAGCACCTCGTCGAGGTGGCGGTCGAGGTCGGCGCGGACGGCCGCGTCGTCGAGCTTCTCGACGTAGTGCAGGTACGCCGCCGGGCCTTCCTCGACCAGGAAGGCGGCCTCCTTCTGGATCGCCTCGGGGACGCGGTACGTCGCGGTGGCGTCGGGGTCCTCGATGGCGTACAGGGCCTCGCAGAGTTCGGTGACGCGCTGGCCGTACCGGGCGAGAGCCTCGGTGCGCTGCTGGTCGGTCGTGTCGGTCATGAGATCCTCCTTCGTGGGCCGGGCGCAGCTCCAATGCGCCCGGCCCGGCTTGTTACTGGTCGGTGGTCGTGAACTGGGCGCGGAGTGCGGCGAGGAACCGCTCGGGGTTCTCCTCGATCCACTGGCGGTGGGCGCGAAGGTCGGCGGCGAGCTGCTGCGCCTCGGCGAGCTTCCGAACGGACTCCTGGTGGACCCGCTCGGCCTCCTTCAGTGCGGCGTCGGCCCTGCCGTCGGCATCAGCACGACGGGCCGCGTCGGTGCGCATCCGGGTGCGGGCGGTCATGCCGACGCTGATCACGACGACGACGGCAACGATGACGATGGCGGCCAGGTCGGTCATGTTCTCGATGGACTGGGGACTCACGCGGACCTCCGGGGGTTGGCGAGCTGGTAGCGGATGACTCCGGCCTCGGCGAGCATCTGCACAGCACGCAGGGCGTGGCTCGGGCAGAGCTGGATGCTGGCCGGATCGTCGTCGGCGACCTCGTTGGCGCACGGGTTGTCGAAGCGGTCGCGGTACCGGCACCGCGCCTTGCGCTCCGGCGCGGCCGGCGGGGCGGTGGTGGACATGGGCGGTCTCCTTCGGTCAGTCGACGACGCGCAGGTGGCGGCCGTCGGTGGGGGCAGTGGGCCAGTGCCCACCGGCCATGTCGCCGGTCCGGGCGTAGTGGCCCTGGAACGCGACCGAGACCACGCCGGTGGGCCCGGATCGGTTCTTGTCCACGATCAGGTCGAGCTCGCCCGCGCGCGGGCTCTCCTTGTCGTGGGCGTCCTCGCGGTGCAACAGGATCACGACGTCGGCGTCCTGCTCCACGGCACCGGAGTCGCGCAGATCGGCCATGGTGGGCCGCTTGTCGTTGCGCTTCAGCGACTCCCGGTTGAGCTGGTGGAGCGCGACGATCGCGACGCCGAACTCCATCGCCATGAGCTTCAGGCCCCTGCTCAACTCCGCGACCGCGCGCTCCCGCGACTCGGCTCTCGGCGCCGTCATCAGCCCCAAGTAGTCGATGATCACGAGCTTCGCCGGGGCGGTGCGGGCCATGCCGCGCAGCCGGGCGCGGACCCGGGCGAGGGTGACGCGCGGGTCATCGTCGACGACGAGCGGGGCTTCCTGCACGCGGTCCTGAGCGCGGGCGATGCGCTCCCAGTCCATCGGCTGGAGGTTCTCCTCGCGGAGCCGGGCCAGCTCGACCGTCGCCTCGGCGGCCATGAGCCGGTCGGCGACCTCGGCCGCAGTCATCTCCAGGGAGTGCAGCAAGACGGGCATGCCGTTCCGTACGGCCGCACACCGGGCGATGTCCAGGGCGGTCACGGACTTCCCCACGCCCGGCCGGGCGCCGACGACGACGAGCTGGCCGGGGCGCAGGCCGGCGAGCAGGCGGTGCACATCGGCCCACGGCAACGGCACGGCGTCGACCGTGGGCTGGCCGGCCTCCAGGTCTTCGAGGCGGCGGAGCACGACCTCACCGATCGTCGGTGGTTGTTCGCCGGTGACCTTCGCGGTCGCCTCGTCGATCGCCGACCGGATGACGTCGACGTGCCGCTCCGGCTCGAACCCGGGCTCGGCGGCGAGTTGCTGCGCGGTCGTGAGCGCCATCAGCACGCGCCGACGGAAGGCGTCGTCGGCCACGATCTGCGCGTCGTACCTCATGCTGGTCGATCGGCGTGCGGCGAGCTGTGACAGGGTGAGCCCGCCGCCGACCGCACCGGCCACGCCGCGGGTCGTCAGGTGGTCCAGCACGGAGATCGGGTTCACCGGGTCGCCCGCCTCGACGAGCGCGGTGATGGTCTCCGCGATCGTCTGATGGCCCGAGCGCCAGAAGTCCCCGGGGGCGAGGACGTCGGCCATCGCCTCGCCGGTGGCCTTGGTCTGGATGGCGAGCCCGAGCACGGCCTGCTCGGCGGCGATGACGGAGTCGGCCGGGGCGAGACCGGGCAGACTGCCGTTGTCCTGGTCGGTGGTCACTGGGCGGCCCTCCGACGGTCCGGGCCGTCGAGGGTGACCACGGTCGCGCCGTCGGCGAGACGGCTCGCGATCCGCTCGCCGAGCAACTCGCCGAGCTTCGGGGCGTTGGTCGTGACGATCGTCGGCAGGTGGTGGCTCCATCGGTGGTCGACGAGCCCGAGCAGGTGGGCCGCGGCCCAGTCAGTGACCTTGACCGAGCCGATGTCGTCGACGGCCAAGAGCTGTACGGCGGCGAGCCGGTCGAGGTGCTCCTCGTCGACCGGCGGGGCGATGATGCGGCTCAGTTCGTACGCACTGACGACCTCCCACTCGCCCCGCCATCCATTGACGAGCAGCGTCTCCACGCTCTTCCAGATCGACCAGCTCTTGCCGGTGCCGGTCGGGCCGCCGAGCAGCAGCGTCCGGGCCTGCCGGCCGACGAGCGCCTCCAGCCAGGCATGCACACGGGCGTCGAGCTTCCCGCGCGCCGTGAAGGCGGCAGGGCGGCGGGAGTAGAAGCGGTTCAGCCGCCGCTCGCGGTCCTCGGCGAGCCACTGCTCGAAGAGCTCCGCCGAGTCGTCAGGGGTGGTCACAGCTCGATTCCTTGTCCGTTGGTCCATTGGTCGTTCACCCGGGCGCGCGGTCCGTGGCCGGGTACGCCATCGGTGCCGGTGGCAGCCAGCTCGGGCTCGTCGAGCCAGCACTCGCCGTTCAGCCACGTGGCGGGGTTCTGGATGTAGCCGCGTCGGACTTTGTCGGTGGTGCGGTAGCGCTTCACGCCGTCGATGAGCACCTGGACGTCGCCGCCCGCTTTGGCGAGCGCCTTGGGGAAGGCCTTGACGGCCTGCCCTCGCTGCTTCTTGGCGGGATACTCCGCGTACCAGGCGGCGAAGTCGGGGTGCTCGCTGTTGGCCTTGGTGCGGATCGTTGTTCCCCCCACACCCCCCTCGGTCTTCTTCTCCGTAGGAGAAGAAGACGTTGGGAAAGACATTGGATTGTGTCCGGCTCTCGGACTAGTCCCGTCCGGCTCCCGGACTAGTCCGGCTCTCGGACTAGTCGTGTCCTGCGGTTTCTCGTCACCCCGTCCGGCTCCCGGACTAGTCCGGCTCTCGGACTGGTCCAGCAGCCGGACGGGGGCGGAGATCGTGTAGCCCGTCCGGGCGTGCTGCTTCAGCGCCTCGCGCGTCGTCGGCCGAGTGCGCTTCAGCCAGCCGTCGGCTTCGAGGCGGTTGAGATGCTCGGCCACCGTGCCGCGCCCCAGGCCGGTCTCCTGCACGAGGGTGGTCAGGGACGGCGCGAACTCTGCGGGCACCTTCAGCGTTCCGTTCGTGACGTGTGTCAACAGGGTGTGGATGAGCAGGCGTGACGGCGCCGGGAGCGTCGACCGCTTGACGGCGGTCTCCACATCCCAGCGGTCTGGCCCCCGACGGGCCACGCGCTCAGCTCCCGGGCTTCTTGGCAGCGAGCCGGTCGAGGTGGGCGTGGACCTCGGCGCGGATCGCCTCGATCATCCCGGCGACCTCGGCATCGCGCTCCTCGCTGCTGCCGCCGCGTTCGGTGACCCGGGCGTGGATCACCTCGGCGGCGCAGTAGACGTGGTGCGTCAGTGTGGACAGCGCGACGCTGCGCGCGGTCACGGCCTGGTCGGCGAGGTGCTCGACCGAGGCCTCGAACGTGTCGTGGGCAGCGTCATCAGGTCGCCCGGCGTTGCCGGCGGCCGTGGTAGGCGAGGTCATGACGCTCTGGCCTCGGCATCCTTCGCGGCCTCGCCTTCGATCCACGTGTGCAGGTCCGATTCCCAGCAGACGAGGCGGCGGCCGAGCTTGAAGATCGGCGGCCCCTCGCCGCGGTGGCGCATGTAGCGGAGCGTGGCCTCGGTGAGCGTGGAGGTCTCGCTGATCTCGGGGAGCTGAAGAAGCCGGTCACCCTTGCGTGAGGGCGTTGGCTGTCGTTGGGTAGTCTTCAACGTCGAAGCCTTCTCTGAGCTGGTGATGCGGTGAGGGGCAGGTCTTCTGATGGCCTCGGTCGGTGGTAGGACACCGGCCGAGGCTTCTTTCTTCTTTCGGTCCTCCGGACGCCTTCGCCGGTGGTAGGACACCAGCAGAGCTTCCTTCGAACACATGATCCCATGTGGCTATCGTTGGTGGCAACTAGACACCGCCGATTAGTGATGTCAGTGTGGAAACATGGCAGCACCACCAGACGGCATCGAAGAGGTCTTCGGGCGGCGAATGCGGCGCCGACGCGAGGAGCTGGGCATCAGCACCCGGACCTTCGCGGCGCGCATGAGAAGCCAGGGCTTCGAGTGGCACCACACGACGGTCCAGCGCGTCGAGTCGGCCAAGCGCCCAGCTCGCCTCGGCGAGGCCGCGTCGATCGCGGCGATCCTCAGCACGGAGCTTGAGAGGCTTCTCCAGCCGGAGACGGATCCGGCCGTGATCGCGGCCCTAGAGCGCGAACACGATGCGTATGTCCAAGCGAGCACAGAGGCGCGTGCCAGGCTAAGGGACGCAGAAGCCGAGCGCGCCGAGCATGAGGCGCACGCCCATGACGCCATGCAGGCGCTGCTTGCCAGCCGGCAGCGGGTGCAAGAACTCACAACCGATCTGGAGAGGATCGACACCCACGTGCGAGGGATCCAGGCGCGACTCGCGAGCGCCAGGAGGGATCTCGAAGGCACCGCCTCATGAACGTCAGGGCGCAGCGAGGGGTGACGCCGATAGTCAGGCTCGCAGTTCACAGACGCACCCCATCTCACGCCTACATTCGTTTGGTGTTGCTGGCCACACCAAGCTTGCCACACCGAATCACTCTGGGCAACTACACTGATTTGGTGTAGTGTGCTGCCGTGGGTATCGACGAGAACGCAGAGGTTGAGCCGCCGCGCGAGACGGTCGATGAGCGCTTCGCGGACAACATCCGCACACGTCGCGAGATGATGGGTCTCTCGCAGACGGAAGTCGCCGAGCGCATGTCGAAGGAGTTCGGTCACCCGTTCCATCAACAGACCGTCGCGAAGATCGAGAAAGGCTCTCGAAGCGTCCGCCTTGGTGAGGCGGTTGCGCTCGCCCGGATCCTCGACACCAACGTCGATCTCTTGGCCTTTCCGAGCCGGGCTGCCCTGGATGCACGCGAACTCTTCATCATGAGCAGGAAGGCCGGCGAGCTCTACAAGAAACTCGTGGACGAGTCGAAGGAGCTGCTGACCCTGCAAGCCGATCTGGGGAGTCGCGTTGGGATGGCAACCCGACGTGACTACTACGACGGCGACCACAAGCTGAGGGTAGAGCGGAACCTCCGAATGGCGCGGAACGCGTTGGAGTTGACGCCGGATGCGGCGTTGGCGAGAGCAATCGAGGAGCTATCGGCCGAGGCCATTCGCGCACGAGATGACAGAGATGTCGACCGCGAGATGGGGGTCGCATACCCTCGTCGCACTCGCGTGCCGATCGAGCGGCTCGCATGGCTCGGGGGCGAGCTCAACCGGATGTTGTCGAGCCTGACTCACGACTACCGCCGTCTGTGGCGAGACCCGCGTACCTTCCTGGCCCGGCACCTTGTCATGGTGGCGGCACTCAGCGACGGCGGGTATTCGACTGAAGAGATTGCGGAGCTGATCAACGAGGATCCGGAAAACGTCGAGAGAATGATCTCAGACGGGAAGAACGTTTATGAAGAAAGGCATCGATGGGAGGAGGGCGAAGGGGAGCGATCCGCAAGGGATAAGGCGAATATAGAATTCGCTTACCGGGTGGGTGTGCTACCGAATTACGAGGACAGCAGGCAGGATGCTCTGTTCAAGTGGGAGCGACACCTCATTGCCGTACGCGAGCTTCACGCTTCCGGGATGCCGGTTGAAACGATCGCCGAGAAGCTGGGAGAAGTCCCTTCGGTTGTCGAAGAGATGATCGCCGAGGCGCGGAAGCTCAAAGACTCCGAGGAATCCGACCACCACTCTGACGCGAACGCCGGGAACCGGGAGGGCTGACCGTGGCGCGTCCCCCTCTCCCTGTAGGCACGGCCGGGAAGATCCGCTTCCAGAAGCTGGGTAAGCACCGGGTACGCGCCCGGGTGAACGTCCGGGACTACGACGGCGAAACCCGCGAGGTCACCCGATTCGGCCCAACCCAGGCGGCGGCCGAGCGGCGGCTGAAGGAAGCTCTACGCGATCGCACGGGGGCGCCGGCCGATGGGGAGATCACGGCGGACACCAGGCTTCGTGACGCGGCCAAGCTGTGGTGGGCCGAGGTGGAAGACTCCGCGGACCACAGCAAGCAGACCAAGGAGATCTACGAGCGGGCACTGGACCGCGTCCTCGCGGCGCTCGGCGGCCTGCTGATGCGCGAGGTCGACGTGCCGACATGCGACCGGTTCATCAAGGCTGTGCGGAAGAACCACGGCCCCAGCGCGGCGAAGACGGCCAAGGGTGTGCTGTCACTCCTGCTCGGGATGGCTGTCCGCCACGGCGCTCTGGCCGCGAACCCCGTCCGAGACGTCGCGAAGATCTCGGCCGGCCGACGATCTCGGCCGCGGGCGCTCACCGTCGATGACGAGACCGCGATGCTGCTGAAGGTCTCGGCGGACGAGCAGGCGCGCGAGCTGGACGTCCCGGACCTGGTGGAGTTCCTCGACGGCACGGGCATGCGGATCGGTGAGGCCCTCGGGGTCCGCGCCGAGGTCGTCGACCTGGACGCCGGCGTGCTGGAGGTCAACGCGACCGTGGCGAGGTTGAAGGGCCTGGGCACGGTGCTCCAGCTCCGGCCGAAGACCGAGGCGGGCTGGCGGGTGATCGCGCTGCCGGATCGCCTGGTGGAGCTGTGCCGCCGTCGGATGGCGATGTCGTGGCCGCACGCCGACCGGGAGATCACGGTGATCGGCGCGGACGACGAGACGACGCAGCGGCCGGCCTGGGACGTGGGCCTGCTGTTCCCCGGCCTGTTCGGCGGAGTGCGGAACCCGTCGAACGCGAACCGGGATCTGAAGGAAGTGCTGGGCCGCGTCGACGCCGAGAGGTTCGCGTGGGTGACGTCCCACACCTTCCGGCGGACGGTGGCGACCCGGCTGGACGAGGCGGGTCTGAGCGCCCGCGCGATCGCCGATCACCTCGGCCACGCGAAGCCGTCCATGACTCAGGACGTCTACATGGGGCGCAACGTGGCGTCCGCCGAGGCGGCCAAGATCCTCGACAGAAGGGACTCATAAGGTGGGCGTAAACCGGGCGTACAACAGAGAAGCCGCCGATCAGATCTTCTCTGACCAGCGGCTTCAAAGTCGGTGGAGGTGGCGGGAATCGAACCCGCGTCCTTCGGTACCAAGACAGGGCTTCTCCGGGCGCAGCCTGCTTGGCGTTTTCTCAGCCCCGGCGCTCACGCAGGCGTGTCGCCGACAGGCTCAGCCGCTGTTTGGTTTCCCTGTTGTTCCCGCGGCCGGGACTACAGGTTGAGTCTCCTTACGATGCCAGGTCCCGAGTCGGAGACGCTCTCGGGCTGACAAGTTCGCTACCTAGCCTCAGGCGGCGAGGGCGAACTGAGTGCGCTTAGAGTTGGCACTTGTTGTTTTGCGGTTACAGGATTTACGAGGTCACAACCGCAACCCTCGGCCCGCTTCCCCATGTCTCGACATACCGAAGTCGAAACCGATCACCCCCATGTTCAGTTGTCAACGGGCACCCGCAGGCACCCACCAGACCGACCGTACACGTACAACGCACCCCACGCCAACGTGATTCCCGGCCGTGGACACCGAACACAGAGAGAGAAGATGAGAACCCCCGTGGGCGTGGACTAGGCACACCCACGGGGGTGACCGGCAGGGTCGGGCCGGTCCGGACGGCAGAGCCTCCCCCGAGACGAGGCTCTGGTCTCATCACGGCGACTGAGTCCGCAACCCCCCAAGCGGTGTCTCAGTCATCTGTTAAGACGTCGGTGACCCCGGCGAAGGTTGTGCCCGTTGGGTCAAGAGATGACAAAGTCGCGAACGCCCTGCCCGTACGGCGGATCAGCCCGGTACGTTCCGCAGGAACCTCGCCGCGACCGCCGCCGCGTTGACCTTTCCCTCGACGGCCAGGGCGAAGGCCACGTTGCCGCGGAAGCCCACGAACCACGAGACCGTCTTGCCCGAGCCGTACGGCACCTGGGCGACCACGCCGCTGACCTTGTTGCCCGCCAGGTTGGCCGAGCGGGCCGCGCCGGAGGTGACCGATTCGCGCAGCAGCGGCTGCAGCGTCGAGATCGAGTCCGAGTCGAGCGACCGCGGCTGGATCGCCTGGGGCGGCGCCGGGTCCTTGATCAGGCTCGGCGGCTTCCAGGTGCCGCTCTCCACCGTCGCGGCGGCGAGCGCCATCGCCAGGGGGCTCACCTCGATGCGACCCTGGCCGACCATCGACGCGGCGCGCTCGGCGTCGTTCGACGGCGGCGGCACGGTGCCGGAGAACGACGGCAGCGGCAGGGTCCACGGCAGGCCGATCCCGAAGCGGGCCGCGCTCGTACGGAGGTCCTGGTACGCCAGCGACCGGTACATCGACGCGAACGCCGTCGGGCACGAGCGGACGAAGTTGCTCTGGAACGTCTTGCCGCGCGAGGAGGAGCTGTGGAACACCTGGTCGCCGACCTTGTACGTCGGCGGGCACGACAGGGCGGCGTTCATCTTCTGGTCATAGCCCAGGAGCGCCTGGGTGGTGATCATGCCGAAGGTCATCCCCGGCGGGTAGCGGCCCTCGAACGCCTGGTTCTTGCCGTCGGTCTGGTGGTCGGCGGCGGCCAGGACCTCACCGGTCGCCTGGTGCACGGCGGCCAGCGACGCGGGCGCGTGCAGCCCCTTCAGGGCGTTCTCCGCCGCCTCCTGCACCCGCCGGTCCACCGTCGTCCGTACCGGCCGGCTCAGCGCGCCCGGCAGTTCGTACAGCACCTGGCTGGACGCGCCCGAGGGGTTCTGGGCGACCACCTTCACCGTCGGGGTGCCGGCGAGGCGGCGCTGGTCGAGCACCTGCAGGCCGGAGACGCCGATCGTGTCACCCGGCTGGTACGGCGCGCCGACCTGCTGGAGGAGCTCGGCCGTGGCCGGGCCCAGCTGGCCGACGACGTCGGCGGCGGTCGCGGGTGCGAGCGGCAGGTACCGCGTGCGGGCCTGCACGCCGGGCACCTGCAGGAGCTGGGCGGCCACCGTGGCCTGGGCCGGCAGCTGGAGCGTCACCAGCGGCAGGAACTCCTGCGGCGGCGCGGAGCGTACGCGCCCGAGGACGCGGTCCTTGTCCAGATTGGTGATCTTGGAGAGCTTGTCGAGCGTGGCGTCCGGCTTGGTCAGCTGGCCCGGCAGGACGCCGAAGATCTCCACCTTGGTCTGCCTGGTCAGGGCGCGGCCCTTGGAGTCCTGGACGTACGCCCGCTGCGGCGTCTCGGTGACGACGGCGAGCCGCTCACCCTGGCCGAGCTTCGGGTGGATGATCGACGGGCTCCACACGACCTTCCACTGGCCGCCGGACCGGTGCAGACGCATCTGGCTGCCGTAGTCCCAGGGCGGGCCGTTGTCGCCGAGGTCGATCCTGACCTCGAACTGGGCCGTCGCGTCGTCGTCGTCCTTGCGCACGTGGCCGAGCGCGAGGTGGAGGGAGGCGAGGTCGAGCTGGCCCGGCAGCGCCTGGAGCGCGCCGGCGACCGCCTTGCGGTCGCCGTTGGTCTGCTTGGCGGCGCCGGAGTAGTTGCCGTTCTGCCAGGCCACCAGGAAGTTTCGCACCGTGGGCAGCGGCGAGGGCTCCGCGAACATCCTGCAGCCGGAGACGGCCAGCAGCGCCCCCGTGATGGCCGCCACTCCGCGGACCCGTCGCATGACCACCCTCAGCGCCTTCTCAGCTGTGCCGCCCGAGCGCGCTGCATCTCGCGTTCGGCATCCCGTTTGGCGATGGCCTGCCGCTTGTCGTACGCGCGTTTGCCTCGCGCCACCGCGATCTCGACCTTGGCCTTTCCGTCCTTGAAGTACAAGGACAACGGGACGATGGTGCGCCCGGACTCGGTCGTCGCGCCGCTCAGCTTGCCGATCTCGCGCCGGTGCAGCAGCAGCTTACGGGGCCGCCGGGCGGCGTGGTTGGTCCACGTTCCCATCGTGTACTCGGGAATGTGGACGCCCTCGAGCCAGACCTCGCCGTCGCGGATGTGCGCGAATCCATCGGTCAGGTTGGCCCGGCCGGCCCGTAGTGACTTCACCTCGGTGCCGGTGAGTACGAGGCCCGCCTCGTAGGTGTCCTCTATGTGGTAGTCGTGGCGCGCGCGCTTGTTCTGCGCGATGAGCTTGCGCCCCTCTTCGCGTGGCACTGGAACTCAGCCTCGGTCCTTCTCCCCGTACGGACGGTCGCGGTCGGCCGCGACGTCGGGACCGGCCACGATCACCGCCGATCCCGGCGGGCCGGGCACCGGTCCCCTCCCGAAGGTACGCGATCCGACGATCACCGCGCGATCGTGCCTCAGATCTTCAGGTAGCGGCGGAGGGTGAGGAAGGACGCCAGCGCACAGAGCACCACGCCGAAGCACACCGCGAACACGATGACCTCCGCGACCGCGAACCAGTCGAGTGGGGTGGCGAACTGCAGGTTCTTCGTCAGGCGCCCCAGGAGGAACACCTTGGAGAAGCCCAGCAGGATGGCCGCGAACACACCGCCGATCAGGCCCGCGATGGCGCCTTCGAGGACGAACGGCAGCTGGATATAGAGGTTGGAGGCCCCCACCAGCCGCATGATGCCCGTCTCTCGGCGGCGGTTGAAGGCCGAGAGGCGGATGGTGTTGGCGACCAGCAGCACGGCCGCGATGACCTGGATCGCGGCGATGATCAGTGCCGCCCACTGGAGACCGCCGAGGATCTTGAAGAACTTCTCCAGGATCGCCCGTTCGTTGATCACCTGGTCGACGCCCGGGCGGTTCGTCATCTGGGCGACGACCGCGGCGTACTGCTTGGGGTCCTTCAGCTTCACCCGGAAGGAGTCGGGGATGTCACCGAGCTGGATGGTGTCGGAGAACCCCGGAGTGTTGGCGAAGCGTTCCTTGGCCCGCTGGTACGCCTCCTGCTGAGTCTCCGGAGTGACCTTGGCCACCTGCGGCATCGACTGGAGCTGCGACTTGATCTGGTTCTTCTCGTCGGTCGTCGGCTCGGTCTTGTGGCAGGCGGGGTTGGCGCTCAGCTTGTTGCAGAGGTAGACCGAGACCTCGACCTTGTCCGACCAGTAGTTGTTCGACTTGTCGACCTGCATCTTGAGCAGCACGCCGGTGCCGAACAGCGCCATGGCGATCGCGACGGTGACGACGAGCGCGATGGTCATCGTGAGGTTCCTGCGGAGACCGATCCAGATCTCCTGAAGAACGAACTGTGCGCGCATGCCTCGCTGTCCTTGGTCGTCCGTTATGGGCCGATATGGGGAGCCTCGATCTCCCGCGGAGGCTAGAGGCTACACGCCTCCGTACGCCTGGCCGTACACTCCGCGGGACTGGTCACGGACCACTCGCCCGTCCTCGAGCTCCACCACTCGCTTGCGGAACGCGTCGACGATGGCCGCGTCGTGGGTGGCCATCACCACGGTGGTGCCGGTCCGGTTGATCCGGTCGAGCACCTTCATGATGCCGATGCTGGTCGCCGGGTCGATGTTGCCCGTGGGCTCGTCGGCGAGCAGGATCATCGGCCGGTTGACGAACGCCCGCGCGATCGCGACGCGCTGCTGCTCACCGCCCGAGAGCTCGTCCGGCATGCGGTGCGCCTTGCCTTCGAGGCCGACGAGGTCGATCACCTCGGGGACGACCTTGCGGATGAAGCGCCGGGGCTTGCCGATGACCTCCAGCGCGAAGGCGACGTTCTCATAGACATTCTTGTTCGGCAGCAGCCGGAAGTCCTGGAACACACAGCCGATGCGACGGCGCAGGTGGGGGACCTTCCAGTTGGTGAGCTTGCTCAGCTCCTTGCCGGCGACGTGAATGCCGCCCTGCGTCGGCCGCTCCTCCTTGAGGATCAGGCGCAGGAACGTCGACTTGCCGGACCCGGAGGGACCCACGAGAAAGACGAACTCACCCTTCTCGACGGCCACGTTGACACCCTGCAGGGCCGGCCGGCTCTGGTGCGAGTAGACCTTGGTGACGTTATCAAAGTGGATCACGGCTGCATCACGACGTGTCAGTCTAGGGGGTGGGGGACGGGGGCGGCTGAACTTTCGTGGGACAGGCGCCCCGCAACGGCTTCGCGGCTCAGGGGCCGATTGGCCAAGGAGCAGTCTAAGGGGGAGACTGGCATGAAACGTCCAACTTGGGTACACCCATAGGTGCAACCGAGCATCACAAGCCCCGATCAACATGGAGAGGAGCCAGATGAGCTGCGAACACCTGATCTGTGCTCGGTGTGCGGGACCGGTCGTCGAGGGCCGCTGCCCCACCTGCAGGGCCGCCCGGGCGGAGGTCCACTACCCCGGGACGTTCGGCATCTCTCCGGTGCTGATCGGCGCCCTGATCCTGGCGCTGACCCTTCTGATCGCGCTTAAGTTCGGCCTGAGCTAGTTGTTCTGCCCGTCGCCGGCCTCCTGGCGGCGCATCCAGCGGATCTCGGCCTCGATGAACTCGTCGATGTCGCCGTCGAGCACGGCCGTGGGGTTGCCCGCCTCCACACCGGTGCGCAGATCCTTGACGATCTGGTACGGGTGCAGCACGTAGTTGCGGATCTGGGTGCCCCACGAGCTGGTCGACTCTCCGCGCAGCTCGTTCATCCGCTCGGCCTCCTCCTGACGCTTGCGCTCGAGGAGCTTGGCCTGGAGCACCGTCATGGCGGTCGCGCGGTTCTGCAGCTGGCTGCGTTCGTTCTGGCAGGACACCACGATGCCGGTGGGCAGGTGGGTGATGCGCACCGCGCTGTCGGTGGTGTTGACGCCCTGGCCGCCCGGCCCGCTGGAGCGGTAGACGTCGACCCTGATGTCGTCTTCGGGGATGTCGACGTGGTCGGTCTGCTCCACCACCGGGACGACGTCCACGCCGGTGAACGAGGTCTGCCGGCGGCCCTGGTTGTCGTAGGGCGAGATGCGCACCATGCGGTGGGTGCCGTGCTCGCCGCGCAGCGTGCCGTACGCGTAGGGGGCCTTGACCGTGAACGTGGTCGACTTGATGCCGGCCTCTTCGGCGTAGGAGGTCTCATAGACCTCGGTCGGGTAGCCGTGCCGCTCGGCCCAGCGGAGGTACATCCGCTGCACCATCTGGGCGAAGTCGGCCGCGTCGACGCCGCCGGCCTGGGAGTTGATCGTGACGAGCGCCTCCCGCGCGTCGTACTCCCCCGACATCAGGGTGCGGACCTCGAGCTGCTCGATCTCCTTGCGGAGGGCTCCCAGCTCGCGCTCCGCCTCGCCGCGGGTGTCGTCGTCGCCCTCTTCGGCGGCCAGCTCCAGCAGCACGCCCGCGTCGTCCAGCCGGCCCCTCAGGCCCTCGACCTTGCCCAGCTCGGCCTCGAGGTAGGACAGCCGCCGGGTCACCTCCTGGGCCCGCTCCTGGTCGCTCCACAGGTCGGGGTCGGCAGCCTGCTCACGGAGCTCGCCGATATCACGGCGCATGCCGTCGAGGTCGAGCACGGCCTCGACGCCGCCGAGCATCGCGCCGAGCTCCTTCATCTCTTCTGACGGATCGATGGCTGCCACGATCGAAAGCCTACCTGGGGCACGGTCCGCGAGGTACGCGAGCCGCCACCTGATCGGCCTCGCGTTCGGGCACTCCGGCGCGCCTGGCATACTCTGCCCCACATCGATGACACATGATCGGCCGGGGAGCATGAGGACAGCGGTTGCGTCGGCTCTGGCGACGGCAGTGGCCCTCGCCGCGCTGACGGGATGCTCGGGAGGCTCTCACGAGCAGGCCCGCACCAAGCCCGTGGCGGCGGAGTCCAGCCCCGACACCTCTCCTCCTCCCGTGCCGCTGACGCTCGATGTGGCCCGCAAGGCGTTCCAGTCGTTCGTCACCAACGACGACGTGGCGAGGGCCAGCGGCGACGAGAGGCTGGCCCTGTGGTGGACCAGCGAAGGGCAGTCGCAGCTGACCGCGGCGGCGTTCCGCCGGGCGATGACGGCCGGCGACCCGGTGCCCCGCTACCGGTACGGCACCCCGACGCTGTACGTCCCGAAGCTGAAACCCGAGGGACAGCAGTGGTTCGTGGCGAGCGTGCGGCGCAGCCTGGCCGACGGCAAGGACCCGCACACCGTGCTGATGGGGTTCGTCAAGAGCAAGCCGACCATGCGGTGGCGCCTCAGCCTGGCCTCGCTGCTGGACAAGAAGCAGAAGCCGCCCAAGATCCTCGTCGATGACCAGGGATACGCCAAGCCGCTCGCGACGTTCGACACCGGCCTGCTGATCCCCCCGCGGGACGTGCCCTCCATCCAGGCCACGCTCGCCGAGGAGGGCCCGGGGAACGTCGCCGCCAAGGTCATGGCGGCCGGCAAGCACACCACGGGCTACTACACCTCCGACCAGAAGGCGACCAAGCCGAAGAAGGGCTCCGGGCTGCGGGTCGACACGGTGTACGCCACGACGTCGTTCCCGATCTTCCCGCTGGCCACGACCGACGGCGGCGGCATCGTCCTGTACGCGCTGAGCCGCGACGCCGTGTCGACCAAGAGCAAGAAGAAGCCCGGTCACGTGCCGGTGCCCGAGGACGCGGCGCCGTTCGTCGAATCGCACCTCGTGCGTAACGAGCTGGACGTGAACCAGACGCTGCAGTTCGCCACGGTGGTGCCGCCCGCGCCCAAGAAGGGCGCGACCAGCCAGGAGAAGGCCGTGATCATCGCCGCCGACGGCGGCACGATCAAGGCGAACGTCCCCGCCAAGTGAGCGCGGGGGCGACCCCCGGCCGTACGAGAGACCGCCCCCGCGGGGTGTCGTGGTCCGCATGGAGCCCGGCATCGGCTATGACGTCGTGGCCTGCACGGCCTTGCGGTAGGTGCCGATCACCTGGGTGTCGCCGTGATCGGGCACGACCGCGAGGTACTGGATGAGCGCGACGGAGCTGAGGTGGTGGCCCACCCTCCCCGTGACCAGCCCGGCGAGGTCGCCGTTGGTGTTGACCGTGCCGGGGTCGACCATGTCGTAGCGCTCGCTCTGCCGGACGACGTACCAGACCAGGGCGCCGCCGCCCGTGGTCCGCAGGGCGTACGTGCGCTGCTGGTCGGGCGCGAAGTCGGAGGTCAGGGTCACGCCGCGCTGCCGCAGCTCGGCCTGGACCTTGGTCAGCGCGTCGCGGGACTCGGAGGTGTACGGCCCGGGCGCCATGCCGCCGGCCCCGGTGGACAGCGTCGCCGCGTGCGTGCTCGCCACCTTGCGGGGCTGGAGCGCGGCGTTGGTGTCGGCCGGGTTCACGGCCGTGGCGAAGCCGTCCTTGTCGAGGGCGATGCCGCTGAGCGGCGATGAGGGGAACGGGTCGGCGGCCAGCAGCCAGGGGCCGCCCGCGCGCTCCTGCGTGAACAGCAGGGCGTGGCGGGTCTGCCCGGAGACCGCCTCGACCGCGAACCACTTGGGGTAGCGGTCCTGGCGCGGAATGTAGAACGCCGGGTGGGAGTAGGTGAACGGGGTGTACTTGTCCTTCTTGGCCTGCCGCAGGCGGTAGCCGGCCCGGTCCATCTCGAGCTGGTCACCGGTCTCCACGGTGGCCAGGAGGTCGCCGTCGAGGCCGGCGTTGGCCCGGTTGTTGACGGTCTGGTAGTTGGCCAGGACCTGCTGGGCCTGGCTCTTGGTGATGGCCGGATGCGCGGCCCCGAGGGAACCGCACGCGGAAACTGGGAGGATGGCGGCCGTCAGCGCGGCCAGTCGTCGTCGCATGCCGACAGATTCGCACAGTGACTGATCCACTACTGTGCGAATTCACAATCAGAAAGGACACCGTCGTGCCACTCCCCCAGGCGGCTCGCAGTGGACTGCTCGTGGCGGCTCTGGTCCGCAACGGCACGGACGTGCTGATGGTGCGCGAGCGGCTCGGCGACGATCCGGAGCCCGGCTGGGTCCTTCCCGGGGGCCAGGTGGAGCCCGGAGAGCTGGTGGACGAGGCCGCCGTGCGCGAGCTGTGGGAGGAGACCGGCCTGCGGGCCGCGCCGGGCCGGTTGGCCTTCCTCTGCCAGTACACGGTCACCGACGACCCCGGCTGGGCCGGGGTCTGGACGGTCTTCACGTTCGAGTTCGCCACGACGGTGCGGGACCTGGCGCCCGCCGACCCGGACGGGTCGGTCCTGGAGGCGGCGTGGGTGCCGGCGGCGGAGGCGCGCCGGCGGCTGGCCCGGCTGGCCTTCCGTCCCCGTCGCGAGGCGGTGCTGCACCACCTGCGGGAGGACGGCGATCCGGGCGAGGCGCACCTGTGGCTGTGGCCCGGCGGCACCGACGACGACCCGGTCGTCCTGCCGGGGCCGCGCCGGGCGGTCGAGCCTCGCTGACCGGCCGGCCCGTACGCGGGCCGGCCGGTCTCCGCCGGGTCAGGCGGGGAGGGTCGAGGCGGTCACCAGCGTACGGATCGCGCGCAGGGCCACCGACAACGTGGCGACGCCCAGGTTGTCGCTCTCCCAGATCTCGCTCAGCGTCTGCGCCGCGCGGGCGACGGCGGCGCTGTTCTTCTCCGTCCAGATGGCCAGCCGCTGCTCCGGCGCGACCCCCGGCTCGCTGATGACGAGCACGTCGCGGGCCAGGGCGGCGTGCGCGGCGTACAGGTCGTCGCGGAGGGCCGACCGGGCCATGGAGTTCCAGCGGTCGTCGCGCGGGAGCTGGATGATGCGCTCGCGCAGGCGGGACAGCTGGAGGCGTTCGGCCAGGTCGAAGTAGACCTCGGCGACCTCCTCCGGCGGCCGGCCGGCACTGTGGGCGATCTCCACCAGGTCGAACGTGGAGAACGCCGGGACCATCATCGCGACCTGCTCGGCGAGCTGGTCGGGCACGCCGGCCTCGGCGAAGCGGTCGCGGCGCTCCTCGAAGCCGTCCAGGTCGAGGCCGACCAGCAGCTTGGGCATGTGCGCCGCCAGTGCCGCCGCTCCGGCGGCGAAGAAGTCGACGGTGTCGCGGATGTCGAACGGCATGCGGCGGTTGTGCAGCAGCCAGCGGGCGCCGCGCTCGGTCAGCTTGCGGGCCTCCAGCCGCATCCGGATCTGCGTCGCGGTGTCGACCTGGTAGTCCAGCTCGTCCACCGACCGCCAGAAGGCCTCCATACCGAACACCTCGCGTGCCACGAGGTAGGCACGGGTGATGTCGGAGGCGGACGCGCCGGTCTCCTCGCCCATGCGGAACGCGAAGGTGATGCCGCTGTCGTTGACCATGCTGTTCACCACGGAGGTGGCGATGATCTCGCGGCGCAGCGGGTGCCGGTCCATGTAGTCGCGGAACCGCTCGCGCAGCGGCGTCGGGAAGTACTCGACGAGGCGGCTGGCCAGGTCGGGGTCGTCCGGCAGGTCCGAGTCGCGGATCTCCTCCTCGAGCGTGAGCTTGGTGTAGGCGAGCAGCGTGGCGAACTCCGGGCCGGTGAGGCCGCTCCCGGACTGCCGGCGCTCGGCGAGCACCTTGTCGTTCGGCAGGAACTCCAGGCGCCGCTTCAGCTTGCCGTCGCGCTCCAGCTTGCGCAGGTAGCGGCCGTGGACGTGCAGCATGGACGACGCCTGGCTGCGCGAGGCGGCGAGCGCGACGTTCTGCGCGATGTTGTCGCGCAGGACCAGGCCGGCGACCTCGTCGGTCATCTCCATGAAGAGCGTGTCGCGCTGCTTGTCGGTCAGTTCGCCGTCGCGGACGACCTGGTCCAGCAGGATCTTGATGTTCACCTCGTGGTCGGAGGTGTCCACGCCCGCGGAGTTGTCGATGAAGTCGGTGTTGACCAGGCCCCCGCCGAGGGCGAACTCGATGCGGGCCCGCTGGGTCAGGCCGAGGTTGCCGCCCTCGCCGATGACCTTGCAGCGCAGCTCGGTCGCGTCGGCCCGCAGCACGTCGTTGGCCTTGTCGCCGACCTCGGCGTGCGTCTCGCCGGAGGCCTTGACGTACGTGCCGATGCCGCCGTTCCACATCAGGTCGACCGGCGCGGTGAGGATCGTGTGGATCAGCTCGTGCGGGGTCAGCGCGTTGACGCCGCCCGGGATGCCGAGCGCCTCGCGCACCTGCGGGGTCAGCGGGATCTTCTTGGCGGAGCGCGGGTGCACCCCGCCGCCCTTGGAGATCAGCGAGGTGTCGTAGTCGGCCCACGAGCTGCGCGGCAGTTCGAACAGCCGCTTGCGCTCACGGAACGAGGAGGCCGGGTCCGGGTCGGGGTCGAGGAAGATGTGCCGGTGGTCGAAGGCGGCGATGAGCCGGATGTGCTCCGACAGCAGCATGCCGTTGCCGAACACGTCGCCGGACATGTCGCCGACGCCGACGACGGTGAAGTCCTCCTTCTGCACGTCGACGCCGAGCGAGCGGAAGTGGTACTTCACCGACTCCCAGGCGCCGCGCGCGGTGATGCCCATGCCCTTGTGGTCATAGCCCACCGAGCCGCCGGAGGCGAAGGCGTCGCCGAGCCAGAAGCCGTACGAGGCGGCCACCTCGTTGGCGATGTCGGAGAAGGTCGCGGTGCCCTTGTCGGCGGCCACGACGAGGTAGGTGTCGTCGCCGTCGTGCCGCACGACGTTCGGCGCGGGCACCACGCGCATTCCACCGACCCCCTTACGGGGGCCCGCCCCCTCCTCGCCGCCGACGAGGTTGTCGGTGATGTCGAGCAGGCCGCTGATGAACTGCTTGTACGACGCGACGCCCTCGGCGAGGAACGCCTCCCGGTCGCTCGGGTCGGGCAGCCGCTTGCACACGAAGCCGCCCTTGGCGCCGGCGGGCACGATCACGGTGTTCTTCACCGCCTGCGCCTTGACCAGGCCGAGGATCTCCGTACGGAAGTCCTCACGCCGGTCGGACCAGCGCAGGCCGCCGCGCGCGACCGGCCCGAACCGCAGGTGCACGCCCTCCAGCCGCGGGGAGTACACGAAGATCTCGAACTGCGGGCGGGGCTGCGGCAGGTCCGGGATCGCCTCGGGGTCCAGCTTCAGCGCCAGGTACGGCTTGGGCGTGCCGCCCCCGGTCCGCTGGTAGTAGTTCGTGCGCAGCGTGGCGCGGATCATCGACAGGAAGCTGCGGAGGATGCGGTCCTCGTCCAGGCTGGTGACCGCGTCGAGCGCACCTTCGATCTCCTCGGCGATGGCCGAGCCGAGCTCCTCGTGCGCGTCGGGCGCGGCGTCCGAGCGCGCGCTCAGCGCCGGGTCGAACCGCGACTCGAACAGCCGCACCAGCAGCCGCGCGATGCGCGGGTTGTCGACCAGCACCTGCTCGATGTACCGCTCGCTGAAGGTCGTGCCGGTCTGCCGCAGGTAGCGGGCGTACGCCCGGAGCACCATGACCGGCCGCCAGGCGAGCCCCGCCCGCAGCACGAGGGTGTTGAACGGATCGCTCTCCACCTGTTCGCGCCACAGCGCGGTGAAGGCGTCCTGGAACAGGTCCTTGACATCGGCCTCGTCCACATCGGGCGACGGGACGTACCGCAGGCCCAGGTCGTAGATCCAGGAGCGGCGGCCGCCCTCGGGGTCGATGCCGTACGGCCGCTCGTCGACCACCTCGACGCCCATGTCGTGCAGCAGCGGCAGCACGTGGGACAGCGAGATCGGCGGCCCGAGCCGGTACACCTTGAGCCGGCGCTCGCCGGGCTCGCCGCCGTACGGCTCGTACAGGTTGATGGAGATCTGACCCGGCTCGGTCAGCGCCTCCAGGCGCTTGAGGTCGGCGCAGGCCGTACGGGCGGGGAAGTCGGCCTTGTAGCCCTCGGGGAAGGCGTTGGTGTAGCGGCGGGTCAGCGCCCCGGAGCGTTCTTCGCCGCACTGCTCGACGATCGCCTCGACCAGGTCGTCGGCCCACGAGCGGGTGGCGGCGACGAGCCGAGCCTCGACCTCGGCCAGGTCGACGTCGTCGGGCAGCGGGCGGCCGCGCTCGCCGCGGACGACGACGTGCAGGCGCGCGAGCGCGGAGTCGCCGACCATCGCGCTGTAGTCGACGCTCGTGCCGTCGAAGGCGCTGCGCAGGATCTCCTGGATGCGCAGCCGGATCTGCGTGGTGTACCGGTCGCGGGGCAGGAAGACCAGGCACGACATGTAGCGGCCGTAGGCGTCCTTGCGGACGAACAGCCGCAGCTGTTTGCGCTCGCGCAGCCGCAGCACGCTCGTCGCGATCGGGAACAGCTCGTCGGCCGAGATCTGGAACAGATCCTCGCGCGGGTAGGTCTCCAGGATCTCGATGAGGTCCTTGCCGTCGTAGCTGTCCGGGGCGAGCCCGGCGCGCTCCAGGACCGTCCGGAGCTTGCGGTCGAGCACCGGGATGTGCTCGATGCTCTCGCTGTACGCGGCGTGGGTGAACAGGCCGAGGAAGCGGCGCTCGCCGACCACCTTGCCATCGTCGCCGAACCGCTTGACGCCGACGTAGTCGAGGTAGGCGGGGCGGTGCACGGTGGCGCGGGAGTTGGCCTTGGTCAGCACGAGCAGCCGCGGCTCGTGCGCCTTGGCGCGCACCTCCGGCGGCAGCGAGGCGAAGCTGGTGGACTCCGGCTGGTCGGAGCGCAGGATGCCCAGGCCGGTGCCCGGCACGGCCCGCAGCCGCTCGCCGTCCTCGCCGGACTCCAGGGTGTACTCCCGGTAGCCGAGGAAGGTGAAGTGGTCGTCGGCAAGCCAGTCGAGCAGCGCGACGCCGTCGCCGATCTCCTCCTCCGACAGCGGCGGCCGCTTCTCCCGCAGCCCGGCCGCGATCGTACGGGACAGGGACCGCATCTTGTCCTCGTCCTCGACGGCGGCGCGCACGTCGTCGAGGATCCGGCGGATGTCCTTCTCCAGATCCTGCAGCAGCGTGCGGTCGGTCTGCCGGTCGATCTCCAGGTGGATCCAGGACTCCTCGAGCACCAGGCCGTCGCCGTCGTCGGTGCCCCACAGGTGGCCGGCCACGTCCCGGCGGACGTTCAGCTGCGGGTGGACGATCAGGTGGGTGGACAGCTGGTGCCGGTTGAGCTCCATCGTCACCGAGTCGACCAGGAACGGCATGTCGTCGGTGACCACCTGCACGACGCTGTGCCCGGGGTCCCAGCCCTGGTCGTCAACGGTGGGCGTGAACGCGCGCACGTTCGCCCGGCCCTGCGGGCGGTCCTCTGCGAGCTGGCGGTGGGACATCGCCGGGCCCCAGACGTCGGCCGGGTCGCGGGAGTCGAGGTCCTCCACCGCGACATGCCGATAGTAGAGCCGGAGGAAGCCGAGAATGTCGTCGGTCTCCTGCCGGGCGCCGTACGTGTGGTGGGCACAGGCCTCCGCCGCACGGCGCAGGAGATCGTCCTTGGCCCGCTCCGCTTCGTCGTCCGGCCGGCCGGTCGGTTCGCCGCTCATCTACAAATCTCCCTCAGTGCCTTCTCAGAGCAGGGTTCGCAATTCCCACAGCAACGGGTAATACCGCAGGTCAAGCCTGCTTCGGAGGTAAGGCGCGCCGGTGGAGCCACCGGTGCCCGACTTGGTGCCGATCTGCCGCTCGACCATCTGGACGTGGCGCTGGCGCCAGAGCGCCGCCATCTCGTCATGGGTCAGCAGATCCTCGGACAGCTGCCAGAGATCGTCGTAACGCTCCCGGTCGTGGGCCACGGTGACCAGCGACTCCCGGATCTCGTCATCGTCGCCGGCCGCGAGCCCGCGGCCGCGCAGCAGCGTGACGAAGGCGTCCCAGAGCGTCGGCTCGGCGAGCCGGCGGTCGAGGCGCTCCCGCTCGTCGTCGGTGAGGCCGCGGAACCGTTTGACGAAGCCGGGGTCCTTGTGGCCGGAGAGGAACTCCATCTCGCGGAACTGCACGGACTGGAAGCCGCTGGCGGGCGCCAGCTTCTCCCGGAACGCCATGAAGTCCTGCGGGGTCATCGTCTCCAGCACCGGGATCTGGTCGACCAGCACCCGCTCGACGGCGTGTACGCGCCGGAACAGGTGCCGGGCCAGCCAGACCTCGTCGTCGATCATGGCCCGGCGGATCTCGCCCAGTTCGTGCAGCAGCAGCTTGAACCAGAGCTCATAGACCTGGTGGATCGTGATGAAGAGCAGTTCGTCGCGGGCGGGGGGCTCGGACTCGAGGACCTGCTGGTCGAGCAGGGTCGGCAGCCTGAGGTAGGCGCCGTAGGTGAGGCGCCCCCCTTCTTCACCGAAGTTACGCCCCGGTGCGCCATATCCGTTTCCGGGCATACCGGACGCGGAAGCGGCCGCACCACGCCGTTGTGGTGTTGCGCTCACGGGCGCCACATTAACTCGAAAACCGGGTTTCGCCGACTCGTGGACGGACGGCTCGCCGTGGCACTAGTGTCCTGACGTGGGCATGAAGTGCGTCAGCACTTCGGGATTCGCCATGGCGTCGGGGTTGGCGGCCTTCTCCACGGGGGTGCCGAGCAGGATCTTGCGCACCGGCACTTCCAGCTTCTTGCCCGACAGCGTGCGCGGGACGCCCGGCACCGCGCGGATCTCGTCCGGCACATGCCGTGGCGACAGCGTCGACCGCAGCGCCGCCCGGATCCGCCCGGTCACCTCCTCCGACAGCTCGACGCCGTCGGCGAGCTGCACGTACAGCAGGAGCCGCCCCTCCTGCCCCAGCTGCCCCGTGTCGACCACCAGCGAGTCGGCGATCTCGTCGAACGCCTCCACGACGCGGTAGAAGTCGGCGGTGCCCATGCGCACCCCGCCCCGGTTGAGCGTCGAGTCCGACCGGCCGTAGATCACGTTGCCGCCGTCGGGCAGGATCTTGATCCAGTCGCCGTGCCGCCACACGCCCGGGTACATGGCGAAGTAGGACTCCCGGTAGCGTTCGCCGCTCTCGTCGTTCCAGAAGTAGATCGGCATCGAGGGCATCGGCTCGGTCAGCACCAGCTCGCCCACCTCGTCGACGACCGGCTCGCCCGCGTCGCCGTACGCCTCGACCTTGGCCCCGAGCTCCCGGCACTGGATCACGCCCGCGCGCAACGGCAGCAGCGGGCACGGCCCGACGAACCCGGTGGCGACGTCGGTGCCGCCGGAGAACGAGCCGACCAGCGGGTCCCGGCCGACGTGCTCGTACAGCCAGGCGAAGCCCTCGGGCGGCAGCGGCGAGCCGGTCGAACCGATCCCGCGGATCCGCGACAGGTCGAAGGTCTTGCCCGGGTCGAGGCCGGCCTTCATCGACGCCAGGATGTACGGCGCGCCGACGCCGAAGTAGGTCACCCCGGTCTCGGCGGCCAGCCGCCAGAGCGTGTCGCCGTTCGGCGCGCCGTCGTACATGACGATCGTCGCGCCGGCGAGGAGGCCGCCGACCAGGTAGTTCCACATCATCCAGCCGGTCGTGGTGAACCAGAAGAAGACGTCGCCGGGGCCGAGGTCCTGGTGGAAGCCGAGGGACTTGAGGTGCTCCAGGACGATGCCCCCGTGGCCGTGCACGATCGGCTTGGGCAGCCCGGTGGTGCCGGAGGAGTACAGGATCCACAGGGGGTGCTCGAACGGCACGTCGTCGAAACCGGGCTCGGCGCCGGGCCGGCGCAGGTCGTCGTAGCCGATCGTGCCCTCGTGGCCGTCGGTGCCCAGGTACGGGATCAGCACGGTGGCGCTCAGCGTGGGCAGCGCCGCCTGGATGTCGCGTACGACGTCGCGCCGGTCGTAGCGCTTGCCGTTGTAGGGGTAGCCGTCCACCGCGACGAGCACCTTCGGCTCGATCTGGGTGAACCGGTCGATCACGCTCGGCGCCCCGAAGTCGGGCGAGCAGGAGGACCAGATCGCCCCCAGCGAGGCCGTCGCGAGGAAGAGCACCAGCGCCTCGGGGATGTTCGGCACGTACGCGGCCACCCGGTCGCCCCTGGTCACGCCGAGCTCGCGGAGCCCCTGGCGTACCTCGGCGACCTGCGTGGCCAGCTCGCCGTACGTCAGGGTGCGCTGGTCACCGGTCTCCGACCGGAAGATCACCGCCGTGGCGTCCTGGTCGCGGTCGGCCCGCAGGGCGTTGCGCGCGTAGTTGATCGTGGCACCGGGGAACCAGCGCACGCCGGGCATCCCGGCGCCCTCGCGCACCGGACCGTCGCCCCGCTCGCCGAGCACGCCGAAGTACGACCACACCGTGTCCCAGAAGGCGTCGACCTCGGTGACCGACCAGCGCCACAGCTCGTCGTAGGAACCGAGGCCTCGCTCGTCCATGAGCCTGCCGACGCGGGCCCGCCGCCGCGCGTCCTCGGACGGCTCCCACAGCAGGTCACCCTCGGTCACCGACACGTCATGGCCTCCAAGCACTAGTGATGGCCATCCCAGCTTCAGCACGGCGGCCACGCTGTGCAACATAGAACACCACCACGAAACGCCTGGGAACCATGTGACCGGGCGATACCGTGGGGACTCGTCAGGGCCGAGTGTCTCTCCGGATCTCGCGGATGACGTGGCGGGCGTTGGCGGAGATGACCGGGTTGGTGTTCCGGTAGTACGGCAGCTGGCCGAGCGCCATGGACAGGGCCCAGCCGCGGCCCCGCGCCCAGGTCGCCTCGTCGACGTCCACGGCGTCCCGGAACGTCTCTCTGGCCGAGGTCGGCAGCAGGTTCCAGGCGACGATCAGGTCGCAGGCGGGGTCGCCGACCCCGGCGGTCGCGAAGTCGATGACGCCGGTGAGCCGCCCGCCGCTGGTGAGCAGGTTGCTCGGCATGAGGTCGGAGTGCACCCAGCACGGCGCGCCGGTCCACGGCGGTGCGGCGAGCGATCGCTCCCAGGCGTCCGTGGCCGCCGCGGCGTCGAAGGGCTCGTCGGTGTGGCGGAGCTCCTCGATCGCGGCACGCGTGGACGCGTCGACGGTCGCCAGCGGAACCCCACGGTAGGCGGCGGGCCCGCCGTCGGCGTCGAACTTCCGCAACGCGGTGACGAACGCCGCCAGGTCACGCGCCAGGAGGTCGGGCTCGGCCACCCGGCCCTCGACCGGGCACTCGCCGTCGATCCAGCGGTGCACCGACCAGGCCCACGGGTATCCCTCGGCGGGCTCGCCACGCCCGACGACGGCCGGGATGGTCACGGGCAGCGCCGGCGCGAGCCTGGGCAGCCACCGTTCCTCCCACTCCAGGTCCGCGACGCCGCCCGCGGTGAGGGGAAGCCGGACGGTCAGCGCCTCGCCGAGCCGGTAGACGGCGTTGACGGTGCCCCCGGAGGCGAGCCGCTCGACCGGCAGGTCCGCCCACTGCGGGAACCGCCCCCGGACCAGCCGCCGGACGAGATCCGGGTCGGTGTCGGCCTCGTCGGCGTGCATCTTGACCATCCGCCCAAGGTAATCGGCGCTCAGGGTGACCAGGGCAGGACCTGGCCATGGCGGACGAGCCGGCCGTAGTGGTCGGGGTCGACGGGGTCGAGGGCGAGATCCAGGAGGGCGAGGGCCGCCTCGGCCGGGCTGGGGGCGCCGCTGACGTCCCACCACAGGCCGGAGGTCGGCGTGTTCATCATCCCGGGGCAGACGGCGGCGAGGAGGATGCCGCGGGCGAGGTCCGGCTCGCGGCGCTGGTGCGCGAGCGCGCGGACGGCGGCGACCTGGCCGATCTTGGAGGGGATGTTGACGAAGCCGGGCCAGGCTCCGCCGCGGGCGCTGCCGTCCTTGACCGCGTCACGCCAGGCCGCGACCTGCTCGTCCACCTCGTCCAGGGACGCCGGTCCGTCGAAGCGGTCGTGGAGTACGGGCGCCAGGTGGTGCAGGGTGCCCAGCGAGCTGGCCACGACGATCAGCCGCCCGTCGTCCCGCAGCAGCGGGGCGAAGGCGCGCAGCACCCGGGTGGTGCCGAAGTTGTTGACCTCGGTGTAGGCGTCGACGATCTCGCGTGGGTCGTCGCCGGGGCCCACCCGCATGACGGCGTTGCCGAACACGATGTCGACGCCCTGGTGCCGTTCCTTCAGGCGCGCGGCGAGCCGGCCGGCGGCCTCGGGGTCGGCCACGTCGAGGAGTTCGCCGCGGACCCGGGCTCCGCCGCCGGGCATGGCGTCGACGGCCTGGGTGACGCGGTCGACGTCGCGGCCGGTGAGGTAGACGGTGTCCTGCGGGGCCATGCGCCCGGCGAGTCCCTCGACCAGGGCCAGGCCCAGGCCCTGGGTGGCGCCGGTGACCAGGGCGACCTTCGGTGTGGTGTTCATGCCGCTCCTTCGGTGGCGGCGAGGGACAGGTCCCACAGGCGCTCGGCGCCCGCCAGGTCGAGGGCGTAGCGGGCGACGCCGTGCAGGCGCGGCGCCTCACCGCGGCGGTCGACGGTCTCGGTCTCCTGGCAGTCGACGAAGTAGCGGCCGCCCACGTCCGCCAGCAGGGGCGAGGTGGCGAGCAGGACCGAGGTGGCGGCGCCCTGCGCGGGCGTCTTGATCAGCTCGGGCGGGACCGTGCCGCTGCCGCGGCCGCCGGTGTGGCGCTGCAGGTTGGTGTGAATCGCGCCGGGCATGAGCGCGTTCGCGGTGATCCCGTCACCGGCCCAGCGCCGGGTCGCCTCGACCGCGAAGAGCACGTTCGCGGTCTTGGACTGGCCGTAGGCGAGCCAGGGGTCGTACGGGCGGAAGGCGAAGTTCACGTCATCGAAGACCACCGGCGAGAGCTGGTGCCCGCTGGAGCTGACCACCACGATCCGCGCCGTACCGTCGGCGGCCAGCGCCGCGTGGAGCCCGGCGGCCAGGGCGAAGTGGCCGAGGTGGTTGGTGGCGAACTGCCACTCCCAGCCCTGCGGGGTGTACCGCTCGGGGCAGGCCATCACGCCCGCGTTGTTCACCAGGATGTGCAGCGGCCCGCGCCAGGAGGCGGTGAACGCGGTGATCGAGGCCGGGTCGGTCAGGTCCAGCGGTGCGACGTGCGGCGCCGTACGGCCCGTGCTGTCCGCGATGTCCTTGGCGGCGCGCTCCCCCGCGGCGGTGTCGCGGACCGCCAGGGTGACCTCGGCGCCCGTGGCGGCGAGGGCACGTGCCGTCTCCACGCCGAGGCCGGAGGAGGCGCCGGTCACGACGGCGCGCCGGCCGGTCAGGTCGATACCCGCCGCGACCTCGGCCGCGGTGTCGGCGAAACCGAACGGTGTCTGGATGAGGTTCATGCCGACCACGCTAGGAATCGGCAACCCATTCCACCAGCGTAAGTTCCTCAAGTGGGGTATGCGTAAGTGTCATGGCCTTCACCGATGCCTCGCTCACCGCGCTGCGTGTATTCCGCGAAGTGGCCGAGCGCGGCACGCTCACCGCCGCGGCCACCGCGCTCGGCTACACCCAGTCCGCCGTCTCCCGCCAGATCGCCTCGCTGGAACGCGCGGCGGGCACGCCGCTGCTGGAACGGCGCCACGACGGCGTGCGGCTGACACCCGCCGGGCACGTCGTCGTGCGCCGCGCCGCCACAGTGGTCGACCAGGTCGACGCCACCGCGCGGGAGCTGGCCGGTCTGCCCGACGAGCGCGGCACCGTCCGGCTGGGCTGGTTCGCCAGCGCGGGGGCCGGGCTGCTCCCACGGGCGCTGGCCGCGCTGCGCCGCACGCATCCGTGCATCACCGTGATCAGCCGCGAGGGCGGCACCCCGGCCCTGGTGCGCGCGCTGCGCGCCGGCACTCTTGACCTCGCGCTGGTCGCGTCGGCGCCGCCGTTCCGCCCGCTCGACACCGAGACGCCGAGCCTGGAGCTGCGCACGCTCACCGAACGAAGCCTGTGCCTGGCGGTGCCCGCCGCCCATCCGCTCGCGCGGGGCGACTTCGTGGACGTCGCCGACCTGCACGGCCAGCGCTGGATCGCCGGGTCGGGCGGGGACCGGGTGATGGGCGTCTGGCCCGGCCTGGACGAGCGGCCCGAGATCGTCCACACCGCCCGCGACTGGCTGGCCAAGCTGCATCTCGTCGCCGCCGGCTGCGGCATCACCACCGTCCCGGCCGCGCTCGCGGCCACCGTTCCCACCGGGGTCCGGGTGCTGCCGGTCCGCGGCGGGCCGAGCGAACAGCGGCGCATCCTGCTGGCCCACCTCCCCCGGCCGCTGCCCGAACCCGCCGCCCGCCTCGCCGCCGCGCTCCGCGCCGCCGTGATCGACACGGACACGCCGCTGTAGGCCGGTGCGGGCTCAGCGGCTGGTGAAGTAGGCGCCCGGGGGCACGCCGGTGGCCTTGCGGAACACGGCGACGAAGGCGCTCGGGGTCGTGTAGCCGACGCGTCGGGCCGCGGTGGCGACCGGCAGCCCCTCAGCGAGCAGCGGCAGCGCCGCTCGCAGGCGTACCTGGGTGCGCCAGCGGCCGAAGGGCATGCCCGTCTCGGCCGTGAACAGGCGGGCGAGAGTGCGGGTGCTCGTGCCGGTGCGCCGGGCCCAGATGTCCAGCGTCGCGTCGTCGGCAGGGTTCTCGATCACGGCGCGGGCCACGTCGAGGGCGCGCGGGTCGCGCGGCATCGGCACCGCGATGGTGGTCACCGGCACCGGCGCGAGCTGGTCGAACAGGACACTCTCGGCCCGGCGGCGGGCCGCCGTGGGCGGCTCGGTGGCGGCCAGGTGGAGGATCAGCTCCCGCGCCAGGGGGCTGATCGCGACCACCGTCGGGGCGGTCCAGCCCGGCCCCCGGTCGGCGGCGAAGTAGGGGCAGCAGACGGTCGTGTGACGGTCGGCGTCCATGGCGTGCTCGACGCCCGCCGGGATCCACAGGGCACGGGCCGGCGGCAGCACCCACGTGCCGCCGGTCGAGGAGACGGTGAGCATGCCCGAGGAGGCCCAGGCCAGCTGGTGGCCGGTGTGCCAGTGCGTGTCGAAGCGGTGACGCGCCGAAGAGAACTCCGCGACCAGGATCGCTCCGTCGCCGCGCACGCGAAGCTGGCTGTTTCGCGATATCACCTGACCGCCTTGGTCGTTCCCGCCATCGTCGTCCGTCCCTAATCTGCACGAGCATGAACCTGATTCACAACCGGTCCGTGGCTCGGCCGGGTGGGCGAACTCCATGCGTACGGGCCTGTTCCCGGTGGTGCTCAAGGATGTCGATCTCGGCGACGACGTGCTGGAACTCGGCCCCGGCATGGGTGTGACGACCCGTGAGCGAGGCGGCCGGCCTGACGGACGTACGCGTCACCCCGACGTCCGGGCGCGCGCACTTCACCGCCCGCCGGCCCGCCTGATCCCCTCCGGCGGGACGCGGTCGCGCCAGGGCACGGCCTCCTCCAGCCGGGCGGCGACGCGGAACAGCAGGTCTTCCCGCCCGTACGGGGCGACGAGCTGAACGCCGATCGGCAGGCCGTCGCGGCTCTGCGCGAGCGGCAGGCTGACCGCCGGCTGCCCGGAGATGTTGAACAGTGAGGTGAACGGGCCGTAGTCGAACTCGGTCCGCAGCCAGCTCTCCACCGTGTGGTCGGGGTCGTCGTAGCGGAGCGTGCCGTGCGGCGCCGGGAGACGCGCGAGCGTGGGAGTGACCAGCAGGTCGTACTCGGTGAAGAACGCGCCGACCGTCCGGGTGAGGCGGTTCTGCTCGTCCAGGCCCGCGATCAAGTCGAGCGCGCTCCGCTCCTCGGCCATCCGCAGGATCCGCCGGGAGACGGCCTCCATCCTCGCGGGGTCCGGCCGTCTCGGCGCCAGCAGCAACGGGGCGACGAGCGCCACCATCTGGGTCATGATCGTGCGCAGCACGGCGTCCCGGTCGACCTGCGGGCTCGCCTCCGCGACCGCGTGTCCCATCTCCTCCAGCAGCCGGCCGGTGCGTGCCGTCGCCTCGGCCGCCTCCGGGTCGACCGGGACGCCCGGCCAGGCACGCGTGGTCACCGCCACGCGCAGCCGGGGCGGATCGGCCGCGAGCTCCTCCTCGTACGGGCGGGGCGGAGGCGGCGCGGTGTACTTGTCGCCCGCCGCCGGGCCCCGGATCGCGTCGAGGTAGCGGGCGGCGTCGCGGACGGTCCGCGTCAGCCCCGACTCGACCGCCATGCCGAATCCCGGCTCGCCCAGGTCCGGCCCGCACGGCGTCCGGCCGCGGCTCGGCTTGAGGCCGACCAGCCCGCAGCACGAGGCGGGCAACCGGACCGAGCCGGCACCGTCGTTGGCGTGCGCCACCGGCACCGCCCCGGCGGCGACCAGCGCGGCGGCCCCGCCGCTCGACCCGCCCACGCCACGGTCCGGCCGCCAGGGGTTCCGCGTGGGGCCGTACCGCAGCGACTCGGTGGCGAAGCTGACCACCAGCTCGGGAACCGTGGTGAGGCCCAGCGTGACCAGCCCGGCGGCGCGGACGCGTCTCATGAGGTCGGTGTCGTGCCGCGGGGTCACTCCCGGGATCGCCCGGCTGCCCAGGAAGAACGGCACGCCCTCGGCCATCGGCCCGCTGTCCTTGATCAGGAACGGCACTCCCGCGAGCGGCCCGTCGTCCGCGTGGTCGAGCGCCGGGTCGAAGATCGGCAGGGCCAGCCCGTTGACCCGCTCGTTCGCCGCCTCCAGCGCGCGCCGGGCGGCGTCCTCCACCTCCGCGGCGGTGACCTGCCCGGACGTGATCAGCCCCCGCAGCCCGACCGCGTCGTGGCTCGCGTACTCCCAGAGCTCCACAGGGCCACTCTACGAACGGCCGAATCGCGATACGGATCGGCATGGTGGCTTGTTCCCGTCATCGCCCTGGTCTCCTAGCGTCGTGATCATGACTTCGGGACGACGGACGCTGACGTTGCTGGTGGGAACCCACGTCGTCGACGACCTGTACCAGGGCGCGGTGCCGGCGCTGCTGCCCTTCCTGGTGGCCGAGCGGCACTACGGCTACGCGCAGGCGACCGGAATCACGCTCGCCGCGACCTTCCTGTCGAGCATCCTGCAGCCGGGGTTCGGCGTGCTGACCGACCGGCGCCGCGCGCCCTGGCTGGTCGGGGCCGGGCTGCTGACCGCGGGCGTCGGCATCGGGCTGTGCGGGCTGGGCGGCGGCTACTGGACGACCTGGTTCGCGGTGGCGCTGTCCGGAGTCGGGGTCGCGGCCTACCATCCGGAGGCCGCGCGGGCGGCGCGGCAGGCGGCGGGGGCCTCGGCCCAGGGCATGAGTGTTTTCGCGGTGGGCGGCAACGCGGGCATCGCGGTCGCGCCGCTGATCGCCGCCCCGATCCTGGGTGCGACGGGCCTGGCCGGCACTCCCCTGCTCGCCCTCCCGGCCGTGGTGACCGCCCTGGTCCTCGCGGCGGCCTGGCGCAGCCGCGAACCCGTGCCCGCCCGCGGACGCGCCGCCGGTGACCCGGCGACCGACGACTGGCGCGCGTTCGGCTGGCTGACGGTGGTCGTCATGTGCCGGTCGGTCGCCTACTTCGGGATCTCCTCGTTCCTGGCGCTCCTGCTGATCCACCGGTTCGGCCTGTCGAAGGGCGCGGCGTCGGCCGCCCTCACGGTCTTCACCGGGACGGGTGCGGTCGGCACGGTGCTCGGGGGGCGGCTCGCGGACCGTGCCGGGCGGCTCAGGGCCGTGCGCACCGGCTACGTCCTGACCGTTCCGGGCCTGCTCGGCCTGCTGTTCGCCCCGGATCCGGCGGTCGCGTTCGCCGCCGCGTTCGTGCTGGGCCTCGGCCTGTACGTGCCGTTCGCCGTGCACACCACGCTCGGCCAGGAGTACCTGCCCGGCCGGATCGGCACGGCCAGCGGCGTGACCCTGGGCCTCGCGGTGTCCGTGGGCGGGATGGTCGCACCGCTGCTGGGCCTGGTCGCCGACGCGTACGGCATCCGCACGGCGCTGGCCCTCCTGCTCGTGCTCCCGCTCATCGCCCTGGCGGTGTCCACCCGCCTGCCGGAGACGCGGGTCGCGGTGGCGAGGGCATGACGCGCGCTACTGGAAGGTCTGGCCGCGGCCGATGAGGTCCAGGACGGCGTCCCTGGTCTCGCGGAAGACGGCGACGGTCTCGGCCGCGGCCGCGGCGATGGCCGCCTCACCAGGTGCGACGGAGGGTTCGAGCAGCTGGGCCACGGTGTCGGCGAGGACCTCGTAAGGGTCGTCGACGTGCAGCGGTGCGGTGGCCGGGTCGGACATCGCCGTGCCGAACCCGGTGAGCACGGCGTGCAGGGCGTACGCCTGGCCGGCCAGGGGGCGGTCATCGCGGATCAGGCCGTGCCGGCGAAGGATCGGCATGACGGCGTCGCACAGCGCGCTGGGCCTGGTGCGGGCGAACAGCTCGCGGTCGCCCGCCTGCGGCGTGAGCGTCCGCAGCTCTCCGTCGTTCAGACGGGGCGCCAGCGAGAGGCCCCGCCCGGTACGGATCAGCAGCGGGGCCAGGCGGCGCGGCAGCACGGCGGCGGGGTCGGCGCTGATGCGGGAGATGACCTCGTCCAGGAAGGTCAGCAGCTCGCGGGCGAAGAGCCCGAGGATGAGGTTCTCCTTGGCCGGCCAGTAGAGGTAGACGGTGCCCTTGCCGACCCCTGCCGCCCGGGCGATCTCGCCGACGGTGACCTTGCGGACGCCGTGGTCGAGCACCAGCTCCCGCGCGCTGTCCAGGATGCGGGCGGCCTTGCGCGAGTGGTGTTCGATCAGCTGACTCACCGGGACTGTCCTCTTCCTTCGTACGCGGGACCGATCAGACGGCGGCGACGTCGAACTGCTTGTTCCGCATGGCGGGGCCGTTCACCATCCTGCCAATGGTCGGCCCCAGGGCCGGCATTCGCATGAGGCGGAGCATCGCGGTCCGCACGAGCTTCTCCCTGCGGTCGTGGGGCGTGAAGAGCCTGCGCATGGCCAGTGCGCCTTGCTGCTCGGTGTGGATGAACGGCCGCATCCGGGACTCCCACGCCCGGAGCGCGCCGGGCAGGTCGCCTGGGTGCCGCCGCAGCATGCTGCCCAGCAGCTCGGCCCCGGCGATGCCGCTGGAGGCGCCCATGCCCGCGTACAGGGTCACGCACCAGGCGGCGTCGCCGATCAGGACGACCCGGCCGCGGTGCCAGCTGGGCATCCTGACCTGCTGCACCGAGTCGAACAGGTGATCCGGGGCCTGCGCGAACCGGGTGAACAGGTGCTCCAGCAGGGGCCCCGGTGGCTCCGGGCCGAACGCGGCGCGGATGGACTCGATCGGCGGACGGGTGAACTCCGCGTCGATGTCGTCGGTGCGGTAGGAGAACAGCAGGCTCGGGGCATGGTCGTGGAAGGGGAAGGTCCATGCCGAGCGGCCCGGCTCGGCCAGAACCAGGCCCTCATGCGGTCCGAAGCCCTCGATCGGCGCGTCGAGCGCGGTGACGCCGATCATGTAGTTGAGCGGACGCAGGTACTCCCCGGGGCCGAAGGCCAGCTCGCGTACGGTCGAGCGCAGGCCGTCGGCGCCCACCACCAGGTCGAAGCGCTCGGTGACCGTGGCGCCCGAGACGGTGTCGTGCAGCGTGACCTCCGCCGCCGAGTCGTCCTGGACGATGCGGGTGGGCACGGTCGAATAGCGGATCTCCACGTCGGCCGGCAGCGCGGAGAACAGTCCCTGCTCCACATCACCGCGCAGCAACTGCCGGGGCCGGCCGGGCAGGGCGGCCGGGTTGATGCCGGGAGTGCGGCGCCCGGCCCGGTTCACCTCGTGGTTGACGAGCCGGGGGTGGCCGCGGTCGCCGATCGTGTCCAGCACGCCCAGCCGCCGCGCGGAGGCGACGCCGGTGCCGAACAACATGATGAAGTACCCACTCGAGCGGCGGGCGGCGGCCTTCTCCACCAGCACCGGCTGCCAGCCCACCTGCCGTAGCCGCAACGCGGTGGCGATGCCCGCGATCCCGAGCCCGACCACCAGCGCGCGGCCATGCCCGACCGTGTCCGTCATGACGACCCCTTCCTGCCGTGTCGGCTCACGGTACCAACTGACCAAAATGGTCCTGTTGGTCAGTCGCGGTCGTACGGACCGGTCACGTCGATCGTGGCGACGCGTTCAGGAGGTGGTCAGCGACTCCACCGCGCGGACGACCTGGTCGGTCTCGGCGAGGGTGGGCAGTACGACGTCGGCGCCGGCGCCGCGCAACTCGGCCTGGGTGGCGTTGCCGGTGGCGACGGCGATCGTACGGGCGCGGGCGATCTGGGCGGCGCGCACGTCGTTCGCGGAGTCGGCGATGAGCACGGTCGCGGACTCCGCGATCGGGGCGCCGTACTTCTCGGCGGTACGGGTGCGGGCCAGCTCGACCAGCGCGGCCTTGGGATAGGTCTCCGAGCCGTACCCGCCGACCTTGAAGTCGAGGTGCTTGTCCAGCCCGAGCGCGGTCAGCTTGGCGATGGCGTTCGGCTCGATCGAGCCGGTCAGGACGGACTGGACGACGTCGCGCTGGCGAGCCACCGCGGCGAGGGCCTCGCGGGCGCCCGGCAGCACCCGGCCGTCCTTGCGGATGGACTTGCGGCGGGCGGTGAACGCCTCGCCCAGCGCCGCCATGAACCGCCCGAGGTGGTCCTCGGTGGTCACGACGTCGTTGAACGCCAGCGTCTCGAAGATGATCTCCGATTCGGTACGGCCCACGGTCGGCGCCAGGCGTACGAGCGGGCGCCCGGTCACCTGTTGGAAGGCCTCGGCGTACGCCTCCCGCGTCACCCGGCCGACGTCGACGAGCGTGTGATCGACGTTCCACAGCACGAGACGGGGCATGACGGACTCCTGCGGTGAATCGGGGCGAAGGTCAATCGTCGTGGTAACGCCACTGTGTGCGCAAACCCGCTGTTCAACCGGGGAGAGCAGCGCCATCATCGCGGCCCGCTCACGCCACCCCACCCACGACCAAGGCGCACAGCGTCGCGCGGCTTGATGGCGGGCGCGCCGCCGGAGACCGTCCGAACCGGGCCGGGCTCCGGCGAGGTCACGCACCGAAAAGTGCCGGGCCCGCCGCCATTTCACGAACCAATGAAGTTTTCCCGGGACCGCCGCGATCACCCGGGGTACTCTGATTCGCACCGATAGTTGCGGATGCCTCGCGCGAGCCTCTCCGATCGCCTCAACGAAATCATCGGTCCGGTTCCCGCCATGCGGCACGCAGGGTGACAGCAAGAGATACGGGCGAGGAGAGAAGGGAGAGCAATGACCCCTGAACCACATCGCGAGCCTGAAGCGTCGCTTTGGAGCCACGCCGAGACCGAGGACGGCCGGATTCGCGTCACTGTCGAAGAAAACGGCCTTGTGAACGCCATATCCATAGCTCCCCGAGCGATGAGAAACGGATCCGAGGAGCTCGCCGAGCTGGTTCTGGCGACCGTGCGTGAGGCGCAGACGTCCTGGTTCCGGGAGAAGCTCGCCAAGGGGCCCGGCGCAGGCCCCGGTCAGGACAGGCACCGAAAGGATCTGGCAGAGGTCGAAGCCACCTTCGAACGGCGCATGGAGGAGCTCCGCCAGATGATGGCCGAACTGCATAGCCATGAGAGCTGAATCTCTATCACAACAGAAGGGCACCAAGAAGTGAAATACAATTCAACATCACTAATAGAGGCAGCAGACGGAGTCAACGCGGCACTAGATCACTATTACCAAGCTACAAATTACCTCGATATAGGCGTGGACATGGGAGAAGGAGCAGAGAACCCCGACGGCTACTACGCCCTACTCGGCGACAAGTGTGAATCGTATGAGCAAAACATGGCAAGCACACTGAACGCCCCGTTCAGCACCATGAAGCAAAAACAATCCTATGCCATGCAATCAACGGTCGTAGAGATGAAATACGTCGCCGCATGCCTCCGATACATGGCCAAAACCATCAAGAATGCCGAAGAAGCCAATATCGGCGATATCGAAACCGTCGCAAAACAACTAAAGAAGTGATGAGGACGATGACACAAGAATTGCCCGATGACATCCGCGACATTTTGAAGGAATGGACATCCAAGGGAGTGATGAAATTCCGGTGGCCAGCCGATGACACCGACGCGATCGCACTAGCCGCAGCAGCATGGGGAGGGATAGAGGGGACATCGCCCGCGCAAGCGGAAAAGCTTATTGGCGACCTGAAGGAGGCGGCCGACAACGGAAAACAGAGGTATGGCGTCAAAACCTTGAAGAAGGTCAATGAGGGGCCCGCGATCGATAGCTGCCTCGACTTTTGGAAAACCCCCGAACGAAATATCGACGAGATCAAGGCTTCACTCAAGAAGATCGGCATCGCCTTTAAAATTGTGGCATCCACCATTGCCGCATACCGAGGTCTGGCATACACGCGACTAATCCCACTCCAGCAAGACTTGGCCGAGAACGAAAAGTGGGCCTGGCTGGTGTCGGATTGGTTTTTCTCGGACAAGAACGCGGAGATCGACCGACGCGCCCGCGCCATGGTCGCGGAGTTCGACCAAAAAATGCAGAAGACCTACGACTCAACAGTGGCGGGGAACTTCGCAGACTTCAACAAGGTCATGGGTCAGCTCACCGAGCTCTACTCAAAGATGATCGCTAGCGATGAATCTCTCGATGAGATGCAGAAGTTCATCACGTACGTCGGTTCATAGCCATTCCTTCTCACCTCACATACTCCGCCCCATACGATCTGGGGTGGACGACGACGCCGTGTGGGAGCCCCACCGCGACCGGCTACCACCACGGCATCGCCCTCGTCCACGTGTGTCGTGGTCAGCCCATGTGCGGGTAGCGGTGGTCGGTCGGCGGGACGAGCGTCTCCTTGATCGACCGGGTGCTGACCCACCGGGTCAGGTTGAAGATCGAGCCGGCCTTGTCGTTGGTGCCGCTGGCCCGCGCGCCGCCGAACGGCTGCTGCCCGACGACCGCGCCGGTGGGCTTGTCGTTGATGTAGAAGTTGCCGGCCGCGAAGCGGAGCTTGTCGCTGGCCTCCGCGATGGCCGCGCGGTCACGGGCGACGATCGAGCCGGTCAGGCCGTACGGCGCGGCGTTCTCCATCTGCGTCAGCATCGTGTCGTAGTCGCCGTCGTCGTAGACGTGCACGCCGAGGATGGGGCCGAAGTACTCCTTGGTGAAGATGTCGTCGGCCGGGTCGGAGCTCTCCAGCACGGTCGGCTGGACGAACCAGCCCTCGGAGTCGTCCACGCCGCCGCCGACGAGCACGTCGATGCCGTCGTGGGCCTTCGCGCGCTCGATCGCCTCGCGGTGCTTGGCGAACGCCCGGTCGTCGATGACCGCGCCCATGAACACCGACAGGTCCTCGGCGACGTTGCCCATCGTCAGCGACTCGACGGTGGCGAGCAGGTCGTCGCGCATGCCGTTCCACAGCGACCGCGGGACGTACGCGCGGGAGGCGGCCGAGCACTTCTGGCCCTGGTACTCGAAGGCGCCGCGGACCAGGATCGTGGCGAGGGCGGCGGGGTCGGCCGACGGGTGAGCGACGACGAAGTCCTTGCCGCCGGTCTCGCCGACCAGCCGCGGGTAGCTCCGGTAGTTCGCGATGTTCTCCCCGACCGTGCGCCACAGGTGCTGGAAGGTGCCGGTGGAGCCGGTGAAGTGGATGCCGGCCAGGTCGGGCTGGTGCAGCGCGACCTCGGAGACGGCCTGCCCGTTACCGGTCACCAGGTTGATCACACCGGGCGGGAGCCCGGCCTCCTCCAGCAGCCGCATGGTGAAGTGCGCCGCGAACGTCTGCGTCGGCGACGGCTTCCACACCACCACGTTGCCCATGAGCGCGACCGAGCACGGCAGGTTGCCGGCGATCGCGGTGAAGTTGAACGGCGTGATCGCGACGACGAAGCCCTCCAGCGGCCGGTACTCCAGCCGGTTCCACACGCCCGGGGAGGAGATCGGCTGCTGGTTGATCAGCTCGCGCGCGAACGAGACGTTGAAGCGGAAGAAGTCGATCAGCTCGCAGGCCGCGTCGATCTCGGCCTGCTGCACCGACTTGGACTGCCCCAGGATCGTGGCGGCGTTCAGCGTGGAACGCCACGGGCCGGACAGCAGTTCGGCGGCCCGCAGGAAGATCGCGGCCCGGTCGTCGAAGGACATCGCACGCCAGGCGGGCGCGGCGGCACGGGCGGCCTCGACGGCCGCGGTGACGTCGGCGGCGGTCGCCTCGTGCATACGGCCGAGGACGTGCCGGTGATTGTGCGGCTCGACCGCGTCGATGGGCGCCCCACCGCCGAGCCGTCGCTCCCCGCCGATGGTCATGGGCAGGTCGATCCGCTCGCCGGACAGCTCCTTGATCTTGGCCTCGAGCGCGGTCCGGTCCTGACTACCGGGGGCGTACGTCTTGACCGGCTCGTTGACCGGGACCGGTACGTTCGTGACAGCATCCATGAAAACACTCCCCAGCATTCGACGACGTCGTCGTTCTGCATCGTAAGCACGGGTAGCCGTACCCGACAAAACGCTCGTCGATCCAGGTCAGATGTGCTGTGCGACGTCGGCCAGGCGTTCGATCACCGGAACGCCGAACCGGGCGAGCTCCGCGCGGGACTGCAGGCCGCCGGTGTAGAGCAGCGCGCGGGCCCCGACGTGCCGCGCCGCGGCCGCGTCGTCGATGCTGTCGCCGACCATGACGACATCGGCGGCCTCGACGCCCAGCGCCGCCAGGTGCCGCACCATGAACTCCGCCTTCAGCCCGCCGCCTTCTTCGGGCCGCAGCCCGTCGACGCGCCGGAAGGCCAGGCCGAGACCCAGCCTGCGCACCGCCAGGGCGAGCCGGTCGTGGTGCCACATGGACAGCACCGACTGCGTGTGCCCGCCGTCGGCGAGCGCGTCGACGGTGCGTTGGGCGTCGGCGGCGAGCCGGCAGCGCTCCATCAGCCGGTGGTAGGAGTCGTGGAACGCGGCGTCGATCCGCTCCCACTCGCCGTCCTCGAGCGCCCGGCCGAGGATCCGCTCGTACGACGTCCAGATCGGCCGCGTGTAGGCCGCGCGGTAGCCGTCCAGCTCCAACGGCGGCAGGCCATAGCCGGCGAACACCTCGTTGGTCGCGGCGAGAATGGCGTCGCGGTCGTCGAAGAGCGTGCCGTTCCAGTCCCAGACGATATGCATGACGCCATGAGCTTAGACCGCGGCACGGACGAAAACCGTCCCGCGGCGGACGCGGGCCGTTCCCGGCCTCAGCGGCTCACGGCGGTCTCCCGCTCCACCCGCGACAGCTTCTCGGGGTTGCGCACGTGGTACAGGCCGGTGACCTGGCCGTTCTCGACCCGCACCGTCAGCACGCCGTCGATCTCCCCGTTGAGCCGGACGAGCAGCCCCGGGCCGCCGTTGACCTGTACCGGCTCGACGGACCTTTCGGCATCACGCTGGTACCAGCCGTTGGCCAGCAGACGAGCCACCCTGCCGGCCCCCACGACGGGCCGCAGGAAGGCGTGTTTGACCCCGCCGCCGTCGCTCAGGGCGACGACGTCCGGTGCGAGGACGTCGACCAGCCGCTGCAGGTCGCCGGTCTGGACCGCTCGCTGGAAGGCCTGGAACACGACGCGGGTCTCGGCCGGGGAGACGGTGCCGCGCGGCCGGCGGGCCGCGACGTGGGCCCGTGCGCGGTGGGCGATCTGCCGTACGGTGGCGGGGGACTTGCCGACGGCTTCGGCGATCTCCTCGTAGTCCAGGTCGAACACCTCGCGCAGCACGAACACCGCCCGCTCGGTCGGCGCGAGCGTCTCCAGCACCAGCAGCATCGCCATCGACACGCTGTCGGCGAGTTCGACGTCATCGGCCACGTCGGGCGCGGTCAGCAACGGCTCGGGCAGCCACGGCCCGACATAGGACTCCTTACGCCGGCCGAGCGCCCGCAGCCGGTCCAGCGCCTGCCGGGTGACGATCCGCACCAGGTAGGCACGCTCATCCCGTACGGTGCCAAGCTCGACGCCCACCCACCGCAGCCACGTCTCCTGCAGGGCGTCCTCGGCGTCGGTGGCCGAACCCAGCATCTCGTACGCCACCGTGAACAACAGGTTGCGGTGGCGTACGAACGCCTCGGTGGCGGAGTCCACAGAGCTCATGGTCCGTTCGCTGCGCTCGCTCATGCCCGGCTCCCGCCTGTTCGCTCTCAGCACTGCCACACGCACAAGACGGCGGTCCGCGCCGTTTTGTGACACTCACGGCCGGTGGCTCACGTCACATGGACGCGCTGTCACAGGGATCGGAGCGCCGGCGTCTCGTGTTCGTCAGCGTTCGATGTGAAGGAGATGATCGTGGCAGCACACAGTGCGGCCCGCGCGGCCAGGCCGCGCCCGCAGGCGGCCGGGGCGACGGCCGCGGACCCGAGACGGTGGCTGATCCTCGCCGTCATCGCCGCCGCCCAGCTCATGGTCGTCCTCGACCTGACCGTGATGAACCTCGCGCTGCCCTCGGCGCAGCACGCCCTGAAGTTCACGGCCGCCGACCGGCAGTGGGTCGTGACCGCGTACGCGCTGTCGTTCGGAAGCCTGCTGCTGTTCTGCGGGCGGCTGGCCGACCTGATCGGCCGCAAGGTGACCTTCATGACCGGGCTGGTCGGCTTCGCGGCCGCCTCCGCCGTCGGCGGCGCCGCGAACGGCTTCGCGATGCTGGTGACCGCGCGCGCCTGCCAGGGGCTCTTCGGCGCCCTGCTCGCGCCGTCCGCCCTGTCTCTGCTGGCCACGACCTTCAAGGACCCGAAGGAACGGGCCAGGGCCTTCGGCGTCTACGGCGCGGTCGCGGCCGCCGGTGGGGGGCTGGGGCTGCTGCTCGGCGGCGCGCTGACCTCCTACCTGTCCTGGCGTTGGTGCATGTACATCAACCTGGTCTTCGCGGCGACCGCGATCGTCGGAGCCGCGCTGCTGGTGGGCCGGCAGGACAGGACGCCGGGCGGCCGGCTGGACATCCCGGGCGTGGTCTCGGTGTCCGGCGGGATGTTCTGCCTGGTCTACGGCTTCTCCAACGCCGCATCGCACAGCTGGCGCACACCGTCGACCTGGGGATTCCTCGCGGTCGGCGTCGCGCTGCTGATCGCCTTCGCGGTCTGGCAGGGGCGCACCGCGCACCCGCTGCTGCCGCCCCGCGTCGTGCTCGACCGCAACCGCGCCGGCGCCTACCTCACCGTCCTGATCAGCGGGGCCGCCACGTTCGGCATCTTCCTGTTCCTCGTCTACTACATGCAGGTGACCCTGGGGTACTCGGCCGTCGTCTCGGGCCTGGCCATGCTGCCGATGGTGGCGCTCAGCGGCACCATGGCCACCCTGGGCAACACCAAGCTGATGCCGCGGTTCGGCCCCCAGCCGATGGTCATCGCCGGCATGCTGCTCAACGCGGCCGGCATGATCTGGCTGACGAGGATCGGGGTGCATTCGGGCTACGCGTCCGCGCTGCTCGGACCGCTCATGGTGACCGGCGCCGGCATGGGCCTCATCTTCGGCATGGTGGCCGCCACGGGCACCTCCGGCGTGGCGCCGCACGACGCGGGGGTCGCCTCGGCGAGCATCAACACCGGCCAGCAGCTCGGCGGCTCGATCGGCACGGCGCTGCTCAACACCATCGCGGCCAGCGCCGCCACCGGCTACGTGACCGATCACTCACACGGGCTGCCGGCACCGCGGCTGATGCAGCTCGCGGCGGTCCACGGCTACACCACGGTGTTCTGGTGGTGCGCCGGCATCTTCGCGGTCGGCGCCGTCATCTGCGGCGCGCTGCTGCGCCCCGGCCCGCTGACCCGTCCCGGCGACGCCCCGTCCCCGAAGGCCGCGACGGCACGGTCGTGACACGCCGCCGAACCCCGGAAGGTCCCGGTGAATGGCGTCGCGGTCGTCGAAGAGCGTGCACGACGGCGCCGGTGCGAGATCGAGTGAGCCACGCGCCGTGCGGCGTGTGGCTCACTCGTGCGGGCGAGGCGGTCGCTCTGGCCGTCCGCCCGGTTGATCAGCCCGCGGGGTGGACGAACAGCAGGACCTCGCCGCCCACGCCGGCGACAGCGTCGTAGACGCGCCAGTCGCCCTTCACCTTGTCGGCCGGGATGCCCATGGGGTACGGCTGCTTGTCCCCCTCCTCGGCGGCGCTGGTGGGCTGCCAGCGGTATCCGATGTCGCCGATGTGCTTCCTCCTGGCCTCGGCGAGCACGTCGGCGACCGTGCGTCCCCTGACATTGCTCAGCCCCACCCCCTCACCGGGTGTGTCTCCGGGGCCGGTGTTGTAGTGCTCGCCCGGCCCCGGCATCCGGCCGAAGATGACCCGGACGAACGCCTTGTACGTCAACGGGATCTTGATGCCGACGTCGCACGTGTCGCTCCCGCAGTGCCCCGGGGCGGTGATCATCTTGACCCGGCCGCCTCCGTCGTCCTCCACGAAGAGCACTTCGCCCGCCTTCTTCGGCGAGGTGGGTGCCAGCTGGAGGTCGACGTTCAACCCGTGGGCGGCGAACTCTTCCTCGTACCGCGCCGGGTCGGCGACCGGGTCCTTCACCTTCACGGTGAGATACCTGCCCGTCCGGGTGAAGGAGAGCGCCGCCGCCTGCACGTTCGGCACCTTCGACGCCTTCGGCGGAGCGGGCACGACGGTGGCCTCGGGACGGCCGGAGCGGTGGGTCGACACCCCGACGACCGTGACCGCGACCGCGGCGACGGCCACGCCGCCGGCCACGGCCGGCCACAGTGGGCGCCGGGCGGTGCCGCGCGCGGCGGGAACGGATCGCGGAGTCGCGACGATGGCGGCGATCGCCGCGTCCACACCGGCCTCGGACCGGTCCTCCAGCGCCGCGGGCTTCAGCGCGGCGACGACGCGGTCGGGAGTCATGAGCGGTTTCCTTCCACGAGGTCGAGACGGACGGCCGGCGAATGCGTTCGCTCCTGCAACGCGCGTGCGAGCCGTCGGCGGGCACGGTGAAGGCGGACGTAGTAGAGGGCCTTGGTGCACCGCAGTACGGTCGCGGCGCGTGCCGCGCTCAGCCCGTACCAGGCGCTCAGGATCAGGACTTCGGCGTCGGTCTCGGGCAGGGAGGCGAACGCGGCCAGCCCGGCCGCGCGCTCGACCACCAGGTCACCGGTGTCCCAGGCCGCCGTGTCGCGTTCGTCGCTCAGCCGCTCGATGCGCTCGGCGATCGCCTCGCGCCGGTGGCCGGCGGCGAGCTGTTTGAGCCGATGGTTCCGCGCGACTCCCAACAGCCACGGCAGCGGATCGTCGGAGGGGATCTCCTCCAGCTTTCGCCATGCCGTGAGGAACGTCTCGTGCGCGATGTCCTCGGCGACGTCACGACGGCTGTGGACCAGCGCGTAGCCCAGCACCCTCGTGTGATAGCGCCGGTAGATGGTCGTGAAGGCCTCGGCGTCGTCGCCGGAGTCCTCGTCGTGGGCAACGCTCACGCCATCGCCCCCTCTCCGTGCTCGGTCGGTCTGACACCGGGTAACCCCTTCCGGTGCCGCCTTTCTTGCACGAGGGTGCGGAGTTTCTTACGCCACCCGTCAGGAGAGCAGGTGCGGCAGCTCCTGGGTGGCGTACCACAGCAGCTCGTGGCCGGCCGCGCCGTCGACGGTGAAGCGGGCGTCGTCGTCGCCGGCGTCGGCGGCGTCGCTCGCGGCGCGGGCCGCGCGTACGTCGGTCTCGGCCTCGGCGTCGTCCACGTGGCCGGAGACGATCCGCTCGAACGGGACCGGCTGGGTCACGCGCACCCGGGCGCGCTCCCCCGGATCGCCCAGGTCGCCCCCGGCGTGCACGACCGCCTCGTCGGGAACCTCGGCGGCGATCACGACGCGGCGGGACGGGGCCTCCGGGTCGGCGGCGAGCAGGCGGAGCGAGTCACGCGCGGCGTCCGACATCGCGGCGTACTCCAGCTCCTCCAGGTCGGCCGAGGCATACCACTCGCGCAGGGCCGGTGTCACGGCATAGCCGGTCAGCGGCGCCGGCTCGAGCTTGCGATCCCGAAGGATTCCGGCGAGTCCGCTGAGCGTGGACGGAAGATAGACGCGCATGTCCCTGAAGAGTGTGCCAGTACCGGACAAGGACTACCCGAGCGACACCCCGAACAGCTCCTCCAGACGCGCGACGGTGGTCGCGGCGTCGGCGTGGTGGACGCCCACGATGCCGAGGCTTTCGGCGGCCCGGATGTTGTGCTCGATGTCGTCGATGAAGGCGCACTCCGGCGCCGGGAGGCCGAGCAGGTCGAGCGCGTGGTGGAAGATCTCCGGGTCGGGCTTGCGCAGCCCCACCTCACCGGAGATCACCACCTGGTCGAACAGCTCGCCGAACGACTCGCGCGGGTAGGTGTTGCCCCAGGAGTTGGACAGCAGGCAGGTGCGCACCCCGGCCGCCCGCGCCCGGCGCAGCGCCTCGTACATCTCCTCGACCGGCTCGAACGCGGCGAACATCCGCAGCAGCAGCCCCTCGGCCGCCACCGCCATACCGCCGCGGGTGCGCAGCCGTTCGGCGAGCATCCGCTCGAACTCGGCCGGCGGCAGCGACCCGTCCTCCAGGCCGTGGACCGGATTGACCGCGCCGTCTCTGGCGTACGCCTGCGCGAACCACTCACGCATCACCAGGCGGTAGCCCTCGTGGTCGATGTCGTCGGCCTCGATCCACTCCGCGATCGCGTCGCGCAGCGGCGTGGTCAGCACACCGCCCCAGTCGATAATCAATCCGCGTACGGTCACGGGCTCGATGGTAGGCGCACCGCTGTAGCCCCTCATCCAGGACAACGCCGTTGTGCCCGGTGTGAGTCACCAGGGCGTTGTCAGTACGCCCGTCCCGACGTATGCCTAGAGCAGGACCGTGCTCTCCGGAGGCATGCTTTGCCACAGGGAAACTGGCCGAAAGACACCTTCCTCTATCGTCTTCGAGAACCTCTGCGAACGAGGATCCTTCAACTGGGCGTCCGGCGAACGTATCCGCCCGGTCATGTACTGCTGCGACAGGGTGCACCCGGCGAGTCCGTCTGGGTTCTCATGGACGCGCTGGTCAAGATAAGTGCGCACACTCAGAACGGCAGCGAGGCGCTTTTGGCGATCAGGGTGAGTGGTGACGTGGTCGGCGAGATGGGCGCCCTCGACGGATCGCCTCGGTCCGCGACCGTGACAACCTGCGGCCGAGCGGTGGTGTTCCAGGTCAAAGGAGCGGTTTTCATCGACTTCATCCGTCGGCATCCCGAAGCGGCGTTGACACTCAACCAAATGGCCATCGAACGACTGCGCTGGGCCAACCAGCGGCGGCTCGACTTCACCGGGTACGGAACCGACGTTTGCCTTGCACGTGTGCTGATCGACCTTGCCAGGCGTCACGGGACACGGAAGGACGACGCCCTCGATATCGGCGTATCGCTCACCCAGACAGAGCTCGGTGGCATGGTCGGCGCCAAAGAGGTCACCGTACAAAAGGCTCTCCGTGGCCTCTCTGGACTGGGGCTGGTCCAGCCAGGGCACCGCCGTGTCCTCATCACGGATATGCGGGGGCTACTGAGGTTCGCGGACCTAGATCCGAGAGACGTTTCTCCAAAGCCGTACTAATACGGCATCCGTCCGGAACCGGGTTCGGATGATGAGGCCGACCCCGAGAGCTGGAGAGACGATGAACGACCACCCGATGCCGGAGTATCGCGCTCTGATGACCGTCGACATCGAGGACTACGGCAGCAGGAGCGATGCCGAGCAGCGTGTTCTACAGAGCGCCATGATGATGAGTCTCGACCGCGCCGCCGACGCGGCGAAGCTGCACCGCGAGCGATGGGAGCGGCAGCTCGGCGGCGACGGCCTGATGGCGATCCTGCCTCCCGGCTCCGACGTCCTTCGCCTCCTCGACGTCCTCGTACGCCGGCTCGACGCCGAACTCGGCTCCTACAACCGGTTGCGGGAGGAGCCCGCGTGGACCCGGATCAGGCTGCGGCTCGCGGTGCACGCCGGGCCGATCCACCGAGACGGAGAGTCCGGCTGGCCGGGACAGCACGTCGTCCTCCCCGCCCGCCTGCGCGACTCCAAGCCGGTACGCGCCTCCCTCTGTGCGCGTCCCGAAGCGGACCTGGCGGTCGTGATCTCTGAGGACGTCTACCGGGACTACGTGACACAGGGGCCCGGTGATCCCCGTCCGACGGAGTTCCGCCACATACGCGTCCAGGAGAAGAAACAGTCCTACACCGCCCACCTCTATCTGCCCGGATACGACATCCACCAGATCACCGAACTGACTCCTTACGACGTGGACGAGCAGCCGCCGCCCGACGCCGCCCGGCCCGCCACGCCTGCGACGCCGGGGCCGCCCGCGCCCACCGGGAGCATCACCGCCGGGCGCGACGTCTTCGGCACCGTGAGCAACAACGCGAGCGGGGGAGGAAGCATCAACCTCGGCGGCGGGCCGGACCGATGAGCGACGATCGAGAAAACCCTGCGCAGGACACCGGCTCCGGAGCGGAAACGACCGGTTCCGGCGCGGAGACGGACGAGGGCGCCAGAGCGCAGCAGCCTGACGGTCCGGACTCGCGCCCGCCCGGCCGAGAACTCGAAGTGCGGGTCGAGTGTCCAGACGGCAAGACCGATCCCGGCGACGGCGGACAGGACGCCGAACCTGACGAACGGCGGCTCCACGAGAGCATCGCCGCCGAGGCGCGGGACCGGCAGGATCGCGACGACAGCCTGCGAGACCTCTTCGGCAACGCCTCGGTGGACGCGGGCCGTGACGTCTACGGCGATGTCAGGAATACCGCGTCCGAGGGCGGCACCATATTTCAAGGCAGCACTTTCAACTTCACGGAATCCGGTGACGGTCGCTGCATCGTCACTCATCTACGGATCCAGGAGGCCAACGAACTCCTGGAATGGTTCGTGCCGTCGGCCAGCCAGGAAAGTCTGGAAATGCACGTCGACACCGAAACCCTGGTTTTCCTTCGCGGCGCGGAAGGCACCGGCCGCAGGTCCGCCGCGCGAGCCGCACTACTCAACTGGGTGCGCAAGCGGGGAAGCGCGGCATCTCCCGATGAGGCCGAGGAGCACGTCGGGGAGATCCGGCTGCCACGCGACAAAGTAGACATGCCCCAACTACGACGCGGCCATGGCTACCTTCTCGAGCCCACGTCAGGCGACAGCCGGGTCCGCGAGATCGACCACCTGTCCGATCTCGCGGTTCGGAACGAGTGCCGGCTGGTGGTCGTGATCCCTCCGAAACGGACCGGCCGTTGTGTGATCGACCATGTCCCGGCATCGGACCAGGCCGTCTTCCGCCGCTGGCTTCACCATGCGGCGAGTACCGACATCGATCCAGGGCAGCTCGCCGAGGTCGACCAGACGATCACCACTCGTCTCGACGGTGAGCACTCACCGTCGATCGTCGCCGCCCAGGCTCGTCAGGCGGTTCACAGACTGCGGAAGGGGCACCCACTCGCCGCGGTCGTCGAGGACCTCCTCGACGAGCTGACGGGACGCCTCCGAGAGGACATCCGCCGCCGAATCGATACACGAGATCCGATTCTCTGTGGATGTTTCATGGCCGCGGTGGCGGCCCTGCACGGCTGTCCTGAAATGCTCATCTCGCAGGCCGCAATGGATCTCGCGGAGCGCATCGACGAGCACTGGAAAGTCCACGATGAAAGGCGTACGCGCCCCATATGGGAGGAACTACAGAGCTGGTTGCGCTCCACCAAGTCGACGGCACGGCCTTCTTCACGCCCTGGCGACGGCCGCACACTCCTTCTCGATCGCCCGAGGGCACCGGGCATAGCGCTGCAGGTGCTTTGGGAAGAGCACCCGACGATCAGAGAGGCGTTGATCCAATGGCTGCGGCACCTAACCGAGCATCCCGACCCCGGCGTCCAGACGCGGGCCGCGCACGCGGTGGGGATGTTCGCGACGCTCGACTTCGACACGATCAACACGAGGTTCCTCGCCGGATGGAGCAATTCGCGGAGCTCTTACGATCACCGGCGAGCCGCGTTGGTGCTGGAAGCGGCGGCGTGTGACCTGCAGCTCAAGGACCGCGTTCACGCTCACCTCCGCGAACTGGCCTCGTCCGTACGTTACGGCCACCGTGCCGTCGCCGTCCGCGCGTACGGGTCCAGGATCGGCCTGGAGGCACCGGATGAAGCACTTCGCGTGCTGCGGTCCGTCTCCGTCCGGCTGAACCTCCGTCTCGACCACGAGATCGCCGTGACTGTCGCGAACCTCTGCCACGCCGGAACAGCACCGGCAATAGTCAGGGAACTCTCCTCGTGGGTGACCACGGGATCGGACGGCGGCCGGTACTGCGCCGCACTGGCGTTCGGACGCCTCGCCGCGCCGTGGGGCGACGCGTCCGTCGGCCCCGCACTCGCCGGGCTCTGCGCGAGCGATCACCTGGTCCGGCTGTGGCAGAACGCCCTGAGGCTACGGATCGCGAGCAAGGGTTCCGCACGGCCACGCTTGGCGCTGCCCGACGCTTGGGACGTCTTCTGCGCCTGGGTGCGGCTCCATGACGAACTCCGCGACACCCGGGCCGTCGTCGACCGCGTGGCCGCCACGGTCAACGCGCGAGAGCTGGACCTCTATCTGCGTTTCTGGCGTCGGCGACGGCGCATCTCGCAGGAGCTGTACTCCCATCTCATGGAGATATCGAAGGGAGCCACCCCTTGTTCTTGATCAGCAGGCAGTTCGCCGAGCCGTCTCCGCTTTCGATCGGCGACCGGCCGGAGACCTTCCCGGCCCCCTCAGCTGAGCCCGCTTACGACTTCACCATCACCGCCTTCTACCAGAGAACCGTGAAAAGCGGGCGCCGGACGACCGTATGGCTGCAACGCGAGGAGCTCGCCAGGACCAGCGAGGTCGTCAGGGACACGGCACGAAGTGTCTCCTCCGCGTACTCCGTTCTCGAGCCCGTCCAGGCGGAGAAAGCGATCAACGACGCGCTGGCCCGGTCGCTCGTCGGCGAGGGCCGCTCCACGCGATCGATCTGGAGAGCCCGAGTCGAAGTGACCCCACCCGACGCGGTGCGTGAGATGTTGCAGGCGACGCTGAGAGAACGGTACGAGATCGAGGCACGTGCTCGCGTGCAGGAACTCCTGGTGGCCACGACGGATCGGCTGCGCGAGCTCTGGAGCGGCTTTCTCGCCCGAGCGGCGAAGCACTCCTCCGCGCCGCACGCACTCGAACTCGCGCAGGATCCTCAGCACGTCGCGGACGTTCTGAAGAAGATGCTCGACGAGCACCGCGACGACGCCCGTCACCTGCTCGAACTGGTCGCCGGCATCGTTGAGGCGCACAGGTCCGCAGGCATCCTGGACCTGGTCGTGGAGACCGACTCCGTACTGCGCAGGACGCTGGCGATGATGGGCATCGAACTACCCGACCAAGAGTCCGACCCCTTTGTCGTCACGGAACACGACGAATCATCCCGAACCCATAGCAGGTCCCAAGACGGTTCACGTTGAAGACGGAGGAGCCGAAGCCGCCCTCCGCTCGGCGCGCCGGCGGCGCTGCTCGGTCGGGTCGGGCACCGGTGCCGACGTCACGAGGCGGCGCGTGTACTCCTCCTGTGAGTCGAACAGGACGTCGTCGCGCGCGCCCACCTCGACGAGCCGGCCCTGGTTCATGACCGCGACCCGGTCCGACACGCGGCCGACGACGGCGAGGTCGTGGGTGATGAACAGGCAGGCGAAGCCGAGGCGTTCCTGCAACTCCAGGAAGACCTCCAGCACGGCGGCCTGGACCGAGACGTCCAGCGCGCTGGTGGGTTCGTCGGCGATGACGAGCCGCGGGTCGAGGGCGAGTGCCCGTGCGATGCCGACCCGCTGTCGCTGGCCGCCGGACAGCTCGTGCGGGTGGCGCAGGCGCAGTGCCGGGTCCAGCTCGACGCTCTTCAGCAGCGCGACCACGCGTTCCGTGCGGTCGCCGACGCCGTTGATGACGAGCGGCTCGGCCACGCAGTCGCCGACCGTCATCCGCGGGTCCAGCGAGGAGGCGGGGTCCTGGAAGACGATGCCGCAGTGGCGCCGCAGTCGGCGCAGAGCGCGGCCCCTCGCCTCGCCCAGCGACTCGCCGAGCAGGCGTACGGTGCCGGAGGCGGGCTTGACCAGGCCGATCGCGGCGCGGCCCACGGTGGACTTGCCCGATCCGGACTCCCCGACCAGCCCCAGCACCTCGCCCTCGGCGATGGTGAGCGTGACGTCGTCGACCGCGCGGACCCGGCTGCCGCCCTTGCCGCGGAACTCCACGACGAGGTTCTCCAGGGACAGCGCCGCCGTCTCCTTCTCCGGGGCCTCCCGATCGCGGCGCTCGCCAGGGGCCAGGCGCGGCACGGCGGACAGCAGGCGTTTGGTGTAGTCGGCCTCGGGCCGGGCGAACAGGTCGTCGACGGGCGCCTGCTCGACCACCTTGCCCTGGTACATGACGACGACCCGGTCGGCGATGTCGGCGACCACGCCCATGTTGTGCGTGATCACCAGCATCGCCATGCCGAACTTCGTCCGCAGGTCGCGCAGCAGGTCGAGGATCTCGGCCTGGACGGTGACGTCGAGCGCGGTGGTGGCCTCGTCGGCGATGAGCACCTTCGGCTCGCAGGCGATCGCCATCGCGATGACGACGCGCTGGCGGAGGCCGCCGGACAGCTCGTGCGGGAACTGCCCGAGCCGGCGGCTCGCATCCCGGATGCCGACCATCTCCAGCAGCTCGACCGCCCGGTCGAGGGCCTGCTTGCGGGACAGGTCCGTGTGCAGGCGCAGCGCCTCGGCGACCTGCCAGCCGACGGTGAACGCCGGGTTCAGCGCGGTCATCGGCTCCTGGAACACCATGGCGACCTCGGCCCCGCGGACCGCCCGCAGGCGCGGCCCGTCGAGCGTCGTCACGTCCACGCCGCCGACCCGTACCGTCCCGCCGACCTTCGCGGTCGGCGGCAGCAGCCCCAGTGTGGACATCGAGGTGACGCTCTTGCCCGACCCGGACTCGCCGACGACGGCGACGATCTCTCCGGGCGCGACGGTGACGCTGACGCCGTCGACCGCGCGTACGGTCCGGTGTCCGCTGCCGAACGTGACGCTCAGGTCCTCGATCGCGAGTGTGGGCGGCTGGTCGCTCATCGCCCCTCCAGGCGTACCTCGAAGGAGTCGCGCAGGCCGTCGCCGATCGCGTTGAACGCGCACACGACGAGCACGATGGCGACACCGGCCGGAAAGATCAGCCACCAGTAGCCGTCGTAGGTGTAGGAGATGCCCTTGCTGAGCATCCCGCCCCAGTCGGTCTTGGGCGGCGGCACGCCGAGCCCCAGGAAGCTGACGTAGGCGATCAGCAGGATGGCGTCCGCCACCTGGAACGTCGCGTTGACCACCACGGTGCCGATGGCGTTCGGGATGATGTGCCGGAACACCGCGCGGCGGTGGCTGCCGCCCATCGCCTTCATCGCCTGCACGTAGTCGCGGCTGCGCAGCGACAGCGCCTCGGCGCGTACGAGCCGGGCCGGCACCAGCCACGACACGCACCCGATGATGAGGATCTGCACCCCCACCGTCGGCCGCAGGATCGTCGCGGTCACCAGCAGCAGGAACAGCGCCGGGATCGCGATGCCCGCGTCGACGACGCGCATCATCAGCGCGTCCAGCCAGCCGCCGGCGTAGCCGGAGATGGCGCCCCAGACCGTGCCGATCAGGGTGGCGAGCAGCCCGGCCGCCACCCCGATCTCCAGGGACGTCTGGCCCCCGATCATCAGACGTCCCAGCACGTCGTGGCCGACGTCGTCGGTGCCCAGCAGGTGTCCCCCGGTGCCGGGCGAGAGGTTGGCGGCGGACAGGTTCGTGTGCGTCTGGTCCGTGTGGTGGATCAGCGGGCCGAGGAAGCAGAACACCAGCAGCGCGGCCAGGATGACCAGCCCCGTGACGGCGAGCCGGTTGGCGAAGAACAGCGTTGCCATGCGCCGGTAGGACCCGGCGACCCGTACGGGCTGTGGTTCGGCGGCGACCGGTGCAGAAAGACTCATGAGTCCTCCTTCGTCGGAGGAGTGATCACCAGGACGCTGTGTTGGTCGATTCGCTCGCTCCGCTCGCTCATTTGATCGTTCCTCTCACCCGCGGGTCGATGAGCGCCTGGACGATGTCGGCGAGCAGCGACCCGATGACGGTGGCCAGCGCGATGACGAGCACCGCGCCGAGCAGGATCGGATAGTCGGAGGTCTGCGCGGCGTTCCAGAACAGCAGCCCCATGCCGGGGTAGTTGAACACCGACTCGATCACCAGCGCCCCGGAGAACAGCACCGGCAGGTAGTAGCCGAGCATCGCGACGATCGGCGTCAGGGAGTTGCGCATGATGTGCAGCCACACGACGCGCCGCTCCGAGGCGCCCTTGGCGCGCGCGGTCCGTACGTAGTCCTCGGCGAGGTTGTCCAGCACGGCCGAGCGCATGTACCGGCTGAACGCCGCGATCGTGGCGATCGCCCCGGCGAGCACGGGCAGGATCAGCGCCCGCGAGTCGGCGAACAGGCCGGCGATCGACTGTGTCTGCGGCGCCTGCGGCGGCAGCAGTTGCGTCTTCTGGGTGAAGACGATGACCAGGACCAGCGCGAGGAAGAACACCGGGGTGGCGTAGCCGACGAACACCACGGTGGTGACGGCGTAGTCGGCCAGGCCCTTGCGGCGCCGCGCCTGCCACACGCCCAGCGGGATCGCCACCGCGAGTGCGACCAGCGTGGACAGGCCGGTGAGCACGAGCGTCTTGGGGATCCGCTGGCCGATCAGCGAGGCGACGGACTGGTTGAGCGTGTACGACTCGCCCAGGTCGCCGTGGAACAGCTCATTGAGGTAGGCCCAGTACTGCTGGACCAGCGACTTGTCGAAGCCGTGCTCGCGGTTGAACTCCGCGATCGCCTGGGGGCTGGCCTTCGGGCCGAGAATGCCGTGGGCCGGGCCGCCCGGCACCGAGTGCAGCAACAGGAAGACGATCACGGTCACGAAGAAGATGACCACGACCGCCTGCCCGATCCGCTTGAGCAGGAAGCGCGTCAACGGGATGCCTCCGCCAGGGGGTGGAAGGTCCGGGACGGCGGTCCGCCACCGCCCCGGACCGGTCTCATTTGGCCAGGTACCAGCGCTGCGGCTGCATGAAGACGAGCGGGTCCTGTACCACGCCGCGCAGGTTGTTCTTGATCGCGGACACCTGGTAGGCCGGGTTCGGCATCCAGATGACCGGCAGGTTCTTGGTCACGTACGCGTCGTATTTCTGCATCGCGGCCGGGTCCGACGAGCTGGTCGACTTCTTGATCAGGTCGTCGGCCGTCGGGTCCACGTAGCTGCCGAGGTTCGAGCTGCCGGTGCTGCTGAAGATCTGCTCACCGCTCGGGTACGCCGGGAAGTACCAGCTGCCCGCCGTGCCGAAGAAGGAGAGCTGCCAGGAGCAGGACGGCTGGCTCGGCTTGCACTGCGCGGTGTGGTCGAGCACCGAGTTCAGCGGCTCCGACTTGATTGACAGCTTGATGCCGATCTTCGACAGGGAGGACTGGACCTCCTGCATCATGTTGTCGGTCTCGGTGCTGCCGCTCTGGCTGTCGATGGTGAGCTTCAGCTGCGTGCCCGCCTTGACGCCGTCGCCGCACTGGTTCGCGCCGGAGCCCGCCTGGGTGCAGGCGGCCACGCCGTTCTGGATCGTCCAGCCGTGCGAGGTCAGTAGCGCCTTGGCCTTGTTCAGGTCGAACGGGTACGGGTTGGTCCGCTGCTCCGGCGCCAGATACTTCGACACCGGCGTCTGCGGCACCGGGCCGTAACCGGGCGCGGCCTGGTTGTGCCAGATGACCCGCGAGATCGTCGTCTGGTCGATCGACATCTGCACGGCCTGGCGGATGTACAGCTGCTTGAACACCGCGCTCATGGCCGGGTTGTTGAAGTTGTACGGGATGTAGGTGACGGCCCAGCCGTTCCAGGGCTTCACCTGGTAACCGAGGTTCTCGATCGACTTCTGCTGGCTGGTCGCCAGCGCCGGCATGTAGCCGTAGTCGACGCCACCCGACCGCAGGACGTTCAGCTCCGCGTCCGCGGAGGTGAACGGCTTGAACGTCACGGTGTCCAGGTGAGCCGTGTCCGGTCCGGTGTACTTGGGGTTCTTGGCGAGCGTGACCTGGCCGGTGGTGGTGAACTCCTTCACCGTGAACGGGCCGTTCGCCACCTTCCACAGCGGGTTGCTCGCGTACTCCGACAGCTTGCCCGCCTCGCCGGTCAGGTACTTGAAGACCTTCTTGGCGCCGTCGGTGGTGCGGTCGTAGTCGCCGACCTTGCCGCCCGAACTCTCCACGTCCCAGGCCGACTGCGGGATCGGCGTGACGTAGGTCAGCTGGTTCGCGGTGAACCAGTCCGGGTTGTATGCCTTGGTGAGGTGGAGCTTGAACTCCGTGTCGCTGACCGTCTCGAACTTGGCGACGTTGTCGGGGATGTCGCCGGCGCTGTAGTTGCCCCACTGCGACTTGTTGGCCTTGACCAGGTTGAACCAGAACTCCACGTCGCGGCTGGTGACCTTCTGGCCGTTCGCCCACGTCAACGTGTTCAACTTGATGTCGACCGTCTTGCCGCCGTTCGAGTAGACCGGCGCCTTGGCGGCGCTCGCCTTCTCGTCCATCGCCACGGTGCCGCTGTAGCCGTCGTAGGCGTACAGCGGCAGGAAGACCTCCTGCCGGATGGCGCCGTTGAACGAGGCCAGGTGGCCGGGCGTGCCGATCGGGAAGATCCAGTTCGGCGTGGCGTTCGGAGGCATCGCGAAGGTGACCGACCCGCCCTGCTGGGGGGTGCCACCGCTCGCGGACGATCCTCCACCACCGGAGGAACAGCCGGCGGCCAGCAGGGCCGCGGCTGCGCCGAACACCGCCAGCGTCAGGGGTCTCTTCATCGGTGCTCCATGGGGGACTTCCACCGTTTTCGGCGGGATGTTGGCGGCGACGATACATGCCCGTATCGAACGAAGACAAGCCTCGAACGAATTAAGTAGCGAGCCAGGATCCGGGAGAAAGCGCTGATTACAGCCGTGTTACGGCGTACGGGCGGTGGACTCCCTCCCGACTGCTTGCTATCGTCCAGCCAAGTTTCCGCTTCAATCTCCATCTCCGAACTAAGCTCTGGACTTAGTTCGCTCGGGCCCGGTCGCTAGGGTTGCCGCCGCAACCGTGATCACTGCAGTGAAGGAGCCACCATGTCGGCCGCGCAGATCATGGGGCTGGTGGCGTCCGGCCAGGCCACGTCACGGGCGGACCTCTCGCGGCTGCTCGGCCTGGCGCCCTCGACCGTCTCCGCACACGTCCAGGAACTGCTCGACGCGGGCCTGCTGGAGGAGTCCGGCGAGGGCCGCTCGCGCGGCGGGCGGCGGCCCCGGCTGCTCAGCGTCCGCGCCGGCGACGGGGTCATCCTGGCCGCCGACCTCGGCGGTCACCACGCGAGAATCGCCGCGATGGACCGGGCCGGACGGCCGGAGGCCATCCAGGACCTGGAGATCGACGTGACGGCCGGCCCCGAACCCGTCCTCGCGCGGATCACCGACGCGCTCGCCGAGCTCGCGGCCGGACGTACGGTGCTCGGCATGGGCATCGGACTGCCGGGCCCGGTCGACTCCGAGGGCGCGGTGGTCGGCTCCTCCCGGATGCACGGCTGGAACGGTTTCTCCGTACGGCGCCGGCTGGCCGAGTACTACCAGACGCCGCTCGTCGTGGACAACGACGCGAACCTCATGGCGATGGGCGAGGCGGTCGTGCGCGGCCCCGAGCTGCGCGACTTCGTGTTCGTCAAGGCCGGCACCGGGCTCGGCGCCGCGCTCGTCAACGACGGCCGCCTGCACCGTGGCGCCCGCGGCGTCGCCGGCGACGTCAGCCACAACCGCGTGCCGGCCGGCGGCGAGCGCCCCTGCAACTGCGGCAACTTCGGCTGCCTGGAGACGATCGCCAGCGGGGCCGCGATCGTCGCCGCCCTCCGTGCTCAGGGCGTCGACCTCGCGACCACCGCCGACCTCGTACGGCTGGCGCGCGACGGCAACCCGACCGTCAACACGACGCTGCGCTTCGCCGGCCGGCAGCTCGGCGAGGTCCTCGTCACCATCGTCAACTTCTTCAACCCGCAGGCGGTGGTCCTCAGCGGCGCGCTGGCCACCTGCGACCTGTTCGTCGCCGCCGCGCGCGGCGCCCTGTACGAACGCTGCCTGCCGCTCACCACCCAGGAACTCCAGATCGGAGAGAGCGTCGCCGGCCCCGACGCCGGCCTGCTCGGCATCGGCCGCCTCTTGATCGACCAGGGTCTGGCCGCCCCAGTGAGGAATCTCCCGTGACACCGCTGCGCATCGGCATCGCCGGAATCGCCATCGAGTCGAGCACCTTCTCCCCGCACCGCACCCGGCTGGCGGACTTCACCGTCACGCGGGGCGACGCCCTGCTCGCCCGCTACTCATGGATGGGCGCGCCGTGGACCACCGGGGCCGAGTGGGTGCCGCTGCTGCACGCCGTGTCGCTGCCCGGCGGCGCGGTCGAACCCGAGGTGTACGACGCGCTCGAGGCCGAGATCGTGGAACGCGCCAAGGCGGCCGGCCCGCTCGACGGCCTGTTCTTCGACATCCACGGCGCGATGAGCGTCGTCGGCCGTACCGACGCCGAGGCCCGGCTGGCCACCGTGATCCGCGAGGCCGTCGGCCCGGACACGCTGATCTCCGCCTCGATGGACCTGCACGGCAACGTGTCGCGCGAGCTCGCGTCGGCCGTCGACCTGATCACCTGCTACCGCATGGCCCCGCACGAGGACGCCTGGGAGTCGCGCGAACGCGCCGCGTACAACCTGGTCGAGCGGCTCCACGACGGCGGTCGGCCGCGGAAGGCGTGGGTGCAGGTCCCGGTGCTGCTGCCCGGGGAGAAGACCAGCACCCGCGTCGAACCGGCCAAGAGCCTGTACGGCCGGATCCCGGCCGTGGAGGCGCTGCCGGGCGTGGTCGACGCGGCGATCTGGGTCGGCTACGCCTGGGCCGACGAGCCCCGGTGCCGCGCCGCCGTGGTCGTGACCGGCGACGACGAGGAGGTCATCGCCGCGCAGGCACGCGAGCTGGCCGAGGCGTACTGGCACGCCCGCGACGACTTCGCGTTCGTGGCGCCGACCGGCACGTTCGACGAGTGCCTGGCGACCGCGCTCGCCAGTGACGCCCGGCCGTTCCTGATCAGCGACTCCGGCGACAACCCGACCGCCGGCGGCGCCGGCGACGTGTCCTGGACGCTGAGCCGGCTGCTCGTCGTGGAGGAACTGCGCCTGGGCAAGGCCAGCGCGATCTACGCGAGCATCGTCGACCCCGAGGCGGTCGCGACGGCGTTCGCCGCCGGCGAGGGCGCCGAGGTGATGGTCCGCGCGGGCGGCCGGATCGACGCGGGCCCCTCCGGACCGGTCGCCATCGCGGGCATGGTGCACTCCCTGCTGCCGGGCGACCCGGTCGGCGGTGACATCGCGGTGATCAGGACCGGCGGGCTGCACGTCATCCTGACCAGCCGGCGCAAGCCGTACCACGAGATCTGCGACTTCACCGCCCTCGGCCTGTCTCCGGCCGACACCGACCTGGTCATCGTCAAGATCGGCTACCTGGAGCCGGAGCTGTACGACCTCGCGGCGGACTGGCTGCTCGCGCTCACCCCGGGCGGCGTCGACCAGGACCTGCTGCGGCTCGGGCACCACGGCGTACGGCGGCCGCTCTTCCCGTTCGATCCCGACATGGCCGACCCGGACCTGACGCCCGAACTTCTGTGACACTCATGACCCGAGAGGAACCCATGCGCTACGAGATCTGCCTGGAGTCCGCCGACGACGTCGCCGCCGCAGCGGAGGCCGGCGCCGACCGGGTGGAGCTCTGCGCCGCCCTGTTCGAGGGCGGGATCACCCCGAGCCAGGGCATGATCGAGCAGGCCGTGGCCGCCGCCGCGGGCCGGCTCCGCGTCCACGTCATCATCCGGCCGCGCGGCGGGGACTTCATCTACGGCCCCGCCGAGGTCGAGGTGATGCTCCGCGACATCGCGGCGGCCAAGGCGGCCGGCGTCGACGGCGTGGTCATCGGCGCGCTGACCGAGGACGCCGAGATCGACACGGAGCTGTGCGCGCGCCTCGTCGCGGCGGCCCGGCCGCTCAGCGTGACCTTCCACCGGGCGTTCGACGTGACCCGTGATCCGGAGAAGGCGTTCGAGGACGTCGTCGCGCTGGGCGTCGACCGGCTGCTGACCTCCGGCGCGGCACCGAGCGCCCTGGAGGGCGCCGACCTGATCGCCCGGCTGGTGGAGAAGGCCGCGGACCGGATCATCGTCATGCCGGCGGGCGGCATCAACGAGCGCACGGCCGCCCGCGTGGCCGAGCAGACCGGCGCGCGGGAGCTCCACTTCACCGCGAACGAGACGGTACGGTCGCGCAGCCGCTTCCAGGCGGCCGGCATCTACATGGGCGGCGCGCTGTACCCGCCGGAGACCACCCGCGCGGTGACCACCCCGGCCCGCGTCCGCTCCATCATCGACGCGGCGGCGGCTCGCTAGAGCCGCCGCCGCGCCGGTCAGCGACCGGTGCGCGGATCGGTGACCACTCGGTCGCCGGAGTCGCGCATGCCCAGGCGGCGTGCCTTGGCGTGGAGGACCTCGGGGCTGTTCTCGCGGGCGATGTCCTCCTGCAACGCCTGCTTGCGCTCCACGAGCCGCTGGTTCTCCTGCTGCAACTCGCTGCGCGTGAACGACTGCTGGGCGAGCACGGTGTTCAGCAGGAGGAGGCTGACCAGCGCGCCGCCGAGCAGGCCCACGACCAGCAGGGCGAACGGCGCCCGCGGCGCGGTGGGCGCGTGACGTCCGGCGGTGGGGGCGTGACGTCCGGCGGTGGGGGCCGGACGTCGCGCGGGCGCCTGGACCGTGCGCGCCGGCGCCCGGCGCGTGACCGCCGTGCCGGTGCCGGCGGCCCGCTTACGGGCGGTGCCGGTGGGCGTCGTGGTGAGCCGTACCGGGTGGGACGGCGGGACCGTGCGGCGTCGCGTGGTCCGCGGCTCGGTGCCGGTGGCCTCGTCCTCCCGGGTACGGATCGCCGCCGACGACGTCATGGCCTTCATCACTTCCCCCTGCGTTCGCTCCGCTCTTTCCGCGGGTCGGCACTACCGGCGCTCTCACGCCGGCGCGGTCGAGGACCCGCCGCGGTGCCGGCGAGCCCCGACCGAGGAGAGATGCGGCACCGCGTCCGCCGTTACCCCCGATCCGGGGGCATATACCTAGAACCACGCATAAAAGACTCACTTCGCTCATGACCGGCGATAATGCACGGAGCGTAACGGCGCCGTCGGACCACGCGCCATCGAATTTCCGCGGTCACACGCCCCCGATGCCGCCATCAACCGCAGGAAGCCTCTATCCGGGAACACCGACCGGGAGCACGGCGCGAAGGCACGCGCCGGATTCGTTCTCCGGCCTCGCGGCGACCGACAGGGAGCCGCGGTGGACCACGGCGATGTCGCGGGCGATCGCCAGCCCGAGGCCGGAACCGCCCCGGTCGCGGTCGCGGGCCTCGTCGAGACGGGTGAAGCGGTCGAAGACGACCTCGTGGTGTTCGGCCGGGATGCCGGGGCCGTCGTCGACGACCTCCAGAACCGCACGGGAGCCGTCCTCGGCCAGGCGGACCGTGACGGCGGTCGCCGCGTGCCGTACGGCGTTGTCCACCAGGTTGGCCACCAGCCGCCTCAGCTGGTCGCCGGACCCGCGGACGAGCACGTCGGGGGCGATGTCCAGCGTCACCGTGACGTCCGGCCGCGGCCGGGTTCGCGCCGCCTCCTCGGCGGCCACCTGACCGAGGTCGACCTCCTGCTCGCGCGGGGGTTCGCCCGCGTCGAGGCGGGCGAGCAGGAGCAGGTCGTCGGTCAGCGACTGGATCCGTTCGACGTCGGTCAGCGCCTGGGCGGCCAGCGTGGGAGCCTCGACCCGGTGGGCGGTCAGCTCCAGCCGGGCGCGGAGCACCGCCAGCGGGCTGCGCAGCTCGTGCGCGGCGTCCGCGACGAACCGCTTGTGCTGTTCGACGGCGGTCCGCAGCCGGTCCAACGTGGCGTTCACCGTACGGGCCAGCGCCGCGATCTCGTCACGGGTGCCGGGTTCGGGGACCCGCTGGTGCAGGTCGTGGGCGGTGATGTCGGCCATCTTCGCGCGGATCGCCGAGACCGGCCGCAGCGCGCGGCTCACCGCGAGCCAGGTCAGCAGCGCCACGAGCAGGAGCAGCGCCGGCACCCCGGGCAGCAGCAGATGCCACAGCGTCGTGATCGCCTGCCGGGTCGGCGCGAGCGAGGACCGGCCCTGGATCATCACCGTGCCGCCCTTGGTGGCCACCCGCTCCCCCGCGACGACGTAGGCGGATCCGGTCTTCCAGCTCGGTCCCGCCTCCGTTTTGCTGATCACCTGGACGTCGGTGCTGCCGGTGCCGCCGCTGCTGTCATCGAGCGCGTGCGGTGAGGACAGGCTGGGCCCGATCCGTACGGCGGCGGCCACGGCCTTGGCCTTCGCGGTCGCCTCGGCGCGGGCGCTCTCCTCCAGGGAGTGCCGCAGGGCCAGGAGCAGGACGGCCGAGGCCAGGCCCAGCGCCACGGCGACGGTCAGCACCGCCGCCGCGGTCGCGCGCAGCCGTACGCCGCCCAGCGGGCGGGTCCATCGCGGACGTCGCATCTGTCAGGCCTCCAGCCGGTAGCCCGCGCCGCGCACGGTGACGAGAGTGGTGCGCCCGAACGGCTTGTCGATCTTGCGCCGCAGGGCACTGACGTAGACCTCGATGATGTTGGAGTCGCCGTCGTAGGCGAAGTCCCAGGCCATCGACAGCAGTTCGGTCTTGGAGACCACCTCGCCGGCCCGGCGCGCCAGACCGTGCAGAACGGCGAACTCCTTCGGCGTCAGCGCGATCGATACGTCGCCCCGGCGGCAGCGCAGCCCCGCCGGGTCGACCTGGAGATCCCCCACCGTGAGCACGGCCGGACGCTCGCGCGCCCCGCGCCGGAGCAGCGCCCGCAGCCGGGCGAGCAGGACCACGTACGCGAACGGCTTGCCCAGGAAGTCGTCCGCGCCGTTGTCGAGCGCCTGCGCCTCGTCCTGCGCGGTGTCCTTGGCGGTCAGCATGAGGATCGGCGTCCAGATCCCGGCCTCGCGCAGCCGGGCGCAGACCGCGTCGCCGTCCAGCCGCGGCAGCATCACGTCCAGGACGATCACGTCGTACGGGTTCTCGGTCGCCAGCCACAATCCCTCCTGGCCATCATGGGCGAGATCGACCGCGAACCCCTCACCGGCCAGACCGTCCTTCAGCAGTTCGGCGAGACGCCGCTCGTCCTCCACCACGAGAATCCGCACCGGCCCAGCGTGACGAGCCGTACCTAAAGCCACCATGAAGACGGTGCTGACGGACAGTGCCTGCTCGACTCCCACGCGGTGCCGCCCGGTCTCAGCCCGGTGGAGTCGGGACCGCCTAGACTCCCGCCGTTATGGGGTTGATTTTCAACGCTGTCGCCGGCGAACTCCCGCTGGTGCGACGAGTGTGGTCGGCAAGCTGTGACGCCGCGACCGGTTTCACCTCGGCGGCCAAAGGCTCCTCCATGATCGCGTTTGCGCGGACCGGTGACAGGTTGACGGTGCACCTGCGCGGACCGGAGACCAGGGCCACTCAACTGATCTGTCCGGAGGGCTGGGAGTTTTTCGGTGTCGAGCTGCGGCTCGGTGCCTATCTGCCCCTGTTCCCGCCTTCCGGCCTGGCTGACCTGAACGATGCTCTGTTGCCGACCCTGTCAGGCGACCGGATCTTGCTGGACAACCGAGACTGGGAGATGCCAACCGAGCAGAACGTCGACGTCTTCGTCGACAGACTCGTGCGAGCAGGGTTGTTGATCTTCGATCCACTCGTCGACGAGATCCGTCACGGCGAACGACCACGAGCCATGTCGGAACGGACGGCGCAGATCCGGTTCCGCCGGGCCGTCGGGATGTCGCGCCGCAAGCTCGTCAGCATCGAGCAGGCACAGCACGCCGCACAGCTCCTCACGGCGGGGAGATCGATCGTCGACGTGGTCACCGTCGGCGGCTACTACGATCAGCCGCAGCTCGCGCGGGCGATGCGGTGGGCGACCGGCCACACCCCGGGCGAGTTGAGGTCCGACATCCCGTTCGTCGCGTTCTGATCCCCGACCCGACCCGACCCGCTGCGCTGTCTCGACCCGCTTGAGCAGCACCTCGAAGCCGGCGGGATTCGGTTCGATACAAGACCGTCGATCATCGGGATGGTTGTCTCCGGGGATGCGAAAACTGATCGAATATGACCATCTCTCGCTCGACGGGAGGTTCTCCGGGGACGACTGGTGGGCCGGACAGATGAAGGTCGCCCCCAACGACAACCACTTCGACTATCAGCTCCGACTGTTGGAACAGGCAGCCGGTCTCGTGCTAGGACGGGCGACCTACGAAAACTTCGCCGCAACGTGGCCGACCATGACCGGCGACCTCGCCGACAAGCTCAACTCCCTACCGAAGCACGTCGCCTCCACCACGCTGACCGAGACCACCTGGAACGCCGAGGTGCTCACCGGCGACGCCATCGACGCCGTCGCCCAGCTCAAAGAGGCCGGCGACGGCACGTTGGTGAAGTATGGCAACGGCCCTTTCAGCCGGGCGCTCGTCGAGGCGGGTCTGCTGGACGAGCTGCATTTGAGCATATCCCCGTTTGTCGCGGGTTCCGGTGAGTCGCTGCTGTCGGGCATCAGCACGACCCTCATGAACCTGACGGGAGTGACCGAAATCGGCAACGGCGCGGTGGTGCTGGCCTATACACCGAGCCGGTAGCCGGGCACCACGAGAATGGCGGCCGGCGACGGTCGCCACCGCGTAGCACGCGAGCCGTGCCGCGAACCCGCCGGGCAGCCAGCGCGGCAACCCGGCGTTGTGGTGGTCGGCCAGCAGCCGGATGGCGCCCTGCGCTCCCAGTGGGTGGCTGACCTCGTTCCGCACTCATCGTGACTTCAGCTCCCCGTCGGGAGACTCCGAGGTGTCCTGATCGACTCCTGCTCGGAGGAACCATGAGAAACAGGCTCATCGCCGTCGGCGTTCTGGCCGGTGGCATCGCGCTGACCGGGCTGGCGGGCTCGGCGTACGCCGCGGGCGCGTCACCGGCCGTCTCGCGCTCGGCGCCGACCACCGTCCCGGCGAAGGGGACGAGCCCGGTCGCGATCGTCTGCGTCGGCAAGGGCGCGAAGCTCAAGGTCAGGCCGGAGAAGGGGCCGAAGGAGGTCGTCACGGGCAAGGTGCCCGGCAAGGCCCGCGCACTGGCGAAGGTGAACGGACGGATCGTCAAGGCGATCCCCAAGGGCGCGGCCCTGCCGGCTCCGCCGTCCGGTGCCACGGTCGTCAAGGCGACCAAGGACGGCAAGGGTCACGTGAAGATCGGACCGCTGCCCAAGGGCGTCCACTGCTCCCAGGTCAAGCCCGGCACGAAGGGCGTTCCCCTCCCTCCCCCGGCTCGCTGACGCGCGATCGCGACGACGTACGGCCACGCCCCGCCCGCGGGGCGTGGCCGTACGTCGTGATACGAGGTGGTTGCCGTTTACATAACGGACATGTATAACGTGTACACGCTTCCTGCCTCCCGGGGGAAAGGAGTCCGCCATGCGTCCGATCGTCACGGCCGTGCCCGTCGCGCCGCTCGCCCTCACCGGCGTCGCGGCCGCCCCCGCCGACGCCGCGTCGGAGGCGTTCTCGGTGGACCTCTTCGGTTACCAGTTCCACCGCCATTGGACCGGCCGCCGGGAGGTCACCGGCTCCCGGCGGCCCCGATGGCCTAACGGACCGCGTGACCGTACGTCGTGAGCAACGGGGCCAGGTCCGGCTCGCCGAACTCCTCGCGCAACTCCGCGAAGGCCGCCGCCTTGCCGGCCCCGAAGCGGCGGACGTCCACCGCGTAGGTGTCCGCGCGGACGAACGCGGGCGGGCTGCTCTTGCTGTGGAACTTGTCCGCGTACATCACCAGCCGCTCCTCGCGGGACCGCGCGCGATAGTCCCCCGCCGGCAGCGGAAGGCGCTGCATCCGTACCTCGTCGGGACCGATGCCCACACCCGTGTGGCACGAGCAGAACCGGCAGATCGCCTCCGCGAACCCCTCCTTGGCGAGGAGTTCGTGGCCGAGCACCCCGTGGCGGATGTAGCTCGCGTGGTCGAGCTCGCCCGCGCCGTCGTACAGGCGGTAGACGCCGATGTCGTGCAGCAGGCAGCCCGCCCGTACGAGGTCCGCGTCGACGCCGTCGCCCGCGCGGCCGAGGAGCTGCTCCGCGATCCGGCACACGATCTCGCAGTGGGTGTGGACGAGCTCGAACGCCTCGCCCGTGGGGGCATGCTTCTCGTGCAGGGCACGGATCTCCCGGTCGCCTGGAACGCGCACGTGGGAGAGCAGATCGGTCACGGGCACGATGGTGGCACATCCGGCCGTAAAGTCCCGTCCGCCGCTACGACGCCGACCACACCCCGGCATGCCCACGAGCCGAGATCACGGCCGGCCGCCAGCCCCGAGGCTGATTTCGGCGAGGTAGGCGTCGAGTTGGTCGATCATGCTCTCCGGGGTCAGGTGGCCGGCCAGCCGTTGGATGGACAGACCGTCGACGACGGCGTGCAGGCGCCGGGAGAGGAGCTCGGTCGAGGCGGTGTGAGGGGCCAGGAGGCCCTCGGTCTCCAGGCTCTCGATGAGCTGAAGGCAGAGCCCGTACATGCCGTCGAAGTGGGTGCGCTGGACCTCGGCCAGGCGCGGATCGCTCAGCCCGAGCGTCAGGAAGGCGAACGCGATGGCGGCCTCGGCGTGACGCCGCGCGTCGACCGGCATGGTCTCCAGCAGCGCGGCGCGGACCGCCTGCTGGATGGTGCCGCTGTGCCTCAGGTCGGTGATCCGGGTCGTGACCCGCTCCACCACCTGCTCGCAGGCGAAGGCCAGCAGCTCGGCGCGGGTGCTGAAGTAGTGCCGCAGCGCGCCTGACGACCAGCCGGCCTCGGCCGCGACCGAGCGGATCGAGACCTCATTCACCCCGTCCCTGACGATGACGCGGCCGACCGCGTCGGCGAGCTCCAGCCGGCGCGCCTCGTGGTCCACGATCTTCGGCATCTGGTCATTATCGCACAGTCGTGTTATTTTCTTTTTCATACGGCTGTGCCAAATAAAGGAGCGTTGTGATCTTCCTGATCGTGGGATGCGAGATCGGGTTCTGGGCGCTGCTGGTGACCGGGCTCGCGGTCCGCTATCTCCTGCGCGCCCGGCGGCTCAGCAACGTCCTGCTGGTCAGCGTTCCCATGGTCGACGTGGTGCTGCTCGCGGCCTCGGTCGTCGACCTCCGGAGCGGCGCACCCGCTTCGCCCGCGCACGGTCTGGCCGCGATCTACATCGGCGTATCGGTCGCCTTCGGCCATCAGATGATCGGCTGGGCCGACCAGCGCTTCGCCCATCGCTTCGCCGGCGGCCCCACCCCGGTGAAGGCACCCAAGACCGGATCCGCCCACGCCGCCTACGAACGCGGGCAATGGCTTCGCCACCTCCTCGCCTACATCGTGGCGGCAGCGGTGCTGGGCATCTTCACGCTGCTCGTCGGAGACGTTCACCGCACCCTGAGGCTGTGGTCGGTGATGGCCCCCTGGGCACTCATACTCGCCATCGACTTCGTGATCTCCTTCAGCTACACCATCGCCCCACGCAGACGACGAGGCATCTGACAACACGGTGGTCATGCGTCGCGCAGCCGCAGTAGGAGTGCGGCGATCAGGAGCGATGCTGCTGCCCATGCGGTGAGGACGCCCAGGCCGGCCCAGGGGGCGATGGGTTGGGAGTGGGGGTTGGTGGTGGCTTGGATGGCGAGTCCGGCGGTCATGGGGGCGATCTGCTCAATGTGCCGCCGAAGTGGGTCGGTGAAGGCTTGGGCGAGGAGTGGGGGCAGGTAGAGCAGGCCGAGCACGACGGCGATCGATGGGGCGCCGTCGCGGAGGGCGGTGGCGACGCCGAGGGAGAGCAGGGCGATCAGGACGAGGTAGCAGACGCTGCCGGAGGCGGCGCGCAGGGTTGGGCTGTGGCCGATCGAGATGAGTGGGTAGCCGTGGGCCGGGTCGAGGCCGGCGGCTGGGAGCATGAGGCGGCCGACGAGCAGGCAGCCGGTGACGGCGAGGATGCCGGCGGTGAGGGCGAGTGCCGTCGTGGTGGCGGCTTTGGCGGCGAGGAGCACAAGGCGGCGCGGCATGGCGGCGAGGCTGACGCGGATCATGCCGGTGCCGTATTCCTCGGAGATGGTCAGGACGGCGAATACCGCGACGACCGCTTGGCCAAGGTAGACGCCGGTCAGGGCGATCTTGGTGGGATCCTCCTGGCCGCCTTGTGGTGACACGTGGGTGGCGGCGGCGATGCCGGCGCTGACCGCGATGGTCACGGCGATGGCACCGGTGAGCAGCCAGGCGATGCCGCCTGTGGTGCGCGTCTTGGTCCATTCGGCTCGTAGTGCTTCGATCATGCGTCTCTCCGGCGCAGCAGAACGGCGGCGATGCCGAGGGCGAGCGCCGCCCATACGGCGAGGACGCCGAAGCCGGCCCAGGGGGCGAGCGGGTAGTAGCCGTTGGCGAAGGTGTAGGGGTAGTCGACCTGCGCCGATCGGGGCAGGGCTTGCAGCACCGACAGGCCGGCGGCCGGGGTGAGGCGATACAGCCACTGGACGGCGCCACCGGAGCTGATCGAGCCAATGATCGAGGGCAGGACGAACACCACGATGCCCCCGGCGACCGCCGCGGCGCTCTTGCGCGTGATGGTGCCGACGGCGAGCACGGCGACGGCGGTGACGGCGGCCAGGGCCGCGGCGCCGGCGACGATGCGCACGACGGTGAGGGCGCCGGCCGGGAAGACGTAGGCCCCGTTCGCGTGCAGGATGTGCTCGCCGAGGGGAACGGCGGTCGCCGCGGCGACGGCGGCGATCACGAAGGCGACCGCGCCGATGACGACGGCCTTGGCCGCGAGCACGCGGCGCCGGCCGGGGATGGCCGCGAAGGTGATGCGGATCAGGCCGCGGCGGTACTCGGCGGTGACGAACATGGTCGCCACCACGATGAGCACGATCAGCGCGACGGTGAGCCCGAAGGGCAGGCTGCTGGAGGCCGTGTCCGCGCCGAGGAGCCCTTGGACGACGGCGGGGGCGATGTCTCCGGAGCCGCTGACGACGAGGGAACCGCCGGCGCGGTGGTAACTGCCGGCTCGCAGCGTCGGGTAGAAGTCCTGCTCGCCGGCTCCGATGTTCTGACCGTGCCAGGCGCTGGGCGTGGCGCTGCCGTCGATGACGGTGTGGTCGAAGGTGGCGGTGGCGAGGGTGCGTGAGCCGCTCGCCGATGTCTGGAAGGAGACCGGCGAGGTGACGAACAGCCCGGCGTAGACGGTGGCCGGTAGCCCGGTCAGGTGCGCGGTGCCGGTCCGGGTCCACGTCGTTCCGTTGGTCGAGTCGTAGCCGGTCAGGGTGTCGCCGGTGCGGGTCAGGCGCAGCCAGTGCGGCGAGCCGGCGGAGACCGGTCCGGGCCGGCCGGCGTCGTCGTGGCTGTAGTCGTATTGGAAGCGGTCGCCGTGGCCGCCGGTGACCATCACCGCGGCGTAGGCCGATCCCTGCCGGGTGCTCGGCCGCAGAAGGATCCCGGCCTTGGCCCAGGCCGGGACCCCGGGGCGGGTTTGCTGCGCCTGAGAGGGGGCGACGTCCGGCGGGGCGGTCGAGACGACGCCGGTCAGCGAGGTGACCTGAGTGGTGATGGTGCCGTCGCCGGTCAGCCGCCCGCCGAGGGTGTAGTAGCTGTCGGCGACCGCTTGGCCCTTCGGTCCGGTCGGCACGAAGGCATGGCCGGCCGTGCAGTTGCCGGTGCCGGTGCAGAAGTCGGTGTGGGTGCCGTTGGCGACCAAGAAGGTGAACACGACGCACAGCACGGCGGCCATGATCGGGGCGATCACCCAGCCGCGGACCGTACGGAACTTGGTCCACTCGGCCCGCAGCACGGCCGTGAAGCGTGCCCGCTCGGGCGTGCCTGCCAGGAGGGGCGGCGTGCTGGTCGTGGTCATCGCTGTGCCCCCTGCACGGTGTTGGTCCCGAACTCCGCCTCGCCGCTGGTGAGTTGGAAGTAGACGTCCTCCAGCGTCGGCCGCTGGGTGGTGACCTCGGAAAAGACCACGTCCGACTGGCCAAGAGCCGCCACGACCTGGCGGGCGGCGAGCCCGGAGACGCTCAGGGCGCCGTCGTCAATGATCGTCGTGACGCCCCCGGCACGATGCAGCACCCGGTACGCCTCGGCCGGCGTCGGCGTCTGCAGCAGGACCTGCTCACCGGCGGCGCGCGCGAGCAGCTCATCGATGCCGGCTTCGGCGAGGACCTTGCCGCGGCCGATCACCACAATGTGATCGGCGATGCCTTGCAGCTCACTCATCAGGTGGCTGGAGACGAGCAGGGCCCGGCCCTCGGCGGCGAGGGTGCGCAGCAGCTTGCGCATCCAGACGATCCCCTCCGGGTCCATGCCGTTGAACGGCTCGTCCAAGATGACGACCGGTGGGTCGCCGAGCATCGCCGCCGCGATGCCAAGACGCTGGCGCATGCCCAGCGAGAAGCCGCCCGCCTTGCGGCGGGCCGCCGCGGCGAGGCCGACCAGCTCGAGCACGGCGTCGACCCGGCCGGCCTCCAGGGTCTGGGAACGGGCCAGCCACAGCAGGTGGTTGCGGGCGGTACGGCTGGGCTGGACGGCGGCGGCGTCGACCAGCGCCCCGACGTGGCGCAGCGGGTTCCGCAGGTCCCGATAGGGGTGTCCGCCGACCCGGGCGTGACCCTCGTCGGGAGCGTCGAGACCGAGGATCACCCGGATGGTGGTGGACTTCCCCGCCCCGTTCGGGCCGATGAAGCCGGTCACCTTGCCGGGCGGGGCGGTGAAGGTCACGCCGTCGAGGGCGAGTGTGGGCCCGAACCGTTTGCGTAGACCGGTGACTTCGATGATCGCGTCGTTCACGTGCTCGTCCGTCCTTGTCTCGGCGATGGCGCTCGACGTAGATGTACGGCACGCCCGGTGTCAGCCTGGTGTCAGCCGCCGACACCGGGCTGACACCTGGGCCCTGGCATCGTTGCGGTGATGGCACCCCACCCCGGACCCTGAACGGGCGTGGCCGCCACCTTCAGGCAGCGGAACGGAGAAGGTTCGTGAGAGTGCTCGTCGTCGAGGATTTCGAAATCCTGGCCCGCTCGATCGGCACCGGCCTTCGCCGCGAGGGCATGGCGGTGGACGTGGTCCTGGACGGCAACGACGCGCTGGAGCATCTGGCGATCACCCGCTACGACGTCGTGATCTTGGACCGGGACCTGCCCGGAATCCATGGCGACGAGGTGTGCAAGAGCATCGTGGCCGAGCGCTCCGGCAGCCGCGTACTGATGCTCACCGCGGCGAGCACCGTCAAGGACCGCGTCGACGGCCTCGGGCTGGGCGCCGACGACTACCTGCCCAAGCCGTTCGACTTCTCCGAGCTCGTCGCCCGCGTCCGCGCCCTGGGCCGGCGCTCAACGCCGGCGGTGCCACCCACACTGAGCGCGGCGGACCTCATGCTGGATCCGAACCGCCGGGTCGCCTTCCGCGCCGGGCGGCGCCTGGAGCTCAGCCCGAAGGAGTTCGCCGTCCTCGAATGCCTCCTCGCCTCCGGCGGCCGGGTGGTCTCCGCCGAAGAGCTCCTCGAACGGGTGTGGGACGAAGAGGCCGATCCCTTCACCACCGCTGTCAAGACGACGATCCGCCGGCTGCGCGCGAAGCTCGGCGACCCGCCGGTCATCCACACCGTCCGCGAAGGCGGCTACCGAATCGGAGACGCGTGATGCGCCCGCGTGACAAGGTCATGTCCCTGCTCCGCCGCAGGCGGCGGCCCATGCTCCGGGCACAGCTCACCTTGCTGTACTCGGGATTCTTCCTCGGCCTGCTCACCGCCGTACTCCTCGCCACCAACCTGCTGTACGGCCACACGGCGGCGCGGGCCCCCGCGAACGCCACCCCCGGCACGGACCAGGTCGGCAGCAGCCACCAGTTCGAATTCGGTCCGGCCGCCATCGGCTTGGCCGCCGCGATCGTCGCGCTCATTGGAGCCTGGTGGCTGGCCGGACGGTTCCTACGCCCCCTGCGCGCCATCAACACCACCGCCCAGGAGATCTCCGCCACGAACCTCAACCGCCGGCTCGACCTCGACGGCCCTGGCGACGAGCTCACCGACCTCGGCAAGACCCTCGACGACCTCTTCGCGCGGCTTGAGGCCTCCTTCGAGGCCCAACGCCACTTCGTGGCCAACGCCTCACACGAACTACGCACCCCACTCGCAGGACAACGAACTCTCCTGCAAGTCGCCCTCGCCGACCCCGACGCCGGCACCGAAGCTCTGCGGACGGCCTGCGAACAGGCTCTGCGACTCGGCGATCAACAAGAGCGCCTCATCGAGGCGCTCCTCACCCTGGCGACCAGCGAACACGGCGTCGAACAGTGGGAGCCGGTCGATCTCGACCAGATCACCGAAACCGTCATCGCCGGCCACGGACAACGAGCCGAACGCCGCGGCATCACCATCGATGCCGCACTCGGCCGGGCACCGGCCACCGGCGACCCCGGGCTCATCGAGCGGCTGGTGACGAACCTCGTCGACAACGCACTGCGCCACAACACACCCGGAGGGCAGGTCCAGATCACCACGAACCTGGTCCGAGACAAGGCCTCCATCGCGGTCAGCAACACCGGTCCGGCGATCCCCCCGGCCGAGGTCGAGCGGCTCTTCCAGCCGTTCCAACAGCTCGGCGGCCAACGCGTCCGCCACACCGACGGCCACGGACTCGGCCTCGCCATCGTGCGCGCCATCGCCCAGGCGCACGGCGCCACACTGACCGCACGGCCCAACCCCGGAGGGGGCCTCCACGTCGAAGTGACCTTCCACTGACCCCCGGGCTACTTCGTCATGCCCGCCGTCAGGCCGGCGACGATCTGCTTTGTGGCCAGCAGGAACAGCAGCACCAGCGGGATCGTGGTGATGACCAGGCCCGCGTACAGCTGGGCGTGGGCCGCTTCGAACTCCGCGACGAAGCGGGTCAGGCCGACCGGCAGCGTGTACTTGTCGTCCTCCATCAGCACCAGCGGGAAGAAGAAGTCGTTCCACAGTGGGATGAACTGGAACAGCGCCACCGTCGTCAGCGCGGGCCGGACCATCGGCACCATGATCTGGGCGAAGATGCGCAGCTCGCCCGCCCCGTCGATGCGGGCGGCCTCCTCCAGTTCGTTCGGCAGGCCGCGGAAGAACGCGGTCAGGACGAAGATCGCGAACGGCACGCCGCTGGCGGCGTACACGCAGATCAGGCCGATCCGTGAGTCGATCAGGCCGATGGAGTTGAGCAGGTAGAACACCGGCACGATGCCCAGGCGGATGGGCAGCATCAGGCCGGCCAGGAAGTACGCGGTGAGCAGGCCCTGCCCGCGAAAGCGGTAGCGCGCCAGCGGGTAGGCGGCCAGCACCGCGACGCCCGTGCCCAGCACCACGGCGCCGACCGTCACGATGATGGAGTTCACGAAGTAGGAGCTGAACCCGCCCTCCGACCAGGCCTTCGCGTAGTTCTCGAAGGCCGGGTGCGTCGGGATGCCGAGCGGCTTGGTGGCAAGGTCCTGCTCGGTGCGCAGCGAACCCAGCGCCATGATGATGAGCGGTGCGAGCGCCGCCACCGCGTACACCCACAGCAGCACGGTGGAGGCGACCGCGCCACGGCGCGGGCGGCGGCGACGCCGGGCGGGTGCGACCGCGACCGCCGGTTCCAGCACGGAGGTGGTCATTTCAGGCGTGCCTCCATCCGGCGGAAGAAGCGGTTCGCCGCGGCCGAGATCCCGAAGATCAGGATGAACATGCAGACCGCGAGCGCGGAGGACTGGCCGATCGCGTTGGCGTCGGGGTTCTCGAAGGCGGTCCGGTAGAACAGCAGGCCGAGCACGTCGGTGGAGTACGCCGGGTTGCCCTTCGAGCCCTGCAGCGCGTAGATCAGGTCCAGGATGTTGAAGTTGCCGATGAAGGTCAGCACCGTGACGATGCCGAGCACCGGCGTGAGCAGCGGGAAGGTCACCCGCCAGAAGCTCTTCCAGGCCGACGCGCCGTCCACCCGCGCCGCCTCGTGGTACTCCTCGGGGATGCCGGCCAGCGCCGCGGCGAACAACAGCATCGGGAAGCCCACCCACTGCCAGGCGTTGATCACGATCGCCACCGGCAGCGCCAGGTGGGGGTCGCCGCGCCAGGGCTGGGCGAGGGAGCCGAGGCCGACGCCACGCAGCGCGGCGTTGATCGCGCCGAACTGCGGGTTGAGCATCAGCGACCACAGGTAACCGGCCACGATCGGGCTGACCAGGTGCGGCAGCACGTACGCGGTCTGCAGGAAGCGCTTGCCGCGCCGGGAACGGTGCAGCAGGGTGGCCAGCAGCAGCCCGCCCGTGGTCTGGATCAGCATCGTGCCGATGAAGAACACGCAGTTGTGCGCCAGCGCCCGCCAGACCTGCTCGCTCAGCGGGTACTTCGTGAACAGGTCACGGAAGTTCGCCAGGCCGGCGAAGCCGTTCTGCCGGGTGCCGGTCCAGTCGAAGAAGCTGTACTGCAGGGCCGACACCAGCGGGTACACGATGAAGACCGTGTACAGCGCGAGCGCCGGCAGCAGGAACACCAGCAGCAGCGGCCAGCGCCGCCGCCCCCGGCGGCGGGTGCTCCCGCCGCCGGGACCGGCGACCTCGACCGGCTCGGTCGTCGACGTCATCCGCCGCTGGGCTTGAACCACGCCGAGATGCCCTTCTGGACGAGCTTGCCCGCGTCCGCGGCCGAGGTGCCGCTCAGCATCTTCTGCAGAGCCTCACCCTCCTGGTCGCGGCCGAGCGGGTTCCCGTAGCCGAAGTCGACGACCATCATGTACGTCGCGCCGTGGGTCTTGAAGCCCTCGTACGTCTGCGCGAGCAGCGGGTCGCCGGGGGTCACGCCGGGGACGGCCGAGATCTGCTTGAGCGTGTTGGCGTACAGCTGGCCGAACTCCGGCGTCGCCATCCACTTGACCAGTTCCATCGCCTCGGTCTTGTGCTCCGAGTGCGCGTTGACGCCGTACGAGCCGTCGACGAAGCCCGAGGTCAGCGCGTGGTTCACCTTGGCGCCGGGGGCCGGCGGGGCGTCGAAGGAACCGATCTGCAGGTCCGGATTGGTCTTGGTGAACGGCCCGACCTCATACGAACCGCCCGGGTACATCGCGGCCTTGCCGCTGGTGAACAGGGTCTGCGCGTCGGGGTAGTCGACCGCGGCGACCTTGTCCGGGTAGTACGGCTTGAGCTTGGCCGTCACGTCGAGCGAGGCGGTGTAGTCGGGGTCGGTGAAGTTCTTCTGGCCGGCCAGGGCCGCCTTGGCGAAGTCGTCGCCGCCGTAGCGCGTCGCGCCGAAGATCTGGTGGTCGATGGCGAGCACCCACGGCTGCAGGCCGCTCGTCGACAGCGGCGTGATGCCGGCCTTCTTCAGCTTGTCGCAGGCCGCGGTGAAGTCCGCCCAGGTCGTCGGCGGCTGGATCTGCTGGTCGGCGAAGATCTTCTTGTTGTAGAGCACCGAGAGGGTCTGCATGGCGTACGGGACGCCGTACAGCTTGCCGTCCTGCTTGCCCTTGGCCGCCTGGAGCACGGACGGGTCCCACTTGCTCACGTCGACCTGGCCGTCGAGTGGCGCGAGGTTGCCGGCCGAGATGAGGCTCTGGATCGGCCCGTACGGCTTGAGCTGCACCACGTCCGGGCCGCCCGTGGCCTTCTTCAGCTCGGTCGGCAGCACCGTGAGGTACTCGGTGTTCTTGATCGGCTTGAACTTGACCTTGATCTTCGGGTGGCTCTTCTCGAACGGCGCGAAGATCTTCGCGTAACCCGCCGTGTCCTCGGGGCGCCAGGAGAGCACGGTGAGGGTGACCTTGTCACCGCCACTCTTGGTACTGGGGGCGCACGCCGGGGCGGCGAGCACGACGCCGAGCGCCGTGATGACCGTGCAGAACTTACGCATAAGGAGGTGGACCCTTTCTCTAACCCCCGAGATATCAGGCGTCTCCACGAATCGTGCGCATCGCCTCGCGGACGGAGCCACCGGCGCCGGCCAGCGCCTCGGCGGCCCGGCCCGACGGGACGTCGCACAACAGGGAGACAAGGGCGGTGCGCGTGTCGCCGGCCGCATCGGCCAGGGCGGCCTCGCACGTCTCCGCGTCCATGCCGGTCGCCTCGACCAGAATCTTGACGAGACGTCCGCGGAGCTTGGAGTTGAGCGCGCTCATGCTGACCATGAGGTTGGAGTAGGTGCGGCCGAGCCGCACCATCACCGCCGTGGACATGGCGTTCAGCACGAGCTTGGCCGCGGTGCCGGCCTTCATCCGCGTCGAGCCCGACACGGCCTCCGGTCCGGTGTCCACCGCGATGTGCACCTCGACCTCCGCCCCGGCCGCCGCGGCCGGGTTGGAGCTGATCAGCACCGTGTGCGCGCCGGCGGCCGCGGCCTGCCGCAGCGCGCCCACGACATAGGGGGTGCGCCCGCTGGCGGTGATGCCGACCGCGACGTCGCCGGCGTTCACCTCGCCCGCGTCGCGGGCGCCGAGCGAGGCGTCATCCTCGACGTTCTCGATCGCGTGGGAGATGGCGTCCATGCCGCCCGCGTGGTGCGCGACCACCAGGCCGGGGTCGATGCCGTACGTCGGCGGGAGCTCGGCCGCGTCGAGGACGGCGAGCCGCCCGGACGTGCCCGCGCCGAAGTAGTGCACCCGGCCGCCGCCGCGCAACGCCTCGACCTCCAGGTCGACGACCTTGGCCATCTGCGGCAGCGCCACCGCCACGGCGCCCGGCACCGTGGCGTCCTCGTTGTTGATCAGACGGAGTATCTCCAGCGTGGGCAGCACGTCGATCTCGGTGGTGCGGGGGTTGCGTACCTCGGTGGGTACGGTCCCCAGCATCGCCAGGGGCATGCTGTCGTTCACCTGCGCCTCCGCTCGGGACGCACCCGGCGGACCCTGACCGCCTCGAGTGTCGCCTCCAGATGTTCGCTGATCTCGGTCGTACGCTGCGCGACACCGACGAACACGCAGTCGATCACGGTGAGCTGGGCCAGCCGGCTCGCCGTCGCTCCGGATCGGAACGTGGTCTCCCTGGCCGCCGTGGTCAGCACCAGGTCGGCGGCGTCGGCGATCGGAGAGCGGGGGAAGTTGGTGAGGGCCACCGTGGTGGCGCCGCGGCGCTTGGCCACGCTGAGGGCGTCGATCGTCTCCACCGTCGACCCCGTGTGGGAGATCCCGACGGCGACGTCCGAGGAGTCGAGAACCGCTGCGCTGGTGAGCATGATGTGCGCGTCGGACCACGCGTAGGAGGTCCGGCCGATCCGGTGCATCTTCTGCTGGAAGTCCGAGGCCACGAAGGCACTGGCGCCGACGCCGTAGATGTCGACCCGGCGGGCCTCGGCGATCGCCGTGACCACCTCGCCGAGCACCTGGATGTCGAGCTGGTTGGCGGTCTCCTCGACCGCCCGCGCGTCGGCGAAGGCGATCTTTTCGACGATCTGTTCCAGCGTATCGTCCGCGCTGATGTCGCTGCCCACGACCCGGCCGCCGGTCACTCCCTGTGCCCGGCCGGCCTCCGTGGCCAGCGTCAACCTGAGCTCCGGATAGCCGGAGAAGCCGATCGCGCGGCAGAACCTGATGACCGTGGTCTCGGAGGTGCCACACGCCTGGGCGAGCTCGGTGATCGTGGAGCTGGCGACCGCCTCCGGATCGTCGATGACACGCTGCGCGACCCGCGCCTCCGCAGGTGGCAGCGATGGCAGCAGCGAACGGACACGTACGACGGTGCTGAGTGGAGATGCGCCTGTGGCGTCGGCCCCCAGCCCGGATTCGGGCCCGACCTTCCTCATGGCGGAAAGTTTCTTACGAAAACCAGATGATGTCAACGGCTGATGTTCCGCGGGGAACGGCCGATGTTCTACCGTCACTATGTGTGCTCTAACGCGATCGGTCCCTACCTGGTCGGCGTCGACGCCGGCGGCACCCGCACGCGCGCGGCGATCGTCACGCTCGACGGCGTCGTCGCGGGCTACGGCACCGGACCCGGCGCCAACCCCAACTCCGGCGGCGGCACCTCCGGTGAGCTGACGCAGGCGCTGACCACCGCTCTCACGGCCGCCCTGGAGGAGCTCGACCCGGCCCGTGTGGTGCACGGCGTCTTCGGCATCGCCGGCGCCGGAGCCGCCAACCGGCCGCGCGCGGTCGCCTCCGCCAACGCCGCCTGGGCCGCCGCGGGCGTCCCGGGCGAGCCCGAGGTGGTCACCGACATCGCGGTCGCGTTCGCCGCCGGGAGCGCCGAGCGCACCGGCATCGTGATCCTCGCGGGCACCGGCGCGGGCGCGGCCGTCATCGACGCCGGTGAGATCGAGCGTCGCTCCGACGCCAACGGCTACCTGATCGGGGACGAGGGGTCCGCGGTGTGGATCGGGCGGGAGGGCGTACGCGCCGCGATGCGCGCCTATGACGGCCGCGGCCGGGCGACGGTCCTCGCCGAGACCGTGCCGCGCGCCCTCCTCGGCGAGGAGGCCGAGCCCCTCCTCACGGGCCTCGACCGGGCCATCGTCGCGCCGAGCGGCGCGCCGACCGCGGGCCGTACGTGGTCCGGGTCCGATCTGCCCCAGGCGATCATCAGGAAGGTCTACGCCGAGCGGCCCGCCTCGATCGGCAAGGTGGCGCCGTGCGTCAGCGCGGCGGCGGAGAAGGGCGACCCGGTCGCGGTCGAGATCGTCGCGGAGGCGGTCCGGCATCTCCTGGAGGACGCCGACGCCGTACGCCCCGCGCTCGACGACCTGCTCGCCGCGCGGGAGGGGACGGCCGGGTTCGGCCTCGTCGTCTCCGGGTCCCTGCTGGAGAGCGGTCCGGTCGCCGACGGGGTGCGCGCGGGCCTGGTGAGCCGGTTCGGCGTCGAGCCCACGCCGGCGGGCGACGGCGCGGTGGGTGCCGCGCGTCTCGCCGCCCACCGCGCCGGAGGCTAGAAACGGGCGCGGGACGGCGCCGTTGCCGTCCCGCGCCCGTTCGATCACTTGTCGAACGTCAGCCCGTACCCGTACGGGTAGAGCGTCTGGTCGGGATGGTCCGCCACCGGGATCATGACCGGCAGCTTGCCCTGCGGGCTGATCTCACCGAACAGCACCTTGGTGAGCGACTCCAGCGACGCGGGCGTGTAGCCGTACGTCACCAGGTAGGTCGGCGCCTCCGGGAAGTACCCGATGTCGTACGCGTCGCGCACCGACGCCACGACCACCGGCTTGCCCGTCGCGACGAGTGCCTTGACGAGGTTCATCTGCCCGGGGCCGTTGACGGCGAGGTTCCAGGCGGCGTTGGTCGTGACGACGGTCAGGTCGTTGTCCTTCGCCTGCGCCACCGCCTTGTCGATCGTCGCCGGCGTGGGGCTGGTGCCCGTCTGCAGGACCGACGTGACCGGCCCGCGCTTGCCGATGTCGTTCGCGAGCGTCTGGGTGGTGGTGACGCCGTACCCGGTCACGAACACCTTGCGGTTGTCCTTGGGCAGCGGCAGCACGGCGTTCTTGACGAGCGTCGTGGTCTGGTCGGTGATCTTCTGCTCGGTCGCGAGGTGCGACGGCGTGCCGACGACCTTGGCGACCTTGCTCTCGTCCACGTACGGGTGCTGGAACAGGCCGTGGCTGAGCTTCTGCTCGAGGATCCGGTACACGGACTGGTCGATGCGCGCTTCGCTGATCTCGCCGCTCTTGACCGCGTTGACCAGGGAGTCGCGCTGGAGGGTGTACAGCCCCTTGCCGCTGGCGTCCGCCGGCGGCTTCTCCAGCTGGTCCACGCCGGCCTTGACCGCCAGCACGGGGATCCGGTCGTCACCGTACTTCGCCCGGAGTCCGGCCATGCCGAGAGCGTCGGTGACGACGACGCCCTTGTAGTGCAGCTGGTCGCGGAGGATCCCGGTGAGGATCGGCTTGGACAGCGTCGCCGGGTCACCGGAGGGGTCCAGCGCCGGGACGATGATGTGCGCCGTCATGATCGAGTCGACGCCGTGCGCGATGTCGGCCTTGAACGGCGGGAGGTCGAGCTTCTCCCACTGCTCCTTGGTGTGGTTGATGATCGGCACACCGGTGTGGCTGTCGGTGTTGGTGTCGCCGTGACCCGGGAAGTGCTTGGCCGTGGCGATGACGCCCGCGGCCTGGTAGCCGTCGACCTCGGCGGAGGCGATCTGGGCCACCAGCGACGGGTCGGAGCCCGGGGACCGGACACCGATCACCGGGTTGGCCGGGTTGACGTTCACGTCGGAGTCGGGAGCGTAGTCCTGCGTGATCCCGATCGCCTTGAGCTCCTCGCCGGTGATCTTCGACGTGGTGAACGCGTTCTTCGGCGAACGGGCCGCGCCGAGCGCCTGGGCGCCCGGGAACTGCGTGAACGGCGCCGGGACCCGCGTGACGATGGAGCCCTGCTCCTGGTCCGTGGTGATGGTCTCCGGGATCGGCACCCGCGTGTGCATGGCCGCCTGCTGGATCCCGTTGGACAGATGGGCGACCTGCTGGGGACTGACGAGGTTGGGCGGATCGACGTAGTAGTAGATGATCCCGCCGGGGTGATACTTGGCGATCAGCTGCTGGGCGTTGTCGACGCCCCACAGCTTCTGGTTGGCCGCGACGGCCGTGGGGTCGGTCGTGTCCGCGCTCGTGCCGTACACCTGGAGCACGAAGAGCTGGGCGACCTTCTCCTCGAGCGTCATCTTGTTGAGGATCTTCAGGACGCGCTTGTCCTTGCCGGGCTTGTGCCCGGCCTGTGCGGCGTTGGCGGTACCTGAGCCGATACCGGCCACGGCCACCACTGACGCCGCACCTATGGCAATGAGCCGTCGGCGACGGGACATCGGTAACTCCTTCCGCCCCCGAGATGCGCGAAAGAAAATGACTGGCCCTGGCCAGCGAGCTGAAACTTAGTCACGCGCAGGGAGGAACGTCAACGGCCAAGATTGGACATCAGCCGCCAGAACGGACGTCGGCCGCCACCTTGCGGGCCGCCTCCCGATGCTCCTTCGATCCGATGACGTGCGATGCCTTCGCCGCGTCGACGTACGGCGAGCGGAACATCCCTCGCTCGTACTTCATGTGAAGGATGTGGGTGACCGCGTCGTCGAGGCGGCTCTGGGAGATCCGGCCCGACTTCACGGCCGCGAGCACCGCGTTGTAGGCGCGGCCGAGGTTCCGCGGCATGAGCAGCATGTCCGCGCCGGCCACGACCGCGCGTACCGCCGCCTCCTCCGGCCCGAACTTGATCGTCGCGCCGGCCATCTGGAGGGAGTCGGTGATGATCACGCCCCGGTAGCCGAGCGTGCCCCGGAGCAGCCCGCCCAGCACGGTCTTGGACATCGTGGCCGGGAGCCGCGACTTGTCCAGACCCGGCACGACGATGTGCGCGGTCATGATGACGTCGGCGTCGTGCTCGACCGCGGCCTTGAACGGCGGCGCGTCGACGCGCTCCCACGTCGCCCTGCTGTGGTTGATGATCGGCAGGCCGGTGTGGCTGTCGGTGGCGGTGTCGCCGTGCCCGGGGAAGTGCTTGGCCACGACCGCCACGCCGGTCGCGCGGTACGCGTCGATGGCCACGCCGACGAAATGGGCGACCTTCTCCGGGTCCGCGCCGAACGACCGTACGCCGATCACCGGGTTGTTGGGGTTGATGTTGACGTCGGCGTCGGGGGCGTTGTCCTGGTTGATGCCGACCGCGCGCAGCTCCTCGCCGGTGACCCGGGCGGCGGTGCGGACGTTGTCGTCCGGATGCCTCCCGGACGCGAGCGACTTGTTCGCGGGGAAGCGGGTGATGTAGGGCAGCCGCGAGACGGGCCCCTGCTCCTCGTCGGTGCTGATGACGAGCGGCACGCCGCCGTGCTTCATCGCGGCCTTCTGCAGGCCGTTGGACAGCTCCGCGGTCTGGCGCGGGGTGCGCAGGTTGACCGGGAAGTAGATCACCCCGCCGAGGTGGTAGCGCTCGACCAGCGCGGCGGCCTGGGCGGGCGTGGAGCCGGGGATGGTCGGCATGAACAGCTGCCCGACCTTCTCGCGCACGCTCATCTTCTTGACGAGGGCGACCTCCGGGGCGACCGGCGTCGGCGACGCCGAGGCCCGCGTGGGCGTGGTGTGGGAGGGACCGATGGCCGACCGCGCACCGGACTCATGGCACGCCGAAACGGCCATCGCCCCAGCGGCGAGAGCGGTCACGAACCTCCACCCGAACGTCCGTCGCACCCGCATGACGCTAATGAGTCCCACGGAGGAGAGCAAACCCCGCACGCCGACCGGCCATGACTCACCTGGGTAAAGACGGGACCGGAAGGGGGCGAGGCCGAGGGAGGCACCGCCGCGGCGCCCCGGCCGCGGCCATGGTCGCCGCGTCCACGCGGTGCCCAGACACCTGATGACCTCCCAAGGGGCCGGCGTGGCCGGCCCTGGTCGACGCGGACGGCATGTTGATCGGAGACCGGCCTCGGCCGCGTCTGATTCGATATGTTCGTGCGCGAGACACTGGAGTGGATCGAACGTCCGGTAACTCACGGCGGGGTCGTCGAGCGATCGTTTCGGCTTGGCCGACCGGCGGGCGCGGTTCCAGGCGTACTGTGGCTCCCATCTTCTCCCGGCTCCACGCCTCCCCTGGTCTTGCTGGGACACGGAGGCAGCGGGCACAAGCGAAGCGAGCGGATCCTCGACCGGGCCCGATGGTTCGCATCCCACGCCGGCATCGCAGCGCTGGCGATCGACGGGCCGTACCACGGAGACCGAGTTCCCGCCCCGATGACCGTCGCGGAGTATCAGCGACGGATCGCGGCAGAGGGAATCGAGGTCGTCCTCGACCGAATGACGGACGAATGGCGCGCGACCGTGGACGCCCTTGGGGCTCTGGACCTCGTGGACACCTCCCGCCTCGGATATCTGGGAATGTCCATGGGGGCACGGTTCGGTCTTCCCCTCGCGGCCGCGATGGGCGACGAACTCCGTTGTGTGGTCCTCGGGAAGTTCGGTCTTCAGCAGGTAGCGGCCATGTATGAGGGCATGGCCGTGCCGGCACGCGTCGCGAGGGACGCCCGGCGGGTCACCGCCCCCGCCCTCTTCCACATCCAGTGGCACGACGAGGTCTTTCCCAGGGACGGGCAGCTGGCCCTGTTCGACCTGCTGGGATCACCCGACAAACAACTGGCCGGCTACGCCGGCACGCACAGCGAGACAAAGCCCACGGCCATCGCCAGATGGCGCCATTTCATCTCGCACCACCTGACCGCCCGCGACTGAACGACGCCACTCCTCGAAAGCCCCACCTGACCGACAACACCCGACTTCGCCGGAACCCTGCCCCGGTGGGCGGGGCGTCTCCGGCTCGGAGGCTACAGGCCCAGGGCGGTCAGGCCGGGGAGGGCCTCGCGTGCGGCTTGGCGGGCCTCATCGGCGTTGTGGGCGGTGCGGGCGGCGGTGGCGGCGTGGCGGCACTGGTCGAGTGTGTGGGCCGCGAGCGCGGCGCGTACGGCGGGCAGGGCGGGTGGGCTCATCGACAGGGAGGTGACGCCGAGCCCGGTCAGCACGCAGGCCAGCGCCGGGTCGCCGGCCGCCTCGCCGCAGACGCCGCAGGGCTTGCCGCCGGCGCCCTCCGCGGTGAGCGCGACCAGGTCGAGCAGTGCCGGCTGCCAGGGGTCCTGGAGCCGGCTGAGGGCGCCCAGCTGCCGGTCGGCCGCGAAGGCGTACTGGGCGAGGTCGTTGGTGCCGATGCTGAAGAAGGCGGCCTCGGCGGCCAGGTCACGGGCCCGCAGCGCCGCGGCGGGGATCTCGATCATGACGCCCGCGCGCGTGATGCCGGCCGTCCGGCACGTCTCGGTGAACTCCCGTGCCTCCGCCGCGTCCGCCACCATCGGCGCCATCACCAGCAGCTCCACCGGCAGCCCGCGAGCGGCGCGGGCGAGGGCGGCGAGCTGGCCCGCGAGCACCTCGGGGTGCCGCCGCAGCATGCGCAGACCGCGCTCGCCGAGGGCCGGGTTGGGCTCCTCCCCCGTCGCCGGCAGGAAGCCGAGAGGCTTGTCGGCGCCCGCGTCGAGGGTGCGGACCACCACGTACGGGAAGGCCTCAAGGACCGCGCGGTAGGCGGCCTCCTGCTCATCCTCGCCGGGCGGCGTCGTACGGTCCAGGAACAGGAACTCGGTGCGGAACAGGCCGACGCCCTCCGCGCCGTGTTCGAGCGCCGCCGCGACGTCCTGCGGGCCGCCCACGTTGGCCAGCAGCGGCACGGCGTGCCCGTCGGCGGTCGTGCCGGGGCCGGTCGCCGCGATCGCCGCCGAACGCGCCCCGGCGACCGCGCGGGCACGGGCGACCTCCTCGGCGGACGGATCGGGGCGTACGTCGCCGGAACCGCCGTCGACGAGCACGACGGTGCCCTCGGCGAGCGCGGTGCACCCCGGGCAGGCGACCACGGCCGGCACGCCCATCGAGCGTGCCAGGATCGCGGTGTGGCTGGTCGGGCCGCCCTCCTCGGTGACGAAGGCGACCACCTTCGCGGGGTCGAGGAGCGCGGTGTCGGCGGGCGCCAGGTCGCGGGCGACCAGCACGAACGGCTCGTCGGAGTCCGGCACGCCCGGCATCGGCAGCCCGCGCAGCACGGCGACGGTGCGGTCGCGGATGTCGTCGAGGTCGGCGACGCGCGCGGCCAAGTAGTCGCCCGCGCCGGCCAGCATGTCGCGGAACACCCCGAACGCCTCGTACACCGCGCGCGGCGCCGAGCCGCCGTCGGCGATCTTCTGTCCGGCCAGCTCGGCCAGGCCCGGGTCGCGGGCCATCATCGCCTGCGCGGCCAGGACGTCGCGCGCCTCGCCGCCGGCCCGGTCGCCGCGCTTCTCAAGGTCGGCGGCGACCTCTTCGAGGGCCGCGAGGGCGCGTGCCGTCTCGGCGGCGGCGTCACCCCCGTGACGTTCGCCCGCAGGGGGTTCGGGGACCGCGCCCGCGATCGTGCGCACCGGTCCGGCGCCGGCGCCGGGGCTGACGCCGAGACCGCTCAGGCGGTCAGGCACCGTTCGCGGTCACCGTCGCGACGAGCTCGTCGAGGGCGGCGTCGGCGCCGTCTCCCTCGGCGCTGATCACGATCTCCTCGCCGTGGCGGACGTCGAGCCCGATCACCAGCAGGATGCTCTTGGCGTTGACCGGATCGGCGTCCGGCCGGCCCACGCTCACATCCATCGGCGCCTTCGTCGCGGCCTGGACGAACAGCGCGGCGGGGCGGGCGTGCAGCCCCGCCTCGGTCTGCACCGTGACACGGCGCTCGGCCATCACACAGTCTCCCTTGTCGAAGCGGACCCCATCATCAATCCGTCTGCGTCACCTTGCCGAGGCCGCGCGGCATGTCGGGGTCGATCCCGAGGCGTCGGGCCAGCCGTTCGGTGATCAGCTGACCCGGCACGATCAGAGCAAGTGGCGCGACCCACTCCGGCAGGTCCGGACCGGGAAGCGCCAGCGTGGACGCATCGGCCAGCATACGGCCGCCTCCGATGCCGTACGCCTTCGCGCCCGCAGCGGTGACCCGCCGGGCCAGCGCGACCGTGCCCGGAAGCGTCGGCCCGGAGTCAGCGGCGACCAGGAGCGCCGGGGTGTCGTCGTCGACGACGGCGATCGGCCCGTGCAGCAGGTCGGCGTACGACAGGCCCATCGCGTGGAGGTAGCACGCCTCCTTCAGCTTGATCGCGAACTCCAGCGCCGTGCCGTACGCGATGCCCCGGCCGGACACGACCGCGCCGGGCACGCCCGCGAGCTCCTCCACGATCTCGGGCAGCGCGTCGGCGGCCTCGGTCGCGGCGATCAGCCGGTCGACCTCCTCGGGCGCGCGGCGCAGGTCGGTGAGGTCGACCTCGGCGCCCAGGCCGATGCCGAGCACGGCGAGGGCGGCGAGCTGGGTGGTGTAGGTCTTGGTCGCGGGCACGGCGATCTCGTCGCCGGCCCGGGTGACGAGCGCGAGCTCGGCGGCCTCGGCGAGCGGTGAACCCTCGCCGTTGGTGACCGCGACGGTGCGCGCGCCGCAGCCGGCGGCCCAGTCGAGGGTCTCGACGATCTCCTCGGTGCGACCCGACTGGCTGATCGCCACCGCGAGCACGCCGGACAGGTCGATCTTCTTCTTGTACGTCGTCGCGATCGAGGGCGAGGCGAGGGTGGCGAGCCGGCCCGCGTGCGTCTGGGCCAGGTAGCTTCCGTAGACCGCCGCGTTGTCGGACGAACCGCGCGCGATGAACAGCACCTGGCGGGTCTCCCGGCCCAGGACGCCGACCTCGGCCACGCGGGGCAACAGCGCGTCGAGCGTCGCGTTCAGCGCGGTGGCCTGCTCACCGATCTCGGTGCGCATGCGCGAAGTCTCAGGCATGGGATCTCCTTGGCTGCCGTTGGATCCGCGGCTCCGCGTGTCGGTCGACGCGTGATCGCGTCGTTACGGCTTCGTAGTCCTGACCTGCATTGACACGCTGACTGGGCGTGTGGTCTAGTCCGGACTAGACCAGTATGAACCATACTTCACTCCCCGACATCGCGGCCAGAGGTACCCCATGGGCAAGATCGATCCGTCCAGCCCCGTACCCAAGTACTTCCAGCTCCGGGAGATCCTCCTCGACCTGATCGAGGACGCCGAACTGCCGGTGGACGCGCCCATTCCGTCCGAGCGGGAGCTGTGCCAGCGGTACCGGCTGTCACGAATGACGGTACGGCAGGCCGTCGACCACCTGGTTACCGAGGGCCGGCTGTACCGCGTGCCGGGCAAGGGCACGTTCGTCGCTCGGCCCAAGATCGAGATGCCGCTGCGGCTCGTGTCCTTCACCGAGGACATGCGGGCCCGGGGCCTCGAACCGGGCGCCCGCGACCTCGACCGCCGTACGACGCCGGCCAACGCCCACCTGGCGCGGGTGTTCGACGTGCCGCCGGGCACCGGGGTGCACGTCGTCGAACGCCTGCGCACCGCGGACGGCGAGCCGATGGCCGTCGAGCGTTCGCACATCCCGCTGACCGTCGCGCCGGGGCTGCCCGACACCCCGCTGAGCGACGCGTCGCTGTACGACGTGCTGGAGACGCGCTTCGGGATCGTGTTCGACGCCGGGGAGCAGACCATCGAGGCCGGCATCGCCGACACGGCCGACGCTCGGCTGCTCGACCTCGCCCGCGGCAGCGCGGTGCTGCTGCTCCAGCGGCGGTCGTTCATGAACGGCACCTGCGTCGAACTCGCCGTCTCCACCTACCGCGCCGACCGCTACCAGCTGCACAGCGCGCTGGAGATCCCCCGCCGGAGCCGGGCCGCGACCAGGCAGTGACCTGTCCGTATCCGGCCACGATGTATCTCCGTGTCCGCTGAGACCTCTCTGTGTGTCGCCGCCGTCCGGCGGCCGCACATCACGGAGGTCGCATCATGCGCAGACGAACGCCCGTACGCTCCCCGATCCGGCTCGTCCCGTACGGAGGGTGCGAGCCGCCCGCGATCGCGGTGCACGGGTCACTCGCTCTCGCCCTGGACTCCGGTCCGCCGCACGGGCGCCCGCCCCGGCCGGTCCTCGGCGTCGTACGCGACGGCCCGCCCGACGTGCGGTCGGAGGCACGGCTGATCGCCCGGCTCGTCCTGGAGGTGCTGGCCGGAGTCCGGCCGTACCACCACCTGGCCGGACGTACGACACCGCGCCTGTTCGAGCGGCTGGGGTCGCTGTCCGCACGCCTGCCCGCACGGGCCGCGCCCCGGCTGGGCACCGTACGGGTCTGTGCGCCCGAGCCGGGAGTCGCCGAGGTCGCGGCGGTGGCCGTGATCGGCGCACGGGTGCAGGCGCTCGCGCTGCGGCTGGAGTACGACCGCCGCTGGCGCTGCGCCGCGATCGAGACGACCGTCCCGGCATGAATGACCGCCCGGGGAACCCGCTCTCGGGTTCCCCGGGCGGGGACGGCCGTCGTACGAGGTCGGGCGTGGAGTCGGCTCAGTCTCGCGTGCCGGGCTGGTCGACCACGCGCATGCCCTGGTCGGCGGAGTCGTTGAGCACCTGTCCCGCGTGGGCGGTGAGCTTCTTGCGTGCGTACTGGTCCTTGAGCGCGACGGACCGCCAGCCCCGGTACTGGTACGTCTTCGGATCGAGGATGATCTCGAAGCGCGTCGTGTCCTGGTCACGGACGACCGCGACGCCCGAGCGCCCGGCGAGATCCTTCACCCCGGGCACGATCCGTACTCCGGAGATCATTGCGAGCGCGCGGTAGATGGCGGCGTTGGTCTTCGCCGGGATGAGCTTGTCGTCGTCGAGGATCTCCTGGATCCGATAGAACGTGGCGTCATCGTCGTCGGCGGCCTGGGTGTCGTGCCGGATCTTCTTGAGCAGCGCGGCGGGGTCCGTCGGCAGCTTGGCCACGTAGTCGTACAGCCCGCGCGGGGACCTCCTCCAGACGCCGGCGCCCCAGGCGAAGCCTCCGTTGACGCCGGGAATGACGTGGCCGGGAGGGATCTTCTCCCCGGGGCGCAGGATGGCCGTCATCGTGATCTTCGAACCGTTGACGGACTCGGCGACCCTCCTGCCGTCGAACCGCCACCACTGCTCGACCTTGACCTTGCCCCGCAGCGTGCCGATCGTGTTGCCGGGCGCGATGGCCCAGTTGCGCAGCTCGGGCGCGTACACCCACTGATCCGCCCGCGGCTTCGGGACCGTCTGCTGCTCGATCGTCTGGGCGGCCAGTTCAAGGCTGGGCACGGGTCCGGTGTTCGGCTTGCCCACCGGCGCGGATCCCACGGCCTGGGTCACCACCACGGCAGCCGCGGCACCGGCCGCGATCACCCCCACGGCACCGAGCCGCCAGCCGAGACGCCGGTGAAAGGGACGGGCTTCGAACGCGGGGGTGCCGGGCGACTCCATCTCGGCGCGCAGGCGGGCCCACGCGCGGGCCTTCGCCGCGGAATCGGCCGGAACGTCCGCCGGACGAGCCTCCCGGACGAGCACGATCTCCTTGTCGATCATCGGTTCTCCTCCTGAAGACGCGTGGGGTCGGCGTTTCCGAACGCGCGGCGGATCTTCTTGCGGATCCGGTGCAGCCGGGACCGTACGGTGCCCATCGGAACGCGCAGCGCCTCGGCGGCCTCCTCGTACGTCAGGTCCGCCCAGGCGATCAGGAGCAGCAGGTCACGGTCGGCGGCCGACAGGCTCTTCAGCGCCGACGCGATGCGGGGGCCGAGGAGTTCGGCGGTCACCCGTGCGTCGCTGCCGTCGGCGAACGACCCGCTCACGCCCTCGGCGGGGGTGCGGGCGAGCAACTGGGTACGGCGTTTCTCGACCCGGCGGTGCTGGCCGATGAGGTTGGTCGCGATGCCGTACAGCCAGGGCCGGGCGTCCGGCCGGGTCAGGTCGTACTTTCCACGGTTGCGAAAGGCGACCGTGAAGGTCTCGGCACCGACGTCTTCGGCCGCCTCGGCACCGAGCCGTGCCGCGACATAGCGGTGGATCTCGTCCCAGTGCCGGTGGAAGACATCGGCGAACCTCTCCGGATCGGTGAGCGACGCGCCGATGCTCTCGCTGTCGCTCACCTCACCGGTGTCCGATGCGGGTATGTATCGATCATCACCAACCGGTTCTCCTTGTCCGCGCCGTGCGCGTCGGTTCATCCGGTACTTGGTGCGATCGGACGTGGCGGTTCCCTGTTTTTTCCTAGGCCGCGGCGACCGCGTGCCGCCGGCGCCAGGCCCACTCGACAGGGCCGGACAGCAGCAACAGGAGCAGGGCCCAGTAGCCGACCCCCGGCACGGTCAACGCGACGACCAGGGCGAGGAGCAGGAGAACGGCCGCGGTGACGGCGCCGAGGACGAAGTCGCCCGGCAGGGGGGCGTCCTCCGAGGCCACTTCGGGGTCGATCCGGATGATGAGGTACATCGCGGCCTGCAGGCCGGTGGCGACGAAGACCGTGCCGATGTAGAGGCCGGTCGTGAACCGGCTGTTGTCGAACACGCCCACCATCTCGGTGGGGAACGGCAACACGACGATGGCCAGCAGCCAGGTGCTGTTGCAGAGCACCAACGGCGTCGAGTACGCCCGCACGTGCTGGAACGCCTTGTGATGCGACAGCCAGAGTCTGATGATCACCGCGAAGCTGAGGAGAAAGGTCCAGATCTCCGGCTGGTGCCCGGTGATCACCTCGGTGGCGGGGCGGTGTTCTCTGGCGACCTCGGGAACGACGTCCACGAGCGGGAGCACGAGCAGCGTGACGGCGATCGCCACGACGGCATCGGTGAACAGGATCAGCCGGTTCGGTTCTTTTGTTGCGGCCACCGCCATAACCTAGCGGCTCCACGCGAACGGCCCCGGACGAATCGTCCGGGGCCGTTCGGTCGTTCCGCGTCAGCCGTTGCGGCGGTCTCCGTGGCAGCGCTTGAACTTCTTGCCCGAGCCGCACGGGCACGGGTCGTTGCGGGAGACGTCCGCGTAGACGTCGTCCACCTCTTCGGTGTGGGTCTCGACGCCGCCCTCACCGTCGACCGTCGGAGCGCTGTAGCTCAGGCTCTGCGGCCGGCCGCCCTCTTCGAGGCCCTTGGCGACGATCTCCGGGGTGTCGTCCTCCTCCGTCTCGGCGAGCTCGACCGGAGCCTCGCCGACACCGGCCACGGCGGCCTGCTGCTCCTCATCGGCGATCTCCACCTCGAGGTTGAACAGGTAGCCGACCGACTCTTCCTTGATGCCCTCGAGCATCGAGGTGAACATGTCGTAGCCCTCGCGCTGGTACTCGACCAGCGGGTCGCGCTGGGCCATCGCCCGCAGGCCGATGCCCTCCTGGAGGTAGTCCATCTCGTACAGGTGCTCGCGCCACTTGCGGTCGAGCACCGAGAGGACGACACGCCGCTCCAGCTCGCGCAGGACCTCGCCGCCGAGCTCCTCCTCGCGCTTGGCGTACGCCTCCTGGGCGTCCTCGGTGATCTTCTCGGTGAGCAGCTCGGCGGTCAGGCCGGCCTGGCCGCCCGCCTCCTCGACCAGGTCGTCGGAGCTGATCGAGATCGGGTAGAGCTGCTTGAACGCCTTCCAGAGCTTGTCGAGGTCCCACTCCTCCGGGAAGCCCTCGGCGGTGGCCGCCGTGACGTAGCCCGCGACGACCTCGTCGATCATGTGGACGATCTGGTCGTGCAGGTCGGCGCCCTCGAGGACCTTGTGACGCTCGGCGTAGATCACCTTGCGCTGGCGGTTGAGGACCTCGTCGTACTTGAGGACGTTCTTGCGGATCTCGAAGTTCTGCTGCTCCACCTGGTGCTGGGCGGATCGGATGGCGTTCGAGACGATCTTCGACTCGATCGGCACGTCGTCCGGGATGTTGAGGCGGGTCATGATCGCCTCGACGCGGGCGGAGTTGAACAGCCGCATCAGGTCGTCCTCGAGCGAGAGGTAGAACCGCGACTCGCCCGGGTCTCCCTGCCGGCCGGAACGGCCGCGCAGCTGGTTGTCGATGCGCCGCGACTCGTGGCGTTCGGTGGCGAGGACGTAGAGGCCGCCGAGGTCGGTGACCTCCTCGTGCTCCTCCTTGACCGCCTGCTTGGCCTTCTCGATCGCCTCCGGCCAGGCCTTCTCGTACTCCTCCGGGGTCTCCAGCGGGGACAGGCCCTGCGCGTGGAGCGCCTGGTCGGCGATGTGGTCGGGGTTGCCGCCGAGGGTGATGTCGGTACCGCGACCGGCCATGTTGGTGGCGACCGTGACGGCGCCCTTACGGCCCGCCTCGGCGACGATCAGGGCTTCCTTCTCGTGGTACTTCGCGTTGAGCACCTCGTGCGGGACGCCACGGCGCTTGAGCATCCGCGAGAGCTTCTCCGACTTTTCCACCGAGGTGGTGCCGACCAGGACCGGCTGGCCCTTGTCGTGCTTCTCCTTGATGTCCTCGACCACGGCCTCGAACTTGGCCTGCTCGGTCTTGTAGACGACGTCGGGGACGTCCTTGCGGATCATCGGCTTGTTGGTCGGGATCGGGATGACCCCGAGCTTGTAGATCTTGTTGAACTCGGCCGCCTCGGTCTGGGCGGTACCGGTCATGCCGCCGAGCTTGTCGTAGAGGCGGAAGAAGTTCTGCAGCGTGATCGTGGCGAGCGTCTGGTTCTCGTCCTTGATCGCCACGCCTTCCTTGGCCTCGATGGCCTGGTGCATGCCCTCGTTGTAACGACGGCCGTGCAGGATGCGCCCGGTGAACTCGTCGACGATCAGGACCTCGCCCGCGTTGACGATGTAGTCCTTGTCCTTCTTGTACAGCTCCTTGGCCTTCAGCGCGTTGTTCAGGAAGCTGACCAGCGGCGTGTTGACCGAGTCGTACAGGTTGTCGATGCCGAGCCAGTCCTCGACCTTCTCGACGCCGGACTCCAGGATGCCGACGGTGCGCTTCTTCTCGTCGACCTGGTAATCGCCGTCCTCGCCCTCGGGCCCGTCGGTGGCGCGCTTGAGCCGCGGCACGATCTTGGCGAACTCGACGTACCACCGGGAGTTCTGCTCCGCGGGGCCGGAGATGATCAGCGGCGTACGGGCCTCGTCGATGAGGATGGAGTCGACCTCGTCCACGATCGCGAAGTTGTGGCCGCGCTGGACGCACTCGTCGAGGCTCCAGGCCATGTTGTCGCGCAGGTAGTCGAAGCCGAACTCGTTGTTGGTGCCGTACGTGATGTCGGCGGCGTACGCCTTGCGGCGGTCCTCCGGCGTCATGTCGGCCAGGATCACGCCGACCTCGAGGCCCAGGAACTGGTGGACCCGGCCCATCCACTCCGCGTCGCGCTTGGCCAGGTAGTCGTTGACCGTGACCACGTGCACGCCCTCGCCCGCGAGGGCGTTGAGGTACGCCGGGAGCACACAGGTCAGAGTCTTGCCCTCACCGGTGCGCATCTCCGCTATGTTGCCCATGTGCAACGCGGCGCCGCCCATGACCTGCACGTCGAAGTGGCGCTGGCCCAACGTGCGCTTGGCCGCCTCGCGAGCGGTGGCGAACGCCTCGGGAAGCAGATCGTCGAGGCTCTCGCCGTCGGCGAGGCGCTCCTTGTAGGTGTCGGTGAGCGCGCGCAACTCCGCGTCGCTCATGTCGACGAAGTCTTCCTCGATGGAGTTGACCTGGTCGGCGATCCGCTTGAGCTTACGCAGAACTTTGCCTTCGCCGGCGCGAAGGATCTTGTCGATGACTACTGGCACTCTCGGGAGCTCCTCGCAGCGTTCGTGGTATCGCCGGGGGTCGTGTCGGAGGCGCGCGTACACGACCCGTACGGTGTCATCGTAGGCGAGTCCAACCGTACAGCGGGACAACCGTCACTATCACGAGACCGGTGATGCCCGCGACCGGGTCAGGGTTCGCCATGTTCGTGCCAAGTGATCGTGTAAAAAAACTGGGAGCGGCGGGCGCGTGACCGGTCGTCCGCACCGAATGAAGCGCGCAACCCGCAGGGAGGGATGAATGGCCCACAATTCACACGCCGGCCGTGCCAGCTCATGGCTGGCGGTCATCGTGATCTGGATCGGATTCGGCGTGGGTGGCGTCGCGCTGGTGCCGCACCCGAAGTGGTGGCTGTTCTGGGTCGGCGTCGGACTCGTCGTGGTCGGCGGTCTGATCGCCGCGGCGGTGCACATCTTCGACGACGTCATCATGGACGGCCCTCGTCAGGCGCCCGAAGAACGGCACCCGTCCGAGCGCGCGGGCGTCCGCGGCGAGCTGAGCGGGCCGGAAACGGCCAGCGACCCGGCGACGACCCGGCCGCACGGCTGATCTCGCTCCCGTTTTCCGTCGGTGATGGTCCGTAACATCGGGCCATGCCTCCCGTAGAGCTCACCCCCGAGCAGGCACGCCGGATTCAACTTCGCGCCCAGGGTTTCCTCGGGCGTGTCGTCACTCCCCATCAGGGCGGTGGCCTGCGCGGCGACCCCGGCGCCCGGCGTGCCCTCGGTGCGCTCCGTCATCTCGGGGCGGTGCAACTCGACACCATCTCGGTCCTGGCGCGCTCCCACGAGCTGGTCGCCTACGCGCGTCTGGGCGCCGTCGGCCGTTCCAGCGTCGAGCGCGCCTACTGGAACGGCACGGCCGCCTTCGAATACTGGTCGCACGCCGCCTGCGTGCTGCCGATCGGCGACTGGCCGCTGTACGCCTTCCGGCGCCGTGACTACCAGCGCAGGGGCCGGCACTGGCACCGCACGCCCGAGGAGGCGTGCAAGGAGGTGCTGGCCCGCCTCCACGCCGACGGCCCGCTGACGGCGACGGGGCTCGGCGGGGCGAAGAAGGGCGGCGAGTGGTTCGACCGCACGGACCACAAGATCGCCGCGGAGTACCTCCTGGCGACCGGCGAGGTGGTCTGCACCCGTCGGGTCGGCTGGCGCCGGGTGTACGACCTGGCGGAGCGGGCGATCCCGGCGGAGCTGCGTGAGCAGGACCTGTCGGACGAGGAGTGCGTCACCACGCTGGTCGCCCGCGCGGGCCGCGCCCTGGGCGTCGCGACGCGAGCGGACCTCGCCGACTACGTCCGGGTCCGGGGCGACCAGGTCGACGCGGTGATCGAGGCGACCGGCCTGGTGCCGGTGGAGGTGCGCGGCTGGAGCACCGCCTGGGCCCATCCTGAGGGCCTGGACGAGACGCCCCGCGGCCGGCACCGTACGACGCTGCTGTCCCCGTTCGACTCGCTGGTGTGGGACCGCAAGCGCACCCAGCGGATGTTCGCCTTCGACCACCGCCTGGAGGCGTACGTCCCGAAGGCGAAGCGCGTGCACGGCTACTTCACGATGCCCGTGCTGGCCGGCGGACACCTGATCGGCCGCGTCGACCCGGCGCGCGAGGGCACGACGCTGATCGCCCGCAAGGCGTCCCTGGAGCCGGCGGCGGCGAACACCCCTGCCAAGGCCGAACGCGCGGTCGCGCACCTGGCCGAGGCGCTGCGCGAGGCGGCGGAATGGGTGGGCTGCGACGCGGTCCGCGTCGAACGCATCGACCCGCCGGCCCTCGCCGCGCCGCTGGCCGCCGCCCTCGGTTAGGACGGCTCCGCGACCGGCGCCGGTCAGGCGTTGAGGCCGAGAGAGGCGATGAGGTCGTGCATCTCGTCGCGGTAGACGGCGCCCGGGTCATGGATGAGCCCGCTCAGGTGGCCATAAATCTCCAGGGCCACCAGGCCGTGCATCCGGCCCCACACGCGCAGGGTCAGCGCCACCGCGGCCGGCGGCAGGCCGGGGAAGTCCTCTCGTACGTGGGCGGCCAGGCCCGCGTCGAAGCCGGCCCAGTCATAGTCCCGGCCCTCCGGCTGGAGGGTACGAGCCGTCGGCCATGCCTCGGCGACGAGGCCGATGAGACCGGAGCAGGCGCGTAGCTCGGCCTCCCGGCCGGGGCCGTCGCCGGGCGGCCGGTAGCCGGGCACCGGATCGCCGTAGATCAGCCGGAACCCTTCGGGATTGGCCAGCGCCCACTCGCGCATGGCCTGTGCCCAGGCCAGGACCCGGCCGCCCGTGTCGCTGTCCGGCACGGCGTCCCGCGCCGACTCCGCGGCCTCCACGGCCGCCGTGTAGACGTCGCCGACCAGCGCCGTGATCAGGTCGTCGCGGGTCGGGAAGTAGCTGTAGATCGCACCGGCCGTCATGCCCATCTCACGGGCGATGGCGCGCAGCGAGATCGCGTCGGGGCCGCCGTCACCCATGAGCTTGAGCGCGATCGCCTTGATCTCCGCGCTGGTCTGCGCGCGCAGCCGCTCGCGACGGCTCATGGTCTGCTCGCTCACAGTTGACAGGCTACAGCGTTTGACTACTGTACGGCGTGCTGACTTTGAACGGCGTGTAGTAAATCAACGGCATGTAGGTGACGCATGGAACGGAACCGGCTACGCCTTGGGCTGCTGGCGTTGACGCAGCTCATCGTGGCTCTCGACTACAACATCGTGTATGTGGCGCTGCCCGGCATCGAGCACGCGCTGGGCTTCAGCCCGTCCTCCGTGCAGTGGGTGGTCAGCGCGTACTCCGTCGGACTCGGCGGGCTGATGCTGTTCGGCGGACGTGCCGTGGACCGACTCGGTCCACGCCGGATGTTCGTCACCGGACTGGCGCTGTACGGCGTCGCCTCCCTGGCGGGAGGCCTGGCCTCCGGCCCCGGGCCGCTGATCGCCGCCCGTGCGGTCCAGGGTGCGGGCGGAGCCCTGCTGACTCCCGCGACGCTCACGCTCATCTACCGGGGGTTCACCGAGGGCCCCGCGCGCAACCGCGCGCTGGGCGCCTGGGGCATGGCGGGCAGCGCCGGACTGGCCACCGGTTCCCTGCTCGGCGGGGTGCTGACCAACTACCTGGGCTGGGAATGGGTGTTCTTCGTCAACGTGCCCCTGGTGCTGGGCTGTGTCCTGGCCGCGCCGCGGCTGCTGCCCGCCGACCCGGACCGTACGCCCGGCGGGTTCGACGTGCCGGGGGCGGTCCTGGCCACCGTGGGCTCGGCGCTGCTGGTGTTCGGCCTGGCCAGCGGCCCGGACGCCGGATGGCGATCGCCCCGCGGCGCCGGATCGCTGGCCGCGGGCGCGCTCCTGCTCGCGCTGCTGCTGGTGGTGGAGGCCCGCACCCGCGACCCGCTCATCCCGCTACGGCTCGCGCGGGGCCGCTCCCTCGCCACCACCATGGTCGTGATCGGCCTGTTCCAGGGAACGCTCGGCGGCGGCTACTACATCCTCACCTCCTACCTCCAGCCCGTCCTCGGTTACAGCTCGCTGAAGGCGGGACTCACGTTCCTGCCGCTCACGCTGATCTGCATGCTCGCCGCACTGAAGGTCACCCCGCCCCTGCTCGGCCGCTGGGGTATCCGCACCACACTCGTCGTCTCGATGGCCGGGACCGGCGCCGGCATCGCCGTCCTGGTCGCCGGCACGACGGCAAACGGCGGCTTCTGGACCCTGCTGCCCGGCAGCGTCGTCTGGGGCCTGTTCGGCGGCGTCGCCTTCGTCGCACTGTTCGCCTCCGCCGGATCCGGCATCGCACCCCACCAGCAGGGCGTCGCGTCCGGCCTGGCCAGCACCGCCAAGGAACTCGGCGGCGCGCTGGGCCTGGCCGTCTTCGTCGCGCTCGCCACCGGCTCAACCCATCTGCTGCACGGCCTGCACGTCGCCGGATGGACGGCCGCGGCCGTCACCGCCGCCGGCGGCCTGACCGCACTCGCCCTCGCCCGCCCCACACCCGACGCAGAACCGTCCCGCCCCCTCGAAGGAGCCCAGAAGTGAGCACCACCGACCTGATCAGCAAGTACCTCGACATCTGGAACGAACGAGACGCCACGGCCCGCGAGGCGCTGATGGAGTCCGTCCTCACCCAGGACTCGGTCTACATCGACCCCGACTACGCCGGCGTGCGCGGACACGCGGAACTCTCGGCGACCATCGGCCGGGCTCAGCAGAACTTCGGCGACCTGCGGTTCGCCCTGGGGACGGTGATCGGAGCCCACCACGACCGGGCGCTCTTCACGTGGCGGCTGGGCACGGTCGCCACCGGCTACGACATCGTCGAGTTCGCCGGGGACCGCATCCGCAGCGTCGTCGGCTTCTTCACGTGAACCCTGGGACGACTCCGTCCGCGCTCCTCATGCTCCCGTCGAGCCGCTCAGCTGATTTCGAGCAGTTTCTCCCGTACCGCGTACACGACGGCTTCCATCCGGGAATGGAGCTGGAGTTTTTCCAGAATGTTCCGAATGTGGTTCTTGACGGTGTTCTCCGAAATGAACAGCTCTTTGGCGATCTCGCGGTTGCCGAGCCCCCGCGCGACCAGGCGCAGGACCTCCATCTCGCGGTCGGTCAGCTTCGGCGCGGGCACCTGCTGCTGGCGCTCGTCACCGCGCTTGGCCATGGCCGCGAACTCGGTGATCAGCTTGGAGGCCATCGACGGGCTGATGAACGACTGACCGTCGTGCACCGCGCGCACGACGTCGGCGACCTCGTCGATCGAGACGTCCTTCAGCAGGTAGCCGGTGGCGCCCGCCTTGATCGCCTCGAAGAGGTCCTCCTCCTCGTCGCTGATGGTCAGCATCACGATCTTGACGCTGGGCACCTGGTCCTTGATGGCCGTGCACGCCTCGATGCCGCCGCGGCGCGGCATCCGGATGTCCATGAGCACGACGTCCGGAACGAGGTCGCTCACCTGCTCGACGGCCTCCTGACCGTCGCCGCACTGACCGACGACCTCGACGCCGTCCTCGTCGTCGAGGACCATCTCGAGACCGCGGCGGAACAGGGCGTGATCGTCGACGATGAGGACGCGGATGGGGTCACCGGCCGCGGGGTCACGACTCTGCGGAGTCTCGCTCAACTCCTCCTCCAAACGGTGCGCCGGCCCATGGGGATCGTGGGCGTAATCGCGGGGGTGAGACTTATATGACCGTGTGGTCCCAGGCGGTTCCTCGCCGGAACCGCCTGGGACCAGATTGGTCGAGGTGGTGGCGCCGCGCAAGCGCGGCGTCACTCCTCGATAAGACGGATCACTCCATAATCCCAGCCCCGTCGCCGGTAAACGACACTTGGACGGCCGCTCTCCTTGTCACGGAAGAGATAGAAATCGTGGCCGACCAGTTCCATCTCGAATAGTGCCTGGTCAATGGTCATCGGATCCGCTTTGTGCGCCTTTTCGCGCAGAACGACCGGACCGTCGCCTTCCATCGCGATCGGCACGATGCCCTCGGGTTCGGGCGGGGCGTACGCGTCGCGCGCCTCCTCCTCCGCCGACGTACGTACGGGCTCCTCGGCCTGCGACGTGACCGAGAGCGCCTCGGGCTCGGGCGCGAGCGCGTCCGCGAGCCGGGCGCGGCCGTGGCCGCCGTGGTGGACCTTGCGGCGGTCGCACGAGCGACGCAGGCGGTTCTCCAGCTTGCCGAGGGCCATGTCGAGGGCGGCGTAGCGATCGTCCGCCGCGGCCTCGGCCCTGATCACAGGGCCGCGGGAGACGATGGTGAGCTCGATCCGCTCACGGGTGTCGGCCTGGCGGGGGTTGTGTTCTTCGGAGACCTCCACGTCGACCCGGATGACCTTGGGATCCAGCTTCTCGACCTTGCCGAGCTTGGTGTCCACATGCCGACGGAAGCGATCGTTGACGTCCGTGTGGCGCCCCTTCACGATGATGTCCATGGGGGACCCCCTCCTCCCGGTCTTCAAGAGCACCCGGCACGGGGCAGCCGGGCTCGATGCTCTCTGTCCTCACACTGTCTTCACATCTTGGCCACCGTGACGTAGAGGAAACACCCGCCCGGCCGACCTGGTCTTCGTCCCCACATCCGCCTGCTGAGGGTCTCGCAGCGCTCTCGCCACTACTCCCCTTCTCCCGGTCCGGAGGACATCTGATCCCCCGGCGGGGCAGGACTTACCTCTAAGCCGCACCGTGATCGGTCGACGAGAAGTCGCCTTACGTGGGCCGTTTAGCCTGCGGCTGGCATCGGCTTGCCGGGCCGGTTGAGACTCGGCGCAACCACGGACCCGGGCGGGTGTCATGTCAGGAACGCTAACCCCTTACGCCATGAATGTCAGGTGGGGATCCCCAGAAAAACCACGGATAGTCATCGCCACCCCGAGTTTCGGCCCGGCCGGCGGGTCGCGTCAGGCCTGGCGGAGGGGCGAAACGGCGACCCGGCGCGCCTCCGCCACCACCTGCGCGAGGCCTTGAGACGGCCGGTTCCGATCTCGCTCGACGCGAACACCCGGTCGCCCGGCGTGTGCGCCGCCGCGAACGGCGGACAGGCGATAACCCGCTACCGCCGGTAGCCGCAGGGGCGAGATGGCGCCACGCCCGGCTTCGGCGTGTCGTCGCACCTCGTGGGCCTTGTTCTTTCGCGGGCGCGAAGTTATCCACAGGGTGTGGACGGGGCTGGCATGTCGTGAGGGGAGGGGGCAGGGTCGGGTGACATGAAGCTTCTCGCCGCGTTCCTCGATCTGATCCTTCCCCAGCCGTGCGCGGGCTGCGGCGGCCCCGGCGGGCTCGTGTGCCCGGCCTGCGAAGACCATCTCGCCGGCCCCGCCCGGCTGTGCCTGCCGAGCCCCGTCCCCGAGGGGCTGCCGCCCCCGTTCGCCGTCGCGCCATACGCGGGCCCGGTCCGCCGTCTGATCATCGCGCACAAGGAACGCGGCTTGTCCGGCCTGGCGCGGCCTCTGGGGGCCGCTCTCGCCCGCGCCGCCACGAGGGCCGCCGCCCCAGGGGAGCCGCTTCTACTCGTCCCTGTGCCCTCCTCAAGGGCGTCGGTACGCCGCCGAGGCCACGACCCGACCCTGCGCATCGCCCAGGAGGCAGCGAAGCATGCCTCGAGGCTGACGGCAGGACAGGCAACGGGACGGACGACATACGAGACGGAGCCCCACCCCACCGCCCGAACGAGCGACGTCTCCACCGGAGCGCGGGATGCCCGCGACACCGACCCGGCACGGAACACCCGGCCTGCTGATCCGCGGAAGGCCCGCCCCACCGGTCCAGTGGGGAAGGCCCGTCCCACCGGTCCTGGATGGGAGACCGACCCCGCAGCCCCGATGCGGGACGCCCACCCCGCCGACCCGGCATGGGACGCCCGCCTCGGCGATGCCACGTCGGACGGCCGCCCTACCGATCCGGCACGGGACGCCCACCCCACCGACCCGACATGGGACGCCCGCCTCGGCGATGCCACGTCGGACGCCCGCCCTACCAATCCGGCACGGGACGCCCCGACATGGGACGCCCGCCCCGCCGACCCGACGTGGGACGCCCGCCCTGGCGATCCGGCGTGGAACGCCTACCCCGTCGGTCCAGATTGGGAGGCCCGCCTTGGCGATCCAGCATGGGACGCCCGCCCTACCGACCCGCTGTGGGGGGCCGACCCCGCCGAGCTGACGCGGGGCGCCCGCTTTGGTGGTGGGGCGGGGATCGTGTGCGTGCGGGCGCTACGGCATCGGCGTCGCGTGGCGGATCAGGCCGGTCTGTCTGCCATGGACCGCGCCCTGAACCTCACCGGAGCCATGGAGTCCCGCCTGGACCTGGGGGGCCGGCGAGTGATCGTCGTGGACGACGTGATCACCACGGGCGCGACCCTCGCCGAAGCGGCCCGAGCCTTACGCGCGGCGGGTGCCGACGTACGAGCGAGCGCCGTCATCGCGGCCACGCAACGGCACTCGGGACAGGAGGGAGATCAGCGACGGTAGGCCAACCGGTCAGCAGCGACGCGCAGGCCGGCCGAAGCAGACCCCACCGCCTCAGCGGCCATGCGCGTCAGCGCGTCAGCGCGTACGGCCCACCATCTCAGCGGGGTCGGCGGGTCAGCCTGGGTATGCCGGGGCCGACGTGCGGTCGTAGCACTTCCACTCGCCGTACTTGTCGCTGAGCCAGCACACGTTGTCCAACGGCTGGGGGCTCGACACATGCTGTGCGACGAGCAGTGGGGCACCCGGGTATGCGGCCACGGCCTTCATGTCGCCGCCCGGGCCCACCATCGGCTGGATGGTGCCGCCGCCGACCGGCACGTCGTAGAGCAGGGGCGACGGGTTGCTGTCCGTCGCGCCGATGACCGCCAGGTGGTCGGCGTCGCGCCAGGTCAGGTCGAGGGCGGCGGACAGGTCCGAGTTGATCGCGATGAAGCCCTCCGCCTGCAGGCCGCCCGTCGGGGCCCGGTCCACGCGGCCGAGCTGCACCTGGGAGACCTGGCCCATCTGGACGATCGCGGCGGCTCGGGTGCCGTCTCGGGAGATGCGCAGGGCGCGGACCGGGTACGGCGCGAGGGTCCAGCCGTCGACGGCGATCTTCGTCGTGCCGCTGGTGATCTCCCACAGGCGGGATCCGTGGGAGTTCGACTCGACCGCCCAGACGTTCCCGCGCGAGTCCCACGACGGCTTGCAGAACCGGCCGCCCGCCAGCTTGGCGTGCAGGACGACCCGGGTCGCGCCCGTCGTCATGTCGGTCACCGTCACCGTGTCGCCGGACTTGCTCACGGCGGCGACCTGCCGCGCGTCGTAGGAGATCGCCGGCTGGGACACGCGGAGCTTGGGCAGCAGCACCTGCGGTACTGAGGAGTCGAGCCTGGCCAGCCGGCCGTCGGCGGTGCGCACCCAGCCGCGCGGCGCGTCGCCCTGGCCGTCCGGGTTGTAGCCGCTCCAGACGCTCGCCGACTGCACCGTGCCGCCGACGCCGGGGACCTGCACCGGTTTGCCCTCGATCTCCAGTTTCAGCTGGTCGACCTCCCGGAGCTGCCGCAGCGTCCACATCAGCTGGATCGACATGTTGCGCAGGTCGCCCGAGCGCGCCTGGCGGCTCAGATCGACCGTCGCGACGCCGCCGGAGATGTCCAGCCGCCGCAGCTGGGTGCCGCCGGGGAAATCGGTGCGGACGCCGGCGCCCCGCAGCCACGTCGTCGGGCCGCCGAGCAGCTGTTTCACGAGCTGCTGCGACAGCCACGTCCGGTTGACCATCGGGATGAAAACGGGGTTCGGCACCAGTGCCTTGACCTGCGGGTCCGGTGAGAAGAAGTACAGGTCGAGCGTGCGGAAGGCGCGGTTCACGTCGTTGCGGCTCAGCAGGAGCTCCTGCGGCAGCCAGCTGATCCGCCACTGTTTCTGCGCGTCCTGCCGGAGCTGGTACGTCGCCTTGAAACGGTGGGAGTCGGCGATGTACTGCCCGTCCGAGCCGATCCTGCCGAGCTGGTCGACCTCGACGGTCACCGACGCGTGCGCGCCGCCGATCTGGACCGACGTCTGTTCCATCCGGTCGTAGACCACGGTGGAGATGCCGGGCTGCCAGCATCCGCCGCAGGCCAGATACTCGCGGGCCACCTTGTGGTCGCCGTTCGGGCCGTCGAAGCTGCCCGACGCGGCCTGGAAGGCGGTAATGATCTTGCCCGGGTCCCAGTCGCGGCCGGGGCCGACGGGGATGACGCGGACGTACGGGTCGTCGATCGGCTGCTGGTGGTTCGTGATCCGGCCGCCGATCACCTGGCTTCCCGAAGGAACGCTCGCGCATCCCGCGACCGCGCACAGCACGACCGTCACCAGCGCGAGCCCCCGCCTCATGCGTCCGCTTCCAGCTTGAGCTCGGCGTACGGGGCGCGGCGGAGTTCGACCTCCGGGGGTACGAGGGGCAGCGGCGAGCCGCGCAACTCGGCGCCCGCCACCCGCGGCAGCGACAGGCGGAACTGGCATCCCTGGTCGGGCTCGCCCCACGCCTGGAGCCAGCCGCCGTGCAGGCGGGCGTCCTCCTTGGAGATCGACAGGCCGAGGCCCGTGCCGCCGGTGGTGCGGGCGCGGGCGGGGTCGGCGCGCCAGAAGCGGTCGAAGACCATGTGGGCCTCGCCCGGCCGCAGGCCGCATCCGTGGTCGCGGACCGCGATGGCCACGGCGTCGCGGTCGGCCGCCACGCTCACCACGATGTCCTTGCCCTCACCGTGCTCGACCGCGTTGACCAGCAGGTTTCGCAGGATGCGCTCGACGCGGCGGCGGTCGACCTCGGCCATGGTCGCCTCGCCCGGCAGCTGCTGGACGATCTTGCTGCCCTTGCGTTCGGCGAGGTCCTCGGTGTCGCCGACGGCGCGCAGGACCAGTTCGCGTACGTCGATCGACTCGGCGTCCAGGGTGGCGGCGCCCGCGTCGTACCGGCTGATCTCCAGCAGGTCGGCGAGCAGGCCCTCGAAGCGTTCGAGCTGGCTCTGCAGGAGCTCGGCCGACCGCGACGTCAGCGGGTCGAAGTCCTCGCGGGCCTCGTACAGCACGTCGGCGGCGATCCGGATCGTCGTGAGCGGCGTGCGCAGCTCGTGGGAGACGTCCGAGACGAACTGGCGCTGGACCTTCGACAGCTCCTCGAGCTGGACGATCTTCTCCTGGAGGTTCGCCGCCATGTCGTTGAACGAGGTCGCGAGCCGCGCGAGGTCGTCCTCGCCGCGGACCTTCATGCGTTCTTCGAGCCGCCCGGCGGCGAGGCGTTCGGCCGACTGGGCCGCGAGCCGTACGGGGATGACGACCTGGCGGGTCACCAGGGAGGCGATCGCGGCGAGCAGCAGCATCAGGGCCGCGCCGACGCCGAACAGCGTGCGCTGCACGACCACGAGGCTCTGCCGCTCCTGGTTCAGCGGGAACAGGTAGTAGATCTGGTAGGCGTTGACCTTGGCGCCGACGATCAGGCCGGCCGTCGAGGTGCCGTCGTCGTAGCTCAGCCGGCCGTACGTGCGGTACGGGTTGCTGGCGGGCGCCCGCTCCACCTGGAGCCGCAGGCGGGCGGGCACGCTGTCGGGCTTGATCGCGTTGCTGGAGAAGCCGTTGATGCCCGGGTCGCGGTCGTCGATGAGGATGACCTCGTACAGGCCCGCCGTGCCGCTGCGGCGGGCCAGTGTGGTGACCACGTCGTTGAGCGTCTCCGGGTCGCTCGGACCGGTGGCGAGCCGCCCCTGGGCGATGCCGACGCCGTCGTCGAGCTGGAGCAGCGCGGCGCGTTCCTTGGCCTCCAGCAGAGCGTTGGTGATCTGCTGCATGAGGAACACCCCGAGCACCGCCACGACGATGGCCGACACGACCAGCGTCGTGGTGACCACCCGCACGCGGATCGAGCGCCGCCAGCGCGCCTGCATCGCGCCCAGCGCGGCTCGGGCGAGACGGCGGATCACACTCAGGCCGCGGCGGGTCGACGCCTTCAGGGGGATCCGCACGGCCGGACTAGGCCGGGCCGGCCTTGTAGCCGACCCCGCGTACGGTGACGACGATCTCCGGATGCTCGGGGTCTTTTTCGATCTTGGCCCGGAGCCGCTGGACGTGCACGTTGACGAGCCGGGTGTCGGCCGCGTGGCGGTAGCCCCAGACCTGCTCGAGCAGGACCTCGCGGGTGAAGACCTGGCGCGGCTTGCGAGCCAGCGCCACCAGCAGGTCGAACTCCAGCGGAGTGAGCGGGATGTGTCGATCGCCCCGCTTGACCGAATGACCGGCGACATCGATCGCGATGTCGCCGATCTGCAGCAGCTCGGGCGTCGGGTCGTCGGTGCGGCGGAGCCGGGCGCGGACGCGCGCCACCAGCTCCTTGGGCTTGAACGGCTTGACGATGTAGTCGTCGGCACCCGATTCGAGGCCGAGAACGACGTCGACCGTGTCGCTCTTGGCGGTCAGCATCACGATCGGCACCCCGGCCTCGGCCCGGATCTGGCGGCACACGTCGATGCCGTCGATGCCGGGAAGCATGAGATCGAGCAGCACGAGATCGGGACGGGTCTCCCGGAACGCCTCGAGCGCCTTGTCGCCGTCGTGCACGAACGAGGGCTCGAAGCCCTCTCCCCGCAGCACGATGCCGAGCATCTCGGCCAGAGCAAGGTCGTCGTCGACGACCAGCACGCGTCCTTTCATGTACCCTCATCGCCGGAGTTGTAAGAGGTGGTCCCCCCAAGCAGGCCAAGGTTACCTCTGATCCCTCGTGTGGCGACCCCTCGCGCGGTGACGATCGCCGTTACCGGCGCGACCGGCGAGCGCGGCGCCACTGCCGGTCCGTCGGGGGGATCGATCCGGTGCAGTGATTCCGCGTCCCCATTTTGCCCCATTGACGCCCGATTCCAGGGAGTCCTCCCGCGCGATCACGCGGAACTGTTCAGCGTGGCAGGATGGCCCGTATCGACAGGGGGACACAGCGTGGAGGGGGCAGGGTGACCGACCCGGGGGCCTGGGCGACGCCGGGCTCCGGCGCGCCCCCGGCCGACCACCCCGCGCCCCCGGCGCCCGAGCCGGCCGCCGACGAGCCCGAGCTGGAGACCGAGATCCCGCTGCGCCCGCTCGGCGTCTCGGAGATCCTCGACGGAGCGGTCACCTACATCCGCCGCAACCCTCGCGCCACGCTCGGCATGTCGGCGGTGATGACGACCGCCGTCGAGGTCGTCGTCACGCTGGCCCAGTACTTCCTCATCGGCGCCCAGGCCCGTACCGAGATCACGCCGGGCTCGGTCGAGAAGTCGGTGGGCTGGGCGTTCGTCATCGCGGCCGGCAGCCTGCTCCTCACCGCGTACGTCGTGCTGCTGCTGTCCGGGCTGCTCGCGCCGGTCATGGCGCGGACGCTGCTGGGCCGCCCCACCTCCCTCGGCCAGGCCTGGCGCGCCGTACGGCCCTGCCTGGGACGCCTGTTCGGCGCGGCCACCGCGGTCATCGTGGCGGTGTTCCTGGCGCTGGCGATCCCGCTCACCCCGATGGTGGCCTCGGTCGCGGCCGACGCTCCCGTCGGCGTGCAGGCCCTCGCCTGGATCCTCGGTACGCCGGTCGCCTTCGTGGCGATGGTGGCGGCGTATGTCTGGTTCGCCCTCAGCACGCCCATCCTCGTGATGGAGCGCCGCGGGGTGATCGCCTCGCTGCGCCGGTCCGCGGAGATGGTGCGCGGGCGCTGGTGGCGCACGTTCGGCATCCTGTTCCTCGCCCTGCTGATCACGGTGCTGGCCGAATTCGTCGTCATCCCGGCGCCGTTCACCGTCGTGGTGGAGATCGTGGCGGGCGTCCATCCCTCACCGGGCGGCGGGCTCCTCGTCGCCCTGCTGGCCGTGAGCGCGGTCGGCCGGATCGTCGCCGGCACCCTGGTCAACCCGTTCAACGCCGGGGTGATCGCTTTCGTGTACGCCGACCGGCGCATGCGGCGGGAGGCGTTCGACCTGGAGTTGCAGATGCGATCGCCGGAGGACCCGCTCGCCGCGTGGCTGCCCGGCCCGCTCACCGCCGCGGGCTCCGGCCCGCAGCCGAAGGTGCGGCGCGGCGCCGTTCCGTGGACGGCGCCCGTGCCGCCTCCGCCTCCCCCGCCGGGATGGCCACGGTGATCCTCAACGCCCCCGCACCGCCCGTCGGCCGCGACGCGGCGCGCGAGCTCGCCCGCCGCGAGCTGAACAAGCCGATCTACCACCGCGACGAGCCGTCGTTCCTCGACCGGATCATCAACAAGATCAACGACTGGCTGAGCCGCCTGTTCGACCACACGCCGGGCGAGCACGCCGGCAGCGGCTGGGGCTGGACGGCGCTGGTCGTGCTCGTGGTCGTGCTGATCCTGGTGGCCGCCGCGATCTGGTGGCGCGTCGGCAACCTGCGCCGCAGCGCGGCCGAACGCACGGGCCTGCTCGACGACACCCACACCACCGCCGAGGACCACCGCACCGCCGCCGAACGCCACGCGGCCGCCGGCGAGTGGCCCGAGGCCATCCGCGAACGCCTGCGCGCCATCGCCCGCGACCTCGAAGAACGCGTCATCGTCGAGCCTCGCCCCGGCCGTACCGCCGACGAGCTGGCGGCCGAGGCGGGCGCCGCGCTGCCCGACCACGCCGAAGAACTCGCCGCGGGCGTACGGACCTTCGACGACGTCTGGTACGGCGGACGCCAGGGTGACGCCGAGGGTTACCAGCGGCTCGTCGACCTCGACCGGCGGGTGCGGGCGGCGCGCCCGGCGCCGCTCGTCTCCGGGAGCACCACGTGACCGCGGTCCAGACGGCGCCCCCGGCCGCGCCCGAGACCGCGCGGCAGGTCGCGCACCGGCGCTGGCGGCGCTCGCGCGGCATCCTGATCGTCCTGCTGGCGCTGGTCATCATCGGCGTGGTGCTCGCCGCGCTGCGGCCCAAGGTCCGCGCGGAGTACCTCGACCCCGACTCGCCGGGACAGCAGGGCGCCCGCGCGCTCGTCGAGATCACCCGGCAGCACGGCACCCCGGTGACCGTGGCGCGCAGCGTGTCCGCGGCGGCCGGCGCGGTGAACTCCAACCCCGACACCCTCCTGGTGATCGCGCGGTCGGAGCGGCTGACCTCCACCGACCTGGCCACCCTGCGCGCCCTGCCCGGCGACCGGCTGCTGCTGGAGCCGTCCGGCGACGCGCTCGAGGCGCTCGCGCCCGGCGTCGAGACCGACGGCGTCACCTCGGGCACGATCTCCCCCGCCTGCCCGCTGCCCGCCGCGGCCGACGCCGGCTCGATCGACCTCATCGGCGGTCAGGTCTACCGGGCCCCCGCCGGCGCGACGCAGTGCTACCTCGGGGACGGGCGGCCGAGTCTGGTCCAGCTGCCGGTGGGCGGCGCGAACGTCACGGTGATCGGATCCGGCGGCCCGTTCACCAACGAACGCCTCACCGACGCGGGCGACGCCGCGCTCGGCATGAACCTCCTCGGCTCCCGCTCGAACGTGGTCTGGCTGCTGCCGGCCCCGCCGCCGCCCGGCGCCGGCGGGCAGAAGTCGTTCACCGAGCTGGTCCCGTTCGGCGTGAAGCTCGCCGTGCTGCAGGCGGTGATCGCGGTGGTGCTGGTCGCGCTGTGGCGGGCACGCCGGCTGGGTCCGGTCGTGGTCGAGCCGCTGCCCGTGGTGGTCCGCTCCGCGGAGGCGGTCGAGGGACGGGCCCGGCTGTACCGCTCGCGCGGGGCCGGTGACCGCGCGGCCATGGCGCTGCGCGCCGGGGCGCTCGAACGCCTCACCGCCCTGCTCGGCATGCCGAAGAGCGCCGCCTCCGACCCGGCGATGGCGAACGAGATCGTCGCCGGCATCGCGGCGCACACGGGAGAGCCGCAAGCCGCCATCGGCGCGGCGCTGTACGGTCCTCCACCAATGGACGACGCCGAGCTGGTCCGGCTCTCCGGCTACCTCGACGAACTCGAAAGGCAGGTTCGCAGCTCGTGACGGAGCGACAGGGATCTGACATCTACGGCATCGAGCCGTCGGACGACGTGCCGGCGCAGGACACCCGTGCCGCGCTGATGGCGCTGCGGACCGAGGTCGCCAAGGCGGTCGTCGGGCAGGACGCCGTGGTGACCGGCCTGGTCATCGCCCTGCTGTCCCGCGGGCACGTCCTGCTCGAAGGGGTGCCGGGCGTCGCCAAGACGCTGCTCATCCGCACTCTGGCGCAGGCGCTGGAGCTCGACTTCAAACGCGTGCAGTTCACTCCCGACCTGATGCCGGGTGACGTCACGGGCTCGCTCGTGTACGACAACCGGACGTCGGAGTTCGAGTTCCGCGAGGGGCCGGTCTTCACCAACCTCCTGCTCGCCGACGAGATCAACCGCACGCCGCCCAAGACCCAGGCGTCGCTGCTGGAGTCGATGGAGGAACGGCAGGTGTCGGTGGAGGGCGTACCGCGCCCGCTGCCCGACCCGTTCGTGGTGTGCGCCACGCAGAACCCGATCGAGTACGAGGGCACCTACCCGCTGCCCGAGGCACAGCTCGACCGGTTCCTGCTGAAGCTGACCGTGCCGGTGCCCTCGCGGGAGGACGAGATCGCCGTACTCCAGCGGCACGCCTCCGGCTTCGACCCGCGCGACCTGGACGCCGCCGGGGTCAAGCCCGTCGCCGGCCCGGCCGACCTGGCGGCCGGGCGCGACGCCGTACGCCGCATCCGGGTCGACCCGAAGGTCAGCGGTTACGTCGTCGACCTGTGCCGGGCCACGCGGCAGTCGCCCTCTCTCCAGCTCGGCGTCTCCCCCCGCGGCGCGACCGCGCTGCTCGCGACGGCACGGGCGTGGGCGTGGCTGTCGGGCCGCGACTACGTGCGCCCGGACGACGTGAAGGCCCTCGCCCGCCCGACGCTCCGGCACCGCGTGCAGCTGCGGCCCGAGGCCGAGCTGGAGGGCGCGACGACCGACGGCGTGCTCGACGGCGTGCTCACCACCGTCCCCGCGCCCCGTTGAGGAGCGCGGCATGGCGCTGACCGGCCGTACCGGGCTCCTGGCGCTGCTCGGCGCGGCCGTGATGGTCATCGTGCCGAGCTGGTGGACGCTGCTCGCGGTGAACGCCCTGATCGTGGCCCTGGTCGCGGCCGACCTGGCGCTGGCGGGCAACGTCCGCGCGCTCGGCCTGCACCGCTCCGGCGACACGAACGTCCGCCTCGGCGAGGAGGCCTCGGTCTCCCTCATCGTGGAGAACCCCGGTACGCGGCGGCTGCGCGCGGAGGTGCGCGACGCCTGGCCGCCCAGCGCCGGCGCGACGCCGCGCTCGGCCACCCTGTCGGTGCCGCCGGGCGAACGCCGCCGCGTCGACATGCGTCTCGTCCCCACGCGCCGGGGCGACCGCCGGGCCGTCTCGGTGACGATCCGCTCGTACGGGCCGCTGCGGCTGGCCGCCCGCCAGCTCTCCCGCCGGGCGCCCTGGACCGTACGCGTCCTGCCGGCCTTCCCCTCGCGACGGCACCTGCCGGCCAAGCTGTCCCGCCTGCGGGAGCTGACCGGCCAGCATGTCGCGCTCATTCGCGGGCAGGGCACGGAGTTCGACTCGCTGCGGGAGTACGTGGACGGCGACGACGTACGCTCCATCGACTGGCGGGCGACGGCGCGCCGGAGCGACGTGGTCGTCCGCACGTGGCGGCCCGAACGTGACCGGCGCATCTACCTGGTCCTGGACACCGGCCGTACGGCCGCGGGCCGGGTCGGCGACATCCCCCGGCTCGACTGCTCGATGGACGCCGCCCTGCTGCTCGGCGCGCTGGCCTCGCGTGCGGGCGACCGGGTGGACCTGCTGGCCTACGACCGGCAGGTACGCGCCCGGGTGGAGGGCAGCACGCGCACCAACCTGCTGCCCGCGATGGTCCGCGCCATGGCCCCGCTGGAGCCCGAACTCATCGAGGCGGACGCGGCGGGCATGGTCTCGACCCTGCTGGCCCGCGTACGGCAACGCTGCCTCGTGGTGCTGCTGACCGACCTCAACGCCGCGGCGATGGAGGAGGGCCTGCTGCCGCTGCTGCCCCAGCTCACCGCCAAGCACCTGGTGATGGTCGCCGCGGTGAGCGACCCGCGGGTGACCGAGATGGCCACGGCCCGCGGCGACGCGAGCGCCGTCTACGACGCGGCCGCCGCCGAACGCGCCCGCGCCGACCGCAGCCGTGTGACGGCGGAACTCCGCAAGTACGGCGTGGAGGTCGTCGACGCCCCACCGGAGGACATCGCCCCGGCCCTGGCCGACGCGTACCTGTCCCTGAAGGCCGCCGGCCGCCTCTGACGGGAATTCTTGGAGTGCCGTAACCTGAGAGGCACAGGTTGAGCGATGCCTGTCCCACGGAGGCCTGATGTGACCGCGCTACCGGACTGGATGTTGACACTTCCAGAGGAAGGCGTCACCGCCGAGGATTACGATCGCATGCCGGAGGAAATCTGCCGGCGCATTGAAATTCTCGACGGGAGCATCATCGTGTCGCCTTCCGCGACGCCGAGGCACAATCGGATCGCCCGGCTGCTCGCCAACGCGCTAGAGCAGGTCGCACCCGCTCCGTGGCAGGTCACGACCGACGTCGACCTGAGGCTGTCCGACGTACCGTTGAACAACCGGCGGCCCGACATTCTGGTCTTTTCCGGCGACTCCAACATTCTCCCGGTGCGACCACACCAGGTTCTGCTCACTGTCGAGATAATGAGCAAAGGCAGCGTGAGCGCCGATCGTCTCGACAAACCGGCCGAATATTCCGTAGCAGGCATTCCGCACTTCTGGCGAATTGAGCAAGAAGACGCCGGACTGGTCGCTTACACGTACCGGCTGGAGACAGCGGCTTACACACCGGTCGGCAAACACGCGGATCGTCTCCGGACCGACGAGCCCTTTCCCGTCGAGGTGGATCTCGACGCGCTCGGCTGACGGTCAGGCCGCGACCGGGGCGGTGTCGGGGACGGCTTCCATGTCGCCGGTGTCGCCCTCGCGGACCGCGCGGCGGCCGAACACGATGACGTACGTCAGGAAGGCGGACTCCGCGATCACGCCGATGCCGATGCGGATCCACGTCACGCTCACGTGTCCCGTCACGAAGCCCTCGATCGCGCCCGACACCGCCAGCACGATGATGAGTCCCAGGGCGATGCTCATCGCCGCGCGGCCCTCCTCGGCCAGGGCGTGGCTGCGGCGGCGGTGGCCCGGGTCGATGATCGTCCAGCCGAGGCGCAGGCCGGCCGCGGCGGCGAGGTACACGGCCGTGAGTTCCAGCATGCCGTGCGGCAGGATCAGGCCGAAGAAGATCGCGCCCTTGCCGTGGGCGAACATCAGGCCGGCGGAGACGCCGAGGTTCAGCTGGTTGCCCCACAGGGCGAAGATCGTCGGGATGCCGAGCAGGATGCCGAAGATCAGCGCCTCGGCCGAGACCCAGACGTTGTTCACCCACACCTGGAAGGCGAACGCGCCCGCCGCGTGGTCGGTGTAGTAGTTCGCGAAGTCGTGCTCGACGAGCTGGCGGATCTGCATCGGGGACAGCAGTGACGTCTGCACGTCCGGGTTGCGGGCCACCCAGACGGCGATGACCAGCGACACCAGGTTGGAGATGACCGCCGCGCCGAGCCACCACCTCCGCATCCGGTACGCGGTGGCCGGGAAGGAGACGGTGAGGAAGCGGGCGACGTCGCGCCACATCGGCGCGTGCGCGCCGGTCACCGCCGCGCGCCCCCGGGCCACCAGCGACGACAGGCGGCCGACCAGCGCGGGCTCCGGCGAGCTGGAGCGGACGACGGACAGGTGGGTCGCGGCCCGCTGGTACAGCTCGACCAGCTCGTCGATCTCCGCACCGCTCAGCTTCCTGGCACCCCGGTTGATCAGTTGCTCCAGGCGCCGCCACTCGGCGTTGTGCGCGGCCACGAAGGCATCGACGTCCACAAACGGGCAGACTACTCTCAAAGACTCCTGGGGGATCCTCGCCAGTCTCTCAGTGATCCGACGGGAGGGCGCGTGCCGATCGAACTGGTGACCGGCGAGGCCGTGGCACTCGACATCCGGGTGGCGCGGCTGGCCAGCCGCGCCCTGGCGCTGTTCGTCGACATGCTGTTGCAGATCTTCGTGCTCTACATCTGCTTCATCTTCGTCGGCCTGTCGGCGACGGTGCTCGACTCGGCCGTGGCGGTGGGTCTGTCGATCGTGTGCATGGTGGCCGTGTTCGTGGGCTACCCGACGATCACGGAGACGCTGACGCGCGGCCGCACTCTGGGCAAGCTCGCGGTCGGGCTGCGCGTCGTCGGCGACGACGGTGGCCCTGAGCGCTTCCGGCAGGCCCTCGTACGCGCGCTGGCCGGGTTCCTGGAGATCTGGGCGCTGCTCGGCTCGCCCGCGCTCATCTCGTCGCTGCTCAACCAGCGCGGCAAGCGGCTCGGCGACCTGTTCGCGGGCACGATCGTCATCCAGGACCGGGTGCCGGTCAACGTCTTCCTCGGGCCGGTCGCGATCATGCCGCCGCCACTGGCGCCGTGGGCGCGGTCGCTGGAGCTCGCCATGCTGCCGGACAACGTGGCGATGGCCGCGCGGCAGTACCTCACGCGCTTCTGGGAGCTGGCGCCCCGCGTACGCGACGCGATGGGCGACCGGCTCATGGCGGAGATCCTGCGCTACGTCAGCCCGCCGCCGCCTCCGGGGTTTCGGCCGGAGATCTACCTGTCGGCCGTCCTGGCCGAACGCCGGCACCGCGAGGAGGTCCGGCTGGCCGAACGCGCCGCCCGGCGCGAGGCGATCAACCGCCGCGGCGCGCCGGTCATGCCCATGCCGGCGCCCGTGCCCCAGGCGATCCCGGTGGGCGGGCCCCCGCCACCGCCGCCCTCGTACGGCCCAGGCCCGGTGCCGGGTCCCGAGTGGCTCGGCGCGGCCCCCGGTTCGGCGCCCCGGTTCCTGCCGCCCCGGCAGTGACCGGTCAGGCGAAGTTCGGCGGGTCGTCCAGCCCGGCCAGCTCGATCCCGGAGGCGGCCACGACGACGTCGCCGGCGAGGTAGCACTCCGAGATCTCCCCGGTCTCCAGATCGGTGATCTCGTAGCGTTCGACCGGTAGCCGGCCCTCGTCGGCCTCGTGCCAGGTGATCTCGGTGAGCGCCCAGCGCTGCGGCACCGTACGGACGGCGAGCGCGGGCTCGGTGAGCATCAGGAGGCGCACGTCGGCCCGCTCCCCCTCGGTCAGGCCGAGCGAACGCGCGACGGCGACGAGCAGCCCCGGCGAGTCACCGACGAACCCGGTGGCGCGCGCGGAGCCCTCCCGGCCCCCGGTGACCCACAGCAGCTCGGCGCCTGCCGCGCCGCCGCGCAGCACGTGCTCGCCGGAGGTCACCTGGAGCCGGGCCGGCCGCCAGCGTCCGTCGGCGATCAGCTCGATGGTGCCGCCGTCGGAGCGTTCGGCGGTGTAGCGCCAGCCTCCTCCGTCCGGAGCGCAGGAGAACCTCTCCTCGACCTGCGACTCATGAACGTACGTTCCGTGCGGCATGGCCCCAATCTAGGGCCTGTCTCGAAGCCCCGCTGTCCTACTGCGCGGCGCTCGCTACGGACGGGGACTTCGAGACAGGCCCTCGAGCGCGGAGCGTTCTTGGGCGTCGAGGAGCTCGTCGCCGTGCTCGGTCAGCCAGTCCCCGAGCGCTCTCATCGGGCCGTCGACCAGGCTGCGCCCGAGGGCCGTCAGGCCGTACTCGACGCGCGGCGGGGCCTCGGCGTAGGTCCGACGGTCGATCAGGCCGTTGCCGGACAGGCGGTGCAACGTCTCGGTCATGACCTTGTCGCTGATGCCGCCGATCGCGGCCCGCAGCTCGCGGCGTCGGCGCGGCCCGGCCTGAAGGGCCGCCAGGACGACGGGATCCCAGGTGTGGGCGAACAGGTCGGTGGCCGCCCGCAGGCGGCAGTCGGCGACCATCTGGTAGCAGTGGGCTTCGCTCATCTCGCCCACCATCATCGCGCACGCGATACGCACCGATCGGTGCGCGTCACCTTCCTTACCGTGGCCGCCGGACGATCAACGAGGAAGGGAAACGACGATGCGGATCGGAATCCTGGGAACGGGAACGCTGGCGGCGGCACTCGCCGAGGGCTGGGCGCGGGCGGGACACGAGATCGTGGTCGGCGGCCGGTCACCCGCCAAGGCGCGGGACCTCGCGGACCGGCTCGGCCCGGACGTACGCGCGGCCGAGCCGCGGGAGGTGGTCGCCGGGCGCGACGCGGTGCTGCTCGCCGTCGCCTGGGACGGCGTCGAGGACATGCTGCGGGCCGTGGGCGCCGCCGACGGCTCGCTGGCGGGCACGCCGCTGATCGATCCCACGAACCCCGTCGACCACGGAGTCGGCGCACTGCTCACCGGGCCCGGGGAATCGATGGCGGAGCGGATCGCCGGCCTGGCTCCGGGGGCACACGTCGTCAAGGCCTTCCATCTCTTCCCCTCCGACCAGTGGACGGGACCGGGCGAAACGGCCGTCACCCTGGCGATGTGCGGCGACGACCCGGCGGCGCTGGAGGTCGTCGGCGAGCTCGCACGCGCGGTCGGCGGCGCACCGGCCGTGCTGGGAGGGCTCGACCAAGCCCGCCAACTGGAGGAGGTCGCGGGGTTCGTCATCGGGCTGGTCTTCGCCGGTCACGACCCGGGAGCCGCCGTACCACACATGCCGTCGGCGGCCGCTCAGGAGCCGCGGCGCCAGGACGACAGGTAGACCTCCTGGTCCGGGGTCAGGGCGTCGATCTCGATGTCCATCGAGATCAGCTTGAGCCGGGCGACCTCCGTGTCGATCGCCTCCGGCACCTCGTACACGCCCGGGGCCAGATCCTGGGTGACCAGCCACTCGCACGTGAGCGCCTGGTCGGCGAACGACATGTCCATCACGGCGGCCGGGTGGCCCTCGGCCGCCGCCAGGTTCACCAGCCGGCCCTCGGCGAGCAGCACCAGGCGCCGCCCGTCGGCCAGGACGTACTCGTCCGCCTGCGGGCGTACCTCGTGGCGGACCTCCACCGCCAGGTCGGCGAGGGCCCGTACGTCGACCTCCACGTCGAAGTGGCCGGAGTTGGCGAGGATCGCGCCGTCCTTCATACGGGCGAAGTGCTCGGCGCGGATCACGTCGGTGTTCCCGGTGACGGTGATGAACACGTCGCCGTCCTCGGCGGCCTGGGACATCGGCTGCACCCGGAAGCCCTGCAGGGCCGCGTCCAGCGCCTTGACCGGGTCGATCTCGGTGACGACGACGCGGCCGCCCATGCCGCGGGCGCGTTCGGCCAGGCCGCGGCCGCAGTAGCCGAAGCCCGCGATGACGATCGTCTTGCCGGCGAGCAGGGTGTTCGTCGCGCGGATGATGCCGTCCAGGGTGGACTGGCCCGTGCCGTACCGGTTGTCGAACATGTGCTTCGTGTCGGTGTCGTTGACCGCCACCATCGGGAAGCGCAGGGCGTCCTCGCGGGCCATCTGGTGCAGCCGGATGACGCCGGTCGTGGTCTCCTCGCACCCCCCGCGTACGCCGGCGGCCAGGTCGAGGCGCTCGGTGTGCAGCGAGTTGACCAGGTCGCAGCCGTCGTCCAGCACCAGGTCCGGACCGATCGAGAGCGCCTGGTGGATGTGCCGGTAGTAGCCGTCGCGGTCGACGCCCTGCCGGGCGAAGACGGCCGCGCCGTACTCCTCCACGAGCGCGGCCGCCGTGTCGTCCTGCGTCGACAGCGGGTTGGACGCCGCGAGCGCGACCTCGGCCCCGCCGGCCTGGAGCGCGCGGATGAGGTTCGCGGTCTCGGTGGTGACGTGCATGCACGCCGCGACCTTCATGCCGTCCAGCGGGCGGTCGGCGGCGAACCGTTCGCGGATGCGCCGCAACACCGGCATCGAACGGTCGGCCCACTCGATACGCCGGACCCCGGACTCGGCGAGCCCGGGGTCCGTCACGTCTGACTTCATCGCTGAATCGAGGTCAGTACCGGTAGTGGTCCGACTTGTACGGGCCCTCGACGTCGACGCCGATGTAGGCGGCCTGCTCCTTGGTGAGCGTGGTCAGCTTGACGCCGAGCGCGTCCAGGTGCAGGCGGGCGACCTTCTCGTCCAGGTGCTTGGGCAGGGTGTAGACCCCGATCGGGTAGTCCTCCGTCTTGGTGAACAGCTCGATCTGGGCGATCACCTGGTTGGTGAAGGAGTTCGACATCACGAACGACGGGTGGCCGGTGGCGCAGCCGAGGTTCATCAGGCGGCCCTCGGCCAGCACGATGATGGAGTGGCCGTCCTCGAAGGTCCAGGTGTGGACCTGCGGCTTGACCTCTTCCTTCTTGATGCCGGGGATCTTCGCCAGGCCGGCCATGTCGATCTCGTTGTCGAAGTGGCCGATGTTGCTGACGATCGCCTGGTGCTTCATCCGCGCCATGTGGTCGGCGGTGATGATGTTGAAGTTGCCGGTCGTCGTCACGAAGATGTCCGCGATCGCCACCACGTCGTCGAGCGTGGTGACCTGGAAGCCGTCCATCGCCGCCTGGAGCGCGCAGATCGGGTCGATCTCGGTGACGATGACCCGGGCGCCCTGGCCGCGCAGCGCGTCCGCGCAGCCCTTGCCGACGTCGCCGTAGCCGCACACGACCGCGACCTTGCCGCCGATGAGCACGTCGGTGGCGCGGTTGAGACCGTCGATCACGCTGTGCCGGCAGCCGTACTTGTTGTCGAACTTGGACTTGGTCACCGAGTCGTTGACGTTGATCGCCGGGAACGCGAGCGTGCCCGCCTTGGCCATCTCGTACAGCCGGTGGACGCCGGTCGTGGTCTCCTCGGTCACGCCCTTGATCCGCTCGGCGGTCTTCGTCCAGCGACCCGAGCCGTCGACCGTACGGCGAAGCAGGTCCAGGATGACCTTCCACTCCTCCGGGTCGTCCTCCGACGCCGAGGGCACGGCACCGGCCTTCTCGTACTCGGCGCCCTTGTGCACCAGCAGCGTCGCGTCACCGCCGTCGTCGAGGATCATGTTGGGGCCGGTGCCATCGGGCCAGGCGAGGGCCTGGTCGGTGCACCACCAGTACTCCTCCAGCGTCTCGCCCTTCCAGGCGAACACCGGGACGCCCTGCGGGTCGTCGGTGGTGCCGTCCGGGCCGACGACGACCGCGGCGGCGGCGTGGTCCTGGGTGGAGAAGATGTTGCAGCTCACCCAGCGGACGTCGGCGCCCAGCTCGACCAGGGTCTCGATCAGCACGGCGGTCTGGATCGTCATGTGCAACGAGCCCATGATCTTCGCCCCGCGCAGCGGCTTGGACTCGGCGTACTCCTCACGGACGGCCATCAGGCCCGGCATCTCGTGCTCGGCGAGCTTGATCTCCCTGCGGCCGAACGCCGCCAGCGACAGATCGGCGACCTTGTAGTCCATGCTTGGTTTACTCCCCTGGATTCGGTTTCACGACCGAGTCTAGGTGCGGTGCGTCGAGGGGTGCACGGCCCGGGCGCGGTATCTGACACTGATTTGTCAGAATAGGCCTCATGCGCATCACGGAGGCCGCCCAGCGGCTCGGTACCTCGCCCCGCATGCTCCGCTACCGCGAAGCCCTCGGCCTGCTGCCTCCGGTCCGTGAGCCCCGCGGGCACCGGCGTTTCGGCGACGACGAGCTGCGGGCGGTGGCCCTCGCGCTGACGCTGGAGAAGCGGTACGACATCAGCCCGGGAGAGCTCGCCTTCGGGCTGCGCGTGCTGGCCGAGCCGGACGTCCGGGCGGCGGTGCGAGAGCTGGGCGAGCGCATCGGGCGCCTGTCGCCCCCGCCGGCACGCGCGCTCGACTTCGAGAAGGAGAAGGCCCTGCGCCTGCTCCGCGGCCGGCGGTAGAACGCAAAGGGCCCTCGCCTGGGTGGCCGGATCGGGGAGACCCCAGCCCATGGTGTGCCCGATCATGCCGTCCACGGGGAGTGCCCGCGGGAGACCTCGGACGGTCGACGGCCACCCGGCGAGGGAGACCGGCCGCCATCCGAACCCCCGAAGGTCGGATGGCGGACCAGGGGCCGACGTCTCCGGACCCCCTAGTACGGAGACGCGGCGCCCTTGTCACGCTCAAAAAGCTACGCCGCCCACCCCCGCCTACGCGTCCCCCTGTGGGAGGGACCTCGCATCGTCCTCCAGGTGGACACCGCCCCGGTCTCAGGGAGGGGTAAATCGCTCCGTACGGTGAGGCGAGCACCGGCCTCGGGAGGTGAAGATAAAGGGTGGCTAGCGACAAACCTGAGTTTCTCCAAGAAGCCGGCCCCGCAGCGTGGCGTCTGGCCGCCCAGGTGGTCACCGCCGTGGGTCAGGTGCTGTTGTGGATCCTGACCGGCATCGGCCGCCTGCTCAAGCCGCTCACGGGCCGCCTGGTCGCGTCCCTGTACGGCCGGAGCACGCCACCCGATCCCTCCCACCGTGCGCCCGGCGGGACGATGTACGCCCGGCCCGGCGCGGCGGCGCCCACGCCTCACACGCCTCCACTACTGCGCTGGTTGCACGCCTGGCGGCGGTTCGGCAGGTCCTGGTGGTACGGGCCGGTCACCGGGGCCGTGCTCGCGCTGGCCGCGCTGTTCGAGATCCCGCTGCACCACCGGCAGGCGGTCAGCCTCCTCGGCGGGTTCGCGCTCGCCTCGACCGTGCCGCTGATGTTCCGCCGGGAGTCGCTGCGCCCGGCCGCGGCCATCACGCTCGGCGCCCTCGCCGCGAGCCTGCTGTCGGGACAGCCGCTGCTCGCGACGACGGCCTTCGCCGGGCTGTACACGCTGTTCCTGCTGGCCCAGCAGCTGCCGCGCCAGTCCACCGGCGTGCTCGGCGTGGGCAGCGTCGTCGCCGTCGGCGTCGTCTACGTCGCCTCCGGCAGCCTCGACGGCATCCCCTGGCCGGCCTCTCTCGTCGCCGTCGTCGCCGCCCTCGGGCTGGGCGACGCGCGCCGTACGGTGGAGACCGCCGAGGCCAGCATGGACGAGGAGCGCGAGCGCAACAGCGAGACCCTGACCCGGCTGAACGCCGTGCAGCGCGAGCAGGCGGTGCTGCGCGAACGCGCCCGGATCGCGCGGGAGCTGCACGACGTCGTCGCGCACTCGGTCTCGATGATCGCCGTGCAGGCGGAGACCGCGCCGTACACGATGCAGACGCTGTCGCCGGAGGCCAAGAACGGCTTCGCCGAGATCGCCGGCGCGGCCCGCGAGGCGCTGGAGGAGATGCGCCGGCTGCTCAGCGTGCTGCGCGCCGAGCCGAACGCCGAACCCGCCGAGGTGACGCCGCAGCCGCGCCTCGACCGGCTGAACGAGCTCATCGACAGTCACCGCGGCGCCGGCGGAGAGGCCCAGCTCAGGGTCAACGGCGCCGTACGGCCCCTGTCGACCACCATCGAGCTGTCGGCGTACCGCATCGTCCAGGAGGCGCTGACGAACGCCCGCCGGCACGCGCCCGGATCGCGGGTGCGGGTCGAGCTGGACTACCTCGGCGACCGGCTCGCCGTCCGCGTGACCGACGACGGGTCGCCCGTGCCCGTCACGAGGGTGGAGAACCGCACGAAGGCGATGGGACACGGGCTCGTCGGGATGCGCGAGCGCGCGACGCTGCTCGGTGGCCGCTTCGCCGCAGGTCCGCGCGCAGAGGGCGGATTCGCCGTGCAGGCCGAGCTTCCGGTAGGCCAGAATCGGCGTTCATGATCCGAGTGCTGATCGCCGACGACCAGACGATCGTGCGCGCCGGCTTCGCCGCACTCCTCGCCGCCCAGCCCGACATCGACGTCGTCGCGCAGGGCGGTGACGGCCGTGAGGCCGTACGCCTCACCGAAGCTCACCGCCCGGACGTCGTCCTGATGGACATCCGCATGCCCGGCATGGACGGGATCGACGCGACCCGGCGAATCCTCGCCGACCCGGCGAACGGCGGAACCCGGGTGCTCGTGCTGACGACGTTCGACGTCGACGAGTACGTCTACGACGCGCTGTCGGCCGGGGCGAGCGGATTCCTGCTCAAGGACTCCACCGCGGACGACCTCGTCTCGGCGGTACGCGTGGTGGCGCGCGGCGACGCCCTGCTGGCCCCACAGGTGACGGGACGGCTGATCCGGGAGTTCGCCCGGCAGCGGCGCGCCCGGCCGCAGCGCGCCCCGGAGCTGGAGAACCTCACCGCCCGCGAGACCGAGGTCCTCGGCCTGATCGCCGGCGGCCTGTCGAACGGCGAGATCGCCGAACGCCTGGTGGTCAGCGAGCACACGGTGAAGACCCACGTCGCCCGCGTGTTCACCAAGCTGGGCCTGCGCGACCGCGCCCAGGCCGTCGTCCTGGCGTACGAGTCCGGCCTGGTCACGCCGGGCGGCGACGGCTAGCCGGCGCGGCGCAGGGCGATGCGCAGCCACTGCGAGCAGAGCAGGGCGAGCACGGCCGAGCCGGTGAGCCATCCGAACACGACGCGGAAGGCGTGCTCGCCGCCGCCGGGCAGGGCGTTCGCCAGCGCCACCGCGTACAGGGAGCCGCCGAGCGCGCCGCCGATCCGCTGCACGATGTTGACCTGGGTGGTGGCGTCGGGAAGCCGGTCGGGCGGTACAGCCTGGTAGGCGGCGATGCCGGGGGGCACCGCGGTCGCCGCGACCGCCATGCCCAGCAGCACCAGCAGCGCCTCGACCAGCACCGGTTCGGCGTCGGCGTCCGCGCCGAACAGCAGGAACACCACCATCACCGCCACCGCGGCCACGCCGCCCCAGGAGGCGACCAGGCCGCCGCCGTAACGGTCGGTGAGCCGCCCGGCGACCGGCAGGATCACCGCGGTGCCCAGACCGAGCGCCAGCATCCGCAGCCCCGTGTCGACCACCCGGTCGTGGTGCAGGATCTGGAAGTACAACGGAAAGACCAGCGCGGTGCCGAACATCAGCGCACCGCTGAGCGCCGAGGCGCCGCTGGCCGCGACGTACACCGGCCGGCGGTAGAGCCCGAGGTCCATCAGCGGGTGCTCCCGCCGGCGGGTCCGCAGCACGAACGCGGCCAGACCCGCGACGCCCAACACGAGCGGGATCGCGACCGAGGGCGCGGCCGGAGTGCCGGCCGAACCCCACCTCGTCAGCGCGTAGACCAGGAGCGGAAGCCCGCCGCCGATCAAGGCGAAGCCCCGCCGGTCGAGCGGGCCCGCGGCTCCGCGGTCTCCGCGCGGCACGTACCGCAGGCCGAGCGCCAGCCCGACCGCGCCGATCGGCAGGTTGGCCAGGAAGAGCCACGGCCACGACAGCGCGTGCAGCACGAGCCCGCCGACGACGGGTCCGAGCGCGGGCGCCAGCGCGACCGCGATGCCCAGCGTGGACATCACCCGGCCGAGGCGGTGGGCGCCGACCGCCTGGCCGATGACCGTCTGCCCGGCGGGCACCAGCAGTCCGGCGCCCAGGCCCTGCGCGACGCGCAGCGCGATCAGCCAGCCGATGCTCGGCGCGGCGGCGCACAGCCCGGAGGCCGCGGTGAACGCCACGAGCGCCATCAGCCACAGTCGCCCCGGGCCGAGCCGCCGCCCGAGCCAGCCGCACAGCGGCAGCGAGACGGCGAGGGCGACCAGGTAGCCGGTGGCCACCCACTGGGTCTCGTCCAGCCCGGCGTGCAGGTCGGCGCCGATGGTGTCCAGCCCGATGTTGGTCAGTGAGCCGTCGAGCCCGGACGCGAACGCGCCGAACACGATGACCAGCGCCAGCCGCCAGACCGGCCGGCCGATGCGTTCCTCCGCGGGCGCCGCCACGGTCGTCATGCCGCCACCCGCCCGGCCCGGAGCGGCGCCAGCGCGGCCGACCAGGCGACGACCTCGTCGAGCATCCGGGCGAGCGTCGGCTCCTGGTGGTCGCCGGGGGTGAACGCGCCGGGCTCGGCCATGTCGGTGATCGTGAAGTCCTGGAACAGCGACAGCGCCACCGTGGTCCGTACGCCGGCGACCTTGACCTCGGCGAGTGTGAGGCGCAGGTGCTCCACCGCACGGGTGCCGCCGTGCAGGCCGTAGCCGACGAACCCGGCGGCCTTGTCGCCCCACTCGGCGAACAGGTAGTCGATGGCGTTCTTCAGCGCCGCCGGGACGGAGTGGTTGTACTCCGGGGTGACGAAGACGAAGCCGTCGAAACCGGCGATGGCCTCGGCCCAGCGACGCGTGTGCTCGCCCGTGTACTCGCCGATCGCGGCGGGCACCTCCTCGTCGAGCAGCGGCAGGTCGAACGCGGCGAGGTCGACGACCTCGAAGTCGGCCGTGTCGATGTGGCGTTCGGCGACGTCGCGCACCCACGCGGCCACCATCGGGGCGCGTCGGCGCGGGCGGGTGCTTCCAGTGATGATCGCGATCCTGGTCATGGACGGTCCTCCGATGTCGCTTGCGGGATCGAAAGGTAAAGTACACGTTGTACTGTAATGTTACAACGGCCGTTGTACATCGGTTAGGATCAGCGGCATGAGCGGCACGGACACGGCTCCGGGGCGGTCCCGGCGATCCCCCGACAAGCGCCGGGCGATCCTCGATGGCGCCCGGGTCACCTTCGCCCGCGAGGGCTACACGCGGGCGAGCATCGACACGATCGCGGCGGCGGCGGACGTGTCCACCCGCACTCTCTACAACCACTTCGGCGACAAGGCCCGGTTGTTCGAAGAGGTCATCCAGAGCAGCGCGACAGAGGTCGCCGAGTCACAGATCGCGCTGATCGAGGCGCATCTGGGCGAGGTCACCGACGTCGAGTCCGCGATCATCGGCTTCGCCTGCGCCTGGGCCCGGCCGACGCCGGAGTTCGCCGACCACTTCGCCCTGGTGCAGCAGATCAGGGCTGAGGTCGGGCACCTGCCGCCGGCGGTGCTGAACGCCTGGCAGGAGGCCGGCCCGCGCCGCGTGCGGCGCGAGCTGGCGCGGCGCCTGGAGGAGCTGGCCGACCGCGGCCTGCTGCGCGTCGCCGACCCCGAACGCGCCGCGTTCCACCTGGCCACACTCGCCGCGGCCGAGGTGGAGAGCCGCAACTACCGCGGCGTCTTCCCGATCTCCGACGCCGACGTCGCGGAGCTCGCCACCGCCGGCGCCCGCGTCTTCCTGCACGGCTACGCGCCCTGAGCCCTCCGCCGGCACTACAGGGCGTGCCGGTGGTTCGCCGTCGACGGCAGGTCGTACTCGTTCCAGAGCTCCACCGGCAGCGACCCGCCGGCGTACGAGGAAGGTGACGGCGTGCCCGTCGCCCACGACCCCGACGATCCGTCCGACGCGCGGATCGCGTCATTCTGGTCGGCGTTCCTCGCCCCGCTGATCGTCGGCGGGCTGGGCGTGGTGTTCACCCCGATCGGGGCGGTCCTCTTCGTCAGGGGACGACGGATCCAACGGCTGCGAGCCCGGCTGTGGAGCCAGGGCCGGCAGGTGTGGGCGGAGATCGAGCGGGTCCCGCGGACGGCGTCTAGCCGTTCCAGTCGTAGATCCCGTAGCCGTTGAAGTAGCGGATCTTCCAGCCGATGCCCGTGCTGTAGGCGAAGGTGAAGGCGTACGTGCAGTGGCTGCCCGAGCCGATGTAGCCGCATCCCCGCCACCACCAGTCGGCGCCCGGGTAGGAGTAGCTCACGTCATCGGTGTTGACGTACGTGCTCCCGTCGCCGTGCGTGGTGTCGCCGACCGTCCTGCTCCAGGCGTACGGAGCGTTGCGGAAGTCGTCGTAGCCCGACGTCTGGAGCTTGGCGACCGACCCCGTGATCGCGCCCTCGCGGCTGATCAGCCTCGCGTGCACCTGCCCGTTCGACTCGTTGAGGTAGAGCTCGATACGGCCGCACACGTTCTGGGAGTTACAGACCGCCGGCTCGTCGAGGAGTACCGTGCCGGTCGCCGCCCGCGCCTTCGCCGGCGCGATGGCCGTACCCGGCACCGCGATCGTGGTGACCGCGATCGCCGTCGCCGCCAGGGTCAGAATTCTGCGTATCACGGTGCTCCCCTGTTCCCTCACCGCCGTCCCCGCGACGACGCGAGGTCAACGTAGCGACGGACGGCCGGCGCCGGACGCCATGGCGGGCACGCTCACTCGCCATTCCGCGCACTCGTCGCGGCACCGGACGGCGTCAGGGGGTCTCGGCGGTGCTCTCCGGTGTCGTACGGGCGCGGTCGAGGTCGGGTTCGATGTAGATGTGGCGGGCCATCGGCACCGCCTCGCGGATGCGCTTCTCCGCCGCGTCGATGCCCCGTGCCACCTCCGCCGCGGTGTCGTCCGAGGTGACCGCGACCTTCACCGCGACGAGGAGTTCTTCCGGGCCGGTGTGCAGGGTGCGCAGGTGGATGACCCGGTCGATCTCCTCGACCGACTCCAGCTCGGTGGTGATCCGCTTTTCGATCTCGCCCACCGCGGACTCGCCGATGAGCATGCTCTTGGTCTCCACCGCCAGCACGACGGCGACGAACGCGAGCAGCACGCCGATGACGATCGAGCCTACGCCGTCCCAGACGCCGTTGCCGGTGACCACCGCGAGGGCGACGCACGCGAGGGCGACGACGAGGCCGATCAGGGCCGCGAAGTCCTCCAGGATCACGACCGGCAGCTCCGGCGCGCGGGCCCGGCGGATGTAGGACACCCAGCTCTGCTCGCCGCGGGTGCGGTTCGACTCCTTCACCGCCGTACGGAAGGAGAAGCCCTCCAGCAGGATGCCGAGGACCAGGACGCCGAACGCCCACAGGGGGTCCTCGATGTCGTGCGGATCCCTGACCTTGTGCCAGCCCTCGTACAGCGAGAACAGCGCGCCCACGGTGAACAGCACGACGGCGACGACGAAAGCGTAGAAGAAGCGCTCGCGGCCGTACCCGAACGGGTGCCGGCTCGTCTCGGCCCGCTGGGACCGGTTGCGGCCGAGGATGAGCAGTCCCTGGTTGCCGGAGTCGGCGATCGAGTGCACGCCCTCGGCCATCATCGAGGCCGATCCGGTGAACGCGAACGCCACGAGCTTGGCCGCCGCGATGCCGAGGTTGGCTCCCAGCGCGGCGATGATCGCCTTGCTCCCGCCTTCGGCGCTCAAGATCGTTCCTGGGCGGTCATGAGATCCTCACTTCGAGTTCCTGGATGGCAGGCAGGGGGGTCGGGTCGGTTCCGAGGGCCAGCGCGAGGTAGACGCTCGCGTAGTCCGCGTGGGCGATGAGGCCGGCCAGGCGTTCGAGCGGATGCTCGCCGCGGGCGGTCAGCTCGGTGACCGTCACACCGCGTTCGGCCGCGAGCTCGGCGGACGCCTCCCGCCGCCGCGTCACCTGCGGATGCTCGTCGGTGTCGCGTACGACGACCAGGCACAGTCGCGTGGTCTCCGGTTCGTCGACGCGGTCGCGGAAGAAGTCATCCTCACCGGTCTCCGCGGAGCCGGCCCTCGTCGCGAAGGGGCCGTCGAAGACCACCACCTGGCCGTGCCCGGCCTCGGGCAGCTCGCCGGGAATGGCCGGGTACTTGGCGTCGGTGGCGAGCTGGGCGGCGAACCGCCGCGCCACCACGCCGGTCAGCGGCGACGTGCCCCAGATGACCGGGATCGACCCGGCGATCTCCAGCGCGGTCTGCTTGCCGGGGTTGACGAACGACTCGCTGGCCGGGCGGCACAGGTGGCTCATCTCCTCCAACCGCTCGGCGGTGCGTTCGAGCACCTCGGGCCGTACGACGGTCAGGCCGAGGATGTCGAGGGCGAGCAGGGGCGGCACGGCCAGGCCCCACAGCGCCGCCCGCGACCGCGCGGCGGCCGGCGCCGGCACGAACAGCCCACCGGCCTGTAGGGCCATGTCGGCGAGCGGCGAGCCGCCGGCCCCGACGCACAGCAGCCGGCATCCGCGCCGTGCGGCATCGGCCACCAGCCCGAGGGTCTCCTCGGTCGAGCCGGAGCGCGAGACGGCGATGACGAGGTCGGCGACGCCGACCCAGCCGGGCAGCCGGTGTCCGCGGACGGTCGTCACCGGAACGGGACAGCCCAGGCCGCAGACGGCGTCGATCAGGTCGCCGACGATGCCGGACGCGCCCATGCCGACGATCACCACGGCCCGCGGCCGCCCGCCCGCGGCGACACGGTCGACCCCCGCCTCGGTGGCGAGCAGGCGCGCCTCACGGACCTGTGCGGCCGCCGAAGCGACATGACGCAGCATCTCGCCCGGGTCCGCCTCGGCCAGTGCCTCGGGATCGTCGAGACGGCCGTAGTCGGGCTCGGGAAAACTCATCGTCGCGCCGGCCCTCCGATATACCGGGGGGTCGCCCCCGGGACGGACGCGGCTCGCGTCATGCAGGCGTCCTGGCCTCGTCCACCAGCAGGACCGGGATGTCGTCGCGAACCGGGTAGGCGTACTTGCACGTGCCGGTGCAGACGAGCTCCTCCGCCGCCTCGTCGGACCTCAGCTCGCCCTTGCAGTTGGGGCACGCGAGGATCTCCAACAGCCAGGAGTCGATGTTCACGGACTCTCCTTAGGGACTGACCCGCCAAAATGACGATCATCAGCCGTTACATCGGGTGGAATGCCTGGTCTTCCAGCATAGGAAGCTTACTGGGCGCGGCATCTGGCACGACCGCCCGGCAGCTGTTCCTCCCGCGTCAACTCTCGCTGGCGTTCCTCGGCCCCGGCGACTCGGATCGCAGCATCCGGAGGTGGCCGCGACGGCCGACCTCGACGGCCTGGCCCACGGGTTCCTCGCGCTTCACCGGACGGGCGGCCTCCCGGACGGCGTCCGCGAGGGCCTCCAGGTCATCGGTCGTGCAGGTGGAGTCGGGCTCGGCCGGAAGCCGCACGAGCTCCCAGCCCATCGGCGCGGTCAGCCTCTCCGCGTGATCGACGCACAGGTCGTAGCAGTGGGGCTCCGCGTAGGCCGCGAGGGGCCCCAGAACCGCCGTAGAGTCACGGTAGACGTACGTGAGCGTAAAGACTGCGGGCTCCTTGCACGCTGTGCGGGAGCAAATCCGGACGAGGCTCACAATGGCAGACCGTACCGCGCGCCCACGACCACCGCCACCACCATCGCCGCCGTGTCTTGGGCGGGTGCCTCATCGCGGCTCGCCCCACCCCTCGCCCCCACGACGACCAGCGAGCCCTCATGTGACGCCTGCACCGTCTTCTACCTCGCACTATCTCGCCGGCAGGCGATCGGCGGGCAATGCCGCAACGGCCCACAGCGACACGGACGCGCCGGAGATTACACACACGACCTTGAATTTCGCTATTAGATGTAGAATCTTTCATACGAGGACTTGTACGGACAGGAAAGCATGTCCGGCGAAGCCGCGCGGGGCTCAGGGGAGAGACGCATGGAGTATGCGACGTCGATCTTTGGGTCGGCGGGTGAGGTTCCGCCTCCCCCGGGCGCCGAGAGCCTGCAAATAAGCGGCATGACGATCGTCGCCTACTTCGCACATCGCCTGAAGTCCGCCGATATACAGGCGGACGACATCTTCGAAGATGTCGACGACGACTTCGGATACGGCTACAGCGACAAGGTGAGCAGCGGAAGCGAGCTCATCTACAGCAGGTATTATCCGGCCGGCGACCTCCCGGCGGCCATCGCCGACACCATCGGCGCGACACCGGGCACCGGGCTCAGCCAGTCGGTGATCTCCCAGTCGGGCGACTACTTCGTCTCCGCCGTCCCCTTCGTGATATCCACTCCGCGAAATGACGGGCTGCCCAGCATCGAGATCGAATCCCCTCTCGGGATGTCACAATGCCTTGCCGCGATACGCGGCATCACGCGGATGGACACGAGCGCGGAGCTGGCCGCACAGGTCGCCGGCGCGCTGGTCAAGAACGGCCTGCTCACGGCCGACGACATAGCCCAGACGTGGATGCTGCACAACTGCCTTGCCGTGCAGATCTGGGACCTCACCGGCACGGCCCACCGAGACCCGGACGAGATGTATGCCGGTATTTATGAATCGCGCAAATACGCCTGGGAGATATCCGCGATTCTGGGGTACCCGTCCGATCATATCCTCCATGACGGACTGTGGCTGCAGCGCGGCCCGGAACTCGTCTTCCATGAGGTGAGCACCGGCTTCCGCTTCCTGGACGATCATATGGTGTTCGCGAACAGCGCATGCTGCCTTGAGATCGGACATCTTCCCGCGTTCTTCCGCGACAGGTCCCGGTTTCGGCTGCAGAACTATGGATATGATTCGTCTTCCATCTTCGTATGGAGCACCATGGCTTTACGCTCGGCCGTGGCCGAGGACCTCGCAAACCGGTACAACGACGTCATGGCCGACTTCACTCAGCGCGAAGGCATGAGCGCGGTTGAGCACGGCACCTTCTCCCGTACGCAGTTGCAGCACCTTTCACTGATCGACCGTCTCGCCAGATTCCGCGGAAAACTCATTGAGCCGCGCAACAGGGTCCTCAACGACCGTATAGACACGCTCCGCGGCATAAGCGAAACGATGCAGACGCTGTCCGGCGACATGGAAAAGGCCGGCACGATGGCGCGCGCGCTCGTGCAGATCCGCGAGCAGGAGACCCAGGCCCGCACCAACACGTTCCTCGCGGTCCTCGCGGTCGCCCTGGCGGTCGTCGGCATTCCCGGTCTGGTACAGCAGTTCGGCGACTGGATTTCCAAGGACAGCTGGTGGCGCCTGTCCACCAGCATCGGACTCATCATCATCGTTCTGGCGGTCGTCGGCTGGATCTGGAAGACGCGGGAGTAATGCGCATACCACTGTCATCACCGTCAATCGGCGCCCTCGAATCCGCATTCGTCAGTGATGCGATGAGTTCGGGATGGATTTCCGGCAGCGGCCCCTATCTCGATCGATTTCAGCACGGCATCGCGCGGCTTACCGGGCGCCGGCACGTGCTCGCGGTCAGCAGCGGGACGGCGGCGCTGGAGCTGGCGCTTCGCGCGCTGGGCGTCGGCCCCGGCGATGAGGTGATCGTCCCGGCGCTGACGTTCGTCTCTCCCGCGGCGACGGTGCGCACCGTCGGCGCGACCCCGGTGATGTGCGACATCACTCCTCAGGACTGGACGATCGATCCCGCGCTCGCCGCGTCGCTCGTCACGGACCGGACCAGAGCGATCATCGCGGTCGACCTGCTCGGGCATCCGTGTGACTTCGACAGGCTGAGCGAACTCGGGGTACCTCTCATCGAGGACGCCGCCCAGGCCCACGGCGCCGGGTACAAAGGATCTCCCACCGGCTCCTTCGGGAATATCTCGATCTTCAGCTTCCACTCGAACAAGACGATCAGCACCGGGGAGGGCGGGTGCGCCGGCACCGATGACGACGAACTCGCCGACCGCATGCGGATCATCGCCAACCACGGCATGCGGCCAGAGCGGCGTTACTGGCATGAAGTCGTCGGCCACAACATGCGGATGACGAACGTCACCGCGGCGATCGGTGCGGCACAGCTCGAACGATGGGACGAGTTGACCGCGCGGAGAAATGCGGTGGCCGATCGCTATCGCTCCTCCATCGTCGATGACGCCGTCGGCCACCGGCCGATCGCGCCGTGGGCACGGTATTCGTGCTGGCTTCACCCCGTCACCGTTCCGGACCGCGACGAGCTGGTCGGCGAGCTGAGGTCGGGCGGCATCGACGCCAGGGCCATCTGGCCGTCGCTGCCGGAGCTGCCGCTGTACGCGGACGGCGTTCGGCTGCCCTGCCCGGTGGCCGCCGAGGTCTCCGCGTCCACCGCCTGGCTGCCCACCTGGAGCCACATGCCGGAAGAGGACACGAAGACGGTCGTACAGGCCCTGCACGACGCGTTGGCGAAGAGGGGACACTAGTGGACGCACCACCGCCTGCTTCCGAGAGGTGGGTGGAGACCTCGCGCGAACCGGTGTTCCGGGCCTTCGGCCGGGGACTCGACCAGGTGGGCTATCTCCTGCCGGATGGCAGCGAGGCCATCTACTACATCTCGGTGGCCCGGCCGACGGTCAGCATCGTCGCGCTCACCCGCGAACAGCGGGTGATAATGGTGGAGCAGTATCGCCCCGGCCCAGGAGACCTGCTCCGTGAGCTGCCCGGCGGTTTCATCGATGAGAACGAGACTCCGTCGACGGCCGCCGAGCGCGAACTCCTGGAGGAGACCGGTTACCGGGGATCGGTCGAGCTCCATGCCACTTGCTACCTGGACGCCTACTCCTCGGCCAAGAAGTACTGCTTCACGGCGACGGATTGCGTGCCCGCGTCGGCGCCATCCGACCTCGACCCCGAGGTGACGCGTGTAGTACTCGTCACCATCGACGACCTACGGCGCGCGCTACGCGAAGGCAGGATGACCGACGTCGACTCGGGGCTCCTGGGACTGCAGCATCTGGGTCTGCTGTGAGCGGTGGGTTCAGGCGCTCCTGGTGATGGTCACCCGGCCGACTCGTCGGTCCGGGCGCAGGAGGAGACCGGAGGAGACCGTCTTGTCCCCGGTGCGTGCCGGTCGGGGCAGCGACAGCGCGTCATTCTCCGTCACGGCGAAGATCGCGGCGGCCTCCGCCGACCCTCTGGGCACGATGTCGGAGCTCAGGTACTGACGGTCCGTCGCCCAGCCGGCCTCGGCGAGTTCGCCGACCTCCTCGTCGGTGAACTTGAACAGCGGCCCGAGGGTCTCGCCCTGCTCTCGCCGCTGCCCCGCGATCGAGGCCGGGCGGAAGACGAACTCGTAGTGGGGTGCGACCAGATCGAGCAGGGCCGCCGCGAACGCCAGCTCGGTCAGCCCGATCGCGCCGATCAGGGCGTGCACTCGGGGCTGGGACAGCCCGGTCAGCGAGAGGAGGTACGGCGGCTCGACCGACACGTGCGGCGGAACGACCACCTCGCCGGCGCACTGCGACATCCGCTCGATCAGCCCGGCATGGTGGTGGTGGCCGTTCACCGAATGCGTCACCACCGCGAGGTCGGTGACCTTCATGTCCAGAGCACCGGCGATGCGTTTCAACGCCTCGGCCGCGTGATCTTCTGGACTGGACATGATGTCGAAGCCGTCCAGCGCCCCGACCGGCGCGAGGATGGCGTACGCCTGCAGGTCCGGCACCGGCCGGAAGCCCTGGCCCAGGCCGCCGAGCGCGAGCGCACCCGCCAGCGACTGCGCCGCCAGCGTGGTGCCGTCGACGTAGTCGAAGATGCCGTCCCAGCGGCCGGCGGCTCCTCCCCGGTTGATGACCTGCCCGGTCTGCGCTCCGGGGCTGGCGTCCCGGACGCCCTCCCCCGCCGTGACGTTGATCTCCGCGGTCGTTCCGGCGAACACCGCCTCCGCCGCGTTGGTCGCCGCCGCGTCGATCGCGCGTTTGGTGCTCGACAGTTCACCGTCGGTCGGGCACCGTGCGGCGGCCTCCGCCGCGGCGGCGATCGCCGCGGTGACCACGACGGCGGCGGTGTCGAAGACGTCTCCGTCATCTTCGCCGCCGACCGACCGATAGGTTGCGCTGGATATCTTTGGGTCGAACTCCGAAATTCGTGCGAAGAAGTCAGTACTCACGGCCATCGCCTCAACGAAGTCGGGTCTGCTGGAGAACGCTTACTTCCATGGATCATTCAGCCAGTCGGAGCCCACTTCGGGCGAACGACTGAGACCGGTACGCAGCATCTGATAAAGCTCGAACAGCCGACTGCTGCTGTTCGCCTCGGCGAGTATGACGAGCGCCGGCATGTTCGAGGAGGCCCGGACCAGCAGCCATCCGTCGTCGAATTCTACACGGACACCGTTGATCCGAACAATGTCCCGAGGATTCAGCGACTCCGCGTACCGCGCGAAGTCCTCGACCACTCGATATTTGTCGGAATCCGCGCATTCGGCGTGCATCGTCGGCGTTCCCTCGTAGTGCGGAAGGTCGGCGACAATGGTGGCGAAATCCCGTTGATCGGCACCGATGACGGAGAGCAGGCGCAGCGCGGCGTAGATGGCGTCGTCGTAGCCCAGGTAGCCGTCCGCGAAGAAGAAGTGGCCGCTGCGCTCTCCCGCGAACGGCGCCTTGACGTCACGCATCTTCGACTTGATGTGCGAGTGGCCGGTCTTCGTCATGACCGGAGTGCCGCCCGCTCGCTCGATGACCTCCGTGACCATTCTGCTGCATTTCACGTCGTACACGATGGGAGCGCCCGGCCGGCGGCGCAGAACCTCTTCGGCGAGAAGGGCCAGGATCGCGTCCGCCCAGACGATGTTTCCGGCGCCATCCGTCACCCCGAGACGGTCGCCGTCACCGTCGAACGAGATTCCGCAATGCGCTCCGTGCTTGACCACGGCCTCCTGAATCTGCGCGCGAGACGCCGCCGACTCGGGATCGGGCTCGTGATTGGGAAAGGTCCAGTCCAGCTCACGGTTGAGAGTGATGACGTCGTATCCGGCCCCTTTGAGGGCGAGCTCGGCGATCGGACCGGCGATGCTGTTTCCCCCGTCGATCACGACCTTGAGAGGACGAGGCGCGGGGAGGGCGGAGGCGATGTAATTCGCGTAGGCCTCCGTCAGCGACTGCTCTCGATAACGGCCTTGGCCACGGCTGAAGTTCCCCTTCGCCGCTCGATCGGCGACTTCGGCGATCTCCTCGGGTCCGAGAGTGACCGACGGCCGGTTGGAGAGTTTGAAACCCGACCAGCCGTTGGGGTTGTGGCTGGCCGTCACGCAGATTCCGGCGGTGCCCCCGAGCTCGTGCTGCGCGAAGTAGACCAAAGGAGTGGTGGCGAGCCCCAAGAAGACGACGTCAACGCCGGTGGAGAGCAGGCCGACGGTGACCGCGTTGGCGAGCATCTCCGAATAGCTGCGCGCGTCGTAGCCCACGACGACCTCGGAGATCCCCTGGTCGACCAGCAGGGAGCCGAAGGCACGGCCGATCCGGTTCGCGCTGAACTCGTTAAGCGGGTAAACGTCACCGAGCCGGCCGTCATTGACCCGACCGCGAATATCGTACTCACGGAACAGGGACTGGTCGAGATCCCCCGTGCTCAAACTAATAGCGTCATTGCCGGAGCCCGGCAAATTGAACGGCCATATTTGTGAATCAGTCAAGAGAGGCCTCTCTCACCCGAAAATCAGGCTCGCGTTTGATCACTGTCCGACCGGGCCGGGCGTGAGCACCGATCACGCCTGGATATCATAGCGCCTCGATTGGGATCAGGAGCGAGACCGCGGCAGGTAGCATGCCGCTCGGGGGAGCACGCAGTCCGGGCCAACGTGCCGTCAGACACTATGCTTGGCCTGGAGATGGAGGTATGACATGGCAGTGCACTCACGGGCCGGCCAGGCGGCTGAACCCTCGGACCTTATCGATGTGAACGAGGTTCTATCCGCATATTACGACGAGCAACCAGATGTTCATGTTGCTGGTGAGAGCGTTGAGTTCGGCACATCCGGCCACCGTGGATCATCACTCAACCGGTCATTCAATGAAAACCACATCCTCGCTGTAAGTCAAGCCGTCTGTGACTACCGCGCAGAACAAGGTATTGACGGACCCATTTTCGTCGGGTTCGACACACACGCTCTTTCGGTGCCCGCGTTCAGGACCGCGGTGGAGGTGTTCGCGGCAAACGGCGTGCACGTTCTCAAGGACGTGAGCGACCGCTTCACTCCGACTCCGGCGATATCGCACGCGATCCTCAGCCACAACAGCAATGGCGGCAAGTCGCGGTCCGACGGCGTCGTCATCACGCCTTCCCACAATCCTCCGGGCGACGGCGGCTTCAAATACAACGGCCCGAACGGCGGCCCGGCGGATTCCACGGTGACCCGGTGGCTGGAGAAGCGCGCCAACTCTCTGCTCGCCAATGGACTGGACGGCGTCAAGCGCATCCCCTACGAGCGCGCGATCAATTCCGACCACATCGGCGACTACGACTTCGTGGCCCGCTACGTCGGCGATCTGGCGAGCATCCTGGATATGGATGTCATCCGGAGCTCGGACATCCGTATCGGCGCCGATGCGCTCGGCGGTGCCAGCCTGGACTACTGGACCGCGATCGCGGATCACTACAACGTGAATCTCACGGTGGTCAACCCGGAGATCGACCCCACATTCCGCTTCATCCCGCTCGACTGGGATGAGAAGATCCGCATGGACTGTTCGTCGCCGTACGTGATGTCGGCGCTCGTCAACGAGCGCAGCCACTATGACATCGCCACCGGCAACGACGCCGACGCGGACCGGCACGGAATCGTCACGGGCAAGGCCGGTCTGCTCAACCCCAATCACTACCTGACGGTGGCCGTCGACTACCTCATCAAACACCGGAACAACTGGCCGGCACAGGCCGCCATCGGCAAGACACTGGTCACCACCAGGCTCATCGACCGGCTGGTTCAGTCCGCCGGCCGTACGGTGGTCAACGTTCCGGTCGGCTTCAAGTGGTTCGTTCCCTATTTCGAGGACGAGTCCATCGTTTTCGGTGGCGAGGAAAGCGCCGGCGCCTCCTTCGTACGGCGCGACGGGCGCACCTGGACGACCGACAAGGACGGCATCGTCATGGCGCTGCTGGCCGCCGAGATAACGGCCGCCACCGGCGACTCGCCCAACGTCTATTACGACAACCTGACGCGGGAGTTCGGCAAGCCGCACTACGCGCGCCAGGACGCCATCGCGACGAGGGAGGACAAGCAGATCCTGTCGAAGATGACAGGCGACTCCATTCGCGAGACGACGCTCGCCGGCGAGCCGATCACAGAGAAGTTCTCCAGGACGAAGGGCAACGACCTGCCGATCGGAGGCGTCTACGTCGGCACCGAGTCCGCGTGGTTCACGGCTCGCCCCTCCGGCACCGAAGACGTCTTCAAGATCTACGCCGAGAGCTTCCAGAGCGAGACGCACCTCGAACAGGTGATCGCCGAGGCTCAGGAGATCGTGGGCGAATCCCTCAAGGAGCGCTGAGCCGGTCACGTGGTCGAGGCGGAGACGCGTGCTCTCTCCGCCTCGACCATCGACATCACGAGCTCCTCGAAAGAGGTGCTGTGGCGCCAGCCGAGACGGGTCAGCGCCTTCGTCGCGTCCGCGCGGAGCTCCTTGCCGCCGGATGACGTGGGCGGGCCCGGCGCCGGCCTGACGTGCTCCTCCCAGTTCAGGCCGACGTGCGCGAAGGCGAGTTCGACGAACTCCCGGTAGGAGTGGGTCTCGCCGACGCCCACGACATAGTCGCCCGCCTCCGGCTGACCGATGATGGCGTGCGCCGCCCGCATGTGATCGGCGGAGAAGCCCCACTCCACCCTCCGGTCGAGATCCCCGAGGGAGACGTGCCTGCGGGCGCCACGACTGATCATCACCGCGACCGCCGCTACGTGCCGCGCGAAGTGATGGGGCTTCCTCCTCGGGGATTCGTGGTTGAACATGATCCCGGCTGAGGCGTGCATCCCGTACTTGTGGCGGTAGGTCCTGGTCATCATGTGGCCGTAGGCCTTGGCGGAGCCGAACGGGTCGACCGGCGCGAGTTTCGTGCTCTCGTCCTGCGGCTCCTTGTCGGGCCGGCCGAACATCGCGGCGGATGACGCCTGGAAGATCCGGGTCTGCCCGGACGGCTTCGCGCCCGAGGCGGAGAGTCCGTTGACGATCCTGACGGCCTCCAGTATCTGGAGGACCCCGAGCCCGTTCACCCGCATGGCGAGTTCGGCTTCGAGGGGCACACTGGGTGGTTCGGCCGCGGCGAGGTTGTAGACCTCGTCGGGTTGCGCGGCGTCGAGCGCGCGGATCAGGCTGACTTGATCGAGGATGTTGCCGTAGCAGCGGATGAGTTCGGACTCTTCGAATAAGAGCGATTCTGCCGCCGTCCGGTGGACGAGGCCGTAAACGTCATAGCCGGACCTGCGAAGATGATCTACGAGGTAGCGGCCGTCCTGTCCCGTAACGCCGGTGACCAACGCACGTCTGGCCAGCGCTGCCTTCCCCTCCTAGACGGCAAAATCGCAAGATACCACGGGGTCATGCCTGGTCCTAGACGATGTGACCAGGGGCGACGGTCGGGCCGTACGATCGGCGTGTGAAGAGGCACGGGTCGTATGCTGGTGTTGTGCGATCACGCGTGACAGGAGGCTCCGGCACGCGCCGTCGTGACCGCCGCGGTCGTGGCATGCGCGGGCCGCTCGCCCCGGCGGAGGTGCCCATCTCACGCACGCGCGCCGAGCGGTTCGACGAGCTCGTACGCGACGAGGCGCACCGGCTCGAACAGCGGTGGAGCCGGCAGCTCGCCGGAGTGGAGTTCGCGGTCGAGGAGGTGCCGGCGATCGAGCCGAACTCCCTGGACGCCGACACGGTCCCGCTGAGCCGCCTGATCCCGGCCGCCGACGGCCGGCCGCCGCGGATCGTGGTCTACCGCCGCCCGGTCGAAGCCCGTGGCGGCGACGACGAACGCGACCGCGCCCGCCTGGTGCGCGACGTCGTGGTCGAGGAGGTCGCCGACCTGCTCGGCCTCTCCCCGGAGTCCATCGACCCCACCTACGACTCTCCCGACGACTAGGGCCCTAGGCGTCCTCCCGGGCGGCCAGGACGCCGCCGAGGAGATCGCCGAGGCGGTCCAGCTCGTCCGGTGCCAGCGGGGCGAAGGACTCGGCGATCACCTTCTCATGGATCTCCGCGCCCGCCCGGCGCAGCTCCTCCCCGCGTTCGGTGAGCCGGTGCCGTACGGCCCGGCCCGGGCCGGGCACGCGTTCGATGAGGCCGCGGTCGGCCATGCGGGCGGCGAGCGAGCCGAACGACTGGTCGGTCTGGAAGGTCAGCCGCGCCAGGTCGTGAAGGGATGCCTCGGGGCGACGGTCGAGGTGGCGCAAGGTGTCCCACTGCACCAGGGAGATGCCGAGAGGGGCCAGAGCCGCCGTCAGCTCCCGGTGGTGCCGGTGCTGCAGCCGCTTGACGAGCAGGGCCACTTCCTGCGCGGTACGGGTCATACACAGGAAGCTTACCCAAGGCTCCTTATCTAAGGTTGCTTATCTAAGCTTCCTTATATAGCCTCCTCGACACGACGACTTCCGAGGAGCGACATGATCACCGCTACGTACGACCTCACCGCCGACGGCGTCGGCCCCGTACGGCTCACCGCGACCGACCGCGGTCAGGGCCGCCCGTACCTGCTGCTGCACGGCGGCGCCGGCCCCGCCTCGGTCGCCGGGTTCGCCGACCTGCTCGCCGGCGAGCAGCCCGCCCGGGTCATCGCCCCGGTCCACCCCGGATTCGACGGCACCCCACGGCCGGAGACCCTGACGAGCGTTCGCGGGCTCGCCGCCGTCTACAGCGCCTTCCTGGAGACACTCGGCCTGACCGACGTGGTCGTCGTCGGCAACTCCATCGGCGGCTGGATCGCCGCCGAGATGGCGCTGCTGGGCTCCCCGCGCATCTGCGCGGTCGTCCTCGTCGACGCGGTCGGCATCGAGGTGCCGGGCCACCCCGTCGTCGACTTCTTCTCGCTGAGCCTGGACGACGTCGCCCGGCTCAGCTACCACGACCCGGCGTCCTTCCGAATCGACCCCGAGGCCATGACCCCGGCGCAGCGTGAGACCATGGCCGGCAACCGGGCCGCGCTCGCCGTGTACGGCGGCTCGATGGTCGACCCGGGCCTGCGCGAACGCCTCTCCGGCGTCACCGCGCCGGCTCTGGTCCTGTGGGGCGAGGCCGACCGGATCGCCGACCCCGACTACGGGCGCGCGTACGCCGCGGCGATGCCGGGCGCGCGGTTCCGGCTGCTGGCGGGCACCGGGCACGTCCCGCAGATCGAGACCCCGGACTTGCTGCTGGCCGCGATCCGGGAGTTCACCGCCGCGGAGGTCTCCGTGGTCGGCCCGGACGAGGGCGAGGCGACGCTCACCGGGCCGATCCGCATGCGGATCCTGGAGGACGGGAGCACGACGGGACACCGGCTCGGCCTGGGCGAGATCACCATCGCGCCGCACACCGAGGGACCTCCGCAGCACCGGCACGCCCGGCACGACGAGGGCTTCTACGTGGTGGCGGGCACCGTGCGCTTCACCGTCGGCGAGGAGAGCCACGACGCGGGCCCGCGCACGCTGGTGATGGTGCCGCCCGGCGCGCCGCACACGTTCGCCAACCCCGGTGACGAGCCGGCCGTCGTGTTGAACACCTTCACGCCCGACCTGTACGTCCAGTACTTCCGCGACCTGCGCGCCATGGTCGCCGCGGGCCGTCCCATGACCGAGCGGAGCGAGGGAGTCAAAAGACACGCCCCTGTGGTCACGCCCTCCGACGAAGGAGGACTCATGACCGATGACGCGGTCGCCGAGGTGATGGGCCGCTACGCCACCGAACCCGTCACGAAGTAAGAACCCGCCACATCCGACTTGTAGGCGCTTTGTAGCGACGGTCCGGAGACTGCTCGCGAATCCCCCGCCTCAGGAAGGATCAGCATGAGGATCACGAACGCACGGGTGACGAAGACCGGGCTGGCCGCGATGACGCTCGCCGCCGCGCTCGGTGGCACGGTGGCGGTGTCGGCGCCCGCCTCCGCCGCGCCGACGGCGCCGGCCGTCGTCCAGGCCGCGCCGCAGAGCCAGGCCGTGGCGGCGAAGAGAACGGCCGCCCAGGCGATCCAGTGGTACTCCAGCCGCAAGGGCAGCACCGCGTACGAGGGCTACTGCGAGAAGGCGGCGCGGCTCTCCTGGGCCCGCGCCACCCACCACCCGACGGCCATCGACCACTGGCGGTCCTCCGACGGGGCCCGCCACACCACGGGCACTCCCCCGAAGGGCGCCTTCGTCTTCTGGAACATCAGCTCGGCCGGTCACGTCGGCATCGCCGACGGCAAGGGCGGATTCTGGGCCACCAGCGTCAAGGGCAAGATCGGCCACGCGACGAGCGTCCACTACTACAGCCACTACCTGGGCTGGAAGCCCGGCAACAGCAACTGAGAGCGCGCTGCCCCGGCGGCCCGGCCGCCGGGGCGACGCCGGCTCAGCGCCCGGACGGGCCCAGGCCGGCCAGGTGCTCGCGCGCGGCGGCCTCCTGCACGCCGTCGCCCAGCTCGCGCCACATCCCGGCGGCCTCGCGCAGGTACATCCCCGCGGTCGTCGCGTCGCCCTCGGCCATGCGGACCTCGCCGAGCATCAGCAGCGCGGCGGCGTGGCCCCGGCGGTTGCCGGACCGGCGAAAGCTCTCCAGCGCCCGGTCCAGCGTCGCGTCGGCGGCCGCGTTGTCGGCGCCGAGGTGGCACCGCGCGAGGTCCAGCAGCGCGTACGCGGCGCACCGGTCGTCGCCCAGTTCCTCGAAGACCGCCAGCGCCTCCTCCAGCCGGGCCCGCGCGCCGGCGGCGTCGCCGCGCCGCAGGTACAGCTCGGCGACCTGGCTCAGCACGCGCGCCTCGCGGTGGGGGTCGGCCGACTCCCGCGCCCGCGCCAGGGCCGTCGCGAGCCACTCTTCCGCCTCGTCCAGGCGATCCCGCGAGATGAGGATGGCCGCGATGGAGCCGCGGAGCTGCGCCTGGATGTGGCGGTCGTCGCCGGTCGCCAGGACCGGGAGCGCGGCGCGGTAACGGTTCAGCGCCTCGTCGGCGCGGCCGAGGATCCGGTGCAGGGTGGCCAGGCCGACGTCCGCGAGCGCCTCGCCCCTGGCGTCGTCCAGCGCGCGGCACAGCGTACGGGAGCGTTCGATGGCGGCGAGAGCCTCGTCGTACTCGTCCTGGTAGACGTACACCTGCCCGAGCGTGCGCAGCAGCACCGCCTCGCCGCGGCGGTCGCCGGCCGCGCGTACCGCGCGCAGCGCGTGCCGGTGGGTGGTCCGCCAGTCCTCGTACAGGCTGCGCTGGTCGAAGTAGGGCACCATCGCGATGGCGAGCTCCCACGCGTGCGCCGCACGGCCGTACTCCGCGGCGACCGCGACGGCGTCCAGCAGCCCGCGCCGTTCGGTGTCGAACCAGGCCATCGGGTCGGCGGTCAGCCGCTCGGCCACGGACGGGTCGAGGGGCCGGCGCGGCGCGTCGCCGGACAGCGGCGTCAGCAGGCTCGCCGGCAGCCGCGCCGCCGCCTGCTCCGCCAGGTCGAGCCAGGTGGCGAGGAGCCGGCCGATCGCCGCGTCCTGGTCCGCGTCGGGCGCGGCCAGCGCCTCCTCGTGCGCGTACTGCCGCAGCAGGCCGTGCAGCCGGTAGCGCGGCAGGCCGTCGGGGCCGGGACCCGCGTGATGGGCCAGGCTCGCGTCGACGAGTTCTTCGAGCACGTCGTCGCCGTCGGCGCGGTCGAGCAGCGCGCCGGCCACCCAGCAGGGCAACTCGGGCGTGCCGAGCAGGCCCAGCAGCCGGAACGTCCGCGCCGCCTCCGGGTCGAGCAGCCGTACGCTCAGGTCGAACGTCGCGCGGACGCCCAGGTCGCCGACCTGCAGTTCGCTGAGCCTGCGCGACTCGTCGGCCAGCCGCTCCCCGAGCACCCGCAGCGACCAGCCCTGCCGTCCGCTCAGCCGCGCCCCGGCGATGCGGATGGCGAGCGGGAGGCACCCGCAGTCGCGGATGATGGCGGCGGCCTGGTCGGGCTCGCGCCGGACGCGTTCGCGACCCGCGACGCGGGCCAGCAGCTCGACCGCCGCGCCGGGCCGGAAGACGTCCAGCTCGATGTGGTGCGCCCCGGACAGGTCGGCGAGCTGCCATCTGCTGGTGACCACGGTGGCGCTTCCCGGGGTCGCGGGCAGCAGCGGCCGTACCTGAGCGGCGTCGGTCGCGCCGTCCACCAGCACGAGCACCCGCCGGTCGGCGAGGCGGGAGCGGAAGAGCGCGGCGCGCTCGCTCAGGGTGCGCGGCACCGCCGCACCGGTGAACCCCAGTGTGCGCAGCACCTCGACGAGCACGTCTCCGGGGTCACGTGGCTGGCCGCCCGTGCCGGACAGGTCGAAGTAGAGCTGCCCTTCCGGGAACGACCCGCGAAGGGCGTGGCAGACGTGGAGCGCGAACGCGGACTTGCCGACACCGGGGGCGCCGGTCACCACGACCACGGGTGGCGGAGCCGCCGGCGACGCGTCCTGGAGGATCCCGGCGAGCTCGCGCGCCTCGGCCTCGCGTCCGGTGAAGTCCGGCGTGTCGCCGGGAAGCTGGCAGAGCGGGAACACCCCGGTGTCCTCGGCCGCCGGACCCGCGCCCCGCAGAATCGCCTCGTGCAGCAGGCGCAGGCGCGGGCCGGGCTCGGTGCCCAGCTCGTCGACCAGGTGCTCACGCGCCTCGGAGTACGCGCCCAGCGCCTCCGCCTGGCGGCCGCCGGCGTGCAGCGCCAGCATCAGCTGCTGCCACAGTCCCTCGCGGAGAGGGTGGCGGACCAGCAGGCTCCGCAGCTCGGCGACGTTCTCCGCGTGCCGGCCCGCCGCGAGCCGGAGCGCGCACCGCTCCTCGACCGCTTCGAGCCGGCGCTCGACCAGGCGTGCGGTCTCCGCCTGCCACAGCGGGCTCGGCGGCAGGTCCTCCAGCGGCTCGCCGCGCCACAACGCCAGCGCCTCCGCGATCCGGCTCTCCGCGTCGTCGGGGCGACCGGCGGCCTTCCGGTGCGCGGACTCTTCGAGCAGTTCTTCGAACACCTGAAGGTCGAGCTCCCCCGGCAGCAGGGAAATCGAATAGCCGTCGGCGTGCCGCCGTACGCGGTGACCGTCCGGAACGGGCGGCAGGCACGAACGCAGACTGGACACATAGGTGTGGAGATTCGCCACCGCCGAACGCGGCGGACGCTGTGGCCACAATGTGTCGACGAGCTTGTCGGCGGAGACCGGCCGTCCTTCGGCCAGCAGCAGGGCGGCCAGGAGGAGGCGTTGTTTCGGGCCGCCCATCCGCGCGTTCCCGCCATCGGCACGGACGACGAGAGGGCCCAGCACACCGAAACGAAGCGGACGGTCGGACACGGTCACCTCACCGAATGAGCCCTACCGAATAGGCCTGCCGGACAAGCCTGCCGCCGCTTTGTCTCCCTTAGGACTCTGGCACCGAACGATTCAGGGAACGGTCGAGTCGGCCACCGGAGGCAGTGCGGCGGTGATCCGCGCCGGGGCTATCGGCAGCAGGGTGAAGCCCTTCTTCTTCACCTCGAGCAGACGCGCGGCGTACACCGGTCCGGAGCCCGGACGCGGCGCGATGGTGAGGCCGTAGTCGTCACCGCTCGCGGGCGGGGGCAGCGACACCTCCACGGTGTGGCCGGCGGGCACCGCGACGTCCTTCGCCGGGGCCGCCGGGCCCTGCGCCGCGAGCTGCGTCAGGCGTACCGCGGCGGCGTGCTCGGGCGGGGCGCTGAGCAGCAGCGTCGTCGTGTCCCGGTTGTCGGCCACGAGTCCGGCGTCCGCCGTGCCGAGGGGCGGTACGGCCGCGGTGACGCCGAAGTCGTCGCCCTTCTCCGCGACGAGCGCCGCGACGATCGGCCGGTTCGCGACCAGCCGCAGCGCGGTGGACTTGCCGCCGAAGCCCAGGTCGAACGGCGTCACCGCCAGCGCGGTGGCGTCCAGTGACCGCTCGCCCACCGGCGCGAACGCCCCGTCGGGCGCCATGCCCTGCACGGTGACCCGCGCCTCGTCCTGACCGGGCACCGCGATCAGCAGCCGCCGGCGGCCCCCGCCCGAGGGCACGCCCGGCACCACGACGCGGCGGCTCGGGGCGGTCGCGGGCAGCCAGTCGGCGCCCTTCTTGCGGTCGACCCGCACCGCCGCCGAGATCCGGCCCGTCATGGCGTGGACGTGCAGTGCGATGAGCTTCGCGTCCGCCGCGGTCTGGCCGAACCCCTCGACCTGCACGCCGACCTGGACCAGTCGCGTGGAGTGCGGACCGACCAGGACCTGGTTCTGGCCCTCGGGCGTCTCGATCGAGCCCTCCGGGCTCAGCGCGGCGACCAGGGCGGTCACGGGGCGATCGTCGACGTTCGTGAGGTAGAGGCTCACGTCATCGGCGTCGGCGGGTCCGGGCCCGGCGAACCACAGGTCGGTGGCCGGCCGGTCGCACCGGGTGCCGGCGAGCCCGCCGTCGGAGGTGGTCTGCTCCACGGTCAGGCCGGGCGCGAGGGAGCCGTACGCTCCGAAGACCCACGGACCGGCGCCCTTCTTGACGTCGGTCGACCACGCGGTGCCCGGCGTGGTGAGCAGGACCGGCGCGCCCGCGACCGACGCCTGGCCGGACCCACGGGCGCCGGGCGGCGTGACCGCGCTCACCCGGGCGCCGTGCGTGTCGGGGCAGGCGGCGTACGCCGAGGTGACCGGGACCGTGGTGCCGTGCCGGGGCGCCGAGGCGGCCGGGCGGGCGAACGAGGCGACGCCGTACAGCGCGGCGACGGCCAGCACGACGAGGGCGGCGAGCGCGAACCGGTTCGCCGGCAGCCGGTTCATCCAGCCCGGCCGGGTGTCGGCCGACGAGAGCCGCACGGCGTACGCGCCCGCCGCCCGCGCCACCGCGCGGGCGAGCCGGTACGCCAGGCGCGCCGGGGGCCCGAGCACCCGGCGCACCACGGCGTACGCCGACGCCAGTGCCGCCCTCATGACTCCACCCCGCTCATCGCCTGGACCCGCGGCTCGTCCTTGGCCTTGGTCGTACGGGCGTGGCCGCCGCGGCGGCGCCGGCCGCGCGGGCGTTCGACCCACGCGGCGGACGGCAGCGCCAGCACGACGACCAGCAGGAGCGCCACGCCCTGCACGGCCACCCACAGGTGGCGCAGCAGCATGCCGCGGCGCAACGTGAAGGTGCCGCCCGAGGCGGGAACGTCATAGGCCTGCGCCCAGCCGTCCAGGGTCCGCGACCGCGCCGCGTGGCCGCCGATGGCGGCGTGCCAGCCCGCGCTCGCGGGCTCGGCGAGCAGGAGCGTGCGCCCCGCCGGTCCCGGCGGGATCCGGACCTTCGCGTCGATGGACCCGGCCGCCAGCGGCGTGACCGTACGGCCGTCGACGAGCATCAGCCGCCCGGAGGGTGTGACCGGTTGCCAGAGCCCGAACCCCGAGGTGCGGCCCAGCCGCTGGAGGTCGGGCACGGCGTCGAGGGCGCCGGTGAGCGGGTCGTGGCCGGGATCGGGCACGAGGACGTAGCCGACGCCGAGACGGCTCAGCGCCGATGCGCCGCCGGTGCCGGAGGTGAGGCCGGCGACGGCCGCGCGCAGGCGCCACCGCGCCGGCGCCGGGGGCTCGGCGGTCTCCTCACCGGGGATCGGCGACCGCTCGCGGATCACGGTCGCTCCGACCGCGCCGTCGGTGCGCGAGGAGAGGATGAGGAAGCGCGGGCGGGTCACGTGCGACTCGACGACCAGCGGGAACTCCTCGGGGTTCGCGCGGGCGAGCGCCCCGTGGGCGCCGTGGACGACCCACAGGGCGGCGGCCAGCAACGGCGTCGACGCGGCGGCCGCCAGCACGACGGCCGCGCCCGCACGCGGGATCAGCCCCGGCGCCCGCAGCTTCGTCGCCGCGACGCGCAGCATGCTCGCGGCGGCCAGCACGACGCCGGCCGCGGCGAACGTCAGTGCCACGCCCGGCCATTCCGGCCGGGTCAGGACGAGGATCGCCACCAGCATTCCGATGATCGTGAGCAGCCAGCCGGCCAGCACGGCCGTACGCCGGCGCCGCAGCAGGAGCGCCGCCAGCCCGGTCGCCGCGAGCCCGGCGGTGACCCAGAAGACGGGCGTGCCCGGTCCGCCGGGGCTGAGCATGACGAGCGCGCCGGCCTGCGGGCGTGCGACGGCCGCCCGGGGACCGGCCTCCCGCAGGAACCCCGACGGATGCGCGAGCAGGTGCAGCGTCCAGGGCAGCAGCAGGAGCGGCGGAACCCCGAGCGCGACGGCGAGGCGGCGGCCGGCGTACGGGCGGTGGCCGGCCAGCGCGTAACGCGCGGGCAGGCCGACGAGGACGGCGAGCGCCCAGGTCAACGGCGCGAACGCCATCGCGACCGCCAGCAGCAGACCGGCCGCCCAGGGCGCGTGCCGCGACGGCGTCGTGAGCGTGCCGGTCGCGAACACCCCGATGAGCGGCAGCAGGACGATCACCACGATCGTGCCGAGCCGTCCCGTCGCCACCGCGCCGGTCGCGACGGGCAGCAGCGCGTACGTGACGCCGGCCCAGACGGCGACCGGGACGGCGAGGCCGCGCAGCCGGCGGGCGGCAGTGTAGGCGGTGAGCCCGGCCAGCGGCACGCCCGCGACCAGGATCACGAGGACCGCGAGCCACGGCTTGCCGAGCAGCAGCGTCGCGAGCGCGGCGAGCACCCCGGCGTACGGCGGCGCTCCCGCGCCGGAGCCGAGGCCGACCAGATGCCAGCCGGTGAGGTACTCGGCCCACAGGTCGCCCGCCCCGCCCCACGCGGGCACGAGCGCGCCGCCGCCGAGGCGGCCGCCGGTGGCGATGATGTGCCGCTCGGCCACCAGGGCGACGACGGTCAGCGCGAGCGTCATCACGACGCCGGGACGGCGGAGCCAGCGGTACAGGGCGCCAGGTTCGGGCGACGGCAGGGTCGCGCCGCGGCCGACGAACACGTCCGGCAGCCGCCGCAGCGTCGGCCAGCGCGGCTGGAAGCGGTTGACGCCGCTCGCGGTGAGTCCCGGCCGCCGCGCCCGGCGCAGCCGGGGAGCGCGGAACAGCGCGCCGCGCAGCGCGGTGAGTTCACGGCCCGCCGCGCCGGGCCGTTTGGCCGCGGCGAAGAAGGCCGCCCGCAGGAACGAGGTGACGACGATGATCGGCAGCGAGAGCGCGAGGGCGGACAGCGGCAGGTTCGCCAGCAGCACGAGCAGCGCGCTGCGCCGGTCGTCGGCCGGGAACGCCACCCGGCGCGCGCCGCGCGCGGCGGCCTCAACGTGGAAGGCGACCGCGTCCGGCGCGATCAGGACCCGGTGCCCCGCGGCGTAGGCGCGCCAGCCGAAGTCGACGTCGTCGCGGAAGAGGCCGAAGGCCGGGTCGAGGCCACCCAGTTCGTCCCATACGTCGCGGCGCACCAGCATGCCGGCGGTGCTGACCCCCATGACCTCGCGGATGGTGTCGTGCTGCCCCTGGTCGAACTCGCGCGGGTCGAGCCCGGTCTCGCGGCGTCCCGTCCGGTCGATGGCGACGCCCGCCTCGAGCAGCACCCGCCGGTCGTCCCAGTCGCGCAGCTTCGGACCGAGGACGGTCGCGGGCGGGTGCGCCTCGGCGGTGGTCAGCAGGCGTTCGAGCGCGTCGGGCGCGGGCGCGGAGTCGTCGTGGATGAGCCAGACCCACTCGACACGGTCGACTCCGGGCGCACCCTCCGGGACCTCGACGGTCGAGGCCGGATGGGCGAGAGCGGCGGTGACCGCGTCGGCGTACCGGGTGCGGGCCGGAAGCGTGATGAGGTTTCCCTCACCGACGACCTCGGTGAGCATGGCCGGCCCGGCGTCGGTACTGCCGGTGTCCGCCGCGACGAGCCGGTCGACCGGATGGCTCTGGGTCAACAGTGCCTTGAGCGTTTCCGGCAGCCAGCGCGCACCGTCATGCGTGACGAGTACGGCGGTGACGATATGGCGGTCGAGTTGGGGCGCCACTGTTCTCATCCGAGGGGTCAGCCGGACCGGGCTCAGCTGCCCGGCACGGCTGACCACGATAGCGAAGGCGCCCGTGGAATATGTCTGGTCCGCTCAGCCGGCCGAAGCCCGCCGGCGCGGTCCGCAGGCGGGTGTCAGCCCGCGGCGCGCTTGAGCTTGCGGCGCTCGCGCTCGGACAGACCACCCCAAATACCAAAACGTTCGTCATGGCCGAGCGCATATTCCAGACACTCAGCCCGTACATCGCAAGCGCGGCACACTTTCTTGGCCTCGCGAGTGGAGCCACCCTTTTCCGGAAAAAATGCTTCCGGATCCGTCTGCGCACACAGGGCGCGCTCCTGCCAGCCCAACTCTTCACCGTCTGTGCCGTGCGCCAGCGGGATGAGCACCTCACTGCCCATAGCGCACCTCCTAGCCCCGTGGAGCCCCCCTGGTCACGCCTTCCCTCTCCCCCGGGAAGGCAGAACTACACCGATGAAATTACACGCGTGTCTGACCACACACGTCAAGCCGAATGCGGCACCGTAGGTCTAGCGAAGCTAAAAAAACCGCGTTGACCTGCGGAGACACGATCAGGAACCGTGCGGTACGGAGCTCGGACCGATCCGGGAGAGCGTTCGCTCCGTGCCGCAGGGCCGTCTTTTTTGGGGGGCTTTCCGGACGACCGGTTACTCGGGAGGCCGGTACGGGTCCGCGGACGGCGACCGGTCCGACGGCGGGTTCTCGGGCTTGTCGTCCTCTTCCTGCTCGGCGGCCTTGGAGACCTCACCGCCGCCGAAGGCGCGGGTCCACTCGCCCTCGAGCTCCTCGCCCTGCGACGGCGGTGGGGCCGACTGCTGCGGGCCGGTCGGGACGGCGGGCTGCGGAGCGGAGGGCGGACCCGACTGCGGCGCCTGCGGCGGCATGGGCGGCACCGGCGGATGCCCGGGCTGCGGCTGACCCGGCTGGCCCGGCTGACCGGGCTGCGGCTGACCGTACTGACCCGGCTGGGCCGGCTGGGCGGGCTGGGCGGGCTGGCCCGGCTGACCCGGTTGCCCATACGGACCCGTGCCGTACGGCGCGGGCACGTAGCCCGGCTGGCCGTACTGCTGCTGCGGCTGCTGCGGCGGCTGACCGTAGGCCGGCGGCTGCTGCTGGCCGTAGGCCGGCTGGCCGTACGGCGGCTGCGCGCCCGGCTGACCCCAGCCCTGCTGCGGGTACTGCGGGCCGTACGGCGCCGGCGGGGCGGAGGTCTGGTAGGTGTGCAGGGCGTAGAAGCCGCCGACGGCGAGCACCGCGAGCTTCGAGAGCCCGTACAGGAACATGGTGACCTTCTGCGTCGCCGCGCTGTCGAACAGGATGCCCGACTCGTCACCGCCCGCGCCGAGGCCGGCGAGCATGCAGATGATGGTCAACAGAGCGACGACGCCGAGCACGATGAGCGCGGCGAGGGCCACGTTGCGGGCCTGCCGGGTCGGCGGCCCGCCGATCCTCGTCACGAGCAGCACGGCGACCACGACCAACCCGGTGACGGCCGCCTCAGTGAAGAACAGGTCACCGGTGACGTACTGGAAGGCTTCCATCGTGAAGGGCAATCTGCCCCGGCCGAACAGCAGCCCGATCAGGCCGGACAGGATCTGAAGCGCGACCGCTCCGAGCAGAACCCATGCCCCGGGCTCTCGCAGCCGCTGTACGTCTTTGTTCACGAACCAGCTCCAGTGAGTAATCGGTTTGTGTCAGCTTCGCACAAGCGGATGGCCCGTCGCATTTGGTCCGGCCCAGTGATGCCAGACTTGTCCACATGCGCATCGTGGCACTCGCGGGCGGGATCGGGGGAGCCCGTTTCCTGCGCGGACTCCGGCACACCGCTCCCGAAGCGGACATCACCGTCATCGGCAATACAGGCGACGACATATCTCTCTTCGGGCTGCGGATCTGCCCCGATCTCGACACCGTGATGTACACCCTCGGCGGCGGCATCAATGAGGAGCAGGGCTGGGGGCGCGCGGACGAGACGTTCACCCTCCGGGAGGAGCTGGCCGCGTACGAGGTGGGGCCCGCGTGGTTCACCCTCGGCGACCGCGACTTCGCCACGCACATCGTGCGCACCCAGATGCTCGACGCCGGATATCCGCTGTCGGCGGTGACCGAGGCGCTGTGCGACCGCTGGCGGCCCGGCGTCCGGCTGCTCCCGATGACCGACGACCGCGTGGAGACGCACGTCGTCATCGAGGACGACGAGGGAAAGCGGGCGGTCCACTTCCAGGAGTGGTGGGTGCGCCTGCACGCCGGGACTCCGGCGCGGAGCATCGCCGCGGTCGGCGCCGACGACGCCAAGCCCGCCCCGGGCGTGCTGGAGGCGATCGAGGCCGCCGACCTGGTGGTCCTGCCCCCGTCCAACCCCGTGGTCAGCATCGGCACCATCCTCGCCGTGCCCGGGATCCGCGCCGCGGTCGCGGCCAAGACGGTGGTCGGGGTCTCGCCGATCATCGGCGGCGCCCCGGTGCGCGGCATGGCGGACGCGTGCCTGACCGCGATCGGCGTGGAGACCTCGGCCCGCGCGGTGGCCGCGCACTACGGCCCCGACCTGCTCGACGGCTGGTTGGTCGACACGGCCGATGACGGCACCGCCGGTGACCTCGACGGCATCGCCGTGCGGGCCCGGCCACTCCTCATGACCGACGTGGAGGCCACCGCGGACATCGCCCGCGCGGCGCTCGACCTCGCCGAGGAGCTGCGGGCATGACCGAGCGAAGCGAGGGAATCGACAACACGCCTCAGTGGTCACGCCCTCCGACGAAGCAGGACTCATGACTCAAACATTCGAGGTCTTCGGTGTGCCCGGTCTGCCCGAGGTCCGCGAGGGCGATGACATCGCGGCGCTGATCGCCGGCACGGACCTCCGGGACGGCGACATCGTGGTCGTCACCTCCAAGATCGTGAGCAAGGCGGAGGGGCGGGTCCTCGTCGCGGACGACCGGGAGAAGGCGATCGACGCCGAGACCGTGCGCGTCGTCGCGCGCCGCGGCGACACCCGGATCGTGCAGACGCGCCATGGCCTCGTGCTGGCCGCCGCGGGCGTGGACGCCTCCAACACCGAGCCCGGCACCGTGCTCCTGCTCCCGGTCGACTCCGACGCGTCGGCCCGCCGGATCCGCGCCCGGCTGCGCGAGCTGACCGGCGTACGCGCCGGCGTGATCGTCTCCGACACGCTCGGACGTCCGTGGCGGATGGGCCTGACCGACGCCGCGATCGGCGCCGCGGGCGTACGGCCGATGGACGACCTGCGCGGGCGCACCGACGCGTACGGCAACCTGCTCACGGCCACGGCGACCTCGGTGGCCGACGAGGTCGCCTCGGCGGCGGAGCTGGTCAAGGGCAAGCTGGCCGGCGTCCCGGTGGCGGTCGTGCGCGGCCTGCCCCACCTGGTCACCGAGGAGGACGGGCCGGGCGCGCGGGTGCTGGTCCGCCCGGCCGACGAGGACATGTTCCGGTACGGCTCCGCGGACGTCGTGGGCGCCCGCCGGACGATCCGCGAGTTCACCGACGAGCCGGTCGACCGCGCCGCCGTACGCCGCGCCGTGTCCGCCGCGATCACCGCGCCCGCCCCGCACCACACGACGCCGTGGCGGTTCGTGCTGGTGGAGGAGGCCAAGGACCGGCTGCTCGACGCCATGCGCGACGCCTGGGAGGCGGACCTGCGCGGCGACGGGTTCTCCGAGGAGTCCATCGCGCGCCGCCTGCGGCGGGGCGAGGTGCTCCGGCGCGCGCCGTACCTGGTGGTGCCGTGCCTGGTGGCGGACGGGGCGCACCCCTACCCGGACGCGCGCCGCTCCCGTGCGGAGCGCGAGATGTTCCTGGTCGCGATGGGCGCTGGGGTGGAGAACCTCCTCGTGGCGCTCGCCGTGGAGGGCCTGGGATCGTGCTGGGTGTCGAGCACGATGTTCTGCGCCGACGTCGTACGCGAGACCCTTGACCTGCCGGCGAACTGGGACCCGATGGGCGCCGTCGGCATCGGCCACGCCGCCGCGCCCCCGCGCGACCGCCCACCCCGCGACCCGGACGCCTTCATCGAGCTGCGCTGACGGCGCGATCACGGTCGGGAGTCGATGAGGCTCTCGACGCGCGGCGTCGGCGGTTGTCGAGCGTCCGTCACCGCACCGCTGGCGTCGACCGTATCGTCGGCTGGATCCGTATCTGCGGGTAGGGCGTGGTCTGTCCGGTGAGGAGCGGTTCGGGGCTGCCGCGCAGGGCGTGGTCGACGAATGCGCTCAGGTAGGTGTTGGTGATCTGGAGCCCGAGGTCGCCGTCGATCGTGCCCAGCGCGAGCAGGGGGCGGATGGGGGCGGCCAGGTAGTAGGCGCCGTAGTCGGTGAAGTTGAAGTGCCGGGCTCCCTCGATCTGGTAGCGCCAAGCGGGCCCGGTGCCGGCGGTGAGCATCGCGTGGGCCGTGGCGACGTCGGAGCGGTCCGCGGTATCGGCGGGCCGGCAGGTGCCGGTCACGCAGGAGTCCTGAGCGGCGATGATCATCATGGGCTTGTTCAGGCCGGTGTGTGCGACCGGTCCGAACTGGGTGCCGTCGAGGTCGGCAGCGCCCGCGCAGTGCGGGTCGGTGCGGCATGCTTCCAGTGCGGCCGCACCGCCGAAGGAATGACCGACGTAGGCGGTACGCGCCGTGTCGACGCGCCCGGCGAACCGGCCGGTCAGGCCCAGCCGTGCGACTTGGGCGGCGGCGAAGCGCGCGTCGGCGGCCCAGATCCCGGTCAGACGGTCACCGGCCTCGGTGGCGGCGGCGGTGTGCAGGTCGGTGCCGTCGAACGCCGGGTTGCCGGAGGTCGTCGCGTGTACCGGGTGCGCGTGCAGGACGGTCAGGTTCGCGCTGTAGGTGGGGGTGACGCCGGCGACGAGGTAGCCGTGGCTCGCCAGGTTCTCGGCCAGCGTGGCGTACTGCGGCGCGGCGAACCCCAGGCCGGGTAGCAGCACGACGACCGGGAAGCGGCCACCGGCCGGTGGGACGTCCTCCAGAGCATGGGTTCGGACGGCGGCGAAGTCGGTCTCGCCCAGCCCCGGCAGGCTTGGCAGATGCAGTTGGTTCCAGGCGCCCGGGGCGTACGGCGCGCGGCGGCCACGGGCGCCCGGCACTGCGGGATACCACACCCATACGGACAGGTTCCGAGCGTTCCTCGGGGTGGGGGCGAGCGGGTCGGCGCGGGTGTGGTCGGTCCAGTCGAACATCGTGCGGCCGACGTGGTGCGGACCTGCCGGGGCGGGCAGCGTGACCGGCTGCGCGTGCAGTGTCGCCACGGCGGCGACGTAACCGGCGCTCACGACCACCAACGCGGTCGCGGTCGCCGCGATCGATTTGACCGTACGGCGCACCCATCCGCGCCACCTTCGCGGGCGTCGGCGCGGCCTGGTCGGTCGGCTGAGAATGAGGACGGTGCCGAAGACGACCAGTGTGGTGGTGGCCGCGCCGGTGAAGGTGATCGTGGCGAACGCGACCGGTACGGGCAGCCGGCCCCCGCCGCCGAGCATCGGCCAGATGCTGCCGCGCAGCACCGCGGACGTGGGCAGGGCGAGCGCTCCGGCGACGGCGGCCATCCGGGCCGAGCGGCGTGCTCTGCCCAGACGCCCGGACAGCGTTCGATCGTCCGCATGCGGTACGACGATCCGTAGCGCCTTGTTGCAGATCATGATCAGGGCGAAGAACCCTCCCGAGCCGATCGCGTTCACGGTGACCGACAAGAGTGGGTCGGTCCAATGCTCGCCGAGCGCCTCCCCGATGCTGAGCGGGAGTTCGGTGACCAGGGTGATCGCCGCCGCGAGCGGCAGGACATGCCGCCGGGTGAACCCGATCACCTCGTCACGGCCCAGCACGCCGGCGAGCCGACGTCCGGTGCGGGGAAGGGCTCGTGCCACCAGTTCGGTCAGGGCTGGGAGGTCGTCCAGCCAGTCGCCCTCCGGCCCGCGGGCGTCGCGCGGCGGCAGTCGGCGGAACGCCCGCCACTGCGTCAGTAGTCCTGCCGCCACCGCCGCGGTGAGGGGGGCAAGCGCTGCTATGAGCCAGGGTGTGCCGTGGTTCCAGAGCCGGTGGTCGGCCCGTACGGTGACCGCGAGCCAGTCGGTGACGACGGTGGCGGCGACCAGCAGGGTGCACACGAGCGCGGCCCGCAGCAGTTGCCCGACCCGGAACACCGGCTGGCAGCCGCATCCGCGTAGCAGCCGAGCGCGCGTCACGGTCAGCACGGCCAGCGCCGGGACGATGAGCTGGGTGAAGGACACGACGCCGTCGTACGGGTCGTCCTGCCACGGGCTGCCCGCCCGAATGGCGTGAACCTGGGTCGTCAGGAAGGCGAACACCGTGAAGGCCGCCGCCCCGGCGACCGAGACCCACAACGCCGTCACCGCGGCCGATCGTGCCCGGTGCCCGACCGTGAGGAGCACCATCTCAGAACTCGTCAAAGGAAGGTCGCTCCTTCAGCTGTTGATATCGCGGCGCAGGAAGAAGACCAGCGCGGCCGCGTCGAGCAGGACGAGCGGGAGGGTGGCGTGGAACACGGCTTCGGCCGTCGTACCGCCCGGGGCGACGTGGCCGAGGGTGAAGTCGTGCAGGACGGAGCCCGGCAGCCACCTGTCGAGCCGCGCGGAGCGGCCCTGCAGGACGGCTTCGGCGGGCAGGATCCAGCCGAGGGTGACGGTCAGGGCGACGGGCACCGACCGGGTCATGACCCCCGTGGCATGCCCGAAGACCGAGAGGGCCGCGCAGGCCAGGGCGAGCTGCGCCGTCGCGGTGGCCATGGCGCCGACGGGGGGAACGCGGCCGAACACCCCGCTGACCAGGTAGGCGCCCAGTCCCATGAGCACGGCGGTGCCCACCTCGATGGTGAGCGAGGCGGCGAGCTTTCCCAGGAACACCGGACCTCGCGACCGGGTAGAGATGATCCACGGCCGGATCGTCCCGGTGCTGAAGTCGCCGGCCGTGACGGTCGCGGCCCGGCCCATGAGCAGGGTCGCGATGAAGATGGCGGCCTGGCGGAATCCCCACAGCGGCGGCTCGTGCTGTGGCCCGGCGTTCGACATGCTGAAAACAGCCAGGCAGAGGCAGAGCAGCAGCAGGCAGCCGGTGGCTCGACTGGCGGAACGGAGCAGTTCGGCGCGGTAGGTCCTCATGAGCGGGCTCCGGAGATCGCGGCGTGGAACGCCTCTTCCAGGGTCGGTGTGATGTGGCCGAGCTCGACCAGCTCGATGCCGGCGTCGACCGCGGTGGTGAAGACGCGCTGGGCCGCGCGGTCGGGGTGTCGGCCGTCGGCCGGAACTCGGACGCCGTCCGTGGCCTGCCGTGCCGCGATCCCCTCGTCCTGGAGGCGTGCGGTGAGCCGGGCCATCGCCTCGGCGTCCTGTGCCCGGACGCGCAGGCTCGGCGGCCCCACGAACGACGCGAACGGGCCGTCGTAGAGGACCTGCCCCTCGTGCATGACGGTGAGGGTGTCGGCGACCCCTTCGAGCTCCCGGAGCATGTGCGTCGACACGATCACCGCGGTTCCACGGTCGGCGATGCGCCGGACCATCACGCGCAGGTGGGCGGTGGCCTCCGGGTCGAGGGCGTTGGTCGGCTCGTCGAGCAGGAGGACGGCGGGTGATCCCAGCAGCGCCACGGTGATGGCCACTCGCTGCCGGTAGCCCTGGGACAGGGCACGGACACGGCGTGACATGACCTGATCAATCCGGGTCAGCGTTGCGACGGATTGGACGTCGTCCGGGTGCGCGCCGGTGAGGATGCGATGAATCCGCAGGTTGTGGCGCACCGTCAATCCGGTGAACAACGCAGGAGCCTCGATCATCGCGGACAGCGAGCGCCGCCCCTGCTCGGCCGGCACCGTCACCGCACCCCCCATCGGCTTGATCAGGCCGGTCATGATCCGCATGAGGGTCGATTTACCGGCGCCGTTGAGGCCGACCAGCGCTGTCACCTCGCCGCGCCGGGGCGCCCAGGAGACCGAGCGGACGGCGTTCGCGGATCCGAACTTCTTCGTTACGTCCGTCACGACCACGGGGTTTCCGTCGTTCATGACCGCAAGGTTTCCGTCGTTCATGACCGCAGATAGTACACGGCGCGTAGTACTTGTCGCGTAGTAAGGTGAGCGGTGAGAGGAGGTGCTGATGCAAGCGAACGATGCTCAGACGCTGGTGCTGTGCGTACTTGCGGAAGGGCCGCTGCACGGTTACGCCATCAACACCGCGATCGAGGAGCTGACCGGGCGGCGGCTGGGGCCCGGCAGTCTGTACGGGGCCCTGACCCGACTGGAGACCAAAGGGCTGATCGAGTCGCTCGACGAGAGCGGCCGCCAGCGTCCGGTCCAGCTGACCCCTCAGGGCCGTCAGGTCCTGGAACGGGAGCTGCGGGCCATGGAGCGGGTCGCCGCCGCAGGCCTGCGCAACCTCGGGGCGCATCCGGCGTGAACATCGCGCGGATGCTGGTCAGGCTCTACCCGGCCGCCTTTCGGAGCCGGTGGGGTCCGGCCCTGGAAGGCGAGATAGGGACCGGCGGATGGAAGGCGTGGCCCAACGTGCTGGCGGGGATCGCCGACATGTGGCTGCACCCGGTCGTCTGGCCCGCTGAGTCCTGCACGCAACGCTACCGACGGGCTGCGACGATGGCGGTCGCGGTCTCTGCCGTCTGCTGGTTCATCACGCATGCGGTCATGGAGTTGCACGCCCCGCTGCCGGTGAAGACCGCCGGGTCCTGGCCGATGAGCGTGTGCAGCCTCCTGATGCTCCTCGGGCTCGCCCTCGTCGCACCTCGACCCCGCATGACGCTCAACGCCGTGATCGCGGTGGTTCGTTGCGCGGCCGCGCGATTCGCCGTCCCGGTCGCGCTCGGCGCGGGCGTGGTGGTCTGCGTTGACACCGGCGCGTACACGGCCGCGCCGACGCTGCTGCGACCGGTGCTGCTCGCCTGCTGGTGGACCGCACTGGCGCTCGCGGCGATCCAAAGTTGCCGGATCGTCGCGGCCTTCGGTCAGGCCGTGGTCGTGCCGCCCCGCCCCGGCCGCCTGAAACTCGGCCTGTGGGTTCTGGCGGCCGCGGTGACCGCGCCTGGTCCCATCCTGCTCCACGCTTCCACGACGAACGGGCATCTCGACCTGCTGTCCGCCGCGTCGGGTGCCGGACTGCTCGTCTTGGTGCCGGCGTTCGCCGGAACCCTGTACGACATTCGTCACCTGTCGCCGGCCGACTGAGCGACGCCCACAACGCCCCGAGCCCGGTCGCGTGTTTCCTCACGCCTCCGAGGCGCGCCGATGACGGCGCCCGACAGCGGAAGGTGCCAGATGATCGGTCCGCTCTACTCGTTCTACGCTCGCCGCCTGCGTCGGCGGGTCATGGCCGGTTCGCTGCCCGAGCACGTCGGGCTGATCATGGACGGCAACCGCCGGTGGGCCCGGCAGATGGGCCTGGAGAACCCCAGCCTCGGGCACAAGTACGGCGCCGAGCACGCCGAGAACGTCCTGTCCTGGTGCGAGGCCGTCGGGATCAAGCACGTCACCGTGTTCCTGTGCTCGACGGAGAACCTCCAGAACCGTGGTGACGCCGAGGTCGCCTTCCTCATGCAGGTCATCGAACAGCTGGTGGCGGACCGGCTCGGCCGCCGGGACGCCCGCTGGCGAGTGCATGTCGCCGGCGTGCTCGACGCGCTGCCCGATACGACGGCCCGTGCCCTCAAGGACGCCGTGGAGGCCACTCGCGACTGTGCGACCGGCGCCCACGTCACGCTCGCCGTCGGGTACGGAGGCCGCCAGGAGGTGATCGACGCCCTGCGTGAGCATCTGTACGACCGGGCCGAGGCCGGAGAATCCCTCGCCGACGTGGCGTCGACCCTGACGGTGGACGACATCGCCCGGCACCTCTACACGGTGGGCCGGCCCGACCCGGACCTCATCATCCGCACCAGCGGCGAACAGCGGATGTCGAACTTCCTGCTCTGGCAGAGCGCCTACGCCGAGCTGTACTTCTGCGAGGCCAACTGGCCTGCGTTCCGTGAGATCGACTTTCTGCGGGCGCTCCGCAGCTTCGCCGCCCGACAACGCCGCTACGGCGCTTGAGAAAGCCCGCGGACTGCCCGTTTCGCGAACCGGACAGCCTCGTCCTGCACGGTCCGCCCGGGTCGATCGGGCACACAGGCGACCGAACGGCGGCCGCGGTCCGACTCGAACCGTTCCCGGCCTGATCGGGTCAGGCCTGCCGTAGCCAGTGACGGGCCTGGCGGGCGGTGCGCAGGCGGACGACGGTGACGCCGGGGAACCTCGCCGCCCGCGCGGCGGTCGCCTCGCGGCGGGAGGCGGCCTGCGACCAGGCCCAGCGGATCGGGTGGGACGGGCGCAGCCAGTCGCGGGCGCTCTCGCGGTTGCCGTTCCACAGCTCGCGGCGCGTCACGGCGCGGGCCACCGAACGGCGTACGACACGCCACATCACGGTGCGCCGGGGCAGGTCCAGCCAGATGACCGTGTCGGCGCGCTCCCACAGCAGGTCACCGAGGACGCGGTGGTACTGGTCCTCGGTGACCCAGCGGTCCTCCGCGGCGAGGCGGCGCACGTCCGGGAGGAACCCCGGACGCGGCGTCCACCCCGGGCCGTGGTGCAGCGCGTCGAGTTCGTGGCGCGGCAGACCCCAGCGGACGGACAGCCTCCGTGCGAGCGTGGTCTTGCCCGCGCCGGAGATCCCCGCGACCAGGACGCGGCGGGGCGGGGTCAAGACACGATGGGCAGGAAGTGCCCCACCCCGTCCGTGGCGCGGGCCGCCGCGACGCGTTCGGCCGGGACCTCGCCGTACATCGTCGTGCGCTGGCGGGCCGGGCGGCCGGCGCGGGCGGCGATCTCCTCCAGCGCCGACATCGTCTTGAACGAGCCGTTCTCCGAGCCCGCCATGCGGCTGATGGTCTCCTCCATGAGGGTGCCGCCCAGGTCGTTGACGCCGCCCTGGAGCACCTGGGTGCACAGTTCGTCGTCGAGCTTGACCCAGGAGCACTGGATGTTGGGGATCGCGCCGTGCAGCAGGATGCGCGCGAGGGCGTGCACCGCGCGGTTCTCCCGCCGGGTCGGGCCGGTACGGGCCAGGCCGGCGAGGTAGATCGGCGCGTTCTGGTGCACGAACGGCAGGAGCACGAACTCGCTGAAGCCGCCCGTGCGCTCCTGGATCGAGCGCAGCAGCTTCAGGTGCGCCACCCAGTGCGCGGGGGTGTCCACGTGCCCGTACATCATCGTCGAGGTCGTCGGGATGCCCAACTCGTGCGCGGTGGTGACCACCTCGACCCACTCGGCGGCGGGCAGCTTGCCCTTGGTGAGCACCCAGCGCACGTCGTCGTCGAGGATCTCCGCGGCGGTGCCGGGCAGCGAGTCGACGCCCGCGGCCCTGGCCTCGGTCAGCCAGTCGCGGATGGACAGGTTCGTCCGGGACGCCCCGTTGACGACCTCCATCGGGCTGAACGCGTGCATGTGGATCTCGGGCGCGCGCTTCTTCACCTCGCGTGCCAGGTCGAAGTAGGCCGTGCCGGGCAGGTCGGGGTGGATGCCGCCCTGCATGCAGACCTCGGTGGCCCCGGCCGCCCACGCCTGGTCGACGCGGTCGCCGACCTGGGACAGCGAGAGTGTGTACGCGTCGGCGTCGGTGCGCCGCTGGGCGAAGGCGCAGAACCGGCAGCCGGTGTAACAGACGTTGGTGAAGTTGATGTTGCGGGTGACGACGTACGTCACGTCGTCGCCGACCGCGTCGCGCCGCAGGTCGTCGGCGAGCCGGGCCAGCGCGTCCAGCTCCGCGCCGTCGGCCTGGAGCAGCGCCAGGGCCTCCTCGTCCGACAGCCCGCCCGGGTTCCGCTCCGCGCTGCGCAGCGCCGACGCGACGTCCGCGTCGAACCGCTCGACCGGCCGGATCCGCTCGCCCACCTCGGCCCAGTCGCCGTACACCTCGTCGAAGTCCTCGCGCCGGTCGGCGCTGCGGCCCGCGGTGTCGATGGCGACGTGCAGGTCCGTACGGCCCTGGTCGGCCCAGCCGCCGTCGGGCTCCTGCCAGGGCAGGCCCTCGGGAATGACGTCCTCGCGGGCCAGGCCGGACGGCTCGGCGAGGGCGGCGACGTGGGCGGCCAGGCGCGGGTCGAGCCAGGGTTCGCCGCGCAGGACGTACTCGGGGTAGATCGTCAGGCGTTCGCGCAGCGTGAAGCCGCTCTTGGCGGTGCGCGCGGCGAGGTCGTCGATCTGGGGCCACGGGCGCTCGGGGTTGACGTGGTCCGGGGTCAGCGGTGAGACGCCTCCCCAGTCGTCGATGCCGGCCCGCAGCATCAGCTCGTACTCGGCGTCCACGAGGTTAGGCGGCGCCTGGACCCGGATCTTGGGGCCGAGGACCAGCCGGGTGACCGCGATCGTGGCGGCGAGCTCCTGGAGGTCGGCGTCGGGCGTCGACCGCATCTTGGTGTCCGGCTTGGCGCGGAAGTTCTGGACGATGACCTCCTGGATCCCGCCGTACTCCCGCGCGACCCTGCGGATCGCGAAGATCGACTCGGCCCGGTCGCGCACCGTCTCGCCGATGCCGATGAGGACGCCCGTGGTGAACGGGACGCTGGAGCGTCCCGCGTCCTCCAGCACGCGCAGGCGCACCGCCGGGTCCTTGTCGGGCGAGCCGAAGTGCGCCTGGCCTTTCTCCTCGAACAGCCGGCGCGAGGTCGTCTCCAGCATCATCCCCATCGACGGCGCGACGGGCTTGAGCCGCTGGAGGTCCTGCCAGGTCATGACGCCGGGGTTGAGGTGCGGCAGCAGGCCGGTCTCCTCCAGCACCCGGATCGCCATCGCGCGCACGTAGGAGAGCGTGTCGTCGTAGCCGTGCGCGTGCAGCCACTCGCCGGCCTGCTTCCAGCGGTCCTCGGGCCGGTCGCCGAGGGTGAACAGCGCCTCCTTACAGCCCAGCGCGGCGCCCTGGCGAGCGATCTCCAGGACCTCGTCGGGACTGAGGTACGGGGCGTCGAGGCGGCCGGGGACGGTGGCGAACGTGCAGTAGCCGCACCGGTCGCGGCACAGGCGGGTCAGCGGGATGAACACCTTGCGGCTGTAGGTGATGACGCCGGGCCGGCCCGCCGCCTCCAGGCCCGCGTCGCGCACGCGGGAGGCGTGTTCGAGCAGCGTGTCGAGTTGTTCTCCCCGGGCGGCCAGCAGGACTTCGGCCTCGGTGACGTCGAGCGCCTTGCCGTCGCGGGCGCGGGCGAGCGCCCGCCGGACGGCGGTCGGCGGCGGGGGCCCGTCGGCGAGATCGGTCACGAGCCCTCCTTCGCCGGGGGACGGACCGGGCGCGCCGGTCCCTCGATTCGCTCACTCCGTTCGCTCATGTCCGGAACATACGCCGAGGCCGTGCCCGGTATTCCCGTCGCCCCCGGCGTTGCGGCCGAAGCTTCAGCGACGCTTACCGGTTCCGTACAGAAACGCTCGCTGGTGCTGAACGTTTTCACCGCGCACACTTAAGCAGCGAAACGACAAACACTCCTTACCCCGGGAGACCGTCATGGCCTGGATCATCCTGTCCTTCATCGTCGCCCTCGCCGTGCTCGGCCCGCTCTACGGCGCCGACACCCGCGACGGCCGCTCAAGCCACTTCGGGCCGGCCTGGCGCCGTCAGAACGCGCGGTAGTCGCGTACGGACATCCGCGGCCCGCGGCGGGGCGGGCCGCCGCCGGACAGCTCCAGCATCCGGGTGACCCGGTAGCGGTGCCCGGCGTACGGCTTCAGCAGCTCGAGCATCCCGGCGTCGTCGACCTTCTGCCCGGTCAGGGCCCAGCCGACGATGCCGGGGATGTGGTAGTCGCCGACGGAGACCGCGTCGGCGTCGCCGAGGGCCCGCTGCCGCACCTCGGCCGACGTCCAGACCCCGATGCCGGGCAGTGAGCGCAGCCTCCGGTCGGCCTCGGCCGTGTCGGCGACCTCCAGCCGGCTCGCCACCCGCGCGGCGCCGATGATCGTACGGGCCCGCACCGCTTCGATCCCCGACCGGTGCCATTCCCACGACGGGATGGTGGCCCAGACCCGGGGCGGCGGCGGCACCCGCAGCGGCCACCGCAGGTGCGGCGGCTGCGGACCCGGCGCGACCTCGCCGAACCTCCGGACCAGGTAGCGCCAGGCGCGCCAGGCCTCCTTGCCGACGACCTTCTGCTCCAGCACGGCCGGCACGAGTGCCTCGAAGACGTTGCGGCTCCGGCCGACGCGGAAGTGGCCGAACCGGACGGCGGCCGTGCGCAGGATCTCGTGCGCGGGCGTGAACGACGTCGGGTCGTCGGCGGCACCGAGGAGCTCGGGCAGGCCGTCGAGCAGCCACTCCGCCCCCGGCCCCCACGCCCGGCCCTCGACCGTGTCGCCGCGCCGCAGGACCCGCAGCGTGCCGGGCCCCTCCGGCGTCGTCGACGCGCGCCACACCGCGCCGTCGGGACCGACCGTGTACGCCGGGTCGCCCGAACCGCGCCGGTGCGGCCCCAGCGTCAGGTTCAGGTCCACCGGCCATGAAGGCAGCCACTCGCGGGTGAGCATGGTTCTCGTCCTGAGCTTACGTGGTTTCGCCGTTCTTACAGGGAGGCGAACCAGCGTACGACCTGCGGCACGGAGCGGAACGCGGAGCCGTTGTGGTCGGTCGCGCCGACGTCGGTCAACGGCGCGTCGACCCCGTGCTCGCGCAGCTGCGCCTGGCAGTGCCGCGCGTTGAGGATCGTCACGTCCTTGTCGCCGTGCGCGGCGAAGATACGGATCGGCACCCCGGGCCGCCAGCTGGAACAGGTGTCGTCGTTCTCGCGCAGCGCGCGGGCGAGGGAGCCGTCGGGGTGGTCGAGCCGCGCGATGAACTCCGGCCGGAGCAGCTCCTGCGGCGTCGCGGGCAGTCCGGCGAAGATCTGCGCCCCGCTGTGGTCACCGTCGAAGAGAGTCTCCACGGTCTCGTCGTACGGCTTCCGGAACACCTCGGACGGCGACGTGTAGAAGTGGTGCAGCCGGTTCATCGACGTCGTCCAGTAGCCGAGGTAGAAGGTGACCTCCTGGGGCGACAGCCGATCGCCGTGGAGACCCACCGGGATCTCGGCGTGCTCGACGTCGTACGGGCCGCTGATCGGAGCAAGCGCGACGAGCCGCCCGCGCGCCTGCAGGACGCGGCCCAGCGCCATCGCCGCCGCGCCGCCCTGGGAGAAGCCGGTGACCCGCACCTTCGAGGTGAGCGAGCGGCCGTGGTCGGCGGCGACCTCACCGGCCGCGCGGAGCATGTCCAGCGAGGCGGTCGTCTCCGAGGCGTGGTCCATGTACGGGTGGTGCCCCGGCCCGAGGCCGAGCCCGAGGTAGTCGGGGGCCACCGTGCCGAACCCGGCGGCGGCCATGAGCGCCGCCGCGGCCCGGTCGTAACTCTCGGCGGAGGTCGTCGCCGCGTCCAGCCGCGTGGGGTTGGTGCCGTGTTCGTAGGCGACCGTGCGCAGCGTACGGTCCTTGCTGCGCGGCAGGATGAGCAGGCCGCTGGCGGTGGTCGACGCTCCCGTGGGGGTGATCGTCCGGTAGACGATCGCGTACTCGTCGATCCCGTACCTGGGCGCCGGCGACCCGAAGTTCATCGTGTCCAGGTACGAGGCCGTCTGCTGCCGGGAGAGACCGGCGATCTTCTTGGCGGAGACCACGCGGCCCCGTCCGCCGGAGTCATCCCCGTGCGGTGACGTGGCCGACGACCGGGTGGGCGCCGAGACGACCCCGGCCAGGGCGAGCCCGGCGAGAGCGGCGGATGAAAGAATCCTCATGCCGACGAAACTAGGCACGCCGCCTGTCCCGCCCCAGCCGGTCAGACCCCGGGCCGGGGTGTACCCAGCACCACTTCTCGGCGCCGGCCTCAGACGTCGCTGGAGAACCGCACCGCGGTCGGCGGGAGCTGGGTGCCGGGCCACAGCCGCAGGCCGCCGCGCAGTTCGTTGCCCGCGCCGACCATCGCGCCGTCGCCGATCACCGTCTCGTCGAGCACCGCGCCCGCGCAGATGCGGGCGCCCCGGCCGATCACCGAGCGGGAGACCCGCGCGCCCTGCTCGACCACGGCCCCGTCGAACAGCACGCTGGACTCCACCGTCGCGCCCGACTCGACCACGGCCCCGGCGCCGACGGCCGTACCGCCGGAGACCGCGGCCTCCGGGGCGACCACCGAGCCGTTGAGGAACAGCACGCCGCCGCCGGGCGTGACCGCCGGCGACGTCATCCGGCCGAGCACCAGGTCGCACGAGCCCTGCACGAACGTGCTCGGCGTGCCCACGTCGAGCCAGTACGCGCCCTCGACGTACCCCATGATCGTCTCGCCGGCGGCGAGCAGGCCGGGGAAGGTCTCGTACTCCACCGAGACGACCCGGCCCTCGGGGATGGCCTCGATCGCCGAGCGCCGGAAGACGTAGCAGCCCGCGTTGACCTGGTTGGTCGGCGGCTTCGGCGACTTCTCCACGAACTCGATGACCTTGCCCTCGGAGGTCGTCGGCACGGCGCCGTAGCGGCGCGCGTCGTTGACCAGGGTCAGGTGCATCGTGACGGCCGCGCCGGACTTCTCGTGCATCATGATCTGGGCCGCCAGGTCGTGGCCCGACAGGATGTCGCCGTTCAGCACGACGACCGGGCTGTCGGCGTCGCACGTCAGCTCGCGCGCGGCGTTGCGGATCGCGCCGGCCGTGCCGAGCGGCTGGTCCTCGGTGACGTAGACGAGTTCGAGGCCGAGCCGCGAGCCGTCGCCGAACGCCTCGGTGAACATCGACGCGCGATAGGACGTCGCGAAGACGATGCGCCGGATCCCGGCCGCGCGGGCCTTCCTGAGCAGGTGCTCCAGCAGTGGCACGCCGGCGGTGGGAAGCAGCGGTTTGGGGGTGGAGATGGTCAGCGGCCGCAGCCGCGTGCCCTTACCTCCGACCAGCAGAATCGCTTCCAGCGTGTCCCTCCCTTATCGGTGTGGCGGCCACACTACTGCTCGGCGGCGCGCCGGTAGGAAGCGAGATGCGCCTCGGCGGACGCCGTCCAGGTGAACTCCGCGGCGCGGGCGGCGGCCGCCTCGGCGAGCGCGCGCCGGCGGGCGTCGTCGGCGATCAGCGTGCTCAGCGCCGCGCCGATGCTCTCGGCGTCGGGCTCGGTGTAGGCGACGGCCTCACCGCCCACCTCCGGCAGCGACGAACGGTGCGTCGTCAGCACGGCCGAGCCGCAGGACATCGCCTCCAGCACCGGCAGCCCGAAGCCCTCGCCCCGGCTCGGCAGCGCGACGACGAGCGCGCCGCCGAAGAACCCCGGCAGCGACGACCAGCGCAGATAGCCCGGCCGCAGCACTCTCAGCTGGTGCGGGACGTCGGCGAGCGCCGCGTCGACCTCGTCGTCCCAGCCGCCGCTGCCCGCCAGCACGAGGGCGGGCGCGTCCTTCAGGCCGTCGGCGGCGCGTACCCAGCCGCGGATGAGGTTCGGGACGTTCTTGCGCGGCTCCAGCGCGCCGAGGAACGCGATGTACGGGTGGCCGTGCAGGCCGAGCCGGTCGGAGACGCGCCGCCGCTCGTCCTCGCCCGGCGGGTGGAAGATCTCGTGGTCGACGCCGTGGTAGGCGACGTCGATGCGCGTCGGGTCGGCGCGCAACAGCCGGACCATCTCGTCACGCGTCGCCTTGGACGGCACGATCAGCCGGGCCGCGCGGCGTACCGCGGTGCGCGTGGCCGACTTGATGTAGGTCGCCTTGACCGGGTTGTGCACCTCCGGCTCGGCGAAATAGGTGACGTCGTGCACCGTGACGACCACGGGCACCCCCGGCCGCAACGGTGTCGAGTAGTACGGCGCGTGGATGACGTCGGCGGCGACCTGCTTGGCGATGAACGGCAGCCCGGTCTGCTCCCAGGCCAGCCGCGCCGGCCGGTGCACGATCGCCGGCGGCCCCGAGACGACACGGGCCTTCGGTGCGAGCGCGGCGTAGCGCTCCTCATCCGATCGCTGGCAGGCGACGGCCAGATCGGCGTCCGCGCGGTGCAGCGCGGCGATCAGGCCGTCGACATATCGCCCCAGCGCACCGCGGTCAGCGGGTACAGCGGTCGCGTCGACGAGGACCCGAGGCACCACGTTGACAGTCGCCCCCTCGTTAGGTGCCGAAGTGGTGGGGATCACTCCCCGATCGGAAGCCTACGCCGATCAGTCCGGAACGGGGGGACGTCACTATTTCTTGCGCGCCCTGATCAGCACGATGCTGCCGCGGTCATTGGGACTGCGGCGGTCGGCGAGTGCCACGAGGGGCGTCAGCGGCGCGGCGGCGTTGAAACCGACCCGGCCCCCGTACGCCGACAGCGACAGGTAGAGGCGCTCGGTGGTCCGGCTGCGGAACTGGTAGGAGTAGTCGACCAGCTCCATGCCGCGCTCGCCGAGCAGCCCGGCCAGGGTCTCGTGCGTGTAGGTGTGCTGCACGTGGTACTTCTCGCAGTGCGCCTCGCGGAGCTTGGGCCAGTCGCGCGACCGGCTCAGCACGTCGGCGGACATGAACAGCTCGCCGCCCGGCTTGAGGATGCGCGACATCTCGTCCAGCGCCGTGCCGCCGTCGTCGAAGTGCTCGATGGCGCACACCGACAGCAGCGCGTCGAAGGACTCGTCGGCGAACGGCAGCCGGAGCGCGTCGCACTCGATCAGCGCCGGCGTGTACTTGAGCGTACGGCCGTAGAGCATCTTGCCGCGGGCCAGGTCGATGGAGACCGCGTACGCGCCGCGCTTGCGCGCCTGCCCCGCCCAGTAGCCGTCACCGCCGGCGACGTCGAGCACCCGCTTGCCGCGCAGGTCGTCACCCATCCAGCGGAGAAGCGTCCCGGCCTCACGGAAACGGCACACGTGCACCTGATGGCCCACGAAGGCCTTTGCGTCGTTGAGTTTCATCGCGACCCCACTCTACGGGCGGAACCTGAGCGGTATCCGCTGATCACCGAGTGTTCACCGTTTGCTTCCGCCGTACGGCCGTCACCAGGAGCCGCCTCCTCCGCCGCCCGCACCGCCGCCGACCGAGAAGCCGCCGCCGGAGCTCGATCCGGAGCCCGAACTCGATCCGCTGGAAGACGGCGCCCTGGTGGTCGAGGAGACCGCCGAGAGGATCGCCGTGGCCATCAGCGGTCGGTACAGGGACGCCCTTGCGCGCCGGTGCCCGGACACCGGAGGCACCGTCGACTTCTCCGCCGCCTCGGACCAGCGGTCGGCCACGCCGAGGGCCACCGCCCAGGCGGTGTACTGGTCCAGCGCTCCGGCCTCGGCCGCCTTCTCCACATGCTCGGCGCCCGCTCCGGCCAGGTAGCGGCGGAAGGACTCCACTTCGAGCCACAGCTTCGACCCCCGAGGGGTGCGGACCAGCGTCTCGTCCGCCCAGGCGAACAGTGCGACGCTCGCGCCCGCCACGGCCGCCCCGATGGGCAGCAACACCGACCAGTACCCGTGCGCACCTCCCGCGGCGGCACCGGCGACGCCCACGGCGATCAGACCGGCCAGGGCACCGACCACACCGCCGAGCACGAGACGTCTTCTCAACCTCTCCCGGCCCGGCTCCCACAGGCCACTGCCGTCGAGCCACCCTCTCAGCTGATCGGCGATCTTGTTCCAGGCCTTCGTGAAGTACGGGTCGTAGGAGCCGCCGAGCACCAGCGAGTCACGACCCACGAATGCCTGGTCCAGCACGTCCCGGACGGCACGGTCGTCGCGCGTGACCTCCTCCCGCGACGGGCGGGTGAGGGTGGGATACGAGTCGTTGTCGTCGCCCAGGACGAGGTAGCCGTCGATCGTGGTACTCAGCAGCCAGGCCACCTGGTGCCTGGGCCAGACGAACTCGTCGAGCAGAAGGCCGCCCTGCGCCGGGGTCAGCTCCTCCGGCGGGGACGACGCCTCGGTGGCCAGGGAGGCCAACCGCGTGACGTCCACGCGGCGCACCTTGCCGGCCGGCGGGGAGCCTGGCAGCGCGTCGGCGGCGATCCGCTCACGCCCGGCCCTCCGCATCACCCACCCCACCAGCAGCCCGGCGGCCAGAGCGATCCCGGCGGCGTACAGCCCGGCCCACAGCGCACCGGGCCGGTCGGCGAGGACGACCGGGCCGGAGGGCTCGGCCGGCGACGGTGGCGCGGCGGCGAGCCTGCCGGCGGAGGTGGCGTACAGCGTGGCGCCCTGACCCGCCTTCAGCGCGTCGAGCCCGAGCGTGAGCTGCCCCGGCTGCGGCCGGCCGGCCCGACACGGGTTCCTGGAGCCGGACCGGCCGCTGACGCAGCGGACGTCACCGAAGGCGAAAGGCCCGGTCACCTGGATCTCGATGTGGCTGAGCGGGACCTGCCACCCGGTGCCCACGGCGTTCCAGGCGAGCTTCCCGCCGGGGGCGACGCCCTCCAGCGGGTACTGGATGCGATAGCGGTGATGGCCGCTGATCAAGTGGTCGGCGTCACCGATGAGAATCCGGGTCTCACCGTGATCGCCCCAGTAGGGATCCACGTCGTACGGGACCGGCTTGCCGTCCATGGTGACGCTCACCTTGGCGTCCTCGGGTATGCCGGGGACGTCGCGGAAGATGCCGTGCCGGCGGTTGGCTCCCCCGAAGTCGTAGTCGATCACCTCGGTGACGCGGGCACTGCCGTCGGCGGACAGTTCCGCCTCGACCCACATGCGGGCGACACGCTCGTTCTGCCCCAGCAGCGTGGTCAGCGCCGCGACCCCGCCCACCACCAGCGCCACGACGACCGCCCATACAACCCTCCGGCGCCGCCGCCGGCGCACCTCGCCCGCCGTCCTGCCGCCGCTCACGGCACACCCCTATCCCCCGCGCGGGCCGACTTATCGGCCTATGCGCACGTCGTGAGGCCGCAGCGTACGTGAGCGGCCGAGCGGGAAGTTCGACGAAGGCCCGTACCGCCGGGTTTCGGCGCGAACGGGCCGTTGTTCATCCGGCGGGCGCGAGCGTGATGCCCGGGCCAGGCCGGCCAACGACTACCCTGACCGGGTGATCTCCCGGCTGCGAGCGAGTCGCCTGCCTCGCGTGGCGCTGGTCGTCGTCGCGCTCGCCTTCTGCGTGTACGGCCTGGCGTCGCGCTGGGACGACACCCGCCATGCGCTGACGGCCTTCTCCTGGCCGTACATGGTCGCCGCGCTCGTCGCCGGCGTCGCCGGGCTCGGCGCCTGGATGCTGGGCTGGCGGTCGCTGCTGGCCGGGATGGGCTCGCCGCTCCCCCTGCGGGCGGCCGTGCGGGTCTACTTCGTCTCCCAGCTCGGCAAGTACATCCCCGGCTCGGTGTGGGCGCTGGTCGCCCAGATGGAGCTGGCGAAGGAACATCGCGTACCCCGCCAGCGCGGTGCGACGGCGGCCCTGCTGGCGATGGCCACCACGATCGCCACCGGCTGCGCGGCGGCGGCCGTGACCTTGCCGCTGACCTCGTCCGATGCCACCCGTCGCTACTGGTGGCTGCTGGTGCTCGCGCCGATCTTCCTGGCCCTGCTGCACCCGCGGATCGTGGCGTGGGCGCTCAACCGGGCACTCCGGCTCGCCCGGCGCCAGCCCCTCGACCGTACGGCGGGCCTGGCCACGATGATCCGCGCGGTGGCCTGGACGGCACTGGGCTGGCTGCTGTTCGGCGCGCACGCCTGGCTGCTGGTCCGCGCGGCGGGCGGGTCGGGCTTCTTCCTGTCCACCGGCGCGTACGCGCTGGCGTTCACCGCCGGATTCCTGGTCGTCATCGCACCAGGCGGCGTGGGGGTACGGGAGGCGGCGCTCACCGTGACACTGGGCCCGGTCCTGCCCGCGGGCGCCCCACTGATCGTCGCCCTGGCCTCAAGGGTCGTGATGACCGTCGCCGACCTGGCATGGGCGGGCGCGGCGGTGCTCCTGGGCTCCCGCCACCCGGCCCTCGAAGAGGCCGAACTCCTGGAGGAACAGCCGGGCACCCGGTGACCGACGCCCGACACGTACGGCTTCGGCCACCGGCCGTCAGGCGAACGGCACCGACATCGCCCGGCCGCGTTCACTGGCGAGGTTCGACGAGCGCGGCGGCGGCGTTCGCGATCCGTTCGCGCAGATCCTGTGGGTCGGGGGCGCCTCCGAACACCATCGAGCCGGCGATGGGCAACGCCTGGGCCCACGTCGCCAGCGCCAGGATGCCGTACAGGACGAACCGTGCGGTCTCGTCGTCGATACCCGGAGGCACGAGCCGCTGTGCGGCCTCGGTGTAGAAGCGCGTTCGCCGCGCCGCGGCCTCCGGTGAGATCCGCTGTCGCTGCAACGACTCCCACATCAACAGGCGGATCAAGTGCGGGTTCGACCGGTGGAAGTCGAATGTCGCGGCCGCGTAGGCGGCCGGGTCGGTCAGTCCGGCGGCCGGCTTGAGTTCCGCCGCCTCGGTCAGCGCGGCCGAGAGCACCGCCTCGAAGAGCTGTTCCTTGTTGCCGAAGTGGCCGTAGATCCGCTCCTTGTTCACTCCCGCTGCCCCGGCGATGCGGTCCACCCGAGCGCCCTCGAGACCATGCTCGGCGAACTCCGTCCTCGCGGCGGAGGGTGCGCGCATCGCCCTCCTAGAACGCGACGGCGCGGACCTCGCTGCGGTCGCCCGCGAGATCGAGCAGAGCGTGCCGAGCGCGGAGGAGCCACTGGCTCTCAAGTGCGACGTCACGGACGAGGCCGCCGTCGCCGAAGCGGTCGGCGCCATCGACGGCCGATGGGGGCGGATCGATGCCCTGGTCAGCAATGCGGGACTGATGCTCCCCACGGAGAAGCTGCGACTACTGCACGCCGACATCCGCGACGTACGCCGTCTGACCGACACCCCGGGCATGCGCGGCACTGTCGAAGACGGGTACGCCGAGCGCGTCGCGTCGGCGTACCCGGGCGGGCGAGTCGGCCGGCCCGAGGACATCGTTCCCTTCGTGCGCTTCCTGTGCGCCGACGAGTCCATGCACCTGTCCGGCACCCTCCTGCCGATCCGCCCGGTCACCGGCTGAACGCGACCGCCGCGCGACCACGTCAACGCGACCGTGGAAAGGAACCTCCCGATGAGTGACCGCCAGAATGCGGAGATCACCCCGTTTCGGCCCGTCGTGCCGGATCACGAGATCAACGACCTGAGAGAACGCCTCAGCCGAGCCCGGCTCCCCGAACCGGAGACGGCACCCGGTTGGGCGCAGGGCATCCCCCTCGACTACCTGACCGAGCTCATCCGCTACTGGCGCGATGAGCACGACTGGCGGCGCGTGGAGGGCGAGCTGGCCTCGCACGGACAGTCGCACACGATCCTCGACGGCCTCGGCGTCCACTTCCTCCACATCCGGTCCTCGCGGCCGGATGCTCGTCCCCTGCTGATCACGCACGGGTGGCCGGGATCGGTCATCGAGACCCTCGACGTGATCGACGCGCTCGCCGAGCCGTGCGACGGCGAGCCCGCGTTCCACCTCGTCATCCCGTCCCTGCCCGGGTTCGGCTACTCCCAGAAGCCGGCCGAGGCGGGGTGGGGCATCGAGCGCATCGCCGATGCCTGGGTCGCGCTGATGACCCGGCTCGGCTACGAACGGTTCTTCGTTCAGGGCGGCGACTGGGGCGCCATGGTCACGATCACGATCGCCGTGCGCCACCCCGAACGGGTCGCCATGATGCATACCACCGTGCCCTGGGCGCCGCGCCCCGAGGGATTCGACGACAACACGCTCACGCCGACCGAGAAGCGCTGGCTCGAGGAGTACGCCGAGTTCGGGCGGTCAGGGCGGGGCTACGCGCTCCAGCAGTCCACACGCCCGCAGACGATCGGGTACGCGCTGGTCGACTCGCCGACCGCCCAGCTCGCCTGGATCGCGGAGAAGTTCTTTGACTTCTCCGACTCAGAGACCAACCCCGAGGAGGCGGTGTCCCGGGATCGCATCCTCGACGACGTCTCGCTGTACTGGTTCACCCGCACCGGCGCGTCCGCGGCCCGGCTGTACTGGGAGAGCTTCCGCGGCCTCGGCATGTCCGACACGAACACGCCCGTGACGGTGCCGGCGGCCGTGACGGTCTTCCCCCGCGACCTTCAGAAGCTGCCCCGCTCATGGGTCGAGGAGCGCTACCGCGACCTGCGCCACTGGAGTGTGGCCGAGCACGGGGGCCACTTCCCGATGCTCGAAGTGCCCGAAGCCTTCTGCGCGGAGATCCGCACGGCATTCGCGAACGCTCCGGCGTGACAGCCGTGGCCGCGAGAAGGAGGGGGCTGAGCCCATAAGGTCGTCCACGCTCTCCTGGCCGTGGGCGGCCCACTCACTCACGACGAACGCGCGGCCGCGCTCCCCCGGCGTGCGGTGACCGGCGAGGCCGTCTCATGAGACTCCCCCAAGGCGACGATGACCTGCTCAGACGCCGGGAGGTGGCGGAGCTCTTCGGGGTCCGTACGGTGGGCACGCGACGGCAGGCTCACGCCGATCCGCACTCCCGGCGGTCACCGTCGCTACCGCCTCGCGGCGATCCGCCGCCTCCTCGAGGCCGAACGCGGCGAATCGGGCGATGCCCTACGGCAACGCGCCGAGGACGCGGTACGCCTCTACGAGCCGGGCTGAAGCATCCGCCAGGTCGCCGACAAGTTCGGCACCGGCTACGGCGTCATGCGGCGGATCCTCCGGCAGAACACCACCCTGCGAGGCCGGGGCGACCGGCTGGACGGTCGACCGCCGTGGCGTGGACTCGGCGACCCCGGGCCAAGAAAACGGTCAGGCCGCTGCCCGCATGTGCTCCCGCGCCCACTCCTCGAAACTCGTGAGCGGGAGGCCGAGGGCCCTCGCGTACTCCGGGCGGCCCGGCTGTCCGGCCACGTTCAGCCACTCGTGGGTGGCTCCCATCGCGGGCATTCCGGCGGCGAGGGCCTCCTCCTCGGTCATGTCCGGCGCGGTCAGCCGTGTGCCCAGGGCGCGGGAGAGGACCTCGGCGATCTCCTTCATCGACAGATGGTCGCTCGCCAGCTCCAGCTCCACCCCGTCGAACCGCTCCGGCGCGGCGACGGCCGCGGCGGCCGCCCTGCCGATGTCGTCCACCGCGACCAGGGACAGCCGGGTCTCGGGGTTCAGGACGCTCACCAGACCGCCCTCGACGCCGCGCGGGAACAGGAACGCCATGGACGGGAGGAAGTTCTCCATGAAGAAGCCCGGCTTGAGCAGCGTCCAGTGCGGGAAGCCGGCCTCGCGGACCCGGTCCTGAATCGCACTCTTGGCGCCCAGGGTGCCCTCCATCGAAGCCCACCGGCCCTCGGCCCAGCCCGGAACCTCGGTGTGCCGGCCGGCGCCGGTGACGGACGTGTGCACGAACTGCGGCACTCCGGCGGCCTTCGCGCCCTCGACGAGGTTGACGCCCTGGGCGATCTCCCCTTCGAAGTCGAAGGCATCGCCGACGATCGCGGGCATCTGCACGGAGAAGACCGCGCGGGCGCCCTCGGCGGCCCGGATCACGGAGTCGCGGTCGTGGAGATCGCCGGTGACCAGTTCGGCGCCGAGCGCCTCGACGGCCCTGGCCCGGTCCGTGGACGGGTCGCGCACCAGGGCGCGTACGGGGACGCCCGCCGCACGCAGGGCACGGGCGGTGGCCCCGCCCTGCCTGCCGGTGGCGCCGGTGACCAGGACGGGCGCGGAGTATGTGGACATGGTGCTCCTCGGGGTGCTCGACACTAAACGGCGGGGCCCGCCGTTTTCTCCGCGCTACGATATGGCGGGGCCCGCCACTTAACAACCCCGCCGCATGACAACCGACCCTGGAGACGAGGCCGATGCCCGACCGCCAGCGCGCGGACGCCCGGCGCAACTACGGGCGCATCCTCGCCGTGGCCGAGGAGGAGATCGCCGCCCACGGCGCCGACGCCTCCCTGGAACAGATCGCCCGCATCGCGGGGGTCGGCTCGGCGACCGTGCGCCGCCACTTCCCCACCCGGCGCGCGCTGCTGGAGGCGGTGTCCCGGAAACGGATCGAAGCCCTGGCCACCCGCGCCCAGGCCCTGACCGGCGAGAGCGACAGCCGGGCCGCGCTCCTGGAATGGCTGAGTGACGTCGTCGCCTACTCCGCCTCCGCCCGGGGGCTGGCGGCCGCGCTGACCTACGACGGGACCGAGCCCGACCCGTTGCACGACAACACCTGCGCGGCGGTGATGCGAGAGGCGGGAGATCCCCTGCTGCACCGCGCCATGCAGGACGGCACGGTGCCCCCCGGCGTCACCATCGCCGACCTGATCGCGCTGATCGTCGGCATCGTCCTCGCGACGGAGCACCATCCGGACCCCGCCGCCGCGGCGGACCGGCTGTTCCGGCTGTCCGTCGCGGGACTGAGCCCCCGGACTTGAGGCCGGCAGTGCGGGAACAACTTGGGCGGTTCGCGACTTTCAGCGTGAGACGTCGCCGCCGTACGGGCGGTGCGCCCGGAAGGAGACATCTGATGGCGGACGCGGCCGCGCCCTTTACCGTGACCGACGCGACCTTCGACGAGGCGGTGCTGGCGAGCGAAACGCCCGTGCTGGTCGACTTCTGGGCGACCTGGTGCGGACCCTGCCGCATGATCGCTCCGGTGCTCGACCAGATCGCCGAGGAGCACGGCGACAAGCTCAAGATCGCCAAGCTGGACTACGACGCCAACCCGAACGTTCCGAACCGCTACGGCGTCATGGGTCTGCCCACCCTGCTGCTGTTCAAGGGTGGCGAGCCGGTACAGCAGATCGTCGGGGCCAAGCCCAAGCGTGCCCTGCTCAAGGAGCTCCAGCCCCACATCGAGGGCATCAGCGCCTGAGACACCCCGTACCCGGCGCGTCGTCCGGCGAGGCGCGCCGGGTCCCTACGCGGACTTCTGGGATTCGGCGGCCTCGGGCCGCAGATCCTTCAGGCGGAGCCGATGGCTCGGTTCGCGGGGAAGCGCGATCGTGTGGGTGACGCGCGGGCCGGGTCCCGCGTGGAGGAGCTCGCCGGGTTCCATCAGGCGCCAGGCGGGGTTGTCGTCCATGCGTTCGCTGGCGATCACGACCGCGGGCGCGCCGGTCAGGTCGCGGGAATGGACGCGCATGTGGCCGGCGGTGCCGCCGTGGTCCAGGTGCCGGTCGCCGTGCCGGCCGCCCGGCGGGCGTTCGAGCACGTACAGGGCGTGGGTGTCCGGGTAGCGCAACGCCCACAGCCCGTCCGCGGTCGTCAGGACCAGGTTGAGGGAGTAGACCGGCAGGCGGTCGGCGACCCAGCGGGCCGCGCGGACGATGCCGCCGGCGACGTCCCCGCCATGAGCCCGGATCTCGCGTGTGATCAGAGCGAAGAACCGTTCGGAATCGGTGTCCCCGTGGACCAGCGCGATGTCCGGACCGAGCTCGGTGTCGAGCTCGTCCAGGTTCTCCAGCACGCCGTTGTGCGCGAACAGGCGACCGTCCTGTTCGAACGGGTGAGTGTTGCGCCGCTCCAGGCCGCCGGTCGAGGCGAAGCGGATGTGCGCGAGGAAGGTCGTCGACTCGACCTGCTTGGCCTCTGTCGCGAAACGCCGGTCCTCGTACGCGGCGATGGGCGCCTTGCTCACCCGCGGGGTGCCGTCGGCGTCGAAGTAGCCCAGCCCCGTACCGTCCGGGTCCCGCCGGCTCTGGTCGCTGAGGCTGTCGGGGGCGTCCAGCAGCCAGAACGTGGCGTGCGTACGCCGCGGCGAACTGCTCATCCCGAACAGGCGACACATCACGTCTTGATGCCGTGAGCGAACGCCCCGTTGCGGACGACGATCCGCAACACCGACAGGTCGGTACGGTCCGGTGGAAAGGTGTACGCGGGCACCAGCCGCCCGTATTCGCGCAGGGCGGCCAAGACGCCGAAGACGGTGAAGTTGGTGATCTCCGGGCGCAGCCGGAACGCGAAGACCGGCGCCTCGCCGCCGTCGGTGATCAGCTCGAACGGCCCCAGCGCGGCGATCCGTCCGGCCAACCGCACGGCGACGTCCCGGCAGGTGCGCTGGACGCGGCGGTATCCGTCGAAGCCCAGCCGCAGGAAGTTGTAGTACTGCGCGATGACCTGGGCGCCGGGACGGGAGAAGTTCAACGCGAACGTGGGCATCTGCCCGCCCAGGTCGTTGACGTGGAAGACCAGGTCGTCCGGCAGCGCATCGGCGTCACGCCACAGCGCCCAGCCGAGACCGGGCATGACCAGCCCGTACTTGTGGCCGGAGGTGTTGATCGACGCCACGCGGGGCAGCCGGAAGTCCCACACCAGGCCCGAGTCGAGGAACGGCGCGATCACCGCGCTGGCGGCCTCGCTCGATCCGGTCGTCGAGCACCCCGCCACCCGCCGGGGATCCGGGGCGTGCCACAGCCGGGCCGGCATGTGCGGTCGCCGGGTCCATCTCCCCGGCGGCAGGGCGTACCGGGGAACCGTGACCGGCTCCTGGCTGAAGAGGGGATTCACCTCCAGGTCACGGGTGGAACGACCGCCGCGCCGCGAGTGCTTCAACGCCATCTGCTGACATCCCCCGAAGCTGTGAAGCCGTACCCGGCGATCACAGAATTCCCCGCGCGGCGCGTCGCGACGCCCAAGCGATCTTCAACCTACGGCGGGGCCAGACCCAAGCGCGCCCTGCTCCGAGCGCTACGCCGCACGCCGTCCGACGAGACGCGCCGGGTCGAACGCGACGGGGAACGGCTGGGTCAGCTCCAGCACCTGCCCCGCGTTCGCCTTCGCCACCAGGGTGTACGCGCCGTCACGCAGATGAAACACCTCGACGTACGGCGGCGCGATCCCGGCCAGTTCGATGCGAAGGAAGGTCGGGATGCCGACGCCGGCGTAGATCCGGGGCTTGTCGTGATAGTCCCGCTGGCGGTGACTCGGACTGACGATCTCGGCCACGAGGTGAGTCTGCTCGGGGAGCAGCACGGTGGCGCCACCCAGAATCACGTCTGCGTCACCGACCACCACATCCGGGACCGGCACCTCGTTCGCCGTCCGCACGCCGAACGCTTCGAGGACCTCGAGGTCATGCGATGCGGCATCGTCCAGAATGCGTACCAGCCGCTTGGCGCAGAGCTGATGAGTCGACAACGGCGTGGGACTCACGACAAAGCTCCCGTCGATGAGCTCGATCCGCTGCCCGACGGTTTCGGGCAGGTGAAGCCAGTCCTCGACGGTGTAGTGGTCACGGGGCAGGTCGACCTCAAGGGGCACGGCCATGCCTTCCTCACCTCCACTACGCATACTTCAGTTAAACACAGATCGCCGATCACTCAGCGACACCGTTCGATTACGTCGGGGAATCGGGGGATTAGCGCACCGAGAGGCCCTTACGGGCGCGTTCGTCAGGAGAATCAGCGTCGAGAACGCCGAGGGCGGGAATCTGCTGGGTCGCGCAGTGGATGTTGCCGCCGCCCAGGAGGAGTTCGCGGGTGGGGAGGCCGACGACGGTGTGGTTCGGGAAGATCCGGCCGAGTCGGAGCATCGCCTCGTCGTCGTGTTCGGGGTCGAGCAGTGGCGCGAAGACGTGGTCGGACGTGAGGTAGAAGTTCGCGTACGACGCCGCGAGGCGGCCGGGTCCCGTGTCGGGCACGCCGAGGGTGTCGACGCCGCGGGCCTCCTCATCGGTGCGGTGAAGCGGGCCGGGCAGGGGGAGCTTCTCCACCCGCAGTGTCCTTCCCCGGGCGTCGGTGGCGTGCCGTAGGTCCTCCAGCGCGCGGGCGCTGCGCTCGTACTGCGGGTCGCGCGGGTCGTCGGTCCAGGTGAGGCAGACGACGCCGGGAGCGGCGAAGCAGGCGATGTTGTCCACGTGGCCGCGCGTCTCGTCGCAGGTCAGGCCCCACTCGATCCAGACGGTGCGGGTGACGCCCAGGTAGTCATGGAGAAGCTTTTCCATCGCGGGCTGGGAGGGCGCCGGGTTCCGGTCGGGGTCCAGAAGGGTCTCGGCGGTGACGAGGGCGGTGCCCTCGCCGTCGACGTGGAACGCCCCGCCCTCCAGGACCATGGGGGCGCGGTAGCGATCGGTCCCGGTGAGGTCGAGGACCTTCCGGGCGTACTGGTCGTCGGTGGCCCAGTACGGGTAACGGGCGCCGTAGCCGTTGAAGGCGAAGTCCACCCCGCGCCGGCGGCCCTCGCGGTCGACGACGTAGGTCGGGGCGATGTCGCGCGCCCAGCCCAGCCAGCACGTGGTCTCCACCACGCGGACGCGGCCGTCGAGTACCGCGCGGGCGTGCGCGTACTGGTCGCCGGTGACCGTGACGGTGACCTGCTCGCCGACGTCGGCGAGCGCGTTGGCGACGGCCGCCAGGGCGCGCTGGGCGGGCCGTGCGCCCTCCCGCCACACGTAGCCGTTCTGCGGCCACGCCATCCAGCATCCCTCGTGGGGTTCCCACTCGGCCGGCATGCGGAAGCCGTCCGCCGCCGGCGTGCTCTCCAGGGTCCTCATCGCGTCCACCCCGGTCCGTCCGCCGCGGCGCCGACCGGGGCCCGCGGGTCGGACGCGGCCCGGGCGCCGCCGTCCGCCGCGCGAGCGCGCCTGCGATGCCACACCGCCCAGCCGACCAGCGGCAGCAGGACGGCGAACTCCACGGGCGGAACCACGGTGGCGCTCGTGGAGAGCGGCAGCGTGAAGACCAGCACGAGCCGCAGCAGCGCCTCGGCGGTCAGCCCGATGCCCAGTACGACGGTCTCGACCAGGTGCAGCCTGCGGTGCGCCCGCTCGTCCGCCGGCCGCTCGCCATGCAGCTTGCGCGCGAGGTACGCGGTCGCGGGCGTGCCCTTGACGCAACTTCCCAGGAACACCAGGCCCGCCAGCCCGCTGGTCACCGGATCGCGCGTGAGCAGGAGCCGTGGGTCGGCGGTCGCCGCCGCCAGGGCGGCCATGACGCCGTACATCCCCAGCATGCAGACGGCCAGGGCGTCCGCCTTGCGATCGTGCACGGTGACGGCGACCAGCCATACGCCGGCCACCACCGTGGCGGTGAGCAACGAGCGCAGCGTGGAGACACCGGCGAGAACACCGCCGTAGTACGCGAGGGGAGAGATCCCCAGGTCGAGTGCCAGGCGGACCAGACGTGCGCCATGACGCCGACGCCTCTGTCCCATGAGACCTCCTGCAGGGGGTGAGAAGAACGAACGAGAGCCAATGTAGCATGACCGTGCTACTACAGTGCGTAGTCGATGGCGCCGCATTGTCCAGGGCACCGAGAGGACGGCTAGATTCGTCGCATGCCCCGGTACGTGGATCCCGTCGCCCGCCGTACGGACGTCATCGACGCGCTGTTCCGGGTGACGGAGCGCGACGGGTTGCACAGCGCCTCGCTGCGCACCGTCGCCGAGGAGGCGGGGCTCAGCATCGGTTCCGTACGTCACTACTTCGCGAGTCACCACGACCTGATGACGTTCGCGATGCGCTCGATGCTCGACCGGCTCGGCACCCGCCTGCGGACCCGCCTCGACGAGCTCGGCGACTTCCGGCACCTGTCCCCCGCCGAGCGGCTCCGCGCCGCGACGGATCTGCTGGCCGAACTGCTTCCGCTGGACACCCGCCGCCGCAGCGAGGTGGCGGTCTTCCTCGACTTCATGGTCGCGAGCCGGACCGACACGTCGTTCCAGGCACCGGCCCAGGAGGCGTCCGCCGACGAGCGCGTCTTCGTACGCCTGCTCCTGGACCGGCTCCACGAGACCGGCACGCTCCGGCGGGACCTCGACCTGACACTGGAGACCGAACGCCTCGCCGCCCTCATCGACGGCCTGAGCCTGACGACCGTTCTCCGGCCGGGCCCGGCACGGCCCGAGGACCACGTCGCCCTGCTCGAAGCCCACCTGCGCGCGCTGACCCCGCACGACGAGACCACGGACTAGCAAAAGCTGGACAAAGCGCACCATAAACCGGTTATCGGTGATTGGTGCGCGGGAACGCTATGTCATGCAGTGGGCGCCTGCAGGCCCCCGTTCACGCACTCCGGCGACGACGAATTCCGCCGAGTCCTCCCTGTGGATAAACAGTCCGGTCGACCGACGCCGGGAACGGGGTCGCGGCGGAGAATACGGCCACGGTGGAGAATACGGCCACGAATTCTAGGCGCTGAAAACCGACTCCCCCTCCTCATACGAGGGGGAGTTCCGGTTTTCCAGCGAGACCGGCGCGTCGCCGCCGGGCGAAAATCAGTGACTGAGCAACTGCTCCAGATAAGCGACCCAGTGCGGTTCCGCGTCGACCGGTTTCACGCCCGCGCGCAGCCGGGCCGGCTCGCCCGGGGCGTAGAAGCGTTTCAGCGCGTCGCTCAGCGAGTCGACGTCGTCCGGGTCGCACAGCAGTCCGTCGATGCCGTCGCGTACATGATCGGCGAGGGTGCCGGCGCGGGTGGCGATCACCGGGACGCCGTGCTCGTACGCCATGAAGACGTTCTGCGAAGCCGTCGCCGTGCGGTAGGGCAGCACGAGCGCGTCGGCGCGGGCGAACAGGCCCGGCACGTCGTCCGCCGGGACGTACCCCGGCCGCAGCTCGACCCGGTCGTCCAGGCCGAGCGAGGAGATCAGCGCGCGCGTCTCGTCCACACCGCCCCAGAACTCCCCGGCCACGGTCAGCGAGACGCCGTCGAGGCGCGCGAGGGCTCTCAGCAGCACGTCCAGCCCCTTGTACGGCCGGACCATGCCGAAGAACAGCAGGTGGTCGGCCGGCTCGGCGTCGGCGACCACGACCGGCGTGCCGCCGGCGGGCGTCGGCAGGTGGGCGGGCAGTCCGGCGGTGACCACAGGGGTGCCGGGCGCGAGGTCGCGGGCGAGCTGCGCCTGCTGCGCGGAGTGCACCAGGGCGCCGTCCACGCGACGCAGCAGCCGCCGCATCAGCGGGACGTCGTAGGGCTTGCGCTCGTGCGGCAGGACGTTGTGGCAGAGGGCGATCAGGCGGGGGCCTCCGCGGCCGAGGCCACGCGCCATGCCGAGGTAGGCCGGCACCTGGACCGGCGAGAGCACCACCAGCACGACGAGGTCGAAGGAGCGCAGCCGCCGCCCCGTGCGGATCCAGCCGTCCGGGCGGTACCAGGCCAGCGTGCGGCGGGTGCCCGGGAACGGCACGCCCTCTGGCGTGGAGATCGTCTGCTCGCCCGGGTAGAGGAAGCCCGGATACTGGGCCTTCCACGACTCGATCGTCACCTCGTGCCCGGCCGCGGCGAGCCGGTGGGCGAGTTCGGTCGTGTGGTGTGCGCCGCCTCCCTTGTACGGGAAGGCGGGACCCACGATCGCTATCTTCACGTGTCTCCCCGCGACCGCACGATGAGGTCGGCGAGCAGCGCGAGCGAAGCGATGATCATGCCGGTCACGAAGATCATGACGGTGTTGTTCGCGAACCGCACCGGGTGCACGATCAGGTCGAAGACGCCCTTGGCGATGCCCAGGCCGAGCAGCCACAGCGCGGGCGGCATCAGCACCTTGAGCGGGTTGAAGTACATCACCATCCGCAGCACCTGCAGGATGTAGCGGTAGGCGTCGTGCACGAAGTGGAACTTCGACTTTCCGGCCCGCTTGGCGTAGTCGATCGGGACGTACCGGACGTCGTGCTGGTTCGACATGAACGCCAGCGTGATCGTGGTGACGCAGGAGAACCCGGGCGGCAGCAGCTTGAGGTACGGCTCGGCGACGTCACGGCGGAAGGCGCGCAGGCCGGAGTTGAGGTCGGGGATCTTCTGCCCCGCCAGCCGCTCGGCCGTCTTGCGGATGAACCACTTGGCGGGCACCCGCAGGAGCTTGTGCGAGCCCTCCTCGCTGGTCCGCGCGCCCACGACCTGGTCGACGGTCGGGTCCTCGTCGAGGATGTCGACCAGGTCGGGGATGCGTTCGTTGGGGTAGCTCATGTCCGCGTCGGTCCAGACGACGATGTCGCCCTTGGCCTGCTGGGAACCGATGCGGCGCACGGTGCCGGAACCGCCGTTGCGGTGGAACGGGACCACCTGCATGGAGGGGAAGTTCGGCGCCGCCTCCTCGAGCCGCGCCAGCGTGCCGTCGGTCGAGCAGTCGTCGACGGCGAGAAGCTCATAGGTGTGGCCACTGGCATCCATCGCCTTACAGATGCGCTCGACCTCGTCGATGACGTGGTCCTGCTCGTTGTAGCACGGCAGGACGATCGTCACGTGGGGCGTGTCAGTCACGCATGGCGAGGATACTCGGACTGGCTGGGCCACGAGCCAAGGGTACGCACTGTTCACCCTGCGTACACGGGAACGGCCATCCAGACGTTGATCGCCAGTGACCACGTGCCGTGCGGAGCGGCGACGAGGCTGCTGGAGTCGCGGCGGGTGCTGACGTGATAGACGCGCCGCGCGGTGCCGTACGGCGCCACGTCCACGGAGTTCGCGCCCAGGAGCACCGGGCGGCGACCCGCGGCGACGACCTTCTCACTGATCCGCTCGACGTCCTCCGACGCCGCGGTGTTGGAGCCCGGCCGTACCTGGATCCGGCCGGACGGCACACCGCACGTGCCGCGGACGAGCTGGGTGAAGCGGTCGGCGGTGACCCGCTCGATGATCAGCACGGTGGCGCGCGGGCCGATACTGCGGCACATCGACCGTGCCTGCGCCACCTCGCCCTGCTCCGTCGGGGTGAACATCATTCCGGCGGAGGTCAGCACGGTGGGCACCAGGACCAGCAGCACGCCGACGACCGCCGTGCCGCCCGCGATCTGCGGCCCGTACCCCAGCCGCCGCACGCTCCGCACCGCCCAGGCCATCATCCACAGCGCGAACAGCAGCAGGCCGGGCAGCACCACGACGATCAGCCGCCGGCTCGCCCAGGGATGGTCCGGGGTGATCCCCGGCCGCCACAGCGTGGTCACCGTCGTCCACGCGATCACCGCGTACGGCAGGAGCCAGTCGGTACGGCGGCGGAGCAGCAGCTTGCGCAGGAGCAGGCCGGCGCCGATCGTGGCGAGCAGCACCGCCGGCACGCCGATGTACCAGGTCACCCAGTGCAGGCTCAGCTCGGAGTACTGCCGGTACGGGTCGGCGGGCAGCCGCAGCGACTTCTGCAGCGCCGCGATGAAGGAGGCGTTGGCCTCGTCGTCGGGGTTGTGCGGCACGCGCCGGACCGTCTGCAGGCTCGGCCGGGCGGCGAAGAACGCCATCACCGCGAACACCGCCGCCAGCGCAAGGTCCGGCAGCCGGAACCGGTCCAGGCGGGGCAGGCCCCACCGCCGCACGACGACGACCGCCACCGCCGTGGCCACGAGCACGGCCCCGCCGATGTACAGCAGCGGGACCAGTGAGGCACGGACGTAGTGCAGGTACGGCTGCGACAGGGTGTACCCCTCGATCACCCCGGCGCCGACGCCGGCGACCAGCCCGGCGAACAGCGCCGGCCCCGTGCGCCGCCGCAGCGCCACCAGCAGCCCGGCGTACGCCACGACGGGCAGCACATCGCGCAGCCCGTCGATGCGCACCAGGATGGTGAGCCCGAGCGCGAGCCCGCCGAGCAGCGCGGTCAGGCGGCGGTTCGCCCGTACGGCGTCGATGGCGAGGGCCAGGCCGCCGCACACCAGCACGAGCGCGGCCGTCTCGCTGTAGATCGACCGCGAGATCATCATCATCGGCCAGACCAGCGCCAGCAGCAGCGCGCCGGCCGGCGCCCACCGGGGCCCGACGAGGCGCGCGGTCAGGCCGCCGAACGACAGGACGGCCAGCGCCCCGATCACCGGCATCGCGGCGAGCATGGCGTACGGGCCCGCGAGGCGCCCGACCGGCGCGAGGATCATCGGCGTACCGGCCATGAACTGCGGCCACAGCACGCCGCCGCGCTGGTAGAACGCGGGGCTGCCGAACGACAGCGCGGGATCCGCGCCGCCGAACGGGCCCAGGGCCGGGTGGATCGGCAGCGACCCGTGGCCGGCGAGCCAGGTGGCGAAGTTGAAGTACGACGCGGGGTCGCGGCGCACCACGATCTGCTCGGAGAAGGTCAGGAGCTGCATCACGCAGAACGCCACGGTGACGGCGAGCAGGCCGCCGACCGTCCACCACGAGCCCCAGCGCGCCCCGGCCGGGCGTACCGCCCGCAGGCCGAAGGTCAGCACGAGCGCGGCGACCGGCACGAACGACGCGATGGCGGGCAGCGGCGTGAACACCCCGGCCATGAGCAGCGGCAGCGCGACCGCCAGCCAGCAGACCAGCAGCAGCGCCGGGGCGACGGTCAGCCGGGCCAGGAAGACGCCCGCGCGGGCCTCGCCCGGGTCTCTCCTGTCCCGCTCATCCGTCGGTTCGGGAGCGACTACCGACACGGCGACCCGTCACCTCCGCTTCGAAGTGGGAATCGCCCTGATGTCGGCGCGTCCGTACGGTCCCGGACCAGCTCATCGACCAGCACAAGCAGTCAGGCTAGAACACGGATCGCAACGGAGGGGTCTCTCCGACGCGAACCCGGCGCGCACGAGAACCCATGAGACACCCCGGCTACACGCGGAACCGGTGAAACACCCCTAGTCTTCACTCTCATGTCTCATCCCGTCGACCTGCTGCGGGGGGCGCTGGCGGCCGAGCCGTCCCGCCCGCTCGTCACCTTCTACGACGACGCCACCGGCGAACGCGTCGAACTGTCGGTGAAGACCTTCGACAACTGGGTGGCCAAGACGGCGAACCTGCTGCTCGACGGGCTCGCCGCCGACCCGGGCGCCCGGGTCGCGCTCGCCCTGCCGGTGCACTGGCAGACCGCCGTGTGGCTGTTCGCCTGCTGGTCGGCGGGGCTGACCGCGATTCCGGTGGACGAGGGCGAGATCCCCGCCGACGCCGACATCGTGGCCGCCGGCCCCGGCCGGCTGGAGGCCGCGCTCGCGGCCACCGGCAGTGGACACGCCGAGGTGGTCGGCCTGTCGCTGCACGCGCTCGGCGCGCCGCTGGCCGAGTGCCCGCCCGGGGTCACCGACTACGCGGTCGAGGTGCGCTCGTACGGTGATCACTTCACCGGCGTGACGGACGCGGACGCCCCGGCGGTGGAGATCGGCGGGGAGGTCATGAGCGGGGCGCGGCTCGTCGCCGCGGGCGAGGCGCTGGGGCTGCCGCCCGGCACTCGCACGCTCACGACTGTGTCCTACGCCACACCGGAAGGGCTGCTTTCCGGACTGATCGGACCGTTGGCCTCGCAGGGATCAGTAATAATCTGCCAAAACCTCGAACAAAGCGGACTAGATCGACGTATATCCCTGGAAAGGGCGACTGCGTTGGTCACCTCGCCTAGCCTCTAGGGCCGAATGTTCAGCGACTACGAGTACCCCGAGTACGACGACCCGCTCGGCGACGCGCCGAAGCGAGGCGTCCTCTGGCGCGTGCTCGGCTGGGTGTCGATCGGGCTCGCCGTGGTGCTGGTCGGGACGAGCCTCGTCGCGTACGGGACGTACCGCAAGCTGCAGGGCAACATCACGCAAGAGGACGTCACGGCCGAGCTCGGCACGCACCGGCCGCCCAAGCTCAACCAGGCTCTCAACGTCCTGCTGATCGGCTCGGACCAGCGCAACGGCGCCAACGCCAAGTACGGCAAGGCGGAGGGCGAGCGTTCGGACACGATCATCCTGCTGCACTTCTCCCCCGGCGGTCAGAAGGCCGTCGGCATCAGCTTCCCGCGCGACTCGATGGTGAACCTCCCCTCGTGCAAGACCCCGAGCGGGCGGACCATTCCGGGCGGCCTGAACATGATCAACTCGTCGTTCAACAACGGCGGCGCGGGCTGCACCATGCACACCATCGAGACGCTGACCGGGATCCGCGTCGACCACTTCGTCAAGGTGGACTTCTCCGGTTTCAAGCGGGTGGTGGACGCCCTCGGCGGCGTCGAGATCTGCCTGCCCCAGCGCGTGGACGACAGAGACAGCAAGCTGCACCTGTCCGCCGGCCGGCACATCGTCAAGGGCGACACCGCCCTCGCGTACGTGCGCAACCGGCACGGCCTCGGCGACGGCTCGGACACCGACCGGATCAAGCGGCAGCAGAAGTTCCTCGGCGCGGTCGTGAAGAAGGCCACCAGCAACGGCACGCTGACCAGCCCGGGCAAGCTCTACGGCTTCCTCGACGCCGCCACCAAGTCGGTCACCACGGACAAGGACTTCACCGTCGACCAGATGAAGAAGGTGGCGGGCAGTCTCCAGGGCATGTCGGCGGGCAAGGTGCAGTTCGTCACCGTGCCGTGGGGGGCCTACGCGCCGGACCCCAACCGGATCGCCTGGCGGCAGCCGGACGCCAACAACCTGTTCGCCGCGATCCGCAACGACAACAAGATCCAGACCCCGGCGAAGGCCCAGAAGGTGAGCGTGCCGCCGGCGCAGATCAAGGTGCGCGTGCTGAACGGCACCGGCACCGCCGGTCTGGCCCAGCGGGTCGGCGACCAGCTGACCGCGCGCGGCTACTCCGTCGCCGGCATCGGCACCGCGACGACGAGGCCGAGCAAAACCGAGCTGCGCTACGGCAGCGGCGCCGACCAGCAGGCCACCGCGCTCGGCCAGGTCGCCCCGGCGAGCACGCCGGTGCCGGACCAGTCGGTCGCGGCCGGCGTCGTCGACCTGGTCCTCGGCCCGGACTGGAACGGTCTCAAGGGCGCCCAGTCCACCACCATCCCCAAGTCATCGGACGCCGTGACCGCCTCCGACGACCCCTGCAAGACCTGAGAGCTTTTGGAGAGTTTTTCGACCCGGCGTCCGATCAGCGGCCCGGATAGGTATGGTCGTTCGCGGCCCCGGGCGTGCCCGGGGCCGCCCTCACCGTCGTCCCTCAACGGAATCGATGACTTCGCCGAGCACACCTCACACCGCACCGCCGGCCTCACCGACCGGCATTCCGGCCGACGCCTCCGCCGCCCCGACGGTCCCCGCACCACGGGACGCGGTCGTCGAGCAGCGTCCCGCGCGACGGCGGCGCGACCCGTTCTTCGACAACGCCAAGTTCATGGCCATCGTGCTCGTCGTGGCCGGTCACTCGATCGTGAACCTGCGCGACGTACGCGCCGCGCACGCGCTCTACATGTTCGTCTACACGTTCCACATGCCGGTCTTCATCGTGATCACCGGCTACTTCTCGCGTAACTTCACCTTCAGCGGCCGCAAGGCGCAGAAGCTGATCGTGAACCTCGGCGTGCCGTACGTCGTGTTCGAGACGGCCTACTCCACCTACCACTGGGCGGTCGGGCACTCGAAGTTCGAGATCAGCATCCTGGATCCGTACTACCTGACCTGGTTCCTGATGGCGCTGTTCCTGTGGCGCCTGTCCACGCCGGTCTGGCAGCAGATCCGCTGGCCGGTCCTGGCGGCCGTGCTGATCTCGCTGCTGTCGGCCATGACCGCCCTGCCGGGCGAGCTCGAGATGCACCGCACGCTCGGCCTGGTGCCGTTCTACGTGCTGGGCCTGGTGCTCAAGCCGGAGCACTTCGAGATGCTCAAGCGCCCGGTGGCCCGGGTACTGGGCGGGATCACGCTCGTCCTGGCGCTCGCCTTCACGTACCTCTTCGCCGACCGCCACATGACCACCGAGTGGATGTACTGGCGCGACGGCAACGCCGACATGCACGTGAACAACCTCGTCGGCTCAGGCATGCGTCTCGGCCTCCTGGTGGGCGCGGGCATCCTCGTGTTCGCGTTCCTCACGATGGTGCCCGCGCGCCAGACCTGGTTCACCAACCTGGGCGCGACCACGCTGTACGCCTATCTACTGCACGGCTTCGCCACGAAGCTGATGGAGTACATGGGCTGGTACGACACGCCGTTCCTGCACACGCTGCCCGGCGTGGCCGTGACCGCCGTGACCGGCGCGGTGCTCGCGACGATCCTGTGCACCCCGCCGGTGCGCTGGCTCATGCACTGGGCGTTGGAGCCGGACATGTCGTGGGCGTTCGTCCCGCTGCGCCGTCCGAAGAGCGTGTGAGCACCAGTTCGGCCCACCGGTCGCAGACGAGGTCGAGGGCGTAGGACCGCCGCACTTCTTCGCGTGCCCGCGCCCGCTCCTCCTCCCAGCGGCCCTCGGCGACGGTCGCCGCGATCGCGTCGGCCATCGCTGCCGGGTCGTCGTGGATCCAGCGGCGGTCATAGATCCGGTCCGAGCCCTCCCAGGGCAGCAGCGCCGGTATCGCGCCGGAGGCCATGCCCTCGGCGGGCGCCAGGTGGAAGCTCTCGTCGTCGCTGGTGGACAGCACGAAGCCGACCCGTCGCAGCCAGGAGGCCACGTCGGGCCCCGCCGGGTCGAACACCACGCCCGGGGCGAGCAGCGGCGACCGGCGGATCCGGCGGAACAGCGCCTCGAACCTCTCCCGCTCCTCGCTGCGGTTCCAGATCCACGGCAGGTCCCAGGGCAGCTTGGACTTGATGAAGAGCGTGAACCTCGGGTCGTCGCGCCGGAGGCGTTCGAGCACGTCGACGGCCAGGTCGAGTCGCTTGCGCCACGGCGCGAGGCCGATGAAGCCCAGATGGTGCTCGGCGCCCGGAAGCTTGGCCCGGCCGAACTGCGCGTCGTCCACCCAGTTGGGGATGACGGTGACCTTGTCGGCGGGCCAGCCCGTCATCTTGCGGGTCAGGTCGGCGTAGTGCGGGCTGACGCACACCACCTGGTCGACGGCGTCGATGTCGAGGCGGCCCGGCCACGCGCCGTACAGCTCGAAGCGGTGCAGCCGGACGACGAGGCGCTGTTCCGGCCGGCCGTGCTTCTTCAGCCACTCGCTGTACCAGATGGCGTTCGGACCGCACCACTCGCAGACCACGACGTCCGCCCACGCGGCCAGCTCACGGCTGACCTCCGGGTCGTGCTTGCCGAGCGCGGGCCACTGGTCGACCCGTACCTCCACGTTCGGCAGGGAGCGCAGGTGGTCGAGCAGCCGGGTGAAGAACTTCAGGTCGTGCCCGGCGACCACGATCTTCGTCGGGCTCGCGCCCTCCGGAGCGGGCGGGAAGGCCTGGCGCAGATAGCCGCGCAGCCGGCCGGCGGCGGCCTGGAGCGTGAACGCGCGCGCGGCCTCCAGGCAGCGCTCGCGCGCCCGTGCGTACGTCGCGGGGTCGGCCGCCCCGGCGATGACGTCGACCACCTCGTCCTCGGTGCCCGCGAAGAGCGGATAGTCCGGGCCGAGGAGGTTCTCGTGCATCGGCGTGCGGTTCAGCACGACCGGCACGCCGAGGCCGCCCATCTCCAGGACCTTCGTGGACAGTTCGAGGCTGGCGTCCAGCTCCGGGTGCCGCCAGGACAGCCCGATGTCGCAGCCGGCGCTCACCCGCATCGCCTCGGCACGCGGGTGCCCGCCGTGCCAGACCAGGCCGGGGGTGGACTCCAGCGCCACGCGCATCCGGCGGGAGAACCCCGGGTCGGTACGGTCGTTGTGGATCTTGTCGCCGACCATGTGGAGCTCGGCGTCGACGCCGCGCGCGGCCAGGCGCCGGGGCAGCGAGGTCATCTCGTAGGTGTTCCACCGCGGCGCGAACTTGCCGGTGTAGACGAGCTTCAGCGGCCGGCCGGGGATGCGCTCCGGCGCCGGCTCCAGTCCCTCGGGCAGCACCACGACCGGCGGGAACAGCACGCACTTGCCGGCCGCCTTGTGCAGCATGCCTTCGAGGAAGCAGCGCAGTTCCTCGGTCTGGCAGAGCAGGAAGCGCGACGCCTTGGCGACCGCGGCCAGTTCGCCGCGGACGCCCTTGTTCGCCGGGGCGGCCATCTCGGCGGCGTTCTGCGGCACGTCGGTCAGGTAGGTCCACAGCCGTCCGGCCAGCGGCGTGGCGGTGACGCGCACCGCGAGCCGGCGCCCGCGCACGACGACCAGGTCGTACGGCTCGGCGGCGTCCAGCTCGGTCAGCAGCTGAGCGGCGTCCTCGACCTTGAGGGGGCCGGCGGCGTCCTCGGGCCGGCGCCGCACGGTCACTCCCGGCAGCCGCTCCAGCGGGGCCACGAGGCGGTCCGTGCGCACCGGCGCCTTCAGCACGAGGGTGACCTCGACGCCCGCCTCGCGCAGCGCCTGCACCATCGCCTGGGCCCAGATCGCCGACCCGTCGATGATGTTGAGGTCCACGTCGCCGTACACGAGAGCGCGCACGCGATTTCCTTTCGCGGTGGTGGTGAAGGTCATGGTCGTTCGAGGCCGAAGCGGGTGCGAAGAGCGGCGAGTCCCTCGTCCAGGGGCGTGCCGGCCTTCAGCGTGGCGTCCCAGCCCAGCCCTGCCAGGCCGGGCGCGGAGCCGAGCAGCACGAGCGGGCGGCCCCGGCCCCGCGCGACGTCCATCAGGCCCAGCAGGGCGCGCTCGCGGTCCGGCACCCCCGGGACGCCCAGGTACGCCCACGGCCCGCCGGGCGCGCCCGCGGCGGCGTCCACGAGCACCAGGTCGACGTCGGCGGTGTCGACGATCAGGGCGGCGTCGTGCGGCATCAGCGGGACGACGCGGGCGGTACGGCCCAGCTCCTCGGCGGCGGCCGCGCCGAGCACCCCGGCCACGATCAGGCCCGTGGCGGGCGAGCCGACGATCAGCCGGTCCTCGTCACGGGCGCTGAACATCGGACGCTCGCGGGCGTCGACCGACGTGACGACGTTGGGCGCGCCGCGGTGCCGCCACATGCGGTACAGCTCGCGCGGCAGCCGGACGACGCCCTTGCCGGGGCTGCGCGCCGCGTCGGTGACGGCGCGGCCGACCCGCAGCGAGGTCGACTCCTCCAGGGCGGCGACCCGCGCCTCCAGGATGCGCACCCGGGCATCGCGGTCGGCCAGCGCCGCCTTGAGCCGGGACACCTGCCGGTCAGCCATTGAGCAGTCCCTTCGTATCCGCGATCCGCGACCCGGCCTCCGGGTCAGCCATTGAGCCAGCTCTCCGTGATCCGGGCGATGCGCGGGCCGGCCTTGCCGTCCCACAGCGGCGGGACCTCGTGCTCGCCGGCCGGCGACGCCAGCACCTGCTCGACCGCGGGCACGAGCCCGTCCGGGGTGACGAGGCGGTTCGTGCCGTGCGTGATGGTGATCGGCCGCTCGGTGTTGGGCCGCAGGGTCAGGCACGGGACGCCGAGGATGGTGGTCTCCTCCTGCACGCCGCCCGAGTCGGTGACGGCGGCGACGGCGCCGCGTACGACCGCGACGAAGTCGACGTAGCCGAGCGGCTCCAGCAGCGTCACGCGCGGGTGGTCGTCCAGCCCGGCCTCGGTCAGCACCCGGCGTCCGCGCGGGTGCACCGGCATGACCACGTCGGCCAGGTCGGCGATCTCGTGCAGCCGCTTGACCAGCCCGGCGGCGACCTGCGGGTCGTCGACGTTCGCCGGCCGGTGCAGCGTCGCGACGATGTAGCGCTCGGGCAGCCCGTGGGCGGCGCGCACCGCCTCGGTGTCGAAGGAGTCCAGGTGGGCGAGCAGCGTGTCGATCATCGGGTTGCCCACGAAGTGCACCCGGTCGACGTCCACGCCTTCGGCTGCGAGGTGCCCGACGGCCTCGGGGCTGGTGACGAACAGCAGGTTCGAGAGCTGGTCGACCAGCCGCCGGTTGACCTCCTCGGGCATGGTCATGTCGAAGCTGCGCAGCCCGGCCTCGACATGGGCGACCGGGATGTGCAGCTTGGCCGCGACCAGCGCGGCGGCGATGGTGGAGTTCACGTCGCCGTACACCATGACGAGCTCGGGTGAACGCTCGATGAACTCCTTCTCCAGCGCCACCATGATCGCCGCGGTCTGCGCGGCGTGGCTGCCGGAGCCCACCCCGAGGTTCACGTCCGGCTCGGGCAGACCGAGCTCGCGGAAGAAGACCTCTGACATGCGTTCGTCGTAGTGCTGACCCGTGTGGATCAGGCGCTGCTCACGGTTGTGGGCGGCGATGACGGGGGCGGCCTTGACGAAGTTCGGCCGGGCGCCGAGGACGTGCGCGATCACGTTTGCCTCTCGTTCATTGAAGGTGCTTAGCCTCGCCCGCCATGCAGGTGGCCAAGATGATCTTTTTCTCCGCTGCGCTGGCCTGGCGGCACGCGCGCGACGACCCGCGGCGTGCGCTCCGGCTCGCCGTACGCCTGGCGCTCCGCGTCGTTCCGGGGAGGGTACGCCCTCGCCTGGCGACGTGGGCACGGCCGACTCCGAAGTCCGACGAGACGCGCGACCTGCGGGCCCTGCTCGCCGCCACCGGTACGACCGCGCCGAAGCGGGCCCTCGGACGGCGGGACCCCGCCCGCGTGCTGCACTTCGTCACGAACGCGCTGCCGGCCACCCAGGCCGGGTACACCGTGCGGACGCAGCGGATCGTCTCCGCCCAGCGGGAGCTGGGACTGGAACCGCACGTCGTGACCCGGCTCGGGCATCCGCTCGCCCAGGGCGTCACCGACGCGCGGCCGCGGGTCGACGTCGACGGCGTGACCTACCACCGTCTCCTGCCGTGGCTGCCGCCGCGCGGGCCGGTGCGCGAGATCCGCAAGGCCGCCGACCTGGCCGGCGGCCTCGTGGAGCGGCTCCGCCCCTCCGTGCTGCACGCGGCCAGCAACCACATGAACGCCGCCGTCGCGCTGGAGCTGCGCGACCGGTACGGCGTGCCGATGGCCTACGAGGTGCGCGGCTTCCTGGAGGACTCCTGGCTGTCGCGCGACCCGGCGCGGACCGAGAACGATGAGTTCTACCGGCTCACCCGTGAGGTCGAGACGGCCCGGATGCGTTCGGCCGACCTCGTCGTCACGCTCGGCGAGGCGATGCGCGAGGAGATCGAGAGCCGCGGCGTGGGCAATGTGCTCGTCGTACCGAACGCCGTGGACGACTCGTTCCTCGCGCCCCTGCCGGACGCCGCGAAGCTCCGGGCCGAGCTGGGCATCGCACCCGGCGAGGTCGTGGTCGGGCTGACCTCGACGTTCTACGGCTTCGAGGGCATCGCCACGCTGATCGAGGCCGCCGCCCTGCGCCGGGACTTCACCCTGCTGCTCGTCGGCGACGGGCCGGAGCGTCCGGCCCTGGAGCGCCGAGCGGCCGAGCTGGAGGTTCCCGCGATATTCACCCGCCGGGTGCCGGTCGATCAGGTACGTCGGTATCAAGCCGTCCTCGATGTGTTCGCGGTCCCGCGGACTGCGGACCGTGTCTGTCAGCTGGTGACTCCGCTGAAGCCCCTGGAGGCGATGGCAGGGGGAATCCCAGTAATAGCAAGTGATGTCAGAGCACTTCGCGAAATCATCGAACCAGGTGTGACGGGGACGTTAACACTTCCCGAAAACCCGGAAGCTTGGGCGAATCACCTGGACCAGCTCATTTACAGTCCCAGGACACGCGGTGAAATCGGACAGGCCGGCCGAGAGTGGGTCGCGGAATACCGGACCTGGCGGGCCGTAACGGCTCGCTATCTCACCCCTTATCGAGAAATCGCCTCATCTGCTTCCTGAAGGGAGCCACCTGGTGGACCTGGTGGTCATCGGACTCGGATACGTCGGCCTCCCGCTCGTGCGGGAGGCCTGCCGCGCCGGACTCAAGGTCGGCGGGCTGGATCTCGACGCACGCGTCGTGGCCGGGCTCAAGGCAGGGCTCTCCCACGTCGACGACGTCAGCCCGGCCGAGGTCGAGGACATGCTCGCGGCGGGCTTCACGCCCAGCCGGGAGGAGTCCGTCCTCGACGGCGCGCGCACCGTCGTGATCTGCGTGCCCACGCCCCTGTCGGCCGACGGCGGGCCCGACCTGACGGCCGTGCGGAAGGCCGCGCAGACGGTCGCGCGGCACCTGGAGCCCGGCACGCTGGTCGTCCTCGAGTCGACCACCTACCCGGGCACGACCGAGGAGGTCGTCGCGCCGATCCTGGAGGAGTCCGGCCTGACGGCGGGCGCCGAGTTCCACCTGGCCTTCTCGCCGGAGCGCATCGACCCGGGCAACCCGGTGTACGGCGTCAAGAACACCCCCAAGATCGTCGGCGGCATGACCCCGGGCTGCGCCCAGGCGGCCGCCGGGTTCTACGGCAAGTTCGTCGAGCACGTCGTGCAGGCCAAGGGCACGCGTGAGGCCGAGATGGCCAAGCTGCTGGAGAACACCTACCGGCACGTCAACATCGCGCTGGTCAACGAGATGGCGGTGTTCTGCCACGAGCTCGGCATCGACCTGTGGGACGCGATCGGGTGCGCGGCGACCAAGCCGTTCGGGTTCCAGGCGTTCTACCCGGGCCCCGGCGTCGGCGGCCACTGCATCCCGATCGACCCGAACTACCTGTCGTACAAGGTGCGCTCGCTCGGCTACCCGTTCCGCTTCGTCGAGCTCGCCCAGGAGATCAACGACCGGATGCCGCGGTACGTGGTCGAGCGGGCGCAGGCCCTGCTCAACCGCGAGGGCCGGGCGATGAAGAACGCCAAGGTTCTGCTGCTCGGCGTGACGTACAAGGCCGACATCGCCGACCAGCGCGAGTCGCCGGCGCGGCCGGTCGCGCGACGGCTGCGCAAGATGGGCGCGGACCTGACCTTCCACGACCCGCACGTGGAGGACTGGGAGGTCGACGGCGTCGCGGTGCCGCGCGCCCGCGTGCTCTACACGGCGCTGGCCGAGGCCGACCTCGTCGTCGTCCTGACGAACCACGCCGAGTACGACGCCGACACGCTGACCCGGCACGCGCGCCTGCTGTTCGACACCCGCGGCCGTACGCGGATGGTGGACGAGTCGGCCGCCGAGCGCGTCGAATTGTTGTGAACTGATGGCCGTGCCGAATTAACCGAATGTTCGCCTTACCCCAACAGACTCGCGGTGAAGTGAAATCGATGCGGATATTCGTCTGTACGGTCGTGCACCATCCGGAGGACGCGCGAATTCTGCACCGGCAGATTCGAGCCTTGCTCGACGCGGGTCATGAGATCACCTACATGGCGCCTTTCCGCGCGTGCAATGTCACGCCCTGGCCGGAGATCGTTCCGGTGGACGTGCCGCGCGCGACCGGCCGGCGACGGCTGCACGCGCTGCGGATGGCGCGGCGCGTGCTGCGCGAACGCGGCGGGGAGGCCGACCTCGTCCTGCTGCACGATCCCGAACTGCTGCTCGGCGTGCCGCGCCGCCTGCGCTCACGCACCGTCTGGGACGTCCACGAGGACACCGCGGCGGCCCTGGGCGCCAAGGGCTGGCTGCCGGCGCCCATGCGCATACCGCTACGGTTCGCCGTACGGCGGCTGGAGCGGCGCGCGGAACGCCGGATGAAGCTGCTGCTGGCCGAAGAGGGGTACCGCGCACGTTTCCGCGAGACCCACCTCGTCGTGCCGAACACCACGAACGTCCCGGACGTCCCGCCGGCGCCGCCCGGCGACGAGCGGGTGGTCTACGTCGGGCAGCTCTCGATGGCCCGCGGCGCCGCCGACCTGATCGAACTCGCGCGGATCCTCCAGGCCGACGGGATCACCCTGGAGCTCATCGGCGCGGCCGACGCGGGCGTCCGGCCGCTGCTGCGCGAGGCACAGCGGACCGGTCTGCTGCGCTGGTACGGCTTCGTGCCGAACGACCGGGCGCTGCGCATGGCCGAAGGCGCCATCGCGGGGCTCGCGCTGCTGCACGACTCGCCGAACTACCGGCACTCGATGCCGACGAAGGTCGTGGAGTACATGGCGCGGGGCCTGCCGGTCGTCACCACGCCCAACCCGATCGCCGCGGAGATCGTCAACGAGAGCGGCTGCGGCCTGGTCGTGCCGTTCCAGGACCCGGTGGCCACGGCGGCGGCGGTCCGCCGGCTCCGCGACGACGCCGCGCTGCGCCTGGACATGGGCAAACGGGGTCACGAGGCGGCGCGCGCCCGCTTCCACTGGCCCGAACAGGCACGCCTGTTCGTCGCCCAGCTCGAGGATTGGGCCTCCGCGAAGGCCTGAGCGCCGCGGGCGGGCTAGTAGTGCTACTAGGGCGCGGCGCGGAGCCGGGCGGCGACCAGGTTGGCCAGGCCCGAGGCCATGCTCGGTATGCCGGAGGTGACCGTCACGATCGTGCGGTCCACCCGCATCACCACCGTCCCCGACGGCACGCCCAGCCCGTACGCCGCGTCGCCGGCCTTCACCGGGTCACGGACGCCGTTCTGCGTGTCACGGGCCGCCCAGAACAGGGCCGTGGCCGTGCTCTCGTCGGCCGCGACCCACTGGACCGTGACCGACACGGCGGCCGCCTCGCGTTCGGGACCGTCCGACGCCCGGCGCTTCTGGTGGCGCAGGCGGTAGGTACAGCCGACCCGCAGGCGCAGGCCCTCGACGTGTGCGGTGGTCGGTTCCGCCGCGTATCCGCGTGGCAGGTCGTGCTTGGTCAGCAGGGAGCACGCCTCGGGCCACTCCCGCGCCGGCACGCCTGCCAGCTCCGGCGGCCCCGACCCGCGGATCCCGCCGCGCAGGGCGACCAGCCGCGCCCCGCCGAACGGGCGCGGGCGCGCGGTCGGCACGGCCACGTACAGCAGTCCGCCGCCGGCGGCGAGCCAGGGCCGCACGCCGTCCAGGCCCGGGCGGGTCACCAGCGGCGCGGGCACCGTGGTGCCGGCGCCGGTGGCCGGGTCGATGACGTCGATCCCGGCGGGCAGCAGCGGATCGGCGAGCCGGGAGCGCAGGCCGTACACCAGGCCGCCCGACACCGACAGCGCGGTGTACCCGGACATGTCGCGGCGCCAGGACAGCCCCCCGGAGCCGATGTCGATCGACTCCAGCCTCCGCGTCTCGGTGCCGTTCTCCGGTCCGCGGGCCAGGTCGTAGGCGATGAGCAGATGCCCACCGGTGACCACGGCCGGGCACATCTCGCGGCAGACGTCCTCTCCCCTGCGGACGAGGAACTCCCGGCCGCCCCGGTCGTAGGCGTGCAGGCCGGTGCCGTCGAAGACGGCGGTCACGTCGCCGCTGACCGACACCGCGGGGTGCGCGGCGTTCGTCGTGAACAGGGTGCGCCCCGTGCGCGGGTCGAGCGCCAGCGTGCGGTCGCGCGCGCCACAGTCGAGGCCGAACGCGGCGACGTTGTCGCTGGCCGACGAACCGTACGGGACGGCCTCGGGCAGCAGGCAGCCGTGCGCGAGACGTTTGCTCCACACGCGCCGGCCGGTCGCCGCGGCACGGCCGTACAGCGTGTGCCGGCCGTCCTCGGTGACGATGACCACACCGCCGCCCGCCGGCCAGCGCAACGTGGTGCGCTCGGTCGCGGCCGGCACGTCGCCGCGCTGGCGCCAGAGCAGTGTGCCGCTGACCGCGTCGAGGCCGACCATGAGGCGGTTGCCGCGGTGGCCGGTGCGCTCGAGGTAGGCGACGACCACGTGACCGGTGCGCGCCCACCCCAGCAGGGACCACTGCCCGCGGTAGTAGTGCCAGCGCTCACGGCCCGTACGCGCGTCGCGGACGGTGAGGCCGTGGCCGGACACGACGACGAGCTCTCCGTCCATGATCGTGTAGGCGACCCGGTCGTAGGCGGGCAGCTCGCTGTCGGCCACCGGGGTGCTGAGCTGCCAGCTCAGCGTGACCGGACCGGGTGGTGGCCCCAGGTCGGCGAGCGGCGGTCGCGGGGCGTGGGTCACGGTGCGGTTCACCTGCCACCACTCCGCCTGGAGGATGAGCCGGTCGGCGAGGATCGCTCCGCAGATGACGGTGACCAAGGTCGCGACAACCCCGGGCACGGCGCGCCAACGGCTCCGTGCGGACTCGACCGTGACCACCTCCAAATCCCGGGACTGCCGAGCGTACGGGGTTCGGACGCTCGCCACCGATGATGGCGGCACGAGGGCGCCGGTCAAGGCGATTCGGCCGACGGCGGACCGGGAGCGTACGGGGCGCGATCATGCGCGCGCCCCGGTCAGGCGAGGCTCGGACGGCGTAAAACGTTGATCAAGTAACCGAATTCTCAGGTGAGCGTTACGTAGCCTTCATGTGGTACGTCTGTCGTTTTTTACCGGTTATCTGACGCTATCCTCGCTTGCACCTATCAGACAGAGGACGGACCCAAGTTGTACAACGTCGCAGTCGTCCTGGCAGGTGGCACGGGGCAGCGGATGGGGCTCGAGATCCCCAAACAGCTCGTCAAGATCGCCGGCAAGCCGATCATGCAGCACACGCTGCAGGTTTTTCAGAGCGCGCCGCAGATCGACGAGATCATCGTCGCCATGACCCCCGGTTTCACCGCCGATGCCGAGGCCATAGTCGCCGCCGCCGGATGTACGAAGGTGTCCCGCGTCATCGAGGGCGGCGCCACCCGGACCGAGACCACCATGCGCGCGATCGAAGCGGTCGGCGCTACCGCCCCCGAGGCGAACGTCCTGTTCCACGACGCCGTCCGGCCGTTCATCGACCACCGCGTCATCGAGGACTGCGTCACGGCCCTGGAACGGTACGAGGCCGTCGACGTGGCGATCCCCTCGGCCGACACGATCATCAAGGTGGACGACTACGGCGGCACGGTCATCAAGGACGTGCCCCGCCGCGACCTGCTGCGCCGCGGTCAGACGCCGCAGTGCTTCCGCCTGTCGACGATCCGCGAGGCGTACGAACTCGCGCTCGCCGACCCGGACTTCACCGGCGGGAAGGTCACCGCGACCGACGACTGCAGCGTCGTGCTCCGCTACCTGCCCGACGTGCCGATCGTCGTCGTGCCCGGCAGCGAGCAGAACATGAAGGTCACCCACCCGGTCGACGTGTTCCTCGCCGACAAGCTGTTCCAGCTGTCCTCCCAGGCGCCGCCGCCGTCGCCGGAGGACGACGGTGACTACGAGAGCCGCCTGAGCGGCAAGACCGTCGTCGTCTTCGGCGGCAGCCAGGGCATCGGCGCCGACATCGCCGAGCTGACCCGGTCCTTCGGCGCCAAGGTGTACTCCTTCTCGCGGTCGGAGACCGGCACGCACGTGGAGAACCCGCAGGACATCGAGAACGCCCTGGCCAAGGCGTACGGCGAGACGGGCCGCATCGACTACGTCGTCAACACCGCGGGCGTCCTGCACACCGGCCGCCTCGACGAGATCGACGAGGCGATCATCGACGAGTCGCTGCGGATCAACTACCTCGGCCCGCTGCGGGTCGCGCGGGCGGCCATCGGCTATCTCCGCGAGACCAAGGGCCAGCTGCTGCTCTACACCTCCAGCAGCTACACGCGCGGCCGCGCCGGCTACAGCCTCTACTCCTCGGCCAAGGCCGCCACCGTCAACCTGACCCAGGCCCTGGCCGACGAGTGGGCCGACGACGGGGTGCGCGTCAACTGCATCAACCCCGAACGCACCGCCACGCCGATGCGGACGCGCGCGTTCGGCCAGGAGCCGCCCGGCACGCTGCTGGCCTCCCGCGACGTGGCGATGACCTCGATCGACGTGCTCATCTCCGGACTGACCGGCCACACGGTCGACATCCGCCGCCACGACCCGACGGCGGTCACCCGATGACTCACCCGTTGGTACGGGCCGTGGCCGGGCCCGCGCTCGTCCTGTCCTATCCCGCGACGGTCGTGGCCGCGCTGTGGCCGAACACCTGGGCCTTCGCCGCCACCGCGCTGATCGCCTACGTCGCCGACGCGGTCGCCTCGCGCGACGAACTCCCCGTCACCGAGCGGCTCGCCCAGACCCACACCGGCGTGACCGTGCGGTTCCTCATCCGCGAGCTCGCCGTGCTCCTGCTGCTGGTGCGGGAGGGCCACGCGGGAGACACCGTCTTCGCCGTCCTGGCGCTGGGCCTGCTCGGCCTGCACGCGCTGCGCGGCGTGTACTCCGGGCTCACCCTCTACGTCATCCGACGCCGGCGGCTCCCCGTCGTCACGCGCGGCATCGACCTCACCGCCCTGCGCATCCCGGACGCCCCGAGCCCGCAGCTGACCACCCGGCACTCGCGCACGATGCTGCACCTCGACGTGCTGCCGGTCATGCTCGGCGGGCTCTTCGGGCTGCGAGCCGGGGTGAGCGGGCTGGCCACGGCGTACGTCCTCGGCCTCGTCGCGTTCGCGATCATGGCGCGGCACGCCGTGCGCAACCGCCACCTCGGTGACGAGAACCGGGTCTTCGACCTGGTCAACGAGCGGCTGGCGGAGCTGCGGCCGGAGGTCGCGCTGTACTTCTCCGGCTCGGCGGACTCCGCCTACCAGGCCAACATGTGGCTCTCCACGATGGACGAACTCGATCACCGGGCGGTGATCATCCTGCGGGAGCGCGTCATGGTGCCGCTGCTGGGCCGTACGAAGACGCCGGTGCTGTGCGTGCCCAAGGCGATGGACATGGTGCGGCTCGACCTGTCCTCGATCCGCACCGCGCTGTACCCGGCCAACGTCGGCAAGAACCTCCACATGCTGCGGATGTCCGGCATCCGGTCGGCCTTCATCAACCACGGCGACAGCGACAAGCCGGCGAGCTTCAACCCGTTCGCCCGCGCGTACGACGAGGTCTGGGTGGCCGGGCCGGCCGGGCGCGAGCGGTACCTGACCATGCGCACCGGCGTACGGGACGAGGACATCGTCGAGGTCGGCCGGCCGCAGCTCGCGCCGATCGACGCCTCCGGCCGCAACCCAGACCCGATGTTCACCGTCCTGTACGCCCCCACCTGGGAGGGCTGGTCGGACGACCTGGCGCACAGCTCGGTCGCGACGATGGGCCCGGCGATCGTCCGGGCGCTGCTGGAGCACGCGCCGCAGGTCCGGGTGGTCTACAAGCCGCACCCGCTCACCGGCACCCGCGACCCGAAGGCGATCGAACGCCACGAGGAGATCGTCGCGATGATCGAGCGGGCCAACGCGGGACGCCCGGCGAGCGGCGGTGAGCACGCCGACCGGCTCAAGGCGCTGTCCCGGCGGCTGGACGCCCTCGCCGGCGACGAGACCGCCGGCGACGAGGCCCAGCTCACCCGCGACAGCGCCGCGGCCGGCACGTCCGACGAATGGCGCCAGACCGAGGAGGCGTGGACCGCGGCGTACTGGCAGGCCGGCGGCCCGCAGCGGCACCGCGTCATCACCGGTCCACGGCCGCACGTGTACGACTGCTTCAACCACGCCGACCTGCTCATCACCGACATCTCCAGCGTGGCGGGCGACTTCATCGTCAGCGGCAAGCCGTACGCGGTGACGAACGTCAAGGGGCTGAGCGGCGAGGAGTTCCGGCAGCTGTTCCCGACGGCGGCCCTCGCGGCGTACCTCATCGGGCCCGGCTGCGCCGAGATCGGGCAGATCCTCGCGCACGCGCAGGCCGAGGGCCCCGACCCGCTCGCCGAGCGGCGGCGGGAGCTGCGCGCCCACCTGCTCGGGCCCGACGGCCTCGACTCCGCCAAGCGGTTCGACGCGGCCGTCTCCGCGCTCGCCGCCAAGTCCCTCACCCGCACCGACGACGATCGGCCAGCAGCTTGAATCCGTCCAGCATCCTCTCCAAGATCGGCCGGCGCTTCGGAGGCGACACGGCCGGACCCGCCATCGCCGGCGGCCTCGTCCTGTCGTACGCGCTTCTCGTCGTCGCCGCCGTGTGGCCGAGCGCCCTGTTCGTCGCCGTGTTCGCGCTGACCGGCTACGTCGCCGAGGCGTTTCTGGTCCGCCGCGCGCTGTACTTCAACGCCGCGCTGAGCCAGGTCGGTCTCGGCGTGACGCTGCGCGCGACCGTCCGCGACGTGGCCGTGCTGGTCATGCTGGCCCGGTCGGCGACGCTGTCCGCCGGCTGGTTCACCACGGTCGCGGGCACGCTGGTGCTGCTGCACGTCCTGCGCGCGGTGCACTCCTGTCTCGCCGTCGTCGTCATCGAACGGCGCCGGCTCCCGGTGATCACTCGGGGCATCGACCTGACGCGGCTGCGCCTTCCCGCGCCGCCGCCCGCATCGGTGCGGGAGCACCGGTCGATGATCTACCTCGACGTGCCGGTGGTGGCGGGCGCGGTGCTCACCGTCGGGCTGGAGACCCCGGGACCGGTCGCCGCCGGGCTCGCGGTGGCGCTGGCGGCCGGCCTGGTCGCGCTCGTCCTCGCCGCCGTGCACATCCGGCTCAACCGGCAGCTGGCCGACCGCGAGCGGGTGCTCAAGGACGTCGCCGAGGAGATCGCCGCGTACGGGCCGGAGGTCGTGCTGTACTTCTCCGGCGCCGACGACTGCATGTACCAGGTCAACATGTGGCTGGAGACGTTCGACCGGCTGCCGCACAAGAAGATGATCATCATGCGGGAGCGGAACAACATGCCGCTGCTCGGCCGCACGTCCTCGCCGGTCCTGTGCTTCCCCGGCGGCACCGAGATGATGAACTTCCCGATGCCCGAGACCACCCGGGTCGCCCTGTTCCCGGCCAACGCCGGCAAGAACATCCACATGCTGCGGCTGCCGGACATCGGCTGCGTGTTCATCGGCCACGGCGACAGCGACAAGGCGGCCAGCTTCAGCCCGTTCAGCAAGGTCTACGACGAGGTCTGGGTCGCCGGGCCGGCCGGGCGCGAGCGCTACCGGCGCAGCGACGCGGGCGTGCGCGACGACGAGATCGTCGAGGTCGGCCGGCCGCAGCTCGCGCCGATCGACACCTCCGGCGTCACCCCGGACCCGATGTTCACCGTCCTGTACGCCCCCACCTGGGAGGGCTGGACCGGCGACCCGTACCACACGTCGGTCGCGGTGATGGGCGTCAAGCTGGTCCGCGCGCTGCTGGACCACGCGCCGCACATCCGGCTGCTGTACAAGCCGCACCCGATGGCCGGCAAGAACGACCCCGCCGTACGCCGCGCGCACAGCAAGATCGTCAGCATGATCGCCGAGGCGAACGCGGCCCGCGACGCGAGCGGTCAGTGGCCGGCCGACCCGGCCCGCGACGCCGCGGCCCGGCGCGACCTGGAGGCGCTGACCGCGAGGCTGGCGGCGCTGGGCCGGGAGTCGAGCCGCGGAGCCGACGAGGCGGAGGAGTCACGGCGCGCGGCCGAGCCGGACCTCGCGGGCGACGCCCTGTGGCGCGACACCGCGGCCGGGTGCGAACAGGCGTACTGGGCGTCCGAGGGCTGGTGGCGGCACCGCGTGGTGACCGGCACGATCCCGCACCTGTACTCGTGCTTCAACCGGGCCGACCTGCTCATCACCGACATCTCGAGCGTCGTCGCCGACTTCATCGCGAGCGGCAAGCCGTACGCGGTGACGAACGGCGCGAACCTGCCGGACGGTGAGTTCCGCGCCCAGAACCCGAGCGCGTCGGCGGCCTACCTCATCGGCCGCGACTGCGCGAGCCTGAAGGACGTGCTGACGGCCGTGACGGCGGAGGGCGAGGACCCGATGTCCGACCGCCGGCGGGCGCTGAAGCACGACCTGCTGGGCGCCGACGAGCCGGACGCGATGACCCGCTTCACCGACGCCGTGAACGCGCTGGCCGCCAAGCGCACCCGCACCGCCCTGGAGTCGGCCGACAGGGCCTGAGCCTCCACCACCGCCCGCCGAGGCGGCACGACGAGTTCTTCGGCTGATCGCCGTCAGAGCTCGTCGGCCGTCTCGGCGGTCGCGTTTCTCCCTCGACCGGACCGGGCCGCGCGGCCCGGATCCCCGGCCGGGTCGACGCCGTCCACCTGGCCGCCGCCGTCTCGGCGGGCCGGTCGGATCCGCAGCCGGAACCACCGCCGACCACCAGGCATCGACCGGTGTCCGCACCACCTTCCCCGGCCTCGCTCCGGCCGGTCACCTCTACGTCCTGAGCTCCCGAAACCTGGCGGCGTGAACAGCTTCGGCGGGATCGGTGAAGGAGGTTGTCCGACCATGCTACGGAGGTAGCCGATGACTGAGTCTTCTCGACCATGGCAGTGGTGAGCCGGATGCTCCCGACCGAGGTCAGCGATGCCGCGATCATCGAGCGGTCCGTGCGGGAGCCAGAGGATTTCGCCGCCGTCTTCGCACGGCACTACGCGCCGATTCACGGCTTCGCCGGCCAGCGGCTCGGGCCGGGTCTGGCCGACGATGTGGCCGCCGAGACGTTCCTGATCGCGTTCGACCGGCGGGATCGCTACGACCTGTCCCGTGCGGACGCCCGGCCCTGGCTGTACGGGATCGCCACCAATCTGATCGCTCGGCACCGCCGGGCGGAGGTGCGGCAGTACCGGGCGCTCGCGCGCGCCGGCGCCGAGGGGATCTACGAGAGCCACGCCGACCGGGTGGTGACACGGCTGGACGCGGAAGCGCACCGGGGCCCGCTGATGGCGGCGCTGGCGAAGCTGCGGGACGGCGATCGAGACGTGTTGCTACTGGTCGCCTGGGCCGAACTGACTTCCGAGGAGGCGGGCGAGGCGCTCGGCATTCCGGCCGGGACCGCACGATCCCGGCTGCACCGCGCCCGGAAGAAGATCCGGGCCGCGATGGGCCAGACCGAACCGACGAGTGAAGAGGACCGCTGACCATGAACGACGACCTCACGACGCTTCGCGCCCTTCGCCCGAACACCGCCCCGCCCTCCACCGAGGCGCGTACCGCCGCCCACGCGGCGCTGATGGAGCGAGCCGCGTCCTCCGCGCCCGTGCGCGGCCGCACACGCCGGCTCCGCCCTTCGCGCGTGGGCCTGCGGCTCGCCGTGGCCGGTGGGCTGGCCACCGCCGCCGCGGCGGTGACCGTGGCCGTCGGCCTGGGCGGGGCAGACGGCGACAACGGTCCCCGCACCGTCCCGACCAGCGGGCCGGTGGCCGATGTCCAGACCGTGCTCTACCAGGCGGCGAACCGCACGGGCTCCCGTCCGTTCACCCCGCCCCGGCCGGGCCAGTGGACCTACCTCGAGACCCGGTACACCTCGCCGGGCAAGCCGCCGATCGGCGGGGTACAGACCCCGAAGTCGCCGCTGAAGACCCGGGTCGACCGGCTCTGGACCCGGATCGACGGAACGCGGGTGGCCCAGTACGACCACGGCAGGCTGACGGTCGCACCGACCGGTGCGGGCGCCATGCCGCCGGTGGACTACGGGTCCGTGACCAAGATCCCGCTTGACCCGGACGCGCTGATCGCCTGGGCCAAGAAGGGAGCGCCGGCCGGCGTCCGGCCCGGCAGCCCGGCTGACGCGAGCGACGCCCAGACCTTCGGAATACTCGCCTCGTTGCTGAACGACAACCTCGTGCCGCCCCGGCAGGAGGCCGCGGTCTACCGCGCGATGGCGAAGATTCCCGGCGTCACCCTCGAAAGGCGGACGGTGGACGTCGCCGGCCGCCCCGCCCTGGCCGTCTCCCGGATCGTTGAGGGCTACCTCCGTCAGGAGGTGCTACTGGACCGTACGTCCTACGCGTATCTCGGTGAGCGAAGCGTCGTGGTCAAGGACCACACCGGTGACGCGGGCACCGGCGGGAACGGTACCTGGAAGGTCGAGAAGGGCACGATCGACGTCTTCTCGGTCCGTCTCGCGGCGGCCTTCGTCGACAAGCCCGGCCAGCGCCCCTGACCTTCTTTCGCGGGGCGTCCACGGACGCCCCGCGAAAGTGCGTGCACGCTCAGATGATCGGGCGGTTGCCCCGGCAGACGCCGAACCACGGACGCAGCGAGGACGGCCTGCGGACCGCAGCCGGGTACTGAAACACGACGAGCTCTAACGGCGATCAGCCGAAGAGCTCGTCGGCCGCCTCGACGGTCGCGGCGCACGCTACCCAGGTCTGGAGTTGGGTAAGGTCGCGGCAGCCACTGATGCGCTTTTTCTGTTCCTCTGTGAGGAGAAGGCCCCGGACCTGCAAGATCGTCAGTACGGCTTCAGCCTTGGCCGCGGCTCGTCCTTCGGCCCTTCCCTTGGCTTCGGCGTTTCGGAAGGTTTCGCTGTAGAACTCAGATTCGGTCATCATGAGCGCCTCCAAGGCGTCGCGGGCGGCTTGGGGAACGACGGCGAGGACGCAGTCGACGTAGCGGCGGGCGAGCTGGCGGTCGGCGTCGGCGATGAGGTCCGTGCCGTCCGATGCCGCCCGCAACACTTTCATACCCTCGGGGCCGTCGCCGTGGAACATCGCCGACAGCACCCCCATCGGCGGGTTGGCCAGGAAGTCCTTCGGGTCGGTCAGTTCCGGCACGTTGTCCGCTTGCAGGACCAGCGGGGTGAGGGTGTGGCCGGGATGGCCGGTCTCGATGGTCGTGGCGCACCATTCGGCGACACTACGTTCCGGGGCGATCACCAGGAGCATGACGGGGCACCGCTCGCGGGCGCGGAGTGTGGCGATGTACAGCGGCCAGCTCCATGGCTTCTCCTTGTCCGGCCGGCGCTGGACCTCCACCACGACGCCGCACCTGCCAGAGTCGAGTTCTAACAGGACGGCCGCGTCGCCGGTGTACTCAGTGGTCTTGAGGTCGGTGAAGGACTCCGAGCAGTGTGACGCTCCCCGGACGTCCGGCAGGTCCACGCCGATTTTGCCGACGAGGTCGGCCGCGAGTGCGGGGCTCCAGCGGAACAGCTCGGCGAGGACGTCGTGTTCTTGTGTCGGCATACCGAAGACACTAATAGTGGTCATCCGCTTACGGTGGGTAAACGGCAAAATCATTTTCCCAGTAATCGGATGAGGTCGTCCGCCTTGTCGCTGATCCCCAGGCGACGGTAAAGGTCCAGAGCCGTGGTGAAATGCCGGTGGGCGGCGGTGGGGTCGGCGGCGATCAGGCCCAGTTCGGTGTGCGCCTCGGCCTGTCCGCGACGGTGGCTGATGTCGGTGCTCAGGTTCAGGGCCGCACTCGCGTGCCGGTGCGCGGCATCGTTGTCGCCGGCCTCGCGGTCGAGCGTCGCGAACGCTCGATGTGTGTCGGCCGCGTTCATCAGTCGCCCAGATCCTGGAATGCGGCCAGTGCTTGCTCGAGGTACCGCCGGGCCGTCGTGTGCCGGCCCTGCTCCAGAAGGAGGAGGGCGAGCTCCCGGCGGCCCACCGCGACTCCCCGGCGCTGGCCGATGCTCTCGAAGAGCCGGATGGAGGTGTCGAAGCGATCGGCGGCGTCGGCGTGCCGGCCCTGCGCCCGATCGACCACGCCCAGGTCCCGATGGGCGAAGGCGACGCCGACGGGGTCTCCGGCCTTGGTCAGGAGGGTGAGCGCGGCCTCGGCGTGCGCGCGGGCGGAGGGGAGGTCACCGAGCCAGTAGCCGATGTTGGCGAGCTCATGACGGACCTCCCCCTCGCCGACGAGGCTTCCCACCTCGGCATAGCGGGCCACCGAGATGTCGAAGTGGGCGCGGGCCGCCGGAAAGTCGGTTCTGCGCATGTCGAGGAGGCCGAGGTTGTGGTGCATGGCGGCCTGGCCGAACCGGTCACCCGCCGCTTCGGCCAGGCGCAGTGCTTCGGTGTGCAGCTCGGCTATCTCTCCGTAGAACCCGCGTAGCCGCTGGTAGAACTCCAGGTCGTAGACCATGCGCCAGGCCTGCGGAGAGCCGACGGCGACACACCGCCGAGCCACCGCGAGCAGGTCGGCGTGATGCCGGTCGAGCCAGGTGAGAGCGTGAAGGTCGGTTTCGTGCCGAGGTGGCGGCACGGCCGACCGCGCCGGACGGCCGCTGGACAAGCCGGTCACCGAACCCGATCGGTACAGAGTCTCGACGGCTGACGCGATCGCGGCATCGACGTAGCGGAAGAGACGTTCTTCGGTCAGGCCGCGCCTGTCGTCGCGGGTCGCGGGGTCGCCGGTGGCGGCGGCGCGGATGAGGTCGTGCATCCGGTAGCCACCGTCGTGTCCGGCCGAGATGAGGAGTCCGTGCTGGTAGAGCGTTGACAGGAGGTGCTGGGCGCGATCGGGCGGCAGGTCGGCCATGGTGGCCGCGACGGCAACGGTGATCAACGAACCCGGATAGCGCGCGACGCGGCGCAGCATCGAGCGAGCGTCCTTGCCCAGCGCGGCCAGTGACAGGCTGAACGCCACGTCCGCCTCACCGCTGCCGCCGCCGGGTGGCGGGTCGGTGATGGCCCGATGAGGATCGGCCGCCTTGAGATCGGCCATCTGGCGTACCGCGAGGGGCAGCCGGTAGCCCGCGGCGATCGCCGCCGCGGTCGGCACGTCGTCATGGCCGGCACGTCGCAGGATCCCGGCGGCGAGTTGCCGTGCCTCGGCCTCGGTGAACACGTCGAGGGTCACCGTGTCGTCCGGATCCAGGCCGATCAGTAAGTGACGGCTGGTCACGAGGACGATCGAGTCCGCCGAGGTGGGCAGGACGGGGCGTACCTGATCGGCGTTCGCGACGTCGTCCAGGACCAGGAGGATCCGGCGGTCGGCGGTGACCGACCGCCATTTGGCGCTCAGCCGAGAGACGTCGACATCCTGCGGATCCGGCGCGACGCCCAGGGCGTTGAGCAGGGTGCGGAGCACCTCCGCGGTGCCCATCCGTGACTCGGCCGGCGCGTACGTGCGTAAGCCGAGCCAGAACCGTCCGTCCGGACAACGCGCCGCGAGACGGGCGACCGCGCGTACGGCGAGCTCGGTCTTGCCCGTGCCGCCCAGCCTGGTCACGGCCAGCAGCAGCGGGCCGGAGTCGTCCGGCACGGCGGCGCACAGCCGGTCGAGCTCCCGCGCCCGGCCGGTGAACACCCGCGTACCCACCGGCGCGGCCAGGTGCGGGGCGGACCCCGCTACGGGTGCGGGCGGAGGCGGGGCGACCAGGGCTCCGCTCGCCGCGATCACCGTGGTCAGCACGATGAGGCCGCCGAACAGCCACCAGTTCCAACGCGCGGTGATCAGGTTGGTGAGCGCGCCCGCCGTGACTCCGGCGACCGGGCCCAGCCAAAGGGCCACCGTCGTACGGACGTGCCGCCGTCGCCCCATGCCGTCACCCTAAAGGCGCGTTGAGGGCCCGACGCGAAGTCCTCGATACGGCCGGGGCCGAACAGGGGGCCGAAACGTCGGGTCAGATGATCGGGGGCCGGCCCAGGCGGGTCATGCGCCAGACCGTGCGCCACCTGATCGGGCGGCGGGGGCCCGCCGGTTTGCGCCAGCCCTCACGGAAGCCACCGAACCACGGGCGCAGCGACGACAGCTTGCGCTCGCGGAGGACCGTCATGCCGATCCAGACGGCCAGGTACGTCAGCGCGACCGGCCACGGGAGGTTGCGGCGGGCCAGCCACACCCGGTTGCGGGCGTTCAGCCGGTAGAACATCGCGTGGCGCGTCGGGGCGACCGCGGGGTGGAACATCACGCACTCCGCGTCGTACACGATGTGGTAGCCGGCGTTCAGCGCCTGCCAGGCGAGGTCGGTCTCCTCGTGGGCGTAGAAGAAGTCCTCCGGCAGCCCGCCGGCCGCGTCGAAGACGGCACGGCGCACCGCGCACGCGCCGCCCAGGAACGTCGTCACCTCCGAGGAGCGCAGCGGGTCGCCCGCGCGCAGCCGGGGCACGTGCCGGCGCTCGCCCGGGCCGCCCTCCGGGTCGCGCACCCGGAACGACACGATGCCGAGCTTCGGGTCGGCGGTGAACCGGTCGCGCAGGTACGCGCCCAGCTCCGTCGATTCGTACCAGCCGTCGTCGTCGAGGAACAGGATCAGCTCGCCGGTGGAGGCCTCGACTCCGCGGTTGCGGCCCGCCGGGATGCCGACGTTCTCCGGGAGGCGCACGACGCGTACGGCGTCGCCCCACGAGCCGGGCACGTCCGCGCCGTTGCCGACGAGGATGATCTCGACGTCGACGCCCTTCTGGCTCAGCGCGCTGTCGACGGCCTTCTTCAGCTCCACCGGGCGGTTGCCCATGGTGAGGACGACCACCGAGAGCTTCACTTGAGCCTCCGTGAGGCGACGATGCTGACGAAGTGCAGGCCCGTCTGGACCACGGCGACGATCGCGACCGCGACGGCGAGCACGCGGGTCGCGGTGAGGGTGTCCGTCACCTTGTCGACCACGGCGGCGGCCAGGATCAGCAGAGAGAGCTCGACGGCGCCGATGATCCGGTGGAGCTTCAGCAGCGACACGGCCTCGCGGGCGAGGGCCAGGCCGGTGGACTCCGGCCGCAGCGCGCGGTCGCCGGTCGCCGGGTCGGCGGTCAGGCCGGACTTGGCGCGGGCCACCACGACGTTGTCGGTCTCGGCCTTGATCAGCGCGGCGCCGAGGGCGGCGAGCAGACCGAGTTCGACGTACCCGCCGTTCTCCCAGGCGCCCTGGGCCCGTACGCCGAGGCCCGCCAGCAGCGCGACCTCGGACATGTAGTGCCCGATCCGGTCGAGGTAGACCCCGGTCACCGAGGTGCGGTTGCGGAACCGCGCGACCTCGCCGTCGGAGCAGTCGAGCAGGAGGTACGCCTGGATGAGCAACGCCCCGACGATCGCCCACACGAGGCCCGTGGTGCCGCCCGCGGAGACCGCGACGGCCGCGCCGCCGAGCACACCGCAGGCGATCATCATGTAGGTGAGCTGGTTCGGGCTGAACCCGATCCGGACGAACAACCAGGTGAAGAGGGGCGAGATGTCGCGCATGTAGAGGCGCCCCGCCCAGTGTTCCTCGTTGCGCCGGTTCTTCAGGCCGGGCGGCTGTCCGCCCGCCTTGACCTCAGCCAGCGAAGGTGCCGACATATTCACGTACCGCTTTCAACAGGGCACCTTCGTCCAGCGCGAGGTGCTCCAGAATGGTGTACCGACCCGGCCTGGTCTGGGGAGCGTACGCCACCGCCTGGGCGAACTGCTCCGCGGTCAGACCGATGTCCTTGGGAGTCCTGGGCAAGCCATGACGGTCGAGGCTCGCGACGATCTCGGTGAGGCGCTCGGCGCCCTCACCCAGGTGCGTCGCGCGCAGGTGGTAGCAGAACGCCGCGCCGAGCCCGGCCAGCTCGCCGTGGTTGGCGGTGCCGGGGAACAGGGCGTCGATGGCGTGCAGGATCTCGTGGTCGCCGCCGCTCGCCGGCCGGGACGACCCGGCGAACGACATGGCCATCCCCGACAGCACGAGCCCCTCGGCCAGCACGGTCAGGAACTCGTCCGACTCGATCGAGCGGGGCTGGTGGATGAGCGCCTCGCCGGCGGTGCGGGCCAGGGTCAGCGCCAGCCGGTCGATGGGATCGTTCTGCTCCCGGTTCGACAGGATCCAGTCGTCGACCGCCGAGAAGTTGCTCAGCACGTCGCCGATGCCGGCCCGTACGAGGCGTTCCGGCGCCGAGCGCACGTAGTCGAGGTCCACGATCATGGCGAGCGGCATCGTCACGCCGAACGACGCCTTGCCCTTGTCGTGCTCCAGCGACGCGGTGGGCGAGCAGATGCCGTCGTGGGAGAGGTTGGTCGCGACGGACACCATCGGCATGCCGGCGAGGGTCGCGGCGTACTTCGTGGCGTCGATCGTACGGCCGCCGCCGATGCCGACGACGGCCTCGTACGACCCGCTCCGCAGCCGGGAGCCCAGGGCCATGGCCGCGTCGACGGACGCGCCCTCGACCTGGAACACCTCGCAGGCGTCCAGGCTCGGGCGTACGTGCTCGGCGATCTGGTCACCCTGGCCCGGGCCGACCGCGATGGCGACGCGGCCCTCGGTCGCGATGCGCCGGTCGGCGAGCAGCTCGCCGAGATGGGCGATCGCTCCCCGGCGCACGTCGATCGACAGCGGAGCGGGGAGCATCCGCGTGAGCAGGGGCATCAGTAAAGACCAGCGATCCGGCGGGCCTTCTCCAGGTCGTCGTGGTTGTCGACCTCGACCCAGTCCACGGCGCCGATCGGTGCGACCGCCACCTTTCCGCCGCGGTTCACCAGCTCCTGGTAGCCGTCCTCGTAGTAGAGGTTCGGGTCGCGCTCCCAGGTCGCCTTGAGGGCGTCGGCGAGCGGCTCGGCGGCCGCCGGCTCCAGCAGCGTCGCGCCGATGTACTCGCCGTTCGCGTCGGCCGGGTCCATCAGCTTGGTGATGCGCTCCAGGTGCCCGTCGGAGCCGAGGATGACCTTCATCTCCTCGTTGGCGAGCTTCTTCACGTCGTCGATGGCGAGCAGCACGTCGGGGCCGCGGTTCTCCAGCAGGGTGCGCTCGACGCTCACCGGGTGAACGGTGTCGCCGTTCACCATGAGCACGCCCTCCTTGAAGTGGTCGCGCGCCAGCCACATCGAGTAGGCGTTGTTCCACTCCTCGGCCTTGTCGTTGTGCACGAGGGTGATGTCGACGCCGTACCGGCGCTCCAGCCCGGCCTTGCGCTCCTCCACCGCGCCCGCCTGGTAGCCCACGACGATGACGACGTCCGTGAGCTCCACCTCCGCCAGGTTGCCGAGCGCGATGTCCAGGATCGTCGTCTCGCCGTCCACGGGCACCAACGCCTTGGGGAGCGTGTCCGTGTAGGGGCGGAGCCGGCGCCCGGCGCCGGCGGCGAGAACCATGCCGATCATCGAAGGGCCTCCTCTGCTTGCTTCGCCTCGGCCTGCTCCGCCGCGGCTTCCTCTTCTTGCTGCGCCGTGGTTCCGCCGGGGCTCTCTCCCTCGTCTTCGAGGTCGACCATCACGCCCTTGCCCGTGCCGGTGCGCGTCCAGGTGTAGACGCTCTCGATGCCGAACAGCAGGCCGAGGTAGACGGCGAGCACCGCGATGACGTACGGGAGCACACCCGCCAGCGTCGCCACGGCGGCGATGAGCAGGCGGCCGTCCCAGCCCAGACCGGCGCGGAAGACCCACTTGGCGGGCCACAGGCGCTGGCGGGTGCGGTAGACGGTGTCGTAGTGGTGGTAGGCGAGTATGCCGATGAAGGCGTAGGTCAGCGGCTTGGAGACGTCATGCGCGAAGCAGAGCGTCGCCAGGTAGCCGTACTCGATCGCGCGCATGATCGGCGGCACGAGCCAGTCGAGGCGCCCGCTGTGCGGGTGCGTCGACGCCGGCCCGCACAGCAGCAGCGCGAGCACGGGTGCGAAGATCGCGGGGCTGTCCTGGCCGTTGACGCCGGCGATCAGCAGAATCGCGGTGACGATGCCGGCGACGAGCAGCGGGAGCAGCGGCGGGAGCTGCCCGCCGCTGAGCCGCCCGAGGAGGTGCGACACCGGGCCGTCGTCGCGGTACGCGACCAGCCGGTCGCCGTGGAAGGTGAACGCTTCGTTCGGAGTCGGCCGCTCCGGTGCCCCCGCCGACATGCCTCCGGGAAGCACGGTACTCATCGGTCGCTCACTCCTCGAGTTTCAGTTGGCTCAGGCGTCAAGGCGGGCCGTCCTGGGCTGGGTCAGGGACCGGAGGAAGCGACCTCCGATGGTGTACAGGGCGGCGACGGTGCCCCAGGTGAGCAGCGCGATGAACGTCACCTTGGCGTTGAAGATCGCCGCGCTCAGGGCGATGAGCGCGAACCGCTCGCCGATCGGCAGCACGATGATCTTCTTGAACCAGTGGAAGGCCCGGACCTTCTCCGACCGCCCGGACAGCCACACCGCCAGGTGACCCAGGCCGCCGCCCTTGGGACGGCTCTTGGCCGGCTCGGGCTCGTCGAGCACCTTGTCGTCGGACATCTCCAGGGGCAGCACCGGGATCGGCTCCGGCGGCTTGCGCCGCTTGGAGGCGCCGAACGCGAAGTCGACCATGTGCCGGCACGTCTGCAGGGTCAGCGCGGCGACCGCGAGGTACCAGACGTCGCCGCCGTGCACCGAGCTGCCCACGGCGGCCGCGGTCGAGCCCACGGCCAGCCCGGCGAAGACGGTGTACTCCTTCGCCCGGTCGAACGTCGCGTCGAGCCAGGCGCCCAGCGTGCTGAACTGCCGGGTGTAGCGGGCCAGCTGCCCGTCCACGCAGTCGAAGACGAACGCGAAGTACAGGCACACCGCGCCGAGGAGCATGCCCCAGCGGTGGCCGGTGGCGAACCAGGCGGCGGCCACCACCGAGATCCCCATCGAGATCGCGGTGACGCCGTTGGGCGTCCAGCGGCGCTTGGCGCACCAGCGGGCGATGTAGCGCGAGTAGGTGCTGACCGCGTAGGTCGTGAAGAAGCCGTCGTTGTTCTTGACCGCCGCGCTCAGCCGCACGCGGTCCTCGTCGACGGCGTCGACGGCCTGCTGGGCCGCGCCGGCCTGCTCCTGGTCGAGGACGCGCTCGCAGACGAGTTCGCGGCTGCCGCGGGCGGTGACCTTCACGCCGGAACGGACGAGGCCGGTGACCAGCAGGGCCGGCGCGTCGTCGCCCCGGACCGGCGTGCTGGCCAGAACCGGGGGCAGCCCGGTGTTGTGCGCCTCCGCCTCCTCCGTGGCCCCGGCGTCGGTGTCGTCCGGACCGCTCCACAGGATGCGCACCGGGCTGATCTCGGTGAGGCCGTCGGGGGTGTCGACGAGTTCGGCGAACCGCTCGGCCACGGCGGCGAGGGTCCGGGTCTCCTCCTGGCCCACGCGCAGCACGCCGCGGAAGAGGGCGTTCGGGTCGGTCACCTGGTGAAAGCGGGTGCCCGCGGAGGCGATCCGGCCGCGCCGGATCTTGAGTACGGGGCGGGTGGGCGCGTCGCCGATCGGGCGTACCCGGGTGGCGGCGGCCGAGGCGGGGGCCTTGGAGTTGAACACGAGGCGGGCGAACACCTCGCGGTGCGCCACGACGTCGCCGTGCACGACCAGCATCGGCTCGGTGGCCTCGCGGGCCACGCGTGCGATCTCCCGCAGGTCCTCGGCGAGTCCCTTGGACTCGATCACTTCGCAGCCGAGGTCGCGGAGCTCGGCGGCGGTCCCGGGACGCGTGATGACACGGCGGTCGCGCACGTCGAGGGACTTGAGTTGCTCGATCAGGCGGCCGATCACAGTGCCGCCCCGGAGCGCGAGGCCGGCCGTCGGCGAGGACTCAGGCGCGACGGTCTCCGTCGCGACTACCACTGCCAACGTCATCGGCGCCCTCCGAACGTCATGTCAGGCAGTCCTTCAGGTGTGGGGGGTCATCTCCGGCGAACGCCGCGAGACACGAGCGCCGACCATATCGCGACCGTCACCTCGTCGCCGCCCTCGCGTAAACATCCGTTCGTCCGCCGGCCGGATGGATGGAGAGTCCCCATAGGTTACCGTCGCCCGCGACCGCTCCTCCGTGTGTGCGGACAGTAGAGTGCATGCCTCATGAGGCCCTTGACGACAACGGCCGTGATCTTGGCCGGTGGGACGGGCCGCAGGCTCGGTCTCGAGGCACCGAAACAGCTCGCGACGGTGGGCGGGCGTCCCATCCTGACGCGCGCGATCGCCGCGTTCGACGCCGCCCCGCAGATCGACGACATCCTCGTCGTGATGGCCCCCGGTCACCTCGCCGCCGCGGAACTGGCCGCCGGCCCGTACCCGAAGGTGACCGGCGTCATCGCGGGCGGCGCGAGCCGTACGGACTCCACGCTGAGCGCGCTGTCGGCGCTGGCGGACCGGCCGGGCGACGCGCGGGTGCTGTTCCACGACGCCGCGCGGCCGTTCGTGGACGCCCGGATCATCTCCGAGTGCGTCGCGACGCTCGAGCACGCCGATGCGGTGGCGGTGGCGGTGCCGTCATCGGACACGGTCGTCGTGGTCGAGGACGACCGCGTGGTCGAGATGCCGTCCCGCGGCAGCCTGCGGCGGTTCCAGACGCCGCAGGGCTTCCGGCTGGCCACGATCCGCACGGCGTACGAGCGTGCCCTCGCCGACCCGGAGTTCGCGGCGAACCCGCCCACCGACGACTGCGGCGTGGTGCACCGCTACCTGCCCGGCGTACCGATCGTGGTGGTGCCGGGCAGCGAGCAGAACATCAAGATCACGCACCCGGTCGACCTGATCGTCGCCGAGCAGATCACGTCTCGCGAGAACGCCCCAGGCTCGGCGGACTGAGCAGGAAGCCGAGCCCCCACGACAGGTGCATCGTCGCGTACACGAGCGGCAGGCGCAGCCACGCCGACGGCGGCAGCCCGCGCCCGGTCGGCACCGAGCCCACGATGATCGCGGCGGCGTACCCGCCCGGCAGGATCCAGGCCGGCCAGAAGCCGAACGCGCCGACCACGACGCCGGCCACGATCGCCACGACGGCGATGGGCGGCGCGAGGTAGCGGAGGTTCAGCGTGCCCTGGTGCTCGCGGCCCACGACGCGCCGCCAGCGGCCGGTGTGGAAGAACTGCTTGGCGAGCGCCCGGATGTTGGGACGGGGCCGGTACGTCACGTGCATGCGGGGTGTGAACCACACCTTGCCGCCGGTCTGGCGGATCCGGTGGTTCATCTCCCAGTCCTGCGCGCGGACGAACGTCTCGTCGTAGCCGCCGACGCGTTCGAGCGCACTGCGCCGGAACGAGCCCAGGTAGACGGTGTCCGCCTCGCCGGCGCCGCCGCCGGTGTGGAACGGCGCGTTGCCGATGCCGATCTTGGAGGTCATCGCACGCGCCACGGCCTTCTCGAACGGCGTGACGCCCTCGGCGGCCATGATGCCGCCGACGTTGTCCGCGCCGGTCTCCTCGAGCGTCTCCACCGCGGCGCGCACGTAGTCGGGCGGCATGAGCGAGTGCCCGTCGACCCGGACCACAATGGAGTACTGCGAGGCCTTGATGGCCGCGTTGAGCCCCTGCGGGGTGCGCCCGGTGGGGTTCGGGACGATGACGATCCGCGGGTCGTCGGCCGCGAGCTTCTCGGCGATCTCCTGCGTACGGTCACGAGAAGGGCCGATGGCCAGCACGAGCTCGAGCTCACCGGCATACTCCTGACTGAGGATGCCGCCGACCGCCTCGGCGAGATGCCGCTCCTCGTTGAGTACCGGCATGATCACTGACACCGCCGGCCACACGCGGTTTCCGGCAAGGGGTGTGTTAGGCGAGGGATTCATGACGGCGCCACGGTACTGTACGAACGCGAGGAACGCCGCAATGTAGGCAAGACTTCGCACCTCGGGGAGGCGTGAGCGGCATGTCTGAAGACACCGGGTCCGACCCGCAGGAGCGATACTTCCGCCCGCGACCCGGCGCTCCGGTCGACGGCGATGATACGACGCCGCCGGACGGAGTGACGGTGGGCGACGCGGAGTCCATGCACGTCAAGGTCGAACGCCGGCCGTCCCGGACGTACGCCCACGGGGCGCGACGGCACCGTCGCGGCCTCATGGCGACCGGCGCGATGTCCGCGTTCGTGCTCCTGTTCGCCGGCGGAGGCTGGGCGTTCCAGGACTATGTGCTCGGCAGCGTCCAGCGCGTGGACGCCTTCGAGGGGCTCAAGAACCGCCCCGACTCCGGGCCCGAGGGCTCGATGAACATCCTGCTCGCCGGCGTCGACCGGCGCGAGGGCCTGACCGACCAGCAGATCAACGACCTGCATCTGGGCAAGGTCGGCGGCCAGCGCTCCGACACGATGATGCTGGTGCACATCTCGTCCAAGCACGACAAGGTCACCGTGGTGAGCCTGCCGCGCGACTCGCTCGTGACCATCCCGGCGCACCGCTCCAACGGGTCGGAGGGCGCCAAGGGCGCCGAGATCGGCGAGCGGCAGGGCAAGCTCAACTGGGCCTACATGTACGGGGGCGCGCCGCTGACCGTGCAGACCATCGAGCGGGCCACCGGCGTGCACGTCGACCACTACGTCGAGGTCAACTTCCTCGGCTTCCTCAAGGTCGTCAACGCCCTGGGCGGGGTCACGGTCTGCACTCCGACGGCGGTCGACGACCCCAAGAGCGGTCTGCGGCTGCCGGCCGGCAAGAGCAACGTCGACGGCACCACCGCCCTCGCGTACGCCCGCGCCCGGTACACCCTGACCGGCGGCAGCGACCTGGGCCGGATCGATCGGCAGCAGCAGTTCATGTCGGCGGTCGTGCACAAGGCGCTGAGCGAGCCGGCCAAGTTCCCGCAGTTCCTCAGCGCCTCACTCGACGCGATCCGCGCCGACAAGGGCCTGTCGAAGAGCACGCTGACGGCGCTCGCCACGCAGATGAAGGGCATGAGCACCGACAGCATCGCGTTCACGACCGTGCCCCTGTCCAACCCCGACTACACGGTCTCGATCGGCGGGCAACGGCAGTCCACGGTGCTGTGGGACCAGTCGGCCGGCAACCGGCTCTTCAACGAGATCGAGGGCGACCAGCCGATCATCCAGCCGGCGAAGCCGACGCCGACCGCGTCCGCCGCTCCGAAGAACGGCCTGACGGTGCCGCCGAGCCAGATCGACGTCCGCGTCGTCAACGGCGTCGGCGTCCAGGGCCTGGCCACCCGGGCCGCCCGCGACCTGCACCGGGCCGGCTTCGGCACGACCGTGGCGCCGGGCACGCAGCACGGGGCGACGGAGACGGTGATCGAGTACGGGCCGGGGCGCGAGGACTCGGCGAAGACGCTGAGAGCGGCCATCCCGGGCGCGAAGATCAGGGCGGTGTCGTCTCTGGGCTCGCGGCTGCAGCTCCTGGTCGGCCCGTCCTGGAACGGCGCGAAGCAGGTGAAGGTGGCGGCGCCGCCGAGTTCGTCGCCCTCCTCGGGCGGCCAGATCAACGCCAAGACCGCCACGCAGAACCTCTGCAAGTAGCGGGAGGACCCCTGGTGGGCGGGCTTCGCCGCCAAGTCGCCGATCCCTATTCCCCCAAATGTGGCAGTTGGCTACTAGCCTGCTGACCTAACGCCCGAGCGGGCCGCGGCCACTCTGGAGGAGTAGCGATGTCCAACGGCGCTCGTCACACCTGGGGCTTCTTTGCCGGAATCGTACTCACTGCGGCCCTGGCGGCTTTGTTGATCTTCGGTACGTACCGCTTGCAGCACGGTTACGTCACCGAGTTCCACAAACAGGACAAGTGGATCGGCGGTGGCCTCATCGCGGGGGCGGCGATCGTGTTCGCGCTCCTCGCCTCGTCGCGGCTGTCGCCGCTGGCCTCACTCATCGCCGGCCTCGTGCTCACCGCGGCCGGCGTGCTGTTCTTCGTCTCCCAGAAGACGACCGCGGATCTGATCAACCGCTTCCCGTTCAAGGAGCAGCGCGTCACCCTCGCCGGGCTGGAGGACGAGGGATTCCTCCTCTTCGCCGGCGTCGGGCTGCTGTTCGCCTCGTTCTTCCCCTCCCGCTGGCGGGCCCGCGGGAACGACGACGCGAACGACGACTACGAGTACGCCCGGCCGGACACGCGCCGCGAGCCGTACAGCGAGCACGTCGCGGGCGAGTCCTTCGGCGGACGCCACGCGGCGCGGGACGAGCAGCCCACCGCGTACGCCGAGCCGCAGAGCGGATACGACCAGGTCTACGAGCAGCCGCAGGCCGGATACGACCCGCCGCAGCACACGAGCTATGACACGCCGCTGTACGAGCCGACCCGGCAACAGCAGCAGTCCCCGTACGCCGACCGGCCCCCCTTCAGCCCGCCCGACGACGACGGCGGCACCCGCGAGATGTACCGCCCCCAGTGACATAACGGCACCTCAGGCCATACCTCGCGCGGTATTGCCGGGTTCGCGGGGCCGCCCGAGGATCGCCGCATGCACACCTACCGTTTGGACGAGCCGGGAGAGATCGCCGGCATCGTCCGGCACGAGGCCGGCGAGCCGGAACCCGGTCCGGCCCAGATCGTGGTCCGCGTCCACGCGGCCTCCCTCAACCGGCGCGACCTGCTCATCCTGCAGCGGCGCTACCCGCTGCCGTCCGCGCCGGGCGTGACACCGCTCAGCGACGGCGCGGGCGAGGTCGTCGCGGTCGGCTCCGCGGTGACCCGCTTCCGGCCCGGCGACCGGGTCGTCGGCGCCTACTGGCCCCGCTGGCACGACGGGCGGCTGCGGCCGGAGCTGATCGACCAGCTCGGCTGCACGCTCGACGGCATGCTCACCGAGTACGCCGTGCTGGACGAGCAGTGGGCCGTGTCCGTACCGGAGCATCTGAGCTGGGAGGAGGCGGCCACGCTGCCGTGCGCCGCGCTCACCGCGTGGACCTCCCTCGTCGGCGGCGACCCGCTGGAGCCCGGGCGGACGGTGCTCACGCTCGGCACCGGGCCGGTCGCCCTGTTCGGCCTCCAGTTCGCCAAGGCGATGGGCTGCCGGGTCGTCGCCACCACCTCCAGCGCCGCCAGGGCGGCCCGGCTGCGGGAGCTCGGCGCCGACCACGTGATCGACTACACCGCGACCCCGGAGTGGTGGCGCGCGGTGCGCGAGGCCACCGGCGGCCTGGGCGCGGACCTCGTGCTCGAGACGAACGGGCGGCCCACCATCGACCAGTCCGTACGGTCCGCCGCGCTGTACGGCCAGGTCGTGCTGCTGTCGGTGCCGCCCGTCCCGGCCGGCGCGCCCGGCGCGAACCTGGAGATCTCCGGCGACGCCTACAAGAACTCGCTCGCGACGATCCGGCGCGTCTTCGTCGGCAGCCGCGCGGACCACGAGGCGATGAACCAGGCGATCTCCGCGAACCTCCTGCGTCCGGTGATCGACCGCGTCTTCGGCTTCGCCGAGGCGCGCGAGGCCTTCGCGTACTACCGGGACGGCGCGCCGTTCGGGAAGGTGGTCATCCGGGTCGCCTAGCCCGCATCCGGCGGTAGGCCTCCAGGCCGTCGGGCACCCACTCCCACTCGGGCAGGCGGCGTTCGAGCTCCTCCTCGGTCAGGAAGGCGTGCCAGGCGACCTCCTCGGCCTGCGGCGAGACCGGCAGGTCGCACCGGACCTCATAGACGCGCGACCACCACGTGTGCCCGGCCGCGCCCTCGTACAGGAACGAGAACAGCGGGACCGGCCGGGCCAGGCCGGACACGCCCAGTTCCTCCTCGGCCTCCCGCAGCGCCGCGTCGTCGTAGGACTCGCCGGCCCCGACCACGCCGCCGACGAACATGTCGTAGCGCGAGGGGAAGATCAGCTTGCCAGGGGTGCGCCGGTGCACGAAGATCCGGTCCCGGCCGTCCCGTACGAAGACGAACGCGCACCGGTGCCGCAGGCGCCGCGCGTACGCCTCGGCCCGCGGCGCCGTGCCGATCACGTTGTCGTGCTCGTCCACGATGTCCAGGATCTCCTCGGCCGCACGCGCGGCGAGCCGCTCCACGACGCGGAACCGCTGCGTCACCACCCGTGTGCCGTCGTCGACGGTGAACTCCGGGTCGCCGAGAGCCGCCCGCATCTCCTCGCCGTGCCAGAACCTCTCGTGGGCGGCACGCCACTCCGCCACCGAGGTGTGGCCCTCGCCCTCCTCCATCACGTACGGCAGGTCGATCTCGCCGAGCGGCACGACGCGCACGTCCGTCGTCTCCACCACGGCCACCGGGCGGCCGCCGGAGTCCACGACCACGGACCGCTCCCCGGCGACGGGCAGCGGCTCTCCGAGCCGCTCGTACTCCTCGCACAGCCCGGTGGTGGCCGTCTTGACGCCGGCCAGGACGGCGGCGACGAGCCGGTCGCGCAACGGTCCCGGGAAGGCCAGTTCGAACCGGGGCAGATCCTCGTGCGGCATGGCCTCAGAGTAGAGGCGCGGGGCGTGGGCGGACGGGGAGTCACGGGGTAGGGTCCCATCGTGACCGAGCACACAATGCAGCCATCACAGGACGAGCCGGGCCACCCTCACCTGGCAGAACTCCGCGAGAAGGTCGAGCACGGCGGAGCGCCGAAGTACCACGACGCCAACGCCGCGAAGGGCAAGCTGTTCGCACGGGAGCGGATCCGGCTCCTCGTCGACGCCGGTTCGTTCGTCGAGGACGGTCTCTATGCCAACGCCCTCGCCGGCGACCTGCCCGCCGACGGCGTCGTCACCGGCACCGCCACGATCGGCGGCCGTCCGGTCGCGCTCATGGCCAACGACTCGACGGTCAAGGCCGGCTCCTGGGGCGCCCGGACGGTGGAGAAGATCGTCCGGATCATCGAGCGCGCCTACAAGACCCGTGTCCCCATGATCTACCTGGTCGACTCCGCCGGCGCGCGGATCACCGACCAGGTCGAGATGTTCCCCGGCCGCCGTGGGGCGGGGAAGATCTTCCACACCCAGGTGCGCGCGAGCGGCTCGATCCCGCAGGTGTGCGCGCTGTTCGGGCCGAGCGCGGCGGGCGGGGCGTACATCCCGGCCTTCTGCGACTTCGTGGCGATGGTGGACGGCAACGCCTCGATGTACCTCGGCAGCCCCCGCATGGTCGAGATGGTGGTGCGGGAGCAGACGACGCTGGAGGAGATGGGCGGGGCGAAGATGCACTGCTCGGTCTCCGGCTGCGGCCACTTCCTGGCCAAGGACGAGCCGCAGGCGCTGGAGGCCGTCCGCGGCTTCCTGTCCTACCTGCCGTCCCACTGGGAGCAGGAGCCGCCTGCGGCCGAGGCGCGCGACCCGAAGCCGGTGGACCTGCGCAAGCTCGTGCCGGCCAGCGAGCGCGTCGCCTTCGACATGCGCCGCTACGTCAGGGGCCTGCTCGACGAGGACTCCTTCTTCGAGATCCACAGCCTGTGGGCGAAGGAGCTGGTCGTGGGCTTCGGCCGGCTCGACGGCAAGGTCGTCGGCGTGGTCGCGAACAACCCGATGTTCAAGGGCGGCGTGCTGTTCGTCGACTCGGCGGACAAGGCCACCCGGTTCATCCAGCTCTGTGACGCCTTCAACGTGCCATTGCTCTTCCTGTCCGATGTGCCCGGTTTCATGGTCGGGACGGCGGTCGAGCGTCAGGGCATCATCCGGCACGGCGCCAAAATGATCACCGCCGTGTCGGAGGCCACGGTGCCCAAAATCTGCGTAGTCGTCCGAAAGGCCTATGGGGCCGGTCTGTACGCCATGGCGGGTCCGGGCTTTGACCCCGACGCCACAATTGCGTTGCCCACCGCGAAGATCGCCGTAATGGGCGCCGAGGCCGCCGTGAACGCCGTCTACTACAACAAGATCATGGCGATCGAGGACGCCCAGGAGCGCGAGGCGTACGTCGAGAAACTCCGCGCCGAGTACGAGGAGGACATCGACATCGTCCGCCTGGCAGGCGAACTCGTCGTCGACGCGATCGTCGAGCCGGAGGATCTGCGACAGGAGATCGCCGCTCGTCTCGCCGCCGCCCATGGAAAGGATCGATCGTTCTCGCACCGCCGACACGGAGTCACGCCGGTCTGAAGGTCGTTCCAATTACCCCTCATTAGCTCGGATTTGGCGCGTTCCTAGGAGCTCTATGACTGGCAAATCGCAGGTCAAGCCCCCTCTAGTACGGAGGAAACGTTCTTGAATAGCTCTACGATCGGCTCATGACCTCAGTACTGCTCGCCGAGGACGACACGTCCATCTCCGAGCCTCTCGCCAGAGCGTTGCGGCGGGAGGGATACAACGTCGAAGTCAGTCCCGACGGTCCGCAGGCCCTCGAACGGGCGCTGGGCGGTGGGGTGGATCTGATCGTGCTCGACCTCGGTCTTCCCGAACTCGACGGCCTCGAGGTGGCCCGCCGCGTCCGGGCGGAGGGCCACGGTGTGCCGATCCTCATCCTCACCGCCCGCGCCGACGAGGTGGACACCGTTGTGGGGCTCGACGCCGGAGCGGACGACTATGTGACCAAACCGTTCCGCCTGGCGGAACTCCTCGCCCGCGTCCGTGCCCTGCTGCGCCGGGGCAGCACCGAGACGCCCATCGTCCAGGGGGTGCGGATCGACGCCGAGTCGCGACGCGCCTGGATGGGCGACCAGGAGTTGCAGCTCACGACCAAGGAGTTCGACCTGCTGCGCGTGCTCGTACGCGACGCCGGCAAGGTCGTCACCCGTGAGCAGATCATGCGCGAGGTGTGGGACACCAACTGGTGGGGTTCCACCAAGACCCTCGACATGCACATCTCCTGGTTGCGCCGCAAGCTCGGTGACGACGCGGGAAGCCCTCGCTACATCACGACCGTGCGCGGAGTCGGATTCCGGTTCGAGCGCGGCGACTGAGACGGTGACCGTGACGTGAACCACGGCATCACGTCACGGTCGGAAGAGAGGGACCCCCATGAGGCGACGTCTGCTGCTGTCGACGCTCGCCGTCGCAGTCGTGGCCGTGCTCCTGCTCGGCATCCCGCTGGCCTACGCCACCGAGCGCCTGATCTACGACGAGGCCCAGCAGCAGGTCGAGCGCGAGGCGGCGACCGTCGTGGCGGGCGTCAACCTGCGCGAGGAGCTGCGCCAGTCCATCACCGGTGACCAGATCGCCAAGGAGTTCCCGGGCCGCTACATCGTGGTGACCATGGCCGACGGCACCCAGATCACCGCCGGCGACGCCCCGGCCAAGGGCGACCATGTGATCACCAAGATGGCGGCGAACGACCGCGGCATCCACGTCCAGGTGTCACGGGACGCGGGCGACGTCGAGGCGGACGCCGTGCGGACGTTCCTGCTCATCGGCAGCCTCGTCGTGCTCGGCGTGGGCGTGGCGGTCGGGCTCGCGATGGTGCAGGCGCGCAAGCTGACGCTTCCGCTCATCGACCTGGCCGAGACCGCCGACCGCCTCGGGTCCGGCAACGCGCGGCCGCGGCGGCGCCGCTACGGCGTGCCCGAGGTCGACCGCGTGGCGGAGGTCCTCGACCGCAGCGCCGTGCGCATCGCCGACCTGCTCGCCGCCAGCCGGGAGTTCGCCTCCGACGCGAGCCACCAGCTGCGCACGCCGCTCACCGCGCTGTCGATGCGGCTGGAGGAGATGATCGAGGCCGCGGAGTACCCCGACGTCGTACGCGAGGAGGGCGTCGCCGCCGCCGCGCAGGTGGAGCGGCTGGCCGCCGTCGTCGAACAGCTCCTCGCGCGTGCCAAGCACGACCCGACCGGTGACGCGATCCCGATCGGGGTGGACGAGATCGTCGCCCAGCAGGTCAAGGAGTGGGAACCGGTCTTCCGCCGCGAGAACCGCCGGATCGGCATGTCGGGCGTCCGCGGGCTGACCGCCGTGGTCAGCCCCGGCGGCCTCTCGCAGATCGTCGCGACGCTGCTGGACAACTCCCTCGTCCACGGCGACGGCGAGGTCACCATCCACACCAAGGAGACGCCGACCTCGATCGTCGTGGAGGTGGGAGACGAGGGCGCCGGGGTGCCGCCCGAGCTCGAACGCCGGGTGTTCGACCGCAACGTCAGCGGCCGCCAGGGCACCGGCCTGGGCCTCTACCTGGCCCGCTCCCTGGCCACCGCCGACGGCGGACGGCTCGAACTGATCCGGGCCCGCCCGGCGACCTTCGCCATCTTCCTGCGCAAGCGCGAGGAGGCGCTGCTCGCCAAGGAACGCGTGGTCAGCGGCCCGGCCTAGAGCCCTGACCCAGACGTTGGTCGATCCGTTGGGGGATCGTTCAGCGGGAGCGCTTGGCGACGCCGGCGGGCACCGGCTCGGGGTCGTCCGCGGTCTCCGACTCGGCCTCGGTCTCAGCGGTCTCCGCGCCGGCCTCGGGCAGGCCCGTGTGGGGGTCGACCGGCGGCGCGGAGGCGGGCAGGAAGACCCACTTCTTGTACGCCCAGTAGCGGAACAGCGTGGCGGCGCCGGTGCCGACGACCTGGGCGGCGTTGTACGCGATGCCGCCCTGCAGGCCCAGGAGGTAGTGCGTGACGCCGATGAACACCCAGGTGATGAACAGGGCGACACCGTTGAGCACGAAGAACAGGACGTACTCGCGGCCCAGGCCGCTGGTGTCGCGGTGCCGGAAGGTCCAGTAGCGGTTGGCGAAGTAGGAGAACGTCGTCGCGACGACGGTGCCGACGCCGAACGACGTCAGCGGCCCGACCCCGAAGCCCAGGTGGAGGGTGTCGGAGATCCCGATGGTGATGATGAAGTTGAGCACGCCGATCACGCCGAACTTTGCCAGCTCGTGAACGAGGTGGGCGAATCGTCGGTACAGATTTACGGCGATGCTCACTAAGGGAGACCTTTCATTCGCGGTCGCGGTTGATCGCGCGTACTCGACAGGCCCGCAACTCTGCTTACCCCCGGCACGACGAGGATAGACGGCGTTCGTGGCAGCATGTGCCTGTGGTCCCAGATTCTGGCAGCCGCCGACCGCGGCCGTCCGGGGTATGACGGGATCAGGCTCATGTCTCTCCGACCGAGGTGATCATGGACTACCGGCTCGACGACGAGCACGAAACCCTGCGCAAGACCGTCGAGGAGTTCGCCCGAGACGTCGTCGCTCCACAGGCCGAACGACTGGACGCGGACGAGGAGTTCCCGTACGACATCGTCCGTCAGATGGGCGAGATGGGGCTGTTCGGGCTGCCCTTCCCCGAAGAGTACGGCGGGATGGGCGGCGACTACTTCGCCCTCTGCCTGGCGCTGGAGGAGCTGGCGCGCGTCGACTCCTCCGTGGCGATCACTCTGGAGGCCGCGGTGTCGCTCGGCGCGATGCCGATCTACCGGTTCGGCACCGAGGAGCAGAAGCGCACGTGGCTGCCCGACCTCGTGACGGGCCGCGCGCTCGGCGCGTTCGGGCTGACCGAGCCGGGCGGCGGCACCGACGCCGGCGCCACCCGCACCACCGCGAAGGCGATCGACGACCAGTGGGTGATCAACGGCACGAAGTGCTTCATCACCAACTCCGGCACCGACATCACCCGCCTGGTGACGGTCACCGCCGTCACCGGCGACGAGGGGACCAAACGGGAGATCTCCACGATCATCGTCCCGACGCCGCACGAGGGTCTCACCGTGGCGCCGAAGTACTCCAAGGTCGGCTGGCACGCCTCCGACACCCGCGAGCTCTCCTTCAACGACTGCCACGTGCCGGCCGAGAACCTCCTCGGCGAGCGCGGCCGCGGCTACGCGAACTTCCTGTCGATCCTGGACGAGGGGCGCATCGCGATCTCCGCGCTCGCCACCGGCCTCGCCCAGGCGTGCCTCGACGAGTCGATCAAGTACGCCAAGGAGCGCACCGCCTTCGGCACGCCGATCGGCAAGAACCAGGCCATCGCCTTCAAGATCGCCGACATGGAGGTGCGCACGCACACCGCGCGGCTCGCGTGGTACCGCGCGGCCGAGCGGATGATGCGCGGCGAGCCGTTCAAGAAGGAGGCCGCCATCGCGAAGCTGCACTCCTCCGAGATCGCGGTCACCAACGCCCGCGAGGCCACCCAGATCCACGGCGGCTACGGCTTCATGAACGAGTACCCGGTCGCCCGTCACTGGCGCGATTCGAAGATCCTGGAGATCGGCGAGGGCACGTCCGAGGTCCAGCGCATGCTCATCGCCCGTGAGCTGGGCCTCTGAGGGCTCGATAGGCTGCGGGGGTGACGGACAGGCAAGGTATTCCCGCGGTCGGCATGGTGGGCGGTGGCCAGCTCGCCCGCATGACCCAGCAGGCGGCGATCGGTCTCGGCGTGACACTGCGCGTGCTCGGCGAGAGCGTCGACGCCTCCGCCGCGCGTGTGATCTCCGACGTCCGGGTCGGCGACCACCGCTCCCTCGACGACCTGCTCGCCTTCGCCAAGGACAGCGACGTGGTGACGTGGGACCACGAGCACGTCCCGGGCGAGCACATTCAGGCGCTGGAGGAGGCCGGGGTCGCGTGCCGCCCCGGCTCCGCCGCGCTGCTGCACGCCCAGGACAAGCGCGTGATGCGCGAGCGGCTGAGCGCGCTCGGCATGCCCGTGCCGCGGTTCGCGCCGGTCGCGAGCCTGGCCGACGCGGAGGAGTTCGGCGCCTGGCCGCTCGTCCTCAAGGCCGTACGCGGCGGCTACGACGGCAAGGGCGTCTGGGTCTGCGAGACCCCCGCCGAGGCGCGTGAGGTGATCGAGCGGGCCGCGGCCGAGGGGGTCCCACTGCTGGCCGAGGAGCACGTGCCGTTCCGCCGCGAGCTGGCCGCCCTGGTGGCGCGCTCGCCGTACGGCCAGGGCGCGGCGTACCCGATCGTGGAGACGGTGCAGCGTGACGGCATCTGCCACGAGGTGATCGCGCCGGCGCCCGGCCTCCACCCCGACCGGGCCGAGGAGGCCCAGCGGTTGGCCCTGGACATCGCCGACCGGCTCGGCGTGACGGGCCTGCTGGCGGTCGAGCTGTTCGAGACCGATGACGGCGTGCTGGTCAACGAGCTGGCCATGCGGCCGCACAACTCCGGGCACTGGACGATCGAGGGCGCGCGCACCTCGCAGTTCGAGCAGCACCTGCGCGCGGTGCTCGACCTGCCGCTGGGCGACACGCGGCCGACCGCGCCGTACACGGTGATGGCCAACGTCCTCGGCGGCGACGAGCCCCAGATCTACCCGCGCTACATCCACGTCATGGCGCACGACCCGGGCGTGAAGGTGCACTTCTACGGCAAGGAGATCCGGCCGGGCCGCAAGATCGGGCACGTGACCGCGCTCGGCGACGACCTGGACGACGTACGCGAACGGGCGCGTCACGCGGCCGACTACCTGAGGAACGGACCCCGATGAGCGTCGGCGTGGTGATGGGCAGCGACTCGGACTGGCCGGTCATGAAGGCCGCGGCCGAGGCGCTGGAGGAGTTCGGCGTGCCGTACGAGGCCGACGTGGTCTCGGCGCACCGGATGCCGCACGAGATGATCGCGTACGGCGCCGAGGCGGCCTCGCGCGGCCTCCAGGTGATCATCGCGGGCGCCGGCGGCGCCGCCCACCTGCCCGGGATGCTCGCCTCCGTCACACCGCTGCCGGTGATCGGCGTGCCGGTGCCGCTGAAGTACCTCGACGGCATGGACTCCCTGCTGTCGATCGTGCAGATGCCCGCCGGGGTGCCGGTGGCGACCGTCGCCGTCGGCGGCGCGCGCAACGCCGGCCTGCTGGCCGTACGCATCCTGGCGGCGAGCGACGCGGGCCTGCGCACGCGGATGGAGGAGTTCCAGCGCGACCTGCACGCCCAGGCCAAGGCCAAGGGCGAACGCCTCCGCGAGTCCACGACCTGACAGGAACAACACCGCCGAGTGCGCTCATGGGCCCGGTCGCCGGCCGGCTCGGCTCCACGCCGGTGCTCCGTACGGCCGCCGTCGCTCATCCCGCCGGGCTGGTCGCGTTCGTGTTCGCGGCCGATGGCGGCTCGACGCCGCTGATCTGCGCGGCGGCGATGTTCGCGGGCGGGACCTGTCCGCCGCTGACCGTGCCGGCGTACGCGACTCTGCAGGCGGGTCCGGACGCGGACGGGCTGGCGGGCGTCCTGCTCGCGGGCTGAGGCATCGGATCCGGCCTGGGCGGCTTCGGGTACGGCATGGCGCGGCCCCGTGCGCCGCTGCCGCGGCGGTTCGCCTGGCTGCTCGGCGCGGTCTCGCTGAGCACGGCGATACTGGCGATCATGCCGGACGCGCTGACGCTCGGCATCGCCCTCGTGCTCGGCGGCGTCACCATCGCGCCCACGCTGACCGTCTACACCGCCATCGTCGGCCGCATCGTGCCGGCCGGCATGCGCGATGAGGCCGGCACCTGGCTGGTGACGGTGCCGGTCGCGGCCAACTCGGCCGGCGGTGCGATCGCCGGCCTGATCGTCGACCAGCCCGGCGGAACACCCTGGTCGTTCGCGTTCGCGGCCACGGTCATCGCCGCGGCCACCGTCGTCGCCGCCCGGCCCGCCGGGCCGATGGCCCGCGCCGAGGCGACGGTGAACGCCTGACGCGGTGTAGGGGCGCGCGTGGGGCGGGCCGATAGTGAGGGTATGAGAGACGAGTTCGACGACGTGCTGGCCGCGGTCGGCCCGCGGCTGCGTGAGTTGCGGCACCGGAGCGGAGCCACGCTGACCGCCCTGTCGGAGACCACCGGGATTCCGGTCAGCACCCTGTCCCGGCTGGAGTCCGGGCACCGCAGACCGGGGCTGGAACTCCTGCTTCCCCTGGCGAGGGCCTACCAGGTGCCGCTCGACGAACTCGTCGGCGCTCCCGCCAGCGGCGATCCGCGGGTCTATCCGCGGCCGGTGACCCGCAACGGCATGACCGTCATCCCGCTGACCCGCAACCCCGGCGGGCTGCAGGCGTTCAAACAGATCCTGCCGGCCGGCCGGAACGATCGGGAGCCCGATCCCCGCTCGCACGAGGGGTACCACTGGCTGTACGTCCTCAACGGACGGCTGCGCCTGGTGCTCGGCGACCAGGACCTGGTCCTCAGCGCGGGCGAGGTCGCCGAGTTCGACACCCATCTCCCCCACTGGTTCGGCAACGCCGACGCACGGCCCGTCGAGTTCCTGAGCATCCTCGGTCCGCAGGGCGAGCGGTTCCACATCAGGGCCCGTTACCGGCCCTCCTGAGCCTGTCCTCTCGACGATGGCGTCGACCAGCGCGCCGACGGCGTCGGGCGGCGGGTGGCCTCCAGCCGCAGCTCCAGCATCGCCGGGTCTCCGGCCCGGTCGTCGCCGATCCGGCTCATCAGGCTGAGCGTCAGGGCGGTCACCAGGGCGCGGTCGCGCGGGGGCGCGCAGCAGGTCGGCGAGGACCTCCGGGTCCGCCGTGAGGCGATGGTGGATACGGCGGGCCGTCTGGTGGAGCAGGTCGTCGAGGCTCATCCTCACCTATGCCAAGACGTCCGGATGAAAGCCCACCATCGGGCTCAACGCGTGCCTTTTCCGGGAATGTGGGGCGGCTGTATCGTCATGATGATGCGGCGGGAAAGGGGCCGGAATGCTGACTGAGGCACTCGAGGCGTTGGCCGCGGCCGGTGGTGGAGCGGTCGTGCAGGCCGCCGGCACCGATGTTTGGGCGACGGCGCGGCAACGAGTGGCGCGGCTCTTCGGTGGCGGAGACCCCGCGCGGGAGCGGGCGGAACTGGAGCGGCTGGACCAGACCGCGGCCGCCCTCGCGGCCGCTCCAGAAGGTGACGCGAAGCTCGTGCGAACGAGCGAGGAGAGCGCCTGGCAGAGCCGGTTCGAGGCGCTGCTGGAAGCGGCGGGCGACGCCGCCCGCGACCAGGTCGCCCATGAGCTGCGCGGCCTGGTCGCCCAGACCCGGCCGGTCCAGAAAGGCAGCGGCGCCTTGTCCGGAAGCTCCTTTCACGGGCCTACCGCCGTTCAGATCGGCGACCAGAACTCCCAGACCAATAACTTCGGGTGACGCGTTCACGGCGGAGCTGAGCGTGACGCGGTCTGGCGCCAGTGATGGCGGCCGTTCGCCGGACGGGACCGGCGGCGACGTCTTTCTCGGGCCCAACGCCTTGATCATTGGCGACGACGCCACCCAGATCAACAACTACTACGTCAGTCCGCAGCCGCCCGAAGGGTTCGTGCAGATCGGGGTGATTCCCCGGGAGGCCGACCACTTCCAGTTCCGCACCGCCATTGACGACCTGGACGTCGCTCTTTCGCGTGGGGACGCCGCAGTACTGTGTCAGGTCGTTTCCGGAATCGGCGGGGTCGGCAAGACACAGATCGCCGCCCACTATGCCCGGCACCGCAGAGACGCACGCGACGTGGACCTGCTGCTCTGGGTGAACGCGCGCAGCCGAGACGCGATCGTCTCCGCCTACGTACAGGCGGGCAGGAGAATGGCGTGTGTCACGAGCAACGACGTCGAGGAGGCCGCCCAGGAATTCCTGACCTGCCTCGAAACGACGGACCGTCGTTGGCTGATCGTCCTGGACGATCTGGCCGACCCCGGTGATCTGCGACGTTTGTGGCCGCCCCGCCATCCTGCCGGACGCGTACTGGTCACCACACGCCGCCGAGACTCCGTGCTCACCGGAACCGGCCGACAGGCCATCACCGTCGGTCTCTTCTCCCCTGAGCAGGCCACCGCGTACCTTGCCGCCACGCTTGCCGCACACCGTCGCGACGACGACCCCGAGCAGATGCGGGGGTTGGCCGAAGACCTCGGCCATCTGCCGCTGGCGCTGGCGCAGGCCGCGGCGTATCTGATGGACCGTGGCCTGGATTGCTCCGCGTACCGGCGACGGCTCAGGGACAGCCGACTCACGCTGCGTGAGGTTCTTCCTGAGGACTCCTCCCTGCCGGACGAGCAGCTGGCCACGGTCGCCGCGACGTGGTCGCTGTCGATCGAACTGGCCGACCGGCTCGCGCCGGCCGGACTGGCACGGCCCATGCTCGAGCTGGCCGGCCTCCTCGACGCGAACGGGATTCCCGTCGCCGTGCTGACCTGCCCCGCCACCTTGGCCTACCTGTCGGCCCAGCGAGATCCCGCGGCCCGCGCCGCGGCGGACCCGCCCGTACGGGGTGATCGAGACCTGACCGCGGATGACGCTCGCGACGCCTTGCGCTGCCTGTACAGGCTGCACCTGGTGGACATCGCCTCCGGCGCCGCTGACGAGATCGTCCGTGTGCACGGTCTGATCCAACGGGCGACCCGGGACCAGCTGGCAACGGACAGATTCGATCGCGCCGTCCAGGCCGCCTCCGAGGCACTCCTCGAAGTCTGGCCGGCCACCGGGCAGTTCGCCGACGACGAGGCGTTCCGGGTGAACGCCACGGCGCTGTCCGCCAACGCCGGCGCCCGGCTCTGGGCGCTCGACGCCCACCGCGTACTGGTCCGGACCGGACACAGCCTCGGCGAGGCCCGGTTTCTCGCCTCCGCGGTCGCTCATTGGGAGCAGACGCGTCACGCATCGGAAGAGAACCTTGGTGCCGACCACCGCGAAACCTGGGCCGTCCGCTATCACCTCGCCCTGGCGCAGTGGACGGCAGGCGATCATGCGACCGCGTTGAGCAGCCTGGCGGACCTTCTCGCCGACCAGATCCGCGTCGTCGGCACCGAGCACCCGAGAACATCGGTCACCCGCACGCGACTCGCCGAGCTGCGGGGCCAGTCGGGGGATCAGGCGGGCGCCATCCGCGACTTCGAGGCGTTGCTGGCCGACCAGGTTCGCACCCTGGGCACGGACCATCTCCAGACCGTCGCCACCCGCAGACGGCTTGCGATCTGGCGCTGGACGGCGGGGCACCGGGCCGATGCGGTCCGGATTCTGCAAGCCGTGCTGACGGACCAGGAGCGGCTGCTGGGTTCCGACGACCGCGCGACGCAGGCGACACGCCGGCTTCTGACCGAGTGGCGGGTATGGGCCGAAAGCCCGCCCGGCGCGGCAGAGACCGAGACTCCGCCGCGCACCGAGACCAAGCGTCGCAACCGCCGCACGGTGCGCCGCAGCAAGGCCCGAACGCTACGCCTGGCGGCAGGCGGTCGTGCGCCCACGCCGGACGAGACCCGTTGGCGTGCCCGGGAACTCGTCGCGTCCCTCAAGGAGCTGCTGGCCGAGCAACTGCGGGCACTGGGCGCGGATCATCCGGAGGTCCTCGCCACCCGCGCCCAGCTCGCGGCGCGGCAATGGCAGGCCGGTGACCGAGCCGGAGCCCTGAACACGACCGAAGAGTTGCTCGCGGAACAGTCACGCGTGCTGGGTCCGGAACACGCCGATACCCTCGCGACGCGCCGCCGACTGGCCAAGCGGCTCTGGGAGGGCGGAAGACGAGCCGATGCCCTGGCCGCCCTCAAGGACCTCCACGCACTCCAGGTACACATGCTGGGCTCGGACCACGTGGATCCGATGAACACGCACCGGCAACTCATCGAATGGCAGTGGCAGATCGGCAATCGCGGCGGCGCCGTGCAGGCGACGGAGACACTGCTGGCGAAGCAGCGCCGCCTGCTGGGACCGGACCATGCCGACGTCATGGCGACACGTCGCCGCCTGGCTCAGTGGCAAGGCCAGCTGGGGAATCCGGAGCGAGCGGTGGAACTGCTGGAAGAGCTCCTGGCCCAGCAGCTTCGTACGCTGGGATCGAGTCACCCGCGCACACGCGTGACGCGGCGCCAGCTCGCCCAGTGGAGGAAGGTCGCGGGCGACCTGGCAGGCGCGCTGAACGACACCGAAGCGCTGCTCGCCGAGCAGGTGCGCGTGCTGGGCCCGGAACATCCGGACACCGTCCAGACCCGCCGCCATGCCGACGCCCTGCGGAATGACCTGGGACGATGAGCGCCGGCTGACCGTCGGTTCGCTCAGCGGGGCAGGCGCAGCCGCGCCCATTCGATGGCCGGGCAGCGGTCCATGACGACATCGAGACCGGCTTCGGCGGCTCTGCGCGCGGCGTCCTCGTCGACCACGTCGAGCGGATACCAGACGGCCCTGATCTCGTCGTCCGCCCGCGGGCCGTACGTGCGGAACAGTTCGATCGCCTCGTCGGTGACCCGGCCGGCGTGCGCGGCGTTCCGGTAGACGCCGACGACGTTCACCGGTGTCGCGACCGCGGCGAGCGAGGCGGCGCCGGGCTCGCCGAGCACGGTCGCCGCGTCGGGATGGACCGGCACGATCGTCTTGCCGCGCGACTGGAGCAGCTGTGCCATGTCGTACGCGGTGCGCCCGGGGTTGTCGCGCAGGCCCACGAACGCCCACGTCTTCGAGCCGGTGAGGATGCGCCGGATGACGGCTTCGTCGGCATAACGGTCGCTCATGACCGCTATAACCGTCCAGGGCGCTCCGGGCTTCCGGTCAGCCGGAGCCCTGGCCGGCGTCCACCAGGATCCGGCGGATCGCCGTACCCGACAGCTCGGACTTGCGGACGAACGCCGCGGCGCCGGGCACGGGAAGGTCGACGTAGTCGTCCAGCCGGTAGGTGGAGATGAGGATCAGGGTCGGCCGCCCGTCGACGCCCGTGATGGTGTCGACCAGGTCGAAGCCGCTCTCGTCGCCGAGGTTGACGTCGATGAGCATGACGTCGGGGCGCGCGCTCGCCATCAGCCGCAGGGCGCGAGCACTGTTCGCGGCCACGCCGACGACGTCGATCTGCTCGCGTCGCAGCAGGTCACGAGCGACATCGGCGAAGCCGTCATCGTCGTCGACGATCAGGCACCGGACAGCCATTCCTCAACAGTACGCGCGCTTTTCGCGGCTTCCCGGTAGCCGGAATCCGGCGGTACGGCTGGCAGGGGGCACGGAACGGTGGGTGGCCGTGAAGACGGCGAACCACCGCGCACCCGATGGTGGAGGGTAGGTCAGACGGCGAGAGGGGGACATGTGCATCCGCACCGACATGCGATCGATCATCCGTCGTGCGCGCGCCTGGACCGCGTCCGCGCGGTTGCCACGGAGGTGTTCCGCGATGCGCGTGCCGTCCCGGCTCCGATCCTTTCCTAGGCCGCAGGTGAAGCCCGCCCCCGATCCGTCCGGCGATTGGCCACTTCCCCCGGTGACGGTCTACCTGTCGATCGGGCTGCCGGCCGGCGCCATGCCCGGCGGCCTGGCCGAGATCCAGCACTCGCTCGCCGACGCCGCGCGGCGGATCACCCGGTCGGGACACCCGGTGCACTACGTGAACGGGATGTACATGCCCGCACAGACGCGCCTGTTGTGCGTGTTCACCGCGGAGAGCGAGGAGGCGGTGCACGCCGCGGTGAGGCTGTTGCGGCTCCCGTTCGTCCAGCTCAAGGCGGTCGCGGACGACCAGGGCCCGGTTCCCGGTGAGAGGGAACCGGACCGGTGACCTCTCAGGGACGGCCGAGCGCGCGGTAGTGCCAGCCGGCGGTGCGCCAGCGCTCGGGGTCGAGCGCGTTGCGGCCGTCCACGATGTTGCGCTCCGCGACGACCGCCCCGAGCTCGTCCGGGTCCAGCTCGCGGAACTCGCGCCACTCGGTGAGCAGCAGGACGACGTGCGCGTGGGCGGCGGCGTCCTGCGCCGACGTGCCGTACGCCAGCTCGGGGTGGGCCCGGCGGGCGTTGTCCAGCGCCTGCGGGTCGTAGACGGTGACGTTGCCGCCCTGCGCGCGGATCGTGGTCGCCACGTCGAGCGCCGGCGAGTCGCGGATGTCGTCGGAGTTGGGCTTGAACGCGGCGCCGAGCACGCCGACCGTACGGCCGATGAACGAGCCGCCGAGCAGCTCGCGGGCCAGGTCGACCATGCGGATCCGGCGGCGGATGTTTATCGCGTCGACCTCGCGGAGGAACGACAGCGCCTGGTCCACGCCCAGCTCGCCGGCCCGCGCCATGAACGCGCGGATGTCCTTGGGCAGGCAGCCGCCCCCGAAGCCGAGGCCGGGGCCGAGGAACTTGCCGCCGATGCGGTCGTCGTGGGACAGCGCCTCTGAGAGCTTGGTCACATCGGCGTGCGCGGCCTCGCAGACCTCGGCCATCGCGTTGATGAAGGAGATCTTCGTGGCGAGGAAGGCGTTCGCGGAGACCTTGACCAGCTCGGCGGTGGGATAGTCGCTGACGATCAGCGGGATGCCCTCGGCGGTCATCGGCGTGTAGATCTCGCGCAGGACCTTCTCGGCGCGGTCGCTCTCCACACCGATGACGATGCGGTCGGGGTGGAGGGTGTCCTCCACGGCGAAGCCCTCGCGGAGGAACTCCGGGTTCCACGCGAGCTCGGCCAAGTCGCCGGCGGGGGCGAGCCGGGCGAGCCGGCGCGCGAGCCGCTCGGCGGTGCCGACCGGCACCGTGGACTTGCCGATGACGAGGCAGGCGCGCGTGAGGCGCGGCGCCAGCGCCGTGATCGTGTCGTCGACGTAGGTCATGTCGGCGGCGTACTCGCCGGGCTTTTGCGGCGTGCCGACGCAGATGAAGTGGACGTCGCCGAACTCGGCCACCTCGTCGTAGGAGGTGGTGAAACGGAGCCGTCCGTTCTCGAGGTTACGCCGCAGGATGGGCTCGAGACCGGGTTCGTAGAACGGCAGCTCACCCGCGGACAGGCGTGCGATCTTGTCGGCGTCCACGTCGATGCCGAGCACCTCGAACCCCAGCTCGGCCATGCAAGCCGCGTGGGTGGCGCCCAGGTAGCCAGTGCCGATCACGGTCAAGCGTTGTGCCAAGGCCCTGCCTCCCATCATGAGAATTTGATGCCCGACCCCACTGACCTTCCCCACGGGCCGCTCGGCATGTTACCGGCCCTACTGGCGAGTAGGTAGACGGCGTACGATCGGCACATGACCTCAGACTTTCCTCTGTACGAACTCTCTGAAGAGCACGGGCTCCTGCGGGAGACGGTACGGGCCCTTGCCAATGCCAAGATCGCTCCGAAGGCCGCCGAGACCGACGAGACGGCGGAGTTTCCGCAGGCCGTGTACGAGGCTCTGATCCAGGCCGACCTGCACGCCGTTCACATTCCTGAGGCGTACGAGGGAGTCGGCGCGGACGCCCTCGCCACGGTGATCGTGATCGAGGAGGTCGCCCGGGCATGTGCCGCCTCCTCACTCATCCCTGCTGTCAACAAGCTGGGCACGGTACCGATCCTGCTCTCCGGTTCGGAGGATCTGAAGAAACGCTACCTGAGCCCGGTGGCACGCGGTGAGGCCATGTTCTCGTACGCCCTTTCGGAGCCGGAGGCGGGCAGCGACGCGGCGGCCATGAAGACCCGCGCGGTCCGCGACGGCGACCACTGGGTGCTGAACGGCACCAAGCGCTGGATCACCAACGCGGGTGTCTCCGACTTCTACACCGTGATGGCGGTCACCGACCCCGACCAGGGCGCCCGCGGCATCTCGGCGTTCGTGGTGGAGAAGAACGACGCGGGCGTGAGCTTCGGCGCCCCGGAGCGGAAACTCGGCATCAAGGGATCGCCGACGCGCGAGGTCATCATGGACGACGTGCGCATCCCGGCCGACCGGATCATCGGCGAGGAGGGCACCGGCTTCAAGACCGCCCTGGCCACCCTCGACCACACCCGCGTGACCATCGCGGCCCAGGCGCTGGGCATCGCCCAGGGCGCTCTGGACTACGCGATCGGGTACGTCAAGGAGCGCAAGCAGTTCGGCAAGCCGATCGGCGACTTCCAGGGCGTGCAGTTCATGCTCGCCGACATGGCGATGAAGCTGGAGGCCGCCCGGCAGCTGACGTACGCCGCGGCGGCCAAGTCCGAACGCCGCATGCTGGGCGCCAAGGAGCCGGACCTGACATTCGTCTCCTCCGCCGCCAAGTGCTACGCGTCGGACGCCGCCATGGAGATCACCACGGACGCCGTCCAGCTCCTGGGCGGCTACGGCTATGTGAAGGACTACCCGGTCGAGCGCATGATGCGCGACGCCAAGATCACTCAGATCTACGAGGGCACCAACCAGATCCAGCGCGTCGTCATGTCCCGCGCCCTGCTGAAGTAGCCCCGTGACCTGCACTCTCGCCCCTCGGAACGACCATCGGACCGAGGGGCGACGCATGTCCGGGCCGGAGAATTCCGCTGGGCCGGGTACCCGTACCGGTGACGTCGCCTACCCACCTCGGCCTGCCGCTCGTACAGGGCGGGTTCAGAACTCGTCGTGATCGGTGCGCTTGAGCCTGGTGACGATGCGGTCCGTGACGTGCCAGCTCGCGTGGCCCGCCAGGATGGCGGCCAGGACGGCGGCGACGATGCCGACGAACGGCCGGATGTCGGCGGTGAACATCGCGCTCTGCGCCAGCATGACGACAGGGACCTCGAACAACCCGTGGGACACGGTCTCTCCTCGATGGGGGCATCCGGCAGGAAGTGGGGGGCCGGCATCCACGGCGACCCGCATCCACGGCACGGCACACGCGAAGCGCGAGGCTACCAGGGACTGCTCACCAAAATAGCCATCAAACGGCCACACGGTGCACAGATGCCGAAAACCGACACTACTTACATGCCGCGACCACCAAGATCAGCGACTGGGCCTACGTCGCGACCCCGCGCCCGGCCCGGTCGGCCGGCTCCATTTTCGCTATATGGAAAGCGCGCTTATCGGCTTTTCGCGATCCGACGGGCGCAGCGTGATCAACGGCAGGATCCTGCACTCCGGTCACCCGGTGTACGACAGGTACGTCGGCAAGGAGTCCCCTGTTCAGGGCGTGCGCAACCCGGTCTCCTACTTCGACGTGGAGATGGACGGCAGGCCGTGCAGGTGCGGCTGCGGTGGAAGCGTGGTCGGTCACGACTTTCTGCCCGGCCACGACCAGGCGGCGTTGCATGCCCGCATCAAGCAGATCGGTACCGTCGCGGAGTTCCTCGACTGGTTCGACGTCGTGCGGGGGAACAAGCGCGTCGGCGGATGACGAACCGTCTCGTTCGGGGTGTCATCGAGTGGTGCGAGACGTTCAGAAGCTGAACGGTGGCGGGGCCTTCTGGGGCTTCTTGTTCCGGCTGTGCCCGGGCGGAGTCAGCACCGACACCGCCTGGGCGGCGGAGCCGTTGTCGGTGCCCTTCAGGGCGAAGCCCTCCTCGGAGTCCCCCCACATCGCGACCATGCCCCAGGACAGGAACAGCCCCTCGATGACGGTGACCACCCAGACCAGCGTCTGGGCGTACGTCGCGGCCGCGGCGAGTGACGCGCCGGCCGTCCAGAACGCGAAGACGCTCGCCACGACCACGAGCATGGAGATCACCAGCGCGAGCCTGTGAATCGTGATCATTTGGCTGATCATGTCGCGCAGCGTCTCGACCCGGCGCTCGGCCCGGTCGGCCAGTGCCATTCCCGCGATGACGAACTCCAGCATCCTGCCGTCCGCGGAGTTCGCGGCGATGCCCTGCCAGGACGCCTGGAGCGCCTGTCGTACTCCGTTCACGTCGGAGCCGAAGAGCGCGCGCGCCTCCCTGGCCACCTGGTCCCAGTTCTGCAGGGCCCGGTCGATGGAACCGTCGTCCGACCAGACCACGGCCCCCCAGGCGAGCGCCGCGCCGATCGTCAGGGCCGACATCCCGGCGCTTGCCTTCAGGTTCGCCGCGGTGGCCGTTCCCAGTGCGGCGACCACCAGCGCGCCGGAGCCTCCCACCGCCGCGCTGGCCGGCACGGCCATCAGGTCCGCCGGCGAGCTGATCTTCGGTGCGGGAGACGTCGTGGCGGGGGGCGTCGGCGGCCGTGGTTTGTAGGCGCCATGGGAGTCGGGGATCCAGCCGATGTCGTAGAGCACCGCCCGGACGTTGGTGTCCTCGACGCCCAGGTAGAGGTCCGCGGACTTGTGGAGGTTGTCGGCATAGGTCTGCGCCTTGTCGATGCCGGCGGCCAGGTTGTCCAGCTCGTCCGCACGGGAGACCGTGTAATTGTGCCGGGCGCCCTCGCCGACCAGACCGAAGGCGAGATGCGGGATGTCGCTCTGGTCGACCAGCCGCCGCAGCGAGTCCAGCGTGCCGGCCACGTCGTCCATGCGCATGACCGCGTTCCGTACCTGGACGTGGTCGACACTCAGCTCGGAGGACACCACCCGCATCCTTTCGCTCGACCGCGCGGTCGTGACCCCTGGACGGGCGTCCCCCAAGACCTACCGCCCGTCCGCCCCGGCGGCCAATCACTTCAGGAAGATGTGAAATGCGGCCGTCAGCTGTCGCAGACGGCCACGATGTGGCGGGCGTAGCCTCCAGGTTCGGTGCCGGCGTCCTCGGCGGCGGCGACCGACACGAGGAACTCCCGCAGCTCGTGGACGTCCGCCGACACGCCCCCGTCGGCCAGGCGGCGGTAGGCCTTCCACAGCCGGCCCTGGTCGGCCAGGTCGGCGTCGATGGTGTCCGCGGTGATCGGGCGTCGCTTCTTCCGGTAGACCGACACGTACATCTCGGCGGCCGGGGCCAGCCACTCCGTGTCGCCGCACCAGCGCTGGGGCGCCCCGGCACCGGCGTCCGCGGCCGCCGGGGCGTCCTCGGCGGGGACCTCGCCCGGCGAGACGCCGGCCGAGGGGCGCCCGCCTCCGCATCCGGTGAGCCCGGCCAGGACGGCGGTGAAGGCCGCGACGGCGACGAGGGACCGGATCACGGGGCGACGCCCCGCATTCTTACTGGACACGAGTATCTCCTGTTACGTGACCTGCTGCGCTACAAGAGACGTCCGTGGCGGAGTGTCCGGTTACCCCGTCGTTGATCCTTTACCAGTATGTGATCATCCAGGGCGATGCAGCACCATCAGACGGTCAGCACGATCTTGCCGGTGGTACGGCCGCGCTCGCCCAGCTCGTGCGCCTTGGCCGCCTCTTCCAGCGGGAACACGCTGTCGATCTCGGCGTGCAGCCGGCCGGCCTCGACCAGCGCGGCGATCTCCTTCATCCCCGCGTAGTCCGGCTCGACCAGGGTGAAGTCCGCCGCGATGCCGCGCTGGGCCGCGGCGGCCCGCAGTTCCTCGCCGACCGGCAGGATGGACACGAGCACTCCGCCGTCGCGCAGGGTCCGCAGCGAGCGGAGGCCGTAGTCGCCGCCGATCGGGTCCAGCACGACGTCCACCTCGCGGACCGCCGAGGCGAAGTCCACCTCGGTGTAGTCGATCACCTCGTCCGCGCCCAGAGAGCGGATCAGCTCGTGCTTGGCCGTACGGGCGGTGCCGATGACGTGCGCGCCGCGCGCCTTGGCGATCTGCACCGCCAGGTGGCCGACCCCGCCGCCGGCGGCGTGGATCAGCACCCGCTGCCCCGCGCGAAGGCCCGCGGTGTCCACCAGGCCCTGCCAGGCCGTGAGCGCCGCCAGCGGGAGCGCCGCCGCCTGGACGTGGTCGATCGAGGCCGGTTTGCGGGTGAAGTGGCGGGACGGCGCGGTGACGTACTCGGCGTACGCCCCGGCGAGGTGCGGGAAGCGCGGCATGCCGAAGACCTCGTCGCCGGGCCGGTAGAGCGTGACGCCGAAGCCGACCGCCTCGACCACGCCCGACACGTCGAAGCCGAGGGTGAACGGCGGCTCGTGGCCGACCAGCCCACCGGTCGCCCGCGACTTCCAGTCGGTCGGATTCACCCCGGCCGCGTGCACGCGCACGAGAATCTCCACCGGCCCCGGCTCCGGCCGCTCGACGTCAACGATCTTCAGTACCTCCGGACCGCCCAGCGTGTCCTGGCTGACGGCGCGCATGGTAGCCATGATGTTCCTCCTCGGTAGGCCCCCAGCCAACGTCAGGGCCGCCCTCCCCGGGAAGTGGCCTGATTGCCATCGTGTGAAAGTATCTGGTCATGAGCGCACCCCATCGCGTGGTCGTCCTCGCGCTGGACGGCGTGATCCCGTTCGAGCTGGGCATCCCCGGCCGCATCTTCGGCGCCGCCCGCGGCCCCGCGGACGAACCGTTGTACGAGGTGCTCACCTGCACGCTGGACGGCCGCCCGGTGCGTACCGCCGCCGACTTCGCCATCGTCGTCGACCACGACGCCTCGGCGCTGGCCGGCGCCGACACGATCGCGATCCCCCCGTTCAGGGGCGCGTACGACCAGGCGGCCCTCGGGACCGCCCTCGACGGCGTACGGCCGGGCACGCGGATCATGTCGATCTGCACCGGCTCGTTCGTGCTCGCCACGGCCGGTCTGCTCGACGGACGCCCCGCGACCACCCACTGGGGCGAGGCCGACCGGTTCCGGCGGATGTTCCCGCACGTCCGGCTGGACCCCGACGTGCTGTTCGTGGACGACGGCGACCTGCTCACCTCCGCCGGAGCCGCGGCAGGCGTCGACCTGTGCCTCCACGTCGTACGCCGCGACCACGGCAGCGAGGTGGCCAACCGCGCGGCGCGCCGCTGTGTGGTGCCCCCGTGGCGCGACGGCGGCCAGGCGCAGTACATCGAACGTCCGGTCCCCGAGCCGTACGACGCGGGCACCGCGCCGGTCCGTGCCTGGGCGCTGGAACGCCTGGACCTGCCGCTGTCGCTGGCCGACCTGGCGGAGCAGGCGGGGATGAGCGTGCGCACGCTCAGCCGGCGGTTCCGCGAGGAGGTCGGCATGAGCCCGGGCCGCTGGCTCACCCGCCAGCGGATCGACCGTGCCCGGCACCTGCTGGAGACCAGCGACCTGCCGGTCGATCGGATCGCGCGGCTGGCCGGGTTCGGCACGGCCGTGTCACTGCGCCAGCACCTGCACGCGACCCTGGGCGTGTCACCGATCGCCTACCGCCGCACGTTCCACCCCGAAGGCGACGAGCGGCTCACCCGGGCCTGAGCGTCACTCGGGCAGGAGGCGGGTGTCGCAGCCGAGCCGCGAGCCCAGGTCGTCGAGGAGGCCGAGCAGCGCCGCGTGGCCCTGCCGCCGGTGTCCCCGGCCGACGGTGTACGGCACCAGGCGCCCGGCCGCTCCGGTCGCGCGGTTGTAGGCGCTCCGCCGGACCAGCGCGCCGTCCGGGTGCGGTTCGACCTGGAGCCGTACGCACCACCACCACTCCCCGTGCGCCTGGACCCACCCGGCCTCGCGGTCGACGTCGATCACGATGGGCGTCCCGGCATCGGCGGTGAACGTCGTCGGCCCGCCGGACACGGTGACGGTCCGCCCGGGGCCGAGGACGACCGGCGCGTCCGGGCCGGAGAGCTCCCCGGTGGGCACGTTGAGCACCACCGCGCGGACGCGGTCGACCGGTGCCTCGACGAGACCGAGGTGTTCGGACAGGAGAGCACCGGGATTTTTCTCGCTCATAGAGACAGTCAAGCGGTTTCCCGGCCCGGCTCACACCATCCGCAGGATCGCCAGGGACTCACCGGGCAGCTCGCCGCCGGGGCGGATGCCGGGCGCGGAGGCGAGGAGCAGCTCGCCGTCCGGCAGCCGTACCGGATCCGCGCCCAGGTTGGCGGCGACCCGCACCGATCCCCGGTACACGACGATCCACGACTCGTCGTGCTCCACGTCGATCTCGGTCAGCCGCGTGTCGGTCAGCTCCGGGCAGGAACGGCGCAGCGCGATCAGGTCGCGGTGCCAGTCCAGCAGCTCGCGGTGTTCCGGCCGCGACGGCTCCGTCCAGTCCAGCACGGACCGGCGGTACGTCTCGGGGTCCTGCGGGTCGGGCACGTCCTCCGACGCCCATCCGTGCGTGGCGAACTCGCGCCGCCGCCCCTCGCTCACCGCGCGGGCCAGCTCCGGCTCCTGATGGTCGGTGAAGAAACGCCACGGCGTGGTGGCGCCCCACTCCTCCCCCATGAACAGCATCGGCGTGAACGGCGAGGTCAGCAGCAGTCCGGCGCCGACCTTGAGCAGCCCCGGCGACAGCGTCGCGGAGATCCGGTCGCCGGTGGCGCGATTGCCGACCTGGTCGTGGTTCTGCAGGAACGCGGCGAACCGGTGGCCGGGCGTGCGCAGCCGGTCGACCGGCCGGCCGTGGGAGCGGCCGCGGAAGGTCGACCACGTGCCGTCGTGGAAGAACGCGCCCCACAGTGTCTTGGCGAGGGCGCCCATCGAGCCGAAGTCGCAGTAATAGCCCTGCCGCTCGCCGGTGAGCACCGAGTGCAGGGCGTGGTGGAAGTCGTCGTTCCACTGGGCGTCCAGGCCGTACCCGCCGGCCTCGCGCGAGGTGACCAGCCGCGGGTCGCCCAGGTCGGACTCGGCGACCACGAACAGCTCCCGGCCCGTCGCGGCCCGCAGCCCGTCCACCGCGACGGCCAGCTCCTCCAGGATGTGCACGGCGCGTTCGTCGCTCAGCGCGTGCACGGCGTCGAGCCGCAGCCCGTCCAGGTGGTGGTCGCGCAGCCACATCAGGGCGTTCTCGACGATGAACGCGCGCACCTCGTCGGACCCGGCCCGGTCGAGGTTGACCGCCGGGCCCCAGGGCGTCCGGTGGTCGTCGGTGAAGTACGGGCCGTACTCGCCCAGGTAGTTGCCGCTGGGCCCGAGGTGGTTGTAGACGACGTCGAGGACGACCGCCAGGCCGCGCGCGTGGCAGGCGTCGACGAAGCGCTTGAGCCCGTCCGGCCCGCCGTACGGGTCGTGCACGGCCCACAGGTGCACGCCGTCGTACCCCCAGCCGTGCCGGCCCGGGAAGGCCGCGACCGGCATCAGCTCCACGGCGTCGACGCCCAGCGCGACCAGGTGGTCCAGGCGCTCGACGGCGGCGTCGAACGTGCCCTCCGGCGTGAAGGTTCCGACGTGCAGCTCGTACAGGACGCCGCCGGCGAGCGGCCGTCCGCGCCACGCGCCGTCGGTCCAGGCGAACGCGCCGTGGTCGTAGGCCCGGCTGAGACCGTGCACCCCGTCCGGCTGCCAGGGCGATCTCGGATCGGGGAAGGGCCCCCTCCCGTCGATCACGAACCCGTAGTCCTCGCCCTCGGCCTCGGCGGTCCACCAGCCCCGCCGTACGGGTGAGGGAGCCATGGCATGGCGGCGCCCACCGGCCTCCACCTCGACGTTCGCGGCGTCCGGTGCCCAGACGTCGTATCTCATTCAGCCTCGATCAGTAGTGCGACGGGGAGCATGCCGAGCAGGCCGGTGAGCGGCACCGGCGAGACGTACGACTGGCCGGTGAGCAGGTCGCGCCAGGGACCGCCCGGCAGCGGCAGATGCGTGTCGTCCCAGCCGCCGCGGGCGTCGAGACCGGCGGGCAGCCGGGTCACCACCGTGGTCACGCCGCCGCGGCGGAACGCCAGGACGTGCTCGGCCGCCGGGCCGTCGGCGGCGAGCGGCTCGTAACCGCCGGAGAACCATTCGGGATGCTCGTCCCGCAGGCGCAGGGCGCGCGAGGTGACGAGCAGCTTCTCCCCGCCGAGGTCGGCCGGCACCGTCCCGGCGTCCAGGTCGGCGAGCAGCTCGCGCCGGCGCACGTAGTCCACCGGCCGCCGGTTGTCGGGGTCGACCAGGGACAGCCCGGCGAGTTCGCAGCCCTGGTAGACGTCGGGCACGCCCGGCATGGTGAGCTGCACGAGCTTCTGGGCGAGGGAGTTCGCCCGCGCGTACGGGGCGAGCAGCGCCACGAACCCCTCGATGTCGTCGGCCAGCTCCGGGTCGGCGAGCACGACGTCCACGTGGGCGAGCACCGCCTCCTCGTACGCGGCGTCGCCGTTCACCCAGGACGTGCGCGTCTTGGCCTCCCGCATGGCCTTGGTCAGGTACTCCTTGAGCCGCTGCCCGGACAGCGGCCACGCGCCCACGATCGTCTGCCACATCAGGTAGTCCAGGTCGGGGTCGAGGGGGCTGTCGGGCGCGCGGGCGTGCCACCTCTGGACCGCCTCGATCCAGTCGCCGGGCAGTTCGCTGAGCACGGCCAGCCGCGCGCGCACGTCCTCCTGCCGCTTGGTGTCGTGCGTCGACAGCGTGGTCATCGTGCCGGGCCGCTCGGCGGCGATCCCCGCGCAGTACGCGTGGAACTCCTCGGGCGACACCGAGAACCGCACCGGGTCCCCGCCGACCTCGTTCAGCGCCGCGAGCCGGGACCAGCGGTAGAACGCCGTGTCCTCCACGCCCTTGGCCATCATCGGCGCGGACGTCTGCTGGAACCGGACGACGAACTCGTCGCGCAGCGCGTCGCGGCCGGTCAGGCCGAGCAGCAGCGGCACCACCCGGTCGAGCAGCTCACCGTCCGGCAGCGCGGCGCGCGCTCCGGCGGCGGCCTGGGCGACGATCTCCAGGTCGCGGGCCGACGGCTCCTCGCCCGGCACCACGTACGTGCGGTAGACGGGCATCGCGACGAGCAGCTCGACGAGCGCCAGGCGCAGGGCCTCCGGGTCGTCGTCGGGCAGGATCTTCGCGAGCAGGCCGGCGAGCCGGTCGACCTCGGGCACCAGCATGCGCTCGGCCGCGTACCGGCGGGCCTCCCGCTCCACCGCCTCGAAGTCGCGGCGGCCACCGGTGAGGGTGGTGTACGCATCGGTCAGCGGCCCGTCGCCCGCCGGGTCGTTGAACACCCCGCCGATCATGCCGAGAGCGTCGTACCCGGTGGTGCCCGCGCACGGCCAGTCCTCGGGGAGCCGTTCGCCGCCGGTGAGGATCTTCTCGGCGACGATCCACGTGCCGGGCCTCGCCCGGCCGGAGAGCCGGCGAAGGTAGCCGCGCGGGTCGGCGAGGCCGTCCGGATGGTCGATGCGCAGGCCGTCGACCAGCCCCTTGCGCACCAGTCGCAGCGGCAGCGCGTGCGTGCGGTCGAAGACCTCCGGGTCCTCCGGGCGCAGCCCGATGAGCGTGGAGATGTCGAAGAAACGCCGGTAGTTCGGCTCCGTGTCGCGCCAGTACCCGAGGCGGTAGCGGCCGCCGCGCGGGTAGACGTGCTCGTGGTAGCGGACGACGTCGCCGTCCATCTCGGGCTCGTCCTCCGGCGAGCCCAGCACCGGCACCACGACCGCCCCTTCGGACCAGTCGATGTCGAACCACCGCGCGTACGGCGAGTCCGGTCCGTGGCACAGGACGTCCCAGAACGCCGGGTTGAGCGTCTCCGGCGCCGGGATGGCCATGTGGTTGGGCACCAGGTCGATCACGATGCCCAGCCCGTGCTCGCGCAGGCGCGCGGCCATCTCGCGGAACGCCTCCTCGCCGCCCAGGTCGTCGGCGATGCGGGAGTGGTCGACCACGTCGTAGCCGTGTGCCGAGCCGGGGGTGGCCTGCAGGATCGGCGACAGGTACACGTGGGAGACGCCGAGAGCGGCCAGATAGCCGGCCAGCTCCCCCGCCTCGGCGAACCCGAATCCCTTCCTGAGCTGCAACCGGTACGTCGCGGTCGGCGCCTTAGACACGCTGGAGCACCTGGATCGAGCGGGCCTCGACCAACGGTTTGTCCCCTGTCATCGGCGCGGTCTCCTCGTTCTCGAGCATGAAGCTGGTGGTGGTGTCGATCACGGTCGTCCACAGGCCGCGGTACGCCTCGGGCACGGTGAACGTCAGGTCGCGGTCGGAGGCGTTGACCAGCATCAGGAACGAGGCGTCCTGGACCGGCTCCCCGCGCCGGTCCGGCTCGGTGATCGCGTCGCCGTTCAGGAAGATCGTGACCGCCTTGGCGTACCCGGTCTGCCAGTCCCCGTCCGTCATGGGCTGTCCTTCGGGGGTGAACCACTGGACGTTGTCCCCGGAGGGGAACCGGCGGCGGCGGAAGACCGGATGGTCGCGGCGCAGCGTGGTCAGCCGCCGGACGAACTCCCGCAGCGCGCCGGCCTCCGGCCGGTCGGTCCAGTCGACCCAGCTCAGCTCGTTGTCCTGGCAGTAGGCGTTGTTGTTGCCGTCCTGGGTGCGGCCCAGCTCGTCGCCGTGGGAGATCATCGGCACACCCTGGGACAGCAGGAGCGTGGTCAGGAAGTTGCGCTTCTGCCGCTCCCGTACCGCGAGGATGTCCGCGTCGCCGGTGTCGCCCTCGGCGCCGTGGTTCCACGAGCGGTTGTCGTCGTTGCCGTCGCGGTTGTCCTCGCCGTTGGCCTCGTTGTGCTTGTGGTCGTAGGAGACCAGGTCGTGCAGCGTGAAGCCGTCGTGGCAGGTGACGAAGTTGATCGAGGCGAGCGGCCGGCGGCCGTCGTCGGCGTACAGGTCGCTGGAGCCGGTGAACCTGCGCGCGAACTCCGGCAGCAGGCCGTCGGTGCCGCGCCAGAAGTCCCGCACCGAGTCGCGGTACTTGCCGTTCCACTCCGTCCACAGCGGGGGGAAGTTGCCGACCTGGTAGCCGCCCTCGCCGACGTCCCACGGCTCGGCGATCAGCTTGACCTGCGAGACGATCGGGTCCTGCTGCACCAGGTCGAAGAAGGCCGCCAGCCGGTCCACCGCGTGCAGTTCGCGCGCCAGCGTCGAGGCGAGGTCGAAGCGGAAGCCGTCCACGTGCATCTCGGTCACCCAGTAGCGCAGCGAGTCCATGATCAGCTGAAGCGCGTGCGGGTGCTGCACGTTGATGCTGTTGCCGGTGCCGGTGGTGTCCATGTAGTACTGCGGGTCGCCGTCGACGAGCCGGTAGTAGCTGCGGTTGTCGATGCCGCGGAACCCCAGCGTCGGCCCGAGATGGTTGCCCTCGGCGGTGTGGTTGTAGACCACGTCGAGGATCACCTCGATGCCCGCCGCGTGCAGGCTCCGCACCATCAGCTTGAACTCCTGCACCTGCTCGCCGCGCGAACCGCTCGCCGCGTAGCCGTTGTGCGGGGCGAAGAAGCCGAGGGTGTTGTAGCCCCAGTAGTTCGACAGCCCGCGCTGGAGCAGCACGTCGTCGTGCACGAACTGGTGGACCGGCATCAGCTCGATCGCCGTGACGCCGAGCTCCCGCAGGTAGTCGATCATCACCGGATTGGCCAGGCCCGCGTACGTGCCGCGCTCCGCCTCGGGGATGTCCGGATGCCGCCGGGTCAGGCCCTTTACATGGGCCTCGTAGATCACCGTCTCGTGGTACGGCGTGCGCGGCGCGCGGTCGTCGCCCCAGTCGAAGAACGGGTTGACCACGACGCTCTTGGGCACGTACGGCGCGCTGTCGTCGTCGTTGCGCGCGCCCGGGTCGGCGAACCGGTACGCGAACAGTGCCTCGTTCCACTCCACCTCGCCCTGGATCGCCCTGGCGTACGGGTCGAGCAGGAGCTTGGCCGGGTTGCAACGCAGGCCCTGTGCCGGGTCGTAGGGGCCGTGCACCCGGAAGCCGTACCGCTGGCCGGGGCCGACCCAGGGCACGTAGCCGTGCCAGACGAAGCCGTCGAGTTCGGTAAGGGGGATCCGGGTCTCCTTGCCGGCGTCGTCGAACAGGCAGAGTTCCACCCGGTCCGCAGCCTCGGAGAAGACGGAGAAGTTCGTGCCCGCGCCGTCGTAGGTGGAGCCCAGGGGGTAGGGGTCACCCGGCCAAATACGCATCACATCGGTCAATTTCCCCCAGGTGATCGACTCACACGTATCTGGAGGAACGCACTTGTGACGTACGCTACATCGCTCCTGACCAGCGAACATTGGCCAAAACCCCGGATCGTGCGTTAGCTTAGGGGAGCCTTACCTAATCGCCCCCCCGGAGGTCCACCGGCCATGTACGTCTGCGTCTGCCACGCCGTCACCGAAGACGTGGTGCGGGAGCACGTGGCGGCCGGAGCCTGTTCGGCCAAGGAGGTCCGGGCGGCGTGCGGCATGCGGCCGGGCTGCGGTTCGTGTGTCAACCGCATCTGCGCGATGCTCCAGGAGAGCATGGCCGGGCCGGCGCCGACGGAGGCCGTCGAAGCGGCCGCCTGACCCCCGGTCGCGGACACGGCGAGGCATTGCCCGCGCTTTGCCTTGCCCGTGTCACGATTGGGTGACATGGAAGGCGACACCGACGTCATCAACCTGCTCAACGAGCAGCTGACGGCCGAGCTCACCGCGATCAACCAGTACTTCCTGCACGCCAAGATGCAGGAGCACTGGGGGTACACCGCGCTGGCCGAGCACACCAGGGCCGAGTCGTTCGATGAGATGCGGCACGCGGAGACCCTCACCGACCGCCTGCTCATGCTGTCGGCACTGCCGAACTACCAGCGGATCAACCCGCTGCGCATCGGCCAGACGGTGCCCGAACAGATCCGCTCCGACCTGGCCATCGAGATGGAGGCCGTCGGACGCCTGCGGCCCGGCATCGAACTGATGCGCTCCCGCGGCGACGTGACCTCGGCGCGCATCTTCGAACACATCCTCGAGGACGAAGAGGAGCACGTCGACTACCTGGAGACCGAGCTGGAGCTGCTGGAGGCGCTCGGCGAACAGCTCTACCTCCAGCGCTACGCCGAACCCCGCAGCGCGAACGACGACTGACCCGGAACGGTGGGACGGCGCCTCAGCCCTGCTCGCCACGCCCGGAGGGTGCTCCCGCCCGCTCAGCGCCGCCGCGCGCCCGCGGAGAAATACCGGGCCACCGGCACGACGGCGAAGGGACTGACGACGACGGCGGACAGGATGCCGAGCCAGAAGTACGTTCTCGAGAGACCGGGCCACATGCTCATGGAGTGAAGGAGCGCTATCCCGTCGGCACCGTCGAAGCCGTTGTAGAGCCGCACGGCGGTGATCATGCCGAAGACCTGCGGCCCGGCCGCGAACAGCAGGACGAGGAAGAGCTCGATCACGTACGGTCGCACCGGGGGGTTGCCCCCGGCCCGGCCCCGCCTGCGGAAGGCCAGGCCGCCGACCGCCGTGAAGAACACGACCGCCGAGACCGCGATGAGCAGGCCGCTGGCGAAGACCGCCGCCAGATACTTTCTCGCGTTGTAGGACGAGACATGCGCGGTTCCGAAACGGAGCCCGCAGTAGAGGCCCGCCACCACGCCGAGGACGCTCAGTCCGACGAGGCAGAACGGAATCCAGGACCCGAAGAGTAGATCGCCCGCGGACCGGCCTCTGGTCTTCGGCGGCGTTGCCCCGGCGGCGGAGATCGGCCGGGTGGCCGGAGTGGCGTTGGCCTCCGGCCGGCGGGCGGTGGCCAGGGCACCGTCCATCCGGGCGGCGGCACCGGCCTGGACAACAGGGGCGTCGTCGCCGGCCGTGAGCACGGCGGCCCGCATCTCGGCCGCGTCGGCGTACCGGTCCTCAGGGCGTTTGGCCAGTGCCCTCAGAACGACGGCGTCCCAGCCGGGCGGGAGATCGGGGCGCCGGGCGGACGGCGGCCGGGGCGTCTGGCGAATGTGCTGCAACAGCACGGCCGTGGGCGTCTCCGCGGTGAACGGCGGGTCCCCGGTGAGCAGTTCGTACAGCAGGCAGCCGACCGCGTACACGTCCGACTTCGCGGTCGCGGCGTGGCCCTCGGCCTGCTCGGGCGACATGTACAGGGGTGTGCCGACCATCCAGCCGGTCGCGGTGAGGCGGGTGGCGGCGTCGGCGATGAGCTTGGCGATGCCGAAGTCCAGGATCTTCACACGGGGCCGGAAGCCGTCCAGGTCGACCATCACGTTGGCGGGCTTGATGTCCCGGTGCACGATGCCCTTGCCGTGGCTGTGGTCCAGCGCGTCGAGAACGTCACCGATGATCGCGCGAACCTGGTCCAGGGGCAGGGGCCCGGCCGCGATCGCCTCGTCGAGGGGGCGGCCGTCGAGGTACTCCATCACCAGATAGGGCACCGGCTCACCGCCGGAGGTGTCCTCCCCGATGTCGTGCATGACCGTGATGGATGCGTGGCTGAGCGCGGCGGCGGTGCGTCCCTCACGACGAAACCGTTCCTGGAAGCCCGGCTGCCGGAGCAGTTCGGCCGGGAGCAGTTTGACGGCGACCGTACGTCCCAGCTCGCGGTCGAGACCCTTGTGGACGACGCCCATGCCGCCGCGCCCCAGCGCTTCGTGCAGTTCGTACCTGCCCGCCAGTACCCGCACAGACTCCCCCGCGATCAGCTCCCCGACGCTGGGCTCAAGATATGGGGTTCCAGCGACAAATGGGCGAGAAATTACCCTTAGCGCCTTCGGGAAATCCATTCTTCGAGGTGGGAGTACCGCGCGGAACGCGTCCGTGCCGAAGATCTCCGCCTCTCTCACGGCCACGTCTCCTCGGGGGAACTCGATCGCAGGTTCGGAGAAAAGCGGGTGAAGCGCACACCGCGTACGGCCGGATCCCCGGCTGCGAGAGACAGGAGCCGTATGACTGTGTCGCCCCGACACGGCGCGAGCGACGCCGCTGTCATCGAGGGGTCCTGGCGGGAGCCCGGGGTGTTCGCCGCGCTGTATGAGCGGCATGCGGCCCACATCAGCCGTTACGTCGCCCGCAGGCTGGGTGACGATCTCGCCGATGACGTCACCGCCGAGACGTTCTATCGGGCGTTCGAGAAACGCCGGCACTACGACCTCGGGCGACCGGACGCCCGGCCGTGGTTGTACGGGATCGCCGCCAACGTCATGGCCCAGTATCACCGCAGGGAGACCCGGATGCTGCGGGCGTTCGCCCGCAGCGGTGCCGACCCGGTGGCCCAGACCTACGGCCAGTGGGAGGACGCCGACGACCGGGTGGTGGCGAGTGGGATGCACCAGTCGCTCGCGGCGGCCCTGGCGGGTCTCAGCCGGGCGCATCGGGAGGTTCTGCTGCTGATCGCCTGGGCCGATCTGTCCTATGAGGAGACGGCCCAGGCTCTGGGCACCTCCGTGGGAACGGTGCGGTCACGGCTGCACCGCGCTCGGCGGAAGATCCGTGCCGCGCTCGGCGACGGGAACCCCATGTTGGTCACAGAGGAAAGCTGAGGTGCCGGCAGTGAACGATCTCGATCTGGTGCGTACGATGCGTGCCGATGCCCCGATCCCGTCCCCGCAGCGTCTGGACACCGGCCGGGAGCGGCTGCTCGCGGCCATCGACTCCCGGCCCGCAGCACCACGGACGGGCACCCGGCGCGGGTTCGTCCGGTGGACGGCCCTCGCGGGAGGCCTCGCCGCCGCCGCCGGGGCCGTCGTCTTCGCGGTCTCCGGCGGCTCCACGCCCGCGACCCCACCCGTGAGGCGCTCCCCGTCCTCCTCCCCGCTGTCCACGCGGCAGGTGTTGCTGGCGGCGGCGACCACCGCGGAGCGGCAGCCCGCCGCCGACGGCGCGTACTGGCATGTCAGCACGCTTCGGGAGGTGCACTTCACCAAGGAGATCGATGAGAGCTGGTACGGCAAGGACGGCTACTACTGGGGAGGGGTGTTGATCCTGAACGGCCGTGACGAGGCGGGCAAGCCGGGAACGGTCTACCGGAGCAAGAAGAAGTCGCCGCGTGCCTTCGAGGTGGCGGACCACATGTTCACCCTCGCCCAGGTCAGGAACCTGCCCACCACCGCGAAAGGCATCGAGAAGTGGGCGAACGGCGTCGCACGGTCCGTATCCCCCTCCTGGCGCCGGCAGGACATCGACTTCTACACCGACGACCTGCTCATCGAGCTGCTGGCCGAGGCGCCGGCCACGCCGAAGACCCGGGCGGCGGCCTTCCGCGCGCTGGCCGGACGGCCGAAGGTCAAGAGCGCCGGCCTGGCCGAGGACGAGCAGGGGCGGTGGGGGTACGCGCTCATCATCGGCGGCACTCGATACCTGATCGACCCGTCCCGCGCGATGCTCCTCTCCCAGAGCACGACTGTGGGACCGAAGCACGCGGCGATCACCTACCTGAAGGTGGGCTGGACCAACGAGACCCCCCACCCGCCCACCCGTCCCTGATCGCGTGACGGGCCTGGTCTGCGGGCAGGCGCTACGCCGGACCCCGCGCCTCGGGCGGCCGGCCGAGGTGACTTTCCGCCAGCGGGCGCGGCGCGCAGGCCAGCCAGGCGTCGGTGATCGCCTCGGCCAGCTCCTCCTCGCCCACGCGCCGGAGTTGGATGAGGACGGTGGCGTGCCCGTCGAAGTGCGGGATCGTGAAGAAGGACTCCGGGTGGGCGGCCAGCACGGCCTCCTTCTCGCCGAGATCCTCGACCCGGACGGCCAGGATCGGGCCGTCCGGCGGGGTGGCGTCCCCGAACCGCTTGAGGTCGGCCTTGCGGAACGGGCGTTCCCAGGCGAAACCCTTGCCCCTGACCAGCCACGTGCGGTTGCCGTAGCGCGTGCCCTCGGTCACCTCGGGCAGCGCCGAGGCGATCCGCTCCGCGTCCTCCAGGCTCGCCACCTCAGTGGCCCCGGGCGATCCACTCGTCGAGGTGCGGCGCCTCGTCGCCGATCGTCGTGGTGTCGCCGTGGCCGGTCCGTACGACGGTGTCCGGCGGGAGGGTCAGCAGGCGGTCGCGGATCGAGCCGACGATGACGCCGAAGTCGGAGTAGGACCGGCCGGTCGCGCCCGGGCCGCCGTTGAACAGTGTGTCGCCGGTGAACACCGTGCCCAGGTCCGGGGCGTACAGGCAGACCGCGCCCGGGGCGTGGCCCGGCGTGTGCAGGACGCGCAGGGTCGTGCCGGCCACGGTCAGCTCGTCCCCGTCCGCGAGTGCGCGGTCCGGGTCGCGGTCGGGGTAGGTCATCCGCCACAGCACCATGTCGTCCGGGTGCAGCAGGATCGGCGCGCCCGTGCGGTCGGCCAGCTCGGCCGCGGCGTCGATGTGGTCGTCGTGGGCGTGGGTGGACACGATCGCGGTCAGGCGGCGGTCGCCGACCGCGGCGGCGATCGCGTCGGCGTCGTGCGCGGCGTCGATGACGAGCACCTCGCGGTCGTCGCCGACCAGCCACACGTTGTTGTCGACGTCCCAGGTGCCCCCGTCGAGGCTGAACGTCCCGGAGGTGACGAGATGACCGATCACAGTGCCTCCCGTTCACTCCGCGCGTTCGGCCGGTGCTCTGGCATCAGGTGGCTCGCCGATGCCTCACGAACGTCGCTCACAGTGCCTTCCGTTCACTCCGCGCGTTCGGCCGGTGCTCTGGCATCAGGTGGCTCGCCGATGCCTCACGAACGTCGCTCACAGTGCCTTCCGTTCACTCCGCGCGTTCGGCCGGTGCTCTGGCATCAGGTGGCTCGCCGATGCCTCACGAACGTCGCTCACAGGTTCACCACCGAACGCAGGACCTCGCCGCGCTCCATCTTGCCGAACGCCTCCTCGACCTCGTCCAGGCCGATGGTCTCGGAGACGAAGCCGTCGAGGTCGAGCCGGCCCTGGAGGTACAGGTCGACCAGCATCGGGAAGTCGCGGGAGGGCAGGCAGTCGCCGTACCAGGAGGACTTCAGCGACCCGCCGCGGCCGAACACCTCGAGCAGCGGGAGTTCGATCTTCATGTCCGGGGTGGGCACGCCGACGAGGACGACCGTGCCGGCCAGGTCGCGGGCGTAGAACGCCTGCTCGTACGTCTCGGGCCGGCCGATGGCCTCGACCACGACGTCGGCGCCGTGGCCGCCGGTCAGCTCGCGGATCGCCTCGACCGGGTCGGTCTCGCGGGAGTTCACCGTGTCGGTGGCGCCGAAGCCGCGGGCCCACTCCAGCTTCCGGTCGTCGATGTCGACGGCGATGATCTTCGCGGCGCCGGCCAGGCGCGCCCCGGCGATCGCGGCGTCGCCGACACCGCCGCAGCCGATGACCGCGACCGAGTCGCCTCGCGTCACGCCGCCGGTGTTGATCGCCGCCCCGAGGCCGGCCATGACGCCGCAGCCCAGCAGCCCGGCGGCGGCGGGCGAGGCGGCCGGGTTCACCTTGGTGCACTGGCCCGCGTGCACGAGGGTCTTCTCGGCGAACGCGCCGATGCCCAGGGCTGGCGAGAGCTCGGTGCCGTCGGTCAGCGTCATCTTCTGGGCGGCGTTGTGCGTCGCGAAGCAGTACCAGGGACGCCCGCGCAGGCAGGCGCGGCACTGCCCGCAGACCGCGCGCCAGTTGAGGATGACGAAGTCGCCCGGCGCGACGTCGGTGACGCCGTCACCGACCGCCTCGACCACACCGGCGGCCTCGTGGCCGAGCAGGAACGGGAACTCGTCGTTGATGCCGCCCTCGCGATAGTGCAGGTCGGTGTGGCACACGCCGCAGGACTGGACCTGAACGAGCGCCTCGCCGGGGCCCGGATCGGGCACGACGATCGTCTCGATGGCGACCTGCGCGCCCTTGGAACGCGCGACGACCCCTCGTACCTCGTGCGGCATCGATCAACACCCTTCGTCGGCCGGACACGGCATACGAGAACTATCACATCGCCTCAGAGGCGGTGCCGCTCCGCGGAGACGAGCGCGTCACGGGCGACGTGCAGCACCCAGAAGCCGCCCTTGGGCAGCCGGGGATCCTCCGGCACGGGAGCGCCGAGCGTCTCGCAGGCGCGCTCGATCAGCTCGGGCACCAGCTCGCCGTGCGTGCAGACGAGCGCGGCGGCGCCCTCCCCGATGATCTGGGCGAACCGTCCGCCCGCCTCCTTCGAGGCGGCCATCGGCGTGCCCACCGAGAACGCCCAGTCGGTGCGGATGTCGGCGCTCATCCGCGCGGCGTACGGCAGCACGGTCTCCATGCAGCGGGCGGTCGCGGAGCTGAACACCCGGGTCTGGCCGTACCCGGCCAGCGTCTCGGCCAGCGCCGCGGCCTCGGCGCGACCGCGCTCGTCGAGCGGCCGCAGCACGTCGTCGCCGTCCCACTCGTGCTTGTCGCCGGCCGAGGTGTGCCGCAGCACGATGTACGGCGTGGTCCGGTTGGGTCCTGCGGCGAACTCACGCAGCAGGTCGGCGTCGTGCTCGTAGCTCAGCCGCCGCTCGGCCTCGGGCACCGGCAGCCACTCGACCCGGTCGATCTCCTCGTTCGGGCGGAAGTCGCCGCCGTTGCCGGTGGCCGCCCAGTAGTCGACGCGCTTGGACCGGCTCTCCTTCACGTACTCGCGGGCGGGCAGGCGGCGGCCCAGGACGGGCCAGACGCCGCTCTCCTCCCACACCTCGCGTACGGCCGTGCGGAGCATGTGCTCGCCGTCCTTGGCCTTGCCCTTGGGGAAGGACCAGTCGTCGTACTTGGGGCGGTGGACCAGCGCGACCTCGGGACCGTTCCGTCCGGGCCGCCACAGGACGGCGCCCGCCGCCCGGATCTGGTCGGGGCCATCACCCATCGACGGTCCTCCATCGCCGCGTCCGCATGAGGTGGGTCTGAATGTGCGTGGAACCGCCGTGCCGGGTCCAGTTGCCCTCTTCGTCCAGCAGCCAGCACTGGGTGTCCATGCCCATCGCCAGGTCGAAGCGGCCCAGCAGGTCCGCGCAGTGGTTCCGGTCGGTGACGCGTACGAGCACCTCGACGCGGCGGTCCAGGTTGCGGTGCATGAGGTCGGCGCTGCCGATCCACACCTCCGCCTCGCCGCCGTTCTCGAAGGCGTACAGGCGCGAGTGCTCCAGGAAGCGGCCGAGGATGCTGCGGACCTGGATCGTCTCCGACAGCCCGTGCACGCCCGGCCGCAGGGCGCAGATGCCGCGCACCCAGATGTCGATCGGCACGCCCGCCTGCGACGCCCGGTACAGCGCGTCGATGATCACTTCGTCCACGAGGGAGTTGCACTTGAAGCGGATGTGCGCCGGGCGGCCCCGCAGCTGGCTGTCGATCTCCCGCTCGATGCGGCTCACCAGCCCGGCGCGGAGGGAGTCCGGCGCGACCAGGAGCCGGCGGTACTCGGTGTCACGCGTGTAGCCGGTGAGGTGGTTGAACAGGTCCGTGACGTCCTCGCCCACCTGCGGGTCTGCGGTCAGCAGGCCGTAGTCCTCGTAGACGCGGGCGGTCTTGGGGTTGTAGTTGCCGGTGCCGATGTGGCAGTAGCGGCGCAGCGTGCCGTCGGACTCCTCGCGGACGACGAGGGCCAGCTTGCAGTGCGTCTTGAGGCCGACGAAGCCGTAGACGACGTGGCAGCCGGCCTGCTCCAGCTTGCGGGCCCAGGTGATGTTGGCGCGCTCGTCGAACCGCGCCTTGATCTCCACCACCACGACGACCTGCTTGCCCGCCTCGGCCGCGTCGATGAGCGCGTCGATGATCGGTGAGTCGCCGCTCGTCCGGTAGAGCGTCTGCTTGATCGCCAGCACCTGCGGGTCGGCGGCGGCGTCCTCGATGAGCCGTTCGACGCTCGTCGTGAAGGAGTCGTACGGGTGGTGCACGAGCACGTCATGGTCGCGCAGCGTGGCGAAGATGTCGGTGTCGTGCGGGAGCGCCGCCTCCGAGGGCACGAACGGCGGGTACTTCAGCTCGCTGCGGTCCAGGTCGGCGATCGCACCGAGGCCGCCGAGGTCGAGCGGGCCGGGCACCCGGTAGACCGAGCTCTCGTCCAGGCCGAGCTCGGTGGTCAGCAGTTCGAGCACCTCCGGCGTGATCGACTCCTCGACCTCCAGCCGGACGACCGGGCCGAAGCGGCGGCGCAGCAGCTCGCGCTCCAGCGCCTGCAGGAGGTTCTCCGCGATGTCCTCGTCCACCTCCAGGTCCTGGTTGCGGGTGACGCGGAACGCGTGGTGTTCGAGGATCTCGGTGCCGGTGAACAGCTGCGGGAGGTTCTCCGCGATCACGTCCTCGAGCGGGACGAACCGCGACGGCGACGCCTCCAGGAACCTCGGCAACAGCGGCGGCACCTTGACCCGGGCGAAGAGCGTCTCCTCGGTCTCGGGGTCGCGGACCACGACGGCGAGGTTGAGTGACAGGCCGGAGATGTACGGGAAGGGGTGTGCCGGATCGACGACGAGCGGGGTGAGCACCGGATAGATCCGCCGCCGGAACAGGCGGTGGAGCTGTTCCTTCTCGGTGTCGGCCAGCTCGTCCCAGCGCAGGATCTCGATGCCCTCCTTGGCGAGGGCGGGCAGGATCTCGTCGTGGAAGCAGGCCGCGTGCCTGAGCATCAGCTCGTGGGCGACCTCGGAGGTCCGGGCGAGCACCTCGCGCGGCTGCCGGCCGCTCGCGGTCTGCACGGCGATCCCGGTGGCCATGCGCCGGGTCAGCCCGGCGACCCGGACCATGAAGAACTCGTCCAGGTTGCTGGCGAAGATCGACAGGAAGCGGACGCGTTCGAGCAGCGGAAGTTCCGGGTCTCCGGCCAGGTCCAGCACACGCTGGTTGAACCGCAGCCAGCTCTCCTCGCGATCAAGAAACCGGTCCTCGGGGAACTCACCCTCTACCTCGGAGAATTGTCCGGCTTCGACACTCATGACAGATATGCTCCCCGCCTAATGTGAACTTGAAGCCAACGGGGGCTTACCTTCCTGAGATCCGGACGCCCGATCGCTCAGGGCGAGATCGTGCGACTCCGGGGGCCCGCGCGCAGCACCTGTGAGGGCAGCGTGTGGCCCACCATCGTCTCCGCCCGGGCGGCGACGTCGATGAGCGCCTCCAGGTCGACGCCCGTGGCCACGCCCATGTCCTCCACCATGTGAACCAGTTCCTCGGACGCGATGTTCCCGGTCGCGCCGGGAGCGTACGGGCAGCCGCCCAGGCCGCCGACACTGGCGTCGAAGTCGGCCACGCCCAGTTGGAGCGCCGCGAGCACGTTCGCCAGGCCCGTGCCACGGGTGTTGTGGAAGTGCAGGTTGAGCGAGGTGTCGGGGTTGGCCATGCGGAACTCGCCGACCAGCCGGGTCACCCGCGGTGGGGTCGCCATGCCCGTCGTGTCGCCGAACGAGGCGCTGTCGGCGCCGTCGCGCACCGCCCGCGAGGCGGCCCCGACGACCCGCTCGACCGGCACGTCACCCTCGTACGGGCAGCCCCACGCGGTGGAGACGATCACCTGGCAGGTGGCGCCGCGGCCGTGCGCCAGGTCGATGATCTTGGCGATGTCGTCGAGCGACTCCTCGGTGGAGCGGTTGACGTTCTTGCGGTTGTGCGTGTCGGAGGCCGAGACCACGACCTCCAGCTCGGTGAAGCCCGCGTCCAGGGCGCGCTCGGCGCCACGCAGGTTCGGCACCAGGGCCGAGTAGCGTACGTCGCCGGCGCGCCGCACCCGGCTCCACACCTCGTCGGCGTCCGCCATCTGCGGGATCGCCTTCGGATGCACGAACGACACGGCCTCGATGCGGCCGACGCCGGTGTGCGACAGGGCGTCGATCAGCTCGACCTTGGCCTCGGTCGGCACCGGCTCCTCGTTCTGCAGACCATCGCGCGGCCCCACCTCACGCAACGAGATCCGATCGGGCAGGTCGGTCATGTGGCACCTCCTGCCGCCAATCTAGTGCGCTCACGCTCTCAGCGCCGATCACCCGCGAGGGCGAACCAGGCGCCCGCCGCCAGGCAGACCACCGCCGCGAGGAGCAGCGCGTACGCCGCCCCGTGCCCGAATACGGCGCCCATCGCGGCGACGCCGATGGTCGCCCCGGTCTGGCGTGCGGCGTTCAGCGTGCCGCCCGCCGCGCCGGCCGTGCCCTCCGGCGCGACGTCGAGGACGGCCGCGACCAGGGAGGGCAGCACGAACGAGACGCCGAACCCGGTCAGCAGCAGCCCGACGGCGAGCACCGCGTACCCGGCCCCGGCGGCGACCGCCCAGCCGAGCGCCGCACCGCCCAGCGTCAGCAGCGTCATCCCCGCCAGGATCGGCGGCCGCGGCCCGACCCGCGCGACGATCCGGCCGGTCACCGGCGGGTTCGCCACGAACGGCACGGTGAGCGGCAGGAAGGCCAGCCCGCTGACGGCCGCGCCGAGGTGCCGCTGTTCCTGGAGCAGCAGCGGCAGCACGAACAGGCTTCCGTTGAGCGCGAAGTTCACCGCCGCGCCGGCCGCCAGCCCGGCCCGCACCCCGCCCGCGCGCAGCAGCGCACGGTCGATCACCGGCGCGACGCTGCGCCGCTCCAGGACGGCGAACCCGGCCGCCGCGAGCACCGTGGCCGTCCCGGAGACGACGACGTGCGCCCAGGAGCGGGCGCCGGCGGCGATCAGCGCGTCGGTCAGCAGCGCGAGGACCGCGCAGGCGGCGAGCTGGGCCGCCCAGTCGACCCGCCGCCCGCCGCGCGGGCAGCGCACCGCGGGTCCCGCGACGAGCGCGAGCACGGCCAGCGCGATCGGCACGTTCACCAGGAAGATCGCACGCCAGCCCACGAGGTCGACCAGCACGCCGCCGGCGATCGGGCCCGCCGCGACCGCGGCGCCGCTGACCGACGCCCAGACCGCGACCGCACGGGTGCGCTCGGCCGGCACGGGGTAGAGCCGCGCGATCATCGCCATCGACGCGGGCACGCACGCCGCACCGGCGGCGCCGAGCAGCACCCGCAGCGCGATGAGGACGCCCAGCACCGGGGCGAACGCGGACAGCAGCGAGCCGAGCCCGAACACCGCGACCGCGACGCGGAACACCCGGTGCGCCCCGTACCGGTCGGCCACGGCTCCGGCCGACAGCAGGAGCGCGCCGAACACCACGGTGTAGCCGGTCGTCGCCCACTGCAGCCCGGACACCGAGGTGTGCAGCGAGGCGGCCAGGTCCGGCTCGGCCACCGACAGCACGGTCATGTCGAGCAGCACCATGAAGTAGCCGAGAGCGATGCCGAAGAGCGCGAGCCCGTGCCCGGCTCCGGCCCGTACGGGGAGTCTCAGAGTGGTCATGGGCCCCCACTGTCCGGGCCGGGCCTCACGCGCTCCACCGGCCGGCCCGCACGCCCGTTCGGAATTTCCGAACGCCACCGCGCGGTTGCGATGGCCGTGGAGCTCCACCAGCTACGGACCTTCGAGGCCGTCGTACGTCACCGGACCGTCACCGACGCCGCCGTCGCGCTCGACCGGGCGCCCTCCAGCGTGTCCGCGCAGATCCGCGCCCTGGAGCGGTCGCTCGGGGTGCCCCTGTTCGAGCGGACCCCGGCGGGGATGCGGCCGACCGGGGCGGGCGAGCGGCTGCTGGTCTGGGCCCGCCGCCTCCTCGACCAGGCCGAACAGGCGCGCGCCGAGGTGGCCGGGCGGCCCCGGCAGGTACGGCTCGGCGCGCTGGAGACCATCGCCGCCACGTACGTGCCGCGTGTGCTGGCCCGGCTCGCCGAGCGCCGCCCCGGCGTCGAGGTCGAGGTCCGCCCCGGTGTGAGCCGCGATGACCTGATGGCCGACGTCGGCGCGGGACGGCTGGAGGCGGCGCTGGTCCTGGACACCGGCGACGCCCTCGGCGGCCTGGGCTTCCCGGCGCCGCCGGAGCCCCTGACCTTCCTCGACGTCGACGCGGTCCCGCTCGCCCTGGTCGCCGCCCCGGGCCACCCGCTGGCCGGCCGCGACGGCCTCACCCCGGCCGACCTGGCCGGTGAGCGCCTGCTCGTGGGGGACCCGAACTGCTCCTTCCGCCTGGCCGCGGACCGGGTGCTCGGCCCCGGGCCGGAGCGCGTCCCGGCGGGCGCGGTGCCGGTGATGCGCTCCTGGGCCGAGCACGGGCTCGGGGTGGCTCTGCTGCCGGAGTTCGGGGTGACCTCCGCCTGCGAGAGCGGCACCCTGGCCCGGCTCGACCTGCCGGCCCCCGCGCTGAGCCTGCGCCTGGTCTGGCGCGGCGACCGGGAGGACGTACCGGGCCTGCGCGACGTGCTCTACGCCGCCTGCGCCTGACGCTCAGGAGGGGGTGTTCTCCGCCGAGATCGCCTTGATGAGCCCCTCCTCGGTGAACCCGACCGTGAGGTTCCGGCCGTCCGGGAAGCGCCCCTGGATCACGTCGGGGCCCTCCGCGATCCCGGCGCCGTAGTGCGCGATGAAACCGCGGACGACCCGGCGAGGGTCGGACGGGAAGACCTCGACGGCGGTCATCAGCAGGCGCGGGGCCGCGAGCGGGTCGTAGCCGGCGGCGGGCAGCTGCGGGTCGTCGATGTGGAAGTACGCCGAACCCTTGCCCTCGTTGATCCCCACGCTGTGGACGCCGTTGCCGCCGAGCAGGGCGCCGGCGGCGATGGCCATCGTGGTCGCGGCCTGGTGCGGCTGCGGGAAGCCGGAGAGCTCCAGGCGTCCGACCGTGAGTTCCGGGATGTCGTGGTCGCGGCCGTACTCGCGGATGGCCTCCAGCGGCGCGATGGCGGGATGGTCGTCACCGTAGTGCTGGTTGGCCCAGGACCACAGCCACGACTGGTCCAGGTGCGAGAAGCTGCCGAGCAGGGTGACGCCGTGGTACGTGCGGCCCCCGGTGGTCAGCGTCCGCTCGTCGACGTTGAAGTCGACGTGGTCGCCCTCCAGGGCCGCGTTCAGCACGTCCTGCCGGTGGATCGCCGCGGCCGAACCCTCGCTCGCGAACGCCTCGAACGCCGGGCTGTAGGCGCCCAGCCCGTCCGTCAGGTCTCGCCAGAACCTGGCCTGGTCCTGGTCGCCGTTCCGTTCGCAGAAGTCGGCAAGCGCGTCGGCCGCGCCGCGGTGCCCGAAATCCTCCACCGCCCTCCGGAACCACTTGGCGGACGACTCCCAGTCGGCCCGCCGCTTGAACACCACTCCGAGGCTGTGGGCGGCCTTCGGATGCCGGAGTTCCGCGGCCCGCTCCCAGGCCGCCGCCATCGCGGCCTCATCGCCCTGGTCACGCCGGACGTGTCCCAGGTTGTACGCGGCGCCGGCGTTGCCGCGTTCGGCCGCGCGCTCGTACCACTCGGCGGCCTTCTCCAGGTCGCCGTTGCCGTCGTTGTCATGGATCTTGCCGATGTTGAACGCGGCCTCGTGGGCGCCGAGTTCCCAGGCACGGTGGTAGACGTCCATGGCCTCGGGCATGGCACCCCGGTGCTCCAGGAGCACCCCCAGATTGAGAGTGCCGCCCACGTGGCCGCCTTCGGCGGCCTGCCGGTACCACCGCTCGGCCTCCTCCAGGTCCTCCCGGCGTTCCGCGGAGTAGCCGGTCTCGAAAGCACCGGCGGGCACGCCCTGCTCGGCGGCGCGGCGGCACCACATCCGCCCACCGTCGTCGTCCCCGCGGTCGAACAGGCCGATGCCCAGGTCGTACGCGGCGACCGGGTGCCCGGCCTCGAACGCCTGCTGGAACAGGTCTTCGGCCTCCTCCCACACCCCCTCACGCTGGGCGGCCAGGGCGCGCTCACGCAATTCCACCGCGGCGGATGGGTACTGGGCATCGGTCATGCGGAGAGCCTCCAGAGGTGTCGAAGCGACGGACGGATCGGGTTCCCGATTACATCTACCGACGCGCCCGACCGTCATCGCGTTCCCTCGGCCCGTACGCCGCCGTGCACCTACGGCCTGTCCGAAACCCACGATGGTGGACCGTAGGATTCCCCCATGTTCAGGGCGGGGGTCGGCTTCTACGCGCTCTTCGGCGTCGGCTGGTTGATGTTGGGCATCGGCCGTTTCGGCGGAGGTGTCGCGGGGGTGGGCCTGCCGCTCGGCCTGCTGGTCGCGCTGGGTCTGATGCTCACCGCGAAGCGTCGGTTGCCGGACGCGGCCGGTGGGCCACCGCCGGCACGGCACCGGCGGCGCTTCGCGCAGGTCAACGCGGCGCAGTGGGTGCTGATCGCCGTCGTGGCCGCTGCCTGCGGCAGGACGGGCCGTCCCGGCCTGATCTCGCCGCTGGTCGCGCTGATCGTCGGCGCGCACTTCTTCCCGTTGGCCGGGGTCTTCGCCCAGCCGCGGATGCGCGTGCCCGCAGCACTGCTGATCACGGCCGGCGTCGCGGGCCCGGCCGTATGGATCGCGCACGGGTCCCAGGGTGTGGTCTCCACCGTCGTCGGGGTGGCCTGTGCGCTGACCTTGTGGGGCACCGCCGCCTGGACGATCGCCTCGAGTGGGACGGTCCGCGCCTAGCGACGCCGGAGGACGTACGGCTGGATCATGCCGAGGCCGTGGGCGCGGCGGCGGGTGATGCGCGTCAGCTCGTACGCGGCATCGTCGCGCAGTTCGGCGGCCAGGCCCGCGTCGACCAGCGCCGTGCCGGGGCGGGCCATCGTGGTCAGCCGGCTGGCGAGGTTCACCGTGGTGCCGAACACGTCGCCGCGCAGCGGCAGCACCGGGCCGTACGCGATGCCGACCCGCACGTCGGGGATGCCCTCGTCCTCGCGGACCGCCTCCGCGACGGCCAGGCCGATCTCGGCCCCGGTCCGTGCGGTGTCGGCGCTGAACAGGACCTCGTCGCCGAGGGTCTTCACGAGCCGCCCGCCGTGCTCGGCGACGACGTCCGAGGCCGTCTCCTCGAATCGCTCCACGAGCCGGGCCAGCTCGCGTTCGTCCAGGTCACGGCTCGTACGGGTGAACGCCACCAGGTCGGCGAACCCGACCGCCGCCCGGGTCTGAAGCTCCTCGGCGCCCCGCGCGGCGAGCAGCCGCGCGCCGGCGGCGGCGAGCTGCCGCCGCCAGGCGTGCGTGATCAGGGGTTCGAGCTCGGCGAGGTGGGTCTCGGCGTTGGCCGTGACGACCCGCAGGGTCTCCTGGTCCGGTGCTTCGAGCGGGTCGGTCATCGCCTCGACGAGGATGTCCACCTGCCACTTCGCGAGCCGCGCCATGGTCTGCCCGACGGCGCGGGCCATGCGGAGCTTGATCTCCTCGTCGACCACGCCGGTCGGCCGCAGCCCGGCGACCCCGGCGAGCGCGGCCACGTCACCCTCGGTGAAGGCGACCACGTCGTCGGGGACGTGCGGGAACCCCAGGGCGCGCCAGAGCCGCCGGGCGAAGTCCTCCGACACCCCGGCGGCCTGGATCGCGTCGAGACTGGTGTAGCGCAGCTCACCGCCGAGCAGCAGCTCCTCGAGCCGCCGCGGATCCGGCAAATCGCTCACGAGACCTCCTGCGTCGGAGGGGCGACCAGACGCGCGTGTTCATTGGTTCGCTCGCTCCGCTCGCTCACGTCGCCTTGGCGGCCGTCACGGGCGGACGCCGTCACCGTCCGTCAGCTCCTCGACGAGGCGGTAGAGCTGGTTCTGGGTGTACTCGACCCGCGGGATCTTCTTGAGGACCAGCTGGCCGTGCTCACCGCCGGACTCGACCGAGAGCGTGCCGGTGCCGAAGATCCGCTCGATCAGACTGTGCTCGAAGGACACGTCGTTCACGCGAGTCAGCGGGATGTCGCGGCCGGAGCGGGACAGGATGCCGTGACGCATCACGAACCGGCGGTTGGTCAGCGTGTAGGTGGTCGTGACCCAGCGCAGGAAGGGCAGGAAACCCACCACGGTGATCGCCAAGACGCCGACGGCCGCGACGATCAGCCGGATGAGCGTCTGCGAGCCCCCGGCCGGGATAAAGAAGATGATCACCCCCGCCACGACGACCGAGACGATCGCCCAGAAGATCGTCGAGACGAGCGTCGACCAGTGAGGATGAAATTCGAGGATGATCCTTTCATCCTCGGTCAACGAATTCTTCGGAAGACCCATGGCGGATATCTTGACAGAAATCGCCTGGGCGGCGTGCCGCGATTACCACAGAAAGGAGCGGTCAGGTGGCGACGCGGATGATCAGGAACGTCACCGCGAACAGCCACACCGCCCCTCCGCCGATCGCGCCCGCGATCGCGGTGTCCACCGCGTACTCCTGCTCCTCGTGCGACGTGCGGTAGCGGATCCAGCCGTTCGCCGCGAGGTGGCCCAGCCAGGGCGCGAGCAGTGCCGGCAGCCCGGCGGCGAACCACCGCACCCGGCCCGCGTCGTGCAGGGCCATGCTCACCTCCAGCCCGACCAGCGTCAGGACCACCGCGACGGCGAACCCGAGCACGCCCATCCGGGCGTACCTGCCGGCGAGGGGATGGTCGACCGGCTGGCGCACCCGCAGGCGCGCGTCGTTCAGCAGTTCTTCGGCGTCGGGCCCGCGCGCGATCCGCTCGGCCGGCTCGGGCAGCGGCCCGGCCGCGTGCGGGCCGAACCGGTTGGTCAGCTCACGCCAGACGCCGGCCGCCCGCTCCTCGAGAGCGTCGAGGTGCGCCCATTCCTGCTCGACCGAGGCGTACGTCGCGGTGCGCTCCTCCTCGGCCTCCGCCAGCCGCCGCCGGGCGTCGTCGGCGGCGTGCAGCAGCCGGCCCGCCTCGGCCGCCAGCTCCTTGTACGCCTGCCGCGCCGCCCGCGGATCGATCACCTCGTACTCCGTGCTCATGGGTCGCTCGCTCGTCACACTCGCTCCGTACTCATGGGTCGCTCGCGCTCCTCACTCACCCTGGTCGCTCAGTACGGTGAACGGGATGATCGGCTGCGGAGCGCTGCCGGTGCGCTGGTCGTAGAAGAGCGCACGCCGCGCCCGCGGAGTCCAGCTCTGCAACTGACCGCCCGGCAGCGGCGTCAGCTCGCTGTCGCGTACGTCCAGGGCGACCCACGCGTCGATGGTGCGCACCGGACCGGTGCGCTCCACGACGTCGGAGCGCAGGCGGTCGACCGTGCGCCACCAGCCGAGTACGTGCATCTGGCCGTCGGGCCCGTGTTCGGCCAGCCGCCGCACCGCGGTGCGCAGCGGCGCCGAGCGCGCGGTCGCCGCGTCCACCGCGAACAGCGCGTGGTACACCGGCACCGGCCGGTCGCCGGGCTCGGGCAGCTCGGCCACGACCTCCACCCGGTGCCCCTCGTCGGCGAGCCAGCGCGCCAGCCGCGCGACGCGCGGGTCCGGCTCGCCCTCGAACAGAGCGAACTCGGCCGACCCGGGCGCGTGCCCGCGGGCCAGCGAGATCACCGCCGACGACAGCACGTCGTACGCCTCGTCGGCACGGGTGCCGATCACCGCGAGGTTGCGGCCGGGGTTGCGGTCGAAGCGCACGGTGGCGGCGCTGCCGGCCAGGTCGATCAGCTGGCCGACGACGCCCTCGCCCGGCGGCCGCACCGGCACGCTCATCAGCTCCGGCACGTGGGCGCCGTCGAAGATGCGCGGCGGCGCGAGTTGCTCGGGCCGCTGCTGCCACAGCTCGCGCTGGAGCTTGTCGAACGTGCCCGGTGCCCCGGCGTCGGGCAGCCGGGCCACGCGGTTGGCCTGCCGCGCGCCCGACTCGGCGTTGACCACGGCGCAGAACCGCGCGACCTGCTGGGCGGCGGTGTTGTCGTCGGCGAGGATGCGCCGCGCCTTGGGCAGCGCGACGCGCAGCGTGAACTGCTCAAGGATCGCGCCGCGCCCCCAGAGGGACTGCACGCCGCCGACGTTCTGGCTGGCGAGGACGAGGTGGATGCCCTGCGACCGGCCCCGGCGTGCGAGGTCGTTGAGGAGGTACAGCGACTCTTCGGTGATGCGGTCCTTCTGCTGGATCAGCACCTGGAACTCGTCGATCACGGCGACGATGCGCGGCCAATGCCCGTCGGGGTCGGCGGCGCGCAGCTCCTCGATCTTGGTGACCTCGTACTCGCGTGCGGCGGCGCCGCGGCGTTCGAGCTCGTGGCCGAGGAAGCGCAGCAGCGCCAGGCCGAACTCGCGGTCCTGGTTGATGTTCACGCCGATGAGCCGGGCGTGCGGCAGCCACGTCTTGTCGGTGCGCCCGCTCGCCAGGCGCGCGAACGACACGCCCTCCTTGAAGTCGAGGAGATAGAACTCCAGCTCGTCGGGGCTGTAGCGGGCGGCCAGCGAGCCGATCAGGGCGTACAGGAAGTTGGTCTTGCCCGAGCCCGGCGGCCCGCCGACCAGCGCGTGCACCGGATCGTCGCCGAGCAGCACCTCGACCGCCTCGTACCGGTCGACGTCCTCGCCGATCGGCGCGCGGACGCCCGGCGCCGACGACTCCTCCCACACACGCGGCGGCAGCAGCTCGGCGAAGCGCGGCGGGTCGCGCTCGATGCCGACCCACCGGGCGGCGCGCTCGCACACCGCGCGGACCAGGTCGGGCGGCGGCGGCTCGACGGTGACGTCCAGCTGCCCGGTCATCGACGTCCGCACCGTGCCGTCCGTGCCGACCTCGATCGTCTCCAGGCCGGGCGCGTGCTCCAGCGTGACGTCGCGGCAGATCACGTGGATGCCGCAGGCCGCGCCGGCGTGCATCACGCTCTCCAGGTGAGCGATCTCGTCGTCGCGCAGGCCGCGCACCGGGGCCTGCACGATCACCACCCGCCAGGGCTCCGGCCGCCGGCCGTCACGCGTGGCGGGAAGCTCGGCGAGCGAGGAGTGCCCACCGCCCAGGACGTCGCGCTGGATCCGCCGGATCTCGCGGTCGAGCGAGCTCAGCAGGTCCTTCAGCTCCTCCACGCCGTACACCGTGAGCAGGCCGGGCCGGGACAGCGCGTGGAAGCCGCCGAGACCGGCGCCCAGGCGGCGCGGGTCGTACAGGCTGATCCGCACGGTGCCGGGCCGCGTCGTCGCGACGATGCGCACCAGCAGGGAGTCCACGACGGCGTCGGCGGCGGCCATGTCGTCGCCGACGACGCGCAGGTGACCGGCGTCCAGCAGCGGCACCAGCGCGGGGATCCGCCCGTCGATCGACCCGACGCGGTAGAGGCACGGCCCGTCATCGCTCGGCTCCGGCTCGGACGGCCACCGGGTCCACGGGGCCGAGGCCGCGCCGGGGGCGACCTCGCCGGCGTAGCGCCGCCAGCGTTCGAGGATCGTCTCGGTCTCCGGGCCGCTCGTCGCGGCGGCCTCGGCGCGGGCGCGTTCGACCGCGGCCTCGGACCCGGCGATCGTCTCGTCGAGGTCGTTCCTGCGCGCGCGGATCGTCGCGCGTGCCTGCCGGACGTCCTGCCGTACCGCGGCGAGGAGCTCAGCGGGCTTCAATGTCATTTTGGGGTTCCCGGGACGTGCACGCGCGTCGGTGGTCTCAAAGCCCGTCGGAGTACTTGTTGGCCTCTTCCACGGCCGCGGCGATCTGCGCCTGGCACTCGCCGATGCTTTCCACCGCCTGCCCCATCGCCCCCAGGGAGCCCTCCAGCGCGTCGTGCTCGCTGCCCTGCGCCACGGCCACCAGGAACTGCAGTGCGGCCTCGGCCCGGCCACCGGCCTCGACGAGCAGTTGCACGGCCTGCTCCGCCTCTTCGCCGGCCTGGGCGATGGCGCCCTTGACCTCCGCAACACTGGCCATGCAAGAACCTCCGGGGGGGACGGATTACTCAATCATTAAACCGGTGGGCAAGGGGCCGGTCCAGTTGGCGTCAACTACCGGACATGTACGACATCTCCCGCATTGAGAAGATGCTCCCCATCGTCCGCGCGGACCACCAGACGGCCGGCCTCCTCGACGTCGACGGCCTCACCGATGAGCGTCGAACCGTCGGGCAGCTCGACCCGCACCCGCCGGCCCAGCGTGGCGCACATCGCCCGGTACGCCTCGCGCAGCGGCGCCTCCCCGCCCGTACGCAGCTCCTCGTGGCGGCCCTCCAGCGCGCGCAGGATCGCCCGGAGCAGCGGATCGCGGTCGGCGGGCGCCTCCTCGATGGCCAGCGAGGTCGCGGTCGGGACCGGCAGCTCGTCCGCGCGGAGGCTGACGTTCAGCCCGATGCCGACGACCACCCCGGTCTCCACCCGCTGGGCCAGGATGCCGGCCAGCTTGCGATCGCCGATCAACACGTCGTTGGGCCACTTGAGCGCGGCCTCGGCCATCCGCCCACGGCCGGCGCCCTCGACCTCGGCGAACCCCCGCAGCGCCGACACGACCGCGATCCCGGCCACCAGCGGCAGCCAGCCCAGCCGCGTGACGGACTCCTCCTGCGGGAGCAGGACGGAGAACACCAGACCCGACCTCGGCGGCGCCGACCACGTGCGGCCCATCCGGCCGCGTCCCGACGTCTGTGCCTCGGCGACCAGCACCAGGCCCGGCTCGGCGCCCTCACGGGCCAGGTCCGCCAGGTCGACGTTGGTCGAGCCGGTCTCCTCCACCACGCGGATCTCGCGCCAGAGCCCGCCGGGCCGGACGAGCGCGTGGTTCAGCGCCCGGGCGTTCAGTGGCGGCCGGTCAAGATCGGTGTACGGGGAGTCACTCACGGCAGAAACCCTAGAGGACCTCAGCGCGGTTCCTTGCCCGAGACACCGACGCCGAACTCGAACTCGCGGTAGACGCGGGCCCAGAACCCCTCACGCAGCCAGTCGCGCGCCTCCTTGTACGGCCGCAGCGAGTAGCCGAGCTCCTTCTCCCCCTCGATCAGCAGCTCCTTGTCGATGACCGTGGGCAGCATCTTGCCGGGCAGCAGGTCACGGATGTTGTCGCGGCCGCGCGTGAGGATCCACTTGTGCGCGATGTGCTCGCCGATCTCCTCCATCTGCTGGCGCGACGGGCCGAGCTTGGCGACCGAGCCGGTCTGGGCGACCTGCTGGCGCATGGAGGCCGGCGTCGGCACCGGCCGGGGCGGGCGGCCGCCGAACACGGCGGTGGGCGACGGGATCGGGGGCGCCGCGGGCGTCTCCTCGGTCTCCTCACGCGTGGTGTCGAGCTCGAAGTAGGGCTTGACGAACTCGGCGTCGACGACGTCGACGGTGTCGGACTCCCAGATCAGGCGCTCGGCCTGGTTGGTGCCGTACGGCGGCTCGACGCCCCACAGGTGGATGCGGACGCCGTAGGTCTGCGCCGCCTCCACCGCGGGCACCATGTCCTCGTCGCCGGCGATGAGGATCGCGTCGGTGACCGCGCCGTGCCGGGCGAGCGTCTCCAGGTCCTCGCGGATCTGGGCGTCCACGCCCTTCTGCTGGTTGTGCTTGTTGAGGTTGCCCAGGCGGAGCTTGACCCGCGGCAGCGGCGCGACGACCCGCTGGTCGATCGTGGGCACCCGGTCGCGCGCGGCGTCGAACCAGTAGACGCGCAGCAACTCTCCGCGCATGCAGGCGGCGGCGCGCTCCTCCAGCGCCTTGATGAGCCCTTCGGCGTTCACCCGGTAGGACCGCCGGGAGGAGATGCCGAACAGCAGGTCACCCGCCGCGGCGTAGAGGTATCCGACATCGACGAGGATGGCGAAACGCGGAAGCGGCGAGAGGTGAGGCACTGGTTCGCGAACAGTCATCACCCCTGACTCTAGGTTAAACAGAGCTCTCCGTCCCGGGTTGCTTCCTTTTACCGGTGCTACAACTGCTTGCGCATGTGCACCACGTGCCGGCCGTCCAGAGCTTCCCGTCCGGTCTCACGGTAACCCAGTGACTCGTACAGCCCGATGTTGGAGACCATCTTCTCGTTCGTGTAGAGCCGCAGCGCGGACAGCCCCAGCGACCGGGCACGGAACTCCGCGAACGCCATGAGCCGCCGCCCCAGGCCGCGTCCCTGGCGGTCGGGCCGCACCGCGACGTTCTCCACCAGCAGGACGTCGCCGTCCGTCTCCAGCACGATCAGCGCGTCCACCTCGCCGTTCTCCAGGACGTGGACGCGGCCCCGCTCGATGAGGTCGCCGTAGTCGGCGACCATCGGGAGCGGGACCACGCCGATCGACTCGGCCCACGGCTCGTAGGCCGTCCGTACGATCGTCTCCACCGCCGCGCGGTCGACGGCCTCGGCCCGCCTGATGCCCATGACGTCAGTCAACCGCCGGTCCGGCCGGGATCATCCCGTGTTCTGCAGGCCCGCGGCGACACCCGCCGCGGCGAGCAGCAGGAGGTCCTCGACCTTCGCCCGCTGGGCGTCGTCCTCGATCCCGGCACGCAGCTCCTGCAGCGCGCGCAGCTGGAGGTGGGACAGCGCGTCGACGTACGGGTTGCGCAGCTCCACGGCGCGGGACAGGACGTTGCGGTCCTCCAGCAGCCGGGTGTGGCCGGTGACCTGGAGCACGAGGGACCGGGTCCTGTCGTACTCCGCCAGCACCGCCGCGGCGAGGTCCGCCCGGTCGCCCACGTCGAGGTACCGCTCGGCGATGGCCCGGTCGGTCTTGGCCAGGCTCATCTCCGCGTTGTCCAGCAGCGCGGCGAACAGCGGCCACGAGGCGTACGCCTCGCGCAGCTCGTCCATGTCGTCCACGGCGGCCAGCCCGCTGCCCAGGCCGTACCAGCCGGGCAGGTTGACCCGCGTCTGGGTCCAGGAGAACACCCACGGGATGGCCCGCAGGTCCTCCAGCGACGCGGTCGCCTTGCGCCGCGAGGGGCGCGAGCCGAGCCGCAGGCCGCCGATCTCGTGCAGCGGGCTGACGCGCGCGAACCAGTCGGCGAAGCCCTCGGCCTCGACCAGCGACCGGTACGTCCGCTCGGCCGCCGCGCTGATCCGGTCGGCCAGCGGACGGAACCGCTCGGCCGCCGCCAGCGCGCGCTCCTCGACCCCCGGAGTGGAGGCCATCAGGACCGCGCTGGTCACCTGCTCGACGTGCCGCCTGGCGATCTCCTTGTGGCCGTACCGGGCGAAGATCACCTCACCCTGCTCGGTCACCTTGAACCGTCCCGCGACCGAGCCGGGCGCCTGCGCCAGCACCGCGCGGTTGGCCGGGCCGCCGCCGCGGCCGAGCGCGCCGCCGCGGCCATGGAAGAGCGTGAGCCGGATGTCGTGGCGGGCCGCCCACGAGGCCAGCGCCGCCTGCGTGTCGTACAGCTTCAGCGTCGCCGTCGTCGGGCCGAGCTGCTTGGCCGAGTCGGAGTAGCCGAGCATGACCTCCAGGCTGCGGCCGGTCTCCAGCAGCCGGCGGCGTACGGGCGCGAGGCGCAGCATGCCGTCCAGCACCGCCGGGGAGCGGTCGAGGTCCTCGCCGGTCTCGAACAGCGGCACGACGTCCAGCACCGGCGGCTTGCCGCCGACGGCCGCGTGCTCGGCCAGCTCGTAGACGGTGGCGACGTCCTCGGCCGTACGCGTGAAGGAGATGACGTACCGGCGGCACGCGTCGACGCCGAAGCGCTCCTGCACCCACGCGATGACGCGCAGCGTGTCGAGGACCTCCTCGGTCTGCTCGCTCAGCTCGCCGCCCGCGCGGATCTCCGCCAAGGCCTGCTCGTGCACGCCGGAGTGCTGGCGGACCTCCAGCTCGGCGAGGTGGAAGCCGAACGTCTCCACCTGCCAGATCAGGTGCTGCAGCTCCCCGTACGCCTGGCGCACGGCGCCCGCCTCGACCAGGGAGTCCTGGACGAGGCGCAGGTCGGCGATCAGGTCGGCCGGCGCGCGGTAACCCAGGTCGGCGTCACGCCGCCGGGTCGCCTCGATGCGCTCGGCGGCGTAGAGCAGGAACTGGCGGTGCGGCTCGCCGGGCGAGCGCTTGCCGATGTCGGCGATCAGGCCGGGCTGGGCCGCGCGGGCGGCCGCCAGCGCCCCGTGCAGGGCGGCGGAGGCCGGCGTGGTGCCCTCGTGCGTGGTCAGCGTGCGGCCGACCCGGGTGCAGGCGGCGGCGAGGGCGCGCAGGATGTGGTCGGCCTGGACGCCGATCGCCTCACGGGTGATCTGCGCGGTGACGTACGGGTTGCCGTCGCGGTCGCCGCCGATCCAGCTGCCGAACCGCAGGTACGGGCGGGCCAGCGGAGGCCGCGCACCGGTGCCGGGGGCCAGCGCCGTGTCGAGGGACCGGTAGATCGCCGGGACGACGCGGAAGAGCGTCTCGTCGAAGATCGCCATCGCGGTGCGGACCTCGTCCAGCGGGTCCGGCTTGGTGCGGCGCAGCGGTGACGTGCGCCACAGCAGGTCGATCTCCTCCAGCAGCCGCCGCTCGATCTCGTCGCGCTCGCCGCTGCCCGTGCGCGGGTCGTTCAGCTCGCCCAGCAGGGCGCTGATGCGCAGGATCGCGGTGACCACGGCACGGCGGCGCGCCTCGGTCGGGTGCGCGGTGAGAACCGGGCGCAGCTCCAGATCGTCGAGGAACCGGCCGATGCGCTCGTCACCGATCCGGCGGACCGCGTCGGCGACGGACTCGCGCAGCGGCTCCTCACCGGTGTCACGCTCACGCAGCGTGCGGATCCGCTGGTGCTCTTCGGCGAGGTTCGTCAGGTGGAAGTAGACGGTGAACGCGCGCGCGACGAGCTCGGCACGGTCCAACGGCCAGCCACTGACGATGGCGGCCACGTCGTCGACGTCCTTCTCGTCCCTGCGGGCGGCGATCACCGCATGCCGCAGGGCCTCGACGTCGTCCAGCAGGTCCTGTCCGCCGTACTCGACGAGGACCTGACCGAGAAGGGAGCTCAGCAGCCGCACGTCGGCGCGCAGCGGCTCCGGCATCTGCTCGCGGGCGGAGTTTCGAGTCGACACGCGATTCAGCGTAGTCAGTCACGGGCGGTGCACCGGAGACCGTCTCGCGAGCTGAGATCACCGTCCCTGAGGACTGAGCGTGGGTGGTGTGCGGACAAGAACCGCCGTTCAGCCTCCCACCGTGCACGCCATTCGGGTCACCACCTCACGCACGCTCATTCGAGTACGGCTCGCAACCCCCGCCGACAGGGCTCGGGACAGGCTGGCTACTCTGACGGGATGGCCACGCAAGCCCCAGAGCCGCTGCCCGCCGCCGAGATCGACATCCACACCACGGCGGGGAAGATCGCCGACCTCGAACGGCGCCGCTACGAGGCGGTGCACGCCGGGTCCGCGCGTGCGGTCGAGAAGCAGCACGCCAAGGGCAAGATGACCGCCCGCGAGCGGATCGACGCCTTCCTCGACGAGGGGTCCTTCGTCGAGTTCGACGAGATGGCACGGCACCGCGCCCACGGCTTCGGAGTCGAGAAGAACCGCCCGTACGGCGACGGCGTCGTCACCGGCCACGGGACGGTCGACGGCCGCCCGGTCGCGATCTTCTCCCAGGACTTCACCGTCGCCGGCGGATCGCTCGGCGAGGTGTTCGGCGAGAAGATCGTCAAGGTCATGGACCACGCGCTGAAAACCGGCTGCCCGGTCGTCGGCATCAACGACTCCGGCGGCGCGCGCATCCAGGAGGGCGTCGTCGCTCTCGGGCTGTACGCCGAGATCTTCAAGCGCAACACTCACGCCTCCGGCGTTATCCCGCAGATCTCGCTGGTCCTGGGCCCCTGCGCGGGCGGCGCGGTGTACTCCCCCGCGCTGACCGACTTCATCGTCATGGTCGACCAGACCTCGCACATGTTCATCACCGGGCCGGACGTGATCAAGACGGTCACCGGCGAGGAGGTGACGTTCGAGGACCTCGGCGGCGCGCACACGCACAACACCAGGTCCGGCGTGGCCCACCACCAGGCCTCCGACGAGCAGGACGCCATCGACTACGTCAAGGCGCTGCTGTCCTACCTGCCGTCGAACAACATGTCCGACGCGCCGGTGTACGACACGCCCGCGCCCCTGGAGATCCTCGACGAGGACCTCGAACTCGACACGCTCATCCCCGACTCGCCCAACCAGCCGTACGACATGCACACCGTCATCGAGCACGTGCTGGACGACGGCGAGTTCCTCGAGGTGCAGCCGCTGTTCGCGCCGAACATCGTGTGCGGTTTCGGCCGCGTCGAGGGCCGCTCGGTGGGGATCGTGGCCAACCAGCCGATGCGGTTCGCCGGCACGCTCGACATCGACGCCTCCGAGAAGGCCGCCCGGTTCGTCCGCACCTGTGACGCCTTCAACGTGCCGGTGCTGACCTTCGTGGACGTGCCCGGGTTCCTGCCCGGCACCGACCAGGAGTGGAACGGCATCATCCGGCACGGCGCCAAGCTGCTGTACGCCTACGCCGAGGCGACGGTGCCGCTGGTCACGGTGATCACCCGCAAGGCGTACGGCGGGGCGTACGACGTCATGGGCTCCAAGCACCTGGGCGCCGACATCAACCTCGCGTGGCCGACCGCGCAGATCGCGGTGATGGGCGCGCAGGGCGCGGTCAACATCCTGTACCGGCGGGAGCTGGCCGCCGCGGACGACCCGGACACCCGCCGCGCGGAGCTGGTCACCGAGTACGAGGACACGCTCGCCAACCCCTACATCGCCGCCGACCGCGGCTACCTCGACGCGGTGATCAAGCCGTCGGAGACACGCGGTCAGATCGTCCGTGCCCTGCGCGCCCTGCGCGACAAGCGCAAGACGCTGCCGCCGAAGAAGCACGGCAACATCCCGCTGTAGATGGAGGCGCCCATGGCCCCGTTCCTGCAGGTCGTCCGCGGCGACCCGACACCGGAGGAACTCGCCGCAGTGGTCACCGTACTGACCGCGCGCGCGAGAGCGGCCACCCCGCCGCCCGCCCCCAGTCCGCGCTCGGCCTGGGCGGACCCGACCCGCCGCCTGCGCCGCACCTTGCCCCACGGTCCGGGCGCCTGGCGCGCCTCTTCCCTCCCCGGCTGACCCACCCTTCTCACTCGCTCACTCTCTCTTCGTGGTTAAACGCCTACAAGGCGTCGTCGAGCGAGTAGAGTCCGTCCGTTGTGGGGAGGTCCCGACGAACGCCCGGGGGCACGGTCGCCGTGCCGTTGGCGATCGTCGTGTTCGCGGGGCTGCTGAGCGGGTGCCGGTCGCCGGTGCCGTTCCGCGGCCGGCCCGGGCCCGACGCTCCCGTCGCCGGGCTCGGTGCTCCGGTGCCGTACGTCCGGCCCGCGCACTCCCCGCCCGTGGTGGACCAGCGCGGGGACCTGCCCGACGCGCCGCCGGACGTCTACGCCGCGACCCAGGCCGGCATGCTGAGCCCGGCCGTCCGTGGCCTGCCGCGCCGGGTGTACGTTCCGGACGCGCGTGGCAGGGCGGTCGAGGTCATCGATCCGGCGACCTATCGCGTGCTGCGCCGGATCCCCGTCGGCCGCGCGCCCCAGCAGGTCGTGCCGTCGTGGGATCTGAAGACGCTGTGGGTGACCTCGCCGAGCGGCCTGGTGCCGATCAATCCCCGCACCGGCACGGCCGGCCGTACCGTGCCGGTGGCCGCGCCGTCGGACCTGTACTTCTCCGTCGACGGCCGCGAGGCCCTCCTGCTGGACTCCCGGCGCGGGCGGATCGACGTCCGCGACCCGCACACGATGCGGCACCGCCGCACCCTGCGGATGCCGTGCGCGGGCCTGACCAGCGCCGACTTCTCCGCGACCGGTGACACGCTGGTCGCCGGGTGCGCGCGGTCGGGGCGCCTCGTCCGGGTGGACCTGCGGCGGCACCGGGCGGCCGGAACGCTGACCCTGGCGCACGACGCGGATCCGCAGGACGTCCGCCTGTCGCCGGACGGGCGGACCTTCTACGTCGCCGACGCCGCGCGGGGCGGGGTGTGGCTGGTCGACGCGGCCCGCTTCCGCAAGAGCGGCTTCATCCGTACGGGCCGGGGCGCGCACGGCCTGTATCCCAGCCGCGACGCGAGCGTGCTGTACGTGACCAACCGCGGCGCGCGTACGGTGTCGCTGATCTCGTTCGCCCGCCACCGGGTCACCGGCCGATGGCGCGTGCCGGTGTCGCCCGACATGGGCGGCGTGTCCCCGACCGGACGGGTGCTGTGGCTGTCGGCGGAGGCGGACGACGCGGTCTACGCCCTCTCGACCCGTACGGGCCGCCCGCTGCGCAGGATCGCGGTCGGCCCCGGCCCGCACGGCCTGTGCGTCCACCCCCAGCCCGGCCGTTTCTCCCTCGGCCACACGGGCAACTACCGCTGACGCCGCGTCAGGAACGCCGCAGGGAGGACAGGCCCCACAGCTCGGCGATGCGCCCGTCGCGCACCCGGAAGATCTCCAACATCGTCGGCCGCGGCTGCCCGGGAACCCCGCGCACGCTCGTACGGACGGCGGCGGTGTCGCCCTCCACGACCATGTCCTCGACGACGACCTCGGCATCGGGGAACGCCTCGTGGAACCGCTGCCACGACCGCGTGACGCTCTCCGGCCCGGTGGTCCCCAGAGGGTGACTGTGGAAGTCCGCCGTGAAGATGTCCGCCGCGGCGGCGTGGTCGTGAGCGTTGAACGCCGCATACATCCGCCGGGCGGCGGCCCGCACATCCTCGGTCACGATTTCTCCTGTCCGGTCACGTTCGTACGGAAGCGCCGCAGGACACGCAGCACGGCCTCCCGCTCCTGCGCGCTGACGCCGTCGAGCAGTCGTTCCTGGTACTCCTGGTGGGACCGCTCCAGGTCGGCGGCCAGGCGCTCGCCGGCGGGGGTCAGCGCGGCCAGCGTGTAGCGGTTGTCCGCCGGGTCGAGCCGGCGTCCGGCCAGCCCTTCGGCCTCCAGCTCCTTCACGAGCCGGGTGACGCTCGCCCCGTCGACGCCCAGCGCCTGGCGCAGGTCGCTGTGGCTGGTCTCGCCCACTATTGATGTCTTCAAGAGATAGCGGCCCGGTCGGTACGTCAGCCGGTGCCGCGGGCGGCGACGCCGCGCCACTGGGGAAGGAGCTCGTCGACCAGGGCCTCGGTCTCGGGTTGCATCTGGTCGGTGTACGGGTCGGCGGCGACGCGGCCGCGGAGTTCGTCGACCACGTCGCGGAGCTGGGCCGCGTCGCCCGTCGCGTGGGTGGCGCGGAGCAGGTCGCGCCACAGGCCCTCGTCGCCCTCGGCCAGGCGCAGGCCCGCGCGCGCCGCCGTCACGGCTCCCCGCGCGTCGCCCTCGTCCAGCTTCATCAGTGCCAGCCGGTGTGCCACGTCGGCGACACGGGCGGTCGCCTCGTACTCGAAGTCCTCCGTGGCCAGCCAGCCGTAGCGGCCGCGCGGACGGCCGTCCATCAGGCGGCCGCGGACGAGGTCCAGCGCATACGACATGTACGCCAGCTCCGAGGCCGGCTCGGCCGCGGACCGCCAGATGAGCCAGCGGAACGTCTCCCAGTCGACCCGTACCTCCGAGCCGAGCCGGATCCGGCCGTGGTCGTCGTAGTAGAGGTTCGGCCGGCCGCGCGAGTCGCGTCCCAGCCAGTCGGCGACCCGTGCGACGGTCGCGTCGCGTACGCTCGCCGACACCCCGCGCGGCCAGACGGCGCCGCCGAGCACGGTCGGGTGCACGCCCTCGCTGTGCGTCGCGAGATAGACGAGCACCTCGGTGCAGATCGCGCGGCGGCTCTCGTCGAGCGGCTCGGGCGCGTCGATCTCGATCGGGCCGAGCAGGCGGATGTCGACGGCGGGCTGTGTCTCACCGCCCAGCGGCGTCGCGGGCGGCGGGTCGTCCGGGTCGCCGTACGGCACTCCCTCGGTGCGTCCGGCGGTGCGGAACAGCTCGACGACCGCGCGGTAGTGCGGTTCGGGCACGAGCTGCGCGTCGACGTCGAAGCCGAGCACCCCGGCGCGCAGCCGGCCGTCGGCGGCGACGTCCCAGGTCCAGGTCGCGCCCGGCGTGTCGCCGGCGACGATGTAACCGGCCGCCATGCGCTGGCCGGTGCGGGCGAGCGCCACCAGCCGCTCGGCCTCCTCCGCCGCGGGCGGGTCGGCCATGATCAGGTAGTGCGGCATCCACGCCTCGCCGAACACTCCGCGACACCGGCCGGTCAGCACGGAGTCGGCGCCGGAGGCCTCGAGCGCCTGGCGCACCTCCTCGCTCCGCCCCTCCAGCTCGGGCAGCGCCTCGGCCAGCGACCGTACGACGCGGATGCGGTCGGGCGCGACCAGCGCCAGCTCCTCGTCGAAGCCGACCAGCGTGATCCGCATGTGGTCCGACCAGCGGTTGGTGGCGAGCTCGACGGCGACCGCGGCGAGGACGGCGCGGCGTGCGTCGTCGGGGCCGTGCAGCGCGATCAGGCCGTGCGCCGCCTCGAGGTCGACGAGGATCCGGCCGGTCTCGTTGGTGCCGATGGAGACCAGTCCGGGGTACGGCGCGAGCACGTCGGCGAAGTCGGCGGTGGCCATGCCGTCGAGCGCGGTGGTGTTCAGCCGCCACACCTGACCGTTGTCGTACTCCTGCCAGGGCGCGGGCGGGTTGCGGTCGGCCGGGGCGATCCACAGGTCGAGGCTGTCGGCGCCGAGGTGCACGCCGTACACGGTGGGCAGCGTGCGGTCGTCGGCGGCGAGCGCGGCCGACATCTGCCGCAGGCCGAGGTCGAGCAGGCGGGTCGCCTCGGTGTCGGCGGCGATGCGCAGCGCGTGCTCGGCCGTGGCCGCCTCGCCCTCCGGGCGGGCGATCATCGTGCCGAAGGCGCGCCGCCAGAGCTGCTCGCGCCGCCGGCGGCCGAGCCCGGCGAGCAGGCCGGCGGCCAGGAGCGAGGCCACGGCCAGCTCCTGCGGCCAGCCGAACGCGGGCGTGTTGACGATGGGCAGCCCGGTCGGCTCCTGCTCCGGCGGCCGCTCGTGCCGCGGGGTGTGCGCGGGCGGCTGCTGCGCCGGGGGCTGCTGGGCCGGCGGGCCCTGCGCCGGGTCGCCGGGGACGGTGACGTCCGGTCCCTCGTCGATCGGGGGCCGGCCCGCCTCGCGGTCGGCGCGGTCGTCGCGCGCCTCCTGCTGCGCGGCGTGACGTGCGGCCTCGACGGCCTGGTGTTCGGTGTTGACGTACCCGTGGTGGTGGACGCCGCCGGGCACCTGCGCGTGCGGGACGCCGTGCTCGTGCTGCCCGTCGTGCGGGCCCTTCTCGATGATCTCCACGTGGGTCGCGTCGGCGGGCATGTCGAGCACCCAGCCGGGGCGGATCAGGCTGGCCATGGTGAGGCGCGTGCCGTCGGGCTGCAGCTTGCCCTTGTTGAGGGAGTAGATCTCGCGGTAGCGCCGGCCGTCGCCCAGGCACTTCTCGGCGATCTCCCAGAGGCTCTCGTGGTGCCGTCCGGCCGGCGGGCGTACGCGGTAGATCTTCCGGACGGCGTTCTTCTCCATCAGCGTCGGGTTGTCCGCGTTCTGGCCCTGGCCCTGGTCCTGGTCGGACGCGGGCTCGGCCGCGCGCGGAGGCTCGCGGTGCTGGGGAGGGTTCACGTGCTGCTGGATGTGCGTCGCACGGACGCCGGTGATCACCGGCATGACCGCCGTGGTCGCGGTGAACAGCAGCAGCGCCGCGACGACCAGCCGGTGCGCGAGCGCCTGCGGACCGCCGGCGAGCGGGACACGGGCCGGTACGCCGACGCCGCGGATCCCGGCGTACGCCTCGACCAGCACGCACGCGGTCAGCTGGATCCAGGCGAGCCACACGACGATGACCAGCACGTGCATGAGCGCGGTCGCGTCGAGCCGCTGGGTGAGCGTCTCGGTCGAGGGCAGCTTGTGCGGGATCGGCGAGCCGAAGAAGGTCAGCAGGGCGAAGGGGACCCCGAGCAGCAGCGCCGCGAGCGCGGCCATCGCGAGGACGCCGGCGAGGACGTCGCCGGCGCTCCGCCCCCGGTCGATGCGCACCGGGGGCCGCTGGATGGAGCTCATCGGACGCGCGGCGTCAGGACTCCGGCCGGCCGGCCGGGGAGAGGACGCCGCTCCCTCCTCGGAATCTCGGGGACGGCCGAAGGCGCGTCCAGCGCCGGACGCCCGGCGCCGGCCGGCCGTCCTTCGGAGACATGCCACGTCAGCAGGCGGGCGGTGGTCTCGCCCAGGTGGGGAACGATCGGCTCTGCGTGGCATGCCGCCGGCCGCCCCGGCAGCACACGCGTCGGGTGAAGGGTGGACGGGTCGTACGCCGCGCCGTAGGCCTCCGCGAGCGCCGTCGAGACGCACGCCCCCAGGCCACGGGCACCGCCGTCGTCGCAGGCCGGGGCGGTGAGGAAACGAGCCAGCGTCCGGCGGCCCGGAGCGGCGACCGGCCGGTCCGCCGTCGGAGCCGGGATCAGGTGCCCGCCGCGTACGGCGGGAAGGCCGCCCTCGGACGGGCGGTGGCCGCGCGGGACGGCCGGCCGAACCGCGAACCTCAACCTGATCACTCCTTGTGCGCAGGACCGGATGGCGAGCCCCGCCGGGCGGGGCCGGGAGCTCAGATCCCCTCCTGTGGATGGGCCGATGCCGCTGAGGACATTGTCATGTCCGAGAAGCCGAAAGCGCTAAGCAGTTGGAACTTCACCCGGATCTGGACGATGACCCGCGCGACCTCCCCGCCGGAGGTGTCGCACTGGATCGGGCCCGTCACCTCGGGATACTTCTTCGCGAGCAGCCGCGCGCGGCGGCACGGGGCGTCGGTGGCCAGAATGCGCGCCCGGCCGGTACGGCGGAGGTAGGCGACGTCGATGTCGTCCGCGGCGGCGCGGGCGGCCTGCTCGGCGATGTCGGCGGCGCGCTGGCGGGCGTGGATGGTCAGGCCGCCGTCGACGAGGAGCCCGGCCAGGACGAGCACGAACACGGCGAAGATCGTCGTGAACAGCGCGACCGTGCCCCGGTCGTCCCTCCGCCGTCTCACTCGATCCTCCGGAACGTGTCGATCGGCGCCGTCGCGGTGCCGGTCATCGTGCGGGAGGGGCTGAATCCGATGAACGACAGGCCGGTCAGGTCGATGTCGCAGTGGACCGCCACCGAGACCTGCCCGCCCTGGCGCCACTGGGAGAAGTCGACCGTGGTGCCCGGCAGCCGGCGGCACCACTTGCGGCCGCTCAGCGTCTGCTCCGCGGCGTCGGCCGCGGCCTTGTTCGCCCCCGCGGTGCTGCGGGCGAGGGAGGCGGCCCGCGCGGCGTCACGGGCGGCGCCGTCGACCTGGCTCTGCGCCTCGACCACCCGGCCCAGCCCGACCATGACCATCATGAAGGCCACGAGAACGGGCGTCAGCAGCGCCAGCTCCAGCGCCATCGTCCCCGCGTCGCGTCTCTTGGCTATTCGCATTGGTCGAGACCGTTGTCGGGCCGGTAGCACTCGACCGGGCCGCTCGAGTGCTCGCTGACGCGGAACCGGAAGAACGGCACGACGGGCACGGCGTATCCACCGACGGTGACTCCGCGCACGTGCTGCCCCACGTTCTCCTCCGGGACCGCGTCCACCTTCGTCAGCAGCTGCGGGCCGATCTTGTTGACGTAGTCGATCCCCTCCGACTTCGCCGCCGACCGCCAGTCGCCCGTGCGCTGTTCACGGGCGACCCGCGCGGCCGCCTGCGCGGCGGCGAGCGCGACGTGCCGGGCGTTGAACACGAGGGCGAACTGGACGACGAACAGAATGACGAGAAGCAGAACCGGCGTCAGCAGGGCGAGTTCGAGCGTGTTCGCACCCCGATCGCGCCGCCCTCGGGTCGACGCGCGGCCGGTCGTACGCACCCGGTACTTACCGCCCCCGTGCTTGCCGCGCATTCTTGTCACATCAAATCCTACGAATTAGCGTGAAAAGCTGTCAACCATTTACCGATGGCCGCGACCGGCCGCATATCGGCGTTCGCCCTTTCCCGGATAGACGGCGCGCCCCGGCCACTCGTCAGTTACCGGGGCCGTTGTCCACGTTGATCTTGTTCGCCGCGGCCGTGACGCGCCGGTAGATGACCCAGCCCACGGTGATGGCGATGAGGGCGAGGATTCCGGTGATGATCGCCCACTCGATCGCGGACGCGCCACGGGTCCGGTCCGTCTCCTGACGCAACCGGTGAATTCGCATTTCAACGTGTGACCGGATGTAGGCCACGACGGGGTCGTTCATCGGATTCAGCCACTGCATGAAGCACCTCGCAGTCGGGGGAAAAGAACGGACGGGAAACGAGTTATGAAGCGACCACGCGCATCACCGCCGGATAGGCGAGGAACACCAGGAAACCGGCGCACAGCAGGAGCTGGGCGACGAGCATGGACTGAGAGCGTTCACCGGCCTTTCCTTCGATGTCGGCGAGTTGCCTGCTGCGCATGCTGGCCGCGCGGGCGGAGAGTGACTGCCGCACCTTCGCCCCGTCGTCGGCCACCAGCGCGAGGGCGGCGGACAGGTCGCGAAGTTCGTCGACGTTGACGTCGTCGCCGAGGCGGCCCAGCGCCTGCCAGGGCGTGATCCCGGTGATCCGGGCGTTCGCCAGGGCGTCGCGGATGCGGCGCACGGCCCAGCCGTCGCCGACGTTCGCCGCGGTCATCAGCGCCTCCGGCACGCCACGACCGCCGGCGAGGTTCATCGCGACAAGGTCGAGGAAGGCGCTGACCGCGTGCCGGAAGTCGCGCCGCCGGGAGGCCGCCTCCTGGCGGAGCTGCATGTCCGGCAGCAGGAAGAAGATCAGCGCGAAGAAGAGGCCGAGCCACACCGGCACGGCGACCACGACGTGCAGCCCCAGCACGGCGAAGTAGGCGACGAGGATCGGGATGAACACGATCGCCCCGATCGCGAGCAGGAACTTCGTCGCCAGGAAGTTCTCGAACGATCGGTCCAGCAGCGTCAGGTCCGCGCGTACGGACCGCTGCTGCCAGCCACGCGACTCGTAGAAGGCGGCCAGCGACCGGCCGAACCGCGCCCGCAGCCCGGTGACCCGCTCGGCCGTGGCCGCGGCGCGCCCGGTCGGCTCGGCCTCCCCGCGCCGGCGCGCCGCGTCGAAGGCGGCGAGCCGCGCCGACAGGCCCGGACGCGGCGGGAACAGCGCGCGGAACAGCAGGTACGCGCCGAGTCCGAAGAAGGCGCCGGCCAGCAGGGCGACGGTCATCGGGTGCCTCCTCGCGGTCCGGGCACGGTGGGACTGCCGTTCGCGGGCGTCTGCCCCTGCCAGCGCGCGACGGTCTCGGGAACCTCGCCCGGCACTCCCGGCTTGTCCGGCGCCTCCGGCTTGTCGGAGTCGGCCGAGGCCAGGAACCGCTGCGGCGTCTCGTACTTGGCCAGGCGCCGCAGCCAGATGAACCCGACCGCGAACAGGCCGACCACGACCGCCAGGACGAGCTGCCCGGTGAGCGAGTCGTACATCGCGACGTACGTGCGGTTGACGACGGCGAGCAGCAGCGCGGTGCCGACCGAGACGCCGACGACGATCTGGACGCTGCGGCGGGTCGTCCGGCGGTTCGCCTCGACCCGGCGGCGCATGTCGAGTTCGGCGCGCGCGGAGTCGGCCAGCGCGCCCAGCATGTCGCGCAGGCCGGGACCGCGCAGCCGCGCGTTGAGGATCAGCGCGGCGACGACGAGGTCCGCGGACGCGTCGTCGAGGTCGTCGCCGAACATCCGCAGGCCGTCCGCGAGCGGCACCCGCGTGTGCAGCCGGTCGACGAGGGCCTGCACCTTCGGGCGCAGCACCGGCGCCACGGCCCGCAGCGACGACGGGATGGCCTGTTCGAGGCCGACCGCGCCCGCGATGGTGTCGCGCAGCGACTCGGTCCACGCGGCGAGCGCCTCCAGGCGCGCCATCGAGCGGCGTTCTTCGGCCGCGCCGCCGCCGATGCTGTTCCACCCGAGCACGAGCAGCGCCGCGCCGACGCCGGCGACCGGCCACCGGGTGATGATGAGCACGACGACGCCCACGACGACCGCCAGCGCCGTACGGGTCGTCAGGGTGCGGATGATCTCCTCGCGGCTGCGCGCCGACGGCCGGCCGGGCCGCGGGCGCACGCCGCGGATCGCGACGATGAGCAGCAGCACGCCGCCACCGGTCAGCGCGCCCGCGACGAGCGCGAGCGCGAGGCCCCCCGAGAACGCCCCTGTCACCAGACCGCTCCGTGGGACGGGTCGTAGCCGTACGGCACGAGCTCCTGGACGCAGGCGATCGGCGCGGCCGGCCGGGCGCTCCCGTCCTGGCCGGGTTCGAAGATCTCGCTGGACAGCACCCGGCCGTCGCAGCCCGTCACCTCGCGGATGCTGGAGACGAACCGGCGCAGCCGCCCGCCGTGCGCGTAGTCGTTGCGCTTCTCGATGAACACGACGAAGTCGATGGCGCCCGCGATGAGCATGTGCGTCGCCTCGATCGGCAGCCGCTCGTCGGACTGCAGGGCGTACGTCGCGATGCGGTTGAACACCTCCCAGGAGGAGTTCGCGTGGATCGTCGACAGCGAGCCGTCGTTGCCCTGGGTCATCGCGTTGAGCATGGTCACGATCTCGTCGCCGAGCACCTCACCGACGATCACGCGGGAGGGGTTCATGCGCAGCGACCGGCGGACGAGCTCGGCCATCGTGATCGTGCCCTGACCCTCGGAGTTGGGCAGCCGCTCCTCCAGCGCGACGACGTTGGGGTGCAGCTCGGAGAACTGGTCGAGGCCCAGCTCCAGGGCGCGTTCCACGGTGATGAGCCGCTCGGCGGTCGGGATCTCGTTGGCGATCGCCCGCAGCAGCGTCGTCTTTCCGGCGTTGGTCGCCCCGGCGATCATGATGTTCTTGCGGGCGGCCACCGCGGCGCGCAGGAACAGGCCGATCTCCGTGCTGATCGTGCCGTTGCCGACCAGGTCGGCGAGGAAGACCTTGCCGAGCCGGGCGCGGCGGATCGACAGCGCGGGCCGTACGGTGACGTCCATGACGGCCGACAGCCGGGAACCGTCGGGCAACCGCAGGTCGAGCTGGGGGTTGGCGGAGTCGAACGGCCGGCTGGACAGACCGCTGTAGGCCGCGAGGATCTGGATGAGCTCGACGAGCTCCTCATCGGACTCGGCGACCGGCTCGGCCATCACCTCACGGCCGTCGGCGTACCCGATGAAGACCCGGTCGCAGCCGTTGACGTCGATGTTCTCGATCTCGGGGTCCTCGAGGAGGGGCTGGAGGCGGCCGACGCCGAACAGCGCGGCGTGCACGCCCGCGGCGAGCTGCTCCTCCTCTTCGGCGTTCGGCGGACGCCGGCCCGCCGCGATCTCCGCACGCGCGAACTCCTCCAGCACTTGCCCGATGAGAGCGCGCGCGAACTGGCGTTCGTCCTCGGGGTTCATCGGGGCGACGCCGTTCGCGGCGTCGAGCCGACGCTGGTCGGCGAGCCGGGACCCGACGTCCTGGCGAAGGCGCTTAACGAGGCTGTGGTCCACTTGCCACTCCCTGCGTTTCGCGATCATCCCCCGATGTGGGCGCGACCCGCGTCGCGAGTCCACCCGCGAGCTGCCGCGCCGAACGGATCAGCAGTGAACGGTCGAGCCGCCCGCCCCACTGGCCCCTCAGCATTTCAGCACCCTTGGGATCCATCGCGAAACCCCCGAGGACGGCAGCGGGCAGTTTCGCGTTCGAAATGATCCGGCTGACCTCCGCTATGGCGGTGCGGTATTCGCTCGGATCGGCGACGACCACGATGCCGATCGGCGGCGCGGAATGCCCCCCGAGGTCATTCGACAATGAGCCGATGCGTTCACGCAGGTGAGCGACCTGTTCAAGAGTCGCCCGCGTGAACAGCACGATCATTGACGCCTCACGCAGCAGGTCGGTCAAGGCCGATCCGGGCCCCAGACGGCCACAATCGGCCACCACGTCGGCGCCCGGCAGATTGGCGAAGGCCCGGCCAAGGGGACTCCACAGCCAGGTCAGTCCCTGCGCCTGCTCGGCGCGGGTCAGCCCGACCAGGACGTCCAGCCCGCCTTCGAGCCGCTGCGTGTGCTCCCAGACCTGCTCGGCCCGCAGCCCGCGCCGCGCGGTCGCGGCGAGGCTGAGCATGCCGCGCGCCGGGTTGAGCATGCCGCCGCCGTCGGCGGGCAGGCGGTACACCAGGTCGCCGCCGGCCTGGTCGCACTCGGCGAGCAGTACGGGACGGGGCCAGACGGCCCCCAGCGCGATCGCCGCGGTCGTGACGCCCGGCGCCCCCTTGTCCGCCGCGAGGACGACGAGCCCCATCAGGGGGTGCCCGTCGATCGGTCGCGCGGCGACGCGGGCGGGTTTCCGGGCGACTCGTTCGCGGACGGCTGCGTGCTCGGCTGCTTGGGCGTCGTCTGCCTCGGCGCCGTCTGCGGGGCCTTCTCCCCCGCAGGCAGCAGCGCGACCGCGACGGCGCCGGCCGAGGAGGCCTGGGTCACCTCGGGCGCCTGGTCGACCGGGACGGTCACCGAGACTGAGATCTGGTCGGCCTGGATGTCGTTCTGGCCGGGCTGCACCACGTCGTACACCGTGGCGGCCGGGGCGAGCACGGTGCCGCTCTGCGTGCCGCTCTGGCCGCCCTGGGAGGAGACGGCGTACAGCGCGACGCGGTCGCCCGGCTGGAGGCCGCCCGCGGGCAGCTGGCCCGGCTTGAGCGCGAGACCCACCACGACGGAGCCCTTGGTGACCGACGAGCCGGTGCTGATCATGCCGTTGGTGAGCAGCGCGCCCTTCACGAGGGTCACCGTCGCGAAGGTCTGCGTCACCTTGGCCCGGTCGCCCCACGGGATGTAGTCCAGGCCGCCGGTGGACGAGACCTGCACCTCCCGCAGCGCCGACGCCGGGATCCGCTGACCCGCCGCGACCGGCTGGGCGATGCTGATCACCGGAACGCGCTGACCGCTCACCATCACGAGGTACGCGCTGATCAGCGCGCCGCCGACGATGAGCAGCACGGCCAGCGCGGCCATGGCCGGCTTGCGCTCCCGCCGGGGAACGGGGATGCGCTGACCGGTGGCCGTCCCGAGCGAGGGACGTCCGTCGGTCTTGCGATCACTGCTCGTGGTCACAGGCTCTCCGCCAATTTCGGCTGATTTGGGCTGATTGCGTTCGACGGGGACGCGGCGAACCATCGTTCCGCCCATAACGCCGCGCGTCAATGTGGCGACGACAGATTGTTTGCGCAGCGAGTCCCGTGAGTTGTCAAGTGATCAAGGAACGACTCACGGGGAGCCGCTGTCTCCCGCCCGGCCTCCTCTCTATCCTGGTCCAGCACGCTGGGGATGTGGAGGGGTGAATGCGAATCTCGCTCACGGCGCTGACCGATCAAGGTCCCCGTGACGTAGTGGTCAACGGCGATTCCGATATGACGGTCGGAACCGTTGCGCGGTCACTTATTGCCACATTGAACGCCGACACCGCCAAGGAACCGCTGGCGGAAGTCGTCCGCCTCCCGAGCGCCCGTTGGGTGGACGATCCACCGCACCCGCTCTGGGCCGGCGGGCGGATGCTCGACCCCGCGGCCCCGGCGAGCCGGTTCCTCCGCGACGGCACCCTCGTGGCCGTGCATCCCGGCGCCGCGCCCGCCACGGTGCTCGGCGAGCCGACCGGCATCGCCGAGATCCGCGTCAGCGGCGGCCCGGCGGCCGGCCCCGTGCACCGCCTAGGCATCGGCCAGACCACCATCGGCACCTCCCCCGACGTGGACGTACGTCTCGCCGACCCCTCCATCCCCCCGCACGCGCTCACGGTCACGGTCGAGTCCCGCCGCGTCACCGTGTCCGGTTCGGGCGTCCTCGACCAGGTGCCTCTCGAGGGCACGGTGGAGTGGCCGCCCGGCGGCGTGCTCTCGGTCGGCACGACCGTCCTGACGCTGGCCCTCACCGCCGCTCCGGACGCCCACCTGTCGCCGCTCGACGACGGCGGGCTGGCCTACAACCGGCCGCCGCGCATCCGCCCGCAGTCCGGGCCGCGCCGCATCGAGGTGCCGCAGGAGCCGGAGAAGGGACACCGCGAGCGCCTGCGGCTGCTGGGCTCGCTGCTGTTCGCGGCGACGGGCGTCGGCATGGTCGTCTTCACCGGGCAGTGGTACTGGGCGCTGATGGCCCTGGCGTACCCGGTCATCCAGGTCGGCGAGTGGCTCGCCGACCGGCTCTATGGCCGCAAGTCGTACAAGAAGGCGCTGAAGGAGTACCGCGCGAAGAAGGCGGAGTTCGAAGGCGCGCTGGAGAGCATGCGCCGCGCCGACCAGGCCGAATGGCGCGCGCTCGCCCCCGACCCGGCCGAGGTCCTGCTCACCGCGACCGGCCCGCGCCGCCGCCTGTGGGAGCGCCGCGTCGGCGACCCGGACACGCTCCACCTCCGCATCGGCCTGGCCGACCTTCCCGCCCGCATCGAGCTGCGCCCCGGCCGGGGCGGCGGCGACGAGCCGGTCATGCCACCGGCGCCGGTCGCCCACGCCGTACCCGTCCCCCTGCCGCTCTCCGAACTGGGCGTGATCGGCCTGTCGGGCGCCCGCGACCGCTCCCGAGCGCTGGCCCGCTGGCTGGTCGCCCAGGCGGCGGCCCTGCACAGCCCCCGCGACCTCGCCATCGTCGTACTGTCGGCGGACCCGTCCGCCGCGTCCCACTGGAACTGGGTGCGCTGGCTGCCCCACTGCGCCCCGCGCGAGGGCGAGGACTGTGTCGCCCTGATCGGCGCCGACCCGGACACGGTGGCCCGGCGCGTGACCGAGCTGGCCATCCGCATCACCGAACGCCGCCGTACGGCCGAGCCCACGTCGTCCTTCGGCATCGGCGGCGCGCCGGCCGAGGGCCCGTACAACATCCTGCTGGTCCTGGACGGCGCCCGCCAGCTGCGCCGGGTGCCGGGCATGCCCCAGGTGCTGAGCGGCGGCCCGTCCGTCGGCCTGCACGCCATCTGCATCGACGACGACGAACGCCTGCTGCCGGAGGAGTGCACGGCCGTCGCGGTGTGGGACTGGGACCGCCCGACGCACGTACGCCTGCACGGCAACGGCCTGGACTCGGTGGGCGCGGTGTTGGCCGACCAGGTGACCCCGGCGTGGTGCGACCGCCTGGCCCGCGCCATGGCGCCGGTACGGGACGTGTCGCGCGACGACACGGAGGCGATGATCCCGTCGTCGGCGCGGCTGCTGGAGCTCTTGCAGATGCCGACACCGTCGGCGGCCCAGATCCAGGCGACGTGGCAGTCCGGCGGCCGTACGACGGTGGTGCCGATCGGGGTCTCCTCTGACGGGGTGTTCTCGGTCGACCTGAGTTTGGACGGCCCACACGGGTTGATCGCGGGCACGACGGGCGCCGGCAAGTCGGAGCTCCTGCAGACGATGATCGCCTCCCTGGCGGTCGCGAACCGCCCGGACGAGATGACGTTCGTCCTGATCGACTACAAGGGCGGCGCCGCCTTCGCGGATTGCGCTTCTTTGCCCCATGTGGTCGGCATGGTTACGGACCTCGACGGCCACCTGACGGAGCGGGCGCTGGAGTCCTTGGGGGCCGAGCTGCGGCGGCGGGAGGAGTTGCTGCTGCACGCGGGCGCGAAGGACATCGAGGACTACTGCGAGCTCTTTGACGCGGGCGACCGCCGTGCGTCCACTCGAATGCCGCGGCTGGTCCTGGTGATCGACGAGTTCGCGGCGATGGTGGGCGAGCTGCCGGACTTCGTGGAGGGCCTGGTCGACATCGGCCGCCGCGGCCGATCGCTGGGGGTCCATCTGCTGCTCGCGACCCAGCGCCCCGCGGGCGTGGTGACCGGCGACATCCGGGCCAACACGAACCTGCGCATCGCGCTGCGCGTGACCGATCCGGACGAGTCGACGGACGTGCTCGACGACCCGGCGGCCGCCCGGATCTCCAAGTCGTCGCCGGGCCGGTGTTACGTGAGGTCGGGTGTGGGCTCGCCGGTGATGGTTCAGGCAGCGCGTATAGGCGGTCGCCGTCCGGGGAGCACGTCATCGTCGGTCCCGGCACGGGTGACGCCTCTGCCGTGGCCCCGCCTAGGCCGTCCGCTATCGGTCGACGTGCCGACCGACGAGTCGACCATGGTGACGGACCTGAAAGTCCTGGTCGAGGCGATCAGCGAGGCGTGTGACCGCGCGGGCATCGAGGAGCAGCCGGCGCCGTGGCTGCCACCACTGCCGTCGGTCGTGACTCTGGACGACCTGCCGGCGGTGTTCGCCGATTCTGACGACGTGCCGCCGCTAGCCTTCGGGTTGACCGACCTGCCGTCGTCCCAGTCCCGTTCAGCCCTGACGCTGGACCTGGTGCACGGCGGCCACCTGTACGTGGCCGGCTCGGCTCGGTCAGGCCGCTCGACGGTCCTGCGAACGCTGGCCGGTTCGTTGGCCTCGACATGCTCGCCATCCGACGTACACCTGTACGCGATCGACTGCGGCGCGAACGCTCTCTTGCCCTTGGTGGCACTGCCCCACTGCGGCGCGGTGGTGGGCCGCGAGCAGATCGAACGAGTGGAACGGCTGCTCGCTCGGCTGCATGCGGAGGTGGCCCGGCGGCAACAGGTATTGGCGGCGACAGGGTTCGCGTCACTGGCGGAGCAACGCGCGGCGGTGGCTTTTTCCGACCGCCTGCCGTGGATGGTCTTGATGCTGGACCGGTGGGAGGGCTTCGTCGCGGCCTTTGAGAACTACGACTTCGGCCGCCTGATCGACACGATCCTTCGCCTGTTGCGTGAAGGTGCCGCTGTCGGCCTACGAGCGATCTTCACCGGTGACCGCTCCGGGTTGGCCGGCCAGGTCTCCACCGTGTTCGATGACCGGTTGATCCTGAGAATGTCGGACCCGAACGACTACAACTACGCAGGCATCAACGAACGCCACGTGCCCGGTGAGATGCCATCTGGCCGAGTGCTGGAGGTCGTTGGTCCCGGGCTTTCGTCGCTACGAGAATCACAGATCGCCCTTCTCGACAGCGAACCTTCGGGTACTGCCCAGGTCGCGGCCCTGCAACGACTCGCACGTGACGCGGAGGAGGTGTACGGCCGCCAGCGGCGTAGCCTTCGGCCACTGCACGTGGATGAGCTACCTGTGCGCGCCACTTTCGCATCAGCCTTGGCACTCGACCCTGACTTCATAGCGCCGTCCCCTCTGTGGGCCCTGGTCGGCGTCGGCGGAGACGAACTTGGACCGGTCGGCGTGGACCTTCTCGCCGACGGCCCCGGTTTCACAGTGGCAGGTCCGCCGCGCTCCGGCCGCTCCACGGTGCTGATGACAATGGTGCAGTCCCTTCTGGACCCCGAGATCGGCGATGGGCTCGTGCCCGTCGTGCTGATCTGTCCTCGCCGATCCCCATTGCGAGAACTTGAAGGCCGGCCCGGCGTACTAGCGGTTCTCGACGACAAAGCCACCGATGATGCCGTGGCAGCGGCGGTAGGCGAGAGGAAGCGCTACGTGCTGGTCGTAGACGATGCCGAGCTGATCGGGGACAGCGATTTGGACGACGCGCTGACGGCGCGCCTCCGAGAGGCCCGAGATGCCGAACAAGGCATCATCATCGCTGGAAGCAGCGACGATCTCACACGAGTATTCAACGGCTTGCTCGCAGACATACGACGGTCAAGGTCGGGCGTCCTTCTTGGCGTGAGATCAGCAGACGATGGTGATCTTCTCGGCATAGCTCTTCCCCGAAACAACACCGTCGTCGGCACCATAGGGCGAGGAGTCCTCGCCAACACGGGCCAGACGACACCCATTCAGATCGCAATCCCTCTCTAGGAGACCGGGGGCCGCCTTCGGACCCACCTGACGGCCACATTTACCAAGCCAGTGCACATGGCGCATCTTGGCCGTAGCCTGACCCATGCCGATCATTAGAGGTAGGGCATTTACGGCAAGCCTCGCCATGCGCGCCTGCGGAGCAACGGCATCAGCGTACACAGGAGAGGTCTCCACCCGACCATCACCTTCGCCCAGGCGAGCCCTCGGCAAGCATGGAGCCTTAGTAACGACCTCTCCCATAGTGCACGTGGTTGATGAAATCCGTAAAATAGTCGTCATGACTACCACCAGGTCTCGGGTCATACGCTGCGTCGTCGCTGCGCTCATCTGCGGACTGCCGTCTGCTGCATGCACGGGTGGCGGCAGTAGCGAAAAAACGTCCTCCCCTAAGGAGAAAGTCGGACAGTTCGTAGTTATTGCGGGCGGTGGTTACAACATGAAGCCTGAGCAAACCGACCGCCCCACCGAGGCCCAGTTCAACTCCCCAAATATGCTCGCCGTATCACCGGATGGCACCATATACATTGGCGAGCCTTTTCGGCGGACAATCTACCGCCTCCCCCCTAGCGGCCCCATAAGCATCGCCGTCGACAAGAACACGATGTTTCAAGAGCCCGGCAAATCCCACATGGCGCCATTGGGACAGCCGGTAGGCATTGCGACAGACGCGCAAGGGAATTTGTTCATAGCCGATGAAGAACGTCAGACCATACGCGAAGTTACGGCGGACGGAAAGAGGCTCACCATCGCCGGCGCCGACCCCAAGAGCGTCGATATAGCGCATGGTAAGAACGATATTCGAGAGGGAGACGGACGGCCGGCAACAGAAGTGCGACTAGGTGATCCGATCTCGATTGCGGTCACGCCTGATCACAAGAAGATCTACGTTGCCGTTAAGGCAGAAGGAGACCGGTCCATCGTAAGAGACGTAGAGATCTCTGGAGCGATCAGGACTATCGCCGGAAAAGTGGGCGGAACCAACACCAATCCCATAAGGCAGGCGACCAAGTCCACGGACGTCTCAATTCGCCTCTCTACATCGTTGGCCATCGGAGCGGACGGTCATCTTCTCATCTTGGGCCAGCAGCTTCTGCGACTAAACGGCACTGAACTCGAGCCGCTCCCGGGGACTGCACCGCTTGAGGCTCTGAGCCAAAAACTGAACAACCCGGCTTCGCGCATCGTATCGGCCGGCAACTACGGCTACATTGTGCGCATGAACGCGTCGCTTTACAGAATGACCAAAGATGGCCACATATCGCTCATAGCGACGCTTCCTCCATGCTACGGAATGCCAAAGAGTGGAGATTACGGCGATATCGTACTACATAATTCGGTCATCTATATGACGAACGCCGAGTGCCGGACAGTCGCACGCCTACGTATTAGTTAGTCCAACTCTGCGAAGCACTACGGTAAGCGTTCGCAAGGTCACCACTATGGCCCGTGAACGCCGTATTAATGTATTCGCCGTACGCTGCACGTTGCGCCGGCGTCATAGCCTCAGGCGGCAAGATCACACCGTGATCATCGAAGAACTTCTCATCTTTTGCCTCCAAAGGGTGAAACTTTTTGTAGTGCTCGAACCATTTTGCCGGATCAAGGTTGAGACCGGACTTGCTACGGTCCTCTTTAGTATGGAGAAGACCACCGTCACTGGCCGCCCCGGCAGCCATATTTTGGAGCTCCTGAATCAGGTCATCGTCAGTGGCATCCGCCCTGGCTTGTTCTCCTGGCTTTGTGGGATGCAGAAGCTCGCCAACCACCGCATCTTCGATTTGACCGCGAGCAAGCCCAACAAAGTCAGCTGTTTTGTCGCCAGGGAGCTTTCCAACTATATCCGTGACGCTCCATATGTCTACCGTGCTCTTTATCAAGCCGAGCAGCTCGGCACGGCGTTGGTCCCTGGCGGCTGCCTCACCGATCTTTCCGAGAGCGTGCTTCGAGCCGAGGACGCCGAACATACTACCTACTCTGTTCTCCGCCTCCTGAAATACTGCCGCGCCATCGGTTCTGGATTGCCGCGCCGCATATCCCAGATAGCCTGCACTGTACTGGCGCGCACCGGCCAATATGGAGCGCCAAGCGTCGTCATTTGTTTCGACTTGCGGAAGAATCTTCCTAAGATCACTTATATCGAAGTTTGCACCGATAGGATCCCCGGCCTGTACGCCCTGATCATCCGTAGTCCAGTGTGGATGTCCTGATTTTAGATCGAGCATTTGGGCTACTGTCTGGTTATTGGGACCTCGTTCACCACTCCACGAAGCCCGTGCGACGTCGTGGATGTATGAGGAAAGAACCTCACCCATTCCGGGTTTGAAACCTTCGAGCAAGTTGTTCAACTTAGCCGCCTCATGTACGGTCTGAGCGGCAATCTCTGCAGAGCGTCGACCTCTTGGCCCGCGGTCTCGGACTCCGGCACCAGCGACCGATACGAAGTCCCCCAAAGACTTCCCATTGTCGCCAAGGTGGAGATGTGAGCGTCCCGTGTCATTCTGATCTTTGTCGCCCGTACCACCAAGCAGCGTCCGCAAACGTTGCGGTGTAAACCATGCCTGTGAGGCGTCGAGGTTGCGCGATAGCGCTGCAAGTGCATTGACCATGGGGTCATAGGAACCAGGCGGTTTGTCTGGACCTACAAGTAGAGCTTTGCCCGCTTCAGGCTCCGGCTGGTGATTGCGAACTCCCTGGACACGCCAATTATATATTTCCGTTGCCGCCTGCAACAGGAAGTTCTTGTCGAACTTCCCGGCTCGGAGTAGTTGGCCGGCTGCCTCTGGGCCGCGTTTGGCCAGCCTCTGCCCATAGTCTGAACTTAGGTGAATCTGTCCGGCAGCTCGACTCGCTGTCCCCAATGAGACGCTCAACGCCTCCAGCGCTGCTTGCTGATCCGCCTCATACTGTTTCGGCGAGCGTGTATCGCCATTGCGTCCACCGTCGTGCCAGGTCTGGCCATCTCGCGCCAGCCTTGCCATGAGGTCTGCCGCTTTTTCGGGACCTAGTCTGGCCCAGAAGCCAGCCGCGAAATCTGGGTTCAGCTGCTGCTTCTTCAGCTGATTTATCAGAGACTTCGGAATCCCTTGCGGGGAGTCGGAATGCTGCCAGACCTGGTCGGCTAGATTAGCACCCCTGTTTGCAATTTGTTGTGCCGTCTCGTGGGTGATCAGAGATTCATCGATTTTGGCCCAGCCGGCAGGCATATCGCCAAGAGGATCATTGGTCCCCGGATCTCCTGTAGCCAGCCGGATCCGCTGCTCGAGACCGGGTATCTCGCTAGCTAGCCACACGGCGGCCGCCGCGACTGGTCCACTAGGATCCGGGACCCCGGTTCCCTGCACCGCCGCAGTGAACTTCGGCCCCAGAGCCTGCAGTTTCGCCTCTACGTTACGCAACGTTTTTACCACGGCACGCATACCGTCAATATTCACGTCGACTTCGTCGCTTGCGCCGCCGTCGTTTGTGGCAACCATCGCTTTTACCTACTAATCACTTCTAGCATTTAGGCCGGCGGACGGAGACTAAGAGGCGTTCTTCTTCAAGCGCTGCAGCTCAGATATCGCAGTATCAATAATCCGATTAATTCGGCCGTCATGATAGCTCAGCAGCCTAATGAAGTTCATCGATCCGCCGCCCATCCATGATGCACCCACTTGACCCGAGACGCTTTTCAAGCTATTTCCATACTGCGCCTTCAGTTGCTTCAGGGTTGCAATTGAGTGTTCAATCTCGGCTTTGCTGGGCATTGGCCGTTTCTCCAGGACGCCGGTCTCGATGGGGCGCGAGCCTGCGAGGGGACCCGCTGACGCCGGGTCCCCTCAAAGGCGATTTACTTCTGCCAAGCGTCCAGACTCTGCGCCTTACTGTTAATGAACTTGTGCGCCTCTTGCAGCGCAAGCGCCATCTTGTCGAACGACGCTTTGGCCTCGTGCCACGATCCGCGGAACTTGTTGGCGTGATCGCCCTTCCAGATCGTGGTGCTGTTGACGGTGCGGCCGTTCAGGTCCTTGATCAGAGCCTGAAGACCAGCCGAATGCTTGTCGAAGATACGTGCAAGCTCGCGCATCTGTTCTGGGCTGCCGCCGATTACGTCTGACATCACCACTCCTTTTTGCGTGGACTACAAATACTTTTTGAAGCGTACGGCCTATACGGCCAGCTTCTGGTCAGCCAAAGCGGTATCCAATTACGAAGCTACGCATCCTGATCACCTCAGCCGTTGCGACAGTGGACCACCGAGATCCACGGACACGCCAGCCAAAGCACGCCCCGAAAAGTTCTGCGGCTACGCTCTCTCGTCGATACGACGATCGCTGACGTTTACTGGTTCCGTCTGGCTCATCCACAGTCTCGGAGCTCCTGTTGCCCGGCCTCCTCTTCGAAGGCAACGCGACTGGGGCCGCGTGACTGCTTTCTTAGCTCGCGCTCGTCTACCTCTCTCCATGGACGGGACTTCGATCGGCGACGGTCTCGCCGATCCGGCGACGGCTGGTGACGGATGCCGCTTGCACGGGCAGCCCAAGTGCTTGGTGTCCGCTATGCCCGAACTCGTAAGCCGACGCTGCCCTCGACTCACGTAGCGTGCATACAGGCCCGCTGGCTGACCGGCCGGCCTGACTCCGACCAGCGGACAGAGGGAGCTGGTCGACAACACACCGGTCCGCTGACAATCCGGATCTAGAGTTCCTTCAGCCGAGTACCACGCGGCGAACGGAGGGGGCTGCGACCTGTCGGACATAGGCAGCCAGCTTACGAGTTCTTGTCTGAAGTTTCTACATTGCATCGCCAATTCGGCGCCGCTCGACGGCGGCTCGCCCTGTCCGAATCTGGACAGTGGCCTGCGGATCTTGCACGATATGCACCTGACAGGGACATTACTACGCAGCCATATAAGATACGTCGATACTTCGTATTACGGTCTCGGATCGGCGCTCGATATGTGGCATGAACGCCCGTTCCCATCGCCGTCCGGCTCCGCGATCGTGTCGTCCCTCACAACGCGGACGAGCCGCACAGCCCCATGACAGCGCTTCTCGCGGAGGACACGGCAGCGGTAGGCGAGGATATTCAGGAGCTTCACTCCTCGACGGTTCGGTTCAGTGTGGTCTTGGTGGGCGCCGGGTGCCTGGGGTGGGCCGTCGCGCTTTCGTACCGCTCACGCACGCGGACCGCTCAAAGCGGGTGTGAGGTCTGGTTGATCTTCAAGAACGAAGCGGACCATGAGGGCGGCGACCAGTGCGTTCGTCCGGGAGGCAGGGCGATGACGAGTTTTCCCGCGGCGGCTCGGCGCGTTCGGGACGGTGGGGAGCCGCTGGGGCGTCGCTTGTGGGCGTTGCGGGAGTGTGTCCTGCGGTTCGGGCCGTACGGTTTCCGGGCCACCTGGCATCATCTCGTCGTCCGGAACGGGATTCCCGAGGATCTCGGGAGCGACGCGTATTCGCTGGTTCGGGCCGTCGACGAGCTCGGCGAGGCGCGGGATCTGTGGCTGCCCCATCTGATCGCATACGAACGGCGGCGGCGCCTGGAGAAGGCGCGGCGACGGGTGCCCGATCCTGCCGACCGGCCGCGGCTCGATCTCTACTGTCCGGATCCGGAGGTGCATCCGCGGGAGCGGCTCGCAGTCGTGGTCGGGCGGGTCGTTGAGCGGCGGCGGACGGCCGCGGAGTTCTGTGCCGGGTGTACGGGGCCTCGCATACCTCTCGGGATATGCCCGAGATGCGGCGTATGCGAGGATCCTGGCAGGCTCACCCACGCCCGGCTCCGGGCCGGGCCCCAGGCGGAGGAGCGGTGGAAGGCGATCTGGCGGCGCCGGATTCCGCCTCCTCGGCGACAGACACGGTGACCCGCACGTATCGGGCGGGCCCTTCACTGAAGGAAACCGCGCCCACATGCTTATTGGGCGAGCCGGCACGCGAACGCGGGCCCGCCGGCCGCGCCGAGCCGATGTCCGTCACAGACCTGTGGCGGCCCGCGATCGAATCGACCCCACGTGACCGGCGGGCGCGCCAAGCAGGCGGGCGTTGCGGTGGGTCGAATCCGGTTTGCCTAGACTCTTGGGCGGTCGGCGAGAGCGAGGAGTGCACGTGCGTAAGGTGATGATCGCCAATCGTGGGGAGATCGCGGTCCGGATTGCGCGTGCCTGTAAGGACGCGGGGATCCTCAGCGTGGCCGTGTACTCCGAGCCGGATCTCGACGGGCTGCACGTCAAGGTGGCCGACGAGGCGTACGCGCTCGGTGGGCAGAGTGCGGCCGAGAGTTACCTCGACATCGACAAGCTCCTCAACGTCGCCAAAGAGAGCGGCGCCGACGCCGTCCACCCCGGGTACGGCTTTCTCGCCGAGAACGCCGACTTCGCCACGGCCGTGATCGACGCGGGGCTCATCTGGATCGGGCCGCCGCCCCGGGCCATCCAGGCGCTCGGGGACAAGGTCGAGGCCCGGCACATCGCGCAGAAGGTCGGGGCGCCCCTCGTCGCCGGCACCAAGGACCCGGTGCAGGACGCCGACGAGGTCGTCGCGTTCGCCCGGGAGCACGGCCTGCCGGTCGCGATCAAGGCGGCGTTCGGCGGTGGTGGGCGAGGGCTGAAGGTCGCGCGGACCATCGAGGAGATCCCCCACCTCTACGACTCCGCCGTACGGGAGGCCGTGGGCGCGTTCGGGCGTGGGGAGTGCTTCGTCGAGCGGTACCTCGACCGGCCGCGTCACGTCGAGACGCAGTGCCTCGCCGACAAGGAGGGCAACGTCGTCGTCGTTTCGACGCGTGACTGCTCCCTGCAGCGGCGTCACCAGAAACTGGTCGAGGAGGCCCCGGCGCCGTTCCTCAGCGACGAGCAGATCCAGACCCTGTACGACAGCTCCAAGGCCATCCTGAAAGAGGCCGGATACGTCGGCGCGGGCACCTGTGAGTTCCTCGTCGGCCAGGACGGCACGATTTCCTTCCTCGAGGTCAACACCCGCCTTCAGGTCGAGCACCCGGTGAGCGAAGAGGTGGCGGGCGTCGACCTCGTGCGCGAGCAGTTCCGGATCGCCGACGGGGAGACGATCGGGTACGGCGACCCCGTGCTGCGCGGGCATTCCTTCGAGTTCCGGATCAACGCCGAGGACGCCGGGCGCAACTTCCTTCCCGCGCCCGGCACCGTACGGACCTGGAGCCCGCCCAGCGGGCCCGGCGTGCGGCTCGACACCGGGTTCGAGCAGGGCATGACCGTCCCTCAGATGTACGACTCGATGATCGCCAAGCTGGTCGTCACCGGTGCCACCAGAAAGCAGGCCCTCCAGCGGGCCCGGCGGGCGCTGGACGAGTTCGAGATCGAGGGCATGCCGACCGTCATTCCGTTCCACCGGGTGGTCGTGGCGGACCCGGCGTTCACCGATGAGCCGTTCCGCGTGCACACCCGGTGGATCGAGACGGAGTTCGACAACCAGATCCCGCCGTACGAGGGTGCGGCCGAGGCGGCGGAGCCGGAAGAGCGCGAGAAGGTCACGGTCGAGGTCGGCGGCAAGCGCATCGAGGTCGTGCTGCCCGCCGGGCTCGGAGCGGCGACCGCCGCGACGGCCGGCAAGGGCCCGGCGAAGCGCCAGAGCAAGAAGAAGTCCAGCGCACAGCAGGCCGGGGGCGACGCCCTGGTCAGCCCGATGCAGGGCACGATCGTCAAGGTCGTCGCGCAGGACGGCGCGACCGTCGCGGCCGGCGACCCGATCGTGGTGCTCGAGGCGATGAAGATGGAGCAGCCGCTCACCGCGCACAAGGCCGGCACCGTGACCGGGCTCGGCGCCGAGGTCGGCCAGACGGTGTCCAGCGGCGCGGTGATCTGCGAGATCAAGGACGCCTGAGCCGACTCCGATGATCCCCCTCATCGTCGGAACGGCGCTCGCGGTAACGGCCCCGCCGGTCACGCGCGCCGACTACGTCGCGGAGCGGCTCGCCCGCGACCCGGTGTTCATCACCGACCTGGCGCCCCGTGCCATCACGGCGCGTGACGCGGCGCGGATCCGTACGGCGATCAGGCGGATGCCGGTGCCCACGTACGCGGCGGTCGTCTCCGACGTGACCCCGGAGAACGATCCGCAGGGCGGCCCCGACCGCCTCATCGCACTGCTGCACGACAAGCTCGGCCGCAGCGGCGTGTACCTCGTCGTCCCTCCGAGCGGCATCGGCCTCACGGTCGAGCAGTTCGGTACGAATCTCCCGGTCACCGCGGCCGAGCGCGAGGTCACCATCTCCGAGCCGTACAACGCCGGCGTCGTGCGGGTCATCGAGCGGTTCGTCGACGACCTCCGGTCCGGGCAGGCGCAGCAGCGCTACGACAAGGCGTACGCCAAGGATCGGGCCGGTCACAAGGTCAAGCCGTACCCCGAGGCCGTCGACGAGACCGACCTGGCCCAGCAGGCGGGCGTGTACTCCGGCATGGGCGTCGCGCTGCTCGCCGCGCTGTGGATCCTCGTCGTGCGGCTGCGCGGCAGAGGGAAGAAGAACGGCAGGACGCGATGAGGCTGATCGCGGCGGCCGCGCTCGCCCTCGCCACCACGGGCGCCCCCGCCACCGGCGCCCCGGTCTCGACGGCGCGGGTCGACCGGGTCGCGGCGGCGCTGCGACAGTCGCCGGTGTTCGTCGATCCCGACGTGTCCTCGCTGCTGAACGCGCGCGACCGTACGGCGCTGGGCCGGCAGATCGCCGGTGCGGGAGTGCCGATCTACCTGGCCGTCGTCCCGCTGGACTCCGACGACGAGTCGGCCGGCGACGCCGACTACTTCACCTACCTGCTGCACCGCCGGCTCGGCCGGAACGGCGTCTATGTGGTCTCCGACCAGCGCGGCTCGCTCGACTGGACCTCCTACCGGGTGCCGCGCGACGACACCCTGGAGTTCTCCCAGGTGACGAACGGCAAGCCGCTTCCGCAGCGGTTGCACGACGTCATCGACGCGTTCGCCCACGCGCCCGCCGCCAAGCCGTCCGACCCGCCGGTGCCGGACGCGCCCGACGCCGACTCGTCCGGCAAGAAGCCCACCAAGGTCGGACTTGCCGGGCAGTTCGTCAAGACGTTCTTCGCCGCGCTCGCCGTCAGCGGCGTGCTGCTCGCCCTCCTGTGGTGGATCGTCGCCGTGGTGCTCGCCGCCGTCCGCGGCGCGCGCGGCACCGCGACGAGGCTGCGTCCGCGGCGGCTGCGGCGCATGGCCTGGGCCGAGCTCGTACGGCTGGCGCGGGCGATCGGCGCGGCCGGTGAGGACGATCCCGGGTACCCGCGGGCGATGGCCGACTACGACGCCGCCAAGCTGCTGTGGGACGAGAAACAGGACCCGGGCAGCCGCTTCGCCGTGGTCGTGCTCGCCCTCGACGGGCAGGACGCGCTGCGCGGCGGCACCGCGGACCCCGAACCGCGCTGTGTCGTCAACCCGCTGCACGGCACCGCCGCGCGCCGCGTACGGACGGCCCTCGGCGGCCTGTCCCGCCGGCGGCAGCCGATGTGCGAGGACTGCGCCAAGGCGAGCCGGCACCGGCCGCTGGCGCTCGTGGTCGACGGCCGCGAACGCCCGTACTACGAGGCTCCCGGAGTCTGGGAGAAGATCCGCGGGACGGACGAGAACCTGCCCGAACACGTACTGGAGTACCTCGGTGTCGAGTGACGGGGCCGCGATCGCCCGGGTGCTGCGCCGCACGCCGATCTACGTCGACCCGGCGTACGAGAGCGCGCTGCCGAAGGCGCGCCGCGACCAGATCGTGCGGCGGATCCGGCGGTCGAAGACCCCCATCTTCGTGATCCTCGTGCCGATCGTGGCCGGCAGCACCTGGCAGAGCTCGACGCAGGTCACGACGGTCGTGCAGTCGTACCTGGGCCGCGACGGAGCCTACGTCACGCTCAACACCGACTTCGGCGACGTCTTCGACGTCGCCACGTGGGGCGGCACCGACGAGCAGAGGCAGGCGGCGAACGACGCGGGCTGGGCGGTCTCGTACGAGAAGCGCTACAAGACACTCGCGGCGCGGCTCGCCCGGTGCGTCGACCTGATCGCGACGGGCAAGGGCTCCGAGGCGTACGAGCAGGACCACGACGCGGCGTTCACCCCGCGCCCGTCCGCCGCGCCCCGGCCGCACGCGAAGGACGACGACGGCTTCCCGGTCGTCGTACCGGCCGCGGCGGGCGCCGTCGTGCTCGCGGCGGCCGGTCTGCTGTGGCTGCGCCGCCGCCGGGCCCGCGCCGCCGTGGAGGCGTTGCGTCTCCCCCACACCGTGTTCGGCACCGCGCGGGAGGCGGGCGAGGACGAGCTGCGCGCCCGCGCCGAGACGGAGCTGGTCGCGCTCGGCGAGTCCCTGGAGGGAGGCGAGCCGGCCCTCGACGCCTACACGGCCGCCGGCCGTGCCTTCGACCGGGCACGGTCCACCGCCGACCTCGCGGGCGTGCTCGCCCTGGTCCAGAAGGGCAAAGGCGGCCCGCCGCTGTGTTACTTCGACCCCCGCCACGGCGAAGGTGTGATCACGGTGCGCTGGCGGGCGCCCGGCACGCGTCCGAGGCTCGAGGTGAGCGTGTGCGCGACGTGTGCCAAGGCGGTACGCGACCGGCGGGCGCCCGACGTCCTCCTCGACCGGGGCCGCCCGTACTACGAGGCCGCGACGCCCTGGGCCGAGACCGGGTACGGGCAGCTCGGCGACCTGGTCGGGAGGGTCCTTGGCGAGTGACCTGACGAAGATCGTCGCCTCGCTGCGGCGGTCTCCGGTGTACGTGGCGCCGTCGCTCACCTCCGCGGTGCCGGAGCCTCGGCGGCTGGTGGCGGCGGTGAAGGCCGCGCCGGTGCCGGTGTTCGCGGTGATCGTGCCGCTGGCGGCCGGCGGCGAGTTCCCGGACGCCGAGCATCTCGCCGACGCGGTGCACCGCCGGCTCCGCCGCGACTGCGTCGTCCTGACCCTGGACGAAGGTTCGCCGAACGACATCAGCGCGCAGGAGTACGGCGTCGACCGCGACGCCATCCAGGCGGCCGGGGCGGTGAACCTGGACCCGGCCCTGGACAGCGCGTCGCTCACGGACCGGCTGATCCGGTGCGTCCAGCTGATCACTTCCGGGCGGGCGCACGCGGAGTACGAGAAGCAGTCCAAGGCGCTGGACGAGCGGATTCGTGAGCCACGGCGGCAGGACGGGCGCTCCGGCGGGCACACCGCCGCGTACGCCGCCGGCGGCGGGTCGGTCGCCGTGGCCGCCGTCGCGGCCCTCGCGGTCTGGCGGTGGCGGCGCACGCGTGTGGTCCGGCGGCGGCCGCGGCCGGTGCTGACCGACGCCCGCTCGGCCGCCTCGCTGCGCGAACACGCCGAGGCGGAGCTGGTCAGGCTGGGTGAGGCGCTGGATGACGCCCAGGGCGACGCCGGCCGCCTGCGCGAGGCGCTCGACGCGTACAGCGCGGCCGGCAAGGCGCTCGACGCGGCCCGTACGGTGCCGGACCTGGCCGGAGTGCTGGTGTTGATCGACATGGGGCACGACGCGTCGGAGGCCGCCCGTGGCGGGCGGGGGCCGACGCCGCTGTGCTTCTTCAACCCGCTGCACGGCGACGGTCCGGTGGCGGTGCGGTGGCGTGCGGTCGGCGGCCGCGAGCGGATCACGGTGCGGGCCTGCGCCGCCTGCGCGAAGGCCGTACGGGCCCGGGAGACCCCCGACGTGCTGCGGGACGGCGCGACTCCGTACTACGAGGTGGATCCCGCGCGTAGCGTGTGGGCCACAACCGGCTACGGTCAGTTCAGGGGAGACCTGGTGCAGCGTGTGCTGCGCGGTGATCTCCGCCGCCGCTGATCCGGAACCGACTCGCCGGCTCGTCCGTCGTAGTAAAACAAAGGCAAAAACTGCTCACCTGAAGGCCTCATGAAGATACGCCGTCTGACGATCCCCGCCGTCCTGGCCGTGATCGTTGCCATGCTCTTCGGACTCGCGTCGCCTGCCGGCGCGGATCCGTTCAACAGCGTCGTGCAAGGGCTGAAGTCTCAGCGGTTCTACCTGTCCCAGGACGCCGGCGCGACGCTGTCCTCGGCCGACCGGCAGTCCGTGATCAGCGCGTTGAAGGACGACGACTCAACGATCCGGATCGCGGTCGTCAAGACCGAGCGCGTCAGCGCGAGCGGCCTCACCCAGCTCGACCGCGCCCTGGGCCGCAAGGGCACGCTGATCATGCTCGACGGCCGGGGCTCCAAGGTGATCGCCGGATCCCACGAGGGGCTGGGCAGCAGCAAGGTCAGCGACCTCGTCGCGCAGGCGCGCGGGCAGTCGTCCAGCCTCAAGGACCTGCTGCTCAACCTCAGCCAGCAGTTCAACAAGGCGATCAAGGACAAGAACAGCTCCGGCGCCGCCGCGGCGTTCGTCCTGCTCGGCGTCCTCGTGCTCATCGTCCTCGGGGCGGTGTTCGCCATCGTGTTCGTCTCCCGCCGGCGCAAGCGGCGCAAGGAGCAGGAGATGGCCGAGCTCAAGGAGAGCGTGTACGAGGACGTCACGCGGCTCGGTGAGGACATCTCCGGGCTCAACCTCGACGTCATGGACCGCGACCTCGACCCGGCGGCCAGGGACGACTACCAGAAGGCGCTGAACTCCTACGACCAGGCCAAGGCCGCGGTCGACGCCGCCAAGCGGCCCGAGGACATGCGCAACGTCACCACGGCTCTGGAGGACGGCCGTTACTTCATGACCGCGGTACGCGCGCGGCTCGACGGACGGCCGGTGCCCGAGCGGCGGGCGCCCTGCTTCTTCAACCCGCAGCACGGCCCCTCGGTGCAGGACGTCTCCTGGGCGCCGCCGGGCGGCGCGCCGCGCTCGGTGCCCGCGTGCGCGGCCGACGCCCAGCGGGTGCTGTCCGGCCAGACGCCGGACGCGCGCATGGTGACCGTCGGCGGCTACCAGCGGCCCTACTGGGACGCCGGACCGATGTACGCGCCTTACGCCGGGGGCTACTACTCCGGCTTCGGCGGTGGTGACATGCTGAGTGGTCTGCTGATCGGCACGGCGCTCGGTTCGATCTTCAGCGGCGGCCTCGGCGGTGGCTGGGGAGGCGGCTGGGGCGGAGGCGGCTTCGACGGTGGCTTCGACTCCGGTGACGTCGGCGGCGGCGACAGCGGTTTCGACATCGGCGGCGGCGACTTCGGAGGCTTCGACGGTGGCGACTTCGGTGGCGGCGACTTCGGCGGAGGCGACTGGTAACGCACCCGCCGACGGGAGCCGGCCCTGAGCCGGCTGCCCGGTGACCCGGGCCCCCTGCGGCTTCTCCGGTACGCCGCGGGGTTCCGGCTGCCGGAGGAGAACCACGGCTGGGTCCGGCACGACCTGACCGACGCGGGGTGGCGCGGCCGCATGCTGGCCCGCCACCTCGCGCTCATGGTGCCGGTGTGCGTGCTGCTCGGCCTGCTGCCCGCCCCGTGGGGCATCCGCGTCGCGGTGGGCCTGCTGGCCCTGCTGAGCAGCACGTTCGTCGTCATGGTCAACTCGAACGACGTCCGCCGCGCCCACCTGCGCCAGCACGGCCTGCCGGTCCCCGACGACTCCGAACGCGACGACCGTCCTCCGCGCTGACGCTTTGTCCACAGCCTGTGGACAAGGCGTCCACACTCATCGTCAGCCGCCTGACGTGGCCGCGAGCTCAAGGTCGAAATCGACCACCCAGTGGAGCTCTTCGCGTCCGTCCGACTGAAGGAACGCTTGGAGCTGCTGCGCGAACTGCTCCTCATCGCCCCGGTCATCCGGGCGGTAGACCAGAATGCCCACCCGGGCACGGCGGATCACCAGTCCCACCCCGAAGTAGTCGATTCTGAGCGAGACGTCATCCACGGACGCGGCCTGAACGGTCAAGCCCGTACGCGCGATGAGCCGCACGTCACCAGCCGCCAGCCAGAAGCGCCGGCCATCGGCGAGGACGAGCTCCGCTTCCTTGCGCTTGCCGCCACCGAGCAGCGTCAACCGTTCGAACGCGCTGCCGTCGACGGGCAGCGGTCGCCAGATCGTTTCTTCGCGATTCCATATCGTGGCCTTCACGGCACGGACAGTAGCGACCGGTAGTGACAGGATGACGTCTGGCCGGTACAGCGCGGAGCCTAGTAGGCCGACTCCTGCATCAGGCGGCGGGACGCCTCGGTGATGCTGCCGGAGACGGACGGGTACACCGCGAAGGTGTGGGCGACCTGGTCGACCGTCAGGTGCTGCTGGACGGCCATGGACAGGCCCAGGATCAGTTCGCTCGCGCGTGGGGCGACGATCACGCCGCCCAGGACGATGCTCGTCGCCGGACGGCAGAACAGCTTCACGAAGCCGTCGAGGAAGCCCTGCATCTTCGCCCGCGGGTTGGTCGACAGCGGCAGCTTCACGATGCGCGCCGGGACCTCGCCCGAGTCGATCTGGGCCTGTGTGACGCCGACCGCGGCGACCTCCGGGTCGGTGAAGATGTTCGCCGCCACCCAGCCGAGCTTCAGCGGCTGCACCGCCTCGCCGAGGGCGTGCCACATGGCGATCCGGCCCTGCATCGCGGCGACCGAGGCGAGCATCAGGACGCCGGTGCAGTCGCCCGCGGCGTACACGTGGGCCGCCGACGTGCGGGAGACCTTGTCGACCTGGACGAAGCCGCGATCGTCGAGGCGTACGCCGGCCTCCTCCAGGCCCAGGCCCTTGGTGTTGGGCACCATGCCGACCGTCATGAGGCAGTGCGAGCCCTCGACCTTGCGGCCGTCGGTGAGCGTCACCTCGACGCCGTCGCCGGTGCGGCGGACGCCCGCCGCCCGCGAACGGGCCAGCAGCTCCATGCCGCGGCGCTGGAAGACGTCCTCGAGCACGCGGGCGGCGTCCTCGTCCTCGTTGGGCAGCACGTGGTCACGCGAGGACACGAGCGTCACACGCGACCCGAGAGCGAGGTACGCGCCGGCGAACTCGGCGCCGGTCACACCGGAGCCGACCACGATCAGATGCTCGGGGAGCTCGGGCAGCTCGTACAGCTGGCGCCAGTTGAGGATGCGCTCGCCGTCGGGCTCGGACCCGGGCAGCACGCGCGGGGTCGCACCGGTGGCGATGAGGACGACGTCGGCCTGGATCCGCTCGTCGCCGACGGCGACGATCTGCGGGTCGACGAGGCGGGCGTCGCCGTGGACGATCCGGACGCCCTCGGCGGAGACCCGGTCCTCGATGTCGGCGGACTGCGCCCAGGCGAGCTCGCGGACGCGCTTGTTGACGAGGGGAAGATCGACCTCCAGGCCGCCCACGACGCCGTCGGCGCCGCCGGAGAACCGGACGCCCAGCGAGGCGGACTCCGAGAGGGTCGCCATGCGGGTGGATGTCGCGATGAGTGTCTTGGAGGGCACACAGTCGGTCAGCACGCAAGCACCGCCGGGGCCGTCGCGTTCGACGACGGTCACATCGGCGCCGAGCTGCGCGGCGACGAGCGCGGCCTCGTAGCCGCCCGGACCCCCTCCGATGATGGCTATGCGTGTACTCACATGCTTCATTCTCCCGCACTCCGGGAGTTAACGTGCCGCCACGGTCGCCCAGGCCGTACGCTGGGCGATCGTGGCCTTGTATGCGGCGTACGCCTCCAACATGGATCCCGACCAGATGGCGGAGCGGGCTCCGCACTCGCCCATGCGCACCACGGGCTGGTTGCAGGACTGGCGGCTGACCTTCGGAGGAGAGAACGTCGGCTTCGAGGGCGCCCTGGCCACCGTGGCCGAGGCCTCCGGCGAGCACGTCTTCGTGGTGCTGTACGACGTGCCGGAGTTCGACGAGCAGGCGCTGGACGGGTGGGAGGGCGCCGCGCTCGGCGTCTACCGCAAGATCCGCGTACGGATCGCCACCCTCGACGGCGACGTGCTCGCGTGGCTCTACGTCCTCGACGCCTACGAGGGCGGCCTGCCCTCAGCCCGCTACCTCGGCATTCTCGCCGACGCGGCGGAGAAGGCCGGAGCGCCGGACGACTACGTCAAGGATCTGCGCACCCGGCCCTGCAAGTCCCTCGGCGACTGATCAGAATCCGGCCAGACCTGGGTAATCTTGGCGGCTGTGAGCAACGACGCCTACGATCTCGCCCGCTGGGCGGCCGACGGGCTGCGCCGGCACGTCTCCGCCGACTCATTCGACGTCGCCCTGGTCATGGGCTCGGGCTGGGTGCCCGCCGCCGACGCGCTGGGCGCGCCCGCGGCCGAGGTGAACATGACCGAGCTGCCCGGATTCGCGCCCCCGGCGGTGCCGGGCCACTACGGGCGGATCCGCCTCGTCGAGATCGGTGACAAGACCGCTCTCGTGTTCCTCGGCCGCACGCATCTGTACGAGGGCCACGGGCCCGCGGCGGTCGCCCACGGGGTCCGTACGGCCCTCGCGGCGGGCGTGAAGACGGTCGTGCTGACCAACGCCGCGGGGGGCACCCGGCCCGAACGGCAGAAGGTCGGCGACCCGGTGCTCATCTCCGACCACCTCAACCTCACCGGCCACAACCCCATCGCCGGCCCGAACTTCATCGACCTCACGGACGCCTACTCGCCCGCCCTGCGGACCCTGGCCAAGGAGATCGACCCCAGCCTGTACGAGGGCGTGTACGCGGCGCTGCCCGGCCCCTCGTACGAGACCCCGGCCGAGATCCGGATGCTGCGGACGCTCGGCGCGGACCTGGTCGGCATGTCCACCGTTCCGGAGACGATCGCGGCGCGGGAGGGCGGGGCCTCGGTCCTGGGCATCTCGCTCGTGACCAACATCGCCGCCGGGCTGGCCGGCAAGCCGCTGGACCACGCGGAGGTCCTGGCCGCCGGCCGGGCGTCCGCGGCGCGCATGGGCGAACTGCTCGGGAAGCTCATCCGGGGCCTTTGAGGAGACGCACATGAGCGAGCACGGCGGCGACAGGGCGCGGGCCGAGGCGTGGCTGGGACAGGATCCCGACCCGGAGACGCGGGCGGAGCTGCGGGCCCTGCTCGACGACCCGGCGGCGCTGGCCGACCGGTTCGGGGCGAAGCTGGAGTTCGGCACGGCGGGGCTCCGCGGCGAACTGGGCGCCGGCCCGAACCGCATGAACCGCGTGACGGTCATGCGCGCCGCGGCGGGCCTGGCCTCGGTGCTGACCTCGCGCGACGACCTCCGGGAGTCCTCCGGCGGCGTCTCGGTGGTGATCGGGTACGACGCGCGGCACAAGTCCGACGTGTTCGCCGAGGACTCCGCGGCCGTGCTGACGGGTGCGGGCGTCACGGTGCACCTCATGCCCCGGCCGCTGCCGACGCCGGTCCTCGCGTACGCCGTGCGCCACCTGGGCTGCGCCGCCGGGATCATGGTCACGGCCAGCCACAACCCGCCCCGGGACAACGGCTACAAGGTCTACTGGGAGGACGGCGCGCAGATCATCCCGCCGCTCGACCAGGAGATCTCCACTGCGATCGACGCGGTCGGCCGGGTCGACGAGCTGCCGCGGGGCACCGACTGGCGCGTGCTGGACGAGACGGTCGTGGAGGCGTACCTGCGGTCGCTGGCCCGGCTGCCGCTCGGGACGGCGCGCGACCTGACGGCCGCGTACACGCCCCTGCACGGCGTGGGCGGCGCGGTGCTGGCCCAGGCGTTCGCCTGGTGCGGCTTCCCGGAGCCGGACGTCGTCGCCGAGCAGGCCGCCCCCGATCCGGACTTTCCGACCGTGGCCTTCCCGAACCCGGAGGAGCCCGGAGCCATGGACCTGGCGCTCACCCTCGGCAAGGGCCGCGACCTGGTGATCGCCAACGACCCGGACGCCGACCGGTGCGCGGTCGCGGCCGGCGGGCGGATGCTGACCGGTGACGAGGTCGGCGGTCTGCTCGCGGAGTACGTCCTGCGGCACACCGATGGGGCCGACCGGCTCGTGGCCACGACGATCGTGTCCTCGTCCCTCCTGCGCGCGATCGCGGCGGAGCACGGCGTGCGGCACGCCGAGACGCTGACCGGCTTCAAATGGATCATGAAGGCCGGCACCGACCGCGACCGGCTCGTCTACGGCTACGAAGAAGCGCTGGGCTACTCGGTGGGCGGCGACGACGGCGTGCCCGTACGTGACAAGGACGGCATCGGCACGGCCCTCATGGTGGCCGCGATGGCCGCCTCGGCCAAGGAGTCGGGCCGTACGCTGCTGGACCTGCTGGACGACCAGGCGCGGCGGTACGGCCTGCACGCGACGGCGCAGCTGTCCGTCCGGGTGGAGGACCTGTCGGTCATCGCGGACGCGATGGCGCGGCTGCGAGAGTCGCCGCCGGGCGAGCTCGCGGGCCGTACGGTGACCGAGGTCGACGACCTGGCGGAGGGCCTCGACGGCCTGCCGCCGGCGGACGTGGTACGCCTGCGCCTGTCCGACGGCGGCCGCGTGATCGTCCGGCCGTCCGGCACCGAACCGAAGCTCAAGTGCTACCTGGAGGTCGTCGTCCCGGTGACGTCCTCGCCGGAGGAGGCCCGTACGCGGGCCGCCGGGGACCTCACCGCCCTCCGCGAGGCCATGGCGGACACCCTGGGCCTCTAGGCGTCTCGACCGCGTCTCGGCCTCATCGGCGCAGGCCAGCGGCTGATACCGACGGCTAGGGGAGCGTCGACTTTGGTCGCTACCCGCCGCCCGCCGGCCCCGCTTACCGTAGGGAACCATGAGCGGCACCGAGGCCCCCCGGCCGGACTACCCTTGGCTGCTTCCCGCGTTGCTCGCCAACGGCGAGGAGGACCGTGTGCGCCGGTCCGCCCGCGACTGGGTGATCGACGTCCTCTGCTTCCTGCTGGCGTCCGGCTTCGGCGCCTGCATGGTGTACGTCACCGGACATGGCGTCCACCCCGCCCCTCATCCGCCGCGGATGCCCGACGTCATCCTCGGCGCCGCCTCGTGCCTGCTGCTCTGGTGGCGCCGGCGCTGGCCGGTGCCGATCGCGCTCGCCCTCGCCGTCTTCGGAGCCCTCTCGGTGACCTCCATCGGCGCTGCGGCCATCCTCGTGTTCACCGTCGCCGTTCACCGGCGGTTCCGCACGGTCGCGCTGGTCGCCGCCGCGCACATCGCCAGCGGCGGGGTCTACGCGGTGCTCTATCCCGATCCGAACGAGTCGTACTGGGTCGGCCTGCTGTGGACGGTCATCGTCATCGGCGCCGTCGTCGCGTGGGGCATGTTCGTCCGTGCGCGGCGGCAACTCGTCCTCTCGCTGCGCGACCGCGCGGTGCGGGCCGAGTCCGAGCAGCAGCTCCGCGTCGAGCAGGCCCGCCACCAGGAGCGCGCCCGCATCGCACGGGAGATGCACGACGTGCTCGCCCATCGGATCTCACTGCTCAGCGTGCACGCGGGCGCGCTGGAGTTCCGCCCCGACGCGCCTTCGGAGGAGATCGCGCAGGCGGCCGGGGTGATCCGGGCCAGCGCGCACCAGGCGCTCCAGGACCTGCGGGAGGTGATCGGTGTCCTCCGCGACGACGCGAGCGACGGCGCGCCCGAGCGCCCGCAGCCCAGCCTCACCGACCTGCCCGCGCTGATCGACGAGTCCCGCCGGGCCGGCATGGCGGTCCGCTGGGAGAACCGCATCCGCGACGTGACGAAGGTGCCGGCCAACATCGGCCGCAGCGCGTACCGCACGGTCCAGGAGGGGCTGACCAACGCCCGCAAGCACGCGCCCGGGGCGGCCGTCCAGGTGATGGTGGACGGGGCGGCCGGCACGGGCCTGACGGTCGAGGTGCGCAACCCGATGGTGAAGGCCGCCCCGGAGATCCCCGGCGCGGGCGCGGGCCTCATCGGCCTGACCGAACGCGCGACGCTGGCCGGCGGCCGCCTCGAACACGGCCGTACGCGCCAGGGCGACTTCCGGGTGCACGCCTGGCTCCCCTGGCCCGCCGCCTGATTGACGTGCTCCCCGGTTCATAACCCGAGACGAACTGTGCCCATCAGCGGATGATCTGCGTGCACAGCTGCGAAATGGCTCAGGCCGAGGAACGGAGGGACCTACACGCAAGGTCGTAAGTCACTGTCCAGGACACGGCCGTTGCTCAGGATAGGGCGAAAGAGGCTGATCTGCCGGGCGGACGGCTAGTCTGTGCGGCGTGACCATCCGCGTACTGATCGTTGACGATGACGCCCTGGTCCGTACGGGGCTGTCGATGATGCTCGCCGGGGCCGAGGATCTGCGGATCGTCGGTGAGGCCGACGACGGCGACAAGGTCGGCGCGCTCGTGGCCGAACAGGCGCCCGACGTGGTGCTCATGGACATCCGGATGCCGAGGATGGACGGGCTGGCCGCCACCGAGCAGGTACGGCGCCGCGACGGCGCGCCGGAGATCATCATCTTGACGACGTTCGACGCGGACGAGCACGTCGTACGGGCCCTGCGGGCGGGGGCCGGCGGGTTCCTGCTCAAGGACACGCCGCCGGCCGACATCATCAACGCCATCCGCAAGGTCGCGGCCGGCGAGCCGATCCTGTCTCCGAGCGTCACGCGGCGGCTGATCGCCCAGGTCACCGAGGTGCGGCGCAGCCCCGCGCTGGCGTTGCTCGACCAGCTCAGCGAACGCGAGCGCGAGGTCGTGGTCGCCATCGGGCAGGGCAAGTCGAACGCGCAGATCGGCAAGGACCTGTACATGAGCGTCGCGACCGTCAAGGCGCACGTCTCGCGGCTGCTCACCAAACTGGATCTGAACAACAGAGTTCAGGTCGCTCTGCTCGCGCATGACGCCGGACTCGTCTGAGGATCCGGTATTCTTACGGAGTCACGCGGACGTGGCTCAGTTGGTAGAGCATCACCTTGCCAAGGTGAGGGTCGCGGGTTCGAATCCCGTCGTCCGCTCCAGTTTTCTTCGGGCCGTCGGCTAGACGGACGCGATGATGATGGTCACCACGGTCAGGGCCGCCGGTACGACCAACGCCATGATCGCGGGCCACGCCCACGTCGACGTCACCGTACCCGGGGTGCCCTCGTCCTTCTTGCGCTCGGCGGCGAGCTCGCGGAGCTGCTCGACCGTGAAGTCGGTCGCCGTACGGCCGCGCATGTACTCGGCGACGGCCTCGGGCAGCTTCTTGTCCTCGCGCCGGGCCTTCAGCTCGGTCCTGGCGCGTGCGCGGGGCGAGGTCTGCAGCACGAAGGCGCGGTGCCGCTCCTCGCCGACGTACGCGTAGACCGCGTCGCCGCCCTCGAAGCGGTCGATCGCGCCCCATGGCAGGCGGACGTCGCGCAGCAGGTTGTGGAAGCGGACCGCCTCGTCGTCGGCGACGACGCGCGGGCGCAGCGCGACGGTGTAGGCGATGCCGCAGCCCAGCAGCATGACCGCGGCGGCCACCACCGACGCCATGTCGCGGCCCCGCCAGGCGAGGTCGGCGAGGTTGAGGACCGCGAACACGATCCAGGCCCAGCCGCAGAACCGGATGCCGCCGGACAGGAACGTACGGGCGCCGGGCGCCGCCTTGGGGAACACCGTGGCGCTCATGCGTGCGAACGCCACTTCAGCTGCGCGAAGCCGGGTTTGATGACTCCGTTGATGAGCTCCAGCCTCTCGTCGAAGCCGATGAAGGCGGACTTCATGGCGTTGACCGTGAACCACTGCAGGTCGTCCCAGCCGTAGTCGAACGCCTCGACCAGCTTGGCGAACTCCTCCGACAGCGTGGTGCCGCTCATCAGCCGGTTGTCGGTGTTGACCGTCACGCGGAAGTAGAGACGCCGCAGCGGCCCGATGGGGTGGGCGGCGATCGACTTGGCGGCTCCGGTCTGGACGTTGGAGCTGGGACACATCTCCAGCGGGATGCGCTTGTCGCGCACGTACGCGGCGAGCCGGCCGAGCTGTGGCCGCTCGCCGTCGCGGTCGGTGATGTCGTCGATGATGCGGACGCCGTGGCCGAGTCGGTCGGCGCCACACCACTGGATGGCCTGCCAGATGGACGGGAGCCCGAACGCCTCGCCCGCGTGGATGGTGAAGTGGGCGTTCTCGCGCTGGAGGTACTCGAAGGCGTCGAGGTGCCGGGTCGGCGGATACCCCGCCTCCGCGCCGGCGATGTCGAAGCCGACCACCCCGGCGTCGCGGTAGCGGACCGCCAGCTCGGCGATCTCCATGCTGCGCGCCTGGTGACGCATCGCGGTCAGCAGCGTGCCGACGCGGATGCCGAAGTCGCGGCCGCCGTCGGCGAAGCCCTTGAGCACGGCCTCGACGACCTGCTCCAGCGACAGCCCGTTGCGGGTGTGCTGCTCGGGGGCGTAGCGGACCTCGGCGTACACGACGCCGTCGCTCGCCAGGTCCTCGGCGCACTCGTACGCGACCCGGGTCAGCGCCTCGGCGGTCTGCATGACGCCGACCGTGTGTTCGAAGGTCTCCAGGTAGCGCTCCAGCGAGCCGGAGTCGGACGCCTCGGCGAACCAGGTGCGCAGGTTGTCCGGGTCGGCGGCGGGCAGCCCGTCATAGCCCGTCTCGCGGGCGAGATCGGCGATGGTCGCCGGGCGCAGCCCCCCGTCAAGGTGATCGTGCAGCAACACCTTGGGGGCCCGCCGGATGTCATCGAGCGAAGGCCGGTTGGTCACGTGTCGCACATTACCCGCAGCCAGGCCGGATGGGCGCCGATCATCCTCTTGCCTGTGGACGGTCGATGCCGCCGCCGTCGCGTGTCCCCGACGCCCTGGTTCCGGCCGGAACCGCCGAGGCCTCCGTCCACAGGCCTGTGTACCGCCTGTTGATTACCGCGACATCCTGTGGAAAAGTCGGCGATCACCGCTCTGAGCTGGCCGAATAGCGACACCTCGACTTGTCGGCCGCCCGCTGGAGCGGAGAGTTATCCACAACTTGTGGAACGCCTTGTCCCCTGCCGCCCCCAACGGAAGGATGGAAATGGGGGGGCCGCCAGGCATCACCGTCGATGGCGGTCCGGCAGCGGCCGTCCGACGGACTCGCCCGAGGGGGTCACGTGCTGGTCCGGCGCCATGGCGGCGGGTCGTGCGCCGCACGCAGGGCACCACCACGGCGGATCACGCGCCACACGCAGGACACCACCACGGCGGATCACGCGCCACACGCAGGACACCACCACGGCGGATCACGCGCCACACGCAGGACACCACCACGGCGGATCACGCGCCACACGCAGGACACCACGGCCCGGCGGGCGCTACCCGCCCGGCGTAACGCGTGTGGCGGCGCCCCCCTGCCAGACCCACGCTTGCGACGGCGCGCTCGCCGAATGCCGATCTCCCACCCGGTCCCCGGCCGAGGCCGGGTTCCACGACGCTTCGGCTGCCACGGTCCCGAGCCACCGCGGCCAGGCCGTAGCTTCGCGATCCGCTCATCGGCCACCGCCCGGTGCCGGAGCTGAGCGATGTGGACTTCGCCGAGTCCCTCACCCCTCGGCATGGGAAACGGGCTCCGCCCGTAGGGGAGATCGCACCGATGCCGCCATCGCGGCCCATCGGCTCCAGTGCTGGATCGCGAGCCTGAGGACCCACGTCGGCACCAAAGCCGACCCGCGCTCGGTCCTCAGGCGATGCGGTCGATGATCAAAGGCGACTCGGTGAACGCCTCGCCGATCTCGTACGCGCCCTCCAGGGCCTCCAGGGCCCGGCCGAAACGGTCCGCCGTGTCCGCATGCAGGGTCAGCAGCGGCTCGCCCTCGCGGACGCGGTCGCCTGGTTTCGCGTGCAGGGTGATGCCCGCCGCGTGCGACACCGGGTCCTCCTTGCGTGCGCGGCCGGCGCCCAGGCGCCACGCCGCCACGCCCACTCCGTACGCGTCCAGGCGGGTCAGTACGCCCGTCGCCGGGGCCGCCACCTGGCAGGTCTCGTTCGCCACCGGCAGTGCGGCGTCCGGGTCACCGCCCTGGGCGCTGATCATCTGACGCCAGGCGTCCATCGCCGAACCGTCGCGCAACGCCTCGGCCGGGTCCTTCGCGCCGGTCAGGCCCGCCGCGGCGAGCATCTCGCGGGCCAGTGCCACGGTCAGTTCGACCACGTCCGCCGGGCCGCCGCCGCTCAGGACCTCCACCGACTCCGCCACCTCCACCGCGTTGCCCACGGTGAGGCCGAGCGGCGTCTCCATCGCGGTCAGCAGGGCGACGGTGTTCAGCCCGTGGTCGCTGCCGATGTCGACCATGGTCCGGGCCAGTTCCCGCGCGTCGTCGGCGTTCTTCATGAACGCACCCGAGCCCGCCTTCACGTCCAGCACCAGCGCGCCCGTGCCTTCGGCGATCTTCTTGGACATGATCGAGCTGGCGATCAGCGGGATCGACTCGACCGTGCCGGTGACGTCGCGCAGGGCGTACAGCTTGCGGTCGGCCGGGGCCAGGCCCGAGCCGGCGGCGCACACCACCGCTCCCGCCTTGCCCAGGACGTCCAGCATCTCCTCGTTCGACAGCGACGCCCGCCAGCCCGGGATCGACTCCAGCTTGTCGAGGGTTCCGCCGGTGTGGCCCAGGCCGCGCCCGGACAGCTGCGGGACGGCCGCGCCGCAGGCGGCGACCGTCGGGGCCAGCGGGAGGGTGATCTTGTCGCCGACGCCGCCGGTTGAGTGCTTGTCGGTGGTCGGCCGGTCGAGCCGGGACCAGTCCATCCGCTCGCCCGAGCGGATCATGGCCTCGGTCCACCGCGCGACCTCGGCCCGGGTCATCCCGCGCAGGAGGATCGCCATCGCCAGAGCGGCCATCTGCTCCTCGGCGATCTCGCCGCGGGTGTACGCGGCGACGGCCCAGTCGATCTGCTCCGGGCTCAGCGAACCGCCGTCGCGCTTGGTGCGGATGACATCGACCGCGTCGAAACTCATGGTCGCGCTCCCCTCCTCACTCGCTCCACGGCCGACTCGTCCCTCGCCGGCCACTCCGCTCGCTCGTCGGCTCGCCGCTCCGCGTTCATGGTCGCGCTCCCCTCCTCACTCGCTCCGCGGCCGACTCGTCCCTCGCCGGCCACTCCGCTCGCTCGTCGGCTCGCCGCTTGGTGTTCATGATCATCTCTCCAGGTCGTGCGGGCCGAACGCGTCCGGTAGTACCTCGCTCATCGGCTGTATGCCGCGCGTGGTCTCCAGCAGCATCGACGGCCCGCCGTGCTCCCACAGCAGCTGGCGGCAGCGTCCGCACGGCATCACCGGGTCGCCGTGGCCCTCGACGACCGACACCGCGACGAGGCGTCCGCCACCGGTGCCGTGCAGCGCCGAGACCAGGCCGCACTCCGCGCAGAGCCCGACCCCGTACGAGGCGTTCTCCACGTTGCAGCCGGTCACGATCCGGCCGTCGTCGGTCAGGCCCGCGGCGCCGACCGGATAGTCGGAGTACGGCGCGTACGCGCGGCTCATCGCCGAACGGGCCGCCTCCCGCAGCGCGGGCCAGTCGATGTCGGCCATCAGTGTCCTCCCCCTCGCCGGTAGCGCATGCCGTCGGCGGCGGGCATCCGCAGCCGCTGCGCGGCGAACGCGAGGACGAGCAGGGTCGTGATGTGCGGGCTGTACGTGACGATCTCCCGCGGCAGCGCGTCGGTCAGGAAGAACCACACGAGCACGCCGGCGCCGACCACGGCCGAGACCGCCGCCGCGACGACCCGCCGCCGGTAGCCGCGCCACACCGCCAGCGCCAGCAGCCCGATGCCGATCAGCAGCAGCATGGCGTGCACCGCGCCGGCGCCGCCGCGCAGCTGCAGCGCGTCGGTGTACCCGAACAGGCCGGCGCCGCCGGCGACCATCCCCGGCCGCCAGTTGCCGAAGATCATCGCGGCGAGGCCGATGTAACCGCGGCCGTTGACCTGCCCCTCCTGGTAGTTCGAGGACGCCACCATGGCCAGGAACACCCCGCCGATGCCGGCGAGCGCACCCGAGATGACCACGGCGGAGTACTTCATCCGGTACACCTTCACGCCGAGCGACTCGGCGGCGACCGGATTCTCCCCGCAGGAGCGCAGCCGCAACCCGAACGCGGTGTGCCAGAGCAGGTAGTACGAGACCGGCACGAGCAGGATGCCGAGGAGCGTGATCGGCGAGAGGTTCGTCAGCACGCCGCGGACCAGGCCGGCCAGGTCCGAGATGAGGATCCAGTGGTGCTTCTCCAGCGAGCCGAGCGGCTTGCCGACCCCGGGCACGCTCCACGTCGGGAAGCTCGGCAGCGGCGGCGACTGCGTCGCCCCGCCACCCTTCTCGTCGGTGAACAGCAGGTCCGACAGGTAGCGCGTCACGCCGGGCGCGAGGATGTTGAGCGCGACACCGGACACGATGTGGTCGACGCCGAACGTCACCGTCGCGACCGCGTGCAGCAGCCCGCCGACGGCTCCCGCGACGATGCCGCCGAGCAGCCCCAGCCACGGGTTGCCGCTGAAGTAGGACGCGAAGGCGGCACCCCACGTACCGAAGGTCATCATGCCTTCGAGGCCGATGTTGACGACGCCCGAGCGTTCGGACCACATGCCGCCGAGCGCGGCCATGCCGATCGGCACCGCGAGGGCCAGCGTCGCGCCCATGGTGCCGCTGGAGGTGATGTCGGACTCACCGGTGATCAGCCGCAGCAGGATCAGCGCGATGAAGATGCCGCCGCCGACGGCCAGCATCCGGGTCCGGCGCCGCTCGCGGTCGCCGGTGCGCGGCGCCGGAGTCCGGATCTCCTGCTCGATCATGCGGCGACCTCTCCGAGCTGGGCGGCGACATGCCGCTGGTCGATGCGCTGGCCGACCCGGCTGACGACCTCGTAGACGACGACCACCGACAGGAGCACCGCGGCCTGGGTGATCGCCACGATCTCCTTGGGGATGTCGTTGAAGTCCAGGATCTGCGATGACACGTCCAGGAACGCCCACAGCAGGGACGCGAACGCGATGCCGACCGGGCCGTTGCGGCCGAGCAGCGCGATGCCGATCCCGGTGAGCCCGATGCCGGTCGGGAAGTTCAGGGAGTAGGTGTAGGACTCGCCGAGCAGCTGCGGCATGCCGATCAGGCCCGCGATCGCGCCGGAGATGACCATGGCCATGACGACCATGCGCCTGGCGTCGACCCCGCTGGCCACGGCCGCGCTCTGGGAGAGGCCGGTCGCCCGCAGGTCGAAACCGAACCTCGTGCGGTTGATCATGAACCAGAACCCGATGCCGGCCAGGATGGCGATCACCAGGAGGCTGTAGAGCTTCAGGTCGGTGCCGGGGAAGGGCGTACCGGGTACCCGGCCGGAACGGGAGATCGTCTTGGTGCCGATGTTGTTCGGGCCGAGCTGCACCGCGAGCCGGCCCGGATTCAGCAGATAGGCGATGATCCCGGTGGCGATGAAGTTCAACATGATCGTCGAGATGACCTCGCTCACGCCGCGGGTCACCTTCAGCAGGGCGGGGACGGCCGCCCACAGGCCGCCGACCAGCACCGCGACGACGATGATCACGAGCTGGTGGAGCACGGGGGGCAGGGACCACGCGCCGCCCGCCGCCGCGGCGAGCATCGCCGCGAGCCGGTACTGCCCGTCCACGCCGATGTTGAACAGGTTCATCCGGAACCCGACCGCCACGGCGAGCGCGGACAGGTAGTAGCCGGCCGCCTTGTTCAGCGTGTTGACGATGCTGTCCGGCTCCTTGCCGAACTCGAACATCGCCTGGAACGTCGACGGCGGGTTGAACCCGCTGATCGACAGCACGATCGAGGTGATCGCGATCGAGAAGACCAGCGCGACGAACGCCGCGACGAGAGTGCGGGTCCAGGACCTCGCGAACAGACGGTGGATCACGCGGCGCTTTCCTCTCCGGCGCCGGTCATGAGGGAGCCGAGCTGGTCCGGTGTGATGGTGGCGGGATCGGCCTCGCCGACGAGCCGGCCGCGCAGGATCACCCGCAGCGTGTCCGACATGCCGATCAGCTCGTCGAGGTCGGCCGAGATGAGCAGCACGGCGAGGCCCTCGGCTCTGGCGTGCCTCAGGTGGTCCCAGATCGCCGACTGCGCGCCCACGTCGACGCCGCGCGTCGGGTGGGCGGCGATGAGCAGCTTGGGATCGCCGGACATCTCCCGGCCGACGATCAGCTTCTGCTGGTTGCCGCCGGACAGCGAGGCGGCGGTGACGTCGATGTTCGGCGTCCGTACGTCGTAGTCGCGGACGATCCGCTCGGTGTCGTTCCGCGCGCCCTGCCGGTCGATCAGCCCGCCTTTGACGTTCGGCGGGCGGGTCTGGTGGCCGAGGATGCGGTTCTCCCACAACGGGGACTCCAGCAGCAGGCCGTGCCGGTGCCGGTCCTCGGGGATGAAGCCGATGCCGGCCTCCCGGCGCCGCCGGGTCGCCATGCCGGTCAGGTCGGTGTCGCCGAGCCGTACGACGCCGGCGGCGAGCGGCAGCATGCCCATGATCGCCTCGACCAGCTCCGCCTGGCCGTTGCCCTCGACTCCGGCGATGCCGAGGATCTCACCCTCGTGGATGGTCAGGGAGACGTCGTCGACGACCGCGCGGCCGGTGGCGTCGCGTACGGTGACGCCGTCCATGGTCAGGACGGGGACGTCGGTCACGGTCGACTCGCGCAGCTCCGGCACGGGCAGTTCGCTGCCGACCATGAGCTCGGCGAGCTGCCGGGCGGTGACGTCACCGGGCCGCACGGTGTCGACCGTGGTGCCCCGCCGGATGACCGTGATCGTGTCGGCCACCGACAGCACCTCGTCGAGCTTGTGCGAGATGAAGATGACGGTGAGGCCCTCGCGCTTGAGGTCGCGCAGGTTGCCGAACAGCTCCTCGACCTCCTGGGGCACCAGCACCGCGGTGGGCTCGTCCAGGATGAGGATCTTCGCGCCGCGGTACAGCACCTTGAGGATCTCCACGCGCTGGCGGGCGCCGACGCCGAGTTGCTCCACGAGGCGGTCGGGCTCGACGCCGAGGCCGTACTGGTGGGAGATCTCCTCGATCCGCCGCCGGGCCTTCCCGCCGATGCCGTGGAGTCTCTCCGCGCCGAGGACGACGTTCTCCAGAACGCTGAGGTTGTCGGCGAGCATGAAGTGCTGGTGCACCATGCCGATGCCGCGGGCGATGGCGTCGGACGGGCTGTGGAGGGCGACCTCCACACCATCCACCTTGATCGTCCCCTCGTCCGGCCGCTGCATGCCGTAGAGGATCTTCATCAGGGTGGACTTGCCGGCGCCGTTCTCCCCGACGATGGCGTGCACCGTACCGGCCGCGACCTCGATGTCGATGTCGTGGTTGGCCACGACACCGGGAAAACGCTTGGTGATGCCGTGCAGCTCGACCGCCGGCTCAGTGGTGGACATGGGCTGCTCCTACGCCAGTGAGCCCGGGAGGACGGCCGAGCCGGCCGGCCTCCCGGGCCCGAGCACCGAACGCCGTCACTTCTCGGGCGGCGTGATCTTTCCGGAGATGATCTGCTGCTTGAGGTCGTTCAGCGTGGTCGTCATGTCGCCCAGCGCCGACGGGTTGGACATGGCGTAGTCGATGCCGTCGTTCTTGAGGCTGAAGCGGAGGTCGCCCTTCTGCACGGTGCCGTCGCCGACGCTCTTGACGAAGTTGAACACCGCGGTGTCCACACGCTTGAGCATCGAGGTCAGCACGTACGGCTTCTCCGCCGCCGACGCCGTCTGCCACTGGTCGGAGTCGACGCCGATGAACCACTTCTTCGCCGACGCCGCCGCCTCAAGGGACCCGCTGCCGGACAGACCCGCAGCGACGTACACCACGTCCGCGCCCTGGTCGTACATGCCCTGAGCGATCGTCTTGCCCTTGGCCGGGTCCTTGAAGCCGCTGAAGTCCGGCGGCTGGGAGATGTACTTGATCTGAATCTTGATCTTCGGGTTGATCTTCTTGGCGCCCGCGACGTACCCGGCCTCGAACTTCTTGATCAGCGGGGTCTGCACGCCGCCGACGAAGCCGATGTTGCCGGTCTGGGACTTCTTGGCGGCCGCCGCGCCCACGAGGTAGGAGCCCTCCTGCTCGGCGAAGAGCAGGTCGGTCACGTTCGGCTGCTGGATCGTGTTGTCGTCGACGATGGCGAACTTGGTGTTCGGGTACTTCGGCGCGACCTTGCCGAGCGCCGTGGCGTACACGAAGCCGACCGCGACGACCGGGTTGTAGCCCGACTTGGCCAGCAGCTCGAGCCGCTGGATCTTGTCGTTGTCGCTCTCGCCCTCTTTGGCCTCGAGGTCCTTGACGTCGAGCTTGAGCTCCTGCTGGACCTTCTGCAGACCGGCGTACGCGGCGTCGTTGAACGACTTGTCACCCCGGCCGCCGACGTCGTAGGCGAGGCCGACCTTCAGGGTCTTCTTGCCGTCGCCGCCACCACCACCGGTGGTCGCCTTCTTCCCGCCACACCCGGCGGCGCTGAGCGCCATGACCGCGCTCGCCGCGACGGCGACTATCTTCACTCCACGGCGCAAGGTAGCTCCTCCGTTAGTACCGGCCCCGCCCGAAATATGCCACTGGCATGAATCTTTTGGACCCTATTGGGCCCCGGGGACCGGACGGAACAAAGCTACCGTGTCGCAACGTGTCCGTTATCAAGGCGAAAGCGCATCGTCACAGGTCAAGCCATATAAACGCGAGTCAGGCAGGCTCACCGACCGGCTCGGTGGCTCCCGCGCGGCGGCTCTCCCACAGCGCGGTGAGCGCGGTGGCCACCATCACGCGGACGCCGACGGCGATGCAGTGCTCGTCGACGTCGAACGTGCCCCGGTGGAGGTCGTACGCACCCGCCATGCCGGGCGCCGACACACCGAGCCGAGCCAGCGCGCCCGGAATCGACTCCAGGTACCAGCCGAAGTCCTCGCCGCCGAGGCTCTGCGGAGTGGTCGTCACCGCGCCGTCGCCCAGCACGCTGATGACCGCGGCGCGGAACATGTCCACGCTGGTCTTCTCGTTGACGGTGGGGGGAACGCCACGGACGTAGTCGAGCTCGGCCTTGACGTCGTACGCGGTGGCCACGGAGTCGAGCAGGGCCTTCATCAGGTCGGGAGCCGAGTGCCACGCCTCGTCGTCGAGGCAGCGCACGGTGCCCTGGGCGACGCCGTCGTCGGGAATGGCGTTGGCCACCGAGCCGGCCGCGATCTGCCCCCAGACCAGGCTGAGGCTGGAACGCGGGTCGACGCGGCGCGAGAGCGCGGCGGGCAGCTCGGTCACGATCTTGGCCAGGGCGTAGACCAGGTCGGCGGTCAGGTGCGGCCGCGCGGTGTGGCCGCCCGGACCGGTGACGCGGACGTTGACCTTGTCGCACGCGGCGGTGATGGGGCCGACCCGCAGGCCGACCTGCCCGACCTCCACGCGGGGGTCGCAGTGGAGGGCGAAGACGCGGTCGACGCCGGCGATGCCGCCGGCCGCCATGACGTCGAGGGCGCCGCCGGGGTTCTCCTCGGCCGGCTGGAAGATCAGCCGCACACGGCCGGGCACCTGCCCGGCCTCCGCCTGCTGGGCGAAGAACCGTGCGACACCCAGCATGATCGTGGTGTGGACGTCGTGCCCGCAGGCGTGCGCGACGCCCGGCACCGTCGAACGGTAGGGGACGTCCTTCTCGTCCGGCAGGGGCAGCGCGTCAATGTCGGCGCGCAGCGCCACGACCGGTCCGTCTCCGCAGCCGACCTCGCAGATGAGGCCCGTGCCCTTGGGGAGCGGCACCGGGCGCAGCCCGGCCGCGGTCAGCTCCTCCGCGATGCGGGCGGTCGTGCGGTGCTCGGCGTAGCCGAGCTCGGGGTGCATGTGGATGTCGCGTCGGAAGGCGATCAGCCGGTCTTCCTGACTGGTGAGGTAGGAGTCGAGCTGCGCCCGCAGCCCTCCCGTCCCCGGCTCGTCCGTGGGCTCACCGCCGGGGAGTTCAGATCCCCGCATGTGTCACCTCCCGTGGATTCACGAATCTGTCCTCCCGGAACTCTGTGATGCTGGCGCCGACGACGTCCTCGATCGAGCCGCCGGCGGCGATGATGCCGCGCTGACGCTCGTACGGGGCGCCGTGGTCGAGCACCTCCGAGACGACCTTCAGGTCTTCGGCGCAGCCGAGCCGGTCCGCGATGGGCTCCAGCTCGTGCACCAGTTCGTACAGCTCGTCGCGGAGCGGAGCCGTCGTGCCCTGGTCATCGGTGATGACGATGGCGTCCAGGCCGTACCGCGTCGCACGCCACTTGTTGTCGCGTACGACCCACGCGGCCGGGCTCGGCAGGGTGTAGCCCCGGTCGAGCTGGTGGTCGAAGAGCTCGACGAGCGACTGGCACAGCGCCGCCGCCATGCCGACCTCGCGAAGAGTCGGGATGCCGTCGAACATCCGGATCTCGATGGTGCCGAAGTCCGGATGCGGGCGGATGTCCCACCACACCTCTTTGATGCTGCGGATCGTGCCGGCCCGCAGCAGGGTCTCCATGTAGTCCTCGAACTCGCCCCAGTCGGCGAGCAGGTGCGGCGGCCCGGCCGTGGGGAGCTGGCCGAACACGATCGCCCGGCTCGACGCGAGCCCGGTGTCGCTGCCGCTCCAGAAGGGGCTGGAGGCGGTCAGGGCGAGGAAGTGCGGCAGGTAGGCCGACAGCGCGTTCACCATCGGCACGGCCTTCTCCGCCGAGCGCACGCCGACGTGGACGTGGACGCCGTAGGTCTGGATGCGCCGGGCGAGCCACTGCATCTGTTCGACGAGCTCGGCGTAGCGCTGGACCGGCGCCATGACGGCGTCGCGCCAGTCACTGATCGGGTGGGTGCCGGTGCAGGCGAGCGCGGTCCCCCGCGGGTCGGTGACGGACCGCAGGTCGGCGATTGACGCGGCGAGGTCGGCGCGGGCCTCGGAGACCGTGTCGCAGATGCCGGTGACGATCTCGACGGTCGACTCCATGAGCTCGTGCCGGATCTTGGGCATCTCCTGCGCCTCGCTGAGGCCGGGCACCGCGGCCAGCACCTCGCGCGCGTCCTGGCGCAGGCGCTTGGTCTCGGCGTCGACGAGCTGAAGCTCCCACTCGACGCCGAGGGTCGCCCCTCGTGATGCGTTGAACTCGATGGCCACGGCCAACCTCCGATCTCAATCCTTGCAGGTTAATGCCGCGCACGTGGCACAATCCGGCCAGGACGTCCCGACGTGGCAGCGATCGCGCGCCGCGCCGGACCAGGTGACCATGATGCCGTCGACGGCACGCGACCTCGCGACGTCTTTGCCCCGCGATGAGCGGTTGACTCAAGCTGAGCACCACTCCGGTCGAACACGCCACCCGTTTCGGCTACGCGCACTCCCTACTAATGATCAAATTGACCATGTCAGGGCGTGACCGCCATGCCCGCCAGCACCCGGCGTGCCAGCTCGGGGTCACCGCCGACCTCCACGTCGGCCGCGTCGCCCGTCACGCGCCCACCGCCGAGCCGGACGAACGTCTCCCACGCCATGCGGAGCCGTACGGTCGGCTCCGCGTCACCGTCGGGGCCGTCGTGAAAGCGTGCCCGGCGGTCGTCGCCGACGACGACGCGCCAGCGGTGCTCCGGCGTCTCGACGACCACCGTCTGCCCGGGCGCGGCCGCGGCGCGCTTGCCCACGACGTACGGCAGGGAGCCTTCGAGCACCAGGCGCGAGCAGTCCGCCCCGGGTCCGTCGAGGTTGCCCGGCCGGCCGGTCGCCCGGCGCACGTCCTGCTCGTGCATCCAGACGTCGAAGGCCCGGTGACGCATGAAGTCGCCGTAGGCCATGGCCGGCCCGAACGGGGTCGTGACGACCTCGGCCAGGTCGACCGCTCCGGAACGCAACGCGGCGACGCGCCGCTCGATGACGTCACGCAGGTCGCCGAGGATCTCACCCGGCGGGTCGGCGCGGCGTGCCTCGACGTCGAGCTCGGTGTTGGCCGAGGTGCGGGTCTCACCGTCGTCGGCGTCGCCGAGCAGCCAGCGTTCGATTCCCAGGATATGTGAGTACTGATCCTTGACCGACCAGCCCGGACACTCCGTCGGGCGGTCCCAGTCGGCCGCGGTGAGTTCGTCCGCGAGCGCGACCATCGACCGCGCCGCCTGCTCGAAGCCGTCGATGTTCGCCCGCCAGGCCGTCTCGCCCATACCCGCCTCCAGTATCCGGTGGTCGCGTACCCATGGTCGCGCTCGCCTCCTCACTCGCTACGCGGACGGCTCGTTCCTCACCGGCCGCTCCGCTCGCTCGTCGGCTCGCCGCTCCGGATCAGTAGGCGTCCGGGGGCACGTACACGCCCCAGACGTCGCGTAGAGCGTCGCAGACCTCGCCGACCGTGGCCCGGGCCCGGAGGGCCTCGCGCAGCGGGTACAGGAGGTTGGCGTGGCCGGCGGACACGTCGCCGCCCTCCGCCTGCGCGCCCTCCTTCTCGGCCAGCGCGCGCAGCTCGTCGAGCCGCCGGCTCACCTCGGCGCCGTCGCGCTCCTCGCGCAGCTTCGCCAGCTTCGCGGCCTGCGCCTCGCCGATCGCCGGGTCGACGCGGAGCGGTTCGTACGGCTCGTCGGCGTCGGTGCGGAACTTGTTGACGCCGACGACGACGCGCTCGGCGTTGTCGATCTCCAGCGCGGTGCGGTAGGCGGAGCGTTCGATCTCGGCCTTCTGGAAGCCCTTCTCGATCGCGTTCACCGCGCCGCCGAACTCCTCGACCTGGCCGATCAGCGCTCGCGTGGCCTCTTCGATGTCGTCGGTCATCGACTCGACGGCGTACGAGCCCGCGAACGGGTCGACGGTCCTCGTCAGGTCGGACTCGTTCGCGATCACCTGCTGGGTGCGCAGGGCGAGCCGCGCCGCCTTCTCGGTGGGCAGCGCGATGGCCTCGTCGTAGGAGTTGGTGTGCAGCGACTGCGTGCCGCCCAGGACCGCGCCGAGCGCCTGGATGGCGACGCGCACCATGTTGACCTCGGGCTGCTGCGCGGTGAGCTGGACACCGGCCGTCTGGGTGTGGAAGCGCAGCATCTGCGACTTGGGGTTCTTCGCGCCGAACTCGTCGCGCATGATGTGCGCCCAGATCCGGCGGGCCGCGCGGAACTTGGCGACCTCTTCCAGCAGCGTCGTGCGGGCGACGAAGAAGAACGACAGCCGGGGCGCGAAGGAGTCGACGTCTAGGCCGGACTCGACCGCCGCGCGGACGTACTCCTTGGCGTTGGCGAGCGTGAAGGCGATCTCCTGTACGGGCGTCGCGCCCGCCTCGGCCATGTGGTAGCCGGAGATCGAGATGGTGTTCCAGCGCGGGATCTCGTCGCGGCAGTAGCGGAAGGTGTCGGCGACCATCCGCAGGCTCGGCTTGGGCGGGAAGATGTAGGTGCCCCGGGCGATGTACTCCTTGAGGATGTCGTTCTGGATCGTGCCGGTGAGCTTGTCGCCCGCGACGCCCTGCTCCTCGGCGACGAGCTGGTAGAGCAGCAGGAGCACCGCCGCGGGCGCGTTGATCGTCATCGAGGTCGACACCTGGCCGAGCGGGATGCCGTCGAACAGCACGCGCATGTCCTCGATGGAGTCGATGGCGACGCCGACCTTGCCGACCTCGCCGTACGCCATCTTCGCGTCGGAGTCGTAGCCCATCTGGGTGGGCAGGTCGAAGGCGACCGACAGGCCGGCGGTGCCGGCCTCGATCAGCTGGTGGTAGCGCCGGTTGGACTCGGCCGCCGTACCGAACCCGGCGTACTGGCGCATCGTCCACGGGCGGCTGGTGTACATCGTGGGGTACACGCCGCGGGTGTAGGGGAAGGCGCCCGGCTCGCCCAGCGCGACGGCAGGGTCCCAGCCGGCCGGTGCTCCCGGGCCGTAGACCGGTTCGATCGGCAGCCCCGATTCGGAGTCCATGCCATCACCCTTCCGCTCGTCTTCCCGGTGCTCATCCGCGCCGCGGGGAGGTCCACGCCCGCCAGCCGATGGCGCCGAGGACGATCGCCAGCACGATGTTCACACACACCAGGATTCCGTGCACCACGTAGTAGGCCGTGGGCCGGGCCGGGCCGCTACCCAGATTCTTCGCGAGCATGAGCCATTCAAAGATCATGAATGCGGCAAGGCCGAGTACAAATCCTGATGCACGCCGAGAGATGTTCATCGGGCACCATTATCGCGGGTAGACCGATGTGGTCACTCAAGTACCGGTCGTCTAGCGATGGGCCGCCATGAGAAAAGTCGTGTCCTTGTTCGCCGTCTGCGGCACTGCGGGGTATCTGTGCGTGTTCTCCGTACCCGCCGATGCGTCGCCCGCCGCCGTTCCTCCCTCCGGGGAGACGATCGGCGGCAGCAGGCTGGCGAGCCACGGTTACATCCGTGACAAGAGCGTGCCGGAGCCGCCGCACATCGAGGCCTCCTCGTACGTCATCGCGGACCTGGAGACCGGCCGCGTGCTGGCGGCCAAGGACCCGCACGGCCACTACCGCCCGGCGAGCACGCTGAAGACGCTCACGGCGATCACGCTGATCCCCCGGCTCGACCCCAAGCAGAAGGTCCGGCCCTCGCTGAACGCCGTGAACGCCTCCGGCTCGGCGGTCGGCCTGGACGAGAAGATGTCCTACACGGTCGACCAGTTGTTCCACGGCCTGCTGATGCAGTCGGGCAACGACGCCGCCGTCGCCCTGGCCGAGGCCGGCGGCGGGATGAAGACCACGCTCGCGGCGATGAACGCCGAGGCGAAGCGGATCCAGGCGAACGACACGGTGGCCCGTACGCCCAACGGCCTCGACGACGACCCGCCGCTCACCCTGACGCAGCAGCACAGCTCCGCGTACGACCTGGCGCTGATCATGAAGCAGGGCCTCACCCTGCCGGACTTCATCAAGTACGTGAAGGCGACGACCTACCACTGGCCGGCGCCGCCGACCAAGGAGGAACGCAAGAAGGGCAAGAAGACCGGCGGCTGGGAGATCGGCACGCACGACCACCTCCTGGTCGGCAACCACTACTCCGGCATGATCGGCGGCAAGAACGGCTGGACGAGCCACGCGCTGGGCAGCTTCGTCGGCGCGGCGAGGCGCAACGGCCACACGATCATCATCTCCCTCATGCACGCCCAGTCCGACTTCTGGCCCGACGCCCGCGCCCTGCTCGACTGGGGCTTCGCCGAGCGCGACAAGGCCGAGCCGGTCGGCACGCTCGTGAACCCGATCCCGCCGCCCCCCAAGCCCACGCCGAAGCCCGTGGCGCACAAGCCGGCCGCCGACGGACGGACCACGTCCTCCGGCGAACTCGCCTGGTGGAAGATCGGGCTGCCCGCGGGCGCGGCCGTCGCGATCATCGCCGGGCTGGCCGTGGGCCTGCGGCGCCGCCGTCGTCCCGCCGCCGCGGGACCGGACCCGTCGCCCGCGGACGACGCGCCGCCGTACGAGGCGGGCGCGACCGAGAGCCCCGACGCGGACCCGCCGCGCACCCGGCGCACGCCGCCCGGCGACGTGAAGGTGGCCGGCTCGCCCCTGGACTCGGGCGGTCGCGACCGGCCGGACTCCTGGTCGACGATGCCGAACCCGACGCATGGCCCGGCCGGTGAGCCGGAGTCCGCGCCCGGCGAGGACACGGTACGGGACGACGCGGAGAACGGCCGGGGTTCGCGCGGCCCGTTCGAGCCCCTGGGGGGAAACGGCGGAAACGGCGCGGACGATGGGGACCCGACGACGCCCGACGAGCCGCACGGCGACGAACCGGCGCGCCCCTGAGGCGTCAGGAGTCCTTCTCGGGGGGCTTGGTCTGTTCACGCGCCGTGTCCTCTTCCGGTTCCGGGGGGTTGGCGTCCACCGCCAGGATCACCCGGCGGGTCGCCGTCCACGCGGCGGTGAACAGGATGAACCGCGACGAGAGGTTGATCCACACCAGCAGTCCGACGATCACGGCGAACGAGGCGTACACGGGGTTTCTCATGGTGTGCGCGATGAACAGCGCGCCGACGATCTTCAGCGCCTCGAACCCGACGGCGCCGAAGAGGCATCCGCGCAGCAGGTGCCGCCAGGACGCCTTGGTGCCGGCGAGTGTGGTGAACAGGATGAGGAAGATCACACCGTCGGCGACGACCGCGACGGACAGGGCGATGAGCCGCAGGAGGGTGCCGGCGCCGGTCACGTCCGCGAGGCCGAGCCAGCCGAGTACGGCGTGCGTGGTGGCGGAGGCCGCCGAGGACAGGATCACCGAGGCGAGCAGCGCGAGGCCGAGCAGGCACAGCACGCCGAGGTCGCGCAGCCGGTTGACGACCGGGTTGCCCTCGCCTTCGGCGCCCTGCCAGATCGTGCGCAGGGACTCGCGCCAGACCCCGATCCAGCCGAGGCCGCTCCACGCGAGCCCGAGGAGGGCGAACACGCTCGCACCGGCCTTGGCCGAGGCGATCTGGTCGACCGGCAGCCGGTGGGACAGCTCGGGCAGGAGCTGGTCCAGTGCCTTGGCGACGGCGTCGCGTGCCTGCGGGCTGATCGCCACGATGTAACCGGTGACGGCGAACGCCAGGGCGACCAGCGGGAAGAACGACAGGAAGCCGTAGAAGGTCAGCGCCGCGGCCATCCGGTCGCCGCGCTGGTCGCGGTACCGGATGTAGGCGCGGCCGAGGTGGTCGACCGTACGCCAGCGGGCGCGCGCCTGACGTAGCACGCGCTTCATGGCCTCTTCGGCCGAGCTGACCCAGTGACGCATGCTGTCCAGGACCGCCGTCATTTCGACGGACTACCCCGGCGGAGCGCAAAGATTCAGAAAACCGAAACCCGACTTTGGAATCACCCTGAAACGCCGGCGCCGAATGCGAAGTCGCGTTGCGGCCGCCAGACTCCGTCGACGCCGTGCTCGTAAAGCGAGAATCCCCAGACCGGAAATTCCGCCTCATATTCGGACAAATCCTTGAAAGCCCGGTCGAGCAGATCGTCGGACAGGTGGTGGGCGACCGTGACGTGCGGGTGGTAAGGGAAGCTCAGCGCGCGGTCGAGCGGGCCACGGCGTACGCGCAGCTCCAGGCGCTCGCACTCGCTGATCCCGGTGGCCGGCGCCACGAACACCACCGGCGAGATCGGCCGGAACGTCCCCGTGCCGCGCAACAGGATCCGGAACGGCCGCTCCTCCGCCGCCACCGCGCGCAGGTGCTCCTCGATCTCCTCCAGCGCCGCCGAGGCGATCCGCAGGGGCGGGACCAGCGTGATGTGCGTCGGGATCGAGCGGGCGAGCGGATCACCGAAGGACGCGCGCGCCTGCTGGAGCTCCCGGCCGTACGGGTCGGGTATCGGGATGGCCACCCCGATGGTCCGCTCCGCCGGGTCAGGCACGGCCCAGGAACCCGACCCGATCGCGGACGGCGTCCATGGTCTGCCGGGCGACCGCGCTCGCGCGGTCGGCGCCGCGGGCCAGCAGGCGATCGAGCTGTGCTTCGTCGGCGAGGAGCTTCTCGGTGCGCTCGCGAATGGGCGTGAAGGTGTCGAGCACGGCCTGGGCGAGATCCTTCTTCAGCGCGCCGTACCCCTGTCCCGCGTAGCGGCGTTCGAGGTCCGGAACAGAGGTCTCGCTCAATGCGGAGTAAATGCGCAGAAGGTTGGTTACGCCGGGCTTGTTCTCTTCGTCGGCGATGATCTCGGTGCCCGTGTCGGTCACCGCGCGCATCACCTTCTTGCGCAGCGGACCCGGGTCGTCGAGCAGGTCGAGGATGCCCTGCGGCGACGACGAGGACTTGCTCATCTTCGCCGTCGGCTCCTGCAGGTCGGTGATCTTGGCGGTGGCCTCGGGGATGTAGGGCTCCGGCGTCACGAACGTCTCGCCGAACCGGTGGTTGAAGCGCTGCGCGAGCGTGCGGGTCAGCTCCAGGTGCTGCCGCTGGTCCTCGCCCACCGGCACCTGGTCGGCCTGGTAGAGCAGGATGTCGGCGGCCTGGAGCACCGGGTAGGTGAACAGGCCGATCGAGGTCGCGGAGGTGCCCTGCTTGGCCGACTTGTCCTTGAACTGCGTCATCCGGCTCGCCTCGCCGAACCCGGTCAGGCAGCCGAGGATCCACGCCAGCTCGGCGTGCTCGCGCACGTGGCTCTGCACGAACAGCGTGCTGCGCTCGGGGTCGATCCCGATCGCGAACAGCTGCGCGGCCGCCACCCGGGTGCGCCGCCGCAGCACCGCCGGGTCGTGCTGGACCGTGATCGCGTGCAGGTCGACGACGCAGTAGAACGCGTCGTGCGTGTCCTGCAGGGCGACCCACTGGCGCAGCGCGCCGAGGTAGTTGCCGAGGTGGAACGAGTCAGCGGTCGGCTGGATGCCGGACAGGACGCGCGGTCGCACGCCGTCCGGCCGGGTGGACGGCGGATTCGGCTCGGTGGGCATACGTGAATTCTCTCAGGACTCGTCGGGCTCCGGCTCGGGGACCGGGTCGGGGACCGGTGGAGGAGTGACGCGCACCCGCGCCACCCGCCGCCCGTCCACCTCGGTGACAGAGAGACGATGCCCGCCGACCATGGTCATCTCCCCCACCTGGGGCAGATGACCGAGAACGGCCATGAGGTATCCGGCGACCGTCTCGTACGGGCCTTCGGGCAGCTCAACGCCGGTTTCGTCGGCGAAGTCGTCGATGTTCAGCAGGCCGTCGACGTCCAGCGCGCCGCCGTGCAGCCGCTTCGCGTGGGCGTCCTCGACGTCGTACTCGTCGCGGATGTCGCCGATCAGCTCCTCGACGAGGTCCTCCAGGGTCACGATCCCGGCCGTACCGCCGTACTCGTCCACGACGATCGCCAGGTGGTGGCCCTCGCGCCGCATCTCCGACAGCACCGCCAGCACGCGCTTGCCGGCCGGCAGGTAGAGCACAGGCCGTACGACGTCGCCGACGGGCGTCGTGAGGCCGGACTGCTGCGGGTCGAGCAGGTCACGGACGTGGACGAACCCGACCACGTCGTCGTGGGACTCGCGGTAGACCGGGTAGCGCGAGTGCGGGCTGCCGGCGGCGACCTGGGCCGCCTTGCACAGCGGGGTGGCGGCGTCGAGGAACTCCACCTCGGTACGCGGCACCAGCACCTCGCGCAACTGGCGTTCCCCGGCCGCGAACACCTCCTCGATCAGGTTCCGCTCGTCCGGCGCGATCTCGGTGGTGCCCGCGACCAGCGCGCGCACCTCCTCGGCGGTGATCTTCTCGCGGGAGGCCGCCGGGTCGCCGCCCAGCAGCCGCACGACGAGGTTCGTGGACCTGGACAGCAGCCAGATGACCGGGCGGGAGATGATCGCCATCCGGTCGAGGAACGGTGCCACGAGCAGCGCCACGCCCTCGGCCCGCTGGAGGGCCAGGCGCTTGGGCGCCAGCTCGCCGATGACCAGCGTGACGTAGGAGATGATCAGCGTGACGCCGACGACGCCCACCAACCCCGCGAGGCCCTCGGACAGCCCCGTGTGCTCGACCAGGGCCTTCTTGGCGGTGTCGGACAGCGTCACGGCACCGTACGCCGAGGAGAGCAGGGCGGTCAGGGTGACGCCGATCTGCACGACCGCCAGGAACCGGTTGGGGTCGCTGACCAGCCGGGCCACGGCGGCGCCGCGACGGCCACGCTCGGCGATCCGCCGGACCTGGCTGTCACGAAGGGAGACGAGAGCGAGCTCGGACGCGACGAACAGCGCCTCGACCAGAATGAGCGCCAAGACGATGGCGGCGCTCGCGAGCGTCCCCGTCATGGGAGACGCCGATGTCTATGTGGGGCGTCCATGTCCTGGTTGGTTGTCGGAAAGACTAGAGCTGTAAGCGTACCCGTTCATGAATACAGGAGGTCCTGATGAAGCTTCTCGTCACGGGGGGCGCCGGCTACATCGGCAGTGTCGTCGCGGCGAAACTGCTGGAGGCCGGGCACGAGGTCGTCGTGCTGGACGACTGCTCGACCGGGCACGGCGACGCCGTCCCGGCGGGTGTTCCGCTGATCCACGCGACGCTCCGTGAGGCGGCCGGCGACGTGCTCGCGGAGGGCTTCGACGGCGTCCTGCACTTCGCGGCCAAGTCCCTCGTGGGCGAGTCGGTGGAAAAGCCCGGTCTGTACTGGGACAAGAACCTCGGCGAGTCGCTCGCCCTGCTGGACGCCATGCGCGTGCACCGGACCCCGCGCATCGTCTTCTCCTCCACGGCGGCGACGTACGGCGAGCCGGAGCGCACCCCGATCCTCGAGACCGACCCGACCCGGCCGACCAACCCGTACGGCGCGTCCAAGCTCGCCATCGACACGACCCTCGCCGAGTACGCCCGCATGTACGGGATCGGCGGGGTCAGCCTGCGCTACTTCAACGTCGCCGGGGCGTACGGCGCGTACGGCGAGCGGCACACCGTCGAGACGCACCTGATCCCGAACGTCCTCGCGGTCCCCCAGGGGAAGCGCGAGTCGGTCTCGATCTTCGGCACCGACTACCCGACCGCCGACGGCACCTGCGTTCGCGACTACATCCACGTCGTGGACCTGGCCGTGGCGCACCTGCTCGCCCTCGACGCCTGCGCGCCCGGCGAACACGAGATCTTCAACCTGGGCAGCGGCTCGGGGTACTCCGTACGCGAGGTCATCGACGTCTGCCGTGAGGTCACCGGCGAGCCGATCCCGGCGGTCGAGAGCCCCCGGCGACCCGGCGATCCGGCCGTGCTGATCGCCTCCTCCGCCAAGATCACCGACCGGCTGGGCTGGAAGCCCGAGCGCGACCTGCGGGCGATGGTGGCCGACGCGTGGGAGTTCATCCGGTCCTGAGCCCGCTCGTCAGCGGGTCAGCGGGCCCAGCTCGGCCTGGAGCCGCGCCAGGGCCTGCTGGGGGCCGGTGTCGCCGTGCAGGGCGGCATAGACGTCCTTCTGGATCGCCGCGGTGACGTCGCCGTAGCGGACGACCTGCGGCCGTGGCCGGGCGCCCTGGATCGACTTCAGCATCGTCGGCAGGTACGGCTGTGCCTTGACCAGGTCGGCGTCGGAGTACAGCGCCGTGAGCGACATGGGATAGGCGCTGGTGAGCCCGAAGCTCTTCTCGGCCTCCTTCCCGGTCGCGTAAGCCAGGAAGTCCAGGGCCGTCCGCCGGTGCCGGGAGAAGGACGAAACGGCGAGGTTGTTGCCGCCGAGGGTGGAGGTGCCCGGGCCGTTCAGGCCGGGCAGCGGCGCGACCCCGAACCGGCCGGCCACCTTGCTGGTGCCGTCGGTCTTTCCCGCGGTGGAGTACACATAGCCCCAGTTGCGGTGGAACAGCAGGCGCCCGGCCTCGAAGTCGCGGCGGCCGTTCTCCTCCTGGTACCCGATGGCGGCGCGCGGGATCGTGCCGTCCTTGAAGCCGTTCACGAGGAACTCCAGGCCGTGGAGGGCCTCGGGCGTGCCGAGGGCCGGGCGGCCCGAGGCGTCGATGACCTGGCCGCCCGCACTGGCGACCGCCTCGCTGAAGTTCACGGTGAGGCCCTCGTACTTGTCGTACTGCCCGGCGTAGCAGCCGATGTCCTTGGTCCTGCGGACCTCGGCGCAGTCGGCGGTCAGCTCGGCCCAGGTGACCGGAGGCCGGGTGATGCCGGCCTTCTTCAGCAGGTCGGTGCGGTAGTAGAGCAGTCCCGCGCCGGTCAGCCACGGCACGGCGTACAGCCGGCCGCGGTACTCCCCGGTGCGCAGCGACGGTGCGAGGAAGGCGCCGGTGGGCAGCGTCTTCGCGTCGATCGGTTCGACCCAGCGGTTCGCGGCGAACTCGGCGGTCCAGACGGCGTCGAGCGTGACCACGTCGAACGCGTCGGACTTGATCTGGGCGTTCTGGATGAGCTGCTGCCGCTGGGCGTCGGCGGCCTCGGGCAGTTCGACCACCCTGACCTTCTCGCGCGGGCGGGCGCGGTTCCACACATCGACGATCTTCGTCAGCGCCCCGGTCGGTTCCTTGAACATGGCCCAGGTGATCGGCCCGCGGCCGGAGGAGTCCGCCGACGAGCCGGACGAGCAGCCGCCGGCCAGCGTCACGGCCAGTGCCGCGCCCGCCGCGGCCCAGCGTGCAGGGTTCATGGTCACTCCGATCGGGGGGACGGCTCGGTGAGGGTGACGACGGTCCCGGTGCGCCGCGCGCGCTCGGCGGCCCAGACGAGCCGGTGGCTGTCGAGCGAGGTACGCGCGTCGGTGAGCAGCGGCGCCGGGTCGCCGGCGGCGAGCGCCGCGACGAACGCCTCCACCAGCGCCCGGTCGGCGCCGCCGTGGTCACCGTCGAGCGCGGCCTCGTCGTCACCGGTCTCGACGAGTTCGCGCCGCCCGGTGACGAAGTCGTGGACCGTGAGGCCGCGCCCGTCGCCCTCGATCGCGCCGCGCGTGCCGAAGACACGCGTCCGGCGGGAGCTCATGGGGGTGAACGCCGTGACGGTGAGCGAGGCGGTGACGCCGCCCTCGTACTCGATCATGACGACCTGCTGGTCGGCGACGTCGTTGTCACCGCCGTACACGCATCGCCCGTACGGGCCGGTGCGCAGAGCCTCGCGTACGCCCTCCGGCGAGGTGTCCGCGGTGAGCGCGGTGTGCGGCCATCCCCGCCGCTCCGGCTCGCCGGCCAGGCGGAAGTAGATGCGCGGGGCGGAGTACGGGCAGTCGGGCTCGACCGCGCAGTCCAGGCAGCGGTCGGCCGCCCCGGCGGGACGGTTCTCCGGCCGGAAGTGGATCAGGCCGCCGAAGGACGACACCCGCCGCGCCGGCCGTCCGATGACGTGGGCGAGCCAGTCGACGTCGTGGCAGCACTTGGCGAGCAGCATCGGCGAGGACAGGCGCTCGCTGCGCCAGTTGCCGCGCACGAACGAGTGGGCGAAGTGCCACCAGCCGACCGGCTCCAGGTGCTGGACGTTGACCACGTCGCCGATCCGCCCCTGGTCGAGCAGATCCTTGAGCGCGCGGGTGTAGGCGGAGTAGCGCATGACGTGGCAGACGGCGAGCATGACCCCGGACCGCTCGACGGCCTCGGCGATCTTTCGCGACCCCGCCTCGGTGGGCGCCATCGGCTTCTCGAGCAGCAGGTGGTAGCCGAGGCCGGCGAAGGCGACCGCGGGCTCGACGTGCTGGGCGTCCTGCGTCGCGACGATCATCGCGTCGGCGAGCCTCGGCCGGGCGGCGAGGTCCCGCCAGTCGGCGAAGACGTTCTCGGGCGGCAGCCCGTGCTCGGCGGCGATCGCCGTACGGCGACGCTCGTCCGGCTCGGCCACCGCGACCAGCCGGGCGCGCCCGCCCGCCGCGGCGTGGCGCGCGTAGTCCCGGCCGCGGATGCCCGCTCCTGCCACCGCCAATGTGACCGGCATGCCCTGCCCTCACTTATTAAAGGAAGTTCGTTTAATAATGAGCCGGTCGGTGCTCAAGTCAAGGGAGTGCGTCATGGGAGAGGGCGGCACCCCATCGCGTCTGCGCCGGCTGAACTCCGCCGACGTCCTGGCCGCGCTGTACGCGCGGGGGCCGCGGACGCTGAGCGAGGTCAGTGAGGCCACCGGGCTGTCGCGCCCGACTGTGGAGGACGTCGTCGACGACTTCGTCGGCCGCCGCGTCGTACGCGAACTGCCGCCGGAGCCCGGGGGCGCGGGACGCCCGGCCCGGCGTTTCCGGTTCGCCGCCGATGAGGGGTTCGTGGCCGGCGTCGACATCGGGGTCCACACGATCCTCGTCATGCTGGCCGACCTGGAGGGTGAGGTACGCCACGTCCTCCGTACCGAGGTGAGTCCCTCGCAGGACGCCGGCGGGCGGCTCTCGGCGACCCGCCGGACCCTGGAACGGTGCCTGACGTCGAGCGGAGTGCCCGCCGGCCGCCTTCGCGCCGTCGGGATCGGCACGCCCGGTGTCGTGCGCGACGGCACGGTGACCCTGTGCACGGTGCTGCCCGGCTGGACGGGCCTGAACCTGCCGCGCGCCCTTGGATCGGTCGCGGAGAACGTCGTCGTGGGGAACGACGCCAATCTGGCGACCGTCGCCGAGCACTGGCGCGGCGCGGCCCGGCATGTGAGCGACGCCGTGTGCCTGCTCGCGGGCAACCGGATCGCCGCCGGCATCCTCATCGGCGGCCGGCTCCACCGAGGCCACCGGGGCGGGGCCGGCGAGCTGGGACTGCTCCCGGTCCTGCGCTGGGAGGGCGCCCCGGACCGGCTGCTGGCGGCCGTGTCCTCGGCCGGCGACCTGGCGTCGGTGTTCGCCGCGGCGCGCGGCGGCGAGCCGGAGGCGGTCGCGGCCGTGGAGACCTTCACCGACGACCTGGCGACGGGCGCGGCGGCACTGCTGCTGGCGGTCGACCCCGCGCTGGTCGTCGTGGGCGGCGGCCTGTCGCGCGCCGGCGACCTGATCATCACCGGGCTGCGCAAACGTCTCTCCTCGCTCTGCCCGCACACGCCGGAGATCGTCGCCGGGGAGCTCGGCGACGAGGCGGTCGCGACCGGCGCCGTGCGCATCGCGCTGGAGCGGGCCACCGAGCCGCTGTTCCCCTCCGGCCTGCCGATATGATCGCTGCTCGATTCGAGGAGCGGCGACATGGGCTTCCAGGAGACCTACGGGCGCGAGCCGGACGGGGTCTGGCACGCGCCGGGCCGGGTCAACCTGATCGGTGAGCACACCGACTACAACGACGGTTTCGTGCTGCCGTTCGCGCTGCGCCAGGGCGTCACGGTGGCCGCCGCCCGGCGCGACGACGGGGTGTTCGAGCTGCGTTCGCTGCAGTCGCGCTCGACCACCGAGGTGACGGACCCGACGCCTGGCTCGGTGGACGGCTGGGCCGCGTACGCCGCCGGCGTCGTGTGGTCGCTACGCGAGGCCGGATACCAGGTCGGCGGGGCGTCGCTGCTGATCGACGCGGACCTGCCGCAGGGCGCGGGCCTGTCGTCCTCGGCGGCGCTGGAGTGCGCGGTCGCGGTGGCGCTGTGCGACCTGTACGGCATCGAGGTGCCGCGGCCGGCACTCGCCCGCATCGCCCAGCGCGCGGAGAACGACTTCGTCGGCGTGCCGTGCGGGATCATGGACCAGTCGGCGTCGCTGCTGTGCACCGAGGACCACGCGCTGTTCCTCGACTGCCGCAGCGGCCTGTCGGCACAGGCACCGCTCGACCTGACCGGGCTGACGCTGCTGGTCATCGACACGCGAGCCGAACACGAGCTGGTGGACGGCGGGTACGCCGACCGCCGCACGGCCTGCGAGAAGGCGGCCGAACTCCTGGGCGTACCGGCCCTGCGCGACGTCACCGACCTGGCCGAGGCCCTGTCCCGGCTCGGCGACCCGGTGCTGCGCCGCCGCACCCAGCACGTGGTGACCGAGAACCACCGCGTGGAGGCCACGGTCGGCCTGTTGCGCGCGGGCGCGGTCGGGGAGGTCGGGGCGCTGCTGACGGCGTCACACCTGTCCCTGCGCGACCAGTTCGAGGTCTCGTGGCCGGAGGCCGACGTGGCGGTCGAGGAGTCGGTACGCGCGGGCGCCCGCGGCGCCCGCATGGTCGGCGGCGGTTTCGGCGGCTCGGTCATCGCCCTGGTGCCCACCGCCCGCGCCGAGCGCGTACGCGAGGCCGTGACGGAGGCCTACGCGCGTCGCGGCTGGGCCGAACCACGCTTCCTGGACGCGACCCCGTCCGCCGGAGCCCGCCGCCTACGCTGACTCGCCGCGGATCAGCGTTCCACAGGCCGAGTTCGGCATCGACGTCGGTTCTGAGCCGCGTGGCCGTCTGCGCCGACGCCTCCGTGATCTTGGCGGCGGCGGTGACCTGCGTCGGACCGAACGCGGCCCCGCACGTCGAAGGTTCGCGGCGCCCCTGTGGACAACCGCCCGATCTTCGCGTCGGCGGATCATCGAAATCGGCATGACCCGCGCGCTGGAACCGCCATGCTGGGACGCATGCGGCGGTATGACGCGTTGACGGTGTTCCTTCTCCTCGTCGGAGGGGTGATCGTTCCGGTGGCCGGGTGGGTGGCCGGGGCGGTCATGCTTCTCGTCTCCCGGCGGTGGACGTTGCGGGACAAGCTCGTCGGGCTGCTCATCTGGCCCGGTGGGCTCGCCGTCGCGGTCGGGCTCATCGCCTTCTCGCCGACCCGTACCTGCGTCTATGTCGACGACTCGTCCGGGCACCACGGACAGTGCACCGGCACGACGATCCCCGGTTGGGTCGGGATTCCCCTGCTCGTGCTGGCGATCGCCGGGCCGCTCGTCACCGCCGTCCACCTCCTGCGCCGCGCGCGGCGGGCCAGGTCGGCTCAGGCCGAATGAACGCGAACGGCCGCCGGGGCGTGCACCCCGGCGGCCGTCGTCCGGTCAGCGTCAGATGAGGCCGAGCTCGCGCACGGCGTCGCGCTCCTCCTCCAGCTCGCGCACCGAGGCGTCGATGCGCTCGCGGGAGAACTGGTTGATGTCCAGGCCCTGGACGATCTCCCACTTGCCGTCCTTGCAGACGACCGGGAAGGAGGACACGAGGCCCTCCGGCACGCCGTACGAGCCGTCCGAGACGACCGCCATCGACGTCCAGTCGCCCTCGGGGGTGCCGTGGATCCAGGTGTGCACGTGGTCGATCGCGGCCGACGCGGCGGAGGCCGCCGACGAGGCGCCCCGCGCCTCGATGATCGCCGCGCCGCGCTTGGCGACGGTCGGGATGAACGTGTCGCGCAGCCACTCGGCGTCGTTCAGCGCCTGGGCGGCGTTCTGCCCGCGGACCTCGGCGTGGAAGACGTCCGGGTACTGCGTCGCGGAGTGGTTGCCCCAGATCGTCATCTTCTTGACGTCGGCGACCGCGGCGTCGAGCCGCTTGGACAGCTGCGCGATCGCGCGGTTGTGGTCGAGGCGGGTCATCGCGGTGAAGCGCTCGGCCGGCACGTCCGGGGCGTGGGAGCGTGCGATCAGGGCGTTGGTGTTGGCCGGGTTGCCGACCACCAGGACGCGCACGTCGCTCGCGGCGCCGGAGTTGATCGCCTCACCCTGCGGCTTGAAGATGCCGCCGTTGGCCTCGAGCAGGTCGCCGCGCTCCATGCCCTTCGTACGCGGGCGGGCGCCGACGAGCAGCGCGACGTTGGTGCCGTCGAAGGCGTGCTTGGCGTCGTCGGTGACGTCGATGCCCTCCAGCAGCGGGAACGCGCTGTCGTCCAGTTCCATCGCCGTGCCCTCGGCGGCCTTGACGGCCGCGGGGATCTCCAGCAGGCGCAGCCGTACGGGAGTGTCGGGGCCGAGAAGCTGCCCCGAGGCGATGCGGAAGAGCAGGGCGTAGCCGATCTGGCCGGCGGCGCCGGTCACGGTCACATTGACGGTCATCGTTGGTTTCTCCTGCGGTACGAGGTCCTCGCCGAGCGCAGAAACTCCGTGGAGGTCTCTCGCCGTCGAGACATTCCACCGGCCAGGCTACCGTGCGGCCTTTCCGGCGGTCTCCGTGGGTACGCGAACGGGGACGCCGCGGCGCGCCGCGACGTCCCCGTCAGTGCGAGAAGCCGGGTCAGGCCAGCTTCTTCTGGAGGTTCTCGTCCAGCGCGGTGAGGAACTCCTGGGTGGTCAGCCAGCCCTGGTCGCCGCCGACGAGCAGCGCCAGGTCCTTGGTCATCTGGCCGCCCTCGACGGTCTCGACGCAGACCTTCTCCAGCGTGTTGGCGAACTCGGTCACCGCGGGGGTGTTGTCGAGCTTGCCGCGGTGGGACAGGCCCCGGCTCCAGGCGAAGATCGACGCGATCGGGTTGGTCGACGTCGGCTTGCCCTGCTGGTGCTGGCGGTAGTGCCGGGTGACGGTGCCGTGGGCGGCCTCCGCCTCGACCGTACGGCCGTCGGGGGTCATCAGCACGGACGTCATCAGGCCCAGCGAGCCGAAGCCCTGCGCGACGACGTCGGACTGCACGTCGCCGTCGTAGTTCTTCGTCGCCCAGACGAAGCCGCCGTCCCACTTGAGGGCCTGGGCGACCATGTCGTCGATGAGGCGGTGCTCGTAGGTGATGCCCGCGGCCTCGAAGTCGGCCTTGAACTCGCTCTCGAAGACCTCGGCGAACAGGTCCTTGAAGCGGCCGTCGTAGGCCTTGAGGATCGTGTTCTTGGTGGAGAGGTACAGCGGGAACTTGCGGTCGAGGGCGTACCGCATGGTCGCGCGGGCGAAGTCGCGGATGGAGGAGTCGAAGTTGTACATCCCCATCGCGATGCCGCCGCCGGGGAACTCGGCGACCTGGAACTCCATCGGCTCCGAGCCGTCGGCGGGCTCGAAGGCGATCGTCAGCTTGCCGGGGCCGGGGGTGACGAAGTCGGTGGCGCGGTACTGGTCGCCGTGGGCGTGACGGCCGATGATGATCGGCCTGGTCCAGCCGGGCACCAGCCGGGGGATGTTGGAGACGACGATCGGCTCACGGAAGACGACGCCGCCGAGGATGTTGCGGATGGTGCCGTTGGGCGACCGCCACATCTTCTTCAGGCCGAACTCCTCGACCCGGGCCTCGTCGGGGGTGATGGTGGCGCACTTGACGCCGACACCGTGCTCCTTGATGGCGTTGGCGGCGTCGACCGTGACCTGGTCGTCGGTCGCGTCGCGGTGCTCCATCCCCAGGTCGTAGTACCGCAGGTCGACGTCCAGGTAGGGCAGGATCAACTGGTCCTTGATGAATTGCCAGATGATCCGCGTCATCTCGTCGCCGTCGAGTTCGACGACGGGGCCCGCTACCTTGATCTTGGGCATGCTGTAGCTGTCCCTTCTTACGCCGTGGTAGCGAGGGCACGATCGGCTCTTGCGCTCCACACTGGTCAGCAGTCCTTCGTTGGGCTCGCTGATGAGGCTATCGGAGCGCCGGCGTAATTCAGCCGCTGGTCCCCTTCGCGACAAATGCGACAAGCGTGATACCGACCGCGGCGGCCGTCATGAGGAACACGTCGAGCCACCTGCGCCGCACCGCCAGCATGCCCACCTGGCTCTCCGGCAGCACCAGCCGCGCGAGCGCCGCGATGAACACCGAGGCGGCGATGAGCATGCTTCCCCGCCGGAAGTGATTAGTGGCCACGACGATGAGGCCGGCCGCCACCCCGCACAGCACGAAGGCGTACGGGAGCCGGCTGAGCCAGCGCGGCACCGCCGGACGTGGCCGCGCCCGGTCACCCCCGCGCGCGGCCGGCGGGGTCGAGGGACCCGGCTTCGGGTGCGGGCCGGCCGGATCCCCCACCGGCCCGGGGGAGTCGGCCGCCCCCGAGCGCGGCTCCGGGACGTAGGGCTGCTGGGTCGACCCGCCCGGCTCAGGCGGACCGTACGGCTCTGACATGGCTCCTATCTTGGCAGCGCCGGACGCACGGCGTCCGGGGCCCGGCCCTGACAATACGGTCGAGAAGTCCTGTCTCGGTTGTCACGATGGTGTCAATGCGGCCGTGACTTACCGGTCCAAAATGCTCGTCATGCCCCAAGATTCCCGTCGTACTCGTACCTACCGATGAGTAGGATGGTGTGACCATGGCCGGTCCGGGTAACCCGCCAGACAGGGGTCGCTAACTAGCTGGGAGGGACCGCCGTGGAGGGCCCGTTCATACGGATCGAGGAGAGCGGCACCGTACTGCCGCTGCGACCCGAGGTGACCACGATCGGGCGGGGGCGGGGTGTCGACATCCGGCTCGACGAGCCCAGCGTCTCCCGGCTGCACGCGGAGTTGATCCGGCGTGGCCCGTACGTCTACGTGGTGGACCTCGGACTCTCACGCAACGGCACACGAGTCAACGGACGGCCGATCGCCCGGCGCGTCCTCGAGGACGGCGACGTCGTCAGCTTCGGCGCCGCCCGCTGCCGGATGGGCGGCATCCCGCGCGAAGACGTCGATCCCGACGTCGAGCTGCGCCGGGCCGTCGCGCCCGACCTGACGCGGCGGGAGATCGACGTGCTCACGTCGCTGTGCCGGCCGGCACTGTCCGACGAGGCGTTCGTGGCGCCCGCCACGGCGCGCGAGATCGCGACCGACCTGGTCGTGACCGAGGCCGCGGTCAAGCAGCACCTGCTGCGCCTCTACCAGAAGTTCCGCATCCCGGAGGGCGCCAACCGGCGCACTCGGCTGGCCAACGAGGTCATCGCACTCGGCCTCGTACGCCCCCTGCCACCGGTGCACGTGCCGCCCCAGGGCGGCCGTACGCCGGAGACCGCCCGGCGCCCGGACGGTCCCCGGCCGGGCGGTGGCGCCGGCGCGGTGGGCGGAGCACCGGGAGCCCCACGTCAGCCCGGCCCGCGGCGTCCGGCCGCACCGGGCGCACCGAACCGCCGCGCGGCGAGCTGACCCGCCCAGCGGCGCTACGCGGCCTTCTCGGCGGCCTCCACGACGTTCGTGAGCAGCATGGCGCGGGTCATCGGGCCCACGCCTCCGGGCATCGGCGCGAGCCAGCCCGCGACCTCGCGGACGCCGGGGTCCACGTCGCCGGTCAGCCCCGCGTCCGTACGGGTGATGCCGACGTCGAGCACGGCCGCGCCGGGCTTGATCATGTCGGGCTTGATGAGACCGGGCACGCCCGCGGCCACCACGACGATGTCGGCGCCGCGGGTGTGCGCGGCGAGGTCCTTGGTGCCCGTGTGGCAGGTCGTCACGGTGGCGTTCTCGGTGCGGCGGCCGAGCAGCAGGCCGAGCGCCCGGCCGACGGTGACGCCGCGGCCGATCACGGTGACGTCGGCGCCGCGGATGGGCACGTCGAAGCGGCGCAGCAGCTCGACGATGCCGCGCGGCGTGCACGGCAGCGCACCCGGCTGCATCAGCACGAGCCGGCCGAGGTTGACCGGGTGCAGGCCGTCGGCGTCCTTGGCCGGGTCGATCCGCTCCAGCACGCGCTGCTCGTCCAGCCCCTTGGGCAGCGGAAGCTGCACGATGTAGCCGGTGCAGGTCGGGTCCGCGTTCAGCTCGTCGACGACGGCCTCGACGTCCGCCTGCGTCGCCGTCGCGGGCAGGTCGCGCCGGATGCTCGCGATGCCGACCTCCGCGCAGTCACGGTGCTTGCCCGCGACGTACGCGTGGCTGCCCGGGTCGTCGCCGACGAGCACCGTGCCCAGCCCCGGGACGATGCCGCGCTCACGCAGGGCCGCGACACGCTCCTTGAGCCGCGTACGGATCTCCGCCGCGGTCGCCTTGCCGTCCAGTATCTGTGCGGTCACGTGCGCCATTGTCTCAGGCGGCGATCAGCTTCCGAACGACCACCTGCGGCGGCGACGCGGTGGAGGGGGCAGATCGAGGGGATAGGGCGGAGGGGGCTCGACCGGCAGCGGCTCCCCGTCGGGCCCGACGCGGCTCATCGCCTCCATCCGGCCCGCCGCCAGATCGGCGTGCGGGATCATGAAGTCGCCGTTCGGCAGGTCGCCCGCGAAGGTCCGGCCGACGATCGCGGCGGGCAGGAAGGGGCCCACCGGACCGGTCCGGTCATGATCCGGCCAGTCCATCGCGGCCGACTCCCAGCCCCAGGAGCCCGAGGACACCGGCACCGGCTCGTCCGTACCGAGGATCACCCAGTGGTCGGTCCACACCGGCGCGCCGATCCGCGGGACGCCGCCGGTGTGGCAGTCGACGGCGGGCAGTTCGAGGCGGTCGGGGTGGCGCGGGACGTACCAGAGCAGGAGCGGGTCCGACAGGGTCGCGTCGCGGTTGTCGAAGCAGCACAGCGCGATCGCGTGGTCGGGATAGCTCTGGGCGTAGAAGTCGAACAGCGGGCGGTTGGCCGGGATACGGCGGTGCTCGGGCACGAGACGGAGCGCGTCGGGGATCAGCGAGGCGTTCGTCGCGAGCACGACGGTGTAGATGTCGTGCTCGAACACCTGCACGGGCGGCGGCGCCGCGCCCGCCGGCGCGCCGCCCGGCGCCGGCATGCCGTATCCCACCGAACGCGGCGTGAGCGCGTCGGCCATCTCCCGCAGGATGTGGCGCGCGCCGCTCGTGTCCACGAAGTTGTCCTGCGTCATGCCGACTCCGGGCAGGTGGAGCAGCATGGCGTTCGGACCGGTGGCGTGGTTGGCCGCCACGTTCTGGTACCCGAGCACGTGCACGAGCCCGTGCTCGGGGTGCCGGACGCGGCCGTGATACAGGATCGTGTCAGCGAACCGCGCCGGCGCCGCCGAGACGCACATCAGTGGAAGAAGTGCCGGACACCGGTGAAGTACAGCGTGACCCCGGCCTTCTCCGCGGCCTCGATCACGTCGGCGTCGCGTACCGAGCCGCCGGGCTCGACGATGGCGCGCACGCCCGCCTCGGTGAGCACCTCCAGCCCGTCCGCGAACGGGAAGAACGCGTCGGACGCGCCGACCGAGCCCGACGCCCGGTCCCCCGCCCGCGCGACCGCGAGCCGTGCGGAGTCGACCCGGTTGACCTGGCCCATGCCGACGCCGACGGTCGCGCCGTCGGCCGCCAGCAGGATCGCGTTGGACTTCACCGAACGGCACGCCCGCCACGCGAACGCCAGGTCGCGCAGCGTCGCCTCGTCGGCCGCGGCACCCGCCTTCAGCTCCCAGGCGGCGGGGTCGTCGCCGGCCGCGTCGATCCGGTCCGTGCTCTGGGTCAGCAGGCCGCCGTCGATGCGCCGGAACTCCGTGACCCCCGCCGGACCCTCCGGGCAGACGAGCAGCCGGATGTTCTTCTTCACGGTGAGTAGCGAGAGCGCCTCCTCGTCGAAGGCGGGCGCGACCAGAACCTCGGTGAAGATGTCGGCGACCTGACGCGCCATCTCCGCCGAGACGGGCCGGTTGGTGGCGATCACGCCGCCGTACGCGGACAGGGAGTCGCAGGCGTGCGCCTTGCGGTGCGCCTCGGCGATGTCGGCGCCCACGGCGATGCCGCAGGGGTTGGCGTGCTTGATGATCGCCACGCACGGCTCGGCGAAGTCGTACGCCGCGCGGCGTGCGGCGTCGGCGTCGACGTAGTTGTTGTAGGACATCTCCTTGCCGTGGAGCTGGTCGGCCTCGGCCAGCCCGCCGGCGTGGGAGGTGTACAGCGCGGCGCGCTGGTGGGGGTTCTCGCCGTAGCGGAGGACGGCCTTGCGGTCCCACACGCTCGCGACGACCGGCGCCCAGCCGCTCTCCTCGCCGACCTCGTCGGGCGCGTAGGAGTTCGCGAACCAGGAGGCGACCGCGGCGTCGTAGGCGGCGGTGTGCGCGTACGCCGCCGCGGCGAGCCGCTTGCGCTCCTCCGCCTCGAACCCGCCGCGCTGTACGGCGTCCAGGACCGCGCCGTACGAGGCGGGGTCGACGACGACGGCGACGCTCTGGTGGTTCTTGGCGGCGCCGCGGACCATCGCGGGCCCGCCGATGTCGATCTGCTCCACGATCTCGTCGGGGCCGGCGCCGGAGGCGACCGTCTCCGCGAAGGGGTAGAGGTTGGAGACCAGCAGGTCGAAGGGCTCGACGTGCAGGTCCTCCAGCTGCTGGACGTGGTCGGGGTTGCGCCGGTCGGCGAGCAGCCCGGCGTGCACCTTCGGGTGCAGCGTCTTGACCCGGCCGTCGAGGCACTCGGGGAAGCCGGTGAGCTTCTCCACCTTCATGACCGGTACGCCCGCGTCGGCGATGCGGGCCGCGGTCGACCCCGTGGAGACGATCTCGACACCCGCCCGATGCAGGCCGGTGGCCAGCTCCTCCAGGCCGGACTTGTCATAGACGCTGATCAGCGCACGCTTGATCGCGATCCGGGTCACCCGATCCTCACTCTCCTGCTGCTCTCGATGGTCCATCCTTCGCGGACCAGACGGCCCACGGTCCGCACGAGCAGCGGACGCTCGACGTCCTTGATCCGCTCGTGCAGCGCGTCTTCGTCATCGTCGTCGAGCACCGGCACCGCCTCCTGGGCGATGATCGGGCCGGTGTCGACGCCGGAGTCCACGAAATGGGCGGTGCAGCCCGTCACCTTCACGCCGTGTTCGAGAGCGTCGCGTGCGGCCTGCGTGCCCGGGAAGGCGGGCAGCAGCGCCGGATGGGTGTTGATCACCCGGCCGCCGAAGCGGTCGAGGAAACGCGCGCCGAGGATCTTCATGAAGCCGGCCGAGACGACCAGGTCGGGGTCGTACTTGTCGACCGCCTCGGTGAGAGCGGCGTCCCACCGGTCGCGCGTCTCGTGGTCCTTGACCCGCTCGACGAACGTCGGCACTCCGGCACGGTCGGCTCTCGCCAGACCCTCGATGCCGTCACGGTCGGCGCCGACGGCGACGACGCGGGCCCCGTAGGCTGGATCGGCACACGCGTCGAGCAGCGCCTGTAGGTTGGTCCCCGCACCGGAGACGAGGACGACGAGCCGGGCGGACACCGTGACTCCCAGGAGATACGGACGGATTGGCGGGCCGTACCAGCCTATCGGCCGGCGCTCGGCCAGGTTCAGCCGACACCAGGAGGCAGCAGCCGTGATCGAGGTGGCGCCCTCCTCCCGCGCCGCGCGCCGCCCCGTACGGGACACCCGCCCGCAGGCCATAGCGTGACCCCCAAGAGCAGCCGGACCGAACCAGGAGACATCGTGAGCGACGCCCAAGGACCGGGCGAGAGCGGACCGCAGACGCAGCTTCCCGGCCCGCCACCTTCCGCACCCCCGCCCCCGCTGCCGCCCACCCCGGTGGAGCGCGGCGGGATGCGCGCGCTGTCGCTGAGCGTCATCGGCCTGCTGTTGCTGTTCCTGCCGATCCCGGGGCTCGCCCTGCTCGGCCTGGGGCTGCTGGTCGCGGGCGTGGTCACCGGCGTACGGGCCCGCCGCCGCGCCAAGCGCGTCCTCACCCGCGCGCCGGGCGCCATCGGCGGCATCGTCGTCGGCGCGATCGGGCTGTGCTTCGCCGTCGCCGGCATCGCGATCGGCGCGGTGGTCGCGACGGAGTTCAGCGACTACGAGAACTGCCGCTCCTCCGCGCTGACCATCACCGACAAGCAGACCTGCCAGGACCGCTACTTCCCCAAGATCGAGCGCAAGCTGCACCTGCCGGCGGGCTCGATGGACCGCTACCGCTCGATGTTCTGACGCCGTCAGCGGGGGCGGTCGCGCGGCGGGCGCTTGCGCAGCGGGGAGACCGAGCCGGGGTCGGCCTCCTTGCGCGGGCGCGGGACTCCGGGCAGCCGCTTCCGCTCGCCGATCGGCGTCACCCCGTCGGGCAGCGGCGGCGGGATCTCCACCGTGGCCAGCACTGGCTCCGGGTCCTCGAACTGCACCTTGTCGGCAGCCTTGGCGGGCGCGGCGGGCGCCGGCTCGGGTGTGTCGTCCTCGGCCGGTGGCATGCGGCGCAGCAGATGCCAGTTCGCCGCCCAGGCGGCGATGGCGGCCGAGACACCGACCTCCAGCGCCGCCATCAGGCCGGTCTGCCAGGCGGAGGGACCCATGACGGCCATGCGGTGACCGCCGACGGGCCCGCCGGACAGCGCCGCCAGGAACGCCATCACACCGCCCGTCACCACGCCGCAGACGAAGCCCCACAGCGGCGCCGCCTCGCCCACCGCGCTCGGCAGGGCCCGGATGGTCAGCACACCTCCGGTGACGCCCGCGACGAACGGCACGACCAGGGCGAGCAGCGACACCAGCGGCGCGGGCCCGGGCGACGGCAGCGCCGCGAGCGGCGGGAACGAGGGGATCATGCCGACGAAGACCCCGGACGGCGCCACGCTCGTACCCGCACCGACCGCGAACCCGGGCCCGACGGCGTACGACACGGCCCAGATCGCGGCGTTCGGCAGGTAGGCGATCGACACGATGGTCAGCAGAACGCCGCCGACGATGCCGGTGCCGAGCACGCCGTAGATGTCGGCCAGCTCCGAGACGTGGAAGAGCAGCGAGACCAGGAAGATCAGCAACCCGGACGCGATGAGCACGGTCATCGCGCCGGTGACCCCGGCGGCGAGCGACCGCGCGCGGTGCGGCAGCAGCATGAAGATCGCCACCCAGGGCGAGCGCTTCGTGGTCGAGGCGACCAGGGCCCGCGCCGCGCCGAGCCCGCCGGCGACGAGAGCGAGCAGGAAGCACGCCAGGAGCGCCTGCCAGGCCGACGGCGAGACCACGCTGGACCGGGCGAGGAGGGCGAGCAGGAAGGCCAGCACGGCGTAGGGGACGGCGAGCGCGAGCGCGGCGTGCACGACACCGATGCGGTACCGCCCGCGAACCCGGCCGGTGCGGGTGATCCACCCGCCGCCGCGGAACAGCAGCGCGCCCGGCAGCACGGTCAGACCGAGGGGAAGCAGCCCCACCCGGCCGTGCGGCACCGAGAAGCCGGCGTGGTGGGAGACGAGCCAGAAGTTCACCGCGGTACGGAACACGCCCGGCAGACCGGTGCCGAGCGCCGTACGCGGGGCGGCGATCCAGCCGATCAGCGTGACCGTGGTGAGCGTGGTCAGACCGAGCCCGGCACACCAGACGGCGGCGACGATCCCGGAGACGGCGAGCGGCCGTACCGCTGGCTCGGCCGAGAGCTCGACCGAGCCGGCCTCGTCACCGACATCCTCGCCGGACGCGCGTGCCCGTACGTCGCTCATTGGATCGTCACCGCTCCTCGACTGGCTGCGCACAGACCGCCACCATGCTCGCAGCCAAGAGCCCAGCACCGAAGCCAAGCCACCCGGCGTGTCGCGGGATCGCAGCCGCCCCCAAGCCCAGCCCCGCCCGCACAGTCCCCGCCCGCACAGTCCCCGCCCGCACAGTCCCCGCCCGCACAGTCCCCGCCCGCACAGTCCCCGCCCGCACAGTCCCCGCCCGCACAGTCCCCGCCCGCACAGTCCCCGCCCGCACAGTCCCCGCCCGCCCGGGGGGCCGATCCCACTTCCATTGTCCAGCGCGACACAGCAACGCAGGTAGGCCCGCAGACGCCTGTGGACAACGCACCAGCCCGAGAACGCGAAGGCCCCGGTACCGCCGTGGGATGGCGGCCGGGGCCCTCTGCGTGCGCGTCAGCGCGACATGATCTCGCGCATGAGGCGGGCGGTTTCGCTGGGGGTCTTGCCGACCCGGACACCGACCTTCTCCAACGCCTCCTTCTTCGCCTCGGCCGTCCCCGACGAGCCCGAAACGATCGCGCCGGCATGCCCCATGGTCTTGCCCTCCGGCGCGGTGAACCCCGCGACATACCCGACCACCGGCTTGGTCACGTTCGCCTCGATGTAGGCCGCCGCACGCTCCTCCGCGTCCCCGCCGATCTCCCCGATCATCACGATCGCGTCGGTCTCCGGATCGGCCTGGAACGCCTCCAGAGCATCGATGTGGGTGGTCCCGATCACCGGGTCACCACCGATCCCGATACAGGTGGAGAACCCGATGTCCCGCAGCTCGTACATCATCTGGTACGTCAGCGTCCCCGACTTCGACACCAACCCGATCCGCCCCGGGCTGGTGATGTCGGCCGGAATGATCCCCGCGTTCGACTTACCCGGCGAGGCCACCCCCGGACAGTTCGGGCCGATGATCCGGGTCTTGTTGCCCTTGGCCACCGCATGCGCCCACGCCACCGTCGAGTCATGCACCGGGATCCCCTCAGTGATCACGATGCACAGGCCGATCTCCGCATCGATCGCCTCGATCACCGCGTCCTTGGAGAACCTCGGCGGCACGAACGCCACCGACACATCCGCCCCGGTCTGGGCCATCGCCTCAGCGACCGAGCCGAACACCGGCAGATCCCGGCCCTCGCTCGTGACCGTCTGCCCCGCCTTACGCGCGTTCACCCCACCCACGACGTTCGTGCCGGCCCGCAGCATCCGCGCGGTGTGCTTGGTTCCCTCCGAGCCGGTCATCCCCTGCACGATGACCTTGCTGTCCTCGGTCAGCCAGACCGCCATCTCAAACTCCCTGCGAAGCCAGCTCGGCGGCGCGCCGCGCCGCCTCATCCATCGTCTCGACCTGCTCGATCACCGAGATCGCGGCCTCATTGAGAATCCGGCGGCCCTCCTCGGCGTTGTTGCCGTCCAGCCGCACCACGATCGGCCGATCCACCGTCTCGCCCCGATCGCCCAGCAGCTTGACGGCCTGGACGATCCCGTTCGCGACCGCGTCACCGGAGGTGATCCCGCCGAACACGTTGATGAACACGCTCTTGACCGACGGGTCGCCCAGCACGATCTCCATGCCGTTGGCCATCACCTCAGCCGACGCGCCACCACCGATGTCCAGGAAGTTCGCCGGCTTCTGCCCCCCGTATCGCTCCCCGGCGTAGGCGACCACGTCCAGGGTGGACATCACCAGACCGGCGCCGTTACCGATGATCCCGACCGAACCATCGAGCTTGACGTAGTTCAGGTCCTTCGCCTTGGCCTTGGCCTCCAGCGGATCCGCCGACGCCGCATCCTCCAGCGCCTCATGCTCGGGCTGGCGGAACGCCGCGTTCCCATCCAGGGTGACCTTGCCGTCCAGGGCCTTGACCTGACCATCAGCGGTCAGGATCAACGGGTTCACCTCGACCAGCGTGGCGTCCTCATCGACGAACGCGGCCCACAGCCGCTCGATGAGCTCGGCGGCGCCGTCCAGCGCCTCGGCCGGCAGCCGCCCGGCGGTCGCGATCTCCCGCGCCTTGGCCCGGTCGACCCCGGTCAGCGCGTTGATCGGGACCTGCGCGACGGCCTCGGGCTTGGTCGCGGCGACCTCCTCGATCTCCATACCGCCCTCGACCGAACAGATCGACAGGAACGTGCGGTTGGCGCGGTCGAGCAGGAACGAGAAGTAGAACTCCGAAGCGATCGCGCTCGCCTCTTCGACCAACACCTTGTGGACCGTGTGGCCCTTGATGTCCATGCCGAGAATCTGCCGCGCCTTCTCCTCGGCATCGGCAGGCGAGTCCGCCAGCTTCACACCACCGGCCTTACCGCGGCCACCGGTCTTCACCTGGGCCTTCACCACGACACGCGAGGTACCGGCCGCGGCGAACTCCTCAGCGATCGCCCGAGCCTCCTCCGGCGTCGTAGCGATCTTGCCGGCGGGAACCGGGACGCCGTACTCCGCGAAGAGCTCCTTCGCCTGATGTTCGAACAGGTCCACGGGGGTCCGTCCTTAACGGGATCGACAGGGTTGCGACCGCGTCCAGCGGTCCGCTCCGACCAGGCAGCCTAGTCGCTATGGCGTAAGAGACCGACCTCCGGGTCCCAAGGAGTGCTTCGCATCGGTGACACTCGGGTAATGACGACGTGAACTACAGGTGTTTACCGGTCTTTGGTGTACTGGATGCCGTGAATTTCGGGAGTTGCCGGTGAGCAGGAACATGCCACGGGATGTTCGCCGTGTCGCATCTCTCCTGCTTGTCGGGGCACTCACCGCGACGCTCGCCGCGTCCATGCCGGACGACGGGCGGCCCGACTGGCGCAGCCCGGGTCTCATCGGCAACGGCGGCTGGCCGTTCTCCCGCGCCGCGGTTCCACAGGAAGAGGCGGAGGGCGCCTCGTACATCCCGGACAGTTCCGTTCTCGCCCTGCCGGGCGGCAAGGCGCGCCTGATCCCGTTCGGGTTGGACGACCCGGTGACACTGCCGCGCGACGACCCGCGCGTGGCCGAGGCCGTACGCGCCGACCAGGCGTGGCTCGCGGAGGGCGTCGTCCCCGGCATGACGGCGGCCGAACGCGAGGCCGCCGGCCGCGCCCTGCTCGACCTGCGCATGCTGACGCTGCCGAACGGCGCGTCGACCGCCTCCTGGTACGGCTCGTGGAACTACATGTGGCCGCGCGACGGGGCCTTCACCGCGGCGGCGTTCGCGGTCACCGGACACGGCGACGACGCCCAGCGCGTGCTGTACTTCCTGGCCCGCGCCCAGGACCGCAGCGGCCTGTGGGCGGCACGCTACCGGCCGGACGGTACGGCCGTCGCGGACGGTCGGCAGGTCCAGCTCGACAGTCTCGGCTGGGTGCTGTGGGCCACCTGGTTCCTGCACCAGACCGCCCCGCAGGCGGCGAACCTGGACACTCTGTGGCCGATGGTGCGCCGCGCCGCCGACCGGGCGGCCGATTCCCTGCGCTCCGACGGCCTGCCCCCGCCGTCGCCGGACTACTGGGAACGCAGCACGTCACACGAGCAGGCGCCGCACGTGGCCACTCTCGGCGTGTGCGCGCCGCTGCTGGCCGGCCTGCGCGCCGCCGCGTCGCTCGCGGCCGCACGAGGCGACAACGACGAGGCGCAGCGCTGGCACCGCGACGCCGAACGTCTGGCGCAGGGCATCGAACGCCGCTTCGGCCCGTACGGATATCCGCGATCGCCGATCGCCGGGGGGCAACTGGACTCGTCGGTGACGTTCATGGCGCCGCCGTTCGCGCCGTCATCCCCCGCCGTGCTGGCCGCGGTGACGAAGACGGGCGACCGCCTGCGGCTGCCGACCGGCGGCGTGGTGCCGGGCGAGGGCTACGGCGCGAGCGCCGCGTGGACCCCCGAGACCGGCCTGTTCGCCCTGGCGGCCGCGGCGTCGGGTGACCTCACGGCGGCCAAGGGCTGGCTGGACTGGCTGATCGCCAACCGGTCGACGCTGGGTTCGTTCCCGGAGAAGGTCGACGACGACGGAGACCAGGCCGGCGTCGCCCCGCTGGGCTGGACCTCCGCCCTGGTCGTCCTCGCCCTGACCGCGAACCAGACCGTGCTGCCGACCCCGCCGGCGTAGAACGGGGTCCTCAGCTCTCCGCGACGGCCTCGCGGGCGTCCTCGCCCACGTTGGCGCGGACCCATTCGACGATCTCCTGGGTCGTGGCGCCCGGGGTGAAGACGCGGGCCACGCCGAGCTTCTCCAGTTCGGGAATGTCGGCGTCCGGGATGATGCCGCCCACGAAGACCGGGATGTCGAGCGCGTCCCGTTCTTTCAGCAGGTCGAGGACGCTCGCGCACAGGGTCATGTGGGCGCCGGACAGGATGGACAGGCCGATGCCGTCGGCGTCCTCCTGCAGGGCCGCCTCGACGATCTGCTCGGGCGTCTGGTGCAGCCCGGTGTAGATGACCTCCATGCCGGCGTCGCGCAGTGCCCTGGCGACCACCTTCGCGCCTCGGTCATGACCGTCCAGACCGGGTTTGGCGACGACGACGCGGATCGGACCAGCCATTCCTGCCTCCTACCGGGTGCTCAGCCTCTTCGCAGAGTAGCCGTACCCACGAAGACGCCGGGCGGGTGGCCCTCGCCCGAAACGTTCGCGGAGCGCGGGCCATCCCCGGGCGGATCAGCTCACCTCGTCCGGCTGACCTCGTTGAGCTCGCCGGTCTTGACGTCGTAGACGAAGCCGCGGATCGCGGACTTGTCCGGGATGAACGGGCTCGCCGTGATGCGCGCGATCGACTGCCGTACGTCGGCGTCGAGGTCGGGGAACGCCTCCGCCGCCCACTCGGGCCGGACGCCCGTGTCCGCCTCCACCTGCGCGCGGAAGTCGTCGTCGGTGAAGGTCAGCATCCCGCAGTCCGTGTGATGGATCAGCACGATCTCGCGGGTGCCGAGAAGCCGCTGACTGATCGCCAGGGACCGGATCACGTCGGCGGTGACCACCCCGCCGGCGTTGCGGATGACGTGCGCGTCGCCCTCGGACAGGCCGAGCACGCCGTACGGGTTCAGCCGGGCGTCCATGCAGGCGACGACCGCGACGCCCTTACCGGGCGGCAGCGGCAGGTCGGCCTTGTCGAACCCGGACGCGTAGCGCCGGGCGTTCTCCAGGAGTTCGTCCGTGACGGACATTCGACCAGCTCCTTCTCATGATGAGTGAGGGGGGACCGGGGCGGGCCACAGGCCTGCAGGCGCCGGCCTGCGACCCGGCGGACAGAGCTGGTCGAACAGGTGGAGGCGACGGCTCACCCAGAAGACATCGAGGAGAATGCCGGGCCCGTCCGCCATAGGACGATCTCAACACGGAACGCACTCCGTGGCCAGACCCCGACGGCGCGTCAACTTCTCAGAGCAGGCTTGCGAGCAGCCGTTCGCGGAAGGTCTCGACGTCGACGCTCACGGCGACCTTCACCGCGGGGCGGTCGTCCTTCTCGGCGTGCAGGCGGCGGTCCCACAGGGTCGTTCCGCGGGTGCGTTCGCCGCGCAGTTCGACGCGGACCGGGCGGCTCGTGTACTCCCCGAGCTCCGGGTCCAGGGCCAGCATCGCGGCGAGCGCGTCGTGGATGACGACGCCGCGCCGGCCCAGCTGCCGCCGGTAGACCTCGGCGTAGAACGCCAGGATCCGCGTTGCCAGCCGCGCCTGGTCGGTGTCCCCCGCGGCCAGCCGGTCGAGCCACTCGCCGTCGAGTACGGCCGCGTGGGTGACGTCGAGGGGCACGAGGGTGATCGGCCACCCGGCCGCGAAGACCAGTTCGGCCGCCTCCGGGTCGTGCCAGATGTTCGCCTCGGCGTGGCTGGTGACGTTGCCCTGGTGGCCGAACGCGCCGCCCATGATGACGACCTCGCGGAACATCTCGGGCAGCGCGGGTTCGAGCAGGAGCGCGATGGCGAGGTTGGTCAGCGGCCCGGTCGCCAGGAGGGTCAGCTCGCCGGGGTGCTCGCGGGCCAGCCGGACGATCTGCTCGGGCGCGGAGAACCCGACCGGGCGGCCCTCCGGATCGCCCAGGCCGATCTCGCCGAGCCCGTCGGACCCGTGCACGTCGGCGGCGAGGCTCACCGCCTGGGCCATCGGCCGGGCCGCGCCGACCGCGACCGGCACGTCGCGCACGCCCGCGTCCTCGAGCACGCGCAAGGTGTTGAGCGCGCCGACCTCCGCCGCGACGTTGCCGTGGACCGTACCGGCCGCGACGAGGTCGACCTCGCCGGTCTTGATCAGGGGCGCGAGGTACAGCAGGGCCAGCGCGTCGTCGATGCCCGTGTCGCAGTCGAGCAGGATCCGCCGTTTCACCAGGCCTCCTGGGGGGTTCACTGAGCCGGGATGATCGTGAAGACCTCGGCCAGGCGGCCCTCGGGCAGGCCGCCCCGCGCGGCGTTGGCGGACAGGAAGCCGCGCAGAAAGGTGTCGAGCTCGTCGTTGCCGGCCACCTGGCTGGCGTGCGAGCGCAGCGCCGCGAGCTTGCGGTCGAACACGTCGGTGACGTCGACGAGATGGTCCTCCGCCAGGCCGCCGCCGGAGATCCACACCTCGCGGGCGGTCCAGGCCTCCAGGCCCTCGGCGCGCAGTTCGGGGAAGGCGTACGGGTTGCGCGCGTCCGGGTAGATCGCGTCGAGCGCCGCGGAGCCGACCGCCCGGTGGTCGGGGTGGCTCGGGGCCATGCGCCGGTAGTTGCGCTCCGGGCTCGGCACCAGCACGCGGTCGGGCCGTACCTGCCGGATGACCCGGGCGATGTCACGCCGCAGGTCGAGAGTGGCCTCCACGCGGCCGTCCGGATACCCGAGGAAGCGGACGTCGGTGACGCCCACGCACTTGGCGGCGGCGAGCTGCTCCGCGCGGCGCAACGGCGCCATCTCCTCGCGCGGCACGTCGTCGTCGAAGCCGCCCGCGTCGCCGTCGGTGACGAGGAGATAGGTGACCTCGGTGCCGGCGTCGGTCCACGTCGCGACGGTGCCCGCCGCGGCGAAGTCGACGTCATCCGGGTGGGCCATCACCACGAGCGCGCGCGTCACGTCTTCGATCACCGTCACATCTTAGGGCGATCGACTACACCTGCGCCTTTACGCCCCGTCTCCGTACAACTCTGGCGTTTTGCGTGGCCACGGGGTATCCCGGACGAATGAAGAAACTGATCGATGCCGTTGACGACGTCGTCCTCGACGCGATGCGCGGCATGGCCGCGGCCCATCCCTCCCTGCGCGTGGACCTGGAGCAGCGCGTGATCGTACGGTCCGACGCGCCGCGTACGGGCAAGGTCGGGCTGGTCTCGGGCGGGGGTTCCGGGCACGAGCCGCTGCACGGAGGGTTCGTGGGGTACGGGATGCTCGACGCGGCGTGTCCGGGCGAGGTGTTCACCTCACCGGTGCCCGACCAGATCCTCGCCGCGACGACCGCGGTCTCCGGCGGTGCGGGCGTCGTGCACATCGTGAAGAACTACACCGGCGACGTGCTCAACTTCCAGATGGCCGCCGAGCTGGCCGAGGACGAGGACATCGAGGTCGTCCCGGTGGTGATCGACGATGACGTCGCGGTGCAGGACAGCACGTTCACGGCCGGCCGCCGCGGCACCGGCGCCACCGTCTTCGCCGAGAAGATCGCGGGCGCGCTGGCGGAGTCGGGCGGCGCGCTGGCCGACGTGGCGGGCGTGGCCAAGGAGGTCAACGAGCGGAGCCGGTCGTTCGGCGTCGCATTGACGGCCTGTACGGTCCCGGCCGCGGGCCGGCCGACGTTCGAGCTGGGCGAGGACGAGATCGAGCTGGGCATCGGCATCCACGGCGAGCCCGGCCGCGAACGGGTGAGGCTGCGGACCGCCACCGAGATCGTCGACGCCGCGCTGTCGGCGATCGACGAGGACATGCCGCTGTCCGGGTCCGAGGTGCTCGTTATGGTCAACGGCATGGGCGGTACCCCGCTGATGGAGCTGTACGGCGCGTACGCCGCGGCGGAGAAGTGGCTGGCCGGGCACGGCGCGACCGTCTCCCGCCGGCTGGTCGGCAACTATGTGACGAGCCTGGAGATGGCGGGCTGCATGATCTCGGTCTGCCGGCTCACGCCCCGGCTGACCGAGCTGTGGGACGCGCCGGTCGAGACCCCGGGCCTGCGGTGGGGGCGCTGATGGACACGTACGCGTGGATGGTCCGGTTCGCCGAACTGGTGAGCGCCGACGCCGAGCGGCTCACCCGGCTCGACTCGGCGATCGGCGACGGTGACCACGGCTCGAACCTCGACCGCGGCATGCGCGCCGCCGCCGAGGCGCTGAGCGCGGACCTGCCGCCGGGCAAGGTGCTGATGACGGCCGGACGGACGCTGGTGTCCAAGACCGGCGGCGCGTCGGGCCCGCTGTACGGGACCGCGCTGCGGCGCGCCGGGAAGGCCCTGGGAGACGCCTCCGAGGTCGGCGCGGCGGAGCTGGGCGCGGCCCTGCGCGCCGCGTTGGAGGGCGTCCAGGAGCTGGGCAAGGCCGAAGAAGGCGACAAGACCATGGTCGACGCCCTGGCACCCGCGGTGACGGCGTACGAGGCGGCGGCCGGTGAGGGTCTCGCAACGGCCGCCCGCGCGGCGCTGGACGCGGCCGAGAAGGGCGCCGAGGCGACCGTGCCGCTGCAGGCCCACAAGGGCCGGGCGAGCTATCTGGGCCCGCGCAGCGTGGGCCATCAGGACCCGGGCGCGGCCTCGACCGTGCTGCTGTTCCGTGCCCTGGCCGAGACGGCGGCGTCATCGTGACGGCGCATGTGGGGATCGTGCTGATCTCGCACAGCCGCGCCCTGGCCGAGGGCGCGGCGGAACTGGCCCGCCAGATGGGCGTGGGAGAGGTCGAGGTGCGCGCCGCGGGCGGCGCGGAGGACGGCGGGCTGGGCACGAGCCTGGACCTGCTGGAGACCGCGGTGTCAGAGGCCAACCAGGGTGCGGGTGTGGTGGTGATCGCCGATCTGGGCAGCTCGGTGCTGACGACGCGCACGCTCCTGGAGGATCGCGAGGAGGGCGGGACGGAGGTGGTCCTGGCCGACGCTCCGTTCGTGGAGGGCGCGGTCGCCGCCGCATCGGCCGCCGCGGGCGGCGCGGATGTGGCGGCGGTGACGAGAGCCGCGAGCGAGGCGTGGGACTTCCGCAAGACGTGACCCGCGGGACGGGTTCCCGAGTCGTATCAGGGGCAGCGCGCGAGAGGTGTTCGGTTCTTTTGAGGAATGGCGCGTCGGGCCGTTCCTCAACCGCCCCCTCCGGCCTGCGAGGACGTGCTCGGTATCGTCGGCTCGCCGCGCGCTGTCGGCCGTAGGCCGTAGGCTTATTTGAGTGTCCACGCTCGTAAGCCATCCCCTGCTCGACGGTCTCAACGACGCCCAGCGCGCGGCGGTCGTGCATCGAGGCGGTCCCCTGCTGATCGTGGCCGGGGCCGGTTCGGGCAAGACCCGTGTGCTCACCCACCGCATCGCCTATCTCCTCGGCGAGCGCGGCGCGCAGCCCGGTGAGATCCTCGCGATCACCTTCACCAACAAGGCCGCCGGTGAGATGCGGGAGCGCGTCGAGGCCCTCGTCGGCAACCGCGCCCGGGCGATGTGGGTGATGACGTTCCACTCCGCCTGCGTGCGCATCCTGCGCCGTGAGGCCAAGCGGCTGGGCTTCCCGAGCGGGTTCTCCATCTACGACCAGGCCGACTCGCAGCGGCTGATGGCGCTGGTCTGCCGCGAGCTGGACCTGGACCCCAAGCGCTACCCGCCGCGCGGATTCTCCGCTCAGGTCTCCAACCTGAAGAACGAGCTGATCGACTACGAGACCTTCAAGTCCCAGGCGTCGACCCATCTGGAAAAGACGCTCGCGGAGGCGTACGAGACCTACCAGGCACGGCTCCAGCAGGCCGGTGCGCTCGACTTCGACGACCTGATCATGACGACGGTCAACCTGCTGCAGGCGTTCCCCGACGTCGCCGAGCACTACCGGCGGCGGTTCCGGCACGTGCTCGTGGACGAGTACCAGGACACCAACCACGCCCAGTACATCCTGGTACGCGAGCTGGTCGGGCAGCAGGGCGACGACGGCGAGCTCACCCCGGCCGAGCTGTGCGTGGTCGGTGACGCCGACCAGTCGATCTACGCCTTCCGCGGCGCGACGATCCGCAACATCCTGGAGTTCGAGCGCGACTACCCGGACGCGAACGTCATCCTCCTGGAGCAGAACTACCGCTCGACGCAGACGATCCTGTCCGCGGCGAACGCCGTGATCGAGCGCAACGCCGACCGCAAGCCCAAGCGGCTGTGGTCCGACCAGGGCGACGGGCCCAAGGTCTCCGGCTACGTCGCCGACAACGAGCACGACGAGGCCGCGTTCGTCGCGCAGGAGATCGACCGGCTCAGCGACGACGAGGACGTCAAGCCCGGCGACGTCGCGGTCTTCTACCGCACCAACGCGCAGTCGCGTGTCTTCGAAGAGGTCTTCATCCGCGTCGGCCTGCCGTACAAGGTCGTCGGGGGCGTCCGCTTCTACGAGCGCAAGGAGATCCGCGACCTCCTGGCGTACCTCCGTGTCCTCGGCAACCCCGAGGACACCGTCAGCCTGCGGCGCATCCTCAACGTCCCCAAGCGCGGCATCGGCGACCGGGCCGAGGCCTGTGTCGAGGCGCTGGCCGGCCGGGAGCGCATCTCGTTCTGGCAGGCGCTGCGGCGGGCCGACGAGGCGCCCGCCATCGCCACCCGCTCGCTCAACCAGATCAAGGACTTCGTCGCGCTGCTCGACGAGCTGGGCGAGATGGTGGAGACGTCGACTCCGACCGAGCTGGTCGAGGCGATCCTGACCAAGAGCGGCTACCTCGCCGAGCTGGAGGCCTCCCGCGATCCGCAGGACGAGACCCGCATCGAGAACCTCCGCGAGCTCGAGTCCGTGGCGGCCGAGTTCGAGGAGCGCCTCGCGACGGGCATGCTCGGCGACGAGGGCCCGCAGACCGACGAGCGTCCCGCCGAGGGCCGGCTGGTGGAGTTCCTGGAGCAGGTCGCGCTCGTCGCGGACGCCGACCAGATCCCCGGCGGCAGCAACGGCGTCGTCCCCCCGGGCGAGCGGGCGCACGAGGGCGTCGTGACGCTGATGACGCTGCACACCGCGAAGGGCCTGGAGTTCCCCGTGGTGTTCCTCACCGGCATGGAGGACGGCGTCTTCCCGCACCTGCGCTCGCTCGGCGACCCCAAGCAGCTGGAGGAGGAGCGGCGGCTCGCGTACGTCGGGATCACCCGCGCCCGCCGGCGGCTCTACGTCTCCCGCGCGACGATGCGCAGCTCGTGGGGCGCGCCGTCCTACAACCCCGCGTCACGTTTCCTCACCGAGATCCCCGAGACGCTGGTCGAGTGGGAGCGGTCCGAGAGCGCGAGCGCCCCGGCGATGGCGTCGGTCGCCCAGCGGCCCGGCGTGCGCTCGCCCGGCAACCGCGCGGTGCCCGCCCTGGCGACCGGCGATCGCGTGGTCCACGACGCCTTCGGGCTCGGCACCGTCGTGACCGTGGACGGAGCGGGCGAGAAGGCCGCCGCCACGGTTGACTTCGGCGGTGACTATGGTGTCAAGCGCTTCGTGCTTCGGTACGCGCCGATCCAGAAACTCTGACCAGGTTGCATGGTTCGGATGGCCGAAAGCGGGCGTCGACATGTTCCCGGTGGCCCTGCATGATGCACGTGGGAGCATCCTGCGGCCCTGTATGGGAGGAAAATGGGGCGGTTCGTGCGGCGTTTTCTCGCCGCGATCGTCTTCACCGTGACCACCTTCTGGTTCGCCTCGTCGGCTTGGGCCGCTGAAGCGGGCACGGTCACGCCTCTGACCGCCGCCGGGACGACCACGTCGGCTCCCGGCACCGTCCCCGTCTACCGCCCGGCGGCCGCCTCGCCGCGCCTGGTCGTCTGCCGTACCGGCGCCTCGCTGACCGGCCTGGCCCGCGAGCTCGCGGCCGAGTGCCGGTACCACGAGATCCAGGCCGCCGTCGACGCCGTACGCTCACCGGGCACCACGATCTACGTGCTGCCCGGCACCTACCACGAGCCGTCCTCGCTCCGCGCGCCGAAGGGCCGGTGCGCCTCGCTGGACGACGCCACGCCCCTGTCGTACGACGACCAGCGCGCCTGCCCCCACCTGCAGAGCCTGATCAGCGTCACCGGCCAGCCCGGCCTGCAGATCGAAGGCGTCGGCGGTTCGGTGATCATCGAGGGCAAGAAGCAGGTCGGCGTCCGCGCCGAGCGGGCGAACGGCTTCTACCTGCGCGGCGTGACCGTCCGCGGCTTCACCGAAGACGGCGTGAGTGTCAGCGAGACCGACGGGTTCACCCTCGACCACGTCACCGGCCTGGCCAACGGCGGGCACGGGCTCGCGGCCTACACCTCCGACCACGGGCTGATCACCGACTGCTCGGCGTCCGGCAACGGCGACGCCGGCATCGCCACGGCGTCGGCCGCGGACCAGCGGGGCGGCCGGTTGTCCGTCGAGATCCGGCGCTGCGCGTCGTACGGCAACCTGATCGGCTACTCCGGCACGGCCGGCGACTCGGTGTACGTCCACGACAACACCTTCAACGGCAACTCCACCGGGGCGATGCTGGACAGCAGCGTGCAGGCCGTCGGCATGCCGCAGAACCACGCGATGTTCGTGGCCAACCGGGTCTTCGGCAACAACGCGGACTTCTACCACGACTGCCATGCGCGCTGCCCGCGCCGCGCGGTCCCGGTGGGCACCGGCATGCTGCTCGCGGGCGGTGACGAGAACACCTACGCGAGCAACATGGTCTACGACAACTGGCGGTACGGCTTCGCCCAGTACTGGATCCCGGCGAGCCGCCGGGGCGAGACCGACCCGGCCAAGGCGCGCGACACCTCCCACGGCAACCGCTACGTCGGCAACCTCACGGGCGTCACGCCGGAGGGCACCGCCGCCCCGAACGGCGTCGACTTCTGGTGGGACGAGCAGGGCGACCGCAACTGCTGGCAGAGCAACGCCTCGTCGCGGGGCTACCCGCGCAGCGACCCGGCGTCCCTGCCGACCTGCGACCACCCGTCGGCGGGCGGCCCGTACGCCCAGCAGGGCAACCCGGCCAAGACCGCCGTCGTGACGGCCTGCGCGGCGTACAGGCCGGGCCGGCCGGTCCCGAAGGGCTGCGACTGGCTGGCGACCCCGGCCCGACCCGCCTCCTGAGCCGTACTCAGCCGATCGTCACGACGACTGACGTGCCGTGCCCGGTCGGGCTGGTGATCTGCAGGATGCCGCCCAGCGCCTCGACACGGTCGCGGAGACCGGTGAGGCCGGAGCCCCGCGTGGGATCGGCTCCTCCGACGCCGTCGTCGCGGACCGCCAAGCGGACCTGGCTGTCCTGTTTGGCGAGGTCGACGCTCACCGTCGACGCGTTCGCGTGTTTCAGCACGTTCGTCAGCGCCTCGGACACCACGTAGTACAGGCTCACCTCGATCTCCTCGTCGAGCCGCCGGTCGGCGTCGATGTGGAGCTCGACGGGCACCGGGGACCGGGCCACGAGCTGCGTGAGCGCCGCGTCCAGTCCACGTGCCGCCAGCGTCGGCGGGCGCAGGCCCACGGACACTTCGCGGAGCTCGTCGATGGTGCCCGTCAGGTCCTGGACGGCCTCGGACAGCCGCCGCCGGAGTTCTTCGTTCCCCGGCGGCACGCTCTCCTCCGCCTCGCGGAGCCGGAGCGCGAGGGAGATCAGGTGCTGTTGGGCTCCGTCGTGCAGGTCGCGCTCGATCCGGCGCCGAGTCGCGTCGGCGCTGGTGACGAGGCGGGCGCGGGAGGCGATGAGCTCACAGCGCGTCTTGGCCTGGATGATCGCGCAGTTGAGGAGCTCGACGAACTTGCCCATGCGCTCCTCGACGTCGCCCTTCGGCGGCTCGGCGCCGAGGTACAGGGCCGTCATCGTGCCCCAGAGGTGATCGTCGACGATGACGGGGCAGGCCACGACGTGCCCGATCCGGTGTTCCCGGTGCCAGCCGCCGATGTCGCTGCTGATCGTCGCACTCGCGCGACTGCTCGGCCGGTGCCCCCGCAGCACCGCGGCCGACGGGGTGTCGTCACCGAGCGTCCAGCGCCCGCCGAAGGGCGGCCCGATGTCGGGCGTGCCGGGAGCGCGCCAGAACGCCATGATCGACATCGTCCGGTCGCCCTCGTACCGGTTGATCGCGGTGTAGTCGGCCTTGATCAGGCCGCCGAGCGCGCAGGCGGCCGCGTTGAAGATCACCGACGGCGAGGCGCCCCGCGCGACCAGAGTCGCGACATGCTGCAGCGCACCCCGCTCTTCGGCGAGCCGCCGCACCTCACCACAGTTGGAGTGGTCGGTGACGCTCATGCCCACCCCTCTGCCTGTCGGTGCCCGGTTCGGTCGCACGAATGGCCTCACTCTAGGAACGATTTCGCTGTGTAGACAAGTCGGGCACAGTGAGTGATCATCGCAGGCCGGTCGATGTACCGCGGACGCGGTATACGGGGTGGCCCGGCGGGCTGACGTGCCGACGGAAGCGGGCGTTTACCGTGTGCTCGGTGCCGGGCCCGGGTGCGTACGGTGAGGTGGTGAGCGTGGGAGGCGACCAGGCGTGGTGGCGGCGGTACCCCCGGGTCGTCGACGTGGCCGTGGTGCTCGTCGCGTTGTTCCTGACCCTGGGGATGATGCGGTTCGCCGGCCGCCCGCCGACCAGACGGGTGCTGGGACCGGTGGACTACGGGTACGCCGCGGCGGCCTGTGCCGTGCTGCTCATGCGGCGACGGTGGCCGGTGGGCGTGCTGGTCGTCACCGTGCTGCTGGCGGTGGCGCACGGCGCGATGCGGGAGCACGGGCCGCAGTTCCTGCCCGGGCAGGTCGCTCTCTACACGATCGCCGTCGCGCGGGGCGGCCGGGCGGGCCTGGTGGCGGGTGCCGTGTTGCTGGCGGCGGCCGGGACCACGCAGATGGTGGTGGCGCCCGAAGAGCTCTCGCTGGGCGCGGTCGCCCTCGTCACCTCGACCGGTCTGGCGGTGGCCGCGGGTACGGGGGTGCGGACCCAGCGGGCCTACGTGGCGACGCTGGAGGAGCGGGCGGTACGGGCGGAGCGGGCCCGGCGGGAGGAGGCCGCCCGGCTGGTCGGCGAGGAGCGGGTGCGCATCGCCCGTGAACTGCACGACGTGGTCGCCCACCAGCTGACGCTGATCAACGCGCAGGCGGGGGTGGCGCTCTACCTGCACGAGGGCGGGCAGGGCGAGCCGGCCGGGCTGGTGGAGACCTTGTCGCACGTGAAGGACGACTCCAGGCAGGCGCTCGCGGAACTCCGGTCCATCGTGGGCCTGCTGGGGACTCCCGAGGTCCCCCGCGAGCCGGTGCCGGGGCTGGACCGGCTGGACGACCTGGCCGCCTCCTTCGCCCGCGCCGGGCTGACGGTGGAGGTCCGGCGGCGGGGAGAGGCGCGGGCGGTACCGTCGGCGGTGGACGTGTCGGGGTACCGGATCGTCCAGGAGGCGCTGACCAACGTCAGCAAGCACGCCGCGACCGGGACCGCCCGGGTGTGCCTCGACTACGCCCACGACACCTTGAAGATCGTCATCGCGGACGACGGGGCGGGGCGGGGCCCCGGCGGCGGTTCGGGCCGGGGGCTGATCGGCATGCGCGAGCGCGCCGCCGCGGTGGGCGGCGAGGTGACCACCGGGCACCGGCCGGGCGGCGGGTTCCTGGTCGAGGCGGCCCTTCCGCTGGGAGACCAATGATCAGAATGCTGCTGGCCGACGACCAGGCGCTGTTGCGCAAGACGCTGCGCATGCTGCTGGAGGCCGATCCGGGGCTGGAGGTGACCGGCGAGGCCGCCGACGGCGTCGAGGCCGTGGAGATGGCGGCGGAGCAGCGGCCCGATCTGGTGCTGATGGACATCCGGATGCCGCGCCTGGACGGGCTGGAGGCCACCAAGCGGATCAAGCGGGACCGGCCCGAGGTCAAGATCCTGATCCTGACGACGTTCGAGATCGACGAGTACGTGTTCGAGGCGCTGCGCGCCGGCGCGGCCGGGTTCCTGGGCAAGGGCGCCGATCCGGCCGAGCTGCTGGCGGCGATCAAGACGGTGGCGGCCGGCGAGGCGCTGTTGTCGCCGGCGGCGACCAAGGCGCTGATCTCCCGGTTCCGGGACCAGGCGGAGTGGCCGTCCGACCCCGCGCGGCTGGCCGCGCTGACGCCACGGGAGCGGGAGGTGCTCACCATGGTGGCCGGCGGGCTGTCGAACGAGGACATCTCCACGCACCTGCACCTGAGCCCGCACACCGTCAAGACCCACATCAACCGGACCATGGCCAAGCTCGGCGTCAGCGACCGCGCCCAGCTGGTGATCATCGCGTACGAGAGCGGTCTGGTCAGGCCGGGCGGCCCGCGTCCGCGGTAGCGCCTACCGCGGGCGCGGTAGGCGCGAATGCCGCGCCGCTCCGATGCGGCCGGGCCGGGTCGCGCACCAGGGTTGAGGGGACCTGTCGTCTCCCTGGTGAAACGAGTTCGATGTCCTGGCTTTCCAAGATCAGCTTGGCGAACCGCAAGCTGGTCCTTCTGATCACGATCGGGGTCATCGCGCTCGGCGCCTACCTGATCCCGACGCTCAAGCAGCAGCTGCTGCCGAGTCTGTCCTTCCCGGCGATCGCGGTGACCGCGACCTACCCGGGCGCGTCCCCGCAGGTGGTCGAGGACCAGGTCGTCAAGCCGATCGAGGACGCGGTCAAGAACACCGACGGCCTGGAGACGATGACCTCGACCTCCCGCCAGGGCAGCGCGACCGTGCAGTTGCGGTTCGCCTTCGGGACCGACACCCAGGACCGGTCGACGCGGATCCAGCAGGACCTGAACAAGATCGCCCAGCGGCTGCCCGACGGCGTCGACCCGCAGGTGATGACCGGCTCGACCGACGACCTGCCGACGCTGACGCTGGCCGCCACCTCCAGCGACGACCCGCGCGTACTGGCCGACAAGCTCACCGGGCAGGTGGTGCCCGAGCTGGAGGCCGTCGACGGGGTGAACGAGGCCGCGGTGTCGGGCGAGCGCGCCCGCGTCGTACGGGTCGTGCCCGACCAGGCGAAGCTGCGGCGCCACGGGCTGACCATGGCCGCGGTCACCACCGCGCTGCAGACGGCCGGGACCACCGCGCCGGGCGGATCGGTGGACGCGGACGGCAAGAGCGTCAGCGTCCAGATCGGCGGCCCGATCACCTCGGTCGCCCAGCTGGAGCAGCTGTGGCTGACGTCCTCCGCCGCGGCGCCCCCGTCCGGCGGCGGCCGGGCCGGCGCCCCCGGTGCGGCGGCCGCGGGCGGTGCGGCGCGGCTCGGCCAGGTCGCGTCGGTCCAGGTCACCGACGCGGCGGCGACGTCCCTGACCCGTACGGACGGCCGGGAGAGCCTGGGCGTCTCGATCACCCTCGACCCCGACGGCAGCGCGTCCTCGGTCTCGGACGACGTCCGTAAGCTGCTGCCCGGCCTGCAGCGTCAGCTCGGGGACGGCGCCCGGCTCACCGTCGTGTCCGACAGCGGCCCCGCCGTCAGTGACGCGGTCTCGGGCCTGCTGGAGGAGGGCCTGCTCGGCCTGCTGATGGCCATCGTGGTGATCGTGCTGTTCCTGCGGTCGGCCCGCTCGACGCTCGTCACCGCGATCTCCATCCCGCTGTCCGTGGTGATCGCGCTGATCGCCCTGAAGGTCGGCGGCTACTCGCTCAACATGCTCACGCTCGGCGCGCTCACCATCGCGGTCGGGCGGGTGGTCGACGACTCCATCGTCGTGCTGGAGAACATCAAACGCCACCTCGGGTACGGCGAGGACAAGGCGACCGCGGTCCGTACGGCCGTGCGCGAGGTGGCCGGCGCGGTCACCGCCTCCACCCTCACCACCGTCGCGGTGTTCCTGCCGATCGCCCTGGTCACCGGGATGGTCGGGCAGCTGTTCGGCCCGTTCTCCATCACCGTGACGGTCGCGATGCTGGCCTCCCTGGTGGTCGCGCTCACCGTGATCCCGATCCTGGCGTTCTGGTTCCTCAAGACGCCCGCCACGGGCGCCGACCCGGAGGAGTTCCGCCGCCGGGCCGAGGAGGAGGAACGCCACGGACTGCTGCAGCGTGCGTACGTCCCGGTCATCTCCTTCGCCACCCGGCACCGCAAGAGCGTGCTGGCCGGGGCCGTGGTCATCCTCATCGGCACGTTCGCCCTGGCCGGCGGCCTGAAGACCAGCTTCCTGGGCGACTCGGGCACCCAGGCGCTCAGCATCACCCAGAAGCTGCCCGCCGGCAGCAGCCTGGCCACCACCGATGCGGCGGCCAAGAAGGTCGAGGGCGTGCTGGCCGCCACCGGCGGCGTGGCGTCCTACCAGGTCACCCTCGGCTCCCCGGGCGGCCTGATGGGCGCGGGCAGGGGCGCGAACAGCGCCTCGTACACCGTCTCGCTCAAGGACGGCACCGACGCCGACACGGTCGAGAATTCCCTCCGCGGCAGGCTGGACGGCCTCACCGGCGCGGGCGAGCTGACCGTCGCGGCCAACAGCGGTTTCGGCGCCTCCAACGACATCCAGGTACAGGTCCACGGCGGCGACGACACCGCCCTCACCACCGCGACCCGGCAGATCGAGCAGGCCCTCAAGGGCGTGTCGCAGGTCACCGACGTCACCAGCGACCTCAGCGAGAGCGCGCCCCAGCTCGTCGTCCACGCCGACGGCGAGAAGGCCGCCGCCGCGGGCCTGACCGACACGACGCTGGCCGCCGCGGTCACCGAGGCCACCCAGGGGCAGACCGTCACCACCGTCGGCCTGGACGGCGAGGACACCGACGTCGTCCTGCGCAGCACCGGCACCGCCCCGCACACGGCCGCCGACCTGAAGAAGCTCAAGATCGGCACCGCCACCGGCCGGACGGTCGAGCTCGGCGACGTCGCCACCGTCACCCAGCAGAACGGCCCGGTCGAGCGCGCCCGCGTCGACGGGAACCGCACCATCACCGTCACCGCCACGCCCGCCGGCGAGGACACCGGCGCGGCCAACCGGGCCGTCACCACCGCCCTGGACAAGCTCCGGCTGCCCGCCGGCGCCGACTACTCCCTCGGCGGCATCACCAGCGACCAGAACGACGCCTTCAAGCAGCTCGGCCTCGCCATCGTCGCCGCCATCGTGATCGTCTTCCTGCTGCTGGTGGCCACCTTCGGCAGCATCCGGCAGACCCTGGTGCTGCTGGTCTCGATCCCCTTCGCGGCGACCGGCGCGATCCTGCTGCTGCGCGTCACCGGCGTTCCGCTGGGCGTCGCCGCCATGGTCGGCCTGCTGATGCTCATCGGCATCGTCGTCACCAACGCCATCGTCCTGGTCGACCTCATCAACCAGTACCGCGAGAACGGCATGTCGATCACCGATGCCGTCACCGAGGGCGGCCGCCGCCGGCTGCGGCCCATCCTGATGACCGCCCTGGCCACGGTCTTCGCCCTGCTCCCCATGGCCCTCGGCGTCACCGACTCCGGAGGCTTCATCTCCCAGCCGCTCGCGGTCGTCGTCATCGGCGGGCTGATCAGCTCGACCGTGCTCAGCCTCATCCTGATCCCGACGCTCTACACGATGGTCGAGAGCCGCCGGGAGCGCCGTCAGGCCAGGAAGAACCGCGCCGACCAGGCCCCGCGCCACCGGTCGAAGGAACCGGTGAGCGCCCTGCCCGGATAGCCGGTCACGGCATGGGCCGGACGACCAGGGTCCCGTGCGCCGAGACGATGACGAGCTCGCCCCGGGGCGCGAAGGCGACGTCGTGCGCCTTCGCCCCCAGGCCCACGTGCCCGATCCACGAGCGGTCCCGGAGGTCGTACAGCGAGACTCCGGTGTCCGTCAGCAGCGCCGCCACCGGGCGGTCCCGCCACCGGCCGAGCCGCGCCCCGTTCGGCGCACCCGGACAGCCCGTCAGCGGCGGGCAGTACGCGGCCTCGGTGGTCAGGTCCCAGCACCACACGGCACCGTCCCTCCGGGCGACCACGGCCAGCGTGGGGCCGGCCCGATCGTCCACCGCGAGCAGGCCGGGCCCGTGCGGCTCCCCCTCCAGGACGTCGTACGTCTCCAGGTCACCGGTGACGGCGCAGTGGATCCGCAGGTCGGTGGCGAACTCGGCCACGGCCGCCACCGGCCGGCCGTCGCGACGGCCCAGGCGCCATCGGTCGGGCCGGTCCCAGCCGCCGCCCGGCACGGCCACGGATCGGCCACCGGGGCACCGGTCGCCAGGTCGTAGGCCTGGACGTACGCACCCCGGTCGTCGCGTGGCTCGTCCCACGCCGCGGCGACGACCGGCCGGCCGCCGGCCGTTCCGGTGACGATGTCGAGGGCGTGCCAGTCCAATGCCGACGGGTCCGGCAGCGAGACCGTACGGTCGGTGGAGCGGACGCGGAGTCCGCGGGAGGTGTTGACCACCACGGCGGGCGCCCCGCCGACCTCGGCCACCTCGATGCGGGGCGTGTCGAACCACCGCTCGTACCCGATCGACAGGAACCCGCCGTCCCGGCCGTCGGACAGGCGGTACACATCGGTGTCGTCGCAGGTGAGCCCCGTGGAGTAGGAGAGCTCCTCGGTGACCGCCACCCGGACGGGATCACCGGGAAGAATCGCCGTCGCGCCGGCCAGGACCGGGGCCTCGCCCGGTGCGTCGCGAAGATCGCGCTGCCAGAGCGTACGCCAGTGCATTTCTCAGGCAGCCGGAGCCGGCTTCAGGGTGAAGGGTGCCACCCCTTGGTGCACGGCCCCCTCCGCGATCTCGAAGTTGCCCTGGACCTTGTAGGCGCCATGGACCCACGAAAAACCGCTCCAGGCTGCGCTCTCCGGCAGAATCTCGACCAGGATGGCGGCGCATTTGTCGCTGGTCGGTTCCTCTCCCGCCGCCAGCTTCTCGGTGCAACTCGTCCACAAAGTGAAGGTCGCGCCGTCTTCCGCATGGGACGCGTCGTACGGTTGACCTTGCCCGTCCTGAGGAACGATGGCCTCGTCCAGGTCCGCCAGGATGTACACCCTCTTGCCATTGTTGGCTTCGAGGAACTTCTGGAACTTCTGGCCGGGTCCCCAGTTCGCGATCGGTTCGCGATACGAGGGCCTGGGCTGGCTCGTCACCACCGTTCTCGTCGCGGCCGGCGCCTTCGGCGATCCCTTGCCGTTCGGGCGCAGGGCGACGATGGCGAGGATGACGACGGCGACCATCACCACCGCGGACAGGGGAATGACGATCGCCGACCGTCTCCGGCCGTTACGGCGAACCGGCGCGGCAGGCGGAGCCGGCGCGGCGTAGGCCGGGAAGAACGAGGTCGGCCCCGTCGGCGCCGCCATCGCGCCGAGGACCGTGTTCGCGTCGGGCCGGGCTTCGGCGGCCGGGGCGAGCGCGGCCGACAGCAGGGGACGCAGTTCGTCCGGCACGCCGTCGAGGTCGGCGGCTCCCCGGTAGGTTCGCAGGGCGACCGCCTGCACTCCGCCCCCGCCGAAGGCCGGTCGCCCGGTCGCCGCGTAGGCCACGGTCGCGCCCCAGGCGAAGATGTCGGCGGGTGGGCCCGCCGTTCCGCCTTCGAGCACTTCCGGCGCCATGTAGCCGAGCGTCCCGATGGCACCGCCGTCCTGCGTGATGCGGGTCGCGTCGTGCTCCTGGGCGATCCCGAAATCGATCACGACCGGGTCGTCGTCGACCACCATCACATTGGCCGGCTTGAGATCACGATGGACGTGGCCGGCGGCATGGATCGCGACGAGGGCCTCGGCGACTCCGCGCGCTATTCGCCGCAGTCTGTCTCCCCGCAAAGGACCGTCCGACTTGACGACGTCGTGCAGGGTCCGGCCCTGCACATAGCCGGTGACCAGGTACGGGGGAACGACGTCCAAATCCGCGTCGATGAGCTGCGCCACCCGCGGACTGCGAATTCGCCGCATCGCCGCGACCTCGCGCCGAAGCCGCTCCCGCATGCCGTCGTCATAGGCGATGGAAGGGTGGAGTTGTTTGAGTGCGACAGTCCGTCCTTCGGGGTCGAGGGCGAGGAAGACCCGGCCCATCCCGCCGGCGGCCAGATGGGACTGCGGACGGTACTTTCCGATGGCCTCCGGCAAATCTTCGCTGCGCAATTCCACACTCCCCACTCGGTGCCGCGACTATATTGATCGCAGACCGGACCGGGCGCAACGCAGAACTCCCCCGGTGAAAATCGATGGTGGAGGCCGCGTGTCCCCATTCCGACCGGCCGTCCTGGTCGCCGTGGTGACCCTCGCCTGCCTGTCGACCGCCTGCCGGTCCGGGGACGAGAGTGCGAAGGCGGACACTCCCGCTCGGCCGACCGCCACCGCGCCGACCCGGGCGCCCGCCTCCCCGACCGCCGTGGCGTCGCCCGCCTGCCCGACGCGCGCCGAGATCGCCGACGCCGTCTCGTCGGCGGACCATTCCACCGGCGTCATCGTCTCCACCAAGGTGGTGTGCCAGGACGGCTGGGCGACCGTTCCCATGCGGTATCCGGGGTCCGACCCGGCGCGTGCCGTGGTCCGCATGCAGAACGGCGAACCGCGCCTCGTGACCTACGGGACCGACGGCCTGTGCGGCAACCCGAAGATGAAGAACGCGCCCGCCGAGATCAAGAAGGCCCTGGGCCCCTACTGCTGAGCGGACGGCTCTCAGACGAGGCGGCGGGCGGCGGCCCAGCGGGAGAGCTCGTGTCGGTTGGACAGCTGGAGTTTGCGCAGCACGCTGCTCACGTGGGTCTCGACGGTCTTGACCGAGATGAACAGCTCCTTGGCGATCTCCTTGTACGCGTAGCCGCGGGCGATCAGGCGCAGCACCTCGCGTTCGCGCTGGGTGAGCTGGTCCAGCTCCGGGTCGATGGCCGGCACGTCGGCGGCGGCGAAGGCGTCCAGGACGAAGCCCGCCAGCCGCGGCGAGAACACCGCGTCGCCCTCGGCCACCCGCTCGATCGCCTGGGTCAGCTCGCCCCCGGAGATCGTCTTGGTGACATAGCCGCGGGCGCCGCCGCGTACGACGCCGATGACGTCCTCGGCGGCGTCGGACACCGACAGGGCGAGGAACCGCGTCTCCGACGGCAGCACCCGGCGGAGCACCTCGACGCCACCGCCGCCGGGCAGGTGCACGTCCAGCAGGACGACGTCCGGCTCCGCCGCCTTGATCACTTCGACCGCCTCGTCGACGTCGCCGGCCTCACCGACGATCTCCACGGACTCGCCCAGCTCGGCCTTTACCCCGCTCCGGAACATCTGATGGTCATCGACCAGTACCACGCGCGTCATCGAGTCTCTCGCTTCACCTAGGGTTACGCCGCATCTCAAGTCGGACCTCCGTGCCGTCGCCCGGGGCCGTACGGATCTCGGCCTTGCCGCCGTTGCGTTCCATCCGGCCGATGATGGACTCTCTCAGGCCCATCCGGTCGTGCGGGATGGCGTCCAGGTCGAAGCCGCGGCCCCGGTCCCGTACGAAGATCGACACATCGTCGCCGGCCACCTCGGCGTAGACCGACACCGATGACGTACGGCCCTGGTCGCCCGGCTCTCCGTCCGCGTACTTGGCGGCGTTGACCATGGCCTCGCGTGCGGCCTGGAGCATCGCGCCCAGGCGGTCGTCCAGAGGGCAGTCGCCCACGCACACCACCTCGATCGGCATGCCGTGGTGGTCCTCGACCTCGGCGGCGGCCTTGCGCACGGCGGCGGCCAGGTGCTGTTCGGCGTCGGCCTTGGGCTCGTACAGCCAGGCGCGCAGGTCGCGTTCCTGCGACCGCGCCAGCCGCTGCACCTCCCGCGGGTCGTTCGCACTGCGCTGGATCAGCGTGAGGGTGTGCAGGACCGAGTCGTGCACGTGCGCGGCCACCTCGGCGCGCTCCTGCGAGCGGATGCGTTCGCGGCGCTCGGCGTCCAGGTCGCGCCACATCCGCAGCAGCCACGGCGCGACGACGACGGCGACACCGGCCAGGACGACGGTGGAGCCGAGCAGCACCTGCCCGGCCTGTCCGGGGTGGATCTTCTCGGCGAGGAACGCGACGAGCCCGGCGATCACCAGCAGCGTCCCGATGACGCTGCGCAGCCACATCGACTCGGAGCTGCGGACCCACCGGCGCCGGCGTTCCGGGTCGGCCTGCTGCCAGATGATCCCGACACCGATGCCGCCCGCGACGATCGGCCACACGGCCCAGTTCAGCGCGCCCGCGCCCCACGTGAACAGGCACAGCCCCACGACCAGCGCCGCGTACGCGAAGAGCTGCCCGATATTGCGTGGGCCCGCGGGCTCGTCGCGCTGCGGCACCAGCAGCCAGAGCGCGACGTACGCGACGACGCCCACGCCGGCGGCCAGCAGCACGGCGAACGCCACGCGTACGACGGCCACCTCCAGGCCGAGATGCCCGGCCAGTCCGGAGCACACGCCACCGACGAGCCGCTGGCCGACTCGTCGTTCGAGGCGGGCGGGGGCCTGCTGCGCGGTCTCCCCGCCGGGCGTTTCGGACACAAGGAGATGGTCACACGTTCCGTGCCGCTCTCGCATCGGGGAGGGCCCTGGGAGATCCCGGAGGTCCTCAGGGACGAGTCAGGGTCCTCCCGGATGGTGGCCGCGACAGAGGCACGAGACGATATAACGCATGAACGAGGACAGCGCCGAGACGCCCGGCTCCCCGCCGCGGCGGCTCCTCCGCTCCCAGGAGGGCCGTCTGATCACGGGAGTGTGCGCCGGCCTCGCTCGTTATACGCGCATCGACGCCATCGTGTTCCGGGTCGGGTTCGCGCTGCTGGTCATCACCACCGGTGTCGGCATCCTGCTCTACATCGCGGCCTTCCTGCTCATGGGCGCCCCCGACGGCGGGCCCTCGTGGGTCGAGCGGACCGGCAAACGCCTGTTCGACGGCGACACCGCGCTGGCGCTGCTCGGCGCGGGGCTGGGCGCCGGCATGCTGGTCGGCGTCGTGAACAGCTGGGGGTCCGGCGAGGCGCTGTGCGTCGTCGTGGTGTTCGGCCTGGCGCTGCTCGTGGCCCGGTCGCGCGGCGTCGATCTCGCCCAGACCGCACGAAACCTGCCGGACCGCCTCAAGGGCCACCCGCTGGGCTCCTGGACGCCGCCTCCATCACCGCCGCCCACGTACGCGAGGTCGGACGGCATGATCGACCTCGCCCGCCTCGGCCGCCGCACCGACGGTTACGCGGCCGGCCCGTACGCGCCGCCGGCCCCGGAGAGCACCACCCAGCCGCTCGGCACCGACCGGTTCCCCGCGGGCCCGTACGCCCCCGGCAGCGTCCCGCCGCCGCCTGCTCCGTGCTCCCCGCACCGGCCGTCGTACCTGACGGCGCTCACCCTGCTGACCGCCGCGCTGGTCGCCGTCGCGCTCTACGCCGGTTTCGGTCACCGCCCGCACTTCAGCGGCCTCCAGATCGTCATCGCCGGGGCGCTCATCGTCGTCGCCGTCGGCCTCCTCCTCGGTTCCTGGTTCGGCCGGGTCCGCAAGCTCGTTCTCGTTGGAGCGATCATGTCTCTCGCCCTCGCATCCACCTCGATCGCCGGTAACTCCACGGTCGCGCGCCGCACCCACCACATGGTGTGGCGCCCGGCGGTCGCCTCCCAGGCCGAGCAGACCCACAAGGTCTTCGTCGGGCAGGGCGTGGTCGACCTGACGGACGTGCCGCTGTCGCCGGGCCAGCGGCTCCAGGTCAACGCCGAGGTGACGCTCGGGGTGCTGGCGGTCAAGGTGCCGAGCACGGCCCGCATCGAGGTGGACGGCCACGCCTACCTGGGCGACATCACGGTGGACCGCCAGGTGACGAGCGGCCCGGGCGCCCGCGTCCACCGCGTGCTGGACCCGGAGGGCGGCACCCCCGCGACGGCGACGATCGCGCTGCGCATCCGCAGCAAGGTCGGCGACATGGAGGTCGTGCGTGTTCCGGCATAGGTTCGACCCGTCGTCGCTGGTCGCGGGCCTGCTGTTCCTGACGGTCGCGGGCCGCTACCTGGCCGAGGGCCTCGGCGGCCACCCCGTGTCGTTCCCCTGGGCCGCGCCGTTCGTGCTGGGCTCCATCGTCCTGATCGTCGTCCTGCGCATGATCTTCCGCTCCCGCCGCCGCGAGCAGTGACTGGTAGGACAGTGGCCATGAGTGAATGGCAGCTGTCTGAGACTTTCCGCAGCACGTCGGGTGATGTCCGGTGGGACCACCTCGGACAGCCCGGCCGGTCTCCGGTCGTGCTGCTCCACGGCACCCCCTTCTCCTCGTACGTCTGGCGCGCCGTCGCCCGCGCGCTCGCCCGCGACTACCAGGTGTTCGTGTGGGACATGCCCGGTTACGGCGCGTCGGAGAAGTTCGCCGGCCAGGATGTGTCTCTGGCCGCCCAGGGCCGGGTCTTCACCGAGCTCCTGACGCACTGGGGCATGGAAGAACCGCTGGTGGTCGCCCACGACTTCGGTGGTGCCGTCTCCTTGCGGGCGCATCTGCTGCACGGTGTTCGCTACCGCGCGCTCGCGCTGGTCGACCCGGTCGCGCTGGCCCCGTGGGGTTCCCCGTTCTTCCGGCTCGTCGGCTCGCACTCCGAGGTCTTCGAAGCGCTGCCGCCCGCGCTGCACCGCGCCCTCGTGCGCGAGTACGTCAGCTCGGCCAGCAGCCCCGGCCTGCACCCCGCCGTCCTCGACCGGCTCGTCCAGCCCTGGCTCGGCGACCCCGGCCAGGCGGCCTTCTATCGTCAGATCGCCCAGGCCGACCAGCTCCACACCGACGAAGTCCAGGATCAGTACGGGGAGATCGACCTCCCGACGCTGGTGTGCTGGGGCCAAGACGACACCTGGATCCCCGTGGCGAAAGGACCGGAACTCGCCGCCCGCATCCCGGGCGCGCGGCTGGAAACGATCGCCGGCGCGGGACACCTCGTCCAAGAGGACGCGCCCGCCGAACTCACCGCCGCTCTTGTCGCCTTCCTCCGGCAACTGAGCTGACCCGGGTACGGCCCCTCACAGAAGAGGGGCCGTAGCAGTCGGGGAAACGTTCAGTCGCGGCTCTCGATGACGGCGACCTCGACGCAGTCGCCGCCGCGTGCCGACATACGCCAGTCGAGATTCGTCACGTCCATCTTTCCTCAATCACCTTTTTGATCAGGTCGAGGGACTCCTGCTGCGGAAGGGCGAACGTCCTAATGGCTACTTGCAGCGTCAGCCGAGCCCTACGGACGCCGCAAGGTGTTCGAGTTGGCCGCGCATCACCTCTTTCCCCCGCGCTCTCGGTAGAGCGCCGCCTCATCCAGCACGACGTGCACCATCGGTGGATTTTCCCTGGCAAGGATGTTCCGCCGTTCCATTCGCGCCCGAACGGCCTCCTCATCACCGTTGAGGAGCGCACGCGCGTACTCCGGCGTCTGGAGTAGGCCAGGGACCGACGCCAGTCACCTACAATTTTTAATCGGCCCGAGAATGCTCGGAATTAATTCCCGGCAATACTTTTTGGTATGTTCAACCGAGCCCTTGACCGATACGCTGGTGGACGGTCATGTCGAGAGACGCCATGAGGAGAGGGCTGAAGATGAAGTTCGGCATCCTGTTCCGTCCTCAGGACCCGTCCGGCGGGGCGAACCTCGTCGGGCGGTGGCAGGAGATCCTGGCCGCGGCCAGGGTCGCCGAACAGGCGGGCTTCGACGGCCTCTTCGTGCCGGAACACCACATGATGCCCGACGGCTACCCGCCCTCACCGTGGGCGGCGCTCGGGGCGCTGGCCGCCATCACCGAGCGCGTCGAGATCGGCACGACGATCCACCTGCTGCCGTTCGAGCACCCGATCCACGTCGCCGAGCACGGGGCGATGGTCGACATCATCTCGGGCGGCCGCCTGCGACTCGGCTGCGGGCTGGGAAACTTCCCGTCCGAGTTCGAGCTGTACGGGATCGACCCCGCCTCCCAGGTGTCGCGCTTCGAGGAGTGCATCGAGATCGTCCAGCGCGCGTGGGCCGGGGAGGAGATCGACTTCCACGGTAGGCACTTCGACATCAAGGGCCGGGTGACCCCCCGACCGGTGGGCGCCGAGCTGTGGCTGGGCGCGATGTCGGAACCGGGCGTACGCCGAGCGGCCCGCTTCGGCTGCCCCTGGCCGACCGATCCACTGCACAACATCGACGTCATGAGGCACTGGGCGGAGGTGTACCGAAGCGCCGGCGAGGAGTACGGCACCTCCCCCGAGCTGGGCGTCAACCTGCTACGCGACGGCTGGGTCGCCGACTCTTTGGCCGACGTCGAACGCACCTGGTGGCCGCACGTCCGCGCCGACCACTGGTTCTACTTCAAGGAGGTCCCGCGCTGGGTGGCCGACCGCGAGCCGTTCCTCCAGGACGTCACCGAGGAGGAGGACTTCAAGTTCGACCGCCACCGCATCGACCGCCTGATCGTCGGCAACCCGGACGAGTGTGTCGCCTCGATCCGCGCCTTCCAGGAGGCACTCGACCCGAACTACCTCATCATGACCTTCCGCATGGCGTCAGGCCCGAACCACCAGCAGGAACTGGAGTGCATCCGCCGCTTCGGCACGGAGGTCATCCCCGCGTTCCGACCCTAGATTTCCCCGAGACGAAGTAGGCACCCCCGAGCAGGGCTTACCGGACGGATCAGTCGAATATGTCCGTCACGGAGTTAGCGACGGCAGCGCGCTTGAGCCACATGTCCAGCTGCTCGATGTCGGTGCAGCCGCAAATGCGGGCGCGGACGTCTTCGGACACCTCGATCTGCCGGGCGGCCAAGATCGTCAGAATCGACTTGACCTCCCCCTTGGCCTCGCCTTCCGTCCGGCCTTCCTCCAGACCGTCGGCTTTGCCGCGGCCGTAGTGCTCCTTGGCGAAGGGACTGAAAACAGGCCAATCCGTTGATGCCATGATCTTCCTTAGAACGCTTTGAGCCTCGGGCGTGGCCATAACGTATGCGTATTCAGAGTAATACACACCGTGTTCGCTGTCCTCCACGGCCTTCAGGGCGTACGCGAAGGTCCTGAGTACCTCCTGGTTCCGGCCATGGACCATTACCCCCAGCGCGGCGAGTTCGGGATGGGCGGCGACCACCTCAAGATCGGTGATTACCGGAACCTGTTTCGGCCCCAGCACCACCGCCCGGAGGACGAAGCCGGGCAGGCTGGTCTCGATCGGCTCGGCGTACCAGGCCGCGGCGTCCGCGTCAGGGCAGACGCACAGCACCGTCACAGGGCATCTCAGCATCAGCCACAACGCCGCGGCGTAGCGAGGTAACTGCCGACGCTTCGCCTCGGTCTTCTCCTGCTGGACTTCCACGATGATCCCGTGCACCGGCTCCCGCGGGGAGCCGACGACGATCACCGTGTCGGGCTGGAAGTCCTTCGACGGCCGATCGTTGAAATCGTTGCTCTCCACACGCACCGGCCGGTCGACCGGCACGTCGACGCCCATCACATCGTGAAGGATGTCGACGGCCAGCCGCGGATGGTCGCGGAAGAGTTGATTGATGATGTCGTGCTGGGGGGATGGCACGTCACAGGACGTTACCTTAAGAGCACCTAACGTGACGACCGTTTAGGGGAAAGGGCAACGCTCCACAGCACCTTGCCCGTGCAATCGCGCAGATTCGTGGTCAATTCGCCCGATTCCCCCATTAATAGCGATTTCACCGAAGAACTGGTATCTCTCCAGCGGTGAGGTGTTGGCCTGCGGCGGGGCCCACTGGAACTTCACCGTCGGGGCGGCGAGGGCGCGCAGGTTGTCGTCCAGCAGGTTGCACTTGTGCTGGCCGCGGTAATCCGCGAGGGTCTCGGCGACCTTCGCCTTCTCCGGCGAGGGGTCCGCGGGGCGGTGCCGAACGTGCCGGTGGCCGGGGCCGAGACCAGCGACGCGTCGTACGGGTCGGCGGCCCGGACGCGGTAGTGGACCTGCGCGCCGGCGGGCACCGGGGCGAGCAGCGGGCCGCGCATCGTCGAGAGATGCCGGAAGTCCGGGCGGGTGCTGACGTCGATCGAGTCCCATAATCAACTCCCGTCTCGAAACCGCACCGATGTGGCGGCCGACGGCGTACGAGACCAGGACCGGAAATGGCCAACCGGTGAACTGTTCCAGGGGCACCGTACGGTTTGAGTGCTTCGTGCCTGGTAGGGGCGCTCGTCCGGCTTGACATGACCCCGTGACGGCTTACAGACTTCTTCCATGCCAGCGCGTACCTTCCTGACCGCCGACGTGGCGTCCCGCCACGCGGTCATCGCGCTGTGTCCTTCGTGTTGTCGCTGACCTGATCTTCGTCGTAGACGTCAGCCCGCGGCGTTCGGCCGCACTCCGAAGGACCCTTGATGAACTTCTCGGCCATTCCCGATCTCACCATGCAGAGCCACGAGGCCGTCGACGGCCTCACCGTCGGCCGCCTGGCCGGCGTCGTCCGCGAGGTCGCGGCCCGGCCCGCGTACTGGTGGCACCTCGCCCGCTTCGACGGCACGCCCGTGCGGATCGCCGCCGCGAACGACCTGTGGCTGTCGGTCTGGCCGCCCGGCCACCACGCCGACCCGGGCGCCGCCGTGCTCACCGTCCTCGCCGGCGAGCTGTCCGAGCGGACGATCACCGACCAGGGCGTCGCCGAGCGCACGCTGCGGGCCAACCGCATCCGCGTGTACGGCGCCGACAACCCCCGTGAGCTGGTCAACCTCGGACCCGGCTATGCCCTCAGCCTGCACGCGAACCGTGGATGAGCGTTGAGTGAACTCCACGGAGCAGACCGTGGAAAGCCGACATCGACCCCATAGCGTCGAGTCACATGGCGCGTCCCCTCTCCCTGATCGCCCTGGTGGCGAGCGTCGCCGCCATGTGCGCGACCATGGTGCTCGGCCCGTCGGACGCCGTACCGTTCTTCGGCTCGACCGGCCCGTTCCTCACGCTTCACGCCTCGCCGTCGCACGCGGTCGTGACCGCGCTGACCTGGTTCGCGGCGCTGAGCGCCGGGGCGGGCACGCTGGCCGGCCTGTACGCCCTGCGCCGCGGGCGCCTCGCCGGCCCGGGACGCCTGCTCGCCGCCGGGATCGTCACGGCCTGCGTGTTCGCGCTGCTGCCGCCGGCCGGCTCGGTGGACATCCTGAACTACGCGATCTACGGGCGGATCGCCGACCTCGGCCGTGACCCGTACGTCACGACGCCCTTCCTGCTGGCGCGTACCGGCGACCGGGTCGGCGTGCTGCTGCCGAGCGGCTGGCAGCGGGTGCCGACCGTGTACGGGCCGGTCACGACCGCGATCCAGTGGGCGGCGGCGCACGTCGGCGCCGGCTCGATGGCGCGGATCATCTTCCTGCTCAAGTGGGCGAACGCGGCGGCGTTCGCCGGCACCGCCGTCCTCCTCGACCGCCTCGCGGGTCCGGACCCGGTCCGCCGCGTCCGGGCCTGCCTGCTGTGGACGGTCAACCCGATCATGCTGTTCTGGATGGTCGGCAGCGGGCACGCGGACGTGTTCGCGGTGTTCTTCCTGGTGCTGGCCCTGTGGCTGCTGCGCCGCCCGTCACTCTTGGGAATCCTCGGCGGCGCCGCCGGGGGCGCGGCCGTCGCGGTCAAGGCGTCCTTCCTGTTCCCGGCCGCCGCGCTGGTCGCCGTCGCCTGGTTCGGCCCGGCACGGATCAGGCGATCGGTGGCTACCGCGCTGGGCCTCCTGCTCGTCGCGGGTGGCGGCTACCTGCTGGCCGGACCGGCCGCCGTCCACTCGCTGCACACCCGCCTCGGCCGCAAGAAGGACCGGTACCTGCCGGTTCCGGACGTCATTCTCAATCACCACGGCCTGTACGCCGTGTGGATGGCGCTGCTGGCCGTGACGCTGACCGCGTTCCTGTGGTGGCGGTCGGGCCTGCCGTTCGCCCTGTGGCGCCGCGTGCCGGACACCGGCCTCCTGCCCGTCGCGGTGCTGGCGTTCGGCACGACACTCGTCTCGCCCCTGCAGTACCCCTGGTACGACGCGATGCTCCTGCCGCTGCTCGCCGCCCTCCCGCTGCGGCCGTACGCCCGGCTGGACGGGCCGCTCGTGGTCCGCGGCGTGATGCTGGCCGTGATGACGCTGCCCGGAGTGCGGGTGGACGGGTACCAGCACCTCGCCGTCCGCTGGCTGAACCTGGTGTGGCTGCTGGTCTTCGTCGTCACCGTCTGGCACGGCACCCACCGCCGGCGCGTGGAGCCGCCGGCGGCCGAACCGGTGGCCGAGGTTCCGGCGGCGAACTTATCCCGTACCGGTGTCCACCGGCCGGGCGTCGGTGTGCAGGTTGGGTCTCCTCTCCAGGTACGCCTTGAGGTGGCGCAGTGTGGCGGCGATGTTGGCGCCGTTGACCCCGCCGCGGTTGGCGACGCCGGTGAACGCGATGCTGAACGGGATGAACCAGCGCGGCACGCGCACCCAGCTGGTCTCGGTGACCTTGCAGCCGTCCGCCGTGGCCTCGATGTCGTACTGCCAGCGTGAGACGGGAACGTTGAACGGCGCCGTCACCTCGTAGGCGAAGCGCCGGCCCGGATCGGCGTCCGTGATGCTGCAGGTGGTGGCCCAGCGACGCGGCCCGTTGCGGTTGTAGCCACGGAAGCGGGCGCCGACGGCGGGGGCGGTGACGCCGTCCAGCCAGCGGGCGCTGTAGGTCTCCTCGGCGAGGAGGGCCATGGACGGCGGATCGCTGATGACGCTGTACGCCTCGTCCGGTTCCGCCCCGATGGTCACCGTGCCCGTCGCCGCGGGGTCGGGGAATCGTGGTATGCGCATCCGGCCTCCTTCCTCATGTAAGCGGTGATTACATCAGGGCGACAGCCGCGGGTCAAGGTTCCTGACTCAGACCGCGGTGACGGCGGCCCCGAGGCTCGGCCTCAATCGACCTTGGCGCACAGGTTGCCGCCGCGGAAGTCCCAGGTGTAGGAGTCGCTGGGGCAGGCGCCGTTGGTGAGCCCGGTGACCTGGAGTATGTAGTTGAATTCCTGCGGGACGGTGCTCTTGCCGCATTCCCACGAGGTCATCAGCCCGAAGGAGTTGATGGCGGGCCTGCCCTTCTTCGAGCCGTTGACCCCCAGGAAGCACTCACCGACGCGAAGCTGGCGTTCGAGGCAGAGGTTGACCGGCTTCCCCGTGCCGCGGTAGCTCCACGTCGCGTTCCCGTCGATGGGCTTGTCGTCGCAGGTGCCGTCCGTCACCCGGGTGACCCGCACGTAGGCGTCCGTACGGTCGCAGTCGACCGCACGCGGCAGGTCCTCGCTCCATTCGTCCCTCGCGTGCGGGTCCATGTACGCGTTCAGGCAGTCGCCGGCCGAGATGGCCGCGAACGCCTGGCCGGTGGGGTCCGGCGTCGGGGTCTCCTCATCGGACGACTGGGACTCGCTCGCCCGCGCGTCGCCCGAACCCGACGCGTCGTTCTTGTCCTGTTGGCTGACGACGAACCAGACGATCGCGGCGAGCAGCACCGCACCCACCAGCGCCGCCACCCCGTACACCGCCTGCTGCTGCGCGGGTTTGTTCGGCGGCGGAGACGAAGGTGGGAAATAGGGAGGGCCCTGCGGCGGAGGCGGGGGTGCGAACTGGGGCGGGACCGGCGGCGGCCCGGGAGCCTTCGCGTTCTCGCGGACGTCATCGGGGACGGTCGCGCCGGTCAGGGCGCTGGTCTCCGCCACCTGGGTGACGATCATCGTGTTGACGGGCTGGGGCAGCGACAGTCCCTCGCCGTCCACCAGCGCGGAGTAGTGGTCGAGGAACTCCCCGACGCCGGGCCGGTCGTCCGGGTCCTTCTCCAGGCCGGCCGCGATCAGGGGCAGCAGCGACGCGGGCACGCCCGTCAGGTCGGGCTCCTCGTTGACGATCCGGTAGCCGAGGGCGTCACCCGGCCCCTCGCCGAACGGTCCCCGGCCGGTGGCGGCGAACGCCAGCACCGCCGCCAGGCAGAACACGTCGCTGGCCGGTCCGACCTCGCGGCCGCGGAACTGCTCGGGCGACATGTACCCGGGCGTGCCGATCAGGGCGCTGCGGGTGGTCTGCGAGGTGGCGTCCAGCGCGCGGGCGATGCCGAAGTCGATGATCCGTGGGCCGTCCGAGGCGAGCAGCACGTTGCCGGGCTTGAGGTCCCGGTGGACCACCTCGCGGGCGTGGATCGCCGTCAGCCCCTCGGCCAGGCCCGCGCCGAGCGCCGCCACCGTCCGCTCGGGCAGCGCCCCGTGCTCGTCGACGGCCTCCTGCAGCGACGGACCGGCGATGTACTCCGTCACGAGCCACGGCGGATCGGCGTCGGTGTCGGCGTCCACCACCTGCGCGGTATGGAACCCGCCGACGCGCCGGGCCGCCGCGACCTCCTGCGTGAACCGCCGCCGGAACCGCATGTCGTCGGCGAAGTTGGGATGGACGATCTTGACCGCGACCGTACGGCCGCCCTGCGAGCGGCCCAGGTAGACCCGGCCCATCCCGCCGGCTCCGAGCCGTGCGAGCAGGAGGTACTGACCGACCCGCTGCGGATCACCCGGCTTGAGCGGTAGCAGCCTGCCGCTGGACACTCCGCGCACCCTCGCCTTCACACCAAGATCAGAGTCTTGACTCTCTCATGACGAGAAGACGGGAGAAAGCAGAACGGGCTACGCGTCGCCTCCGCGACCGCACCCCGTGACCGACGGCCCGAACGCGTTCAGCACCTGCTCGGCCAGCCCCTCCCCCTCGGACCGCGGCAGATAGCCATCGATGATCATCTGGGACAGCCCGTAGACCAGCGCCTGACCCGCGATGGCGATCATGATGGGGTCGCCGTCCGGGAGTTCGCCCGCCCGCTGGCCCGCCACGACGATGTCGCCCAGGGTCTGCTCCAGGCGGGACAGCCGGCCCCGGAGCTCGTCCGGCTGTTCGGCGCCGAAGACCCTCGATTTGATCAGCTCGAAACGGTGCGGATGCCGGATCGCGTACCGCACGAACCCCAGACCGTAGGCGTGCATCGCCGGACCCTGGGCGCTCGCGAGCGCCGCGGACTGCCATTCCTCGAAGTCGGCCAGGATCCGGTCCGTGACCGCCGTCAGCAGCGCCTGCCGGTCGCTGAAGTGCCGGAACGGGGCCCCCGGCGACACGCCGGCGCGGCGCGCGACCTCGCGCACGCTCACCTTGTCGAGCCCGCGTTCGTCCAGGAGGTCGAGCGCCGCCGCGACGAGAGCCGAGGGCAGGGAGCCGTGGTGGTAACCGGCGCGCTGACCGCTCTTGTCGTCCATGCGTGCAGTGCTACCACAGCCGGAACGAACGACAAGCCCGCGCCCGAATCGAAAACGCCTCGTGGCGGCCGCGGGACGGTCAAGTGAACGAGAGTGGTCGGTGATGATCCGGTGGCGACGTTGCGCCAGCTCTGGTCTACGGGGGGTGTTGAGGCTTACGTTGGCACCACCAGCCTCCTTGCCACAGGAGTTCGTGATGCCGCGTAGCCGCACCAGACGCATCCGCAAAGCCTCCGCGCGTATCCGCCGCAAGCATCGTTCCGGCGCACGCCGTACCCACAAGGTGGTCCTGCCCGAGCAGCCCGCCAAGGGCTGACCACCGCCGCGACGCACTCCTCGTACGAAAGAGCGCCACCGCGACGCTCCCCTCTGCCACTTTCCTTCGACGAAGAAGGCAACGTCATGTGGCCGGCGCACCGACGAACCCGCGGACCTCCTGGATGCCTGGCACGCCCAGGTTCGCAAACAGTTCATCCAGGGAGGACGAATGCCGCGCGTGTCCATAGAGGTCGACGGAGTCAAGTACGACGATGACGTCGAGCCGCGTCTTCTACTCGCCCACTATCTCCGTGACCGCCTCGGCAAGGTCGGGACGCCCATCGGCTGCGACACATCCAACTGCGGCGCGTGCACCGTCCTCCTCGACGGCATGAGCGTCAAGAGCTGCTCCGTCCTCGCCGTCCAAGCCGACGGGCAGGACGTCACCACCATCGAGGGTCTCGGCGACGGCCAGGGGCTGCACCCGCTCCAGCGCGCCTTCCACCAGGAGCACGCCCTCCAGTGCGGCTACTGCACCCCCGGCATGATCATGGCCGCGCTCGACCTGCTGCGGGAGAACCCCGACCCCTCCGACGAGGAGGTACGCGAGGGGCTCGAAGGCAATCTGTGCCGCTGTACGGGCTACCAGAACATCGTGCGAGCGGTGAGGCGAGCCGCCGGCGACCTCAGCCCGAATCCGGCGCAGCAGGAGGCCACCCGATGACCGCCGCCCCCGAGATCGGCAGCGCCCGCCTGCGCTCCGAAGACGCCCGGCTGATCACCGGACGGACCAACTGGACCGACAACATCCAGCTGCCGGGCCTGCTCCACGCGGCGTTCCTGCGCAGCCCGGTCGCGCACGCGCGCATCACCGCGATCGACGTGAGCGAGGCCCGCGAGCGGCCCGGCGTGATCGCGGTCTTCACCGGCGCGGACCTGGCCGACGAGCAGGGCAGCCTGCCGTGCGCATGGCCGGTCACCGAGGACATGGTGCTGCCGGACCATCCGCCGATCGCGGTGAGCGAGGTCCGGTACGTCGGCGAGCCGGTGGCCGTCGTGGTGGCCCGCGACCGGTACGCCGCCGCGGACGCGCTCGAGGCGATCGACGTCGACTACGAGTCCCTGCCCGCCGTGCTGGACATGGAGTCGGCGGTCAGGGAGGGCGCCGACCTCGTCCACGCCGACAAGGGCACGAACAAGTCCTACGAGTGGGTCTTCGAGGCGGGTGACATCGACGCGGCCTTCCGTGACGCACCGGTCGTCATCGAACGCCGGTACGTCCAGCAGCGGCTGATCCCGACCGCGATGGAGCCGCGCGCGGTGGTCTGCTCGGCCGTGGGCGACGAGTACACCCTGTGGTCGGCGACGCAGATCCCGCACATTCTGCGGCTGATGCTGGCCACCGTGACCGGCATCCCCGAGCACCGGCTCCGGGTCGTCGCGCCGGACGTCGGCGGCGGTTTCGGCTCCAAGCTCCAGGTGTACGGCGAGGAGGTGGCCTGCCTCCTGCTGACAAAACGGCTCGGCCGCCCGATCAAGTGGACCGAGTCGCGCAGCGAGGGCAACGCGACCGTCCACCACGGCCGCGACCAGATCCAGCGGCTGTCGCTGGCGGCCGACTCGGACGGGCGGATCCGCGGGCTCAAGGTCGACCTGCTCGCCGACATGGGCGCCTACCTGATGCTGGTCACGCCGGGCGTCCCGCTGCTGGGCGCGTTCATGTTCAACGGCATCTACAAGATGGACGCCTACCACTTCAAGTGCGCCGGGATCTTCACCACCAAGACCCCGACCGACGCGTACCGGGGCGCCGGCCGGCCGGAGGCCACGTACGCGATCGAGCGGCTGATGGACGAGCTGGCCGGCGAGCTGTCCCTCGACCCGCTGGAGGTGCGCCGCCGCAACTGGATCAAGCACGAGGAGTTCCCGTACGAGACGATCGCCGGGCTGACCTACGACTCCGGCAACTACGAGGCCGCGACGGACAAGGCGCGGCAGCTGTTCCACTATGACGAACTGCGCGCCGAACAGGCCGACCGGCGCGACCGCGGCGATCCCGTGCAGCTCGGCATCGGCGTCTCGACGTTCACCGAGATGTGCGGTCTCGCGCCGTCGCGGGTGCTCGGCTCGCTGTCGTACGGCGCGGGCGGCTGGGAGCACGCGTCCGTACGGGTGCTGCCGTCCGGCAAGGTCGAGGTGGTGACCGGCTCGTCGGCGCACGGGCAGGGGCACGAGACGGCGTGGGCGCAGATCACCGCCGACCGGCTGGGCGTGCCGTTCGAGGACGTACGCGTGCTGCACGGCGACACCGCCGTCTCGCCCAAGGGCATGGACACCTACGGCTCGCGGTCCCTCGCCGTCGGCGGCGTGGCGCTGTACAACGCCTGCGACAAGGTGATCGACAAGGCCCGCCGGATGGCCGCGCACCTGCTGGAGGCCGACGAGAAGGACATCGATTTCGAAGGAGGCGCGTTCTCCGTACGCGGCGTGCCCGACCAGTCGCGGACGCTGCAGGAGGTGTCGCTGGCCGCCTTCGCGGCGCACGACCTGCCCGAGGGCTTCGAGCCGTCGCTCGACTCCGACGCCACGCACGACCCGGACAACTTCTCCTTCCCGCACGGCACGCACCTGTGCGCCGCCGAGGTGGACACCGAGACCGGGTACGTCAAGATCCGCTCGTACGTCGCGGTGGACGACGTCGGCAAGGTGGTCAATCCGCTGATCGTCGAGGGCCAGGTGCACGGCGGCCTGGCGCAGGGCATCGCCCAGGCGCTGTACGAGGAGGCGGTCTACGACGCCGACGGCAACCTGACGACCACGACGATGGCCGACTACCTGCTCCCGGCGGCCTCGGACCTGCCGACGTTCACCACCGACCGCACCGAGACGCCGGCGACCACGAACCCGCTGGGCGTCAAGGGCGTCGGCGAGGCCGGCACGATCGCCTCCACGCCCGCCGTGGTGAACGCGATCGTCGACGCCCTCCGCCCGTACGGGGTGGACGACGTGCCCATGCCGTGCACGCCCGAACGCGTGTGGCGGGCCTTGCGCGGGGGTGGACCGGAACACTCGACGCGGCCCGGTGCGGGCGGCGGGCTCGGATCGGCCACCGAGGACAGCAGGAGTGAGGCATGATTCCCGGATCGTTCGACTATGTCCGGCCGTCGTCGCTGGATGAGGCGGTCTCGGCGCTGCGCGACGCCGGCGACGAGGGCAAGGTGATCGCGGGCGGGCAGAGCCTGCTGCCGCTGCTGCGCCTGCGGCTGGCGTTCCCCGAGGTGCTGATCGACGTCGCCTCGGTGCCGGAGCTGCACGGTGTGCGCGACGAGGGCTCCTCACTGCTGGTGGGCGCCATGACGACGCACTACGACGTGCTGCGCGATCCGCTGATCCGCGAGCACGCGCCCCTGGTCGCGGCGGCCACCTCGACCGTCGCCGACCCGGCCGTACGCCACCGGGGCACCTTCGGCGGCTCGCTCGCGCACGCGGACCCGGCGGGCGACCTGCCGGCGGTCGTGCTGGCGATGGACGGGGTGTTCGTCACGTCGTCGCGGGAGATCCCGGCGGCCGAGTTCTTCGCCGACTACCTGACCTCGACGCTCGAACCCGACGAGGTCCTGGTCGGCGTCCGCCTGCCGAAGGCCTTCGCCGGCTGGGGCTTCCACTACGAGAAGTTCCACCGGACGGCGCAGGCCTGGGCCATCGTCGGCGTCGCGTGCCTCGTCGACCGCTCGGGCGGCGAGGTCGCCGGGGCCCGGATCGGCCTGACCAACATGGGTTCGACGCCGGTACGCGCGTCGGCGGTGGAGGCGGCGGTCCGGGGCGGCGCGGCCGACCGGGAGGCGTTCCGCGCGGCGGCCGCAAGCGCCGCCGAGGGCACCAGCCCACCCAGCGACCTGCACGGATCCTCCGACTACCGCCGGCACCTCGCGACGGTCCTGACCGCGCGTGCGCTGTCGGCGGCGGCCGGCGTCTAGAACTCGTCGCATGTTGGCTCCGCCGGCGCGGGGTATGCAGTCGTGCATACCCCGCGTCAGCGGAGCTTGGGGGCCCTCATAGGCTCCATCTGGGAGGATGTCCATGGAACTCGATCATGAATTCACCGTTCCCGTGCCCGTGGACCAGGCGTGGGCGGTCCTGCTCGACATCGAGCGGATCGCTCCGTGCATGCCCGGCGCGACACTCGACTCGGTCGACGGCGACGACTTCACGGGCCGGCTCAAGGTGAAGCTCGGGGCGATGACGATCACGTACAAGGGCTCGGCCCGCATCGCCGCGCGCGACGAGGACACCCACACGGTGTCCATCGAGGGCACCGGCAAGGAGGCGCGCGGCGCCGGAACGGCCAGCGCGAACGTCCAGGCACAGCTGCACGGCGAGGGCGACAGCACCCGGGTCACGGTGCATACCAAGCTCAACATCACCGGGCGTCCGGCGCAGTTCGGCCGCAACATCATGTCCGAGGTCGGCGGCAAGCTGGTCGGGCGGTTCGCGGACAACCTCGCCGAGGAGATCACACGGCCCGCAGAAGGCGCAGAGGCGCCCGAGGCCGCTCCGGCGGAGCCGCAGGCCGAGCCCGCGCCGAGCGGTGACGGCGCTCCGCAGCCCGCCGAGGCCGCGGAACCGCAGGCCGCACCCGCCGAGACCCCGCCGCAGCCGGCGGCGCAGCGGCCCGTCGCGGCGCGCGCGTCCAACGACGAGGCGATCAACCTGCTGGAGTTCGCGGGCCCCTCGATCGCCAAGCGGCTGGCACCCGTGGCGCTGGCCCTCGTGGGTCTGGTGGGCCTGTGGCGGATCGTCCGGCGCGTCCGGCGCAAGTGATCAGCTAAGCCGCCCGCCCGCGCCGGGCGGGGGCGTCGGAGCCGGTGGCCGTCGGCTCGGTTACGCCGCCGCGCTCCGGCGGAATCGGGCCGGGGTCGATCCGCTCGCGAGACGGAATGCCCGGCCGAAGGCCGACTCGGAGTGGTACCCGACCTTGGCGGCGACCGCGGCCACGGTGAGGTCGGTCTCGGTGAGCAGATCGGCCGCGATCATCATGCGGATGTGGGTGAGGAAGGCGCCGACGGTCATCCCCGTGCGATGGGAGAAATGCCGGACGAACGTGGCCCGCGACATGCCGGCGATCTGCGCGAGATGTGCGATCGACCAGTCGGCGTCGGGCTCGCGGAGCAGGACGTCGATGACGCCACGGATCCGCTCGTCGTCGGCCGCGGTCCACAGTGCCGTGTCGGCCGGCCGCCGGTTCGACTTCCGTAGCACCATCGCGAGCAGGGCGCCGCAGAGGTAGGAGAGGATGGCAGCCGTGCCGGGCCCGTCGTTCTGCGCCTCGCGGCGCATGACCGTGCTCAGCATCCGCACGACCTCGGTCGCCTCGCCGGATTCGGCGAAGGAGACGTGGATCGGGTCGGGGAGGCTCCGGAAGAGCATCGTGCCCGCGCCGGAACCGTACGAGTAATGTCCGCAGAACAGGTCGATCATCTCCTCGCCGACCGGGCTGCGGATGGTGTCGAACGTCTCGCCCGGCGTCTCGACCGCTCTCTGAGCCCGTCCGGCGCCGGCCGTGCGGATGCGGTGGGGTTCGGCTCGCGGAAGCAGGACGACATCACCGGGCCGTAGGTCGAGACGCCGGCCGGGGAGTTCGAGTGTGCAGGTGCCGTCAAGCAGCACGTGGAATGGAGCCTCGCCCTGGCCGTACCCGGACACGTCCATGACGGTCGTGCCGGCGAGGAGGCAACGCTTGTCCAGGCTCGCCTGAAGTCTCGCCATCTGGATAAGCCGACTGACAGTGTCCATGAGACGCTCGCGCGGGAAATTGAGACTCATACGCCTTGTTCGCTCAATCTTAGGCGACGAGGCTCAAGGTCATGGATGACAACCGACACCAGGGTCAAGAGCTCGCACCACAACTCGTGACCGAGCTGTCGCATGCGCTGCGCACACCCCTGACCTCGATACTCGTCTATGCCTGGCTGCTGGCCGACAACCCGCGCAAGAACCTCTCCGCCGAAGAGGTCGGCTTCGCCACCGGCATTCATCACGCCGGCTCCGCCCTTCTCCATCAAATCGACCACATCCTCGATCGTGAAGCGCGCCGCCGTCACCGCCGGCCACGCCTTCGCCCTGGCACCGCCCCCGCTTGAACGGGAGGTCCGGGCGACACGCCCGGCCGAGGACCGTGCAAGGAGAACGTCGTGCTGAACGAGGACTCTGTCTTCGACGTGATCGTGCTCGGTGCGGGCCCGGCACGCCCGTCCGGCGGGTACCCGAGCGGCTCATCGCGATCGGCGGCGGCCCGTCGCCTGTGAGATGTCGCAGGCACTGCACGCCCTCGGCGCCAAGGAGACCACCGTCGCATGCGGGCGACCGAGGTGCCTGACGGCCGGCTGTACGCCGTCGGGGACGTCAACGGACGCAACCTGCTCACCCACATGGGCAAGCACCAGGCCCGCGTCTGCGGCGACGTGATCGTCGCCCGCGTCGGCGGCCGGCCCGACGACGGTCGACCTCCTGCCCGGAGCCATCATCGCGGTGACCGCCGAGGTCACCCTGGATCGGCTCTGGCACGCCGTTCCGTCCTTCCCGGCCACGGGCGAGATCTGGCTGAACCTCCTGCAGGACTACGGCATGTGACGCCCGAGCTCATCGTGATCAGCGGAGAGAGTCGATCCAGCGCTCCAGCCGGCGGCCTTCGGCGGCCATCAGCTCCGGGTCCCGGAAGGTGTTGGTGAGCAGGGAGATCCCCTGATACGCGGCGAACAGGGCGACGGCGAGCTCCCGCGCGTCGTCGCGCCCCATCGCCGTGAACTGGCCCTCGATCCAGTCGATCAGCCGCCGCATGACGGCGGCGACCGTACGGTCGAGGCCGTCGGCGCGCTTGTCCAGTTCGGCGGCGAGGCTGCCCGTGGGGCAGCCGAACCGAGCGGCGACGTCGCGGCCGTCGACCCAGCCGCGTACGAGCGCCTTGAGCCGCTCCTCGGGCGAGGGCAGCCGGTCGAGTGCGGCGATCGTCTTCCGCAGGTGGTCCGCCTGCGTGTCGATCGCGGCCTCGACCAGCTGGTCCTTGGTCTTGAAGTAGTAGTAGACGTTGCCCACCGGGACGTCGGCCGCCTGCGCGATGTCCGCGAGCGTGGTCCGCTCGACGCCCTGCTCGTGCAGCACCCGGGCCGCCGCGCCCGCGAGCCGCTCCCGCTTGCCGGGCCCCCGCCCGGTTTTTGAGTCAGTCACCCGACTAACTGTAGACGTGACCGGCCGGAGTCGGCTACGGTCTTAGTTAGTTAACTGACTAAGGAGCGATTCGATGATCGTGGTGACAGGGGCGACCGGAAACGTCGGCACGGAGCTCGTACGGACGCTGGCCGCCGCCGGCGAGCAGGTGAGGGCGGTCTCGCGCCGCCCCGCGGAGGTGCCCGGCGGCGTCCGGCACCAGGCGGCCGACCTCGCCGAACCCACCAGCCTGAAGACCGCCTTGGATGGCGCCGACGCCCTGTTCCTGCTCGTCGCCGGGGAGGATCCGCGGGGCGTGCTCGAGGTCGCCGCGGCGGGCGGCGTACGGCGGGTGGTCCTGCTGTCCTCTCAGGGCGCGGGCACCCGGCCGGGCGGCTACCGCCACCCGGTGACCTTCGAGACGGCCGTACGCGCGTCGGGCCTCGAATGGACGATCCTGCGGCCGGGCGCATTCCACTCCAACGCGTACGCGTGGGCCGAGCCGATCCGCACGAACCGGGTCGCCGCCGCGCCGTTCGCGGACGTCGGCCTGCCGAGCATCGATCCGGCCGACATCGCCGAGGTCGCCGCCGCGGTCCTGCGGGAGCCGGGCCACGAGGGCCGCACCTACGTGCTCACCGGCCCGGCCGCGATCACTCCACGCGAACGGGCGGCGGCGATCACCGAGGCGCTGGGCGAGCCGGTGCGGTTCGTCGAGCAGACCCGCGACGAGGCCCGCGCGCAGATGCTGGGGTTCATGCCCGAGCCGGTCGTCGAGCCGACGCTCACCATCCTCGGCGATCCGACCGCCGCCGAGCAGGAGGTGAGCCCGACCGTCGAGCAGATCCTCGGCCGCCCGCCGCGCACCTTCGCCGACTGGGCGCGGCGGAACGTCGCGGCCTTCCGGTGACCCGCGACCCGCTGGAGGACTTCCTCGCCCGGCCGCACGTCGCCACCTTGACGACGCTGCGGCCCGGCGGGTCGCCCCATGTGGTGGCCGTCCGCTTCACCTGGGACGGCGCCGCGCGCATGGCCCGCGTCCTGACGGTGGGGTCCTCGCGCAAGGCCCGCAACCTGGTGGCGGGCGGCCGCGCCGCCCTCTGCCAGGTGGCCGGTTTCCGCTGGGTCACTCTCGAAGGCACCGCCACCGTGTCGGCGGCCCCGGCGCGGGTGGCCGAGGGCGTACGCCGCTACGCCGAACGCTACGGATCGCCTCCGCCCGACCCGCCCGGCCGGGTCGTGATCGAGATCGCGGTCGACCACGTGATGAGACTCAACCTTTGAAAGGCCCTCATGCCCATCCAGCGAGTACTCGACTCCACGATCTTCTATCGGGAGACGGGCGACGGCGCGCCCGTCGTCTTCCTGCACGGCAACCCCACCTCCTCCCACCTGTGGCGCGACGTCATCCCGGCCGTGCCGGGGCGGCGGCTCGCGCCCGACCTGATCGGCATGGGCGAGTCCGGCAAGCCCGCCATCGGCTACTCCTTCGCCGACCACGCGCGGTACCTGGACGCCTGGTTCGACGCGCTCGCCCTCGACGAGGTGACCCTGGTCGGACACGACTGGGGCGGCGCACTCGCCTTCGACTGGGCCGCCCGGCATCCGGAGCGGGTGCGCGGCATCGCGGTCACCGAGACCATCGTCAAGCCCATGGCCTGGGAGGAGTTCCCCGAGGCCGGCCGGGCGCTGTTCGAGGCGATCAAGAGCGACCGGGGCGAGGTCATGATGCTCGACGACAACGCCTTCATCGAGATGCTCCCCGGCAGCGTCGCCACCCCGCTCGCCGAGGACGACATCGCCGCCTACCGCGCGCCGTACCCCACGCGCGAGAGCCGTCTCCCGCTGCTGCGCTGGGCACGGTCGATGCCGCTCGGCGGCGAACCGGCGGACGTCGTGGCCCGGGTCGAGGCGTACGACGCGTGGCTCGCGGCCAGCCCGGACGTGCCCAAGCTACTGATCACGTTCGCCCCCGGGCCCGGCGCGATGATGACCCCCGAGATGATCGACTGGTGTGAGCGCCACCTGGCCGGCCTGGAGGTCGAACGGTACGACGCGGTCGCCGGCCACCACACGCCCGAGGACCGCCCCGACCTGATCGCCGCCGCCGTCGTGAGCTGGCGGGGCCGACACCGGATCTAGACCGCAACCGGTGGGCGAGCTTCGGGATAGAGGAGGGTGTCAGCACTCCTAGAGCAAAGGACACCTTCTGTGAAGGGACATCCCGGCTCATGGCCATGGTGAGTCATACCAGGGACGACCGCGACGACTCGAGAATCGTCGCGGCTTCTCTTGAGGACGCCGAGGCGTTCGGTGAGTTGTTCCGCCGCCATGCGCCACGGCTGCACGCCTACATCAGTCGACGGCTGGGACGCACCCTCGCCGACGACCTGGTGTCGGAGACGTTCACGACCGCGTTCCGGCGACGGGACAGATTCGACGGCCGGACGGACTTCGGTGCGTGGCTGTGGGGCATCGCCAGCAACCTGATCGCCAGGCATCATCGGCAGGAGACCCGCATGTACCGGGCGTTCGCCCGGACCGGTGTCGACCCCGCCGAAGACGCCGTCGCCGAGCGGGCCAGCGACCGGGCGTCGGCCGCGGCGCTCGGTCCCCGCCTGGCCAAGGCGCTCGCCTCACTGCGCCCCCAGGACCGCAACGCCGTCCTGCTGCTCGCCTGGGGCGAGATGTCGTACGCCGAGATCGCCGCGGCTCTGGACCTCCCTCTCGGCACCGTCAAGGCCAAGATCCACCGGGCCCGGATCAAGCTCCGCAGCGCCCTTCCCAAGGAGCACAACGATGGATGAGATGGACGCCTTGCGCCAGATGCGGACCACGCTGGCCCAGGAGGAACACCCGGACCGGCTCGCCCTGCGCACCGCCTGGCGGTCCGACCCGGCACCGCGTCGCCGGCGGCGCGGTTTCACGATCCCGCTGGTGAGCGTGGCGGCGACGGCCGCCGCGGCCGTGACCGCGGTCGCCGTACTCGCGCCCGGTGGTTCGGGCGACGGTGTCGCCCCTGGCCATGGCGGCCAGGGCGCGGCCTCCGGCAACGTGCTGCTGGCGGCCGCGACGAGCGCGGAGAAGGCACCGACCGGCCGATACTGGCACACCGAGACGGTCATAGGGCAGATCTACGGGGTCGGCAAGAGCGCGGCGAACAGCTACGAGGTCGATGCGAGGCAGCGCAGCATCACCTGGGTCGGCCAGGACGGCAAGGGGAGCCTCGCGATCGTGGATGAGCTCGGCCACCCGGTGGCGGCCAAGGACATGATCAAGTGGCGGCAGGCAGGATCCCCCGAAATGGTGGACGTGCCCAATCCCGACGGCACCGGGGTGGTGACGCAGGTGGAGATGAGCACGCAAGCGTCCCGCTCCCCGCGTACGACTCCGGGGCGCCCGTTCGACGGTGACTACTTCGGCCTGTCGGCCGAGCAGGTCGCCCAGTTGCCCACCGACGCCAAGGCGCTCGAGAACACTCTGCTGAACCTCAGGGGCAACTGGCACGCCGTTTCCTCCACGCCCGAGAAGCAACCCATCCGGAGCCTGCGGGGTGCCGAACGCACACGGGCGCTGAGCGAGGTGGCCTCGACCCTGTTGTCGAAGGCGCCCGCCCCGCCGCGGGTGCGGGCGGCGGCGTTCCGGATGCTCGCCACCCTGCCCGGCGTCAAGGTCGGGGGCACGGCGACCGACCCGATGGGCCGCACCGGAGGCGTGGTCTCCATGCCGATGGTGACGACCATGCCGCTCGGTCTGTACACCGCGCCCAAGCAACTGGGCACCTACGAGCGTCAGTGGATCATCGATCCGGCCGGCGGGCGGCTCCTGGCGATCCGCGACCTGGTGGCCACACCGCCACACGGCAGCCGGGCACTTCCGCCGGGTGACGACGGCAGGCCCCGCCGCCTGAGGGCCGCGGACATGCCGGACCGCTTCCTCAAGACCGGTGAGGTGGCCTCGTACCAGGTGTTCGCCGTGGCGGAGTGGACGAACACCGCACCGAGGTAGCCCGCACTGCACGAGCCGCCGTGCCCGCCTCGCCGGGCACGGCGGCTCCCGGACGTAAGGGCCGGCGCCCGATCTAGAGTGAGCGGCATGACCGACACGTCCCGGGAGTACGCGGCCGCGCTGGACGCCGACGATCCGCTCGCCTCGCTGCGGGACGCCTTCGTGCGCGACGATCCCGAGCTGATCTACCTCGACGGCAACTCCCTCGGGCGGCTGCCGAAGACGACCGCCGAGCGGATCGCGAGTGTCGTACGGGACGAATGGGGCGCCGACCTGATCCGGTCGTGGAGTCACTGGGCGGACGTGCCGTACCGGGTCGGTGACCTGATCGGCGAGACCCTCCTCGGCGCGGCCGGCGGCCAGGTGATCGTCTCCGACTCCACCACGGTCAACCTCTACAAGCTCGCCGTCGCCGCCCTCGACGCGCGCCGGGACCGGAACGTGATCGTCACCGACGACGACAACTTCCCCACCGACCGGTACGTCCTGGAGGGGCTGGCCGCCCAGCGCGGCCTCGCACTGCGGGTGCTGCACACCGACCTCGACGAGGGCCTGGACCTCGATGCCCTCCGAGAGGCCGTGGGCCCGGACACCGCGCTGGTCAGCCTGTCGCACGTCGCGTACCGCTCCGGCGCGCTGCTCGATCTGGCCGCCGTGACCGAGATCGTCCACGAGGCCGGCGCGCTCGTGCTGTGGGACCTGTGCCACTCCGCGGGGTCGGTGCCCGTACGGCTCGACGCGAGCGGCGCGGACCTCGCGGTGGGCTGCACCTACAAGTACCTGAACGGCGGCCCCGGCTCCCCTGCCTTCCTGTACGTCCGGAAGGAGCTGCAGGATCTGCGGCAGCCGATCTGGGGCTGGTTCGGGCAGCGGGACCAGTTCGCGATGGGCCCGGCGTACGACCCGGCGCCCGGGATCGGCCGGTTCCTCGTCGGCACTCCGCCGATCATGGCGATCGCCGCGGTCGAGGAGGGCGTACGGCTGCTGGCCGAGGCCGGGATCGACCGGCTGCGGGCCAAGGGCGAGGCGCTCACCGGCTACCTGATCGACCTGGCCGCGGCCTGGCTGCCGGACCTCGCCCTGGCCACCCCCGCCGACCCGAAGCGGCGCGGCTCACACGTCGCGCTGCGCCACCCCGAGGCCTGGCGCATGGCGCAGGCCATGATCGCCGACAGGGTGATCCCCGACTACCGGACGCCCGACCGGCTCCGGCTCGGCCCCGCACCGATCAGCACGAGCTTCACCGAGGTGTGGGACGGCCTCGACCGCCTGCGCACGATCGTGGCCGACCGGACGTACGAACGCTTCTCCAGCGAGCCGGCGCGGGTGACCTGAGAGTCACTCCCACTCGATGGTGCCGGGCGGCTTGCTCGTGATGTCCACGACGACCCGGTTGATCTCGGCGACCTCGTTGGTGATGCGCGTGGAGATGCGCTGCAGGACCTCGTTCGGCAGCCGTGCCCAGTCGGCGGTCATCGCGTCTTCGCTGGTCACCGGGCGCAGGACCACCGGGTGACCGTACGTGCGGCCGTCGCCCTGCACGCCCACGGAGCGCACGTCCGCGAGCAGCACGACCGGGAACTGCCAGATGTCGCGGTCGAGACCGGCCCGGGTGAGCTCCTCCCGGGCGATCGCGTCGGCCTCGCGGAGCAGGTCGAGCCGCTCGCGCGTGACGGCGCCGATGATCCGGATGCCGAGGCCGGGGCCCGGGAAGGGCTGCCGCCAGACGATCTCCGAGGGCAGGCCGAGCTCCTCGCCGAGCCGGCGCACCTCGTCCTTGAACAGCGTGCGCAACGGCTCGACCAGGGAGAACTTCAGGTCTTCGGGCAGCCCGCCGACGTTGTGGTGGGACTTGATGTTGGCCGCGCCGGTGCCGCCGCCGGACTCGACCACGTCCGGGTAGAGCGTGCCCTGCACGAGGAACTCCACCGCCTCGCCGTGAGCGTCGACGATCTCGCGGGCGGACTCCTCGAAGACCCGGATGAACTCCCGGCCGATGATCTTGCGCTTCTCCTCGGGGTCGGTGACCCCGTCGAGCGCGGACAGGAACCGGCTGGAGGCGTCGACGACCTTGAGGTCGACGCCGGTCGCGGCGACGAAGTCCTTCTCGACCTGGAGCGCCTCGCCCTTGCGCAGCAGCCCGTGGTCGACGAAGACGCAGGTCAGCTGGGATCCGATGGCCCGCTGGACGAGCGCGGCGGCCACCGCGGAGTCGACCCCGCCGGACAGCGCGCAGATCGCCCGCTTGGCGCCGACCTGGGAGCGGACGGCCTCGACCGACTCCTCGACGATGTTGACCATGGTCCACGACGGGCGGCAACCGGCCGCGGCGAGGAAGTGCCGCAGCACGGTCAGCCCGTGCTCGGTGTGCATGACCTCGGGGTGGAACTGCACCCCGTAGAGGCGGCGCGCCGGGTCCTCCATCGCGGCGACCGGGGCGCTCGCGGTACGGGCGGTCACCATGAACCCGGCGGGCGGCGCGCTGCAGGTCACCCGGTGCGACATCCACACCGACTGCTCGGCGGGCAGGCCGGCGAGGAGCGTCCCCTCGTCCACCACGGTCAGGTCGGTACGGCCGTACTCGGCGATGTCGGAGTTGGCCACCATGCCGCCCAGCTCCCGCGCCATCGCCTGGAAGCCGTAGCAGATGCCCAGGGTCGGCACCCCGGCCTTGAACAGGCCGTCGGGGACCGGCGGCGCACCGGGCTCGTACACCGACGCGGGCCCGCCGGACAGGATGATCGCCTTGGGCCGCTTGGCCAGCATCTCGGCGACCGGCATGGTCGAGGGCACGATCTCGCTGAACACGTGGCACTCACGCACACGCCTGGCGATGAGCTGCGCGTACTGCGCCCCGAAGTCGACAACGAGGACCGTGTCGAAGGACTGCTCGACTGACTCGACGGACACCAAGAACGCCTTTCGGAGTCGCGGGATAGCCACAGTCTAGTGGTGAAACGACGAACGTTTTCCCTCGTAGGAGCCCATACTGATCGGGTGATCACGGCGGAGGACATCGAGGCGCAGCTGGGCGAACTCGCCGACCCGGCCCGCGCCGTACAGGAAAAACGCTATCTGAAAAGCGACCTGCGCCACCTGGGAGTACGGGTTCCCGCCCTCAGGAGGCTCGCGATCGCCGCCGCCACCGATCTCACCCGCGAGGAGATCCTCACTCTGGCCGAGGAGCTGTGGAGCGCCCCGGTACACGAACGCCGGATGGTCGCGATCGAGGTGCTGAGACGGGGCGTCCCGCTGCTGATCGCCGACGATCTCTCCTTCGCCGAACGGCTGATCCGTGACTCGCTCAGCTGGGCATATGTGGACACGCTCGCCGAAAAGATCGCGGGCGGCCTGGTCACCCGGCATCCGCAGCTGGCCGGCACGCTCGACCGGTGGGTCGGCGACGACGACTTCTGGATCCGGCGCAGCGCCCTGCTCGCGCTGCTCCCGGGCATCCGCTCCGGCTCCGCCGACCTGGAGCGCCTCGCCCGGTACGGCGACGCGCTCGTCGCGGAGCGCGAGTTCTTCATCCGCAAGGCCCTCGGCTGGGTGCTGCGCGAGCTGGCCAAGTCCGACCCGGCCTGGGTGCGGGCCTGGGTCCGCGACCACGTCACCGTGGTGTCGGGCGTGACCATCCGCGAGGCCGTCCGCCACATCCCGGACAGCGATCGCGAGGCCCTGCTCGCCGCCTACCGGCGCTAGGTGTGCTGTCCGGACAGGTTGGTGACGCGGCTGGCTGGGGTTTGGCCGCCGATGCCGGTGTGGGGTCGGTGGTAGTTGTACCAGTCCAGCCAGTCGATGAGGACGGTTTGGCGTTCGGTTTCTGAGGTGTAGGGCTGGTGGTAGGCCCATTCCTCGGTCAGGGTGCGGTGGAATCGTTCGACCTTGCCGTTGGTCTGGGGCCGGTAGGGCCGGGTCCAGCGAGGGCTGATGCCCAGTTCGTCGCAGATGGTGCGCCAGGTGGTCTTGGTGTAGGCCCAGGCGTTGTCGGTCAGGACCCGTTGGATGGTGATGCCGCGGGCGGCGAACCACGCGGTGGCGCGGACGAGGAAGGCGGCGCAGGTGGCGGCGGTCTCGTCGGTGAGGGTTTCGGTGTAGGCCAGGCGGGAGTGGTCGTCCAGGGCGGTGTGCAGGTACAGGTAGCCGATGCCGGCACGTCGCTGGTTTTTGCGGCCGGCGGCGCGGCCCAGGGTCTTGTGTCCGCCGCCGTCGGGGATGCGGCCGAGTTTCTTGACGTCGATGTGGACCAGGTCGCCGGGGCGTTGGCGTTCGTAGCGGCGGATGGGTTCGCCGGTGGCGCGGTCACAGACCGCCAGGGGTGGCAGGCCGTGGCGGGTCAGGATGCGGTGAGCGGTGGAGGGCGCGATGCCGGTGCGGGCGGCCAGCCGGAGCGGGCCGATGCGGTGCGCCCGGCGCAGCGCGACCACGTGTGCCTCGATTTGTGGTGGGGTTCGGCGCGGGCTGTGGTGCGGGCGGCTGGAGCGGTCATGCATGCCGGCGGCGCCCAGTTGCCGGTAGCGGGTGGCCCAGCGTGCGGCGGTGGTGTGGCTGACGCCGAAGCGTTCGGCGGCCCGGCGTAGTGGCCAGCCGTCCTCAACGATGCACTGGGCCAGGCGCAGGCGGCCGGTCGGGGTCAGCGGGGCATTACGGTGGGGCATGAGGGCCTCCTGGACGTCGGTGCAGATGTCGCAATCCACACCGAAACCAGAAGGCCCTCCCCTTGTTCAAGAACCACCCAGGGCGTGTCGCCTGTCACCAACGTCCCCGGACAGCACAGCTAGGGCGCGTAGCGCACTCTGGCCGCGCCGGAGCTCGTGGCCACGTCGATCCGGCGGCTCGAACCGTCGTCGCGGAGGCCCTCGTCGACTCGTACGTCCCCGGACGATGACGTGCCGTGCACCCGGTAACGGAAGCCGCGGGGCAGGGCGACGGTGACGGATCCGGAGCGGGCCGTGGCCTTCACCTGCTGTGGAGCGTCGGCGAAGCCGAGCCCCACGACCCCGGAGGTGGTTCCGACGTCCACCTGCGGTGAGGACAGGTCGGTGCCGTTGATCGCGCCGGAGTTCGCCCGCGCCCAGACGGGGCCGCGCGTCCGCTCGACGTTCACCGTTCCCGAGTGCGCCTGGAGACGGACGGCACCGGTGAGCCCCTGAGCCGTGATGGTCCCCGAGCTCACCGTGGCCCGCACGGTGACACCCGCCGGAACCCGTACATCCAGGTCGACGTCGCATCCGGAGCCGGAGAACAGGATCTCGCGCCCGCCGCAGTCCGTCTTGAGGACCAGTGTGTCGCCCTTCCAGGACAGTCCGACGTTCGGCCTGCCCATCGTCCATCGCAGTGTCCGCCCGACGGTCACCCGGCCGGGCGGCCCGGCGCCGACCGTCACCGAACCGCTGCCGGCCTCGATCTCGAGGGCGCTGATCGCGTGCCCGTACGAGACGGCCGGGAGCCTCTCGGTCTGGCGGAGGAGGCGGCCCCAGAACTTCTCGCCGACGGGCACGATCACCGTGAAGGCCGTGACCGCGGCGACGGCGATCCAGACGCCCCGGCGGCGCGGCCGCTCGGCGCCGGTCATGAACCCTCCTTCGTCGGAGGGAGTGACCACCGGACCGTGCCTTCGATTCCCTCGCTCTGCTCGGTCATGAACCCACGCCCAGGAAGCGCAGCACGGCGAGGACGCGGCGGTGGTCGGCGTCGGCGGCCGGCAGGTCCAGCTTGGTGAAGATGTTGTTGATGTGCTTGGCGACGGCGCTGTCGCTGACCACGAGCGCCTCGGCGATGCCGCTGTTGGAGCGTCCCTCGGCCATGAGGGCCAGTACGTCGCGCTCGCGTGGTGTCAGGCGGTCCAGCGGGTCGCTGCGCCGCCGCAGGAGGAGCTGGGCCACGACCTCCGGGTCGAGCGCGGTCTCCCCGGCCGCCACCCGGCGCAGCGCGTCGATGAACGCCGAGACGTCGGCGACCCTGTCCTTGAGCAGGTAGCCGACCCGGCTGGTGTTCGCCGCGAGCAGGTCCGCGGCGTACCGCTCCTCGACGTACTGCGACAGCAGCAGCACCGCGGTGTCCGGCCACTGCCGCCGGATCACGAGCGCGGCTCGCACGCCCTCGTCGCTGTGGCCGGGAGGCATCCGCACGTCCGCGACGACGGCGTCGGGCCGATGCTCCTCGACCGCGGCGAGCAGCGCCTCGGCGTCGCCGACCGCGGCCGCCACCTCGAATCCCGAGGTCTCCAGCAGCTTGATCAGCCCGGCCCGGAGCAGGACCGAGTCCTCGGCGATCACAACGCGCACGGCAACTCCACGGTGAGGACGGTCGGCCCGCCGGCCGGGCTGTTGATCCGGAACGTACCGTCGACCGACCCGACGCGCTGACGCAGGCCGGTCAGGCCCGTGCCCTTCGACGGCTCCGCACCGCCGATCCCGTCGTCGGTGATGACCATCCGCAGGACGTCTCCGTCGCGGGCCGCGACGATCCGCACCTGCTCGGCCCGCGCGTGCCGGACCGCGTTGGTGAGCGCCTCGGAGGCGACGAAGTAGGCGACAGCCTCGACCGTCGGTGAGGGGCGTTCGGGCACGTCGACCTGCAGCCGTACGGGGAGGGGCGCTCGCGCGGCGATGCCGGACAGCGCGGCGTCCAGCCCGCGGTCGTCGAGGACGGCCGGGTGCAGGCCACGGACGACGTTGCGCAGGTCGGTCAGGGCCTCCTTGGCCTCCCGGTGCGCTTCGGCGATCACCTCCATGGCGTCGTCGGGTACGCCGGTGAGGGTCTCGCGGGCCAGCCCGAGGTTCATGGCGAGCGCGACCAGCCGCTGCTGTACGCCGTCGTGCAGGTCGCGTTCGATGCGCCGGCGTTCGGCGTCCGCGGCGTCGACGACGCCGGCGCGGCTCTCCGCGAGGTCCTCGACCCGGCGTTCGAGCTCGTCCGCCCGGCTGGGCCCCAAGAGGGCGAGCGCGACCCGCGTGTCCAGCCGGACGATCGCGCCGGCCAGCCCCGGGGCGATCAGCAGCAGAACGACGCCGCCCGCGTTGAGGAGGCCGTCGGTCACCGCGTGCCCGGTCAGCGCGAGCGGGCTGGACGGGCGGAGCGCCCACGAATAGGTGTTGAGCAGCGCCAGGGGAAGACCGGTCGCCCACATGGCGACGACCAGCAGCCCACCGGTGGCGATGACGGGCCCCACCAGGAGGTGGTACGCGAGCTGCCGCCAGGTCGTGGGCGAGCGGACCATCGCCGCGACGGCCCCGCGGCCGAGACGTTCGCGGGGGACGGCGGGCACGTCCAGGCCGAGCAGGGCCCAGAACCGGTGTCGCTGGACGGCGGTCAGCGGCCGGAGCGCGGCCATCGGCAGCCCGACCGAGATCACGAGCGCGAGCAGGACCCCGGTCGTCGAGATCGCGAACAGCCATGGCACCGAGAAGATCGTCAGCGCGGTGAAGTGGACGGGCACCCCGGCCGTGACGAACGTCGTGTTCCGCCACGCCCAGGGTGACCACGGAGCGTGCGCGTTCCCCCAGTGGAACGCTCGCCGCGCCGGGAGCGTGATCGCCATGCCAGGACCCTAGTTTCCGCACTTTGTCGGCTGCAATGTCGTTTCTCGCAGTTTTCATGGTGAAGCTAGCACTACCCCCACGTCGGATATCTCCGTTACTGACGGTGATGGCGGCGACCGGCACATTGGTGATCGTCCCGGAACGGCCGGGTTCAGAAGGAGACCGCACCAATGATCACCTGCGTCAGGCCCGCGCCCGTGTCCTCCGAGACGCCCGTTGACCTGCCGTCATCCGCACGGTGGCGCGGCCGGGTGCGCTGGGTGGGGCTCGGCCTGATCGGTTCGGGACTCGCGCTGATCCCGTGGCTGGTCGTGCTGGCCGTCGGACTCCCCGCCAGTACGACCGCCGCGCACTGGTCGACCGCGTGGGTGGGGCTGGACGGCCTGGAGGCGATCGGCCTGATCACGACGGGAGTGCTGCTGAACCGGCGCGACCCCCGCCGCTGCCTGGCGGCGGCGGTCACCGCGACCCTGCTGACCGTCGACGCGTGGTTCGACGTCACCACCGCGGCGCCGGGCGCCGACCAGGCGACGGCGATCGCGATGGCCGCGTGCCTGGAGATCCCGCTGGCCGTCCTTTGCGCCGTACTGGCCGCCCGCACGGTCCCGCGCGCGTGAGACCGTCACGGGGTGACGATGTCGAAGTCACGATCGGCGTCGTCGAGGAACCCCAGCAGGGTGGTGAGGGCCTGGCGGTCGCCAGAGGTCTGGACGTCGTCGTGCAGGCTTCCGGAGGCGACCAGTGCGAGCAACCGCGGCTTGGTCAGGGTCACCGTGAGGTCGGCCGGGGTCACCTCATGCGGCCGGGTCTGGGTGAGGACCCCGTTGACCAGGCTGATCCTGATCTCTTCGTCGAGGTCGGTGAGGTTCCAGTCGATGGTCAGGCGGGCGTCCCAGGCGGCGGGGCCGTTGACGCGGACGGCCAGGGAGTCGAAGATCTGCTCGACGCTCAGCGCGCCGGCGACGTCGGGGCCGGCACCGTCGAGGGGGTTCGCCGGCTCGCCTCCGCGCAGTTCGGCGGCGCCTTGCAGGTAGAAGTTCCGCCACGTGCCGTTCTCGCTGCCCTGGCCGAGCCTGTCGTAGACCTTCGCCAGGAGTTCCCTCGCGGCGTCGTAGGCCGGGTCGGCGAACACCACGTAGTTGAGGATCTGGGCGGCCCACCGCCATTCGCCGGCCTCGAAGGCCTCCTCTGCCCTGGTCAGGATGTTCTCCGGGCCGCCCATCAGTTCCACGTGCCTGCGCGCCGACTCCTGCGGCGGGAGCTCCCACAGATGCGCGGGGTTACCGTCGAACCAGCCCATGTAGCGCTGGTAGACGGCCTTGACGTTGTGGGACACCGAGCCGTAGTAACCGCGGGTGTGCCACACCCGGTCCAGCGCCGGCGGAAGCTCGAACATCTCGGCGATCTCCGGGCCGGTGAAGCCCTGGTTGAGCAGCCGCAGCGTCTGATCGTGCAGATAGCCGTACAGGTCACGCTGCTGGGAGAGGAACACGGTGAGCTCGCGGGTGCCCCACGTCGGCCAGTGGTGCGGTGGCGCTCTTGGGCAGCGCGGAGCCGTACATGAAGATCGCCCGCCGGTTCATCGCGGTCCCGGCGTAGACGTTCTCGGACACGGCATGCTCCAGCGGCGGCATGACACTCATGGCGATCTCCTCGGAAACGAGCCAGCGATCAGTGCGCTGCTCTGCCGATTTCCGGCATCGCCTCGGCTCAGAGCCACCAGAAGATAACGAGGCGCCTCAGGCGCCGACGGCGACTCTCCTGCGGTGCAACCGGTTTACACCTGGGTGGGTAGCTTTTCCGGCGTACGGGCGGTACTCAGTTGATCATGGCTTCTGATCATGTACCGCAACGGGAGATCGCGAGATTAATACGGCTCGCCGGAGGTGTCGTGCTGCTCGCCGGAGCGTTCGTGCCCGGCCTGGCCGGGGCCGCCGGAGCTCAGCCGATCCACCGGGCCGCGACCTGCTCCAGTACGAGCCCGTCGGACTTCAACGGTGACGGGTTCACCGACGTGGCCGTCGGCGAACCCGGAGCGAACGTCGGCGCCGCCGCCCAGGCCGGCGTCGTCCACGTCAGGTACGGCGTCGCCGGGAAGACCGGGGGCGGCGAGGACACCACGGTCACGCAGGCGGACACGGGTGAGACCGCCGAGGCCGGGGACCGGTTCGGTTCGGTCCTCGCCGTCGGGTACGTCGACGGCGACGGGTGTGCCGACCTGGTCGTCGGCGTACCGGATGAGGACGTGGGCTCGGCCGCGGACGCGGGCGTCGTCCAGGTGATCTACGGATCGCCGGACGGGCTCGGCCGTGGGGAGCCGTCGCGGGTCATCCGGCCGGGCGCGGACGGGGTACCGGGGACGGCGGCGGCCGGCGACCGGTTCGGCGCCGCGGTCGACGTGTCCGGACCGGGTTTCGTCGCACACGCGATGGTCGTGGGCGCCCCGGGCCGCGACATCGGCACGGCCACCGACGCCGGGCAGGTGACCTATGTTCCCTTCGTGTCCGGGCACCCGGGCACCGCGGCCGCGATCAGCCAGGACAGCCCGGGAGTCACCGGTGCCGCGGAGTCCGGTGACCACTTCGGCGCCGCGGTGGCGCTGAGCGGGGTGAAGGGATCCAGCACCGGCATCGCGGTGGGCGCACCGGACGAGGACATCGGCACGGACCAGGACGCCGGTTCGGTGACGGCGATCCCGGACCCGGCCGACGCCACGATGACCAGCTACGCCTACAACCAGGACAGCGCGGGCTTCAGCGGCGCCGTGGAACCGGGCGACCGGTTCGGCGCGAGCCTCTCCTCGGCCTTCCCGTCGACGGACGGGCCGTTGCTGGCCATCGGCGTACCCGGGGAGGACATCGGCACGATCGCGGACGCCGGCATGGTGCACGTCCTGTTGACGAAGGCCTTCACCGAGGTGGCCGCGCTCAGCCAGGACACCCCCGAGGTGCTGGACCAGGCCGAGGCGGGCGACCGGTTCGGCGCCGTCGTGGCACTCGGCCGCGAGCAGGCCTTCGCCCGTCTCCTCGTCGGCATTCCCGGAGAGGACCACGGCGGCGTCGCGGACTCCGGCGCCGTTCAGGAGTTCTCGGTCGGCGACCCGACCGAGAACGCGTTCATCGAGCAGGAGACCTTCGGCGGCGTGTCCGAACCGGGCGACCACTTCGGTGCCGCGGTCGCGTACGCCGGCTCCCGCTACCTGCCCACGATGATCATCGGCGTCCCCGACGACCGTACGGAGCCGGCCGGCGTCGTCTACACCGCCCCGAGCAAGGTGGACGGTGACGTCGATCCTCCGCCGCCGACCGATCCGCAGCAGAAGTGGACGGCGACGGACGGCACCGGCTACGGCGCCGCCATCGGAGCGACCGTCTCCTGACCGGACGGGCCGGCCGGGCTGCGTGCCCGGCCGGCCGCGTTGCTCCTGGTCAGGCGGGTGAGATGGGCAGGCGCAGTGCCGCCGGAGCGTCGGCGGGCACGACGGCGGCCTTCGGGGCGACCGGGGCCAGCCGCTCGTACGCGGCGCCGAGCTCCGGGCGCGGGTCCTCCTCGCCCTGGTTCGGCCAGAACGCCATGGCGCGCTCGGCCTGGGCGGTGATGGTCAGCGAGGGGTTGACGCCCAGGTTGGCCGACACGGCCGAGCCGTCCACGATGTGCAGGCCCGGGTGGCCGTACACCCGGTGGTAGGGGTCGATCACGCCCTCTTCCGGCGAGGCTCCGATCGTGCAGCCGCCGATGAAGTGCGCCGTCGTCGGGATGTTGAACAGGTCCAGCCACGTGCCGCCGGGCATGCCGCCCATCTCCTCGGCCAGCATCCGTACGGCGCGGTGGGCCTCCGGGATCCACGTCGGGCTCGGCTCGCCGTGGCCGCGTCGGGCGCGCATGCCGCGGCCGGACGGCGACGGCACGACGGTGATCGAGTTGTCTCGAGTCTGCATGACCAGGGCCACGATCGTCCGGCGCGACCAGTCGCGGAGGTTCGGCAGGCGGACGAGCTGGTGCGGGTGGGTCACCGCCTGACCGACGAACTTGGCCCAGCGGGGCGTACGGCCCCCGCCGTCGATCAGCAGCGACCGGAGCGCGCCCATGGCGTTCGAGCCGGGCCCGTAGCGGGTCGGCTCGATGTGGGTGTGGTCGTCCGGGTGGAACGACGAGGTGATCGCGACGCCGCGCGAGTGGTCGTCGCCCTTGCGGCCGAACCGCTCGACGCCCAGGATCGCCTCGGAGTTGGTCCGGGTGCGGACGCCGAGCCGGTCGGACAGATGGGGCAGCGCGCCGACCGTCCTCATCCGGTGCAGCAGGCGCTGCGTGCCGTACGTCCCGCCGGCCAGCACGACGTGCTCGGCGGTGAGCGTGCGCCGCCACCGGCGCGACCGCCGGCCCGTGCGCGTCACCTCGACCGTGTAGCCGCCCTCCGCCCGCGGGCGTACGGCCGTCACCGTGGTCATCGGCAGGACCTTCGCGCCCGCGTGCTCGGCCAGGTAGAGGTAGTTCTCGGTGAGCATGTTCTTGGCGCCCACGCGGCAGCCGGTCATGCACGACCCGCACTCGGTGCACGTCGTACGACGGGGGCCGGCGCCGCCGAAGTAGGGGTCCTCGACCCGCTCACCGGCCTTCTCGCCGAAAAGGACGCCCACCGGGGTGCGGTGGAAGGTCTCGCCGCGGCCCATCCGCTCGGCGATCCGCTGGATCGCCTGGTCGGCGGGCGTCATCGTGGGGTTCGTCCGGACGCCGAGCATGCGGCGGGCCTGGTCGTAGAAGGGCGACAGCTCGGCCCGCCAGTCGGTGATGTGCCGCCACTGCGGATCCTGGAAGAACGGCTCCGGCGGCTCGTACAGGGTGTTGGCGTACACCAGCGACCCGCCGCCGACGCCCGCTCCGGCGAGGACGAGGACCCGCGAGCCCTTCTCCCCGCGCAGCAGATGGATGCGCTGGATGCCGGTCATGCCGAGGCCGGGCGCCCACAGGTACCTGCGGGTGCGCCAGGAGGTCTTGGGCAGGTCGCGGTGGCGCCTCCCCGGCTCGCCGTCCGGGTCGTCGAACCGCCGGCCGGCCTCGACCACGGCGACGCGGTACCCCTTCTCGGTCAGCCGCAGCGCCGCGACGCTGCCGCCGAACCCCGAGCCGACCACGATCACGTCGTAATCCATGCGGGCTCCTACCTGAGGCGCAGGCGTTTCATCGTCTTCAGGCCACGGCTGAGCAGCGCCGCGTACTTCTCGTAGGGCATGCCCATGACCGGTTCGAAACCGAGCCAGTGCTGGCTCGCGACGGTCTGGACCTCCGTGTACTTCAGCAGGCCCTCCGCACCGTGCCGACGGCCCACACCGGAGTCCTTCATACCGCCCATCGGCGCGTCGTAGGACCCGTATGCCGAGGCGTATCCCTCGTTGATGTTGACCGTGCCGGCCTTGATCCGTACGGCGAGGCGGCGCGCGCGGCCCACGTCGCCGCTCCAGATGCTGGCGTTCAGCCCGTAGGCGGAGTCGTTGGCGAGCTCGACGGCCTCGTCCTCGTCGCGGAAGGGGTACAGCGCCACGACCGGTCCGAACGTCTCGGACCGGCACAGCTCCATCTCGTCCTCGACGCCGGTGAGCACGGTCGGTTCGAAGAAGTACGGCCCGGTCTCGGGGCGGGGCCGGCCGCCCGCGAGCACCTTGGCGCCCTTCTCGACCGCCTCCTCGACATGCCGGACGACGGTGTCGAGCTGCCGCTGGGAGGTGAGCGAGCCCATGTCGGCGTCGTAGCCGGCGCCGAGCCGCATGTTGCGCACACGGTGGGCGAAGCGCTCGGCGAACCGGTCGAAGATCTTCTCGTGGACGTAGAGCCGCTCGATCGAGATGCAGAGCTGACCGGCGTTGGCGAAGCACGCGCGGACCGCACCCTGGGCGGCCTTCTCGATGTCGGCGTCGTCCAGCACGATCATCGGGTTCTTGCCGCCGAGTTCGAGTGAGTAGCCGATCAGCCTCCTGGCGGCCTGTTCGGCGATGGCGCGGCCGCCCCGCGTCGAGCCGGTGAACGCGACGTAGTCGGCCGCGCCGACCAGCGGCTCGCCGATCTCGGCCGGGTCGCCGACCACGACCTGCCAGATCTCGGGCGGCATCCCGCACTCGACCAGCAGGTCGAGGGCCCACAGCGCGGTGAACGTGGTCTGGGTGTCCGGCTTGTGGACGATCGTGTTGCCCGCGAGGAGCGCCGGCACGGCGTCGGGCACGCTGAGCGCGAGCGGGTAGTTCCACGGCGAGATCAGCCCGACGACGCCCTTGGGATGGCGGACCTCGATCGTGCGGGTCGCGAGCGGCATCAGGCCCTGGCGGTGGTGCGGCCGGAGCAGGCCGGGCGCGTGCCGCGCGTGGTAGAGCGTGCAGGCGGCCGCGTCCATGACCTCCTCGAACGCGTGCCGGCGCGCCTTGCCGGTCTCCAGCTGCAGAATGTCGAGGATCTCCTCCCGCCGGTCCAGCACCGCGTCGTGGAAGCGGATGAACGGCGCGGCGCGCTCGGCCGGCGACCGGCGCGCCCACTCCCGCTGCGCGGCACGGGCGCGCTCGTACGCGGTCGCCACGTCGTCCGGGCCGGAGACCGGCAGCTCGGCGAGCGCCTCTCCGGTGAGCGGGGTCCGTACGGTGGTGGTCCGCCCGCCGGAGACGACGCGGGCGGCCAGCCGATCGAGGCCGTCCGGTACGGGGGGCGCCTTGACGTCGGGGGCCTCGCCGGTCCCCGCGTCGGGCGCTTCGGCGGGGGACGCGGCGGTGGAGCTCATGGACGAAGCGTAGAACGTGGTTCGGCGGTTGGCTACCGCTCGGTAACCAAGACGTCCGTTTTGGGGTGCCGGACAAGCCTCAAAGTGGATTTCGGCCGACTCAAGCACCGCCGAGCCGCACTCAACTTTCGTTTCTACTGGTGCGTCTTGAGAAAACCTTGTATCCCGGTGTTGGAGGGGTGACCGGTAGTCGACGGAAGGGCAAGGATGATCTCCGACCCGCAGGAACGCGCCGTCCCAGAAGCGGTGAGACGGACGTCTCGTCAGGAGAAGCGCGCCCAGACACGGGAGGCGCTGCTGGACGCGGCGGAGCGGCTGTGGGCCAAACACGGCATCCGGGGAGCGTCGCTGGATGAGATCGCGGCGTCCGCGGGCATGACCAAGGGCGCGGTGTACTCCAACTTCGCCGGCAAGACCGACCTGATCCTGGCGCTCCTCGAGCGGTACACCCAGCTCGAGTTCGGGCGGCGCACCTCCTCGACGCTGCGCGACCAGGGCCGCCCGCGCGCCGACCGCTGCGCCGACGCGGGCCGCCACTACGCCAGCCGGCTGTCCGCCGAGGAGACCCGGATGAAGGCGCTGCTGCTGATGGAGCTGTGGCTCTTCGGCATGCGCGACTTCTCGGCCGGCTGGCGCATCGCCGACTGGTACCAGAGCCACCGCGAGGGGCTCGCCGCGGGGCTGCGGGCGGGCGGCGACGACCTGTCGGCCGCGGACCGCGCGTCGCTGGCGATGGCGATCGAGTTCGGGCTGGCGCTGCAGCACCTGCTCGACCCCGACCGCGTCCCGGCGGAGCTGTACGGCCCGGGGATGGACCTCGTCCTGGGGCCCGCCATGCCGTGAGTCCCGGAGGTCACGCCGCGGTGCGCCTCGCGCGGTGCAGCAGGTACGCCGCCGAGCCGATGGAGCCGATCGAGCCGACGAGGGCGAGGGTCAGCGCGGGGCCGGCGGACATTCCCGACGTCTGACAGGCCCCGTCCGAGGTGCACACACTCGAACCGCCCCAGAACAGGAGGTACCAGGCGGCGACGGCCAGACCTCCGGGGAAGACCAGCGTGCCGATCAGCTTGTCACGGCTCGTCCAACGGGCCGAGGCCCACAGCAGCACCACTCCGGCCAGCCAGCCGAGCACCGGTAGCACGATGCCGCCGATCAGCAGGAGGACCACCGTCACCAGTTCGAGGGCGCCGACCGACAGGCGCCCGGCGACCTCCTCGCCGGCCGGAGCCGATCCCGCTCCCGCCTCACGGGCGATGTCCTCGGGTTCACCGAGACGGTCGAGGATGGTACGCACCGTGGCCTCACCCTGGTCTTGGGCGCCGGACAGTGTGACGGTGATGTGTTCTCTGATCTGGGCGAGCAGTTCGACCCGCCGGGCCTCGGGCAGTGTGCGCGTAGGCCCGTTCAGGAAACGTCGTGCCGGCAGACCGCGAACCGTCAGGGGGCCGGGGTCACTCGCGGCTGCGGTCGGCCTGCTCCGGGTCCGGCGGTTCCAGTACGGCCTCGGGCACGGAGTCGGCGCTCTTGACCGTACGGCCATGCTTGAACACCGCGTCGAAGTTCCCGGCGTACTCCTGCTCCAGCTGCGCGTCGGCCACGGTGATCATCGCTTCGTCGTGGCCGTGGAAGCCGACGCTCGTGTAGTTGTTGCTGCCGGTGAAGACGACCTCCTGCGGTCGGCCCTGGTAACGGCCGTCGATCAGCAGGTACTTCGAGTGCGCGTACGTCGTGCGGCCGCCCTCGGTGAGGTAGCGGGTCTCGGGACCCCCGTGCCGCCCGCCCTTCTTGGTGAGGGCGCGCAGGGTCCCCGGGCCGATGATGTCGAACACGACCTGCACCCGGCAGCCCGCGTCGTCCAGCTTCCATAGCCGCCGCGCGATGGACGCCACCGTGAAGTGGCCGAGGCTGAGCCTGATCCGGGTGCCGCCGGCGCAGGAGACCTGGTCGAGCGCCTGGCCGATCGGGTTGCCCTTGGCCCAGGGAAAGAAGTCCAGGCGGTACTTCCCGGCCTGCACGATGCGGTGGTAGTCGAGCTTGTGGTGCTGGGCGGCCAGGTCCTGAAAGTAGGACAGGTAGGCGGCGTAGACCGCCGGGTCCCGCAGGACGAGCGCGTCGTTCCACTGGGTGTCGCGCGCGCCGTCGGTGGCGTTCGCGGAGGTCTGCACTACCATGTCCTGCGCGTCGCCCGTGGTGGAGAACAGGAAGAATTTGTTGTGGTTGAACTCCGGCCCGATGCAGCCCCGGTCCTCCTCGCACACGACCACCCAGGACGCCTTCTTGGTGTCGGTGCCGAGCCCCCGCTTGAGGCGCTTGAAGGCGGCGTACGCGCTCGACTCGTGGTCGAGCACGACCTGCACGCTCACGTGCCGCCTGGCGGCGGCGACGAGTTGCGCGGCGGTGTCCATGCTGGAGAAGTGATACATCGCGATGGCGATCCGGCTGCCCTTGGGCGTCCCGGCGATCAGGCGGGCGACGCGGCTGGCGATCGCGTCGCGCTTCGCCGTGCCGCTGACCGGAGAGTTGAAGATCGGCCCGGTCTGCGGACTCGGATCGGACCCGCCGGGCCGGGCGTGGGCGGCCGCGGGCGCTGCGGTGACGGCGGCGGCCAGCACCGAGGCCGCGATCACGGCCCTGGCGGCCGGCACGAACTTCGCCACACGGACTCCCGAAGAGGACACTAAGCGTCAAAGCACGCAGAAGGCGCTTGAAGTGCCGAAAGCGTACATGAGTTACGGGTGCCCAGAACAGCCTTATACGGTCAAGAGTTATCCCGAACCTCCAGGTCAGCGGGATACCTCTCCCCGACTGCGCCGAGTCAGGCGGGTTCCGCTGGCACCAGCCGGAAGGCGTCTTGGTCCACCCGCCAAGGGGGCTCCGGCCCATCGAGGCGGCGCCGCGATGATCTTTAACGTGGTCAAGCGCAACCGGCGCCGTGTCGCCGCCGTCGTCGCGCTCAGCGGTCTGGGACTGCTGGGCGGCCTCGCCTCCCCCGCCGCGGCGTTCGCGGCGCACACCGGCGACCGACCCGCCGACGTGGTCCAGCAACGTCTCGACGCGTTGGTCGGCGACGACGCGGGACATCACGGTGCGGCAGATCCTCCAGCACACCAGCGGGCTGCCCAACTACACGAACCTGTTCGCGCAGCGCCTCCTGCCGTACCAGCACACGTACTTCGCGTCGCACCAGCTGCTCGCGATGGCGTTCAGCCAGAAGGCGCCCTTCGCGCCCGGCACGAACTCACGAACCACATCGTGGAGAAGGTCACCGGCCGTCCGCTGGGCGAGGAGATCACCAGGCGGGTGATCGAACGCGCCGGCCTGCGGCACACGTACTTCCGCACCCCCACGGGTACCACCATGACGCCGAAGGCGGCACTGACGACGTCACCCACGAGGGCCCCTCCGGGCTGGGCGGCCGGTCAGATCATCTCCGCGCCGCGCGACGTCAACCGCCTGTTCTCCGCGCTGCTCGCCGGCCGGCCACTGCCCGCGGCCCAGCTCAAGCAGATGCGGACCACGGCGCCCGCCGGCGCCGGGCAACGGCGTCCGGTACGGACTGGGCCTGACCAGCACCCCGCTGACCTGCGGCGGCGTCGCCTGGGGCCACGGCGGCGACTTCCCCGGCTACCACGCCAGCGACGCCGTCACCACGGATGGCCGGGCCGCCACCATCGCCGTCACCGAACTGTCCGGCAGCCCGGCGCGGCCGCAGCACCTGACCACCGACATCGACACCGCACTCCGCCAGTGACCCTCCCCCATGAGCCTCGCCATCGGCGGCGGCCCCGAACGGCCGGCGCCGTACCGGCGTGCAGGCAACCGATCTACCTGGAATCGGCGCCCGCGTCTCCGGCTCGGCTTTCCGGAGGCGCGGGCGCCGTCATGATCCGGCGCCAGACCTCGATGGACGTCTCGGCGGCCTGCGCCAACTGATCACCGGGAGAGCGGGAGGCCTGATAGAAGGTCCGCTCGGTCATCCAGCACAGGGCGCGGGCCAGGGCCGTGGCCTCCTGGGGCCCGTCCCCGTCGGGCACGCCCGCACGTGCGAGCACGCCCCGCATCGTCGCGGTGAACAGCTCCACGGTCTCATCCCACGCGGTGCCGATCTCCGGGTGTACGGTGCCGTACTCGACGGCGGCGCGCATCACCGTGCCGTGGTCGCGCCACATCTTCTCGACGCTCTTGACCGCGCGCTCCATGGCTCCGACCGGCGAGGACGCCAGGTCGTCGGCGGTGATCGACGCCTCCTTGCGGATCTCGGCCACCGTGCGGCGGACCAGCGCCGCGAGCACCTCATGCTTGGAGCCGAAGTAGAAGTACATCGATCCGCGGGAGATGCCGGCCCCCCGGGCGATCGCGTCGACCGTCATCCGCTCCAGGCCGGTCTGTTCAAGAAGTACTTCCGCCGCGTCGAGGAGCGCCTGCTCCCGCCGGTCCCCCTTGCTCGGAGCGCCAGCTCGCCTGCCCATTGTTTCCTCCCTGACCACCGAAGAGGCTACCGTAATCTGCATAGTGCTGAAAAAAATCTGCGACGTGTAGAGTTAGGGCCATGGACAAGACATTCCTGATCACCGGGGTCAGCAGCGGTCTGGGCCGCGCCTTCGCCGCCGGCGCCCTCCGGGCTGGTCACACCGTCGTCGGGACGGTGCGCAAGCAGGCCGACGCCGAAGAGTTCGCAGCCCTGAGCCCCGAACGCGCCCACGCACGCCTCCTCGACGTCACCGACGAGGCGGCGGTCCACTCCGTGGTGGAGGACGTGGAGGCCTCCGTCGGCCCCATCGAAGTACTGATCGCCAACGCCGGCTACGGCGTGGAGGGGACCTTCGAGGAGACGCCGCTGAACGAACTCCGCGCCCAGTTCGAGGTCAACGTGTTCGGCGCTGCCGCGACCGTACGGGCCGTCCTGCCGTACATGCGCGAGCGCCGACGCGGACACATCCTCGCCGTAACCTCGATGGGCGGCCTGGCCGGCTTCCCCGGCGTCTCGGCGTACTGCGGCAGCAAGTACGCGCTCGAAGGCATCCTCGAAGCGGTCGGCAAGGAGGTCATCGGGTTCGGCATCCATGTCACCGCCATCGAACCCGGTTCCTTCCGCACCGACTGGGCCGGACGCTCGATGGTCCGCGTGCCGCGCAGCATCCCCGACTACGACGAGATCTTCAAACCGATCCGCGCGGCCCGGCACGCGGCCAGCGGGAACCAGCTCGGCGACCCTGACAAAGCGGCGGCTGCCGTCCTGCGCATCCTCGACGAGCCCGACCCGCCCGCCCACCTGGTGCTCGGCTCCGACGCGTTGCGCCTCATACGCGGGGCTCGAGCGGACCTGGACAAGGACCTGGACACCTGGGAGGAGCTGTCCCACTCGACCGACTTCCCCGACGGCCACCAGATCGCCTAGCGCCTCGGACGGCCCCCGAGCGCCGGCAAGCTCAGAACGCCGTCAGGGAGTCATCGTGGGGACGATGTCCGGGACGCCACGGCGAGTCGCGTCGGCTTCCAGGTCGCCCTCCTGCTTCTGGGAGATGCGTTCGGCTTCGACGCGCTTCTCGTAGTACTCGATCTCGCGTTCGGTCTGTTCGTCGGACCAGCCGAGTTCGGGGGCGAGGAGTTCGGCGGCCTCGCGGGCCACGCGGACGCCGCGGTCCCACGTTTCGATGGAGATCCTGGTGCGGCGGGAGAGCACGTCGTTGACGTGCCGGGCGCCCTCGTGGGTGGCGGCGTAGACGATCTCGGCGCGCAGATAGTCGTCGGCGCCCTCGATCGGGCGGCCCAGGTCGGGGCGTTCGCGGATCAGGGCCAGCAGGTCCTCCGCCAGCGTGCCGTACCGGCGGAGCAGATGCTCGATGCGGGCCACGTGCAGGCCCGAGGACTCCGACAGCCGGTGGCGGGAGTTCCAGAGCGCCTGGAAGCCGTCACCGCCGACCAACGCGACCTGGTCGGTGCACGAACCCGGCACCTTGCCGTCCAGGCCGTGTGCCACCGCGTCGACGGCGTCCTTGGCCATGACCCGGTAGGTGGTGTATTTGCCGCCCGCGACGACGACCAGGCCGGGGACCGGATGCGCCACGACGTGCTCGCGCGACAGCTTCGACGTCTCGTCCGACTCGCCGGACAGCAACGGCCGCAGTCCCGCGTACACGCCCTCGACGTCGTCGTGCGTCAGCGGCACGTTGAGCACCGCGTTGACGTGTTCGAGGACGTAGTCGATGTCGGCCTTGGACGCCGCCGGATGCGCCTTGTCCAGGTCCCACGGCGTATCCGTGGTGCCGATGATCCAGTGCCGGCCCCACGGGATCACGAACAGGACCGACTTCTCCGTCCGCAGGATGATGCCGCTGGCGGAGTGGATGCGGTCCTTGGGCACGACGAGGTGCACGCCCTTGGAGGCGCGTACGTGGATCTGGCCGCGGCCGCCGACGAGCTCCTGGATGTCGTCGGTCCACACGCCGGTGGCGTTGACGACCTGCTTGGCGCGGACGTCGGTCTCCGTCTCGGACTCCAGGTCGCGGATGCGCACGCCGGTGACGCGCTCGCCCTCGCGCAGGAAGCCCACGGCCTGCGTGCGCGAGACGATCTGCGCGCCGTACTCCGCCGCCGTGCGCAGCAGCATCGTGACGTAGCGGGCGTCGTCCACCTGGGCGTCCCAGTATTGGATGGCGCCGACGAACGAGTCGCGCTTCAGCGACGGCGCGACCTTCAGCGCCTTCGTACGGGTGAGGTGGCGGTGGTGGGGGACGCCGCGCGCCGTGCCCATCGACAGGGACAGGCCGTCGTACAGCGCGACGCCGGCGCCGATGTACGCGCGTTCCCACACCCGGTGCGTCATCGGGAACAGGAACGGCACCGGGTGTACGAGGTGCGGGGCGATGCGGCTCAGCAGCAGACCGCGTTCGGTGAGCGCCTCGCGTACGAGCTCGAAGTCGCGCTGTTCGAGGTAGCGCAGCCCGCCGTGGATGAGCTTGGACGACCGTGAGGAGGTGCCGGAGGCGAAGTCGCGCGCCTCGATGAGTGCCACGGACAGCCCACGCGTCGCCGCGTCGAGCGCCACACCGGCGCCGACGATGCCACCGCCGACCACGACGACGTCGAACTCTTCGGCGCCCATGCGTTTCAGCGCCGTCTCGCGCTCGGCGGGACCGAGACGCGAGGTGCCGAGTCCGTTCACCGACTGCCCATCTGCCATTGCGCACTCCCTCGCGTCGTCTGCACCGACCACGCTATGACGGTGTCACTTCAGCCACAAAGCAGGTGTTCAGTGCGGTGCGACGACGACCTGCACGCGCTGGAACTCCTTCAGGTCGGAGTATCCGGAGGTCGCCATGGCACGGCGTAGCGCGCCGATGAGGTTCATCGAGCCGTCGGCGACGTTGGAGGGACCGTAGAGGATCTGCTCCAGCGTGCCGATCGACCCCACGTCGAGCCGGGTGCCGCGCGGCAGCTCCTCGTGGTGCGCCTCGCTGCCCCAGTGGAAGCCGCGGCCCGGCGCCTCGGCGGCCCGCGCGAACGGAGAGCCGACCATGACCGCGTCGGCGCCGACGGCGAGTGCCTTGGCGATGTCGCCGGACTGCCGCATGCCGCCGTCGGCGATCACGTGGACGTAGCGTCCGCCCGACTCGTCGAGGTAGTCGCGCCGGGCGGCGGCGACGTCGGAGATCGCGGTGGCCATCGGCACCGCGACGCCGAGCACCGTGCGGGTCGTGTGCCCCGACCCGCCGCCGAACCCGACGAGCACACCCGCGGCGCCGGTGCGCATCAGGTGCAGCGCGGCGGTGTAGGTGGCGCAGCCGCCGACGATCACCGGCACGTCGAGGTCGTAGATGAACTGCTTGAGGTTGAGCGGCTCCGCGCGGCCCGAGACGTGCTCGGCGCTGACCGTCGTGCCGCGGATGACGAAGAGGTCGACCCCGGCGTCGATGACGGCCTTGTGGTACTGCGCGGTGCGCTGCGGCGACAGCCGGGCCGCCACGGTCACACCCGCGTCGCGGATCTCCTTGATGCGCTGCCCGATCAGCTCTTCTTTGATCGGCTCGGCGTACAGCTCCTGAAGCCGCTTGGTCGCGGTGTCGTCCTCCAGCGAGGTGATCTCGGCGAGCAGCGACTCGGGGTTCTCGTAGCGGGTCCACAGGCCTTCGAGGTCGAGCACGCCCAGCCCGCCGAGCCGCCCGATCGCGATCGCGATCTCGGGGCTGACCACGCTGTCCATCGGGGCGACGACCAGCGGCATCTCGAACCGGTACGCGTCGATCTGCCAGGCCACGCTGACCTCTTCGGGATCGCGCGTGCGGCGGGAGGGGACGATGCCGATCTCATCGAGCTCGTACGCCCGGCGGCCGCTCTTGCCCCGCCCGATCTCAACCTCAGCCATCTGGTGTCCCTTTCCATGGCTCGGCCGCGACCACCCTGTGGTCACGGCCGAGAAGTCTTTCTTTCAGCGGACCTGGTAGTTGGGCGCCTCGACCGTCATCTGGATGTCGTGCGGGTGGCTCTCTCGCAGACCCGCCCCAGTGATCGGCATGAGGACCGCGTTCTCCTTCAGATCCGTGATCGTGCGGGAGCCGGTGTACCACATCGCCTGGCGTAGCCCACCGACGAGCTGGTGCGCGACGGCCGCGATCGGCCCGCGGTAGGGCACCTGGCCCTCGATGCCCTCGGGGATGAGCTTGTCCTCGCCCTCGACGGTGTCCTGGGAGTAGCGGTCCTTGCTGTACGAACCGCCGCGCTCGCGGTTTTTCATCGCGCCGAGCGAGCCCATGCCGCGATAGGTCTTGTACTGCTTGCCGTTGATGAAGATCAGCTCGCCGGGGCTCTCCTCGCAGCCCGCGAGCAGGGACCCCAGCATCACCGAGTCGGCCCCGGCCGCGATGGCCTTGGCGATGTCACCCGAGTACTGCAGGCCGCCGTCGCCGATCACCGGCACCCCGGCGGGACGGCAGGCCAGCGCGGCCTCGTAGATCGCGGTCACCTGGGGCGCGCCGACGCCGGCCACCACCCGCGTCGTACAGATCGAGCCGGGACCGACCCCGACCTTGACCGCGTCGGCGCCCGCGTCGACGAGCGCCTGGGCTCCCGCGCGGGTCGCGATGTTGCCCGCGATGACGTCCGCACGAGTGTTGGCCTTGAGCTTGGCGACCATGTCGAGCATGCCGCGCGAATGGCCGTGGGCGGTGTCCACGACGATGACGTCGGCCCCCGCCTCGACCAGCGCGCGGGCGCGCCGCTCGGCCTCGTCGCCCACGCCCACCCCGGCGCCGACGATCAGCCGGCCGGCGGAGTCCTTGGTGGCGTCGGGGTACTGCTCGCTCTTGGTGAAGTCCTTGACGGTGATCAGCCCGCGCAGCCGGTCGCCCTTGTCGACCAGCGGGAGCTTCTCCACCTTGTTCTTGCGCAAGAGGGCGAACGCGTCCTCACGTGACACGCCGACCGGGGCCGTGACCAGCGGCATCGGCGTCATGACCTCGCGTACGGGACGGGAGGTGTCGGCCTCGAACCGCATGTCGCGGTTGGTCACGATGCCGACCAGGACGCCCTGCTCGTCGGTCACCGGCACGCCGGAGATGCGGTAGTGGGCGCACAGGCGCTCGACGTCGGCGAGCGTGTCGCCGGGCGAGCACGTCACCGGGTCGGTGACCATGCCCGCCTCGGACCGCTTGACCAGGTCGACCTGAAGCGCCTGTTCTTCGATCGGCAGGTTGCGGTGCAGCACGCCGAGGCCGCCCTGACGGGCCATCGCCACGGCCATCCGGGCCTCGGTGACGGTGTCCATCGCCGCGGAGACCAGCGGGATGCGCAGGGTCACCGAGCGGGACAGCCGGGTCGTCGTGTCGGCGTCGCCCGGCCCGAGATCGGAGTAGGAGGGCACGAGCAACACGTCGTCGTAGGTGAAGCCCTGCGGAGCGAACTTGGCGGGCTCGGGCGCGGAAGTCATTGGCATCATCCGATGGGGTGCGATATCGGGCCAGGTCAGCGGATCCTGGTTACATCCTAGAGCGAGGGGGTCGCTGACAAGGCCCGTCGGGTGGGGCTGTGGATAACCGGAAGGCGCCCGTACAGCGTCACGGAGCGTCAGCCGGACTGGCCCTCTTCGCTGTCGATCACACCGTCGACGTAGCCACGGGCGTACTCCCAGCTGACATAGTCGCTGGGCTCCGCGGCGATGGCCGGCTCGTGCACCCGGGCCAGGCCCTGGTCGAGCAGTTGCCGCAGGTTGCCGTACAGCAGGTCCCAGTCGATGTGGTGGGGTTTGCCGCAGTCGGTGCAGTCGACCGTCAGGCCCTTGATGCCCAACGGCTCCAGGAGCGCGCGGAAGACCTCGAGGTCGGACAGATCCGCGAGCACGTCCTCACGCTCCGTCATGCTCAGCGGCTCGGCCTCGTCATCCAGGTCGCCGAGGGCGGCGGCCGGGTCTTCCGGATCGTCCGCGAAGGGATCGAGCGGGGCGTCATCGTGCACAAACCCACGCTACTGCGCGGCGCAAGTGGTGCGTGCGGGGTCCGTCACACCGATGAGCACGCCGCGACGTGCCTGCCACGTCCGGGCAAAGCGGCGAGGGTCCCGAGCCGGGCCCTCAGCTCACCAGTCCGAGACGATCATCACGATGGCCGAGATGCCCCTGCGCAGCGTGAACCAGTAGCTCAACCGCCAGATCGCCGGGAACGCGGGCGGGATCGGGCGGAGGATCCGCCATCTCGCGTCCCGCCTGGCGCCGCACACGCGGCAGATGCCCGCCCACAGGCATCCCAGCGGCCAGAACATCAGGTGCAGGGCGAACAGCACGGGAGTCAGCAGAAACGTGACCACCCAGTACACGGCGTAGAGGGCCAGGAACGGCAGCAGGACGATCAGCAGGAGCACCCGGCCGACGGTCCCCCAGAAGCCGCGCCCGCGAAGCCGTAGCGCGGGCGGCGGAAACCGGCGGCGGCCCGCCGGACCCTGCGGCGCCCCGGCCGGATGCCGCGCGAAGTGATCGGGAGCCGTCCCGTGCCCCGGTGGCCGTCCGTACGGCCCCTGCCCCGGCTGCTCCCACGCCGACGGTGGGCCACCCTGCCCGTGATTCCGGCCCGTCACGACGGTCACCTTATCCTCGCCGATCACCCGGCGATCGTTCGCTCCCCTCCGCCACAGGTGCCGTCAGAGCGGTGCGTACGGCCTGACGGGTGCGGGACGTGCTCATGATCGATCAGGGGGCGCACCGGCTCGGCCGTCCAGCCGGCCGCTCCGCGTCGCCTGTGGCGAGCGCCGGTCGAAGTCGATCGCGATGAGCGAAGCTTGATCTCGTCCGCACCGCGCCCGCCCAGACTGAGGCCCGGCCATGGGATGCGCTCCGGCCGGGAGGGCGATCTGTACCGGCCGCCGATCTGATAACGCGGATCCGCGCGGCTCGACGGACGGTGGCCATCCACCGGCGCTCGTACGGTGCCGCGCGACGGCCGCGCCCCGATCAGGGGGCTGGGCGTGTGCTCCGGACGGGACGGCGATCTGTACCGGCCGTCGGCCAGGTAGCGCGGATCGACGGACGGTGGCCGTCCACCGGCGCTCGTACGGTGCCGCACGACGGCCGGCGCCCCGGCCAAGGGGTGGAGGTGTACTCCGGACGGGACGGCGATCTGTACCGGCCGCCGATCGGATAACGCCGATCGGCGCGGCTCGACGGATGGTGCCGTCCACTGGCGGTCGCACGGTGCCGCGTGACTACCGGCGGCCCCGGTCAAGGGGCTGGGCGTGTGCTCCGGCCGGGAGGGCGATCTGTACTGGCCGCCGGCCAGGTAGCGCGGATCGACGGACGGTGGCCATCCACCGGCCGTCGTACGGTGCCGCGTGACGGTCGGCGACCCCGATCAAAGGGTGAAGGTGCACTCCGGCCGGGACAGTGACCCGCACGGCTCGACGGACGGTGGCCGTCCACCGGCGGTCGTACCGTGCCGCGCGACTACCGATGGTCCCGGTCAGGGGGAGGGCGGGTGCTCCGGCCGGGACGGCGATCTGTACCGGCCGCCGGCCGGGTAGCGCGGTTCGGCGCGGCTCGACGGATGGTGGCCGTCCACCGGCGGTCGTACGGTGCCGCGTGACGGCCGGTGGCCCCGGTGGAACCACGGCGGCTGCGGGTCATCGCCGGTGCGGGGCGCGGACTCCTTCGCGGCCTCCGGCGGAACGGCGCGCGCGCTTCTGTCCGTGGTGCGTCGCACCGGCGTGCGGCGGTCGGCCGGGACGGCGTTCGTGCCGGCCACCGGATCACGGCGCTGAACGTTCACGTTGGAACGTTCCGATGCCTTGATGCCGGCCGATCCGGGCGTGCGGCCCATCGCGCCGAGATCCTTGCCCCCGCCCGCCGCGGCGGCGCCGGCCGACGTCAGCACCATCGCGGCCACGCCGAACGTCACGAACGCGCGGACGCCACGGCGGTACTGCCCCTGGAGGCCGCACGGAACCCTGGCCGGAGGAGCGGGCAGCGGCGGGGCGCCCGCGTCGACGTCGGCGACCAGCGCCGCCAGCAGGGCGGCCGCCGGATCGTCGGCGACGGAGCGGCGGGCATCGGCGAGGCGGCGTGCGGAAAGCGCGTCGAAGAGCTCGTCAGTGCCGCTGACCGCGCTGATGTCGAACGGATCGGGGGTGGTGGCACGACCACGTGTCAAGCGATCGACTCCTCACTTGCCATCGCTCGAAGCCGGGCGATCGCCCGGTGTTGCGCGACGCGAACGGCCCCCGCTGACATACCGAGTACATTACCGGTCTCCTCCGCGGACAGACCGGCCACCACCCTCAGAAGAACCAGCTCGCGCTGGTGTTCCGGCAGGCGGTCGAGCAGGTCGCGAGCGCGCTCGGCCTCGATGTAGCGCACGACCGTCTCCTCCGGTCCGGGCCCCTCGTCGGGCCCGTCGGGCAGGTCCTCGGTCGGCACGGCCGCGCGGATGGCGCTGCGCAACGCATCGGCGATCTTGTGTGAGGCGATTCCGAAGACGAAAGAGGCGAACGGCCGGCCCATGTCACGGTAACGGGGCAGGGCCCCGAGCACGGCGATACACACCTCCTGCGCGACGTCATCGGCGATGTGGTATTGCCCGGACACCCGGCCGAGTCGCGCACGGCAGTAACGGACGATCATCGGGCGTACACGCCCGATCAGAGACTCGACAGCCGCCGGGTCTCCTTGTACGGCGAGGCTCGTCAGGTCTCGGAGATCGCTTTCATCCCCTTTGGCCGGACGGCTCAACCGTAGATCGTCGGCAGCACCCCGATACGTGGCCCCGGCGATTGCTCCCTCGGTCACGAGAGCATGATGCCCATCGAGATCGCGCCTGTCTGCCTCGTTGATGACAACGGAATGGTCACAGTGCACGATCGAGCGGCCATTTCTCACTCATTGTAGCCGCACGCAAGCTCGCTGTCAGCGTTGTGTGTCATTTGCAACATACATTCCGAGAGCAGCGGGCTTTCGGGAAATTATTGGCATCCCTCGCAAGTCCAGCGTACATAGGGCCGCCGAAGACAAAAGAAAGACCCTCGCCGCGCGACGCGGCGAGGGTCTGAAAAAAGACCGGTCGGAATCAGTGACCGTGGCCGTGGCCGTGACCGCCGGCCGCGGCGTCGGGCTCTTCCTCCGGCTTGTCCGCGACCAGCGCCTCGGTGGTGAGGAGCATGCCCGCGATCGACGCGGCGTTGGTGACCGCCGAGCGGGTGACCTTCACCGGGTCGATGACGCCCTGCGCGATCAGGTCGCCGAACTCGCCGGTGGCGGCGTTGAAGCCGTGCCCGGCCGACAGCTCCTGGACCTTGGAGACGACGACGTAGCCCTCGTTGCCGCCGTTCTCGGCGATCCAGCGCAGCGGCTCGACGAGCGCCTTGCGCACGGACTCGGCGCCCGTGGCCTCGTCGCCCGACAGGCCGAGCGCGTCGAAGCCGCCCTTGGCGACGTGCACCAGCGCGCTGCCGCCGCCGGAGACGATGCCCTCCTCGATCGCCGCGCGGGTCGCGGAGATGGCGTCCTCGAGACGGTGCTTCTTCTCCTTCAGCTCCACCTCGGTGGCCGCGCCGACGCGCAGCACGCTCACACCGCCGGCGAGCTTGGCGAGCCGCTCCTGGAGCTTCTCGCGGTCCCAGTCGGAGTCGCTGTTCTCGATCTCCTGGCGGATCTGGCGGACCCGGTCCTCGATGGCGGACTGCTCGCCGGCGCCGTCGACGATCGTGGTCGCGTCCTTCTTCACCGTGACGCGGCGGGCCGTGCCGAGCATGTCGATCTCGACGCCGTCCAGCTTGAGGCCGACGGCCTCGGTGATGACCTGGCCGCCGGTGAGCACGGCGATGTCCTCGAGCATGGCCTTGCGGCGGTCGCCGAAGCCCGGCGCCTTGACGGCGACGCTGACGAACGTGCCGCGGATCTTGTTCTGCACCAGGAGCGCCAGGGCCTCGCCCTCGACGTCCTCGGCGACGATCAGCAGCGGCTTACGGGTCTGGGCGACCTTCTCCGCGAGGGGCAGGAACTCGGTGACGTTGGAGATCTTGCCGTCGTGGATGAGGATGTAGGCGTCCTCGAGGACCGCCTCCATGCGCTCGGGGTCGGTCACCATGTACGGCGAGAGGTACCCCTTGTCGAACTGGAGTCCCTCGGTGAACTCCAGCTCCAGGCCCATCGTGTGGGCCTCCTCGACCGTGATGACGCCGTCCTTGCCGACCTTGTCGAACGCCTCGGCGATCAGCTCGCCGATCTTGGCGTCCTGGGCGGAGATGGTGGCGACGTGCGCGATCGACTCCTTGTCGTCGACCTCGCGGGCCGACTTGAGCAGCTCGTCGGAGACGTACGCGGCGGCGGCGTCGATGCCGCGCTTGAGGCCGATCGGCGAGGCGCCGGCGGCGACGTTGCGCAGGCCCTGGTGGACCATGGCCTGGGCCAGGACGGTCGCGGTCGTGGTGCCGTCACCCGCGACGTCGTTGGTCTTGGTGGCGACCTCCTTGGCGAGCTGGGCCCCGAGGTTCTCGAACGGGTCCTCCAGGTCGACCTCGCGCGCGATGGTCACACCGTCGTTGGTGATCGTGGGGGCGCCCCACTTCTTGTCGATGACGACGTTGCGGCCACGCGGGCCGATCGTCACCTTCACGGCGTCGGCGAGGGCGTTGACGCCACGCTCGAGCGAGCGCCGCGCGTCCTCGTCGAAGTCCAGGATCTTCGGCATGAGAGAAGCTCCAAGTAAGGGATGTACGTCAGCTATGGGCTAGAAGCACACAGCCCCGGCCGCCCGCAGGGGCCGACCGGGGCGGTGCATCTGTCTTCAGTTGTTACTTCTCGACGACGGCGAGCACGTCGCGAGCAGACAGCACGAGGTAGTCCTCGTTGTTGTACTTGACCTCGGTGCCGCCGTACTTGCTGTAGAGCACGACATCCCCGACCTTGACGTCGAGCGGCACGCGCTTCTCGCCCTTGTCGTCGAAGCGGCCCGGGCCCACGGCGAGGACGGTGCCCTCCTGCGGCTTCTCCTTGGCGGTGTCCGGAATAACCAGACCTGACGCAGTTGTCTGCTCGGCCTCGAGGGGCTGGACGACGATGCGGTCCTCGAGCGGCTTGAGAACAACCTTGGTGGCGGTCGACACGATCTGACCTTCCCCTTCGATTGCGTATCCTCGGCCGACCGAAGCGGCCAGCCGCATGATGGAGACGCGACCACGGTGGTCTGCCGTCGCGGGTGCCAGACCAGCCTGTCGCTTGATTGGCACTCTGATGATGAGAGTGCCAGTCATGGAGATTATGCCGTGGCCGGGAACCCGTCAACACGGGCCCGCACCCTGGGAGTCCGCCGCCTGTGACCTGCCCCGATAACAGGTGTGGCGCACGGTGTGACTCTCCGGCGCCCACCGCCCGTGCCGTACCGCGCGCGGGCGTCGCTACCTTCTTCGGGTGGACATCGCCGCTTTCGAAGGCCTGCTGACCCCCGGCGGCCAGGCCCTGCTCGGCGAGGCGGGCGCGGCCGACGTGAGCGAGGGGGCGCTGCTGACGACCGCGTCGCGGCTGCGCACCCGCCATCCTCCGGAGCTGGTCGGGGCCGCGCTGACCCAGGTACGCCTGCGGCAGCGGGCGCGCGCCAAGTTCGGCACCGACGCCGACCGCATGTACTTCACGCCGGCCGGCCTGGAGCAGGCGACGCGGGCGAGCGTCGCGCGGCACCGGGCCCGGCGCTTCGCCGCCCACCTGGAGGACACGGGGAGCGTGCTCGACCTGGGCTGCGGCATCGGCGGCGACCTGGTCGCGCGCGGGCGGGCCGGCTGCCGTGGGCTCGGCGTCGACCTGGACCCGCTGACCGCCGCCGTCGCCCGCGCGAACGTGGCGGCGTTCGGCCTGGCGGACTCCGCCTCCGTACGCGCGGGCGACGCGGTCGCCCAGGATCCCGCGCGGCACGCCGCCGTCTTCGCCGACCCCGGGCGGCGCACGTCGCGCGGGCGGGTGTTCGACCCGGAGGCGTACGAGCCGCCGCTGACCACCGTGCTCGGCCTCGCCCGTACGGCGCCGGCCGGCTGCGTGAAGGTGGCGCCGGGCATCCCGCACGACGCAGTGCCGGAGGGGGCCGAGGCCGAGTGGATCTCCGACGGCGGCGAGGTCAAGGAGGCGGCGTTGTGGCTCGGCGGCCTGTCCGGGGCGCGGCGGGGCACGACGCTGCGGCGGGCGACCGTGCTCAGGGAAGGCGCGGAGCCGGCCACGATGACGGCCGATCCGGCGCTCGGGCCCCCGCCCGTCGCGTCGTGGCGGCGTTATCTCTACGAACCGGACGGAGCGGTCGTACGCGCCCATCTCGTCGCGGAGGTCGCCGCCGCGCTCGGCGGGGCGCTCGCCGACCCGCGCATCGCCTACATCACCTCCGACACGCTGCGGCCCACGCCGTTCGCCCGCGCGTACGAGATCCACGACGTTCTGCCCTTCTCGGTCAAACGCCTGCGCGCGGAACTGCGGCGACGCGACGCCGGCACCCTGACGATCAAGAAGCGGGGATTCGCCGCCGACATCGAACGCCTGCGGCGCGACCTCCGGCCGTCGGGGTCCAAGGAGTGGGTCGTGGTTCTCACTCGGGTGGGCGAAACACCAACGGCACTCATCTGCGCGGCCCGCCGACACCAGGTCACGGCAGAAGACACGCCACCCTAAGGCAAACACTGCGACTATTGCCGTATTGGGTTGACTACTCTTGGCAGCGGCCGCAATCCGCGCCGCGGGGGGCGCGGGCGGGAGCAGCGCCCGGTGGGGCGCACGGGGGAAATGGGGAACGACGATGACCGACGCCGTGCTGCAATGTCCCAAGTGCGGCGTCGCCATGGCCGGCTTTCACCGCGCCGGCGTCACCCTGCGGGAGTGCGGCGCATGTCGCGGCGTCTTCCTCGGCCGCGGCGAACTCGACCGGCTCCTCGGCCGGGGCGCCGCGAGCACGGGGGCGAACGCGCATGCGGCGTCCGCGCCTTACGAAGGCCGTCACCGCCGCGACTAAAACGGCATTCCGCTACTCCGGGATAAGGATCTCTTTTCCCTGAATTTCTTTGCTTACGCTCGATGACCATGGTCGGCTCATTAGAGTGACCCTTCGCGACGCACGCCACTGCCATTTCCGCGCGCAGGCCGGCGACCCGGCAAAACGAAGGAGCTCCCCGGGTGGACACCAATCACAACTTCCTGCAGACAGGAGGTCAACCGGTCTCGGACCGAATGCGGGAATTGCTGGCCCGCGCTGCTCAAGATCATGTTTACGAGCAACGCTCGACAGGTCAGGTCCTCGACGAGATCCATCAGCGGCTCGAGGGCATCGAGTGGCTGCTCCGCGAGGTGCGCGAGCGCGAGCTCAGCGGCCTGACAACCCAGCTCGACTCGGTTCGTGGCCAGGTCGACGAGCTGTACGGCAAGCCTCCGGAGTGGGCCGAGGGGCTGGCCGAGCACATCGAGTCCGTCGGCGAGAAGGTCAAGCCGGTCGCCGAGCTGCCCTCGCTGTGGGCCGACGTCGGCGTCATCGCGGAGAACGTCGACGAGGGCCTCTCCCGCATCCAGAACGTCCTCGACTCGAGCAAGAGCATCACCGACGCGACGCTGCGGGCCGCGCAGCAGATGGACGACCTCACCAAACGCCTTGACCGGCTGGCGGGCACGATGGAGGCCGCGTCCGTACGCTTCAACCGGCTCGACAAGACCCTCGCCGACCTCGGACACCGCTCCGAGAAGCTCGAGCACCAGATCAACGCCGTGGCCGGCAAGGTCGACCAGTCGCTCGGCGACATGGCCGAGCGCGTCGAGCAGGGCCTCGACGCGGTCAACGGCAGGGTCGAGGGCGTCGGCGGGCGTCTCGACGGCATCGACGGCCGCGTCGAGGGCCTGTCCGGCAAGATCAAGGGCATCGAGGGCCACTTCCAGGGGCTCGAGGCCAAGATCGAAGGGGTCGACGACCGCGTCGACGGGGTCAACCAGCGCATCGGCCAGCTGCCGGTCACGCTGGAGATCGGCGAGTTGCACCGCAAACTCGCCGCCATCGGCGACCGGCCGTTCATCGATCCGACCGACCGCTTCGACGCCCTGGAGAAACGCCTGGCCGAGGCGATCGACCCGCTCGTCGACGAGTTGCGGGCGCGGCCCGACCGCGACGAGGCCGAGGAGACCCTCTCCAAGATCGTCGAGTCGTCGCGCTCCGACCTCACCAAACACATGGAGATCCTCCGCGAGGACCTGCTGCGGCAGGTCGGCGGTGTGCACGAGGACGTGAGCAAGAAGGTCGACACGGCCCAGCACGACATGACGCAGCGCATGACCTCGGTCCACGAGGACCTCATGAAGCGGCTCATCACTCTTGAGGAGACCATGCTCGCGCTGGCCGAGGCGCTGTTCCGCCCGCGCCGGGAGAGCAAGGAGTGACGACGACGGCCGCTCCGGTCTTGTCCCGGAGCGGCCTTTTCGTCGCCCTTTGCGCGAAACGCTGCACACATAGGTATTTGCGGGGTTTTCGGGATTAATAGCAGACCCAAGAAGATCGTCGGGCCGCAATGACATGCCGTTTACTTCGCCTTGGATTGATAAAATCACTCCCGATACGGTTCGGAATCCGTTTGGATGGGACCCGTGACCTTCCCCAGATTCTCAGAGCCGCTGAGCGCTGCGACGCTGCGCTGGGTCGAGGAATGCCTGGGGCCGGGCAGCGAGGTGAAGATGGTCCGGCCGCTCGTCGGCGGCCTGTCCCACATCAACCACGCGCTGCTCGCGGAGAGCCGCTCCGGCACCGTGCACCGGCTCGTGCTGCGCCGCTGGGCCTCCGCGTCCTGGCCGGACATCGACATCGAGTTCTCGCCCGAGCGCGAGATCGCCGCGCTGACGCTCCTGGCGGGCTGCGAGATCCCGACGCCGTCGCTCGTGGCCGCCGACCCCTCGGGCGCCCACTGCGAGACGCCGACGCTGCTGATCACGAGGCTGCTCGGCCACCCGCCGCGACCGGCGCGCGAAGAGCTGCCCGAATACCTCATCCAGCTGGCCGCCGGTCTGCTGTCGGTACACGCGGTCGGGGGCGCCTCCACGATGCCGCCCTACCGCCCGTACAACCACCTCGACGTGCGTCTCGCGCCGATCAACGCCCGGCATCCGGCACTGTGGGAGCGGGCGTTCGACATCGCGGCCGGCCCGTCCCCCGGCGCCACACCGCACTTCATCCACCGTGACTACCTGCCCGACAACACCCTCTGGGCGTACGGGCGGCTCACCGGCATCGTCGACTGGTCCGGCGCCTCACACGGACCGGCCGCCGTCGACGTGGCCCACATGCGGTGGAACCTCGCCCTCCGGTACGGGGTCGAGGTCGCCGACCAGTTCCTCGGGGCCTTCGACCAGGTCTCCGGCGGCTACCGGCACAACCCGTACTGGGACCTGCGCACCGTGCTCGACCTCCTGCCCGAGCAGCCGCTGCGCCCGATCTCGCCGAACGACATCCCCGCGCTGGAGAGCTTCCTGGAGCACGCCCTGATCGAGCTGGGCGCGCCCGCGACGCGGTTCTGAGGTCGGACTCGCCGAACCGCGCCCTACACCAGCACGTCGGTGATCGGCAGGGACGAGTCGGCCGGGAGGTCGAGGGCCGAGGGCTTCAGGCCCGCGCCGACGAGTTCCGCGCCGAGGGCCGCGACCATCGCGCCGTTGTCGGTGCACAGTTTCGGGCGCGGCACCCGCAGCTGGATGCCGGCCGCCTCACAGCGCTCCTGGGCCAGCGCCCGCAGGCGGGAGTTGGCCGCGACGCCGCCGCCGACGAGCAGGTGGGAGACGCCGTTGTCCTTGCAGGCGGCGATGGCCTTCTTGGTCAGCACGTCCACCACCGCCTCCTGGAACGCCGCCGCGACGTCGGCCACCGGCACCGGCTCGCCGGCGCGCTCGCGTGACTCGACCCAGCGGGCCACCGCGGTCTTCAGCCCCGAGAAGGAGAAGTCGTAGGTGCCGTCCTCGTACTTGCCGCGCGGGAAGGAGATCGACGCCCGGTCGCCCTCGCGCGCCGCGCGGTCGATGTACGGGCCGCCGGGGAAGCCGAGGTCGAGCACTCGTGCCACCTTGTCGAACGCCTCGCCGGCGGCGTCGTCGACCGTCGCGCCCAGCGGGCGCACGTCGGAGGCCACGTCCGGCACGAGAAGGAGCGATGAGTGCCCGCCGGAGACGAGGAGGGCCACGCAGGGCTTGGGCAGCGGACCGTGTTCGAGCTGGTCGACGGCCACGTGGGCGGCGAGATGGTTGACGCCGTACAGCGGCTTGCCCAGGCCCAGGGCGTACGCCTTGGCCGCCGCGACGCCCACGAGCAGGGCGCCGGCCAGGCCGGGGCCGGCGGTGACCGCGATCGCGTCGACGTCGGCGAGCGTCACGCCGGCCTCGCTCAGCGCCCGGTCCACGGTCGGCGTCATCGCCTCCAGGTGGGCGCGGGAGGCCACCTCGGGCACCACCCCGCCGAACCTGGCGTGTTCGTCGACGCTGGAGGCGATCGCGTCGGCGAGGAGAGTGTGGCCGCGGACCACGCCCACGCCGGTCTCGTCGCACGACGTCTCGATGCCCAGCACCAGCGGCTGGTCCGTCACGGTTTCACCCCCTGCCGCGCCGGCGCCTCGCCCGGCCGCGACTCCTTCATCATCACGATCGCGTCCACCCCGGAGGGCTGGTAGTAGCGCTTGCGGACGCCGACGGCGGTGAAGCCGAAGCGCTCGTAGAGCCGGCGCGCCCGGTCGTTGTCGGCCCGCACGTCGAGGAAGATCTCGACGCAGCCGCGTACGGCCGCCTCTTCCAGCAGCGCGGTCAGCAGCGCCGAGCCGATGCCCCGGCCCTGGAGCTCGGGGCGTACGCCGATGGTCAGCACGTCGCCCTGCCCGCCCACAGCGGACAGGCCGGCCCAGCCCGCGAGCACGCCGTCGTCGTCCACGGCGACGTAGCGGCGGGTGCCGGTGCGATCGACCAGCTCGCCGCGGTACGTCTTCTCGGACCAGGCGTCGTCGGGGAACAGCAGGTGTTCGAGCTCCAGCACCGCCGGCAGGTCGTCGAGAGTCAGGTCGCGGACCTTCATCCCGGCGTCACCCGCTTGCGGGGCCCGGGCTCACGCGCGTCGGGCTTGCGCAGGTAGAGCGGCTCGGGCGGCAGCAGATCGGGCCCGGCGCCCCCGGACAGCCGCGAGACGACGAGCTCGGCGATCGCGGCCGCCGACGGCAGCGCCGGAGTCTCGCCCTTGAGCACGTCGGGGTAGAGCAGCGCGCCCTCACCCAGCGCGGGCAGACCGGGAATCGCGGCGTCGGCCGGCTTGCCGACCGACGGCCCGTCGGTGCGGACGGTCGCCGAGTCGTACCGCGCCCAGTAGACCTCTTTGCGGCGCGCGTCGGTGGCCACCACGAACGGATCGGTCCGCTTCGACTCCCAGGCGAGCGCGTCGAGCGTGCAGACGCCGTGCACCGGGATCTGCAGCACGGCGCCGAGCGAGCGCGCCGTGACCAGGCCGACCCGCAGCCCGGTGTACGGACCGGGACCGACGCCGACGGCGATCGCGGACAGGTCTTCGCGGCGCACCTGAGCGTCACCGAGCACGGTGTCGATCGCGGGCGCGAGCACCTCCGCGTGTCTGCGTCGATCGACGACCTTGGACTCGGCCCGGAGACGTGGCGTCTCGCCCGGGGCCCACTCGCTCAGCGCGACGGTGACCGCGGCGGTCGCGGTATCGAAAGCCAGGACCAGCACGATCCTTGAGGGTAGCGCGCCCCGGCCACTGCCAGTTACGAGTGCGACTCGAGCTTGGACACGATGTCGCGGGCGGCGCCGAGGGCGCCGTCGCTGGCGGTGTGGGAGGACAGCGGCGTGCCGGCGGCGTTGAGATGGTCTCCGCCGGAGTAGTGCACGGTGATCAGCACGTTGGCGAGGCGGGCGTTGGCGACGGCCTCACCGATCGCGGCGGAGACGTCGACCGTGTACACGACGTACGCCTGTTCACCGACGCCGCTCACGCCCCGGCTGTCCCGTACCTTGACGCCGTCCGAGAGATCCTTGCCGCCGCGGTCGGCCTGCCACTCGGTGGAGAAGGTACGGATCGCGGTGTCCGTGGCGGACGTGCCGCCGGTGGCGGCGAGGGCGCGCAGTTCGACGCTCAGCTGGCGGGTACGGGAGCCGTACAGGCTCCAGGCGCATTCGCTGTGCTCGTCGGACTGGTTGGCGAGGGTCGCGCTGCGGTCGGCGCCGGGAGCCAGTTTGTCGGCGACGCTCTTGCTGAGCGTGTCGCAGGCGCTAGGCACGGCGTCGCGGTCGGACCCCCGGCCGGTGCTCATCGGCGAACTCTCGGCCCCCGCGTCGCGGGAGCGCGGCTGGTGGGCATGGTCCCCGCCGAGAGAGACCCAGGCCACGGCGCCGGACACGACGAGGACGAACGCGGCCGCGCAGGCGGCGGCGACAAGCCGGCCCCGGCGTCTGGCCGGCCGGGCGGCACGACGACGACCGCTCACCAGGTCCCTCCTCCCTCATCTCCCGTTCGCGTGCTTTGCCGGAAGATGAGATTCAGGGGAAGAGAGTACGACAAGATCGTAATCTTGACCGCTCGAGGGTCCCCGATTTGGTATGGCCGTCACGGTGGGCCGTGGGCCACGGGTCGGAGAGACGTACCGATGAAGTCGATCGTCGCGCCGTACGGGCGCTGGGAGCCGGCGACGCCCGCGCGGGTCGCGTCGCTGTTCGCCGCCCTGCCGTGCCCGTGGTGGATCGCCGGCGGGTACGCCATCGAGCTCGCCGTCGGCCGTCGCGTCCGCGACCACGGTGACATCGACGTGATGATGCTGCGCCGGGACCAGTTCCACCTGCACGACGCCCTGCGCGGCTGGGAGTGCTGGGCGGCCGACCCACCGGGGGTCCTGCGTCCCTGGGAGCCCTCCGAGGTGCTGCCGCCGGCCGTCCACGACATCTGGTGCCGTCCGGGACCCGGCGAACCGTGGCGTGTCCAGGTGATGCTGGACGAGGCGGACGGCGAGGAGTGGGTGTCCCGGCGAGATCCCGCCGTCCGGCGCCCGCTGGCCGGGATCGGGGCGGCCGGTCCGGACGGCATCCCCTACCTCGCGCCCGAGATCCAGCTGTTCTACAAGGCCAAGCGGCCCCGGCGGAAGGACGAGACCGATCTCCTCGCGGTCCTGCCCCTGCTCGACGAGGCGCGGCGACGGTGGCTGAGCGAGGCCCTGGCGCACTGCTTCGGCGCGCACCCGTGGCGGGAACGGCTCGCGTACTGAACGGCGCGGGCCCGTCAGATCGGCTGGTCGCCCAGGGTCGCCCATCGGGCGCCGACGCCGGTCAGCGTGACCGTGCGCTCGTCCGTCTCGCTGCGTTCGATGACGATCTCCAGGCGGTCGTCGGACAGGCCCTCGGCGATGCCGCCGCCCCACTCGACCACGGTGATCGCGTCCTGCAGGTCGAGATCGAGGTCGTCCAGCTCGTCCAGGCCGCCGAGCCGGTACGCGTCGGCGTGCACGAGCGCCGGGCCGCCCGCCAGTGACGGATGCACCCGCGCGATCACGAAGGTCGGTGAGGTGATCGGGCCCCGGACCTGCAGGCCGTCGCCCAGGCCCTGGGTCAGGGTCGTCTTGCCCGCGCCGAGCGGACCGGACAGCAGCACGAGGTCGCCGGCGCGCAGCAGGGCGGCCAGCCGGCGGCCCAGGTCGCGCATCTCTCCCTCGGTCGGAACACGAAGTGGGCTGCTGGTCAAAGAATCCTCCTTCGCCGGAAGAGTGACCACGGGTGCCGTGTTACCGGTTCGCTCACTCCGTTCGCTCATGCGGAACGCTCCTCGGCCACGGGCCGGACGCGGCCGATCAGTTCGGCGATGGCATCGGTGACGGCCTCGGGGTGTTCGAGCATCAACACGTGGCCTCCCTCGGCCACCTCGATCAGTTCGGCGTCCGGCAGCGCCGCCGCGATGGCCCGCCCGTGCGCGGGCGGGGTGAGCCGGTCGTCGTCGCCGACCACGATCACGGCGGGCAGGTCCCGGAGCACCCCGAGCGCCTCCAGCTTGTCGTGCTCGGCGAGCGTCGGGTAGAACTCCGCGATCACGTCGGTGGGCGTGGACCCGATCATTCCCTCCACGAACTCCACGATCGACGGGCTCACCTCACGGTCGGCGAACGCGATCCGGCGGGTGATCACGAAGGCCACGTCGGCGCCGATGCGGCGGCCCTTGTCGACCAGCGCGCCGCGCTTGCCGATGCCCCGTACGACGCCGGGCACGGCGCGCCGGAACACCTTGCCGAACAGCTCCGGCAGGCCCAGCGTGAGCTCGGCGAGCTGCCCCGACGAGGTGTTGACCAGGGCCACACCGACGACGCGCGAGCCGAACAGCTCCGGGTGCCGGTCGGCCAGCGCCATGATCGTCATGCCGCCCATGGAGTGACCGACGAGCACGACCGGCCGCCCCGGCGAGGTGGTGGCCTCGATCACCGCGAGCAGGTCGTCGCCGCACTGGTCGATGGTGGCGTGGGTGAGGTCGCTGCGCCCCGAACGACCGTGGCTGCGCTGGTCCCAGAAGACCATCCGCACGTCGTCGAGGCGGGCCAGGTCGCGCCGCTGGAAGTGCCAGGAGTCCTGGGTCAGGCAGTAGCCGTGGCTGAACACGACCGTGAGGGCGGCGTCGTCCGGCCCGTCGACCTCGACGTGGAGGGGTACCCCGTCACTCGCGAGGACGGTCTGGGGGCGGCCGCGCAGCTCGCCGAACCGTTCGTACCGGTCGGGGTCGGGACGCAGGCGTTCGCGTCCGACGGCGTAGCGGCGCGCCCCGACGACCGCGCCGACACCGATGGCCCCGGCGGTGCCGATCGCGGCACCGATCAGGCCGGCTCGCTTCTTGTTCATACCGCCTCTTCAGCGTAGGTACGGGGGACCCGGGCCCCGATCCTGGTGACGATCTCATATGAGATCGTGCCGAGCATGTCCGCCCAGTCCTGGGCGGTGGGTTCGCCGTGGTCGCCCGGCCCGAAGAGGATCACCTCGTCGCCCGCGTGGATCTCGTCGTCGCCGACGTCGATGACGAACTGGTCCATGCACACGGTGCCCGCGACGCGCCGCCGCCGGCCCGCCGCCCAGACCTCCAGGAGGTTCGTGCCGTGCCGCGGGATCCCGTCGGCGTACCCCAGCGGCACCAGGCCGAGCGTGGTCTCCGCCGAGGTGGTGTACCGGTGGCCGTACGACACGCCCTGCCCGGCCCCGACCCGTTTGGCCAGCGCCAGGCGTCCGGTCAGTGTCATCGCCGGCCGCAGGCCCAGACGGCGCGCGGGCCCGAGTGAGGGGATCGGATCCAGGCCGTAGACCGCGATGCCGGGCCGTACGAGGTCGTAACGGGCCTCCGGGAGGGTCAGCGTGGCGGCGGAGTTCGCGATGTGGCGCACCTCGGGCCGTACGCCGGCCTTCTCGGCGAGCTCGACCGCCTCGTCGAACTCCCGGAGCTGGGCGGCGATCGAGGGGTGGCCCGGCTCGTCCGCGCAGGCCATGTGGGACCAGAGCCCGACTACCGTGGCGAGGCCCTCGGCCTGGGCCCGCAGGGCGGCGTCGACCAGCGCGGGCCAGTCGGCCGGGGTCGCGCCGCTGCGGGCCAGCCCGGTGTCGGTCTTCAGGTGCAGTCTGACCTGCCGCCCGACGCGGGCGGCGGCCCGGGTGATCTCCTCGACCTGCCCGACGGAGGTGGCCGACAGGTCGACGTCTTCGGCGACGGCGTCGTCGAACCGCTCGCCGGGCGCGTACAGCCAGCACATCGCCCGCACGTCGAGGCCGGCGCGCCGCAGGGTCAGCGCCTCGTCCAGGGTGGCGACGCCCAGCCAGGACGCTCCGCCCGCCACCGCGGCGCGTGCGGCCGGGATGATCCCGTGACCGTAGCCGTCCGCCTTGACGACCGCCATCAGCTCGGCACCCGGGGCGCTCTCCCGCAGCAACTCGACGTTGCGCCTGATCGCACCAAGATCGACACGGGCCGCTGTGGTAACGCTCATGCACCAAGTGTGGCAGCGCCGGACCCTTGCCCAGGCCATCGGCGACGGGCGCGCCGCACGCGAAGGCCGGCTCCGGAGCTCAGCCGGCGAGCGTGCGGAAGGCGGCGGGAACGGCGTCGACGACGTCCTGAGCGCTGATCGGAGCCTCCGCGTCGGAGCCCGGCTCCGGACCGGCGGCGGCGAGGCGCCCGGCGAGACCGTGGAGGTACGCGCCTGCGGCCGCGGCGTCGATCGCGGCCGCCCCACCGGCCAGGAACGCGCCGATCAGGCCGGACAGCACGTCGCCGGTGCCCGCGGTGGCGAGCCGCGGCGTGCCGGTCGGGTTCACGCGCACCGGCCGGCCGGCCTCGGCGATGACCGTGGTGGAGCCCTTGAGCAGCACCGTCGCGTTGAGTTCCTCGGCGGCCCGGCGTACGTGTTCGAGCCGCCGGGCCTCGACCTGGTCCGCGTCGGTGCCCAGCAGCCGGGCGAGCTCGCCGGCGTGCGGGGTGAGCACGGTCGGGGCGCTGCGCCCCAGCAGGTCGCGGCGGCGAGTCAGGACGGTGAGCCCGTCGGCGTCGACCAGCACCGGCCGATCGGTGGCGAGCACCTCGCCCAGCAGCGTCTCGGCCCGCTCGTCGGTGCCCATGCCGGGTCCGGCGACCCAGGCGTTGACCCGCCCGACGCCGCTCAGGGAGTCCTCGACCACGCTGGTCACCGCCTCCGGCCAGTGGTGCCGGACGAGCTCGACCGCGTGCCGCGCCGAGGCGAAGCGCACCATGCCGGCGCCGCCCCGTACGGCGCCGCCGACCGACAGCACCGCGGCCCCGGTGAAGGTCTCGCTCCCGGCGAGCACGCCGGGAACACCGCGGCGGTACTTGTTGGACTCCCGCTGCGCCTGGGGGGTCCACAGGTCGACGTCGACCGCCTGCGGCAGGCACGCGTCCGGGTCGCTCAGGTACGGGCCGAGCCCGATGTCGACCAGCTCGACCACGCCCGCGTGCCCGGCTCCGGGATCGACGAAGAGGCCCGGCTTGTACGCCCCGAACGTCACCGTCACGTCGGCGCGGACGGCCGCACCGCTCACCACGCCGGTGTCGGCGTCGACGCCGCTGGGCAGGTCGCACGCCACGAGGGTGGCGATGGCGCACGAGGCGTGCCCGGCCAGAGTCGCGTACGGCTCGCGGAGCCCGCCCCGGCCGCCGATGCCGAGCATTCCGTCGATGATCAGGTCCGCGGCCTCGATCGCGCGCACCGGCCGGTCGCCGTCGCCCGCCTCGACGGCGCGTCCCCCGGCCGAACGCAGCGCCGCCAGGCCGCCCTCGTGGGTCTTCGAACCGGCCAGGATCGCGGTGACCCGCGCGCCGCGGCGGGCCAGCCGTTCGCCGGCGTACAGCGCGTCGCCGCCGTTGTCACCGCTGCCGACCAGCAGCACGACCTCCGCGCCGTACACGCCGTCGCCCGGGCCGGTGACCCCCGCCCGCCCGCTGCGCAGCAGGCCCGCGCAGACGGAGGCGAGCCCGGCCGCGGCACGCCGCATGAGCGCGCCCTCGGGCAGCCGGGCCATCAGGGCGCGTTCGGCGGCGCGGACCTTCTCCACCTCGTACGCGTACCGCATGCTCAGGTTCCCTCTCGTCGGTCGGTGTGCTCGGCGATCACCACCGCGACGGCGACACCGCCGTCGTGGCTGAGCGAGACGTGCCAGGAGTCGACGCCGAGCCGCGCCGCCGCCGCGGCGACGGTGCCCTCGACGTGCAGGCTGGGCCGCCCGTCGGGCGCCCTGCGCACCTCGGCGTCGGTCCACTTCAGCCCACGCGGCGCGCCCAGTGCCTTGGCCAGGGCCTCCTTGGCCGCGAAGCGCGCGGCGAGGGAGCGCGGACGCAGCCCCCGCTCGGACTCGGTGAACAGCCGGACGGCGAGGCCGGGCGTGCGTTCGAGGGACCCCGCGAACCGCGCGATGTCCACGACGTCGATCCCCACTCCGACGATCACCGGTTCAGGTTAACGCCGTGACCAGCGTGCCGGGAGTGTCGTCGGAGCCGACCCGGGGAACAACGATGTTCGCCCAGCGGATCGCGCAGGTCGATGCCGGGCGGAAGGCCACCGCGACGTTGCCCCAGGAGTAGCCGGGCCGGTCCACGCGATCCCGGCCGCGTGCCAGGTGCTGGCAACACCAGTATCACGGGGCTCTCAGCACTCTCACCCGCGCGGCCGCAGGCTGCTGCGCATGGCCCAGATCACCCTCGACGCACCGGCGTCACATGCGCCGGTCCGGCTCGGCCGGCTGCTCACGATCATTCTGGCCGGCCAGTTCATGGCGATCCTCGACGTCTCCGTCGTCAACGTCGCCGCGCCGACCATCCGTACCGACCTGCACGCGTCCGGCGCCGGGCTGCAACTCGTCATCGCCGGCTACACCATCGCGTACGCCGTTCTCCTCATCACCGGCGCCCGTCTCGGCGACCGGCTCGGGCACCGCGCCGCCTTCCAGGCGGGCCTCACGGTCTTCACCGCCGCGTCGCTGGCCTGCGGCCTGGCCGGCGGCACCGGCATGCTCATCGGCTTCCGCTTCGTCCAAGGGGTGGGTGCGGCGCTGATGGTGCCGCAGGTCATGAGCCTCATCCAACGCAACTTCACCGGCGCCGCGCGGGCCCGCGCGCTCAGCGTGTACGGGGCGGTACTGGCGGGCGGCTCGGTCGTCGGCCAGGTCGTCGGCGGGCTCCTCGTCAGCGCCGACCTGTTCGGCACCGGCTGGCGCCCGGTCTTCCTGGTGAACGTTCCGATCGGCGTCGTGCTGCTGGTCGCCGGCGCCCGTACGCTGCCCGGCGACCGTGGCGAGCAGGACAGCGGCCTGGACCTGCCGGGGCTGGTCAGCCTGGCCGCGGCGACGCTGCTGTTCGTGGTGCCGCTCGTGCTCGGGCACGAGGAGGACTGGCCGCTGTGGGGCTGGCTGATGCTCGGCGGCAGCGTCGTGGTGTTCGCGCTGTTCGTGGTGGCGCAGCGGCGCGCGTCCGCACCGCTGATCCCCGGCCGGGTGGCCGGCGCCCCCGGCATGCGCGCGGGGCTCGTGACGATCTTCCTGTGCATGGGCACCTTCGGCGGGTTCCTGTTCAGCGTGGCCCTGCACCTGCAGGGCGGCCTCGGCTACAGCCCGCTGCGGGCCGGGCTGTTCTTCATCCCGGGCGCGGGCGGGTTCGCGCTGGCCAGCCTCAACTGGCGGCGCGCACCCGCGCGGTGGCACCGCCCGATGATCCCCGCCGCGCTGGTCGTGGCCGGGCTGGGCTACCTGGGGCTCGAGGTGTTCGAGTCGGGCGGCGTCGGGTTCGAGGTCGCGATGGGACTGGCCGGGCTGGGCCTCGGCGCGGCGTTCAGCCCGCTGCTCGCGGTGGCGCTGAGCCATGTGGCCGTGGCGGACGCGGCGGACGCCAGTGGCCTGCTGGTGATGACGAACCAGCTCGGCCAGGTCGTGGGCGTGGCGACGTTCGGCACGCTGTTCCTCAGCGTCGCGCCGCCGACCGGGCACGCCCTGACGGTGACGTGCGTGGCGCTGGCCGTCACGGCGGCGGTGGGCGCGTGCTGCGCGACACCGCTGCTCCGGCGACGACGGGGCTGAGCCGCCCCGGTCAGATCCGCCGCAGCCGTACGCGGCGGACACGGTGGTCGCGGTCCTTGTTCAGGACAAGGGTGGCGCGGGCGCGGGTGGGCAGGATGTTGGCCACGAGGTTGACCTCGTTGATGTCGCGCCAGAAGCGCTCCGCCTGCGCCGCCGCCTCGTCCCCGTCGACCTGCGCGTACGGGTGAAAGTAGGAGCGCTCGTCGGTGAAGACCGTACGGCGCAGGGCGAAGAAGCGGTCGATGTACCACTGGCGGATGTCGTCGACCCGCGCGTCGACGTAGATGGAGAAGTCGAACAGGTCCGCCAGGGCCAGGCTGCCCGGCCGCGCGCTCTGCAGCACGTTGAGCCCCTCCACGATGAGAATGTCCGGCCGCCGTACGACCTGCCGGGCGTCCGGCACGATGTCGTACCGCAGCGCCTCGTACACCGGCATGGACACCTCGGGCACGCCCGCCTTGACCTCCGAGACGAACTTCAGCAGCGCGCGCCGGTCGTAGGACTCCGGGAAGCCCTTGCGCTGCATCAGGCCGCGCTCGACGAGGACCGCGTTGGGGTAGAGGAAGCCGTCCGTGCTGACCAGCTCGACCCTCGGATCTCCCGGGCCGCGGGAGAGCAGGACGCGCAGCAGCCGGGCGACCGTCGACTTGCCGACGGCCACGCTGCCGGCGATGCCGATGATGTACGGGGTGGGGGCGACCGGTTCGCCGAGGAAGGCGCTGACGGTGTCGCGCAGCCGCCCGTCGCCCGTGACGAACAGCCGCAGCAGCCGCGACAGCGGCAGATAGACGTCCTCGACCTCGTCGAGGTCGATGGGGTCGCCGAGCCCGCGGATCTCCTCCAGGTCCGCCGGAGTGAGAGAGAGCGGTGTGCCGGCGCGCAGGGCACGCCATGCGTCACGGTCGAGCTCGACATACGGGCTGGGAGGATTGCCCCCGATGCTCGTCATGTGCTGTGACCCTAGCCGGAGCCTGGCAGATTACGGTGATTTGCTGTGTTACGAGATGGTCACGCGCGGCAACAAGGGCGAGCGGAGAGTTGGCGCGGCGGTGGTCTACCCGTTCACCTGGACCCATTACTGTGGCCCGCATGTGCGGAATCGTGGGGTACGTCGGCTCGCAGCCGGCTCTCGACGTCGTCATCGACGGCCTCTCCCGGCTGGAGTACCGGGGGTACGACTCGGCGGGCACGGCCGTCTCCGCCGACGGCAAGCTGACGGTGACCAAACGCGCCGGGAAGCTGGCCAACCTGCGTGAGGCACTCGCGGGCGCCGACCATTCGGACACCGGCCGTTCGGGCATCGGTCACACCCGCTGGGCCACCCACGGCCCGCCGAACGACCGCAACGCCCACCCGCACACCGACTGCACCGGCGCGGTCGCCGTCGTGCACAACGGCATCATCGAGAACTTCGCCGCGCTCCGCCTCGAACTCGAGGGCCGGGGCCACGAGCTGTCCTCCGACACCGACACCGAGGCCGTCGCCCACCTGCTCGAGGAGGAGGTGGCCAAGGGCGCGAGCCTGGCCGACGCGATGCGCCGGGTCTGCCTGCGCCTCGAAGGCGCGTTCACGCTCGTCGCGGTGTACTCCGGCGAGCCCGACCTCGTGGTCGGCGCCCGCCGCAACTCCCCGCTGGTCGTCGGCGTCGGCGCCGGGGAGAACTTCCTGGCCAGCGACGTCGCGGCCTTCATCGCGCACACCCGCGACGCGATCGAGCTGGGCCAGGACCAGGTCGTCGAGCTACGGCGGTCCGGCGTCACGGTCACCGGCTTCGACGGCAAGCCGGCCGACGTGAAGGAGTACCACGTCGACTGGGACGTGTCCGCCGCGGAGAAGGGCGGCCACGACTACTTCATGCTCAAGGAGATCGCCGAGCAGCCGCGCGCCGTCGCCGAGACGCTGCTCGGCCGGATCGGCGCGGACGGCCGGCTCAGCCTCGACGAGATGCGGCTCACCGACGACGAGCTGCGCGACATCGACAAGATCATTATTGTCGCGTGCGGCACGGCCTACCACGCCGGGCTGATCGCCAAGTACGCCATCGAGCACTGGACCCAGCTCCCCTGCGAGGTCGAGCTGGCCAGCGAGTTCCGCTACCGCGACCCGATCCTGACACGCTCGACGCTGGTCATCGCGATCTCCCAGTCCGGCGAGACGATGGACACGCTCATGGCGGTGCGCCACGCCCGCGAGCAGCGCGCCAGCGTCCTCGGCATCTGCAACGTCAACGGCTCGACCATCCCGCGCGAGTGCGACGGCGTCCTCTACACCCACGCCGGGCCGGAGATCGCGGTCGCCTCGACCAAGGCGTTCCTCACCCAGCTGATCGCCGTCTACCTGATCGCGCTCTACCTGGCGCAGGTACGCGGGACCAAGTGGGGCGACGAGGTCTTCGCCATGATCCAGCTGCTGGGCACGATGCCGCAGAAGGTCGAACAGGTCCTGGAGACCGTCGAGCCGGTACGCGACCTGGCCCGGTCGCTGGCCGGTGAGCGCTGTGTGCTGTTCCTGGGCCGGCACGTGGGCTTCCCGGTGGCGCTGGAGGGCGCGCTCAAGCTCAAGGAACTCGCCTACATGCACGCGGAGGGCTTCGCCGCCGGCGAGCTGAAGCACGGCCCGATCGCCCTGATCGAGCAGGACCTGCCGGTCGTGGTCATCGTGCCGTCGCGCGCCCGCCCGGTCCTGCACGACAAGATCGTCTCCAACATCCAGGAGATCCGCGCCCGCGGCGCCCGGACGATCGTGATCGCCGAGGAGGGCGACGAGGCGGTCGCGCCGTACGCCGACACGCTCATCCGCGTGCCGGCCGTCCCGACCCTGCTGCAACCGCTGGTGGCGACCGTACCGCTCCAGGTGTTCGCCTGCGAGCTCGCCACCGCCCGGGGCCACGACGTCGACCAGCCGCGCAACCTCGCCAAATCCGTCACCGTGGAATAGAGCAGACGGTCAGCCGCGCGCAGCGCGCCGCGTCGGTCTGCCGCCAGGAGAAGTAGTCGACGACGTCTTGCGCGGCGGCGCCCATCCACACGCGACTGTCGAAGTGGACGGGTTCGCCCACGGCGTGCGTGAAGGCGGCCGTGGCACGGTGAAGCGGGAGAAGCCTCGCCCGTCCACCCGAATGATGGTCCAGGCGCCCGGCAGCACGGCGAGGGAGTGGAACCACTCCAACGACCGCATGCGGTTTTCCAGGTCCTTGCCCTTCATCCCTCCACCTCCTCGGCCAACGGCCGGACGGGGAAACCTCCCGCGCCGTCGAACCGGAGCGCGTACAACGCGTTCAACCCCTCCGAACGCCGCGGGCGGCGCAGGCGTTCGAGGGTCGCATAGATGCCGACCTGCGGCACCCGGGTTTTTTGCGACCTGGCGAATTCCGCCGCGATGGAGTAGGAAGCGACGTTGTGACGCGATATGTGGCGCTGCTGCGCGCGGTGAACCTCGGCAGCCACAAGAAGATCTCCATGGCCGACCTGCGCGAGCTGCTGGCCGGCCTCGGGTACGGCGACGTGCGGACGTACCTGCAGAGCGGCAACGCGGTCTTCACCGCTCGCGAGACGCGGACGGAGCGGGTGGCGGCGGCGATCGAGGAGCGTCTCGCCGCCGGGCTGGGGCTGACCACCGAGGTGATCCTGCGGACCGCGGAGGAGCTTCAGGGCGTGGTCGAGCACAATCCGCTGGAGGTGGGCGACCCGGCGAAGTCCACCGTCCTGTTCCTGCTCGAACCGCCGCCCGAGGATTGGCTTTCGGGCATTGACCTGGGAAGATTCGCCCCGGAGGAAATGCGAGCCGGCGAGCGGGAGCTCTATTACCGGCTGCCGAACGGCATCGGCCGCGCGAAACTGCCGATCGCGCTCGGGCGGCGCCTGAAGACGCCGGCTACGATGCGCAACTGGAACACGGTCACGAACCTTTTGTCGCTCGCCGTGTAGAACTCGCTCACCGGGTATACACCTCTCCCGAACGGACAGTGAAGGGAGAGACCCATGGCGGGCCGCATCATCGCAGCGCTCAGAGCCGTCGTCGCGACGGTGGCGAACGTACTCCTCCTGCCTTTCCGGGTCTTCGCCCGCCTGCTGGGCGTGTCGAGCAAAGGACGGCCGGGGGCGGCGCGGAGGACGCATCGCCAGGCCGCATAAGGGCTGATCACCGGAGAAGAGAGCGGAGAGCGCCTGGCGGGGGCGCTCTCCGCTTCTCCGTACGGCTCAGCAGGTGTCGAGCATGTCGCCCAGCTCACCGTGGTCCGCCTGCGTCACCGCCAGGTGGTACTCATCGGCCACGGCGACGAACTTCTCCGCGTACGTGCACTGGAAGGACTTCTGCGGCTGCCACTCCGCGGGGCCCTTGTCGCTCTTCTGCGCGTTGGGCCGCCCCCAGACCGCGAGGAGGTTGTCGCGGTCGTTGGCCAGTTCCGCCCGCTTCTCCTCGGTCCAGTGGTCCGCGCCCATCCGCCAGGCGAGCGCGAGCGGGAAGATGTGGTCGATCTGCACCTCGGTGGCGTGCGCCTTGGCGAAGGTGATCTGCTTGCCCGTGTACGGGTCGTCCAGCGTCCCGGCGATGACGACGCACTTGTTGCGCTTCTTCACGGCGTCCAGGTCGCGGGCGAGGATGTCGTTGCGGGTGTCGCAGCCGTTGTGGTCGACGTCCTTCCAGGCGGGGCCGAACTCATCCCGGCTGTACCCGCTCATGGAGTCAGGCTTGGCCTCCTTGAGCCCGGCGAGCTCCTTCCGTGCCGTTCCCTCCTTGCCCTTGCCGTCCTTTTTATCCGTTTTGGACGACTTGCCCGAGGCCGACGGCCCGTCGCCCGACAGGCTGACATTGCCCGCACATCCGGCCGCGACAAACACGGATACGACCACCGAGGTGACCTGCACGCCCACTCGCCGCCGTACTGACATTTCCCCACCATCCAGGATTTTTTGGCGAAGCTATGCCCGGAATATAAGGCTTTACGCGGGTCCAGCCTCGGTAGGGGGGAGTTCTCATCCCTACGGTGGGTCGTGAGTACCGCCCAAGGGTGACGACGCGACCACCGTGGTCCACTAAGTTCGGCGCATGTCCATCATCGCCACCCGGGGGCTCGGCAAGCAGTTCCCCGGCGTGCTCGCCCTGGACGAGCTGACCATCGACATCGAGCCCGGCGTCGTCGGGCTGGTCGGGGCCAACGGCGCGGGCAAGTCGACCCTCATCAAGATCCTCCTGGGGCTGATCCCCCCGACGCGCGGGCAGGCGAGCGTGCTCGGCCTCGACACGGCCCGCGAGTCGCTGAAGATCCGCGAGCTGGTCGGCTACATGCCCGAGAACGACTGCCTTCCGCCCGACGTCTCCGCGACCGAGTTCATCGTGCACATCGCGCGCGTGTCCGGGCTGCCGGCCACCGCCGCGCGCGAACGCGCCGCCGACACCCTCCGCCACGTCGGCCTGTACGAGGAGCGCTACCGGCCGATCGGTGGTTACTCCACCGGCATGCGCCAGCGGGTCAAGCTCGCCCAGGCCCTCGTGCACGACCCGAAGCTCGTCTTCCTCGACGAACCCACCAACGGCCTGGACCCGGCCGGGCGCGACGAGATGCTGGCCCTGATCCAGCGCATCGGCACCCAGTTCGGCATCAGCGTCCTGGTCACCTCCCACCTCCTGGGCGAGCTCGAACGCGTCGCCCAGCACCTGGTCATCATCGACGGCGGCCGGCTGCTGCGGTCGCAGGCGGTCACCGCGTTCACCCAGGCCAGTGGCGTTCTCGCGGTCGAGGTCGACGACGAGGCCGCCGGCCGCGACCGGCTCGGCCACAGCCTGGCCGAGGCCGGGCTGCGCGTCCACCCCGACGGACGGGGCCTGCTCATCGACATCGCCGACGAGACGACGTACGACCTCGTGCGCGACTGCGTCGCCGACCTCGGGCTGGCCCTCGTACGCATGGAGAACCGCCGGCACCGCATCGAAGAGGTGTTCTCCTCATGACGAGCGTCATCCACGACATCGGCTACCGGCACTACGACGGCCCGCGGCTCGGCCGCGCGTACGCCGTCCGCTCCCTGTTCACGCACAACCTGCGCGCGGCGTACGGGCTGGGGCGGCCGGTCAAGGCCAAGATCATGCCGTTCCTGCTGTTCACGATCATGTTGCTGCCCGCGGCCATCAGCGTCGCGATCACGGCGCTGGCGTCCTCGATCGGCAGCGGCCAGTCCATCAACCTGATCCGCTACTCGGCGTACGCCGTCTACCTGCAGCCGCTGATCGCGATCTTCCTGGCCGCGCAGTCGCCGGTGCTGGCCTCGCGCGACCTGCGGTTCCACGTCACGCCGCTGTACTTCTCCCGCCCGCTGTCACGCCTGGACTACGTGCTGGCCAAGTACGGCGCGCTGACCGCGGCGCTGTTCATCCTGCTGGGCACCCCGATCACGATCCTGTTCATCGGCGCGCTCGCCACCAAGCAGAAGCACCTGGGCACGCACGCGCTCGACTGGGCCGGCGGCCTGGTGGGCTGCCTGATGTTCGCGCTGGTGCTCGCCGCGATCGGCCTGGTCGTGGCCGCCTTCACCCCGCGCCGCGGCTTCGGCGTGACCGCGGTGATGGCGGTGTACCTCATCAGCACGGCCGCGGTCACCTCCATCCAGGGCATCGCCGAGAGCCAGACCAAGTTCGGAGTCGCCCGCTGGGCCGGCGTGTTCACGCCCTTCAACCTCGTGGACGACGTGCAGGTCTGGGCGCTGGGGGCCAAGTCGTCCTCGCCGGAGCCGCCGCCGTCCGGCCTCGGCGGTCCCGTGTTCACGCTCGTGTGCGTGGCCGTCGTCGCGGGCTCGCTCGCGATCCTGTACCAGCGGTTCCGCAAGGCGGGCGCGCGATGACCGGCCGGCCCACCGACGAGAGGAAGGCATCGTGAGTGTCCTGGAGCTCCGGGACGTCTCCCGGTGGTACGGCAACGTGGTCGCGGTCAACGGCGTGTCGATGACCATCGGCCCAGGGGTGACCGGCCTGCTCGGCCCGAACGGCGCGGGCAAGTCCACGCTCATCCACATGATGGGCGGTTTCCTCGCGCCCTCGGGCGGCCAGGTCGGCATCGACGGGCAGCGCATCTGGAAGAACCCCTCGGTCTACCGCAACATCGGGCTGGTGCCCGAACGCGAGTCCGCCTACGAGTTCCTCACCGGCCGGCAGTTCGTCCGCTCGATGGCCAAGCTGCACAAGCTGTCCGATCCGGGTGCCGCCGCCGACCGCGCCCTCGCGATGGTGGAGATGCTGCCGCCGGCCGACCGGGCCATCGGCACCTACTCCAAGGGGATGCGGCAGCGCGTCAAGATGGCGTCGGCGCTCGTACACGACCCGGCGGTCCTGCTGCTCGACGAGCCGTTCAACGGCATGGACCCGCGCCAGCGCCTCCAGCTCATGGAACTCATCCGCAAGATGGCCGCCGAGGGCCGCACGGTGCTGTTCAGCTCGCACATCCTCGAGGAGGTCGAGCGGCTCGCGAACCACATCGAGGTCATCGTCGCGGGACGGCACGCCGCCTCCGGCGACTTCCGCGCGATCCGCCGGCTGATGACCGACCGGCCGCACATGTTCGCGATCCGCTCCAGCGACGACCGCCGTCTGGCGGCCGCGCTGATCGCCGACGATTCGACCCGCGGCGTCGAGCTCACCGCGGCCGGCCTGGAGGTGGAGGCCGTCGACTTCCGGCGGTTCACCCAGCTGCTGCCGCAGGTGGCCCGTGGCGCCGGCATCCGGCTGTGGGAGGTCTCCCCGGCCGACGAGTCCCTCGAAAGCGTCTTCTCCTACCTGGTCGCGTCATGAACGAGGACTCATGAACGAACGCAGTGAGCGAATCAACAACACAGCACCCCTGATCACTCCTCCGACGAAGGAGGACTCATGAACGAACGCAGTGAGCGAATCAATAACACAGCACCCCTGATCACTCCTCCGACGAAGGAGGACTCATGAACGAACGCAGTGAGCGAATTAACAACACAGCACCCTTGATCACTCCTCCGACGAAGGAGGACTCATGAACACCATCGCGTACATCACTTTTCGCGGCATGCTGGGGCGACGCCGCGCGCTGCTCCTGTTCATCCTCCCGGCCGTGCTGCTCCTGCTCAGCATCGGCCTGCGGGTCACCGGCAACGCCGACCTCGACACCGCGGCGGCCCTGCTGACGCAGTTCGGGCTGGGCGCGCTGCTGCCCCTGCTGGCGCTGCTCGCCGGCACGGGAGTGATCGGCCCGGAGATCGACGACGGCCAGATCATGTACCTCATGACCAAGCCGATCGCCCGGCCGATCATCTCGACCACGAAGTACCTGGTCGCGGTGGCCCTGGTCGTCGGCTTCGGCGTCGTGCCGATCTTCGTCTCCGGCCTCATCATGAACGGCCTGACGGCGGGCCTGGCGAGCGGTTTCGCTCTGGGCGCGCTGGTGGGCGGCATCGCGTACTGCGCGCTGTTCGTGGCGCTCGCGGTGATGAGCCGGTTCGCCGTGACGATCGGACTGATCTATGCCCTGGTGTGGGAGAACCTCATCGGCCGGTACGCCTCGGGCGCCAGGACGCTCTCCGTCCGGCAGTGGGCGATCTCGGTCACCGACCTGGGCACGAACGCCACCTCGGTCATCTCGGAGGTGCACGGCTCCACCGCCGTACCCCTGCTGATCGTGCTGACCGTCCTCGGCGTCGCCGTCGCCGGCTGGAAGCTCCGCACCCTCTCGATCACCGGCTCCGACTAGTGCCGTGTCAGTCAACGTTCGCCTCGTTGGGGAGGTGAAGTTGGCTGATCCTCGCTGTGGTGGGCGAGCGACTCCCCACGTGAGGTGGGGCGGGCCGCGGTCGACCAGGGGACCCGTGTGCGGTGCCGTGATGGGGGGGAGCGTCGGGGGTCATGCCGGGACCGTCCGGCACCGGGGAGGTGCGGTCCGCTTACGCCACCGCCGTGACCCGGCCTGACCCGGTTTCAGCGCCCGTCCCGCCACCGCACGCTGCCTGTCCTTCGCGTCGCGCAGGTGAAGGTGGGTCTCGGCACGGATCGCCCGCCCCGACACCACCAGCCCCTCCCCATCCGGCCCGGCCACCGCGAACGGGTGGATCACTCCCGGATCGACTCTCGCCACCCCGCACGGAATCCGGCTGCTGTTCTGGCGGATAGGTCGCGATGGGGACTTCGGCGGTGACATCGACGAACAACCGGCCGCCCTCGGCCACCAACGTCACCGACCGCACCTGACCGGCCGGGTAGAGAACCGGCCGATCCAGCCGCACCCACAACCGCGCACACCCGCGACCGACCGGCAGGCGCAGCCGCCGCCCCTCCAGGGTGAACGTGCCGTGGTAGCAACGCACCGGCATCAACCCGCGTGCACGCCGCGGGAACCGCGCCGCCACGTCACCGCCCTTGCGGCGCGCGGCGGTAGCGAACCACGCGTCGCTGTAGCGCCGCAACACCGACCGCGCCCCGACCGCGTCCAACTCCCCGAACATGCCCGGCCGCGCCGCCGACAGCCCCCGCACAACGCCTGATAGCCGACGATCGCCGACAAGCCGCGTCGCCGCCACCACCGATTCATATCAAGCACACACGCCCCCACATTCCCCGCCGAGACCAGCAACCCGAAACACCGGCGCCGCTGACCGGCCGAGGTCCGCATGACCACCCGCCCACCATCATCACGTCGAGTCACCAGACGATTACAGCAAGTGCCTACGACAAAACCCTGTCCTTCACCCCACCGCACCGACGAGGCAAACGTTGCCTGATGCCGCACTAGCCTCGACACCCGTGAGCACAGCCGAGGATGTGGTGGCGAGGAGCGTCTTCCGACCGGTGATCCGGTTGTACCGCAGGAGCGTTCCGGAGGACTTCGCCGTCGCCGTGCACCGGCTCGAGTACCTTCCGCTGAAGGTCATCGAGGGGGCGTTCGGCAGCCACCTCGTGCTGCGCGACGGCCGGACCCTCGGCGTGTACAAGTGGGGGCGCGGCCAGGGAGCCCAGCGCGAGGTCGCGGCGTTCGAACTGAGCGACGAGACCGGCCTCGGGGTCGTCCCGCGTACGAGAAAGTGGTCCGGCCGCTACGGGAAGGGCATCCTCCAGGAGTACGTCCCGGCCACCGCCGGAGTGACCGCGATGCGCAAGGGCGAGGGGACCCAGAGGATGGCCGCCTTCGACTATGCCGTGGCGCAGGGAGATCGCGCGGAGGCCGACGAGAACTTCCTCGTGCTCCACGACGGCCGCCCGATGTCCCACGACAACGGGACGACCTTCAACGAACCCGCGCCGGGGAAGGTGCAGTTCATCCAGTCCAATTTCGTCGTCGCCCACCTGAACGAGCCGCTCGCCCCCGGACTCGTGGACGAGTTGCGCTCCGCCGACCTCGGCCGTGTCGCCGACCGCATGCACGCCGCCGAACTCGACACCCCGGCCATCGACGGAGCCGTCGCACGCCTCACGGAGATGCGAGAGGAGGGCAGGATAACCGGCCGCGCCTGGGACGGCCTGATCGTCGACAGCGGGTTCGCGGTGAGATACCCGACCGAGGCCCCGAGCATCGAGGAGTGGGTACGCGCGGCCCGCGGCAGATGACGGGACGCCGAGTCGGCCGAAGACGCGCGGGCCGCGCCACCGCCGCCGAAGAGTGCTACAGCGCGGTGCGGACGACCTCGGCGAGGCGTTCGGCCAGGGCCCGTGCCTGTTCTTCGCGGGTGGCCTCGACCATGACGCGGACCATCGGCTCGGTGCCGCTCGGGCGGATCAGGACGCGGCCCGTGTCGCCGAGTTCCGCCTCGGCGGCCTCGACCGCCGCGTTCAGCTCCGGTGAGGTCTTGGCGCGGGACTTGTCGACGTTCTTGACGTTGACGAGGACCTGCGGCAGGCGGGTCATCACCTTGGCCAGCTCGTCCAGCGGGCGGCCGCGGCCCGCGACGGTGGCGAGCAGGTGCAGGCCGGTCAGCAGGCCGTCTCCGGTGGTCGCGTGGTCCAGCATGATCACGTGGCCGGACTGCTCGCCGCCGAAGGCGTATCCGCCGGACTTCATGGCCTCCAGGACGTAGCGGTCGCCCACCGTCGTCTCGACGACGTTGAGGCCCTCCTCGCGCATGGCGATCTTGAAGCCGAGGTTGGACATGACCGTCGCGACGACCGTGTCGCCGGGCAGCCGGCCGGCCTCGCGCAGTTCGACCGCGAGGATCGCCATGATCTGGTCGCCGTCGATCGGCTCGCCCGCGGCGGTGACGGCGAGGCAGCGGTCGGCGTCGCCGTCGTGGGCGATGCCGACGTCGGCGCCGTGCTCGATCACGGCGCGGCGCAGCGGCTCCAGGTGGGTGGAGCCGTAGCCGTCGTTGATGTTCAGGCCGTCCGGGGAGGCGCCGATGGCGACCACGCTGGCGCCGGCGCGGCGCATCGCCTCGGGTGAGACGCCGGACGCGGCGCCGTGCGCGCAGTCGACCACCACGCGAAGGCCGTCCAGCGAGCGGGGCAGCGTCGACAGCAGGTGCGCGATGTAGCTCTCGACCTCGCCCTGCGCGTCGCGTACGCGGCCGACGCCGGAGCCGGTCGGGCCGGACCACTCCTCGCCGAGGTGCGCCTCGATCTGGTCCTCGATCTGGTCGGCGAGCTTGTGCCCACCGCGGCCGAAGAACTTGATGCCGTTGTCGGGCGCGGGGTTGTGGGACGCCGACAGCATGACGCCGAGGTCGGCGCCGAGCGACTGGGTGAGGTACGCGACGGCGGGCGTCGGCAGGACGCCCAGGCGGAGCACGTCGACGCCGGCGGAGGCGAGCCCGGCCACGACGGCGGCCTCGAGGAACTCACCCGAGGCGCGCGGGTCGCGGCCCACCACGGCGACGGGCCGGTGGCCCTCGAACGCGCCGGCCTCGCCGAGGACACGGGCGGCGGCCACCGAAAGGTCGAGCGCGAGCCGGGCGGTCAGGTCACGGTTCGCCACCCCCCGGACACCGTCGGTACCGAACAGACGTGACACTGCTAACACCCCAAGGTCGCGCGTGGTACGGCCGGCCTGCCGGCCCTCGAACAAAGCGATCGGCGGCCCCGCGAAACCACGGAACCGCCGAAGTCCTGTGCGGCGTCGCCGCCCGGTCGTACCGGGCCGGTGAAACGCCGCACAGGGCCGATCAACGCTTGCTGTACTGCGGAGCCTTACGCGCCTTCTTGAGACCGTACTTCTTGCGCTCCTTGGCCCGCGCGTCGCGGGTGAGGAAGCCGGCCTTCTTGAGGGGCGGGCGGTTGTCGGGGTCGACGAGCTGCAGCGCGCGGGCGATGCCCAGGCGCAGGGCGCCGGCCTGGCCGGTCACGCCGCCGCCGGTGACCAGCGCGATCACGTCGAACTGGTCCTCGAGGCCCAGCGTCACGAACGGCTCGTTCACGATCTGCTGGTGGACCTTGTTGGGGAGGTAGGCGTCGAGCGGACGACCGTTGATCGTCCACTTTCCGCTGCCGGGGACGATGCGCACGCGGGCGATCGCCTCCTTGCGGCGGCCGGTGCCCGCGGCCGGGCCGGTCAGCACCGGACGGGGGGTCTCCTCGACGACAGCCTCAGCGGACTCGGAGGTGTAGTCCCCCACGTACTCTTCAAATTCGGCGCCCTCGAGGGGCGTCTCGATACCGGTGGACTCAGCCACGGGACTCCTCAGGATTCGATCTCGACGGCGCGCGTCACTGCGCGATCTGCTTGATGTCGTAGGGCACCGGCTGCTGGGCCTGGTGCGGGTGCTCGGGACCGGCGTAGACCTTGAGCTTGCCGAACATCTTCCGGCCGAGCGAGTTCTTGGGCAGCATGCCCTTGATCGCCTTTTCGACGGCGCGCTCGGGGTGCTTCGCCATGAGGTCGGAGTAGGCCACGGAGCGGAGACCGCCGGGGTAGCCCGAGTGGCGGTAGGCCTTCTTCTGCTCGAGCTTCTTACCCGACAGCGCCACCTTGTCGGCGTTGACGATGATCACGAAGTCGCCCGTGTCGAGGTGTGGCGCGTAGATCGGCTTGTGCTTACCCCGAAGCAACGTCGCGACCTGGCTGGCCAGCCGACCCAGCACGACATCGGTCGCGTCGATGACGTGCCACTGACGTTCGACGTCAGCGGGCTTAGGGGTGTAGGTGCGCACGGTCGTATGCCTTCGTTTCGTGTCTGACAACAGAGACCGGGCCGGCGGGACGGGCGACGTCCGTCACTGGCCCGCATGGTCAAGCGACCCGAAGAACGGGCACGCTGACGCACACAACGAACTGGCAGGATACCGGCCCACTGACGTGCGGGTCAAAGCGGGCGGCTTCCGCCGCCTCCTGCCGTCGCTTCGGACGATCATGCGTTCGTCCTTTTTACAGCATATAGCAGGGATTACTCCAGAACGGCGCGCTCGATGGTGGTTACCGCCTCTATAGTGCTGCACCTCCGCAGCCCCCTGGAGGACCCCCTGTCCGCCAAGCGTTCGATCCCCATCAAGCGCAAGGTCCAGGCATTCGTGATCCTGGCGATCGCGTTCTTCGTCGCCGCCGGCTTCGCGGCGAACCGCTACGTGACCACGGCGCACCTCGCACCCGGCGACCAGCCCGCGCAGGACGCGGCCGTGGTCCCCAGCCCGGAGGGTTCGGCCGTCAAGCCGCCCACCGCGACTCCCTCGCCCAGCCGTTCCCGTACGCACACGCCGAGCCACCGCCCGGCCTCCGCCGCCAAGGTGGTCAAGCCGAAGAAGCCTTCGGCCGCGGCGGACGCCGGCACCGCGGGCACCGCGGCCAAGAACGTCACGGCCGAGAACCTCGCCGTCCAGCTGACGAACCAGCAGCGCGCCAAGCACGGCTGCTCCGCGCTGCGCGTGAACGTCGACCTGCGCACCGCGGCCCGCGCCCACTCCAGGGACATGCGCGTGCGGCACTACTTCGAGCACAACTCACCGGACGGCAAGACCCCGTGGGACCGGATCAAGGCGGCCGGCTACAGCCAGCCCGGCGCCGAGAACATCGCCATGGGATACGCCACCGCCCAGGCGGTCGTGACGGGCTGGATGAACAGCCCCGGACACCGGGCGAACATCCTCAACTGCAGCCTGAAGGCGGTCGGAATCGGCGTCGAGTACGGCTCCGGCGGACCGTGGTGGACGCAGGACTTCGGCTTCCGGTAAACCCCCTGATCACCTGATTCGAGCAGGTAGGGTCGCATTCATGTCTTATCCGGGTGATCAGCAGCAACCCGGCGGCTGGGGTCCCTCCCAGCCGCCGTCGTCGCCGTACGGCCCGGGCGACGACCAGGCCGGACACGGCGGTCCTCCCTTCGGCGGCCCCCGCGACGATCCGTACGGCGGCCCCCCGCGAGACGGCGGCTTCGGGCCGGGCGGCGGGGGCGCGGGCGGCTACGGCGGCTCGTTCGGCGACGAGCGCTCAGAGCCGTACGGCAACGCCTTCGAGCCGAACCCCTCCTACGACTCCTACGAGTCCCACGACGAGAACGCGGACCCCTACGGCGGCGGTCCGGGCGGCTACGGCCCGGAAGACGACTTCGGCTCGGGTTCGGGCTCGGGCTCCGGTCGCAAGAAGTTGATCATCGGAGCGGCGATCGCGGTGGGCGTCATCGTGGTCGCGGGCGGCGCGGCCTTCGCGCTCACCTCCGGGGGCGACGACAAGCCCAAGACGGAGGCGGCCCAGCCCTCGGCGCCTCCCGCCACACCGACGCCGACCCCCACGCCGTCTCCCACCGAGACCGGCCGCGGCGACCGCCTCCAGAGCCGTACGACCGACCCCAGGCCCCTCACGCTGAACGAGATCTTCAAGGCCAGATCGTTCAAGGCCGGCGGCCGCCGCTACCTCATGACGGCGCGGCGCGCGGAGCGCAAGTGCGCGCCGCCGACGCACGGCACGAAGTTCCGCAAGGCCCTCGCCAAGGGCGGCTGCACCCAGGTGCTGCGCGCGACGTTCAGCAACGGCAAGCTGATCGGCACGATCGGTGTGATCAACCTCAGGACCCAAGCCGCGGCCACGTCGGCTCAGTCCGCCTCCAAGACGAAGGACGCGTTCATCCTCGCGCTGCCGGGCTCGGGCACCACCAAGAAGATCGGCCAGGGCCTGTCGCTGACCACCACGGAGGTGAACGGCCACTACCTGATCATGAGCTGGGTGCAGTACCCGAACGGCAAGCAGATCGCCAAGGGCGACTACTCGGCCGTGACCTCGTTCGTGAAGTACACGACGTATGGCAGCAATCTGCGCACGGCCCTGAACTATCGGTCAATGGAGGGCAAACCGTCATGAAATTTGCCCTCAGCTAATACTCTGGTGACTCATGTCTGGCCATGACGAGACTTTCCTTCCCCCTCCTGAGGGGGAAGCGAAGCTTCCGCCGCAGCCGCCGACAGCCGCTCCGCCCCACTTCGGACAGGGTTCGGCCACGAGGCCGTCAGTCGTTTTCCAGACCGCCGACGCATGGCCGGGCACTCCGGACTTCTCCGGATCGTCGGCGGCGTCCGACGCCGAGGAGACCATGACCCCGCCCTTCCCGCGCCCCGGCGCCCCCACGCCGGACGCCCACCAGCCCACGCCGTCCCCGCAGCCGGCGCAGGACCCCTCCCCGCAGAACCCCGCCCCCTCCACGCCGCCGCCGGGCTTCTCCGCCTCCGCGAACGGCGGGAGTGACCCTGGTCACGCCCCCGGCCCGTACGGCACCACCCCGCCGCCCGGCTTCCCAGGCGACGCGAACGGCTCAGGCGCCCCGTACGGGGCCACACCGCCGCCCGGCTTCCCCGGCGGTGCGAATGACCCAGGCGCCCCGTACAGCGTGACGCCGCCGCCTGGCGCCCCGGGCGACGCGAACGGCTCAAGCACCCCGTACGGCGCGACGCCGCCGCCCGGCATCCCCGGCGACGCGAACGGCTCAAGCACCCCGTACGGCGCCACACCACCGCCCGGCATCCCCGGCGACGTGAACGGCTCAAGCACCCCGTACGGCGCGACGCCGCCGCCCGGCTTCCCCGGCGCGGCGGGCGAGTCCGGCCGGACGCCTCCGCAGGAGCCGCCCGTGCCGGAGGCCGAGCGCACCGTCACCGACGAGCCGTACCCCGCGCCGGACGACCTCCCCGAAGCGGAGCGGACCGTGGCCGACGACGTCCCGCCGCCCGGCTCCGCATCGGAGGCCACCTCCTCCGCCTCCTCCGCCGCCGAGGCCGGCGAGACGGGCGCGGGCTCGGCGGGCGGACAGCGGACGCTGGCCGTACTGAAGATCCCCGCGGACGGGGAGACGACCACCGCCCCGGGCCCCGAGCTCGAACCCGACGCGATCCTGCCGCCCGGCATCCCGCCGCAGGCGCCGCCGGAGCCGCCGCACGACCCGCACGTGACCACCACCGGCCCGATCCCCCGGCTCGGCTCCGGGGCGTCCTTCCCCGGCGGCCCCGGCATGCACCCGCCCCAGGGCGGCGGCGCCGGAGGCTCCTCAGGAGCCCGTAGAGCGCTGCTCGTGGCCGGAGGGCTCGTGGCCGCCCTCGTACTCGGGGGCGGCGGCGCGCTGGCCGTCACGCAGCTCTCCGGCGGCACGGCGAAGGAGCACAAGGTCGCCGACTCGCAGCCGCCGCCCACGCCGACGCAGGTGCGCCCGACGCCCACGCCGACACCGTCGAAGACCAAGTCCCAGCACAAGCCCAAGCACGTGCCGATCGACATCCGCGACGAGAAGACCGACCCGAAGCCGCTGACCGTCGGCGAGGTCTTCCCGTCGTCGACGCTGACGCTGGCGGGCGGCAAGTTCACGCGCGCCAAGGCGGTCGTCAACGACCACTGCTCCCTGGCCGCCAACGGGCCGTTCGCCACGGAACTGACCCGCCAGCACTGCCGCCGGATCGTCCGCGCGACGTTCGTCTCGAAGGACAAGAAGGTCGCCGTGACGACCGGCATCGCGGTGATGCCGACGGACGCCGCCGCCAAGGCCGTGCTGAAGGTGCAGGACCCGGCGCACTACGAGTGGTTCCGCGGCATGAAGGCCACCGGAGCCCCGAAGATCGACCACGCCGGCGGCTTCGCCGCGAGCACGGTCCGCGGCCGCTACATCTGCTACTCCTACGCGACGTACGTCGACGGCCACAAGCCGGCCGCGGACGACGACACGCTGAAGAAGGCCGGCACCGCGTTCCGCGACTCGACCGCCCGCCCCATCGAACGGCGCGACAAGCACTGACCACCACGGGTACGAGGGCGCGGTAGGCGACCCGTCCGCCGGTGCGCGGGCGGATCGCCACCGGCGGAGACGCACGGCGTTCGGATCAGTGTGCCGACGCCACCTCCTGGGCGAGTTCCTCGGCATGATGACGGGCCGCCCGAAGGCTGACGGTGAGCTGCCGGTCCTCGCCCACACTGCGGCTCACCCCCGAGCGGGGATTGGCGGCGACCAGCGTCCGGGTCGCCAGGTCCTCGGCGTGCAGGCGATCCTGGAACTCGGTGATCGCACGTAGGAGTTCCCCCACACGAGGTTCACAGTCCTGGGGATCGGTGTCGTCGATGCACCCCGCGAGATCCAGGGCGAGGTCCGCCGTACGCCTCAGCTCGGCGGCGAACCGGGTCATGGCATCGGGGTCGACGGCGTCGACCCTGACGCGCGCCCCCCCGATGCCCCGGGTGACGCGCTGGGCGTACCGTGCCGCGTCCTCGAGATACCTGGCGACGTTGTCCGCTCGGCTGAAGGGCGTGTACCCCGCCATACCCGCTCGTGCCAGGACCGCGTCCAGCCAGAACCCGAACCCTACGACCAGCTTGCCGAGGTTCCCAGGAGACATCCGGTCGATCCGGCCGGCGTACTCCTCGCCGTATGTCTGCGCCTTGCCCGGATGGAAGAAGCGGAACCGCGCCGACCGACGCGCGACCCTCCGCGCCAGTCGCGGAGACCGGTCATAGACTTCGCTCGCCAACAAGTTGAGCAAGAGCCCGCCGATCATTCCCAGCCAGAAGTCAGAACTCGCGAGATCGGGCACGCGCCCATTATCGGACCGTGAGGAGACAGGTGCGCGGGGTCCGGGAAGGTCGCCGTGACGGCTCTACGATGGCGTGGTGGCTCCCCTGCCGGAAGACCCGCCGCCCTCCGTCGGCGAAGACGACCGCGACGTGGCCGTGCGGCGCCTCCAGGACGCCTACGCCGAAGGGCACCTCTCCCACGAGGAGATGGACGAGCGCCTCCACCAGGTGCTGACCGCCAGGACGCGGGACGAGCTCGAGACGGCTCTGGCCTCCCTCCCGAAGGAGGACCCGTCCACGATCGCCGCCTTCGGCGGCCGGATCCGGCGGCGCGGCGCATGGCGGGTCCCCCGGACCCTCAAGGTCGAGTCCGCGTTCGGAAGGGTCCACCTGGACCTGTCCCACGCGGTCATCGAGCATCCGGTGGTCGACATCGAGCTGCGGCTCGGCACCGGCCGGGCGAAGATCACGGTGCCTCGCGACGCGATCGTCGACGTCGAGGGCCTGCACACCGGGTGGAAGGACTCGCGTTACAAACCCCGGCGGAGCTCCGGCGGCCCGAAGATCCGGATCTCCGGGAGCATGGGGTTCGGACGGCTGAGGATCCGCCACGCGCGGCGTTGAGCCCGAGGGCCTGTCTCAAGTCCACGTCCGTAGCGAGCGGCCTGGACGCCGCGCAGTAGGACAGCGGGGCTTTGAGACAGGCCCTAACTCGCGTGGCGTTCCTCCGGGGTGATGCCGCCGAGGACGCGGATGCGGCGCGTCTCCTGGGCCCGGTCGGCCAGGTGCGCGGCGTCCGGATACGTGACCTCTTCCAGCGACAGCCCGTACGGCGGGAGCACCTGCACGGCGGAGTCACGCTGCCGGCCGGCGAGCACCTCGGCCGGCCACTCGATGGGACGGCGGCTGTCGCCGACCGAGATCAGCGCGCCGACCAGCGCCCGCACCATCGAGTGGCAGAACGCGTCCGCCACGATGGTCGCGACGGCGATGTTGCCGGCCTCGCGAGCCCAGTCGCAGCGCAGCAGCCGGCGGATGGTCGTGGCGCCCTCACGGCGGCGGCAGTACGCCGCGAAGTCGTTCTCGCCGAGCAGCAGCGCCGCCGCGGCGTTCATCCGGTCGAGATCGAGCGGCCGCGGGTGCCACAGCACCTCGTGCCGGCGCATCGGGTCGACGCCGATCGGGTTGTCGCACACCCGGTACGCGTAGCGCCGCGACAGCGCCGAGAACCGCGCGTCGAAGCCCTCCGGGGCCTGGCCGATGCGCCAGATCCGGATGTCGGAGGGCAGCACGCCCGCGAGGCGACGCGGCAGGGTGCCGGTGACCGGGTGGTAGGCCGCGACCGGTACGACGACGTGCGCCACCTGGCCGCGGGCGTGCACACCGGCGTCCGTACGGCCCGCCACGGTCAGCACCGGCGGCGGGTCCAGGCGGAGCACGCGTCCCAGAGCCTCTTCGATGACGCCCTGCACCGTCCGCTGGTTGGGCTGGCGGGCCCAGCCCGCGAAGTCCGACCCGTCGTAACCGATGTCGAGCCGGAGTCGTACGAGAGCGGTCATGGCATCAGGAGACGGCTCGGGTGGGCGTTCGTCCATGTCGGTTGCCCCTCGGGTGCCATCATTCGGCGGTGACCCCGTGTCCATGCTCTCCGTGTCCTGGCCATTCCACAACTCTCCCAAAGATCGAGCCCGCCGTCCCGTAGGGCACGGCGGGCTCGGGACCAAGCGTGGGTTACTTCTTGTCCTCGGCCTCGTCTGCTGCCTCGGCCGGAGCGCTGTCCTGCGGCTCCTCGGCCTCGACGGCGGCCGGCTCCTCGGCCGGGGTCTCGGCCTCGGCGGCCGGCTCCTCGGTCGTGGCGGCCTCGGCGGCCGGTGCCGGACGGCTGGTGGTCACGGCCCCGATCGGCTCGTCGACCAGCTCGATCAGGGCCATCGGAGCGCTGTCGCCCTTGCGCGGGCCGAGCTTGGTGATCCGCGTGTAACCGCCGGGGCGGTTCTCGAAGCGCGGGCCGATCTCGGTGAACAGCGTGTGGACGACGCCCTTGTCCTGCACGACGGTGAGGACCTGGCGCCGCGCGGCGAGGTCACCGCGCTTGGCCTTGGTGATGAGCTTCTCCGCCAGCGGCCGCAACCGCCGGGCCTTGGCCTCGGTCGTCGTGATGCGGCCGTGCTCGAACAGCGCGGTGGCGAGGTTCGCCAGGATCAGCCGCTGGTGCGAGGGGCTGCCGCCGAGACGAGGGCCCTTGGTGGGCTGGGGCATGAGTGCTTCTCTCCTTTTTCAACCCGCGCCGGCCGTACGAGGTACCGGCGTCGGTCCGGCGGGGCGATCACCCCGCCGCGTATCGACGAGCGGGCGGCCCCGCGATCGGAGCCGCCCACCCAGATGATCAGTACTGCTCGGTCTCGGCGTAGCTCTGGTCCTCGTCGCCGTAGGAGTCCGCCGCGGCGGTCGGGTCGAACCCGGGCGGGGAGTCCTTCAGCGTGAGGCCCATGTCGTTGAGCTTCTGCTTGACCTCTTCGATGGACTTGGCGCCGAAATTCCTTATATCGAGCAGGTCCTGCTCGCTGCGCGCCACGAGCTCACCCACGGTGTGGATGCCCTCGCGCTTGAGGCAGTTGTAGGACCGGACCGTGAGGTTGAGCTCCTCGATCGGCAGTGCCAGGTCCGCGGCGAGCGCGGCGTCCGTCGGGGACGGGCCCATGTCGATGCCCTCGGCCTCGACGTTGAGCTCGCGCGCCAGCCCGAACAGCTCGACGAGCGTCTTGCCGGCGCTCGCCACCGCGTCGCGCGGCAGCATCGCGGGCTTGGTCTCGACGTCGACGATCAGCCGGTCGAAGTCGGTGCGCTGCTCGACACGCGTCGCCTCGACCTTGTAGGTGACCTTCAGGACCGGCGAGTAGATCGAGTCGATCGGCACCCGCCCGATCTCCTGGCCCGGCTGCTTGTTCTGCGCCGCGGAGACGTAGCCTCGGCCACGCTCGACGGTGAGCTCCATCTCCAGCTTCGCCTTGTTGTTCAGCGTGGCGATGTGCAGCTCGGGGTTGTGCACCTCGACACCGGCCGGCGGCGCGATGTCGGCGGCGGTGACGTCACCGGGCCCCTGCTTGCGGAGGTACATCACGACCGGCTCGTCGTGCTCGGAGGAGACGACGAGCTCCTTGAGGTTCAGGATGATGTCGGTGACATCCTCCTTGACCCCCGGGATCGTGGAGAACTCGTGCAGCACGCCCTCGATGCGGATGCTGGTGACCGCGGCACCCGGGATCGAGGACAGGAGCGTACGGCGGAGCGAGTTGCCGATGGTGTAGCCGAAGCCCGGCTCCAGCGGCTCGATGGTGAACCGGGACCGGAACTCGTCGACCTGCTCCTCGGTGAGGGTCGGTCGCTGTGCGATGAGCATTTCAGAACATCCTTCCCGCGGCGCCCGCTATTTGACTGCCGCGACCTTGCGTTCGGCGGGCGTACGCCGCAGTGGCGCACGCCCGCCCGAGTCGTACGTCAGCGCTTGGCGTACCACTCGACGATGAGCTGCTCCTGGACCGGCGCGTCGATGTGCTGGCGGACCGGGAGCGAGTGCACGAGGATGCGCATCTTCTCGGGCGCGACCTCGAGCCATGCCGGGACCGGACGCTCGCCGGCCTCGGCCTTCGCCACGACGAACGGGGTCTGCTCGAGGCTCTTGCCCTTGACCTCGATGATGTCCCGCTCGCTGACGCGGTACGACGGAATGTCGACCTTCTTGCCGTTCACCAGGAAGTGACCGTGGCGCACCAGCTGGCGGGCCATGTCACGGCTCTTGGCGTAGCCGGCGCGGTAGATCACGTTGTCGAGGCGGCGCTCGAGCAGGCTCAGCAGGTTCTCACCCGTCTTGCCCTGACGGCGGTTCGCCTCTTTGTAGTAGTTCACGAACTGGGCCTCGAGGACCCCGTAGATGCGGCGGGCCTTCTGCTTCTCCCGGAGCTGGAGCATGTGCTCGCTCTCCTTGGGACGGCCGCGACCGTGCTCACCCGGCGGGTAGGGCCGGATCTCGATCGGGCACTTCGGCCCGTCGCACTTGCTGCCCTTGAGGAACAGCTTCATCTTCTCGCGGCGGCACAGCTTGCAGTCCGCGCCGGTGTATCGAGCCATCTCTCTCTTTCCTAACTCAGACGCGGCGGCGCTTCGGCGGGCGGCAGCCGTTGTGCGGGACCGGGGTGACGTCCTGGATGGAACCGACCTCGAGGCCGGTCGCCTGCAGCGACCGGATCGCGGTCTCGCGTCCCGAGCCCGGGCCCTTCACGAAGACGTCGACCTTGCGCATGCCGTGCTCCATGGCGCGGCGCGCGGCGGCCTCGGCGGCCATCTGAGCGGCGAACGGCGTCGACTTACGCGAGCCCTTGAAGCCCACGTGGCCGGCGCTGGCCCAGGAGATCACGGCGCCCATCGGGTCCGTGATCGTGACGATGGTGTTGTTGAACGTGCTCTTGATGTGGGCGTGCCCGTGAGCGACGTTCTTCTTTTCCTTGCGGCGCACCTTCTTGGCGCCGGTGCGGCTCTTAGGCGGCATCTGCTCTCAAGTCTCCTGGAGGTCGTCGATCCGGCGTCCCGGCCGCGTGGACCGGGGCGGCGGACTACTTCTTGCCGGCCTTCTTCTTGCCGGCCACGGTCTTCTTCTTGCCCTTGCGCGTACGGGCGTTGGTCTGCGTGCGCTGGCCGTGGACCGGCAGCCCGCGGCGGTGCCGGATGCCCTGGTAGCACCCGATCTCGATCTTGCGGCGGATGTCGGCCTGGATCTCGCGGCGGAGGTCGCCCTCGATCCGGTAGTTCGCCTCGATCCAGTCGCGGAGCTGAATCAGCTCGTCGTCGCCGAGCTCGTGGACCCGGCGGTCACCGCTGATGCCGGTCTCCTTGAGGGTCTCGAGCGCGCGGGTGCGGCCGATGCCGAAGATGTAGGTAAGAGCGACCTCGAGACGCTTTTCGCGCGGGAGGTCGACGCCGAGGAGGCGTGCCATCTCGGGCAGTTCCCTTCTGTTTCACGGAGGTCTGCGCCCCGCACCCCCACCTGCCCGGTTGGGGCCCCGGCCTCCGACCGGGGGTCGCTCCCGTCAGGGAGCCGCGGAACGATGATGTTGTTAGAGCTGAGCTGTACCTATTGAGAGGTCAGCCCTGGCGCTGCTTGTGGCGCGGGTCGTCGCAGATGACCATGACCCGGCCGTGCCGGCGGATGACGCGGCACTTGCTGCAGATCTTCTTGACGCTCGGCTTGACCTTCACTGGGTCTCCTCAATACAGGGTCACCCCCGCGTTGCCAGACGCGGGGAAGGCAACCCCAGTGGGTGTATTGCTTACTTGTAGCGGTAGACGATCCGGCCGCGGGTGAGGTCGTACGGACTGAGTTCAACGACCACACGGTCATCGGGAAGGATCCGGATGTAGTGCATCCGCATCTTCCCGCTGATGTGAGCGAGAACCTTGTGCCCGTTGTCCAGCTCAACCCGGAACATGGCGTTCGGGAGAGACTCGACGACGGTGCCTTCGATCTCGATGGCCCCTTCTTTTTTGGGCATGTCCTCCGCGCTTCACTGATCGGTTCGTCAGGAGAACGGCCCTCGCGGCACTCGGGCACGCAGAGCATGCGGACATGAGCCGACACAGGACCGACACAGAAGTGTACGTCACCGGCCGCGAGAATGTGAAATCGGCGCGGATTCACCACCAGACCGGCCTCACCCGACCGGCGTCGTGGCCGGGCCACTCCTCCTGGAATCCCAACGTACGAGTGGCCATGGTGGTTCCCGCCCCCCGCGTGGTCGGCTGGGGGCCATGACGATCCTCGCGCAACTCAGCGATCTCCACCTGACCGTCGACGACCCCACCCGCGTACGCTCGCTGCGCACCGCCCTGACCACGCTGCTCGCCCTCGCCACGCCGCCCGACGCGGTGGTCCTCACCGGCGACCTGGCCGACCACGGCCGCCCCGAGGAGTACGCGCTCCTGCGCGACGAGCTCGCCCGCCTGCCGATCCCCGCGCACCCGCTGCCCGGCAACCACGACGACGTCGCCGCGCTGCTGACGGCCTTCCCCGAGCTCCCCGCGGCGAACTACGCCGTGACCGTGGCCGGCGTACGGCTGCTGTGCTGCGACTCCACCATCCCGGGCCGGGACGACGGTACGCTGTCGGATCCGGAGTGGCTGGACGCCGCCCTCGCCGAGGAGCCCGGCACACCGTCGGTCGTGGCGATGCACCACCCGCCGTACGAGGTCGGGGTCGGCTGGGTCGACGCCATGGGCCACGCGCGGCCCGAGCGGCTCGGCGACGTGATCGCCCGCCATCCGCAGGTCGTCCGCGTCATCGCCGGGCACGTGCACGCCGGCTCGGTGCGCGCCTTCGCGGGTACGGTCGCCACGACCTGTCCCAGCACGTACCGGCAGCTGCACGTCGACCCCGGCGGCCGGCCCGCGCTCTCCGACGCGCCACCCGGCCTGGCGCTGCACCTCATCGACGGCATGAGCGCCGTCACTCACTTCCGGCCGGTGGAGGAGACGCCCTGACCCGTGTGAGGGACCGGTCAGCGACGGTCGCCGCGGGTGCCGAAGGCCTGTCCGGCGAGCATCACCGCTCCCCAGGGCCCGGCCACCCAAATCCACCATGGGTACCAGGTTCCGGAGGACACCGCCGTGAGCAGCCAGATCACGATGCACACGACGTTCACGCCGGCATACGTGGCCCAGCCCGCCCGCATGTTCGGGAGGGACAGCCCGCCGCCCATGCGGCGGGCCGGCGTCGACTGCCGCCACGACGGCACGGGAAGCTCGTACAGGTCCTCTTCGGGCAGATCCGCCGTGACCTTCTCCAGGTCGCCGAGGGTCCGCGCGGAGTAGACGCCTTCGAGCCGCTCGTTCAGCTCCTCGACGTCGATGCGCCCCTGAGCGCAGTGCTCTCTCAGCGCCGCCGCGACCCGGTCACGGTCGGCGTCGGAGGCCCGCATCTCAGGGTTGAGCGCCATCCTTGATCCTCTCGTCCCGGCTGAGGAAACCGTGGGACGCACCGCCGTCGAGCGCGGTGAGCACCCAGGGGCCGTCCTCGGTGACCGCGAAGGTGTGCTCGAAGTGCGCCGAGCGGGCACCGTCGCCGGTCACCACCGTCCAGTCGTCATCCAGCAGGACGGTCGCCGCCGTCCCGAGGTTGACCATCGGCTCGACCGCGAAGCACATGCCGGCAGCGAGGCGGGGGCCATGCCCGGCCTCGCCGTAGTTGGGCACCGGCGGGTCCATGTGCATCTGCGTACCGATCCCGTGGCCGACGTACTCTTCGACGATGCCATAGTCGCCCTGATCGCGCACATATGTCTCGACCGCGTGGCCGATGTCGCTCAGCCGGGCCTCGACCAGGCCGGCGCCGATGCCGCGCCACATCGACTCCTCGCAGATCTCGAGGAGCCGCTTCAGCTCGGGCGTGATCTCGCCGACCGGCACCGTCACCGCGGAGTCGCCGTGCCAGCCGTCGACGATGGCGCCGCAGTCGATGGAGATGATGTCACCGTCGCGCAGGACCTTGTCCGGGCTGGGGATGCCGTGGACGATCTCCTCGTTCACCGACGTGCAGATCGTGGCGGGGAAACCCTGGTAGCCCTTGAACGACGGCGTCGCGCCCGCGGAGCGGATCGACTCTTCCGCGATGGCGTCGAGGTCGGCCGTCGTGATCCCCGGGCGCACCTCCTCGGTGAGCCGGTGCAGAGTGCGGCCGACGACGAGGCCGGCCTCCCGCATCACCGCGAGTTGGTCGCGAGACTTGATCTGGATGGCCGGCTTACGCTTCTTCCACACTCTTTGCTCCGCACGTGGTCCGGGGGTTGCCTATGAGGACGGCGCCCACCGCCCCGGCGGACGCGGCAGGCGCGCAGGCGCCTGCCACGACCGCGAAGATCAGGCGGCGAAGCGGCGGAGCGCGGCGAGGGCCCGCTCCGTGACATCCTCGACGGGCCCGGTGGCGTCGATGCCCACCAGAATGCCCTCATCGGCGTAGAACGACGCGAGAGGCGCCGTCTGTTCCTGGTAGACCTCCAGGCGGTGCCGGATGGTCTCCTCGCGGTCGTCGTCGCGCTGAAAGAGCTCACCGCCGCAGACGTCGCAGACGCCGTCCTTGGTGGGCGGGTCGAAGGCGAGGTGCCAGATCCGCCCGCACTTGCGGCACGTGCGGCGGCCCGACAGCCGGCGTACGACCTCGTCGTCGTCGACCACGAGCTCGAGCACGAGGTCGAGCCTGCGGTCGGTTTCGGACAGGATCTTCTTGAGCGTCTCCGCCTGCGGAACATTGCGTGGGAAGCCGTCGAGCAGGAAGCCCTCCTGGGCGTCCTCCTCGCCCAACCGGTCGCGCACCATCGCGATGGTGACCTCGTCCGGGACAAGGTCACCGCGGTCCATGTACTCCTTGGCCTTGCGGCCCAGGGGGGTGTTCCCGCTCACGTTCGCGCGGAAGATGTCACCTGTCGAGATTTTCGGGATTGACAGGTGCGATGCGATGAATTGGGCCTGCGTCCCCTTGCCCGCTCCGGGGGGACCCACGAGCACGATGCGCACTACCGCAGGAAGCCCTCGTAGTTACGTTGCTGGAGTTGGCTCTCGATCTGCTTGACCGTGTCCAGCCCGACACCGACCATGATCAGGATACTCGTGCCGCCGAACGGGAAGTTCTGGCTGGCGCCGATGAGCCCGAACGCCACCATCGGGATCAAGGAGATGAGCCCGAGGTAGAGCGCGCCCGGAGCGGTGATGCGCGTGAGCACGTAGTCGAGGTACTCGGCGGTTGGTCGGCCCGGACGGATGCCCGGGATGAACCCACCGTACTTCTTCATGTTGTCGGCGACCTCAGTCGGGTTGAAGGTGATCGCGACGTAGAAGTACGTGAAGAAGATGATCAGGACGAAGTACAGCCCCATGTAGATCGGGTGATCGCCCTTGACGAGGTACTTCGAGATGAAGGTGCTCACCGGGTTGGTGCTGTGCCACATCTGCACCACGAGCTGCGGGAGGTACAGCAGCGAGGAGGCGAAGATGACGGGGATGACACCGGCCTGGTTGACCTTGAGCGGGATGTAGGTCGACGTGCCGCCGTACATCCGGCGGCCGACCATCCGCTTGGCGTACTGCACCGGGATGCGGCGCTGGGCCTGCTCGACGAAGACCACACCGGCGACGATCGCCACTCCGACGAGGATGACGATCGCGAAGACGAAGCCGTGCTTGGTCTTGTAGATGTTCCAGAACTCGCTCGGGAAGACGGCGACGACCTGCGTGAAGATCAGGATCGACATGCCGTTGCCGATGCCGCGGTCGGTGACCAGCTCACCCAGCCACATGATGACCGAGGTGCCGGCGGTGATCACGATGACCATCGTGACGATGGTGAACCAGCTCTTGTTCCAGAGCAGGTCCTCGGTGCAGCCCTGAAGGAGGTTGCCCGTGCTCGCCATCGCGACGATGCCGGTGCCCTGAAGGATGGCGAGGCCGATCGTCAGGTACCGCGTGTACTGCGTGATCTTCGTGGTGCCGGACTGGCCCTCCTTGCGGAGCACCTCCAGGCGCGGGATCACCACGGTCAGCAGCTGCAGGATGATGCTCGCGGTGATGTAGGGCATGATGCCCAGCGCGAAGATCGACAGCTTGAGCAGCGCGCCACCGCTGAAGAGGTTGACGAGGCCGTAAATATTGCCGTTCGCACCCTTGGTCGCCACATCGACACAGCGATGGACGGCGCCGGTGTTCACGCCCGGTGCCGGCAGCTGGGACCCCAGCCGGAACACGGCGATGATGAAGAGCGTGAAGACAAGCTTCTTGCGCAGGTCGGGTGTTCGGAACGCCCGAGTGAACGCGGTCAGCACCATTCCTCCTGCGCGACTTCCGGCCATGAGGCACAATCAGGGCCGCGGATGGGCCCCGGTCGATGGTAGGCGGCGATAGCCGCCGCTCGCACTCTAACAGCCCTTGCATGGGCTGACGCCCCCGCCGGGCCTCGGCGGGGGCGATTCCCACAAGGGCTTGGTCTCACAGTGTTTCGGCAGTGCCCCCGGCACCTGTGATCTTTTCCTTAGCGGAGCCGGAAAAGGCGTGAGCCTTGACCTGGACCGTTACGGAGATGTCACCAGTACCGAGAATCTTTACCGGGTGTCCCGGGCGAACCGCGCCCTTCGCGGCGAGGTCGTCGGGCGTCACCTCTCCACCCTCAGGGTAGAGCTCGGCGAGCCGGCCCAGGTTGACGACCTGGTATTCGACACGGAACGGGTTCTTGAAGCCCTTGAGCTTCGGCACCCGCCGGATCAGGGGCATCTGGCCGCCCTCGAACCCGGCCGGCACCGTGCTGCGGGCCTTGGTGCCCTTGGTGCCACGTCCGGCGGTCTTGCCCTTGGACGCCTCACCACGGCCCTTACGGGTCTTGGCCTTGTGAGCACCCGGAGCGGGCCGCAGGTGATGCGGCCGCAGCGGAGTCTCGGCTCCCATGATCAGTCAACCTCCTCGACCGTGACCAGGTGGCGCACGGTCTGGATCATTCCGAGCACCTCGGGACGGTCCTCGCGGACGACGCTCTGACCGATCTTCTTGAGCCCGAGGGTACGCAGGGTGGCGCGCTGGTACTGCTTGCCGCCGATCTGCGACTTGACCTGCGTGATCTTCAGGTTACTCATGACGCCGCAGCCTCCTGCCGGGCCTCGCTGCCGGCCGCGCGGGCCTTCAGCATGGCGGCGGGGGCGACGTCCTCGATCGGCAGGCCGCGCTTGGCCGCGATCTCCTCCGGCCGGCTGAGCTGCTTCAGCGCCGCCACCGTCGCGTGGACGATGTTGATGGCGTTGGACGAGCCCAGCGACTTGGACAGGACATCGTGGATGCCCGCGCACTCCAGCACCGCGCGGACGGGGCCACCCGCGATCACACCGGTACCGGGGCTGGCCGGCTTCAGCAGGACGACGCCCGCGGCCTCCTCGCCCTGGCTGGTGTGCGGGATGGTGCCCTGGATCCGCGGCACCTTGAAGAAGTGCTTCTTGGCCTCCTCGACACCCTTGGCGATCGCCGCGGGCACCTCCTTGGCCTTGCCGTAGCCGACACCCACCGTGCCGTTGCCGTCGCCCACCACGACCAGCGCGGTGAAGCTGAAGCGCCGGCCGCCCTTGACGACCTTGGCGACACGGTTGATCGCTACGACACGCTCGATGTACGACTGGCCCTTGTCGGCGCCACCCCGGCGATCATCACGCCGGTCGCGCCGCTCGCCGCCGCCACGACGTGGTGCTGCCATTAGTGGTTCCTCTTCTCGTCCGTCGATTGCAGTGAGCGGGCCATCAGAGCTCCAGCCCACCCTCGCGGGCACCGTCGGCCAGAGCCGCGATGCGACCGTGGTACCGGTGCCCTGCGCGGTCGAAGACGACGGCGCCGATGCCGGCCTCCTTGGCCCGCTCCGCCAGCAGCTCGCCGACCTTGCGCGCCTTGGCCGTCTTGTCGCCCTCGCTCGTACGGAGCGTGGAGTCGAGCGTCGACGCGGACACCAGCGTGTGACCGGCGATATCGTCGATGATCTGCGCGGACATGTGCTTCGCCGACTTGGTCACGACCAGCCGCGGCCGCTCGGCGCTGCCCTGGATCTTCTTCCGGACGCGCAGGTGCCGACGGGCTCGGGACGCCGCGCGCGCCGAGGTCCGCTTGCGGACCTGGGTCTTGCTCACAGGCACGACTACTTACCAGCCTTTCCGACCTTGCGGCGGATCTGCTCGCCTTGGTAGCGCACGCCCTTGCCCTTGTACGGGTCCGGCTTGCGCAACTTGCGGATGTTCGCGGCGACCTCGCCGACCTTCTGCTTGTCGATGCCCTCGACCACGAACTGGGTCGGCCGCTCGACACGGAAGGTGATGCCGGCCGGCGGCTCCACCGTGATCGGGTGGCTGAAGCCGAGGGAGAACTCGAGGTTGCTGCCCTTGGCCTGAACGCGGTAACCGACGCCGACGATCTCCAGCGTCTTGCTGTAGCCCTCGGTCACACCGACGACCATGTTGTGGATCAGCGTCCGGGTCAGGCCGTGCAGAGCACGGACCGGTCCCTCGTCGCTGGGGCGACCGACCTTGATCTGACCGTCCTCCTGGACGACCTCGATCGGCCGGGCCACCTTGTGCTTGAGCTCGCCCTTGGGGCCCTTGACCGTGACGTCCTGGCCGTCGACCTTGATGTCGACGCCGCTGGGGACGGGGATGGGCAGACGTCCAATGCGCGACATGCTGTGTTCCCTCCCCTCTTACCAGACGTAGGCGAGGACTTCCCCGCCCACACCGCTCTTGCCGGCCTGCCGGTCGGTCATCAGGCCCGAGGACGTCGAGATGATCGCGACGCCGAGACCACCGAGGACCTTCGGCAGGTTGTCCTTCTTCGCGTAGACCCGCAGGCCCGGCTTGGAAACCCGCTTGAGCCCGGCGATCGAACGCTCACGGCTCGGGCCGAACTTGAGGTCGACCACCAGCTTCTTGCCGACCTCGGCGTCCTCGACGCTCCACCCCGAGATGTAACCCTCCTGCTGGAGGATCTCGGCGATGTGCGCCTTGATCTTCGAGTACGGCATGGCCACGGTGTCGTGGTATGCCGAATTCGCGTTCCGCAGACGTGTCAGCATGTCTGCGATCGGGTCGGTCATCGTCATGGCCTACTGGGCCCTCCTCGCCGCGGTTTCCACACGTGTCGTCCGCGCGGACCTTCGACGTGGTCGTGGGTGCCTTGTTCAGGCACCCGGTTGGTCATTATCTGTTGCTGGCTTACCAGCTGGACTTGGTGATGCCGGGCAGCTCGCCGCGGTGCGCCATCTCCCGGAAGCAGATCCGGCACAGGCCGAACTTGCGGAAGACGGCGCGCGGACGCCCACAGCGCGAGCACCGAGTGTAGGCGCGCACCGAGTGCTTGGGCTTCCGGTTCGCCTTGGCGATCAGAGCCTTCTTCGCCATCTGTCAGTTCTCCTTGAACGGGAAGCCCAGGTGCCGCAGAAGCGCCCGGCCCTCCTCGTCGGTCTTGGCGGTGGTCACGATCGTGATGTCCATACCGCGCTGCCGGTCGACCTTGTCCGGGTCGATCTCGTGGAACATCACCTGCTCGGTGAGACCGAACGTGTAGTTGCCGTTGCCGTCGAAGTGCTTCGGCGACAGGCCGCGGAAGTCACGGATACGCGGCAGGGCCAGCGACAGCAGCCGGTCGAGGAACTCCCACATGCGGTCACCGCGAAGCGTCACGTGCGCGCCGATCGGCATGCCCTCACGCAGCTTGAACTGCGCGATCGACTTCTTCGCCCGGGCCACGGCCGGCTTCTGCCCGGTGATGGTCGTCAGGTCGCGCACCGCGCCCTCGATGACCTTCGAGTCGCGGGCGGCGTCGCCGACGCCCATGTTGACCTTGATCTTGGTCAACCCGGGGATCTGCATGACGTTCGCGTAGCCGAACTCGTCGCGCATCGCCTTGGCGATCTCGTCGCGGTAGCGCTGCTTGAGCCGCGGCTGCACGGTCTCCTGGGTGGTCGTGTCGGCGGTCATCAGATGTCCTTACCGGTACGGCGCGAGATACGAACCTTCGTGCCGTCGTCGTCGAATCGGTAACCGACGCGGGTGGGCTTGCCGTCCTCGACCAGCGCCACGTTGCTGACGTGGATCGAGGCCTCCTTGGTGACGACCCCGCCGTCCTTGGCGCCGCGCGGTCCCTGGTTGGTCTCCTTGGTGTGACGCTTGACCAGGTTCACGCCCTCGACGGTCACGCGCTCGCGATTCGGGTCGGCAGCGATGACCTTGCCGGTCGCACCCTTGTCCTTGCCGGCGATGACGATGACGTCATCGCCCTTCTTGATCTTCATCAGAGCACCTCCGGCGCGAGCGAGATGATGCGCATGAACCTCTTGTCGCGCAGCTCCCGGCCGACCGGCCCGAAGATGCGCGTACCGCGCGGGTCTCCGCCGTCCCTGATGAGCACAGCCGCGTTCTCGTCGAAGCGGATGTAGGAGCCGTCGGGACGGCGGCGCTCCTTGCGGGTGCGCACGACGACGGCCTTAACGACATCACCCTTCTTCACGCCGGCACCGGGAAGGGCGTCCTTCACGGTCGCGACGATGATGTCGCCGATGCCCGCATAGCGCCGACCCGAGCCACCGAGAACGCGGATGCAAAGGATCTCCTTGGCACCCGTGTTGTCGGCGACCTTGAGTCGCGACTCCTGCTGGATCACGTCTACTCCTGAATTCTCTCGCCGGTTCTCTTTCGAGCCTGGCGGATTCGATCCTTCAGTCGCTCGGCGGCGACTGCCATTTAGCGGGGACCACCTCGGGGGCGGAACCCCTTACTTGGCCTTCTCAAGGATCTCCACGACACGCCACCGCTTCGTGGCCGACAGCGGGCGGGTCTCCATCAGCCGGACCCGGTCGCCGACGCCACAGGCGTTGGACTCGTCGTGCGCCTTGTACTTCGTCGTACGGCGGATGATCTTGCCGTACAGCGCGTGCTTGACGCGGTCCTCGACGGCGACCACGACGGTCTTGTCCATCTTGTCACTGACCACGAGACCCTCGCGGATCTTGCGGTAGCTCCGCGTCTGCTGCGTCTTCTCGTCACTCATCGGTGGACTCCTCCGCGGGCTCCTCGGCGAACACGACGATGCCGAGCTCCCGCTCCCGCATCACGGTGTAGATGCGGGCGATCTCCCGCTTCACTTCGCGCAGCCGACCGTGGGTCTCGAGCTGGCCCGTCGCCGCCTGGAAGCGGAGGTTGAACAGCTCCTCCTTGGCCTCCTTCAGCTTCGTGACCAGCTCGGCCTCCGGCTGGGACCGCAGATCCTCGGCGGTTAGGCCCTGAGCCATCACGCCTCACCCACTTCACGCTTCACGAACTTGCACTTCATCGGGAGCTTGTGCATCGCGCGGCGGAGCGCCTCGCGCGCCAGCGGCTCCGGGACACCCGCGAGCTCGAACATGACCCGGCCCGGCTTGACGTTCGCGACCCACCACTCCGGCGAGCCCTTACCGGAACCCATGCGGGTCTCGGCGGGCTTCTTGGTCAGCGGACGGTCGGGGTAGATGTTGATCCACACCTTCCCGCCACGCTTGATGTGCCGGGTCATGGCGATACGTGCGGCCTCGATCTGCCGGTTGGTCACGTACGCGCCCTCGACGGCCTGGATGCCGTACTCGCCGAACACGACCCTGGTGCCGCCCTTGGCCATGCCGGCCCGCTTCGGGTGGTGCTGCTTGCGGTGCTTGACCCTGCGAGGGATCAGCATTGGTAATTCAGCTCCCCTCACCCGCGCTGGACGGCGCCGCCGCCTCAGTCGCCTGCTGCTGCTCGGCGGGCGCGCTCGACGCGGCCTGCTGCTGCTGCCGGCCGCCGCGGTCGCCACCACGGTCGCCGCCACGGCCACCGCGACCGCCACCGCCGCCGCCACCGCCGCCACGACGCTGCGGCCGCTCGCGACGGCCACCGCCACCGGCGGCGCGCTCCTTCGCGGCCTGCGCCTCGCGCTCGGCGCGGCTCGTCGGCGCCTCGCCCTTGTAGATCCAGACCTTCACGCCGATGCGGCCGAAGGTCGTACGGGCCTCGTAGAAGCCGTAGTCGATGTCGGCGCGGAGCGTGTGCAGGGGCACCTGGCCCTCGCGGTAGAACTCCGAGCGGGACATCTCGGCGCCGCCTAGGCGGCCACCGCACTGCACCTTGATCCCCTTGGCGCCGCTCTTCATGGCGCTCTGGATCGCCTTACGCATGGCACGTCGGAACGCGACCCGGCTGGACAGCTGCTCGGCAACGCCCTGCGCGACGAGCTGCGCGTCGATCTCGGGGTTCTTGACCTCGAGGATGTTGAGCTGGACCTGCTTGCCGGTCAGCTTCTCCAGGTCGCCGCGGATGCGGTCGGCCTCGGCGCCACGGCGGCCGATCACGATGCCCGGGCGCGCGGTGTGGATGTCGACGCGGACGCGGTCACGGGTGCGCTCGATCTCGACCTTGGAGATGCCGGCGCGGTCCATGCCGCGGGTCAGCATCCGGCGGATCGACACGTCTTCCTTGACGTAGTCCTTGTACAGCTTGTCGGCGTACCACCGGCTCTTGAAGTCGGTGGTGATGCCCAGTCGGAACCCGTGCGGGTTGACCTTCTGCCCCACTAGCGGGTCCTCCTCGTCTGCTTGCGGCCGTTACCCGAACTCTTGCCGCCCTTGTCACCCTCGGGCCGCGACTCGACCACGACCGTGATGTGGCTGGTCCGCTTGTTGATGCGGTACGCGCGCCCCATCGACCGCGGGCGGTAGCGCTTCAGCGTCGGTCCCTCGTCCACCCACGCCCGGCTCACGAAGAGCGTGTCGGCGTCGAGCTTCTGGTTGTGCTCGGCGTTGGCGATGGCGCTCGAGAGCACCTTGTACACCGGCTCGCTCGCAGCCTGAGGGGCGAAGCGCAGCACCGCCTGAGCCTCCGCGGCCTGCATGCCGCGGATGAGGTCCACCACGCGGCGGGCCTTTCTGGGCGTGACGCGGGCGTACCGCGCCTGGGCCCTGGCTTCCATCGCTGTTTCCTCGCTCTCGATACTTCTTGGTTCAGCCCCGCCGGCTGCGGCGGTCTTCCTTGATGTGGCCCTTGAAGGTCCGAGTCGGGGCGAACTCCCCGAGCTTGTGACCGATCATGGCCTCGGTGATGAACACGGGAACGTGCTTGCGGCCGTCGTGCACGGCGATCGTGTGACCGAGCATGTCGGGCACGATCATGGAGCGACGCGACCACGTCTTGATGACGTTCTTGGTGCCCTTCTCGTTCTGCGCGTCCACCTTTTTGATCAGGTGGTCGTCGACGAAGGGACCCTTCTTAAGGCTACGTGGCATGGCTTCGGCTCCTACCGCTTCTTCTTGCTGCGACGACGGACGATGAGCCGGTCGGACGGCTTGTTCGCCCTCCGGGTGCGACCCTCGGGCTGGCCCCACGGGCTGGAGGGGTGACGGCCACCGGAGGTCTTGCCCTCACCACCACCGTGCGGGTGGTCGATCGGGTTCATCGCGACGCCGCGGACGGTCGGGCGCTTGCCCTTCCACCGCATGCGGCCGGCCTTGCCCCAGTTGATGTTGGACTGCTCGGAGTTGCCCACCTCGCCGACCGTGGCGCGGCAGCGCAGGTCCACCATCCGCATCTCGCCCGAGGGCATACGCAGCGTGGCGTACTTGCCCTCCTTGGCCAGCAGCTGGGCGCCGGAGCCGGCCGAGCGGGCCAGCTTCGCGCCACCGCCGGGCCGCAGCTCGATGGCGTGCACGACCGTACCGGTCGGGACGTTGCGCAGCGGAAGGCAGTTGCCCGGCTTGATGTCGGCGGACGGACCGTTCTCGACGCGGTCGCCCTGCTTCACACCGGTCGGGCAGAGGATGTAGCGCTTCTCCCCGTCGGCGTAGTGCAGCAGCGCGATGCGCGCGGTGCGGTTCGGGTCGTACTCGATGTGCGCGACCTTCGCCGGCACACCGTCCTTGTCGGCGCGCCGGAAGTCGATGACCCGGTACGCCCTCTTGTGTCCGCCGCCCTGGTGCCGGGTGGTGATACGGCCGTGAACGTTACGGCCGCCCTTCTTGGGGAGCGGACGCACGAGCGACTTCTCCGGCTCGGTCCGGGTGACCTCGACGAAGTCGGCCACACTCGAACCACGACGGCCGGGCGTCGTCGGCTTGTACTTACGGATGCCCATCTTTTTCGTTCATCCCTTGTCTGTCTTCGGACGGTGAACCGATCCGGACCGGCCCTCCGCGGTGCCCGGGGTCCGGAGGTCGCGCGCGTGCGCTCCCTGGCCGGAGCGGTGCGCCGCGGAGGAGAGGGTCATGAGACCGAGCCTCCGAAGATTTCGATCCGCTCACCCTCGGCCAGGCTCACGATGGCCCGCTTGGTGTTCTTGCGCTTGCCGTAACCGAACCGGGTGCGCTTGCGCTTGCCCTGCCGGTTGATCGTGTTCACGCCGGTCACCTTGACCCCGAAGACGGCCTCGACGGCCTGCCTGATCTGGGTCTTGTTGGCGTCCGGGCGAACCTCGAACGTGTACTTGCCCTCGTCGAGCAGCCCGTAGCTCTTCTCCGAGATCACGGGCGCGATGAGGATGTCGCGCGGGTCGGCGATCTTGCTCACTTGGCCTCCTCCTTCCCACTCACGTGGTTCACGAAGGCCTGGTACGCCGGCTCGGTGAAGACGATTTCGTCGTTGCAGAGCACGTCGTAGGTGTTGAGCTGGTCGGCCATGAGCACGTGCACCTCGGCGACGTTGCGCAGGCTCAGCCAGGTCAGGTCGTCCTCGCGGTCGAGGACCACCAGCACCTTGGCCGCCTCGGTCACCGAACGCAGCGAGGCGAGCGCGGCCTTGGTCTTGGGCGTCTCGCCCTCGACCAGACCGGACACCACGTGCACGCGGCCGTAGCGAGCGCGGTCCGAGAGCGCACCGCGCAGCGCGGCGGCCTTCATCTTCTTCGGCGTCTTCTGCGCGTACGAGCGCGGCTGCGGGCCGTGGACGGTGCCACCGCCGGCGAACTGCGGCGCGCGGGTCGAGCCCTGGCGGGCGCGACCGGTGCCCTTCTGCCGGTACGGCTTCTTACCGCCACCGGAGACCTCACCGCGGGTCTTGGCCTTGTGCGTGCCCTGCCGCGCCGCGGCGAGCTGCGCCACGACGACCTGGTGGATCAGCGGCACGTTGACCTTCGCGTCGAAGATCTCCGGAGCGAGCTCGATGTCCAGTTTCGTGGCCACTTACTTCGCCCCCTTCGCGGCGCTGCGCACCAGGATCAGGCCGCCGTTCGGTCCGGGAACCGCACCCTTGATCAGGAGCAGTCCCTTGTCGGCGTCGATGGAGTGCACGGTGAGGTTCTGCACGGTCGTACGGGCGTTGCCGTACCTGCCGGCCATGCGCAGGCCCTTGAACACGCGGCCCGGCGTGGCGCAGCCACCGATCGAGCCGGGCGAGCGGTGCTTGCGCTGGGTGCCGTGCGAGGCGCCGAGGCCCTTGAAGCCGTGGCGCTTCATGACACCCGCGGTGCCCTTGCCCTTGCTGCGGCCGGTGACGTCGATCCGCTGTCCGGCCTCGAAGACCTCGACGGTGATCTCCTGGCCGAGCTCGTACTCGGCGGCGTCGTCCGTGCGCAGCTCGACGAGGTGGCGGCGCGGTGTCACGCCGGCCTTCTCGTAGTGACCGGTCAGCGGCTTGTTGACCTTGCGCGGGTCGATCTGGCCGTAGCCGAGCTGGACGGCGGAGTAACCGTCGGATTCCGGCGTGCGCACTCGGGTGACGACGCACGGCCCAGCCTGGACGACGGTTACCGGAACGATCCGGCCCTCATCGTCGAAGACCTGGGTCATACCGAGCTTCTCGCCCAGAACGCCCTTTCTCTGCTTGCTCATCTCTGGATGCCCTTAGAGCTTGATCTCGATGTCGACGCCGGCCGGAAGGTCGAGCCGCATCAGCGAGTCGACCGTCTTGGGCGTCGGATCGATGATGTCGATCAGGCGCTTGTGCGTGCGCATCTCGAAGTGCTCGCGGCTGTCCTTGTACTTGTGCGGCGAGCGGATGACGCAGTACACGTTCTTCTCGGTCGGCAGCGGCACCGGGCCGGCGACCTTCGCGCCCGTGCGCGTCACCGTCTCGACGATCTTGCGCGCCGAAGTGTCGATGACCTCGTGGTCGTAGGCCTTGAGCCGGATGCGGATCTTCTGTCCCGCCATGGTGGCCTCGGTGTCCTTTGCTTCCTAGGTGCCGCTGGTTTACGTTCCGCGGAGGTCGCTCACGCGTCCTCCGCGGAGATCTCCCTCAGATCGAAATCGTCGGGAGTCGTGGTGCGGCGGCCGGGCCTGTCTCAGCTCCCGACCGCCGCTCCGCGGGTACTACTTGATGATCTTGGTCACGCGGCCCGCACCGACGGTGCGGCCACCCTCGCGGATCGCGAACTTGAGGCCTTCCTCCATCGCGATGGGCTGGATGAGCTCAACACGCATCTCGGTGTTGTCGCCCGGCATGACCATCTCGGTGCCCTCGGGCAGGTGCACGACGCCGGTCACGTCCGTGGTCCGGAAGTAGAACTGCGGACGGTAGTTGTTGAAGAACGGCGTGTGGCGGCCGCCCTCGTCCTTGGACAGGATGTAGACCTGCGCCTCGAACTCGGTGTGCGGGGTGTTGGTGCCCGGCTTGATGACACACTGACCGCGCTCGACGTCCTCGCGCTTGATGCCGCGCAGGAGCAGGCCGACGTTGTCGCCCGCCTGGCCCTGGTCGAGCAGCTTGCGGAACATCTCGACGCCGGTGACCGTGGTCGAGGTGGCGCTGTCCTTGATGCCGATGATGTCGACGGTCTCGTTGACGTTGACGACACCACGCTCGATACGGCCGGTGACGACCGTGCCGCGACCGGTGATCGAGAAGACGTCCTCGATCGGCATCAGGAACGGCTTGTCGGTCTCACGGACCGGCTCGGGGATGTTCTCGTCGCAGGCGTCCATGAGCTCGACGATCTTGGCGCCCCACTCGGCGTCGCCCTCGAGGGCCTTGAGCGCGGAGACGCGGACCACCGGGACGTCGTCGCCCGGGAACTCGTACTCCGACAGGAGCTCGCGGACCTCCAGCTCGACGAGCTCGAGGATCTCCTCGTCGTCGACCATGTCGGCCTTGTTGAGCGCCACGACGATGTACGGAACGCCGACCTGACGCGCCAGGAGCACGTGCTCCTTGGTCTGCGGCATCGGGCCGTCGGTCGCCGCCACGACCAGGATCGCACCGTCCATCTGGGCGGCGCCGGTGATCATGTTCTTGATGTAGTCGGCGTGACCCGGGCAGTCGACGTGGGCGTAGTGACGCTTCTCCGTCTGGTACTCGACGTGAGCGATCGAGATCGTGATGCCCCGCTCCCGCTCCTCCGGCGCCTTGTCGATCTCGTCGAACGGCGTGAAGGGGTTCAGGTCCGGGTGCTTGTCATGGAGCACCTTGGTAATCGCCGCGGTAAGGGTGGTCTTACCATGGTCGATGTGCCCAATGGTGCCGATGTTTACGTGCGGCTTCGTCCGCTCGAACTTGGCCTTGGCCACCGGTGTCTCCTTGTTGCGATCCTCGGCCGTCTTTCGCGACCGTCTGTAGCTTCAGTGGTTGGTCTTGTGCCGCGACGGGTTATTCGCCGCGCGCCTTGGCGATGATCTCCTGCGCGACGTTCCCAGGAACCTCGGCGTAGGAGTCGAACTGCATCGTGAAGACGGCGCGCCCCTGGGTCTTGCTCCGCAGGTCACCGACGTATCCGAACATCTCGGACAGCGGCACGATGGACTTGATGACCTTGACCCCGCTGCGCTCGCCCATCTCCTGAATCTGGCCACGACGGCCGTTCAGGTCGCCGATGACGTCACCCATGTAGTCCTCAGGAGTGGTGACCTCGACGGCCATCATCGGCTCCAGCAGCGCGGGATCGGCCTTGCGGGCCGCTTCCTTGAACGCCATGGAACCGGCGATCTTGAAGGCCAGCTCGGAGGAGTCGACGTCGTGGTAGGCGCCGTCCTGCAGGGTGACCTTGACACCGACCAGCGGGTATCCGGCGAGCACGCCGAACTCGGCCGCCTCCTGGCAGCCCGCGTCCACCGACGGGATGTACTCCCGCGGGATGCGGCCACCGGTGACCTTGTTCTCGAACTCGTAGCCGTCGCTGCCGCCGCCGAGCGGCTCGATGTCGATGATGACGCGACCGAACTGACCGGAGCCACCCGTCTGCTTCTTGTGGGTGTACTCGACCTTCTCCACCTTGCGGCGGATGGTCTCGCGGTAGGCGACCTGCGGCCGGCCGACGTTGGCCTCGACCTTGAACTCCCGCTTCATGCGGTCGACCAGCACCTCGAGGTGCAGCTCGCCCATGCCGGAGATGATGGTCTGCCCGGTCTCCTCGTCGGTCCGCACCTGGAAGGACGGGTCCTCCTCGGCGAGCCGCTGGATCGCGGTGCCCAGCTTCTGCTGGTCGGCCTTGGTCTTGGGCTCGATGGCGACGTTGATGACCGGCGCCGGGAAGCTCATCGACTCCAGGATCACCGGGTTCTTGTCGTCGGAGAGCGTCTCGCCGGTGGTGGTCTGCTTGAGACCCATCACCGCGACGATGTCGCCCGCGCCAACGCGCTCGATCTCCTCACGCTTGTTCGCGTGCATCCGGTAGATCTTGCCGACGCGCTCCTTGCGGTCCTTCACGCTGTTCAGGACCGAGCTGCCGGACTCCAGCACGCCCGAGTAGACGCGGATGAAGGTCAGCTTGCCCAGGTGCGGGTCGCTCATGATCTTGAATGCCAGCGCCGAGAACGGCTCGTCCTCGCTCGGCTTGCGCTCGATGACCTTCTCTTCGTCGCGGTAGTCGTGGCCCTGGATGGCCTCGACGTCGAGCGGCGAGGGGAGGTAGTTGACGATCGCGTCGAGGAGCGGCTGGACGCCCTTGTTCTTGAAGGCGGTGCCACAGGTGACCGGGGTCAGCGCGCCGGCGATCGTGGCCCGGCGGATCGCCGGGATGAGCTGCGCCGTCGTGGGCTCGTTGCCCTCGAGGTAAAGCTCCATGATCTCGTCGTCGGCCTCGGCCAGCGTCTCGACCAGCTTGTCGTGCCACTCACGGGCGGCGTCGGCGTGCGTGTCGGGGATGTCGACCACGTCGTACATCTCGCCCTTGGCAGCCTCGGCGCTCCAGACGAGAGCCTTCATGCGGACCAGGTCCACGACACCCTTGAAGTCGGCCTCGGCGCCGATCGGGATCTGCAGCACCAGCGGCGTGGCGTTGAGCCGGTCGACGATCATGTCGACGCAGCGGTGGAACTCCGCGCCTACGCGGTCGAGCTTGTTGACGAAGCAGATCCGCGGCACGTTGTAGCGGTCGGCCTGGCGCCACACCGTTTCGGACTGCGGCTCGACGCCGGCCACACCGTCGAACACCGCGACCGCGCCGTCGAGGACGCGCAGTGAACGCTCCACCTCGACGGTGAAGTCGACGTGTCCGGGCGTGTCGATGATGTTGATGGTGTGATCGACGTCGTCAACCGTCCAGTGGCAGGTCGTCGCGGCAGACGTGATCGTGATGCCGCGCTCCTGCTCCTGTTCCATCCAGTCCATGGTGGCAGCGCCCTCATGAACCTCACCGATCTTGTAGTTGACGCCGGTGTAGTACAGGATCCGCTCGGTGGTCGTGGTCTTACCCGCGTCGATGTGGGCCATGATCCCGATGTTTCGGACCTTGGCCAGGTCTACGCCGGTCTTAGTAGCCACTTTCGCGCCCTCGTTAGTCTCGTACGTGGTGCTGGATTACCAGCGGTAGTGAGCGAAGGCCTTGTTGGACTCCGCCATCTTGTGCGTGTCCTCGCGCTTCTTAACGCTCGCGCCGAGGCCGTTGCTCGCGTCGAGCAGCTCGTTCATCAGCCGCTCGGTCATGGTCTTCTCACGTCGCTGACGGGCGTACAGGACGAGCCAGCGGAGCGCGAGGGTGGTGCTGCGCGCCGGACGCACCTCGACGGGCACCTGGTAGGTGGCGCCACCGACACGCCGGCTGCGGACCTCGAGGGTCGGCTTGACGTTGTCCAGCGCGCGCTTGAGCGTCACGACCGGGTCGTTGCCGGTCTTCTCGCGGCAGCCTTCCAGGGCGTCGTACACGATGCTCTGAGCGATCGACCGCTTGCCGTCGAGCAGGACCTTGTTGACCAGCGAGGTGACCAGCGGCGAGTTGTACACCGGGTCAGCGATCAGCTGGCGCTTGCCTGCGGGGCCCTTGCGAGGCATCTCAGCTCTTCTCCTTCTTCGCGCCGTAGCGGCTGCGAGCCTGCTTCCGGTTCCGAACACCCTGGGTGTCGAGCGACCCGCGGATGATCTTGTACCGCACACCCGGGAGGTCCTTCACACGGCCGCCGCGCACGAGCACGATGGAGTGCTCCTGCAGGTTGTGCCCGACGCCGGGGATGTAGGCCGTGACCTCGATCCCGCTCGTCAGCCGGACACGGGCGACCTTGCGCAGCGCGGAGTTGGGCTTCTTGGGCGTCGTCGTGTAGACGCGCGTGCAGACGCCGCGGCGCTGCGGGCTTCCCTTGAGCGCCGGCGTCTTGTTCTTGGTCACCTTGTCCTGGCGGCCCTTGCGGACCAGCTGCTGGATCGTGGGCACCGCGTCTCCGTCTTCCTCGTACCAAGCCGTTTGCTGGGTTTGCCGTGCTCTCGCGCGGCCGGCTGGTCGCGCCCCAACGAGCGGGACGACCTGCCGTTTTGCTTTTGCCTCCGACCCCCGTGGTCGGGCGTGTCGCACACGCCCTCCTGCACTCAGCCTGGAAAGGCCAGGTGAACTCAGGGAGTCGAATCCGCGCCGCACGCTGACTTCAGGCCGGTCACCAGGCGATGATCGCGATGGTGAGGCACCTAGATCGGTGTGCACGCACGTTGGACCCGCGAACCGCGGGCACGAAGGGAGAGACTACCCAACACCCGCGCATGGGTCAAAACAAGTGCCCTACCACATCGGCGTGGCGCGGTGAGACGTTGATACAACGAGAGAATGCCGACGGTTTGTTCCCGTCGGCATTCTGTCTCAGTCATCCGGGGTTTGGGAAGACGACGCCCCGGCGTGCCTCAGAGCAGTACGAACAAGATGATGAGCAGGATGACCAGCACCACCGCGCCGGCGCCGAGCGCGATCCACAGCTTCTGCTTGGATCCGTCTCCACCGGCGGGCGGCTGCGACTGGCCGTAGCCCGGATAGCCGCCGCCCTGGGCGACCTGGCCGTACGGCTGCTGACCATAGGGCTGCTGGCCGTAACCCTGCCCGTAGCCCTGCTGGCCGTATCCCTGCTGGGGCTGGCCCTCCTGCGACTGCCCCTGCTGTGACTGCCCCTGCTGTGACTGGCCGTGCTGCGACTGGCCCTGCTGCCCGCCGTACGGCTGCTGGCCGTAACCCTGCTGCTGGCCGTAGCCCTGCTGCTGGCCGTAGCCCTGCTGACCGTACTGCTGCTGCCCGTAGGCGGCCTGGCCGTAGCCCTGCTGCGGCTGGCCCGGCCGGCTCTGGTCGCCGAAGGACTGCGGGCCGGACGCGTCCTGACCCGGCTGCCCGGGCTGCGGGCCCGTCTGGTTCTGCTGGCCGTACTGCGGGTAGCCGCCCTGCTGCTCGCCACCGGGCGCCGCCCAGGACGAGCCCTGCTCCCCGGCCGGCGGCGGGGCCGCGTACGGCGAGGAGGCGTCGTAGGGCGACGAGGGCTCGTACGGAGAGGACGGCTCATACGGAGACGACGAGGGCGACGTCTGCCCGAAGGCGGTCGTCTTCTCACCACCGGACGCGGCGCCCTGGTCGTGGCCGTACGCCGGCGCGTCCTCGCCGAAGCGGTTCGCGTTCTCGGTCTCGGAGTCCGGCGGCGGCACCAGCATCGTGCGCTCGGCACCGCCCTGGTCGTCGCGGTCGTCCTGCGGCTCCCTGACCGTCTCGTCCTGCGACGGCCCGAACCCGGGGACGACGTCCTCGACCGGGGACGATCCGTACACGGGAGCGTCGCCGGACGGCGTGGCGTGCTCGCCCGTCGCCGAGCCCTGCGACAGCGGCGTGTCCAGCATCGTGGCGGGCGGCTTGGTGCCCTCGCCCTCACCCGGCGGGGTGCCGCCGAACGAGGACGGAGGCTGCGGCTCGGAGCCGGAGGTCTCCTGGCTCGGGGAGAACGCCGTCGTGGCGGGCGCGCCGAAACCCTCGCCGGGTGAGGAGTCGGACTCTCCCGGGCCCGAGGACGGCGCGAACGCGGTGCGCTCGGCGGCGTCCTCCTCCCCGGGCTTGTCGCCGTACGCGGGTGCGCCGAACTGGCCGGGCTGGCCCTGCTGCTGTCCCGGCTGTCCCGGCTGCCCCGGCTGGCCGTACGGGCCGCCGTACTGCGGCGGGTAACCGGGCTGACCGTACGGGCCCTGCTCCCCGTAGGGCTGGCCGCCGTAGCCGGGCTGGCCGTAGGCCGGCGGCTGCTGGCCGTACGGAGGCTGTTGCTGCTGCTGACCGTACGGCGGAGGGCCACTCTGCCCGTAGGGCTCCTGTCCGTAGGCCGGCGGGCCGCTCGGGGAGTCCGGAGACTGCCCGTACGGCGCGCCGGGCTGCTGGCCGTAGGAAGGCGCGGGCTGCTCGCCCGGCTGCCCGTACGGAGGCTGTTGCTGCTGGCCGTACGGCGGCTGCTGCCCGTACGGAGGCTGTTGTTGCTGCTGACCGTACGACGGCGGCTGGTCGTAGGAGGGCTGGCCCGGCTGGTTCTGCTGGCCGTAGGAGGGCTGGCCGTACGGCTGCTGCTGTGGGTAGGACGGCGGGGTGCCGTAGGGCTGCTGGCCGTACGCGGGCGGTCCCTGCTCACCCGGCGCGGCGAACGGCGGTGGGGCGCCCGGCGCGGCGTACCCGCCCGGCTGGCCGAACGGCGGCGGCGCGGATTCGCTCGACTCACCGCTCTCACCGCCCGCGACGGGCGTGCCGGGGTCGGATGAGACCTCCGGCTTGCTGGGCCGCCGGTGCTGGCCGAAGACCACGGTGCGGCCCGACTCGAGGACGTCCGGCGGAACATCGGCGACCGGGGCGGAGGTCTCCGCCTCCTGCGACGGCGTGGGTGATGTGCCCGGGGTGGCGTCCTGGCCGGCCGGCGCCTCGTCGCGTTGGTCGCCGGACGCCTCGGTCTTGGGGGACTGCTCGTCAGGCAGCGGCCAGTGGGATCCCTGGCCACCGTTCTGCTCGGTCATCGTCGGGCTCCTTCAGCGCCGATGCCGCCGGCGGTGTGCCGCCCGCAGTGCATGACTTCACTCGAAGGCACGTGGCGCATGGGGACCTCCGAGTCATCGACCACAAGCCGACGGTAATCTCCGCCGGTATACCCTTCGCCCCAGCCTGCCGTGATGACCGGCCTAATCGCAAATCACGCGGTCTGACCTCCCGAAAGACGGGCCCGTCAGGGAGGACCGCAGGCCACCGGAATTCTTTCGGACAGAGGGAGGGCCCGTGACCGAGCGCAGCGAGGGAACCGACAACACGGCCCGGTGGTCACACCCCCCGACGAAGGAGGGCCCGTGACCGAGCGCAGCGAGGGAACCAGAAGGCACGGCCCGGTGGTCACATCCCCGACGAAGGAGGATCCGTGACCGGTGTCGAGGGAGTGGCCGCCGCTGTCGGCAGGACGGTCGTTCAACGGGCCGCCCGCGAGTGGCTGGCCGCGCGCTCCGCCCGGCGTGACGGAAAGAAGGATCTGGCCGAGCTGCTGCGCACCGGGTTCCCCGACCGGTTCGCGCGACGGCGGCTGGACCGGCAGCTCGACGAGATCGTCGACGCCGTCGAACGCCGCCTCGACCCGCTCATCCGCGGCGAGTACGCCTCCCTCGCGGAGAACGACCGGGCGGCCGTCGCCGCCGAGGTGGGCGACACGATGAAGCACGCCGACCTGTCGGACCACGCGCTGTTCGCGGCCGACGCCGATCCGGTACGGCTCGCCCGTCACCTCCGCGAGGGGTTGCGGGGCTCGCCGGCACATCTCGGGGAGGCCGGCGCCCGGCTCTACGACCTCCTCCTCGAAGAATGCTGCGACTGCTTCGTACGGGTCGTGCGGCAGCTCCCGGAGTTCTCCGCGCGAGCGGAGACCGAGATGCTCATGCGGCTGTCCGGCGTGGGAGAGCAGATCGCGACCGTGCTCGACCGGCTGCCCGTACGCACGCTCGACGCTCCGAGCGGCACGGGGGACGACGGGGAGTTCGAGCGGCGGTACCTGGAGTTCGCCGCGACGGCGCTCGACGAGGTCGAGCTGTTCGGCGTGCGCATCGTCAACTACCGGCCGCGCGCGACGCTCAGCGTCGCCTACATCAGCCTGAACGCCCAGAGCGACGAGCCCTCCGGCCCCGCGGTGGGCCGGCTGCGCCACTCCGACCTCACCGGCGCCGCACGGGACGGCGAACCGGCGAACACGCGCGTCGAGTCGGCACTGGCCCGCGCGGAACGGACCCTCCTGCGCGGCGACGCGGGCTCGGGCAAGAGCACACTGCTGCGCTGGCTCGCGGTGACCGCGGCGCGCGGCGGCTTCACCGGGGCGCTCCGCGACTGGAACGGCCTCGTACCGTTCGTCGTCAAGCTTCGCAGCCACGCCGAGTCCGGCCTCCCGCGGCCGGAGAACCTCCCGCACGACGTGGCGGCTCCGCTCGCGGGGCTGGCGCCGCCGGGCTGGGCACACCGGGTGCTGTCGGCCGGGCGCGGCCTGCTGCTCGTCGACGGGGTCGACGAGTTGCCGCCCGCTCGCCGCCCCGCCGTACGGGACTGGCTGCGCGGGCTCCTCACCCTCTATCCGGGCCTGCGCACCGTGGTCACCTCCCGCCCGGCCGCGGTCGACGCCCGCTGGCTCACAGCGGAGAACTTCGCCCCGGTGACGCTGTCCCCCATGGCCCCGGACGACCTGCGCGAACTCGTACGGCACTGGCACGCCGCCGTACGCGACGCGGGCGACCTGCCATGCCCGGTCGAACGGCTTCCGGCCTACGAGGGAGCACTGCTCGCCCGGCTGGAGAGCAGCCCCCACCTGCGCGCGCTCGCCGCGACGCCGCTGCTGGCGGCCATGCTCTGCGCCCTGAACCTGGACCGCGCCCGGCAACTGCCGCGCGACCGGATGGGCATCTACGCCGCCGCACTCGACATGCTCCTCGAACGACGCGACGCCGAGCGCGAGGTGTCCGCCTTCGCGGGAGTCGGCCTGGAGCCCGACCAGAAGGTCCGCGTGCTGCAACATCTGGCCTGGCAGCTCTCTGTCTGGGGCCGCTCGGAGCTGCGCCGAGAGACGGCGGAACGCCACGTCGCCGACCGTACGGCCGGGATGCCGCGCGTGAGTGTCCCGCCGTCGACGCTGCTCGACTACCTGCTCGAACGCAGCGGCGTGATCCGCTCGCCCGCCGAGGGCCGGATCGACTTCGTGCACCGGACCGTGCAGGAGTACCTGGCGGCGAAGGAGGCCGCCGACCGCGACGACGTGGAACCACTGATCGAACGAGCCCACCTGGACCAGTGGCGCGAGACGATCGTGATGACCGCGGGCCACGCGACGGGACCACTCCGCCGCGACCTGCTGACCGGCCTCCTGGACCGCGCCGACCGCGAACCCCGGCACGCCCGCCGCCTGCGCCGCCTGGTGGCCGCCTGTCTGGAGACCGTGTCGGAGATCCCGGCCGAACTACGCGACCGCATCGAAGACTGTTTGGCGAACGTCATCCCTCCGCGCAACGCCGAGGAGGCCCACCTGCTGGTCGGCGCGGGCGAGGAGATCCTGCGCCGGCTGCCCCGCGACCTCGACGGCCTCGGCACCGCCCGCGCCGTCGCGGCCGTACGAACCGCCTGGCTCATCAACGGCCCGGCCGCCCTGGACGTCCTCGCCGGCTACGGCATGGACCGGCGAAGAGAGGTGCAGGACGAGTTACTCACCGGCTGGGAGTACTTCGAACCGGTGACCTACGCACGCCGTGTGCTGGCCCGCACGCCCTGGAGCGGAGAAGAAGTCGGGCTGAAGACCTCGCGGGTGCTGTCCGGGCTGCCCTTCGTGAAACCGTTTCGTCGGCTGTACATCCAGACCGACTCCGAAGTGGACCTGACGTTCCTTGGTCGTGTCGCCCAGTTGGAGTCGCTTCGAGTCTTCGCCCCGGTGACAGCCCAGGAGGCGCTCGCCGCCCAGACGGCGCTGGTGAGACTGGAGCTGCCAGCCGTCGGGCACGAGGCGTTTCGGCACATCCTCTCGCTAGAACGGCTGCGTTCCCTCTCGGTCAATGTCACCGACATAACCGAACTCGACGCCATCGCCGGTCAAGAGGCGCTGGTCTCGCTCGCGCTCAGCGGCGTTCGTGCCGACCACGGCCTGGGCTTCTTGGCGGCGATGGAACGACTCGAGTCGCTGACGTTGGATGCTCCGATCGGGACCGACCGGCTACGACCGCTGCGCCGTCTGAAGCATCTGACACTGGTCAACGTCAAGGAGCGGCCGTCCCTGCGCGACCTGGCCGAGACCCTTCCCGACCTCGAAGCACTACAGCTCGTCAACTGCGGGCAGGTGGGCGATGTGGCCGCGCTCGCCGGCATGGCCCGGCTGACGACCCTGAACCTCTCCGTGGCCAAGGGCCTGACCTCCGTCGCGCCGTTGGCCGGCCTGACGGGGCTACGCAATCTGGTGCTGTGGAACACCGACGTGGCCGACCTGGCCCCGCTGGCGGGGATGTCTCGCCTCCAGTCGCTGGGAGTCGCCGGTTGCCAGAACATCCGGGATCTGACTCCGCTCGCCGGGCTGACCCGGTTGGACGAACTGCAGCTCAACGGAATCGCTCATCCGCTGGATGTCACACCGCTCAGAGGCATCCCGAACCTCAGGCTGACCGTCCATGGTCACCAAACGCTGCTCGGTCTACATGAACTGGGCCGCGGCACCAAGGTGGAGCGGACGAAACTGTGGGACGACGCCACCAGCTGGTTCTACACGGTCTACTGACCACGCGGCGTCCCGACGTTCATCCGTCCACACATGCGGAGAGGCCCCCTCCGATCGCTCGGAAGGGGCCTCTTCGCTTGCTCGCTCAGCGGTTGTACTGGCCGAAGTCGTACTCCTCCAGCGGGACCGCTTCGCCGGAGCCCTGGCCGAAGGCGTACTCGGCGCCCTCGTCGTAGGACCCGACGGAGTAGACGGCCGCCTTGGCCTCCTCGGTCGGCTCCACCCGGATGTTGCGGTACTGCGGCATGCCCGTACCGGCCGGGATCAGCTTTCCGATGATGACGTTCTCCTTCAGGCCGACCAGCGGGTCGGACTTGGCGTGGATCGCCGCGTCCGTGAGGACCCGCGTCGTCTCCTGGAAGGAGGCCGCCGACAGCCACGACTCGGTGGCCAGCGACGCCTTCGTGATGCCCATGAGCTGGGGCCGGCCGACGGCGGGCTGACCGCCCTCGGCGACGACGGCGCGGTTGAGCTCCTCGAACCGCGGCCGCTCGACCAGCTCGACACCGGGCAGCATGTCGGTGTCGCCGGACTCCAGCACCTGGACCCGCTTCAGCATCTGCCGAACGATGATCTCGATGTGCTTGTCGTGGATCGACACACCCTGGGACCGGTAGACCTCCTGCACCTGGTCGACCAGGTGCAGCTGGACCGCGCGCGGGCCGAGGATGCGCAGCACCTCGTGCGGGTTGATGGCACCCGCGATGAGCTGCTGGCCGACGTCGACGTGGTCGCCGTCCTTGACGCTCAGCCGCGACCGCATCGGCACCGGGTAGGCGATCTCCTCGCCGCCGTCGTCCGGGATGACCACGATCTTCCGGGTCTTCTCGGTCTCGTCGATGCGGATCCGGCCGGCCACCTCGCTGATCGGGGCGACACCCTTGGGGATGCGCGCCTCGAACAGCTCCTGGACACGCGGCAGACCGTGCGTGATGTCGACACCCGCCACACCACCGGTGTGGAAGGTACGCATCGTCAGCTGGGTGCCGGGCTCGCCGATCGACTGGGCGGCGATGATGCCGACCGCCTCGCCGACGTCCACGAGCTTGCCGGTGGCCAGCGAACGGCCGTAGCACTGCGCGCAGACACCGATCTTGGACTCGCAGACCAGCGCGCACCGCGTACGGACCTCGGAGATGCCCACCTCGATGAGACGGTTGATCACCGTGTCGTTGAGGTCGGTGCCGCCCGGGTAGATGACCGTGCCGTCGACCACGACGTCTTCGGCGATGTTGCGTCCGACGAGGCTGTTCTCGGAGTTCGCCACCTTGGTCAGGGAGCCGTCGGCGCCCTTGGTCGCGATCGCGAACTTGATCGTACGGTCGGTGCCGCAGTCGTCCTCGCGGACGATGACGTCCTGCGCGACGTCGACCAGACGACGGGTGAGGTAGCCCGAGTCGGCGGTACGCAGAGCGGTGTCGGCCAGACCCTTCCGGGCACCGTGCGTGGCGATGAAGTACTCGACCACAGACAGGCCCTCGCGGAAGGAGGACTTGATCGGCCGCGGGATGGTCTCACCCTTGGGGTTGGAGACCAGACCACGCATACCGGCGATCTGCCGGAGCTGCAGCGGGTTACCGCGGGCACCGGAGTTGATCATCATCCAGATCGGGTTGGTGGCGGGGAACGCCGCCTCCATGTCCTTGGCGACGTCGACCGTGGCCTTGGTCCAGATCTCGATGAGCTCCTGACGGCGCTCGTCGTCGGTGATCAGACCGCGGTCGTACTCCCGCTGCACCTTGTCGGCCTGCCGCTCGTACGACGCCATGATGTCCGCCTTGTTCGGCGGGGCGATGACGTCGTCGATGGCGATGGTGACGCCGGAGCGGGTCGCCCACCGGAAGCCGGTGTCCTTCAGCGCGTCGAGCGCGTTGGCCACGTCGACCTTCGGGTACGTCTCGGCCAGCTCGTTCACGATCGTCGAGAGCTGCTTCTTGCCGACCTCGTAGTTCACGAACGGGAAGTCGGCCGGCAGCGCCTCGTTGAACAGCAGGCGGCCGAGCGTGGTCTCGAGGCGGTACGGCTGCCCCTCCTCGTAACCCTCCGGCGCCGTCCAGCCGCGCGGCGGCGGGACGTCCTTGACCCGGACCTGGATCCGGGCCTGCAGGTCGAGCTCGCCCCGGTCGTAGGCCATGATCGCCTCGGACAGGGTGGTGAACGTACGGCCTTCGCCGTCCGCCCCCTCCTTGCCCGTGGTCAGCCAGAACAGGCCGATGACCATGTCCTGGGTCGGCATGGTGACCGGCTTGCCGTCGGACGGCTTGAGGATGTTGTTGGTCGAGAGCATCAGGATGCGCGCCTCGGCCTGGGCCTCGGCCGCCAGCGGCAGGTGCACGGCCATCTGGTCACCGTCGAAGTCCGCGTTGAACGCGGTGCAGACGAGCGGGTGGATCTGGATGGCCTTGCCCTCGACCAGCTGCGGCTCGAAGGCCTGGATGCCCAGGCGGTGCAGCGTCGGCGCCCGGTTGAGCAGCACCGGGTGCTCGGTGATGACCTCTTCGAGCACGTCCCACACGGCCGGGCGGGCACGCTCGACCATGCGCTTGGCGCTCTTGATGTTCTGTGCGTGGTTGAGGTCGACCAGCCGCTTCATGACGAAGGGCTTGAACAGCTCCAGCGCCATCTGCTTGGGCAGACCGCACTGGTGCAGCCGCAGCTGCGGGCCGACGACGATGACGCTTCGACCGGAGTAGTCGACGCGCTTGCCCAGGAGGTTCTGCCGGAACCGGCCCTGCTTGCCCTTGAGCATGTCGGACAGCGACTTGAGCGGACGGTTGCCGGGCCCGGTGACGGGCCGGCCGCGGCGGCCGTTGTCGAACAGCGCGTCGACGGCCTCCTGGAGCATCCGCTTCTCGTTGTTGACGATGATCTCGGGCGCGCCGAGGTCGAGCAGCCTCTTCAGCCGGTTGTTCCGGTTGATGACCCGGCGGTACAGGTCGTTGAGGTCGCTCGTGGCGAACCGGCCACCGTCGAGCTGCACCATCGGGCGCAGGTCCGGCGGGATGACCGGAATGCAGTCCAGCACCATGCCCCGCGGGCTGTTGCGGGTGTTGAGGAACGCGGAGACGACCTTGAGGCGCTTGAGGGCGCGGGCCTTCTTCTGGCCCTTGCCGCTGCGGATGATCTCCCGCAGCCGCTCCGCCTCGGCGTCGAGGTCGAAGTTCTCCAGACGCTTCTGGATCGCGGCCGCGCCCATGCCGCCCTCGAAGTAGCGGCCGAACCGGTCGCGCATCTCGCGGTAGAGCAGCTCATCGCCCTCGAGGTCCTGGACCTTGAGGTTACGGAAGCGGTTCCACACCTCGTCGAGACGGTCCAGCTCGCGCTGGGCCCGGTCGCGGATCTGCTTGATCTCACGCTCGGCGGCCTCACGCACCTTGCGGCGCTGGTCGCCCTTTGCCCCCGCGGCCTCAAGCTCGGCGAGGTCCTGCTCCAGCTTCTTCTGCCGGGCCTCGATCTCGGCGTCGCGGCGCTGCTCGATCTGCTGCCGCTCCACGGAGATCTTGGCCTCGAGCGAGGGCAGGTCACGCTCGCGCGAATCCGTGTCGACCCACGTGATCATGTAGGCCGCAAAGTAAATGATCTTCTCAAGGTCCTTGGGCGCCAGGTCCAGGAGGTATCCCAGCCTGCTGGGCACGCCCTTGAAGTACCAGATGTGCGTGACCGGCGCGGCCAGCTCGATGTGGCCCATCCGCTCACGACGCACCTTGGCGCGGGTCACCTCAACGCCACAGCGCTCACAGATGATGCCCTTGAAGCGGACGCGCTTGTACTTCCCGCAGTAGCATTCCCAGTCGCGGGTCGGACCAAAGATCTTCTCGCAGAAAAGCCCGTCCTTCTCAGGCTTCAGAGTCCGGTAGTTGATCGTCTCCGGCTTCTTGACCTCACCGTGCGACCACTGCCGGATGTCGTCTGCCGTCGCCAGGCCGATCCGCAGCTCGTCGAAGAAGTTGACGTCGAGCACTTTGTTAACCAGTCCCCTGCTGTCGTATGCCGTTCCCAGGTCGCGGCCGCCGGGCCAGCGCTACGCGCGCCGGCCCGGCCATCCGCTCGCTAGACCTCTTCGACACTGCTCGGCTCACGCCGGGACAGGTCGATGCCGAGCTCCTCCGCTGCGCGGAAGACGTCCTCGTCGGTGTCACGCATCTCAATGGACATGCCGTCGCTGGAAAGCACCTCGACGTTCAGGCACAGCGACTGCATTTCCTTGATCAGCACCTTGAAGGACTCAGGGATGCCCGGCTCAGGGATGTTCTCGCCCTTGACGATGGCCTCGTAGACCTTCACCCGGCCGAGAACGTCGTCGGACTTGATGGTGAGCAGCTCCTGGAGGGCGTAGGCGGCGCCGTACGCCTCCAGTGCCCAGACCTCCATCTCACCGAAGCGCTGGCCACCGAACTGGGCCTTACCGCCGAGCGGCTGCTGGGTGATCATGGAGTACGGGCCGGTCGAACGCGCGTGGATCTTGTCGTCGACCAGGTGGAGCAGCTTCAGAATGTAGATGTAACCAACGGCGATCGGGTCCTTGAAGGGCTCACCGGTGCGGCCGTCGAACAGCCGCGCCTTGCCGGTCTTCTGCACCATGCGCTCGCCGTCGCGGTTCGGCATGGTGCTGTCGAGCAGCTCGGTGATCTCCTCCTCGCGGGCGCCGTCGAAGACCGGCGTGGCGACGTTGGTGCCGGGCTCGGCACTGTCCGCCCCGATGGCCTTCAGCTGGCGCTTCCACTCGGCGTCGTCCCCGTCGACCTTCCAGCCCCGGCTCGCGACCCACCCGAGGTGGGTCTCCAGGACCTGGCCGACGTTCATCCGGCCCGGCACGCCGAGCGGGTTGAGGACGATGTCGACCGGGGTGCCGTCCTCCAGGAACGGCATGTCCTCGACCGGCAGCACCTTGGAGATGACGCCCTTGTTGCCGTGACGACCGGCGAGCTTGTCGCCGTCGGTGATCTTGCGCTTCTGGGCCACGTACACGCGGACCAGCTCGTTCACGCCCGGCGGGAGCTCGTCGCCCTCTTCGCGGCTGAACACGCGGACACCGATGACCTTGCCGGACTCACCGTGCGGCACCTTCAGCGAGGTGTCGCGGACCTCACGGGCCTTCTCACCGAAGATCGCGCGCAGGAGGCGCTCCTCCGGCGTCAGCTCGGTCTCGCCCTTGGGCGTGACCTTGCCGACCAGGATGTCGCCCGTGGTGACCTCGGCGCCGATGCGGATGATGCCGCGCTCGTCCAGGTCGGACAGGACCTCTTCGGAGACGTTCGGGATGTCCCGGGTGATCTCCTCCGGGCCCAGCTTGGTGTCGCGGGCGTCGACCTCGTGCTCCTCGATGTGGATCGAGGACAGAACGTCGTCCTGCACCAGACGCTGGGAGAGGATGATCGCGTCTTCGTAGTTGTGGCCCTCCCACGGCATGAACGCCACCAGGAGGTTCTTGCCGAGCGCCATCTCGCCGTTGTCCGTGCACGGACCGTCGGCGATGACGGTGCCGACCTCGACCCGCTGACCCTCGTTCACGATCGGCTTCTGGTTGAAGCACGTGCCCTGGTTGGAGCGCTTGAACTTGGCGACACGGTACGTCGTACGCGTGCCGTCGTCGTTCATCACCGTGATGTAGTCGGCGGAGACCTCCTCGACGACACCGGCCTTCTCGGCCGTGATGACGTCACCGGCGTCGGTCGCCGCGCGGTACTCCATGCCCGTGCCCACCAGCGGAGCCTCGCTGCGCAGCAGCGGCACCGACTGGCGCTGCATGTTCGAACCCATCAGCGCGCGGTTGGCGTCGTCGTGCTCGAGGAACGGGATCATCGCCGTCGCGACCGACACCATCTGGCGCGGCGAGACGTCGATGTAATCCACGTCGGCCGGCGAGATGAACTCGATCTCGCCGCCCTTCCGGCGGACCAGGACGCGGTTCTCGGCGAAGTTGCCGTCGTCGTCGATCGGCGTGTTGGCCTGGGCGACGACGTGCCGGTCCTCCTCGTCCGCGGTGAGGTAGTCGATCTGCTCGGTGACCCGGCCGTCGACGACCTTGCGGTACGGCGTCTCGATGAAGCCGAACGAGTTGACCCGGCCGTACGAGCTCAGCGAGCCGATCAGCCCGATGTTCGGGCCTTCCGGCGTCTCGATCGGGCACATGCGGCCGTAGTGCGACGGGTGGACGTCACGGACCTCCATGCCGGCGCGCTCACGGGACAGACCACCGGGGCCCAGCGCGTTGAGGCGACGCTTGTGCGTCAGGCCCGCGAGCGGGTTGGTCTGGTCCATGAACTGCGACAGCTGCGAGGTGCCGAAGAACTCCTTGATCGACGCCACGACCGGGCGAATGTTGATCAGGGTCTGCGGCGTGATCGCCTCGACGTCCTGCGTGGTCATGCGCTCGCGGACGACGCGCTCCATACGCGCCAGACCCAGGCGGACCTGGTTCTGGATGAGCTCGCCGACCGACCGGATACGGCGGTTGCCGAAGTGGTCGATGTCGTCGGTCTCGACAGGGATGTCACGACCCGCCGGGGCGGTCATCTCCTCCTCGCCGGCGTGCAGCCGGACGAGGTAGTCGACGGTCGTGACGATGTCGTCCTCGGTCAGGGTGCCCTGGCTGAGATCCAGGTCCAGGCCGAGCTTCTTGTTGACCTTGTATCGGCCGACCTTCGCGAGGTCGTACCGCTTCGGGTTGAAGTAGAGGTTCTCAAGCAGCGTCTGCGCGGACTCCTTGGTCGGAGGCTCGCCCGGACGCAGCTTGCGGTAGATGTCGAGCAGCGCGTCGTCCTGCCCGGTGGTGTGGTCCTTCTCCAGGGTGATCCGCATCGACTCGTAGTCGCCCCAGCGCTCGAGGATGCGGGCGTCGTCCCAACCCAGCGCCTTGAGCAGAACGGTGACGCTCTGCTTGCGCTTACGGTCGATCCGGACGCCGACATTGTCACGCTTGTCGACTTCGAACTCGAGCCATGCACCCCGGGAGGGGATCACCTTGCAGCCGAAGATGTCCTTGTCGGACGTCTTGTCCAGGGTCCGGTCGAAGTAGACACCGGACGAACGGACGAGCTGAGAGACGACGACACGCTCGGTGCCGTTGATGATGAAAGTGCCCTTCGGCGTCATGAGCGGGAAGTCACCCATGAACACCGTCTGGCTCTTGATCTCCCCCGTGGAGTTGTTGATGAACTCCGCCGTGACGAACATCGGGGCGGAGAAGGTCATGTCCTTGTCTTTGCACTCCTCGACGGAGTACTTCGGCGGCTCGAACCGGTGATCACGGAACGAGAGGGACATGGTGCCGGAGAAGTCTTCGATGGGACTGATCTCTTCGAAGATCTCCTCAAGTCCCGACTGGGTCGGGACATCCTTACGACCGGCCTGCTGGGCCGCATCGACCCGGGCCTTCCACCTCTCGTTACCGAGCAACCAGTCAAAGGACTCCGTTTGCAGCGCGAGGAGATCCGGGACTCCCAGAGGCTCCTTGATACGCGCGAAAGAAACGCGGTTCGGACCGGTTGCGGTAGTCGAGGCGTTGCGCGAGGCTGCCAAGAGTGGTCCTTCCGAGGGCTCGCGGCGGGACTGACGACGCGCACGCCAGACGATCCACGTCCCAAAACCGTGCGAGATGGACTCTTCACGGGTCGCTCAGGTTGTGGATAGTCAGAGGGCAGCGCAAAGGGGCAGTGTAGCCGAGGGCTACACCGCTGGCAAGCAGAGCGCCGCAGTATGCATCACAGTTGCTCCGCAGCATCGCTCGTCAGCGGCCCCACGTCAAGACTAGACATGGACATTCCGCCCGCTCATCAGGCGTGACGAAGACCATAGTTTAGCTGACGTTCGCAAGGCCTCCTCATCTCAGTGGGTGGACATGTGCGCAGATGTCGCTGCGCCGCGTCGCGGAGGCCCATCGCGCGGGTGTCGCAGGGACCATGGGCAGGCCTCATCCGCGCCATCGAACGGCCATCGGAAGACCACCCGCCCCCACCTCGTCCGAGCCTGCCGCGGACGCCGATCGGCGCCGACGCCAGTGGGTGATTTCGTCGAGCGCCACGGCGTCCGGTGGACGTGAGCCAGGACTGACGAGGTGACGCCGCGACACCTGCGCACGCAACCGCCGTAACGGCGCGGCAGAACCGGCCGGCTTGGCCGGGCCTGGGGGTAGATCCGGGGTTGATGGCGTCCGAGATCGGGACGGCTTGGCGGCGTCCGCGACACCGCCGGGCCCTGTGGGGGGGTGGATGGCCGTGGGCCACACGCTGCGGGCACAGCGCCACGCGCGACAGGCGTGGCCGACTGGGCGGGGCCTGGGCATAGAGCTGAGGATGATGACGCCCGAGGTCGGGACGGCTTGGCGGCGTCCGCGAGGCCGCCGGGTCCTGAGGCGGTGGATGGCCGCGGGTCCGCGTCGCGGCACAGCACAGCGCACGTCGGGGATGGCCGACTGGGCGAAGCCTGTGCATAGAGCCGGGGATCACGGCACCCGCAGTAGGGCGTTTCGGCGGGCGTCCGCGGCAGGGGCGGCTTGGGGCGACACCCGCCCAGTGGCGTCTGCCCGGTGAGGCCCGCCCGGTGAGGCCCGCCCGGTGAGGCCCGCCCGGTGAGGCCCGCCCGGTGAGGCCCGCCCGGTGAGGCCCGCCCGGTGAGGCCCGCCCGGTGAGGCCCGCCCGGTGAGGCCCGCCCGGTGAGGCCCGCCCGCCCAGGGGCGCCAGCCCACTTCTATCGTCCAAGTGCCGGTCGCCGCGCCGCGGCTGCCGCTCTGGGAGTCCCTCACCGACGAACAGATGCTCGACCACATCCCGCGCGTCGCCGTGGTCGCCGATCAGGTGGCGGCGGATCTGCGTTCCTGGGTCCAGGAGCTGCGACGGCGCGGCGTCACCTGGGCGCGGATCGGACAGGCCCTCGGCATCACTCGCCAGTCCGCGTGGGAGCGATTCTCTGGCGAGGAGTGATCAACCAGGCCGCCCCGCACGGAGCCCACGGCATCCCCGCAAACGGCCTCACAGGCCCTGAGAGGCCCGTCACGGGCCTCTCAGGCGCCGCAAGGCCCCGAAACCCTCCCCGCCGCCCTGCGCCGCCCTCACGCGCGCAGGCGGCGAGTGGGGTCGGCTACGGCTTCTTCGAGGACTTCGGCGAAGCGGACGGCTTCTTCGGCGAGGCCGGGGCCGGGGTCGGGGAGGCCGACGCCGGGGGCGGGGTGGTCATCCTCGGGCCGTCGATCAGCCACCTCTTGCCGATCTTCCGCATCTGGAGCCGCGGCCAGGACGTGTCGACCTGAGGCTCCTTGTGCGCGGCGTTGACGGAGATCATCTTCACGAACAGGACCACCTCGACCCTCGTCGGGGTCGCGTCGGTCACTCCCGTCACCTGGATCTGCGTCAGGGCCTGGGTCTGGCTCTTCTCCACCGACGGGCGGAAGATCGCCCAGTAGTCGCCGAACGACTTGGCCATCCCCGGCGTCATCTCCGACTTCGCCTTGCTCAGGTCGTAGTCGAGCGTCTTGAAGTTGTACGACAGCAGGTCCTTCGCCTCGGACTGGGCGGCCGCGCGCGCGTCGTCGCGGGCGTGGGCGACGGCTCGGTCGTGGCTCTCCTGGTGCCACAGGTACAGGCAGCACACCGCCATCACCAGGCACGCGCAGCCCAGCAGCGCCAGCATCGGCGTCGCGGGGGATCGGCGGTCCGCCGCCGGCGCCTTCGACGGGGCCGAGCGTTTGTCCTCGCGGCCGGCCCGTCGTGCCGACCGGCGGCTCTCGCTGTCCGTCTCCACCGTCACTGCAGACCGCCCATCCCCGAGACCTTCCAGTCGTCGCCACGCTTGGTGAGCTGCACCTGTGCGCTCGCCCACGACGACACCGGGGTCTTCACCTGGCTGGACTGGGAGGTGCGCTTGACGGTGACCATGACCTCGGCCGACTTGGAGGTGATGTTCACCACGCCCGAGGCGTACACGACCGCGCTGGAGATCAGCTGGTTGGTCACCACGGTCTGCTTCCAGGTCGAGCCGAGCTGCTGGACCGCCTGCGCCTTGAACGCGCTGTCCAGGTCCGTGTACACCCGCTGGGTGTCCTGGTCGAAGGTCTGGTAGCTCACGTCGTAGAAGTGGGTGACGACCCGGCGGGCGACCTCCTGGACGGCCGCGATGTCGGACTTGCGAGTGTCGGCGGCGTACGTGCTCTTGGCCAGGAAGCCCGCCCACACCGTCAGCGCGATGAAGATCAGTCCCAGTGCCGCGAAGGCCGCTCCCAGCCGGCCGCCGCGGACCCTCCGGTCGAGCATCGCCCCCAGCCGGCCACGGCCGGCGCTCAGCCGACGATCGGGCTCAGCAGAAGCGTCTGCCATGAAGCGTCTCCCGTCAGTTGACTGACCTTGCCCAACCGGTACTGCTTTCCGTCGGGTCCCACGTACACGCGAGTCCGGGGATCGTAGCCGCTGACGAAGAGCGTCTGAAGCTGGGATGCGGACTGCGCACCGTCCGAGGCCCCCGGCGACTGCCGCGCCGACGCCTGCTTGGCCGCGTCCGAAGAGGACGAGGACGACGACCCGCTCGAGTAGCTCCGCTCGTACGGGAAGCCCGCACCCGCGGTGGCCCCGGCCGGGAGCTTGGGGTACGGCCCCGCGGGCGGAGCGTTGCGCGAGCCGCGTACGGCCGTGGTCGAGTTCTTCGGCAGCTTGCAGGAGGCCTTGGGGTTGATGCTCGCCGGACGCGTGTCCTGCGGATACCGCACCCGCGTGTTCTCGTATCCCTTGGTGCACACGGGCGGCGCGTTGAGGTTCAGCTCCAGGCCGAAGTGCACGGTGCCGTCGCCGGGCGCCACGGTGAACGCGGAGCCCACGATCAGCGGGTACGTGACCAGCATCTGCCGCAGCTGGGTGGATCGTGAGGTCAGCACCTGCCCGACCACGGATCCGTTGGCCAGGAGCGTCGGCAGCGTCGGCTCGATGCGGTCGAACAGGTCGTCGGCCTGGTCGAGTGTGCCGGGCGCGGTGTTCAGCACCGAGCGCACGGTGCCGTCGTCGTGCTTGAGCTCACTGGTCAGCGACGCCAGGTCGTGGGAGAACTGCCGGAACGTCGGGCCCTCGTCCACCTGCGTGTCCAGGACGGTCCGGCCGTTGTTGAGCAGCTGGATCGTCTCGGGGTAGGTCGCGTTGAGCGCCTCGAGGATCCGCTTGTTCGAGTCGAGCAGCGACTGCAGGTCCGGGCCGGTGCCCGACAGACCCCGGTCGAGCTCGTCGATGACCGTGCCGAGGTCCTGGGGGTTGACCGTACGGACCAGCGCGTCGACGTTGTGCAGGAGCTCGTACGTCTGCACGGGCAGGTGCGTCTGCGAGACCGGGATGACCGAGCCGTCCTTGAGCGACGGGCCGTTGCCGGCCGGGCGCAGGTCGACGTACTGCTCGCCGACGCCGGACCGGTTGAGGACGTACGCCTGGACGTTGTTGGCGGGCACCTTCTTGCTCCGGTCGATGCGCAGCTCGACGCGCACGCCGTTCTTGGTGAGCCGTAGCGGGCCCACGCGCCCGACCGTGACGCCGCGGTAGGTCACCTCGGCGTTGGTGAAGATGCCGCCCGAGTCGGCGAGGTCGACGTACACCCGGTACCGCAGGTCGAGCACGCCCTGCCCGATGCCGATGATGTTGACCAGGGTGTACGCCATGGTCAGCGCCGTGATGACGGCGAACACCAGCAGCTGGATCTTGACACCGCGCTTGATGATCATGCGGTGCCTCCCTGGAGCAGCGCACCGAGGTCGTCACCGGACGAGCCGTTCATACCGAGCGGCGGCAGGATATCGCCGATCCCCCCGGAACCGCCCTTCGACCCGGAGGACCCGGATGAGCCGTCCTGGCCCGTCCCGCTCGAGGTGAGCCCCGGCAGCACGCCCAGCGGCGTGTCCGGGAGGCTCGTACGCGGCGGCGGCAGGGCGTTCTGCAGCTTGTCCGCGGCCTTGGAGATCCCCGCGAGCGGCGTGCCGGCGAGGAGGTTGTGCGCGAGGTCGGCGACGTTGAGGTCCATGGAGACCATGAGGTTGCCGTAGTCGCCCTTGACCGCCTGGCTGACCGTCTGCGGGAACGGGAAGGTGAACAGGCCTCCGAGGATCTTGGGGATCGTGTCGCTGGCCTTGTTGGTGTTGTCCAGGATCGTCTGCAGGGACTTGAGGTTGGCCACGGTGTCGCCCTGCGACCGGTTGATGACGCGGGTCGCGACCGTCCCGAGCTTGTCCATGTTGACGAGCAGCTTGGTGAGGTCCTTGCGCTGGGAGGCCAGGACCTTCACCGCCGGGCCGGTGCTGTCGATCGTGTCGGCGATCGTCTTGTTGTGCTTGGCGAGCGTGGCGGCCAGCTGGTCGACCTTGTCGATCGTCGTGACGATCTGGCTCTTCTGCCGGTCGAGCGTGCCGACGAAGGTGTTGAGGCGGTTCAGCACGTCGCGCAGCTGCTCGGTGTGACCCTGCAGGGCGGCGTTCAGCTCGTGGTTGATCGTCGAGACCTGTTCGAGGCCGCCGCCGGTGACGAGCATCGACATCGCCGACAGCACCTCCTCGACCTCGGTGCTGCGTGAGGTGCGGTCGAGGGGGATCTCGGCGCCCGCCGCGAGCCGTCCCTGCGGTGTCTGGCCCTGCGGGGCGGACAGCGCGACGAACTTCTCCCCCAGAAGGCTGGTCTGGGAGATGGTGGCGACCGCGTTGGCGGGCAGGTCGACCGAACGGCGGAGCCGGCACGTCACGACGGCCTTCCAGTCGACCAGGTCGATCTTGGTGACCATGCCGACCGGGACGTCGTTGACCCGGCACTGCGACTGCGGCACCAGGTCCAGGACGTTCTCGAAGACCATCTTCACGTCGTACGGCTGCGAGCCCGTGTCGACGCCGCCCGGCAAGGGCATCGACGACACGCCCTTGAACGTGCACCCCGACACCGCGGTGCCGAGGGCGAGCGCGATCGCGAGGGCCCGCGGGGCCGCGCGGCGGATGGCGCGTCGCCTCATGTCCGCGCCTCCCTTCCCACTCGTGTCGTACTTGCGCTCACGGAACGTTCGGCAGCGTGTCCGCGCCGGGGGACTTGCCCGACGGGCCCTTGACGCTCGCCGGCAGGGGGATGAGGTTCTGGAGGTATCCGTCGAACCACCGGCCGGTCGACGTCGCGTCCGCCGAGGTCGTGACGAACGGCCCGAGGACCTTCACCGCCCGGTCGAGGTTGTCCTGGTTGCGCAGCAGGATGCCGACGACCTTGTGGAGCTGGGTCAGGGCCGGGTGCAGCGTGGCGCGGTTCTCCGCGATCGTGCCGTCGATCTGCTGGGAGAGGCTCACCGTGCCCGACAGCAGCGAGCGGACCACCGCGCGACGGTCGTCGATCTCCTGCAGCAGCCGCGAGCCGTCCGACACCAGCGCCGCCAGGTCGCCGCTGCGGTCGGCCAGCAGCTTCGTGACGTTGTTCGTGTGCTGGAGCAGGTCGCTCAGCGACTCGTCGCGCGAGGCCACCGCCCGGGAGATCTTCCGCAGCCCGTCCAGCGCCCCGCGGACGTTCTCCGGGGAGCCCCGCAGGGTGTCCGACAGGGTGTCGAACGCCTTGCCGAGCTGCGGCACGTCGATCTTCTGCAGCTGCCCGCTGAGGTCCTGCAACGCCGGCACGACCTCGTACGACGGCGTCGTGCGCGAGGTGGGGATCTCCGAGCGCGCCGACTGCCGGCCCGAACCGATCGGCTGGATCTCCAGGTAGTGCGAGCCCAGGATCGTGCTCAGCTTGATCGCCGCGCGCGAGCTGGTGCCGAAGCGCACCTTGGGGTCCACCGTGAAGCCGACCTTCACGTGGTCGCCCTCCAGGCCCACGCTCAGGACCTTGCCGACCTTCACGCCCGCGATCCGTACGTCCTCCGACGGCTTGAGCCCGCTGGCCTCCGTGAACGCGGCCTGGTACTTCGTCCCGCCCTCGAGGCGCGACAGGTTGAACGAGAGGACCACGAGCAGCGTCACCGAGGTCACGCCGAGCAAGCCCATCCGCAGGGGATCCCGCTCCCGGAACGACCGCTTCATGGCCGTACTCCCCTCTCCGCCCGGAGATGAACGTCATCATTCTTTGCACCGGGCGTTGTCGTTCACGATCTGCGGCGTGTTGACAGAGACCTTTCCGGGCAGCCCGATCTGGGCGTCCAGACTGCAGAGGTAGAAGTTGAAGAAGGATCCGTAGGACGCCACCCGGTCGAGCAGCGTGAAGTTGGTCGGCAGCGACGCGAACGCCTTGTCCAGGTCGTTGCCGTTGGCCGCGAGGACCTTCGACAGCTTCCCGAGCTGGGTGATGTCGTCCTTGAGCGGAGGCCGTGCCTGGCTGAGCAGGCCGTTGGTCGTGCCGATGAGCTGGTTGACGCTGACGAGCGAGTCGCCGATCGCCTTGCGGTCGCCGGACAGGCCGGAGACGAGGCTCCTCAGGTTGGTGATCAGCGAGGAGACCTCCTCGTCGCGCGAGTCGATGGTGCTGATCACGCGGTCGAGGTTGTCGATGACCCGGCCGATGACCTGGTCGCGGTCGCCCAGGGTCTGGGTCAGCGACGCGACGTGCGCGAGCAGGCCGTTGACCGTTCCGCCCTCGCCCTGGAGCACCTGGATGATCTCGTACGAGAGCTGGTTGACGTCCTGCGGCCGGATCGCGCGCAGCAACGGGCGGAAGCCGTTGAACAGCGCGGTCAGGTCGAGCGCCGGCTGGGTCTGCTCCTTGGGGATGACGCCGTTCGGCGGCAGTGCGCCGCCCTGGCCAGAGCCCTGGGTCAGGGAGACGTAGCGCTGGCCCATCAGGTTGCGGTAGCGCAGCTGGGCCTCGGTGCTGCGCGGCAGCGGCTCGGATTTGAGCACCGAGACCGTCACCTGCGCGAGCGTGCCGCGGTAGAGCTTGATCGAGTCGACCTGCCCGACGCGTACGCCGGCGATGCGGACCTCGTCGCCCGGCAGCACCCCGGCCGCGTCGGTGAAGATCAGACGGTACTTCGTCGTGTCGACGAACTGGGTGTTGGAGATCGTGACGGCGAGGATGCCGGTGAACAGCGTCGCGATCACCGCGAAGATGAGCAGCTTGACGGCCGCCGACGTCGTCTTCACTTCACCGTCACCACCATTCCGCTGGCGGCCGGAGCGTACAACAGCGAGGCCAGGTCGGAGACCTGGTTCGCGGAGGTGCCCATCGCCGGGGCCATGAGGCTCTTCAGCATGGTGTCGTCATCGGCGGCGCCTGGCTTGATCAGGACGCTGGACAGCGAACGGCCGGCCGGGCCCTTCCACCACGTGTCGTCCTCGGTGCCGTCGAGGGTCTGGTACTGCGGGAACGGCACCTTGGGGTTCGGGATGCCGTAGCAGCGGGCGTTGCGCTGGTCCTTGTTCTCCGGCGTGTCCAGGATCGGCTTGTACGCGGGGCGCGGCTTGCTCAGCTCCAGCGTGACGTGCACGCCGGGCTGGCCGCCGCCCATCGCCTCGACCAGACGGGGCTGGATCTTGGCCATGCCCCTGAAGACGCAAGGGATGCTCGGGGACTCCTTGGCGATGAGGGCGAGCGCCTGCCGGTTCGCCAGCTGCGCGCCCACCAGGCGCGGCTCGTTGTCCTCCAGGAACGGGGTGACCTTGCCGGTCAGGCCGATGCCCTTGTCCAGCAGGGAGACCAGCTGGGGCTCCTTGTCGACGATCGTCTTGTTGGTGACCTGGAGGTTCTGCATGATCGTCAGCAGGTCGGGCGCGGCGCCGTTCAGGTTGTCGCTGACGGTGGCCAGCGCGCGCAGGTCGTGCACGATCGTCGGCAGGTGGGGGTTGAGCTTCGTGAGGTAGCCGTCGGCCAGGTCGATCGTCTGCCCGATCTCCTCGCCGCGGCCCTGCAGCGCGGTGGCCAGGGCGTTGAGCGTCGCGTTGAGCTTCTCGGGCTTGACCGCGGTCAGCAGCGGCATGATGTCGTCGAGGAGCTGGTTCACCTCGACGGCGGTGGTCGACTTGTCCTGGCCGATGCGGTCGCCGTCCTTCAGGTGCGGGCCCGGGTCGGCGGTGGGCGGCACCAGGTCGACGTACTTCTCGCCGAACACGGTCTTGGGCAGCATGCGTGCCGAGGAGTTGTCCGGGATCAGCGCCGCCTTGCCCGGGTCGAGCGCGAGGTCGATCGCGGCGCCGCTGTCGGTGGAGTGGATGCTGCGGACCTCGCCGACGATCAGGCCGCGTACCTTGACGTCGGAGTGCGGGACGAGCTGCAGGCCGGCCCGGTCGCTGTTGACGGTGACGTGGTAGACCGACTTGAAGGCCTGGTTGTACTGGGCGAGCATCAGCAGCACGAGCACCACGACAACGATCATGAACGCCAGGCCGTACAGGCGATAGCGCAGGCGTTCGGACCACGAACCGGCGGTCATGTCCCCTCACCCGTCATCATCGCGGTTGTCACCTTCTCGTCCTCTAACCGGCTATCCGGACCGTCGTCGTGGTGCCCCAGATCGCCATCCCCATGAGCAGGTCCACGACGTTCACGACCACGAGGCTCGTACGCACCGCGCGCCCGACCGCCAGGCCGACGCCGGCCGGGCCGCCGCTGGCGTTGTAGCCGTAGTAGCAGTGGATGAGCATCACGAGCATCGCGAAGACGAGGACCTTGCCGAACGACCACAACACGTCGTGCGGCGGCAGGAACAGATAGAAGTAGTGGTCGTACGTGCCGCTGGACTGCCCGAACGACACCGTCACGATGATCCGCGTGGCGAAGAACGAGGCCAGCAGGCCGATGACGTACAGCGGGATGACCGCCAGCATGCCGGCCACCATGCGGGTGGTCACCAGGAACGGCAGCGACGGCACGCCCATGACCTCCAGGGCGTCGATCTCGTCGCTGATCCGCATGGCGCCGAGCTGGGCGGTGAAGCCGCAGCCGACCGTGGCCGACAGCGCGAGCGCCGACACCGTCGGCGCGAGCTCCCGGGTGTTGAAGTACGCGGAGACGAAGCCGCTGAATGCGGCGCTGCCGATCTGATTGAGGGCGTTGTAGCCCTGCAGGCCGACCTCGGTGCCCGTGAAGAACGTCATGAACGCGACGATCGCCACGCTGCCGCCCATGACGGCCAGGCCGCCGGTGCCCAGGCTGACCTCGGCCAGCAGCCGGACGACCTCCTTCTTGTAGCGGATGAGCACCCGCCAGACCCAGGCGAACACGCGCACGTAGAAGGCCATCTGGCGGCCGAAGTCCTCGAGGCGCTCCAGCGGCGCGTCGACGACACGCTTGGCCGCACGGAAGCCGCCGCCGCGCGTACTCGCGACCATCACATTCCCTTCTGCGGCACGAGCTGGAAGTACAGCGCGCTGAGCACGAAGTTCTCCACGAACAGTGCCATGGCCGCGATGACGACGGTCTGGTTCACGGCGTCACCGACGCCCTTGGGCCCGCCGGAGGCGGTCAGACCCTTGTACGAGGCGACCAGCGCGGCGGTGACACCGAACACCAGCGCCTTGACCTCGGCCTGGTAGAGGTCGGGCAGCTGCGCGAGGCCGCTGAAGGAGGACATGTACGCACCGGGCGTGCCGCCCTGGAGCATGACGTTGAAGATGTAGCCGCCGGCGATGCCGACGACCGACACGATGCCGTTGAGGAACAACCCGACGAAGGCGCAGGCGAGCACCCGCGGCACCACGAGCCGGTGCAGCGGGTTGATGCCGAGCACCTCCATGGCGTCGATCTCTTCGCGGATCTTGCGGGCGCCGAGGTCGGCGCAGATCGCCGAGCCGGCCGCGGCGGCGATCAGCAGCGCGGTCACGATCGGGCTGGCCTCGCGGACGATCGCGAGCACGGCGGTCGAACCGGTCTGCGACTGCGCGCCGAGCTGGCGGATGAGGTTGCCGACCTGGAGCGACAGGATCGCGCCGAACGGGATGGCGACCATGATCGTCGGCGCCACGGTGACGCTGACGATGAACCAGGCCTGCTGGAGGAACTCCTGCCACTGGAACGGCCACTTGAACGCCGCCCGCGCGGTGTCGAGCGACATCGCGAAGAAGCGGCCGGGCTCGCGGAAGATGACGTTGACCGCACCGTCGGCGACGGGCGCGAGACGGCTGGGCTTGGTCTCAGACTCAGTACGTTCCGGCGCCTGTGTCATGCGTCCTCCTGCGTCGGAGGGTGTGACCACTGCGGCGTGTCCTCTGATTCCCTCGCTCCGCTCGGTCATGAGCCCTCCTGCGTCGGAGGGTGTGACCACTGGGCCGTGTCCTCTGATTCCCTCGCTTCGCTCGGTCATGGGCGGCCACCTCCGGCGCCGCCCGCCACGGGGGTGCGTTCGGCGACGTACCGTGGCCACTCCTCCAGCCAGTCGCGGCCCTGTTCGTCGACGAACGAACCGGCCGGCGGGGTGACGCCGTGGGCGCGCAGCCACTCGCCGGGGGCGCGCTGGGCCGCGCGCAGGCGGCCGTCGGCGGGCATGAGCTGCGGCGGGATGGGCGGCAGGACGCCGGGGTCGTGCCCCATGCGGGCCTCGGCCTCCAGCTCGGAGACGTCCTTCTCCTCGGACATGCCGATGGGGCCGACCTTGCGGGCGTTGAGGAACTGCCGGACGACCGGCTCCTCACTCGACAGCAGCATCTCGCGCGGGCCGAACATCACCAGCTCGCGCCGGAACAGCAGGCCGATGTTGTCGGGAACGGTCCGAGCGGTGTTGATGTCGTGGGTGACGATGAGGAACGTCGCGTTGGTCTCGGCGTTGAGGTCGACGATGAGCTGGTTGAGGTACGCCGTGCGGACCGGGTCCAGACCGGAGTCGGGCTCGTCGCAGAGGATGATCTCGGGTTCGAGCACGAGGGCGCGGGCCAGCCCGGCGCGCTTGCGCATACCGCCGGAGATCTCGCCGGGGAGCTTGCGTTCGGCCCCGACCAGGCCGACCATCTCCATCTTCTCCATGACGATCTTCTTGACCGCCGACTCGCTCTTGTTGGTGTGCTCGCGCAGGGGGAAGGCGATGTTGTCGAAGAGGTTCATCGAACCGAACAGCGCGCCGTCCTGGAACAGGACGCCGAACAGCTTGCGCGTCTCGTACAGGTCGTGCTCGCGCAGGTGCGGCATGTCGCGGTCGCCGATCCAGCAGTGACCGCGGTCGGGCTTGAGCAGCCCGACGAGCGTCTTGAGGAAGACCGACTTACCCGTACCGGAGGGCCCGAGCATCACCGAGATCTCTCCGGCGGGCAGGGTGAGGGTCACGTCCTCCCAGATGACCTGACGTCCGAAGGACTTGGTCAGACCATCGACTCTGATTTCGACGCCCACTCGTCACCTTTCGTCCGGCCGGGGGGTATCCGGTCCAACGAGCGAGTTACCGCTGAGTCACGGTGCCGTATGGCGTGGCGCCACCGCAAGATGGCGGACGGTTCCGTGTATAGCGTGCAACTACCGTAGTCGTCCCTTTCACCATTGGAAGGGGGCATGGCCGATACCGGTGTCACGGCGAGGGCCTCGTAAGCAGATCGTTACTGGATCCTTATGAGACTAGCGGTCCAACAAGGCCCTTGTGAAGAGCGTGTTAACGCGGAACCACCGGCGTACGCCACCGGGTGGCCGGGGCAAGAGAAAGGGCGGCCACCCGTTTCCGGGTGGCCGCCCCAACAGAGCGGTGAAGCAGATGACTACTTGACCGTCACGGTGGCGCCGGCCTTCTCCAGGGCCTCCTTGGCCTTGTCGGCGGCCTCCTTGTTGACCTTCTCCAGCAGCGGCTTCGGCGCGCCGTCGACGAGGTCCTTGGCCTCCTTCAGGCCCAGGCTCGTGAGGGCGCGGACCTCCTTGATGACCTGGATCTTCTTGTCGCCGGCGGCCTCGAGGATGACGTCGAACTCGTCCTTCTCGGGCTCGGCCTCGGCGGCGGCACCCGGGGCGGCGGCGCCGGGGGCGGCGACCGCGACGGGGGCCGCGGCCTTGACGTCGAAGGTGTCCTCGAACTGCTTCACGAAGTCCGAGAGCTCGAGGAGCGTCATCTCCTTGAACGCGTCGAGCAGCTCGTCGGTGCTGAGCTTCGCCATGATCTCTCCTGTCCTGTCGGCCCGGGTCACTGACCGGGACGACGTCTTTCCAAAAGGTCTGTTACGACCGCGGGATCAACCCTCGTCGGACGCTTCGGCGGGCGCCTCGGCCGGCGCCTCGCCCTCGCTCTCGCGCTTGACCCGCAGGGCGTCGGCCAGCTGGGCGGCCTTGACCGGCAGGGCGTTGAAGACGGCGGCGGCATTGCCCATCGACGCCTTCATCGCGCCCGCGAGCTTCGCGAGGAGGACCTCGCGCGACTCGAGGGAGGCGAGTTTGGTGATCTCGTCGGGCGTCATCGGCTTGCCGTCGACGACACCACCCTTGATCACCAGGTCCGGGTTGGCCTTGGAGAAGTCACGCAGGCCCTTGGCGGCCTCGACCACGTCGCCGCGGACGAACGCGATCGCCGACGGGCCCTGGAGCAGCTGCCCCAGCTCCTCGGCGACCCCGGCCTCCCGCGCCGCGATCTTGGTCAGCGTGTTCTTCACCACGGCGAACCGTGCGTTGTCTCCGAGGGACCGGCGCAGCTCGCTGAGCTGCGCCACGGTGAGCCCGCGGTACTCGGTCAGCACGGCGCCACTCGAGCTCTCGAATGCAGATCGGAGCTCGGCGACGGCTGCCGTCTTGTCCGCTCTCGCCATGGCCCTCCTTCCAGATGTACGCCGGTGAGGAAGGCCCAGGAACAGGAAAAGCCCCGGCGCAGGCGCACGGGGCCGAGCACGACGGACGTCGCGATCGAAGGCTCTCGTCATCACCTGCGCTGGCCACCCGCTGTGCGGGACCTTCGGTCACCCATGCGGGTGACGACCGGCGGTCTTCGGCAGACAAAAGAGTACGCGCCCGGAACCAGGACTCCAAATCGGCGTCCGGACGCGTCGTGGATCGCGGGTCAGCCGGGGGCGTCGTTCCCGGCGCCGAAGAGGGCCGGGTCCTCCTCCACCTGACTCTTCGGCGGAGCCGTCACCCGGACCGGCATGTTGAAGGCCGTGTAGCTCGTCGTCAACGTCATGCGCGGTTCGGCGCCGGGCGGCGTCGCCCAGACGACCTTGCGCGGCAGCCGCCGTCCATCGACCCACACGTCGAAGACCAGGGTGTCGGCGCCGACCTGCGCGAGGGCCTTCCGCTCCTCGGCGCGCTGCTCGCCGCCGAGCTTCGCCACACCCGCCGCCAGCCCGAACGTCCCCCGGTAGTGGGCGGTCCGCACACCGCCCACGGTCTCCCGGCCGACCTGGCGAACGTCCGTGGAGGCGGTGAACATCCGCACGTCGTGCGCCGGATCGCCCTGCGACAGCGCCAGCACGCCCGGGCCGGTGGACCTGCTGACTTCGCTGAGCCTGACACTCGCCCACGGCTTGTCCGTCTCCGCCGCGGAATCCGGCATGTACATGTAGAGCCGGCCGCCCACGACGATCTCGGTGAAGCCTCCGGTGTTCCGGCCGCCGATCCGGGCGGCCGGAACGTAGAACCTCATCGCCGCCGTCGGCTTGAGCCGGTAGACGAACGAGCCTCTGGTCTCGTTCTGCTCACCCGGCGCACCGGACGTCGTGGACATCGCCCCCCGGACCGACGTCACCCGGCTCGCCCGGTCCGCCATTTCGGCCAGGACCTTCTGGGCGGCCGACGCGCGGACGCCGTCCGAGGGCGTCGGAGCGACGGCCTCCGCCGTGTCCCGGCCCGCGTCCTTACAGCCGGTCAGTGACAGGGCGATCGCGGCTCCGGCCACGTATCGAGCGGCCTTCGGCCTCATGGGAAGAATTTCCTCTCGATGAACGGCACGTCTCCCGTGCGCGTGGTCGATGATCAGACGCCGTGCACCGGGAAGAGGTTGACCTGTTCGCCGAGAGCCCGGCAAAGACACGCGGCCGCCCAGAGGTGATCCGGGCGGCCGCGTGGCTCTCGACGGCGGGCGTCAGCCGGGGGTGTTCGAGCCTGACACTCGCCCACGGCTTGTCCGTCTCCGCCGCGGAATCCGGCATGTACATGTAGAGCCGGCCGCCCACGACGATCTCGGTGAAGCCTCCGGTGTTCCGGCCGCCGATCCGGGCGGCCGGAACGTAGAACCTCATCGCCGCCGTCGGCTTGAGCCGGTAGACGAACGAGCCTCTGGTCTCGTTCTGCTCACCCGGCGCACCGGACGTCGTGGACATCGCCCCCCGGACCGACGTCACCCGGCTCGCCCGGTCCGCCATTTCGGCCAGGACCTTCTGGGCGGCCGACGCGCGGGCGCCGTCCGAGGGCGTCGGAGCGACGGCCTCCGCCGTGTCCCGGCCCGCGTCCTTACAGCCGGTCAGTGACAGGGCGATCGCGGCTCCGGCCACGTATCGAGCGGCCTTCGGCCTCATGGGAAGAATTTCCTCTCGATGAACGGCACGTCTCCCGTGCGCGTGGTCGATGATCAGACGCCGTGCACCGGGAAGAGGTTGACGTGTTCGCCGAGAGCCCGGCAAAGACACGCGGCCGCCCAGAGGTGATCCGGGCGGCCGCGTGGCTCTCGACGGCGGGCGTCAGCCGGGGGTGTTCGAGCCTGACACTCGCCCACGGCTTGTCCGTCTCCGCCGCGGAATCCGGCATGTACATGTAGAGCCGGCCGCCCACGACGATCTCGGTGAAGCCTCCGGTGTTCCGGCCGCCGATCCGGGCGGCCGGAACGTAGAACCTCATCGCCGCCGTCGGCTTGAGCCGGTAGACGAACGAGCCTCTGGTCTCGTTCTGCTCACCCGGCGCACCGGACGTCGTGGACATCGCCCCCCGGACCGACGTCACCCGGCTCGCCCGGTCCGCCATTTCGGCCAGGACCTTCTGGGCGGCCGACGCGCGGGCGCCGTCCGAGGGCGTCGGAGCGACGGCCTCCGCCGTGTCCCGGCCCGCGTCCTTACAGCCGGTCAGTGACAGGGCGATCGCGGCTCCGGCCACGTATCGAGCGGCCTTCGGCCTCATGGGAAGAATTTCCTCTCGATGAACGGCACGTCTCCCGTGCGCGTGGTCGATGATCAGACGCCGTGCACCGGGAAGAGGTTGACGTGTTCGCCGAGAGCCCGGCAAAGACACGCGGCCGCCCAGAGGTGATCCGGGCGGCCGCGTGGCTCTCGACGGCGGGCGTCAGCCGGGGGTGTTCGAGCCGGCGCCCTTGAGCTTCATGCCGTCCGCGACCTGGCTCTTGGCCGGAGCCTTGATCGAAACGGGCTTGTTGAAGTCGAGGTAGTTCATGGCCGTGTCGAGCTTCAGCTTCGCTCCGGGCGGCGTGGCCAGCGTGATCTTGCGCGGCAGCTGCTTCCCGTCGATCCACAGGTTGAAGTTCAGCTTGTCGAGGCCGGTCTGGTTGAAGATCTTCTGGGCCTCTTCGCGCTGCTGGGTGCCGAGCTTGGACAGGGCGTCGCTGAGCGCGAACGTGCCCTGGTAGTGCGTCGTGGAGACACCTCCGACCGTCTCCGTACCGACCTTGTGCACGTCCTTGGACGCGGTGAGCATCTTGGCGTTCAGCGCCGGGTCGGCCTGACGCCCCTGGCTCTCCAGGCCCTTGACGTCGACTCCGGTCGCCTTGCTCAGCTCGGCGGTCGTGAAGCTCACCCACGGCTTGCCGGCCTGCTTGGCCAGCGCGGGGACCTTGAGGTAGACCGTGTCGTCGGTGAAGACCTCGTGGAAGCCTTCCGTGGTCTTGCCCGGAGACTTGATCGCGGGTACGTCGAGCTTCATCGCCGGGTCCGGTTTCAGCCGGAACGCCAGATCGCCCTTGAGGTCGGTCTGCCGCCCGCTCACGACGCTGGAGGTCGACAGGGTCGCGCGGAACGACTTCAGGTCCGCGGTGCTGTCCGAGGCCTTCCCGAGGGCCTCCTGCGCCGCCGTGAGGTGCACGCCCTTCGCGGGCTTGTCGGTGCCCGCCGCGTCGCCCTTGCCCTCATCCGTACGGCAGCCGGTGAGGGACACCGTCAGCGCCAGCCCGGCGGCGGCGCCTGCCACATATCGACTGGCCCTTGCTGTCATCTCGAGTCCTTCCGTCGACGGCCGACCATTTCGGTGGAGGCGGAGCCTTTTTCGCTTTCGGCCCGCCTCGCGGCGTGACGGATCAATACCTGAGCAAGAGCCCTCTAAACGGAGTGTCCCGTGACTTAAGTCACGGGACACTCCGTTTGAACGATGAAACTGCTGGTCAGCACGCTATTAGTGCATCTGGGAGCCCAAAGCGTTCTTGAGCTGGTTTCCGTCGGTCACCTCGCTCGCCGGGGGCGCGCTGACCGAGAACGACTTGTTGTAGTCGCTGAAGATCATGGTCGAGGACGCGGTGCCCTTGTCGGCCGTGACCTTGGTGACGAGCTTGCGCGGCAGGCTGTCCTTGCCCACCCACAGGTCGAACGTCACCTTGTTCGCACCCGACCGCTGGTAGAACTGCTTGAACGCCTGCTGCGCCCGCGGGTCGAGCTGACCGACCTGCTCCGGGGTGACCGTGCCCTCGTAGTGGGTGGTCTTCACGCCGTCGATGCTCTCGGTGCCGACCCGGCGGGCGTCCTTGGACCCGGTGAAGATCTTCGTCTGCTCGGCCGGGTTGGCCCGCTTGATGATGCTGTCGAGGTTGACCCCCGCCTGCTTGCTCGCCTGGGAGACCGAGAACTTCACCCACGGCTTGCCGCCGGCGAACTGCGACAGCTGCTGCGGAACCTTGGCGTAGAAGTCATCCCCGAGGAGGATGGCGCGTTCGCCGCCCGGCAGCGACTGACCCTTCACGGTGGCCGAGTCGAGCGTGCCGGTGGCCTGGAGTTGCGGCTTGAGGCGGATTTGGATGGTGCCGTGCATCTTGGCCGCCGCCTCGCCGCCGGTGCCGGCGGCCGTGACCGCGACCTTGTACGAGTCGACGGTGGACGTCTTCTGCGACGCCAGGGCGATGGCCTGAGCCGCCGGGACCTGGGCGCTCTGCTTGTCGTCGCCGCTTCCCTGGCATGCGGTCAGGGAGACGATGAGCGCGGCTCCCGCCGCCGTCCCCACGGCGTATCGACGAACCATTGGTTCCTCCTGCGTCTCGCGTATGGCTACCGGACGCGGATCTCGGTCCGCGAACCGTTCTGTCTCCGGCCGATTACGAGTCTTGTCCCCAACGCTTCGTCGGACATCCCCCACAGGGACCAAATGGTTTATCCCCGCATGCTCCCCAAGTCGTACGGGCGTCTGCCTCAGGGCCAATTCGAGCTCGCGAACCCGCGACCGGACGCGAAAAGGGGCGCCTCCCCGGTGGGAGACGCCCCTTTACGAGTAGAACGGCGAGGTCAGCTCGCCGCGCCCTCGAGCTCCGCGGTGAGGTTGCGGGTCTGGCTCGGGTCGAGCGGGATGCCCGGGCCCATCGTGGTGCTCAGGGTGCCCTTCTTGATGTAGCGACCCTTGGCGGCCGACGGCTTGAGCCGCAGGATCTCCTCCAGCGCCGCGGCGTAGTTCTCCACGAGCTGCTTCTCGTCGAAGGAGGCCTTGCCGATGATGAAGTGGAGGTTGCCGTGCCGGTCGACACGGAACTCGATCTTCCCGCCCTTGATCTCGGTGACCGCCTTGGCCACGTCGGTGGTGACGGTGCCGGTCTTGGGGTTCGGCATGAGACCGCGGGGGCCGAGCACGCGGCCCAGCCGGCCGACCTTGCCCATCATGTCCGGGGTCGCGACGACCGCGTCGAAGTCCAGGAAGCCGCCCTGGATCCGCTCGATCATGTCGTCCGTGCCGACGTAGTCGGCGCCGGCCTCACGGGCCTCGTCCGCCTTCGCGCCACCGGCGATGACCAGCACGCGCGCGGTCTTACCGGTGCCGTGCGGCAGGTTGACGGTGCCGCGGACCATCTGGTCGGCCTTACGCGGGTCGACGCCGAGCCGGAGCCCGACCTCGACGGTCGCGTCGAACTTGGTGGCCGCCGTCTGCTTGGCCAGCTTGACGGCGTCGGCCGGGCTGTACAGAGCGGACTTGTCGATCTTGGCGTCGGCCTCGCGGTAGGCCTTGCTGCGCTTCATGTGCGTCTCCTTGCTGGAGTGCGTGGTACGGGCCGCGCGAGCCCTCCCACAGGTTTCGCTGGTCGGGATCAGTCGGCGACGTTGATACCCATGGAACGGGCGGTGCCGGCGACGATCTTCTCGGCCTGCTCGATCGAGCCGGCGTTCAGGTCGGGCATCTTGGTCTGGGCGATCTCGCGGAGCTGGTCGCGGGAGATGCTGCCGACCTTGTTCTTGTGCGGCTCGCCGCTGCCCTTGTCGACCCCGGCGGCCTTCTTGATGAGCTGCGCGGCCGGCGGCGTCTTGGTGACGAAGGTGAACGAGCGGTCCTCGTAGATGCTGATCTCTACGGGGATGACGTTGCCGCGCTGGGACTCCGTGGCAGCGTTGTACTGCTTGCAGAAGTCCATGATGTTGACGCCGTGCGGACCGAGGGCGGTACCCACGGGCGGCGCGGGGGTCGCCTGACCGGCCTGCAGCTGGACCTTGACGATCGCGGCGAGTTTCTTCCTGGGAGGCATGCCTCACCCCTAGCGTTCCTGTGTGGCTTGGCCCCGACTCCCGCAGGTACGGGCAACACGGCGACTGGAACGTCGACCGCCGCGTTGGGGCCCTTCACTTCCCCGGCGAACCGGGGACTCCTCGCTGAGCGAGGAGGGTCAGATCTTGGAGACCTGGTTGAACGACAGCTCGACCGGGGTCTCTCGACCGAAGATCGAGACCAGCACCTTGAGCTTCTGCGCCTCGGCGTTGATCTCGTTCACCGTCGCGGGCAGCGTGGCGAACGGGCCGTCCATGACCGTGACGGACTCGCCGACCTCGAAGTCGACGGTGGCCGTGGTCTTGGCGGTCTCCTTCGCCTTGACCTGCTCCTCCGGCTCGGGCGCCAGCAGGGTGGCGACCTCACTGAGGTGCAACGGCGACGGCGTGTTGGAAAGTCCTACGAAGCCCGTCACACCAGGCGTGTTGCGTACGGCGGCCCAGGACTCGTCGGTGAGGTCCATGCGAACCAGGATGTAGCCCGGCAGGACCTTCTCGCTGACCTTCTGGCGCTTGCCGCCCTTGACCTCGGTGACCTCGTGCTGCGGCACCTCGACCTGGAAGATGAAGTCCTCCATGTTGAGCGACTGGGTGCGCTGCTCGATGTTGGTCTTGACGCGGTTCTCATACCCCGCGTACGAGTGAACGACGTACCACTCGCCCGGCAGGCGCCGCAGTTGCGTCATGAAGTCGCCGACCGGGTCGGCCGACTCCTCAGGAGACTCGTCCGCGGTCGTCTCGGCGGCGGCGTCCTCGGCCGAGGCGCCCTCCGGCGTCTCGGCGGACTCCGCGGCGACGTCTTCAGCCTCGGTCGTAGCCGCCGTCTCCACGGTCTCGGCCTCCTTGACGGCCTCGTCGTGGAGCTCAGGGGACTCGGACACGATCACTCTTTCTCTCGTTCGTGGTGTCTTGCCGGATGCGATGCGGGATCAGCCGAGTCAGCCGAACGCCTTAATGGTCAACCAGTTGAACAGCTGGTCGAGACCGAACACGATCGCCAGCACAATGATCACAAAGATCAGCGAAACGGTCGTGTACGTGACAAGCTCGTGACGGGTCGGCCAGATGACCTTACGAAGCTCGGCGACCACCTGGCGGTAGAACAGCACAGGAGAAGTCCGCTTCCGGCGCGGCTTCTTCTCCTTGTCCTTGGTCGCGGCGTCGCCGCGCGTGTCAGTCGCCATCGCTGTCGACGCATCCCCTCGTCGGTCGTGTCGCAAACTCCGCTGCGGGCGTGCGCATCACTACGTCCGCGTACTACAGGTTAGCCGCGAACCGCAATCCGCAGGGCAGGAGGGACTCGAACCCCCAACCACCGGTTTTGGAGACCGGGACTCTGGCCAATTGAGCTACTGCCCTTCGCAGTAACACCACCTCAGGGCGCGTCAGATCCCTGGGCGACGTCACTAAGTGCTGCAGTCTACGTGTCAAACCACCTCCGCGTCGAACCAAACGCCGTAGCGCGCTCGGCTCGGCTCCGACCTCAGCCTATATCCGGCTGAGATCTCCGTACGCCGTCTGCGACGATGGGGCCTATGAGCGAGCGAGCGAGTGAATCGATGAACACAGCGCCCATGGTCGCTCTCCCGACGAAGGAGGACTCATGAGCACTCGAATCTCCGCCCGGATCGCCGCGATCTCCGAATCGGCGACACTCGCCGTGGACGCCAAGGCGAAGGCGCTGAAGGCCGCGGGCCGCCCGGTCATCGGATTCGGCGCCGGCGAGCCGGACTTCCCGACACCCGACTACATCGTCGAGGCCGCCGTCGAGGCCTGCCGTACGCCGCGTTTCCACAAGTACACGCCCGCGGGCGGGCTGCCCGAGCTCAAGGCTGCGGTCGCGGAGAAGACCAAGCGCGACTCCGGCTACGAGGCGGACGCGTCCCAGGTGCTCATCACCAACGGCGGCAAGCAGGCGGTGTACGAGGCGTTCGCCGCGCTGCTCGACCCGGGCGATGAGGTGCTGGTACCGACCCCGTACTGGACGACGTACCCCGAGTCGATCAAGTTGGCCGGCGGCGTGCCGGTCGACGTGGTCGCCGACGAGACCACCGGCTACCTCGTGACCGTGGAGCAGCTGGAGGCGGCCCGTTCGGACCGTACGAAGGTGCTGCTGTTCGTCTCCCCGTCCAACCCGACCGGCGCGGTCTACAGCCGCGAGCAGGTCGCCGAGATCGGCCGCTGGGCGGCCGAGCACGGCCTGTGGGTGATCACGGACGAGATCTACGAGCACCTCGTGTACGGCGGCGCGGAGTTCTCCTCGATGCCCGTGGTGGTGCCCGAGCTGGCCGACCGCACTCTCATCCTCAACGGCGTGGCCAAGACGTACGCCATGACCGGCTGGCGTGTCGGCTGGATGATCGGCCCCAAGGACGTCGTGAAGGCCGCCACGAACCTCCAGTCGCACGCGACGTCCAACGTCGCGAACGTCTCCCAGGCCGCGGCGCTCGCGGCGGTGAGCGGCGACCTGACGGCCGTCGCGCGGATGCGCGAGGCGTTCGACCGCCGCCGGCAGACCATCGTCCGGATGCTCAACGACATTCCGGGTGTGCTGTGCCCGGAGCCGCAGGGCGCCTTCTACGTCTACCCGTCGGTCAAGCAGCTCCTGGGCAAGGAGATCCGCGGCAAGCGTCCGCAGACGTCCGTGGAGCTGGCGGCGGTGATCCTGGAGGAGGCCGAGGTGGCAGTGGTGCCGGGTGAGGCGTTCGGCACGCCGGGGTACTTCCGCCTGTCCTACGCGCTGGGCGACGAGGACCTCGCCGAGGGCGTGGGCCGGATGGCCAAGCTCCTCGCCGAGGCTCACTGAGGCACACGGCCGGGGGAATCCATGGACGACCTCCGGCCGCCGACACGGCGAAGAGGCCGTCCCGTCGTCCGATGACGGGGCGGCCTCTTCTGTGGGTGCCGGGACGCTCGGGGTGGAGGGCGGCGCGTCCCGGCGCCTCTCAGGTGACGTTCACACCTTCGGCGATACGGGTCATGCTGCCGCCGAGCGACGGGCTCACGCCGACCCAGACCCCCAGGCCCTGCCGTTCGATCCACATGATCTGGTTGGGCAGCGCCGGGCCGTCCGCACGCAGGCCCTGGTGGCCGTGCACACGGAACGCCTTGGCCACCACGGGGGCCAGTTTCAGGTCGGACGGCGACTTGAGCCCCTTGCCGTGGACGAGGCGCACCTCGATCCAGCCGCTGGAACCGCTCCAGCGGCAGGTCTTGGTGTCCTTCGTGCCCGTGTGCTCGGTCGTGCACGGCTTGGCGGTGAGGCCGTGGGGAAGGTAGGTGAGCAGCGCCTTGACCGTGCTCAGGCCAGGGTTTGGGGTGTCGTCGGACTGACGCGTCGGCCTCCCCGCGGGATGTGAACCCTTCGGTCCGGCACCAGGCGAGCTCGAGGGGACGTCCGTCGAAGGCGTCGGCGACGTGGACAGCGTGCGGGTCGTCTGCTGCCCCTGTTTCCGACCTTCCGGACCGTCCGCACCGACGGTCTGCGGGTGGATCGTGTTGTACGCCGGGATCATCCCGGCCGCCACGATCACCCCGGCGGCACCGACGGCGAACGCCGCGCGGCGTCGTACCGTCCGGTGATGGCGGCGCTTGGCGCCCGCGGCGAGATCTCCCGGCGCGGACAGCTCCGTGACATGGTCCGCCATGGCCTGCCGCAGCTCATCTTCCAGATCCATGGTTCACCCCCTTGAGGCTGCCGTGTGGGCGGATGAGCCCATCCGCTCACGCAGCCGCGCGAGCCCCCGCGCGGCCTGACTCTTTACCGTGCCGACCGAACATCCGAGCATCTTCGCCGTGTCGGCTTCTGACATGTCCTCCCAGTAACGGAGGACGAGCACCGCTCGCTGGCGCGGACCGAGACGGCGCAACTCGTCGATGAGGACTCCCCGGAGCTCGACCGTGGCCGTCTCCGATGCCGAGGGGACCTCCGGCGGGCTCGGCATGTGCACCTCACGCAGAACCCGCCATCGTCTCGCCCGGCTCACCGTGAGGTTCACGAGGATGCGGCGGACGTACGGCTCCGGATCGGCATCGGTACTGATCTTGTGCCAGTGCCGATAGGCCTTTTCCAGGGCCGTCTGCAGGATGTCCTCCGCGTCCGACCGCGCACCGCACAGCAGACTCGCTGTGCGGAGCAGTGCGGTACCCCGCTCCGTCACGAACTTGACGAATGACTCGTCATCTCGACGCGCCAATGTGCTCCGTCCGGTGAACCCCACATCGAATGCCGACCGGTCGCGGGTGGCCCGCCGCGCCGGGGCCACCCGCGCCGTGCTCACTGCGTGTGCAGCTGGGAGGCGATGCCCGGCAGCAGCGCTGCCGTCGCCGGGTTGGTGCCGGTGAGCCGGACCGCGTAGCCGCTGTCGTCAATCCACAGCATGCCCTCGTGGGTCGGCGTCTGCCACGCGTTTCCGCCACTCACCGACACGAACTGACCGGGCATCTTCAGCTCCTGCGCCAGCTCGGCCAGGGTGACCTGCGGCGGGGTCTTGATGCGGTCGACCGTGATGGTGCCGGGCAGGGAGCCGACGAGCTGCTGGGTCCAGACGCACGCCGCGCGGCTCTGGATGGTGATGCTGTGCGCGTGGACGACGCCGAACTTCGCGCCGTTCGGCAGCGTGAACTGCTTGGCCTTGGCCTGCTCGTTCTTGATCACGGCCGGGACCTTGTCGCAGGAGACGGCGTCCGGCAGGGACGGCGCGGCAGGCACCTTCGGCGGGGTCGCGGTCTTGGCCTTCTGCTCGGTGGAAGCGTGGCAGGTGGGCAGCTTGCTCACCGGCAGCTTCGCGAGCTCCGCGGCGGGGAGCACCTTCGGCGCCTTGCCCGGCAGCGCGGGCAGGGTCAGCGGGGTGTTCGGCGCCTTGGCGGCCAGAGCCTCGATCTCGTTCTTCACCTTCGCCCGCGCGGCGGTGAGGGCCTTGCTGCCCTTCGGCAGGTTCGGCACGCAGGTGGGGACCGAGGGCACGGTCGGGGTGGTGGGCGTCTTCACCTCAGGGGCGTGCTTGGCCACGTCCTTGACGGCCGCGGGGGCGCTCGGGGCGGGGCTGCTGTTCCCGACGGTCGCGTACGTGACACCGCCCGCGGCGACGGCTCCGGCCGCAGTGGTCACCAGCAGAGCTACCTTGAGCGTCTTCATTGAGTCATGCCCTTTCAGCCTGTGTTGGTTCAGCCTGTTCTGCTCTCGCGCCCCTCATATACGCGTGAGTCCCATGGGGGGTTGCACGCCTCTCCAAAACTTTTTTCAGGCGGTCCCGGCATGGCCCGGACGGGCGGTTCTCGGGGGAGGTGGCATGAGCGGGCAGGGGCATACGGTTATATCTCCGCATGGAGGCCCGTCCGATCGCCGCGCTGCCGAAGACCCACCTGCATGTGCACTTCACCGGCTCGATGCGGCACACCACGCTCGTGGAGCTCGCCCGCCGGCACAACGTGCACCTGCCCGACGCCCTGGTGGAGGAGTGGCCTCCCCGCCTGCGCGCCACCGACGAACGCGGCTGGTTCCGGTTCCAGCGGCTCTACGACATCGCCCGTTCGGTGCTCCGCGACGAGGAGGACGTACGCCGGCTGGTGCGCGAGACGGCCGAGGACGAGGCCGCGGAGGGCTCGGGCTGGTTGGAGATCCAGGTGGACCCGAGCGGGTACGCCGCGCGGTTCGACGGGCTGACGGCCTTCACCGAACTGGTCCTGGACGCCGTACGCGCGGCCTCGTCGGCGACCGGCGTGGGCATCGGCGTGATCATCGCGGCGAACCGTACGCGGCATCCCCTCGACGCGCGGACGCTGGCCCGCCTCGCGGTCCAGTACGCCGGGCGCGGCGTCGTCGGGTTCGGCCTGTCCAACGACGAGCGGCGCGGCCGTGCGTACGACTTCGACGCGGCGTTCCGCATCGCCAAGCGGGGCGGGTTGCTGTCGACGCCGCACGGCGGGGAGCTACTGGGACCGTCGAGCGTACGGGCGTGCCTGGACGCCCTGGACGCCGACCGGGTCGGGCACGGGGTCCGCTCGGCCGACGATCAGTCGCTGCTGGCCACGCTGGCGGCGCGCGGCGTGACGCTGGAGGTGTGCCCGTCGTCCAACGTCGGGCTGGGGGTGTTCGGGACGGCGGCGGAGGTGCCGCTGCGGCAGATCTTCTCGGCGGGAGTCCCGATCGCGTTGGGCGCGGACGATCCGCTGCTGTTCGGATCCCGGCTGACGCGGCAGTACGAGCTGGCACGCGAGGTGCACGGCTTCACGGACGCGGAACTCGCGGAACTGGCCCGCTGCTCGATCCGCGGTTCGGCCGCCCCGGCGGACCTGCAGAAGCGGATGCTGGAAGACGTGGACAGGTGGCTCCGCGAGACCTGAGCCGCGGGAGGCCGTGAAGGCGAATCACGAGTGCGGGCAATGAACGGTGGCTTTCCGAACCCCACGAAAGGCACCAGATGCATGGCCTTGCCGCACACATCGCCACCCGGAGTCGTCCGGGTGCCTGACGAGCCGACCGATGCGGAGCTCATCGAACAGTCCCGCGACGAGCCGGAACGGTTCTCCGTGATCTTTGATCGGTACTACGCGCGGATCCATCGGTACGTGGCCTCCCGGCTCGGTCCGGCCGCCGCCGACGACGTGGCCGCCGACACCTTCCTGGCCGCCTTCGACCAGCGGCGGCGCTACGACCTGGCCAGACCCGAGGCACGTGCCTGGCTCTTCGGGATCGCCACGAACCTGATCGGCCGGCATCGGCGGGCCGAGATACGCGCCTACCGCGCGATGGGCCGGGCGGCCGAACGGGACGACGCCGACTCCCACGCCGACCGGGTCGCCGACCGGGTCAGCGCCGAGCGCATGAACCCCCGGCTCGCCGCCGGGCTCGCGGCCCTGTCCAAGGGGGACCGCGACGTCCTCCTCCTCGTCGCCTGCGGACAGCTCGCCTACGACGAGGTCGGCGTCGCCCTCGGCATCCCCGCCGGAACCGTCGGCTCACGGTTGAACCGGGCCAGAAAGCGACTTCGCGCCACACTCGGCAAGGAGATGTACGTCCATGGATGAGATGCGGATGCTGCGCGACCACCACGACGCCCAGCCGTCGCCCTCCGCGGACAGCGTCGTGGCGGCACGCGCCCGGCTCGCCGCGCACACACGGCCGCGCGGTCTCCGGCTGCCGCGCCTCGGCCGGGTCGCTCTCGGAGCCGGTGCTCTCGGCGCCGCGCTCGCCGTCGGCCTGGTGGTCGTTCAGGTCGTGGACGGTGACCGCGAACCGGGCGTGCTGAAGGCCGAGCCGGCCAGCGCCGCCGAGGTGCTCGACAACGCCGCCACGGCCGCCCGGCACCGACACGACCCGGAGCCGCGTCCCACGCAGTTCGTGTACACCGAGGTGCTGAGGAGCGAGTACGGCTCGGGCGGCGTGCGAGGCGCCGCACGTGGCTGGCAGAACACGCACCTGAGAACCTGGATACCGGCCGACGGAAAGGCGGACGGCCTGCTCCAGGAGAAAAGGACCGGCGGCGGCGCCCCGGCCGGCGAGGCGTGGAGCACGAGTCCGCTCCGGCAGCCGAACGGCGGGCCGCTGGGCGACCCGAACAACTACCTCTCACTCGACCGGCTGCCCCGCGACCCGGACAAGCTCCTCGCCGCGCTCCACCGGAGGTACCCCGGACGGCACAGCGCCGACCCCATCCGCGACCGGAGCTCCGACGAGGAGGTGTTCGACGGGGTCGAGGGGATGGTCACGCAGAGCTACGTGCCGCCCACACTGCGGGCGGCGCTGTTCCAGGCCACCAAGAAGATCCCGGGCATCACTCTCGTCAAGGACGCCGTCGACGCGGCCGGACGGCACGGCGTGGCGGTCGCCCTCACCTTCGAGGACGGAACGAGGGAGGAGATCATCTTCGACCGCGGAAGCTACGTCCCGCTCGGCTCACGCGACGTTCTCGACGATCCCGCCGCCTACAACAGGCGCTTCGCCGACCTGAAGGGCGTCGCGCGGGGCCAGACGCTCTCCGTCACCGCCCTGCTGAGCACCAGGGTCGTCGACCGTCCGGGACGGCTTTCCTGAGGCGGTCAGGCTCGGGCGGCCGGGGGGACGCGGCTCAGAGCGCCCACCCGGTCGCCGCCGTACCGCTCGATCTCGGCCTCCAGGTTCAGCGGCAGGGTTCGCATCTCGGTCTCCTCGCCCAGGAGCTCGTGCGGGACCAGCCAGGAGACCTCGAACTCCAGGCCGTCCGGGTCCTTGGCGTACAGCGCCTTGGTCGAGCCGTGGTCACTCGCTCCGACCAGGGCGCCGGCCTCCGCCAGGCGGTCGCGGTGATCGCGCAGGTCGCCGAGGGTGGGGACCTCCCAGGCCAGGTGGTACAGCCCCACCGCCGAGCGGCCCGCCGGGGACGCCGAGGCGGCCTCCCCCACACCGAACAGGCCCAGGTCGTGATCGTTGTCGGACTCCGGTGCCCGCAGGAAGACGGCGTCCGGCAGGCTCACGATCTCCCGGAAGCCCAGTACCTCGCGGTAGAACGCGGCGCTGCGCTGTGCGTCGCGTACGAACAGGACAGCGTGGTTCAAACCTCTGATCGGCATGACCACTGGAACGCGGGGTTCACCGGCGCGATTCCCGTTTCCCGCCAGATACTTGAGAGTTCAACTACAGGCTGACGCCCACGAAGACCGGCTCGTTGACCAGGGTCACGCCGAACGCCGCCCGCACCCCGTCGCGGACCTCGCGGGCCAGGGCCAGCAGGTCGGCGGTACGGGCCCCGTCCGGGTTGGTCAGGGCCAGGGTGTGCTTGGTCGAGATGCGCACCGGGCCGCGGGCGTATCCCTTGCCGAAGCCGGCCTTGTCGATGAGCCAGGCGGCGGAGGTCTTCACGTGCCCGTCGGACTCCGGATAGCGCGGGAACGTCACGTCCGGGCCGAGCCGGTCGGCGACACGCCGCTCCAGCTCGGCCACCTGGCCGGGGTCGAGGATCGGGTTGGTGAAGAACGACCCGGCGCTGCGCGTGTCGGGGTCCGCGACGTCCACCACCATGCCCTTGCCGCGGCGCAGTGCCAGCACGGCCTCGCGCGCGTCCTTGAGCGGTACGCGGTCGCCGACGGGCACGTCCAGGCGGCGGGCCAGTTCGGCGTAGCGGATCGGCGTGGACAGGTCCGCCGGCTCCAGCGCGAACGTCACCTCCAGCACGACGTGACGGCGGGAGCGCTTGAAGGCGCTGCTGCGGTAGCCGAACCCGCAGGCCTCCCGGTCGAGGGTGACGACCTCGCCGCGCTCGCGGTCGTAGGCGCGGACCTCGACGATCGTCTCGCTGACGTCCTGGCCGTACGCCCCGACGTTCTGGATGGGCGTCGCGCCGAGGCGGCCCGGGATGCCCGACAGGCACTCGACCCCGGCGAGTCCCTCTTCCACACAGCGGGCGACGAACGGCTCCCACTCCTCGCCCGCCTGCGCGCGGACCAGCACGCCGCCGCGCGGGGACGGGGTGATCGTCACTCCGCGGGTGGCGACGTGGACGACCGTGCCGGGGAAGCCCTCGTCGGCGACGACGAGGTTGCTGCCGCCGCCGAGGACGAGCAGCGCCTCGCCGGACTCGTCGGCGTCGTGGACGGCGCCGATCAGCTCATCGTCGGTCATGGCCTCGACGAAGCGTCGCGCCGGACCGCCGAGGCGCAGCGTGGTGTAGCCGGAGAGGTTCACCCGCTCGCAGAGGACGGCCATCAGGCCAGGCGCACCGTTGCTTTGGCGCGGGTGAGGATCTTCTCACCGGCCGCGCGGGCGGTCAGCGCGACCACGACGGTGTTGTCCTCGCGCTTCTCCTCGATCTTGCCGGAGATCACGATCTCGGCGCCCTCGTCGTCGGGGACGACGACCATCGAGGAGAACCGGACGCCGTAGTCGATCACCGCGCCCGGGTCGCCGGCCCAGTCGGTGACGAACCGGCCGCCCTCGGCCATGGTGTACATGCCGTGCGCGATGACGTCGGGCAGGCCGACGGACTTGGCGAAGTTCTCGTTCCAGTGGATGGGGTTGAAGTCGCCGGACGCGCCCGCGTACTTGACCAGATCGAGGCGCTTGACCGGGTAGGTGCGCTCCGGGATCTCCTGGCCGACCTCGACCTCGTCGTACTTCACCGTGGCGGTCATGCGTCAGGCCCCCCGCTCGATCAGGACGTTGTGCGACGTGCAGATGTGCTCGCCCTCGACCGTCGTGACGACGGTCTGGATGTCGAGGCGCTCGTTGCGGCCGATCGAGCGGATGCCGGAGATCGTCGACTCGGTCACCACCACGTCGCCGGCGCGCAGCGGGCGCTGGTACTCGAAGCGCTGCTCACCGTGGACCACCATCGCGAAGTTCAGGCCCAGTTCGGGGTCGAGCAGCGCGTCGCTGCCGAGCGTGATGACGATCGGGAAGGTGGGTGGCGCGATCACATCGGGGTGTCCCGCGGCCTTGGCGGCGTCGCGGTCGCGGTAGACCGGGTTGGGGTCACCGATCGCCTCGGCGAACTCCCTGATCTTCACGCGGGAGACCTCGTACGGCTCCGACGGCGGGAACGCCCGCCCGATGAAGTCGCGGTTCAGCGCCATGCAGTCCATCCCTTCGAGCCGGGTGCGCACCGCCACCGGTCCCGGCCGGTGCCGATGGGGCGACCGTAACAGAACGTGGTTCAGCCCGCCCCGGCAGATCGCCGGGACGGGCCGGATGAGATTCGGTGACGCCCGAAGGCGGCGCTACTCAGCGAGTCTCGCGGTGCGCCTGGTGCTTGCGGCAGTTCGGGCAGTACTTCTTCAGCTCCATGCGGTCCGGGTCGTTGCGCCGGTTCTTCCGCGTGATGTAGTTGCGGTGCTTGCACTCCTGGCAGGCCAGCGTGATCTTTGGCCGTACGTCGGTGGCAGCCACTAGGGAGTGCCTTCCTTCCGAGGGACAACTGACTGACATCCCTCACCGGATCGCTCACGTGTGCGGGCGATCGGTGAGGTAGTAGCGGAGGCCGGACTTGAACCGGCGACACAGCGATTATGAGCCGCTTGCTCTGCCTGACTGAGCTACTCCGCCACGAACAAATCCGGGAGGACCGGGGCCAGAATACAGGATTCCCCGCCCGCACCCGGAACAGCCGACATCGCACTCTTTGAGTGAATATCGGCTGGTGGAGCCCCCTTACGGAATCGAACCGTAGACCTTCTCCTTACCATGGAGACGCTCTGCCGACTGAGCTAAGGGGGCGTGCGGCCTTCCGCGCTCCGTAACCATACACGGTTCGCGTCCGCGACACGAAATCGATAACCGGGGGTTCACCGGACCAGGGCCCGGGCGATGACGATCTGCTGGATCTGGCTGGTGCCCTCGTAGATGCGGAAGAGGCGAACGTCCCGGTAGAGGCGCTCGACGGCCACGCCGCGCATGTAGCCCATCCCGCCGAAGACCTGCACGGCACGGTCGGCGATCCGCCCCGCCATCTCCGAGCAGAAGTACTTCGCGCACGAGGGCCCCATCCGGCGGTCCTCGCCCGAGTCGTACGCCTCGGCGGCCTGCAGGACCATCGCGCGGCCCGCGTACAGCTCGGTCTGGGAGTCGGCGAGCAGGCCCTGGATGAGCTGGTGGTCGGCGATCCGCCGCCCGCCCTGCTTCCGCTCCTTGGCGTACGCGACGGTCTCGTCGAGAAGGCGCTGGCTCAGGCCGACGCAGACGGCGGCGATGTGCAGGCGGCCGTGGGACAGCGAGGTCATGGCCGTGCGCAAGCCGGTGCCCTCGTCGCCGACCATGGCCGACGCCGGGACGCGTACGCCGTCGAAGAACACCTCGGCGGTGTGGGCCCCGCGCTGACCCATCTTCTGGTCCGGCCGGCCCACCGTGAGGCCCTCCGTGCCCGCCTCGACGATGAAGGTCGAGATGCCGTGGCCGCCCTCGCCCCCGGTGCGGGCGAACACCAGGAAGACGTCGGCTTCCGGCGCGTTCGTGATGAAACGCTTGCTGCCGTCGATGACGTAGCGGTCGCCGTCTTTCCGGGCCGTCGTGGTCAGCGTGCTCGGGTCGGAGCCGGCCTCGGCCTCGGTCAGGGCGAACGCTCCGATGGCCGTACCGGCGGCCAGCCGCGGAAGCCACCGTTCGCGCTGCTCGTCGGTGCCGGCCTTGACGATCACCTGGCCGGCGATGCCGTTGCTGGTGCCGAACATCGACCGGAAGGCCGGACCGGCATAGCCGAGCTCGAACGCGAGGCGCACCTCCTCGCTCATCGACAGGCCCAGGCCGCCGTACGCCTCGGGGAGGGCGTACCCGAACAGGCCCATGTCGGCCGAGGCCTGGCGCAGGTCATCGGGGATCCGGTCGGTCTCCTCGATCTCCTCCTCGCGCGGGACCACCTTCTCGCGCACGAAGGAACGGACCGCGTCGAGCACATCCGCGAAGTCCTGGACGTCCATGAGGCCTCCGGCTGACCGAATCGGATTCCGAAATTATGTTCTGGACTCTACCCAGTCGCCCCTTCCGTAGGTATGCGAGGGAACAATGGGGAGTCATGGAACTCACCCAGGTGCGACTGATCGTTTCCGACTTCAAGGCCTGCTTTCGCTTCTACCGGGACGTGCTGGGGCTGAAGCCGCAGTTCGACGACGACTCCGGGCCGTACGCGAAGTTCAGCCCGGACGAGGGATCGGCCGGGATCGCGCTGCACGACCGTGCCTCGCTGGAGGAGGCCGTGCCGGGCCTCGCGGCCGCCGCCGGCGACCGGGCGCTCGTCGTGCTGAAGGTCGATGACGTGGACCGCTACGCCGCCTCGCTCGCCGAGCGCGGGGTCACGCTGCTCGCGGAGCCCTCGGTGATGTGGGAGCGGCTCCGGGTCGCGTACCTGCGCGACCCGGAGGGCAACCTGATCGAGCTCCAGCAGTGGCTCGCCGGCCGCTGACCTAGACGCCGCTCTCCAGCGTCGGGTAGTCGGTGTAGCCACGGTGATCGCCGCCGTAGAAGGTCGCCCGGTCCGCCTCGTTGTAGGGCCCACCGGCCCGGATGCGCGCGGGCAGGTCCGGGTTGGCCAGCCAGAGCTGGGCGAACGCGATCGCGTCGGCGACGCCCTCGCGGAGGGCCGCCGCGCCGTCCTCGGGTGCGGCCGGGGAGGACAGCGCCTCCGGGGTCGGGTGCGGGTTGAGGATCAGCGCACCCGGCCACTCGGCGCGCAGCGTCCGCGTTAGCGCGCGGTCGCCGAGCTCCATGACGTGCAGGTACGCCAGGCCCACCGGCGCCAGCTCGCGCAGCAGCGCGCGGTAGAGCTCCTCGGAGTCGCTCTCGCTGACGCCGTTGGCCGCACCGCCCGGCGAGACGCGCAGGCCGACGCGCTCGGGCCCGATCGCGTCGGCGACCGCCCGTACGACCTCGGTGGCGAAGCGGATCCGGTTCGGGATCGAGCCCCCGTACGCGTCGGTACGCCGGTTGCTCCCGTCGGCGAGGAACTGCTGGATCAGGTAGCCGTTGGCGCCGTGCAGCTCCACTCCGTCGAACCCGGCCTCGATGGCGTTGCGCGCCGCGGCCGCGAAGTCCTCGATCGTCCGGGCGATGTCCTCGAGGGTCAGCTCCCGCGGCGTCGGGTGGTCGAGCATGCCCTCCGGGGTGAACAGCTTCTCGCCCGAGGCGATCGGCGACGGCCCGACCGGCAGCGCGTCATCGGGGTAGAGGTAGGGATGGCCGACCCGCCCGCTGTGCATGATCTGGGCGAAGATCCGGCCGCCTCTGGCGTGCACGGCCCCGGTCACCGCGCGCCATGCCTCCGTCTGGTCCGCGTCGTGCAGTCCCGGGGTCCAGATGTAGCCCTGGCCGATCACGCTCGGCTGGATCCCCTCGGTGATGATCAGTCCCGCCTCGGCGCGCTGCGCGTAGTACTCCACGGTCAGTTCGTTCACCCTGCCCGCGTCCACGACACGGCTCCGGGTCATCGGGGACATCACCAGGCGGTTCCGCAGCTCCAGCTTTCCGATCTTCACCGGCTCGAACAGCTCGTTCATGGCTTCCTCACACTCGTTGTGGCTGCTCACGAACGTACGGACGGCCGGGTACGGACCGAATCCGTAGGGTTTCGGTATTCGGCCCCGTAATTTGGATGCCGTGCTTCACGGGCGTATGACCGAGCTGGCGCGGCTCTCCCAGCTGATCACCGAGGCGCGCGTCGATCGGCGCAGCGGCGCGGCGGTGCTGCGCGGCGAGGCGGGCATCGGCAAGTCCGCGCTGCTCGAATGGGCCGCGCAGGAGGCGACGCATGCCACACCGGGGGCGGACGGGGACATGCGGGTGCTGCGCGTCACCGGCTTCGAGGCCGAGCGCGACATCGCCTTCGCCGGTCTCCTGCAGTTGCTCTGGCCGGTGCGCGACCGGATCGACGGACTGCCGCAGGCGCAGGCCGACGCCCTGCACGGCGCGCTCGGGGCGCACGACCGGGCCGCCGACGCGGACGGCGCGGCGCCGAACCGCTTCGCCTGCGGGCTGGCCGTGCTGACGCTCATGGCCGACCTCGCCGAGGACGGACCGGTGCTGTGCCTGATCGACGACGCCCAGTGGCTCGACGCCGCGACGGCGGAGGCCCTGCTGTTCGCCGCCCGCCGGCTCGCCGCCGAGGGCGTGTTGATGCTGTTCGCCGCACGCGAGGACGGCTTCGTACGCCCGGGCCTGCCCGAGGCGCCGCTGTCCCGGCTGACCGACGCCGACGCCGAGCGCCTGCTGGCCGAGCGCCGGGACGGCCTCCCCCCGGACCTGCGCACGCGGGTCCTCCGCGAGTCGGAGGGCAATCCGCTGGCACTGCTGGAGTTCGGCTCCGCGCGGCGCGCGCCCGTGGCCCTGACGCCGCTGCCGCTGGCCGAGCGGGTCGCCGCCGCGTTCCGCGCGCGGATCGCCGACCTCCCCGACCGGGCCCGGCTCATGCTGCTGCTCTCGGCGGCCGAGGGGCGCGGGCACATGCCCACTCTGCTCTCCGCCGCGGCGACATTCGGCGTCGGCCTCACCGACCTGGAGGAGGCCGAACGCGCCCGCCTCGTGGAGGTCACCGGCGCCTCGATCCGGTTCCGGCATCCGCTGATCCGCTCGGCGACCTACCACGGCGCCGTGGCCGCCCAGCGGATCACGGTGCACTGGGCGCTCGCCGACGCGTCCGAGGACCCCGACTGCCGCGTGCGTCACCGCGCCGCGGTGACGCTGTCGCCGGACGAGGACGTCGCCGCCGAGTTGCAGGACGCGGCCGAACGCGCGCTGCGCCGCGCGGGGTTCGGCCCGGCCGCCGCGCTCTACCGGCGGTCGGCGGAGCTCACCCCGGACCGCGCCGACCGGGCGCGGCGGCTCGGCGCGGCGGCGGACGCGGTGTTCCGGTCGGGTCTTCCGGCCGACGCCGACGAGCTCGCGAGGCAGGCGGAGAAGCTCACCGACGCCCCGGACGCGCGAGCCCGGCTCGCCCGGATCCGCGCGGCCGTGGAGTTCGAACGCGGCGATCCCGCGGCGGCGGCCCGGCTGCTCGTCGAGTACGCCGCGCACGCGGCGCCCGCCGACGCCGTCGCCATGCTGCGCACGGGCGCCACCCACGCGTGGGCCGCGGGCGACACCGCGACGATCGGCCGCGCGGTCGGCCTGCTGGACGCCTCGGGTCGCGACGACGACGCCGTTCGGGGCCTGGGCCGCCTCGCCGAAAACGATCACGCGGCCGGGCTGCCTCTCCTGGCACGGGCCGTACGGGACCGCCGTACGACGGCGCCGGCCGCCACGGACGACCGGATCCACGCCGTCCGCTGGAGCCTGGTGCTCGGCGACGACACGGCCGCGCTCGAACTGGCCACCGCCGAGGTCGCGTACCGCCGCCGCGAGGGACTCGTCGGCGGGCTGCCGAACGCCCTGGAGGCCCTCGCGCAGGCGCAGCTCGCGGCCGGATCGCACCGCGACGCCGAGGCCACCGCGCAGGAGGCGATCACGATCGCCCGCGACATCGGCGTCGAACCGTGCGAGGGCCGGGTCGGCACGGTGCTGGCGCGGATCGCGGCGATCGAGGGAGACGAGGAACGCCTGCGGACCCTGATCGAGGACGCGTCGCCGCCCGCCGGCGGGACCGCCGACATCGCGCTGGCACTGCTCGACCTGGGGCTGGGCCGGTATGAGGCGGCGCTGCACCGCCTGGAGGAGGTCGCGCAGGGCCCCTGGCGGCACTCGGCGGCCGGGGCGGCCGCCGCCGCGGACCAGGTCGAGGCGGCGGTGCGGGCCGGGCAGCCGGAACGCGCGCATGAGGCGTCGCGGCGGCTCGACGCCTGGACGGAGGCCGGCGGACCGCCGTGGGCGCGCGCCGTCGCGCTCCGCAGCCGGGCTCTCCTGTGTGACATCGACGCGGACGCCGAGGCGGCGTTCGCGGGTGCCGTGCGGCTGCACGAGGAGGATGGCGGGCGGCCGTTCGAGCGGGCGCGCACCGAGCTGCTCTACGGCGAGTGGCTGCGCCGTGTCCGGCGCCGGAGCGACGCCCGCGATCCCCTTCGTTCGGCCGCGCAGCTCTTCGACCGCCTGAGGGCCGCGCCCTGGAGCGAACGGGCTCGCTCGGAGCTGCGGGCGACCGGCGAGACCGGCTCCGCCGTCCCGTCGCACCGGCAGGCCACGGCGCCCGACCTCCTCGACCGGCTCACCCCGCAGGAGTTCCAGGTCGTGCGGCTTGCCGCGGAGGGGAGCAGCAGCCGGGAGATCGCCGCTCGGCTGTTCCTCAGCCCGCGCACGGTCGAGTACCACCTCTACAAGGCCTATCCCAAGCTGGGTGTCTCGTCCCGCCGTGAGCTGGCCCGCCTCCACCTGGACCCGGCGGCCGCTCGCTCGTGACCACGGCCGCGCGGCCGGCCAGGGGCCGCCGCTCGCTCCGCTTTGCGATGATGCGGGCATGGCTCCCCCGCTCACCCCGCCCTCGGACGACTCCGATATTCCCGGCTTCTGGCGGTCGCTCGGGCTTCCCGGCCTGATCGACGTGCACACGCACTTCATGCCGGACAACGTGCTGCGCAAGGTACGGGCCTACTTCGACCGCTTCGACGAGGCGGGGCTGTCATGGTCGGCGCGGTACCGGTCGGATGAACCGGACCGGCTCGCGCTGCTGCGCTCCTTCGGCGTACGGCGGTTCACGGCACTGCTGTATCCGCACCGCCCCGGCATGGCGGAGTGGCTCAACGGCTGGGGCGCCGAGTTCGCCGCGCGAACGCCCGACGCCCTGCGTACCGCGACGTTCTTCGCCGAGCCGTCCGCGGCGCGCTACGTGGAGGAGGCGCTCGCCTCGGGCACCCGGGTGTTCAAGGCACACGTCCAGGTGGGCGGCTACGACCCGCGCGATCCGCTGCTGGAGCCGGTGTGGGGGCTGCTGGCGGAGGCGGGCGTGCCGGTCGTCGTGCACTGCGGGTCGGGACCGGAGCCGGGCGGCCACACCGGCCCGGCGATCTTCGGCGAGGTCATCGTTCGGCATCCGCGGCTGGTGCCGATCATCGCGCACATGGGGATGCCGGAGTACGGGGAGTTCCTGTCGCTGGCCGAACGCTTCCCGCAGGTCCACCTGGACACCACGATGGCGTTCACCGACTTCACGGAGAAGGTGCGGCCGTGGCCGTCGTCGCTGACGCCGCGCCTGGCCGACCTGGGCGACCGCATCCTGCTGGGCACGGACTTCCCGAACATCCCGTACGCGTACGCGGAACAGCTGGCCGCGCTCGTACGGCTGGATCTGGGCGACGACTGGCTGCGCGCGGTGTGCCACGACAACGCCGCACGGCTGTTCGAGGTGCCTCCGCCGGCCGGAGCGGACGCCTGAGACGAAAGAGGACGCCGCCGGGTGAACCGGCGGCGCCCTGGTCACGGTGGGTACACGACGTCCGCGGGTGGGTCCCCTTCCCCCAAAGAGGGCCCACCCGCGAACATTCGCCTTCCAGGGCTTTGGACGGGTACAGATCCAGGGCCCGGGAAACCGACCCTCGCATCGTCTCCCCCATGAATCCCCCCGAATTCACAGACGACGCGTCAGGCCTCCGTGGTGGTCTCAGGTTGTAGGAACACGCTACGTGGAGGCCTGTGAGCTGACGTCCGTCCCGGGATGACACTTGGCCGTACACCCGCGGGTGTACGGCCAAGTAACCTGCGCTATCCGCCGATGACGCCGCGGAACGCGGCGCTGTTCGCCTCGTCTAGTTACCGGTGGCCTCGGCCTTGGCCGACGGCGGCCTGCTGGCGGGCACCGCGGCGGCCCGGCGCGTCGGCGGTCTGCTGGCGGGCACCGCGGCGACCTCGGCTCTGGCCGACGGCGGCCTACTGGCGGGCACCGCGGCGACCTCGGCCTTCGCCGACGGCGGCCTGCTGACGGGTTTCGCGGCGTTCGGTACGGCCCGGCCGACGGCGCTCCTCTGCGTGGACGGCGTCGGGTGCTGGTACGCCGACGCCCCCCAGCCCGCCAGGGCCACTCCTGCCGCCGCGACGACGGCAATGGTCCCGACGGGACGGCTCAACATTCTCACCACGGTTCTCCCTGCCATTTCGCTGGACGGTCGCGCGGCCATCGTAAGAAGGCCCCGTGGACACCCGGCCTCACTTCAGATCTGGCTGAAATGAACACTCCGCGGCGAGCCCGTACTCCAGCCTGCGCTACCTCGGGGGTGGGGTGCGCTGGAACGCGTTCGGGCAGGTCACGGGAGCGACGTGGGCCGTACGGCGATGGTGCGATGTTCTCGCATCCCAGCCCGCCGTCCCCGAAGGGTTCGACCGATGAGTACGCCCACGATGCCGCCCCGATCCGCCCGCCGCGCCGACGATCGCGGCCGTCCCGCTCCCCGCGGTCCCGTCGAAATGATCCGGCGGCACCCGCTGGTCTCGTTCTTCGTCCTGGCGTACGCGGCGAGCTGGCTGGCCTGGCTGCCGTACGTGCTGTCCGGCGACGGACTCGGCGTGCTGCACTTCCGCTTCCCCGAACTGCTGGGCGACGCCCAGATCCCCGGCGTCCTGCCGGGTGCCTACCTCGGACCGCTCGGCTCCGCCCTCGTGGTCTCGGCGGTCACCGGCGGGCGGGACGGGCTGCGCCGCTGGCGGCAGCGGCTGTTCCGGCTGCGGGTCGGCGGCTGGTACTGGTACCCGATCGTGCTGATCGGCGTCCCGGTGCTGCTGGTGGGCGGCACCGTGGCGCTGCCCGGCGCCGCCGCGAGCCTCCGCACCCCCTCCATCGCCGTCGTCGCCGCGTACCTGCCCATGCTCCTCGTCCAGGTGCTGACCACCGGCATGGCCGAGGAGCCCGGCTGGCGCGACTTCGCCCTGCCGCTGATCCAGCGCCGCCATGGCGCGGCCCTCGGCACCCTGATCCTCGGCGTGGTCTGGGGCTGCTGGCACCTGCCGCTGTTCTTCACGAGCTGGTCGCTCGGCGGCACCCGGCCCGACACGGCCCACTGGTGGATCGCGCTCGGCGCGTTCCTCGTCATGGCCGTGGCGATCAGCTACCTCATCACCTGGGTGTTCAACCACACCCGTGAGAGCCTGCCGGTCGCCCTGCTGCTGCACGCGAGCAACAACGCGGTCGCCAGCCTCGTCCTGCCGGAGCTGTTCGCCGACACGCACCAGTCGTGGATTCTGACCGCCGGCGTGATCGGCTACGGCACCGTCGCGGTCATCCTCCTCGTCGTCACCCGCGGCCGCCTCGGCTACCACGGCCCGCGCGACTGACGCCGTCCGGAACGGCCCCCACCGCGGTCATCGCGGTGGGGGCCGCCTCTTGTGCCCCGGCGGTGCGGTCGATGGTGCGCACGAGGATCTCGCGTGCTTCGGCGAGCTCGCCGGCGCGGCGGTCGAGGGCGGTCAGTTGCTCGCGCAGGGCGTCCAGGACACCGGGGCACGGACGCAGGTTCGACGTGCCGGCCGCGCACGGCAGGATCTGCCGGATGACGCGCGTGGGGAGTCCGGCGGACAGCAGGACCCGGATCCGGGCGACCGTCTGCTCGGTCGCCTCACCGTAGTCGCGGTAGCCGTTGGGGAGGCGCCGGGAGCTGATCAGGCCTCGGTTCTCGTAGTAGCGCAGCAGGCGCTCGCTCACTCCGGTGCGCCGCGCGAGTTCTCCGATCAGCACCAGGTCCCCTGTTCGCTTGACCTTCCAACTATGTCAGGGCGCAACGGTGACACGGCCGGGCCCATTCCAGCCGCGGCCCGGCCGGTACCCGAGGAGAACAATTGATCATCGATGCGCACAGCCACGTCCACGACCCGGTCGCCGACCACATCGCACTGCTGGACGAGGCGGGAGTGGACCGCGCGGTGCTGTTCATGACCCGGCCCCATCCGGAGCGCGCGGCCGATCTGGCGTCGCTGCGCCGGGAGATGGCGATCCTGCACGACCGGCTGCACGGCCGGGACGACCAGGCCGACACGTACCGGGCCGCCTCGGCGGAGCTGGACGCCGCCCTGGCGGCGTGGCCCGACCGGTTCATCGGCTTCGGTTCGGTGCCGCTCGTGCTGCCGGACGAGCGGATCGCGGCCGCCGTGGAACGGGACGTGGTGGAGCACGGGCTGCGGGGCATCGGAGAACTGACCCCGCCGCCCGGGCAGGCGGCGCGCATCGAGCCCGTGCTGCGGGCCGCCGACGACCAGGGTGGCCTGCCGGTGGTCGTCCACGGTGCCGCGCCCACGACGGCCGACGACCTTCGTACTCTCGCCGCGCTCGCTCGCCGGTATCCGCGCGTGCCGTTGGTCGTGAGCCAGCTCGGCGGGGCGTACTGGATGGACGCCGTGGAACTGGTGCGCGAGACGCCCTCCATGTACCTGGAGCTGTCCACCGCGAGCATCGTCTTCGCGGTCCGCCTGGCGATCAGCGAGATCCCCGAACGCACGATGTTCGGGTCCGACGCTCCGTACGGCGACCCCGTGCTGGCCAGGACGACCGTCGAGCGCGTTACCGCCTCTGGTGAGATCCGCGACCGCGTCCTCGGCGCGACCGCCGCCGCCCTGCTGGGCCTGTCCTGACCCACGCCGCTGCCCGGTGCCCCAAAAGATTTGTCGACATGCCGGGCGATCGCGCCCGCAAAGAGAATTACTATGGACGTCGGCACTAATCCGAATCGGCAATCGCAGTAATTCTTATTGACATTATAGCAACAAGGGGGCGCAATTGTCTACTCGCGAAATCGAGCGCGAACAGAATTACGTCGCGATGCTCTACCGGCGTGTCGATGAGCTGCGGGAACGGGCGGCGGAGCGGATGGCGGGCGTGCTGCGGGAGGCTGCCGGAACCCGGCAGGCGCGCGTTGAACGGGAGGTCGCGGTCACCCGCTACGCCGAGCGGGTGGCGAAATTCGACGCGGCGGAGAAGGGACTGTGCTTCGGCCGGCTCGATCGGCGCGACGACGAGCGGTTCTACATCGGGCGGATCGGCGTTCTCGACGAGGAGGGCGACCCCCTGCTGCTCGACTGGCGCGCCCCGGCCGCGCGTCCCTTCTACGTCGCCACGGCCGCCGCGCCGGGCGGTGTACGGCGCCGGCGCCACATCACCACGCGCGACCGCCGGGTGATCGGCCTCGACGACGAGGTGCTGGACGGCGACGCCGCCGGTGAGGAGGGGCTGATCGGGGAGGCCGCGCTGCTGGCGGCGGTCAACGCCGGGCGTACCGGCCGGATGCGGGACATCGTGGAGACCCTGCAGGCCGAGCAGGATGAGATCATCCGCTCCGGCCCGCGGGGAGTGCTGGTGGTGCAGGGCGGGCCGGGCACCGGAAAGACGGCCGTCGCGCTGCACCGCGCCGCGTACCTCCTGTACACCCACCGGCAGCTGGCCGAGCGCGGCGTGCTCGTCGTCGGCCCGAACGCCACCTTCCTGCGGTACATCGGCCAGGTGCTGCCCGGCCTCGGCGAGACCAGCGTGCTGCTGTCGACGGTCGGCGACCTGTTCCCCGGGGTCACGGCCGGCCGCGCCGAACCACCGACGACCGCCGAGATCAAGGGCCGGGCGATCATGGCCGACGTGGTGGCCGCCGCCGTACGGGATCGGCAGGCGCCACCCCGCGGCCCCGTGGAGATCGCGTACGGCGACCAGACGCTGCGGCTGGAAGAGGAGGACTACCGGCGTGCGGCGCGTGCGGCGCTGACCGGGCCGGTGCTCCACAACCAGGCACGGCGGATCTTCGTACGGGAGCTGCTCGACCTGCTCACGCGACAGGTCGCCCAGCGCCTGGAGGCCGTCGCGCTCGACGACGAAGGTCGCCCGCTCGACGGGGGCGACGGCCTTGGCACGCTCGGTGAGGCGGACGTACGGGCCCTGCTCAAGGCCGGGTATCCCCAGGAGCTGCTCGACGCCGACTCCGTCGCCGGGGACGACGGACGGCCGCTCCTGGACGAGGACGACCTGGCGGAGCTGCGCGCGGAACTCGCCGCCGCCCCGGGCGTACGGGCCGTACTCGACGAGCTGTGGCCCGGCCTGACACCGCGGCGTCTGCTGTCGGACCTGTTCGCCGACCCGGCTCGGCTCGCGTCGGCCGCGCCCCATCTCACCGACGCGGAGCGCGGGCTGCTGTCACGCGCATCGGGCGGCGGCTGGACGCCGGCGGACGTCCCGCTGCTGGACGAGGCGGCCGAGCTGCTCGGCGAGGACGACCGGGAGGCACGGGCGCAGGCGGCCCGCCGGGCGCGTGCGGCGGCCGAGCGCCGCGAGGAGATCGAGTACGCGCAGGGCGTGCTGGAGATCTCGGTCGGCTCGCGATCCAGCGACCTGGAGGAGGGCGAGATCCCCGAGATCCTCACCGCGGCCGACCTGCTGGGCGCCGAGGAGCTGGCCGGACGGCAGGAGACGGTGACCCGCCGCACCGTGGCCGAGCGGGCCGCCGCCGACCGTACCTGGACCTTCGGGCATGTGATCGTGGACGAGGCGCAGGAGCTGTCCGCGATGGCCTGGCGGCTGCTCATGCGGCGCTGCCCGAGCCGCTCGATGACGATCGTGGGCGACGTGGCGCAGACCGGCGACGCGGCCGGCGCCTCCTCGTGGGAGCAGGCCCTGCGCCCCCACGCGGGTGACCGCTGGCGCCTCGCGCAGCTGACCGTGAACTACCGGACCCCGGCCGAGATCATGGCCGCCGCCGCGGACGTGCTCGCCACCCTCGACCCCGCACTGGAACCACCCCGGTCCGTACGGCAGGCGGGCGTGCCGCCCTGGCGCCTCGCCACCACCCCCGCCGGCCTCCCGAACGCCCTGGCCGAGCACGCCGCGAGGGAGGCGGCGCGCCTGGAGGAGGGCCGCCTGGCCGTGATCGTCCCGGAGGCCCGCCTGGCGGAACTGGCCGCGGCCGTCGCCGCGGAGGTCCCCGGCGCGGCGTACGGCCCCGACCCCGATCTGGAGCGCCCGGTCGTGGTGCTGAGCGTCCGGCAGGCGAAGGGCCTGGAGTTCGACTCGGTCCTCATCGCCGACCCCGCGGCGATCCTGACCGCCTCCCCGCGCGGCCGGAACGACCTGTACGTGGCCCTCACCCGCGCGACCCAGCGCCTCGGCGTCCTCCACCCGGGAGCGGTCCCGGCCGAACTCGCCGGAATCAGCGAGGGCTTTGAACATTCCGTTGACAACAGAACGTTTAATTCTTAACGTGAGCACATGACCGATGATCCGTTCGTGACCCCCGATCCGGCCGACGCCCGTGCCAAGCGCAGGTATCTGGCGCTGACGAGGCTCACCGAGCGACACGCGCGCGGTGACCTCCGCGCGCGCTGGGAGCGGTCCCGGATGCCCATGGGCCCGCTGGACGCCTGGCGTCAGGTGATCGACGTCGCGGGCGGTGGGCTGACGCTTCAGGAGGGGGAGCCGAGCGCGGACGTCGATGACATCGCCGCGGCCCTGACCCTGGTCCACTCGGCGCGAGCCGAGGTGGACGAGCTGGAGATCGGACTGCTGGAGATGGCCCGGGGACGCGGCATGACCTGGCAGCAGATCGCCTTCTCCATGGGGTTGGGCTCGGCTCAGGCGGCCCGCCAGCGACACCAGCGGCTGACCGCCCGTACCGATGCCGAGCTGGACTGACCGGCCCGGCCGGAGACCGGCGACGGCTCAGGTGAGTTCCAGGCCCCCGTCGATGGTGAGGATCTGACCGGTGAGCCAGGTCGTGGCCGGGTCGGCGAGACGCAGGATCCACGAGGCGACCTCGTCGGGTTCGCCGCGGCGGCCGAGAGGGATGCGGGCGGCCTCGTCCTGTTTGATCTTCTCGACGGTCGTCTCGGGCAGCCCGGACGCGGCCAGCGCCTCGCTCTCGGTCGGTCCCGGAGCCAGAGCGTTGACGCGGACACCGTCGGCGGCCAGTTCCAGCGCCCAGCTGCGGGTGAGCTGTTCCAGCGCGGCCTTCGACGCGGCGTAGTGGGCGGCACCGGGGAGGGGCCGATGGCCGTACGTGCTGGAGACGTTGACGATCGACCCCTTGGCCCGGCGGAGGTGAGGCAGGGCGGCGCGGGCGAGCAGGCTCGGCGCGGTGACGTTGAGGTCGAACAGGCCGGCGACACCGTCGGCGGTGGTCTCGGTCAGCGGCATCACCTTGGTGGCACCGGCACTGTTGACCAGCACGTCCAGGCGTCCCCAGCGGCCGGTGGCGGCGTCGATCACTCCGGCGGGCGCGTCCGGGGCGCACACGTCGGCGGAGTGCGCGACGATCCCGGGGTGTCCGGTGGCGGTCTCCGCCAGGGCGTCCTCGCGACGCCCGACGCCGAGGACGCGGGCGCCGGCGCGGGCGAAGGCACGCGCGGTGGCACGGCCGATGCCCGATCCGGCGCCGGTGACGACGACGACCCTGCCGCTGAGATCCGTGTCGAACTGGACGGTCACACTCTCACCTTCGCTCGTTACTCGTCGGCCGTGCGTGGGCCGTCTTCCAGCGCCTGGACCGCGCCGAGCAGCGCCTGCAGACCGACCTGGTCGCGTTCGGCGTCCGCCGGGTCGAACAGCCACTCGCCGACCGGCAGGCCGGAGGTGTCCTCCGGGCCGCTGGACTCGGTCAGGATCATCTCCTCTCTGACCTCGAGCTCCAGCTCGTGCAGGAAGCCGTCTCCCGGGACGCTCACGAGCGGCCCTGCCAGTCGTGGTACCGGATCTCGCCGAGGGTCGCGTCGTCGCCCGGCACCAGGGACCGCTCGCTCAGCTCGGTGCCGAAGTAGCGGGCGTGCGGGTCGGTGACCACCTCGCGCGGGTCGTTCCAGGCGGCGAGGGCCGCCCGGAAGAACTCATCCATCGGGAACCGCTCCGGCCCGCCGATCTCCACCCTGCCGTTCGCCGGCGCCGCCACCGCGGCCCTGCCGACCAGCCGGGACACGTCCTCACCCGCGATGGGCTGGAAGGAGACCGGAGCCACCCGGAACGTGCCGCCCTCGGTGCCCGTGTCGGCGATGCCGCGGACGAACTCGAAGAACTGCGTCGCCTGCACGATCGTGAACGGGATGGACGAGCTCTCGATCAGCTTGTGCTGCGCGGTCTTCGCCCGCAGGTAGCCGCTGTCGGGCAGCTGGTCGGCCCCCACCACCGACAGCGCGACGTGGTATCACCGGGCCGTCCTCGAACGACGGGGAGTTGGAGACGTCGACCACCACGGACGCGCCGGCCACGACGTCGGCGAGCCCCTCGCCGGTGAGAGCGTTGACTCCGGTGCTCGGCGCCGCCGCCACCGCCTCGTGTCCGTGCTCGCTCAGGTTCGTCACGAGCCGGGATCCGATGAGGCCGGTGCCGCCGATGACCACGATCTTCATGAAGTGCCTTCCTGTCCGCCGGGGCGTCCTTTCCGCCCGGCTCACCAGCTAGGACCGGACAGCCCCGCGATCTGTGACAGCCCCCGCGGAATTCGCTCGATGACGCCCGCGGCCTGCCCCAAGTCCGCCCTGGATAGGCTGGGCGGAAGCGACGGACGGCGATCGGGCGGGCGGTCTATGCGCGCGGAACGACCAGGAACGGACGGCGGGCTCGACCAGGCCGCCTCCACCTACCTGGAGCTGCGCCCACGCTTGTTCGGCATCGCCTACCGCATGCTCGGCAGCGTGACGGAGGCCGAGGACATCCTTCAGGAGGTCTGGGTGCGCTGGCAGCGCACCGACCGTACCGTCGTGCTCGACCCCGCGGCGTTCCTCGCCCGTACCACCACCCGCCTGGCCATCAACCAGGCGCAGTCCGCCAGGGCACGCCGCGAGACGTACGTCGGCCCCTGGCTGCCCGAGCCCGTCGACACGAGCGCCGACCCGGCGGTGGGGGCCGAACGCGGAGAGGCCGTCGAACTCGCCGTCCTGCTCCTGCTGGAGAAGCTCAACCCCACCGAACGCGCCGCGTACGTCCTGCGTGAGGCCTTCGACTACCCGTACGGCGAGATCGCCGACATCCTGCGGACCAGCGCCGTCAACACCCGCCAGATCGTCAGCCGCGCCCGCAAACGCCTGTCCGCCGAGCGGCGCGAACCCGTCGACACGGCCGAGCACCGGAGGCTCCTGGAGGTCTTCCTCGCCGCCGCCCGGGCAGGCGACGTCGCCGCCCTCGAAGATCTCTTCGCCGCGGACGTCGTCAGCTACACCGACGGCGACGGCATCAAGGGGGCCGCGAGGATCCCGGTCGCGGGCCACACCCGCGTGGCGAAGTTCATCGTCGCCTTCGGGCCGCGCTTCTGGCCGGGCGCGAACGTCGAATGGGTGGAGGTCAACGGACGCCCCGGCGTGCTGATCTCCCGCGAGGGCACCGACGTCGCCCTGCTGAGCATCGACGCGCGGCCGGAGGGCATCCAGACGCTCCTGTGGATGATGAACCCGGTGAAGCTGGCGGCCTTCGCGCGCTCGCGCTCCGCCCGGAAGTGACCGAAGAGCGTGGCGCCACCGTACTGAACCGGCCGCGCTGCTCGCCGGACCTACTGTCGGCGCATGAGCAGGTTGCCCCGGCGGAACCGCTCCTCTTCCTGCGGTTCGCGCAGCATCCGGCCGACCTCCACGAAGTCGGCCTTGCGCGCCAGCGCGGCCAGGTCGTCGATCGGCCACCGGTAGGCCGGCGTCACCTTGTGGTCGAACATCGTCGTCGGCCCGCCCTCGGATTCGAAGAAGCCGAGCAGGAGGTGACCGCCCGGGGCCAGCACCCGGCGGAACTCGGTGAAGTACGGGGGCAGTTCCGCCGGAGGGACGTGGATGAGGGAGTACCAGGACAGGATGCCGCTGAGTTCGCCGTCGGCCACGTCGAGGGCGTCCATCGAGCCGACCTCGAAGCGCAGGTCGGGATGGGCGGCGCGGGCATGGTCGATCATCGCCGGGGACAGGTCGACGCCGAAGGCGTCCAGGCCCAGGTCGCGCAGATGCGCGGTCGTGTACCCGGGGCCGCAGCCCACTTCGGCGACGGTTCCGGCGCCGTCCGCACGTACGGAGTCGGCGAACGCGGCGAGCACCGCGCGGTCCAGCGGCACCTGGGCGAGCGCGCCCTGGGCGAGCTCCACGTAGGGAGCCACCACGGCGTCGTAGGCATCCGCTGTCGCGCTGAGGTAGGCAGGTCGTTCGGTCACGGCCCACGACTCTAGTGGGCGGATCGCGACGATCCGGGCGTTATTCGGCGACGACGATGTAGAAGGTGACGGCCGCGAGGAACGGGCCGCGGGCGAGGTGGTCCAGCCAGTGCCGCGCCTGCTCCGCGGTGAAGTACCCGGCGGCCACGGCGCGCTGGGTGGTGCGTTCGAGGCCGAGCACCTTGTCGGCGGCCTGCACGTCCCGGAACACCGGGGTCACCGGGATCACGGTGGGCACGGAGAACCCGGCGTCGGTCGCGAGCCGGGCGAGCCGCCTGCCTATCCCCGCGTTCTTGATCACCTTCTCGGCCACATGACGGGTGTAGGCGAGCGAGAGGTCGTCGTCGGGGTGATCGATGGCCAGGGTGTTCCAGTCGGGCTCGCCCATGACCAGCCGTCCGCCCGGCCGCAGCACCCGGCGCATGTCGTCGAGCGCCCGGACCGGGTCGGCGACGTGTTGCAGCACCCGGTCGGTACGGGCCCGGTCGGCGGTACCGTCCGCCAGCGGCAGGTCGTGGGCGTCGCCGAGGCAGATGTTCACCGTGGTCCGGCCGGCGGTGCGGTCGCGTGCGGCGTCGATCATCTTCTGGTCGCGGTCGACGCCGATCACCGCTCCATCGGGAGTCACCGCCTCGGCGAGCGACGCGAGGTCGGTGCCGGGGCCGCAGCCGATGTCCAGGACCGTCTGCCCGGCCCGGACGTCGAGTTCGTCGAGCATGCGCCGCTTGTAGGAGCGGCCCAGGTCGGTCACGGCGAGCCGGTCGAGGTAGGAGACGCGGTCCGGCGTGGTCGCTTCGAACGCTGATGAGCTCACGGAGGCCAGTCAACCAGCCGGCTCGAGACTCACCGAAAATGGCGTGATGGGGAGCGTAGTAAGCGATCAGCCCGAGAACGCTGGTTCGTGAAATCTTCGAACTATGAGCGTGACAACCCGTCAGCCCACACTTGTCATCGTCAGCGGCCCACCCGGAACGGGCAAGACGACTCTCGCGCATGCGATCGCACGGGCGGTGGGCTGTCCGGCGATCTGCCGGGACGAGATCAAGGAAGGCATGGCGCATGCCGTTCCCGGATTCACGGCAGGTCCGGGCGACGAGTTGAGCGCACGGACGCTGCCGGCGTTCTTCGGTGTTCTGGAGCTGCTGTTGAACGCAGGGGTGACCGTGGTCGCGGAGGCCGCGTTCCAGGATCGGTTGTGGCGGCCCGGGCTGGAACCGCTCCACGGCCTGGCGCGCCTGCGCGTCGTGCACTGCCTCGTCGACGCGGACGTCGCGTTCTCCCGGAAGGTACGGCGCTGGGAGGAGAATCCACTGCGCCGCGCACACGAGGGCACCCGGCCGGAGAACGCCGCGATGCGGGCACAGCGGCACAACGCGTTCGACCGGGTTTCGGTGGACGCCCCCTGGATCGAGGTCGACACGACGGACGGCTACGCCCCCGGCCTCGACGAGATCGTGGCATTCGTCAACGGCTGAGGCTCGAGTTCGGCGGAGGTCTCAGCTCACCAGGCCGTTGCGGTAGGCGTAGACCACCGCCTGCACGCGGTCCCGCAGGTCGAGCTTGGTGAGGATGCGCGACACGTACGTCTTGACGGTCTCGTGGCTGATCACCAACCGCGCGGCGATCTCGCCGTTGGACAGGCCGTCGGCGATGAGGCGCAGGACCTCCAGTTCGCGCGGGGTCAGCGCGATGTCGTCCGGTGCGGTCTCGGCGGGGCGGATCCGCGCGGCGTACCTGCCGACGAGCTGCCGCGTCACCTCGGGCGCCAGCAGCGCGGCGCCGGTCGCGACGGTACGGATGCCGTGCAGCAGCTGCGCCGGTGGCGCGTCCTTGAGCAGGAACCCGCTCGCCCCCGCGCGCAGCGCCTCGTACACGTACTCGTCCAGGTTGAACGTCGTCACCACGAGCACCTTGACGGGATGCTCCACCTCGGCGCCGGCCAGCAGGCGGGTCGCCTCGATGCCGTCGAGCACCGGCATCCGTACGTCCATCACCACGATGTCCGGGTTGAGCCGGCGGGCGAGGTCGACCGCGGCGCGACCGTCCCCGCACTCGCCCACCACTTCCAGGTCGGGTTGCGCGTCGATGATCGTGGCGAACCCGGTGCGGATCAGGGCCTGGTCGTCGCAGACCAGGACCCGGACCGGCGCGGTCACGAGGGGCTCCCCGCGGGGATGCGCGCGCGTACGACGAAGCCGCCGTTCGCCTGCCGGTGGGCGCTGAACTCGCCGCCCAGAGCGTCGACCCGCTCGCGGAGCCCGGCGAGACCTCGCCCGCTCCCGCCGGGAGAACCGCTCCGCGCACCGGAACCGTCGGTGCCGACCTCCACCGTGATCTCCTTCTCGTGATAGCGCACGTGAACCGAAGTGCGGCTGCCGTGTGCGTACTTGAGCGCGTTGGTCAGTGCTTCCTGCACCACCCGGTAGGCCACGAACTCGGCGCTGCCGGCCGACTCCGCCGGCCCGCCTTCCTCGGTGAACTCCACCGGCGTTCCACCGCCGTCACAGGTCCGGGACCCGCCGGAAGTCGATCACTGGGCGAGCGTAGCGGTCGGCGTCGTCCGCCCACCGAGCCGTCGAGGCACCAGGTTGCCGTGCCGGTGAGCCAGCCACAGGAACGCGATCGTCACCAGCACACGAACACCGCGAGCACGGCCGTCGCGAGACCCAGGATCAGGCACAGAAGCGCATTGTCCTGTACCGCGCTCACGGGCTGCCCGCCGGCGAAGGCGACCACCACTACGGGCACGAGTTGCTTCAACAACCGCATGACGGCTCCCGTGTGAGATTCCGTTGGGATCCCGCGGCCGGGGCGCCGCGGCGACGTCGAGAACGCTAGGGATTCGACGGCCTGGAATCGTCACCGCGCGGTGGACACTCTCAGGTAGCTCGCACGGGGGATGGTTCGGTGCGGCGTTCTGGCGGAGGATGGGGACGTGATCGGTGACCGCTGGGGCGTGAGCGAGAGCGAGACCCTGCGCTCGTATCCCTGCGACGACTTCGTCACCTCACCCGTGCTGCAGGCGTGGCGGGGCGTACGGGTCGAGGCGCCCGCCGAAGCGGTGTGGCCGTGGGTCGTGCAGGTACGGCTCGCCCCGTACTCCTACGACTGGATCGACAACCTCGGCCGCCGCTCACCGCGGGAGCCGGTGGACCTTCCGGAGCCACGGGTCGGCGACCGGTTCACCACCGCCGCCGGCGGGCGTGAGCTGGGCCGGATCGTCTCGGTCGATCCCGGGAGACAGCTGACCGCCACCATCATGGGCGCCTTCATGTCCTACGTCGTCGTGCCCGAGGAGCAGGACACGACGCGCCTGCTGCTCAAGGTCGTCATGCGGACCGCCCGCTGGGCGGCACCCGGACTGTCCGTCGGCGACCTGATCATGGCTCGCCGGCAGCTGCTGAACCTGAAGCGACTCGCCGAGCGTCACCGGCGCTGATCGGGCTCATTCGGTGGGGAAGCGCTGCACCCAACGGCGCTGCCAGGGGGTCTCGACGGCCCGATGATGGTGGTGCTCGCGGGTCCAGGCGACCGCGTCCCGCCGGTCGAGACCGGCCAGCACGGCCAGGCACGCGATGACCGTACCGGTGCGGCCGACACCGCCTCCGCAGGCGACCTCCACCGCGGCGCCCGCCCTGGCCCGCTGATGCAGCGCGCGGATCCGCCGGACGGCCTCGTCGCGGTCGGGGGGCAGCAGGAAGTCGGGCCAGTCGATCCATTCGTACGGCCACCGCAGACCGCTCTCATGGCGGCGGATGAGCCGCGTGGAGCCGAGGTAGAGACCGAAGTCGGGTACGCGCCCCGCCGGCAGTGGATGACGCAGGCCACGACCGCGCATCCACGAACCGTCGGGGAGCTGGAAGCCACCCGTGAGCGGCGCGCCGTCGTGCCCGTCTGTCGTGTCGGCCATGCCGCTCAGCATGACAGCGAGAGGCTCCCCGGCGGTCGATCAGTCCCGGTCGGGCGTCGGGTTCTTGCGTCGCGCCAGGAGCAGGGTCGGGACGAGGGCCAGTACGGCGAGACCGAGCGCCCAGGCGAACGCGTGATGGAAGGCACCGGACGGTTCGTGCGTCGCGGCGAGCCGATGTTGGAGGATGATCGCGAGCACCACGGTGCCGAACGATCCGCCGACCTGCTGGAAGATCCGGCTGGCGCTGGTGGCCGCGGCCATCTGCTCGGCGGACAGCTCGCGGTACGTGGCGGTCATCGCCGTCATCAGCACGGCTCCGATGCCCGCACCGCTCACGAACAGGGCCGTGCCGAGGAGCAGCTGGCTGGTGTGCGGGCCCGCGAGGGCGTACGGGATCGTCCCGACGGTGACCATGGCCATTCCGGTCAGGGTGAGGGATCGCTCGGCGCCGGTCCGGTCGATCAGCTTGCCGACGAACAGCAGGCCCAGGGCCGAGCCCAGCGCGCGGGGCGCCAGCAGCAACCCGGCGTGCAGCACACTGACGCCACGCGACTGCTGGTAGTAGAGCGGCACGAGGAACATCGTCCCGAACAGCGACCCGCCCAGCAGGAACAGCAGGGTGGAGGCCGCGCTGAAGGACCGGATCCGGAACAGCCGTAGGTCGATGACGGGCGTGATCCGGGCGCGTAGCGCGTGGACCACGTAGGCCACCAGCAGGGCCACGCCGATAGCGAGAGCGACCGGCACCGCGCCGCCGGTGAGGCTGCCACGGTTGCCGGCCTCGGAGAGGCCGTACATGAGGGCGGCCAGCGCGGGCGACAGCAGGAGGAGACCGAGCCCGTCCAACCGGGCGGTGGCCTGACGCGGGCCGTCGGCCGGCACCGTCCACCACGCCATGAGCAGGCCGAGCAGGCAGATCGGAATGTTGATGTAGAACGCCCAGCGCCAGCTCAGTTCGTCGATCAGCAGGCCGCCGATCACCGGGCCGAAGGCGGGCGCGAAGCTCCCCGGGACGGCCACGAAGACCATGGCCCGGCCCATTCGCTCGCGTCCCGCCGCCTGGGCGAGGATCGTGCGGGCCAGGGGCAGCAACATCCCACCGCCGAGGCCCTGGAGCACCCGGAAGGTGACCAGGCTTCCGACCGACCACGCCGCGGCGCACAGCACCGAGCCGCCCAGGAACGTCGCCAGCGAGAACAACCACATCCGGCGGGCCCCGAAACGCTCGATCGACCAGCCGGTGAGCGGGATGACCATCGACAGGGCCAGCAGGTAGGCCGTATTGACCCACTGGATCGACGTCACCGGCGCGTCGAAGTGCCGGGCGAGGGGCGCGATCGCGACGTTGGTGATCGTCGTGTCCATGCCCGAGGCGGCCGAGCCGAGCATGAGGGTCAGCGCCAGCCTGATCAGCGCGGGATCGAGGCGGTCGGACGGGGGCGCCTGAGGTTCGGGCCTCCCGCGCCGGCGCGACTGAGGAGCGGAGCGAGTCATGGCGAGCCTCCACGAGACTAGACGGTTCAGTTCCGTTCCGGGAGACTAGACTGAACCGTCTCGTCTAGCAAGTGATAGAGTGCGGCCATGCCTCAGCCGACAGCGCCGCCCGGCCGGTCCGCCGCCAAGCACGAGGCGATCCTGCGTGCGGCGACCGAGGTGTTCCTGCGAGACGGCTATGCGCGAGCGAGCGTGGACGCCATCGCCGCCACGGCCGGCGTGGGCAAGCAGACCGTGTACGGGCACTTCGGCGACAAGGAACGCCTGTTCCTCGCCGTCGTCGCGGAGGCACGCAAGGCGACGGGCGTGGCCCCCGAGGACCTGGGCACGCTCGTCCCCGACACCGGCGATGCGCGCGCCGACCTGCAGAGCGCGGGCGAGCGGCTGCTACGGGCCATACTCGCCCCCGAGAACATGGCCCTGCACCGGCTGACCATCGCGGAGCTGACCCACCATCCGGAGCTGCAACGGTCCTGGCGCGACGACGGCAACAGCCAGGCCATCAGCGATGCGATCGCCACCTACCTGACCGAACGCGACCGTCGCGGAGACCTCGCCGTACCCGACCCGCCGCTGGCCGCGCGCCAGTTCATCATGCTGCTCAGCACCGAGGGGCAGGTGCGCTCGCTGCGCGGCGTACAGACTCTCGCCGAAGACGAGATCCGAGAGATCGCCCGCCAGACCACCGACCTGATCGTCCGAGCCCACCGACCGTCCTGAGCCTGGTCACCGGCGAACAGGGCACCGCTGAGGCGGTCGGGAGTCGCCTCCAACCTGAGGTTTCGTCTACTCTCCTGCCGATGGACGACTCCCCCTGTTTCTGTCTCCTCTGCTCGCCGCCTCCGGAGGGGCCGGCCTGGGAGGAGCGCGACAGCCGCATCGCCAAGAGCGTCACCGACGCCGGCTGGCACGTCATGGGAGTCGGCGGCGGCGACGCGCCCGCCGACTGGGCCTACTCCATCGGCCTCTGGCACACGTTGCGCAGCCCCGAGGTCTGCGTCTTCGGCCTGCCCGTACGGGTCGGGATGCCGGTGGTGAACTCCGCCGGCGCGGGGATCCGCGACGGCCTCCCCCTCGAACCGGACCAGCGCAGGGACGACGTCCTGAACAACTACGAAGTGGCCGTTCGCCCCGTGCACTCCAGCTGGTACTACGACTTCTTCGGCGCCGGCCTCGACTTCTACCAAGTCCCTCCGCTGCCGGTCACGCAACTGTTCTGGCCGGACAAGTCCGGACACTTCCCCTGGGAGGACGGGGTGGACGACTACTGCCGCACCTGCCAACCGCTGCTGTGGATCCCCAAGGGAGAGACCGAAGGCCCGTGGTCCCAACTCGACTGAACGGTCAGCCGCGCTCACGCTGGTCTCTAGTCGTCGGTGGCGCGGTCCCTGATCGCGGCCTCGATCCGCAGCCCCACCCCTGCGATGACCAGGAGGATCGAGGCGAGCTCGACTTGCACCCGAGGGGAGAGGACGTCCAGCAACAGCAGAACCCCGGACACCAACAGGGCGAGATTGCCTGCGGTTCGCACCGTCGCGGCAGGGGATCCGACTCGGCTCTCTGAACCCATCTGGTCAGTAGACCACGACCGGCGAACGTTCAGCGGATGTGTTCCAGCGACGCCTCATCGACGATGTTCCGGTAGTAACAGGTAGGTCGTGGCGCGCCCGAGGGCGACTGAGTGTGGCAGGCCCCGCCTGTCGTCCGGCGTACGACGTAGAGAAGAGAGTTCTGTTCGCAGTTGACGCGGATGTCGACCAGCGCCAACGTGTCGCCGGAGGTCGCGCCCTTTCGCCACAGCTCGTTGCGGGAGGTCGACCACAGGACCGCGATCCGCTCACGCAGCGAGACCTCCACGGCTTCCTGGTTCGCGTAGCCCACGAAGAGGACGTCACCGCTGTCTTGGTCCTGCAGGACGACGGGAAGGACGTCAGCGCCGGTCGCGGCGACCTTGGCGAGCTTGCCGAAGTCCAGTTCGAGCGCGGTGCCTTCTTCGAGTTCGTTCACCCGCCCATCTTGCCAGGCGATGTGGCCGGTCGCCCTCACCGAGACGGACGTCAGAGCCAGCCGGCATCGCAGGAATGCGGCGGATCCCGTCGGTGAGGGTCTGCGCCGGGGCGTCCTTGACGATGAACCCCTGAACGTGGACCTTCAACGCCCGAAGGAGGTTGCCGGGCTGGCTGAGGCCGGTGAATTTCACGGGCCGGTCGGCGGGCGGGCGTCGCCGTCAGCGGGAAGCGCGCCGCGCGTCACCGTGCCCGGATGCCGTCGAGGATGAGCGAGATGACGTCCGCGGACTCCGCCTCGATCTCGGGGGAGTGCCACTCCTCGGCGTGCATCGGATCGTGGAAGCGGCTGGTCGCGTTCAAGATGGCTCGCGCGATCACGTCCGGCTCACCCGCAGCGAAGTCGCCACTGGCGATGCCGTCGACGACGATGGCGCCGATCTGGGCGAGCAAGAAGGCGACATGGCCGGAGGACACGGTGCTGTGCTCCGCCGCCAGCACCCGGAAGGTGGCGAAGAGCTCCGGGTCCTCCCTCGCCTTCGCCCATTTCATGGCGAACATGGTGGTGAGCAGGCCGCGCAACCGGTCGGGCGGGGCCAGTGCGGAGTCCTGAACCGCCGCGGCGAAATCCTCACGCACCCCGTCGAGCCAGCGCCGGATCACGGCCTCGCGCAGTGCGGCCTTGGACGGAAAATGCCGGTACACGCTCCCGTGGCTGACTCCCAGCAGCCGCGCGACATCGAGCACCGTGCTCTTTTCCGGGCCGTGGCGGCGTAGCACCTCCTCGGTGGCCGACACGATCCTCTCCGCGTCGAGAGGCTCTCCGCGCATCAGATCTCCCCTGTGTCGTCAGACCTCCGCAGCCAGGAACGTACGTCAATGAAGTGACGGATGTCAAATTCTGTCATCGTGTTATCTGGATGACAAATATCGACATCTGTCACCTCCACTATGTATCGTGTGGCCGCAACGCCAGCAGGCACTGACAAGGAGGCACGCTCATCAGCACCCCAACTGCTTCACTCGCCGGCCGTACGGTGGCCCGGGTCGGCTACGGCGCGGCCCAGCTCCCCCGCCTGCACGACCGCCGCGGCGAGGCCGTCGCGCTGTTGCGCCGCGCGGTCGAGCTGGGCGTGAATCACGTGGACACCGCCGAGTTCTACGGCTTCGGCTTCGCCAACGCCGTGATCCGCGAAGCTCTGCGCCCCGAAGACGGTGTTCTGGTCGTCACCAAGGTCGGCGCCGATCCCAACCCGGGCGGGCGGCTGCCGCTGCGGGCCGCACAGCGGCCGGAGCAGCTGCGGGCCAGCGTCGAGGACAACCTGCGCAGCCTCGGCGTCGACCAGCTCCCCGTGGTCAACCTCCGGCGCCTCGACTCCGGTCCGGGGCTGCGCCCCGAGGGCTACCAGGTGGTCGATCTCGACGACCAGCTCGCGGTCATGACCTCGCTGCGCGACGAGGGCAAGATCGGCGCGATCGGCCTGAGCAGCGTCACCATCAACGGCCTGCGCCGCGCCCTGCCGGCCGGCATCGTCTGCGTGCAGAACGCGTACAGCCTTGTTTCCCGTGACGACGAGGACATGCTGCGGCTGTGCGCGGCCGAGGGCATCGCGTGGGTGCCGTTCTTCCCGCTCGGCGGGGCCTTTCCGGGCCTGCCGAAGGTCACCGAGGAGCCGGCCGTCCACGCCGTGGCGGAGTCGCTGGGCGTCACGCCCTCCCAGGTCGGCCTCGCTTGGCTGCTGCACCACGCCCCGCACGTGCTGCTCATCCCCGGCACGGCCGACCCCGCCCACCTGGAGGCCAACATGGCGGTCGGCGAGCTGACCTTCGACGATGCGACCCGCGACACCCTCGACGCGGTCGAGTCCCGCTCCAACGAAGTCACGCTCGGCTGACGGCACGACAAGGACGGTTCATGAAGGCGATCACCTACCGCGACAACGGCGGCCCCGGCGTGCTTCAGCTCGTCGACCGTGACGTGCCCGTGCCGGGCCCCGGCGAGGTGCGCGTCCGGGTCGCCGTGTCCGGGGTCAATCCGACCGACTGGCAGGCCCGCTCCGGCGCCACCGGTCCGAAGGCGTTCCCAGAGGTCACGCCGCACCTGGACGGCGCCGGAGTGATCGACGCCCTCGGTGAGGGGGTCGACCGGAGCCGGCTCGGTGAGCGGGTCTGGCTGTTCCTGGCCGCCGCCGGGCGGCCCACCGGCACCGCCGCGGAGTTCACCGTCGTGCCCGCCGAGCAGGCCGTACCGCTGCCCGACGCGGCCGGTTTCGACATCGGCGCCTCACTCGGCGTCCCCGCGCTCACCGCGCACCGCGCGCTCACCGTCGCCGAGGACGGGCCGCGTCGTCTGCGGCCCGGCGCGCTCGACGGCCGGGTGGTGCTCGCCGCGGGTGGCGCCGGGGCGGTCGGGCACGCGGTGATCCAGCTCGCCCGGTGGGCCGGTGCCACCGTGATCAGCACGGTCAGCGGCCCGGAGAAGGCCCGGCTGGCCACGGCCGCCGGCGCCCACCACGTGATCAACTATCGCGAGGGCGACCCGGCCGCCGAGATCCGCGAGATCGTCCCCGACGGCGTCGACATCGTCGCCGAGGTGGCCCTCGGCGCGAACCTCGCACTGGACCTGGCCGTGCTGCGAACACGCGGCACGATCTCCACCTACGCCAACGACGGCGGCAAGCCGGTCGAACTCGCCGTACCGCAGAGCATGGTGCTGAACGCACGCTTGCAGTTCCTGGTGCTCTACACGGCCGGGTCCGAGGCGCGTGCCGCGGCCGCCGAGGACGTCGCCGCAGCGGTCCGCGACGGCGCCCTGCCGGTCGGCGAGGAGCACGGCCTGCCGCTGGTCCGCTTTCCGCTCGGCCGCACCGCCGACGCGCACCGGGCGGTGGAGAGCGGCACGGTCGGCAAGGTCCTGGTGGACGTGACGTGGTGACGTCCAGCCGGCCACCGCACGAGTCGCCGGACGGCACCGTCGGCGCAGGTCGAAGATCGCAGCCGATCTAATCTGACCTCGTGGTCGGCTTTCTGATCCTCCAGGCCTTTCTAGGCATCGTCGTGCTGGGCGTGTTCGCCCTAATCCTGCCCGGCTTCGTGGAAGCGATACGCGATCGCAAGCCCGGTACGGCCTTCGGCAGTCTGGTCATCATGCTTGCCATCGCGGGAATCGGCTGGGGAATCTTCACGGTCGCTTCGCGCTACAAAGAGATCGTCCCCACCCGGGTCGACCGCGCCCGCGCGGTGAACTGCACAGCCGACATCCTCAGGGCGCGGGACTCGCGTTCCCGGCTCAACGGCGATTCCGTCTACCGCTTCCACGTGCGGGTAAGCACTCCCGGGAAAGCCCCGTACGAGACCGACAGTACGGCCGCGGTGTCCCCACTGGTCGCCGGAGGCAGCGGTGCGGGCCGGACCGGATACGCATGCCGCGCCGATCGCGACCACCCCAAGAAGGTGGAGATCCTCTGGGACCACCCGATGCCCTGACCGCCGAGAGTCGAGCAGGGTTGTCGTCCGATCGCCAATGGCCTGTTAATGGCCCGGGTTCGGCACGTGCGAAGCAGACAGGCCTCCTCGCTCATAGGCGACGAGGTCGGCCGCCGCGGCCAACCGCTCAACGGCTTCGGCGGTCCAGGCGCCGTCAACGATCATGACGACGTGGTCTATCCCCAACTCGGCGAAGGCCGCGCAGCGCTCGGCGACCGCTGTCGGGGTTTCGCCGGGCTCCAGGCGGCTGCTCACGGTCTTTTCGATCTCACCGAACGGACGGCCCACTGCCTCGCAGTGCCCGGCGAGCACCGCGAGTTTGCGTCGCAGGAGGTCCCCCTGCCCGGGAATGTCGAACAGGTTGCAGGCATCGGCATAGGTCGCCACCAGACGTAGCGTCTTCTTCTCGCCGGCGCCTCCCACCACGATCGGCGGATGCGGACGGCGCAACGAGTTCGGCCGATTCGTGGGATGTTCCAGCCGGTAGTGCACGCCCTCGAACGGTGCCTCCACACCGGACCACATCTGCCGGGCCAGCCGTAGCGTCTCCTCCAGCCGCTCGAACCGTTCCGCGGTCGGCGGCAGCGGCAGTCCCATCGCCCGCGCCTCGGTCTCGTTGTGGCCGGCGCCGACCCCGAACCATGCTCGGCCACCCGACAGCACGTCGAGGCTGGTGACGGCCTTGATCAGCAGACTCGGCGGCCGAAAGGTCACCGCTGAGACCATGACACCGAGGCGGACACGCTCGGTCCGGGCCGCCAGGAACCCCAGGGCGGTGTAGGCCTCGAGCATGTCGTCGCCCGTTGTGTCATACGGATTGGCCTGGATCAGGTGATCTCCCACCCACACCGTGTCGATACCGGACTCGTCGGCCGCGCGTGCCACATCCAGCAGCGAACGGCCGATGGATTCCGGGCCGGCAGGAGAGGTGAAGTTCCCGATATTGATGCTGAACCGCATGGATCCAGCCTGCGGCCCCGCGTCCTGCCACGCGTCGTCCAGCCGGAGACAGTCACCGTACGCCGCCTGCGGTAGAGCCCAGCCGGAGAAGGTGTCGAGTGATTTCGGCGCGGACCCGCCCGGCGGGAGCGGGAACTCCAACGTTCCCGCTCCCGGCGAACCCTCGTGTCCATCCTGTTCCGCTCGGGGCGGATCAGGTGAAGTTGACGCCGTTCATGGTGGGCTGGAGTGTGCCCAGGACGAGGCTGTCGCAGATCGGTGGCTGGTAGCCGTCGTCGAGACCGTGGTAGGTGAGCGGGATCCAGGTGCTGTGCCAGGCGACGCCGAGGCCGTCGGTGGTGCCGCCGGGGCAGCCCTTCGTGGTGTGCCACTTGGTGCCGGCGAAGGCCGAACGCCCGGGTCGTAGCGTGATGGTCGTGCCGGCGCCGGGGTAGTTCATCTGGGTCGCGGGAATCGCGGTGTAGTTGTTCCGCCCGCCCTTCCCGAGCGGTGTCCAGCCGGCCGGCAGGTAGCAGGTTTCGCTGGATCGGTTGGTGAGGATCAGTGTGGCGATCGCCTTTTCCGCTGCCGTTTCCGATCCCAAATCGTTGAGGCCGGGATCTTGAAGCTGCAGTTCGGCATTGAGTTCGGATCCCATGCAGCTCGGCGTATCGCCATGACTCGTGTTCGCCGCCGCTTTCTGGTCACCGGCGCTATTGGCGGACGACGACATCTTCCCTGACGAACCAGATGCCACAGACGCCTTGCCATCGGCGTTGCAGCCGGTCAGAGCGACAGCGATCATTCCACCACCACAGGCCAGAGCAGCGGCCGTACGCAGGTTCTTGAACTGCATTGGTAAAACCTCCCCGGATATTTACTGACTCGGTTAGTCCGATGTCCGATAACGGCGCAAAGGTTCGCCGGATTATCCGGCTTTCTGCCGTGACGGTCGTCACACGAACCAAGGAGGCCGGCAGTGCATCGTATTAACAAGGCACCGAGAGTGAGCTCCCCTCAGGCCGTACCGAGGGTAACGATCAGTCCGCTGATCTGGAGTTTTTGCGCTGGTTGGCGTTGAAGCGCGCTTTCTTCTGGCGATTTCCGCACGTGTTCATGTCACACCACTTGCGGGTGCGACTTTGGCTGGTGTCGAAGAAGGCGGCTTGGCAGGTCGGCGAGGCGCACAAGGCCAATCTTCCGTCTCGTTCGCCTGCGATGATGCTGATCGCGTCGGCGGCGATCACGCTGAGGGCGTCTTCCACACAGGAAGCCGAGCTGAGCCGCCATTGCCGCTTACCCTCGGCCGTCAGGATCGCCGCGGCCCGACCCTGAGCGCTGCGGTCGTTGATGACTTGGACAGCGGATGCGGGGAGAGCGTCCTGGATCGCGGCCGCCGTCGCGGCGGCGTGAATCGACTCCCTGAGTTCCCGAGCGAGGTCGAGCTGGGCGGTGGTGCAGGAGTCCACGGCGAGGCCGTTCACCGCCAGCCAGTCGACGAGCCGCTGCGGCGTGGGAATGCGCTCCACGACGTTGCCATGACGCTCCGACAGAGTCCCCGTGAAGCTGGTCGCCAGCACATTACCGAGGCGGAAGTCAGGGAACCCGGCACGCATGGAACCACCTTAGCCGGTTGCAGGGTGGCTCGGAGACCTGCTAGAACCGCCTTAGCCGGTTCCGCGATGGCCAGGAGGTCTCATGTCCCGTCCGACCAGCGACGTGCGAGCATTCGAAGCCCACGCGACTGACGCCGACCTCGACGATCTGCGCGCGCGACTGGCCGCGGCGCGCCTACCGGAGGCTGAGACGGTCCGTCGCGCCGCGCCCGATCCTCGCCGGTGGGGACAGGGCGTTCCTCTCGCCGACCTCGCCGATGTCGTGAACTACTGGCGCACCGGGTACGACTGGCGGTCGTTCGAAGAGCGCCTCAACCGGATCGGCCAGTTCCGCACGACCATCGATGATCTGGGGATCCACTTCCTGCACCGCCGATCCGCGCGCGCGGATGCCACTCCTCTGATCTTGACGCACGGCTGGCCAGGCAGCATCGCCGAGTTCATCGACGTAGTGGACGAGCTGGCAGATCCGAAAGACGCGGACGCGCCGGCGTTCCACGTCGTGGTGCCGTCGCTGCCGGGCTTCGGTTACAGCGACAGGCCGGCCACGACCGGGTGGGGAACCGAAAAGATCGCGGCCGCCTGGGTGGAACTGATGGGAAGGCTCGGCTACAGCGAGTTCACAGCCCACGGCGGCGACTGGGGAGGCAACATCACCACGGTTCTCGGCGGCAGGTTCCCGGCGCACGTTCTCGGCATCCACACGACGTTCGCGGAGGCACCGCCCGGGTTGACGACGGACGGGCTGACGGCGGCCGAGCGCAGGTGGACCGAGGAAACGCGCGATTTCTGGCGCCACCGCGCGGCGTACGCGAAGCAGCAGGCGACCCGACCGCAGACCATCGGCTACTCGCTCGTCGACTCACCGGTCGGGCTTCTCGCCTGGATCCTCGACAAGTTCGCCGAGTGGTCGGACACCGAAGACAGCCCGTTCGAGACGATTTCCAGAGACAGAGTTCTTGACGACGTCACCCTGTACTGGCTGACGCGGACCGGCGCATCATCGGCCCGCATTTACTACGAGAGCCACAACTCGCTCGATCCCGAACTTCGGGTCGACGTCCCGTCAGCGATCAGTATGTATCCCCGCGACATCGAGAAGTGTCCGCGCCCCTGGGCGCAGGAGCGGTACCGGCAGATCGTCCGATGGAGGTCACCCGAAACCGGGGGACATTTCCCGTCGCTGGAGGTTCCTGAGTATTTCGTGAAAGATCTGCAAGAGGGCCTCGCGGCGGTGCTGGCCGCTCATCGGTGAGGTGCCGACTCATGGAGCGGCGGAAAAAGGGATCGCCGTCGCCGGTGGAACCGTCTATCGTCGTCGGGTTCCCTCACCAAGGAGGCCATCATGTACGGCGACGACGAGGTGCGGTTTTGAGCGGACCAGCAAACGTCGCAGGGGGTTCCCTCTAGCGAGACTCGGGTCAAGCGCGGCGACCGCGTCGTGGGCGGCGAGAAAGAGCTGATCGAGAAGTTGGGCGGCAAGGACCCCTGTCCCTGCGGCTCCGGGCGCCGGTTTCCAGCGCTGCTGTCGGCCCACCGGACGCTACGACGGCGTACTCGGCGACTACTACGTGCGGCAACGTGAGTGATCTCGGTCCTGCTGTCAGGTCAGCCGGTCTTCGTGTAGTGCTGGAGGTACAGGAAGATCCGCTTCAGACCTGATCCGACGTTGACGATGTGCAGCTGGCCGCCGGTCGGGCCGAGGTCCCAGGCGGCGATTCCCTCGACCTCGTCATCGGTCTCGGTGTCCTGGTGGAACTCGTACGCGACCTGGCCGGACGTCGGGTCGATCGAGTAGACGGAGTTGTCGGTGTCGACCGAGGCGTAGAGCCTGCCCTCCCACGAGGCCGCACCCTGGATGCTGCTCAGCGGCTGCGACAGCGTGACGGTGCTCGCCACCGGAAGCGTGGCGCCGGCCGGAAGGCCCAGCAGGTCGCTCAGGTGGTAAACGACCAGTTCGTTCGTACCCTCTGCGGCCTCCTGGGTCCACGGTGCGGTGTAGACGAGACCCGCGTTCGCGTCGACCGCGACCCACGGCACCCCACCCGGCATCTGGTCGAGCGGAAGCTGCACGTACCGCCCGGTGTAGGACAGGTCGCTCGCGTTGTAGAGCGCCAGCAGCGGATGCTGGTAGCCGTCGTCCCCGTCCTCGATCGGCGCGATCACGTACCCGGCGTAGTACTCCAGGTCACCAATATGGTCCGAGTGGTACGTCCCGCTCAGCGACGATGGGATCGGAAACGGCTTCGAGGCGACCTCGCTGTCATTGGAGATGGTCGCCTTCACCATCCCGCCGGGGCCCGCGTAGTAGAAGTAGGTGCCGTCCGTCGCCACGCCCTGACCGCGCTCGAGGGCGTTCGTCCCGGTCCACCGGTAGTACTGCGCGGTCCGGGTCCACGTGGCGGCCGACGCGGGCGTCGCCATCACGCCCGCCGCCAGCCCGGCCGCGACCAGGCACCCACCGAGTCCGCTGCTCAGCCTCATCTTCGCCTGCCTCCGGTCGCCTCGGATCGAAAAAGGCACGGTCGACATTCCAGTCGCAACAAATAATGCAAACTCGGACATCGTCGAATCACTGTCATGCCAGTTAGAATCCGGCGGCGATTCTTGTGACCGCGAACAGGCGACGTCCTCACGTTTCGTAAGTACCGACCTGGTCGTCCGTGGCGGTCACCGGCGAGGAGCGCCACTCTTGGAAGAAGAGCCGGCGCAGCACCTCGGCACGCGGGTAGGGCATGGTGGCCCGCATCGGCTTGGCCAGTGGGCCGCCGACGCGCCACACGACGCGGTCGGTGGCGGGGACGTCCCAGGGGACAAGCCGTTCGACGACCGTACGGGCCGCGGCCTCGGCCCTGAGGATTCCTTCAGGGTCGACGGTGAACGGGGCAGTCGCGCGAAACCGGCGGCGTGGATCGGCCGCGAGGAGCGGCACTACGCCAACGACTACCGCTTCGTCTTCGAACTCCGGGACGGCCTGATCCACCGGGTCCGCGAATACATGGACACGGCCCGCGGGCACCGCACGGTCTGCGGCTGGGCTCCGCGCTCTCCCGTGCTGGTCAGCGCAGGCGAGAGGAGGACAAGATGGAGGTCAGGTGCGCGATGACCATCACCCAAGTGATCACCGCGATGGCCAGAACCGCCACGTGAGTCGCCCCTTGGCCGTTGATGATCGTGTCGATCACCGCAGCCGCCAGGAGGACGATGGATGCCTCGATGCCGTTGGTGATTCGGTGGATCTTGAAGGCCGAGGCCAGGCGTCGAGCCGACGCGATGCCTGCTGAGCGTGGCCGGGCGGCCTCATCATCGGCGACCGGCAAACCACGGCGCGCGCGGGCGACATCCACGAGGTCCGTGGAGGCCTTCAGCAGTACGATTCCGAGTGCTGCGGTAAGACCCGCGGACACCCAGAGGGCCGAAGAACCGTGTGCTGCTCGGATACCGGCCCCGACCATGAGCGCCGCGTCGGCCAGGTAGGCGCCCAGTCGATCAAGGTAGATCCCTGCCGCGCTGTTCTGCCCCTTCCAGCGGGCGACTTCTCCGTCTACGCAGTCGAAGAACAGGAAGAGCTGAAAGAGCAGGGCCGCAAGCAGCGCCCCCGCCAGATTCGGGATGAGCAGAGCGAAGCCGGAGGCGATTCCGCACACGACCATCGACCAGGTCAGGGCATCGGGGGTGACGCGGGTCCGTACGAGTTGCCGGGTGGCGCGCAGCGAGATTCTCCGCATGTACAAGCGGCCGGCCCAATGCTCCCCGTTACGGCTCCGCATCTTCGCGTTCGGCTGGCAGACCTCACGCAACTCGGCCAACGCCGGAGCACTCGCCATCACATTCCCTCTCCACTAGTCCTGCTGAGAGCGGTCCGAAGCCGCCGATGCTCCAGCGGTACGGCCACTGTCGCCGCACGCTAGAGGATCTTGTCGCTCAACTATTCTGACGATCGCCCGCACGCACGACCGGTGACGCACACCGCGACAGCGGCCGAAGGACCGGAACGGAAGCTCCATGGCGAACGACGTCGACGCCGACCCGAAAGGACACCTCGAAGGCCTGCGGCCTCCGCCGCGTGGTGGAGAACACCACCTTGGGGAGCGGCCTTCCGATCGCGGCCCGACGACGTAGCCGTCAAGTGAGACGCCCGCCCCACTAGGTCCATTCCTCAAAGCGTTCGACTGAGCGGCTGGCGCTCGCTCGGCTTCGATGGACGCCGTTTCCCCACGGCTCCAGTCGTGGAGAAACGGCCGGTGATCGGCTACTTGGCGTAGCGGCGCTCGCAGGCCGTGTGGACGGCGGTCGCGTCGTCAAGGCAGACCCAGACGTATGCGGCGCCGCCGGCGACGTTGGCGGGAAGCGTGGTCGGAACCTCGGCGATCGAGTCGCAGTGAGTACTGCTGCTCCTGGGGCCGAGCGATCCGCCAGCAGCATCGTAAGCGCTGAGCCACGCTCTTCTGCAGCCGATGGAGCGCATGTCCCCGTCGAATCCGACCGACCGGCCGTAAAAGGTCAGGACGCCCCCGACCCAGCTGCCGGAGCCATCCTGGACCACGACCGATTTGCTCGGGTATGCGGCGGTAGCAGCCGAGGCGGCCGGTGCGGTCAGCGCCGCGGACACGGCCAGGCTCGCCGCAGCGGCAAGGGTGAGAACAGATCGGCCCAACGTCACGCGAGTCTCCTTTGGTGGCGAATGTGCGAGATGACGCCATAAGATTGCCCGTCGCCATTGCATTTGTCCAGGCCGCAAAGTGCCCTTCTTACCACTGAATGCGCAACCGTTGGCCACGGATTGAGCGGTTTCCGGTGATGGTTACCGCACCGGGGTGACCGTCAACGACACATCCGCGCCCTCGATGTGCCTCGCAGTTTCGCTCTCTTCACTTCTACCGCTTCGCGACTGACGGCCGGCTACGCCCAGGCGTGTGCCATGGGAGCGTTGGAGATCACGCGAATCACCGACTTAGAGAGGACTCGCAGGTGAGCCTGCCCCATCCGGAGGAGATCTGGGCCGAGGTCGCCGCCATGGCCATCGCGTCGACGGCGATCCCGAAGCTTCACAACGTTGGATTCGCGCTGGACCAGGGCGGGTTGTGGATGCGGGACATCGGCGATGGGTGGTGCAACATCACCTGGATCGACGGTGGCCGCGCGGTCCTGTGCGGCTGTCACAACGACAGCAGCCAGACGCGATACCAGGTGCCGCCCATCGACCTGCTCGCCGGCGGACCGGACTGGTTGCCGTGGGAGTGGCTCGTCGGGCTGATGAACGAGACGCCGATGCTCACGTTCGTCCACTGGTGGGACGGGTCCTCCTGGTCCCAGGCGCCCACCCCGGACGGGATGGAGGACGGTGTCTTCTACAACGACTCCACCACCGAGAACGTTTACTGGGATCTTGCGGACGACTACGACAAGGCGGTCACCGCGCTCGAGAACCTCGTGAGCGCCGCGCGTACCCGGGCCGTGGATCGGTCGGTCATCGAAGCGCTGGCGGCACCGCTGGGTGCTGAAGCCCTGAGCGAGGAGGGCTGTGATGTCCGGGCGGCCCTCGACATCGCCGACCGGACCGGCGTGACACCGGGCTCCACCCGCCCCGGCATTCCCGCCGGCCACGGCGAACCGGCGGACCGGCGCGTCCACGTCCTGGATCCCTCGCAGGTCAGCGGCCTGATCACCACTGCGATGCGCGCGTCGGCCGAACTGGACCGCCCTGAGCCCGACGCCGGACCGGCTCTGGAACGGGCGGTGGCATGGGTACGCGACCGTTGTCCGGACGGCACCGTCACGGTGGCCTACGTGGGCTATGACAGGCCGGGCTTCACCTTCATCTCCCCTGGTGGCTGGCTCGACAAGGACCTGTCGGAGGTGCTGGACGCCTGGCGGCAGGAAGGCGCCGACCCCCGCACGGGCCACTGGACGCACGCGCGGATCCGGGCGACCGCGGACACGACGACCGTCGAACGCGCCTACGATCACGTACCGGCATGGTGGCAGCCCGCCTACATGCCCGACGCACAGGTGGCGGCGCTCCGCACCGAGATGGCCCGGCGCGACGCGCAATGGCGTCCCGGCTGGGTGCGCCTACTTGACGAGGACTTCGAGCAGGACGGCGCGCCAACGGAGCTCTGCTGGCGCCCCGGCCGTACCGTCGAGTCGCTGGGGTGACCGCGCCGGCTCCGGGTCAAATCCGGCGGCAGAGCATCTGCCGGCCGCCCGACGCGAACAGCGCGATGTACGGCGGGAGCTCCTCGTACGTGCCGCCCGCCGCCGGCGAGGCCAGACGGGCGTACATGTACGCGGTGAAAAACTTGGGCGTACGCGCCAAAGAATTGGTGTCGCTGCCCTCGTGGCGACCATGGATACTGCCGCCATGCACCCTCTGGGGCGGGCCATCGCCCATGTGACGTCGCTGGCGACCGGCGAACCGTCGGACCCGTCGTTGCGAGTGACGCTGCACTTTCACCCTGATCGGCTCGTGGGCGGGGTGCCGATCCTGGAGCGGATGGCCCGCGACGCGGTGTACCGGTCGCAGTTCGAGACCGGAACCAGCAACGGCGGTCTGACTGCGCATCCTGGCGGTGACCGCTGGGGGTGGGAGAGCCGGATCTTCGCCGGGGCCTATGACGACGGGCCCGCGACACAGCGACCCAAGTACGGATCGCTGAATTTCCGCCGTCGCCTGGTCGGCGGCTCACCGCGCTTCGGCTCGGCCCATCTGCGCCTGGCCGCCCACACTCTGGCCCGCACCACGTTCTGTTATCCGGACAGCGTGTTCGAGCCTCAGCATTTCGGCGTGGCGTCGAAGCTGTCGACGCTGATCGCGCTGGCCGAGGCCGACGACAAGGACCCGCTCGACGACTACGTCGAAGCCCACGTGCACGGTACGGTCGACCTCCGCCGAGACATCGAGGCCCTGGTCCTCGACCCCTGCTACCGCGACACCCCGGTGGCCACCGCGGCCAAGCGGTTGGCCTGCCCGGTCGAGTGGCATGGCGGCTTCACGCTGACCACGGCCGAACTACGCCGACACCCCGAGTACCGGGGTCCGGAGTTCGTCGACCTCGGCATATCGCTCGCTCACGCCGGCCGTCTCGATCCGCGAATCCTCGGAGACGCATCTCGCACCGGCCGATATGACGAGCAGGCCCTCAAGCGGGTCTGGCACTACGTGGCCAGGTTCGGTACCCCCGAGATGGCCGTGTAGGTGTCTTCTCCGTACGCCGCGTGCCGAGGCGTCAGAAGGTAAGGCCGGGGCGCAGCTCGGCCAGTTTGCCGGTGAGCCGGGGACCGAGATACCGGGTCAGGTCGCTTCCCGGCTGCCCCGCGAAAGGCAGGGAATCCAGGAACGACGTCACCACGACCTCTCGTGCCTTCGGCTCGACAGCGCCGAACTGCTCCTCCAGGAAGGCCACGGTGGCCCGCCAGTCCGGTGCGTCCTCGTCGCCGAGGAAGGAGGCGACTGTCTCCTGGGTGACGTCCCAGAAGAACACGTGGGGCAGCACGCCGTCCTCGTTGAAGACGTGACTCGAGGGGACTGAGCCTCAAGATTTGAACGCCTCCTCCAGGTAGCCGTCCAGCGAACCTGAGGGACGCCATCCGGTTGCTTTCCTCAGCTTCGCGCCGATCCCCGCTGAACGGCGCAGATGACCCTCAACAGCCGAGGCTCTTATGACTTTTGGTGGCGTATCCACGCGCGAGAACACTAGCTTACATATGTCACCGACAGAAACCTCGTTCTCGGCGCACACATTGTAGACCTCTCCCTGCACGTCATCCGCAAACAAAAGGCGAGCCAAGGCATCGGCCGTGTCTTGGACATAAACCCAGTCTCGAGTCTGGCTGCCGTCCGATGTCAAAAAGAAGTCGGTTTCCCCGCTGCAGGCTCGAATCAGCGCCGGAATCAGGCGGTCGGGCTGCTGGCCAGGGCCGTAGTTGTTGAAGAGCCGCGCGGTCACCAGAGGCAGCCCGTAACACTGGGTGGCTGCTTGGCAGAACGCCTCTTGACTCAGCTTGCTCGCAGCGTAGGGGCTCGCGGGACGCGGAGATGCCGACTCGTCGACCGGTGCGGGCGTCGTGCCGTACACCTCGCATGAGGACACCAGAAGGAATCGGCGCAGGTGGGGCGCTACCGCTAATGCCTCGATAAGGTTGGTCGTACCGATCACGTTGTTCTGCACGTATCGATCAGGGTGGGTAACGGACGTGGGTACGTACGCCTCTGCGGCGAGATGAATCACGTGAGTAAAGGACTTCAGTTGGGTCTGGAACTGGAAGTCCGTCCGGAGGTCGAGCAGGTCCTTGTGGATGAAGTCGCCTGAGATATGGCCCGTTCGACGATCCAGTCCAGTCACATCTATACCGTCGGACTGTAGCCGCGCCACTACGTGGCGACCAATAAATCCGGCCGAGCCTGTCACGAGTACCCGAGTCATTCCGATTCCCCTCGTACCCTTCTGGGCTGCACAGAAAACAGCCTGTCGCCGAGCCGCCCAGCCGGCGGCGACGCCTCACCGGGAGCCACGCCACTGAAAATCCCCTGGTCTTACCCGGATATCCGCGCCACCAGGAAGAAAGGTCGTCGGCTTCACTCCGGACCGGACAGACACACATCGAGGAAGGGCCGTCAAGACAGTCAGGGACGTTAGGCGCGCCGGACACAGAACTTGCTTTCACGCTACTGGCGTACCGCCTCCCCCTCGGATCATTCTCCGGGCTCGCAGCCGGCCCCTTGGGAGATCACATTGATCGTCGCCACGGTTATACCATGCACTCCGATCCTCGCAGCCTGCTCACACATCTCCACAGACCACGCCACGCCACGCAACAGCGACCGGATTACGGGCGCCCGTAACCATGGTCGCCACCCGTACTTTATACAGCCTCCGCATCTCACGCTTGGAATGGCCCGCCGAACGCTCGCTGGACAAACATAATTGCGGCGATGTAACATATTGACAATTTGACGAGTGTACGGTGTTCTCAGGTCCAAGGAGAGCTTGTGACTAGCGGCGCACATTCAAAGAACAGCTCTACACGGTCGAATAATCCAGTCGTACGAGTGGCCACAGCAACCGATGAGAACTATCTGCCATACACCGCCGCCATGGTCCATTCAATGGCAACTCACCGGAGCGCGAGCACCCGACTTGAGCTAACGATTATGCACAGGGATGTCTCCAGGCGAGATCAGGAGAAGCTGGAGAGCATTGCCGATCAAATCGCCGTGCACTGGGTTTCCATGGATCCTGCCAGCTATCAGGGTTGGGGGATGGAGCCCGATCCACTGATATTGGACCCTCATTATTTTCGGTGCTTTTTGCCGAAAATCCATCCCGACCCTGTGAGCCGTGTTGTCTACGTCGACGCGGACACTCTAATTCTTGAGGATCTCTTTCCTCTGTGGAATCAGCAGCTCGACGGCAACCCTGTCGCCGCGGCTGGTGATCTGGTGTCAGTAATCAAAGATGCCATCAGCCACTGGCAGGAGATCGGACTCGATGGCGACGCGCCCTACTTCAACTCCGGCGTGATGGTGATCGATCTAGCACAGTGGCGGTCCGAAGAGATTTGCGAACGCGTACTCCATCGCTGCCAGATAGATCGCCACCGGCTTCTTATTCGAAACCGTTGGAACCAGCACGATCAATATGGCTTCAACGTAGTGCTGCAAAATCGATGGAAGCGTTTGCCTGACAGATGGAACCACTACTCGGAGCGCAACAGCGAACGACCGGCGATTATCCATTTCCTCGGCGACATGAAACCTGGTGCTCCGCTGGCACGCCCCGAGTTCACCCAGATGTTCATCGAAAACGTGGACGCAACTCCATGGAAGGGATGGCGCCCGAATCTCCCAGCAGGTATTTCGGCGAGCGGCCTCGATTGATGGGGTCCGTAGCGCCTGCGAGGCTTCGGCCGGAAATAGCTCCGGGCCCGCTGTAAGCCGAGCGAGGCGGATGACCTGTTGATCGGCTCGGCCCGGGTGGCGGTCTACCCGTGGCGCTCACGGAGCATGCGCAGCCGGCAGTGGAGCGACGGGATCGATCAGGCGGTTCGCCTGCTCAGCTCCGCCACGATGAGCCGGGTCCTTTCCGGCGTGTGCGGTGTCCTCGGCGTGCTCAGCGCCGCGGCGTCACGGCCGACGACCTGGCCGCCCTGACCAACTACCCACCGGGCAGCCAGATCCCGGGGGTGCAGGGTGGAGTCAGCCGGATCGGCGACGGTGACGGACTCGCCGACACCACATTGGACAACGGACGCTAGTCCCCTGCCGGGTCATCCTCTTCGCCGTCGTCCCAACCTCCGGGAAGCGGGCCAGGCCCTACCGGTGAAGGTCAAAACGTGCTCTAGCGACGTCTCGTCGACGATCGTCCGGTAGTAGCAGTTAGGTCGTGGTGCACCCGAGGGCGACCGAGTGTGGCAGGCCCCGCCTGTCGTGCGGCGTACCACGTAGAGCAGGGAGTTTTGTTCGCAGTTGACTCCCGGTAGCGCACTACGGTGACAGCAACGATGACCGAAGCCGTCGCCTCCGATGGCCGACCAGCTACCCGCTTCCCGGCCAAGAGCACGACCCCTTGAATACGAATGAAATCAACTTCTCAAACACCCTAACAGGTGCTCACCTGCCCCAATTTCGAACATTTGAAGCATATCCGTTCAGCTCTCTAACGAAGCTATCGTTCCCTGCGATCCTCTCCTCGACTGATGCGGCATCATGGGGGTACGCGTTCGCATAGTTACGCAAGCGCTCGGTATGAGATTGGACGTGGTTCAGGTGACTTTCTATATTCTGTTGCTCGGCATCACGCAGCTCGTTCAGCGTCTGCCGTCTGCCGCGTGCGGACTCTTCTGCGTCCGCCGCGATGCGGCGGTAGGAGGACGAGTGGTGATCGAACCCATCTGCGGCTACCTTTCGAGCTTTCTCTGATGCATCCTTCGCGGCTCTGTCCAGTTCTTTTAGCGCCTCGCCTGCCTTACTTGCCCACAATTTCGGTGTTCCGAAAATGTCAGCGGAGGCGTAGGACACTTGCGCCCTGCCATCCTCGAAATGGATGTAGTACTTTTCCGCCGATGCCGGCTCGAACCTATCCACGCCTCTCGTCTTACTTAGAAATGTAGCCGCTTCATCAAACTCACTCTTCCGCGAATAAACCGACCCACTCATACGGTCTAGATCGTTGGCTATATCGAAACTTATGGTGGACTTGGATCTCGCCACCGTTTCAACAGCGGGTTCAACTTTCGCGCCGCGAAGCAACTCAATCGCCTTACTAAAAATATTCACTTGATTACCTTAATTAAAAACTTCTCTCAGCATGCAGCCTGAAATCCCGCACGCTAGGCGCCCACTGCAGGTAACGGACCACGGAACCGCCCGTGTGTCGCCGAGGCGTCGACCGCACGTACATGAACAAGAACCTAGCGCCTGACACAGATAGGTCAGATGACGGCAACACCGGCAGACGGATGCAGATCATCGCGATCATCGGGAGATGGATCGAACTCGGGCAGAGCTTGATCGCCTTGGCCGTGATCGAGATACGGTCCAACGGTCAGGCGACTCGGGCGGGACGGCACCTCTGCTGGTGGAAATAGACAGTCCTGCTCATTAGGACCAGCCCGGCGAGTCACGCACCAACCGGCTCTCAGGGGAGAGCGACCACGCTAGATGCTGTCCCAAGGGCTTGGGTCATCCCTCCGTGATTCACTGCGCGGTCAGGGACCGCCCCCGGCGTGCCATTAGCGTGCCAGTCACGGCGGTGATCAAGGGGGGGACAGGGGGACTAGCGGATCATGGAACGACGAAGCCCCACGCACGTTTCCGCAGGTGGGGGGCTATTTGATCACGTGGTGGCGGGTCCAGGATTCGAACCTGGGTAGGCTAAGCCGACGGATTACAGAGGGTCGGCGATCTCGACTTCACTAGCCCACTGACCTGGGCATCGACCGTGCCGCTGGGCACCGGCATGGCAGACCATCCCGTGCATATCCCGTACGGTGGTGACCTGCCATCGTCCATGCTGGCGGTCAGAGGTCGTGGCGGCTGAACACAGCGCATCCGATGATTTCGGCAAGGACGATGCGCTGGTGGTCGGTCAGTTCGTTGTAGAAGACGACCGCTTCGGCTTGATGCTGAGCACGCGCCTTGGCTATCTCCCGGATCTTGCCGGTGCTCATCAGAGTGCGCCTGGAGTAGGGACGATCCGTGTTCCGGCGACCGCCTGGTGCGTTGCCCTTCTTGTTGCCCGAGTTCCCCCGGCGCTGCACGAAACGGCCAGTGACCCGCCCGCCGAGCCGAATGACCGACTCTGCCACCGCGTCCATCGACGAGAGGTAGTCCTTCCGCTTGGCTGAGAAGAGACCCGCTATGAGCACGTCCGTACCAGCGATGACAGCGGATGTTTGTGGTGCAGGATGCTCGACCAGGTGAGAGCGGGCACGGTGACGGACGCGGCGTTGCCACCTCTCGCGAACCATCCGGCCAGCGTAAGTTCCGACCCATCCGAACTGCCAACGACTTTCACCGGATATCACGCCCGCTGAACACGGTCACAGCCTGCCTTGACCCTCACCTGCGGCCAGCCACACCGGACCTCGTCAGTAGCGACAGGTTTACAGCCCGCCATGGATCCGGAGTCAAACCCCTCCCTGACCTGCGCGCGTCTTCGTCCTGTGTGCTCAACCCGACTGGTTCATTCCGCGTATGTCCCGGATCTTGCTTTGCGTTAGCGTCCGAGGGAGATAGACGCGTAGAGCATCTGTCCGGCATCCCGGGCGCGGCGAGCGAGTGCCGCGAGTTCACGGGCCGTGTTCAACATCTCGTCGGCGTGGTCGGTCCGGTAAGTGAACTCTTCGATCATCACCCACAGCGGAGCAGCCTCTGCCAAAGCTTGATCAGAGGCATCAGCCAGGGTGTCTCTCACGACTTCGCTGAGTTCAACGAGGAGCCCTGACGAAGACGCGGCGACTTCCTCTGGCGGAGGAATGTGAGCCGTGGGGATGCCGGAGAAAACGATCTCCTCGTATGAGGGGCCAGACAGGAGACCGACGAGCTTGTTGACAGCGCCGAATGGGTCACCAATATCGACCAACCCGGGTGCCAACGCCTCACATCCGTGCCTGGCCGCTGTCTCAAAAAGCGCATACGACTTCCCGTGAAGCGCCTTGGCTGTCGCTCGGTCGGGAGCCCGGAAATACTCGGCGTCGTCCATGTTCTCCCCTGATGGCCTCGTACCTCCTGACCGAAGGGGTACGCGCAAGTAAGTGCTGTTCTACCAGGCATACGCCACGGCTCCCCCGGCTGGGTCATCCCCTCTCTGCCTCCGCCCCGTGCTCTGGGGAACGGGCAAGGCCCAAGGGCGAAAGGTGGAGCGCCTGGCCTGGGCCTTCGATGTCAGAGCGGGTGACGGGAATCGAACCCGCACTAACAGCTTGGGAAGCGCAGGGATCTCGGCCGTCATGGGCGCTGACCTGGCCGTCGATGTGCTCGTGAGTGACCGCTGTTGACCTTGATCGCCGGGGCTAATGGCACGCTAATGGCACGGCGGGGAGCCTCGCATCTCCTGAGCGGCATTACCGGTCGGCCGCATCTTTATCAGTTCGATCACGGTGAAGGTGATCGATCAGCGCTCGACGTCGGCCCGTCTGCATGCGGCCGTGATCATCCGGCGGCGTCTGCCCTTGTTGCTGTCACCGTTGCTGTCAGCCCACTACGCTTCGTTCGTGGCTGATGGTTCGGCCTTGATCGGGTGCTCCTCGGGGAGTGGCTCCCGAACGTTGGGGAGCCGTCTTGTCTCGGAGGCTCCGAACTTGGCGAAGTTCCGGCGGGCCTGGGTGAGGCTCAAACCACGGTTGGGACCACCACGAACGGTGTCGGCATCATGGTCGTCCTGGCCGTCGTCCTCCCAGAAGCAAACGGGGCAGATCTCGTAATAGCCCCGCTGGTCGAGGGTGAGATATCCACAGCAGGGACACGCATACGGCTCTCCGCGCTCGGATCGATGGATACTGTTGTTTTCCGCGCTGTCCGTGTACCACTCGAACCATTGGACGCGGCGCGCCATCTCCTCTTCGCTGGGCTGTTCAGGATCACCGGTCATGAGGACATTATTTCTCCTTGGGCGCATCGCGCACGGTTCCACCCGGCCTGGTCATCCCGTCTGCCGTCGTCCCACCCTTCGGAAGCGGGCCGGGCTAAGGTATTGCAGCCTCTACGCTCCAGGGAAGTTGCCATGCCTCGCCGGTCCCCAGGCGAGATCAGACGTCAGCTACCACGTGCAGCTTTCCGCGGCCGTGTGCCCCCAATCAAGGGGCTGTCCGGTGCGACCAACCATCAGATCGCTTCCTTCGAGCGACGAAACGGATTGCCACCCGGCCACGTCGCTCGCGCCCTCCGCATCTGGGCTCAAGGCCCGACCCCTCACCCCAACGGAGGGCTGACATACGGAGCAGGGACCACCCTCTGGCGCGACATGCATGCGCGTACCTTGCTCAATGACGTCCTGCACACCTTGCGACGAGCCGCACGACGAGACCTGAACCGAGCGCTTGTACCGCTAGACGACGCTTTCTTTAGAAGGACCGTTAACGATCCGACCGCTTCACCCGATCAACCGTGGCGGCGTAGGCGAATCGTACGCTAGGCACGATGGTGCGGCCTTGGGTCCCGCGAGCACTATGCCGGAAGCTTGACGGGTGCACGCCACGGTCCCCCCGGCCTGGCCATCCCGTCTGCCGTCGTCCCACCCTCCGGGGAGCGGGCCAGGCCACGGTGGTGAAGGTGGAGCACTCCACGACTGAACGACCTTCGCCACCGTGGCCTGGTCTGCTCGGCTTGTCCTGGACGAAGGCGGGCGGGATGACCAGGCTTCCACCTCAACCACCTGCCCAGCTCAACCCGCGGGTGAGACCCAGCCCGGAGCCTGAGGGGTTGCGTCCACGGGAGTGGTGTATGAGTTTCCGCTGGTGACGGGCGTGTCGTCGTGGAGTTGAGGACGGCCACCGCGTAGATCCTTCGAAGTCGTCCAAGACAAGAAGGAGATCAACGCGATGGCCGCGGACAACAGTGTGGACCCTGGAAGCTGGTTCGCCGAGCAGATCGGGGCGTGTGAGCCGGATCTGCTGCGGCAGATGGTCAAGACGATGGCCGAGGCGCTGATGTCGGCTGAGGCCGACGCGATGTGCGGCGCGGGCTATGGGCAGCGCAGCGAAGGCCGCACGAACCGGCGGAACAACGGGTATCGGGAGCGGGACTGGGACACCCGCGCAGGCACCGTGGAGCTGGCGATCCCGAAACTCCGGTCCGGATCGTACTTTCCCGAGTGGCTGCTGGAACGCCGCCGCGCCGAACAGGCCCTGGTCTCGGTCGTGGCCACCTCGTATCTGCTGGGCGTCTCGACCCGGCGGGTGGACAAGCTGGTCGACCAGCTCGGGATCAAGGGCATCTACAAAAGCCAGGTCAGTGAAATGTCGAAGGTCCTGGACGGGCAGGTGACCGCGTTCCGGAACCGGGCCCTGGACGCCGGCCCGTATTCCTTCGTGTGGATGGACGCCCTCACCCAGAAGGTCCGTGAAGGCGGCCGGATCGTCAACGTCCACGTCCTGGTCGCGACCGGCGTCAACGCCGACGGGCACCGGGAGATCCTGGGGGTGGAGGTCACCTCATCCGGGGACGGCGCCGGCTGGCTGGCGTTCCTGCGGAGCCTGGTCGCCCGTGGCCTGTCCGGCGTCCAACTCGTCATCTCCGACGCCCACCGCGGCCTCATCGAGGCCATCGGATCGACGCTGCCCGGTGCTGCCTGGCAGCGCTGCCGGACGCACTACCTGCGGAATCTGCTGACCAAGGTGCCCAAGTCCGCCCAGCCCTGGGTCGCCACACTCGCGCGGACCATCTTCGACCAACCCGCCGCCGAAGAGGTCCACGCCCAGCACGCCCGCGTCGTCGACAGCCTGGAAGCCAAGCATCCCGACGCCGCCGCGCACCTGGACGAAGCCCGGCCGGATCTGCTGGCCTTCACCGGCTTCCCGCGCGAGATCTGGCGGCAGATCTGGTCCAACAACCCCAAGAACGGCTGAACAAAGAAATCCGCCGCCGCACCGACGTCGTCGGGATCTTCCCCGACCGCGGCGCCATCATCCGCCTCGTCGGCGCGGTCCTGATGGAACAAACCGACGAATGGACCGAAGCCCGCCGCTACACGGGCCCTGAATTCCTCGCCAAAGCACGCCTCCGAGCCCTCGCCGGCGACCCGCCGAACGAGAACACCACCACCCAAGCAATCACCGCTTAACCTGCAACAACGGATCACGCGGAGGCCGACTCGTACACCACCCCGCTGGACGTGACCGCCTGAGGCCCCCGCCGGAGGCATGAGCATGGGAAACCTTGCCGCTGTAGGGTGTCCGCGCGACCATCAAACGGTGACCGAACTAGAGGACGGTCGTTGGCTCTTCACCGACGAAGATCTCCTGAATCCAGAGAAGCATTGGGACTTTCAGGAGTCCGCGGCCAGATCCGGTGACACTTGGTGCTTGTCCAACGAGACGTGGGTTCCGCCGAACGCTGCTGCCTTGGTCGCAGCTGCCCGGCGGACCGAGTTGCGTCGCTTCTTTCCCTTCACCGCGCATCAATACCTGTCCTTCAGCGACGGGCCGACTCCGTGGAAATCCGGCGGGGGCCAGATCGCTCCCGCCTGTATCTCTCAGGACCCCGACCACGGATATGTCGTATGGAATGGCGGCCCGTACGACGCTGACCGGAACCCAGTCCTGATGACTCCAGAACCGGAGGAGGCGGCCGCCAAAGCCGTGCGCCTGCTCGCGGGGTGGCCGTCGCCGGCCTGCTAGCGGACACGGGTGTCCAATGCAAAGTCATCGGGAGTGGATTCTCGCGATCGGAGTCCTGGATCGGACTGCGAAGATCAGCCGAGCGTGAACATTTTGGCGCGGATACGGCGCCGGCTGGGAGGGTGTGCCTCATGGAAGACTTGCGGGACGCCGAGCGCCGACTCCAGGCCGCGCAGCTCGCTGGAGATGTCGAGGCGCTGGATCGGCTGCTGGATGATCGGCTGATCTTCACCTTCGGTGCGAACGTTCAAACCAAGGCGGACGACCTGGAGCTGCACCGCACTCGAGTGCAGGTGCTGACGAGAGTAGCCGAGGAGGAGTTGACCGTGCTCGCCGACGGGCGCACCGGGGTGACGTGGTTTCTCGGCACCGTCGAAGGGACCGTCTCCGGGACGCCGTTCGCCGCCAGGATGCGCTACACCCGTACTTGGCTATACGACGAGACGCACGGTTGGCGAGTCATCGCCGTGCACGCCAGCACGACCGATTGACCCATCCGACATCCAAGGCTCCTACCGAGGACACTGACCGGGCACTCCCGATGTCCGCCTGACCGGCACAACACCTGTCCGTCTACCTGCACTTCCGCGACCGTATGCCAGCCCTTCCAGGTGTCCGCCAGCACCAGGGCGCAGGCCCGCCGACTGACTCCCTTTGGTCGCCCTTCGGGTCGCCCGCGGCGATCGACCGGCAGCCCCGCTCGCCACATCACGGAAGCCTGTTACTACTGCCTCCGGCGGGGGCGCTCTGGCCCGGGGATGGCCCGCTCAGACGTTGAGCTGGTCAGTGGTTGAGGTGGAAGCCGTTTCTGAGCATCCGCGGGCCGGTGCGGGTTGGTTATCTAGCTGTGCTGTCCGGGGACGTTGGTGACAGGCGACACGCCCTGGGTGGTTCTTGAACAAGGGGAGGGCCTTCTGGTTTCGGTGTGGATTGCGACATCTGCACCGACGTCCAGGAGGCCCTCATGCCCCACCGTAATGCCCCGCTGACCCCGACCGGCCGCCTGCGCCTGGCCCAGTGCATCGTTGAGGACGGCTGGCCACTACGCCGGGCCGCCGAACGCTTCGGCGTCAGCCACACCACCGCCGCACGCTGGGCCACCCGCTACCGGCAACTGGGCGCCGCCGGCATGCATGACCGCTCCAGCCGCCCGCACCACAGCCCGCGCCGAACCCCACCACAAATCGAGGCACACGTGGTCGCGCTGCGCCGGGCGCACCGCATCGGCCCGCTCCGGCTGGCCGCCCGCACCGGCATCGCGCCCTCCACCGCTCACCGCATCCTGACCCGCCACGGCCTGCCACCCCTGGCGGTCTGTGACCGCGCCACCGGCGAACCCATCCGCCGCTACGAACGCCAACGCCCCGGCGACCTGGTCCACATCGACGTCAAGAAACTCGGCCGCATCCCCGACGGCGGCGGACACAAGACCCTGGGCCGCGCCGCCGGCCGCAAAAACCAGCGACGTGCCGGCATCGGCTACCTGTACCTGCACACCGCCCTGGACGACCACTCCCGCCTGGCCTACACCGAAACCCTCACCGACGAGACCGCCGCCACCTGCGCCGCCTTCCTCGTCCGCGCCACCGCGTGGTTCGCCGCCCGCGGCATCACCATCCAACGGGTCCTGACCGACAACGCCTGGGCCTACACCAAGACCACCTGGCGCACCATCTGCGACGAACTGGGCATCAGCCCTCGCTGGACCCGGCCCTACCGGCCCCAGACCAACGGCAAGGTCGAACGATTCCACCGCACCCTGACCGAGGAATGGGCCTACCACCAGCCCTACACCTCAGAAACCGAACGCCAAACCGTCCTCATCGACTGGCTGGACTGGTACAACTACCACCGACCCCACACCGGCATCGGCGGCCAAACCCCAGCCAGCCGCGTCACCAACCTGTCCGGACAGCACATCTAGCGGCCGTTGTGACCACGCGGCCGGCCGCGTGGTCACAACGGCCTGCCGGTCAATGCCGGGGTAGGTCCCCGATCCGGTTGACGAAGGCACTGTCGATCACGGTTTCAGCCGCGGTCTGGGTGCCCGCCGGCCGGTCGCCCAGCCGCGCCACCAGGACGCTACGGGCACCCAGATAGTCGTAGGTCTTAGGGTCGAATATCAGCTCTTCCCGGATGCGACCTTCGACGACATGAGAGACGGCGACCCCGTGTCGGCCCTGCACGTTCACCGAATCCGCGACCAGGGCGAGCCCTCCGATCTTCTTCATCGCCTGAAAGAGCGCCGCCCGGGCCTTCGGGGGCATCAGCCCACCGTTCAGGAGATCGGTGGCCCGCCCCCATGTCGCGTCCGCCTCGGAACCCTCGCCTCGCGTCTTACGCAGATAGGCGAGCATGTGGTCCGCATCGGTCGGCAGGTCGGAGGCGTACGCCGGACTGGTCGTGCAGTTCGCGGGCGGCCGGGCGAGGTCCACCGGCTCGTCGGCCCTCGTTGCACGGTCACAGTCCCACTCTTGGACCCAGCCCGGCTGGCCGGGCACCGGCGTCCCGTCGGCCGGAGGCAGTTGACCGGTGCCGGTCTGCTTTGTCCGCGTGAACCCGGGCCGGCCTCCGGCGGCCGGCTGCCAGCTGAGCCGCTCGACCTTGCGATAGCCGTTCCAACGATCGTTCTTGTCGTCATAGGTCGGGCCCCAGTTCACGGTATGCGTGAAAACGTACTGGCCCGGAGTGGGAGCCGGCCGGTTCCGCGCCGTAGCCGCGGCACGGTCGAGCAGTGCGGAGACCGCGGCGACGTTGTGGGTCCGCCCGCCCCCGCCCGGAAGGTCGCCCCTGTCACGGCTGAAGACGCCCATGGTGACGACGCCCGCGGCCAGGGTCGCGGCGACGAGCCCGCCGGCGACCATGCTTCGTCGCGCCGGACCGAACCGACGCGACACGCGAGCCCTCGACGGGGCTTTACGCTGGTCGGACAGGCCCGCCTGGAAACGGGCCTCGGTCGTGGACAGATCGGTCGGCAGCGGAACCTCCGCGCGCAACTGCTGCACCGCTGTCAGCTCATCCATTGACCGGCTCCTCTCGAACGTTGGTGGGGTCGACTCCGCCGAGGGTTCGGCGCAGCCTGGTGCGGATCCGGTTCATCCGCGATCGGACGGTCCCCGAGGACACGCCGAGCGCCTGGCCGACCTGGTCATACGTCAGGTCGGCCCACGTGAGCAGCAGCAGGACGTCGCGGTGTTTCGCCGGCAGAGCCGCGATCGCCGCAGCCAGCCGCCGACTCACCGCGTCGGCACTGATCCGACTGTCGGCGCGTTCGGTGAACGACTCGGTCACGGGGTCGGCTCCGGTACGTTCCAACACCCGGAGCAAGCGGACTTCGTCGCGCATATGACGACGAATCAGGTTGGTCGCGATGCCGTACAGCCAGGGCCGCGCGTCACGGCGCGCGAGGTCGTACGACTTGCGCTTCTGAAACGCGAGCAGGAACGTCTCAGCGACAATGTCCTCGGCCGGACCGGGCCCCAGCCGCCTGGTGACGTACCGCGTAATCTGCGGCGCGTGCCGATGGAACACGGCTTCGAACCGCTCGGGTTCATGCCAGGACGACTGGATAACGCCGGCGTCGTCCGAGTCGTCATCGCCAGGTAGGGACCGATACTCAGCCGCTATCTGGCTTTCTTCAACCATGGGGTGACCTCTCGTGCGGCGGTCAGGACACCTGTTATTGCCCAAACCAAACCGCTCAGGTCCATGCACAGGACAACCTCAGAACGTCCAATCATGCCGATCACCGTCAATACCGGCACTGACCAGCACGAACATGCGCCCGCATCAAGGATGCCGTGATGGCGGGACTGTAAAACTAACGGCGGATCTGATGATCAAGAGAGAGACGCCGGATGGCCAAGAACGCCGTTGAGTCTGAGTCTGTGGAGCAGGCCGTTGAGCCGTCGGTGAGCGCGGCGAGTGATCGTGATGCTCGTGAACCGTGCCGCAGCGAGGGCCTGCGACTGAGCGGGGAGGGCGGACTGCTTCAGCAGCTGACCAAGCGGGTGCTGGAGTCGGCTCTGAAGGGTGAGATCACCGATCACGTCGGCTATGACAAGCACGATGCGGCCGGGAAGAACAGCGGTAACAGCCGCAATGGCACGCGGGGGCAAGACCGTGCTGACTGATGTCGGCTCGGTCGAGGTGAAGGTGCTCCGGGACGTCGCCGGCACCTTCGAGCCGCAGATCGTCCACCTGGCCCTGGCCGTGACCGTCGAAGGCAACCGCGACATCCTCGGGATCTGGGCCGGTGCGGAGGGCGGCGAAGGCGTCAAGCACTGGCTGCGGGTGCTGACCGAGTTGAAGAACCGCGGGGTCGAGGACGTGCTGATGCTGATCTGTGATGGGCTGAAGGGCCTGCCGCAGGCGGTCGAGGCGGTCTGGCTCCGCACGGTGGTCCAAACCTGCGTGATCCACCTGCTGCGGAACTCCTTCCGTTACGCGGCCCGCCAGGACTGGGACAAGATCGTCAAGGCGCTCAAACCCGTCTACACCGCCCCTATGGCCGAGGCCGCCGAGGAAGGTTTTCTGGAGTTCACCGAGTCCTGGGGCACGAAGTACCCGGCGATCGTGAAGCTGTGGTCGGACGCCTGGGCCGAATTCGTCCCGTTCCTCGCCTTCGATGTGGAGATCCGCAAGGTGATCTGCTCAACGAATGCGATCGAGTCCGTCAACGCCCGGATCCGCAAGGCCGTTCGGGCCCGCGGCCACTTCCCGACCGAGGCCGCCGCTCTCAAATGCGTCTACATGGCGCTGATGAGCCTCGACCCGACCGGCAAGGGCCGCAAGAGGTAGATCATGCGCTGGAAGGCACCGCTCAACGCCTTCCAGATCGCCTTCGAAGGCCGTCTTACCCCGGCCAACAACTGAACCCCTAACAACCAAGCTCAGCCGTTAAATTGACACTCCCCTACTACGCCGCGGCCAGTTCGCCTCCCGCGACGAACTGGCCGCGGCCATCGACACATTCGTCTTGGCCTACGAGGACACGACGTCAAGCCCTACCGCTGGACCTACGACGGCAGCCCACTCAAAGCCGCATGAACCCCCGAAGGATCAACGCAGCGCTGCACTAGTACTGGAAGAGTACTTCCGGATTGTTCGGCGACGGGCCGTCCAACAGCGGACTGTGGATCCCCTTCAGCGTCTGGTCGAAGAACGCTGTCACGTACTCGCGGGTGATCACCACCCCGCGTTCCGGGGAGAGGGGCGGCGTCGGGAACCCGGCCTCCTCCAGAAGCAGGTCCAGGTCGCTGAAGCTGAAGTGGTCGGCGCCGGCGACCGTCAGCCACTTCTTGTAGCCGCCGAGGGCGGCCCAGGTCTGCTCCCACGTGGTGTCGTGGCCGCCGGGCGGGTGGTTGGCGGCCGCACCCAGCATGAGGAACGGCCGGTTGATCTGGCGGGGCCTCGGGGCCGGGTGGAAGGCGCCGTCCATGTTCACTCCGGCCCGTACTCGCGGGTCGGCGATCATCGTGGCGGTGGCCGCCGCTCCGCCGAGGGAGTGTCCGGCCATGCCGATCTCGTGCTTGTCGATGAGGTGTGCCAGGCGCCACGCGGTATTGCCATGCGTCAACTGGTCGATCACGAAGGACACGTCCAGCGCGCGGCTGGCGGTGACGGAGTCGAAGTCGAGCGCCGGGTCATCGCAGATAGCGCACGGCGGCGTCTGGCCGTTCGCCAGCGTCTCGCCGCTGTCCTCGTATGTGTGGCCGACGAGCGCGACGACATAGCCGTGACTGGCCAGGTCGGTCGCGAGCGAGGTGAGCACCATGCGCGGGTCCTCGTACGCGGGTGAGAGGACCACCAGTGGATACTTGCCGCTCTGCGGCCGCGCGCCGTCGAAGGCGTGAGTGGTGACACTGGAAAGGTTCTGTGGGGTGACGCCGGAGCTCGCCGGCATCTTCCGGTGCTGGATGGATCCGGCTGCCTCGGCGAGGGTCATATAAGGGGCCGGAGTCCCGGTCCCGGAGACGGCCGGGTAGACCATCGTGACGGTCAGTTGGCGGGAGCCGGATGACGGCACCCACGGGTCGGGACGGCTCGCGTCGGTGAGGTGGATGACGTCCTCGCCGGCGGCGTAGGGGCCGGTCGGCGCGGGGAGCGTGCCTTGGAAGGATCGCGTGGGCGCGGTTGCCGTGGCCGGTGCGGTATCGAACGCGTGCGTGGCCACCGGTGTGGCCGACGGTGTGGTCGTGGCGGCGAACCCGGCGCCGGTTCCGGCGACGAGGGCGGCGAGCGCCAGCACCGCGACAGCGCCGATACGGCGATTGCGTTTCATGGGATCGACGCTAGGTTCCGCAGCTCCGTATCGAATCAGCCCATAGATGTAAACAATTTTGTGTCGTAACCCCCGCGAAGTACCGGAGTCATCCCCCGGGACTATGTCGTGCGGCGCGGGGTTCCCTTCGCCGGCATCGTCGAGCGCCACCTTCGTCTTGGCCTACGACGAACACGACGCCAAGCCCTACCGTTGGACCTACGACGGCAGCCCACTCAAAGCCGCATGAACCCCCGAAGGATCAACGCGGCGCTGCACTAGCTTTAGGGCACTGACACAACCGGCTGGTCGTACCGGTCAGCAGCTCCACAGCACCACAGCCAGGGCCGTGTAGCCGGAATCGCTCATGGACGGCGATCGTTCCGTCCGAGACACTGTGCTCATGTTCTGGTGGGAGCCTGTCCTCGGTCTGATCGTGTTAGTCCTGGTCCTGGGGTTCATCTCAGATCGGCGCAATCGCCGTAGGGGATCCAAGCTCGCCGACTGGCGCAACATCTGGGGAGCAATCCGAGAAGACCGCCGCGACTTGCGCGCGTACGACAGGTTCAAGAGCGGTCGCGGCCCTGGTAGCGAATGGATGGATCGCCGCCGCCGATAGCACAGTGGGGCTTAATCGGATCAGGCTCCACGCCGCCGGCCTACCCACTCCGCTCACCCGATCACGGGAAACTCTTACGGATGCCTCCGGCGGGGGCACTCCGGCCCGGGGATGGACCACCCCGGCGTCGGGCTGGTCAGTGGTTGAGGTGGAAGCCGGGTCGAACTGTGGCAGAGCGCCGCCGAGAGACTGCCTCAGCCCCCGCGTCTCGTGCCATTAGCGTGCCAGTTACGGCGGTGATCAAAGGGGAAACAGGGGGAACAACGGATCATGGAACGACGAAGCCCCCCACGCACGTCTCCGCAGGTGGGGGGCTGTTTGATCAGGTGGTGGCGGGTCCAGGATTCGAACCTGGGTAGGCTAAGCCGACGGATTTACAGTCCGCTCCCATTGGCCACTCGGGCAACCCGCCGTCACGTCGTCCGTAACGACGCTCTGAAGGATAGCGGACTCTGAACCCTAAGGTGACATCGGATTCCCGGCGCGCGGGTGGTGGCGTCGGAGGGGCCTGTGGGGCGCGGTCTCACTACTCTGTCGTTGAGATCGTCATTCTCTGTGAGGACGCAAAGTGGCAGACAGCTCTTTCGACATCGTGTCCAAGATCGACCGGCAGGAGGTGGACAACGCTCTGAACCAGGCGGCCAAGGAGATCGCGACGCGGTTCGACTTCCGGAACGTGGATGCGGGGATCCGGTGGACCGGGGAGAGCATCGAGGTGCAGGCCAACAGTGAGGAGCGGGCGAACGCCGTGCTCGACGTGTTCAAGGACAAGCTCGTCAAGCGGAAGATCTCGCTCAAGTCCATCGACGCTGGGGAGCCCAAGGCGTCCGGGAAGCTCTACAAACTCACGGTCGGCCTCAAGGAGGGGATCTCCCAGGAGGACGCCAAGAAGATCGGCAAGATCATTCGGGACGAGGGGCCCAAGGGGGTCCGGGCGCAGATCCAGGGGGACGAGCTCCGGGTCACCTCCAAGAAGAAGGACGAGCTCCAGTCGGTGATCGCGCTGCTCAAGGGCAAGGACCTCGACGTCGCCCTCCAGTTCACGAATTACCGCTAGCGGCGGCGCCCGGCGCGAACGGCCTGGCGGTGAGGGGGTCGCGGCCCCCTCACCCGATCGGGCTACCGGCGACAGCCTCGGGGCAGCCAGTGACCCGCCACCCAGACCCGGCGGACCCTTCCGCGCACGCGCCTGCGCTCGTAGCGGCCCCGTACGTACGTGCGGCAGCGTGGAGGTCTCAACGTGGGCGCCTGCTCACCGCTGGTCACAGGGGTCATGGCGGCCGCTTCGGCGCGGGTGGCCGCGCCGGCCGGGCCTCCCAGGAGTGCGGTGCCGCCCGCGAATACCAGCCCTGCCGCGGTAAGCGTCACATGCTTCCTGATACTCACGCGACCTCCTAACGAGCACCGTCGTCTATCGCGCATTCTGCCCCAGGGAAATCACCAGAAAACAACCTCATCAGGCACATGACCTGGGCTTTTCGCGTTCCGGAACCACCGCTTACCGGGGGCGCAGCGGCAGCGACTCCAGTACGGCCGGCCAGGCGCCGGACAGCGGGTCGATCAGGGCGAAATGGCCGACGCCGGGAAGCTCCCGCAACGGTGCGTCCCGGCGCGTGGCGTAGGAGCGGCTCACCTCGATCGGGACGCGGTCGTCGGACGTGCCGTGCAGCAGTCTCACCGGAGCCGAGGGCACGGGCAGCCGAACTGGGTCGGCGGCGGCGTACCGGTCCGGCACCTCGGCGGGCGAGCCGCCCAGCAGCAGGTCCGTCGCGCCGTCGTCCAGGTGCAGGTCGCTGCACATCCCCAGGTCGGCGCAGCCGGCCAGCGACACCACCGCCCGCATTCGCGCCGCCGGCCGGGTCGCGGCCCACAGTGCCAGGTGGCCGCCCGCCGAGTGGCCCAGCACCACCGGCGGCGCCGCGGTGTACGGCTCCAGCAGCGACGGTACGGCGTCCAGCGCCGCTGCGACGTCCTCGAACGTGCCCGGCCAGCCGCCGCCCTCCTGGCCCGTACGGCGATACTCCGGGATCGCGACCACCCATCCCGCCGAGGCCAGGGCGCTCGCCATCGGACCCGTGTGCGTACGGTCGTACGCGGACCGCCAGAAGCCTCCGTGCAGCACGACGACGAGCGGCCCCGGAGAGGCAGCGGGCAGGCGTACGTCGATGACGTGGTCCGGATGCGGGCCGTACCGCAGGGTCAGGTCCGGCGGCGGCGCGGGCCGCGTCAGCACCTCCCGTGCGTCGGTCATCCGGCCAGGCGAGAGCTTTCGGCGACCTCCAGACGCCGGGCCAGGTCCGTCAGGTCGAGGCCGAGCGTCGCGGCGAGCGCGGAGACCGTGAAGAAGGCCGGGGCGGCGATCGCGCCGCGTTCGATCTTGCGCAGGGTGTCGAGGGAGATTCCGGCGTCGGCGGCGACGGAGGCCGCGCTGCGCGGGCCGCGGGCCGCGCGCAGGATCTGACCGAGGGCACGGCCGCGGTCGCGTTGGTCTTCGGTCAGTGGGGTGCGCACCATGGACAGAGATTATATGGCTGGTATTAAAATCTACCCCATGGTGACTCTGAAGAATCAGGCGGAGCTGGACCAGATGCGGGCGGCGGGACACGTGGTGGGCGTGACCCTGCGGCGCGTTGCCGACGCGGTCGAGCCGGGCATCAGCCTGGCCGAGCTCGAGGCCATCGGCGCCGCCTGCATCAAGGAACACGGGGCCGAGTCCTCGTTTCTCGGCTACCGCCCCCAGTGGGCCGAACCCCCGTACCCGGCGACGCTCTGCCTGTCGGTCAACGACGTGATCGTGCACGGCATCCCCACCGGACGGCGGCTCAAGGAGGGTGACATCCTGTCGATCGACTGCGGCGCGATCGTCGGCGGCTACCACGGCGACGCCGCGGTGACCGTGCCCGTCGGCCAGGTGGACGACGCCGCCGAACGCCTCATGAAGGTCACCCGCGAGGCCCTGACGGCGGCGATCGCGGCGGCCGTACCCGGCGGGCGGCTCGGCGACGTCTCGTACGCGGTGGAGAGCACCGCACGGCCGTACGGGCTGCTCGAAGGTTGCGGCGGCCACGGCATCGGCACCGCCATGCACGAGGACCCGCACGTGGCCAACACCGGGCGGCCCGGGCGCGGCATGAAGCTCCGCGAGGGCCTGGTGATCGCGATCGAGCCGATGCTCATCGAGAGCGGCGGCGACGAGGGCCGTACGCTCGCCGACGGCTGGTCGGTGGCCACCGCCGACGGCAGCCGCGCCGCCCACTTCGAGCACACCGTCGCTATCACCGCGGACGGCCCGGAAATCCTCACCCGATAAGAAACCGCCCCGTACGAGACGGGGCGGTTCTCGGGTGGCGTGTCAGCAGGAGTGCGTCCAGGAGCACTCGAGGTTCTGCGCCGAGGAGCGCGCGGTGGACCGTACGGCGGAGGTCGCCGCGGACGGGCCGCCGGCGAGCCGGACGGCGATCCTGTCCTGGAGGTCGGTGGGAGCACCGCCCTTGTAGCCGTTGAAGACGATGGAGAAGATCAGCGGCCGGCCGTCCGGGTCCTTCACGTACCCCGAGAGCGCGCTGACGCCGGTCAGCGTGCCGGTCTTGGCGTGTACGTCGCCGGCCGCCGGGGTGCCGGCCATCCGCGAGCGGAGCGTGCCGCCCACGAGTTCGTCGGGCTGTCCGGCGATCGGGAGCGCGTTGTAGAAGACCGGGAACCAGCTCTTGCGCTGCGCGGCTCGCAGCACGTTGCTGATCTGGGTGGCCGTCGTGTAGTTCGTGTGGCCGAGCCCCGAACCGTCGGTCTGCTTGACCTGCGAGGTGTCCACCCCGAGCGACTTGAGGTACTTGGCGACCACCGGCAGGCCCGCGGTCCAGCTCCCGTGCCCGGTGACCTTGTGGCCGATCTCCCTGACGAGGGTCTCGGCGATCATGTTGTTGCTCAGCTTCAGGTACGGGGTGGCGATCCGCGACAGCGGGATCGACCGCCGCGTCGTGACGACTCTGGCGCCCTTCGGCGTCGTACCGTGCGTCGTGTCGCCCTCGACCGTCACGCCGTGGGCCTTCAGCGCCCGCCGGAACACGTCCGCGGCGTACAGCGCGGGGTCCGGCACGGTGGCCAGGTCGTCGAACGTGCCGTCCGCGGGGATGGAACCGCTGACCACGATCGTGTTGGTGCCGACCGTACGGTCCACCGAGACCGTCGAGGCCGAACCGGGCGCGCCCGTGGTCGCCTTGTCATCGATCGTGACGGCGCCCGTCTCGGGGCTGAGCGAGACCTTCGGCGGCCGGCCGGGCGTGGTCGGCGTGACGACGACGTCGACCGTGCCCACGTCGAGGACGTCGTCCGGGGCGACGGTCAGCGCGGAGATCTCGGCGGCGTAGTAGTAGGGGAAGTCGGTCGGGTCCCAGTCGGGTCCGAGCCGCGGGCCCTCGAACCAGCTGTCGTCGGCGACCAGGCCGCCCCTGACCGTCTTGATGCCCTTGGCCGCGACCTCCGCGGCGAGCCGGTCGTACGCGGCCGCGCCCAGCGTCGGGTCGCCGGTGCCCTTGAGGTAGAGCGTGCCGCCGCGCGTGGAGACGTCCGTACGGAACCGGTAGCCGGTGCCGAGGATCCCGAACGCCGCGGCGGACGTCTCGATCTTGTTGTTGGAGGCCGGGACGACGCGCGTGTCGGCGTCGTGGGAGTACAGGACCGCGCCGGTACGGGCGTCCCGCACGGTCACGCCGGCGGTCGCGCCGCTCAGGCGGCTGTCGGACAGGATCTGGTCGATGTCGGTCTTCAGATCGCCGGGGGCGGCCGCGCGCGTCGGGGCCGAGCCGACGGCGGCCTGAGCCGGAACGGCGACGCCGGAACCGGCGATCACCCCTCCTGCGAGCAACAGGGCCAATCCGGTTGATCGTCGCATGACGGACGATAGTAAAAGATCTTTACCGAACAGTGGCGGCGATGGCCGGAACCGGATGCGCGGAGAGGCCGGGCGGGGGCGACGCAGTGGACGCGGTACGGCGATCGGGTGACCTGGATGACGGGCGGGAGGGTGCGGCGGCGACGGTCGTGTTCGGGTGCGCCGGATGCGGTGCCGCGCTGACCGCGCCGGTGTCGCGGGTCGCGCTTCCCGTCAACGCGCACCACACGTACGGCCATCAGTTCCTGCCTCCGCTCATGGAGCCCGGAACGTTCGCGGTGGATCCGGAGCCCTTCGGGCCGCCGTGGCGGCCGTGGGACGAGGTGGGCGCCGCCGAGGCGGAGGCCCGCGGCGTGTACGCGCCGGTGTGCTCCCTGTCGTACGGGCCGCGGGGAGCCGTCGTGATCGCACCGGGTGACGTCCGCGGCACGGCCTTCGTCCCGGACCGCGGCGACGGCTGCCTGGGGCTGGACGGCCGGGACGGCCCGAACCTCGCGTGTGTGCGGTGCGGGCGGGCGGTGGCGACCCGCGTCGACGACTGTTCGTACTGGCAGGCGGTGTGGCTGGATCCACGCGCCGTGCGGCGCCTCACCGGCGACGACCCTCCCCATCGGGCGGCCGGCTGGGAGGCCCTGCCGGAGGGCGTGCCGCCGCTCGAGTCGTCCGGGAGGTGGAGCCCGCTGTGGGATGTGGCGGTCTCGGCGGCCCTGGCCCACCTGCTGGCGGTGTCGGCGGGCGTACGGGTGAACGTTCCGGACGGGCTGGTCACCGAGACGTTCGGCCCGGCGCTCGACGCGCTGCTCCCGCCGGGGCCGCCGACGAGGACCCTGGCTCTGGCCGGACCGGGCCGGTCCACCGACGCCGACATCGCGCTCGTCCCCCGGCATCCGCGGACCGGTGAGACATGGCCGTACGCGGGGGAGACAGTGCCGCTGGCCGCCGAGGTCTGGGCGTATCTCGCCCGCCACCACGACCGCAGACCTGTTCCCGGGGCGGGGCGGTGGCCCGATGACGCCTGGCGCGACGACCCGCCTCCGTTGCTGCCGTCCATGCGCTTCCGGCCCGACCGGAGAGTCTTCCTCCGCACGCTGGCACGGCTGCCCGAGGTCCGCGAGCCGTGGCTGCGCGCGATCTACGACCGCGTGGGGAACCGCGCCCCCGCGCACCCGGACCCGTTCTGGTGACCTCCTCCCGGCTCGACCAGGCCGGTGTTGGGCGTACCGTGAAACTCGCCCGCGCCAGGGCGCTTTCCCCCACTTCGAGGACCGCGCTTTGATCCTGTCCGAGACCGCCCCCTCGCCCGCGCGGGTGCGGGCCGCCACCCGTGCCACGTACGTCGCCTTCATCGGGACCGGTTTCGCGTTCGCCAGCTGGGCCGCGCGCATTCCCCAGGTCCGGGATCGGCTGCACCTGCAGCCCTCCGAGCTCGGGCTCGTGTTGCTCGCCATCGCGGCGGGTTCGGTGCTGGCCCTGCCGCTGTCCGGGCCGGTGCTCGCCCGGCTCGGGTCGCGCCGGATGGTCTCCGCGATGGCCCTGCTCCTCTCCGTCGGGCTGGTGATCGTCTCCCTCGGCTACCTCGCCGGCGTGCCGCCGGTCGTCGGCGGGCTGTTCCTGATCGGCCTGGGCAACGGCGCTTGGGACGTCGCCATGAACGTCCAGGCCGCCCGCGTCGAGCGTCTCCTCAACCGCTCGATCATGTCCCGGTTCCACGCCGGGTTCAGCCTGGGTACGGTCGCCGGGGCGGTCATCGGCGCCGGGATGGTCGCGCTGCGCGTCCCCGTCACCGCCCACCTGCTGGGAGTGGCGGTCGTCGTGGCGGCGGTGGTGCCGCTCGCGGTCCAGCGGTTCGTGCCCGACCAGGATGAGGACTCCGCGGAGGAGCGCGGCCGCTCCCGTGACGCCTGGGCCGAGCCCCGTACGCTGCTGATCGGGCTGTTCGTCCTCGCGTTCGCCTTCGCCGAGGGCACCGGGAACGACTGGATCAGCGTGGCGCTCATCGACGGCCACCACGCGGACGCCACCCTGGGCACGCTGGGATTCGCGGTGTTCCTCGCCGCGATGACCGCCGGCCGGTGGGTCGGACCCGGTCTGCTCGACCGGTACGGACGGGTCGTGGTGATCCGGGCGATCTCGCTGCTGGCCGTCGCCGGGCTCGTGCTCTTCGTGTTCGGTCCGTCCACGCCGGTCGCCTTCGCCGGGGCGGTCCTGTGGGGCGCGGGCACCTCGCTGGGGTTCCCGGTGGGGATGAGCGCCGGGGCCGACGATCCGGCCCGGGCGCCCGCGCGCGTCAGCGTGATCGCCTCGATCGGCTACTGCGCCTTTCTCGGCGGGCCACCGCTGATCGGTTTCCTCGGCCAGCGGTTCACCGTGCTGCGCGCCCTCACCGCGGTCGCCGTGCTCCTGGCGCTGGCCGCACTGATCACCGGGAACGTGCGGCCGCTGCCGGACGGCGAGGACTCCTGATCACAACACTTCGGCGAAGAACCTGCCGATGTCGGCGGCCAGGTCGCCGGGGCGGTCCATGGCGATGAAGTGGTGCCCGGCGGGGTTGTCCTTCGGCCAGTGGACGATGGTGTTGCCGCGCTCGGCGAGCCGGCGGATCCCGGGCGGTCCGCTGTACAGCCCGGTGGGCACCTGCTTCTGGCCCTCGGGCCACGCGGAGGCGGCGCTGTCGTAGTAGGGCCACGCCGAGGTCGCGAACGTGCCGGTGAGCCAGTAGATCGTCAGGTTGGTCAGGAACAGGTCGCGGTCGACGGCCTCCTCCAGCGGCTTGCCGCCGGCGTTGAACTCATGGAACTTCTGCAGCATCCACGCCAGGGCCGCGACCGGTGAGTCGTGCCAGCCGTACGCGAAGGTCTGCGGGGCGGCGCGGAGGAGTGCGTGGTGGTCGACGCCGCGGACCCAGTCCTGCTCCATCATCCGCGCGTACGCGGCGCGCTCGTCCTCGGTCATCTCGGGCAGGTCCGCCTCGGTCGGGAAGCCGAGCCCGCTGATGACGTAGACGCCGGCCACGTGCTCCGGAGCGGCCCTGGCGACCTCCGGAGCGACGTACGCGCCGAGGTCACCGCCCTGGGCTCCGTACCGGTCATAGCCGAGGCGGCGCATGAGTTCCACCCAGGTCCGCGCCACACGCGACGGGCCCCAGCCGGTCTCGCGCGGCGGGGCGGAGAACCCGAATCCCGGCACCGAGGGCGCCACCACGTGGAACGCCCGGCCGGGGTCGCGGCCGTGGGCGCGCGGGTCGGTGAGCGGGCCGATGAGCCGGCTGAACTCCACGACGGAGTTCGGCCAGCCGTGGGTGAGGATCAGCGGGAGGGCGTCCGGCTCCGGCGAGCGGACGTGGAGGAAGTGCACGTCCTGCCCGTCGATCTCGGTGGTGTACTGCGGGAATTCGTTCAGCTCGGCCTCGTGCCTCCGCCAGTCGTACCTGGTACGCCAGTGGTCGGCCCACTCGGCGACGACGTCGGCGGGGACGCCGCGGCTCCATCCGTCTCCGGGCGGCACCGGCCGAGGCAGACGCGTGCGCGCGAGCCGGTCGTTCAGGTCGTCCAGGTCGGCCTGGGGAATGTCGATGCGAAAGGGCGTGATGCTCATGGCGCACACGCTAGGAACCGATCAGGCCGGTTTCTGACCTGATGCCCTAGCCGTACTGACTGAGGACATTGGCCGAGAGCCGCGCCCTCGCGTTCGCGTGTGCGTTGCGACCAGAGCTCGCCGGCACGGTGCCGCGTTCGGGTCGATTGATCTCGGCCCACACCGCATCGAGGGACAGGCCGAGGACATCGGCGATCGCCGCGATGGTCGGGAAGGCAGGGGTGGCCACCCGACCAGACTCGATCTTCCGAAGAGTCTCCGGCGAGACGCCTGCGTCCAGCGCGGTGTCGAGCATCGAGCGGTCCCCCCTGGCGCGACGCAGCAGCGCACCGAGGCGCTGCCCGCGCTCGACCTCTGCGGGAGTGAGCGGCGACCTGACCATGACTCCAATTCTAATACCGGGATACTATGGCCGGGATAGTTATTGGTCGCGGGTGGAAGGCACCACATGATCGAAATCTTGAACCCCACCGACCTGTCACGAGCGCGGGACACCGGCGCGCTGGTCGCCGACATCCTGCAGACCCTGAAGAGCCGCAGCGCGGTCGGCACGAACCTTCTGGACATCGACCGGTGGACCGGGGCCATGATCGCCGAAGCCGGAGCGTCGTCCTGCTACGTCGACTACGAGCCGTCCTTCGGACGCGGGCCGTTCGGTCACTACATCTGCACCTCCGTCAACGACGCGGTGCTGCATGGGCTGCCCTACGACTACACGCTCGCCGACGGCGATCTGGTGTCCCTCGACCTCGCCGTCTCCAGAGGAGGGGTCGTCGCGGACTCCGCCATCAGCTTCATCGTGGGTGACTCAGCACCCCACGAGAGCGTGACGATGATCAGTGCGACCGAGCGCGCGCTGCACGCGGGGATCGCCGCCGCCGGGCCGGGGGCTCGCATCGGTGACATCTCCCACGCCATCGGCTCGGTCCTGAGCGAAGCGGGGTACCCGATCAACACCGAGTTCGGCGGTCATGGCGTCGGCTCGACGATGCACCAGGACCCGCACGTTCCGAATGCCGGCCGGCCCGGTCGTGGCTATCGGCTGCGCCCTGGGCTGTTGCTGGCACTGGAGCCGTGGATCATGGCGGACACGGCCGAGTTCGTCACCGATGCCGATGGCTGGACCCTCCGAAGCGCGACAGGCTGCCGGACGGCACACAGTGAGCACACGATCGCCATCACCCGTGACGGAGCCGAGATTCTCACCTTGCCCGAGCAGGCGCACTCGTGAGGGCGGACACCTACCGGCGGTAGCCGGCCATCTGTTCCAGGCGGGCGATGCGCTCGGCCGTCGGCGGGTGGGTGGAGAACAGGCGGACGATGCCCTCGCCGCGGAACGGATTGGCGATCATGAGGTGGCTGACCGAGGCCAGGCGGCCGTCTTGGGGCAGCGGGAGCTGGCGCGTGCCGTGCTCGATCTTGCGCAGGGCCGAGGCGAGGGCCAGTGGGTCGCCGCAGAGCTGGGCGCCGGAGGAGTCCGCCTGGAACTCGCGGGTGCGGCTGATGGCCAGCTGGACGATGGTCGCGGCGATCGGGCCGAGCAGCATCAGCAGCAGCGCGCCCAGGATGCCGCCCTCGTCGTCGTCGGAGTTGCCGAGTGGCAGGAACCAGGCGAGGTTGGCGATCCAGGTCACGACCGCGGCGAGCGCGCCGGCGACCGAGGAGATCAGGATGTCGCGGTTGTAGACGTGCGACAGCTCGTGGGCGAGCACGGCGCGCAGCTCGCGCTCGTCGAGGATCTGCAGGATCCCCAGGGTGCAGCAGACCGCCGCGTTGCGCGGGTTACGGCCCGTGGCGAAGGCGTTGGGCGCGACGGTGGGTGAGACGTAGAGCCGCGGCATCGGAGCGCGGGCGGCCGTGGACAGCTCGCGCACGATGCGGTACATCGCGGGCTGTTCGACCTCGCTGACCTGCCGGGCGCGCATCGCCGACAGCGCGATGCGGTCGCTCGCGAAGTAGGCGACACCGTTGGTGAGCAGGGCGATCACGATCGCGATGGTCAGACCGGTGCGCCCGCCGAGCGCGCCTCCGACGACCACGATCAGGGCCGACAGCGCGCCGAGCAGGACCGCCGTACGGACGCCGTTGAACCGCACCTTGAAGACCTCCCCGGACTCCCGTTAGTAAAACGGTCTGACCAGGAGGGATGTTCCCCCTTACGGAACGGCCAGCGCCGCCGCGTGGAGGACCAGCTCAGGAGCCGCCGACACGACCAGCGCCCCGGCCAGGGAGACCGCGATGGCGATGCCGCCCGTACGGCCGACGCGCACCGTCTCGGCCCGTTCGGCGGGACTGAAGAGACGTGCCGCCCAGCCCAGGTAGTAGTACAGGCCGAGCACGGTGTTCACCGCCATGATCACCGCGAGCCAGGTCGCGGCGCCGCCGACCGCCGCCTTGAAGACGACCACCTTGGCGAACAGGCCCATGACCCCCGGCGGGAGGCCGGCCAGGCAGACGAGGAAGAACGCCAGGGCGATCGCGACGCCCGGGTTGGCGCGGGCCAGGCCGCGGTAGTCGCCGAGGTCGCGGCGGCCGCGGCGGGCGACGACGGTGACCACCGCGAAGGCGCCGATGTTCATGATCGCGTACATGGCGACGTACGCGGCCGTGGCCGTCATCCACTCGTGCGGCCGGACGCGGGTGCCGCCGGCCAGCGGCGCCAGCATGAACCCCGACTGGGCCACCGACGACCAGGCGAGCAGGCGCACCACGTCGCGCTGGCGCATCGCGAGCAGGTTGCCGAGCGTCATCGTGGCCGCGGCGAGCACGCCGAGCAGCGGTCCCCAGGTGCCGCCGAGCGGCCAGAACCCGGCCGTGAGGACCAGCGTCAGGCCGGCGAACCCGCCCGCCTTCGACACGACCGACAGGAACGCCGCGACCGGCAGCGGCGCGCCCTGGTAGACGTCCGGCGCCCAGAAGTGGAAGGGCACCGCCGCGACCTTGAAGCCGAACCCGGCGATCACCGCGACGACGCCGACCGCGGCGACCGGCTTGAGGTCCGCGGGCACGCGGGTCAGCCCGGCCGCGACCCGGTCGAGGTGCATCGCGCCGGTCACGCCGTACACCAGGCTGATGCCGAACAGCGTCACCGCCGACGACACGACCGACACGAGGAAGAGCTTAAGTGCCGCCTCGCTCGCCACCCCGTCGTAGCGGCGCAGGGCCACCAGCGCGAACACCGGCAGCGACAGCGTCTCCAGCGCGACGACGAGCGTGATCAGGTCCCGGCCCGAGGCCAGCAGCAGCGCACCGGTGACGGCGGCGAGCAGCAGAAAGTGGTACTCCCCGGCCGGGAGCGCCGAGCGGCCGATCTCGCCGTGCGACAGCAGCACGACCACGAGCGCCGTCAGCAGCACGATCGCCTGGAAGAGCGTGGCGAAGTCGTCGGCGACGTAGGAGCAGGACGACCCGGTGCAGAACGTCGTACGGCCGTGGCCGGGCACGAGCGCGACGGCCGCGGCGGCGAGGATGAGGACCGTCAGCAGGCCGGTGACGCGCCGGGGCGTGCCGAACGCGTCGGCCATGAGCACCACCACGGAGCCGACCGCGACGATCAGCGTCGGCAGTATCGCGAGGTAGTCGATCGTCTGGATCATCGTCAACGGCCCCCCAGGAGCACGCGTACGGCGCCGTCGGTGAGGTCGAGGAGCGTCTTGGGCCACAGGCCGATGAACAGCGTGGCCGTGATGAGCGGCGTCCAGGCGAGCAGCTCGTGCGCGCGGACGTCGGCGAACCTCGTGCGGACCCAGCGCTCGGCGACCGCGCCGTGGGTGACCCGCGAGAGCAGGCGCAGGAAGTACGCGGCGGTGAGGACCGCGCCGAGGCCGCCCAGCGCCATGAACGTCACGTACGTCGCGCGCGGCAGCCCGGCGTGCGGCTGGTACGCGCCGAGCAGCGCGAGCATCTCGCCCCAGAACCCGGCCAGGCCCGGCAGGCCGAGGCTCGCCACCGCCGCGAACGTGAGGATCGAGGCGAGGTACGGCGCCTTGGCGAGCATGCCGCCGCCGAGGGTGTCGAGGTCGCCGGTGCCGTACCGCTCCTTGATCGCGCCCGCGACGAAGAACAGCAGGCCGGTGATGAGCCCGTGCGCGATGTTGCCGAACAGCGCGGCGTTGACGCCGACGGGCGTGAGCGTCGCGATGCCGAGCAGCACGAAGCCCATGTGGCCGATCGAGGAGTAGGCGATCATGCGCTTGAGCTCGCGCTGCGCCAGGCAGGCGAGCGCTCCGTAGATGATCCCGATGACCGCGAGCAGGCCGAGCCACGGGGCCAGGACCCGCGCGCCCTCGGGGACGTCCGGCACCGCGATGCGGACGAACCCGTACGTGCCCATCTTCAGCAGGACGCCGGCGAGCAGGACCGAGCCGACGGTCGGCGCCTCGGTGTGCGCGTCCGGGAGCCAGGTGTGCAGCGGCCACATCGGCGTCTTGACCGCGAACCCGATGGCGACCAGGCCGAACGCGGCGAGCTGCACGTTGTGCGACAGACCCGCGCCGTGGCGGGCGGCGAGCGTCGTCATGTCGAGCGTGTGCGCGTTCACCGCGATCAGCAGGATGCCGACGAGCAGGAAGCCGGAGCCGAGCAGGGTGTAGAGGATGAACTTGTTCGCCGCCGCCCGCGCGCGCTCGCGTGCCCCGGGCGAGCCGCCCCAGTGCGCGATGACGAAGTACATCGGGACCAGGACGACCTCGAAGAAGACGAAGAACAGCACGAGGTCGAGGGAGACGAACGTGCCCAGCATGCCGACCTCGAGCAGCAGGATCAGCCCGATCAGCGCGCGCGGCGAGCCGGCGCCCTCGTCGGCGGCGGGCAGCACCCGCGCGGTGTAGATCATGCACAGGAAGGTCAGCGCCGCGGTGAGCACGACGAGCGGGAGCGAGATGCCGTCGACGCCGAGGTGGAAGCGCAGGCCGATGGAGGCCGCCCACGTGTGGTCGAAGCCGAGCTGCGGGCCGCGCCGGCCGTAGTCGAAGGTCGCCGCCGCGACGACGGCGAGCACCAGCGTCACCGCCGAGAAGAACAGGCCGTGCAGCCGGGCCAGCCGGGTGAGCCGGGGCGGGCTCCCTCCGGGCGAGAACAGCGTGAGCACCGCGCCGACGAAGGGCACGACCAGCATCGCCGTGAGGATCATGTGAGCACCACCACCGCGAGAACGATGAGCACCACGCCCGCCAGGACCCCGGAGATGTACGTCTGCGGGTTGCCGTTCTCGGTGCGGCGCAGCAGGCCGCCGAGGCGCCGCGTGCCACGGCCGGTGCCGACGACGGCGGCGTCAACCGCCCGCTCGTCGGTGTGCACGACCATCTCCGCGAGCGCCACGAGCGGCCGTACGACCAGGACGTCGTAGACGGTGTCGAGACGGAAGCCGTCGCGCAGGAACGGGCGGGCCGGACCCAGCAGGCGTACCGGGTCCAGCGCCGGGTCGCGGTTCCAGACCAGGAAGACCGCGCCGCCGCCCGCGACCACGAACAGCAGCGACACGAGCGTCATGCCGAGTTCGGGCCGCAGCTCGTCACTGCCGAGGCCGAGGAAGCCGATGACCAGCGCCGGAACGGCGAGCACCGCCACGGGCCAGCGCATCAGCCCGGTCGCCTCCCCCGCGCCCGTGGCGGACCGGCGTTCGCCGAAGAACGCGACGAGCCAGGTGCGCGTGGCGTACGCGGCGGTGACGGCGGCGGTGAGCAGCCCGGCGGACAGGACCAGCCAGGCCGTCCACGTGGGCACGGACGGGACGCTCACGGTCAGGCGCTGGATGCCGGAGTTCAGCGGCGTGGAGGCGAACCAGGCCTGGGTGTGCTCCGGCCGGGTCGCGTGCCACGCCTGGGACAGGATGGTGTCCTTGCTGAAGAAGCCGCTGGCGGGCGGGACGCCGGCGAGGGCCGCGAAGCCGACCGTCATCGACCAGAACGTCACCGGCATGGTGTGCCGCAGGCCGCCCATCGCGCTCAGCATGTTCGAGCCGACCGCGACGATGACGCAGCCGGCGCCGAGGAACAGCAGCGCCTTGAACGCCCCGTGCGCGAGCAGGTGGAACAGCGCGCCGTCGCGGGTGCCGACGGCGAGGCCGCCGCCCATGTAGGCGAGCTGGCTGATCGTGGAGTAGGCGAGGACGCGTTTCAGGTCGTCCTGGGCGAGGGCGGCGAGCGCGGCGCCGAGCATCGAGATCGCGGCCATCACCCCGAGAACGGCCAACGCGGCCGGGGCGAACAGGAACGCCGGGTAGAGGCGGGCGACGACGTAGACGCCGGCCGCGACCATCGTGGCGGCGTGGATCAGCGCGCTGACCGGAGTGGGGCCGGCCATGGCGTCCGGCAGCCAGGTGTGCAGCGGGAACTGGGCGCTCTTGCCCGCGAGGCCGCAGAGCAGCAGCAGCGTGCCGGCGACGAGCGTGGTGTGCGACATCGACGGCACGCGGCTCAGCACCGTGCCGATCTCGAACGAGTGCGCCGCCAGGCCGAGGACGAAGATGCCGAACAGGAAGCCGACGTCGCCGAGACGGGTCACCAGGAAGGCCTTGACCGCCGCCCTGGAGGTCGCCCGGTCGTGCCAGTAGTGGCCGATGAGGAAGTAGGAGCAGACGCCCATGACCTCCCAGCCGACGTACAGGGCCAGCAGGTCGCCCGACAGCACGACGAGGAGCATCGCGGCGGTGAACAGACTGACGAACGCGGCGTAGGAGGAGTAGCGCGGGTCGTCGCGCATGTACGCGACCGAGTAGATCTGCACGGCGAGCGCGACGCAGCAGACCAGCAGGGCGACGACCGCCGCCGTGCCGTCGACCTCCAGAGAGAGGCCGAACGGGATCCCGCCGGTCCGTACGACGGTGAGCGTGCCCGTGCGGGGCCGCGGGTGCTGCCACTGGGCCACGGCGACCACCGCGGCCAGGACCGTGGAGGCCGCGACCGGCAGCACCGCGACCAGGGCGGGGCCGTTGGCGGGCAGCCGCCGGGCCAGGGTCCGCGCCCGGCCGTTCGCCGCGCCCGGCGGGACGCTCCGGCGCAGGCGGCGCGCGAGCGGGGTCAGCAGGTGCGAGATGGTCGGCCCGAAGATCATGCCGATGAACGCGGCGGCGAACGGCAGCAGAACCGCGACGGCCGCCAGGACGATCACTGGCGTGCTCCTTCTTCTCTGTCCTCGTGCAGCGTGCGCAGGCGGTCGACGTCGACCGTCTGGCGGTTGCGGTAGATCAGCAGGACGAGCGCGAGCCCGAGCCCGACCTCCGCGGCGGCCAGCACGATGACGAACAGCGTGAGCACCTGCCCGCCGTGCAGCCGGTCGGCCCAGCGCATGTCGAACACGACGAGGTTGAGGTTGACCGCGTTGAGCATGAGCTCGACGGACATGAGCACGAGGATCGCGTTGCGGCGGGCCAGCACGCCGTACACGCCCACCGAGAACAGCACCGCCGCGATGACCACCGGATAGACGAGGTGCATCCTCAGGCCCCCTCGTCGATCCGGGAGATCACGATGGTGTCCTCGTCGTCGGCGCCGCGCGGCTTTCTCCGCGCGAGCGGGCCCGGAGGGCGGCTGCGGGGGCGCGCGGGCGGCGTGGGCTCCGGTTCGGCCTGCTCGGGCCCGATGTCGGAGCGGGAGAGCACGATCGCGCCGATGAGCGCGGCCAGCAGCAGCACCGACAGGGCCTCGAAGGGCAGCACCCAGGTGCGGAAGATGCCGGCGCCGATGACGCTGGAGCTGCCGTTGCCGACCCTGGCCTTCAGCGGGAAGTAGGCGTCACGGAAGCCCCGTATGAGGGTGGTGACGAGGACGACGGCGGTCGCGGCGGCGGTGATGATCGCGACGATGCGGTTGCCGGAGTCCAGGTCCTCCGAACGGCCGATCGGCGCCCGCGTCAGCATGATGCCGAACAGCAGCAGCACCACGACCGCGCCGACGTAGATCAGCACCTGCACCCAGGCGACGAACTCCGCGGCGAGGACGACGTACGAGGCGGCCAGCGCGCCGAACGAGACGACGAGCCAGAGCGCGGCGTGTACGAGCTGGCGGGTGCTCACGACCATGACGCCGGAGCCGATCGCGACCACGCCGAGCGCCAGGATGACGATGTCGGCGGTGCTCACCGGGCCTTGCCCCTGTCCGGCCCCGCACTCCCGGAGAGCCGGTCCTTCGGCAGCTCGCGGGGTGGTTCGGCGCCCTTGTCGTGGGCGGGCGGCGGAGGCACCGTCCACATCCATTCGCGCAGCCGGTCGCGTTCGTGGGTCAGCTCGGCGATGTCGTACTCGGCGTACTCGAACTCCGGCGACCAGAACAGCGCGTCGAAGGGACAGGCCTCGATGCAGATCCCGCAGTACATGCAGAGCGCGAAGTCGATGCCGAACCGGTCGAGGACGTTGCGCGTCCGCGGACGGCCGCCCTCGGGCGCGGGCAGCGTCTCCTTGTGGGAGTCGATGTAGATGCACCAGTCGGGGCACTCCCGGGCGCACAGCATGCAAACGGTGCAGTTCTCCTCAAGGAGGGCGATGACGCCGCGGCTGCGTGGCGGCAGGTCGGGTTGAACCTCGGGGTACTGCCGCGTGATGGAACGCCGGGTCATCGTACGCAGCGTGACCGCGAGGCCCTTTGCCAGACCGGATCCGGGAATGCGTGCCACGGGTCACCATGATTGCTTATCCCTGCCCGTTGGCAAACCGGAGCCCGTGCCTACGCCCCTCCGGCCCCACGGGGATACACGGGAATTCGGCGTCACGACGGATCACAGCGGCAGGGCGGAAACCTCCCGTCCGTCGAATCCGTCAGAATCAGTGTGAGTCACTTCCGGCCGGTGCCGCCGTACGATCGACGTATGGGCTGGCCTTCGCCGCAACCGCGGCCTCCGATGAGGCCGCCGGTGAGCGTTCCCCGGCCTCCGGCGCCGTCGTCGCAGGGGCTGGGATGGGCGGTGGTTCCGCTGCTCACCGGCGGTTTCGGCGCGCCCGCGTCCTTCCTCTACGCCGCCCTGCGCCGCAGGTCGCTCGCCCTGGGCGCCGCCGCGGCCGGGTACGGCGCCGGAGTGGTCGGCACGTGCCTCGGGCTCGGCTCCGGGAGCGCGGCGGGCGTCGCGCTCGGCCTGTTCCTGTTCATCCTCACCTGGACGGTCAGCACGGCCCACGCGCTGACCGCCCGTCCCCGGGTCTACCCGCGGCCCGACGTGCGCGGCCAGATGAACGAGCAGGTCGTCGCCATGGCGCGGCAACGGCGTTCGCTGCGGGAGGCCGCGCGGAAGATCGTGGCCGACGACCCCGTCCTCGCGCGTGAGCTGCGCGTCGGCCGGCCCGACCTGATGCCGCGGCAGTTCGACGACGGCGGCCTGATCGACGTGAACCACGTGCCGCCGGAGGTGCTGAGCCGGCTGCCCGGCCTGACCTACGAGATGGTCGACCGGATCATGCAGGCCCGCGGCCAGGGCGGCGGGTTCGTCTCCGCTGAGGAGGTCGCCGTACGGTGCGACCTGCCGCCGTCCATCGTCTCCGACATCGCCGAGTACTCCGTGTTCATCCGCTGACGCGGTGGGGCTACCCCCACCCTCGTTCGCCCGTACTGGCACGATCGACCTGGTGGGCGCCGGTCCGTGAGCATTGGGGGCATGAAGCCAGAGATGACCATGACCGGCCACGTCTCGCCGTGGCGCCTGCCGTTCACCGCCGAGCCCTGGCGCCGCACCGCCTACGTCCTGCTCGCCCCGTTCGCCGGGCTCGCCGCGGTCGCCGACGGCGGGCGGCTCCAGCGCCGGCTCGCCTCCGCCCTGCTCGGCCGGGACGTGCCGATGAGGCGGCTGCGCGGTCTGCTCGCCCTGCCGCTCGACCTGCCGACGTTGGTGATCACCGGGTACGCGTGGTCGATCGTGGCGCTCAACCTCGCCTATCCGGCCCGCTGGCTGATCGGCATGGGCGGCTCGTACCACGACGCGTGGGGCGGGCCGACGTTCGCGGGCGTCTGGGCGTTCCACGCGGTGTTCGGCGGACTGACCTTCCTGTACCTGACCCCCTGGATCCTGCGCGGCCTCAACCACGCGCGGATCCGCCTGCTCGGCCCATGACCCTCGGGACGGTCCTGCGGGCGCCGGTCAGCCGCCGGGCGTGGGCCGAGATCGCGTACGTGCTGGTCAACACGCCGCTGGCCGCTCTCGGTTTCGCGTACGTGGTGGCGACGCTGGTGCTGGGCGCCGGACTGGCCGTCAGCGCCGCCGGGTTCCCGCTGCTGGCGGCCGGGCTGGTGGGGGCCCGGCGGATCGGCGGCCTGCACCGGGGGCTGGCCGGGCGGTTCCTCGGCGAACGGATCGAGGCGCCCGCGCGGCCGGTGGCCGCGCCGGGACCGCTCGGCCGGATGCAGACACGGCTCAGCGACGCGGTCGGCTGGCGCACGATGGGCTACCTGCTGCTGAAGTTCCCCGTCGTCGCCCTCCAGGTGTACGTCCTCACGCTCACCTGGGTCTGGGGCGTGGTCCTGGTCACCCGTCCCCTGCAGAACGCGCTCGATCTCAACCAGGGTGCGCCTGGTTCCCACACTCTGTTCGACAACGGCGCGCTCATGTGCGTCGGCGGGGTGGCCCTGCTGTTCCTGGCCCCGTGGGCCATGCACGTGGCCACGATTCCCGACCGCCTGCTGGCGCGGTGGCTGCTGGGGCGGCGGGGGCTGCAGGAGCGCGTACGGGACCTGGAGGAGACGCGCGCCCACGCCGTCGACGACGCGGCGGCCACCCTGCGCCGGATCGAGCGCGACCTGCACGACGGCGCGCAGGTACGGCTGATCGCGCTGACCATGCAGCTCACGATGGTGCGCGACGTGGTCACCGATGAGGCCGCACGCGCCCTCGTCGACAACGCGCGGGCCACCGCCAAGGAGGCCGTCGTGGAGCTGCGCGAACTCGTGCGCGGCATCCACCCGCCCGCGCTCGACCACGGCCTGGACACCGCCCTCACCACTCTCGCCGCGCGTTCCGCGGTGCCGGTCGAGACGGAGATCGCCCTGGCCGCGCGGCCCACCGCCGCGATCGAGTCGATCGCCTACTTCTGCGCCGCCGAACTCCTCGCCAACGCCGCCAAGCACAGCGGCGCGAGCCGGATCCGGCTCTCCCTCACCCAGCAGGACGACCGGCTGTGCCTGCGCGTCCACGACGACGGCCGCGGCGGGGCCGCCCTGGGCGGCGGCTCGGGACTGTCCGGCCTGCTCGACCGGGTCCGTACGGTGGACGGGCGGATCGACGTCTCCAGCCCGCCCGGTGGCCCTACGGTGGTCACCGTCGAACTCCCCTCCCACGCCTGAAGGCCGCCATGCGCATTGTGATCGCCGACGACGCCGCCATCCTCCGGGACGGCCTGGCGCATCTGCTGGCCGCACGCGGCCACGAGGTCGTCGCGGGCGTCGGCGACGCGGACGCGCTGCGCGCGGCGGTCGCCGAGCACCGCCCGGACGCCGCGGTCATCGACATCCGCATGCCGCCCACGCACACCGACGAGGGCCTGCGCGCCGCGATCGAGCTGCGCCGCGACCACCCGGGGATGGGCCTCCTGCTGTTCTCGCAGTACATCGAGACAAGGTTCGCCACCGACCTGCTCGCCGGGTCGCCGGCCGGGGTCGGCTACCTGCTGAAGGAGCGGGTCGGCGACATCGACGACTTCGTGGACGCCCTGCACCGCGTGGCCTCCGGCGGCACCGCCCTGGACCCGGAGGTGGTCGGACACCTGCTGAACGCCGGCCACGGCGGCGTACGCTCCCTGACCCCACGCGAACGCGAGGTGCTGGGCCTGATGGCCGAAGGCCGCACCAACGCGGCGATCGCCAAGACACTGGTCGTCTCCGACCGCGCGGTGGAGAAGCACATCGCCAACATCTTCCTCAAGCTGGACCTGCCACCATCCGGCGACGACCACCGCCGGGTCCTCGCCGTCCTGCGCTACCTGGGGATCTAGGCGATCGCGAGCTTGATGACGCCGGTGAGGGCGAGCTGAACCAGGGCGAGCGGCACCAGGCCGGCCCAGGCGAGCTTCTGCAGCTGGTCCTCGCGCATGCGCGGGTAGCTGACGCGGATCCAGATGACGACGAACGCCAGGATCATCACCTTGATCAGGGTCCACAGCCAGCCGAGCTCGGTGTTCATCACCGGGCCCTTCCAGCCGCCGAGGAACAGCACGGCCGTCAGCGCCGACAGTACGACGATCCCGGCGTACTCGGCCAGCAGGAAGAACGCGAAGCGCAGGCCGGTGTACTCGGTGTACGGGCCGAAGATGATCTCGCTGTCGGCCACGGGCATGTCGAACGGCGGGCGGCGCAGCTCGGCGAGGCCGGCGATGAAGAACACCACGCCGCCGATCGCCTGCCACGGCAGCCACCACCACTCCCAGTGGTCGACGATCCGCGAGAGGTTCAGCGTGCCCGCGGCCATCGCCACCGACGAGGCGGCCAGCACCATCGGCAGCTCGTACGACAGCAGCTGGGCGGCGACCCGCATGCCGCCGAGGAGGCTGTACTTGTTCGCGCTCGACCAGCCCGCCATCAGCGCGCCGAGGACCGCCACCCCGATCATGGCCAGGGCGAAGAACAGGCCCGGGTCGAGGGACACGCCCACCTGGCCGTGCGGCCCGACCGGGATCACGACGAGCACGACCAGGTACGGGATGAGCGCCACGGCCGGGGCGAGGCTGAAGATCCGGCGGTCGGCGTCGGCCGGGACGACGTCCTCCTTCTGGGCGAACTTCACGCCGTCCGCGACGAGCTGGGCCCACCCGTGGAAACCCCCGGCGTACATCGGGCCGAGGCGGCCCTGCATGTGGGCCATCGCCTTGTGCTCGACCTGCCCGACGATCAGCGGCAGCACGAGGAACGCCACCACGACCAGCAGCAGCTTGATCGCGATGATCGCCAGGTCAGACATCGTCGCCGCCCTCGATGCCGCGCTCGCGCCGCCGACGCTGCGGCCGCTCCTCGACAGCGGGTTCCGTCGGTTCCGGTGCCGCGGTTTCGGGCTCCGCGGTTTCGGGTTCCGCGACCGCCCGTCTCGGGGCGGGGCGTTCTCTGGCGGGACGTTCCGGGGCGGCGTTCGGGCCCCAGTCGGCGGGGACGCCCGGCGGCATCATGCGGCGGCGGCTCGGCGCGCCGTGCCCGGACTCGCCCGGCTCCTTGGCGCCCGGCCACGGCTTGGCGACCCGGGCTGCCAGCACGAACTCCTTGCGCAGCGGATGACCCTCGAAGCCCTCGGGCAGCAGCAGCGGCGTCAGGCCCGGATGCCCGTCGAAGACCACGCCGAACATCTCGTGGGTCTCGCGCTCGTGCCAGTTCGCGCCGCGGTAGACGTCGATCGCGGTGGCCAGGCGCGGGTCCGCACGCGGCACGCGGGTCCGTACGAGCAGGTGGTGGCCCTCCTCCAGGGAGTACACGTGCGCCACGATCGCGAACCCGTCCTCCAGCTCGTCCACGGCGGTCAGCCAGTCGAAGTACGCGCAGCCCAGGTCGTCGCGGGCGAAGGTCAGCGACTCGGTCCACAGCGCCGGCGGCACGTCCACGGTGAGCAGGCCGAAGGTCTCCTCGCTGTGCACCTCGTCGCCGAACCGCCGCGACCACGCCACGGACAGCTCAATCGTCATCGCTCAGTCCCGGAATGATGTCGGGGTCGTCGACGGCGTCGACCGGCGGGGGTTCGGCGAACTTCCGCAGCCGGTCGCCCCGCCGTCGGGCGCGCTGTCTGATCTCGGCGGCCTTGCGCACCTCTTCGGCGGGCGGCAGGTCCCGGCGGGTCCGCTCGACCGGCGCCGGCCCGTCGTCGGGCTCCGCCACGGGCAGCGGGTCCTCACGCGTCGACTCCTGTCCGGGCCGGAACTCCTGGGTCTCCTCGAAGGCCGCCGCCTCGCGCCGTACCTCCTCGGCGGGCGGCAGCTGTTCCGTGCCCGCGGTCTCAGACGCGGGTTCCTCGACGGCCGGAAGCCGGTCGGTCGTCTCCGACGGAGCCTCCTCCACCGGGGGCAGCTGCTGGGTCTTCGCCGATGCGGGCTCCTCGACGGGGGACAGCCGCTGGGTCTCGGCGGACGCCGACTCGTCCGGAACCTCTTCGGCCGGGGGCTCCTTCTTCACCGGCGACTCCCCTTCGGACGACGTCAGGTCCACCGGCAGGTCGATGCTCAGGGTCGGCTCCTCGGCCGCCTCGATCTCCTCCGGCTCCGGCATCGGCGGCAGCACGAGCGGACGCCGCAGGACCGCGGGGGTGGGCGGCTTGCGCGTGACCTCCGGCGCCGGCGCGACGGGCTCGCCCGGCTGGGAGTACCGGCCGCCCAGCGACTCGCCGGCGATCTTCTCCTGGAGCCGGATGATGCCGTGCAGCAGCGCCTCGGGCCGCGGCGGGCAGCCCGGAACGTACACGTCGACCGGGATGATCTGGTCGACGCCCTTGGTCACGCAGTAGGAGTCCCAGTACGGGCCGCCGCAGTTGGAGCAGGCGCCGAACGAGATGACGTACTTCGGCTCGGGCATCTGCTCGTACAGGCGCTTGACGGCCGGCGCCATCTTGTCGCTCACCGTGCCGGAGACGACCATGAGGTCGGCCTGCCGCGGCCCCGGCGCGAACGGGATCACGCCGAGCCGGATGAAGTCGTGCCGCGACATCGAGGTGGCGATGAACTCGATCGCGCAACAGGCCAGGCCGAAGTTGAAGACCCACAGGGAGTACCGCCGCCCCCAGTTCAGCACGAACTTGATCGGCTTCGGAGCGAGCTTGCTGGCGGCCCCGATGCGGGGCTCCGGCAGATCGACGACACCCATATCGGTCATTCTTTCAGACCCAGCCGAGCACACCCTTCTTCCACGCGTACGCGAGTCCCGCCGCGATGAAGGCGAGGAAGACGAACATCTCCCCGAGGGTGACCGAACCGTAGCCCCGGGCGGAGAACACGGTCGCCCACGGGAACAGGAACACCGCGTCGACCGCGAAGATCACGTAGAGGTAGGCGAAGACGTAGTACCGGACGTAGGACTGCGCCCATCCCTCGCCGACCGGATCGACACCGCACTCGTAGGTCGTGAGCTTCTCCGGCGTCGGCCGGTGCGGGCGCAGCGACCGGTTGGCCAGCAGCCCGCCGCCGACGATCAGACCGCCGAGCAGGAACAACACGACGACGCTGAGGTACGTGCCGAAGTAGCCGTGCATGGGATCAGCGTAATGCGCTCGGCGCCTAGGATGTCCTCCTTTGCGGTGCCCCTTTGCGGGCGGTCTCCGCCAGGTAACAGAAACGGCGACATCACTTGTCGGACATAGCTGCAAACCGTAAGGTCACGGCGACGAGTGGCATTGATATAGGGGGAGCCATGAGCAACGGTCCAGAGGGCGGCCAGGGAGCACAGCCCGGGCAGCCGGACTCGTGGCCGCCGCCGGAGACTCAGGAGTGGCAGCCCGGCTCCTCGCCCGCGCCGCCCGCGCCGGGCTGGCCGTCGAGCGGACCCGGTGGTTCGGGCGGTCCTTCGGGCCCGGGCTATCCCGGCGGACCGCCGGCCGGACCGGGCGGTCCCGGCATGCCCGGCGGTTATCCCGGCGGCCCGACCGGCCCCGCGTACCCCGGCGGCCCGGGCGGACCCGGCCCTGGCGGTCCCGGCGGCCCGCCTCCGTGGGGCGGCCCCGCTCAGCCGTACGGCTTCGGCCCGCCGCCCGCGCCGGCCAAGAAGGGCGGCGCCGGGGTGTTCCTGGCGATCGGCGCCGGTGTGCTGGCCCTCATCGTGATCGTGGTCGTCGTGGTCGCCGTCAGCAAGGGATCCGGCGACGACCCGAAGAAGACCTCCGGCAAGGCGGCCGCGGAGGCCGGGCGGGCCCTCGGCTCGGCGGGTGGCGCGATCTACACCGGCACGTACGGCGGCAACCAGGCGACGTTCAAGGTGACCAAGGCCGGCAGCGCCCGGGGCACCTACAACAGCCACGGCTCGCCGGTCTCCCGCGTCGACGTCGGCGGCGCGACCTACATCAAGGCCGACTCCAGCTACTGGAGCGCCGAAGGTCAGTCCTCGACCGAGTCCGACAAGGCGGCCAACAAGTGGGCCAAGTCCCCGGACTCCGCGACCGACCTGAAGCTGGCCGACTTCTCGCCGGCCAAGCTGTCGCAGGTCCTCCAGCAGGCCGGCAACGACCCGCAGGCCGTCAACACCCCGGCCGGCAGCACGCCGGCGATCAAGATGACGGTCGGCGAGTCGACCTACTACATCTCCAAGAAGAGCCCGCACCGGCTGTTGCGCATCGAGGGCACCGCCGGCAGCGACTCCTACGCCCTGGACGTGCAGGCGCTGCAGGGTTCGGAGATGTCGACGGTCTTCTCCGAGCTCCGGGGCGACGTGCAGGACCTCAAGGACGTCTACGACCCCTCCATCACCACGCTGCCGATGGGCAAGATCCAGTTCGGCAGCTGCACCGAGTCGGGCTGCACCGTGCACGGCAGCGTGATGCCCTCCTCGACCGGCACCTCGACCGCCTCGGTGCACATCACGATGAACGCCAAGTTCTGGGGTGACGGACCGACCGTCTCGACGTGCAAGGGCACGGGCACGACCACGCCGAGCCATGAGACGACGATCACATGTCGCACCAGCGGCAGCGCCTGGACGTCGTGGTACCGGTCACACAACGGGCGGTTCACCATCCACGCCAGCTCGACCTTCGACGCCACGGTGAACTCCAGCAGCGACGTGAATGAGCTGCTCACCAAGCTGCAGCAGGAACAGCAGGGCGGCTGAGCGGCGGCGGCCGGGCCCGCGCCCGGCCGCCGCCGGTCGATCGGCGCTCAAGCGCCGCGACCTATAGTTCCGCTCGTGACCCCTGATCTACGCCTTGGGACCCCTCGATCCGTCCCCGGCATGCTTGCGCCCCGCCGTGGCGGGGAACCGACTCGATGGGCACGGGGCGGGGTACCGGACTGCGCGATCCCTCCTGGCTCGCGCCTGGCAGCCCGCGCAGACGGGACCGACCATCGCACCCGGGACGTAGCATGAAGGTAAGCCTAAGTAGTGCTTCGGAAACGGACCCCTTCCACCGCAGAAGCGCTGCTCGTCGAGGAGGTCTTGCTCCGTGACCAAGCAGGTCCAACAACTCGATCGCGTCATCATCCGCTTCGCGGGTGACTCCGGCGACGGAATGCAACTCACCGGTGACCGGTTCACCCAGGAAACTGCCGCTTTCGGCAACGACCTGTCGACGCTCCCCAACTTCCCCGCCGAGATCCGCGCGCCGGCCGGCACGCTGCCGGGTGTGTCCAGCTTCCAGCTGCACTTCGCCGACCACGACATCGTCACCCCGGGCGATGCCCCGAACGTGCTCGTCGCGATGAACCCGGCCGCGCTGAAGGCCAACGTCGCCGACCTGCCGCGCGGGGCCGACCTCATCGTCAACACCGATGAGTTCACCAAGCGGGCGCTGACCAAGGTGGGGTACGCCGAGAACCCGCTCGAAGACGGATCGCTGGACGAATACCGCGTGCACTCGCTGCCGCTGACGTCGATGACGGTCAAGGCGCTCGAGGACTTCGACATCTCCAAGAAGGACGCCGAGCGGGCCAAGAACATGTTCGCCCTCGGGCTGCTGTCCTGGCTCTACCATCGGCCGACGGACGCGACCGTGCGCTTCCTGGAGCTGAAGTTCGCCAAGAAGCCCGAGATCATGAAGGCCAACATCGCGGCCTTCCAGGCGGGCTGGAGCTACGGCGAGACCACCGAGTCCTTCTCGGTGTCGTACGAGATCAAGCCGGCGACGCTGCCACCCGGGCTCTACCGCAACATCTCCGGCAACACGGCGCTGGCGTACGGCCTGGTCGCCGCCGGCAGCCGGTCGGGTCTGCCGGTGTTCCTCGGCTCGTACCCGATCACGCCGGCGTCCGACATCCTGCACGAGCTGTCCAAGCACAAGCGGTTCGGCGTCCGGACGTTCCAGGCCGAAGACGAGATCGCGGCCGTCGGCGCCGCGCTCGGCGCGTCGTTCGGCGGTGCGCTGGGCGTCACGACCACGTCCGGGCCCGGCATCTCGCTCAAGAGCGAGACGGTCGGCCTGGCGGTCGCCACCGAGCTGCCGCTGATCGTGATCGACGTGCAGCGGGCCGGCCCGTCCACCGGCATGCCGACCAAGACCGAGCAGGCCGACCTGCTCCAGGCGCTGCACGGTCGCAACGGCGAGGCGCCGGTGCCGGTCGTGGCGCCGTGCACGCCGTCGGACTGCTTCGCGATCGGGATCGAGGCCGCGCGCATCGCGGTGAAGTACCGCACGCCGGTCATCGTGCTGTCCGACGGTTACCTGGCGAACGGCTCCGAGCCGTGGCAGATCCCCGACGTCGACTCCCTGCCCGAGATCACGCCCGGCTTCGCCGAGGCCGTCGAGGGCGAGGACTTCCAGCCGTTCAAGCGCGACCCCGAGACGCTCGCGCGGCCGTGGGCGATCCCCGGCACCGCCGGCCTCGAACACCGTATCGGCGGCATCGAGAAGGCCGACGGCACCGGCAACATCTCCTACGACCCGGCCAACCACGACCTCATGGTCCGGCTGCGCCAGGCGAAGATCGACGGCATCGCGCGCGACATCCCGCCGCTGGCCGTCGACGACCCGTCGGGCGCCGCACGGGTGCTGGTGCTCGGCTGGGGCGGCACGTACGGCGCGATCACCGCGGCGGTACGCCGCGTCCGCGCCGCCGGCGGCCGGATCGCCCAGGCCCACCTGCGGCACCTCAACCCCTTCCCGGCCAACATCGAAGAAGTGCTCCGCTCCTACGACAAGGTCGTGGTCCCGGAGATCAACCTCGGCCAGCTGGCGCTGCTGCTGCGCGGCCGTTACCTCGTCGACGTGATCGGCTACAACCGCGTGCGCGGCCTGCCCTTCAAGGCCGAGGAGCTCCAGACCGTCCTGCAGGATGTGATCGACTCATGACTGATCCCCTCGCTCTCGTTCCGAAGGACCCGGAGCGGCAGACCGCCAAGGACTTCAAGACCGACCAGGAGGTCCGCTGGTGCCCGGGGTGCGGTGACTACGCGATCCTCGCCGCCGTGCAGGGCTTCCTGCCCGAGCTGGGGCTCCGCCGGGAGAACGTCGTCTTCGTCTCCGGCATCGGCTGCTCCTCGCGGTTCCCGTACTACATGAACACCTACGGGTTCCACTCGATCCACGGCCGCGCTCCGGCGATCGCGACCGGGCTGGCCTCGTCGCGGCCCGACCTGTCGGTGTGGGTGGTGACCGGTGACGGCGACGCGCTGTCCATCGGCGGCAACCACCTGATCCACTCGCTGCGGCGCAACGTCAACCTCAAGATCCTCCTGTTCAACAACCGGATCTACGGGCTGACCAAGGGTCAGTACTCCCCGACCTCGGAGGTCGGCAAGATCACCAAGTCGACGCCGATGGGGTCGCTGGACTCACCGTTCAACCCGATCTCGCTGGCGATCGGCGCCGAGGCCTCGTTCGTGGCCCGCACGATCGACTCCGACCGCAAGCACCTGCAGTCGGTGCTGCGCGCGGCGGCCCAGCACAACGGCACGGCACTGGTGGAGATCTACCAGAACTGCAACATCTTCAACGACGACGCGTTCCTGCCGCTGAAGGACCCGGCGCGGCGCGACGACGTGACGGTGCGGCTGGAGCACGGCGAGCCGATCGTGTTCGGCGCCGACCGCGACAAGGCCCTGCGCCGCACGCCGTCGGGCGCGATCGAGGTCGTCTCCGCCGACGAGCCGGGCATCCTGGTGCACGACGCGAAGGCCGAGGACCCGTCGCTGGCGTTCTCGCTGTCGCGGCTCGACTCGCCGACGTTCGAGCACACCCCGATCGGCATCTTCCGCCAGGTCGAGCGGCCGACATACGACCAGCTCATGCGCGAACAGCTCGACGAGGCGGTCGCCCAGCAGGGCCCCGGCGACCTCGCCGGTCTGCTCGCCAGCGGCGACACCTGGCGCATCGACTGACCGGCCGCGCCGGGCCCTCTCGCGGGCCCGGCGCCGCGGTGACCGGTCAGGACGCCGTCTCGATCCGCACGTCGCCGAACATCACGTTCCGCGTCATCGGACGCTGCAGGAAGTCATGCGGGAAGCCGAGTTCGACCGCGCTCGCCGCGTCCAGCTCGGCCAGCGCGGCCTCGGGGAGCGTCAGGTCGAGCGCCCCGAGGTTGTCCTCCAGCTGGCCGAGCGTCCGCGCGCCGACGATCGGGGCCGTCACCCGCCGGTCCCGCAGGGTCCAGGCGAGAGCGACCTGTGAGGGCGTCACGCCGAGGTCGCCCGCGACCTTGGCGACGACGTCGGCGATGGCGAGCCCGCGTTCGGTCAGCGCGCCGTTGGCGGCGGCGACGTTCTTGCGGGTTCCCTCGGCCGAGGCCGAGCCGCCCCCGTGGTCCAGGTCGTCGCGGGTGTACTTGCCGGTCAGCACGCCGCTGCCCAGCGGCGACCAGGGGATGACGCCGAGCCCCATCTCGCCGGCCATCGGGATCAGGTCGCGTTCGACGGTCCGCTCGATCAGGCTGTACTCGATCTGCAGTGCGATCAGCGGCGACCAGCCGCGCAGGTCGGCGATGGCCTGCATGCGGGAGACCTGCCACGCCGGCGCGTCGGAGATGCCGACGTACAGGACCTTCCCGGCCCGTACGAGGTCGTCCATGGCCCGGAGGATCTCCTCCACCGGCGTCGTGAAGTCCCATGAGTGCAGGTAGAGCAGGTCGATGTAGTCGGTCCGCAGCCGGCGCAGGCTGTCCTCCACCGAACGGACCATGCTCTTGCGGTGGTTGCCGCCGGAGTTGGGGTCGCCGGGCCGCGAGGTCAGGGTGTACTTGGTGGCGATCACCAGGCTGTCGCGGCGGTCTTCGGCGAACTCCCCGACCAGGCGCTCGGCGGTGCCGTTCGTGTACTGGTTGGCGGTGTCGATGAAGTTGCCGCCCCGGTCGACGTACGCGTCGAAGATGCGGCGTGACTCGTCCTTCGCGGCACCCCAGCCCCAGTCGGAGCCGAACGTCATCGTCCCCAGCGACAGCGGTGAGACCCGCAGTCCCGAACGGCCCAGCAACCGGTAGGTGTCCAACGATCCAGACACGGTGTGTCCCCTTCGTGCAGTCACTCGCCCGGCCGTCGGCCGGGCCATCGCGTACAGCCTGCGCCCGGCGCCCGAGGCGGCGTAAGGGAAGCTTCTTCATGGGATCGGCAGTCCCAGGTAGATTCGAGCTCATGGCAGACAGGGTCGACGTGGCGCACGAGCTGGCGGTCTTCCTGCGGACGCGGCGTGAGCGCCTGAGCCCCGAAGACGTCGGCCTGCCGCAGCGCCGGCGGACCCGGCGCACACCCGGCCTGCGCCGGGAGGATGTCGCGGAGCTGGCCGCGGTGAGCGTCGACTACGTCATCCGGCTGGAGCAGGGCCGTGGACTGCGGCCCTCGCCGGACGTGCTCGACGCGCTCGCGGGCGCCCTGCGGCTGAGCGACGACGAGCGCGCCTACCTGTTCGACCTGACCCGGCACTGGTCGGCGGGCCGTAGGTCGTCCGGTGACGCCGGGGGATGGCTGTCCTCGCTGGTGTGCGCCCTGTCGCCGCTGCCGGCCATGGTGGTCGACCATCGCTTCAACATCGTCGCGTGGAACCCCGAGATGGCCTGGCTGATGCTCGGCTTCCCCGAGTTCCCGGAGGAGCAGCGCAACACGATGTACCTCTGTGTGCTGCACCCGGCGTTCGCGGGTTTCTACCGCGACCGGGAGCGCATCATCCAGGAGGGCATCGCCGACCTGCGGGCGGCCTGGGCCGCGCACCCCGACGACACCGCGCTCGCGGACCTGATCGAGCGGCTCCGGTCCGAGAGCGAGGACTTCGCCCGGCTGTGGGAGCGCCGCGACGTCATGGTGAACGGGCACGGCACCAAGGCGCTGGTGCATCCGCGTGTCGGCTCGTTCTCCATCGAGTACGACGTGCTGACCCCGCTGGGCGACGCGAGCCGGCGGCTGGTCGTCTACCGCGCCGCCGACCCGGTGTCGCAGGAGGCGCTGGACACCGTGGCCCGTGAGGCGCGCGCGGGGGCGCCCGCGCTCCGCGCGATCTGACCGGCCGCGGCTCAGGCGGACTGGGCGGCGCGGCCCTTCAGACGGTTGACGATGGTGTTCGCGTCGCCGCGGGTGAGGTTGCCGCTGATGAGGATGCGGCCCTTGGTGATCGGAGCGTCCACCCGCGGCGCGGCCACCACCTGGTCCCGTACGGTCAGCGCGAACGGGCGGCCCGTGTTACCGCGGGTCAGCCGGGTCAGGGCGCGGCCGTCGGCCGGGATCAGGCTGAGCGACACGGCGTACCCACCGGTCTTCATCCGCTCCACGTGGATGTCGTTGACGCGCTTGATGGTGATGCCGACGGCGAGCTGGTAGCAGATCGCACCGGTGGGGCTCTGCCCGATCGCGCCCTGTACGCCCGGCGGGCACTGCGCGCCGGGGATCTGCTGGGTCACCGGATAGATCTTCAGCGGCGCCGAGAAGCGCACGGGGTGTTCCTGGGAGAAGGCGGCGATCAGCGTCCCGGTCAGGGCGATCGCCGCGATAACCACCCAGAGCGCGATCACTACCGCGATCAGTCCGGGCCGTGCGTGGGGGCGCCGCGCGGCTCGCATCCTGGCCTCCGTTCTGCCGTCCTCCAGAATGAGGACGATTGCGTCCGGGCCGTGGTTGTCCGCGCACCCCCGAAAGGCGCGGCGCACACGGTCGGAGCCGCCTACGTCGGGATCCTCATGGGGATCATCGCATCATTGGACGCCGTGTACGACAAAGGGCACACTCCGGGTCAACCGTGCGGACGAATATGGTCTTCGCATGAGACGGGGAAGGGCGGCGGCGATCGCCTGCGCGGCGGTCGTGCTCGCCGGGGCTCTCACCTGGGCGGCCGTCGATGACGAGCCACAAGTGAAGGCCACGGACCAGCGCATCACGGTCATCGACGGGCCGAAGAACGACCAGCACGTCACTCTCGACACGACCTTCTTCCCGCCCGTACGCGGTGGGCGCGGCCCGGCGGTGCTCCTCGCGCACGGGTTCGGCGGGAGCAAGGACGACACCCGGTCCCAGGCCGAGGATCTCGCGCGGCACGGGTACGCCGTGCTCACCTGGTCCGCGCGCGGCTTCGGGCAGTCCGGCGGCCAGATCACGCTCGACTCGCCGGACTACGACGTGAAGGACGTCCGGCAGCTCGTCGACTGGCTGGCGCGCCGTCCCGAGGTGCGCCTCGACCGGCCCGGCGATCCGCGGGTCGGTGTCGCCGGGCAGTCCTACGGCGGCGCGATCTCGCTGCTGGCGGCCGCGTACGACGCGCGGATCGACGCGATCGCGCCGCAGATCACCTGGTACGACCTGGCCGACGCGCTGTTCCCCGACGCCACCGGCAAGGGGGCGGCGAACGGGGTGTTCAAGAAGGCCTGGGCCGGCATCTTCTTCACGAGCGGCGCGTCATCCACAGCCTGTGGACGATTCCTGCCGTCGCTCTGCTCGATGTACCAGAAGGTGGCCGAGACCGGGCGGCCGACGCCGGAGGCGATCGCGACGCTCCACCGCGACAGCCCCGCGTCCGTGGCCGGCCGCATCCACGCGCCGACCCTCCTCGTACAGGGCCAGACCGACTCGCTGTTCCCCCTCGACCAGTCCGACCGCAACGCGCGCGCCATCACCGGGGCGCCGGTGCGGACCGTCTGGTACCAGGGCGGGCACGACGGCGGCGACCCGGAGACGTCGCGGGTCGACGGCCTGGTCACGGGCTGGTTCGACCACTACCTCAAGGGCGGTCCGCCACCGGATGACGGCGGTTTCGTCGTCACCCGTACGGGCGGCATCGACTCCTCCACCCAGCGCGTGACGATCAGCGCGGCGTCCGCGCCCCGCTACCCCGGGCTGTCCGGCACGACGCGACGGTCCGTGCCGCTGGGCGGCGAGCAGGTCACGGTCCAGAACCCGGCCGGCGGCTCGCCGTCCTCGATCTCCTCCATGCCCGGCCTCGGCCTGCTCGGCGCCCTCCCCAGCACACCGGCCACGGGCGGCGTCGGCGTCGACCTGCCCGGCCAGTCCGCGACGTTCGACTCCGAACCGCTCGACGCGCCCCTGCAGCTGACCGGCGCCGCCCAGGTGCGCCTGCGCGTCAAGGCGGTGAAACCCTCATCGGAGCCGCCCACGCTGTTCGCCAAGGTGTACGACGTCGGCCCCGACGGCCAGGCGTCACCGGCACGCCGCATCGCCGCGCCGCTGCGTCTCGACGGCACCGCGCAGGTGACGCTGCCGGCGATGGACTACCGGTTCGCGGCCGGCCACCGGATCCGGCTGGTGTTCAGCACCACCGACATGGGCTTCGCCTCCCCGGCCCGCCCGGCCGCCTACCAGGTGTCGGTCGAGTCGCCGCTGAGCGTGCCGGTCGACCCGGCGCTGCGCACGCCGCCCGCGCCGCTGCCGTGGTGGGTCTGGGGCTTCCCGGTCATCGCCGTGGCGGCCGGGGCCGTCATCGCGGCGACGTCGCGGCGCCGCCGGCGTCCGCGCGCGGAGGGCGAGACGGACGCCTCGACGCCGCTGGAGATCCGCGGCCTGACCAAGCGTTACAAGAACGGCTATCTCGCCGTGGACGACCTGTCCTTCCGCGTCGAGCGCGGCCAGGTCTGCGGGCTGCTCGGCCCGAACGGCGCCGGCAAGACCACCACCCTGCGCATGCTCATGGGGCTGATCCACCCCGACGACGGCGAGATCCGCATCTTCGGCGAACCGGTACGGCCGGGCGCGCCCGTGCTGTCCCGGCTGGGGTCGTTCGTCGAGGGGCCCGGCTTCCTGCCGCACCTGTCCGGCCGCGACAACCTGGAGCTGTACTGGAAGGCGGCCGGGCGCGGCGAGTCGCACATGGAGCGCGCCCTCGAGATCGCCGGCCTGGGCGACGCCGTACGCCGTCCGGTGCGCACGTACTCGCAGGGCATGCGGCAGCGGCTGGCCATCGCGCAGGCGATGCTGGGCCTGCCGGACCTGCTCGTCCTCGACGAACCGACCAACGGCCTCGACCCGCCGCAGATCGCGGAGATGCGCGAGGTGCTGGTCCGGTACGCCGCCGAGGGCCGCACCGTCATCATCTCCAGTCACCTGCTCGCCGAGGTCGAGCAGACCTGCACCGACGTCGTCGTCATGCACAAGGGCCGGCTCGTCGCCGCCGGCCCGGTCGCCGAGATCGCCGGCCACGACGGCGCGGTCGTCATCGGCACGCCGGACGTGGACCGCGCGCTGAGCGTGCTGACCGCGCTGGAGGGCATCGAGCACGCCGAACCGTACGAACCGGGCGTCCTGGTACGGGTCAACGGCTCACCGCCCTCCGCCGTCGTCGCCGCCCTCGTCGGCGGTGGCGTCGCGGTCGAACGGGTCGCGCCGCACCGCCGTCTCGAGGACGCGTTCCTGGCCCTCATCGGGGAGGACTCATGACCGAGCGAAGCGAGGGAATCAAAAAGCACGCCCCAGTGGTCACGCCCTCCGACGAAGGAGGACTCATGACCGACTCGGGGCGGCGGGGCGCCGATCCGAGCTACCGCCCGCGCCGTACGCTGCCGCTGCGGGTGGAGGCCGTACGGCAGTTTCGCCGGCGCCGTACGTGGATCGCGTTCGCGGTGCTGCTCCTGCTGCCGTGGGTGCTGGCCGCCGCGTTCAAGATCGGCGGCTCGCCGTCCGGCAACGACCCGAACACGCCCGGCCTCGTCACCGTCGCCACGACCGGCGCGCTGAACTTCACCGCGTTCACGCTGTTCGCGTCGGTGGGCTTCCTGCTCGTGGTCGCGGTGGCGCTGTTCTGCGGCGACACGGTGGCCAGCGAAGCGGGCTGGGCGTCCCTGCGGTACCTGCTCGCCGCGCCCGTGCCGCGCGTGCGCCTGCTGCGGCAGAAGCTCATCGTCGCCCTGTCCCTGTCGGCGCTCGCGGTGCTCAGCCTGCCGGTCATGGCCATGATCACCGGCATCTACGTCTTCGGCTGGGCGCGCCTGCGGCTGCCCGCGACCGACACGGCCCTGCCGAACGGCACCGCGCTCACCCGGCTGCTCATCATCGTCGGTTACACGCTCGTCTCCGAGCTGGTCGTGGCCGCGCTGGCGTTCCTGCTGTCGGTGACCACCGACTCACCGCTGGGCGCGGTCGGCGGCGCGGTCGGGCTGGTGATCGTGAGCAACATCATCGACGCGGTCACCGCGCTCGGGCACTGGCGGGAGTTCCTGCCGACGCACTGGCAGTTCGCCTGGACCGACGCGTTGCAGCCGGACCTCGTATGGACCGGCATGGTCAAGGGCATGGTGCTGTCGGCGTCGTACGCCGTGATATTTCTCGCGCTGGCCGTACGCCGGTTCCGCGACAAGGACGTTGTCAGCTGAGCACCGCAGGCGCGATGCTGGCAACGGGCCTCGCGCGTCGTACTCGGCTGGAGTGATCATGGAAGAGCTTCTGGTGTTCGGCGGATCGGGCAGTCGCCGTCTCACCTCGGCGATCTGCCGGCACCTGGAGGTCGAGCCCGGCGACGGTGAGGTCATCCGCTTCTCCGACGGCAACCTGTTCGTGAAGGCCAACCAGAACGTCCGCGGCCGGCACGTCTACGTCGTGCAGTCGACGGTGTTCCCGGCCAACGACAACTTCATGGAGCTGCTGTTCTGGATCGACGCGTTCAAGCGCGCGAGCGCCGCGTCGGTCACCGTGCTCATGCCCTACTTCAGCTACGGCAAGGCCGACAAGAAGGACGAGCCACGCGTCTCGATCCGCGCGCGGGTGTGCGCGGAGGCGATCGAGGCGGCCGGCGCGGCACGGGTGGTCACGATGGACCTGCACGCGCCGCAGATCCAGGGCTTCTTCACCCTGCCCGTCGACGACCTGTACGCCCTGCCCCTGCTGGCCGAGGCGATCGGCACGGGCGAGGACCTCGTCGTCGTCTCGCCGGACGTGGGCTTCGCCAAGCAGGCGCGCAAGTACGCCACGCGGCTCGGCGCACCGCTCGCCATCGCCGACAAAGAACGCGTCGACCACAGCGAGGCGGCGCGCGTCATCGACCTCATCGGCGACGTGGACGGCCGCGACGCGGTCATCGTGGACGACTTCACCATCACCGCCGGCACCCTCGCCGAGGTCGCCGAGGCGTTGATCGCCCGCGGCGCCCGCAGCGTACGCGCGGCGGTCACGCACGGGGTGTTCACCGGCAAGTCGATGGAACGGCTCGACGACAGCCCCATCTCGCGTCTCTACGTCACCGACACCGTGGAGAACCAGCCGGTGAGGCTGTCGGCCAAGGTGGAGACGGTGTCCGTCGCCCCCCTGTTCGCCGAGGCCATCGGCCGCATCCACCGCCGTGAGAGCATCAGCGTCCTGTTCCAGTGAACGCAGGGGCCGGGAGGGCGAGATGGGCATCTTCCGCCGGAAGAGTGACGGCGTGCCCGCCATCGCGTACGTGATCGCCGCCGACCGGCCCGTCCGGTACGGGGGAAAGGCTCCTCTGGAGCTGCGGCTCGCGGTCCGGGCTCCCGGCCGCGAACCGTTCCTCGCCGACCACCGGGAGGTGGTGGCCCGGGCCCGCTGGCCCTGGTCCGGCACCCTCCTGCCGGTACTCGTGGACGCGGACCGACCGGCGCTGGCGGGGATCCGTTGGCGCGAGGTGGCGGGCTTCGACCAGAGCGCGGTGCCGGAGTTCCAGGCGATGGCGGAGCGCCTGACCGGCGGTACGAACGTCCCGGGCGACGGCGGTCCACGGGATTCGGAGCCGGAGGACACGGTTCCCCCGGAGTACCGGCGGGAGTCGCGCGACACCGTGACGGAACTCGAACGCCTGGCGGCCCTGCACATGGTGGGCAGCCTGACCGACGCCGAGTTCGAGGCGGCGAAACGCCGGGTCCTCGACCTGGACTGACGTCGTCCGGCAAGACGCTCAGTAAGAGCTCCCGCGAGATGGCCCGGCCGGGAGTGGGCCCGGCCGGGCGTCGTCCGCTACTACGAGACGGGGCCGACGAGGCAGATGACCTTTCGGTCGCCCAGGGTCCACTGGGCCTTGGTCGGCGAGAAGTAGTACATGTCCAGCTGCTTCTTCGAGGTCGCGTGCTTCGCCTGGTACCGCTTGGTGCAGCCGCGTTCGGCGGCCGCGCCCGAGCTCGACTCGCCGGGCCACGCGCCCTGCGGCAGGGAGAAGATCGAGAAGACCTTGTTGCTGCCCGGCGTGGTGCACGGCTGGGCCTGGACGGTCCTGACCTCGCCGGTCTGCGGTGCGACGCAGTCACCGACGCGCAGCGTGTCCGGGGCCGCCTTCTGCGTCGAGTTGATCTGACCGCTCGCATCGCGCTTGGGCTCGTGCCACTTGGACAGCGCGAACACGCCGACGCCGAGGCCCACGGCCCACAGCAGCGACAGGACGAGGCCGGTTACGGCCAGCCCGACGCCCTTGTCGCCCCGGCGGCGCGTGCGCACGAGTGCCGCGAGGCCGATGATCAGATTCAGCGGGATGGTGATCAGCAGGAAACCGAGGATCCCGAGGATGAGGGACGTGACGGCCAGGCCATTCGTGGAGCGACGGCGGTCCCGATCGGCCCCGCCGTCGGGGCCGGCGCCGTACCAACCCGGTTGGGTGGCGGGGGCTTGGAATGACATTGCTTGTTCCTTCCGGCGTGAGTGCGGGCGTTCTGCGGCCAGCTTTCGCCGTCGCCGTGCCGGATCGCTGTCGTTATGCTGTAGCGCACTGCGCTCTCACTGCCGCCCTTCGGGCGCTCTGACTGCCGCACGGTATCGGGCCAGCTCACGGGGGATGCCGGCCCGCGCGGAAAGGAAAACCGTGACCGAGCCGTCGCCGGCCGCACCGGTCCGTTTCGAGATCCTCGGCCCGCTGCGCGCCTGGCGCGCGGACACCGAACTGGACCTCGGACCGGGCAAACAGCGTGCCGTCCTCGCCGTGCTCCTGCTCAACGCGAACCGGCCGACGCCGACCGCGCGGATCGTCGACGCCGTCTGGGGGGACGAACCGCCCGAGAACGGTGTCAACGTCGTCCAGAAGTACATCGCGGGGCTGCGGCGGATCCTGGAGCCCGGCCGGTCGCCCCGCGCCCCCGGGCAGCTCCTGACGCTCACCGAGGCCGGGTACACGCTCGTCGTGCCGCCGGGCCGTCTCGACGCCGAGGTGTTCACCGACCACGTCACGCGCGCCCGGACGGCGGGCCGCACCGCCGACGCCGCCGGGTATCTGCGGGGCGCGCTCGCGCTGTGGCGCGGCGAGCCGCTGGCCGGGCTGCGCGGCCCCTACTTCGACGCGGCGCGCGAACGCCTCGCCGAGGACCGCGCGGCGGCGGTCGAGGAACGCGCGCGGATCGAGCTGGACCTGGGCGAGCACGCGCGCCTGGTGCCGGAGCTGAGCCGCCTCGTCGCGGAGTTCCCCGTACGCGAGGAGCTCCGGTACCTGCTGATCCTCGCCCTGTACCGGTGCGGCCGGCAGGCGGAGGCGCTCGCGGCGTACCAGAGCGCGCGGGAGTTCCTCGCCGAGGAGTTCGGGGTCGAGCCGGGCGAGCGGCTACGGCAGCTGCACCTGGCGATCCTGCGCTCCGACCGCGCGCTCGCGCCGTACGCCGAGCCGCCCATGCCGGCACCCGCCCCGGTCGCGCCCGCCCCACCGCCGCCGTTCATCCCCGCCGCTCCGGCCGCGATGGCCGCCGTGCCGCGTGTGTGGCGTCCGCCGCCGGCGCTCCGCGCGCTGGCGATCGCCGTGCCGCTGCTCAGCTTCGGCTTCCTGACCTGGGCGGCGCTGGCCTTCTTCGCGGCCCGGCGTCGCAGCCGGGCACTGGGGCTGGCCTCGGCCGGATACTTCCTGCTCGTGGCGGTGTTCGCCTTCACGATGGGCACCGGCAGCGAATCGGCCTGGGACAACGTCGGGATGCTGGCGCTGCTGCTCACGATGGTCGGCGGCACGGTGCACCTCGCCGTGCTGGTGCTCGGCACGTCGGCCCGGCACCAGAACGCCCCGCCCGACCTGGACACGCTGCGGTCGTTGGAGCTGCGGATCCGCCGCGAGCAGGCGCTCACGCTGCTCGACCACTACCCGCCGATAGCCCGCGAGCTGCGCATCGGGCGCCCGGACCTGTCGCGGGTGTTCAACGACGGCGGCCTCGTCGACATCAACGGCGTACCCGAACACGTCCTGGCCGCGCTGCCCGGCGTCACCGTGCCGCAGGCCCAGCAGATCGTGGCCCGCCGCCGCGTGACGGGTGGCTTCGCGTCCGTGGAGGACCTCATCACGTACGGGCTCCTGCCGGTACCGGTCGTCCGGGCCCTGTCGGACGTGCTGATCGCGGTCGCCGACGACACACCGGCCGCCGCTCCGGCCACGGAGCCGACGACGGATGGCCTGGCGCTGCCGCACTAGCAGATGCGTGGGGAGGCTCCCGTGATCAGTGATGAGGCACCGGCTGAGCAGGAACGTCGCATCGTTTCGGCGACCCGCACCGGGACACTGGTCGATCTGTCCGTCGGCGACGCGGAACACGATGACCCCGCGAACGGCGCCCTATGGGATGGGACTCGAACCGTGCGCGCCGAGTTACTGATCGAGTTGCTCACCGCGGAAGGCACATCGGGAAGGCCACGGGCGATCAAGGTGCGAGGCGCCCGTATCCTCGGCCCACTCGATCTGGAAGCCTGCGGTCTCGCATGCCCGTTGCTGCTGCGCGACTGCTACATCGACGATCCCATCAACCTTGACGAAGCCACCGCGCCGGCGATCCGTCTGCCGGGCTGTCACCTTCCAGGCCTGTCCGCCAAGCGGGTACGCATCCTCGGAAACCTGGAGTTCAACGACGGTTTCCTCGCCGGCGGCGAAGTCAGTTTGCTCAGCGCCCGCATCGGAGGTGCGCTCTGGTTGAGCGGGCTGCTGACCAATCCGGGCGGCGTGGCGTTGAGTGCCGGCGGGATCACTGTCGACCAGGACATGGTCTGCGTGCCGAGGTTCACCGCCAAAGGAGAGGTCGACCTGTCCGGTGCTCGGATCGGAGGGCAGCTCGACCTCAGTGGGGCGCAGCTGATCAATCCCGATGGACGTGCGCTGCACGCCGACGGGCTCCGCGTCGAGCAAGGCATGTACTGCTCGGACGGGTTCACCGCATGCGGCGACGTGAACCTGCTCGGCGGCGCCCGTGTTGGCGGTGATCTTTTACTCAGCGGGGCGCGGCTGTCCAATCCCGGCGGACACGCGCTGCACGCCGACGGGCTCCGCGTCGGCCAAGGCATGTACTGCCTGGACAGGTTCACCGCACGCGGCGAAGTGAGCCTGCTCGGGGCTGACATCGGAGGGCCGCTCGTCCTCGCCGGGGCACGCCTGTCCAATCCCGGCAGACCCGCGCTGCACGCCGACCGGATCGGCGTCGGCCAGGGCATGTTCTGCTCGGACAGGTTCAGCGCGGAAGGTGAGATCAGCCTGATCGGCGCCCACATTGGCGGCGATCTCGTACTCAGCGGGGCGCGGCTGGCCAATCCCGGCGGACCCGCGCTGACCGCCGACCAGCTCAGCGTCGATCACGGGATGGACTGCTCGGAATTCACCGCACGCGGTGAAGTGCGCCTGGTCGGTGCCCACATCGGAGAATTCGACCTCCACAACGCGGACCTGACCGAACCCGGTGAATACGCTCTGGCCGCCGACCAGATCAGCATCGCCCGGAACATGGACTGTTCGAAATTGTTCACCGCTGGCGGGGAAGTACGCCTGCGCGGCGCCAACGTCGGAGGACAACTCACCCTCTTCCGGGCAGCCTTGAACAACCGAAAGGGCAAGGCGCTGGACCTCAGGAGTGCGCGAGTCGCCGAGCTGGGACTTCGAGACGCCTCTTGTGAGGGGATCATCGACCTCACCAACGCTCGCGTCGGCGCCTTCGACGACGATCAGGCGACCTGGCCCCAGATCCTGCGGCTGCGCGGTTTCACCTACCAGACCCTGGAAAACGATCAAGTCAGCGTTCACGACCGCCTGCGCTGGCTCACCCGACACCCAGGCGGCTACACACCGCAGATCTATGACCAGCTCGCCGAGGCGTACCGCCGCGCCGGAAACGCCGAGGCCGCCCGAAAGGTGGGCGTGGCCAAGCAGCGGCGACGCCGCAGTGCGCTCAACCCCCTCAACTGGCTGCTGTACGTCACCATCGGTTACGGCTATCGGACCTGGCTGGCCGCAGTCTGGCTGGCAGGACTCGCCGCGCTGGGTTGGTGGGTATTCGGCCGCGCCTACCCTCAGCACATGACCCGGGCGACGCCGAACGCGCCCGGCTTCCACGCGCTCGCCTACACCCTGGACGTGCTGTTGCCAATCGTCGATCTCGGCCAGGAGAAAGCCTGGACTCCGAACGGTTGGGCGGAGTATTGGACGTGGTCGCTGATCGCAGTGGGCTGGGTCCTGACGACCGCGGCGGTGGCCGGCCTGACCGGGATCTTCAAACGCGACTAGTCCGTTCGCGGGCCCAGAAGACGGGGCTCACGCTTCCTGGTGATCGGAATGTCGCGGGGACACTACGGTGCGGCGAATCAACGACTCAGGACACTAGGTGTGCCGTACGGGGACCGCTGGGTTCGTGGCGGCGGTCAGGGCGACGGACCTGGATCCGACCGCGATGACGCGCGCGTCGACGTCGGTGAAGCCGGCGGTCGTCGCGAGCGTGCGTGCGTCCTCCGCCGTGTGCGGCAGCGGTAGGTCGGCGGCGACGAGGTCGGCGAACACGCCGGAAGGACGGAACCCCGACGCCACCGGCAGGGTGAAGGCCACGCGTCCGCCGGGCCTGAGCGCACGTCGCCAGTCGGACAACGCCCGCGGGCCCAGGAAGTGGAGCGACGAGGCGCACACGATCAGGTCGAGGCCCGCGTCGGCCACGGGCAACGGCACCGCCGGCCCGACGCGCCAGTCGATCGCATGCTCAAGCCCGAGCCGTACGGCGCGGGCTCGGCCGGCCGCGATCATCCCGGCCGAGAGATCGACGGCCAGGATCGGCGTGCCCGCGGGCGGGCGTGTCCGGGCCATCGCCAGCGCCGCCGCGCCGCTCCCGCACGCGACATCGGCGATCCTGTCCTGCCCCGCCGACGTGGGCATCAGCGCGAGGAGGGCACGGGCGACGTCGTCGTGATGATCGTCGTCATAGTCTTCGGCCAGCTCGTCGAACGCCCGCGCCATCCGGGCCGGATCCGTCACGGGCACGGTCAGTCGCGGCGGCGCATCGGGTGGTCGTCGGGTATCTCGACGACGCAGATCCGTACGCCGTCGGGGTCGGCGATCCACATCTCGATCAGGCCCCAGGGCTCGCGCTCCGGCTCGCGCAGCACGCGTACGCCGTCCAGCTCGCGCCGGGTCGCCGCGATGTCGCGGACCTGGAGCCAGAGCTGGAGACCTTCGGCGGGCGGCGTGTCGGCGTGCCCGGCGACCTCCAGGTAACCGCCGCCGATGAAGAAGACGGTGCCCACGCCGTCCGGCGTCGCGAACTCGCGGAAGATCGGCAGTTTCAGTGTGTCGCGGTAGAAGGCACGGCTGCGGTCCAGGTCGGTCGGCCGCAGCAGCACCCGGCTGGCGAGAACCTCCATGCCGCTACCGTACGGGCCCTGCCGGTCAAGGCACCAGGCACAACTCGTTGAGCTTCGCTGCCATGCGGCCACCGTACGGCGGGCCTCCGGCGGTGGTTATCGCCGGTGCCGGGGAAGGAGTCCTCTACGGCCGGATCGACACCGCCCGGCCGCTCGGTCGAAGGGGGCAGTCATGCAGGACGAGCTGGCACAGTTGACGGGCTTCGTGTACGAGATCGGTCTGCTGAAGCGCTACAAGCGCACCGGCTGGCTCGTCGCGGGCGTCCGCGATCCGGAGAGCATCGCGGACCATTCGTTCCGCGCCGCGGCCCTCGCGTCGATCGTCGCCGTGCTGGAGGGGGCGAGTCCCGAGCGCGCCGCGCTGCTCAGCATCTTCCACGACAGCCAGGAGACCCGGCTGACCGACATCCCCTACCTCGCCAAGGCGTACGTCAAGCGCGCGCCGAACGAGCAGGTGACGGCCGAGCAGACGCGCGGCCTGCCGGCGGCGGTGGCCGACATGATCTGCGGCAGCGTCGCGGAGTACGAGGACAAGACGAGCCTGGAGGCGCGCTGCGCGCGGGACGCGGACAAGCTGGAGTGCCTGGTCCAGGCGATCGAGTACCGGGAGCAGGGCAACCAGAACATCCAGCTCTGGATCGACAGCTCGCTCGCGGCGCTCCAGACGGCGTCCGGCAAGAAGCTGGCCGACGAACTGCTGCGCACCCGCTCACTCGACTGGCTCGACCGCTTCTTCAACGGCGACGACACGGCCTCGCTCGGCGAGTAGGGGCTAGACCGTCCAGAGGCAGTACATGCGGTGCCCGGTCGCCACCGCGTGCCGGGCGACGGGCGCCAGGCCCCGTACGGCGGCCTCGGTGTGCCATCCGGGGTCCGAGGCCGACGCGGCGGCCAGGGCGCGGGTGAGCGTGTCGGTCACGGTCAGCACGCCGCACTCGGCGACGCCGGCGTCCTCGTCGACCAGTTCGGCGACGCCGGCGCAGTGCCGGGGGTCCGCGGTGATCTCCGCCTCGGTACGGCCGGTCAGGAGCGACTCGATGGCGGCGAGCGCGGCCGGGGGGATCCCCTCGTCGCGGAAGACGGGCCGCGGGCAGCCGGTGGTGAGGACCCCGGCCGCGGCCCGGTCGTCCTCGGCGACGAAGAACTCATACAGCAGAGACATGGGCACCCCGGTCAGGCGAGGGAGGCCGACAGCACGTCGGCGGGGCTGAGCAGGTCCGGCCGGCTGGACATGTGCTGGTCGGCGTCCTCGATCCGCCAGCGGGCGTCCAGGAGGAGCGGCAGGGCGGGATGCGGGCCGGGCAGGCAGAGGCGGACGCGTGCGGCGGTGAAGGTGGCGAGCGCGGCGCGGAGGGTGGCCGCCGGGTCGGCGCCGTCGGCGGTGACCAGGTGGAAGAGGCGGTCCGGTCCGGCGATCCCGGCGGCGGCGACCGCGTCCCCGTCGCGGACGAGCAGCCCGGTGGCGCCCGGCGTCGCGGCCCAGAACGCGTAGTCGGCCGACCGGTCGCGCCCGTTCAGTTCCCGCTCGGCCGCGGCCGCCACGGCCGCCGGCACCCGCTCGGCGGGAGTCCCGGCGAGCGGCGGTCCCTCCAGGTAGAGCAGTGGCCAGCGTGGCACCATGCCGTACCGGACATAGAGCGACATGGCCCGCGGGTCCCGGGAGGCGAAGGTCGACCGTTCCCCGCCGGCCTCGAACCCGGCCTCGAACCCGGCGTCGAACGCGGCGTCCAGCAGGCGCCGCCCGGCGCCGCCGCCGTGCCGCGCCGGATCCACGAACAGGTCGCACAGCAGCGTGAGCCCATCGAGGCACCGGACCGCGCAGTACCCCGCCGCCGCCCCGTCCGCCGCCGCCGCGACGAGGAACCGCCCGTGGGCGCGCAGGTGAGCGACGTAACGCGGATCCGCCCCGTCACCGTCGTCGTTGGCCAGCGCGATCCGCGCGATCGCCGGCAGATCGCCGTCCGCCGCGCCCCGTACGTCCATGGCGGCAGGCTAGCCGCGTCATTCGGTCGGCGCGTACGCGGCGGATCCGAACAGGACACCCTCCACGTAGTCCTGGTCGTTCAGGGCCAGGGTGAACAGCCCCGTCACCTGGTCCCAGACGAGGCCGCCCTCGCGGAAGACGGCGAGCAGGTCTCCGTCCCGGGAGGTCCGCAGCCGGTGGGCCACCGCGCTGCGCTCGGGGTAGGTCGACAGCCAGGCCAGGAAGACCTCCCACTCACGTGGGCGGCGGCTGCCGGCGATGCGCTCGACGACCTCGTCGTCGGTCAGCACACGGCGCTCGCCGATCTTCTCCAGAAGCCGCCAGCGGTCGGGCCGCCGGGAGTTCTTGTCCCAGGCATGGCCGAAGGCGTACACGACCCGGTCCGCGGGCTGCCCGTTGGGCTTGGCCACGACGACGAAGAACGCCTCCCACGCGTCCGCCGGGCTCATCCGGCCGATGGTCCGGTGGATGGTCTCCAGGTCCTCCGCCGCGGTGACCGTGCCCCGGCCGAGGTCGCTCCGGAACGTGGTGAGGTTCGCGGTGACGTACGTCGGCGAGGTCGTGTAGACGGTGTTCGCCTGCCGGGCCACCTCGGGGGGCATGGACCGGGCCAGCGACCGCACATTGCGCCGCACCGCGGCCGAGGAGACCTCCGGCGCCGCGGCGACCTTCTCGGTCACCTCCTCCAGCCGGTCGAGGCCCGGGCTGCGTACGGCCGTGAGCGCGACGAGGTACTCGATGAAGGCCGGGTACCGGAAGCGCAGCGCGCCGGTGCCGTCGTGCCGCAGCAGCTGCTCGGCGATCAGGAGACCGAGCACCTCCCGCTCGTTCCCCCGCAGCCGGGGCGAGCGCTCGGCGATCAGACGCAGCGCCGTCTGCTCGGGGATCCGCGCCTCGGGAGTCCGCACCGCCGCGAGCGCCAGGTCGCCCGCCAGCTCCATGAACACCGTCGCGGTCAGTCCGGAGATCCCCTGGGCGGCGATGTTGGACCGGCGGCGTTCGAAGTATTGCTGGAGGACGTTCTCACCGAGCGCGTCCCCGAACCTGACCGGCCCCTGGAACTCGTACGCCTCCGAGAGCACCCGCAGGTTGAAGGGGACCGAGAGCGCCTCCGTGCCGTCCGGGGTACGCGAACCGACCAGGGAGTACTGGTAGGCCTCGGAGTAGCGGGTGAGGGCCTGCCCGAGCTCCTCGTCCGAGAAACGGGCCAGGCGGTCCTTGAAACGCACGACCGAACGACCTTCGAAGACCGAGATCCAGCGTTCCCAGGTGTCGTCGCGCGCGGTGAAGACCAGGAGTACCGGGAAGGCGAGCAGCCGTCGCCGGTCGGCGGCCGCGTTCAGCTTGCCGAGCGTCTTCAGCAGCTGGACGATCGCGCGCCGGCTCTCGGGGTTGTCGGCCTCGTCCAGGCCGTCGACGACGTACACCAGCGGCATGCCCGTCTCGACCAGCAGGTCGAGGGGGTCCTTGCCGCCGAGGTCCCGGAGGACCTCATTCAGCTCGTGCACGCCGGGGTCATCGGCCGTCCGCGCCACGCAGAAGAAGGCCTCGTCGGCGAGCGCGAGCTGGGTGGCGAGCATGGTCTTGCCCGATCCGGGAGGGTCGAGCACGAGCACGATCTGGGGAGGGACGTCGCGGTCGACCGCCTGCTCGCCACGGTGCCGGAAGGTGCGGCGTCTGGTGAGGCGTTCGAGGGCGCCCGGGGCGACGGCGCGTGTCACCGTCGCGAGGTCGCGGTCGAGGGCCCGGCGTACGTAGATGAGCTGATGGTTCGGCAGCTTGTTCCGGCGGAGGAACGCCGCGGACGCACGGCGGCCGACGGCACGGGCGTCGCGGATCGCCGCGACGCGATGCCGGGCCTCCGCGCGGGCCTCGGGTGCGTCCGGCTGGGTGACGGCCCGGTTGCGGACCAGGGTGAGGTCGCCGCCCTGGTCGCGATCCTGGCTGTGCGGAAGTGGCCGGGACCGGCTTGCCAGCATCTCTCGCAGGGTGCGGTAGATGGTGTCGAGATCGAGGAGCTCCGGGCCGCCGGGCAGCCCCTTCCGCAGCAGGGACACGAGCTCGCCGGTGAAGGCCGTGTAGGTCTCGCCGGGCACCGCGAGCGCCGCGTCCTCCGCCGCGGTGAGCAGGTAGGTGCCGGAAATGGTCGCCTTGTCGATGATGGGGGCGGAGCGCCCGGTCATTTCCGCACGGGCGCTGTAGCAGCAGTCGAGGATCACTATTTTCCGGCGCGCGCCGCTTTCGTGGATGCGTTTACGCACGTGCTGGTACGGCACCGCCGTGTAATCCACCTTGCCGGGCTGGGAATCGGTGAGGGTGAGATGCAAGTCCAGCTTTTCGTCCAGAAGCCCGTGCCCCGCGTAGTAGACCACGAGGGTGTCCTTTGCCTCCTGCGCGGCCTTCGCCACCGCCTCGACGACGTCGGGAACGTGGGCGGGATCGGCCACGATGCGGCAGTTGGCTTCGTGCACTCCCCAAAGATCCGGCTCACACAGCAGCTTTTTCAACGCCTCGAGATTGTTCGCGACGTGCGGCAGCTCGTCGAGCGCGGTGTACCGGGCCGTGCCGATCAGCACGACACGCGACGTCCTAGCGTCCGGCAGCGTCACCGTCGGAGCCTTCCAGCATGTGGGTGATCTGCGCCGGATCGGTGACCTCGCCGCCGATGCGCACCGTGCGGCCCGAGACCTGGATGACGAGCGGCGGGGTGGAGGTGCGGGTGCGGCGCCAGCTCGCGATGGCGAGGGCGAGGTTACCGAGCGAGAAGCCGCTCTCCAGGGCGAGCTTGACGACCTCGAAGGCGGTGCCCATCTGGCCGGACCCCGGCCGAGCGTGCTCGAGTGTGACCCGGGCACTCTGGACGATCGTGGGCCTGCCCTTGAGCCAGGCGCCGAGGGACGTGATCTCCCGCTCCGGATCTTTACTTTCGAAGCCGATACGAATCTCCATCGAGACTCCCTCCGTCGCCCCTACCACGGTACTGAGACGCGAGGAGAATGGCGTGAAGTTCCAGCCGGTCAGCCCCTAATTGTGCGGAAAACGAGCGCGGTCCGCGACAATGCCGAATTCGGCGGGGCCATTCCTCATGCGATGGCCGTCCGTATCGCGGCGAGGTAGCCCGCCAGCAGGGCGTCGGCGGTGCGGCCGACCATGTGGTCGCCCGGCAGGAACCGCTCGGTGTGCAGGCCGGGGGCGTCGGTGGCGTCCGGGGGTGCCGTGCCGATGAACATCATCAGGCCCCGCGTCACGTCGCAGTAGTGGGAGAAGTCGTCCGCGCCGTACGAGCGGAAGCCCGCGTCGACGGTCACGCCGTCGTCGGTGAGGCGGCCGGCCGCGTCGGCGGCCAGGGCCGGGTCGTTGACCAGCACCGGCTCTCCGGGCGAGAAGTGCGCGTGGCCCTCGCAGCCGTGCGCGGCGGCCGTGTGGGTGACGATCTCGGTGATCAGCGACGCCGCGACGGCGCGGTCGGAGTCGCGCATCACGCGTACGGTGCCGCGCGCCGACGCGGTCTCGGGCACCACGTTGGCGGCCGTGCCGCCGCCGATCTGGCCGACCGAGCAGACCGCGCCGAGCACCGGGTCGAACCGCCGGCTGGCCAGGTGCTGGAGGCTGACGACGATCTGGCACAGGGCGAGCACCGGGTCACGTGCGACGTGCGGGTACCCGGCGTGGCCGCCGAGTCCGGTGACCGTCACCTCGAACTCGTCGGTGGCGGCGTTGACCGGCCCCGGAGTGACCGCGACGACTCCGTCGGTCAGGCGCGGCTGCACGTGGGCCGCCACCATCGCGCGTACGTCGTGGTCGGTCAGGATTCCGGAGCCGACGATGTCCTCGGCGCCCGAGGGCGAGGTCTCCTCGCGCGGTTGCAGAACGGCGAGGATCGGCACGTCCACGCCGATGCGCTCGGCGGCGCGGCAGACCGCGACCAGCGCGGCGAGGTGGACGTCGTGGCCGCAGGCGTGCATGGCGTTGTTCGCCGACGCCCAGGGGACCCCGGTGCGTTCGATGACCGGCAGGGCGTCCAGCTCCGCCCGCAGGGCGACCGCCGGACCCCGGTCGCCGATCCGTACGACCCGTCCGGTGTCGGCGGCGCGCTGTCCGGGTCCGGCGCCGAGCGCGCGTACGACCTCGGCCGCGGTGTCGGCCTCGTCGCCCGACAGCCGCGGGTCGGCGTGCAGCCGGTGCCGCAGCGCGACCGCGGCCGGCAGCTCGTCCGCGATGGCCGCGCGCAGCTTGAGATGCAGTTCGTTCAGCTCGTCCATCAGTGCCGCTCCTCCAGCCCGTACACGCGCCGGGCGTTCTCGCCGCCGGCCAGCCGCGCGATCCGCTCCGCGTCCTTCTCCGTCCAGACCCCCTCGTCCAGCCCGGACCGCAGTAAGTCCGACAGCCCTCGGCGGAACAGCAGGGAGCCGAGGTGGAACAGCTCGGGCAGGCCGTAGGCGTCGGAGGAGAACAGGAACTTGCCGAACGGGGCGAGTTCGAGCAGCTCGGCGATCAGTGCCGGCGCCCGGTGCCCGACGCCGTGCGTGGCGAGCCCGACGTCGACGAAGACGTTCGGGAACACCTGCGCGAGGTACCCGGCGTGCCGGTGGAACGGGTAGTTGTGCAAGAGCATGATCGGTGTGCCGGTGGGTTCGATCGCGCGCAGCAGCCCGGTGAGTAGCAGCGGGTCGCAGCGGTGCAGGTCGAGGTCCGCGTCGCCGTACCCGACGTGGAACTGGATCGGCAGCCGCAGGTCGACGCCGCACCAGACCAGGAACGCCTGGAGGGTCGGGTCGGCGAGCCGCACCGGGGCGCCGGCCTCGATCGCGGCGAGCCAGCGCCCGGCCGCCGCCGTGACCTCGGCGTCTCCGGGGCGGTCGGCGGGCAGGTCGAGGCCGACCCGGTACGCCGCGACGGACTTCAACCCGGCCGCCGAGGCGGCGCGCCCGGCCAGCCGCTCACGGAACGCGCCGGCGAACCCCTCCGCGCTCGTCCCGGACTCCGCGACCTCCTCGGCCACCTGTTCCAGCCGGACGATCTCGTGCGCCGTCGCCCCCGCGAGAGCGCCCAGCTCGCCGGGCGTGAGAAGCGTGTCCATCGGGTAGCCGGTGTCGACGCAGAGCGCGGCCAGCCCCGCCTCGCGCAGGAAGCGCCGGTTCACCTCGGCGAATCCCAGGTCGGCGCGGCGCGCGAGGTAGTCGTCGGCGGGCGCGTGCGGCGGCAGGTCCAGCACCGGCGCGCACCAGCGGCGTACGGCGAACCCGAGCTGGGAGTCGAAGAGCGTGCCGCCGAGCGGGGCGGGGGCCTCCGCCTCGGTGAGCAGGGACTCGAACGCGCTCCGGTCGAGGTCGCGACCTGCCACGCCGTGACAGTGATGGTCGACGAGACGGAGATGCGCAACGAAGGGCAGCGGCGAAGGCACTCGGTCATTCCTCCTCTCCCGACTGATCACTGACCCTCTGTTACCCGCCTTTCGCCCGGATACGGCGTGCTCTCCCTCACGAATCCTCCTTCGTCGGGGGAGTGATCAGGCGCGCGTGCCTTTTGGTTCGCTCGCTCCGCTCGCTCACGCTCTTGCCGAGACGGTCGCGACGCCGTACAAGGTGTACGTGCCGAACGAGAGAGCGATTGTCATGGACCAGCAGGAGCGGGCGCGGCGGGCGGCGGCCGCGCGGCAGGTGGCCGGTGACCTCGCCGCGAGGGACATCACCGGCATCGCGGTCACGTGGGTGGACACCTCCGGCGTCACGCGGGTCAAGGCGGTGCCGCTCTCGCGCCTGGAGCACGCGGCGGCCTGGGGCATCGGCATGTCCCCCGTGTTCGACGCGTTCCTGGTCGACGACTCGATCACGAGCGGCCGCTTCGCGGGCGGACCCGTCGGCGACCTGCGGCTGCACCCCGACCTGGACCGGCTCACCGTGATGGCCGCCATGCCCGGCTGGGCGTGGGCGCCCGCGGACCGCTACGACCAGGAGGGGCGGCGGCATCCGCTCGACGCGCGCTACCTGGCCCGGCGCGAGGTGGAGCGGCTGGCCTCCGAGGGCCTGGCGGTCAAGGCCGCGTTCGAGGTCGAGTGGGCCGTCTCGCTCGGCGACGGCGACGACTTCACCCCCGCCTGCTCCGGTCCCGCGTACGGCATGACGCGGCTGGCCGAGCGGTCGGACTACCTGCGGGACGTGGTGGAGGCGCTGTCGGCGGCGGGGATCGCGGTCGAGCAGATCCACCCCGAGTACGCCGCGGGACAGTACGAGGTGTCGGTCGCGCCCGCCGGCCCGGTCGCCGCGGCCGACACGTTCGTCCTGGTCCGCGAGACGATCCGCGCGGTCAGCCTGGCCCACGACCTGCGCGCGACGTTCGCCCCCAAGGTGGTCGCCGACGGCGTCGGCAACGGCGCGCACGTCCATCTGAGCCTGTGGCGCCAGGGCGAGAACCTGATGTCCGGCGGCGCGGGCCGGTTCGGCCTGACGGCGGACGCCGACGGTTTCGCCGCGGGCGTCCTGTCGCGGCTTCCGGCGCTCCTGGCGATCGGCGCGCCATCCGTCGCCAGCTACCTGCGGCTCGTGCCCTTCCACTGGGCCGGGGCGTACGCGTGCTGGGGGCTGGAGAACCGGGAGGCGGCGCTGCGGTTCGTCACCGGTGCGGTCGGCGACCGGGACCAGGCGGCCAACCTGGAGGTCAAGTGCTTCGACGGGGCCGCCAACCCCTACCTCGTCATGGCGGCGCTCCTGGCCGCGGGGCGCGCGGGCCGGAACGGGGACGAGGCGCTCCCCGAGCCGATCGACGTCGACCCGGCGTCCCTCGACGACGTCCCCCCGTTGCCGCCGGCCCTGGACGAGGTGGTCGAGGCGTTCGAGGCCGACGACGTGCTGAGAGAGGCGCTGGGCGAGGAGCTGATCGACACCGTCGCGGTCGTCCGGCGGAGCGAGATCGCGCTGTTCGACGGCCTGCCGCCCGAAGAGATCGCCGCGCGCACGCGGTGGAGGTACTAGACCGGCGAAAACAGCATGGCATGATGACGCGCGTGTCCGATCCGGCGGGAGTGGTCCTCCGTAGGTACGCCCAGTTCGCGCTCGACCGGCTGGTCACGACGGTGCCGGCGGCCGTCGTGCTGGTGCTCGGCCTGCGCTGGACGCTGCACCTGCCCCGGAACGAGGGCCGGATGACGCCCGCGTACCTCACGATGGCCGGCTTCCTGCTCGTCGTCCTGGTCGGCAACTGGTTCGTCGAGGTGTGGGTGCCGCACCGCTGGCTCGGCGGCACCCCGGGCATGCGCTGCCTCGGGCTGCGGGTGGTGACCGAGCGCGGCGAGACGCCCGGCCTGCGCGCGTACCTGATCCGCTGGGCCATGATGATCGTGGACGGCTACTTCTTCGGCCTGGTGGGGGCGCTCTCCATCGCGCTCAGCCCGCGTCACCAGCGGTTCGGTGACATGGTGGCGCGCACTCTCGTCGTACGCCGCGCCTGAGCCGGGTTCACTCGACCAGGCGGCTCTCCCAGGCCCAGATGGCGACCTCGGTACGGTTGCGGACCCCGAGCTTGCGCTGGACGCCGTTCAGGTGCGTCTTGACCGTGGACAGTGAGATGACGAGCGCGTCACCGATCTCGGCGTTAGTCATGCCGCGGGCCACGGCCCGTACGACCTCCAGCTCGCGCGTGGTCAGGGGCTCGGCCGGCCGGGCCGCGCCGGAGGCCGGGCGGGCGAACCGCGCCAGCAGGCGCGTCGTGATCGACGGCGAGACCATCGACTCGCCCTCGGAGGCGGCGCGCACGGCCTCGACGAGGAGCCGCGGCCCGGCGTCCTTGAGCAGGAAGCCGCACGCGCCCGCACGCAGCGCCGAGTAGACGTTCTCGTCCTCGTCGTAGGTGGTGACGACCACGACGCGCATCGGCTGGGGCACGTCCGGGCCGGCCAGCAGGCGCGTGGCCTGGATGCCGTCGATGCGCGGCATGCGGATGTCCATGAGCGTCACGTCGGGCCGCAGTTCGCGGGCCAGGCTCACCGCCGCCTCGCCGTCGGGCGCCTCGCCGACCACGTCGATGTCGGGTTCGGCGTCGAGGATCAGCCGGAACCCGGTGCGCACCATCGCCTGGTCGTCGGCGACGAGGACGCGGATGCTCATGAGTCCTCGTTCCTCGGAGGAGAGACCATGGGCGCTGCGTCGCCTGTTCGCTCACTGCGTTCGCTCATGGGGCTCCTGGCGGTCGAGGGGGAGGCGTACGGTGATCCGCCATCGTCGTCCGGACTCCGCACCGGCGCGGAGTGTACCGCCGAGCGCGCTGACGCGTTCGCCCATGCCGACCAGCCCGTACCCGGATCCCCCGCCGGACGGTTCGCCGGCGCCGTCGTTGAGGACCTCCAGGTGGAGCACGTCGGCGGCCGGGTCGTGCTGCACCCGCGCGGAAACGCGTACGTCCGTCGCGTCCGGCGCGTGCCGGCGGACGTTGGTCAGCGCCTCGAGGACCACTCGGTGGACCGTCGTGATCAGCGCGGGCGCGGGATCGAGCCGGTCCAGGTCACCGGGCAGGTCCGTGACGACCCCGTCGTGGCCGGCGGCGGCGTCGAGCACGGCCGCGCGGATGCCGGAGGCGGGCGGCGCGGGCTCCTGACCGGTGTCCTCGCGGAGCATGCCGACGAGCCGCCGCATCGCCGTCAGGGCGTTCGATCCGGCCTCCTCGATCTCGCGGAAGACGTCGTCGTCCGGCTCGGCCGACCGGCCGGCGAGCACCCGCGCGGCCTGGGCCCGTACGACGATGCCGGTGACGTGGTGCGCGACGAAGTCGTGCAGCTCGCGGGCCATGCGCAGCCGTTCGGCCGTACGGGCCTCGGCGAGGGCGGCCCGGCGGCGGGTGTCGGCGTCGCGCAGGATCAGGCCGACGGCCAGTGAGCCGCCCCACAGCAGTGCGGCGGGTACCGCGATCAGCGCGGTGGGCGATCCGACGCCGTACCGCAGCACCGGGGCGGCGGTCATCGCGACGCCGCCGCAGACGGCGAGGCCCACGGCCGCCGTACGGCCGGTCCGCCGGCATCCGGCGCCGACGAGCAGGGCGAGCGCGAGCGTCTCGGTGGCGCCCGGAGCCATGACGGACGGGTGTGCCAGGGCGGCGATCGCGGTGTCCAGCAGGCTGATCGCGACGACACCGCCGCCGAGCGGCCCGATCCAGTCGGTGAAGCGGCGGCGCAGCACGGCCAGTACGGCCGCCACCGGCCCGAACGCGGTCGCCGTCGCGGTGGCCAGCCCCGCCGCGAGGCCGCCCGTACCGGAGGAACCGGCGACCGCCACACTGTCGGCCACCAGGCACAGCGCCAGGGCGGCGATCTCGGCGACGATCGGGCCACGGCGGACGACGGTTCCTGCTGGGCCGTCCTCAGATCGCGCACCGGTCATGCCATCGAGGATGCCGTCTTCTTCCGGTACCCGGATCGGCCGAAAGTTCGAGAGAACGGCGCCAGGACCGAACCCGCGACCGAGGCGGACCGGGGCGACCGCTCGGCAGGATGCGAAGCGACCGGAAACGCCGACAGAGAAGGTGGTTCGATGATGTCCGAGGAGAGGGAGCCCTGGCCCGCCGACGACCCGTGGTACCGGTTCACGCCGAGGAACCTCGCCGTCGGTTACCTGAGCCTGTTCGCCGCGCTGATCTGCCTGGGCTGGAGCGTCATGAGCCTGCTCGACGACGACACCGGCGTCCGGCAGACGATCTTCTTCGCGATATTCGGAGCGGTCGCGGTGTTCTGGCTGGTCCGCACCACGAACGGCCTCAGGGTGCTCCTGCGCCGCCGTTCCGGCCGGTAGGTCACGTCGCGGTCTTCGAGCGGGCCACCTGGTGGAGGGCGTCGAGGCCGGGCGCCTCCCGCTCGGTCGCGTCGGCCGCGATCCGGCCGGCGCGCGGATGCTCGGGTGCGCCGATCCAGTGGTGCAGGGCCGCCAATGCGGTCAGCCCCTCCTCCTTCGCCCGTTCGAGCCGGAGGAACCACGGATACTCGGCGAGGTTCCCTTCGGCACCCGCGTCGACGCGTGCGACGAAGTGGGCGGCGTCCCCGCTGACCGACGCCCACAGATAACCGATGACCTTCTCGTCCTTGGTGACCGGAAGATAGCGGACCGGTGATTCGGTCCGGAACCCGTATCCCCGCCGCCGCAGGGTGAACGGCGACAGCTCGGCGTCCGGCGCGGTCTCGTCCGGGAAGTCACTCACGACATCGGCCTCCGTGAGTCAGTGTGGGAGCACGACGCCGTAAAGGTCCGTCGTACCGTCGGGATTCACCGTCACGCGCGTGATCCGGTAGGGCGTTCCGGGCGCGAGAGTGATCTCGTACATGTCATTGAACGCCGAGCACAGTCCACGCGTTCCCGCAGGCAGGTCGAGGTGGAGGGTGTAGGGGTACCGCCCGGCGGCATCGGTATGGGCCCAGTATCCGGTGTCGCCCAGCGAGACCGACATGAAGCCGGGCTCCACCTGCACCGTGTTCTCCAGCGCCTTCAGGTTGTCGGGGTTCTGCCGGTCGAAGCCCTCCATGAAGTAGACGCTCCGCAGGCTACGGCTGGTGGCCACCCCTTCCGGCAGCTGCTTGTCCGTCAGCTGCTGCAACTGCGCGATCGTCCCGCCGAGCTCATCGACGGTCGGAAAGTGGCCGTAGTTCACATACAGCTCACGCACGTAATGCATGTTGCTGTGGAGGTAGCTCTGCCAGTACTGCAGGCGTTCCCCCATCGACTCACTGGCCAGAAGATCCCTGCGGAGGGGGGCGAGCTCAGGCGAATCACTGAAGATGATCGAGTGATAATTCACCCTCATGGGATCGTCGAAGAGTGCGAGGGGCGCCCCGGGCGTGATCCCGTCCCACCACTCGCCCAGCTCGGCAGGAGTCCGCCCGTTGCTCCTCATCCGCAGGATCGTGTTGTACGGCCAGGGGGTCCGCTGATAGTTGGTGACCACGCCGAGGTCGTCGAAGGCGACATCGCTGAAGTGCACGGTCCCGAGGTATGCGTTGCCGTAGCGCGCCACGTCATCGGCGGAGGCGAAGCGACGGATTCCGTCGTCCCCGAGCCGGCCCGGCATCGAGGGAACGTGTTCCGCGTCGGGAACGGCGATGCGCCACGCGGAGTCCGGCATGTGGAGGTGTACGTCGCCGTTCGGGCCGATCCGGGTCTCACCCGTCGGATAGATGATCGGCGTGAGGGTCTCGTTGGCGATCGCTCGGGCGACACCGTCGTCGAGCGGCGTGACCGAGCGGAAGACATGGCCCGCGGCCCTGTAGTTGCCGATCAGCCTGCCCAGGGCCTGCGGCTCCAGACCATGGGCGCGGAGGAACTCGTCGACGCTCCCGCCGGAGACACCGAAGTCGTGCACGCCCTCGAGAGGGCGGATGGAGGGCGCCGCGGACGCGTCCGCCGCGTTCACCTTGTACAGCTCACCCGACTCGAGCCTGAGCGCGATCTTGTCCCGGAACTCCCAGTAATCCTTGGGCAGTCCGTAGGACGGCTTGGGAGACGGTGGGATGGACAGATCCGTCGCGAGGGACTTGAGGTGCCGGATCGCGCGGGGTGGAGCATCGGCGGCCGGCGGGTCGGCGAGGAAGAGCCGGCGGGCGGGCTCCTGCGTGCCGATCCGCTCCTCGGGCGGGAGTCGCTGTTCGGCCAGCACGTGTGCGCGCGTGTCGGACCACGTGATGACCTGACGGTGTCCGACCAGGTCCGACACGTCGACCGCGGTGCCGGTGCGGAACACCACCTCGGTCGAGCCCAGGTGACCCGCACTCTCGGTCAGCACGCTCCCCACGGTGACGTCCTCACCGGCCGCGAGTGCCGTGAGGTGGTCGTCCGCCGGGCGGGCGTACACGGTGGTGTCGCCCTCGACCTGGAACGGGCCCAGTGCCTCTTTCGCCGCCTGTTCCCTCCCGGCCGCCTCGGCGCGGACCTGGGGATCGTCGCTGTGCAGCCCGTCGTTCAGCCGCTTGATCCCGTCGGGCGCCAGCACGTCCTCGACCGCCGCGCGCTGCTCCGCGGGCAGGTCGCGGGCCCATGCCTCCGTCGTACCGCCGAGGGCGCGGCTGCGGTGCGTCAACCAGTCCGGTGTTCCCGGCCGGCCGGTGGGACCGTTCTTGGCGAAGGCGCCGATGCCGGCCATCGCCAGGCCGGCCTCGACGGCCTGCACCGGATCGACGTGGCCGTGGTCGAACGCCAACTGGGTGGCCATCGTCGCGGCGGTGCCCGTGCCGGCGGTGACCCCGAACCGAGCGGCGACACCGGTGAGGCCGGGCGCGTTCATCGCGTCGGCGACCGCGGTGACGGGGCCGTACCGGCCGGCGAGACGGGTGATCCCCGCTTCGATGCCACCGGCGACCACGCCCATCGTCACGCCTTCGCCCGCGGACAGGAGCGTCTCTCCGACGTTCCAGCCGTGCTGCAGATGCTCCTGTCGCCATGCCTCCTGGTGCGCGGCGTCCAGCGCGACGAACACCAGCACCGCCTTGCTGCAGGAGAGAAGGAAGAGGTACAGCTTCCGACCCTGGAAGGCGATCTGGATCCGGGCGAGCAGCGCACCGCCGGGTCCGAAGCTGGTGAGCAGCGTGAGGCCGACGATGAAGACGGCCGAGTAGACGAACTGAAGCTGGGCGGCCGCGATCGTGTTGGCGACCGTCCGGCAGTTGTCGCCGAGGCCCTTGGCGTCCGCGCTCAGCCGCGACAGCACGCCGTCGTGGCCGGCCAGGGAGTTCACGGCCCGGGTGTAGGCGTCGGTGGCCTCGCCGCCGTTGGCGGCGACCACCGTGTTCGTGTGGCGGGCCAACGCGGCGCCCGCCTGGTTCAGGGCGGCCGAGACGTCGTGCAACGCTTCGTGGATCCGGGCGACCTTGTCGGAGTGCCCGTCGGCCCACTCGCACTGAAGCCCGAGCATCTCCAGCAGTCCCAGCGCCGTCCTCACCGCACCGGGCGCCGGAATGGGGTGGATGATGCTGTCCGGCAGTGCTTCGAGCTGGTAAACGTCGTCCTGGGCCACCTTGGCCAGCGTGCTCTGCGCACGCTGTATGTCCTCTGCGACGACCGCGGCCGAGGCGTTCTCCGCGTCCTGGTAGTTCACCCCGGTGACGATCTGCCCGTGCCCGGCCACCCGCACGAGGTTCACGACGAGCACCAGGCGAGCCAGCAGGTCGTCCCGGGCCACCCGGAACCCCACCGACCCGCCCGAGCCGTTGAAGGCCGGGCGCCCGACGAAACCGTCGCTGCCGAAACACTGTCCGACCTCGACCAACGTGTCATGGAGGCGGTCCACCGCGTCGGCGAGCGTGTCACCGGCACCCAGGTACGCCCGGCCCGAACGTGCCCAGGAGGCGGGCGCCGCCTCGTAACCGCTCATGCGCCGGCCGCCCGGAACGGCGACAACGACAATCCGCACGTACGGCGACATTCGGCCATGATCGCCCAACCTAACCCCATAACGTCCGGCTCCGGTAGCCGATCGCGGAAGCGGTGAACCGGAGTTCAGGCGACCTTCGGAACGCGGTCCAGCTCGACGCCGAACAACGATCGGTAGGCGGCGAGCACCTCATCGTCGCCGGTGAGCTCCCGCTCGTCGCGCTCGCCGCCGGTCGTACGGATGAGGGTGCGTCCGCTCAGGGTCACGCGGCCCGACTCGGTGAGCATCGAGCAGACGACCGAGCGGGTGAAGTGCGACTTCGGTGAGGTGCGGTGCCACCAGCAGCCGGCCTCGAAGTCGCCCAGCGCGCGGGGCCGGGTCTCCAGGCGGTACGCCGGCCGGCCGTCCTTGCTGACGTCGAGGTCGCCCTCGGGCGTCTCGGCGATCCGGAAGACGCCGCCGGGATCCGGCTGGTCGCCCCGGACGTCCAGCCGCAGCGGGTGGTGCGCGTGGTCGCCGAAGCCGACGTCGGCGAGCCACGGTCCGACCCGCAGCGCCAGGTGGTCGTACGGCACGCCGAGCCGGTCACCGTCGAACACACGCGCCGCGAGGATCTCGACGTCGAAGCCGAGCGCGGCGAGCAGCGTCCCGAACGCCCCGCCCAACTCGTAGCAGAACCCGCCGCGCCTTCGGTCGACGACCTTGGCGACGAGCGCCTCGGGGTCCAGGACGATGTCCTCGCCGAGATGGATGCTCAGGTTCTCGAAGGGCACCGCGAGCAGGTGACGGAGATGCAGGTCGCGCAGCGCCTCGCCGTCGGGCCGCGCCGGGCGTGCGGCCCCGATCCGGGCGAGGTAGGCGTCCACCCAGGAGTCGTTCATGGCGCCATTCCCCCACACTGAGGGACGCGGACGCCATCGGCCGTGAGTCCTAGGCTCAGCCGCGGAACAACTCCCACCTCGGACCCATGATGATCCGGTCGCCGGGTGCGAGAGTCCGCATGATGCCGCGCAGCCGGGCCTCGTCGATCGCGATGCAGCCCGCCGTCGGGGACGTGCCGCCGACGTGGAAGAAGATGGCCGAGCCGTGACCGGGCACCGGCTTGGGCCGGTTGTAGTCGATCACGGCCGCCTGCCGGTACGACCCGAGCTGCATGATGGTGGACAGGTCCTCATCCGTCTGACCACAGGTGCCCGAGTAGTAGTCGTTGTAGTGGCTCTCGCCGGGCGTGGCGCCCCAGCAGTCGCCGGACTCGCGCAGCGTGCGGTACGGCAGCCGCGTGCCGGGATTGCCCATACCGAACGCCTGGGTGAAGGTGAAGGAGCCGGTCGGGCTCTTGCCGTCGCCCTCGCGCTTCTGCCCGGGCCGGGCGAAGCCGTTCGCGCCGGCGCGCCCCTGCGTCTCGGTGACCTTCGTCCACGAACGCCCCTTCTTGGCGCATTCGGTGACGACGACGTAATTCGAGGCGTAGTCCGACGAGACCGCCAGAACCAGGTGCTGTGCGCTGCCGGTGGGGTACCGCAGCCTGCCCTGGGAGATCGCCGAACAGGGGTCGAACGGCGCGGCGGCGGCCGGGGGGCCGAGAGCCGTGAGCGCCGCGAGCGCGGCGCCCCCGGCCAGCGCGATCGACGCCAGCGTCCTGTAGTTCACCGCTCCTCCAAAGGCGCGCCGGTACCAACGGGCTACGCACGCGCGATCCGGCGTTTTAGTCTGTCTGCATGATGAATCTTCCTGAGCGGCGCGAGATGCGCATCTCGGACGCCGATCGGGACGACGTCGCCGCGATTCTCCGCGAAGCAGCCGGGGAAGGCCGCCTTGACCTGGAAGAACTCGACGAGCGACTCAGCGCAGTGTACGCCGCGAAAACGTATGGTGACCTCGAGCCCATCACCCGTGACCTGCCGCAAGAGTCCCATTCCGCGCCACGGGCCCCCTCCCGCGACCGGTTCGGCGGCACACCCACCTCGACGATGGGCATCGCGATCCTCGGGGGCTTCGAGCGCAAGGGCGGGTGGGTGGCGCCCGAGACGTTCAACGCGGTGGCGTTCTGCGGCGGCGGCGTCGTGGACCTGCGCGAGGCGCGCTTCTCCGGCCCGCAGGTCACCATCCGGGCGTACGCCGTGATGGGCGGGGTCCACATCATCGTCCCGGAGGACGCCGAGGTGCACGTCGGCGGCCTCGGCATCATGGGCGGCTTCGACACACGGGCGACCGGCCCCGGCGCGCCGGGCGCACCACGGATCGTCGTCACCGGCGTGGCGTTCTGGGGCGGCGTCAGCGTCGAGCGCAAGGCGACGGAGGCGGAGCTCAAACGCCGCAAGCTCGAACGCAAGGAGCAGAGGCGCGAACAGCGCCGACAGCTCGGACAGTGAGACGGTCCCGCTCTCACCTGGTGAGAGCGGGACCGTCTCGTCCCCCTGATCCTTCAGCGCCAACGGACGGCCCCGCGCCCTTCCCGCGCCCTTCCCGCGCCCTTCCCGCGCCCTTCCCGCGCCCCTCCCGCGCCCCTCCCGCGCCCCTCCCGCGCCCCTCCCGCGCCCCTCCCGCCCGGGGGCTCCAGCCCACTTCCAGTGTCCAGGGCGAGGAGCGGTGGCGGAAGGTGCGCGGGGCGGCTGTGGATAACCTCCGGCCGGTCACTCCTCCGGGCGGGCACGCAGTGGCAGCAGGAACGCCGTGCCGAACGTCAGCGCCAGCAGGCCGACCTCGATCCACAGCGTGAGGTTCATCGACTGCCCGAACCCGCGCTTGGCCGACTGCTCGGCGGCGCGCACCGCCGCCAGCCGTACGGGCGCCTCGGCGGTGCGCAGCTCCCCCTCGAGCCGTACGCACGAGGGCGGCACCTGCTCCTGGTCCTTGGCGGCCGCCCGGTCGTGGCCGCAGGTGCGCAGCGCGGCGACCAGGTGGTCGCGGGCCGGTCCCTCAACGCCGGCCGCGGCGAGGGTCCGGGGCGCGACCGCGTCGGTGGCACTGGCGACGTGGCCGCCGAGGAACCCGAAGAACAGCGTGCCGAGTACCGCGACGCCGAGAGCGCTGCCGAGCTGCTGTACGGCGGTGAGCGCGCCGGACGCCGAGCCGGTCTCGTGCGTCTCCACGCCGGCGAGGACGATGGCGAAGAACGGCGCCATCAGCACACCCATCCCCAGACCGGCCAGGGTGAGCGCGGGGATCAGCTGCCAGGGTGACACGTCGACACCGGCCAGGTGCAGCGTGACGACGACGGCCACGACACCGGCGGCCATGACGACGATGCCGGCGTGGATCACCGTACGGCCGAACTTCTGGAAGGCCTGGGCGACGCCGAACCCGCCGACCATGCCGACCGAGAGCGGCAGGCCGACGAGGCCCGCCTTGAGCGGGGAGTAACCGAGACCCAGCTGGGTGAACAGGCTGAAGACCAGCGAGAACCCGGAGATGCCGGCGAAGAACACGATCCCGACGATCAGACCGCCGGTGAAGCCGCGCTTGCGGAACAGGCCGGGCTCGACCAGCGGGTCACCGCCCATACGCCGCTTGCGCGCCTCGTACCAGCCGAAGAAGCCGAAGAGGGCGACCGCGACGGCCATCGAGACGAAGGTCCACGCGGGCCAGCCGAGCTCGCGGCCCTGGACCAGGGGGTAGACGACCAGAAGTGAGGCCAGTCCGGCCAGCACCGCGCCGACCAGGTCGAGCCGTGGCGGCCGGGCCACCCGCGACTCCGGCAGGAACCGCAGGCCGCCGAGCACCGCGAGCAGCCCCAGCGGCAGGTTGATCAGGAAGATCATGCGCCAGCCGGTGCCGAAGTAGTCGGCGTCGATCAGCCAGCCGGCCAGCACCGGGCCGCCGACCGACGACAGGCCCATGACCGGCCCGAACATGCCGAACGCCGACGACATCTCCTGCTCGGAGAACATCTCCTTGATCAGGCCCAGGCCCTGGGGGAGCATCACGGCGCCGAAGAGCCCCTGTATTCCTCGGCACGCGATCAGCATCTCCGGCGACTGCGAGACCGCGCACAGGAGCGAGCCGACGGTGAAGCCCAGCGCGCCGATCAGGAACATGCGCCGGCGCCCGACGATGTCGCCCAGCCGGCCGCCGGTGATCAGGCCGACCGCCATGGCCAGCGTGTACGCGGCGCCGAGCCACTGGATCGTGCTCGCGCCGCCGCCGATGTCGGCCCGGATGGACGGCGCCGCGATGTTCGTGATCAAGGCGTCGAGCAGGTCCATGACCTCGGCGGCCAGCAGGACGAACAGCGCGATCCAGCGCAGGGGGTACGGCTCACGGGCCGCTACGGGCCCGGTAGGGGGCGCGGTCGACGTGGTCATGGTCTCCTCCGGTGTCGCGAGAAACGCAACGTCTCTGAACGCCGATCGTTTTAGGAACGCCGTTCGTTTACGATGAACGGAGTTCCGCCACGCTCAGGCGATGGCAGGGTGTCTCGTTAAGAGAGAAGATATATCGCGTTCTTCGCGAGGGTCAAGACATATCGCGAGAGGCGCCCTGCAGGCGGTCAGGACGCTGCTGGACGGCACCTGTGTGACCTTCGCCGAAAGGGACAAGGCCGAGGAAGCGGCCGTCAGCGGCGCCGTACTGCCACCCGGAGCCGCTGGGGCTCTTCTTCAACGCCGCTACGCCTACTCGGGCGGGCCGGCCAGCAGGAGCGTCCGCCCGACCACCTCGCGGGCCTCGATCGCGGCGTGGGCGTCGGCGGCACGTTCCAGTGGGAAGGTCTGCCCGATGACCGGGCGCATCCGGCCCTCCGCCGCCTCGGCCAGTGCCCGCGTGAGCACCTGCCGCATCTGCTCCGGTCCGAGCTGGAGATCGCCGATGCCGCTCACGGTGATGCCGCGTTTCTCCGCCTCCGCGGAGTCGAGCGCGGCGAACCCGCCCGAGGGCGCACCGTGCGCCGAGAAGCGGCCGCCGCGCGCGGTCACCGCGAAGGCCGCCCGGCCGATCGCGCCGCCCGCGCCGTCGAGGACCACGTCCGCTCCCGTCCCGCCGGTCGCCTCGCGCACCCGGTCCGCCCAGTCCGGTTCGGAGTAGTCCACGACCAGCTCCGCGCCCTGGTCGCCGACCAGCGCGAGCTTCCGCCTGCCGCGGGCGGCCCCGATGACGCGCGCGCCGGCCGCGTGCGCGAGCTGCACCAGCAGCAGGCCCATGCCGCCGGCCGCCGCCGTGACGAGCGCCTGCTCGCCGGCGCGTACGCCGACCACGTCGAACAGACGCAGCACGGTGACGCCGTCGTGCAGCAACGCCGCCGCGTCGCGCAGCGCGAGCCCGTCCGGCACCGGGACCAGCGCGGCGGCCTCGATCACCGCGCGCTCGGCGTAACCGCCGCGCCCGCCGTGTTCGCCGGTGTAGCCCGCGACCCGCCGGCCGACCCAGGCCGGGTCGACACCGTCGCCGACGGTGGTGACCACGCCCGTCACGCCGTGCCCCGGGACGTACGGCGGGGTCACCGTGAAGTACTCGCCGAAGGCGCCGGCCCGGATCTGCGTCTCGACGAACCCGACGTCCGCCGCGGACACCCGGATCACCGCCTGCCCCGGCCCGGCCACCGGGTCCGGCACGTCGGTCGGCACCAGCACCTCGGGCCCGCCGAAACGTTCCACCTGAATCACTCGCATGGTCACTGCTCCCCCTCGTCAACGTGAGAAGCAGTGTTCAACCTCAACCATGATTGAGGTCAAGCGCCGGCCGTCAGCGCCGTTCGAGCTCGGCCAGCCGGGCGGCGGCGTCCTCCAGGGCGTCCTCGGCGAAGACGGCGATGCCGTGCCGTTCGAGCAGGGCGGTCGTGACACCCTCGCCGGGGATCTTGCGCCCGGCGAACGACCCGTCGTGGATCTGGGCGCTGCCGCAGGACGGGCTGCCCTCTTTGAGGATCGCGAGCCGGATCCCGTACGACCGCGCGCGGTCGAGCGCCTGCCGGGCGCCGATGACGAAGTGCCGGGTGACGTCGGTCCCGTCCGGTGTGAGGATCACGGCACGGCCGTCAAGAACGTCCGCACCGGACCCGCCGCTGATCTCGGCGGGCGGACGTGGCACCGGCAGCCCACCCCGCACCTCGGGACAGAACGGCACGAGCCGCCCTTCCCGCCGCCAGCGTTCGAACAGCACGTCGTCACTGCGCCTGCCGGTGCCGTCGAAACGCACCGGCTGGCCCAGCAGGCAGGCACTGACCAGGATCCGCTCCATCAACCTCCACGGTAGGTCAGTTCACCTCGCGGACGGCCCCTTTGTCGGCGGACAGGGCCATGGAGGCGTAGGCGCGCAGCGCGGTCGACACGACCCGGTCCCGGCGCCGGGGGCGGTAACCGCCGGCCGCCTCCAGGCGGGTGCGACGCTCGGCCAGCACGGCGCGCGGGACGTCCAGCCGGATCGACCGGTTCGGGATGTCGATGACGATGGTGTCGCCGTCCTCGACGAGGGCGATGACGCCGCCGGCCGCCGCCTCCGGTGAGACGTGGCCGATCGACAGTCCGGAGGTGCCGCCGGAGAAACGTCCGTCGGTGACGAGGGCACAGCTCTTGCCGAGCCCACGGCCCTTCAGGTACGCGGTCGGGTACAGCATCTCCTGCATGCCCGGCCCTCCGCGCGGGCCCTCGTAGCGGACCACGACGACGTCGCCGGCCTGGACGCGCCCGCCGAGGATCGCCTCGACGGCCTCCTCCTGTGACTCGAGCACCACGGCGGGACCGGTGAAGGTCAGGATGGACTCGTCGACACCGGCGGTCTTCACCACGCATCCGCCCTCGGACAGGTTGCCGCGCAGCACCGCCAGCCCGCCGTCGGCGGAGTACGCGTGCGCGGTGTCGCGGACACAGCCGTTCTCCGCGTCGAGGTCCAGATCCTCCCAGCGCTTCGACTGGGAGAACGCCGTGGCCGAGCGGACGCGCCCCGGAGCGGCGTGGAACAGCTCCTGGGCCTCCGGCGAGGGTGATCCGCCACGCACGTCCCAGGTCTTCAGCCATTCGCCCAGCGAGCCGGCGTGGACGGTGTGCACGTCCTCACGGAGGAGCCCGGCGCGATGCAACTCGCCCATGATCGCGGGGATTCCCCCGGCGCGGTGGACGTCCTCCATCAGGTACCTCCCGTTCGGGGCCACCTTGCAGAGGCAGGGCACGGCGCGGGAGCGGTCCTCGATGTCGCGCAGCGTGTAGTCGAGCTCGGCCTCGCGCGCGGCGGCCAGGAGGTGCAGGACCGTGTTGGTGGAGCCGCCCATGGCGATGTCCAGCGACATCGCGTTGTCGAAGGCGGCGCGGGAGGCGATGGCACGCGGCAGCACGGTGGCGTCGTCCTGCTCGTAGTACCGGTGGGCGAGCTCGACGACCGTCCGCCCGGCGGCCTCGTACAGCGCCCGGCGCGCCGTGTGGGTGGCCAGAGTCGTGCCGTTGCCCGGTAGGGCCAGGCCCAGCGCCTCGGTGAGGCAGTTCATCGAGTTCGCCGTGTACATCCCCGAGCAGGAGCCGCACGTGGGACACGCCGCTTCCTCGATGCGGGCGATGTCCTCATCGGTGACCGCGTCGGACGCCGCGCCGGACATGGCGGAGATCAAGTGCAGGCGGTCGCGGACCGTGCCGTCGGCCAGAGTGGTGGCGCCGCCCTCCATGGGACCGCCGGAGACGAAGACGGTGGGGACGTTCAGCCGCAGCGCGGCCATGAGCATGCCCGGGGTGATCTTGTCGCAGTTGGAGACGCACACCAGGGCATCGGCGCAGTGCGCGTTGACCATGTACTCCACGGAGTCGGCGATGAGGTCGCGCGAGGGCAGGGAGTAGAGCATCCCGCCGTGTCCCATGGCGATGCCGTCGTCGACCGCGATGGTGTTGAACTCCCGGGGAACGCCCCCGGCCTCCTTGATCGCGGCGGAGACGATCCGCCCGACCGGCTGGAGGTGCGTGTGACCGGGAACGAACTCGGTGAAGCTGTTCGCGACGGCGACGATCGGCTTGCCGAAGTCGTTCCGGTCGACTCCGGCCGCACGCAGGAGGGCGCGGGCACCGGCCATGTTCCGCCCGTGGGTGACGGTTCGTGATCTCAGCTCTGGCATGCGCCCAACGATCCCCGCCGGACCGGGCCTGGCTGAAGACGGCGCAACTTCTAGTAGTGGCACTACTAGTATTCGCATGGTGACCATCGAGCGCGAGCGTCGCGCGGAGCTCGGCGCCTTCCTCAGGGCCCGGCGCAACCAGCTCGTACGGGCCGACCTCGGGCTGCCACCGGTCGGCCGGAACCGCACCTCCGGACTCCGGCGCGAGGAGGTGGCGTACCTGTCCGGCGTCAGCGTCACCTGGTACACCTGGCTCGAACAGGGCCGCGACATCCATCCGTCACGGCAGGTGCTGGACGCGATCGCGCGCACGCTCCGGCTGTCGGTCGCCGAGCACACCTACGTCCTGACGCTGGTCGGATACTCCGCTCCGGAGCCGGACGCCCAACCGATCCCGCGGGCCGCCCCGCCCCACGTACAGCGGCTGCTCGACGCGCTCGACGGCTTCCCGGCGTACGCGATCGCCCCAGACTGGTATATCTCCGGCTGGAACACCGCGTACGCCGCGCTCTACCCGAACGTCGCGACGGTCCCGGCGGAGGACCGCAACCTGCTGTGGCTGGTGTTCACCGATCCGTACGTACGCGAACTGCTGCCCGACTGGGAGGTGACCAGCCGCCGGTTCCTCGCCGAGTTCCGGGCCGAGGCCGGTCCCCGCCTGGGCGACCCGTCGTACGCGCGGCTGATCGAGCGCCTGCTCGACGCGAGTGAGGAGTTCCGCGCCGGCTGGAAGAGCCACGACATCGAGGGCTTCGCCTCGCGAGAGCGCGTGTTCCACCATCCGGTCGCCGGCGACCTCCACCTGGAGCACCACCGCCTGGCGCCGTCGGACCAGCCCGACCTGCATCTGGTGATCTACACCCCCGTACCTAACGCCACTCCAGGAAGACCGTCTGCGCGTTGAGCGCGTCGACGGTCAGTTTCTGCGGGGCACTCCCCGGTGTGGTCCCGGCGACATAGAAGCCCATGAAGCCCCCGGTCGGATCGCTCGCCCGATGGCTGTTGAAGATGAACCGCTTCCCGTCCGGAGAGATGACCTCTCCCTCGTTCTCCTTGTCGTTGGCGGGCACCAGCACGGGCCCGGGTGCCGCGCCCGGATCGGTGCCGACGGTCCTGAACTGCCCCAATTGGTCCATACGGCACAGCACGGTCTGCGGTCCGGTCCAGCCCACCGCCTCAGGGCAGCCGTCGAGGCTCTTGGGGTGCTTGGCGGTGTCGGCGGTCAGCGCGGTGGACGTGGCGGGAACATCGAAGACGTTCTCGTCCACACCGTGCGCCCAGGCCGTCATGCGACTCCCGTCCGGGGACAGGTGCACCATCTCCGCCTGGACGCCGCGGAACGGCTGCCCGACCAGGACGAGCGGCAGGTTCGTGTCCGTGGCCGGTCCTTGGTCGGTCAGGGTGTGGGCGCCGTTGACCGGCCGACTGCCGATTCGGTGTTTTCCGTCGGACGTTTCAAAGGTGAACCAGACGGCCGAGCCGTCCGGCGCCATGGCGGCGTTCTCCTCGCGCGGAGTGAAGCCCAGGGAATCGCCGCCGCCGGTGAGGTCGGTCAGTTTGCCTTGGCGGTCGATGAATCCGACGTGTGTCTCGTCACCGCCCGAACCGCGTAGCACGACCGCCATCCTGGTGAAATCCCGATCGAACATGGCGCGTATGCGAGGAACGGCCCATTCCATGCTGTCGGAGTCGTAGACGCCCTCGGAACCGGGCTGCCGGCACAGATCGATCATAGGAGTCAGCGCACGGGCGTCGACCGTGGAGAAAATGGCGGGCGCGGGCAGGTCGAAGGTGATCTGCGTGAGCCGTTTCCAGGTCCGTGGATCCCAACCGGCGATGTCGATGGCGGCGGCGCTGCCGCCCAGCATGCAGTCGGCGGTCACCACCACATCACGCGGTCGCAACCCGGCCGCGGCGGGAGTTCCGGCACCCGACGGAGACGCGGAACCACCCTTTCCCGCCGGGTCTCCGTCATCTCGACACGCTGTCATACCGGCCACGATGAGGGAGCCGGCCAACAAAGCCCCCAAGGGTCGTGAGAAGCGCATCGCATATCCTCGTATTCGAAAAGGGAAATGTACGGTCTCGACGTCGCGGCGCAATATATCGGGAACCGACGGTGACCGTTGGCACGTTGGGCAAGGACACCGGCCGTGACTCCATTGCGAGCGGAGCCCGTGGATAATCCCCAGATCAGTGTGACAACCGTCTCATATGCTGGATTCGCCTCTCGTGCGAAGCTCTTGACATGGGTGCGCAGGCCGATCTCCGCCGGGGGCTGGGGTTCATGCGTCCGCTCGGCCGGGTCGGTCCCAGTGTGATCGAGCCCGCCCTTCCGCCCACACGTGTGCTCGACCTGCCCGGCCGTGGCCGGGTGACCGCCCGTGTCGTCGACGGAGACGCTCCCGTTCTGCTCCTGCACGGCTGGACCCTCACCGCCGACGTGAACTTCTGCCATCTCATGCCACGCCTGCCCGGCGGGCTGGTGGCGATGGACCACCACGGGCACGGCCGCGGGCCGGCCCGTACGGAGCGGTTCACCATCGAGGGTGCCGCCGACGACCACATCGCACTGCTCGACGCGCTCGGCATCGACAAGGTGATCGTGCTCGGCTACTCACTCGGCGGGCCGATCGGGCTCGACCTCGCCCGCCGGTACCCCGAGCGGGTCGCCGGGCTGGTCCTCCAGGCCACCGCGCTGCGGTTCGACAGCTGGATGGACAAGCTGACCAGGCCACTCCTGCGCGCCGTACGGCCGCTGACCGCGCTCGGGCTCGGGCGTACGGCACCGCTGCGGTTCTTCGGCGACACCCGCAACCGGAGCACCGAGACCAAGCTGCTCTGGCAGTGGCTGCGCCGCGAGCTCATGCTGTGCCATCCGCGCACGATGGTGGACGTCATGCTGGCCGAGTACGACTTCGACTTCCGCCCGCACGCGGCGTCGCTGCGGGACGTGCCGACCGTCGTCGTCCTCACCTCCAAGGACTCCGCCGTGCCGCCGCGTGACCAGCGTGACATGGCGGAGCGCCTCGGCGCCGAGGTGATCACCGTCGACGAGGACCACGACGTCTTCCTCGCCGCGCCGAAGACCTACGTCGCCGCGAGCCTGGAGGCGATCGCCCGGGTCACCACCTGACGATCGTGTCCGTCAGGTACTCCGAGGTGAAGGAGGTACGGTCGCCGGACCGCCTACCCGGCACCGGGAACAGCCGCGCCGACAGCGGCTTCTGGAGTTTCACGGCCAGCGCGGTGACGTCCAGCAGCAGCCGCGCCAGGTCGTCCGGCGAGCTGTCGCCCGGCAGCGGGACGGTGTCCAGGCCCGTGCCGCAGACCGAGGAGTAGGCCAGCAGGTCGTGCAGGCCGATCCGGCCCTCCTCCCAGGCGCGCGCCAGGACGACGTCCTCCATCACGGGCAGCATGAGCCCGTTGTATCCGCAGGTCGGCAGGCTGGTGCCGCGGATCGCGGCGGTCAGCGCGGCGGCGGTGGCGAGGGTGCCCGGCGCACCGAAGGCGCCGACCGCGGCCTCGAACGCGGCGCCGATGCTGTCGGGGCCGTTCGGCGCCGGGGACAGGTCGATGCCGCCGAAGCGTACGCCCAGCTCACCGGCGATCCGCTCCACGAGCCGTACGACCGGGGTCGCCTCGGCGGTGAACGCCTCAGCGGCGCGTTCGGTGAGCCCGTCGAGGCCGCCCTCGGCCGCCTTCACGGCGATGCTCGCGGCCTGCAGGCCGACGGTGAGGTCGGCCGGTCCGTCGTGGTACGCGGCGGGGAAGAACGGGCCGTTCGGCGGCACGCAGGCGAGCGCGGCGAAGCGGAAGTTGCCGAAGCCCTCCTCGGTCTCGTTCGCGAGCCGGAGCATGGCCTCGGCTGCCGGGCGCGCGGCGGCGGTGTTGCCGTCGAGCCGTACCGTGCAGTTCAGCGCGTCGTTGCCGATCAGCAACTCGGGGATGAGCTCGACGCCGTCGGTCGCCGGGCCGAGGGAGAGGTAGACGAGACCCGCGTCGTCCAGCATCGCCTGCAGCTCGCGGGCGTACGCGGCGGTCGGGGTCATGTCGCCGAAGACCGGGCGGGTGGACAGCCGCAGGGTCTGCACCTCGTGGCCGTCGGCGCGGCAGGCGGCCTCGGCGCGGCGCAGCGCCTCGGCGGACCTGGCGATGACGTCTCCGGTCAGCGGGTGCGGCTCGGCCACCCCGAGCGTGAGCGTACGGATCGGGACCATCAGGCGATGATCTCAAAGAAGCCGTCGGCGATCAGATCCGGGAGCACGTCCCGGGCCGCCGCGCGTACGGCGCCGGGGTCGGTCTCGGTGATCTGGGCGATCGCGTCGAGCAGCGGGCCGAGCGGCAGGTCGCCGTCGCAGGCTCCGGCCAGCGCCGCCTCGACCGTGCCGACCTGGGCGGCACGACGCAGGCCGCGTGTCTGGCGGAGCACGATGCACTCGGGATCCTCCGCGCCGGGCCGGCCGGTCTGCTCCTGGACGACGCCGTCGGCGGTGCGCAGCGTCATCTCATCGATGATCACCGGCCGGCCGCGTACGACCCTGTCCACGTAGGCGCCCACGGGCTGGTCGACCGCGTGCCGGAGCTCCTCGACGCGGACGTCCTCGCCGCCGCTCTTGTGCAGGCTGATCCAGCCGAAGCCGATGCCGGTGACCTTCCGGCTCTCGAACAGCTCCAGCCAGGCGTCGTACCGGTCGCGGTACTCCGGCGTGCCGGCCTCGCACGAATCGCGCAGCCACAGCTCGGCGTACTCCGCCGGGTCCTGGACGTCGCGCTGGACGACCCAGCCGTCCACACCCTCGATCCAGCCGGCGACGCGTTCACGCCAGTCCTCGCCCTCGACGTGCAGCCAGTTGGCGAGGAGGTGACACCAGCCGTCGTCGGCGAGGTGGCGCGGCGCCTCGCGTACGAGCCGCCGGCAGACCTCGTCACCGGGCAGGCCGGACTCGCGGTAGCCGAACCGCCGGTCCGGCGAGATCACGAACGGCGGGTTGGACACGATGAGGTCGAACGTACGGCCCTCGACCGGCGCGAACAGGTCGCCGGCGAGCAGCTCGGCGTCCACCCCGGACAGGGCGAAGCTCAGCGCGGCCAGGTCGAGGGCGCGCGGGTCGAGGTCGGTCGCGGTGATCCGCCGGGCCCGGTGCGCCAGGTGAACCGCCTGGACGCCGGAGCCCGTCCCCAGATCGAGAAGGTTGTCCACAGGCCTGTGGACAACGAGCTGGGCCAGGTTCGCGGAGGCGCCGCCCTGGCCGACGACGTGGTCGGGCCGCACCCGGCCGCTCCCGGGCCGTACGTTGAGGTCGGAGACGACGTAGCCGAGGTGACGCCGGTCCGGACCGCCCTCGACCGGTTCGACGTGCAGGCGCGCCCGTACGGTGTCGCCGTCGTCGCGTTCGGCCAGGCCGAGTGCGATCAGGTCGTCGACGGGCAGATCGCCGGTCGATACCGGCACCTGGAGCCAGAAGAGCCGGAGCAGCGCCTCTACGGGCGTGCCTCCGCCTGAGGCGCGCAGCGCGGGCACGATCTCGCCGCGGGCCAGCGCGGCGCCCGCGACCGGCCCGAGCAGGTCCCGTACGCCGGCGACGGTGTATCCGGCCTGGTGGAACAGGTCACGTACGCGTTCGGCCGCGGTGGACGGCATGGACGGGGGCATGCCCCCATTGTCGCGGTGCCGGCGTCAGCTCAGGAACTTCACGAAACCCTGGGCCAGCGCCTCGGCCATCTTCTGGCGTCCGGCGGCGCTCTTCATCTTGGCGGCGTCACCGGCGTTGCGCATGTTGCCGGCCTCGATGAACACGGCCGGCACGGTGGCGACGTTGAGCCCGCCCAGGTCGCTGCGAACGTCGATCCCGTTCTTGCCGAGGTAGGTGGAGTACGGGATGCCGGTGCCCTGGTGGAAGGCGTTGCGAAGGTCCATGCCGAGGCGCTTGGACTGGGGCACGACCTTCTCGTTGTGGCCCTTGAGCACCGCCGGCTCGATGATGTGGAACCCGTGACCGCTGGCCGGGGCGCCGTCGCCGTGGATGGCGAGGCTGGCGTCGGCGTGCGCCCGGTTGGCGATCTTCGCCCGCTCGTCGACGCAGGGCCCGACGCCCTTGTCGTTCTTGCGGGTGAGGACGACCTTGGCGCCCTTCGCCCGGAGGATCTTGGCCAGGCGGAGCGAGACGTCCCAGGTGAAGGCGTGCTCGGAGTAGTCGTCATTCGTCGCGGTGCCGGTGGTGTTGCACGGCTTCATCGCGTTGATGACGTTGACCTTCTTGTTGATGATCTCCGGGTGGGAGGCATTGCCGCCGTTGTGCCCCGGGTCGATCACGATGGTCTTGCCGGCGAGCGGCGCCCCCTGCGGCGTCGGTGCGGCCGAAGACGCCGAAGATGCCGCGGCGGATGTGGGCGCGGCGGACGGCGGCGCGGCGGAGGCGGTGGAGTCGCCGCCGGAACCGCAGGCGCTGACCAGCCCGGCCACGGCCGCGATCGCCAAGGCGCCGAAGGCTTTTTGTCCGGAACGAGTCATGAGCTCAGACATCATGCCTCAGTGTGCCAAAGACGCGGGGGAGCTTTGGCCGGTTGCCGGCAAAGCCCTGACCAACCGAAGGCCTAGGACCCGTTGACCAGCGCATCCGCGTTCACAACGGCCACGGCGGCCCCTCACGTACGGGGAGAGTGACCGCCGCCGCCCTCTCCGCGCTGAGTTCGCGGCGACGGCGGTCACGCCTGACTTCCCGCGACCGCCCGGGAGGCGGCCGGGGGTTCCGCTACAGGCAGGCGTGCTCCTTGCCGAGCAGGGCCGCGAGGGCACGGGCCTCTTCCGCGTCCAGCCCCAGGACCACGCGCGGGCGGCCCCAGGGGTGGTCGATCGAGTGGGCGACGTAGCTCGCGACCGACTCCGAGGCCTCCTCGATCAGGCCTCGTGCGCGGCGCCACTGGGACCACGCGCGTTCCAGCTCGCTCGCGGCGCGCTGGGCGCAGGACACCAACTCCGGATCACGCATGATTACCCCCGGGTCCACACGATCCAGCTCTGGCCGGCTCTGGTCGCCGCCAGGCGGCCTCGCGGCGGCGCACCGGCCGATCCCCCCGAAGGGCCGGTGGCGCCACCCGCGTCGGCCCGCCGAGCGGCTGGTGTGCTCACCCATTAAGGCCGTGCCCCGGCCGTACGGCGGGCGGCTTCGACCAGGCTTGACCGGCCCCTTACCGGGAACAGACCCGCGCGGAGATCATCCCTCGCCTCCGATGCCCAGTACGGCCAGGAAGGCCGCGGCGGCCGGAGAGGGCTGGTGGCGGCTCCAGATGAGATGCTCGATGCGTGCCGGTGCGTCGCGGAGCCGGACGACGGGCAGGTCGGCGAGTTCGGGGACGAAGGCGGCGGGCAGCATCCCGATCCCCAGGCCCTGCCGTATCAGGCGGGCCATGAGGTGGGCGGCCGTCACCTCGAAGGCGACCTCGCGCCGTACCCCGGCCGCCGCGAAGGCCGCGTCGAGTGGGCCCGTCCGGCGGTGCCCGCGGGGAAGTCGACGAACGTCTCCTCCGCCAGCCGGCGCACGTTCACGTGTTCGTGGTCCGCCAGCGGGTGGTCGGGCGCCACCACGACGACGAGCTCACCCCGCGCCAGTTCACGGCAGCGGACGCCGCGCAGGGCGGATACGCACTGGGACTGATCCTTCTGGTGCCGCTCGGTGACCTGGTGGAGCGGCGGCGGCTCGCCGTGTCCCTCTACGCGGCGACCGCGGTGTTCCTCTTGGTGTCGGCCACCGCGGCCAACGGGACGGTGCTGCTGGTCGGCACGGCTCTGACCGGGCTGACCGCGGTGGGAGCGCAGGTCGTCGTGCCGATCGCGGTGACGCTCGCGGCCCCGGGCGAGCGCGGCCGGGTGGTCGGCACGGTGATGACCGGGCTGCTGCTCGGCGCGTTGTTGGCGCGCACCGCGTCCGGAGTGCTGTCGGCCCTGGGCGGCTGGCGGACCGTCTACTGGGTGAACGCGGCCTTGATGGCGCTGGTGGCCGTGCTGCTGCGTGTCTTCCTGCCCCGGCTCGGCGGTGACGGCGCACGCCTGTCCTACCCCGGTCTGCTCCGCTCGACGGTCGCGATGCTCCGGTACGAGCCGCTGCTGCGGTGGCGGGCGGGCATCGCCGCCCTGAGCATGGCCTCGTTCAACGTGCTGTGGACGGCGCTGACCTTTCTGCTGGTGCGGTCGCCGTACGGCTGGTCGGAGTCGGCCATCGGCCTGTTCGCGCTGGTGGGCGCCGCTGGGGCGCTGACCGCCTCGGTGGCCGGGCGGCTGGCCGACCGCGGGCACGTGCAGATGGTGACCGGCGGCACGTGCGGTTCCGCGCTGACGTCCGTGGTCTGGACGCACGGCGGGTGGACCAGTGTGTGCGTTCTGGGCGCCGCCTGCTCGGCCGGCACCATCGCGCTGTGGACGCTGGAACGGATCACCGTCGCCCGCGCGGCGGGCAGGCCCCCGCGGCTCACGGCTCACCAGCGTGAAGAGCCGGCGCGTGCGGCGGCACCCGGTCGTGCCTCCGGCGTTCGCCCCGGCCGCTGACTTTTGAGGCCGTGACCCGCGCGGCCGGGTCAGCGTGGGGCGCGGCCGGTCGTGGAGCGGATGACCAGGTGCGGCACGACGAGCGTCTGCAGGGTGTCGCGCAACGGGTCGTCGATGCGGGCGCAGAGGCGCTCGGCGGCGACACGGCCCATGTCGCGGCGCGGCTGGTCGACGCTCGTGAGGGAGACGTGCCGGATCGCGGCCAGATGGGTGTTGTCGTACCCGACGATCGAGATGTCCTCGGGCACGTGCAGGCCGAGTTCGTCCGCGGCGGACAGGACACCGGTCGCGACCAGGTCGTTCGGGGCGAAGATCGCGGTCGGGCGCGGGTCGCGGGACAGCAGCTTGCGCGCCGCGCGGTAGCCGCCGTCCTCGGTGAAGTCGCCCGGCTCCACGATGATCCGGTCATCGAGCCGGTGGCTTCTCATCGCCGATTCGTACCCGATCCTGCGGTAGTGCGCGGTCGTCGACGGCGCCCCCTCGATGTGCGCGATCCGGTCGTGCCCGAGCCCGACGAGGTGGTCGACGGCCAGCCGCGCGCCGAGCTCGTCGTCGTCGACCACGATGTCGACGCCCTCCACGTCGCGCTCGCCCACGACCACGACGGGGACGCTCTTGGCCGCCTCCTTCAGCGAGTCGGGAACGACGCTGAGCAGGACCAGGCCGTCGACCCGCATCTCCAGGAACGCCTCGACCGCCTCCGCCTGGAAGTGCGGGTCCCACCGGCCGCTGCCGACGAGCATGCGCAGGCCCGCGCCGTGCAGGCTCTCCTGCAGTCCGTCGAGGAACTCGGCGAAGAAGGGGTTGTGCAGGTCGGCGACCAGCGCTCCGATCAGGCGCGTACGGCCCTCGACGAGGCTCCGGGCGACCGCGTTGGGCCGGTATCCCAGCTCCCGCGCGGCCTTGAGCACGGCCTGCCGGCGGTGCTCGCTGACGTGCGGCGACCCGCGCATGACGAGCGAGACCAGTGATTTGGACACGCCTGCCCGTTCGGCGACGTTCCGGATGGTGGGCTTCGCCGCCACGGCCCTCTCCCGGCGTTCAACCTCTGCTGCCACTTGAGTCTCCTGGATCTCCGACGTACCACCTGAATCCGGGCAGAAACAGACGGACCGCCGCAAGGGAGGAGATGCCATGATGCCCCGACAAGACCCTTGACTGCTGTAACAGTGCGTAACGGGCGGTCAGGAGGGGACTTTCGGTCATGGTCGATAGGTGGCCTTTGGGCGCCGCGTCGGCGCTGACCTGCCATGGATGGCCGTCTATTGGACGCGGGCTCGGATACGCTGCCAAGCGTGGGTGATCGCGCAGTAGACGGGAAGGAGCCTGCGCAGGCCGTTCGACGCTCGTCCGGCGGCCGCCCGAGCAGGCGGCGGCTCAGCGTCGACGAGCGCCGCGACGAGCTCATCGCCGCTGCCCTCGAGCTGTTCAGCGACCGGCAGCCGGAAGACATCTCGATCGACGACGTGGCGGATGCCGCCGGGGCGTCACGGGCCCTCGTCTACCACTACTTCGGCGGCAAGCAGGAGCTCTACCTGGCCGCGCTGCACAGCGCCGCCAAGCAGCTGAGCGATCTTCTCAAGCCTCCGGCCGAGGGCAAGCCGCTCGAACGGCTGGCGGTCTCGCTGCACCGCTACTTCGACTACGTCGAAGACCACGCGGCGGGCTTCGTGGCCCTGCTGCGCGGCGGCCCGGCGTACCGCTCGGGCGAGGTCGGGGAGGTCCTGGACAACATCCGGAGCCTGGTGATGAACCACATCACCGCCGCGATCGGCGTCACGGACCCGGGCCCGGTGCTCCGCATCACGCTGCGCTCGTGGATGGCGTCGGTGGAGACGGCCGGCCTCGACTGGCTCGAACACCGCGACCTGCCGCGCGCGGAGCTCGAACGTCTCCTCGTCGACCACCACGTGGTGCTGCTGGACGTCGCCGCCCGGCACGACCCCGAGGTGGCCGCCCTGCTCGAACGCCTCGCCGAGGAGGACCCGGGCTAGGTTCGTCCTTGCCCAGCGGTCGGCCGGTGGGCGGTACCCCCTGAGCGACCCTGTGACAGGTCACGTCGTACGCGCTCCGCTCACGCCATGTCAAGGGTCCCGGTACCGCGTGCGGGCGCCACAGGACGCCTCTGATCGCTCGCAGGCCACGCGCCGTCCGGGTGGGCGGCCGGTGACGGTCGGCCGATCCCAGTGCCTGCCTCAAAGCCCCGCCGTCCTACCGCGCGAACCATGCGCCCGCTTCTCCCCTGCGAGGCCCATCCGGTACCCCCCGATGGGCCGGGGTCGCGTCGTGCGTCCTTCGATCGACTGGGAGCGTTTGACCAATCGGGCGTGTCTCAGCCCTTTGGGCGTGTCCCGGCGGTTTTGGGCGTGGCCCGCCGTCCGGCCTGCGCTGGAGCAGGTGTTCCGGAGCGGCTTTGCGGCGGTACGACCGCTCCGCCCGGCCTCGGGCGGAGCGACCGCACCTTCAGCGTGAGTCGTCTCCAGTCCGAAGCGGCCGTCGATCCTCGCGGGAACGATGGCCCCTCCAGGCCGGAGACGACTCTCGCGGAGTCCGTAGAACCCCCCTACGCGGCCCCGTTCGGGACGGGGCCGATTGAACTTCTCGTGGAAGCCCCCCGACCGTCCGCACGTGACGGTGGCTCCGCCACATCGCGGTTCACGCGGTGCGACCGGCCGCGGAGAGACGCGGCCGACCGGATGCGTCGCCGTGACGACGGCGACCGGCGATCACTTGGCTCGCCGACCCGGATCGGGGTGTCTCCGGGTTACTCCGACCGCTGCTGCGGGATCCCCCCCAGCAGAGCGCGGACCTCGGCCTCGCGGTAGCGCCGATGCCCTCCCAGCGTCCGGATTGACGTCAACTTCCCAGCCTTCGCCCAGCGGGTGACGGTCTTGGGGTCGACGCGGAACATCGTCGCCACCTCTGCCGGCGTCAGCAGGGGCTCGGCCTCTGGCGTACGAGCTGACATTTGTGCGGCCTCTCCTCCGTGGACCGATGACAGCGATCCAGCGTTTGATCCTCGCGCGTGCCACTGATGTCTCTTATGGTCTGGATGAACCACTTTGACATCACAAGACGTAACCATGCCACCACTCAGCGCAACAGGCAAGTCCCTGATAGCAACTCTGCGATTTTTGGTGGCTGAGTCACGCTGCGTGATTCTAGCGACACGTATCGTCGCATCGCGCGCTGATTCAGGTAATTGTCCTCAGTTCGCGGATTCAAGAGCTCGTACGACGCGCCACCGGGCGACGACACGCTTGTGCATCGCGACGGCCAGTTCGGCCTGCCCGGTCTCCATACCCGTGATCGCCGCGCCCACCTCGGCCACGGACTCATCGGCGCGCAGAGCGGCGTCGTCGAGGAGGTGCACGAGCCCTCCGTAGTCGAGTTCGACCAGCGAGTGCGGGTGGAACTCCTCCAGCCAGCGACCCACCGACTCGACCTCGCCGGCGTCGAGGTGATCACCGGCGTGGCGCCGTACGGCGGCCAGCGCGCGGGCGACGCGGCGGCGCGCCTGGGCCATCGGCGTGACGTAGATCAGCGTGCGCACGGGCGTGGCGGTCGTCGGGCCGCCGCCCGGGTTGTCGTCGTGCGCGCCGAGCACGAGCCACCGCTCTTTCGCCACAAAAGGGACGAACCAGGCGATCGGCACCTGCCAGGTGCTCGACAGGATGTGCGGGGTGAGCGTGCCGGACTGCCGCTTCCAGCGGTCGAACGCGCCATCGGCCTGCTCCGCCACCCGCTGCGGCACGAACATCTCGGCGAGCTGCTCGGACATGCCCGCACGGAACCGGTCGAAGGCCAGCCAGGAGCGCAGCCGCGTCTCCCAGGGGCAGATGTAGGTCACGTCCTCGGCGCGCCGCACGTACGCGTCACGGCTCTCCCGAACCGGAGCGACGATCGGCGGGACCGCGATCAGGCGTCTGAGGGCGTGGGTGTGCTCGACGTCAAGAGCGCCGACGCGCCGTGGCCGCTTCTCCGATACGGCATACGCTGCCCAAATGGACTTCTCCGGCTCGGCAAAGGCGTTCAGCGGTTCGTATACCCGAAGGTACGCGGCGTAGGGCAGCACGACCGCATCGTGACACGATCTCGCCACGGAACGCTCGTCGTCACGCCCGCCGAGACGCTCCTGAGACCTCCGGCCACCGTACCGGACGGACTCCCGGAGATCTTCGCACCCCCGCCACCCGCGGCCGGGCTCCAAGCCGGGATTCACGCGACGCCCCGGATGACGCCGATCACTGCGGAGCGGGCGGCGGTACGCCTACGCTGATCGTGTCGGACTCACGCTCCCGCCGCTGGTCACCTGTCGTGCGATCCACGAACATGCTGCCCTGCGGCCGGGTACCGGGTACAACGCTCAACGCCGCCACCACGGCACCGGGCAAGTGTGCGCTCAGAGAGGAGCCACAACGTGACAAAGGTCTTCGGCGTCCCCCACGAACAGGTCGTCTTCTGCCACGACGAGGCCACCGGCCTCAAGGCGATCATCGCCATCTACTCGACCGCGCTGGGTCCCGCCCTCGGCGGAACCCGCTTCTACCCCTACGAATCCGAGGACGAGGCGCTCGCCGACGTGCTGAACCTCGCCAAGGGCATGGCGTACAAGAACGCTCTCGCCGATCTCGACCTCGGCGGCGGCAAAGCGGTCATCATCGGCGATCCCACCACGATCAAGTCCGAGGGGCTTCTCCGCGCGTACGGCCGGTTCGTGCAGTCGCTGCACGGCCGCTACTTCACCGCCTGTGACGTGGGCACCTTCTCCGAGGACATGGACGTCATCGCGCGGGAGTGCTCGTACGTCACGGGCCGCACGGTCGCCCACGGAGGCGCCGGCGACTCGTCCATCCTGACCGCGTTCGGGGTGTTCCAGGGGATGCGCGCCGCGGCCGAGCACACCTGGGGCGAGCCGTCGCTGCGCGGCCGCCGCGTCGGCGTCGAGGGCGTCGGGAAGGTCGGCCGCCGCCTGGTCGAGCACCTCGTCTCCGACGGCGCCGAAGTGGTCGTCACCGACGTGACCGAGGCCGCGATCGACCGGGTGCGCGCCGAGCACCCCGAGGTGCAGGTGGTCGACGGGCACGCGGCGCTGACCGGCGCCGAGATCGACGTGTACGCCCCGTGCGCCCTCGGCGGCGCCCTGGACGACGCGACCGTCGAGACGCTGCGGGCGAAGATCGTGTGCGGGGGCGCCAACAACCAGCTCGCCCACACCGGCATCGAGAAGCAGCTCGCCGACCGCGGCGTGCTCTACGCGCCCGACTACGTCGTCAACTCCGGCGGCGTCATCCAGGTCGCCGACGAGATCGAGGGCTTCGACTTCGACCGGGCCCGGCAGAAGGCCACCGGGATCTTCGACACCACGCGCCGCATCTTCCAGATCGCCGCCGACGAGGGCGTACCCCCGGCCGTCGCCGCCGATCGGCTCGCCGAGCGCCGTATGTCCGAGATCGGCCGCCTGCGCGGCATCTTGGTCGGCTCCTGACCGGCTCGCGTCCGGGATCTTCGTTGTGACGGAGATCCCGGACGTGTCACTCCACATCGTCGGCTATCCTCTGCTGAAGCCGCCACCGCGCAGACGACGTACCGAGCCGGGCGCAAAACGGGTACGGTTGTAGCCGTAGCTGGTGCGTGGGGTCTTGTCGCGCCCGGCTGTGGATGCGTAAGCGAGCGTAAGTGGGGCCAACGACGGGTCCCCGACCATCGAGGGGGTCGAGCCAATGGGGCGCGGCCGAGCCAAGGCCAAGCAGGTGAAGGTAGCTCGCCGGCTGAAGTACAACAGCGGCGGGACAGACCTTGACCGTCTGCGCGGCGAGCTGGGCGTCAACCAGAACTCGCAGGATGACCATGACCCCTACGACGATGACTCGTCGTATGAGGACCTCGCTGACCGCTATGCGGACTACGCCGAGGACCACGACGAGAACGACGGCAAGAGTACGGCGAAGTAGCCGTCCCGTTATTTGAGGTCGTTCCAGTCACGCACTGAGACGGTTCTCAGGGGTCGTTGATGGCATGATCGTGAAGCGTTCCCGCCGCCCCGGCGGGAGCGCTTCACGTGTGATCAGACGCCTTGAGCGCGGCGTCGCCGGTGGTAGTGCACGGTGACGATGCCGAGCAGCGGCCCCCAGGCCGCCAGCGGCGCGTACGTCACGGCGAACGCGACGGCCTGCCAGCCGTGGACGATCACACCCGTGCCCTTCGTTCCGTCGATCATCCGGCCGAGGCTCAGCATGATCAGCGCGTACGGGAAGAGCACCGTGAGCACCGTCGCACCGAGCCCAGCGGGCACGACCGCGGCGAGCACCGGCACCCGCCGCCCGCCCAGCCCGGGGATCCATCGCGGCACCACCTCACCCCACTCGCTGACCAGTCCGACGGTCAGGTACGCGAGAAGTTCGCTGACCACGCTGAGCGCCACCACGTACCACAGGCCGGTGAACAGCACCGGGCCGTGACCTCTCGGGGGCGCCGAGGTCCGCTCGAGCAGCGGCGCGTGGAGGTTCACGGCGGCGATCCGCCAGACGCATGAGGGCAGCGTGGTCAGCGTGGTGGCGTACGCGGCAGGCACGGCCCACCGGGGCACGCCTCTCGCCGTCCGGCCGTGCAGCCTCGTCAGGATCGCGCCCGCGGTCATCGGCCCCTGCCTTCCCTGGATCCGTGGCCCGGGGACGCACCCCGGGTGTTCGGATCCGAAGATCGCAGCCGGTCGCGGCCGTGCGCCTCACCTGGCCGAGGGGGGCGGCTCCACCGTGCGAGGGATTCTCAGCACGTCCGGCCGTGGACGAGGAATGCGATGAGAGCCTTCTCGTACGCCCGCGGGTCGGCGTTCCAAGCCAGGGTGTGCGCGCAGTCGGGCACTCGTACGTAGCCGACGAGCTCTCCGTGCCGCCGGGCGAAGGCGTCACTGCAGGCGACCGGGATGTGGACGTCGGCGTCACCGTGGAACAGCAGCGTCGGGACGGGCCTGCGGTCCGGGCGGTTCTGGTGGTCCAGTCGGGTCAGGTCGATTCCGGCGTGGTCGGTCACCAGGCGTTTGACGGCGCCGCCGGCCCACTGCGGCAGGTGCAGGCGGCGCAGCTGCGCGTCAGTGACCGCCCCGGCGTTCAGCAGGGGCGCGTCGAGTACCGCCGCGCGTACGCACCCGGCGTGGGCCGAACGGTCGAGGAACGTCTCGACGATGCCGCCGCCCATGGACCAGCCGTACAGGACGACGTCACCGGCGCCCGAGCGCAGGGCGTACCGTACCGCCGCGTCCAGGTCCGCCCACTCGGTGTCGCCGAGGTGGTACATGCCGTCCGGGCTCCGGGGCGCCTCCGCGTCGTTGCGGTAGGCCGGCACCAGCACGGGGAACCCGGCTCCGCTCAGGGCCGGCAGCACCCGCAGGGCCTCTTCGCGGGTCGCCCGGTTGCCGTGCACCGCCAGTACCCAGGTGGAACGCCGTCCCGGCAGGTACCACGCCGACAGCGGGCCCAGCGGGCCGTCGATGACCACCTCGTCGAAGGGCAGGCCGTGCGCGGTGTACGGGTCGCCTCGGTGGACGAACTTGTTCCACCGTACGACGCCGTCGCGCGGCGGCCGGGCCATGGACGTGATCAGCCGCCGGGTGACCGTCCGGCCGTCCTCGGCGACGACATCTCCCACGATCGCGTCGCCGCCGGGCCATGAGAGGCCGAAGGAACCGCGGTGACGCGTCTCCGGAGTGCTCTCCAGCGTCACGCGCTCCGCGTCCGCGCCGAGCAGGCGTACCATCACCGGGCGCGGCGGTGCGACGCGCAGACGCGAGGCCAGGAGCCGTCCGGCGGTGGGGGCGACGGCCGACATGAGGTCCCCCTGCCCGAGTCTTGATCACGGCCAGGCTACGCGGCGTCCGGATCGGGCGCGTCCGTACCGCGATCTGGCAGAGAATACTCGTCGAATATTCACCGGAATAGTCCTACTTAGCCGCATATATGCCCCAGTGGCCGGGAAATTGCCTCTCCCCTTCACCGAATGTCTTAGGTTAGGCTTATCGGAGTCGAACTCGGTAAGGACGCGAGTCAGGGGGAGCGCGCGGTGAGGGCACGGCTGGGCTGGGTCGCGGCGATACTGCTGGTCGCGCTCGCCTTCACCGGGGGTCCCGAGGCGATCGACGCGACGCCGACCGTCGCACAGGGCAAGATTTCCGCCGAGCTCGCCGAAAAGCGCGGCCCTCAGGTGCGCGACGATCTCGACCTCGGTCACCAGGTCGCCGATCACGGCACACCCGGGCGGCCCCGGCTGCTCGCGCTTCCGCCGTCCGCGCAGACCGCCGCGCCGGTGCCGGTGAGGGCCGCGACCCTCGCGATGCCCGACGCCGTGCCGCCCGCGGTCATGGAGGGCGGCCCACCGCCACGCCTCGGCGCCCGTACGCCCGAGGCCCTCCAGATCTTCCGCTGCTGAGCACCCGTAGGCAGGCCGGTCGTTGACCGTCATCTCGGCCAACGTAAAATAAGGCGGATTTGTCCGCTTATCGACCGGCTACGTCCGTCCACGAGCGGCGCGATGACGCGTCTTTTCGTACCAGACCCTACGGATGCACAGAAAGGGCTGCGCCATGCAGTCGCTGATCGACAATGCCCGCACGTTCGCCGAGCGCGCCCAGGACCTCCGCCCTCTCGCGGACGGTCAGCACCCGCACGCTCTGTTCATCACGTGCTCCGACTCACGGGTCGTGCCCGCGCTGATCACCGGCGGGTCGCCCGGAGACCTCTTCGAACTGCGTACGGCGGGCAACATCGTGCCCGAGTACGAGGAGGGGCGCGGGTCCGGCGAGACGGCGACGATCGAGTTCGCCCTCGAGGTGCTCGGGGTGGAGAACATCATCGTCTGCGGCCACTCCCACTGCGGGGCCGTGAACGCGATCCTCTACCCGGGAGCGCCGAGCGCGCTGCCCGCCGTCCACCGGTGGCTCGCCGACACCGAGCCGCACGACGAGACGCGCAAGGCGTCGGACTTCCTCGACGGCAACGCGCTCACCTCGGCGGTGCAGCGGCACGTCCAGGTCCAGCTCGACCGCCTGCGGCGTCACCCGGCCGTCGCCAAGCGGCTGGAGCACGGCGGCCTGAAGCTGCACGGATGGTTCTACGCCGTGGACACCGGCACGGTCAGCGTGCTGGACCCGCAGGACGGAACCTTCCGGCCGCTGTAACCGAACCACGGTAACCGGCTCGCGGTAACCAGGCCGCTCTCACCAACGGCAGGCCACGGTAGGGCGCCGTGGCCATGTCAGGCTGCGCACTCACACTCCGCCGTACCCCCGCCTGGCCACCTCCCGCCACTGTCAGTCCCATCCTCGACACCCAGGGTGAAAGATGGAACTCTTCCCTGCACGTGACATTCCGGCCCGCGACGTCCTCGCTTCCGTGGTCGTCTTCCTGGTCGCCCTGCCGCTGTGCATCGGCGTGGCCGTGGCGTCCGGCGTCCCGCCGGAGCTCGGCCTGGTCACCGGCATCGTCGGCGGCCTCGTGGCCGGCGCGCTTCCCGGCAGCAGCCTGCAGGTCAGCGGCCCGGCGGCCGGCCTGACCGTGCTCGTGTACGAGGCCGTAAGGGAGCACGGGCTACCGGTACTCGGGTTGATCGTGCTCGCCACCGGCCTGCTCCAGCTGGCCATGGGCGCGCTCAGGCTGGGGCGCTGGTTCCGCGCGATCTCCGTCTCGGTGGTCCAGGGCATGCTCGCCGGCATCGGCCTCGCGCTCGTGTTCGGGCAGGCGCACACGCTGTTCGACGGCCGGTCGCCCGGCGCCGCGCTGGCCAACATCACGGCGCTGCCCGCGCTGGTGGCCGACTCGGCGCGCGACACGTCGGCCCTCGCGGCCGGCGGCGTCGGGGTGGGCACGCTCCTGGTGCTGGTCTGCTGGCGGTTCGTCCCGGCGTGGCTGCGGACGGTCCCGGCGGCGCTCGCCGCGGTCGCGCTCGCGACGCTGGCCACCGCGCTGCTCGACCTGCCCGTGAAACGCATCCAGGTACACGGCCTGCTGGAGTCGATCCGGCCGCCCGCGCTGGATCAGCTCGGCCGGCTCGCCGACGTCGGCGTACTCGGCACGATCATCGCGTTCACGTTGATCGCCTCGGCGGAGAGCCTGTTCAGCGCCGCCGCGGTCGACCGTATGCACGACGGCCCGCGAACCCGGTACGACCAGGAGCTGATGGCGCAGGGCGCCGGGAACACGGTCTGCGGGATGCTCGGCGCGCTGCCGATGACCGCGGTGATCGTCCGCAGCGCGACCAACGTCCAGGCGGGGGCCCGGACGAAGCTGTCCCGCGTGCTGCACGGCGGGTGGCTGCTGCTCTTCACCGTGGCGGCCCCGGCGGCGCTCGGCGTCATCCCGGTCACCGCGCTGGCAGCGGTCCTCGTGCACGCCGGCTGGAAGCTCCTGTCACCGCGCGAGGTCGGCCGGCTCTGGCGTACCGAGCGCGGCGAGGCGATCGTGCTGATCGGCACGACGCTGGCGATCGTGTGCACGAACCTGTTCGAGGGCGTGCTGATCGGCATCCTGCTCGCGGTGTCGAAGACCGCGTGGGACGTCTCCGACATCCACGTCGACGTGCGCGAACACGACGAGGGACCGATCGAGATCAGGCTCACCGGCAACGCGACGTTCCTGCGCCTGCCGCGGGTGCTGGACACCCTGGAGGCGATTCCGCACGGCCGTCCGGTCGAACTGGATCTTTCCGGGCTGCGCCACCTGGACCACGCGTGCCGTACGGCCCTGCTCTCCTGGGCCGCCCAGCACCGCCGCCGGGACGACACGCCCGTACGGGTCTCCGAGCCTGTGTGACGACGCGGCCGCCCGGGCACGGGCCCGGGCGGCCGCCTACCGTGGCGTGTGCAGGGCCTGTTCGACGCCGGGCTCCTTCGGGCCGAGGAAGTGCGGGTCCGGCCGGATCGCCAGGAACAGCGCGGCCTTGAGCCCGGCGGGCAGCTCGCGCAGATAAGAGATCACGGTGGCGACCGGGGCGTACGGGCGGCTGTCGTCGCCGACCCCGATCGCGTCGATGCCGACCGACCGGCACAGCGTGAGGGCGCGCGGCAGGTGGAACCGCTGCGTGATCAGGATCGCCCGGTCGACGCCGAAGATCTTCCTGGCCCGTACGCAGGAGTCCCAGGTGTCGAAACCGGCGTAGTCGAGCACGATGCGGCCGCGCGGCACGCCCCGGTCGATCAGGTAGTCGCGCATCACCAGCGGCTCGTTGTAGTGCGAACGGCTGTTGTCGCCGGTGACGAGCAGCACCTGCACCTTGCCGCCGTGGTAGAGCGCGGCGGCGAGTTCGAGGCGCCCGGCCAGCATCGGCGAGGGACGGCCCTGCGGGGCACCGGCGCCGAAGACGATGCCGACGGCCGTGGGCGGCGCCTGGGCGGCGCCCAGCCGGTAGCGCGCCGAGGCGACGTACATCCAGCCGAGCGGCAGCAGTAAGACGTAGACGCCGAGCGCGCACAGCACCGCCAGCGGCGCCCTGCACCGCCACACGCCACGCGCGAACCGCCCCACAACCGTGTACGACGCCGCCGACGGGGCGGGAGTTCCCAGGTCAGGCGATGCTTACCGTGCCGGATCCGGGCACGACCTCACCGAGGACCCAGGCCGGCAGCCCGTGTTCGGCCAGCAGCCGCAGCGCCGCGTCGGCGGCCGGAGCGGCGACGACCGCCGCCATGCCGACCCCCTGGTTGAAGGTCTTGTCCATCTCCTCGCGCGGCACCCGCCCGTACGACTCCAGCGCCGCGAAGATCGGCGGTGGGGTCCACGAGGATCGTTCGAGGACGGCGTCGCAGGTGGACGGCAGCGAGCGGGCGAGGTTCGCCGCGAGGCCACCGCCGGTGATGTGGGCGTACGCGTGCACCTCGGCGGCCTCGGCGAGCGCCAGGCAGTCCTTGGCGTAGATCCGGGTCGGGGTGAGGAGCTCCTCGCCCAGGCTCCGGCCCAGCTCGGGCAGGACCGTCTCCAGCGTGAGATCCGTCGTGCGCAGGATGTGGCGCACGAGGGAGTAGCCGTTGGAGTGGATGCCCGAGGAGGCGAGGCCCAGGACGACGTCACCGGGGACGACGCGCTCGGGGCCGAGCACGCGGCCGGCCTCCACGACCCCGGTGCCCGCCCCCGCCAGGTCGAACTCGTCGGGTTCGAGCAGGCCGGGGTGCTCGGCGGTCTCGCCGCCGACCAGCGCGCAGCCGGCCAGGGCGCAGCCCTCCGCGACGCCCGCGACGATCGCGGCGATCCGCTCGGGCACCACCTTGCCGCAGGCGATGTAGTCGGTCATGAACAGCGGCTCGGCGCCGCAGACGACGAGATCGTCCACGACCATGCCGACCAGGTCGTGCCCGATCGTGTCGTACACGCCGAGGCGCCGGGCCAGGTCGACCTTGGTGCCGACGCCGTCGGTGGAGGTGGCGAGCAGCGGCCGGTCGTACTTCTTCAGCGCGGAGGCGTCGAACAGCCCCGCGAAGCCGCTGGCATCGTGCACCACCTCGGCCCGGCGCGCCTTGGCCAGGTGCGCCTTCATCAGGTCGACGGCGCGGTCACCGGCGGCGATGTCGACGCCCGCCGCTTCGTAAGACGTTTCAGTCACTTGCGGGCCTCTTCGAGCAGGTGCTTGCCACGGGCGTCTTCGGCGACGTCGATCGGGTAGATGCCGTCGAAGCAGGCCCGGCAGAGGCGGTCGCGCGGCTGCCGGGTCGCGGCGATCAGCTCGTCGAGGGAGATGTAGCCGAGGGTGTCGGCGCCGAGGGAGGCGCGGATCTCCTCGACGGAGAGGTTGCCCGCGATCAGCTCGGCGCGCGTGGCGAAGTCGATGCCGTAGAAGCACGGCCAGGACACCGGCGGGCTGGAGATGCGGACGTGCACCTCCTTGGCGCCGGCCTCACGGAGCATCCGGACGATGGCCCGCTGGGTGTTGCCGCGCACGATCGAGTCGTCCACGACGATCAGCCGCTTGCCCGCGATCGCCTCGCGCAGCGGGTTGAGCTTGAGGCGGATGCCGAGCTGGCGGATCGTCTGCGACGGCTGGATGAACGTGCGCCCGACGTAGGAGTTCTTCACGAAGCCCTGGCCGTACGGGATGCCGGACTCCTCGGCGTACCCGATCGCGGCGGGCGTGCCGGACTCGGGCGTCGGGATGACCAGGTCGGCCTCGACCGGGTGCTCGCGGGCCAGGCGGCGGCCGACGTCGACCCGGGTGGCCTGCACGCTGCGACCGGCGATCGAGGTGTCGGGCCGGGCGACGTAGACGTACTCGAACAGGCAGCCCTTGGGCTGGGCCTCGGCGAACCGGGTGGAGCGCACCCCGGCCTCGTCGATCGTCAGCAGCTCGCCGGGCTCGACCTCGCGGACCATCGTGGCGCCGACGATGTCGAGTGCGGCGGTCTCGGAGGCGACCACCCATCCGTGCTCCAGCCGGCCGAGCACCAGCGGGCGGATGCCCTGCGGATCGCGCGCGGCGTACAGCGTGCGCTCGTCCATGAAGACCAGGGAGTACGCGCCGCGTACGAGCGGCAGGACGTCGAGCGCGGCGCGTTCGACGCCGCCCGAACCGCTGCCGAGGAGGGCGGTGAGCACCTCGGTGTCGGTGGTGGCGCCGAGTTCGCCGTCACGCAGGCGGGAGGCGAGCTCAGGGGTGTTGATGAGGTTGCCGTTGTGGCCGAGGGCCAGGCTGCCGTCGTCGGTGGACCGGAACGTCGGCTGGGCGTTCTCCCAGACGCTGGATCCGGTCGTGGAGTAGCGGCAGTGGCCGACCGCGATGTGGCCGCGCAGCGTGTTGAGGACCGGCTCCTCGAAGACCTGCGCGACCAGGCCCATGTCCTTGAACACGACGATGCGCGCACCGTCGCTCACGGCGATCCCGGCCGACTCCTGGCCACGGTGCTGGAGGGCGTAGAGCCCGAAGTAGGTAAGTTTGCTGACCTCCTCTCCGGGCGCCCAGACGCCGAAGACACCGCATGCGTCCTGAGGGCTGTGATCGAGGGGGTCGAGGTCGTGGGTCAGTCGTCCGTCTCCGTTCGACACGCTGACCAGTGTAGGTGGTGACCTGGTCTCCCTGTTCACGGCCCGGCGCGCCGCAGCCCCCGCGGGCTCCGGATCCTCCACCATGGAGAGCCGGAGGGAGCTGTCCATGGCCTATCGACCGGTGGGATACCCGCCCCGGCAACACCGGGGTATCGGCGCCGCGGCGCTCGTCCTCGGGATCGCCGCGCTCGTCACGTTGGTGCTGTGCGGTTTCGGGGTGGTCGTGGCCGTCGCGGGCATCATCGTCGGGATCATCGCCGTGGTACGCGACAACGGCCGCGGAATGGCGGTGACCGGGCTGGTGCTGTCGTCGCTGGCCCTGCTGATCGCGATCGCCGCGGGCGTCTGGTTCTTCAGCCGCGTCGCGCCCTGCAGCGACCGGTCGCGCTACCCGACCAAGGCCGACCGCGATCACTGCCTGGAACACCGCGTGCCGTTCTTCCGCGCCACCGAGACCCCGGTGCCCGGCCAGCGCCAGCGCGCCGGCGTCGGGCCTGCCGACGGCACGAGGCCGTGACCGGGGAGGCCGGGCGGGGCCTCTACAATCTGTGGTTGTGGTGGACGGGCAGCGGCACGAGGTGCTGGCCGATCGCGTCTACGAGGCCGTCAAGGCGATGGTCATGGACCACGAGATCGCGCCCGGGGCCCGGGTCAGCATCGACGGGCTCGCTCGTGATCTCGAGGTCTCACCGACCCCGGTCCGCGAGGCGCTCGCCCGGCTCGAGTCCGACGGTCTGGTCGTCAAGCGCCCGAACGCCGGCTACCGCGCCACCGATCTGCTCGACTCCGACGCCTTCACCGACCTGTTCGAGATGCGCCTGCTGTTGGAGCCACGAGCCGCCGCTCTCGCGGCCGAGCACGCACGCGACGAGGATCTGCGGCGGCTCCAGGCGATCGTCGACGAGATGCGCGAGCACCCCGACACCGGGCAGCAGTACACGGTCTACCAGCGCTTCGCAGTGCTCGACCAGGAGTTTCACGACGCGCTCGCCGAGGCGGCGGGCCGGCCGCTGATGGCCGAGGCGGTGAGCCGGCTGCATGCGCACCTGCACATGTTCCGGCTCAACAGCGCGCCGGGCGCCGCTGACACGACCATCGCCGAGCACGAGCGGATCCTGCACGCCGTGACGCGCCGCAACCCGGAGAAGGCCGCCGAGGCGATGGCCGAGCACCTGAGGTCCAGCCGGGTGCGACACCGCCCGGCGGCTCAGCGCCGAGGCGCGGACCGCTGAGAAGCAGGGAACGCACGGGTACCTGACACATGCCCGCGCATCAGGCGGGCCGCAGGCGCAGCCCGTGCATCCCGCCGTCGACGGCGAGATCGGTGCCGGTGGTCGCGCCGGATCTCGGACTCGCCAGATAGGCGACCGCGTGGGCGACCTCGGCGGCGCTGACCAGCCGTCCCGTCGGCTGGCGCGATGCGAGGGCCGCCCGCTCGACGTCCGGGTCCTCGGCGGTCGCGAGCAGGCGACCGACCCACGGCGTGTCGACCGTGCCCGGGTTCACGCAGGTGACCCGGATTCCTTCGCGGATGTGGTCGGCCGCCATCGCCCGTGTCAGCGCGAGGACGGCCCCCTTGCTCGCCGAGTACAGGGCGCGCTGGGGTAGCCCGGCGGTGGCGGCGATCGAGCACATGTTGACGATGGCGGCATGGCCGGAGCCCGTCGCGGCGGCCCGGCGCAAGGCGGGCAGAGCAGCCGCCGAGACTCGGGCCGGCCCGACGACGTTGACGTCGAGCACGCGGTGCCACTCGGCCGATCCGTTGTCCTCGACCGTGCCCTGTGCTCCGATGCCGGCGTTGTTGACCAGGACGTCCAGAGCGCCGAGCCGGTCGACCACGGCCGCGACCGCCGTACGAACCGAGTCATCGTCGGTCACGTCGCACCGGATCCCGAGGAAGGGCCCGTGCGTCTCGGCCAGGTCGAGCACCGCCACGCGGGCTCCGCGCGCGCTCAGCTCGTGAGCCGTGGCGAGGCCGATGCCGGAGGCTCCGCCGGTCACGGCCGCGACCAACCCGTCGAACTCCGCCCGAGGTTCGCCCGCTCCGGTGCTCATACGGTCGTCCCTTCGGCCGACACCATCTCCTGGCGCTGCGCGCCGAGACCTTCGCCCTCCAACTCGACGACGTCCCCGGGGCGCAGGTAGGGAAAGCGTCCTGACAGGGCGACGCCCTCGGGCGTACCGGTGAGGATCAGGTCGCCCGGCTCGAGGGCCATGAACTGGCTCAGCCGGTGGACGACATCGGCGACAGAGAAGATCAGGTCCGACGTGCGAGAGTCCTGCCGGGCGCCGCCGTTCACGTGGCTGCGCAGCCGCACCGCGCCCGGGTCGAGCTCGTCAGGCGTGACGAGCCACGGCCCGAGCGGGGTGAAGGAGGGTGCGCACTTGCCCTTGGACCACTGCCCGCCGGAGGTCCGCAACTGGAACTCGCGCTCGGACACGTCGTTGGCCAGCACGTAACCCGCGATGTGGCGCGATGAGTCGGCGGGGGAGTCCAGATAGAGGGCGCGCCGGCCGATCACCACCCCGAGCTCGACCTCCCAGTCGGTCATCGTGCTCCCGCGCGGGATGGGTACGGGATCGTCGGGGCCGACGACGGTGTTCGGGTGCTTCAGGAACACCACCGGTTCGGTGGGCGGTTCGGCGCCGGACTCCGCGGCATGCTTCGCGTAATTCATGCCGACGCAGATGACCGCGGTCGGCCGGGTGATCGGTGGACCGAAGCGGAGTTCGCCGGCTCCCTGGAGCTCTGGCAGGTCGGACCGGGTGACAGTGGGCAGGACGTGTTCCAGGAACTCGGGGGTCACATCGGCCGTCACCCCGCGCAGGTCCAGGATGCGGTCCCCGTCCAGCAGGACCGGGACCTCCCGGCCGGGGCCGCCTACTCTGGCGATGCGCATGCGTGCTTCCTCTCTTGCCGTGGAGCCGTGGTCATCGGTAGGTCCCCGTGGAGGACCGGAGCTCGGTGAGCGTCGTGGCGGTGAGATCGCGGCCTCGGGTCTCGGGTCCCAGCCCCACCGCGAGGGCGCCCACCGCGCACGCGGCGATCACGAACAGCGCCACGCCCCACGAACTGTCACCGGCCGCGGCGACGAGGGCGACCGCGATGAGCGGTGTCAGCCCGCCGGTCAGGGCGCCGGCGACCTCCCGGTTAAGCGCGAGGCCGGTGAAACGGGAACGGGCCGTGAACAGCTCGCTGTAGTAGGCGGCCTGCGGGGCGAACATGCAGCCCACGCCGACGCCCATGCTCACCACCACGACCAGGGTGATGGCCAGGGGGGTCCGGACGTTGTCGACGACCCAGAAGTACGGGTAGACGAAGGCCGCCGAGAACGCGATCCCGATCAGCGCGACGGGTTTGCGGCCGATCCGGTCGGAAAGCCGGCCGAAGACCAGAAGGGTGACGATCGTGACGGCCGTACCGACGGTGGTCGCCACCGGTCCGACCGAGCTCGGCAGCTTGAGGGTGCCGGTCAGGTAGGCGGCGAGGAAGGTGAGGTTGATGTACGCGACGACGTTCTGGGACGTCTGCAGGCCGATGACGACGAGACCCGACTTCCATTCCGAGCGGAGAACGTCGCGTACGGGTGAGACCTCGGCCTCTCGGCTGTGCTTCTGCGCCTCGACGAACGCCGGGCTCTCGGCGAGCCGCAGCCGGATGAACAGCGCCACCCCGATCACGACGATGCTGGCGGCGAAGGGGATACGCCAGCCCCACGACAAGAACTGCTCGGACGGGAGCTGGGTCACCGCGGAGAAGGCGCCGGAGGCGAGCAGGATGCCGATGTAGACGCCGGTACTCGGGGCCGCCCCGAAGAGCCCGCGCCGCCTCGGCTCGGAGAACTCGGCCGCCAGGATCGCCGCACCACCGTATTCCGCGCCCGCGCCCAGACCTTGGACCGCCCGCAGGACGACCAGCAGGATCGGGGCGAGAACGCCGGCCTGCTCGTAGGTCGGCACCAGCGCCATGGCCACCGTCGAGGCGCCCATCACCAGGAGCGTGATGACGAGGACCTTCTTCCGGCCGACGAGGTCACCGAGCCGGCCGAAGATGAGGCCCCCGATCGGGCGGACGAAGTAGCCGACGGCCAGGGTGCCGAACGACGCGAGCGTCGCGGCGGTCGGGTCGAACGACGGGAAGATGACCTTGTTGAAGACCAGGGCGGCGGCCGTCCCGTAGAGGTAGAAGTCGTACCACTCCAGGGCGGAGCCCACGAGTGAGGCCAGCAGGACTCGTCGGCGGTCCGTGGGCGGCGAGCTGTGAGATCTGGTGACGGGCGAGGTCGACATCGGTGTCCCCTGTCGTCGAGGCGGGGCTGGGGTTGGAGACGGGTGGTGGTACCGGTGGCTCGCCGGCCTCAGGCGACTCGCCGGTCGTCGATGCGGTCACGGTCCCAGGAGATGCCGAGGCCTGGCTCCTCCGGGGCGAACGCGTGCCCGTCGCTGATACGCGGCTGTCGCGTGGTGACCGCGCGGAGCTGCGGGATGTACTCGACATAGCGGCCGTTGGGCACGGCCGCCACGAGACTGGTGTGGATCTCCATCAGGAAGTGCGGGCAGACCGGGGCGCCGAATGCCTCCGCGAGGTGCGCGACCTTCAACCAGGGGGTGATGCCGCCGATTCTGGAGACGTCGGGCTGAACGATCCCCGCGGCGCCTCGCTGCAGGTACTCACGGAAGTGCGCCAAGGAGTAGATCGACTCGCCGACGGCCACCGGGATGGCGGTCGACGCGGCGAGACGCTCGTGCCCCGCGACGTCATCGGCGGGCAGCGGCTCCTCGAACCAGGCCACGTCGTACGGCTCCAGCCGAGCGGCGCGACGCACGGCCTCCGCCGGGGTGAATGCCTGGTTCGCGTCGACCATGATCTCCATGTCGGCCCCGACGGCCTCACGGACGGCGCGGACTCTGGCCGCGTCCTCGCCCGCGGTCGGCTTGCCGACCTTGATCTTCACCCCGGAGAAGCCCTGCTCGCGGGCCTCCAGTGCGCCCGCGACCAGGTCGTCCTCGCTGAGCTGGAGCCAGCCGCGCTCGGTGTCGTACATCGGGACCGCGGACTGGTGGCCTCCGGCGACGCGCCACAGCGGTTCCCCCGCCCGCAGGCAGCGCAGGTCCCACAGCGCGAGATCCGCTGCGGCGAGGCCGAGTGCGGTCAGCGGACCGACCATCGTGGCGCGCGTGCTGTCGTACATCGCCCGCCAGGCTCCCTCGATCTCGCGGGAGTCCCGGCCGACGAGTGCGGGCAGCAGGTGATCTCGCAGCATCGCGAGCACCGCGCGTCCGCCGGTGCCGATCGTGTAGGAGTAGCCCGTCCCGGTCAGTCCGTCATCCGTCGTGAGCTCGACGAAGAGCGTCTCCTGCTTGAGGAAGGCCTGGGACGCGTCCGTCCGGACGGTCTCCACCTCGATGTCCACGAGGTAGGCCGATGCCTTGATCACTGCCGGCACTGTGACTCCCTGATCGAAGAACCTGTGAATGTCGTGACGTCCAGGGCGGAGACGAGCGCGAGCGCGGCCTCGCACGCCGGCGCGCCGAGTCCGCGCTGCCCGGCGCGCCGTACGACGGCGCCGAGCAGGCCGTCGTACTCCAGAGGACGTCCGGCGAGGCGATCGTCGAGCATCGACGAGCCGGCGCCGGTGGGGCGCGCGTCGAGCCACGCCAGGACGTCGTCCACGGCGTCGTCCGGAAGGGAGGCGCCCTCGGCCCGGCCGACCGCGGCCACCTCGCTCAGCATCGTGCGCGTCAGCGCCCTGACCGCCGGCTCCCGGAAGACATCGACCCGTCGGCACGTGAGTGCGGTCACCGGGTTCGCCACGGCGTTGACCATCAGCTTGCGCCACGCCGCCGTGGTGAAGTCCGTCGCGATCTCCACCTGGAGCCCGGCCGGGCCGAGCAGCAGCCGGGCCCGCCGGCCCGGGTCGTCGTCGTCGACCGCCAGGTCCGGCCCGCTGTGGCGGACCTCCACCTGGCCACGGCCGCGGCGCCCGGCATTGAAATAGACGAGTGCGGGCGCGACCCGATCGGCGGGAACCCAGGGCGCGAGCCGCTCGCGATGGTCCACGCCGTTCTGCGCGGCGACGACCAGGGTGTCCCGGTCGACCAGGCGCTCCAGCCATACGCCCGCCGACCCGGTCTGGTGCAGCTTCGTCGTCACCACGACCCACGGGACCGGCCCGACGTCGTGTGGCTCACCTCCCCACCCGACGTCGACGGAGCGGCGTGTGCTCTGCTCGGTCAGCTCGATCGCCGGGACCACGGGCGAGTTCGAGCGCCCGCACAGGGTCACCGGATGGCCGTGCAGGGCGAGCCGCGCCGCGAGGGCCAGCCCGACCGAACCGGGACCCACGACCGCCACCGGCGCGTTCATCGCAACATCCTCAGCAGTTCATATAGAAAATCCTGACTTGGAGGGATGATGCTATAGGAAATGCGGAGGCGCAAGCCCCCGATCCGCGCCACCGGGACCCCGGTTCCCCGGCGCGCGCTGAGGGGGCGGATCGTTATCCAGTTGTCCGGGTGGGTTTTCGCCGTTCGTGGCTAGCCTGGAAAAACGCCCCCGGCGCCTGTCCCGGGGCGTCGCGACCTACGGGGCATGTGGGGGCTGCGTATGGTGCCGATCGCGCCGTTCATCGAACTCATCGGCGAGGCCTTCTCCGTCATCGTGGAGAACCAGACCAAGAGATTAGAGATCGCCGACGCACAGGCGGCCCGCCGATCCGAGAGCCGTCACCGGACGGCGGCCGGCGCCATCCAGGGGGCGCTCGTCCTCGTCCAGGCCGGGCAGTTGCTGCACACCTGGCAGCAGAGTCGTCGGCAGCGGCTGGGCGAGTTGGGAGTCCTCCCCTCGGGCTCCGGGACCGCGGCGTACGCGTCGGGCGCCGCCACGAGACTGAGCGAGCTGAAGGAGCTGAAACGGTACGAGGACGAGCTGTCCGCGTATCCGATCATGGGTGGTCCCGGCGTGCTGGCCGGGGCTCTGGCGCTGGACCCGGTACGCCCGCTCGTACTGATCGTCCCGCCGCGCGAGGGCGCCGACGCGACACGATGGGGCGACCGGCTGGTCAACCGCGTGTCCTCCGACCTCGGCCGGTACCACGAGATCCTCCAGGTGCGGATCGCCGACCGGCCGTTCCAGTGGCCCCATGCCGGCCTGTACGCGAACGACCTGGCCCAGGTGCCCACGGTCATCGTCGAACTGCTCTCCGACCGAGAGCGCCTCGACATCCGGGTGGGCGGCTGCCACCTCGGGTTCGACGATCCCCCGGTGCTGCCCATGCGGCCGATGGCGCCGTTGCGGTTTCCCCGCGCCGAGCACTGGAGCGGCGAACTCGTCGACGAGCTCAACCGGTCGGCGCCGCGCCAGGCGTTCACCCTGGTCCCGCCGAGCACCGACGACGAACTGGCGGACCTCAACCACGAGCTGGCCGCGCGGGTGTCGACGCTGTGCGCGGTGGCCATGGTCGACTGTCACCATCTGGCCCGCGTGCCGGGGTACGACGAGCGGCTCGACCAGGCGATCGCCGCCGCAGGGGTGGTCGGGACGGACTGGCCGATCAACGGGCTGATGCCGCTGCCGCTGGTCGCCGATCCCGCGTACCACCTGCTCCACCAGGCGTTGCGGCGGCACGCCCGTGGACAGCACGCCGTGGCCGAGGAGGACCTGCGGCTGGCGGTGACGCTGCTCGCGGGCACGGACGCCGCCCCGGAGACGTCGCTTCGGGAGTTGGTCGAGGAGGCGTTCGCCACCGGACGGATGCACCACAAACATCTCGCCAAGCTCCGGGAGGCCGTCGAGCGCGTCCACGGTGACCGCCGGCTGCTGGACCTGCTCGACCGCGCGCGGCCGTGGCGGCTGCCCTCCGATGACGAGCCGGAACCCCAGCCGATCCCGGAGCGGCCCGCGGCCGTCGAGCCGGAGCCGGACCCGGCGTCCGTACCCGTGATCAATCCGCCCGTACAGAGGCCGACCGACGCCGCGCAGCGTGTCCTCAGCCCGCATCCGGGCTGGGTCAACGGCGTGGCCTGGTCACCGGACGGGCGGTTCCTCGCCGCCGCCGCGGACGTCGGGTTCGTGTGGGACACCGCGGACGGCGGCCTGCGCGCCACGCTCGGGGCCCCGGGTGCCGTGGTGAAGGCGGTGTCGTGGTCGCCGGACGGGCGGCGGCTCGCCACCTCCGGAGACGCGGTGCACATCTGGGACCCCGCCACGGGCGACCTCCGGACCACGCTCGAACCCTCCGGCACGCGCGGAAACGTGGCATGGTCGCCGGACGGTCGCTGGATCGCCGCCTGCGCTCGGGGAGGACGCCTGGGAATCTGGGACGCCGCCACCGGCGAGCTGCGCCACTCGCTGCTCAGCCATCCCTTCGGGGGCAGGTCCGTCGCCTGGTCGCCCGACGGCCGGCGGCTCGCCACCACCTGCTCCCACGAAGAGGTGCTCATCTGGGACCCGGTCACCGGCGAGGAGGTCGGGAGCTTCTCCGCGGACAAGAACGACACCCCCATCGGCTCGGTCGCGTGGTCGCCCGACGGGCAGCGGATCGCCGGGGTCAGCAATGGGGGCGCCCGCCTCCTCGTCTGGGACACGGCCGCACCAAGACCGAAGTTCTCCGTTCGCGTCCGGAAGCTTGCCTCCGTCGCGTGGTCACCGGCCGGCGATCGCTTCGCCACGGGCCACACTCACCAGATCATCAACCTCTGGGACCCGGCGACCGGTGACGTGACCCGCACGCTCGCCGGCCACATCGCGACCCGCTCACTCACATTCCGGACCATGCCGGTCGCGTGGTCACCCGACGGGCGCCGTCTCGCCTCCGGCGGCGTCGACCGTACCGCGCGGATCTGGGACGTCTGACTCGCTCAGGGCTGAGCCCCGTACGGCCGTACGGGAAGACGAGTCGACAGGTCGGCACGTTCGCCGCTGGCGCTGATCCGGTCGCGGGCCTCGTCCCAGGTCGTACGGCCCGTGGCGAGCATGATCCAGGTCTTGGCGTCGGTCTCGATGACGTTGGGCGGCGTGCCGCGGGTGTGGCGGGGGCCCTCGACGCACTGCACGGCGGCGTACGGCGGCACGCGCACCTCGACCGAACGGCCGGGGAAGTCGGTCGCCAGCCGCTCGAGCAGGACCCGGGCGGTGACCCGCAGGGCGGTGCGTACGGGTTCCTCTCCGGCGTCGTACGCGGCGAGGACGGCCGCGACCAGGGCGTCCTCCAGACGAGCGTCGGGCGGTGGCGCCTCGTCGGCGCGGCCGAGGGCGATGAGCTGCTCGTCGAGGGCGGCGCGCAGCCGCTCCGGTCTCAGTCGGGCCATGGCGGGACCGACGGTACCCGGTCCGCGGGCGCCCGCGGTCAGTGATCACATGTTGTTGCTGTGATCAGGGTGTTTATGGGAGATTTTCGGGATTGCCGCGCCTGGTCGCGGTCACGAGCCCCCCGATGCAAGGAGCCCCCATGCGGGTCCCCCGCCGTTTCCTCCTCGGCCTCACCGCCGTCGCATGCGTGTCCGTGCCGCTGTCCGGCGCGGTGGTCGCACCGCGGGTGGCGGTCGCCATGGCCGCCGACAACGGCATCCGGGGCCAGTACATCGTCACGATGAAGGACACGAGCGAGGTCTCACGCGCGATCGCCTTCCCGACGGTCCACCGGTTCGGCAAGGGCTTCGCCGCGAAGCTCTCGGCGGCTCAGCTCGACCGGCTCCGGCGCGACCCCGGCGTCGCCGCGATCGAGCAGGACCAGGTCATGAAGACCTCCACGACGCAGACGAGCCCGACGTGGGGCCTGGACCGGATCGACGAGGCGAAGCTGCCGCTGTCGCACACCTACACGTACAAGCACACCGCCTCGAACGTGGACGCGTACGTGATCGACACGGGCATCGAGACGACGCTGAGCCAGTTCGGCGGCCGGGCGGACACCGTGTACGGCAACGAGGACTGCAACGGCCACGGCACGCACGTGGCCGGGATCATCGGGTCCACGTCGTACGGGGTGGCCAAGAACGTACGGCTGCACGCGGTGCAGGTGCTCGACTGCGACGGCTCGGGCAGCACCTCCGACGTCATCGCGGGCGTCGACTGGGTGCGGAAGAACCACGCGGCCAAGTCGGTCGCCAACCTCTCGCTGGGCGGCTCGAAGTCGACGGCGCTGAACGACGCGGTCACCGCGCTGTCCAAGTCCGGCGTGTTCGTCGCGGTGGCGGCGGGCAACGACGGCGCCGACGCCTGCAAGGGCTCACCGGCCAGCGCCGGGAGCGTCGAGGCCGCGGCGGCCAGCTCCTCCAGCGACACCCGCGCGTCGTTCAGCGACTACGGCGCCTGCGTGGACGTGTACGCGCCCGGCGTGAACATCAAGTCGACCTACCAGGGCGGCACCGAGTACCTGAGCGGCACGTCGATGGCGTCCCCGTTCGTGGCGGGCGTCGCGGCGCTGTACAAGTCGGCGTACGGGCAGGCGTCGTTCGGCACGATCCAGAAGTGGATCACCGCGCACGCCGTCAACGGCGTGATCAAGAAGAACAAGTCCGGCACGCACAACCGGCTGCTGAACAAGAGTTCGCTCTGACCTGGACACCAGAAGGGCCGGTCGCCCCCGCGACCGGCCCTTCTCGCTGCCGTGTCAGGCGACCGGCACGGCCTCCGGCTCGACGACCACCGGCGTACGGCGCCGGGCGCGCAGCGTGGCGAGGCTGAGCGGGGCGCCGACGAAGACGATCGCGGCGGCGATGAGCAGCGCGAGCTGGTAACCGGACAGGAACGCGTGGACCGCCGTCGCGCCGCCCCGCAGTACGGCCGCCTGGCGTGAGGTGAGGATCGCGCCGACGATCGTGACGCCGAGCAGGCCGGAGACCTCGCGCGAGGCGTTCATGACGGCGGAGGCGGCGCCGGCGCGGCCGGGTGGCAGCACACCGATGATCGCATCGTTGAGCGGCATCATCGTGAAGCCGGAGCCGATGCCGAACGCCACGAACGCGGGCATCAGGTCCATGAAGTGGCCGTGCTCGCCGACGAACGAGAGCATGATCAGACCGGCCGTGTTCAGCGTCAGCCCGAGCGCCACGGTGACGTGCGTGCCGATCCGCCGTGCCAGCACGCCGGCGACCGGGGCGATCGCGGCCATCATCAGGGCCATCGGGATGAACGCCGCGCCCGCCTCGGTCGGGGAGAAGCCCAGGATGTTCTGCAGGTACATCGCGGTGAAGAAGTAGACGCCCATCACGCCGAAGCCCCAGAGGATCATCGCGCCGGTGCCGCCGCTGAAGGTGCGGATGCCGAAGAGGGAGGGGTCGACCATCGGGTCCGCGGTGCGCCTCTCGACGATGACGAACGCCACCGCGGCGACGGCGGCCAGGGCGAACGCGCCGAGGATCACCGCCGAGGTCCAGCCCTGGTTGTGCCCCTCGATCAGCGCGTACGTGACGGAGAACAGCGCGACCGCCGAGGTGACCAGGCCGGGCAGGTCGAGCCGGCGCCGTACGGCGTCCCGCGACTCCCGCATCGAGATCGCGATGATCGCGACCGTGACGACGCCGACCGGCACGTTGATCAGGAAGATCCAGCCCCAGTCCCAGCGGTCGCTCACGAAGCCGCCCGTGAACGGGCCGAGGGCGAGAGCGAGAGCGCTGACCGCGCTCCAGACGCCGACCGCCCGGCTGCGCTCCTTCGGGTCGGGGAAGGTCGACGAGATGATCGCGAGCGTCGAGGGGATGCTGGCGGCGGCGCCGAGGCCCTGGAGCACGCGGGCGACGATGAGCATCTCCTGGCTGGTCGCGAGTCCGGCGATCAGCGAGGCGACGGTGAAGACGGCGATCCCGCCGACGAAGAGCCGCCGGCGCCCGTACACGTCGGCGAGCCGGCCGCCGACCAGCATCAGCCCCGAGAAGACGAGGATGTAGCTGCTCACGATCCACTCCAGGCCGGAGATGGACAGGTGCAGGTCACGCTGGATCGACGGCAACGCGACGTTGACGACGTTGTTGTCCAGGAAGGTCATGAACGTTGCCAGCGCGACCCCCACCAGGGTCCACCAGCGTCTCGTCGGGGCCATTCCCCGCTCCTCTACGTTGTTCTTATACGTTGTACATGTACTGCGTATAAGACCCTGTACGACGTATAGTTGTCAAGTGGCCACTGGAGAGGAACGGGCTCGGCTGAGCCGGGAGACGGTCGTCGACGGGGCGCTGGCGCTGACGGACACGGAGGGCCTCGACGGCCTGACGATCAGGCGCCTCGCCCAACACCTCGGCGTTACGCCGATGGCGCTGTACTGGCATTTCAAGAACAAGGAAGAGCTGCTGGACGGCCTCGCCGACCGGCTGTGGTCGCTCGTGGACACCACGGTCGACCCGTCCGCGCCGTGGCCGTCGCGGCTGCGGACGCTGATGAACTCGATGGTCGACGTGCTGCGGGCGCACCCGTACGCGGCGTCGCTCATGGTGACGACGCAGCCCGAGGCGGCACAGCACTGCTTCGACATCATGGAGGCGGCGCTGAGGATCCTCGCCGACGCGGGATTCACTCCGGCCGAGGGCGCGATGCTGTGCCGGCACGGGCTCCGCACGGTGACGACGCTGGTCATCGGCGACCCGGGCCTCAAGCCGCAGCAGACGGAGGAGGAGGCCGCGGAACACCTCCGCCGCAAGCGTCTCAGCATTGAGACGCTTTCGCCGTCGCGCTATCCCTGCCTGATCGCCGCGGCCGGCCCGTTCACCAAGATCGACGACCCGGAGGCGGAGTTCGCCTTCGGCATCGACCTGTTCGTGGCGGGCGTCGAGGCCCTGGCCGCCAGGCGTTAGCGGGAGGCCCCGCGACTAAGGTGATCGAGGTGGCTGAGCTCGAGGAGTTGCCGGTCTTCGTCTACCACCCGGACCCGGTGGGAACGGGCTCGATCAAGGCGTCGGAGCAGGCGTGCGACAACTGCTCACAGCGGCGCGGCCTCGTCTACACCGGCCCGGTGTACTGCGAGGAGGAGGTGGCGGCACTCTGCCCCTGGTGCATCGCCGACGGCAGCGCGGCCGAGCGGTTCGACGCCACCTACTGTGACGTTCTCGGACCCCCGGAGATCGACGGCACGGTGGTGGACGCGATCGCCAGGCGCACCCCGGGTTTCTCCGGGTGGCAGCAGGAGCGATGGTTGTTCCACTGCGGCGACGGCGCGGCGTTCCTGGGCCCGGCGGGCGCGCGTGAGCTGCGCGGAGACGAACCGGCGCTGTCATCGTTGCGGGCCGAGCTCGGCGCGCACCGCTGGACCGACGACCAGATCGACGGCTATCTGGCGGCCCTCGACCGCAGCGGCCGGCCGACGGCGTACCTCTTCGAGTGCCGCTCGTGCGGCGCCCACCTCGCGTACTCCGACTTCACCTAGGCGAGCGCCGCGACGACCTGCCTGGTGGCCTCGGCGATCAGCGGCTCCTTCGGCGGGGTGCCGTACCCGGATCGGTCGGACATGACGGCCAGTACGAGCGGGGCGGTGTGGGGCGGCCAGACGATGGCGACGTCGTTGGCCCGGCCGTAGTCGCCGGTGCCGGTCTTGTCGGCCACTTTCCAGCCCTTGGGGAGGCCGGCGCGGATGCGCGTGGCGCCCGTGGTGTTGCGTTCGAGCCAGTCACCGATCAGGGTGCACCGGTCGGCGGTCAGCGCGTCGCCGAGCACGAGTGCGCGGTAGTCGGCGGCGATCGCCCGTGGCGTGGTGGTGTCGCGCGGGTCGTGGGGCGGGATCCGGTTCAACTTCGGCTCGTAGTCGTCCATGCGGCTGACGGTGTCGCCGAGTTCCCGCAGGTAGGCGGTCAGCCGTGCGGGGCCGCCGAGGTCGCGCACGAGCAGATTGCCGGCCGTTCCGTCGCTGTGGCGGATGGCCGCGTCGCACAGCTGCCTGATGGTCATCCCGGTCGCGACGTGGTGCTGGGTGATCGGCGAGATGGAGTCGACGTCGGCCCTGGTGTAGGTGACGCGCTCGTCCAGGTGGCTGAGCGGGTTGCGGTGCAGGACGGCCGCCGCGGCGAGCGTCTTGAAGGTGGAGCAGAACGCGAAGCGCTCGTCGGCCCGGTAGGCCACGACGGCACCCGTGCCGGTCGCCAGGGCGTACACGCCCAGCCGGGCGTCGTGCCGGCGTTCGAGCGCGGCGAACCGCGAGAGGTCCGGCGCGCCGCGACCCGGCGACGGGGACGACGGCCGGGCGGTCGAGCGACGATCCGCGCCGCACCCCGCGAGCGGCAGGAGAGCCGCGGACACCAGAAGCGCGCGGCGATTGGTGCTCTGAACTGCTGCGATATGCGTGCTCATATTAATGCTCAATCGATTCCAATATTGGACACAATCGGTGGAGCTCTGATCTTCTCTCATGCATGCGCACTGGCTCACCACGATCTCGAACGGCGCTCGGCGCCGCGGGACTCGCCCTTTCCGCCCTTGTCGCCGTCACCGGCTGCGGTGACGCAACCGCCCAGAAGGCCGTGCCGCGGAGCGCCACAGCGTCGCTCCGCGCGCCCGCGACCTCGCCCGCGTCGTCCCAGGCGGAGGTCGGCCGGCGGCTCCACGGGCTCGAACAGCGGCATCACGGACGGATCGGCGCGTACGCGATCGACACCGGGACGGGCCGGGTCCTGAGCTACCGGTCCGGTGAGCTGTTCCCGGAGGCGTCGACGTACAAGGCCATGGTGACCGGGGCCGTGCTCCAGAAGGCGCGCCGGTCCGACCCCGGGCTGATGGACCGGGTCGTCCACTACACCCGCGACGACGTGGTGGCCAACTCGCCCGTCACCGAGCAGCACGTGGACACCGGCATGACCGTGGCCGACCTGTGCGACGCGGCGATCACCGTGAGCGACAACACGGCGGCCAACCTGCTGCTCAAGCAGGTCGGTGGGCCGTCCGGGCTCACCGCGTACTATCGTTCGCTCGGTGACCCGGTCAGCCGGCTCGACCGCTGGGAGACCGACCTCAACATCTGGCGGCCCGGAGAGAAGCGCGACACCACCATGCCCTCCGTCTACGCCCGCGACCTGCGGGCGCTCACGCTGGGCAACGCGCTCGCGCCCGCCGACCGCACCCGTCTGGTCGGCTGGATGAAGGCCAACACGACCGGGAACGCGCGCATCCGGGCCGGGCTGCCGAAGGGCTGGACCGTCGCCGACAAGACCGGGACCGGTTCGACGTACGGCGCCACGAACGACATCGCGGTCGCCTGGCCGCCTTCCGGCGCTCCGGTGGTCATGGTGATCCTCACCAACAGCCGGGCCGCGGACGGTGCCACCGACGAGAAGGCCGTCGCCGAGACCGCGACCGTACTCGCCCACGGGCTCGGCCGGGCCGGTTAGATCTCGATGCCATCCGGCGGCCCGGCCGTCTCCGTCGCGTCCCGCCCGGCCGGCACGCCGCCTCCGGCCGGGCGGGACGCCGCCGACCGCCGGGCGATCGCCGTAGGCGTGGGCGTGCAGGTCGTCTCGGCGCTCGGCTACTACGCGGTGATGGGGCACCTCGTCGCCCATCTGCGGCACGACGTGGGCCTGCTCGCCGGGACGATCGGCCTGGCGCTCGGCACCCGGTTCCTCGTTCAGTCCGCGCTGCAGCCGCCGCTGGGGGCGCTGATCGACGTGCTCGGGGCGCCCCGGACCGGGGCGCTCGCCTGCGCGCTCCGCGTCGCGAGCTTCGCGCTGCTGGCGACGACGGACGGGCCGGTCGGCCTGTTCGGCGCGGCCTGCCTGCTCGGCGCGGGCGGCGCACTGTTCGTACCGGCCGTACAGGCCATCATCGCCGGGACGTCCCCCGCGCGCCGACCGGCCGGTTTCGCCGCCTACCTGATCAGTGGCCAGGTCACCGCCATCGTGGCGCCGCTCGTCGGACTCGCCGTCCTGAGAGACGGCGGCTTCGGACCTCTCGCCGCCGGCGGAGCCGGGTGCTGGGCGATCGCCGGCGGCCTGTTCCTGTACGTGGGCGGACGCCGCGGTCCTGGGGCGGATCGGGTCCCGGCCGGAGCTCGTACGGCGACGTTCCGGGGCATGGCGGCCGTCGTTCGCGACCGGGCGTTCCTCCGGTTCGCCGGGGCGACCGCCGCCAGCATCCTGCTCGCCGGGGAGACGACGACGGTCGTGCCGCTCAAGGGTTTCGGGTCGAACTGGACGACCGTGTTCTTCTGCGTCGCCGCCGCGGCCACGGCGGCCGTGCAGCCGTGGTGCGCCGCCGGGAGCCGCGCCGACCGCCCACGAGTCCTCCAGACGGGACTGCTGCTGATGGGCGCGTGCTACCTGGCGCTCCTTCCGCTGGAGGGGAACGGCGACGTGCCGCAGGTCGCCGGCCTGGTGGCGGCCGCCGCTCTGGCCGGAGCCGGGCAGGGCCTCATGCAGTCCTCGGTCTTTCAGTCCATCGCCCGGTACGCGCCGCCCGAACGGATCGGCGCCTACCTCGGGGTGTCCTCGTTCGTCTCCGGCATGGTCGTGTTCGCGGGCGATCCCGCGGTCGGGTCTCTCTTCGACATCGGGCCCGCGGGGGCGGCCACCGCGCTGGCCGCGCTCGCCGTCCTCGGGCCGCTGTCGGCGGCGGCCTGCGCCCGGCCTCTCATCCGTGTCGGACCAGCGGAGATAACGAATTAACTATCGAACCCGTGCATCGATATGATCGGCGGTCGTGAACCTGGTGGGGCATCTGAACTGCTTCGTCGTGGTCGCGGAAGAACTGCACTTCGGCCGCGCGGCGGAGCGTCTGGGCATCGCCCAGCCGCCGTTGAGCCAGCGGATCCAGCGGCTGGAGAAGGAACTCGGGGTCCGGCTGTTCGACCGGTCGAGCCGGAAGGTGGAGCTCACCGCGCCGGGGCGGCTGCTGCTGGAAGAGGCCCGTGAGATCCTCGTCCGCGTGGACCGCGTCTACTCCGTCGCCGAGCGGGCGCGCCTCGGCGAGGTCGGCGCGGTACGCGCGGGCCTGCCGAGCGATCTGGGCGGCCCGATCGTCGCCGCGCTGATCGCCGCGTTCCGCGAGCAACGCCCGGACCTGCGGCTCGAACTGCGCGAGACCGGGACGGCCGAGCAGATCCGTGCCCTGGGCGAGGGCGCGCTCGACGCCGGCATCGTCCGGCACCCCTGCGACACCCGCGACCTCGAACTCGGCCCGATGCTCGGCCAGCCGGTCGGCGTCCTCCTGCCCGCGTCCTCGCGCCTCGCCGCCTCCGCCGAGGTCCACCTCGCCGACCTGGCAGGGCACGACCTGGCGGTGTTCCCGCGCGACGAGGCGCCCGGGGCGTACGACGAGTTGCTGGCCACCTGCCGCCGCCACGGGTACGCGCCGCCCGCCGTACACCAGGCGCGGCATCCGCAGTTCGCGCTGGGTCTCGTCCTGGCGGGGACGGCCGTGGCACTGGTGCCGCGCACCGAGGACGCCGCCGGGGCGACCTGGCGCCCGCTGCTCGGCGAGCCGATCACCTGGCGAACGTCCTGTGTGTGGCGGCCCTCCCGCGACCCCGACCAGGCCCGCGCCATCGCCGACTTCACCGCCGTCGCGACCGCCGTACTGCGCCGGGAGGCGGGCATGGCCCCACTCGACGCCGCCCCCGCCCGCCGCGTCGTCCAGCGCCCGGCCTCGGGGTTCCTCGCATGAGCGCGCCCGGCGAGCTGCGAACGGACGTGCATGCGCGAATCGAGGCGGCGTTCCGCGACGCCGGGGTGACCGGTTTCCTGCATGCCACCGACATCGACACCGGACGGCAGGTGGCGGTCCACGCCGACGAACCGGTCGTGCTCGCGTCCGTCTTCAAGGTGCCGCTGCTCGTCGCCTTCCACCGGCAGGCCGCCGAGGGCCTGCTCGACCCGACCGAACCCGTCACCCTGCCTCCCGGGGATCGCACGACCGGACCGACCGGCGTGTCCGTACTGCTGGACGAGGTCCGCATGTCCCTGCGCGACCTCGCCTGCTTCATGATCACCGTGAGCGACAACACCGCCGCCGACGTCGTACTGGACCGGGTCGGGCTGGAGGCCGTCAACGCGACCGCCGCCGACCTCGGCCTGCCCGGCACGGCCGTGGACGGCAGCGGCCGCGACCTGCTCGACAGCCTGTTCACCGACGCCCGCGCGAGCACGTTCGGCGAGGTCTGGGCCCGGCTGGACGAACCCGGCATGCTCGACCGCCTGCGCGCCCTCGACCCGCTCCGCACCAGCCACAGCACACCCCGCGACATGACCCGGCTGCTGGGCCTGATCTGGCGCGACGAGGCCGCCCCACCCGCCGAGTGCGCGGCCATGCGCCGCCTGCTGGGCCTCCAGGTCTGGCCGCACCGGCTGTCGTCCGGCTTCCCGTACGACGACGTGGTGGTCAGCGGCAAGACGGGGACGCTGCTGACGATCCGCAACGAGATCGGCGTGGTCGAGTACCCCGACGGCGGCCGCTACGCCGTGGCCGTGTTCACCCGCTCCCTCCTGCCGATCGCCGTCCTCCCACAGGCCGACGCCGTCATCGGCACCGCCGCCCGACTCGCCGTCGAATGGCTCCGCCGCCCGTAGCCCGTGATCGGGCGCGAGCGATCATCTGCACGCTTGACGAATCTCTCGCCAGGCCCGCGGGCGGGCATGGTACGCCGATGACCCGCGGTCCTGGGCGACGCGGACGGCTGACGTTCGATCGGGCAGGGCGGGCCGCACCGCCGCGGGTCAGCGCTTGGGCTTGCCCTCGCTCAGCTCCGTGACCGCCTGGGCGACGCGACGCTCACGGGTCTCCGCCTTCTTGGCCTGTTCGATCCAGGTCACGTACGCCTTCTTGCGCGACGGGGACAGGCCCTCGAAGCAACGTTCGGCCTCCGCGTCGCCGTGCAAAGCCTTGGCGAGATCGTCTGGTACGGCCACCTCACGCGGAGAGTCGTCGGGTTCGATGTCCACGTCCACCTCGTCACCGGCGTTCACCCCGGCGGCCTCGCGGTTCTCCGCGCTGAGCGGGATCTTGGCCACTCCCCGCATCGTCCCGACGGTGCTGGAATAGGTGTGACCTTTTATGGTGACCTTCACGGGCGGGCGTTTGCCGCCTCCGAGCGCCTCCATGACTTCGGCCGGAACGTTGATGCCGGTAGCGGTCTTGCCGTCCAGTTGTACCGTCGCACGGAACCTCATGCCGAGATTATGCAACAGTGGCGAGTCCCGGATCGCTCTGCTTGGGTCGAGACGGGGGACAGGCGGTCTCCGGACGGCGGAGGTGCACTGGGATGACCGTCGAGGACTTCGGGCGCTGGAGCGGCCTTGCCAATGGGCATTGACGACTCCGACACCCACGTCGAGGCCGTCGAGAAGAAGCGGACCGCCCCGCAGCGGCGACGCAGCCGGACCGGCCGGGCGTCGACGGCTACCCCTCCCGTGCCGACAGCCGAAAAGGCGCCGCGGCCGCCAACGACGCCATTGCCGCCTCGGACCGCGAGGACGGACGAAAGGGCATCGTCGGCGATGGACCGTCGGACGATATCGCCCGCGTCGCCGACCACGATGACGGCGAGGCAGAGCGAGGTATCCTCGCGAGCCTCAAGCGTGCCTTCACTTCTGAGCGGGTCGACGACGGCGAGGAACCGGCCGAAGTGGTGGACCGGCCGGACTTCCAGGACCCGCGGGAAGATCCGCGGTTGGTTCCCGACCGCTACGACACTCCCCTGGAGCGCACGGACGGAACCCGTACTCCGCTGTCCCGCGGCGAGCCCACGCGAGAACAGACCAAGCAGGGTGATCTCGGCGACTGCGGGATCATCGCGACGCTCGGCGCCGTCGCCGGCCATCGGCCTGAGGCGATACGCGACTGCGTACGGGAGACCGACGACGGCAACTACGAGGTACGGCTGCACGAGGCCCGATATTCGATGTCGCGCATGCGACCTTGGAATAGCCATGGCACCATCTGAAATGTTTTTGAAACACGGCAGGCAGCGGAATACGTCCATTGGCAGCTTCGGCGTTTTCAACGCCGCCATGCTTCCCGATGGATCTCATGTCGGTGACACCTTCCAGGTCAGCGACCAAACATGGAAACTGGACCGCGTCGAAGGCCTGGGAAGCCGTGACTGGACGGTCGTGCTGACCAAGGTGGAATAGGCCCGCCCTGTCTCCGACCGCCTTACGGACGCCGATCAAGTTTCGAAATATTTCGATACGTTCGCCGGCTTGCAACAGGTCACGGATCGATCTAGGGGCAAGGGAGAGAAGAGGCGACCCGTACGGGCGCCGAGGTACATACCGCCAACGGGCCTCGGCGACGGCTGACCGCCCGCGCACCCACTGGCGCGCCCACCCATCCCCCCGTGCCTCATGGCCTCGGGTGATACCTGCCCAGACCGTACGCCGCCCGGCTTTCATCCGCTTTCACAGCCACCGCCGTTCCGCCGGCGCCGTATTCGGCAGGTCATGGCCATGCGGGTGAACGACGTCACGAGACAACCGAAAGATTTCGAAATCTATCGTTGACGCGATGTCGTATAGGGCGCACACTCGCCCCAGCGATCGGCACTTCTCGCCACGCGAGAGTCGCCGCCGGCGGTTCTCGCGGCGGGTTCACGGCCTGGCTCCCCGCCAGCGTTCACGAGGAGGAAGCACGCACATGAACGACAGTCGCGCCTACCCCAGGAAGGGCCGCGGACGCGGTGGCATCAGGCTGCTCGCCCACGCGGTCTGCGCCGTGGCGCTGGTCGTGGCCGGGGCGCTCATGCCCGGCACGGCCAACGCCGACACGGTCATCTCCAGCAACCAGACCGGTACCAACAACGGCTACTTCTACTCGTTCTGGACCGACGGCGGCGGGTCGAGTTCCATGACCCTCGGGTCCGGCGGCAACTACGGCACTTCATGGAGCAACGTCGGGAACTTCGTCGCCGGCAAGGGCTGGAATCCCGGCGCACGCAGGACCGTGACCTACTCCGGCAGCTTCAACACATCGGGCAACGCCTACCTGTCCCTGTACGGATGGACGACGAACCCGCTCGTGGAGTACTACATCGTCGACAACTGGGGCAACTACCGGCCCACGGGCACGTACAAGGGCACGGTGACCACCGACGGCGGCACCTACGACATCTACGAGACGACCCGCTACAACGCCCCCTCGATCATCGGCACCGCGACGTTCAACCAGTACTGGAGCGTCCGGCAGTCCAAGCGAACGGGCGGGACCATCACGACCGGCAACCACTTCGACGCGTGGTCCCGCTACGGCATGAACCTGGGCACCTTCAACTACCAGATCCTCGCGACCGAGGGCTACCAGAGCAGCGGCAACTCCAACATCACTCTGGACTCCTCGAGCGGCGGCGGCGGCGGTGGCGGTGGTGGTGGCGGCGGCTGCACCGCGACGCTCTCCGCGGGCCAGCAGTGGAGCGACCGCTACAACCTCAACGTCGCCGTCTCCGGCTCCAGCAACTGGACCGTCACCATGAACGTCCCCTCCCCCGAAAAGATCATCGCCACCTGGAACACCAGTCCAAGCTGGGACTCCAGCGGTCAGGTGATGACCGCCAGACCGAACGGCAACGGCAACAACTGGGGCGTCACCATCCAGACCAACGGCACCTGGACCTGGCCGACGGTCTCCTGCACCGCGAGCTGAGAAGGACCTGCTCACCATGCGCACCGAACGGAAGAGACGCTCCTTCCTCCCGATACTGGCCGTCGCCGCGATGGCCGTCGCGAGCCTCGTCGGCTTGGGCCTGAACGCCGCACCCGCACACGCCGCCACGTGCACCGGGTACGTCGGGCTCACCTTCGACGACGGCCCGTCCAACGACCACACCCCGGCCCTGCTCAACGCGCTCAGGCAGAACGGGCTGCGGGCCACGTTGTTCAACGAGGGCCAGTACGCCGCCGCGTACCCGGCCCAGGTCCAGGCCGAGGTCAACGCCGGCATGTGGGTCGGCAACCACAGTTACACCCACCCGCACCTGATCCAGGAGACCCAGGCGCAGATCGACTCGGAGGTCTCCCGGACCCAGCAGGCCATCGCGAGCGCGGGCGGCGGCACGCCGAAGCTGTTCCGCCCGCCGTACGGCGAGACCAACGGGACACTCCAGTCGGTCGAGGCCAAATACGGCCTCACCCAGGTCATCTGGGACGTCGACTCGCAGGACTGGAACGGCGCCAGTGTCGACGCGATCGTGCAGGCGAACGCCCGGCTCACCAACGGTCAGATCATCCTCATGCACGAGTGGCCCGCCAACACGCTCGCCGCGATCCCGCGCATCGCGCAGACGTTGGCGAGTCGCGGCCTGTGCGCCGGAATGATCTCCCCGCAGACCGGCCGCGCCGTGGCCCCCGACGGCGGTGGCGGCGGCGGCGGCGGTGGCGGTGCCTGCACCGCGACGCTCTCGGCCGGCCAGCAGTGGAGCGACCGCTACAACCTCAACGTCGCCGTCTCCGGCGCCGGCAACTGGACCGTCACCATGAACGTTCCCTCCCCCGAAAAGATCATCGCCACCTGGAACATCAGCCCGACCTGGGACTCCAGCGGTCAGGTGATGACCGCCAGACCGAACGGCAACGGCAACAACTGGGGCGTCACCATCCAGACCAACGGCACCTGGACCTGGCCGACGGTCTCCTGCACCGCGAGCTGACGAGAACCGTGAGGGCCGCTCCACGAAAAGGAGCGGCCCTCACGGACGAGCTCACGACCAGGCGAGCATCCTCATCGGGTCCTCCAGCATGGCGCCGACGTCGCGCAGGACGGCCGAGCCCAGCTCGCCGTCCACGATGCGGTGGTCGAACGACAGCGCCAGCGTCGTCACCTTGCGGATCTTGATCTCGCCCTCGTGGACCCACGGGATGTCCCGTATCTGGCCGAAGGCGAGGATGGCCGACTCTCCCGGGGTCAGGATCGGGGTGCCCGCGTCGACGCCGAAGACGCCCACGTTGGTGATCGTCATCGTGCCGTCGGACAGGTCGGCCGGTGTCGACTTGCCCGCGCGGGCCGTCGCGGCGAGGTCGCCCAGCGCCCTGGCCAGATCCGGCAGCGACAGGTCCTGGGCGTCCTTGATCTTCGGGACGACCAGGCCGCGGTCGGTGGCCGCGGCGATGCCGAGGTTCACGTAGTGCTTGACCACGATCTCCTGGGCCGCCTCGTCCCACATCGAGTTGATCATCGGGTGCCGGCGGGCCGCCAGCAGGAGCGCCTTGGCGACCAGCAGCAGCGGTGAGACCTTGACGCCCTCGAAGTCGGGCAGGTCGCGCAGCCGCCGGACCGCGTTCATCGTCTCGGTGACGTCGATCTGGAGCCACTCGGTGACGTGCGGCGCGGTGAACGCCGACTGCACCATCGCCGCCGCGGTGTGCTTGCGGACGCCGCGCACCGGGATGCGCTCCTCCCGCTCCCCGGCCGAGCGCGCCGGCGCGACGGCCGGAGCCGAGGAGGCCGCCTGCTGGATGTCGTCCCGCGTGATCGACCCCTGCGGCCCGGTGCCGGTGATCGCGGCGAGGTCGACGCCGAGGTCCTTGGCGAGCTTGCGCACCGGCGGCTTCGCCAGCACCGCGACCCGCGACCCGCCGCCGTTCGGCGACGGAGCGGCCGTCGGCCGTACGGCAGGAGCCGCGGCGTCGGGCCTCTTGCGCGCCCGCCGCGTCGTCGTGCCCGGCTTCACCCCGTACCCGACCAGCACCGGCACGCGCTTCTGCTGCTGCGGCGCGGTCGGGTCGACCTTCGGGGCGATGCTGCCCACCGTGCCCGGCTCCTGAGCGCTCTCCGGCGGCGGCGCGGTCACCTGGTTCGCGGTCTCGGCGGGCGCCGAGCCGCCGACGTCGACCGTGATGATCGGCACGCCGACGTCGACCGTCGTGCCCTCGGACACGAGGAGCTCGGTGACCGTTCCCTCGTACGGGCACGGCAGCTCGACCACGGCCTTGGCCGTCTCGATCTCCAGGATGGTCTGGTTGACCTCGACCGTGTCGCCGGGCTGGACGTGCCACTTGACGATGTCGGCCTCGGTGAGCCCCTCACCGACGTCCGGCAGCTTGAACTGCTTCAGCTCACCCATGCGTCACCATTCGAAGGTCCGGTCGACGGCGTCGAGGACGCGGTCGAGGTCGGGCAGGTAGTGGTCCTCCAGGCGCGACGGGGGGTACGGCGTGGAGAAGCCGCCGACCCGCAGCACCGGGGACTCCAGGTGGTAGAAGCACTTCTCGGTGATCCGAGCGGCCAGCTCCGCGCCGTACCCGTTGAAGACCGGCGCCTCGTGCACGACCACGCACCGGCCCGTACGGCGGACCGAGTCCATCACGGTCGACTCGTCGAGCGGGTTCAGCGAGCGGATGTCGACGACCTCGATCGAGCGTTCCTCGTCGGCCTGCGCCGCCTCGAGGCAGGTCTTGACCATCGGCCCGTACGCGAGCAGCGTCACGTCGGTGCCCTCGCGGGCGACGACCGCCGACTCGAACGACGCCGCCGCCGACAGGTCCAGCTCGACCGGCGCCTTGTCCCAGTAGCGCCGCTTCGGCTCGAAGAAGATCACCGGGTCCGGGCAGGCGATGGCCTGCTGGATCATGGTGTACGCGTCGGAGGGGTTGGAGCAGGCGACGACGCGCAGGCCACCGGTGTGGGTGAAGTACGCCTCGGGGGACTCGCTGTGGTGCTCGACCGCGCCGATGCCACCGCCGAACGGGATGCGGATCACGACCGGCAGCTCCAGCGTGCCGAGGGAGCGCATGCGCATCTTGGCGAGCTGGGAGGTGATCTGGTTGAAGGCGGGGAACACGAAGCCGTCGAACTGGATCTCGCACACCGGCCGGTAGCCGCGCAGCGCGAGGCCGATGGCGGTGCCGACGATGCCCGACTCCGCGAGGGGCGTGTCGATCACGCGTGCCTCGCCGAAGTCCTTCTGCAGGCCGTCGGTGACCCGGAAGACGCCGCCGAGCTTGCCGACGTCCTCGCCCATGACCAGGACCTTGGGGTCGTTCTCCATGGCCTTGCGCAGGCCTTCGTTCATGGCACGGGAAAGAGACAGGGTCTCGGTGCTCAACGTCGAGCTCCCCTCATGCCGGACCGGTGAAGTGCGCCGTCGCGCTTCATCTGGTCACCTCCTCGAAGGAACCAAGATAGGACGTGAACTGATCACGCTCGCCGGCCAGCAGCGAGTGGTCCGTCGCGTAGACGTTCTCCCAGATCGCCGTCGCCTCGGGGTCGGGCAGTTCGAGACAGCGTCTGCGCACGTCGGAGCCGATCTTTTTGGCCTCGTCGTCGATCGACTCGAAGAAGTCCTTGTCGGCCATCTGGTTCTTGACGAGATAGGCCTTGACGCGCTCGATCGGGTCCTTGAGCTTCCAGGCCTCCAGCTCGGCCTCGAGCCGGTAGCGCGTCGGGTCGTCCGTCGTCGTGTGCGCGCCCATGCGGTACGTGAACGCCTCGATCAGCGTCGGGCCCTGGCCGCTGCGCGCGTTGTCCAGCGCCTTGCGCGTCACCGCGAGCACGGCGAAGACGTCGTTGCCGTCGACCCGGATGCCGGGGAAGCCGAAACCCTCCGCGCGCCGGTACAGCGGGATCCGCGACTGCCGCTCCAGCGGCTCGGAGATCGCCCACTGGTTGTTCTGGCAGAAGAACACGACCGGGGCGTTCTGCGCGGCGGACCAGACGAACGACTCGTTGACGTCGCCCTCGCTCGTCGCGCCGTCGCCGAAGTAGACGATCGCCGCGTCGTCGCCGCCGTCCCGCTGGATGCCCATGGCGTACCCGGCGGCGTGCAGGCTCTGGCTGCCGATGACGATCGTGTAGAGGTGGAAGTTGTGCTCCCTGGGGTCCCAGCCCGAGTGGTTGACCCCGCGGAACAGGCCCAGCACGCTCACCGGATCGACGTCGCGGCACCAGGCCACCCCGTGCTCCCGGTAGCTCGGGAACGCCATGTCGGTCGGCCGCAGCGCGCGCCCGGAACCGATCTGCGCGGCCTCCTGGCCGAGCAGTGACGCCCACACGCCCAGCTCACCCTGCCGGGTCAGCGCCAGCGCCTCCTGGTCCAGCCGCCGCACGATCACCAGATCGCGGTAGAGGCTCTTGATCTCATCGGCGGTGAGCTCCACGTCGTATTCGGGATGTTCGACGCGCTCGCCCTCGGGGGTGAGCAGCTGAACGAGTTCGGGTGGGGCGGATGGGGATTGTGCACCGGTGCTCGGGGGCGCACCGCGCGCGGCGTCGATGGTCACGTGGCCACTCCTCGTGCGTTCAGGGCCGGTCCGCGGGATCACCGCGTCCGGCCTGGTTACGCGCCGCCCATCCCGCGGATCTCGGCGAGTACGGGCGCCGTATCACCGTCATCGTGGCAGACACCTCCAAGTGGGGCGCAAGCCACGACGGCTACGGGAAACGTACCCGGAACGTTGTGCCGTGCCACCAACGCCATCGCGGGTAGGGATTCGCTAGGGGAGGTTCGCCATGACTCTCTTCGAGCTCCCGGGCATGTTGATCGACGGCGGGTGGCGGCCGGCCGGGGAGAAGGGGACGGCGGAGGTCCGGTCCCCGTACGACGGGTCCCTCGTGGCGCGGGTGCCGGCGGCCGGAGCCGGCGACGTCGACCAGGCCGTGGCGGCGGCCCGTACGGCCCTGGCCCGCGACGACTTCCCGCGCACCGACCGGATCCGGGTGCTGGAGCAGACCGCCGCCGCGCTGAACGACCGGCTGGAGCACTTCGCCCGCGCCATCGCGTGCGAGGCGGCCAAGCCGATCACGACCGCGCGCGGGGAGGCCCGGCGGGCGGTGGAGACCTTCGCGTTCTCGGCCGCCGAGGCGCGGCGGCTCGCCGGCGAGGTGGTGCCCATGGACGCCTCCACGGCCGGGATCGGCAAGCTCGGCTTCACGCTGCGGGTACCGGTCGGCGTGGTCGCGGCGATCTCACCGTTCAACTTCCCGCTGAACCTCGTGGCGCACAAGGTCGCACCGGCGATCGCCGCGGGCTGCCCGGTCGTGCTGAAACCCGCCTCGCAGACGCCGGTGTCGGCGCTGCTGCTCGCCGAGCTGCTGGACGGCCTCGGCGTGCCGCCGGGTTGGCTCGGCGTGGTCACCGGCTCCGGTTCGGTCGTCGGCGACGCGCTGGCCGCCCACGACGATGTCGCGTACGTCACGTTCACGGGGTCGGCCTCGGTGGGCTGGGCGCTCGTGGCGAGGGCGCCGCGCAAGAAGGTACGGCTGGAGCTGGGGTCGAACTCCCCGCTGATCGTGGAGACGGACGGCGACTGGGCGCGGGCCGCGCGGAAGGCGCGGACGGCCGGGTTCTCCCACGCGGGGCAGTCGTGCATCTCCACGCAGCGGATCTACGTGCACGAGGACGTCGCGGACGAGTTCACCGCGGCACTCGTCCACGGCGTGGAGAGCCTGCGGCTCGGCGACCCGCTGGACGAGCACACCGAGGTGTCCGCGCTGATCAGCAGGGACGACACGGCACGCGTCATCGAGTGGATCGAGGAGGCGGTCGCCGCGGGCGCGAAGGTGCTGTGCGGCGGCGACGTCACCGCGGACGGCCTGCTGCGCCCGGCGGTGGTCGAGGACGCGCCGCCGACCGTACGCCTCCAGCGCGAGGAGGTCTTCGGGCCGGTCGTGACGCTCACGCGCTACCGGTCCTTCGATGAGGCGCTGGCGCTCGCGAACGACGCCCGGTACGGCCTGCAGGCGGGCGTGTTCACGTCCGACCTCGGCAAGGCGCTGAGAGCCGCCCGCACGCTGCGGTTCGGCGGCGTACTGATCAACGAGGTGCCCACGGCACGCGTGGACCAGCAGCCGTACGGCGGCGTGCGCGACTCCGGCAACACCCGCGAGGGCCCGGCGTACGCGATCCGGGAGATGACGGAGGTACGCCTCATTTCGCTGGAGCCCTGAACCGCCGGCGGAGCCTCGAACGGCGACCCCACGCTCGCGGCGACATCCCCTACCGGAGACCCATCGCCGGATTAGTCTCGGAGGCATGGGCAGGACCGCGTACGGCGTCGTGCTTGTCGCCCTTCTCTCGGCGGTGGGGTGCGGCTCCGGTACGGCCCGGCCCCACGGCCCCTCGCCCACCCCGCCGGGCAAGGCCGTGCCGGCGGCGTCCTGGCCGACCTACCACGGCGGGAACGACCGGGCCGGCTGGGTGGCGGCCTTCCCCGATCCTCGACGGCCGACGACCGCCTGGAGCGCGAAACTCGACGGTGCGGTGTACGGCCAGCCGATCGTCGCGGGCGGAACGGCCTACGTCGGCACCGAGAACGACACGGTCTACGCGCTCGACCCGGCCACCGGGCGGCAGCGCTGGAAGCGGCACCTGGCGACCCCGATGCCGCTGTCGCGCCTGCCGTGCGGCAACATCGACCCGCTCGGGATCACCGGCACGCCCGCGTACGACGCGGCCACCCGCACGGTGTTCGTCGCCACCGAGAGCACCGGCGCCCGCCACACCCTCGTCGCGCTGAACGCCGGCGACGGCGGCATCCGCTTCCGCGAGAACCTCGACGTCGCCCCCGGCCGGGACCCGAAGGCCGAGCAGCAGCGCGGCGCGCTGGCGGTCGCGGGCGGCCGTGTGTACGTGCCGTTCGGCGGCCTCGACGGCGACTGCGGCGACTACGTCGGCTACGTCACCGCGTCGCGTACGAACGGGACAGGCAAGGTCTCGTCGTACGCCATCCCGACCAGCCGGGAGGGCGGCATGTGGGCGCCGTCCGGGCCGGCCGTCGACGCGGCCGGCGACGTGTACGTGGCCAGCGGGAACGGCGCCAGTCTCGGCGGCCCGTACGACGGCAGCGACTCCGTCGTGCGCCTGTCGCCCGACCTGAGCCGCCGCATCGGCTACTTCGCGCCGAAGAACTGGGGCGAGGAGAACAGCGAGGACCAGGACCTCGGTTCGACCGGCCCGCTGCTGCTGCCCGGCGGGAAGGCGCTGATCGCCGGCAAGACGGGCGACGTCTACCTGCTCGACACGGCGAACCTCGGCGGCATCGGACGGCAGCGCGCGTCGCTGCCCGGCTGCGTGTCGTTCGGCGGCATGGCGCGGGCCGGTTCGTCGGCGTTCCTGCCCTGCCAGAACGGCGTGCAGCGCATCGACGTCTCCGGCGACACGCTGCACCGCGTGTGGACCGCCTCGTCCTCCATCGTGGGCTCACCGGTCGTCGGCGGGAACACGGTGTGGACCCTGGACGCGAAGGCCGGCGTGCTGCACGCGCTGGCGCGGTCGACCGGCCGCCCGGTCGCGTCGGTGAACGTCGGGCCGGCCAGCCGGTTCGCCTCCCCGACCCTCGCCGGATCACTCGTCCTCGTCCCCACGATGAACGGAGTCGTCGCGGTACGAGCGCGCTAGTCGCGTCGCAGCACCCGGGTGGCGCCGGCCGCGACGGTCAGGCCGAGGAGGAAGCCCGCCGCCACCAGCGCGTCGGCGATCCACAGGTAGACGCCGTGCGGCGCGAACTCGCTCTCCTGCCCGAGCGAGCCGACCGGCAGGAGCAGGTCGAGCGTGTACAGGAACGGGTTGAACTCGGTGTTGTGCCCCGGTTCGGTGATCTTCGGGTGGTGCTGGAAGATCACTGTCCCGAACGCCAGGAGCGCCACGAGCCAGGCGCCGGCCAGGAACGGCCGGTAGCCGTAGCCGACCGTCCAGTCCTGGACGTACCCCCACACTCGCAGCGGCACGGTCTGGGTGGAGCGGCGGCGGCGCTGCTTGGCGAGCAGCACGAGCCGGCGCTCGCCGTCGTGCCCGAGCGTGCGGTAGGTCTCGGCGAGCCGCTCGTACGGCTGGGGCACGTACCCGTCGCCGTCGCGCTCCAGCCACTTCAGGCGTTCGCCCGCGGTCAGCGGCGGGTCGATCGTGTCGTACGTGAGGCCGTCGAGGGTGTAGCGCGGGGCCCAGGACAGCGGGTCGTCGCGGAGCAGCTTGATGCGGGCGTACCGCATGTCGACCGTGCCGGCGATGGGCTCGGCCGGGCGCAGCAGCACCTCCTCCGCCTGGAGCCGCTGGAGGCTGAGCGCGACGCCGGCGGGGTTCTTCATCCGGCCGCCGCGCAGGCTGAGCAGGCCGCCGACCCGCGCGCCGGACAGGCTGACCGCTCCCTCGGCGCGGAACCCGTCCGAGCAGTAGATGTCGGTCTCGATGCTCAGGTCGTCGCAGTTCAGCGCCGTACGGCCCGGGTGGCTGATGGACGCGCCGACCAGGGAGAGGTAGCCGCCGATCCGCCCGCCGCGCAGCCGGATCTCCCCCTCGGCGGAGAACCCGCCGTCGCAGAAGACGTTCGCCGCGACGGAGAGCCGGCTCGCGTACAGCGCCTGGCCCTTGGGGTTGCGCAGCCGCGCGCCGCGGAAGATCAGCTGGCCGCCGACCTGCGCGCCCGGCAGGCGCACCTCGCCCTCGACGGTGAAACCCTGGTCGCAGTAGACGTTGTTGTCCACGACCAGCCGGTCGGCGAGCAGCGGCGCGTCGCCGGTCGGGTGGGACAGGTGCGCGGCGGTGAGGTTGAGGATGCCGGTGATGCGGCAGCTGTCCAGCCAGACGCCGCCGTAGATGTGGCTGCCCTCCAGCCACAGGTGGCCGTCGATGCGGGCCCCGGAGGCGACCAGGCCCGGCAGCCGGCAGCGCATGAGGTGGACGCTGCGCAGCTGCGCCCAGTACAGGTGCGGCGCGTCCGTGAGCTGGCAGGCGGTCAGCGCGAGCGGGACGGTCACGTGGGCGTGGCCGAGGTTGAGCGTGCCGGTGATGCGCGCTCCGGTCAGGCGCACCGCCGCGACGTGTCCCGGCTCGTCCTCCTGGGCTCCGAGGAGCAGGGAGGAGATCACCTCGGCGCGGACGGTGCGCTCGGGCCCCCAGGCGTTCGTGCTGTCGAAGTCGTGGTCACCGCCGGACAGGTCGACCGGCTCGCCGCGCGGGAACGCCTCCCAGAGGAGACGTTCCGGTTCGGTCAGCTCATCGATCTGCATCAACCGTGACTCCGGAGGCAGGGGGGATTGTGGTGAACCATCCATGTATAGCGCCTCACACCGACGTAACGGGGTCCAGGCGCCGTGCCGTACGCTTCGGTGCCGTACGAAATCCGCAGATCAGGGAGGGGCAGTCGTGGCACGCTTCGTCGTCGAGGTGATGCTCAAGCCGGAAATTCTCGATTCCCAGGGTCAGGCCGTGGCGCGCGCGCTGCCCCGGCTGGGATTCGAAGGCGTGACCGGCGTGCGGCAGGGCAAGCGGTTCGAGATCGAGTTGGAGGGGCCGGCGGACGAGGCCGCCACCGAACGTGTCCGCAAGATGGCGGAGACGCTTCTGGCCAACCCCGTCATCGAAACGTTCGAACTCCGCGCGGAATAGTGGCCCAAAGATAGTCGGGGACGCGATTACGGCAGTTTCTCGTGGGGAAGCCTTACCAACGTTCGAAGATTTTCGACGGAGACGGGGCGAGTCCCATGTCACGGGGTAAGGACAGCGACACGAGGTGGCCGGTAGACATGAAGTTCTCACTCGACCTTCCGCGTGAGACCCTCAGCGTGCCGGTCATCAGGCGGATCCTGGGTGACACGCTGCGCGGACTCGGTGTGTCGGAGGCGTGCGTCGCCGACATCCTCGTCGCCATCTCGGAGGCGTGCACCAATGTGGTTCAGCACGCGGACGAGACGTCCCGTTATGAAGTGATCGCCGGAATCGACGGCGGCGAGTGCGTACTCAAGATCGTCGACCGGGGGCAGGGTTTCACGGGGGAAACCGAGAAAAACGTCCATCCCGACTCCGAGTCCGGGCGCGGAATAACGATCATGAAGGCGCTCGTCGACGACGTCAGCTTCGACAGCCGTCCCGACAGCGGCACGGTCGTCTACCTCCAGAAGCGTCTCAGCTGGCAGGACGAGTCCCACGCGCGGCACCCGCACCCCGAACTGCTGAAAACCGCAGGCTAGGGCCCGGATAAACTGGTGGGCGTCCCCGTATCACCTTGATCGGAGTGTGCCCATGACAGCCCGCGTGGGCGTCATCACCTTCCCCGGATCACTCGATGACCGCGACGCGGCGCGAGCGGTGCGCCTCGCCGATGCCGAGCCCGTGCCCCTGTGGCACGCGGCGACGGACCTGAGCGAGGTCGACGCCGTCATCCTGCCGGGCGGTTTCTCCTATGGCGACTACCTCCGCGCCGGTGCGATCGCGCGGTTCGCGCCGTTGATGGAACGCCTGGCCGACGCCGCCCGCGGCGGCATGCCCGTGCTCGGCATCTGCAACGGCTTCCAGGTCCTGTGCGAGTCGCACCTGCTGCCCGGCGCGCTGACCCGCAACGCGAGCCTGCACTTCGTCTGCCGGGCCCAGCGGCTGCGGATCGAGAACGCCAAGACCGACTGGACCCGCGCGTACGAGGAAGGCCAGGAGGTCGTCATCCCGGTCAAGAACATCGACGGCTGCTTCATCGCCGACCCGGAGACCCTGGAGGAGCTGGAGTCGTCCGGGCGCGTCGTGGCACGCTACGTCGACGTGAACCCCAACGGCTCCCTCAACGACATCGCCGGCATCTGCAACGAGGCGGGCAACGTCGTCGGCCTGATGCCCCACCCCGAACACGCCGTGGAGTCCCTGACCGGACCCTCCAGCGAGGGTCTCGGCTTCTTCGTCTCCGTCGTCCAGCGGATGGTCTCGGCATGACGATCTATGGAACGGAACCCGCGCGGCCCGCGGTCGACACGGTCGCGCGCGCCGCCGAGACGCCCGACGTCGCGCTGCCCTACGCCGAGCTCGGCATGAACGACGAGGAGTTCGCCCGCGTCCAGCGGATCCTGGGCCGCCGGCCGACCTCCGCCGAGCTGGCGATCTACTCGGTGATGTGGAGCGAGCACTGCTCGTACAAGAGCTCGCGGGTGCACCTGCGCAAGTTCGGTGACAAGGCGCCGCACAGCGACGCCCTGCTCGTCGGCATGGGCGAGAACGCCGGTGTCGTCGACGTCGGCAACGGCTGGGCCGTCACCTTCAAGATCGAGTCGCACAACCACCCGTCCTACGTCGAGCCGTACCAGGGTGCGGCCACGGGCGTCGGCGGCATCGTCCGCGACATCCTGTCGATGGGCGCCCGGCCGGTCGCGGTCATGGACTCCCTGCGGTTCGGGGCGCCGGACGCGTCCGACACCCGCCGGGTGCTCGACGGGGTCGTGCGCGGCGTCGGCGGCTACGGCAACTGCCTCGGCCTGCCCAACATCGGCGGCGAGGTCGTCTTCGACCCGTGTTACGGCGCGAACCCGCTGGTGAACGCCCTGTGCGTCGGCGTGCTCAAGCCGGAGGGCATCAAGCGGGCGACCGCCCCCGGCCCGGGCAACCAGGTCATCCTGTTCGGCGCGGGCACCGGGCCGGACGGCATCGGCGGCGCGTCCGTGCTGGCCAGCGCCACCTTCGACGAGGCCTCCCACCAGAAGCGCCCGTCGGTGCAGGTCGGCGACCCGTTCATGGAGAAGCTCCTCACCGAGTGCTGCATGGAGATCTTCGCCGAGGACCTCGTCGTCGGCATCCAGGACCTCGGCGCCGCCGGTGTCTCCTGCGCCACCACCGAGCTGGCCGCGGCCGGCACGGGCGGCATGGACGTGAATCTCGACCTCGTTCCGCTGCGCGACCCGACGCTGCGGCCCGAAGAGATCCTGATGAGCGAGTCTCAGGAGCGCATGATGGCCGTGGTCGAGCCGGCCAAGGTCGCGCGCTTCCTCGAACTCTGCAAACGCTGGGACGTCCCCGCGACGGTGATCGGCACGGTGACCGACACCGGACGGCTGCGCATGACGTGGCGCGGCGAGACGATCGTCGACATCCCGCCGGGCACCGCCGCCGACGAGGGTCCGGTGTACGAGCGCCCGTACGAGCGGCCGGCCGACCTGGACGCGCTCCAGGCCGACAGCCCGGACAAGCTGCCCCGGCCCTCCACGCCGGAACAGCTGCGCGACACGGTCATGTGGCTCGCCGGCTCGCCCAACCTCGCCGACAAGTCGTTCGTGACCTCCCAGTACGACAAGTACGTCCAGGGCAACACCGTGCTGGCGATGCCCGACGACGCCGGGGTGATCCGCATCGGCGACGGCCCGCAGGGCATCGCGCTCGCCACCGACGGCAACGGCCGTTACACCCGCCTCGACCCGTACGCCGGGGCCCAGCTCGCACTGTCGGAGGCGTACCGCAACGTCGCCACCACCGGCGCCCGCCCGCTCGCGGTCACCAACTGCCTCAACTTCGGTTCGCCGGAGGACCCGGGCGTGATGTGGCAGTTCGCGCGGGCCGTCGAGGGTCTCGCGGACGCCTGCCAGGCGCTCGGCGTGCCGGTGACCGGCGGCAACGTGAGCTTCTACAACCAGACCGGCACCACGCCGATCAACCCGACGCCGGTGATCGGCGTGCTCGGCGTCCACGACGACGTGACCCGCCGGGTCCAGATCTCGTTCAACGTCGAGGGCATGTCGCTGCTGCTGCTCGGCGAGACCCGGCCCGAGTTCGGCGGCTCCGAGTGGGCGAACGTCGTGTTCCGTCACCTCGGCGGCCTGCCGCCCCGCCCGGACCTGGCGGCCGAGGCCGCACTGGCGTCGGTGCTGGTGGGGGCGGCGCGCGAGGGTCTGCTGGACGCCGCGCACGACCTGTCCGACGGCGGGCTGTCGCAGGCGCTGCTGGAGTCGTGCCTGCGCGGCGGCCTCGGCTGCACGGTGACCCTGCCGGGCGATCCGTTCGTGGAGCTGTTCAGCGAGTCGGTGGCCCGCGCGGTGGTGGCGGTGCACCCGGAGCGCGAGGCGCGGGTGGCGGCGCTGTGCGAGGCCGCGCGCGTGCCGGTACGGCGCCTGGGCGTGGTCGGCGGCGACTCCTTCACCGTCGAGGGCCAGTTCTCCATCCCGCTGACCGAGCTGCGCGAGGTCTACCAGGGCGCCCTGCCCTCGCTGTTCGGCTGAGTTCTACGCGAGAGACCGCCCCGGCCCGTGGCCGGGGCGGTTTCGCTTTCCGCGGGGCTCCGGAGGGTGGGTCACGGTCGGCTGCCGCCTTTCCAGGCGCAGGTATGGTGCCTTACCAGGGCTTTTGCGAGCCGTTGGCTCTCTGGGGGGATGCATGAAGCCAATCCGCGCCAACCCGGTCGTGGTCCTACGCGGTGTGCCGGTATTGATGGTTCTGGGCGGTGCGGCGGCCGATCTGTTCGGGCCGGAACCCTATCTCGGCCTGCCGTTCCTGGCGTCCGCGCCACTCCTCGCCAGCATCCTGCTCCACTGGCGGACGAGCGTCGTCACCGCCGCGGTGGTGGGTGTCGTCGTCGCCGGAGTAGATCTTCAACTGCGGCGCCCCCTGCCGGCGCTGCTCGTCGATCTGGCGATCGTGGTGCTGGTCGGCGTGATCGGGCTGTGGGCCAAGTGGCTGATGGACCGGCAGAGCCGGCACCTGGCGGTCACCCAGGACATCGCGGAGGCGGCCCAGCGTGCCGTGCTCCCCGATCCGCCGACGCGGTTGGGTTCGCTGCAGATCGCCGCCCGCTATGAGGCGGCCCAGGCGGAGGCCCAGGTCGGCGGGGACCTGTACGCGGTGCGGGCCACGCCGTTCGGGGTCCGCGCGATCATCGGCGACGTCCGCGGTAAGGGACTGCCGGCGGTGTCCACCGTCTGCCAGGTCATCGGCGCCTTCCGTCACGAGGCCGGGAGGGCGGCGACGCTCTCGGAGCTGGCGGATCGACTGCACAACGCCGTGACCCTGGAGGCGGACTCCAGCAAGGCCGATCATTCCGAGAACTTCGTCACCGCCCTGCTCGTCGAGATCGCGCCGGACGCGACCAAGGCATCGCTTCTCAGCCGGGGGCACACGGCTCCGTACCTCCTGCGGGCCGGCGAGGTGGCCATGCTGGAGCCGAGCGACCCCGGTCTTCCCCTCGGCATGGACCTGCCGTCGGCGGACGGCGCGGCCCGGCCGGACATCGTCGACTGGCCTTCGGACGCCACCCTGCTGCTGGTGACCGACGGGATCACCGAGGCCCGTGACCGGGACGGGACCTTCTACGACCCCGCTGTCGGACTCGCCCAGATCCGGTCCTCCACCCCGCGCGAGCTGGTGGACTCCCTGGCCCGCAGCGTCACACGCTGGACCGGCGGACAGCGCCAGGACGACATGGCGGTTCTCGCCCTCAAACCCGCCCTCTAGAACGGGACGTGTTCGAGATCGCCGAGGTCGTCCACGGCGACGCGGTCCTCGCGAGCGAGGACCGTGATCATCTGCTCTGCCTCGTCGAGGGTGACGTGACGGCCACGCGAGCGGCGGTGCTCAAGCTCGGGGGTCTCCAGCCAGAGCCGCGGCTCCTGCGACTCGGGCTTCGACTGCCACATCATCTGGACACAACCGCCGGATCTGCCGCAGAAGACCAGGAAGTTGCCGTCGTGGGGGCACAGCGCCCGCAGCCACTCCAGGCACTCCTCCAGTGAGGTGGGGCGGGCCTCGCTGTCGTACCGTCGACGCCCCTCGTCGTTCACCCGCATCTCCAGCATGTCCTCCGGCGGCGACGCCGACGCCGCCGCCAGCGCGGCCGCGTCGAAGTCGGCGCCGGCGAACAGCGGGCCGAAGACGGCCAGGGCCGAGAGCCGGGGGATGTCCACGTCGACGACCTCGGAGCCGCCCGGGAGGTGAAGCGTACCGCGCAGCCGGTCCCATTCGCGGTGCAGCCGCAGGTCGTGGCCGCGCACGTCCATCGCGGACAGCCGGACGCCGTCCAGCAGGCCGGGGAGGTCGTGCTTCAGGACCGTCTTCGCCGTCACCGTTCCGGCTTTGGGGCTCCTGCGGCTGCCCTTGCGCCGGTACAGCCCGCCCTCGCCATCGTCCAGGCGCCGTACGTCGGCCCGCGGCGACGGCTCGCGGGTCCAGTCGAGTTGCCGGATGGACAGGTTCCTGCCGATGACGCCCGGCCAGAAGGTCGCGTACTCCTCACCGTCGACGGCCTCGGAACGGTGCACCGGGATCACCTGCATGCCACGGTCCGCCAAAGGCTTGTCCTTGAAGAAGGCGGTGTGCCCGGGGCCGAGCAGGGCGGCCCGGTCGAGCGCGAATCCCGGCACCTCGATCGGGCGCAGCCGCACGATCGAGCCGAGGTCGTCGGCGTCGGCGAGGTCGTCCACGGCGTCCAGCAGCGCGGCGACGATCTCTTCGCGATACCCCTTGTTGCCGCGCAGCGTGAGCACGCGCTCGCCCCGGATCTGGTAGACGCTCGTCCCGATCGGGTCGGTCTCGACCAGGACATCGTGGCCGCCGATCCGCGCGGGCGCGAACGTTCCGATACGGCCTTCCTGGATCAGATCCTCGAGCGGGGCGTCCTCAGTCATCCCGGCAATCTAGTCCCATCGCGCGGATGATCTCGAATCGTGACCATCGGTACCGGTGTGAACATTTGGTGATCGTGGGAATGTTTCGGCAACGCCGGTATTAGTGCAAATGCCTTCCTGGGAGGCTGCGGCATGAAGATCACGCGGATGGCGGCTCTGATCGCGGCGACCGGTCTCGCGGTGTCGGGATGCTCCGGCGGCGCGAGCGGTGGCGGCGGCACCACGATCCGGATCAGCGCCAACTCCGTCAAGGGCGGCAAGAACTCCAGCGGCGCCGAATGGATCACCGACTACGTGATTCCCAAGTTCACCGCGATGGAGAAGGCCAAGGGCAAGAAGGTCACGGTGCGCTTCGAGGGCACCGGCGTGGACGACGCCCCGTACAAGCAGAAGACCGCGCTCGACCTGAAGACCGGCGGCGGCGCCGACCTGATCAACATCGACGGCATCTGGGTCGGGGAGTTCGCCCAGGCCGGGTACGTCAAACCGCTCAACGAGGTGGTGGGCGCGCAGGTCGACCGCTGGGACGGCCTCCAGCAGATCCCCGGCCCCGTGCAGAACATCATGGCCTTCGACGGTAAGAGGTACGGCCTGCCCAGCGGCACCGACGGCCGGGTCGTCTTCTACAACAAGCAGCTGTTCGCCAAGGCGGGCCTGCCCGCCGACTGGCAGCCGAAGAGCTGGGACGACATCCTCGCCGCCGGCCGCAAGCTCAAGTCGCTGAGCGGCGTCACCCCGATCCAGCTCAACGCGGGCACCGCGATGACCGAGGCGACGACGATGCAGGGCGTGCTCCCCCTGCTCGTGGGCACCGGCCACGAGATCTATGAGAACGGCCGGTGGCTGGGCGACACCGCGCCGATCAGGAGCGTGCTCGACCTGTACCGGCAGGTGTACACGAGCGGGCTCGGCGACCCGCGGCTCCAGCAGAACCCGCAGGGTCGTGACGAGTCGTTCCAGCGGTTCTCCAAGAACAAGGTCGGCATCCTGCTGGAGAGCGACTACTTCTGGCGCTCGGTCGTCAACCCCAAGGGCGGCATCGACCCCATGCCCGACCGCGACAAGGACGTCGGCTACACGCTGATCCCCGCGCAGTTCCCCGGAAAGGGCATCCGCGCCCAGAACGCGGTCAGCATGTCCGGCGGCTCCGGCTGGGTGATCAACCCGCACACCAGGAACGCCTCGCTGGTCTGGGACCTGCTGAGCTTCATGGGCTCCCACGACGCCGTCAAGGACGAGGTCCAGCGCTCCGCGGTCGGCATCAGCCCCCGCCAGGACGTCAACGCCGAACTGCTCGGCGGCGACCCGCTGCTGAACTTCATCTCCACGAAGGTGCTGCCGATCACCGACGTACGGCCCGGCCTCGCCGCCTACCCGCAGGTGTCCACGGCCCTGCAGAAGGCGACCGGTGACGTCGTCGCGGGCGACAGCGTGGACAAGGCGGTCAAGACGTACCAGCAGAACCTGACCCAGGCCGTCGGCGGCGCCGGGCACGTGACGACAGGCTGATGGCGCACCAGACGGCTCAGCGTTCGCTCGCCGGCGACGTGCCGGGCGGCGGCGACCGGCGGCAGGGGCTGGCCTTCGTGGTGCCCGCGCTGCTGCTCGTCACGGTCTTCCTGATCCTGCCGGCGCTGTGGACGCTGTACCTCGGGCTGACCGACTACCGGCTCACCGGCGTCCAGGCCGCGCACCCGAAGGTCGTCGGCACCGCGAACTACACGCACGCGCTCGGGGACAAGGACTTCCGCGACGCCCTCGGCCGTACGCTGCTGTTCGTCCTCGGCTCGGCGATCATCGGGCAGAACGTCCTCGGCTTTCTCCTCGCCTGGACGCTCCGTTCCACCCCCTTGGCTACGCCCCGCCGCCCCCGATGCTCGGCGCGGCGCTGGGCCCGCGCCCTCGTCGAGACGCTCGTGCTGCTCGCCTGGATCCTGCCCGGCGTCGTGGTCGCCTGGCTGTGGATCGCGTTCCTCAAGGACCAGGGCGGCACGCTCAACGCGATCCTGCACACGCCCGGCCGCGACTGGTGGTTCGACCACCCGATGGGGTCGCTGATCGCCTTCAACGTCTGGCGGGGCACGGCGTTCTCGATGATGCTGTTCACGGCGGCGCTGTCGAGCGTGCCGCCGAGCCAGCTGGAGTCCGCCCGGCTGGCCGGCGCGAGCGGCTGGCAGCAGTTGCGCGACGTCGTCCTGCCCGGCATCCGCGGGCACATCCTGACCAACACGCTGCTGATCAGCCTGTGGACGTTCAACGACTTCACGCCGTACCTGATCACCAAGGGAGAGCCGCACGGCGCCTCGGCGGTGCTGCCCGTCTACATCTACCTGACCGCCCTGCCGGGCGAACGCCTGGGCTTCGCCAGCGCGATCTCCCTGATCATGCTGGTGATCAACCTGCTGCTGGCGCTCGCCTACATCCGGATCCTGCGGAGGCGCGCGTGAGTCCCGTCCAGGTGGTGCGGCGCATCGGCTTCTACGTGTTCGTGGCGCTCGTCACGGCGTTCTTCGCGCTGCCGATGCTGTGGCTGGTGACCGCGCCGTTCACGCGGAACCCGACGCTGTCCGTCTCGTGGCCTGACTTCACGCTGGGCAACTTCAAGCACCTCACCGACGACCCCAACGCGCTGCCGTCGCTGTACAACTCGGCGGTGCTGTCGCTGTGGACGATGCTGATCACGGTCGCGGCCGCGGCGCTCGCGGCGTACGCGCTGAGCCGCGTGCGCGTCCCGGGCCGCGACGGGATCCTCTATCTGCTCCTGCTGCTGTCCTCGGTGATCACCGGGACGTCCGCGATGGTGCCGATCTTCCAGCTGATGTTCAAGCTGCACCTGCTGGACAAGGACATCGGCGTCATCCTGGTCATGACCGGCGGCCTGCTGCCCGCGGCGATCTTCATCCTCAAGGACTTCATGGACACGATGCCCAAGTCGTACGAGGAGTCGGCGCGGGTGTTCGGGGCGAACTCCTTCCAGGTGCTGGGTCACGTGGTGCTGCCGAACGTCCGGCCGGGCCTCGCGACGATCGCCGTGTGGGCGGTGGTCAACGTGTGGGGCAACTTCCTCATGCCGTTCCTGCTGTACCGGACGCCGGAGAAGCAGCCGGCGGCGGTCACGCTCAACAACTTCTACACCGAGGGCGGTCAGCCGAACCTCGCGCTGATCTCGACGTTCTCCCTGCTCTACTCGATTCCGGTCGTCATCATGTTCCTGTTCGTCAGCCGCCGGTACGGCTTCCGCTTCCACGGAGGGATCAAGGCGTGAAGGTCTCGCTGGAAGAGGTGACCAAGGTCTTCGACGGCGGTGTGACGGCGCTCGACGCCCTGTCGTTGGAGATCCAGGACGGGGAGTTCTTCGCCCTGCTCGGGCCGTCCGGGTGCGGCAAGACGACGCTGCTGCGCACGATCGCGGGGCTGGAGACGGCGTCGTCCGGCAGCCTGCGCATCGGTGACCGCGACGTCACGCGGATGCCGCCGGGCGCGCGGGACGTGGCGATGGTGTTCCAGGACTACGCGCTGTTCCCGCACATGACGGTGGCCGACAACATCGCGTACCCGCTGCGGATCAAGAAGGTGGGCCGGGCGGAGCGCCGGGCCAAGGCGGCCGCCACGGGTGAGGGGCTCTCGCTCGGCAGCCTGATGGAGCGGCGGCCGGCGCAGCTGTCCGGCGGTCAGCAGCAGCGCGTCGCGCTGGCCCGCGCCATGGCGGCGCAGCCGACGGTGTTCCTGCTGGACGAGCCGCTGTCGAACCTCGACGCCCGGCTGCGGCTGGAGGCCCGTACGTTCCTCAAGAAGCTCCAGCACGACCTGGGCGTGACCACGGTCTTCGTGACGCACGACCAGGCGGAGGCGCTGGCCCTGGCCGACCGGATCGCGGTCATGGAGTCGGGCCGCATCCGGCAGCTCGGCACGCCGCGCGAGGTGTTCCAGCGACCGGCGAACGTCTTCGTCGCGGGCTTCATCGGCTCGACGCCGATGAACCTGCTGGCGGGTGAGTGCGTACCCGGCGACGGTGAGACCGCGACGTCGTGGGGCCACCAGATCGACGTCGCGGGCGTACGGCTGCCGGTGCCCGAGGACATCGTCACCGAGCTGACCCCGGGCGACAAGGTGATCGTCGGCATCCGGCCGGAGTACCTGACCGAGTCCGAGGACGGCATCAAGGGCACGGTCGAGATCGTGGAGAACCTGGGCACCACCTCGCTGGTCACCCTGACGACCACGGGCCCGAGCGTCCAGCTCACCGTCCCCGAAGGCCGCGAACCGGAGCCGGGGGCCACCTTGCACGTGACCCCCGCCCCCGGCCGCCTGCTCGTCTACCGCGCCGACGACGGCGAGCTGATCGACGCCCCCTGAACCGCCGGACCCGTCTCGTCGAGGAAGGCGCGGATGAGGCCCAGCCACTCCTGCGGGCGTTCGGCGAACGGCAGGTGGCCGGTGGCGATCTCGGCGAACTTCGCGCCCGGGATGCCATCGGCCAGCTGGCGGTGGTGGTAGGGCGTCGCCAGCTGGTCTTCGGTCGTCGATATCACCAGCGTGGGAACGTTCAGCCGGGCCAGGTCGGCACGGACGTCCACGCTCTCGACGAGATCGACGTGGTCCGGGGTGCCCGGGGGTACCGTCGCGGCGGCCCCGGCCAGCATCGCCTCCAGCTCCTCCGCGGAGAGCCGGTCCAGGAAGGACGCTCCCGCACCGATCAGCGCGAGGAAGGCGGCGAGCCTGGGCGGGTCCCCCGCGTCGAGCAGTCTCCGCCAGGTCCGGGTGGCGAGTCGCATCCGGGCGCTCGGGTGGGCGAAGCTCGCGGTCAGCACCAGGGCCGTCACCCGGTCCGGGTGGCGGACGGCCGCGCGGATCGCCACCGGGCCGCCCAGTGAGTAGCCGACGACGGCGAACGTCTCGACGCCCTCCTCGTCGGCGGCTTCGACCAGTGCGTCGGCGATGCCGTCCAGGGTGAGCGGCTCGGTGGCACGGGGGGTACCGCCCGTGCCGGGGTAGTCGGGGCCGATCACCGTGTAGCGCTCGGCCAGTCCGTCCAGGATCGGGCCGTAGTTGGCCTGGATGCCACCGCCGCCGCCGTGGGCGAGCAGGAGGCCGGGGCCGCTTCCGCGGACGATGCGGGCGAGTTCGGACATTGATGAATCTCCCTGATGTGGTGTCACTTCACACGGACAAAGTGGTCGGCGGGGCGTGGATCGCTCCGGTGGGCGCGGGCCGCGTACACGGTGAGCGGGAGCGCGGCGAGAACGGCCGGGATCCCCGTCCAGGGCAGGTGCGCCAGGTCGAGGCCCGCGTCGAGGGCGTGGCCGCCGAGCCACGATCCGCCGGCGATCCCGAGGTTGAACGCCGAGGCGCTGGTCGCCGTGATCAGGGTGGGGGCCGAGGGCGCGGCGGCGAGCGCCCGTTCCTGCAGCAGCGGGATGAGCGCGCCCATCACCACGCCGAGGACGAGGACGGTCACGACCGTCATCGCGTGGAGCCGTCCGGCGAGTGCGAGAGCGGCGAGCGCCCCGGCCAGGGCGAGGATGGTCGCGGACAGCGAGCCCCACGGCGCGCGGTCCGCCAGCCGCCCGCCGGTGAAGTTGCCGACGAGCGCCCCGGCGCCAAGAACGGCCAGCAAGAGGGTGACGGTCCGGGGCGAGAAGCCGCGCAGGCCCAGGAACGGAGACAGGTAGGTGTAGAAGGCGAACAGGCCGGCCTGGGACACGACGATGACCCCGAGGAGCGTCACGACCCGCCGTCCACGCAGCGACGCGAGTTCGGCGCGCGACGGACCGGAGGCTTCCTCGGCGGGCCTGGCCGTCAGCGCCGCGACGGCGGCGAACATCAGCGCGCTCAGCACGACGATCGCCCAGAACGTCGTCCGCCAGCCGTATGTCTGCCCGAGCCAGGTGCCCAGCGGCGCGCCGAGCACGGTGGCGAGGTTCCAGCCTGCCGCGACCACCGCGATCGCCTGACCTCGGCGCGCCGGCGGAACCATTCCGACGGCGAGCACGATGGCGACCGCGAACGACGTGCTGTGCGTCAGAGCCGTGACCATCCGGGCCGCCACCAGCATGCCGAAGCCGGTGGCCACCGCCGCGACCGCGTTGGCGCCCGCGAACACCACGAGCAGGGCCAGGAGCAGCGCCTTGCGCGGCAGCCGGAGCGTCAGCGCGGTCACGAGTGGCCCGCCGACGGCCACCGTCAGGGCGTACCAGGACACCAGCAGTCCCGCGGTCGGCACGGGCACCCGCAGGCCGGCCGAGAGCGTCGGCAGCAGGCCGACCATCACGTACTCCGCCGTGCCCACCGTGAAGACGCATCCGGTCAGCGCGGCCAGGGCCGACCATCGCGTCCAGGCGGACGTGTTCGTTGCCATGCCTGGACGCTAAACTCTCACATCTATGTGAGAGTCAAGTCTTCCCAGGGGGACCAGGTGCGGATCGGCGAACTGTCCAGGCGGACCGGCGTGCACGAGCGGCTGCTGCGTTACTACGAGGAGCAGGACCTCCTCCGGCCCCGGCGCCGCTCCAGCGGTTATCGGGAGTACGACGAAGCGGACGTCGTCACGGTCCGCCGCATCCGCGGCCTGCTCGCCGCCGGACTGAACACCAGCGCCATCGCCACGGTCCTCCCGTGCCTGCGCGACGAGGAAGAGCACCTCGTGCCCACCTGCCCGGACCTGCTCGCCGACCTCGCCCAGGAGCGTGGCCGGATCACCCGGGCCATCGCCGATCTGCAGACCTCACGTGCCGCCCTCGACCGCGTCATCGCCGCCGCTCCCGCCGACGTCACGGCCAGGGCCCTCGACGCTCACCCGGAGCTCTCAGCCGTCCTGCCGTAGCGGCGAGGACGGCGCCCTCATGGAACGGACTCACCCCCTGACGTACCGGGTGAGGACGGCGGCTCCGTTCTTCTCGGCCGAACGGCACTCCAGGTGGGCCGGCGGACCGCCGACGGGGAACAGCCGCTCCCCGGCGCCGAGGATCGTCGGGAAGGTCAGCAGCCGGTACTCATCGATCAGGTCCTCGGCCATCAGCGCGTGCACGACGCTGATGCTGCCGGTGATGATCACGTCGCGCCGTTCACGCTTGACGACGTCGACGAGGTCGCCCTCGATGACCTGGGAGTTCGCCCACGCCGACGCGTCGGTCAGCGCACGGGAGGCGACCAGCTTCGACGCGGCGTTCATCCGCGTGGAGAACGGGTCGTCGCGGCCCGGCCACAGCCGGGAGAACAGCTCCCAGGTCCTGCGCCCCAGCAGCATGGCCCCCTCGTCCAGCGTGGCGCCGAGCTTGAACTTGTCCCCGGCGACGGTCTCGGGTCCGTGCCGGAACGCCCAGCCGCCGGACGGCGTGCCCGCGGACCCGTCCGGGTCCGAGACGATCCCGTCCAGAGTGACGAACTGAATGACGATGACGCTCACGATGGTGTCCTTTCGGTCGATGCTCGCCGTACATACCGGCGAGACCGGCCGGACTCATCGCTCCGCGGAAGAAAAACTTTCGGGCAGGTCGAAGGCCGGGAACACGGACGGGTCGGCGAACACCACGTTGTGCGCGACCCGCCCGCCGGTGACCGTGAGGACCTGGAGCGTGTGCAGCCGGTGTCCGCCGCCGGGCTCCGGGGCGTACGCGGCGAGGGCGGGCTGCCCGTTCGCGGTCAGGGTCCGTACCGCCCAACCCGGCCCGCGCATCGCGAACACGCGATGCATGAAGCGGCCGTAGTCGGCGCTGCCGCGGTACCACAGCGGCACCGGCGGCATCTCCAGGATCGCCTCGTCGGTGAGCAGCCGGACGAGCGCCGGGACGTCGGCCGCCTCGAACGCCTGGACGTACCGCTGGACGACCGCGCGTACCTCCGGGTCGTCCGGCTCGGCGACCTCGCCGATGTCCCCGACGCCGGCGAGGGCGGCCCGGGCCCGCTGGAGGGCGCTGTTGACCGCCGGGACCGTGGTGTCGAGCTGTGTGGCGACCTCGGCGGCGCTGAACTCCAGCACCTCGCGGAGGACGAGGACGGCGCGCTGCCGCGGCGGCAGGACCTGCGTCGCCGCCACCAGCGCGAGCCGCAGGCCGGCGCGTGCGCCCGGGTCGTACCGCGTGTCGGGGAACGGCTGGAGCCAGGGGATGTCGAACGCCGGCGTGAGCGGCGCTCCGGGGTCGTCGCTCGGCGCGCCGATCCCGGACGGCAGCGGCCGCCGCGCCCGGCCGTCGAGCGCGGTCAGGCAGGCGTTGGTCGCGATGCGGTAGAGCCAGGTCCGTACGGACGCACGGGCGGAGTCGTACCGGTCGCGGGCCTTCCAGGCGCGCAGCATGGTCTCCTGCACCAGGTCTTCGGCCTCGTGGAACGATCCGAGCATGCGGTAGCAGTAGGCGACCAGCTCACCGCGGTAGAGCTCGAAGTCCAAGGGTTGCTCAGACCGGCGGCTGGTTGCGGTCGTCGTTGATGACCTCGGGATTGCCGCGCGGGGCGCGGGTGCGGCTCATCATGACGAGCTGCAGCAGGAACGAGGCGGCGCCGACGACCATCAGGATCACGCCGAGGGCGGGCAGGTCGATGCCGCTGAGGTGCGCCTTGATGGCCCACTTGAAAATGGCCCCAAGTGTGATCAGGAAGATGCTGACGCCAAAGCCCACCATGCCTCCGACCTCCGGAACCCCCACGGGCCCGGATTTCACTTCGAGTAAACACCCGACTGCTGTGGCACACCACCCTATCGACACCGATGATGACGTATGTCCCGCCGCTCGAACCAGGGGCGGCGGGACATACGAAATGGTCTCTCGTGCGGTGTATCAGGCCATCGGCTCAGAAAGCCTCTTCGGGCAGTTCCATCAGATCGGTGGTGGTCGCCTCCACGATGGCGCGCTCGGCGGCGACCTTGGGCAGCTGGGTCGCGCAGAAGAACTGCGCGGCGGCCACCTTGCCGCTGTAGAACGCCTGGTCGGCGGGTGACAGTTCGCCGCCGAGCCGGTTCAGCGCGACCTCGGCCTGCCGGCAGAGCAGCCAGGCGATGACCACGTCGCCGAGCACCATGAGCAGGCGGGTCGTGTTGAGGCCGACCTTGTAGGCCTCCTGCGGCTTCTCCATGGACTCGATCGCCCAGCCGACCATCGGGGTCACGATGCCCTGCGCGTCGTCCAGGGCCTTGGCGAGCAGGGCGCGCTCCTGCTTGAGGCGGCCGTTGCCCGCGTCGCTCTCGGCGAACTCCTTGATCTGCGTGGCGAGGTGCTGGAGCGCCTCGCCGTTGTTGCGCAGGATCTTGCGGAAGAAGAAGTCCATGCCCTGGATCGCCGTGGTGCCCTCGTACAGGGAGTCGATCTTGGCGTCCCGGATGTACTGCTCGATCGGGTAGTCCTGCAGGAAGCCGGAGCCGCCGAGCGTCTGGAGCGACTGCGTCAGCACCTCGTACGCCCGCTCCGAGCCGACGCCCTTGACGATCGGCAGCAGCAGGTCGTTGACGTTCTCCGCCAGTTCGTCGCGCGTTCCCTCGGCGCGCGCGACCTGGATCTTGTCCTGGTACGTCGCGGTGTACAGGACGAGCGCCCGCATGCCCTCCGCGTAGGACTTCTGCAGCATGAGCAGGCGGCGTACGTCGGGGTGGTGGGTGATGGTGACGCGCGGCGAGGTCTTGTCGGCCATCTTGGTCAGGTCGGCGCCCTGCACGCGCTCCTTGGCGTACGCCAGCGCGTTGAGGTAGCCGGTGGACAGCGTGGAGATCGCCTTGGTGCCGACCATCATGCGGGCCTGCTCGATGATCATGAACATCTGCTTGATGCCCTCGTGCACGCCGCCCACGAGGTAGCCGACCGCCGGGTGCTTCTCGCCGAACGTCAGCTCGCAGGTCGTGGAGGCCTTCAGGCCCATCTTCTTCTCGACGTTGGTGACGTACGCGCCGTTGCGCTCGCCGAGCTCACCGGTCTCGGTGTCGACGAGGTACTTCGGCACGATGAACATCGACAGGCCCTTGGTGCCCGGCCCGGCGCCCTCGGGGCGGGCCAGCACGTAGTGCAGGATGTTGTCGGCCATGTCGTGCTCGGCGCTGGTGATGAAGCGCTTGACGCCCTCGATGTGCCAGGTGCCGTCGGGCTGCTCGATCGCCTTCGTACGGCCGGCGCCGACGTCGGAGCCCGCGTCCGGCTCGGTGAGCACCATCGTCGAACCCCAGTGACTCTCGATGGCGAGCTCGGCGAGCTTCTTCTGCTCGGGCGTGCCGATCTCCCACAGGAGCTGGGCGAAGCTGGGGCCGCTGGAGTACATCCAGATGGCCGGATTGGCGCCGAGGATGAGTTCGGCGACGGACCAGTGCAGGCTGCGGGGCGCGTGCATGCCGCCGAGCTCGACGGGCAGTTCGAGCCGCCACCACTCGGCGTCGTTGAAGTAGGCCTTGAACGACTTCTTGAAGGCCTCGGGCATGGTGACCGAGTGGGTGGCCGGGTCGAAGACCGGGGGGTGCCGGTCCGCGTCCTCGTACGAGTCGGCGAGCACGCCGGTCGCGAGGCGGTTCACCTCTTCCAGAGCGCTGCGCGCGGTCGCCTCGTCGACCTCACTGAAGGGCCCGGTGCCCAGGACGTCCTGACGACCGAGCACCTCGAAGAGGTTGAACTCGATGTCCCGCAGGTTGCTCTTGTAGTGGCCCATGAAGCACCCCGTAGCTCTCGGGCGGGCGAGTCGTGCCCTTACGTACCGGCTAGTAACACGCATGATGCTACCCGCCGGTAACCGGACATACAAACAGGAGAAGGGAATTTTCCGTTGCCCGGGGAGGGGGCACACATGTGCCGATGGCTCGCTTATACCGGCTCTCCGATCCTTCTCGACGAACTTCTCTACGAACCGGAGCACTCGCTGATCGAGCAGAGCCGGTTCGCCCGGCTGGGAGCGGAGACGACCAACGGCGACGGATACGGTCTGGGCCTGTACGAGGGTGACGGCGACGTCCCGCCCACGGTGGTGCGGAGCACCATACCGGCGTGGAGCGACCTGAACCTGCGCGAACTCGCCGGCCATTTCCGCTCGCGACTGTTCTTCGCGCACATCCGCGCCTCCACCGGGTCCGCGGTGCAGCAGACCAACTGCCACCCGTTCCGGTACGGCCGGTGGCTGTGGATGCACAACGGCGCGATCACCGACTTCGGCCGCCTCAAGCGCGATCTGGTGTTCGCCGTCGATCCGGAGCTCTACCCGGCGATCGAGGGCTCGACGGACTCCGAGGTGATGTTCTTCCTCGCGCTCACCTTCGGGCTGCGCCAGGACCCGCCCGCGGCGGTCGAGCGGATGGTGGGTTTCGTCGAGTGGACCGGACGGCGGTACGGCGTCGAGAACGCGGTGCAGATGACCGTCGCGACCTCCGACGGCGAGCGGGTGTGGTCCTTCCGGTACTCCAGCCAGAACCGGTCGCGGTCCCTGTTCTACAGCACCGAGGTGCGCACTCTCCGGCAACTGCACCCGGAGGTCTTCATCCGGGAGGTGCTGTCCGACGACGCGCGGATCGTCGTCTCCGAGCCGCTGCGCGATCTTCCGGGCGCGTGGAACGAGGTACCCGAGTCGACGTACATCGTGACCGAGCACGGGTTGCACGAGGTACACCCGTTCCACCCCGCGTCGCCGCCATGAGAGCAGCCGTTCATATCGCCTGTTGTCACGACACGTACGCCGCCGGAACCTCTACGATTACGGCCTGTGGCCGATGCCTGGGATTCCGTCGTCGCCTGGTTCAGGCGTGACCGGCCCGGCCTGACCCCCGTCGAACAGCGGCTGTGGGACGCCTACCCCACCGGCGCGCCCGTCGACCTCGGGGACGACCGGCCCGACGGCACGGACGATCCGGAGCGGATCGTGCGGGCCGAGGTGATCGCGGCCCTCCTGCTCGGCGCCCACGACCGCGCGCCCGGCCGGGTGCCGGCCCTCCGCCTCCGCGGGGCCCGGATCACCGGGGCGATCAACGTGTCCGGCGGTGAGGTCGGGTGCGAGCTCCGCCTGCGGCACTGCGTCCTGGACGAGACGCCCGACTTCTCCAACGCCCGCGCCCGGCAGATGCGGTTCGGTGACTGCTCGATGCCCGGCTTCGACGGCGGCGGGCTGCGCGTCGACGGGTTCTTCAGCCTGTCCGGGTCGGAGATCGACGGTGAGGTGCGGCTGATCCGCGGATACGTCTCCGGCGGCCTCCGGATCAACGGCGCGAAGATCCGCAACCAGGGCGGGTACGCGCTGTTCGCCGGCGGGCTCACGGTCGACGTCGGCGCGTTCATCCGTAATTCGGACATCACCGGCGGCGTACGGCTCACCGGCGCCCGGATGACCGGCGGGCTCTTCCTCGAACGTACGACGCTGCGCGCCCCCGACGGCTTCGCGCTCGACGGGGAGAACCTCCTCGTCGAGGACCGGATGGAGTGCAGCGAGGGCTTCACCGCCGAGGGCCCGGTGCGGCTGCGCGGCGCCCGGATCACCGGCACGCTGTCCTTCGACGACGGCGCGTTGCACGCCCCGGGGCAGCGAGCGCTCCACCTCTCTCACGCACAGGTCAAGGAGCTGATCCTCACGCCACGCGTGGCGATCGAGGGCGAGGTGACGCTCGGGTACTCCACGATCGACGTCATCCTCGATCGCGAGGACGTGTGGCCGGAGACGCTCCGCCTCAACGGGCTCGTCTACCAGACCCTGCGCGGCGGGCCCGAGGCCAGACGGCTGGGCTGGGTCGGCCGGGACCCGATGGGCTTCCGCCCGCAGCCGTACGAGCAGCTCGCCACGTGGCTGCGCCAGATCGGCCGGGACGACCTCGCGCGCCGGTGCCAGCTCGTCAAGCAGCGGGCGCGCCGCCGGCACCTGAACCCGGTCAGCCGTACGTGGGGCGTGCTCCTCGACTGGACGGTCGGGTACGGCTACCGGCCGTGGATCTCCGGGCTGTGGCTGGTGCTGCTGGTGGCCGTGGGCACGATCGTCTTCAGCGTGTACCACCCGCACACGATCCGGCAGCCGGACGAACGCCCGCACTTCCACGCGTTCGTCTACACACTGGATCTGATGCTGCCGCTGGAGACGTTCGGGCAGCGCAGCGCCTGGGATCCGGTCGGCTGGACGGACTGGCTGGCGTGGGGGCTGACCGGCACGGGATGGATCCTGGCGACCGCCCTGATCGCCGGTGTCGCCCGCGTGCTCCGTCGTGCGTGAGGATGGTGACGTGGGCACTTACCTGATCACCGGGGCCACCGGCGCCATCGGCGCGGCCGTGGCCGAGATGCTGCACGAGGACGGTCACCACGTCATCCTCACCGGGCGTTCGGCCGAACGCCTCGACGCCACCGCGCGCCGGATCGCCGGCGACACGGGCGGCGAACGGGTGCGCACCCTCGTCCTGGACCTGACCGACCCGCGGCAGATCGAGCCGGCGCTCGGCGAGGCGGAGCTCCCGCCGCTGGACGGCCTCGTGCACAGTGCCGGAGGGATCCGGCTGGGCACGATCGAGCAGCTGCGGCCCGGCGACTGGCTCGACCAGCTCCTGGTGAACACCGCCGCGCCCGCCGAGCTGACCCGCCTGCTACTGCCGTCGCTGCGCGCGGCCCGTGGACACGTGGTGTTCGTCAACTCCGGCTCGGGGCTGCGCTCCAAGCCGGCCTGGAGCGCGTACGCGGCGAGCAAGCACGCGCTGCGCGCACTCGCCGACTCGCTGCGCGCGGAGGAACCGGAGCTGCGGGTCACGTCGGTGTTCCCGGGCCGTACGGCGAGCGAGATGCAGCGTCAGGTGCGCGCCCTGGAGGGCGAGGAGTACGACCCGGACGAGTTCATGTCCCCGCGGACGGTCGCCACGGTGATCGTGAACGCCCTGCGGACACCGCGCGACGCGACCGTCACCGACATCAGCGTGCGCGCATAGACGCCTCCCGGAGGTCAGGCCGTGCGCTGCCGGGTCATCCAGGCGGCGAGGATGCCGCCGATCAGCCCGAACATGTGCGCCTGCCAGGAGATCCCGGGCTGTCCCGGCAGCGCGCCGAAGATCATCGTGCCGTAGAACACGGCGAGGATGACGGCCACCACGATGTCGAACGCCCGGTGCTCGACGAAGCCGCGGGCGAGCAGGTAGCCGAAGTATCCGAAGATCAGTCCGCTGGCCCCGACGGTCACACTGTCGGGCGCGGAGAGGAAGAAGACGCCCAGGCCGCTCGCCACGATGATGATCAGGCTGACCGAGACGAAGCGTGACACCCCGCGCAGCGCGGCCAGGAAGGCGAAGACCGCCAACGGCACGGAGTTGGCCATGATGTGGTCGAGGTTCGCGTGGAGGAACGGCGCGGTGAAGACGTGCCAGATCTGGCCCGTGTCGTGCGGGCGGATGCCGTAACGGGCGCTGAGCGCGCCGTCGTCGGCGTAGTTCACCACTTCCACCGCCCAGCACGCGCCGAGCAGCAGGAACGTCATGAAGAGAGCACCGACCACACGCGACGCGTGCCCGGTGAGCCCGTCACTCGGCGAACGCGTGGGGAGGGAGGCGTCGGTCATGCGGCAACGGTACGTCGCCTGGTGTGTCGGCGAAATAAGTTCAGCCGTGCTGTGGATGACCGAGGGCGCTCAGTACCAGGCGGGGGCCGCCGGGAGGGGCTTCAGGCGCAGGTAGCGACGCTCCTCCGGGGTGGTGCCGCCCCAGATGCCGGCCGGCTCGCCGGCGCGGAGGGCCCAGTTCAGGCAGTCCGCGGTGACCGGGCAGCCCGCGCACACGCGCTTGGCCTCTTCCACCTGCATGATGGCCGGGCCGGTCGCGCTCACCGGGTAGAAGAGTTCGGGGTCCTCGCCACGACAGGCCGCGAGGTCCGTCCAGTGCTCGATGTTCACACCCACTCCAGGTCGAACAGGGCGGCCACCGCCTCGGGGGAGGCGCTCGCGCGCCCCCGAGCCGGCAGCAGCCGGTTGATGATCTGTTGAAGCGACGCCTCGACGAGACCTAGGTGGTCGTCGGCCAGTGCGGGTGCCCGGCGGGCCAGCCGGGCCAGTTCCGTGGCGACGAGATCCTCGAGACGGTGGTCCAGCAGGCGGCTCGGAGACACCAGCACGGGCGGTGCGGTCACTGCCGCCTCCATCGACGCATTGACATGTTGTAGTACTACCAACTGTAGTACTACGTGGGGTCGTGTCAATCCGCACTAAGGTGATTCACGTGCCGACCGACGTGATCTTCCGCTCCGCCACCGAGAAGGACGTGCCCGCCATCGTCGCCCTGCTGGCGGACGACATGATCGGCGCCGGCCGCGAAGGCGAGTCCGGCCGCTACCTGGCCGCGTTCCGCGACGTCGACGCGGACCCCCGCAACCACCTGGTGGTCGCCGAGATCGACGGCGAGGTCGCCGGCACGCTGCAGATCACTTACATCCCCGGCCTCAGCCGGATGGGCGCCGAGCGCGCCCAGATCGAGGCAGTGCGCGTCGCCTCCGCCCACCGGAGCCGCGGCCTCGGCCGCGAGATGATCACCTGGGCGGTCGACCAGGCGAAACAGCGCGGGTGCGGCCTGGTCCAGCTCACCTCCGACAAGCGCCGCGCCGACGCCATCCGCTTCTATGAGTCCCTCGGCTTCGAGCCCACCCATGAGGGACTCAAGCTCCAGCTCTGACGCCGGCGTACTCGCCGGTCCCGCCCGGCCCCGGCGCAAGATCATCGGTCAAGGGCATTCCCGGTTTCCGTTGTCGGGGCCACGCGCGGGCGGTGATCACTGAATCATCTGGCTCATCGTCGGCGAGGTGATCGGAGAAGCCCCATGGCCGAAAAGGAGCTGTTCGGCGGGATCGAGCCCACGTGGCGCGTCGCGGTCGCGGCCGAGTTCTGCCGGATCGAGGAGGTCTGCGCGCGGGCCGCGCGGGCGCAGTGGGAGACCGTACGGATCTGGCGGTTCATCAACCTCGGGCTCGGCTCGTCCGCCGTCGTCTCGGCCGGGGTGGCCGGCAGCGTCGCACTCGCCGGGGACCGGTTCCCCGTGGTGGCCGGCGCGCTCGCCCTGTCGGCCGCGATGCTGACCACCGTGATCAGCATGGTGGGGCCGGCGCGCAAGGAGAGCCAGGCCGTGGAGGCCGCGAAGGCCTACCAGTCGGCGGAGACGGCGGCCCGTCAGGCGCGGCAGGTGGACCTGCCCGGCCACACGTTCGCCCAGGCGCGGCAGAGCCTCGGCGAGCTGACCGACCGCTGGCACGCCGCCAACCGTACGGCCACGCCGGTGCCCCGCTGGGCGCAGCGCCGCGCCGGCCGCGGGACGTACGAAAACCGGACCGAGGAGATCCTGACCGACCGGGTCAGCGAGGTCGTCCGCGTCTTCCGCGCTCCCCGCCGTACCGTCGACCAGGTGTCGTGAGGCCGCCCGCACGGCCCAGCCCCGACCGAAATGAACCTTTTGCCACTTCCGCTGCGTATGTGGAGATGTGGCGGTCCCCGGATCACCTCACCTCCGGCGACCAGAGAGGGGCGGGGCGATGCGACACGCGATGCGGTACGACGAAGAACTGCGGCTGCTCGGCGAACTGCACGATGAGCTGGCCGGACTCGGGCTGAACGTCGGCTTTCGCGAGGCACTGCCCGGCCTCACCGTCACGACCGACGTCCCCGGTGTCCCGCTGTACGTCTTCGTCAGCGAGTCCGGCACCGACTTCGACTGGCACAACGCCGCGATGCGCCATCCGGTCCGCGACCCCGCGGGAGCCGCACGACGCATCGCGGCGTTCCTGCGCGAGCACCGTACGGGCGCTCGCTGAGCTCACTTCCCCCCGACGCCGGCCATCCCGGCGACCAGCCACCGCCGCGCGAACAGGTAGACCACGAAGATCGGGAACGCGGACAGCAGCACCGCCGCCATCAGACCGGGGATGTTCGAGCTGAACTGGCCCTGGAAGTTGTACAGGCCGAGTGTCTGCACCCGCTGTTCGTCGGACTGGGTGAGGATCAGCGGGAACAGGAAGCCGTTCCAGGCGTTCAGCGCGCAGTAGACCGACACGGTGGTCAGCGACGCGCGGCTGAGCGGCAGCGCGAGGCTCCACATCAGCCGCACCGACCCGCCGCCCTCCAGCGTCATCGCCTCATACAGCTCCCGTGGCACGTCCCGCAGCGCGGAGGCCAGCACGAGGATGCTGAGCGGCAGGCCGAAGGCGACCGTGGGCAGCACGATCGCGGTCAGCGAGTCGTACAGGTGCATCCGGGTGATCAGCAGGTACACCGGGATGATCGTCGCCTGGGCCGGGATGGCCAGGCCGGCGAGGAAGAGCCGGAAGATCCCGGAGACCGCCCGGCTGCGGGACCGCACGATCGCGTACGCGGCCGGGAACGCCAGCAGCACGGTCAGCGCGGCGCTCGCGACCGTCACGATGGCCGTGTTGATCAGGTAGCGCGTGAAGCCGCGGTCGAAGACGTCGACGAAGTTGTGCCCGGTGACGTGCCGCGGGAGCGACAGCGGGCCGCCGTCGAGGTAGGAGTCGGTGGTCTGCAGGGCGTCCTTGACCATGAGGTAGATCGGGATGATCACGAACGCGAGCCAGACGACGGCCGCGACGCCCGCCCCCCAGTTCGGCCGTTCCGTGAGGCGGCGACCGCGCACGGCGCGGTGCGCTCCCCTCAGCCTGACGTCGGCCATCCTCAGATCCCCTCCAGCGTGCTGCGCATCTTGGCGAACCCGGAGAACCGGACGATGAGCAGCGACAGGGCGGTGCCGAGCGCGACCAGGGCGAGCGCGATCACGCTGGCGTACCCCATCTGGTAGTCGCGGAAGGCGGTCATGTACATGTGCTGCGGCAGGATGTTCGTCGCGCTCCCCGGCCCGCCCCCGGTGAGGATCAGCACGGTCTCGAAGTAGGTGAGCGACCCGACGAGCATCAGCACCGACGAGGTGACGATGGTGTTGCGCAGCTGCGGCAGCGTGATGTGCCGGAACTGCCGCACCCGCCCGGCGCCGTCGACGGTGGCCGCGTCGTACAGCGACTGCGGGATCTGCCGCGTGGCCGCCTGGTAGAGCAGCGTGTGGAACGGCACGAACTGCCAGGCGACGACCACCACGACGCAGCCCAGCGCGCCGCGCGGGCTTCCGATGATGTTGCCGTCGGGGAAGCCGATGTAGTGGCCCCACTTGGCGGCGAGCCCGAAGTTGGGGTCGAGGAGCGTCAGCCAGGTGATGGCGATCGCCGCCGTCGACATGAGCAGCGGCAGGAAGAAGATCGACGACAGCACCGCCCGGTTGCGCTGCCGGCCGGCCGCCCACACGCCGAGCAGCAGCGCCAGCGGGGTCTGCACCGCCCAGCACAGGACGGTGAGGATCGCGCTGATCCGCAGCGACTGCCACACCGACGAGTCGGACAGCAGACGGCTCCAGTTGTCCAGGCCGTTGAACCTGGGCGTGCCGAGGCCGTTCCAGGAGGTGAACGACAGCACCGCCACGAGCAGGAGCGGCAGCCCGGCGAAGACCATGAAGAACAGCGCCGCCGGCACGACCCACAGCACACCCGGCCGCGCCGCCCGGTCGGTGCTCTTCTCAGCCGCACGGACGCCCCCGCGGCGCGCGGCCGGGAGCGCGGTGGTCACTTAACCGACTCCAGGGCGGTGACGAACTGCTGCGGGGTCTGCTTGCCGGAGAAGACCTTCTGCAGGTTCGCCAGCAGCGGCGTCTTGAACTGCGGCATCAGCGCCTGGTCCCACGAGAGGGTGAAGCTCGGCGCCTTCTGCACGAGCTGGTAGACGTAGCGCGCGAACTCCGGCTGGGGCGAGGCGGACAGCTTCGCGTCGATGCCGGTCACGGCCGGCACGTCGCCGGACTTGATGAGCGCGTCCACGTACGCCGGTGCGGCCATCTCCTTCTTGAGGAAGGCGATCGCGGCGTCCTTGTCGACGGACTTGGTGCTGACCGAGAAGTAGTTGGTCGGGTTGCCGACGACGGCGTTCGGGTCGCCCTTGCCGTCGGCCACCGACGGGAACGGCGCGAAGCCGAGGTCCGTCTCGGCGAACTTCCGGTGCCGTTCGACCTGGTTGGAGACCTCCCAGGTGCCCATGAGATGCATGGCCGCCTTGCCCTTGGCGAACAGCAGCCCGGCGCCGTCGTTGACGTAGTTGACCGAGTTGAAGTTCGTGCCGAACGCGCCGCGGCGCACCAGGTCCTGGATCTGGCTCAACGCCGTGGCGATCGCCGGGTCGCGCCAGGCGCCGGGCCGGCCGGCCGCGATGTTCTGGAAGACGGTCGGGCCGCCCGCGCGTTCGACGAGGTACTCCAGCCACATGAGTTCGGGCCACTGGTCGAGGCCGCCGAGGGCGAACGGCTGGATCTTCTTCCCCTTGAAGAAGTCGACCAGCTTGAGCAGGTCGTCGTAGGTCGCCGGCGGTTTCTGGCCCTGCTCGGCGAAGAGCGTCTTGTTGTAGAACAGCACGACCGGCTGCATGCCGCGCATCGGGATGCCGTAGTACTTCCCGTCGATCTGCCCGGCGTTCAGCACCGAGGGCAGGAAGGAGTTCTTCCAGGTCGTGTCGGCGTTCAGCTGCGAGCTCAGGTCGACCAGGCCACCGGCCTGCACGTAGTTGCGGATGCTGCCGGCGCCCCAGTTGAACAGCAGGTCGGGCGGGTTGGGCGACCCCATGCTCACCCGCAGCTTGTCGGCGTAGACCGCGCCGTCGCTGGAGATCGGCAGCAGTTTCACCTTGCCGGAGGAGCCCTTGTTGAAGTCGTCGATCGCCACGTTCTGCACGCGGTTCTGCGCCTCGTCGACCAGGACCCAGGCCTGGACGGTCTTCCCGCCTCCCTTCGCGCCGGCCGGGCCGGAGGTGCCGCAGGCGCTGAGGAGAGGCGCGGACAGGCCGGTGATCGCGGCAGCGGACAGGAAGGTGCGCCGAGAGAGGGGCGTCTCGCCCATCAGGACCTCCTTGACTGGGGGTGGGAGAACGGTCCGAGAACGCGGGCGATAGATTTTCGAAAATTTATCGATATCTATTGCTGCCGTACCCTAGAAAAGGCCGGTACGGGGGTCAACCCCCTGTCACGTAATCGTGAACTGCGCTCGGCTAAGCCGCTGGATACGATGGTCTGTGCCGGTTCGAAAGTTTGCGATAGCATTCGTGATCACAGGTCGGCGGAGCGAAGGAAGGTAGCGTCATCAGCGAGCAGCCCACACGACCCACGCTTGCCCTGATCGCATCGGAGGCGGGTGTGTCGCAGGCCACCGTCTCCAAGGTGCTGAACGGCCGCACCGACGTGGCGCCCGCCACGCGCGAGCGGGTCGCGGACCTGCTGAGGACGCACAACTACCTCGCGCCGGGCGGTCGTCGTGCGCGCCGTTCCGGGCTGGTCGACCTGGTCATCGGCGGACTGGACAGCCCGTGGGCGGTGGAGATCCTGCGCGGCGTCGAGGCGGAGTGCACCGAGCGAGGCACGGGCACCGTCGTCTCCCTCGTACGCGACGACGACGCGCGCCCGCCCAGCTGGACCTCCATGACGACCATGCACGACAGCGACGGCGTGATCCTGGTGACCTCGAGCATGACGTCGCAGCAGCGTGAGCAGCTCGAACGCGCGGGGATCGCCCTCGTCGTCATCGACCCGGTCGACCTGCCCGACACCGACGTGGCCAGCGTCGGCGCGACCAACTGGGCGGGCGGCATGGCCGCGACCGAGCACCTGCTGTCGCTCGGGCACCGGCGCATCGCGGCCATCGGCGGCCCGCGCACCATGCTCTGCACCCAGGCCCGCATCGACGGCTACCGGACCGCGCTGGAGCGCGCGGGCATCGAGTTCGACCGGCGGCTCGTCCTGTACGGCGACTTCCGGCACGAGGGCGGGTTCCGCGCCTCCCGTGAGCTGCTCGCCCTGGACGACCGGCCGACGGCGATCTTCGCGGGCAGCGACCAGCAGGCCATGGGCGCGTACGAGGCCGCCCGGCAGGCCGGGCTGCGGGTGCCCGACGATCTGAGCGTCGTCGGCTTCGACGACCTTCCCCTGTGCCAGTGGCTGTCACCACCGTTGACCACGGTCCGCCAGCCCCTGGAGGAGATGGGCCGGCTCGCGGCCCGCATGCTGTTCCAGCAGCTCGACGGCGAGGCCCTCGTGAGTCCTCGCATGGAGCTCGCCACCGATCTGCGGGTCCGGCTGTCCACCGCGCCGCCGCCCGCCGCCTAGGGAGGGCCGCCCATGGCCGAGACGCTCCGCACCCACGAGTCGTGGCGGGACCCCCGGCTCCCGGTGGCCGAGCGGGTCGCCGACCTGCTCGACCGCATGACCGTCGAGGAGAAGGCCGCGCAGCTCATCGGCTACTGGGCCGAGTCCGCGCGCGAGGGCGAGGAGGTGGCGCCGCTGCCCGACGACTTCGGCGAGCCGCCGCCGCTGGAGGAGGTCCTCCGGCACGGGCTCGGCCAGCTCACCCGCGTCTTCGGCACGGCGCCGGTACGCCCGGCCGACGGCGCGGCGCGGCTGCGCGAGCTCCAGGCACGGGTGACGGCGGCGAACCGCTTCGGCATCCCCGCGATCGCGCACGAGGAGTGCCTCACCGGCTTCATGACCTGGACCGCGACCGTGTTCCCCTGCCCGCTCGCCTGGGGCGCGAGCTTCGACCCGGAGCTGGTCGAGGAGATGGCCGCCGCCGTCGCGGCGACCATGCGGCGCGCCGGCGTGCACCAGGGACTGGCACCGGTCCTCGACGTCACCCGCGACTACCGCTGGGGCCGTACGGAGGAGACCATCGGCGAGGACCCCTACCTCGTCGGCGTCGTCGGCACCGCCTACGTCCGCGGGCTCGAACGCGCGGGTCTGGTCGCGACGCTCAAGCACTTCGCCGGGTACTCCGCCTCGCGCGGGGGCCGCAACATGGCCCCGGTGCCGATGGGCCCGCGGGAGTTCGCCGACGTCATCCTCGAACCCTTCGTGCTCGCGCTGCGCGAGGGCGGCGCGCGTGCGGTGATGAACTCCTACGCCGACGTCGACGGCGTTCCCATGGCCGCCAACGAGCGCCTGCTCACCGGGCTGCTCCGCGAGGAGCTCGGCTTCACCGGCATCGTGGTGGCCGACTACTTCGCGATCTCGTTCCTGGAGGACATGCACGGGGTCGCGGGCTCCCCCGGGGAGGCGGCCGCGCTCGCGCTGCGCGCCGGCGTCGACGTCGAGCTGCCCACCGTGCGCTGCTACGGCGCTCCGCTCGTCGAACAGGTGCGGCGTGGCACGGTGCCCGAGGAGCATCTCGACCGGGCGGTCGCCCGGGTGCTCGCGCTCAAGTGCGAGCTCGGGCTGCTGGACGACCGGGTGGAGGAGACGGACGCGGCCGACCTGGACCCACCCGAGCTGCGGCGCCTCGCACGCCGCCTCGCGGAGGAGTCGGTCGTGCTGCTGGCCAACGACGGCGTGCTCCCGCTGCGGGCGCGGCGGCTGGCCGTGGCCGGCCCGCTGGCCGACGACGCGCGGGCGATGATGGGCTGCTACACCTTCCCCAACCACATGGCCGCGCGGTACCCGGACCTGCCGATCGGCGTGGAGGTGTCCTCTCTCACCGAGGCGCTGCGGGCCGAGCTGCCCGGCGTCGAGCTGACGGCGGCGGGCGGCGGCGACGTCATGGTGTCCGGCGACGGCGACATCGATGCGGCGGTCACGGCGGCGCGCGGGGCCGACGTGTGCGTGCTCGCCCTCGGCGACCGGGCCGGGATGTTCGGCCACGGCACGTCCGGCGAGGGCTGCGACGCCGAGACGCTCGCCCTGCCCGGCCGGCAGCGCGCGCTCGCCGAGGCGGTGCTGGCGACCGGCACTCCCACGGTCGTGGTCCTGCTGACCGGCCGGCCGTACGCGCTGGGCGGCATCGCCGATCGGGCCGCCGCCGTGGTGCAGACCTTCTTCCCCGGCGAGGAGGGCGCCCCGGCGATCGCCGGAGTGCTGTCCGGCCGGGTCGAGCCGTCGGGCCGGCTGCCGGTGAGCGTGCCGCGCCACCCGGGCGGCCAGCCGGGCACCTACCTGCGGCCCCGTACGGGCGCGTCGTCGCGGTGGAGCGCGGTGGACCCCGAGCCGCTGTTCGCGTTCGGGCACGGCCTGACGTGGACAAGGTTCGGCTACGAGGACCTGCGCGTGGACCCCTCCGCGCCGACGGACGGCACGGTCGAGGTCGCGGTGACCGTGCGCAATCTCGGCGACCGTCCCGGCACCGAGGTCGTGCAGCTGTACCTGTCCGACCCGGTGGCCTCCGTCGTACAGCCGGTGCGCCGGCTGGCAGGGTGGGCGCGGGTGCGGCTCGCGCCGGGCGCGACGGCCCGGGTGACCTTCTCGGTGCACGCCGACCGTACCGCGTTCACCGGCACCGACCTGCGCCGGATCGTCGAGCCGGGGACCATCGAGGTGGCGGTCGGCTCGTCCTCGGAGGACCTGCCGCTGCGCGGGGAGTTCGTGCTCACCGGCGCCGAGCGTGTCCTCGGCGCCGGGCGGGTGCTCACCGTCCCGGTGACGGTCACTCCCTGACCAGCTCGACCGGGATGTTGCCCCGGGTCGCGTTGGAGTACGGGCACACCTGGTGTGTGGCCTCGAGCAGTTCGCGGCCGGTCTCGGCGTCCACGTGGTCCGGCAGTTCGACGCGCAGCGTGACGCTGAGGCTGAAGCCGCCCGAGCCGTTCGGGTGCAGGCCCACCTCACCGGTCACGGAGGCGTCGGCCACGTCGATGTTCTTCTTGCTCGCCACGAGCCCCAGCGCGCTGGCGAAGCAGGCGGAGTAACCGGCCGCGAAGAGCTGCTCGGGGTTGGTGCCTTCTCCGCTGCCGCCGAGCTCCTTCGGCATGGCGAGCGTGACGTCGAGCTTGTTGTCGGAGCTGACGGCCCGGCCGTCGCGGCCTGAGGCGGTGGCGATCGCGGTGTAGAGAGCGCTCATGACATTCTCCTGTCTAGACAGACCTGTCTGTCTTGTCGTGGCCCTGATACTAGACAGATCTGTCTGGTAATGTCAATGACATGACCACGACCGAGATGACGGAGCACAGGCGGGCGGCGAGCCCGGCGCGGCGGCGGATCCTCGACACCGCCGCCGCCCTCTTCTACACCGAGGGCATCCACGCGGTCGGCGTCGACCGGGTCATCGCCGAGGCGGGCGTGGCGAAGGCGACCTTCTACCACCACTTCCCGTCAAAGGACGAGCTCGTCCGCGCCTACCTGCAAGAACAGAGCGACCGCGTGCACGCGACGACCGTCCCGCGGGGCGACACGCCGCAGGACCGGATCCTGTCGGTCTTCGACGACCTCGGCGACTTCATCTGCGGTCCCGGCTTTCGCGGCTGCGCGTTCGTCAACGCCGCCGCGGAGTACCCCGACCCCGACCACCCCGTACGCCGGGTGGTCGCCGAACACCGCGCGTGGTTCCACGGCGTGCTCCGCGACCTGCTGACCGAGGCGGGCCGCCCCGAGGCCGACGCCGACCGCACCGCCGCCATGCTCGCCATGCTCCGCGACGGGCTGGTCGTGGCCGGCGACCTCGACGACCCGGCGGACGCCCGCGCCGTCGCCCGCGAAGCCGTGACGCGTCTCCTCGCCTGAGCCGCGCACGCCGCGTTCCTGGGAGGTATCACTCCCGGTGATGGCCGGGCAGCAGCCTCTCCGGGATCGGGACGTGCCGGGCGCGGATCCACTCCCCGAGTGCCTTGGCCTGCTTGTCGAAGCGGCGGGCCTCCGTGGCGCCGCCGTCGAGGAGACCGCGGACGACGAAGTTCACCGCGCGCAGGTTCGGCAGCTCGTACCGGTCGACGGGCAGGCCGGCGGCCTCGGGCAGCAGCGCGCGCAGGCGTTCGGTCGTCATCGTGGCGCGCAGCCAGGGCCACGCCTCCGGTTCGGTGACCCAGAGGCCGACGTTGGCGTTGCCGCCCTTGTCGCCGGACCTGGCCCGTACGAGACGGCCGAGCGGCCCGGCCACGGTCGCGCCCTCGTCGTACGGCTCCGGGATCGCCGGGGTCCCGGTCTCGTACGGCGCCGTGGCGGGTGGAGGAGGCACCACCTCGCGGCGCCCGTCGGCGTGCACGACGGTGTGGTCGAGCAGGTCCTGCGGCACGAGCGTCGGCCAGTACGTGCCGAAGGCCGTGCCGCGGCCGGGCACGCCCATGCCGTAGATGCCCGGGTAGTTGGCGAGGGCGAGTTCGACGCACAGCGACGAGAAGGCACGCCCGGCGCTGCCCTGCTCACCGTCGACCGCGACGTGCAGCAGGCTGGAGCCCGCCATCTGGTCGGCCGGGTCCCCGGCGGGCGTGCCGATGCGGGTGAACCGCAGATCGGCGATGCCGGGATCGCCGTCGAGGCGGGCACGGATCGCCTGTTCGACGAGTGCCGCCTTGGCGTCGACGTCGATGCCGGTGAGCACGAACGTGGACTCGTTGCGCCAGCCGCCGGGCCCGGTGATGGCGACCTTGGTGGTGGGCGGCGGCGCCGATCCGCGGACCCCGCTGACGCGCACGCGGTCGGGCCCCTCCTGGGCGAGACGGGCCGAGTCGAGATGGGCGACGACATCCGGATTGAGGTAGCCCGGCGCGCCGATCTCGTACAGCAGCTGCGCGGTGACGGTGTCGACGGTGACCGCGCCGCCGGTGCCCTCGTGCTTGGTGATCACGCTGGCGCCGTCGCGATCGACCTCGGCGAGCGGGAAGCCGGGATGGGTGAGGTCGGCGATCTCCTGGAACCCGGAGAAGTTGCCGCCGGTCGCCTGCGCGCCGCACTCGATCACGTGCCCGGCGACCACCGCGCCGGCCAGCGCGTCGAGGTCGGCCGGGGTCCAGCGCCACCACCACGCGGCGGCGCCGGAGACCAGTGAGGCGTCGGCGACCCGGCCGGTGATGACGATGTCGGCGCCGGCGGCGAGCGCCGCCTGGACGCCGAAACCGCCGAGATAGGCGTTGGCGGTGAGCGTGTGCCGGCGCCCGAACGGCTCGCCGGTGTCCAGGTGCGCCAGGTCGTGGCCGTCGGCGAGCAGGGCGGGGACGCGCGCGGCGAGGTCGTCGCCCTCGACGTGCGCGACCGCGAGGTCCACACCCGCGTCGGCCAGCAGCGTACGGGTGGCGTCGGCGCAGCCGGCCGGGTCGAGGCCGCCGGCGTTCACGACGACCTTGATGCGGCGTTCGGCGATCCGGGTCACGACGGGGGCGAGCTGGCGCAGGAACGTGCTCGCGTAACCGCCGTCGGGTCTCTTCTGCCGGTTCTTGGCCAGCACGAGCATGGTGACCTCGGCCAGGTAGTCGCCGGTGATGACGTCCACCGGACCGCCCTCCACCATCTCGGCGAGCGCGGACATCCGGTCGCCGTAGAAACCCGAGCAGTTGGCGATGCGTACCGGCCGGTCCATGGACGAGGCTCCTTCTCCCGAGTCCTCCCAAGAGGACCGAAATTACCGCACTCGCGCCCCTTCTCCCTTGGGACGCCCTTACCAATGCGCTCGCGCGGTGGGGTGCGTGACAGTGGTTCCCGGCATGCCGAACACCTGTAACCGACTCTTCGAGGGAGTGAGGAGACGTGCCGCACAAGATCGCGGCGACCGCCGCCCTCGCCGGAATGCTGATCAGCGTGCCCGCGCTGGCCGGCACCGCCGAGGCCGCGACGCACTACACGCACAAGACGACGCTCAAGCAGGACTGCGCGATTCACGCGAACTTCCCCAAGAACGGCGTGCCCGACCGTACGTGGACCAAGCCCCGCAAGTCCGCCAACGGCAGCGCGACGCACGTGGGCGTCCGGTACACCTACAAGGGATACGCGCTCGTCCTGGACTACGCGCAGCAGACGGACCCGAGCTGGGGATTCATCGCCCAGTCCTGCCTGACGAACCCGCACGCGTACAGCGGCGGCGACCACGGCTCGGTGCTGGGCGACCTGCGCGCCATCGGCGGCGGGGGCCAGGTGAAGACGGTGCCGATCAGCGCGCCGCACAGCGGGAAGACGCAGCACGGCACGATCCACCTCGGCTCGAACGGCTCGCTCCGCAGCGGCCCGCGCTCGTTCGTGATCGGCAACGCGATCAAGGGCGACACGTTCCGCATCACGACGGCGCACTGCGGCCACCACGCGAAGACGACCTGGATCCTCGGGTACGCACCGTCGTCCGGCCGCTGGGGCTACGTCGAGGCCATGCACCTTCCGGCCTGTCTCTGACGGCGTTCCGGCACCTGCCCGCGCGGGCAGGTGCCGGGACCTCACCGGACCCAGCCGCGGCGCTGCCCCTCGTCGATGAGCTGCCGGGCGGCCTTCCACAGCGTCCCGGAGCCGTCGCCGATCACGGCCTTGCGCGCCCGTACGTCGTCGGCCGTGACGTCGAAGGTCTTCCAGGTGCCGCCGCGCGCCATCCAGTTGAGCAGGATCGGCTGGAACCGGTCCATCGCCTTGGCGAACCGGGCCTCGGGCGTGCGCCGCTCCTCGAACTCGTCCCACAGCGCGCGCAGGTGGCCGGCCTGGTCGTCGGGGAGCAGCGCGAACAGCTCGTCCGCCGCGGCCAGCTCGCGTTCGCGCTGGTCCACCCCGGCGGCGGTGTCGTACAGCGGCGTGTCGCCGGCGTAGATCTCCACGAGGTCGTGCACGAGGACGAGGCGGAGGGTGTGGCCGACGTCGATGGGCTCGTCGGCGTACTCGGCCAGCACCAGGACCATCATGGCCAGGTGCCAGGAGTGCTCGGCGTCGTTCTCCCGGCGCGGCGCGGCGGCGAGCGGCGACTGCCGGAGGATCGCCTTCAGCCGGTCGATCTCGATCACGAAGGTGAGCTGCTCGGCCAGCCGCGCGTCCAGGCCGTCCGGCAACGGGCTCCGCTCGACCAGCAGCCCGCTCCCGACCTCCCGTACGAGCCGATCCTCCATGACGGACGTGTCGGAGGGCAGCGGCTGCCGTTCGCCGGCCGGGCGGAACCCGCAGCTCTCGTACAGCGCACGCGCCGGCGCGTTGGGCTCGGCCACCCAGAGGGTCAGCTCACGCAGGCCCTGGTCGACGGCCCAGCCGGCGACCGTGTCGATGAGGTGCCGGGCGACGCCCCGGCCGCGCGCTTCGGGGGCGACCCACATGCCGACGATGTGCGCGACGCCGCCGTCCTCGATCAGCGCCGAGGTCATGCCCAGCGTCGCACCGTCTTCGACGGCGAGGAGATTGACGCTCTTGTCGCTGGTGAGGCGGGAGGTCCAGACGTCCGGGGAGAACGCGCTCTCGTCCTCGTACGTCGAGGCGAACGCCTGCGGCGCGTCGGCCAGTGCCCGCAGCCGTATCTCCCGGTACCGCTCCTCATCGCCCGCGCCCAGCCACGTGATCTCCATGCCTGGGACTGTACGTCACCGCCTCATCCGGACCGGCGCGCGACGTTATGAGCCCTTACGGGAAACGGCCCGGAAATGACTGACGGCGCCATCGCGGGGGGGAGCGGGGAGTGCGATGGCGCCGTCAACGTCCCCGGCCGATCCGTGTGACGAAGGCCACAGTGACTCTCGTCAACCGAATCGACCAGTAACGCGTCGGGGCCGACGTTACCGCCTTCGACGGGGAATTATCCACCCCTCGTACCGAGAATTACCGTCTGCGCTACCTGACGGCCACTCAGTGCGACCGGAAACGGCCGGCCGAAGTGTCACCCGGTCAGCTTCTTCACCACCGCCGGGTTCTGCTTCTCCCATTCGGCGACGCCCTGGGCCTCCTTGCCCTTGTACTTGTTCATCACCAGGTCTTCCAGCGGGAACAGCTGCGCGTCGGGCATCTTGAACTTCTTCAGCCAGCCGGCCAGCTCCGGGAAGTCCTTGCCGAACCCCTGGCGACCCAGCGCGTGGATCTGTTCCGGCGCGCCGAAGGCCTTCTGCGGGTCGGCGAGCTGCTTGATCGGGAACTTGGAGTACGCCCAGTGCGGCGTCCAGAGCGTCACCACGATCGGCTGGTGGCTCTGCACCGACCGGTTCAGCTCCGCGAGCATCGCCGCCGTACTGCTCGCGACCAGCTTGTAGTCACCCAGTCCGTACGCGGACTGCACCTTGTTCTTGACGATCTTCATCTCGCCGGCGCCCGGCTCGATGCCGACGATGCGGCCCTGGTAGCGCGAGCTCTGCCCCTTGAGATCGGCCACGGAGTTGGCCGGGTCGTCCTTGGGCACGGCGAGCTGCAGGGTGGCGTTGTCGTACCAGGTGCCGATGTCCTCGATCTTGTTCTTGTACTTGTTGTAGTAGTCGGCGTGGGTGGACGGCAGCCAGGCGTCGAGGAACAGGTCGATGTCGCCCTGGCCGAGCCCGGCGAACAGCGGACCGGCGTCGACCTGCCGCAGCGTGACCTGGTACCCGCGCTTCTCCAGCTCCGTCTTCCACAGCTGGGTGACGGCGATGTCCTCGTCCCACGGGATGTAGCCGATGGTGATCGGCTTGCCCTTGCCTCCGCCGCCGCCCGTGCCCACGATGCCCAGCGTGGTGGCGAGCAGCGCGAACACGACGATGCCCGACAGGCCGAGCGCCGGCCGTGGACGGTACCGCAGAACCGCCGCGGCGCCCCCGCGCGCGGCCCGGTCGGCCGAGCGCCGGGCGGCCGGGGCCAGCCGGGCGCCGAGCGCACCCGTCATCCGGTCGAGGATGATGGCCAGGACGACCACGGCCAGGCCGGACTCCGCGCCGGCGCCCAGGTCGTACTGGGTGATCGCGCCGAAGACGTTCGCTCCCAGCCCCTCGGCGCCGACCATGCCCGCGACGACGACCATCGACAGCGACAGCATGATGGCCTGGTTGACACCGGTCATGATCGTCGGGAGCGCCAGCGGAAGCTGCACCCGCGTCAGCACGCGTCCCGGCGGCGTGCCGAACGCCTCGGCGGCCTCGACCGTCTCCCGGTCGACCTGCTTGATGCCGAGCTCGGTCAGGCGCACGCCGGGTGGAATCGCGAAGATCATCGTGGCGATGACGCCCGGCACCTCCCCGAGTCCGAAGAACGAGATCGCCGGGATCAGGTAGACGAACGCCGGCATCGTCTGCATGAAGTCCAGCACGGGCCGCGCGACGGCGCTGAACGCCGGCGCGCGGGCACTCAGGACGCCCAGCGGAATCCCGATCACCAGCGCGGCGACGCTGGAGACGAGCACGAGGGAGAGCGTCTCCATCGCGGCGTTCCACTGCCCGAGCGCGTCGATCAGCACGAACCCGGCGAACGTCAGCACGCCCGCGGCCAGCCCGCGCAACCACCAGCACGCCATCGCGACCAGCGCGGCGAGCGCCAGCGACGGCGGCGCGCCCAGGAGGTGGTTCAGGCCGTGCACCACGGCGTCGACGACGTCACTGATCGCGGAGAAGACCGGTTTGCAGTGCTTGGTGAGAAAGTTGACGACGTCGGTGACCCAGTCACCGAGATGGAGCCTAAACACCGGCGGCGACCTCCTCGCTGTCCTCGTTGCCGTTTCCATTGCCGTTGCCGGTGCCGTTGCCGTTGCCCAGCGCGGCGAGCAGGGTGACCCGGGGGATGACGCCGAGCAGCTTGCCGTCTCCGTCGGCGACCGGCACCGGGAAGGGGCTCTCGGCGGACCGGGTGAACAGGTCGGCGACGGGCGTGTCCGGTTCCACCGGCTGAACGTCCTCGTCGACCAGTCCCTCCAGGTCGGCCCGCCCCTCTCGGACGGCCTTGGCGGCGGACTCGGCGTGGACGGCGCCGACCAGCCGGCGTTCGCGCGTGAGGACGAACGCCGCGGACGACTGGGTCTCGCGCATGACGCGTACGGCCGCACGCGGGCCGCCGTTCGCGTCGACCACGGCGACCGGGTTCTCCATGACGGAGCGCGCGGTGAGGACCCGGGTACGGTCGACGTCCGCCACGAACTGCGCGACGTAGTCGTTGGCCGGATCGGTGAGGATCTCCTCGGCGGTGCCGATCTGCATGACCTGCCCGTCCCGCAGCATCGCGATCCGGTCACCGAGGCGCATCGCCTCGTTGAGGTCGTGCGTGATGAACACGATCGTCTTGTTGAGCCGTCCCTGCAGGTCGAGCAGCAGGTCCTGCATCTCGCGCCGGATCAGCGGGTCGAGGGCGCTGAACGCCTCGTCCATGAGCAGGATGTCGGTCTCGGCGGCCAGCGCGCGGGCGAGCCCCACCCGCTGCTGCATGCCGCCGGAAAGCTGGTCGGGGTAGCGGTCCCCCCAGCCCTCCAGGCCGACGGTGTTCAGGAACTCCTCGGCCTTGGCGAGCCGCTCCTGGCGTGGAACGTTCCGCACCTCCAGCCCGTACGCGGCGTTCTCCAGCACCGTACGGTGCGGGAACAGCGCGAAGTGCTGGAAGACCATGCTGATCTTCTGCTGGCGGAGCTCGCGGAGCTCCTTGCCGCTCATCTTGGCCACGTCGACGCCGTCGATCTCGATGCTGCCGGCGCTGGGTTCGAGGATGCCGTTGAGCATCCGGATCAGCGTCGACTTGCCCGAGCCCGACAGGCCCATGACGACGAAGATCTCGCCGTCTCCCACCTCGAAGGAGACGTCGGCCACCGCCACGGTCGCACCGAGCCGGCGTACCTCGCCCGGCTCGGCGCCTTGACTGATCTTGCGCAGTGCTTCGGCGGATTTCCGGCCGAAGACCTTGGAGACCCCTCGTACGCGCAGTCTGGACACATCGTCCTTCCGGTACGGCCGCACCGCCCCGGGACGGACGGGCGCGACCGGACCGAGCCAGACCGAGCCAGGCCGCGCCCGGGGGCCGCGCGGCAAGTGGCGCGAGCCGCCGGCCTCGCTCCGCACCGCACCGATGGCTCGCCTGTACGACCCGAAAGGTCCGATGTGACGCACGCCACGCACGGATCCGCCAACCGAACTTTCAGGTCAGACGTCTGGCGAGGTTATCGACAGGTTAATTGCTATGCACAATTATTCTGCGCAGCGTGGTGTATGCGTTACTTTCTGTAGCGCTTCACACCTGGGTGCGGTGGAAGTTGAGGTAGGACCGCGAGGGAGTCGGCCCGCGCTGATCTTGATAGCGCGACCCGTGCAGCGCCGAACCGTACGGATGCTCGACGGGCGAACTCGTGCGGAACAGGCACATCTGCCCGATCTTCATGCCGGGCCAGAGCTTGATCGGCAGCGTGGCGACGTTGGACAACTCCAGCGTGACGTGCCCGGAGAACCCGGGATCGATCCAGCCCGCCGTGGAGTGCGTGAGCAACCCGAGCCGCCCGAGACTCGACTTACCCTCCAGCCTCGCGGCCAGGTCGTCGGGCAGCCCGAACACCTCATACGTGGAGGCGAGCACGAACTCCCCGGGATGCAGGATGAACGGCTGATCGGCCGCCACCTCGATGAGCCGGGTGAGATCTGGCTGCTCGACGGCGGGGTCGATGTGAGGATATTTATGGTTCTCGAAGACCCGGAAGTACCGATCCAGCCGCACGTCGACACTCGACGGCTGAACCATCGCAGGCTCGTACGGGTCGATCTTCATACGCCCGGACTCGATCTCGGCCTTGAGATCCCGATCGGAGAGCAGCACAGGCTGAAACTACCGGCTACGACACTGCGACGTGTACGAGGCGGGGATGAAGGGAACCACCGGGTCGCGGGTTCCGGTAGCATGTGCGAACGGTCCCCGGACCGCTGCGGGTGTAGTTCAATGGCAGAACTCCAGCTTCCCAAGCTGGTAGTGCGGGTTCGATTCCCGTCACCCGCTCGTGCTGGCCCAGGGGGGCGACCCCCTGGAACCCCCGATGTGAGGGGCTCCGCCCCCCACGCCCCCCACGGGTTCTTGCCTCAAGAGGGTTCTTTTCGTTTCTCGGCTTTCGTTGGCTCTAAGCCGGATCGCTGATCAGCTTGTGTGTCGCCCCATCGTGCAACTAGGCCACTGACGCCAGCACTCGCCGTCCTGGCCCATCCTCCGCATCAGATCCCTGATCGTCGCCCCGCAGGTCGTGAAGGTGCGGACCCGCAAGCTCCCAACACTGCCACCCAGGTAGATGTACCGGATGACCTTGCGGAAGTTGCTCCGGCGCGGCGGTCCAGCCTCAACTCCGCGTAAGACCAGGACGTCCGGCTCAGGTGCGTCCGCAGGAGCCACCAGCCATCACTCCCGACCACTACGCTCCCTCAACGCCGTCTGCTTCAACAGGATTCGGCGCATCTGGCCGTAACTGACGCCGAACTCTTCCGCGACCCGTCGGATCGACCAGCCCTGGTCGTAAAGCCGGGCCGCGTCCTGCTCGAACTGCTGCCGCTGGGTGGTGTTGGCGGCCCGCAGGGCCAGGACCTCACCACGGCGGTAACGGCGATGACCACCGGGAGTGTGCACGGCAGCTTTGATCAGCCCATCGCGTGCCCAGTGAGCCAGCGTGGTGGTCCGCACGCCCAACAACGCCGCCGCCTCCCGCGGCTTGAGCAGATCATCGAAGTCAGAACCGGAACCAGAACGGGGAGATGACATGGGGGAGCCAATCCAGCAGGGCGTAGAAGATGTTCGAAGGGGTTGGGAACAACAGGGCGTTAGAAAGGCCGGGCGTTGATGCGGGCAGTGCTGTAACCCAGCTCGGCCTGACGCATCCGGTTGATCAACGCGTTGGGGGTTGGTTCATCCAGCACGAGCGGGACCGGCGTGAAGTAGCTGAAGGCCGTGAACGTCCGGTGCCAGGCCGACCACATCACCACCCACCCGCGATGCACCGCCTGAATCCGCCGAGCCTCAGCCGTGCAGGCGACATCATCCAAAACCCTGTGGACAGATGGACGCGAACGCCGAACCGCGCGCCTAGATACGAATCGGCCGACCAGACGTCTCAGCGACATCACGCCTCACCGTCCTGAGCGCCCAGCCGTGCCTTGACCTCTTCGGCGAGCTGGGCGGCCGCCCCAGCCGGGTCCCCGACCGGGTGCCGGTCCTCCGGCTTCCCCCACTCGAAGAACTCACCCGAACTGTCGAGCGTGACGTACAAAGAAGACATCCGATTGACACGGATTAACACCGCTGGCCGCGCGTCGCTCAGTCCAATACTCAGCCCGAGTTTCGCCAGCTCACGGCACAGCATCGCCACCGCGTGAAGGTCCGCATCACGGTCGAACACAACGCCACAACTCCAATCGCTTCTCGAAGTGGAGGCGGGACCGGCGACGGAGATAGGGATTCCGCAGGGGGTCAAACGGAGGCCATCGCCGGTCCTGCAGCTTTGATCAGGCCGCCGAACGTTCGAGGCCTGAACCGGCACATAGCGAGCACGGCTGACGAGTCCGCTCCTGGGCCACCGGCTCACCAGGCCGCGCGAGGACCAGACCCCGGCGGGGAGTCACGAATTTCCAGCGACGCCCGTTGCAGGAGACCCACGGTGACTGCTCGTCGGCTTGCTGCTGTTGCATGCCTCAACCGTCGTCCAGCAGCAAGCCCGAACCCATAACCCGGCGGTATCCCCCGGTGGGATATACGCTCAGTGACAGGCGAGTGTCCGTCGGTGTACCGCGAGCACGAGGAGATGTGAAATGCCGGGAAAGGGAACCGACCCGGTATCGATCCCGCCGTCCCTGTGGGACCGCCCCGAGACCCTCAACGCCCTCAACTCCCGCGACGTCGGACGCCTGTTCCACCTCGTACGCCAGTACGCCGGAGCAAGCCAGACCCAGATCGCCATCGCGTGCGGCATGACCCAGGGCAAGGTCAGCGAGTACATGAAGCGCGGCGGCCGCCAAGCCCTCACCTTAGAAGTCTTCGAACGCATCGCAGACGGCCTGAACATGCCCGACCAGGCCCGCATGGCCCTCGGCCTGGCCCCCCGATCGTTCACCCCGCCGCCTGACATCCAGCCGCGGGATACCCCGCCGGAGTTGGCGAGTTCCTCTCTCCTAGGTTCACTAGAGATGGACCACGACGAGTCCGAGGAAGCGGGGGACCCGTTGCGCAGACGTACCTTCCACCGACTCGCGGCAGCCGGGCTGTTCAGCGCCGTACTCGCCGACATCCCCGACAGCGACGCCCCACTCGAAGGCGTCGAGGCATTCGCCGCCGCATTGGCCGGCTACCCCGACGTCCCCGGCGGACTCCCCGAGGCGACCCGCTTCAACGTGTCCGCACTGGCCGCCTCAGTTGCCTCAGCGAAGCGCAACTACCAGGCGTGCCACTACTCGACAGTGATCGAGACCCTCCCCGGCCTGCTGTCGGACCTACGAGCAGCGACCGAGAGCATCGAGGGAGACACCCAGCTCCAGGTCCACGCGCTCTCGGCCGAAGCACATCACGTCGCGGCCAGCATCCTGCTCAAACTCGACGACGAGGGACTGGCCTGGCTCGCCGCCGACCGCAGCATGCAAGCCGCCCAACTCAGCCAAGACCCCGTCACCGTCGCCTCCAGCGCCCGCATCATCACCCACGCCCTCATGGACGACGGCCACTTCGGCGCAGCAACCACCACCGCCAGCCGCTTCGCCGCCCGCCTAGACCGCGACATCGACCAGCACAACCCCGACTCCCTCTCGGTCTACGGCTCACTCCTCCTACGCGGAGCAGTAGCCGCCGGCCAACGCAACGACCGCGGAGCCGTCGCCACCATGCTCGACGAAGCAGAAGACGCCGGACGACGCCTCGGCGGCGACTACAACCACCGCTGGACCGCCTTCGGCCCCACCAACGTCCAACTCCACCGCGTCAACATCTCCACCTTCCTCGGCGACGCCGGCCACGCCATCGCCGAAGCCCGCCGTATCGGCCTAGAGCGCATTCCCATCACCGAGCGCAAGGCAGCGCTCTTGATCGACACCTCACGCGCTCTCACGCAGTGGGGCAAGCATGAGAAGGCATACGAGATTCTCCGTGCCGCTGAGCAACTCGCGCCGGAAGAAGTCTCGGCCCGCCCGGCTGTCCATCGACTACTCCGCGATCTAGCAGCTACATCCCCGCCGAGTCTGAGGAGACAGGTACGGGAGTTCACGACTCAGATCGGGGTTCGCTTGTGACAGAGCCGGGCAACGCTCGCGTTCTCTATGTGATCGTGTGTGGTGCCGGACCGGCCACCGATGTTGGCCGACTGGTCGAGCTTGCACAGCAACGGGCTTGGGACGTTCTTGTCATTGCGACGCCTGCGGCCCTGGGATTCATCGACGTCTCTAGGCTCGAAGCACAGACAGGCCGCCCCGTGCGCAGCCAATACCGGACCCCTGGTGAACCACGTTCACCCAGAGCCGATGCCATCATCGTTGCTCCTGCCACCTACAACACGATCAACAAGTGGGCTGCGGGGACCAGCGACACTTACGCCCTGGGAATCCTCGCAGAGGCTCCGGGTCTAAAGATCCCGACGGTCGTCCTACCGTTTGTTAACAGCGCACTAGCCGGGCGCCGCGCGTTTCACCGCAGTGTTGATGAACTCCAGAACGAAGGCGTGCGCGTTCTTCTAGGAGACGACGAATTCCAGCCGCACCCTCCAGGTACAGGAGGCGAACGCATCGAGGCGTTCCCTTGGCCGCTGGCTCTTAGCGAGGCGGAGCGTATGCTCGCTTAACTGAGTTTCTGATGGCCCTCTGTCTTTCCGGAGCATAAACAGCCGCAACATGGTGTGGCAGGCTGTCGTGAAGATACGTAGGCCATCAGGGGACGGAACGGTGACGACCGCGAGACTCATCCTGTGGGACATCGATCACACACTGATCGAAACCGGCGGAGTCGGCAGCGAAGTCTTCCGCGCCGCGTTCGAGCAGGTCACCGGCCGCAAGATCGAGAAGCTGGCCGACGTCACCGGCCGAACGGAGCCGATCATCTTCCGCGAGACGCTGGAGATGTACGGCATCGAGGACCCCGGCGACTACTTCCCCAAGTTCGTCCAAACTCAGGCCAAGATATATCGAAGCCGCGCAGACGAGATGCGGCGCCGCGGTCGAGTCCTACCAGGAGCCCGCGAAGCACTCGAAAGCCTTGCAACGATCCCATACATTCACCAGACCGTCCTGACTGGCAACCCACGCCTCTCCGCAGAAGCCAAACTAAGCATCTTCGGCCTGGCCGTGTTGCTGAACGGCAACACCGGCGCATACGGCGATGACGACCCAGTACGCGCCAACCTCGTAAACATCGCCAGACAGCGAGCGCGTGAGCAAACGGGCATCATGTTTACTGAGAAAACTACTGTGATCATCGGCGACAGCCCCAGTGATGTTGAAGCCGCACTGAAGGGCGGCGCACAGATCATCGCCGTCGCTTCCGGCAGCACGCCTCCAGAGGAACTGCGGACCGCCGGAGCGATCACTGTACTCACCGACCTTGCCGATCCTGCTGCCGTCAGGAGAGCGGTGACAGAGTCCTGACCGTGATGGCTCCGCCCGGCCGATTGTTGTTAGAAAGCTTCTGATCCCCGATTTCATAGCAGAGCACCGGCCAGCTACCGCACCCAGTCTAATGTTGTAGCAGCACAAGCTAGGATCTCTATAGGCGGCCAGGGGAATAACTGCGAGATCAATAGATGATCGATGGCGGGCAAGGTGAGCAATGACCTTGATACTTACGTGCATTACCCAGAGATTCACAATCCAAGCATCTGACCGCAGGCTGACGCTGTCCGGCGGAAGCGTGCATGAAGATACGGCAAATAAGGCAACAGTACTGTGCGGCCATTCGTCGTTTGCTTTTACTGGTTTAGCGCGCTGCAGTCGGCTAGAACGCACTGATGAGCTGCTACTACGCTGCCTTGCTCGGCGTAGTGTTCGCCTACTGGATCTACTGACCGGTCTCGCGGAAGAAGCAGCACAGGCTATTAACAATCTCCGTCTTCCAGTGCCCGCCTTACAGCAGGACAGCTTGAAGCGAACATCATTCGTAGGCTGCGGCTTTGCTGGAATGACTGCTGAGCGTCAGTCCAACGGACACCATATGGACAGCACCACTCATCCGTTTATCGCAGTAATAAGCAACGCTCAAGACCTCGATGAGAATTGGCGTCCTGTCGCCGACGATCACTTCAGTGTCGCCTTCCGTCATCTGGACAAAAATCAAGCTTATCTGCTACATGCGGCAGGCCAGAATTTCGCGGGGTCAGTGAGAAATCGGCTAGAAAGAAGCCTGCGTCACTCCATTCACAGGGTTAGCCACCCCGAATCCATCGCGCGACTTCTAGCATCCTCAATCAGAGAAGTCTCATCCAGCAACAAGCTAGTGGGGCCAAATATCATGTGCACGATAGTCCGCCGCGATCAAGCGCAGCAAAGCGCTAGGTCATTTGGCAGTGGACCGCTACCAACGGGTATAAATATCCAGGATGAAGCAGCATGCTTTCGGCATATTCCTGGAACAGAGCTGGATCCTGTTAGTTGGATCTACAGCCCCGCAGAACAAGACTCGCTAACCTACTACGGCCCAAACTATGGCTGCGACGGCGCGCTACTTACAGGGATACGGTTCAGTCCGCCATTGATTTCAGGGGAATCTTAGGCGCAAAAGCTTCTAGCGCGAGATTAAGGCTTTCAAGGCGAAGGCTCTTTGATATAGAGTGTCAGCTCTATATCAAACTCTTGGTGTTCATCCATATTCACAAGGGTTTTTAGCGGATACTTGCCGTACTCTTTCGCCGTGAAATCGGTCTCCGCCAGGAGATCCAAGCTGCCTGGAATATCACTCCACGGCAGCGAACTAATATTCGCCTGACTCGAAATATCGGTGAGAACATCACCTGAAGGAGACGTGACATTCAAAGTAAACGTCACAAGACGATCCTCTTTAAATTCGTCGACATCGCCCGTAACTTGAACAAAAACGACACGCCTCAATTGCAAGGGAAGCTTCGACGTCAGGATTACGTTCTGCCCAACCCCGACAAGCGTCAACGCGTTCCGGCTGTCACGTGCAAAGGCTTCGGCTAGAATCGCCGAGCTTATTTTCACTGCTCTACCTCTGTCAGTTCCACTGCGCTCGAAGCAGATGTAGCAGCATCGAATTCTTCCGATACCGCCCGCTTTGGCGCTACGCGAGATAGTGAGTGTATATCGAAAACGATATGCCCGGTATTTGTGAAATCGGCATGGATTCTACTCAAACTCTTACGAGTATTTAGCAGCCCGACGTTGAAACTCTTACCTCTGCGAACTCGCGTAGCAGACCACAGCAAAGCTCGCTCAGCGCGAAGCCGCTTACTTTTTTCCAAAACGCTTAGTAGGTAGTCGATCTCCAAAATCTCATCGCGAGTAGGCCGCGATAGATCATCGTTTAGACCCAACTGCGCCAGCCATGTATTTACTTCACCCCAAAGCCAGACCCGCGCTCTCCCGACTACCCCTTCAGGTGCAGGAAAAGGGGCAAGCCCTACATGTCGCTCACCAGAAATCCATTGCGAAACATTCTGTCGTGAGCGCTTAGTGCGTTGGGCGATTTCGGACACGCCGACCAGGTCACGATCCAATCGCAGGAATACCAACTCGGGCACGTGCCGCTTGCACTCAACTATGGCCATTTGTGTGGCATCTACCGCGTTGTCGGCATCTACCGAGATCGTCAACAAATCCACGCCGGCACCACGATGGAGCGTTGCGTCAGCATGCTCCATCAAGCTCCAGACGGCGCCGTCGTCATCAACGTCAGCGCCAGTAACTACGAACGTCAGTTCGTATTCCACGCGCACCTCCGCTGATCCCTCATAGCAGCCTACCTGCTAGCTTGAGGCAGCTGTTGACAATCGTCAACGGTTATCCCTGTCGTCATCGTCACGTTTCATGCCCGTCAGACTCCTGCGGGGATCATCTGGCTCCAGCGGGCAACGATCGGCTAGGCGTTGCAGGCGCTGTGCATGTCGATCGGGGTTCGCAGGTGTGCCGCTGATCGGAATAGTGGTGCATCCACCGTCCTCGCATGGACAGTAGAGCTTGCCCCAGTGCCCGCCCTTGCGAAGAGTCCAGCCCTGCGCCACGAGGGCTTTCAAGACCTTCCGTACGGCCTGCTTCGGATGAGTGGACGGGTCGATCTCGTCCCCCGCCATTCTTCTCCTCCCACCCCCTGTCCCCAGCAGAGGAGGGTAGTACGTAGCGGGCCAGATCGGGCGGTGTTGCCTGCAATGCCTCCTTCACACAGAGGCCAGACATAGCGACCTAGTTGGGCTGACCTGATGCCGCCCGCGCGGAGGCCGGATCCGGCCAAGCGCTTACGAGCCGGTCGGCAGGATGGCTTTCCAACCGTGCGGCGCCCCTTGAAGCGGGGTCGAGCGAGCAGCTAGTGGCTGCGAAGATCATCACGAACGGTTGCCGAATTGAGCTGTAGTGGATCAAGGCGCCGGCGCTCCGCGCGCCCGGACCCGGTCACCAACGCCCAAGGGGTGTCGGGGCTGAGCGGCGCGCTCGTCGATCGCCACCGGATCGGCATCGCCACCGTGCTCGCCCTTCCGACCGGCGGCGTCGAGATGGTCGCCACCGGCCCGCCCGCAGATTTCCGGAGTAAGACGGACCAGATCCGCGGCATGATGCGCGACATCCGGTTCGCGGACGGCGCGTGATGGCGCGCACGACGCGCACGACACGGACACCGCGACTGACGCGACGTTCGGCGTTCTGGCTGTGGGCCGTGGCGTTCCTGATCGGCTTCGTCCTCACGGGCCTCGACATCGGCGTGAACGCGGCGGTGTTCCCCGACGGTGCCCTTGTAGGGCTGCTGGTTCTGCTCCCGGTGCTGCTAGCCGGGTACTGGTTCTTCCGCCGGCTGCATCCGATCCGCTCTCATCCGAGAGGTTATGCGCTGCTGATGATTGGCTGGGGCGCGTTCAGCGCGGGGGGCATCGCCGGCATTCCGAACGGCTCACTGCTCAACATCGTGAAGAAACTAGCAGGGGCGGACCTCGCAGACCGATGGGGCATCGCGATCGCCGCTCCGATCGATGAGGAGACCTTGAAGCTGATCGGGGTCGTGCTGCTAGCGCTGATGGCACCGCAGGCGATTCGCGGCCCGCTCGACGGGTTCGCATACGGAGCCCTGATCGGCTTCGGCTTCGCGGTCCTGGAGGACTATAGCTATGTCTTCATCACCATCACGCAGAAAGGAGCCGTGCAGGCCGGTTCCGCCGCCGTCACCTCGCTGGTAGGGCGGGTCGCCCTTGACCTCTGGTTCACGCACTGGGCGTTCACCGCGGTCAGTGGCGCCGGTCTGGGGTACTTGATCGGCAACCGCGAGCGTCCGCTGGCATGGCGGCTGCCTGTCGCCGTCGGCGCGTTCCTTTTCGCAGTGATTATGCACGCCTGGTGGGACTCTCCGTTTCTGGCCGGCGGTGGCTGGGAGGTCCTCAGGAGATCGGTGATCCTGATCAGCGCTGTGGCCGTCTACCGTGTCGCACGCCGGCAATACCTCAGATGTTTCCGGAACGCAGCCGTGGCCGAGGTGAGCCGTGGCGTGCTCACCGAGACGGAGACCGAAATCCTGACCCACCGCCGACGGCGTCACAGGGAACTCCGCAGTACACCGCACGGGGCGCCCCGCGACCTCCTGATCGAGCTGCGCACCGCCGAGCTGAACCTGATCGACGACGACCTGCACGACCACGAGGCCGGCCGGGCCCTGCGATCCGAGATAGGCCGTCTGCGCTCCCGCCTGGAGGCTGCGCGTTCATGAAGGCCGCGCCGCCTCGACTCCAGCCTCTGAGAGAGCGGGCCCGTGCCGGGTCCTCGCCCATCACTCGCGCCTCCGGCAAGAAGGAAGCGTTGAAGTCGAGGACGTGCCAGTTGGCGCCGCCGGTTCGGCCGAAGGCCCTCCCAGACCGTCGATGAATCAAGTTCCCCGGTGGTGAGGACCTAGGTCCTCTCGGTAAAGTGGCGATGGCCGAGCCGAGGGGAAATGATACGAATCCCACCCCCCTTGGGCGAGCCGTCGACGTTGCGTCCGGACCGGATGCCTGCCCGGAGAACTGAACAAAGCCGTCCGGATAATGGCTGAGCTTTAGTCGATGTTCATCGTCCTCCAATACCGCAAGCTCGATAGGTGGTTCGCAGCTCGACTGCTGGGATTAGCGAAGTTCAGGAATCGCGGCAAAAGCGGCTGCGACACGCATCCGTGACAAATCGACGGCATCCACTCGCACTCCTGAGGCAGCAACGATCGGGATCGCGTGGCCCAGGGCACAGCAGTGACAGTCGAGGGATCGAGCACGGGATATGCGCGGGATGACCTTGCCTCACCGTGACCTGTCGCATGGTACGAGCGCAGGTCAGCGGGTAAGGGACGTAGATTCGGTGACCCTCTGTAAATCTGCCGGCCTACAGCGGGTGGAGTGGCAGTGAGGCCGTGACGATCGCCGTGGATGGTTACTCACCGTTCGTGGTTGGGGCGATCGCTGCCGCGCGGCTTCCGGTGCTCGGACCGCAGCCGGCCCTGCGCTCCGGGTCCGCTTGCGACCGAGGTGACCGGGCTACCGAGGGGCCGCAAAAGAGCAGGACGACCAGCCGAGCGCGTGCAATTAGCGTGCAACTAGCCAGGGTGAACAGGGGTCAAGAGGGGTCGCTCGCGGAGCACCGCAACCGCAAGTCAGGGCTGCTGACGGCCGGTCTCCATTGAATTCCCAAGCTGGTAGTGGGGTTCGATTCCCGTCACCCGCTCGTGCTGGTCCGGGGGGCGACCCCTTGGAACCCCCGAGGTGAGGGGCTCCGCCCCCCACGCCCTCCACTGGTGGCTGCCTCAAGAGGGTCCCTTCGCATCCCGTGCCGTTTCGCAGCGCGCGTTGCTGGACAGGCCGAGAAGCATCTTGCCTCGTGGCCGAGCCACCGACGGGGCATGGTTCCCGACGTGACCTTGGTGCGGTGTATTGCTGAATTCCGCTGTAATGGATCAAGGCGGCGACGCAAGCGCCGCCGCTGGTCGCCGGCTCCGGCACGCCCTACGGGCGTGCGGCGTGGGCGCCGGTCCCTCCGGTCGTGCCGATCGGGCGGCCAACCACGCTGGCTCGCTGCCGATGCCTATCCCCGCTTGGCGATCTCACGCCAGTGCTGGAACATGTCTCCGTCCCAGCGTCGACTAGGAGGTGACCCATCACCGTCATCGCGCATGAGAACCCGATCGGCCGCGAGGCCAGTAACTACCTGATCCACGCGGACCTGTCCGACCGGGAGGACGGCTCGCGCGAGCAGTTGTGGACCCACCAGCTCACGCCGCAGAGATTCCAAATCGCCTGCCTGCCGTTCTTCACCTACGGCATCTGCCACCGCGACATCGTGACCATCGATGACCAGCACTTGGTCTCCGCCGTGGTCGAGAAATCAGGTCACCGCACCCTGCGCGTCGCGCTCGTAAGGGACCACCCCCAACTCAACCAACTCCACGAACTACTCCACCGCGAAGCCGCAGCCTCCGGACTGGCCCACGAGTGGCTGCAAGGCACCTACCTGGCCGTCGACCTGCCACCCGGAACCGACCCACAACCACTGACGGCCCCTCTCAGCGACCTCGAGGAGGCCGGCGCGCTCTTTTGGGAGATCGACTCCTAGCAAGACAAGCAACCGGCGACATACCCCGGTTCCTGCCTCCGGCGGGGGGTCTCACGCTCCGGGATGGCCGCGGTGACGGGGCTGAGCTGGGTGGGTGGTTGAGGTCGAAGCCTGGTTATCCCGGCCGCCTTCGTCCCAGGACAAGCCGAGCGGGCGGTGGGCCGAAGGCAGACGGGATGACCAGGCAGGCGAGGGCTGCGCGCAGGTGCGCGCCAGTGCGATCGGCGAGAGGTTAGGTGGATGGGCGACGAGCCATCGACGTGGTGGGAGCGACGGTGTGAGTGCGGAGAGCGCTATTCGATTGCCCGCCGTGGTCAGGGCGGGCCATTCCATTTTCGGGTCAAGCGAGTCATCCCGGTGCCTTACGGGAAGGCCGCGTTGATGGGGCATTGGCGCTCGGGAGACTGGAACCCTGGCGAGCGGCTTGAGCTCCGCCGGCGAGACGGCCAGATACACCCGATCGGGGATGCGGAGATGATGCCGGCCGTCAACGAGGCGAGCGAGATCAGAGGACAACGGACTCTCCACGTAGCCAATCACCCATCGCTCCAGCCTGAGAGCTGTATCTGGGCGCTGCTGTCAAACGACGGGAGTGGATGACTCACCGCTGTGCGCGATGGGCCGTCCGTGCCATTAGCGTGCCATTAACCCCGGTGATCAAGGGTCAACAGCGGTCACTCACGAGCACACTGACGCCCAGGTCAGCGCCCGTGACGGCCGAGATCCCTACGCTTCCCAAGCTGACAACCCTGGTGTCGCTACGAAGCTGGAAGAGGGCGTCGGGTCCTGCTGTTGCAGATAACTCGGCCGTGCGAGGCTGGGCTGGTGGCGACGGATGAATCGGACCTCGTGGCGCTGCTACATCGACTCGATGATCCCGAGTGGTTGGAGTGGCCCTCGGACTACAGCAACAGCAAGGCTGCCGCTTCCTTGAAACGTCTTGCGTCCGGCCTGGAGAGTGCTTTCGACACCCGTTGCCCAGCGGAGGGGAACAACCAGGACTCCAGCGAGTACGGCCGCGTCGAGATCCCCGCGCCAGCGACCGTGCGCGGGACGAGGATCATCGTGTGCGTGAGCAAGTTCGAGCCGCTCGCGCTGGTGACCGCAGAGAACCCTGGTGCCTACCTCGGCCTGGACGAGGCACAGGCGCTCGGTGATCTGGACGGCAAGGATCTGGCCAAGGTGCAACGCGCTGTACACGACGCGGGATTCGTCGCCGTGCCCGAAGAGCTCTTGGACCGCCGCTACGACGGACAGAGCCGACTTTTTCGGCTTGGTCGCGAACCGCACGGGCAGCCGAGCTGGTGGGATCGCTTCTTCGGCTTCTTCTAGATCGACACGGACAGGCCCTGGGCGCCTGTTTCAAGATCCGGAACATAAGCGGAACGCATCGACGGCAGCGGGGGCGCTGGCCGGGATGCCGTGCAGGTCAGCGAGGAAATGGCGCCGAGATCCATGGCGTCCTGTAAATCCGTGGGTGCCGTCGAGGAGAGACAATCTAGGACAGCGACCAGATCGCAGACGGGCTGAACTCCCACTCGATCATGTGGAGTGACCAGGTCACTTAGCGCCGAGCCGTTGACCGCGCACAGACGGCCCCACCCAGCACGATCGGGTCGCCCGTTCCGTGATGGTTCCGCGCGTTCGGCTGCGGCCGGGTCCGCTAAGGCGGCTTTGCTTGCTCAGTCGGGTGCCAGGGGGATCCCGAGAGCTCGGCTGATCGTGTCGTCGAGGCTGGCGAAGCTGTTGAGGCCCCAGCGCCCGCACGGTTCGAAGCCGGCGTCGCGGGGTTTGCCGTCCAGGCCGACGTGCCGGCGGCGCGCCGAGTCGAAGAAGCAGTGATCGAGGAGCACGTCGCCAGGCTGAAGATCGGCGTGATGCACGGTCATCAGATACCCCCGCGACCAAGGCAGCCTGTTGATGATCTGCGGCGGGATGAGGAGCCGATCAGTGACCAGCGCGGACAGGTCCGGCGTCTCGGTGTTGGCTCTGGCGTCGTAGAGGTAGATGAGGTTGGAGCCTGGCCCCATCGGGCCGGCGGGCATATCCGTGTAAATCACCCGGCCGAACAGGTAGCACTCGTCGGGCTTCAGCGCGAACACATCCCCGGGGCGCAGTTTCCGGCGCGACGGTCGCAGGATCCGCATGTTCGGCTCGTACATCAGGCCAGTCTGTCAGCTGTACCCCAATCCCAGTGGGCTCCCTAGGCCTGATCTTCCCGTCCGTCGTCGGCCCTGGTGTGCTCGGCTTTGGGACTGGTGCGCGACGGTGGCTCCCGGGAGCCACAGCGGGAGCCACCGGGACGAACGATCTTGAGTGGAGCCGTACGGATCTGGACGACCGAGACGACGTCAGCCGAGCCTGCGGACGGATCCGAACGGCTTCGGAGAGCGTTTGGGTATCTACGGATTAGAATGGTCCGTCGGCCGGGTCCAGGTTCGGCCGTCCGGGCCATTAACGAGCCATTAGCCACGGTGAACAGCGGTCACTCGTGGTCATGTCGAAGTCCAGGTCAGCGCCCGTGACGGCTCGGAACCAGACGATTCCCAAGCTGGTAGTGCGGGTTCGATTCTGCTCCACACGCCGAAGGCCCAGGTCAGGGAGATGATCCCGGCACTGGGCCTCTTTGCTGTCGAGGCGGTTTTCCGCCCGCCGTGCCATTAGCGTGCCATTAGGCCACGGAGACCAGGCTGCCGGCGGTCCCGTCGTCATCTGGGTCGTCCTCGTCGCGTGCTGTCCTGAGCAACGCGTCGAGCCCTCGGCGATCTTCCGGTCCGCCTGGTTCGACGCGTGCTGGTAGATCAGCGCCGCCCGCTCGTTGTCATGACCCATGCGCGCCATCAGAGTCCGCAGCGAGACGCCCATGTCGGCGGCGAGGGTGTTGCCGGTGTGCCGAAGGTCATGGAAGTGCAGGCCGGGAACGCCCATCGTGCGGACGACGTCGACCCAGCGAGTCAGCTTGTTGAAGTTGCTCCGCCGGAGCGGTCCGCCCTTGATCCCGGCGAAGACCAGCGCGTCGTCCTCACGCTTCGTGCCTTCCTGTCGTCAGCACGGCATGAGGTACGTCGAATCGGCCCTACATGGCCAGTACGTACCATTGTCTGACGGAAGTATCGCCGCGCAGGTAGAGGCTTCCTCCTCGCCCGACGGGTCGCGCGTACCGCTTGAGTGGGGTTCCGTCGGGCATGGTGACTTCCGCTTCCCCGACCACGGTGGCTTCGCGGCCGGTCATCTCGCAGTAGCGCAGCCGCGAGCCGTAGCCGAGCATAAGTGCCTCGCTGCCGCGGACGGCCATGCCTCTAGGTTCCACGGTGTTCTTTCGCAGGTGGAAATGCCCATCGGCGTGCACTTCGAGGAGCGGGAACGTGGGGTAGTAGATGGCCCAGGCGACGTTTTCGGCAACGTTGAAGGTGTAGACGGTGTCAATGTATTCCACCCCCTGTGGCGACGAGTAGCTCCATGTCTGGTCGCCATCGCTGTCCCAGCGGACCAGACCTGCGGCGCTGATCGGGTCGGAGTAGACCCCCTCGTCGAAGTAGGCGCTCCATAGGTTGTTCTGTCGATCAGCCATCATGAACTCGATGGCACGGCCCATGACAAAGCTGCGTCGCGGTCGGCCGTCATCCCCGAATATCTGCGCGTTCCGTTCTCCCACTGCACCATGGCTCTGCAAGATGAGCCGGCCATTGGGCAGAGCGTCTATGTGCTGGGGCCGCAAAATCACATCACGCAGCACACGTTCTCGCACACTCCCTGCATCGCTGGTGACGAGGAGCGCGTCATAGGGGTAGTTCCGTGGCCAAGATCGAGTTTCTCCGCGCGAAGACGTTATGACGTCCGCGTCGAGGCAGAGCAACCAAAGGGCTCTGCCCCATGCGTCCACGGTAGTGGCCAGGACTTTTCGTTCGTCGTACTGCCGAGGCAACAGTGCGTGAGGACGCAGTGCCACCTTCCTCAAACGATCACCTCGCGGGCGAAGGTACGTAGCGCTCTCATCATCGCAGAACTTGCAGCCGAGTGATCGTCGTGCCATTAGCCCCGGTGATCAAGGGTCAACGCCGGTCACTCACGAGCACACCGACGCCCAGGTCAGCGCCCGTGACGGCCGAGATCCCTACGTTTCCCAAGCGGTAGTGCGGGTTCGATTCCCGTCACCCGCTCGTGTTGGCCCAGGCGGGGCGACCCCCTGGAACCCCCGATGTGAGGGGCTTCGCCCCCACGAATCGCTGCCGTGAAGGATCTTCAGCGCATCGTCGCGCCCGCGCTGCCGCTGCGTCAGGCGCGGAGGGCCGCCAGTTGGCTTCCCCCACTCCCGCGCGTCCTTGTAAGGACGGTCAGGCGGTGGTTCGAAGACGGAAGTTCAGGTCGGTGGCACTGATAGGAGCAGGGTTTCCGTGGTCATCGGTGACCGCGGTCACGGTCAGGCCGGCGGATGCGGCCAGCGCCTCGAATCCGGAGCGGGAGTACCAGTGCAGGACCCATGGGCGCTCGGCGACGGAGCGGTCTGCGCCGCGGTGGCGTTCGTAGCGCAGCAGCGTCGTCTGCGTCCGCGCAACCTCATCACGTTCCTCCGCGACGACGGACACCCGAAGCTCGGCACCGTCAGCTGCGAACGACGTGCGGACTCGGCCGATCTGCTCGGCCGGAGTCGGAGAGGGGACGAACAGGGGCACCAGGGCGGCGCCGCCCTCAGCCAGGTGAGCCCGGATCCCACGAAGGCAGGCCAGCGCGGCGACGTCGTCTGGCAGCAGGGTAAAGGTCGGTCCGGCCAAAAAGATCGCCCGATAGCGACGGGGCAGTTCCAACGCCTCCATGCGCTGGTGAAACACCGTGGCCGTGATCCCTTGTTCGTGCGCCCGGCGACCGAGGCGCTCCAGCATGTCGGCGGAGGAGTCGACGCCCTCGACCTCCAGGCCGCGCCGACGCAACTCCAGCAGGGGATCACCGTCCCCGCAGCCCAACTCCAGCGCCGGGGCGCCGACTTGCTCGATGAAGGCCGCATACGGTTCGGGATCCTGAGAGAAAGACTTCAGCGGCCCGTACAGCTCCGCGACGATACCCGTGTAGAAGTCAGCCGGATTCACGCCGTCACCGTAGACAGACTCTTCTTGCGCGTCACCCAGATATTCGGCTTCGCGGAGCACGGGGTCCAGCCCGAGGTGGTACCCCGCGATCGGGACGGCAGCGCCGCTCATGTCGAGGAACTCTTACTACTTGCCTCCGGCGGGGGCACTCCGACTCGGGGACGGCTCGCTCACGGCGCGCAAGCCAGGGTGGTCACTGGTTGAGGTGGAAGCTGGGCCATCCCCCCGTCGACGTCCCAGGCGAAGCCAAGCAAGACCATCTGTGCGCTCGGCAATAGGCCGATTCATAGCTTGATCTGACCGCTTAGCCACCACTCCAGATACCGCCTCAGTCCGGGAGCCACCCATGTGCGGCCAGAAGGCGAATTCCGGACGCGGCAGGTCAAGAGCGCACGGGAGGGCAGGGGATAAGAGGCCACGCTGACGCTGGGTGGCTAGTACCAGAAGGAACTCCGGTCGGCTGGCGCGAAAGGCGAGACGAGCCGGGGCCCGCTGAACCCCATGAAGTCACCAGGCCGTGCCGGATTTGGCACGGAGCCCCTGCGGCGGTTCCCATCGGGCTAACCGTGGCGAGCTGGGAAGCACGCCCGATCGCGGGCAAGTGTACGAGCCGCCGCCCCGTGTAAATTCGACGCTCTGTCTGGCGCGTAGCCGCCGCATGTCACCGCTTACGGCCCCTGTGCCGTCGGAATCGACTACGCCGTTTCGGCCTCGTTGACCCAGGTGACGCAGGAGCCTTCAGCGGGTGGCGCGCTCATGCCCGGCAGCGCGTAGAGACCGGACACGAGCGCGTAGTCGAGTTTCCGACTATCTCAGCAGGCACACCGCCCCGGCCGCGACGGCTACCGCTGCCAAGATGAGCGCGCCCGGCTGAAGGCCGGCGACGGCCACGAGTGCGCCCGCCGCCGGCATGCTGAGGCTCTCCGTTGTGGATTCGGCCGTGGAGATCACACCCGAGACCCGGCCCAATTTCCCCACGGGGGCGAGCCGCTGCAAGGTCGTGGCCGCGACCGCGTAGAACACGGTGCCGCAGACACCCCAGACGAACGCACCCAGGTAGGCAACGAGAACCCACGGCGTGCCCGTGAACAGCGCCGCCGCCAGCCCGCAGCTGACCGCTCCTGCCGTCAGGAGCCACATTGGCGACCGGATCCCCGGTACTCGGCGGCGAATGACCGGGAGCAGCAGCCCGGTCACGACCGCTCCGATCCCGATCGCCGCCTCGAACCGTGCGAACTGGGACGACGGCTGGTGCAGCACGTGCCGTGTGTAAAGCGGCTCGATGACCAGGAACGCCCCGGATGTGAAGCCCACCCCCATCCGGGCCAGCGCGATGGCGCGCAGTCGCGGCTCCCGGGCTACCGCGACCGCGCCCGCCGTGGCGGTACGGAACCACGACAGCCCGTACGCCGGACGCCTGGTGACCATTGCCCCGGCATTCCTCGGCTCCTCCGGCAGCGGGAGAACCGGAAGCGGAATGAGGACCAGAGCGCCCACCAGGTACATGATGGCGTCGGCGGTGAACGCGATCCGGAATCCCGCGGTGGCCATGAGGACGCTGGCCGCCAGCGGTCCTGCTACCTGCCCGATCGAGGCGGTGACGCCGAGGAGGGAGTTGGCGGCGAGCAAGTCATCGGACTTGACGATTCGTGTCGGCAGCGCACTGCTCGCGGGGCTGCACAGTGACCGGGCGGCACCGCAGGCGAGTGCCATGATGTCCAGGGACGTCAGCGATCCCGAGACGGACATCCCCAGCGACGTGCCGGCGGAGCATGTGTAGCCGATGATCAGCATGGTCCGCGGGCCGAACCGGTCGGTGAGACCGCCGGTGAACGCGGTGAGGACTACGGGCGGACCCGACCAGCACAGAGCCGTGAGCGAGATGCCCGCCGGGTCGGCGCCGAAGTGGTAGGCGGCGAATCCCCACAGGACAAGGGACGCCGCCCAGCTGCAGACCCAGCCGACCGACTGGCCGACCAGCAGGAGGGCGAAGCGCGGATCACGGAACGAAGGACGAACCGGGTGCGCCGGGATACGGCGGCCACCCGAGAAAACAGGCATGAAAGAAGGCCTCCACGCGGAGCTGCGACGATTGAACGCTGCAGCCGCGGCGTCCCGCGCGCGAAGGCCCTGAAGCAACCCGTATACGCCTGCGCTCAGCCTCTCCTATGGGCTGTTGCTCCAGACCGGGTGGGTGGAAGAAGATCCAGGCTCAGGCGAATCGCACGGATGACGCGGCGGCGTGGACGGCCTTGATAATTATCGCTGTACCTCCGTGGTCGGCTCTGACACACCGCAGTATGCGGGCGTCAGACACGCGGCGCAACTTGCCAGGCTCGCGGAGAACCGGCCAGCCGTAAGGTCGGAAGCCTCAGTCGCCGCGGGCGGCCGGCTCGGGATCGGCGTCGAGCGCTTCGAGCACTGCGTCGCCGTTCGTCCTCGCCCACTCGGTCAGCGTGTGGATCGGATCGATCAGCGTCGCTCCGAGCGGGGTGAGCTCGTACTCGACACGGGGCGGCACCTCGGCGTAGGCGTGGCGGCGGATGAGTCCGTGCGCCTCCAGCCGCCGGAGCGTCTGGGTGAGCATCTTGCGGGAGATACCGCCGATCAGCTCGATCAGCTCGCCATGGCGCACCGGGCCCTTGCTGAGGCCGTAGAGCACGACCACCGTCCACTTGTCGGCGATCAGCTCGACCGTCAGACGCGCCGGACAGTCGGCGAGAAAGGGACCACCGGGACCGAAACTGCTCATGGCGCCAAAGGTACCTGGCGGTTCCTATCGGAAAAATAGCCTGGTCTCTCCCCCTCCAAAGCCAGGAGAGCCATGCGAGTCATCACCCAGCAGACGCTCGGCGGTCCCGAGGTGCTCACCATCGTGGACGCGCCCGAGCCCCAGCCCCTCCCGACCGAGGTTCTCGTTCGCGTCAAGGCGATCGGCCTGAACCCGCTGGAGGCGCGCCTGCGCGCCGGCGAGTTCCCGCTGATCGGCAAGCCGCCGTTCATCCTCGGCTGGGACATCAGCGGCGTGGTCGAGGAGGCGCCGCAGACGTGGCGGTTCAGGCCCGGCGACGAGGTGTTCGGGATGCCGCTGTTCCCGCGGGCGGCGAGCGCGTACGCCGAGGTCGTGTCGGCGCCGGCGTTGCACCTGGCACACAAGCCGGCGTCGCTCTCGCACGTCGAGGCGTCGGCACTGCCGGTCGTCGGGCTGACGGCGTGGCAGGGCCTCGTCGACCTCGGCGGCGTGACCGAGGGCGACCGGGTCCTGGTCCACGGCGGCGGTGGCGGGGTCGGTCACGTCGCGATCCAGATCGCGAAAGCGCTCGGCGCGCACGTGATCGCGACCGCCAGCGGGAGCAAGCGGAAGTTCGTCGAGGGGTTCGGCGCCGACGAGGTGATCGACTACACGGCGGTCGACTTCACCAAGGCGGTCCGCGACATCGACATCGTGCTCGACACGATCGGCGGCGACACCGTCGAACGGTCGCTCGAAGTGCTCCGCCCAGGCGGTCACCTGGTGACGGCGGTCGCCGAGGAGGATTTGGAGCTAGCCGCCAGGTACGAGGCGGCCGGCATGCGCTTCAGCGGCATCGCGGTCGCCCCCGATCCAGTCGCCCTGCGAGGTCTCGTCGGGCTCGTCGAACAGGGCAGGCTCCGGGTCCACGTGCAGGAGACGTTCCCGTTCGAGCGCATCGCCGACGCGCACCGGCTGCTCGACGGCGGTCACCTCCAGGGCAAGCTCGTCCTCACCGTCTGATCCCATGAGACCGGGCTCATCACGCCGACGCTTCATACTGTGTTCCCGTCGGCAATGACGATGCCGGTGACGTGGTCGAGGTACGCAGCGGCGATCTCGCGTTGTTCAGTGCCGCCATGGACGGCGTGGGGCCGCACGGTGCCGAACTGGTGCGCGCGAACCCGAGGCCGCCTCCCGTCACGAGGCCACCGATGTCACGAGGACTCGACCCTGGCCTCATGCTCGCCATGGTCCGAGGCGAGTACATGCTTCGCATTCGGTGGTACACCGAGCTCGGCGATGACGGGTGTTTCGCGCGCTGGCTTCTTCTGCCCGCGACGGACTGACAGACGTCCGTTGCCCGGGGACGGCCAGATCACCCAGCGGCGATCGCCTCGATTTCGAGGAGCCACTGGCTGTCGTAGATCTCCGCGATGATCACGGTGAGAGCGGGGCGGTGCTCACCGAGGATCTCGCGCCGTACTCGTGAGTTGATGTCCGCATAGCGGCGGTCGGACAAAAAGGTCGTTACTTTCACCAGGTTGGACACATCAAGATTGGCTTCGCGGAGTGCGGCGAGGATGTTGGTCCAGACGAGTCGGCACTGGCCCTCGAATTCCTGCGGGACCTCGCCTTCACGCGTCTCCGGGATCTGGCCGCTGATGAACAACAGACGAGAGCCTGCTTCGACTGACAGCGCCTGTGTGTATCCTCCGGCAGCTTCGGGAGCATCGATCGGATCGACGGCAGTAAGTCGTACCATGTGTGATCTTTTATCAGACTTCCACCGACTGGATCGGCAGCCCTTATCGGGGTCCGAGCCCCGTCTTTCCGTCGAGTAGCTCGCGCGCGATGTCGAGGTGGCCGGCATGGCGCGCGGTTTCCTCGATCATGTGGAGGACGATGCGGCGTAGGTCGGTGATTTCTTTTCCGAGTGGATCGGGGTGACGTCCGCGCGGGGGCGTCGACAGTGGCATCGAGGCGAGGATCGCGTTCGAGCGCTCGCACTGAGTGCGGTAGAACGCGAAGACCACCGATGGTGGCCGTGAGGTGGTCAGTGGCGTGTGGTCGTCGGGCCACGGCAGCGGCTCGGCGGAACCGGTGGCGATCTCCTGGAACCAGTGCCGCTCGGCGTGACCAAGGTGCTCCACGAGACCCAGAGGCGTCCACCCCAGAGGCCGTACCGGGATCGTCAAGGCCTCATCGTCGAGCCCGTCGATGATCGCCAGAACGCTCGCGCGTTGCGCCTCCAAGAACATCAACAGTGCGTTCTTCTCAGCGTCGTCCATCCAGTCCACGCCCTTCCCGATCGCTCGGACGCTAGCAGGCCGGGCCGACAATCTTCGGGGCGTGAGCGGGGATCGGCAACGGCCGTGCGGATCCCCGGCGAACGGTCAGGCGAGGGTGTCCAGGAAGTCCTTGACGACGGCGGCGAAGCCATCCGGGTCGGTGGTGTGGGCGAAGTGGTCGCCGTCGAGTTCGGCGAGTCGCGTGTTGGCACGGCGGGTGACGATCTGCCGGCCTTCCTCTGGGGTGATGACCTGGCTGTCGCGGGCCAGCACGAACAGGGCGGGGCACCCGGTGGAGGTCCAGTCGGCCCAGTGGTCGCCGTATGTTCCCTGCTCTGAGGCGATGGTGTCCTGCGGGTGGAACGGCAGACGCCAGCCGCCGTCGGCGGTGGGGCGCAGTTTGTCGCCGAGCATCGGGGCCAGCGGGCCGATGGCGTCCAGGAGCGCCTGCCGGTCGGGAGCCGTGTACGGCATCGACAGGACGAACGAGAGCGCGCTGGGGCCGTCATCGAGATCGCGGACCGGGCCCTCGACGTTGACGATGGCCGACACGCGCTCGGGGTGCCGGGCGGCGATCTGGAAGGCGGTGATGCCGCCGCCGGAGTGGCCGAGCGTCACGACCTGCTCGATCCCCAGGTGGTCCAGGAGGGCGATCGTGTCGGCGACGTAGTCCTCGCGGGTGTAGGAGGCGGCCCGGTCGGAGTCGCCGTGCCCGCGCTGGTCGGGTGCGATGACCCGCCACTGCGGCGCCAGTGCCTCGGCCAGTTGCTCCCAGGTCCGGCCCTCGTACAGGTGGCCGTGCAGGGCCAGCAGCGGCCGGCCCGGTCCGCCGAAGTCCAGGTAGGACAGTCGGCGGCCGTCGATGGGGAACTCGCCGCGGATCGCGGTGACGCTGGTGCCGTCCATGATCGAACCTCCGTCAGGTGCGTCTCGATGAACAGCACTCTGTTCGCGCTCGCTGACCATGGGCGCACCGACCGCTGACGGCTTCCGTGAGAAGCTCCGCGCCCGGAACCGAATCGTCGTCCGACCGCTCCAAGTTCTTCGTAGCCGGCCGAAGGCGAGGAAGAACGACCAATGACCCGTGTGTACCCGATCCAGCTCTCCAAGACGCTCGTGCGCGACCGGGAGATCGACCTGGACAACACGTTCGAGTGGACGCACCGATCGGTGTGCACGGGGCCGGGAGGGGACCGCTACGTGTTGTCGGACCTCGCCTACAACTACTACCGGTATGACAGCACGGACGAGCGGGACATGGTCGCCGGTCATGTGGTGAGCCGGTACGGCCCGGACGGCGAGCCGATCAACCAGGTCTTCGTACGGTGGGCGAGCAAGAATGTGGGCGCGCTCTACCCGCAGGCCTCGCTGTGCGTTCTCCCGGACGGGAGGGTTCTGTTCTCCACGAAGAGCAACCAGGCGTTCGTCCTCGACGCGGCGCTCGGCTCGGCCGAGGAGGTCACCGCACCGGGATCGGGAGAGAAGCCGCACTGGGCGTTCCGTACCCGGCTGACGCCGTCCGGGCGAGCACTGTGCCTGATCGGCGAGAACGTCGTGGCCGTCTCGACCGAACCGGTGGGAGCGGTGATGCCCCCGCTGACGGCCGTGACCGCGCTGTTGCGGAAGCCGAACGGAAGCACGCGTTGGGCCTTTTACTGCCCACCGAACGGCGCCTCGGGCGAGGGCGAGGCCCTCACCGAACTCGACGAGCAGATCTGGGCGGAGCGCCCCGGACCGGGTGGACCGCGTCATGCCTGGCTGTACGACGCCGTGCCGATCGACGACTCGACCTTCGTCGTACTGACCGTCGGGTGGAAGAAGAAGGCCTACACGCGGGGCTGCGAGTTCGTGTTCGCCCTGGTGGACGCCGGCGGGAAGCTCCTGGGCCAGCTGGATCTGCACACCTATCGCGACTCGGCCAGCCGGGGCGTCCGGTACGACGTGGTCGTGGACCAGGCGCGGCGTCGCATCTTCCACCTCAACACGTTCGGCCTGTACGTGTTCGACGACGCTGGTAGGAGGACGGCGCGGCTGTCCACCGACGACAAGGAGCACAAGCCGCTCGCGCGGTTCCAGTTGAGGGAGTTCGATCCCGCCGGGCAGCTGGTCCTCGTACACGAGAAGGACAACCTCGTCCTGACCGTTCCCGTACCGGACGACCTGGCCGACCTGCCTGATGCCGTCACCGACTCGCTCGCGCTGTACCGCAAGGAACGGCTGCGGCTGAAGAAGGCGCACCGGCCGCCGAACTCCTACTGGACGGCCGAGATCCCGATCGCTTCGCTCTGAGCGCCTCTGGCCGCGCGCTCAACGGTCAGGTGAAATGGGCTGGATATCTCGGCTGAATCGCCGGCCCGGGCGCTCGTTCAGAAGGGGCGATCACGACCGTAGGCTCGGCTGGATGAACGAGGCGATCTTCAACGAAGTCGCGGTGTTGTGGGCCGAACACGTCGGTGCAACGTGGCCTGACGATCTTTACCGGGTGGACGACCGTGACGAGGATGTCGTCGAGATCGACGGTGCGATGGCCGGATGCGTCTCGGCCTATGTGAAAAGCCGCGGCGCACTGGACGACGACCGGTTCCGCGCACTACAGGTCTGCGCCCGGGATCTCCGAAGGATTCTTCCCCGCCTGCGTGGCGAGTCCGCGGCGTACGTCCGCCGTCTGATCAAGATGGCAGAGTTGATCAACGCCGCCAGGCGGGCTGTGCCCTAGCCGTACGCGGCTCACGATGTAGTGACCGCTTCCAGAGCCCGCCGGCCTGCGTACCGAGGAGCAGAAGTGACCCAGCGTGATGAACGCCCGGCGGCCGGCTCGGTTGCCGTTCCGGCCGAGGGTGCCGTTGACGTCGAGAACGTGATCGCGCGGGTCACCCGCTGGGCGGCCGAGCGTGACGACGTTCTCGGGCTGCTCCTGGCCGGCTCCTACGCCCGGGACGCGGCCGGACCGGACTCCGACCTCGATCTCATCCTGCTCACCAAGGAGATCGACCGCTACGCCGATGGCACCTGGGCCGACGAGCTGGACCTCGGCGAACTGACCAGAGTCCAGACGTGGGGCCCCATCACCGAACGGCGGTTTCTCACCGGCGCCGGACTCGAGGTCGAGCTCAACATCGGTTCTTCCGATTGGGCGCGCACCGACCCCGTCGATCCCGGCACGCGCCGCGTGGTGACCGACGGCGTGCGAATCCTGCACGACCCCGAAGGCGCCCTGACCCGGCTGCGGCGAGCGTGCCAGTCCTGATCACGCGGGACGGCGTCAGCCGAGTGACAGGCCGTGCCGCTGGAGAGCCTCCTGCAGCAGTCGCAACGCCTTCGGACCCACCCCGTGGAGTTTCCGCAACTCTGCGGCGGGCACGTCCGCGAGCTGCCCGAGGTCGAGGTACCCAGCGGCGTGGAGTGCCCGGATCGCGGGCGCGGGGATACCTGCGGGAAAGCCTGTGTCCGGCTCTGTCGCCATACTCTGCTCCTTACGTTCAGGGCACAGACTTCGTACGCGCCGGATATTCATCGGTGCCCGGTGATCCGTAGGGGAAGCCATGCCGGCCACCACGGCGGACGGCCGCCCGGGCACAGGGACGGCAGGTAGAAGCCATGCGTCATGCCGTTGTTGAGGGCGTAGTCGCCCCAGAACGCTAGGGCGCAGATGACCAGGGCCAGCGCGCAGGCGACGGTCACCCTGACCACGCGGGTACGCCGGCGGCAGATCCACAGACCGACGATGATCCCCACCGGCGGACACAGCGAATAGCCGATGGCGCGGAGCACCAGCGAGCCGAGCCAGACCTGTCCCGTGTCGGCGATGTCGTTCGCCACCTCGGGCGCCAGCCCCGAGCAGTGGACCCAGGCGTCCTCGATGTTCGCGTTCTGAAGGAGGGCGAGCGCGGCGCCGATCAGCGGGCTGAGGATCAGCAGGGCGCATCCCAAGCCGATTCGGGTCCCGTAATCCGGCACCGGGGGCGAGTCCTGGCTCATGATCTGTAGGACGTCCGCGTCCGCCGAACCGTTGGCGTCGTACTCCGAGCGGGCGGTCAGCGGATGCCCGCGGTCCTGTTCCCGCTGACCGCTCGGATGGGCTCGGCGGGCGGGCGGACGGTGGCGGTGACCTGTCCGACGCGCTGCAGCTCCAGAAGTAGCGACCTGGCCTCGCTCAGCAGCGCCTGCTGGCGCTCGATGCGGACTATCTGCTCATCGATGCGCTCCTGGGCGCGCGCACAGTAGACGACCTCGGAAGTGTCCGCGCTGGGGAGCATCACGACGATGTCGGTGATGTCGAGGCCGACTCCCAGCAACAGCTTGATCTTCGCGATCTGCGCGACCGCGCTCTCATCGAAGTCGCGGTACCCGCGGCTGTCGCGTCCCGACGACAGCAGCCCCACCGATTCGTAGTGCCTGATCGAACGCGGGCTCGCCCCGGACAGACGCGACAGCTCACCGATCCGCATCACAGACTCCTGTCTCTGGATCCGCACCCTCGGCCGGGCTTGAGGTGACATCGATGTCAATCGTTAGCGTCCACGTTCCGCCGGTCGGGAAGAAGGGAATCGCCCGTGTCCGAAGACGTTCGGCCGAACAGAGCCATATTGCTGGCGTTGACCTGCGTCGGTCAGTTCATGGTGCTGCTCGACAACACCATCGTCGGTGCGGCCCTGCCCGCCATGCAACTCAAGTTGCGCACCACCCTCACCGGCCTGCAGTGGATCGTGGACGCCTATGTGCTCGTGGTCGCGATGCTGCTGCTGGCCGGTGGCGTGCTCGCCGACCGTCTCGGTCGCAGACGAGTGTTCCTGACCGGTGTGGCGGTGTTCACGCTGGCGTCGCTGTTGTGCAGTGTCGCCCCGACGCTCGGCTGGCTGGTCGCCGCGCGCGTTCTGCAGGGCGTCGGGGCCGCGGCGTTGAGTCCCGCCTCGCTCGCCTTGCTGGCCTCGGCGTACCCGCGACCGCAGGAACGGGTGAAGGCGATCGGGCTGTGGGCGGGCCTGAGCGGCGTCGGAATGGCCGCCGGTCCGGTGGCCGGCGGCATCCTCACCGACGCGTTCGGCTGGCCCAGCATTTTCCTGGTCAATGTGCCGATCGGCCTTATATCGCTGCTGGCCGGAATGCGAGTGCTGGACGAGTCTCGCAACCCGGCGGCGCCCACGCTGGACATCGCCGGCCAGGCACTGTCGATTCTCGGCGTCGGCGCGCTCACCTTCGGCCTCATCGCGGCGGGCGACCACGGGTGGACCTCACCGCTGATCCTCGGCGCTCTCGCCGTGGCCGCCGTCCTGCTGGCGTCGTTCGTCGCCGTCGAAGCGCGCGTGATGACACCGATGCTGCCGCTGCGGCTGTTCCGGCGCCGGCTGTTCACCGTGTCCAACACCGCCATGGCCGTGGTCGGCTTCGCCCTGATGGGTTCGGCGTTCTTCTTCTCGCAGTTCTTCGTCTTCGTCCAAGGGCGTTCTGTCCTGTCGGCCGGTGTTCAGACCCTGCCCTGCTCGCTGGCCATGGTGATCATTGGGCCGTACGCCGGTCGCGTCGCCGCCCGATTCGGCTTCCGGGTCGTGGTCACCGCCGGACTGGCGCTCGCGGCGGTCGGACTCCTGACACTGTCCACGGTCCATCACGCCACCGGCTACGGCACCGTGTGGTGGCGGCTGGCCGTCGTCGGCGTCGGCTTCGGTCTGGCGATGTCGCCGCTGACCGGCGCGGCCGTGTCCTCGGTGAACCCTCAGGACAGTGGCCTGGCCTCCGGCGTCAGCAGCACCGCCCGGCAGATCGGCGCGATTCTGGGAGTCGCGGTGCTCGGCGCCGTCGTCCGTACCCGGCAGAGCCACGGGGCCCCCTTCGGGACCGGACTCGACACCGCGTTCCTCGCCGCAGGCGTCGTCACCGCGGCCGGCGCGATCCTGACCGGCCTGTGGCTCGTCCGGAGCCGCAACGGAAATTCGCTGGCGAACCAGGCACCCGAGGACCACCATGGCCCGGGTGAGCGACCGACCCGAACGCTGGAGCCAGGCGAACGTCTACCCGGACATGTGGGTGGATCCGGATGATGATCCCCGCGACAACGCCGGAGCCAGTCCGGACGGCGAGCCGGCGACGCTGCAGGACTACCTGACGAACTACCGGCACACTCTGCTGATGAAGTGCGAGGGCCTCGACGCCGAACAGCTGGCCCGCCGGTCGGTGCCGCCGTCGACCATGTCGCTGCTCGGCCTGCTGCGGCACCTCGCCGAGGTGGAGCGGGACTGGCGCGGCTGGGTCCTGCCCGGTGACCCGCCGCCGAAGCTCTACGGCGACGGGGACTTCGAGGGAGCGGTCGCCGACCAGGCGGTGGTCGACGCCGCGTACGCCGACCTGGCCCGCGAGCAGGCGGCCACCGACGCCGCACTGGCCGAGCATCCGGATCTGGGCGTACGGCTGGGCAAGGACGCCATCGCGGTCCGGGAACTGCTGGTCCACCGGATCGAGGAGTACGCCCGGCACTGCGGCCACGCGGATCTGCTGCGGGAGTGCATCGACGGTCGCGTGGGCCAGTGAGGCGTTGAACAACCCGTATGCGTAGAAGGGCGGCATGCCTAAGATCGGCGTCATGAGCGTGTCGCTGCCGCTGCGCGACCGGAAGGTCGACATCTTCTTCGCGGTGCTGTTCGCGGCCTTCACGGTGACGTCGCTGATCAGCGACCTGCTGCCGACCGTGGGCGTGAACTTCTCCCGGCCGACCGGCGACTTCTTCGTCGACTCCAACTACTGGTACGCCCATGACGCCGACCCGCTGTTCATGCACCCGCCGGACTGGATGCGGATCGTCACCGGGCTCTCGGCGTTCGTCTACATGCCGTTCTACGTCGTGCTCGTGTTCGCTCTGGTGACCGGGAAGAACTGGATCCAGCTGCCGGCGGTGATCTACGCCACGATGATCGTCACGCTGACCGGCATCGTCGTGTTCGGCGTGGAGTTCTTCGGCGACCCGGCCACGCGCACCGGCAACCCGGCGAAGTTCCTCGCGTTCAACCTGCCGTACGTCCTGGTGCCGCTCCTGCTGCTGATCCGGATGCGCGCGGCGTCCCCGTTCACCCGTCGTTTCTGACCCGGGGGCGTGCCGATCGCCTCCGGTGGTGGCGGTCGCGGGTGCTCAGGATGGCGGCGGCGAGGAGATCACCGAGGTCGGCGAACGCCTCCTCGGCCGATGCCGATTCGCATAAGTCTGGTTACGGCGCCGAGGACATTTCTACGATCGCCTCATGACTCTGGACTTGTTCGCGGGAATCCCGGTCACCGACTACGCCGCGGCCCTCGAGTGGTACGAGCGGCTGCTGGGTGCGCCGCCGGCGTTCTTCCCGAATGACACGGAGGCCGTGTGGGAGGTCGCCGAGCACCGGTACGTCTACATCGTGCGGCGGCCCGAGCACGCCGGCCACGCCCTGCACACGATCTTCGCGCAGGACCACGACGCGCTCGTCGCGGGGATCGCCGAACGGGGGCTGGAGCCGGCGGTGCAGGAGACCTACGCGAACGGCGTGCGCAAGACCACCTACCGCGATCCCGACGGAAACGAGATCGGGTTCGGCGGCGCCCCCCTGTGACCGGGAACCGCGGCCGGCAGAGCTCCCTCTCGGCGCTGGTCCCGGCAGTGTCGGTGCTGTTAGCGACCGGCGCGTGCCAGGACGGCCACGCCCCGGAGAGAGCTCACTACGTGCTGGCCGTACGGTCGTCCGGCGGCGCCGTCTGCGGTGACGGAGTGGCTCGGCTGCTGACCGCCGCCGGGCGGCAGGTCGCGTTGGTGAGGCGTCCCGCCGGCATCTGCGACTGGAGCACGGTGACGGCCGGCGTATCGCCCGGACGGCCGTCCCGGATCTTCTTTCTCAGGGGGCTGACGACCGATCGGGCCCACATGCGCCTCTACCGGATACGCGTCGACGAGCACGGAAAGATCGTTGAGCTGGCGCCGGTACCCGGCATGACCTCGGCCGACGACGCGGTCGACGCTATCGCCGTCACCCCCGACGGCACCCGGTTCGCCTTCCCCACCAGCCGCCCCGGCAAAGGTGGGATGGCCTATGGGGTGGTGGTGACCGGCGCCACCGGACGGCCGAGGACGACCCTCTGGGCGGACCGCGGCTGGAGTGAAATCGTCGGTCTCTCCTGGGCGGCGAACGGACGCACCCTGCGGCTGGCGCAGCGCGCCGGCCCCGGCATCCGCGTGGTCGACACCGGCACCGCACACGACCTGGCCCGGGACAGCCGCCTGGTGGTGCCCGCGACCGGATGGTACGGCGACGTGGACGCCGAGGCGGGCACGCTGAGCGGCGACGGCACGCAGACGTACTTCATCACCCACGACCACAGCCACCCTCCACGCGCGGTCGATCGGGTGATCGCGGCGCCGGTCTCCGGAGGTGGCGCGGCCCGCGTCCTGTTCGAGCGGCACTACGAGGCGGCGGAGGTGCCCGGCAAGCCACCGACGCCGGCGAACCTCCTGGGCGACGCGATCTGCCGCGAGGGCGACGGCGCGCACCTGCTCGTGGCGGGCGGAGACAGGTCCTTCCGCATCACGATCGCCACCCACGCCGTCGAGACCCTGCCGCTGAGCTTCACCGGCACGCAGGAGGAACTGGCCTGCTGACCTTCCCCGATTCAGCTGAAGAGGTAGCGACCGCAGTTCGGCCACTGGCCCTGCCAGTTGCCGTTCACCCGGTTGTAGAGGAGCTGGGCGCGGTAGGTCTGCTCGGCCGCGGAGGCCTGGCTCGGCAGTCCCGAGCCGCCGACCGTCGCCCACGACTGCCGGTTGAACTGGTACAGCCCGTAGTAACCGGCGGGGTTGACCGCGCGGGGATTTCCGCCCGACTCGCACTTCGCCAAGCCGCTCCAGTTGAGCCGGGCGGCGGAGCCGACGCCCGTCGGCTGCGGCCCGACGGCGATGATCTGCGATACCGGCTTGCGTTTGATCTTCTGGGCGATGATCGCCTTGACCTTCTTGCCCTTCCGCCGGACGTACGCGACCTGCACCTGCTTGAGGCCGGTGCGGCCCTTCCGCAGCACCTTCTGGCTGAAGGCCGGGACCTTGCTGCTCTTCTTCCGCACGATCGGTGCCGGGATCTTGACGACCTTGGTCACCGGGTCGGACAGCAGCCGGAGCACCTTGACGGTCGCGGCCGGTGCGGCGTCGGCGGGCGGGGTCACCAGGTCGTGCGGGCCGAGCTGCACGCCCACCTGGGCGAGCACCGCGCGTACGGTCCCGGCCGTGGTCATGGTCTCGGCCTTCTTCTTGTGGTCGACCACCACGACGACCTTCCGCGGGGTGGGCGTCGGGCTTGGCACCACCGCGGCCTTCGCCTGCTCCGGCTTCGACGATCCGCATCCGGACGCGGTCGCGGCGACCGCGAGCAACGCGAGACCGGTGATGACCACGGAAAGGCGCACGACTCCTCCTGCATATCGGCAGCCCCCCGCGTACCGGGGAGCACCATAGCGGAGCAAATGAAGCCTTTTGCGGTGAACAGGAAACTTGGCGGGGGTTGGCCCCACCGTCGATGAGCCCGCTGTCCCGAGTCGTCATACGGGTGATCACCGCAGTGTGCCGCGGAGCGTGGCTGCCTAGTGTCGAGCCGCATGGCGATGAGGACCAGAGAGCGACGGCTCGGCAGGCGGGCGATCGTGGTGCTGGCGGTGGGCGCCGCGGCCGTCGGCGTCGTACCGGCGTCCGCGCGGGCGGACCATCGGGAATGCGGGGGCCACGCCGCCACCCATCGCGTCCTGGAGCGCATGACGCACCGGCATGGGCTGACCGGCGCCGCCGTACGCGTGGACGACCCCGGGTGCGGGGCGTGGACGGACGCGAGCGGGGTGGCCGACCGGCGGACGGGGCGTCCGATGCGGGCGGACCTACGGGGACGGATCGGCAGCATCACCAAGTCGTTCACGGCGGTCACGGTGCTCGCGCTGGCGGCGGAGGGCCGGATCTCGCTCGACGCTCCGGTCGAGCGCTACCTGCCGGGACTGCTGGACCGAGACGGCTACGACGGACGCCGGGTGACCGTACGGAGCCTGCTGCGGCACACCAGCGGGCTGCCCGACCACATGGACACCTTCTACTGGCCAGGCGACGAACTCGGCATCCGGGGTCCGCATCCGCGCGGCTACGTGCGGGAGGAGCGGGGCGGGCAGGCCGAGTGGGCCGACACCACCGCGATGAACACGACCGTGGCCTGGGCCGGCGGTGCCCTGATCTCCAGCCCCCGCGACGTGAGCACGTTCTACGGAGCCCTGCTCGGCGGGCGGCTGCTGCCCGCGGCGATGCTCGCCGAGATGGAACGCGCCGTACCCGGCGATCCCGATCGGCTGTGGCCGGGCGCGGAGTACGGCCTGGGCCTGATCCGGACGCCGCTGCGGTGCGGCGGCGTCTGGTGGGGGCACGCGGGCGACATCGACGGGTTCACCGCGATCTCCGGGGTCGCACCGTCCGGACGCCGCGTCGCGATCGCCTTCAACGAGAACCCGTCCACGCAAGAAGCCTTCGACGACGAGCTGAACCTCATCCAGACCGCCCTGTGCGACTCATGACGAACGGAGCGACGATGAGAAGGATCCGATGGGCCGCCGCGGCCGTCTCCGCGGTGGTCGTGTCATCGGTGACCCCCGCCTCGGCCTCGGACGGCGGCCTCGGCCGGTTCTACCATCAGCGGCTCGCCTGGAAGGCCTGCACGCTCGGTCCGGGTGACGAGGTCGGCGCTCAGCTCGACGCGGCCGGTGCCCGCTGCGCGGACGTGACCGTCCCGCTCGACTACGCCCACCCGGAGGGACGCACCATGACGGTCGCGATCTCCCGGCTCGCGGCGTCCGACACCGGGCACCGGATCGGGACGATGATCCTCAACGGGGGCGGCCCCGGGCCCTCCATCGACCTGCCGCCGTACATGCGCGAACTCATGGGCGCGGCCGGCCCGCGCTATGACCTGGTGGGCGTGGATCCGCGCTCTCTCGGTCGCAGCGGGGCGGTGGACTGCGGCTGGCCCAGCGCGACGTGGATCAGGGGTGCGGGTGAGACGCGCCGGTCCTTCGAGGGTTCCGTCGGCTTCGCCGAGGACCTGGCGGCACGGTGCGCGCGGACCAACGGCGCCGTCCTGCCGTACATCAGCACGCCGAACATCGCCCGCGACCTGGACGTCGTCCGCGGGGCGCTCGGCGAGCGAAAGGTGTCCTACAACGGCGCGTCGTACGGGACGTACCTCGGCCAGGTCTACGCGGCCATGTTCCCGGGGCGCCTGGACCGCGTCGTCCTCGACAGCTCACAGGACGGGGCCTCCTGGGGACCACGGCTGCTGGCGGGCACCGAACAGGCGAACGAGCGGGCGCTCTCCGACTGGGCGGCGTGGGCGGCCGGGCGCCACGCGACGTACGGGCTCGGCGGCACCCGTGCCGAAGTGCTGGCCACCGTGCACCGGATCCTCGCGGCGTCCGCCCACTCTCCGCTCGTCGTCGGCCGCTACCGCCTCGACGACACGATGCTGCCGGTCGTGCTGGCCGACAACCTCGGCACCGACGAGGAGGAGGCCAGGGCCACTCTCGCCGACTCCGTCCGCGTACTCGCGCAGGCCGCCGCCGGCCGGCCCGTACGGCCCACCCCGGCGCTCGACGATGAGCTCGCCTACGTGCTGACCGGTACGGACTCGCGCGACGGCAGCGGTCAGGCCGCCATCATCTGCGGAGATGTGGCCGCGCCCCGCGACCCCGCCGGCTACTGGCGGGACGTCCGGCGACACCGGCGCGACAGCCCGGTCTTCGCGTCGATGAGCTACGACATCGGCCCCTGCGCGTTCTGGCCGACGCGGCCCGCCGAGCCGCCGACCAGCCTCGGCGGCCCCCTGCCCGCGCTCATGGTCGCCGCGACCGGCGACACCCGCACCCCGTACGAACGCAACCGGACGGTCCACCGGCTGCTGCCGGGCTCCCGGATGATCACCCTGCGGGACGCCGATGTCCACGCGCCCTACCAGCGCGGATACCCCAACCTGTGCGTCCGCGACCGGGTGAACGACTACCTGGCGACGGGACGGTTGCCCGCCCGGGACCTCGTCTGCCCGGCAGAGCACTGAGGGTCAGTCCGCTTCGGCGGCGCGGATGACGCGGTCGGTGGGGTCCGGCGCGGTGGGGACGCGGAGCCGGTCGGTGAGGAGGAAGCCGGGCAGCTCGAACGCCGGGTGCTCCCGTTCGGTCAGGAAGTGCGTGCCGCCGACGACATCGGGGGCCCACCCGTGGGCCAGGGCGTACTCGATCAGGGATCGTACGTCGCCCGGCTCCGGGTAGGCGCCGTCGGTCGCGCAGGCGCCCCAGGGCGATCCCCAGCTCTTCGACAGCAGGTCCGCCTGCAGCGCGCGGCTGTTCTTCCCGGCGCCCCACGCGCGTACGCGGATGCACCGGTGGCAGTCACGCTCGCCGCGGACGCAGCGGATGTCGGCCTTCCACACGAACTCCCGTCCGCGGGTACGCAGCCTCCGCAACCTCGTACGCATGAGCCCTCCTGCCGGTGCGGGCGAAAAAGGAGTGAACGGTCGCCCGCCCCAACCGTACGGTGGCGAGGTGACGAACCATGCGCTCCCGGCGGCGGAGACCGAGGCGCGGTTCGCCGCCGTACGCCGGGACGAGGCTCACCTGCGGCCGGGCGTCCTCGCACTGTGCCGTCGGCTCGGACACGGCGGGGCGGACGTCACGCGCTTTCCGGGTGGCTCGCTGCCCGTCTACGCGGTCGGGGACCGGCTCGTGCTCAAGCTCTATCCGCCGACCTGCCGGGACAACGGGCAGGTCGAGGACCACGTGCTGCGGGTGATCGACGGCCGGCTGCCGGTGCCGACGCCACGAGTAGAGGCGGCCGGCGAGTTCGAGGGCTGGCGCTACGTGCTCATGACGCGGTTGGGCGGCGAACCGCTGACCGAGGTCTGGTCACGCATGGACGAGCGGGACCGCGACGCGATCGCCGAACAGCTCGGGTGTGCCCTCGCCGCCCTGCACGAGATCACCGTCCCGGCGCTCGGGCCGCCGGACTGGCACCGCTTCGTCGCCGACCAGCGAGCCGGTTGCGTCGAGCGCCAGCGCGCCCGCGGGCTGGCGCCGCGGTGGCTGGCACAGATCCCCGATTTCCTCGACTCGGTGCCGCTGCCGCCGTCACCTCCGGTCCTCCTGCACACCGAGGTCATGCGCGAACATCTCCTCGTCACTCGGGGACCGGCCGGCTGGTCGCTTTCGGGCCTCTACGACTTCGAGCCCGCCATGGTGGGCGACCGGAACTATGAGTTCGTCTCGGTCGGCGTCTTCGTCGCCCAGGGCGACGCGCGCTTCCTACGCCGCCTCCTCACCGCCTACGGCCATCCCGACGACCGGCTCGACGCCGCGTTGCAGCGGCGGCTTCTCGCCTACACGCTGCTGCACCGCTACAGCGATCTGGCCTGGTACCTGGAGGAGATGCCCGCGCCACCGGAACCCACGCTCGACGCGCTCGCCGCGCGCTGGTGGGCGCTGGACCCGCCCTGACGCGGCGCCGGCGTCACTTGAGCACCGCCACGCCGATGACCGCGGAGGCCGGAACGGGGCCGCGACCCATACGAGAGTCCGCCGAACTGTCGCGATTGTCGCCCATCAGCCACATCTGACCGGGCGGGATCGCCACGGTGCCGAAGGCCGTCTCAGAAGTGTCCGGCGCGAGGTACGGCTCGGCCAGTGGCGTGCCGTTCAGCGTGATCCGGCCGCCCGAGCAGCAGCCGATCCGGTCGCCGGCGATCGCCACGACCCGCTTGACGAAGGGCTGCGTGCCCCGGCCGTCCGGGGTCCAGCTCGGCATGGTGAACACCACCACGTCCCCGCGCTTCGGCACGTATTTGCCGTGCTGGACGGGCCGGGCGCTGAACGTCTGGTTCGCCCGGAGTGTGGGCTCCATCGCGACACTCGGATTGGTGTACCGGTGATATCCGTGCAGCGCCGCGCTCGCCGGCGCGCATCCCGTGACCAGCCATAGGAGGGTCGCCATGGCGATCACTCGGTTTCTCATGAGCACGGAGACTATCCCCACTCCCGTCACGGAATGATCACGTACGAAAGACCGGGATCCTGGGATACTGCCCGTTCATGGTGCTCGCGCGGCGGTACGTCTTCCTGGATCCGGACGGGACGCAGGGACGCGACTGGTCGTACGTCATCGTCCGGGCCCTCACAGGGATCTGCTACGAGCAGCAGTACGGCGGAACGGCGACTCGGTCGAGCCACGTCGAGGGTTACCTGGTCCCGGTGCGGAGCGCCCCGGCGCTGGCCGAGCTGCGCACGTTCTTCGAACGTCGCCTTCGCGGCGCCGGCGCGGAGGGGCGGTCCTGGACCGAGGACGAGGTGCGACGGCTGCGCGGCGCGGTGGCGAAGATCGTCTTCTGGAGATCGGCCGCCGGCCCGGATGGCGTGGACGGCGATGGTCCGCAGGCGCTGGAGCTGGACGAGAGCCGGCTCGGCGACCTGGACGAGGCGTGGATCCCGGTGCTCACCGCCGACGGCCCCGGCGTCCTGGTCTGGCAGAGCTCCGACTGACGCCCGGTCGCGGTCGTCGGGACGGCGACCGCGACCGGGCGCTCGCGTCGTTACTCCGTCGCGGCGGGCGCGGGCTCGCCCTTGATGGAGCGGATCAGCAGCTGGGACACGTCGACGACCTCCAGGGAGTCCTTCGCGTCGCCCGCGGACTTCTTCTCGTTGATCGCGTCGCCGAGCATCACCAGGCAGAACGGGCAGGCCGTGGACACGGTGTCCGGGTCGGTCTCCAGGGCCTCGTCGACGCGTTCGGTGTTGATGCGCTTGCCGATGCGCTCTTCCATCCACATGCGGGCGCCGCCGGCGCCGCAGCAGAAGCCGCGCTCCTTGCAGCGGTGCATCTCCTGGGTCTGCACGCCCGGGACCTTGGCCATGATGTCGCGGGGCTGGGAGTAGACCTTGTTGTGCCGGCCCAGGAAGCACGGGTCGTGGTAGGTGATCTTCTCCTCGACCGGCGTGACCGGGGTGAGCTTGCCGGTCTCGACCAGGTGGGACAGCAGCTGGGTGTGGTGCACCACCTCGTACGTGCCGCCGAGCTGCGGGTACTCGTTGGACAGCGTGTTGAAGCAGTGCGGGCAGGTCGCGACGATCTTCTTGACGCCGGCGTCGTTGAGCGTCTCGATGTTCTGCTGGGCGAGCATCTGGAAGATGAACTCCATGCCCAGCCGCCTGGCCGGGTCGCCGGAGCAGGCCTCCATCGGGCCGAGGACGGCGAACTTCACGCCCGCGATGTGCAGCAGCTCCGCGACCGCCTTGGTGGTCTTCTTCGCGCGGTCCTCCAGCGCGCCCGCGCAGCCGACCCAGAAGAGGTATTCGGTGTCCTCGGGGAGCTTGTCGTCGACCATCGGGACCTCGAAGTCCAGCTCCTCGATCCACTCGGCGCGCTTCATCTCGGACATGCCCCAGGGGTTGCCCTTGTTCTCCAGGTTCTTCAGCATGACGCCGGCCTCCGACGGGAAGCTCGACTCGATCATGACCTGGTAGCGGCGCATGTCGACGATGTGGTCGATGTGCTCGATGTCCACCGGGCACTGCTCGACGCAGGCGCCGCAGTTGGTGCAGGACCACAGCACGTCGGGGTCGATGACGCCCATGGACTCGGCGTCGCCGACGAGCGGCCGGCCGGCCTCCTTGAGCACGTCTTCGGGCAGGTTGTCGCGCTCGTCCTCGGCGGCGAGGAGGTACGGCGCCTTGGCCAGGGCGTGGTCGCGCAGGTCCATGATGAGCGTCTTGGGCGACAGCGGCTTGCCGGTGTTCCACGCGGGGCACTGCGACTGGCAGCGGCCGCACTCCGTACAGGAGGCGAAGTCGAGGAAGCCCTTCCAGGTGAAGTCCTCGATCTTGCCGCGGCCGAAGGTGTCCTCGTCGGGGTCGGCCTCCTCGAAGTCGATCGGCTTGCCGTCGCTCATCATCGGCGGCACCGGGCCGAGCGCGTCGGGACGGCGCTTGAACATGACGTTGAGCGGCGCCAGGAAGATGTGCAGGTGCTTGGAGTTCAGCACGATGATCAGGAAGATCAGCATGACGCCGATGTGCAGCAGCAGGCCGACCGACTCCAGGGCCTCGTTGACGTCGTGTCCGGCCGGCTTGAGCGCGCTGCCCACCAGGTGGGACATGAAGGCGCCGTCGCCGTACGGGAAGTTGCCCGTGGCGACGCCCGCGCCGCGGAACAGGAACATCGTCCACACGACGTTGAAGATCATGAACAGGACGAGCCAGGCACCGCCCAGGTGGGAGCCCTTGAACCGGGACTTGCGGTCGAGCCGCTTCGGGGAGTTCTTCAGCCGGATGACGCTGAAGACCACCAGCCCGAGGAAGGCGGCGACGGCGATGAAGTCCTGCAGGAAGCCCAGCGCGTCCCACTTGCCGACCACCGGGATGTGAAAGTCGAGCCCGGTGAGCAGCGCGCCGTACGCCTCGATGTAGACGGTGATGAGGATGATGAACGCCCACATCACGAAGAAGTGAGCGAGGCCGGGCACGGTCCACTTGAGCAGCTTGCGCTGCCCGAGGACCTCCACGACCTGACCCTTGACCTCGTCGCCGACGTTGTCCTTGGCCGAGGCCAACCGGTCGGGAGCGGGCTGGCCGCTCATCGCCACGCGGTAGAGGAACCGGACCCGCCGCCCGGCGAGCGCGAGCGCGACCACGGTGGCCGCGAGCCCGATGATCAACCTGATAACCACGTTTCCGTCCTTCCGGTACGGCCTGGTTGCGGCGCTGTGCAGTCAGCGTATGACCGGCGACTGACAGCCACGGACAACGCTCCGCATACTACCGATCAGTAGCTTACGCGCCAGTCCCCAGAGCCCAAATTCGGACGTACGGTACCGAAAACGGCAGGTCAGACGACAGAAGCTCCGGGGGGCCGGCGCCGGCCCCCCGGAGCCGGAATTCAGTCGCCGTACGCGGTGTTCGTCCAGCCCATCGTCAGGTAGATCTCGCTGCGGACGATGGCGCCCGGCTTCATCCCCTTGGTATCCACGTGCGAGACGGGCGGCCTACCCGGCGTGGGCGGGACCCGCTTGCCACCGTTGTCCTTCACGAGGACGAGCCGGGTTTCGAGTGGCGCGTACGTCATTGGGTCGAGCAGCAACTCGTTGTCGAAGACGTTCCCCGCCTGCGTCATCCGTCCGGCCAGGACGATCGCGGGACGCCCCGATGAGTCGCGTGCCGTGCCGAGGCTCCGGACACCGGGGACACCGGCGAGCACGCGGAAGACCGCGGACCGCAGCTGCGGCGAAGATGGGGCCGTCAAGAAGTGCCCGGCGACGGTCGGCAGGGAGCTCGCCTCACCGTTCCCAGCGGCCGCGAGCAGGTACCTCTCGAGTGCCTGCGGGTCACGGGCCATGGCGTCCCGATCCTTGTCGGTCGGCGGCATCGGCGGGCACGCCCCACGCTTGGCGCAGGCGGCCACTCGTGTCTCGGCCTGCTTCTGCTCCCGCTTGGCCGCCGGCGTGTATCGGATCAGCCTCCAGGCTTGTGATCTGGCGGACTGCTTGACGCCGCCTTCATCGACGAGCACTGTCCAGCTCGCCGGCGACCCCGCCCGCGCCCACGCCGCGCGGTCGACCGCGGTCTGCGGCGTGGCTCCGGCGGTCCGTACGCGGATGAGGTCTGGTTCCTTGTCACTCCGCGCGGTCCAGTTGTCCTGCTCGGTCCGCGTACCGAAGATCATGTAATCGCCGTGGTCGATGTGGTAGCCCTCGCTGCGGATGAAGTGGACGTGCCAGTACCGGCCGACGGGCGTGGCCGCGGCCTTCTCCGCCGCGGTCAGCAGGATCTGCCGGGCGGTCATGGGCCGGACCGGCGTGTGCCCGCCGGTGGCCGGTGTGCCACCGCCGGTCAGGCCGATCGCCACCGCCACCGCGGTGGCCGCCGCCACCACGGCGAGGCCTCCCCACAGGCGGCGGCGCGTACGGGTCGAGCGCACCGGCGCGCGGTCGGTCAGGCGCCGGCGGCCCTCCGCGACGACCTCTCCCGTCGGCGGGGCCTCCTCGAGGAGGTTCCGGATCATGCGGATCTCATCCATTGCTGTCCTCCTCCAGCGCGGAGCGCACCTTCTTACGGGCCCGGCTGAGGCGCGAACCGACCGTCCCGTACGGGATGCCGAGCGCCTGGGCGATCTCCTCGTGGGACAGGTCGCCGAGCGCGTTGAGCAGCAGGACGTCGCGGTCGCCCGGAGACAGCGCGGCGATGGCCTTCGCCAGCCGCGGCTGGAGGCTCTGAGCCGTGACCCAGTCCACCACCTGACCCTCGTGACTCTCGGCGACCTCATCCCGACGGAGACGGCCGAGCGCGCGGTAGCGGCGTGTCTCCTTCCGCCGGTGGTCGGCGACGAGGTTCGTGGCGATGCCGAACAGCCACGGCCGTACGCCGCCGCGGGACCCGTCGAAGCGGTCCCGCTTCCTCAAGGCGACGAGGAAGGTGTCGGCGGCGATGTCGTCGGCCACTTCCCGGCCCAGCCGTCCGGCGACGTAGCGGTAGATGTCGTGAAAATGCTCGTCGTACAGGGCGGTGAACGCGGCCTGCGGCAGGCCCGGTTCGGCGGCCGTGGGCGTCGTCCGCGGCCCGGCCCTCACGCGGGGGGCTCCGTCATCGAGGTCACCTTCCGGTGATCGGTATGGCTCACACCGGTACTCCGGCGGAGCATCCCTCAGCTTTCACACGGAACCAGACGGCGACCGCACCGGTCGTATCCTCGGCGCACCGCCACGGCCGGGCCGGTGCGTGCGCCGAGGTCGTGGTCGGCTGACGACCCCGAAGGACACCCAGTAACCTTTTATCCCGCAAATTCCCCTTAGTTCATCGCCCTGGATCGGAGTCTTCGGTGGCCAAGGTCGGCCGTCTCGCCGAGATGGGAATCTTTCGGGCGACGAAGTCGTTCTTCCGTGCTTCCGAGTCACAGGTCGCCAAGGCGGCCACCGGCTCAGAGCCAAAGGTCATCGCATATTCAATTCCTCAGAAATACCAGCGAGAGTTGACGCAATTTGCCGGACCTCAAGGTCGCGCGGCTATGGATACGCTCGAAAAATACGACGTCAAGGTCATCTTCAGAGAAGGCGGGGGCAGCCTGCATGACCCCGTAAATAATACGATCTACGTCGACGTGAAGATCGCCCACCCCACAAACCAGCTGATCCACGAAGCCACGCATTCTCGATGGAACCATGAGGGCAGGCATGCAGAGCTCTCGAAGCTCGGCAAAGACGACTACATCAAGCAAACTCTGGACGAAGAAACCGATGCCACGGTAAATGAGATCAAAGGGGTCTTCGAGTTGCGGAAAAATGGCATCAAGGTGCCCAAATCCCTCCTCCAGAGTCATTACGAATATGGCTACAAAAAATCATATCGATGGAACAAGCGCATAGCGAAGTCGCAGGGCAAACCTCTCTCTTATGCCGAATTGGAACGACTTGGCGACGCGGGTGGTCGCGCCGCAGTGAACGCCGCCTACCACAGTGGAGCGATTACAGGCTCCAGCACGGGCGTCCCCTATCCGCAACAATACGGTGATTTCTGGGACGCCTACCAAGCCTGGCGTCGTCAAAACGGGCAGATGAGCTAGCCGCACCATTAAGAATGGATCCTATGATCACTGGAGACCGGGAAACTCGCGAGCTCATAAGCAGTGCGCTGGCAGCGGAAGATCACCCCGACAAGGCGTTCTTGGCGGCCAACCCCGCTTCGGCGATCATGCGCCCGTCCAGCGTCCTTCCCGGTGGCGCGGAAGTGGTTCGTTTCGATTCCTTCCCGCATCCCGGTGCGAGCTTCTACGTCGGAGTCGTCGTTGGGAAGATCTTCTACCTCACGGAGTCACCGGATGCGTTCACCGAGATGATGCGTGCCGCCGGACTCCGTGTCGCCTCGCCGACGGACGCGGTCGCGGTCGCGCGCTGGTTCGTTGAGACCACTCGCGCGATGAACGTGTTCAGCGGCGTCCTGAGGAGCGTCGACGACATCCAGTGGGCGTCCGGCCCGCTCGCTCCTCCGCCGGAGCAGATCGGTGCGCTGGTCCACCGGTTGCGAGGCGTCATCGCACCGCCCGGCGCCGAGCCCCGGCAAGGCGGCCATCTCGTCACCCTCTACGTCCTACGCGGCTCGACCTTGCAACGCCGGACGATCACGGTCACCGACGACGGCGGCATCCAGGAGCGCGTCGACGAGGTGGCCAAGGATCTTCCCGTACCGATCAGCATGTGACCCCGCCCGGGGGCCGGCGTCGTCCCCACACAGAGCGGCCTGCTCCGGTCGCCCCTCCTCATCACGTGCGCGCATCTCGGTGAGGTGCGCTCGCCCTCCGACCACCACGGCGTCGTGCGTGGCACGGGTCACCCTGCCCCCGAGGGCACCGGCCCGCCTTCTGGCGCGGTCGCTCCGTGGCGCGTCGGCCTGAGATCACCTTCATCGCCCCGCGCCGACGGCGCCGTGCGGCGACCGGCACTCCAGCCAAGCACCCATCCGCGCCCATATGAGTAAATAGAGTTCTACAACGCGTTACATGCGCATATAGCAGCATTCGCTTGGACCGTCTTGCAGGTACCGCCGACACGGCCCCGACCGGGCCACGTGATGTCTGGGGGACGCAAGTGAAGAACGCACCCGGCCTGCGACCGGCGGTGGGTCTCGCCGTCGCCGCCCTGCTGGTGGGGACTTCCGCCCCGCCGGCCCACGCGACCACGGCGACTCCGAGTGCCGTCACATCGGTCACACCGGTCGCCTGGGTATCGAGGGCCACGCCGGCCACGGCGGCTCTCCGGGCGATGCCGCGGGCGTACCGGTTGGCTCTCCACGCGCAGTTCCAGACCACGAACTACTACTGCGTCCCCGCGTCCACGGCGATGAGCCTGTCCACGTTCGGGATCAAGGTCAGCCAGGACACGCTCGCCCGGAAGATGAAGACCACGATCCGCGGCACCGGCGGCGACAACGCCGCCGAGGTCATGGACGGCTACCTGCACCCGCGCCGGTACGACGACCGGATCGTCGCCGACGTCGTCGGCCGTCCCCAGATCCTCATGCAGCGGGTCTCCTACGACGTCGGCACCCTGCGCCGGGCGCCGATCATGCAGGTGTGGATGGAGAAGCTGCCCTGGAACCAGGGCCGGCTCAGAGGCCAGTGGATCGGGCACGCGATCCTCGCGTACGGCTACGACCAGACCGCCGGCACGATCACCGTCTTCGACCCCTGGCGGCCCACCGGCGGCGTCCACACGCTGCCCGCGAGGGTGCTGGCCAAGGCCCTGCAGATCGGCGCCGGCATGCACTACATCTCCCGCCGCTGAGCCCCACAGGAACTTCCGTCCTCACACGGGAACATCGCGGCATGCTCCCTCGTTGAACCAATCAGCAAAGTTGAGCGTGCCAGACTCAAGTCATTTGACAAGCCGGGATGGCTCGGGCAACCTTGCGTCTGCTGAACTCAGCTTCATGGACAAGAGAGCACGGTCGGAGGAACCAACTCATGGCACGAGCGGTCGGTATCGACCTTGGGACGACCAACTCGGTCGTCGCGATCCTGGAGGGTGGCGAGCCCACCGTCATCGCCAACGCGGAGGGGTCGAGGACCACGCCGTCCGTCGTCGCCTTCGCCAAGAACGGTGAGGTTCTCGTCGGCGAGGTCGCCAAGCGCCAGGCGGTGACCAACGTCGACCGCACCATCCGGTCGGTCAAGCGCGAAATGGGCACCGACTGGAAGCAGAAGATCGACGACAAGGACTTCACTCCTCAGCAGATCAGCGCCTTCGTGCTGCAGAAGCTCAAGCGCGACGCTGAGGCCTACCTGGGCGAGAAGATCACCGACGCGGTGATCACCGTCCCGGCGTACTTCTCGGACCACCAGCGGCAGGCCACCAAGGAGGCCGGCCAGATCGCGGGCCTCAACGTCCTGCGCATCATCAACGAGCCGACCGCCGCGGCGCTGGCGTACCACCTGGAGAAGGAGGGCGAGGCCACGATCCTCGTCTTCGACCTCGGTGGTGGCACCTTCGACGTCTCCCTCCTCGAGGTCGGCGACGGCGTCGTCGAGGTGAAGGCGACCAACGGCGACAACCACCTCGGTGGTGACGACTGGGACCAGAAGGTCGTCGACTGGCTGGTCACCAAGTTCAAGAACGCCCACGGCGTCGACCTGTCCAAGGACAAGATGGCGCTGCAGCGGCTCCGTGAGGCCGCGGAGAAGGCCAAGATCGAGCTGTCCAGCTCTTCGGAGACGAGCATCAATCTGCCGTACATCACGGCGTCCTCCGAGGGCCCGCTCCACCTGGACGAGAAGCTCACCCGGGCGGAGTTCCAGAAGATGACCTCCGACCTGCTCGACCGGTGCAAGACGCCGTTCCAGCAGGTGGTCAAGGACGCCGGCATCAACGTCAGCGACATCAACCACGTCGTGCTCGTCGGCGGCTCGACCCGTATGCCCGCCGTCGCCGACCTGGTCAAGGAGCTGACCGGCGGCAAGGAGGCCAACAAGGGCGTCAACCCCGACGAGGTCGTGGCGGTCGGCGCGTCCCTGCAGGCCGGCGTGCTCAAGGGCGAGGTCAAGGACGTCCTGCTGCTCGACGTGACCCCGCTGAGCCTGGGCATCGAGACCAAGGGCGGCATCTTCACCAAGATCATCGAGCGGAACACCACGATCCCGACCAAGCGGTCGGAGGTCTTCACTACCGCCGATGACAACCAGCCGTCCGTGGAGATCCAGGTCTACCAGGGCGAGCGTGAGATCGCGGCGTACAACAAGAAGCTCGGCACCTTCCAGCTGACGGGTCTGCCCCCGGCGCCCCGCGGCGTGCCGCAGATCGAGGTCACCTTCGACATCGACGCCAACGGCATCGTGAACGTCGGCGCGAAGGACCTCGGCACCGGCAAGGAGCAGTCGATGGTCATCACGGGCGGCTCGGCGCTGCCCAAGGACGACATCGACAAGATGATGCGCGAGGCGGAGCAGTACGCCGAGGAGGACCGCAAGCGCCGCGAGGAGACCGAGACCCGCAACAACGCCGACACGCTCGCCTACTCCACCGAGAAGTTCCTCGGGGAGAACGACGAGAAGATCCCGGACGACGTGAAGACCGAGGTCCGTACGGCGCTGGACGAGGTCAAGAAGACCCTCGAGGGCACCGACATCGACGCGATCCGCTCGGCGTCGGAGAAGCTCGCCCAGGTCAGCCAGAAGATGGGCGCCGCGATGTACGCCCAGAACCAGCCCGGTGAGGGTGCGCCCACCGCCGACGCCGGCGCGGGCGCGCAGGGCACCGCCCAGGAGGACGAGGTCGTCGACGCCGAGATCGTCGACGACGACAAGGACAAGCGCGAAGGTGGTGCGGCGTGAGCCGCACCCCCCTTTCCGCCCTGGTCCTTTTCGCAGAGGAGGACTGGTGAGCGGAGCGGACCAAAGAGCACAGCACGGTTCGTCACGCGCTGACGAGCCGCGAGGCGAGGAGGAAGCGTGACGGAGCGTCGTGACGACGCCGAGGAGCGCGAGGGACCGGTGATCCGCGACAAGCGGCGCATCGACCCCAAGACGGGCAAGGTCCGGGAGTCGGCTGAGCCGGCTCCCGGGTCCTCCCCGGGCGCTCCCGAGACCGCGGCCGACGAAGAGACCGCGGACCTCAAGAAGCAGCTGACCGAGCGCACGCTCGACCTGCAGCGGCTTCAGGCGGAGTACTCCAACTACCGCAAACGGGTCGAGCGCGACCGGGTCATGGTGCGCGAGCAGGCCCTGGCGAACGTCCTGACCGAGCTGCTGCCGGTGCTCGACGACATCGGGCGGGCCCGCGAACACGACGAGCTGAACGGCGGGTTCAAGCAGGTCGCCGAGGGGCTCGAGGGCATCGTCGGCAAGCTGGGTCTGCAGTCCTTCGGCGCTCCGGGCGAGCCGTTCGACCCGAACATCCACGAAGCGCTGATGCACTCCTACTCCGCCGACGTCACCGAGCCGACGGCCGTGCAGATCCTGCAGCCGGGCTACGGCATCGGTGAGCGGATCCTCCGGCCGGCCCGCGTCGCCGTGGCCGAGCCGGGCGGTGAGGCGGAGCCCGAGGAGCCGGTCGAGCCGGAGACGGCCGAGGCCGAGGACTCCGAGGCCGAGACGCCGCCCAAGGCCGACACGGCCGACGAGGACTGACGAACGAGCACAACGAAACGAGGTAAGGGGCGCCGGTGAGCACCAAGGACTATTTGGAGAAGGACTACTACAAGGTCCTCGGTGTTACGAAGACCGCCACCCAGGACGAGATCAAGAAGTCCTACCGCAAGCTCGCTCGCCAGTACCACCCGGACGCCAACAAGGGCGACCCGGAGTCCGAGGAGAAGTTCAAGGACATCTCCGAGGCGTACGACGTGCTGTCGGACGAGAAACGGCGCAAGGAGTACGACGAGGCGCGCAGCCTGTTCGGCGGTGCGCGGCCCCGTGGAGGCGCCCAGGGGGGGTTCGGCTTCGATCTCGGCGACCTGTTCGGGAACACGGGCACGGGTCAGACCACGAGCGGGACGGGCGAACGCATCGGCGACCTGTTCGGCGGGTTGTTCGGTCGCCGCCAGGCGGGTCAGCGGCCGCGTCGTGGCTCCGACGTCGAGTCGGAGATCACCATGACGTTCGGCGAGGCGCTCGACGGCCGTACCGTCCCGCTCCGGCTGACGAGCGAGGCGGCCTGCCCGACCTGCCGGGGGACCGGTGCCAAGGCCGGCACGGTCCCCCGGGTGTGCCCCCGCTGCGAGGGCACCGGGCAGGAGAGCCGCAACGCCGGCGGGTTCGCCTTCTCCGAGCCCTGCCGCGAGTGCCACGGCCGTGGCCTGGTCGTCGACGACCCGTGCACCACGTGCTACGGCAGCGGCCGGGCGCAGAGCACCCACACGATCCAGGCGCGCATCCCCGCGGGAGTGAACGACGGGCAGCGCATCCGGATCAAGGGCAAGGGCGCGCCGGGAGAGAACCGGGGACCGAACGGCGACCTGTACGTCGTCGTGCACGTCAAGCCGCACAAGGTCTTCGGCCGCTCGGGCGACAACCTCACGCTGAAGGTGCCGGTCACCTTCCCGGAGGCCGCGCTCGGCGCCGAGATCAAGGTGCCGATCCACCGCGGCCAGCCCAAGACCGTACGGATCCCGCCGGGCACGCCCAACGGGCGGGTGCTGCGGGTCCGCGGCCAGGGCGCCCCACGGCGCGACGGCACCCGGGGCGACCTGCTCGTCACCGTCGACGTTCAGGTACCCAGCGAGGTCGACGACACCACCCGCGAGGCACTGGAGAAGATGTCCGGCAGCCTCGGCGGTGACGGTGTGCGGAGCGAGCTGATCCGGATGGCGCGTGAGGAGTGAACATCATGGACCCTTTCGGCGACGACAGCCCGGTCTACGTGATCTCCGTCGCCGCGGAGCTGTCCGGCATGCACCCGCAGACGCTCCGCACGTACGACCGGATGGGCCTGGTCTCGCCGGGCCGTACGTCCGGCCGCGGCCGCCGCTACTCCATGCGCGACATCGTGTTGCTGCGGGAGATCCAGCGGCTGTCCCAGGACGAGGGCATCAACCTGGCCGGCATCAGGCACATCCTCGACCTGCAGCGTGAGTCCGAGGCCCTGCGGGCCGAGGTCGCACGCCTCAGGGGGCTGGTCGAGGAGCTGGGCAACGAGCTGGAGTCCACCCGTGCGGTGGCCGCCCGGCTCGCCCGGCTGAAGAACACCCCCGAGTCGACGGCCGGCGCCGAGCTGGTGCCGATCCGTCAGACGAGTGTGGTCGTGTGGCGCTCACGCGGGGAGGAATAAGTGGACTACAAACGGACCGAGAAGAGTCAGGAGGCGCTCTCCGCCGCCCTGCGCCGGGCTGCGACCGAGGGGCACCCCCAGGTCGAGCCCGCCCATCTGCTCGTCGCGCTGCTGTCGCAGGGCGAGGGCACGGTGAACCGGCTGCTGAAGGAGGTCGGCGCCGATCCGCAGGCGCTGCGCCGCCGGGCCGAGGAGCAGATCGCCGCGCTGCCGAAGGCCGCGGGCAGCACGGTCGGCGCGCCGGAGACCTCGCGGGCGCTGCTGGTGGTGCTGAACACCGCGGCGAACCGCGCCCAGCAGCTCGAGGACGAGTACATCTCGACCGAACACCTGCTCGTGGGCCTGGCGGCCGACGGCGGGCCGGTGGCGAAGCTGCTGCGTGAGGCCGGTGCGACCCCCGACGCCCTGGTGGAGGCGTTCCCCCGGGTCCGCGGAAACGCGCGCGTGACCAGCGAGAACCCCGAAGACACCTATCAGGCGCTGGAGAAGTACGGCGTCGACCTGACCGAGCAGGCCGAGGCGGGCAAACTCGACCCGGTCATCGGCCGCGACAACGAGATCCGCCGCGTCGTGCAGGTGCTGTCGCGGCGCACGAAGAACAACCCGGTGCTGATCGGCGAGCCGGGCGTGGGCAAGACCGCGGTGGTCGAGGGCCTCGCCCAGCGCATCATCGACGGCGACGTGCCGAAGACGCTGGAGAACAAGCGGCTCGTCGCGCTCGACCTCGGCGCGATGGTCGCCGGCGCGAAGTTCCGCGGCGAGTTCGAGGAGCGCCTCAAGGCGGTCCTGAACGAGATCAAGCAGAGCGACGGCCAGATCATCACCTTCATCGACGAGCTGCACACCGTCGTCGGCGCGGGCGCGGCCGAGGGGTCCATGGACGCCGGCAACATGCTCAAGCCCATGCTGGCCCGCGGCGAGCTCCGCATGATCGGCGCGACCACGCTGGACGAATACCGCGAGCGGATCGAGAAGGACCCGGCGCTGGAGCGCCGCTTCCAGCAGATCTTCGTCGGCGAGCCGACGGTCGCGGACACCGTCGGGATCCTGCGCGGGCTCAAGGGCCGGTACGAGGCGCACCACGAGGTGGTGATCACCGACGCGGCGCTCGTCGCCGCGGCGTCGCTCTCCGACCGGTACATCACCGCCCGGTTCCTGCCGGACAAGGCCATCGACCTGATCGACGAGGCCGCGTCCCGGCTGCGCATGGAGATCAACTCGCGGCCGGTCGAGGTCGACGAGCTGCAACGCGTCGTCGACCGGCTGGAGATGGAGCAGCACCAGCTCAGCAAGGAGTCCGACGAGGCCTCCCAGCAGCGGCTCGAACGGCTCAAGGCCGAGCTCGCCGACCGCAAGGAACAGCTCAACGACCTGAACGCCCGCTGGCACGAGGAGCAGGAGGGCCTCAACAAGGTCGGTGAGCTGAAGAAGCGCATCGACGAGGCCGAGAGCCGGCGCGAGCAGGCCTTCCGCCAGGCGCAGCTCGACGGCGACTGGAAGGCTCCCAGCGACATCGCGGTCGAGATCAAGCGGCTCCAGGAGGAGCTCGAGACCGCGGCGGAGGCCGCCAACAACCCCAACGCCATGGTCAAGCGGGAGGTCACCGCCGACGACGTGGCCGAGGTGGTCGCGGCCTGGACCGGCATCCCGGCCGGGCGTCTGCTGGAGGGCGAGACGGCCAAGCTGCTGCGCATGGAAGAGGAGCTCGGCCGCCGCCTGATCGGTCAGTCGAGCGCCGTCAGAGCCGTCTCCGACGCCGTACGCCGGGCGCGGGCGGGCGTAGCCGACCCCGACCGGCCCACGGGCTCGTTCCTGTTCCTCGGCCCGACCGGTGTCGGCAAGACCGAGCTGGCCAAGGCCCTGGCGGACTTCCTGTTCGACGACGAGCGGGCCATGGTGCGAATCGACATGAGCGAGTACGGCGAGAAGCACTCCGTCGCACGGCTCGTCGGCGCGCCTCCCGGCTACGTCGGGTACGAGGAGGGCGGCCAGCTGACCGAGGCGGTCCGCCGCCGGCCGTACTGCGTCGTGCTGCTGGACGAGGTCGAGAAGGCCCACCCCGAGGTCTTCGACGTGCTGCTCCAGGTGCTGGACGACGGACGGCTGACCGACGGCCAGGGCCGTACGGTCGACTTCCGCAACACGATCCTGATCATGACGTCGAACCTCGGCTCGCAGTTCCTGGTCGACCCGTCTCTCGACGACAAGGCCCGACGCGAGGCCGTGATGAACGCGGTGCGGGCGAACTTCAAGCCGGAGTTCCTCAACCGCCTCGACGATGTGATCGTCTTCGACGCGCTGTCCACCGAGGAGCTCACGAAGATCGTCGATCTCCAGGTGGACCGGCTCGCGGCACGCCTGGCGGACCGCCGCCTGACGCTGACCGTGACCGACGCGGCCCGCGACTGGCTGGCGCTGACCGGCTACGACCCGGCGTACGGCGCGAGGCCGCTCCGCCGGCTCGTGCAGAGCGCCATCGGCGACCAGCTCGCCCGCGAGCTGCTGTCGGGCGAGATCCGCGACGGCGACGAGGTCGTCGTCGACGCCGACCCGACCGCCGACCGCCTGACCGTCAAACCGGCGGTACGGGCCGCCTGACGCGGCTTCGCGACGGTGGGGAGCCACCATCCAGGCTCCCCACCGCGCATGTCACAACCCGATCAGGGCGGTGTGCATGTGGTCGTCCAGCTCGGCGACGAACGGCTCCGTGCGCCAGGGGCGCAGCGCGAGCCGCGCCGTCCGAAGTCGCTGGGCAGGCACCCGGCCGCGCGTCGCCGTCGTCAGCGTCACGCACTCGTGCAGGTCCGTCGCCGCCGTCTCCGGCCCGCCTGGCTCCCCGGTGCGCAACAGGGCCAGGGCCCGATCCGTCAACACGATCGCCCGCTGCACCGACTCACGTGGCCGGGTCAACTCGGCCGCAGCCGCCGACAACCGTCGTTCCGCCTCGCCGGACTCACCGAGGAAGATGCCGCACACCCCTATGAACCCATGCAATCGGGCGGCGGAGAAAACCTGCGGCATCGGATCGTCGGAGGTGTCTCGGTCAACGTCGTGGTACGCCAGGTGCAGTGCCGTCCGGGCCTGCCGCTCCGCGGGTGGTTCCCCGCGAGCGGCGATCTCCGCTTGGAGGGCATGTGCTCGCGCGCGCATCAGCGCGCTCTGCCCGCGGCGAGCATCCGCGACGGCCGCCTCCACGATCCGGCGGGCGGCGGCGATGTCGCCCGTCGCGTAGTAGGTGACCATCGTCTGGCCAGTGCGGATCAGTGCCCGTCGCTCCGGAACCGCCGGGTCCGCGGTCCGAACGGCCTGCCGGTACAGGGCGAGCGCCGCACCGTCATCGTGGGTTTCGAACGCGAGTCGCGCCGCGAGCGCGAACGCCTCCGCCGCGACTCGCCGTAACGGCCCTACGACCGGGGCCGGGACGGGACCAGCGAGCAGGTGACGGCACGCTTCGGTGATCGCGGCCTGGGCCAGGTGCAGCCGGACGAACGGGACGGTCCCGATCTGCCGGTCAACGGCGACCGACGCCGCGCCGAGTGCGTCCACGACGGCAGAGTCCAGCGTCGCCGGATCGGCGAGCGCGGCCGTCAGCGCCCCACGCAACGAGGGGTTGAGAAACGCCAGCAGATGCCCGCCGCTCCCGGTGACCGATGCGGTGACGGTCGAGGCCAGTTCGTCAATGGCGGCCTGTGGGACGTCGTATCCCGCGTACGCGTCGAGCAGCTCGGCCAGATCGGAGCCGGGACCGAGCGCGACCTCTCCGGCCGGAGTACGTGCGTAGATGTGCGCGAGCAGCAGCCGATACTGCTCGTCCGGGACGACCGCCCCGGCTGCCCAACGTGCGATGGCGCGTCGGACGCTGGCCTGTTGCGCGGACGCGATCCGGTCGATACGCAGCCTCCGCGCCGTCTCCCGCAGCCCAGCGGCAAGCGCGGACCACGACATGCCACGCGCGACACGCAATCGTTGCACTCGCGGCTGCGTTGTCCCGGCCGGCAGTCACTCTCGCAGTACACCACTGACGCCTCAGACGGGCAGCACCATTCGCGGTTTGTCCAGCTTCGCCGCGTAGTCGAGGGTGTAATAGGTGCCGCCAGCGGTGGTTCCCATTCGGGGGAAGCCGATGACCATTTCCGACCGGTCGACCATCCACCGGTTCCGCGCGTGATAGCCGTCTGTCGCGAGCGGCCCACCGAGCTCGACCACTTCGTCGAGCCGGCCGGCGTCCTTCGCCGTGGCGATGGCTTGGCGTGCGTCCGCGGGTTGGTCGGCCAGCCGAGCCGGTACGGCGACCGTCAGGTGTACGCGGGTCTCCCGTGTCAGCCACAGCAGCGCCAAGCTGTCGATGCCTTTCGCACCGCCCAGATAGAACCGGACACCGTCAAGGGCGAACGGGGCGAGGTACTCCTCGAACAGATGCCGGTACTTCTCCAGCGGGCGATGCCCCGTTGACCGTGTCCCAGTGATCGTCACGGCGCGCGGCATGGCATCCCTTCCCGTGTCACCAGATGTCATCTCCTGCCGACCGTGGCCGCCCGGTTCACTGGTCCGCATGACCACGTTGACATGCCTGGACCAGCTTGTCAGCTCGCTTGCCGCCCGTGGACCTGCTGGCGGTGGCCAGTGAGTAGGGCGACGGTCGGCCCGCGAGAGCAACCGATGCACCGAGCAGATGAGAGCGGACGGTTGGCTCTGGGAACCGTGGCCGGCCGGAGGTGGCGATCGTTGCCGGCCGCGCCCGAGTCGGTGACGCAGGCACGTCGGTTCGCAGAAGGCGTCCTCGCGGAGGTGGCCGAACCCGACGCCGACCACGTCGACGATGTGGTCCTGGTCGTCTCAGAGCTGATCACCAATGCCGTCCGCGAGGTCGCCAGGCTGAACCGCGCGCAAGACGATGGCAGACCGGTACACCTCGGCCTCGCCGTCCGGCCCCGCTGGACCCACATCTCCGCGGTCGATACGGCCCCGGACCTGCCCAGGGAAACCGGCTACGGGCCACTTCCGACCTCTGGACGGGGCATCCCGATCATCCGCCACCTCGCGGCCATGACCTGGGTCGAGCAAGCCGATGAATACAAGACAGTCCACGTGGTCGTGACCCGCACCGGCGTGGAGCTGACCCCCGAGGAGAGAGAGTCACTCAAACCCTGAGCCGTTATCGCGACCGGCGCTCACCGTGCCGGACGTCTCGCTTCTGATACCCGACTGGATCGGCTCTCTCCCCATGTCATCTGCCATTCCTGACTTCGACGATCTGCTCACGCCGCGCGAGGCGGCCGCACTGCTAGGCGTACGGACCACCACGATCGCCCGGTGGGCACGAGACGGGATCATCAAGCCCGCCGTCCACACCCCTGGTGGCCATCGCCGCTACCGGCGTGGCGAGGTGCTGGCCCTGCGGACCGCCAACACCACCAACGACGGATCGAGGAGGACGCGGCCCGGCTCTACGACCAGGGGTGGCCGATCCGCCGAGTCGCGGCCGAGTTCGGCGTGAGCTACGGCATGATGCGCCGCATCCTCATCAGGCAGACGACGATGCGGGAGCGCGGCGGGCAGATGGGATGAGGCGGCTCCCGCCTCCTGCGACCGTCAAACCCGCGGTACGGGCCGCCTGACACAACGCGCGACGGTGGGGAGCCACCACCCGGGCTCCCCACCGCGGGGCACGCGCTGCTGCGAGACTCTCTCTGTGCTTCCGTAAATATCGCCAGCGCGAACGAGCATGGATGGGAATCGATGGCGGACGAATTTGCGGCCCGGCTCACGGCACTGACTGATCTCGCCCACAGCGTCAAAGAGATCTCCTACCTGTGCGATCACGTGGGTTCCGGCATCTCCGAATACACGAACATTCCGTCCGGTGCCTGGCCGGATGTGGCGCGGAACGCCCAGCACGCCTACGAGTCGGCGCGCACGAGCTTGGCCGAGGCCGTCGGCGGCACGGGCTCCGGCAAGGGAATCGGCGAAGTGGGGCACGACATCGTTGAGCGGCTGGCGGCCGTGCTGGGCAAGTACGGCGATGCCGAACGCGCGGCAGAGATCGCTACGTTCGACGTCGGAAAGGCGCTCCACGATTCAACGGCAGGTCGGGCCGCTCAGACCCTCATCGACGACATTACGCACGCTTCGCAGCCGAGCGGTCACGTGGACCGTGACTACCCCGCATTGGGCGCACCGATCTTGAATGCGGCATTCGGCTTCCGAAGGAACATCGGCCCGCTGAACACGTCCCTGGGACGGCTCAAGCAGGGGGCACCGGTGCTGGAGGCCATCCGTGCCTTGGACGCCCCTGTCGGCATTCGGGACGCCGTGAGGTACTCCCCGCTGGTGGAGGCCCTGCGCTCGTCGCGCGGGTTGCTCCTCCGGACGGCCGCCGGGTTCGGCGCGGATCTGGCGATCGCGACCATCGACGCGAGTCTGGTGATCCCGAACGAGGTCGCCCCGCATCCGTTCGCCGTCGAGCAGGACCGGTGGCGCAAGATCGCGACGGCCACTGCGGGCGAGGGCGGCCTGGCCGGTGCGGCTGAGGGCGCTCTCCGCCATTACCGTAAGTACTGGATCGGTGACGCCTCCGACGCGTTCGCCCGGTACGTCGACTCGGCGTTCGTCCAGACCGTCAATCGGTTCGGGGATCTGGCGCTGGAGGTGAGCGACCTGTGCGGGCAGATCGCGCGGGCACAGGAGCGGTTCATGGCGGAACAGACCGTCATACACATCACCATGATCGGTGCGCTGGTGTTCGTGCCCGCGTTCTCGCCGATCGGCGCTGCGATCGCCTCGGCGGTGGCCGCGGCGTTCGGCGGCGTCGAGATCAACAAATGGCATGGCATGCATGACGCGATGAACGGCATCGCCGACGCGACCCGGCGGGTGACCGAAGACGCGCAGGCGCTGGCGGCCTCGTGCAGGGCGATGATCTCCGGCGAATCGTCGGCGTTGAGCACGTCGCTGTAGCGGCTCAACCACCTCCAAGTGGACTAACACCCTGGTTATGGCGTAGTCCATACATCCATGACCCAACTCGTCGTCGGCCCCCTGCTCCGCCACGTCGGACCGGACACGGCCGCGATCTGGCTCGAGACCGACCAGCCGTGTGACGTGCGCGTCCTCGGCACGACCGCCTCGACGTTCACCGTCCACGGGCACCACTACGCGCTCGTCCAGATCGAGGGGCTGGCCCCCGGCTCGGACACCGAGTACGAGGTCGCGCTCGACGGCGAGACCGTCTGGCCCGAGCCCGGCTCGCCGCCCAGCCGGATCCGGATTCCCGCGCCCGGCGCGGCCCAGCGGATCGCCTTCGGCTCGTGCCGGGTCGCTCCCGGCGTGGAGGAGGTCCACGGGCCGGACGTGCTCGGCGCGTTCGCGCGGCGGCTGGCGGACGGGCACGAGTGGCCCGACCTGCTGCTGATGGTCGGCGACCAGGTGTACGCCGACGAGACCGGGCCGGAGATGCGGAAGTTCATCGAGGCCCGCCGTGACACCGGCGAGGCGCCGGGCATGGAGATCGCCGACTACGAGGAGTACACCGAGCTGTACCGGCTCGCCTGGACCGACGACGCGATGGTGCGGTGGCTGCTGTCCACCGTGCCCAGCCTGATGGTCTTCGACGACCACGACATCCGGGACGACTGGAACACCTCCGAGACCTGGTTGCGCGACATCCGCGCCCAGTCCTGGTGGCACGACCGGATCACCGGCGGGCTCGGCGCGTACTGGGTCTACCAGCATCTGGGCAACATGTCGGCGGCCAAGCGGGCCGAGGACCCGGTCTACCGCGAGGTGCTGGCGGCGGACGGCGACGCCGGGCGGATCGTCGACGAGTTCGCCGAACGCGCCGACCGGCAGGCGGACGGCACCCGGTGGAGCTACTCCCACGACTACGGGCGTACGCGGCTCGTCGTGGTGGACAGCCGCTGCGGGCGGGTGCTCCGCGACGGCCGGCGGTCGATGCTCGACGACGAAGAGCTGGAGTGGGTGCAGGAGCAGTGCCGCGGCGACGTCGACCACCTCATCGTCGCCACCTCGCTGCCGTTCCTGCTGCCGGCCACGATCCACCACCTGGAGTCGTTCGACGAGGCGATCGCGGGCGGCGTGTGGGGACGCCGGTTCGCCCGGCTCGGCGAGAAGATCCGGCAGGGCGCCGACCTGGAGCACTGGGCGGCGTTCGAGGCGTCCTTCCACGCGCTCGCCGACACGCTGCTGGAGGTCGCGCGGCGGGAGGACGGGCCGCAGAGCATCACGCTGCTCTCCGGCGACGTCCACTACTCCTACCTCGCGCGAGTCGCCGGCACGACCACGCCGATCTCCCAGGTGGTCTGCTCACCGATGCGTAACCATCTGCCGCTGAAGTACCGGCTGCTCCAGCGCGCGGCGTACGGCCGGCTCACCGACGGGCCCGCCCGCGCCCTCGCCCGGCTCGCCCGCGTGCCCAGGGCGCCGATGACGTGGCGGCTGAGCCACGGCCCGTGGTTCGACAACGCCGTCGCGACGCTCGTCGTGGACGGGTCCACCGCGTCCGTGCGCTGGGAGGCCGCCGGCCCCGGCAGGAAGCTCCGCGAAGTCGACCACGCGTCCCTGTCGAAGCCCGTGGAGCCGCGTGGCACGGCTCAGCGGAACTGACGGCCCGGCGCGTCGTCGGTCTTCTTGAGCAGCTCGTCCAGCAGCGCGTCGTACCGGTCCTCCGGACGGCGCAGGTCGAGCCGGCAGCGGTAGCGGATGCGCAGCAGACCCTCCAGGCTCTCCTGGTCACCCGCCCGTGCCAGGTCGGCGCCCTCCGTGGCCCAGTCGTGCGCGGCGGCCAGCTCGCCCTGTTCGTACAGCAGCTCGGCCACCGCACGATGGACCTCCGGGTCCTGAGGCGAGTCGGCGCGCACCTGGGCGATCAGTCCGCGCGCCTCGTCGAGCTCACCCAGCTCGAACAGGGCGCCGGCGAGATAGATCCGCGGATCGCCGTAGGTGTCGCCGCCGTCGGCGAGCGCGTCGCGATAGTTCTCCGCCGCCTTGCCGTGGTCTCCCGCGTGCTGCCACTGCTCACCCGCACGCAGCAACAGGCTGGCGCGTGACACGCCGCCTGAGACCGTCTCGGCGAGTTCGACGAAACGCTTCGCCGCCGCCGCGTGATCGCCCGTGCGGAGCGTGTCGAACTCCATGTCATCGAGATCGTCTTCGGTCACATGCGTCACCTTCTAGACGCTACCCGGCGGACCTCCTGCGAATCTGGTCATTTCGTATCATCCCTGCGACACGTCACAAGGGTTCGCCGGACGGGACGGCCCCCGCCGCGAGAAGGCTATACGCGGCGTGAGCGTTCGAGCGCATCCCAGAACCCACGGCGAAGGGCGTGTCGCACCTCGTCGTGCAGCAGGAAGTCGATCGGCAGCGAGGACCCCTGAAGCAGCCGGGCCTCAAGGTCTGACGGCATTCGCGGCTTGCGGGCGAGCACGGCCTCGAGCCACAGAGCCGGCGCGTCGCGCGCGACCGACTCGCCGAAGTCTTGACCCTCCTGGTGGGCGGCCTTGACCGCGTCGGAGAGCGTCGGCGTGGACTGCTGCGGTTGCGGCGGCGGGATCTGCTGCGGGCCGGTGTAGGGGCCGACGGGCTGCTGGACGTACTGCGGGCCGCTGTTGTTGCCGTTCGACGACGAGCCTCCCGACGACGGCGTACTCGACGACGGCGGGCTCGTGGGCTTGGGCGGGATGATCGGCGGCGTCGGCGCGGAGTGCGTGGGCGTCGAGCGCAGGGGCGGCACCGGGATCACCGGGCCGGCGGTCGGCGACGAGCCCAGACCCGACGTGGACGACGTGGAGGAGCCGCCGAGCTGCGGCGGAGTGATCGGCGTGCTCGGCGGCGGGCTCGACACCGAGGGCTGCAACGGGGTCAGCGCGCCGCCGGTGGTGCTGGTCCCGTGCCCGTTGGACAGCGGCGGCGAGGAGGTGTTCACACCCGCCAGCAGGTTGACGTACGGCCGCAGGTGGCCGGCGCCGATCTCGATGAGGTCGTCGCACTCGTGACGGAGCACGCGGGAGATCGTCCAGTTGCCGTCCACCGCGACGTGCAGCACGCTCACGCGGACGCCGTGGTCCTGGGCGTCGGCGATGACCTGGGCGATGTCCTCGTCGCCGCTGACGACGACGGCGTCGGCGACCCCGCCGTTGCGGGCGAGGGTCATCAGGTCGCGGTGGATCTCGGTGTCGACGCCCTCGCGGCGGCCCGGGCGGATGCGCGAGAGGCGGAGCTTGATGCCGGGCAGGTCGGCGAGGGCGTCGTGCTCGGGCGACCGGCGGCCCTCGACCGTCGCCTCGTACCAGTAGCAGCGCAGCAGCGGCAGGCCGGTCCGCTCGCGCGCCAGATTGCCGAGCAGCTGGAGAAGGCCGGCGTAGTCCCACGAGACGGACTCGCGACGGCGGGTTCCGTGCACCGCCATCGCGCCGTCCGCCAGGAGATAGCTGGCATCAACGAACAGCGCGCAGCGATCCACGCGACACCGCCCCTTCCTCGGCACGAGACCCTATATCGATGGCTTACGGGTGAACTTTCGAGCCGGCGAGCGACCTTGGGCAACCAAAGCGTAGTGAAGTCCGCGGCCGCCGTATGCCGATCCAGTAATTGGAGTCTCCTGAGGACTATGGGGCGAATGCGGCTTACTTTCATTCAGTTGGCCAGACCACTCCGGCGTGTCACGTTGACTCGGTCGCTCGCCACTGTAGGACGAGTCGCCTGACAACACTGCGTGACTTCCGAAGCTCGACAGTCAGTACGTCCGTTCGGCGACGGTATCACCCGATTCTGAAGCGGTGGGAACATCTCAGAGAGCGGAGATGAGGGCGGTGAGAGCCTCCGCCGTGGCACCGGGATCGATCACCGCCGAGAAGTGCGAAAACAGGCTTTCGCGGACCTCCCAGCCGCGCATCCGCGCCTGCCGTACTTGATCTTGGTAACGGTCCGAGGTGGCCAGGTATCCGCACGGCGCGTCCGGCCAGTCCTGAGCCATCGGCGGCTCCTCGCCGAGGAAGTCGCCACCGCGCTGACGCACCGTCACGCCGACCGGCACCTCTTCCTCCCGGTACGGGCGGCTCGTCCCCGGGCCGGGCAGCCGGGCGTCGAGGAAGACGTAGCCGCCCACGAGCCGGTGCGCCGCCCGCTGCGCCGCCCCGATGGGCGGCAGGAGCGGCCCCGCGTCGCCGTGCGCGACGAGCACCAGCGGCGGCCTGGCGCCGGCGGCGGTGATCTCCAGCGCGGCGCGCGCGACGTAACGGCCGGCGTACGGCGGCCGGTCGTCGTCGGTGACCTCCGGGACCACCACGTCGTACGCGCCGAGCGCCGCGGGCAGTGAGCCCCACGCCGACGCGGTGGTCAACGGACTGTGCAGGAGGACGAGCGTGCCCGGTGTCATGACTAAAGTTTCAGGCATGACGGACCGGGACGATCTCCTCGCGGAGATCAAGAGCAAGGCGGTCGTGCACGGCAGGGTGGTCCTGTCGTCCGGCCGGGAGGCCGATTTCTACGTCGACCTGCGACGGGTGACGCTCGACGGACGGGCCGCGCCGCTCGTCGGCCGGGCCATGCTCGACCTCACCGAGGACCTCGGGTACGACGCGGTCGGCGGGCTGACGCTCGGCGCCGATCCGGTCGCCACCGCGATGCTGCACGCGGCGGCCGCGCGCGGGCGGACGCTGGACGCCTTCGTCGTACGCAAGGAGGGCAAGGCGCACGGGCTGCAGCGGCGCGTGGAGGGCCCCGACGTCGCGGGGCGGCGGGTGCTCGCCGTGGAGGACACCTCGACGACCGGCAACTCGGTGCTGACCGCCGTGGAGGCGCTGCGGGAGGCCGGCGCGGAGATCGCCGGCGTCGCCACCATCGTGGAGCGGGGAGCGCGGGAGCGCATCGCGGAGACGGGACTGGAGTACCGGTCGGTGTTCACGCTCGCCGACCTCGGGCTGGACTGAGCGCGCGCGATCGGAACACCGGGCTCACTGCCCGGTGGGCGCCTCGTACGTCTTGGCCTCGCCGTGGCGTCCCTGCGGCTGGACGTGCCCGTTGATCGTCACGGTGACGCCGCCGGCGTCCTGGACCGCGACGGTCAGCCGGGTGTCTTCGAAGATGCGGGTCTCGTTCTGGCGCAGGTTGCCGTTGAACTGGACATCGTTGGCGGGACCCGAGACGAACACCGGGCACTGCGCCGCCAGACAGCGGACGGTGATCCTGTTGCCCACCTGGCCGGAGGACGCGCTCGGCTTGGCCTCCGTGCTGGACGCCGCCGCGCTGCCGGCCTGCGACGGCGCGGCGTTCGACTTCTTCTCGTCCTTGCCGGTGAGCGCTCCCCACAGCGCCATGCCGCCGATGACGAGCAGGCCGCAGGCCAGCACGACGGCGAGCACCGCGATGGCGATGCGCGCGAGGCCCATTGGGTCCGACCGGTGACGTCCCACAGGGGGAGATTAGCGGTGACCGGGCCCCGTCAGCGACGGTGACGGCCAGTTGGTTGTTGCGTCTTGGGTGACTTGTACGAATCCTGACGGCGGCCGCGGAACACCTCACGCAACACCGGCACCACCGACAGCAGGACCGCCACTGCCACCACTGGCAGCACATACTTGTCGATTCCCTTGACCCGGTCGCCGAGGAAACGGCCGAGCAAGATGATCGCTTCGGTCCAGAGCACCGCACCGACGACATTCCACACAAAAAATCTGATCGCCGACATCTCGAGCATGCCGGCGAGCGGGTTGAGGAACGTGCGCACGACGGGGACGAACCGCGCCAGCACGACCGCCTTGGCGGGGCCGAACTTGTTGAAGTAGTGCTCCGCCTTGTCGACGTGCTCCTGGCGGAAGATTCGAGACTTCGGGCGTTCGAAGAGTTTCCGCCCGTATCTGGCGCCGAGGAAGTGCCCGACCTGCGCACCGGCGATGGCGGCCACAGGCGCGCCGATCATCAGCACCGGAAGCGGCAGCGGGTGCGCGAGCGTGGTGCCCGCCGCGGTGTAGATTCCGGCGGTGACGAGCAGCGTGTCGCCGGGCAGGAAGAACCCGACGAGCAACCCCGTCTCGGCGAAGATGATGACGAGGACTCCGATGAGCCCGAAGGCCTCGATGAGGGACTTGGGATCCATGACGTTCACGGCGAGAGCCACGCGCCGAGCGTACCGGTAGGTGTGGCCTGGTCTCGGCACGGCAACGATTTCGGGATACTGGAAGCGAGCCCGCCGGGAGCCACAGCCCTAAGGAAGGAAAAGTCATGCCCATCGCGACCCCTGAGGTCTACGCGGAGATGCTCGACCGGGCAAAACGTGAGGGCTTCGCCTACCCCGCGATCAACGTCACGTCGAGCCAGACGCTCAACGCCGCGCTGCGCGGCTTCGCCGAGGCCGAGAGTGACGGCATCGTCCAAGTGTCGACGGGCGGCGCGGAGTACCTCTCCGGCAGCACGGTCAAGGACATGGTCACCGGTGCCACGGCGCTGGCCGAGTACGCGCACGTCGTCGCCGACAAGTACCCGGTCAACATCGCACTGCACACCGACCACTGCCCGAAGAACAAGCTCGACGGCTTCGTACGGCCGTTGCTGAAGATCTCGCAGGAGCGGGTGGCGGCCGGGCAGAACCCGCTGTTCCAGTCGCACATGTGGGACGGCTCGGCGGTGCCGCTGGAGGAGAACCTCTCCATCGCGGCCGAGCTGCTCGAAGAGGCGCGCAAGGCCAACATCGTCCTCGAGGTGGAGATCGGCGTCGTCGGCGGCGAGGAGGACGGCGTCGTCGGAGAGATCAACGAGAAGCTGTACAGCACGGTCGAGGACGCCATGGCGACCGTCGAGGCGCTCGGCCTCGGCGAGCGTGGGCGCTACCTCCTCGCCGCGACCTTCGGCAACGTCCACGGCGTCTACAAGCCGGGCCACGTCAAGCTGCGGCCCGAGGTGCTGAAGGAGATCCAGGACGCGGTGGCCGCCAAGCACGGCCAGGAGAAGCCGTTCTACCTGGTCTTCCACGGCGGTTCCGGGTCCACGCTGGAGGAGATCCGCGAGGCGGTCTCGTACGGCGTCGTGAAGATGAACATCGACACCGACACCCAGTACGCCTTCACGCGGCCGGTCGCGGACCACATGTTCAAGAACTACGACGGCGTGCTCAAGATCGACGGTGACGTGGGCAACAAGAAGACCTACGACCCGCGGTCGTGGGGCAAGGCGGCGGAGCAGGGCATGGCCGAGCGCATCAGCCACGCCTGCGAGAACCTCCTGTCCTCGGGCAAGAAGCTCGGCTGACACGACGGTTTCGACGGTGGGCGGCCGCGTCCGGCGCCGCCCACCTGGAGCCTGCCCGCCGAAGAATCCCGATCAGCGGGATAGGAGATCTGCCGCGGATTGGGCAGGATGTGCACATGGAGCAACAGAACCTCCTCGGAGGGCCGCCCGCGACCGAGCTTCCGGACAACCCGGAGGCCCGCCAGGCTCTCGAGGCCGGCGTGGACCCGTTCGAAGTGGCCGCCAGATTCCCCGACAACCCGGCGGCGTGGGCCGAACTCGCCGACCGCGCGTTCGGCAACGGCGACGTCATCGAGTCCTACGCGTACGCCCGCACCGGTTACCACCGGGGGCTGGACCAGCTGCGCCGTGCCGGGTGGAGGGGCCACGGCCCGATTCCGTGGCAGCACGAGCCCAACCGCGGGTTCCTGCGGTCCCTGCACGCCCTCGGGCGCGCGGCCGCCGCGATCGGTGAGGAGGAAGAGGCCGACCGCTGCCGGACGTTCCTGCGGGACAGTAGCTCCGCCGCCGTCGAGGTTCTCGCCACCTGACCGGCTTCTCCCGTTTTCTTGGTGGCCATCCGGCGGGTACGCTCTGATCGCAAGAGCCCCTGTCGCTGCTTGCGCAGGGGCTTCGTCGATGTCAGGGAGTATTCCGATGCCGGCCATCGTGCTCGTCGGCGCCCAGTGGGGTGACGAAGGCAAGGGCAAGGCCACCGACATCCTCGGCGGCGACGTCGACTATGTCGTGCGATACCAGGGCGGGAACAACGCGGGACACACGGTCGTCATCGGCGACCAGTCGTACGCGCTGCACCTGCTGCCGTCGGGGGTGCTCTCCCCCGACGTCATACCGGTCATCGGCAACGGCGTGGTGATCGACCCGGGTGTGCTGTTGGAGGAGATCGACGTACTGGAGGGGCGCGGCATCTCGTGCGACCGCCTGTTGATCTCCGCCAACGCGCATCTGATCATGCCCCATCACAAGGCCCTCGATAAGGTCACCGAGCGTTACCTGGGCAAGGCTCAGATCGGCACCACGGGCCGCGGCATCGGCCCGGCGTACGGCGACAAGATCGCGCGGATGGGCATCCGGGTGCAGGACCTGCTCGACCCGGGCATCCTGCGGCAGAAGCTCGAGCTCGCGCTGCGCGACAAGAACCAGATCCTCGCCAAGGTCTACAACCGGCGGGCGATCGAGATCGACGCGATCGTGCAGGAGTTCGTCGCCTACGGCGAGCGGCTGGCACCGCACATCGCCGACACCTCGCTGGTGATCAACCGCGCGCTGGACGACGACAAGGTCGTACTGCTGGAGGGCGCGCAGGGCACGCTCCTCGACGTCGACCACGGCACGTACCCGTTCGTCACCTCCTCCAGCCCGACCTCGGGCGGCGCGTGCGCGGGCTCGGGCGTCGGCCCGACGCGCATCGGCAAGGTGATCGGCATCCTGAAGGCCTACACGACCCGCGTCGGCTCGGGCCCGTTCCCGACCGAGCTGCTGGACGAGACCGGCGACTGGCTGCGCAAGACCGGCGGGGAGTACGGCGTCACGACCGGCCGCAACCGGCGCTGCGGCTGGTTCGACGCGGTGATCGCCCGGTACGCGACCCGCGTCAACGGCGTCACCGACTACTTCCTGACCAAGCTGGACGTCCTGTCCGGCCTGGAGAAGGTCCCGGTCTGCGTGGCGTACGACATCGACGGCGAGCGCTGTGACGAGCTGCCGATGACGCAGACGGGCTTCCACCACGCGAAGCCGATCTACGAACACCTGGACGGCTGGCAGGAGGACATCTCCAGCGCGAAGGTCTTCGACGACCTGCCGGAGAAGGCGCGCGACTACGTCCGCGCGCTGGAGGAGATGGCGGGCGCGCAGATCTCGGCCATCGGCGTCGGTCCCGGCCGCGACCAGACCATTCAGGTCCGCTCGCTCCTCTGACGGCGGCCCCGGCCGGCACTCGCTCAGCCGACCGGGGAGGTCCGCGCCCGCTGCGCCTCGCCGGCCTCTCCCGTGCCGTCGGTACGGGAGAGACGGCCGGGCCACCAGAAACCGCGGCCGAGGATGGTCACCAGCGCGGGCACCAGCACGGTGCGGACCAGCAGTGTGTCCAGCAGCACGCCGAACCCGACGATGATCCCGATCTCGGTCAGGGTGATCAGGGGCAGCACGCCGAGGACGGCGAAGACCGCGGCGAGCAGGACGCCCGCGCTGGTGATCACCCCGCCGGTGACCGCCAGCGCGGTCAGCACGCCCGCTCTGGTGCCCTGCCGAGTGGCCTCCTCGCGGGCCCGGCTGACGAGGAAGATGTTGTAGTCCACGCCGAGCGCCACCAGGAACAGGAAGGCGAGCAGCGGCACGGAGGTGTCCAGCGCCGGGTACCCCAGCCAGTGGGTGAAGGCGAAGTCCGCACCGCCGATCGCGGCGGCGAAGCTCGCCACGACGGTGAGCACCAGCAGCACCGGCCCGACGAGGGCCCGCAGCAGGCCCACGAGAATGATCAGCACGACGGCGAGGACGAGCGGGATGATGACCTTCTGGTCGCGGGCGGCGGCGTCCCTGGTGTCCAGATCGGTGGCGACCGTGCCCCCGACGACCGCCTCGGCTCCGGGTATCGCGTGCACCCGGTCGCGGAGGACGCGGACCGCCGTGTAGCTCGCGTCGGTGTCGGGCTGGGCGCGCAGCACGGCGGTGATCCGGACGTCGCGCGCGCCCTTCTCGGCGATCGTGCCGTCCGCGACGCCGGGGCTCCGGCGCACGACCGCCAGCACGCGCTCCGCCTGGGCCGGCACGGTGATCACGCTGACCGGGTCGGCCTCGCCGGCGGGGAAGTGCGCCGACAGGGTGGCCAGCCCGTCGATCGACTCGGCCTTCGTACGGAACCGGTCGGCCTGGGAGAGGCCGAGGTGGGCGCCGGACAGGCCGGCGGCCAGCGCGGCGAGCAGGACGATCGACGCGGCCGCGACGACGCGCGGGCGGCGGGCGACGCCCCGGCCGAGCCGTGCCCACACGCCGCCGGTACGGCCGGTGAGGTGGTCGTCGCGACCGTCGGCGCGGGGCACGAGCGGCCAGAACAGCCCGCGTCCGCAGATGACGAGCGCGGCGGGTAGCGCCGACAGGCCGAAGAACAGGGCGCAGAGCACGCCGATCGCACTGGCGACGCCGATGCCGGTGTTGCTGGGCAGCGTCGCCAGGAGGAGGCAGGCGAGGCTCAGGGCGACGGTGACGCCGCTGGCGATGATGCTGGGCCCCGCCCGCCGGACCGCACGCCGCATCGCGTCGTGCCGGTCGGCGTCGCGGCGGAGCTCCTCGCGGTAGCGGGCGATGAGCAGCAGGGCGTAGTCGGTGCCGGCGCCGAAGACGAGAACCTCGACGATGCCGACCGTCGCGTTGGAGACGTTCAGCCCGCTGTGCCGGCTGAGCACGGCCACCAGGGCGGAGGTCACCTGATCGGCGACGCCGACGGTGAGGAGCGGCACCAGCCAGAGCCACGGGCTGCGGTAGGTGATGATCAGCAGCAGCGCCACCACGGCGACCGTCGTGAGGAGCAGCGTGAGGTTGGCGCCGTCGAAGACTCCCGCCAGATCGGCGGTGATGCCCGCCGGCCCGGTGACCTGGGCGGTGACACCGGGCGGCAGGCCGGCGCGCGCGGCCGCCCGTACGCGGCCGACCGTCGCGGCGAGCTCGGTCGAGGCGGTGTCGCGGGGCAGTGGCACGGCCACGGTCGCGGCCCGGCCATCATCGGACTTTCGCGCCGGCGTCACCACCGTGCCGCCCCGCGCCGCCCTCGCGATCCCGGCGCGCTGCGCGGAGATCACCGTGAGATCCGCGCCGGTCAGCCGGCCGGACGCGCGGGCGTAGACGATCACCGCGGCCGTGACCTTGCCCGAGGGCAGCTCCCGCTGGAGCCGCGCCGCGCGGCTGGACTCGGCCGAGGCCGACAGTCCCGCGGACGGGTCGTCGGAGACCTTGGGCGATCCACCGAACGCGATCATCAACCCGCCGAGCGCCATCGTGACGATCAGGACCACCCACGCGGTGCGACGCCCGGAGACGAACGAGGCCAGTCGTTCTCCCATGCTTCCCGCCGGATCACTCGACAATAAAGTAACTTCACCGTGAAGCTATCTTATTCTTGAGGGGAACGTCGAACCGATCCCGGAGCGTCCGTGCCACCCACCGATTCACCCTCCCGCGATGACCTGGACGTTCTGCTGCGCCGCTACTCGGTCGAAGCGGACCGGATCGGCCGGGCCTTCTGCGAGCGCCACGGCATGCACCGCACCGACTTCCAGGCGCTCGGGATCGTCATGGACGCCGAACGCCGCGGCGCGCCCATCACCCCCGCCGGTCTCGCCCGCGCGCTCTCGATGACGACCGGAGCCGTCTCCGCCGCGATCGACCGCCTCGAACGCACCGGCCACCTGCGCCGCAGCCGCGAGTCGGCCGACCGGCGCCTGGTCCACCTGCACTACACCCCCGAGGGCATGGCGCTCGCGCGGGACTTCTTCCTCCCGCTCGGCGAGCGGGCCGCCGAGGTCCGGTCCCACTTCTCCGCCGAAGAGCTGGACACCGTCGCCCGCTACCTGGCGAAGATGAACGCCGCCCTGGGCGAGCACCACCGGTCGCTGGCCGCCACGCGTCCCACCACCTGAGCGCACGTTTCCCGATCGCCCGGCACCCCCTACGCTGATCGGCGTGGAGATCCAGGGGCATCGTGGTGCGCGGGGGCTGTGGCCGGAGAACACCCTGCCGGGGTTCGCGCGGACGCTGGAGCTCGGCGTCGACGTGGTGGAGCTGGACGTCGGCCTGACCGCCGACGGCGTGCCGGTGCTGCACCACGACCAGGCGCTGCGCGGCGACACCGTACGCGACCGTGAGCCGTGCCGGCCGGGGGACCCGATGTACCCCTATGTCGGCCGGCCGATACGCGAGCTCACGCTCGCGCAGGTCAAGACCGTCGACGCGGGTGTCCCGCATCCGCGGTTCGCCGAGACGCAGACTCCGCTGCCCGGGGCCCGGGTGCCCACGCTGGCCGAGGCCTGCGAGCTCTTCGCCCCGCACGACGTACGGCTCGCCGTCGAGATCAAGACCGACCCGTCCTGGCCCGAGGTCGAGACGATCACCACCGCCGCCGTGAAGGTCCTCGACTCCTACGGGCTCACCGAGCGTTCGCGGCTTCTGGCGTTCGACTGGCGGGTCCTCGGCGTCGCCCGCGGGCTGCTGCCCAGCGGCGAGCGGATCGCGCTGGTCGAGCCGGACACACTCGAAGCGTCGTGGATGGCCGGGCACGACCCGGCCGGCGGCCTGGTCGCCGCCGCGGCGGCCGCGGGCGCCACGATGATCTCGCCCAAGCGGGTCATGGTCACTCCGGAGCTGGTCGCCGCCGCGCACGACCGCGGGCTGGCCGTGGTCGTGTGGACGGTGAACGACCCGGTCGAGATGGCGCGGTACGTCGCGTTCGGCGCCGACGCCATCGTCACGGACTACCCGGATCGCCTCCGCGACGTGGTCGGCCGCCGAGGGTGAGACCGTGGTCATCCGTGTCCTGCGGTCGCGATGGCGTGGCGCGTTCGCCGTCGTCGCCCTTGTGCCGTGGGGCCTCGGGTTGCCCCTGGCGGCCGTGGCCTTCGTCCTGGACGCCGTCGCGGGAGAAGGGGGGCCGCTGGAACTCACCGTCGCGGTGCTCGGTGGCGCGGCGTCCGCCGTCACCGTGCCGGCGCAGGCGCAGACGGTACGCGCGCTGGTGAGCCGCCCCCGCCTCGCCCTCGGCCCGGAGGCACTGGTCGTCCACGACGCGGCCCTGCTCCGCGGGGCGGCCCGGATCCGACGCGAGATCATCGCCGGGGCCGAACGCCTGGACGGGAGCGCTCAGGCCGGGTACGACACCGCCGAGCTGTCGCCGTACCGCGAGCCGCTGAACGTGGCGATCCTCCTGACCGAGGAGCACATCTTCACATCGGCCAGGCGCCGCCGGGGCGGCACCTGGATCTGGCTCGTACCCCGCAGGCACGAGAGGCCGCCGCGGTTCCCGGAGCCGGGCGACCGCCACCGGCGGATCCACATGCGCGCCGCCGACCCGGCCGCCGCCGTCACGGCGATCAACGATTGGGTCTCCTGACCCACGGCCGGCCGGTACGGCGGATGCGACCGCTCGCGGCTGCCGGCCGCGGTCAGTGTGGACGGTGAACGATCCGGCGGAGAGCGCCCGGTACGCCGCGTCCGGCGGCGACGCCGTCGTCACGGGCCACCCTGACCGCCTCCGTACGATGCCGCGCCGGGAGGAGCGTCAGCCGAACTCGTCCAGCAGCCGGTAGAAGGCGATCTTCTGGGGGTCCGGCGCGATGCCGTAGCGGTCGAGGAAGCGCTCGGCCGCCCATGGGCCGTACTGCGCGTTGTAGCGGGCGGTCAGCGAACGCGTGACGATCGCCAGGTCGGTCCAGCGGTCCGCGACGCCGAGGCGGTCGGTGTCGATCACGCCGGTCACCTCGCACGTTCCAGGGTCGAACAGCACGTTCGGCACGCACAGGTCGCCGTGGCAGACCGCCTGGTCCTCCTCGCGGGGCCGGGTGGCGAGGAGCTCGGCGACCAGTTCCTCGCGGGTCCGGCCGCGGCGTTCGTCGTCCAGGCCGGCCAGGTCGACCTCGGCCGCCAGCGCCCGCGGGACGGTCACCGCGAGCCGCCGGTCGAACGGGCAGTCCGCGACCGGCAGGGTGTGCAGGGCCCGCGTAAGGTCGGCGAGCGCGTCGACGACGCGCGGGCGATCCGCCACAGGCCACGGCTCGGCCGCCGACCGGCCGGGCACCTCGGCGGTGACCAGCAGCCCGGGCCGGCAGTCGAGCACTTCGGCGGCGGGAACGCCCTGCCGCCGCAGCCACGCCAGGCGCTCGCCCTCCGCCACGAGATCGATCCGCGGGTCGTCGGACTCCTTGCGATAGACCCCGCCGTGGCGGCTGACCCGCGCCCCGCCCCGGCCGATCGAGACCCTCTCCCACACGGGCCCGGCAGGCCGGTCAGAGCCAGCCGGTGCGGCGGAAGCGGCGGTAGAGCGTGAAACAGGAGGCCGCGATGATGCCGAGCACCAGCGCGTAGCCGTACTTCCAGTGCAGCTCCGGCATGTGGGAGAAGTTCATCCCGTAGATGCCGGTGATCGCGGTCGGCAGCGCGAGGATCGCCGCCCATGCGGAGATCTTGCGCATGTCGTGGTTGTCGGTGACGGTCACCTGGGTGAGGTGCGCCTGCAGGATCGGGGTGAGCAGCTCGTCGCACGACTCGACCTGTTCCCGTACGCGGGAAAGGTGGTCGTCGACGTCGCGGAAGTACTCCCGGATCTCCGCGGGCACGAACCGGCGGCTCGCCAGGTTGCGCATCGGGCCGGCCAGCGGGCCGACGGCGCGCTTGAGGTGGATGACCTCGCGCTTGAGGCGGTAGATCCGCTCGGCCTGGTTGGTGGCGTCGGCGGAGAAGACGCACTCCTCGACGTCGTCGATGTCCTCCTGCACGGCCGCGGCGACGGAGATGTACTCGTCCACCACCCGGTCGGCGATGGCGTGCAGGACGGCGGCCGGGCCCAGGGCGAGCCGCTCGGGGCTCTCCTCCAGCCGCATGCGCACCGGGCCGAGGGCGCCGTGGTCGCCGTGGCGCACGGTGACGACGAAGTCGGGGCCGCAGAAGATGGCGATCTCGCCGGTCTGCACGACGTCGGCGTCGCCGCGCTCGACGTAGCCGACCGTCTTCATCACGAAGAACTGCACGTCGTCGTAGCGCTCGAACTTGGGGCGCTGGTGGGCGTGGATGGCGTCCTCGACGGCGAGCGGGTGCAGGCCGAACACCTCGGCCAGCCGCTCGAGCTCGGACGCGTCCGGCTCGTGCAGGCCGACCCACACGAAGCGGCTCTCCGCGTCGGTGTGCAGGTTGGTGGCGTATTCGGAGGACTGCGGGGCGCGTACGAGCTGCACGGCGTCCGCGACGTCGGGGGTGTCGACGCGCTTGCCGTCGATGTAGGCGGCCCAGTCGATGACGGCCGAGCTCCGGCGGGCGGCGACGCGAGGGGCACCGCGCCCGGGGCGGGCCAGTGGCTTGAGGAGAACGCGGGTAGCGCGGGTCGGACGAACCTTTGTCATGGCCATGGGGGGTCCTTCCCCGGCCCGGCACACGCGCCTGTCCGCGCGTCAGCCCGAGCTAGAACGGGGAGCGCGCGCAGCGAGCGGCCGGACGCCGAGTAGAGGGGGTGGTACTAGGAGGAATCTCGGCGTTTCCGCAAGGATCACCAGGACTCATCACAACCACCTCCTTAGGTCCGTTGGCGCCAGAGCCGAGCTCAAGGCTATACCGGGTAAGAAGACGCCCGTATGGGGCTCCGGGTTCACATGGTGCCCGAACTTTTTGTCGGGCCCCCGGTCGCCGTCGGTGAACGACCGACCGGCATACCCCCGCTACAACAACCTCATCGTCCCATCGCTTCCCTCCTGGTGATCGGGCACTGCGGGGTATCCGGTTCTGGATAGGCTCTGGGGGTGCGAGTCCTCGTTCTCGGCTCGGGCGGACGCGAGCATGCCCTGATCCGCTCCCTCGCCCTTGATCCCAATGTCACCGCGTTGCACTGTGCCCCCGGCAACCCCGGCACGGCCGCACTCGCGGACAACCACGTCCTCGATCCGACCGACCCGGTCGCCGTGGTCGAGCTCGCGCAGCGGCTCGACACCCGGCTGGTCGTGATCGGACCCGAGCTTCCGCTGGTCCACGGGGTCGCCGACGCCGTACGCCGGGCGGGGCTGCTGTGCTTCGGACCCGACCGCGAAGCGGCGAAGATCGAGGGCTCCAAGGCGTTCGCCAAGGAGGTCATGGCCGAGGCCGGGGTCCCGACCGCGGCCGCACGCGTCTGCGAGGACTCCGGCCAGGTACGCGAGGCCCTCGACGAGTTCGGGCCGCCGTACGTGGTCAAGGACGACGGCCTCGCCGCGGGCAAGGGCGTCGTCGTCACCGACGACCGTGAACTCGCCGAGCGGCACGCGGACTCCTGCGACCGGGTGGTCGTCGAGGAGTACCTCGACGGCCCCGAGGTCTCGGTGTTCGCGCTGACCGACGGCGTCACCGTGGTGCCGCTGCTGCCGGCACAGGACTTCAAGCGCGCCCTCGACGGCGACGAGGGCCCCAACACCGGCGGCATGGGCGCCTACGCTCCGCTGCCCTGGGCGCCGCCGGACCTGGCCGCCCACGTGGTCGAGCGGATCATCCAGCCGACCGTCGACGAACTGCGCCGCCGCGAGACGCCGTACGTCGGCGTGCTGTACGCGGGACTCGTGCTGACCACCGACGGGCCGCGCGTGATCGAGTTCAACGCCCGGTTCGGCGACCCGGAGACCCAGGTCGTCCTCGACCGGCTGGCCACGCCCCTGGGCGGCCTGCTGGAGGCCTGCGCGGTCGGCAGCCTCGACTCGGCACCGCCGATCGAGTGGCACCCCGGCGCCGCCGTCACCGTCGTGATCGCCGCGGAGAACTACCCGGAGAAGCCCGTCACGGGCGACCCGATCGCCGGTCTGGAGGAGGCCGCCGAGGTCGAGGGCGCGTACGTCCTGCACGCGGGCACCAAGCTCGAACGCGGCCTCCCGGTCACCGGTGGCGGCCGGGTGCTCAACGTGGTCGGCACCGGCCCCGACGTCGCGACGGCCCGCGCACGCGCCTACGCGGCCGTCGACCGCGTCCGGTTGCGCGGTGCCCACTACCGCACCGACATCGCCGCACGCGCCTGAGTCCGGCGATGGATCTCCCCTACGACCACCGGTTCGACTGCTCCTAGAGGTCCGGCGACCCGCGACGACCGGCTCCAGGGCCGGACCTGGGAGACTGTGAGGGTGATCGAGCGCTACACCCTCCCGGAGATGGGCCGCGTCTGGAGCGACGCGCACAAGTACGAGCTGTGGTGCAAGGTGGAAACCCTTGTGCTGGAGGCGCACGCGAAGGCGGGCACGGTCCCGGCCGACGCCGTCGAGCCGGTGCGTTCCGCTCCGCCACCGGCGCCCGAGCGGGTCGCCGAGATCGAGGCGACCACCCAGCACGACGTGATCGCGTTCCTCAGCGCCTGGGCGGACAACACCGTGCCGCGCGAGGCCGCCGCGTACGTCCACTTCGGCATGACCTCCTCGGACCTGCTCGACACCGCGCTGGCGCTCCAGCTCACCGAGGCCACCGACCTGCTGCTGGTCAAGGCGGACGCGCTGGTGGCGGCGCTGCGCGACCACGCTCTGGAGCACCGCGACACGCTGCGCGTCGGCCGTACGCACGGCATCCACGGCGAGCCCGACGTGTGGGGGCACCGGGTGGCCGACTTCGCGTTCGCGATGGCGCGCTCGCGCGACCGGCTGCGGCGGGCCCGCGAGGCCGTCGGGGTCTGCGCGATCTCCGGCGCGGTCGGCACGTACTCCAACATCGACCCGGAGGTGGAGCGGTACGTCGCGGAGGCGCTCGGGCTGCAGCCCGCGGACGTGTCCACGCAGGTGGTCATGCGCGACGGCATCACCGAGTGGGCGTCCGCGCTGGCGATCATGGCGACCGTGTGCGAGGCGATCGCCCTGGAGGTGCGGCACGGCCAGCGCACGGAGGTGCGCGAGCTGTGGGAGCCGTTCGGCCGGGGGCAGAAGGGTTCCTCCGCCATGCCGCACAAGAAGAACCCGATCATGTCCGAACGGCTGGCGGGCATGGCGCGGATCGTGCGCGCCCAGGTCACGCCGGTGATGGAGGGCATACCGCTGTGGCACGAGCGGGACATCTCCCACTCCTCCACCGAGCGGATCGCGCTGCCGGACGCCTCGATCGCGCTCGACTACATGCTCAACCTGACGCAGCGGCTGGTCACCGGCCTCGTCGTCGACCGCGAGCGGATGCGGGCCAACCTCGACTCCACCGGCGGCCTGATCTACACGAGCACGGTGCTGCTCGAACTGGTGAACGCCGGGATGTCGCGTGACGACGAGGCGTACCCGCTGGTCCAGCGCGCGGCGATGGAGACCTGGGAGACCGGGGTGCCGTTCCGGGAGACCCTTCGCCGCCACGCCACGGACGCCGGGCAGACCCTCGACGAGGCGCGGCTCGACGAGGTGTGCCGCCCAGAGCGTTACGTCGAACGGCTGTCGGGGATGTTCGACCGCCTGGCGGCACTGACGTGAGAGCGGTCGTCCGGGAGCTCACCGTCTATCCCCTGAAGAGCGGCGGGGGGACCGGGCTGACGACCGCCGAGGTGACCCCGACGGGCATCCGGTACGACCGCGAGTTCATCCTCATCCGGCCCGACGGGGCGCGGCTGTCCCAGCGCGAGGTGCCCCGCATGGCGCGGCTGCGGCCCTCCTACGACGGCCAGAAGCTCGTCGTGGACGCCCTGAACGCGGTGACGCCCCTCGTCCACGAGGCACGCTCCGACGGGCCGCTCCGCGAGGTCCGGCTGCCGCGTACGACGTGCCAGGGTGTCGACCAGGGCGACGAGGCGGCCGACTGGTTCGGGGCCCTCCTCGACGTCGAGTGCCGCCTCGTACGGTTCGCGGGCCGCCGGGAGACGTCGCGCGGCGGGGGCACGGTCGCCTACGCCGACGGCTATCCGCTCCTCGTGATCTCGGCCGAGTCGCTGGCGGACCTGAACGGCCGGCTCGATGAGCCGCTGCCGATGGACCGCTTCCGTCCCAGCATCGTCGTCGAGGGCCTCGGCCCCTTCGGCGAGGACTCGGTGCGGCGGCTGTGGATCGGCCCGGTGGAGATCGAGCTCGTCCGGGCCTGCGACCGCTGCGTGATCACCACCACGGACCAGGAGACGGGCCTGCGCGGCCGCGAACCGCTGCGCACGCTCGCGACCTACCGCACGGCGCGCGACGAGGACGGCAGCCGCGGGGTGTTCTTCGGCCAGAACGGCATCCCGCGCACCTGTGGCACCATCCGTGTAGGTGACACCGTACGGGCCTCGCCCTCGAGCACGCCCTCCTGAGACGGCGGCGCGACTCGGAAGGAGACGCCGATTTCCTCCGTCGAACGCACCGTCTTCGAGAGAGCCGCGGAGTACTTTCGCGCCGTGCCCGGCGCCGCGGACTTCGGCGCGCTCCACTCGCCGTCGCCCGCCCGGGTCGGCGTCCCCAGCACCTTCCTGTCCGGCGTCTACGGCGCCCGGCTCAGGGTCGTCGGAAGCTCACAGGTCACCCTCCGGCACCTCATTGACCTGGAGGACGTCCCCGGCCCCTTCCACGCCCATGTCGCCGAATACCTCAGGGGCCATCCCGAGGGCGGTATCGACATCGTCGACGGCCCGGTCACCGACGTCATGCCCGAGCTGCGTGGACAGACCCCGCGCGGCTGGCCGGCAGGCTCGACGTGGGCGCAGGTGCCAGGACTGCTCGACACTGAGACGCGACGGCTGGTCATCAGCGGCCATGACCGCCCACGGCTCTCGGCGCTCCATGAGTTCGGCCATGCCGTCGACTTCGCCGGCGGCCTCTGGTCCGGCTCGAAAGAGTTCACCGACCTGTACGACCGGCTCGGAGCGCTGTCGCCTTACCGCGCTCAGCCCGGCGTCGCCGGACGGCAGGAGACCTTCGCCGATGCCTTCGCGGCCTGGGCGCACCATCGCCACTGGTCGGACGACGCTCGCGCTCTGAGCATCGCGGACACGCTCGACCTCAGCGCCGACAAGAAGCACATGAGCATCGCGCTCGACCGCTACTTCTCCACCTTGCAGGACAGCCTTTAGCCATCGAGACCGAAGAGGAGGCCGAACGTGCGGGCGACACGGAACCCCGACGGCACCCTGACGGTGCCGATGCGCGCCGAGACCGGCGGGATCATCGGTGACGCTCTGGTCACCATCGGTCCGGACCACCCCGACTACGAGGCGTGGGATGCCTGGCTTCGCCGGGTCGAGGCGGAGGACGGGGCCTGAGCCGGGCGATGGATCACCGGTCGCCGGTGGGCGCAGCGCAGGTCAGACCGGTGACCCGGACCGTGGTTCCGCGGATCATGACCAATGATCCTTTGCTCGAGCTTTACGTCGCGCGCCGTTCCAGACGGCGGGCGGTCACGCCGCGGTCCGAGAACCTGTGACCGCGCCGTGACCGCCGGTTCCGGCCGTGCCACGGGCGGCCGAAACGTGACCGCCACCACTCGCGTCGGAGCGGCGTGAGCGCGACCGCCGCTGTGCGGGTTCGTCAGCCATCGCAGCGGCCGCAGGGATGCCAGGGCCCTGCGGCGTTCCTGCAGCCAGAACGGCATCCCGGGCACGTTTGACAACATTTGCCCAGGTGACGCCGTATGGGCCTCTACGCGGCGTTCGCCCTCATGAGACACTCGAAGAACATGAAGAACCGCCGGCGACACCTGAGACCGTCATCACCGGGTCCGAACCAATCCCCGGCCGGGGGTCTCTAAGAGATCGAGTGGGCGAACAAGACCGGATGTTTCGGTCATGCCACAGCAGACCCGGTGGAATACTGTGCCCCACGCGGCACACACCGTGTGTGGGCACTCGTGACCCGCTGACGACAGACGAGCGGGCAGGTCAAGTCAATCCCCGCATCAAAGGAGTATCGGCGCTATGAGCTTGGGCCACGAGGTCCGTTACCGCGTACGAGGCGGCCGCGAGCTGCGCGGCACCGTGTTCGTGCAGGGCGCGAAGAACGCCGTCCTGCCCATGATCGGGGCGTCGTTGATGGCGACGAAGGGCCGTACGGTCCTGCGCAACGTCCCGATCATCGAAGACGTACGGCGAGCCGTCGAGCTGGCCCAGGCGATCGGGGCCAAGGCCGAGCTGCACGAGGCCGAGCGCACCCTCGTGATCGACGCCTCCACGCTGACCAGCCCGGTGCTGCCCGCCGACATCGCCGCCCGCTTCCGCGGCTCCTTCCTGTTCGTGCCGGCGCTGCTGCACCGGCTCGGCGAAGCGGTCATCGAGGGGGTCGGCGGCTGCAATCTCGGCAGCCGCAACCTGGACTTCCACTACAACGGCTTCAAGCGCATGGGCGCCACGGTGACCGAGCAGGTCACCGATGACGGCACCGGCTCGATCCACGTCAAGGCGGGCCACCTGCAGGGCGGCACGCTCTACCTCGACACGCCGTCGCACACCGGCACCGAGAACCTCCTCATGGCGGCCTCGCTGGCCCACGGCACCACGCTGATCAAGAACTGCGCGCTGGAGCCCGAGGTCCTCGACGTCATCACGCTGCTGCAGCGCATGGGCGCGCGGATCACCGGCGGCGGCACCGGCTTCATCACCGTCGAGGGCGTCGACCGGCTCACCGCGGTCGAGCACACGGTCATGCCGGACCGGATCGACACGGGCGTGCTGGTGATGGCCGCGGCCATCAGCGGCGGGGAGATCAGCCTCGTCGGCGCGTCGCTGGAGCATCTCGGGGTGGCGGGCGACAAGCTGGAGCAGATGGGCGTGGAGTTCCACTCCCAGGGCGCGGTGCTCCAGGTCCGCCGCGACCGGCCGCTGCGGCCGATCAACGTCATCACCGACGAGTACCCCGGCTTCGCCACCGACCTGCAGTCGCCGATCATGGCGCTGTCGTCGCAGGCCGAGGGCGAGAGCTACATCTACGAGCGGATCTTCGACGGCCGCTTCAAGCTGGCCGAGGAGCTCGTGCGGATGGGCGCCGACGTCGAGGTGAACGGCAACCGCGCGAAGGTTCACGGAGTGACCCCGCTGCGCGGCGCCGAGGTGGTCGCGCACGACCTGCGTACCGGCAGCGCTCTGGTGCTCGCGGGCCTGGCCGCCGAGGGCGAGACCACGATCACGTCGGCCTACTACATCGACCGGGGCCACGCGCACGTCGCGGAGCGGCTCACTGCGCTCGGCGCGGAGATCGAACGTATCGCCTGACGCGTACTGACCGGTATCTGTCAGACGCGTACCCGACGGTTTGTTACCTGTCCGGTTAGTAATAAGTTCCTCACCGGATCCGCCCTACTAGTAGTTTTTCAACGTGCTCTTAACCGATTTTGCTCAGAGGCGTCACATCTCGTGGTCTCCGGCCGATCTGCCCAATGGAGGAATGAAGTACACGGAGGCAGGGGCTGTCGACCGGACAGGGGCGTCAAAGGTATGAGTCATGCGTTGGGTGAAGGCCGTCCAAGGGCGGACGTTATCGGGGTCAAGCGACTGGCCTCACCGGCCCGAAACCACCCGCGATCGCTCGAAGCCAGGAGGGGGCTTACATGAGCGGTCCGCGGAGTGGTTCGGTAACTCCGGATCTGACAATCGGGGTCGTCGGTCCTCATGACCTGGTCGAGCGGGTCATGCTCATGGGCCACGGCCCGACATCGGTGCCGAGCCGACTCGTCGCGGCGGCGTACCGCGACGAGCAGGAGGCGGCGGACAAGGTCGTACGGCTCGGGTCGGGGGTGGACGTCTGCCTCTTCGCGAGCCCGGTGCCGTACGAGTTCGCCCGCAAGGCGGGCGTGCTCACGATGCCCGCGACGTACGTGCCGCTGAACGGAGCCGCCCTGCAGGGCGCGCTCCTGCGGGCCTCGCTCGACGAGCGGCACGAACCCGAGCGGGTGAGCATCGACGTGCTCACCCGTGCCGAGGTCGAAGAGGCCTTCAGCGAGATCGACCTCAACACCGATCATGTGCACTTGCGCGAAGAGGCCGCCGGGCCGGGCACGCTGGCCGCGTTTCACGAGCGTCTTTGGCGGCGCGGCGCCACAAGTGTTGCGCTCACTTGCGTGCACGCGACCGCCGAGCGGCTGGAGCTGGCCGGCGTGCCGACGCTGCGGATCCGGCCGACGGGCGCCGCGATCCGTTCGGCGCTGCAGACCTCGGCGCTGCTCGGGGCGCACCACCGTCTGGAGGAGTCCCAGCTCGTCGTCGTCCTGGTGGACGTGCCGACGCTGCGCGAGACCCCCCGGCGGGTCACGCCGCGCTACTGGCGCGAGGAGCTGAAGCTGTCGCTGCAGCGGCTCCTCCTCCAGGAGGCGCACCGGATGAGCGCCGCGGTGTGGCCGCTCGACGACCACAGCTACCTGGTCACCGCCACCCGTGGTTCGATCGCGGCGGCGACCGAGGGCTTCCGCACCCCGCCCTTCGTCGAGCGGGTACGCGAGGAGCTGGGTCTGGCCATCGAGGTGGGCATCGGCATGGGCCGTACGGCCCAGGAGGCGGAGAGCCACGCGCGGGCGGCGCTGGCACGGTCGCAGACCTCACAGCGGGCGCAGGGCTTCGCGCTCGACCGCGACGGGCGGGCGCTCGTGCCCGCGCCCCGCACCCCGCCGCGCGCACAGGCCCCGGCCAAGCCGAAGGGCCTGGAGATCCTCGCGCGGCTGGCCGACCGGCTCGGCGACCAGGAGCAGCCGCTCATCGTGGACGCGGAGAACGCCGGGAACATGCTCGGCGTGACCCCGCGCACCGCGCGCCGGCTGCTGCGGACCCTGGTGGAGGAGGGTCTCGCCTGGCCGCTGCCGCCCAACCGCACTCCTCAGCCGGGCCGGCCACGGCAGCTCTACCGGCTGATCGTCGAGAAGCTCGGGCCGAAGAACACCGGCTGACGCTCTCTCCGTCGCTGTGCCCGGATCGTGACCCAACGTGGCCGCATCCGGTCACAGCGGCGGAGTGGCACCAACCGGGACACCTCTCCAGGCGTCGCACACATAGCGGTTGCTCAGGTCGAACGACGCATGCGTCGCTTAGAGCAAGGATCGCCCATGGGTGGTGACTGGACGGTTCCGGGTTATCGGCACCTGCGCCCTCTCGGCGAAGGCGCCTCCGGAAAGGTGATGCTCGCGGTCCACGAGGCGACGAACGCTCCGGTGGCCATCAAGTACCTCTCCGAGCGGCTCCGCACGGACGAGGCCTTCCTGCCGCGCTTCCGCGCCGAGGCCCGGCTGATGTCACGGCTGGACGACCCCCACGTCGTCCGCTTCTACGAGTACGCCGAGACGCCGGACTCGGCGGCGCTCGTGATGGAACTGGTCGACGGCGTCACGCTCAAGGACGTCATCAGGGCCGAGGGCGCGACCGGGCCCGAGGCCGCGTTGCTGGTGCTCAAAGGGTCGCTGCTCGGCCTCGCCGCCGCGCACGCCGCCGGCGTGGTGCACCGCGACTACAAGCCGGCCAACGTGCTCGTGGACGACCAGGGTCACAGCAAGCTCGCCGACTTCGGCATCGCCGTACGGGCCGGTGAGGAGGTCGGCGCGTCCGGCACTCCGGCGTACATGGCGCCCGAGCAGTGGGCCTCCGGCGCGGTCAGCGCGGCCACGGACGTCTACGCGGCCACCGCGGTCTGCTTCGAGTGCCTCACCGGCGAGCGCCCGTTCCCGGTGAAGGGACACTGGGCCCTGGCCGCCGCACACCGCTCTCACCCGGTGCCGGTCGAGCGCGTGCCGCAGCCACTGCGCGGGCTGGTCGCGTACGGCATGGCCAAGAACCCCGACGACCGGCCGCGCTCGGCCGCCGTGTTCCTGGAGGACCTGGAGGAGGTCGCCCTCGCCGCGTACGGCCCCGGCTGGGAGGAGCGCGGGCGCGTACGGCTCGCGGCGCTGGCCGCCCTGCTCGCCTCGCTGTTCCCGCTGACCGGTGCGCCGCCGGAGGCCGGCACCGCACTGGCCCTCACCCGGCTCGGCCGCAGGCGGCTGGCGATGGCGACGGGCGCGCTGGTGGCCGCCGTCGTGGCGGGCGGGGGAGGCGCGGCCGTGCTCGCCGGCGTCCACCGGAGCCTCGGCGCGCACACGAGCGCGACGTCCAGCCCGGCGCCGATCGCCGAACCGGGCACGCCTCCGGCGGACTCGCCGAGCCCGTCACCGAGCGACTCTCCCAGCCCGGAGACGACGGCGCCCACGACGTCGTCCCCGGCGAGCACGCCGGTCGCGTCGCCGGCGACGACGCCTCCCCGGCCGCTGATCACCAGGCGTTCCCCCACCGTCCCGGCCACCAGCGTCACCGGATTGACGATCGGTTCGTTCACGCTCACCGGGACGGTCGCGACGGCTCAGGTGAAGGTCACGGTGAGCGGGCCCGGCCGGGTGACCGTGTCGGCGGTCTTCGGCGCGGACACCCCGACCGCGCAGGTGGCCGCGGCGGGCGACTCCGGCGCGCAGACCGTGAGCGGCAGCGGCGCTCACGACCTGACGTTCACGCACGACTACGGCGAACGATGTCCGGCGGCCCGCGTCACCGTGACCACGTCACTCGGCCGGACCGCCGAGGCGAAGACGACCTGTAAGCCGGAGTAGCCGATGGACGAGACGACACGGGACGTCGGCGAACCGGACGACGCGGAGACGTGGCCGGAGAAGCGGTCCTCCACCGATGACGTGACGCTGCGGTTCGGGCCCGGCGTACCGCCGGGCGTGACCCGGGCCTGGCGGTCCGGCGGCCGGCGCGGGCGCCCGCTGCCGTGGCGGATCGCCGGCGGGCTGGCGACGCTCGGGCTGGCCGTGCTGACCGGACTGGTGGTCTGGTGGCTCCTGCACGGCGGCCCGCCCGTCCAGGTCACCGGCGTCACCGTGACCGCGCCGGCCGGGGTGCAGGGTTGCGGCGCGACGACGACGGTCGTCGGCGTGATCCACACGAACGGCGGACAGGGCGACGTGTCGTACCGCTGGAAGCGCAGTGACGGCCAGAACTCCGGCGTCTTCACGGACAGCCTGTCGCGGGGGCGGCGCACGATCCGGGTCCCCCTGCGCTGGACGGTCCAGGGCCCCGGCTCCCTGCACGCCGTCGCGACGCTGGAGGTCGTCTCGCCGACCGGCCCGGACGGCACGGCGTCGGCCTCCTTCGACTACACGTGCCGGTGAGAAATCGACGCGCGGATTCGCCCCGGATCGTCTAGCGTGTAATGAGCCATGAGCTCACATACTGCTGACAACCGCTCCTCGCTCGTCTGGGTCGCCCTCTCCATCGTCTACGTCGTGTGGGGATCGACCTATCTCGGCATCCACTACCTCGTCCAGACGATCCCGCCGATGGTCGGCGCCGGCCTCCGGTTCGTCGTGGCGGCCGTGCTGCTCGCCGCCGTCCTCGCGATCCGGAGCGGCCCGCGGGTCCTGCGCGTGCCGTGGCGGCGGCTCGGCACCGCCGCGCTCGCCGGCGTGCTGCTGCTCACCGGCGGAAACGGCATGATCGGTGTCGCCGAGCAGCACATGTCCACCGGCCTGGCCGCGCTCCTGGTCGCGAGCGTGCCGCTGTGGCTGGTCGTGTTCCGCTGGGTCACGGGCGACCGGCCCGCGGCGAGCACGATCGCCGGCGTCCTCGTCGGCTTCGGTGGGCTGGCGCTGCTGACCCTCACGCGGGGCGGCGGCTCGGGCAGCGCGCTCGGCGTGGCGATCGTCCTCGGCGCGTCGCTGTCCTGGTCGGTCGGGTCGTTCCTGTCCGCCCGCATGCCGATGCCGGCGAACCCGTTCGTGGCGAGCGTGTACGAGATGGCCGCCGCCGGCGTGACGCTGCTCGCGGTCGGGTTCGGGCGCGGTGAGCGGTTCCATCCGCACGAGGTCTCACAGGCGTCCTGGCTCGGCCTGGCCTACCTGGTGACCTTCGGGTCGCTGATCGCCTTCACGTCGTACGTCTGGCTGCTGGGCAACGCGCCGATCTCGCTGGTCGGCACGTACGCCTACGTCAACCCGGCGGTGGCCGTGCTGCTCGGCGTGGCCTTCGCCGGCGAGAACGCCACGTGGACGATCGTCGCCGGCGGCCTGATCATCATCCTCGGCGTCGGGCTCGTCGTATCGACCGAGCGCCGCCCGCGCGAGGAGGTCACCGCTCCCGTGCCGCCCGGTACGCCCCGGCGACGGCGAGAAAGGCGTCGTTCTCCTCGGGTGAGCCGATCGACACCCGGGCGCCCTCGCCGGCGAACGGGCGTACGCTGACGCCCGCCGCGTCACAGGCGGCGGAGAAGGCCATGGTGTCCTCGCCGAGGCGCAGCCACAGGAAGTTCGCCTCGGTGGGCGGCACCTTCCAGCCCTGGGCGGCGAGCGTCTCGTAGACCCGGCCGCGCTCCTTGACGGTGGACTCCACGCGGTCGAGCAGCTCGCTCTCGGCGTTCAGCGAGGCGATCGCGGCGGCCTGGGCGACGGAGTTCACCGAGAACGGCAGGTAGGTCTTGCGCACCTGGGTGGCGATCGGCTCGGCCGCCACCATGAAGCCCACGCGGAGCCCGGCCAGGCCGTACGCCTTGGAGAACGTCCGCAGGATCACCAGGTTGGGCCGGTCGGCGTACAGGTCGAGCCCGTTCGGGACCTCCGGGTCGCGGACGTACTCGGTGTAGGCCTCATCCAGGACGATCAGGCAGTCCTCCGGCACGCGGTCGAAGAACGCCTCCAGCTCACGGCGGCGGACGACCGTGCCGGTGGGGTTGTTCGGGTTGCAGACGAACACCAGGCGGGTGCGGTCGCTCACGGCGTCGGCCATCTGCGCCAGGTCGTGGGTCTCGTCGGTCAGCGGCACCCGTACGGAGGTCACGCCGGACAGGTCGGCCAGGGTGGGGTAGGCCTCGAACGAGCGCCAGGCGTACACGACCTCGACGCCGGGCTCACCGATCGACTCCAGGAGCATCTGCGCCACGCCGACCGACCCGCAGCCGACGGCGACGTGCTGCTCCGGTACGCCGAACCGCGTGGCGATCGCCTGGATCAGCGCGGTGCAGCCGTTGTCCGGATAGCGGTTGACCAGGCCGCCCGCGTCGGCGATCACCTCACGCACCGACGGCAGCGGGCCGTACGGCGACTCGTTCGAGGACAGCTTGTACGACCGGCCCTCGGGCGAGAGCGCGACCTTGCCGGGCCGGTAGGCGACGTACTCGTCGAGCACGGAACGGAAGCGGGGACTGCGCTGCTCGGACACCCTTGTCCTCCCTCAGAAGTCTTACGAGATCACTCTAAGGACTGCGCCGGACCGGGCAAGCCCGAGGTGGCATCGGGCGCCACGAGGGGCTCCATCGTTTCACCAGGTCGGACGCATCATCGGCGGGTGAAGCGACTCGGCGTCCCCGCGGCGGTAGAGCCGGGCCGGCCGGCCGCCGTCACGCGTCGTCGTCCGCCCCGTCGGGACGAGGAACCCCTGGGCGCCGGTGACCTTCCGGTGGAAGTTCCGCGGGTCGAGCGGATGACCCCAGACGATCTCGTACACCCGGCGCAGCTCGGCCACGGTGAACTCCGGCGGGCAGAACGCCGCCGCCAGCGGGGAGTACTCCAGCTTGGCCCGGGCCCGCTCGACGCCGTCGAGCAGGATGCGGCGGTGGTCGAAGGCGATCCGCCCCTTCTCGGTCAGGTCGGCGACCGGCCGCCACATCACCTGTGCCCGGGTCGAGGCGGGCAGGTCGGGAGCGAGCCCGAGGTAGGCGACGCTGACCACGCGCTGACGCGGGTCCCGGTCGGGATAGCCGTACGTGGCGAGCTGCTCCAGGTGCACCCGCACGTCGGCCAGACCGGCCCGCTCGGCCATCAGACGATGAGCCGCGACCGGCAGATCCTCGTCGAGCTGAACGAACCCGCCGGGCAACGACCAGCTCTCCGCGTACGGGGACCGGTCACGCCACCACACGAGCGCGGACAGCTGCTGCTCACGGACCGTCAGCACGACAAGATCGACGGTGACGGCCACGCGCGCAATGGTCATATTCCGCACGTTAGCGCCTGCCACATGCGCCCGCCGTCCAGCCGCGCGACACGGCCGGCCGGGCCTGTCATCCCCAACCGCCCAGCCGGCGCGGTCTGTTATCCACAGCCGTACGGCGGGCCTTGCCGCGAATCCCCGGGCCACTGGACGATGGAATTGGGGTCGGCCCCCAGGGCGGGCGGGGACCCTGCGGACGAGAACCCTGCCGACGAGAACCCTGCCGACGAGAACCCTGCCGACGAGAACCCTGCCGACGAGAACCCTGCCGACGAGAACCCTGCCGACGAGAACCCTGCCGACGAGAACCCTGCCGACGAGAACCCTGCCGACGAGAACCCTGCCGACGAGAACCCTGCCGACGAGAACCCTGCCGACGAGAACCCTGCGGACGGGGACTCCGCGGGCGGGGGATCTCGGCCGGCCGCGCCGCTCATGGGTATGCGAAGGGCCCGGAGTGTGTGCTCCGGGCCCTGGTCGCGAAGGGTTACTTCTTCTCGGGGTCCGGGTCGACCGGGACGAGCTTGCCGTTGCTCGCCGGGGCGTCCGCGGACCGCTGGCCGTTCATGGTGGACAGGAGCTGCCGGGCGACGCCCAGGCCGGTGCCGCCGAGCGTGAGCGCCTTGGCGAGCATGTCCTCGACGCCCTCGGCGCCGTTGAGCACGACCATGTTGTCGACGTTGCCGAAGACGCCCGCCCCGGCCTCGACGATCTCCGGCCAGCGCTCGGCGAGCTGCTGGGCGATGACCGCCTCCTGGTTCTCGGCGAGAGCGTCGGCCCGCGCCTTGATCGCCTCGGCCTCGGCGATGCCCTTCATGCGGGTCGCCTCGGCCTCGGCCTGACCGTTGATCTTCGTGGCCTCGGCCTCGGCCTGGGCCTGGGCCACGGCCGCGCGGCGTTCGGCCTCGGCGAGGGTGACCCGCTCGTACGCCTTCGCGTCGGCCGGCTTGCGGACCTCGGCCTCCAGGGCCTTCTCGCGGCGGTCGGCCTCCAGCTCGGCGTTCTTGGTCTCCTTCATGATGACCTGCTGGCGCGCCTCGGCGGCGGCCTGGTCGACCTGACCCTGGTACTCGCGCTTCTTGATCTCGGTGTCGCGGATCTGCGCGGAGTTGGCCTGCTCGGCCATCTGCTCGGCCTGGGTGGCCTCCTGGTTGCGCTGGGCCTCGGCGATGCGGGCGGCGGAGGCGACGGCGGCGGAGTTCGGCTTGCCGAGGTTGTCGATGTAGCCGACCTCGTCCTCGATGTCCTGAATCTGCAGCGAGTCGACCACCAGACCGAGCTTGCCCATCTCGTCCGCGGACGAGGTGCGCACCTGGTTGGTGAGCCGGTCGCGGTCGCGGAGGAGGTCCTCGACGGTCAGGTTGCCGACGATCGAGCGCAGGTGACCGGCGAAGAGCTGGTGGGTCTTGTCGTCCATCATCTTCTGCTGGTCGAGGAACCGCCGCGCGGCGTTGGCGATCGAGGAGAAGTCGTCACCGACCTTGTAGATCACCACGCCTCGGACGTGCACCTTGATGCCCTGCGACGTCACGCAGGTGACCTCCAGGCCGGAGACCCGCGTGTCGAGGGAGAGACGGCGGCAGGTCTGGAACCCGGGAAGCACCATCGTGCCCTTACCCGTGGTGATCTTGAAGCCCAGACTCTCCGCGGTGTCCCGGTTGTGTGCCTTCGCCCCCAAGCCGGAGATGATGAGTGCCTCGTTCGGCTCGGCGACGCGCCAGATCGCCTTGAAGATGATGATCAGAACAATGATCGCGACGACGGCGCCGATCGCCACGGCGACTATCGGCATCGTTCCTCCTCGGACAGCAGGGATGGTGACGTCAAATAGACGCAGAGGAGACGTAAACGGTTCGCGGTGGGTGATAATCCATCACCACGACGAGAGATCCCACCGGAATCTCCTCCCCCTGGATGGCCGAATAGGCATAAAACGCCTCGACGCCGCCCCTGATCGGGATCATCACCTCGCCGACAAGGCCCGGTCCGATCTTGCCGGTGACCCGGCCCTGCCTGCCGACCACGGCGTCCTCCTTCGCCCGCGCGCACACCCTCTAGGGCAGAATCCGCTCCGCCTGCTGGTAGGCCTGGCGCGCGAACCCCTCGGCCTGGACCCGGGTGGCACCCGGGCCGTACAAGGTGATCGTCGCGAGGTAACCGCGTGAGCGCAACACGACGAACCACGTACGGACGCTCGTGACGCCGGAGGACGTGAGGATCCCCGCCGTCCGCGAGCCTTCGCCGATGCGCGTGCCCGTCGGCTCGTAGATCGTGTCGGTGACCCAGGCGCCACCGACCTTCACGCGGAAGCTGCGGCAGTCCGCCGGGACGCTGACCTTCACCTGCCGGGCGGCGACGTCGGGCCCGACCGCCATCAGCGTCTCGGTGACGCTCTGCTTGTTGCCCTGGGCGAACGCCACGAGGGCCGAAGGCGCGGTCTGCACCGCCTTTTCCTGCGACACGGCGCGCGTCGACGACGCGCACTGCGGTTTGTCGAGTTTGACCGCCTGCTGCATTTGGTTGAGATTCTGGATGGCGGCGAGCGATCCGTATTCGCCCCATTGAGGCGCGCCCGATCGGACGTATCCGGGAATGTCGGTGAGCAACGCCTGGGTGAGCTGGTCGGCGTTGTAGGAGCCCGGCACGGGCGCGGCATAGGACGGAGTGGAACCACCCCCGGCACGGCCGCCGCCACCTCCGCCGCAGCCCGCGGCCGAGGCCAGGGACAGGAACGCCGCAACGACGATCAGTCTCCGCGATGTCATACCGAATGACGATAGCGCACTATTGGCCCGGCACGCTGCGCAAATCATTCGTTGGAATTAACCCCAAGGGCCTTCCACAGGGTAAAAAAGAAGAGCGATGCGGCCGACGCTCGTAAACCCGCAGAGGAATTGTCCGAAACAGTGGCATTGTATCGGGGGAAGCTCAATGCTCCGGAAAACATTCGTCATCATTCCGATCATCCTGCTCGCGCTAGCCGGGTGCAGCAACACCAAAGCAAAGGAGACCGCCCAGGGTGCGGCGCCCAGCGTCGGGGCCCCGGCTGCTCCCGGCAACGCGCCGACGGCCACGGCGACACCGACCGCGTGCCCGACCGGCAAGACCCGTAAGCTCGCCAAGACCCGCTTCATCGCCAACGCGGGCCTCGCGGCGGGCGCGTTCAAGCGCTACATCTACGACCCGTACCGCAGCGGCGCGTTCAAGAGCGACGCCAAGGGCCACAAGCGGGCGATCGTCAAGGCAGCGGCCGCCGGCCTGTTCGTCCTCGACCAGTTGCGCCGGGCCAAGGCGAACGTCCAGGCCGACCCGATGCTGTGCAGGACGCTGTCCGCCCCCCTGCAGAACCTCAGCAACGTGATGAAGAGCGCCGTCGACAAGCTCAGGGGCGGCAACGCCGACCCGTCGGCGATCGGCGCCGCCTCGGGCGCGCTGGAGCAGACCCGGAGCACGGCCGGCAGCGCCGGCGCCGGATTCAAGGACAAGAACGTCCCCAGCAACATGATCGGCGGCTGACGACCGCTTACGGCCACGACCGCGTGACCGCCCGCGCCGGGTGGTCACGCGGTCGTCGTCCTTCCAAAACCCGACCGTGTTGCGGTTACGCTTCATCAGGTGACGACGCAGCCGGGTACGCCGGACGACACGCGCCTGGAGGGCTTTCCCGCCTTCGTCCGGGAGCTCGACGCGACGCTCTCGGTGCATCCGCAGTACGTCCTGTGGGGCAACCTGCACGACAGCTTCCTGGTGCCCCAGGAGGGCCGGCTGTTCCCGCTGCGCGACCTGCTGTGGGAGACGCTGCGGCGCAGCGGCTACTCCTTCATGGTCGTGTACGACCAGGTCGACGGGCTGCGCGTGCACCCCGCCGACGACCGCGACGCGGCCGACGCCGCGGCGAGCCTGTTCGGCAGCCGGGTCGACGAACGCAAGGTGCCCTCGCTGGAGGGGCTGCGCACCTACCTCGGCGCGCTCGCCCGGCCCAACCGTCCGATCCGCGCGGCCTTCGTCATCGACTACGCCTCGCGCATCGCCCGCAACCCCACCGAGCTCGAGCCCGCGGAGAAGGACTTCTTCGTCTTCTGCGAGAAGCTCTCGCGCACCGCCACGCCGGTGCGCACCGACGGCGAGCGTCCCAAGCCGCTCTACAACCCGGTGATCTGGCTCGCGCGCCGTCCCGGCGACCTGCCGCCCTGGCTGACCGCCGACAACGACGGCGTCCGCGAGATCTCCGTGCCGCGCCCGCACCTCGGCGACCGGCAGCAGACCGCGCGGCTGCTGGCCCGCGCGTTCGAGGCCGCCGACCCGTCGGTCGACGTGACCGACGACTTCGCGCAGGAGGCCGAGGGCCTCACGCTCCAGGCGATGATCGAGGTGACCCGGCTCGCCAAGGAGCGCGACGTCGCGCTGGAGGACCTGCCCGACGCCGTCCGCACCTACAAGCTGGGCGTGCTGGACAACCCCTGGAAGCGCGAGCACCTGCGCAGGCGCATCGTCGACGGCGAGCAACGCGTGCCGGCACGCGTCGTCGGCCAGCCGCAGGCCGTCACCAAGACCCTCGACATCCTCAAACGCGCCGTCCTCGGCCTGTCCGGCGCCCAGGCGGCGCGCGCCTCCAGCCGCCCGCGCGGCGTGCTGTTCTTCGCCGGGCCGACCGGCGTGGGCAAGACCGAGCTGGCCAAGGCGATCACCTCGCTGGTCTTCGGCAACGAGGACGCCTACCTCCGCTTCGACATGAGCGAGTTCTCCGCCGAGCACGCCGGCGACCGACTGATCGGCTCGCCGCCCGGGTACGTCGGCTTCGAGGCCGGCGGCGAGCTGACCAACGCCGTGCGCGAGGACCCGTTCCGCGTCATCCTCTTCGACGAGATCGAGAAGGCGCACCCGCGCATCCTCGACAAGTTCCTGCAGATCCTGGAGGACGGCCGGCTGACCGACGGCCGGGGCAACACGGCGTTCTTCTCCGAGTCGATCCTCGTCTTCACCTCCAACCTCGGCACCCGCGGCGTACGGCCCGGCATGCCGTACGAGGACCTGGAGAGCTCGATCCGCGGCGCCATCACCGAGCACTTCACGACCGAGCTGAACCGCCCGGAGCTGCTCAACCGGTTCGGCGACAACATCGTCATCTTCGACTTCATCGGGCCGGAGGCGGCCGGCCGCATCTTCGACCTGCAACTCGCCAACATCTGCCGCCGGGTGAGCGACGAGCACCACATGAAGCTCCTGCTGTCGGAGGAGGTGACGGCCACGCTCCGCGACTGGTGCACGAGCGAGCTCGACAAGGGCGGCCGCGGCATCGGCATGGCGCTCGAGTCGTCGTTCATCAACCCCCTCGCCCGCGCCCTGTTCGACCGCGGCCCCGCCGCCGAGGTCACCGTCACCGGCATCCGCAGAGAAGGAAACATCGCCGTCGTGGACCTGCGGTGAAAGGGCGAGCATGAGCGAGCTGCTGCTCGCCAAGGCGCACTACCCGGTGACGACGCTCGGGCCCGGGCGACGGGCGGGGATCTGGACCCAGGGCTGCACGCTGCACTGCCCCGGCTGCCTGTCACGCGACACCTGGGACGCCGACCCGGACACCGCGATCCCGGTTCCGGCCGTGCTCGGCTGGCTCAGGTCGCTCGACCGGGTGGACGGCGTGACGATCTCCGGGGGAGAGCCGTTCCAGCAGCCGGAGGCGTTGCGCGAGCTACTCCTCGGAATCCGCGCCTGGGCACCACCAGAGGTGGACGTTCTGGTGTACAGCGGATACGCATCGTCACGGTTGCGCGGTTCCGCGTGGTCGCGCGAACTTCTCGCGCTGTGCGACGCCGTGGTCACGGGGCCGTACATCGACCGCCTGAACTCCCCAGACTCCGGACACCTCTGGCGTGGTTCGGCCAATCAGCGCATCATCCCTGTTAGTGAGCTAGGCAGGAAACGCTATGGTGACGCGGAGGGCGGCGAAACGCGGCCGCACATGCAGATATCGGTTGAAGCCGATCGTGTTTACTACATCGGGATTCCACGGAGGGGCGACATGGAGCGGCTGACAGAGCGACTCTCGCTCTCCGGAGTCCACGGCGGGGAGGTGTCATGGCGTCCCTGACATGCCCGGTCTGTGCCGCTCCGGTACGACAGGGAGACTTGATCTGTATCAACTGCGGAGCCAACCTCGCCAGGCGCGAGGCACCTCAGCAGCAGGGGTACCCACCACAGCAGGACCAGCAGCACGGGTATCCGCCACAGGACCAGTCTCCCTACGCTCAGCAGCAGGGGTACCAGGGTCACGATCAACAGCCCTATCAGCAGTACCCCCCACAGCAGGGCTACCCCCAGCAGGACCGGCAGCAGGGCGGCTACCCGCCCCAGCAGCAGGGGTACCCGCCGCAGCACGATCAGGGCGGTTACCCGCCCCAGCACGACCAGGGCGGCTACCCTCCGCCCCACGACCAGCAGCGGCAGGGCGGCTACCCGCCGCCGCAGGACCAGGGGTACCCACCGCAGCAGGACCGGCAGCAGCAGGGGTATCCGCCCCCCCAGCAGCACGGTTACCCGCCACAGCACGACCAGGGCGGCTACCCGCCCCCGCAGCAGGACCAGGGCTACGCCCCGCAGCACCAGGACCAGGGCTACGGGCAACAGCACCAGGACCAGGGCTACGGACAGCAGCAGCAGCCGTACCAGCAGCAGCCCCAGCAACAGCAGGGCTACAACACCGGCGGCTACGGTTCGCCGAGCGCTCCGCACGTGCCCCCGCCGCCGCGCGAGCCCACGATGACCGGTTCCGGCGGCGAGTCGACGGCGGCGTTCACGCCGTTCTGCCCGCACTGCGGCGCCGAGATCCCCGACGTGGGCAACCCGGTCTGCGTCCAGTGCCTGCGCCCGCTGCACGACCAGGGCGGCGGAGGCGCCGGCGGTCCCCAGCAGGTGAACGTCACGGTGACGTTCTCGTCGGGCGACCTGCAGGTCCAGCCGGGGCAGGAGCTGGTGCTCGGCCGCGACCCGGTGCATTCGCCGGTGGCCAGCACGTTCTCCCGCTTCGACAACGTCTCACGCCGGCACGCGACGCTCGGCATCGACAACAGCGGCCAGCCGTGGGTGCGCGACGAAAGGTCCACGAACGGCACGTTCGTCAACGACCGCCGGCTGCAGCCGGGCGAGCAGACGTCGCTGCGCGACGGCGACTCGCTGCGCCTCGCGGCCGACGCGCGCGGCCAGGTACGCGTCGGACGCTGACCTTCGCGAAGGTTCCCTGGCGACCCCGGCCGGGTCGCCAGGGCCACCGGGCGAACGAATCACGGCCGCCCGGTCCGCCTTCTCGGCCTCACCAGAACGCCTCGGCGACCTGGGCAAAGTCAAGATCAGACTGTCGCTTCCGCTGCGGCGCGAGGCCTTCCGTCGTACGGTGAATCCGACCCCCCGCACGGGCGAGCGTCCGCGATCCACCCCGCCCTGACATACCGAACACGTATCGAGTCCGTCGGCTTGCTCACAAAGATGCAACAAAGCCCGGCAAATGGGTACGACACCCCACGTAGCACTGCGACGGACGACGACAAGCAGGACGGCAGCCTGATCGTGCGACTGATGAGCAAGGTGGGACAAGGTGGTCACTCTTCGCATGGAACTCCCGTACACCGCCATGCGGCACCGCCAGCCCATGCCGGAAGAGACGGGGGATCAGGTAGACGAGATGCATTTCACCGTGGACCATCTACCCGGGGTGCGGCGGTTCGTCGCCGCGCACGCCCGTAAGTGCGGACTCGACGAAGAGTCGGTCGGCGACCTGGTGATCGCCGTGAACGAGATCGCCACGAACGGCGTCCGGCACGGATCCCCCAAGGCCGAGCTGCGCATGTGGGCGTCGAACGGGCGCGTGTACGCGGAGGTGCGCGACCAGGGTCACTGGGTGCCCTCGGACGCGGGCGATGCGCCCCCGTCCTCGGACGCGGAAGGCGGCATGGGTCTGTGGGTGACCCGCCAGATCTGCTCGGCCGTTCACATCATCGCAGGTGAGCGCGGCACGACCGTTCGACTTGAGATGCCCCTCCCACCGCGTTACGCATGACCGATACGGTGGCGTCCTGAGTTTCCGTGGAGGTCACCGTGGCAGCGCTCGAACTCAGCTCCACTCGCCATGGCGACCGTACGGTCGTCGCGGTGAAGGGCGAGCTGGACATCATCAGCCGTACCCAGTTCACCGCCCATCTGGACCGTGTCATCCGAGAGCACGGTCGCAAGATCATCCTTGATCTGTCGGGCCTGAGCTTCATCGACACGAGTGCCCTCAGCACCGTCGTGTCGTACTGGAAGCGCCTCTCGTCCACCGAGGACGGCATGCTCGCGCTGGCCGGCGCCCAGTACACCACCGCGCGCGTCCTGTGGATCACCGGCCTGGCGCAGCGCCTTCCGATGTACGACGACGTGGACGCGGCGCTGGCCGCGACCTGATTCGGCTCTGGTCGGGACCGCCGACACCGGTCGTTCTTTGTTTGGTGGCCAGGCGGGGCCGGGGGCACCGCGCCCGTCCGCGCGGTAGGGGGAGCCCCCGCCTGGTCACAATGCCCGGCTGTCGCGGCCAGTCTCCCGCCGCTTTGGACGCGGCCCCGGCCGGCGAGGTAGGCGGCCCTGGGTCCGGGAATGGGCTGCCCTCGGCCGAGGTCGCGCCTTGCAGGAGGCGACATGCCGGGCGCCGCACGGAGTCGCCGGCGTGAATCCGTGCGTGCATCGCTGTGAAGATTGTCGGGGACACCCTGACCGCTCCGGGGCGCTGTTGTGGACGCGGTCAGGGCGTGGTCTCGGTGGCTGGAAGGCGGGCGGTCTCTCACCGCCCGCCTCCCCCCCGGTTCCCCCCGGCGAGGCCTCAGCAAGTGGGCCGTGCCTGTGAGTCGCGGCCCCGGTGTGCCCCCCGGCGACCGGATGCTCGCCGCGACGATCAGCGTCGGCGAACCCCCTGTTCAGGCCTCATTCGTGACGCTAAACGCGCGTCCCAGGTTTGTCAAATGTTCGTCCAAGGACTGTACATTGGAAGCATGGAACCTGGGCCGGCGATGCTCCGCATCGGCGAACTCAGTCGTCGGCTCGGGGTGAGCACCGACGTCCTGCGCGCTTGGGAGCGCCGGTACGGCCTGCTCCGACCCGAGCGGTCGACCGGCGGCTACCGCCTCTACTCAGAGGCCGATGAGCACCGCGTCCGCGCCATGCAGGCGCATCTGGCTCATGGTCTGTCCGCGGCGGAGGCGGCGCGGGCCGCCCTCACAGAGCCGGCCACCGGCCCTCCGCCGGTTCCCATCGCTCCGGCCATGGACGGAATGCTCGGCGCGGCGCTCGAAAGGTTCGACGAACCCTCGGCACAAACGATCCTCGACCGGCTCCTGGCGGGCTTCACGGCCGAGACCGTCCTGCGCGACGTCCTGCTGCCCTACCTCCACGAGCTGGGCGAGCGCTGGGAGCGTGGGGAGGTCACCGTCGCGCAGGAGCACTTCGCCAGCAACGTCCTGCGCGCCCGCATCGCCGCGCTCGGCCGCGGCTGGGGCCAGGGTCGTGGCCCGCGCGCGCTCCTCGCCTGCGCGCCCGGCGAGCTGCACGACCTGCCGCTGCTCGCCTTCGGCGTCATCCTGTACCGGAACGGCTGGCGCGTCAGCTACCTGGGCGCCGCCACGCCAATGCCCGACCTGCTGCGCACCGCCACGGCGGAGCCGCCCCAGCTGATCGCCCTGTCGGCCGTGGACCCCGCGCGCTTCGCCGGGCTGGAGGCCGACCTGCTGCGGCTGGCCGACGTCGCGCCGCTCGTGCTCGGGGGCCGAGGCGCGGACGCCGCGACGGCCCGGGCGGCCGGCGCCCGGCGGCTGACCGGCGACCCGGTCACCGAGGCCGAACGCCTCTCCCGCGCCGGCGACTTGACCTGAACCTCGGTTGAGGAAGCAGACTCCCCGGTACCGATCGGAGGGGGTCTCATGCGCGCGGTGTGGTTGCGGGAGTTCGGCGGTCCGGAGGTGCTCGTCGCCGGAGACGCGCCCGACCCGGAGGCCGGGCCCGGGCAGGTGCTGGTGGACGTCGCCTACGCCAACATCACGTTCGTCGAGACGCAGGTACGGAGAGGCGGCGGGCCGTTCCCGGTACGGCCGCCGACCGTGCTGGGGAACGGTGTCGGTGGCGTCGTCTCCGCCGTCGGCGACGGCGTCTCGCCGGACCTGACCGGGCGCCGGGTGGTCGGTGGGCTGGGCGGTTCGGGCGGGTACGCCGAGCGCGCCGTCGTGGCCGCCGACGCCCTCGTCGAGGTGCCGTCCGGCCTCGCCCTCGACTCCGCGGTGGCGCTGCTGGCCGACGGGCGGACCGCGACGTTCCTCGTACGCGCCGCCGGGCCGGCCTCCGGCGACCGCGTGCTGGTCGAGGCGGCCGCAGGGGGCGTGGGCACGCTGCTGGTCCAGCTCGCGCACGCGGCGGGGGCCGTGGTGGTCGCGGTCGCCGGGGGCGCGCGCAAGACCGCGCTGGCCCGCGACCTGGGCGCCGACGTGAGCGTGGACTACCGCGAGCCCGGCTGGGAGGAGCGCGTACGCGAGGCGGTCGGCGGGGTGGACGTGGTCTTCGACGGTGTCGGCGGTTCGGTGGCCCGTTCGGCGTTCGACCTGCTCGACCGCGGCGGCCGGATGCTGACGTACGGCCTCGCGAGCGGCACATGGGCGGACATCCCGGACGAACTGGCGGCGACGCGCGCAGTCACGCTCGTACGGCCCCGGATGAGGCCGGAAGAGGCGCGGTCGCTCACCGCGAGCGCGCTGGCCGAGGCCGCCGCCGGCCGGCTCCGCCCGGTGATCGGGCAGCGGTTCCCGCTGGAGCGCGCGGCGGACGCGCACGCGGCGATCGAGGCGCGGGCCACCGTGGGCAAGACGCTGCTCGAGGTCAGCGTTCCGCCGCCAGCCGCGCGCTGAAGCCGAGCAGCGCCGTGCCGGTGACCGCGTCGAGCCCGCGCCGTACCCGGCGGCGCGTGAGCACCCCGCGCAGCCGGTCGAGGAAGGCCGTCAGCACCAGCAGGTACGACAGCGAGAGCAGCGCGTGGCTGAGCGCGAAGACGAGCAGCACCGGCAGTCCCTCGCCGGCGCCGAGGAACTGCGGCAGCACGGCGAGGTAGAAGACCAGCACCTTCGGGTTGGTGATGTTGGACAGGAACCCCTGCCGCCAGCCACCGAACGCCGCGCCGGCCGCGCCCCGTCCGCCGGTGCCGTCACCGAGCGGCGCATAGTCGCCGCGGATCGCCGACCGGACCGCCTGCACCCCGAGGAACGCCAGGTACGCGACGCCGGCCCACTTGATCGCCGCGAAGAGGGGCTGGGCCCGTACGATCAGCGCGCCCAGACCGGTGGCCGCCGCGGCGCCCTGCACCGCGTTGCTCCCCGCGACGCCGCCCGCGCACCAGGCGCCGCGCCAGCGGCCGACCGCGAGCGTGTTCTTGGTCACCACCGCGAAGTCGGGACCGGGGATCAGGACGAGGACGACGGCGAAGAGGAGAAAAGACCCATATGAGGACCACGGCATGACGCCACGGTAACCCGCCGCACCTCACCCGCCGCGAGGAGAGACGACGTCCGTGTCCTCTGCCGGGTTATGGGCCGGGGGCGCGCGGTATGGGGTTGAATGGCCGTGACGAACAGGAGTGCCGCATGGCGAATGACGAGGTGCCGGCCGAGCTGGCCACCGCGCTGGCCCAGATGGCACGTGATCTTCTGGCCCAGGACTCCCTGCAGGAGACGCTCGACCGGATCGCGCGGCACGCGGTCAACCTGGTCCAGGGCTGCGAGGCCGCGGGCATCATGGTGCTCCAGAACCGCCAGGTGCACACGCTCGCCGCCACCGACGACCTCGTCCTCACCTCCGACCGGATCCAGGGCGAGGTCGGCCAGGGGCCCTGCTTCGACGCGGTCCGCACCAAGGCGGAGTCCTATCTGGTGAAGGACATGCGCGACGAGGCCGAGCGCTGGCCGCGCTACGCGCCGCACGCGCGTGAGCTGGGCATCGGCAGCATGATCGGGTTCAAGCTGTTCACCGAGGAGGAGAACCTCGGCGCGCTCGACCTGTACTCCTCCCGGCCCGGGGCGCTCAACGACTACTCCGAGCAGGTCGGCTGGCTGCTGGCCTCACACGCCGCCGTGGCGTTCGCCAACGCCCGCGCCGAAGCCGACCTGCACATCGCGATCTCCAGCCGCCAGGACATCGGCATGGCCGTCGGCATCCTCATGGAACGCCACAAGCTGTCCACCGACCAGGCGTTCGCGCTGCTGTCACGCGCGTCGCAGGAGCGCAACGTCAAGCTGCGCGAGATCGCCCGCAGAGTCGTCGAGACCGGCGAGTCACCGGACAGCGCCTGACCCACGGCCACCGGTGCGCGCAGTGGCGAGAGCCGGTGCACGCGATGGCGAGTCCCCTCCGGTGCGCGCCGCTAGTCTGCGCGATGCCGCCTTTGATCACTTTGAACGGTGTGCCGCTCTTGCGAAAGATTCTCGCCGCGCTGGTGCCGGCCGTACTCGTGCTCGCCTCCTGTACGCCGCACCGGCCGAAGTCCATGCTGCCGACGACCGTCGAGGTGCTGGCTCCCCGGCCCGACACCCGGCAGGTGGCGATTCCGTCGTCGACCCGGTGCGCGAAAGAGGAGTGTCGGCTCGGGTACGCGGACCTGGCCGAGTGGCCCGACGCCTGCTCCCTCCTGAGTCAGGCGGAGCTCAAGGCGATGTTCCCGCAGGCCGTGAAGTTCTCGTTCTCGCCGCAGGAGATCCACTACACGGAGGGGCCGAGCGGCGCGGAGATCGGCGCCGTCCCCCGGGCGCGCTGCTCGATCGGTTTCGCCTTCCAGGGCGACTACGTGGACGACGCCGGCGTCACGATGAACTACGGGACGATCATCAGCGTCGACGTCTACCGTGTCGGCTCCGCCGAGCAGATGCGGAAGGACTTCGACTCCGAGCGCACGACCTTGGCCACGGCCAAGCCCGTCGTCCGGCACGACCTGGGAGCGCCCGAGTGCTTCCAGGACGGGGGGTGGACCTGCCGGGAGAAGCACATCGTCTTCAAGGTCGGCTTCTCCTACAAGGGGCTGCCGTCCTGGGAGCGGCCGACCAGCGACGTCACGCTCAAGGTCGCCGGCCGGCCGCCGCGTACCGTGGACCTGGCCAAGGACCCGGACACGCTCGCACTCCAGCAGATCGGGAGCGGCCTCGTACAGCTCATCGCGGCCAAGATCCACTGACCCCGTCGCCGGTCAGCCGAACGTGATCTGGAAACTCGGCACGATCACCCATCCGCTGGCGTCCGGCTCCAGCGCGGATCCGTCCCAGTACGGCGGGATGTGCTCGCAGCCGGGGATGCCCAATCCGGCGTAGAGCACGAACAGCAGGGGCACCTCCTCGCCCAGGGCGCCGGAGCGCTCGTACGCGATCCGCAGGGTCTGGTCGTCGCTCGTCAGTCCGGCGTCCGCCGACCAGAGGCGGGAGTTCTTGTAGAAGGGGTAGATATCGGACTCGTCGTAGTTGGCGCCGTGTCCGACGGCGTGCGCGGCGTCGAGCCCGAGGACGGTCTCCCAGTACTGCCCCGGCCGGGAGGTGCCCTTGACGATCACGAATCCGGCGTCCGTGACGTAGGAGAGCAGAACGGGACCGCCGGTCTCGGTGGCGAAGGCGTTGAGCACCCCATGGGTGTCGTCGGGCCACTCGCCCGAACTGGCCGCACGCCAGTTCTTCTTGAACTTCTGTTCGTGGTTCCAGCCGCCCGGCCAGCCGTACGCGGCGCGGAGTCTCGGAATCTCCACGGGCGAGCGGGCGAGCAGCACCGCTTCGGCGTCCACCTCCTGCTTCGGCCCGGTGACGACCTTGTCCTCCTGCCCCACCGACGGCTCGAACGGGTTGGTGTCACGGAAGTCGGGGATGCCCAGGCCGGCGAACAGCCCGGCCGTCAGCTTGATCCCGAGGTCATCGCCGCCGTCGTGGAACAGGACGGTGTCGAGCATGTCCGGACGTGGCGCCGTACCCGCCGCGTGGGCCCAGGCCAGCAGCTCCTGCCGGGTCTCCGCGATCTGGTAGCCGGTGGTGTCGATGCCGGCGCCCATCGCGGTCCGCAGCCCGAGGATCGCGTGACGGGTCGGGCCACCCGGCACCGCGGCGTGAACCAGAGCGCATCGCTTGTCGATGATGAAAAAGAGCAGGGCCGGACAGCCGGTCTCCCGCGTGTAGGCCTGGACGGCTCCGTTCATGTCCTGCGGCCCGTCGTCGGAGAAGGCCGCCCGCCAGCCGTCTCCGCAGTCGGTCTCTTCGGTGAAGTCCCCTGGCCAGTGCTGTGAACTGCGCAGCCGGGCCACCTCGTACGGTGAGCGCACCAGCAGCGCGATCATGCTCCCCATGGCGGGAGAGTAATGGATAAAACCTCGCATAAGGCGCATTTTTCGCAGACCGGCTTCGCGCCGGGACGTCGCTTGTCCACCGATCGGTGGACGGCAGGTTGGACCGGTCGATGCTGTCGCGGGACACCGCCCGGCGACCAGCCTTGACGGCATGAAGAACCCCTCAGTACGTGTGGCACGGTGGAGCGCCCACCACCCCTGGCGCGCGATCGCCGGATGGATCGTTTTCGTCGTCATCTGCCTCGGAGGCGGCCTGGCGATCGGCGGCCACGCCGCCACCTCGCAGGACTACCGGGTCGGTGAGGCCGGGCGGGCCGAAGCGCTGGCGGCGCAGGGCGGGCTCCAGCAGAAACCCGTGGAACGTGTCCTCATCTCGGTGAAAGGCGTCGGGCGGCTGGACGACGCGGTCGCGTCGGAGGTGCGCCGCCGGATGTCGGGGCTCGCGGAGGTCGAGTCGGTGGCCGCGCCGGTCCGATCGTCGGACGGGCGGGCCGTACGGGTCGATGTGACGATGCGGGGACCCGAACTGGAGGGCAGGAAGCACGTCGCGCCACTGCTCGCGCAGACCGCCGAGGTTCAGCGGGCCCATCCGGGGCTCCGGGTGGAAGAGTCCGGCAGCCCTTCCATCAGCAAGGACGTGCAGGGCCAGCGGGGCGACGACCTGTCCCGGACCGAGCTCATCGCACTGCCGGTGACGCTGATCGTCCTGTTGCTGGTCTTCCGCTCCGTGGTGATGGCCGTGGTGCCGCTGCTGCTGTCGGTCTCCTCGATCATGGCCGGCATCGGGCTGTCGATGGTGGCCTCGCACGTCTTCCCCGACGCGGGCGTCGGCACGAACGTCATCCTGCTGATCGGGATGGCCGTCGGCGTCGACTACACGCTCTTCTATCTCAAGCGGGACCGTGAGGAGCGAGCACGCTCAGGCGGAAGGCTCTCACGAGCCGCCGCCGTGGAGATCGCCGCGGCCACCTCGGGACGCGCGGTCGTCGTCTCCGGGCTGGCCGTCGCCGCCTCCAGCGCCACCCTGTACCTGGCCGGCGACGTCATCTTCGCCTCGCTGGCGACCGGGGCCATCGTGGTCACCGTCGCGGCCGTGGTCAGTTCCCTCACCGTACTGCCCGCGCTGCTGGCCAAGCTCGGCCGCCGTACGCCGCGGCGGGCGGCGCGGTCCGGGGGCGGCAGACTCACCTCGGCCGTGCTGCGTCCGGTCGCCGAGCGCCCGGCGCTCGCGCTGGGCGTCGCGGTGGCCGCCATGCTCGCCCTGGCGGGGCCGCTCCTGGGCATGAGGCTGACCGACGTCGGCCGGGAGACCTACTCCCGCGACCTGCCCGCCATGCAGGCCTTCGACCGTGTCAACGCGGCGTTCCCCGAGCTGAAGTCGGTGAACCAGGTCGTCGTCAAGGCCACCCCCGAGCGCCGGGCACAGGTGGTCACCGCGCTCGACGCGCTGGCTCACCGGGTGACGGCCGACCCGCTGTACTCCGGGCGGACGAGAACGCGCACCTCGGCCGACGGCCGGATCACCATGCTGGAGGTACCGGTCCCGGCGTACCCGAGCGAGAAGCGGGCGCAGGCCTCACTCGATCGGCTGCGCACCGACCACATTCCGGCCACGGTCGGCGGCCTGCAGGGAGCCGAGGTCGCGGTGACCGGCGACGTCGCCCGCTACGCCGACTATCCCGAGCACCAGAAACACCGCCTGCCGATCATCCTGGGCGCGCTGCTGCTGGTCACCTTCGTCATCACCGCGTGGGCGTTCCGTTCGATCGTGCTGGGCCTGGCCGGTGTCGGGCTCAACCTTCTGTCGGCCGCGGCCTCGCTCGGCGTGCTGACGGCGGTCTTCCAGCATCGTTGGGCCGAGGGGCTGCTCGGCTTCACTTCGATGGGCTCCATCGGGTCCCGGGTGCCGCTCTTCCTGTTCGTGATCCTGTTCGGGCTGTCCATGGACTACCAGGTGTTCACGCTCAGCCGGGTCCAGGAGGCGGTACGGCGTGGCGTGCCCGCCCGGACCGCCGCGCTGGAGGGCATCCGCGGCTCGGCCGGAGTGGTGACCAGCGCCGCGATCGTCATGGTGACGGTGTTCGCCTCCTTCGTCCCGCTGCACCTGATCGAGATGAAGCAGATCGGATTCAGCCTGGCGGTGGCGGTGCTGCTGGACGCCTTCGTGATCCGGCTGGTGATCCTCCCCGCGCTCCTGTTGCTTCTCGGACGGACGGCATGGTGGCCGTCCCGGCGGAGGCCCGTGCCCGCCTCCGCTTCGGACGTGCTGGAGAACGTAGGCTGATCGCCGTGCCGGCCTCCGACGACCAGACCTCGATTCTCCGCTGGTACGCGCCTCTGTGGGTCCTGTTCGGCCCGGTCCCCGAGTTCGTGGCCGGGCTGGACGATCCGCCGGGCACGCGGAGCTGGTCGCTGGCGGTGCCGATCGCCCTCGGTCTCGCCTGCGCGGTGTCGGGTCGCCGTCCCGGACGCCACCCCTGGTTCCCCTACGCGCTGGTCGCCGGGCTGGGGGTGGTGTCGTTCCTGCGAGGCGGGGCCGCGTCCCTCTACCTCATGTCGCTCCCGTACTTCTGGCTACCCGCCCGGAGCACGCGGTGGCCGGTGCTGCTCAGCGGGGCCGGTGCGGCGGCGGCGGTCGGCGGCGGAGCGCTGGGAGACGGCGGCCTCGCCAGCGGCAACTCGGTCGTGACTCTGGTCGCGTACGCCGCGGGCACCACGCTCGCCCTGGCCGTCCGGCGCGTCGCGGACCGGGCCGAGGCTCGCGCCCGCCGCCTCGACGGCGAGCTGGTGACGGCCCGCGCCGACCTGGCCGAGGCGCACCGGCGACAGGGGGCCGCCGAGGAACGCGAACGGCTCGCTCGCGAGATCCACGACACTCTCGCCCAGGGATTCGCGTCCATCGTCGTGCTCGCCGAGGCGGTCCGGTCCGACCTGGTCGACGATCCGAACGGAGCCGCCCGGCGACTGTCGTCGATCGAGCGCACCGCACGCGAGAACCTCGCTGAGGCGCGAGTGCTGGTCGGTTCGTCCCCTCGGGAGACGATCGCGGCCGACTCTGTCTCCCGGACACTGCGACGCACCGTCGATCGCTTCGCCGAGGACACCGGCATCACCGTCGACGCCGACCTGGCCGACGTCGACTGCGACCCGGCCACCCGGATCGCGCTCCTGCGCTGCACCCAGGAGTCGCTGGCCAATGTCCGCAAGCACGCCGCCGCCTCCACGGTCGGCGTCGTCCTCGCGGCACGGCCGTACGGCGTCGAGCTGGAGATCACCGATGACGGCCATGGCTTCTCGGTCGCGGACGCCCACGGGTTCGGCCTCGCCGGGATGCGCCGGCGACTCACCGAGCTCGGCGGCGAGCTCACCGTCACCAGCGCGCCCGGCGAGGGCACCCGTGTTCTCGCCGTGCTTCCCGTTGAGGAGTGACATGCCCAAGGACGTGCTCCGGGTCGTCGTGGCCGATGATCATCCGGCGATGCGGGCGGGTGTCACCGCCCTGCTCGCCGCCGAACCGACCATCGACGTCGTCGGTGAGGCCGCGGACGGCCGTGAGGCGGTGGAACTCGTCGAGCGCCATGCCCCCGACGTGGTCCTGCTCGACCTGCGGATGCCCGTCCTCGACGGCGTCGCCGCGACCTCCCGGATCGTCGAGGGTCCCACCACGTCCCGTGTGCTGATCCTCACCACCTATGACACCGACGCCGACATCGAACGGGCGGTCGAGGCGGGCGCGGTCGGCTACCTCCTGAAGGACACCACGCGCGAGCAGCTCATCGACGCCGTCCGCTCCGCCGCCCGCGGCGAGACCGTCCTCTCCCCACGGGTCGCCCAGCATCTCGTCGCGCGGATGCGGCGCCCCGCGCCGACGACGCTCACCCCGCGAGAGGTGGACGTGCTGAACGCGGTGGCCGACGGCCTGTCCAACGCCGACATCGGTAGGCGACTGGTCATCGCGGAGGCGACGGTGAAGACCCACCTGCTCCGCATCTTCGCCAAGCTCGACGTCGCCGACCGCACCCGCGCGGTCGTCATCGCCCTCGAACAGGGCCTGCTGACGCGCCCTTGACCCGGTGTGCCCGGCCGTGAGTACGTTCAGGGAGTGGATGAGCAGAGGGTGCCGGCGGCGGGCATGACGATCAGTATCCGAACGCGGCGAGACGTTGTGATCGTCGATCCCGAGCGCTTCCTGGCTTCGGCCCGCGAAGCGTTCCGCGAACTGAACGGGCTGCCCGAGGATTCCGCCGTCGAAGAGATCTCCGATGTCTTCGACGCCGTGCACGCTCTGCTGGACCGCTTCGGCCGGCTCGTGCCGGACGCGGCCCCCACGATGGTGGGGTACGGCGGGCCGCGTCCGGGCGAACGCGTGCTCGACCGTCTGGACGGCCTGTCCCCGGCGGGCGAGCTGGAGCACATCGTGCTCGACGATCCGCGACCGTTGCAGGATTATGGCTGTTTCCTGCCGGAAGACCCCTTCGCGCTCCCCGTGAACGTCGTCGGCGATGGAGAAACCCCATGACGGGAGCCGAGCCGGTCTTCCTCCTCGCTCCGGCGCGCAGCTACTCGACCGTCGCCGTGGCCCTGCTGTCGGGTCATCCCGACGTCTACGGCTTTCCGGAGACGCTGGTCTTCAACGCCGCGACCGTCGGTGAACTGCTCCGCGAGGGCACGGGGTGGGCGCGTTTCCCGCTGCGGCAGAGCGGGCTCTGGCGCGCCGTCGCCGCCCTGCACGAGGGCAGTCAGGACGGCGACGCGGTCGCACGCGCACGGGAATGGCTCGCCGACCGCGCCGATTGGCCGACCACGCGTCTGATGGACCACCTCATCGATCTCGCGCGGCCCCGCGTCAGCCTGGAGAAGTCGCCGGACACCTCCAGCGACGACGCGATCCTCGCCCGGTGCATGGCGGCCTATCCGCGTGCGCGCTTCCTCCATCTCGTACGACATCCGGTGACGACCCAGCGGTCCCTGCATGAGCACTGGCGCCCGGCCGGGCGGTTCCGCTCGGAGAAGGCGCTCATCGCCGAGGCCGCCGCCTTCTGGTACCTGTCGCATCAGCGGATCATGGCGGCGCTGGCGTCCTTGCCCTCCGAGCAGTGGATGCGGGTCCGGGCCGAGGACCTGCTCACCGAACCCAGGGTCTGGCTGCCGCGGATCCTGGCCTGGCTGAGGCTGGACGGCGATCCGCACATCGTCGATCGGATGCTGCTCACGGAGAACTGGCGGTTCGCCGGGACCGGGCGTTCGGACGATCTCCTCGGCGGTGACCCGAAGTTTCTCCGCTCCCCGGCCCTGCGTCCGATCCCGGCGCCCGGACCGGTCGTCTTCGACCCCTCGTGGGGCCTGCACGACGAGATGTGCGACCGAATGACGGACCTCGCACGCTCACTCGGCTACTGAGGACGAGCCGCCGGCCGACGCGAACGGTACGCCGGGCAGATAGAGCGCAGTCCGGGCGGTACGGCTTGCCGATCTTGCTTGAGTGAGCTAAGTTTTGCTCATGCGAGCAAGAACGTTCACCGAGTCGGGCAGACGCGCCCAGATCGTGACCGCGGCGATCGAGGTGATCGCCGAGGTCGGCTTCGCCAAGGCGTCCTTCAGCCGGATCGCCAAGCACGCCGGCCTGTCGAGCACCGGCATGATCAGCTACCACTTCGCCGGCAAGGACGACCTGCTCACCGCGTGCGTCGCCCAGATCGAGAAGGTCACCGAGGCGTTCATGGGGCCGCGCGTCGACGCCGCCGAAGGCCACGTCGCACAGCTGCGTGCCTACGTCGAGGCGAACGTCGCACTGGTCGGCGAGCACCCCGCCGACGTCCGGGCACTGATCGACATCGTGAAGAACGGCGCCGCGCAGAGCGCCTCCGTCAACGGACGTCTCGCGCTGTTCGAGGAGCACTTCCGCACCGGGCAGGCGGCGGGCGTCTTCCGCCCCTTCGACACGCGGACGGTGGCGATCGCCCTCACCAGCGGCCTCGACGCCGTCGTCAGCACCGCGGCCGCCACCGCGCCCGAACCCACTGAGCTCGCCCGCCTCGGCCGCGAGCTCGCCGAACTCTACGTGCGGGCGACCGCAGCCGATTCCCAGGAGGGATCCGCATGATGATCGACGAAAGGCCCGCACCCGACATGGGTCTGCGCCGGGTGATCCGCGCCAACGTGATGACCGTCCTGTTCGAGGTGGTCGTGCCGATGGTGCTGTTCTACGGCCTGCGCGCCGCGGGCGTGAGCCAGTGGTGGGCGCTGATGGCCGGCGTCCTGGTGGCCGCTCCGTACGTGGTGTGGACCGTCGTACGTGACCGCCGGCTCGACCTCATCGCCTTCGTCACGTTGAGCGTCCTGGTGCTCTCCGTGGTGCTCGGCCTGCTGTCGGACAACCCGCGCACCCTCGCGATCCGGGAGGGGTGGACCGCGGCGCTGGGCGGCCTGTTCGGCGCGTGGATGCTGGTCTCGGTCGTCGTCGGCCGGCCCGCCCAGCTGACGCTGGGCCGTACGATCGCCGAGGTCAAGCGCGGCGCGGAGGGCGCGGCCGCGTGGGCGGCCCGCTGGGACACCGACGCCCGGTTCCGGCGCGGGCTGCGCGTCAACACGGCCGTCTGGGGCGCCGCGCTGGTGGCCAGCGCGGTGGTGCACCTGGTGCTCGTCTACACGCTGCCGATCGACCTCATCTCCGGGGTGACCACCGCGGTGTGGTTCGCCTCGCTGGCGTGCCTGATCGCCTGGCACGTCTGGTACATCCGCAAGGAGGACCTCGATGCCTGACGTCCTGGTGGCGGGCGCCGGCCCGACCGGCCTGCTGGCCGCGTACGAGCTGGAGCGCGCCGGGCTCGACGTGCTGATCCTCGAACGCGACGTCCGGCCGACCACGCAGTCGAAGGCGCTCGCCCTGCAGCCCCGGTCGGTCGAGGTGCTGGCCGATCGCGGCCTGCTCGCGGCGATCGAGCCGTACGTCGAGGCGCGGCTGCCCGCGGGGCACTTCTCGGGCATCCCGATCGACTACACCGACCTGCCGACACCCTTCCCGTACCAGCTCGGCGTCGAGCAGGCGCACGTGGCCGCGGCGATCGAGGCACGCCTGCGCAGGCCGGTGCTGCGCGGCGCGGCCGTCACCGCCGTGGAGCAGGACGCCGAGGGCGTCACCGTCACCGCGGGCGGGCGCCGCCACCGGGCGGGGTGGCTCGTCGCGGCCGACGGCGGGCACAGCACGGTACGGACGCTGCTGGGGGCGGCGTTCCCCGGCATGCCGGCGCGGATCTCGCTGGTCGTCGCCGACCTCACGCTCGCCGGGAAGCCCGCCGGGCTCGCCGACGACTGGCAGCTCCCGTCGACCGGGTCGGGGTTCCTGCTGCCGCTGTCCGGCGGGCGCCACCGCGCGATCGTCGGCGGCGAGGAGCAGCAGCGGCTCGGCCGCGACGCTCCCGTCACGGCCGACGAGCTGCAGCGGGCACTGACCGACGCGCACGGGCCGGAGATCAAGGTGGGCGAGGTGCTGTGGGCCTCGCGGTTCGGCGACGCGGCGCGGCAGCTGGAGCGGTACCGCCACGGCCGGGTGCTGTTCGCCGGCGACGCCGCGCACATCCACCTGCCGATCGGCGGCCAGGGACTCAACCTGGGCCTCCAGGACGCGGTGAACCTCGGCTGGAAACTGGCCGCGCACATCCGCGGGCACGCCCCCGAGGGGTTGCTCGACGGCTACCACGACGAGCGTCATCCGATCGCGGCCCGCGTGCTGGTCAGCACCCGGGCACAGGGGGTGCTCGGCGTGCCCGACCCCGACGCCGCGGCCGTGCGGGCGGTCGTCACCGAGCTGCTCGCCGTCCCCGAGGCCCACCGCGCCGTCGCGTTGGAACTGTCGGGCATCGGCATCGCCTACCCGGGCACCACCGGCCGCGCCACCGACGTCCCGGCCGCGCCCGACGGCCGCCCCGTGCTCGTCGGCGCGTCACTGCCCGCGGGCTGGGCCGGCCGCGTCGAGACCCGCGAGGGAACGAAGCCGCAGCTCGTCCGCCCCGACGGCTATGTGGTCTGGACCGGCGAATCCGATCTGGAGGCGGCGCTGCGCCGCTGGTTCGGCCCTCCGAGTGCGGCGAAAGACACGGTCAGTGCAGCGGCACGAGGCACAGGATGAGTGTCGACGTCCTCACGTTGCCGGTCTGGGCACCGCTGCCCTTCCCGGGGAAGAGGGCGAAGGTGTGGCTGGGGAAGTTCTTCGTGAGCGTGTCGCAGAGCTCGACCGCGTCATCGGCTTCCCCGCTGACTATTCCGTGGACGGTGTACGCGGTGCCCGGTCCCCACGGCCGGGAGCACGGCTCGCGGTACCAGCCCTCTTTCTTGATGCCGACGATGCCGTAGTTCTTGGTGGCCTGGTACACGCACGTGTTGGCGGTCACCACGCCGTCCCACGCCGCGTGGCCGTACTTCTGGTGGTAGACGAGCCCCAGGATGACAGCGAGCACCGCGACCCCGGCCAGGGCCCATATCCCCGAGTAGTTCGTAGGCGAGGTCCGCGCAGCGTTCGCCCGGCCCGGAGCGGTGCCCCTGACGTCCTGTACGAGGATGAGTCCGTCTCTGCCGGTGCCGGGGACCTTGGCGAGGTCGAGACCGCGTTCGGCCGCGAGTTCGCGCGCCGCTTTGGTGGCGTAGGCGCCGTGATTCTTCTTGATGGCGGCGATGACGTCCTGCTTGCGGATCGCTCCACCGGCGCCGGTACCCCGGATGGCAGCCAGATTCACCTCGAATTCGGCCGCGACCTTGCGAGCGTCCGGGGAGATGCGGACAACGAGGGGGACCTCCTCGTCTTTCTCGCCATTGGCGGAGTTGACTTCCGAATACGCTCGGGTACCGGTTCCGGCGCCCCCGCTGGCCGGACTCTGGGTTCGCTCGGACCTTTCCGGTGACTCCGAGCGTGCGAGCGGGGCAAGGAGGTCGCGCGTCTGTTCCGCGCTGAGCCGTTCGGACGGGTTCTTGCGAAGAAGGGCGGTCAGTACGGGCGCGAGGCGACCGGCGTGGACGGGCGGAATGGGGTCCCGGGTGGCGATGGCCGCGAAGACCGCGCCGTGCGTGGAGCCGGTGAACGGCGGGTGCCCCTCGACGGCGTCGTACAGCGTCGCACCCAACGACCACAGGTCGGACTGGGGGACGGGGCTGCCGTCCACCTGCTCGGGTGACATGTAGGCGGGCGTGCCCAGGACCGCGCCGGTGTGGGTGAGGGTGGTGTCGCCGTCGAGCGCGGCGATACCGAAATCGGTCAGCACGACCCGATCCCCTTCGAACAGCACGTTGGCGGGCTTGATGTCACGGTGGACGATCCCGTTGGCGTGGGCGACCGACACCGCCTCCAGCAGCCGCAGACCGATGTCGGCCACACGCGGCTCCGGCAACCGGCCGCGCCGCTTCAGCTCATCGGCCAGGGACATGCCGTGGATGAGCTCCATCACGATCCACGGGCGGCCGTCCTCACCGACCACCCGGTCATAGACGGTCACGATCCCCGGGTGCTTCAACCGGGCGGCGGCGCGCGCCTCCCGGCCCATCCGGGCGTACCAGCGGGCGCGCTCCCCTTCGTCGATCCACTCGGGGAGCCGCAGTTCCTTGACCGCGACCTCGCGGTCCAGGCCGGTGTCGAACGCCCGCCAGACGACCCCCATCCCGCCCTGCCCGATGTGCTCCACGAGCTGGTACCGGCCCGCCAGCAGCCGCCCGTCCAATTCGCCCACAGGCCGAACCTAACGTGGCGGGTGAGCACAGACGAGGACATCTCGTCGATTAATACACATGGATGTCTGTAGGCACGATTCCGTGGACCTGCGGTTCGCCACGGAGTGTGGGGGTCTGCCACGCCGATGGGCTGTTCCGGCCGTTCGCCTCCCTGATCGACCCTGACCCGGAGATCCCCGACGACTGCGTCACCGAACGGGACGACGTGCCGCAGCCGGTCGACACCCCGAAGGCGCGGCTGCAGCAGCTCGGCTGGATGAGGACCGGGCGCGCCTTCGTCAGCCTGGACGACGGCACGATCTGGCATAGCGATCCCGACCGGGACGCCGGCTATGAGCTCATCAACAGCGATCTGTCCTCGCTTGCCTATGTGCTGTACAAGGTGATGGCGGAGGCGCCGACGCGGCGTGCGGAACTGCCGTCGCCGGACGACTGGGAGCAGGCCGAGAACGTCGTACGTGCGGACACGCAGCGCTGGGATCCGGCGCCCTTCTCGGAGGCGGACGGCCTCTGGTCGCGTTACCTGGACGAGTACCAGCTCTACCACTGAGCCGCCGGCGGCGGTCAGCCGAAGGTGATGACCGACCGCTTGCCGGACTGGCCCTTGGCCATGGCGTCGAGCACCCCGTTGGCGTCGCGCAGCCCGATCGGGGTGGACTCGGGCAGGATGCCGTGCGCCGCCGAGAACGCGAGGGTGTCGCGCGCGTCGTGCGGGGAGCCGGACGGGTTGATCATGGCGTGCAGCCGGTTGAGGACCATCGGCTGGGTGGGCAGGGTCAGCGGCTCGGGACCGTATCCGCACAGCACGAGCGTGCCGTCGGGCGCCAGGCCGGTGAGCGTCGCCGCGGCGGCCGAGGTGGACGGGGAGGCGTTGAGGATCACGTTCGCGCCGCCATCCCAGGCCCTGAGGGCCTCGGCCGGGTCGGCGTCCTGGGTGGCGATGAACTGCTCGGCGCCCATCTCCCTGGCCGCCGCCTCGCCCCGGCGCGACCGGCCGATGACCGCCACGCGAGCCCCCATGGCGACGGCGTAGCGGACCGCCAGCGCGCCCACCCCACCGGCGCCGATGACCGCGACGCGCGAGGTGGCGGTGGCCCCGGCCTGCCGCAGGCTGTTGAAGGCGGTCAGGCCCGCGCACATCAGCGGCGCCGCGGCGACAGGGTCGAGCCCCGCCGGCAGCGGGGTCACGAAGTCGGCCTTGAGGACGGCGTATTCGGCGTAACCGCCGTCCATGACGATGCCGGTGATGCGCTTCTGGGGACAGAGGATCTGCTCCCCGCGTACGCAGTAGTCGCAGTGGCGGCAGGAGTCGCCGAGGAACTGCGCACCGACGGAGACACCGACCTCCGGCCACGACACGCCGGGACCGGTGGCGGCCACCACGCCGGTGATCTCGTGCCCGGGAACGACCGGAAACCGGGCGATGGGCCACTCGCCCTGGAGCAGGTCCAGGTCCGTGTAGCAGATTCCGCACGCGGTGATCTTGACCAGCACCTCGCCCTGCCCGGGTTCGGGCACCTCGCGCTCGGTAAGAGTGAGCGGCTCATCGACGCCGGTGGCGACGGCCGTAAGCATGAGTGACCCCCGATTCTGTCGCCTGTCGTGCTGAGCGTAGACGCCGATCCCGGCCGGCGACCGCACCAGGTCGTCAGGGCGAGGAGGTCGGGGTGACGGTCGGGCTCGCCGTGGCCTCGTGTCTCATCTCGGCCACCACGTCGGGCGGCATCGGGCCCTGGGCATCGATCGGCAGCAGCACGGTGCCGGGAGAGTACGGGTCGGCGCCGTCGCCGCTCACCTTCCAGCGCGAAGGGATGCGCGTGCGCGGCAGGGAGGTGCCCCACTGCGGCCAGTACACGTTGTACCTCCCCACGCGCAGACCCTTCCGGGCGAGCGCGGCCTCCGCCCGGGCCACCGTCATGCCCGCCAGGCCGTGCGCGGCGTCCTTCGACGACGTACGCCACGGCGCTCACGATCAGCGGCCGGCGGCTCGCGTGCCCACGCGCTCGGCCCGGCCGTGCCGGTGGGCCGGACGGCAGCGCGGTGATGTCGTCGAGCAGGGCGCGGGCGGCTGGCCTGCGGGCGAGCCACCGCAGTTCATCGTCGTGGACGCGGGCGACCCCGCGGACCGTGTCGTCGGTCGGATGGGTCTTCATGTCAGTGGCTCTCCTTGGTCGAGGAGCGCCCTGACGATGATCGACGCGTCGAGCGGGTCGCCGGCCGGCGCCGCGGTCACCCCTACCGTGTCGGCACCCGGCGTTTCGTTACAGGTGACTTTCCCGCAGTACGGAGCCGTTCCATTGCCCGGAAGTAGGCGCCTCCGCCGCAGGGCGATCGTACGGTCGCGGGAACAGGTCCCCAGCCGCGTCGCCGAGGCGCCCGGCGTGCCGCCGGCGCCCCGATCGCCGGAGAGCCCGCTGTGGCGCAACCTGACCATCGTCGTCGCCGTGCTGTTCGGTGCCGTCGTCGTCTTGATAGCGGGGCGGAGTCTGTTGTCGCACGCCGGCCCCGGCCAGGACCCGGAGAGGAGCGGCTACCGGTACGGCACGGCCCACGCGGACCCCGCGGTGACCGACTGCGAAGAAGAGGCGAAACGCCGCTACGAAGAAGACGAGAGCGCGCTGGAGTTCGCCACCGGCTGCGTCCAGGCCCAGACCGACGCCGTCCTCAACGCGACGAAGACCCAGCCGACGCCGTAGCCGTCGGCTGGGATCGTACGGCGGTCGTTCAGGCGGATCGGTGGAGGTCGGATCGGACCTCGTCCGCCATCTCGTGGATCTTCGTCTCGGTCTCCCGCAGCCGGGCCTCGGCCCGGGCGGTCCGCTCGGCGGCACGGCGCTCCCGCCAGGTCGGCTTGTGATTCGTGCGGCCTCTTCGCTTCGAACGGGCGAACAACCCCATCACACTCACTCCTTGGCTGCGCTGTGCCGGTGCGACCGAGGGATCCCCCGTATTCAGTGATGTATTCCGACACTTGTGTGACTGTCCAGTCGAGCGCCTTGAGCGAGTCTCGCGCCGGCGGCCCGGCGGAGGCCTCATCGCTCGGCCGGGTCGCCGCAGAACTCATCGGCGATGAGCGCGTTGATCTCGTCTTCGGCGGCCGGGCTCAGCGTGAGGCTGCGGTTGACCGAGATGGTGATCTGGCGTGCGCTCTGCGGGCTGGTGAAGCTGTAGGTGCCGTACCCGGGCACGCCTCCGACGTGGCCCCAGACCTGCCGGCCGCACATCTCGGTGTGCCCGAGGCCCAGACCGTACTCGAAGCCGGGGAAGGCGGGTTCGGACCGCTGCATCTGGCGCAGCAGGGTGGGCGGCACCAGTCGCCCGCCGAGCAGGGCCGAGTAGAAGAGGTTCAGGTCGTGGGTGGTGGACACGATGTCGCCGCTCGCCCACGCGACGGACATGTTGTAGGCGGTCAGATCCGTCAACCGGGTCGAAGAACGCACAGCCTCGTACCCGCGTGCGGACGGCTGCCGCAGACGCAGATCGTGTCCGGCGAGGTAGGTGTGCCGCAACCCGGCCGGGGCCAGCACGCGCCGGGACAGCTCGTGTGCGTAACCGTCGCCGGTGACCTTCTCCACGAGCATGCCGAGCATGACGTAGTCGGTATTGGAGTACAGGAACCGACTGCCGGGGGTGAACTGCAGCGGCTTCCGCGTGGCGATGCGCACGAGATCGGCCGGGGCGTAGTCCCGGTATCGCGACCGGGCGACGAGCTCCGGATTCGCCCACAGGACGCTCCCGTAGTCGAACAGACCGCTTCGGTGCTGCAGCAACTGACGGACGGTGATCGGCTCGGAGTACGGCAGCACCCCCGGGAGGTAGCGGTCGATCGGGGCATCGAGGTCGATCCGGCCCTCCGCTACGAGACCGAGCACGAGGGTCGCCGTGAACGACTTGGTGACGCTGCCGATACGGAACGGGCCGGAGGGCCGCGGCGGTTCGCTGGTGCGGAGATTCCCCACACCGGCCACGACGGACTGGACGCCACGCTCATCGCGCGTCTCGATGTTGACGCCCGGCACACCGGCCGCGACGACCCTGCCCGCCTGTTGCACCAACGTCGACCGAGACGGCGGCGGGACCGATGATGCGACGGGCACCGCGGCGGCCGGTGCGATGGGCAGCGCCAGGCACACCAGTGCGGATCCGACGACGATGGCGGCCGCGGGCTTGGAAATCCTCATGCTGGCGAAGCTAGTGACGCGTCACCACAGGCACACTGGAGTCAGCCCTCTACGTGAGGTAGAGCCAGCCCCACCCGTCGAATGTCTGACACTTCGCGGTGAACTGGTCGCGGCTTGGTCTCAGAAGGGGACGTCATCGTCGAACCTGCGGGGGACCCGGCGGTAGTCCTGCCCCTGGACCTGTTCGAGGTCTTCTGCTCGCATCCAGACGTCGACGCCCTTCCACAGGACCTGCTCACGAACGAGCCATGCGACATGTCCGTGCCACTTGCCGTGCTTGTCGAGTCTCCAGGCCAGGAGGAAGGCGTACCGGCCGCGGCCCTTGATGCGGACGACCGGCGCGAACCATCCCACATCACGCACAATTCGAACATACTAGCGGATCTCTCCGGCCGACCGGCGCCGGGCTGGAGGGCGCGAGTCGCCACAGGTCGCCACACTCACGCCCCCTTCGCCTGTCAGCAGCAGCCGCCGGATGCGGCGTCGACGGGCACCGCCGCCTTCTCCAAGGTGTCGGCGTCGCCCTTGACCGTGTAGACCTCCCAGGGCTCCCGGCCGGGGCCGTGGACCCAGACCTTGTCCTGGAGGGCATAGCAGCAGGAGGTGTCGTTCTCCTCGAAGGTGGCCAGGCCGGCGTCCTTCAGACGCTGGGTGGCGGCGGTCACCAGCTCGGCGTCCTCGACCTCGACGCCCAGATGATCCATCCGCGTCGCCTCTCCGGCCTCGCCTTCGATCAGAACGAGCTTCAGCGGCGGCTCGGCGATGGCGAAGTTCGCGTAGCCCGGACGGCGCTTGGCGGGCTCGACGCCGAACAGCTTGGAGTAGAAGGTGACGGATCCTTCCAGGTCGGCGACCCGCAGAGCGAGCTGAACACGTGACATGGGGCGTTCCTTTCGGTGTACGGCGGCGGTGATTCCCTCAGGGGCGGTGGGCCAGGACGGTCGAACGAGCCACCGTCGACCTCCTGCTTAGACGAACTTCGAATCAGTGGAGCGGCGTCAGTTTGCGCCGCTGCTTAGATATATGTCAAATTAGAGGCATGTCTAAACAGGAGCTGCCGGTCGTGGACGTGTCCGAGGGCGCGTGCTGCGCGCCGCTGGCGCGCGAGCCGTTGAACGCCGCGGAGGCGGACGAGCTGGCCCCGCTGTTCAAGGCGATCGGCGACCCGGTACGTCTGCGGCTGCTGTCTCTCATCGCTTGCCACGAGGGCGGCGAGGCATGTGTGTGCGATCTGACCAGTGCTTTCGAACTGACCGCTCCGACGATCAGCCATCACCTGAAGGTCCTCAAACAGGCCGGACTGATCGACTCCGAACGCCGGGGCACCTGGGTCTACTACTGGATCAACCCGCAGGCGCTGCAGCGGCTGTCGGCGATTCTCGGGCCCCGGCAGGCCACCGGGCTGGTTCCGGCGTGACCACTGAAGGAGTCCTGGTGCCCGACCTTCCCGAGGTGCTGTTCGTCTGCGTCCACAACGCCGGCCGCTCCCAGATGGCCGCCGCGCTAATGGACCACCACGCCGCCGGGCGCGTCCTCGTACGCTCCGCGGGCTCCGCTCCCGCCGACACCATCAACCCCGCCGTCATCGCCGTCATGGACGAACTCGGCCTCGACCTCACCAAGGAGTTCCCCAAGCCACTGACCGCCGAAGCGGTCCAGGCCGCCGACGTCGTCATCACCATGGGCTGCGGCGACGCCTGCCCCGTTCTCCCCGGCAAGCGCTACCTCGACTGGCAACTCGACGACCCCGCCGGCAAGACCGTCAATGAGGTACGCCTCATCCGCGACGAGATCGACGCCCGCGTAAAGGCCCTCCTCACCGAACTCGTCCCCGTGCGCTGTACAGGCGAGACTTAATCGCTTATCGTCGATTAACGATGGATGAGGCACTGAATCGGGCGACCGCAGCGGAGTACGCGACGTGGTTCAAAGCGCTGGCCGATGCCACGCGGATCCAGATCGTCTCGCTCCTCGCGCGCCGGGGTGAGCCGATGACCGTGGGACAGATCGTGGACGCGGTCGACGTGGGACAGTCCACCGTCTCCGCCCATCTCAAGGTCCTGGCCGAGGTCCGGTTCGTCCTGGTCGACCAGCGCGGGACCGCCCGCTACTACCGGATCAACCAGAACTGCGTGAGCTGCTTCCCGACGGCCGCGGACGTCGTCATGGGAAGCCCGGTCCCCGTACAACCCGACGCCTCGACGTGCGAGACAGGTGAATCGCGATGACCGACGCGACCCGTGACGACATCGACCGGCAACGCGCCGAGGTCGTCGACCGCTACTCCGGCCTCGCCCGCCAAGCCATGCGCGGCGACGAGCAAGGCGACTGCCTCGGCGCGGCCTCGTACGCCGCCGACGAACCGGTCCCGCCCGGCGCGGCCCGCGCGAGCCTGGGATGCGGCAACCCGCTCGCCGTCGCGGACATCATCCCTGGAGAAACCGTCCTCGACCTCGGCTCGGGCGGCGGCCTGGACGTCATCCTCTCCGCCCGGCGCACCGGCCCGACCGGCAAGGTCTACGGCCTGGACGCCAGCTCCGACATGCTCGTCCTCGCCCGCGCCAACACCGCTCAAGCCGGCATCGACAACGCCGAATTCCTGGCCGGCCACATCGAGGACATCCCCCTGCCGGACGGATCGGTCGACGTGGTCATCTCCAACTGCGTCATCAACCTGTCCGCCGACAAACCCCGCGTCCTGGCCGAAGCCTTCCGCGTCCTCAGACCAGGCGGACGTCTCGGCGTGACCGACATCATCAGCGACGAAGGGCTGGACGCCTCGGAACGGGCGGCGGCTGAACGCGAGGTCGGATGCGTCTCCGGCACCGTGACCGGCGACCAGTACCGCGACCAGCTCCTGGCGGCCGGCTTCACCACCGCGACGGTGACGCGCACGCACCGAGTCGCGGCCGGACTGACCTCCGCGATCATCCAGGCCACCAAGCCCGCCGCCCCGGCGGGCGTCACGATCCGCCCCATGCGCGCCGGCGACGCCGACCAGGTCCTGGCGATCTACCAGGCCGGCCTGGACACCGGCCACGCCAGCTTCGAAACCACCGCTCCCGCCTGGGACGCGTTCGACGCCGCGAAACTCCCGCTCCACCGGCACGTCGCCGTCGAGATCGCCGGCGGCCGGCTCCTCGGCTGGGTGGCCGCCACCGCGGTCTCCAGCCGGTGCGTCTACGCCGGGGTCGTCGAACACTCCATCTACGTCCACCCCGACACACGCGGCCGGGGCATCGCCGCCGCCCTGCTCGACGCGCTGATCGGCTCCACTGAGACGGCCGGTGTCTGGACCATCCAATCCGGGATCTTCCCCGAGAACACCGCCAGCCTCCACCTGCACGCCAAAGCCGGATTCCGCACGATCGGTACCCGCCACCACATCGGACGACATCACGGCCGATGGCGCGACGTCGTTTTCATGGAACGCCGCAGCCCGACCGTTGGAACATCATCGCAATAGGACTTTCCGCGTCCAAGTGCGCAGATGCTTGTAATTTACGCTTGCTTAAAAAGCCTGCGTCGAGAGCGTCGGCTCGCCGCCAAGCCTCACATCTCGCGGTTTCGCGGGAGTTGACCAAGGGGACGACGCTAGCGGATCACGCCTTCTCTTTGACTATCTCGGCCGAGGCGGTTGCCCCATGAGATTTCCGAACAGCATGGCGATCGCCGTGTCCGGCTCGGCTCTCGTCGCAAGTGTCGTTCTCGCCGCATGCCCCGCTGTTCGGACCGTTGCGGCAGTGGCCACAGCGGGAGAAGGCGTTTCCGACGGTGGTTGCTGTGGACCCGACAGCGGTCGTTCGAACAGCCGCAACATCGATCAGAACCGTCATCACGCCAGAATCCGGAACCGGAACTTCAATACAAGCGTCAGTGAAGTGCATCGCTGCAAAGACGACCTCTTCGTCGCCTCCCCACCGCCGCCCACCTCACCGGCGCCGCCGGGTGATCCGACCGCCGCGGCGATGCAGGCGTATTTGCAGAATCTGGCCGCGCACGGATTCACCGGATCGGTACAGGTGGTTCGGCGCGGACAGGTGCTGGCGCGTTTCGCCTCCGGCGAGGCCGACGAGGCGGCCCACATTCCGCTCCGGCCGGACACGATCTTCCGGCTCGCCTCGGTCACCAAGCAGTTCACCGCGACGCTCATACTGAGGCTGCTCGGCTGCAGGATTCACCTGGACGACCCGGTCTGCCCGTATCTCATTCCGAGGTTCATCAAGGCCTGCCCTGAGGCGTGGCGGACCATGACGGTCCGCGAGACCGTCACGCACACCTCGGGCATCCCCGATATCCAGAACCTGCCCGGCTTCTACGCCATGCTCTCGCAACCGACCACCACCCAGGAGATCATCCAGCGGTTCATCAACCTGCCACTGGACTTCCCGCCCGGCACCGGCTGGAAGTACACCAACTCCGGCTTCATCCTGGCCGGCGCGATCATCGAGTCGGTGACGCACAAGCCGTACGGCGCGGTCCTGCACGACCTGATCGCCGGCCCGCTGGACCTTCCGAACACCGGCTACAGCCGGGGGAATCCGCCGCCCGGGTACGCGAAGGGCTACTTCACGCTCGGGTCGCCCGCCCCGCCCACCAACGGCTCCGAGGCGTTCTCCGCGACCGGCGTCTTCTCCAACACCGATGACCTCGTCAACTGGGACCGGTCGTTCGGCGCGTACCTGGTCGCGCCACCCGCCATCGTCAAGGAGGCGTTCACGCCCCAGGCGCCGTGCCCGTCCGGCGGCTGCCTCAACCTGCCGTCGAGCGCGTACGCCTTCGGCTGGCTCGTCGACCGGCTGGAAGGGCACCGGCTCAGATACCACCCGGGTCTTCTCCAGGGTTATTCCGCGAGCAACATGTACCTTCTCGACGACGACATCGAGGTGGTCGTGCTCAGCAACGTGCAGGACACCGACACCAACGGCATAGCCCGCCACCTCGCCACGCTGGCCCTCAACTCTTAGCGCGCGTCCGTACGCCACAATTGGTAGGCGCCCGTCTTCGATCCGTGAACTTTTCCGGCTCCCGCCGCGTCCCACGAGTGGGACGATCACAGGAGCATGGACAACGGATTGAGGAGAGTCTTTTGTCGACGAAGACAGCCACCTTCGGTGCGGTCGCACTGGTGACACTGGGCATCTTCCTGACCGGTTGCAAAGAAGGCGCGGTGAACGCCGCTTCGTCTCCCACCGGCACCGCGACTCCGGCTCCGGCTCCGGAAAGTTCGAAGACTCCGGTGGACACGCCGGTGAAGGCCAGTGAGAAGTGCACCGACCACTGCCCTCCGGTCTCGGCTTCCGCCGCCTCCTCGTCGGTCACGTTCAAAGCGAAGCGGGTCACCGCCCCGCCGCCGCCGAAATCGGGGATCGACCATAACGTCGTGGCGCTCGGCACCGTACGGCTGGCGATGACCGCGAAGCAGACCGCGTACGTGGTCTCGTCGCTGCACGCGAACGCGGCCACCGTGCGAACGCTGGTGGACAACGAACTGCGTTGTACGTGGCCCGGCGGCAGTAAGAACATGGTGATGGGCCAGAACGTCTACGCGGGCACGGGTAAGAACCCGCAGTGGGAAGACAACTGGATCGTCACCAGGTTCCTACTGCACCCCGGCGTGGCCACGACGGCCACCTGCACGACGTACGCGAGGGTCGCCTCGCTTTACAAGCAGACGTCATCGGTGCAGCTCGCGGGCGGTTCACTGCGGTTCGCCGACACGTCGGTCACCAACGCGGCGAAGGGCAAGCCGCTCGACTATGAGATGCCCTACGGCGACCTGCCGGTGGACTCGAGCCACCGGACCGTACGGCAGCCCTCGCTGCCGATCACCACTGCGCCGGCCGGCCTGCACGAACTCAGCGCCTTCGGCGACGTGGACTACCAGGTGTGCCACCGCACCGGCGCGTGCAACAAGTCCGGTTCCTCCACCGCCCGGTTCACGTTGATCGTCAACCAGTGGAACGCGGCGGGCACGAAGCTCTGCCACACGAGCTCCTCGACGAGCGTCACCAAGACGATCCCGTACTGGGTGCACCACGCCGTGGTGCCGTTGAACACCCCGCACTTCGCGGTGTCGAAGGCACCGGGCTGCGCCCCGGTCTTCAACGCCTACGTACGGGTGGACTGGCTACGCGGCGAGACCGGCGCGGTGCAGGGCACGGCCGTCGGCCTGCCCGACCGACGCGGTTCCTCCTCGACCCACCGGTCGGCGATGAGCCACCTCTACATCGTCCCGGCGTGATCTTCGGCATGTGCCGCCACCTACAAAGGCCCCCCGCGAGATCGCGAGGGGCCTTTGGCCTGGGCGCGACTAAAGGGATCGTCCTTCACCGCCGAGCGGCGAGAGCGGTGCCCGCGGATAGTGAGACCGTGGCCACGGCGGCACCGGCGCCGTACGCCGGCCTCATCGCCGCCGCACCCGACGACCCCGGCCTCGTCGTGCGGCCGGGGTCGGGTTGAGCCGGTGATCGTACGGCTCAGGCCGCCCCTGACGCGATGACGTCGACGGCCCTCGGGCGCAGCACGGTACGCGCGGCCAGCGCCGTCACCGGGACGACGATCAGGAACACGGCGGCGGTCACGCCCAGGAAGACGCCGACCGGGCCGGACGGCAGGAGCGACCCGGACGCGATCGCCATCGGCAGCACGGTGAATCCCGCGATCACCGTGCCGAGGACGAGGCTGATCCCGGCCAGCACCGTGCTCTCGATGAGGAGCATCCCGCGCACCTGGCGGCGGGTGGCGCCCGCGAGGCGCTGCGCCGCGAGTTCCCGGCGCCGGGACAGAACGGCCACGGCCAGCGTGTTGATCGCGGCGATGGCCGCGTAGGCGATGGCCAGGAAGGCGATCAGGTAGTTGATCCAGGACTGGATGTCGAGCCCCTGCTCGACCGTGGAGGCGAGCACGCCGTCGTCGCCCACGGTGACGCCGGGCCACGCGCCGACCTGGGCCTGGACGGCCTTCCGCACGCTTGAAGCGTCGTGCCCCGGTTCCGCGCGGACCAGGACGTGGGTCGGCAGCGCCGCGGTGGTGTGAGCGGCCAGCAGGCCGACGGGCAGTACGACACCCGCGTAGTCGGACGAGTCGCGCAGCAGGGCCACGACCCTGACCGGCGTCCGGGCGCCGTCCCCGAGCCGCATGACGATCTGCCGGCCCACGCTGATGTGGAGCCGCCGTGCGGTGGGCTCGGGCAGTGCCGCCACGTCGCCGGTGAAGTTCCGCATCGTCCCCGACGCGACGGGCGCGGTGAGGACGGGCTCCGTGTCCTGGCTGCCGACGCCGAACAGCGTCGACGGGTCGGTGCCTTTGCCGTCGTAGGGCTGCTCGATCCAGCCGTGGCTGGTGACCAACGCGGACGCGGCGGCGACGCCGTCCGTCCGGCTGATCCGGTCGACCAGCGCGGGGGCGACGCCGCCCACCGAGGACGTGACCACGACGTCGGCCTTGAACTGGTGGAGGTACCCGTCCTCGGCGGCGTGCTGGGTCGTGGTCGCGGAGTACACGTTGCCGAGGGCGATCGCCACGCCCAGGGTGACCGGCGTGAGCACGGCCGCGAACTGGCCCGCGCGGGCCCGCAGGTTGATGGCGGCCAGGGCGCCGAGGTACCCACCCACGCGTTCGACGAGGTCGGCCGTCCGACCGGCCAGCAGGTGCAGCAGCTCCGGGCCGAAGAGGGCGACCGCGATGGAGCCGGTGAGAACCGCGGGCCCGCCGACCGCCGACGCCGTCTCCGGGCCCATGAAAATGGTGGTCACGGCGAGCGCGACGGTCCCGGCCGCGAAGACGGCGGCGAGCAGACGGCGGATCGGGGTCACCGCGACCGGCGGCAGGGCCGCCTCCGCGATCGCCTGGATCGGCCGGGTGCGGGCGGCCGGACGGGCGGCGAACCCGGCGGCGATCCCGGCGGACAGCAGCGCGGCGAGCGCGGCGGCGGCCGGCGGGAGGATCCCCGACTGGAAGTCCAGAGCCGCCGGGATGGCGCCCTGGCCGGTCGTCGCGGCGAAGATCCAGTCGCCCGCCTGACGGCCGAGCGCGAGCCCGGCCACGACGGCGAGGACCGCGACGATCATCGTTTCGGCCACCACCATCCGGTGCACCTGGCGCGGCGTCGCGCCGCTCGCACGCAGCAGCGCCAGCTCCCGGCGCCGCTGCCGGACCGACAGGCTGATCGTCGCGGACACCACCAGCGCCATGACCACCAGCACCATGCCGCCGAAGATGGCCGCCAGCAGGATCAGCGGCAGCCGGGCCCCGTCGATGCCGGTGAACTCGGCCGCTCCCCGGTCGCTCCCGGTGCGGACCTTCAGCTCGGACGGCAGCCTCGCGGACACCGCCGCGGCCACGTCGTCGACCCGTACGCCGGGCCGGAGCCGGATCCCGATCGCGTCGGCCTGCGCGCCCTGCGGAAGGAAGCGCCGGACGTCCGCGCCGGAGAAGAAGTACGCCGGGGCGTCGACGTGCCGGGCGGGCACGGCCACGCCGGTCACGGTGAACGTCTCCGGGACACCGGCCACCGCGATCCGTATCCGGCCACCGAGGCGTACCGACAGGCGCCGGGCCGTCGCGGCGTCCACGACGACCTGGCCCGGTCCGCTCGGCTCGGCGCCGCCGCGCAGCGCGTACGGGGTGAGCGAGGCGGAGGCCCAGTCGTGCCCGGCGAGGACGGCGTCCCCGGCAGGGCGTCCGTCCACCACGGGGACCGCCGCGAATGAGACGTCCGGGACGGCGGCGGCGACGCCGGGCGTCCCGGCCAGCCGCGCGGCGACCGCGGGATCGACGCGGCTCCGCTCGGCGTAGGCGGCGCGCTGCCCGCCCTGTCCGGGCAGCTTGAACCCGGCCGGGCCGGTGACGACGATCGGCGCGCCGCCCAGCCGCTGTGCGTCGGCGTTGAGCCGGATCGCCGTCTCGAACAGCCCGCCGGACGCGACCAGCAACGCGGTGCCGATGAGCACCGCGACCAACATCGCCGCCGACGCGCCCGCGCGGAACCGGAGCGTCGTGAGTGCGAGCCGGATCATCGCCGTACCTCCGAATCCGCGGCCCGGGACGGCGTCCGCTGGGCGAGCCCGGCGAGCCGATCGGCCACGACGTCCGCGGCCGGATTCGGCAGCAGCTCGACGATCTGCCCGTCCACGAGGAACAACGCGTTGTCGGCGTACGAGGCGGCCACCGGGTCGTGCGTCACCATGACGACCGTCTGGCCCGCGTGGGCGAGTTGCTGCAGGAGGAGCAGGACCTCCCGCGCGGTGGCGGTGTCCAACGCGCCGGTCGGCTCGTCCGCGAACGTGACGGCCGCCCGGGTCGCCAGCGCGCGGGCGATGGCGACCCGCTGCTGCTGGCCACCGGACAGTTGGCCGGGCCGGTGCCGCACCCGGTCGCCCAGGCCGACCCGCTCGATCACCTGCCGTGTCCAATTCCTGTCCGGACGGTGCCCGGCGAGCCGCGCGGGCAGGGTGACGTTCTGCCAGACGGTCAGCGCCGGCATCAGGTTGTAGGACTGGAACACGAATGCGACGTGCTCGCGCCGGAGCCGGGTCAGTGCGGTCTCGTCCTTGCCCGCGAGCGGGACGCCGACGAGCGTGACCGTCCCTGAGCTGGGCTCGTCCAGCCCGGCGGCGCAGTGCAGGAGCGTGCTCTTGCCCGAGCCCGACGGGCCCATGACCGCAGTGAAGCTGCCTTCCGGAAAGTCGACCGTGACCCCGGCGAGCGCGGTCACCCCGCCGGCTCCGCTGTACCGCTTGGCGACATCCCTGAGCTGGACCGGCGGATTCATCGCGTCTCCCCGTTGCTCGGCAGGGACCCGTCACGGCCGCCGGTCACCAGCGACAAGGCACCGACGAGGGCGGCTCCCGCGCCCGTCGTCCAGAGCCACCAGGGCTCGACCAGGTGCCCGCCGAGCACGGCGATGAGCAGCCAGATCACGGCCTGGATTCCGGTGATGGCGAGCAACACGGCGGCGGCGATGCGCAGGACGGCGCGCTGCCGGGGCTTCCTGCTGGCGGTCAACGGACGGGTGAGGAAATCGTCATTCATTAGTTCAACGACCAATCGGGGAGGGCTGGGGGTTGATCAGGCCTCGGCATGAGCGGCGACCTGTGATCAGCTTGCGGCCTGCCGGCGATCGGCACAGGAGGTCCAGACCCCGGTCGATGGTGGTGCTAGGTAGAGGAACCGACGAGACGACGTTCCACCAAGCGACCCCCCGAACGTCGAAAGGCCCCCCGCGTGATCGCGAGGGGCCTACAAGCGCGTCGGCGACGTTGACCGGCTACACCCGCGTGCTACCCCCGGTAGGCCCCGCCGGCGGCCAGCCGCTTGCGTTCCCTCCACAGCGCGGAAAGGCCGGTCGCCCGGTAGGTCTCGACATGACGTCCGTTGTGGAGCAGCTCCAGCCGGTAGGGGATCGCGCCGAGCAGCCGCAACACCATGGCCACCGGAGTGAGGAGCAGGCGCAGAACGAACTCCACCAGCCACAAGGCCAGCACGATGAGGAAGATGGCCAAACCCGGCAGGCCGATGATGAAAGAGATCGGATCATCACCGAGGCCACCGGGAATCATGTCGGAGGCCGCCTCGAGGGGCACCTTCGCCGACCAGGCCAGGCGACGCTGCCGGAGCCGCCATTTGCCGCCATTACCGTCCCGCCATCGCATCGCAGCGGAATGTACCAGACCGGCATTCCCGATCTGTCAGTACAGCACCTGGGTTGGCCACGGCGGTGTCGACGCCGGCGCCGATGGTCGCGGTGCTGTTGGCGGTGACCAGAACCCATCCGGTGCCGAGGCCGACCAGGAGAAAGACGGGGAAGACGTGCGGCCAGTAGCCGCCGTGGACGGGTACGAGGCCGAGCAGTGCCAGACCCGCCGCGATGGTCAGCAGCCCCGGACACAGCAGCGACCGCACTTGTGCTCGCATCAGGAGCGGGCTGACGATCCGGACCCCCACCATCAGCCCGGCGGTGAGGGGCAAGAAGGCGATTCCCGCCCTGACCGGCGAATAGCCGAGCACGTTCTGCAGGTAGAAGGTGAGGAAGAACAGCGTGGCGAACATCCCGACGGCCAGGCTGAGCACCGCTAGATAGGACCCGCCGCGACGGCGGTCGAGGACCACTCGCAAGGGCAGCAACGGCCAGGCGATCCGCTTCTGCACGACGACGAAAACGGCCAGCACCAGTACGCCCGCGGCCAGTGACCCGATGGTGATCGCCGCGCTCCAGCCGTCCGTCTCGGCCCGGGCGAAACCGAGGACCAGTGCCATCAGGCCGGTGGTGGCCAGCAGCGCTCCGGCGATGTCGACGCGCACCCCCGCCGCGCGCGACACGGGACGGACCGCGTAGAACGTTCCTGCCGCAGCCACCGCGGCGATCGGCAGGCTCACGTACATGCACCAGCGCCAGTCCAGGTAGTCGGTGAGCACTCCCCCGAGCACGACTCCCAGGCCGGAGGAACTGCCCATGACGGTGCCGTAGATCCCGAACGCCTTGCCGCGCTCGGCGGGCATGGGAAAGGTGGCGGCGAGCGTCGCCAGGACGGAGGGGGTCAGCAGCGCGCCGAAGACACCCTGAAAAGCCCGTGCGGTGAACAGCATCGCGGGGTCCAAGGCGGCTCCGCCGAGCGCGGACGCCAGGGCGAACCCGGTCAGCCCGACATCAGGCTCCGCCTGCGGCCGACCAGGTCCGACAGCCGGCCGCCCACGAGCAACAGGCCGCCGTAGCCGAGCGCGTAGATGGTGATCACCCACTGCCGACCTATCGACATCGCATACCTCATGCGGGGAAGTGACTGCTGCTTTCTCGCGCTAGAGCATGCCGTTCTCGTTCGCGGCTTCCTCCGGGATGTCCTGCATCACGTCCCAGTGCTCGATGAGCATTCCGTTCCCATCGAGCCGGAAGATGTCGACGATGGCCGTGCCGCGTTCTCCGGGCACACGAACCCCGTGGACGTGCCCGATGACGAAGTCGCCTTCCGCGAAGATGTTCTTGATCTCGGCCCGCAGCTCAGGGAATTCCTTCTTCATGAATTCGATGCGGCGTTCGAGGCCCTCGGAGCCATCAGCGATCGAGGGGTTGTGTTGTACGTAGCGGTCGCCGATGAGCCTGGAAGCCGCGGCGAAGTCCTTGCCGTTGATGGCGGCCTCATAGAAGGCCAGGACGTTCCGCTTGTTGCGTTCAAGCTGCGTATCCGCAGGACGACCCGATCCGCTCGGACGGACGGCAGAGGTGGTGTCCATGGCCGGCTCCTTCTTTAGTTGACAGCTGTTGCGCTACGACTGTAGCGATACTGCTGTTTGGATACAATACGTCTCCATGGACTCGACCACTCCCGCTCGACGCGGCGCCCGCGGCCGCAACCCCCGCGGCCAGGGCGAACGGCTGCGCGAGGACATCATTTCCGCGGCGCTCCGGATGCTCGACGAGCTCGGCGACGACCAGGCGCTGTCACTGCGCGCCGTCGCGCGCGAGGTCGGTATCGCCGCGACGTCCGTCTACATCCACTTCGAGGACCGGGACGCGCTCGTCCTCGCCGCCCTGCAGCGCTTTCACCAAGACCTCGTCCAGGCCGTCGACCGGGCCGAGTCCACATCCACCGACCCCGTCGCCAAGCTGCGCGCCCGGATCCACCTGCTCGGCGTCTGGGTACGGCGCCACCCGGGCCTGTACAAAGTGCTCCACGAGAGCACCCTCAACCAGCGGCGTGCCATGGACTTCAAACAGGAACTGACCGAGCGCACCACCGCCGCGGTTCAGCAATGCATGGACGCCGGGCTCGCCCCGGCCGGCGACGCCGCGATGGTGGCACTCGACCTGAGGGCCGCCGTCCACGGCGCCGTATCAATGCGCGTCAACCAGCCGGACCTGCCATGGCCACCGCTGGAGGAACAGCTCGACCGTTTCCTCATCAAGCTCGTCGCCGTCCCGTCCACGGCCTTCTGACGGCGGACCTGACCGCCCCTGAGGTCACCGGACAGCCGAGGCCATCTGGGGCCTCGACCCTCACTCCGGCGCCACGATCGATGAGGTCCTCGCCGTCGTACGGTTCTCGGCCCGGTTCGGCATGACGAAAGGGTGGCGCGTCCTCCGAGTGCTCACCGCGTTCCTCACCGAGACTGGCACCGTTTTCGTCGCTGTCGGCGGTTGGCACGGAAGGGATGATGGGCGGCATGTCGTCGCGTAACCGCCGTCTGCGTCCTGGTCAGTCGTGGCCGGTCACTCTCACCGACCTGATCGAGGGGTTGGGAGAGGCACACGCTTTGGTGAAGCCGCCCCGCTTCGACGAGGGGCCAGGTTCGGATGTGGTGCTGGCAGTGCGGTGGGTTCCCTCCCGGTCCTTCAACCTCGGTGCTGAGGGCTACCACCCGAGCGCGGTCGGCGTCCATGTCCACGTCCGCCCGGTCCGTTCCGTCGATCGGGTGGCCGTGCGTTCGTCGCTGCGTTCCCAAGGTCTGCAGGAGCTTCGGGAGTGGGTGATGCGGGCCCACCGAGCACCGGAGACCTGGCGGTCGGAGGTGCACTCCGGCTGCTGGCGGTATGACGAGGACGGCGTGCGCTTCGAGGGCGATCAGCCGGCGTGACCGGCGATGCCGCCGGCTCGCGGGACGGGTCCGGACGGAGACCCGCCGGCCAGTGGTCCACAGAGGCTGATCCAGAGCCGAAGTTCTTCGGTGCGGAAAGCGATCGGCGACATAAGGCCAATAACGAGCGATATGCCCCCGTCTTGAAGGGCAGCGCGACGTGCTGCTGGGCTCACCAGCACGGAGATGGATGAACGAGCTGGAGTACATGTGCGCCGCGAGACCTGAAGCTTCGCTGATCTTCGACCCGGTCAGCCACCGGTATCTCGGAGAGCGCGGGAGCACCACGCCATCCGGACTCGCGAACTACCGCGCGCCCGATCAGCCAGAATGTCCTTGCCTGGCACGAGCTACCGCAGATCATGCATCCGTCCGCAGAGCCGGACGTATTTTTAGAAGCGAGGATTATGAACACCTACTCCATCTCGGTCCGTTTGCAGCGCACCACTACGGAAGAGTGCTACGTCTCCGTTCCCGTCACGGGCGCGCTCTTGCAGGATGAAACCGATGCCGACGGTATGCGCCATCTCGACGGAGAGAAGGTGCTGGCCGCCGCGGTCCAGCTTGGAAGGGAAGCCACCGATTGGCTGCCGGAAGCCCGGGACATATCGGTCCACCCAGTCCAGAAGGCACCCGACGCGACCTAAGACGCGTTCAGCAGGGACGGCGGCGCACGGTTGTCGTCAGGCGCGGGCACGCACCGAGAACAGCCGCTTCGACGCTTACTCGGTACGCGTCGAGGATCAAAGTCGCTCGAAGTAGTGCATTGCGGCGCGGTCTGCAAAGGACGTCGCAAGGGCCTTGGCCGAAATCGTGTGGGTGCCGCCGGTCGGCCCCCACGGATCGAATACGGTGATGGTGCCCTTGGAGATCTGATAACCGTATGCGACGATCGCATGCTCCTCGCCCTTGCCGGCCCTCCGGTCCCAGGGCAGCCGCTTCGACCAGACCTGGAGGATCGGCGCGCGCCGCAGGATGCCGACGTCATAGGAGACTTTTGTCATCAGGATCTCAGGGGCGTCGAACACATCGCCGACCACAGTGTCATTGTAATGACGCTTGTAGAGATAGCTGTCCATGACCGTCTCCACGTCTGAGATCTTCGTACCCGTCGATCTCGTTTTCATCTTTCTGGCGAGCGTGTTCTGGTCGACTTTGACCCCGAACGTCGCGAGGCTCATCGCGGCGGACGCCGGTTCGCAGTAGTAACTCGTCTGCTGGTATTGCCCCTTGAGCTTCAGCCGGTAGGCGTCAACCGGCGTCGGTGAAGGTGACGTCGCCACGGACGAGGAACCGCCCGCGCCAGGTGGGGGTGAAGAGATCGTCGCGGCATGCGAGTTGCGCGGCGCTCGACCCCGTTGCGTAGCCGCGACCGCGGCGCCCCCAGCCACGAGCGCGACGGCGAGGGCCACGCCGACGAGCGTGCGAATGGAAACCATTTTCACTTTTCTCCCTGGCATCACCGGGGAGTAAATGCCGCTCAGCGACGTGCCGTTCCTGAAACGCTTTCTCCCCATTGATCAACTTCATTTTATCCACCCGTGCGCCGGGAAGTCCGAGGGTGCGCTCGGTGATGGGCGGGTTACCGTTTTCCCGCGCGCACTTAGGGTCACGCCAACGCCGAAGAGCAGGAGCGGCAGTGCGCACACCCACGTCGAGGTGCCGCGATCCATCACGACGAGCCCGGAACTTCCCGCGGCGATCAGGCCCGGACCTGCGACCAGCGAGCCAGCGGTACCGGGATCTCGAATGGTGTCAGCTCGACTGCGGCGCGCCACGGGCCGGCGCCGCCGCTCTGCAGGAACACGGGAAGGAAGACGTTCAACGCGGCCAAGCCGAACGTCCCCGAGAACGGCATGCACAGCAGCGCGGTGAACGCGGGACAACGGAACACGCGGACGTCGAACATCGGATGGCTGCTGCGGAGCTCGACCGCGACGAAAGCGCCGAGCAGCACGATCGTGCCGGCGAATGCCGCGACGGTCCATGGGTCCAGCCAGCCGGCGGTTCCGCTGTTGACGAAGCCCAGGGACAGCAGTAGCAGCGCGCCGCCGAAGCAGGCCATGCCGGGCAGGTCTGGGCGAGGCGTGGACGGGTCGCTCGACTCCTGCGCGTACCGGGAAGCGACGAAGGCTATGGCGGCTCCGAGTGCGATCACCACGAAGATCGACCGCCATCCCAGTGGAGCGAGCGCGCCGGCGACAAGAGGACCGGCGGCGGTGCCGCCACCGAAACTGGCGCCGAGCAACCCGAACACGCGAACTCGCCGCGCGCCCGAGGTGGCGTGCGCCAGCACAGCCGAGCCGGCGGAGACCGTGGCACCGGCGGCCAGGCCCTGGACGCCCCGCAGCACGTCGACGACCAGGACATTGGACGAGACCGCGGTTCCTAGACGAAGAGACCACGGCCTGGCACCGCGATTGGGAGGCGCGACGGCGACGTCCGTCCCCGACAACCCGCGCAGCCGGAGGAACGAAGCGTGCGAATAACGACCCACCACGCCAAGGCCGGGCACCATGGTCAGATGCATCCCGGAACGCCCCAGAATGCTGGCCCGCACCAATCCGCTCCGCCGTATGCCGTGATCGTGGAGGAAAAGAAGCGCCACAACGGGGCGTGGCACATCTCGCTGATACAACCGGTTGGCGGCGACCTGGCCGAGGCGAGGGCCACCGGCCAGAACATCGCCTTCCAGCACCAGCCCGAGACCGCCGGGCGCAAGGTGGGGCGCAGGGACGTGTACCAACTGGGTGAGGACTCCTGGCTGATCGTCTATGACGCGCCATGGCGGTTGGGGGCCACCGGGCACTTCCGGGTCAGCGTCACCCGCTATATCGGCTCCATAGGCTGAGCCCGACCTCGACGGCTCGGCCGCCTCGGGCACCCTCCACAAACCCATGGAAGCACGGCCCGCGTTCCAAGATCTCGCTCACCATGAGTCTCCAAGCCGTGCAGGGCTTGGCCGGCGCCAGGACGAGACGTCCCTTGCGTGCCCGTGAGAGGTCCTTGGTGACACGCGAAGCTGTCTGGAGATACGACGGATGCCCCAGACCGGGCGCCGGTATTCGTCGTGGTCATAGCCCCGGTCGGCATACAGGCGGTCCGGGCGCCGTCGTGGACCCCCGACCTTGCCGCGCGCATCGACCAAGGGCATGGGCTGGATGACGTCATTGCGGTGCCCGCAGTCAACGTCACCGCGAGCGGGATACCGTTCCCGTCGCAGATCAAGGTGTTTTCGAGCCTGGTTCGGCGCGGTCGACCGGCCTCGGACCGGTTTTGGGCAGCCTTCAGCGCCCGCACGTGTGAGCTGTCGACCACCGCCTTGGACCAGTCCAGCTGATCAGTGGCATGTGCCCGGGCGACGCGCCGACCACACGATTTCGGTGACGATCGACGGTGGCAGCGACGGGCGCGGGCTCGGTTGGCGGCTTGTCCGCCGTTCGGTGGACATGGGAATGACCGGATCACCGATCGTGTGAGGTGCCCGCTGCCGCGAAGCTGGCGGTATGGGCGATCACGAGGGAGCTCTGGGATGCGTGCTCTGCACGGCGCGCTGTAGTACCGCGACGGCGGAGGCCCGGTGCCGTACCACCACCCCGGCGACCACCAGCAATGACCTGTGCGCGCGGACTGCTGCGGGGGCGTTCGCGCGCTCACTTGGACGCACACCAATCACCCGGCGGGATGGCCTGTACCCCGAACTCGGACTGAAGGGCAGTATTGATGCACGCAAAAGACGCTGAACTGGCCGCCGCTTTGACCGAGCAGCTCAGCGACGAAAAGATCGTCGCTGCCGCGTACGCCAGAGTCGACACCGCGCTCAGCCCCGCGCGGATGCTTTCGCCGCTCGGTAACTACCTGATCGCCAGGCCCGCCGCTCGCGCGGCGGCGAAGAAGATGACCGAACAGACCGACATTCCGCTCGATGCCGCCGTCGTCTTCGGTGTCAGCGACAGTGCCCTGCACGTGTGGGCTGCCGACCCGATGCTCAATCGGGTCGGCGAGCACCTCGGCCGGATTCCGCTGGAGCTCATCGCATCCATCAAGGTCGAGGGCGGCAAGAGCTGGCAGCCGGTCACGATCAGCATGGCCGACGGAAAGAGCGTCGAGCTCGAGGGCCGGGGCTCCATCCACGCAGTCGCGGCCGAGTTCGACAAGCGCAAAGCCGGATAGCCCGGCCTTGCGCGGCTGCACTACTCCGGTTGGATCTGCGGCTGCCGCAGTGCCTCGCCGCGTATCGACCAGGGATGCTCAAGGGAAATAGCCGAATCGGGCGGGGGCGTATCAGGGCTCCCTGGTGGAGGGATCTCCACGGGGCAGACTGGGGCAAACCTGGTTGCACCGGAACGTACGGGAGAGCGAGCCCACGCGCTCGCCGGGCTTCTCCCGGACGTTGAGGTATCCGGTTGGCTCGAGCCTATGGAGCCACCGTTGATGACCTTCTGGCCCATCTTGAAGGCGATGTCCGCGCCGGAAGCGCGTGATTGTTACTCGTTCACCGCGTCGAGGACAGTGCCGACGAGGTCGCCGATCGGGGTGTCTTCGGTGTAGTCGGTGACCGATATGAGCACCGCGTCGTCGGCGCGGAGGTCGCGTTCGGTGATGGCCGCGTCGATGGTGTTGCGGTGCATGCGGGAGCGTGTGTAGACGATGACGGCGTGGTGGGCGTCGGCGATCTCGGTCGTCGCGGCCGTCAACGTACGTGGTCACCTGCACTGGCCGATGACCTGTGTGGACATAGAGAGAACGGGCCGGACCCAGATACTGAGACTGACCCGTTCCTGTCGTTTCTCACTGGTCACGAACGACCCACGTAAAAGATCCTCGTAACCCGCGTCCGCTGCGTGATGGTACGCGGTGCTCCTCTGAACACTCTTGTCTCTCTGACCGTCCTGCGCGTGCGCGGTACCTCTCGGAAGGTTCTACGCTCCACCGTCTCTCTGACGATCCTGCGCGTGCGCGGTACCTCTCGGAAGGTTCTACGCTCCACGGTCTCTCTCACGATCCTGCGCGTGCGCGGTACCTCTCGGACGATCGTGCGCTCCGGTACCTCTCGGACGATCCTGCGCTCCGGCACCTCTCTGGTGGCCCTGCGCTCTGCGGCCGCTCTGCGCTCTGTCGCCTCCAGCCGCTCTCTGGCCTCTCTACGCTCTACCACGCCTCTGCGCTCTGTGGCTTCTGCGGCCTCTCTAGCCTCGCGGCGCTGTGCCACCCCTAGGCGCTCTGCCGCCTCAGCGGCCTCTCTGCGCTCGCGGCGCTGTGCCACCCCTAGGCGCTCCGCCGCCTCAGCGGCCTCTCTGCGCTCGCGGCGCTCTGTCATCCCTCGGCGTTCTGCGGCCTCAGCGGCCTCTCTTGCCTCCGGGCGCTCCGCCATCGCCGGGCGCTCTGCTGCCGGGGGCGCCTCTTGTGCCGGAGGTGCCTCTTGTGCCGGAGGTGCCTCTTGTGCAGGAGCCTCTTGTGCCGGGGGCGCCTCTTGCGCAGGAGCCTCTTGTGCCGGAGGTGCCTCTTGCGCAGGAGCCTCTTGCGCCGGGGGCGCCTCTTGCGCAGGAGCCTCTTGTGCCGGAGGCGCCTCTTGCGCAGGAGCCTCTTGCGCAGGAGCCTCTTGTGCCGGAGGCGCCTCTTGCGCAGGAGCCTCTTGCGCAGGAGCCTCTTGCGCCGGAGCCTCTTGTGCCGGGGGCTCCTCTTGTGCCGGAGGCGCCTCTACTGCCTGCGGGGCCTCTGCGGCCTCGCCTTCGCCCTGGGCGTACAAGCCGGGCATGAACTGGTGAGACGAGGGCTGGATGCTGACACTCGCGAACGCGTTCCCACCGGATATCGCCGGACCAGCCACCGCGACGATAGAGGCGGCAGCCAGCCCAGCCAGCCGTGCGTTTTTCTTGGACATAGCATTTTCCTCTCTCGTGATCGAGCCGTAGATCTTGGTTGAGCCTGCAGCGGCAACGACTCGATTACTTGCGGGCGGTCGCGGCAAGGGTCGGCTAGCCGAAGGTAGTCCAAATCACTTGAAGTTTTCGGCTCGCGATGCCCGCCCCCTTCAGCGCCGTGATTTGACTCTCCTTATCACGCTTCTCAGCGGCGTACGGATTTGTCAAGACCAGGCTCCAGATTTTGCCTGTCGAAAGGTGCTGCCCCGGGAACTAGCGCCTATCTACGCCAGCCATAATGTTAATCTTGCTGGTGGCGCCGGAGAACAAGGACGCCCACCGCGTGATCACCCGGCTGTTGTCTGAGCCGAAACTCGTGCGGTGGCCGTTGGCCGCAACATGAACCCTGACGACGGGCGGTCACGTTCGATGGCGGCAGGCCGGCTGCCATGGGAACACCATCATTGTACGGAGGCCAGTTGGCCATCCACGTCCACTCGTCGTTGACGTATCGTGCGCTGGTAGACCTCTTGGCCATATGTGAGGTTCAGGCACAAATTTTTCTGAAGCGTGAACATGCCGAGCGGCGTCCCGTATCGCACCGCAGGACTTCGCCAGTAGGACGTCTCCACTCGCACGAAACCCGAAACCCTGCAAACCGGAAATTTGCCGAAACGTGAATGCGCCATTACCCTCGATGGTCCGAGAATCGGCGTCCTACCCCAGGGCTGACCGCATTCTCACTGCGTGAGACGCGAGGATGGTGAGCGGACACGTCCCTCACATAATGGTCGCGGTTCTCGATCGACCACTCGCCGCGCACCAGGGCGGCGAGCCGCTGCGATGTAGGGGCGTGCCAGCCGGCACCGAGCTGCGACCTAGTTCATCCTGAGAGAAGATCGTGTGAGCGCTATCTGCACTCGATTAGCTCAGCTAGTTGTACAACGTCTTTAGTTGTCTATCAGCCCTGGTCCCGTAGACAACGACCTACAGTTAGCGTTGGCCGAGCCGACAAGACTCAACATCCCACCAGGGCCCGGCGGCCCCTCCGGTAACAGCCTTAACTTAACTAACCGCCGGGTAAACGTTGTCGCCCGACAGTTGACTTTTGCCATGTCACCTTGGGACGACATCACGGCCGCTGATCCAGGACCTGTGTCCCGCCGTCGCGGCGGACTTCCAGGGGGCGGGCCTGGCAGCCGTCCGTGAGCCGGACTACTGCCCACGGTGGTACAAGTAAAACTTTCGCCTCGGACTTGACATACAGCCAAGACGCCCACCAGCGTAGTATTAAACGACGAGTGAGCAGTCTTGGATGCCATTAGCCGTTCAGCCTTAGCCGGCGTCGAGCTAAAGCTTATTTACCTGAAACTATAACGCGATGCATGTCGGCGCCCCGCTCGTTCTGCAATTAGGAGGGCTCACGTCGCCGCCTTCAAAAGCGGCAAATTCTCCGGTTCAACGGTGATCGCTCGGACCGGGGTGGAGAATAGTGAGTGCCATGAAAAAAGTGCACGCCTTCAGGTGGCTGGTTGCGGTGCCGTTGGCATCTCTGACTCTTTGCGGCACCGTAAGAGCGGCCTCCACAACTCAGACGACGTATACGTACGGTCATCTTGCCGCCGTTAGTACGGCGAGCGCTCAGCCGAGTGACGGCAGCGACTCGTGGCCCGACACTGATGAACGGCGGAATACCGTTCCGCTGCATGATCTTCCATTTGCGTCGCCCTGCTACTGCGCCGGAGGGATGTGTGTGTGTTGATTAGCGCCATGCCGAACGCTCCAATCCTGTGGTCGCGGGCTGCCATCTCGTTGGCGTGTCTGACGATTATTTCTACGACAGGAGTCGACGCAGTAAGCAAAATTACGTGCGGAGACAGTTATATTGGTGGCGCTGGTCCAAAAAATTTGGTTGTCGCGAGCAAGCTGCGGCCTGACAACCACGTACCCTGCAAGAACTACGAACGTCCGCCACTGATGTCGCCATGTTACTGCGCAGACGGGATATGTCACTGTTGCGGGACGACGGGGAGTAGCGGGTAAGACCCGTTAAGGAAGATACATACTTACTGGTTGCACGGGAACTTGCACAACAAAAAGCCAACCGGACAGTGCGAGTATTTCCCGGTGCTGCGCCAACGTCGACCGCCGTCAACCGGCGGGACAGTGACCCTGTCGCCCCGTTTGGGACTCACGGCGTGACCTCGACCGGGCCGAAGTCGCCGTCGGTCGGTCTCAGCGCTTCCTCGTACCGCTCCTGATCTGCCTTGATCCGTGCCATGGCGCGCCATCGGACGATGACCTCGTGCGCGTTGGTATCGAGCTCGAGTTCGGCGGCGTCGGACAACGCGTCGACAAGTTCCACGGTGAAGGCACGAACCTCTTCGGTGTTCAGGTGGCGCACCCACGGGAAGACGTCGGGCATCGCGAGGAGCAGTGCCCGAGCGCTCGCATCGTGCTTCATGAGCGCGAGGAAGATCCTAGACGCGGTGGTCAGGGTCTCGTCGCTCTGGTCCTCAGATCGGCGGCCGTGAGGTAGAGGTCCGGCGCGTCGCGATGAGTGACGCGCAACCGGACTCTGGCGGCAATCCACCCAGAACCGCCGGGAACGACACGGCACCCAAATGATCTCCGAGGCCGTTCGGATCCGTCCGTACGCTGGGCGAACGCCGAACCGACTGTTCAGGCTGGTCCGCTCCGGAGCAAGATCGTTCGCCCCGGGTGGCTCCCACGGTGGTGCCCGGGAGCCACGTTATATCGGGGACATTCTGGGCAGTGCTGAACGCCGGGGTCGCCGACGAGAAGGGCCGTCATGGGTGAGTCGTCGCAAAGCGTTACGGTTGTGGCTCTCCTAGCGGATCCGGACGCGCCTACAGAGATCGCGCAGCGCATGGCCCGGGTACTGCCTGCTCGGCTCGCGGACAAGGCCGGCCAGCAGCGACGGTTCGACTTCGAGGTGGTCAGTGAGCCCTTCACCGCAGGGACCGAGGATCTGCCCACGCTGACGCGCCGGATCATGGACCGCGGGCGCGCGGAGAATTGGGACATCGTCGTGGCGCTCACCGACCTTCCGTTGCACTCACAGGGACGCAAGCTCGTCGTGGATCTGAGCCATGAGCACGGCCTGGCGCTGCTGTCCCTTCCCTCACTGGGTGGCCTGCGCTTTCAGAGGAGGGCCCGCCGGGCGGTTGAAGAGGCTGTACTCAGCCTGGCGGGTGCGCGAGCTGAGGCCGAGCAACCTCCTCACCGTCGGTCGCTGGGACGCTTCACCGGTCGCCTTGCGCCTGTTCATCCGGCCCCGATCGGCAAGGAAGAGACCTCTGATCTGCGATACGTCGTCAGCGGGCCACGCGGTTACCTGAGGGTGCTCGGCGGTATGGTCCGCGCCAACCGGCCGTGGCGGTTGGTCCCAGGACTCTCGAAGGCGCTGGCGGCCGCACTCGCCACCGGAGCAATCGCCACAGTGAACTCCACTCTATGGAGTCTGGCCGCGTCCCTGGCCACGCCACGCCTCGTGATCGCCACGATCGGGTCTATCGCCCTCTTGATCGGCTGGCTGATCGTGGACGCGCATCTGTGGCATCGAGCCTCGGAGGACTCGCCGGAGGCGAGGAAGCGGGCAGCCCTTTACAACGCGTCAACGGTCCTGACGGTGGGCATCGGGGTGCTCGTCTGCTACGCGGGTCTGATGGTCATCAACTTGGTGTGGGCGCTCTTCATCCTCAACGGCCAAGTGTTCGCCCGCATGACACGAGCCCCGCTCCACGCCACGGAATACTGGACGCTGGCCTGGTTCGTCGCTTCGGTCGCCACAGTGGGCGGCGCGCTGGGATCAGGCTTGGAGAGCGACGAGGCGATCCGGGCAGCCGCCTATTCCAAGCGCGAACAGGAACGTCGCCGCATGCTCAAGAATGACGAGGATCAGCTGGTGACCTGAGCCGCCAGACCGTCCTCTCTATGCCGTGTCGTCCGTGCCCTCGGTGACGTCCCGCGTGGTGGTGTAAGTGATCGTCACCGTGTGCGGGTCGGCGAGCAGTCTCTGGATCGCCCCAGGTCGGGTGGAGGCCCTGGTCTGCAACTTCGCCGGAGCGGTCCACTCGGTTCGCCCACGGCCGTTCGGAGCATGACGCGGACGCCCGCTCCGCCGGACCTCTTCACGGTGCCGCTACGGCAACCACTCACTCGCCATGGTCGCGAGCGCGATCCACAGCAGAACCGCCCAAGGCCTCTCTGGCCTGGGACCGCATGCACACTCACTGCCCCCCGCGAAGAGGCACCCACAAGCCGTCGGACGACACTGCGGTCGTCATCAGCGGGTCCGTTGTCGTCAAAAAGGGCCTACTCCATAACCGGAGTAGGCCCTTGACCTGCGCAGCCGGAGGGATTCGAACCCCCAACCTTCTGATCCGTAGCAAGATCGAAGACGTCCATGACCGTCCACAAACGTCCGCTGACCTGCTGCCGGACGCCCGCACTGCCCAGGTCCGTCCACGGTCATCCAGAGTCGTTGTTAGCAGACGCGTTAGCAGTCGCCGCGCGGCGAGAAGCCCGGCATCCGGTGGCAAGCGGACCCGGAGCGCAGGGCCGGCTACGGCCCGAGCACCGGAAGCCGCGCGGCAGCGGGAGCCCTCTGCCCGGGCAGAGCCCAGCGATCCACGGCGACCGCCTTGAACCTCAACCGATGACCGTCCGCTTTTCAGGAGTGACATCACCCCTGCTCGCGGCGCTCATGCCGAGGTCAGACGGTGGCCGACGTGTGCCGACGTGTGCGGGTGGTGCCTGCTGTTGCTGTCAGCCCGGCGCGCGCTCGTACAGGCCGCGCCGACGTTCCGGAGCTCGCCGCGTCGGCCAATAGCTTCGTAGACGTCGTCCTCTGCGCCATCGTGCCCACCCTCTGGGAGTACACCTGCCCGCCTGCCATCAACGCGCAAGTCCGTGAGGGGACAAGACAGCAGACTGGTCAGGGAAACCCGGTGCTGGTCGAGACATAACCTCAACATCGAGCGGAATGATATCCCACTTGACAGAGTGCACGATCAAAATTAAGCATCTTATGCACCGCTGGCGTCTCTCAGGAGTTTCATCACGAGGGGAGCCTTCATCTTGCGCCTTACCTTTCCGGCCGGGATTGTTTTGGACTCCAGTAGATACTCTGCTGCTCTTAGTATCTGAAACGGGTCGTCTTTCAGCATGCCGATTGCGGTGTTGCATGGCATGCAAAGAAGACCTCTGATACATCTTCCACATGATCGATCTTCTTGACAACAGGCATGATCGTGATCAACCGCCAGCCGGTCCCCGTGCGCTGGACAAACGTTGCCGCAAATCTTGCATTTGCCTCCCTGTTTTCTCCACATCGTCTCGTATTGCAGTCGATTAATGTTGAATCTTAGAAGCGTTTGACATTCTCTGCAGGCGTAATGGCGACCGTCGGGGGTTGCCCTATTTATCCCAAACGAATCGATCGAAAGAAAAACATTACACCTAGAACACAGGCGCAAGCCGGTATCCCCGTATCGCTGATCTGGCTGAATCGGTCGCACTCTCCTGGTGGGTGCCGGAGTTAGCATTCGCCCTTCATAGTCCTGCCGGTAGTGAAACTGGCAGTATCCATTTCCGTAGTGGTCCCTTTCGCAGTCTGGAAATCCACAACGCCTCGCATGTGATTTGGATCTTCTAAGTGGCACTAATCTCTTTCCGGCGCTCCACTGCTGGTAGTGTCCGCTACAAAGTTCACGAGCAGAAACCTGACGATTGCAGCCGTTGAAGTAGCAGATGTCCATGAGGACACTCCTTTCGCCGAGGCTGGACCGAATCGTACGCTAGGCCACCGACATCCGGGCCTCGCCGCCGCCAATACGGACAAAACGACTGTTAATGGCCGAGCTTCTTCGTCGCCGCGGACCGTGGGGTTCTAAAAGGCCTCTCCTCAACGGCGTTGGCTATCTGGCTTGATCGTTTTTCGCGGTGAGCAGGCAGGAACTGACCTATGAGCAGGGGGTCACCGAGCGGTTGCTGTCGGTCTTGCGTGCGAACGGGCGCCCGCGGGTGCATGCCCGCTGCATGGCCAACGAGATGTCGTCCAAGGCAACCGCCGGGGTGGCCCGGCGGCATCTGTCCAAGCGGTAGGGGCAGTGGAGGTCGGCTACCAAGCGCCTCTGGCGGGGGTCCCGCAACGGAAGACTGGCGATGCTGGTGCGGGAGGCGCCGAGGCGACCGACGAGTGGGACCAGCAGGTGTCGGTGGGCTCCTCCGTCATGCGCGCTTACCAGCACGCCGCTGGGCCTCGCCGTCGGCTCGCGATCACATGGGAGCCGGTTCGTGCGTCGGCACGCCAATGTAGATGATCACTTCATCGGGCCGGGTGCCGGCGCGGGCTTACGAGCAAGCTCCGTCTGGCCTGTGACGGGCGCAGGTGTCCGCTTTCGGTCGTGCTACATAGCGGCAACAGCTACCACCACGCCATGTTTGAGGAGGTGATGGCCGGGATCTGGATCCACCGCCATCCCAGCATCTTCCTGGGGGTGACACCTTAGCCTCTATGTACCGAGCCGGCGGATGTGACCAAGACGATCATTCCGGAGCGGGAGCACCCGGCCAGAGGCGATCTAAAGACCAGCGAATCAGCGCGATCACGAGGCATCCCTGTATGATCACGCCCGTGAAGGCGATGGCGGTAGCTGCTACCCAGACCTGGCCGGAGGATGCGCTCCGACTGAATGCTATTTGCCCCTACTACACGATGTTTCCGCTGGATTTCCCGCTCCAGCAGCTCTCAGCTAAGCCAGATGCCACTCGCATTCTAGACCCGTTCTGCGGAAGGGGTACTACGCTTTATGCTGCACGCCTCGCGGGTTTGCCTTCTGTGGGGATCGACATTAACCCGGTTGCGGTTGCGATCGCACAAGCAAAGCTAACTCAAGTCACTCCCGCTGCAGTAGTTCGGCTGGCACGACAGATCCTCAGTAGCGGTTTTCAGGGCGAGGTGCCTGAGGGTGAGTTTTGGCAATGGTGTTACGAGGGCGAAACGTTGCGCGAAATCGTGACATTGCGCGAGAAGCTTCTAGCCCTAAATACTCCGACGGCCGCGATGCTACGTGCCGTTCTGCTAGGCGTTCTGCATGGTCCACGCAATAAGCGACTTCCCTCTTACCTCTCAAACCAAATGCCGCGAACTTATGCATCAAAACCTGCATATGCAGTGAAGTTTTGGAAAGCGCGGGGCATGGAGCCAGTACGCATCCCTGCGTTGGACGTCATTGCGCGGCGCGTCGACCGTCTATTGAAATCGGCGCCGCTTGCTCAAGGCGGCCGAGTGTACCTCGGCGACTCCGTCGAAACCCTTCGGGGACTTGGCCGAAAATTCGACCTGGTAGTCACATCTCCGCCCTACTACGGCATGCGCACATACGTAGCTGATCAGTGGCTGCGTTCGTGGTTCCTGGGTGGCCCCCCAGAGGTTCCCTATAGCAGCTCTGGACAAATCGCTCGCCAGCCGAACCAAGAAGCGTTCATTCAGGCGCTAGCCGATGTGTGGGATGCTACGGCCCGGCGTTGTTACCAAGGCGCTCGACTAGCAATTCGCTTCGGCGCTCTGCCCTCGGCTCGTACGGACCCGGAGCGCTTGGTTCTAAACTCCATACGGCAAGCAGGCGCCGGATGGACCGTCAAGGAAGTTCGGCCAGCCGGCACTTCACCCAAACGCGCACGGCAGGCAGAGCAGTTCGGCAAAGCTGGCTCCGCAATAGATGAAATCGATGTGATTGCGGAGCTAATCGGGTCACCATCTTGATCACGTGATAGCAGCGCTAACGTATCGATACTGATGGACAGGAACGATGGCGGGTTCTAGGGATAGCCAGATGAAGCTAGAGGTCTCCCTGCTACCGGGCGAGACTATCGACGAGCTAGGGCAGAAGGAATCGCCGCGCCTTAGCGATGCAGAGCTGAACAATCGATACGTCCAGGAGGGTGTTCGTATCGTTGTTGAGCAGGCGCGCTACCCTTTGAACCAAATCCATGCCATGTTCACAGATACCTTTATGACAGCTTCAGGCGAAAAAGAAGCCAAGTACAAAAGGGATCCTGAATACCAGCGCCGTCATCGATGGGACGATGGCCGGAAGTCTAGGCTAATCGAATCATTCCTGATGAATGTCCCGGTTCCTCCAGTTTTTCTCTATGAATACGAACTGGCTCGCTTTGAGGTAATGGACGGCCGTCAACGCCTGACGGCATTGATGGATTTCTACAGCAACTCTCTTGTGCTGACGGATCTCCAATACTGGCCGGAGCTTAACGGTCGAACTCATGATACGCTACCGAGCTCAATTCGCGACGGAATCGATCGAAGGTATCTTTCGTCGATCATTCTTTTGAATGAGACGGCTGCGACTGAGGAGCAGGCCGCATTTCTCAAGAAATTGGTGTTCGAGAGGCTGAATTCTGGCGGCGTACGCCTTACCGGTCAGGAAACCCGCAATGCGGTCTACAACGGCCCGCTAAATGATCTCTGCCTGGAGTTGTCGCGCACTAGAGAACTGCGCGCAATGCTAGGTACTCCGCTCGACGTTGTTGAAGCACCTGCTAGCCCGGGTAATGATGAAGACCCGGATGATGCAGAGGCGTCGGCATCTGAGCAAGATCCAGAGGGCGTCGTGGTTACAAATATGGGGCGTAAGATGTTTGAATCGATGGAAGACGTTGAGATCGTCCTCCGATTCTACGCCTATCGACACCTTGCTAAATTCTCACAGGGACTAAATCGCATATCAGATTTCTTGGATGAGTTCCTGGTGAGAGGAAACAGTTTTGATTCGACGACCTTGGATGGTTATCGACGGCTATTCCAAGAAAACATTCAATTCTGGTACGCAATCGGTGGTGCAACGGCATTTCAGGTCCAGGGAAGCAAGCGCCATTTCAGCAAGATCGCCTACGACGCCCTAATGTACGCAAGCTCGGCATTGAGTCGAGAGCAAAGGGCGTCACTGTTGCGTAATGCAGAGGTTGTCCGGTCCGCAATCAGTCAAATGTATGACAACGACGCTGCGGCCTTCGGTGGACGTAAGACCAATACGGCGGATGCGCATCGGCGCAACAGGTACGCAATCGACGCATTGAGTACCGCGCTTGCCGCTATCGCTAGTTAGATCGGTCGACCTCATATGATGCTGCAATACAGTACACTGGCGGCCGATCTTGATCGGATTCGCCGGTTCCTCAAGAGCGGCTCGGAAGAACACCAAACTCCTGACCAGCGAAGATTTGCCTACATCGCATGCATCTCTGCCCTCTACTCGTCCTTCGAAAACTTCGCTGAACGACTGGCGTTTCGATTCAGTGAGATGTTGCTAGCCGACCCCAGCAACTTGTCTACCGAGCAGATGTCTAGCCTGCGTCGCCGGTATGTCCGCAATGCCTCGGCTCTATTAAGTCAGAGTCTGGGTGTCGGAAGGTATCGGGAGATTACCGAGTTCGACGTAGCCAAGAGTCTCGCATCATGCCTCGACGAGGCAACCCCAACCTTCGACCTGAGGCTTGAGCTAATAGCGCTTCACAATTCGAACCTTCGTTGGGACTCGCTCCCGGAACTCTTCCAATGGGCGGTTCCGGATCTTCAGAACAAGATTCGAAACTCCGATGCGGTTGCGAGCTGGAGCTCTCGTACTAACAATGTTACCGAGAGTACGCTCATGGGGGTTCTTAAGGCCGAATTGGACGATCTAGTAGAACGCCGGAACGAGGTCGCGCACCGGGCAATCCCTGACGAGATTCAGTCGTACGAACGGCTGCTAGCTAAGGTTGATTTCATAGATGCTATTTCGTTGGGTCTCGTAGCTAGTCTTGCCGGACCGCTTTTGGATATATCGATCAAGAACGGCGAAACGGTTTCTCTGGGCGTCCCGACTGAATACTTCAGAAGTAACAGAGTTGTTGTAATTCCGTCTCTGGAGTCATCGGTTTCAGAAGGTGACTGCATAGTGATGCCTGGTGCGAAAACGACGCGCTGGGGACGGGTACTTGAGATCCAATTGGACGGAAATCGGGTAAGGCAGGCACATGATGGAATGGAAGTTGGACTCCACCTAGATTTCGCGGTTCGGAAACAAGCGAATCTTCAGCTCTGGCGAACTCCAAACTCAGATCTCGCCTTTCCTCCCGATAAACTTTTCGGCAACCGCGGGCCGCTGAACAATGCGACAACTGAATGATGGCTAGTCGGGTAATTAGGAAGATGGGCCGTACCTTGTAGCTCTGGGTGGCAGGCGGACTGTTACTAAACTTCGGATGCCGCACCCTCGCGAAACGGCTACTTCGAGGGCAAGCGGACCCCGACCGCAGGCGCGCCCACCGCGCCGAGGACCGGAAGCCGCACGGCAGCCGATCGCCCCAATGCTCGACAAAACGCACCACGAACAGCGATCGTCACGGCCTCGGCATTCACGCGCTTGATTGAAGGTTAAGGAATTTCAGCGGACCTTGAGGCCGATTGCTGGGCAGCGACTCACTGATTCCCTCGGGGGACGTGGCTTTTCGGACAACGGCTTGCCAAGCCTCAAACGCATCTGCACAGGTGGCGCATAGGTCGAGTTTCGATATTCCGTCAACCTCAACGGGAACGTCGGTCTCTGCTGCATCGACACGTTTGCCGAGATAGAAGTGTCGTTCACAGAAGCGAAGGGTTGGCATCCGGTGTTCGTCCTCTGTAGGGATAGCGGCCCCCGGTGTTCGGTCCGAGACATCGCTGATGTTCAATGCGTCAGGAGCGGCGGCGTGGTCGGCGGGCGCGGCGGGACCGGACGGGACAGGCCGCATGCCCGGTGCGCCCGCCGGCCGGGCCGCCCGGCGGCCCGCGTAGCGGGGCGCCCTTGAAGACGTAGAGAAAGTTCTCACCGATAGGGTGTCGTGTCCTTGTGCGACCGACGAAGATCGTTTACGCCTGGGTCTGGGTCTTCTGTTTGAGGCGTTCGTAGGGGGTTGGCCGCCGAGGCCGCCGTGGGGGCGATCGTAGTTGTAGTAGTCCTCCCATTCGCGGAGCTTGTCGTTGAAGACCTCGGCGTCGTCGATGAGGACGCCGTCGAGCATGCTGTAGAACTCCTCGGCGTCGATGCGGTGGGAGCGTTCGACCTTGCCGTTCAGCCGCGGTGTCCGTGGCTTGATGTAGGTGTGGGCGATGCCCTTGTCCAGAACGTGCCAGTGGAACGCCGACTGGAACTCTGAGCCGTTGTCGGTCTGAATGACCTCGACCTGGAACGGCAGCCGCGATAGCACGTAGTCCAGGAACTGGATGGCGGTCTTCTGGTTGAGCTGTGGATAGATCCGCAGTACACGCAGGCGGGTGCAGTCGTCGATGGCGGTGAACTGGTAGTACTTGTTCCGCCCGCCACGGCGGCCGGTGACGCCGGCGATGGGCTCGATGAACTTCACGTCGATCTGGGCTCGGTGGCCCGGGAGCTACTTTTCGTACCGTTTCCAGCGGCGGTCGTGACGCTTGTAGCGCTGCGAGGCGGGCAGGCGGCCCATGTCCAGGCGTTTGAGGATGCGCCAGACGCCGGACTTGCTGATGGTGACGTCGTGGTACCGCTTGAGGTACATCGCGATCTTCTCGGGCCCGAAGTGGTAGTTCTGCCGCAGGTAGATGATCTTTCCGACGACCTCGACGTGGGTGGCGTTCGGGCTGTGCTTGGGCCGCTTGGACCGGGTGCGCAGGCCCTCGATGCCCTCGGCCTGGTAGCGGCGGTACCAGATGTAGTAGGCCTGCCGGCTGATCCCGAAGTACCGGCAGCTCATCGCGACGTTGCCGGTGGCCTCTTCGACGTGGCGGATGACCGCCAGGCGCCGTTTGGCCTCACGGTCGAGCGGGGGGTTGGGGTTGGACACAGATGATCTCCGTACTGGTCGGAGACACAGGTGTCAACGATGATCGTCAGTTTTAGAGATGGCAGATCCACTTCGGGTGCGCCGTCTGACCGATCATGAGGGTCAGCGCCCGCAGCAGATCGTGCGAAGAGGAACCGGTTCGGCAAGTGCGACTACGCCGGGCGAGGGTCGTGCCGGCCTCGGCTGGCGGGAACACGTCCCGGCGATCGCGTGGGTGGTCCAAGGCGATAAGGACGCGGTCCGAGGAGTGATCCACCGGTTCAAGGAGATGGGTATGGCCGTGATCAGACCCGGCCAACGTTCATGGACAGAGCACGAGCGGGGTGACGATTATCAGCGCTCGAGTGCGGTCGAGCCGGTCCAGCTGGCCAGAAGATCGAGTGCCTGGCGTTCGGGTGAGTCGGGCGCGGGCGAGTAGATGGTGATAAAGAGCCCGGGGTCAGCGGGCAGATCGAGGGCTTCGTAGGGCAGGGCCAGGTCCCCGACGAGCGGGTGGTGGAGTCGCTTCACGCCGGAGCGGGGGAACTTCACGTCGTGCCTGGCCCAACGCTGGGCGAACTCGTCGCTTCTTGTGGAGAGCTCGCCGATCAGGTCCGTCAGGCCCTTGTCTCGCGGCGAGCGGCCGGTCTCGGTGCGCAGGAAGGCGACCGAGTCGCTGGCGGCCTTCTCCCACTCGGACCAGAAATCGGCGGAACCAGGATCGAGGAACAGGAACCGCGCGGTGTTGACCGGACCACGCTGCGCGAACAACGGGGAATCGTAGACCGGGGCATACAGAGCCCGGCCGAGAGAGTTGGCGGCGAGGATGTCGAACCGTTCGTTGCGGATGTAGGCCGGCAGGCCGGTCATCGCGTCGAGCATCCGCAGAATCACCGGTCGGATCCGCCCAGACGCAGCGGGTGGTCGGCGCTCGGACGCCGTGGCCGCGCGGGCCAGGTCGTAGAGGTAGGCCCGCTCGGCATCGTCGAGCCGAAGTGCGTGGGACAAGGAGTCCAGCACCGAGTCCGAGGCGCCGCTCAAGTTCCCGCGCTCGAGGCGGATGTAGTAGTCGATGCTCATCCCGGCCAGCAGTGCCGCCTCCTCCCGGCGCAACCCGGTCACACGTCGATTGCCACCAAAGACGGGCAGCCCTGCCTGCTGCGGCGTGATGCGGGCGCGACGAGTACTGAGGAACTCCCGCACCTCGCCGGCCCGCTCACGCCTCTCGCTGTCGGTCACATCACCACCGTAGGTCGTGCGGCGGTGTGCCGGGAGGTACTGCCGTTACCCGGAAGAGCAGGAACTCCCACCCGCACACGAATACGGGCTTCATGGACGGCATGGAATACACACGTCTCGGCACGTCAGGACTGAAGGTCAGCCGGATCACACTCGGCTGCATGAGCTTCGGCGACCCCTCGCGCGGCAACAACCCGTGGACGCTCGACGACGAGCAGGCCGAGCCCATCTTCCGGGAGGCCGTCGAGCTCGGGATCACGTTCTGGGACACTGCCAACGCCTACGGCCAGGGGGCGTCCGAGGAGACCGTGGGCCGGGCCATCCGCAAGTACACACGGCGCGAGGATGTCGTGCTGGCGACCAAGGTGTTCTTCAAGGTGAGCGACGGCCCCGGCGGCGCCGGGCTCTCCCGCCGGGCGATCATGGAGCAGGTCGACGCGTCCCTGGCCCGCCTCGGCACGGACTACATCGACCTGTACCAGATCCACCGCCTCGACCCGGAGACCCCCGTCGAGGAGACGATGGAGGCGCTGCACGACGTGGTCAAGGCGGGCAAGGCCCGCTACATCGGCGCGTCGAGCATGTGGGCGTGGCAGTTCTCCAAGATGCAGTACACCGCGCGGCTGCACGGCTGGACGGAGTTCACCTCGATGCAGAACCAGTACAACTTGATGCAGCGCGAGGAGGAGCGGGAGATGTTCGGCCTGCTCACCGACCAGGGCGTTGGCTCCATCCCGTGGAGCCCACTCGCCAAGGGGCGCCTGGCCAGGCCGTGGGGCGAGCAGACCGCCCGCAGCGAGACCGACGCCGTCGCCCGTCAGTTGATGCCACACGACGACAAGCCGATCGCCGACGCGGTGCAGGCGATCGCCGCCGGGCGCGGCGTCCCGATGGCGCAGGTCGCCCTCGCCTGGGTGCTGCGCAACCCGGTGGTCTGCGCGCCGATCGTCGGGCCCACCAGGACCGGGCACCTCGCCGACGCGGCCGCCGCGCTCAGCCTCCGGCTCACCGACGAGGAGGCGCAGCGGCTCGAGGCGCCCTACACGCCGCGTATGCCCAGCGGCATCCAGATCGCCGTGGCTGGCCCCGGGGCTGTGCCGCGCTGAGCCCGGTTCGCCTCTCGCCCCGGCGGCGGTGTGGCTGGTGCTCTGTCCATGAACTGGCCGGGTTGGTCGACACGCCGGTCAACGTTCATGATGAGGACGCGGTCCGGGAAGTGATCCACCGGTTCAACGAGATGGGCGTGGCCAGTTTGGACCCCCCGACATCCTCGCCGCCCAACGACGCGAACGCGCCCGTATCCGCAGCGAACGCAGGCAACGCTGGGGAGACCCGCGACGCCCCAAAGCCGCGTGATCAGGCCCGGCCAACGTTCATGGGCAGAGCACTAGACAGGCGATTCCTTCCCGTGTCGCGTCCTAGTCTCGGGGCCGTCGGGTCCTAGACTCGCGCGGCGTCGGCTACTGCTACCCATGCCTTGGTCCGCTCGGTGTCGATGCCGATCTGCCGGGACAGACGCTCGGCGATGTCCGTCGGTCGGGCCTGTCTGGCGATCTTCAAGGCGGCTACGGCGGCGTCATATTCGACTTCTCCGCTCATGCCGCGAGGGTCGATGAGTATCAGTCCGTTGCCACCGACGAGGATGTTGCCTGAGGAGGCGTCGCCGTGGCAGAGGCCATCGTTCCCACCGGCCCGCAGGTCTTTGAGGACGGCCGACGCGTTCCGGCGTTGGTGGAGCGGTGCGATGCTCCTGTTCGGCGCCAGGTCGGCCAGTTCGTCGTCTTCGAGCCGGGCTTGTAGCCAGTCGGCTAGTGAGGGCATCGGGCACGGAGCCGGTTGACCGACCATCGGCCGGAGCATGGCCGCCACAGCAGCGGAAACATCCGGGCCGGGGCGGCAATCGGTAAGGCGATAGCCAGGGCGAACGCGGTCCATGATCACCCACGTTCCTCTGGTCGTGGAGACGACTTCGTGGACCTTGGGCGCTATCCCGAGTGATGCGAGCGCCTGGGAGACCATCGCCTGCTGTGGGCCGGCGGGATCAGGACTCGCGCGCATGATCAGGGGTCCGGTTGGGGTGTCTGACGCGACCACGAATCCGTACCTGGCGGGCATGACGGTCCGAGGTGTTGCGCGGTAGCGGGTGCAGATGGTGGACAACTCGCGTTCGGCGCTGGTGCCCCATTCCGCCGCGTTGTCCGGCCAACGGGCGGCGACGGCGCGGACCACATCGGCCGGTATTCGCAAGCGCATGTTCATCTATCGTCCGGTGTGCCCGTGTGGTGGCCCGGTTGGACTACCTGCGCCGTCGTCCGTCAGCGGCGTTCGAATCCGCCGCCTGGTGCTCGCTCAGGTGCGGGAGGAGTTCGGCCATGTCGGTGATGATGGCGTCGGCGCCTGCCGTGGTGAAGCGGTCGTGCTTGCCGGGCTTGTTGGCGTAGCCGATGCTGAGCGTCCCGGCGTTGCGGGCTCCCTCGATGTCGCTGAGGGAATCGCCGATCAGTACGCATTCGGCGGGGTCAGCGGCCAGTCCCCTGACAGCACGGTTGACCAGCTCCGGGTGGGGCTTGAGTAGCCGCGGGTCGGGGTCAGTGCGCCCGACGATGGCGGTGAAGTACGGAGCGAGGCCGTTGGCGGTGAGGTAGTGGGTCACGGCCTGGCAAGAGTTGTTGCTGACGGCGGCGATGCCGCGGCCGTCCTCGTGCGCCGTCTGGATCACATGGCGGACGTGCGGTGTGGCCTCGGCTACCTCGGCGGCGCGTAGCTCCATGGCGCGTAGCTCGTCGTTGACGTCGCGGGTGAGTTCCGGGCTGATGGTGGCGGCGAAGCGCAAGACATCGAACGGGTCGCGTGAGGTTGCGGCTCCAGCGGACAGTTCGATACCGCAGTCGATCACCAGCTCGCGTAGGTGAGCGGCGACCGTGGGCGCGGGGAGGCCGGCGAAGATGCTGCAAATGGGGCCGTCGAAGTCGAACAGCAGGTAGCGGCTGCGGCTCAGGACGTCGGCAAGGGCGGTGCCGTGGGTCATCCGGTGAACTCCCGGCTGATGGTCTCCCACACGGTGGTGAACCATTGGCGGGCCTGGGTGACGTACTGTGCGCCGACCGGTGAGCCGTCGTGGACGGTGTAGCGGAACAAGCTGGCTTCCTTCCCCATCAGGTCGTACACGGGATGGGCCGTGCCTTTGATCTTCACCTCATGGTGCCGGATCGGGTAGAAGCCGAAGAAGGCTTCCTCGTTGTTGAGGACGTACAGCTTGAACAACGGCGGGACACCGTGAACCCGGATCTCCGCGCGGGCGTTCTCGACCATGCCCAGGTCGGACAGCTCCTCGACTGAGTCCAGGATGGCTTGGCCGTGACGGAGCATGATCCGGCCGGCGCGCTTGCGGAACTCCGGGTCATCGGAGAGATCTTCACTGCTGCACGGGACGGCCATCGGCGCGGAGGTGTCCGGGACCAGCATCCGCACGGTCAGGCTGCGCGGCTTGAGCTGACCGGCACGGATCTTGTCCAGCGGTTCTTGGATGACGCCGTGGAGGGTCTCTCCGGAGAAGCCGAAGAAGTCGATCACGACGTGTTCGCGGTCGAATGCCTTCTCAACGTACGGCCGGATGCTGATCGGCGACGACGCGATCACCGTCTCCGGCGGAGCCATGGCAGCGGGCACGAGCGCGCCGGCCTCGCCGGCGGGTGGGTCGGCCTCCGCAGTGCCGGGCTCGAAGAGCTGGTCGGCGGTCCAGCCTGGGCACATCTTCTCCAGCACGCGGCAGTGGTGAGGGTACGGCAGGCCTTTGAGTTCGCCGGACAGCCAGCGGTGGAACTGGGCGCGGCTGGGCCAGGTGCCGACCAGCTCGGGGTCGATCTTGCGGGCGACTCGGTCGTACTCGCGGCAGAAGGTGCTGTGGGTCTGTAGGTGCTTCTGCCGGAGTACGGCCTTGAGGCGTACCGGCTCCGTGGCGGTGTTTTCGCTGGCCTGACCCTGTGGCATTTCGCGACGGTAACACAGACGAGCACTAGACGAGACAAGGCGAGCACAAGAAGCCTCGGTGGGGACTCCGGCGGTATCGAGACGTGACACCACACGTCGGCAGTGTCGTTCCCGTAAGAACCTGCAGGGCCGATGACACGACACGAGCGAGTCACCGCTGAGGCTCCCGACTTCCCCCCGGGGGAGCCGGCGATCCGTGTCCCCGTGTCATCGGTCCTGCCACCCAGCACCGGGAGGCAGACGTTGGCGTGGGATATCGGGCCGGAGCTACGCGCTCTGGTCGCCCTCTGCAAGGAGTTGCAAGCGATCGGGGTCGGCTCGGAGATGCGCGACAGCTATCCCGGCCTGGCCGTACGGACCTCTACCCCCGGTGCGTACGTCTACGTCCTCATCAGCCCCGACGGGGAGCGCTACGTGTGGGACAGCGAGCCCCACCACCATCCGATCAGCGACGTACCTGGGGCGGCCGAGCAGATCAAGGCGTACCTGCGTGCGGAGGGATGCCTGTGAACCCCGGCGGCAACTTGACCGGCGATTCCCCGATGAGAAAGAAGCCCATGGCACTCACCGAGCATGAGCGTCAGATCCTGCTCGCCGAACTCGCCGAGATCGCAGCCGAACTCGATGCGTTGCAGCAGCGGGCCGGCGAGGTCATCGAGCGGGTCGCCCGTCGTTCCTCCCTTCGTCTGGCGCGTCCGGCATGACTGGCGCCAGTCGGACGGCAGGGTCGCCGGGGGTCACGGGCGGGCACTGGTGTCGGTTTCCGCTCCCTCCGCATCCCATCGCCGCAGAGCAAGCGCGCATCATGACGCGGCTGGCGCTGGCGGGCTGGGGCATGGACGGCATCGCCGACGACGTCTTGCTCGTCACGGTGGAGCTTGTGGCGAACGCCGTGAAGATCGGAGAGGTCTTCCACCTCACCCTGTCCCGCCAGGCCGGCGGGGTCCTGGTCGAGGTGTCCGACAGCAGCGAAGCCGCACCCGAACGCCAGCGGTGCTCCTTCGACCGCGTCGACGGCCGCGGCCTGCTGCTGGTGGAGGCGTGTTCGAAGGACTGGGGCTGGCGGCTGGAGGCGACCGGCGGCAAGACGGTCTGGGCCTACCTCGCAATCGGCGAAGTCGGCCCCTGCTCCGCTCTGGCCGAGCCACGGTCCCCTGCGGATGTGACGGCGGCTGGCCCCTCATGAACTCCCGGCCCTGAGTACGACGATCGCCACCAGTGTCTCCCGACCAGGTTCCTTGGCTCAGGGCCGGTCAACCCCTGCAAAATTCACATCGAAGATCAAGGTTTTTCATGCGCGACGTCTCCCCCGTACCTGATGACCTGCTCAAGCCACGCGAGGTGGCCGAGTTGTTCGGCGTCCGTACGACGACGATTGCCCGGTGGGCTCGTGAGGGGAAGCTCTCGCCCCTGCGAACGCCCGGCGGGCATCGGCGCTATAGCCGGGCCGACATCCGGCGGATCCTGGCCGAGGAGGCGACCCCACACGAGGCCGAACGGCAGCTCGCCGAAGACGCGGTCCGGCTGTACAACCAGGGCTGGAGCATCCGCCAGGTCGCCGGCAAGTTCGACTACAGCTACGGCGCGATGCGTCGTCTGCTGGGTAAGCACGTGACCTTACGCAACCGGGGCGGCATCTACGCCGACATCTATCCCGAAGACAGAACCTAGTGGCCGGACCTCACGTCAGTCTCGTTGCTGCTTTCGATTTCGTATCACCTGTTGCAAGTAAAGAGAAAAGGCGAGCATCGCGCCGATCATCATCACCGTGAGAACCGTTATGTAGACCGGCAGGTAGTGGTGGTCAAATATCGAACGATCCGGGTTCACCTGGTTTGCGTTGATCCCAAAGTAAGCGAGGATGATACCGGCTGGGACGGCGACAGCCGAAAGGAAGCCGATAGCCACACCCCATCTGAGACGTCGTTCCTCGTCAGCGCGGCGCTCGGCGCTCTCAATGGAGGTGAGCTCAGCGCTGATGGCCCTTCCCAGACGTTCCAGCATGCGGCTCACCGTTTCCGCCTTCGCCAGTAATTCCATCGATTCGAAGAGCGCCTTGTGGAAGCTTTCGACTCGCAAGGACGGAACAAGGAGCCCGAGGTCAGCGGGCGCCTCGACACTATAAGACAGTTCGATCTCAAGACCCTTGAGGTTATCCGCAATGCGTTCGAGCGCCTTACGGCGGCTCTGTACCGACCTGCCGTCCCGGATGGGCGACCTGAAAAGGCTGACGTCCCGATAGGCCGCGTGCCGGATTTCTCGTAGCTCAGCGGCTGCCGCAACTCCCTGGACAGCCGAGAGGAAGATGGTGTTCTGGATGAAATCGGCGTGGCCGCACACGACGCTGACATACGGGCCTACCGCGGCTAGCCAACCGGGCCGACGATTCAGTTCGTCCGGGTAGCAGATGACGCTGTGCTCCTTGTTGTACGGCAAGTCGGCACGGTAGACCAAGTGCTGCATGACTTCCTCGCACTCGTCAGAGGCCGGCGGATCGCCGAAGACCAGCTGATGCCGCTCAGGAAGAAGGTCTTCCTCATACACCGCGTCGCCGTCAAGCGAGGCCATCATGCGTTGGATCTGCTGGTTGATCAGCACGTCCTCGACATGAACGTCGCAGAAGTAGCAGTCCTCAAGCAAGTCGGTGACGTCGCCGATCTCGCAGTTCACGTCGAGGCTCAGGGCCGCGACGACTCTGCCGGACGGAAGGTTAAAAAGCCAGGCTGTGGCACCCGTCAGGGTAGAGATGTGCGGCCACCGTTTGACGCGGATCGCCTGTGGGTCAAGGTCTTCGTGGAGGAGCACACGTGGGAGCTGCTCTTCCGCAAGTCGATAATTGCGCTCCAAGCGCCAGAGCCGGAGGTGATCCCCCAACGCACCCGCCGAGAGTGTCGGATCAACCCGCCAGGACGTCGCGTAGACGTTCGTGATACGTACGGTGGTGCGCTTGACCGGCGGGTCGGCGCCGGCCGCAGAAGACGGGTGCACGAGGGGGGTTGGCTTAGAAGAGACGCCACCGTCGCTCAAATTCAGACTCCCGAAGGGACGACAGACGAACTGTAAATTCTTCAGCGATCGCCGGATCTGTATTAACGTTCTGCATAAGCCAGGTCGTCATACCCAGCTCGCGAACCTGCCGGAGAGTGCGGTAGCCAGACCATTCCCGGACGTCAAAGCCATAGATGTCCACGAACTCCCGGTACTCCTCCTCGGGCAGGCCGTACCGGTCCACAGCAACAGCCGTGGGCAGGAGATCCCACTCACGGGGACCGATCGATACCCCTTCATAGTCCGACAGGACGATCACGCCGTCGTCGATAAGGAGATTCCCGGTGTATGCGTCGGCGTGGATCGGGCCACGCGGTAGCGCGTAGTCGAGATTTTTAACCTTCTCGGCCAGTTCGGCGTTACGAGCGCTGAGGAACTCTCGGGCGTCCGCATCGATGCCGGTCGCCGCTGAAATTCGCTCCTCCACCTTCGCCCACGACGAGGGATCCATGGCCGGCAACTCACATGGGCAATCCTTCGCACCGTGGAAGGCGAGAAGCAGGCGTGCCAGATCAGTGCGATCCGGACTCCTGTCCCCGTCCTGAGGGCCGCTGACGGCACGCCAGAAGGTGACCGGGTGCCCCTCTATCAGCAGCGGTTGGTCTGCTACCTCGTGAACCTTGATGGTGGGAACGGCGTTTCGATCCAGCCACCGAGCCACGCACAGCTCACGCCGCGCCGTATCCATACGAGCCGCTGACCGCGCTATTCGCACGACCACCGGGTCATGCGCCAAGCGGTAGATGGCGTTCTCCCCGATCCGGAGCAACCGCGCGCCGTCCGCGGAGAGCGCTGCCGCCCGTGACGCCGCCTCCACGATCTGCTGAAGCGAATCGGAGTCGAAGGCGTTTGTTTGAGGCACGTGCTCCAGGATCTCGATGCGACAGCAGCTCGGTCAAGGCGTGAGGCCGAGCCCACCACTGGCTGCCAGATCACGTTGCCAGAATGCGGCGCATCGTTACCGGGACATACCTATCGGTCGAGGTCCTTGGTGCGCTCGTCCAGCTCGTCCAGACGCGCAGCGATCCTCTTGACGACGGCTTTCAACTGTTGGAGCTGCGCGGAGATGATCTCGAACTCTTCGCTGTGTTGCTCAGCCTCGTCGCCGGTCTCATCCGGGGTGGCAAGGACGATGCTCGGGCTCCCCTGGCGGGTCTGGATGAGTCCTTCGTCCCGCAGGGCGGCGATGGCGTTGCTGATGGTCATCTTCGCGACGCCGAACCGCGTCGCCAGCTCGGCCACGGAGGGCAGCGGCTCTCCCACCGCGTACCGTCCGGACGCGATGTCGCGACGGATGTCGTCGGCGATGCGGACGTACTGCTTGCGGCGGTCTACGGGCCGGGGATTTCCCATGTCAGCCATAGTACGCCGTCCAACTAGGTCCCTAGGTGCATAGGAAAGATTCGGCCAACCGCTTGACTGTCTCGCCTCTCTAGCTATCCTAGGTAACTAGAACGGCTAATCCACTGGAGGACAGCAAGTGCGCAACATCCCGATCCCGATCGACACCACCAAGCTCACCTTCGTCTGCGTCTCCGCGCCCCGCCCCCGCCTGCTCGACAAGGACACCGGCGAGGTCAAGGTCGACAAGCAAGGTCAGACCGTCTTCCAGGTCGGCCTGTCCGTCTCCGAGAACGACTCCGGGAGGGTCGAGCTGATCAACGTCAACGTCTCCGGCGACCCCGGACTGTCCGTGGGCCAGGTCGTCGAACCGTCCGGGCTGGTCGGCTTCGCCTGGCAGCAGACCCGCGGCGGTGAGACACGGTGGGGCATCTCCTACCGGGCCGCTTCCTTCGCCTCCGTCGCCGTCCCGGCGGCTGCCTGAGCCGGGGTGACGGTGACCAACGCGATGTACGCCACGCTCGGGTTCTCGGTCGCTTCGGCGGCCGGGGCCTGGGCCTGGCGCCACTGGCTCCCGCGCTCCTTCTGGTACGCGGTCGGCTTCCCACTCAAGGCCATCCGGGTCTATCTGACCTGGCGGCACGTCGCCTACGGCTGCACGCTCACTCGCAAGCGCCGCGCTTGGCGGCTGTCGCTGGAAGCCGTCCCCGGCCTGCGTACGGCCTCGGCCGTCATCCACGAGCGGCGGCGCGTCCGGCGGGTCGACATCGACCGCGCGCCCCGGCTCGGGCTGTTGCGACCAACCGTCCTCGGCTGGCGCGTCCGGATCCGTCTGCACGATGGGCAGATCCCCGACGACTACGTGAAGGTCTGCGACCGGCTCGCCCACGCCTGGCGCGTTTACGCGGTCCGCGTGGTCGACTCCGCGCCCGGATCGGTCACGCTCCTGGCGACCCGGACTGACCCGCTCGTCGGCATCGACGTCTCACCTGAGACCGGCGAGTTGCTGACTGTACGGCCGGGCCGGCTGGAGAACGGGCGCGACTGGGTCATCGACTTCCGTACGGTGCCGCACTGGCTGAACGCGGGCGCGACACAGTCCGGCAAGTCGAATCTGGCCAACGCCATCATCAAGGGTCTGGCGCCCCAACCCGTCGCCATCGTCGGCTTCGACCTCAAAGGGGGAGTGGAGTTCACCCCGTACGCCCCGCGCCTGTCCGCGCTGGCCACCACCCGCACCGAGTGCGTGAGGCTGCTCGATGACCTGGTGGACGTCCTGACCGACCGGATGCGGATCTGCCGCGAGGCGGGCGCACGCAACGTCTGGAAGCTGCCCGAGCAGGTACGACCGGTGCCGATTGTCGTCCTGGTGGATGAGGTCGCCGAGCTGTTCCTGATGGCGGACAAGAGCGAGAAGGAAGAGATCGCTAAGACCGCCACCGCGCTCCTGCGCGTGGCGCAACTCGGCCGGGCCTTCGCCGTCTACCTGATCGTCTGCGGCCAGCGCATCGGCTCCGACCTCGGTCCCGGTGTCACCGCGCTGCGGTCGCAGTTGTCGGGGAGGATCTGTCACCGCGTCAACGATCCCGAGACCGCCAACATGACGCTCGGCGACATGGACCCCGACGCTCTCGACGCGGCCCGCGCCATCGCCGCCGAGACACCCGGCGTCGCCATCATCGCCGGACAAGACGGTACCTGGCACCGCGCCCGCTCGGTGTACGTGAGCGAAGAAGAAGCCGAAGCCGCCGCACGCCAGCACGCGAACCTCACCCGCGCGTGGGCGGACCTGGTCGCCGTCGACACCGCGCCGCTCAAGGCCGCATAACCCCTTCACCCGTTCCACCGGCGCCCCGCGCCAAGTCCTTAGCCGAGCCATGCCTGAAACCGAGGTGATCGCCATGACCAACGTGATTCCGCTCCGTCCCGTCCGCCGTCCCCGCCGTCCTGCCGTCCGTCCTAACCTCGTCCCCGTCTCCGTCGAGTGGGACGAAGGACGCGGCCTGTACGTCACCGCGTGCGCGCGCTGCTGCGAATCCGCGACCCTGCACCACCTCGCCGACGCGGACACCTGGGCCGAGACGCACCACTGCGACCCCGAACTGGCCGCACTCCTCGCGGTCGTCCTGGACCAGGTGGCCGCATGAGCACCCGCCGCAAAGCCGCCGCGGTGGCGGTCGACTCCGGGCCGGTCGCCGTCCTGGCCGGCATCGCCGGAGCAGGCTCGTTCACCCACATCCGCGACACCGCCAACGAACACGGCCAACACGGCCCCATGGCCTGGGCCATCGCCGTATGCATCGACCTGACCTGCGTCATGGCAGCACGCGAACGCCAACGCGACAAACGCACCCACCGCACCACCCGGCAGGTGTCCTGGCCCGCGCTCGTCCTGACCGGCGGGGTGCTGCTGTCGCTGGCAGCCAACCTCGCCCAAGCCGAACCCACCGTATGGGGCTGGCTGACAGCCGCAACACCGGCCGGGGCGTTCCTGGTCGCCGTCTCGATGCTCGAACGCCGCTCGACCGGCCGCCGTCCCACGCCGTCCCCGGTCGTCCTGTCGTCCCCGATACCGCCGTCCTTCGGCAAACCCCAGGACGAACGACAGGACGAACCCGAGCCGGAGACGCCGCGTCCGGGCGAACTCGTCCCCGTGCCCGACGAGCCGTCGTCCTCCGTAGCTCCTGCTGACTCGCTGGTCGCCTACGCCCGCCGGGTCGCCGACGAACACGAGACCCGGCATGGCCGCCCCATCACCCGGGATGCGCTGCGTGCCCGGCTGGGCGTGTCCAACCAGCTCGCCTCAGACCTTCTTCGCCAGATCCGCACCGCCTGACAGGGAACCGTCCATGACCCACCGCACCGAGTTCATCAACGGCCTTCACGCCCTCGCCGACTACCTCGACACCAACCCCGTCATGCCGGTCCCGCCCTTCCAGACCGAAGTCCTCATCCACATCCGCGGCACCGACGACGAGCAGCGCGCCGAAGTCGACCGGCTCGCCGCGCTGCTTGGCGTCTCGACGGTCGACCGAACCGACACCGGCGGGCACTACACCGCCACCCGCGCCTTCGGCCCGGTCGAATACCGCTGCGTCGCCGTCCCCAGTGCTGTCCGGGCGGCCTTCAACGCCGGCATGTCCTACGCCAACTCCGTCATCCCCGACGACGAGGCGGCCTGATGGAGCCCGAGCACTACCAGTGCTGCACCTGCGGCGGCACCGGTCTCGACAGCTACGGCGACACCTGCGGCCACTGCTACGGCCTCGGGTTCTGCTGACCGCTAAGTGCCCCCGGCGTGGCCGCATAACCGCCAAGCCGTCCGCCACGTCGGGGGCCATCCCATACGCATCACCACTGCGAGAGGACTCGCCCATCTTGCCGAACCCGCTGACCCGACACGCCATCAACGGGATGGTCGCCCGCTATAACGACCCGCACTATGACCGCTGGGCCGCCCAGATCCGCCGCACCGGAGGATGCGCACAGCCCGTGCACCTGCGCGGCAAGGTCGAATACCGCGACCCGCTCAACGGAACCCTCCTCCACCGCTACACCACCACCAACGAACCCGGCGGCGTCGTGCGCGTCGCCTGCAAGACCCGCCGCGCGTCGCGCTGCCCATCGTGCGCCGAGACCTACCGGGCCGACACCTACCAGCTCATCCGCGCGGGCCTAGTCGGCGGCAAAGGCGTCCCCGCAGAAGTCGCCGAACACCCGGCCGTCTTCCTCACCCTGACCGCACCATCGTTCGGGGCTGTCCACAGCCTGTGCATGAAAAACGGCCAGGTTCTGCGCTGCCGCCCTCGGCGGAAGAGCGGGACATGCCCACACGGTCGACCGGTGGCCTGCAACGAACGCCACAGCGCCGATGATCCACGGCTGGGCAAGCCAATCTGCCCCGACTGCTACGACCACACCGGCTCGGTACTGTTCAACGCCCTCGCGCCCGAGCTGTGGCGGCGATTCACCATCCGGCTCCGCCGCGTCCTGGCCCGCAACTGCGGCCTGAGCGTCAAGGAACTCGGCCAGGTGCTGAAGGTCTCCTTCGCCAAAGTCGCCGAATACCAGCGACGCGGTGTCGTCCACTTCCATGCCATCGTCCGCCTCGACGGACCGAACGGACCCACCACACAACCGCCTGGCTGGGCGACCCTCGATGGACTCGCCGAGGCCATCACCGAGGCGGCAAGACATGTCACGGTGGCTACACCCGAGGCGGCTGAACTGCCATCGGTCACGCTCGCCTGGGGTCGCGAACTCGACATCCGGCCCATCACTGCAAACGGCGACCTCACCGAACAGGCGGTGGCCGGCTACGTCGCCAAGTACGCCACCAAAGCCGCCGAATGCGTCGGCACCCTCGACCGCCGTGTCAGACCAACCGACGACCTCGATCAACTCGACATCCGGCCCCACGCCCGGCGACTCATCGCCGAATGCCTGAGGCTTGGCGCACTGCCCGAACTGGAAGACCTGCGGCTCACGGCATGGGCTCACATGCTCGGGTTCCGCGGCCACTTCTCGACCAAGAGCCGCGCCTACTCCACCACGCTCGCCACCCTCCGCGCGGCTCGCGCCGAGTACCAACGCGCTGAACACCCGGTCACCACCGGACGCCTGCCCTTCGACGACGACACCGTCCTGGTCACCTCCCACTGGGCCTACGTCGGCCAGGGACTGACCACGGGTGAAGCACTCCTCGCCGCAGCCATCACCGCCACCCGACTACCCGTGACCGCACCGCCAGAAGGGCTCGCCGCATGACAAAGCTTTTGCTCACTGTTCCCGAAGCCGCCGCAGCGCTCGGCATCTCCCGCAGCAAGCTCTACGAGCTCATCAAGGCCGGCGCCATCGCCTCACTCCGCATCGACGGCTCCCGCCGCGTCCCGCACCGCGCACTCACCTCCTACATCGACCAGCTCATGAAAGAGGCCGCCTGATGACCAAGACCGCCATCGCCACCCCCGATGAGCCGAACCGACGCAAGCGTGCCAATAAGAACAAACCCAAGCTTCGAGATGGGGTGATGAAGCGCGGTAACACCTGGTCCTACGTCATCCGGGTCAAAGATCCCGAGACCGGCGTGAGCAAGCCGCGTTGGGTCGGCGGATTCGAGAGCGAAGAGGACGCCAAAGCGGCGCGCGATGAAGCGCGTGTCAAAGCACGTCGCGGCGAGTACATCGATCGAAACAGCATTACCGTGGGTGAGTACCTCGACGAATGGATCGAGGCGCACGCCGTCGAGATCAAACCCAAGACGCTGGCCGACTACCGGCACCTCATAGAAAGGCACGTGAAGCCGCATATCGGCGGTCTTCGCCTCCAAGCCGTACGACCGGCACGGATCACGAAGCTCTACCGAGACCTCGTGACCTCGGGCGGCCGGGATGGAAAAGGGCTCTCAAGCCGTACGGTGGCCTACGTCCACGCGGTCCTGCGCAAAGCCTTCGGCGATGCCGTCCGCGTTGACCAGCTCCTACCGTCCAACCCCGTCGAGCGCGCCAAGCGTCCCCGGATGCAACGCAGCGAACCCGGCAAGGTCTGGGACGGCGCACAGCTCAAGACCTTCCTCGATGCCGCCAAGGCGCACCGGCTGTCCGCGTTCTTCCACCTGGCCGCCTACACAGGGGCTCGGCGGGGTGAGCTGCTCAACCTCCGATGGCGAGACATCGACCTGGACGGTAAGCAGATCACCATCGCGGGCTCGGCGGCCTTCGTGGCGGGGGAGCGCATCGAGGGAACGACGAAGAGCGGCCGATCCCGAGTGGTGAGCATCGACGCCGACACTGTCCAGACGATCAAGAGCCACCGGCAGCGACAGAACGCCGACCGCCTGGCGGCGGGGGACGGGTGGAAGGGCGCAGAGAACAAGGAGAACGGTCACGTCTTCACCACCGCCTGGGGCGATCCGATCCACCCGGACACCGTGTCGTCCCTCATGGCATCCCTGACCGCCCGACACAACAAGGCGAACCCGGCCAAGGCACTCCCGCTCGCCCGCCTCCACGATCTCCGCCACATCCACGCGACGACGCTCCTCCTAGCCGGCGTCCCCGTCCACGTCGTCGCCGCCCGCCTCGGCCACGCCGACCCGTCCATCACCCTCCGGGTCTACGCACACGTGATCAACGAACAGCTCGTGGAGGCGGCCGACATCTTCGCCAAGCAGATCAAGGCAGCGTAGGACGGCTCCTGTTAGCAAACCCGTTAGCAAAAAGGCCCCTCGCGTGATCGCGAGGGGCCTTTGACCTGGGCGCAGCCGGAGGGATTCGAACCCCCAACCTTCTGATCCGTAGCTCTGGGCACACGTGTCATTGCGTGTCACCAGGTGTCGCGGCCCTCCGAGTGACACCTAATGACACCCAACGACACGTAATGACACGAGCCGCGCTGGTGTACGCGCTGGTGTACCCAGCCCCCTCGTTGCCGCAGGTAGGGAGGTGTCGCCGAGCCCCCTGAGACCCGCGAAAAGCGGCGGCCCCCGCCCGGTGTTGGCGCACCAGGCGAGGGCCTAGGAACCCACTTGGAACACCTCGCGAAAGGTAGGTGGGCCCATGGCCCACGATCGTAGGCGTCAGCCGAGCCCCGGAGCACCCCTCGCGCGCGCCGCCATCCTCATCGTCCTCATCGACGTCGGTGTGTGCATCGCCGCGCCGTGGCTGATCCACCCCGCCGCCAAGGCCTTCGAGACGGCCCTCATCGTGGTCGGCTTCTCCGCCGTCGTCCTGCTCGCGCTGGCCGTCGCCTGGCGCCGCGTACGGCCGCCGCGGGGGCACTGATGCGGCGCGATCCCTGGAACGACTTCCTCTGCATGATCGGCATCATCGGCTGCCCGATCGCTTTGATCATCGGGATCGTGCTGGCCCTCCGCTAGCAGCAGAGAAATCGTGAGCAGGCCCCGAGGCCGGAGCCCGCCGGGCGCTCCGCACCCCACTAACCCCGGGCCGCCACTCCCCATGGCTGAGGGCGGCCCGCCCACCCACACAAGAACAGGAAACCCATGAACAAGCGCGAACTCGTCGAGGCCATCGCCGACCGGCTGCCCAGCAAGGCGGTCGCCGGCGACGCCGTTGAGGCGATCCTCGACACCATCCAGGAGACCGTCGCCCAGGGCGAGAAGGTCACCCTCACCGGCTTCGGCACGTTCGAGAGGGCCAACCGCCCCGCCCGCGCGGGCCGTAACCCGGCCACCGGCGACACCATCCAGATCCCCGCCAGGTCGGTTCCGACGTTCAAGGCCGGGGCCGTCTTCAAGGGCTGCGTCGACGCCCGCCGGTTCAGCTCGTAGCTCGATCTCCGGCCCGCCCCTCACCACGGTTGAGGGGCGGGTCTCCTTCCCGACCAAGGAGCCCTCGCTCGTGACCACGCCCCAGCCCGCCAAGCGCCGTATCAACTGGCAGCGGATCCAGTACGGGATCCGCTACTTCTTCGCGTTCGCCGGCGGCCTCACGGTCGCGGGCGTGGGCGACTACATGAGCTTCCGCAACCTGAGAGAGTTCGGCGAGCGGCACGACTTCAGCCCTGGGTGGGGTCTCCCGGTCGGCCTGGACGCGGGGATCCCCGCCTTGCTGCTCCTGGACTCCCTGCGCCCGAGCCGCTTCCTCCGCGCCGTGGCCTGGGCGCTGTCGGCCGGCACTGTCATCGCGAACGCCGCGGTCACGCCGGACCACTCCTGGGTCTCGCGCGGTCTACACGGCGTCATGCCCGCGCTCGCGATCACCTGGTACGAGGCCGTACGGCGCCTCAACCGGCCCGAGACGGCCAAGACGATGGACCGCGTCCGGCTGATCCGGTACCTGGTCTCCCCGATCCGGACGGTGCGGCTCCGGGTCCGGATGATCCGCTGGGAGGTCGTTTCCTACAGCGAGGCGCTCCGCCTGGAGTCCGCCATCCTGCTCGCCCGCGCCGTGCTGGTCGCCGAGTACGGCCAGCGGGTCTGGCGCCGGACCCGCCGGCACGTGCCGATCATCCTCGCGCACTTCCTCGACACCGGGCAGTTGCCCTCGGAGTTGTTCTTCAGTCCGGACTGGGGCACTGAGGTCCGTGGGTGGGTCCGCGAGACCCTCGACGAGCTCGACCCGCGCCGCCACGGCGACCTGCTCAAGCCGGACCGGACCGAGGCGGACCCGAACCGGTCCGGCGACGAGCCGGAGCGGTCCCCGTGGGACCAGATCTGGGACCGGCGGACCGAGCTGGTCCCGCACGGGGTTGACAGCACCGTTCTCGCTCAGTCAATCGGCATCGCCCGCGACCACTTCGAGCAGGTCGGCGGGTACATCAGCGGCAGCCGCCTCGTCGCTCGGATCGGCGGCGCGAAGGGTCGCGCCAACGCGATCGCCGCCGTGCTCCGGACCGCCCACGAGTCCGGCGTCGACCAGGCGGTCGGAACCCAGGACTCCTCAGGCGCACCCAGCGGGACCGAGAAGAACCCCGTCCGGACCAGTCCCCCCCCAGCCGGTCCGAACGGTCGACGGGCGGACGCCCAGATTCCCGCTGGGGCCCAGCCGTGACCCGGCCCCAGCCCGGCCGAGGACCGGCACCGACCGGCCCTCGGCGGCACCGGTCCCCTCGGTCCCCTGCGCGGTACCGGGCCGTACGACCACCGCCCCACCACGGCGAGAGGAGGTGATGCCGACAAGCCATCGACGACCAGCCCAGGAACCGCCCAGGCCCGACCGGACGACCTGGACTGGCCGCCTCACGACACACACGCGAACGAGATGGAGATCACGATGGACACGAGCATTGCCGAGACCGGCAACGCTCCACCCCAGCCGGGGATCGTCCTGGCGCTCGACCCGACCAGCTCGGCCGGGTCCCCGGCGGTCGCCGCCGCGGCGACGCCCGAGCAGCTGCCCGCGAGCACGGCCACGACGGTGGCCGCCGGCAGCACCGGCCTGATCATCGTGCTGTTGATCGGCTTCGTGCTCTGGCGGGCCCTCGACAAGAAGAAGGCCAAGCCGATGCACCTGGCCTTGGCCTTCACGATGGGCGCGCTGCTGTCGGGGTCGATGGTCGGCGTGATGGCCAAGCAGACCGCCGACTCGATCGGCAGCGGCGTCGCGACGATGTTCAGCACGGTCACCACCAGCGGTGGCGGCCACAAGTAGCCCACGGGCGGGGGCGGTGTCTCACCGCCCCCGTCTCACCCCTCTCTCACCCAGTTGACAGGCCCCAAGGCGCGCGCGTATGCGCGCGCGCGAGCCCTGTGAGACACCCACCACGGAGACCCGAGTGCCACGCCTGTCCCTCGGCGCGATGGCCCGCCGGCGCATCGCGAACCAGGCCAGTTTCTTCGCCCAGAAGAGGGCCCAAGCGACCACCCCCAGCGACCGCGCACGCGTCGCCTGGGACCAGTGGCGCGCCCTGCTCCGGGAGCTCCCGGCCGACCAGGTCGCGCCGTGGGCAGACGCACTCGCCCGCACGCTCGACACCCACATCGCACGGCTCACCCAGATCTTGGATTCCGACGAAGGAGACCGGCATGACCGCCGATGAGGACGAGCTGCCGTCCCGGTATCAGGCCACACGGCTCGACAAGGTCCGCGACCACGCCAGGGCCGTGTACGCGCGGCTGCGTGGGTCTGACGACTCGGCGGAGGCCGCGGCCGAGGACCTGGAAGCCGCGACCACCGAGCCCGCCGAAGCGCCAGCGACGCTGTCCGACCAGGCGCCCGCGTGGGCGGCCGCTCAGCGCGCGCGGGTCCGCGCCGGCCTGCTGATGCTCCGCGGCCGGCTCGGGGACTGGGTGAGCACGCGGTCGGTCAGCGACGCGGAGATCATGAAGCGCATCGCCGAGGCTCTGCACGAGGAGCAGACGGGCGAGAGCTCCCGCGCCGCCCCGGCCGCGCCGAGCGAGGCGCAGATCGCCGAGACCCGCGGCCGGATGCGGTGGGGCAGGCGTCTCGCCGTTGCGGTGGCCGTCTGGTTCGGGCTGATGTTCGTGCGCGCTCAGCCCCTCGCTCTCGTCCTCGCGTGCCTTGGGTTGCTGCTGTACGCCTGGCATGTTGGTGAGGCTTCTGAGGGCGATGAGGCGGCCGTTGACGAGCCGGCCGAGACGACGCCAGCCTCCGAGACGCCGCCGGACAGTGCCCCTACCGACCTTCCAGGCCCGCCGGAGCCCGAGCCTGTCCGGCCGGCCTACACCATGCCGCCCGACGGCCTGCTGGAAGCCGCGCGGCCGGCGGCCGGCGGTAGCCGCGAGGCCGAGCGGATCACCGCGGCGATCACCCGGGTGCTCGCCGAGTTCAAGATCAACGCCAAGGTCATCGGGCATACCCGCGGGCCCACCGTGACCCGCTACGAGATCCGGCCCGGGCCCGGCGTGAAGGTCGAGAAGATCACCGGCCTCGCGCGGAACTTCACCCTCGCCGTCAAAGCGCGCGACGTACGGATCCTCGCCCCGGTGCCCGGCAAGGCCGTGATCGGCGTCGAGATCCCCAACGACGCCAAGGACCTCGTACGGCTCGGTGACGTACTGCGCTCGACAGCAGCGACCAGCCAGACGCACCCGCTCCTGGCCGGCCTAGGCAAGGACGTCGAAGGCCACATCGTGGTCGCGAACCTGGCGAAAATGCCGCACCTCCTCGTCGGCGGCGCGACCGGCGCCGGGAAGTCCACCTGCATCAACGGGCTGATCTGCTCCATCCTCATGCGGGCCACACCCGAGCAGGTCCGGCTGATCCTCATCGACCCCAAGCGCGTCGAGCTCACGGCGTACGCCGGCATCCCGCACCTGCTGTTCCCCACCATCACGAACCCGCGGAAGGCCGCCGAGACGCTGGAGTGGGTCACCGGGGAGATGGACCGCCGGTACGACGTGCTCGCCGCGGCCGGCTTCCGCAACATCGACGAGTTCAACGCCGCCGCGGCCGCGGGCAAGGTCGTGGTCGACGGGCAGCCGCTCGCGCCGATGCCCTATCTGCTCACCATCGTCGACGAGCTCGCCGACCTGATGCTCACCGCCAAAGACCAGGTGGAGACCTCCATCGTCCGCATCACGCAGCTGGCCCGCGCCGCCGGCATCCACCTGGTGCTCGCCACACAGCGCCCCAGCGTGGACGTCGTCACCGGCCTGATCAAGGCGAACGTGCCGTCCCGGCTGGCGTTCGCCACGTCATCCCTGGCGGACAGCCGCGTGATCCTCGACCAGGGCGGCGCCGAAAAGCTCCTGGGCCAGGGCGACGCCCTGTACTGGCCGATCGGCGCGAGCAGCACACTGCGCCTGCAGAACGCCTACGTCTCCGACAAGGAGATCGAGGCCATCGTCCGGCACTGCAAGCGCCAGGCGTCCCCTCCCCTCGACGAAGAGTCTTCGGCACCGGCCGAAGCCAAACCCACCGCCGAGGACGTCGGGGAAGACCTCGAGCTCCTTCTCCGTGCGGCTGATCTGGTGGTCTCGATGCAGTTCGGGTCGACGTCGATGCTGCAGCGGAAGTTGCGCGTCGGGTACGCGCAGGCGTGCCGCCTGATGGACCTGCTGGAGAGCCGGACCATCGTGGGGCCGAGCGAGGGATCGAAGGCCCGCGACGTCCTGGTGAGTCCCGACGCCCTCCCCGAGCTGCTGGCCTCCCTACGCAAGCAGAACGCCGAGGGCCACGAGGACGCCGTGACCGTCGCTGACGGCGCCCCGAGCACCGTGGCGCCCGGAGTCACCCCGGCCGCCCCGGAGGAGCCAGAGGAACCGCCCATCCTCGACCAGCTCGTCACCGCCCTTGAAGCGGCCGACGGCGGCCCGCTGGAGTGGCGGCCGCTCGCCGAGGCCGTGGGCGTCAGCCGACCCACGCTGTACCGGCGCATGGCCGAACTGGTCAAGGCCGGCCGTGTCCAGCCCGTCGCCGGCGGCGGCTGGCAGCTCCCCAACGACAAGCCGACTGACTGAAGGAGACCCGCATGGGCGCGTTGTCCGACATCAACCTCGAGCCCGACGACCTGGCCGACATCGCCGAACGCCTCGCCGACGAGGCGCCGAACGCGGCGGCGCTCATCACCGCGATGACGACGTTCCTGGCCGAAACCGAGGAACGCTGCGAGGACCTTCTCGCCGAGACGATCGACATGCGCCGGTCACACCTGACGGCGCTACTCGCCGTGGCCCAGGACACGCGCGCCCGGCTGGCGGAGGTCCTGCGCGGCGTCGATCTGGACGGCCGACTTCCGGACGCGGACCTGGTCGACCCGGTACACGATGGCCTCAACACCACCGGCGATGCCCTCGCGGCCATCGTGGGGGTCCTGGCCCGGAACCCGCACACGAGCTGAATCCCGCGCCAGCCACACAGGCTGGTCGGTCGAACGACTGTAGAACTATCAACGGAAGGATCGAGGATGACAACGAGAGTCGAGCTGCAGGTGCTGCTGACGGTCGGCGACCAGGCCGAGCTCATCACACCCGAGCACACGGCCGAGAACCCGCTGCGGATTCCGATGGCCACGATCGCGCAAGAGGCGGGTCTCCCCGAGAACGAGTTGCCAGGACGCCGCTTCACGGCGATACGGGACGGCCAGTCCTACCGGGACTTCAAGCTGGTCGACGATCCACGGATCTAGCGTCCTGCGCGTGCATACGCGTGACAAGCGGTGGCTGTGGGCGAGCGTGCAACATGCGACGAAAAGTGTCGATTGTCCAACAGTGAACGGCATTTCTCATTAAACTGGTATGAAATTCCCTCTCGGGAACAGATAGGGGCACCGAGCACCTTCGGTGCCCCTATCTTCTCTGCAGTCACTTGCCAGTTGGCGGGACCAGTGCGACCTCTACACAGTTGCCCTGCTGATTGGTCCTGCTACTCTTTCTCCAGGTCAGAGGCTTGTCAATTTTGGCCATTGAGAACAGACCTTAATCTTGGGACGGATCACATAGTTGCCGCTGCTGCGGTGATTACGGCGATCGTATCCAGCCTGTTCAATGCTTTGCCCCTGAGGGTCTCAAACGCGTTGGAGTAGACGGCGACGTCGGTTTCATCCTCGATGAACAACTCACCCGCGATGGTCTCGACGTAGACGGCCGGCGCGTCGGCAGCGTCCGCGAACTGCAAGATCATGAAGGAGCCAGCGACGCCCGGGTGCGCGCCCGCGCGAAACGGCAGGACACCGATGGTGATATTCGGCAGCTCCATGAGCTCGATGAGGTGCTCCATCTGCGCGCGCATCACCTCCGGGCCGCCGACGATCCGGTGGACGGCGGCCTCGTCGACGATGACCGACAGCCGCGCCGGGGCGTCCGGGCGGTGAAGGATGCGCTGACGCTCACGGCGAACTTCGACCCTGGCGGCGACGTCTTCGGCCGGCATGTTCGATGGGCCGCCGGCGGCGATCAGCGCGCCGGCGTACGCCTCGGTCTGGAGCAGGCCGGGAACGGCGGACGGCTCGAACCCGCAGACCTCATCGGCCTCTGCCTCCAGGCCGATCAGTGTGGTGAAGGTCCTGGACAGCATCGTGCTGTACGGATGCCACCAGCCCTTCTGCCGCGCGGCCTTCGCCAGCTCGACCAGTTCTTGACGTTGTTCGTCGCTCACGCCGTACAGCTCGGCGAGGCGTTCCATGTCGTGCGGGTCCGGGCGCTTGGCTTGGCCGGACTCCAGGTAGAGCGGCTTGTTCTTGTCCCAGCCGAGGCGGCTGGCGACTTCGGCTGCGGACATGCCGCTCGCGGCGCGCAGGTCGCGGAGGCGGCTGGTCAGGCGCCGCCGTCTCAGCGTGGGACTGGGATCGCGCGAAGCAGCCACTGATTTCCTCCTCCTCGTCGTCGCTGGGGGCGATCGTAGAGCAACCGGCTTTCTCGCATACCGGACATTCAAGGAGGAATATGGCATCCGAAAGTTCAGGTATTGAAATTCGGTTCCCGAAGATGCATGGTGGCTTAAGTCCCCACCTGGGAGTGATGAGTATGGCACTCGCCGCAGTGACCGCTGGCTTAGAGCCCGAGACGTACGCCAGTCTGCTGTTCGCCGACACGTGCGTCCGTACCGCTCTCGCCGCGGTCGAGCCGAGGCGGTTACTCCTTAGGCGGCGGAGTCTTCACCACGTAGGTCCCCCGTCCGTGCACGGTCTCGACCGTGCCGCGTTCCCGAAGCTCTTCCATCGCACGTCGGATCGTCGAGTACGCCACGCGGTACAGGTCTCGCAGATCCCGCTCCGACGGCAGTTTGCTATCGACGGCCAGCTCACCTCGCCGCACGCGCTCGTCGATCAGGTCGGCGACCTGAAGGTACAGCGGTCGGCGCCCCTGGTAGTTGATCGCGGGATGCCCCTGCCACTCCTCTTCCTCTGGCACCCGCACACCGTAGAACTCTCAAGATCACTTAGGTGCTCCCATGTGCTCTGGGGTGCTCCTATGAGCTCCTTCCTCCATCAGCGCACATGCGCGCTGCCCACAGACGGCGGCGGCGTGGGTCCCGAACCGGGTCTCCGGGGTCCAGCCTGCGTCGCCGTCCACGCCGAGCGGCCGCGGCGGCTGGTCACCGCCGCGGCCCTCGGACCGAGGAGATAACCATGGTCGCGCCGCGCGTTCGCCTGTCCCGTTCCCTGGAGGCCAAGGCGATACGACGCGGCCATCTCGTCGGCCGGCACCGAAGTCCCACCTGGCATCGGCTGCCGATTGCCTCTACGTCGGTCAGCGCGGCCCGGAAGGTCGCAGCGGCGCTCCTCGTCGACGTCGCGGCTACCGATGCGCAGCACGTCGACGACGTGATCCTCGTCGTCTCAGAACTGGTCACCAACGCGGTGCGTCACGCAGCCGGCGGGAAGACCCTTCGCCTGGGCGTCGCTGTGCATGATCGGTGGACGCACGTGCTCGTTGAGGACCCTGATTCCACCGTGCCCGCACCGCCCCCTGACCCCGATCAGCTGAGCGAGTCAGGCCGGGGCCTCGCAGAGATCGTCATCCCGCTGTGCGCACTGTTCCGTTTCGAAGTGCGCCGGTCCGGCAAGGTCGCGCACGCTGTCATCGCTCGGGCGCCTCGCCAGTCCTCGGCCGGCGGGGCATCTTCGGTCTGAGGCGCCCAGCGACCACGGAGTGAAACAGCTCGACGTCCATAACCTCGTCGAGACGCCGCATTCCCCCACCCACCCCCACTTTCAGAACCGCGCGGGTACCGTCGCCACGTGACCGATGACGCCTTGCCCGAGCGCTCCCGCTGGACCATCCACGGCGAACGCCTGCTTGATGACAGCCCGCATGTCCGAGTCTCGATGGCCAGTGTCGAGCTCCCGAACGGTGTGACCTTCGAGCAGTACGTCTTCCGGATGCGCCGCTGCGTCATGGCCGTCGTGCTCGATGACGCCGGGGAGAACATTCTGCTGATCTGGCGGCACCGCTTCATCGTCGATCAGTGGGACTGGGAGGTTCCAGGCGGGTACGTCGACCCGGGGGAGGATGCGGCGGCGGCCGCCGCCAGGGAAGCCGAAGAGGAGACCGGCTGGCGCCCCCGAGAACCGAAGTTCCTGCTCTCCTATCAGCCGATGGTGGGATCAGCCGACGCCCCGCAGGACATCTACATCAGCCACGGCGCCGAGCACGTCGGTGAACCTGAGATTGATGAGGCCGAGATCGTACGGTGGGTGCCGATCGCGGAGGCGCAGGCGATGATTGCGCGTGGCGAAATCCTCGGTGCCGCGACGATCATCGGAGTGATGCATGCGGTCGCAGAGCGGGCAGACGGGTCTTCGCGTACTCCCTGAGATCTCGGCATTCCGCGACGTCGTCGTAGTCCGACAGATCGACGAGCAGGTTCCTGATGTAGGTCACCACGCGCGCCGACATGAGGGGGGCGGCTCGGTCGATGGCCTCCCGTCCTGTCACGCATGCCTGCTCGACGTCGCCCTGGATCGCGTAGCTGGCCGCCAGGAGTGCGACGTTGAACGCCCGTCCGCGGACGTACCGCTTGTCCATGATCAGGGATTGCTTGGCGTACTGAACGGCCGTGTGGCCCTGGCCGAGCGCGCGGAACGTGTGCGCGATGCGTGCCGAGAGATAGGCCTCGTCGAAGTACCCCAGCCACGCCGGTGTCTCCGCGCTGTTCTTCTCGAAAGCGACACTCGCCCGCCTCAGTGCCCGCGAACAGGCGCCAGCGTCGCCGAGGAGGGCGTGAGCATGCGCTTCCATCACCAGTCCCTCGGTCTTCAGGACCGGCAGATCAGCGCGGTTCGCGGCCTCTTGGGCGGCGTGCGCCAGATCGATCGCGTGGGTTGGCTGGGACACCCATATCGCCTGGTGGCTCATCGCGGCGAGGATCTCACCGCCCAGGCCGTCGTCGCCGGCGTGACGCGCCATGGACAGCGCCTGTACGAGGTACCGCTGGGCAACGCCCTGCTGCTCCAGGTCGTAGGCCTGCCAGCCGGCGAGCTGCGCGACCTCCGCCGCTGCTGAGAACAGTTCCCGCCGGACGTCTTCCTTGCAGCGGGCGTCGTGCAGCAGGGGGATGAGGTTCCCCCGCAGGTAGTCCACCACCGTTGACTGGATCCGCCCACCGCCCATCTGGTTGTCCAGAACCCGGAACGCGCGTGTGGCCTCTCGGATGTCTTCGACGTCGGCCATGCCAATCGCCCGTGAGCCCTGGGCGTCGAGCAGCGCCGTGCGGGGCGCCAGTAGCCACCGCAATGCAGCGGACGAGTACGCGGCCAAATCGAAGCCGGCCTCAACGAGCGCGCGGCGATGTTCCAGGTCGTCGTGGGCGAGAGCGGCGAGTCGATGAGCGCTCTCGGCGGGGTGGAGCGTTAACCGCAGCGCGGCGCCGGAGTCGCTCTTCTTCCTCTCCTTCATGCCGATGTCGGCGGCGGTGATCGACCGGGCGAGCGAGTTGCTCAGTACCTCGGCGATCAGATCAGGCGTTGGCTGACGTGGCGTTTCACCACGTACCCATCGTGCGACTGAGGAGTGGTTGTAACGAAGCTCGAGACCTCGGCGTTCACCGAGCTTGACGACGCGCGCGGCCAGCCCCTTGCGCGACATACCTGCTTCGCGCATGAGCGCGTCGAGGGAGTCGTTCGGTTGCTTGGGCCGTCGTCCCATGGTCCCTGCCCCTTGCCGGTACACGCAGTGTGGCATGGCCAACACAACCGGTTCTATGGGTTCGTGGCACTGCACGCCCCCCCGTTCACGCACCCGCCCTGCTTCACACGCCTGATGTTGGACCGTCGCATCGTGTTCGCTGCACTGCATGAGTACGGAGCTTGCAGGTGCTGGCAGCGTGGTAGCCCAGCTGCGCGATGCTGCGAGGGAGGCGGCCAGAGTCGCTCTGATGAGCGAGCGACTGCGCGATCTCGCGGCTCTGCTGCTCGCGCAAGGACTCAAGGTCGTGACCCGGTCGACGGTCATGACGGTGTCGGATCCTGTCCCCGTCGAGGCCAACAATCCAAAGGACCGCCGAGACCTAACGCAGAGCGTGCTTCTTCGAGCCACTGACGAGGGACTGCGCTGGTACTTGGTGCGGTCAACGCCGCCAGGGCGCACGCCAGAACTGGAGCCGCTATGTCCGGGTGAGGACATCGACCAGGCTGCCGCACGTATCGCCCAGGCGCTCGCCGAAAAGCTAGCCGCGGCGGCGGAATCGTGATCGCCGTGGCCGTGAAGCCTTCCACCATCACCCCGTCGTCGGGGTATCCGGTGATGGCTCCGGATCGCGCATGGACGCCGTTGGGCGATTCACCGTGGCTTCGGCTGGGGCCATATCCCGAACTCGTGCGTACGGCCCGCAACCACGTGCTTGAAGTCCTCGCAGAGCACTCCGTCGATGACATCGCCGAGGACGTGCAGCTCATCGTCAGCGAGCTCGTGACGAACGCGATGCGGGCCGCGCAGCGGTTCGCCGTGAACCGGGGCGTGGGATGGGCGTGGTACGAGCGGCCGGTGGCGCTGCGGGTGATCTACCGCCCCGCGTGGGTGCACCTCATCGTTGTCGACCCCGACCCGGTCGTGCCGGACCCCGCACCGGCGGACCTCCTCGAGGAGAACGGCCGCGGCCTGTCCATCGTCGACTCCGTCGCCGCGCTGCACTGGTGGATGCCAGGCGATCACGGCAAAGCGTGCCACGTCGTGGTCACCCGCGAGCAGACGCCGCTGAAGCCCGAAGAGGCCGACATGCTCAGGCGCCGGGTGATCTTGTGACCAACAGCGGCTCCTGCGGCGCGGCCACCGCCGAGCAGTACCGGGAGGCGATGGCGATCCTGACGAGAGCATCCACGACCGAGACCCGCCCCCCGGGGAAGGTGTCCCGCACCGGCGACCCCCGTGCCGGGCGGGATGAGGGGGGAGGGGCTGCCCGCGGTAGGCGCTGACCGCGAGCAGTCCTGGCCGCCGGGCGGGTGCGCCTCAACCCCCGTCGACACGCCCCCGCCCGGCGGCCGCGAAGCCCCGTGGCCCCGGTGCTCCGCAGCCATGGACGGATGCCGGGGACGCGGCCACAACGAGAGACCAGGAGAGGAGGAAGGCATGGACCAGTACTGGCGGTGACCCGACCACGACTCCTGTAGTCGCGCCACACCGTCGTCGGATACCCAGCGCCGTGGCCTCGGACCGTACGACAGCCGGGGCCACGGCGCCCCTCCCGCTAGGAACTCCCCCACCGCCGTGACGTCCCTGAGATACCACCTGCACCTGCTCAAGCCCAAAGAGGCGGCCGACGTGTTAGGCATCACCACGACCACTCTCGCCCGATTCGCCCGCGAGGGACGGATCGACTCGGCGTTCAAAACGCCCGGCGGGCACCGCCGCTACAGCCTCGAGAACCTCCGATGCTTCCAGGCCGGGCGGGCCGGCGTCACCGAGGAGGACGTACGGGCCGACGACATGGCGCGCCTGTACGAGCAGGGCTGGAGCATCCGGCAGGTGGCCGCCAAGTTCGACACGACCTACCCCATCGCGCGCCGCCTCCTTCGGACTCGGACAGTTCTGCGGAGACCGGGGGGCGTCCCCGCCGGCCAGATAGGTCTCTTCGACTAGTCAGCAGCCCCCTCGTTCCTCCCCCCGTCTCTCTGTCGGACACAGGTCGAGACGCGACTCAAGCATCGGAAAGGATCAACGATCGTGCAGGTAGCTGACCCGGCGCCATTCCGCCGGCGGATCCGTCACCTCCAGGACCTGAAACGTGCCCTGGCAGACGAGGGCGTCACCACACGGATCGAAACACTCGGCCCCAGGCACGCCGTGCTGGTTGTTCCCGGGGTGCCGAATGGGGTCACGTGCAGACCCAACGCGGCCGACGCCCAGCACTGGTGGTACTGGGCCGGTACCGAGCCGTTCGCGGCGGCCTACGACGCGGCGCAGGCCCACGAAGCGGCCGTGACGCTCCTGAGACGGCCTACGGTGGCGGCGGCTTCTGGCGTAAGCGACGGGTGAGCAGGGCCGTGCCTGTGCCTGCTGGGCAGTTGCAGGCCCGTCGGGCGCTGGCGCGTGAGCTTCAGGCGCTGCTGACGGTCAGCAAAATCAGCCAGCGGGAGATGGCGAAGCGCGTCCGCATCAGCCAGTCGATGGCGTCCCGCGCCCTCAACGGCACGGCAACCCTGACCAACTCGGTCATCACCCGCTGGGCGCGTGCGGCGGGAGCTGACCAGACGAAGCTCGATGAGCTTCTCACCTTGAATGAAGCGGCGGCACGCGCGGGAGCGCAGGCCATCCCGAAGGGCAGCGCCGTCTGGGGGTTCTCCTTCACCTACGTCGAGCCCGAGAACGCCCCACCGTTCTTGGCAGTGCAGATGCCTCAAGGCGAACTGCAGGTGGAAGACCCCGACCGTGACCTCATCGAAGAGCAGAAACGACAGCTGTACCAGATCGCCAGCGATGTCATTACCGGCCGCTATCGGGCGGGCGGAAGATCCCCGAAGGAGGGACGATGATCCTCACCAGCACCTACCGCGACCACACCACGGCCAGCCGTGACCTGCTCGCGGCGTTCTCCTCGCTCGACCACGCCACCACAGCGAACCTCGCCGCCGATGCGCTGGCGGCCGCGTTCGACCGGCTTCTACGGCGCCTAGCCGTCCTGGCCTCGCTCCACGGTCCCGACGTCCCCGGGCAGTTCCTCGCCGCGCTCGCCGCCGCCGGCCCCGGCGTCGACGTCGTCGACCTGACCGCCGCCTACCTCGAACGCGGAACCGGCGAGGCGTCCGGCGAAGCGAGCGAGATTCAGCAGGAGCTCGTCCACTTCTCCCGGATCGTCGACATCGGGCAACTCGGTCTCGACGCCGGCGCTACCGAGCACGCTCTGCGCCGGCTCCGCGGATCCGACCGCCTGCCCGACTCCCTCAAGGTCTTGTCCGAACTCATCATCGTTACCCGCGCCCGGCTCGCTCAGCGCGGCCAGCTGTTGCCGATCCCCTGGCTACGGCCGCTCGCCGCAGCCGAGACCGACGTCGGCGACGTCACCGTGGCCATCCCACCGACCACGCCGGACTACTGGATGGCGATTCGGTGCGACCGGCGCCGCCTCCGCCGCCAGTTCCGTTACGAGCTGTCGGCGCTCCTGGAGTACCTGACACCGGTCGAGGCGGCCCTGGCGCTGTGGGTCCACGCCCACGAGCAGCAGTTGCCGATCCGGGTTGAGCTCGCCCTCGTCCAGGCCGACGCCGCCGGCGGCATCACGACCACGGCCTGGACCTACCAGCCCACCAGCTGCCCGCCGGATCAGGTGATCGGGCATGTCGCGGAGCAGCTCCCGTCCATCACTCGGGTGCGGGCGGGCGAATCCCACCTCATCCGGCTCGGCGAGTCCGGTTACCGGGTCACGGCCGGGGCGTTCGCCTCCGCGCTGGTGGCCGATCAGTCCAGCGACGGCGTCGCCGCGGAACTCACCGCTCCCCTGGAGGAGACCGCGGGCCCAGGCGTTCTCGCGGAGCAGGCCCGCGCGCTGCTCGCCGGCTACAGCGGCCCGGAGCTGGTCAGCATGGAGGCGGGGCATATCCACCTCGACCGTGACCTGGACATCGACCAGGAGACCGGCGCGGCGATCGGCGAAGCGGTCTTAGGGCTGCTCGACGAACGGCAGACACGACGGCCTGTGCTCACGCCGATGATGGACGACGACCACGTGCTGGTCCGGCTCACTCCGGCGACCTACCGGCGGTTCCTGCGGTCGAACTTCGGTGACGCGCCGATGCACCTGATCTGTGAGTCCTCGCCCGTCATCCGCTCCATCGTCGTCGCGCTGTACCAGCGGATGGCCAACTCCCGGCTCGCGAACCGCTTCGCGCGGCGTGGCGGGAATCTGTTCCTACCGCTCGGCGACGGCACCAGCTGCGAGCTGTTCGAGGGCGTCGACAGTGACGTGCCGATCACCGGGTGCGTGTTCTTCGAGACCGCGCTGCTGACCTACCGGACCGCCCCTGCCCGCTTCGACCGCTACTTCTGCGACCGGTACGGCCTGACCGTCGACGTACACACCCACGCGGCGGAGTTGCTTTCCACCGATGAGCCGCACGATGCGAAGGTCGCCGCGCTGCAGGACTACTACGCCACGTTCGCCGACGTCACCGACCCTCGCCACCCGGACCGGCATGTCACAGCGCTCGTCGAGGAGGTCCTCGACGACGCCCGCCCGGTCACCGCGCACCTCAACATCTTGGAGGACTACTACGAGGTCCAGCAGCGTCGCGTCCGGAGCCTGCTGAGCCTGCTCGACCTGCCGCTGCGGCTGGTCACCGTGCACTTCAACGCCGCCACCGGCCGCGTGGTCCTCCGCGATGACTGACCCCGGTGTCCTGGTCGTCACCGGGGCGTCCGGGACGGTCGGCACCTGCGTTCTCGACCACCTGGTCCCGGCCTGGCCCGGCCGGCTGTGCGCAATCGGCCGGGCCCGCCCGCCGCAGCTGCCCGCCGCCGACTTCCTCGCCTGCGACCTGGCGGACCCGGCCGCCACGGTCGAGGCGGCCAGCCGCCTCGCAGCGCAAGCGCCCATCGCCGGGCTCATCTGCATCGCCGGGGTGGACTGCCGGGCCAGCCTCGACCAGATGACCGTGGCCGCCTTCGCCGTCAGCGTGCAGGTCAACTGCGTCGCCCACCTCGAGCTCCTGCGCGCGTCCGTGCGGGCCCAGCCGGCGGTGACCCGCCCCCTGCCGGTCGTGCTCGTCTCCAGTGACGTCGTCGGCGCGCCGCAATTCGGCACGCTCATCTACGCCGCAGCGAAGGCCGCGGCCGAGGAGGCGTTCCGGCACGCCGCGGTCGACGTCCCGGCCCCGGGCATCGCCCTGCTGACCGTACGGCTGCCCGACATCGGCGTGCCGATGCGGGCCGCCGCTCCCGGACCGCCACCTCCGCCACGGACCAGCGAAGACCGGCCCAGCGCGCAGCTGCGGGCCGCCGCGCAAGCCATCACGAAGTTCATCACCGCCGACCACGCCACCGGCATCGAGGAGATGTGGCATGCCTGAGTGGATGATCTCCACCAGCGGAGCAGACCCGTACCCGGCCCGGCACGTCGCCGAGGAAACTCGTCTGCCGCTGAGCTGCTCGGCCGAGCACCCGGCCACCTACCTGCTGTCCGGCTCGGACCAGCCCCGCATCGCCGCCTGCGCCGAAGCCGCACTGCACGCCGGTCACCGCGTTGTCCTGCTGCCGGGCGAACCGAGGGGCTCCTTGCCCGACGGGACCGGCGTGCACATCGACCACAAGCGCGTTCACACCGGCCCGTACGCCGGCCGTGGGGCCCGCTCCGGGTGGGACGTCGCCATGTTCAGCTCCGGCAGCACCGGAACACCCCGCGGTTACGGCTTCACGACCGCTCAGCTGGAGGTGGTCACCGGCTGGTATGAGCAGATCTACCAGGTCACTCCGGACAGCATCATCGTCACTGCGCTGCCGGCGGCCTACAACTTCACCTTCGTCGCCGGTGTGTTGCTGGCCGCCCGCCTCGGTGCCCGCCTGCACCTGAGCCGCGCTTTGCACCAGGTCCTCCACGACGCTCGTGAGCTGGCCGTCCTGGCGGACCGCGTGGTGATACTCGCCAACCCCGTCGTGCTGGAGCAGGCTGACGTGACGGGACCGCTGCCGCGCAACGTGCTGGTCGATTCCGGCGGCGCGCCGCTGTCGACGACGGCGGTGATGGAGTACCGCGACCGGGGGATCGACCTGCGCGAAGGCTACGGCCTGACGGAGACGGCGTCGCTGACCCACTTCGACGCGGTAGGCGGCATGTTCGCAGCGGGGACCGTCGGCCATGGCATGCCCGGCGTACGAACGACGCTGGAGCCGGTGGCCGACAAACCGCGCATCGTCTTGGCCAGCCCTGCCATCGGGGTCCCGCTCGATCCGTACGAGCCCGAACCCACTGGTCTGCTGCGCAGTACCGACGTCGGCGCGATCGACGCCGAGGGCCGCCTGCGGCTGCTGGGCCGTCTCGACGACGAACCGATCGGTGGTCTGTGGCCCCGCGACACCCTCGACGTCCTCGGGCCGCTGCTGCATCGCCGCTGCGCCCTCGTCCGCCACACCGACGGCCAGGTCATCATCAAGCTCTTGGAGGTGGCCAGCGACGAATATGCTGCGGCGATCCGGCATCGGGCGGCCGACGCCCTCGACGTCCCGCTGGAGAACGTCACCGTCACATCCCAGCACCAGCGTCGCCTGCTGCACTCGGTGAAGTTGTCCCGTTACGATCGCCGCGTGACGACGCCGCGAACCGTCGAACCGGGGAACACCGCCATCCGCCCGACCTGGAAGCAGCTGCCCGTTGCGCTCCGCGCAGGCCTCGCCGACCGGCTCGGTGAAATCGCTTCCGCCGACGTCCAAGGCGGTGGCTTCACCCCGGGCCTGGCCGCGCGCCTGCAGCTGGCCGACGGGCAGCGCGTGTTCGCCAAGGGCATCCCCGCCGAGCATCCACTCGCCGGGAAGTACCGCGATGAAGCCGCGACGACCCGGCTGCTGCCGCCCACGGCACCGGCGCCACGGCTCCGCTGGGACGGTGACATCGGCGGCTGGGTGGTGCTCGTCTTGGACGACGTTGACGCCCGGCACGCTGATCTGTCCGTCGGCTCAGCCGATGTTCCGCGTGTCGTCCCGACGATCGCCGGCCTGGCCGACGTGCTGACGCCCTGCCCTTCCGCTGACGCGCCGGCCGCCGAGGTTGACCTTGCCGGGCTCGTGCACGGGTGGCGCGAGCTCGCCGAGGCGCCGCCGGCTGATCTGCCGGAGTGGCCGCGCCGCCATCTCGCTGCGCTGGCGGACCTGGAAACCTGGTGGCTCGCGGCGGCCGCCGGCGACACACTCGTTCACGGCGACGTCAACGCCTCGAACCTCCTCGTCAACGATGCAGGCGTGTACCTGATCGACTGGGCTCAGCCCGCGCGCGGTGCCGCCTGGCTCGACGTCGCCGACCTCATCCCGCATCTGATCCTCGCCGGCCACACGCCTGCGGGGGCCGAGGCGGCGATCGCCGACGTGCCGGCCTGGCACGGCACCGACGCCAAGGTCATCACCAGTTATGCGGCGGCGTTCGCCGGCTACTGGGCGCGCGTCTCGCGCCAGCCCGCACCCCCTGGCGTTCCGCACCTACGCGGGCATCAAGCCCGAGCCGCGCGTGCTGCGACCGCCTGGGTGGCGTACCGAACGGGCTGGGTGTAGCACCGGATGGCATGTCACCCGTGCCATCCGGTGTACCAGGACGCGATGCTGTTCTTGTAGCCCTCCGGCATCCGGAGCCCCGGCACCTCAGCCTCGGTGAACAGGCCGATCTCCTTGTGCTCGTGGCTGAGCACGGGCGGCCGGTCCGTATCCAGCCGGCACCCGTAGGTGACGATCAGGACGTCCACGCCCTCGGTGATGTGGTACACCCAGCTGTCCAGGATCGCCTGGACTGTCACCGGCCAGGACGCCTCTTCGGCGATCTCTCTCGCCACGCACACGGCCGGGTCCTCGCCCAACTCGAGTTTGCCGCCGGGCAGCTCCCACTCATCGCGTTCGTTCCGTAGCAGCAGCACCCGGCCGTCGTGATCGAGGACCACGCCTTTCACGCTGACCGGGAAGCGGTGCGCCGCGTTGTCGGTGGCGGTCACCACCGCCGCCGTGATCTCACCCATAGCCGCACCCCAACACGCCCCATTGGCGCGCACCACAGCCGCCGGCGATCACCGATCAACAACCGAAGGAATCCTTGATGACCGTTGACCTTCGCGCCGACACCTGGCGCGACACAGCAATCGAGCTCCTGGCCACCTGCGGGCTCGTCATGTTCACCGGCCTGCGCGATCGCAACCACCTTCTGCGCGTGGCCCGCCGCCTGGTGACGATCCGCCCCCACCGCAGCGCCGGCGCCGACGGCGTCAGCGTCATCGCCGACCGCGCCGACCAGCGCAGCGGATACACCGCCTACAGCACCGCCGCGCTCCCGCCCCATACCGACGGCACGGCCATGCCCAACCCTGCTCACCTCATCATCTTGGCCTGCCAGGAACAGGCCGGCGCCGGCGGCGAATCCCTGGCGATCGACGGCCAGGCCGTCTACCGCACGCTCGCGGCGGAATATCCCTCCGAGCTGAAGGAGCTCTGCCGGCCGAACAGCGCGGTGTTCAACGGCCTTCGCTCCTCCGTCTTCGCACAGCTCAACGACGGCCGGGTAGTCGTCCGCTGCCGCTTCGACGAGCTCGTGCAATACGACCCGGCGGTCGCCAGCATCCTGGCGATCTTCAAGGCGGTCATCGCCAAGCACACCGAGACGGTCCGCCTCCGTCCGGGCGAGGGTTACATCATCGACAACTCCCGCTGGGCGCACGGGCGGGCTCAGTTCACCGGCACACGCGTGATGTTGAGGGTGCTCGGCGACCCGCTGCCCGACGCGAGGCTGCCTCTGGGGTTCATGCCCTGATCCACAGCAGTCGCCAGCCAGCCGATCGCCCACGCGCCACGAACGCCCCGCGCCCTCATGTGGAGGGACGGCGGGGCGTCGCGCTATCGGATCAGGCGCGCTTCCACCGCCACCGGCCGTTGCTGTACCGCGTGCACCGGTACCGCTTCCCGGTCTTGTACGCGTACCCGTAGTGCTTGTGCGCCGCAGCCGGGCAGTAGCTCCCCGGCGTGATGCATGTCCAGTGGCTGGTACCCGACACCCGATGGGCGTGGCAGCGTGCCTCAGCCGCCGCGCCTACCGACCCGGTCACCGCCACGGCACCGCCGGCGAGAGCCAGCGTGACCGCGGCCGTCACCGCGAACCTCTTCAGCACTCGAACTCCTCGATGAGAACGACGCGGGGTGATCCTGCGGTTCTACCGGTGACCAACCGGTAGCGGCGGCGGATGACCAGACACGGACCGCATGTGAACCAACCCGCCCGGTTCGGAGTCATCCACATCGCCGCAGGTAGATAGCCTGTCCCCATGCTCATGGTCGACGGGTACGGACGACGCCTCGAGGTGATCGTCCTGAACCGTGGCCATGGCCCGCAGACCTGGATCCGCGTCTCGTGGAGAGGCATCCTCCTCGGCCCCGGCGCCGCGTACGCCGGCATCGGCCCCGGTTACTACAGGACGGTGTCCGCCGCGCTCCGCCATGTCGATGTCGAGTCCCTCGTCGAGGTCATCGAGCTACCCCGGTTATCCGCCCGAGCTGTCGGCTTCCAACGCCTGCGCGCCAGCCATGGCTTTTCGGGCGGCTTCACGAAGCGCCATCCGCGCTTGGTAGGGCGTCTCGTGCTTCCGTGTTTCCTTGACGAGCTTGTGGGTCAGGTCTTGCAACCGCTGGCCGGCGGCCTTGAACGCCGCGTCGTCGCCGCTCTTGGCGGCCGCCGTGCGGGCCTGGTCAGCGACGAACCAGTCGACCTGGAGCTGGACGAGTTCGAGCGAGAAGGTGAAGCTCACGGCCACCAGTATGCGCGGCGGCCTCGTGGGTGATTTGTCCGGGTCGCCAACACTTCGTTTGCGAAGAAGTGTTGGCGACCGGTGGTTTCGCCTGGTTCTTCGGTACGGTCGTCCCCGCATCACCGCTTCATTCCCTCGGTCGGCACGGATCCGGCCGACCGGAGTGGATGGTCGGCCGGCTGGCCCTACATGGGTCGGTCCGTCCTGACCGGCCGCCCCGTACGGGCGGCTGCGGAAGGTGGTGCTGATGGCCGGGAAGCACCGGCGATCAAGACCGTACGGTGCCTGGCGGCTCCGACTTCAGCTGGTGAGGCTGCTCGTGGAGTCGCTGGTCATGAGATACGGGAACGGCCCCGGCCGCCGCTCCTGAAGGGAGCGGAGACCAGGGCCAGTTACTGGCCCTCGCGTTGACCAATGCCCGGACGGCGCGAGGGCCTTCGTAATTCGGCACGTCGGACGATCGGGGACATGTCGACGTTGCCCCGATCAACCTGAGCACACCGTACCGCGCGGAGTCTCGCGAGATGGCGAGAGACGGGCTACCAGCCCCGGGGAGCCTCCGGCCGGCGCCATCGGTTCCGCCGCTCGACGCCGACCGGCACCCACTCCTGCACGCGCTTGTCGTCGCGGTCCACGTCGGCGACTTCGAGAAGGAGCTCGGCGCCGCCGTCGTATCGGGTGTAGTTCGGGTCGGCCTCGTCGGCTGGGCGCAGGCCCAGCATGATCCCGGCCGCCTGCGCCAAGAGGTCCGTACGGTCGCCGGCGATTTCGCGGAGGCGCGCCAGCACGCCCGCACGGTGTTGGCCGGTCGGCGCCGTCCAGGTGCGGGTGGCGATGGTGAGCAGGGTGCTGATGACCCGCTGGTCCTGCTCGTGTTCCCCCATGACCGCAGGCTAGAACAGACGTTCGACTGATCGCCAGTGGGCGTCCCGTCGATCACTCGCTCGGGTGGCCGTGTACGGCCATCGGTGGAAACGGTCAGGCGATCTGGTCGATGGTCTGGTGAAACACCGGGCAAGGTGGCGGTGACTCTACGGGCATCGCCTGCCATCCTGGGGAAGGAGGCTGAAGAGTGACAGCAAGCGGAAGGGGGAAACCGTGACGAGCGTGCTGGACCGCGAGATGTACTCCGAGGCAGAGGCCGCTCGCCTTCTCGGCGTCCACCAATCCACGCTGCACTACTGGCTCGAAGGCGGCCAGAGCAGGGGCAAGACCTACCGGCCCATCATCCGCGAGGCCCCGAGAGGGGTCAGGACAGTGACGTGGGCTGAGTTCGTAGAGGCGGGCTTCCTGCGCGAATACAGGAACCGCAAGGTGCCCATGCTGGAGTTGCGGAAGTTCGTCGACGAGCTTCGGGACACCTTCGGTGTTCCTTATCCCCTCGCGGACCGCCGCCCCTTCGTCTCCGGCCGCCGCCTCGTCTATCAAGCGCAGGTGTCGGCCGGGTTGAACCCGGAGTACTGCCTCGTCTCCTTCATCGACGACCAGCTCATGCTCACCCCGCCCGCGGAGACATTCGTCGACCGTGTGGAGTGGGTCGACAACGTGGCCGCGCAGTGGCGACCCGACGACAACCCCAGATCCCCCGTCCGCGTCAATCCCGATATACGGTTCGGCCGGCCGAACATCGAGGGGATCAGCACTGAAGCGATCTGGGAACAGATCGAAGCCGGCGAGAACGTCTCCACAGTCGCGGACACATACGACCTCACCGTGCCCCAGGTGCGCTGGGCGTTGTCGTATGAGAACTCCGTGCGGGCGGCGTGAGCCGCGTCAAAGCGGCCAGGATCAGGTTCTACGTCGACGCTGACGTATTGGGTCTCGCTCATGTCCTGGTCCGGCTGCGCCCTGATGTGACCTACCCCGGAGACCCGGGTGGGCCTGTACACAAACGAAAACGCCCTGCGTGTCCGATTACGACACCGAAGACCCCCGACGAGGTGTGGATCCCCGAGGTGACCCATCGTGGGTGGTTGATCATCACCCGCGACAGCAAGATCCAGATCCGAAGACGGGAGATCCAGGCCGTTCGCGAGCACGGGGCCCGGATGATCGCGTTTGGTGGGGTGGATGCGATCAGCACCTTCGCCCAGCTGGAGATCCTCATGTGCCAGTGGCGGAACATCGAAGCACGTCTGGACGAGGACGGGCCGTTCATCTACGCGGCGAACCGAACGAGCTTCCGACCCGTGCCGCTCGGCTGAAGCGCAGCACGGCTACTCGCCCGGCGAGTACGCGCGAATCCGAGCGCCAAGGACTGGTCGCGGTGACCCATCCTTGCGCCAAGCCCCAGCGCGTCTCGACGCCGCACCAGCGTCAGCCGTCCTACGGTCACGCGACATGGCGAAGAAAAACGAGGCGTCGTGCTGCGAAGCCGCCGCCGAGGCAGACGAGGCCGACGCACCCGAGCGGACACTGACACTCACTGGTGAGGAAGCCGACGCCTGGGACGAGTTCGTCGGCGTGAAGACAGCACTCCGCATGATCAACACGGTCGTCGACAATGGCAGTAAAACGACCGACCCGGATAGGTGGTCCGAAGAGTGGGAGAAGCTATCAGCTGAGCAAAAGACAGAAGCGGCATACTTCCTGACGACTGTCGGCGGATGCGCTACATCCAAGGTCTCCGGGACGCCGCGTGAGTGGCTTCTCCTGGCCAGCACGCACTGGCTCATGCCCGAGGAAGTACGCCGGGTATCGACATCCTCAGACAACGTGACAGCGCTACAAGCTACAGGGACGGAGTGACGGCGCGAGCCGGAACGCTGTCGCGGCTCCGGGCCGAACCTCGAACATCGCCGGGTGCCCTCAGAAGCCCAGGGTCTCCGCATGCCGAAAGCCGCCGCCCTCCCGAGGAGGACGGCGGCTCTCTGGTGAGTGCTCCCAGGAGCCCGAAGGCTCCAGCGCCGAAGGCGCTCTCGATCCGGGTGATCAAAGTCTGCGGCCAGCCTACCGCTCGCCGGGCCTCGGCCAGTGCTCCCCGGTCGTCTCCTCGACGCGGCCCTGGATGACGATCGTCGCACCGGGCGGCAGGTAGAGCGGCGCTTGCCGACGCGCCAGGCCGGCGGACAGCAGCACCCGGCCGAGGCCCGGCCAGCGCTGTTCGACCCAGCGGGCGAGGGCGTAGTAAGCGGTCGTGAGAATGACGGCGACGATCTCGGTGACCGCACCGCCGGGCAGGTTGAGGCCGATCATCGCAGCCCAGGCGAGCAGGTGCCCGACGATGAGCGGCACGACGGTACGGGTGATCGAGTCGAGCATGGGTAGCCTCCTCAGGCGAGGTCGGAAAACTACAAGTCCCCACGCAATCGCGCAGGTCAGACGCGGATCTGCTTCACATCGATCTGCGCACGGAGCCGCGCGTACGTGGCCAGGCGCATCCGGCCGTAGCCGTTGTCGCCCCACGAGCGGTTCCACGAGTTCGGGAAGCGAATCACCGAGTTCTCCGGCGCCCGCTCGTCCCAGGTCTCCAGCGCGACCACACAGAACTCGTGGCCGCCGGCGACCTCGGAGGACTCCCAACCGCCTTCGTCGACGAATCCGTCCGGGCCCGGCTCGAACCACGCTTCGTACCAGGGCGCGCCGAACATGATGCTGCCGCGTTGGAGGAGCGCCGCGACGCCTTCCAGCGTGGTCGCCCAGGTGTAGGAGCCGATCAGGCCGCGGGCCTTGAGAACCTTGCAGACACCGAGGCCGCTGCTGCCGCAGTCGGTCGGTGGAAACGCCACGTCGGGGTACTCGTCCGCGCGCGTGACCTTGGGGTACAACCGGATCGCGAACCGCTCGTCCAGGACCTCGCCTGCCGCACGTACGCGCTCGGACAGCGCCGGGGAGGTCGAGAGGGAGTAGGTGCCCGCGTTGCAGGTGCACGAGCCGAGCCCATCGACGTCGGTCGCGCCGGGCACGAGCTGGGAGACGTGGATGCCCTGGGCGAGCAGGTTGGACTGGTCGAGGATCGGGATCGAGATCGGGTGGTCGACCGGCTTGATGGTCGGCGGGGTCTCCTGCCGCTCGATCGCGTACGGCAGCGACCGGTCGTCGAGGAGCATGTGCCGGCCGAGCAGCGGGTGGTAAGGGAATCGCTGGACGTGGACCACTCATGCCTCCTGGCATGACGAAGCCCCGCACGATGGCGGGGCCGAGAGTTGAAGAGGTTGGGCGAAGAGGTGAAGGTCAGGCGGGGACCCAGCGGCCTTCGCGTAGCTCAGTACCGGAAGAGGCTGGCCTTGGCCATCGTGACCGGCTTGCCGTCGGCTCCGGCGGCGACGACCGTGAGGTCCTTCTCGCTGGTGTTGTGGATCCGCAGCCGCAGCCGGTTCGAGTCGTTCAGGCCGAACTGGCCGCCGATCTCCCCGTGCACGACGCCCTGGGCGTCGGCGATGTAGGTGAAGGGGCCCCATCCGTTGTCGATGAACGTCCCGTCGTCCTTGACCCGCACCCACGCGACCTCGACCGCGTCGCCCTGGGCGAGGCCCGCGAACGTGAACTCGGCGTCCAGGACCGCCCACAGGCTCTCCTTGGCGATGGCCACGGAGGTGCCGCCGTCGCCGTGCAGGCCGTGCTTGTCGGTGTACTCCTCCGTCCACTTCGCGTCGGCGGTCTTGCCAGCCTTGATGACCTGGGCGCCGTCGACGCCGAGGGAGCTCACCTGTGCCATGTCGTCCTCTCCTTCTGGGCTGACGCCGACGCGCCACTGTCCGTAATCGCTGGTCATTGCTCGGTTGTAGTCACAGCCGACGCCGCCGAGCGTGTGGCCGTTGCTGTACTGCTGCAGGTGCACCCCGGCCGCCCAACGGCCGCCGGACCAGGCGTAGGTCTGCCACGCCCAGCGGGCCTTGCCGACGGCGAGCGCCCGGGAGACGGGCCCGTACCCGCCGTAGATCCCGACCCGGTCCCGGCCGAGCACGGACGCGGCACCGTCGAGGTAGGCGTTGATCGCGGACTGCTGGCTCACCGTGGCGTCCCAGTCGACCGCGAAGTAGATCGGGCGGCCGTCGGGCATCCCGCACACTTGTGCCTGGGACAGCGCGTCTCGGGCGTCCGTGGTACCGGCCGCCTTGCCGTCCAGTGCGCGCTTGGCGGTGGTCTCCCAGACCGCAACGATCCAGACGCCGGCCTCGGACAGCCCGCGGGCCTCGGCCGCCGTGAGGTTCTTGGACGGGCTGTGGGACAGGTACCGGCAGACGAACGTCTTGCCGGCCGCGAGGAGTGCGGCGAGCGAGGGGCGGCCCCAGGCGTAGTCGATCCCCTCAGCCGACACCGAGGCTCACCACCATGGCCACGTCGTCGGCGCCCGCGTACGGCGGGCGGCCGCGGCCCACGACGTACGTCGCGTCGCGGTGCTCACGGCGGCACTTGTCGCCGATGTTGCACTCGATCGTGGTGAAGCTGCCGTCCGCGTAGACGTGCTCAACGATGCCGACGTGTTCAATGTCGTCGATGCTCTTGCCGCGCGACCAGGAGAAGAAGACGACGTCGCCCGGCTGAAGGTCGTCGGCGCCGTAGTCCCACAGGCCGCGGTGCTTGAAGTCGGCGGCGTGTGCCGGGGTGAAGGCGAACCCGCGGCCGAGGCCGCCGCAGACGGCGTCGATGTTGCCGGAGTGGATCGCCGCGACGCTGACGCCCATGTCGCACCACGGCCCGTCGCCGATACGCGCGATCTTGGCGTTGTACTCGACGGTGACTGCGTTGTGGTTGGCCGGACGCTCGCCCATCCCCAAGAACGCCACCATCGCGGCGACCATCGCCGCGGCGGTGCCCGACACGATCGCCGCCTTCGCCTTCGCGCCGTACCGGCCAGCGGCAGGCTGCTCGTCGAACAGGCGCGGATCTTGGGAGATCTCCGAGATGCCCGGGAGCGGCGGCACGTAGGACGGCAGCTCGTTGGCGTGCGCCTCGATCTCCTGCTCGGTCCAGTTGGTCACTTCCGACCTCCTACGGTCACGTCCACGCCGACGTCCGGCAGGACCCCCAGCGGCAGCCGCGCGGACAGGTTCAGGCCGCCCGCGGGCGAGCCGCCGGACGTGGGCTCAGCTGTCGGTGACGGGCGAGCTGTCTGGCCGCCACCGCTCGAGCTGGCGCCGGAGCTCCCGCCCGAGCCGCTCTTCGCGCCCGCCGCTCCGGAGTGCCCTGCCCGCTCGCTCGCCGCGAGGAGCGTGCGGCCAGCGCTCGGTTCGGCGTCCGATGGGCGCGGGCTCGGAGACCGGCGGTCGGCGGCCGGCGGCCGGGCGGTCACGGTGGCTGTTGCGGTCGGTCGTGCCTGGGCCGCCTCGCGGCCCTGCCGCCATCCGGCCGCTGTCGAGCTGAGGAAGCTCGCGAGCAGCACGACACCGGCCGCGCCCGCCGCGTAGCTCACACGCTCGGCGGCGTGTTTGGCCTGCATCAATGGCCTCCTTTGAAGGCGATGAGAATGAGGCTGGTCACGAGCGTGCCGGCCGCCGCCCAGACCGCGTTCGCCGCGCGCCGGCGCGCGGTCGTGACCTCCTCTTTGACCTCGCCGAGTTGCTCCCGGAGGGCATCACGCTCGGTCTGCCAGACCTCTTTCAGCACGTAGTCCTTGAACTGCATGGACAGTTGCTGGAGTGCTACGCCGAGCTGGGTCTCCAGCTTCGCGATCGCGGATGAGGTCTCGGCGTGGTCGCGTTCGAGGAGCCGCTTGAGTTCGCCGTTGCTGGGCTCATCGCTCACTCAGACCCCCTGGTTGTTGTCGGTCAGGCGGGCGGAGTCAGGCGGTAGCGATGAACTTCTCAGTGCTACTGACCGTCGACGTGGTGCCGTTGTCGGTGACGTTCGCAACCTGCGTTGTCCCCCAGCCGCGGAAGTAGTTCGCTGCGGCGAACGCATCCGTGCTGCTTGCCGTGATGACCAGGGCGATCAGGCCGGTGCCGCCATTGCCTTTCCAGACGTAGTTGCTGTTGAACAGGCACTGGCTGGCGTTGATCTCTGCGGATGCTTTGGATACGTTCCCGCAGTTCCGGAAGCGGTTAGCGACCAGAGACGTCGCCGCGGAGTCGATCTGCGCACCGGTGGTCGAGCAGCTCACCAGGTTGTTGCCCTGCACGACGCCGCCGGCCCCGCTGACGGAGTTGGCCTCGCGGACGTGGATCCCGTACGCCGCGGTGTCGAGCTTGTTGTCGGACACGACCGCGTTGGCGCTGGAGACGAGGTCGATGGCCTTGCATCCCGTCGCGGATCCGGTCTTGACCGTGTTGCCGTCGATGACGGCGTCGGCGGTGTTCACGACCTCGACGGCGGCGGCCGTGGCCCAGGTCTTGATGATGTTCGCCGCGATCGTCGCCTCGCGGGCCGGGACACTGGAGGGGGTGGTGAGGCCGAGGACGCTGATCACGCCAGACACGATGGCCGCGCCGTTGTTCTGCACGCCCATGTTGCGGAAGGTGTTGCCGACTACGTTGATGGACTCGCCGCCGACCGTCGCGCCGGACGGGACCTCGAAGCGGACGCCGCCGTTGCTGTCGACGCACGTGTTGCCCTGGACGACGACGTCGAGCCAGTTGTAAGCCCTGACCAGGTAGTCGTTGAGAGCTTGGCCGTGGTTGCCGATGACGCGGATCTTCTTGTGGAAGACCGTGTCGGCGTAGGAGTGGCTGCCGACGAGCCGACCGTACGAGCCGAGCGACCCATACGCCCGCGCGGTGCAGCCGGTGACCAGCACCCCGTCGCACGGGGTGCTGTCGTAGGCGCCGGAGCCGATCCCCGGCAGCACACCGGAGTTGAGTGCCAGGTCGATCTGGACGGCCTCGGAGATCTGCCGGTTGCTGGCGACGGGGTTGAACCCCTCGAACACGCAGTCCCGGACGATCGCGTCCTGGCTGGAGTTGATCTCCACGCCGTGCCAATCGCGCACGTTCCGGACCGTAACGCCATCGACCCGGATGCCCTTCGCGTGCGCAAAGATGATCGCCGTCACGCTGCCTGTGAGCACGTCGCCGGCCGCGTCCCAGACCCCGCCGGAGATCCGGATGCCGCTGCGGCCGCCGTACGCCGTGGGCGCGTAGTCGCTGGCGAAGTTCTTGATCATGTACTGCATCGACGCCGCCCCGCGCTTGAGCGTCGCGCCGGGCATCAGGTCGAGGTGGACCGACGACTTGATCTCCAGCTCCTCCTCGAGAAGGTACGTGCCGGGCGGGACGATGACGCGGCCGCCCGGCGCGGTGGAGGCGACCAGGTCGAGGACGGCCTGGATGGCGTTGCTGTCGTCGTTGACGCCGTCGCCGAGGGCACCGTAGTCGGTGACGGCGTAGCCGTTCGCGCCCGCGATCTGCGCGGGCAGTTGGGAGGGCAGGACTCGGCCGTCGGAGCCGAGGGTGGCGAGGCCGAGTGCCTGACCGCGGCTGGACTCGATGACGTCCAGGCGGTCGGACATCCCACCCGGTCCAGTGATGTAGCCCTCGATGGCGATGACCCGGTCGTCGGTGTCGCTGGGCTCGATCAGTACCGGGTCGACGCCCTCGATCACTCCGGTGTCGCTGCCGATGATGTACAGGTTCGGCGTCTTGTTCAGGTCGAGGAAGCCCGGGTAGTAGCCGCGGGCGTCGGCGACGAGGACGCCTCCGGGGATCGGTGTGCCGTCCAGGGTGGTGATGTTGATGACCTGGTTGGCTCCGTTCCCGCCGAGTACGCCGTCCCACAGGGTGCCGTGCGCGCCCGGGATCGGACGTCCCTGGGCATCGGCGGCCTGGTACGGGACACGGTCGTAGCGGCGCGCGGAGGCGAGCTGGGCGTCGTAGTTCGGGATCGCGGCCACGATGACGAGTTCGGTGGTGACGACCGGCGTGCCGCCGGAGGTGCCGGACCAGGTGACGAGGTAGCCGCCCGGCGTCTGGTCGACGGGGACATCCCAGTCGTAGGTCCACACGCCGGTGTCGGGGTGGACGATCCCGCTGGACGTCGCGCCCAGCACCGTCGTGGTGCCGTCGGCCGAGGCGATCGCGATGGTGACGTCGTCGAGGTCCGCCGGCGGGCCGCCTGGGTACTCGAAGATCTGGTTGAGCAGCGTGGCGGTGGCGCCCTGCCGGACGGTCGTGGTCACCTGTTCCTCCTCCTCAGAGCGGACCGTGTACGGTGCCGGTGGCGTCGCGGTAGTAGAGCCGGTTGCCCTTGACGTAGAGCACGACGCAATCAGCCGGCGGGGCGGGCGGGTCGGTCGTGCGCGAGTTGGTGTAGAGGAGCAGCCCGCCGTCGGCAGAGATGTCGACGATGCTGCCGTTGGAGTCGCCGACGCCCCGCGCGGACAGGCTGACGGTGGCACGGGAGTTTCCGCCGCCGGAGTCTTGGACATCGGCGTAGACCTCGGCCTGAACGGTGGCGCTATCGCCGTCGACTCGGCTGACCTGGAGGTTCGTGAAATATGGGCCGTCCCAGATCAGCGCGCGCGTCCCGAACGGGAAGATGGTGCCGGCGTCGCTGGTGCTGTCGAGGATTGCACCGCCCGTCCCGTGCGCGGCGAGGGTCGTGGGTGGGCCTTCCGCGTTGTTGAACCTGATGTGCGACTCGCCGGCGCTGATCTCGATCCGCGACGGCGACGCGGGATCGCCGACGACCAGTTGCCCGCTGGAGAAGCTGGTCTTGGCGGCGCGCGGTGCGGTCTCCAGAGCGCGGAGCCGCCGTTTGATGTCGGCGAGTTCGCGAGCCAGCGTGCGTTCGTCGCGGGGCATGTTCTGCGTCATGCGGCCGCTCCCGTGTCCCGGGGGTCCTCGATCACCAACGTCGTTCGTTCCTTCGGACCGGGCGTGATTCTGAGAGAGATGACGCGCGCGGAGATTTCCTTCGGCGTCACCGTCGAGCCGGGGAATCGCGCCTCGTCGCTGATCCGGGCGCGGACGTAGTCGCCCGGCGCGACGTTCGGCACGCCGATCAGGTTGAAGCTCGGGACGGTGATGTCGCCTTGGGTGCGCGCCAGCTCAGCGGCGGCGTGCTGCGCGGCGATGCTCTGCACTGAGTCGTTCTTGTAGCTCGCGGTGGTCTCCAAGAGCGGGTAGCCGCCCCGGAGTTCGGCCGCGTTGACGGCCTCCGCCCAGACCATCGCTTCTTCCTCGCCGGCGCCGAGCGCCGCGAGATAGTTCGGGCTGTTCTCGCCGTCCTCGGGGTAGACGTAGTCGGCGATCGTGCCGGGGTACTCCAGCGTCAGGGAGTCAGCGTCGAACGGCCGGCCGACGTGGGGGTAGCCGAGGACCAGGCGGCGCCGCAGCCGGTTGTCCTGGTCGAAGAACGAGTCGACGCGCCACTCGAACCCCACCGAGCTGGCAAGGTCGTCGAAGAGCTTGCCGTAGTAGTCGAAGGTGTACCCGTGGTACGCGCCGGCGTCGTCTTCGGTGTCGCGGCGGTCGATGAGCTGCCCGGACATGACGGTGGGGTCGGCGATCACGCCGATGTCGCCGACCGGCATGTCCTCGAACATCACGGCTTGGGCGTCGCTCAACAAGGCCCTGAAGACGTCGAACGCGTCGGTCTGCGTGAACTCGAGGGTCTTGCGGGAGCCGTACCCGTCCGTCGGGCGGAGCACCCGGTGCTTGTCGAAGTAGCTCCGGACCTCCATGCAGGAGACGGTCATGACCTTGGCGCTGGCCTTGTAGTCGGGTCGGTTCCAGATGAGGTACTCGCCCATCGCCTGGTCGTCGCGGCAGGGCACGAGCGTCGTACGACGCGGCTGCGCCCGCCCCCAAGGGTCCATCTTCTGCACGAGCGGGTCGTCGACCGGCAGCGTGGCCGTCAGCGTTCCTGCCTCGGGTAGCGAGCGGTCGAACGGCTGAACGTCGAAAGGTACGTGCTCGGCGATCTGCTCGCCGGTGGCCAGGTCGTGCAGGGCGTACCGCCACTCGCCTGGCTCGGAGACCGGGGCGGCGTCCAGGACCGCCATCAGGCGACCGGCTCGGCGAGGAGCTGCCCGGCGGAGAACGTGACCGTGCTTGAGCTGCCGGAGGAGATCCGCCACATCGGCGTGATGGTGATCGCGCCGCCCGGGGTGAGGCCGTCGATGTAGGTCGTCCGCGAGCCGGAGTGGGAGGCGTTACCGCATGCGAGCACTGCCTTGGAGTCGAGCGGGTCGACGCTGATCGTGTTCGCGCCGGACACCCGGTAGGAGATCCGGATGCTGGAGACGTCGGTGTTGGTGTTGGACATGTTCCCGCCGCTGATCGTGAACTTGATGGCGCCGGAGGCGGGAACCGCCATGGTGATGGGGGGCCACTGCGCGCTGGTGAAGTCCACCCACGTGCTCGTGCTGCCCCACCCGGGCGGAGAGACGAAGTCAGACTTCCTGGGCCGCAGGGACTGCATAGCCGACGGGGCGACGATCGTGACGTCCTGCGCCCGGATGAAGCCGTTGGTCTCGGCGGCGGCCTGCACGTACGCGTTCGCGACCCGCAGCGTGTACGCGCCCGGCGCGTCGGCCGGCGGCAGCGCGGGCGGCGACGGCACGCTGGCCGGCGTGCCGGTGAGGATCCGGTACAGGTAGGTCGAGGTGGCGTCGCCGTTGTCGAGGACCTGCGCGATCAGGCTGTCAATACGCGGCTGCGTCGCGCTCGATGGGGCGATGTCGAGGTCGACCTGCGTGGAGTTCGCGAGCGGGTAGTAGCCGCTCTGCCCGTCGTCGACGACGCAGAGGCCGGCCGGCAGGCGGAGCTTCATCGCCGGCGTGGGCAGCGCGGAGACGGTGAGCCCGCGGACGATGCCCGCGCGGTCGTACAGGCCGCCGAGGATCTCCCGGCGCATCTGCGCCGCGTTGACCTGGACGCCGTCCATCCACGCCGGGGCGAGCGCCGCGACAGAGTTTGCCATCGTGTCTCCTACTCCCAGGCGGGGCTGAATTGGACTGATGCGGTCGCGAGCATGGCCGGATCGGTGGCTGTACCGCGCAGGTGAAGGGTGTTGTCGCCGGGAGCGATCACCCAGCGGCTCGTCACCGCGCTGCCGACCGCAGGCGACCTGGGCGCGACGCCGTTGAGGAGGGCGACGCCGGCATGGCAGTCGACGAGGAGATAGTCAGTCGCGCCGAGTGTGAGGTCATAGGCCAGCGTGAGGCCCGTGGCCGCATTGGTGATGGCGAGGCCGGCGCCGGGCCCGTTGAGGCGCACGAGCGGCTGCGTGGCGATCTGGCCGACGTTGGTGACGGTGACGGTGTCGGTGCCGCCGGACCGGGGCGGCAGTGTGATCGGCGGCGTCCACGGCGGGGCGAGGCCGAGCGCGGGCTGGACGACGGCCAGGTCCTCGGCCACGGCATTCAGCCCGTACTTACGGAAGTCGGGCGCGAGGATCGCCACGGAGAACTTGGAGTGCACCTCGTCCAGCGGCTTGACCATGAGCCGGCCACTGCGCCGGCCCATCACGTACTTCGGGACGACCTCGTCAATCCGGAGCCGTATGAGCCGGCGGGGAGGAACGGCCTGGCGGAGCTGGTACTCGGCCGCCTCCCGCAGCTCATAGGTCGGGGCGGTGAGCAAGCCCTCGATCGTGACGATCCGGCCCGCGTAGAAGTTCTGCGCGTCCCAGGAGCCGTCTTCGCCGACCTTGGCCTCGGCCTGCTCCTGCAGGTCGGCCGAGTCCCAGCCGTCGAGATCCTGCATCCTCCAGTCCACATACGCGTCGTCGACGGCGTTGAGGGGGATGACGATCCCCGACCCACCCGGCCCCGTGTCGTCGATGACGCCGGTGAGCCTCGAGGTTTTCGTGCCCGGCCGCAGGCTGGTGGGAGTGCCCGGTGCGACCGGAGGCTCTACAGCGGGGATCGACACCGGGCACCTCCTTTCAGCCGAGCTGCCAGGCGATTTCGCGGTTGACGGTGTGGGCGAGCTCGGCCTTGTCCATCTCCTGCGTCGGGAACGTGTTGTGGATCGTCGGCCCGGCCACGACCGGCGCCGGGGCCGGCGCTGCGCGGCCGCCGGACGCGCCGGAGACCAGGTGGCGGATGAACTGGTCGAACGTGCCGTCGTTCATGGCGTTCAGGAAGGGCCGGTACCGCCGGGCCGGGCCGTCGCGGACCATGAACTCCCCGCGGGTGGCGCGGATGAGGTTCGCGTCGACGCCGGGCCGGCCGGTGATCTCGCCGCCGCGGGCGTACCCGTGCGCGTGCATGTCGGCCACCAGCGCCCGCCCGGCCGCGGTCTTGCCGAGGTCGGTGAGCATCGAGTTGACGGCGAGCGCGAGCACATCCGGAGTCAGGCCGGTCGCGGTGAGCAGCCCCACCCACGACGAGCCCTGCCCGGCCTTGATCGCGGCGCGGGCGGTCAGGATCGACGGCAGGTTCGCGAGCTGCTGAGCCTGCTGCTGAGCCTGGCC